>OZ253554.1:0-5542455 GCA_965262675.1 Terriglobia bacterium
GGCGGGCATACGTCAGGTTCCGGATAAAGCCCTGGGCGCGATGCTGTTCCTTGTCGATCACCCCGCTCCCGAGGCGAGGACTATCGACGCATTGGTGGCCGCATTTCGTCCCGGTCATATCGTTGTGCCGCTTCTGGAAAATCGCCGCGGGCACCCCGTGCTTTTCTCGCGCGAGGCGCTCGACGAAATTGCGATGCTGCCCCCGGATCGTGGGGCAAACAGCGTCGTACGGGCCCAACCGGCGCGCGTCATTCAGGTTTCAGTGAGCGATCCGGCGGTATTGACCGACATCGATACACCGGAGGACTTCAAGCGTTGGATCGAGAACCAGAAGGCCCGGTAAGGCCCTCGTTTTGCCGGTACCCGGAAGTTAAGTTATCATCGAAGTTTGCGACAGCCCCCCGTCCATGAACCGGGGGGGACACGGTTCGTGGAGGCAGGGAGGAACAATGGCAGTCGGAAAGATGAGTAAAACGGCCCGGTCGAGTCTTGGAAAGGACAAGGGCGGGGCGTTTTTGAAAAGTTGTCCGCAGTGCGAGACGCCGATGGTTGCGACCAAGGTAATCAAATCGGCACGAATGCCCGGTGGCATGTATTGGGTTTGTCCGAAAGACGACTTTCGGATGAAGACCTGAACGGGGAAGGCCGCTACTTCCGCACTCGTTGGGCCAACGCGCGCAACGCGAAGATCAGGCCGGTAAAACCGACGCTTATAAACGCGGACAACGAATTGAGTACGGCCGTTTCGTGATGCAGCATCATCCGATCAGTTGGCTGCCGCATCCGGCGTCGGCCATATTCCCATAGTTGACAACCCTTGGTAGAACGCGGCAGGGCGCCGTTACGGACGGCTGACGTTCAGGGCTCAATTCCGAAATCCACCCAGTGACCGCTGTCGACGTAGGGGTTGAACGGATCGAGCGACGAGTCGAAGCCGTTCGGGCCCGCATCCGATCCCGCGGTTTCGATGCCGGGATCCAGAATGGCCGCGATCTGATTCTGAACATCCTGCAAATGCGCACGGGTTTCGACATCGTCGACGTTGCGCAGCGAGGATTGCACTTCGCTTGAAAGTCTCCGCAATTGGTCTCCCAGAAGCGCACGCATGTCGTTGAACGCCGAGTTGTTACCGTTGATCCGCGTGTCCACCAGGTCCAGATAAAGTCGTTGCAGGTTGCGGCGGAAGGCATCGGTCTCGACGTCGTCCGCCGAAAGTTCCGACCAGATGCCTTGACGCAGATCGGACAGGAAGTCATCCGGGCCGTAGGTTGAATCGTCAAGCGAATTCTGCTCCACCAACCGCGTGAAGCGGGCGCCCGCCAGCAGAAAATTGAGTACGGACCGTTGACTGTTGCGGATGCGTGCCAACACTCCGGACGGTTCGATGCGGCGCAAGAGTTCGGGCCGTATCATGAACGACGGCGTCTGGAACGCGTAGTCGTTCAGGAAGCGGACGGCATCGGCTTGTCTTTCCGGCGGCACCGGAGTGAAGCGAACGGCATTCTGCCCGCCGTGAACCTGGCGCGAATCGAATGCTCCGACCAAGGCGCCCACGTGGTTCATTTCGCGAACCCATTGAGCCAGGATCCGACCGTACAACTCCTCGAGTTCATCCCAGTTCTCACCCGATTCCTCGGTGGCATCCAGAAGCAGATCCATGACGCGCTCCAGGTTCCTGATCCCCAGTTCGGTGGCCTGTATGGCATCGGCATCGCCCACGGCTTCGGTCAGATTGCCTGGATCCGTGGTCGAGGATCCGGCTGTCGAAAAGCGGTACCAGGGAGTGTCTTCCTGTTCTCGCGCCCATGCATCGAGAGTTGGCCGCTCATCTTCGGGTGACTTGGCGCCGGGTATGGGGGCGTATCCCCAGTGGGTTGCCCAGAGATCGTACGGCCCGATGCCGGGTATCAGGAGTTCGGGGGGAACGTTGTCTTCCGGTTGCACGAGGTAGTTGAAACGGCTGTAATCCATCAATGTCGGCGTGTGACTCATTTCGGCGAGCCACTCCGGTTCGCGAAGGTTCTCGACGGGATACGTCGAACTGGCTTTCATGTTGTGTTGAAAACCGATCGTATGTCCCACTTCGTGGGCGACGACAAAACGCAGCAACTCGCCCATGAGTTCGTCGGGGAACGGCAAGGATTGGGCGCGGGGGTCCAGAGGAGCGACCTGAACGAAATACCAGTCCCTCAGCAAATTTTGGACGTTGTGATTGAACTGGATGTCGGATTCCAGAATCTCTCCGGTCCGTGGATCGTTGACATGGGGGCCTGAAGCGTTTTCGATACTGGACGCCAGCCACCGGATCACCGAATGGCGCGCATCTTCGGGACTCCAGTCGGGGTCCTCTTCCTTTGACGGTGCTTCCCGTGCCACGATTGCGTTGCTGAATCCCGCCGCTTCGAACGCGGGCTGCCAGTCTTCGACGCCTTGCTTGATGTATTCCACCCACTGTGTCGGCGTGGCAGGATCGACATAGTAGACAATCGGTTTGACGGGATCGGAGATCTCCGCTTCGAGGTCTTGTTTTTCGAGACGCCACCGCGTGATATAGCGACGTTCCGCCATGCGGTGTTCATCCGTTCCGAAGTCGTTCTGCCTCACCGAGAAATAGCCCACCCGATCGTCGAACAGACGGGGCATCATGGGCTCTTCGGGAAGCTTCACCATGCTGAACGCCATCTCGATGGTGGCGCTGCCCGGGCGCATTCCGGAGCCACCGCGCGCTCCACGGCCGCCCGCGTTGTTGGGCGGTCGTGTATAGGTCTGGATGGCACGCACCTCAACGTTCTCGGGAAAAGCCATGATGCGGTCGACGTAGGACCGCCGCCGGTCGAAGCCACGGGCCCCCAGGGCCGTTCGAGCACTGAATTCAGGGATTTCGCTGGCGTAGAGGGCGGAAATATCGATTACCACGGATTCTTCGTTCTCGCCCAGCGCGGCGATGTCGAATGCCTGCAGAATCGCTTCGGTGTTCGACGCCTGAACCGCCTGAGCGATCGGCAAACTCTCGTCTGCGACGATGTCGTATATCACGTTCCTCAGGAAGACCCGGTCTCCGTGGCGTTCCCACCGGACGACCCGTTCATCCAGTTTCTGGCCTCCGTAGCCGGCGCCGATCGCAGTGCGGGCAATCCGTCCCACCCAAAGGAACTCCTTGCCGAATTCGGAGACCGGTATCTCGTAGAACCAGTCGTCATCCACCTTGTGCACCGTGAACACACCCTCGTCGGATTCGGCTTCGTCAGTGATAACGCGGTCATAGGGCCGGATACCGCCCCGCCCACGTCCGCCCCGGCCGTCATCCTCTCCCTCTTCGTCCTCGTCGGATGCCTCATCGGCTTCCTCCCCGGTCTCCGGTTCCTCGGGGGCGGGGTCCTCGGGCACAGGCTCTTGTGGCGCCGGCGGGGGAGTGGGCGACGGAGGCGCGGGCGGCTCTTGCTCGGCGAGCACAAGGGGCGTGGCGATGAGTGCGAATACAAGCAGGGCAAGGTAGAAAAGTCGGGTGTTGTTCTTCATCGAGGCCAATCTCCCTCAGGGGGTAGCCACTATGGCTCCGGTCGTCCGGCTCTCCCGCGGCTGAATGATTCGACGTTGTCGAAAATCTAAACGTTTTGAAGGCCAAACGCAAGAATTGGAGGAATTTGTCGAGTTGTCGACAACGCGACTTCTGAATGGCGTCGGTGGATGAAACCAAGGATCACGGTTCCTAAAATACTTGAAGATCTGGATCTAAAGTTATCCACAGGTTTTTCCACAGGTTTTGCGCGTCTTTGTGATTCTCCGGCAAGGTGTGCGCGATCCCGGCAGAGAGCGGATGAAGCCTGCGTGCGATCGGCAGGGTTTTGCCGGGGCCTGCCAGGCCTTCATGGTCGGGGAACCAAGGGTGGATACGATTTGATTGATATTTATTGACATAATAATCATTATGCGACGTTATTAATCACGTCTGCGAGTAAGCCTGATCGGCCCTGCTTGCCCTCCCGCGGCTCTACAGCGCCCTGCCGGGTCCGGCCCCGCCTTGAATGATGAACCCTTCCGGGCCATAATCGTTTTGTGACGACGCTCGAGGACACGTTCCACCGCCCACTCAAGGACCTCCGTATCTCGGTGACCGATCGTTGCAACTACCGCTGCAACTACTGCATGCCGTTCGACGAATACGTGTGGATCGAAAAGGAAGAACTCCTGTCGTTCGAAGAACTGGTACGGGTCGCTTCCGTTTTCGTCAGTCTGGGTGTCGAAAAGATCCGGATCACCGGCGGTGAGCCTCTGGTTCGCCGCGACCTTGAAGACCTGATCCGCGACCTGACCCGGCTTGAAGGTATCGAGGATCTCTCGCTGACGACCAACGCTTCGTTGCTTGCGCCCAAAGCCGCGGTACTCAAGGAGGCTGGCCTCCGGCGAATCAACGTCAGCCTCGACACGTTGCGAGAGGATCGTTTTCGGGAAATGACACGGCGCGGTGACCTCAATCAGGTTCTCGACGGCATCGAGGCCGCCCGGCAGGCCGGTTTGACTCCGATCAAGATCAACTCGGTGGTGATCAAGGGCTCCAACGACGACGAGATTATCGACCTGGTCGAATATTGCCGTCGCAATGGTTTCGAGATCCGTTTCATTGAATACATGGATGTCGGCAACTCCAATAACTGGAGCATGGCCAACACCGTAAGCAAGCGGCAAATCCTCGATACCATCGAAGCCCGCTATCCGCTCGAAGAGATCGGACGCCCCGATGGCCGCGCTCCGGCCGAAGAGTTCCGATTCAAGGATGGACTCGGGACCGTCGGCATCATCGGATCGGTCACCGAACCGTTTTGCGGCAGTTGCAGTCGGGGCCGGATGACCGCGGACGGTCGGTTCGTCACCTGCCTCTTTTCAGAGTCGGGATTCGATCTCCGATCGGTTATTCGAGGCGGCGCCTCGGACGCCGAACTCGCCCAGGTCATATCGGGTCTCTGGAATGGTCGGAAGGATCGTCATTCGGATCTTCGCTGGGAAGCGATTCAGTCGGGCGAGTCGATGCCGGCGACGCGGAAGATCGAAATGATCACTCTCGGCGGATAACCGCCCGTACGGATCTGCGCGGGGGGCGACGAGCAATCGTCGTCGCTACCGCAACGGAACCCCGAAAGGGTTTGGCCTCGACCTGCCAAGCTTCCGTGTCCCCTTTTCCGCGGCCGATCGACCCAAACAAGTCAATAGTAGCTCACCGTCAGGCGAACGCCTCCGGGCCGAGCCGTGCCAGTCTCGTTCGAATAATACGCAGTCGCCCGAAGCTCGGACCCGGCTTCCACGAAGACAGGTTCGGCAAGGATGTACGGTGTCGGCCACTCAAAGGGAATGTCTCTGGCAAACAGGAGGATCTCGGTCCCTCCGTCGGGTTTTCTGACCGCAACCTCGAGAGATTGAATTCCGGGCTCGAATCGGGGCCAGAGAGACAACACACGCGAATCGGCGTCGATCGCCGCTTCGGTGCTGAAACGCGTGGCTTCCCTGCCGACCGCCACTTCCCCACGAACTTCGAGCACGAGGTCGGACGGCACGTTGGCCTCCTCGGACGCATCTTCGGCGAAGAACAACCCCAGCACTCCTTGGTCGGACACCTGCGCGGTGGACGGTTGATAGTGAATTTCCGCGGCCACGCGAGAACCGGGCGGCAATCGGTAGGCCACGCCCTCGGGGAGGTCCAGGTAACCGTGCCACGGGGTCCAACTGCCCAACCATTGTCCCGTTGCTTCGACGCTGAACGCCGCGGCCCGTACGACCCGCCGGTCTCCGGGTTTGAATTCCAGTCCCCGAACCCAACGCTCCGATGTCAACCCGAGATCGACAACCCGGCGTTCGATCCGCTCTCCCTGGCCGGGCTCGATGACGGTCTCGTCGAGCGCAACCCTCCGATCCGGTTCACCGAGCGTCCAGTTATCGAAATCCGCGCGCGCCTGAATCGGTGCCGGCACGTCCCCGGCATCGCGGACGTTCAGGAACACCGCTCCTGCGTTCCGCGGGCCCAAACCTTCGACCCACGAAATCAGGAATTGTGTCTCTCGCAGAGTAAGGCTGTTGTCGTTTGCGAACTCTCCGTATCCGGGTACGGCCGCCCAGGGAGGCATGTGACGGGCAAGCACCTCGGCAAGTACGGACTCCCTGGCGAGCCAGGTCTCCTCGTAAGTGACCAGGGACCGCGCCAGGCTGCCGGGCGCATGACATCCGGCGCAGTGGGTCTCGATAACGTTGACGACTTCACGATCGAACAGAACCGTGTTGGTCGTCGTGACGTGCGTCTGTGCCCGGTCGGGCCACGTCATCCATCCCGCCATAACGAGCATCGCAATCGGAAGCGCCACGGCCCTTTTCATTGTCATGACACCCTACTCCGCGGCCTCGACGTTGAACGTGTACGCAAACGTGTGGATTTCGTCATTGCGCTGGAACTGTGTCCAGGCCCGGTAGACGCCAGGTCTCGGCATCAACCCCTCGAAAGTGACTTCGGGACCGCCCCGCAACGCGGAATTGTCGACGCCCATGGGCAACATCAACGGCAAGGGACCGGTTTCGTCGTCGGAATTAGCCAGGTCCAGGGGATGCGAATGGACATAATCGACCATGTCTTCGCTCATGATCAGCATGTGGCCGAACGAACCCAGATAGGGCTGAATGTCCGCGGCCGGATTCCCGGTATCCGCATCGGTCAAGTCGAACCGCATGTGGCCGTAGAGCCCCGGCAGAAACACCGGCGGGTCATAAGACAAAGTCGCAGTCAAGCCGCCGACCGTCTTGGTGAGGTTTGTGTCGACCTCCAGGCGCGCACTGTCGCCGATCAAGTCACCCTCGTAGTCGGCCGTTACCAGCGGTTTCGAAATGAACTGCGCCGACCCCCCGTTCGGTACAAAATCGGAAAGCACCTTGTAATAGCCGTCTTCAGGAAGCGTGACTTCGATCGACCAGCGGCCCTGGTCATCTTGCTCGGGATGGATGTGCTCGAAGTGCCGCATGTCCTGACCGATGACGAACAGGTGATATTGCCGGTCATGCACCGTCAGGAAGTCGCGTACCTGCTGCCCGGTCCCCGGATGAAAAACGCTGAACCGCAACGATACGGGCTCACCCGCGCGAACCACTGATGGAAGCGTCTCGAAGACCATGTCGTAGTCGCGTACGTCGTAGGGATTCGACTCCACCAGCCGCATCCCGTCGCGCGGACACATTCCTCCGACTTCGGATGTGTAGTCGGGATGCATGGGACAGACGTAGGCGACCTCCTGGTCCGGATCCAGTATTGGCGGCGCCATCGGCATTGGCATCGGCGGATTCTGTCCGACGAGCGCGACTCCCGCCGACGCCGCCAGAACCAGCAAGACCGCAATCCCGATCGAAAAACGTCCGATCATCGGTGCGGACTCGTCGCGTTACTTTCGTAGGTGCCCGTTCCTGGGCCGGGCAATTCGCCGCTTCGGGGACCGGCATATCGGGCCACATGAAGCCCCGTGTCGTTATCGGTCCAGTAGATGAGGCCGTCCTTGAAAACCGGATAGCTTCGCGCCACGCCGTGAGGCAGCGTCAGGGCATATCCGACCTCCCGGGGATTGTAGGGATTGGAGATGTCGATCGCCCGCAAACCGTGACCGTACCAGGTGGTGAAAACCAGGTTTCTGAATACCGTTGGATTGTGGTTCTGTTGCGGTACGTTGCGCCGGGGTTCCCCGTTGGGTTCGGTATTGGCTTGGGTCAGGCACTCGTCCATTTGGTTGTCCGGTATCGCAAAGGCGCCGACCATCACGGGCGTGGCCTCGGCTTCGACCGACACGATCCGTGCGTGCATCAACGGACATCCCCCGTTTTCGTCGCTCAACCAGACGTAGGCGGGACGGCCATCGACGTTGCCCCGCACCGCGGCGGGACGCTCGGGCACGAAGACGGCACTGTGGATGCCGGTGGGCAAGGAACTGAACGGCGGATGAACGTCAAGGCGCGACCGCGTCAGGAGCACGAGGTACCGGGCCGCCTTGGCGGCGTCCGACGCGTCGGAAGCCAGGAATGCCTGCAGGCCCGGATCGTCGCTGACCACCATGTGCAGGCAGTCGTTGGCAATCTCGCCCAGCAACGATGCATCCACGAAGCCATTGACCGAAGCAATAGTCGAACGCGTATTGCAGTCGGCGGTTCCGGCGGCCAGGTCCGCGTTCCGGTTCCGGGCGATCCCCGCGGAGTTCAGGACATAGAAGCCGGCATTCCCGCCGGCGGCATAAACGCGTTCCCCGTCCGCGGACACCGACAGCGAATGCAGCATGTTGTTTTGCCGGTTCTGATAGTTCCCTGCGCGCCCCGAGCGGTTCGTGGAATCGCTGAAGTCGGCGAAGCGGCCATCGCCGAAGAGTCCGGTTTCGTCTGGCAGTTCGTTGATCGGAGGTCCACCTATCTCTTGAAGACTGAAACCGGCAAGTACTTGAGGATTCTGTAATATATCGCCAGTATCCTCATCCGTTACAGCAAGAACGATACCGTCGGGAATTCGGAGGCCGGGGTTTTCCGGGTCCGGCAGGCCGCCCCCCGAAAACATCGCCATATACGCCAGGACGCGATTCGGATTTCGGGGGTCGTGCCACAGGAAGAATTCATGCGATGGACCGTTGAAGTCGTAGGCCTCGCTCTCGAAAACCGGCAGGCAACTCTCGGTGTCCACTTCAAAGGTTTCCAGACGTCCGATCGTGCGGGTCCCCGCATTGCGTATCACGATCTGCCGGTCCTGGCCGCTCGACGTGGTATAGACCAGAGACCGAAGCTCCCGATCGTCGAACCCCTCGTTGCCGATCGCCATTGCCGGAATCTCCCCAACCTGAACCGGTGGATCCACTTCCGGGTTTGGCTGAAGCCTGAAAATGTTGATCGCATGCATCGAACCCGGACCGTTCCGATGGCCCACGTACGCACACTGGCCAGCGATACCCAGTCCTCTGGCGTCGCCTCCACCGTCCAGGTCCCCGCCCCGCCACGCACCGGTTGCCGGGTCCCGCTCTGAAGGCACGGTCAATACCCAATGAATGTGCTCGAAGTTTCTTAACAGGTTCAACTCGGCTTCGAGTGCCTGGAAACCCGCGCGGGCATCGTCTTCTGAAGAAAAGGGGTCAAGATCGCCCTCGGCATTCACGCGGACCGAAGGCATCTGGCCAATCGGCGTGTCGAAGGTGCTGGGCTGGCATCCGGCGGGGTCGTCGGAGAAGTCGATGCACTGGGCATGAGCGTCGGGCTTGACGGCAACGGATAACGCCAGCAACGATGAAAGGACAATGGTGTTGAAAAACGGCCGGACTTGGACACTCATGGCATCGCTCCTCGAATATGTTCGCTTGAGAATTGGCCCAAGTATAACCAGAACGCGGCGTTTCGAGGAGTTTGTTGGATGTTGGCGATCACCGGAAAGTGAAGAAATCTGGACCTTCGCCGCATGCCACATCTTCTGATCATTGAGGGGCCTGCATTCCGAGACTGTCGGGGCAGCAAATGTAGGGGCGGTCTATGACCGCCCGGAACAAGTCCGGAGCGGGGCGCCCAAATCCCTGAATGTTGAGTATGTAGGTGGCGGTCTATGACCGCCCAAATCTATTTGAATTTTTCTCCCCGCACCCGCCGCAACCTTTCGTAGTATGTGGGGCATGTTTGTCGACTTGAGCGGCCACCGGTGAGCATCCTTTCGCGCTGGCTCCAACAACCGCAGTCGGTCTGGCTCCGCCGTGCCACGTTCCAGGTGCACCTATGGACCGGGGTCGGGCTGTCGGCCTATATCCTGGCGATAAGCATTACCGGCAGCATCCTGGTGTTTCGTGTCGAACTGTTGCGGCACTTCGATCGCGGGCCGGTTCTGGTTGAACCGTTGGGGCAACGCCTCGACGAGGATGGAGTCAAAGCCGCGGCGCTCGAGGTGTATCCGGGGTATAGCGTGTCCCAGATGTTCGAGGGACGAGACTCCAACCAGGCGGTCGAGGTCTGGCTGGAGCGGGATGGCGCTCGATTGCAGCGCCACTTCGATCCGTTTACCGGTGAAGACCTGGGCAACTCCATTTCCGCCGGAATCCGTTTCATGTCCTGGACGCTCGAACTCCACGACAGCCTGTTGTTCGGAGAGACCGGACACACGGTGAACGGCGTAGCCAGCATCATGTTCACGCTGCTCGCACTGACAGGCACCGTGATCTGGTGGCCGGGAGTACGTAGCTGGCCGCGGAGCCTCTATGTCCAGGTGCGGTCGAACTGGAAGCGACTCAACTGGAGCCTACACAGCGCGATTGGTTTCTGGACGGTCCTGATCCTGTTCATGTGGGGGCTCAGCGGCATCTACCTGATCTTCCCTCAACCATTCATGGCGGTGGCCGACGTGGTCGAGCCTTTCGATCCCGACAACTTCGAACCGCGTATCGTCGACGAAATGATGGCCTGGCTTGCGCGATTGCATTTCGGAAGGTTTGCCGGGCTGCCGGTAAAAATTATTTGGGCCGTCGTGGGTGTCGTTCCGCCGGTCCTGCTGGTGACCGGCGTCATCATCTGGTGGAATCGTTCGATACGGAAGGGGGCGTCGGGCGCCATAGAGAGATGACAGGCACAAGCATGGCCGGGCGGCCACACCTGTGCCCCAAAAGAAACGTGCGAGGGGTTATTACCGATTCTCTTCCAGGTCGGGATTCGAGCCGCCCACGAACAGCTTCCGTCCGTCTTCGAACGTAATACTGGAACCGTTGGCACGGTTCGCTCCGTCCTTGGCCTGATAGCCGGCCACGAAAATCTTGGTGCCCGGAAGCAGGGATTCACGGTTGAAACCGCGCCGAATCAACCCGTTCGGGGCGCCCGCTTCAATCGACCAGTCTTCCAACGCGCCATCGTCGTTCGTCACCTGGATGTGGATCCACGCATGAGGATTGATCCACTCCATCCGGGTCACCGTGCCTTCGAGATTGACAGGCCGGTTGGCATCGAACTCGGCCGAAAACGCGTGATGCGCCTCGACGGGCGTCGTCAACGGCAACAGGCCAACACCCCCAACTGCAACGGCAAGCGCGACTACAACGGTAAGCCTTGATCGCATTGTCTTCGACCTCCTTGGTCTCACTGAAATCGATACGTTTCCTACTGAGCGCCGCCCGCCGCTTCTTGGGCGCGTGACCCGCTCAGACTGTTGAACATCGCATGGTTGCCTTCATGACAGGCGTATTCGTACACCTCATATCCGGGTTTCTGCTTGATCGGAAAGGCAGCCGTCCATGATCCCTCCCAAGTGCCGGGATCGGTAAACGTGGCTTCATAATCGATCGTGTCGGGTCCGACACGCGTGAAGCGTTCAACAACGTGGAGGTTCTCGCTGTGACGCGTCCCCCCGCCGTTCACCGTCACACCGGTCTTGTCGCTCAGGTTGCGAGTCTCGATGACCAGAGTGTCGCCTTCCCAGCGCCCCACGGCGTCACCCATCCACATCTTGATATCTCCACCGACGTGTTCCCCATCCACAAGGGGGATGATCCGGGCCTCGTGAACCATCTCGTATTGAATCCCGACGTATCCCGGTCCCTGAACGATTCGAGTCCCGTTGCCATAAATGACAGGAAAGATCGAGCCCGTCACGCCGCGAGTGATACAGCGGATGTACGGCGAAAAATTCTCCCACGAATCCGCATCGCCGCGAACCAGGGCATTGTACGCCTGGGTCCGCGCCTCGGCATCGGGCGTGACGTCGGGAATCCGGCCATTCGGCGGATCGACGACCAGCGAGGTCTGGCGCGACAGCTCGTCGCCCCATTCCAGCCAATGTCCCGGAGGATTGATCGTAATCCTCGGATTGTCGCCGGCAAATTCTTCGGTACGCGAGGCAATGTTGCGCTCGTTCTGCTCGATGCGGGCGTTGTATTCCTCTTCGGTCAGGAACAGGCGGGCGCCGAATTCTTCGGGACGTTCGGTTCGAACGTTGATCATGTCGTCGCTCGTAAATACGCCTTGCAGATCCGGGTCGCCCCACGGCGTCCGCCCCACCGTGTAGTTCTGTGCCGCCGCACTGGATGCCGACAGCAGGACCAGAGTCGGCAATGCGAATGACTTTATCGACAAACGCTTGATCACGTGTTTCTCCTAGTCTTCGTCGTCTTCGACGCGGCGCAGGTTGCCGTAAAGTTTTTCTTCGGTGAATTCGACACACTTGAACTCAAGGAGCTTCGCGTTGTTCTCGACGCGGCGATAAAGCGGCAGCCGAATGGTCCAGGGTTCGGAAAAGATCGTCGGGTCTTCGAGCGTGGCTTCGTACTCAATATGATTGGGACTCATCATTGTGTACCGTTCCACCACATGAAGCTGGTTGGACGCGTAGTTTCCCATGTGGTCGAACCAGGCCTGGCCGTTGAATCCCGTGACGTCCACGACCAGCGTGTCATCTTCCCATTCGGCATTGGACCAGCCCATCCAACTGTCGACCGGGGACAACGTGTCGTTATCGACGCGAACGATGCGGTTCGAAGTGGCAAACTCATACGCGATCAGGATCTGGTCGGTCCCCTGAACGATCTGAAACGGGAACGGCATATAGGTGGCTCGTGGAACGCCCGGCATGAAGCATTTGAGCATCGGATCGTCTTCAAGCCTGTTTTGAAAGTTGGCCTCTTTTTGCGCAAGTGCCTCCGGCAGATAGGGAATCTCGTTTCCGACAACGATGCCCTGTCCCGCGGGGATGGCGCCTATGGCCCCCAATTCGAAAAAATGACCTTCGGATGCGGAATGATCCAGGATGTCCCAGTGCGCGGAACCGAAGGTTTGCCACAAGCCGGTCAGATTGGGTTTTCCGTCCGGCATCCTGGGCATATCGGTCTGAAGGCTCTGGGCAGCCGGATTTGGCATCGCCAGCACACCCCACATGACCGCGAGGGCCGAACAACGAATCAATCGATACAAGAAACGATTCAACAAGATTCACCTCTCCGGAAGGAAGGTAGACGATAGCACCAACTTCAGCCCGCCTCACTCACGATTGCCAACAAGCGTTTCCCCGGGTTCCAGATCAGATCAGACCCGCGCCTTCCAACAAGTACACTGCCAGCGTCAACAAGCCGAAGACGAGCCAGCCGATCGCCACCCACTTGAGGATCGCTTCCACCTTGGTCGCCTGCTCGCGTATCTGCTCCTGGCCCTCCATCAGATGCTCTTCGGCGGCATCCAGGATCAGCGTGTCGTCTTCGTTGAACTCGAGTTTTTTGTCATAGACGTACAACACAGCCATAACCAGGGTCAGCGCCGACTCCACGACGATCATGGTTATCAACAATCCACTCATCTGTCACCTCCCGTGTATTCCCGTCCAATTACATAGCGCGCATTTTGCGCTGTCCAGCAATTTCTATTTTGAAACGTTCATTTCAAGGAACTCGCGGGTGAGGCGGGTTTCGATTTCGAACATGGCTGAATCGCCATATTCTCTTGGATAGGCCAGATCGATGCCGGCGGCCTTTCCGAGTCGCGCCGGTTTGGAACTCACCATCAGAATCTGCTGAGACAGGAATACCGCCTCGCCGATGCTGTGAGTCACGAAGATGACCGTCTTCCCCGTCTCATGCCAGATTCGAAGCAGTTCCTGCCGCATGTTGCGTGCCGTCATCTCGTCAAGGCCACTGAAGGGTTCGTCCATCAGCAGGATTTCGGGTTCGATCGCAAGGGCACGCGCAATGGCTACCCGCTGCTGCATCCCGCCCGAGAGTTGGGCCGGGTAGTAATCCTCGTACCCTTTCAGTCCGACCAGATCGAGATAGTGACGCACGGTCTCGACATTCTCGCGGCGAGAGCTCCGTTTCTCGAGAGGCAGCAGGACGTTGTCGTTTACTCGGCGCCAGTCGAGAAGCCGGGGACGCTGAAACACGAAGCCGATCCGGGGTCGCTCCCCCTCTCCCTCTCCTTCCAGCGGTCGTCCATTGACGGCGATCGATCCCGAAGTGGGGCGCTCGAGACCGGCGATCAGGTTGAGGATGGTCGATTTACCACAACCCGAGGGCCCCAGCACCGAGTTGAAGCTGCCCTCGGCCGCTTCGAAGCTGATTCCATCCAGGACATGGAGTTTTGAACCATCGGGCCGCTTGAACTCCTTGGACACGTTCTGAAGTGAAATGGAACTCATCGCCGGGCTAAACCGCCAACCGAAGCGGTTCGTCGCCGCGCCAGCGCGTCATGTAGCGTTCCACCGGTTTGAAAATCAGGTACTCGATTGCAAACATCACCAACAAGAAGAGCAAGGTCCACGCGAAGACCTGCTCCATCGAAAACAAACCGAACCAGTAGTTGAGTTGATAGCCCACCCCGTTGGGCATCCCGATCAGTTCGACGGTCGTACAGATCTTCCAGCAGATGCCCAGGGCGTAGCGTAAAGCGGCCAGCATGTGGGGGAGCAGTTGCGGAAAGATGACCTTCCGGATGATTTCCCATCGGGAAAGGCGAAAGGCCCGGCCCATGCCGACCAATTCGGTATCGATGCCCTTGATTCCCTTCCAGACACTGATTGCAACCGCGGGGAAAGCCGCTATTCCGATCGCGACGATCGCCGCCAGATTGGTCACTCCGAACCAGATCACGCAGACGATGCCGTAAACGATGGCCGGGACGGTCAGTCCAACCATCACGACCGAATCCAGATAGAGTTCGCCCTTCCACGACAAACCCATGATGGTCCCGACGACGGTGCCGAGCGCCATGGTCAGGAGCAGGCCGCAACCGACCCGGATCAGTGTGGGGGTGAGGTGCTGGAGCGCATCCCCGGAAGCGATGTTGCCCCACATTGTCGCAATGACCGGCCAAGGTCCCGGAATGAAGCCCGGCAGAAGAAACGAAAAACCCAGCCACAGGCCCAGCAGAATGACGAGCGCGAGGATCCTATGGACTATATTCATCGCGAATCAGGCCTTCCGGAACGACTCCCAGCACACTTTCGCCGATGATCCGGTTGACCAGATTCAGATAATCGTTCTGAACCGCAATCTGTTCCGCATCCCAGGTGTCGATCAGATTCGCACCGATCTTCTCTCTCAGCATCGCGCGCGACGCGGGACTCTCCATTTCGATGCTGTCGGCGAACGCCTCCCAGACATCGGGATTCTCGCGAACGTAGTCAAGTGCCGTCCGGTAAGCTGCGAGGTAGTCTCTGACGATGCCGGGGTTCTCGGTTGCGAACTCTTCGTTCGTGGCAATGGTCACGTGGGCGGGCGCCCGGCCACCCTGCAGTTCCCGGTATTCTTCACTGAGGTCGGTGAGGACGCGAAACCGTTCCTGGGCCTGCATCTCGATGGACTCGATGGTGCCCAGCAAGACCGCGTCGAGATCGCCTCTCTCGAGCAATTCGATAAGTGCGGGCCCGGGCGCCGTCACAAGCTCCACGTCATTGAACATATCGAGGCCGTACCAGTTCTGCGCGATAACGGACAGGAACGCAAACGTCGTCGAACCCGGCCCGCCGAATGTCCCCAGCCGTTTGCCGCGAAGGTCGTCCAACTCCCGGAGGTCCGAATCGTGGGGGACAAACACCGCATTCACCGGCGAAAAGATACCGTATATCACGATCGTGTCCCGGCCCTGCGACCGGGCCGTCGCCATCGTCGTAAAACCGGCAAACCCGATGTCGACCTGCTTTTCGGCGATCATCAGGTGCAGAGTTGGAGGGTTGAGTGACTGGAGCTTCTCGGGACGCAGGTCGAACTGCTCGAAGATCCCCTGCTCCTCCATCACGAAATCCACAAACCCCTGGGCGCCCGGTATCAGACCCAGGGAAAATCGACGGCCTGCCAACTGTTCATCGGACGATGGCGAATCCGTACAGGCGACCAGCAACATGCCGCATGCCGCAAGGGCTGACATCGCACGCCGCGTTCGATAACCGAAAAGCATCATCCAGGGATCTCCATTTCCAACGGCCCCCACTCCTGGCGCCTCCATGTCAAAAAAGCCCCCCTGCCGGCAGGAGGGCTTTATCGTACACCAACATCGGGCGCGCTATCGTCCCGTATACGTCACACGCCAGATCGCGTTGCCGCCGTCATCGGATACCAGCATCGAGCCGTCGGGCATCTCCAGCAGGGCGGCGGGCCGGCCCCACTGAGTCCCGTTCGCCTCATCGACGAATCCGGTCATGAAATTCTCGACTCCACTGATGGGCCGTCCGTTTTCGAATGGAACGAAACCCACCTTGTAGCCGGTGGGTACGGAGCGGTTCCAGGAGCCGTGCAGAGCGACGAAGGCGCCGTTCCTGTAGCGTTCCGGAAATTGACCGCCTTCATAAAACTTGATGCCCACCGCGGCCGAGTGCGCCTGAATCATCACATCGGGCACGATCGCCCGCGACACCAGGTCGGGACGCTTGCCGACGTGTTCCGGATCGGGGTGGCTGCCCATGTAGGAATAGGGCCAGCCATAGAAACCGCCGTCCTCGACCGACGTGATGTAGTCGGGGACCAGATCGTCGCCCAGCGTGTCCCGTTCGTTGACCGCGGTCCAGATCGTGTCGGTGCCGGGCTGCAAGGTCAGCGCGACGGGATTGCGGATACCGGTTGCAAAGACGCGGTGTCCGCTGCCATCCGGGTTGTACTCGTTGATGGCGGCCCGTGTTTCCGGCTCGCCGTCGCTCTTGTTCGATTCCGAGCCCACGGCGACGAAGATCTTGGTCTCGTCCCGGTTGAAGATAATGTCGCGCGTGCTGTGTCCACCCACGTCCAGATCGGCCAGCTTCTCTTCCCCGCCGCTGGGAGTCAGGTCCCCTTCGCGATAAGGAAAACGAACCAGACGATCGGTCGCGCCGACGTATACGTAGTCGCCGTGAAAGGCGATGCCGAAGACACCCTGAAGATCCTCGGCAAAGATGCTGCGTGTGTCATGGCGGCCGTCATTGTCGGTATCCCGCATCACGACAATCGACCCGGCCCGGCGTTGGGCGACGAACAGGTCGCCGTTCGGCGCCAGCACCATTTTGCGTGGATTCTGGAAATCGCTGGCGTAGATTTCCACTTCGAAACCCTCGGGGACGTCCGGCATCGTCCCGGCCGGCCGGTCGATGCGGCTGGGGCTGTTTCTCGAGGATTCGGTGGCAAAGGGCTCGACCAGTTCGAAGTGCTGAGCCGCAGCGGTAACCGCGAAGCCGGCCACGAGGACGCACATGAGAGCAACAAAGGACGCTCGCTTCATAAATGACTCCAAAGTGATGGGTTGTACAACGTGATGGATTGAACAACTTGGAATCGTACCCCCTGGGAGTGGAGACATACACCATTTTTCGAAGACCGTCGCAACTTCCCATCCCCCCATCGGAAAAAAGCGTTCCTGTCTCTACTTTTGAACGATGTACCATCTTCTGGCTTCTGGTCCGACCGAAACCGAGAAGGAAAACCACAATGTATCGAGCCCTTTGCATTCTCATGCTGGCCGCCAGTCCGCTCGCCGGACAGGCGCCCGAAACAATCCTGGTGAACGGCGCCGTTGTCTCGTTGGACAACGATTCTTCAATCCATCAGGCCCTCGCAGTTCACGATGGACGGATTCTTGCACTGGGAACAAACGGCGGCATTCAGGATCTGGCCGGCGAATCCACCGAAGTGGTCGACTTGGGCGGGCGGACGGTGATTCCGGGTCTGATCGACTCTCACATTCACGCGATTCGGGCCGCCCGCAGCTTTGCCACCGAGGTCAACTGGATCGGAACATCGTCCATTCCCGAGGCGATGGAGCGCATCCGGGCCAAGGCGGAAGCCGTGGGACCCGACGAATGGCTGATCGTTGCCGGTGGATGGAACGAAGAGCAGTTCGAGGAAAAACGCCGGCCGAGGCAGGCCGAGTTGACGGCCGCCGCCGGGCGAAACCCCGCCTACGTTCAACTGGGCTACAGTTGGGCGCTCCTGACGCCGCGCGGCCCCGAAATGCTGGGCATCGGCGGCGCAGGCGATGTTCCCGCACCCGGCCGCTTCGAGAACGGCCCGATCGGCGGCCCGGCTTCAGTCATCGTCGGACTCTTCGACCGGCTGCCGGCGCCGACCTACGAGGAACAGGTTGAAGGCACCAGGCTGTTCTTTCGAGACTTGAACCGGCTCGCGATTACAGGCGTCGGCGATCCCGGCGGCAACAACCTGGCAGCGGGCACCGACTACCATCCTCTATTCGACGTGTGGCGTAGCGGCGATCTGAGGGTCCGTGTCGTTTACAGCCTGGGCAGCCAGAGGGCGGGAAACGAGCTTGCCGAGTTCCAGGACATGACCGGGATGACACCCATGGGATTCGGCGACGACATGCTGCGTTTCAACGGCATCGGAGAGCGCGTCACCGCGGCCATGAACAACAACGACAACCCGTCGGATTCGGAACGTGAGCGTTTTTACGACGTGGCGCGATGGGCGGCGGAACGCGGCATGTCGATGACGGTCCATTGGCCGAACGACGCCTCTGTTCATCATCTCCTGGACCTTTTCGAACAGGTGGATCAGGACGTTCCCATCGACGACTTGCGCTGGTCCGTTGCCCACCTCAACGACGCCTCGGAAGCCACGCTGGAACGGATGCGCGACATGGGGGTCGGATGGACGGTTCAGTTGGGCATGTACTACGGCGGGGAGGGGTTTCGCAGTCGTGCCGGGGATCGAGCCGCGGCACGCGCTCCTGCCGTGGTGACGGCCCAACGGTTGGGTACGCCGACAGGAATGGGGACCGACGCGCACCGGGTGGCCACGTACAACCCGTTTACGGCGCTGCAGTGGCTGCTCGACGGGCGGACCATCGGCGGCGTCCAGGTCCGTAGCGGCAGCGAGATCCCGTCGCGGGAAGCCGCCCTACGCCTGTATACCATCGGCAGCGCGTGGTTCTCTCATGACGACGACAGGCGCGGTTCTCTTGAAGTGGGCAAGTATGCCGATCTGGCAGTTCTTTCTGAAGATTATCTGACCATTCCGGTGAACCGGATCGGCGGCCTCGAATCCGTCCTGACCATGGTGGGCGGCAAGGTGGTCTACGGCAGCGGCGAGTTCGAGGCTCTGGAATCCCGGGATTAGGCACACGGCGCCGCTCACATTCGATGTACTGAGACTCACCGGAGACAGCAATGAATCACCGACCTCGTTTGCCGTATGGAATCCTGAACCTTTTCATGCTTGTTGTTCTCGGACTTGTTTCGGGCTGCCTGGAGGAACCAATGCCGTCGCGTTCGGCCGAATGGGACACCTTTGTCAACGGCTTCATCGATCGTACATTTGAAGCCCAACCTCATTCGGGCGTTTATGAAGGGCGCCACGAGTTCGACGGACGATTGCCGGACTGGAGCAGCCAGGGGTTGGAGGCTGAACTGACCCGTCTGCGCGAAGAACGCCAACGGGCCACCGCCTTCGATCCGGACACGCTGGATGACAGGCAGCGATTCGAACGGGATTACCTGCTGGCATCGGTCGACGGCGCACTGTTCTGGCGCGAGTCCATGGAGTCGCCCCATACCAACCCGAGCTTCTATTCGGGTGCGCTGGACCCCAACGTCTACGTGTCGCGGGAATACGCCCCTCTGCCTGACCGAATGCGAGCCTACATCGCGTACGCGCGCGCCGTACCCGCAGCCCTGCCGCATATCCGGAACAACCTGCGCACGCCGTTCCCCAGATCGTTCGTCGATCTGGCCCGGATCAGCTTCGGCGGACTGGCCACCTATTACGAGAACGATGTCCCAACCGTTTTTGCCGCCGTTGAAGACGCCAGCCTGCAGGCTGAATTCGAAGAGGCCAATCGGGCAGCCATCGAAGCCATGCGCGAACTCGATGGCTGGTTCCAATCCCTTGAGGACGGCGCCACCGACGATTTCAACATGGGCGCCGAGCGTTTCGTCGAAATGCTGTGGGCCACCGAACGGGTCGACGTCGGCCTCGACGAGCTGCAGGCGGTGGGCCAGGCCGACCTGGATCGGAACCTTGCGGCAATGCGGGACGCCTGCGGCGCCTATGCTCCCGGTGAAACGGTCGAGGCCTGTGCCTTGAGGGTTCAAGCCAACAAGCCCACGGATGGACCCGTTGCCGCGGCGGCAAGACAGCTAGGGGATCTGAAGGCATTCGTCGCTGCCCGGGACCTGGTGTCCATTCCGGGCGTCGAAGAAGCTCTGGTGAAGGAATCGCCTCCGTACATGCGTTGGAACGTCGCGTTCATAGAGATTCCCGGTCCCTATGAAACCGGGCTGCCGTCGACGTACTACATTTCGCCGCCCGATCCTGCATGGTCCGAAGAGGACCGGAACGCCTATGTCCCCGCGAGGAGCGACCTGCTGTACATTTCGGTTCATGAGGTGTGGCCCGGCCACTTCCTTCAGTTTCTTCACGCTCATGAGACACCGTCCGACTTTGGAAAAATATTCGGCACATACGCCTTCAGCGAAGGCTGGGCGCATTACGCCGAAGAGTTGATGTCGGAGGCGGGACTCGGCGAAGGCGACCCTGAGGTGCGGATCGGTCAGATTCTGAACGCGTTGCTCCGAAACGTCCGTTTTCTATCCGCTATCGGCCTTCATACGGGCGGCATGACCGTAGAAGAGTCCGAAGAGATGTTCCGCGAAAATGCCTATCAGGATCCAGGCAACGCCAGGCAGCAGGCCGCGCGCGGAACATTCGATCCGGCCTACCTCAACTACACGATGGGAAAGCTGATGATTCGGAAGCTTCGTGAAGACTGGACGGCCTCACGCGGCGGTCGTGCCGCCTGGCGCGACTTCCACGACCGGTTCTTGAGCTACGGCGGTCCCCCGATTCCGCTTCTGCGCAACGCAATGATGGGAGATGAGGGCTCGCTGTTTTGATACGGAGGCCACGGGCGGGTCAACGCTCGCTGGCATTGCCGAGCCAGTGCCTGGCCCGTCTTGCCTTCTTGGCGGCGGTTCTTGCGACGCTCTGGGGTTTTCCAGCCGGCGCCTTTGCCGCGGACCCCGTGACCACGTCGTTTACCGATTCTCTGGGTAGAACGGCTCTGTACCGATACTCACTCAAGGATGGATGGGACCCAACCCAACCGCGCGGTTTGCTGGTGTATTTTCATGGGAATAACACCGGTACTCGGCAGGACGTGTTGGAGGCGTTACCCTGGGTTCAGGGAATCGCGTACCAACATGATCTTGTCCCGGTTGTAGTCGCCTCGCCAGAAACCGGACTGTTCGATGGAATCACCCGGCGAATTTGGACAGAAGAAGACAAGCAATTAGTTCACGAGTTGATACAGAGTCAATTCGGCGGCGATTTCTCGGTTGATTTCGGACGAATCGTTTTCTGGGGCGGCTCCGCGGGGAGTGGTTTCTTACACGGGTTTGTTCGTTCCTACGGTGAGAACTACGGAGGTGGTCTGCTGGCGTGGTGTGGCTTCGGCCTTGCGGACCCGTTCTGGAGACCGACGCAGCAATTCCGGGAACGGTTCCGCGTACTGGTGAAGGCGACAACGGAGGACTTTACCCACGCCCGGCAAACCGCGAATTACGGATACTACAAATATACCCTTGGTTTGGAGACCCGGGGCGATCTGCAAGCGCCGGGTGGCCACTGCCGGGCTGGCGCATATTCGTGGGAGACCGCCGTCGGGTGGTTGCTTGACGGTGATGGAATTCCCGAAGAACCGGTCGAACCGCATTTCGAGCGGGCAGCCGTTTTCGACTATGTAACCGGTCTCACGGTCGACGGCGTCGGAGCGCTTTGGGTTGTACGGCAAACGCCGGCGCAAGAGGATGCGGCGATATGGCGCAGCGTCGATCGAGGTACGACCTGGGAGTCGGTTTCGCGGGTGCCCCTGATCGTAACGGATATCGACGCGGCGGGCGATGCCTTGTTCCTGACCGCAACCACCCCAGATCGCTGGCGGTCCGACCCTTATCGGAAACAACTCTATCGATCCCTGGACGGAGGATTGAATTTTACCGTCACTGGGGGGACGGACAACCATCGCCTGCACTACGTAAACGAACCGCTTGTTACCGACCGCGACGGCAAACTGTATGTATTCGGTGAATACTTCGACGCCGATTCACCGGACGTTTATGTCAGCGATGATTTGGGGGAGAGTTGGACTTCGTTGGGTTTACCGCGGGAAGCACAGTATGACCGTATTACTAATCCGGATGGAATTTGGACGGAACAATCCGGGCTGATCGTTGTAAGTAACCTGCCGCCCAGTCCTTTCTGGTCATCTTTCTCCAGTGCAGTTGGCAAGACCGAGGGCAACGATTGGCGCGTACTGACCGACACGCCCGCTGGCCCACCCTATTCGATCGCCTGGGACGGTTCGTCGATCTGGGGAGTAGCCGGATCGAATCCGTACTCGGTGTTTCAATCGTTCGATCTGGGCTCCACCTGGCTTGAAACTGAGCTCCCATCGGACCCCGCGCTCAAT
Organism: Terriglobia bacterium; assembly: GCA_965262675.1. Classification (GTDB taxonomy): domain Bacteria; phylum Acidobacteriota; class Terriglobia; order 20CM-2-55-15; family 20CM-2-55-15; genus JAJEDW01. The sequence goes on from OZ253554.1 coordinate 22,387, forward strand.
TCCGAGGTCATCCAACGCCTTTCAGCCTTGAACGAGAATCAGCGATTGCTGTTTGGCGGAGGAGGCAACGTCTTTCTGCGCGATGGTGGAGGCGTGTGGCGCATGCTTTCTGGCGGCGCAACCTTGGGAGGTTGGACTCGCTATGGGATCCGTGGGACCATCGGACAGTTTTGGGACGCCAGGATAACACTCGATCCTTCATCGGGCGACGTGTTCGCGTCCGACGGGAATGGAATTTTTCGCCTTGACGCCGAAAACAGAGCGCTTTCGAACGTGGTCGCCAGGCCCGACATCGATCGCGATGGGGTACCGGACGCGCGCGATGCGTTTCCGTCCGACCCCTCGGAATACCTGGATACGGATGGCGATGGCATCGGCAACCAGGTTGACGGCGACTCCGATGGGGATGGGGTTGAGGACAGTACGGACGGCTCTCCTCTGGATCGATACGAGGTCATGGACACGGACGGTGATGGAGTAGGCGACGGCGCCGACCTCGATGACGACGGCGACGGTGTGTTGGATGTCTTCGATGACTTTCCTCTGGACAAACAGGAGAATGCGGATACCGACGGCGACCGAATCGGCGATCGGATGGACGCCGATGACGATGGGGATGGCGTAAACGACTTGGCGGATGCTTTCCCGCGCTATCCTCGCGAATGGCTCGATACCGACGGGGACGGTATCGGCGACAACCTGGATAGCGACGATGACAACGACGGCTTGGCCGACCATGCCGATCCCGATCCGCTGGACGGTCCCGAAAAACCGGGGTTTCTCAGGCCCGCCGACAGTACGCAACTGTGGCAAGTTATCGGTTATCGCGACGATCGCGTGATTCTCCCGGTACACCAGGGGAGACCGTCGCAAATCATTTATCCGGACGATCTTGGCGATGCGCCGAGCTTCGGCTATATCCGGCTCGGCGACAAGCCCAATTTTGAAATCCAGTTCGCCGTGGACGAATTCGCTTGGCGTGACAACAACAGCTCTCTGGCGAAAGTTTACTTCGATCGAAACGGGAACGGAGACCTGATGGACGACGGACCGCCTGCGGCCATTTCCAGCCGTCAGCCTCTCGGGATTAGAATCGGGCCGCTGGAAGTTCCCTACGCTTCAGGCGAGGTTGTTCCCTACGGACTCAGCATTCGTGGCTGGCGGCTTGCGAATGGAGGATCAACGACAGCAGGTTCGCGGATTTCTTCCGTCACTGCGTATTACGGCGGCTCGTGGGTGGGTGACGTTGCCGCGCCGAACGGTTCCATGATCCTTGTTCAAACGGTCGATTACGACATTGACGGCGTGTTCAACCGATCGCCGGAAGACTTGGTGTGCATTGATGTGGATCGTGACCGTGTTCTGGATTGCGGTCCCGATGGCGCCGAGCGATTCCGTCACCAGGAACCATTCACTCTCGATGGCCAGCAGTTGCGCGCGCTCGTGGCTGCGTCGGGTCATCGCGTTGACTTGGTGCTGGCCGCGTCGCCGGGTTTCGACCCCGCGGGCGGTCCAGGGGACCAGACCTATACGGGCGGGACCGCCATCGGGCTGCTGACGCTGCCGGCCGCGAGCGGCGGTGACGGCACGCTGACCTACAGCTTGACGCCGGCCATCCCCGGCCTGAGATTTGACGCCGCCCGGCGCCAACTCACCGGCACACCGACAAGAGCCGGCACCTACAATATGACCTACACGGCGACCGATGCGGACGGCAACGTCGATACGCTCCACTTCACCATCACGGTGACGGCGCTGGTCACGCCGCCCGAGCCCGAATCGTTCTCGATCCCGAATCTGGGAGGGTGGTCCATCACGAGCAACGGAACGGAAGCGGACATGAGGTCGGGTTATGGGCGCATCCGTGCGGACGCCGGCAGGACCACGCCTTCCGGGATCGCCATTTTCGGATTCAGGCAGGGCGGCGTGCTCATTGCCGAAGCGGGCGTTCCGGCAACCGAACCGGTCCAGGAGGGGCGGATATTTGCCGAAGTGAACGATCCGGTCAATACCGGACTGGCCATCGCCAATCCCAACGACACGCCGGCAACCATCCTCTTCTATTTCAGGGACGCCGAGGGCGTGCGTTTCGGCGACGGCCAATTCGAGTTGGGTGCGCACGAGCAGACCGCGAAGTTCCTCAACGATGCGCCGTTCAACAGTGGCGAGTTGGAATCGGGAACGTTCACGTTTACCTCATCGGTGCCCATCGCCGTCATCGCTCTACGGGGATTGACCAACCGGGACGGCGAGTTCCTGATGACCACGCTCCCGATCGCGCCGCTGGCCGCCCCCAGGACGCCGTTCTCCGGGAACACGGGCTCTGCGGATACGGTCTATTTCCCTCATTTCACCGATGGTAACGGATGGGTGACTCAGGTCATTCTGGTGAACCCCACGGATACAACGATCACCGGAACTGTCCGGTTCCTTGGACCCGGCAGCGGCGCGATGGCGGCCGCTCCAGCGAACCTGACACTGGACGACGACCGGACGGGATCGGAATTTCCGTATTCGATTCCTGCCGGCAGTTCCCAGAGATTCACTACCTCGAATCCCATGGGCATAGAAACCCGTGGCTCCGTGCGCGCGACTCCCAACCCGGGCAGCGTCGCACCCTCGGGTCTGGTCGTTTTCTCGTATACCCCCGGTGGTGTAAAAACCGTTTCCGAATCCGGGGTCCCCGCACTGCCGGCGGGATCGGCATTCCGGGTCTACGCTGAATCGTCGGGAACGCTCAATCAGGCGGGCTCGATAAGAACGGGATTGGCCATTACCAATGCGGCTGACACGGCCAACATGGTGACTCTGGAGGTGACGAGCCTGGATGGAAACCTGGCGACGGGGGTCGCCCCGGTCACGCTGCCGCTTCCACCGTCGGGTCAGGTGGCCCGTTTCCTGGACGAGATCTTCGACTCGCTGCCGAACAACTTCACGGGAGTGCTCCGGGTCACCTCAACCGCCGACGTCGCCATCGTGGGACTGCGATTGCGAATCAACGAACGGGGCGAACTCAAGATGACGACCACTCCGCCATCGAATGAAACCGACCCGCCGCCGACGGCGGACCGATTCTTCCCGCATATCGTGGACTCCGCGGGATGGTCCACGCAGTTCATCCTGTTCAGCGGGACCGCGGGCCAGACCTCGCCGGGAACATTGAGTTTCATCGATACCGCGGGGGAGCCCTGGGATCTGCCCACCACGAACGGCGTTTCGGGGAGCTTGCCGCCAGGCAGCGGTACTGTTGCCGACTTGGTAGTCCAGTCCCCTTCGGTCAGCGATGCCAGCCCCGAGCCAGGTCAATCCTTCGATCTGAGGGCCACGGTCCGCAACGCGGGAACCGGCGGGTCCACCGCTACGACGCTGCGTTTCTACCGCTCGTCGGACGCGACGATTTCGAGCAGCGATACGGAAGTTGGCGCCGATGCAGTGAGCGCCCTTGCCGCCGGAAAAACCAGATCCAGCGTGTTGACGTTGACGGCGCCGTCGACTGCTGGAACCTACTATTACGCCGCTTGCGTCGATCCGGTGTCGGGAGAATCCGATACCGGGAACAACTGTTCCAGCGCGGTGACCGTCACAGCCAGCGCCAGCCAGATGGCGAGCGCGGGTTTCGACTTGGCCAGCGCAAACGGCAATCCGCAAGGGATCGTGTTCGCCAACGACAGGTTCTTCGTGGTGGATAGGACCCGCGCCAAGGTCTATGCGTACCAAACCTCGGGCCAGCGCGATTCGGCTTCCGACTTCGATCTGGATTCCGCCAATGAGAACGCGGAAGGGATCACATTCGCCAACAACAGGTTCTTCGTGGTGGATAGGACCGACGACATGGTCTACGCGTACTCGGCGGGGGCAGCGCCGGGAACCACCGACAGCCAGCCGAGTTTCGGCACCGCGACAGTCAGCAACAGGACCTACACTGTCGGCACCGCCATCAGCGCGCTGACGCTGCCGGCGGCGAGCGGCGGTAACGGCACGTTGACCTACAGCCTCAGCCCTGCCGTGGCGGGCCTGACCTTCAGTTCCGCCACCCGCCGGCTCACCGGCACACCGACAACTGCCGGCTCGTACCCCATGACGTACACGGTGCGGGATGCCGATGGCGACACCGCCACCCTCCGGTTCACCATCACCGTGCAGGCGGGCGGCGGCGGTTCCAGTACGCAGTGGACAACGGGTCAAACGAGCACCTCCATGCCCACCGGAGACTGGAGTCCCACCATGCGCTGCGGCGTCGGCAGTTATTCCCGCCGGTCCGACGGGCGTAGCGTTTCGTATACCCTCAGTAACGGCGTCTGGATCGAATACAACAACCGCAGATGGACTTGCGCGAGTTCTGGAGGTTGCGCCGTCAATAACCGCTTGTTGACAATGGGGACGATTGTTGAAACCGCCGCAGGCGGCGGCGGTGGCGGCGGCGGTTCCAGTATGCAGTGGACAACGGGTCAAACGATCACCTCCATGCCCACCGGAAACTGGTTTGGCAGCTTGTCCCGCGGTACATTCCGGGCGAGCGGGGGTATCGTTTCGATTACCCTCCAAAACGGCGGCTGGGTCGAATACATGGGACGCAGATGGACTTGCGCGAGTTCTGGAGGTTGCGCGATCGAAAACCGCTTGTTGACACAGGGGACGATTGTTGAAACCGCAGCAGGGGGTGGCTGATCCCGTACCGATTGAGTCACCGAGGCGTCATGCGAAGCGCGATCACGCGTCCTCTGTCGAAACGAAGTTGGGAGAACTCCGATTCGGCCGCGAGAATTAATGGCTTCCCTCGCTGCTTTCCTACGTGGTTCGGACTCCTTGCAGCAGTCCTTCTGCTGGCGGCAGGCAGTTCGCCCCTGAAGGGCCAGGGGGCGCGCTCGCTCCGGCAGACCAGGCGGCGTTCGACGCCCTGGTGGTCGGCCAGAGGATGTTGTCGTCCCTGGCGCCTGCGTCTCTTTATCATGTGGATTTTGTGGAAGCCGCGCGTTTTGAAGAGACTGAAGGCGCGGCGACCTATCCGGACCGGTATTCGTACACGAATACCGGTCCGGATACGGGATCGGCGACCTTCAACTACGATGATGGCGATAGTTGTACGTACAGCGTTACGTTTCTCTCCCGCACCACGGGAAGCCTGACTTACACGTGTAACGATGGGACGTCAGGTGAAACGAATTGGCGGCTGGTAGATGACCCGGATTATGCGCCGGTCACGCCGCCCGAAACCCGGACAGTCGAGCCCGAATCGTTCTCGATCCCGAATCTGGGAGGGTGGTCCGTCACGAGCAACGGAACGGAAGCGGACCCGAGGTCGGGCTATGGGCGCATCCGTGCGGAGGCGGGTTCGACCACGCCTTCCGGAATCGCCATGAACGACTGCTCCAGCGCTGTAGCGGTCTTCGATGGAGGACCGTTGCCCTTATTCGATCTCGATATGTCGAGAAGCGTCCTTCACTCTCCAGGCCTGGTTCTAATAAGGCATGAGACCGATGGCAGGAGAGTGACAATGTTCAAGGGTTTCGGAATAACAACAGCCCCGATCGCCGCCCTTGTTCCCGTGAGCCTTGCCGTCAGTGCACGCGCGCAGACGGCAGGTTCGGTGTACCGATTGGCCGTGACGATTGACCGTGCTCCGGCATCCTGCAGTACCGACGACATCGTTCGCATATCCAGGCCTGAAGGCTTGTTCGATGGCTTCACGAAGTCTTTGCCGCAATCCACGCCTCATCGAAACGCCGAGAGACGCGAGCCGATGAACTCGATTTCAACATCACAGCCTGAGGCGGAGCCGTCGGTGCCGGACCGATCGGGTCAACACGCCCTGCCATCGCCAAACCAGTTCCTGGTCCGCCTTGCCTTCCGGGCGACGGCCCTTGCGGTGATCTGCGGATTTCCAGCCGACATCGTCGCTACGGACCCCGTGACCAAGTCGTTTGCCGATTCTCAGGGCAGAACGACCCTGTACCGATACTCGCTCAAGGACGGTTGGCACCCAACCCAACCGCGCGGTTTGCTGGTGTACTTTCATGGCAACAGCTATAAATATCAATAACGTGATGATGTCTCAGGTTTCGCATCTCTCACGGATTCTCCTTCTTCTAACGCTTGCTCTGCTCCCTCCATTGGCTCAAGCCCAAAGGATCGGGCCGCTGGGTCCGTCAGTTGGCCCGCAATCGCAAGCGCAGTCGACGGAGGCGGTGGCAGTCGCCCCGCCGAGCCTGCAACTGAGCCTGCCCCCGCCCGGGGAGGCCGCGCTACCGCCGTTGGGTCCCGACGATTTGCGGCTTTTGCAATCGCGCGATGGCCAGCCGCCTGCTATTGGCATCCACCGTCCGTTGCCGTCCGGATCGGTCACGTTGAGCTTGTCGGGGACACGAGCCCGGACGAGGGCCGAAGGCGCGTGGCAATCGATCCCGGACGGGCGTCTCTGGCGCCTGAGGATAACTTCCCCCGGCGCTCGTGCGATGCGAGTCCACTTCCGGGACTTCGCCGTCGGAGCGGGCCAACTGTGGCTCTACTCGGCGGATGGGCAGACCCTCTCGCCATATACCGGCACGGGCTTGTATGGCGATGGGGAATTCTGGAGCGACATCGTCTTTGCTGACAGTCTGACGATCGAATATCTGCCCGATCCAGCGGCGACGGAAGAGGCCGTACCGTTCCAGATCGTTGAGATCAGTCATATTTGGGAGGATGCATTTGAGCGCGATGAGAAGGTTGACCTCGATCCGCCGACAGTCGCCAGGGCACGAGTTCGAGCGGGGGAAAGGAAAGCGGTCAAACCAATGGCGGGCCCGATCGACGTTGTTGTGGGAACGCCGTCGATTGCGGGGGCGGCCAACGATCCACCCGACACGGAGACGAAGCGGGTTGTGAAAGAGATACGGGCGGTGGAGCGATCCGCGGATCTGCAACAGCCGGTCCCGAAAGCGGCAACGCCGCTCTCACCCGGGAAAGCCGTCACCTTCAGTCTGGGGCCGGTTGACAAGGCGACGCTCTTCACAGGGGATAACTCCTATCGACTAGAGGTTCCCGGTGGCGCCACCCGCGTCACCGTCACGCTGGAAACCGTCGATCCCGCTCTCGATGTGGATTTGCATGTCCGTTTTGGAGAGGACAACGACATTCAGGATGGGAGCGTTGTCGCGGATTACTCCTCCGAGGGAAGCACGGGCAACGAACGCATCGTCATCACCACCCAATCCGACCCACCGCTTCGAGCCGGAACCTACTTCGTATCGATAAGCCTCTTTGATACGGGCGTCGTGGCCGAGGGCACGCTTACGGCAGAGCTGGAACCCGACGGATTGCCTCGCGGCCGCACGCTCGAGCCCGGACAACCCGCCGACTTCCGCCTGGGGCCGGTTGACGCCTCCAGGCTCTTCAGTGGGGATGACTCGTTCCGATTGGAGGTTCCCGATGGCGCTACCCGCGTAATCTTCACGCTGGAAACCGTCGATCCCGCTGTCGATGTGGACTTGTATGTCCGTTTTGGAGAAGACAACGTCGTTCAGGATGGGAGCGTTGTCGCGGACTACTTCTCCGAGGGAAGCACGGGCAACGAACGCATCGTCGTTACCTCCCGGTCCGACCCGCCGCTTCGCGCCGGGACGTACTTTGTCTCGATAGCCCTCTTCGCTACGGGCGTTGAGGCCGAAGGCACGCTCACGGCAGAGGTGGAACGAGACGGAGAGTCTCTGCCGCCGATAAGCGGCGGCTCGCTCACGCCGGGACAACCCGCCGACTTCCGCCTGGGACCGGTTGACGACCCTACGCTCTTCGCCGGGGATGGCTCCTTTCAACTGGAGGTTCCAACCGACGCCACCCGCGTTATCTTCACGCTGGAATCCGTTGATACCGATGTCGACGTGGACTTGTATGTCCGTTTTGGCCAGGACAACGCGTTTGAGAGCGGGTTTCCGGTCTCTGACCACTTTTCCTCGGGGTTGACGGGCAACGAACGAATCGGCATCACCCGCCGCTCCGACCCGCCGCTTCGCGCCGGGACCTCCTTTGTTTCGATACGCGTCTTCGATACGGGCGTCGTGGCCGACGGCAACCTCACGGCGATAGTGGAAACGGAGGCCGCGGACCCTCACCTCGATGTGGCCTGTTACCCCGAATGGTCGAATTCGGCGGCCGGAGTCGCCCAAATCTTGATCGAGACCAGCGAGGGTGAAACCAGTACCTGCTCGGGCACGCTGCTCAACAACAGCCAGGAGGACCGTACCCCCTACTTTCTCACCGCCGCCCACTGTGTGGATTCGGAGACGGAGGCGCGGAGCGTCACGGCATTCTGGAACTATCAGACACAAATGTGCAACGGCGATCTGCCAACACTTCAGAGCCTCGAGCAAACCAGGGGCGCGAGTCTGCTCTCAACCTCGGGGGGCGGACTCGGTTTGATGGACGGAACTGGGCATCCTGACGGGGATATGACGCTGCTGCGCCTGGAAGGCGATCTGCCGGATCACGTCGTGTTCCAGGGATGGGACGCCGATCCTCAGCCTGCGGGCACGCAAGTGACGGGCATTCATCATCCCGGAAACGACGATTGGGGTGAATTCAAGCGGATTTCCTTCGGTCAGATTACTGCCGACACGAATTTCGGAGTCTCCACCGATACCTACGCCATCGTCTCGTGGCATCCGGGACAAGGCTACACGGAGCCTGGCTCGTCCGGATCGGCCCTCTTTAGCAGTCCGGGAACGGTCGTGGGGGCATTGAGCTTCGGCGACCTCGCTGAAGAGATTGCCGACGGCCCGATTCGTGACGCCTACACGCACTTTTCCGTTTTCTATCCCCATATCTTGCAGTTCGTCGATCCGCCCCAGGCCCAATCGTTTTCAATCCCCAATCTGGGGGGTTGGTCCACCACGAGCAGCGGAACGGAAACCGCCACAGGGTCGGGCTATGGACGAATCGGTGTGGACGGGGGTTCGAACACGCCTTCCGGAATCGCGATCTTTCAATTCAGGGACAGTGAAGGCGTACTCATTTCCGAAGCAGGTGTCCCGGCATCGGAGCCCGTCCAGGAGGGGCGGATATTTGCCGAAGTGAAGCGGCCCGTCAATACCGGACTAGCCATGGCCAATCCCAACGACGCGCCGGCAACTATCCTCTTCCATTTCACGGACACCCGCGGCACCCGTTTCGGCGACGGCCAATTCGAGTTGGGCGCGCACGAGCAGACTGCGAAGTTCCTCAACCAGGAAACGTTCAACAGTGGAGACGAGGTGACGGGAACCTTCACGTTCACCTCATCGGAGCCCATCGCCGTCATCGCTTTACGGGGTTTGACCAACCGGGACGGCGAGTTCCTGATGACCACGCTGCCCGTCGCACCTCTGGCCGCCCCCCTGACGCCGTTCACTATGGGGAGAGGCTCTACCGATACGGTCTACTTCCCCCATTTCACCGACGGCGACGGATGGGTGACTCAGGTCATTCTCGTCAACCCCACGGATGAAACGATTGCCGGAACGATCCAGTTCGTTGGACAGGGCAGCGCAACCGCCCCCGCCGCCCCCGCAATCCTGACGCTTGACGATGGCCGGACGGGATCGGAGTTCCCGTATGAGATTCCCGCGCGCGGTTCCCAAAGATTCACCACCTCGAATCCCACGGGCCGGGTAACCAGCGGTTCCGTACGCGCGACTCCCGACGATGGGAGCGTTGCGCCCTCGGGTCTTGTCGTCTTTTCGTTTACCACGGGTGGAAAAACCGTTTCAGAGGTCGGCGTCAACGCGCTGACGGCGGGATCGGCATTTCGCCTATACGCCGAATCGTCGGGAACGCCCGGACAGGCGGGCTCGATCCGAACCGGCCTGGCCATTACCAACGCGGCGGACACGGACAATATGGTGACTCTGGAGGTGACGGGCCTGGATGGAAACCTGGCGATGGGGGTCGCCCCGGTCACGCTGCCGCTTCCACCGTCGGGTCAGGTGGCCCGTTTCATCGACGAGATCTTCGACTCGCTGCCGGACAACTTTTCGGGAGTGCTCCGGGTCACCTCGACCGCCGACGTGGCCGTCGTGGGATTGCGATTGCGCATCAACGAACGCGGCGAACTCAAGATGACAACCACCCCGCCATCGGACGAGACCCGCGTGCCGACCATGATGGGCCGATACTTCGCGCATATCGTGGACTCCGCGGGATGGTCCACCCAGTTCATCCTGTTCAGCGGGACCGCGGGTCAGACCTCGTCGGGAACATTGAGTTTCTTCGATACCGAGGGGGAACCCTGGAATCTGCCCACTGAGAGCAGCGTTTCGGACGGTTCCGCCTCCCCGAGTTAAAGTGACCCCCGGCAAAGCCGGGGGCTTATTTTTGTGAGCCCCTCAAAGGGGCATATTCAGGAGCCGCCTGAAGGCGGCGGGTCCGACCACGCCATGTTCAGCTGTTCAAGGCGTTGGTCCTCTTTCTCCTGATCGCGGATGTACTGCCTCACCATTTCCTCGTCCAGTCCCACCGTGGACACGAAATAGCCCCGCGCCCAGAAACTTTCTCCGGTGAAGTTGCGTTTCCGACCCATCAGGTTCCGCGCGATCGAAATCGCACTCTTCCCCTTGATGAATCCCACCACGCTGGACACCGCATATTTCGGCGGAATGCTGATGCAAATGTGCACGTGATCCGCCATCAAGTGCCCCTCCACGATTCGGCTCTCCTTCTGCCTTGCCAGTTCGTGAAATACCTCTCCCAACCGCTGGCGGATCACTCCGAATATCCTCTTCCGTCGGTACTTCGGGATGAACACCACGTGATACTTGCAGTCCCATTTCGTGTGCGATAGGCTCTGGTAGTCTTTCACTTGTCCTCCTTGTTCGAAAGTTGCCGCTTTCCAAGGAGGACTTTCTTCTTTACTGCTTCACTCGGTCAAACCTTTGCGAGTCTCCCCGGCAGAGCCGGGGGTTTACCTATGGGAATTAGCGCGCATTCAATGACCGAATAGCCGGCAATTGCCTGGACGCCGAGACGTTTTTCACGGACTTCATGTTTAACGGGCGCTTCATTGCAACCGGTGGTAACCCGGAAAGTTACAGCTTCGTTGAAGCGGTCTGGCCGTGGTTGGCAGGAGCGAACCTGGTGCCCCCCGTCGCGGCTATGAATGGGAGGCCCCGCCACCGGCGAAGTGCCGTTCCTGCAAAGAGATCGTTCACCCTTCCGCTACGTTGATGTTATGCGCCTCGATCGGGAAATTCAGAATCGGATCGAGGATCTCAAGCGAGAGACTCTACAAATTTCTGATGCATTGGCCCTGGTGTTCGCCGAGACGCGCATGAATTCCTTGCGGACGCAGGACATGATCAGCAAAAGCGATCCTCTTTCCGAGACTGAGCGACAGTCGTTGGAGAGATTGCGCGGAATGTCGACTCCGACGTCCGAAGAACGGCGAGAGTGGTCGACGCTCGAATCCAGGGAACCTCTTTCTTCGTCTGAATCGTGGGATTTAGACTTGGTGACGGACTTGCTGTAGCAGGTCCGGGACCTGCGTTGCCAAGTTGAAATGCGGACCAGCCCGCGAAGTCCTGCATCCTTGGGCGTTTAACCGAACGATGATCTCCAAGTCGTTCGTCGGGAGTGGGATCTCTTTGTTGACGATACATGTCTGGGTACGACAATCGTGCTCGATCGTTCTGTCCTGGATAAGCGATTTCTGGAAATATGACAGGGCGACAGGTTCCTGATTACGTTAAGATTTGCCCCGGTCGAGCAGTGAGCGTGTTCCATAGGAGAGCTCTAAATGTCGGCAAAATATAGCACCCTTCCCTCCCCCACCATGGCGGTTTGGAGCCTCGGCGCTGCCCTTCTTCTGGCGGCGGGTAGTCCGCCCGCGCAGGGCCAGGGGGCGGCACTCGCCCCAGCAGACCAGGCGGCGTTCGACACCCTGGTGGTTGGCCAGAGGTTGTTGTCGTCCCTGGCGCCTGCGTCTCTTTATCATGTGGATTTTGTGGCCGCCGGACGTTTCGAAGAGACTGAAGGCGCGGCGACCTATGCGGGGAGCTATTCGTACACGAATACCGGTCCCGATACGGGAACGGTGATCTTCAACTACGATGACGGCGATAGCTGTACGAACAGCGTTACTTTTGTTTCCCGCACCACGGGAAGCCTGACATACACGTGTAACGACGGGACGTCAGGTGAAACGAATTGGAGGCTGGCAGATGACCCGGATTATGTACCGGTCACGCCGCCCGGTACCGGGACCGCCGGGACCGAATCGTTCTCGATCCCGAATCTGGGAGGTTGGTCCGTCACGAGCAACGGAACGGAAGTGGCCACTGGGTCGGGTTATGGGCGCATCCGTGCGGAGGCAGGTTCGACCACGCCTTCCGGAATCGCCATTTTCGGATTCAGGAAGGGCGGCGTGCTCATTGCCGAAGCGGGCGTCCCGGCATCCGAACCTGTCCAGGCGGGGCGGATATTTGCCGAAGTGCGCGAGCCGGTCAATACCGGACTGGCCATCGCCAATCCCAACGACGCGCCGGCAACCATTCTCTTCCATTTCAGGGACGCCGAGGGCGAACGTTTCGGCGACGGCCAATTCGAGTTGGGCGCGCACGAGCAGACTGCGCAGTTCCTCAACCAGGCGCCATTCAACAGTGGCGAGGTGGAATCGGGCACCTTCACGTTCACCTCATAGATGCCCATCGCCGTCATCGCTCTACGGGGTTTGACCAACCGGGACGACGAGTTCCTGATGACCACGCTCCCGGTCGCGCCCTTGGCGTCGACCTCGACCGATACGGTCTACTTCCCTCATTTCACCGATGGCGACGGTTGGGTGACTCAGGTCATCCTCGTCAACCCGACCGATGAAACGATCGCCGGAACGATCCAGTTCGTTGGACAGGGCAGCGAAACCGCCCCCGCCGACCCCGCGATCCTCACGCTTGACGATGACCAGACGGGATCGGAATTTCCGTATGAGATTCCTGCCGGCAGTTCCCAAAGATTCACCACCTCGAATCCCACTGGCGGAGCCACCACTGGCTCCGTGCGCGCGACCCCCGACGATGGGAGCGTCGCGCCCTCCGGTCTGGTCGTCTTTTCCTATACCAAAGGTGGAAAAACCGTTTCCGAGGTCGGCGTCAACGCGCTGACGGCGGGAACGGCATTTCGCTTATACGCCGAATCGTCGGGAACGCCCAATCAGGCGGGCTCGATCCGAACCGGACTGGCCATCGCCAACGCGGCGGACACGGACAATATGGTGACTCTGGAGGTGACGGGCCTGGATGGAAACCTGGCGATGGGGGTCGCCCCGGTCACGCTGCCGCTTCCATCGTCGGGTCAGGTGGCCCGTTTCATCGACGAGATCTTCGACTCGCTGCCGGACAACTTCTTGGGAGTGCTCCGGGTCACCTCGGATGCCGACGTTGCGATTGTTGGATTGCGATTGCGCTTCAACGACCGGGACGAACTCAAGATGACAACCACCCCGCCATCGGACGAAACCGGCGTGCCGACGAACATGCCGGACAAATTCTTTCCGCATATCGTGGACTCCGCTGGATGGTCCACCCAGTTCATCCTGTTCAGCGGGATCGCGGGCCAGGCCTCGTCCGGAACATTGAGTTACTTCGATACCGCGGGGGAACCCTGGGATCTGCCCACCGAGAGCAGCGTTTCGGAGGGTGTGCCGCCCGAGGAGAGTCAACCGGACCTGGTAGTTGAGTCCTCTGCGGTCAGCGACGCCAGCCCCGACCCTGGCGAGTCGTTCACGTTCAGCGCGACTGTCCGCAACCGGGGCCTCAGCCGGGCTGCCGCCACCACGCTGCGCTACTACCGCTCGACGGACGCGACGATCTCCATGGCGGACACCGAGGTCGGTACGGACGCCGTGGGCGCACTTGCCGCCGCAGGCATCAGCGACGAGTCGATCAGCCTGACCGCGCCGTCGGACGCTGGAACCTACTACTACGGTGCTTGCGTGGATCCGGTGTCCGGAGAATCCAATTCCCAGAACAACTGTTCCACTGCAGTGCGCGTTACGGTCAGCGCTAGGCAAATGGAGATCGAGGGTTTCGACTTGGCTAGCGCAAATGGCAATCCGGAAGGGATTGTGTTCGCCAACGACAGGTTCTTCGTGGTGGATAGGGAAGCCGACAAGGTCTATGCATACCAATCCTCGGGCCAGCGCGATTCGGCTTCCGAGTTCGATCTGGATTCGGCCAATGAGGACGCGTTCGGGATCACATTCGCCAACAACGGGTTTTACGTGGTTGACACTGGCGACGACAAGGTCTATGCGTACCAATCCTCGGGCCAGCGCGATTCAGCTTCCGACTTCGATTTGGATTCCGCCAATGAGTCCGCAAGAGGGATCGTATTTGCCAACAACAGGTTTTACGTGGTTGATGATCGCGACGGCTTGGTCTATGCGTACGACGCCTCAGGGCAGCGCGCTTCCGCGTACGACTTTAATCTGGATCTGGACAATGGGAACGCAACGGGGATCACGTTCGCCAATGGAAGTGTCTACTTGGTTGATCCGGTGGATAACGAGGTCTATGTCCTCAATCCCACCGATCCGCAGGCGATTGCATATGATCTCGCGATATCGAGCGCCACCCTCCACGCTCCAAGCCCCGCTTCTTTCGGCGACCCGATCAGTATGTCGGTAACGGTGGTCAACCGAGGACCGATTAGATCGCAGCCTGCGAAACTGCATTTCGGCGCGTCGACCTATCGAGATATACCAGCTTTGGATTTGGGTGTAACAACAATGTTTATCCGTGTAGAAGTAGGGAACGTACGCATAGGGACACTGACATTTCGAGCTTGTATCGTGGAGGCTCCAGGCGAGGGGAACCCGGCCAATAACTGTGAATCCCGATCCGTAACCTATGGTGCGCCGTAAGCGTTAGGGCGGTCTTGAAGACTCCGATCTCCGGCTCGCGATAGACTGGATTGACCGGCCGTTTGCCGATCCAATCGGCAGTCCCCCGATTCCGCTTCTGCGCAACGCAATGATGGGAGATGAGGGCTCGCTGTTCTAAAGAGTTCTCATCAATGAGGTTCGCGGGCTCTCCGGAAGCTCGATCGCCGTGCACGACTCCTCTCGAAAACGATACGACAATTCGTGCTCGAATACAGCGTTTTCCAATAAGAACATGAGCCTGGACAGAGGGGCTTGGTGGTGAGCCTTCGTCCCGGTCGGGGCTTGTTGTAGGGGGCCTATTTTAGCTGTTGCGAGAATGCTGTACAAGCTCAACCCTTGAGGGTGTCCCCATTCTTCAGACAGGAGATTCCCGATCTGAAGGTGGATCGCTGCGGCCTGAAAACAGGTTGATGGCGATGCGTTCCCGCCGTCGGGCCTGTGGGAAATGCGGCGAAGCCGAGCGGCTTGTGGGAAACCGCGTTGTTTGCGGATTTCCATAGACGCGTCATTTTCCACAGGCCCCCTGACGCGCGTGCGCCGGCCCGAAGGACTGGTCCACCACTGCACCGCTTGGCGCGCGGGCCCGGCTCGTCGGCCAAAGCCCGCGTCGCGGCCGTTCGAAAGCCCGATCATGCCGCCTCCGGGGTAGACTGGCCGATGGCGCGGAACAGCGCGTCGCGGGCGCGGTTCGCCTGTCGGTTCGCCTCGAGGTCGGTCATGGCGTGGGCCCGCTGGTCCAGGGCGTCGAAGGTCACGCCGGGGCGCAGGCGCTGCTCAGCGCCGGGCAGCGACTTCAGCTTCTCGTACGGGGTCATGACATCCTGGCGGCGGTAGTATCGGCGCGCCTTCCCCTTGGCATCGCGCCGCTCGCAGGCGAACAGGCACGGCCGGTGGAAGTTCAGGTACGGCGTCAGCACGTTTTGGGTGAAAGCGTTGACCGGGGCGGCGAAGCGTTGCGGGATGTGGTCGTGACCCAGCCACTTGCGGACCACCCAGGCGTTCTTGCCCTCCACCAGCGCGTTGTCGCCCGACCGCCTGGCGCGTGACTTGGTGAACTGGCGGACATGCAGTTTGTTCAGTAATTCAGCAACTTGGCGATTGATGTATTCCGAGCCATTGTCGGAATGGAAGCCCACCACGACGAACGGCAGTTCCACCAGCAGGGCTTGCAGCACCGGGATCAAGAACGCCTCGGAGATCCTCGCCACCGCGCCGATGTGCTCGAACTGGGTGACCTCGTCCACCAAATTGATCGCGTAGAGGCCTTTCTCGCCCTCCCGGTCGCCCTGATGGACCGTGTCCACGCGCACGAAACCGGGCCGGCCTTGCGGCTCCGGCCGCTGGCGCGCGCCGATCCGCGTGGCCGTCGGCTTGGTGTGTTGCCACACGGTGCGCTTGGCGCGGTAGGTCTTGGAATCTCGCAAGTTGTACAGATGCGCGCTCGACAGGTACGCCAAGCGCTCGAACCGCCGGTCGCCGAACACCTCCAGGGCGCGCCGCATCACCGCGCAGGTGGCCGGGCCGCACATCTGGTTGCCGATCGCGTCCACTTCGGCCAGCAGACGAATATCCGCAGCGGTGTAGACCCGCGCGAAGGGCCGTCCGCTGTTGCCGCCGCGACGGTCCACCACGCGCCCCGTCGCGCGGTACTGGCCGATCAGCCGGCTCACCTGCGCACGGGACAGCCCCGTCGTCTTGCCAAGGTATTCGCGCACCGCCCCCTTGCCGATTCGCCCGAGCCGACCGTACCCGATCCCCACCAGCGTACGCCGGACGAACTCGTAGATCCCGTCCCGGTCTTCTGGGCGGTAGTCGACCGGATCGCTGCCTTCCAGAAAAGCATTGATCTGATCGACGGTGCGGAGGCGTTCGGTCTGTAGTGTCACGATCATTCTCCGATGATCGCCCAGACCGGGCCTTCAGGCTCATGTAGCGTTGGAAACGCTGACCTCGTTCAGGCTCATGTAGCGTTGGACAGCACTAATACTGTCCACGCCTGTAATCGGGTGGTAAACTGGGGTTTCAGAATTGTCGTAAACAATTAAACAAGACTCGGAAAGAGCCGAACCGATTTGGAGGACATCATGAATCGTGAAGGACTCGATTTTCGAAATCTGTCGATGGCGCTCGTGGCGGTTGGCATTCTCTTGGCTGCGTCCATACCCGCGGTTGGACAGGTTCTCACGGCCTCGGTGGATGGGACGGTACGGGATCCAACCGGGGCGCTGATTCCCGGCGCCGAGGTCACGTTGACGAACACCGAGACCAATGCCACTCGGGAAGCGGTCACGAATGACACCGGTCGATTCGTGTTTCCACAGGTACCCCGTGGACTCTACCGGATCGCGACAGAGATGCCCGGTTTCAGCACGGCGGTCGTCGAAGGTGTCCAGGTTGCCGTGGACACGCCCGCCTCCGTCGACATCGTTCTCGAACTGGGAACGGTAAATGAGACCATCACCGTGACTGCCGCCGAGGCTCAGGCCGTGGTCAACGGTGTCAATGCCGAGATCAACACCCACCTTGAACGGGAGCAGATCCAGGATCTTCCATTGAACGGGCGCAACGTCACCCAACTGGCTCTTACCCAGGCCGGCGTGACGAGCGCGGGCGGTGCGCGCGATGCTTCCATCAACGGGACTCGCGGCACCTTCAACAACCTTACGCTCGACGGGATCAACAACCAGGACACGTTCATCCGAACCGACTCCCTGTTCGCAATCATTCCCATGAATGAGAGCTTCATCCAGGAAGTCAACATCACGACCGCCAACTCGGAGGTCGACGCCGGTCTGGGAACCTCGCAAACGCAGTTCGTGACTCGCTCGGGCAGCAACGAGTTCCATGGCGAGGTGTTCTATTACCATCGTAACGACGCCCTGAACGCCACGGGCTTCTTCAATAACGCCGCCGGAGTCGACAAGGAAAAGGTTCGGACCCATCAGTTTGGTGGCAACATAGGCGGTCCCATCGTCGGGGACAGGCTGTTCTTCTTCTTCGACCATGAGCAAGAGCGCGACCCAGGTTCGGCTTCCGTGGTAAGGACGGTCCTGACCGATTCCGCGCGCTCGGGCGATTTCAGGTACGTCCGGCAAGACGACGGTGAGTTGCACACCGTGAACCTGTTCGATCTCACCGGTTTGACGCCCGATCCCGCCATCGATTCCCTGATCGATCTGACTCCGCTGCCGAATGACGACAGCGTTGGCAACGGAAGGTACACCTCCGGCTATAGGTTCAACAGTCCCAACCAAAACAACTCCGCCTGGTATGTATTCCGGGGAGATTACGAGATCAACGCGCGGCACTCCTTTACCGGTTCCTTTTACCAGTTCCAATTCGATTTACCGAACTCGGTGGGCAACTCGATCGATGCCGTCTTCCCGGGTCTTCCCGGCGCTGGGCAAAACTCGATCCGCAGATTGGGCTCCTATACCCTGAGAAGTCAATTCACGCCGACGATCGTCAACGAAGGACGGTTCGGTTTCCAGGCGTCGAGTCCGAGATTCTTCACGAACGAGACCTTTCCCCAAGGCTACCGTCTGAGTGTCGGTGTGTTCACGAATCCGGTCCGGAGTTTTCTCGCTCAGGGCCGCGACTCGCGCAACCTGGACTTGATGGATAACATGACCTTGGTTCACGGAAGCCGAATCCTCAAATTCGGCGGGAGCGTACGCTGGACCAACGTCGATAGTTTCAACGACGCGGGTACCGTGCCGACGTACGATCTCGGGTTCGGGCCCGGAAATCCGGATCCGCTGGTTCCCTTGCTTTTTCCGGGTGGCATTTCGGCGGGTGAACTCGGCAACGCTTCGTCTCTGCTGGGAACTATGGCGGGGGCCGTAGACTCCGCGGACCAGTCGTTCAACGTCGCCACACCCACATCGGGGTTTGTCGATGGCGCTTCCAGAACGAGCAGTCTCGAGCAGAAATTTCTCAACCTCTATATGGGGGATACCTGGTCGATCACTCCCAGTCTCACCCTGAATTCCGGAATTCGATGGGAACAGCACTCTGTCCCGAACGAGGTTAACGGACTGGCCTTGTTGCCGGTTGGGGGCATCCAGGCGGTGCTCGACCCTGACGCCGTGGTCGATCTCGCGGGCACGACCAACGGAAGGCCCTTTTACAAGACCGACCGAAACAACTTCGCTCCCAGCATCGGCCTCGCATGGCGCCTTACCGACGGCACC
Organism: Terriglobia bacterium; assembly: GCA_965262675.1. Taxonomy (GTDB): domain Bacteria; phylum Acidobacteriota; class Terriglobia; order 20CM-2-55-15; family 20CM-2-55-15; genus JAJEDW01. Next base: position 41,464 of record OZ253554.1, read on the forward strand.
GTTCTGCGCGGCGGTTACTCGATCAACTATGTGGTCGACAACAACTTCACGACCGTCAGCAATGCGCTTCGAGCCAACGACGGTCTGAGCCAGTCGATCTCCATCTCGGGAATCAGCGGCACGGTCAGCGGCGACGGGTTGGTTCCGATTCCGGAGCCCGAGTTCAAGATCCCGAGAACCGCGCTTGACGGGCTCGAGGCGAGTTCGACGGCGGCCCTATTCACCATCGACCCCGACTTGCGAACGCCCTATGTGCAGCAATGGAACATCGGCCTGCAGCACGAGATCATGCAGAACACCGTTGTCGAAGTGCGCTATGTCGGAAACCACGGCGTCAAACTCACCCGCGCCATCGATCTCAACCAGCTTCTCCTGCCGCCGGAATTCCTGGACGATTTCAGGGTCGCCCAAAGTAACCTCGAGGCCAACGGGGATCCTCGCCGGGGTGAACCCCTGCAATTCTTCCCGCGACTCGGTTTCGGTGGATTCCTGCAATCGGGAGGTGTACAAAGTTGGATTCGGAACGGTGAGGCCGGACGATATATCGGTTTTTTGGCGCAAAACCGCACATTCTTCTTTGACGGACAAGGAGGCGAGAGATTCGGCTCCAGTGTGCCGGCAAGCTATTTTTACCGCAATCCCAATGCCTTCGTCGGCGATTACGTCGGCAACAATTCGTTCTCGAAGTACAACAGTCTCCAGGTCGAGCTCAGACGGCGGTTCCGCGCCGGTTTGTCGGCCCAGTTCAACTATACCTGGGGCAAGGTGCTGACGGATTTCGAGGGTAGCCAGACCAATTTCAGCGCGCTCATGGATAACGCCCAACCTCAACTCGAGATCAGGCGTCCCTCTTTCGACATCACGCACACCTATAACGGCAACTGGGTCTGGGAGTTGCCGTTCGGTGAAGGGCGCCGATGGATGGACACCGGCGGCATCCTCAACGCCATTGCCGGCGGATGGGACCTCAGCGGATTCCTTAGGGTCCGTTCCGGCGACCCGATCACCATTGCCTCGGCGAGAGCAACCATCAATCGAGGAGGCAGAACCAACAACAATACCGTTTTTCTGACGGGGATCGATATCCAGGAGCTTCAGGAGCGCACCGGAAACTTCCGCGACTCCGAGGGTGGCGTGAATCTCTTCGCCTCCTCCCTCCGCGAGGAGGAAGGCGGAGGGAATCTCGATATCTTCGTGAATCCCGGTTTGTTGGAGACCGGGACGCTGGCCTTGTCCCCCGTCAGTGGACCGTGGTACGCGACGTTGGATCTCGGGATTCGCAAGAGCTTTCAGCTCCCGATTTCGGAGGGGGCGACCTTTCAACTCCGCGCCGATTTCTTCAACAGCCTCAATCACACGAATTTCAACGTGGGCGGTAGCCACAATCCCAACAGCACCCAGTTCGGTTCGATCAGCTCCGCCTTCTCCGCCCGCGAGGTCCAGGTCGGCGGGAAAATCATATTCTAGCCGGTCGTGGCAGAACCCGGAAGGGTTCTGCCACAAACTGCCTCCGTACCCGCTAACCGGGAACGGGAGTGTCGTTTGAATTCGGGTCCGCAACCATGCGGACCCGGAGCGGGCACATTTGCGTCGTCTGTCGGCGCATCGCCTCGCTAACGCGCCTTGGAACGCGGGGCATCTCTTCTCCGGCGCGTGCCAGCCACCGCCAACGTCCCGCGGCGAAAAACCTTCGGGCATTCCCCTGGGAACGCGGGCATCCTGCCCGCATCTTTTTCCCCGCTGCGTGCCCACTACTCCAACCACCGCCAACCTCCCGCGGTGAACAATTTTCAGGCCCGCCCCTTGGGCGCGCTTGATCCGGCACGAGGAAAACCCGTGAGAAAGGCGGGCTAACGTCAGCACGGCGCCGACGAGAAGAATCAGCCGCCATTCTTGGATAGTGGTCACATGGTTCATGACCTCGTCCTCACTTCACAAGAATTGTTGTTTGTCTGGCGAAAGCCAGCTTTTTGAAAAGAATCGTGGATAAGTTAAAGAATATTGTTATATAGAAGCTTTGTTAAAATATATTTTTTAACATTATTCTTTTTATAAAGATTCTTCTGGTCTAAGCTCTTATTCATGACGAAAGGAATAATCGACCTTATGATCGAACGGTGGAAACACGAGCGGCCCGAACTGGATTCCTCCTCCTTGGGTGTCCTGGCCCGAATCAGCCGTCTTGCCCGAGTCTCGGAAGCCAATGCCGAAACGGTCCTCAGGGAATTCGGCCTCAACGATGTCGAATTTCAACTACTCACCGAGATTCGGACCGCGTCACCGGATTACAAAGTGGCGCCGAGAGATCTGTTAAGACCGTTAATGGTGTCGTCGGGGGGACTGACACCCCGGATCGATCGACTGGAGGGGGCTGGCCTCGTTGAACGCCTGGCCAACCCATCGGACCGGAGAGGCGTGCTCATTCAACTCACCGCGAGGGGCCGGGATCTGGTCGATCGGGTCACCACGGCGTACCTGGGCAACCAGAACGAAGTACTGGATCGGGCGTTGGACGCGCACGAACGCCAAACGCTGGCCATTCTCCTGCGCAAGCTCCTGGGATCGATGTCCGACCGGGGGGACCCTCATTCTCGACGGTCCATGCTCCGATCCTAGGCGCAAGTGCCGTTCGCTGCCACCGGCGAACCCGGCGTTCCGGAAACCCGCTTCTGAAACCAACGCTCGATCTTTGACAGCCTTTCAACTATCGGCGCTTTCAGACGCGTTCCCTTCCCCGTTCGCAACCCGGCGCGGGATGCGGTTTGACCCATTCGGGCGGCTTCTATATCATTTGCCACTCTCTGGTCGCAACCAACAGGAGACGCACGATGTCCGCACCGCTGGTTTTTGAAGGCAAGTGCTGGAAATTCGGTCACAACGTTCCAACCGACGCGATTACGCCCGCATATCTGGTTTGGAAGGGCTTCGCCGAGATGGCAAGACATTGCCTGGAGTCGCTCGATCCGGAATTCCCGAAGCATGTCCAGCCCGGAGACATCCTGGTCGCCGGACGCAACTTCGGCTGTTCTTCGGGCCGTGCCGTCGCGCCCAAGGCCATCAAGGCCACCGGTGTCGGGGCCGTCGTCGCCGAACGGTTTTCACGCACCTTCTACAGGAACGGACATGAAGTGGGCCTTCCGATCCTGGAGGTCCCGGGCGTGCACGCGATGGTGGAAACCGGCGATCCCCTGAAGGTCGATATCGTGAACGCCACGGTAACCAACAGCAGAACAGGCCGGACGATCCAGACCACCCCCCCGCCGGACTTCCTGCTCAAAATGCTTCAGTCCGGCGGATTGATTCCCTTTCTGGAGTCCGAAGAGAATTCGCTGCTGGCAAGACCATGACGCTGCTGCTCACCAACGACGATGTCGAACGGGCATTGACGCCCGAGGACGCCATTGCATCCACCGAGCGGATCTACCGGGAATTGGCCGAGAACGCCGCCATCAACCGGCCGCGGTCCCAGACCTATCTGCCCGCCCAATCGCTGGAGAACCCGGGATTTCAATATCGAATGAAGACTCAGGAGGGCGGAAGCCTTTCGACCGGCGTCTGGGCCTTGCGCGTGACTTCGGACATGGCGGGTTACTCGTTTACCAATGGCGTCAAGCGGCGGCGTATTCTGCCGGTCGCTTCCGGAAATCGTTATTGTGGAATGGTGCTGCTATTCGACGTCGAACGGATCGAGCCTGTCGCGATCATCCACGATGGCGTGATCCAGAAGATGCGGGTCGCGGCGCTCAGTGCCGTCGGCGCCAAACACCTTGCCCCGGAAAACCCGATGGTGCTCGGTTTGTTCGGAACCGGATGGCAGGCCGGCGCCCATCTGCAATTTCTGTCCAGCCTTTTCGAGTTCGAACGGATCAAGGTATTCAGTCCGAACGAAGCGCACCGGCGAACGTTCGCGTCCGAATGGTCCCGACGTTTGGACCGAAAGGTCGAGGCTGTCGACACGGCGAGAGCGGCCGTTGAAGGCAGCGACTTCGTCCAGGCCGCCACCGCCGCATGGGATGCGGTCTTCGACGGCGCCTGGGTCGAAAAGGGGATGTACATCGCTTCGATTGGAGGGGCCGACGGCAGCAACAAGCGGCGCGAAATCGACGACGAGACGATCCGCCGGGCCGATGTCTACATCGTGCACTCCAAGGACGTGGCCCGGAACGACCGGTCTCCCGACATCTGGGACGCCGCCCAGAACGGCATCGTCGATTGGGATGAGATCCACGAGATACAGGACCTGTTGGCCGGAAAGGTACAGGGCCGAACCAGCGTGGATCAGATCACGCTCTTCAACAACAACACCGGCGCGGGAACGCAATTCGCCGCCGTCGGTTCGGCCGTACTCGAGAAGGCTCGAAAACTAGGCCTGGGACGCGAGATTCCGACGGAGTGGTTTCTCGAGGACGTTTCGCCATGACAGCCCGTGGTAGAACCCTACAGGGATCGCGTTACGAGCGCCATTGGGCCGTATGCGAGGCGGCACGACGAAGTCGATGTCCCCCATCGACTTCGTCGATGACACCATCGATCGAGGAGGGGCAACGTGGCAGATGGCCCGATGCCGCCGTAACCCGTAGGGCGCAGGGGGGTTCGGGTCACAGACATTGTCGTTCGTCGGTCACGATGCGGAACCATCGCTCCGCTCCTCTCTTCGCGTCTGAAACCCGAAAACCCCAGCGCGCGACCCAGAAGGGTCCTGCCACGGGCTGTTAACCATGCTCAACACGGCGCGACAACAACAGTTTCAGAACCTGATCGCGGAATCCGGGTGGGACCGGCTGCTGGTGTACGGGCACAGTTGGCGGAAGGACTATTTTCGCTCGCTGGTCAACTTCAGTTTTTTCGGCCCGCACGCCGCGGCGATTCTCGAAAAGTCCGGGGATGTTCGCATACTGACGTCTCACCCGTGGGACCGGGACGCCCTCGATGCGGCCGCCTTCGACGACGTTCGCCTGGACAGCGATTTTGACCGCGGCCTGTCTGCCCTGCTCGGGGGCGCCGAGGACTTGCGAATCGGCGTCGCGGGATTGGAGTTGATGGAAACCCGCTTTGCGCGCACCGCCGGGCGGGCGACCCACCATCCGGCCGCGTCCGCCACCAAGGCGGTAGAAACCCTGCGGCAGGCCAAGACCGCCGAAGAGATCGAACATATCCGGAAAGCGGCCCGACTGGCGGACATGGGCTATCGCTTTTTTGTCGACACCGCCGAAGTCGGAATGGCCGAGCATGAACTCGTTGCCGAAATCGAAGGATTCCTGAAGGCACGGGGCGCCGAAGACAACTTCATGTTGATCGGGTCGGGCGGCGCCGAGGTGTTCGGCATGCATCCTCCAACCGAACGGCGCTTTGAAGCGGGCGACAACATCACCACGGAATTGAGCCCGCAGGTAAACGGATACTTCGCGCAGATTTGCAGGACCCTGGTGCTGGGCGAGCCGTCGTCCGAACAACGGGAGTCCTTCGAGATCTTCAGGAAAGCCCAGCAGGCCGCCGAAGACTTCCTGAAACCGGGCGTCAACATATCCGACGTGGCTCGGGTACAGAACGATGTGTTTCGGGCGGCGGGCTTCGGGGACTACACCACGCCGAAGTACACGCGGGTGCGCGGACACAACCTGGGCCTGCACCCGGACGAAAACCCCTACGTGCTCGAAGATGTCGACTGCGTCGTGAATGAATCGATGGTCGTCATCGCGCACCCGAACACCTACCTGCCCCTGTCAGGCTATATGGTTTTCGGAGACACCTTGCTGGTGAACGCCAACGGTTGCGAATCCCTCAGCGCTACCGAGAAGAAACTTTTTACGAAGGGCGTTTGAAGTGAAACGAGGACTCATCGTCTGGGATCGAAACGAAGTGCCGCCGGCCGTATTCCATGGCCGGATCGATGCGTTTCGCCGGGTCCTTCGGCATCGCGGCCTTCCCGCTTGCGTGGTGTATTCCGACCTGTGGCGGTCGAATCGGGTCCGGTCCCTCCAGAATTTCATGCCCTACTTCAACCGCGCCCTGCTTGTGATTCCCGACGAGGGCCCCACGACGTTGATCTGCGGACTGTCGCCCCGCGTCTACAAATGGATTCAGTCGGTGACGCCCATCGTGGATATCCGGCCCGGCAGAAACTTCGCGGCCACACTCGAGAGTCTCGCGACCGAGCGGGAATGGAATCGAATGGGAGTGCTCGATGAAGCCGGTCTGCCTTTTGACATGCATGCCGGTCTGATGAACACCCACCTGGAACTGATCGACGTTGAGGCCGAAGCGGTGGCATGTCCCCAGTTCGATTCGACCGAGATTGCGATGCGGCGAAAGTCCGCCGCCATGGCCCGAATCGTTCTGCAGGCGGAGATCGGATACGGCGCCGGCCGCACCGGCTGTGAACTGGCCGGACGCCTCGAACGTGGCCTTCGGAGGGCAGGTGCCGAAGACCTGGTCGTCCTGATCGGACACACCGGCCGCGCCCCCCGCCCCGCGACCGGCCAGAATCTCGAAGACGAATATTCGGTGAGCCTTGCCGTGGAGTATCGCGGGCATTGGACCCGGATCTCGAGATGCCATGCGCCCGAAGCCCGGATGCGCGCCCTCACGGAACGTTTTGACCGAACGCTGAACAAGAAACCCGTGGAACTCGCCCCCGGCGTCATCGTCGAAAACCTTTCAGGGGGGGACCCCTACACTTCGGTCGACCCGGGCGCCGTGCACGCCGGCGGGCTTTGGGCGCTTCACCTCGTCGACGACCGCTCTGCCCACATGGTCCATGGGGACACCTGCCTTGCAACGCCTGACGGATGGGATCTTCTATGAACATGATCGAGAAGATCCTGGCGCGGTCGAGTGGCCGCGACCGGGTCGCGCCGGGCGAGGTTGTCGTGGCCAACGTCGACCTGATGGTGATGCATGACCTCAGCGCCAATTTCGTGACACGGGTATTCCGGGAAGAGTTGGGCGGGGGCGCCATTCACGATCCTTCCCGAATCGCGTTCGTCTTCGATCACAACTTTTCGGCACCGACCGAAGAGGGGGCCGAGAGGCTGCATCGCGTCCGCCGATTTGCCGCCGAACATGGAATACGGGTGTTCGACGGCGGCAGTGGAAGTCTTCATCACGTCATTATCGAAAGCGGACTCTGGGCGCCCGGCCAGATCGTTATCGGCTGCGATTCGCATACGCCGATTCATGGTGCCCTGGGGCTCTTCGCCACCGGGGTTGGAAACAACTCGATGGCGGCCCTCGGGTTTCGGCACTCCAAGGCATGGTTCCGGATTCCCGAAACTATCCAGGTCCGTTTGGAGGGCAAGCCTCCCGACGGCGTCCAGCCTCGCGACGTTGCGCAGCACGTCGTCGGTTTCATGGGCGAAGACAGCGCAATTTATCAGGCGCTGGAATATGCGGGCGACTATATCGAAGGGTTGTTGATCGAAGACCGTTGCCTCTTCCCCTTGATGTCGATCGATCTGGGAGCGAAAGCGGCTTTCATCGATCCGGACGACAAGACCGTCGCGTACGCGAAGGAGCATTCCTCGGCGACGGATTTCGAGGTCGTAACCAACGATCCCGGTACTCGCTATGCGAGCGTGGTTCGCGTGGACGTGTCGGCGATCGACGGACCGCGGGTGGCATGTCCGCCAACAGTCGGCAACGTCAAACCGGTAAGGGAGGTCGAAGGCATCGAGATCGATCTCGCCGAGGTCGGTGGAAGCACGGGCGGACGACTGACCGACATTCGAACGCTCGTGGAACGCCTCCAGGGCAAGCCGGTCCATCCTGGGGTCCGCCTACAGGTGGTTCCGGCCAACAGAAGCATTTACAAGGCCGCCATCCAGGAGGGGTTGATCGAAACGCTGCTGGACGCCGGCGCTATCGTTTGCCCGCCCAGCGCGGGTTCGAACCAGGCGGTCAATATGGGTGCGATGTGCGCGGACGAAGTCATGATTTCGAACCAGGCCCGTAACTTTCCGGGCCGCAATGGGAGCCCCCACGCCCGTCACTACCTCGCATCGACCCACACGGTGGCGGCGGCGGCGCTCACGGGCCGCATACAGGATCCGAGACGCTGACAGATCAACTCAAAAACGCGTTCAAAAGCGTCAGAAGACCGAACCCGCCCGATGGCAAGGCGATGGACTGCAAGATCGGATTCCGAGTCCACGGAACAAACGCTCCTTCGCGTAAACGGCTGATCTCGTTGACGACCAACTCGAGACGGTCGGACTGAAGCTTGTCGGAAGCGAGTTGATGTCCGTGCCGTCGGAGATCCCCGAGGATCGTATCCCGCGCACCGGCGGCCTCGAACTGGAACGCCAGCGCCCGAATCAGGATCCAGACTGAAATACCGAGGTAAAACAGGAGCAAAGGCCATGTCCAGATCCAACCTTCGAACATCGGGTTCCTCGCAACAACGAGCAAGGCCGTCAGGATGAACGGAAATATGACGACCGGGGCCAAGATCTGTGTGACCCGTACCGTCAGGTCCATCGTGCGCCAGCGCCGCTTGACGTAATCGTCGAGCCCGTCCGACATTGAGGGAAACTTTTCGGATGACCATCCTATCAAGTCGTTTCGAGCCAAGTCGCGAATTAGCAACTGGCCGATCCGTAGCGTATCCGTACAGAAGAAAACCGTCGCGAGGACCGCAACGACCGTCAGTATTCGAACGGATGAGGCAATCCAATAGAAGCCATTGGTCAGCAGTGGACCGGGCTCAAACAAGACCAACACGACAAGCGCCGTCCAGATTGTCAATGGGATCAGAATTCGAACCGGGCGCGACTTCCAGTGCTCCACTCTGAAATAATCGTTCCACGCGTCCTGGACAGACGTTCCGACCGGCCGACTCTCGATACGGCGTTCCCAGATCCTCTTTAAACTGTTCTTGATTTGCCAGGACGGTTGCGCCGGTGCATTCAATCCATATTCGCTGCCAATGTCACGATGTCCTTGACGTGTCCGCCCCAAGGCGATGTCGACTATAGAGATCGCGAACAGGATCGTCGTAATCTGAAGGATCAGCGTAGGGATGCTGCTGATACCCTGATCGATCAATATCGGTTCGGCACCCCGCCAGAAAACGAGCAGTGCGGCGAGCAGGGCCAGCGGTACAAAACTGTAAAATTGCACTCGGTTCCACGCGCCATAACGATGCGCCGACCGCTTCTTATCGATCTTGCGCGTCTGCGCTGTGGCCAATATTCCCAGTGCCAGCAGCGGGAGCAGCAGCAGGAGCAGTGCCACCCAGAAACTCCGTGACGACAAATTTTCACGCCAGTTGACCAAGTCCACCGCTCCGGCACGTCCGATCTCGAACAATTTTGGGTCTGCTGCCCATTGGCCGTTCCAGTCTTCGCCGTCCAACAATCGGGAGGTCGCTCTATACAGTGCGGTCTGATAGGAGTCACGGAAGCCGGTGGCGTTCACCTCGTCTGACAATCCGTACGACGAACTGACGAGCAGATTCCGCGTCCACCGATAGGAGTCCGGATCGGTGAGTCGTGCATCCAAGTCGGTGGTAAAAAACACTGCATTCGGCAATCTGTCGCGCAAGGCCTGTAAAATCAAGAGCTTGTCGTAGACATCGGAGCCCAGTATCCCGATCGCGACATACCCATCAGACGACCCCCGAGCGGTGTCATTGTCATTCCGAATCGAGTCGCCGATCATATCGGCCAGTCGCCGGATATAGTCCAACTGAGACGGTCCGACCGCCTGCTCCAGTGGGGCGCCCGGCATCAGTGTCCGCCAGGCGGCACTGCTGGGCGAGGCCGAGCTTTCGTTACCTGCGGTCGGCCGACCGCCACCGGATTGAGTCCGCGGTGGTAGTTCTCCGTCCACGCCGCGTAGATACCCGAACTCTCTAAATTCGAGAGCCTCGGCGCATGGCAGCACGGGAGCATCGAGCTGATCGCCAGCGCGTATTAGTAACGTCATACTTCGAACGCTAAACCATATTGCCTCTCTAAGATCTGCGATCCGTAATTCGATGTCGGACGCGCCATCGAATTGTTCTTCTGATACATCAGTCGTCAAGCGAGCCAACTGCGACTGAGATTCTTTGAGCTGCGGCTGAAATTCTTTGAGCTGCGACAGAGATTTTTTGAGCTGCGACTGAGATTCTTTGAACCGCGACCGAGATTCTTCGAGCTGCTGCAGAGATACTAGGAACTGCGGCGCAGATACTAGGAGCTGCGGCTGAAATTCTTTGAGTTGCCGCTGAAATTCTTTGAACTGCGACAGAGATTTTTCGAACTGCGACAGAGATTTTTCGAACTGCGACTGAGATTCTTCGAACGGCGACTGAAATTCTTCGAACGGCGACTGAAATTCTTCGAGGTCACCCATGGTCTCGCTGGCGCGGTTGTTGAACTTCACAGCCTGATTCATGAGATCATCCGGAACGAACTCCCGCGCGCGCGCTTCCATAACGTCATCGAGAAGCCGGCCGTACGCGGTGTCCTGCTCGGACACGATTGCCACAGTGAGCTTCTTACTTTCGCATAGGCCACGCGCATCCAGTTCCGTAAGAACTCGGTCCAAAAGCAGATCGTCCTTCGCAACGACAGATCGGAAGAGCTTGACGCCGAGGGCCGTACCGACACGGTCCTCCACTGTGGTATCGGTAGCGTCCTGCTTGTCGCTATAACTGATGTTGCGAAATAGCCAATCCAACGGTACCGTCGACCGCGTCGAAATAATATGTAGCCTGTCTCTCTGGAAATCGATTGGCGATATTAGCGCTTGGTCAGCACTGGACTGGTTGTCTTCCAAGAAATTCACTTCCGGATGTTTCTCGAACCAAGTGTTGGCAACCCAATCGAACCACTCGGAATCGGAATCGTTCACCTCGACATACCGGTTTAAGCAACTGGAAATTCCTTCGACGCCGTTACTCCCCACTAGGCACGTTAGCAGGTCGTCATAATCGATTTCTTGGGGGAGCCCATCGTCCAGGTAGATATGCGCATCGAACATCAACGACGCCATGTGCGGGCCATGCACTGCCTCGTGCGTGACCAGCAATGGACCCCAACGGGTAGCAACGGTCTCCATCCAATCGGGATCCGAATCGTCAATCGATGCGAAAGGCTCCTCTACGAGACACCGTTCAAGTGCCCCCACACCAGGGCCGGGATCGCTCGAAAGACATTCATTGAGCACACGTGAAGCATCTGGCGACAGGCCGAAATCCAGATACCAGTCGACCTCGGCGACGACCTCTTCTATGAGGTCAAACCTGAATGTATCGATTCCATCGCTGGCAGCGGGCGGCGGGCGATTCCGGTCTGACGGCTCACCGCTCTGGATCTCCTGCGATACGAGAAGACCTTCCGCATTGTTCGGATAGCCATTGATGGTCGCCAGGAAGTTTTCCGCTATCGTAGTACCCTCATGATCTGCCACGGTTTCCCACATTCGGTGCAATGCGTCTGAAGACCAAGGTCCCAGGAGGACCGTTACCGGATCATCTCTGGCCGCCTCGACTGACGCGGCGTTTTTGGAGAAGGCCGCCATTAGAGCGGGTACCTGGTGCAGCGGATAGTCGGCAAAGTCTTCGGCGTTGAGCCAAAAAACGACGACGGATTTCCATGGGGGACGGTCTTCCCGCACCTGAGGAAAGCCGCCCGAATCACCGTCATTGGGGTCGTCAAACTCTCGTGCGACCTCCAGTGCGTCGTCGTAGTGTTCGTAACCGATCGGGAAGAAATCCCTGACAGTCAACGCTGCTTCACCGTCTCGCGAGTCCTCCCGGAAGGCGGGAGCGAGAAAGTATCGGATTCGGTCCGAATCGACTGGCTTGAAGTTGTTCGCCGTCAACGCGGAAACGATGGCGTATCGCTGACGCCGCCGCTGTTCGATGTCTTCGGCGTACGGACTGCCCGACACCAAAACGAACAGTCGAAGTTGACGACCATCATCTTTCGCCAGCTCGTTTGCCACCGACGAAATCGTCTTGGGTGGTGTCGCCAGGGGAGAAAATCGAACTGTTCGGTCCGCCCAATCTTCGACCATGCCGTTCCAGTGGGTCTGGATCGCAGTTATGGGGTCCTGCCAGAGCCTCGCCTGAACGGTTGCGTCGGCTGATCCGGAGGACGAAAACTCACCTTGTTCACTCGGGCGTTGGGACCGCAACGGTCCCAGAACAAATGTGACACTCCCTGCAATTGCCGCGATCAGCGCCACCGCAACCAGCGGCCCCAGACTTTCACCACCTTCTCTGGCCATAGGATCTCCGCTACGAGGGCATGACTTTCCGAATTTCGGTCGCCGATTTACAAGAATGTTCCGTCAGTTTTAATTGAAATTATGGGAATAACAAGTGTTTATTCTCTTAAAAAGGCCTTGCGAAGAACGCCGGAATCGTGATTGCCTCCGGCCTGTTGCGATTCGCGATGGATCTCGCGCCGTTCGCGACCCTGCTTACTGGCAGAACGTCGTAAGCGCCTGTATTCACGAAACTCAGGGGTGCGGCGGCACTCAGAAAATCACGTTCGTTCTCGAAATGGAAAGACACGAACGGGCTCTGAACATCGCGTTTCCCGAGTGCGGAGCCGCCGGAGTCATGGCGATGGTGGCGGCGATTCAAGCCGCGGCGGCCTTGGTGCGGCTTTGGCGGCCACATCGCCTGGACCCGTCAGTAACGATTACGTCCTAAGACTTGTGGTACTGAGTCTGCAGATACTCAGCCAGTCCGCCCACTTCCAGTAGTTCGAGGACCGAGTCGGGAATCTTCTGGAACGTCAACTTTCGATCCCCCGCGCGAATGTCGCCGGACGCCAGGTCGATGACGATTTCATCCCCCTCCGACACGGCATCGACCAGATCGGCACATTCGACAATCGGCAGTCCGGCGTTGATCGCATTCCGGTAAAAGGTCCGCGAGAAGGATTTCGCGACGACGGCCTTGAATCCCAATCCGATCAGGGCCGTGGCCGCCTGCTCCCGGGCACTCCCGCACCCGAAATTTCTCCCCGCGACCAGTATCTGGAAATCCCTCAACTTGTCCGGATAACCGTCGCCGAGAACCTCGAACGCGTGCTCGGCGAGCTTATCGGGGTCGATGTAAATCAGGTATCGACCGGGAATGATGACGTCGGAATTAATATTGTCGCCAAACTTGAATATACGACCTTTAACAGGTTCTATCATAAATACTTAAAGATATTCCCTCGGATCTGAAATAACGCCCCTGAGTGCTGACGCGGCGAGCGTTGCCGGGCTGGACAGATAGATCTCGGCCCGGCTGCTTCCCATCCTGCCCAGGAAATTCCGGTTGGCGGTAGACAGGCTCACTTCCCCGTCGGCCATGACGCCGCCGTCGCCCGCGCATGCGCCGCACCCCGGATTGGTGAGCGTGCCGCCGCTTTCGATCAGGGTCTGCAGCACGCCGGATCGCATGGCCTCGAGCATGATTTGTTTCGAGCCCGGCGTGATGATGAACCGGATGTTGGGGTGGATCTTCTTCCCTTCCAGGATGCCGGCGGCAACCACAAGATCCTCGTATTTGGCGTTTGCACACGAACCGAGAAAGACCTGATCCAGACGCGTCCCGGCGACTTCACCGACCGGCTTTGTATTCTGAACCTCGTGGGGACACGCGACCATCGGTTCGAGCGAGGAAAGATCCACGTCGATCTGCCGGCTGTAGGCCGCATCCGGATCAGCGGCGATGCCCGCATACTCCCTTCCCGACAATCGTCCCTGCAAATAGTCTTCGGTCATGCGGTCCGGCGGAACGAAGGCACACTTCACGCCCATTTCCATGGCCATATTAGTGATCGTCATCCGCTCGGACACGCTCAAACCGGCCATGAGGGCGCCGTAGAACTCCACGGACTCGTAAGTACACCCATCCGCCCCGAGTTGCCCGATCAGGCGCAGCATGAGGTCCTTGGCGAAGACTCCTTTCGGGAACGCGCCGGTGAGTTCGATACGAACCGTTCGAGGCACCTTCATCCAGAGTTTGCCCGTAAGCCAGACCGAGGTCACCTCCGTATACCCGATTCCGGTGCCCAGGGCCCCGAGACTGCCGTATATCGTGCAATGCGAGTCGGTTCCCACGATCAAGTCGCCCGGCGCCACGTGACCGGCTTCCATCAACACCAGGTGAGCGATTCCGGCATCGATGTCGTAGAACTTCCGTATTCCGAATTTCCGTGCAAATTCACGGCTCTTCTGCTGATCCCAGGCGTTCTTTTCCGTCTTGGCCGGCGCGATGTGATCAAGGACGATCGCTATACGGTCCGGGTCGTAGAGTTTCGTCGCACCCACTTTTTCCATCACGTTCACGGACCGCCATGTGGCCGTGTGACTCATGACGAGATCCGGATAGGCATCGACGATCTGCCCCGGAACGACCGAGGACTCCCCGGAGGTCCGCGCCAGGATTTTTTCCGCGATAGTCATTCCCATGGGGATTGATTTTAGCAGGATGGAGCGGCCCGCGCCCGACTCGGATACGACTGGGCGCCGCATACCGGTCGTCGTCGAACACTGCGAAGTAGAAAACCGTCATTCCATCGAGACAAGAAGACCGCTTTTGCCCGGCACGAGTCGGAAATGGTGGCGGGACTCGCTATAATGACCCCCGGACCGCAGGGACGAAGCCAGCGCGTGCTGACGGCGAAACGGAATACATCGATCTCACGACCGGTCCGAATTGGTACGAACAATCCCCGGAGGAGTCACTTGCCCACCAACGCCGACCTCAAGAAACAACTCAACGACATGATCCGCGGCTATTGGACCACGCAGGCTCTGTTCGTCGCCGCGGAACTCGATATTGCAGGGCGGATTGTCGACGGACCGAAGACCGCGGCGGAACTGGCCGGTGAAGCCGGAGCGAACGCCGATGCGCTGTACCGGATTCTGCGCGCCCTGGCCAGTATCGGTTTCTTCGTTGAAGACGAAGAGGGACGTTTCGGGCTGACGACGATGGCCGAAGTGTTGGGATCTCCAGGGGGTACGGGCTACGCCAGACTGCATGGGCAGGAACTCTTTGCCGCCTGGGGAAACGTGCTGCACACGGTCAAAACAGGTGAACCTTCCTTCATCAAGACCCACGGGATGCCGCTGTTCGACTACATGACGAAGTTCCCGGAGCGTGGAGAGATCTTCTCGAACGCCATGTTCGGACATCACGGCGCCGAAACCATTCCGATGATCGAAGCCTATGACTTTTCGGGTTTCGAACACGTCGTCGACGTGGGCGGCGCTGACGGGTCCATGTTGATCGCACTGCTCCAGCAGGTGCGGCATCTCAGGGGAACGCTGTTCGAACTCCCCCCCGTCGCGGAGTTGGCCCGCCCCAACGTGGAGGCGGCCGGATTGTCGGATCGTCTCGATGTCCGGGCCGGCGATGTCTTCGCCGGCGAAATGCCCGAAAGCGCGGACGCCTACATCCTTCGTCACGTGGTTCATGACTATCACGACGACAAGACCATTGAGATCCTCACCAACTGCGGAAAGGCGGCGGGCCCCAAACGAAAGGTGCTTCTGGTGGAGTTCGTTCTGCCCAGGGGCAACGAACCCAACTTCGGCAAGTGGCTCGACCTGATGATGCTGTGTTACGGCGGCAAGGAACGAACCGAAGAAGAGTATCGGATCGTCTATGAGGCGGCCGGACTCGAACTGACCCGCATCGTACCGACCACGATGCCGATCAGCGTGATTGAGGGCGTTGTTCTGTAGCGGGAACGGTAGGGTCCCGCCCGAATCTTCTTATTGTAGGGGCGGTCTATGACCGCCCGAATCAAGAATGTGCGGCCACAGTCCGCCCTGCAGTGTGAAAGAACCCAAATCGTCGCGTCCACAGCGTCAGCTTCGAAAACCGACGTTCCACCACGGGCTAGAACTCCGTTCCAGGAAGCGCCAGCGTCAACGCCTCGATCGTCATGAGGCCGGCGCCGATTTGATCCAAGGCCTCGTCCTCGAGAGCTTCGCCGTTGGCAAACTCCCTGAGCGGGTCCACGAGATCCAGATACGTATTGACCATGCGTAGCGTACGCCGGTCGTAGGCTTCATCGGGAATGCTCAGAGCGGCGTCCTCTTCCTGAGATCGGATCCGGTTGACTAATTCGAGCAAGTTTTCGACCGCTTCCGCCAGTTCTTCGGACCGCTCCTGGATTTCTTCCAACACGTCGGCGTCGGGCTCTTCCGATCGGCCGCCGATGTCATAGAGCGCCTGGAGGTTCCCGGCGAGATCGACCATACTCTCTTGTGCCCGGTCCTGGCTCGAACCGTTCAGGACTCCGGTCGTCGCCAACCGTGAGAGGTCGGCAGCTCGAGCGGGGTCTTGCGCTCCCTCTCCCGGTATACTGAATATCAAGGCGAGAACGCCGGCCAAGGTGAACTGTAAAAAGCGGCTTTGCATGATTTTTCCCCCAACCCATGCTATGGATTGCGGCGGAACCTGTCAAAGGAACCTCTTGGTGGGCCCGGTTCCCCGCATCGTCATCGAAATCCTTTCGGCGGGCCAAGCCCGCCGGGCATCACAAACATTGCGGTGCCGGATATTGACGCGGCAAGGATGCCAAACCGTTGCTAGGAGCCCGTGGTGAAGCCCCTGCTGCATTCGACCGGCGATGCATCCCGTCTGGACTGCGTTGCTCGTCGGTCACATATTGGGAATATGCTTCCTCCTCGTGCCTTGCCAGGCGGGCACCTCCCCGGTCTCGGTGCGACGCGAGGTTTCACCACGGGCTCCTTGGCCTTGTTGCTGGCGCAATTCCGGTACTTCGAATGCCTCAGCTCAGAACTGGTACCGCATCCCCATCTCGATCTCCCGCGGGTTCTGGGCGCTGGTCGACCGGCCGAAATTGGGCGACGTCAAGACACCCGAAGGCGTTCCCGGATTCAGGCGGTTGAACGCGTTGCTCATGTTCGCAAAAACGTTGACGTTCTGCGAACCGTTCGCAAAGAAGAACGCCTTCGAAATGTTGAAGTCGACGCTGTAGGTCGCTTCACCGCGTTCGGTGTTCCGTTCGATTCCGTCCGGCCGTTCCGTTACGCGTCCATCCCGATTGTTGTCGCGCCCGGTTAGAATCGAGTACCCCTGTCCGCTTCGGGCGGAATACCGTCCAAGTAAAAAGAGGCCGAGCGGAAGTTCGGCGTTGAAGGTGGTCTCAAACCGGTGTACCGGGAACGGGGCCCGCCCCCAATCGATGGTCAGGTCGTAACTATCGGTCGGAATGCCGGCGTTATTCGATGGCACCGTGTCCGCAAAGGCCAGATTTGCCGTGTATCCGGCCTGAACGTTCAGAAGGCTGAACCGTTGCCGGTAGTTCACTCTGAAAAGGTGCTCTTCCTCGGTTCCGGTGGGTTCCAGATACAGGATGGACCCGCTCTGGCGATCCCTCGGCCGGCAGGTCTGAATGAATGCGGTTTCTCCGCCGGCGGACAGGCCCATCGGAAGCGCCGCCAGGCACGACGGCAATGGAGCGTTCACGTCCCTCAGCCTGTGACGCCGAAGCTCGGTCCGCATGTAATAGCTCGTATTCACGAACATGTTCGCGAAGAAAGTCTTTTCAAATTGCAGGCCGGTGATGATTTCGTAAGGCGCCTGGAGGTCGGCGCCGGTCGCGCGAGTCGATGGGAACGTGTCCCGGATCATTCCGGCCTGAAACGGATTGGGGAACGACGGGTTGTCGACGATCGTTTCAAATTGGCGGATTCCGTTCAGCCGTTCCTGCGCTTCCCGGACATTCAGGCCATAGGTATGGTGAAATACCGCCGCCCCGCCCCGCAGAACCGTGGTGGGCGTTATTCCCCATGCAAAGGACAGGCGGGGCGCGAGATTGTCGTTGTCGTTCAGGTGCGTCTGCCGCAGATATCGCAAGCCCAGCATCAGAGTGAATTGGGGCGTGAGAGTGAAATCGTTCTGCATGAAAAAAGCGGTTTCGACTTGGCCGATCTCCACGAGCGGAACGCCCTGATTGACGCTGTAGGTGGCCGCCTTGCCCACTTCGAAATCGTCAATACTCGAAAACGTGAACGTCCCTCCAAAATTGTTCTCGGCTAATGAACGCCGGGTCCGATACACGCCCTCGACGCCCGCCTTCAAGGTCCACCGTTCTCCGACGCGCGTGTACATGCCGCCGAACTCGTAGTTGCGGTTCACGGTCTCGGACCGATTCTGGGCGCCTCCGCGGTTGAACGCGTCGAGCACGTCGACCTTCGGAGCGTCGGTGACCGGTATCGTTTCGGTACTGTCGCGGAACAACCCGAATCGAGACTCGAACAGACCCCCTCCCGACAAGACCGAAAAATGCCGTGCGGAAATATTCCAGTCGTCTCCGGTTGTCGTATATGCCTGCTCCAAAAGCGTGAAGCCGCCCGCGCCCTGATTTTCACCCTTCTCGGTGGAGTATTCGGCGCTCAGGTCGAGCGAATGCGACTCGGCGAGTTGCAACGTATTGGTGGTCCCGTAGGAACGGGTCGTAGTGGGTCGAACGATCCCGAGGTCGAACAGGCCTTCGGGAAGCGTCGCATGCACGGTGTCGACGTTCTCCGATTCGTTCTGGAAAAAGAAGAGCCTGGAAGTCAGCCGCCTGCGGATCACCGGACCGCTGGCGTCGATCCGAAGCTGCCGCTCCTGGGAGTCGGGCTTGTTGTTCGCAAAGGGATTGCGCGCGTTCAATGCATCGTCGCGAAGCAAGAACTCCACGTTCCCGTGAAATGCCCCGCTACCGCCGCGCTGGATCACTTCGGTGCGCGACCCGTTTCCGTTCGAACTCCGTCCCAAACGATACGAATCGTCCTCGGCCGTATACGGGTCGGTATGGATTCGGACGTACTGCGTCTGATCGTTGGTCTGTGCGGCCTCGGTCTCGCTGGCCAAGAAACGGCCCGATCCGCCCCCGCCGATGAATCCATCCCAGACCGCCGCCTGTTCTTCAGTCAGATACGCGCCGATACGACTCAGAAACTCTCCCTGCATCCAGTCGATCGCCGAATTCAGTTGATCGGCCTGTTGGCCCTGCGTCGGACCGGCGGCGAAGTCCTGAAGGTTGCCGAAGAGTTCCTCGGACGCGCGCCGCCGCTCATCGATCATCAACGCGATCCGGCTATCCTGGGTCTCCGAAAACGGAAGTCCCGCCTCGGCGAGAACCCGATCGACTTCTTCCTTGAGTTCCTGAAGAGGGTTCTCGGTCAGGAAACCGGAATCCTGGCCGTAAACGGAAGATCCGCCCAACAGGAAGAAACAGCAAATTACAATTCTCAATGACGGACCTCGACAACAAAGTAATCGAACAGTTTACGTGTATTGGAGTCATCGGGAAAGCCCTCTTGCGTTGACCTGCCAACTACCCTCCGATAGAATCGCTCGACTTCTCGAATGAGCAATGAATCCAAACCGGCGAGCGGTGGCGGAAGCGGTCCGCTTCAGAGCTATTGGCGCCGCAACGTGCGCATCATGATCGGTCTTCTCTGCATCTGGGCCGCGGTCGGACTTGGAGCGGGCGTTCTCCTGGCCGATCGTTTGAACGCCTATACCCTTCCGGGAACCGGATTTCCTCTCGGCTTCTGGTTCGCGCACCAGGGGAGCATCGTCGCTTTCGTCCTTCTGATCCTCGTCTACTGTCTCCTGATGAATCGGCTCGATGTGGAACACCACCGCGAGATCCAGCGCGGAGGCTCCGATTGAGCGTACAAGCCTGGACCTACCTGTTCGTGGGGGCCACCTTCGGGCTATACCTCACGATCGCGTGGCTGAGCCGCGTTCGCGACACCCGGGGCTTCTATGTGGCCGGGCAGGGAGTTCCCGCCGGCGCCAACGGAATGGCGACAGCGGCCGACTGGATGAGCGCCGCCTCGTATATTTCGATGGCGGGACTCATCTCGACGATGGGATACGCCGGCGGTATCTACCTGATGGGATGGACCGGGGGATTTGTCCTGCTGGCACTGCTGATCGCGCCGTACCTCAGGAAGTTCGGCCGATACACCGTGCCCGACTTTATCGGTGACCGGTACGAATCCAACGTCGCTCGCATGGTCGCGGTCTTTTGCGCCATATTCGTCTGCTTCACCTATGTCGCCGGACAGATGCGCGGGGTCGGAATCGTTTTCAGCCGCTTCCTGCAGGTCGACATCAACGTGGGCGTAGTGATCGGAATGGCGATCGTCTTCATCTATGCCACGCTTGGCGGCATGAAGGGGATCACGTGGACCCAGGTCGCCCAGTACTGGGTGCTGATCACCGCTTTCCTCATACCGGCGATCGCCATCAGCATCCGTTTGACCGGCAACGCGTTGCCGCAACTGGGGCTGGGCGGCGAATTGGTGGGCGCCGCTGACGGTTCCGGCGCCTACCTGCTGGAGAGACTGAACCAGATTCAGTTGGACCTCGGTTTCTCCCAATATACGGCGACGTTCGTCGAGCCGTGGGACAAGCTCAATGTCTTTCTCGTCGCATTGGCTCTGATGGTCGGCACGGCGGGGCTTCCCCATGTCATCGTCCGGTTTTACACGGTGAAGTCGGTCAAGGCGGCGCGATGGAGCGCATTCTGGGCGCTCTTCTTCATCTCCATGCTCTACCTGACGGCCCCGGCAACGGCAGCGTTCGCACGTTACTTCATGATCGACAGCCTGAATGGTCGCACAAGCGAACAACTGCCCGAGTGGTTCGTCAACTGGGAACAGACCGGTCTCATTCTCTGGCTCGATAACGGCGACGGCGCGGTGCGGTATGCCGCGGGCGATGACAACGAGATCTTTCGAAACGGAACGCTGCCCGCCTCGGAACTGGCTGCCTTGCGAGTCGAGCACCAGCAGTGGATCGATACGGACGGAACCGCCGGCCAGGACGGCCGCATCGCGTTGCGCGCCGCAGGACTGTCCGGTCCGGATCGCGACATCATCGTCCTGGCTACTCCTGAAATGGCCGAACTCGCAAACTGGATTATTGCCCTGGTTGCCGCCGGCGGACTCGCGGCGGCGCTGTCGACGGCGAGTGGCCTGCTTCTGGTCATTTCTTCGAGTGTCGCCCACGATTTCTATTTCAGAATTCTGCGGCCTGGCGCCAGCGAAGCTCAGCGGCTTCAGGTCGGACGAGCCGTGATCGGCGTGGCTGTCGTTATCGCCGGACTCTTCGGTATTTATCCGCCCGGGTTTGTCAGCCAGGTTGTCGCGTTCGCCTTTGGGCTGGCGGCCGCGAGCTTCTTCCCTGCGATCGTGCTGGGTATCTTCTCCAAGCGTGTCGGGACGGTTCCGGCCGTTGCGGGGATGCTGACCGGCATTTCCTTTACGGCGTTCTACATCATCGCCACAGTGTTCTTCGGCATGGAACGGTGGGCCGGAATCGACCCGCAGGGTATCGGAACCATCGGTATGGTTCTGAACTTCGCGGTCACTCTGGGGCTTACGCGTTTCTTCCCGCCCCCGAGCGAGGAAACGCGAAAACTCATCGACCGGATCCGGGAGCCTGAACACGCCGGCCCGGCGGTCCCGATCGAGACCGCTCATTAGCGGCATGCTCAAGATCGGAATCGTTGGCGCGGGCGCCATGGGTTCAATTATTGCCCGATCCATCGGCAATGGCGAAGTCGGGGCGGAACTGACGGGGTTGGCCGACCTGGACCGGACACGGGCCGAAGCGCTCGCCGGCGACCTGGGGGCGCACCTCATTATCGGCGGCATCGCTGACGTCACCCGGCGCGCGGATCTTGTCGTCGAGGCCGCCGGTGCGTCGGCCGTCGAAGAGATCCTTGTCGAGGCGGTCTCGCGGGGGAAGGACGTTCTCATACTGAGCGTTGGAGGATTGATCGATCTCGACGAATTGATCCAGCGCGCGGCGGCCGGAAATACCGCGATTCATTGCCCGTCCGGAGCGATCGCCGGCCTGGACGCGATCAAGGCGGCCGCGATAGGCACGATTGACTCGGCACGACTGACAACCCGGAAACCTCCGGCCGGACTGGCGGGCGCGCCGTATCTCGAGGAGACAGGGATCGATATCTCAGGTCTCACCGAACCCAGAACCATCTTTGAAGGAAGCGCCCGCGACGCCTGCAAGGCCTTCCCTGCCAACGTCAACGTGTCCGCGGCTCTCAGCCTGGCGGGAATCGGTGTCGACGCCACCCGTGTCCGGTTGATCGCCGACCCCACCATCACGCGAAACATTCATGAGATCGAAGTTGCCGGCGACTGCGGCCTGATTCGAACCCTGACCGAAAACACGCCCTCCGACAACCCGAAGACCTCGCGGCTTGCCGCGCTTTCAGCGGTTGCGTTGCTGAAAACGCTGACACGGCCACTTCGCGTCGGTACCTGATTTATTGGAGTTTGAAGGGTCAGCGAAACAGGTTTCGCGCTTCCACCATGGCCCTCAGTTTTGCCTCGGCGGTCCGGGCGGAAGCCACGGGGTTGTCGGCGAAAGTGGCAAAACCGCAGTCCGGTGTCAGCAAGAGACGTTCTTCACCGAAAACGTCTATCGCCTGGGCAATTTGCCGGCGAACCTCTTCGACCGTCTCCACATGGTCGAGCTTCGGGTTGACGACGCCAGCGGCGATCCGGCGGTCTTCCGGCAGCTTCTTCAGTACCGCGGCTTCGCCGGCCCGTGGAGTTGAAAGCTCGAGGAACAGGACTCCAATATCGGCTCGGCTCAGTGCGTCCAGGAGCGGCGTGTAGTTGCCCGTGAGAGCAGCCGATTCATCGCGGGTCCAGTTGCCCCGGCAGACATGCAACCCCAACCGCTCTCGCGGGAGACCTCGTACCGTCTCATTCAGCAGGTTCACGGCAAAGTCCAGTTCGGCCTCCGGTTCAAGCCTTTCGCTCAGGGCGCCGCACATGAAGCTGCGATTTTGACTGGCGGCGCCAAAGACCACCTCCGTCAGGACCGGTTCGTCGAATTGCACCAGCGCCGCGCCGGACGCCAGCAGGAAGTGCAATTCTTCGCGAAGCACCCGCACAATATCTCGGGACAGATCTTCGCGCGTCCGATATGGAGGGTCGGTGAGACAGTCCAGCCACATGGTGCGAGTCAGCAGGTAGGGTCCGGGCAAGGCCACCTTGACCGGCTTGCCGGCCGAGGCCCGGGCGAACTCCAGTTCCCCGGCCGTCAGCGGCTTGCTCCGGCCAATCTCTCCGAAAACCACGGGATGCCTGACTTCCGAGGCGGGTACATCGAGGGCCCGGAGTTCAGATTCGAACTTTTCCGGATCGTCCACCATCGTCGTCAGGTCGCTCAATGGAATGAGTTGACAGTTGTCCAGCAGCCCCCCCACGAAGCTGGCATAGCTGTCTCGTCGCTGTTCCCCGTCGGTCAGAACATCGACGCCCGCGCGTAACTGAGCATCGATCGAGAGCCGAACCGCGTCATCCGCGGTGGCGTGAAACTCCGCGTCTCCAAGTCTGCCTTCGAGATGGTCGTGGACGGCCTGCAGCATCCAACGAGGACGCGGCCAACTGCCAATACCCATGACGGACAGCGGTGCGATCTCAGGGGCCGCTGCCGGGCTTGGCAGGGATGCGGGGATCGAGACCGGGACCCGCAAATGCTCCCAAACCGGAACCGGGGAGGCCACAGGCGCCGCGGCTCGGCGCTCTGACAGGGACCCCTTGCAAACCAGGAAGCTGCGTTGTCCCCCCGTTCGGGTCCAGGAAACCAACTCGTTGCCGGTCAACCGGCACCAGGCCGGCAGTTCGACTTCCACGGTTGAATCGGTGGAGAGGATTTCGAGCAACCCGCCGCGCTGCAGTGGATCGATGTGGCGGCGAATCAGAAGAAGCAGCCCGCTTCCGCAATCCAGATTACCGCCATCGAAGCTCGAATCCGGCTGTTGGGTGTGTCGGTCAACTGGAAGCATCTGCCCCGCCATTCTCACGAGTTGTCTGCTACAGCGCCGGATCCATCCGCCAGTGCCGCGTTCTCAGGCGCTTTCCTGGCGCCGATCGCGACGGCCCAAGGATATGCGCTTGGCCCGGATCGTCCTGCCGTTCCCACGCATCGTCTGCGCCTTCGTCCAATTCAGTCAGAAACCTTACAGGCCCCGCGCTTGATCCGGCGCGACGAACGCGCCGCTACGCGCCCGGCGCGGGGAACGCGCCGTAGCCCTGACGGCGTCTCCGACTCTTCGCGACGAAAACCCGTAAGAAAAGGTGGGGTACCCTTCGGAAGATCCGTA
Source organism: Terriglobia bacterium (assembly GCA_965262675.1). Taxonomy (GTDB): domain Bacteria; phylum Acidobacteriota; class Terriglobia; order 20CM-2-55-15; family 20CM-2-55-15; genus JAJEDW01. The sequence continues at coordinate 65,580 of OZ253554.1, forward strand.
ACGATCCGGATGAGCGTCCTAAAAGGAAATGGTCGGGCTGCCTCCCGAGAGGAATTCCACCAGGACCGCGCCGCCAACCACCTTGGCGCCATCGACCAGATTATCGTGGTTCAGGCCACGTTTGTTGAAACAGGGCGCGCATACAAAAATGGTTCCGCCTGCCTCGGAGAAGTTGTCCATGAGTTCCTTCAAAGGCAGAAACCCGTCCTCGCGCACGTCGTCGGCGTAGCCTTTTTCGGCAATGCGCACGCCTTCGGTGCTCAGAAAGACCACCGTCTCTTTTTCCGATCCCAAGGCGGCGCAGGCAAGCACAAAGGCCACGGTCGCTTTATCGGTGTTGTCTTTGGCGCACGTCAAGTTGACGCAGAATTGGCCGGCCATTCAAAACTCCTGTGTGGTTCGTTATTGTTGGATCCAGTATTCGGGGTGTTCGGCCCGCAATAGCCGGCGTCCGGTCATGCGGCACCAGGCGGGTAGATCCGCGTGAGCGCCCCGATCGCGGGCGGTCAGCTTGAGGATCGCACCCGGGTTCAGTCCCTGCATCCGCCGTCTGAGGAGAATAATGATTTCGCCGCAGCCGCGATCACCCGCGTCCCATTCGTCGTCGGCGTTGATGTCTTCCAGCGGCAGCCGTTTCTCCATTACGGCGAGGTCCAATCCCTGTTCGTAAGCGACGGCATCTTCGAGGTCGTTTTCAGGACGTTTCCCGGGCACCGTTGAACACTCCAGCCCTTCGTACTGGACAATGGTTTGCCACCTTGCGGGTTTCTATCCTTGAATACGGTCGCAAACACGCCAGTCCATTGAGTTACCGAGCCCGATGACCGCAACGACGGTCGGTCTGTGACCGCCTGGTCACCTCTTGTCCAGCTTCTCCTCTATCCTGTCAAGCCGCGTCCCGATTTCCGCGAGAACAGAGCGCTTGATGAAGTACACCAGGACCCACACCGCGCCTGCGAAAAGCGTGAGGTAAAAGGCGATGTAAACAACGAAAAAAATGCCGAAGGCCATGAAACCTGGGAGGCGCATTAGCTCCCTCTACCCGAATTGTGGGTATCGTGATTCATGACTGTTGCACCTGACTCCTGGGCGCCCGACCCCCAAGCCACCACGGTTAGCTATCGACCGAGCCGTCTATCCCCCGATACCATCGGCGGTGATATACGCTTCGAGGGAGTCCAATTCCTGAGTCAGGTTCTCTACCTTGAGGTGGAGCAGATGACGGATCGAAATCATTGCCCGCACCTTGCCATTGGCGTCGACCACTGGCAAATGGCGAAAGTGGCGTTCCCACATGGTCTTGAGGGCATCGTCGGGAGACGACGCTTCTGAAATAGTCAGAACCGGGGAGGTCATGACGTCCGTAATCAAAGTCTGGCCCGGGGTCTTTTTCTTCAGGACGATTCGGGACATCACGTCGCGTTCCGTGAACATTCCCTTGATTACGCCCTCGTCGACGACAACCACGGCGCCGACGGATGCCTCCTCCATCGCGTTGATGGCATCCATCACGTACGCTTTCGAACTGACTGTCACCGCGGGCTTCGCTATTTTCAGAAGGTTCATGACCACCCCCGTGTGGAAATCCAACTTCGACTCCGACCCTGCCATCGGTTTCGTTCATTTCGCTACAAGAAAGGAGTACTTGAACGAGCGGAAAAGCCTGGGTAGGACGGGCAAAATATATCGCTTATCGGTTTTTCCGTCCAGCCAAATCTTGCGAAAAACGGACCCCGACCCATTTACGATTGGACTGAATCGTGAAAACTACTTGAAATAGTTACATTGCCGATTGTTCAATAGGCATGGATGGCGATATCACTCGTATTCTCTTTGCTGACGGCGTTCTTCCAGGTGACAACGGTGGAATCGATCATGGTCACCGTACCGCCGGGCGCCCGTGTGGATATTTCACTATCGCCCGGCGCCGGCGAGGTAGAAGCGCGGCGAAGTACAAGCCGGACTACTATCGAAGTTCGAATCGATTCGATCGATCCCCTCGGAGCATTTGACAACACCATGCGCGCTTACGTTGTCTGGGCCGTTTCGCCTGAAGGCGAATTCGAAAACCTCGGCGAACTCGAAATTGACGGGCGCGAAGCGGAACTCGACACGGCCACGACGCTTCAACGTTTCGGTCTCCTGGTCACCGCCGAGCCGTACTTCAACGTGCCCGGCCCGAGTTCGATGGTGGCCTTCATGTCCGTGCCTCCAACTGACAACGACGTCCGCTATGAATCGCAACCGGTCGAGGTGGGCCGGCACGATTATTCGACCGCAACCCTGCCGCCTCAAGGTGGCATCGATACCCGTGTCACCCAGGCGCGCATGGCGTTTCGAATTGCCCAACTGGAAGGCGCCGAGGAATTCGCTGGAGTGTGGTTTCGCCAGGCAAGAGTGGCTGTGGATTCTATGGAAGAGTTGTTGCGCCGCCAGATGGATACGGAAGTCCTCGACGCCTACGTCAATGACGCCATTCGGTTGTCGGCCTGGGCAATAGAAAGCGGACGCGAAGCGCAGGCGCAGATGCTTCTGGACACGGTTACGGCCCGGGCCGAATCCGCCGAGGGGGACAACGAGCAACTGCAACAGGAAATCCAGCAGTTGGACGTTGCTCTGGCAGAATCCATCCAGCGCCAGGGCGAACTGCGGGACAGCTTGCAGGTTTCTCGTGCTGAAAATCGCGAGCAGGAATTATTACGGACCGAAGTCGAACGCGGGTTGAGAACCGCCGAGAGCGAGATCGAACGGTTGAGCGACCCCTGGCCGCCAATCGTGGACGCCTTGATCTCGGCCGGAGCGCGGCAGACTGCTCGGGGAGTACAGGTTACGTTGACGGCGGACCGGTTCGAAGCCGAGTCTGCCGAGTTTGCCGAGGGCACTCGCGAACTTCTGGGCCGGTTGGCCGGAATCGTGACGTTCGACACCGTTCCGCAGATCCGGATCGACGGTCATATGAACGATTCCGTGCCCTCTTCCGAAGCCTTCACGCTATCGGAAGAGCGCGCCGTGGCAGTCAGCAATTACCTGTTCGATGCGGGTGTTCCCCTGGAGCGCCTTCGCTCGGAAGGCTTCGGCATATCGCGACCCGTGGCGGGCATCGAAGACCGCAGTGACCCCATCCACGCGCGGGTCGAGATCATCATCACTGAACCCTGAACTCGACCTCAGGTCCTCGTCGACGCAAAGGCGGGAACGTCCGCGCCTTCCTTCCTGAGTCCGGCATCGAACAACGTGTAGGGATTCACGTTCCCAAGCGCGGCGGTGACGGAGTCCCCAACGCCCATGTGACGCTGCTTCATCCGATCGAGGAACGCCCGTATTTCGCGGCGAGGCCCCGGATTCTCGCCGCAGACGCACCCGACGGTTGCCAGGTTATTTTTCATGGCATATTCCGCCGTCCAGGATTCGGGGACATACACCAGCGGGCGAACGACGCGGACCTTGCCGTTTCGCGATTCCGCCACCGGCGGCAAAGAGGCCACGCGTCCGTTGAACAGCACGTTGCGCAACAGCGCCTCGGCACAGTCGTCGGCCGTGTGTCCCAGGGCAAGCACATTGCAGTTCAGTTCCCCGGCGATCCGATATAGCGCGCCCCGCCGGTGTCGACTGCAGACATCGCATCCGTGCTCGATGCCATCCTCAACCAACTGTAAGGTCCGGGGCTCTCGACCCAGCACCCAGCGAACGCCGATCGCCTCGAGCGAATCTCCGATGACTTCAATCGGCGACGTGAATTTTCCCTGCTCGACGGTTACCGCAACCAGTTCGTAGGAGAATGGGGCGCGCGCGCGGTAATTCTGAAGTGCATGAACCAGACACATGCTGTCCTTTCCGCCGGAAACGCCGACGGCGATGCGGTCCCCCGGCCGGAGCATCGAAAAGGCGCCCATTGCGCGTCCCACGTTGTGCAGCACCGTTTCCCGAATGTCGCGATCATTCATTTCCGCCTCCCGAACAACACGTTATTCCGCTTCCGACCCCGTCACCCGTGCACTCAATCGTCCCTTGTGCAGCAGTATTTCAAGATCCGCGCCGGGCGAGGTTTGATCGGCGGATCTGAGTACCGTTCCATCCGGCTTCCTGCATACGGCAAAACCCCGCTCCAAGACACCCAACGGACTCAGGGCGTCCAGCGTTTCGCCAAGGGCCGCGAACCGCTGCCGTGCCTGCGACACGAAGTGTTCCATTGCGCGGTGGGACAGGCCGGCCATTTCCGTCAACTGAAGCCGGGCGTCTCGCAGCTTTCCCGCGACCAACCGTCCCGTAGCATTCGACGCATCCTCCACCCGGCGGCGGCGCGCGTCGACGAGTTCACCCGACCTCGCCACTCTTTCCATCCGAAACGCATAGTCGTCAACTTGCTGCGACATCTGCCGGAATCTTCCCTCGGCCACGGCGAAACCGCGCCCTCCCACTCGCGCGGCAAGGAACTGTCGCAACTGCGACAGGCGAAACCCGATCGCCGAGGTCATGCGTCGTTCGGCCGCATCGAGCCGTTCCGCGATTTCCTGTTTGGATTTGGCAACGATCTCGGCCGCGGCGCTCGGCGTGGGTGCCCGAACGTCCGCCACAAAGTCGCTGATCGTGAAGTCGGTTTCATGCCCCACGGCCGACACGATCGCGGTCTCGCACTCCGCGATCGCCCGTGCGACAACTTCTTCGTTGAACGGCCAGAGGTCTTCGATCGAACCGCCGCCGCGTGTGACGATCATCAGATCGACCTTCGTGTCCAAGGCACGAATGCCGGCGGCGATCCGGGGCGCCGCCATATCGCCCTGCACTTCGGTGGGATAAATGAGGACATCGATCGTGTCGTGACGCCGTTCCAGCACCGACAGTATGTCGTGCAAGGCCGCGCCTCGAGGCGATGTCACGATGCCGATTCGAGATGGAAACCGCGGAAGGTCCCTCTTTCGACCCGCGTCGAACAAACCTTCACGGTCGAGCCGTTCCTTGAGCCGCTCGAACGCGGCCTGCAGGGCTCCGCGTCCGACAGGCTCCAGAACGTCAACGATGATCTGGTATTCGCCGCGCCCCTCGTAAATGCTCAGGCGGCCGCGTGCACGGAACGCTTCGCCGTTCTGGGGTTTGAAGCGGAGATATCGGGCGGCGTTGCGGAAACATACCGCCGGCAGTTGGGCCCGGTCGTCCTTGAGAGTGAAATAGAAATGACCGGCAGCCGATTGGCGCAGGTTGGAAACCTCGCCCTCGATCCAGACATCCCCGAATTGCCCTTCGATCAGATCCTTGAGGCGCCGACTGACCTCGGAGACCGTATAGATCGTCCGCTGGCGGGCACCGGTTATCGGATCGTCGGTCATCGTCAGGCGACCGTGACCTCCTGGGTGAGGTACACATCCTGAATCGCGTTCAACAGTTCCACCCCATCCGTCATCGGACGCTGGAACGCCTTGCGTCCCGAGATCAGCCCCATCCCGCCGGCCCGCTTGTTGATGACGGCAGTACGGACAGCCTCTTTCAGGTCGCTGGCACCGCTGGAAGCGCCGCCGGAATTGATCAATCCGGCGCGTCCCATGTAGCAATTGGCCACCTGGTATCGGGTGAGATCGATCGGATGGTCCGAGGTCAGGTCCGAGTACACCTTCTTGTGAGTCTTGCCGAACTTGATCGCGTTGTAGCCACCGTTGTTCTCCGGCAGCTTCTGCTTGATGATGTCCGCTTCAATGGTGACACCGAGATGGTTCGCCTGACCGGTCAGGTCGGCGGCCGCGTGGTAGTCCGCGTTGCCGGTCTTGAAGCCGGAGTTTCGCAGATAGCACCAGAGAATCGTGCACATGCCCAGTTCATGGGCGTACTGAAAGGCTTCGGTTACTTCCTGAAGCTGCCGCATGGATTCCGGCGACCCGAAGTAGATCGTCGCACCCACTCCCACGGCGCCCATATCGAAGGCCTGATCGATGCTTGCGAATGTCACCTGGTCGAAATCGTTGGGATAGGTCAGCATCTCGTTGTGGTTGAACTTCATGATAAAGGGAATCTTGTGCGCATATTTGCGCGACACCGCACCGAGCACGCCGAGCGTTGACGCCACGCCATTGCAACCCCCTTCAATGGCGAGTTCGACGATGTTGCCGGGATCGAAGTAAACCGGGTTGGGCGCAAAGGAAGCTCCGGCGGAATGTTCGATTCCCTGATCCACCGGCAGCATCGAAACGTACCCGGTCCCGGCCAGACGGCCCGAGTGGATCAACGCGGAAAGGCTCCGAAGCACGCGGGTCGGACGATCCGACAATGCATAAACCCGATCGACGTGGTCCGGGCCCGGCAGGTGCAAGGACTGCCTTGAAATGGTCTCGCACTTGTGATTCAACAGATTGTCGGCGTCGCTGTCGAGTATCTTCTGGATCTTCTCAATCATTTCTTCCCCTGCTCAAATACGAATCGAATACGAATAAAGGAACTCATGGAATAAGAGCCCGTAGGGAACCCTGCAGGGTTCTGGCACGGGCTGCCAAATATGAGGGTTCGACGACAACGCATTATAGCGGACTCTGCCCGGCTACCGTCGATTGATCAGCATGAAGATCAGGCTCAGTATGACGCTGATCGCTATCGAGGTCCCCAGCGGGAAGTAGAACGATGTGTTGCCCCGCTCGAAGTGGAAATCCAGGGGGAGCCGGCCCAGCCGGAACGGAAGCCGATCGCTGAAAGTCAGGGCCAAACCAACCGCAACAACGACGACGCCAAGTCCGATCAGTATTTTTCCGGCCTGCTCCATCTCGCGGGCTCAGACCAGGTCCAGTTGGCTGAAGAAGTATGAAATCTCGGTTGCCGCGGTTTCAGGAGCGTCCGATCCGTGAATGGCATTGCGCTCGATGTTGGTCGCAAACTCCTTGCGAATCGTACCCTCCGCGGCTTTGGAGGGATCCGTCGCTCCCATCAGCAAACGCAACTTCGCGACGGCGTCTTCAGCTTCGAGCGCCATGACGATTACGGGGCCTTCCGTCATGAACGACACGAGATCGTTGAAGAAAGGGCGCTCCCTGTGAACGGCGTAGAAACCTTCGGCCTGATTTCGTGTCAGGTGAAGCATCTTGGCGCCCCGGATCCTGAAACCGGCCTGTTCGATCGAGTGAATCACCGCACCCGCATTGCCGGCTTCAACCGTATCGGGCTTGAGAATCGTCAGCGTTCTTTGCATCGCCTCGCTCTTGCCTATCGGTTCAGGACCGAATCCACTGCTTCGCCCATGTCCGCCGGGCTCCGGACAACGACGATTCCCGCCGCCTCCATCGCCTTTATCTTCTCTTCGGCGGTTCCCTTGCCGCCGGCGATGATCGCTCCGGCGTGTCCCATCCGTCGGCCGGGGGGGGCGGTCTGTCCGCAAATGAAACCCACGACGGGTTTTTTCACGTTCGCCTTGACGAAGGCGGCGGCCTCCTCTTCGGCGGTTCCGCCAATCTCACCCATCATGATGATGGCTTCCGTTTCCGGGTCCTCGTTGAAGAGGCCGATCGCATCGACGAAGTTCGTTCCAATTATCGGATCGCCGCCAATGCCGATCGCGGTCGACTGCCCGATATTCCGGCCGCTCAATTGCCCGACGGCCTCATAGGTCAGCGTCCCGCTGCGGGATACCACCCCGACCGGGCCTTCCCGGTGGACGTGTCCGGGCATGATGCCGATCTTGCATTTTCCCGGAGAGATGATCCCGGGACAATTCGGACCGATCAGGCGGGTCGATTTTCCATCGAGAAAACTCATGACCCGAATCATGTCGAACGTCGGAACACCTTCGGTAATGGAGACGACGAGTTCGATTCCCGCATCGGCCGCTTCCATGATCGCATCCCCGGCAAAGGGCGGAGGAACGAATACAATCGACGCGTTGGCGCCGGTTTTCTCGCGTGCCTCGGAAACGCTGTTGAACACGTGAATGCCCTCGTGCAGCGTCCCGCCCTTACCCGGGGTCACCCCGCCAACAACGTTCGTTCCGTACTCGATTGCCTGAAGCGTGTGGAAGGTGCCTTCGCGGCCCGTGACGCCCTGCACCAGCAGGCGCGTCGATTTATTGGCGAGGATGCTCATGCCTGTCCCCGTCCAGCGGCCAGAACGACCTTCTCGGCAGCATCCTTCATTCCATTGGCCACAACGAAGTTGAGGCCCGAATCGCGAAGGATCCGTTGTCCCCTTTCGACGTTGGTTCCTTCGAGGCGAACCACCACGGGCACTTTCACGCCCAACTTCCTCGCCGCCTCAACCACACCCGACGCGACGACGTCGCAACGCATGATGCCGCCAAAGATGTTGATCAATACCGCCCGGACGTTGCCATCGGAGAGCAGAATATCGAACGCATGCGCAACCTGTTTGGCCGAAGCGCCGCCCCCGATGTCGAGAAAGTTGGCAGGGTTTCCGCCCGCCAGCTTGATGATGTCCATCGTGGCCATCGCCAGTCCCGCGCCGTTGACCATGCACGCGACGTTGCCGTCCAGCTTGATGTAGTTGAGCCCGTGCTTGCCGGCCTCGATCTCCAACGATTCTTCTTCGTTCAGGTCCCGGAGATCCCGAATGTCCGGATGACGATACAGCGCGTTGTCATCGAAATTCATCTTGGCGTCCAAGGCGTAAACCTTGTCGTCGCCGGTCACGAGAAACGGGTTGATCTCGGCCAGTGACGCATCCGTTTCCTCGAAGGCCTTGTAGAGCGCCACCATGAATCTGGAGGCGTCGCCGACAAGCTTCGGCTCGAGACCCAGGCCGAACGCCAACTTCCTGGCCTGAAAGGCCTGGAGCCCCATCCCGGGCGCGATCCATTCCTTCAGGATCTTCTCGGGATGGTTGGCCGCCACTTCTTCGATGTCCATGCCGCCCTCGGTCGATGCCATCAGGACCGGCAGTCCCACCTGGCGATCGATCACGATGCCGAGGTAAAGCTCCTCTCGAATATCGAGACCTTCCTCGATCAGGACCTTCTGGACCGTTCGGCCTTCGGGGCCTGTCTGGTGGGTTACCAACTGCATCCCGATCATTTCGCCCGCGATCCGCTCCGCCTCGCCGGGGTTCCGGGCCAGCTTCACGCCGCCGCCCTTGCCGCGGCCGCCAGCATGGATCTGCGCCTTGACGACGACAGTCCCATCGAGCTTTTCGGCGGCGGCGCGGGCTTTGGCCGAATTGTGTGCAATCTCGCTGCGAGGTACGCGCACGCCATACCGCGCGAGAATCGACTTTGCCTGATATTCGTGAATCTTCATGAAAAATGCGTCCCGCGGAAGAACCCGAACGCTTCGGTCAAACTGGTAAGACTACGCAACGCCGGAACCGCTTGTCAATTGGCCCGCGTCGATGGGCTCCTAACCCACTTGTTCGACCTTGATGAAATTGGTTGTACCGGGACTGTGCAGCGGAGTGCCACCGGTGATGACCACAAGGTCGCCCAGCCGAACCATGCCCGAATCCCTGGCAGCGTCCACCGACAGCCGAAGCTGTTCCTCGATCGTTTCCGCTGACGAAACGAGAATCGGGTGGACGCCCCAGCAAAAAGCCAGGAAACTCGCCGTGAACCGGTTCGCGGTCGTCGCGATGATGGGCTGTTTCGGACGAAAGCGCGAAACCAGACGGGCCGTATGCCCCGACCAGGTGGGCGTGATTATTCCAGCGGCATCGACTCCGCGGGCGATGTTGAAGCTCGACCGCGTGATGGCGTCGCTGGTTCCCGGCCGTTCGCCGAACCCCCATTGAAACTTGCCCGCATCGAGTGAATTCTCGACTTCAAGGGCGATCCGATCCATGGTCTGAACCGACTCGAACGGGTATTGGCCCGCGGCGGTTTCTTCAGAAAGCATGACTGCATCGGTTCCGTCGAGGATGGCATTGGCGACATCTGCCGCCTCCGCACGTGTGGGACGGGTATTGTCGACCATTCGAATCAGCATCTGCGTCGCCGTGATCACGGGTTTTCCGATCAGATTGGCCTTCCGGATGATCATCTTCTGAACCAGGGGCACCTTCGCCAGATCGATTTCGATACCCAGATCGCCTCGAGCAATCATGACGCCATCGGCGGCTTCGAGAATCTCGTCGATGTTTGTCACGGCCTGAGGTTTCTCGATCTTCGCGAGGATACGGACATCGAGATCGGAGTCGTGGACAACCGCGCGCACTGCCTCGATATCCCTGGCGCTGCGGACAAAGCTCAGGGCAATCGCGTCGACGCCCGCATCGAGTCCAACCTGAATATCGTGACGGTCCTTGGTGCTCAACGAGGCAACGTCGATCTGCACGCCAGGGATGTTGACACCCTTGTGGGAACTCAGAAAGCCGCCGATCACCACTCTGCAGTGCACGTCGGGAGGTTGGACGCTTTCCACTTCCAATTCGATCATGCCGTCGGCAAGCAGAATGCGATGCCCTTCGCGAACATCGCGGGCCAGGCTTGGAAGAGACACGCTCGCACGGGCGGAAGACCCGACAATCTTTTCCGAAGTCAGGACAAATCGGGCACCGCGTTCCAGCCAGGCTGTTGGACTGTCCATTACCCCGATACGAACCTTGGGTCCCTGCAGATCCTGCAGGATCGCGATGGGTAAGGACATGTCGTCCCGAATTTCCTTGATCCGCTGGATGACACCCCGATGGTAGGCCTCGTCGCCATGCGAAAAATTGACACGAGCCACGTTGACCCCGGCTTCAAAGAGCTTCCGGAGCATTTCTCCCGAATCGCAGGCGGGGCCGATGGTCGCGACGAGCTTCGTACGCCTCATCGAATGCCGCCATGCCGGGGAACGAGGCCGCGGGCCGGTTGGTATCGGCGCCATATCGGAAGTGGACCAGTGGCAGGCATGCCTGTATTATCCTCGGTTTTCAGACGCTGTAAAGGGCCGGCTTTCGCGTCGAGACCGAACAATCGGCGCCATTCCTCCTGTGCTACAATTCAGTCGTTTCTCTTCCGGTACGGGAGGGACCAGAGGGGTGGAAGTGATTGAGAACAGAGTTCCTATCCGGCCGGCCGAAGGAAAATTGGGTGTCCTGATACCCGGCCTCGGAGCCGTCAGCACAACATTTATCGCGGGTGTCGAGGCGATCAAGAAACGACTCGCCAAACCGATCGGATCCCTGACCCAACTGGGCACCATCCGCCTCGGCAAACGGACCGACCATCGGGTTCCCCTCATCAAGGACTTCGTCCCGCTCGCCGGTCTCGACGATCTTGTATTCGGCGGTTGGGACATCTATCCGGACAACTGCCATCAGGCTGCCGTCAATGCCGGCGTTCTGGACAAGGAACTTCTCGCCCAGGTCCGGCCCGAGTTGGAGAGCGTGGCTCCCTGGACGGCGGTCTTCAGCCAGGACTACGTCAGGAATCTCGACGGACCGAACGTCAAGACCGGAAAGAACAAGATGGATCTGGCCGAACAGGTCATGGCCGACATTGACGGTTTCAGGACAGCTCACGGCCTGGAGCGCCTGGTGATGGTTCTGTGCGCGAGCACCGAGATCTACCTCACCCCCAAGCCCGTGCATCGGACGCTGGAGGCATTCGAACAGGGACTCCGCGACAACGATCCGGACATCGCTCCCAGCATGATCTACGCCTACGCTGCCCTTACCCGGGGGATTCCCTTCGCGAACGGCGCGCCAAACCTCACGCTCGACATCCCGGCACTGATCGAACTTGCGCAGAAGATGGGCGTTCCCGTCTGTGGAAAGGACTTCAAGACGGGACAGACCCTGATGAAGACGATCCTGGCGCCCGGATTGAAATCGCGCATGATCGGATTGAACGGATGGTTCTCGACCAACATCCTGGGCAACCGCGACGGCGAAGTGCTCGACGACCCGGACTCTTTCAAGACCAAGGAAGAAAGCAAGTTGTCGGTTCTGGATCAGATCCTGCAGCCCACGCTGTATCCGGATCTGTACGGCGACTTCACCCACAAGGTTCGAATCAACTACTACCCGCCGCGCGGCGACAACAAGGAAGGCTGGGACAGCATCGACATCTTCGGGTGGATGGGTTGCCCCATGCAAATCAAGATCGATTTTCTGTGCCGCGACAGCATTCTGGCTGCGCCCCTCGTTCTGGATCTGGTGCTGTTTCTCGATCTCGCCCAACGATGCAACATGCAAGGCATCCAGGAATGGTTGAGTTTCTACTTCAAGAGCCCCATGTGCGCCCCAAGCCTGTACCCCGAACACGACCTGTTCATTCAACTGATAAAGCTCAAGAACACGCTGCGCTACCTCCGCGGAGAGGAACTCATCACTCACCTCGGGATGGAGTACTACGACTAGAAACCCCGCGGGGTTGGGCCACAGACGGGTTGCGTCGTGCAACTCCGAATGGAATATCGGTGAACATTCGGCAAAAAAGACCCGCCTTGCAAACCTTTTGTTTGACCTGTCGCCTGCCTGACCGTCCATAATGGTTGGCATCTTTTTATTCCGGGGGGCAATCGAAAGTGACCGGGAAATCCATCCTGATCGTGGGGCTGGCAGGTGCGTTTTTGGCTTCGAACCTGACTGCCGCGCAGCAATTCCAGACCAAGGCCGAGTACGACGCCTACATGGCGCTGTACAACGAAGAAGACCCGGTGGCCAGGGTCACCTTGGGAGAAGACTTCGTATCCACGTATCCGGAGTCCGAAGCGGCGCCGGTTGCCTACCAGCTTCTGGTCGCAACGCACTATTCCCAACGAGACTGGCCCAGCCTTCTGGATGTGGCAAAGCAGTTCGACCGGGCATTTCCCGACGCGGACAACGACACCAGGTCGTTCGTCTACACCCGCGCGATGGCAGCGGCCGATCAGCAACAGGAGCCCCTCGACATTCTGGACTTTGGCAACAAGGTTCTGGAACTGGACCGTAACAACCTGGGCGCTTTGCTGACGCTTCCGCCGGTAATCCTCGACAACGTTCCCACATTCGGGAGTGCCCGGGAAAACAACCTGGTGCGGGCGTTCGAACTCGCCAATCGAGCCCGGGTCAGGGCACAAACCGTCTATCCGATTTCAGGCGGGAACCCGCAGCAGGCAGCGGAGAGAGCCCAGGTCTTTTCGCGCGTCCATCTCTACATCGGACAGGTCCATGAACTCCGTGGCGACGACCAGCGGGCGATAACCGAGTACGGCAGGATTCTGGGCTACGACATGAACAACTCCAATGCTTATCTGCGAATCGGTCTTGCTTACCAGAGACAGGCCGCGGCCGAATCGGGCCTTCTGCAGAGCGCGACCGAGAATGCAGGCGGTGTCGATGAGAACATCGAAAGCGAAGGGGTAGGGGCCGAGACCGCCACCGAAGATTCGGCGTCCGAATCGGACGCTCTGGAAGAGACCGTCCTTCGGAACCTGGATCTTGCGATCGACAATCTTGCGAGTGCCGCGGCGCTGGGTGGCCAGGCGGCGGACCTGGCGAGAGTTGAACTGAACCGCCTTTTTGCGATGAGGAACGAGGATTCGCTCGAGGGCCTGGATGAGCTTATTCGGGACAAGCAGGGCGAGTTCGCGAATCGCTAGCGGGGGAGGGACTTGCAAAACTATCGGATCGTCCGTGGAAGCTACCGCATATAGACGACGCAGGCTGACAGTTCAACAATATATTGATTTTAACCCATCGTCCGCACGAGTTTTGCAAGTCCCTCGGGACGAACCGAGTTTCGGAAATTTACGAGCTTCGAAATCTCCATCTCCTTCACTGCGGATCCGGATGCGTCGCATGACATGTCAAGCAATCCACCGGACCTGAAAGCTTCGCTTTGGCAAAATATTCGTCGCTGTTCAGGCGAGCCACCCATTTCCGCATCAGATCGGCCATGAACTCGTGGTCGTTCTCGTAAACGTCCGTCAACGGTAATCGCTGTTTCGGAATGTTCTCAAAATTGACCTGCCCCGAGATGTGACAATCGGTACACCAGACCCGATCATTGACCGGATCCAGCAGAGGCGAGGTCCAGTCCGGATTCGGATTGTTGTTTGCGGGAACGCTGTACAGGGCCTCAACCCACGTATGCATGAAGAACGCCTTCACGAACGGCGGCACCTCAGGCTCCTCCCCGCTCGCTTCCGCGGCCAGGGCGGTTTCCTCGGGCGAAAATCTGAGCGGATTTCCGCCGGCCAGCGCCGGAGCTACCGAATCTTCAAGTCGTTCGCCGTCGAAAACCGTTTCGATATTCTGACTGCAGGCGCCGATGGCAAGGCAAGCCGCCGCGGTGAGACCCGTCTGGATGAATCGTTTCATTTTGCGCACTCCCGCGATTTCCAATCTCACATTCTGAAGAGTCCGAGTTCCAATATCCGGCCCGCGCCACGGCGACGGGACGAATATCTCTGACTTCAGGCTTCAACACCCGGGAGCGTGGCTGATTCCCAATTCGTGTACCTGTTTGTACTGTATCCGCTCCGCCAGATCGAGAACCGCTGTCGATGCAGCGAGAGCAGCGGTCTGCAACTCGGACGTCACCGCGTATTTTTCGAGCGTCCGTCGACCGAGGCGAACGTGCCACTGCTCGTCAGGCTGAATTTCATTCCGATAAAACTCCGCGGTGCCGGTCGCACCGACCGCATCGCAGAACTCGATAAACTGTTCGTTCTTGGTCAATGCGAGCGATTCGCGGGTCAGTTGAGCTGCTGCGACGCGCTCCACGGTGGACGTGTAGCCGCGCAGAAGTTGAAACATGGGACTGTACCCGCCTTCGACCGGGTTGAACCCATCGAGCTCGACGCCGAGGGCCTGCAGATGATCGAGGATGAGGCGGTAATGCTGTGCCTCGTCTCCCGATTGGCGGGCCAACCCCAGCTTGACGTCGATCTCGGGTGTGGACGGCATCCAGATGGCAGCGAGTTCGCTGGCTTCGAGTTCGTTCTTCAGCGCCACTTTAAGCCGCCGCGTGACCTCATCGAGCGGCTTGGCGCACGATGCCGCGGCGTCGGATTCCCGGACCTCCCCCAAGGCGGACATACGGCTTCCGATCAATCCTTCCAGTTCCGCAACAAACTCCGACGATGTCGCCATCGATCACTCTCCCTGCCGACCCGATATTATATGATACAGGCAGCCGGTGGCAGAATCGCGCCGAGTTACGCCACGGGTTGCCGGGGACCGCGGATTCCCTTCGCCGATATTCTCAATGGTCAATCGTCGTGAATTTTTCAGCGGCTTCCTGAGAGCCAACAAAACGAAACCTGCCGTCAGGCCGGCCCGTGCCCCCCGCTACAAGGCTCTCGAAACCTATGTGGTTGCCGATCTGATCCCCTATGATATTTTTCTGACTCCAGAACAGGATCGCGAACTCCGGTCGCGGCTGCGCAAGCTGCTCGAATCGACCAGCGATGCGGATCTGTTTTCGATGGCCGTCGTAGCGGAACTGGACAAGCTTGCGGAGGGGTTTGTCCAGGAAGTGGAAAGCGGCCCGCCCTCCGAATCCCGCGACTGACGAACGCCCGCCCGGCCACTTGCGGCCATTGTCCGGAGGCTGATAGAATTCCCTGTTTCAGCCTCCCACGGAGTCTGATTCGTGAGCGATTAGGAAGGCCAACCGATGCGTGCTTCAGATTTGAAGAAATACGGCAAGATCCTTGAATCCAAACGGCGGGAGATTCTTGCCATGCCGGATCGATCGACCGAAGTCGACGAGGCAATGCGGACTGGCGACTGGGTCGATCACTCGAGTCAGGAAAACGATCTGCATGTGAATCTTGCCTTGAAGCAGACCGACACCAAGCTGCTTCGCGCGATCGACGAAGCACTCCAACGGATTGCAAGCGGCACCTTTGGAATCTGTATGGATTGCGATGAGCGGATTGCTCATGTGCGGCTCGACGCGGTGCCGTGGACTCGAGTCTGTATTGCGTGCAAGGAGAGTCAAGGCAGGTAGCCCCCCGTCCGGTCCCAGCCACCCAACGCACTCCGAACCGCCTCCGATTGGATTTGGATACGTGCACTCCGTCCCGTACGACGGCGATGGATGTCGATTAGCCCGCCTTTCTCACGGGTTTTCGTCGCGAAGAGTCGGAGACGCCGACAGAGCTACGGCGCGTTCCCCGCGCCGGGCGCGTAGCGGCGCGTTCCTCGCGCCGGATCAAGCGCGTCAGGGGGCGTGCTTGGCGGATGGATCCGGCGCTGTAGCAGACAACTCGTGAGAAATGCGGGTTAGAGGTTGACGCCGACCGGCGTCAGTTCTTGGAGCCTCAGCCAGGCCGCCGGTCGGGAAGGCCGTCGGTGTCCCCGAACAACTTGGGGGCCGGCTGGTTCAGGTGCTCGGAAAACATCCCCGCAATCTTCGTCAATGCCGGCTTGCTGAAACCATGGTCCGCAAGGCGGATCCGTCCGTCGCCATCGACAAGAAAGAGGGTGGGGACGTATCGAAGCTCGTAGTCGCTCGATACCTCGAAGGGGTGTTCGTCGATCAGGACCGGAAAGCTCAAGCCGAAGCGTCGAACGAACTCCATGGTGTCGCCGGCATCGTCCTGTGAAACCGCCCAGATCGTTGGACGCGCGCCTTCATCGAACCCGTCAAAGAGTTGCTCGATGACTGGAAGGGTGAGCTGACACGTCGGGCAGGAAACCTTGAAGAATGCCAGCAATACGGGTCCATTTTCCGTTTGTCGGGACAGACGGAACGACGAACCGCCGGCGGTCGGCAACTCGAAATCGGGGGCTGAACGGCCCTCTGGAAGATGTTCCATGTTTCGTTACCTGGCTGGTGATCGCATTAATACGTTGACGCCAATGAGTAGCAGTCTGCGGATATAATAACCGATGCGCGGACGATGGGCGACGGGCACTGCCGATTCGGGCAGGTGGCGCCGCACCGGGCGCCGCCATCCATTCTGAAATTTTCCCGGGAACCGGCGCCCTCCATTCCGGGGACAGGCAACCAAAATGGCAAGAATCGACTCGTTTTTCAACTTGATGAACCAACAAGGGGCTTCGGATTTACATCTGGCGTCGGGTGCGCAACCAATGCTTCGCATCGATGGCAAGTTGGCACGCATGGAACATGACCCACTCGACAACGACGGGCTGAAGGCGATGCTTTACGAGATCGCGCCCGAGGTCAAGATCAAGATCTTCGAGGAAACCGGTGACGTCGACTTCGGATACGAAATACCGGGCGTCGCCCGGTACCGAACCAACTTTTTCAATCAGAAGCATGGCGTCGCGGCGGTCTTCCGGCAGATTCCGTCAACCGTGTTGACGGCCGAGCAACTGGGACTCCCCTCGATCCTGACGAAGTTTGCCATGCTTCACAAGGGGCTGATCCTGGTCACGGGACCTACGGGAAGCGGTAAATCCACCACGTTGGCGGCGATCGTGGACCATGCCAACAAGATGCGCAAGGACCATATTCTGACCGTTGAAGATCCGATCGAGTTTGTGCACCGAAGTCAGAATTCACAGGTCAACCATCGCGAGGTAGGCCTGCATACGAAATCTTTTGCCGCCGCGCTGCGCGGCGCCCTGCGCGAGGATCCCGACATTATTCTGGTTGGCGAAATGCGCGACCTCGAAACGATCAATCTGGCGCTCGAAGCCGCGGCTACGGGTCACCTTGTCTTTGGAACCCTGCACACTCCCAGCGCCCCAAAAACCATCGACCGCGTGATCGACGTGTTCCCTGCCAGCCAGCAGAATCAGATTCGAAGCACGTTGTCGGAAACCCTCAAGGGCGTCGTTGCGCAGAACCTGTTCAAACGCATTGACCGGAAAGGCCGCGTTGCGGCTCTGGAGATTCTGGTGGTCACCCCAGCGATTTCGAACCTCATCCGCGAGGCCAAGACGTTTCAGATTCCGGGCATGTTACAGGTAGGAAAGAAATATGGGATGCAGACCCTCGACGACGCGATCATGGATCTGCTGGACAAGAAGATCATCGGCCCCGAGGAGGCCTACGACAAGTCCAACAACAAGAACAGGTTCAAATCCCTGCTGAAGAACCCGCCTGAGGAGTGGATGTAGATCGATACCAGTTCCCCACGTGCGCCGCCCGTGATCGAGGCGATTACTGCCGGAGCGATTCTCCGGCGGGCGCGGTTATCGGTCCCGCTCCCGCCGGAAGAGTCAAGGCGCGCGCTCATCGACCGCCAATTCTCGTTTTGGCCCCTGAGGGCCTCGGAATAGTCTCCCATTCCCATTCCCACTGTGTGCAGTCTATGACTGCACGATCCTTTCGGACTTGATTTGGGCGGTCGCAGACCGCTCCTACATTCTCAATATTGAGGAATTCGGGCGCCCCGCTCACTTCCACTGTAGGTGCGGTCTATGACCGCACAATCCTGAAAATCGCGCGCGCTCAGGGCGCGCCTCCTTTATTGCAGTTCCTGAACCAACTGCCGTATGAACCGTTCGTTCGTCGTACCTGGGTTGCGAACCTGGGAATCGAACGCGTCGGGCAGGCCCGCGGCCACGATCCGATCCTCTGTCATGCCCTGATTGAGCCGTTCCTGAACCTGTGCCACCAGGATCAGCATCATGTCGCGGTGCGCCCGCACTTCGTCACGGTCAACCATGGGGCCGTGTCCGGGAAGAATACGTGTGTTGGGCCCGGAGTTTCCGATCACGAGTCCCAGACCGAACAACATGCCCTCGAGGGTTCCGCCATTCTGGATCGCAATATTCGGATAGCCTTCGGCCCGGTAGAAATCGCCCGTCATCAGAACATCGGCATTCTCGAAGTGCACCATCGTGTCGCCATCCGTATGCGCCACCGACACCGGGATCGCACGGGCGATCTCGCCGTTCATGTGAAACGTCACCGGACCATCGTAGGTGACCATCGGCAGGCGTTCGGGCGGGTTGGCCGAACTGGCCAGGCCTGCACGCAGTTCGTCGCGGGTCATCAGGGTCACGCCCATGGCCGCCAGATTGGAATTGCCGCCGGAATGGTCCCCATGCACATGAGTATTCAGGGCGAACTTGATCGGCTCGGTCGAGATTTCGCGAATCGCCGCGACGATCCGGTCGGTCAGGGGGGCAAACTGCGTGTCGACCATCAGTATGCCGTCGGGGCCGGCCAGCACGCCAATATGTCCTCCCTGCCCCTGCAGGTAGTAGAGGTTGTCATCCAACTGTGTGGTCGTGATTTGGACATTGTCGAAGTTTTGTCCCCGCTGCGCCTCGACGGTCACGGATATCGACGCCATCATTGCCAAAACAGCCAAAACACCTGCCAACGTGGTTGTTTGGCCCAAACATCTGCTTCGCATCATCGCTATGCTCCTTCAGTTGTGAAGTCGGCCTTCAGGTCAACGGTTTCCATGGCGCCGTTCATGAACAACAGCGCCGCCACCGTAGCGCAAGTTTGCGCTCCATACGTCCCTCGTCTATCGATCGGCGCTCATCGCGGCCGCTTCATGTCGAAAAGATCTCGCGTGTACGTGTATCCACGCCCTCCCATTCTGCCCAGTGCGTCGAGTTTTGCCGGATCGATAAGAAATTCGTCGACGATATTGTCGTCGATATGAAACTGAACCACTTCCCCAAGGATCAGGCTGGCTCCCATGGCTTTCCGGCTGACCTCGACGATCCGGAGCAGACGGCATTCCATGTTGACGCGGCATTCCGCTACGCGCGGGGCTCGAACGACCGCGCTGGAAACAGCGGTCAATCCCGATGCTTCGAACTCGCTCTCTTCGGGCGGATACTCGCCGGCGCATCGATTCATCTGCTCCGCGATGTCCGCGCCCACGATGTTCACAACGAACTCACCGGTGGCCTTCACATTCGCCAAAGTATCCTTGGGTGGATTCCGGACGCCGGGGCAGAAGGATACAACGGGCGGTTCGGCACAGACGGCGTTGAAGAAGCTGAACGGCGCGAGGTTGGGCACGCCATCGTTTGAAATCGTTGAGACGAAGGCGATCGGCCGGGGCACCACCGAACCGGTCAGGATTTTGTATACGTTCAGGGGCGAAGTGGAACTGGGATCGACGATCAATGCATGCGCCTAAACAGCGTAGCGGCCTGGTGCGAAAGTCACGTTGAATCGGTGTGGCGGTCGTGACCGCCTCCAAAGCCTTGGTGCTTTCGCCTCCGGCCGCTCCAGCCTAGTCTGAAGTTCCCCCGCGAGTATGGACGTATCTAGCTGAGAAATAAGAACAAATCACGATATGGAAATGTCGGCTACTGGGAACGTCTTGATCAGTTCGGCAGCGCGCCGTTGCAGAGGGGTGGGTTCGGTGAGGCGTTCGAGAGGCGGGCCATCGGGATCGGTTTGGAGTCGGCAGGCGCACCGGCATTGGGTCGCCAACTCGGCGAGCAGGGTGGACATGCTGTGCAAGGGCAAACCGTCATCGGTCCGGCGGCGGTTCTTCTTGGCCTTCGCCGTGTCGGACGCCTGGGCGGGCAAGACGGGATCGCGCGTGGCGCGTTGCAGGTCGAGTTCTTCGTCGTGGAACAGCAACGGCGCGAGCGCCTGGCGCAGGTGCCATTCGAGGTAGTAGGCGAGCATGCACAGGAAGATATGGGCGCGCACACGCGACTCGGCGCGATGGTATATGGGCCGTATCCGCAAGTCCACGGTCTTCAGGGACCGAAAGGCGCGTTCGACGCGGGCGAGGTTCTTGTAGCCGCGGACCACGGCGGCGGCGTCGAGTCGCGTGGCCGGTTCGCTGGTGCGGACGACGTAGTACCCGTCCAGGGCCGCTTCGCGTTCAATGGCGGCGGTCTTGCGCTGGTAGGTAAAGCGGTGGTCTTCAATGACGGTTTCGAAGTGCTTGGCCATCTTGAAGCGGTTCTGCGCGCGCCCGACTTTCTCGGCAATGGCGGTCGCGGTCAGCGGCGTGCGGGTCCGCCGCGCCACCTGGCGCTGGATCTTGCCGAACGCCTCTTCGGTGGCCGTGAGCAGCGCGTCGCGTTTGCGCCGGCGGCGCTCGGCCAGTACCGGGTTGTGGCAGACCACGAGCCGCTCGTCCGGGTACGCCGCGACGGTGATTTCGGCCAGATTCCGCGCATCGAACAACGACGTTTGCACCGCGCCCTGCTCGAACAACCGGCGAATGTCGGTATGCCGCAACGCCGAAATCCAGCCTAACCCCGGGTGCTGTTTGAGATGGTCGATCTGCGTCTGCGTCAGCATGCCGCGATCGCCCACCAGCACCACCCGTTCGAGACCGAAGCGATCGCGCAGTTTCGCCACCTGGTCCGGAACCGTCTTCGGATCGGCCGTGTTGCCCTCATAGGCCTGTATGGCCACCGGCCGCCCCGCCGCATCGGTCATCGACCCATAGACCACGATGGGCCGTCCCCGCTTGCCGTCGCGGCTGTAACCGAACTGGGCCAGGGCACAGGCGCGCCCTTCGTAATAGCTGCTGCTGACGTCATAGAGCACGTGCCCGCTGTCGGTCAGATGCCGCGCGGCCAGCCGCCGTTCAATCCGCTCCTGACGCTCCAGCAGCCAGTCCATGGCGTCGTAGAGATCGTCCTCATCGGCGTTGTCGAGCGCCAATTCCTGAGCCAGCGTGGTGGTGTGCCACAGCCGCGTGGCGGCGAGCTTGGACGTGGGCGCCAGAAGGCGCTGGACCAGCATCGCCAGCACCAGGTCGCGCGGCCGGGACCGTTTGCGGTCCAGCAAGGCCGGCAGGTCGAGACGGCGCAGCAGGTGCAGGATCAGTGCGACATGGCCGTGCGGCAGCGCACGGTCGATGGTGAATGCCTCCTCGGGGTGGACCAGGGGTTGGTCCTTGAGCAGTTGGCGGAGGCGGGCGACTTTCTGCGCGGGCCAATGGGAGAGATTGGCGATGGTGCGTTTGCGGACGCGATGGCCTTCGCGCCAGCCTTCCCGCAGCAGGACGGCGGGTGGCGAGTTGCGGTTGGGAACCGTTTCGACGTACATGGGAACATAAGATACGTGATATAGCCGATTAAAACAAGATAAAAATGAGACAAGAGATTCTATTACATGGGAACAACTGGCACTTCTATGCCGGGGCATAATGCCCCTTAATTCAAGAGGTTGGGGTGCGTTTTCGACCGAAATGCCGAGGGAACTTCAGCCTAGTAGATGAGCGGTTCTTCGTTCAGGAAGTTGATGATGTCTTCCTTCTGATCCTGGAAAACCGGCGGAACCTGCAGGCTCGTCCCGAGTTCTTCATAGGGCTCATCGATCAACATGCCTTCAGGTTTTGAGACCGTTGCTTCGAACAGCGCCCCCGACGGCGTTCGAACATAAATGGACCAGAAGTAGCCGCGGTCTTTCACGTCGGACGTGTCCGTAAAGCCCAGGCCTTCCATGTTGACTTTAACGTCGTTCTGAACTTCAAGGTCGGCAACTTCGAATGCGCAGTGGTGAATGGTTCCTTCACCGAAGGTCCATGTACCGTTCGGCAGGTTGCCTTCGTGCTTGACGTCGACAATCTTGCCGCTGGAGGCATCCCCGTTAAACGCCCATCGGCTGAAATCGCCGTCGCTTGCGATCTTCCGCAGATTCCAGCCCTCTGTCATGAACTGGTCGGAGACATCGATCTCGCGTGTCCGTACCGTAATGCCGTGCGTACCGCGAATGGCCAGTTCAGCCGGGACTTCGCCGCCGCCGAAAGGCTTCCTGCTGTCGTCAGAGACCGCGGCCAGTTCGTACCCAATGCCGCAGGGATGGGCAAACGAGAGGCTCCTTTCGCCAAACCGCTCCCCTTCCCGGGGATCGAAACCGTGGTCGGCCAAACGCTTCTTCCAAAAGTCGTAACCGGACTCCGGAATCGAAAGAGCTAGCGTACCGATCTGGTCGTTGCCCTGGCGGCCCTTGCGTTTGGACTGGCGCATCGGGAAACAGGTGACAACCGAGCTGGCCTCGCCAAGATCGTTACCATAATAAAAGTGACGGATCGGATAGACGCCGTCGTAAAGGGCGGTCTTCTTGACGTTCTTCAGCGAGAGAACTTTGGTGTGGAAGTCGTAGTCTTCCTGGGCGCCACCGACACACAATGTGATGTGGTGATGACTCTGAATGTTGGGCTGATCTGCCATGAGATTCCTCCTCAGAAGCTTACCTAAGGGACGAGTGCCCGATAACGTCGTCAGCAGCAGGGCTGCACGATCAACGATTCGTTTGGATTAGAACTTTAAGATATCCCTTTTCGTCAGGAAATCAATCGAAACAATCCCGCGTTTCACGCGTTGCTTTCTTGCTTTCGCATAACGGAACCCGCGGTTTCGCACGGGCTTGTGGCTAGGCAGCTCCGGCCTTTCCCCACAACTTCCGGGTGGCCAGACGGGCGCCCTCGGCCAGAGCTTTCAATTTTTCCCAACAAATCAAAGGGTGCACGGCGCCGAAGCCGGCGAACGTGCCGAATCCGCAGTCCGTACCCGCGATGACCCGCTCCCGACCGACCAGATCGGCGTAGCGAACGATCCGTTGCGAGACCAGTTCAGGGTGTTCCACGAAGTTGCAACTGGTGTCGAGGACTCCCGGGACCAGAATCTTGTCATCGGGCAGCTTGTTGGTCTTCCACAATTCCCATTCGTGCTCGTGCCGCGGGTTCGCGCCTTCGATCAGCCACCCCTGGGGCCGGGCTTTCAACACCGCCGGCAAGACCTTTGCCAACGGAATATCGCGAGTGTGGGGCCCCTCATAGTTGCCCCAGCAAATGTGCAAACGGGACATTTCGGGTGGAACGTTCTCGAGGGCGTAATTCATCGCTTCGACTTGCAGGTGCGCATTCTTCACGAACTCTTCGTCGTCAACATCGCGAAAACGAATGTGCCGCCCCATTCCCAAGTCCGGGCAATCCACCTGAACGATGATTCCCGCATTGGCCAGGGCTTCGTACTCGGAACGCATCGCACCCGCGATTCCTTCGAGGTAGTCGGCATGGGTCTTGTAGTATTCGTTCGGTTGGAAGACGGCGACCGTACCGGGCGAGACGGCCGTGATGAAGCCATCCATCACATCCACTTCGGACATGGCCTGCTTCATCCTCTCGATGTCGTTTTCGAGAGGTTTCATGTCCCTTACCGAGATTGGTCCCCGGCAAATCGGACGCAGGTACTTGGGCGTGGCGCCGGCAGCGGCGATCTTGTCGCGAAACTCCGGATAGTCATCAAGATCCTGCGGCGTGGCTCGCGGCACCTCGCCCGTCTCGAAACCGTTGAGGCGATGGCGGATATACGTCGCATAGCTGATCTTGCTGGTTTCGCCGTCGCTAATGATGTCGACGCCAGAGTCCGCCTGCAGTTTCGCCAGATTGGAAACCGACGTCTGCATGGCTTCGTAGAACAAGTCTGGGTCGTACGGGTCCCCGCGATCCTGAGCGAACAAAAGATCGACCACATCCTGAGGGCGCGGAAGACTGCCCACGTGGGTCGTCAGGATTCGTTCGGTGCTCGTCTTCATCACTTGTCTCCTACTTCGGATGAGATTGAAAAATTTCCCGCCGGAACGGATCTGAAAGCCGGCGGAAAGCAGCGGAAAAGCCAGCAATTCCAAAACTTTGGGTTTTGGTTCGAACGGCTGGATTATAGTAGTTGGTGGGGGTACGAAGTAAAGCCCCCGAGACACTTCTCTTCCAAATTTTCGGGAATATGAATTGAATGCGCGAGGTATTTATCGTTTCCGCCGTCCGGACCCCCATTGGTAAATTCGGAGGCACACTCGCCTCGCTGACGGCCCCCGACCTGGGTACGGCCGCGACCACGGCCGCCCTGTCCCGGGCCGGAGTGTCAGGGGAAGCGGTGGACGATGTGTTGATGGGCCAGGCCCGCCAAGCCGGTAACGGCCCCAACCCTGCCCGTCAAGTCGGCTACAGGTCCGGGATTCCCGAAACAGTGCCCGCGACGACCATCAACAAGGCATGCGGCTCCGGTCTGAAATCGGTGATGCTCGGGGCCAACGAAATCGCGCTTGGAAATGCGGACATTGTGGTGGCCGGCGGTATCGAATCCATGAGCCGGGTTCCCTATCTGGTGGAGGGCGCCCGTTGGGGTCTTCGGTTGGGCCATCGGGAGTTGACCGACGGCATGTACCGCGATGGATTCCATTGCATGCTCGCGGATCGGGTCATGGGTGAAACCGCCGAGACTTTGGCCGAAATGTATGGGATTTCTCGCGGCGAACAGGATGAGTTCGCGTTGGAGAGCCAGCGCCGGGCAGCCGCAGCCACCGCCGCCGGCCGATTTGCCGACGAAATGGCGCCCGTTGAAGTTCCGGGAAAACATGGCAAGACACAGACCCTGGCGATCGACGAGCATGTTCGTGCCGATGTAACGCTTGAAAAGATGGGAAAGCTTCCCCCGGTTTTCTCGAAATCCGGCACCGTCACCGCCGGCAATTCGTCCGGTATCACGGACGGGGCCGCGGCAACGGTCCTCGCTTCAGGTGAAGAAGTCGAAAAACGCGGACTGAAACCGTTGGCGAGAATCGTCGACTACGCGGTGGCGGGAGTGGACCCCGGGATCATGGGAATCGGGCCCGTGCCGGCTACGCAAAAGCTTCTGGCCAAGGCCGGGATGACAATGGATGATTTCGGCCTGATCGAATTGAACGAGGCGTTCGCCGCACAGGTTCTGGCCTGTCTTCGCCAATTGCCCATGGATCGGGACAAGCTGAATGTGAACGGCGGCGCCATTGCGTTGGGCCACCCGATCGGTTGTACGGGCACCCGGATCCTGACGACGCTGGTCCACGAAATGCACAAGTGTAACGTGAAGAATGGACTCGCAACTCTCTGTATCAGCGGGGGTATGGGGATTGCACTGGCTGTGGAGAAAGTCTAGGGGCCACATGCCGGAACCCCACGGGTGCGGTTAGTAAGCGCCTTGACAGTTGTGACTATATATGACTATATATAGTCATGAATCATGTGAAGATAGCGGAACTCAAGACCAACCTCAGTGCCTTCCTTTCGAAAGTCCGGAACGGTGAAACGATCGTCGTCTGCGACCGCTCGACACCCATTGCACGACTCGCGCCCTACGACGCCGCGGACGATCTCGTCGTGGTGCGCGCGCTCGATTCGGCTCGAAATGCCCGAACGATCCGGCCCGTTACGCTTCTGAAGGCGGTCGACGTCGACCGCATTCTTTCTGAAACCAGGGCCGATCGTTGATCGCCTATCTGGATACGAGCGTACCCCTGCGACTGCTTTTCGATCAGAAACCTCTCCTTTCGATCTGGGGTTGCTGGGACCGGGCATATACGAGCGCCCTGCTCCATCTGGAGTGCCGCCGGGTCATTGACCGATTGCGTCTCGATGCCGCCCTGAACGATCATGGCGTTGCTCATGCCGGCACCGG
Source organism: Terriglobia bacterium (assembly GCA_965262675.1). GTDB lineage: Bacteria > Acidobacteriota > Terriglobia > 20CM-2-55-15 > 20CM-2-55-15 > JAJEDW01. The sequence goes on from OZ253554.1 coordinate 91,767, forward strand.
ACTTCGACATTTGCTCCGGTTGGTCGATCGGGTAGCGCTCAGCCCATCCATCCTCGAACGCGCCTCGATGCCCCTGCCCACGGCAGTAAAAACGCTGGATGCGATACACCTGGCAACCGCCCTGGTCCTTCGCGAGCGTCGTCATCCGGAACTGACGTTCCTCACTCATGACGCGCAACAGGCCAATGCGGCGAGGGCGTTGGGTTTCGAATGCCTGACGAAGTAAGGATTGGCTATTCCGGAAGCGCGTAGACGTAGAGTCCTTCGTTCCGCGGCGCCTGTTCTCCACCCCGTCCGCCAAATCCCGCCGCACGGGCAGCGACAACGGCAACGTATTGGCGGCCGTCATTGCCTTCGTAGGCGATGGGCACGGCGGTGATGTTGTAGGGCACGGGCGTGGACCAGACTTCTTCACCAGTCCGCGAATTGAAGGCACGGAACCGGCCGTCTCCCGTCGCGCCTATGAAGATCAATCCGCCCGCCGTCACGATCGGGCCGCCGGCGCCGGCGGAACCCACGTTCTGTTTCCCATCCGGCATGGTGTTGTCGATTCCCAGCGGCACTGACCATTCGATGTCGCCGGTGTTGCCGTTTATCGCCATCAGGCTGGCCCATGGCGGCTTGTGGCAGGGCCAGTTTCCGTTCGTCCCGTCGCCTCGGGGCGCGCTGAAAGCAGGCCCGCCACCGCGAGTGTAGGGCACCTGCTCGTAGGTGGTCTCTTCGTTGTAAAGTGGATTCGGAACCATCCAGCCAACCGACGCCTGGTCCTTGGAGTTCAGGAAGATATAGCCCAACTCAGGATCGGTGGCCGTGCCACCCCAGTTGACGCCGCCGGTCAGCGTCGGGAACAACAGCGTGGGCGGCGTCCCTTCGGCCTGCAGGTTGAACGGCGTGTATGGACCGGCAGTGTAGTAGCCCACTTCGTCCCACAATTCGCGGCAGGCCTGAGCATGGGCCGCATTGGTGTCGCCGGCCGTCACCATGTCGGTTTCGGGATCGAAACTGACTCGCGACACCGGCGGTGGCTTCACCGGGATGGGTTGCGTCGGCGAATACCATTCGCCCGGCACGTCACCCGCCGGTACCGGAACTTCCTCGACTCCAAAGACAGGTTCTCCGGTAAGCCGGTTCAGGATATACATCCATCCCGACTTACCCGTCTGGGCCAGTGCCGGAATGGTTTCGCCGTCGATGTTGAGATCGATCAAGCCGGCGGCAGGCGGCAGGTTGTAGTCCCAGAGCTCATGGTGGATCGTCTGAAAATACCACTTCAATTCACCGGTCAACGCGTCCAGAGCCACCACCGAGTTGCTGGGTTCGTTATTGCCCGGGCGGTCTCCACCGTAGTAATTCGAACCCGGAGTGCTCACCTGCATGTAGACGATTCCCGCCTCTTCGTCGAGGGTCACCGCGGGAGTCCACACGTTGTTCCCGGTCCGGTCGCGCCAGCTTTCGAGTCCCCACGTCTCGTTCCCAGGCTCACCGGGTTGCGGAATCGTGTTGTATTCCCACACCTTCTCTCCGGTGATGGCATCGAAACCCCTGGAATTTCCATTGTCGCCACGCGGTTCGGTCAACTGCGGCGCGATGTGCCGCTCGCCGGGCCCGAAGAAGTTGGCGCCGATAATGATCCGATTCCGATAAATCGTCGGCACTCCCGCATAAGGCACCTCCAGCGTGATCTCGCCGTTGTCCCCGAATGCGGCGGCGCGCTCGCCGCTGAAAGCGTTCACGGCAATCATCTTGTGGAGGGATGTGAAGAAGATCCGTGCCGGAATGTCGCCGTCTCCGGGCCAATAACTCAGGCCCCGAAACGACGCCAGCCCTTCATCCAGTTCGTGAACCCAGATCTCCTCCCCGGTTTCGGGTTGCAAGGCAACTACCCGGTCGCCCGAGGGCATGTACATCACACCGTCCACGACAATGGGGGTCACTTCCTGAAAGATCTCGAACGAACTGGGTCCGCTGATCGGGTCACGGTCATCGCGATGGAAACGGTAAGTCCAGGCGTTTTCCAGTTGCGCCACATTTTCGGGGGTGATCCCGGTCAAGGGCGAATAGCGGGTTCCGGCCAGGTCCCGGTTGTAGGTGGGCCAGTCGGCATCCGGGCTCCTGTTCGCGTCTTGCCTTGCATTCGCGGCAAAGCCGGCGCTGACCAGAACGGCAAACATCGGAATCGCAAAATACCGAATTCTCATGTGAATATCTCCCTGAGTGATTCGATCGTCAGTCTACTCAATTCATCTGGTTTGGCAAAGCGGATCGTCGTACGATGTGAGGCTTGAATTATTGAATTGACTCCAGGAGAACCAGAGCCATGAAGTCGCTTATCCCCATTGTCGCCTTACTCGTGCTGGGGGTGTCGGCCGCCGCGCGGCAGACCGAGGAAGAAACCGTCACCTTTGTTCCCGCCGAACAGGTCGCCCAGGCACTCGCCAACAGCGGTCTGATGGTCGGGGGCCCGGATTTCAGCATCATCGGGGCACACCGCGATGCCGGTGCTGGCCAGCCCGAATCCCATGCGAACGTTACCGACCTCTACTACATCACTGACGGCGAGGCCACGCTGGTCACCGGCGGTCGACTCGAAGGCAGTCGTGAGACGCGCCCCGGTGAACTGATCGGCGGCGAATTGATCGGCGGAGAAGAGCGTCAAGTGTCCGCGGGCGACGTCGTTGCAATTCCGCCGGGAATTCCGCACTGGTACAAGGATGTCCCGAACGAGATCAGCTACTATCTGGTCAAGGTCATCCGGCCATAAAGGACGACTCTTCGCAACGGCCCCGACAGCGGCCCTGCGCGCGACGCTCGAAGGTTCCGCCACGGACTGCTTGACCTCGCCAGCCAGGATCCACAGGCTTTAGACACCTTAATTTATGGGACAGGACACCAGAATTGCGGTCATCTTCGATATGGATGGCTTGCTCCTGGACACCGAGCGGGTTGCTCTGTCCACGTACCTGCTGGCCGCGGATCAACTGGGCATCGATGCGGGTGAGGAGTTGTTTGCCAGCTTCATCGGCAAGCCCTGGTCGACGAATCGGCGGCTGATGCATGAGGCTCTGAATGCGGCCGATGCGGCTGCGATGATCGAGAGATGGACGGAGACCTTCGATGCGCGGATGCGTTCGGAAACCGTGCCCAAGAAGCCGGGCGCGGACAACATCCTCGAGATGCTCTCCCGGCGCGGAACACCGATCGCACTTTCGACTTCAACCGGCAGAGACAAGGCAACAAGGGCGTTGCGATCAGTCGGCCTGCTCGATTATTTCACCGTATTTACGTCAGGAGACGAGGTGGAAAACGGCAAGCCGGCGCCCGACATCTTCCTGCTGACCGCCGAGCGCCTTGGCGTCGGACCTGCGAACTGTATCGTTCTGGAGGACTCCGAAGCGGGTGTTCGGGCTGGCTGTGCGGCCGGAATGCGCGTGGTGATGGTCCCCGACCTCAAACAGCCGGACCCGGAGACCGCCGCGTTGGCCGAACGCGTGTGCGATTCGTTGGCGGATGCCCAGAGATTTCTCGAAGCGCAACTCGAACTGTAAATCGTTCGGAAACGCTGCTGGAAAACCGGACATGCGGTTCACCGAAGCGGGTTTCCGTCCCCGATCCATCCTATGGTTCGGGGATGTATTGTTCGTGACAGGCCAGACAGGTTTCCCAAACCACACCGCCCGCATCGAGGATGGCGTTGAAGTCGCGGGTCAGCACCGCATTAGAAGCCAGAACCGCGGAGTCGATCAGGTCGTTCGAGAATCGAATCCAGTCCTGGCGGCCTTGTGCGTGTGCGTCAAGCATCAACAGGTTGCCGGTCTCGGCAAGTCCGAGCGCCGAATCGACCACTTGTTTCCACTCCTCGTCGGTTTCGGGAGCACCTTCCGGAACGCCGTTCACATAAACCGCCGATTCAAAAATGACGTCGGCAAGCGGCCCCACCAAGCCGCGCATCAACTCAGCCGTCGTAGAAACGGAATTGAAAGGTATCGGTTCAACCGGTTCCGAAGGGAGAGTGCAGGCAGTCAAATGTGAAGCCAAGGCGAGGCACACGACATGTCTCGCCCCAACTGCTGAAGGCTTCATCGGTCAATGCCTAAAACGCGGTTTCGTCGACGATATACTCGAGGTGACAGGCCTCGCAGGCTTCATAAAGCTCTCCACCCGCTTCGAGCAACGCCGCGGGGTCCCGAAGCAAGGCGGTTTCGGACGTTCGGACAGCGCGCTCGCTCATCATTAGAGAAGTCTCGATCCACACTTCCCGTCCCTCGGATCGCTCGGGCATCAGAAGCAGATTCGCCGCCTCGGCCAAACCGAGGGCGCGGTCCGCAACCTCTTCCCATTCTTCGTCTGTTTCGGGCTGAAAGTCATTGATTCCGGTTTCATCGATGATGGAACCGACCGAATCGAAGATCACTTGCGCATTCGGGATGATGATTCCGTTCATGAGTTCTCCGTCGGACGCAACGATCCTGTAGGGAGGCGCTTCCGGGGCGGGTGGTTCGGAAGTACAGGAAACCGCAAGGCACGCGACGGCGATCGTGGATGGAAGAAGCAGGAGTTTTCGCATCTGATTTGTCCTTCGTATGAATTCCAACATGGAGCGAACCGTACGACCGTTACGGGTCCGGGCCCACCGGAGTCTGCCGGACAATCATAACGCCCCCCGCGGGTTCGGAGAATGAAAAGTTCGGGCGATCGATCGTAAGCCTCCTGACAGGCGATTCGACTCCCCCGCGCGAAGGCTGATCGCGGCAAGCTTTCGTCACCGAGGTCCGGCGGTCTGGTTTCAGGTTAGTATCGCACCATGGACTCCATGCCGCCCGAACGCGTCACCCTATCGAACTGGGAGAGAGGCGAAGATGCTGTCTGATGCCTGACTTCGAAATCTGGCAGTGGACCGCGGGCGCCTTCTGCGCATTCATGATTGGCGTGGCCAAGACCGGCATGCCGGGAATCGCCGGGTTCACGATCCCGCTGATGGTGCTTACCGTGGGAGATGCCCGCCTTTCTGCGGCCTGGACCGTTCCAATGCTGACGACAGGGGACGTTTTCGCCGTCGCATACTGGCGCCGGCATGCCGATGTCCGGAAACTCGTTGCCCTGATTCCCTGGGTCGCGGTGGGAATGGCGGGAGGCGCGCTCGCTCTCGCCCTGCCGGAAACGATGCTTCGGCGTCTGGTCGCCGTCACGATTCTCTCGATGGTTGCGCTCTCCATCTTGCGCCGCGCGTCGAAACTCGAAGCCGGCGGCCGCCCATCGTTCTACGGAATCGCTGCCGGTTTTTCCACGACCGTGGCCAATGCGGCCGGTCCGGTCATGAGCATGTTCCTGCTGGCCAGCCGGCTGCCCAAAGTACAGTTCGTCGCCACTGGCGCCTGGTTCTTTCTGGTAGTGAATCTGGCCAAGATTCCAATCTATACTTGGCACAACCTGTACAGCCGCGAGTCGCTGACGTTCGCGCTCATGATGGTCCCGGTGGTCATTGCCGGTAACTTCGTCGGAATCCGGTTGATACGGCGAGTGCCTCAAGCCCTCTTCGAACTACTGGTCATCGTCCTGACGGCGGCGTCTTCGATCGCGTTGTTTTTCTGAGGAAACGCGATGAATTTTCTGGGAAACGTAATGAATTTCATGGAAATGCGATGAGCCGAACCGCTTCGATGCAAGGGAAGGTCGTCGTCATTACCGGGGCAACGTCCGGCATCGGAGAAAGGGCGGCCGAGAGACTCGCTGCCATGGGAGCGCGATTGGTTCTGGTGGCCCGCAGCAAGGAGCGAAGCGAAGCCACGCTCGGACGCCTCGCCGGCATCGCGCCTGAAGCAAAGCATCGCGTTCATTACGCCGATCTTTCGCTGATGGCCGAAACGCGCCGTGCCGCTCGTGAGATCGTCGCCGCCGAGCCCCGAATCGATGTTCTCATCAACAACGCCGGAGCGCTCTTCAGTCATCGCCGGGTCACCTCCGAAGGACTGGAGCAGACCTTTGCCCTCAACCACATGTCGTACTTCGGTTTGACGGAAGGGCTGCGCGGGGTCCTGGCGCCGGATGCACGGATCGTCAACACGGCATCGGAAGCGCACCGGAGTGCGCGATTCCGCATCGAAAATCTGAAGTCGGAACGCTACCGTCCATTCCGCGCCTACGGTTTGTCCAAGCTCTGCAATATTCTTTTCACGCGTGAACTGGCGCGCACTTTCAGCGGAACCGGCGTCACGGTCAACTGCCTTCATCCCGGGTTTGTCGCCAGCCGCTTCTTCGACAACAAGGAAGGCGCGATAGGCCTTTTTTTCAAACTGTTCGCACCGTTTGCGATCTCGACCGAAAAGGGTGCGAAGACCCTGGTTTACCTCGCCTCATCAGAGGACGCTACCGGTGTGACCGGCCAGTATTTCTCAAGGTGCCGCATCAAAAAACCCACCGCTCAGGCGCGGAACGATCGCTCCGCCGGCGAACTCTGGAAAGAGAGCGCGAGATTGTATGCATCTGGCTGAATTCAATGATATTCTTTCGCCGATTCCCAAGGAGGGACGCACCATGGCGATTCGGAATTTCCTGCCGGGCGCGGCTATTGTAGCCGCCCTTGTCGTCACCGTTCCCATATTGGCGATTACGGCCAGTGCTCAGCAAGGCTCGGCGCCAACCGACGTGACGTTCAACAAGGATGTCCTTCCGGTGCTGCAGAACAACTGTCAGGCATGTCACCGGCCCGGAGAAATGGCGCCGATGTCGTTCATGACCTACGAAGAAACCCGACCGTGGGCCAGAGCGATCCGTCAGGCCGTCATCACGCGTGAAATGCCGCCCTGGTTTGCCGAAGCCGGACATCGGCTCTTGATGAATGACCGGACTCTCAACGATGCCGAAATACGTACGCTGGTCAGTTGGGCGGAAAGCGGCGCACCAGAAGGCGAAGTGGCCGACAGGCCCGCACCGCGCAAGTTCGACGACGGCTGGAATCTGGTTCCGGACATGATCGTTGAAATGCCATTCGACTTCCCTGTTCCGGCAACGGGCACCATCAACTATCAGAACGTCAAAGTGAAGACGGACTTCCCCGAGGACATGTGGGTTGTCGCGGCTGAAATGCGCGCCGGGAACCGGGAAGTCGTTCACCATATGCGCGCCAATGTTATTCCACCCGATTCGGAATTCATGAAGGATGCGGAGTACGGCGTTGCATATGAAAACGGGGATCCCCGGCTTGGCCAAAGGGACGCGCGCGTGGACCTGCTGGGTAAATACAACCCGGGACTGGGAGCACAGAACTTCGCAGTGTTCGAATCCGCCAAGTTCGTTCCCAAGGGATCGGACATTGTTTTCAACCTGCACTACACAGCTGTAGGCGAAGCCACGACGGATCGTTCCACGGTGGGCCTGGTTTTCAGCAACGAACCTCCGCTGAAGCGTTACTACGTGAACAACGGTCCGACCGCCGGGAACCTCGCGATCCCTCCCGGGGACCGGAATGCCCAGGTCGTGTCGGAACTCACAACGACCCAGCCGATGGAACTGGTCTACCTGCAGCCGCACATGCACCTGCGGGGCAAGGACATGGAATACCAGTTGCACTATCCCTCGGGCGAGTCCGAAACCATCTTCAAGGCCGAATGGAATTTCGACTGGCAGTTGGGCTACGAACTGGAAGAACCGATCGCGCTGCCGGTTGGAACGCGCATGCGGGTGATCGCGCACTACGACAATTCGGCCAACAATCCCTATAACCCCGATCCGACTGAACTGGTTTTCTGGGGTCCGCAGAACTGGCACGAGATGCAGAACTGTTTTATCGGCGTGCTTATCGACCTTTCGATCGACGCAACCGATATTTTCGAACGTTCGGGCCCGAGCCTCCTGCCTCGCGGCACGTCGGGGCCCACTCTGCTCTCGTTGAACTGAGACACGCACTTCAGGTCACGCCGGACAGCCCTCTGTTCGGCGTGACTTTTTCCGCATCGCTATCATGAAACCCATCTGGCTCGTGGCGCCGCTCCTGGTCGCCGCTCTCTGCAGCGCGGGCGCCCAATCCCAGACGCCTCGCAATTTCGTTCCGGTGACCGATGCGACGATCGAGAACCCCGACCCGGCCGACTGGCTGATGTGGCGGAGGACACTCGACGCCTGGGGCTACAGTCCCCTCGACGGGATCGACTCCACGAACGTGGCCCGGCTGCAGTTGGTCTGGGCCCGCGGTCTGGGTCCCGGCGCCGCGCAGGAAGGGACGCCGCTGGTTTACAACCGCATCATGTACATGCCCAATCCGGACGATCTGATCCAGGCGATCGATGCCGTCACGGGCGACCTGCTATGGGAATACAAGCGCGAGTGGCCCGACGATATTCGCGACTTCATCGGGTTTCCGGGAATCAACCGAAACATTGCAATCTACGACGACCTCATCATCGACACCAGCGGCGACGATTACCTTTTCGCTCTCGATGCCCTTTCCGGGGAACTCGTTTGGGAAACAGAGGTGCTGGACTATCGCGTGAACACCGCACAACAGAGTTCGGGACCGATCATTGTCGACGGCAAGGTGATTTCAGGCCGCAACTGCTATTCGGAAGGGGGACCGGAAGCGTGTGTCGTCACTGCGCATGACGCTCTGACGGGCGAGGAAGTATGGCGCACTTCCACGATCCCACGCCCGGGTGAGCCTGGCGACGAAAGTTGGGGTGACGTGCCGTATGAGAATCGCTGGCACGTCGGTACGTGGATGGTACCCAGTTACGACCCGGAACTCGGACTCATCTATTTCGGTACATCGGTCACCTCGCCGGCTGCCAAGTTCCTTATGGGATCGAACGACGATCAGTACCTTTACCACAACTCCACTCTGGCTCTGGACGTCGAAACGGGGGGCATCGTCTGGTACTACCAGCACATTGTGGATCACTGGGATCTGGACCATCCGTTCGAACGCCTTCTGATCGACACCGTTGTCGCACCCGACCCGAACGCAGTCCGATGGATCAACCCCGGCATCGAGCCGGGCGAAATACGGCGTGTTCTGACCGGAATCCCCGGCAAGACCGGTGTGGTCTACACGCTGGACCGGGAAACCGGAGAGTTTCTGTGGGCACGGCCGACGGTTGCGCAAACCGTCGTCGACGATATTGATGGCCAAACCGGGATGGTGACGGTCAATCCGGAAATGGTCTTCACCGAACCTGGACAAGAGCGTCTGGTCTGTCCCACCACCAACGGCGGCAAGCTGTGGCCCGCAGGAGCCTACAGCCCACTGAACAACATCATGTACTTTCCGCTTCAGAACACGTGCATGAACACGACCTCGCTGTCGGCCGAACCCGTAATGTCGTTCATCGAAGAAGGCGGACGCCAGTCGTCCCGTTACGGAATTCGAAACCAGACGATGATTGCGGCGGGAACCGGCAATGTCGGCACGGTGATCGCGATATCGGTCGAGACCGGCGAAACCTTCTGGCAGAACGACCAGCGGGCGGGAGTGACTTCGCTGCTGACCACCGGCGGCGGATTGCTCTTCAGCGGCGATGCCAACGGACGTTTCCGTGCCCTGGATCAAAACACGGGGGCGATACTTTGGGAAGTCAACCTCGGCTCCGCCGTTACCGGCTACCCCATCGCCTACGCGATCGACGGCCGGCAATATGTGGCCGTCAGTACCGGCAGTTCCCCTCTCACCAACGGTCTCAACCGGCTGACCCCGGAACTTCGCCCGGGCGTGGCCAACAACCTTTTCGTCTTCGCATTGCCGGAGGAGAACCGATGAGACCGTTTGGCGTGAGTTCCGAACCTCCGCGCCCCTTCATACATGTTTGGAGTGCCGCCCGGGAAGGATTTCGTTTCTCTTTCCGCACTTTTCAACCCCGTGTACAATGCCGCCAGGAATTTTCCGTTCCACTACGGGTGCATCCATATTGCTGGAAGCGCCAGAAAGGAGACTCGCCATGAGCATACGTACAGGCGTGTTCGCAACAGGCGTCATGGTGTGCGCCATGACACTTGTCGCTCCGGGAGTCCACGCCCAGGGCAATCCGGATGAAATCGACATGAACGCGCCCGCGCCGCGCCTGTCGAACGGCAAACCCGACTTCAGCGGGACGTTTGCCCGGCCCTACGTTCCGGACATCACCCGGTCATTCACCAACGACAACGGAACCAGCAACGTGGGTACCGGCGATCTCCCCTTTACCGAGTGGGGACTGACGGAATGGGACGGCTACGACGCGGCCGCGAACGGCGACTATGCCGGCAGTTGCATGCCCTTCGGCTGGCTGCGCTCATTCTCGCCGCATCCCATGCAGATCGTTCAAAATGACGACCACATCGCGTTCCTGTTCGAACAGAGCACCATGTTCGCCGTGGTTCCGACCGACGGACGTCGGCATCGAGGCTGGGGGCCGACATGGTTTGGAGATTCGGTGGGGCGATGGGACGGAGACACACTGATCATCGAGGCCGTCAACTTCAACGGCTGGGCCAAGCTCGATACCAGCGGACACCCCTTCAGTTCCGATGCGACGTTGACGATGACGTTCCGGAGGCCGGATATGGGCCACATCGAGTTCGACTGGGTGCTGGACGACCCGACCGCCTACACTCTTCCAATATCGAACCAGCGTGTCTTCGTGCTGAGTCCCGACGTTGAAGTCATGGAGTATTCTTGTATGGAAGGCAACATGGACTCGTTGCTGTCGGGCGTGATTACACCGTGGAAACCGCCGGAGTAGGCGAACCTCAATTGGGGGATTCGAATCCCATTGCCTCCGATTTCTTCGTCTCAAAACGACGTTGGTTCCACGCTTGGTCGGGCACGACCAATCCGGAACGGCCAATATTGATTGACTTGGGACGCGCGCCCGCATACCTTCGACCCACACTGACTTAGGAGAATATCGATGCGTCGACTGGTAACTGGAACCTTGGCTTTCGTTATGTTGTTTGCCCCCGCACTCACGGCCCAACAGGGCGCTCCGGACGGAGAATGGCCCGTATGGGGGGGCGACCGGGGCAGCACCCGTTACGCCCCGCTCGATCAGATCGACCGCGAAAACGTGGGCGACCTCGAAGTTGCGTGGGTTTGGCGCTCCGACAATTTCGGCACGGCGCCGGAAATGAAAAATGAAACGACGCCGCTGATGATCGACGGCACCTTGTACTTCACGTCCGGCAACCGGAGGGCCGTCGTCGCGGCCGACGCCGGGACCGGCGAAACCAAGTGGGTATGGCGGACCGACAACAACAGTCTCGACGCAGTCCGTCGCGCCAGCCGTGGCGTGGCGTACTGGACCGACGGGGACGAGGAGCGGATCATCACCGTCACTCCCGAGTACCAACTGGTGGCCTTGGACGCGAATACCGGACAATTGGTTTCGAGTTTCGGAGACGGCGGAATCGTCGACCTGTTGAGCCAGTTGGAGCCCGACGCCAACTACGATCCCGCGATCGGTAGGTTGATGAACACTTCCCCTCCGGTGGTCTCGCACGACATCATCGTAGTTCCGACATCTCTGGCCAATGCCCGCGTGCCGACTTCGATGCGGTTTCCTAAGGGAGACATCCTGGCGTTCGATGCCCGAACGGGCGAAAAGGCCTGGGCATTCCACACTGTCCCGCGACCGGGCGAGTTTGGCGAAGACACCTGGGAAAACAATTCGAACGAATACACGGGCCATACCGGCGCCTGGACCAATTTCAGCGTCGATGAGGAGTTGGGTTACGTCTACATCCCGGTTGAAGGCGCGACCGGTGACGAATACGGCGGGCACCGTCCCGGCAACAACCTGTTCGCCGGCTCGATCGTATGCCTCGACATCCGCACGGGTGAACGCATCTGGCACTACCAGATCGTTCATCACGACATCTGGGATTGGGATCCGCCTTCGGCGCCAATTCTGATTGACCTGAACGTCGACGGTCAGCCGGTCGAAGCGGTCATCCAACTCTCGAAGGCCGCGTACGCATTCACCTTCGACAGACGAACCGGAGAACCGGTGTTCGAGATCGAGGAACGACCCGTGCCGCAGAGCGACGCCCCAGGCGAGCAGACGTCGCCAACTCAACCTTTCCCCACGCGTCCCCCGGGTTTTGACCAGCAAGGCGTCACCGTGGACGACCTGCTCGACTACACGCCCGAATTGCGGCAACTCGCGCTGCAGGCCATCGAAGGCTTGCGGATCGGCCCCGTATTTACACCGCCTTCCGTCATTGACCCCGAGCGCGGTATGCGGGGAACCTTCATGTTCCCCGGCTCGGGCGGTCCAAACTGGGAAGGGGGCGCCGTAGACCCGGAAACGGGGTATCTGTATGTCGGTTCTGCAACCCGAACCAGTACCGCCGCATACGGTCTTCGTCCGCCGCGGCCGGGAGAGTCGGATTTCAACTTGGTGGGCGTTGGTGGGTTTGCGCCTCGGCTTGAAGGCGGACTCCCCGTGATCAAGCCCCCATGGGGCCGCCTTACCGCGATCGACATGAACCGTGGCGAGATTGTCTGGCAGGTCGCCAATGGCGATACCCCGGAACATATCGCCAACAATCCGCTGCTGGCGGGCGTCGACCTTCCGAGGACCGGAAGCGAATCGCGTGCGGGAACGCTGGTGACTCGCACGCTGCTGTTCGCGGGCGAAGGATACGATGGTTTGCCCGTGTTCCGGGCGTATGACAAGGCAACCGGCGAGATTCTTTGGGAGACCGATATTCCCGGCGGCGAGCAGACCGGCCTGCCGATCACGTACATGCACGAGGGCAAACAGTACATCGTATTCGCTGCCGCAGGCGTTCCAGAAACCGGGACACCTGCCAATATCATCGCGTACACGTTGCCGTAGCAGCCCGGTCGGCCAAGCTATTGGCCTGTCCGCGGTGCAATCGACAACCGCACGAAGGCGCCCTCGAGGCGCCTTCGCTATTCGTGACGAGGAACAAGCCATGCCAGACCGCAGAAATTTTCTGAGAACCGCGGGGTGTGCGACCGCCGGGTTGTTAATAGCCAACCGCGCCATCGATGCGCTCGCCCAGACCCGCAGAGAAGTATCGGTCGCCGGCCGGCGCGCTCGGGTCGTCGACATCCACGCCCACACCGTCTGGCCATCCGTGGCCGACATCATCGAAGGCACACCGCTTGACGGCCGGAACTTCCCCGAAGCATGGCAAATGGGTCAGGACCGCATCGATACGATGAACATGCGCGGTATCGATATTCAGGCGTTGAGCGTCAACGCCTATTGGTGGTATGCCGCCGACCGCGATCTGGCGGCCCGCATCGTTCGTGAACACGACGAACAGCTTGCGGCATGGTGCGGCTTACATCCGGACCGCTTCGTCTTTTTGTCGTCGATCGCGCTGCAGTTCCCCGATCTCGCCGCCGAACAGTTGGAGTTTGCCGTCAACGAACTGGGCGCGCGCGGGGCGTCGATCGGGGGGCACGTTGAAGGCGAGGTGCCGTCTTCGTCCAGGTTCGATCCCTTCTGGGCCAAGGCGGAGGAGTTGGGCGTCCCCGTGTTCATGCACCCGGCCGGTGCACCCAACGTGGTCGAGGACGATGGACTCCGAGGACGCGGCGACCTGGGCAACATCATCGGCAATCCGCTCGAGACAACCTACTTCCTGACGAACATGATCTTCGACGGGACGCTGGACCGGTTTCCGGATCTCAAGATCTGCGGCGCGCATTCGGGCGGCTATCTGCCGTCGTATCTGGGGCGGACCGAGGTGGCTTGCGAATTCCGGGCGAACGCAGACTGCGCGAACCGGAGACTTCCCAGCGAATACCTCCGGGATCAGATCCTGATCGACTCGATGATCTTTTCCGAAGAAGGACTGCGGCATCTGGTTGCCGAAGTCGGCCCCAGCCAGGTGGTCTACGGCTCGGACATCCCGTTCAACTGGCCCGATACGATCGACCTGATTCTGGACGCACCCACACTGAGCGATGACGAAAAGATAGCGATTCTGGGCGGGAACCTGATCGAACTCCTGCGAATCGAATAGCATTCCCTGGGCCGAACCCTGCCATTGACCGGTTCCAAGGCTTCCGGTTACTTTGGGATGTCGGCGTTCGCGCGACAAGGGAGTAGAACATGCATCATCGTTCGGTCGTAGTCGTGGGCGCCGCACTGGCGCTCGCATTCATCGTCGCCGCGCCACTGACGGGACAGAGAGGCGGCGAAGTTGGACCGGCCGAACCCGCGCCGCGATTTCCGGACGGGCACATGCGGCTGGGCCCCGCTCCCGGTGAAGCCGGACTTTGGGTTCCCATCGACGCCCGCCTCTCCGTCTCGGACGACGGCAGCGCGCGTGGACCTCGAGCCGGGCCGAATGCCCCGCGATATCCGAATCTTCTGTACAGCGAAGTCCCATTCAAACCTTGGGCGCGCGCCATTTTGGATTACAGGTTGCAGAACCCGTTCGAACCCCATGCGCGGTGCAAACCTTCGGGTGGAGCGCGGCAACCGCTGACGCCATACGGTATCGAGTTGTTCGAGATCCGCGAACTGCAACGCGCCTATCTGATGGATCTGGGCGGACCCCACACCTACCGGATCATTTACATGGACGGGCGGGAACACCCGGACAACCTGACGCCCAGCTACTACGGGCATTCGATCGGTTGGTGGGAAGACGAAACGTTCGTGGTCGACACGATCGGGTTCAACGAACGTTTCTGGATCGATCGGGAGGGAATGCCCCATACCGAACAACTCCACACCATCGAGCGTTACGAACGCATCGATGCGGAGAGCATGCTCTATACGATTACCGTCGACGATCCCGGTGCCTATACCGAAGAATGGACCGGAGGATTCTACATGCGCTGGAGCGCCGGCGAAGAACTCTTCGAGTACGTCTGCCAGGACAACAACTTCGCCAACGTGTTGATGATCGGAAACGAGGAATCGGTCGATCGCACCAGCATCATCATTCCATAAGACCAGGAATCTTACGGAATGGGCGCTCCCGTGCGCCCCCCGCTCGAACCGAGGTCAGAGACCGGGGGCAAAGGGATCTCCCCCGCTCGCGCGGTCTCCGACTCTTTGCGACGAAAACCCGAAAGAAACGCGGAGCTAAAAATCGATATCCCGGGCATCGGCGAGAATCATCTCGCGGTACACCGGCAACGACCACCCGGCCAATTCCATTTCGTCCAGTTTGGCCTGTACCAAACGGACATAGTTGTCCTTCGTGCCGTACAGTTCCCTGAGGCGCTCGCGTGAAAACGGGATTTCATAGGCGCTGAGACCGCACATCTGGTTGGCCGCCTGCTGTCCGCCCGCCGACACGTAGGCGCTCGCGTTGGGTATTACGGGCGAGGCGCCGGTGTTGGGAACGCCATGCCGCGCGGTCGGAACGTCCAGGTAGGGATTACGCACTCCTCCGATGGGATTTCCGTGTTCATCCAGCGCCATGAGGGAACCGTCGCCGGCGTTGCGGTCCAACAGGACGCGCGGGGCCCGCGGGGGCACGACACCCTCGTCCACCCAGTTGAACAGGTGATGGAGGCCCACCGACACATAGGCCTGCAACGGGAACATCGATTCGGGATTTACGCACGGGTTGGGCTTCAATCGCACGTTGTAGCGGGAATCCACGTGCCCCATGCCCGCAAACTCGTACAAACGATACTGGTTGCCCTCTTCGTCTCCATCCTGCCGTGTGGGAGCAGCCCCTCGGTGCACTTCCGTCATCGTGGGCACATGAATCAGGGGTACGTCGATGGATTGAATGGCCGAACCATTGGAATGCGGCATGAATCCGTCGAAAATGCGCTGCATGCCGGGCGTGCGGTACACCATGTGGCCGGGCAAATACCGTATCAGGATGCCCGCGGTTGCCGAGGTGCCGCCAAGAGCCATCTTTCGCACGCCCAAGCCCGCCAGCGGACTGGATTCCCCTTCCCTGATCATCGCACCGACCTGAGCCAGGATCTCGGATACCTGGTTGCCGGCAACGCTGACGTCGGAGTAACGCGCCTCGTTGTGGTCTGTCAGAAGATTCAGCCCGCCCGTGACAATTTCAACCGAGGCGTGCCCCGAATCCATCGAGTAGTTCGAGGTGAACTCGAAAATATGGGTGCTGCCGCTGGGATGCATGGCTTCGGTCAGTACAAGGCCGCTGAACTCATCGTCGTTCGCGGGCTTCCGCACCACCACACGCGTCTTGTACGGTTCTCCCGCAGCCGTTCCGGAAACGAAATATTCGATGGCTTCATAGCCGTAGTGATCCAGGCCCCGCGCCGGGGGCAGGGACTGCACGGACTCGTACATGGTGCCGGGACCGGTCACCGGTCCCGATATCGCCGCCATTGCCACAGCCGTCGGATTGTCCGGAAGATTCGGGTCGGGTTGGTTGAATCCGCCACGCCCGCCGCGTTGCGCGGTAGCTTCGAAGGGCGCCGTCAGGCAAACCACCACCGCGGCCATACACAGGATCTTGAGCGTTGAACGATTGGTCGCTGTCATGAATGTGTCTCCTTGTTCCCTCTCACTTTGCGCCCTCTCACTTGAGCGTCACGACTCTCTGGGGGTCGATCCGAATAACGGTATATGTTACAGGCGAAAACACCGCTGTCCACCTGTGCGGTGTGCCGGCGGGAATAACAACGACGTCGCCCTCGTCCACTCGCCGGCTGACGCCACCTTCGATACCGCTTCCGCTCACACCGGGTCCGTTGATCTGAACCACTCCCAAAGTGCCGTCTTCACGCGGTTGCGGGTCGATCAACCGGCCACCGGTGACCAGTATTCCGGAACCTCCCAGGACGTGATAGACCTCGGACACCAGGTTGTGAACGGCGCCGCCGGTCGTCCCGCCGGTCGCCCGGTGAACGACTCCGACGCCCACGTGGTGTCCTCCGGCATCGACGGTTCGGATCGTCGTATCCGTGCGACCGGCCGCGATTCCGTCTTCCACCGTAGCCTGGATCTCGGCTTCCTTGATATCGGCGGCCGGCAGCGGATTTTCCCCCGCCTGCAACACCAACAAAAGAGTCAAAATTGCGCTGGACATTACTGTCTCCTCTCGGTCGGATTCTTTGTACCCAATCCGCTCCACATCCGCTCTTCATTGCAAAACGGCAAAACGCGAAGTCCCGATGATCTGCGAAGTTCCCGGCGGGGTCAAGAAACGACACAAGTCCCATACCTGGGCAGGCGTCCTCGTTTGCCGGATCAATGCAAAAGGGTGACTGTGCCTGTCTGTTGGAGACTATACTCTTCCCCGTCGAATAGAGGCATTCATGACATCCCGATTCGATTCTCCCGGCGCCATCCTGACCGGTGGAGGTTGCCGCAAGGAAACCGGACCCCTGATGGCGGCGCTCGGGGCACAGCGAACTCTGATTGTTGCCGACCCGTTTTTCGCATCGAGTCCGTTCATAAAGGAACAGGCCCGCAACCTTTCCGACTCCGGAATCGCGCACCACGTCCACAGCGAGTTTCAACCGGACCCCACGGATCGGAACGTGGCAACCGGCATCGAACGGTTTCGCGCGTTCCGGGCCGACTCCATACTGGCTTTTGGCGGTGGAAGTGCAATCGACGTCGCCAAAATGATCGGTGCTTCATTCGCGAACCCTGGCAAGTTGAGTTCATTCCAGGGTTACCATCGGATCCCGAAACCGGGACCGCCGCTGGTCGTCATCCCGACTACCGCCGGCACCGGCAGCGAAGCCACCAAGGTGGCCGTCATCACCGATACGGAACGGAACGTGAAGATGATGATCCTCGATTCGAAGCTGATGCCTCGAGCGGCGATCGTCGACTACGAACTGACGCTCAGCATGCCCAGGCCGCTGACGGCGCATGTGGGCGTCGACACGCTCACGCATGGCATCGAAGCCTTTGTCTCGAAGAAGTCCAACCGCCTGACCGATCCCATTGCCCTGGCATCCATCGACAAGGTGCGGCGCTACCTCCGGAGGGCGTGGGAGGATCCCGGGGATCTGGAGGCGCGCGAAGGGATGGCCGTTGCGGCGCTCCAGGGCGGCTTGGCGTTCACCAATTCGAGCGTATGTCTGGTGCACGGGATGAGCCGCCCGCTTGGGGTCGTGTTTAATCTGCCCCACGGGTTGTCGAACGCGGTTCTGTTGCCGACGGTCACTCGTTTTTCATGGAAAGGCGGGATTGCACGCTATGCCGAGGTCGCCCGCACGATGGAATTGGCGGCGCCCAAAAAATCAGATAAATTCGCCTGCGAGGCCCTGGTCGACTGCCTGGACGAACTGAACGGCAAACTGGAAGTCCCCCGCTTACGCGATTGCTGCGGTGGGGATATCGACCGATTCCGTAACGTGCTGCCCAAGATGGCATCCGACGCGCTGGAATCCGGAAGTCCGCAGAACAACCCGACGGTGCCTGCGGCCGACGAAATCGAAGAGTTGTTCGACGCGGCGTGGTAGAAGTGGTGGCAGGTTGATTTTTGCTCCCGGTGAAGGTTGCGATCACGCGCGCTCGCGGAGGCCGCGTGCCGTTCCCGGAATTTGCCTTCTTGCCGGACCTGCGATATATGACCGGGACCAAGCGCGGGCTGCACCCCGCCCGATATGGGCGGTCGAGACCCCGGCAGAGTGCTCAGCCCGGACGGTGCCTGGATGTTTCGAAACGGAGGTTGAACGATGAACCGTCAGCATGTGCTTGCCTTGTGTACCATCGCGACCCTGACCCTGACTGGCACGGCGCCCGCCGCGGCGCGGCAAGACACCGGTGACCCGGTGGAATTCGATGTACAGGGAGGCCGGATCCGCGTGGTGACCGTGGCCGACGGCCTGGTTCATCCGTGGAGCATCGCGTTTCTGCCCGATGGCAACATGCTTGTTGTCGAGAGCCCCGGACGGCTGCGCATGATTCGAAACGGAACGCTCGACCCCGAGCCGGTGTGGACCTCATCGTCCGATGACGGCGGCGGCCAACTCAAGGCGGTCGCCGTGCACCCGGAATTTTCGGAAAACCGTCTGGTGTATTTCAGCTACCCGAAGAGGGATGCCGAAGGACGGTCGACGCTGGCCGTCGCGCGCGGCCGTTTGGACGGCCGCACGCTCACCGAAGTCGGCGACATCTTCGTGGCCGAGGCGTGGGAAACCGGCGGCAACATCGCCGGGCGGATATTTTTCGGACCGGACCGGATGCTGTATGTTGCGATCGGTGACCGCGACCGTCTGTGCTGCATCGGCCGAGAGGACCCGAGCCTCCGGATAAAGGCCCAATACCTTGGCAATCACATCGGAAAGGTCCTTCGGATTCGAGACGATGGCGGCGTACCTGCCGACAATCCCTTTGTCGACGTCCCGCATGCGCTGCCCGAGATCTTCACCTACGGCCATCGCAATACCTACGGCTTCACCATCCACCCCGAAACGGGCGATCTCTGGCAGGCCGAGATCGGTCCGATGGGCGGGGACGAAGTCAACATCCTGGAGCCGGGCGGCAACTACGGTTGGCCCATGGTGTCCATGGGCCGCAGCTACACCGGCTCGCTCGTTTCGCTCCAACCCTGGGCGCGCGAGGGCATGGTCAACCCTCGCATTTTTTGGGTTCCGTCGATCAGTCCGTCCAGCATCGCGTTCTACACGGGCGATCAGTTTCCCGACTGGCAGGGGAGCCTGTTGGTGGGTGCGCTCAACGGCCGGCAACTCCAACGCGTTTCTTTCAACCAACTTTCACAGGCCGAGCGGCGGGAGACGTTGCTGGGAGAACTGGGCATCCGCGTTCGTGACGTGCAGCAGGGCCCGGACGGCAATGTCTATGTGGCCACCGAAATCTCATCGGGAGGAAGCGATCCCACCGGAACGGTTCTCCGGATCGAACCCGTCAACTGAGACAAGCCGCGGCCGGGATGCCGGAACGCCCGGACGCCCGGGGAACGGCACATCCCTGAAACACGATGCGCATCGCAACATGGAACGTCAATTCTGTACGGTCGCGGCATGACCGCCTCTTGGCTTGGCTCGACCGGCACGAGCCCGACTTCCTCTGCCTGCAGGAAATCAAGATGATGGAAGACCGGTTCCCGTGGGAGGAACTCGATGCGGCCGGGTACGCGGCCTGTGCTTACGGCCAGAAAACCTACAACGGCGTCGCCATTATTTCCCGCACCGCGCCCGAAGATGTACAGCGCGGCATGGACGACGGCGTCGACGATCCCCAGGCCCGGTTCATATCGGCGCGCTTCGACGATCTGCACGTCATCTCGGTCTATGTTCCCAACGGCAGGACTGTCGACAACGACGCGTACCGGTACAAGTTGCAGTGGCTGGGACGTCTGCGCGCATACCTGGAGTCCCACCATCGGCCCTCGGACAAGATCCTTGTTTGCGGCGACTACAATGTTGCCCCCGAGGATATCGACGTGGCCCGTTTGGACCAGTGGGGCGCAAGCGTCCTGTGTCATGAAGAGGCACGCGAGGCGCTCGACCGCCTGAAGACCTGGGGGTTGACCGATCTGTTCCGTCAACAGAAACCCGAAGGGCGCTTTTATTCCTGGTGGGACTACCGGATGCTTGGATTTCCCAAGGGGAACGGACTGCGAATCGATCACATCCTGGGAACCGCGGCTGTTGCCGGGCTTTGTACCGGCGCATGGGTCGACCGCGACGAACGGAAAGGCAGCAAACCCTCCGACCACGCGCCCGTCGTGGTGGATTTCTGAATTCGGGGAACGGCTTCGATTCGACCCCCCGGAATCGTCCGTATCCTGGAAAAGGATTCTCTACATTGTCGGCATGTTCAGGTTGGGCCCGGCGGCCACCTCGTCGTCCGGCCATCGGCTGGTCACGACTTTCCGGCGCGTGTAGAAGTAGATTCCTTCCCTGCCATGCATGTGGAGGTCCCCGAACAGCGACGACTTCCAGCCACCGAAGGAGAAGAATGCCATTGGAACCGGAATAGGTACGTTGATCCCCACCATGCCGACTTCGACTTCGTTTTCGAATCGCCGCGCGGCGCCGCCTGAACGTGTAAACACGGCGGTTCCGTTGCCGTACGGGTTATCGTTGACTATCGCGATGGCGTGTTCCAGCGAGTCGGCCCGCAGAACCACAAGCACGGGACCGAACATCTCGTCGCGGTAGACAGTCATTTCAGGAGTGACGTTGTCGAAGATCGTGGGACCGATGAAGAACCCGGCATCGTGGCCGTGCACCTTCAGATCACGGCCGTCGAGCGCCAGCGTAGCCCCTTCCGACTCGCCCGTATCGACATATCCCTGCAGACGGAGGCGCTGACCCTCCGTAATGACGGGACCCATGTCCACGCCATCCCCGTCGCCGGGACCGATCTTCAGCGCTTCGGCTTTCTTCTTCAACGCGCCGACAAGCGCATCCCCGATATCGCCCACCGCAACCACCGCCGATATCGCCATGCACCGCTGTCCGGCCGAACCGAAAACGGCGCCGGTCAACGCTTCGGCCGCCGAATCCAGATCGGCGTCCGGAAGAACGACGGCGTGATTCTTGGCGCCGCCCAGCGCCTGTACGCGTTTGCCGTGCGCGGCCGCTGTCGCGTAGACATGCTTCGCGACCGGCGTCGATCCCACGAACGACACCGCCTGGGTCACGGGATGCGCAATCAACGCATCCACCGCTTCCCTGTCGCCATGGACGACGTTGAAGACACCATCGGGCAATCCGGCCTCCTTGAACAATTCGGCCATTCGAATAGCGGCCGAGGGCACTCTTTCGGATGGTTTCAGGACGAACGTGTTGCCGCAGGCAATCGAGACGGGAAACATCCAGAGCGGAACCATGGCCGGGAAGTTGAACGGCGTGATGCCGACGCACACGCCCAGCGGCTGGAGAATCGAATGGCAGTCCACGTCGCTGCCGACGCTCTCGGCCAGGTCCCCCTTCAGCAGGTGCGGCGCTCCGGTCGCGAACTCGGCGACCTCCAGTCCCCGCTGAACCGACCCGATTGCGTCGGCAACCGTCTTGCCGTGCTCCTCGGATATGATTCGTGCCAGCGATTCCCGATTGTCCACAAGCAGTTGGCGGAAGCGTTCGAGAATGCGGGCCCGGCTAAGGGGCGTGGTCGAGCGCCACGACGGAAATGCCCGGGCGGCCGCCGACATGGCCGAATCGATTTCGTCCGAAGTCGCAAATCCAATTGGCCGAATCGCTTGTCCCGTTGCGGGGTTGTAGATCTTGCCCTGACGCCCGCCAATGGAGCGCACCGCCTTCCCGTCGATCCACAGGGGAACCGTCGAGACAGCGGCGCCGGATGCCGGCCGGTCCGTTTCAGTTTGCGGTTTCGTCGTCATAAGGGGCTCCTCTCGGATTTCATCGGCAGCGGTTCATTCTATTCCATTGACTGCGCATAGTCGGTCTGATATCCGTTCTGCCATGCATTTCGCCAACACACGCGTGATCCTTTCGTTCCTGATCGCCGGCGTCCTGATTCCGGCTTCAACGGGGCTGGTTCAAGCCACTCCGCGTCAGAGTCTTGGCCAGGACCTCGAGGTCGAAACGGCAAGCGGCCGAATCCGGGTGGTCACCGTCGCCGAAGGTCTGGCAAGTCCATGGAGCATGGTCTTCCTGCCCGACGGCGACATTCTTGTCACCGAGCGGCCGGGGCGGTTGCGGCTGATCAGCGACGGTGTCCTTCAGGCCGAGCCGATCGCCGGCGTCCCGGAAGTCCAGTATCGAAACCACGGCGGTCTGATGGATGTGGCGCTTCACCCCGATTTCGAGAACAACCAGTGGATCTATCTGACGTATTCGAAGGTCGTTGAAGACGGTGGGTCCACGGCCGTGTTGCGCGCGCGCTATGATGGCACTCAATTGCTGGACGCCGTCGATATCTTCGTTGGCGACGCCTGGGTTGCGGCAGGGCTCAACTTCGGTTCCCGCGTGGCGTTCGATAACGACGGAATGCTGTATGCATCGGTCGGCGACCGCGGACCCTCCGCCGAACCGCTGGCGCAGGACTTGGGAACCCACCATGGGACGATCGTCCGCCTCCACGACGATGGCCGCGTTCCGGACGACAACCCGTTCGTCGATCGGGCCGGGGCGAATCCGGAAATCTATTCCTACGGCCACCGTAACCCGCAGGGCATGACCATCCACCCCGAAACGGGAGAGATCTGGGCCAGCGAGCACGGCCCCATGGGCGGCGACGAAGTCAACATCATCCGGGCCGGAGCAAACTACGGCTGGCCCGTTGTCAGCTACGGACGCACGTACGGCGGCGAAATCATCAGTGAACAACCGTCGCGCGAAGGGATGGAGCTGCCGCGATACTTCTGGGTACCGTCCATCGGGATCTCGGGGTTGCTGTTCTACACCGGCGACCGCTTTCCCGAATGGAACAACCGGCTGTTCGTTACCGGCATGAACGGCATGTTGATCCAGAGCGTGCGGCTTGGGGGCGAAGGCGTTCGCATTGGCGCAAACGAACGGGAATCGATGCTGACGGGTATGCGGCAGCAGATTCGCGACATTCGGCAGGGTCCCGACGGTTTGATCTACCTGGTCACTCGCCAGAATGCCGCCAGGACCGAGAATTCGGGAATGGTGTTGCGGATCGAGCCCGTGGAATGAAGAGGCCTTGATTTGGGCGTTCATAGACCGCCCCTACATGTTCGTTTTTAGAGTGTGGATCACACTCCCACTCCCAATGTAGGTGCGGTCTACGACCGCACGATTACCGCACGATCTTTCTCACTGAAAAAATTTCGACCACTGGCGCCTGACCCGCATTTCTCACGAGTTGTCTGCTACAGCGCCGGATCCATCCGCCAGTGCTGCGTTCTACGGCGGGTTCCTCGCGCCGGGCGCGTAGCGGCGCGTTCCTCGCGCCGGATCAAGCGCGGTCGGGCTCCTCGACGTACCGTCAAGTACGCCTCCGGTGCCCTCGGGGCGCGCGCCTTGCTCTGACGGCGTCTCCGACTCTTCGCGACGAAAACCCGTGAGAAAGGCGGGCTAACGCCAGTCATCGATGCGTACGCTGCGGGAATAGCCGCACTCGTTCACGCTCCATCGGATATTGCCGCTTCCGCCAACGACCACGACTTCGACGTTCTCCAGGTACGGAATCGGCGCGTCGTCAGGAAGCGTCAACCAGGTGGCGTAGGGCTCACGGCCCGCGCGGGCAGGGCCGAGCCGGTAGTTGATGACCTCCTGGTCGAGCCAGTAGTGATATTTGGGCGTCGTGACGTTGGTTTCCACCCATTCGATGAGCTTTTCCTTGGTGTCGAGCCCGAAACGGACAAATGGTCCGGTTACCGCGGGGTCGACCAGAAGCAGCTTGGCGCTTCTCTGAGGCGGTCCGATGCCGCCGATGAAACGCTTGAGAACCCACTCCCAGTCTTCGTCTCTCAAGACCATCATCGTGTTCTGGCTCTGACAGCCCGAGAACGTGCTGATCACGCTTTCGTCGAGGTCGAATCCTTTCTGCACGTGGAGCGGATTCCATCCCGGCGGCAGACCGTCGACGTTCTCGGCGAAGACCGCCGGGACCGTGCTCATGGGATTGCCTTGGACTCCCATGTACGTGTGGCCCGGAACCGAGCCGCCGGTCACGTTGGATGACAGGAGTCCCCACGAACGGCCGATCAGCGTGCCGGCGTTGTTGTATGGTCCCAGCGCGCCGGTTCCGGAGTTCAACAGCAGTTCGTCCACGATCGGTCCGTTGACGACCGCCATCCCCGCCATCGAGGAAGTCGAACTCGATCGGGCATTCGTTTGCGAGGCGGCCAGTGCCAGAATCGCCGGAAAATACTCGGGCTTGGCGCCGGCCATGACGGCGTTGATCGCAACGGTTTCGACGGTATACTGCCACGCCTCGCGAACGCCGGTCACCCGCATCCTTCCCACGATCTCGTCGGGCGAATGCGACGTCTGCGCGAGCATCTCATCGACCCGCTCGGGGGTGGGCATCACGATCGGCATCTGGTCGGACCAGAACCGATCGTCGAAGTACTTCTGAATGTTTTCGCTCGTGTCGGGACCGATCAGTTTCTGTTTCGGACGCGTGTAGAGGCCGGTGACCTGTTCCTCGTCATTGAGGGGACGGGTGAGGTGGCCGAGGATCTCGTCCATCAGAGGCTGTCCGGTGATCGGATCTTCGCCGGCGATGTATTCGGCGAGTTCGGCTGTGGTTTTACCGCCAACCGGCGTGTGCGTAAATGCAAGGCGCAGGGCGGGCATGCCGTCTTCGACAGCCTTGTCTCCGGCCAAGTCCGTGAGCGCGTCGACAACGACGCCCACCGCGGGAACTCCGTATTGACTTTCGATTCTTGCAACGTGGCCGACGACCGCCGGCGCACAGGTGCTTCAATGGCCGATGGCCATGATCATCATGCCGTCGACGGACTGGATCTCCTCCCAGAGTTCGGGATCGTCAGCGGTATAGATGCCGCGCTTGATCCGAAGCTCCGTGTTCACGTCGGGCATGTTCACGGCCATCCACTTCTGCATCTCCTGCAGGAACAGGTCTCCGCCGTTGAACGTTACGTCAACCAGATAGATCGTCGTGCCGTCCAGATTGGCCGGACGCTCGGCCATTGCCTTGCGTTCGATCTCGGGAGCGATGCCGGTGGGGTTCAATACCGTGTACAGCGGTTCACCCGAAGCTCCGGTCTGTGCGGCGGCGAACCCCGGGCCCGCCGATGCGAGCATCAGCCCCAACGCGCTCGCGAATCCCAACTTGATTGGCCTCATAGTCATACTCCTCCAGGGAGGATTCGAAACAGAATCGCTAACCCCTTCCGGCGAATCATAAACCACACGAGTGCGGATGGTCGAACAGAAACGCGCGAGGGGAGACGCGGGCGCACGACAGGATTGTGAGATGGTTCCGGCGCCCGCTTTCGAGGACGCGGATCGATTGACCGGTTATGGTATAGTCGGCTTCTGCATCGATGCCCAACTCCTGGCGGAGGGACTTCATCATGAAGCACATACTGCGGAAACCACCTTTCAGCTTGCTTGTACCCGGGCTGGCGATTCTGCTTCTCGTGTCTGGCCCGAGCCTGGCTCAGGAACCCGAAGGCCAGTTCATCGACGGCGAGTTCGTCGAGTTCTTCGAATACGTTCCCGATTTCATGCCGCCCGCGGAGTTGAAGGGTCTCATCGACGCGGGATCCGACGACATTGTCATCGTCGATACCGCCGCGGAACTGATATGGGAAGAAGAACGCATTGTGGGCGCGATCAATTACCCCTGGGTTCACGAGCTTGCTCTCCCCCTCACTCTGCCTCGCGACAAGACGCTGGTTCTTTACTGCGCCTGCAATGACCACGAAGACTCCGCCTACATGGCCGAAAAGCTGAGCTTCGCCGGCTATCTCGATGTCAAGGTGCTGGAAGGCGGCTGGTTCGAATGGCTCGATCTGGAGTATCCGATCGAGGGCATCGCGGTCGAAGAGGAGCAATAACGCCATGTCAAGGATCATCCCAATCTTCTGCCTGGCCGGTATCGTGCTGCTCGGCGGCCCGGCGCTCTCGCAGAGCGATATCTCGGGCCTCGATGTTGGCGCGCCGACCCAGTCGATTCCCGTCCTTGACATTACGGGACCGTACCAGGGCGAGCGCATCTGCTATGTCTGCGAGTTTCAGGACGACCCGAACGTCCTGGCGTTTTTCCGGGACACGGGCGAGGAGACCGCCGAGTTCATCCGCCAATTGAACGACCTCTATCTGGAACACAAGGACAGCGGCTTCAAGGCGGTCGCCATGATCGTGGCCGGCGAGGATGCCGCCCCGTGGCTCGAGGAACTGAACGCATCGTTACCGATCGAGATCCCGCTGACCGTTTTCAGACGAGGCCCGCGGGATGTCGCGGTGCGGTTGTACGAACTGGACCCCGAGGTTCAAAACACGTTCTTCGTGACGGTGAATCGTTTCGTGACGGCCAACGTTGCCGGAATCCGGCCCGATGAATTCAACCGGGTCGCCGAAGCCACGTCCGACATGTTGGCCTCCCGTTAGGAACCTTTCGATGACACGCCATCACCGCAAACTGGCCGGACTGCTGTTGCCGGGCCTGCTGGCGACTATGGGAATGGCGGCTTGGGCCCAAGCCCAGGACGCCGGTATCCAGACGATGACGGCCGAGGAAGTGCATGAATTCGTCGCCCAAAACCGCGGCAAGGCGGTCGTCGTGAACTTCTGGGCCAGTTGGTGTCCGCCGTGCGTCGAGGAGTTCCCTGCCATCGTTCGGTTCTACCAGGACTATCGATCGGAGGGACTCGAGGTTCTGGCGGTGTCCATGAACTCTGAAGACGAGATCGAGGACATTCAGGAATTCCTTGCGAACTACGACACCCCGTTCCCCGTCTACCGGGCCGTCGCCCAGGACGAGACATTCCTTGAGGGGATCAACGAAAACTGGTATGGCGAGATGCCCACCACCCTGATTTTCGACACCGAAGGCAATGCCGTCGGGATGCACAAGAGGCAGGTCACCTACGAAGACCTCGCCGCCGAAGTGACCCCGTTGCTGTCCCCGGACAATCCTTAACGGGATTCACGCCTTCCGGGGCTGAGTTTCCCCGCCGGGCCTATCCAAAGCAATGCGCCGGGATTCTTGAACCGACCACGCCCCCTGGCGCGCTCTATCCGGCGCGACCGGCACGAGAAACGCGGCTGAGAACGCGCCGCTCCTTGCGCCGGATAGAGCGCGCCAAGCTGCCGTATTTCAGCCAGATGAAACCGGGTTCTTCCCCTCAGGGCGCCGGGGTGGCCTGCATCCCTTCGGGAACCGGTTGAGTGACATCGCCGGTTGCCGCCCATTCGACGCCTCTTGCGAAGGTTACGGCAAAACTCTCGGGTGTGACGTTTTCGACCTCATGCCCCAGTGCCGTTGAGAAGACTCGTCCATCGCCGTATTCGGTGGTCCACAGAATCGGCTGGTCAATGCCGTCACCGGGAATCGGCTGGCGTGCCCGGCCGTCATATAGGGAGTGGTCGTCCCAGGCGGTCGCCAGAACGTGAAAGCTGCCTTCGGGCTGCCATCTCAGGTTGGCGTACAGCTCGTCGTTTTCGGCCATGAACGAGCGCAGGCCACGGGTGATCGGATGGTCGGTATCCTGGAGGTCGACCATGAAGTCGTGCCGTGCGGAATGATGGCCGTTGCCCGACCGCCAGTTGCCGCCGCTCATCCGTTCGTACGCCGTCCAGCCGTCGAAGGCCCCAAGCGCAAGGTGGTAGAGCACCAACCCCTTGCCGGAACCCACAAAGTCTTCGAGAGCGGCGTTCGCATCCTCTCCCCATTGCAGGTCCTCGCGCGATCCCCGGTCGTAGTAATTCACGATAACGACGTCGTAGGGGGCAATGGTTTCGGCGCGGGCGCCACGGAACTCCTCGGCCACGCGCACTTCGAACATTCCGGTTTCTTCAAGAATCCGCTTCAGGACCGGTGTGGTTCCCCGCCAGTTGTGCACATGCTGGCCCGTGACGATCAGCGCCTGGAGCTTTTCGGGATCGAAATCAACGTTGGGCTGGGCCTGGAGAGTGGCCGTGTTAACGGCGCAAACCAGCAGAAACGCGGACAGTACAAAGGCGGCTTTTTTCATGATCCTTCCTCCTGTGGTGCGGTGGAGGAAGTCTATAGAAGAGGCCGGCCGGGAGGCAACAAAACAGCGGGTCGCGCGATGCAATCCCTTCCGGAGCATCCAGGGGCTATCGTTCGAGGCAGCCGAATCGGCCACTCCATTGGCGGCAACCGGATCGGGTTACTCGGATCGCGCCGAACGGAGCACCGGATAAAATTGCGTGAACACCATGTCGGATTCCGCATTCTGATCGTGGCAGTTCCAGCAAAACTCCGGATCCAACGGTTCCGCCCGATCCTTGAGTTCCCCGCCTTCCTCGGTAAAACTGAAGTAGGCCCAGTCACCGTCGAAACGATCGACGTCTTTCACCGAGGCTTCAAGTGCCACGAAGTCCTTTTCGTACGTGCCCTCCAGACCCGACTCGCTCATGACCTCGGCGGCGGCCAACTCCATAACCATGACCGTTCCATTCGGAAACTCCCCGGTATGCGAAAATTCGGTGTATCCCACCGGGTCGATATAGACGTTATGGAACAGATCGTCGCCGTGTGCCGGCGTTTCCTCGGAAACTTCCGCGTAGCTCAGGCCGAGAGAACTCCCGACAAAGACCCACTCCCGGTACCCCTCGGGACGCAACAGCGTGTCGTCTCCCTGAAAGACCGCAGCCGGGCTCACTTCCGCGAAAGCGACCAGGGGTTCTTCGATCGGGCCTTCAGACGTCACGCCTCCGGGTCCCGCCAAATCCGGCACGAACCAGACCGAAGAAAGTGCCAGCAGGGCCAGGCACCCGGCGGCGGCAGGGACGGCGAACCAGACCCACATTGCCCGGCGCCGCTGCCGGCCGTCGGTCGCGCTACTCCGTTGACACAGCCTCTCGAAGGCACGAGCCGCATTCGGTTCCCACCCGGAAGGCGCCCTCAGTTCGGCCAACCGTTCGTCGACCCATGTCTCGATATCGTTGTTATTGAGATTCTTGTCCATAGCGCTTGACGTACTCCTTGCGGAACGCATCCTTTGCCCGTCGCAACAGAGTGCCCACAGAGCCGGGATTCAGATCCATCGCATCGGCCATCTCCTGGTAAGTCCACCCGTCACTGAAACCAAGCAGCAATCCCGCTTCCCTTTCATTCAGACCAGCTATCACGATTTGCACGCGGCGTTGCTTCTGATTCGACGAATATAACTGCTCGGGGGTCGGGCTCGGCTTCGACAGGCGAGACAACCTCTCATAGCTGTCCTGGCGTTTTCGCCGCCGCAACTCGTCCAGTCCCATCCGGACCCCGGTCCGGTACAGCCATCCGGCCACCTGCGGCCCCTGTGCTTTCGGTTTTCGAAGCAACTTCCAGAACACCTCCGCCGCGAGTTCCTCGGCCCGCCCCGGATCCTGAACCAAGCGTGCAATCACCCGGGCGATTCGCGGGTATTCGGAGTGGAACGTCCGTTCGAAATCGAAACTCGCCGATTCCGCGCTCAGTTCAGCAACCGGTTCGCTTTCGACGTTCACAAGGCTTCAACGTTTGCCATGGTCAAAAAGTGACATATTTCTGTCAATCGATTGATGGGTAACAGCGTCTTGAGGTTTATTATCGGGGTTCATCCACTTGACGGAGGACCCAATGAAGTCACTGACGACTTTGAAACTGTTGACCTTGTCCGCGGTGGTCATTGCGCTCGCTGCCGTCGCCTCGGTCACGCTTGCCCCGGCGCAGGCATTGGAAACCGTTCGGCTTGCCCCGGACGATCTGGATTGGGGAGAAGCGTCCGACACCACGACGGTCGTCGACATTGCCGGCGACAACGAAACCGCCGGGATGTACGCCTACCGTGTGCGATTCCCCGAAGGTTTCAGAAACCAACCCCATTTTCACCCCGACAACCGAATCGTCACTATTATTTCGGGGATCCTCCATGTGGGATTCGGGAACGAATTCGATGAAGGTGCGATGCGGGCACTTCCAGCCGGGAGTGTCTGGACCGAACCCGGCGATCAGCCGCACTTCGTATCGGCCCAGGACGGGGGGGGCGTGATTCAAGTGATTGGAGTGGGCCCGTCGGGGACGACCCAAGTCGAACAGTAATGCGGCATGTGCGTTGCCGGCGATCCTGATTTCCGAATTGAACGAAGCGTCGAACCGGCTTTCAATTATACTGAGCGTTGGGTCGGGAGACACTCGGCGGAAGCGCGCCGAAAATCAGCATTCGGTCGTAACAGGAGATCGTTCCCGCGATATGTTTCGCGTTGGGTCTTCGTCTGGCATAGACGTAGACCCTGCCGCGCATGGCTATCGGCCGACCACTACCTCGACAGAATGAATCGCCGAGTGAGCGGCTGAACCGGACGTGCATTCATGGGATACAGCGCCGCGAAGGCGTCAATCTGTACTTGGGAAACGGAAATCGACTCGGTCATCACCACCCAATTGGCCACCTCGGAGCAGGGAGGCGTGGTCAGGGAGCCGGCGTACCTGGAGTAGCTGCGTTGTTCGGGCAGGAAGGCGTTCGGGTCCGCACCTGCCAGCGGTGCGGGTGCCTCGTCAACGCCAGGTACGGCATCCCAGATGCTCTGAACGGCCGCTTGCGCCTCGCCGTCGTCAATGAAGATCCCGATCACCGCGAGGTCGCCTTCATCGGCCTGATGCACGAAGTGCAGCTCCATCGGGTAACTCTCCCCCTCAACCGTGTGCTCGCTCGGCAGATGGAAGTGGAACTGCAGGAGAGAGAACTGCCGGCCCTCAAGGGTTATGGAACTGCCGGCTTCCATGTTGACCTGAATGGTGTGTCCGTTGTCCACGATCTGCCCGTTTGTGGGCTGCCACTGGATTTCGAGCCCGCCTCCGCTTGCCGGGATCGTACCCGCCAGGTTGATCGGGGACTGCTGCGTGCCGCTGTCACAGACCGTGAAGGAGGGATCCAGTCCACCCCACCGGTCCGGGCCGGTCTCGCCTTCGTAGTTCCAGTGAACCCCGACGTCTCCCGCGCCCTGCGCCTGCTCTGCGTCCATCTGTTCCCCCGCCGCTTGGTCCGGTGCATCCGCCTGGCAGGCGTATTGCGCGCCAGCGAGGCAGGCCATCGCGAGGCCGACGGCGAGTGCTTTCGGAAATGAACGATGATGCTCCATATGTTCCTCCGCGACGGAAGCGACGGATTACGGGGTGAGCAGCTTGGCGCCGTTCAGGTCTCTGGAGGCTTCGCGCGCTTCAAGTTGGCAACGACTACCAGCATCTATATAATCTCTTAACCTATTGTCGTCAAGAGACTTATTAGCAGCCTGCCGGACTTTCGGGGCCTGATGATGTGAACGGCATGGTCGATATAGCCGATGGAGGAATCCCGATGGTACGGGTTCGGGTTGCCGAAATGTACGATGCCCAGGTCACGCTGGTCGAAAACGACGTGCTGTCGCTTGCCGGGGCGATGCCGGCCGACAAGTACGACTTTGCGCCGACACACGGAGATTTCGCGGGCGTTCGCAACTTTGGCGAGCAGGTGAAGCATCTGGCAACGATGATCTACATGACCGCGGCCCGGGTCCTTGAAGAACGGGCACCTTACAGACCCGGCACCCAAAATAACGGTCCCGACGAGGTCCGGACAAAGGACGAGATCATCGCCTACCTCGAGGGCGCACTTGCCTATGCCCGAAAGGCGGTGGCTTCACTGACCGAAGACAATCACATGGAACCGGTACGTTCGGCCTTCGGAATGCAGCCACGTGCCGGTATTGCCGCGGGGATCGCCAGTCACGGCTACAACCACTATGGTCAAATGGTGGTCTACGCGCGCATGAACGGGATCGTTCCACCCGGCAGCGTTCCCACCGGCGACGAGGGCCGGGTCGACCGATGAAACGGCTCGCAGGCAACCGCGTCCTGGCCGGCTGTATTGCGGCCACTGTCCTGATTCCGGCGCCGGCGGTCATCAGTCAGGACTGGCCACAGTTCTTCGGTCCGGACCGCAACGGTATCTATACCGGACCTCCGCTCGCCGAAGATTGGAGCGCCGATGGGCCCACTGTTCTTTGGAGACGTCCAGTGGGCGAAGGCTTCAGCGGACCGGTCACCGCCGATGGGCGCGTCATCCTGCATCACCGGATCGGAAACGAAGAGATCGTCGAGGCATTCGATGCCGAATCCGGTGACGGCCTTTGGCGGTACGCCTACCCTACCGCCTATCGGGACGACTTCGGATTCGACGAGGGGCCGCGTGCGGTTCCGGTGATCGCCGATGGCGTTGTGTACACCTTTGGCGCCCAGGGGCAGTTGCATGCCGTGAACGTCGAAACCGGCGTCTTGGTCTGGAGCGTGGACACCCGGCAACGCTTCAGCGTTCCGAAGAACTTCTTCGGGACCGGCGGTTCCCCGCTGGTTGAGGATGGCCGCGTCATTGCCAACATCGGCGGGACCACCGCGGACGGGGGGCCGGCGGGAATCGTCGCATTCGACGCCGCGACCGGCGAAGTCGTCTGGACCGGCGTGGACGACGAGGCCAGCTACTCTTCCGCGGTCGGCGCCACGATCGACGGGCGGCGATACGCGATCTTCTTCACGCGTACCGGCCTGGTGGGAATCGATCCGAGCGGAGGGGAATTGCAGTTCCAGTTGCGATGGCGCTCCCGCAGCGCGTCGTCGGTGAACGCCGCGTCTCCGATCGTTATCGACAACAAGATCTTCGTCTCAGCCGAATACGGTCCCGGCGCGGGCGTGCTGGAATGGGACGGCGAAGACCTGACGCCGCTTTGGTCGTCGAACGACGTCCTCTCGACACACTATGCTACCAGCGTCTACAGCGACGGGTATCTCTACGGATATCACGGACGCCAGGAGTTCGGACCCAGTTTGCGTGCCGTCGAATTCGAGACCGGACGGGTGGCCTGGAGCATCGATCAATTCCGGGCTGGCGGCATTATCCTGGCCGGCGACCGGCTGCTTATTCTTCGTGAAAGCGGCGAACTGGTACTGGCCGACGCCTCACCGGACGGGTTCACCCCCATCGCGCGCGCCCAGATAATTCCACCGGCGTTGCGGGCCTACGCCGCCCTGTCCAACGGAATTCTCTATGTCCGGAACAGCGATCGCCCGGATGCGGCACTTCTGGCGTTGGACCTTCGCCCGTAGGAGAAAATCGAGAATGCCAATCACGCTGTTGGCCACACTGCTGGCCCTTGCCGCACCGGCTCAGGAAATTCCGGACCCCGGGGCAATTTTCAGCCGCGCCGTCGACGATTTCTTTGCCGGACGTTTCACCGAATCCGCGGACGCTTTCGATGAAGTGGCCGCTCTCCGTCCCAACGCGGCCCCTCAACTCTGGCAGCGCGGCATCGCGCTGTACTACGCAGGCCGCTACGAGTCTTGCCGCGAGCAGTTCGAATCCCACCGCACCGTAAATCCGGGTGACGTTGAAAACGCCGCATGGCACTTTCTGTGCGTCGCGGAACTCGAATCTCCCGAGGCCGCCGAAGCGGCGCTGCTGCCGGTGGGCGACGACCCCCGATCGCCCATGCCTGCCATCTATGAAATGTTTCAGGGCGCAATGACGCCCGAGCAGGTGCTGGAGTCGGCCACCCCCGCAACGTCTTCGCAGTTTTACGCCCACCTGTACCTGGGCCTCTACTTCGACGCGACCGGCAACGATGCGCGCGCCCTCGAACACATCCGGACCGCCGCGGACGATCGGTTCGGGTCGGGCTACATGAACCGCGTGGCGCAAGTTCATCTCAGTGTTCTGGAAGACGTCGATTAGACAGAGCCCGGGATGTCCTCACTTCACAAAACGTTTACGAAAATGGTCCTGATTCCGGTTGTGGATGTCAGGCTTTCGGCCTGCTCGAATCGGTGAAGTTCATACCCAGGGGATTTGAAAGATCGGGGCCGAGTCTGCTGTCTCGAGGCGAGTGCGGGCCCACGCTGGCCGATTTGCGGTTGCCCTGAATTTCGTTGAACCGGACGTGTTGCCCTGTGGCTTATCGGAACAAGGGGATTCCGCTCGATCTCGTGACCCGATTGGCGGTGATTTCCGAAATTGAGCGTGTACCGGACTGCTGCATCGTCAGGCGGAGTTCACTTCTGAGGATGTCGACCACGGTCTCCACGCCCGCCTGGCCGAACGAGGCCAGACCCCACACATAGGGGCGTCCGATTCCAACCGCGCGGGCGCCGAGCGCGAGTGCTTTGAAGATGTCCGTTCCGCGGCGGATCCCGCCATCGACAACCACCGGAATCCTGCCCGCGACGGCCTCGATAACTTCAGGCAGCGCCTCGATGGTTCCCCGTCCGGTGTCCGCCGCACGGCCTCCGTGGTTGGAGACAACGATTCCGTCCGCGCCGTTCTCGACGGCCAGAAGCGCGTCTTCGTACGTGTCGATGCCCTTGATCATGACTTTCATGGGTGTGGCGTCCTTGAGGCGGCGGAGAAACTCCCACGTAAAGGGCGCTGGAGCGTTTCGATTGCGTTGGCGGAGAGTCGGATCGTTTCCGTGGCAGCTTTCGCAATCTCCCGTATCCAGTCGCCGGAACCGCAGAAGCGTTTCGAGGTTTCTCCCGCCGATCAGATCCACTGTCCATACGAGGACCTGACACCCTGTCGCTTCCGCGCGTCTTACCAGGGCCAACGTCGCGTCCCAGTCCGTACGCGCGTAAAGCTGAAAAAAGACCGGAGCGCCTCTGGCGTCCGTGACCTCCTCGATCGATGCCGACGATGCCGTGGAAAGGACCTGGACCGTGTTGCGTGACCGCGCGGCGCGCGCCGTTGCCAACTCGCCATCGGGGTGAAACATCCTCTGGCCACCGACCGGATGGATAAGGATCGGGGCTTCCAGGGGAATGCCCAGGAGTTCTGTCGTCATATCCACGTTTGAAACGTCGACGAGGCGCCGAGGCCGGAGCTGGTAATGCGAGAATCCTTGTCGATTCGCACGCAACGTCGTGTCGTCGTCCGTTCCCGTGGCCATGTAGCCGAAGTGCGCCGGAGGCATTACGTTTCGCGCCGCAGCCTCGAATTCGAATACGTTCAAGGCATCTTCAGGGCTTTGGATGATTGGCAATTCGTCTTGCCGCACCAACTGGCCGAGTGTGGGAGATGCGGCAAGCAGAGGGCTGCCAGCGACGAATTTCAGGAACGAGCGGCGATACATGGGGCCTCCGTTTTTCTTGATCCTGGAAGGCACGGCCGTACCGAACCCGACGGTTCGGTACGGCTATTGGCATTTTCGGCCTATTGATCTTCGAGCAATTCCCTCAAAAACGGAATGCTCTCCGCGTCCGGCGAAGGCGGCACGGTCAGCAGGTATTCGTAGACATCGGCCAGTTGCTGGTCGGACATCACCCTGTTGATATAGGGGGGCATCCGTGCGGGCTTGCGGACATATCGAATAAACCCTTCCATCGTGAAGGCCGGACTGCTGATGGGCGGTCCCGAACCCCCGTTCCCTGACCAACCGTGACAGGCGTAACAGTAGTATGCGACCCACGATGCCTCTCCTTCCTCGGCGTCGCCGACCAGTGTCGACGACTGCGAGAAGAGAGCAACGGTTGAAACGGGCGCGGTCGGCATTTCCGCTCCAAGAAAGGAACTCCCCGCCAGCCCAGCTACGATGACGGCAGGCCACGCCGACCGTCCGATGCTTTCAGCATATCGGCGGATTGATCTCGGCTTTTCCATACCAGCCTCCTAACGGGGTTGCGTGCGAACGTCAACCAACGCAGGCTCTCCCCCTTGTACGACTTCAAGCGCGCGCGCCAGCGCCGGACCCAGATCACTGGGGTCGAGGATCGGACCCTCCCCGTAGATCCCCATGCTTTGCGCCATCATCGAGTAATCGATGGGGGGATCGACGAACTTCGTGCCGATGTGAGCCCGTGTCGCATCGCGGCCGTGTCGGAGTGCTGCCTGCTGTACGACCATGACTTCCTGGTGAAAAGCCTGGTTGTTATGCATGACCGTCAGCAGCGGGACCCGCATATTGGCCGCCGTCCACAGCGATGCCGGCCCCATCAACAGATCGCCATCGTATTGAACGTTGATCGAAATCCGGCCCAGATCCCTGTTTGCCATTCCGGCGCCCACTGCTGCGGGCGCTCCATAGCCGACCCCATAACCTCCTGGGCCCCCGATGTAGTGATGATGTCTCTCCATCTTCCACAGCCGCGTGGGCCACATCTGGAAGAAAACCATATCGGACACCAGCGACCAGTCCTCCGGATCCATATCCTTCAGCAGTTGCCACAATTCCATAGTGACGCGCGCCGTACTGATCGGACTGTCATTCCAACCCACCGCAGCCGCCCTGATATTCTGTTCCATCGCATCCCGATGTGCAGCCGCGAGCGCCACGCCGCGCTCGTCGAAGACGCGCTGCCGGTCGCCGGTTACCAACATCCTGACCTCTTCGATCAACGATGGCATTGTCGCTTCGGCATCAGCCGCAATGGCCACATCGGCTGCGACATACTTTTGAAAATCCTGGTAATTGCTCCCCTGAAACAGGTCGCTCGACGTTATGCTGACTTTCCTTGCGTCGGCCCGGCCCGAATTCACGCCAGCAAAATCCAGCACTTCGAGTCCCAGGACCAGATCCGCGTCGGCCAGGCCCATCCGGCTTCGACTCTGCTCCAAGGAGTGCATCGTCGGAAAATTCATTCGGTTTTTGCGATCGATGACGGCCGCCTGCAGCGTTTCCGCCAAATCCACCAGATGCGTCAATCCCGCTGGCGTTCTGGCCAGCCGGTCCGCGACAAGCACTGGATGCTCGGCTTCGACGAGCATTCGGGCCAGTTCCCTGACGGCGCCGGTCTCACCCTGGGGCGGCGCGACAGTGGGGAACTTGGGAATCTCTAGTGCTGCGCCTTCAGGCACGGGCGCCGCCTGCAGATGCTCGTCCAGGGTTATCGCAACCGGCATCAACGGCGGTGTCATCGCGATCCGATAGGCCCGGAGCACCGACTCCGCAAAGTGAGGCAGCGAATGCGGCGAATCGTCCCACTTCACGTAGTCGCGGATCATGGCCGCCGGATCCTGCGCACTGTGCGCCCACGCCACCCGGCTCGTTCCCCTTTCCTCGGCATCGAAGATGTTGCCGAGAACGACGAACATGGGAACGCGGTCGCAGAACGCATCGTAAATGCCCATCGATGCATGCTGTGTCCCCACCGTACTGTGACAGACCGTCAGCGCGGGCTTGAGGGCGATCTTCGCGTAACCGTGGCACATCGCTGCGGCCGCGTCTTCGTTGGTTGCAAGGATAAACTCCGGCTTGACGTTGTTTCCGTAATTGATGACCGACTCGTGGAGGTCTCCAAACGTGTTTGCCGGTACTGAAAAGATGTAGTCGAAGTCCAGCGACTTCAGCACATCCACCATGAAGTCGGAACCTGGCCGCTCAACGATTGCCCCTTCTTCGACCGCAATCGGCCCCTGCACGGGTTCGGGCCTGGGCACGACCGGCGCCGACGCATTCTCAACGGGAGGAGCTTCTTCGGGTTGGGCGCTCAACTCCTCGGGGTTCGCAACGGCAAAAGCCGCACCGGCGGCCGCGCCTTTCAGAAAACCCCGGCGATTCACGGGTTTCACGACCGATTTTTTCGACTTGGTTTTTCTCGCCATGGCAGCGAACCTCTCTGAAGGTGTACTTCAATCCGAGCTGAACAACCGACGACAGTGACTATTGTTCAGGGCACCGTAATCGGGCCAAAACTACCACGAGTCGATTTTGCAGTACACAAACAAATACCGCTCGATCGATCCACTAGATGCAACCCGAACCACACCCGCGGGGTCTGCGGGTCGTTCCGTAAACTACTGTCCCGTAATCTGCTATGCGCGCTGAGGCAGGATCCTGGCCGCGTTGTCGCGATAGATCGCCTGCAGCTCTTCCGCTTTGAATCCGCTGGCCTGCAAGCCCGCCACCGTGTCGGCGGGATTTCCGAACGGGAAATCGGTGCCGAACAGAATTTGCGAATCCGGCACGAGCAGTTTCAGAGACTGCATCTGCACAAAGTTCGCCGATCCCGCTGTGTCGTAATAAAACCGCTTGACGTGGTGGAGCCTCGAATCCGATTCCGCCGGGTTTGCAAGACCTTCCGCGCTCACCGAGTTGCCCAGGAAGCGGCCGGCGATGGAAACGAGTGTGCCGCCGGCATGGGAAAAAATGAACTTGACGTTCGGACAGCGGCTGGCCGTATCCCCCGCGATGAGGCTCATGATCGTGCGAGTTGT
Organism: Terriglobia bacterium; assembly: GCA_965262675.1. Classification (GTDB taxonomy): domain Bacteria; phylum Acidobacteriota; class Terriglobia; order 20CM-2-55-15; family 20CM-2-55-15; genus JAJEDW01. The sequence continues at coordinate 130,434 of OZ253554.1, forward strand.
GTCGGTGGGGTATTCCAGCGTCTGCGCGCTCACACCGCCCACAAGGTTGGGGCAGCAATTGGCTTCTCGCGGGTGAGTGTAAACCACCGCTCCCCGCCGGTTCAGTTCATCGAAGATCGGGGCGAAAGCTTCGTCGCCCAACCACATGTCGTCGTAGCTGGTCAGCAGCGCGATTCCATCTGCATTCAAGGTATCGAACGCATACTCGATCTCCCGGAGACTGCCCTCGACATCGGGAATTGGCAGCGAGGCGAACAACCCGAAGCGGCCCGGGTAGTCGCCGACCATTCTCTCGGCGGCGTATTCGTTGATCTCCCGCGCGGCGCTACGGGCTTCCTCAACGTTCCCGAACCAGACACCCGGCGCCGTGGGTGAAACCATCGCGGTGGCCACACCCGCCTGGTCCATGGCCTCGATGTTTACCTCGGGCGTGTATTCGTTGAATCGTTGGACGAGCAAGCGCACCGTCGGCGTATCCCGCGTCGCCGGGCCGGACGCCTGACGCTCAAGAAGCGCATGGTATGCCGGGGACGAGTAGTGCTGGTGAACGTCGATCCGCCGCGCCACCCCTCCGGATGACTGAGCCCACGAATAACCGAAGGGAAGTATGGCGCCGGCGCCGATGGCCCCGAATCCTTTCAGAAAATCGCGCCGTGACGGCTGGCGCAAAGCGGAATATTCGAAAACGTCCATTACAGCCTCCTCGACTTTTGCCGCATCGATCCCCGGCCGCGGAAGTCCGCCGAAATCCAACAACCTGGAAACGACCTGCATCCCCGTCGCTCCGAGCCCGAAATGGACCCGAAGTTTCGACATAAGAAGCATTTACGAATACCGGAGGATACTGAGGCCGAAACATTGGTGTCAATCGAATAGGTCAATCGGCGATACACCGTGCTCGTCGAAGGCCGGATGCATGTATCGGTTGTTATTGCTTCGATCCGCGGCGCCTTAAGCCACCCACAGGGAGAGTCGATTACGGCGGCCGTCTGCCCGGAATGGATGCACCACTTAAACCTTTAACAGCTCATTGGATTCGAATATGGTTTATTAATTGAGCCGTGTTCCGCTGCCGCCAAACGGTGCTCGCGCAGGTTGGAGGGTGTTGATGCAACTACGGAGAATATGCGTATCGCCTTCGAGTCCAGTTGGCAATTCCCGGGTGATGAGTATCGCCCGCGGGATGCCGTATTCCGTTTGGATCGGTTCGCGCTTCAGGATACCCGTATTCGTCATCCTCCTTGTGATCTCGTTCACCGGCGCCTGCGCGCCCGCGGAAGACGCTCAGACGGTATCCAACGCGGAAGCAGCGTTGGCGTTGGCCCGTGCCGATCCGGGAGTCTATTTTTGTCCGATGGACCTGGATGTTCGGTCTAATGAGCCAGGATTCTGCCCGCGTTGCAGGATGGCCCTGGTCGCGGGCCTGCCGGATCCCGCCGACTACAATATGGATCTGACCGTCATTCCGGCAGTGCCCCGGGCCGGGCAGACGACGACACTTGGATTCACGGTCCGCGATCCTTGGGAAAACCGCGCGGTGCAGAATTTCGAGTTAATGCACGAAAGAATCTTCCACTTGTTCGTGATGAGTCAGGATTTGGAATTCTTCGAGCACATACATCCCCTGCAGGATGCGGAGAGAGAAAGTTTGTCCGTGGATGTCGAACTGCCGAAGCCGGGCCTCTATCAGGTTCTCGCCGACTTTTATCCCGTTGGAGGCACGCCACAGCTGATTGCAAAATCTTTCATCGTCCCGAACGGACGACTCGAAGCAATCGAACTGGACGCCGACTATACGGCGCCGAAACAGGGAGAAAATCTTCAAGTCGAACTGGTCACCGAGCCTGCGGTGCCCATCGCCGGTCAAGAGACCGAGATGTATTTTACGGTAAGCCCTGCCGAAGGCCTCGAAGAGTACATCGGGGCGTGGGGTCACATGCTGGCGGTCAGCGAGGACTTGATAGATACGGTGCATGGACACCCGTTTATCGCGGACGGCGGTCCGGAGATGTTGTTTCACTTGACCTTTCCGCGCACAAGAACTTATCGCGTCTGGGTGCAGTTCCAGCGAAACGGCGTCGTTAATACGGTGCACTTCGATGTCCCGGTCGAGGAATTGTCTTTCGAGTGAGGACTTCATTTTCCCTGGTGGTCTTATAACGATGAAGAGAACGTTCACCTGCTTGTGCTTCGCTTCGGTTCTCCTCCTCGCCGATCCTCCCCTGGGGGGGCACGTGCGAGAAACCACCGCTGTCACCTGGAACCAGACAATCTCACGCATCGTAATCGAGCGTTGCGGTTCGTGTCATTACGAAGGAGGGACGGCCTTCTCGCTGATGACTTATGACGATGCGCGCCCGTGGGCAGTATCGATCCGGGAGGAAATTCTCTCCCGCGGCATGCCCCCCTGGGGCGCCGTCAAGGGATTCGGTACGTTTCGTAACGACCAGGCGCTTTCGCCCGCGCACACCCACATGATCGTAAGCTGGGTCGAGGGTGGGGTCCCTGAAGGAAATCCGGAAGACCTCCCGAATCCGCCGGAAGTAACCGAAACCAGGCCCAATGAGCGCTCATCGAATGAGGTGTCGATCAGCGGTGAAACGACCCTCGAACGCCGGTTCGTGGTCGACGGGTTGCGCCCAATGGACGTGCCGCGCGAAGGATCTCTTCAAATAACTGCCGAACTTCCGGATGGACGAGTCGAACCTCTGCTTTGGCTCTACAACTACCGCGAAGAGTATGGGCACCCGTTCCTGTTCGAGACGCCCATTGAATTACCGCTGGGCACGGTGATTCGAGGGATTCCAGCGGGATCCAGCGTTGCGCTGATCCCGACCGCCTCGTAACAGCCCGTAACTGAAATGCCAGCGCGACCGAATGTTGCTATTGCACATCGGCGGGCTGTATGAAAATCCTGTCCAGTTCTTCGATATCGGTTGAAAGCTCGGTTTCACCCGGAGGCGCGCCGCTGACCCACAGCATATAGGCGACGATGTCCCGGTACTCTTCCGGCGCAAGCCCCCCCGGATCGTCTTCGGGCATCGACCGCTGGATGAATGTGTACAAGTCGCCGACACGCCGGTCGACCCAATCGTTCTCCACGAACCGCGGGTTGCTCCACTCGTTGAGGGTGTGGCATTTGAGACAGTTCACCAAGGTGGCTGACTCGCCTCGCGTTGCCTGCTGGATCGTGTACACGCCGTCCCGTATCGTGCTCGTGTCCAGCGCCGCCCGGTTCTCAACCTGGGCCGCTCCGAGCACCGTGGCGCACGCCAAGGCCGCCAGCGCAGCCAGACTCACGACTCCGCCGTAGCGTATCGCGTTCGTTTTTGTCCGATCTTTCGAGTTCGTGTCGGCAAAACACGCCCAGCACGTTGCATGTCGAAGCGAAGTAACGATGGAAAATGAGGTTTCTCCGAGACCGCCCGACGTTCGACCCATTTCCAGACTACGGGCCACCCCGGCCTAGTCTTTGGGAAGACGCTCCGGAGCGAGCGCCCATGCTTTCCAGATACATAACCACTGAGCTGTACCCCGATGCCATTGCGCCGTCCAACGCCGTCCACCCCGTCACATTGACGGCATTAATGTCGACACCCAGTTCCACCGCGATCATGGCTGCCTTGAGCGCCAGGGCTTCCTGCTCGACCGGGTCCCCGGGTTGACGATACGCGTACCCCCTGCCCTGCGGCATCCCGACAGCGGCCATTAGCGCCGTTGTTGGACCTTCGATCACACGTGGAAATCCCGTGTACCGGTACCCGTCGCCCCAGTATTCCACATGGGGCGCGAACAGAGGATCGGCGCCGCGTTCAGCCAGGAGGCGCATGACTTCGGGCTGGCCGAACCGGGCCGCCAGCCAGAATGGGGACGCGCCGACGAAAGTAGCATCGAAGAAAAAATCACTGGAAGAACGCCGTACGGGCGTTGACACCTTGAGCCGGGCATTGGGATCCGCGCCATGCAAAAGCAGCGCGCGCACGGCTCGGTCATTCCGGCGGAGCATTGCCTCGTGAAGTGCCGTGAATCCCGCATCGTCCACATCGGGATCGGCGCCCTTTTCGAGGAGAAATTCAACAAGCGCGTTGCCGTCGGAATCCGGCGCCGCGTGGGCTGACAGGTATCCAGGACCACCCGGGCGATAGTGGCGCGGAAGGAACCTGTAGTCGATCACGCTCTGGATGGCGAGAATGAGAGCGTTTCTGCCGGCCGCCGTGGTGTCGTCGACGGCGGCGCCCGCGGCCACGAGCAGTTTCGCCGATTCCAGGTCGCCGACACGCGCGGCGAACAACAGAGGTGTGTAGCCGCCTTCGTCGATCCAGACGCGCTGATCGGGATGCGCATCGTGAACCGTGTTTATCGTTTGCCAGAACTGGCGCCACGAGTCCGAGCGGGCGTGGATGTCGGCCCCGTACCGGAGCAGCACTTCGACTGTGTCCGGGTGGCGCTGCGATGCGGCCCACATGAGCGCCGTCTGGTTTCGCGTAGCGCGAGTGTTCGGGTCAGCGCCCCTGGACAGCAGAAGTTCCAGAACGCCCGCATGGTTCGCGCGGGCCGCAGTCATGACGGGTGTCTCGCCCGCCAAGAGGGCCCGGCCGGGACCCGCGCCCCCGTCCAGAAGGCTTTCGGCAATGGCCGCATTTCCGTTTTCGGCCACAAGCCAGAGCGGGGTGACACCCAGATCGTTTGCACGGTTGACATCCGCCCCCACGCCGATCAATAACCGGACGGCTTCCAGGTGGTTCCAGTAGCTCGCCCAGTGGAGCGCGATTGTCCCGTCTCCCTCGGCCTCGTTGATATCATCCGTTTCCTCGATCCAGGCGCGGATGGCGGAAACGTCAGTCTGTTCTCGAACCAGGGACCGAAAAACGCGAACACCGTTTTCTTCGAGCGAAGTGTTGCTTTGAGCGCTGGCAGCGGGGACAAACGCGGGTCCAGCGGTCATCGCGATCGGCACAACGATCCCAGCCAGTCCAATGCGGATTAACCCCCATACCGTTTTCTGCGTTGTCGTCTTCATCGGACTTCTATGTGATCTCACTGCGCCTGTTCCTCCGGAGCCGATTCCGCGGTCTCCAACCCATCGGCGGCCCGGACGCGAGATCGCGCCCCGCAAAACGGTTTCCTACAGGGATACACTCTCGATCGGGAGACTGCCGGTGCTGGCGCCAATGTTTTCGACCGGAAGTTCGAACTTGTCCATCAAGGTGACCAACAGGTTGGCCAGCCAGGGCCGATCCGTGTACCGAATATGCCGACCACCCGTCCAGATTCCCGCGCCGCCGCCCACCAACAGGATAGGCAGGTTGTCTCCCGCGTGCCGGTGGCTGTTGGATATTCCGGAGCCATAGAGGATCGTCATATTGTCCAGCAGCGAGCCGTCGCCGTCCGGAGTCGCCTTCAGCTTCGCAACGTATTTCGAGAAAAGCTCGACGTGATACCGGTTGATCCTGGACATGTGCGCAATCCGAGCCGGATCGTTGTTGTGGTGCGATAACGGGTGGTGCGCCTCGGGCACATCAATTTGGGGATAGGGACGCGCGCTTTGCTCTGCGCCGACCATGAAAGTGATGACCCGTGTCAGGTCGCTCTGAAGAGCCAGGAGTTGCATGTCCGTCATCAACTCCATGTGATCCTCGAAGTTGCCGGGAACGCCCTGAGGCTGCGCCATTTCCGGAATTTCGAGATCGATTTGCGCCTCCGCTCTCTCGATTCGCCGTTCCACGTCACGAATTGACTCGGCAAACTCATCGACCTTGATCCGGTCCCCGGGTCCAATTTCGCCGTTGAGGCGCGCCAACTCATCGGTCACCGAATCCATGATGCTCTTGTGCTGCCGCAACCGCGCTTCGCGCGCCCCGCGTTCCGTACTACCGCTGTCGCCAAAAAGGCGCTCGAATAGAGATCGGGGATTGTATTCCGTCGGCAGTGGTTGTCTGACGCCGCGCCACGAAAGCGTGTAGGTATAGATGCAACTAAGGTTGAGTGAACACACTCCCGCGTTGGCCGGCGGATCGATGGACAACTCGAGCGAAGCGAGTTGCGTTTCCTTGCCGAACTCCCTGGCAAGCATCTGGTCCATCGTGACGTCCGCTACGACATCGGTTTCGTGGCTACCCCCTTGCGGCACTCCGTTCAGGAAAGATCCCGAAGCGCCAGCGTGCGCCGCCACCCAGGTCGCATTGAGACCGGAAAGCACCAGCATCCGATCACGGAACGCTCCGAGAGGCTCGAGAATTGGGGAGAGCTTGAAATCCCGGCCCTCTCCTTCAGGCGTCCAGTATTCCATCGCCATCCCATTCGGTACGTAGAACGCCTGGAAGCGGTGTACGGGCTTTGCGACAGCCTGGCCTCCGTAAACCGACGCGGGCACCATGGCATCCAGGAACGGCAAGGCCACTGCTGTACCGAGACCTCTCAGGACATGCCGTCGCGAGATTGCTTTCCCCGTGAGAAAATTCATAACTGTCCGCTCCTGTTATCCCTCAACACTTGCGCATCCGAATCATTCCGCCGCCCTTTGTCCGGTGGGGGCCTGCCGCATCAGGAAGGCAGGACTTTCCACAATCCCAACCACGATGGACGACCAACTGTAGTCATTCGCGCCGGCATTCTGGACGATCTGCCGCACCGCGGGATTGTCATTGAATTCGAGCCTGCGCCCCAACGCATAGGACATCAACTTTGACGTTACGGTGCCCACGAATAACTCGGACCGCTCCAGCAATACCGACCTCAGGCCCGCCAGACCCCGCACCTCTGTGCCGTCCGGCATGGTTCCGACCGAATCGACCGGATTGCCCCATTCGTCGGTGGTTCTCCAACCTCCAATAACATCATAGTTCTCAAGTGCGAAACCCAACGGATCGATAAGAGTGTGACAACTCGAGCACACCGGATCGTTCCGGTGGCGAGCCAACCTCTCGCGTATCGACCTCGGCGCCGGGCCTGCATCTTCCTCTTCCAGGCTGGTATCGACTCCTGCCGGAGGAGGTGGCGGAGGCGCACCCAGGATATTGTCCAGCAACCACTTGCCGCGCAGGACCGGCGACGTGCGATCCGGATAAGACGAAACGGCCAACAGCGATCCATGGCCGAGTAAGCCGCCACGCTGGTCCGTGTCGGGGACCCTGACCCGGCGGAACCTGGTTCCGTAAACACCCGGAATCCCATAATGATCGGCCAAACGTTCGTTGAGGTAGGTGTAGTCGGCTGTCAGGAGTTCCAGGATACCCCGATCCTCGCGCACCATGCTGGCGACAAACAGTTCCGTTTCCTGCCGGAGCGCTGCGCGCAGGTTGTCGTCATAGTTGGGATAGAACCGGTCATCGGCCACGATCGCATCGACCCGGCGCAGATTCAACCACTGGGCAACAAAGTCGCTGACGAGGGCATCGGTGGCGCGAGGGTCCGCCAGCATGCGCCGCACCTGCGCTGCCAGGACCTCGGGATTCGACAACTCGCCGCGCTCGGCCAGTTCGAGCAGCGTGTCATCGGGGATGCTGCTCCACACGAAGAACGATAAGCGCGAAGCAAGCTCCAGGTCGCTCAATCGATAGACTTCGCCCTGTGACGCGCCGTCGGGATCCCGATATACGCGCAGAAGGAAGGACGGAGACACCAACATGCGCTCCAGCGCGAATTGAATCCCCTCATCGAAGTTTCCGCCCGACTCTCGACCCATATCGAAAAATCGAAGCAGTGTCCCCACGTCCGGGTCCGTCAAGGGCCGCCGGTACGCGCGTCGCGCCATGCCGGCCAGGATCTCCCGCGCACACGATTCCACTTCTGCACCGAGATCGGGATGACATGCGAATATCGCTTCCCGGCTGGGGGTATCTTCGGCCACTCCGGTCGTCTCGTACGGGCCTCGAATCTCGATGGATTGCACCCCCGCGTAATCCATGTAACGTTCGTTGACAGCCAGAGGACGGCCCCGCTGTATCGGCTGGCGCAACCGCTCCGTTTCCCACAGGTCTCTTACGAACGACACGCCAACGACGTGCGGCCCCGCCTCGACCCGAAGACGAACCTCCAGAAAGGCGTCGCCGGCGAGCTGCATGAACTCTTCCCATTCAGGATCCCCGAAACCGCCACCGGCATAGCTCCCGGTAGACGGCGTAGCGCCCGCGGGAGGTTCTCCCACGGTAAAACTCTCCAGCAACTCACCGTCCATACGCACTTCAAGCTGCTGCGCCCACCCCATACCGCTAAGGTACTGCTGATAATTCCTCTGAAGACTGACCTTGATGAGATACTCGCCGTCTACCGGAAACTGATAGCGGACGGCTGCGCCACCACGGGACCCGAGTGGAAGGTCTTCGCTCAGCCGACCATCCTGCTCCATGTGCAGAGGGATCCGGTAGATCATGGTTTCGGGATTCTCTGGCGCGAGGCCCACCGCGAGCCGCGTCACTTGACGGGCCACGGTCAAGTAGCGTTCCAGGTGAGTCGTTGTCACCGAAAGGGCATCGGCCATGTTGTCGAAGCCGCCATCGGCTGTTTCGTCGCCGGGCAGGAGCGGGCGTACATCGACATCGAGGGCAAACAAGTCCCGAATTGCGTTGCTGTATTCGGTGCGATTCAGGCGATGCACAGAGTTAATCCTGCCGGGTTGAGGATTCGCCGTCCAAGCCCGGTCGATTACACCCGACAGCCATCCCGCCAAGGCTTCGTAGGTCGCTTCATCGGGATGCGGCATTCCGGCGGGAGGCATTGAACGCGTCTGGAGCTTTTGAATCACGCGTTCCCATACTTCCGCATTCTCGGCAGCATTCGCCGGATCCATCGCATCCAACGCCAGTCCCGCCGTGAGAAGTCTCTGGTTGTGGCAACCGACGCAATATCGATCAAGCAGCAACCGGGGCGAGAGATCGCTTGCGGCGGTATTCTGGGCGCGGGCAGGCGCCGGCGCGCTCGCGCCCAAACCGTGGGCAAGCATCAGGACAATGAACGGGATTCCGAGCCGAATGAAGACGCTTTTCTTCATCACATTCATATCACCTGAATCGAGTGCTGTGCTGTCCGGTATGGCAACTCGGAAACTCCAATGAAAGTTTCCACATAACCCCAGTCGTGTCAATGACAAACAACCCAACCACTCGCCTGGATCCGGCCCTGAAAGCTGAGAACGGGATGCTGTTCGCCCAAGGCCGAATTTTGGCGTCTTTCAAGCACGCCGGGCCTTGTGGTTGGCCCCCTTTCCGTCGAGAGCGGTCATGGTATCAGAGAGTCCTTGCGGGTTCTGTCTTTCCTGTTTGCCCTGATCGCCACCGCGTCTCGCACAACCGCCCCGGAACCAGACTGTTTACTGGTCCACCCGCCGGAATTTCTGCACGCGCTGCCCCGTATTCACTTCGGTGGTGTAAACGTTGCCCTGGGAGTCGATGGCGATGTCGTGAACCACGTGGAACTGGCCGGCAAGACGGCCAGGCCGGCCGACGCGCGCCAGCGTGCGATTCGATGCTCGTTCCACGATTCGGAGTTCGTTGTTGGTGCCGTCGACCATAAAGATGAAGTCCTGACCGGCGTCTAGCGACAACACCAGATCCGAGACGGAACCGCTGAGCAGCGTGGCGGGTTCGAAGATCGCCTCCGAAACGAACGTGCCGTCTTTCTGAAAAACCTGATAGCGGTTGTTGACCCGGTCGCAAACGTAGACAAGCCCGTCGTTGGAAACCCGGATACAGTGCACCGGACTGCCGAACTGGCCGGACGGCGGGTTGGCGGGATCGTATGCCGGCATGGGATCGTCATGCGGCGTGTTGCCATACGCTCCCCAGTGCCTCTTGTACTGTCCCGTATCGGCGTCGAACACCGCGACACGCCGATTGCCGTAACCGTCCGCGACGAAAACCTCGCGAGCCGCCGTGTCGACGACCAGATCGGCCGGTTGTCCAAGATTCCCGGTGTCGTTGCTGCCCGAGCCCTGGTCCGCGGCCCCGATCTGCATCACGAACTCGCCGTCGGTCGTGAACTTGAGCACCTGATGGTCCCCTGCCCCGTTTCCTGCAAGCCAGACGAAGCCTTCGGCGACGTGGATGCCATGTTCGGACCGGGGCCAGTCATATCCGTCGCCGGGACCGCCCCAGGCGCGCAACAAGTTGCCGCTCATATCGAATTCAAGAACCGGAGGCGCCGCCAGGCAACATTTGCTCCACGGCGGATCCTGACTCGCACCCAGTTCCCTGTCGCTCAGCGAACCGGGCCGATGGACGATCCAGATGCGGTCGTCGGTATCGACGTGGACACCGGCCACCTGGCCCAGAATCCAGTTGTTCGGCAGCGGCTTCGGCCAGAAAGGATCGACGATGAATTGGGGAACATCGATCACGTCGGCGGAGGCGTCGGAAGCCGGTGCCTGTCCGTCGGCCGGCGCCGCCAATGCCGCGACGAGTACGATGGACGCCATGAGGCGCAAAATCCGTTCAGTCGCCGTCTTTCCGCCTCTCACAGGTTTCAGCATGCCCGAAGTCTACCCGGATTCGACGGCCGGGTCTCTGAAATATTACCGAGGAATCGGAAACTGGAATTCGTTGGATCGAGAGCAGCGGGTGCCTCTCTCGTCCCACCGATCCCGCACAATTTGACAAGGTAGCCACTAGTTGCTACCTATATCGCATGAGATCGATCGGAATAAAGGCGCTCAACAACCGTCTGAGCGAGTACGTGCGTCTGGCGTCATCGGGCGAAACAGTGCTGGTGACAGACCGTGACCGTGTGGTCGCGGAGATCGGGCCACCGAGAGAAACCAGGAGCCCAATTCTTGCCGACGCCTTACTGGCCGACGCGGTGCGCAAGGGCTGGTTGACGCCGCCGTTGCTACCCGCCGGCGTCGAGCCGCCTCCGTCGACACCGATGGCGCCGCTCGGCGACCTCCTCGCTGAATTGGAGGAGGATAGAAGCGAACGGTGATCTATCTCGATACCTCGGTGGTAATTGCCCAACTTCTGGCCGAAGACCACCGTCCGCCCGCCTCGCTTTGGAACGGAGACTCTCGTAGCCAGCCGGTTGATGGAGTACGAGGTCTGGACACGGTTGCACGCGCGCAAGCTTGCCGATTCCCACGGCGAGCCGGCCCGCGGGCTCATCGGACAGATCGCGTTTTTGGAGCTTTCTCCACCGGTGCTTGAACGCGCTCTCGAGGCCATTTCCGGACCTGTTTCCGTGCGTACGCTCGATGCCCTGCATCTGGCGTCATGCGAATACCTGCGCGACCAAGGCCAGTCGATCGCGCTGGCCACCTACGACCGCCGAATGAGGGCCATTGCCCGTGCCATGAACATACCCCTTTTTGGGCTGGAACACTCCTGAACCGGCACCGCCGAGGAGTGCGCCGCCGCATCGAACCGACTTGTCTCCCCGAAGATTCCGCACAACTGTGCTCCAGGTCGAACCTCACTGTCCGACCACCAATCGATATCGACAATGCCCTGTTTTAAAAATGAATTACGACAGAGTTATTAATGTACTACTTCAATACAAAGTAACGATCTTCATACTGGCCGGCTCGGGCTTTTGCCGGGATGAACAGCTTGTGTCTCGCGTCAATTGCGATTCGCGGCCGCTTCTTCGCGAATGGCGCCTTGAAGCGAAATGACGTTGAGACGCCCAGCCGGATCCACGCGTTCAGAGGTCTAGCGTCGGCGCATAGAACACCTCTTCCAGATCCAGGATTCGAGGTGTCAGGCCCTGTTCATGGGAATAGCGGGCGAGTGCTTCCAGAGCGGAGCGATTGCTTTTGACTCCATAGGGATAGGGGTCGAAATCCAGCGCCCCCCGCCGGGCGCGCGGCAACAGATCGAGGTCGAAGTAGGCGCCGGCCGATTCAAGGATCTGCCGGTGCACGAGGTTCTTGCCCTCGTTGAACGCCTTGAAGACGTTCAGCACCGCCCACGGATTCGACTCAACCACATCGCGCCGAAAGACCACGCAGTGGTTCATGGGATAGAAACCGGTTTTCCGGTAGTAACGGACGCCCTCTCCCACGGGATCGGGAAAGAGTGGCCGAATTTCGGGGCGGCTCTCCAGGTCCACCGTGCTGCGGTCGACGAGGTTGGCCTCGTTCAAGTAGAACAGCGACGCGTCGATCCTGCCGGCCACGAGCATGGAGCCGATATTCTCCTTCTCGGGAATGCGTTGGAATCTCAGTCTTTCGGACGGCGTGAAGCGGGTGGCGCTGCCGTGGCTGAGCGCTTCGGTGCGTTCCATGTACCAGTCCAGATCGAATGCGGTGAGGCCAAATTCATGCTGGAGCACGGCACGGCACCAGAGAGCCGCCGTCTGCTGATACTCCGGGACGCCGACACGCTTGTCGCGGAGGTCTTCGGGACGATCGATTCCAGCGTCAGCCCGGACCATTATTCCAGTGTGGAAGAATCGGCGGGATGTGAACACCGGGATCCCGACCCAGCGCGTGTCCCCGCCCGCAATGGCCATCAACAGCGAGGAGCAGGACATCTCCGAGATGTCGAACTCCGAGAAATGGAGTTGCCGCCAGAACATCTCCGACGGATGTACGGTACTGACGACCAGATCCACTCCGTCCGCCCGCACGCGGCCTTCACGCAGCGGGCGCGTACGTGGGTTGTCCGACAGGCACATGCTCAGTTTGAGGTTTGCCATCCTGCCTCTTCCTCTATTGACCGTTGAGATCGGCGCCGGAGGGACTGCCAACAAGATTGACTGAACTCGGCGGCGGTGAAGTGTCCTCGAAGTCCGGTTTTCGACATCGCCGTTCGGGCCGGTCGCGTCCGCATGCTGCTATCCGCGCCAACGATCCGGAACGGAGTTGGAAAATCATCCGCTTTCAAACCAGCGAAGTCAAACCTGAACGGGATTTTCCACCCGCACGGATGGGTTGCGTGGCAGGAACCCGCCACATGCCGGATCGACTGCCTGACCCGTTTATACGCCCGCATTTCTCACGAGATCGAAAAGGCGCCCAGAGCGGGCACCAGGATCATGCTCAGAAGCGTGATCACGATGGTGGCCAGGATTGAGGCGACCATGCCAAATTTGAACATGTTCCCAAAACTGATCGCGCCTGAAGCGAACGTGGTCCCCGCCCCGGCACCGGCCCATGGAAAGGAGACGGCCAGTGCCGTTCCTGCAATGATCCGGGCCAGAATGGCCGCGTTGTAGCCCAGGTCACTCGCAATCGGGAACAGGATCGTCGAAACCATGGCTGTCGTGGCCGTGCCACTGGTCAGATGGCTCAGGATGGGTGTTGCCACTCCGGCAAACCAGGGCAGCATGGCGGTCGAAACGGCGCCGGTAACCACTGTCCCGAGCCAGTCGGCAATCCCCAGGCTGACCAATCCACTGGCCATTGCGGTACCACTGGTCACCAGGAACAGAACGTTCCAGAGCACCCCCTGCTGAAAGTCCCCGGCGGCCAGGGTCATTTTCCCCTGTCGGGCATCGATCGGCAGCAGGAACAGCAACACCATGGCAACGGGCGGTACGTACCAGATATCCAATACGCTTGTTTCCACCAGACCGGGCAGGAACCAAAGAACAATCATGACGAGCAGGACGAAAAGGACGTTCTTTTCTCCACGATTCATCGGGCCAAGAGTCTTTTTCTCTTCCCCGAAATAGGCCTCCGCCCCCTCGATCGCCCCGACTTCGGGGCGCGCCATCAACCTGAGGACCAGATAGTAGGCCGGTATCATCGCCAACATCAGTATCGTTCCCGTCAGTGTCCATTGAGCGAAACTGACCCGATATTCGGTCAACTGATCGAGCAGAGAGATCGACAGCGGATTGAACGGAACCCCCGCGGGAGTGGCCAAACCGCCGGCTGCGGAACCGTACAGGACGGCCAGGCAGGACGCTTCCATGAATCGCGGCGCTTTCGGATCCTGGCCGCCGGAGGCCTTCGCGGCGGCGTTACCCGCAAACGTCGCCACCGACATGGCGATCGGGATCATGATTGCCACGGCAGCAGCGTCGTCCACAAACGCCGACAAGGCGGCTGTCACAACGATGATCATCAGAATCAGACGCCAACCCGATGTGGCCACTCCACGAATGCTCAGGACGGTCATCGCCATTCTTCTGGCGAGTCCGTATTTTCGAAAGGCGTGACCGAAGAGCATCACTCCCAGTAGAAAGGGGAAAACTCGCTGGCCGTAGAGTGCGCTCACATCGCGAAACGCCATGGCGCCGCCCAGGGGGAAAAGCACCAGGGGCAGGAATCCCGTAATGGCCCAGGGAATGGGGCGGGTGGCCCACCAAGCCACTACCCAGGCATAGCAACCGAGAGCGAAGTGGGCTTCCTGGCCCAGTCCAGGCAGTGGGGCCGCCAGGACGGCAACGAAGAAGAACGGACCGGCCAGAATGCGCAGAGCAAGCTTTAACGCGGCGTTCGACCGCGGGGGCTCGATTTCAACGGATGTGTTGGACATTGCGGTTATCCATTACTGCCAAGTAGTCACGCGTGTCAATCGATAACGCCGGATTATTCTTGACTGAAAATTCGGCGTAGTGTAACTCAACCCCAGGTTGATGGAACCAATCTTTGTTACGGGTTTGCGCCGCCTTGGCGTTTTCATGGGGTTAACGATGAAGTCGATCGCGTTTCTCGCCGGGACCGTGCTCGCGGTCTGCCTGTGGGCCGGAGACGGAGAAGTCCTTGCACATCATGGCAGGGGCGCCACGTATGACACCGATTCCGAGATCCCGTTGGAGGGTACGATCAGGGAGTTTGTCTGGAGAAACCCTCATACGGCCATCCTGATCGATGTCGAAGACGAGAACGGCGACGTCGTCACGTGGGCTATCGAACACAGCAACGTAAGCACTCTGGCCCGCGCGGGCTACAGCCGGAGAACGCTCGTTGCCGGCCAAGAAGTGACTGCTTACGTCAATCCCGGGGCGCAAGGTGAACCCATCGGGCTCTGCCGGAGAATCGTTTTGGCCGACGGTACGGTGATATTCCGGCGGGGCGGCGGCGTGGACTAGTTTGGAACACACGCAAAACCCGGGTCCGGAACGGAGGTTCAAGTTGAAAAATCGTTTCATATCGGTTTCTCCGGTTGCTTTGGCGTTGCTCCTCTTGTTTTTGTTGAGGACGCCGGCAGAGGCGGGACCGCTTGCGGCGCAGGAACGAGACTTCGATCCACGCGATCTCTCCGGGATCTGGACCAACACGGGCGATATAGATTCCATAGGCGCGGATGTTCCACCCATGACGCCGGCGGGCGAGACCAGGTTCAACGAAAGCGTTCCGACCCGCAGTCGTAGCGCTGAAGGTGAGCGTGGCGTTGCAGACCCGCGACTCTCGAACGACCCTACGTTCGATTGCAATCCGCGCGGTTTTCCACGGATCCTTTACGACACCACCGTGGCCCAGTTCGAATTCATTCATATCGAGGATCGGATACTGCAACTGCTCCAGAGAGAACGCACGTTGCGGGAACTCTGGATGGACGGCCGGGCGTTGCCTTCGGGTGAAGACCTCGACAACATTGGGCCTTCATGGATGGGACATTCGGTAGCCCAGTGGCAGGGGGACGAGCTTGTGGTCAACACCGCGGGTATGGATGACCGGGCGTGGATAGATTTTTTCGGCCAGCCCAAGAGTTTCGAGGCCCGGGTCGAAGAGCGCTACCGGCGCGTGGACGTCGACACGATCGAGCTTCGAATGACGCTCTACGACCCCGCGTTCTATACTGTTCCCTGGGTGTCGGAGACGAAGATCCTCAGGCGAGTGCCAGCCGAAGAGATCACGTTTTTCGGATGGACCGGCCTGTTTTCGGGAGTGACCGATCTGATGTGTGCGCCTATGAACGACGAAAGGGCGCCATCCACGTGGAGACTCAGCACTCCGGAGTAAGGAAATTGTTGAGGAAAATGAAAAGAGGAAACGAAAATCGGCATCGCATGGCAAGGCGGGATTTCCTGGTGAGGTCAAGCCACGTCGTGGCGGCCACGTTCCTGACAGGAACGTTCTCGTCGGCTCGTTCGCAGACGCCGGCCTCGGCGGGCCCCCCCGACCCGGCGTTGATCGAGGACCTGATTGCGGCAAACCGGATCCTGGTCATGGAAGGTGTCAACGACGCGTTCGGTCACGTCAGCGTTCGGCACGATCGAAATCCGGATCGGTACGTCCTGGCGCGCTCGCTGGCGCCCGACCTGGTCACGGCGGACGATTTTGTCGAATACGACCTGGACAGCAATCCGGTCAATCTGGACGGTCGCTCCCAGTATTCCGAACGCTATATTCACGGCGAGATCTACAAGGCGCGGCCCGACGTGGGGGCGGTTGTCCATAACCACTCCCCGGACGTGATTCCGTTCAGCGTCAGCTCGGTGCCCTTCCGGCCCATTTTTCACGTCGCGGCGTTCCTCGGTGAAGGGTTGCCCGTCTTCGACATCCGCCAGGAATTTGGGATGACCGATATGCTGGTGCAGGATGCCGCACGCGGAAGCGAGTTGGCCAGGGCGCTCGGCATGAGTCCCGCGGTCCTCATGCGGGGACACGGCATCGCGGTGGTGGGCCCGTCCTTGCCCTACGTCGTGGGTCGAAGCGTTTACTCCGCCTTCAACGCAAAACTTCAGGCCCAAGCCATCGCGCTGGGCGGAGACGTCACCTACCTCGATCCCGAAGAAGCCCAGGCATACATGGATCGTGGAGAAAGCCGGGGGTACGAACGTCCCTGGGAGATGTGGAAACGCAGGGCAATGGGACAGTAACAGGCCCTGAATGCGCCCGTGCTACCGTGGCTGATGCGGGGTTGGGATTGCTTCCTGGAACGCGACCGGGACCGGGAGTTGTTCGGCCTGTCCCCAAAGGAGGCCTCCGTATGAAGACCCGCCGAATACCCGGAGCAGCGCCCCTTGCCGGTTCCCTCCTGGCGTTGACGCTGATCGCGCCCTGGGCGCTCGGGCAAGACCCGGACCCGATCACCGAAATCCGCCGCCAAGCCGAGCAGGGTGACGCCCGTGCGCAGTACTTGCTCGGGGCTATGTACGACGCCATCGCGGGCGTTCCGGTGGCCGACGCCGAAGCCGAAGCCGTGAAATGGTACCGCCTGGCGGCGCAGCAAGGCCATACCGGCGCGCAGAACAACCTCGGGCTCATGTACGCCGACGGCGAGGGCGTGCCGGAGGACAATGCCGAAGCCGTGCGCTGGTACCGGCTGGCCGCCGAGCAGGGTGACGCCTTGGCGCAATTCAACCTCGGGCGCATGTACGCCAACGGCGAGGGCGTGCCGGAGGACGACGCCGAAGCCGTGAAGTGGTACCGGTTGGCCGCCGAGCAGGGTGATGCTGGGGCGCAGAACAACCTCGGGCTCATGTACGCCGACGGCGAGGGCGTGCCGGAGGACAATGCCGAAGCCGTGCGCTGGTACCGGTTGGCCGCCGAGCAGGGTGAGGCCTTGGCGCAATTCAACCTCGGGCGCATGTACGCCAACGGCGGGGGCGTGCCGGAGGACGATGCCGAAGCCGCGCGCTGGTACCGACTGTCCGCCGAGCAGAGATATGCCCGTGCGCAGTTCAACCTCGGACGCATGTATGCCGACGGCGAGGGCGTGCCGGAGGACGATGCCGAAGCCGTGCGCTGGTACCGGTTGGCCGCCGAGCAGGGTAACGCCGGTGCCCAGGTCAACCTCGGGGTCATGTATTTCCTTGGGCGTGGCACCGTAGAGGATTTCGTGCTCGCACACATGTGGGCGAACATCGCAGGCGCAAACGGGGACGAGATTGCGAGGGGCTTGCGGGACGGTCTTGAACGTGGCATGAACCGCTCCCAGATCACCCGCGCAACCCAACTGGCGCTGACGTGCTTGGCCTCGGACTACCAGGACTGCGGGCGGTAAGCCCGACCGGGGGACATTTTCCGGGCTTTCTTCTCTACCCCTGTGATCCGTCCCGGTTCCGGCCGTCGAGGGCGCGGCCGGCCGCGAGTGGGTCGACCAGCAACCCGCACTCAGGAGTAGGCCGCTGTGGCCTGTGGAAGAATGTTGCCCATGCATTCCGGATTGCTGGTCCTGGCGCTCATTCCGGTGCTACTGATTTGCGCCTACGCGCTTCGGCGCGGTGGCGCTAAGCGGTGGCACCTCGACACGCTATTTTCGCAAGATCACTTCCCAACGACTGTCGCCTGTATCGTTTCGGCGTTCTTCTTAGTGCCCGCCTTGATTAGGGGCGAGGCCGAGATGCCGAGCGTGTCCATGTGGGTTTGGGCAATCGGCGGGTACGTGGCGGCGTTCGTCATGGTGCACACCGGTTTGGGGTTGTCGAGGAAAGAGGGCGAACGGGAAACGCAAAGGGCAATGGACGTTCTCTGTTGCTTCCTGATTCCCGCCGCCGCGACCTACTTCGTCGGTATCCTGCTCGGTGTCCTGTTCATCGTTGCACTCCCGTTCTATTGGCTGTTCGCTTGGATGTTTAGTGTAGCCTGACCGGACCGGTTTCGGGTCTCAGCCATGACCGCCCATTTCGATGACCGTCACCACAACATGTTGTGGCTGGGCGGTTTTGCTCGTGATAACAACCGACCGGTCCGGATCGGAAATTCCAGGAACGCTTTTAGAATCAGTGACTTTTGGAGGTGTTCCCGGACTGGCGCGGGTTGACGGATTGGCTTTTATGCGACGTAAACCGCCCGCCGGCGCCGTGTCCGCGCTCCTGGATGGGCCGTCCGTCCAAGAGTGACGTCACCGCACGAAACCGGTCACTGTCTTTCAGCGGTTCGATTGAATCTCGGTGGAAAGTCAATTGACTGAAACGGTAGGTTGCCTTGGGGTGAGTTTTCATTGGTCCAGGCCCTGTCGATCGAGGCCCGGCACCGGATCACCACGGCGGCGGTTTGGAATTGCGCCGGAGAGCAACTCGGGCCACGGCCGGATTCTATGTCTGGACACTTACTCGGCTATCCCTCTCGGTGTACATTCCATATGCGCCACACGATGGACACGGCGCTTGTCGGCGATCATACGGGTCAGCCGATTATCCATTGCTTCAGGTCCGACAAACTTGCCAGCCTGGCGGCGGGATAGAACCTCATGAAGCGCCTTCCGCTCCATGTCTTCGACATCCAAACGCTGTCGCAGTAACTCGATGCCCTGCTGAAGTACCACGCTGAGACTGGAATAGCGCCGGTTTTCCACGAGCGCCTTCGCAAACGAGTGTTGCTCATCCTTGAGAGAAATGGAGGACTTGACTGTCATGAGGTCCCTCTTTGGCGAAAAGGTAGCACTTGGTAGCACTGATATCAAACCGATTGTCGGCTGGTAATGCAATCCGCTTTACGGGTACCGGCTCAAGGCGTCTCGCGGTTGGCGCAATCCGGCTCATTCTTACGGAGGTGGGTCCGGAACCGAACGCCTTCCCTTCCGTGGGCGATTCGTCGCTCTCTGGACGATCCCTTGTGATGGAGGACTGTTTCGTGCCCCTTGGGTCGTGTACTACCCACCAACGTTTCGCCGAAAAAGTTCTGGCGCACCCGCCAATCATTCGCAAACGACGCCGTCGTTGTCGGCATCGTTCATGAATGGATATGCCGAATGCGTCCGGGGCACCGGGGCGATGCCGTGCGCCCGCGCCTCGGTGCAGGTGATCCGGCCGTTCCCGTTGTCGTCCCACCGTTCGAGTGCCGAAGCAGTGCGCCGTGCCGGGACCGATCTGGAGGTGGTGGAGGCCGCAGATGGACTCCAGAAAACCATTTTGGAACGCCTGTACCGATACGCTTCACGTTGTTGCCTTCCGCCGATGGTCCAAACCGGACCAACTCGCGAGACGACCCTCGACAACACTCTGACCTTCATCCGCCCGGATCACGACTGACGGTCGCGGATCCCCCAACCCCCAGATCCAGTGGATTACGTACGCAGCCGGGGAGTCGGCGGCAAACGCAACATCATCGATGGCATCCACTTCGAATGCTGCGGCCTCGTCATCGAATCCTCGACCCACTTTGTTCCCTGCATTGACGCTTTTGATTGCCAAAAGTCAAGAGTCTTCCGTTACCCTTGGCAAGAACCTGAAATTCAAGGACCGGGGTCGACTGCGCTGACTGCAAGTGCGGCCCGGTAGCGGGCAAGCCGGGGCGATTCGAATCACTTGCGTGTTCGCAAGTAACGGATTTCTCTGGCTGTCCGGGTGTCGAACAAACGACCGTACGCCGGAAAAGCACTCGGTCCCGGGAGTGTTGGCTTTTTCGCGCGGATAAATTGATTTCGACCTTGGGAAATTCACGCGTCTGCGGACGATAAAACTCCGGGTGTGATTTCGCAAATGACGGCACCAATTCAACGAGATGCCATTCCGAGACAGCGTTCATGACAACCGGCGTAGCCAATTCACTATTTTTCCGCATTTTCGGCGAGACGGAGTGTGTGGCGGGGGAATCGGAGTAGTTGAAGGATGGGTCTGAGGCTTCCAGTGGTGCTCGATGCGCTGCGAACCGGCGATAGCGTCGACAAGATCGCCGACAGGCACGGGGTTCATCCCGTACAGGTGGCTGCGTGGAAGCGCCGGAGTCTGGTGGGCGTATTTGGCGCGCTGGCGTCCGTGTTCGCGGTACTGTGGATCACCAACCAGCGTTACGACTACCCGGAATTGCTCGACGAAGCCCCCCAACCCACGATGGCCCATTTCGTCGATCCCCGCTTCGCAGGAACGACATTCCGGGTGGAAGGAGTGATCGAAAGTGTTCAGTTCCTCCCGCGAGGTCTGACAATCATCAACCTGCGTCTGGCCGAAAGCAACTCCACCATCGATGTGACGGTCTTTCCTTCGCTTGGAGAACTACCTGTCAAACTGGTACGGGGCGACCTTGCGCGCGTCACGGGAACGCTTGGGACATATCGGGGTAGACCTCAGATCAAACCGCTGTCCGTCGAACAGGTGATCGTGTCGACACCGATCGACACGGCGTTGCGATTGGTCGAGGCGGCGGACAGGGTCGGAGAGACTCTGCTTGTCGGTCCTTTGACTTCGCTGGAAACCGAGTTTTTCACAAGCACTGCCAACCTGAGACATTTGCGGCTTGTGCTGGCTGAGCCTGACGACGCGGAGCCTCGCCCACAGCAAGGCATCATGTACGAGGGCGATCAAACTCCCTGTGAACTGGACCTGTTGATGTCAAGCGATCCGTTCATGGTCACGGCCAGGATTGAAACCTTTCAAGAGGCGCCATCGCTTGTCGTCAACCGCGTGTTTCCTTTGGACATGCCGGAGTCGGGAGCGGAGGCCTTCTTGACGGGAGATTGCGCTGCACCGTGATCGAGATAATCACCAACCCACTTGCCATGGTGCTGGTCGCGACAGTGATTGGTGCATTGTGTGGGGTCGCGACCGGCCTGATTCCGGGCATCCATGTCAATACTGTGGTGGCGCTGCTGCTGGCTGGGAGCGCGAGTTTCGCTGCATTCGGCGTCGAGTTTTCGGCATCACTGGCCTTCACCTGCGCACTGGCCATTTCCCATACTTTTTTTGATGTCGTGCCGGGTATGTTCCTGGGCGTTCCGGGTGACGAAGGGTTTGCGTTGTTGCCAGGTCACCGACTGGTAAGGAGCGGGCACGGCATCGAGGCGATCCAGTTGTCGATTTGGGGCAGCGTGACAGGCCTTGTGTTCGGCCTCGCCGTGATCGCCTTGCTGTTTCTCCCGGATTTCAATCTGCTCGACTGGTTGGAAGGGACCATTTCCCCGTGGATGTTCTGGATTCTGGCCGCGGTGGCGGCCATACTCACGATTACCGATTCCCGGCGCGGCTGGTCGCTCGTCATTCTACTCGCCAGCGGCCTTCTGGGGATTTTCGTGTTCGGGTCGCCGCTCGTCGCTGGCGGTGCCGATGCCTCTATAAGTTCATTGTTCCCGGCGCTCGCTGGACTGTTTGGCGTGGCTGGACTTCTCTTCTCCATCTTCACGGCTAACGAGTCAAACGAGGCGGCGGAGAAGCCAGGGAGAACTTCCGGCGAACCACCCACAGTGTCGGTGGTAAAAGTCAGGTGGCCTGGAGTTCGCGGTGGGATGGCCGGCATGCTGGTGGGGTTGCTTCCTGGAATGGGGTCGGCCAACGCGGCGACGATGCTCTTGCTTGCGGAAAGACGGCTCGGACGCAGGAGACGGCGTGAGGACGAGGACCGTGCCTATCTGGTCACGACGTCGTCTCTCAACACCTCCGAGGCGCTGTTTGCCATCGCGGCTCTGTACCTTATCGAAAGAACGCGCAGCGGTGCGTCAATTGCCGTGGATCAGATCTTGAGAGGCGACATCCTGAGGGAAGACTTCGCATGGATGGCGCTTTCCGTAGTTCTGGGCGGCGCCTTGGCGGCGCTCATCATGTCGCGATGCAGCCGTGGACTTGCCAATTTTTTCGTTGGCCGGGATGAGAAGAGTCTCAACTGGGGCGTCATCGCGTTTCTGCTGGCGCTCACAGTCCTGTTGCTGGGAGTAGGCGGGCTGGTCGTTCTGATTTGCGCCTCGATCCTCGGCCTGACCCCTCTCATTGTGGGTGTGCGACGAGCGCAACTGATGGGCTTCTTCCTTGTCCCGGCGATGCTGTACTACTCGGGCTTTCAAAGGCAAGTCGTAGACTTTCTGGGAGTGGCACAGCGCACATCCCCGCTAATGCCGGACGCGGTCACGCTCCCGGAGATTGGGGTGTCTGTCGTGATTGCATCCGCGTTGGCGCTGGCCACCTATCTACTTGCTAGCCGAGTCTCGAGCGCGAACGAAGGCGGCGTGGCGCCGGTCGCTACAGCGACAGGGGTATTCTCCCTTACCGCCGCCTTGCTTGTGTTGGCGCTGTCGGGCCGAGCGTACCCGCCGACGCCCGAGGTCTGGCCGGACATCGAGCCTGAGAACAAGGTGGCTGGCCGCATTATCAAGGCCGAGGGTGACATCCAATACATCGCCAGCCTGGGCAGGCGCTTCCGCGTCAGGTTTGCGGGCGTTGTGGCGCCGGACAGGTGCCAACTACAGGAAGATCAAGCACCCGCATGGGAGGCGGGAAAAGAGCAGGTAATCTGGAGCGCCAAGGACATCGGCTCGGACGGCGTCTTCAGCGGCCTCGTGCAGGACGAAACGATTCGCGGCCGCATCGTGCGGGTGATCGACGGCGATACGGCAAACGTCGTCAGCGATGGCTTGTGCTACAGCATCCGGTTTCAGGGAGTCGGCGCCCCGGAACGGGGCGAGTCGGGCTTTACGGAGTCGCGGGACTGGGTGACATCCATGCTGGATGGCAGAGAGGCGAGCGTAACGATCGAGGACATCGACCGCTTCAACCGTATCGTCGGCCGCATCTATCTACAGGACGGACTTGATGTGAACTCCGAGATCATTCGTCGGGGCTATGCGCCTGCATATCCGAATTTCCCCTTTGACGATCTCGATGAGTTCCTGCGACTGGAGCAGGAAGCCCGCGCCGAGGGCCGTGGTCTTTGGTCACTGGAGATAGCGGGTCCTGAAGGAGGCTTCCAAGCATCGTCACGATCAAGTTCGTCCGACATTCCCGAAGAAATACGCCTGTTGGATGACAATGACAATGGGCGTATTTCCTGCGACGAGGCGCGGCGGCACGGCATCGCACCGGTGAACCGCAGCCATCCGGCATATGGCTTCATGAACGACGCGGACGGCGACGGCGTGGTCTGTGAATAGGCGCTAATAGGTACCCATTCGGCAGCCCGGCGATGGGCGACGCGTCGCTGATACGACGCCTTGCGCGTCGATTCCACCGCAGGTGGTCATGCCCGAGGATTCCAGACAACGGATCGTTCAATAGGTCGTCGCCGATGTCGGCGGCGAGATGATACACGCATATCGTGTAGCATGAATTTATGTGACGCATGATTCAGTCGGTCGCCGATGAAACCGCCGTCGACCTATTCCGCGAACGCAATACGCGCGACGCGAGGCGGGTGCCACGACACTTGTGGCCCATCACGCAGAGAAAGTTGAATGCCCCGGACGTAGCAATTCGGCTCGATTAGCGAAACCCGGTCGGCAATCGGTCGGAGCGACTGAAGGGTGCTCGGTCCGCGCGATACAGCATTCGACAAACGACGGATCACCGCGGATACGGCTCGACGTTTATCTCGCCTCTTGAAGGCTTCCCCCAAGTTTTGGATGCGGTTGCAGGCGGATTGGAACCTGCACCGTGTTGCCGACGAGGTTCCTGTATCTTTCAGGTCCACACCGTCAACCACCGTGTAACCGTTCTTGCAAGACAGCAAATAGCCCGCGGACCAACAGGCGGCCATGCCGGCAAGCGGCATTTGATACATGGTGCCGAGGTTGAGACTGGTCACCGTCACCGAGTTCGCCCAGCAGGGCAGGCCATCTTCGCCCGTGTAGATGTCCAGCCCGTATATCGACCGGGGATGGCGTGACGCGATCATTGTCGCCCCTATCCGTCGCGACGAGCAACCGCACAGTCAGATGCGCTTCCGGGGAAGAGGTCAAACGGTCCGGCGAGGACGTTGTCCGAATACTCCGTGTTGTGTCGCTTGCGGATGGGATGGCCGGTCCACAATGCTTTCTTTGACACGGGATTCACCAAGGACATGCCATGAAGCTCCTCTACTATCCCGGCAGAGAGAGCCTCTGAATCGAGTTCAAACCCGACGCGCGCGCCACGACGCGCGAAGTCGCCGAGGGGCTGAACGTCGATCTTGACGCGGACGGCAAGGTGCTTGGTTTCGACATCGATCAGACATCACAGCAACTCGACCTTCGCACCTTGGAGGCGGAAGCGCTGCCGTCGCATTTCCTCAAAGTCGGGTGATCCGCCGTGGGAGTGGACGGAATGAATCCCAGGACTTGGGGAGATACGCGGCCGGTTCGCGGAATCCGGCTGTGAACTTCTGCGGTCATAAGCGGAGCAACCGGGCGGACACGTCGCCCTGTGATCCGGGTGTGTCAATATGCAGGAACTGCCAGAGTGCGGTATCGACGCGGGGACACACGGACCACTTGCTGATGACGATCAGTGGAGACTGGCCGTGGACACCCGGGTGACGGTGGTACATGGGACCGCGGAAGGGATATAATGACCAGACATTTCACGTATGAGGACTGAAGACGAAGGATGCTCGTCAAGAAGCTCACATCGGGTAATCGCCCCGTGCGCATGAATCGAAACTCGATCAGTCATGCCACCATGGTGTCTGATGGCTCTGTTGGACGAGCCGTTCCCTCCAACTCTCGCCTGGTCACGCTACGACACCATCCTTCCGTCTGGTTTTTGCCTGCTGGACTTCTGATTCTCGCGTTGTTGCCTTGGCCCTATGGCTATTACAATTTCTTGCGGCTCACTATTTGTGCATTAGCTGGATGGCTCGCATACACGCAATGGACGCACGACAATGCACTGAGCGGCTGGGTAGTGGCGCTTGGGGCCACGTCACTATTGTACAATCCGTTCCTGCCCGTCTACATGACACGCGAGATCTGGACCGTCCTTGACGTCTTGAGCGCCGGTTTATTTGTTGCGCATTTTTGCGCACTCAGACAGTTGGCGGGTGATCGTCCTTCGACTGCCACCAATGATCGGAACCGAGAATTACGTGCGATGACCCGGCCGAAGACATCCGTACCACATGGAGTGAGACACAACCTCATGGAGAACCGTACGAAACATCTACCGGTGGAGAAGTACAAGCCAGAGTAGATCTACTCCTATTCCTGAAACGCGCAGAGCGTCGTGCAAATCTTCCAGTTCGCACGGTCGGAGCCGACCGGCCGTCATTGGCAATTACTCCAAGGCCATCCTCCATGAACCTTTTGCATTTAACGGCTCTTCTCAACGGAAGCGACTCAACGCCATAATCGCCGAATCATGCTAAATTTGTTTCTCGATTTCGTATCCTTGTACGTCGTATTTTTCGTTGCCACGTTGTTGCCTGCGCTCATTCCTTTCTCCAGTCGAGCGAGGCAACAAGGGACAATGAACACTTGGCGCAACGTGGGAGGCCCGGCGCTGGCATTCGGCATTCTTGTCACTCCAGGAGTCATTGCCCTGGTCCTTGCGGCCATCGAGAGCGTCTTCGGTAATGTCCCACGACTTGTCATAGCGACCATTGCGATTTTCAATGCAGGTGTATTCTGGATGTGGACAAGAACGGATTGGCACCGGAGATAGTCCGAGTTCAATAACACGACGGTATGTGCGGCGGGCGATGAAGACCTTTCACCAGCAAACTTTGTTCCGATTTGGCCAAGATTGGGAACGCATGGACGCCGTCACCCTTTGGGTGACCACCGCAAGGGGTTCGATCCCCAAGCACCTACCGGCAAAATCCTGCATTTCCCCCTATATCTGCTGGAGTCCGCAAATGGTCCTTCACCGTCCCAGCCGCCATTCATCGTTTCGCGGTGCATTTGTCAAGTCCCACAATCAACGGTATCCGGTTAGGGCTCAATAGTGCTCCACGCGCGGGGCGCGACCATGGACTACGGGGACAAGATGCCGCCGAGCTCGTGGTAGACTTTGGCGCCGCGGCGCCGGCACATATTCCCGCCGCCGGTTTTGATGATCACCGACACGGAAGTATGTACGGATGTCAGAAAAAACCGAAAAACCTGATTTCAGGCTGCTGACGAAGTCGCTACTGGACGTCGCCGTCGAATCTTGGCGTTTCGGCAAGCTATTCGATCGACTTTTGCTGAAACTGGATGCCGGGGAGCAAGGTAGGTACCGGGGCCAGTTTCGTTGGTTCCAGAGAAAACTCGAAGACTCGCTCACCGACGCAGGGATGAGGATCGTAAATGTAGAGGGTCAGGGATTTGACCCGGGAATGGCGGCGACGCCATTGAACATAGAGGAATTTCGTTCTGAAGACGCGCTGGTTGTAGACCAGATGATCGAGCCGATCATTATGGGACCAGACGGCGTGGTTAGAACTGGAACCGTCACACTCAGGAAAGTGGAATCATGAATAACTACGTAGGCATCGACCTGGGCACCACGAACAGTGCGATCTGTTCATACGACGGCGACCGGACTCGAATTTGGAAGAGTCCAGAGCAGAATGACGTCACTCCGTCCGTGATATACATCGACCGGCGGGGTAACAAGTATGTCGGGAAGCGCGCGTACGACTCGGAGCCTCATAGCCCTGGCAACGCGGCCAATTTATTCAAACGCTTCATGGGGACCAGCACACCCATGAATCTGTCTGCCGTGGATATCACGATGACCCCGGAGCAGTGTTCGTCCGAAATCCTACGGGTGCTGTTTGGTTATCTGCCAGAGGAATTCCGCAACGACCCGGATGTGGGAACCGTCATCACCGTGCCCGCTGCGTTTAATCAGATGCAAAAGGACGCCACGATGCAGGCTGCGGAACTCGCCGGCATCGGCCGAATTGCGTTGATGCAGGAACCTGTGGCCGCAGTCATGAGCGTCATGAGGGCGCATAAAGCGGATGGCATCTTCGTTGTTTACGACTTGGGCGGCGGCACGCTAGATATCGCATTGGCAGAGAGTCTGAGCGGCCGAATCAACCTGCTTGCACATGGCGGGATCGCCATGTGCGGCAGCCGAGACTTCGACCGCCTGATAGTCGACAACGTGATTAAACCGTGGTTGTTCGAGAATTTCAACATGCCTGAAGACTTGTCGACCAAACCCAACTACAAGTCGCTGCTGCGACTCGCGGCGTGGGCGGCTGAGCAGGCGAAGATTGAGCTTTCTGCACGCGAGGAAGCAATCATCAGTCTGTCGGAAACGGAGGCCCGCGTTAGGGACGAATCCAATCACGAAATCTATGTCGACATCGCGGTCTCTCGCACCACTCTCGACAGCCTCATCGAAGAAAAGGTCGGTGAGTCGATCGAGGCCGCTAGGGAGACGCTCGCCAAGGCCGGACTCGCGCCTCATGATGTTGAGCGTATCGTTTTCATTGGTGGACCCACCAACTACAAACCGCTTCGTGACATGGTTTCGTTCGAGTTGGGGATTCCTGTGAGCACTGAAGTGAATCCTATGACGGCAGTCGCGGAGGGGGCCGCCCTTTTTTCCGAATCCATCGAGTGGCGGTCCGACAACCGCAACCGGAAGAGTAACCGCGGTAGGATCGCTTTGACGGAAGCGCTCGACCTGACGTTCAACTACACAGCCCGTACGCCAGACACGCGCGCGAAGATCGTGGTTCAAGTCGGGGGTGAACTCATGCCGGGGACCGAGTTCCAGATCGACAGCCTCGATACCGGCTGGACCTCCGGTCGGATTTCTTTGAAGGATGCGGCGGCCGTCGATATACCGCTGTCAAAGAGTAGAGAGAACACTTTCAAGGTGTTCGTCTTCGATCCCGACGGTGGCCCGTTGGCGCTTGAGAAGGACAAGATCGTCATTACACGGACCGCTGCGACAGTCGATGCTATTCCCGTGTCCCACTCGATTGGGATCGAAGTCCTTGAGAAGCTAGGGGGCTCTCCAACCATCGAATGGCTTGTGCGGTCGGGAGACCAATTACCGAAGAAAGGAACCACAACGGCCAAGGCGGGCGAGTCATTGAAGTCTGGTAGCCCCGCCTCCCTCAACTTCAAGTTGCTGGAAGGGGAGAGCGATGAGCCCTCCGACAATCGCTTGATCGGACTCCTCAAGATCACTGGTAACGATTTCGTTGATGGAGTGATCCATGCCGGCGCCGACCTTCAGTGCGACTTCGAGATGCTCGATTCCGGGAACATCGTATTGGAGGTTTCTGTCCCGAGTATTGGGGCGACATTCCAATCGGGAAAGAACTTCTACTCTCGCCAAGAGGGGCAGTACGACTTCAGCACGGAATCGGGACGAGTCCGCGAAGAGGGTGAGCGGACGCTTCAGCGCCTTGAGAAGTTCGTTGATGTCGTCGACGATCCGAAGCTCGAGCAAGCACGCCGCAAACTAGCCTTGTCGTCGCAGCTAGATCCGGTGGAGCCCGATAACGAGCGTGTCCATGAGGCCAACGAAGGGGTCGTTGAGGCACGTCGCCTATTGGCTCAGGTGCGCAAAAATAATCTCAGAAAAATCAGACAAATAGAGCTGAACAGCGCTACCGAATTCTTCAACGAACATATCCGCCAGCTCGCACGGCCGAGCGAGGAACACGCATTCGACAACTTGGTCCGAACGGCCCAGCGGTCCACCGACCGGAACGACAGTGATTTCGAAAGCCATCTGAACGAACTCAAAGGCAAGAACTTCGAGATTCTCTGGCGGCAAGACTGGTTCGTGGTGGAGAGGTTCAAGTGGATCGTGTCGTCACCTCACCATTTCTCGGACTCCGCTCGGTTCAAGGAGTTGGTTGCAATCGGAACAAGTTCTCTTGAGAGCGATGAGATAGACGGATTGCGGCAAGTCGTCGTGAACTTGTGGCAGATTCAGATAGACACCGGATCAGACACCGATATGCTCGACATGACGAACATCATCCGCGGATAGCCATGGCATACGAGCGTTGGTTTCCGGTAAAGCACGAGCTGCCTGACGGGTCCAGGCTCGGTCGGCTCTTGCATAGCGGTTCCGACTGGCAGATTTACCGAGTGGACAAGGAGAACTTGGTGCTGATCGTGCGGAGCAGTCTCGCGGATCGGTGGATCGAATCCAAGCTCTTGCCCGGTACGCTGTTGGACTCGTTTTCGTTCGGAAAAGATGCTTACCGAACAATCTCGTCAGGGCCCGGGCAGAGGCTTGAGCCCATCGCCGCTCGTGGCTCTCCAGACACCAAAGCCGATGGCTTGTCGTTCGCCCATAGTCTGCGCGTAACACGGATGATCGACGCGGCGGTACCTCTTCACGATGCGATATATCTTGAGCGTTATACACGCTTACTGCCAACCTGGACGGTGTCCGAGAGGAGTTCCGATGAAGAGATTCTGGGACGATGGCTGACTGGTGGAGTGTCGATATCGGCGACTTCGTTTCGTCGCCTGTCGTGCCTGCTGGGATGGCTTGGGAAACAAGACGTAGTCGAGTTGGTCCAGGCTGCGGGATTCAGCGCCCCACAGGAATCTGGCGTTGTGCGAACGAAGCAGAAATCACAACGACCAGGAGCCAGATCGGAACGCCGTACGGCACCGGCGGCAAGAACCGCTGCGGAAGAAGAGTCAAGATCATCCGTGCATTCCAAGCGGTTTGACTGTTGGATACCTCCGGTACTTGCGGCTTTCTTCACCGAACACGTTATCGACATTATCGAGAACGCGGAAAGGTATCGGGTGCTTGGGATTGAATTCCCGGCTGCGATCATCCTACACGGACCATCAGGCTGCGGAAAGACCTTCGCGGTGGAGCGGCTAATCGAGTACCTGGATTGGCCTATCTTCTATATCGATTCCAACAGTGTGGGGAGTCCGTACATTCACGAGACCAGCAGGAAAGTCGGCAAGATCTTTGACAAGGCAGTGGAAGCGGCCCCTTCGGTGATCGTGGTCGATGAAATGGAGTCCTACCTCTCCGACCGACAGATCCACGAGTCCACTGGCATGCACCATGTAGAGGAAGTAGCGGAGTTCTTGCGGCGCATTCCGGAGGCAAAAAAGCGCCATGTGCTCGTTATCGGCATTACCAACCGGCTGGATATGATCGACTCGGCCATTCTTCGACAAGGCAGATTCGATCACGTTGTCGAGGTTGGGATGCCGTCTGCCACGGAGGTTGCGGGTCTCATTGATTCTTTGTTGGCCAAAGTTCCTACCGAAGACCACGTTGACACGAGGAACATTGTAAACACGTTAACCGGAAGGGCGGTGTCGGAAGCTGCTTTTGTTGTCCGTGAGGCCGCACGACTGGCCGCGCGTTCCGGAAAAAGGGCTGTGGATGATGAGTCTTTACGGATCGCCCTCGCAAGTCTCCGGCCAAACGAGTCGAAGACAGGCTCCATCGGCTTTATCCAGGATTAGACCGTGGAGTTGCTGACAAACCCTTTTTTCATCCTCGGCGCCACGATGCGCGACGATCGGCGTCGCATTATGGACTTGGCAGAAGAGAAGAGCCTGGTCTCCGATGAGGCCGCCGTGCGTGACGCTTCGGCTGTGCTGAACAATCCCAGACGTCGCCTTGGCGCGGAGATTGGGTGGCTGCCTGGACTCGCGCCCAAACGCATCTCGGAGGCAATATCAGTCCTGGAAGGGGAGCCGGCCAAAGTACCAAGCTTGGTTAATCTGCCCGGCATCGCTCGCGCCAACCTCCTCGCGGACGGACTGATCCGCGTAGTCGACCGGCTGCCGCAGCACACGGTCGCCCGCTGGATAGCTGCGCTCGCTGACGCGCACGACGGTATCGAAACCGAGCAAACGGTCACTTTGTTGAACGAGGAACGGTCAGTGGCTGGTTTCCCGGCCATCTCGGATCTGCAAACCGTCAATGCTGAGCTCCAGGAACGGCGTCAATACTACAGGCGAGCAATCAAGCAAGCACTCGATCAGCTACCTGTTATTTCGCTCGTCGAGGTTGTGACAATAGCGGTCGACGAGGCCACGAATAATGGGGACACTCATGCCCCAGTCCTGATCGACGACCTGGTAGATAGTTTTGAAGTCGAAGCGCAGGGGGTGCTCGAGGCGGAAACGAAGAATATTGCGGTTCTGGTACAGGGCCTCCGAGACGCTGTTGAGCGTGATGAGGGCCATGAGCATATCGACCGTATTGTCTCGCGGCTCGAAGAGGTCGTTCGGAATTGGGATCGCGTTGCTCAGCCCATCCAGTTGAGCGCGCGTAGTCGTGGTACAAGTCACGACCTAAGTCATGAGATCGCCGGGAAGATAAGAAGCCTTGCCGTTGACCTAGTTAATGAACATGGGCTCCTCGATACCTCCAAGAGACTGACGGCGCTTCAACTTGAGGTGTTCGCCGAGATCGACAGAGTCGTAGAGCAATCGGAAGAAGATGCCAGCGCGCTCGACGAGATCGGTGAGCAGAGATCGCAGTTCGTCGCCGAAATGGAGGCGCGTGCTGAGTCATGGAAAAGGGATATCACCTACGAAACTGACGTCGGCGTAATGTTCAAAAACAAGCTTCGGATTTCACCGGACGGGGTCCAGTGGAAGGGTTCAAAGATCCCGCTGGAAGAGATCAAGAGAGTGCGTTGGGGTGGTGCCAGGCATTCTGTGAACGGAATTCCAACGGGTACGACATACCGTATTTTCGTTGGGGGTGAGCGGGGAGGTACGACTATCGAGGTCAGAAAGCAGCAGATCTACTCGGAGTTTGTCGACCGCCTCTGGAAGACGGCGGGTGTGAGTCTCCTCACCGAGATGCTCGAGGGGCTTCGCGCCGGAAAGCGCTACAGGTTTGGTACGGCTGTCGTAACCGATTATGGAGTTGAACTGGAAAGACGCAAGCTCTTTTCGGCGAACGAACGAGTGGCGTGTAAATGGACCGACGTAGTCATTGGAAACGGTGCCGGGACGTTTTTCATCGCCAAGAAGGATGAACAGAAGGTCGCGGTGGAATTGCCGTATCGGGATATGGACAACGTCCACATCCTGGAGGCAGCGATGCGCCTCTTCTGGAAGAACGCAAGTTCGCGGTTGAGTGATTCGCTGGATGAGGGAAACTAGCAACGCCTAGGCGCGTTGAAGAGGATTCGGTGAGCGACAGGAAAGACATAAAGGGGTTCTCTGGACTGTCGTCCCTGGCGTCCGACGTCGACAAGACCGTAAGCGATCCGACGCGTCGGAGTGTCCAGCGGGAAAAGCCTCCCGCCCGAGGGCGACGCGAGAACGAGAAACAAACGCACCAGCGGGAATCTGCGGCAAGTCCAAGGCCCGCGACGTTGCCACAGTCAGAGCCGGAGGTCGTTGTTTCAGGCACATCTCGTACTGCGGTGTCGGGCTCGTCGGGGGCCAAATTGTTCTGGGCGCTGGTTGGGTTTGGTGTACTGATCTTGTTGTTCAGTGTTGCTCAAGACGATAGCCTCAGGCCGAGCACGGCTCGGTCGGATACGCAACCATCTCCCTCACCAAACTACTCGCCCTCGCAAACGCCGGAGGCGCAGCTATCCGGCTTGGAATTCTTCACGCCTCCTGTGGGAGAGAACAATATTCTATCCGTCGCACAGATACGCTGGTGTCTCCGAGAGGACATTCGGATTGAAGTCCTTCGACCCATGCCGACAACGAACTCGCAGATCGACGAATTCAACGCGGTCGTCGCGGACTACAACAGCCGTTGTGGGAGCTTCCAATACCGGGAAGGGACTTTGACGCGTGCTCAACGAGAAGTGGAGCGTTTGAGGGCCCAGATCGTTGCGAGCGTATCGCCACCCTGGTAGACGTCAGTGTCCTCTGGCAGGAGCGTTTCGTGAAGACCTGACGTCGTCCCAACACAGTCACAGCCAGCCCAAGAGTCACAATTGATTCTCGAAATTCAGGACTCCTTGCGGGCATTAGGGTATGATCCTGACCGTGATTACGTGTTGGACCGCCCCGCGGATCACGCAAAGTGTTTTGGTTGAATCCGGCCTCGACAAAGCCGGATCGTTGCTGCCGATAGTACATCTGTTGGAACTCCGTCGGCCACATTCTGCTACCGGCGATCTCACCCCAGGTGAGGTCTACGACGGAATCACGCCGGTACTTTCGGCAGCATAGTGAACTGTGGAATCCACCTTAAAGTGGCTGCCGTACTGTCCAACGAACGGGGTCCACTTCTCTTTTCCCCTCGCGCTTTCGCCGCACTCATCAGGATAAATTCGCGACACTCGTCGAATCTGCAGTTTCTCGAATCGAAATTCCGCTCGGCCACCCGGCCATGTGACCGTTAAGAGAATGTTCACTTCTTGATGCGCGCTAACAACCAGCATCTGCCGGTCGCGGTCGAGACATTCCATAACGCGGATATCGGAACGGCCCTCCAGCGGCTGGTAGGCGTCGGTGTCGAGAATCTGGCTCTGGACGGCCTGCGGCAGGTTCCGGATTGGGGCGCCGACAAAATTGCCGTAGCCTTCGGCTTCCAGTTCGACGAAATTCTTTTCAACGTCCGTTAATTCTGGACTGGAAACAGGGCGGGTCGCGCGGGGGGAACCGGTTACCGAACGAATTGTCCGGCGGCGGGCCGGTGGCACGCGGGCAGGCGCGTCAATTCGGGCCGCGGGGGCGATCTGCGAGCGCAGGCGTCCCACCCGCGGACCGGAGCTTCGCTACGCTCGTAGCGTCAACGCATCAACCCCCACGCCAACAGCACCAGGAACGTCACGAATACTCCCGCAGCGGCCACTCCGACCGGAACCTCGCGTTCCCAATTCCCGCTAATCCCCGGTTGCATGACCAAACGCGTGGCAAAAGCCACGACGGCGTCTCTCAGACGGGCACAGGCCTCGAACACGGCAACGATCGGCGTGATTACCATGGCGTCGGCTGGGCGCGCGGCCTTGCGATAGATCCAGTCGGTGTCGATCGAAATGGCCGCACTGGGTTTCAACGCTTCAAGGAAAAGCCAGAACGCCAGCGCGGTGAACGTCAGATACTCGGCGGTGTGGATCAGCTTGTAGCTCGTATACGGCTGGAAGTCGATGGGGTACGGCAACATCGCGTAAAACGGATAGTGGTAGACGCCGAGGCCGATACAGACCATGGCGGCCAGACCCATTCCCGCATACATCCCTGCCGGTATAGGGCGAACCGGCATCTCCCGCCTCGGACCGAACCACGTGAAATACGGCAGCTTCAGGCCGGTATGCAGGAACGTTCCGATCGACGCCGCGTACAGCAACAACGCCACCCAGATCAGGTTCACTTCCTCGGCCGCCTCGATAACTATCGACTTGGCGACATAACCGCTCAGGAGGGGGAATCCCGAAATGGCAAAACCGCCGATCATGTACAGGACCATCACCCACGGCAGCAAATGGACGATTCCGCCAAGCGCGGTCATTTTCGACTTCCCGGTGGCGTAGAGCACCGCGCCGGCCCCCATCACCAACAACCCCTTGTACAGCACATGGGCAAAGGCATGCGCCGCGGCGCCGTTCACGGCCATTTCGGTTCCGATACCCGCGGCCGCAACCATGAATCCGACCTGGCTGACGATATGGTAGGCCAGCAGACGGCGCGTATCGTTTTCGAGAACTGCGTACACCACACCGTACAGCGCCATGGCCACGCCGCCGTATATCAGGATGTCCCATCCGGCGAAGCCTCGCAGCAGCGTGTAAACGGCGGTCTTGGTGGTGAAGGCGCTCAGGAACACCATCCCCGTCACGCTCCCTTCAGGGTAGGCGTCGGGCAACCAGCCGTGCAGCGGCGGAATCGCCGCATTAACGGCAAAGCCGGCCAGGACGAGACTGCCGCTGAGCGAGACTTCGAACAAATCGAATGCCACCGAGCCGGTCTCTCCGATGTGTATCAGTATCCCGGCCAGTAACAGAGCGCCCCCTGTGACGTGCACCAACAGGTATCGCATCGCCGCATTCGAAGAGTCGCGGTAGCGGCCCGCGTACACCAAGTATGCCGAGGCGACCGCCATGATCTCCCAAAAGACCAGCAGCGTTAACAGATCTCCGGCAAACAGGACGCCCATGGCGGCGCTGGCATACAAGAGCGCTGCAACCTGCTGGCCGCGTTCACGCATGTGGAGGGCATAGAAGCCGCCGGCCATGCCGACCAACGCGAAAGCCAGGGCGAACACGATACTGAGCTTGTCGACCAACATGGGCGTCAGGTCGAAACCCAGCCACCTGGCCTCGATCGTAGTACCCGGTTCCAGCCAGAGCAGGAGCTGTGCTACCACAACCCCGAATGCCGCGATGAATGCCCAGCCCCGGACACGCCGCCCCAGGATAGCCACGACGACGGCCGCGATCATCAGCACGAGGGACGGTGGGAGGTTAGCGAACATCGTCCCTCCGATCGCCGTCGGTACCGGTATCCGAATCGAGGCCCGATCCCGGGTAGTAGTCCTCGCCCTGCTGGACCCCGATCCTGCCAAGCCACTTGGAACCGAAAACGAAAATCACAAACCAGAAAACGGCAAAGACCGGCCAGTAGCCCAATAGACCGCTTCCCCAGAGCGGCGTCGCGTGATGTTCGGAGATCGTCAGAAAGACATCGGCGACGATCGAGATCGCGGCCGCGCCCAGAGCCACGATGACGAGCTTGCGGCTGCGGGTCATGGCGTCGCCTCCATGACCGATGCCGCCACCTGGGTCGCAAGCTGCAGGAAACCGAAGCCGATATCGGGAAAGATGCCGAGCGCAAGCGCGAGCACGCCAGTCACCATAAGGGGCGCCACCATCCAGGCGGACGCTTCGCCGATCGCGTGATCGCCCGGACCCGGCGCCGGCGCTTTCGCAAACGCCCTGAATACGATCGGAAACAGGTAGGCCGCGTTCAATATACCGCTCAGGATGTATACGGCCAGGACCGGATTCATGTTGGCCGCCACTGCCCCGCTACCCAGATACCACTTGCTGGCGAACATCATGAACGGAGGCAACCCGGCCATCCCCAACGACGCCAGCGCGAATGCCGTCATCGTGTACGGCATCTGCCGGCCGATCCCATCGAGTTGACTGACATTGTCTTTGTGGGCATTCGCATGGATCGCGCCCGCGCAAAAAAAGAGCGTGATCTTGGTCACCCCATGAGCCGCCATGTGCAGCAGCGCCCCAACCCATGCGGCGGGGGCCAGTATGGCCGTCCCGAGAACGATGTACGACAGGTGACTGATCGTTGAATAGGCGAGTCTCTGTTTGAGGCGATCCATCCGAAGCGCGATGATGGATCCCAGCATGACCGTCACGGCGGCCAATGCCGCCACGCCCTGCGCGGCCCCCATCTCGGCCAGCAATGCGGGTCCGAATACGAATCCCATGACCCGCACAAAACCGAACGCACCCGCCTTGACCACGGCAACGGCATGCAGCAGCGCGCTCACCGGAGTGGGCGCGACCATGGCGGATGGCAACCAGGAATGCAGCGGCATGACGGCCGCCTTCACGCCCACACCGCAGGCCAGCAACAGGAACAAACCCCACAGAACTCCCGGCCGGCCCGATAGTTCCTGGAGGAAACCACCAGCCACGAACGTTCCATCGATCCCCAACGACAACAGCCACGCCGAGGC
Organism: Terriglobia bacterium; assembly: GCA_965262675.1. GTDB lineage: Bacteria > Acidobacteriota > Terriglobia > 20CM-2-55-15 > 20CM-2-55-15 > JAJEDW01. The sequence continues at coordinate 167,445 of OZ253554.1, forward strand.
CGCGATCAACGCCAGACCCGCCGACAGCGTGTAGATCAGATACCGCCGGCCCGCCCGCACCGAAGTGTCGTCTTCGTGGTGGGTGACCAGCGGATAGGTCGCCAACGTCAGCAGTTCATAGAACAGGACGAACGTAATCAGGTTGGCGGCGAGAGCCACGCCCAGGGCACTGGACAGGCTCAAGGCAAAGGCCGCGTAATAGCGGGTCTGGCGGCCTTCGTCGAGCGTCCGCATGTAGCCGATCGAATAGATGGTCGTCGGGATCCACAGACCGGATGCAAGCAAGGCGAAAAGCATGCCCGCGGGATCGGCTCGAAATGCGATCGCGACACCGGGGATCAGTTCGAAAAGCCTGCTTTCGGCGATTTGACCGGAGAGCGTGCCCGGAAGCATCGCCAGAACCGTACCGGCAGTGGCGATGGAAGCCAGCAGGCTCCAGCTTTCGCGCAGGTTGGGCCGGCGGCCGCAAACCAGGATGGGGACGGTCGCCGCCATCGGGATGGCGATCGCCAGCAAGGGAAGCGCGCCCGGGAACAGGTTCATTGCCCCACCCCCGGACCCAGCATTAGCGTCACGATGGGGACGTTCAGCAGGCCCAGAACAATCGTGCCGAAGGCCAGTATCAGCGTGGGTACGAGCGTGTCGGCGGGCATGTCGGTCGCCTTACGCACGCTGGTGGCGGACGTGTTCTCCACGGCCCCCGAATAGTTCGTCTCGCCAATCTCGCCGGGCAGATCGCGCAGGTAAACACGTTCGAGAATGCGCACCATATAGGCGAGCGTGAACAGGCCGCTCAACAACACCACCACAGCCACCGGCCACAGGCCCAACTCGATGCCGGCCTGGGCCAGATACAGCTTGCTGAAGAAACCCGCCGTCGGGGGCACGCCGACCATCGAGATCGCACCGAGGGTGAACGCCAGCATCGTCAACGGCATGACGCGCGCCAGTCCCGCCATGCGATCGATATTGAATTGCGAGGTGCGGTAACCGACGCCTGAAGCGGCCAGAAACAGCGCCGCCTTCATGACCGAATGCGCCATGACGTGGAACAGGGCCGCGGTCGCCGCCAGGGGACTCGCCAACCCGATGCCCGTGGCGATCAATCCCATTTGGCTGACGCTGCTGTACGCCAGAATCCGCCGCAGATCCGTTTGAGCCAGCGCCGCGGCGCCACCCAGAAGCGCCCCGGCGAGACCCAACGCCACCAGCAAGGTCGCCACCGGTGTCGCATCTCTCAGATAACCCTCCGGAAATACGCTCAGAAACATCCGGAGCATCGCGTAGGCGGCCACCTTTGTGGAAATGGGCGCGATCAGGGTCGTCACCGATGACGGCGCAAAGTTATAGGAATCGGGGAGCCACCAGTGCAAAGGCACAAGGGCCATCTTGACCCCGAGACCGGCAAAGATCAGTGCCGCTCCGGCCAGCACCATGGGCGAGTCGATCGTGGCGGGCAGCCGCGATGCCATATCCGCCATATTGAGCGTGCCGGTCGAAAAATACAGATAGCCGACGCCCAGCATGTAAAGCGCGCCCGCCGCGGTTCCCACGATAAGGTACCGGAACGACGCGATCATGGCCTGGCGCCCGCCCATAAAGATAAGGCCGTATGTGGCGAGCGACGAGATCTCCAGAAAGACAAAGAGGTTGAATAGGTCCCCGGTAACGACAATGCCCAGCAAGCCGGTCAACATCATGAGGACGGTTCCGTAAAACGGGCCCATTCGGCGCCCCATCTCGCGTCGGGCCATGCGGCGCGTCCCGACCAGAACCAGCAACGCGACAACGGACACAACCGTCGCGACGAAAGCGGACACACCGTCCACGACGTATTCGATCCCAACGGGAGGTTGCCAGCCTCCCAGCGCATAGTGCAACTCGCCCCCGCCGGCGACGACCATCAGCGACCGCACCGACGCGGCCGCCGAAGCCGCAACGGCAAGTATCGTGAGTGGGAAAGCCGTCCTGGGACGCACCAGTCCGGCAAGCGTCACCACGAATGCCATTGTCATGAGCGGCAGGACAATGAGAATGGGAAGGTGGGTGATCACAACCGTCTGTTGTGCTCCAATATCTCTCGCTCATCCAACGTGCCGTATTCCCTCGAAATGCGTACGATGAACGCGAGGGCCAGACCAACGGTCGCCGCGGACACGATGATCGCGGTCAGCATCAGGACATGCGGCAAGGGATTCACGTAAAGCGACGGATCCGCCGGGCGGTCTTCCAATAGAATGGGAATCGTGGCGCCGATCTTCTGACTGCCCGCGATGAAGAAGATGATGATTCCGCTCTGAAACACATTCAGTCCGATCAGCTTCTTCACAAGGCTCCGCTTGACCAACATGCCGTACAGGCCAATCACCATCAGAACCGCCGTGGCCCAGTAGGGATAGCGGGCGAACAGTTCATCCACCATCGGAGTCACTCCTTTCGACACCGATCAGATAGTCGAACATCGCACCCAGAACGCCCATCACGCCCATCATCACGCCGATCTCGATCAACAGAATGCCGATACTTCGGACCGTCACGTGGCCGAATACGATCCCGTCCCGGTTGGGTACGGGCAGCCGGTCATAGTTCAGAAACTCTCCACCGAAAAACAGCGGGATCAAACCTGTGAGTCCGTACAACGTCAATCCGGCGACCGCGAGCACGATGAGTCCGCGTGTGGAGACGATCCGCAGCTGGGGGCCCAGTGACAGCCGGGAAAGAATCACCGCCGCGGCAAGGACGGCACCCGCCTGGAAGCCGCCTCCCGGACCCGCTTCGCCGTGCACCAGAACGTAAAACCCGAACAGAATGATGAACGGAATCATCAGGACGCGGGCGATGAAGTGCAGGATGATGCTCGAGTGCGGATCAGTCACGCTTGCCTTCCCGCATCAACACCAGCAGCAACGCTATGCCAGCCGTGAAGATCACGGCTGTCTCACCCAACGTGTCGTACGCTCGATAGTCGGCCAACACTGCCGTCACGATGTTGGGGACGCCGATCTCCTCTTCGCTTTGTTCGATGTAATAGGGCGACAGATATTCGTTGGCGGGCGAATCCGCGCTCCCATGCGGCGGCAACGCGCCGGTCACATAGATAATGAGTGCGGCGAACACCGCCATCGTGAAGTAGGTGAGGACCTTCAATCGACCGACCCCCGGCCTACCGCGGAAATACCGGCGACAAACAAGACGCCGGTCACACCGGCGCCCAGGACCACTTCGGTAAAGGCCACATCCACGGCCCCCATCACGCAAAGCAGCAGCGCCGTGAATAAACTGAACACGCCCAGGGCCACCACGGAGGCCAGAAGGTCGCGCATTTCAAGTGCAACGATGGCAGTAAAGACGAGCAGGCCATACAACGCCAGTTCCAATACCCAGACCATGTTTACCCTGTCCTGTTCATACCGGCCGCATCGGATTCCCGCCCCGGAGTCCGTGTCCACGGTTGTTCTCCGACGCGGGCCGCGGCCCGTGCCAGCAGATGCGCCGACGCGGGAGCGGAGAACAGGATGAAAACCCCGGCCAGCAACAGTTTCACCATAACCAACCCGACGCCGATGTTCAGAGCCAGACCCAGCATCACCAGAATCAACCCCAGCGTTTCGGTCTTGGACACGGCATGCAGCCGGGTATAGAAATCCGGAAGACGAAGCAGGCCGACGGCAGTGACGGCCATGAAAGCCACACCCGTCCAGAGCAGGATATCTCCAAGAATACTCACTGGCGTTTTCCCTGCGATTCCAGATACCTGGCAATGGCGACGGTTCCGATGAAGTTCAGCAACGCGTATGCAATGGCCAGATCGACGAACATGTCGGGCCGTTCGAAGATGAAACCGACGACAGCGATCAGCACGATATTGGTTGTTCCAATGACGCTTGCGGCCAGCATGCGGTCGAACAAGGTCGGTCCGGCGATCACGCGATAGAAATTCACGATCGTCAAGCCCATCAGAGTCACTGCCACGGCCACGAACATGTGCCCTCAGTCCTCCCCGTAGAACCAGTCCACGTCATCCAGCGTATGGACCACGGCACGCGCCCGGACCGAGACGGGCGTACCGAAGACTTCGCCAACCCTGCGGGGCATCTCGCCCTTGATCAGGCCCTGGGCCGCACCGGGATAGAGGGAGTGCACCAGAAAGCGCCCGTCATGGACGTCAACGGTGATCGTCCCCGGTGTGAGCGTGATGGACTGGGCGAGGAGCACCTGCGCGGGTTCCATCTTGAGCGGCGTCTCGAATTCGACGAGACGAGGTGAAATCGGCATCCGGGGATGCATTACCAGATACGCGACTTCAACGTTGGAACGGACGATCTGGTAGGCAAGGTACGGTACATACAATGAAAATCTGAACAGACTCGCAAACAGCCAGCGAGCCGTGGTAGGGACGGGTTGAAACCGTGTCATCCGGTACGGCCGCAGCAGGTCTTTCGTCATCGCGACGGTCAATACCGAACTCACGACGCCGAGCACCAGGAACTGCACTTCGAAGTGTCCCGACAACACCAGCCAGAAGCTGAACAGGACCACCGAGCGGACAACCCATAGAAAGCCCGGATGTTCCCACCCTCGACGGGCAGAATTTTCGATCCCGTTCTCGTTTGTTGTCATCGTGGGAAAATCGGCAGGCCAGTGCCCACCGGCAAGAGAAAGCGATTGACGCCCTCTTGATTTCGGTCCCTACGGCGCATCGAGCCGAACCCTTTCGGGAGCGCCCGGAATAGTCCCGTCATCCACTGCCCCTGTCGAGGTGCGACTCCCACCAGGAAGCTTCGGAAATGAGCGATATTCAACGATGGTCAGCGTACGCGGAGGCGCAAAGCGTGTCAAGGCGGCAACAGGGAAACGATCGGCAAAAAACGGTCCAAAAAAGAGACGGACGAGCGCTACGGCAGGCGTGGGGCCAGCGGACAGGAACAGGCTGCCATGGAAGCGCAAAACCCACGTGCCGGTGGGAAGCGTCCCCGAAACCTCGACTCCTGTCGCGGCCGGTCCGGCCAGGTTCCGCTTCGCGATTCCGGTGTCCGTCCGATAGTCGGGTAAATATGCTGTTCCCGGCTCCGGACGCTCAGTATAATTCCGTCTGTAACTTGGCGTTTCCGTATATATCTATAGACGGAACTCTCGCTTCTTCATGGGGATACATCGACTCCAGGACAACGCATGAAATCAACAATGGGGATTTGTATCGGCCTGATCGCCACTCTGGCCGTGACGGCGGGCACGGCGGCGGTTGAGGCGGCTGAACCTCAAACGGGGCAAATCGCCGCTCGGGAGTTGCTGGATACCTATTGTCTGACCTGCCATACGACCGTCGGGATGGAGCGTGGCAACGTTCCGATTGCCCTGGATTCGCTCGACCTCACGGATGTGGGGTCCAACGCCGGCGACTGGGAAAAGGTGGTCCGTAAAATGCGGGCCGGCATGATGCCTCCAGCCGGATTGAGACAGCCGGATGAGGCCTCGCACGAAAGTTTCGTGAGCTTCCTCGAAGACGAACTCGACCGTGCTGCCGCACTGACGCCCAACCCGGGCCGCACCGAACCCCTTCACCGCCTGAACCGCGTCGAATATCGGAACGCCATCCGCGATCTGCTGGGTCTGGAAGTCGACGTTGACGCGTTGCTTCCCGCCGACGATGCCAGCTACGGGTTTGACAACATCGCCGGAGTCTTGCGGATGTCGCCCACGTTGATGGAGCGGTATCTCGCGGCGGCTCAAAAAATCAGCCGCATGGCCGTGGGGAGCGCGCCGCGTTTCCCGGACATCGACTATTTTCGCGTCGCGGACGACCTGTTGCAGGACACGCACCTCACCGATATGCCGCTCGGGACGCGCGGCGGAACCCGAATCCGCTACACATTTCCGATGGATGCCGTGTACACGATTCGCGTTGAACTGACCCGCGATCTGAACGAGTCCCTTCCCTTCTACGCTGAACCCCAACAACTTGAAGTCGCCATCGACGGCGAACGAGTCCAGGTATTCACGATCGAAGGTCTCCGGGAACCGGTTCAGGAACCCGAGCCGATTCAGGCCAGTGCCGTTCCAGACGATGCGGACGACGAAACCGCCGAACCGGCGGCCCCGCCGCGCCCGCAGATCAGTCAGATTTCAGGCCGGGGACCGCGCCTCAGCCGTGAAGAACGCGCCATCCACAATCGTATCGATCGGGACTGGGAAGTACGCGTCTCCGTGCGGGCGGGCACACGCGACGTTGAAATCGCTTTCATCAAGATCACGTCCGCTCTGAACGAAACGGCGCGACTGCCGTTCCTGCGGCCCTATCCGGCCGGCGTCAACATTCCTGAGACGCGCATGGGCAACTACCTGCGCAGTGTCGAAATCAGCGGTCCTTACGACGCGACAGGCCCCGGAAACCCCGCGTGGCGGCAAGACATCTTCGTTTGCCGGCCACAGGCCAACGAATCGGCCGCCGACGAAACCGCCTGCGCGGAGACCATCCTGTCGACACTGGCACGTCGCGCCTACCGCCGTCCGGTGACTGCGGATGACCTGACGCCGCTGCTGGACTTCTTCCGGGAGGGTCGAAACGAAGGCAGCTTCGACGACGGTATCGAACGTGGAATCCGGCGGCTGCTGGTCAGCCCTGAATTTCTTTTCCGCGTGACACCCGACCCCGGCGGACTCGCACCGGGCACCCCCTACGAGATCGACGACTTCCAACTCGCTTCGAGACTGTCCTTCTTCCTGTGGAGCAGTATTCCCGACGACGAACTCCTGAATGCCGCCGAATCGGGAATCTTGCGCAATCCCGACATCCTTGAACAGCAGGTTCGGCGGATGATCGGCGACGAGCGGTTCAGCACTTTCGTCGAGAACTTTGCCGGCCAGTGGCTCTTTCTTCGCAATCTGGAAGCCACGGTGCCGGTACAGAGCGTGTTTCCGGACTTCGACGACACACTGCGGCAAGCGTTTCGACGTGAGACCGAGTTGTTTTTCGAAAGCATCGTGCGGGAAGACCGCGGCGCCCTTGAACTGCTCGATGCCAGCTACTCTTTCCTGAACGAGCGCGTCGCAACCCACTACGGCATCCCGAACGTCAAAGGCAGCCACTTCAGGCGAGTCCAGTTCGAAGACGGCAGCGTGCGAGGCGGGCTTTTGGCACACGGGAGCATCCTGACGGTCACGTCGTACCCGAACCGAACCTCGCCGGTCGTTCGTGGAAAGTGGATTCTCGAAAACATTTTCGGAGCACCGCCGCCGGACCCGCCTCCGAATGTGCCCGAGTTGGAAACAGTCGACTCTGGAGGAACGGTTCTGTCAATGCGGGAGCGCATGGAGCAGCATCGGGCGAATCCCGCGTGCGCCGGTTGCCACGCCATGATGGATCCGCTCGGCCTCGCCCTCGAGAACTTCGACGGCGTCGGCAAGTGGCGGACGCTGGGAGAGTCGGGGCAACCCATCGACGCGACGGGCGCCTTGCCGGACGGCGCGCCGTTCGAGGGTTCCGACGGCCTGCGCCAGGCGCTTCTGTCATCGGACCTGTTCGTCGTCACCCTGACCGAGAAGATGCTGACCTATGCCCTGGGCCGCGGCCTGGAGTACTATGACCAACCCGCCGTACGGAAGATCGTTGCCGAAGCCGCTCTGAACGACTACCGGCTGTCGTCGCTGCTCGCCGGTGTCGCGGCCAGCGTCCCGTTTCGGATGCGAACGACGGCATCGGCAAATTCGGCGGAGGAATAACGGCGGAAGACGTTATCGCGTCAAGAGCTCGAAGCGGACGATCTTGGCAGGAGGAGGAAACCGGACGATGTTCGTGACAAGGAAATCGCTGTCCCGCCGGACGTTTCTGACGGGCACCGGCGCGGCCGTCGCATTGCCGTTACTGGATGCCATGGTCCCCGCCCTGTCGGCGACGCCTCAAACGCCGGCCAATCCGCCTCGGCGCCTCGGGTTTGTGTACATGCCCAACGGCGTGGCGAAGAACTTTTCGGGAATCGATTACTGGACACCTCGCGGCGCCGGACGCGATTTCGAACTTTCAACGATTCTGAACCCCCTCGCGCCTTTTCGTGAGCGAATGCTCGTCATCAGCGGCCTGGCACAGCATCAGGCCGATGCGTTCGGAGACGGGGCGAACGGCGACCACACGCGTGGAACCAGCAGTTGGTTGACCGGTGTTCATCCCAAACGCACCGAGGGCGCCGACGTGCGAAACGGCATTTCCGCCGACCAGATTGCCGCGGCGAAAATGGGGCGCGAGACGGCGCTGCCTTCGATGGAGTTGGCCATCGACCTCAACTTTCTGGGCGGGCAATGCGAAAACAGCTATAGCTGCGCATACATGAACACCCTGTCATGGAGTTCTCCGACCACTCCCGTGCCCACCGAGAATAATCCCCGAATCGTGTTCGAACGGCTGTTCGGCGACGGGGGCACGCCCGCCGAACGTGCGGCCCAAGCCCGGGAAAACGGCAGCATTCTCGATTCTGTTCGGGACGATCTGGACCGGCTGGATCGAACGCTCGGCATCGGCGACCGCGTCCGGGTGGGCGAGTATCTGGATTCGGTACGTGAGGTGGAGCGGCGAATCCAGCGAATCGACGGAAGCGAAGGGGCGGCGCTGCCCACGCTTGAACGTCCGAGAGGAGTTCCCGAACAGTTCGGCGATCACGTCCGATTGATGTACGAATTGCAATGGCTTGCGTTTCAAGCCGACGTCACCCGCGTTGTCACCTTCATGCTGGGACGGGAACTCAACTTCCGCGTCTATCCGGAGATCGGAATTAGGGAAGGCCATCACGGGCTCTCGCACCACAACAATCTGCCCGAACAACTCGAAAAGTATTCAAGGCTGGGCGCGTATCAGGCCACGCTCTTCAGCGAGTTTCTGGCCAGGCTCGACGGCACGTCCGACGGCGACGGTTCGCTGCTGGATCACTCCCTGTTTCTTTACGGCGCGGGCCTCAGCAATCCCAACGTCCATGCCCATTACGATCTGCCCCTCGCAGTCATCGGTGGAACCGGTCCGCTGGAAGGCGGCCGGCATCTGGTTCTCCGAGAGGAAACCCCGATGACCAACCTGCTTCTCGGCATGCTCGACCAGGTCGGCGCGACCGTTGAATCCCTGGGCGACAGCACGGGACGCCTGGAGTCGATGTAACCGGTGCCGCGATCCTTCCGTCTCGCACCGTCTCTCGCATTGGCGGTGGTTTCGATCGTGCTGACGCTCGGTGTCGGCGCGCAGGCGAGGCAAATTTCCGTCGTCGATGCCGCCAGAGCGGCCGATTCACAGACAGTGCGGTCATTGCTGGCGGACGGCGGTGACCCGAATGCCACCGAACCCGACGGCACCGGCGCGCTGCACTGGGCCGTGCTTCACAATGATGTTGCCACGACGGAACTGCTTCTCGAAGCGGGCGCGAATGCCGCCGCCGCGAACCGGTTGGGAGTGACACCGCTTCATCTGGCCGCCACAAACGGGAACGCGACGATCATCGAACGCCTTCTGGATGCCGGCGCCAATGCGAATGAAGCGTTGCCCGAAGGCGAAACCGTGCTGATGACGGCCGCCCGGACCGGCGCCGTCGACGCGGTCGATCTGTTGATCGCACGAGGCGCCGACGTCAGCGCACGAGAAAATTGGAGGGGCCAGACCGCGCTGATGTGGGCCGCTGCCGAAAACAATCCGGGAGCGATTCGCTCGCTCGTACGTGCCGGAGCCGACATCGATGCCCCATCCGATGGCGGCGAGTTCACGCCCTTTCACTTTGCCGTTCGTGGAGGCCATATCGATGCAGCCGCCGAATTGATCGAAGCCGGTTCCGATGTCAACCAGACGCTGAATGACGGAATGAGCGCTCTGGTTCTGGCCCTTTGGAACGCGCACTACGAAATGGCCGGTTTCCTGCTCGATCGGGGCGCCGATCCGAACGCCGAGGCCCAGGGCTGGACGGCACTGCACCAGATTGCCTGGTCCCGGCGGCCCAACGCCGGTTTCAACATGCCGTGCCCGCCGCACACCGGAGGACTCGACAGCCTCGACCTCGTCCGAAATCTGGTTGCGGCGGGCGCGGACCCGAATCGGAGGGTCACCGTGGAGCCGCGCGACGGCAACCGCAACATGCTCAATCGCATCGGTTCGACGCCGTTCCTGATGGCGGCCAAGTCGGACGACGTTCCCCTGATGCGCGTATTGCTGGAAGTCGGCGCCGACCCTTCGATCCCGAACGAAGACGGCACGACGGCATTGATGGTGGCGGCCGGCGTCGGCATCTGGGCGCCGGGTGAGAATCCCGGCACGCACAGCGAAGCATTGGTCGCGGTCAAACTGGCCCTTGAAACGGGCGGCGGCACGGTAACCGATATTGACGATAACGGCGAGACTGCGATGCACGGCGCCGTTTATCGCGGCGGAGCGATACCCGTCATCGAGTTTCTTGCCGGCCGGGGATCCCCGCTCGACGTCGTCAACGACAAGGGTTGGACACCGCTGGTTGCCGCCGAAGGGGTCGAATACACGCCAGCCGTGTTGAAGCGGTATCCCGAAGCGGCGGAACTTTTGCGAAACCTGATGCGCCAACAAGGACTGGATGTTCCGGAACCCGGACCCGCGGTGAGTGTTGCGATCACGAACCTCGAAACCTTGGCCCGAACAACGAGCCTCGACGGCGTGTTTACGACGGAACAAGCCGAGCGCGGACGGCGCATTTACCTGGAATCCTGTGCTTCGTGCCATTTTGAAGATCTTGGCGGAGACGCGGAAGCTCCGCCGCTGGCCGGACCGGGTTTTCAATCGCGATGGATCGGGTCCAACGCCGGGAACATGGTCGAAGTCATCCGCAACCTGATGCCCCCAGAGGCGCCCAACAGCTTGGAGGTGCAGGCCTACGTCGATCTGGTCGGCTATCTGCTTCAAGTGAATGGCTATCCGGACGGGGACAACGAACTACCGACCGACGAGACCGAATTGGAACGTATTATCTTGACCGAATCCGGCGCAGATCGCTAGGCCGCCCCTGTGAAGGAGCACTCTTCGATAATGGAACTTTCAAAGATGACCCCGGTGAAGGAAATCGCACGCATCGCGTTGTTGTTCTTCGTGGCCGCGGCGCCGCTGGCGGGGCGGCAATCGCCCGACGTCACGTTCGAAGATATCGTGGACGGTCTCGAAAACCCCTCGCGCTGGCTGACGTATTCGGGCAACTATTCCGGTGACCGGCACAGCCCCCTGACACAGATCACCCCGGGCAACGTGAACAGTATGGCCGCGCAATGGACGTTTCAAGCGGGCAACATGCCGCTGAGCCGGGGATGGGAGGGCGTACCTCTGGTGGTTGACGGTGTCCTCTACGTCACGGGAAACGACAACTACGCATGGGCGATCGACGCGGCCACTGGACGCGAGATCTGGAGTTATCGGCGAAACTTGCCCGACGATCTGACTTACGGCGGCGCCAATCTGGTAAACCGGGGTTTCGGCATTCTTGGAGACAGGCTCTTCCTGGCCACGCTCGACGCACACGTTGTCGCGCTGGATCGTGAAACGGGCGAGGAAGTCTGGGACGTTCCCTTTGCCGACTACTCGTTTGGATTCGCCGCCACGCTGGCGCCCCTGGTCGTTGATGACAAGGTCATCATCGGCAATTCCGGCGGTGACTACCCGACGCGCGGATTCATCGATGCCTACTACGCCGAAACCGGCGCGCGCGCGTGGCGCTTCTACACGATTCCAGGTCCCGGAGAACCCGGCAGCGAAACGTGGCCGAACGACGAAGCGATGGCCAGGGGCGGCGGCGCCACCTGGACGACCGGCAGCTACGACCCGGAAACGAATCTGGTGTACTGGGGTACGGGCAATCCCAACCCCGACTACTACGGCGGCGGCCGGCTCGGCGACAACCTTTATACGGCATCGATTGTCGCGCTCGATGCCGACACCGGTGAACTGGAGTGGCACTTTCAGTTCACGCCCCATGACCTTCACGACTGGGATGCCAATCAGGTTCCCGTCCTGGCCGACGTCGATATGGATGGCCACGCAAGGCCCGTCGTGATGTTGGCCAACCGCAACGGCTTTTTCTATACGCTTGACCGGCAGACCGGAGAGTTGCTGGTGGGTGTCCCGTTCACCGGCACCGAGTGGGCCCGGGAACTCGATCCGGACGGGCGCCCCATTGTCCTCAACGATGGTCTCATCCTTCCCGGCGAATCCGAACCGAGAGGCGCCTGCGTCCCGGATCTGAGGGGAGGAACGAACTTCAACCCTCCGTCGTACGACCCCGGACGCGAATTGTTCTTCGTCATGGCCCGGGAATCCTGCGCGTTCTATCAGCAGCGGATCGACGAGGTTCCGGACCGTCAACTGTTCATGAGCGGTACGTTGCGTCAGCAACCCGAACCGGCCTACTCCATGCTTCGCGCCCTCGACCCAAAGACCGGCGAACTGCGGTGGGAAACCCCGATCGGCGACCTGAACCAGACCGGGGTGACGTCGACGGCATCGGGGCTCGTATTTGCCGGGAACATCGAAGGCGACTTCGCCGCATTCGACTCGGACACCGGTGAACGCCTGTGGAGCTACTACACCGGCTACCCCATTCATGGGACAGCAGCCATGACGTATATGCTCGACGGGCGGCAATACGTGCTGATTCCATCGGGATCGACGCTGACAGCGTTCGCGTTGCCGAACCTGACGGCGACGGTTTCGCAATAACGCAATGGAAATCTCAAGGGCATGGAGTTTGAATGAAACATGGAGGAAGGGCGATGATTCGGCCAACTGCGGTTGAAGCGCGAGACGACTACCGTATCTGGCTCCGGTACTCGGACGGAGTCGATGGGGAGATCGACCTGGCTCATTTGGCAGGGCGTGGCGTCTTCAAATCATGGAACAACCGCCCTGTTTCGAGACCGTGCACATAGCTCCGACCGGAGGGATCGCCTGAAGCGACGATATCGAGTTGTGCCCGGATGCTCTTTACATGCGACTCACTGGCCGAGTAGTTCTTCGTCACAAGCCGTCGTAGCGGATCGTAGGTGAACGCGACGGGAGAGGCGGGAGCGTATCGCGAACACCGAGGATAGACCAGGCATAGACGAGACGACGCAGGCGGATGCATCCGCCGTCCGTGTTAGCAGTTCGGCAAGTCCTGCCAGAGACGATAGCCGTAAGCGTCGCGGGATAAGGACGCACTGCGGCGGTAGGAGCCCGCTTCGAAAGGGAATTCTAAGAGCAGGACCGGGACAAGGCGGGAACGGGCGTTAGAGATCAAGAGCCTGACGGCACAGATTGCCGTCAGGCTCTTTTGCTACTCAGGCCACAGCTTCCCAGGGGTGGCCGAACGACCTGCTTCGGCACTCACCCCATATCTCAAGCATTAACAACACAATATGCCGGATCGGGGCAGCGAGAAAACTTTTCACGGAAAACGGTGTCCATACTCTAAGAAAGTCCGTTCCGGATCGTTGTCATGAGTGAAACCCAAAGAAAGGGGGCTGGACGAGGCGTGATGACTGCAGCGATGACGACGAAATCGGATCTGATTGCTTCGGCGATGGAACGCTACGAGTCACCGCTGATTCGCTACGCCACCTCAATCCTCGGCGACATCGAACGCGCGCGGGAGGTGGTGCAGGACACGTTCCTGAAACTCTGCACGCAGGCACCCGAACGTGTAGAGCAACACTTGGCCCAGTGGCTCTTCACGGTCTGTCGGAATCGAGCTTTCGATGTTCGGAAGAAAGACCACAGGATGCAGCCGCTCAGCGAGGTCGACCTCGAGACGCGGCCCGCACCAGGCCCCAGGCCACTGGCCTTGCTGGAACGGGAAGAAGCTTTAGAGCGAGTCTTTGAGTTGGTGGATTCTCTGCCGGAAAAGGAAAGAGAAGTCCTGACGCTCAAGTTCCAGTGCGATCTCAGCTACAGGGAGATCAGTCGCGTGACCGGCTTATCGGTCAGCAACGTCGGTTTCCTCATCCATACGGGCGTCAAATGTGTCCGGCAGAATCTCAACGCCCAAGACACCCCCGCTCCATCCCTTGTAAGGAGGCTCTCATGACCATCAACCGCAATGATCCACGCTGGACAGCCTATGTTCTCAACGAACTGGACGCTGCTGAGCGCGCCGCGTTCGAGCGCGAGATGGCAGCGGATCCCGAAGCCGAGAGCATTCTGGACGAAATCCGCGAGACCGTGCTTCTCCTCGAACACACGCTGGCCGCCGCACCCCAGGTTGATCTCTCAGCTGCTCAGAAGCAGGAGATTCACGAGGCCGTCGGCCCGGCTGCCCTTAGTTCCAGGTTCAGGTGGGTTATGGCCTCAGGGATCGCAGCCGTTCTGCTGGCGGGGTTTGTGAGCCTGATGATCATACCCGATCTGGTGCAATCGCCGGATTCGAACGAGTTAGCTCAACTCGAGCCGGTGCGGTCACCGGGAAGCCGCGCGCTTGAACGCGCTGCCGAGCCGGCGCGGGGGGTATCCCGAGAGCTATCCGAGGACGCATTCGGGTTCGATGACGCGCTGGGCAATGAGCGGGATCGGCTGCGAGCGGAAGCGGAAGTCGTCCCCGCGGGGGAAGCCGCCCCCTCGGAGCAACGCGCGCAGACCGCGACGGAATTTTCGAACGATCCCAATGCGACCGCGGTTACCTCGCTCGCTTCGCGCGCTGACTTGGACTCTGCTGGACAGGCCGCTCGGACCACCGATGTCGAGGTCGAAATCGACGCACAGGCACTGCTGACCCAAAGTAGCGCAACGGTCGGCGACGTCGTGCCTGAGTATTTTGAGCGGAATTTGCCGCTCGTGGGCAACAACCTCCTGGACCGCGTTGAGGCACTCCCTTCGGACCAGAAAGGAGCAGGTGAAGCGGCACCGGGTGTTGTTGGAGGTGTGGAACGGGGCGTGATTGGCGGTGTGCTCGGTGGTGTCCTGAACTCTCGGGCGGCCTTCGTGGCGGGAGCATCACCCCCACCTCCACCCCCACCGGCGGCGGCGCCTGAAGAGGGCTTAGCCGACGCGAGGGTCAGGGCACGCTTCAATACTGAAGAGTACGATCGCATTGTCGACAATCCATTTGTCGCGGTCTCCGAGGATCCGCTGGCCACCTTTTCGGCCGATGTCGATACGGCCTCGTACGCCAACATCCGGCGCTTCCTCAACCAGCGGACACTCCCACCTCGCGATGCGGTTCGGATTGAAGAAATGGTCAACTATTTCACCTATGACTACGCGCCTCCGACCGATGATCGCCCGGTGCGGGTTCATGCCGAAGTCGCCACAGCCCCCTGGGCGCCCGAGCACCGGCTGGTCCGAATCGGGATCCAGGGGCAGCAGATCGATCTGGGCGAGCGATCGCCGACCAATCTGGTCTTTCTGATTGACGTATCCGGTTCGATGAGTGACCCGAACAAACTCCCCCTCTTGAAGGACGGGATGAAGCTGCTTGTCGAGCAATTGGATGAAGACGACCGTGTGGCGATCGTCGTCTACGCGGGAGCTTCTGGCCTGGTCCTTCCATCGACGACGGGCGACCGAACACAGACGATTCTCAGAGCGCTGGATCGTCTCTCCGCGGGTGGGTCAACCAACGGCGGCGCTGGAATTCAACGGGCCTACGACACGGCGATAGAGAACTTTGTCGAAGGAGGTGTCAATCGGGTCATCCTGGCCACGGACGGCGACTTCAATGTCGGAGTGACCGATAACGGCAATCTGACCCGCCTGATCGAAGAGAAGGCCGAATCGGGTGTGTTCCTTAGCGTCCTGGGGTTCGGCACGGGCAACTACAACGACGCCGGCCTGGAAGCTCTCGCCGATCGGGGCAATGGCAACTACGCCTATATCGACGGAATCCGCGAGGCACGAAAAGTGCTCGTTGAGGAAATGGGCAGCACGCTCGTGACCATCGCCAAGGACGTCAAGTTCCAAGTCGACTTCAACCCGGCCGAGGTCAGCGCCTACCGGCTGATCGGCTATGAGAACAGGGTCCTTCAAGATCGAGATTTCAACGACGATACGAAGGACGCTGGCGAGATCGGCGCGGGGCATTCGGTCACGGCGCTTTTCGAGGTTGTTCCAGCCGGTGTTGAGATCGACATTCCGGGAGTGGATCCGCTGCGCTATCAGACGGCCCTGCAGCCTACCGATGGGGCCGCCAGCGGCGAACTATTGACGGTAAGCATCCGCTACAAGGAACCCGATGGCGACGAAAGCCGCCTGTTGGAGGTCCCGGTTCGAGATAGCGAACAGGACCTCGATGCGGCAACTGAGGACTACCGGTTCCAGTCCGCGGTGGCTGGGTTCGGGATGATCCTTCGGGATTCCCCGTACAAGGGTGCAGCAACCTTCGACTCCGTGCTCGATATCGCCGAGGAAAGCATCGGCCTGGATCAAGAGGGCTACCGCGAGGAGTTCATCGGGCTAGTGCGACGGGCCCGGGCGATTCGGGACCTGGGCCAATAGCCTGACCGTCGAACTGGGCGACACTTTACGGCTCGCCCAGTTGGACATATTCATCTTTGTCCCGTCTGCCGGCTATCCAGTGGTACAACGCAAACAATTCCATTGAAAACGGAAAGTAGCCCGCATATCCCAGTGCGGGCATCTCGAAGATGCGAAGATGGTCCAGGAAAGGGATCTGGTATGTCCACTTCGGATAAGACCAATAGTTCCACATCTCCCAAAAGAACCCACAGATGAAACACCCGATTCCCAAGGCGAGTATGGGACGCCACTGTCCTAACGAGAGATATCGGAGCAGCGACCGACGACCCGCCAGGTAGTTGAGCGGGTCGAGGATCAAGAACACCGCGACCCACACAAACGGGAAGAAGAAACCCGGCCAGCCGAGCAATAGGACAGCCATCAGGAAGCCACTCGTCACAAATGCCCAACAGACTGGCCTGGTGGCCGAGAGGCGCCGTGTGGACTCCAGTCGTCGGATCCAGCCGAACGTACTCGCCAACTCCGCGGTTCCAAAGACGGCCGGGACAACGGTTGAGAAACTCAGCGACGCGAGCAGGACGTATTCGATGTCGCTGACCATATCCCGCCCCAGGTAGGTCCAATTGTCCGTCCGCCGGTTGATGAGTTCGAAGAGCCACCAGATGGGTACCGAAGCCAGAAAAAGCCCAACGTATCGCCAACGGCTGCGCGTCCAAAGGGAACTCCCGCTCCGCAGCCATACCCAAGCATCGACCATCAGGCAGTAGCCGAGCCAGAGCCCAAAGAACCCCCAGTGAGTCCGCATCCCGGACAGGGACCAGTTCAGGCTCCAGAACACGGCGACCAATAACACCCCAGTCCAGCCTCGGGTCGGCCAACGTCTTCGTTGAGGTGGGTTAGTCATGCCTGGAAACATTCTCGCAACTTGAGATCCGACGACTCCTCTTTACCGACAGCACCTTGGCAATATATTTGCGTATACGTCGGCGGGCGGCGCACGAACCTTCCCAACCCCTTCATCGGATTGGACTTATGGGTGCTTGCTCCTGGAACCTGGAGGGCTGTTTCAGTAATCTCGTGTCAGAAAGGAAAGGGGAACATCAGCCAACCGACGACGAGGGCCACGGCCAAAAACGACAGAAACACGAAGGCGCCGTATTTGAGTTGTTCCATCGGTTGGGTCTTGTTGATCAGGGCGAACACCACCGACACGAGAAAAGCGAAAACCAGCAGCGCCGTGAAATGCGACACCATCATGGTTTGCGTCCCTGGCTGATATCGAAGGCGTCCAGAACGATCAGGTAGTTCAACAGGCCGGCCACCCAGAGGTAGGTGCTGCCATAGTCGTAGTTCGGGTTGGACAGAACGCCTACCCCATAACCCAGCCGTTCGGCCAGGATGTACGGCAGTCCAATGCCGGCGTCGGCGACGAACGCGAACACGTGAAGCGGCACTTCGGGCCTGATGTCATAGAGACGGCCTTCCATCATGAGGCCGAGGAGGAACATGGTCATGACCGAAGCCGTGAAGATGAGTCCTCGTCCCCATCGCCCCAGCACGATATGAGAGACACCCGGGATGAGCCAACCGGAGATGCAGATGGCCAGAGCGGCAACCATCGACATCGGTTCGCGAACGTCCAAAGGCGGGTTTTCTGTTGTCGATTCCCCGGATTCGATCGTTTCGGGCGCGGCTTCAGTGCCGGTGTTTTCCTGTTTCTTCTTCGGCATCAATGGATAATCAATGGGTAAAAACTA
Source organism: Terriglobia bacterium (assembly GCA_965262675.1). GTDB lineage: Bacteria > Acidobacteriota > Terriglobia > 20CM-2-55-15 > 20CM-2-55-15 > JAJEDW01. The sequence continues at coordinate 185,625 of OZ253554.1, forward strand.
CTATGAATCGGTCTTGAGGAGATCGTCCAGAAGGGATTCTGCTCCGGGCTGATAGCCTACAATCTCGAATTTTTTGTGTCTACCCTTTTCTCCGGCGAGCAGCACCACGCGGGACCGCCGCACTCCGAACAGTTTCGCCAGGTACAAGGCCGCCGCCCGGTTGGCCCTGCCGTCCACGGCCGGCGCATTGACACGGAGAACCAACTCACCATCGCGTACGCCGGCGATCCCGGTCCGTGCCGCGTTCGGGATCACTCGAACCGAAAGGCTCACGGGCGCGCCCCGAACAGGGCTGTGCCGATACGCACCAGCGTCGCCCCTTCCTCGATCGCCACTTCGAAATCGTGGCTCATCCCCATTGATGTCTCCGTCAGACCCAACTCCGTCGTCCTACGCTTCAATTGCCGGAAGTAGGGCCGCGCCTGCTCGGGATCTTCACAATAGGGGGGAATTCCCATCAGGCCCTGAAGTTCGAGTCGTTCCGAAGCCCGGATTGCATCCACCAGCGGTTGAAGCCGGTCTTCGGGAACACCCGATTTGGTCTCTTCGGAACCCAGTTTCATCTGGATCAGAACGGGCAACCGTGTTTCCGCGATCCGATCGAGGCGTTCGGCGAGTTCAATCCGATCCACCGATTGGATCACCGAAAAGAGGTCGATAGCTCTCCTGGCCTTGTTGGATTGAAGATGGCCGACGAGATGGGGCGTAACGCCCTTCAGCGCCAACAACGGGAACTTGGATTCGGCTTCCTGGACCCGGTTCTCGCCGATTTCGGTCAGGCCGCAGTCAATGGCCTCGAGAATCCGGCCGGGATCGACACGCTTGGTCACACCGAGTAATCGAATCGACTCGGGAGATCGCCCAGACCGTGCGGCGGCCTCTCCGATCCTGCCCAGAATTCGGCGGTAGTTCACGGCAACATCGGTCATTTCAATTGAATTCCGCGCGAACGGCTTCACACTGGGGACGAGGGCCCGAACCTCGGAATACGGGCGCTGCTCACTGTACTTACCATATCCGGTGCATAATTGGCTATTCATGCACCCCCTGATCGTCATTCACTACAGTGAGTTAGCTTTAAAGAAAGGCAACCGCGACTACTTCGAAAACCGCCTGCTCCGCAATATCGATGAGACCCTGAAAGGTTGCGATGTTCCCCGAGCCCGGCGCATTTCAGGCCGTTTCCTGCTGGATCTGCGAACCGGTTCGGACGTGCCCGAGATCAAAACACGTCTCGCCAAGGTCTTTGGAATCGCATATTTCGGCGAAGGCCGGCGTGTGGACTGGCAAATCGATTCGCTGGGCCGATCCTGCTGGGAAATCGTCAAGGATAACGTGTTCGAGTCTTTTTCGATCGATACCCGACGGCCGGACAAGCGGTTTCCGATGACGTCCATGGATGTGAATCGGGCTGTTGGCGCTTACGTTCAGGAACGATCCGGGGCGCGCGTCGATCTGACGCATCCGGACCTGACCTGCCAGATCGAGCTCGTGGAAGGACAGGCGCTGATATCGGCCCAGCGGCTGCCGGGCGCCCGCGGCTTGCCGTCGCACACCGGCGGCAAAGTTGCGGTCTTGCTGTCGGGAGGAATCGATTCTCCGGTTGCCGCGTGGAAGATGATGCGGCGCGGGTGCACCGCGATCTTCATTCACTTCCACAGCTTTCCGTATACGAACCGGGAGTCGCAGGACAAGGCCCGTCAAGTGGCCGCACTTCTATCGGCATACCAGCATCGGGCCAGGGTATACCTGGTCCCATTCGCCGAGATTCAGCGGCGCATCATGGTCGAGACGCCGGTTGAAACCCGGGTGATCCTCTATCGCCGATACATGATGCGGCTGGCCGAACGCATTGCAAGAAAGGAGAAGGCGCGCGTTCTGGTCACTGGCGACAGCCTGGGTCAGGTGGCGTCGCAGACGCTCGAGAACATCGAAGTGATCAGCCGCACCGTGAACATGCCGATCCTGCGCCCGCTGGTGGGAAGTGACAAGGAAGAAATCATCGGGATCGCCCGCCGAATCGGAAGTTACCCCATATCCATACTGCCCGATCAGGATTGCTGTTCGCTGTTCGTTCCCAAGCACCCCGAAACCCGTGCGTCGCTTGAAATGATCGAGCCGATCGAAGCCGGCCTGGACGTATCGGTCGAGTTCGAGGCGGCCCTGAGCGCCGCCGAGCATCTGGTACAATACCCCGCTTATGAGACAGGGGCTGTTCGTCAGCTTTGAAGGCATCGAAGGTTGTGGCAAGACGACGCAGATCGACAGGCTGGCCAAGCGTTTGACGGCCGACGGCGCCCCGTTCACGATCACCCGCGAGCCCGGCGGCACCGCTGTCGGCGAGGGGATCCGGCAAATTCTTCTCGACTCGCGAACGATCCATCTTACTCCTGAAGCCGAATTGCTTTTGTTCTACGCATCCCGCAGTCAGAACATCGAAGAAAAGATCCGTCCGGCGCTCAACCGAGGCGATATCGTGATCTGCGATCGTTTCTTCGATGCTTCGTTCGCGTATCAGGGTTACGGGCGCCATCTTCCACTCGAACTCATTCACCGCCTGACCGATCTGGTATGTCGCGAGAATCGGCCCTCGGTGACCATCCTGCTGGATATCGAACCGGCGACCGGACTCCAGCGCGCACGCGACAGGAACTCGGGACAGGCCGACGACGAAGGGCGTTTCGAGGCCGAGGATCTGGATTTTTATCGTCGAATTCGCGACGGGTATCTCGAACTGGCCGTTCGGAGTCCGGAACGAATTCACGTCGTCGACGCCGGGGGGTCGGTCGAAGAGGTCGAAAACCGCATCCGAATCGTCTTGGAGGCAACGAAGTGAGTGAGTCCGGTGGGCGGCCATTTCTGGGGAACGAGGCGCTGGTTGGACGGCTCCAGGCCAAGGTGGCCGAAGGACGCCTGGCCCACGGGCTCGTCTTTTCGGGGCCGGACGGTGTCGGAAAACGTACCTTTGCCCTTCACCTCGGACAGGCGCTCAACTGTTCGAACCAGACCGGGGGCCAAGCCTGCGGCAACTGCAACTCATGCCGGAAAATCGTTGCCGGCACCCATCCCGGCGTCGCCACGATCTCGCTTCAGGACGACGCCAGCCAGATCAAGATCGAGCAGATACGCAAGATTCGATCCCAACTGGAACTGTCGGCCCTGGAAGGCGACGCACGGGTTTTCCTGATTGACCCTGCCGAGCGGATGAGCCCCGGCGCCGCCAACGCCTTGCTGAAAGCGCTGGAAGAGCCGCCGGAACGGACCTATTTCATCCTGATTACGGCAAACGCTCACGAGTTGCTCCTTACAATCCGTTCCCGCTGCCAGATCTATCATTTTGCTCCTCTTCGGCTGGCCGAAATTCGCGCTTCGGGAGTGGATGACGAACTCATTGCCAGATGGTCCCGGGGGAGTATGGGCCTTGCCTTGTCGACCGATCCGGATCGGCTGCGGGAGACCCGTGACACACTACTGGAGTTTGTGGAAATCGCAGTGAACGCGACCGAACGGGATCTCGCCGGGCTGCCGGGCGCCAGCGCCGACCTGGCTCGCTCGAAAGACGACTACCGCGAGAAGATCCGGGCGCTCGGCGTGCTGGTTTCGGATCTCCTCTATGCAAAGGAGGGCATCGAGGATCGCATCGTCAACATCGACGAAGTCGACCGGATCCGGCAAATCGCAGCGGGTATCGATATGTCGAGAATAGTTCAGATCGGCGATTGCATCCGTTTCATCGAAAGTGCGCTCCGGCACTACGTGAATCGCCAGATGTTGACCGACATGCTGGCGTTGACGCTCAACTCCGAAACATCCCAAATACTGAATGACAAACCCTACCAATATCGCTAGAATCATTTCCAAATTGACTCGGATTCATACCTGAAGCGGTTTGAACCCGAATCGAAAAACCGTAACAAGCAACAATCTGACAATCTGCCCATGACGAGATGCCTGAGTTGCGTCTGCGCGGCTTCGCTGGTTCTTGTCCGTTCCGATTGAGGAGTCCATGTCCAACCGAAAACTTATCCGACCGAACCTGTCTGAACTCAAGGAACAGATCGCGGTCCGACAGCCCCGAAGAAAACCGGCCCCTACCGATGCAACCAACACCGAAAACTTCTACTACACCAAACAAATTCAAAACCGCACCCCGATGGTGGTGGTCCTGCGCGACGGGGAGCAGATTCATGGCGTGATCGAGTGGTATGACAAGAACAGCATCAAGGTGAACCGCCATCCTGAACCGAATCTTCTGGTTCTGAAGCACAACATCCAGTACATGTTCAAGGAGAACGCGAACGGCAATTAGCCCGCCTTTCTCACGGGTTTTCGTCGCGAAGAGTCGGAGACGCCGTCAGAGCAAGGCGCGCGCCCGGAGGGCACCGGAGGCGTACTTGACGGTACGTCGAGGAGCCCGACGAAGCGGAACGCAGCACTGGCGGATGGATCCGGCGCTGTAGCAGACAACTCGTGAGAAAGGCGGGTTTGGGGAAATGAGAATCGGCATCAGCGCCGGCGACCCTGCCGGAATCGGCCTGGAAGTGACGCTCAGGTCAATTCCTTCCCTGCTCTCCGAGGCGACGTGGATCCTCTACGCGCCACGCTCGGATTTCGACGCCAACTTCAAACGATTCGGCGGTTCTCTGAAGTGGGCGCCTTACGCGCCGCGGATGCCCGAGGCGCCCGGTACTCTCCGTGTGGCGTTTGTCGAAGAGTCGGGACCGTCGACCGAAACCGGCGTCGCCACCCCCGTAACCGGGCAGCGCGCATTGTCCGCCTTGTCGGCTGCAAGCCGTGCCGCATTGGACGGCGAGATCGATGGTCTGGTCACCGCCCCGCTCAGCAAGCAATGGGTGGGCGGAAACTTCCGTGGCCACACCGATTATCTCGCCGATCGGGCCGGCGTTCGGATGCCCGCGATGTCGTTCTTCACACCCACCTTCAAAGTCGTTTTGGCGACTACCCACGTCTCACTTCGCGAGTCGATCGCCTCTCTTTCGATTGACCGGTACACGGCCCTCCTGGCACTGATTGCGAAGGAGTTGGAACGTTACGGAATGGCCCGTCCGCGAATTGCGGTGGCCGCCCTCAATCCGCATGCCGGAGAGGGTGGAATGTTCGGTTCCGAAGACGATGAAATACTGCGTCCGGCGGTCCGGTCGGCACAGGAATCGGGGTTGGATGTCTCGGGCCCGCACTCGGCGGACAGCCTCTACCACCGTGCGCATACCGGCGAGTTCGACGTGGTCGTGGCCCCGTATCACGACCAGGGTCTCATTCCCGTCAAACTGATCGCGCCGCGCTCGTCGGCCAACGTCACGCTGGGTCTGCCCTACGTCCGGACCTCTCCGGATCATGGCACCGCGTTCGAGATCGCCGGTCGTGGCGTGGCGGATACCGGTGGGATGGAAACGGCCATGCGGTGGGCGGTCGATCTGGTCCGGCTGACCAGTGAAAGTTGATCCGACCCAAAATACTGCGGGAATCCAGAACTCGTCATTTTATGTCCTAATGAAAGATACAAGGGGCGTCGATCGTGCGGTCATAGACCGCACCTACAATGGGAGTGGGAGCCGGGAGTCCAAATCCCTGAATATTGAGCATGTAGGGGCAGTCTACGACTGCCCAAATCAAATACGACCGCCCGAATCAAGTCGGCAGACGATGATGACGATCTTCAACCCGGCGCGTGTTCAAAAAAATTCACTTCTAGGTGATCGTTCACAGGAGAAAAATCATGAATTCAAGAACACGGATGCCATTCGCGGCACTTCTGGCAGCAATCGTCCTCTTCGGCCCCCCGAACGCTTTCGCGGCGCTCGAATGTGAAGAGTTGGCCCTGCTGGTGCTGCCTGAAACGGTGATCGCGGAAACCGAACGCGTGGCCTCCGGCGGCTTCGAACAGCCTGGAGGCGGTGGGGATCTTCGGGTGCCGTCGATGTGCCGGGTGGCCGGCATCGTCAGTCCCGCGATCGGTTTCGAAGTCTGGTTGCCCGAGGACTGGAACGGCCGGTTCCAGGCCGTCGGCGGAGGCGGTCTGGCCGGTGTCATCAGTTACGTGGCCATGGCTCAGGCCGTAAGCGACGGTTTCGCTTCAGCCTCGACGGACACCGGACATCGATCTTCGGACCAGAACTGGCTCTCCGACCCGCAGCGCCGGATCGATTACGGCTATCGCGCCATGCATGAAATTACTCTCAAGGCCAAGGCCATCATCGACGCGCACTACGGTCAGGGGCCGGAGTATTCCTATTTCAACGGATGCTCGACGGGTGGACGCCAGGGGCTGATGGAAGCCCAACGCTATCCCGGCGACTACGATGGCATCGTTTCGGGCGCACCCGTCAACCGGTATACCCATCTGCACATCGGCCAGCTCTAGACGGCGCATGCCACCTTGAAAACGCCGGGCGCCGTGCTCACCGGCGACGACTTCGCAATGCTTGGCGATGCGGCCGTTGCCCAGTGCGACATGCTCGACGACGTCGCCGACGGCATCATTCGGGATCCACGCATGTGCACGTTCGATCCGGCCGTGCTTCAGTGCGGTTCAGGACAAAACGGCGCCTGTCTGACAGCGCCCCAGGTGGGCGCGGCCCGGATGATCTATCAGGGCGCGGTCAACCCTCGCACGGGCGCGCCGATCTATCCCGGCCTCGAGCCCGGGGGCGAAGGCGCACAACCCAACAATCCGGGCTGGGCCCTGATCATGAACGGCGAAACGCCGTTCTTCATCGACGACGCCGTCATCGGCGGAATGGCGTTCGAAGACTCCGAATGGGACTGGCGCGCGTTCGACTTCGATGGGGATGTCGAGACCGTCGATGCGAAACTCTACGGAGTTCTCAACGCCGTCGACGCGGACCTTCGCGACTTCAAGGCCGCGGGCGGAAAGCTGATCATCTATCACGGCTGGAACGATCCCGGCGTCATGCCTCGCCATACGGTCGACTACTACGAGCGGATCGTCGATTTCATGGACCGGACCGAAGGCAACGGATACGCGAACACCTCGGACTTCACGCGGCTCTTCATGCAGCCCGGAGTCGGGCATTGCCGCGGCGGCGTCGGGCCGGACCAGACCGATTTCATGTCTGCAATCACTGACTGGGTCGAAGAGGGCCGTGCGCCCGACCGTCTCACGGCGAATGCCGTCCGGGACGGCGAAGTCACGATGACACGGCCGCTCTGTCCGCATCCCCAGGTTGCCGTATATAACGGCAGCGGCGACTCAAACGACGCCACCAGTTTCGAATGCGCGCCGAGGGAGTAGTCGCGGTCGACGTTCGATTGTGAGGTAATCGGTGTCTGGAACACGGCTGGCGGCGGGTGTCTATGATCACGCGGGGTGGGCAGCCGTTGTCTGCATCGCGAAAGACTTGGTGCTCGATCGACGACGAATCGATCTGATCGAACCCGGACTCCCGAAGCTTCCGCACCATTCCGAAGGACAGACGCTGCCAATAGCTGAGGGAGTAGCCCTGGTGGCGCGTGTGCGCCGATCGGCGGCGTCGTGTGCCAAAAGCGCGCTGGACGAACTTCCGGAAAGTGTCGGAGCGATTGCAATTCGCAAACGTCCCACACTGCCACCCACTGTCGCCGAACGGATCACGAACTATCGTGCACAGTGTGTGGCCGACACGGCGATGTATCGCGATGTCATCGTCGAAGCCGCAAAGACCCGGGGCTGGTTCGTGTACGAATATGATGTAAGGACGGTGTTTGCCGACGCAGCCAAGGCGCTCGGGCTCGAGGACATCTCGGTGCGTATCAAAGAAATTGGCCAGTCGATCGGACCGCCCTGGAACAAGGACTACAGGCTGGCTGCGGCAGCAGCCATGGTCGCGGCGAAGGAGGCTCGAAAGTAGGCCAAGACCATATGGGCGGCGTCCCGGCGCCCGATGACCCATCACGGCACGATGCGACGTACGGCCAACCCGCCTTGCTCAGGAGTGTTGCGTTTTCAGGGTGTGTGGCCGGCGTGGGTACGCTCCAATGAGTCCCGACCGATTCGGGAGGATCGCTGCAGGCCGTGGCGGCGATCCGGTGCAAGTCAACTCGCTCGATAAGTAAACGTATTTATTGAACGCAACATTTTTGAAGGGGTACCATGCGGAGCCATGCTGTAATGACTGTAATGACTGTAGTGAAACGTGTCCGCCGGTACGCGCTTGGCGTTTGCCTTGCACTGATAGCCATCGCCGTGTTTTCAGGTCCATCCCCGGCATGGGGCCAAAACACCCCCGCCAGCGCCGGCCCCGTGGATGCCGCCCTCATCGAGGATCTCGTCGTTGCTTACCACGTTCTGACCGAGCAAGGAATCATGGACGGTCTTGGACACGTGAGCGTCAGACATCCGGAGAACCCGAATCGCTTTCTGATATCCCGTTCACTCGCGACCTCCCTGGTTGGGCCGGACGACATCGTCGAACTGGACCTCGACGGAGTGCCGGTCGACGCCGATGCGCCATTGCTCTATCTTGAACGGTTCATACACGGCGAAATTTACAGGATGCGTCCGGATGTCAATGCGGTCGTCCACAATCACTCACCCAACGTCGTGTCTTTCGGAATGGGCACGATCCCGCTACAGCCGGTGAATCAGAGTGCCGGATTCATATTGGATGGCGTGCCGGTGTTCGACTATCGCAACCTGGACATCGAAGGGGATTTGGGCGTCGCCGAAACCAACCTCGTCAATACGATCGAGCGTGGCAATGCGCTTGCGGAAACGCTGGGTACGAGTCCCGCATCGCTGATGCGCAACCACGGCGTCGTCGTGGTTGGCAGCTCGATACCGATGGCCGTTGGCCGCAGCATCTATCTGGAGATCAACGCCGGAATTCAAACCAACGCCTTGATGCGAGGCGGGGAGATTCGCTACCTCGAGGCGGAAGGCGCATACCGGGAGTCGGTCACGCAGAGTGACTTCGCACGGCAGTGGGAACTGTGGAAACGCGATGCTTGCGTTTCCAGTGGGGTCTGCCGACCGTAAGTCAGCGAAAGGAGAAAGTCGATGGCGAAATCGAAGAAAGGTCCTGTCAACCGTCGTGGTTTTCTAAAGGGCGCAGCCGCTGGCGCCGCAGCCCTGGCCACCGGGGTTCCATCCGCGGAAGCACGACCGGCCGAGCCTCTCCGAGGCGGTGCGCCGATTCCGACGGCCGCACAGGTGGCAGCTGAAACCCAGCAAGTCCCCCTGTCGGCGGATGTCGTGACATCGGGACGCCCGGGTTCGGATTTCATGGTCGACGTAATGAAATCCATGGGTTTCAACTACTGCTTCTCGAACCCGGGATCGAGTTTCCGAGGCTTGCAGGAATCGTTGATCAATCATGGCGGCAATTCGAGCCCCGAATGGATCACCTGTCTGCATGAGGAGATATCCGTTGCCATGGCCGATGGCTATGCCCAGGTCGAAGGCAAGCCCGAATTGGTGGCGGCGCATGGCACTGTCGGCATCCAGCATGCCGCCATGAATATCTACAATTCGTTCGCGGGGCGGGTGCCGGTCTATATCGTCGCCGGCAACTCGCTCGATGCGGCAACCAGAAGGCCTGGCGTTGAATGGCTCCACAGCGTACAGGACGTCGCGGCGATGTCGCGCGATTACCTGAAATGGGACGACAATCCGGTCTCCCTGACCCATTTCGCCGAATCGGCGATACGGGCCTACAAGATCGCCATGACGTTGCCTTACGGGCCTGTGCTCCTGGTGGCCGACACCGACTTGCAGGAAGAAATCATTCCGGAAGGCACCCAGCATCGCATCCCGCGGCTCACACTGGCCTCGCCGCCCCAGGGCGATTCGGGCGCCGTGGAGGAACTCGCGAGCCTTCTGGTCCAAGCCGAAAACCCGGTGATCCGTGCCCGCCGCATGCGTTCGCAGGAGGGAATGGATCTGCTGGTCGAACTCGCCGAGACGCTGCAGGCGCCGGTACAAGGGGGCATGCCCTCCAATCATCCACTCGCGCAAGGCGGTTCGCTCGGCGACGCGGACGTCGTTCTGGGGTTGCAGGCACGAGACTTCTTCGGAACCGTCACTGCCGTCCGCGACCAGTTGCACCGGACCTTCAGTTCCCGGATTCGGCCGGATGCGAAACTTGCAACGATCAGCACCAACGATCTGTACATGAAGAGCAACTACCAGGACTTCCAGCGCTATGCGGAAGTCGATATCTCTATTCCGGCCGATCCCGAAGCGACCCTGCCGGCGTTGATCGAGGCATGCAGGCGACTGATTACCGGCGATCGCCGGAGAGTATTCGAAGAGCGCGGGCGGGCGCTCGCGGCAAACAAGGAAAGTGCCCTCGAGCGGGTCCGTCAGGAAGCCCGTTACGGTTGGAATTCGAGCCCGATCAGCTATGACCGCATCTCCGCCGAGCTGTGGGATCTGGTCAAGGACCAGGACTGGGCACTGGCCGGAGGGGGCGATCGATTCTTTGACGTCACTCGACACTACCAGACCAAGGAGGGTTCGGGCGCGGCCGGGGTTGGCTATGGTTCGCCCGCGGCTGTCGGCGCCGCGCTGGCCCACCGGAATTATGGCCGGCTGGTCATCAATCGGCAGAACGACGGCGACTTGATGTACGCGCCTGGATCCTTGTGGACGGCTGCGCACCACGAAATCCCGTTCCTGAGCGTCATGCGCAACAACCGCTCCTACCACCAGGAAGTCATGCACTTGCAGCGTATGGCCAATCGCTACCAGCGGGGCACGACTTCGGCGAGCACCTTTGTCGGCACCGCGATCGAAGACCCCGACATCGACTACGCCTCACTTGCCCGGAGCATGGGTGTTTACGGAGAAGGTCCGATCGAAAACCCCAACGAACTGAGGGCCGCGCTTCAGCGCGCGATCGAAGTCGTTCAACGTGGCGAACCCGCCCTGGTCGATGTGGTGACCCAACCGAGGTAGGAAGACAGTGAACGGAGACCAATAGCGATGCGGGCGATGATTTTTGTTCTGGTTTGGGCCTACGGGGCGCAAGCGCCATCGCCGGACGGGGTTCCCTCCGGAGATGCCGACCGGGGGCAGGTGCTTTACGATGAACGCGGCTGTTACCAGTGCCACAACTACGACGCGTCTGGCGGGCCCGGGCCGCGCCTGGCGCCGGACCCGACCCCGTTCGGTGGCTTTTCGCGGTATGTTCGCGCGCCGTCTGGCGTAATGCCACCGTATACGGTGAACGTACTGTCCGCCCAGGAACTGGCGGATATCTACGCCTTTCTGCTCACGATCCCCGAGCCTCCGCCGCTTGAGAGTATTCCTCAGCTAAATAACGATTAGTTTCGGCATGTTTTGCAGAGGCCGTAAATCTGGAGGCGATGGTCGTGGACGTGGAAACCCAGTTTCTCGGATGCGGCGTCCTGGGCTCGTTCGATTTCGGCGTTGAAGAACTCGATCGATCTGCCGCACACGGTGCAGATCATGTGATCGTGGTGCTTGTGGTTGTAGAGGTGTTCGTAGCGGGTCATCCCGTCGCCCAGATCGACCTCTCGCGCCAGTCCGGCGTCGGTCAACAGTTTCATCGTTCTATAGATTGTGGTGAAGCCGACCCGCGGATCCAATTTCCGAACGTCGTTGTAGATGTCTTCAACGCTCCGATGGCCCTCGTTCGCGATGAAGGATTCGAGGATGAAGAGCCGATGAGGGGTCTGTTTCAAACGCCTGGCCTCCAGATACTTCCTGAAGACCTGCATTTCCGCTGAACCCGTCGGCATTATTGCGACATCTGGCTGGATAGATTGATGACGTCGTTGTAGAGGACAAAGACGATCAACGTCAGCAGGAACACGAAACTCACCTGCGCGATACGTTCCTTCACGGCCAGGCTCAGATCCTGGCGCATGATTCCTTCGATTACCAGCATGAGCATGACGCCGCCGTCGAGAATCGGAATCGGCAAAAGATTGACGATGCCCAGGTTGAGGCTGATGATCGCCATCAACACGATCAGGTCCGTAAATCCCTGCTCGAACCGGCGGCCCGTCTCATTGATGATGCCGATCGGCCCGTCCATCGCTCTCATCGAGGCGTCACCCCGAATCAATCTGCCGAGGATGTCGAAGATCAGAACAGCGTTGGACGCGTTCCACCGCAGCGAAGCCACGACGGCACTCGCCGGGTTGAGTTGCGTTTCTACCATGGGCGCCGCGATCTGGATCCCCAGAACGCGGTTTCCGTCTTCATTCACCGCCGGCTCGGCATTCAGCACGATGGTTTCGCCATCGCGGAGCACGGTCACGTCGACGGTTGTCGCCGGAACCTCCTGCAGGGCATCGACGACCCCTTGGGCGCTGGCGCCGAGCAGATCGATATCGCCGATCGCGACGATCCGATCGCCGACGAGCAAGCCCGCGCGCTCCGCGGGAGAGTCGACGATGCTGTAATTGGTAATCTCGGTGCCCACGACCTGATCCGGGGCAAATCCCACAAATCCGGTCTCCCTCGGTCCCCGGGGTTCGGGAGTCACCACGGTTTCGATCGACTGCCCGTCCCGGTCAAGGACGATCGAGAACGGAACATCGGGACTCAAAACGGAATCGATTTCGATGTCCTGCCAACTGAAATCGCTCTCGCCATTCCACTCGACAATGCGATCGCCGGGCTGAATCCCGGCGGCCTCGGCGGGAGATTCCTCCTCGACGGAACCGATGACCGTATCCGTGGGCGGACGCCGTTCCGAAACGCCGTACATGTAGAGTCCGGCCATCAATCCAATCGCAAGTACGCCGTTCATGGCGGGTCCCGCGGAAGCGACGAGGAATCGTTGCCACTTGGGTTTGGACATGAAGTCGTTCGGGTCGCCCGTCACTTCGTCTCCGGGGTTCTCCCCCGACATCTTAACGTATCCGCCCAGTGGCAGGGCGCTCAACCGGTAGTCCGTCTCTCCGTATCGGACACCCAACAGACGTGGCCCGAAACCGACCGAAAACGTTTCGACGCGAATCTTGAACAGCTTCGCGACCATGAAATGGCCCGCTTCGTGGATAACGATGATCACGCCCAGGACGACCAGGGCGACGACGATATTGGTCAGGACACCGAACATGTTTCCCCTTTAAGAGCCTCAGGATACAGAAAATTAATCTTATCACGCAGGATAGGCAGCCCGTGATAAGTCCCTGCAGGGCCGCGCGCTGGGGTCTTCGGGTCTCAGGCGCGAAGATGAGGAGCGGAGCGATGGTTCCACATCGTGACCGACGAACGACAAAGTCTGTGGCCCGCCTCCCCCTGCGCCCTATGGGTTACGGCGGCATCGGGCCATCTGCCACGTTGCCCCTCCTCGATCGATGGGGGGACATCGACTTCGTCGTGTCGCCTCGCATACGGCCCAATGGCGCTCGTAACGCGACCCTGCAGGGACTTATCAAGGGCTGCCCTCCACCCGAATTCCGGATGCATCAATGTGCGGGAAAGTGGGCGCTCGTTACGGCTTCGGAGGCAACCGCGCGTGCCCATCGGTCGGCTTCGAGCACGGCTTCGACGGTATCGGTCGCGGTGGGAGAATGAGACCCCAGAACGCGTTCGATGATCCGAGGCAAATCCGTAAACGAGATCCGGTTCTCCAGAAAGGCATGGACGGCAACTTCGTCAGCGGCATTCAGGACCGCCGGAGCGGTTCCGCCCATTGCGATCGCCCGGTAGGCCAGATTGAGGGACGGAAACCGATCGGTGTCGGGAACCCGGAACTCGAGAGGGGGCAGAGATGTCCAGTCCAGCGGCGTTATCGACGACCCGACGCGGTCAGGATAGGTCAGGGCGTATTGTATGGGACCGCGCATGTCCGCGACGCCCAACTGCGCCATGATGGAGCCATCGACGAATTCGACCATCGAATGGACGATGGACTGCGGATGGACAACGATGTCAATCGACGATGGGGGAAAATCGAAGAGCCAGCGCGCTTCGATCACTTCAAAGCCCTTGTTCATCAAAGTCGCCGAATCGACCGTGATACGCCGCCCCATTTTCCACGTCGGGTGATTGAGTGCCGCTTCCGGTGTCACACTGGCAAATTCAGTTGCAGGCAGGTTCAGGAACGGGCCGCCGGAGGCGGTGAGCACCAGTCGGCGGACTTCCTGCCGTTTTCCGGCGCGCAGACACTGGTGGATCGCATTGTGCTCGCTGTCGACTGGCAGGAGCGATCCACCATTCCTTTGGGCGGTTGTGCGCAGGAGTTCTCCGGCGATGACCATGGCTTCCTTGTTTGCCAGCGCAACGATCTTCCCCGCGCGGAGTGCCGCATACGTTGGTTCGAGTCCGGCCGCGCCCACCGCGGCGGAAACCACGATGTCGGCGTCATCCATGCCCCCGATCTGCCGCAGCCCTTCGCGGCCCACCAGCGTTTCGGGAACCTCGGTACCCGCGGCGGCGCAATCATTCCTGAACTGTCCAAGCAGGGATTCATCCGCCAGGGCAACCTGCCGGGGGCGGTAACGCGCCACCTGAGATGCCAGTTCACCGGTCGAAGACCGCGCCGCAAGACCGACGACCTGGAACCCCGGCGCCAGGTCGTCGATCACCCTGAGCGTGTTCAAGCCGACCGAACCCGTGGAACCAATGATGGAAACGCGTTTCATATCAACAGCAGAAGGAAATAGAAAACAGGGGCGGCAAAGAGCAGGCTGTCGATTCGGTCGAGCATACCGCCGTGTCCGGGTAGCAGCGTGGAGGAATCCTTGATTTCCGCACTGCGTTTCATCGCCGATTCGAACAGATCCCCAACCTGACCGGCAACCGCCGTTACAAGGATCGAAACGCCGAGCAGGGCCGATGGCGGCACTTCCATCAGCCTGACGGCCAGCAGCAAGCCTACAGCAGCACTTGCAACAGCGCCTGAAACCGCGCCTTCGACGGTCTTGTTGGGACTGATCCGGGGCGCAAGCCGATGACGCCCCATCGTGCGCCCGCCGTAGTATGCGGCCGTATCCCCAGCCCAGACGATACCGAACAGCGTCAGGACGGCCTCGCGCGGAAGCAGAATCAGAAACCCGATCAGGATTGAAACATAGGCCAGCCCCCCGGCGCCACCCAGGAAACGGTCGGCCGTGGCGGCGACAGGCTGGGTCAATGTCGCCGTCATCAGAACCAGCAGGGTCAGCGACAGTCCCGCGACGACCCAGGCCGGACCGCCAAAAAAGGACATTGTGACCGCGCCGCCGAAGGGAAGAAACCAACGGCCCGTTCGTGCCCTTTCGCCAGTAGCGGTCAGATTGAGGAACTCATCCAAGGCGATCGTGGAAGTAAGGGCAACGAGGCCGGCAAAAAGCCAGGCAGGGCCCCAATAGGTCACCACCACGACCAGGGGAAGTCCGATCGCTGCCGTTAGAATCCGGGTCATCGAACCAGAGCCGACGGGGCAAGACCTCCATAACGCCGTTCACGCTTTTGAAACGCGATGATCGCTTCGTAGAGGTGTTCTTTTCGAAAGTCCGGCCAGAACGTATCGGTCACCCAGATTTCCGAGTACGCAATCTGCCACAACAAAAAGTTGCTGACTCGCAGTTCTCCACTCGTTCGAATGAGGAGATCGGGATCCGGGAGGTCGGCGGTATACAGGTGCTTTGAAATGTCTTCTTCGGTAATGCCGTCGAGCAAACGCGAATCTTCTTTCGCTTCGGCAAGTATCTCGTTCATGGCGTGCCGAAGTTCGTTTCGTCCGCTGTAGTTGAGGGCAACGTTGAAGCGCAGTCCGCTGTTGATCCGCGTTCGATCGATTGCGCGGTCCAGTTCCTGTTGGACGACCGGGCTCAATTCGGAAGTGTCGCCCAGGGTCCCGAATCGGATGTTGTTGCGATCGAGGTTGTCGAGTTCCCTTTTCAGGTACTCCCGAAGCAAATCCATCAGCGTTTGAACTTCGGTGTGGGGACGCTTCCAATTCTCGGTGGAAAAAGCAAAAAGGGTCAGCGCCTCCACACCGAGGGAAGCCGAACTCTCCAGCACCTCCCGCACCGACTGGATGCCTGCCCGATGCCCGGCCACACGCGGAAGCTTCCGCTTTCGCGCCCACCGGCCGTTCCCGTCCATGATCACGGCAATGTGAACCGGTAACGCGTTGGGATCGATCCGTTTGACGAGGTCTTTTGCGACGCTGGACATTCGCGGCTATCTTACCATTCGACCGGGAAACCCGCCTTTCTCACGGGTTTTCGTCGCGAAGAGTCGGAGACGCCGTCAGAGCTACGGCGCGTTCCCCGCGCCGGGCGCGTAGCGGCGCGTTCGTCGCGCCGGATCAAGCGCGTCAGGGGGTGTGCTTGGCGGATGGATCCGGCGCTGTAGCAGACAACTCGGGAGAAAGGCGGGTTAAAGCCGATGACCCGAGGGACTTGCAAAACTATCGGATCGTCCGAGGAAGCTACCGCATATAGACGACGCAGGCTGACGGTTCAAAATATATCGATCTTAACCCATCGTCCGCACGAGTTTTGCAAGTCCCTCACCCGAAAGCCCTTTGTTACTAACGAAATCGGGCGGATCGGCCGTACTCGACCGACATCAGGTGAAGGCCCCGCGCCGGTGCGGACGGTCCGGCTTGACGGCGGTCCTTGGCGACAAAAATTGCCTCGATCCCGTCGGGATCGATCTTGCCCTGCCCAACCTCGATCAGGGTTCCGACGATGGTTCTCACCATGTATTGAAGGAAGCCGCTGGCCCTGATGCGGAATACCCAGTCCCGGGTGCCGCGCAGCCACTTCGCTTCATACACTTCGCGGACCCGGTCTTTGACTTCAGCCGCGGTCGCCGAAAATGAAGTGAAATCATGGACGCCGACGAAACACTCGGCAGCGCGGTCCATCGCATCGGGGTCCAGGGGCTGCCACAGGGGATATACGAATTCGTGATGGAAAGGAGACACAACGGGGTCGCGCCAGAGACGGTACTCGTAGGTCTTTGCGGTCGCGGAAATGCGCGCATGAAATTCGGCGGGGACCTCATCGACTTCGGAGACACGGATCTCCACGGGCAAGAGCGCGTTGATACCCCGGTGGAGCGCGTCGATGTCCATGGCTCGCGGGGTTTCGAAGTGTGCGACCTGACCGTGGGCATGGACGCCGGCATCGGTACGGCCGGAACCATGAGTCGTGACGGCGTGATCGAGGAGATTTCCAAGTGCGTGTTCGAGATCTCTCTGAACCGTGGGGACGCCAGGCTGAATCTGCCACCCATGGTAGTGTGTACCGTTGTAAGCCAGAGTCAGTTTGATCTTGCGCATGCCAATCCGGCGTCGAACTATAGCACAGGCATTTCATGACCGAAGTCAGCGCCATCGTCATCGCATTCAACGAAGAAGACCGGATCGCCGAAACGGTATCGAGTCTTGGATTCTGCCAGGAAGTCGTCGTCGTCGATTCGGGAAGTACCGATCGCACGCGCGAGGTGGCTGCGGCCTGCGGCGCTCGCGTCTTGACCCGGAGATGGAGCGGTTATTCGGATCAGAAAAATCATGCCGCCGAATGTGCGTCGAACGATTGGGTGTTCAGCGTCGATGCCGATGAGCGTCCCGCGATCGAGCTTGCAAACGAGATTCGGCATTGGCAGGCCAAGGGCGATGCCGCCGCCCAGGCGGCCTTTGCCATGCCGCGCCGTGTGTGTTACCTGGGAAAATGGATCCGGCACTCGGGATGGTACCCCGATCGCAAGACGCGGCTTTACGATCGAAGGAAAGCCCGATGGATGGGCAATTACGTCCACGAAGAATTGGCGGTCGAGGGGAGGATCAGACATTTTGACGGCGATCTTCTGCACTTCCCATACCGGTCTCTCGATGAGCACCATGCCACGATCGATCGCTATACCGCGCTTGCGGCGGACGAACTGCGGGAGCGGGGCCGGCGATTCAATCCCTTGCGTCTGGCGCTGGGCCCGCCCTTGTATTTTTTGAAGAGTTTTCTTTTTCGAGCAGGGCTTCTGGATGGCGTTTCCGGTTTGAGAATCGCCTACATGGGGGCGCGTTACGTCCTGATCCGGGAGTTCCGCCTGTTGCGCCGATGGAATTGACGATTGCACTGTTATTCGGGCTGTGCATCGGCAGCTTTCTCAACGTCTGCATTGCCCGGCTGCCAGTGGGGGAATCCGTTGCCCTTCCCCGCTCCCGCTGTCCGAAATGCCGCCAGACGATTGCCGCCTACGACAACGTCCCCATAATCAGTTACCTCGTGCTACGGGCACGCTGCCGGAACTGCCGCGGCACAATTTCGGCGAGGTACCCGGCGGTGGAAGCGCTCACTGGTGCGATCGGCATGCTGATCGCTCACCGGTACGGCCTGGGACCCCAATGGGGGATCTATCTTCTGTTTGCGGCATCGATGATCGTTCTGATTCTGATCGATCTGGATCATCGAATCCTTCCCGATGCGATCACGCTCAACGGAATCTGGATCGGCGTTCTGGTCAGCGTGTATCTCGCACTTCCCGGCGAACTGCCGGTCCGCCTGTTCGGCCTGATTGGAGTGGAGACGGCACACCCGAGGATTCTGGCCCTGACCGGAAGCCTGGCGGGGACCGCGTTCGGAGGAGGACTGCTTTGGGCGGTCCGGGAAGCATTTTTCAAGATTCGCGGCGTTGAAGGCATGGGACTCGGCGACGTGAAGATGATGGCAATGGTCGGGGCATTTCTCGGACTGCCGCTCACCTTGCTGACAATCCTGCTCGGCTCCGTGGCCGGATCCATCGTCGGTATCGCGTTCATGCGCCTGTCCGGGAAGTCTCGCGGCTACGAACTTCCGTTCGGGAGCTTTCTGGGAGTGGGGGCCGTCATCAGTGTCATTTACGGCAACGATCTGATCCGCTTCTACCTGGAAAACGTCTTTCCTCAACTCATGTGACGCGGCGGGTTTGGTTCCCCAGTGCAATGCCGCGATACCGCCGGTGAGGTTCCGATACCGCACGCTCTCGAATCCGGCATTCTCGATCATCGACACCAATTCACGTTGCGGCGGGAAACGGCGTACCGATGCCGGCAGATAACGATACGGGCCGTCGACTCCCGATATCCATGCGCCGATGCGCGGCAGAATGTGGGTGAAGTAGAAATCGAAAACATGACTGAAGCCCGGGACAACCGGTTTCGAAAACTCCAGTATCAGTACCGTGCCTCCCGGCAAGAGGACCCGATACATTTCCGCCAGCGCTTTCGCCATCGATTCGACGTTGCGGATTCCGAACGCCACGGTCACGAAGCGGACCGAAGACTCGACGAACGGAAGGTCCTGGGCATCGGCCTCGGCGATTCGGATTCGCGATCCAAGGCCCCGGCCCTCGATCTTTCTGACCGACTCCATCAGCATCGGGTGACTGAAGTCCGACGCAATCGTCTCAAGCTTCAGGCGCCCGGAAATATCGATCGCCAGATCGCCCGTCCCGGTGCAAAGATCAAGGCACCTGTCTTGAGGTTGGGGTGACGACGCCCGAATCATGGCGACAACCCGGCGTCTCCAATACCGGTCGATGGATGCCGAAAGTACATGGTTCAGCAAATCGTAGCGGTGGGCGATCGCCCCGAACATGGTCTGAACCGAGCGGCCATCGGGGCCGGCGTACGCGTCGGTTTCGGAACGTCGATGCATTCAGTGCGCGGCGGACAGTTCTTCGAGAACCGACCGGACCATCCCGATGGGAATATCGGATCGAATCGTCACCGATCCGATCCTCTCGGGAAGTACGAAATGCAGCTTCCCGTCACGAATTTTCTTGTCATGGCGCAATGCTTCAAGCATGGCCGGGACCGGCAAACGCGCAATCCCGGGCAGCTTGCCGATTGCGGCGACCGCGGATTCGATGCGCGCACGTTCCGGCTCTGCCAACGTGCCCATGCGTGCCGCAATCCGCGCCGCTCCGATCATTCCATACCCCACGGCTTCGCCATGACGAACCGTCCGGTAGTTGGCGGCGGCCTCGATGGCATGTCCCAGGGTGTGGCCGAAGTTGAGGATTCGCCGTAAACCCGCTTCCCTTTCGTCTGCGGAAACCACTTGCGCCTTGATGCGCAACGAGCCGTAGACGAGATTTTCGACGACATCCGGCTTGCGAGCCGCAATGGCTTCGCTCTGGCGCTCGAAGCTTCGGAACATGACCGGGTTGCGGATGACGCCATATTTCAGCGTTTCATAGAGACCGCTCCGGTATTCACGAGCGGGCAGGGTATGGAGCAAGAGCGGGTCGGCCACCACGAGGCGGGGCTGGTGAAACGTGCCGATCAGGTTCTTGCCTCGCGTATGGTTCACCCCCGTCTTTCCGCCAACGCTTGAATCCACCTGCGACAGCAACGTCGTGGGGACATGGACGACGGCAATCCCCCGCAGATAGATCGACGCCGCAAAACCCGCAACGTCTCCGACCACGCCGCCACCAACGGCAATCAAGGTGGATTGCCGCGTCAACTTCAGTTCGAGCATCCGGTCCAGAAGCCGCGCCACGGTTCGAAGAGTCTTGGCCCTCTCGCCATCGGGGATCAGCACAATGGGGTCCTTCCCGAGTGGATGCCTGTCGACGGATTCGAGAACGTTCTGCTGAGACACAACCAGAAACGAGTCGTCGAGCCCCTCCTCGCGAAGCAGGCCGTGGAGACGCTGGTACGCACCGCTTCCCACAACGATGTTCGAGGACGCAGTCTTGAGCTTCAGCTTGATTCGGCGCATGATCGCTGTAGCGGGTTGGCCCGGTCTGCCCTGTTCGGCAAGGAGGTTGCCTCAAAACTCCCTGGCACGCAACGCCGGTTTCCGGGATTCCGAAATGAAACTGTCCATGACAACGCGGCCACCATGCGTGCGGCGACCGTGAACCCGGTGCGCGGAGTGAGGTTCATGCGGTCTCCGATCACTGCCGAACGTCGGGTTCCTTGACGATTCGGGGCACGCTGCCGATCGAATTATAGCAGACCGCCTGTCACCGGATTGGACGGACAAGCCTTTTGTTTTCTGTCGGTCACGGTGCGTCAGGCGTTCGGCTGACGCGGCACTTTGCGTTTGACTGCGTTCAGAGGGTGCCGCTATGATGAAGGCTCGTATCGTCGACTGGAGGACGTGTTCATGGGCCAGTTAGGTATGGCGGAGATTCTGGCGATATTTCTCGTGGCACTGCTGGTATTCGGTCCAAAGAAGCTGCCCGAACTGGGCAAATCGCTCGGAAAGGGCTTGCGAGAGTTCAAGCGGGCCACCAACGATCTGAAGTCCAGTTGGGAATCCCAGGTAAAAGACATCGACCGGGAGGTATCGAGCGCCGCCCGGGACATCAAGAATGTTGGAAAGGATATCGATAACAGCATCCGTCAGGAGCGTCCCGATTCGCCTTCCGGCGCCGCGAACGATCGGGCGTCCACGGCCCCGGCGACACCTTCGGCCTCCACGCCGGCGGCCGATGCCAACCCGGCGGAAACACCGGACGCCGCAACTGAAGATAAGTCGCCCACAGCCCCGACGACACCTTCCGCCTCTACCACCGCGAACGATGCCGTCCCGCCGGAAACGCCCGAGGCCGGAACTGAGGCGAAGTCGCCCGAGCAACCTGCCTGATGTCCATCGAATCGCCAGAGCACGAGATCGACGACGGAATTTCGGGTCAGATGTCCTTCCTCGATCACCTCGAGGAACTTCGAACCCGTATTATTCGAGCCCTGATTGCCATTGCGGTGGCGTTTGTCCTGTGTTGGGTGTTCGTCCAGGATATCTTTGTGATTGTCTCGCAACCCGTTCTGGAAGCCCTGGCAGCGTCCGGCAGTGCGAGTGAGGCACTGGTCTTTACGAGTGCGACGCAGCCCTTCAACCTGTTCCTGAGAGTGGCGTTCCTGGCCGCTTTGCTGCTGTCCTCGCCCTTTATTCTGGCCCAGGTCTGGCTGTTTATCGCACCCGGACTCTACCGGCACGAGCGGCGCTATGCGATCCCATTCATTATGTCGGGCACGGTGCTGGCTCTGCTGGGCGTCTTGTTCGGCTATTACATCGCGTTTCCCTTTGCACTGGAGTTCCTGATCAATTGGGGTGAGGATGCCGGGCTCGAGGCGATGATCGTCGCCAGCGAGTATTTCAACCTCTTCCTGACCATCGAACTCGCTCTGGGTTTGATATTTCAGATTCCGCCGATCATTTTTGTCCTCAGCAGGATGGGGCTTGTCAGTCCCGGATACCTGCTTCGAAACACCAAGTACGCCGTCCTGATTTCGTTTGTCGTTGCCGCGATCATCACTCCAACCGCGGATATTCCCAACATGATGATCATGGCAGGTCCGATGATTCTTCTGTACCTGGTTGGCGTACTGGTTGCCTTCGTATTTGGCAAGAAGCGGCGTGAATAAGCAGCAATTCTCATTACGAGTGTTTTCCGCTGTTCATTCCCGCTCCTGGTCTTGTAGGGGCGGTATATGACCGCTACAGTAGGGCCCGGATATCATCCCGAGGCCCTCAAGGGCAAAATGAGAATTGCTGGCGAATAAGTGGTAAATTGAATAAAGAAACCGGACAAAAAGAACGAACAGGAGGTGCACGATGAACGAAAACAACAAAGGCGAGGCTATCGGATGGTTGGTTACCGGTGCCCTGATCGGTGCCAGCCTCGGACTGCTTTTTGCCCCGCAGAGCGGAACCGATACCCGAAAGCGGATCGGCAGACAGGCACGCCGAGGCTTCGAAAATCTGGACGAACTGCGTACCGGCATCCACGGGCAGGTCAACGGATGGGTCGAAGACGTGACACAGACCGTGGATGACAACCTGGAACGGGGTCGAAAGCTGACAAGTGTCGGTCGCGAGCGGGTAATCGGTGTTTTCGAAGAGGCACGTCAGCGGGTGGATCAAGGCAGGACGCGGATCGAAAAGATCATCGGCGCCGCTGAATAAGCGTCCGGACCGCCAAATGCGCGCCACATGGATCGCGCTCGATGGGGTATTGAAATTGCGCCGCTTCCCTGAATAAGATGGGGAGATGCGGATGGGATTACATCGAAATTCAGGAATAGCGGCACTGGCAGCCGTAATCGGCGCCTTGGTGGCGGGCTCCATTGGCGGACATACCGCGATACAGCGGTTCAACGCTCTTCAGCATGAAGCCATCAGGTACTATCGGACGCCGCCGGACGACTCCATTGCCCGACTCGACGAGCGCATCGAAGCCGGCGAAGTCGAATTGGTCCGTGATTCGAAAGACGACTATCTAGCGTCTCTGTTGGACGCGCTCGACATCGACGTGTCGTCCCAGATCCTGGTAAGTTCCAAAACCAGCCTCCAGATTTCGTTGATCACGCCCGACACCCCGCGGGCAATCTACTTCAACGACGACACCTACATCGCCTGGGTTCAGGGCAGTCCGTTCATCGAAATCTCCACGGTCGACCCCAAGCTCGGCGCCGTGTTTTACACCCTCGACCAGACACCCGGTTCGGCCGCGCGTTTCGAGCGTGACTTCGACGTCTGCATGCAGTGCCACAATCCGAACGCTCCGGGCCACGTCATGACCTCCACGATTCCCGACGAAACCGGAACACCCATGTTCCATGCCGGAACCTTTGTCACCAGCGACCGGAGCCCGATCGAGGAACGCTGGGGCGGTTGGTATGTCACGGGAAACCACGGCAACCAATTCCACATGGGAAACCTGATTCTGCGTGACTTGCCTCCCACGCCGCCCGGAATCAATACTCAAAGAGTCGAGCTTGACCGTCGGTCGGGCGCCAACGTGACGGACCTGTCGGGGTTTTTCAATGCGGAACCCTACTTGTCGGCTGAAAGCGACATCGTTGCCTTGATGGTGATGGGCCATCAAGTGTTCGTTCAGAACCTCATGACTAAGCTCAACTATGCGATTCGGAAATCGAGGGTCGATCGTCCAGGCGTGGACCCGCTTGAGGGGAACGAGGAACTCACCGAAGAATTCGTCGACGCGATGCTCTTGGTCGGAGAAGCCCGATTGACGAGCCGCGTATCGGGAACTTCGGGATTTACCGAAGATTTCGAGAGGCGCGGCCCGCGGGACTCCAGAGGCCGCTCACTCCATGAACTCGATTTGAGCCGCCGCTTGTTCCGGTACCCGCTGAGCTATCTGATCTACTCGAGGGCGTTCGCCCAGCTTCCTGCGCCGGGCCGCGATTTCGTTTTGAACCGCATCGAAGAGGTCTTGTCCGGACAGGACCGAAGCGAAAGGTTCGATCATCTCTCTGCCGTCGACCGCCGAGACGTCCGGGAAATCCTGGTCGAAACCATGCCGGACTACGCTGCCGTCGCGCGACGGCGATAGGATCCCTCCACGGGAAAGGAAATCGCCGGTTTCCTTCCTCGAAACCGCTGCTGTCAGCGCGAGTTTACGCAGATGAGGGATGCTCGCCGGGTAACGTAAACTCGCGTTAGAATGCACCCATGGTTCGCACCTCGAATGCTCTCGCACTTCTGAAAGTCCTGGCAACCGCGGCCTGGGCCGACTCCACCTTTTCGCAATCCGAGATGAACTACATCAAGGAACTCGCGCGCCGATTCAGCCTTGAAGACGAGGAATGGTTTGCCCTTCAGCCCTATCTGGAAGATCCACCCACGGAGGACGAATCCGAGGCTGTTCTCAGGGACCTGCTAACGCGCATAGGTTCGCCTTCGGAACGAAAAGCCGTTGTGAACCACATTGAAGGCGTGATCGCCGCCGACGATCGGATTTCGCCCGAAGAAACCGCGCTGTTGCGCCGATATGAAGAAATCTTGAATGAACCGTCGTCGCTGGATCTTATGGTCAAACGGCTGAAGGGCCTGCTGAATACGCAACAGCCCCATTCGACCATGGATCTCGACGAGTTTCTCCGGAACAAGATACTGTTCAAACTTCGGCGCAAAACCGGGAATGTTCGGATCACTCCCGAGGTGCATCGACTGGCCCTGCTCGGAGGGTTGATGGGAGTCGTCGCGCAGGCCGACCACGACATCGACTCGCGGGAGTTGGAAGAAATACGGCGACAACTTCAGGCTCGCGGCGATTTCGACGATGTTTCCATGGAAATACTACTCGCGATCATTCATGAAGAGTCGGTCCGGGGACTCGACCGCCACCGCCTGATCGCCGAATACGCCAGGGACACGACGCTCGACGACCGCGTTGAACTGATGGATCTTCTATTTGGGGTGGCCGCGGCCGATGGAGGTCTGACTCACCTGGAACTGGAGGAACTTCGGGCCATTTCCTCGGCCCTTCGCCTGAGCCACAAGCAATATATCGACGCCAAGCTTCGCAGCAGGGAGAGGTCTGCGGATTGAGAGCGCCCCGGTACAACAAAGACTCCTGATGCAGAGATTTCATACTGTAGCGGTAGACGCGATCCGTGCCGGTATTTAAGCTGATCTGGAATGGCGGTCCAAACGCAACCACTTCTCAAGTTCGAGCAGCTCGGCAACTTGAAACGCGCCGATCAGATTATGCTCATTCAATATGGTGGAATCTGTCCAGTCTTGCGGCGCCGTCCAACCGCAACTGATGCTACCTCCTCAAGCAGCGGTTTCACGGCTTCACCATTTCCAGTTTCGTTTTGAATGATCGAGGAAACAAAGCAATTCGCGCTTCGAGGAACCTTAAAAGTTCCTCTCGGCGAACGCAAATGACGTTTTCAGCAGTTGTACCCTCATAACGCTCATTTGACTGAAACAGGAATATTTTGTTTGGAAGAGCACTATAATCGTCTCGATTGAGGACTGTTTCGCCCGTCTTTACTTGTGTTGCAGCCTTTTCGCCATTTTTGGCATTGGTCACAAGAAATTCAAAGCTCATCGTATCTCCCTTGCGCGAATTCGGTATCACGTACCAACCCTTGCTCTGTAGATACAAGAAGAGAAGATCTTCTGTCTCCTCGTCATCAAGCATCATGAAGATGTCCGAGTACTCCGATTTCTCAACCTCATAGACTTGCTCCTTCGAAAGCTTGTTCCACAAATACTGTGAATATGCTTTCGCTCTGCTATCAGCTATTTCTTGGATGGTTCTTGGTGCACGGAAACACGCAACAATCTTGCCTGGTACTGCATCAAGATTGACCTCCTGAAAGACACAGCGGAAGACGTTGGCGATATCGATGTCCTGATCAATTCCTTTTTGAGACGTCCAATACTCCCAACCCGACGTCACACGGGCGATATAGTATTGTTTCCTGGCTGGATGACGAGTCCAAACCAAGTCACCTTCTCCGACCCATTTCTGAATGTATTTGCAGATATCGAGGTTATCGTATATTTGTGACGCTTCCTGATAATAGTCATCCCAACTCT
The DNA here is from genome assembly GCA_965262675.1 of Terriglobia bacterium. Lineage (GTDB taxonomy): Bacteria > Acidobacteriota > Terriglobia > 20CM-2-55-15 > 20CM-2-55-15 > JAJEDW01. The sequence continues at coordinate 211,851 of OZ253554.1, forward strand.
TGGTTCTGTTTACTGTATTGCTCTCTGAACGTGTTCTCCAACCAACGCCGAGTAGCCCGTTATCCAAACAATATTGGAAGGTCGTTTCCGGATCAGCCTTTCCGCCATCAGGTTTTATATGAATTCTGAATACATACATTTCTTATTCGCCCGTTATTGAAGGGTTCCGCCCGTTCACCTATGAAGTGAGACTGAACCGCCCCAGGTTTCCCGGAGGTGGTTTTAGCTGAGTCCGGCCTCGACGAGGCCGGACTGTTGGTGCCAATAGTAATTGGTGCCAATAGTAAGATGGGACAGAAATGAACGCAATCCTCCAATTCCGCCGGTCAGCGAATTGGAGTTCGATCCAGTCGCGAAGTTCAGCCGAGATCGGAAGGTGGTCCAACTGCGGTGAAACGAACTATCCCGCCGCGGCCAATTTTCGCGCGGCATGCAGCGCGAACAGGGGCGCCAAAGGCTTGAACGCCGCTCCAGCCGCACGTTTGAAACCCTCGGGACTCATCTCCAGAAACTTGCCGGTTCGGATGCGCCGCCCGATGACCAACTGACCCTCGCGACGCCGTGTCAGTTCGGTCCCCAACCCGATCAACTCGCCGCTCGAGAAACTGTTCAGGCTCTTCACCGGCTTCTCGTCACGCTCGTTTCTGAACCATGACAACCCGCGCCTGCCGCCGATGGACTCGTCCACCAGCGCGGCGTCGCGCCGCCACGCCAACGCCCACTCCGCCTTGTCGTAGTACTCCGGCCCCACTTCGAAGAGAAGCCGAACACAATTCCGTGAAACGGCAACCTTGAAATGCACATCCTTCTTGTAACCCCGCTTGTCGCAGCCGATCGCCACCCACGTATCGTCCGGGGGATTGACGGTCCGGCGGGCATGCCTGGCCACATGTGGAAAGACCTCGCGGTCCACGGCCGCAGCGATCGACGGCGCCAACTCATCGCCGATCGATTCGAGCTTGGGCCGGATATGGGTGGCGAGCGCTTTCATCCGGGCTTCGAACCCAGGTAGGTCGAATATCTTGAAGTCCTCTGCTGTAAACAGTTCCATGGGCGGTCAATGTCCTTTCAAACCTATTGTATTTCACGAATCCCCAGTGTGTGCCGAAGTTTGTCCGTGGCAAATTCTGTCCGTTGTGTATGGATGCGGTTGGCGAGCCGCAGGGACCGCCTTGTCCGAAGGATTCCCGGAACACCGAGTAAAGGACCGGATTTCGTTCAAGGGCGGGTGTCATGGCGTCGGATCGAAGTTGTACAATGGGCCGCCCTGTTATGGCCGCCTGGGGCCTGCCAGTTATGGCAGCCCGAGGCCGCCTGATTGTGGCAGTCTGGTGAAACGAAAGGATGAAAAGTGCGGGGACCGGCACTCCGTGTTGGCCTGGACCTCTGACAGGGAGCTTCACCGTCGGAACGGAATGAATGCGCCAACACGCGACTCTCCCCGGCGATTGCGAGAAAGGAAACCGAATGGAAGAGACAAGAGATCTGGCGAGCTATCTGGTGACAAGCAGGATCGAAGACATCCCGGATGATGTCCGTCACGAAGCGCGGCGATCCATCCACAACTATCTGGGATGCGCGCTGGGCGGAAGCGGGGAACCCGCTGTGGACGCCGCCATCCAGGCGTTGGGCCCCTATTCGGGTCCGGCCACGGCGAGGGTTCTGGGCCGCTCCGAAAAGCTCGACCCACTCCACGCATCGTTGATGAACGGCATTAGCTCACACGTCCACGATTACGACGACACAACGCCGAAGAACTTCATTCATCCCAGTTCGCCCGTCGCGTCCGCGCTCTTCGCATATGCAAGTCAGTCAAAGGTTTCCGGACGTGATTTCATGCATTCCTTTATATTGGGGTTCGAAGCCGAGTGCCGGGTTGGGAACGCTGTTTTCCCGGCACACTACGATGCCGGTTGGCATATCACGGGAACCGCCGGAGTCTTTGGCGCCGCCGCGGCAATCGGCGCCCTGCTGGGTCTTGAGAAACAGGAAACCGTCTGGGCACTGGGGTTGGCGGCGACTCAGGCAGCCGGCCTGCGTGAAATGTTCGGATCCATGGCCAAGTCGTTCCATCCGGGCCGATCGGCCCAGAATGGATATGCGGCGGCGCTTCTGGCACAGTCCGGATTCACCGCCGGCGAACACTCGATCGAGGCGCCGCGCGGGTTCGCGGCCGTCCAATCCTCCAAATTCGACCTGTCGAAAGTGACCGCCGGCTTTGGAGTCGATTACGATCTCCGTTTCAACGCCTACAAGCCGTTTCCCTGTGGCATCGTCAATCACCCGGCCATCGACGGCTGCATTCAACTGCACGACGAATACGGTTTGTCGGCCGACCGGATCGAGCGGGTACGGCTGAAGGTCGCGCCGCGGGTTCTGGATCTCTGCAACAAGCAGCGGATCGTGACGGGCCTCGAAGGCAAGTTTTCGGTCTACCACGGGTCCGCCGTCGGCTTGGTTCGCGGCAAGGCGGGAATCCAGGAATACACCGACGAGACGGTTGCCGACGCCGCGATCAAGCGCATCCGCGAGGGGGCCACAGCCATTGGCGATCCTGCAATTACGGAAGACCAGGTACATATCGAAGTGGATCTCACAGACGGGCGGACAATCCGGAAGTTCGTCGAAAAGTCTCTGGGCAACATCCACCGGCCGATGTCCGACTCCCAGTTGGACGAAAAATTCCGCGGTCAGGCGGCGCCGGTCCTGCCAGCGCGGCAAATCGAGCAGGCAATCGAACTCTGCTGGCGCATGGCCGAACTGGATGACATGAATGAACTGATCTCGGTTGCGGTGCCGTAGGCGGGCGCCGCGGAGGTCGATCAAGTCAAATCGGATCAATGATTTAGTTCTCTTTTTTGAGGGCGACTTTGCTTCCGGTCCGAGAACGGGAGATTGTATACTTGCCGCTATCTTCGCGGTGGAGGTTCAGAATCCAATGGCAGCGATCACGTTCATACTGAACGGTCAGCCGCAAACCGTGGATGTCGTTCCTGAAATGCCCCTCTTGTGGGTGTTGCGCGACACTCTGGGCATGACCGGCACCAAGTTTGGGTGCGGCATGTCGCTGTGCGGCGCCTGCACGGTTCATATAGACGGCGTGCCCACCCGTACCTGCATGACATCGGTTTCCAGCATTGCCGAAAAGGAAGTCATGACCATCGAGGGACTGTCCAGCGATGGAAACCACCCGGTCCAGCAGGCCTGGATGGAGGTCGACGTCCCGCAATGCGGCTATTGCCAATCGGGACAGATCATGACTGCGGCCGCTCTGGTCCGGGATAACCCGAGTCCGACCGACAACGACATCGACCGGGCCATGCGGAACAATATCTGTCGTTGCGGCACCTACCAGTCGATTCGCGCGGCAATTCATCGAGCCTCGGAAATACACGCCGCGAACGGAGGTGCGTAGTGGGCGTTCCATTTCAAAAAGTGGACCGGCGGAGTTTCCTCAAGACCGGCGCCTTGGCAGCCGGCGGACTCCTGATCGGCTTCAACCTTCCGGGCCGCCGCCTGAGCGCCCAAACCGGCAGTGGCAACGGACGGTTCAACGCGTTTGTCAGCGTCGGGACCGACGACCGGGTCACCGTCATCATCCACAAGCCGGAGAACGGACAGGGCACGATCACTTCCCTGTCGATGCTCGTCGCCGAAGAACTCGAATGCGACTGGAGCAACATACGCTGGGAGTTCGCGCCAATCGACCGCGTATACGGATTCCCGCTCCAGGGAACCTTTGGAAGCACGGGCATACGGAGCTCTTGGCAACCGCTCCGGGAAGCCGGCGCCACCGCGCGTGAAATGCTGGTTCAGGCCGCCGCCGACCGCTGGGGCGTGGGCACGGCTCAGTGCCGTGCGGAAAACGGCGCCATTGTCAACACGGTGTCTAACGCGCAGTTGCGGTACGGACAACTCGCCGAGGCCGCATCGCGATTGCCGGTCCCTCAAGACGTCGCTCTCAAACCCGCATCCGAGTTCAAGCTTATCGGCACACCGACCCGGCGCCTGGACACCATGGCAAAGATCACGGCACAGGCCACGTACGGCATCGATGTACGGACACCGGGAATGCTGTTCGGGGTGGTTGCGCGCTGCCCGGTCAACGGCGGCAGCGTCCGAACCTTCGACGCGGCGAACGCCAGGGCGGTTCCGGGGGTCCGCAACGTTGTCGAGATTCCCTTCGGCGTGGCCGTCGTGGCCGAGAACACATGGGCCGCGCTTCAGGGGCGTGAGGCGCTGGATATCGCTTGGGACGAAGGCCCCAACGCCAACCTGTCCAGTGCCGGTATCCGGAATACACTGGCCAGTCTGGCCGAACAACCCGGCGCCGTTGCGCGTGACGAAGGCCAGAGCGCCGGGGCACTGGCCGTGGCGGCCACTCGGGTCGAAGCCGTTTACGAAGCCCCGTATCTGGCGCACGCCACGATGGAACCCCCGAACACCACGGCGGATGTACGCGCCGACAGTTGCGAGGTCTGGAGCGGAAGTCAGATCCCGGGCCTGGCCCACAGCTCGGCCGCGGCTGCCGCCGGACTCGAACCCGAACAGGTTACGGTGCACACCATGTACATCGGCGGTGGGTTCGGAAGCCGCGGCGGCGGAAACGTCTACGCCGAATCCGTCGAGGTTTCAAAGGCCGTCGGCGCACCCGTCAATCTGGTCTACTCCCGCGAAGACGACCTGCAGCACGACCGCTTTCGACCCGTTTCGTACGCCAAGCTCGAAGCCGGACTCGATGCCGACGGCTGGCCCACGGCCTGGACGGGCCGCGTCGCCTGTCAGTCGTGGATGGGGCTGCGAAACGGAATCGACCGTGAAGCCGTAGCGGGACTCGCCGACGTGCACTACAGCATCCCGAACGTTCACTTCGAGTATCACCCGCCCGAGATCGACATCCCGACCAATTTCTGGCGCTCCGTGGGACATTCACAGAATACCTACTTCGCCGAAGCGTTCATCGACGAGTTGGCCGCGGTCACGGGCAAGGATCCCGTCGAGTTCCGGCGGCGGCTTCTGGCCGGCGATACGCGGCTGCTCAATGTGCTGAACGTCGCGGCCGAAGAGTCGGGGTGGGGCGATCCTCTACCCGCCGGACGGTATCGCGGCGTCGCGGTGACAAACTGCTTTGGGAGCTACAACGCCCAGGTGGCTGAAATTTCGATCGAGAATGACCGGGTTCGCGTCCACCGCGTGGTGTGCGCGATCGACTGCGGTCAGGTCGTCAATCCGGACGGCGTCGTCCAGCAAATGCAGAGCGGCATCGTTTATGGTTTGAGCGCGGCCCTGAAGGGTGAGATCACTCTGGACCGGGGCCGTGTCCAACAGACCAATTTCCACCAGTACGACGTGCTGAGAATGGATGAAATGCCGGTTGTGGATGTCCACATCGTTCCCAGCAACGAGTCGCCGGGAGGCATCGGCGAAGTGGGCACGCCCGCGATCGCTCCAGCGGTGGTCAACGCGGTCTTCAGCGCCACGGGAAAACCGATTCGAAAGCTTCCCATTCGACCTGAAGATTTGGCATAGTGGACCATCGCAACCGATCCAAAAGGAGTAGTGAGACTTGAGAATTCGACTGAATGCATTTTTGGCAGCGGTGGCCGTGTTCACCCTGATATTCATGGCGCCAGCCGAGTCGATGGCGCAGCGTGGACGGGGAGCGGCCGCCGACCAGCCTCCCGCGGGACCGACACCCCGGCTTGCGAACGGCAAACCGGATATGACGGGATTGTGGGCCGAACCCTACACGCCCAACATGGCCGGACGCGGCTCCTCGCGTGTGGTCGATCCGGTCACCCGCGAGCCCCTCGACTGGGAAGGCAAGGGCGACGCCTTGCCGGACGCGGTGGACCCGAACCGGACTCACGATCTTCCGTACACCGAACTCGGCCTGCAGCGCTGGAAAGAATACGATCCGGTCACGAACGGCGATTATGCGGGAAGCTGCATGCCGTTCGGGATGGCGCGGAACATCAATTCCCCTCACGGCTCGTACATCATTGCCCATGCGGACGCCATTGCGATCCTTTTCGAACAGAACACCTGGTTCCATCTGATTCCGATCGGCGGCGCATGGGAATGGCCCGAAGACCTGGCGCCGGCCTGGAACGGATATTCCACCGCGGAATGGGACGGGGACACCCTGGTTGTCCGCACAACCAACTTCAATGGTTATACGAAACTGGACACCAATGGACACCCGCACAGTTCCAGCGTCGAGATGACCAACACGTTTACGCGTGTTGACGAGCGGAACATCGAACATACCTTCACGGTTCACGATCCGGTCATGTACACCAGAGACTGGATGAACGTCCGCAATTGGCGCATGCGGGATGCCCCCGATGTCCTGATGGAGTATTCCTGCGAAGAAAACAACCTGGGGTTGTTCGACGGGGCGATCACGCCGTGGCGGATCCCGGATGTCGTCGACTAGCAGCCTGTCGGAATAAAACCTAAGACATTCATATAACAGTGTTTACGGTTTGGGCAAAAAGGACCATCGTTGAAAACAAAGGACTTGCGCCGAAAGTCCGACAGGCGACTAGTTTCGGTGACCGCTGTCGCCATCGTTGGCAAAGGAGTCCGTCAGTCATGAGCATCAGATCAAGATCGGCAATCGTGGCGGTGCTCGCCTTGCTGGTTTGCTCAAGCGCATCGCTTGCGGCGGCACAGCGAGCGATCATTCGCTACGATCCGCAGGCGCCACTGCAGGCATTGCCCGACAGAGACAGCGATCGTGCAGAAGACGAACTCGATGACCTCTTCGGCATCCAGGACCAGAACGATCCGACCCGCCGTCTTCGCCTGATCACCGACTTCCTTTCAAACTATCCGACCAGCGAATTCACCCATCTGATTCTTCAGGCGCGATGGCAAACGCGTCTGGAACAGGAGGATCCCGAAGCGATCATCGAGGCGGCCGTGGAGGCCCTGGAAGCCTACCAGTATTTCATGGACAGCAAGCTCGGTTTCATAGAAGAGCCTGAAAGCCTGCCCGAATATCCGACGGCCCAATTCCGGCTGGCCAGTCAGAAAATGCGGTACTACCAGTCCATCGCCGAGGCGTATGTCAACCTGGGACAGTCCGAACGGCTTCCCGAATACACCGAGTTGGGGCTGGACGCGGCCGATGAGGCCGACCTGTGGTACGGCCAACTCGGCGACGATGCGGATGACGTCACGGGCATGGACGCGGAAGCCTATGCGGAGCTGGGCACGAACGTGCGAATGTTTCTGCTGAACAACCTCCGAAATCAGCATCAGCAAGACGAAAATATCTCCGGAATGATCGACGTCGGTGAACGCATGCTGGAGGTCCTCCCCGATGACATACAGTTGCTCATGTCGACTTCGCTTTTGATGACCCAGGAGATTCCCGAGGATCCGGCGGTGCGTCAGGATCGGATGGAACGTGCCAGGGACTATTCGGATCGTGCCCTCGAGGGACTCGACGTCTTTCTGTTACGATCGGACCTGCCTGAAGAACAACAGAACGCCGCCCGAGCCCAGATTTACTCGACCCTGGGAATGGCGAGCGCTCAGTTGGCGGAATGGCAAACGGCGATTTCGGCTTATCAAGCCGCCATCCAGGCCACTCCGGGGTCGGCCAATCCCTACTACATGCTGGGCATCTCCGCCACCAACGCTAACGACATCGATATTGCGCTGCCGGCCTTCGCACGTGCACACTTCCTTGCCCCCGAAATCGCCGAAATTCGTTCGACTCTCGAGCAAATCTATGAGGTGAAGGAAGGGTCGCTGGACGGAATCGATGCCTAGGTCGAGAGTGAAGGCGCGACGATCGGAAACTGAATCCATTCAAGAGGAGGCATGGACCCTTGAGGATAAATCACGTTATTGACGTTGTCCGGGCAGTGATTGCGGTCATATTCATACTGCCCTTGATTTCCCTGACGGCCGAGGCCCAGGTGAACCCCGATCCGGCTCTCGGGGACCGGCCCTACCCCCCAACGCCGAGACTGGCCGATGGTACGGTGAACCTGGGACCGATCGAACCCAACCGCGGCACATGGAGTTTGAGGCAGCACCGGGAGTATGGGGAAGTCCTGATTTCACATGATGCCATCCCGTACCAGCCCTGGGCCCGCGCGATCAAGGCGCGCAGAGTGGAGAACCTTTCAAAATACGATCCCCAGGGCTACTGCATGCCGCCATCGGGCCCCCGCCTGATGACCACCCCGTTCCCGATGGAGATTATTCAGTTGCCCGAACAGGAACGCATCCTGATGATCTTCGAAGGCGGTACCCACATCTGGCGCGTAATCTACATGGACGGACGGCCCCACCCGGAAGGCGATGCCCTGAATCCCACCTGGCTGGGACATTCGGTGGGACATTGGGAAGGCGATACGCTGGTCGTGGACGTGGTGGGATACAACGAGGGCAATTGGATCGATATGGGCGGCGACCCCCACACCAACATGCTGCACATAACTGAACGCTTTTCACGGCCCGACCTGTATACGCTGCATTACGAAGCGACCATCGACGATCCGGGCGCCTATACCGAACCGTGGACGATCGCCTTCGATATCATGTGGGACCCGGCGGGCGAGATTCAGGAATACATCTGCCAGGAGAACAACGTCTGGCTGGGCGGTCTGAGAGACGACTACGGCGACCCAGTAGTACAACCCAGGTAAACATCGACAACCGTTGCGGTAAGTTCGAGGCGCCGGACCCGGGCTGGCGGAGGAGAAATCTCAAATGGTAAACATCGTGTTTACCCTGAACGGACAACCGCGAACCGTGGATGCCGTTCCAGAGATGCCGCTGCTCTGGGTCTTGCGCGACACCATCGGCCTGACCGGCACCAAGTTCGGTTGCGGAATGGGACTCTGCGGCGCATGCACAGTCCACATCGACGGGGTTGCGACTCGCACCTGCCAGACGGCCATTTCCAACGTTTCGGGACGCGAAGTCACGACGATCGAGGGTCTGTCGAGCGATGGAAGCCATCCTGTCCAGCAGGCCTGGGTGGAGGTCGACGTGCCCCAATGCGGGTACTGCCAATCGGGCCAGATCATGACGGCCGTAGCGCTTGTCCGCGACAACCCGAGCCCGTCCGATGCCCAGATCGATCGGGCGATGCGAGGCAACATCTGCCGCTGCGGTACCTATCAGTCCATTCGGGAAGCGATTCATCGCGCGGCTGCGTTGACGAACTCGGCCGCCGCGAATGCGGGAGGTGTTCTCAGCGCCTCCAACGGAGGTGCCCGATGACAGCCGTACATCACGTGCACCGCAGGGACTTTCTCAAGGCCGGCGCCCTGACCGCCGGCGGGCTCCTTCTTGGCTTCACCATACCGGGGAAGATCCGGGCAGCCGCACAGGGCGCGGGCGTCGCCGAAATCAATGCGTTCGTCCACATCGGCGCCGACGACATCGTGACCCTGATTATCGACAAGGCCGAGATGGGCCAGGGGACGGTCACTTCCCTGTCGATGTTGCTCGCCGAGGAGCTCGAGGCCGACTGGACCAAGGTCCGAACTGAATTCGCGCCCGTGGACACGGCATACGGCGCAAACCAGGGGGTGTTCGGAAGCCTGAGCATTCGTACAAGCTGGAACCGTCTGAGGGAGGCCGGCGCGACGGCGGCGGAACTGCTCGTCCAGGCGGGCGCCAACCGGTGGGGCGTGGACAAATCCGTCGTTCGGGCCCAGAACGGGACGATCCTCAACACACTGAACAACGAACGTTTCAGCTTTGGAGAACTGGCTGCCGATGCGGCGATACTGCCCGTACCGCCCAACGTCGCGCAAAAGGATCCGATGCAGTTCAGACTGCTTCGAACGTCCCCGACCCGGCTCGACACGCCAGCGAAGGTGAGGGGGCAGGCCCGGTACGCGATCGACGTTCGGTTGCCGGGAATGCTCTACGCCGTCGTGGAACAATCTCCAGTATTTGGAGGGTCCGTCGCGAGCTTCGATGACAGTGCGGCGCGAGAGGTCTCCGGGGTGCGGAACGTCCTCCAGGTGACAAACGGCGTCGCGGTCGTGGCCGACAACACCTGGGCCGCGATGGAAGGCCGCAAGGCGCTGAAAGTGGAATGGAACGAGGGCCCGTTCGGAACCGAGTCGAGCGCCAGCATCCGCAACTACTTCCAGCGGTTGGCAGACACCGCCGGCGCCGATGCGCGGGTCGAGGGCGACGCGAGTGCCGCCATTGCCGGCTCATCGGCCCGCGTCGAAGGAATTTACGAAGCGGCCTATGTCGCGCACGCATCGATGGAACCCTACAACGCGGTCGCCGATGTTCGTGAAAACAGTTGCGATGTCTGGGTGGGTACGCAGGTACAGACCCAATCGCGCAACACCGCCGCAGAGATTGCCGGACTGCCCCCTGAAAACGTGACGCTGCACACGCAGTTCATGGGTGGCGGATTCGGAGGAAAGAGCCGCGACAACTACGTGGTCGACGCGGTGGAGCTTTCAAAGGCAGTGGGCGCGCCTGTCAAGGTGACGTGGTCGCGCGAGGATGACACACGCCATGACGCATACCGTCCGGTATCGTACGTACGGATGAATGGCGCCGTCGATGCCGACGGATGGCCTTCGGCGTGGCGGGCACAGATCGTCTGCCCATCGTTCGCGGGGCTAAGAAACGGCATCGACCGGACCGCGGTCGAAGGAATCGCCAACATCGAATACGCCATCCCTCACATTCAGGTTCAATACACGCCGCCGGAACTGCCGATTCCCACCTGGTACTGGCGGTCGGTCGGCTATTCCCAGAACACGTTCTTTGCCGAAAGCTTTATCGACGAACTGGCCGCCGCGGGCGGCAAGGATCCTCTCGAGGTGCGGCGGAGGCTTCTCGCCGATTCTCCCAGGATGTTGAACGCGCTTGAAGTGGCGGCGAACCGTGCGGGTTGGGGCACACCTTTGCCCGACGGACGCGGACGCGGTATCGCGGTCGTCAACAACATTGGCAGCTTTACGTCGATCGTGGCGGAAGCATCGGTTGAGGAGGGCCGGATCCGGGTTCATCGCATGGTCTGCGCGGTGGACTGCGGCCACATCGCGCATCCCGGCATCATTCGGCAACAGATCGAGAGCGGTATCGTTTATGGTCTGAGCCAGATGAAAGGCGGCATCACCATCGAAAACGGCCGCGTCGTTGAAGGCAACTTCCACGAGTTTGAAGTCCTGCGCTTCGACGAGATGCCCGTGGTTGAAACGCACATCGTCGAAAGCCGCGAAATGCCTGGCGGCATTGGAGAGGCCAGCACGCCGCCGACCGCCCCTGCAGTCGCGAATGCCATCTTTGCGGCGACCGGCAAGCGCATCCGGAAACTGCCAGTTCGCCCGGAGGACCTCGCATAGGGGCCGCTTTTTCGTTGCGCCTCAGGCATCGCTTCCCTATCTCCGGACGCCATTCCGGTTGCACAAATCGTTCATAAGCGGGAACATTGCCGTCTCGAATGCGTATTGGTCGGTGGATGGGATGCGGCATCGCATTACATAGCCGCATTCTGTTCTTTGCTTTTCATTCAGGGAGTTGAGACGTGGCAGACCTCTTTTCGGTCATCGGCGGGTCCCTGATCTTTTTTTATTCGATCGCGCTCATCGCATCGCTGGCTCTGGTGATTCAGATCCTCGTGATGATGCTGTTCGACTTCGGCGACGCCGATGTCGATGGCGGCGGCGTCATCTCGGTTCGATCGGCGACCGGTTTCTTCGGTGGATTCGGCTGGACCGGCGTCATCTTCCTCGAGAACGACTTCTCGTTCACCGTTGCGACTCTCTCGGGTATCGGAGTGGGACTGGTCATGATGTTCTCGTTCGCATATCTGATGAGAATCCTCTATTCGCTGCGGGAAAGCGGGACTGCCGACCTGTCGAGCGCCATCGGTCAGACGGGAACCGTCTACGTGTCGATTCCCCCCGAGGAAACCGGGACCGGTCAGGTTCGCATCATGGTCCAGGGACGCCTGAAGGTAATCGGGGCATGCACGCGATCGAAGGAACCCATTCCATCCGACCGCCGCGTGGTCATTCGAGAGTTGGTAGACCCAACGACGTATCTGGTGGAACCAACTACAGCCTCTGGGGAACCAACCTAGTCACTGGTGGAACGAACCGTACTCACAAACGAAACGGAGTCATGAATGCTGCCGATTGATTTTTCGACCATTGCGCTGATCATCTTTGTTGTTCTTTTTTTCATGTCGATTGCACTCGTCGTCTTCACACGCTACAAGCGTTGCCCGTCGGACAGGATCCTCGTCGTGTACGGAAAGGTTGGCGGCAAGGGAGACCAACGCCGCTCAGCCAAGTGCTATCACGGCGGTGCGTCATTCATCGTTCCCATCTTTCAGAGTTACGAGTTTCTGGATCTGACACCCACACCCATCGAGATCAAACTCGAAGGCGCGCTTTCGCAACAGAACATTCGGATCAATACGCCTTCGACGTTCACGGTGGGCATTTCCACCCGGACTGGAGTCATGGAGAATGCCGCTGAACGTTTGCTGGGCCTTCCCATGACCCAGGTCCGAGAGTTGGCGCGGGACATTATCTTTGGACAGATGCGGGTAGTGATTGCCACGATGACGATCGAGGAAATCAATTCGGACCGCGAAAAGCTGATTGACAAGATATTCAGCGGCGTGGAAGTGGAGTTGAACAAAGTCGGACTTCACCTCATCAACGTCAATGTCCAGGACATTACCGACGAATCCGGGTACATCAACGCCCTGGGCCGCGAAGCCGCCGCCCGGGCGATCAACGAAGCCAAGATCAAGGTGGCGGAGCAGGAAAGAGACGGTGAAATCGGCAAGGCCAACGCCGAACGCGAGCAACGGGTTGAGGTGTCTTCGGCCCACGCAACAGCAGTGGAAGGCGAGAACAGGGCCGCGGTGACGATCGCTCAGTCCAGCGCCTCCCGCCGGGAGCAGGAAGCGGAAGCCGAACGGCGGGCGACCGCCGCAGAAAAAGTGAAGCAGGCCGACGCGCTGAAGGAGGCCTACGCCGCTGAAGAATCCGCGGAACTCGAACGAGCGAAGAAGGAATCCGCTACACAGGAAGCCAACATCATTGTGCCGGCAGAAATCGAAAAACGCCGGATCGAGACTCTGGCTGAAGCGGACGCCGAAAAAGTCCGGCGGCTCAAGAGGGGCGAGGCTGACGGTATTCGGTCGCTCATGGAAGCCGAGGCCGCGGGTTTGATGGCCATTCTGACGCGCAAGGCCGAGGGTTTCGAACAAATCGTGAAGGCGGCGTCCGAAAAACCGGAACTGGCCGCGTTGCTGCTCGTGACCGAGCAACTTCCCAAGCTGGTCGAAGAGCAGGTCAAGGCGATCTCGAACCTCAAGATCGATCAGGTGACCGTGTGGGATTCGGGAAGAGGCTCGAACGGAAAGACCAACACGGCCGAGTTTCTATCCGGTCTGGTGGGGTCGCTGCCTCCGCTCCATGAACTGACCAAGAACGTTGGCATCAAACTGCCCGAGTATCTGGGTGAGATGGCCCGCGACGACGGGCCGGACAAACCGGAAACGCCGACGCCGTCCGAGGCTTCCGCATCCGCGGACACGCCTTCACCAGAAGCGGACGAGCAGGAATAAACCCACCATCGACACAGCCAGTGCGAGCTTGGCAACCGTGCCCACCAGGAAGCCAAGCATCGCACCCACACCTGCGATACCTGCCTTTTCAAGACTGCGCCGATTCGTCAGTTCGGCAATCATCGCGCCCAGAAACGGCCCGATAAATATTCCGGGCAATCCAAAAAACAAACCGGCAAACGCCCCGATCGCCGCCCCCAGAAGCGCCCGCTTCGACCCGCCAAAAACCTCCGCTCCCAGTGCGGCGGCCGCAAGATCGACCACGTAGGTCAACGCGGACATCACCCCCAGAACCAGAAGCGTTCGCAATCCGACAAAGGCGAAATCTTCAGCCCACGCTGCCGCGACGAGTCCGAGAAACAAGATGGGAGCGCCCGGTACTCCCGGCATCACAAGCCCCAGCAAGCCCACAAATACAAGCCCGGCGGCCAGAATCCACAGCAAAGAAACCATGACCGAGTTTCAGTCGAGAGCGACGCCATGTCAACGAGTTCGGCGTACACGCCAGCGTGACGCCGTATCGAGAGCGTGAGGTCGCAGTGATGGGCGGGACGCCGTATCGGAGAAGCCGCTCGGGGAAAAACAGAGGTTGTTGATCCGCCAAGTTCTTGAAACCTTATCCTTTGCCCGCCTTGGCCGCGATACGATAAACTTCGCCTGAATATTGGGGGGAATGACGTGAGCAGACGGTACATCGCCACTTTTTTCGCCGCTTTCGCGGTAGCCGCCTTATCGGCCGAGGACGCACACGCACAGTTCTACACGACCGCGGAACCGACGGCCGCGGACTGGGCCGCGCTTGCCGAACTGCCCGACTTCAACGGCGTGTGGGAACGCGGGGGCGGCGGTGGAGGCCGCGGTGGACGTGGGGGAACCCCGCTTACGCCGACCGCCGAATACGCCGCGATTCGGGATAATCTGGCATCCCGCGACATCGAAGATTCCGCAACGGCAAACTGCCTGCCACCGGGGATGCCGAGAATCATGACGCAGCCCTATCCAATGGAGTTTCTCCTGACTCCCGGCAAGGTCACGATCGTCATCGAGGCATACACGCAGGTTCGGCATATCTACACCGACGGACGCCCCCTGCCGCAAGATCCGGACGAACTGTTTTTCGGGACTTCCATCGGACGTTGGGAAGACGATGTTCTGTTAGTGGAATCCGTCGGCTTTTCGCCCCTCACCCAGATCGGTGCCAATCTGCCGCACAGCGGCAACATGCGAATCGTCGAACGGTTCGAGTTGACGGGACCCGACACCATGACGATTGAAACCACGATCAACGATCCGGAGGCGCTGGATGCGCCATACACGACGAGAGCCACGCTGGCACGCCACCGCGACTGGACGATCGCCGAATATATCTGCGAAGAGAACAATCGCAACTTCATGGATGAAGACGGCAAGGCGGGAGTCATTCTGGACAATCCCGGCGCACTTCCTCGCTAACCCCAACCAGGCCTAATGGAAAAACTCCCATGAACAAGATAAAGATGAAGAAGTTGCACTCAATTCTGACGATAGCAGCCGCGCTTGTCGTCTCGGTGGTTCCGGTTGCGGCAAACCTTTCCGCGCACCACTCATTTTCGGTGTTCAACATGGAAGTGGACGCCACTATCACGGGTACCGTCAAGCATGTGGATTGGACCAACCCGCATATCTGGATCTGGATTGACGTCGAGAACGAAGAAGGCGGCGTGGACACCTGGGGCCTTGAAGGCATGAGTCCCAACTATCTGGCCCGGCGCGGTTGGACGAAAGACACTCTCGCGGTCGGCGACGAAATCACGGCCACAATCCGGCCGATGAAGGACGGCTTGCATGGCGGGATGTTCATGAGCACGACGCTTGCCGATGGAACCCGCCTCACGATGGGCGGCGCCGCCAGGTAGGCTGTCGACCGAATTCGATGCAAACAGGAACGTCCGTCTCGGCAGCGTGCCGAAACGGACGTTTTTGTTGACAGGAACGTCGACCGGACAATCGGTCAATACGCCGCTACCGGAACACTTCGCAAGCAGTCGGGCTGAACCTGGATCCGTCCGCTTCCTTCTTGAACGTGGAACTCGTAACGCCGGTGGAACCGCCGTCTTCAATGATCGCGACCACGGTCATGTAGTCCGCGCCGAACTCGGAGTGATACACGAATTGCTCCCGCAACACCGCCCGAGCACTGTAGTTGGAGCGGTTCGTCAGCAGGTAGCCGCCCGTCATGCCCGTTGTCACCACGTGCAGGCTGCCCCACGCCGGAGGGGCTGCGCCGCGACCGCGTCCGCGGCCTCCGCCTCCACCTGTTTCCCATCGTGCAACGGAATATCCCTGCAAGGTGCTTTCAGTTGGCGGGGGATCGGCGGCATTGAAATGGAACAACCGCGTCTGCGTACCGGCATCCATCTCAACCTGGAGCGTGCTGTCATCGACCCAGGCGATGTTGAGCCGGCCGGGAACACGGAGGCTGCCTGCCGCGCCGTACACGCGGCAGGGATCGTCCGGATTGGATGGGGCAACCGCCGCGCCGCCGCCCCCGCCGCCGAAACCGCCGCGGCCGCCACCGGTACCCGAGGGAGGCGAATCGGGCGACATCCGCTCGATCCAGTCTTCGGTAACGATCGAAACCCAATACCCCGTCAGGTCCACGGGCGCCGCATCCCTTGGAACCGCGGGCGGAGGGCCGCCAATGCCGCCCCGCTGCGCCGCGGCCGGAAGAGCAATCAGCGGAATCGCACACGCGAATGCCGCAATGAACCGAAAAACCGATGTTCTTCCATTCCGCGTCAAAATCGCCTCCGGCATGTTGTTCAACCTCCAGCGCACCCTGCAGTGCCTATCGGACGCGGCCTTCCCACAAGAATTCATCGACAGTGTCGGTCGCGGGACGCTCGACTCTTCGCACCAGAACCTTGCGGTCCAGCGTATCGCGCGCTGGCGCGCCGTCGATCACGATGCGCTCGCCGACTTTCAGGGTAAATCGATCCACTCCACCTTGGGACAACTGGGTAACCGAACCCCATTCACCGCCCCAAAGCGCTGTATTGCCGTCTTCGTCGGCAACCTCGATGTTGATGAAAGAATGCGGGTTCCGGATATTGAACTGAACGATATCGCCCTCGATAGTGACCAGTTCGCCCTCGAGATAGGTTCCCGCGAACGAATGGTGGGCATATGCGACTACACTCGAGGCGAACGCAATAAGTATCGCTGGAATAAGCAACCTCGCCTTCATGACTGTTGTCCTCCAAAACAAGAATGGAACTCGGAATCGACCTTACTGCCCCGCGGCGGTGAGGTTCTGATAAATCGCTTCGACAAACATCGCCGCGGTCCACCCCGGATCCCTGTCGAACCGCGGCTCATATTCGTAAGTAAAGCTGGGGCTGGCCGCTTGCACCTGGTCCAGGGTCATTCCGTTGTCGATGGCATTTTGAACGCGGTCCCGAATGATCGTGACCATGTCGCGGTATTCCAGGACATCGTGTTCGTCGCTGATCCGGCCGTGCGATGGGATGACCATTGTCCCGCCTTCCTGCAGGTGCGCGGGCACCATGATGTCGAGCAGTGTGTTCAAGCCTTCGATGATGCCGTCGATTGTCCCGCCATGAGCCACGTCAATGTAGGGAAAGCTGGTCTGGTCCATGATCGCGCCGGCAGCCAATACGTCGGACTTCCTGAACCACACGAGCGTATCGCCGGCCGTCGCCGCGGGCATGTGGAGAATCACAACGGCCTCACCGTTGGAATGCAGGTCCTTCTGGCCGATATTGAACGTGCTGGGCGGCCAGCGGTCCGTGGAAATCGTGTCTTCTCCGATTTCGGTCATGAGGCGCAGCAGGCTGGCGTGCCCGATCAAATCGCCCTCGTTCGGACGTCCTCCCAAGCCCGGACCGGCCTGGTTCATGGAACCCGCGGCGACCAAGGGCCCGTTGGCGCCCGTGTGGTCATCCGCCAAGGTGGTATTGATGATGGTCCGAATCGGCTCGGTCGACAGTTCGCGGATCGCGGCGATCACCTTGCCGCTCATTTCTTGATAACCGGAGTCGACAAACAACACGCCGTCCTCGCCGATCTGGACCGCGATGTTCGCGCCGGCGCCTGCCAGCATGTAGACGTTTCCCTGAACGTGCAACGTTTCGATTTCGAGTTCGGCAAAATTCGGGTTCCGCGGAAAGGGCGTCTGCCGGGCGGTTCGAATCTGCTGGGCCTCGCCGGGTAACGCAAACGCCGCGGTTCCCAAAACCACGGCGCAGAGCGAGACGGCAATTCGGGGCCGCATTCGGTTCATCGTCTGGTTCATAGCCTTCCCGGTCAATGTCTTCATTAACGTTTTCGTCAGTGTCTTCATGACCGTCCTGTTCGTCGTGTTCATTAGCCTGCCTGCAATCCCGATCCTGCCCGCGATCCTGCTTGGCGGACTTCCTAGTCTTCAGGTGGAGGATAGACGGCTATCGGCAGCGCTTCCATCGTCCTTTGAAATTCCGGATACATCGTGGCCGCGCCCCCAAGCGTCGCTTCCTGCGGCAAGTCGTGCGTCGCCGCATACTCCGACACGTATGGATTCTCGCCCTGCAGATAATGGGGAACGGTGCCGCGTTCCCACTGCCCTTCTTCGATGTATTCGCAGGGCCAGAACGGCGTGAAGTTGTTCGGGTTGGGGTTCAGGTTGAAATCCTCTGTCTTGATCAGAGGCTCCTCCAAATAGACCGGATCCTCGGTAACGCTGATGTGCACCAGCGTAGCGCCGTTACGAACGAAGTGCTCGATCGTGGTCGCTTCGTCGCTGGACGGAAGGTTTTCGCGCCGGTACCAACCCTGTTTGATGTGAGTGGTCGTCACCGTCAGCATGTCGCCTTCCCACACGCCGGTCGAAAAACCCATCCAGGTATGAGGCGCATTCGGGGACGGATGCGGGCGGCCGTCCATCCATATCGTCCGTTTCTGTTCGTAGGTGCTGATGTACTCATGGATCGCGATCAGGACATGGGTCACCGGATCCCGTTCTTCCCAGATCCTCATGGCCATGGGTCCGCGGTGGATGTAGTGGACAACATGGACCTGACACTGATGCTCGGGAAGCGAAAGGCGCCCCGGACGATAGGCCAGCCCCCATTGCCGGGCGTAGTCGTTGATCGGAAGGCCGAGGAATTCCACGAGCGACGGCCCGGCAAGGCGCTCGGGATTATCCTCGTCGCCAAGACGCGGATTCCACACTCCCGAGAAATCGACCTGGGCAAAAGCGGGAACACCCGCAAGCAGCATCGCTCCCATCAGTAACGGAACGACAATTGTGACTCGGCCAACGCTGTACATACGCACGCTCCCGGACGGACTTCGACGAAACGCCGACACTAACGCAGGATTAACGCCAGCATCGACGCCACCCAAAATGGAATCGACTTCATGGAATCGACTTCGATGAATCCGTGCAGCATATTCTGGCCCGTTTGCGATCGCAAGTCCATGGCAACCCGTGGCAGAACCCTACACGTCCATTGAAAGTTGATTCGGCCGGATCTTGATTTGGGCGGTCATAGACCGCCCCTTGTATCTTTCAATAAGACATAAAATGACGAGTTCTGGATTCCCGTAGTTTATGCGGGGATCGAGAACGGACGTGACAGACCGTACCGCCCCAGGTCCAACCAAGACCGATGTGTAGCAAGGTCGTCACGTCCGTATCCTGCACTAACCCGAACAGTCGACCAGGGCCGCTGATTTCAAGCCCGCATTCGCAAGGAAGGGTCCACAGGAATGAACACACCAAACTTCGTCGGTATTGATGTCTCTAAATCCACACTCGATGTGGGCGTTGTCGGATCGGACCAGACCATCGCCACAGTCAGCAACGACGCCCGGGGCCACGACAAACTGGTGTCCCAACTGACCCGTCTTTCCCCTGAATTGATCGTTCTGGAAGCCACCGGGGGATATCAGCATGACGTGACGCTGGCTCTGGCCGCGGTCGGATTGCCCGTCGTGGTTGTGAATCCGCGTCAGGTGCGTGATTTCGCCCGTTCGATGGGCCAGCTGGCCAAGACCGATCGGATCGATGCCCACGTCCTGGCCGAATTCGCCGCCCGCGTCCGGCCCGCGATCCGCCCTATTTCGGACCCCGAAACCACCCAACTGCGCGCCTTTGCCGTCCGTCGACAGCAAATCGTGCAGATGATCGTCGCCGAGAAAAACCGTCGGGCGATGGCTCTGAAGCCGATTCGGACTCAAATCAATAAACATATCCGTTCTCTGGAACGCGATCTGGCCAAGATCGACCACGATATCAACGACGCGATCCGGTCCAGCCCCATATGGCACGAGACCGACGACCTTCTGCGCAGTGTTCCCGGTGTCGGCCCTGCCACCTCCACCATGTTACTGACTCATCTCCCCGAACTGGGTTGTCTGGATCGCCGCCAGGTGGCCTCTCTGGTCGGCGTCGCCCCCATGAACCGCGACAGCGGCACTTTCCGCGGCCGCCGCATGATCATGGGGGGGCGCGCTCCTGTACGACGCGCCCTTTACATGGCCACCCTCGTCGCCATCCGCCACAATCCATCCATCGCCGTCGTTTACCAGCGCCTTCGTCATTCCGGTAAACGTCCCAAGGTCGCCATCACCGCCTGCATGCGCAAACTCCTCACCATCCTCAACGCCATCGCCCGTGATCGCGTTGCTTGGCGTCAGGAGCTTCCTTGTGCTTGATTTTCAAGACAGTCGCTACACACTCCCCTTGTAGGCGCGGTCTACGACCGCGCGATCACGAAGATCTTGATTTGAGCGGTCGTAGACCACAGCTGTCCAAAACAGGACAGGGTTTGCGCCCAATGATCTGAGAAGACAACGAGTTACGCATGGAGAACGACGGTTTCCAGGATGAGGCCTCCCGAGATGGCGTCTGGGGCTGTCCCAGATAAGACCAGGGCAGGAGAAGTTGATCGGGGACCGGGTCCAGGGGTGGGGTGCCAAAAGGGTCATCGAGCCAGTCACGCAAATCGCAATACGTGAACAGGTTGAGCCGGAGCATCGCGGCTAGATTGGACAAAGATCAGGGAGCACGGGATAAGAGTGGAGCCATTTGAGCAGAAGCAGGGCGATCAAGGCTGTCCAAATGGGAACTGGCGGATGCATGTGTCTCAACCACTTGATGCTCCGGCGGTGGTTATTGGAAGGCTTTTTACCGCTCTATTGGGCCTGTTCAAGAACTTGTTTTGGACAGGGATGGTCTACGACCGGACGATTCGGACGATCCGCGCGAAGTTGATTCTCTTCGCGAGTGCATATGTAGGTCCGGTCTACGACCGGACGATTCGAAGATTCTTGATTCGAGCGGTCACAGACCGCTCCTACACACTCCCCTTGTAGGCGCGGTCTACGACAGCGCGATCACGAAGATCTTGATTTGAGCGGTCACAGACCACAGCTGTCCAAAACAGGACAGGGTTTGCGCCCAGTGATCTGAGAAGACAACGAGTTACGCATGGAAAACGACGGTTTCCAGGATGAGGCCTCCCGAGATGGAGTCTGGGGCTGTCCCAGATAAGACCAGGGCAGGAGAAGTTGATCTGGGACCGGGTCCAGGGATGGGGTGCGAAAAGGGTCATCGAGCCAGTCACGCAAATCTTGATAAATGAACAGGTTGAGCCGGAACATCGCGGCTAGATTGGACAAAGACCAGGGAGCACGGGATATGTCGCGTCCCACCAGATTCGGAACAGTCGATAAGTAAGAGATGTTCAGGGAACTTGTTTTGGACAGCTGCGGTCTATGACCGCACGATTACCGCACGATATCGTCCTGCGGCGTATCGCCACCGGCTTGACAGGCGGCGCGGCCAGTGCGATGTTTTCTGACAATGCGAACCCGAATCCTTGTCGTTCTGTCGATCGCCGGCGTTCTGGGACCCGGCCTCGCAGCCATGCCCCAGGAACCGGCCTCGTGGTTCGGCGCCTGGACGCTGAACGCCGCGAATTCCACCGCCCGCCCCGGTCCGGTCGAATACAAACGAACCCGGCTTCGGATCGAACCATGGCCCGATGGAATCAGGGTGGCCTACGACATGGTCGGGACACGGGGCGGCAGAACCCACATCGAGTGGATCGGGGCGTTGGACGGCCAAGACTACCCAGTTCAGGGCCTGGACTATGTCGTGACCAACGCCTACAGGCAGATCGACGACCGGACCTACCGGATCGTCGTCAAGGTCGATGGGCGGACCGCCGCGACCACGAACGTCACCGTGACGTCCGACGGCCGCACACTTACCGCCGTCACGACCGAGCAGGATGCCGGCGGTGAGGCCCTCACCACGACGGCGGTGTACGACCGGCGGTGACCGCCTTCCAGAATCTCAAGGGATCAGCCGCCGTCGGGACGAATCCAGCGAAAGCTGCTGTTGAGAAGCCGGAACGTGTCGAATTCAACACGCAGGAGTTCCAGATGAATCCGGTGGGCGTCCATTTCTCCGTCAAGGACAAGCCGGTCGTCCGCCTGGCGCTCGAAGGTAAACTCCGAACGCCAGTTCCGGCTGTCCCCTTTTGCAAGAACGATGGTATTGGCGCTCATGTCCAGGGCGGCGCCGTAGCGGGCGAACGAGTCATCCGTACGCTGAAAAGTCACGCTGCCGGGATCGTCGAAGATGACCCGCCGCCATTGGCGATCGTAGTCGTTGAGTGACGGGGGGCCGAACTCGCCGTCCACGGCCATCCGCTCCACATTCCAGATGCCATGGAGAGCGGACTTGGGAGCGCCGCCTCCCTCGACGTACCAGAAGCCGGCGTTCGCCCAGGTTTGCACCCCGAGCAGATACAAGCCGAACAGGATCTGCAGCGCGAACGCGACGCGGTTGCGTCCCGCCGTCTTGAACAGATGGGAGTGAGTCGAAGCACCGGTCACGCGATCGAGGACAAAGAATTTCAAGAGACGTTTCATGTCGGGCGCCAGAAGAAACAGAGCCAACAGGATGAGATGGAACGTCGTGAGTTTCAAACCGATGTCGAATGTCATGTTGAGGACGAAGACGTGGAACATGTCCGCCAGGCAAATCAATGCCCCGGCCATCGTCGTCGCCGGTATCAGCAACAGGACTCCGCCGAGCAACTCCGCCCAGCCCGTAAACATCTGATACACGGGCGATGCTCCGATCGACGTCCAGAAGTGGGTGTTCAGCGACAAGTCTCCGGCAGGCGTCGCCAGTATATTGAGGGATGGCGCGGCGAACTGGTTCGGAATAACCTTGGTCATTCCATACTCGAACATCTGCGCGGCCAACCCGAACCGGATCAACAGGCGAAACCACTTGTGCGCGGTCGCGTAGTTTGGGCGCGAGCGGCCGATGAGGGACCACACGCCTGCCGCGATCGCGGCGACGATGAGAATCCAGGATGTCTGGGCCAAAAAGAAGATCGTTTCGCCGTTCGCACCGGTGTAGTCCAGGGGGCCGGCGGCGCCAAAAACGCGGTCGGCAAACTGGAACGTGATCTCGCGCATCGGCCAAAGTTGCCCCATGCCGCGAAAGGGGATATTGGGAACCGCGAACAGGCTGCCCGCGATCTGCGTGGCCAGGATGAAGAGTCCCAGGTAAATGAAAGCGAATCGGAAGCCCACTCGGGTCAGGAGATTCCAGGACTCAACCCGAATCGGTTGCGCGCTCCCGCGCCCTCGGTCCTTTACCGATCGTCCGAAACGTTTCGGTTTCATGGGGCTTTTCGCTGCTTCCTGGCTCTTGATCCTGATTCTTACACGACCCGTACGACAATCTTTCCGAAATGCGACCCGGACGCCATCCACTTCAGGGCTTCGTGCACCTGGTCGAACTTGAAAATCGTGTCGATCACCGGCTTGAGGTTGTGAAAGGTAATCGCCCGATTCATGTCTTCGAACATTTCGCGCGAACCGACAAAGACACCCTGAATCTGGATCTGTTTGGCCAGGATGGGCATTGGATCGATTTCGGCCCCGGCACCGGACAGGACTCCAATCAGGCTGACGCGTCCACCATGACGGACAGCGTTCATGCTACGGGCCAGTGTCCCGGCGCCGCCGACCTCTATCACGTGATCCACGCCGCCGCCGCTGATTTCCACGACCTTGTCGCCCCAACTCGCATGCGTGGCGTAGTTGACGCCTGCCGACGCACCAAGCCTCTTCGCACGCTCGATCTTGGCATCGCTGCTGGAGGTGACGATGACACGAGCGCCGGCAATCTTGGCAAACTGCAAGGCAAAGATGGAAACGCCGCCGGTACCAAGCGCAAGTATCGTCGCCCCTGGCCGCATGCTGAAGCTCGTCAGGGCGTGCCAGGCCGTCACGCCGGCGCACGGAAGAGTCGCGCCTTCGTCGTAGGACAGATGTGGTGGAAGCCGCACCACCCCGCTCTGATCCAGAACGACATATTCGGCCAACATCCCGTCCACGGCGCCTCCAAGGGCGGTCGCGCTGTAGGCCGGCGCCATCTGTCCGGCGATCCATCCTTGCATGAAGATGCCGGCAACGCGATCTCCGGTCTTGACGCGCTTCACGCCGGTCCCGATCTCGACGACTTCACCGGCGCCGTCGGACAACGGAATCAATGGTTTCCGAACCTCTCGGCCGTAGTGCCCGGTCGCGATGGCCAGATCGCGGTAGTTCAACGACACCGCGTGCACCCGAACGAGAACCTGGCCCGGACCGGGATTCGGCACCGGACCCTCGGCCGCCTTCAGCGACTCGATTCCCCTGGCTTCCCGAATTTCGTAATACTTCATCGGCTGACCTCGATTGCGGTTCAAGGTTTCAGAGGTTGAAGACTCTCTCGGCGTTGGTCTGGAAGAACTTCAGCTTGTCGTTGTCGCTGATGGGAAGCGCATCCGACATGGCGACCTCCTCGGGAACGAATTCATAGGGATAGTCCATGGCATAGAGCACCCGGTCGATGCCAAGTACCTGCTGGCAAAGCATGATCGAGGGCACCGAGGGCATACCGCTCGTCGTTACGTAAACGTTTTGCTGCATGTACTCGCTGATCTTGCGTTCGAGCGGCTCAATGCTCTTGTATCGGTTCGCCTTCATGCCCGCCGCATGCATGTAGTCCAGGCGATAGAGCCAGAACGGCAGGCCCTCGCCGAGATGCCCGACAATGATCTGAAGCTTTGGGAAACGGTCGAAAACACCGGCCACGACGATCCGCAGCAGATGAAGTCCCGTCTCGACGGCAAAACCGAAGATCGCGCCGTCCAGGCCGCGTTCCATGAAGGGCTGGATCATTTGCCGCGAAGGCGTCTGCGGATGAATGTAGAGCGGCACGTCGAGGTGCTCGCACGCTTCGAAGATGGCGTAGAACTTGGGATCGTCCAGGTACTCGTTGTGCGTGTGCGAATTGACAACCGCGCCCTTCATGCCCAACTTGACGCTTCGCTCGATCTCCCTGGCGGCCTCGGCCGGATCCTGAGGCGCGAACACCGCCAGCCCCGTATACCGGTCCGGATGCTTTCGAACCGCTTCCTCCAGTTGATCGTTGCTGTCGCGAGCCAGTCCCACGGCGGTATCGCGATCGAATACCTGAACGCCGGGAGAGGTCAACAACAGGATCTGCCGGGCGATGCCCGTGTCGTCCATGTCCTTGATGCGCCGCTCACCCATATCCGGCAGCCGCTCACGTATGAATAGCGGCCGGTCGGTCAGGTTCCCCGCGTAGTGCCCCCAGAGGCTGATGAACCCCGGGTCGTCATAGCTGCCGTCCTCCAGTATCTTCTTGTAGCCATCCAGCAATTCGGCCGTGGCCCAGGCTTCTTCGGTCGCGATTCTCAAGTATTTTGGTTCTGCCATTCCTCTTCCAGTCTGTTGATAAGGTTTCATCCGGATGGTGCGTTCCAACGGAAGGCGCCATCGACCACTCGATTTCAAATCCGAAAATCTTCGATTTCAAAAAAAACGGGATCGAAGCTGCCTGCCCCGATCCCGTTCATTTTCCGGAAAAACAGTTTTATCCAGGTTGAACCCGGCAACACGTGGCAGAACCCTGAACGGGCCTTTACGGTTTGCCATGGGTGGCTAATTCTCGACCGGTTCGTCAACTAACGGCGGATCGGTCAGGCAGGGCATCGGATTGAAACCGGAATCGTCCGCTTCCCTCTTGAAGTGAGAACTCGTAATGAAAGGCCCTGTCAGATATTCGGGATCCTCAACGATAGTCGTCACCGTGAACCATTCGTCACCGAAATCCGAATGACGATCGAAGTACTCGGTCAAAAGCGCGTTACCGCTGTACGGTACGCCGTTCTTCCTCAAATAGCCGGGAGCGAGGTTGGTCGTGACCACGTTCAACCCTCCTGCCGTGCCTTCGCCAAAGGCGCCGAAACCCGCGCCGCCGCCACCGGGTTCGCCGCCCTCCCAACGCGCGGCCGAGAATCCCTGAAGGGACGGCGCCCCGGGTTCGCCGCCGTCGTTGAAATGGAAAAGCCGTGTCTGCATCCCGGAATCGGATTCAAGCTTCAGCGTGTTTTCGTCTTCCCAAGCGATTCTCACACGAGTCGGCATGCGCATGAGCCCCGCGGCGCCCCATGCCTTGCACTCCTCGCCGCTGGCAATATCCGCCTCCCGGTCCCAGGCATCCGCCACGGCGCGGCCCTCGGGATTGATCGGAAGACTGGCGTAGTCCCCTACCGGAGGCGTGATCATCCGCCACAACCAGTCTTCGGTCACGACCGACACCCACGTGCCCGTCATATCGATTGGTGCGCCGGCCTGTCCTGTGGGCGGAGGACCCGCCTGGCCGCCACGGCCGCGCTGGGCTCGGGCATCGGTCACGGCCGGCAACAGGACAATGGACAGGACCAGGGCCGCTGCCGCGGCGCACCTGGCAAGATAGTGCTTCATGACCTCTCCCCGATTGACGACCGCGTCAGTCGACTTCTCCACCCCAGACAAAATCGACCACACCATCGGTCCGCCGCTCCAGTCCACGCATGAGCAACCGATGATCGACATCCACGCTACGCGATGGCGCACCGACAATTCGAACCGTCTCGCCGGGTTTCAGCGTAAACCGGTCCACGCCCTGACGGTTGAGCTGGGCGACGCCGCCCCACTCGATGGACCACCGCTGCTCGGCGCCGCTTTCGTCGGTCGCCACAACGTGAACGAACGAATGCGGATTCCGGTACAGGAACTGTACGAGCTGCCCTTCGATAGTCATCGTATCGTCTTCGTGATAGGTGCCCGCGAAAGAGTGGTGGGCATATGCCGCGGTACCGGTGACCAGAAAGGCGCCGGCAAGCACGATAAACACCGTTCGTTTCATGAAAGGTTCCTCCCGCGAGCGCTGGATCGCATGAACGCACTCGCCATGTGCCAATTATGCCTCACTGAGGGCATCCGGATAATGCCTTTGATGCCCTGACAGCCCGTGGCAAAACCCTGAACGGCTCTGCTGCGGGCTGCTAACCCTCGCTGAGGCTCAGATACACGGCCTCGACGAAATCGCCGGTCGTCCAGAAACCCGAGTCGGCGCCATACCGCGGATCGTATTCGAACGTCGGGTTGGCCTCCTGCGCCTGGGCCAACGTGAGCCCGTCGTCGATCATGGACTGAATGCGGTCGCGAACGATCACCACCATGTCACGGTATTCGAGGACGTCATGTTCGTCCGCGATCCGTCCATGCCCGGGGATCACCATCGTCCCGCGTTCCTGCGTGGGCGCGGGAATCACGATGTCGAGAATGTTGTTGAGTGCCGCGATCAGGCCGTTGACCGTACCGCCCCGCGCAAGGTCGATGATCGGATAGCCATTGTTGACGTAGATGTCGCCGGCGGCGATGACGTCCGAACGCCGGAAAAAAACGATGGAGTCGCCATCCGTGTGCGCCCTGGGCTGGTGCAGAATCTGAATCGCCTCGCCGTTGACGAAGAGTTCCTTGCTGGCGGTAAAGTACGTGTTCCCCGGCCACTGCCCGGTCGGTACCGGTTCGTCGTCGCCCAGCGCGCCGCTCATCCGCAAGAGAACGTTTTCGTGGGCGTACATCGTCGCGTCCCTGCGGCCGGCGCCTGTGGTGCCGCCGCTGGCAAACCCGCCGCTGATGGCGATAGCTTCGTTGCCGCCGATGTGGTCGGGATGAATATGGGTGTTGACGATGTCGCGCACCGGGCGATCCGAAATCGTTGCGATGGCCTCCATGATGTCATCGCTACGGCCGTCGAGACCGCTGTCCACGATGACCGGGCCTTGAGGCCCAACCTGAACGGCAATGTTCCCGCCCGCTCCGAAAATGGCGTACACGTTGTTCTGAACATGCAGGACTTCGAGTTCCTGGGCGACAGTGCTTTCCGAAAAGCCCGGCCAGACAACCGCAACCGCCGTCAATGCCGCGACGACGAAACAGTGCTTGGAATCCCGTAGGCGCATCTTCATTCCCGCCCTCCATTCCGGAGGGTTTCGATGAATGTTCGACATTCTTCCTTGCTCTTTCTCTTCTCTCTTTTCGATTTTCATTACGTTTCGAGCGATACGCAGGTTACGGCTTCGATCCGCCGCGCGGATAATACGGCGGAATCTTCCCATCGAAATTGATGACCACAGACTTTGCGTCGGTGTATTCATGGATAGCTTCGACGCCGAGGTCGCGGCCGTAACCGGATTGCCCGACGCCGCCGAATGGAGCCCCCGGGCTGACCCGCTTGTAACAGTTGACCCACACCATGCCGGTCCGCATGGCCGATGCGGTCCGGTGGGCGCGCGTCAGGTCCGTCGTCCACAACCCGCCGCCCAGACCGTACCCGGTACCGTTGGCGATATCGACGACTTCGGCTTCATCCCTGAAACGGGTTACGCTCACGAACGGACCGAAGACTTCTTCGTGACAAACCCGGTCGCCGGGTTCCGCGGTGACCACGGTCGGCTCGATATAACATCCGTCGGCAAGTTCGGGAGCGTCTGGCGCCTTCCCTCCCGTCAAGACCGTACTTCCCTGCTCTCGTGCGACATCCATGTAACCGAACACGCGGTCCCGGTGCTGAATCGACGTCAGCGGGCCCATTTCGGTCGAAGGCTCGAGGGGATTCCCCACCTTGATCGATCGGGCCAAAGCCAGAAACCGGTCCAGGAATTCATCGGCGATCCCTTCGTGCAACAGCAGGCGCGACCCGGCGATGCAGGCCTGCCCCTGGTTATGGAATATGGCAAACGCGGCCCCGTTCACCGCTGCAGCCAAATTGGCGTCGTCGAATACGATATTGGCGCCCTTGCCGCCCAGTTCCAGTTGCACGCGCTTGAGGTTACCGGCGGACGCTTCGACAATCTTCTTTCCCGTAACGGTCGAACCCGTAAAGGCGATCTTGTCGACGCCCGGGTGCTCAGCCAGATACTGCCCGGCCACGTTGCCATACCCCGGAACGACGTTGACCACGCCGGGAGGAATACCGGCTTCCGCGGTCAGGCGGGCGATCCTGAGGGTGCTCAACGGCGTCAGTTCGGCCGGTTTGAGCACCACAGTGTTTCCGGACGCCAATGCGGGCCCGAGCTTCCAACTGGTAAACATCAGCGGGAAATTCCACGGCACGATCTGACCGACGACGCCCACCGGTTCCCGCGTGACGTAGTTCAGGAAGCCCGGTTCCATCGGAACGGTCCGCCCGTCGACCTTGTCCGCCAGTCCCGCGAAGTACCGAAACGTCGCCACTGTCCGCGGCAGGTCCAGCATGCGCGTATCGCGAATCGGGTGGCCGGTGTCGAGGCATTCCAGACGCGTCAGACATTCGCGGTCCGCCTCGATGGCATCGGCCAGCTTGCCCAGCAGACGGCCCCGTTCCGCTGCCGGCGTGTTTTTCCACCCGGGCAATGCCTTTCGGGCGGCGGCGATGCCGCGGTCGATGTCCGCCTCGCGCGCCTCGGACACTTCGGCAAGGAGACTGTTGTCATGCGGGTTCAGAATCGGAATACGGCCGCCATCGACCGAATCCACGAACTCACCCCCAATAAACAAGCGAGCCTCGATGTCGAGGCCCGCTTCGGGCTCAACTGTCGTGGACATACCCTGCCTCTTTCAGAATTTCAGAACTCAACGGGATAGGGCTTGAACTCGCCCTTCGCGTAACGTTCGGCCAGCGAATGATCGTTGTTTTCCCAAACCAGCAACATGGACCGTTTCGGCGAATAACCCCTGTGCTTGATGTCGGCGGGCATCGCCGCGACGTCGCCGGCCTTCATTACGACCTTGGCGCGCAGTTTGCCAGTCGCCGCATCCTGGACGTCCCAGATGATTTCGTCGCTGGCCTGAATAAACCATTCGACGCGGTCGTTGCCGTGTGTGATGGGAAGGATTTGCTCTTCGGTCGTCGGACACATCAGGCTGTCGCCGACAACCGAGCAGACCGAGGGATTCCACGTCACGTCCGATCGCGAGAGGTAGCCAAAAAGGTTGAACGCATGGACCTCTTTTTCGAATCCCGGCTCGGCATGGACTTCGGGTTCATCCTGAGGAACGTCGGCGAAGTGCCGGTTGATGGGGAATCCGGCTTCGTCGGAACGATGGGGCGTGTCCTCGGGCAGACCGACCATTCGGTTGGCCACGACCCGCTGCCGGCGAACGGCCGCGGGATTGCTTCCATTCTTCCGTCCGAACGCGGTCCCGGTTTCAGCAGGCGCGGCGAACGGATCGAACCCTTCGTTGGTCCAGTCGTCGAGCATCCCCTTGAAGACCGTTGCCAGGTCTTCGGCATCGAATTGTTCCACGTATGCGCGCCGGGCTTTCCGGTATGCCGGGTCCCCGAGTCCGATGAACATGTCAACCCTTCCATAGTGGTTGATGGTTCCAAACACATGGTCGAAGTTGACCGTACCGTAGAAGAACCCCCACGCGACGTCGCGCATCAGCGCCCGCAAATAGGCGTCGATCGGCATGATGTGGCTTCCCATGGGGTAATGGATGTGGGCGAAGTACTCGTCGCGCTCAAACCGGAACTTGCCGATGCCGAAGCTTCGGTACCCCAAATCGTTCAATCCGGCAGCGTCCGTGTCAATGACTGGTGCGGTACTCATGGCTCTACTCCTACGCCGTCTGGCAGATTTCGTCCCACCGCTCAATGGTGTGGTCGCCCAAAATGGTTTGAATCAGAACAACGCCCGGTTTAGCGCTTCGGAACCGGTAGGCGCACCCTTTCGGCAGCAGCGACATATGGCCCTTTCCGATCTTGACCCAGCCCATCTTCTGACCGTTCGGATCGGCATCGAGTCGAACCGTTCCCTGCTTGTCCTCGGGGACGAGGGGCGCGTCGGGTTGCACGAAATGCACTTCCACTTCCCCGTCCATGACGAGCGCCGCTTCATCGTGAGCGCACGCGAACCAGGGAGAATCGCCTTCCGCTCGCAGGGCCTCGATCACGTAGTGCATGTTCTTGCCCACACACACCTTTTCGTACGGCCTGGACTGCCCCGCCACTTCAAACACGTTTGAAAACACGTAATGCTTCGGGTCGGCATCGATAACCTCGACCCCGCCCTTCTCGTACCGGTCCATCGAACCGAATTTCGTCGTACGATTCATGCCGACCTCTCCCTGGTTCAATTCTTCACTATTGTTCCGCGGTCAAACTTTCATAGACCGCCTGCACGAACATCTCCGTGGTCCACTGGCCACTCTCGCTCCCGTACAGAGGATCGTAGTCCCGCGTCGGTCTGGCTTGCAAGACCTGTGCCAGCGTCATTTCCCGATCGATCATGCTCTGCACGCGGTCGCGCAATACGGTGACCATGTCGCGGTAGTCGACGACGTCCGCTTCGTCGGCCACCCGGCCATGCCCCGGAATGACCATCGTCCCGCCTTCCTGCTTTTCCTGCGGGATCGTCAGGTCGATGATGCGATTCAGCCCATCGACGATACCGTTGATGCTGCCCCCATGCTCCACGTCGATCACCGGATATCGATCCATCGAAAATACGTCGCCCGTCACGAGGACGTCCGATCGGCGGAAATAGACCATGCTGTCCGCCCCCGTGTGCGCCGAAGGCTGGTGCAGGATCCGTATTCCCTCGCCGTTGAAGAACTTGTCGAGACCGTCGCCGTAATAGGTCTCGGTCGGCAGGGCTTCGAACGCGGCCGGTTCTCGGCCATCGCCGGGATCCATCATCTGGAACAACACCTGTTCGTGAGCGACGACAGCGGCGCCTTCGCCGGCATCCGAAATCGCCCCGAGAACGTTTCCACCGGTGATCGTACGGCCCGCCTGGGCGATGGCGGCGTTGCCACCCGAGTGATCGGCATGGGCGTGCGTATTGATGACGTATTGAATCGGACGATCGGTCAGACTCTGGATGGCTTCGAGCACTGCACCGCTCGTGATTTGCGTCCCGGTATCCACGGCCAGAACGCCCTGGCCGCCAATCTGAACCGCCGAATTGGCGGACGGACCGGACAGCAGGTACACGTTCCCCTGAACGGGCCAGACGTGGATCTGCCCGTCCGGGATGGCGGCAGGCCTCGCGCGAGGCGCTCTGTCATCCGCATTCCCGGCATCCGGGGTCATGATCTCGGGATACATCGTCGCGGCACCGCCACCGGCCAGATCCGGCGATATTCCGACGCTCGCGGGGAACTCGGAAAGAAACGGATTTTGACCCGGAAGATGGTGTGGAACCGATCCTTCAGGCCGCTCCACTTCAACAACCGGAGTGCAGGGATACGGAGCGATCCGCTGAGTCAGGTCGAGCCGCCAGTTGGTGGTTCGCACAAAGGGCTCACTCAGATACGCCGGATCTTCGATCACGCTGACCAAGGTCAGATAGTTGCCATGCCGGATGAAATGTTCCCTCAATGTGGCCTGATCGCTTCTGGGGACGCCGTTACGGCGGATCCAGCCCGCCTTGAGGTGCGTGGTCGTCACGACCAGATTGTTTCCGTCCCAGACACCGGTGGAAAACCCCTGCCAGGTGTGCGGCGCGTATGGTGGCGGATGCGGCCGTCCGTCCATGAAAATGGTCCGTTCCGGCGCCATCCACGAAATGTGCGTGCGGTATGCGGTCAATTCCTGACTCGCGGTATCGACCTCTTTCCATATGCGGATGTTGGCCGGTCCCCGCGGAGAATAATCCGCCGGATGCGGTTTGCACTGGTGTTCAGGCAACCCCAGCAGCGCCGCATCCCATGTTTCGCTGCGCAACCGCCCGGCATCGTTTATCGGAAGCCCCAGATAATCACCCAGCGAGGGTCCGGCCAGACGCTCCGGGCGGTCTTCATGAAACAGAGGCGCCCATTCTCCGGAAAGGTCCATTTGTGCCTGGGCGGACGGCGGCAGCGACATCAGCAGGACAAGGCCGGCTGCCCACAACGCGGCGTGCATGGCTTGCTTCATATTCAACAGGTTTCTTCCAATAGCGGAACGTGCCGATTGTACCCCGCCCGGGAAAACGCTCCGAATTTATTGTGGGAATGATCGGGGGTCAGCCGGATCCCGTTCGCTTCATGCGTCCTGAAGTAAAGCCGCGAGATCGGGGGCGCCGATCGCTTCGACGCCTTCCGGGATCGGATAGCGCTCCTCACCGAAATAGACCACAAACGCGCGGGCTGGGTTCAGGTCGCCGCGCGCGTTGTGGAAGCCGCGATCCAGTCTGGGCGCGCGGCCACGCTTGATTTCGATCGCCCAGAGGTCGCCACCCGGAAGTTGAAGCAAAAGATCGATCTCGGCGCCGGCGGATGTGCGATAAAAGCTGGCCACGGTTCGTTCCCGGGCACATGCCAGCAGGTTCTCAATGACGAAGCCCTCCCAACTGGCGCCGGCAACGGGATGGCCGGCCAGCGTGTTGAAATCGTCGACGCCGAGCAATGCATGGACGAAACCACTGTCCCTTACGTATATCTTCGGCGACTTAACCAGCCGCTTCCCGGTGTTCGCGTGAAGGGGCTGAAGCCGCCGCACCAGTAGCAGATCTACCAGGAGGTCGATATAGCGGTTCACGGTCTGCACGCTGACGCCCAGCGATGCAGCGATCCGCGATGCGTTCAGGATGCC
Source organism: Terriglobia bacterium (assembly GCA_965262675.1). Classification (GTDB taxonomy): domain Bacteria; phylum Acidobacteriota; class Terriglobia; order 20CM-2-55-15; family 20CM-2-55-15; genus JAJEDW01. Next base: position 245,414 of record OZ253554.1, read on the forward strand.
CCCCTGGCTGTGAGCGAGCATCATCCACAAACGTTCCAGCGTTTCGGCCGGCAGGCGAGGGCCAAACATGGCCACATCACGTTCCAGGTACGTCCGGATGAAATCCTTGCGCAGCATGAAGCTCCGCCGACCGTCCACGGCAAGATAGCTGTCGGGGAAGCCGCCTCGTACCCACAGCCGGATCAAGGCGTCGCCGTCGCGCGGCACTTCAAGAACGCTGAACGGTTGCATGTCGACGTAAGCGATCCGGCCTGCGAGGCTTTCACCGGACTGGCGCAGCAAATCGATAGATGCGGAACCAAGAATCAGGAACCGGCCCGTGCGCCTGCCGCGCCGACGGCCCCGGTCGATGATCGCGCGAAGGTCCTGGAACAAGTCCGGGACCCTGTGGATTTCATCCAGAATGACGAGACGGTCCTCGTAGCGTTCAAGGAAAAGTGCGGGATCGCGCAGTTTCACCCGGTCAGCCCGGTCTTCGAGGTCGAGATAGAGTGCGTTGCGTTGTTCAGCGATGTCGAGAGCGAGAGTTGTCTTGCCAACCTGACGCGGCCCGATAAGGGCAACGGCGGCCTGATAGTCGAGCGCGTGAAGGACACGCTGTTTGACATGGCGGTCTATCATCCTTGTATATTGACCATAACAATCACTGATTTACAAGGATTCTGGCATGTCCTGAGAGGGCAAGCCCAAATCTGGGCGACGCTCCCCGCGGCTATTCCACTACTCCGCTTTCTTCAGACCACTGTCGCGGCTCGCAATCTCTTTCATGCCACGTCTTGGGGAAAGTTTCACTCCTGAATATCGGCCGCAGGCCGGGGCGCAACTGATCCGAAGTTCCACAGCTCGCCTATCTGCCCGGAAACTACCGTCTTTCCGGCGTCAGCGACCTCCTGACTTCGACGGTTCATGTTCTCTGGACAATTGGCGGGATCTGGCGGGCGAGACCGGGACATTGCGAGGGTTGCGCAAGGACAAGTCGCCGGAGAAGTTGCCGCGGACGCTGCCGATCCCTTTCGGATGCGGGCATTCGTCGAAAGAAACCACCGTCCGTTCGCGATAGCGAACATACTGGAGAAGCTGGAAGCCGATACGCTTCAGGCGCCGGGCCTCAGTTTGCAACCCATCCGTAGAGGCGAATATCTCCTATTGCAACGGTGGCCCATGTGCGGCACTGCTCCCCGTTTCCGCCGAACCTCCAGGCTTCATCGAATCGTCCGAAATGAAGACTCCCGGCTCGACCCCGAAGTAGGGCGCCAGCTTCCGGATGTGGTTCAGGTTGATTTCCCGGTTTCCGGACCGCAGCTCCGACATCGTCGATATTTGCACGCCTGATTCCAAGGCGATCGTGCGAGCCGGCTTCCCGCTGGCTTCGATCAAATAAGCCAAAATATCCTTCGCTGAAACGGGCTCGATGGAATGTCTTTCGTCCTCGTACTGCTCAATCAGGAGGCTCAGGACGTTCAGGTAACTATCCTCCTCCTTGCTACGCTCCCGATCGAGGAGCCCATCCACAACCTTCGCTGCTCGCTTCAGTTCCCGCTCGGATCGGATGGGGCGGAGCGGGAACCGTTCGATCAGCGCCAGGTACTCGGGTGCAATCTTAGTGCTCATTTCCAATCTCCTGGTCTTTCCACCGGCCGCGATCATATTCCGCGTGCGTCAGGACGTGGCGAATATAGATCCGGCCCATCTTGTAGTCGATGTTGACAATGAGGCGGTACTTGGTGCCGCCAATGTCGAACACGGTCAGGCTGCCAACCTTGTCGGCCTTTGGGTGGACACGACGAACGCCTGCGATGCTGACCCATCGGGCTTGTCGGGCCATCGTCAACGATGCCCGCAGCGGCGTCTCGGCGCGGGGATGCGTTTTCCAAAAGTCTTTCAGTCTGCTCTTGGTGATGATGTGCATTCCAGCTCCCGACAAGCCTGATGATATTCGCATTACGCGAACATGCCAATAGAGAAGTTCGCACGATGCGAATTCCGTGGTGTGCCAGGAGAAAGAATACACAGACGGAATATGTATTCCGTAACTGAGTCGATGAACCGCGGAACCTGAACCGGACTGTCGGCGGCCTGCCATTCAGTTTGTTCGCTTTCGCTCGGCGGCGGGGCGGAAAACGTATCGGCCGTGGGGTCGTAGACCTTCCCCAGATTCTTCCACCCTCTGCTCCCTCACTGCTCCGGGTGCGCCGTTCGCGGTTCGGTTTTCAATATCCTCTCGCAAAGAGAAGATGGCATGTCCTGTGAGGACAAGCCCAAAGATTGCCGCCGCACCCCAAGCACCGGTGCAGCCAATCCGGCGTGGGGCGATCGGGCCGCATCGAAGCAAGTTCCTTGAAGTCGTGAATGCATTGGGTTTAGGATTCCTGTGGTAGACATTCCGACGGGGAGATGGATATGCGCAGGTTTGGACGATTTCCGACCGTTCTACTTCTTGTTTTGGGTACGGCGGGTCTGGCGGCGCCGGCAGTGCTGGCGCAAACGGACTTTTCCGGCGACTGGCCCGTGGTTCGCGCCCAGGACAACACCGACAATCCGTACCTTGGAGAGTTCGTCGGGCTGCCTTTGAGCGAAGAGGCAATCGCCCGCGCCGAAATCTGGGATGCGTCGATTCAAAGCCTGCCCGAGTGGCAGTGCCGGCCGCATTCCGGGGCATACATCAAGCGCGGCCCATCGAACCTCAAGATCTGGCGTGAAGTGGACCCCGCATCCAGGGAGACCATCGCGTTCCATACGGAGTGGCTCCGCTCGGTCGATACGCCGATCTATATGGACGGCCGCCCGCATCCACCCGAGTATGCCCCGCACACCTGGGGCGGGTTTCAGACGGGAACCTGGGAAGGCGAACGGTTGAAGATCAGGACCACCCATCTGAAAGAAGACTACTATCGCCGGAACGGGGTTCCGCAGAGCGACCTCGCCACATTGAACGAGTACCTGATCCGACGTCGTTTCAGGGACCAGGACTATTTGACCTGGGTCATCGTGGCGTACGATCCGGTATACCTGACCGAACCGCTGATTCGCAGCACCGAGTACCGCTATACACCGGACAACCCGGTTCAGCCGTACCCATGCACGATCGTCACCGAGGTGTTTCGCCAAGAGGGCGACGTTCCCCATCACCTTCCCGGAACGAACACCATGCTCACGAATTTCGCTGAGAACTACGGTGTCCCGATGGATATCTATCGGGATGGCGCCGACACGATCTATCCGGAGTACTACCACATGCTTCGGGAAGCCGGTTACGGGATGTCCCGGGGCGAAGGCCGCCCCGACGGGGGACGCCGTTAAGTGTCCGCGATGAAGCAAACCAGGCAATGTCGATTCGCATGCGCGTCGGTGTTGACCGCGGCTCTTCTAATTGCGGCGCCGGTCGATTCGCTGGCACAATTGGAATTCCTGAATCCCGAAAGTTCGACGATCAGGATCTGGCCGGTTCGGGACAACATCTACGTCCTGTTTGGCGCCGGAGGCAACATCACCGCATCGGTGGGCCCCGATGGCGTGCTTCTCGTGGACTCGGGCCTTGAAGATTCCGCGCCGGACGTACTGTCGGCGCTGGACCGGCTTCAACAGTTTCTCGCCGCCAGCGGAGAACTGACGGTGCGTCCACAGACTCGGGGCGGGGCCGAAACCGTGTCCCGCATATCCCTTAACAGCTTCGCGCCGCCGAAACCGGTGCGATACATTCTGAACACCCACGCGCACGCCGATCACACCGGAGGCAATGAACAGATCGCCCAAACCGGACGTACCTATACCGGCGGAAACGTCGCCGGCACGATCGCCGACTCCGGAGAAGGCGCCGCGATTCTGGCACACGAAAATGTTCTCTTCGGAATGATCGACAGCGACCGGCAGATTCCGTTCGAAGCCTATCCGACCGAAACCTACTTCCTGGATGAGATGAAACTGAGCACGTTTTTCAACGGAGAAGGCGTCCGCATGATTCATATGCCCAACGCACACACCAACGGCGACAGCCTGGTGTATTTCAGGGGGGCGGATGTCATTGCAACGGGCGGCCTCTTCTCGATGGACACCTATCCCGTCATCGACGTCGACAACGGCGGCCATATCGACGGAATTATCGCCGCGTTGAACTATATTCTGAAGCTGGCGATACCGGAATTCCGGACCGAGGGCGGGACGATGATCGTCCCCGGTCACGGGCGCGTCGCGGATTCGGCGGATCTCGGCTACTACAGGGACATGGTGACGATCATTCGGGATCGCATTCAACATCATGTCGATGAAGGTATGTCGCTGGAAGAAGTACAGGCCGAGCGTCCGACTCTGGGCTACGACGGCCGATTTGGACGGCCCACGGCATCATGGACCCCGGAAATGTTCGTCGAAGCGATTTACCGCAATCTCAGCGAAGAGTAGCTCTGTGTCGGGAGGAAACCTTCGACTAGCCATCGACAAGGAACCTGATGGTATCCAATGACAAGACACTGGCCGCACGCCGCAATCGGAACCCAAGGGCAAGGCGGCGGAGGCTAAACGGATGAACAGCCCAACCCCAACCCGGCAACGCGCCATCGCGGCTGCGTTGTTCTTGATAATGGGCCTGCCGGCCGGACTTCAGGCACAGTTCGGCCGGGGTGCGGCGGCTCCGCCGGTCCAGGGAAGGGAGGGCGCGCCGTTCGATCTGACGGGCTACTGGACAGCGCTCATTACCGATGACTGGCAGTACCGGATGATCACCCCCGTCGCCGGCGACTATTCCTATATTCCGTTGAACGACGAAGGACGCCGCGTGGCCGATGAATGGGATTCGGCGGCCGATGAAGCGGCCGGCGAAGAATGCAAGGCCTACGCAGCCCCCGCGATCATGCGTCTGCCGACACGGCTTCGCATCGCCTGGGAGAACGACGACACGCTGCGCATCGACACGGACCTCGGCATGCAGACCCGGATGTTCCACTTCGACGGCGCTGGCGCCAATGCCGGCGAACCGGCCTGGCAGGGATTCTCTCGAGCGGTATGGGAAATCGAAGGTGGCCAGGGCGGGCCGGTATTCGGTTCCCTCAAAGTCGACACCAGCAATCTGCGACCCGGCTACCTGCGCAAGAACGGCGTTCCATTCAGCGAAGACACGTTCATGACCGAGTACTTCAACCTGCTGACTGAAGACAACGGCGACCAATACCTGGTGATTCAGACTTTCGTCGATGACCCGCAGTATCTGAGCGGCCACTTCGTCAGAACACTGCAATTCAAGCGGGAACCCGATGGCGAGCAGTGGAACCCCACACCATGCACGGCAACGTAACCGCGGCTTCGTGATCGGCAAGCAATCTGGATCGCATACTTCATGGAAGAATCTTTAATTCGGGACTTTCTATTCTGGATCGAACTGACCTCAGTCGGAACGTTCGTTCGGGAATCTCCGTCGCTGCTGGCCTATCCAACGGTTCTGTTCATGCACACGATCGGTCTGGGATTTCTGGTGGGCGCGAACGCCGTCGTCGACTTGCGTCTCCTGGGTTTGGGCAAGGGCATGCCCCTCAAGCCGCTGGGGCGGTTGTTCCGCATCATGTGGTTCGGCTTTTGGATCAACGCGATTTCCGGCGTCTTGCTTTTGATCGCCGACGCCTCGACAAAGCTCATCAATCCGATCTTCTATATCAAGCTCGGCTTCATCGGTCTCGCGATGGTTTGTCTTTGGTTGATCGACCGAACGGTCTTCAGAAACGACGGCTTCAACGACGACGCCATTCCATCGAATGTGAAGGCGATGGCGGGAGCATCGCTCTTGTTCTGGATCGCGGCAACGACCTTTGGACGCCTGATGGCCTATGTCGGACCGGTCAGCGGGCTGTACTACTGAAGCGGACCGTCTGCCTCGAAACGCTTTCGACCGTATGGAAGGGCCTTGGATCCCTCGGTTTGCTTCCGACGCGGCGTCACCTTTTCGGGTCGAACGTTTCTATTTCCCGGTCCGGCATTCCGAGACGGTAACGGGATAGTCGCCGGCCATGTCTTACGCCCTTCCAGTCATCGTTCTGTTCCTTCTGGGAATGACCGGAATCGGACTGTGGCATGCACGGCGCGTACGCTCGGCCGATGACTTTGCGCTCGCCGGCCGCCGGGTCGGGGCTCCGGTGCTGGCAGGAACGCTCATCGCGACCTGGATCGGAACCGGGTCGTTATTCGGCAATACCGAGTTCACGTATCTGAACGGTGTCGGCGGCTTCCTGCTGCCTCTTTCGGGCATTCTCGGCATGATGTTGCTCGCCTGGCTCGCGCCTCGGGTGCGGAAAATACCGGCGTCGAGCGTCCCGCAGATTCTCGATCTGCGGTTCGGGCCTGTCGCCCGCGTCCTCAGCGCCATCGCGATCCTTCTGGCCTACATGGTCATCGTCTCTTACCAATACCGTGCCGGCGCGGCAGTCGCCGAACGTATGTTCCCCGGAGCGGACCAGACGGCTCTGCGAATCGGATTCGCGCTGTTCATCATCCTGTATACGGCCCTGGCCGGTTTGATCAGCGTGGTGTGGACGGATGTAGTCAACGGCATCGTCCTTGCGACGGGCCTCCTGTTCGGACTCGCGCTCGCCTGGAACGGATGGAACCCCGAGTTGCAACCGTTCACGCCGGACATGCTGCGAATCTCGGCCGGGCTTGGCACGCTGGGGTGGATCAACGTGATGTTGCCGCCCTTCCTGCTGATCCTGGGCGACGCCAACATGTATCAGCGATTCCTCGCCGCGGGGTCCCCCCGAACGGCGCGGCGCGCCGCCATTGGCGCGATGGCGGGATTGCTGGTCCTCGAAACCGCCATCATCGGAATCGCCTTCTTCAGCCGCGTCATGCTGCCCGAGGTTCCGGCGAATCCGGGGCACGCGATTATCGAAATGGCGTTCACGGTTTTTCCACCGGTCATCGGCTTGTTGCTGGCCGCTACCACGGTTGCCGTCATCGTCTCGACCGCGGATTCGTACCTTCTGGTCTGTTCCACGACGGCATCGATGGACCTTGGCAAAGGCGGAACCACGCCAACGCGTCAACGGATGCTGGTGGTCGCGTTCGGACTGTTTGCGCTGTTACCCGCGTTCTTGTGGGAGGAGTTTCTCAGCGTGGCGCTCTACGCCTACACGCTCTACGGCGCCAGTCTGACGCCTGCCGTGCTGGCTGCCCTGCTTCGCCCGCAAACCTCGGCCCGGGCGATCGTGGGCGGAATGGCCGGAGGTCTGGGGACGGCCCTCGTCTGGAAGGTCCTACTCGATACGGGAGTGCTCACGGGCATGCTTGCGAATGTCGATCCGGTTCTTCCGGCCCTGGCGGCGAACGCCGCCACGCTGCTGACGCTCGAAACCTTCCGAAACTCTCATGGGGGATGACAGCCTCCCCCGAAGCCTGAAATGGTTCGCGGTTGTGGAGCGCTACGGGTGGATTTTTCTGGATCGGGGTCGTGAGTATCGTCGTGGGTATGATTGATGTTGGCAGAGTTTGGAACAATGGCCATGCGGTTAATGACGAGAGTGATCTTCTGTTCCAAAACTGGACGCGGCACATCAGTTGCACCGGTCGCTGCGTCGGATTACGGCCTGGCGCCGGACTTCGTGTGGTGGTGTAGAACGCGTCGCAAGAGCAGGGGGCTCGCCACAGTGTCCGTGGCGCTGAGTGCCGGCAAACGGTCAACGCGGTGCGCCGTCCCGACAGCAAACACTTCACCCGGGGGTTCCTGGTTGTCACTCTCCCTCTGTCTGAAGTCTAGCGAGATCGAGCCCGTCCGGAATGGTCAAATCATCCTCGGGTCCTGGCAGGTCACTGGAGGCTTATCGTGCCAAACTTCACCTACACCCTCTTTGCCACCGACGTCGCGATTCTCATTGTCCTGTTGGCGGGCGTGCTCTGGTCCATTGCGGTTCCCGAAAAACGGATCTGGCCCCCGCCGCGGCGGCGTTCCTGGCAGTGGGTTCTGACGTGGACCTGTTACTCGGCCGTCTGCGGGCTCAACGTGGCCCTCCTCTTCCTGGACTGGAATGCATGGCGGTTCCCGAGCTATCTCCGGTTCGTCGCGGGAATACCTCCGATACTGCTCGGAGGACTGATAGCCGTTTGGGGCCTCATCACGCTTGGTGGGAAGAACAGCGCCGGGCTCAAGTGCGGCTTCGTGTTGGCTGGACCCTACCGATTCACGCGGAACCCGCAGTACGTGGGCGACGTGATGATTTTCGTCGGTGTGAGCCTTATCGCGAACTCTTTGTTACTGTGGATCGCTCACGCGCTGCTCATCTTCGTATTCGTCCTTGCACCGATCGCCGAGGAACGCTGGTTGGAGCAACAGTACGGACAGGCGTACCGCCAGTATCGACGAGCCACACCGCGCTTCTGGCTTCGGTCGCCCGGAGGGCAGACATGATCGCCCGGTTCATTTCATGGCATCGATCGGAATCCAACCTGCAAAGGCGCCGTTGCCAACCGCCGGATAGTTGTTGTAACAGTTGTCCGCCACTGGCATTTACAACTCGATCGGGATATTCGAATCCAGACTCGGCATCAACGCCGCCACGCTGCTGACGCTCGAAACCCTCCGGAAGATATCGTGTCCGAGCCGGTGTCGTTATTGGCAGACGAAATTGGACTCGTCGTCCGTGCTTCCCTCGCCGTCGTATACGGCGGTCCTGGGGAAGGCACAGAGCGGACGAGTGCGATCGACCTCTCCGTCCCTGATTCGCGAGGCTGGTATCCGAAGCGGCGCAACGCTGGTTTCAACCCACGTATCCATGACACCGATGCTGTCGAACGTATCCGGTCCTTCCCCTCCGCGGCAGTGGCCGACACCGGGAAGCATGAACAATCGCAACGAAGAGTCCGCAACGGCAAAGCCCAAGCGGTCCATCACGCTCCGATAGTAGTTGACGGAGTTGTAGGGAGAGATGCCCGGGTCGGACCAGCCATGATAGATGAGCAGTTTCCCGCCGTTGTCGACAAAGGCGCGGATGTCCGGGTCAATCGAGTCCATCGTGTCGCCGATCACCTGCTCCGCAAGTGCGACATCGACCTCAATGTCGAAGCTGGCGAGATCCCAGTTTTCGTCCTTGTGGACGAGGTACCGGAAGGTGTCCGCCGCCAGGGCCGAGGGCGCCGCCATAGCTCGCACCCAACCCTGTTCGCTCCCGGTGGCCAAGCCCGGAAACAGCGAAACGCCCGACGAATTGCGGGGTCCCCGGTACATCGATGACGCAACCTCCGCTTCGGGGACGGTCAGGCACGATTGGCCATCCTCACCGTCCCGGCATACGTAGGGCGGCGCGGCGAGGTTGAGCCGGCACATGTTGGGGCTTTCGATCACTCCGTCCCTTACGCCGTCGGCAATGTCGCACGACTGGATCGCGGCGTCGTGCAGGAAATCGATCTTGTCGGACAACCCGGCGCCGCCCGGGGTCCGGTGGGCCACCTGCCCCATCCATACCTGCGCACCCTGCAGATGCGTTGGATAGTTCGCAGGCGCGCCAGCCACGATTCCGTCAAAATCAAGGGGGTATCTCTGGGCCGCCGCCAAGGCTTGGCGCCCGCCGGTCGAACAGCCATTGAAAAAGGAAGAGGTCGCGCCCACTTCGTAGAACGCTTCGATCATCGCCTTGGACTGGACGGCCATTTCATGCACCGCGCGATATGCGAAATCGACCGGGGCATCCTGGTTGAGTGCGAAGCTGCCCGAATTGCCCGTATGCCCGGTGTCGGTCGAACTGGTAGCGTAGCCGCGGCGCAGCGGTTCTATCAGGGCATTTCTTGAAATCGAACCGGCAAAGGCACCGTTGCCAACAGCCAGATACTTGCCGTTCCAATCGTCCGCCACGGGCATCCACAACTCGGTCAGGATATTCGAAACCGGACTTGGTGTCAGTATCGCCAACACGCGGCAGAACGCGGGTAGATCGGTAATTCGTTGTTCGCCGCCGCGGCCACCGGACAGGACGAAGTCCCCTTGGGCGACCGACTGGACCGACGTCACCGTCACGTTGGGCAATCCAAGCGATGCCAGGCTCTCGCAGGTCGCGGCGAAGGATGCCGGCGCGGACAATAGAATCAGAATGACAAGAAACGGAATGGAAGCCCATCGCCGTTGCTGGAAGCTCATGTTCGACCCCCTTCTTCGGTTGCCCACTTCTTTTATCGTTACCCCGCCGCACTGTCAATCAACGGGTGTTTGGAGACCGAGCTGGAGACCCTCGGATGGAGTCTCAGTGACAACTTCCGGTCAACGTCTCAATCCTCGATTGCCCAGTCGATCAGGGCGCCGATGGCAGCTCCGAGCCCGGCTCCGATTCCACCCAAGGCAAACGAATACGGATCCGGCCAATCGTATCCTTCTCCATGAATAATACCTTCCGCCGCGAATCCGACCAGGAAACCTGTCCCGAGTCCGATCAGGGTTCCGTTTTTCAGCGGGTCTCCCACTTGAGGCCGGGCCGGTGGCGCTTGCGCCGGGTTCGATTGGGGTAACGCACCGCGACGGACTTCGATGATGATCTCGCCGACGCGCTCGCGAGTCGGCGCCGTCCCGTCTCGCTCAACTTCGATCGGAGGGCGAACTGCCGGTGTCAGAGTGCCTGCCCGGTCCGGCGGCGTTCGTAGAGGCCTGATTGTGGGTTGAGGACGGGCCGCGCATCCAGCAAGTAACAGTAGTAGCGCGCCTGCGTGCAGGGCGGTATTTGTTCGTGTCATTCAAAATCCCCATCGGGACGATCCCGATTATCGACTCCCAAGCCCGACCGGCGTCAATTCATTGTTGCCCGTCGGGCTCGGGTACTTGCCGTTCCAGTCGTCCGCCACCGGCATCCGCAACTCGATCCGGATATTCGAATCCGGACCCGGCATCAGCGTCGCCGACACCCGGCAGAACGCGTGCAGATCGGTGCCCCTTCTTCGGTTGCCCACTTTTTTATCGTTACCCCGCCGCACTGTCAATCAACGGGTGAGGCTGGAGACCCCGGGAATGATACCCGCCGGGCACGCCGCCATTCGGACGAAACCCTGGTTTCGAAGCAACGTGTTTCCTGATACCATCGCCATCGCCAACCTCACACACCGACTCTCCAAGGAGCCTCCGTATGAGCACAGCCGCGAAGCTGAACGTGTCCGATGTCATCGACGGAAGCAGGATCGGCCGATTCCAGGCGGGACTGTTCACACTTTGCGCCCTGTCGCTGATCATGGACGGATTCGATGTTCAGGCGATGGGATACGTCGCTCCGGAGATCATCAATGAGTTCGGGATTCCCGTCGGACAGATCGGACCGATCGTGTCGGCAGGTCTCGTCGGAATCCTGATCGGCTCGCTGTTTTTCACCGTGCTGGCCGACAAGATCGGTCGGCGGCCGGTTCTCATCATTGGCACGTTTTTCTTCGCCATCCTGACGTTGTTAACGGGTTTGTTCGCACAGAATGCCGAACAGTTGATGCTGCTGCGGTTCATCGGCGGAATCGGTATGGGGTCGATCATACCGAACGCGACCGCGTTGATCGGAGAGTACAGTCCGGCGAGAATTCGCGTGACCCTGATCATGACGATCACCGTCGGCTTTACGGCCGGGGCAGCACTGGGAGGACTCGTTTCGGCATGGATGATGCCGCTGTTCGGTTGGCGCTCCGTATTTTACTTCGGCGGGGCGGTCCCCTTGCTGGTAGGAATCCTGATGATTTTCTGGTTGCCCGAGTCCCTGCAGTTCCTCGCGGCACGCGGTCAATTCGGCAAGGTCGGACGGTGGCTCAAACGTGTGGATCCCTCCGCCGCCATCGGCCCCGATACGCAGTATTTCATCCCCGAAGAAAACAAGGGCGGAGTGCCGGTCCTGAACCTGCTGACCGAAGGGCGCGCCCCGGTCACGCTGCTGTATTGGGGGGTTAACTTCACGAACCTGCTCAATCTGTATTTCCTTGCGGGAATGCTCCCGACGATACTGAACCAGACCGTCAACATGAGTTCCTCCACGTCCGCATTGATCACAGGGACCATGCAGCTTGGAGGCACAGTCGGAACGTTCGGGCTTGCATGGCTGATCGCTAAGAGGGGATTCACTCCGATGCTGACCCTGACGTTTGCGACCGCGGCCCTGGCGATCGCCTTGGTCGGCAGCCAGACGGTGATGACGGCCGTCCCCCTGCTGACCATTGTCGTCTTCATCGCTGGCTGGTGCGTCATCGGCGGCCAGCCCGGGCTCAACGCGCTCGCGGCCACGTACTACCCCACCCACATGCGGTCGACCGGCATCGGATGGGGATTGGGAATCGGCCGTGTCGGGGCCATCGTCGGCCCCATTGTCGGCGGCAGACTGCTGTCTCTGGAATGGGGCGCCGAACAGATGTTTCTCGCGTTCGCGGTCCCCGCGTTGATATCGACGCTTATCATGATCGGATTGCACGTGTTGTTGAGGCCAAAGGAATAACACGATGACGCTGCCGCTGCTGCCGACCTCCCTGGTCGGCTCCTACACCCAACCCGAATGGCTGATCGACCGCAAGAAACTGGCCGGGCGGTTCCCTCCCCGAACGCGGGCGAAGGAACTTTGGAGAATCCAACCGGAGTGGCTCGAAGAGGCACAGGATGACGCCACGATCCTGGCAATCCGGGATCAGGAAAAGGCCGGGCTCGACATTGTCACGGATGGGGAAATCCGGCGCGAAAGCTATTCGAACCGGTTCGCGACGGCGCTGGAAGGCATCGATATCGACAATCCCGGTACCGCGCTCGACCGGAGCGGACATCCGAATCCGGTACCGCGCATTGTCGGCAGGATACGCCGGAAGCACGCTGTCGGCGTCCGTGACATCGAGTTCCTGCGAGCGAACACCGATCGTGCCGTCAAGGTGACTGTTCCGGGACCGTATACGATGTCGCAACAGGCGCAGAACGACTTCTACGACGACGCCGAAGAAATGGCCATGGATTACGCCGCGGCGGTCAACGAAGAGATCCGGGACATGTTCGCCGCGGGTGCCGACCTGGTTCAGATCGACGAACCCTACATGCAGGCGCGGCCGGAAAACGCGCGCAAGTATGGAGTGAAGGCGTTGAACCGGGCGGTCGAGGGCGTCAGCGGCACAACAGCCGTCCATCTGTGTTTCGGCTACGCGGCGATCATCCACGAGAGACCCGAAGGCTACTCGTTCCTTCCAGAGCTCTCCCGAACCGATGTCGAGCAGATATCCATCGAAACCGCGCAGTCATCGCTGGATTGTTCGATCCTGGCGACCTTGCCCGAAAAGACGATTATCCTGGGCGTGCTGGACCTTTCGACCCACGATATCGAGTCACCCGAAACCGTCGCGGAACGTATTCGGAAGGCGCTGCCCCACAAGGATGCCCGGCAGCTCGTCGTCGCGCCCGACTGCGGCCTGAAATATCTTCCCCGCGATGTCGCGTTTCAGAAGATGCAAGCGATGGTCGGTGGCGCTAAGATAGTGCGTTCGGAGGCAACTTCGAACTGATCGCGACTTTTTTCAAGGAGATTTCGGAAATGCGGCTTTGTCGAACTGGTGAAACGAAACTCGGACTCGTCGACGGTTCGGGAATGAAAGACGTCACGGAGGCGCTCGATGTGCTGCCCGCATATCGCTATCCCCTGCCAATCGGCGACCCCTTGATTTCCAACCTGGAAAAGGTGCGAGCACGTGTCACGGAGGTCGCCGGGAATGCGACCGCGGTTGGATTGGAAGGCCTCCAATTTCTCAGCCCCGTGGCCAACCCCAGCAAGGTTATCGGGGCGCCGGTGAACTACCAGAAACACCTGGACGAAGTCCGCGACAACCCCGCATTGCATCATAACAATCAGGTGATGGCTATCACCCGCGCCGGCCTGTTTCTGAAAGCCTGCAGTTCGCTGGTCGGCCCGAGCGAGGGCATCGCGCTCCGCAAGCTGGACCGAAGAAACGATCACGAAGTCGAACTCGCCGTGATCATCGGCAAGATGGCCAACAACGTCACCGAAGCCGACGCCCTCAACTACATCGCGGGCTATGGGATCGGACTCGACATTACGATTCGAGGACCTGAAGAGCGTTGCCTCCGCAAGTCGGTCGACAGCTACACGGTGCTGGGCCCCTGGATGGTCACTGCCGACGAGATTTCCGACCCCAACAACCTGAACCTCAAGATCGAGGTCAACGGCGAAGAGCGCCAGAACTCGAACACGAAGTACATGGTCCTGAACGTGGCAAAACTGATCGAGTTTGCGTCGGCGTTCTATACGCTTCATCCCGGCGACGTCATCTGCACCGGAACGCCGGAAGGAGTGAGTCCCATCGTTCCCGGAGATACGATCGTCGCCACCATCGAGAAAATCGGCACCATGGAAGTGCCGGTTCGGGCTGCCTGAACTCGGCGAGCGGCGGAATCGGGAGGGAGGATAGGTTCCACTCTCAGTTGCAGGAGGAGAATCCAGGTCATGAGTACGTTTTACGTCAAACCCGACATTTCCGAGAAGCGCAAGGAATACTACGGTCGACTCGCCAAGAAGAATACGGCCCCGCTTTGGGAAGTCCTGGGCAAGCTGGTCACGCCGTACCCGCAGCCAGAGTGCGTTCCCGCACTCTGGAAATACAGCGAACTTCGTCCTCTCCTGCTGGAATCCGGAAATCTGATTACGGCACAGGAAGCTGAACGCCGCGTCATGGTGCTGGAGAATCCGGCAATGCGGGGTCTTTCGCAAATCACGCACAGTTTGTATTCCGGAGTTCAACTCGTCGAACCCGGCGAAATCGCGCCGAGTCACCGGCACGCCGCATCGGCACTGAGGTTTGTCCTGGAAAGCCGTGGGGCATACACGGCCGTGGACGGTGAACGCACGACCATGGAACCCGGAGACTTCATCCTCACCCCATCCTGGACGTTCCACGATCACGGCAATCCCGGCGACGCCCCCGCCATCTGGCTCGACGGTCTGGATGTTCCGATCGTGAACATGTTCGGCACGAGCTTCGCGGAACACTATCCGGGGGAAACCCAGGAAGTGACCAAATCCGAAGGCGATGCCGAGGCACGCTACGGCTCCAACCTGCTTCCGGTCGAATACAAACCGGAACGGCCCTCCGCACCGGTGTTCAACTACCGCTACTCCAAAAGCCGGGAAGCCCTGGAACATGTTCGAAAGAATGGACCGATCGACCCTTCCCACGGGTTCAAACTCCAGTACATCAATCCGGCGACAGGCGGGCCGCCCATGCCCACAATAGGCGCGTTCCTGCAGCTACTTCCCCCGGGATTCACGACAGGGACCTATCGTTCCACCGACGCGACCATTTTTTGCCCGACCGAAGGGACGGGCCGCAGCACGATCGGAGGCCAGGTCTTCGAATGGGGCAGGCACGACGTTTTCGTCGTGCCGTCATGGTGCACCGTATCGCATTCCGCGGATTCGGCGGATGCGGTCTTGTTCAGCTTCTCGGACCGCCCCGCGCAAAAATCTCTGGGACTGTGGCGGGAAGAATCGATCGAAGAATAGAACTCCGTGGAGAGGGGGTACATCATGCTCCGAAGGTTTGCATTCGCGATTGCCGTGACGCTTGGCGGCATCGTTACGGCATTGAACGCCCAGGACACCCTGGACATCTATCTCATCGACGTTGAGGGAGGCAACGCCACTCTCTTCGTTTCACCCGATGGAGAATCCATCCTGATCGACACCGGTAACGGCGGCGCCGCGGCCGATCGGGACGCCGGACGAATCGTCGATGCCATGGAGGATGCCGGGGTCGATGCGATCGACCATCTGATTACCACCCACTGGCACGGGGATCACTTCGGATCGATGGAAGAACTGGCCAGCCGGGTGCCCATTCGTCACTTCATCGACCACGGCCCCAGCATCCAGCCAAATGAAAACACCGATGCGTTCATCGCGACGACGTATCGGAATCTCCATGAAGCCGCCGAACGCACCATCGTCGAACCCGGGGACACGATCGCCGTGGCCGGACTTGGCGTCACGGTGCTGGCAGCCGGCAAGGAAACGATCGACCGGGCGCTCCCCGGTGCGGGAGCGGCCAACCCCTATTGTGCCGACTTTGTGCGCGGGGCCGTAGACAACGGCGAGAACGCTCAATCCGTCGGCGTCATCGTCGAGTTCGGCGATTTTCGCGCGCTCCATCTGGGCGACCTGACCGTAAACACCGAATTCGATCTCATGTGCCCGAACAACCCGATCGGAACCGTCGATCTCTACGTGGTCTCTCACCATGGCCAACCCAGTTCGAATGCCGCGGCCCTGGTTCATGCGATCGAGCCTCGAGTTGCCATCATGAACAACGGGACCCGGAAAGGCGGACAACCCGACGCGATGCGCGTGTTGTATTCGGCGCCCGGTCTTGAAGACCTGTGGCAGTTGCACTTCTCGCAGTTGAGCGGCCAGGAATACACCGCTCCGGGAGTCTTCATCGCGAACCTCATCGACGAACCGTTGTCCGCGATGCCCATCACTCCAATGCCGAATCCGGGACGCGGAAGCGGTGCTCCGCCTCCGCCCGCCCACAATGGCGCGGCCTATTGGCTGAAAGTCACGGGCAGCAACGATGGCACGTTCGCGGTCACCAACAGCCGGAACGGCTTCAGCAAGGAGTATCGATAATGTCCGGGCGTGCGCTCGCGTACGGCGTCTTGTGCCTGTTGTTGTTGACGCCCACGCTTGCGGCCGAGGTTTCCCGAATAGAAGTCGCCTCGCGCGGCCCGATCGCCGAGGGCCGCGATTTCGGCGAGGTTGGGCCGTATGAGGAAATCGTCGGGACGATTCACTTCGAAATCGACCCCTCCGACCCTCGCAATCAAGTGATTGCCGACCTGGACCTTGCCCCGCGAAACAGTGACGGCCTGATCGAAATGTCCGCCGATCTGTCGATTCTGGCACCCATGAATCCAGACAACGGCAACGGCATCGCGCTGGTCGATATCGTCAACCGCGGACGCAAGGTGGCGCTGCAATTCAATCGGGCCGACGGGGGCAATCCCTACGGCGATGGATTCCTCATGAACCGCGGGTACACCATCGTCTGGGTCGGGTGGGAATTCGATGTACCGCCAAGCCCCACAGCGGTGCGCATTGACGTGCCCCTGGCCGACGGCATCCCGAATTCCCGTATCGGCGGGTTGGGATTCGCCGCCATCCGGGATGCGGCAACGTGGATCAAACACTCTCCCGAATCGATCGTCTCGACCGACTACGCGCTGTCGTTTGGATCGTCGCAGAGCGGCCGATTCCTGCGGAACTATCTCTATCTTGGATTCAACACCGATGAAACCGGACGCCAGGTCTTCGACGGCATCATTCCCCACATCGCCGGTTCTTCGCGGATCGACCTGAACCGGCGTGGCGCCGAACCGATTTCACAGGGACAGTTCACGGCGACTTCATTCCCATTCGCGGACGCCGCTTTCCGCGACCCGGTGACGGGAGTCGAGGAAGGCGCGCTACAGAACGCCAGGAGCCAGGCCAATCAACCCCGAATCTTCTATACCAACACCAGCGTCGAATACTGGGGGGGCGGTCGCGTCGCGGCAATGGTGCACACGACACCGGACGGCGCCGAAGACATCGCCTTGCCCGATAACGTCCGGTTTTACCTGCTCGCGGGGACGCAACATGGTCCTGGAGCCTTTCCTCCCCCGCCTCCCGGAAACGGTCAACAGATGGGTAACCCCGTCGACTACTGGCGCAACATGCGCGCCCTTCTGACAGCCATGGCGGAATGGGTGGTCGACGGCGACGCACCGCCTCCAAGCGCCCATCCCAATTTCGCGGACAACACGCTGGTCATGCCGCGCGACATCCGGTTTCCGGAATTGCAAGGCGTTCGATCGCCGGCGGACGTGACCTCGGGTACGAGGGCGGCCAACCCCTTGCTCGACGGCAACGGGGGCGCCGGCACATCCCTTCCGCTGCTGGTTCCCGCGGTTGACGTGGACGGCAATGAAACTTCGGGCATCTTGCACCCCGAAGTCGCCGTCCCTCTGGCAACCTACACTGGATGGAACTTCGCGAACGACGAACGCGGGAACCCCGACGACCTCTGGCCATTGGCTGGCGCCTATATTCCTTTCCCGGCCACTCAGGACGAAGGCGAGCAGCGAAACGATCCACGCGCGTCAATCGAAGAGAGATATACCTCGAAAGAAGCCTACCTCGAACAGGTTGCAGAGGCCGCTGAAAGCCTCGTGCGGGAGCGGTACATGTTACCGATCGATGTGGCGCCTGTTCTTGAACGCGCCGGGCAGCATTGGGATTTGTTGATGCGAAGCGGTAACTGAAGCCGGCAGTCGGTGGCACGACACGACCGGGCATCGTGTGGGGAAACCGGTCGCCCGGGAGAAACATCATGCCGCATACCGCAATGGCCGGGCGCCTCGACGGAAATTTTCGATTTTGATTGAAACCGGGCAACGCCTTCGACAATCTATGGTTTCGAAATCATGATGGGCAACCTTGAATGGGAAATGCCCGGGGATCGATGACTCGCAATCCCGCTCGGAGAGATCGACATGAGACCACGACTGGTACTGATTCCATCCGCGGTGCTGCTGCTGACGCTGTCGACGACGGCTGGGGTACAAACCCAACCTGAGGTCCTGGCCACGGTCAATGGCGAGGACGTCGGCGCTTCGGAAGTGTTCGAGGAGGCGGCGGCGGATCTCGCCGAACTTCAGGCTGTAGAGCCGCGCCCGGAAACTTTCGACCGCGATCGGCTCGAAATACTCTGGGACGCTCTGGATACGATCGTCGAAGACCGTCTGATCGCCCTGGAGGCTGCCAGCCTCAATGTAACCGTCGACGACCTGATCTACATTGAAATCGACAGCAACGTCTACACGCCCACCGATGGGGAGGTCCAGGCGTTTTACGAACAGAACAGGAGCCAAATTCCGCTGCCTCTTGAGGAGGCAATGCCTCAGGTTCGTGAGTATCTCGTCAACCAGAGCCGCGAGAGTTTTCGGCGGAACATGATCCAGAGGTACACGCAGAAATACAACGTCACGACTTATCTCGATCCTCTTCGAACCGAAGTGGCCACCGAAGGTCACCCGTCGCGGGGGCCCGGCGATGCTCCGGTCACCATTGTGGAGTTCGGCGATTTTCAGTGCCCGTTCTGCGGCAACCTTCACCCGATCATGGAGCGTGTACGAGAGATATACCCGGATACCGTCCGAATCGTTTTCAGGAACTTTCCTCTGAGAAGCGTGCATCCCCAAGCCCAGCAGTCCGCCGAAGCCGCAATGTGCGCCAACGATCAGGGGCGCTTCTGGGACTATCACGATTCCCTTTTCGAGAACCAGGGCATGCTCGACATCGACGCTCTGAAGCAGCGAGCCATCCAATTGGATCTGGATACGGCGGTGTTCGACGCCTGTCTCGATTCCGGACGCCGCTCCGGGGCGGTTCAGGCCGATGTGGACGCAGGCCGTGCACTGGGGGTGACCGGCACTCCAACGCTATTCATCAACGGGCGACGGCTGCCAAGCGCGCAACCGCGCGAGATTCAGTCAGTCATTGAAGACGAACTCGATCGCGCCGGAATCGAACGGTAGCCCTGACACCTCTCTTGCAGCAGGAGGCCAAGCCTGCATTCGCTTATTTAGCCCGCCTTTCTCACGGGTTTTCGTCGCGAAGAGTCGGAGACGCCGTCAGAGCAAGGCGCGCGCACGGAGGGCACCGGAGGCGTACTTGACAGTACGTCGAGGAACCCGACGAAGCGGAACGCAGCACTGGCGGATGGATCCGGCACTGTAGCAGACAACTCGTGAGAAATGCGGGTTAGCCTGTTCGCAACAAACCGGTGAATTTATGAAAGTACCGATCTTTCAGGTTGACGCCTTCACCCAGGAGGTGCTCTCTGGAAACCCCGCGGCGGTCTGTCCGCTGAGCGAATGGCTGCCGGAGGATCGAATGCAGTCCATAGCGCTCGAGAACAACCTTTCGGAGACCGCGTTTTTCGTCAAAAAGGAGGAGGGCGTATACGATCTGCGCTGGTTCACGCCGACGACCGAAGTGGAACTCTGCGGCCACGCGACGCTTGCGTCGTCGTACGTGATCTGGGACTGTCTGGACGATCGATCCACGACGATCGAGTTTGACACACGGAGCGGCAGGCTCAGGGCCGGTCGCCAGGACGGCATGATCGCCTTGCTATTTCCCGAAGCCATCGTCGACGCGTGTCCGGAACCGCCTGGTGAACTGACTGATGGGCTCGGCGCGACTCCGGTCGAAGTCTTTGCAGTTGGCCCGGGGAATCGTCGATACAGCTATCTCGCCATCTATGAATCTTCGGACTCGGTATGCAATCTGGCCCCCAACTTCGAAATCCTGAAACGGCTGGGAGAAATTTGCATCATCGCGACCGCGCCCGGCGGCGGAGTGGACTTCGTGTCTCGTTTCTTCGCCCCCAGGTTCGGTATCGACGAAGATCCCGTCACCGGATCGGCTCACTGCGCACTGGTACCCTTCTGGGCCGAGCGTCTGGGAAAGAAGCGCCTGCATGCAAGGCAGGTCTCGGCACGCGGGGGCGAGTTATTCTGCGAAAGACGCCCCGACGGCATCGTCATCGCCGGACACGCCGTACTCTACATGGAAGGCGTCCTTACAGTTTGAAATCCGGACGGAGATGCCGATTGCGAGCGCGGGCACGTTTCTCAGGCAATACCGACCCAGCGTAAACCTTGCACAGTCCCTACCGCCGCCGCATAACCCAGGCCGGTATAGAACAATAGCTGGAGTCCGGCGAAGCGCCAGGAGTTGGTTTCCTTGCGCACGACGGCAACCGTGGAGATGCACTGAAGCGAAAAGAAAAAGAAGACGATCAGCCCGATGATGCTCGCCGTGGTAAATATCGGCTCACCGGTGTCAGCGAACGTCGCAGTCCGCATCGTTTCACGAAGCCCTTCGATCTGGGTATTTTCGTCCTCGCCTTGCACATGAAACACGATGGCCATCGCGCTGACGAAGACTTCGCGTGCCGCGAACGCCGAAATCAGCCCTACGCCGACACGCCAGTCGACACCCATCGGGGAAAGAACGGGCTCGATCCTCTGACCCAGACCCGCCGCGAACGAATTGTCCATCTCAGCCTGCACCACCAACGGGGGATTTGCGACGCCGGCGAACTGCGGCTGCGTACTCCCCGACCCGAAACTCGACAACAGCCAGAGAACGATCGCGACCACCACTATGGGCATGCCCGCCTTGCGCAGGTAGGACGACGATCGAGACCAGGTGATCTTCAGGATGACGTTCCAGCGCGGAACCCGGTAGACGGGAAGTTCCATCGCCAGAAGTGACGGCGCCTGATCGGGGAACGCAATTCGTCCGACGATGCCCGCACTCAACGAGCCGATCAGGAGGCTTGAGACATAAATCGCGGCCAGCGCCAGACCTGCCCAGCCGGCGGCATCGGGCATCACTGCCGCAAGCAGAAGGGCGTAGACCGGAAGGCGGGCGCTGCAACTCATCAACGGGATGATCCAGATGGTGAGCAGGCGTTCTCTCAAGGTCGGTATCGACCGCGCTGCAAAGACTGCCGGTATGGCGCAGGCAAACCCGGACAGCATCGGCACGAAAGAACGGCCGTGGAGGCCCAGAGCCGACAACGGCCGGTCCACCAGCGTCGCTCCACGCGCCAGATAGCCCGAGTCTTCCAGCAGCGTCATCAGGAAGAATAGAATGATGATCTGCGGAAGAAAGACGGCGACGGCGCCCACACCCCCAATCATGCCTTCGGCCACGAATGAAGCCAGGATGGAGTTCGGAAACAGATTGCTGACGAAATCGCCCGACACTGAAAACAGGACGTCGACCGCATCCATAAAGGGCGTCGCAAACCAGAAAATCGAAGCGAACAAGCACACCAGGGCGACCAGAAAGAGAGGGAATCCGATGTACGGATGCATCGCAAAACGATCGATGCTGGCGGTTAGAGGATCCCTTTCGACCAGAAGATCCAGACCCTCCGGCTGCACCAGATCGTCGGAAGTACCCAACAGTTCTCGGACCCTGCGATAAGCCTCGACCGGCTCATCGCCGATGTCCGATAGTGCATTCCGCGCGGCGGGCCGCTGAACCACATCCCGAAGTGTCGAGACCAACTCGGGAACGCCCTCCCCGTGACGCGAATCGACAGAGACAACAGGGATGCCCAGGACTTCGGAAAGCTTCTTTGGATCCACCGCCTGACCGACCCGATCCAGTAGGTCCATCATGGTCAGTGCGATGACCACCGGTCTGCCCTGTCGGGCTACGAAACCGGCGAACTTGAGATGTCGCTCCAGTTGGGTGGCGTCCACAACCAGGACAAAGGCATCGACATGGACTGACGGATGCCGCGATTCGATGACCTGGCAGGAGAGTTCTTCTTCGGGAGACGGATTGACCGAACTGTGAACGCCCGGAAGGTCGACGAAGCTGATCGGCGGTCCCCACTCCCTGATGCTCTGGCCCTGTAACAGAGAGACGGTGACGCCCGGATAGTTGGCGGTATGGAAGTGCCCCCCGGTGAGGGCATTCATCAGCGTGGTCTTGCCGGAGTTCGGCATTCCCACCAGACAGAAGGTCCGCTGCTTCACGTCGGTATCAGCGTGCTCTTCCGTCCCCACGGGTGTCGTCATTGCACCAAAATCCAGGAAGCTTCGCGTTTTCTCAGGGCGAGTTGGGTACCGCGAACCACAACGACGAGAGGATCGCCCAAGGGCGTCGACCGCACGATCGCGACCCGCTCACCGGGAGTGAACCCCAAGTCCAGCAACCGGCGGCACTCCGAATCGGGACCGTCCAACCGGTCGATCCGGTACCACTGTGATTTGACAGCGTTCGAGAGCTTGATTTGTATTTTGTTCAGGGATTGAATCACACGGACTCTTCAGTAATCAGGAATTCGAAATGAAAACAATTTTCATTTTCTGTCTCTCCGACTATGGCTGAAGTGCCCAGAAATCGCAAGTCCGATGTTGGCGCCAGCCCTCAATCGTCGGAGAACTCCATTTCCCGATTCGCAACCAGCATCTGAAGCCCTTTTTGGACGATGAACGGGGACATCACGATAGCACCCAAAGGATCGCCCCACCAGTGCTGCATCCCCGCATTGACAAGCAGGCCGATCAACAGAACCATCGACAAATAGGAATTTCCGAAGGTGAATACCGAAGCGGCTTTCAGAGCCGGACTGCGAACCTCCATGGCCAGCAGCTTCATGTAGGAGCCGATAATCGGAATGAGCAACATTGAAATCGCTGCCAGGCCAACGCCCAGAAAAGATGGTTCCGGATGCCGGCCCTGCCAGAGAAAAACAATGCCAAGGCCCAGTGCGACCAAACCTGTCAGAACATACCCCCATGCGACGGAGCGGAAGACAACTCGATCGGCAACCGGATCGACGTCCGCGGTTCCGAATCGAGCGATCCGGCGTGCAAACACCAATTCTCTGGCTGCACCGACAAGGGCATCCAACCCGTAGACCAGAAGCAGAGGAGAAGCGGCCCGGACCCATAGGAGCACACCCGATGCCAACTGCAACAGGTGAACAAGGGCGGTCAGCAGGCACAGGAAAAGAAACTGACGCAGCCACAATTGCGTCTCGTCCGATGCTCGTCGAGAAAGAGCAATTCCCCCTTCCTTGTAAGAGACCGTAGGGATGTTCTTGTAGTCCACCGCGTTACGAATTATCGCGTTTGAGAGTCTTGACCACAAGAGTGCAATGGAATGAACATTTTGGAAGATTGAGGGTGTTCAACCAGGACCGCCGGCAGGCTAACCAAGGCTTCCGATCAGGACCAGTGGCCCTTGGTCAGACCACCGGCCCTTGGTCAGACCACCGGCCCTTGGTCAGACCACCGGCCCTTGGTCAGACCACCGGCCCTTGGTCAGACCACTGGCCGTTATTGCGTTTCTTCAGCCGACTACAGGCTACTCATACAAGTCGAAGCGTTCCGCGTTCAGCATCGGATCGCTTTGAATCCGAATATCCTTTCGGGATTCTTCTTCCATCTCGGTGAAGTCGACAAATTCGGCACTCTTCAGTGCCTTGGCGACTTCAGGACTGACTCGGACGGTCACTTCGCCGCCTTCGATGTGCTCCAGTATCTTGCCAAGTTCCTGCTGGATCTCATAGCAAACCGTTTCAATTGATTTGACGTAGCCGGCTCCCATACATCGAGGGCACGGTGTGCCCAGAACCCTCTCCAACGATGCGTGAGTTCTCTTGCGTGTAATGGCGACGAGACCAAAGTCATTGAATTGCAAGATCTTCGAAGGAGATCTGTCCTTTTCGAGTTCCTCTTCAAGTGCCTGCATCACACGTTGACGATTCTTCCGTTCTTCCATATCGATAAAATCGACAACGATGATCCCGCCGAGGTTGCGTAAACGGATCTGACGGACGATTTCATGGACGGCGTCGATGTTGGTCCGAACGATAGTGTCTTCGAGCCGATTCGACTTGCCGACAAACTTGCCGGTATTGACGTCGATGGCAACCAGCGCCTCGGTCTGATTCACAACAATATATCCGCCAGACTTCAGCCACACTTTGGAGCGCATGGCCTTTTCGACTTCCTGCTGCAGGCCGTACTCTTCGAAGATCGGAGTGTTCTTCAGGTGCAGTCGAACGCGATTAACCAACGAAGGTTGGAACTTGCTCACAAAGTCGAGAACTTTCGTGTACTCCAACTCGCTGTCGAGACGAATCGCCTTGTATTCACCCGACAGTTGGTCGCGGAGCACGCGCTCCACCAATCCAAGGTCACTGTGAATCACGGCGGGTGCCGGACCGCGTTCATTTTTTTCGCGTATCTCTTTCCAAAGTTCGATCAGGAACCTGATGTCCTGAATGATTTCCTTTTCGTCACGGCCTTCAGCAGCCGTCCGTACGATAAAACCTCCCGGCAGGTCTTCGCGGTTCTCGCCAATGATTCGGCGAAGGCGTGAACGTTCTTCCTCGGAAGCAATCTTTCGCGAAACGCCAATGTGATTCACGGTGGGCATATAAACCAGATAGCGCCCTGGAAGCGCAATGTGAGACGTGATCCTCGCGCCCTTCTTTCCAAGAGGCTCCTTGGAAACCTGAACCAGGATTTCCTGGCCTTCCTTCAGAAGGTCGGAAATCGTGCGCGTGTTACCCGCCGAATCGGGCTTGTCATCATCAGACCTGACCGGGGAACGACGTCGTGGCCGTCGGGAGGGAGCTTTTCGTGTGAAGGCGCCTTCAAATCCCCGATCGATGAGGCGGACCCGTCGAGATTTTTCTGCCGCCGCATCCTCATCGCCGCCGTCAATCGGGCCGGCGGTGATTTCATCGGAACTGGTGACGCCGATGCCGCTTTCCGTCGATTCTTCGCTTTCGACTCCTGCCTCGACCGGCACGTCCGGCTCGTTGTCGTCCGTGGCCGCGGGTTCTGTCGATTCCACTTCCGGAACGGCCGCACTCGATTCGACAGTCCCGGCGCCCTCGGATTCAGTCGAGGCATCGGCGTCGGTATCTGTTGCCAACGCTGTGGGGTCATCGGAGGACGGCGGTTTGGATTCTTCTGGAATGGGGGGGATGCCTGACCGATCACGATCGCGATACTTGGCCAAAGATTCTCCGGGCAGCACCGAAACCGGCCTCGACGGTACGGGCCGAGCGGCGCCGGCTTCCGAACTCGCGCCGAATGAGGGAACCCTGGATTTCCGTTCGCCACGGCGGTCACTACGCCGATCGCCGATCGGTTCGCGGCTGCTTTCTTCGCTGCGGCCTCTTGTTCGCGGACCACGCGACCGAGCGCCGGCTTCCTCGCCGCTTTCGGGTTTGAGCGCTGCCGGAACCGCTACATCCTGTGGCACCGATTTCCTTTGATCGCTCTCTACGGGACGGTCACTACTCGGGACCGAATCATTGATTTCGGGTTCGTCCGCCGGTTGATCCCCGCGGCCACGGCCTTCGCCGCGGGCGCGATCCTTGTCGCGGTCACCGCCACGCGCCCTTGGTCGAAGATTTCCGCGCCCGGCAGTGTCTTTCAGAGCCTCATCTTCGGCACTCGCGGCCATTCGTTCGTATTCGTCAGCGTCTTCAAGGAAGTCGGACACGTACAAGAAAGCGTCGCGTTCGAGGCCGATGTCCACAAAAGCCGACTGCATTCCCGGAAGGACCTTGGTGACGCGCCCTTTATAGATATTACCGGCGATGACCTGCGACCGCCGCCGTTCAATCAGGAGTTCGACGAGTTCGCCATCCTCAACGACGGCAACCCGCGTTTCCTGCGATATGGAGGAAATAACCAATTCTTTCTGCATCAAGACTCCTGGGCCAAACACCGACGGCACACAGGAGTACATCGCGACGCAGACGCGCGAACGCGCACTTCAGATCTCATGTAGAACTCCTGGCCCGGAGGAGCGGACTCGTGAACGCTCAAGCTCAGGTATCCGAAAAACGAATCCGGACAGGAGGACCGCATTAATCGCACAGGATCAAGCTCCTCGAACCGTCGGGAACCGTTGTCTCCAGATAGCTACGCTCAAGGTCCGCCGTAAGTCGCTCGACTCTGACGCCGTGGCGTACGGGCAATTTCTCTTACTTCAGTGGAACGCGAGAACCGGGGCTCAACCGAAGGTTCCATCCAAACTGCGAGCGCGTTCCATGGGGGCGCTCATCACGATAAACATAGGGGGAGGGGCATTCCCGATAAAACCCCGGTGCAACCCTGATGCAACGCCGCGGTAAACAAATAAATCCTCAGAGACAGGATCCCTGCTCCGAGATGGGGGACTATATCACGAATGGAATCGACTAATTGACATACCGACAACGTCTTACGCTCGCGACGAGCCCCAGGGCGATGAAAGCCGTCAATACCGATGACCCGCCATAACTCAGGAACGGGAGTGGAATCCCCGTACTGGGCAGAAAACCGATCGCCATTCCCACATTGACGATAATGTGCACGATAAACATTCCAGCAACGCCCACGACCACGAAAACGCCCTGGGTGTCCCTGGGGGCCACCACCAGGGAGAGTGCACGAAAGACCACCAGAAACAGCAATGAGAGTGTGATGCAAACGCCGATAAAACCGAGTTCTTCGGCGACAACCGAAATAATGAAATCCGTGTGCCGAGTCGGCAGGAAGCCCAATTGGTTCTGACTTCCGTTGAACAGACCGCGTCCCCAGAGACCGCCCGAACCGATGGCGATCTTGGACTGGGCGACCTGATAACCACTCCCTAGCGGGTCCGACTCCGGCTCGATGAAGGTCAGGATTCGATCCTTCTGGTAGTCCTCCATCACGTACCACCCCAAGGGTAGAAGCAAGAGTACGACCAGCCCCCCGGCAATCCAGACAATGGGCCGAACCCCACGGACGAATAGACCGCATACAAGGATCGGAACAAACGTCAGAGCCGTCCCCAAATCGGGCTGCAAGCAAACCAGCACTACCGGAAGCGCCACAATGGCCACAGCCCAAAAGATCTGTTTCAGATTGAGGTAGCGATGTGCGAATCCTGCGAAGTAGCGCGCCAATACAATAACAATGACCAGTTTGGTCAACTCCGACGGCTGCAGACCAACGCCGCCGATCCGGAACCAGCTTCTGGCCCCCGAAATGACGTTCCCGAACAACAACAGCGCCACAAGCAACCCGATGGCTGCCAGGTAGATCAGAAAGGCTTTATCGCAAAGGACCCTGTAGTCGATGGCCGCCACGAGGAACATGATGCAGACACCGATTCCGACCCACGCGAGTTGTCGCAGGAAATAATTCCCGGATTCGAGGTTGAGCGTTGAGCTGTAGATCTCGATGAGTCCGATCGTACACAACAGCAACGCGACGAGCAGAAGAAACCAGTCGAAGTCTCTCCAGAAACGCTTGCTGGTCAGAGCATCAATCATTTGCTGTCGTCTGCCGTACGGTAGCCATACGGCCGCCGTCCATCAGTTCAGGCTGGCGATTTCATCGGGCGCGTTGCGAGCAGAACCGCCCACCCTCTTGTCGAAGTAGGTTTGCAAGACTTTCTGCGCGACGGGAACGGAGGCACTGCTGCTGCCGCCATTCTCGACAAATACGACAACGACAATCTCGGGCGCATCGTAGGGCGCAAAACCTACAAACCAGCCGTGGGGCTGCAACGCCGGGTTGTCGCCCGAATTCTCCGACGACACAACCTGCGCGGTACCGGTCTTCCCGGCAACCTCGAATCCGTTGACGCGCGCGCGGACTCCGGTGCCGCCTGCGTTGACAACTCCCCAGAGCGCTTCGCGAACGGCATCGAGGGTTTCGGTTTCCAGTGGATACGGTTCGTGGACCGGCTCTTCGACTTCAAAACCGGCGGCCTGCACTTGTTCAGGGGAAACAATATGCGGTTGAACAAGATTACCCCCAACCGCGATACCTCCGACAGCCCAGGCCAGTTGGAGGGGTGTGACGCCCACGGCGCCTTGACCGATGCTCACTGATATCGTCTCGCCCGGATACCAGGGCGCGCTCTGCGTTTCCCGCTTCCACTGCTGGGTGGGGATCAAACCGGGATCCTCGTTAGGCAGGTCTATCCCGGTTCTGCGGCCTAATCCCATTCGCATGGCATGTTCCGCGATCCGGTCGATCCCGAGCCGGTCGCCCACCAGATAGAAGAAGACGTTGCACGAATGAATCAGGGCATCCCGAATGGTCATCGGGCCGTGCCCCGATCCGTTCCAGCAATTGAATCGATTCCCGTACAACGTGGTATGTCCGTGGCACACGATGTTTTCGTTCAGGTCGACCACCTGTTCCTGCAGTCCCGCGGCGGTCATGAAGATCTTGAAGATGGAACCCGGAGAATAACGATTCTGAATGGCCCGGTTCTGAAAAGGGTGGCGAGGATCGGCGATAAGGGCATCCAATTCAGCCTGCCCAATTCCCTGCGAGAACGCGGTCGGATCGAAAGCCGGTCTGCTGGACAGCGCCAACACTTCGCCTGTCGCAGGGACCAGTGCGACCACAACACCGGTTTCGTCACCCAGTGCCTCCTCGGCGGCGAGTTGCAGATCGAGATCGATCGTCGTCACGAGATCGGCGCCCGGAACTGGCAGCATTGCTCCGATTTCTCCAATTTCGCGCTGAAACGTGTTGACGATCACACGGCGGACGCCGTCTGTCCCCTGTAATACCGAATCATATTCTCGCTCCAGTCCCGAGGTGCCGACAATGTCGCCGCTTTTGCGCCCTTCGAACGCATCACTGCCCAGTTGATCCGGTGTGATCTCGCCGACATAGCCTAGAAGATGCGCCGCGACTTCGCCGTTACGGTACCGTCGCTGTGGCCTGAATTCGAGGCGCAATTCCGGCATCTCGTACTTGCGCGCACGGACGAAGTGGATTTCGGACTCCGACAGGCTTCTCCGAAGGAGTACAGGCTGATGAGCGGGTTCGGAACTGGCGTCCGCAACCCGGGCGAGCATCTCGTGTTCGGAAACCTCCATGCCAGGCGCAAGCAGCGCGATGGTCTCCTCCGAACTACGCAGACTGTCCTCGCGCATCAAGGACAGGTTGTATGCGGGAACGTTGTCGGCGAGAATCCGGTGTTCGCGGTCGTAGATGCGACCTCGCGGCGCGGTGACTGGGATGTCTTGAATGCGGTTGCGTTCCGCGCGTTGCCTGTAATATGGCGCGTCTCTGATCTGAGTTCGCCAAAAACCGAATATGAGGATTCCAAAGGCAACGATAACGAGGCACAAGACTATCGTGACCCGGGAATTGAGGAGTTCCAGTTCGTCACGCTGTTGCATTGCCGAATCGACTCCGATAACCGAAGAGTATCATCCCGAACAACAGGTTAAACGCCGCGGATAACGTCCAGTTACCGATCGGAACCCCGTACACCGACGTGCCGCCGGCGGCGCCGAGCGAACTGAGCATGACCTTCACCGCTGCATCCAGAAACGTGAATAAGACCAGTGCCAGAACACGGGTGGCCGCCAAGTCCACATTGAACTTGAACCCGGCCGACGCCGCGAGAAAGCCGATCAGGGTTTTCGCAAAACCATTGGTACCGAGCGCAACCCCGGACATAGAGTCCTGGAGCAGTCCAAGTACGCTTCCGATCACGATGGAACCTCGAGGGTTGGCTACGGTGAAACCATAATATATGGAATAGATTAGGGGCAAATCAAAATACTCGAATACTTGAAAATATCGAGTCAGAATGCCCGGGACAAGGACGATACCGACCAAGGTGAGTGAAAATTTTACGATATCTGCAAATGTGCCAAAATGTCTTACTTGGCGATCCATTTCGGCGTATTCCCTGTGACGGATAACCCTGAGAGTCAGGGAGTTGCTGGAAGAGCGAGACCCGGATCCATAAGCAGCGTGGCCCCGGCGGCATTGATGAGGCAGACCACCTCTTCGAGTCGGCCAAGATCGGCCGCCGGGCGTACGACGGCGGTCTTCATCAGTGCTGCGACCGGTCCCAGGCCGACAACCTGTCCAAAGGGAAGCCCCTTCGGATAAATCAGGTCGGTGCCCGAAGTGACCAGCCGGTCGCCCACGTCAAGTTCCATGCTTTCATCCACGTGCTCGAGGCGGAGGCTGCCATTATTGGCGCCGCGAACGATCCCCTGGACCCGACTTGTCTCGACGGTAACGCCGACTGCACTGTCCGGGTCCGAAATGAGTTGGACAATCGCAGACCAATGCGCGACATGCACCACACGCCCAACGATACCCTCTGGCGTGACGACAGCGGCGTTGACATGCAAGCCGTTTACGGTTCCTTTGTTGATCGTGATCATTTGACGCGAAATCGTCGCGTCACTCGCGATGACGCGGGCCAGAACGCGGTCGCCGACAATATAGGGACCGAGATCGAAGAATTCGCGCAGGCGCGCGGCTTCGTTAACCTCGGTACGGTTCCGGTCGATTTCCATCCGCAGTTCGGCGTTCTCGGCGCGCAGGGCCTCGTTTTCGCGCGACGTATTCAGGAGCGCAACGTAGTTGTTCCACGCCGTGATGGAACCATTGATGGAGACATCGATCAGTTTTTCGATTGGCGCCAGTCCATCCAGCATCAGCGTACGAACCAGACCGGTTCTTGTGCGCCCCTCCGTCAGGACTGAGGCGAGTACTGCGTGACCGAACAAAACCGTAAAAAGCAACAGCCAGACGGTCTTGTTGGATCCAGGCATCATTGAATTCAGCCTTGTGCGGCGTCGTTCAGCTAAGGGCTGTCTTTCGCAGAAGGACGAAATCGCTCAGCATCTTGGACGTCCCCATCACGACGCACGAAAGCGGGTTTTCCGCCAGTATAACCGGCAACCCGGTCTCACGACGAATGCGTTCGTCAAGGTTACGAAGCATCGCTCCGCCGCCGGCGAGCATGATTCCGTGATCGGAAATATCGGCAGAAAGTTCGGGAGGAGTACGTTCAAGCACGATCCGGATCGAATTCACCAGGACCTTGACGCACTCATCAAGGGCTTCGCGAACCTCTTCGTCCGAAATGGTGATGCTCTTGGGCACGCCTTCCATGAGGTCACGGCCCTTGATCTCCATCGTGAGCTTCTCTGCAAGCGGATATGCCGATCCGATTTCAATCTTCACCCGTTCAGCCGTGCGTTCACCGATCAACAGATTATATTTTCGCTTAATATACTGCGTGATGGCCATATCCAATTCGTTTCCAGCCACCTTGTCCGAGCGGCTCTGAACGATTCCCGACAGTGAGATGACAGCGATCTCAGTTGTCCCCCCACCGATGTCCACGACCATGTTCCCCGACGGTTCCGTCACTGGAAGTCCCGAACCGATGGCCGCGGCCATCGCCTGTTCGATGAGGTGCACTTCGCTGGCTTTGGCACGCATCGCCGAATCCCTGACCGCCCGCTTTTCGACCTGGGTGATCCCTGCGGTCACACCGATTACGATACGGGGATGTACCAGAACCTTTCGCCCATGGGCTTTGTGGATGAAATACGTCAGCATCCGTTCGGTGATCGTGAAATCCGAGATCACACCGTCGTTAATGGGGCGAATCGCAACAATGTTGCCCGGCGTGCGACCGAGCATGTCCTTGGCCTCTTTCCCTACCGCCTCCACCTCATTGTTCAACTTGTTGATGGCAACGATCGAAGGCTCGTTCACAATAATGCCGCGACCCTTGGCATAAACGAGCGTATTGGCTGTTCCCAGATCGATCGCCAGATCGCTCGAAAAAGCGCTTGTGAGCGAACGGAGGTAATTCATGATCGGTTCTTAAACGCCTCAAACCCACATAAATTGCGTTTCAAATCGAAAAAAACAGTCTTATCGACTGGGATTCCAGGATTCAAGATCCAGGAATTGGATCTATCATAGTGAGAATGGACCATCGAATATTAGCAGCCTGCCGGGCTAATGCCGACTGAAAACTTCTATTCCTTGATATAACTATACCTATCGGTCTCATGCCAAAATGGATCGTTGTTGAAAACAAAGGGCTTAGACCGAGAAGCCCGGCACACTGCCGGTCTGGAGGATCCTTATGCTGGCTTTTTTCCGGCGTCGAAAGTGGATTTGGGTTGTTCTGATTTCTATCTTCAGCATCGCGCTGATCGTAACGCTCATACCGGCAAACCTCGGACCGCAGGTGTTCGTGGCTGGTAACGTGGCAGAGGTCGGCAGCGAAGTCGTCACCGCAGCCGAATTTCAGACCGCATACCATAACTACATGGACCAGATCGGCGCGGATCTGACCCCCGAAATGCTTCTGGCGTTCGGTTTCGACAATCAGGTGATCGAATCGTTGATCGACCAGTACGTCATGATCGCTGAAGCCAGACGCCTCGGACTGGAGGTAACTCCGGGAGAAATCCAGACCGCGATTCTCAGCACTGACGCCTTCCAGGAAAACGGAGCTTTCATCGGACTCCAGCGATATCGGGACCTGCTCGTGCAAAACGGACTGACCGTCGCAGAGTTCGAAGACAGCGTTCGCGATCAGGTGCTGATGGGCAAGCTTCAGGCCTTCCTCACCGAACCGATGGCCGTATCCCTCGATGAAGTCGAGCTTGAGTACCGATACTCGAATGAACAGGTTGTTTTGGACTATTTCGTAATCGACCCGCCGGCGCTTGAATCGCAAGTCGAGATGACCGAAGAGGAGATGCGCGCCTACTATGAGGCGAACGCCGCTCGCTATGTCATTCCGGAAAAACGAAGGGCCGAATACTTGTTCGTTGACACGGTTCGGATCCGGACCGATGCCGAGTTGACCGAAGACGAGATGCGCGCCTACTACGACGAACGAATCGGAGACTACCGGATCGAACCCCGGGTTTCAGCACAACACATCTTGTTCCGGACCCAGGGAAAAACGCCTGAAGAAGTCGCGGGAATTCGCGAACTCGCTACCGATATCGCCGAACGTGCCAAGGCCGGAGAAGATTTCGCGGAATTGGCGCGGGGATATTCGGAAGACACTTCGGCGGAATTCGGTGGCGACCTCGGGTCATTCGGACCGGGACAAATGGTGCCCCAGTTCGAAACCGCGGCCTTTGCGTTAGGGGCGGGAGCGACGAGCGATCCCGTCGAAACGGAGTTTGGAATCCACATCATTCGGGTCAACGAGAAACAGGAAGAACGCACTCAGACTTTCGAGGAAGTGGAAATCGGCATCGATTCCATTCTCCGGTTTGAAAAAGCGATCGACATTGCAGCGATCAGTGCACAAGCCATCGCCGTCGCTCTGGTCAGCAACAGCGACACCTCGGCGGTTGCCGAGGAGTATGAAACCGATGTTCGGGAAACCGAATTTCTGGCACGAGGAGACGTCTACAACGGTCTTTCCGATACCGCAGCACTGGAAAACCTGATTTTCTCACTTGCGGTCGACGAAGTAGGCACGGCTGTCGAAGTGGCGAACGGTCACGTTATTCCGATCCTCCGCGAAATCCAGGAGTCAAGACCTGCGACATACGAAGAAGCGACTGAAGATGTCGCTGACGATCTTCGAATTGAAAAGGCTGGCGAGTTGGCGGTCTCCACTCGTGAAGAAGTCGAACAGTTGATCGCGGACGGCGCGTCTCTGGAGGATGCGGCCAACGCCGCCGGCCTTAGCGTTTTGACCAGTGCGCCGCTGCCACGCGACGGCTCGATCCCGGAGTTTGGATCCACCACTGAACTCGACAGCCGGGCATTCACTCTCGAACCCGGAGTCACCGCCACACCCGTAACGGTCGCCGGTCGAACGATTGCATTCGCGGTGCGGGAAAGGGACGACCTGGACGAAGACGCCATGCTGACGCTGCTTCCCAATCTTCAAACCGAGTTGCTCAATCTGAGGAAGTCGCAGTTCATCACCGCTTACGCCATGGACGTAAAGCAGCGGATGGTTAGAGACGGGGATATCTGGAGAGTCGATCCGGAACGCCTCGCGGAAGTTGCCGAAGCGGCCATGATCGGACACGTACACTAGCAACCCGCACGGCACCACCCGGAAAGGTCGCGCCACGCGGGATAATTGACCATCAGACGCCGATAATGTCGACCAGTTCCCTGACAGCGGCAGCCGATTTCTGGAGTTCGGCCCGCTCGTCCAGCGTGAGTTCAATCTGGACGATCTCTTCGACCCCGTTCCGGCCCAGCTTTGCCGGCACGCCGACGTACAAGCCGCTGATGCCGTACTCTCCATCGAGATATGCCGCGCACGGCAGGATCTTCTTCTTGTCCTGAAGTATCGCGGCAACCATTTCCACGATCGATGCTCCCGGAGCGTACCAGGCACTTGTGTTGAGCAAACCAACGATTTCCGCGCCGCCTTTCCGCGTCCGATCCACAAGACGTTCGATCGTATCGGCACTCATCAGATCGGTGATGGGAATACCTGCAACCGTCGAATAACGCGGCAACGGAACCATCGTGTCGCCATGGCCTCCCAGCACGAACGCGTGAACGTTGTCGACAGACACATCGAGTTCCATGGCAATGAAGGAACGGAACCGTGCCGAATCCAGAACTCCCGCCATCCCCAGAACGCGATTCCGGGGAAAGCCGCTGACGCGCAACGCGGTCTGAACCATCGCATCCAACGGATTGCTGACCACGATCAGGATGCAGTCGGGCGATTTTCTGACAACCTGTTCGGTCACGCTCTTCACGATGTTGTAGTTCGTCTTGAGCAGGTCGTCACGGCTCATGCCGGGCTTGCGGGGAATACCGGCCGTTATCACCACCACGTCGGAACCGGCGGTCTCGTCGTAGCTGTTGGTACCGGTGAGCCGCGAATCGTAGCCCCGGACCGGAGCTGTCTCCATCAGGTCCAGCGCCTTGCCCTGAGGAACGCCTTCGACAATATCGACGAGAACGACGTCGCCGAGTTCCTTGTCGGCACAGTATTGAGCGGCAGTCGCACCGACGTTGCCCGCTCCCACTACAGTAATCTTGTTTCGTCCCATCATGAATGTTCTCCGTAGTGCCCGAGCAGACTCCGACGACCCCGATAAATGACGGACTGCCTGTCATCGATTTCGACGGTAGTTGCAGACAGGCGGCAGGCACAAAGAGGCGACGCTAACATGTGCGGAAACGCCGTGTCAATTGACACCCCACGACTGATTCTGCTAGGTTGGCTCGCTTGCCCAGTTCGACCGATAGACGCCGATGAGGCATCGGTCAACCGCTGAAGGAGATGCCGCGTGTTTGTAGCCCGAAAGATCTTTCTCACGAAGGGAGTGGGACGGCATCGGGAAAAGCTGACCAGCTTCGAAATGGCTTTGCGGGATGGAGGCCTCGCCCCGTTCAATCTCGTATACGTCTCGAGCATCTTCCCGCCCCATTGCAAGCTCATCCCCAGATCTCAGGGATTGAAGTTCCTGCACCCTGGACAGATCGTGTTCTCCGTCGTCAGTTCAAACGCGACCCGAGAACCCCATCGCCAGATCGCCGCCTCGATCGGCGTCGCGATTCCGACGGATCCGAACGCCTATGGATACCTGTCCGAACATCATTCGTTTGGAGAAAAGGAGGTTGTCGCCGGCGACTATGCCGAAGATCTCGCTGCGGAGATGCTGGCGACGACGCAGGGCGTGGAGTTCGACCCCGAGAGAAGTTGGGACGAAAAGCGCGAAATCTGGAGAATTTCGAACAAGATCGTCAAAAGTACCAGCATCACGAAAGCTGCCGTCGGAGACAAGAACGGTCTCTGGACAACTGTCGTGGCCGGCGCCATATTCATCCCCGAGCCGATATATACGCCTACTCCCGCCTGAGATGGGAAACCACGGGTGCGCCCTGCATCCGGTCGCTCCGGTTCAGCAATTCTGAAACGCAGTTATTCGGGGCTGCGTTTCTGCGACGCAGAAACGAGGTAGTTCGAGGCTGCGTTTCTGCCATGCAGAAACGCAGTTAGGGGGATGCCCCGTTTCTGCTACGCAGAATCGGGGGAGTTCACAGATTTTCACCCATCGCCATCTCACGGAGCGTTCTGGTGTCCTTGCTGAAGCGAATGACCGCTTCAACCACCAGCCAGACGCTCAGGATCAAGATGCAGCCCCCGACGACGGTCAGTATTATCTGACCCTCGTTGATGTACACGTTGATGTTGTACAGCATCGCGGCGATCGTGACGATCAGCATGAAAACCATCGGCACGAATGTATACCAGTAGTTCCAACCCTTCTGTCGAAGATAGACCGAAACCGTAAGCAACGTCAGGGCGGCGAGAATCTGATTGGTACTGCCGAACAGAGCCCAGAGGATGGCGCCGGCCGACTCACCATTGATCTGGTAAAAGGCGAAGAACGCGATGAAACCCACGGCAATCAGCGATGCGATGTAGCGATTGCCGATCTGGGGGACTCCCAGCGAATCGCCGATCTCGCCAATGTTGTACCGAAGCAAACGAGTCCCGGAATCCACGGTCGTCAATGCAAACGAAACGGCGACCAATGCGATAAAGGCCTGAGCAACTTCCATCGGAACGCCCAGTTGCGAAACGAACAAGGCCGCGCCGTTGATGAACGCGTTCATTGTGTCTGCCAACCCGCTTGCAGTATCCCAACTCGTATAGTGCTCGCTCCAGGATTCCGCGGAAATAAATCCCGCGGTTGTCGCCAACACGGCCAGCAGGCCCAAGGTCGACTCGCCGATCATCGCCCCGTAGCCGATGGGAACCGCGTCGGTTTCCTTGTTGATCTGCTTCGACGTGGTACCCGAAGATACCAGGCCGTGGAATCCCGAGGCCGCGCCGCAGGCGATAATGATGAACACGAATGGGAAAATTGGGGGGGCGCCTTCGGGATTCGTATTTACCGCGGGCGCCACAAAATCCGGACGAAGAACAAAGAAACCGATATATGCGGCCCCGAGCCCAAGATAAAGCAGCAGCGAATTGAGGTAATCGCGGGGCTGCAGCAGCAACCAGACCGGTAGAACCGAAGCCGAGAATGCGTAGGCGAGCAGGATCAGGATCCAGGAATTTCGGGAAATATCCGGCAACCCCAACAGGTCCAACGCCACGTAGATGGCGATCAATTGCAGGGCAAAACCGGCCACCGTCATCTTCCCTATGCTGGCAGAACGCTTGTAGACGAGCCAGCCGATCACCATCGCGACAGCCATCAGGAAGAAAGTCGGAAAGACAGTCTGGGGATAGTAGACGCTGGTGAACAGATCGGCAACGGTACCGATGAAGACACCCATTACGAGGCAGATCAGGAAGAGAATAATCAGGAGAAACAGCGCCTTTGCCCGCTTGCCGATCAGGTTTTCGGCAATCTTTCCGATGCTCAGTCCACGATGCCTCATCGACACGACCAAGGCGCTGAAGTCGTGCACGGCGCCGATCAGGACCGATCCAAAAACCACCCAGAGCATTGCCGGCAACCAGCCCCAGATCACCGCCAGCGCCGGACCCAACATTGGCGCCAGTCCCGCGATCGAGGCGAAGTGGTGTCCAAACAACACTCCCTTCCTGCTGGGGACGTAGTCCACGCCGTCTTTCAATGCATGCGCCGGCGTGACGGCATCCGGATCGAGTTTGAAGATCCTGTTCCCGAGAAAACGTGCATAGAACCGCAGGAAGACGAAGTAAAGGACAAAGGCGGCGATCGCGGC
Organism: Terriglobia bacterium; assembly: GCA_965262675.1. Taxonomy (GTDB): domain Bacteria; phylum Acidobacteriota; class Terriglobia; order 20CM-2-55-15; family 20CM-2-55-15; genus JAJEDW01. Next base: position 283,452 of record OZ253554.1, read on the forward strand.
CAATACGGGTTGCATAACGGACTTCCTCCTTAAGAGCGGGGCAACGGGGGCAAATCGATTCCCTTTCTACACTCCGCCAATATGACTGTCAACTAACCGAGGGCAAACAGCGCCGCTCCACCGAGAAAAGGCTGGAGGAAGTTAAAGAACAACAGGACAAGAGTCGGAACCAGAACGATCGCCACCGCATCCATGACCAGCCCGTATCGGATCATCTGAGTGATGGGCACCTTTCCACTCGAATAGACAATGGCGTTGGGAGGTGTTGAAACCGGCAGAACAACCGAAACGGACGCCGCGAGGCTGGCCGCTACCGCCGGGGGAACCGGGTCCACTCCAGCCGCCTGAGCGATGGAAATGATGACTGGAATCGCGATGTTCGCCGCGGCGGTATTCGACATCGTCTCGGACATGATCGTGGCAAAGATTGCCGCGGTGAAGGTCAACGAGACAATCGAAGACACGCCGAGAGCACCGGTCAGTCCCGTACCGAACGTCTCGGCCAATCCGGTTTGAAACGCCAGCTGCCCCAGAGCCAGCCCGCCTCCGAAAAGCAGGACCGTGCCCCAATCGATTTTGGCTGCTTCAGTCCAGGTGATCGTGGATCTTCGTTCTCTGTCTATCGGCAGGACAAAAAGCAGGGCGGCGCCCGAGATTGCCGCAACGGAAATGGGTACCGCCGACGACAACCCGGAAGCGATCGGGTGTTCGGAACCCAGGACCAGGGACAGCAAACCGGGAACAACCCACAACGTCACGGTGATCAGAAACGCGATCAGAACGTTCTTTTCACCCCTCTTCCATTCACCGAGCGCAGCCTTGCGCTCGGCAATGATCCGATCCGCTCCCGCGATTTCGCCCATACCCCGGGCGCCGACGCGAATCATGTACATGATGAGAAAACCCATCATCAGTAAGGAGATGGGTACGCCGAACATCATCCATTCCACGAAGGTAATTTCCACCCCGGCAAACTCATTGACCATTCCAACGGCAATCACATTTGGCGGCGTCCCGACGATGGTCGCCATTCCGCCAAGCGAGCATCCGTAGGCCATGACCAGCATCAGCGCTGTACCGTAGCGCGGCGGCACATTGCCTTCCCTTTCCATGAACGCGAGCAACGACAGGCCTACGGGCAACAACATGGCCGCCGTGGCCGTGTTGCTCATCCATGCCGAAATGAAGGCGGCGATACATCCATACGCGATCAGAATCCGCCCCGGATGCGCGCCGATCGCCTTCCACGACATGACGCCATAAGCGATCCGCTCGTTCAACCGATGGACGAATATCGCCTGCGCGATGATGAAGCTTCCGATGAACAGAAAGATCAGCGGATCGGCAAACGGTGCAAAGGCTTCGCGAGCCGGAGCGACACCCAGCACCACGGCCAGCGTCGGACCCAGAAGAGCCGTAACCGGCAGAGGCAGCACCTCGGTAACCCACAACGTGATCACAACCGCCATGATTGCGGCCAGGCGCTGCGCCGGAACATCCAGCGAAGGAATCGGCGCCAGCAGAATCAGGGCAAACAAGGAAGGAGCAAGAACGAGGCCGGCACGACGGCGCAGTCTGTCGAATCGGGTTGAATCCGGCACGGTATCGGAAAGCATTACAGACCCACCATCCTCGAATACAGCGACTTCGCAACCGACGGCTCTTCGGTACCCTTGACAATGGCGCGCCCGTCGCAAAACAGCGTGAGTTCAAAAGGCGGACTGACGCACTTCAACAGAAAATCGTTACACTCCACATCGCCAAACACCTTGAGAGTTCGTCCCATGGCAGACAGATCCAATTCAGCACGAGGGCTGGGAATCAATTGCACCGCGTTGCGGCCGCACATCGTGATCGTGCGAACCGGGCTCCCGTTCAAATAGTCCATCCGTCCTCCCGCGCACAGAGGGCAGGCGTCGCGCAGTTCCTTCGACAGACTCAACGTGTTGAATCTCAGGGACCAGACATCAATCGAAACCAGGGATACGTCGTCGCTCGTCAACTGCCCGATAACATGACGCATGGCGTAGGTAACGGCCACCGATGCGACCGCCGTCGTCGCGGGAGCGATCACGCCCGCCGTGTCGCATGTGGGCGAGGATCCGGCAGCCGGCAGATTCGGAACGACACACCGCAGGCACGGACCATCGGTCAGTACCGGCATCGTGAGCCCATAACTTCCAACCGCCGCGGAGTAAATCCATGGAGTCGCAGTTTTCCGGCAAGCGTCGTTCAGAACAAAACGCGTTTCGAAGTTGTCAAGGCCGTCCATGACGAGATCCAGACCCTCGATCCACGGCTCGATGTTGGACACGTTCAGATCGTCGACAACACCTTCGATCGTGACCGCCGAATTGATGCTCTTCAGCCGGCGTTCGGCGGCGACCGCCTTTGGAAGGTTCTGGCGGGCGTCATTTTCGTCGTAGAGTGTTTGCCGCTGCAGGTTGGATAGCTCGACAAGGTCGCGGTCGACGATGCGAAGAAAACCCACACCCGCTCTGACGAGTTGCTCGGCGATTACCGTTCCCAGGGCGCCAAGGCCCACCAGACCGATTCGTGCATTTCCGAGCGCCTTCTGACCGGCGACACCGAACGGTTCGAAACGAACCTGACGGGAATACCGTTCTTCCATGTCACTGCCTGACAAGATCCAGTTCCCTTTCCATGCACTTGTAAATCGCACGGACTAACGATTCGGTCTGCATCAGCACCGCCTGCGACAAGATTCGATCGAACTCCTCCAACTGTTCCCGAAGAACGAAAAACGGTGGATACCCGGCCCTGAGCAGGAAGAAATTCGCGAATACAACCGCGACGGTCCGGTTACCGAATTCGAACGGCCAGATATCGATCAGGCGCGTCAGCGCGAGGGCCGCCTGCTGGATCGGGTGCAGTTCGGTCAGGCTCTCGACACTGAGCCATTTCTCGAAATTGTCGAGCGACTGACCGACAAACTCCGGTTCAGGACAGTCCTGCCCCCGAAACGACGCGGCGACCGCTGAGGTCCGCAGTCCACCGGCGCCCGGGTGTCCGTCGAATAGATCGGCGTGCAATCGAAGCAGATCGGCCCTGGTCACGCCGCCGATACCGGCAAGCGCCGCCGCGATGCGGCTAGCCCCCTCGCCGTGATCCAACAGACGGTCGAACCGTTCGAGGCAACGTTCCACGTCGCCTTCCCGAATGCGCTCCAGGGCTGGAAACGGGTTCTCGCTTCTGAAAATCGAATCTGAATAAATCGGCAGGTCGTTGGACATCGTTCACCGTTCCTGCACTTCCTGGCGTGTCTCTCTTTCGATGGTCTTGCGGCGTTCCGTTTCGCGCTTGTCGTAGGTTTTCTTACCTTTCGCGAGAGCCAATTCGCACTTGATGCGACCGTTCTTCAAATACATCTTCGACGGAACCAGCGTCAGGCCCTTTTCGGTGGTTCGACCGATAAGCTTCCGAATCTCTGCGCGATTCAACAACAGTTTCCGGGTTCGCAACGGATCGTGATTGGCAAAGTTTCCGTGAGAAAACGGACTGATATGACAGTTCTGAAGCCAGACTTCGCCATCTTTGACGACTCCATAAGCATCCCTCAGATTGATCCGGCTCTCCTTGGCCGATTTCACTTCAGTGCCCGTCAGCACAATACCCGCCTCGTACTTCTCGAGGAATTCGTAATTGTGGGACGCCTGGCGGTTCACCGCAAGGACGGAATTTTTCACGACTATCGTGGAGCGGGAAATGGACTGTTCGCGGGACTGGTGGGTACGGTTGGCGCGGGCGCCGGAGAAGGGATGTTCGGTTGTTGCTTGTTCAGATCCAGCATCCGGGGCGAAGTATTGCCAAAAAGGTTCGTCCGGCTATCCGGGGTTTCCGGCGCCGGGAAACCGGGAACGCCGGTCGGCCCACCATCCGGTGGCGGTGTATCCCGTTCGGGCGCAGCGATGGGACCGAACGGCGTCTGAATGACCCTTGGCTGTGCACCGCTCTGGGGAGCGGCTTGTCCCGGGACGCCGAACGGATTGCCCCCCGGCTGTGCCACCCTCTGGGGAGCGGCTTGTCCCTGGAAGCCTTGCATCTGGAAAGGGTTCGCGGCCGCCGGCGGCGGGGCGGCGGGGCGCGCGGGGGTCGATGTCCCGGCGGTAGTCGACAAACCCCGGGTCACTCCGTCCGGTCCTCCGGACACGGCGGTCACCATGATCCTTCGCCCGCCCACAACCAGGAAATTGAGCCCAAGCCCCTCGAAAACCTTTTCGACAGCGTTGTCCAGGCTCAGTCCCGAAAACTGGACACTGACGTTTCGGTTCCGCAGTTCGATGGCGACAGAGGACTCGGTGCCGGCGACGGCATCCAATGCGGCAAGCAATTCAGCCAGCGGCACAGCAGACGCACTGATCGAAATCCTGTCATCGACGATCCAGACATCCAGATCCGCCGCGTGACCCATCGCGGACATACACAGTAACGCGACAAGAAGGCCGCCCGTCAAAGTTCGGCGCCGGATCGAACCGGGAGCATGCGTCATGATATTGAACTCCTCAATTGGCATCGAGCGGTACGCGTTGTCTCGATCCGAGTCGTGTCCCGATACAACGATCCGTTTGAATACCGCTTCACGGTCATTATACCGCTACTGTGCCCGAAACCCGCGACTAGCATCCCACCGCATATTCAATGGACCCGCACAGGCCGGCAACGGTTCGAATATATTTAACGAGCGCCCTTCCCGAGCAGGACGACCGGAATTGTCTTCAACAGAATTTTCAAATCCAAAAGCAACGACCAGTTGTCTATGTAGTTGAGGTCGAGGCGCATCCATTCGTCGAAACCGATCTGGCTGCGGCCGCTGATCTGCCAAAGACAGGTGATGCCGGGCTTCATGCTGAGCCGCCGCCGCTGCCAGCGCTCGTACCGCTCGACTTCGGCGGGCAACGGCGGGCGAGGCCCGACAAGGCTCATTTCACCCTTGACCACATTGAAGAGCTGGGGAAATTCGTCAATGCTGAAACGTCTCAGAATGCGGCCGACATTGGTGATTCGAGGATCTCGCGACGACTTGAAGACCGGACCGTCCATTTCGTTGATTGGCTCCAGTTCAACCCGGCGCTGCTCGGCGTCGTCGATCATCGACCTCAATTTGTACATCGTGAAGGGACGTCCATGAAGACCGCAGCGGCGTTGCCGGAACAGCGCGGGCCCGGGACTTGTGAGCTTGATCGCCAGTGCGGAGATCGCAATCACAATGGAGGCTGGCGCCAGCAGGGCCACCGACAGCGCGACATCCGATACGCGGCGGACAAAAAGAAGGAACTCGTTCGACGGTGTCGTACTGAAGGTCAGGAGAGGGTAGCCGTCCAATTCATGAAACCCGATTCGCGCAATCGAATGCGGAAACAATTTCAGAACGACCCGAACGGTCACACCCTGTTCCTCGCAGGCCAGGAACACTTCTTCGCAGGAGTCGATTCGCTGACGGTCAACCACGAATATCATGTCATCGATCCGGCCCCGTTCCAGGACGGCCCGAGCTTCGTGTTCAGGGAAGACTCCGATGGGAGACAAACCCCACTCAGTATGATTTTCCATCATGCGAGCGAAGCTGGCGGCCGATTCGCCGTCACCGATAACGGCAACGTGACGGGTCCAGGCCTGTTGACGTTTTCGCGCGGCAAACAGAAAGAGGCGGTAGGACACCAAGGCGGGATAGTTGACGGCAAGGGTCAGCGCCGCAACGCCGCGGCTCGTCGCCTCGGAATCGGCGAAGTACAAAATGGCCACCATCACACCCCACGCCACACCGACGGCCTTCGTCACGCGAATCAACTGCTCGCGCAACGTGAGGTTTCCGCGCGAATAAACGCCGAATGCCGGAAGCAGGAAAGCCCAGATCGGCATCATCAGCCAGAGGAGCCACGTATACACCGCCATCGGCATGATGGTCGAACCATCGATCTCGACCAGGGTCCGGAGCCGATAGGCGACAAAGAAGCTCGCAAACGTCAGGGCGATGTCAATCAGCAAAAGACCGATCGAAAAAATTCTCTGCCGCTCTTGGATCATAGGAGTGTCATGGGATCAACCGCCGCAATCTAACCACTGAACGCTACCATGAACAGACTCTTCAAAAGAAACCCGATGAACGATGAAGCGCACCAGTCCATGCCGGGATGCCGGTTTGCCATCCTCTCGCTGATCGTCTTGCTCGCGGCGGGCTGTGCCGCCGGGCGGGGCGCCTACAACCTTGGCCTCGAGGCCGAACTCTCCAGAGACTACGACACGGCACTCGATCACTACGAGCAGGCGCTCTCGGAAAAACCGGGAGATATCGAGTACCGGCTCAAGGTTCAGCAATCCCGCTTCGCAGCGGCGTTCCAACATTTTGAAAATGGCCGCCGCGCTCTTGAGGCCGGAGAACTGGAGTTGGCGCGAATGGAATTGATCCGCGCGCAACAACTCGATCCGACCAACGGCATGACCGAAACCGAACTCGATCGAGTCGAAACGCTTATGCAGGCCGGCACCGTCGAGGAATCCTTTCCCGCGCTTGGTTTCGACGATCGCAAGGAACTCGCACGAACTGACCCCAGTCTCGACCGGCGGCTCAACCTGACGCTTCAGGAACCGATCAGCCTGACCATCAACCAAGACGCTCAAGCGATCTTCGAAACCATCGCCGAACTGGCGGAACTCAATGTCATTTTCGATTCCGACTGGCAATCCGCGCAACTGTCGATCGACCTGAACAACGTCTCGATCTACGAGGCGCTCGACATTCTCGCCCTGCAGACACGCACGTTCTGGGAACCGATCAACCAGAACACGATCGTAATTTCACCCGACAACATCCAGAAGCGGCAGGTCTACGAAAACACGATCATCAAGACCATCTATTTGACCAACAGCGTCAATCCAACCGACCTTACCGAAGCGGTAACCGCGCTCCGAACCATTCTGAATACAGCAGCCATAGCTCAGAGTTCCACCATGAACGCGATAATCATGCGCGACACTCCTGACCGGATCGCCATTGCTGAAAAGATCATCGACGACTTCGACAAGAGCCGGCCCGAAGTTCTGGTCGAAGCGACGGTTCTGGAAGTCGACAGGAACACACTTCGAGATCTCGGTATTCTCCCGCCACAGAGCACGCAACTGGCGCTGGACGGATCGGGGGATGCAGGCGCCGGTTCACTGGTCAATCTTCGCGACCTCAACAACCTGAACTCCGGCAGCTTCAACATTGCGATCCCGCCCAGCGTCGCCCGCTTCCTGGCCAGCGACACCCGGACCCGCATGGTACAGAACCCGAGCATTCGGGCGACTGACGGGAGCGTGGCATCGATACATATCGGGTCCCGCGTCCCTGTTGCTTCGGGGAGTTTCCAGCCGACGTTCGCAGGCACCACCGGGGGTACGCCGGTTGTCCAGTTCGAATACATCGACGTCGGTGTCAACCTGGACATCACCCCCCGCGTCTTGTTGAATCGAGAGATTTCAATGCAGGTGGTGGTTCAGGTGACGGCCACCGCCGGCAACTCCAACATCGGTGGCGTAGCGCTGCCCATTTTCACCAACCGGTCCATATCACACCAGATCCAGTTGAACGAAGGAGAAACCAACATCCTTGGAGGACTCATCACGGACTCGGAAAGCACCGCCGTCTCGGGTATTCCCATTCTGAACAGGATTCCGTTCCTGAACCGGATATTCTCTTCGGAAAGGACGCAACGCGATCAGACTGAAATCATCGTGCTCCTGACCCCGCATATCGTTGAGATGCCCGAGGTTCGCGATCGGAACCTGCTGGGGCTCGACGTCGGTACTACAACGGACACGCGACTCCGATCGCTTCCCGGCGGCTCCTTGCCGCCCATCGCCTTGCCGCCGGTCGTCTTGCCTGGGCCGGAAGCTGACGATCCCGCACCCGTCACACCGGAGGGCGATGACGCTGTTCGATTCGACGCTCCCGAACTCACCATCGAACCGGGAACGCTGACCGAGGTGGTCGTCCGCATCGACGCCGAAGGGGTTACCGGAGCGGATCTGACCATTGAGTTCGATCCCGCATCCGTGGTCTTGCACGAGATTGCCGACGGCGGCTTTTTGAGCCAGGGCGGAGTGGGAATTTCGCTGGCCCGCAATATCGACACGGTACGGGGGCGGGCTGTGGTCTCGATGGGACGAGGGGCCGAAGCCCCGCCGGTTTCGGGGGAAGGCGCCGTTCTGCTGTTGACCCTTGAAGGCCTGGAACCAGGCGAATCCGTCGTGGGGATCAGTGATTTCCAGGTGCACGCCGGTCCTTCCGGACGTCGAACGGGACATCCGGCCGAGGTACGTCTCGTCGTACAATAGTTACCAGTTAAACGCATGTTGGCAACACGAACATCGAGATCCGCGGCGAGCGGTTTCAGTCTGATTGAAATGATTGTCACCATGACGATCGTGGCAATCATCGCCGGACTGGCCGTCCCGCTCGCCAGGAACGCCATTATCAGGCAGAGGGAAGTGGAACTCCGTCGAGCCTTGAGAGAGATTCGCGTGGCCATTGACCGGTACAAGGAAGCCTCCGACCTCGGCTTGATCCAAGTCACTCTGGGTACCGAGGGATACCCGGAATCGCTTGAGCTTCTGGCCGAAGGCGTCGATCAGATCGGAACGGTCGACCGGCAACTCAAGTTCTTGCGAAGGATACCGGTCGATCCCATGACCGACTCCAGCCAATGGGGACTCCGCGCCTATGGGGACGACCCCGAATCGACATCGTGGGGAGGCGAGAACGTCTTCGACGTCTATACGCGATCACAAGAAACGGCAATGGATGGAACCTCGTACCGGGAGTGGTAGAGACGTGAAAGGGAGAAACGGCTTCACGTTGATGGAAATGATGATCGTGCTGACAGTCATCGCCATCCTGGCGTCGATTGCCATCCCGATGTACCAGACGATTATTCTGCGGACCAGGGAAGCCGTTTTGAAGGAGAACCTCCATTCCCTGCGCACGGTCATCGACCAGTATACGGCCGACAAGAAGTCCGCCCCCGGAGTCCTGGGCGATCTGGTCGACGCCGGCTATCTGCGAGAAATGCCCGAAGATCCGATCACCGAATCCAATACCAGTTGGCAGCCCGAAACCGGAAATACGATCATGGTTCCAGGCCAGTTCGACACCGGAATCGTCGACGTTTTCAGCGGCTCACCCGCGGTATCGACCGAAGGCACTCCCTACAACACGTGGTGAGTCCAGGGAACCTTCGATTCGAAACTTCGAAAATCCCACTGATTCCCCGATTTCAGACGATACCAATTCAAGGCGCCCGCCCTGCTCGGGCTGTTAGTGGTCACAGCCCCAGCGTCTTGAGAATCTCATCGTCGTCCCGCCACTTCCTGCGAACCTTCACATGGAGTCCGAGGTGCACCTTCCTATTGAGCAGCGTTTCGATTTCTTCACGCGCCGCGGTGCCCACCTGCTTCAGCAGCGCACCCCCCTTGCCGATGACGATGATTTTTTGCGAATCGCGCTCCACGTAGATGGACGCATGGATCGTGACCAGACGATCTCCTTCCTCGAACCTTTCGATGGCGATCGCAGTCGCGTGCGGCAATTCCTCCCGCGTACCGAGGATCAATTTTTCGCGAACGATTTCGGCGACCAGAAATCGTTCGGGCCGATCGCTGAGTTGTTCGGGGGGATAGTACATCGGGCCATCGGGCAGGTACTTGAAAATCACGCTCCGAAGTTGGTCCAGGCCATCGGCCTTCAATGCGGATATCGGCACGATCTCGTCGAACTCGCGCCTCCCGTACCGCTCGATCATCGGCAGAAGCGCCCGCTTCCTGACCTTGTCGATCTTGTTCAGCAAAAGGAATTTGGGGGAGGTGACCCGGGATACCAGATCGAGCGCGAACTCCGCGCCGCGCCCACCGGGAATCGAGACATCGACCACGAGCATCACGACATCGATATGCCGGAGCGACTCCAACATCATCCGCATCATCCGCTCGTTCATGCGGTACAGCGGTTTGTGGATCCCCGGCGTATCCAGAAAAACGATCTGGCCGCGCTCCTCGGAGGTGATGCCTCGAACCACGTTCCGCGTCGTCTGAGCCTTGGGGGTGACGATAGAGACCTTGTTGCCAACAAGCTGGTTCAGGAGAGTGGACTTTCCGGAGTTGGGACGGCCGACAATGGATACGAAACCCGACTTCAGAATCTGCCCATCGGCGTTGCCGGACATCACTGTCCCGCTTTGGGCGTCATGGTTCTAATCCTGACACTGCGAACCCGGCGACGGTCCGTTTCAATTACCTCGATCGCAAAACCATTGTGTTGAATCCGCTCGCCCGGATTCGGCAAGCGCCCGAACAACTCGACCACCGCGCCACCCACCGTGGTGCATTCGGTCGACGGAAACACTTCGATATCCAGTTTCGAATCCATGGCGTCCAGTTCCATCCCTCCCGGAACCACGTAACGTCCGGACCCCTCGTCCCTGAGCGTTTCGGCAGTCGACTCGGGACCGTCTTCGATCTCTCCAACGATCTCCTCGACCAGATCCTCGATCGTGATCAATCCCGATATTCCACCGTACTCATCGACCGCCAGAACGAGTTGCTGACCGCGCCCCTTCATATCCTCGAGCAGGTCGTCGATGGGCTTGGTCTCGGGGACGAAATGAGCCGGACTGACCAACGGCCTCAAATTTTCTGGAGGTTCGCCCGATTGCATGGCGGCCAGCAGGTCACGTTCGTGAACGAAGCCTTCAATGTTGTCGAGTTGATCCCTGTACACGGGTATGCGCGAATGTTGACGGGCGACCACGAGACTGACGACCCGTTCCACGCTCCACGCCACATCGGCCGCCACAATCTGCGTCCGCGGCGTCATGACTTCGAGTGCGACCTTGTCGCCAAACTCCACGACCGACTGAATCATCTCGCCCTCATCCTGTTCCAGGATTCCCTCTTCCTGGCCGACATCGATAAATGCCCGGATCTCTTCTTCAGACGCCTCCTCTTCTTCATCCTCATCCTCAACCGCTTCCCAATGATGAAACCGATTGAGAATGCCGACCATCAGGCCGACGAGTGGGGCAAGCAGATAGTACGGAATGGCAAGCACCGGAACCAGCCGGGTGACGATGCCCTCGGGATCGCGGCTCGCTATGGCCCGGGGAACAAGCTGACGAAACGCCAGAACCAGTATCAGGGTGAGTCCCGCCGATGCCGGTAACGCGATGCCATAGGGCAAGCCGAGCGCTATGGCCGTACTGCTGAGCAGGACGGCCAAAACAATAAGGAGCGACTGAATGGCGATGTGAATGGCCATCAGCGCTTCCGGTCCGGACTCCAGCATGGGCCGGCCGAAAGAACTGCGCCGTTTCGAAGCGTTCTCGACGATTCGGCGCAAGGCAATCTTGTTCAGGCTGGCCAATGCAAAGTCCAGAACGGACAGCAGCAGCAGCGCCGCAACCAGAATTGTGGCCAGGACGAGTGGCAGTTCGATCAGCATTGGAACCTGCGGCGGAGCCGGAGTTCCAGAGCCCGCATCTCGCCGTTGTCCGTCTCGTGATCGTAGCCCATCAGATGCAGCAGACCGTGTAAAGCCAGTCGTTCGACATTCTTGTCCAGGGTCAGCGTCTTGGACCGAAGGGATTGATTATATGCGGTTTCGGTGGATATGAGAATATCGCCAAGGTAGCCGCAACCGTCGCGAAACGACAAGACGTCGGTGGGCTTACCGACGCCGCGGTAAATCCTGTTGTAGCCTTCGATCGCGCGGTCGCTGACCAGCATCACGGAGAACGGGTACGGCGGATTCAACTCCGAAGTCAGCCGTGTCAGGAACGTGATCGCCCGCTTGCGATCCACTCGGTGTTTTCGTTGCCGATTCAAAAACAGAAAAGGCTCTGATTCAGAGGTGTGGGCGCCGGAATGAGGCTGTGGAAGTTTTCTGGAGCGGGGAGGCATTCAGTTCGCTTCGAGTTCTCCGGATTCGACGGATTCCGATTCGGGCGCCCTGAAATGAAGCGTGCCCTGTGTGCCGCTTGCCGCATCGAAGTTCTGATATGCCCTGAGAATCTCCCCCACGAGTGGATGCCGGACCACATCGCGGTCATTGAAAGTCACGAACGCGATTTCATCGATCCCCGACAAGACGCCGCGCGCTTCGACCAACCCCGACCGCTTTCCGAACGGCAGATCGATCTGGGTGACGTCCCCGTTGATAACAGCTTTCGAAGAGCAACCGATCCGGGTCAAGAACATTTTCATCTGTTCGGAAGTCGTGTTCTGAGCTTCATCCAGAATCACAAACGCATCGCTCAAAGTCCGTCCACGCATGAAGGCGATCGGCGCCGCCTCGATCACGCGGCGCTCCAAATAGCGCTCGACGCGTTCCTGACCCAACATGTCGTACAGGGCGTCATAAAGAGGGCGCAGGTAGGGATTCACCTTCTCTTCCATCGTGCCGGGAAGGAAACCCAACCGTTCACCGGCTTCAACGGCCGGTCGCGTCAAAACGATACGGCTCACGCGTTTGTTCAACAGCTCTCGAACCGCCATGCTCACGGCCAGATAGGTCTTGCCGGTACCCGCCGGGCCAATCCCGAAAACCATGTCGTAACGTTCGATCGCATCGATATAGATTTTCTGATTCAGCGACTTGGGAGCGACGTTGCGATTTCCCACCTGCACCTTGCGTGGAACCTGAACCAGTTGCCTCAAGGTGACCGTATTGTCCTCGGACACGATCCGGATGACGGATTTCAGATCCTGATCTGAAAGCTTCACCCCTTCGGAACGAAGTGCCGCGTAGTCCTCTATCAGGTGTTCGGCGAGTGCCACTCGACCCTCATCGCCCTCGACGGAGAGGTTCTTTTCTCCCAGGCCGACCTCCACGTCGAGCATGGATTCGAGGTATTTGATATTGCTGTCGTCGGTACCGAACAGGTCGGCGATGCCTTCGCCGATGGGGATGGTCGTTTTCATTCGTTAGCGGGGTAATTATACCATTCTCCTGCCGATGGAACATGCCGGCGTCTTCGGCGGGATCCGTGGTGCGATTGATTTCGGGGGCATCGGGTTGCTATCATTGGCGATTCTATTCAAAGGAACTGACATGGCGAATCATGTATCGGCATTGAAACGGATCCGGCAAAGCGAAGGGCGGCGCAGGATCAACCAGATGAACCGCAGCCAACTCCGGGGCCAGATAAGAAAGCTCAACACGGCAATCGATGGCGGACAGGCCGACGAGGCCCGTGAGTTGCTGCCAAAGACCTTCAGCCTGATCGACAAGTCGGTCCAGAAGGGCATAATCAAGACCAACGCCGCTCGCCGGTACAAGTCCCGCATGAACCGCGGCGTCAACGGTATCGCCGCAGCCTGACATCCAAGAACCTGCCGCGGAGTACCTTCAGGACGTTCCGATCAGCTTCCAAAGCATCACGTCGAAGTAGTATTCAGGGTTCGGAGACGAAGTCTTAAGGGCTTGGTCCGCTCGAACGAATTCCTCGAACCCCGAAGCGATTTTCCCGCGGTCGAACGTTCGGCATGCCGTAACGAATTGTCCCGCCTTCCAACGCGGCACTCCCGCGGCGCCCGCCACCTCTGCCGGCGAACTCCGGCCCTCCAGTACCTTCGCGATGAATATCTGCCGCCATACCCGAACCAGCTTCGAAAGAATCAGGATGGGTTCGACTCCCTCCTCCACCATCGCGCCAAGAACACGCACTGATTTCGGATAATCCTTCGCCAGAAAGGCATCGTCCAGTTCGAACGGGCCGTACTGCTCTGAACGGAAGATCAACTGGTCCACGTCGGCGATCTCGACCTGACGCGCACCGCCGACATATGTCTGCAGCTTCTCGACTTCCTGCTTCAGCGGGAGAAGTTCGGGAACGAGGTTGTCAACCAGATACCGGGCCACCTCGAGTGTCACTCCAAACCGGCCCGATAACCAGCGGACCATGTCCTCGGGACGCAGCCTGTCGATCTGGATCAACGGAAACGGCGGTCTGCTTCTGGAAGGACGGGATGAGAGCACGAATACGATTTTGAGCGAAGAGTGCTCCACCGCGGAAAGCGGTTCCAACTCCGTAGTCCGCTTCCTGGTCAGTTTTCCGGCGCCGGTCACTATCAAGGCCCGGGCGGGTCCGAACAACGGAGGCGTGAGCGCCCACTCCATCAAGTCCGAAATCGGAATGGTATCGAACTCCTTGAGCGGCAGTTTCTGGAAACGCCATTCTCCGCCAAAGCAACGCGCCCAGACGCTCTGGGACTCGTCCACCAGAAAATCGTCCTCGCAAACGAACATGTAAAGGTTGGCCTTTGGCGGCTGTTTGCGGAGGAATTCAGAAAACTTCATGGCCTCGCGTTGAACAGAGCGGCAATGAAGGACTCGGCGAATCGGCGGGAAAGACGCTGCATGGCCGCCGAATCCTCCGGAACGAATGCCTCCGAGTCGTTCGACAACTCGAACACCTCCCTGAACGTCCACCGGGGATTTTCGTACACGACCGAACCATCGGAAGAATCCGTCAGCCGAACACCGACATCGACAGTGACGGAATACGCCGTACCCCGCCCCCGATCGGTCAGGATGACTGGAATGGAGTTCACCCTGAGAACCTGTCCGGTCAGGACCACGTCTCCGGAAGTGGCTGACAGAACGCGATATCCGGTCCGCTGAACCAATTCGCGCCGAACGGCGGCAGTCAGGTGTTGCTCGATCCGGAAGTCGGTAGTGAGGTTGTTGAAGATGGGTACGGCGAGAGTCTGGCCGGCGCCTGTATCGATGGCGCCGCCTGCCAGGCGGTACCCGCATCCGGACGCCGTAAGCTGAAGTAACAGAAGGAGTACGGCACCATGATATTTGCCCGCTACCATTAATTCGGCCTCATCGTCAGTCGGCATCAGTGTACCATGCAGATTGAAAGGCGATTGCGTCACGACTAACCCGCCTTTCTCACGGGTTTTCGTCGCGAAGAGTCGGAGACGCCGTCAGGGCAAGGCGCGCGCCCGAAGGGCGACGGAGGCGTACTTGACTGTACGTCGAGGGGCCCGACGAAGCGGAACGCGGCACTGGCGGATGTATACGGCTTTGCAGCAGACAACTCGTGAGAAATGCGGGCTAAGGGACTGACCGCCCGAGTCGGAAGCCATCGGGGTCGCGGCGGCATCGGGCCATAACCCACGTTGCCGCTCCTCGATCGATGCGGAGCATCGACTACGCCGTGGCGCCTTGCATATCGCCCGATGGTACTCGTAACGCGATCCCTGCAGGGTTCTGCCACGGACTGTTACACCCCATGAACGAATCGGAAATGATCTGGAAGGACGGAAAACTCGTTCCCTGGAACGACGCCCGAATTCATGTCCTGTCGCACGCGGTCCATTACGGTTCGTCCTGCTTCGAAGGCATTCGCTGCTACAAGACTCCAGACGGGCCCAAGGTCTTTCGGCTTCACGAACATATTCGCCGGCTTCTCGACTCGTTGCGGATCTACCGGATCGAGTGTCCGTTCAATCATGACGCCCTGGTCGAAGCCGTACTCGATACCGTCCGGGCAAACAAAATCGACGCCTGTTATATCCGTCCCATCGTACTTCGAGGATACGGCTCGCTGAGTGTCGACCCGGCCGGGGTGCCGACCCATACTTTCATAGCCGTCTGGGAGTGGGGTGCCTATCTCGGCGAGGACGCCCTTGAAAACGGGGTGGAAGCCTGTGTCTCGTCCTGGTCGCGTGCAGCGCCGAACACGTTTCCAACAGCCGCCAAGGCGGCGGGGCACTACCTGAATTCACAGCTCATCAAGATGGAAGCGATTCAGCACGGTTACAACGAGGGCATCGCCCTGGACCGGGCCGGCTACGTCAGCGAGGGAAGCGGTGAGAACCTGTTCCTTATTCGAGACGGCATCGTTTACACGCCCGGGTTTGCGCAATCGATACTGTCTGGGGTCACAAGAGACACGGTCATTCATATCTGTTCCGATCTCGGACTGACGGTTCGCGAACAATCCATCCCCCGCGAATGGCTCTATATCGCGGACGAAATATTCTTCACCGGAACGGCCGTCGAAATCACTCCAGTTTGCTCGGTGGATCGAATCGCAGTCGGCAGTGGAAAACGCGGCCTCGTTACCGGACGAATCCAGGACCGATTTTTCGACATCGTCAGCGGGAGAACCGAAACGCCCGACGGTTGGCTTACCGGTGTCTGAGAAGGGCGATCGGCTTCTTGGGTACGCGCTGAAACTCCTGGCCGGCCGCGACTACACGGTCCAACAGATTCGCAACAAGCTGACCAAACGTTTCAGGACCGAAACGGGATCCTCGATCGATGAAGTCATCGATCGACTGACCGATGCGAAGTATCTGGACGATGGGCGCTTCGCCCGCAACTTCGTACAAAACCGGATTCACCGGGGACGGCCGCGGCTTGAAGTGGATCTGGAGCGCGCCGGCATCGCCCGGGATCGGGCCGTCCAGGTCCTGGATGCGCAGGATTGGCCCTCGCTTGCCCAAGCCCTCGAAGCTAAAATGAAGAGTTTGAGTGTCGAACCTCCACTGCGCTTGTCCGATGCCGCTCGTCTTTCCAGGGCTCTGCTGCGTCTTGGATACGATGCGCATGAAGTCGAGATCGAACTGAAAGAACGTTTATGAACAGCAACGAAATCCGTAGCCGCTTCCTCGAATTCTTTGCGCGTTGCGGCCATACTCCGGTCCCCAGTTCTTCGCTCATTCCCCCCCAGGACCCGACATTGCTGTTCGTGAACGCCGGGATGAACCAGTTCAAGGACGTCTTCCTTGGAACAGAGAAGCGCGCCTATAACCGTGCGGCCAGCAGCCAGAAATGCGTTCGGGCCGGCGGCAAACACAACGATCTGGACAACGTCGGCCATACCCGCAGGCACCACACTTTTTTCGAGATGCTGGGTAATTTTTCGTTCGGGGATTACTTCAAGAAAGAGGCCGTGGAGTACGCCTGGTCCTTGCTGACCGAAGAGTTCGACATTCCCGAGGATCGGCTGTGGGTTACGGTCTTCCGCGAAGACGACGAAGCCGAAAAACTCTGGCACAGGAACGTCGGCGTTCCGTTGTCACGGATCGTACGCATGGACGAAAAGGACAACTTCTGGCAAATGGGCGAAACCGGACCATGCGGACCATGTTCGGAGATCCACTACGATTTCGGCGCCCATGCCAGCGAAGAAGGCCACGCGGACTGCGCTTTTCCGTGCGAATGCGGACGCTATGTCGAAATCTGGAATCTCGTGTTCATGCAATTCGACAGGGACGAGGGGGGCAATCTGACCCCGCTGCCCAAGCCGTCGATTGACACCGGACTCGGGCTGGAACGCTTCGCCACGGTAATGCAGGGCAAACTCAGCACCTTCGACACCGATCTCCTCCGAACCCTGATCGACCGTGCGGGAGAGATCTTCGGAGTCGAGTACGGTCAAGACCCCGCGGCAGACGTTTCACTGCGGATCGTTGCCGACCATGTCCGCGCAACAACGTTCCTGATTGGGGACGGCATTATTCCAGCCAACGAAGGCCGGGGCTACGTGCTTCGCAAGATCATGCGGCGCGGAATCCGGCAGGGAACGCTTCTCGGCCGCCGGGAACCCTTTCTCCATACGATGACCCGACACGTTGTGGATTCGATGAAGGACGCCTTTCCCGACCTGGTGCACACCCGCGACTACGTTGCACGCGTGGTTGAGAACGAGGAACGCCGATTTTCACGGACCGTCGCCGTTGCCGTCGCAAAGCTGGACGAAATCACCGACGAAGTCACCAGGAGCGGAAGCCACACGGTGGCCGGCAAGGATATTTTCAGGTTGTACGACACCTACGGCCTTCCCCTGGATTTCACACGTGAGATCGCAGACGAAAAGCGGCTTCAACTCGACATCCCCGGCTTCGAACGGGAGCTTCAAAAGCAGCGCGAGAGGGCACGGGAAAGCTGGAAGGGCGATCAGCCCGCTCCGGAACAATATGACCCGTTCCTCCAGGAGGGGAAATCCCGATTCCTGGGATATGAAACGACCGAAGCGACGTGTACGATCCGCGGGATTCTGGTCGACGGCCAGTCCCAGGCCTCGGCCGAAGTCGCGGGTATGACGGCCGAAATCGTTCTCGACAAATCTCCGTTCTACGCAGAATCCGGCGGTCAGGTCGGCGATACGGGACTTCTGACATCGACCGAAGGCGCCGCAACGGTTCTGGACACCTACGCGCCTGTTGCGGGTCTCATCGTTCATCGGGTCCAACTGGACCATGGGAAACTCGACGTGGGCAAGGAAGTCGAAGCCCGGGTCGACGCGGAACGCCGGAAACGTATCGCGGCAAACCATACCGGCACGCACCTGTTGCATGCCGCCCTGCGCGAAGCACTGGGCGTACATGTCAAGCAGGCCGGTTCCCTGGTCGCGCCAGACCGTTTGAGGTTCGACTACACCCACTACGCCGCGTTGAGCGACGGAGAGATCCAGGACATCGAACGTCGGATAAACCGGACGATACTCGACAATCATCCGGTCCAAACCCGGAACATGGAACTCAACGAGGCAGTCGAAGCAGGCGCAATCGCATTCTTCGGTGAAAAATACCAGCAGCAGGTCCGGGTGGTTTCAGTGCCCGAGATAAGCATGGAGCTTTGTGGAGGCACGCATACCACGGCGACGGGCGACATCGGCACGTTCAAGATCCTTTCGGAAGCGAGCGTCGCCGCGGGAGTTCGGCGGCTGGAAGCGATCACCGGGCTCGGAACCTACGAACGCCTCGATGCCGACGAGCAGCTGATTGACGCCTTGGCCCGACGGACCGGCAGCTCACGTACAGACCTGCCGGAAACGATCGATCGCATCCTGAACCGGCAGAAACAACTCGAATCCGAACTGTCGGAGCTAAGGCGGACCAGCGCCCATTCACGTCTCGAAGAACTGATCGAATCGCGCCGATCCATCGGGGACGTCGAAGTCGTGTCGCGAAAGGTCGATGGTGTGGATGCGGCTCTGATGCGGGAACTGGCCGAAAACATCCGAACTCGGTTGGGCTCCGGTGTGGTGGTGCTGGGGACCGCATCCGACTCCAAGGCGACACTGATAACAACGGTATCCGAGGATCTTCGGACCCGCATCCATGCCGGAAAGCTGGTCAAGGAAGTCGCCGCCTTGGTGGGTGGCAGCGGCGGCGGGCGGCCGGACTTTGCCCAGGCGGGCGGTAAGGAGCCTGAGAAATTGGATCAGGCCCTACAGGAAGTGTACAATATCGTGGCGAAAATGTTTCCGTGAACCCCTCCTGTTGTGGTTGGAGTGACTTGTGCAAGATTTGCAGCAATGGTAGCCTGATGTTCGCATCCCAAGTGGAGGCGCTTGGCCGTACGCGACGCGATACGGGAACCAGACGGGAACGGTAATGACCCCTCGATTACACCAAAACTGGTTAGCGGCCGGTATCCTGGGCGTTGGCATCCTTTCATGGCCCGGTTCCGCCGCCGGACAAACGGCCCCTGAGATTGCCGCGATCGTGGAACGGGACGGCCGCGTCGTCTATACCAATATTCCGAAGGCGCCGACAGTATCGAACGCTCCACGCGGGACAACGCCTTTCGACGCCCTCATCGACAACATTTCGGCCCGTCATGGCGTGGACTCCCGCCTCGTCCGTGCCGTAATCGAAGTGGAGTCCAACTTCGATCGGCACGCCGTGTCTCCGAAGGGAGCGCGCGGCCTGATGCAACTCATACCCTCGACCGGGGCTCGATTCGGTGTCAGCGACCCCTTCGATCCGGCCCAGAACATCGATGGCGGCGTGCGTTACCTGAGGTTCCTGCTTGAAATGTTCGACGGGAACCTGTCGCTTTCTCTGGCCGCCTACAATTCAGGCGAAAACAGAGTGGCGCGACTGGGTCGCATCCCACGAATTCGCGAAACTCAGGACTATGTCGGAAAGGTTTATGCCGCTTTGGAACGAATGAAAGGTACAGCCCTCACTCCAACTCCGGGGTCGATCGGGCGGATTTCACAGGCGCAGGCGGCACCTTCCCGAGCCCAGGAGAGCGGCACAAACGGCGCCAGGGTAATTCCGGCTGTCGCCGCCATTTCGAGAACGGTGGACGAATCCGGCGTGTTTACCTTCACCAACATCGGCGCGTATCGATAGCGAGCCCAATAATCGCCAATGAGACCAACGTCCAGGAATGGAGTGAACGTCGCGGGATGCACGGTTCTGGCCTTGGCGCTCCCGGCGGTAGCCCTTTTCGCCCAAACTCCGCTGGAACAGGCCGCCGACGCCTATCTGACAGCCCAGACAGCAGAAATCGAACTCAAGGAGCATCCGCCCCCGGATCGAACCCGTTCGGAATACCTCAGCATCATCCGCATGTATGAACGCGTTTACCTGATCACGCCGCATACCGGATACGCCGACGATGCCCTGTTCAACATTGCCGCCCTCTACGAACTGATCGACGATTCCCGAAACGCCGCTCGCACCCTCCAGTTTCTGGTGCGTGAATATCCCGCCTCTCGTTTCGTCTCACAAGCCGAATCGGATCTGGAACGGCTGACAGCGCCACCGGCTACCGACGCGACGATCGAAACAGCAGACGACAATGGAAACCGGGCTTCGGCGGGACCTGCCCGGCCAGACCGATCTGTCGCTGTTGAAAACATTCGGTATTGGGAATCGCAAAAGTCAGTGCGCATCGTCGTCGATCTTGCCGGCGAACCCACGTTTACTCAGGGAGACGCCCAAAATCCGCCGCGCGTATTCGTCGACATCCACGGTGCACGGGTGGGGAGTTCGCTCGGGCAAAGGTCCTTTCCCGTCGAGTCTGTCATGCTTCGCAACGTTCGCGTGGGACAGAACGATGTCGACACCGTCAGGGTCGTTCTTGACCTGGTGCAGTTCCACACTGCAACCGTATTCTCGCTCCGGGATCCCTACCGCCTTGTGATCGACGTGCTGGGTGACGCTCCGGCACGAACCGGAACAATCGGCCAAACGGCTGCGACAGAGTTGAATCCGACGGCGCCGGCTACCGAACACGAGGACACCGCCAGCACTCCGGCCGTCACCGAATCTTCCCGGCAACCGGCGCCGACAGCAACTGAAGAATCACTGGAGACAGCCCGGAACGAGGGATCGATCGGCACTCCGGCCAGCCCGGCCGCCAACGGCGAATATTCGCGGATTCGCAGCCTTGGACTCAAGGTGGGACGTGTCGTGATCGACCCCGGTCATGGCGGCAACGACACGGGAACCATCGGGCCGAGTGGATTGACCGAGAAAGAACTGGTTCTCGATCTCGCGCTCGACCTTAAGGAACGGATAGAGTCCGAGATCGGCGCAGAGGTCGTCCTCACACGGGACGACGATTCGTTCGTGCCGCTCGAGGCCCGAACCGCGATGGCAAATCAGGCTGAAGCCGACCTTTTTCTTTCGATCCATGCCAACTCGAGCAGATCGGAAGCCATTCGCGGATTCGAAACCTACATCCTGAACATGGCTACCAACAATGCCGACCGCGAAATTGCGGCACGAGAAAACGCGGCGTCTCAGGCGGCCATCTCCGAACTCCAGGATCTGGTCAGCCAGATCCTGCTGCAGGAAAAGGTGGACGAGTCACGCGAACTGGCGACGCATATTCAACAGGCGATGGCCGAACGAGAAGACTTCGGCACAAACCGGGGGGTCAAGCAGGCGCCGTTCGTCGTGCTCATCGGCGCCAATATGCCTTCGATTCTCGCGGAGGTTTCCTTTATCAGCAATCCCCAAGACGAACGACTGCTGAAAGGCGACGACCGGCGTCACGAGATTGTCGAGGCCCTCTTCGACGGTGTACGATCCTACTCTCAGACATTGAGCAGTTTCGGGATAACTCAAATCCAGGACTAGAACAAGGTTCCGCACACTACGATTTCCCGGAACTTTCGAACGCCTGAATGCTCTAATAGTCCAATGACTCTGCGACCAACCATCTTCAATGCCGTGCTGTTTGCCGCATTGTTCCTTGCGCCGCTGGCGGGATTCGGGCAGACCCGAGAGGCACTCGTCGAACTGGTTTCCGCCGACGCCGATTGGACTGTCGAACCCGAACCGAGCCACTATGGTGCTGCGGAAATCGATGGAATTGCCACCGGCTGGGACAGCACCGCCATTCGCGAATACGGGGTCCAGGGCGTCTCCATCTTCGACGTCGTGGGGCCGGCGTCTGAGACGCGCGTGAGAGTGACCCTGTTCGAGATGTTCGATTCGGCCGCGGCGTTCGGGCTCTTTGCGCTAGAACGAAACTGGCGGGCCGGCGACTTCACCCCGGCGACGATCGGAATCGAAAGCTATTGGCAAGGTGAACGGCTCGTAGTCCGGCAATCCAACTACGTTGCCGTGCTCGATGTTGTCGAAGGCGCGGAGATCGGGTCCGGACTGGTAGATGATCTGGCAACCCTGCTGGCCAACGACATTATTGGCGATTCCCGGAAGGCGCCGGTCTCCACGCACCTGCCAAGGGAAGGGCTCATTCAGGATTCCGAGAAATACATCCTGGATTCTGGAGCCTTCAATCGGGCTACGGGACTCGACCCGTCAGAACTCGGCTTCGAAAACAGCGTTGAAGCCGCCGTTGCAGAATATGCCGCGCCAAATGGTGGAACGGCCCGGCTGGCGATGCTCCTGTACCCGACCCAGCATCTTGCCATCCAGTATCTCGACATATGGGTGGAGGAAACGCAGTCTGAGTTCGCCAATCGGCGAACCGGCCCCTTGGTGGGGATCGTGCTGAACAGTAGCGACGACGCCCTCGTGCAAGCGATCCTCGACGGCCTGCGTTACGAGTCCGAAGTCACCTGGAACCAGCCGATGCCTGATCCGCTGACGCTTCCGTACATGATGCTTACGATCTTCGCCTGGATCGGCATCGCTCTCGGTTTCACGCTGGTTTCCGGACTCGGTTTCGGCGGCATTCGTATCTATATGAAAACACGCTACCCCGAACGTTTCCTTGGAGCGAGCCCAAATTCTGAAGTGATACAACTCAATATACAACAATCAGTTACAAGGAAAGAGTTGAATTCGTGAACGCATGATCCGCCAAAAGCGCAACAAAACGGCATCCTCGAAGCCTTCGGAGATTTTCTGTTGACAAGGTCCAAGCCCCTCTTTAATTTAGGTGTATTGGAACTTCCCGCCCTGTCGCACGGGGCGGTTTTTTTCTGATTGCTTTCTCGCTCACCGGCTAGCGGTGAGCATTTTTTTGCCAACGTAGCTCAGATGGTAGAGCAGCTGATTCGTAATCAGCAGGTCAGCGGTTCGATTCCGCTCGTTGGCTCTTTTAACTGAATAACTTACGGATTAATTGAAATCGCCTCCGCCTCCGTGTCAGCACTATGTCAACAACAGATTGTTGCCGGTTTGTACCGTACGATACAATCGCGTCAACTCGTCGGTCCCGGTCATTTGTCCGGTCCAAAGAGATTGTCGGCCTCGGGGTCGAATGCAGCGCGACGCGCCTCGAGCCAGGATTCGATCTCGACGGCCAGCCCGCGCCAATCCCGGCCCACGCTGAAAGGACGGGGGAATTCTCCACGCCTGACCATCAGTGAGACCTCGTTGGGAGTCCGCAGGGTTGCGCGCTCCACCTGGTCCGCGTCCCATGTCCGATGGTCGGTCCCGATCACTTCCCGGAAAAGTGGACGCGGTTCCATGAAATGCGGGCGGCGGATCGTTCCCGCCATGAATTCCGGGAAAACCGATCGGCGGCAATCCACGGGCCGATCCGTTCGGGAACATCGCGGATAACGACGAACCGGCCGCCCTTGGGGGTGTGCAGCGTCAATATTATTCCCGTATTGTCGGCAATGTTCACACGAACGGTATTGAGGGCGTGTGTTTGCTGTTCAAGCGGTCTATCGTCGGGTCAGTGGCCCTCACGCGGCATAAACGTGTAGTAACACAATAGCGCGGGCCATCGCCGCCATCGTCAACGCTCACCAGAAACGCTCCGTTTAGCGTGCAAAATCGCACCGATCTGCCTAATACCCTAAGCCGGCGAACCGTGACAAGTCCGTGTCGGAAATAGATCATTTCGGGAGCCCGCCTGCAACAGGTCTCCACCGCGGCCCTGAATAGACGCCATTGACTCCGACGTCAATGGCGTCTACTCTCTTACTATGGGCACTCGCCTGCAAACCGTTGTAGAGACGCCTGCATATCTCTCGGCGGCCAAGGGTCTTTTGTCTGACAGCGAGCGGAGCGAGGTCATCAATACGTTAGCCGAGAACCCAGAGACTGGTGTGGCGCTCGGTGGCGGTATCCGGAAAATGAGGATCGCCCGCCCAGGACGCGGTAAGAGCAGCGGAGCACGCGTCGTGTTCCTCTTCTCCGGTGAAGACATTCCTGTGTTTTTGCTCACCGTCTTTGCCAAAAACGAGAAAGCGGCTCTCAGCAGCAGGGAACGAACAGCACTGATCGCGACCGCAAGAGAAATGATTGAAAATTACAGGAGACGCAAATGAGCAAGGCATACCACAAGGTCATGGCAGGGCTTGGAGATGCCCGAAGCTACTTAAACGGCGAACGCGACAGTTTCGCGGTGCATGAAATCGAGGTGCCCGAAGCCGACATTGTGGCGATCCGAAGCAAGACGGGACTCTCTCAACCGCTCTTTGCCAAGAGTATCGGAGTTCCGCTTGGCACTCTCAAGAATTGGGAGCAAGGCCGTCGGCGGCCAGAGGGGCCGGCACGCGTGCTTCTTGCCTTGATCGAAAAGCGCCCGTCGATTGTTCAGGAAGAACTCGGTCGCTAAAGCATGCACGATACGGGTTTGATTAAGGTCTAGATTGCGGTTCTGGACAACCAGACGACACGACACCTGTGCACTCGTGGATGGTGAGGGCAAGTGCAACGTATTCAACGCGGTTCATCGACTCGACAGCGAGAACGTTTCCGGGGTTCTGGGGATCGTCGACGACGACTACGACAGCCTGCTGGGCACCAGCCGCCCGTCTCGAAATCTGGTAGCGACGGACGAACATGACTTAGAGTGTCTTCTTTGTCGTTCGCGTGCACTGGACAGTGTGCTTGCAGAATTTGGAATTGCCTGGAAAATTCAAGAGTTTGAAGAGTCGGCCGGGGTCGATGTACGTAGCGGACTACTCAACCGGACGACCGTGTTCGGACGCTTGCGATGGGCAGCCAGACGCCACGACCTGGACATCGATTTCGGATCCATTCGTGTTCCCCAATTCATCAACATCAACACGTGGACCGTCGATGGTGACGAGTTGGTCCGTGTGGTATCGAACGGCGGTTCGCCTGACGACGATGACGTGTTGAAGCGCCGTGTCGCGGGGCTGCCGGATGCCGACCCGTGGCGCGTCGCGCGCGGGCACGACATGATTGAAATTCTGCGGATAGGACTGATGGGTGTTCTCGGCACACTCCCTCCCAGCACGGGAACCAAAGACATCGCGCGAGTTCTTCGGACAGCCATATCGCTGGAGGATCTTCAAAAGACGTCGTTGTACGCGGACATGCGAACTTGGGAAAGCGCCAACGACTATCTAGTACTTCCAACCCCTCGGCGGCCACCCATAACCGGCCAACGATAAAGGCCGGAACATTGACAGCGACGGAGTAGGCTCGGTCGGCATGAGCAATGTCTTGAGCGCCGAAAAACGAGAACAAGTTGTGGCATTGGGGCGGCTTGGATGGTCGCTCCGACGGATCGAACAAACGATCGGAGTGCGCCGGGAGACGGCTTCAGCATCTGCGGGCGACGGGGCCTGGAGGTGGAACCCACGACAATCTGGCGCTGGGTCCAGCACTACGGTCCTGAACTGGGGGAGCGGCTGCGTTGTCATCTCAAATCAACCCACAGGGCCTACCGTGTCGATGAGACCGACGTTCGTGTCAATGGCGGATGGTGCCGCGCCTGTGACCGTCTCCCTCGCCCGTCACCCCCATCACGATTGTGCGGCCCACCGAACTCCCGACCTCTTCGTCTGCTTTCGCGGTAGAACCACCGCGCCTTTCGCCGTGTCGCCCTCTCCCTCCAGGCGTGCGACACCGAAAACTTTCGCACGATCCATCGTTCCAACCCTTCCACTCCGTGAACTCTCACGAAACAAAGCAGTTTGGACAGCGTCAGAGTGACTCTCCACTTCAACATTGCCATCCGTGATTTCGATAACGTAAAAGGGACCCACCAAACGGGGCTCTGATCGAGGAAAAGGGACCCACCCCTGATAGCCTCCCCGGAAGCGTGAACTGGATGAACAGGCACGCGAGTGGGAGGCGAGGATTGATAGGGATGGATCAGTACGAGTTGATCAGAACCGCAGATCGGGTTTACAAGAAAAGCATTCGACAGATCGCCCGGGAGACCGGGCACACGCGACGGACGGTCCGGAAAGTATTGGCCGGACAGGAGCCCAAGTATCGGCGGGAGAAGGAGCCCGCCTGTCCGGTGATGGACCCGGTGGCCGGGATCGTAGAAGCGTGGCTCCAGGCGGACCGGGACCGGCCCGTCAAGCAACGCCACACCGCGCACCGGGTGTGGCAACGTCTGGTGGAGGAGCATGAATTTACCGGAGCCGAGCCGACGGTACGCCGCTGGGTTCGGGAACGGAAGACACGGTTGGGCTGGAACCAGACCGGCGCTGTGGTGCCGCTGGACCCGGAACACGCCCGTGAAGCCGAGGTGGACTGGGGTACGGCCTGGGTCCGGATGAACGGTGAAGACCGTCAGGTCAAGTTGTTCTGCATGAGATCCCGGTACTCGGGCAAGGCGTTTGTGCGGGCCTATCCGTGGGAACGGCAGGAGATGTTCCTGGACGGTCACATCCGTGGATTCGACTGGTACGGGGGCGTCTTCCCGACGTTAGTGTTCGATAACCTGAAAACCGCCGTGAAACAGGTTCTGCGCGGGAAGGGCCGGGTGGAACAGACGCGGTTCACCGCGTTTCGGGCGCACTACACGTTTGAAGCACGGTTCTGCAATCCGGCGCGGGGCCAGGAGAAAGGCGGTGTCGAGGGCCTGGTCGGCTTCGCACGGAGAAATTTCCTGGCGCCGGTTCCCGAAGTGGCGGACTTCGAGGATCTGAACACGCAGTTGCTGGAACGCTGCGGCGCCGACGACCAGCGGAGGATCGGCGGCCGGTCCGATGATCGCACGATCGGGGAACGGCACGCGGTGGAGCAAGAACGCCTCTTGGCACTGCCCGGCACGCGGTTCGAGAACACGAAGGTGGTGGGAGTCCGGATCAGCCCGTATCAGACCGCCCAGGTGGATTCGAACCGGTATTCGGTGCCGACCGCCTATGTGGGACGCCGGCTCTGGGCCCATATCGGCTGTGACCGGGTGAGCCTTTACGCGGACCAGAAGAAGGTGGCCGAACATGACCGCGCCTTCGGTCATAGCGACTGGCGGATCGATCCGTTGCACTACCTGGAGTTGATCCGGCGGAAGGTGGCCTCGTTTGAGAGTGCCCGGCCGATCCGGCAGTGGCGGCCCCAGTGGCCGGCGCATTACGAAACCGCGCTGGAGCGGTTGCGGGATCGGCATGGGTACAGCCGGGGCACCCGGGAGTTCATCGGCATCCTGCAACTCCACCAGGACTGGGATCTGGATCGGGTGTCATCGGCCATCCAGGGCGCACTCGATGCCCACTGTATCGAGTTGGACGCGGTGCGGCACATTCTGATGCGGGAGGACACGCCGACTCGATCCCATGCGCCGCTCGAGTCCGGGTTGATGCCCGGTATCACCGACCTGACGATCGCTGGGGCCGATCTGGATCAATACGACCGTCTCCTGACTGGGGGTGTGCGATGACTCCGGGTCAGGAGATCGTTCTCGACGACGCACTGCGGCAACTCCGGCTCCCGGCCATGGTGCGGGAGTGGCGGGAACACGCCCGGCAGGCCAAAGAAGCCGGCGAGGGTTACGTCGGCTTTCTATTGGCTCTGGCCAGCCGCGAGCTGGAACAGCGGCAAGCCAATCAGGTCCAGCGTCGACTGCGGGAGGCCCGGTTCCCACTGCTCAAGACCCTGGAGACCACGGACCTGAAGAAGTGGCCGGTGCTCGATGCGGTCCAGGTTCGCGACTATGCCGAGTGCGGCTATATCACCCGGCGCGAGAACGTCGTGTTGTTGGGCAAGCACGGCACTGGCAAAACCCATGCCGCCACGGTGCTGGGAGTGGAAGCCTGTCGTAAAGGCTACCGCGTCGGGTTCACCACCGCCGCCGGGCTGGTCAACACCTTGATCGAGTCGCGCGAGGAACGGCAACTGAACCGGCGCCTGGCCAAGCTGGCCCGCTTCGAGCTGCTCATCGTGGACGAAGTCGGCTATATCCCGTTCTCGGCCGAGGGGGCGCAGTTGCTGTTTCAGGTCTTCTCGGACCGCTACGAAAAGGGTTCGCTGATCGTCACATCGAACCTGCCGTTTGCACAGTGGACCCGCGTCTTCGGTGACGCCGCACTGACCGCAGCCCTGCTGGACCGGCTGACCCATCACTGCGCCATTCACCAGTTCGATTGGGAAAGTATCCGGTTTACCGACAGTCTCGGCGCCGCCAGCAAACGAAACAAAAAACCCCGGTCCGCCGGAGGATCCGCGTGAAAACCGCGGGCGCGGCCGGCTGTGGACAGTGCCGCCCCCATGGAAACCCGCTGCAAAGCCAGCGCGTTCCCACAGGGGCTTGGAAGCCTTCGGCTCCCACACTTCCCGCAGCCTCGACGGCGGAATCACTTACAAACCATTAACCAGGGGGTGGGTCCCTTTTACTCGATCGGGGTGGGTCCTTTTTACGTTGTCAAAGCGAATCCGTCCGACGGGATTCTCGTCGCGTTCGCGCAAGACCTCCCCAAGAGCCTCGACGAGTTTCGGGTAGGGCCCCGTGCCCGACGCCTTTTTTTGTGTCTTCACACCGATCTGGAGGCACATCGACGGTGCCTCCCTCTCCGGGGTCGCCGTTTTCGATACCGCTTTCTCCAGCGCACCGGACAGCACTCCCCAAAACGACGCGGGCATCGGGTTTTCGAGGCTCGTATTGGCCGCGTCATCGTACTCCGCGCACCTCCGCTTGCGCCATTCACGCAACGCCTGCGGGGTCGTGTCCCATATCACGATGACGTTCCTGAACGGACAGTCCCGTCTTCTAAGGGCCCGTTGGCTGACGTCCTCCAACCCCAGAGTCGTTCGCGTCATGAAGTCGTCGACCGCGTTCTCCGCACGGAAAAGGTCGTCCGGAGGGACCGCGAACCACAGCGGCATGCCGACCACCAGCGTCCCGTAGCCATACCTCTCCAACAGTTCATGGTACGAAGTCTTGGCCAGCTTCCTCTCGATCTGCGCGATCACCTGGTCTGCGGCTCTCCGCTGTTCCATCCGCGAGGGGCGTCCCCGCCGCAGGCCCTTGCGGAATTCGTCAAAATCCACCGGTTGTTTGTCGGCGATGCCGTTCCATGCCCGCATCGCGCCTTCGATCCGCAACGCAGGCACCGTCGTGAACACCTCGGTCACCTCCAGCCACTCGAATCGGTCCTCGACCCGCGGGGTCATGTCGACCAGATAGATGAACCCGTCGCCCGGATCGTCCCTTCTTCTGCCGATCTCGGTGCGGTTGGCCCGACATTTCAGATTCACGCTCGTGAACGACTTCCGGCCAGACTTCAATTCCGCGCGACGCGCCCAGTACACTTCCCGCAGCCGGCCGGTCCTGTCCCGGTCCGGTATCGCCGCCCATTCCCGCTCTTCAGCCGCCTCCTTGGCGTACAGGACGCTCAGAGCCGTCATCAGCCTTTCCCTACGATGATGGGTTCCTCTTTTTTCTTCGATTCCAGGACGGTTTCCGTGGGCATACTTTGAGTTCCTCTCAAGGGGTTCGAGACCGTCTATTTATTCTGAACTGCTTCGGAATGGCTTTGACAACGTAAAAAGGACCCACCCTGGTTAATGATTCGTGAGTAAGCCCGCCGCCGTGGCGCGTTTCACTCGGACCCTTTGGCGGACCGGGGTGTCTTCTTTCGTTTGGCCGCTGCGCCGAGACTTTGGGTGAACCGGATGCTTTCCCAGTTGAACGGGTGAATCGAACAGTGATGGGTGAGGCGGTCCAGCAAGGCCGCGCGGACGGAAGGGCGGCAGGAGGTTCGCACTGTCGAAAGCCCAGGTGAGACTGGCCCACACCGCGATGGCCCACCGCGACACCTCCGTGTCCGAACTCTGCACTCAACTCGGGATCAAACCCGTGACGCTCTACAGGTACGTCGGGCCGCAGAGCCAGTTGCGCGAGCAGGGTGAGAATGTCCTCGCCACCTGAACCGCAGTGCCTGGACAGCGACCCGATGCCGCGGGCATCGATGGCGCGGCTTGGGCCCACGGCGGCCGTGCACGTGGTGGAGCAGGTCGAGGAGTTGCGGCCGCCGACGCACGGGCAGGACGCGGGTCCCGGAGGTCAGGGTTCGCGCGGGTCCCCGGGCCGGGCCATGCGGTAGCCGACCCCGCGCTCGTTGAAGTTCCAGGGCGGGCGGGCGGAGTCGTCGCCGAGCCTGTGGCGCAGCCGCTTGACGTAGGCGCGCACTTTCTTGGGGTTGCCGGTGCCGCGTCCGGCCCAGACCTGGCGCAGCAGATCCTCGTGAGTCAGGACCCGACCCGCGCCCTCGGCGAGCACGCGCAGCAGATCGTACTCGGTCGCCGTCAGCGTCACTGGGCGCCCGGCCACGCTGACCCGGCGCCGGTCGTAGTCGATGGCGAGATCGCCCAGTACGAAGGGGGCCGGGTTCGACCGCCGCCGCAGGGCCGCCCGGATGCGCGCCGTGAGTTCGGTCGGCGAGAAAGGCTTGACGATGTAGTCGTCGGCGCCGGCCTCCAGCGCCCGCGCGATGGTCTCGTCGCGCCCGTAGCCCGAGATGAAGATGACCGGCAGGTCGCCGAGCTCCGGCACGGTCCGCATCAGCGTGATTCCGTCGGTCCCGGGCAGCATCAGGTCGAGCAGGACCCGCCGGGGCTTCTCGGCCCGGACGATGCGCGGCAGCTCCCGGGGGTCGCCCGTGACCAGCGGGGCGTAACCCGCCGTTCCTTTTCAAAAGTACCACCGCATCCAGGGCGCAGTGACCGCATGGCCGGTGCGATCCAGCTGTGGTGCCGACATATCGCACATAATACACGTAATATTCGCGTTTTATTACCATAAAGGGACGGGGTTGTCACTCATTTTCCATTAGAATTATAATGGAAATTTTTGTCCGGACCGGCGGGAAGCCAGGGCGGCCGCGTGGAGGGGTCCGGCGGCCTCGGCGGCCGGAATCGTGCGGTTCGGTCCCGGAGCAGGCCGGGACGGGAAATTAGGAGGAAAGGTCGTGAGGAACAAGCACCATGAGGGGTCAAACAGCGGGCGCGTCCGGCAGGCCGCGCCGATGGCGTCGGCGTTGACGAGGTTTCGGAACTACCATCGGGCGTGGCCGCTACTGGCGGTCATGGCCGTTTACGCGAGTCTGTTGGTCGAGGCCATCGCACAGGACGGAGTTGCAACGGATCGGGCGGCGCTGGTGGCGCTCTACGATGCGACCGGCGGCGCAAATTGGCGCTACAATACCAACTGGCTCGGCAGCGTCCCCGTCGGTAAGTGGCACGGCGTCACGACCGATGACGACGGACGGGTGACCCGTCTGAGTCTCCCCATCAACAATCTGACGGGACGGCTCCCGCCGGAATTGGGCACCATGGCGCACCTCAAGACGCTGTCTCTCCCCATCAACAATCTGACGGGGTCGATCCCGCCCGAGTTGGGCGACTTGACCAACCTGACAGCGCTGTATCTCCGCCAGACCAACCTGACGGGGTCGATCCCGCCTGAGTTGGGCGACTTGACCAACCTCAAGATGCTGTCTCTCTACGCCAACAATCTGACGGGGTCGATCCCGCCCGAGTTGGGCGACTTGACCAACCTGACAGCGCTGTATCTCGGCGCCAACAATCTGACGGGGTCGATCCCGCCCGAGTTGGGTCGCCTGTCCAGCCTTGTGGTGCTAGCTCTCGGCGCCAACAATCTGACGGGGTCGATCCCGCCAGAGTTGGGTCGCCTGTCCAACCTTGGGTTGCTAGCTCTCAGCGCCAACAATCTGACGGGGTCGATCCCGCCAGAGTTGGGCGCCTTGACCAAACTCAACATTCTGGAGCTCGACAACAACAACCTGACGGGGCCAGTCCCCGCCGAGTTGGTCGCTTTGACCAACCTCTATCGCCTGAGTATCCATGCCAACGACGGGCTGTGCGCGTCGGCGGATGTCGCGTTCCGGGCGCGGCTTGCGCGGATCGCCTTTTTTCGGGGCGACACCTGCGCCACCGGGACCGAATCGTTCTCGATCCCGAATCTGGGAGGGTGGTCCACCACGAGCAGCGGGACGGAAACGGACCTGAAGGAGGGCTATGGACGAATCAGTGCGGAGACGGGTTCGACCACGCCTTCCGGGATCGCCATTTTCGGATTCAGGCGGGGCGGCGTGCTCATTGCCGAAGCGGGCGTTCCGGCAACCGAACCGGTCCAGGAGGGGCGGATATTCGCCGAAGTGAATGGACCCGTCAATACGGGACTGGCCATCGCCAATCCCAACGACGCGCCGGCAACCATCGACTTCTATTTCACCGACACCGACGGCGTCCGTTTCGGCGAGGACAGCTTCGAGTTGGGCGCGCACGAGCAGATTACGGACTTCCTCAAAGAGACGCCGTTCAACGGTGGAGACACGGTATTGGGAACGTTCACGTTCACCTCATCGCTGCCCGTCGCCGTCATCGCTTTACGGGGATTCACCAACCGGGACGGCGAGTTCCTGATGACCACGCTCCCGGTCGCGCCCCTGGCCACCCCGCTGACGCCGTTCAACACGGACACGGCCAATACGGGTACGGTCTATTTCCCCCATTTCGCCGATGGCAGCGGATGGGCGACTCAGGTCATTCTGGTGAACCCGACGGTTGATACGATCGCCGGAACTGTCCGGTTCCTTGGACAGGGCAGCGCAACCACGGCCGCCGCCCCCGCGGTCCGGACCCTTGAGGATGGCCGGACCGGGTCGAGCTTCGAATACTCGATTCCCCCCAACGGCTCGTACCGAATCGTCACCTCGAATCCCCCGGGCGGCGTCTCGGTGGGTTCGGTCCGGGCGATTCCCGACAATGGCCATCGGGCGCCGTCGGGCCTCGTCATTTTCTCGTTCACCGACGCTGGAAAGACCGTTTTGGAAGCCGGCGTGCCCGCCCTGGCGGCCGGATCGGCATTTCGGGTCTACGTCGAATCGTCTGGAACGCCCGAACAGATTGGCTCAATAAGAACCGGACTGGCGATTACCAATGCGGCCGACACGGCCAATACGGTGACTCTGGAGGTGACGAATCTGGACGGAACCCTGGCGGCCCCCCCGGCCCCGCTGACGCTTCCACCGTCGGGGCAGGTGTCCCGTTACATCGACGAGCTCTTCGACTCGCTGCCGCCCAACTTCTCGGGAGTGCTCCGGGTCACTTCGACCGCTGAGGTCGCCATTGTGGGACTGCGATTGCGCTACAACCGCCGGGGCGAGCTCAAGATGACGACCCCACCATCGATCGAAACCGGCCCGCCGATCATGGCGGACCGCTTCTTCCCGCATATCGTGGACTCCGCGGGATGGTCCACCCAGTTCATTCTGTTCAGCGGAACCGCGGGCCAGGCCTCGTCGGGAACGTTGAGTTTCATCGATACCGCGGGGGAACCCTGGGATCTGCCGACGATTCTACCGTGAGCGCCCGCAAGTCACGAACTCACGGTCGCCGCGGGGGGGGCAACCCGACCACGATGGGGACGCGGACACCACAGATTTGGGCCGCGCGCAGCGGCGGTCGGACGGGAGGGAGGTCAACCTTATGATCGAGGAGACCCGCAGCTTGGATATCACCTTTCTGGAATACAACGATTCTGTTTGTGTGCCTCTTCCTTAGGAGCCGTCCATGACCCTGCGGGTCACAACGAACCATGCTGAGCCTGCGGGCCATTTTCGAAGGAGTCCCCCAATGTCTTTACGAGCTAGGAGCCTGCGCCGTAGGTCGATTTGCGACTTGGCGAATTTCGCGAGATGGCGATTGATCGGCATCGGTGGCCGGGGAATGGGCGTTTTGGACGACGACGGGCCGCTGGGTGCGCCGCGGGTGCTTGAATCGGCCCTCGTTCGGCCTGATTTGCGGGCGGTATCCCGGTCATCAGGCTGCCTGAAGCCCCTGCATCCGCTTGACGTTCAATGCCAGACACACCAGATCCCACTCGCCCCTCACCTTGTTCAGGCCGCGCAGGCTGAATCGGCGGAAACCGAGCACCTCCTTGATCCACCCGTTGGGCGCCTCCGATAGCCATTTGCGTTGGGCGTACTGCGCCCGTCCCGCCTCCGTCGCCAGCTTCTCGGCCATGCGGGCCTTCGCCGGATGTTTGGCCGCATTCACCCGGATCTCGTGTTTGCCCTCCCGGCCCAGAGCCACATAGCCGTCCACGCCGCGCGCCTCCAGCGCCTGCAGGTCGTCCTCGTTGCAGTAGCCCGCATCCGCCAACACCGTCTCGGGCCGTTCCCCATGGGTGGCCTCCACCTCGTCCACCAGCGGGACCATCCGGCCCTGGTCGTTGGCGTTCCACGACACCTCGGTAGCGACGATCAACTGGTTCTCTCCCTCCACCGCCACCTGCGCGTTGTAGCATTGCTGAAAACCCTCCGTCGAGGTCTTCATGATCCGGCTTTCCGGATCCGTGAAGTTGTCCTGCGCCTTCTCGTCCGGCTCCCCGTATTCCCGCTTGTAGGGCCACCCGCCCTTCGGGTTGCGCTTCGAACCGGGCTTGCGTCCCCGCGCCTCGTCCGCCTCCCGTTGCCTGGCCTCCAAACGCGCCCTGGCCGCCCGGATCGCCGCCCGGTCCTCCCGGCGCCGCAACTCCTCGGGCAACTCGTCGCCCCGAAACGCCTCCCCAAAGCGCGCATCCTCGGCCGCGTCGGTCTCTCGCGCCCGCGACAGCAACGCTTCGATCTCGCCCGCCAGACGCCGCTCCTCCTCCCGCATCCGACCGTAACTCATCGCCTTGCGCTTGCTGGCATTGGCTCGAACCTTCGTCCCGTCAATCGACAACTTGCCGAAGTTCGCAACGCCGGTCTCGCGCGCCAGACGGATCACCTCCACAAACAGCGCCTTGAAATCCGACAAATGACGGCGGCGAAACTCGCATATCGTCCGATGGCTCGGATAATTCCCCGCCGCCAACACCCGAAACGCCACGTCCTCCTCCAGCTTCCGCGCCAACCCCCGGGACGAAAACACCCCCGTCGCGTACCCGTAGATCAGCGTCTTCGCCATCATCACCGGCTCATACGGCGACTTGCGACGACCGTCCCCCTCGTAAGGCGCGTAAAACGCCGTCAAGTCCAAGCCGTCCACCAGATCGCTCACATGGTGCGCCAGGTGCCCCTCCGGCAACCAATCTCGTAAATCCGGTGGCAACAACAGCGCTTGATCCGGTTGGTAGGGGCGAAATGTTGTCGGCATCCCAATATCCTCCCAATTGCGACACTATTATCTCATGGGATTCCTACGGCGCAGGCTCCTAGCGTCCATTCTTTCCCGACCATAGCGGTTTGGTGCCTCGCAGCAGTCCTTCTGTTGGCGGCAGGCAGTCCACCCGTGCAGGCCCAGAACGATACAGCTCCCGCCGGGACGGAATCGTTCTCGATCCCGAATCTGGGAGGGTGGTCCACCACGAGCAGCGGGACGGAAACGGACCTGAAGGAGGGCTATGGACGAATCAGTGCGGAGACGGGTTCGACCACGCCTTCCGGGATCGCCATTTTCGGATTCAGGCGTGGCGGCGTGCTCATTGCCGAAGCGGGCGTTCCGGCAACCGAACTCGTCCAGGAAGGGCGGATATTCGCCGAAGTGAACGGTCCGGTCGATACCGGACTGGCCATCGCCAATCCCAACGACGCGCCGGCAACGATCGACTTTTATTTCACCGACACCGAGGGCGTCCGTTTCGGCGAGGACAGCTTCGAGTTGGGCGCGCACGAGCAGATTGCGGACTTCCTCAACGAGACGCCGTTCAACGGTGGAGACACGGTATTGGGAACGTTCACGTTCACCTCATCGCTGCCCATCGCCGTCATCGCGTTACGGGGATTCACCAACCGGGACGGCGAGTTCCTGATGACCACGCTCCCGGTCGCGCCCCTGGCCACCCCGCTGACGCCGTTCACTACGGACACGGCCAATACGGGTACGGTCTATTTTCCCCATTTCGCCGATGGCCGCGGATGGGCGACTCAGGTGATTCTGGTGAACCCGACGTTTCGAACGATCACGGGAACGGTCCAGTTCCTTGGACAGGGCAGCGAAACCACGGCCGCCGCCCCCGCGGTCCGGACCCTTGAGGATGGCCGGACCGGGTCGAGCTTCGATTACTCCATTCCTCCCAACGGCTCGTACCGAATCGTCACCTCGAATCCCTCGGGCGGCGTGTCGGTGGGTTCGGTCCGGGCGATTCCCGACAATGGCCATCGGGCGCCGTCCGGCCTCGTCATTTTCTCGTTCACCGACGCTGGAAAGACCGTTTTGGAAGCCGGCGTGCCCGCCCTGGCGGCCGGATCGGCATTTCGGGTCTACGTCGAATCGTCTGGAACGCCCGAACAGATTGGCTCAATAAGAACCGGACTGGCGATTACCAATGCGGCCGACACGGCCAATACGGTGACTCTGGAGGTAACGAATCTGGATGGAACCCTGGCGGCCCCACCGGGTACGCTGACGATTCCACCGTCGGGGCAGGTGTCCCGTTTCATCGACGAATTCTTCGACTCGCTGCCGCCCCACTTCTCGGGAGTGCTCCGGGTCACCTCGACCGCTGAGGTCGCCATCGTGGGACTGCGATTGCGTTACAACAACCGGGGCGAACTCAAGATGACGACGACCCCGCCATCGGACGAAACCGGCCCGTCGACCATGGCGGACCGATTCTTCCCGCATATCGTGGACTCCGCGGGGTGGTCCACGCAGTTCATTCTGTTCAGCGGAACCGCGGGCCAGGCCTCGTCGGGAACATTGAGTTTCATCGATACCGCGGGGGCACCCTGGGATCTGCCCACCGAGAGCAGCGTTTTGGGGAGCTTGCCCCCAAGCGGCGTTTCTCCCTCCTTCGCATCCGGGAGCGGGCCGGGTAACCAGACGTACACGGTCGGTACTGCCATCGACACGCTGACGCTGCCCGAGGCCAGCGGCGGCAACGGGACGCTGAGTTACCACCTCACGCCTTCGGTGCCGGGATTGACCTTCGACGCTGACACGCGCCAGCTCAACGGCACGCCCTCCACGGCGGCCAGCTACACCATGACATACACCGTAACCGATGAGGACGGCGATTCCGATACGCTCAACTTTGCCATGACGGTAAACGCCGATTCGAACGGGGTGAGTTCATCTCCTCCGGATTGGGTGTTCGCAGGAAATGTTCCAGATGCTCATCGGCTCGCATTGCGCGAGGAGATGGAGGCTGTCCGTACTTGGTTCTACGAGCAATACGGCGTCGCGGCAACGGGTTTCACCGTGCTGGTCGGTACAGACTCTGAGGCACTGACACCGGTATTCAACGAAGTCGTCGGCCCTGGACCTATCCCATATTCACCGGGGGGCGTACAGGTTGCGTTTACCGCACACCGCGGTGCGGTCATGCTAATAAACTACGCGGGAAGGCACTCTGTCAATGGGGAGAAGTTTCTCTCTTTAGTCCAGCACTCCATCGCTCATGAGTACTTTCATGTTTTGCAGGGACAACTGGCTTCGGGATTTGCTCAATTACAGAACGGCAAAATTGGCGTCTCCGGCGATAAAGGGCCCTTTTGGCTGGTAGAGGGTTTGGCTCAGTATGCCGACTACGTGTATACCCCGTCGAGGCCAGGCCGCCGACCCTTTTTGGGCGATAGATACCACCCATACAAAGACGTAGTGGACGCGATTGGATCGGGGGCTTTAACTCTCGGTGATTTGGTGAAGCTAGAGGACAGGGGGAATGTGCAAGGGGGCTTGGCACACCCCAATGACACCTATGCTATGGCTTTCCTTGCGTCAACTCTCCTGGTCGATCAAGCGGACGAAGAGGCTTCGTACGTGAAGTACTGGCAGTTTCTTCACGACCGCCCGACTTGGCAGCAGGCATTTGAGGAAGCCTTCGGCATCGGCGTCGATGACTTTTACAAGGCGTTCGAGGAATGGCTGCCATCACAGATTGCCGCCTTTGAAAACGTCACGATAAACGTGCTCTGGCCGGACATGGAAGCGAATCCTCCGATCCTTGGGGAGCGCCTCTCCATTGGTTACGATGAATTATTCCTGGAAGAGGGCCAGCACATACAATGGCTAACCACGGCGTATCATTCCACCGCTCACTTCACTATCATGTATCCTGCGGGCATCATCTGGTCGGTTACTGTATCTCTCTGGTGGTCAGATGACCAAATCACAAAACATCGCCTTGGTTGGTACAAGGATGGAGAACTAACGGATCAGTACGCGGAAGCCACGCCGATTAAGTTCACTGGCTCTTATAGCATCGACTGGAAACTCCCCGCACACCCAAACACGCTTCCGCGACTGGAGAGCAGGCCAAGGTAGACGACGGGGTCCTGCGCCCCCGCTGGGCCATCGATCCGCTGGGAGAATTCACCATTTTCAACCCACGGCCGCGAGGGGCAAGTCTCCGGGTCGGTCGCCGTGGCGGCCGAGGTGCCCATCGGCGGGGTCCTGCGCTTCGACATCCCCGCCCTCGGGGTTGCCGGGGTCGGCGACAGTCTCCCGGTCCGGATGCCCTCGTCCCGGTGCGCCGCCAGGCGGACGGCATCAACACGGGCGTCGCGGTCCACAACCGGGGCGCGACCGCCCTTCTGGTGCGGTGCCGGCTGATGCGGGACGGCGTCGTGCTCGACGAGACGATGATCCCGCTTGCCGCCAACGGCCAGGACGCCCGGTTCATCGACCAGGTGTTCCCCACCGCCGATACCTCGGACTTCGTGGGGTCGGTGCGGTGCCTGACCCCTGAGCCGGGACTCTTCTCGGCGGTGGCCTTCGAACTGGACGGGATCAACCGGATCTTCACCACCCTGCCGGTAGTTCCGGTGGTGGACGTGGAGTGACTTCCCGGAGATAGCGGGCGACAACCCGAGCGCCCTGACTTCCGGCAGATCGCGTCCCACGGACAGACGGCTGGGACCGGGGACACGGTCGCCGACGGCGGCGAGAGCGCGTCGATCGGGTTCGGGACGCTGCCGGGCTCGGCCTCTCGGGCCGCGCCGCCGCAGACGTGTCGGCGCTGGGGCGGCGTGAGTTCCTATTCGGGAAGACCGCGCCGCTTCAAGGTGGACTGATTACAATAACAGTGCAAGGAACAGGGTCGTCTGCACCGTCGACTGGGTGGCAACGGATTTGGACCGAGACATTGCCGCGAGTCGAGGCTGTTTCCGGCAATTCATGGTCCGTTTGAACAGGACTCCGGGATTCAGGAAGTCTTCTGCTTGTAAAAGGAAGCGGCATCGATCTCGGACAGAAGTATTACCGTAGTCCGTTCGCCATCACCACCGAGACTCCATGATTGTTCATTTGCGTGGCCGGGAAAAAGACCTTGAACCGTTCGGATGGAGCCAGGAACACGCCGAGTGGGTCGCGATGGTCTGCCTCAACAGCGGCATGTTCACCCGCACGCAGTACTCCGCTTTTTTCAACGCTCATCCACCACAGGCCGCGCGCTTCGTTCAGAGCCTCGTGGCCCGGAAACTTGCCGTGGAAGAGCCCATTCCCGTCATCCGTCCCCAGAACCGCACGAGAGCCTGCCGGATCACCGACAAGGGCATCTACCGGGCGTTGGAAATTCCCAACATCCGCCACCGGAGATTCGCCGATCCCGCCGTCTATATCCGGCGGCTCCTGTCGCTGGATTACGTCATCGAACGCCCCGACCTCCATTGGCTCCCGACCGAGGATGAGAAGGTCGAGTTCTGCACGCATTACGGCGTCCCGCTCAACCGCTTGCCCCAACGGATTTACGGCGGAGCGGCCGGCAACGTCATCCGGTATTTTCCCTTGAAACTGCCGATCGCCGCCGGGACCGAGAGCACGTTCGTCTACGTCGATCCGGGCAACGACACCGCCACCGAATTGCGCCACTGGGGCCAGGCGCACGAACACGTCTGGTCGATAATGAGGAAGCGCGGATTCAAGATTCACGTCGCCGCCATCGCGGTCCATCCCGACGCCGACGATCGCGCGCGAAACGTGTTGGATGGGTGGGCGCGGGATCGCGAGGGCGTCCGGGCCGGGAGCCGGCGGGAGGCGGAATTGCGGGAGGAATACGCCGAGGTGTCCAGGGCCATCGACCCCGGCGATTCCAGGGTGACCGAACGCTACGGCGGCTTTCATCGGACCTCCCTGCGTTACCTGGAATTGAAGGACTTGCTCGCGAAACCGTTGCTCTACAAAATCCGGATTAACACATTCGAGATATGGCGGTCCCGGCGGATTTATCCGGACGGAGTTCGGATCTAAGCGGCTCCGGTATGAGCCCCCGTCGCACTGATTTGTTGAGCTGCACCGCGCGCCCTTCCGGCGCGAAAAACCGGGCGTCAGCCCCTCCACAATCGGACCCCCAAATTCCAACCCCGGTGACGGTCCAGCGTGGAATTTACTCAGGGGGGGGTATATTCCACGGTCATATTCCATTGTTGCGGTCCCGTATCGTTCTCTCCTGCTTGTGGTTAGGGCGGTTTTGCCCGTGTCCCCGGTGTCGATCCAGAGGGGGGGAGAGTGGCGGGAGCGACCCCCCATTTTCGGGGCTCGTGCAGCCCTGGACCCCATTGCTGTTTCACATCGCGGGGGTCGTAGGGCCGCCCTCCCCAGGGGGGGTCGCTCCCGTCACAATGATCCTTGCAGGAAGGCTCGGATTCCGGAGGCATGATCGGCCATGCAATGGACTCACGTTCTTCTCTTTGTCCTTGGCCTTGCGGCTTCGACCGCGGGGTATCTGTCGAGTCCGTTTCCCGACGGATCGGAGCACCCGGTCGTGGCGCTCATGGCCCTGAATGCGCCCGTGCTACTGTGGCGGATGCGGGGTTTGGATGGCTTCCTGGAACGTCACACCGCGACCGGGATACTGTTCGACCTCCCCAACGACCTGCAACCGCATCTGAAGGCACCTGAGGGCCACCTTCGCAGAACTAAGGAGAGAGTCTGTTTTGGACGGAAAGAATCGAGTTTTTGTTCCAGACATCGGCTTTGGATTCCTCGGATTAATAGGTGGGATCATCGGCATCTTGGCGGGTATTGCGGCGACGAGCGCGGGGTTCCGCATCGGCATCGTGTTTCTTTTCGTCCTTGGAGGTCTTAACAGTGTTCTGGCTGGCAAGCCATGGTCTGGGTTTGGATGGTTTCTATACGGAGTCGGTTTCCTACTTGGTTTTTACTTGTTGGGACGCTGGGGGATGCTTGGCGGACTTTTTGTCGCATATTTGATCGCCACTCCAATCATCAACTTTCGTGAACAGCCGAACGGAAGGCCAAAGCCATGAACCGACAAAAGCTAGTAATTGCAGTGGTTATCGTACTTTCCATCATCGCTTTCAGTATCATCGACCTTCGTGATCGCGTGGCTAGGCTTGAAGAAGACTCGGCCTTTACCTCGTTTGGACCTCTCAGCACATTAGAAAAAATTATGATCGAACAGGTACTCGAAAGGATGCGGGAAAGCCGCTAAGAGCGGTTTCTAAAACCGTCGGTTCATTTTTGACAGGAGTACCATTTGGCGATGCTAATCGTGGGCGGCTTTGTCTTGGTCTCGCACTCCACCAGCGCGC
Source organism: Terriglobia bacterium (assembly GCA_965262675.1). Lineage (GTDB taxonomy): Bacteria > Acidobacteriota > Terriglobia > 20CM-2-55-15 > 20CM-2-55-15 > JAJEDW01. The sequence continues at coordinate 325,340 of OZ253554.1, forward strand.
CATAGTTGTAATCAAGCTGCTCGCAGAACGCCTTGATGCGCTGACCGTCGCGTTCCCGACTCTCTTGGTTCGGCGACTTCTTCATCTCGATCACCAGTAGGTTCTGGCTATTGCATCCCCGGTGGTGAACGATTACGTCGGGCATAACGCGGTCGGTCGGCCCCCTCCATTCTTCCGGCAGCTTTAACCGCTTTGCTGCACCGGCATCACCCTGCCGGTTGTAATCGAAATCGACGTTGTACTCGTACTTTGAGAAGTACTTGTCCAGATACCCCGCCAGTTTTGACGCGATGCTCCGCTCGTTCGAATTATTCTCAAGCAGGTGCTGATCTGCGTCCCGCAACCTTTTCAGCGCCTGCTCCAAACCGCCCCTTACATCAACTTCTTCCACTTCGTTCTCCCTCAGGGTTCTCCAAGAGCCGCGTGCAAAATCGCACCGATCTACCTGACACCCTCAAAACCACTCAAAGGCACCTTATAGGCTACCTTTTTATTGCCGAGAACGCCGTGAGGGGCTTCCTGCGGCCATTCTCCCGGCTTTCGTCTATCCCTCTGTGGTCCTTCCCGGCGCTCGCGCCGCTTCCCTTCCGGACGCGGAAAACCCGCCCGTCCCGTTGCGAACGCCATTTGGCAGGTAGGTACGGTCCTGTTTTCCGGAGATCGCCCCGCAGATCGAATCCTAGGCGGCTTTTTTTCGGCCCGCTCGCGCCGTTTCCGGCCGGAACGGCCTCGGAGCGCGCCGGCCTTCGCCGCCTTCGTTTCGATTCTCGCCCTCATGCCGTTTCCAAGATCGCCGCGCCTTCGAGCGCCTCCAATTCGGCCCTTGCTTCGGCCAGGCGCGCCGCGTCTTTGCGTTTGGCGTCGCCTTCGGGCATTTTGGGCAACATGGTTTCGAGCCGCTCGATATGGTTTCTCAGGTTCGCCGTGCGGTTCCGGGCCGCGTATTCCTCCCGTAGCTTTTCGGTTGTGGCCGCGTCGATCGGCGGGGCCGCCTCCACCGGGGCCGAATCCGGCGCGGTCCCCGAACCTGTCCGCCCGGCGCTCCCGTGGTCGACCTCGTCTTCCCATCGGCCTTGGTTTATCCAGGTTGTCGCATTGGGGACGAATTGACGGCCATCGCGCCCGGCGAAGTGGTTGGCCGCGACCTGGGCCTTTAGGGCCGGAATGATCTTTTCCCGTTCCGCCGGCGTGAGCTTCTGCCAGGCTTTCAGCGCCGCCCGTTTTTTCACCTTCCCCGCGGTCGGGTATAGGTCCCACATCGCATCGAACGCCGCCGGATATTCGAACTTGCGCGCCGGGCGCTTTTTGCCGCCCTGGGGGTCTGGCGCGCCTCGCGCGCGCTCTTCCCCCTGAAAAGAACCTTGATAAGAATCTAGTACCTTACCGGAGTGGCGTTTTCTGCCACTCTTCAAGAGTGGTAATATTTGCCACTCTTTCAGCGTTTGTCCGTACCTCGATCATCCGTGGGTCTTTTTCGAACCGGATCCGGAACTCGGACGGGCCGGGACCTCGCCGGCGTATGTCGAGCGCGCCGGATTCCGCCAGCGCCTTCAAGTGACTTCGAACGGCCCGTTCGGCCAGTTCAACCGCCGTCGAAATAATCGGGACCTTGTCTCCGGGCTCTTTCTTCGGGGGGACGGCCCGCAAACGACACATCCCGCTCTTTCCGTCAGTTTTCAGCGCGATGTAAGACAGCACGATCCGCGCGCCTGGGGAACAGGTTCCGACCGCGTGAACCCATCGCCACCGCTCGCCAGGAAATGAGATATCGACAGGCTTCCAGGTGGTATCATGGAATTGCTTTTCAATCACTGTGGAACCTCGGCCCCGGATTGCCTGCCAGCGATCCGGGGCTTTCTTCTGGTGGTGAGGTTCCCGAAGCTATGCAAAGCCGGTCGGCCGGTTTCCCCGTGGGGCGCTATGCTTGCGGGCACTACTGGAATCCCGGCCGCGACGCCGCGACAGTTTTTTCGTTACGATTTCTTCATCTGCGGATCGGTCGGTTGAATCGTCTGTCGGTCGAGCCAAGCGTTCAGGTCCAATCCCTTGTATAGAACGCGCTTCCCGAACTTGACGTAGGCGGGACCTTTCCCGGCTTGTCGCCAATGCGCTAGCGTTTGATATGCCGTCGTCAATTTCGACAACAGTTCGGGATCGTTGGCGGGATAAAGCTTGTCGGGTTGAAAACACATACTGCCTCCGTTTCCGTTATGGAAGACAGTATTCCGGTTTATTCCGGCTGTGTCTGTTGGATCATTTCGCGGGAAATTCCCATACACGTCGGGCCCGCCGCACGGCCGATTCGACAGTGGTCGGGTCGATGTTCCATTGCTCGCCAATGTGGCGTTTCGCCGCCCGGCCCGAATACCCGCCCCTGCAGAGCGCTCCAAACGTCCAGGCGAGCTTGGTGTCGCGCGCCGGGTCGCTTTTGGGTCCGCGCCGGGTCGGCCGCGATCTCCACCCGCTAATCACGTCCAGGGACCAGGCGACCAGATCGCCCGGCATCGTTTGATCTTCGCGCAATGCCCCAACCAGCGCGATGAGCTGGTCATGCGTCCAGGAATCCTTTTCCGCTTTCGCGATCCAGAACGGGAGCGCGGCCTCCCGGATCGCGGCGGCCGGGAATCGGGGGGGGATCGATGCGAAAAAGTTGCCGTGAAGTTGGATCGTTCGTTCCTGGTCGCAGGCGAACATTTCCCATTGAATCGGCAACGGGATTTGCCAAATCCACAGGAACCGAACCCGGTCGATCGGGTTAAACACGCCGCCGCCTTGCGCCGATCGCGACGACCTTCTCTGACGGGTTCATGGCGGCGGCCTGTGCGTCGGCGACCAGCTCCCGCGCTTCCCGAACCGGATCGCCGATGGTTCGAATGTAGCGGTCGGCCATCGCTGTTGTCTTGTGTCCGAGGAGGTCCCGCAGTACGTGCGTCCCGACGCCGGCAGCCGCCGCGTTGGTCATAAACGAACGCCGCAGATCGTGGATCCGCACGTCGACCAGGCCAGCCGCTTCGACCGCCTCACCAAAGTGCCGCCGCACGGTTTTGTAGACCACCGGCGTCGGAAATCCGGTCGTAAATACCCATGAATTGATCCGCGGCAAGGCGTCCAGGATCGACAGGGCCACGCCCGGCAGATCGTGCGTTCGCCGCCCGGTCTTCGTGTTGGGCAACAGCAGCCGCGCGGATTCCCTGCCGCCGTGCTCCCGGCTGATGTGATCCCATCGGACGGCCAGAACCTCGCCGATCCGCAATCCCGTGACAGCGGCGAACCGGATCGCCGCGACGCTGGCCGGGAATCGCTGGACCATGCCGTTCAATGCACCCGACAGCGCGGCCAGCTCCGATGCGGATAACACGCGGTCGCGAGGTTGTTCCCTGAACCGATCCGGGGTCCGAGCCGGGTTGGTGTGTTGCGGACGCCATTCCCAATCCTCGAATCGGTTGAACAGCATGGACAGGAACGCGAGCACCCGGTTTCGGGTCACGCCCGGCATGGGGTCGACCAGCAGCTCGATCTCCAGGCGGGTGATCTCCGCGACAGGACGCGGCCCCAACTTGTCAATCAGGTAGCCGTTGACCTGTTTTCGGTACTCCCGGATCGTGCGGGGTTTCAGCCGTCCAAGCTTCACGCGGCCCGGAGCGTAGACGTTGAAGTAACGCTCGATGCCCTCGGCGAACGTCGGCGCCTGCCGTGCTTCCCGTTGACGCTCGATAGGATCGGTTTCGCCCGCCCGGATTGACGCCAGTTCCCGGCCCGCTCGGGTCCGGGCTTCCCGGAGCGATATCGCGTCAGTGCGGGCGATAGTTGATCGGCGTGATCGTCCGCTGGCATCGCGGTAATTGAGAACGAACGCCTTGACGCCTGCCGCCGTGATTCGGACGCCCAAACCCTTGACCGTCCCGTCCCATAGAATCCGTGTTTTTCCGGTTGGCGCAGCGTCCCGAATGCGCTTTTCCGTCATCATGGTTTTCGTCTCCGTGTCAGCAAACAAAAAATCTGTGTCAGCATGGGACCAGAATAACCCGGAAAGGATCGGCATACAAAGGAAAAAATGTGTCCATTTAACTACCTATGGAATCAATTAGTTACATTACTGTGGGAATATCGCGGCGATTATCAAGCCTATATCTAGAACTGATTCGTAATCAGCAGGTCAGCGGTTCGATTCCGCTCGTTGGCTTTCCAATCTATCGACCCCATGCGGGGCCTCCACGCTGACCCACGTTCGCGTTAGACGCCCTATCCCAAACCCCGCGGCCTTTTCCGGTCCTCCATCCGCACTGTGAGCGCAGACTTGGCGATGGTTCGTTCGTAGAGTTCGATGTACTGCCGGACGACGCCTTCATGGCAGAAGTCATCCTTCGCGTGCTGTCGTCCACGCCGCCCCATTTGTGAGCGTCGATCCGGGTCGTTGAGCAACGTCAGCGCGGCCTCCGCCATGGATTCAGTGTCCCCCACTTCAAAAAGGAAACCGTCGCCCTCGTGATCGACGACTTCGGAAACGCCGCCTACATTCGTGGCGATCACCGGCACCTCCGAGGCCATCGCTTCGAGAGCAACCAAACCGAACGATTCAAGTTCGCTTGGCAGCAACAGAATGTCGGAAACGGCCAACAACGTTTCCATGTCGGCCCACTTCCCCACAAAATGCACATCGTCGATTACGCCTCGTTTTTCGGCAATGTACTCGGCCTGCAAACGGTCAGGACCGTCTCCAACCATCAGCAGTTTGGCAGCCCGCTTCCGCCGCACCTTGCTGAAGACCTCGACGACGTCGGAGGTCCGTTTCACGGGACGGAAGTTGGAAATATGAATCATGAGGCCTTCATCCGGGGCGGCGAACTTCCTGCGGAACTCGATATCGTCCGATCTCCTGAACACGTCGCAGTTGACGAAGTTGGGAATCACGTTGATCGGATTGCGTATCCCGAACTCGATCTCGGTCCGTTGACGCAGGTATTCCGACACGGCGGTCACGGCGTCGCTTTCCTCGATTCCGAAGCGGGTAATGGGCAGATACGACCGATCGTTTCCGACAAGCGTGATATCGGTCCCGTGGAGGGTCGTTACGAAAGGAACCGGACGGTCGGACATCTTCTTGGCCAGGAACGCGCTGATCGAATGAGGAATGGCGTAGTGGACATGCAGGATGTCCAGTGCGAAGCGATTCACCACCTCGGCCATCTTGGTCGCGAGGACCAGATCGTAGGGGGGATATTCAAACAGCGGGTAGGACAGGACTTCCACTTCGTGAAAGTGGATGCGTTCGGACATCTTGAGACGAATCGGCAGGGAGTAGCTGATGAAGTGGATCTCGTGTCCGCATGCGGCAAGTTCCTTTCCCAACTCGGTGGCGACCACTCCGCTACCCCCGTAGGTGGGATAGCAGGTAATTCCGATTCTCACGGCGCCACCACCTGGTGGACACCGGAATCCAGATCGAGAAGGTCATCGAGCAATCCGATAAGGCCGGACCCATACCTCGCCAGAAACGCAGTGACGTTCACGGCCCGCTCCTGAAGCTTTCTTTGTGGAAACAGATGACTTGACAACATTTGCAGTTGGCGATCGAGCGTCTCGTTTCGCCGCAGTTCCGCGTTCACGAAGCGCGTCTCGAGCCGATCGACCTGATATCTCATTTTACGCAAGGCATTATCCATTGCGCCGCCGAGAGTGAGGTCCATCCCCTGGACGATCGGGCGGATTCGTTCGAACGAATCCACAATTTCGTTTCGGGTCCGGTCAAACTCTTCCGTACCGTGGATGGCGCCCACTGCCTTGCGGCGCAGGTGGTCCGGCCCTCCGAATATATCTTCCATCCCGAAGCCATGCTTCTTCATCGCCCGAGCCTGAGGTGGCTCCAGGATTGTTGCCGAGATCCTCGGAACGATGGGGGGCATCGCAATTCCAAGACACTCGTAGACAGCCCCAGCCTGCGCGAAATAGGCAATCTCGGCGGCCCCGCCGACAATGGCAGCGGTCGGGAAAATGGAATCCTGGACAACGGGACGCAACAGCGCGTTCGGGCTCAAGGCCTCGGCAGGCGCCGTTTCGCCGGAGCGGAGAACCTGTCTGGATTTCCCGCGGTAGGCAAAGAATCCGGTGAAGTCGTCGTCAACCCGTACCTGAGAGGGATATCCCGCCGTGGACACCAGACCGGTCCGCTCCAGAACCGCGGCGCGAATGTCGTCACTGCGCTCCATAACCGGCCCCATGACGCGTTCGGAAAGATGCCGGAAGCCCGGCTCCAACGGATCCACCAGGATAAGGTCCGTGCCCTCGAAAATGCGGCCCATCATCCGGGCAAAGGCTTCGACCGGCGAAACACCGGGACGATATGCGTCCTGGAGCATGCCACGGACTTCGGTCGTGTACCCGGTCGCGGGAAGCGTTTGGATACACTCTTCCGTGCTCCGTTGAATATCGTCGGTAAACCGCATCCAACCCGCCGGCGAACGGTCTTCGCCCGCGAGTTCGGCAGCGATTCTATGGAATGCGCCGTCTCTTCCGGGAATCCCCGTCCATTCGATTTCCTCCCGGTCATGGTCCTCGGACGCGATCCAGAAGACGGGCACCGCGTCGACGCCCCGGTCTCTGAGGTGCCGTGCGATCTTGACCGTCGTCAAGGCCTTCAGCACCGAGTACATCGGACCGGTAAACAACCCGGCCTGCTGACCTGAAATGACGGCCACGGCCCCAGTTCCAAGCCGTTCGGCTGGGGCGGGACTGACATTCCATCGGTCTTGCTGGGCCTTGAGAACGCCGGCCAGTTCCTCCCGGCCACCGCGGTTCGCCGAGAGCCCTTCCCGAGCGAAACGTTCAATGGATTCAAGCGAATGCGATCGGGAATAAAAGCGCTCGACTCTGGGCCATTCTCGAACGTAGTCGAGATAGAACATCGAAGTAAACGGGAGCGCTTCTACTGGAATCTGCATCTCGGTTGGGTGCGGGTCCGCTGGAACTACGCCATCCTGTCCAGAAACTTTTCGAGCCCGGTCACATGAAGTCCGGCATTGGCACATCCCGTCGTCGGCGTTTCGCCGGAGCGAAGACTGTATTCCAGTTTATCCAGCGCCGGAGATCCCGAGAACTCGGCCTGCGCATCGTTCAAGGCACGGCGTGCGCCCGTGAGCGCGCGATAGTGACTCAGCAGCCGCAATGCGGGATAGTAGAGAATGACGTTTGGCCCCGGAATTGGAACAAGAAATGGCGTAAACGCCACGGCGACAACGGTCAAACCGGCATCCACGACGAGCCACGCACCATGCTTCACTACCTGACCGCGCAACAGTTCGCGGAACTCGTCGCGCGGCTTCGCATGATCGGCGTGCATGACATTAAGCATGCTTGAACCGTTCAGCGCCTTGAGCATCCGTTCGAGAGGATCGATCCGATCTTCAAGCCGTTGATAGAACTGGTGCCCCGCACGAAAAACCCGCCCGACCCAACGAACGATGCGGTTTCGATGGAGCATCATTTTTCGGATGAAGCCGCGAATCCGGTCGGGCGTGCCGGCGGTGCAGAGTTGGATGGATTCCGGCGGAAGGAACAACGCCGACCGGTAGCGCCGTGTGCGAACCATGTACACGGCAACGGCCCGGCTTCCCGCCTCCAGGGTGGTGTTCATTGACGTATTCTGTTCAACGATGCTCAATTGCCTTCGGTGCCGAGTTGGATGGTTTCCGGGGGAAGGAACAACGCCGACCGGTAGCGCCGTGTACGGATCGTGTACACGGCAACGGCCCGGTTACCCGCCTCCAGGATGGTGTTCATCGACGTATTCTGTTCAACGATGCTCAATTGCCGTTCCGCATGCCCCGTCCGGATGTCTCTGGCTCGCCTCTCTTGTTACCCCGGCCGGACCCTGCCGGGGCCAACCACCGACCGCTAAACTTTCAGTTTACGAGAAATCGTGCCTTCCGGTCATGCGTTATCCAATAACAGCCCGTGGCAGAACCCCGCGGAGTTCTACCGCGGGCTCTCGTACGCAGGCCTCAGGGCGTCCAGTTGGTTCAGAAATTCACGCGCACGAGATCGAATCTCACCACGGCCGATCAGATCCGAGATCACGGCTACCGACGACGCTCCGGCATCGAACGCCTCGGCAAGATTCGACAACCCGATCCCTCCGATCGCAACCACTGGAAGGTCGACCGACTTGCAGATCCGGCGCAGCCGGTCGATACCGACTGCCGGAGAGGAATTCCACTTTGTGGGGGTTTCAAGAATCGGCCCAACCGCGATATAGTCGACCGCCTCCCGTGCTCCGGCCAGTGCCTGTTCCTCGTTGTGCGTCGAAATCCCGACCAGCACGGAATCGCCCACGATTCTACGGGCATCGGCAGGCGGAAGGTCTTCCTGACCCAGATGCACGGCGCCCGCGCCGGCCAGACGGGCGATATCGGCACGGTCGTTCACGACGACCCGCGCTCCCTCCGGCGCACAAGCGACAATCCTGCCGGCCTGCTCCAACAAACAACCGGATGACGCATTCTTGTTCCGAATTTGAATAAGGCGGACTCCTGCGCTGAACAGTTCCGCGGCAATTTCGACAGGGTCGCCGAACGCCGCGTCCGCGATCCCATACAGCCGGGGCAATGGGGTCATGCCGTCTGTACGAGTTTGGGCAGCAGCGTCTCCAGGAATTGGGTCGAGACGTCACCAGACCGAAAGCGGTCGTTCTCCAACAATTTCAGATGCAGCGGAATAGTCGTCCGAACGCCTTCAACGATGAAAGTTCGCAAGGCGCGATCCATTCTACGGAGCGCTTCGTCGCGATTCGCACCATGTGAAATGACCTTGGCGATCATGGAATCGTAATACGGCGGGACATCGTATTCGGCATAGGCGGCCGTGTCCACGCGTACTCCCGGGCCGCCAGGCGGGTGCCAGGCGGTAATTCGTCCGGGTGACGGTCGTTGCGTAAAGGGATCCTCGGCATTGACCCGGCATTCGATCGCATGTCCCCGGAAGGCCACGTCGTCCTGGCAATGCGGAAGCCGTTCGGAGGAAGCCACCAGAATCTGTGCCCGCAACAGGTCAATCCCGGTGACGACTTCCGTCACGCCGTGCTCCACCTGTATTCTGGTGTTCATTTCCATGAAATAGAAATTCAGATCGCCATCCACCAGAAATTCGATCGTGCCGACGTTGGTATAGCCCAGTTGGAGGACCGCATCCACGACTGCGGCGCCGACCCTGGCGCGGAGTTCTTCGGTCATGACAACCGAAGGCGCTTCTTCAACGAGTTTCTGGTGCCGGCGCTGAATGCTGCATTCCCGTTCTCCCAAGTGGATCGCGTTGCCGAACTCGTCGGCCAACACCTGAAACTCGATGTGACGTGGCTTGTCGACAAATTTTTCAAGGTAACAGTCGGCGACTCCGAACGAGGCCTCGGCCTCTCTTCTGGCGGTTTCGAACGCGGTCCCAAAATCCGCCTTGTCATACACGACACGCATACCCCGGCCGCCGCCGCCTGCGGCCGCCTTGACGATCACGGGAAAACCGATTTCCACGGCCACCGATAGCGCGTGGTCCACGTCGACGAGTGGGTCCGAACTGCCCGGAAGAACGGCAAGGCCCGCGCGCGTCATCTCGCGCCGCGCCCTGGCCTTGTCACCCATGGTTCGAATGCTTTCAGCGGAGGGGCCGATGAACTTGATCCCGCATTCCGCACAAACCTGGGCAAAATGGGGATTCTCGGAGAGGAACCCATACCCGGGATGGATCGCGTCCGCGTTGGTCACCTCGGCCGCACTGATCACGCCGGGAATGTTCAGGTAGCTCTCGGCGCTTTTCGCCGGGCCGATACAGATGGCCTCGTCGGCAAACCGAACGTGCAACGCATGCCGATCCGCCTCCGAATACACGGCAACTGTCTGTATGCCCAGTTCCTTGCAGGCGAAGATGACCCGGAGTGCGATCTCACCCCTGTTGGCAATCAGTACTTTTCTGAACATTGCACGTGGAATTTCGGAAACGAACTACCGGGGCCGGATTGCGAAAAGCCGTTCGCCATACTCGACCGGGTGGCCATTCTCGACGAATACGCTCAAAACCTCTCCCGAAGATTCAGTCTCGATTTCGTTCATGAGCTTCATCGCTTCGATGATGCAGACCGTACTGCCTTTCTCCACGATGTCCCCCACGCTGACGAATGGATCGGTATCGGGACCGGGCGCCCGGTAGAACGTACCGACGATTGGAGAAGTAACGTAGGTCAATCCCGGTTCTTCGCCCGAAGGTTCCGCGGAAGTCACCGACACCACGGGAGGTTCATTCACGGCAGAGGAATCCGGAGCATCCGCTGAAGCCGGCGACCGGGAACCTCCCTGGGCGGCCCGCTTGATCTTGACCCGGACGCCTGAACGCTCGACTTCAAGCTCCTCGAGCGATGTCTCGGCGGCAACGATCTGAATGAGTTCCTTGATTTCCTTAAAGTTCATGGCATTCGGAAGAGTATAACCCAGCCGAGGGACAGGAAAACGGGCGGCCCGCCTCGATACGGTGGGTCCGGCGCCCCAGAAGGCGATCGAGCGGCCTCCCGGCTAGCCCGCATTTCTCACGAGTTGTCTGCTACAGCGCCGGATCCATCCGCCAGTGCTGGGGCGCTATATTCCCATTGGAGGCAACCCGCGTGCGGGCATGAGCGCTTGATCCGGCGCGAGGAACGCGCCGCTACGCGCCCGGCGCGAGGAACGCGCCGTAGCTCTGACGGCGTCTCCGACTCTTCGCGACGAAAACCCGTGAGAAAGGCGGGCCAGACTCTCTCGACAGGGATGACCCGAACATCCTCGGTGGCAACCCGATTCGAAGCATCGGTTCGGGTCGCCAAGTCTTCCGGAATTCGGTCGTTGTCGGTGACGCGCCTATTGGGCTTGGTAATGTACGAAGGTCGTTGAATTCAACCGGCTTACCGAAGCACGGGATCTTCAAGCGTACCGCTGAAGAGCGTGGACTCGCTCTCCAGTTTCTCCGGCAGGAATTCCAGCGGATCGGAGGGCTTGATGCGCGCGGTGATGAAGAACAGAAGCTCACTGGTACTCTGAACCGTCGAGGTGCTCTTGAACAGGTTTCCGATGAGCGGGATGTCTCCCAAGCCCGGAATTTGCTTCACGTTCACCGAATCGTTCTCGATCAGGATGCCGCCGACCACCGCCGTGCCCCCATCCGGTATGAGGACGCGAGTGCTCGCATGCTGAGACGCCACTGACGGGACGCCAGCGACGGACCGCCCGAAATCCGGACTGCTGTTGACAATTTCCGCCGTAAGAAGGATTGTCCCGGCCTCCGTGATCCGGGGCGTGACTGTCAAGCTCAGATTGAACGGAATGAACTCCACGCTGATCGTGTTGTTCACATTCGTCTGCACGGGAATCTGTGTGCCCTGCGACACGGTTGCGGGTTCGTTGTTCTGCGTCACGACGCGGGGACGGGAAAGGAGTTTTGCCGTCCCATTCGCCTCGCCAACCGCAATGATCGCGTCCAGCAGGATATCGCCGCCCGCTCCGAGCAGGAAAGAGAATCCGGAAGTCGCGGCCGACGGAAAGTTCGCGAACAACGGTAGCGCCCCATCCGCATTCACGGCGGGCGCCGGCGTCCGAACAACCGGACTCCCCGTCGTCGGTAAGCCGGTGACGTTGTTCGGGCTGTTGTTCCCGGCAATGAAACCAAGCTGGCTACCGAGTTCCCTCGAAAACGATTTCGTCGCCGACAGGAGCCGTGCCTCGATTTCCACCTGCTGCGAAGGCGTGTCCAGAAACGCGATGAGCGCCTCGACCCGTGCGAACCGGCTCGGAACGTCCGTAACGATCAGCGCGTTCCGCCGGGAGTCCTGGATAATTCCGCCACGCTCCGAAAGCAGGTCCGTAATGACGGCGCTTGCTTCGAAGGCGGTCGTGTAGCTAAGGATGAACGGCCGGGTCTCGAGCGGAACGTTGAGTGCCTGCAATTCGCTGCGTACCCTTCTGGCGTCTTCTTCTGCCTGCAGAACGGTCTGTGGCGCGATACGAAGAATGTTGCCCTGCAGCCGATAGCCCAGGTCGTTGGTCCTGAGAACGAGGTCCAGAGCCTGATCCCAGGGCACGTTGTTCAGAACCAGCGTGAGCTGGCCTGCGACGTCTTCGTCGATAATGATGTTGAGTCCGCTCAACTCCGCGATCACACGGAAAAAGTCCCGGAGGTCAGTCTCGACCAGATTGAACGAAACGACCTCACCGGTGTATTCGGGTTCCAAAACCTGCGCTTCGTCCTGTTGCTCGAACAGGGTTGCCGCCGGCAGCGCCGCACCTCGACCGAAACCCGGCGGCGGTTGGAAGGGAGTTGTTGGCGCCTGGGCGGCAACAACGGATGTAACAATTGCAATGATGAACATCGGCAGCAGCGATCTCAACACTCGGGTTCCCATGGCGAGCACAATCATCGGTCAGACTCCCGAAGCCGCGCTGAGGGGACGCACGACCTCCTCCCTTTCGGCAGGTTCTTGTGCCCCTTCGACAGGCTTTACTTCGAAGACCACGGAATCGGATCGGACGCCGGAGATGACCACGTCCAACAATTCGTCACCCGGCCGGGCGACGAATGTCCGGTTTCCGGGCCCCCGGATCAGAACGACATTCATTTCACCCTCCGGAGAACTCACCACCCCCACTACCTGCGCTTGGTTCAACAAAATTCCCGAGAGGCCCTGGCGACCCGCGTCCGGAGGAATAACAGGCGCGGTCTGGACGGCCGTGGTCGGCGGCACCGGATTCACAAAGGGGTCGCGTCGGCCGGGGGCGGCGTATCGATACCCTGGGGGAATGGCCAACGTATCGAGCGCCACCGCTTCATCCTCGCCTGCCGACACCTGAATGGCCGCTTGGAGGAACCCCGGTTCAAATAGCCCGGCGGACCCGGCCAGCAAGGGAGCAAGAATGAATACGGCGCAGTACTTCGTCATCGGCTCACCTGATTTGGCTGGTTTGGTTGATTGACCTGGCCTGCCCGATCGGCTTGGTCCCACGCGAGCGACGGTTCTTCATCGCGATAGACGAACGTCGTCGCGGTAAACGTCGCCCCAACCGTGGACTCCGTACCGGGACCGGCGGCCCTCAGGTCGATTCCCGTAATGTTGACAATACGGCCCAGTTGACGAATCGCATCGAGAAAACTCCCCAGGTTGTGATACGTGGATTGAACCTGGAAATCCCAGGCCATTTCCGAGTACACATCCCGGTCCACGATAGGCCGGGGCAAGATCCGAACGACGCGCATCGAGGCCGTTTCGGCGATATTGCCGACCTCGCGCAAGATCTCGTCGGTTTCACGTTCGAGGGGCAGAATCGATTTCAGCCGGGCCAGTTGCTCCTGCAACGCTTCGGTTTCAGCCCGTATTTCAGCCAGTTGCATCCGGCGCTGCACCGCCTGCGAGATTTCAGCGTCGACCTCGCTCAGCCGATCCTGCCGAGCCTCGATCGCGGCGCCGATAGGCATCAGGAACCGCCACCAGAACAGGCCCAACAGGGTGCCGGCGGCGCCTGCCACCAGGAGCGCCTGGTAGTACCACTTGAGCCTCTGGAAATCGTTGAAATCCACCATCGTTCCAAGACCTCAGTGCAACTGGCCCGGGTTGCCCCGAGCCCCGGCTTCGATACCGCCGCCGTCGTTTTGAGCGCCGCCCCCGGCGCCCGCACTATCTGAACCCGGTGGCGGCGGCACAAATTGGCAGGTCAGATTGAAGGTGAAATATTCGTTGGCTTCCTGCAGGTTCCCGAAATCGATATTCCGGAAGTAGCCATTGGTTCGAAGCGTCTGGATAAAATCGGCGAAGGCACTCTGCGACGTCACCGTACCTGCGATGGAAACGTCGGCGTCGGACTGAATCAGCGCCGACAGCCAGATATAGTCGATTCGATCCATCGCGAGACTCAACTGGTCCAGCACGAGGACTGGACTCGCCTGGTATTTCTGGAGATTTCGGATCGTGTCGACGCGGTTCCGGAGCATGTCACGACGGCTCTCGAATATCAGGTTCTCGTCGATTTCGCGCTGAAGCCGATCCCGCTCGGCTGTCGCGGCCGCAATCCGGGATGACAGATCCACCGATTCGGAAATGAGCAACGACCGCCCAATCCAACCTCCGACGGCGGCGGCCGCCAGGAATGCCACCCAGAGAACCGTCAAAACGTTGGCCGGGAGGGCGATGCTGAAACCCGCCTTTCTGCGGCGTGCGGATATTTTCGCCCGCCCGATGAGGTTGATTCGAATCATCCGTCAAACGCCCTCATCGCAAGCCCCACGGCAACCGCCAAGGCGGGACCCGATTCCCGGACTCCCGAACCGGCCCTGGAATTCACCTTGAGCGATCTCAAGGGGTCGAGTGTCCGCGCATCGATTCCAAACGCCTCCTGGAACTTGCGGGCAATCCTCGGAGCACGGGCACTGCCGCCGGCCAGATAGACCGAAGAAATTTTTTCTTCCGGGTAATTCTCGCTGAAGAAGTCGAATGTCTTCCGGACTTCCATGACAAGTGCGTCGGTAACCGAATCCAAGAGGGGCTCAACCATTCCCGCATCGTATATGCCGACCTTTTTTCCGCACTTGAGAGCTTCGGCTTCCTCGAAACCCAGTTGAAGTTCCTTCTTCAGGACGTCTGTGTACTGGCGGCCACCGACGGAAACGTCGCGGATAAACAGCGGTATTCCGGCTTTCGCGATATTGATATTGGTCAGCGACGCGCCGACGTTGAACAATGCCGCGGTCTCATCCGGACCCGGACTGTAATTGACCTCGAACGCCTGTTGCAGGGCGAATACGTCGATATCGACCACAATCGGAACCAACCCGGCCATTTCGACGGCATCGGTGGCGTTCCGCACATGGTCCTTCCTGGCCGCGACCAGCACCACTTCCAGACCTCCGCCCTGGCGTTTCGAAGGACCGATCGCCGCATAATCCAGATTCACTTCCGAAATATCGAAGGGGATGTACTTGTCGGCGTTGTATTCGATCGAGCCAGCCGCTTCCTCAACCGTGTCCACGGGCAATACCACCCGCTTGACGATCGCGGCGTTACCTGAGACGCCGGTCGCAACGTTCTTTGTCCTGAATTTACCGGCTGCAAAAACCGACTCGATGGCTTGGGACAGCGCCGCGGAATCGGCGACCGCACCATCGGCCACCACATCCGGGTTCAGGGGCGCCTGGGCAAATCCAATGATCTCGTATCCCTTCCCGGACCGTGCCAACTCTATCGCCATGACCGAGCTCGACCCGATATCCAGACCGACAAGCGCCTTGTTCCAGCCAAACATGGATCACCGGCCTCTCGATCCACCGGGGCGGCGTCGACCCGTCTCCCGGTGGACCGGCCGGCAACTGGCGTTGCCACCTTCCCTGTCTCTCCACTCGATCGTTTTTCCGGATCGTTGAGTTTCCACGTTGAGCGCCTCCTTGAGGTACCCAGACCTGGAGCAATTCTTATGCCAAAAAGGATTCAGGGACGATCCGGCTTAGAGAGACTGCCGGAGCTCGCGAATCATGGAACGAAGTTCGTCCAAACCGCCGACAAGCAGATAGGGTGCGGCGGTCTCGAATTGGAGTTCTTCGACGGGGATCGTCGGTCGGAGTTGTTCGGAGAGCATCATGGTGAGTTGATCCAACTTGGGCGACATGCGATTGACAAGAGCCAGGATCAGGGTCAACCGTTCGTCCAGAGTCGTCGTCTCATCGGGTGGATCGAAAATGATCCACAGTCCTTCAGTCTCGCCCCTGACATAGGGGGCGACGTAACGGATGTACGAGATCAGGCGTCCAGCCTGCTCGTCGAGTTCGCGAGAGCGCTCGGCAATCATGTCCAGTTCATCCGGTGTCAGTTCGGGATCGACCCGAAACGCAACCAGTTCTCCGGATAATTCGAAGAACCGAAAAGTATCCTCGATAAATCCTTGCAGGCGATCTTGAGCCATCTCCCGCTGAGCTTGCAGCTGCATTTCACGCAACGTGTCCCGATTCTGGATCTGGGCGCCGTCGACCGGAGGAACCACCGTGAGGATTACCAGGGCTCCGGTCAGGATCGGCATCGTCAGAATACGCATCGGTCTCTCCAGGGCGCTAGTGTCCTGTCCCATAAATAACGTGCCTAACGCCGATGGGTCTTGGCCGGCGAGGTCGAGGAACGAGACGGAAGTGGATGCTCATTCATCGCGAACGTCGAGCGACAACGAGATCGCCGCCAACCCCCATCGGCCCGAAGGGTTCGGGCGGAACGGGACCGTCTTCGTTGTCGTTCCTCCACTCGCAATGCCCGACATTGGCTCGGTCGTCACTCCTCGAATACGACCCCGTTGCGCTCCGAACGTTAGACGCGCTATTTATGGGACAGGACACTTGTATTGCAACCCTCGGCAATAACCTATCAGAATGGCAATCGATGCAAAAGCCGGATCGCGCCTTCCGAACCCTGTTCAGACACTCTGGCACATCAAACCCATCGATCCTCGACCTCGACACCCTGCCTGTAGAGTTCTTGCAGCATCGACGTCACCGGACCGGTAACCCGGTATTCGCGGTAATCCACACCGCAAACGGGGGCGATTTCCAAAACGCTGTTGGTGACGAAAACCTCTTCGACATCGTCAAGAACACTGGGGTCGAGGCGGACTTCGTCTGCATCGAGGCCATTCGAGGCACACAAATTGAGGACGAATGCGCGCGCGCAGCCCGGAAGAATTCCCGTCTTCAGATCCGGCGTGAGAACTCGCGCTCCGTTGACAAGAAAAATGTTGGCGCCTGAACATTCTCCGATTTTTCCGAAGGAGTCCAACAGCAGAGCGTCATCCGCGCCTGCTTCGTTGGCTTCCGCACAGGCGAGTATCGAATTGAGATAGTTCGCATGCTTCGCATGTGCCGGAAGCGCCTCCCCCGAAATACGGCGTGTCCGAACGGTGGCCAGCCGGATACCAAGCGACCGGCGTTCGGCGACAGTCTCAGGCAGAGGATCGGCGGCCACGACATAGGTCGGGTCGGTCGCACCCGCGATTCCGGGACCCCGAACGCCGCGGCCGCGCGAAATACTCACACGAACCACCGCGTCGGTGCCGGTCAGGTCGTTCCGCTCCAGGACGGCCTGTATATCGTTCGAAATCCTGTCCACCCGATATAGGAACGGCAGGCGAATGGCGGACGCGGATGCTTCGAAACGCCGGTAGTGCGCATCGAGTTGGAACACATGGCCAAGGTAGGCGCGCATGGTCTCGAAAACGCCATCCCCATACATGAATCCGCGGTCGAAGACCGAGACCCGTGCCTCGTCGGCCGGCACCAACCGATCGTTAAGCTGAACCCACGTCACCCTTCAACAACTCCCCGGCGCCTTCGGAATACTCCTCGACGGCATCCATCAGCGCTTTCGCCTTCAGCATCGCTTCGTCGAACTCATCTTCGGGATCGGACAGGGCCACCACACCACCCCCCATCCCCGCGCGGACACGGTCTCCCTTGACCACCATGGTTCGAATCACGATGTTCAGATCGGCCGCTCCCGTGAAGGAGAGATACCCCAGCGCCCCGGAGTACACTCCACGCGCGCTCGACTCCAGATCGTCGATGATTTCCATGGTGCGGATCTTCGGTGCGCCGGTCATGGAACCCCCGGGAAACGCGCAACGCACGCAGTCGATCGCGTCGTTGTCCGCCCCCAACCGCGACTGAACGGTACTCACCAGATGGTGAACCGTTTCATAGGATTCCACGGCCATCAGCGAAGGCACCTGAACCGATCCCGTTTGCGCGGTCTGCCCCAGGTCATTTCTCAGCAAGTCCGCGATCATGAGGTTCTCGGCGCGATTCTTTTCGCTGTTGAGAAGTTCCTCGCGAAGTCGAACGTCCTCTTGAGGGTCATGCGAACGCGGCGCCGTCCCCTTGATGGGACGGGACTCCACCGCACCGTCGGGAAGAACCCGCATGAAGCGCTCGGGAGAGGAACAGAGAACTGAAAATTCATCCGTATTCAGGAAAGCCGAGAAAGGTGCGGGGTTCCGGCGGCGAAGCACGCGGTACAGATCGAACGGATCGCCCTCAAACGGACCCGAGGCCCGGTTAGTAAGACAAACCTGATAGCTTTCACCCTCACCAATCTTTTTCAGGGCGAAGTTGACCCCGGCCATATACCGTTCGCGGTCCTGCTCCAGTTCGAACCGGGGTGGAGGACCGGCCCCTGCGTTCGGTACCGGTATTGCGACCGCCTCCTGCACTCCGGCCGCCGTGGCCGCGATCCAGTCCTCCTCGTCGCCATTGTGTCCGACGGCCACAACGTAACACTCCCCGCTGGCATGATCGAAGGCCACAAACCTGGAAACGCGAAGGAAGTAGGCATCGGGCAAATCCGAAGTGTGCCGGTACTGCCCTCCGCACTCGCCCTTGAGTTCGTAACCGAAATAGCCGAGGTAGCCACCGCAGAACTCGAACGGAAGTTCGGAGGAATCCGTCCGGTGCGCGGCCAACGCCGACTGGAGGTAATCGAAGATGCTCTCACCGATCGTTTCGACGCCCGCCGGAGTGGCAATCTCCAGTTTTCGATGTCGTGAACGATAGGCAAGGACTTCGTCAGGTTGAGCCGCCATGAACGAAAAACGGGACCGTCCGGAAAGCGCCGCATTGCTGTCCAACCATACCGCGGGTCTCTGTCGGCCGAACAACCGTGCAAAGACCGCTTCAGGCCCGGGTACGCCTGTCAGTTTCCTGAAACGCACGGGCAGAGTCGGCTCTCCCCGGTTCCCACCGCTGTCACGGGAACGGGACCGTCCGGCGGGAACGCTCCGGACCGGAGGAGTCAGGTACCCCAAGGACAAATCCCTGAAGTTTTCGAAAATGCGTCTTCCGTATTCCGTGGACACCGATTCGGGATGGAATTGAACCCCCCAGACCGGTCGGGTCGGATGCCTGAAACCCATCAGGATGCCGTCGTCGGTCTGGGCGGTACCGAGCAATTCGGTTCCCTCCAGCGTCGGCACATGCAGCGAGTGATACCGAATGGCAAAGAACGGCGACGGAATACCCGTAAACAGTTCCTCGCCATCGTGGTATATGAAGGACCCTCGGCCGTGCCACGGCGCGGGTGCGGGGATCACGCGGGAACCTGCCATCAACGCGATTCCCTGAAAACCCATGCAAATCCCCAGGACCGGACACGAGGCGTAGCGCACGACTTGGCGGCAGACGCCAAAATCCCGATCACTGCCCGGTGTACCGGGACCCGGCGAGATCACGATGTTGTCGAAATCAAGTCGAATCAACTCGTCGTAAGAAAGCTCGTCGTTCTTGATGACAATGGGATCCTCGCCGGTGACGGCGGCAATATCCTGCGCCACGTTGAATGTAAACGAATCGTAGTTATCGATCAGCAAAGCCCGCATGTACGTTCCAGTCCGATGAGTATAAACGGATCGGATGAGGTACTATCCCCAATCCAGGGCCACATGTTTGGAATGATCGTCAAACTCGCCACGTTCGCCTTCCCTTTGTGGGCCCTTGCCGCAAGCATCCTTGCGCTGTCCCGGCCGGCGGCGTTCACATGGTTCAGCGGTCCGCTGATCCCCCTCGCTCTCGGCGCAATCATGCTGTCGATGGGCCTTACACTCCAGGTGGAGGACTTCAAACGGGTGTTGAGGCGACCGCGTCTGGTCGCTCTCGGCGTGGTCCTGCAATACGCGGTCATGCCTCTGCTCGGCTGGATGGTCGCACGTCTGATGGGGCTTCCCACGCCACTGGCCGTGGGACTGATTCTGGTGTCGTGTTGCCCGGGGGGCGTGGCATCGAACGTCATTTCCTATATCGCCAGGGCGGACGTCCCACTTTCAGTCTCGATGACCGCCGTGTCGACACTTCTGTCGGCCGTCATGACACCGGCATTGACTGTCGTTCTCGCCAGCAGCCGCGTCGATGTGCCGGCGGCGGGACTGCTGATCGACACGGTTCAGGTCGTTATCGTGCCGATTGTCCTGGGCCTCATGCTGCGGCGTTACGCTCGCAAGGTCACCGACATCGTTCTGCCGGTGGCGCCGCTGATGGCCGTGGTCCTGATCACGTTGATCGTCGCCTCTATCATTGGCGCCAACAGTACCGACATTCTCCAATCCGGCCTCCGGCTGGTAATCGCGGTGTTCCTGCTCCATGTTTCCGGATTCTTGCTGGGTTACGGTCTGGCACTGCTTCTTCGCAGCGGGATCGTTTCAGCGCGAACGATTTCAGTGGAAGTGGGAATGCAGAACTCCGGGCTTGGAGTCGTCCTGGCAACTCAAAACTTCAGCGACCCTCTGGTTGCGGTTCCCAGCGCAATCTCCAGCCTGTTCCACTCCCTGATCGGCAGCGTGCTGGCCGGACTCTGGCGGGCATCGGGTCTCGACCCGGGGAAGGGCGGTATCGCGGACGATTGACGAAGTCGTTACACTACTTCATCCCGAATTCATTCCTCGAAATTCGGTGGAGATCGATCGATGGCAGAGATTCTGGGTTTAGGCCTGTCCCACTATCCGCCGCTATGCGGCCTCGACAAGGACATGTCCGGGCTGCTCGGCTGGACGCTCGAGGATCCGGCGATACCGGATGCGGACAAGGATCCAGCCAACTGGCCGGAGTCCATGCGTAAGGACTGGAGCACCGACCGGGGCGAGCGGGCGGCGGGCGTGCATCGGGCGCAACTTGTCGCCCAGTTCGATCGGATCAGGAAGGTGCTGGACGACTTCGCACCCGACGCCATCGTGATGTGGGGAGACGATCAGTACGAGAACTTCCGGGAGGATGTCATTCCCCCCTACACGGTGTGCGCTTATTCCGATATCGAAGTCCATCCATGGAAGCAGGCCCACAAATCGTCCGCGATGGAAGGAAATCCCAATATATGGAACGAGAGCGGCGACACCGGATTCACGATCAAGGGCCGGCCCGATATCGCCCGGCGCCTGGTGGCCGGTCTGCTCGAAGCGGGAATGGATCCGGCATACGCCTACACGCAGTTACATCACCCCAGCCTCCCTCACGCGTTCCTGAACGCGATGCTTTTCCTGGACTACCACCGGAACGGCTTCGACCACCCGATCATACCGTTCCCCATCAACTGCTACGGACGGCGCGTGATCTGTTGCAAGGGGTTCATGACCCGGCTCGACGACAAGTTCGACTTCGATCCCCCCTCGCCGCCACCGAAGCGCTTCATGGAATTGGGCGCCGCAACCGCGCGGGTCCTGAAAGACAGCCCCTGGCGGATCGCATTGGTGGCCTCGTCGAGTTGGTCCCACGCGTTCCTCTGCGACAAGACCTACCGGATGCGACCCGACACGCCGAGCGACGAACGCCTCTATCAAGCGCTTCGCGAAAGCGACTACAGCTTCTGGCGAAACCGGTCCCTGGCCGACATCGAAGACGCCGGGCAGCATGAAGTCCTGAACTGGTTTCCGCTGATGGGCGCGATGGAGCAACTTGGCGCATCGCTTGAATGGAGCAATTGGGTCGGAACCGACTTGTTCAACTCCAACAAGGTGTTCGCGATTTACAACCCAGCCTGAAGCGGGATCAGCCCGCGTTCCCACGGGATGTTCTGTGAAGTTGTCGCGTTTGATAGCTGTGGCGATCCCATGGCGAAATTGCGACGGAACCCGCTTGTATTGCGGTACTAACGGAGTAACGCCATGAAAAGCAATACATTGGACATCGGCGGCTTCAAGGCCGTTGTCAACTACGATCCGGACATTGATATGCTCCGTGGGGAATTTATCGGACTGAACGGCGGAGCCGACTTCTACGCCTCCGATATCGAAGGGCTCCGCAAGGAAGCCGCAACATCCCTGAATGTCTTTCTGGAAGCATGCGAGCGACACGGGATAGAACCCCGCAAGGAATTTTCCGGCAAATTCAATGTCCGCATACCGCCGGAACTGCACCGGCAGGTGGTAGAAGCTGCAACCGCTGAGGGAAAGAGCTTGAATCGGTGGGTCGGCGACGTGTTGAACGAAGCGGCAGGTCCGGTTGCCGGATCCCGGATGCGCTCGCAGGACCGGTGAAGTTGTCGGGCGTCAGCTTTCGTGCTCTGAAAAGTTCTCAGACCGCGGCCGGTCCTGGCTCCGGTTCCGGTTCGTCAGGCCCCTCATCGTCGGAAGCTTCCCCGTCTGCCGGTGAGAACGTCCGGGGCAATTCGACGATCATTTCCGTAAATTCGTCGGGCTCGGACTCGACCCGAATACTCCCCCCGTGCTGGCGCACGATATCGCTCGAAAGGGCGAGACCGAGCCCAGTGCCCTTGTCCGTCGGCTTGGTCGTGAAGAACGGATTGAATATCTTGTCCAGTACCTCGGGCGGAATCCCGCTCCCGTTGTCGCGAATGCGAACCTCGATGCGATCCTCAATCGACCGGGTCGCGAGCAACAGTGTCGGCTCGTATTTCGAGGCCCCTTCCTTCTCTTCCCAATCGCGGCGCTTCGCGTCGGTGGCGTAACACGCGTTGCTCACCATGTTCAGAAAGACGCGGCCCAGGTCTTGCGGAATAACATCGAGTTCCCCAATCTCCGGATCGAATTCCTCCTGGAGGTCGAGGCGAAATTGCGGGTCGTTCGACCTGGCGCTGTGATAGGCGAGCCGCGCGTGCTCGCCGAGCAGGGCGTTGATGTCGGCCGCCCGCCGTTCGCCCGAGCCCCTGCCCATCATGAGCATGCTCTGGACGATACGATTGGCACGTTCGCCGTGTTCGCGGATGCGCTTGAGGTTGCTGGTCAGGTCGCCGCCAATTTCCTGGATCAACCCCGGTTCGTCCCCGTTTTGCCCGCCGCCCTCGGCGGGAGTCTCCCCCACTTCCTCCAGCAGTTCCTCAAGCAATTCCTCGGAGACTTCAGCAAAGTTCTTGATGAAATTCAGCGGGTTTCTGATCTCGTGAGCGACGCCCGCCGTCAGTTCGCCAAGCGCCGCCAGTTTCTCTTGCATGACGATCTGGTCTTGCGCCCGTTCCAGGTCGCCCAGCGCGGTTTCGAGTTGTTCATTCTTGCCCCTGAGCTCTTCAGCCAGCTTCTCAACCAGGTTCAGACGCTGCACCTCCAACGCATTGCGGCGGAAGTGTTCGAGCGCCGTGGCCATCTCCGCGACTTCATCGCGTCCGTCGATCACAACCTTCTCTTCGAGATCACCGGCCGCCATGCGTTGCATCCGAACCGACAGGCGTCCAAGCCGGCGCAAAAGCACACGTCCTACGAACAGCCATGAGATCAGCACCGCCCCGACGACACTGATGCCGCTTAACGCGAGCAGGAGATTGCGTCCCGTGAGCATCGCCTGCCCTGAAACCATGGTTGCGTCTTCGGCGCTCGCACGGGCCGCAACCACCACGTCTTCAGCCTCGACCAGGAGTTCGCTGGCGAGGTCGCGATTGTCCGCGATCAGAGCCTGCTGGTTCCGGGCGAGTTCAAGTTCGCGCACCCGTAAATCGAAGATCCCATCGGGTCCGATTCCCAACTCGATCAACCGCTCGAAGAGAGGCTCGATTTCAGCGCGCAACGGGGTCGCGCCAAGCGCCCCCAAACGCCGTTCTATGCCATTGGCCGTCGCCTCGAAACGCTCCCGTTCCGGCTCGAGCAAGGGAGCGTCCGAAATATTGAACGCGGTGGCAAGAAGTTGCGTTCCGCTGTCGGCATCCGCCTTCAACTCGGCCAGGAATCGGTAACGGTTGAGTTCCTCTTCGGAAAAGTGTTGGGCGCGGGGCGCGGGCGGTTCGCCAAGATCGCGATAGCCCGTCATCGCAAAAAACAACTGGTCGTCGATCGCGGGAACCAGGATGCCGGTCAACTCGTCCCGCAACGACGCCAGTTCGGCGCGGCGTTCCTCTCGCAGGTCGATCACCTCGAAACGAGTCAACACCGTGTCATTGATGGCTTCGATGTTCGGAATCAGCGCGTTCCCGATTTCGCGAATGGCGCTGGAGCGCACATCGTCGTCCTCTCGCAGCGTCAATGCATCCAATTCCGCCTCGAAGGCCGTCCTGTCCTCCGCGATCTCGTCGGTGATCTCGGTCAGTTCCTCAGGGGTTGCGGCCACGGTCAGGCTGGGTGCGGCAGCCACAAGGGCGCCGCTTTGCTGGACGACCCCAAAGGCGGCCACCAAGGCCGGTACACTCTCCTCGTTTACCTGGCTCTGGGCATCGCCGACCCGGTCGAATGAAATCCAGCCAATGAGACTCGCACTGAAGGTGAGGGCAACGGCGCCACCGATACCCAGGTACAGTTGGGTCGAAATTCGGAAGCGTCTATCGAACAGGCCTTTCAACTGGTCGATCACGGTCGATCACGGCTGGGGCTGACGCGGCAGCGTCACGATTGGATGGTACCGGCCATCGTTGCCGATAACGGTGAGAAAAACGGCATCCGAACCCTGGGTGTCTCCGTCGCCAAAACGGAGTTCGAACCCATCAAGGTCAATGACGCCCGCATGGCGCAAGCTTTCCAGAAAACATTCGCGGCCAAGTTCCCGGCCGCAGAGCTCAAGGGCGACAATGGCCATTCGGCCGGCCAGATAACCTTCAAGGGAGACAAAACCGGGCGCCGCGCCGGGCGCATACGCCGCCAGGTCGCGGCGGTAAGCTACCGCCACGGGAGGCGTGTCCGCTGTCGGAAAAGGGACTACCTGAGTGACGATGACTCCAGCACCGGCGGCCCCAAGCTCGCCAATCAATGCATTGCTGCCCACGAACGAGATCGTCACGAAGACTGGGTCGAACGCCGTGAACCGGGCCCAGCCAATCAGGGCCGCGACTGGCTGATAGGCGCCAACAACGATCACCGCTTCGGGGTTGGCGCTCCGTACCTCCAGCAGCGCCGTTTTTATCGCCGTCGTATTTCGGGGATACACCCCGACGGCCGCCAGTTCCAGATCACGCCGCTCGAGTGCCGCCAGAACGCCGAGGTAGCCCGCCCGCCCGAAGGTATCGTCCTGGTACACGATTGCGATACGGTCGATACCTAGGTCCTGGATCAGGCGATCGACCATCGTCTCGGTCTCCTGAAAATAGGAGGCGCGCAGGTTGATGACATTGGTCCATTGCGCATCGCGCAGGAAGGGAGCGCCGGTAAAGGGCGCAACATAGGGAACGCCCGCCTCAGCGGCGATCGGGGTGGCGGAACGCGAAGTTGGCGTGCCCACTGCGCCGATCAGCGCAAAAACCTCCTCGTCCGCGATCAACCTGCGTGTGTTGGAAATGGCCGCTTCCGGCTCGTAGGCATCGTCGAGGGCGATCAACTCGAGTCGGCGTCCATGAACGCCGCCGCGTTCATTCGCCGCGTTGAAGGCGGCTTCAATCCCGAGACGCATGTTCTCGCCCAGTTCCTGGGCGGGACCGCTGAAGGCGGCGGACTGGCCAAAAAGAACACGTTGAGGAAAAATGCCGGGAACCGTCAGGTCTTCGGACACACTGTCGTCGGAAGCCGTGCCTTCGGACGCCTGATTCTCGACCACCTGGCCAATCGACACCGGGCAAAGTATCGCACCGATGACCAGTAGAAGCGCCAACCGGGTTCGGAGCGACCCGGTCATTTGTCCCCCCCGCTCCTCCGCTTTACCAGGGTCAGATGGTTCCTGTCCCCTTCCCGGCGATACCGCGCCTCGTCCATCATCGTCCGCACCAGATGGACGCCCAATCCGCCTATGGGCCTGTCTTCAACGCTCGAATCGAGATCGGGCGCGGGAGCGTCCCTCAGCGGGTCGAATGGGCGACCGTGGTCCATGAACTCGATCGTAACCGAATCGGCATCCGAAACAACTTCGATTCGGACATCATGATCGGCGCCGTCGCTGTCCCCGTCGGGGGGATCGCCCGAAAGGCCGTCGGCGAAACCGTACTTCATGATGTTGAGTCCCATTTCCTCAAACACCAGCTTGATCTGAAATTCGAGCGCAGGCGACCAGTTTTCGGCCGCGGCGAATTCCTCTATCGCAGCGTCGATGCGCGTGAGTTCACCGAGATCCGACGCCATGCTCAATGACAGTTTCGCGCTCACTGGTTTGATCCGCCACGGTAGAGTGTCAGGCAGGTAATGTCGTCGAATTGGGGGGCATCGCCTGCGAAGGCTTTTACGGCGCGAAAAACATCCGTGGTCGCTTTCTGCGCGTCGCTCGGCGGCGAATCCTCGAAAACTTCCTGCAAACGGGCGACACCGAACTGGTCCTGCCTGACGTCCTCGGCTTCCGTCACGCCGTCAGTATAAAGTACGATGGCGTCGCCGGGCGAGAGGGTTATGGCGCTCCTTTCGAATTCAAAATCCGGGGCCACACCGAGGGCGATTCCCGTGGGTAGGGGAAGCAGTGCGGAGGCGCCTTCGGCACGGACGACAAGCGGCGGATTGTGCCCGCCATTGGCATACTCGAACTCCCCGGTCGTCGGATCGAAAATCGCGAATAATAGAGTAACGAACATCGCGGCTTCGTTGTTCTCCTCGAGCAAATTGTTGACTTCGCGCAACACCTCGCTGGGGCCCGACCGGACCAGAGCCGAACTCCTGAGCAGCGTGTAGCTGGACATCATGAAAAGTGCGGCGGGCACGCCCTTGCCCGAGACATCGGCAACCGCGATGCCGATACGTCCATCCGGCAAGTTCAAGACATCGAAGAAATCGCCGCCCACGTCGCGGGCCGGCTCCATGCTCCCGAACAACTGGTAATCGGAATCGTTGTGGAAATCGGTGGGCAGGATCGACTGCTGCATCTTGTTGGCCAGGTCGAGTTCGTTCTTCAACACAATCAACTTGTCGCGCGATTCCAGGGCCTCACGCCAGAGGGCAAGGTGGGCGAGGGTTCGCTCTATGGTAATTCGCAAATCCTCGAAGTCGATCGGCTTGGTGACGAAGTCGAAAGCGCCCCTGTTCATTGCCCCGCGAATGTTCTGCATGTCGCCATACGCCGAGACGATCACGGCACGGACATTGGGATCGACCGAGGGGATTTGCTCAAGCAAGGTCAGCCCGTCCATCACCGGCATGTTGATGTCCGAGAGGACCATATCGATTTCGTTGTCCTCGCTCAGGCGTTCCAGCGCCTCGGCGCCATTGTGGGCGAAAACGAACGCGTAGCGGCCGCGGCGAATCTCACGGCGCATGCGCTGAAGCACGAGGAATTCGAGATCGGGCTCGTCATCGACCACGAGGATCTTGTGCGGCTCCGCCATCAGCGCCTTCCCTCGGATTTCGTGCGCGCGAGCGCCGGGGGTTCCAATTCGGTACCCGTTACCTCAAGCATCGAAGGAAGCGAGCACGTCGGCCCGCGATGGGTGGATCGAAATGAGCCTGTCGAACCCGCTGATCTCGAAGACCTCCCTGATCTGATCCGAAAGGGAGCAGAGCGCAAACTTGGCGTTCTGTCTGTGAAGGTTCTTTGCGATCAGAAGGATGGCCCGAAGCCCCGCACTGCTGATGTACAAAAGATTCTCGAAATCGATGATCAAGGCGTGGTCGCTATCCTCGACCGCGGTCCTGATCGACCGTTCGAACTCGAGAGCATTGGTGCCGTCGATACGTCCGCTCACTCGGGCAGACAAGACGCCGTCTTCCCTCTCAGTGGTCAAATCCATAGCTATTTTCCCTCAAGGTCATACCTGTTCCAGTCGTGCTTCTCGGTTCCACCTACTCCCCGCATTCAATCTTGTTGCGCCAGAATCCGCGCCCGGTACTCACTCGTCCATCTCGGGCATCAGTACAAATTCGGGATAGGCCTCGATGCCCAATTCCCCCACGTCCTGACCCATGGCCTCGACATTCGGCGAAACGCGCGTTCCGAGCGTCTTGTCGATGAGCACCCACGTCAGCATCGTGGTCCCGAACACCGTGACCCCGATGGCCAGAATACCCGAAATCTGGACGAAAAGGTTGCCGCCGGCCACAATGCAAACCGCCAACGTTCCCCAGATACCGGAAAAAAGATGGGCCGGAATCGCGCCCACGACGTCATCGATTTTGAAGTACTCCAATACCTTCAGGCCGGCAACCGATATCCCGCCGCCGACCGCGCCGATAACGATGGCCCAATAGTGTTCGACGATGTCGGGCCCGGCGGTAATCGCCACCAGGCCGGCAATGGCGCCGTTCAGGCCCGCAAGTAGATCGACGCGCCCCAGAATGGGCCGCGACAAGGAAATGGCGGCCATGACTCCCGCGGCCGCGGCGAGATTGGTGTTAACCAGGATGTTGCTGATTGCCACCGCGTCGACGACGCCGCCCAGGGCAAGTTGCGATCCCCCGTTAAAACCGAACCAACCCATCCAGAGGATGAACACACCAAGGGTCACGGCGGGCACATTCGACGGCGGGGTCGGCTTGACCGTTCCGTCTTGGCGGAACTTGCCCTTCCGCGCCCCAATGACGATCGCACCCGACAGCGCCGCCCAACCGCCGGTCGAGTGAACGATGGTCGATCCGGCGAAGTCCTGAAAGCCCATTGCGTAAAGCCAGCCTTCACCCCATGTCCAGGCGCCGACGAGAGGATAAATAATTGCCGTCAGTACGATGGTGAACACGAAGAAGGACCAGAGCTTTGCCCGTTCGGCCAGGGCGCCGGACACGATCGAGGCGGTCGTCGCGACGAAAACCATCTGGAAAAACCAGTCGGACATCTTGGCATGGCCGGTCTCGATCACCGCGGTGGCGGCTTGCTCTCCACCATCGAGGAGCGCAATCTCGTCACCCGATGTCCCGTACAGGAACGTCAACGACCCGAACCAGCCGCGGGGTCGACATCGACGTACATGATGTTGTAGCCGATCAGATAGAACGTCAGCCCGGCGATGGAATAGAGACCGATGTTCTTCAGACAGATCACCGACGCATTCTTGGTGCGCACGGAACCGGTCTCGAGCATGGTGAAACCCGCGGCCATCCACATCACCAGCGCGCCCCAAATGAGAAACGAAAAGCTGTTCAGAACGAATTGCGTTTCTTCGTCGATGGCCGCTTGCACCTGCGGCGGGAAGAGCGCCAGGAAAACGATGGCCGCGACGCCACCGAAGGCCACCGCGCGGCGGTACCGGCCGCTGGAAGCAGAAAGAGCCGAAAGGGCATTTTGGATTCTTTTCATTTTGCCTTTTCTCCCCCTCCCAATCCGCATCGACGCGTCGAAATTGCCGCTATCCCCGGACGATATCGGGGCAGTTTAGCAAGCTGAACCGGCATCCAACACACACATCCTGTCGGCCGCGCGATCAGTTCGCGAAACAACTCGTTCACACGGCGCCATCGGCTCGATTTCCGGGTTGAGTGGAGCCACTATAATCAAGCCGCTGAATTGTGTGCAAGGTTTTGTCGAGCCAGGATCGCCGACAGCAAACGTACACGAAAACCTTCGAGGGCAACCGTTTCAGAATGTGTGGCTGGTGTAGGGTCCGGTGGATAGCGAGTTTGACGTTTGGAGCGAAACCGGGCCGTCTTTCGGGGAGTTCACTACCCGACTTGGTTAGCGTACACGCCGGCAGTTACCTGAACTGTTCTATCCTACGGATCGACCGGCAATTCCCCAGTGACCTGCACGACAACGCTACGATTCCGCGGACGGGTGTCGAAATCGACAAAAACCACCTGTTGCCATGTGCCCAGCATCAAGTGGCCCTCGGCGAACGGAATCGTCAGCGACGGTTTGAGCAAAGCCGCGCGAATATGACTCGACCCGTTGTCGTCGCCCCAGGTTTCATGATGATGGTAGTCGGGGCCCTCGGGGATCAGCCTGTCAAAAAACTCCCGCAAGTCACGAACGAGTCCCGGTTCGAACTCGACGGTTGTGATGCCCCCGGTGGATCCGGGGACGAACGCAAGCACCTGACCATGCTCCATGCCGCTGTCTGAAACCGCTCGCTGGAGGTTTGGCGTGATGTCGTGGATGTCGCAGTGACCCTCGGTAGTCAGTTCAATCGATGTTGTTTGGATCATACTTCCGGGCAGCCGACCGGCACGCGACGTTCGGATTGAGTTGGAAGGGACCGTCACTCGCTGCCCCTTGGGTTGACCCTCTCCTAGTCCTCGATCTGTGCGCCTTCGCTCTCGATAAAGTCTTCCAGCCCGTCGGTGGAGCCGTTGACGCTTTCGAACATGGCTGTCAGCGCCGCCAGAACCTGCGGTTCCGGATGTTCCAGATATACCGCCCGGGCGAGAGCCGACAGCGTTCCCTCGAGATCCCGGTTCGCGTTGGATGCCAGGGCCAGATTGTAGTAGAGGAACGGGTCGGTCGGCATTGCGCCCAGTGCCGCCCGGAATGCGTCGGCCGCGCCAGTCCATTCCTCGAGTTGAAAATGGATCATCCCGAGTGTCGTGTTGACCTCGCTGAGAAGCCCCGCTTTTTCGTCGTCGTTGAACTGGTTTCCGTCCGGTCCGTCAAGAAACACTATCATCTGCTGCACCGCATCCGTGGCATATGCCTTTGCACTCTCGAGATCGGACCCGGGTTGTTCCGACATGATCAGCGCCGTGGCTCTGAGCACATCGAGGTCGTCCGGCGTCACCGCAAGAATCGCTTCGCCATATTCGACCAGCTTCTCCAGATCGCCCGCATCTTCGTAGCCGACCCGAAGAGTGTGAAGGACAAACAGATCGTCCGGGGTGATTTCCAGAATCTCCTCACCGTACTCGACGACCTGGTCGAAGTTATCTTCTTCCTGGGTGCCCTCCAGCAAGGTGTGGAGCACAAACAAGCGGCCTTCCTGGCTCTGTTGAACAGCCTGTTGGTATTCCGGCGTGCCATCATCTCCGACCGCACGCAAGAGTTCCAGGGCTTCGGCCTGGGCATTGAGGGCCAATTCGCCATATTCATCGACGAGGTCGTTATCGCCTTCGGCTCTGTATGCGGCGACGATGGACTGGTAGAAGAGGGCCTCCCGATTTGCCAAGGTAAAGCGCACGGCTGGAAGTTCCTCGACACTGGACGGGTCGTCGATGAAATTGAGTTTGGAAGTCAGAAAATGATCCTGGGCTTCGATGGCCCTCAGGACAACGTCGAGGATGTTTTCCGCGTCATGTTGCAACTCACCGCGGGCCAGCCATTCCTGGTACAGAACAAGGTGCCTGTATTCGCTGTCGAAGTAATCGGCGAAGAAGTCGTTGGCGGCACGCAGGCGATTGATCGCCGTCGAGGCGTTCTGAACCGTGAAGTAACTGTCCTGCTCCGCCTGCGACCGTGGCCTCGGCTGCACAGGAGCTTCGGGGCTGGGGCGAATCACTGCCTGCTGGGCGACTGCTATTTCCGACGCGGCGAGTCCTGTCAGCACCAGTACGAGCGCGGCCTGTCTGATCCTCATTTCGGGTATCTCCTCAAGATTTCAGAATTGCAGTGTGAATGGTAGGAAAATACCGAACGTGCAGTCAATCAATCTCGTCGGCGCGAAGCCAACAAGGCGCCGCGACATTGCCACCGGGGTGTGCGGTCCCCAGGCAATATGCAAGGCTCGGGGAAGCGCTCGGCGACGACGTGGAAATCGAGGCGTCCGATGACGCTCCCGTCCCCCGCCAACCGGCAGGACCATTTTATTGTCCCGCCTCGGGACGCGGGATGAGGAAGATCGCGTAGGTTGGAAGGGGATCGGCGCGTCGCGGGGTTGCGGGAGACGCGTAAAGGGGGCCGCTTGCAGGCGTCGCATGGCGTCTTCGTGCCCGGCGGGCACAGGTGTCCAGCGGCGCGTCGCGCCCGATTCCGCAGGGATGTCGGGGGGGGGCAGGCTGTGGGGGCATTCAGGATGGCGTCGAGGGCATCCTGCGCGCGGGCGGCATAATGACGGTTGGCCTCGGGCAGGTAGCGGAAGCGCCCCTGGCAGCGCACGATGGCGATGGCGGCGTTGGTGAGGCAGGCGAGATTGCGCGGCAAGTGGCGCACATAGGCCCGGCAACGGTCTTCATCGTAGGTGAAGTCGCGGACGTAGTGCAGACGGTTTTCGATGTGCCAGTGATTCCGGACCAGGGCCAGGAGTTGCTCGGGACTGGCGCGCTCCGCATCCAGCGAGGTCAGGCAAAAGGTCACCTCGACGCTGCGCGCGCCGGTCTTGACGGTCTCGCGCTCCCGTTCGATGCGCATCGCCTGGCGGCGTCCATAGAGGTTGGCGTAACCGTCCCAGGGGGTGTCGGAGAGGTCGATGGCGGCGCAACGGCGGCGCTCGATGCGGCCATGGGCCTTCTCGAGGGTTTCGTGCGAGGGCGCGGCGCTCCAGTCGACCGACCGGAGGTCGTCATGCATCGTGGGCTGGTTGTCCTTGATCGCGGTGACGACGTAGTCGGCGTGACACTGGTCGAGCAGGCAGCGGGCGGTGTCCTGTTGGGCATGCATCGCGTCGAGGGTGACGGTGCGTCCGGCGAGGTCGAGGCCGCCCGACAGGTCGCGCACGGCGGGGATTTCATTGGTCTTGTCGTCGATCTCTTTCTGACCCAGGACCAGGCCGGAGCCGTGCTCGACCGCCGCGACCATCATCCGGCGCCCGTGCCCGGTCTGCGCCGAGGCGCCGCGCAGGTCCTTCCCGTCCATGGCCACCGGGGCGTGAGCGGCGCTGTACTGGCCGGCCCACCGGCCGATGGCGTTGTCGAGGGTCTCGGGCGGAAGCGCCGCGAGGATGTTGTGGAAGGTGGTGATCGAGGGCGCGGTGTAGCGCTGCTTCGAGGGGCTGTAGAAGGCGCCCACGGCCTGGAGTTGCTCCTGGCTGAGCAGGCGGGCGAACTGCGCAAAGGCGGTCACCCCGCGGTAGCCGGCCAGGCGGGCCGCGACGGCGAGCGTCAGCACGGTGTGGAGCGGGTAGCGCTTGCCCCGGGCGCGGCGCCGCTCGGGCACTTCGCCCAGGCGCTCGAACAGGCTGCGCAGACGCGGCGCGGCCATGGGCGCGGTTCGGGGTTCACCGTGCCACGAGGCCGGCGTCTCGGTCTGGCTCAGCGCCTCGGCGGCATGGCCGGTGAGTTCGAACACGAAGATCTCCTTGGGTTGGCCGTGATGGCGCCAGCGCGCCGCGCCGCCGGGCTCCCGGGCATAGCCGCGGGTCCGGCCCAGCCAGCGCCAGTTCGACGCGCGGTAGCAGGTCCCGGCAAAGCGGGCCGGATCCACGAACGTCTCTGCCAGCAAGACGGGGTAGCCGTGCGCCGCCTGCATGTCCTGCGACAGCCGCCGCAGGCTCAGACCCAGCGCCCGCGAGGCCAGATTGGGCACCGTGCGCGGCGTCAGGATGACGAAGCGCGCGTTGTTGGCGATCAGATGCAAGCGCTGGAACTGCTGCTCCGCGCTCCAGCCGATCCAGCGGTCGCGCGCGGCCAGCTTGAACGCGCCCGGCTGCCAGCCGATCAGCGCAAGCCAGGTCGAGCCCAGCGTCGCGACGTGGCGCAAGCCCTTCCCGAACACGCCATGAAACGGCAGGTAGTGATGGGCCGCCACCAGCCTGTCCCAGCGCCGGTGTTCCTCCGCGCCCCAGGTCGGACGCACCGCCACTGCCCGCAGATCAATATCGCAACCCTGTGCCGGTGGCCCTCCCATGACGGATACTCTGCCACATCGAAAACAAAATAGCCAGCTCCGGATTCAACCAGGGCTGCCGAAAACCGCCGAACGAACAATAAAATGGCCCTGCGCCAACCGGCAGCCCGGTTGAAAATGCCCGCCAATTGTGGGACATTAGAGAGTCAGCAGGCAGGTCCCCACTAACCTATGGCACTCCGAAACGAATTCGTTGAATACATGACCGAGAAAGTCATCGAAGAACTCATTGAGCGAGAGTTCATCGAACTCCCCGAGGACTTCTCGATCAAGGAGACCATTTATGCGGCGGTCAGCGACGAGGTCACCGTCGAAGATCGACTCAACCAGGAAGTCCGGCAATTGCTGAACGAGTATGGAAATCAGATGAATGACATCGGGGCGTCCTACCAGGAAACGTTCAAGCTGATTAAACGAAAGCTCGTTCGGGAACGTAAGTTGGTCATATGAGACTGTCCAGGGAGAAGATCAACATCCTGTCGCACCGGGTGGCCGACACGCTTGCCGAAATCGACGAGGTGACGTTCAGGGAAGACCGCAATACGATCCGGCTGCAGGTCTTGCAGATAATCAACAAGTGGCTCGGCAAGGAAGCCGAGATGGACCGCGCCGCCCGTCACAAGATCGAATCGCAGGCCAAACCCATTCCCGAGGGCAGTCAGGAATGGGACATCCTTTACAAGAAGTATTACGAAGAAGAATTGCAACGACTCACGGGCCGCTCGATGGCGGGCCCACGTGAAACCCATCGGCACTTCTGATCCGCTTCCCTTCCACTTTTCCGTTAACGGGCACCCATTTCGCTTGCCAATATCACGGCTTCAGCGATTTCTTTCATCGTTCGGCGGGTCTTCATGCTCTGCTGGCGCAACCGCTTGTATGCTTCGGCCTCATCGAGGTTGAACTGCTGCTGTAGCACGCTCTTGGCCCGATCCACGAACTTGCGCGCTTCCAGAGCCTGTTCCCGGGCTTCCACTTCGGTCGCAAGGTTGGTGTTCTCGATCGCCAATGCGGCCTGATCGCAAACCGTGGTCAGGACCCGCATGTCGTCTTCGGAAAACACCCGCTCTTCGTCCGAGTAGACGTTGATGACCCCAATGACCTTTTCCCTGGCAATCATCGGCAGCGAGACCAGTGCCCGGACACCTTCCCGTTTTGCCAACTCGGGGTAACGGTAGCCTTCCTCCCGAGTCACGTCCTTCACCCTGAGAGGCTTGGCCTGCTTGACCACTTTCGAGACCAGGCTCCTGCCGATCTTCAGATTGGGCCGCTTCCAGTATTCCGGGCTCGAGCACTTGGCGGCCTTCAACACCAGTTCGTTCTTTTTCTGATCGACGAGCATGATCGAACAGACCTTTGCGGACATCGTCTGGCCGATCATGTTGACGATCAACTGGAGCATTTCGTCGAGATAACGTCCTGAAGCCGTGATCTGTCCGATCTCGGCGACAGTCGAAAGCTGTTGGGTCCGCCTGTTCGCTTCATCGTAGAGTTGCGCGTTGCGGATGGCCCCGCCCACCTGGTGCCCGATAATGGACATCATCGTCAATTCGCGTTCGGTGTGCCGGTGACCCTTGCGATGCTGAACGTTGATCACGCCAACCACCCGTTCCGGCGAAACCACGATCGGTACCGACAAGAAGGCTTCGTACTTGTCTTCCGGAAGATTGTTGAACAACTTGAACCGTTCGTCCCGGCCCGCGTTCCGGGATATCGCCACTGTCTCGGCGTTCTCCGCCACCCAACCGGTAATGCCTTCGCCGACCTTCACAGCGATTCGTCCAATGAGTCGGGGATGCGGATTCTTCGACGCGCGCAGAAACAGGTACTTTTCCGACTCGTCTTCGTCCTGAAGGTAGAGTAAGCAGGAATCGCACTGGGTCACGTCGACCACCAGTTCGACGATCTCCTTGAGCACCTGATCCAGGTCGAGCGTACAACTGATGGACTGACTGATCTGTTGCAGGATCTTGAGTTCCTGGCCGATCAGGTCCAGTGTCTTCGGAACGTCGGTCGAAGAGTTTGTGCGCGGCATAGACGATCGCCTCGAAGAATTGCACGTTTCGAGGAGAGGCGCAAGCCGCCGCAGCGAGGGATTCCGGGAAAGAGGCCTCTTCGAGGAGAACACCGCCGTGATCCGTCCCGTCCGGTTCATGGCGAGGGAAACTGCTCGGCCGCGCCCTGGCCGGCGTCGAGGAACCGCGCGCTCCACTCTGCGCCTTTCAACCGTCCTAACCCGCATTTCTCATGAGTTGTCTGCTGCAGCGCCGGATCCATCCGCGAGGAACGCGCCCTGACGCGCTTGATCCGGCGCGACGAACGCGCCGCTACGCGCCCGGCGCGGGGAACGCGCCGTAGCTCTGACGGCGTCTCCGACCCTTCGCGACGAAAACCCGTGAGAAAGGCGGGCTAAGCCTCGTGTCGGGTTATCCTGTCGGTATGAGGGTATCCGCACATGCGTAGGGATTCCGCTATTGCCGCGTCAGCGCTTCTGCTTGTTGTGGCCTGGGCGGGCTGGTCGTACTGGACCGATGGCCTGATCGGCATTCTCTTGGGCACCGGACTGAGTTCGGCTCAGAAAATCGAAGCGATGCGCGCTTTTTTTGACGGTTGGGGCCCCTTCGCCCCGGTCATGTACGTCCTCATCGTCGTCGTCGAGGCCGTTGTCGCGCCGATCCCAGGTGCGATTCTCTACCTGCCTGGCGGAATGATCTTCGGGGGGTTCTGGGGCGGCACACTCTCGCTGATCGGCAACATTGTCGGCGCCGGAACGTGTTGCTTCCTGGCGCGCACCATTCTGGGGAGAACCTGGAGCAAGGAATTCTTCAGTGAAGGAAAGCTTCGGAACGCGCAAGATTTCATCCTGAAGCACGGCATCCTGAGCATTGCCCTGCTTCGAGTGAATCCCCTGACATCCTCGGACATCGTGTCCTACGCCGCCGGCCTGACTCCTCTCTCGACCGCCACAGTGATGATCGGTTCGGGAATCGGCATGCTCCCGCTCTGCTACGCCCAGGCCTATCTGTCGATGGGGCTCTTCACGATGTTTCCCTGGCTGATCTGGCCGCTCGCCGTCGGTTGCGCCGCCTATGTCATCGTGGGGGCCGTGGCCATCTGGAAACTCCGGCTCCCCCGCACCGGCACCGAAGAAATCCCGGGTTAGACGGGGCACAACGCCTGACCGATATCGTCGATCAGATCGTCGGCGTGTTCGATTCCGACGGAGAGCCGAATCAGGTCATCGGGCGTCGTGGATGCCGGACCTTCGCTGGTGGCCCGATGTTCAATGAGACTCTCCACGCCTCCAAGCGATGTCGCGCGCACGAAGAGTTCGGCGCGCCCGACCGTCGCCAGAGCGGCATCCTGTCCTCCTCGCACACGGAACGAAACGATGGCGCCGAACCCGGACATCTGCCGTGCGGCAACGTCGTGACCGGGATGAGCTTCAAGGCCCGGATAGTAGACCTCGGACACGTTGGGATGCCTGGAAAGCATTTCCGCCAGCCTGGCGGCATTCGCGGTCTGAACGGCGATCCGGCATGCAAGCGTTCTCAGGCCACGCAGGATCAGCCAGGAATTGAACGGAGACAACGCCGCTCCCAACTCGATCAGCGTGCGTTGCACCGTCTCGTAAAACGCGTCGTCGGTCCGCAGGGCAAGGCACCCCCCCAACACGTCGCTATGGCCGCCAAAGTACTTGGACGCGGAGTGCAGAACGATGTCCGCGCCGTGTTCGATCGGCCGCTGCAGAACCGGAGTGGCGAAGGTGTTGTCCACCAGCAGTCGAGCGCCGGCCGAGTGAGCCAGATCGGCGGTCCTCCGAATGTCCGTGATACGCATGGTTGGATTCGACGGCGTTTCGGCCCAGACAAGGGCGGTATTCGGACGAATCCGCGTGCCAAGCTCTTCGGAATCACTGACATCCACCCGTTCGATGTCGATGCCCCATCTGGCGCCGTACTCCGATGCCGCGACGCCTACCCCGAAATAGCAGTCTTTGGCCATCAGCACATGATCTCCGGGCGAAAGCGACTGCATGACGGCTGAAGCGGCGGCCATTCCCGATGCGAACGCCAAGGCCGCACGAGCCCCTTCGAGGTCGGCCACGGCCTGCTGCAGATGCTCCTGGTTCGGGTTGGAATACCGCGTGTAGAAGTAGTTACCGATGAGTTCGCTCCCGGCATCCCGGCCAAAGGTGGTCGACATACTGATCGGCGGCGAAACCTCACCCGTACGCGAATCGATGGGCGGGCCGCAGCGGACTGCGCGAGTTTCGAGTTTCCTGGGTTTGGTGAATTTCATGCGTGGACCTCGTTCAACCTCACTCTAACCGCCGAATCTCGTCAGTGCAAAGGGCGGGCACTATAATGGATGGAATGACCCGGCGCCTGCAGATGTTCGTTTCGTTCTGGGCCTATCCGCTTCTGGGGGCCGTCCTGATCTACGTTGGACGCCAATTCGATTCGCGCGGAAACAATATCGAGTATTTCTGGCCTGTCGCGTCAGGCATTCTGTTGTGGACTCTGATCGAGTATCTGCTTCACCGCTTCGTGTTTCATCCGCGTCTCGATTCGGCCCGGATCGAACGCATGGCCCATGAACTCCACGGCAAACACCATCGCGATCCTCGAAACCCTCACAAGATACTGGCTTCCATCTCGATGTCGCTCCCAATATCGGCGTTGATCTTCGGCGCCGTCTGGTTGGGGACGGGTGATTTATTCACTTCGACCGGAGTGATCTGTGGGGTATGGACGGGATTCCTCTATTACGAATCGGTTCACTATCGGCTGCACACGTCGAATGCGTCCGGGCTGCTCGGTTATCAGCGGCGCTGGCACTTTCACCATCATTTTGTGAACGGCAGCGTTTGTTTCGGCGTCACGACGCCACTCTGGGACGCGGTGTTCGGAACCTTGAGACGGAAGTAGTCCGGCGCTCATCCATTCTTGCCGCACC
The DNA here is from genome assembly GCA_965262675.1 of Terriglobia bacterium. Lineage (GTDB taxonomy): Bacteria > Acidobacteriota > Terriglobia > 20CM-2-55-15 > 20CM-2-55-15 > JAJEDW01. Next base: position 363,785 of record OZ253554.1, read on the forward strand.
AACTTCCTGCGAAATCGATAGATCGGGCAGGTTCGATGATTCAAGAACTCAAGTGGCGGTACTACTGCGCACGAAAGCTGGATATGCGAGATCGGACGATGGCCGGTGCGCCCTGGGAGCGCGAGCGTCTGGCATTCCGGTCGGCGCCAAGCGTTACCGCGGTTCGCCCGGGGACTCCTCGGGGATGTCGGCCAGGCGTTCCTTGATTCGTCGAAAATCCGAGAAATTGTCGACAAACGAGGGCGGCAAGTCGCCCAACCGCCGGATCTCATCGGCGACGTCAGCGGCGCGGTTCTCCGGATTGGGATGGCTGCTGAAGAACTCCGCGCCCCGGCCCCCGCCCTCAGCCGCGAGTTTCTCGAAGAATTCGGGCATCCCGGTGGGGTCGTAGCCGGCGTCGTACAAGATCTGGGCGCCCAGCAGGTCCGCCTGTCTTTCGGCATCGCGCGAGTACCTGAGAAACAGGGAGTTGGCCGCAAATCCGCCGGCCACCTCAGTCACAATCGACGCGACACCTCCTCCTCCAAATATTCCTCCAAGAATGGACAGCGGCGCCTGAGCGAGTTGGGATTTGGACGCCTGATTAGTGCCGTGACGGAGTGCCACGTGAGCGATCTCGTGAGCCAGCACTCCAGCGACTTCCGCCTCGCGGTCGGCCTCTTCAAGGATTCCGCGGTTCAGATAGATAGGCCCCCCGGGGAGCGCAAAGGCGTTGATCGCGGTGTCGTTGACGAGCGTGAATCGATAGGGGTATCGATAACCCGGCGCTTCGAGGGCAAGTTGCTGCCCGATACGATTCACGTACTCGGCCAGGATCTCATCGCCGATGGTGTCGAGATCGGATTCGGTCCGTTCGATGAACTGCCGCCCGATCGCGATGTCATCTTCGGGCGAATACAAATTGAAGCCCGGTTCCAGTTCGGTCCGCTGGGCAAGCGCCTGTGGAATCGCGAACCCAAAAGCCAGCAACGCGGTGGTCAACGTTGACAACGGCGCCCTTCTGCATGCAACGAAACTCATTCGACTACTCTCACCCCGCGAAACTCCGGGACCGCATGAAATCGGCCCCCGCCTCGATTACCCCCCGCTAGTGAATCCGGCATACGGTCTTGATGTTGACGAATTCCCTGATTCCATAGCTGGACAATTCCCGTCCGTACCCCGATTCCTTGATCCCTCCAAATGGTAACCGAGGGTCGGAGCGTACGAAACCATTGATGAAGCAGTTGCCCGCTTCCAGAGACGCGACCACCCGGTCGGCTTGTCTGGCGTCGGAGGTATACACGGCGGCCCCAAGGCCGAACACGGTGTCGTTAGCGACACGAACGGCCTCGGCCTCGTCGGCGACCGGAATGATCGCGGCGACAGGTCCGAACAGTTCCTCGTCGTAGGCGGGCATCCCCCGGGTCACATCCGTCAGCACGGTGGGCGGGTACAGTGCGCCTGGGCCGTCGGGGATCGATCCGCCGAGTAAAAGGCGCGCTCCGGCCCGGGTGCTGCGAAGGACCTGGGCGTGGAGTTCGTCCCGAAGGTCGTGACGTGCCTGCGGTCCCAGCTTCGTCGCCTCGTCGAGAGGATCGCCAAGTTTCCGGCTCGACATCTCCGCGACAAAAAGCTCTTCGAATTGTTCTCGAATCGATTCGAGCACGATAAACCGCTTCGCGGCCACGCAGCTCTGCCCCGCGTTGACCAGGCGCGCGAACGCGCAATCGGCGGCAGTTCGGCCAAGTTCGACGTCGTCCAGGATCAGGTAGGGATCGCTGCCTCCCAACTCCAGAACTGTCTTCTTGAGGGCGGCGCCCGCCCGGGCTGCCACGGCCTTTCCGGCCGGTGTGCTGCCGGTCAAGGTGACGGCCCGAATCCGGGGATCCTCGATCAGCATTCCGACGCGGGATCCCGGAACGAGTACCGTGTTAAAGACTCCGGGTTCGAGACCCGCCCGGTCGAAAACGTCCGCAATCGCCAAGGCACAACCCGAAACGTTGGATGCGTGTTTCAGGATGACCGTATTCCCGGACATCAGGGTCGGGGCCGCGAATCGAAACACCTGCCAGAACGGGAAATTCCATGGCATGACCGCGAGAATCACGCCCAGTGGTTCGAAAACAACCTGACTCGACACGGCCTTGGTTTCGACAGACTCCGCTTCGAGAAAGGCCCGGGCGTTATCGGCGTAATACTCCAGCACCCAAGCGCATTTCCTCGACTCGGAACGACCTTGCGCAACCGGCTTGCCCATTTCCCGGGCCATGAGTTCAGCGAACGCCTGCTCCTCATCACGAAGGATTGCCGCGGCCCGGCGCATCCGATCGGCCCGGGCATCGAAGCTGCGCATCCGCCAGTTCCTGAACGCCTGATGGGCCGATGCGATCGCTTCGGTCACCGCCTCGGGAGAGTGTTCTTCGTAGGTCCCGATTGTCCTTCCGGTGTAGGGGTTGATGGATTCGATGGGCAAACCAGCCTCCAAAATATTTTAGTTAAATTTCCTATTTTTTTATGACTTAAGTTTGTTAATAGAAACTATTACTTTAACTATAGTGGTTGGCCGCCCAGACGAGGAACTCCACTCAGGCGGGTGGATCCACAACGACGTCTTCGTAAGGCGGACGCGTGCTGAGCATTCCGGTCGCGGTAAAGACTTCCTGGGCCTGATGGTAGTATTCCTTTGAGATCGCCGGATCCCGGCTCCAGCAACCCAGCCCCTTGTAGGACGCGACACTCGAAGACAAGACGCCCAGATTTACGCCCTTGAAATACGGCGAGATCATCGCGGCGATCTTTCCCGCCGGCCCGCCGATGGCCCAGGCAAGAGCGTTTCTGTAACCTCGCATGAACGCCCGGGCAGTTTCCGTCTCCAGGAAAGCCGGGTCCGCCGAAAGGGAGCTGAACGCCACCGGTGGCATCGCCTCCCCAACCGAGGCCACGACGTGCCCCACGCCGTCCCGCAACAGCTGCTGGGGCGCCGGTCCTTGCTGGTGGCAAAAATCTCCCTGCCCGTCCCGGAAGGCCGCATCCATCGCGCCCGGAGCCCCGGCATCGATGATCTCTACGCGGTCCCAGTCGACGCCTTGCTGTTGGGCGGCATACCGCAGCATCGCGAGCGGCTGAGGACCATGATCGGCAACAATGGACCGCCCCTCGAGTCGTTTCCAGTCGAACGGACCACTGTCATGCGTACTGCTGTGAGTGGTCACCGAAAGGCCGCCGGTCCCCCGGGCAACGATCCAGAAACCGTCGCGCTGGTTGATCTGTGCGAAGTGGACCGGGAGGTTGCGGATGCCCTTCTCTATCCGGGACCAGTTCGACGAGACCGCCGATTGAATGATCTCGATTTCGCCATTCCGCAGCATCGCCAGCGCGTCCCGATCGGGTTCCTTCACGAGATATTCGGCTTCGAGTCCTTCCTTTCGCAAAAAACCTCCGGCAACGGCTGCAATGACCGGTGTGTAGAACGTGGCATGCCGCATCATCAGGATGCGCACTCGTGCAGATGGCATCGACGGAAACCCTCCCTTGGCAGCCAGTGGCAGAACGCGGCGGGGCTCTGCGGCACGTTGCCAGCCTCCTACCTTACCGGAATCGATGGTCTGGGGACAATTCGGCGTTGGCCCGGAACGATCTTCATAGGACGGGAGTCGGACGGAACAATCCAAAAAAACGAACGTTCGCCGGGGGCCCTTCGATCGGCACGCGGTTGTCCCACCATCGAATGTGAGTGAACTTTCAGGTTCCCGGGGAGGTATTCCAATTGAAATTCGGCTTTCCCCCTCCCGTGTTTCCTCGCCGACGGACCGACGCACTTTGTTGTTAATACTCCACGGGATACCCTGTCTAAATGGATGGAAACAGATCGATGGCAGATACAGATCTTGTTCAGGTCCTTCCCGATCGCGGCAACGCCGTCGACGGCACTGTCGAGGAACTATTCATCGAGCACTACGATCTGGTCTATCGCATTGCCTATCGCGTTACCGGAAACGCGACCGACGCCGAAGACGTGCTCCAGACTCTTTTCATGCGAATGGTGAAGAAAGGACCGGTAAAGATCGAGAGCGGGTGGCCTGCCTATCTTCGGCGCGCCGCGGTCAATATTTCTCTCGACGTGGTCCGGAAACGGGCCCGATCGGTGCCGCTGGGCGAAATGGATGCCTGGGTAAGATCTTCGGCGCCCGACGCGCATCGAACGCATCAGAGCCTTGAACTGGGAGACCGTTTGCGTCGCGCGCTGGCCGACATGAATCCCACGGCGGCGGGGATGTTCGTTCTGCGGCACGTCGAGGGATACAGCAACCGGGAGATCGCGCGAATGAACGGCACGTCGAGCGGTTCGGTCGCAGTCACGCTTTTTCGGGCACGACGCCTGCTTCGCAGATCGTTGCGGAGTTTCCGTGGAGGTCGCTGATGGACGCACGAAAATCAGATTCCGATTCGATCGGAAAGACCGATCTCGATCGGGCGGTCGAAGATGTAAAGCGCACGGCCCCCCAACCGCATGAGGTTGAGGAGGCCGCGGCTCGTGTGTGGGCCCGCGTTTCCGGGTCCGGCAACGAAGCCGGCCGGATGGAATTTCTCCCCGAGCCCGAAACGCTCCGGAATTGTGACGACTATCGATCGCTGATTGAACGCTACCTCGCAGGCCGGCTTGGCCGTGCGCGTGTGTTGCTGCTCGAAGACCATGCCAGCGAATGTCTGGGTTGTCGAAAATCCATTTCCGAAGCCCGACGCAAGTCGCCGGTGAAAACGGCGGCGTTTCGGGGTGGCGGACCGGCGTTGAACCGGGCCTGGGCCGGGGCGGCTCTTGCCGCAGTCATTCTCGTTGGATTCATCGCTGGCGGTGGCGGACTGGTTCGTCAGTTGATCTTCCCTGTCGACGTTTCGGCGTCAGTACAAACAGTGCGGGGCCGGCTGTTCCGAGTCGCCGGGATGGATCTTGTCGCTCTTCGACCCGGTGAGGGAATCGGGGCTCGGGAATCGATTCGGACGGCCCGGGATTCCGGTGCCGTACTGGAGTTGACCGATGGCAGCACGATCGAAATGAGGGAGCGTTCCGAACTGCGACTGGTCGCCGCAAACGATGGCGTCCGTATTCAGTTGAAACGCGGAAGCGTGATCGTCGAAGCGACACCGCAAGGTTCGGGGCATCTTTACCTGTCGACGGACGATGTCGACGTTGCCGCGATCGGAACCATCTTTTCGGTCAGCGAGGGCGTCAAGGGCGCTCGCATTTCCGTGATCGAGGGCGAAGTCCGTGTCGAACAGGGAGCACTGACTCGGTCGCTTTCGCCGGGACAGCAATTCAACAGTTCCAAATCGTTGACCGTCGTGCCGATCGAAGAGGAAATCGGTTGGAGTCAGACCAGTGACGAATATCTTGCCCTGACGATAGCGCTTTCAGGAATGCAGGAAGGGCAGGAAGGAATGACCGCGGCTGCCGAAAGTCCGGATCTGCGCTATTCTTCGATGCTGCTCGACTTGGCGCCTTCGGACACGCACGTGTACGTGGCGTTTCCCAACTTGGCCCGCACCGTTTCCAGTGCCTACGATGTTTTCATGACTCGCATCCAGGACAACCCGGTGACACGCGATTGGTGGAATCAGCTCCGTGAATCCGGCGGGGAGGGCGCGCAGTTTTCCGAGGAGACGCTGGAAACCATGATGGGTTACCTGAGCTCGTTTTCAGGACAGATTGGCGATGAGATCGTTCTGACCCTGAGCGGTGAAGGTCCCGACCCGGTGGTGCTGGTCCAGGTGCGAAACCCGAATCTTGTGACCGATGTCCTGCGTGGAATTGCGGCATTGGCTGAAGACCCGAATGACCTTCGAGTATTTTCTGGCCCGGACGAACTGGCGGCCGATGAAGGCCCAGGAACCGGGCTGCTGGCGTACATCGGTGGCGGCCTCATGGCACTCTCCGCCTCCCGCGGGATGCTGTTGGATGTCGTCGAGGCGCAGTCCGGTGGAAGCGCATTCACGGCCAGCAGCTTTCATCGATCCCTCGCCTCCATCTATTCCGAGGGAACCGACTGGCTTCTGGCGGCGGATCTGGACGGAATCGGGAGTCGGATCGACGAAAATATCGTCGAGGGTGATGGGGGCCGGCAGGATGAAGCCAACGCCGCAGTCGGATCGTTGCTTGGAATCGACAGCGTGAACGACCTGTTTGTCGACTACAGGTCCGGCGGCGGACAGGCGACCGCGCGCGCCGCGGTGACATTCAATCGGCCCCGAACCGGAATCGCATCCTGGATTGCCGAACCCGGGCCGATGGCCGGCCTGGACTTTGTTTCCGCCGAGGTGCTCGCAGTGGCTTCTGCACTGACCCGCGATGCCGGTTCCATCGTTTCCGAGATCTTCGCGGGCTTGCAGGGGATCGATCCGGATGGCTGGAACGGCATTGTGGAGTTTCAGCGGGAACACCGATTCGATCTCGAGTATAACGTCGCGGCGGCCCTTGGCGGCGAGTTCGTGCTGGCCCTGGACGGTCCTGTACTTCCGACACCCTCATGGAAGGCGGTGATCGAGGTGTACAACTGGGCGGTATTGCAGAACGCGATCGAACGGCTGGTCTTTGAGTTCAACCTTGCCAGTGTGGACGAAGGCGGCCCGCAACTGGAGTTGCTGGCCGAGAGTGCGGGCGGCCGTATCGACTACGTCCTTCGACAAGCCGATGGCGGTCCCGAGGTACACTACGCCTTCGTGGGCGGTTACATGGTCGTTGGACCCAGCCAGGCTCTGCTGAACCAGTCGATTCAGTACTACGAGACACAATCGAACCTGAGCAACTCCACCGCATTCCGGGCACTGTTCCCGGCAGGCAGCCAGAATGACTGCTCGGCAGTCTTGTATGGGAACATGGGTTCAATTGCATCTTCGCTTTCCGGCTTCATCCCCGAATCGGTCGACCTTGAAGAGGGCCAACTCGAAGCGGTCCTGAACATGACGACCGAAACTTCGCCGACGCTGGCATGCGTGATTGCCGAGGACGACCGGATTCTCGCGATGAATGCAGGCGATTCCCCTTTCGGCATCGTCGCAATGGGTGGACTTGGCGCCTTGATGGCTCGCTTCGGCGACCTCCCCGAATAGGTCGACGACATCCCGCCTTCGGTATGACTGTGCGGACGCCGGGTGTTTTTTTGAACAAAACCGCTCCCGCGGCGTACGCTAAGCCAGAACCGGTACGAATTTCCACCGATGCCACCAACACCGAACATTGGAATGCCCTCGATCGAACTGGACCATCTGAGCGTGAATCTCGGCGGGAGGACGATCCTCGACGACCTTGACGGGCCGCTTTCGGGGCGAGTGACCGGGTTGCTCGGCCCGAACGGAGCCGGCAAGAGCACGCTGATGCAGACGCTGCTAGGCTTCTACAAACCCCATTCCGGCACGGCCCGGATTCTGGGCCTGGATATTCGTTCCGACATCAAGGACATCCGCCACCGCATCGGATTCATGCCTGAAAACGACGCATTCGTTTCGGGAATGAGCGCCATTCGTCTGGTTCGGATGATGGGTGAACTCTCCGGCCTGCCCCGGCACGTGGCGCTGGAACGCGCCCACGAAATCCTGTTCTTTCTGGGATTGGGCGAGGCGCGTTATCGGAACGTGGAAACCTATTCACTCGGCATGAAGCAGTTGGCGAAGCTGGCGGTGGCAACGGTGCATGGCCCGCAAATGCTGATTCTCGATGAGCCGACCAACGGACTCGACGCCGTTGCGCGCGGCCGGATGATCGAAATCATCCTGAAGATTCGCGACAGCGGCCACACTCAGGTGCTTCTGTCCTCGCACCTGCTTCGGGACGTCGAAGAATGCTGCGATGAGGTCCTTATCCTGAAAGACGGCCGCGTCGTCGTTTCGACGAATTTGGAAGCGGAACGCCGGACGAATCGGAAATTTCTGAATCTTGAAGTCCACGGCAACCTCGAAGCCTTTGTCCAGGAGGCGGACGAACGCGGTTGCGAATCGGCGGTCAACGGAAGCCGGAAACTCAAGATGATCCTTCCCGAAGAGGTGGAAGTTCGGGACCTCTACCGAATGGCGGCTGGATGCGGCGTGGAGATTCGACGACTGAGCGCGAAACGGGATTCGCTCGAAGAGATCTTCATGAAAGCGATGGAAACCCCCGATGGCCATTTACAGACAAAGCTATAAAGCGTACGAAGGCAGACTGACGCACCCGGCGGGACGATTTTGGATCCTGGGCCGATTTGCCGTTCGCGAAACCTTTGCCAACCGGACCACGCTGATTCTCTTCATGGCTTCGTTCGTTCCGATGCTCGGAGGCGGGAGCGCCATCTATCTGAGCCACAACCTGGGTGCCTTGCTTGCCCTCGATGTCCCCCTTCAGGGCTTCATTCCGATCAACGGATTGTTCTTTGCGACGATCATGGGAATCCAGTCGACCCTGTCTTTTTTCATCGCGGCACTCGCGGGGCCGGGCCTGATTTCTCCCGACCTGACCAATGGGGCGCTTCCGTTGTACCTGAGCCGCCCATTCAGCCGGGCCGAGTACACGCTGGGGAAGTTTTCGGTGCTGGCGCTGCTGATCTCGGCGATCACGTGGATTCCCGGACTGTTCCTGTTCCTGTTGCAGTCCAGTCTCGCCGGTGGCGGCTGGTTTGCCGCCAACCTGCGAATCGCCGCGGCGATATTCGTGGGGTCCTGGGCATGGATTCTGACCGTGTCGTTGATGGCCCTCGCCCTGTCCGCGTGGGTCCGGTGGCGATCGGTGGCCGGTGGGCTCCTGTTCTTCGTATTCTTTGCGAGTGCGGGATTCGGCGCGGTGTTCAACGGAATCATGGGAACCCAGTGGGGCGCCATGTTGAGCCTGACGCAGGTAATCGGGGGCTTGTGGGAGTGGCTCTTTATCGGATCGATTTCGCCCCTGACCTATCCTCTTCCGCTCTGGAGCGCCTGGCTGTCGCTGGCGGCGGTTTGGGGAGTCAGTCTTCTGTTGCTTGGACGCAAGGTCCGTGCGTACGAGGTCGTCCGATGACTTCGCCGGCGGCCGCGCCCTCTTCGGACATCGTCCTCACGCGCCTTTCAAGGTTCTATGGAGAAATACTCGGCGTCAACAAGGTCAACCTCAGCATGGCCCCGGGCATCACGAGCCTCGTCGGTCCGAACGGCTCCGGAAAGACGACCCTGATGAATCTCATCGCGGGATTGCTCCAGCCGACCGCGGGTTCCGTTCGCGTCCACGGTTTTTCGCCATCCGAAGCCGAGTCCTTCTACCCTCTCATCGGCTATTGCACCCAGTTCGATACTTTTCCGAAGAACGTCACGGGTTTCAATCTCGTGAACTCCTTGCTCTCCCTGCACGGGTGGACCGCACGAGACACGCACGACCGCGCATGGGAGGCGCTCGACCGCGTGGGCATTGCCGACGCCGCGCACCGAAAGGTGGCCGGATACAGCAAGGGAATGCGGCAACGGGTGAAGCTCGCAACGGCCATCGGTCACGATCCCAAGGTACTCATTCTGGACGAACCGTTGAACGGGCTGGACCCCATGGCGCGAGCCGAGTTCATCGATCTGTTCCAGAGGCGGGCGTCGGAGGGCCACCACGTCATCGTTTCGAGCCACATTCTTCACGAAGTGGACATGATCTCGGACCAGGTCGTCATGATGAGTCACGGCTACGTGGTCGCCGAAGGACAGATTCAGGCGGTACGTCAAGAAATCGCGGAACATCCCAGCACCATACTGGTCCGGTGCGATCGTCCCGCGATGGTGGCCGCAAGATTCTTCTCCTGCGATCACGTTGTCGAGGCACGAATCAACGACGACGCCGATGGCGTCCTGATCCGCACGCGGAACACCGACGATTTCTATCGCGTCCTGAACGAAATTGTCGTTGCCGAGAACCTCGCCGTCCAGACCGTTGTCCCAACCGACGAAGACATGCACTCGGTGTACAACTACCTGATCGGAACGAACGGACAGACCCAATGAACGTGTTCACCACAATCGACTGGGGTCTCCTGGGGCGGCAGGTCGTTCGCGTCGCCCGTTTCGAGTTGTTGAAAATGGTGTCCTCACGACGCTGGTTGGGCGGCGCAATTGCGATCGGGGCGCCGCTGGTCCTTATGGGGATTGCACTGATCCGGGGTGCGGCAGACGTCTCGCCGGTGTCGGAGGTCAGCACGGTTTACGCCGTCATGTTTCAGACGTACATCCTGCGCCTTGCCATCTTCTTCGCGGCGGCAGACACCTTTTCACGGCTCTACCGGGGCGAGATAATGGAGAAGACACTTCATTACTATCTCCTGTCGCCGGTTCGCCGTGAGGCGATTCTGTTGGGCAAGTATCTGGCCGGAATCCTTCAGATGACTGTCATCTTCGTGCCCGGCGTGATCGTGTGGCACTTCATGATCTTCATGCTTTCCGGGCGGCGCGCCGTCGAAACTCATTTCCTGGCGGGCGACGGCATATTCCACACGATAACCTACGCCGGTGTCGCCTTCCTTGCCTGTGTCGGTTACGGCGCGGTCTTCATGTTGTTCGGTCTCGTTGCCCGGAATCCCTTTTTGCCGGCCGCGTTGCTGCTCGGATGGGAATCCGTGAACATATTCCTTCCGGCGGCGTTTCAGAAGATCAGCATCATTCACTACCTTCAGTCGATATGTCCGGTTCCGATTCCCTTCGGTCCACTGGCGGTCATTACCGCACCGGCCTCTCCATGGGTATCGGTGCCGGGGATGTTCCTGGTGACGTTTGCCGTCATGGTACTGGCTGCGTACTGGATGCGACGTGCCGAAGTCAGCTACACCAACGACTGACACGAACGACCGCGCTCAATCGCCCGGCGGCGGGATTAGCCCGCTTTTCTCACGGGTTTTCGTCGCGAAGAGTCGGAGACGCCGTCAGAGCAAGGCGCGCGCCCGGAGGGCACCGGAGGCGTACTTGACGGTACGTCGAGGAGCCCGACGAAGCGGAACGCAGCACTGGCGGATGGATCCGGCGCTGTAGCAGACAACTCGTGAGCAAGGCGGGTAAGGCCCATTGGCGCTCGTAGGGCGATCCTGCGGGGTTTTGCCATGGGCTGCTATGATGCGGGTCGTCGGAATTGTCCAAGAAGACGTTGATCGGGAAACGTCGACAAAGAAATCGAAGAGGAAATTGAAGGAGTGGATGCGTATGCGGGTCGGAATGGTCGGACTCGGAAAGATGGGCGCCGGTCTCGTGCGGCGACTGCGAGACGGTGGACACTCGGCGGTCGGATTCGACGCCGTTCCATCGGTCGGAACCAGCCTCGCAGCCGAAGGAATTCAGACCGTCGGTTCCCTCTCGGCCTTGGTCGATGCGCTTCCTTCGCCGGTAATCTGGTTGATGGTCCCAGCCGGCTCGGCGGTCGATCGCTGCATCGACGAACTGACCCCGCTACTGGGTCCCGATGCCGTTCTGATCGATGGAGGAAACTCCAACTACAAGCAGACAATCGAGCGGCACGCGCGCGTGAAGGCATCGGGAATTCCATTCCTGGACGTGGGAACCAGCGGAGGCATCTGGGGCGCCGCCAATGGGTATTGCCTGATGGTGGGTGGGGAAACCGCGGTCGTTGAGCGTGTCCGGCCGATCTTCGAGACGCTGGCGCCGTCGCCGACGCGGGGTTGGGGCCATGTCGGCCCGGGCGGCGCCGGCCACTACGTCAAGATGATCCACAACGGCATCGAGTACGGCATGATGCAGGCCTATGCCGAAGGATTCGCACTGCTCGAACGGCGTACGGAATTCGATCTCGACCTGGCCGGGATCGCTGACATCTGGAGTCGTGGCAGCGTTGTCCGATCATGGCTTCTGGAACTGACCGCCGCCGCACTCAAGGCCGATCCGGACCTTTCCGGCGTCAGCCCGCGGGTCGACGACTCGGGGGAGGGCCGCTGGATGGTTGCCGAGGCGATCGACCTTGACGTTGCGGCGCCGGTCATCACGCTCGCACTGATCTCGCGCCTGCAGTCCCGTGACCCCGATTCATTTTCGAACCGCATGCTGTCGGCGATGCGCCGCGAGTTCGGCGGTCATGCGGTCGATCCGGAATCGTGACCAGATCTCGGGTTCTGGCGCTCGATCTCGCGTCAGGCGGGGTGACGGCGAGCCTTGTCGGCAAGGACCTGCGTCCGGTATCCACGGGCAATGCCCCCTGGACGTTCGTACCCGAGGGCTCCGGCACGGGCACGCTTTCGCTTGGGGTCGTACTCGATACGGTCGCATGCGCCGTTCGAAGCGGCATGGCCCATCACCCGCCCCCCGAACTGATCGTGCTCTCTTCGATGATGCACACACTGGCGATCGTCTCGGTCGAGGGTAAACCGCTCAGTCCGGTATTCACGTGGAACGACCGCCGCGGCGGTGCGCCCGTCGCGGGAATAGCCGATAGGTTGGGCAACTACAGGGAACGAACGGGTTGCCACTTCCATCCGTCCTTTCCGGCGTACAAGTTGGCTTGGCTCCGCGGCGCCGGATCCGAATGGCTCAATCGCGAGTTTCGCATTGCCTCAGTTCGGAGCTGCGTCCAGGGCGTCCTGACCGGCATCTGGTCGGAAGACGTGTCCACGGCATCGGCCTCCGGCCTGCTGGAACTGGACTCCAGACAGTGGGACCGGGTGACGCTGGATGTCCTTGGAATCGATGCCGCCCGACTCCCGCCTCTAATCGATTGCCAACAGATCGCGGGACGGCTTTCCCGGAAGTGGGCCGGGCGGCTCGGCTTGCCCGATGGATGCCCCGTTGTTGCGGGCGCCGGCGACGGGTTTCTCGCCACGACCGGTTCCGGGTGCGACACCGACAGGCGCGTCGCCGTCACTCTGGGGACAACCGCGAGCGTCCGGCGGTTCGTCACCTCCTCGGCCACGGGAAGCGATCCACGCACCTTCTGTTATCGATACGGCGACGGACGGTTCCTGTCCGGGTGCGCGGGCAACAACGGGGGCAACGTCCTTGAATGGGCGTCGCATGCACTGGGTCCAATCGGGGATGACGAATCCGGCGATTCTCCCCCACTGTTCCTTCCCTTCCTGCTCGGCGAACGGACGCCCTTCTGGGATGCAACGCTCCATCCCCGTTGGGTCGGCGTTGACGAATCGACTCTTTCGGATCTTCGAGGCGCCGTGATCGAAAGCCAGGCCTTCCAGCTTGCGGTTTATCTCGAGTTGACAACCCGCGGCGCGGCGGCGCGTCCGGAGGCACTGCTTCTTTCGGGTAACGGTTTCAGCCACGCCCCCATCGCAGGGAAGCTCGCGGCTCTTGTGGGGATGCCCGTACTGGAGCCGACGCAACCGGGGCTGGCCACCATCAGGGGCGCGGCGCGTTGCGGATTCGGTGCAATGGGCGAGGATACCCACAATGACGTGGAGCGCCTGGTGGATGAAGCGGCGGCGATCGAGCCCGTCGGAACTCCGGGTCTCGACGAACGGTATGGGCGATTCAGGGATCTCTACCTGGATCTCGATTCGGATCGCGAACCCGCCCGGGATTGATCGGGCAGGAAAAAAGGGCGGCCCGATGGCCGCCCTTCATCCAAATGGCCGCATGTCCTATTCGGAATAGCTGATACGGTACAGAACGCCCTGAATGTCATCGGAAACCAGCAGCGAGCCGTCCGCGAGTTGGAGGATGTCGGAGGGGCGGCCCGCGACCTCGCTTCCATCGAAAAAGCCGTCGGCAAATACTTCCTGCCCCGAGGTGTAACCGTCCTGAACCCGAACAACGGCAATCCGGTAGCCAAGCGGGACGCTACGGTTCCACGAACCGTGCTCGGCGACGAAGATCTGGTTCCGGTAGTCGGCCGGAAACATATCCCCGGTGTAGAACGTCATGCCGATCGCGGCGACGTGCGGGCCCATCTTCGCGGCCGGCGGCCGGTAGTCGGCGCACGAATGCCCCTCGCCCAGTTCAGGATCGAGGAGATCGCCCTGATGACAATATGGGAAGCCGAAATGCTGCCCCCGGGCCGTCGCATGGTTGAGTTCATCACTGGGGATGTTGTCGCCGAGCATGTCCCGGCCATTGTCCGAGAACCAGAGCGATCCGTCCGAGGGGTCGAATGCCAGGCCGACGGAGTTGCGTACGCCGCGCGCGTACACCTCGAATTCCGAACCATCGGGGCTCATCCGCGTAATCGTGGCAAACGGATCGTCTCTTTCACACACGTTGCAGGGCCCGCCAACCGGTACGTAGAGCATTCCGTCGGGGCCGAATTCAAGATACTTCCAACTGTGATTGATCCCGTCGACTGGCATGTCGCGTACCAGTACCGGCTCGGGCGGGTCATCGAGATTACTCAAAATGTTGTCGTAGCGCGTGATCCTGTTGTTCTCGCCTACGAAGAGGGTACCGTCACGGAAGGCCACGCCATGCGGGACGGTCAGACCGTCGAGGATCGTCATCACCTCATCCGCAGTTCCGTCGTTGTCGGTGTCCCGGACCGCGTAGATGTTTCCGATATCCGGGTTCCCCGCGAACAATCCGAAGCTGCCGACAAAGACCGTGCCGTCGTCGGCCAGTGCCATCTGACGGGCCGCGGGCAAACCTTCGGCGTAAACCTCGATCTCGAAGCCCGGAGGCAGAGAGACCTTTTCGAGAGCGATTGGCGGCGGCGGGCCACCCCGCTGGGCTTGGGCGGGAACCGCCGTGAGAGCGATCGTGGTAACGGCCAGGGTCAGAATGACGTGAACGGCGACTGTCGAGTTGGATTTCATCGAGCAGGAAACCTCCGGATGTATTTTGAACCAGAGATGATAGCTGCCGCCGCGGAGCTTCTCCAAGGTCTTTCATTGAATCGTGCACCGTGCCCGGCACGCGACGGTTCAGATTGAAACGATGGTATAACCGACGGCGGGGCCAATGGCGCACGTAACGCGATCCCTGCAGGGTTCTACCACGGGCTGCTATGGTGGAAAGCGGTGGTATCGACACCGTGATTCCATCGGCCCGTTGCCGCCGATCGCGGCTACCTTGCAATGCCGTCTCACGGGCGGAATGGAAGACGCCGGATGCCGCAGTTCTTTCAGGAAACGCTGACCGACCTCTATGCCGGGTACAGGAGTATCTGCCCACGGCAATTACGGCATTACTGCTGGCGCTGGCCGGATTGGCTCTGGCCGCTATCCTCCGTGCCCTGCTCACACGATTGGTGGCCGGCATCGTCAGGCGCCTGGCAGCCAACAGAAAATATGGCCCGAGCGTGGCCTTGCCCGTACTGGACTCGCTGCCGCGCCTGGCCGGCGGCATCGTGTTCTGGCTCACGTTGCTGATATTCGGATCAGCCGCGCTCGAACGTCTCGATTTCCAGATTTTCGCCGGGTTGCTGGGTCAGTTCACCGAGTATCTCCCGAACGTGTTTCTGGCGATGATGGTTCTGTTTGCCGGTCTTGCCGGAGGGCGCTTCGCCCGCCAGACCGCGACTTCGGCCCTCGGTGCCGCCAGTATCGGGGGAACCGAACTTATCGGCCGCCTGTGCCAGGCTTCCATCGTTCTGGTCGCCGCCGGCATGGCCGCGGATCAGATCGGCGTGGACAGTACCTTCATGATGTTGATCGTTGGAATCGGGCTCGGCACGACCCTGGGCGGCATGGCCCTGGCTTTCGGAATCGGTTCCGGACCGGTCGTCGCCAACATCATCGCCTCCTACTACGTCCGGCGGATGTATCGTGCCGGCCTCAACGTTCGGATCGGAACGCTCGAAGGGCGCATTATCGAGATCCGGCCAACCACTGTCGCGCTCGACACTCCGGACGGGCGCCTGCAGGTTCCTTGCCGCCGCTTCATCGATGACGTGTCGGTGCTGTTGAGGGAATCGTGAGCAGCCTGCCGGCGCAGTTGGCTCTCGGCTTTCTGGATGCCCATCCATCCGAAGCGGCACGCGTACTTGGAGAACTTGGGCCGGCAGAGGCGGCGAGCATCCTGTCTTCGGTTGAACCCCAAACCGCGGCGCGCGTTCTGGGCGCCATGGTCTCACCCGAGATCCGGCGTTGTCTCGAACTGTTGCCGATCACGAGAAACCGCGGTTTTTTGAACACGCGCCGATCAATCATGAACGTCTCGCGGGAGCCCTGGGACGGCCCAGTCGCCGTTGAGGAGGACGAAAGTCGGCGAAGGGGTCAATCCAGGCGCTGTGACGCAGGCATTTCACGCACTGAGACAGAGGCAGGCGCTCGTGATCGCGCGAGTTCGTGACCGAACGCACAGGCTGATGCGTCACTCCTGCCCGGGACTGGCGTCTTGGATACTCTCGCTGGCGCAACGAATGGCACAGCTTTCCCTTCGGAGACGCTTGATAGCGGCGACCAGCGGCGCGGACGTGCTGTTGTCGCATCCTCTGTCTACAGGCAACGCTGCAGTAGCGCTGTCCGCGATCACAGCCCAAGCAGATCGTGAACATCACACCGCAGCTTGGGTCACAACATGAACGTAGTCTAACGCCGTCCGACAGGTCATCTACTCTGGAGATGGGCATACGTGCCACGATAACCCACGCAGGAATCGTCTTGTATCGAGAACGCGCCTTCGGCGCGGATGATGATGTCAAAAACCGGCGAGAGTCCAAAAAACTTCACTTTCTGATGATCGCTTACAAGCGTTTCGAACCGGGTGCAGCGGCTCCCTTCGAGCTTGCGGAACGGGCGGGCATTGAGCCGGTCCAACAGTTCCGCGATCGCTTCATTCAGAGCCCCCAGACTGAAGAACCTGCGTTTGCGCAGTCCGGCCAGTATCCACCGCTCGACGACAAGCACCCCCGCCTCGGCCTTGGCCTTATCCCGGGGTTTACGCACCCGCGCCGGAATGACGGCGATGCCGTAATGGGCGGCCATGTCCCGATAGGTGGGATTCAGATCCGGTTCGTACCGGCAGGGACGCCGGACCGCGCTCTTCAGGTTGTCCGGGACCACCAGTGCGGGGGCTCCCCCAAAGAACTCCAGCGCACGCACGTGAGAGCCGATCCAACAGGCCAGATCCTGGCTCCAGGTCGCTTCGGCGAACGTATAATTGCTGGCCCCCAGGACGGCCACGAAGATCGAGGCCTCCTGGATCGTCCCCGTCTTCGAATCCACGACGGGAACCTTCGGGCCCGCATAATCGACAAACAGCTTTTCTCCGGCCCGGTGTTCCTGCCGCAGGACCACGTCGAGCTTTCCTCTCCACTGCCGATAGAGCTCGCAGAACCGGCTGTAGGCATATCCATCCGGATTCGATTGCTTGTACTCCTGCCAGAGCCATTGCACCGTGACATGCTTGTGGCGGCGCAATTCGTCGTGGATTGCCGCCCAATTCGGCGCCGGACGATCCGGAGCCCGCGTCGCCCGCGGTGGAAACAGTCGCGCCTCCAGCCCCGATTCATCCACGCCCTCGGGCAACGGCCATTCCACACCCGCCGCCGCGGCCCGGCGGATATAATCGCTGACCGTGCCGTGGTTGATCCCACAACTGCGGGCGACCTGTCGGTGACCTAGCCCCAGTTCGAATTTGAGTCGTAGAACTTCTTTGATCTTTCGCATGGACAATCTCTTTGCGGGCATGTGCTTTCCCTCCTTGACCCAAAGGGAAAACAGTACCCGCCGGTTGTCCAGCGTCGCTATCGGCCGCTTCGATTCCGGAGCATCTCATCCACCATTCCGACCGGCACCCAAAAACTGGATGGCTTCGCGTCGGAATCGCTGGATGCTTTCCCTCGAAATCGCTGAATGACTTGCTCCGGAATACGCAGGTGGTGCGGGGCAGGCTGCATAGCGCCAGCAGCCGCGCCATGAAGCCCAGATCGGCGTCTGTTTCGCTGGCCTCGACAAACTGGTTCACCTGATCGAAGCGGGTGAAGTGGTGGCGCGCTTGGGGCATTAGCTTGTCATGCTTCGGCATGGCCTTTCCTCTTACTCGGTCTTCATTCCAGATCAGGTCCGAATCAGAACAGGGAAGGCTATACTGACCAGATGAGCCAAGAATCCGTCATCATCATGGCGATCATCGGGATAATCGTGACTATCATCGGAACTGGTATTGGCCTTGCCGCCGTCCTTGTTCTTGGACAAAGGGCGCTACGTAGGGATATCGCAGACCGGAGCGAGAGCACGCGGAAAGACATTGCCGCACTGGGTGAGCGCGTGGGTAAGGTGGAGTTAGGTTTGGTTGATCGCATAGGCAAGCTGGAAAGCACCCTCGGCGACCGTATATCCAAGGTTGAAGGCTTGTTCGAGGGCTTCACAAAATCTGCGCCGCAATCC
Organism: Terriglobia bacterium; assembly: GCA_965262675.1. GTDB lineage: Bacteria > Acidobacteriota > Terriglobia > 20CM-2-55-15 > 20CM-2-55-15 > JAJEDW01. Next base: position 382,006 of record OZ253554.1, read on the forward strand.
ACGCCTCAGTGAGACGCACTCACTCTATCGCCTGAAAATCACTGGATCACCGGAACCACCGGCAGGGTGGTGAAGATGTGGTTGCCGGGGTCCATTTCCAGGGCTACGGCCGTAAACAGCCCCTCCCCTGTCGCGGCGCAGCGCACCGACCCCGAGAAGTCGGACGTATCGGCGGCGAGGAACGCCTGGTCGATGAACCAGGCCGTCTGCCCGTTGGCCGCAAGAGGGATGCTGGCGGCGTCGCGCAACACGCCCTCTTTCCTCAATTCGCACCGCACCAGCCCCGGACTCGATTCCAGGTTGTGGAGCGCGACCCCCGTCGTGATTCCTCCCTCCTGGCGGCGCACCGGGAAGAGGGCGTCGCTGAGGGGGAGGCTGGCCCCCACCCCGGCCACCCCGAAGTCGGGGTGGTCAAAGCGGAGCATCCCGCCGATGGGACCGTCCGAAACCACCTTCACCGATCCCGACAGCAGTTCCCCCCGCCCATGAGTCGAGATCGTGAGCACTCCCAGCGGCTCCATCTCGGTGCGGACCGTCAGCGCGCCGTCCTCGGTGACCTCCAGATTGTCCGTGATGTCCACCACCGATTCGGCGGCAATCGGATTGCCCGCGGTGTCGTAGAAATAAATAACGGGACGGGTCGGAGGGATCACCGTATGAAACGGGGTGAGGGGAGGACCGCTCGGCCGCGTCTCCAGGTTCACGAACACCAGATCGGTGATCCAGGGACCGGTGGTATAATGCGCAAACTCCACAGCAGTCTGCTTGTTTCCGCTTCCCATCCCGTTGGCAAAATGCGCAAAGCCCAGAGTGGTCGCCTCGGGCCGTCCCCGGTTCACCTCCACCACCGGCAGCGTGGTGAAGGTGCGGGTGCCGGGATCCATTTCCAGGGCCACGGCGCTGAACCGCCTGCGGCCGGGCGCGGCGCATCGCACCGACCCCACAAAGTCCGATGTATCGGTCGCGGTGAACACCTCTTCGATGAACCCGGAGGTCTGGCCGTTGGCCTCCAGAAGGATCTCCACCTCTTCGAGCGCGACGCCCCCGCGCATCAGTCGGCAACGCACCCCCATCGGTTCCTCTCCCAAGTTGTGCAGCGCCGCCGCCGTCGTGACTCCTCCCTCCTGGCGGCGAGCCGGGAAGATGACATCCCGGACGGGGGGGCTGGCCCCCACCCCGGCCACCCCTATCTCCGGGACGTTATAGCGCACACCGCCGCCGATGGGACTCGAGACCACCTTCACCGATCCCGACACCGGCTCCCCTCGTCCGTGGGTTGAAATCGTGAGTTCGCCCAGGGGCTCCATCTCCGTTCGAACGGTCAGGCTGCCGTCCTCCGCGATCTCCAGATCGTCCATGAGATCCACCACCGATTCCGGGTCGATGAGATGGCCCATCTGATCGTAAAAGTAGAGGGCTGGCTGGATCGGATGGGTGGACAGATTCAGGAGCACCAGATCGGAGGTGATGCCGGTCCCATTGGCGAAATGCGCAAAGTCCAGAACCACCGGCAGCGTGGCCTCGGCCCGGTTGGAAGCCCGGCTCTCGCCGATCCGGTTCACCGCCCGCACCTGGAAGACGTAGACCGTGCTGTTGGTGAGGCCGGTGACCGTATGGGTAGTGTGGGTGGAGCCGATGGATATCCACCTTCCCTCCCCGTTGATCCGGTACTCGTAACGCCGGATCGCAGAGCCGCCGTCGTCCTCCGGCGCGTCCCAGGCCAGCACGGCCTCGCCGATCCCGCCCGCCGCCGTCAGGTTCCGGGGCGCCTCCGGCGCCGTCAGTCGCGGGCCGCCACCTCCACCACCGCCGCCAGGTGGCCGTGTAGCGCCGCAGACGGACCCTCGAAAAGTGATCGTCGCCAACCACGCCTGAAATGCAGTATCCGCCGGCGCACACAAATTGGTCGACCGTATATCCAACACCGAGAGTTGTGACAGCGCCGACAGGGTTAGCGGGAGGGGCTCGCTCAACATATTCTCGTTGAGATACAGGATCTGGAGGTTGGTCAGATTCCCCAGCACAGCCGGAATCGTCCCGCTCAACGTATTGCTCCAGAGAGACAGCCTCTGGAGATTCGTCAAGTCCCCCAGCTCGGCCGGGATCGCCCCGCTCAACATATTCTCGTTGAGATACAGGAACTGGAGACTGGTCAAGTCCCCCAGCTCGGCCGGAATCGTCCCGCTCAACGTATTCCGGGAGAGATACAGCCTCTGGAGACTGGTCAAGTCCCCCAGCTCGGCCGGGATCGCCCCGCTCAACATATTCTCGTTGAGATACAGGAACTGGAGACTGGTCAAGTCCCCCAGCTCGGCCGGAATCGTCCCGCTCAACGTATTGCTCCAGAGAGACAGCCTCTGGAGATTGGTCAAGTCCCCCAGCTCGGCCGGGATCGCCCCGCTCAACATATTCTCGTTGAGATACAGGAACTGGAGACTGGTCAAGTCCCCCAGCTCGGCCGGAATCGTCCCGCTCAACGTATTCCGGGAGAGATACAGCCTCTGGAGACTGGTCAAGTCCCCCAGCTCGGCCGGGATCGCCCCGCTCAACATATTCTCGTTGAGATACAGGAACTGGAGACTGGTCAAGTCCCCCAGCTCGGCCGGAATCGTCCCGCTCAACGTATTGCTCCAGAGAGACAGCCTCTGGAGATTGGTCAAGTCCCCCAGCTCGGCCGGGATCGCCCCGCTCAACATATTCTCGTTGAGATACAGGAACTGGAGACTGGTCAAGTCCCCCAGCTCGGCCGGAATCGTCCCGCTCAACATATTCCGGGAGAGATACAGGAACTGGAGACTGGTCAAGTCCCCCAGCTCGGCCGGAATCGTCCCGCTCAACATATTCCGGGAGAGATACAGGAACTGGAGACTGGTCAAGTCCCCCAGCTCGGCCGGAATCGTCCCGCTCAACGTATTGCTCCAGAGATACAGCTGCTGGAGGTTGGTCAGATTCCCCAGCTCGGCCGGGATCTCCCCGCTCAACTTATTGGCTTGGAAATACAGGTGCCGGAGGTTGGTCAAGTCGCCCAGTTCAGCCGGAATCGTCCCGCTCAACCCATTGGCGTAGAGATACAGGATCTGGAGGTGGGTCAAGTCCCCCAGCTCGACCGGGATCGTCCCGCTCAACGTATTCTGGGAGAGAGACAGCTGCTGGAGGCTGGTCATATTCCCAAGCTCGACCGGGATCGTCCCGCTCAACATATTCTGGTCGAGTGCCAGGACCAGGAGGCTGGTCATATTCCCAAGCTCGACCGGGATCGTCCCGCTCAACATATTCTGCATGAGAAACAGCTTCTGGAGGTGGGTCAAGTCCCCCAGCGCCGCCGGGATCGTCCCGCTCAACTCATTCTGGATGAGAGACAGCTGCACGACGCGGCCGTTTGCGTCCGTGCGGGTCCCGTACCATTCCGAGAGGGCCTCAGTGCTCAACCAGTTGGTGTTGTTCGTCCAGTTCGCACCGCCGGTCGCGTTGTAGAGCGCCACCAGCGCCGCCCGGTCCGTCTCCACGCTGCCCTGTGCGTGGGCGTTTCCACCGGTCAGAAGGAGGAAGGCCGCGAAGACGAAGACAGCGCACTTGCGCCCGTCATGGGAGTTGGAAGCGATGTCCTGCCTCAATTGTGCCGTGTCCTCTTGGCTCTTGGCTCTTGGCTCTTGGCTCTTGGCTCTTGGCTCTTGGCTCTTGGCTCTTGGCTCTTGGCTCTTGGCTCTTGGCTCTTGTGATAGGGTGGACGGACTGGCATTTCATTTGTCAAGCTCTTATTGGAATATTCGACAACGTGGTTCTACAGTCCTAACCCGGCGTAGCCGGAACCAAACAGGAATCCGGTAAGATGCCGGAATGAGTATCGAACTGCTGACCGACCGGTACGCGAAACAGATCGCGGGAACGATTTCCTGCTACGACCGAATGCTACTCTTCGGGACGCTTCCGCAGATTTGCTACGCGGAAGGGATGACCTCACTGTTGTACTCCCGCAATATCCGCATCTTCGATTATCCGCGCTTTGCGGAGCCATTCCGGAATCGGATCCGGGACAACGCCCATAAACTGGCATCCGATCACGGCATCGAGATCGAACACATCCGTAAGAAGAACTTCCGTAAGGAAGACAGGATTCGGAAGATCATCGCCGAGCGCGGCGACGAGCCGGGCCTGGTGGCGATCTTCTCGGCCATGGAGCCGTGCGCGACGTTCAAGCCGTGGCATAACAAACAGTCTGGAAAAACGTACTTGATCTCGGATCGGAGTAAGTGCCTGCACTATTACTTCTACTTCCTCGATGAAGAACTGGGCCTGTGCTATGTGCGCGTACCCACATGGTTGCCGTGCCGTCTACAAGTCTATTTCAACGGTCATAACTGGCTGGCCCTCCAGTTGAAACGCCGGCGCATTCCCTATCGGATGCTGGACAATGCCTTCGCCCACATCGGCGACTGGAGTCGGGCGCAAGAGATCGCCGACCGCCTGGAGGCCCGCCGCATCCACGAAAGATTGGATCGGTTTGCCCGTCAGTATTGCCCCATCATCGAACACTTCGATCTCGTGTATCACTGGAGTCTGAACCAATGCGAATACGCCACCGATGCGGTGTTCCGCCGGCAGGCCGATCTTGGGCCCATTTACGCCAATCTCACCCGCACGGCGATTCATACCGTCAAGCCCGATAACATCGCCACGTTTCTCGACCGCAAACTCCACCCCAATTACCAGGATGAAATGGGCAACCGTTTCAACATCCGAATCGAAGGCGCCCGTATCAAACACACCATGGGACCGGTTTCATTGAAGCTCTATGACAAATCCGGCCTCATTCTCCGCATCGAGACCACCGTCAACGACGTGTCCTTTTTCAAGCACTACCGGAAGGTAGAACATCGCAACGGCGCCTGCGAAACCAAGTGGGCTCCCATGCGGAAAACCATCTACAGCCTGCCCCCACTGGCCGAACTGCTGACCGCCGCCAATCGCCGCTATCTGCAGTTCCTGTCGACCATCGAGGATCCCCGCGTCGGCCACCACAACATCGAGAAGCTCTCCCGCACCGTCCGCGAAAACCTCCGCTCCCATCGCGGCTTCAACTTCTTCGACGCCGAAGACCAACTCCTGTTTGAAACCATCGCCCGTGGCGAGTTCAACATCAGCGGCTTTCAGAACAAAACTCTTCGACGCCACCTCTCTCACAAAACTTCCCCGCAAGTCTCCCGCATGCTCAAATGTCTCCGCGCCCATGGTCTCATCAAGAAGATTGGCCGCACTTACAAGTACTACCTCACCCTCTTCGGTAAACAAGTCATCGTCACCGGATTGAAACTCAAACATCTCGTCATCTTTCCTCAACTCGCTTTGCCTTCTACTCCATGACTCCCCATCATTTTCTGCCTCGAATGGTCAGAATCCGAATATAGAGGTACTAAATCTTTACGCAGAGGTAGTGAAAATACATCGTATCATGGCCGTGCGGACCTGCTTTGGAATGACGACCGATTAAGTGACGCGCCTACGGCTCTGATATCAGCGCCCGCGCCATCCTGAATCCCTCTCTAGTCCGGGTTCCAGCTTCGGACGCGCCGCTTCCGCCGCTCGCTCGAGCTGCCACGCCTCGGACCAATTCTGCTCCTTCCACTCCTTCCCCAACTCCCGCTCGCTCCGCGTCTGCTCCTTGGACAACTCGGGATCGAGGGAGCGAATAAACGCGACCCTTCCGTGGGTGATGACCTTCTCCTGCTTTTCCCGCCTTTCCTTAAACGCGGCCCTGGACTGCTCCATCACCGCCTTCCATCGCTGCTCTTTCTCAGCCTCCCGCCGCACCGCTTCTGCCTCGGCCTTGCGCCATGCGTCCAGTCGCTCTTTCGACTTCCGTTGCACCTCCGCCCGGTACTCCGGGTCTTCTGCATACCGCCTCTGCTGCTCGGCCTCCCGCCGCTTGTACATCACCATGAACCGCTCCTCTCTTGTTGCCGATCACGAGAAACCGCGGTTTTTTGAACACGCGCCGATCAATCATGAACGTCTCGCGGGAGCCCTGGGACGGCCCAGTCGCCGTTGAGGAGGACGAAAGTCGGCGAAGGGGTCAATCCAGGCGCTGTGACGCAGGCATTTCACGCACTGAGACAGAGGCAGGCGCTCGTGATCGCGCGAGTTCGTGACCGAACGCACAGGCTGATGCGTCACTCCTGCCCGGGACTGGCGTCTTGGATACTCTCGCTGGCGCAACGAATGGCACAGCTTTCCCTTCGGAGACGCTTGATAGCGGCGACCAGCGGCGCGGACGTGCTGTTGTCGCATCCTCTGTCTACAGGCAACGCTGCAGTAGCGCTGTCCGCGATCACAGCCCAAGCAGATCGTGAACATCACACCGCAGCTTGGGTCACAACATGAACGTAGTCTAACGCCGTCCGACAGGTCATCTACTCTGGAGATGGGCATACGTGCCACGATAACCCACGCAGGAATCGTCTTGTATCGAGAACGCGCCTTCGGCGCGGATGATGATGTCAAAAACCGGCGAGAGTCCAAAAAACTTCACTTTCTGATGATCGCTTACACTCGAACGTATGGACACGGAGGTGTCGAGCGCGATACTCGCGGCACTTCCAACTGGAACCGCCGTATCGGTGCTCGCAACCCTGTACCCGGAAGCCCGCGCCCCTCTGATTGACGGCCTCCCCGCGCGCGTCCGGCACGGGTTCCGCCGCCGCCTGGAGTTTCCCGCCGGTACGGTTGGACGCCTCATGGAGTCCGCCGTGAACGTCATCGGGGAGGATTTCTCACGCGACTCGGCGCGCGATTCCTTTCGAGCGACGGATGCGCCTTATCTGTACGTCGTCGATTCGCAGCAGAGATTGGCGGGGGTTCTGGCGCGCCGGGATCTGGAGGATCCACGCGAACGCCCCCTCGGCGAGATCGTCGTCCACAATCCCGTTTCCCTGCTCGCGACGCTGGAATGGGAAACGGCTCGTGAGCACGTGGCGTGGAAGGAGTTCGACGTGCTTCCCGTGGTGGACCGGGAGGGCTGCCTGATCGGAACCTTGCGTCACAAGCAGGTGCGGCGAACCGAAGGCGCTGCCTGGAACAGTGACTTCGTCCCGAGTTCGGGTCTGGATACGCTGTTCAGTCTGGAGGAAGCCTATTGTGCGGGCCTCTGGGAAGTGATTGGCTCGATGACCGAGGACGGCGAACTCCCGAGGACCGCACGTATGGATCCGGAGTCGGGACGGACATCATGACCGCGCCGGAAGGCCGGATCGTCGAGCGGTTCGCGGACCTGTATCCCGATGAGGTCGCGCGCATCATGGAGTCTTTCAGCCCGGAAGAGAATGCCAAAGTGATGGACGAGACTGCTCCCGCGAGAGCGTTCGAGGTTATCCGGCGGCTGACGCTGCATGCCGGCGCCGAAGTTCTGCAGCGCCTGGATTCCGGGCATGCCTCAAGGATCGTCGAACTGCTCGAACCCAATCGAGCCGCGGCGCTGCTGCTGCGCATTCCCGAAGAAGCCTTGTCGCGGATACTCGACGGCGCCTCTTCCGGATGTCAGCGAGAACTGCGCATGTCCATGGAATACCCCCCCGACAGCGGTGGCCACCTGATGGACCCGTCGGTGATGACGATGTTCCCTGAAGCCACCGTCGAACAGGCCCTGGATTGCGTGCGGGGACTGTTTCCCAAGCGCGTCGTCGACGTCTTTCTGGTCGATCCAGACGGGGTGTTGGAGGGCGCCGTACATCTTCAGGATATCGCGACCTCCAAGCCGGGAACCCGCCTTTCCGAGATCGCCGCCAGCGGCGCCCCACGAGTTCGCGATACGGCAACGCGCGAAGAGGTGGTCGAAGAAGCCGAAGCCCACAAGGTGTCGAGTCTTCCGGTTGTCGACTTTTCGGACCGGGTAATTGGCGTGATCCGTCACGAGAACCTGATGCAAACCGTCGAACGGGAAGCCAGTTCCGATATCCAGACAATGGTCGGCGTCAGCAAGGAGGAGCGCGCACTATCGAGCGTCGGGTTCGTCGTCAGGAAACGACTGCCCTGGTTGCAGATCAATCTGGCCACGGCGTTCGTCGCGGCTTCGGTGGTCGGTTTGTTCGAAGAAACCATCGCCGGTTTCACGGCCCTGGCTGTCATGCTGCCCGTCGTGGCGGGTCAGTCCGGCAACACCGGCGCACAGGCACTTGCGGTGATCATGCGCGGGCTGTCCCTGCGCGAAATCACTCCGCGCCAGGCGCCGAAGGTCCTGACAAAGGAAGTCACCGTGGCGATTCTCAATGGTATCGCTGTCGCGGCCATCACCGGCACCGGCGTCCTGTTCTGGTACGGATCAATCGGTCTGGCCGGGGTTACCGCGGTTGCGATGGTGCTGTCGATGGCGTGCGCGGGGTTGGCCGGGGCGGCGATCCCCCTGCTTCTGCAAAGGCTCGGCCAGGATCCCGCACAATCGTCCTCGATTGTTCTGACGACGGTGACCGACGTCACAGGTTTCTTCAGCTTCCTCGGTCTGGCAACTATTTTTTCGTCTTTCCTGTAGCGGCAAGCCGCACGGCTCCGGTGCGGCAGGCCGCACGGCTCGTGTACCGGCTAGCTGCGGGGCGGCGTCCAACAGCCCCAACCATCGGCCGGACGCAACGCAGGAACGTGTCTTGGGCGCGATTCTCACCAATCGTGCGAAACGGCTATAATGGACCCTCGCCGCAGGGGGTGTCGCAACGACGCCTCACGCGAGCGGAACGCGGAAGGGGTCTTCTGCAGGAGGATTGGGTTTTATGGTTGTACTTCCGCGAAGCGAGATCAAGCGGACCCGGGTTGCCGGAGTATTGACTTGTATTCTTGCCGTCTTTGTCGTCGCCAACATTCTGTCCCGGTTCGGCGGCGCCACCGAAATCGTCCGCATCGGCATGTTTCTGCTGGCGCTCGTCGCGATATCGGCCCTCGTTCTGTCCGTGCTGCAGATTTTGGCTTACCGCAAGAACAGCCAAGCCATAATCTTCCACGAAGGCGACCGTTTCATCATCGCCACCAACTTCCTTCATGAAGGCTACAAGCTTCGTTTCTTCCGCGACGTCTTGAACGAAAAGGTTACAAGCTTCACCGATTCGGAACGCGACCAATGGAGCGTGCTGGAACGAGTCGGATTCCACGCCGTCTTCAATGTGGGCGGCGTTCGGAAAACGGTACTCCTGCCTCTCTGTTTCATGGTGTTCGACGAGGTTTTCGTCGCCGACCATTTGCGGCGATGGGACTACTTCAATTCCATGAACACGTCGGAACCAACGTTTTCGGACCGCGGAATCGGCCCGTTCGATCTCGACACGGTCATTCCTCAGAGCCAGTCCGGCCCATCGTCATCCTGAGTCTTCAGCCCCGACCAGACACGCTCCAGCAACGCACCAACAACTCCACCCACCCAGTACCACTGAAACGTTCCGATCGAGAGTACGACGCCGGCGGTCAGGGTCGCCATTGGAACCGATCCGACGCCTGCGGCATCCAGGATGGCCAGCAAGCCCAGCAACGCCACGGCGGAAAGCGTGTCGAACAGAAAGAGAACCTGCCAGAACTCATTGCTGTTCATAATGAATACGTCCAGCGAAACGGCGCCGAAAAGCCGATCCGTCGACCGGTAATCGATCCAGGTCAGCACGAAGGCGCCGGCGGTAAACAGGACGTGAGCGCATGCCGAGGACCAACCGACCCGCCGCCAGAAGACGCGATCCCGCATCCCGAAGAGGTCGAACCAGAGGAGCAGGTGGTAGAGACCGAATATCAGCAGCGGAGGCAGAATCAGGGTTGGCAGGTATCGCATGAATGGGAGGAGGTTAACCGAATTGCCCCTTGTCCGCTAGTGTAGGTAGTATAGGGGCGATGCGCAGAAACGTCGTAACGGCTGCTCTTTTCTGTTTGTGGATCGTTGTCCCATCGTTCGCCCACGAATTCTCGACCAGCTACTCGGAAATCCACGTCGTTGGATCCGATGTCGATATCGGGTTTACGATCGATGTCGCCGAACTGCACAACGGCCCCCTGATCGATACCGATCTTGACGGCGAGGCCACGGCGGCGGAACTGGACGCATCCATCGAAGTGTTCACATCCGCGATAACCGAGAACTACCGGGTATCGCTACCGGACGCCGATCCCGCCGCGGCGGAGCGAACCGGCTACGAGTTCGTCTCCCCCAACATCGTCCGCCTCGCACTGAGCTATCGATTCGGCCGGGAAGCCACCGATCTCAACGTTTTCTCGTCACTCGATCGGATCACGCAGGACAATCATCGGCACGTGTTGCAAATTGGCGAAGGCAACCAGATACGCTACACCGTCCTCAGCCGCGACAATCCCGAGGTCGACATCGACTACACGATGGGCATTCCCGTCTGGGTCACGCTATATGAATTCGCGGTTCTGGGGATCGAACATATTTTCACGGGTTACGACCATCTGGCATTCCTGGTGGCACTGCTGCTGGCGACCTCAACGCTTCGGTCGCTGGTAAAGATCGTCACGGCCTTCACCGTCGGTCACAGCGTGACGTTGGCCCTGGCAACGCTGGGTGTGGTCGCCGTTCCCTCACGTCTCATCGAAAGCCTCATCGCGTTGAGCATCGCCTACGTCGCGATAGAGAATTTCCTCGGACGCCAGTTGGTGCACCGCTGGTTGGTTACCTTCCTGTTCGGGCTGATCCACGGTTTCGGATTTTCGAACGTCCTGCGGGAGTTCGGTCTCACGTCGGGACGCCTGGCCGTGTCGCTGTTTTCGTTCAACGCCGGCGTCGAACTGGGCCAGATCGCCTTCGTGGCGCTGGTTTTCCCGCTGCTCTGGTATCTGGGTCGATCCAGGTGGAAGGAGCACGTCGTTTCCGGAGCGTCGATCGTGGTCATGTGCCTGGGGTTCTACTGGCTGGTGCAACGGGCGATATTCGGTTAGCAACCCGTGGCAGAACCCTGCCAATTTTTATCCTGAAACCTCTTTTCTCTCCAGATGACCTCATGAAGAAACAGGCAATTTTCATATTGTTGATGACACTGGCTCTGTCTGCCCCGGCAAGGGCGGACGAACTCGTCTTGAGCAACGGCGACCGTGTTTCAGGCGCAATCGTCGGGCTCGAAAACAATGAACTGAGCATCGAGTCTCCCTTTCTGGGAACTGTAACCGCCGATTGGGAAGCGATCCGGCGGATTCAGTCCGAGGCGTCCTTGTACCTGGAATTCTCCGACGATCGACTCGTCGTCGGCGCCGTCGTCATCGATGACGCCAATGTCACCGTCCGGACCGCAAACGCCGGAATCGTCGAAATGCCGCGCTCGGCGATCATCGCGATCCGTTCCCAATCCCGCCAGGACGCCCTCCAGGCAGAACTCGACCGCTCACTCAACCCGGGGCCGGCGGATCTCTGGTCCGCCAGCATCGATGGCGCTCTGAGCCTGGCCACGGGGAACGCGGAGACTCGAAACGTCAATCTGGGACTGCTGACCGCGCGGACGGCGCCGCGCAACCGGACAAGTTTCTATCTGACCTCCCTGTTTTCGAGCAATTCGACGCGCGGGCAGACCTTGACAACGGCGAACGCCGTCCGTGGAGGCGGTCGTTATGAAATGGACATGAGCGACCGGATCTTCACGTTCGGATTCTCCGATCTGGAGTTCGACCGTTTCCAGGACCTGAACCTTCGGCTTGTCCTGGGAGGAGGCGTAGGTCTCACTCTGGTCGACAATGCCCGCGGCGCCCTTCAGATTTTCGGGGGCGGATCATCCAATCAGGAATTCTTCACGTCCGGCGTTCGCCGAAAATCCGGGGAAGCGGTTATGGGGGAGGAATGGACCTATCGCCTCAACAACCTGACATCGTTCACCGAGCGGCTCGCGGCGTATTCCAACCTGAGTAACCGCGGCCAGTACCGAGTGAACTTCGACTCCACGGCAACCACCCGCCTGAACAGCTGGTTGAGCTGGCAGGTCACGTTGAGCGACCGCTTCCTCAGCAATCCGCAACCCGGCAGAAAGCGGAACGATCTACTGTTCACAACGGGCATTCGCATTACGCTTGGCGAAGGAAACGTGGGGCCGGTGGGGCCAGGCGATATCGACTTTCAGTAGCAACCCGGGCCCGGGACTTCGTCTCTTGAGGCTCCCCGCCTTACTTCCTGCGATCATTCGGATCGAGATACCGTTTTCGGAGGCAGAAACTGTTCGGTGTGACTTCGATGAGTTCGTCGTGACGAACGAATTCGATGGCTTCTTCGAGGGACATTCTTCGAGGCGGTACAAGCTTTTCAAAGTTGTCGGCCGTCGACGAACGCATGTTGGTGAGTTTCTTTTCCTTGGTTATGTTGACGTCCAGATCGGCGTCGCGGCTGTTTTCGCCGACGATCATTCCGCCGTAGACCTCTTCGGTGGGCCCCACGAACAACTCGCCCCGTTCCTGAAGGTTCAGGATCGCGTAGCCGGTGACGCGGCCCGCCCGGTCCGCGACCAGCGCTCCGGTGGTCCGATGGACAATGTTCCCGGCCCAGGGACGGTATCCCAGAAAGATGTGAGTCAGGATCCCCGTGCCCTTGGTGTCGGTCAGAAACTCGGTTCGGTAACCGATGAGACCGCGGCTGGGAATCTCGAATTCGAGGCGAACCCGCCCCGAGCCATGATTGACCATCTTCACCATCGCGCCCTTGCGGGTTCCCAGCTTCTGAACGACCGTTCCCATGTATTCTTCGGCCACGTCAATCAGGGCCGTCTCGAAGGGTTCGTGTTTCTGCCCCTGCACGGTCCGTGTCAGGACCTGCGGCATACCCACGGCCAGTTCATGGCTTTCACGGCGCATCTGCTCGATCAGAATCGCCATCTGCAATTCCCCTCGGCCGTAAACGACGAAACTATCCGGAGTATCCGTCGCCTCGACACGCATTGAGAGGTTGGTCGCCGCCTCTTTTTCGAGGCGGTCCCGCAAGTGCCGCGAGGTGACGTATTGCCCCACCTTGCCGCTGAACGGCGAGTCGTTGATTCGAAATTCCATCGACATGGTGGGTTCGTCGATCGAGATCGGCTTGAGCGGATGAGGCGTCTCACCGTCGGCAATGGTTTCTCCCAGGCCGATGCCTGTCATTCCGGCGATCGCGACGATATCTCCGGGGCCCGCCTCCACTACTTCAACGCGGTCGAGACCTTCGTAAACGAACAAGGCCGTAACACGGGCCGGTGTCTGAGGTTCGTCCCGGTGGCACAGCGTAACCGCCGTCTCGTTCCCGAGCGTCCCCTGGATCACCCGGCCGATGGCCAACGGGCCTCGATAGGCATCGGGCTGCACGTTTGTGATCAGGACCTGAAGCGAATCTTCGGCCCCGCCCGACGGTGGCGGAACGTGATCGAGAATCGTGTCGAATAGCAACCGAAAATCGCCCAGTGGCGCGTTGGGGTCCGAGCCGCACTTCCCTTCGCGCGCGATCGAGTAGATGACGGGGAACTCGACCTGCGCGTCGTTTGCGTCCAAATCGATAAAGAGATCGTAGATCTCGTCCAACACTTGTTCCGGGCGCGCATCCCGGCGGTCGATCTTGTTGATGACGACGATCGCGGGCAATTCCAGTTCTAGCGCCTTGGCCAGCACGAAACGTGTTTGCGGCAGCGGCCCCTCGGCCGCATCCACCAGCAGCATTATCCCGTCCACCATCCGCAGGGTCCGCTCCACCTCGCCGCCGAAATCGGCATGGCCCGGAGTATCGACGATGTTGATCTTGACCTCGCCGAAGCGCACGGCGGTGTTCTTGGCCATGATCGTGATGCCCTTCTCGCGTTCAAGGTCCATGGAGTCCAGAACCCGCTCCCGAACTTCCTGGTTCACGCGGAAAGTGCCGCTTTGCCATAGCATCGCATCCACCAGCGTGGTCTTGCCGTGGTCCACATGCGCCACGATGGCGATGTTTCTGAGGTTTTTGGCGATCACTGTCTATTGGGTGGCCACTTGGAAGAGGGGTGAAAAGAGGGGGTGTGCAAGGCTCGAACTCGTGACCTTTCGGGTGTTAATCCAATCTGGGCGTTTTTCGCCGGTTTTCGACTCTTACTCGACTCATGAACAGGTCTGGGCGTCTCTCGCAGGTTAACAGCTTTTCGAATCAATCGTCTGACGCCCCATTCCGTACGTGACGACTATCGGTGGGTTTCCTGTGTCTTGGCTGCTCTTGTCACAAACAGTTCATGCGGTCAACTAACGTGCCAATTCATGCGGCCAAACCACGTGCTAATTCATGCGGCCAAACCACGTGCTAATTCATGCGGCCAAACCACGTGCTAATTCATGCGGCCAACTCATGTGCTGTCGACACACCCGGCAAAAATTTGTTGCCTCACTCGGCAATCTATAATAGTTTGGTCCTACTGAAGCCAGATCAGGCTCCAAGCCGCCGCGTTTTCACCGTGACGGTAGCGGAGTTACATCGTTGATTGGCTGGTGATTGGATACGCTAACAGGGGCCGCACCGAAACACTCATCAATCATGCTGCCGCCGGATCAAGTACCCACGCATCCAACCAATCGTTTATCCGCGAATCATTTCATTGACTTCCAAAACGAGGAAAAGACGCACGAAGTTTTCTGTGCGTTTTTCCCGCTAGCGGGGCCGATGTGCAGTCTGCCGTGGTTGAACTGAACGAATCGGCAACGGTACGCCGGGCGAATCGTCATCGGCTGGTCGCCACTTCGACCGTCCGAAGGAGATTCCAAGCACCTCTCGGGGGTGGTTTCGAAACAAGGAAGAAATCTGGACAGATGGAGGCAATCTAAAATGAAACGTCCGATCTTATTTGTATTTTTGATGTTGGTCCTGCCGGCAACGGTGTTTGCGCAGGTCAGCGCCTCGGTCGTCGGAACGGTCACTGACCAGACCGGTGCGTTGATTCCTGGTGCGGAGGTGACTTCGACCAACGTCAACACGGGGATTACGACCCTTCGCGTGTCTAATGAAACTGGCAGCTACAGCTTCGCCAGTCTGCAGGCGGGGGACTACACGGTTAGCGCGTCGTTGCCCGGATTCCAGACACAAACATTCGAGATCACGCTCAGCCAGAACCAGCAGGTCCGGCTCAACTTCGAATTGGGTGTGGCGGCCGTTGGTACGGCCGTGGAGGTGGTCTCCGATGCGGATGCCCTGCTGGCGACGACCTCGGCGTCGGTTGGGGATGCGCTCCCCGAGTTCGAGGTGACGAGTCTGCCGCTGGCCGAACGGGATGTCTTTGACCTCATCGCAACGACGGCCGGTGCGGTGGGCTTCAGTTTCGGCGGGCAGCGTTCGAGCGCCGTCAACGTCACACGAGACGGCATGCTCGTCAATGACACGCGGTATCTGACCAGCGCGGGCGCCCTGACGGCCACCTACTCGAGCTCGGACCTGGTGGAAGAAGTGCAGCTCGTGGTCGGCGCCGTCGACGCCGAAGCGGGACGCGGCTCCGGACAGATCTCATTCTCGACGCGGTCGGGAACGAACGAATTCCATGGGGCCCTGTTCTACAGCAACAACAATTCGGCGCTGAATGCGAACTCCTGGTTCAACAACCTGCGAGGCCGGCCCAGGGATTTCCTGAACCGGACCCAGTATGGCGGCCGCATCGGGGGGCCGATTATCCAGAACAGGCTGTTCTTCTTCGTTCTGGTCGACAACCAGCGCTACGTGACAAAACAAGACGTCTTGGCCACGGTGCTGACCGAACAGGCACGGCGGGGGATCTTCCGGTATATCGACGGCGCTGAAAACGGTAACGCGCTGGATTCGAACCCGTCGGTGGATCTGGGCGGAAACGTCCTCGATCCGGGGAAGATGCGGTCGTTCAATCTCTTCGACTTGCCAGGCGAGACCAACCGGACGGGTCCAAGTACCAACGCCTACATGCAGCGAACTCTTCAGGCCATGCCGCTGCCGAACGATTTCACCGTCGGCGACGGTTTGAACACGGCCGGCCACGCGTGGACCCGCCGGATCACGGGTCAGGGCGGGCTGCGTGTCGGCAACCGCACGCATCGCGACCAGTTGAACTACCGCGTCGACCTGCAGATCAACGACTCGAACCGGGCATCGTTCATCAACAGCCGCGAAACAAACGACACGAACAGCTCTAGCCCCCAGTGGCCGACCGGTTTCGGCGGTAAGACCGTCAATGAGCCCGGCATATGGTCCGCGTCCTGGACATCCACGATTACACCGACCATTCTGAACGACTTCCGTCTTGGGTGGAAGAAAACCTCTTCCCACAACCGGTCGGCGTACGAGCTAGGATGCTGTTTCGGCACCGAATACACGGACCGGGACCCCGAAGCGGAGGAGTTGTTCCAATCCTTGCCGATGTATGGCGGCATTCAACTCCAGCCGGAAGCCTCGATCTGGGGCGACGGCATCGCCACTCACGGTTTCGGCTCGACCCGTGGCCAGGACAGCCCGACCTATCAACTCGTCGAAAGCGTGAGCTGGACGACCGGATCCCATTCCTTCAAGGCCGGCTTCGAGTACATCTGGAACTGGTCCGATGGCTGGAACACGACATCGGAGCAGTTTCCCGAGGCGCTTCTAGGGGACGGCGGAGACCCGGTCGTCGGTATCAACAGCACGAATTTCCCGGGTCTTGTGGCCAACAACGCGGCGCATGCCGAGGAGATGCTGAACGACCTGGCCGGCTCGATCGACAGGGTCGAACAGGGGTATGTCCTGAGCGCGGCCACGCAAACCCAGTTCGCCGGATACGGGACGGGCGATTTCCGGCGTTTCCGGGAGTTCCACAAGAACGACTACGCGTTCTACTTCAAAGACACCTGGAATGTCACCAACAGCCTGACGCTGAATCTGGGCCTTCGCTACGACGTGTACGGGTCGATTTTCGAACAGAACGGTCTGGCGACCAACACGACGCGCGGTGAGGCGGGGATATTCTCGATCTCGGGATCGGGGTTCGAGAACTGGTTTGGAAACCGCCGGACCGACGGCGGGCTGACCGAGGTCGAGCTGGTCGGAAAAAACTCGCCGAATCCGGACAAGCTATTCTGGCCGCAAGACCGGAACAACTTTGCACCTTCGATCGGCTTCAGCTACTCCCTGCCCGACAGCCGGACCATCATCCGTGGCGGCGCCGGCGTGAACTACGCGGGTGCTATTCAGGTACTGGACTACGAGCTGTCGTTCGGCAACGTCCCCGGAACGGTCAACATCCAGCGGATTGATACATCGACATATGTGGACTTCGACAACGTCGGCACGATCTTCCCGCTCTCGCCCTCGATCCAACCGTTCGCGCCAGCCAAGCTGACCGATCGGAACGCGGATTTCGACGTGAACTCCGACACTCGCAGGACTCCGTACACCTACAACTGGAACCTGTCGGTCCAGCGCGAGCTGGCCAACAACCTGACCCTGGAAGTTTCCTACATCGGCAACAAGGCCACGCAGCTGTTGCAGGTGATCGAGCTGAACGAGCCCGACATCTTCGCCTCGTTCGAGGGAAGCGAGACGTTCCTGGAGGCCTTCAACACGACCCGGGCCGGCGGCGACGCGCCGCTGTTCGATCGGATGCTGGACGGAATCCGGATCGGCAGCATCACGGTCGGTACCAACGGATCCGGCTCAGCGGCACTTCGCCGTTTTGGACGCACGGACAACCTGATCGCCGACGGCGAAGTCGCCGAGCTGGCCGAGTACATGAACAGCACCAATACGGGCACCCGCGTTCCCGGCGGACTCTTGCGGACGAACGGGTTCCCGGAGAACTTCATCATGGTCAGCCCACAGTTCGACGACGCCCAGGTCTGGGGTTCAGGCGACAATTCAACGTACAACTCACTGCAGATCCAGTTGCGGAAGCGTCTGTCTTCGGGTGTCTCGGGCCAGTTCTCCTATACCTGGTCCAAGGCTCTGGGCAACGCGATCGGTACCGGTACCACGACTGGCGGCGGGGACAACGACACCACCACGGGCCTGAATCCCCTGGACCGGAGCATCATGAAGGGTCGCCTCGGTTTCGACCGGACGCACGCCTGGAACGCCCATGGCACGTGGGAACTGCCGATCGGGCCGGGACGGGCGCTCGGCTCGAATGTGCCGTCCGCTCTCGCGCGAGTCATCGAAGGCTGGCAGCTGTCCTCGATCTTCACGTACAATTCCGGCGCGCCGCTATCCATCCGGGCAGATTCCCGAACCGTGGTAGCGAACCAGGCCCAGAGCACTCCCAACCTCGTGGGCAGCCTTCCGAAAGACTTCGGCGAGGTCAATGTCACCTCATCGGGAGTCCAATATTTCACGGGACTCTCCAGAGTTCGAACGACTGGCAATTTCGGTGCGGATCCGAACAACCTGGCCGCGGATTATTCGCTCCAGGACATTGTGGACAGTTCGGGGAACGTGATCCTGACGCATGCCGAGCCGGGCCAGGCTGGGAACCTGGGCCTTCGTTACCTGAGCGGCCCGGGCCTTCTCGGACTGGACGTGGCTCTGCAGAAGCGCGTCCAGCTCACCGAGTCGACGAGCTTCACGCTGCGCGCGGATGCGATCAACCTCCTGAACAAACCACAGTGGGGCAACCCGAACATCGACATGGGCTCTAGGAGTTTCGGGACGATCACCTCCGCGACCGGGAACCGGACGTTCACCATCAACGCCCGGATCGACTTCTAATCTTTCCCGGGGGCCCCAGAACGGTCCCCGGCTGTAGTTTCCTTATCGCGGACTCCCTTTCTTGGGGAGTCCGCTTTTTTTGTGCGGGAGTCTTGACAGTGCGTGGCAGGACTCTGAAGTGTCCTGCCATTGACTGTTGTGCCTGTCGCGCGATCTTGCGGAGATCCTGGAGCGGGTCATCGTCCCAATGCGGCCTCTATCTGCGACTTCGCTCTCTCGATCGCTGCTCGCTGCGGCGAATCCGGATTTTCTTCGAGAAAAGCACCGGCTTGATCCAGCGCCTCTTCGTAACGGGCCTGCCGTGCATAAAGGTTCATGAGCGTCAACCGCGCCTGAGCGTGGTCACCCACGATCTCCAGCGCACGCTGGAGGCTCTGTTCGGCCTCGTCGTAGAGGCCCGACTTGTAGAACGTCGCCCCGAGATAGAAGAGTGCGTCACCCGAGAGCGGGTTCAAGCGAATCGCTTCGAGCAAGAAACCGATCGCCTGCTGAAAGGAACCGGCCGCCTCTTCCAGGTTTCCACCAGTAGCCTGAAGGTCACCTTCCTTGTAATGAAGCACGCCCAGGTTCAGGGGGGCGAGTGCCCGGTTCGGACTTAACTCGAAAGCCTGTTGGAACGCGGCCTCAGCCTCTCGAAATCGATCGAGCTCCAAGTGCTCCCCACCCAGCTTGATCCGGGCGTCGTAGTAGTCCGGCGCCAGTTCCAGGGCCCGTTGCAAATGCTCGATCGCCTCCTCGTGATCCCCGTCCAGAGACGCTTCGAGCGCAACCCCGTACGCCTCCACGGCTTCGTCGGGGACGCCGGCCAACAGATCCCGCACGTCGACCACTTCCGCGCGCTCCCCGGCGGTCGAGTCCGTTTCTCGCTCCAGGAATACCAGCATGTTGGCGCTCTGGCGGAGGCCCAAATCGATCTCCTCTCTGACCGGCTTGAAGCCTTCGTGCTCTATGACGAGAAAGAGGTTGTCGCCGAGACGACCCAACCCCTGGAAGCGGAACAATCCTTTCTCGTCGGTGAAGACCGTCGCCAGAGGGCTTCCTCTGAGATCCTCAAGCTGAACCACGACCACGCCCGGGTCCCCGCCAGAGACCAAATTGACCCGGCCGACCACTTCGCCCCCCTGGCTCCAGCCACAAGCCGAACCCCAACCAAGCAAAGCAAACGAGACGATGAATGCCGCCAATGCGTTTCGCACAGCCGAACCTCCAATCCGTGACACGTTATTGGAAATACCATACACCCAAACGCCCCATTTGGAGACGCACAGTCGACCTGCCCATGCAAACCCGTGATGAGGGTCGATATGACGAGGTGTCTGCCGCGTCATGAACTCCTGGCGCCCTGTCATTTTCATCGTCTTTGCGATCATTCGGCCCGGCGGCGGCTGCAAACCTCTCGACTGACCGTTTCAGCGCATCTATACTCTGGCACAGGCATCCGGAAACCTGCGGGAGGGGGTTCGAGCACGGCCGTCATGAAACCTGGAATCATCCGAATGCTCATGAAGCTGTCGGTAGTGATCCTGGCCACTGGCGCTGGCGGGGACGGATCCACGGCGTCAGCCCAAGCGACGTTCAACAACGACATCGCTCCCATCCTGTTCGACAACTGCGTGCAGTGTCACCGGCCGGGTCAGGCGGCGCCGTTTTCGCTGCTGACGTACGACGACGCCTTCGATCGCGCCGAGGATATTGCCGATGCCACGCGCAGCCGCTACATGCCGCGGTGGTTGCCTGAACCGGGTGAGTTCCCCATCCTCGGGCAGCGGCGGTTGAGCCAGGAGCAGATCGACACGATTCAGGGTTGGGTGGGCGGAGGCATGGTCGAGGGCGATGCCGCCGATCTGCCCAGCCCGCCCTCCTTTAGCGACGGATGGGAGTTGGGCGAACCCGACCTGATTCTGACGGTGGACCGGCCATATCCAATCAGTCCCGGCACCCGGGACACGTTTCGCCATCTCGTGCTCCCCACGCCCCTGGAATCGGATGTATTTGTCCGCGCCGTGGAGTTCAAGACGGGGGGTGCGCCCATCCATCACTCCGTCGTCCGGTTGGACCGCACTTCGGGCTCGCGTCGCCGTGATGGCCGGGATGGACAACCGGGCTTCGATGCGATGTCGTGGGACGGGGACATCCGCGACCCCGACGGCCAATTTGTCGGGTGGGCCCCGGGCCGCGGACCGATCGTGTCGCCCGATGGCATGCCATGGCGGCTGGAGCGCGGCGCCGATATCGTCGTTGAAGTGCATGTGCCGCCTTCCGGCCGGCCGCTCACGATTCAGCCGACGATCGGCCTCTTCCTCAGCGACACGCCGCCGGTCGAGACGCCGCTCAGAGTGACGATGGAATCCAAGTCGATCGACATTCCGCCGGGCGAGGACAACTATTCGGTCACCACGACCTACGAATTGCCGGTGCCGCTGGATCTGTTGAGCGTGTTTCCGCACGCGCACCATCTCGGGAAGGAGATGCGCGTCACCGCCACACTCCCCGGCGGCGCCGTCCGGTCACTGCTCCACATCGAACAATGGGACTTTCGCTGGCAGCAGGACTACCGCTACGCCACTCCGATTCCGTTACCCCGCGGCACGGCGTTGACGATGCAGTACACCTACGACAACTCGGCCGAGAACGCGGCCAACCCACACAGCCCGCCGGTGCGCGTGCAGTGGGGGACAGACTCGGCGAACGAGATGGCGACCTTGATGTTGCAGGTGCTCCCCGACTCACCCGAAGATGGCGCACGGCTGCTCCCACTGTTTCGCGAACGTGCAATGCTTGAGAGCATCGCCATGGCCGAAGCACGCGTGCGCGAGGCCGCGGACATCGCTGAGAATCGGGCGCTTCTTGGCCGTAGCTACGGGGAGGCCGGCCAGTTTGCCGCGGCGATTCCGCACCTCGAAGAAGCGCTCCGCCTCGGTGACCAGTCCGCAAGCACCTACAGTGCTCTCGGCTTTGCCCTCGCGGCCGAAGGACGCCTTGTTGAGGCGGTCGTACGCTTCGAGCGCGCGGCCGAAATCGATCAGCTCAACGAAATCATTCATTACAATCGGGGCAACGCGCTGGGTGGGCTGGCACGGTTCGCCGAAGCGGAGGCGGCCTACGAACAGGTACTGGCGCTCAACCCGGACTTCACGGCGGCACACGCCAATCTGGGGATCTCGTTGTACTCTCGTGGACAAATTGAAGACGCCATCCCACACTTCGAGCGTGCCGTCGAACTCCGACCGGACTCCGCGAGATTCCTTTTCAATCTCGGCAACGCCTTGGCGGCTGCCGGCCGTTTCGCCGAGGCCTTGCCGCACATTCGGCAATCGCTCGAACTGGAACCCGGCTTCGAACCGGCCCGCGAGATGTTGCGGCGGTTACAACAGCTCGACCTCCAGTGAATGCCACTGGCAGCAGCCTTGGTTTGCCAGACACCTGAAATGTTCGGAATCCGGCGGGACGGGACACGATCGATCCCGAAACGTTGCGACCGGGCGCGCTACGACTTCTCGGGATTGCTTCGGCGTGAGTAGAGAGGACTGTACTCGAGTCCGTAGGGTGTGGTCCGTCTCAAACCGGCTTTCTCCCGAAAGTATTCCTTGCGAGACTCCCAGATCGCCGACACCTCTGCCTCGCTGCAGTCTTCGAGGATGATGTCTTCTCTTGGAACGAAGAAGACCTGTCCGATAGGCATGCTGTGTGTCCCGGAGATTCCCTCTCCGGGCTCCAGGACGTAACGGAATTCCGAGTCGTGTGCGTACCAGTCAGTCTGGACCCGAACGACAAGCATCGGCGCAATCGGCCGCTCGATCATGTTCAGAACGGGGACATACACGGTGTCCCACGCGGGCTCGGTCCTGAAATTCGTCGCCCCACGAAGTGTGATCGCGCCCGCTGGAGTGCCAAGATCCTCAGGAACGAAAAACGCTCGCGCCAAGCCTGGCGCGGCTTTCGGAGGTATCGGTGGGTTCGAGACCATGAACGTCACCTCCTGCTTCATCTTGCCGTTGCTTCCCACCGGAAGCACGAACCGAACCGAAAAGATCGCCTGGCGTTCCCCTGAAGCATTGTTGGCGAAGTAGGTAAAGTTATATTGTCCATCCCCCTGGTACTCGACGTGAAATGCTTCAGCCGGTTCAAGCGGAGGATAAACCAGGAAGCCAAGAGCGCTTCCCGCCTCGAGGACGGGGCAGTTGCGCGAATGCTGTGTAAGATGAGGCCGCTGGGGTTCCTTGCGCGGCTTCAAGCCGACACCCGGGCGCGTCGAATTGGGAAACATCCTGACTTTCATTAGCCCATGATAGACCACGGCGCCTTGATTCCGGCGGCGATAAACACGAGCCTGACACGGGAGTCCGCGTTGCCGGCCGTTCCAGCCAGACCATTGAGCATTGAGGCTGAATTGACCCGAACGAAGCCCAGTCACTTTTCGACAAAGATGAATCTACTGCCGTGGGAGCGTCAGAACCTACTCAAACTGCTCGCGAATCTGTTCGAGATAGTGTTTGACCGACTAAAAGAAAAGCGGAGGAAACGGCCGCGTCACCCAACCAATGACAGGCATGCTTGGCACCCCGCGGAAAGAAAGGGCAGGGTCGGGTCACGGCTGCATTGAGCCATAAACCGGGACTTGACAAGGGCGGTTATTGGTTCGGGTTGATGCCCCGGGTCCTGCTCAACCACTCGACCAGGGTTTCCAGTTCCTCGTCCGTAAGCACGGCGCCCTGTTCTCTCATAGTGACCAGGACGACTCGCCATCCGTCCAGCGAGTATCGAGCGTCATTGATCCGGTCCATGTTATGACATTCCGTGCAAGCCCTGTCCATGAGCCTGAAGGCTTCGGGGTCCGAGAAAAACCTGGTGATCTCGGGAGGAATGTACGACCGTGGAAATGGCTCCGAATCGGGACCGAACTCATCGACGACCCAGTCGAGAAGAAGCGTCTGCTCTTCCTCGGACAGACCGACTTCTGGCATGCTTTCGTGACTGGAATCGATGAGATCCGCCCATCCCGCTCGGTCCAGGGCAAAAAAAGCGTAGTCATCGATGCCGTGGCAGGATATGCAGTTTTGGCGTACGACCTGCCACACTTCCCCCTCCGGCCTGTCTACTTTAGGCCGGGCCGCTCCCCTGTCCTGAGCGCTGGCCGACGCGGCCAGATAGGCCAACAGCCCCACCATGGCTACGGCCGCCAACGTCATTGCGGACCTTCCGGATTTCCGCTTCATGCGCCGTCCTTCTCCAATGAGTTCATCGAATTGCGTGAAAGAATATTTCTTGAATCAGAGTCTGAATGATCCCCACGCGGGCCGAATCGAAATCGGCCCGCGTGGGGTCATCTCAACGTAGGCTTGCCGGCAACTCCAGGAACCCGAGTCCCCTTCACGGGCCCCAGAGTGTGCCACCGATAGCTAGGCGATCGAGAGTCGCCCGGTGCTGTCACCGAGCACGTCCCGCTCGATACCGTACAGTTCGAGAATACCCATAAGCATATTCGAACATCGCTGCGTGTTGTCCGGGTACACCAAGTGACGATTCCCTCTGAAAGTACCGTCGACGCCGCCAACAAGGATTGTCGGCACCTTCTCATGTGCGTGGCGATGGGAATTGCCCATGTTGGTACTCTTGTAGATCAACACGTGATCCAGAACATTGCCGTCGCCGTCGGGGGTATTGCTCAGCTTGTCAACGAAATAGGCAAGATTCTGGACGTGGTACCGATTGATCTTGGCATAGTTGGCAATATTCTCCGGCTTGTCGCCATGATGGGACGAGCCGTGCCATCCGCCGTCAAATCCCGACTCGGGGTAGCTGGTGCCGGTCAGGTCGCGACCCAACATAAACGTGATGGAACGAGTGATATCTCCCTCGAAAGCCAGCGCCATCAGGTCGTACATCAAAAGAAAATGGTCGTGCTTGCTCTGCGGCACGCCGAAGGGGATCTCCTCGGCGGGTTCCGCCACGTTCTTGGACATCGCGATCTGGATCCGGCGTTCGATCTCACGAACGTTGTCCAGATAGGTGTCGAGTCGGGCCTGATCGCCCGGCGGCAGATCCCGCTTCAAAGCGGGAATCTCGCGCGTGACTGAATCGAGAATGCTTGCGTTCCGCATTCGTCCCTGCATCCGCTCCTCGGTGCTCGTCCCGTCGCCAAACAACCGCTCAAAGGCCACGCGCGGATTGGTTTCGGTCGGAAGCGGCTGCGTGGGCGTGGGCCACGAGATGCTGTTGGAGTAGGCACAACTATAGCCAAAGTTACAACCGCCAAAATTGCCCGTATCCTCGATCCCGAGCTGGAGGGATGACAATATGGTGTCCTGACCATACTTGTTCGCGATCATTTGATCGATTGTGACGCCCAGATACGGGTTCACGTTGTTTCTTCGCGGACGGGCGCCCGACAGAAGCGCCGCACCTCGTGCGTGATCTCCCGCGGGTTCTTCCGCCGTCGGCGCCGAGGCCGTTGCATCGAGGTTGGTCATCAGAACCGTGCGGTCACGGAACGGCTCCAGCGGTTTCGTGATGTACGAAAACTCAAAATCGGAACCTTCCTGTGCCGGGCTCCAGTATCCCGGCGCGGCCCCATGCGGGTGCCAAATGCCTACAAAACGATGCGGGGCCACTGCCGCCGTCTGGTTCTGAGGCGTTTGAGCCGGCAGCATGGATTCCAGCAACGGTAACGATATCGTGGCGCCGACGCCTCTCAGAAACGTACGGCGGGGGATAGCCTTCTTGGTGATAAACATGCGATGGACTCTCCTTCAATCAGAAAAATACAAACCTACACTTTGTATTGTTAACCCAACTATTCATCGGCTGCAAGTAATTCTTCAGTCTTAATTCTCGACAGGAACTGCGGACTTTCAATGATGCCCATAACGATCGACCGGAATCGGTATTCGTCGCTCTCCGCATCCTGCACGATCGAACGGACCACGGGCATATCGGAATACTCGACGCCTCGCCCGAGAGCGTACGTCATCATGTTCTTGGTAATCGTGCGAACATACTGCGGCGTATATCGCAAGAGCGCCTCTCGCAACTCCACGGGGCCGGTGACCGACGAGCCGTCATGCAGTTCGACGGTTGTATTGAACGGCGTTCCCGCCTCGTCTCCCTGATCGGTTCGCCAGCTTCCATCGGCGTCGAAGTTCTCCAGGGCGAAACCGATCGGATCCATCAGCTTGTGGCACGTTGAACAAGGCTCATTTTGCCGGTGGAGGGTCATTTGCTCGCGCAACGTAAGGATTCTTCCATCGTCGCTACCCGAGTCCTCCAGAGCCGGAACGTTCGGAGGCGGGGCCGGCGCGGGACTGCCGAGAATGTTCTCAAGGATCCAAACGCCGCGCTTGACCGGAGAGGTTCTGAAATTCTGAGTAAACGTGATCGACAGGAAGCTTCCATGCCCCAACAATCCTCGACGATAGTCCAGTTCCGGTCCAAGGTCGACGCGGCGGAAGTGGGAGCCATAAATGCCCGGGATGCCGTAGTGCAGCGCGAGCCGCTCATTGACGTATGTGTAGTCCGCCGTCAGCAGATCGACGATGCTGCGATCCTCACGCATGATGCTCTCAAAGAGCAGCTCCGTTTCGCGACGGAAGCTCGTGCGCAGTTCGTCGTCCCAGTTGGGATAGGACTTTCCATCGGGGAACGTCACCGGCAGGTTGCGCAGGTACAGAAGTTGGTTGGCGAAATTTTCGATAAGAGCTTCAGATCGAGGATCTGCAAGCATTCGGTCGACCTGCTGCCCGAGCACGGTGGGGTCGCTGAGCCTTCCCTCCGCGGCGATGTCGATCAACTCATCGTCCGGAATACTGCTCCACAGGAAGAAGGACAAGCGAGAAGCCAATTCCAGATCGTCGACGCGATAGATTTCGCCCGGCGCCAAGTCCACCGGTTCCTTTTCGAAGCGCACTAGAAACTGAGGGCTGGCCAGGATCCGCCGGAGCGCCAACTCGATTCCGTCCTCGAAGCTGCCTTCGGCACGGCCCTGCTCGTAAAACACCATCAATGCTTCAAGGTCCTGCGAGTCTACGGGACGCTTGAAGGCCGTCTTTGCCAGCGTCGAAATGATCTCGTTTGCGCAGGACTCTTCCTGATCCGCGTTCTCGGGCCGGCATGTATAGACTTTGCGGATGCTGGGTGAGTCCACCGGACGCTCGGAACTGAACGGCCCGGAAATCCTGAAGAAACCGATGATCGGGGGGTACTGCAACTGAGCAATGGCGTTGTTTTCCAGGGACTTTCGATCGTATTCCTGCACCATGTTCAGGCTGGGTCCATAGTTCTTCGCCAGGAATGTGGCGCCCACGCTGCGAGTTCCGGCCCTGACATAGGCCGTCACATCGATGGATCCATCGTTCTCCGCAGACATGCCCGAAGTCATTCCAACGCCTGTGTAATCGGCCAAACCGACTCTCTCGCCGTCGATCAGGAATTCAATCTGCTCGCCCGGGTGAAAGCTTCCAAGACCGTAGTTTTGAACCGATAACCTGTACTCGCCGTCGGACGGGAAGGTGTGTCGAACCAGCATCCCGCCTCGGGTGCCAAATGGCAGGCCTTCGAGGTGCTGGGTCTGCGATGTATCGGCCTGCGCGATATAACTGGCTTGCGTTGGGGATTCCCAGTGGCCGATCGCCATGCGGGCGATCCTCGCCGACGCGGTTACGTAGGATTCCAGCAGCGTTGGAGAAAGCGTCAACGAGCCTGCGACATTATCGAAGCCATCCGCCGAATCGTCCGGCGGCAAGAAGAGCGCGGGGTCGATCTCGAAATCGATGAGGTCGCGAACCGCATTGGCGTATTCGGCCCGGTTCATGCGGCGCATCACGACGGACCCGGGATTTGGACGCGATGCGGCGGCGGTGTCGATTTCATTCTCCAGCCAGTCCCTCAGCGCCGCGTATTCGTCCACGGGAGGCCGCCTCACGCCCGACGGCGGCATCACGCCTGCCCGAAGTTTGAGGATGACCCTTTCCCACAACTCCGCATCATTCGCCAGCTCGGAAAAATCGGCATTTTCGAGCGTCAGATTCGCGGTTCTCACTCTATCGCTGTGGCAGGTGACGCAGTACTGATCGACCAGCGCTTTCGGATTCAGCGCTTCGGACGTCGCAACGGCAGTTGCCGAAACGTCCTGCCCGTAGCCGGGGACCGCGGTTACCAATCCCATGCAACCAATTAAAACTAACGTTTTCATTGACGACTCCGTTCCAGGGCAATTCATGAAGGCAGGGCTCAAGCTGCCCGCTCAAATTCTAATTATATTAATATTGAGTGGAATCTTAGTGCAATCTATTTATTAGTTGTTTAGAAAATTGATAGTCGACTATGATGCATACGTCCGGAGCGTTGAGTCCATGGGTCAAGTTGTTCTTGTCGATGTTGAACGGCATGCGGCCCTGAAATACTCGGAGTAACGCACGAAATCAGACACGCGGCGGGAGGAGACACATGTTCAAGAGAGGCGTCCTTGGTTGCTTGGTGGTCATCTTGCTTTTGGCTGCCGGTTTCGGCGCGGCTGCCAGCGATATCGCCGACACGGTAATGAGAAGAAACAGTGTGGCGGAGGTGCGCTCCATGCTGGAGCAAAAAGCCGCAGAGACTCTCCAACAGGCGGCTGCTGACACCGGTTTTTCATTTGAGCGCGTGCGCGAGTTTCTCGACTACGTCAATGAGCCGCAGGTGGATGGCGCCACGGCGTTGCACTGGGCTGTGCGGTGGGACGATCTGGAGACCACGGAGTTGCTGCTCACCGCGGGGGCGAATGTGTCCGCGACGAACGTAGAAGGTGCGACACCGTTGATGCTGGCGGCAATGAACGGGAACGCGGCCATTATTGCCAGACTCGTGGACGCAGGCGCCGACACGAACGCACCGCTTACCTTGAATGGCGATACCGCGCTCATGCTGACAGCGCGCACGGGCAAGAACGACGCGGTTGAGACGTTGTTGGACGGTGGCGCAGACGTCAATGCGATTGAATCCTGGGGCGGCACAACCGCGCTGATGTGGGCCGTCGAGGAGAACCATCTCGATACGGTCGCGATGCTTTTGGACCGCGGCGCAGACGTCAATGCCAGGTCGTATTACATCCCGACGGCCACCGCCCGGGGTTTTGAAGGCGCCACGCCGGTGCCTCCCTCGCCGGAGCAATCCCCAGCCGAATACGCCAACGGTTGGCTCACCCCGATGATGTTTGCGGCCCGAGAAGGCTACATGGATATAGCGCGTACGCTGGTCGACGCCGGCGCGGATTTGGACATCGTCTCAGCCGACGGGAAAAACGCCTTGGCTCTCGCGATATTCAACGGCCACTATGAAATGGCGTCGTACCTCATCGACAACGGTGTGGATGTGAATCAGGCCGACGCGCAGCGTTTCACGCCGCTGTTCTGGGCGGTGGACCGCCGCAACATGGAATTGGCGACCAACGGTTTGCCGTGGACTATCACGGCGGATCCCCTGCCGCTGATCGAGAAACTCCTTGACTGGGGCGCCGACCCGAACGCGGTCGTGGACAACACTCCGAGGGCGCGCAATCGCGGGGCCTCTCCGCGCATCGTCTTTGCTTCGTCCCTGATGCGTGCCGTATTCACCGGCGACCTGAAAACCACCCAGCTCCTTCTGTCGTATGGGGCGGACCCTCACGCCAAATCCAGCGACAGAGAGTCCATGCTGCAAGCGTCGGCTGGCTTGGCGCTTATTCCCGGCTATCAGATGGAAAGACCCGAAGAAGAGAGGCTTCAGGTCGTCAAGCTTCTGGTGGAACTCGGAGAAGACTTGAATTGGGCGGACAGCTACGGCATTACGCCGCTGATGGCCGCGGCCAACATGGGATATACCAAAGTCGTCGAATACATGGTCGAGGAGGGGGCGGATCTCGGCGCCTATGATTTGGGCAAGAAACTGGATGGGTCATTCATGGCGAGCGTCGAACCGCTGATGCCCGTCGACTATGCGATAGGCGTGGGAACGTTCCTTCCGAACAATTCCGTGGAGAATCATCCGGAAACCGAGGAGGTCATGTTCAGGCTGATGGCCGAAAGGGGCATCGTGCACACCACCTCCGAGTGCACTTTGAGAGGATTCACCTGCGCCACCGCGAACGTCGATCCCAAGACGGCAACGCCGTTGGAAATCGTCGTCATGCGGCGGGTCCAGGTCGGAAAGCAGGTGGACGGTCTGGCCACGGGTCTCAACGCTGACGAACAACTTGCAATAATCGCCCCGGAAGCAGAGCCGGATCAACAGTAATCAAAGGTAATCGACAGTAGACGATGCGCGGGAGCGCCCGCGGGTTATCGCCGAAAATCAAGTCCTCCATGGTCAACGGTGTGTGCTTCCATGGAGGACTTTTTTGGTTGGGATGGGCAGTACAAGGCTCGAACTTGTGACCTTTCGGGTGTAAACCGAATGCTCTTCCAACTGAGCTAACTGCCCGGGATCGATTGAATCCGTTGGTTCGATTGAATCGATTGACATTGTTTTTGCGCGGCTGTCCGATCCCTCTACCGAATTTCAAAATCCAATTGCAGCCAATGCGATCCGATTGGCTCTGAGAATCGCCCCGTTTTCCGGGGCAGACAGCACTCAGGATAATAAAATCGGCAGTTCGAGCGCAAGACGCTGTGGTGCCCGGGGCGGGACCAGAAGCCTGTCCCCGAATTCCCATTGCAGCTGGACCCAACCTGTGAACGATCACCTAAGAATGAAGTTTTTGGAACACGCATCGGGTTGTAGATAGTCATCATCGTCCGCCAGCCGGAAATACGCCCACTCCGACTGTAGGCGCGGTCTATGACCGCGCGATCTCACCTGCCGCGCGCTCGCAGAGCGCACACCCACGCCGCCCCTGCAGTCTCGGAATGCAGGCCCCTCAATGACCGGAAGATGTGGCATGTGCGAAGATCCAGTCCAGATTTCTTCACTTTCCGGCGACCGCCAACACCCAACCCAACCATGGAAGGTCGCGTCCAGGATTATTGTGTATGCTAGGCAGATGGCCCGCACCAATGTGGATATCGACGAGAAAGCCTGTGCGGAGGTGATGCGCCGTTACCGGCTGAAAACGAAGCGCGAGGCTGTCAATTTCGCGTTGCGCGTTGTGGCGGCGGAACCTCTCGATGTCGACGTGGCTCGGCGGCTACGCGGCTCCGGCTGGGAGGGCGACCTCGATGAGTGGCGCTCCGGTCGCACGACGTGATCGCGAAAACAACACAACTGTTGCCAACTGAATTGTTGGAGAATGGCGATCACACTCGCCTCCGTACCCAAGGTTGCGGCCACTGAAATCGAACGGTTCGTACCTTCTGCGCAACTGCCAGTTTGCAGGAGATGACGCAGGCGGTCATGCACGAACTGGGCTAACGTCAATCCCGACGTGCGAACTCCGTTCTTTCGCGCCGCCAGCAGCATTTCGGGCAGATAAGCATCGTCCTGCTAACCGCATGCCTTCAGCAAAATTGCCGGCAACCGTTTGAGTTCCTCATTGCGCGGATCGACCTCGAATCCACCGGAGTCCAATGCGGTGACGCCAAGCAACGGCTCCGCGCCTTCGTCCCCATAGATGATCGTGCCGCCGACAACCTGTCCCTTGAACTCAAGATGGCGGTTGTAATGTCGAAGGCGACTTTGTTCCCATCCGCAAGGACGTATTGCCGCTGCCCTTTTGGTTTGAGTCCGATCTCTTCGAGGTGCGCCCGAGGGACGAGCGAGTCGAATGCTCCGATATCGACCAGGAATTTGCCCGTCCAGCTTCGCTGCAGATCCGCGGGATTGCGGATGGTTACGTCAACATAGGTTGCACCCATTGTGGTTCTCCTTCTCCTCCTTGTGAGTTGGCTCGCGCGGGCAGATCGCCGTTGGCCCCATCGGCCCGTTGATTTCGAGTTCCTTGTCCCTTCAACGGCACCGTGTAACAAGTTAGACCCGGAACCATCTGAAGTCCACTCCACGGGCCGGGCTTGATGGCTCGATATCCCGTGGATCTGCCCGGCCGCCGCACATCCGCGACCCCGTCGTGTCGAACATGTCAACAAAGCGCCGGCCAAGGACCAGCCAATTTTTCCCAGTCCACTTCCCTTCCATCCCGGTTATCGAATACTCCGGATGGCCGGAATCCGTTCTGAAGACTGGTGGAGGCGGTGCTTCAGGATGGAATGGAATAAGTGTTCAGGAAGGGCCGGAAGACGAACTTTGAACCGCCCCGGGTTTTCCGGAGACGGTTTTGGTTGAGTCCGGCCTCAAATAGGCCGGACGGCTGATACGGCGATTCCACTTGCAGTGACCGGCCCCGAATAAGGGGGCGACCCCAGCGACCGCGCGAATGCAACCGGCAAAACCCACAAACTCGCAAAGGGGCTCGATCACCGGGGAATCATGCCTTTTCAGGATGCTTGAATCATCGCGTTCAGACGTTTCTGCCATTCGTCTTCGTCTACGACTTCAAACCGCACCACCCTGTTTCGCATGGCGGGCACAAATTCGTTCCAATTCTTTTCCCTGGCATGCTGGGTGCACAAATCGAATACAGTACGCTTGTATTCAGTGTCGGCGCCACCCCTCAGATGAAGCCCCTTGGTCTCCGTCACAAACACTTTGTGAAACGAATCCGAGTTGCCGGGTTCATCCGCTCTTAGTGTGAAAACGAAATCGGCAAATATCTTGTGGCGCTTCCAGCCCTGAACGTAATAGTCCCTTCGGGGATGATTGCGATACCAGAAAAACAAGCGTTCTTGCTGATCGAGGTACGTTGCCACTTTGTTTTCGAGTTCGTTCATGTCGTCCTCGGCCACAAAGTCGAAAAGGCTCATGAGGAACTGGTTGCCGTCGACTCGCGTCGCCTTCTTCTGACCCGATCGGGATCTTTGTATCTTGGGCAGTCGATTGAAGCCCAGATCGTCGGTCACGACCATGAAGCGCATGATGCCGGTCTCAAGTAATCCGCCGAACACGTCCTCGGCACGCAGGTCCCGTTCCAGTTCGAGTTGCTTTCTGAGTTCTTCCAGTATGTATACGAAATTGTCGGCAACCGATCGGGATCCATGTTTTTCGATCAGCGCCTTGAACACGCGACTGGCGACTTCAGCGCCACGCCACGGATTGGGAACGACGTCAAGCAAATGGCTTGCCGCGAACGCATAATCCAGATCGGTAGCACTGTTGGTATCCAGCCGACGGCGAACGATTTCGGGACTATTTTCAAGAATGCCAGTGTCCAGCCCGGTGCGGAATTCCACATCTTTGCTCTCCATCGTGCTCAAGGGCAAATCCGATAACGGCTCAACGTTCAAATCGTCCCATGCAATACGCGATAAAATGTCTGCCTCGTAATGCACCAACCGCCATTCACCGCCGTCGCGGATCATGAATGCCGGCAGTACAAGACTATCGGCAGCTTTCCTGAACATTTCACGGGCCGCAATCTCTTGAATTTCGCCCCGCGGCTCATCATTGCGATCCTCCACGATGCGTCCCTGAAGGTCACCAAGCCCCTCGACCCCGAACCCCTTTCGCACCTCCTGGAGTAATTCGCTACCTTTCCGCTGAAAACAAAACACATAACTTTCATTCAGGGAAATGTGCGGCGTTTTTTCGGCATATGGCTGTCGGAGAATACGACCAACGAGTTGGGTTAGCGCGTTCTTGCTTCCGGGATTTGTCAGAATCGTCAAGACGTAGGCAAATGCGCAATCCCAACCTTCCTGCAGAGCCTGCTTGGTAATGATGAATCGGACTGCGCAATCCCTTGAGATGAGCCCGCCAGATTCGTCTACGACTTTCAATTCATCTTTCTGACTGGTCTTGATCGCAACCTGTTCCTCGGCAATGTCGGGATGCGAGAGCAGATAGTCCTTCACGTCTTCAGCGTGAATGACGCCGGCACGGCGCTGGTCTTTGCCTGTACGCTCCACCTGAATGAGGCAGATCGGTCGAATATAAACACCGGTTTCCGCCTCATACCTCCGCGCGTCATGTTCCAACTTCTGTCGATGTTCGATTGCGGCCAACATCGTGTCCTTCCAATTCACGCTTGCACGATTCTGAATATGCAGGTCCAGTTTGATCATTTCTTCGGCATTCAACTCTTGGCCGAGGATCTCCACCAGAACATTCGCACCCTTCGGCGGTGTTGCCGACAACTCGACGATCATGCAGGGATTGAATCCTTCCAAGGTGGCTTTTGCATTAAGGCTATAGGCCTTGTGACCTTCATCGAGAATGATCAACGGTTGCAGGACCCGTAGCGTGTTCCCTAGAGAGGACTTGACCTGACGGCCCCAAAAACCATTTTCCTCACCGAACGCGTCGAGGTTCGGAATCCTCTCGATCAATTCCGTATGGCCGCGGACGTCTTCATCGGCGGGGAAGAACCGGTCGAAACCGCCGCTGTCACGAAACATTCGAAGCTGTGCCTTTGTCTCGCGATTGGCAGATGGGAGCATGAGCAAAAGGATGCAAAGATTGTCATGGACGTCCAATGGAGAAAAGGGATTGGTTTTCTCCAAGATCAGAGTCCGCCCAGCGGAAGCAATATCGATAACCTGGCGGTAAGGATGGTCTCGATCCCTTAGCGCTCTTAACGTTTGATTGTAAATCTGCGTGGTCGGGACGATCCAGAGAACGAAGCCATTCCGTTTCTTTCGGTAGTGCGTATTGACGAGGTCCACGATCTTGGTGGCTAGAAATGTCTTGCCCCCACCGGTAGGAATCTTCAGGCAGAAGGACGGCAGTGGCTCGCCGAGGCAGTTCTTGCGTGACTGGAAAGCTCTGGAACTCACCTTTTCCCATGTTGAACGCACCCAGTCGACCGTTAAATCCGGGTCGGATTCCCTGATTTTGGCGGCCTTTTCGCGCAGTTCCCCCATTTGCTCCAGGAACTCCCGGACTGTCGCAAGCACACGTTTCTGGTAATCCTTGAGGATCATCGTTGTTGCCTATCGGGATGACTGCTTTGGCTTCTTCTTCCCTTTTTGACTCGCCGTCGTCATGAGCTGCACGGTGGACTTTGAAGGGCTCGAATCCAGCGCTTTGTAAATCTGGAACGGAAGCTGTTGGAACGTGATTTCGTACTCGGAAAGGAATTGGGAATCGAGATACTTCGTGGGAGCGAACACAAGTTTCCGTTTTCCGCTTCCGCGGGGCAGGTTTCGGGCAACGTCCAACGTCAAGGCCAAATCCTTCAGGCTCTCTACTTCAGGCTCGTAAATCAGGAATACATCGTAGATGTGGCTTTCGCCGATGAACCACTCCTTGCGCTTCATGCGCTTCGGATTCCACTCTTCTCCTGTTGCCGTGAAAAAAACATAAGCGGCCAGAGCCTTGTAATCGGGCAGGTTGGAGCCGTCCAACAAAGATTCCAGCCGCATTGGTTGCCCCAGCTTGAAGTAGCTGAAGCTCCCGCCAAGCCCCGCTTTCAGGACCTTGTCTTTCGCCCTTGGGACACCTTTGATGACACGCCGCACCCTCTCGGCGGTGATCGATTCCACGTAGTCCTCACACTCGATCAGCACGAAACGGCGGTTGCCGCCGTCTTCCTTATTCAGGGCAAGGACGGCTTGAGCAGTCGTACCGGAACCGGCGAAGGAGTCGAGGATGATGGAGTCTTTGTCAGTACCGATCTCTAGCATTCGCCTGATCAAACCTGCAGGCTTCACGGTATTAAACACATCTTCAGATTTCTCAAAATCCAGAATCGAAACAAGCTCCTTCTTAGCGTCCTGAGTATGTCCGACGTCGCCGTGAAACCACAAAGTCTGGGGAACAACCCCGTCTTTGACTTCCGTCAAATAGCGCTTGAGCCGTGGCATACTCCGCCCTTTTTTCCCCCACCAGATACGGCCGTCTGTGGCCAGTTCGTCAAACTTTGCCGGAGACACTCGGAAGTAATTTCCGACCGAAGGCACAAATTTCTTGCCCGCCGGACTGGTGACTTCGTACGTCCCCAAACTATAGAAATTCCGCGCCGTCAGATCGCTCGACGACCACACGCCCCGGGGATCGTTATCCGGATTCTCGTAACGACTGATAGCTTTCTCGCTGCGCGTCAGGAGATTCGGACTCCAACGATCAATTCGCCGGGTATAGACCACGATGAAGTCATGATCTTCCGAAAAATGTTTGGCCGTATTCTTGGGAGAAAATATCTTTTGCCATATAACGGTCGCCACGAAGTTCTCTTCCCCGAACACCTCATCCATCAAACACCGCAACCGATGCACTTCATTGTCGTCAATGGACACGAAGATGGCGCCATCGTCACGCATGAGTTCCCGAAGGAGCCGCAGGCGCGGCATCATCATGCAGCACCATTTGTCGTGCCGCGTCAGGTCTTCACGGTCAACAGTCTTGCCGAGCCATTCGCGCATCATCGGCGAGTTGACGTTGTCGTTGTAGGCCCAGCCTTCGTTGCCGGTGTTGTAGGGAGGATCTATGTAGATGCACTTGATCTTGCCGTGGTATGTCGGTAACAAGGCTTTGAGTGCGGCAAGGTTGTCTCCCTCGACGATCAGGTTGTCGTGCAGGTTGGGGGTCTTGGTCAAGCTCTTCGATTTGACTGGCTGAAGTTCGTGGAACGGTACTGCCAGATGGTGATTCTGGACGAAGACCTTACCTTTGAATTGAAGTGTGGGCATGTCCGCTGAATTTTTCTCCCCGTAACGACAACTCAGAAGAGCCAGAGTCCGATGGCGTTGACCGCCAGAATCCATGGACTCCGATTCACTTTCAGACAACTAGAAACACTTCGATCTTTGTCTATGCAGCATCGGAAACGGGTCTGGTCGGGCCGGACTCAGGGCTGCTCAGAAATATCTCATCGAGGTTGGACAGTCCGGGTCCAAACAGATAGCAGCCTCTTTTTCAGTCCTCGGTGGTCACCCAAATGCGGCCACGCCATCGTGATTCAGCCTGCCCCCTTCACCAAAACCGGAGCCAAACTTGGTCAGGTCGTGGGACGTGTACACGTCAACAAGGAATACTTCGACCCCGAGAAGGAAGAAATCCCGGTCGCCGGCTACAGCCTGCCGGATCTGGCCCGATACTTTCTGAAGAGGCGTCGCCAAGGAAGAACGTTTCTTCTTCGAATGGGATTTACGGCTGCCACTCAGTAGTCATACAACATGGGCGGCTCTTTCCCGAGCAGTCGCAGATACGTGTAAAGCTGGCCGCGGTGATGCCAGTGCTCGTCGTAGGCAAAGTCGAAAAAGCGCCAGGCGGGATACGTCCCCATGGGAGACTCGACTGGACGAATGAGATCTTCTTCAGACATCGCCCCAAGAACTTCCTGCGCAACTCGATGACAGGATTCGGCAAATGCACGGACATCGGCTGCCGTGGCCAGTGCCGCGATTTCGGCCGTGGGGGCCTCGGGATTCGACCGGTTGGCCTCTTCCATGGTGAACCGTCCTGTCCGCTTGGCCTCCGCGAGTATCCTTTCCTGACTGTAGATGTGAAAGACCAGTTCCTTCGGCGTACGCATGGCGGCTTGTGGCCTGAATTCGAGATCCTTGTCGTCGAACGCGGCGATCGCCCGAAGCGTTACGCCATGCACCATTTTGAAATATTCAATTTTCGTCGTGAAATCCGACTTTGTCATCATGTCCCGGTTCTTCAGTACTCCCTGTAAGCGCCCTTCATTTTTCAGAGCGAGCTTCCTGCCGGCGGCCTCATATTGTTCCGGTTCAGACGGTGAGAAAACGACCCCAGTCAGAAGATTTCAGGGCACCACCCGGCTCGGCACCTCGGCCTCGCCGTAGGCATTGACGATGTTCTGCGGGAATGTATTGTTGTCTTGGCAGATGTACTCGAAGATCTCCGTGTTCGGCCTCCAGTTGATGGCAAACCCGCTCTCCCAGGTGGCATCATAGGCGCCGGGATCGTCGATCGTGATGTCGTATTGCAGCGTGTCGAAATCGGTGCGCGTAATCCGCTCGATCAGGTGCATGCGATCGGTGTGGGGCAACCCATCGCGGTTCATCCAGAACCTTTCGTTGAAGCCGACGGTATCCACAACCAGGGTGTCGTCTTCCCAGCGGCCCACCGAGTGCCCGTAGTAGCTCGGTGTCGGGTTCTCCGGGTGTGGGCGGCCGTCCATGTAGATGACGCGATAGGTGTGCGGCCCGCCGATGTCGAAGATGTACACCCGCTGGATTTCCGGAAGGTCCACGATCTCCAGACCGTATGGCGTGACGAATTCCCGCGGTCCGCCCGACGGCTTGCATCGTGCATGGGGTTCGTAGCTCAGAAACGTGATGTGGCGTTCATCCACAATCGCGCGGGCCCATGGCTTCAGGGGGACGTCGTCGATATGGATGGGGGCGCCCAGGGTCGCTCGCGCTTCGTAGTTGTTCGGGTTGATGGCCAACCGGCCGCCGTTGCCGACCCAGACGCCGGTTTCGCCGGGCAGGGCCCCGAGGTTGGGACGGCCGTCGGGGTGACGCGGAGTTGGCGCGGACGGTTCCGCCGGTGCGCCGCCACGTCCGCGCTGCCCAAACAGCGATGAACCCGAGCCCGCCAGTACCACCACCAGGAAAGCGAAACCGATCGAACGAATACGCATCTTTTGGGTCACTCCCATGTCTTCAGACCTTCTAACGGAGCGTAGCATCGGCTAGCCGGGCCGCACAAAACAAAAGTCGGAAATCAGCCATGGCGAATTGACTTTGAGGGGATCAGGCGAACAGCCAGCGAAGCATGGCTTTCTGGGCATGAAGCCGGTTTTCGGCTTGATCCACCACAACCGACCTTTCTCCGTCGATCACCGAGTCGGCAACCACCACGTTCCGCCGCACGGGAAGGCAGTGCATGAAGCGGGCATTGTCGGTAGCGGACATGAACTCGTCATCCACCATCCAGTCCCGGTGACTTTCTCGTGAAGCCTGCTCCGCCTGAGGCGAGTCGTACCGTGTCAACGCCCCCCAAGACTTGGCATACACCACTTCGGCCCCAGCGGCGGCGCCAAGCCGGTCACTGGTCCTTCGGACACTGCCCCCCGAAGACTCGCCCATCCTGGCGGCTCGCTCCATGACCGGCGCGGGCAGATCGTATCCTTCCGGATGGGCAACGGTCACATGCATGCCCGTTTGCGCGGCCGCCAGTAGTAATGAGTTCGCCACCGCCATCGGCAGCGGCTTGGGGTGCGGCGCCCAAGTCAATGTGATGCGGCGGCCCGCGTTTTGTCCCAGAATCTCGCGCACGGTCAGCATGTCGGCCAAAGCCTGGCATGGATGATAGAGCGCCGATTCCATGTTGAACATCGGAACCGTGGCATGCTCCTCGAAACTCCTGAACCGCTTGTCGCCGAGATCTTCGTCCCTGGAATTGCCCAAGGCCATCACACGGAGACCGATCCCCGAGAAAAATCGGGACAGAACGGGCACGGCCTCCCGCACGTGTTCGGCCGTGTCGCCGTCCATGCGAATGCCCTGACGGGTCTCCAACGCGTAGAACATCGCCGATTCGAGCGTTGAAACACCGCCGCCCAACTGCCGAATTCCGACCTCAAACGAAGTTCGTGTCCGCAGCGAGGGCGCCAGGAATATGAGTCCGAACTGCTTCCCCGCCAAATCGGTCGCGATCGGGTTCCTCTTCAAGCGGGCCGCGTCATCCAGAAGCGCTTCGACTTCATCCGCCCGCAGGTCCGCAAGATTGTAGAAATGCTTCATTGCGCCGAT
This sequence comes from Terriglobia bacterium, assembly GCA_965262675.1. Lineage (GTDB taxonomy): Bacteria > Acidobacteriota > Terriglobia > 20CM-2-55-15 > 20CM-2-55-15 > JAJEDW01. The sequence goes on from OZ253554.1 coordinate 421,297, forward strand.
GTGTCGGCCACCAGTTTTTCGAACACGTCCAGAAACTGCTCCCACTCCTCCGAGTTCACGGTCAGGGGCGGCAGCAGCCGAATCGTGTTGGGGTGAGAAGACTCGCCCACCAAGATCCGCTCCTCGAACAAACGGCGCTGGATTTGTCTGGCAGGCCCAAAGCATTCGACACCGAGCAGGTATCCCAGTCCACGCACTTCGCGGACACCGTCCAGCGCAGACAACCGGGATACCAGATCGGCGGACCGGGTACGGACCAAGTCGAGCAATCCATATTCTTCAATGATGCGGTAGGTGGCGCAAATAGCCGCGGCGGCGAGCGGACTGCCTCCGAACGTCGTGGCCTGGTCTCCCGGCTCCACGGTTTCGGCAACCGTTTCGTTGGCCATGACGACGCCGGCCGGAACTCCCCCTCCAACACCCTTCGCTGTCGTGACGATGTCGGGATCGACGCCCCAGTGAAGACCGGCATACCACTTTCCCGTCCTGCCGGTGCCGGTCTGGACTTCATCGAAGATCAGAACGATTCCGTTGCGGGTGCAAAACTCGCGAAGGCGCCGGTAGTACTCCGGTTGCGCCATGAACACGCCCGAAACACTTTGAATCGGCTCCAGAATGACCGCGGCCACCCGTTCGGGATCCGGGATGTCGAACAGACCCTCATCGCCCAGTTCGAAGAACCTGGTGAACATGTCGATATTCTCGGGAAACCGTTCGCGCATCTTCGGAAATCCCGTCACGCTCAGGGCCCCGAGCGTCCGGCCGTGAAACCCGCCCTTCATGGCAACGATCTGGGTTCGACCGGTTCCCTTCCTTGCGATCTTCAGAGCCGTTTCGTTCGCTTCGGCGCCGGAGTTGCAGAAGAACACGCCATCCATTGACGAATAACTATGGGTCACCAGCACTTCGGCAGCCTCGGCGCGAACCTCGCAGTAGGCCGCGTTCGAATAGAAGGTCAGTTTTTCGATCTGCTCCTTCATCCGTTCGACCCAGATCGGATGCGAATGACCGATGCTGCAGACGGCATGCCCGCCGTAGAGATCCAGGTAGGCATTGCCGCGATCGTCGTATACGTAGCTGCCCACGCCTCGAACCAGCGTCAGCGGGAGACGAATGTTTCGGTACACCGGCAGCGTGTAGGTGTTTTCCAGTTGTTGCGAGATTTCAAAGTGCGTTGTCGCCATCGTGTACCCCTAAACGTATCCGCCGGGCCAGAGAAGCCCCGTGGTCTCTTCCAGGCCCAGCGCGCGGTTCATGTTCTGAATCGACTGACCGGCCGCTCCCTTTCCCAGATTGTCGATCGCCGAAAACACCACCGCCCCGCGGTCGGCCTCTCCGGCGATACCGACAACGGCGCGCGGCGTTGACTGCACGACGCGAACGTCGGGAGAACCGGTCACGACGTCAATCAGCGGTTCCCGTCCGTAGGCCCGCTCGACGGCGTTCAGGACGGCGTCCACCGATTGGCCGGGAAGAAACAGCGTCGTGAAGATCCCCCGGACAATGGGCGCCGACTGAGGAACGAACTGGAGGCGGATCTCCGAATCGGAACGGCTGTTGAGAAAGGACTCCACTTCGAGCAGATGTTGATGCCTGAGCATCTTGTAAGCCCGGAGGTTCTGCGCGCGCTCCGGATGATGGGTGGTGCGCGAGGGTTCGCGGCCGGACCCGGAGGAACCGGTCAACGCGGTCACGCAGATCGGATCGGAGAGCATCCCGGTGTTCATCAGCGGATACAGAGCCAGCAGGACGCCGGTCGCAAAGCAACCGGGGTTGGCAATCAGCCGTGCACCGGGCAAAGCATCCCTCTGTCCCTCGGTGAACCCGTAGACGAATTGCCGCAACAGGTCGGGCGCGCGATGGGGTCCGCCATAGTACTTCTCGAATCCCACGGGATCGGAAGTCCGGAAATCTCCGGCCAGATCGATCCATGTCTTGCCGGGATACTTCTCGACCAGGCGAGGCAACACGTCCTGCGACTCGTTGTGCGGCAATGCCAGAAACACCACGTCGACGTCTCCGGCGCGTGCTTCCCCTTCAGCCGCGGTCAGGAACTTCTGCTCGAAGAATCCGCCGAGGTTCGGCAACACGTGGCCGATCGGCTTGCCCGCATCGCGATTGGCCGTCGCAAACTCCAGCGCGAGGTTCGGATGCAAGGCGACGTATCGCATCACCTCCGCACCGATATAACCCGACGCTCCAAGCACGCCGGCACGAATCTGGAGATCGTTTTGAACCATGGTTTCAGGACGCGTCAGGATTCATGGAATTCAAAAATCCGGAAATCCGGCATTCTGCAGACTGCAATTCGAAACGAGATTTCCCGAGCATCCCGATCACGAAACCTTCCGGCTCTTCATGTCCAGCAGGTCGAGAACAATCTCGGCAAGCCTTGCGGGATGTTTGCCGGCATTGACCGCCGGCCGATTCAAATGAGACTCGATGTACTCGATTCCAACGAGATTGTCGGTGACCGGCCCTGAATACAGGTCGATGTTGAGCCCCTTGTCCCGGCAGTAGCGATCGCCGGCCCACGCCCCTGCCAGATCGTTCGCACAAAACGCGTGCACGCGGAGGACATCGCGGACCTCGTCATCGGCCAGGACATCCAGAACCCCGTAATCGCCGATAAGGCCGTCTCCAAGCTCCAGCAGGATCACATCCGGATCGCTTTGGCTGAGGTCCGAGATGACGGTCTTCGCGGTCCCCACCAGGTCTTCATGTCCAAGTCCGGCCGTCGACGGATAGCCCGAATCCTGAAACGACGCGGTCCGCACGGCCCCGTTGTCCTGCATCGCAAAAAGATCGCGCAGACATGCCACACCGGTCAACTTGCCGGCGGCGATCCGGATGCCGCTCTTGGTGAGCCCCTGAATCAGCTTGGACAGGAAGCTGGTCTTGCCGCTCTGCATGCATGTCCCCGAAACGATGCCGACCGGGGGCAGTGACATGCCCTTGAGCGTGGCGACGTCCGGAAGCCTGTTGTCTCTGAGATTGGATATCCTGCCGTCGATCAGGGGCATTCCAACCACTTCGCATGCCAGCGGCGACGAACTGCCCGTGTCCGCGGCCGGAACGCCGATCACGCCGCCCCGGTTCAGGATGGCGAGCCTGTCCCCGACTTTCGCATTGGTCGGAACATCTCCGGGCCATCCTCTGAGAGCTCTCCGCCGCCCCAGTGCCCCGACCACGATGTCTCCACCGAACATCTTGATCATTCGACCGTCGACGAGTTCAAGTTCCTGGCTCGATTTGCCGACCGGCAGCACGCGAACCACCACGACATTGCCCGAGCGCGACTCGAGGTCGGAGGTCAGTTCTATGACATCGGGCAAGTCCAGTCTCGAAACCACCGACGCGATCTTGTCCACTTTGACCATCGTGCTCATCTCAACCCGCCTCTCCAGCGCCGCGGTAGATCCGTGCCGGTACCGCGGCGATCCTTGCAAACCCTCGCGTATCGCTTCCATCCCAGAGTTCGGGAAGCTCGCCGTAAACCCCGCTTCTACGATCCATCATACTGTGCGGGCTCCGGACGCCGGTGACGGCAAAGCGCCCCTTGTCGAGCCGAATCCGTGCTTCGCCCGACACCCGTGCCTGCGAACTGTCGATCAACGCCTCGATATCCCGGAGTGCGGGCTCGAACGCCAGCCCTTCGTGCAGGAGCTTCCCGTAAAACTCGCCGGCCTGATCCTTCCAGTACCGTTGCCATGACGTTGTCGTGATCTTTTCCAATTCGCGGTGCGCGTTGATCAGAACGATCGCCGCGCCGGCTTCGAAAGCGATGCGGCCCTTGATTCCCAGGACCGTATCTCCAATGTGGATGCCAAGCCCCACGCGATGGGCACGGCACTTGCTTCCGAGGGCGGCGATCAGGTCGGGACCCGCCATCGTGGCGCCGTCAAGGGCGACCGGCAGGCCTTTGTCGAACTGGACGGTCAGGTTCTCGGTCTCGGCGCTGGCAACGTTGCCCAAGGCGAGGTCGTAAACTTCGTCTGAAATCTCGGCCCAGGAATCGTGGGTTTCCCCGCCGCCGATGGTCGAACCCCACAACCCCGCATTGATCGAGTACTGACGGACTGTTGCCGGGATTTCAACGCCTCGCGCTTTCAACGCCGCGTACTCCTGGTCGCGGCTCAGGCGTTGGTCGCGTACCGGCGCGATGATTTTCAGGCCCGGACACAGGACCTCGAAGACCACGTCGAAACGGACCTGATCGTTTCCGGCGCCGGTCGATCCGTGTGCGATAGCCGACGCGCCCGCCTTGAGCGCGTACTCGGCCACGATCGATGCCTGTACAACCCGCTCGGCGGCAACCGCCAGTGGATAGACCTGTCCGCGAAGAATGTTTCCCTTGATTTGGTAACTGACGTACCGGTCGAAAACCTGTTGCCGGGCATCGACCGCATGGTGCTCGACCGCACCGAGTTTTTTCGCTCGGGCCTCGTTCCCGGCAAGATCTTCGGCCGAAAAACCTCCGGTATCCACCGATACCGTGATGACGTCGAAACCGCGTTCCTGCAGGTAGAGGACGCAATACGACGTATCGAGACCACCCGAGTACGCCAGAACGACTTTCTTATCCGCCACGATTCACCTCGGACGCTTCCTGTTCAAAACGCTGAACCAACCCCTTCAACCTCTCGATCTCCTCGGCGACGCGTTTCGGCGCCGTACCTCCGACAACGTCCTTGGTTTCAAGCGCGGACTTCAACGTGAGCGCGTCGAACAGATCCTCATCGAAGGCTCGATCCAGACCGCGATAGTCGTCGATGGTCAGCCCGCCAAGCGTCGTCCGCCGCTCGATGGCCAGTCGAACCGCTTCGCCAGACAGCGTGTGCGCCTTTCTGAAAGGAACACCCTTGCGCGTCAGGTAGTCGGCCACGCCGATAGCGTCCAGAAAGCCACCATCCAGTGCCGCGGCGGCGCGTTTGCGATCGACTCGCATCGTCGACAACAGGACTTCAAATACGGGAATCAGGCCTCGAACGGTATCGACGGCGTCGAAAACGCCTTCCTTGTCTTCCTGCAGATCCTTGTTGTAGGAAAGCGGCAGTCCTTTCAATGTCGTCACCAGACCCACCAGGTGTCCGATAACGCGGCCGACCTTTCCACGCCCCAGTTCACACGCATCCGGGTTTTTCTTCTGCGGCAACATCGAACTGCCCGAAGTCACCGACTCGTCCAGTTCCACGAAACCGAATTCGCTCGAGGACCAAAAAATGACGTCTTCGCTGAGACGGGAGATATGCACCATGAACAGGACGGCCGCGTGCAGAAAGTCGCAGACGAAATCGCGGTCGCTGACCGCATCGAGCGAGTTGTGCGTCAGATCGCCAAAATCGAGCCTGTCGCGCAGGAACTCACGATCCAGGCCAAACTGATTGCCCGCGCACGCTCCGGCGCCAAGAGGCGACACGTCGGCCTGCTTTGCCGCCCAGAGAAACCGCTCGCGGTCGCGTAAAAACATTTCGGCATACGCCAGAAGATGGTGCGCAAACAAAACCGGTTGAGCGCGTTGGAGGTGTGTGTACGCCGGCACGGCAACTTCGATGTGGGCTTCAGCGGCTGCGCGCAGGGTGTCGATCAACCGAACCAGGCCAGACGCGATTTGCCGCGCTTCGGAACGCAGATAGAGTCGCAGGTCCGTCGCAACCTGTTCGTTCCGGCTGCGCCCGGTGTGCAGCTTGGCGGCCGCGGCGCCCGCCACCTCGGCCAGCAGCGACTCTACGTTCATGTGGATATCTTCGAGGTCTTCCGACAACGCGAGGTTACCCTGGACAATCCCGTTCCGCACGGCTTCCAGACCGTTGACGATGGCGCGGGCCTCGTCCCCCGACACCAGTCCGCGGCGCTCCAGGGCTTCGACCCACGCCCGACTGCCATCGATGTCCTGGTGAACCAACCGTTTGTCAAACCCGATGCTGGCGTTCAGGAAACGGAAGTGGGGGTCCATCGGCGAGGTGAACCGTGCGGCCCGCATCACTTCGACCCTTCAGTCACACAAACCGCATCGGGGCGGGATCGACTGGCGTCGCCAGCAATCGAGGTCCCGTGGCTGCCCGGCGAGGAAACTTCGGCCAGGATCGCGTGCGGCGTATGACCGTCCATCAGGTGGATGTTCGAGACGCCCCCTTCGATGGTTCGAATCGCACCGTCGAGTTTTGGAAGCATGCCGTCGCCAACCCCTCCGCTTCGGATGAAGGCACGCGCATCCTCAACCGTCATTTCGGGGATACGGGTCGAACGATCCCTGACGTCGCGCAACACCCCCGGAACGTCCGACATCATGAAGAGCTTCTCGGCGCCGAGAGCGATTGCGATATCCGCGGCGATGGTGTCGGCGTTGATGTTCAACACTTTGCCGTCGGCATCCGCGGCCAACGACGCGATGACCGGAATAAACCCGTTGTTCATCAGAAGATTCAGAATCGCCGGGTCGACGCCGTAGATATCCCCGACGTGCTGAAAGTCGACAACCTCGACCTGTCCCGTCTTCCGATTCGTCATCTGGACGGGCGAGCGGCGGACCGCACTGATGATTCCGCCATCGACACCGCTGAGACCGACGCCGTCGACGCCATGCCGTCGAAGGGCGGCCACGATATCGGTGGAAATCTCGCCTGCAAAAACCATCTTTGCCAGCTTCAGCGTCTCGTCGCAAGTCACCCGGCGTCCGTTGATCTTGCGGGTTTGAATACCCATCTGTCTGGACATCCGGGACAACTGCTCGCCGCCGCCGTGAATGACGACCAGACGTATGCCCTGGCGCCGGAGCGACGCCAGATCGGCAGCGAGCGTATCGAGCACGCGCGGATCGGTAAGGGGCTGTCCCCCGAGCTTCACCACAAAACAACTGCCGACGGGCGCTGCCGGCGTTGCTTCGGCGTTGGGAATTTCTGGAGTCAACTTCCGCATTGTTCCAACCTGTCCATCCAACTCTGGAATCCAACTCCCCGCTCATTCGAAACTCTTGGAGAGCCGCTTCCCCGCTCTCCACGCTTCGTGCCGGCGTCCGATGTGAATAAATTCACTATCAGGGTGAATAAGTATGCAGTAGGATCTTCATTGAGGTCAAGTTTCAGAATCCCTTGGGGGTCAAGCCTCGGAACCCGTCCCGAAAGTTAAAGCAATATGAGCACCAAACGACTGCGGCACACGACGATACTGAAAATTGTCGAGTTGCTTGACATCGACAGCCAGGACAGGCTCGTGCAGGAATTGGGGAAACGGGGTATCCGGGTATCCCAATCCACGCTTTCCCGGGATATCAAGGAACTCGGACTTGCCAAGGCGGGCAGCATCTACATTACCGGAAAGCCAGAGGTTGGCAGAACCAGCGACCGGACGTTCCGCCTGGTGCTCCGGCAGTTTGTCGCGGGAATCGACACGGTTGAATATTTTCTTATCTTGCGGACGTCGACCGGGAGCGCCGCGACGGTCGCCGAAGCTCTCGACGACATGGGATGGCCGGAAATCGCCGGAACGGTCGCGGGTGACAATACGATTTTTGCGCTATGCCGGTCGGCTGGCGCCGCGGACCTGGTACGTAAACGGATCGAAGAGTTCCTCGTATAGGCCAGCGGTCTGGCCAAGACAGGAACCTACTCGGGCGTGCTGTCCAGAATCCCCTGGAGGATCGTGTCAGTGTCGATTCGTTCGGCCTCACCCTCGAAATTCAGAATGATGCGATGACGCAGTGCCGGCAGGACAATGCTGCGAATGTCTTCGTAGTTCACTTCGCGCCGGCCGGCAAGCAACGCCCGGATTTTTCCGCCCAGTACCAACGCCTGCGACCCTCGGGGACTGGCGCCGTATCGCATATATTGCTGCGTCATCTTGCTTGCGTATTCGGTCGACGGCTGAGTCCCCATCACGATCCGAATCGCATAATCCTGCACTGCTTCAGAGATCGGAACGCCAAGAGAGATTTCGCGCATTTGCAGGATCTTCGGGCCGTCCCAGACCGGTACCACTTGGGGTTCGTCGGCCTGAGTCGTGCGGTCCAGAATTTCGTGGATGCTCTCCATGTCCGGAAACTTCATGCGAAGCTTCATGAAAAAACGGTCAACCTGCGCTTCCGGAAGCGGATAGGTGGCTTCCAGTTCCAACGGATTGAGGGTTGCCAGAACCACGAAAGGCTCTTCGAGCCGGTAGGTGTGGTTCCCCACCGTCACGCTCTTTTCCTGCATCGCCTCCAGCAGGGCCGATTGCGTCTTGGGCGTCGCGCGATTGATTTCATCGGCGAGGATGATGTTCGCAAAGATGGGACCCGGTTGGAACTTGAGAAACTTCTCGCCGATGTCGCTCTCCTGAACGACGTTCGTGCCCAGAATATCTGCGGGCATCAGATCGGGAGTGAATTGCACGCGCGACGACGCCAGATCCAGAACATCGCTCAACACCTGAACGAGGCGGGTCTTGCCCACGCCCGGCACGCCTTCGAGGATGCAGTGTCCCCGGGCTAGAACAGTAATAAGGACCTGGTCGATGATGTCGCGGTAGCCAACGATGATCTTCGAGATCTCGGACTGGACCTTTTCGAACTCTCTCTGAAACTCTTCGATCTGCTTGTCGCCGATTGCCGATACGGTCTCGCGCATAAGGGCAGCCATTATATAGAGTCCCGAAGCCAAAATGACAGCGGCGCCCGGCCGTACCGTTCGGAACCGAGAAATTCGAGACGCCGGCTGTCGTCGCTCCGAATCAGGACAGTGCCTCTTTCACGACCGGATGCACAATCGCGCCTCCGTCCACGTTGATGGCCGCACGAAGGACGGGATCTTCAAGATCCGGGTCGCTCGCCAACTTCAACGCATAGGGAAGCAGGGCGGCGGAAAGCGCCTGTGAACTGGTGCGGGGGACGCAACCCGGCATGTTTGTCACGCCGAAATGCACGACGCCATCAACAATGAATGTCGGGTCTTCGTACGTGGTCGGACGAATTGTCTCGACGCAACCACCCTGATCGACCGACACGTCCACGATCACACTCCCCTCCCGCATCCGCCTCACCATATCGGCGTTGACGGCTTTGGGCGCACGCGCTCCGGGAATCAGGACGGCCCCGACAAACAGATCCGCCTCCAGAACCGCCGCTTCGACCAGGTCCGGATACGGAGGCAGCGCGGTCACGTTCGGTCCCAGCGCATGCGCGCGCAGTTGGCTGTCACGGCCCCGTGAAAGAACGGTGACGCGGGCACCCAGAGATGCGGCCACGTCCGCGGCGTTGAGCCCGACGTTCCCGGCGCCCAGAACCACGACATGACCTCGATCCGCGGAGGCGAGTCCGCCCAGCATCACTCCTCTGCCGCCGTTCTGCCGCTGGAGCAGGGTGGTCCCGATCTGCGTGGCCAACCGCCCCGCGATTTCGCTCATCGGCGCAAGGATCGGAAGACGCCCGGCCTCTTCGACGGTTTCAAACGCGACTGCCGTAAGCCCCCGATCGACCAGAACGCGGGCCAATTCGGGGACCGCGGCCAGATGCAGGAAGCAGAACAACAGATGATCCGAACGCAGCAAGCCGTATTCAGGCCGAATCGGCTCCTTCACCTTCACGATCATTTCGGCCTCGCCATAAAGAGCCGTGGCATCGGGGACGATCCGGACGCCGCACGATTCGAAATCCTCGTCGGTATATCCAGTGAGCGCGCCCGCGCCCGCCTGCAACAAGACTTCATGTCCGGCTCGCACCAATGCGGACGCGGCCGCCGGAACAAGGGCCACCCGCCCTTCCCTGGGTCTGATCTCGGTGGGTATACCTATTCTCATGTCTCCTCTTCTCCCGCTTTCGAATATAGCAACGCAGGCGTACCCGGCTCAAAAGGTCCGATCGTCGAGTGGGGGCAGCAGGTCGGCGAGCAGGCGCAGGATGGCCGGGTCGGTTTCCCGGGAGTCGGCAAACAAAAGGAGTTCACGACTCGGCTCGGCGCCCGCGCCAAGGAGGGCTTCGACCGCCCGGGCTCGATTCAGAAACACCGCCCACCGAAGCGGTGACCAACCTTCGGGGTCCAGGGCATCGGGCGATGCACCGGATCGCAACAGATATAACACCTCGACATCGTTCGCGCTCTTGACCGCTTCGAAAAGATCCGCGTTCACCCCGACTTCAAGGGCCGACCCCGGAACGGCCGGCTGCCATCGCCGCCACAGACGCCAAAAGACGATACTGCCCATACCGGCCGCCAGCAGAAGACCCCACAACTGCGGCGGTACGAGCAGCGCCACCGGAATCGGCCTCCAACGCCACCAGAACTCGGCCTGCCCCCTCAGTTCGTCGAAGGAATCGTAACCGAAACGTGCGATCAGCAATTGGGGCTGGGCCGCATCCACCGCCTCACGAACCGCACGATGAAACTCGTTGGTCCCGAGTTGCGATTCCATGTACCCGAACACCCGCTCGTACTGCTCGTACTCCACCGTCGGCTCGATGGTAAAGACGCTTCCGGCGCCATGATCGATCGCCACGTGGCCGCGTCCGCTGCCGCTGAAGTGAATCGCCATCCCCTCGTGAAACCAGTCCGGAAATCCGGCTTCGAAGATCCCCGCCCCCAAACGCGCATTCAGGAACGCGTGGATCAATTCATGAGAAAACGTCGCCGCGCGGGCATCCTCCAGGAGATTCTCCTGTGCGAGGCTGCGCGCAACCGGCGTGAGGACCGCGACGTAGCGGGTACCGATCGTGACGGCCTGGGCCTGTGGATTGGCGAAGGCCCGTCGAACCAGGGCCGGCATCTGTTGGGGGCCCGTGAAGTAACGGACGAAGATGAGGCCGTTGGGCGCTTGAAGTCCAACGTCCTCGCGCAACCTCCGAATGCCCGGATCGGTTGTCGTGAAAAGATCGACGAGTTCGAGGGACTCCCTCGATCCCGTTCCTATGTACGGTGCCAGGAACTCGATAAAGAGATCGATGTAGACGCGCGAAATCGAGACGCGATTCGAAGCGGCCACGGTATCGACCAGGCAATCGCGAAGGCCCTGAAACTCGGCGAATTTCTGTTCAATCTGGGCAAAGCTGTCTACAACCGGGTTGACGAGCGTTTCGAAACCGGTATCCGAATCGAGAAGGGCGGCCACTTCCAGACAGGACACCGAATCGAGGTTGGCCGGTCCCAGAGACTGCCGGGCGCCGACGAACGCCGGACACGACACTTGGAACGCCAGAAGCGCCAGACACCGCAAGGCGCGGTATCGGAGGCGTGAACGAGAGCGCCCAACCATTTGTTCTAACAACCCTGCGGGGTCGCGCGCAGGAGGCTTCGGGTCTCAGACGCGAAGATGGGAATCCGGCGTCCGGTGTCGACGATGAAGTTGCATTCGATTACAGCGATGGACATTCGACGGAACCTCCGGCGGAAACCATTGAAGCATTCCGGGCGATTTTGAGCGTCCGGGGCGATTATAAGCGTTCGCGGACGATTTTGAGCGTCCGGGGCGATTATAAGCGTTCGGGACCGCCTGGTACGGGAGTCGCCGCGTCCGGCCGACGACGCCTGACGCCTCACGAGCGGCCAGGTGCTAAGATTTGACGCGACTTGCCGAATCCGGCGCACTTGCGAGAGTCCGGTGAAACCGATGACCGTTTCATTGAGCGGCGGCAGTATCTCGCGGTGCCGGCCGGGAACTTTCTGTATGCGATCGCACTGAAACAGGAGATACCCGTGAAAACTTCGAGTCTGGCGTTGATTGTCGTCCTTTTTGCCGCAGCCGCCCCCGCACAGGTTCCGTTCGAACGAATCGTCAACTCCGCCGCCGAACCGGACAACTGGCTGACGTATTCGGGCGAGTACATGTCGCGCTGGTATTCGGCACTCGACGGGATCGACACGGACAACGTGTCCCGATTACGGCCGGCGTGGGTTTACGAACTGCCTCCTGGCGTGAACAACACCACTGGGCTGGTCGTCGACGGACGCATGTACATTACCGAACTTCCCAGCACGGTTACCGCACTGGACGCGGCCACCGGCGATCGGCTATGGACGTTCAGTCCGGATATGCCGGACCGTGTTCTCGGACCGACCCCCTTCAATAACAACCGTGGCGTTGCGATTCTGAACGACAGCGTGTTCGTCGGAACTCTCGATGCGCGACTGATTTCGCTGGATGCCGCTTCGGGGGAAGTTCAATGGGATGTCCGGGTCGAAGACAATAGCAAGGGTTACAGCATCTCGTCGGCGCCGCTGGCCATCGACGGCAAAATCATCACCGGCGTGGCCGGAGGCGACCGCGGCATTCGTGGACTCGTCGACGCCTATGACGCCGACACCGGCGAACGGTTGTGGCGAACCTGGACCATCCCGGCGCCGGGCGAACCGGGTTCCGAAACCTGGGAAGCGGGCAGCGACTGGGAACATGGCGGCGGGGCCACATGGACGACCGGATCGTACGATCCTGAATTGGACCTGATCTACTGGCCCACCGGCAACCCGGGCCCCGACTACGCGGGCGAAGTCCGTCCCGGCGACAACCTGTTCAGCAACTCCCTTCTGGCGCTCGATCCGGACACGGGCGCGATTGAATGGTATTTCCAGTTTACCCCGCACGACACCCATGACTGGGATTCGAACGAAACTCCGGTGCTGTTCGATGCCGAAATCAACGGCCGGCCGCGGCAGCTTGTCGCTCTGGCAAACCGCAATGCCTTCTACTACGTTCTCGACCGGGCCACCGGGGAGTTCATCACAGGGCTGCCCTTCGCACGGCAAACATGGGCCGAAGAACTCGACGTCACCGGGCGTCCGATCGTGATCCCCGGCTCGGATGCCAGTCCCGAAGGATCCCTCGTCTATCCATCGATGTCAGGGGCGGCCAATTGGCACAGCCCGTCGTACAACCCCACTACCGGGTTCTTCTATCAGAACGCCCGGGACGCTGGCGGTATCTACACCAGCGATCCCGAGGTCGAATACCAGGAAGGCGGCGTCTTCTTTGGCGGCGGCCATCAGAACGCGGGCGACCCGCCCGTGGGAGCGGTCCGCGCCCTGGAAGCGGCAACCGGCCGGCTTGTGTGGGAACACGTCCTCGAAAGCCCCGAAATGGCGGGGCTTATCTCTACTGCCGGCGGTCTGGTCTTTGGCGGCGACGGCAGCGAGAACTTTTACGCTCTGGATGCCGCCACGGGTGAATTGTTGTGGGACTTCAAGCTTCGAGGACGCGTCCGGGCCAACCCCATGACCTACGCCGTGGATGGCCGGCAGTTCGTCGCGATACCGGGTGGCAACGTCCTGTTCGCGTTCGCACTACCTTAGCGGGCATTTCTCACGAGTTGTATGCTGCAGCGCCGGATCCATCGTGCCGCGTTCTCAGGCGCAAGGATAAGCGCCCCTGCGCTGACCGCGTCTCCGACGCTACGAGCCCGGCTCCGGCCCCAAATCGTCCGGAACTGGAAATCGCTGGACACCCGACACACAATATCGTGGAATGTAAAGCGATGACTCCAACCGTGTCCCTATGGAACGTTCGGAAGAATTCGAAGAACACACGCAAGTCCAACCTTGAAGCCCGACGCCGCCGGTACGCGCCAATCGGAATCGAGACGGAGAGTGTGCGGATGAACAACGAGCAACGGATAACGAGGGGGAAAATTGGACATTAGACCGAACGTGCGCGCCTTTCTGGCGGCCGTGATACTGCTGACGACTACTGGAACGGCCCTCTCACACCACTCCTTTGCGATCTTCGACCACACGCGGACCTACACGCTGAAGGGGACGGTCGCCGAGTGGACCTGGACAAACCCGCACGGCTACATCGAATTGGACCTCACGGAAGGCCCCGAAGGCATGGAACATTTCACCCTGGAGTTGACCAGCATCAACATGTTACGGCGTGCCGGCTGGAGATCGTCCGACATCGCGGCGGGCGACGCGGTCACGGTCATCACGGCGCCTCTGATCAACGGTGACCCTGGCGGGTTGCTGCTCGAAATCCACCTCCCGGACGGCCGAACGCTGGCGCCGCCAGTGCCCGCCATCGACACTTTCCAGAGGACGCCGTAGATGCGGCGAGTTCGCGAATCGGCTCTCTTGTTGTCTGTGTTCTCGGTCATCATCCTGCTTTCGATGAATTCCCATGCTCAAGATCAGAGGGACGCCGGCATCGGGGGAACGTGGACAATTTCGTTTGCGGCCGGCGGCAACCCGGACGCCACCCAGGACTCGAGGACCCCGGTCGGCCCGCCGCCGTTGAAACCGGAATACCTCAGCGCATGGGAGGAGGGGCAACGCCTGGCACGGGAGGCCAATGCGCGCGGCGAACCACTGGCCACGGCCGCCACCTTCTGCCTGCCTCAGGGAATGCCCGCAATGATGGGGGGCGGCGGCCCGTTCCCGATGGAGATTTTGTTGAGCCCCGGTCAGGTCACAATCATTCAAGAGGCCTACACGCAGGTCCGCCGAATCTACCTGGACACGCCTCAGGCAACTTTGGAGGACATCGAGTCCGGCTTCTACGGTCGGTCCGTCGGCCACTGGGAAGGCGGCACACTGGTCGTGGACACGATCGGCATCAAGGAATCGGTCCGATACCGTGATGTTCCCCACACGCCAGCCATGCGCATCACCGAGCGGATTCATCGAGTCGAGCCCGATATCCTATGGGACGAGGTGATGATCGACGATCCGGAAATCCTTGAAGAGCCTTGGAAGGTGACGTTCGTATTCAACCGGCTCCCGGGTTACGAAATAATGGAATACGTCTGCGAAGACAACCGCGAGTACGCCGACGAAACCGGCGCGACGCGACTGCGTATCGATCCGCGCTAGCGAGAGGGCGGATCGCCGATGAAATCTCTGCTCGCCTCGTTGTCCGCTGGCGCGAAGTGCTGATCGATCACCCGCCAGCGTGTGATCGCGAAAGCAGCGCGATCCGAATCAGCCGATCTCTCCGACATCGGATATTCCTATAAAGAATCTCCCGATCTCGAAAACGGAATAAACCGAGAGCCGTTAGAATAGCCATCATGGACTTCCACCCCATCGTGGCGGAATGGTTCGGCGCGTCGTTCGACAAGCCCACAGAAGCTCAGGAACGGGCCTGGGCGGCGCTCGATTCCGGCCGCGACACGCTGATCTCCGCGCCCACGGGGTCGGGCAAGACATTGGCCGCGTTCCTGCTCTGTCTGGATCGGCTGGTTCGGCGGGCACTGGACGGCACGCTCGAAGACCGCACCGAGGCTGTCTACGTCTCTCCCCTGAAGGCGCTCAGCAACGACATCCAGAAGAACCTCGAGGGCCCGCTGGCCGAAATCCAGGCCCTGGCACAAGCCAAGCGGCTCGAGATGATGCCGATCCGGGTCGCGCTCCGAACCGGTGACACGCCAGCCCGGGAACGGCAACTCATGCTGCGGAAGCCGCCTCACATCCTGGTCACGACGCCGGAATCCTTGTTTATCCTCCTGACGGCCAAGCTCAGCCGGACGGTGCTCGAGACCACGCGAATGCTGGTCCTGGACGAGATCCACGCCTTGGCGGGCAACAAGCGCGGCGCCCATCTGGCGCTTTCGGTCTCGCGCCTCGAAGACCTCATTGCCAAGGCCGGCCACAGCCCGCCGCAACGGATCGGGCTGTCGGCGACGGTCAAACCGATCGATACGATTTCGCGTTTCCTGCAGCCGAACGGGAACGTCGAGGTTGTCGACAGCGGACATCGCCGCAGGCTCGATCTGGCCGTCCAGGCGCCGGACGATGAACTCGGTGCCGTCGCAACGAACGAGATGTGGGCCGAGATCTACGACCGTGTCTCCGAGTTGATCCAGGCGCATCGGACCACCCTGGTTTTCGTCAACACGCGCCGCCTGTCGGAGCGCGTAGCTCACCATCTGACCGAACGGCTTGGCGAAACGGCCGTGCTGGCCCACCACGGCAGCCTGTCCCGACAGATTCGTCTCGACGCGGAGCAGCGCCTGAAACAAGGGGAACTCCGGGCCATGGTCGCCACCGCGTCACTCGAACTCGGAATCGACGTGGGTTCGGTCGACCTGGTCATTCAGATCGGTTCGCCGCGCTCCATCGCCGTTGCGCTTCAACGTGTCGGACGCTCCGGACACCGCGTGGACCCGGACAGCATCCCCAAGGGCCGGTTGTTCGCCACGACGCGGGACGAGTTGATCGAGTGCGCGGCGCTGGTCCACGCGATCCGCCGGGGCGCTCTCGACGCTCTTGAAGTGCCCGAATGGCCCCGCGACGTGATGGCGCAGCAAATTGTCGCGTTGGCTGCCTGTGAACCGTGGTCCGAAGACGCGCTGTACCGGCACATCAGGACGGCTTGGCCATATCGCAACCTGCCGCGGCAGGAATTTGACGCCGTCATCGATATGCTGTCCGAAGGCATCGCGCACGCACGGGGGCGAAGCGGCGCGTTCCTGCATCGGGACCAGGTCAACGGCATTGTACGGGGACGGCGAGGCGCGCGTCTGGCGGCAATAACATCCGGCGGCGCCATTCCCGAAAACGCGAACTACTTCGTTGTCGCCGAACCCGACGAGGCTATCGTCGGAACGGTCGATGAAGATTTCGCCGTCGAAAGCCTCGCCGGAGATGTCTTCTTGCTGGGAACGACCTCATGGCGCATTCGGCGTATCGAATCCGGACGCGTGCGCGTGGAAGACGCGCACGGCGCGGCGCCATCGATTCCCTTCTGGCGCGGGGAAGCGCCCGGCCGGACCGTTGAACTCTCCGACGAAGTCTCCCTGATACGTGAACGGGTTCTCGCCCGGGAGTCTCCCGTCGCATGGATGATCCAGGATTGCGGACTCGGCCAGCACGCCGCCGAGCAGGCCGTCCGTTACGTCAAGGCGTCGCGGAACGCGCTGGGCGCGATCCCAAGCCGGCACACGGTCGTCGCCGAGCGTTTCTTCGACGAAAGCGGCGGCATGCAACTGATCGTGCACTCGCCATTCGGCGCGCGGATCAACCGGGCATGGGGCCTGTCACTGCGAAAACGTTTCTGCCGGACGTTCAACTTCGAGCTTCAGGCCGCTGCCACCGACAACGGAATCGTTATCTCCCTCAGTGACCAGCACAGCTTTCCGCTCGAAACCGTTTTCGAATACCTGGACGCCGTTTCGGTCGAAGACGTTCTGACGCAGGCCATGCTGGTCGCCCCGATGTTTACCGCCCGCTGGCGATGGAACGCTTCGCGGGCACTGGCCGTTCTGCGATTCGCGGGGGGACGCAAGGTTCCCCCGCCTCTGCAGCGCATGCGCTCCGACGATCTCCTGGCATCGGTTTTTCCCGACCAGTCGGCATGCGGCGAAAACCTGGCGGGCGATATCCGTATTCCCGACCACCCGCTGGTGAACGAAACCATCCGCGACTGTCTGCACGAGGCGATGGACGTCGACGGATTGAAATCGGTGCTCCGTGACATCGCGTCGGGAGAGATCCGGACAGTGGCCATCGACACCGCCGAACCCTCGCCGCTGTCGCACGAGATTCTCAACGCCAACCCGTACGCGTTTCTTGACGACGCTCCGCTGGAGGAACGCCGGACGCGCGCCGTACAGATGCGAAGGACTCTGGGCGTCGAGGGCGAAGACATCGGGGCGTTGGATCCCGCTGCGATCGAAGAAGTCATCGAGGAGTCGTGGCCGCCGGTCCGGGATGCCGAGGAATTGCACGACGCGCTCCTGACGCTGGTTGCGATACCGGCACGACGAGAATGGCAAACGTTTTTCGATGAACTCGTGACTCGGAATCGTGCGGCCCGTTTCACCGTCTCGGCTCAACCCATCTGGGCGCCGGCGGAACGGCTGGACAGCGTACGGCTGGTGTATGCCAACCCGGCGTTCGAACCCGCGATCGCCTCGTTCGAGAAAGCCGCGCCGGAAGACCGGGAAACCGCCGCCACCGAGTTGATTCGCGGCTGGCTTGAATCCACCGGTCCGACGAGGGCCGATCGACTGGCGTCGCGGCTCAGCCTTCCGGACGACCTCGTCGCCACCGCGCTCGGACGACTCGAAGCGTCCGGACAAATCCTCAGGGGACGGTTCTCAGGGGGGCGAGACGACACCAACGGAACTACGGAGTGGTGCAACCGGCGCATTCTGGCACGCATTCACCGACTGACACTCGGCCGCCTCCGGCGCGAGATCGAACCGGTATCGTCTTCCGACTTTCTCCGTTTCCTGTTCTCGTGGCAGCACGTGACGCCTGGAACCCAGCTCCACGGCGTGGACGGTACCCTGCATGTTCTTCGGCAGCTTCAGGGATACGAGATTCCCGCGGCCGCGTGGGAGGCCGAAATCCTTCCTCGCCGCATCGCGAACTATTCTCCGGAATCGCTGGACCGGCTCTGCCTGTCCGGCGAGGCGATGTGGGGAAGACTGTCAAGCCACCCGTCACTTGCAACACCGGTCGAACCCGACACGCACCGGCGGCGGGTCAGACCGACCCGGGCGGCGCCCGTGGCGATTTTTCTACGGCAAGACGCGGGATGGTTGCTGCCCGAAACGGATGATCGGGGCCAAACGAACCTGGCGCTGTCACATCCGGCCCGGGCCGTGCTGGCAGCCCTCCATCAACGCGGCGCGTCGTTCTTGACCGACTTGGTTTCCGCAACCGGCCGCCTCCCCAGCGAAGTCGAGGATGGGCTCTGGGAACTCGCCGCCGCAGGTCTGGTGACCGCCGACGGTTTCGACAACCTGCGCTCCCTGGTCGACCCGAAGAGGCGTCGGGGGCAAGGAAGGGAGCGCCACAAGAGGCCACGGCATACCGCCGGACGATGGGCCTTGATGGAAGCGCCAACGGCCTTGGCGCCTTCCGACGAACGCGCCGATGCCTTTGCACGGCAGTTGCTCAGTCGCTGGGGCATCGTATTTCGAGATCTCATCCGACGGGAATCCCTCGCCCCGGGATGGCGAGACCTGTTATTCGCCCTGCGTCGAATGGAAGCACGGGGAGAGATTCGGGGAGGCCGATTCGTCGGAGGTATTCTCGGTGAACAATTCGCCCGGCCCGAAGCCGTCGACCTGCTCCGTGCGCTACGCCGCACTGCCCCGACCCACGACCTGCGAATCGCTGCCTCGGACCCGCTCAACCTGGCGGGGATCGTCACGCCCGGTCCACGGGTCAGTCCCTTGGCCGGGCGGGCGGTCGAACTGCTGGCGGGGTAGACCAACTTTTTCACGGGTTGTCTGCTGCAACGCCTGAAAAGGCCGCCCTTCAAGCGGCCAATTGACACGCGCAATGAGACGGACGTTGAATTCGGGTCAGACCCAGCGAAAAATTCTGAGGGCAAGTAGGTAGCTCACCACGCACCACGCGCAGAGAATTCCGAGCGCGGATGCCTGCGAAGCCAGCGGTTCGCCCACCAGAATGACGGCCCGAAGCGCGTTGATGACCTGAGTGAGCGGCAGAGCCTGAATAAAGGGCTGCACAAGTTCGGGGAACCGTTCCGAGGAAAAGAAGATTCCCGAACACAGCCACATCGGGATCATCACCAAGTTCATCAAACCACTGATGGTTTCGATCGTTTTCGCTCGGGACGCGACCAACAGGCCGACACCCGCAAACGTGACTGAACCCAGGAGAGCAATCAGTATGACGCTGCCGTAACTGCCCGCGATGGGCACGCCGAACAGCAATTTTGCCGCGATCAGCAGGAAGAACATCTCGGGGATGAAGAACACGACCCGGCTGCCCACCAGCGCGACCAGAAAATGGCCCCGCCTCATCGGAGTGGCCACCATCCGTTTGAGCATGTTCTTCATCCGCAGGTCCACGGTGTTAAACCCGATACCCCACATCCCGGCGCCCATCAGGTTCATCCCGATCAAGCCGGGGACCAGGAAGTCGACGTAGCGGGAACCCGGCGCATCGGTTCGCCGGTCGTTCGAACGGACTGTGTCTTCGCGGCCTGCCGCGCGCTGGATCGCATCGTCCACCACGGTTCGCGCCGCGGTCCCACCGGGATTCGTCGGATCGAAGAAATATTCGAAATCTCCCGACGCATCGACGGAAACAACGAACGGTGTCCGGTTGCGGCGTAATTGTTCCAGCGCCTCGTCCTGGCCCAGAACGTCAATCACGAACCGCTCGTCCTGTTCGAGCGCCTCGACGATGGGATGCGCCGCGGCCTCCCGGGTCACGGTAAAGAAGGACTGAACCTCGGTGTTGCTGTTGAACGCCAGGCCCAGGCCCACCACCATGATGAAGGGGAAACCATAGGTCCAGAAAATCGCCTCGGGTTGCCGCAGATAGCTCCGGACATTGGCAAGGACCAGTTGAGCGAACGCGTTGTGCTTAATCGTCACGCAGGCGCCTTCCCGTCAGGTTGACGAATACGTCCTCGAGGTTCACGTGCCGTGTCGTGAGGCTCTTGAGTTGGAGGTTCCGCTTCGCAAGCAGATCGAGACAACTGGGAAGCGAGCGATGCGATTCCGACACGGTCAGCAAATACCGGCCCGATTCTTCGACGGACTTGGTAACGCCCTCGATAGACGAAAACGATTCGGCGTCGACCACACGGTCGCCGTTGACCTCAAGACTGAACTCGATGACGTGCTCGCCGCCCAACCGCGCGATCAGGTCGTGAGGGGAACCCGTCGCGATCACCTTGCCGTGGTCGACGACGGCGACGCGATCGCAGAGCTTCTCGGCTTCGTCCATATAGTGGGTGGTCAGAAAGATCGTGTTCCCCGCCTGTTTGATATCGGTGACCACGTCCCACAACTGACGGCGCGCCTGAGGATCGAGGCCCGTGGTCGGCTCATCCAGAAAGACAAGTTCCGGGTTCCCAACCAGAGCGCATGCCACGGCGACCCGCTGCTTTTGCCCCCCGGACAACTTCGAAATCCAGGCATCGGATTTCTCCTCGAGAGCCACCAACGCCATCGCCTCTTCGGCTTCAATCCCGTCAGCGTAGAAACTCCGGAACATCCGAAGCGTCTCGAGAACGCTCAGCTTGTCCCGCAGCCGGGTTTCCTGCAGCGTGATTCCCAGTTTCTGACGCAATTCGTGGTCGCGGCCGGTTCCCCAACGCATTCCCAACACTTCGACCTCTCCCGAGGTCGCGGCGATCAGGCCTTCCAGGATCTCGACCGTCGTGGTCTTCCCCGCCCCGTTCGGGCCGAGCAACCCGAAACACTCGCCCCGCTCGACTTCCAGATCGAGTCCATTGACGGCATCCACGGCCTTCTGGCCGCTCTCATAGCGTTTGAAGAGTTGTTCACATCTGACAGCGTTCGACATGCAGTTTGAGCCCGGTGTGTGAATATACCACCCGACGGAAGTTGTTGCCTTGACACCCTCGGAGCAAATCGAAGCGGGCAGCTATCTATTGGAGAAGGTTCAAGTCGAGATTTTCGGGATCGGCATGGCCTGGGCGCCTGGGGGGAGAAGCGTGCGCGGTCGCGCCGAGGGGTCTTCGGAGGCGGAGTCGAGGAGGGAGGAGGGGAACGATGCTCTTCATCGAAAGACTGACGATACGTCTAAATCAATCCTCCGGTCTACGTCACTGGGGCGTGGATTGAGGCTTGATGAATCCTTCCGTCGCCACCTCGAGTCTGGCTATGCGCTCGACAAGGCTTGTTTCCAGCTTTCCTATGCGATCGACCAAGCCTAACTCCACCTTACCCAGGCGTTCGCCGAGAGCGGCAATCTCTTGCCGCAGGCCTGACATACCCTTTTGCGTGCGCTCGCCCAGGGCGTCAATCTCTTGCCGTAGACCTGACATACCCTTTTGCGTGCGCTCGCCCAGGGCGTCAATCTCTTGCCGCAGACCTGACATATCCTTTTGCGTGCGCTCGCCCAGGCCGGCAATATCCTTCCGCAATCCACGAATGGTCGGAACAAAGATGGTGGCGAGGCCGATGGCCGCTCCAATAATGGCGATCAATTCTTGGCTCACCCAGTCAGTATAGCCTTCCACGTTGTGATTCGGACCCGATTCTGTTTACGATAATTATCGGACAAGAAGCAACGGGAGCGGAACTGGAAGCCTGAGCGCTCACGATCCGGCGGAAACGAAGGTTTGAAGCTCGTTTCGTGAGCGGCAGCGCGGACGGCATCGCACAATCTCGGACGTTACCGCTCCTATCCGATCAACGAGGATCGGCGGCGGCGCTACGCCTTCGGTCTGAGTTCGATGGCACCCCGAACGCGGCCGCGCACACTGCTACCACAGGCTCCTCGAATCACGCCTGGTTCCGAGACCCGCTATCCGCCTTGGGATGCCCCGGCCGCGCGTCCAGATCCAGAAACAAGTTCACCCACGAACTGGTGCCTTTGAGCGATCGGTCCGGCGGAGGGATAAACACTTTCAGGTCGTCCAATTCACCGGCGGTCTTCGCCCGTTCGTACACACCCACCCAGATGCACGGCTGTTCGGGGATGACCTCGCACATTCCGTTATCGGTTCCGCCGCAAGGGCCGTTGCGAATCTGTTTGGGGCAGGTCTGGGGACAGACGAACTCCATGTCGCCGAGGACGCAGTTGCCGCACGACTCGCAACCGAACATCGGAACCTTGACGGCTGTCTCGAATTTCTCGAGAGCTTTCTCGACAACCGGACGTCCATGAACCCATCGCGACATGCCGCGCAACAGCTTGCGCCACACCGTTTCGGTTCGGACCGGAAACATCTTTCCCGCCAGGGTCAGCGTATGGTGGAGCACGCCGAGCGGCTTTGGGGCCAACCGGGGCGAATCGTATATGTAGAAAGCCTTCTTCGGAGCGTAGCTCAGTTCTTCGGCATGCTCTTGCCACCGCGGCGCCAGTTCTTCACCGCGGCGAACGATCCACTGAATCTGCTCCGCGTTGTGGGTTCCTCCGATATAGGCGCCGGCGTATCCCAATCCGCGTAGAACGGCCACGGTGCGTGCCGCACGTTCCAGCCGCGCCGCCTTGCCCTTGTCCTCGGCTCCGGCCTCTTCGGTAATGCGCTCCAGCAGTTCAGGGGCAACCCAGCAACCGGGAGGGCGGCCTTCGGACATGATCTCGGCAGCGCGCTTGCCAAGCACGTAGACATTGCCGATCACGGGCTTCGCGATGCCCTTCTCGTCGAGATACCGCTTCAATTCACGGAACTTCCGAACGTCATAGCCAAGTTGCGTAATGGCAAAATCCGCGCCCGCGGCCAACTTTTTCTCGAGCTTGATGTACTGGTACAGGCAATCCGGCTCGGTGTACTTGAACGGCGACACGGCCACCGAAATCCTGAACGGCATGCCGGCTTGGCGCATTTCGTCGATCATCGATACCAGGGCAACCGAATCCAGGTCGAAAACCGCCGCATCCTTGTTGTCCCTGGGGTAATCGCCAGTAATGGCAAAGATGTTGTGGATATCGAGCCGGTGCAGTTCTTCCAGCGTCTGGCGTATACCGTGGCGATCCCGATAGACGCAGGTCAGGTGAATGTTCGGCGTCAGCCCGCGTTCCATGGCGCCAATTGACGTTCGGACCGGGTCGTGCCCCGATGCTCCTCCGGCGTAACTTGTAATACCGGCCGCATCGATCATGTCCAGGCCCGCAAGATTGGAACAGATATCGAGAAGCTTTTCTTCGGTGGTACGGGCGCTCGCAACCAATTCAACCATGTGGCAGAACCGGCCGGCGTCGAGTTTCTGGCGAAGCGCGTCAGTAGCGGACATCAAGCCCCCAGCGAGGTGCGAACGATTGCGGCGCCTTCCACCATCGCCCGAAGTTTGCCGAATGCAACCGGCTGCGACAGGTTGTGGCAGCCACAGTCCGGAAGAACCACCACGCGCTCGGCTGGAATGAAGTTCAAAGCGTTACGAATACGTTCGGCCACCAGATCTGGGGTCTCGATGTTGTCGTCCTTGACGTCGATCGCCCCGACCCCCACTTCGAAATCGTTCGGAAATTGCTTGAAGAGATCCAGGTCCTCGCCGCCGCGCCACGCAAACTCAAGTGTGAGTTGATGGACGTTGGCATCCAGAATCGTGGGAAACAGATATCTGTAGTTGCCGGCCCAGGACGGTTTTCCGTAACGGTTGCCGTAACAGATATGGAGGACAATCCGGGCATCGACGCCGTCAACCAGCGCGTTCAGAGCCTTCACGCTCCAGGGCAGATCCTGGGGGAACCCCGAATAATACGGCTCGTCTACCTGGATACAGCCGGCGCCGGCCCGGACCAGTTCCTTCAACTCGACGTTCATCACCCGCGCGATGTCGAGCGCGAACTCTTCCTCACCCGGGTAGTACTCGTTCTTGATGCGCTTCACCAGCGAATGCGGACCCGTCACGCAGAACTTGGTCTCCCGGTCGGTGTTGGCCTTCAGAAACTTGAAATCGTCGATCAGTCCCATCGGCGCGATCGGCAATTTGCCGCGAACGACGCTGTCGTAAAAATCGTAGTAAAACTGCTTGGACCGGGTATCGATCTCGACACCGGGCAATCGTTCGGCGAAGTAGTCGATCATGTTGTCGCGGCGCATTTCGCCGTCGGTCACGATGTCGAGCCCGGCCCTTTCCTGATCCTTGATAGCCGCCTTCACGGCGGTGTCGTGGACCTCGTCGATGTCCGACTTGCCGATCTTCCGGAACGAGTATTCGGTCTTCAGCCGCTCCAGCCAACTGGGCATCGAATAGCTTCCGACGACTGCGGTGGGCAGGATGGGTACGCTCATGAATCTCACCTCTCCCGGTGTGTCGTATACAGAATCGACGTTCGCGATCCCTCGCGATACGTGAACGGCTTGAAATGCACATCGTAGCCGGCCTGCTTGCCGACTTCAGCCAGCAACGCGCCGTTCACCCAGTTGACGACCGAGCCGTCCATCTTGCCGGGACCCTTGAACCCGCCACGGTATTGGGTCAATTCCGTGACGAAGATATCCATCACCTGCAGGTAGCCACGAGGGTGCAGCAACGGGATCGTGCTCGCGAAACTTCCGACCGCTCCCGAACTCAGTTGAAAACGAACCGTTCCCGGCCCCGAGGTCACGAGTTCCTCAAGATGCGACGGCTTCAATCCCGACGGTAGCGAAGCTTCGGAAAGACTGTCAACCGTGACCATGCGTTCTTCGAGATGCAGCTTGCTCCAGAGGGCCATCCAGAACCGCATCCCCTGCCTCGGGTCGTCCAGAACTCTCGGACCCACATCGAGCAGTTCCCGGACGGTTTCGGCAAACGTGTCCGTCCTGAACCCATAGGTCCGGCAGAGTTCTTCGACGTCGTCCGCGTTGAGGTACGACCGGATCTCGATCAGATAGATGCGGCCGTCGCGCAAGACCGCGTCGTCGGTGGGCAGGTTGTCGTAAACATTGGTCAGATGGATGTACAGCACCTTGTAACGCAGTTCCGACAAGGCCCTGAAGGGATCCATCGCGTCCACTTTCCTGGGAACCGCCACCTCGCGGTGGGGCCCAAGCCGCTCGAGGGCGCGCTCCAGGGCCACCATGGAATAGTCGCATAGCAGGTAGCGCAACTTCGGATAGTAGCCGGTGCCCTTCTCCCGATCGAGCTTCAGAAACGAATCGAGCCACAGCAGCGCCCGTTCTCCGCTGCCGACGCCGATCTCCATCAGGTAGATTTCGTCGGAAAGCTGCCCTTTGGCGTCCATGTCCACGAGCAGGTCGTAGAATTCGACAACCTGATCCTGAATCGCCTGGATGTTGTGACCGTCGGAACTACCGGACGGCAACGCCTTTTCGTAACTTGCGCCTGTAATCTCTTCCCATTCGGTCCGATGCTGCCAATAGAGCTTGTTGAAGGCCCAGATCATGCTGGAGCGCATGGGCCCGAACTCTTCCAGAACGACCCGGGGAGGCGCATTCCCCCCAGGCGCCGCTTCGGCGGCGGCGGTTTCGAGTGCACGGTCAAGGGTTTCATCGTCCACCTGACGCAGGTCGATGGCTATTTCGACCAGAGCGGACGGGGCGCCGTTGCGGATCGACTTGCGCACCATTGCGGCTTCCCTGAAGTTGGCCTTGTACTGAACCCAGTCCAGTTGGACGTGCAGGTGCGGCAGGATGTCCTTGTCGACCTTTCCTTCGCCGGCAAGCGCCATCCACCGCGATACCACACGGCTGATGAGCTCGCCGCGCCCCTTCCGCATGTGATTGACCTGGAAAATCATGAACCCGACATTGTCCCACGCGTTTATACACGCAGGCGCGGGGAGGGTCAAACGAGGGTGGCTGCTTGGGACCGTATTGCACTACCGGGAGTCCGTGGCATTGTTACCAAACCGGTATTGCTTCGGATATCGCGTGAGTCCCCCTCAAACCTTTCCTCTTCAAACGGTAACGTCGCATGGGGCAATACTGTTGAGCAATTTCCCCCGATATCGGGTTCGATCAAGGAGCGCTGAGCTGGATCTTCCCGTTCCTCCGTCAAAGCCTGATGTCCGCGTCGGGATTTCCTGCCGAGAGGGCGTTCATGTACGCGAGGCAGATGTCGCGTGAGCGGTAGCAGCCATAAGCTTCTCTTTCCTGGCGCTCGACAATGGGAAACGTCGAGTAGATGTAGCGGATGTCGTCGCGGTCGGTGACACCGTAGAGGTGAAAGAACAGTGCGTCGAGTTTGGCGCGCAGATGCAGGCGTCGATCCTCATCCCAGCGGAAGGGCGGCTTGACTGTGCCGGTTTCGTCCAGATAGCCCACATCGCAAGCGAACGGCGCCATGTCGTGGGCGGTGTAGGTGAGTTCCAACACCGCCTCGCGAACGATCTCGCCGGCAGTCTTCGGGCCGAAGCGGAAGGTCGCGTAAAGGCTGGGTGGAACGACGGGGAGTTGCTCTGCGATGTACCAGTTCAGGTGCGTGCTCTGGGTTTTTTGGCGCACCACGAAATCAAGGATGATGGTACCGAGATTCCCCAACAGCAGGGCGGCGTTAGATTGTTGCTGACGCGTATCTTCAAAGAAAATCGCTGGTGCCGTATTTCCCAGACCAACCATCGGCACCGCCGCGGCAATCAAGGTTCGAGCATCGGTGGCGCGGGCGATGTCACGGAATGCAATGGCCCATTCGAGTCCGGCGGGAAACGATACTTCGCGGGCGGGTACCCAGTATTGCGGCGTTGGAACGAAGGCCGGATCGGCTTTGTTTTCGATACTGACATCGCCACTGAGTGCGGCGTTATGCAGGTTCTCCGCATTCACTTCGACCGATGCGGCGCGGTGGTCGAACTGGTGGATCATGCGGCCGACATAGAGCGGCAGCCAGTCTCCGGATGGACTGGCGAAGCGGTTACCGCCAATGGGATAGGCACCTTCCCGCTCCTCGAGTTCCTCGCGCGTCCGGAACAGATCGGAATCGTTGGTCATGTCGAACATACGAGTGTATTTCACCGGCCACGCCTTAACCTCGCCGAACGATGATCGATCGACCAGGACCGGAAGGCGGCCGTAGATCGCGGTGGTCAACTCGGCATCGCGGCGAGTCCGGAAGATCGGCGCGGTGCCGGTGTTGGGGTTGACGCAGGCGAAATCAGCCGCCGTCAGCGGGAAACGACGGTCTGTATCGTTGAGTTCGGATACGTCCTGAAGGAAGAAGGCGCAATTGGCTGGGGTTTCTTCGGTTGGTGTTGGACTGGCAATGAAGGCACAGAACTTGAATCGGCTGTCCACGTCGGGAAAGAAAGGTTGCTCCTCATAGCGCGTCCGCCGGTTCTCAAAGTCGTAGAGTGCCCGTAGCCGCCCCTGGGTCGAAACACTTTTGAAGAATCGCGCCGCCGTCTTGTCGGAAGCGATACCGGACGGGGTGAGAAGCCCGACCATGCCGTCCGGCTTCACGATGGTCATGGCACGCTCGACGAAGAGCGAATAGAGGTTTACGTCGCCCCCCGACAGAAGAGGGTAATCGCCACCGACACGCGCCATGCGGGTTGCGGCCACCGCACGTTCGCTGGCCGTGGCGAAGTCATGCGCAAGGGGATCGCCAGCCCTCTCGAGATCGGCGATCATGCTTTTCCGGTCAGCCGCACGCTGGGTCATGGCGATCTCGCGGCGCCGCGCCGCGAACCATTCGACCTGTTGCAGCTTCATCCGGTCCCATGGTGGATTGCCGATCACGGCGTCGAACCCGCCATACAATCGGTCGCTTTCCCACTCGGACCACACGCCCGGAAGAGCCACCTGCCAGTTAAAGAAGCGTTCGTCGTCGAGGATCTGCCGCGCTTTATCGAGCAGCCCGGCAAACCGCTCGCCACCCTCTGCTTCCATTGAGACCTCGACTGTGCCCGAGGCAATGTCGATGGGATCCCCGAAGATGCCTCTGAAGTAGGTGGAAAGCGCATCCTTGTCGTCCCTGTCGCGGATGTTCATCCATTCGAAGGCATGGACCAACGAGAGGAAGGCGTCCAATGGGGTCGTCATCTGCTCGACCTCGGCAAACACTTCAGCGGAACGATGCGCTTCGGAAATCTCGGCATCGGTGAACCACTCGATCATGCGCATGTGGTCAAACGCCCCGGTGGCACGATCTACCGGTCCTTTCAAGAATAGCGGGCCACCCTGCTCCGTCGCCTTATCGATACCGGTGCGTACCCATGACCCGAACAGGCTATCGCCGCATCGCAAATGGTGATCCAGGAAGCTCAACGGTGCGCCCACCGTGAAGGTGTGCAGCCAGAGACCCACCTTGGCCAGTTCCACCGCCATCGGGTTCTTGTCGACGCCATAGACGCAGCGCTTCAGAATCATGCGCCGGACGATATGGCGGTCGTCGAGTTGCGCCGCGTCGATGGTCCAGCCGCGCTCATCGGCATTGCCCATGATCGTGTTGCGGATGTCGTCGATGCGCTTCGTCAGAGGCGAGAAGTAACCGTTCACCGAGGCTTCCGCCTCCGCCATGGCGGCGATTACCCAGTCGGCCATATAGTCGATCAGGCTTACCAGGAAATGGCCCGAACCCATAGCCGGATCGCAAACCTTGATCTTAAGCAGCCCTTCGGCCGGATCGAGCCTCTGGAGTTGCCTGACCCGATCGCCTGCATCGTTTCCGCTTTTCGCCGATTCCTCTACCCGGTCCCGGAACGCATCCATGCGCGCGGCGACCAGCGGCCCGAGCGTTTCCTCGACGATCAGGCTGACCAGATCGTCAGGCGTGTAATAGCTGCCCGAACTCTTGCGCACAAAAATGTTGGGACGGATAACGATCTCGCTACCTTCGCGAGCCACTTCATGTTCAAGCAAACGTTCGTAGATCGAACCGAGTTGCTGAACACCGAGGTCGCGATAGTTGATGTAGTGGCGACCGTTCGGGGTTTGCTCGAACGAAAGCGCATCGATGGCCATTGCCATCACCTCGTCGCCGAGCCGAATGTTGGCGAGAAGCGGCGTGCGTTCCCGGTCGAAAAGCCCGCCATTGTAGGGCGGCAGACCTATGGAAGCGTCACCCTGATCGATGGCCCGGCAAAGCTCGTCGACGGCGGACCAGTATCGGGCGGCAGTCACGGAGAAAACGTCATTACGGTCTTTGCGCCTCCCGACGTCGCCGCGCACGTTCTCACGGAGTGCGTAGTCGTCGAAACGCGTGTCGCGGACGGGCAGCAGGTCGCGGTCCTCGGCATAGAGGATGAAGAGCAGACGGTAGAGCAGAATCAGGGCGGCTTCGCGCACATCCGGTAACGGTGCATCGGGCGCCGCGGCGGCGATGGCTCGGGCAAGCCCCGGAAATATCCGTTCGAAGATCAGATTGGAAAGATTGTCGGCAACGCGTTTTTCGTAGAACCGGCTTTCCTCAATGGCACGCTGGTGGAACGTGCGCGGATCGGTAGTTCCTGCGACGAAAGACTCTCGCCGGAAGACGAGCACGAATACCTTAAGCCAATGATGTCGCTCGCCTTCCGCGAGGGCAAAGAGACCCTCGTTGTGTCCGGGGAGATCGAGAATTGCCGCGAGGTCCACTTCGAAAAACTGCTCCGAGACCGACCGGGCACCCTGATAGTAGAGCCGCCACCGGATACCGTTGGTGAGAATTCCCCAGCGGAGTTTGCCGGTGGTCAAGTCATCCACACGCCGAAGATAGCGGAGCATCTGAGTCGAGGGCGCGGTGTCCTCGCCCCCGCGACCGGAACGGCGATCCAGTGGGCGACCCCAGCGCTTGGACTCGACAACCGCGAGACCGAACTCGTAGCGCCTCCATTCTTCGGCGAAACCGTTCGCACGGTCCTTCGCCGCGTGATCGGCAAAGAGCAGGCCATCGGGCACGTCCTCCCGAGCGTAAGCGGAGAGGTTTTGTTGCCGAAGGCTCACCGTCCACCCGAGTTGCCCAAGCACCGGCCAGATCAGATCGTCTTCGGTCTGGCTTTCATTGGGTGTCTGTTGGGTCGGGAAGCGTTCGAAAACTTCCCGGAGGGAGGTTTCGAAGTTGTCGAGCGCAACGGCGTCGATCGCCTCCCAATCGGGCGATTCGACGATGGATTCGCAAATATAATCGTTGGCGAAAAGACTTCCCGGGAACGGATTGCTGATGCTCATGCGGCGGTCGAGCCGAGGTTCGTACCGTTGTTATTGGCTTTTTTCAACATCTATTCTCCC
The DNA here is from genome assembly GCA_965262675.1 of Terriglobia bacterium. Classification (GTDB taxonomy): domain Bacteria; phylum Acidobacteriota; class Terriglobia; order 20CM-2-55-15; family 20CM-2-55-15; genus JAJEDW01. The sequence continues at coordinate 451,744 of OZ253554.1, forward strand.
GATTTTCTTCCGCAACGGAGAAACCGCTTCCCAGGTCAGTTTCTCGTATTCCTCGACTTCGAATCCGGACATTAATTCCAAGACATGGGGTTTCGAAACAGACTCTCGAAACCCGCTCATGCTTCAGGCTCCGAGACATCGATGACGCAAATCGAGATTTTGCGCCGTTCGCCGGCTGAAAGCGTATCTCGCAGGCGCTCTTCGAGATCGACAGCGCTTTTCGGCGGTGTCCCCTCGCCCGGTGTCGGCCGGCAACGTTCCGTGCGTCCGAACCAGAATACAAGATAGATTCCATGACCGTTCGCGCCCGGATCCCGGGTGTATTTTGCAATCAACTGTGTCTCGATCGCACTCCAAAGATCGGAACTGCAACTCCTCTTGATCTCCACCGGAACGTTGACGCCGCCAAAGGACACGCGAATGTCCGACCGCTTGCCATCGGCGTAATGCGCCTCTGCCTGTGCGTCGATATCCAATTGCATCAACCGTTTCTGCAAAACCGATAACAGCGCATCGCGACACCAATCCTCCGGTCTGGGATCTTCAACCTGATAGCGTGATTTTGAATTCCAGTACAGACGCCAACCGGATGCGTTCCCATCGCGAATGTCTTTTGAGATTTCGCGCAAATACTCAAATGTCAGTGCGGCCAGATCGGCGGCGTTCGCCGGCTTCCTGTTGTCCAGCACCGCAATCGCCTGCTCCACATTGCAATGTTCAAAGCCGGCTTCCCGGCGTGCCGCGTTCTGCCGATACGCCGCATCGATGAGTAGAGACCGCCAGGCACGCAGGTTGTCATCGGACGATAGTCCCTCGAGGGCGTCGGTGGCGAGAGCGGAGGGCATGGCGGCGAGTTGGTTTATGTATGCCTCGACACTGGAACCAGCAAACATGGCAGGCGTCACCATGCCACCTTCTTCCGAATCGGAACCATCCGACCTGAGATAGTGAGAAATGGGTCGGTAGGAACCGCCGATCAAGTGAATCAGAATTCGCAACGCCGGAACATACAAGCGTTGGATCGACGGGGGCGGAAGACTGGCTAAGGCCTCCGCGAGGTAACGAACCCGGCGCTCATTGCCGGTGACATACGATTGCAGCATCTCAAGATACGAATCCGGCGAACCCAACAGGCCCGCGGCCAGCCAGTGGACACGTTGCGCCACGTTCATGCTAATGTGATCGAGTTTCCGGTCGATCAATTCCAGAACCTGCGTCAACTCACTGCGGAGAAGGGCCGCCCCGAGCAAAATGCGCAAGATTGGAAGTTGCGATTCCCTACAGCGAACGGGGAACGCTTTCAACAAAGGTAGAGTCGCCAAACGGGCGACCGCCGCATGGTCGTCGGAAAGTAATTCATGGAGACCGGAAACAAAGTCCGCACCCGTGCGCATCTTGAAACTGGCAGACCGAATCAGAACGTCGGCGACCGTACTCGGATGAGATTCCAGCAACGGCGGAAACCAATTGGGAGGCCGTCCTGTGGGCGTGGGTAGGGTGTAGTGAATAGCGAGGGCCAGGCGCATCCGCTTTTCATCGAAAACTAGCTCTCTGGCCGGTGCGGTCTGAACGGCCTCTTCCAGCCCAGCCAGGATTGGAAGCGCCAGGTAGTGAGTCCGATTCCTGGTACTTAGATCCAGGATCTCGGCTTCGGTCGGCACGTCGCTTCGCCGGATCGCTCCACGAAAACCTTCCAGGACGGCGGCGATCAGGTCATGATCGTCACCAAAGAGGTTTTCCAATCGGGCTCGGGGGGTATTGCTCGACACATCGACGAATCCTCCGTAATACACTTTGGCAAGGGTATGGAGCAATGCCGGTGGCGCTCCATTTTCACGCAAGGCCGCTTCATGCGGCTTATATTGGCCATGCCGTTCTCGCTGGATCTGGTTTTTCCGGGCTTCACGTTTTTTTCGCGCCTGCTCATAGCGGTCCTGCGAGCGTTGTTCGCGTTCCTCTCTTTCTTCCTGGAGCTCCTCGTAAATGCCCTTGAGGACAGTGTCGCCGGCGATCCGCTTTTCTACGAAATGGCGCTGTTGTTTCTCTCGGTATTCTGCATCGGCCTCAGCGAGAAAATAACTCGCCGTCGTTCGGTCGGTCGCGGCCACAGCCTGTTCCAGGCACCACTGGCCGTAATCCGGCGGTTTGGCGCCGAAAAAACGATCCTCCACTCCGTACATGCATTGGCGAAAATCCTCTGACCCGTGGCAATCCTCAACGCCGAGTTTGATGATCGCTTTCAGGATGGCGGGATGGGAACTCAGCCAGTTTCGGATCGCTTCGCTATCATCCTCGGGATCTCGAAGTTCGGGGTCCGATGCAACTCCCAACCAATTGAAGAGCCGGTCAGGAGCAATGTCTTCTTGCGAAGATTCCAGAGCACTTTGCAACAACCGAAATGGTACCGGGCGCAGAAGGTTCATCTGACCCGAAAAGCCCACGAAGACAGGCTTCAGCCTGTTGAATTGCCGGACAATAGTGTCCAGAAGTTCGGCAAGTTGAGCGTTCGTCGACCTCTCCGGAATCCTCCGGGTCCAAAACGCCTCGTACGTTCCGAAGTACGATCCGGCCTTGGGTGTCCGCAGATACTGCAGAACTTCCGGTGTGGACAGCCTCTCGGGATACAGTTCGGTCAACAGGCAACCCAACAGGTCGTCATCGGCATCCGGCACCGTCCCTTCGTCGATGTCCCAGAGCAGGCGCTTGAGTTCCGCGAAGGCCTTTTCGCGGTCCCCGTGGTTCCCGATAAAGGCGTTGAGAGCGCGTTGTCGGATTCGCGGCCACCAGGTGACATCTCTCACAATGCCCATCATGAGATTGGCAAGTCCCGGAAGTGCCGGCCCATGCCCCAGCATTTCAATCACGATGACGATGAAGGATTGCCACGCGTCGTCTCGCGCCGGTGCGGCCAGGATCTCCCGAAAGTGCGCCTCCATGTCGGGCGTGACGATATCCCCCAAGCGGGAATCCAGTTGAATTCCCGCGATCAGCCAGGGATTCCTTTTCGCCTCCAGCTTCAGACATTCCAAGACCTTTCGTTTCTCGTCGGTGGAGAATTCTCGAACATCGCCGTAGAGAACTGTTCCAAGGGGATCGCGCGCAATGATCTCCTTTCGGCCGGACTTGCAATGGGCCGCAAGCCAGGCGGCGAGACCGCGCAGTTCCGAGACAACGACGCCGTCATGACCCGTCATCAGGGCCAGAACGCGCCCCACCGGAAGACCATCGCGGATGATGCCGGCCAAGTATCGTGCTCCGAGGAACTCGGCAATCTGCCGGTGAACCGGGACGGCACGGCGTTCGTCGGGCCACTCGAACACCCGGGTACTCAACGCGTGGCGCAGGATTCCCCAATCCTCACCCGGTATCGTTTCCAACGCCGGGTAGTCGCGATCGCTTTCGCTCCCGTAGCCGGTGTATCCCGCGCCGCCCGTCAGCAGTTGCAGCGCGCAAAGACGTCCCGCGGCGTCCATCAGATGCGGAATATCGAAGCGATCCCGGTTTGCTATCTCGTGTGTCTGGTTGAACTCGCGCAGCAGTGTCTGGCAGGCCAAGTCGAATGTCTTAAGCCGGGTGTCGGGCCAAATACCATCCGCCGTGATCGCCTTCGCCAACATCCGCAGACTCTGCGGGTTGGCCAGCAGCGTGTCGATACCGCTCTGCCGAGCCGATGCCACGAACCCGTCCGTGTCCTGGATACCGTAGTTCCGGCGAAGAATCTCGCGAACATCGTTTTCGGAGATCGGATCGAGGCGCAGGACCGTAACCTTGCCGTCGCGCGATACGGTCTGCATACACTCTCTGTCGGTGGCGCCGAACCAATCCGCCTCGCGGCACGACAGACGAAACATCGGGCATCCCAATCGGTCGAGTTTCGCGCGAATTGGGTCGAACAGCGTCAGCCCGTCCGTCGAACCGGCCCGTACTTCGTCCAACCCGTCGATGAACAGTGTCGTGCCGCGCCATTCGGGCTTGTCGTCGAACGTAATGAAGTCGCGAGCGGTGACGTAACACCCACCCGAACGCTTGGCTTCTAGTTTGAACGCCTCGGTCTTGCCTGCCCCCGGGGCGCCAAGCAACACATAGGCATCCGTCTGCCGAAAATATTCGAGTGGCCGGGAAGCATTTTCCGGGCCGCCCCGGAAGTCGTCTTCCCCGATCACGGCGCATGTACGTGGAACCAGGTAAGTCATGAGGCGTCGAGCCACTCCCCAGCCGGGACCGACAGGAATTCGGAGAGCGGAATGCCTCCCTCGCCGACAAGAATGGAGACCGTGCCGTCGAAGCGCTCTTCGAACTTGCCGAGTCCGCTCACGCGCGCCCTCCGCAGGCCGCTTTTGACTTCGAACGCGACGAGCCTCCGGCCGCGTTTCAGCACGAAATCCACCTCCTGGTTGTCGTCCCTCCAGAAATAGAGGTCGACCCCGGGCGTTCTGGTGTTGAACAGATGCGCGCCGACCGCACTTTCGACCAGGCGTCCCCAGAAGCTGCGGTCCGCCTTCGCCTCTTCGAACGTATATCCGGACTGGGCAGCCATAAGCGCGGTGTTGAGCACGTTGAGCTTGGGGCTCGATGCCCTGCGCCCATATGCGCCGCCGGTATATTTTGGAAGCCCGGCGAGCAGGCCGGCGTTTGACAGCAGGTCCAGGTAGCGCGCCAAGGTCGTCGTATTGCCGGCGTCATGTAGTTGGCCGAGCATTTTGTTGTAGGACAGAATCTGCCCGGAATACTCCGCGCCGAGTTCGAACAACCGCTTCAGCAGGGCGGGCTTGTCCACTCGCTGCATCGCGAGAATGTCGCGCTCGATATTCGGTTCGACCAATGAGCCGACGATATATTGGCGCCAGCGATTCTGGTCGTGGATAAGTGTTGCGGTGCCCGGATAGCCCCCGAAATAGATATAGCTCGGAAGATCGAAGTCAAATGCCGCCGACATTTCGGCAAACGACCAATGGGTGACGTCAAGGGTCTCGTACCGGCCGGCCAGACTCTCGCTCATTCCCTTCTGCATGAGCAGCGGCGCCGAACCCAACAGAATCACATGGAGAGGACGGCCATGACGCCGGTCCGCATCCCACAACCCCTTGACGGTTTCCGACCAGTTCGGAATTTTCTGAATCTCGTCAATCGCCAGCACGAAGCCCCGTTCCGAACGGTCGGCGTCCATCCGAGCCTGTTCCCAATGACGCACCAGCCACCGCGAGTCTCTCTCGTCGGCGGGCCGCAGGAGTGGCTCGTCCCGAAACGGGACGATATTGACCTCGGGGCCGGGAACCGGAGGGAGCGTGCCCGGATCGGGTTCGTCGACTGTAAGGTATAGGTGGGGTCGGTCGATCTGGTTCAGGACCTGCCCGACAATCGTGGTCTTGCCCGTCTGGCGCGGACCGGTGACGACGATCAACCGTTCCGGTTGCTCGCTCAGGCGTGCGAGGAGTGTCGATTTCTGTGCCCGTTCGTAGACACGCATTCTTGCATGATACGTTTATGAGTATTTTTACTCAATAGAAGAAATAGGATAAGCTGTCAAGTCTAACCGCGACAGATGTGGGCGCAATGGGCATACCGGATGGTTTCGGAAAGTGCCGGTCGTCCGGTTAACCGAAGCGGTCTCCTGATTGTGTGAAATGACCCGGTCAGCGCGCCGAGGAAAGCGCACAGAGGTCAGCCTGCAAGCGCTCTTGCGGCAAATCGAGGGACAACAACGGTGTGTCGAACGGTTTCCGGTCTTACTGTTCCTCTTCCTGTGCCAGTTCCAGTTCTCTCAGTAACTGCAGTTCTTCCAGTTCCCTGTTGTTCGTGCAGTAGAACTCGTAGACCTCTCCGTCACCCAGCGTCCATCGGCGAGGGGCCGAATGCCACGGCTCTTCAAGCACCTCGGGATCGTCGACGGTGATCTCCACGATGAGGTAGTTCATGGAAGGCCGCGAGTAGCGTTCGGTCACGGTGAGTTGGTCGCTGTGGAACCACCCGTTCGGCAGGATGTATGTTCGATCGTCGAATCCGGTCGATTCGACCACCAGTGTGTCGTCTTCCCAGCGAGCCGCGCTGTTGCCATGAAACAACGGCTCCGGATATTCGGGGAGCGGGCGTCCGTCCAGATGGATGACCCGCCAGTTGTTGAGTACTTCATACAACTGCGCCAACAAACCGGGCTTGTGGACCAGCATCGTCGTGTACGGGTTCTGTAGCCATATGGCCGGCACGCCGCGCGGCATGCAGTTCACCGACGACTTCGACAACTCGCGCTCGGTCGGCGTCATGGCGTCGATTCGTTCCCGCGCCCATTCCTGGAGCACCGGCGGCGACTCCGGCGTCGCCTCGCGATCGAATGTTCCAAGCGCGGCGGGGTCGACGCCAAACCTGCCGCTCACCCCCTGGCCGGCGCCGTTCGGAAACCAGTGACCCGTCAGATCCGGATGTCCATTGGCCAGCCGTGGCGGCGGTCCGCCGGGCGGCAGCGGGCGGACGATGTATTCGGTTTCATCCGGGGCTTGGGCGGCGGCCGGCAGCGATAGCCCGAACCCCAGGATCGCCGCTGCCAGGCACAGGATGCCGTCGCGAAGGTACCGTTTCATGTCACCGCTCCTCGACTAATTCTGAATCTGGCCGACTTGGCGCAGAACGTCGTCCTCGAATCTGAGCAGTCCGGCGGCGGCGTAAAGCTCCTTGCCGTTCTTTGCAAGGCATCCCCGGACCCAAATGTCCTCGCCCATGTTCTGGACGAACAGGTGCCGGCCGGTTCCGTTTCTTCTGAGGGTAATGAGTGCGTAGGTCTGAAACGACCAGTTCTCGACCTCGCCGTCTTCGTTCTCGACATCCATGTAGAAAAACGCGTGGGGACTCTGCCAGTCGATCCTTGTGAGTTTCCCATTGAAATCCTGGCACTTCTCGCTGTCGAACTCCGCGGCGAAAGCGTGATGCGCAGAGGCCGGAGGAACCAACACGAACAAACCGCAAATCACAACAGCCGCGCCAAAAACCATCGAAGTCTTCATAAAAACCTCCATCCCGTCATCTTCCGGCACCGTCTGCCGGTGCGCGTGCACCCTGCCGCGACGCGTTCCGAAAGATACGGTTACCTGCCAGAAACGACCCCGCTAGAATACACTGCCAACGTCCCGGTTCAGAAGCGCAACATGCCTGGCTTCGGTTTTGTTTCCGTGGGACATGGCGTACAGCAGGAGAAAGCGCCATGGCGATGGAACGGAAGCGAGAGCGTCAGGAAACGCTGTGCGTCGCGACCGAGGAATTGCCCCGGAGGAAGGGACACGTATTCTACGACCGCCCAAATCATTGTAGGTGCGGGCTATGACCGCACGAATCAAGTCCGAAACCCGCACCTTTATCATTCCGACAACTTATGAGAACAGCCCTACGAATGTAGGGGCAGTCGTGATCGTGCGGTCGAGATTGTCCGGTCATAGACCGCACAGTGGGAGTGGGTGCCTGCATTCCGAAACTGTATGGGCGGGCTCAGCCGCCGGTATACAAGATCTTCCAGATGCGCCCGCCGGCGTCATCGACGATGTAGAGTGAACCCTCCGGCCCGACGGCCAAACCAGCCGGCCGGCCAACGCTGTCGGTGCCTTCCGCCAAGCGTTCGAAATCGTCGGCGAAGAACTCCCAGTCGCCGGTTATTTCACCCGCCGCATCCATCGGGACGAACACCACGCTGTAGCCTCCCGGATCCGCCCGGCGCGGCGACCCCGGCCCGTGGAAGGCCAGGAATGCTCCGTTGCGGTAACGCTCCGGGAACTGCTCGCCCGTGTAGAAGACGATATCGTCCGGCGCCCAATGACCCGGAAAGCCAATCAGCGGATCCTTGTACAGACCGGGTTCGGCGGGCGTTTCCCCATCGCCGCCGTATTCCGGCATGACCATGCGTTCATTGCGAATCGGATCCCAATACGTGTAGGGCCACCCCAGGTCGTCGCCCTCGTCGAGTCGATGAAACTCCTCGGCGGGCAACTCGATGTCGTCGGCTTCCGTGTAGTGCTCAGGCCATAGCCGACTAAGACCGTCGCGGTCGTGCATCGCCAGGTACAAGGCGCCGGCCGCCGCGTTCCACTCCAGGGCGACCACGTTGCGGTGGCCCGTCGAATACCGGTGTCCGTCCCGGGCGTGGTTTTGATTGCGCGCGGCGGCGCTGAAACGAAAGACGCCGCCGTGCTCGTCGAGTTGCGTGCAGGGCGCCAGGCCCGAGGACCCCGGCGTGCCGGACTCCGTCTGACAGGTGTTTGAGGGCGAGCCGACCTGAGTGTACAGGTTGCCGGCGGGATCGAACGTGATCGGTTTGGTCCGGTGGCCGGACGCCGATTGCGGCAAATCTCCGACCACGACCTCCGCCGATCCGGACGGGACCAGGTTGTCGTCGAGTCGAACCGCATAGATCGTCGTCATCGACGAGTAGTAAAGGTAGCCATCATGGATGGCTAGCCCGGTATCGATATCGGGAGTGCCGAATATCTCCTGCACATCGGCCGCTCCGTCACCATCCGTGTCCCGGAGCGCGGCGACGCCGCCCAGATCTTCGGTCGCGCGAATCTTCGCCTGGCCCGACCTCAGCGTGACGTAAACGTCTCCGTTGCCGTTGACGGCAATGTGACGCGGCGTCGTCAACCCCGCGGCGAACAGCTCGGCCGTGAAGCCGGCGGGCAGCGAGATCCCGGACGCTTCGGTCGCAGCGTCCGCACCGAAAGCCGCATCGGTTTCGGTTTCAGGAGAACCGGCACAACCGGTCAGAATCAGCGACGCTGCCCACACGAGCATGCGATTTCGTTTCATTCGAGCGCTCCGTTCGGTTTCGTTCCGTGTCTGGAAGTTCTTCAGTCGTGGCTCCGCCGGGACGTGACGTTGTATTTTATCGCCATCACCTTGGGTTTCGTCACGGAAGTCTCCATAAAGACTCCCTTTGTCCGCTGCGCGGCCATCGGACTGCAAATCTACTTCATTCCTTGTGTGCTGTACGAATTCGCGGCAGACACATCGCGCCGTTCTCGTTCATTCATGGCGAAGCGCGTGGATCGGATTGAGCCGAGTTGCGCGCAGGGCGGGGATTGCGGCGGCCGCCAGTAGCACGGCCGACAGGAAAAGCGTGATGATCGCATACGTTGGCCCATCGGTTGGCTGAATTTCGTAGACGTACGCGGCCAGAAGTTCGTTCAGCGCGTAGGACGTGCCCAAACCGATTACAAGACCGGCGGCGGCGGGCGGCAACGCCCAGCGAAGAACGTGCGTGAACAGTTCGGACCGTTGGGCTCCGAAGCTCATCCGTATGCCCAACTCCCGTGTTCGTTGGCGGACCGCATGCGCGAGCACCGAGTACACGCCCATAGCAGCCAGAAAAGCGGCAACGGAAGCGAACGCACCGAGCACGAAAGCCCGAAAGCGATGTCTGGCCTGGCTGCCGTACAGCCTGCTGTCCAAGCTGTCGATCCGTATGACCGCATCGGGTTGAGCGCTTGCCACGACGCGTTCGATGTCCTCGGCTTCCATCGATGTCCGGGCCACCAGAAAGGCGCCGATGATAGATGCATCAAAGGCACCGTTACCGGAGATGCGGGTCAGGAGGACGCCGGAGCCGTCGCCACCCAGCAGGCCCGATGTCGTATATACGGTTCGCTGAATTTCGCCAAAGAGAAACGACCGGATATCCCCCGCGACGCCAACGACGGTCAACTCGAATGACCTGACCCCAATTTCCACGCGCTTACCGATAGGGTCACCCTCTGGAAACAACGTCCGCGCCGCGCCCTCACTGAGGATTGCCAGCAAGGCGCCGTTCTTTGCCTCATCCGGAGTAAACGTCCGGCCCTCCACCACGGGGATACGCAACGCCTCAAATTAGCCCCCGGAAACACTGTTGAGGTCGCCCCGCATTTCGCGGACATCGCCCTCCGGCCCAACCGAAGTCACCGATCCTCCCCGAGCTGAGGTCATCGGCAGCGCGCCGCTCACCGCGGCGATTTCGACGTTCTCCATCGCGTCCAGGCGGTCGCGCACGTCGTGGATGAAACCCGCATACTGGGCGTCGGAGTAGGACTGGGGGGGAGTGGCATTAATTGACACAATGCCGTCCGGGTCGAAACCCATGTCGATGGAAGTGACGTTCCAGAAGCTATAGATCATTAATCCCGCCGCGACGACAAGGACAAGAGCGGTGGCGGTCTGCAAGGACGTGAGCATATCGCGGAAGATTCGGTGGCGGCGAACGCCGGTGAACGATCGCTCCGCCGATTGAACCAGACCGCGCACATCGGCGCCCGAGGCCCGGACGGCCGGAAAGATGGCGATCAGGAGGCCGCTGGCAACCGACAGGGCGATCGCGAACAGCAAGACCTGCTGATCGATGCGAATGTCGAGCGCTCGCGGGACATTCGATGGGAGGTTCGCCATCAGAACGCTGTGGAGAGCGGCCGCGGCCAGCGTTCCCAGAACCCCTCCAGCGACACTGACCATGAGCGACTTTGCGAGCATGAGCCGGGCCAGCCTCCAGCGCGGCGCTCCCAATGCGGCCCGCAGTGCCAACTCGCCTTCGGATTGCGGGAAGCGCGCCAGTTCCAGGGCCACGATGTTGGCCAGGCCGATAAGCAACACCGCCAGAACGGCGCCGAAGGCCAACAGGATGGCAGTGCGGGTGTCGGGTCTGCCGTATAGAGTCTGGATCGCGTCCATGGTCAATTGGCCGCCCGGCATCATCGACAAGGGACCCCGGCCTCCGAAATCCGACGCGTCCGGAATTGCCCCGGCCTGAATCACGGCGTCCTGAATCACGCCCAACTCCGCACGCGCTTGTTCAAGCGCGACATCGGGTCTCAAACGCCCGAAGACCCTGAAGCGCGTCTGCCCGATCGGCGGCCCCGATCCGGCCAGCGTCCAGACATCGAACGGCTCGCCAAGATCCGTCGGACTTCGGAAGCCCGCCGGAAGAACGCCCACGATTTCAAGCGATGGATAGTTCCGGACTTGAACCTGGCGGCCGAGCGCATCCGGATTCGAACCGAAGGCGCTGACCCAGAATCCGTAGCTGATCATCGCCACGGGCGGAGAGGCCGCTTGCTCGTCGGCCGTCGTGAACGTGCGCCCCAACACGGGCGCGATACCCAATACTTCGTTGAAAAAGTTCCATGAGACGCATGCGAGCGTGGGCTCGTTCTCGGGTGGAGGGGGGAAAAGGCGTCCGGCCTCATGGTAGGCGCTCACCGCCTCCAGGCTTTGATTGGCTTGCCGCAACGCGTTGAACGAGTCGGCGTTCACGACGTCGCTTCGGCTCGGTTCGATCCCGTTCCAGATGTGTACCAGTCGATCGGATTCGGGAAAGGGCACGGGCGCTAGGAACACCCCGTTGACGACGCTGAAAACCGCGGTGCCCGCGCCGATCGTGATCGCAAGGATCAGCACGGCCGCGGCCGTAAAACCCGCATTCCGAACCAACATCCGCGCCGCCTGCCGGATGTCGGCCATCATGGATTCGACGACAGACAAGTACGCCCCTGGCCAACGGTTGTACGTTTTCATGAATCTCTCCCCCGCGGACGACGCTCCCATATTGATTCCACGCATCCGACAAGTCCAACGAATCGAGGAATTGCCATTCCGAGATGTCGACGACGGCTACTTCAAATGAAATAGTCGTGGCCAAGAGGAGATTGAGTTCAGTTCCGTTTTTTCTTACTATCTGTAATATCAGAATTTCAGTAAAGTAAGTAGATGGAATTCGCCAAGATCACTGCACGTGGGCAGACAACAATCCCGAAGAGCATCCGCGAGGCGGCCGACCTGGACGAGGGTGATGTGATTGCTTTCGAGATCGAGGGCAATCATCTGCTGGTACACAAGGTGACGCCTGGGCAGGACGACTACCTGCAGGGCCTTTCCGAGGTTCTGAGCGAATGGGTCTCGCCCGAGGACGAGGAAGCGTGGCGTGACCTCTGAGTCGCTGGATGTGGTCGTCGTCCCCTTCCCTTTCACGGATCGTCGGGCCGCCAAGCGTCGGCCGGCGTTGATCGTCTCATCCGCAAACTTCAATCGGGCTCATGAACAATCGATCCTGGCGATGATCACCTCAGCCGGGAGCGATTGGCCAAGCGACGTCAAGATCCAGGGTTGGCGGGAAGCTGGCCTCAACGTTCCCTGCAAGGTCCGCTTCAAGCTCTTCACCCTCGATGACACTCTGATTGTCCGCAAGCTCGGAACGTTGTCGAAAAGAGATGGCGAAGCGGTGAAAAAAGCGCTGGGAAGCGTCCTGGCGAGCAACTGAAACAACACGTTCATGGCGCCGGGATCCATGGACCTTGGCAGCAGCAGGCCAAAACTTCAGATCATGCATTTTCCCGGTATCACCTGGAATCGGCATTTGCCGCGTCCCTCCGTGCACCGGTCTCAGATCGGCTACGGATTGTCGCCCGTTCTTTGAAAAGAGATGGCCAGGGATCTATGAGGGAAAAACCTCGCGCAGTCCACATTCTTTTTGAACGAATCCCTCACCGGTGCGGTATTAGCTATTGAAAGGCAACGTTTATGGAACTTCGCTCAGATGGCTCACCGCTCGGCGCCGAAGCTTGTTGGATGTCCGAGATTGGGAACCGCGACAGGGCGCCCGAAGAAGCGTCCGCGGAAGCGGCCCTGGTCGCCAGAGCCGTCGCGGGCGAGCCGGCGGCATTCGAGCAACTCATGGTCCGGAACGAGCGGCGGGTTCTGACCCTTGCCTGGCGGTTGCTCGGCCGGATGGACGAAGCCCAGGATGCGGCACAGGAAGTCTTCTTGCGGGCTTTCAGGTATTTGCACAGGTTCGATGGGCGAAAACCGCTGACGCCGTGGCTCATGCGCATCACTGTCAACGTGTGCCGCGATCTGGGACGCAAGCGGCAGAGTTTGCCGACGACGTTCTCGGCGATGGACAAACCGCCCGCGGAATCCGCCGCGATGGGGCCGGCTGGAAATCCGCACGAGGAGTTGGCCGCGGACGAACGCCGGCAAATGTTGTGGGTCGCGCTCGATCGACTGCCGGCCAAGGAACGAGCCGCAATCGTGCTCCGGGATCTGGAAGGGCTTTCGACCGAAGAGGTTGCGGCCTTGCTGAAGTCGTCCCAGGCCACGGTGCGCTCGCAGATCAGCAGCGCACGTTTGAAGATCCGGAAGGTTATTGAACGCATGAAGGGAACGATGCCATGAAATGCAGTCGCGCCAGCAGGCTTCTGGCCCTCTACGTTGAGGGCGATCTCCAGGACTCGCAGTGCGGGCCGCTGGACGACCACTTGCGCGAGTGCGGGGACTGCCGAAACCTGGCGGCCGAACTCGTTGAAAGCCAGGCGCTCGTCAAGTCGTTGCGGAGTGACGCGGTACCCGAGGCCGCGCTGTCGAGCGTCCGGCGGCAGGTTCTGCCAGGGATCGCTCGAATCGACAACTCGCCCAACTTGGGGCTGCGCGTGGAACGAGCCCTGATGTCCAGATTCAGGCCGCGGTACGCGATGACGGCAATCGCCGCGATTCTTGTCGTTTCAGGGGTATTCGTCTCCGGAATCATGTGGAGGACCGGCAGCGAATCGATTCCTGTAGCGGAAGTTGTTCAACCGGAGCCAGAGGCGATCTCGGCTTCGGTCGATGTCGACAGACGGTTGCCCGATCCCGAACCGCCCGAGACCGTCGTCGAAGCGCCCGTTCAATCGCGTCCCCTGGTGGAACTTGCAAGCGTGGACTCGGAACTCGCGGTTACAGCGTCCACACTTCTCGAACCCCGGGAGTTACCCGTAATGGATCCCCCGGCGATCGATTCGCCGAACCGCGGACCAACCTCGCCGATCGTCGTCAAACTGGTGACGGACGATCCAAACGTCATCATTTACTGGCTCATCGATAGTGAGCAGGGAGACGGAGTATGAAGATATCTTACGGAATGATTCTGGCCGCCGGGGTCTTCGCCCTGGCGAATATCGGTTCGACGGATGTTGTGGCCGCACAGGGTCCAGCGATCGAGTCTGCCGCATTTCCGGTTCCGCGCCTGGTGTATATCGGTTCGACGGGGGTTCCCGCTGCACAGGTTCAGGTTATACCCACGAGCGTCACCCGGGTATTTCAGTTGGAACATGTCCAACCCGGCGCGCTTGCAGCAACGCTTTCACTGTTCGATGCGGAGATTATGCCGAACAACTCACTCAACACGCTGACCGTACGCGCGCCCGCCGATATCATGCCGGCGATCGTCGATGTGATCGGTAGGCTCGACGTGCTCAAAGTCGAACAAGGCGTGGAAGTGACGGCCTACATCTTGAGTGCGGATAACCAGAGCGCTCCCGGAATGCCTGTTCCGGAGCACCTTCTGAGCGTCGTGGATCAGCTTCAAGGTGTGTTTTCGTATAGTCGTTTCGGGCTGATTGACACGATCATGGTGCGTGGCTTTGAGGGGCGGCCCTGGGACGTAAGCGGAATGATCTCACTGCCTGGAACAGTAAACAGGCCGCAGGATGAGCCCACCCATTATGACTTCGAAGGAGGTTTTGGGGTCGTCCACGCCGACGATGCACCGCCTCGCCTCCGCATTTACAATATGCGCGCTCATTTCAGAGTGCCTGTGATGAGCGGCGATGCTTTCTCTGGCGGGTTGAGTTACACCGAGGTCAGCATCGGCACAGACGTCGAAATCCCGTCCGGCACGCAAGTCGTTGTCGGCAAGTCCACGATAGGCGACAGTGCGTTGTTTCTGGTCATGACGGCCGAGTTCTTGAATTAAATCGTGCGGTAATCGTGCCGTCGTAGACGGCACCTACAGGGGGAGTGGGCGTCGGCGTCTGCATTACGAAATTGTAGGGGCGGTCTATGACGGCCCGAATCAAGATTGTGCGGCCATCTGTCAGTTGCTTGTTTCGAGCGTTCAAATGCCGATTCGAGTCGAAGAAACAAACGACCGGGCTTCCGTATACGAAATCAACGCCTCGGCCTTTGAATCGTCGGCCGAGGCCGATCTTGTCGATGCTCTGCGAGAACAGGCGCGGCCGATCGTTTCGCTCGTCGCCGATAAAAATGGAAAGGTCGTGGGTCACATCATGTTCTCGCCGGTGTCGCTTTCCGGACATCCCGACCTGAAGGTGATGGGGCTGGCGCCGATGGCGGTCGCGCCCGACCATCAGCGTCAGGCCATTGGGTCGGCCCTGGTTCGAGCCGGCCTCGAGCAGTGCAAACAACTGGGCTTCGTTGCCGTAGTTGTCCTGGGACACGCCGCGTATTACCCGCGCTTTGGATTTTCGCCGTCCTCCCGATTCGGTATTGACTCTGAATACGAGGTACCCGAAGAGGTATTCATGGCATTGGAGTTGCAAACTGGAGCTCTGAATGGAAAAACGGGCACGGTGAAATACCATGCCGCCTTCAGCAAGCTATGACAGGGGGTCCGTCGGATTTTCCGAGGGCCGCCAGTGCCGCGTCCGGCCCCACCGTCCTATAGTCCCTCCCCCAGAGACTCCAGACTGCGGCCCTTCGTTTCAGGCATTACCAGTAGCACGAAGACAAGCTGAAGCGCCATCATCCCCGTGAAGAAGGCGAAGATGGCCGACGCGTCGAACCGGCCCAGGAGGAACGGCATCAGGAGCGTAATCGTCGCGGCGAAAACCCAGTGTGTACCGCACCCAAGGGACTGTCCCCGCGTCCTCACATGATTCGGAAAGACCTCGGCGATGAACACCCAGATCACGGCACCCTGCCCAACCGCGTGCGAAGCGATGAAAAGGAAAACCGAAAACACGATCGTCATTCCACCGGCATCGGTATAGAACGCCCAGGACACCGTGGTCAGGGAAAGGATGTAACCCACCGACCCGATCAGCATCAGGGACTTGCGGCCCGCCCTGTCGATCAGAACCATGCCAAGCAACGTTGAGACAAGGTTGACCGCGCCGACCCCTGCCGTCGATAACAGCGCGGAGCTACTGTCCAGCCCGGCAAGTTCGAAGACTCTCGGGGCGAAGTAGATGATGAAATTGATGCCCGAAAGCTGGTTGAATGCGGCCAGCAGAAACGCCAACATGATCGGAAAGGAATGGGCGCGGGCAAACAACCGGTCGCGGTCGACTCCGGCATGGGCGCGTGACATTTCGGCCATGATGCTCTCCACGCTGTCGGGATCGATATCCGCCAGGATTTTCCGACACTGCGCTTCGTCGTTCCTGCGTGTCAGCAGCCAGCGCGGGCTCTCCGGCACACCGGTCACCATCAGCAGGAACGCCAAAGCCGGAACGCTCTCGGCGCCCAGCATCCATCTCCAGTCCAGATTCAGGGCGTTGGCCAGCAGGAAGTTGGAAACATAGGCAATCAGAATCCCGAAGACGATCTGAAACTGATACAAGGCCACCAGGCGGCCGCGAATCCTGGCGGGAGCGATCTCCGCAATGTAGGCCGGCGCCGCGATCGACGAGATGCCCACACCCAGTCCACCGATGAAACGCATGATTGAAAACGTCCAGGGATCGGGCGCGGCGGCCGAACCCACGGCCGATACGAGGTAGAGGACGCCGATGGCGATCAACGTCGCCTTGCGCCCATAACGCTCGCAGGGGTAATTGGCCGTGAGCGCGCCGATCACGGTACCCCACAAGGCCGCGGACATTACGAACGCGCCGTGAAACAGATCGCTGGTCTGCCAGAGAGCCTGAAGCGGCTGGTCGGCGCCTGAAATCACGGCCGTATCGAAGCCGAACAGAAACCCGGCGAGTGCCACCGTAACGGACCAAAGGCCAAGCTTGCCGCGCATACGAACCATTCTACGCAAACGCCGCCTGGCCATGCGCGCGTTGCCCAACCGTCGGCCAATTCCGAAACCGCTGAATGTGCGGGGCCGCAACGGGGTCGAAACAGATTTCGGCCTCCATCCCCAAAATCGGTTATCCTTCCGTCCGCGGCCAGCGCACGGCTCGCGATCCGTGTAATCGAACACGATAGGGAAATCGAGGTGGTTTCAATGAGCCTTCTGGAATCGGGCACATGGCAAGGAAAGATGTTCTCGAACGGTTGGGTTCCGGCATCGGGCGGCGAGTACTCGGTGATGGAACCGGCAACCGGCGAAGAACTCACGAAATTGGGCGCCGCAACGCCGGCCGATGTCGAGGCCGCGGGGAAACGGGCGGCGGCGGCGCAAACGGCGTGGGCGGCGACGGGATTCGAACAACGGGCCAAGGTACTGCGCAAGGCCGGCGATCTATGGGGCCAACATGCGGAAGAGGTGACCGGATGGATCGTTCGTGAAACGGGGTCGATCCCACCCAAGGCCGGCTTCGAGCTTCACATGGCCGAAACCGAATGCTATGAAGCCAGCGCCCTTCCGTCTCACCCGTATGGAAAGCTCCTTCCTTCGGCCGCCCCGCGGCTGAGCTTTGCGCGCCGATTACCGGTGGGCGTCGTCGGAGTCATCGCGCCGTTCAACGTGCCGCTGGTACTCTCGATTCGCGCCGTCGCTCCGGCACTGGCCCTGGGCAATGCCGTCATCCTGAAGCCGGACCCCCGCAGGTCGGTATCGGGCGGCGTCGCTCTCGCCCGCATCTTCGAAGAAGCCGGACTGCCCGAAGGCCTGCTCCACGTCCTGCCCGGCGGTGTCGACGTGGGCGAAGCCCTGGTGGTCGATCCCAACGTCAACGTCATCGCGTTCACGGGTTCATCCAGAGGCGGCCGCGCCGTCGCCAAATTGGCCGGCGAGCACCTCAAACGAGTTCACCTCGAACTTGGCGGTAATTCCCCGCTGATCGTTCTGGACGACGCCGACCTCAAAGCTGCCTGCTCGGCCGGCGCCTTCGGCTCGTTTTTTCACCAGGGACAGGTCTGCATGGCATCGAGCCGGCACCTGGTTCAGGCCGGTGTCGTCGAAGAATACACCGCGATCATGGCGGGCAAGGCCGAGCATCTGCCGGTCGGCAATCCGGCTACGGATCAGGTGGCGCTGGGGCCGATCATCGACGAGAGGCAGCGTGACAACATTCACCGGATTGTGACCTCCAGCGTCGAATCCGGCGCCAGGCTCGCGGCCGGCGGAACCTACGACAACCTCTTCTACAAGGCCACGGTCCCGGCCGACGTGCCGGTCACCGCACCCGCGTACACCGAGGAAATTTTCGGACCCGTCGCGCCGATTACGGCCTTCGGCACAATCGAAGAAGCCGCCCGGATGGCCGCCGACACACCCTATGGCCTGTCGGTCGGCATCATCACCGGCGATCCGATGAAGGGACTCGCCCTCGCCGAAAAAATCCCGACCGGCCTGATTCATATCAACGACCAAACCATCGTCGACGAGGCCCAGGCGCCTTTCGGCGGTGTGAAGCAATCCGGCGCCGGATCGCGAATCGGCGGCGCCGAAGCCAACATCGAAGCCTTCACCGAATCGCAGTGGGTGACGATGCGGACCGACGTCGCGCCGTATCCTTTCTAGAGTTCGTCGATCGATGCCGGAACGACCCACCTGCGCCGAGCGCCTTCTGACGTTTGCAGCGGAACTCGGCTCCGATTACATATTCACGAATCTGGGCAGCGACCATCCCGCGTTCATCGAAGCCTTCGCAAACCTGAAGGCCGACGGACGCCGCATGCCCGAAGTCATCGTTTGCCCGCATGAAATGACCGCGCTCAGCGCCGCTCACGGCTACGCCATGATCGCGCGGAAGCCCCAACTGGTGCTCGTCCACGTCGATGTGGGGACTCAGAACCTTGGGGGCAGCATCCACAACGCGGCGCGCGGACGCGTACCGGCCATTGTGATCGCGGGATTGTCCCCGGTCACCGAAAATGCCGGGGTCCGGGGCGGGCGCAACGAGTTCATCCACGATCTGCAGGATGCTCCACGCCAGGGGGCGATCGTCGACCAGTACACCAAGTGGACCTACGAGGTGCGCGCCGCGGAATCCATCGATGGCGTGTTGCTGCGGGCGTTTCAGCTTGCGACATCCGAACCGCGGGGTCCGATTTACCTGTCGGGGGCCCGCGAAGTTTGGGAACGACATGTTCCGGATTCAGGAGAGGTGCCCGAGAATTGGCCGGCGTCCGAAATCGGCGGCCTGCCCCAGGATGCGGTGGACGAACTGGCCGCGGCACTGGCCGCATCCGAACGGCCGCTCGTCGTCACCGGATACCTGGGCCGCCAGCCCGCGGCGGTCGAACGTCTGGTCGAACTCTCCGAACGCGTCGGTATCGGCGTGTGCGAGGTCAGCCCGGTCTACATGAACTTTCCGGGCCGTCACCCCCATCACCTCGGCTACCGGCGGAATACGCTGATCGACGAAGCCGACCTGATCGTGCTTGTCGACGTTGATGTCCCGTGGCTCAAGTCGAAGGTCAATCCCGGACCGGACGCCCGCGTTTTCCATATCGACATCGACCCGGTGAAATCCGGGATGGGCTTCTGGCACTACCCCGCCCAACGGGTCTGTCATGCCGACGCGTTGCAGGCATTCGACCAGCTTTTGGGAGCGATCGGGAGCAACCCCGGCGCCCGGGCAGTGCGCTGTGCGTGGATTGCTGAAAGCAAACGCCGGCTCGATTCCTTGACGCCAGCCGCGACCGGAGACGGGCCGATTACGCCGCACGAACTGACCGCCGCGGTTGCGGCGCTGGTCAATGACAAGACGCGTGTCGTCTTCGAGGCGCCGACCGCAACCGAAATCGTTCCCTCCGTACTGAGGCTGTCCAAACCGGGAAGTTACTTCAACAGCGGCGGCACGGGCCTGGGGTGGGGCGTGAACGCGGCCGTCGGGATCAAACTCGCCAGTCCGGACTCGGAAGTGATCGCGCTGATTGGAGACGGGTGTTACCAGTTCGCGGTTCCGACCAGCGCTTACTGGGTGGCCGGCACCTACAACGCGCCATTCTTGACCGTCATTTACAATAACGGCGGCTGGAACGCTCCCCAGTTCTCGACGCTCGGAGTGCACCCGGAAGGCACCGCCAAACAAACCGACACTTTTTTTGCAACGATGACCGCCGGCGCGCGCCTCGCCGACATGGCCGCGGCGTCGGGTGAAATCGACGGTTTCACGGTGACACGCCGCGAAGAGCTTTCGGATACGCTCGACAAGGCAATGGCATCGGTGCGCAACGGCACGCCCGCGGTGGTCGACGTACGGATCGCACCGTTTTCGAAACAGGTATTGAAGAGATAGACGACCGTGGACTTCAAAAAGGACGGCGCCATGGCTAAACGACGCAACATCGATATTCCCGGACTTTCACACGCCAACCCGATCCCGCTTGCGGCAATGCTCGGACCGTTCCTGGTGAGCGGGGGCATCCCGGGCAAGGATCCCGAGACGGGAGAGACCGGGTCGGACTTCGACACCCAGGTCGTGCTGATGTTCAAGAACATCCGCCGAATCATGGATCTGGCCGGGGGATCGACCGACGACATCCTCAAACTAACGGTCTGGATGAAGAGCGGCAAAAGCAAGAAAACGCTGAACCGGGAATGGCTGGCAATGTTTCCGGAGGAGGGATCGCGCCCGGCGCGGCATACGTTCACCTACGACGATCTGCCGCTGGACTACGAAATCGTATGCGAGATTCAGGCCATCGTCGGTTGAGCGAATTGCAGTGGTCCAAGACGACCTTGATGGGGTCCCATTATTCACCTGTATACTGATGTCGGACGGGCCGACGATTGGATCGATGCAGGCGCACTTCGAGTCGCGGGCGGACGTCGTCCAACTCCCCGCCTGCTATCCGGCCGCATTCGCCCCGGTATTCTCGAGTTTGGACCGGAAAGGAGATAAACGATGTCGGAAAACGTTAGACCGCCCTCCCGTTTACACCACAACGCGTACGTCACGCGAGACATGGAAGCGACGCGAAAGTTCTACGAAGACCTTGTCGGCATGCCCTTGATCGCGACCTGGGCCGAGAAGACCGATCTTTTCGGCAAGGAGCGCGTGTACTGCCACTGCTTCTTTGCCCTTGAAAACGGCGGTGCGCTGGCGTTCTTTCAGTTCGCCACCGAGGAGGACCACCGCGAGTTCGGCCCCCAAATGCCCCCCTCCCCCTTTCATCACATCGCTCTGAGGGTGACCCGGGAACAACAGGACGGCATACTCGCCCGGATCCAGGACGCCGGTTACAAGGAGCCCGAGGGGTACTACGTCCTTGAGCACGGCTATTGCCATTCGCTCTACATATTCGATCCGAACGGACTGATCGTGGAATTTACCGCCGACCACCTCGATATCGAACAAATCAACGCCGACCGACTAGCGGACGCACACCCGACGCTGGAACGATGGCTCGCCGGAGACCACTCTACAAACAATCTGGCCTACCATCGTCAGGACTAGGAGAACCGATCGTTGCTCGAGACGATGATCACGGGGAGCCTGCCGAAGCCATCGTGGCTGGCGGATTCCAGCGCGGAGTTGTTCGCGCCCTGGGCGGTGCCGGAGTCGAACCTTTCAGAGGCTCAGGACGATGCCGTGCGCCTGGCCATCGCCGACCAGGAACAGGCGGGCATGGACATCGTGACCGACGGGGAGCAACGCCGCCGCCACTACATCTGGGGCTTCGTCGGTCAACTGGCCGGGGTGGATGCCCACAACCTGGGGCAAAAGGTCACCCGCGGCGGGCGATACGGAAACACCCCCCTTCCCGTGCCCCGAATCACGGGAGAGATCCGACGGACACAGCCGTGTCTCGTCGACGCGTTGCGGTTCGCCAAATCACAAGCGACCCGCCCGGTCAAGGTGACGTTGCCGGGTCCGATGACCATCGTCGATTCCATCGCCGACGAATACTACGGCGTTTCCGAAGCCGATCTGGGCATGCGGTTCGCCCAGATCCTGAACGCCGAGGCCCGGGATCTTGCCGCGGCCGGCGCCGATGTGATTCAGTTCGACGAACCCTGTTTCAACATCTACACCGATAAAGTCGCCCAGTGGGGTGTTGCGGCTCTGGACCGCGCGATCCTGAACGTCGCGGCAACGACCGCCGTACATATCTGTTACGGCTACGGCGTCTCCGTCGTCCTGGAATGGAAATCCAGGAATCGAAACTGGGGACACTACCAGACAACGCTGCCGCTGCTGTCGAAATCCGGTGTCGATCGGGTGTCCCTGGAATGTGCGGCATCCGGCGTGGATCCGTCGGTTCTGGGATTGCTCGGGGACAAGGATGCCATCGTCGGTGTCATCGACGTGGGCAGCGACGAGATCGAGAACGCCGATGTCGTTGCCGAGAGAATTCGGAAAGCGCTTCGTTACGTGGACGCCGAGCGGCTCTATCCGAGTACGGATTGCGGACTGGTGCCGCGGCCGCGCGCGGTCGCCGTTGGAAAAATGGCCGCCCTGGCTGCCGGCGCCGCACTCGTACGAGAGAATTTGGGCGGCAACGTGGTCTGAGGGCGTCCCGGCCACCCTGCGGTGCGATTGGAAATTTCTGTCCCGGGAATCATGACCGTTGGCGATCGACCGGTCGGTCAGGATGTCCCGATGCCGAAACGTCCCTGAACACCAGGAAAACATCATGCTCAGATTCGCCGAAGAAATCATCCTGCTCCTGACCGACGACGACGACGGAAGTTTCGTGCACGTACCCATCCAGTCGTTCAAATACGCCCTCGCCGGCGGCGTGTTGATGGATCTGGCGCTCGAAAACCGCATCGACACCGATCTGAAGAACCTGGTCCTGATCGATGGCACGCCCACGGGCGACAGCCTGCTCGATGCGACGTTGGCCGACATTGCCGTCGGCGAGCAGGGCGACGCACGATTCTGGATTGAACGTACCGCGACGCGCGCGGACGACATCCGCGAAGAGGCCCTCGCCCGACTCGTCGCCCACGGCATCCTCGAACGCCGGGACGACCGCATTCTGTGGGTTTTCAAATCTCGGCGCTACCCGCAGATCGACGGCACGGCCGAGCGTGAGGTGAAGCTGCGAATCATGAGCGTGCTGTTCAGCGACGAAATCCCGAATCCCCGCGACGTCGTCATCATCTGCCTCGCCGACGCCTGCGGCATATTCAAGAACCTGCTGTCCAGACGCGAACTCGACCTGGCCGCCGACCGCATTGCACAAGTCCGCAAGCTCGACCTCATCGGCCAAGCCATGACCCGCGCAATCCAGGACATCCAGGTCACCTTGGCCGCCATGCAAATGTACATCTATTGAGGAAGGGGGCTAACCCGCCTTTCTCACAGGTTTTCGTCGCGAAGAGTCGGAGACGCCGTCAGGGCTACGGCGCGTAGCGGCGCGTTCGTCGCGCCGGATCAAGCGCGTCAGGGGGCGTGCCTGGCGGATGGATCCGGCGCTGCAGCAGACAACTCGTGAGCAATGCGGGTCAAGGTCCCGGACTGTCCAGCGCGCCGTAGCGGCGCAGTTGTGGCCAAATCCATGCCACCGCCAGGACGACCACAATCGTTCCCACACCGCCGCTGACGACTGAAATCACCGGGCCGAACAGGCCGGCCACCATCCCCGACTCGAACGCCCCCAGTTCGTTCGAAGTCCCGATGAAGAGTCCATCGATCGCCGAGACGCGGCCCCGCATGTGGTCCGGCGTCAACATCTGAACCAAAACCCCTCGAATGACCACGCTGATGTTGTCGCAGGCGCCGAGGAAAAACAGCATGGTGAGGGACAACGCAAAGGTTTCGGACAGACCGAAACCGATCGTGACCAGACCGAAACCCGTCACGGCAATCAGCAACCGCCTCCCGGCTTGTCGCGCCGGCCGCATGTGGGCCTGAAGCAACGCCATGCTGAATGCCCCCACCGCCGGCGCGGCCATAAGCCAACCCAACCCCTGCGGGCCTACTTCCAGAATGTCCCGCGCAAATATGGGCATCAGCGCCACCGCGCCGCCGAACAGAACGCCCATCATGTCGAGAGTGATCGCGGCAAACACGACCGGGCTCCGTCGAATGAAGCGGAAACCGCCCAGAAGGGATTCCAGGCTCATCGCCATGTTCTGAATCTTCTTGTGAACGTACGGGATGCCGGCGACGAGTATCACGAAGATCAACAGTACGGCCGAGTTGATCAGATAGATCGGCATTGCGCTTTCGAAGATCGCGATCAGGCTCCCGCCGACCGCGGGGCCGGCCATCGAGGACAGTTCGAAGCCGCTGGAGTGCCAAGAAACAGCGTTCGGAAACGTCTGGCGTGGAACGATCCGCGGCAGGAACGACCGGCGCGCCGGCATCTGGAACGCCCGGGCGCATCCGCCCAGCAGAAGGAACAGATAGGTCAGGTTCGCGGTCCCGTACACCGAGTTCCAGGCCAGTCCGGCCGCCGCCATGGCATTGAATGCCGCCGCCGTCATCAGGATGTGCTTCCGATTGTGCGTATCGGTCACGTGGCCGGCCAGAACCGCCAGCATCGCGAACGGAGCGAACTGCACCAGACCCACGTATCCCAGGTGCATGGCCGAATCGGTGCGCTCGTAGATCTCCCACAAAACGGCCACTTTCTGCATCTGCCATCCCAGAATCAGAATTGTGTGGCCGGTGAAGTACCTGCGGAAGGGCGACAGGCGAAACGCCGCATAGGGGTCGTGCTTCTTCGAGGGCTCGGTTGGAGGGATCTGCATTCGTGACTCGAACTTGGCAG
The DNA here is from genome assembly GCA_965262675.1 of Terriglobia bacterium. GTDB lineage: Bacteria > Acidobacteriota > Terriglobia > 20CM-2-55-15 > 20CM-2-55-15 > JAJEDW01. The sequence goes on from OZ253554.1 coordinate 476,305, forward strand.
ATTACACGGACGCGGGGTGGATTTCACCAGCGAATCGGCGCCACTGACCTTCCAGCGAAATTATGACAGCCCAAATGCATGTGGACGTTGCCGGTCGCGCAAACTGTAGATTTGCGTTGAAGGATCGAGTCGACATCAACAACCTCAAGGCGCTCAAACGCTGCTCGCGGGGAATGGACGGCCGACGACAAGTGTTCTGACTTGCCAACCATTAGCCAAGGGGTGGGTCCCTTTTACTCGATCGGGGGGGCTCGTTTTACGTCGTCAATGCGAGTCGGGCTTATGCTTCGATACTGAGCCTGCCCTGTCGCGGTGAACGGGGCTCTCGAATGACGATTTCCACATCACGACCAAGTGCCGTCAACAGGCGGAGGAGGCGCTCGATGGAATACTCTCGAAAGCTTCCCCGGAGGAGGCGCGAAACGTCGGGTTGGGACAGTCCAAGCAACTTCGCCGCCTCGACCTGCTTGAATCCGCGCTGGCGAACGATCTTGTCAATGCGCGTGACGAGCTCTGCCTTTAACAGGTGAGCCTCGGCGTCAGGACGCTCCAGGTCGGCGAACACGTTGCCGCTGCCACGTGTGACCTTCATTTCTTCCGTCTTCATCAATCTACTCTTCGCCATAGGTTTTCGTGTAGTGCTGCTCCGCTGCCTTCAGCCTGTGCTTGACCAGATCGATCTCTTGCTTTGGCGTCGCGATGCCCCGCTTGGCTTTCTTTTGGCATCTCAAAATATAGCGGTTTAACCATATTATCTGCCAGCGCCGTTCTTACGGCAGATGTACCAACATCGCTTGCAACCACGCCTCTCTCACCACCGATCCGTGGTCCAAACGTATCCGAACAGGAGGCCCCGGATTCCTGGCTCACCGGATTGGTTTCATCAACGACGCGAGGGTTTACCCCCGCAGGTCATCGAGAAACTCGGATGCGGGGGCAACGCTCGTGACAAGCAGATGATCCCGCGCTCGCGTGCACGCGACGTACAACAGGTGACGCTCGGTGTCGTACACCTCTTGCAGATCGGCGTCGTCACCTACCGTTTCGATGCGTTCTTGTAATGGGATGACTTCATCGTCGCACGCCATCGCGACGACGGCGCGGAATTCCAGCCCCTTGGCCAGATGCATGGTACTGATCGAAACGTGACCGCTGGTGGTTGCCACGTTTTCGTCCAGAACCTTGAATGGGAGTCCGGCGGACTGCACAGCCGCGCGCGCGCGGTACAGTTCTGCGGCGGATCGCACGAAGACGCCGAACTCGTGGGCCGCGACACCGTCCTGCGCACGTTCCGACATCCACTGGCCAACCTGTTCAACTTCTTCATCTTGGCTGCTCAGCACCCGAATATCGGGCACCGGGCCATTGAAGACGGAGACGGTGTGGCGCCGCTCTTCCCTGTTGCCATCGGCATCGGACACGTCGGGACCGAGCAGCCGGTCGGCCTGCACCCGGATCTGATGTGAAGTGCGGTAATTGACCCGCAGAGTTTTCGACCGTCCCCGAATATCGACGCCTAAGGCCAGCCACGAAAACGGCTGCTGGAAGATGCGCTGGCCGAGGTCGCCAGCGAAGAAAAGCGCGTCGGAACGATGACGTCCAAGCCCCGCGAAGAACCGGAGATGGGCCACGCCGATATCTTGCGCCTCGTCGACCACAGTGAAGTCGAACGGCGGGTTCCTGCTTTTCTCAACGGCTGCCGCCAGCTTTGTGAACATCTCTGAGCGCGTGATCATGTTCCGCGATGCGAGGCCCGCGCGGACCTGCTCGAACATTGACCAGAGGACAGCCCGCCGCCCCTCTGGAAGACGAGTTTTTCGGCCGAGGCGCGCAACATCCCGATACGCCTCCCAGGTGTCCAACTGCCATGCATCGACGACCTGCTCCCACTCGGTCAGCAGGAATCGCCCACTGAACTTGTGGTTCTCTCCACCTTCGCTGGCGGCCCGCAACAACTCCTGTACAACCTCTGGCGGCGCCAGATCGATCTGCCCGAAGTGGGACTTGTAGAGGCGCTCTCCGATGGCATCGATCGAATGTACTTCGAGTCGCTCGGCCAGACGCGGTTCGTTGCCGATGAGCCGCCTGAGTTGGTTGCGGAGGGCATTCGCCAGCATGTGCGAAAATGTCGTCAGCAAGACGCGCGCATTCTGGTTGGCACGAGCCAGAAAGACGGCGCGATGCAGCGCCACAACCGTCTTCCCCGTACCGGCGGAACCAGAAACCCTTGCAGACCCGGTATAGTGCCGTTCAACAAATTGCCGCTGCTCGGGATGGAGGAACACCGACCACCTGTCCCACGGGAACTCCAGGGCACGCTGAAGTTCCTCGACTTTGCTCATCACCCGGAATCGGCGTTGCGCGTCGGGATGATCGAGCGGATTCGTCGTCGGCGCAACCGGCTGAGGCGGAAGCGGCTTGCCGCCAGTCGCCAGTTCCAACAGCGCCTCGGCGGCCTCGCCGGGGAGTCGTCCGGCCAGCGACAGGAGATTATCCTCATTGACCTGGCGCACGTCTGGCAACCACTCCGGTGGCACCCCATAGGTCAGAAGATCGTCGTCGGACACGCCCGCAAACAGCGGCAGCTTGGCCGTAGCCGGCTTCGGAGCCTCCACGTACGTCGGGATGAGAATCTCCTGAACGGTCTCCCGAATCTCCACGAACTGCGCGGCGCCCGTCCTGGGGTGCGTCTCCAACCGCCGACGCTGGGCCCAGTCATACGCCTTGTCGTGATGACCGACGTAGCAGAGCAGGAGGTCCGTCTCGCTCTTGTGCACGATCAACCGGATATCGGCACTGACCCGCACCGACCAGAAGTTCTTGTCCCTGGTCTTGTCGAGCCTGTGGAAGCTCATGCCGGGATTGGCGGGGTTGAGTTGAAGGTCGAACGCCGTCGTCTTGACGGCCTTCTGCTCCTCGCCCGTCAATCGCGAGAGACTCTCCGTGAAGGTATCGGCGATGCGGAAGTTCATATACAGGTTCCCGCCGCCTAATTTGGCAGAGCACGCGCCAAATTCCCTCGGTGATTGCAACGTGCCGTCTTGATGGTCAATTGGCGGCCCCGAAAGCGAACCTTGGCGCGGTTAAGCGTCCTGCGTTGTTTCGGGTGAATGCTCCCACTATGGAACAAGACGGGGTGGCAACGGGACCTGAAGGTTTTCGGCGCAAAGCGATGGGCGAATTCCGCGCCCCGTTGCAATTGTTCGGATGCCACCGATGCGTCGACATCGCCGCCCTTGAGCTCCATCGGAACCGTGACGAGAGTGTCTTTATCGGCACCGATAAAGAAAAGAACATAGTCACATCGTCTGCCTCCCATCGCATGAGCCGGAAACGCGAGGTCCGCATCTACCAAAACTCGCGGGGATGGCACATCCTCCATGGATACCCGGCATCCGTCTCGTCTGCTCGAATTGCTGAGGTTTTCTGCGCCTACTCGTAACCTGATTTTGTCGAGAACCTTACTCATGTTCACGTTCCGCTACGCCCGCCGTTTCATCGAGTCGGTTCTGCAGGTCCGCTGAACGGTTGTAAAGTTCTTCAGCGACATCTTCATAATCCCGAGGCTCCACGCCTTCGCTACGGTCGAACGGGATTTCTTCCACCGTCGAACCCGCCGACTTCTTATCCTTGCGGAACAACCAGACCCCCACGTCGTCGGGCCGGAGCGAACTCGGAAGGGGTCCCTTACCCTTGTGTTCATCGGTATTCTCTCCCAGTTCTCCCTCCCGCATCAGGTTACCGATCTCCTTGAGCAACCAGTCGCTGTGCGTCGTGACCACCACGCGCACTCCGGCACGGACCATGCGAGCCAGAGTCACCGCCATCTGAGTCTGGGCAGCGGGATGAAGATGAGCTTCGGGCTCTTCAATGATGAGCATATCGTCACGGTCGATGGCGCCACGGAGAAACAGCACCACGGGAGCGAGTTCGGACACCATGGACGAAGCACGGGTCAGGCGAATGTCCTGCTTCGTATTCTGCGGGCGGTACACGAATTCCGGATACCCGCCGCCTGGAGGCCGGCTCGTCAGAATCCGTCCGGAAAGCGCCTCGCGTTCCAGTGCGTCAGCGATCTGGCTCATCTGCTTGTCGGTCGCTCGATCGTCTTCGTAAAGGATGAGCCGCTGCATGAAATCGGCCATTACACCTGAAAACGTTGGGAGTTCCGGAAAACGTTCCAGACCGGTGGGAGTGGATCGCGCCACGAGGGAACTTGCGATGACGCGGTGGCTTTGCATGATGCCGCTACGGGCGGCCGGCAGGTAGTGCGTCCCGCCTCGCCATGACGCACTATCGTTGGCAATTTCGAAGAAATCTTCAAATAGCACTTCCAGGTACGCGCGACTCTGTGGAGAAACGATTCTCGGTTTATCCTGTTCTAAAACCCGGGATCGGCGGAGTCTTCTACTGAACTGGAATTCAGAATCCGCCCATCCTTCAGGAAGAAGGACCATGTCCTCAATTTGCCCATCGGTAGCGATATCCGATTCCGAAACCTCCGTGACGAAACGCCAGAGACGCTGATCTTTCTCGCGAACATCCAGGGACAACGTCATCTTGTTGAGTCGACCGGGGGATCGAACCAAGTCAGAAACGGACTTGAGATCGAAACACCGCGCGAGTTCGGTCCTTAGCAACTCGCCTGACAATTTGGGATCCTTGAGGACGGATTGCGCTAGCTTGCGCACGCCCTCTGGCAAATCCGAGAACGTGAACGGCCGCCCCTCGATGTCCAGCTTTTCCAGAACATCATCGATTTCTTCTCCCCGCACGTCAGCATTCGCCCACAACAATTTGTCAGATGGCAAACGTTGTTCGAATCGATAACGATGTCGGCGGGTGAAAGGAAACCGTGGAAATCCACTCAGGACCCGGTGCAACGCATAAATCAGAATGGCGAAATAAGTCTTGCCGACGTTGCTCGGACCGACAAACACCGTCAATGGCCGAAGGTCTACGGCGCCGCTCGCAATGGGCCCGAGATTCGTTGCCGAAATCCGAACGTCAGGGTGTGCCGCGGTCGTGGGTTTCTCAGGTTCATTCATTGCGAGTATCCTGTCTCGAATCCGATCTTTCGGAACTTTCTCAGTTCATCTACACGAGGCCGCGCCAAAAGTCACACCCGGAACACCTTCATCACTTCATCGCCGAGGTGGTTGATCGCCTTCACGGCGATCCGGCCGGACTTGGGTCTGTCGAACGGCCGGGAGGTATCGCTGTTCAGAGTGGCCCAGGCTTCGGGGCCGATCTCGGCCTTGAGTGTGGTTTTCAGGGCGGTGTAGGGGTCGTTTGCGCCGAGGAAGTAGGCGTGGCGGACAAAGAAACTTTCTTCGCTGTAATCGGTGTCGATGAACCAGCAGGCGATACCGTCGGCACCGTCACTGCGGACGTCGCCGGTGCTGGGGTCGAAGACATCGACGCCCTTCACCTTCACGCGCAACCGGCCGTCCGGCTCCGGTAAAAGCTCAATGTCCGGCTCGCCGAAGATGACGAACAGGTTTCCCTTACCTGTATTCTTGAGGTTCTCGGCCATGTGCAGGTCGGCGTTCATCCGAGCCTTGAGCACGGGGATGCGGCCCAGCCTGGTGAACTCCGTGGCGTGCGCCTCGTAGTTGAAGGCGCAGGCAATCAGCACATTGAAGTCGGCATCGCCGGCCTCGCGTGCAGCGGCGACAAGATCGGCGCGCTGAACGGTACCGAACTCGGGGCCGATGAAGATGGCGGCCCGCTTCTCGGCTTCGTTCTCGAGGTAGCGGCCTTCTGCGCAGACCAGTTCGCCGGGCCACGGGGCGAGGGCGGTGAATGAAATCCGGTCCTCTTTGTTTGCCTGCTGCACCCCGACCGTCTTGAGGTTTCCCAGGATCATCTGTGGGAAGGACTGCTTTGCTCCGTATTCGGTGCTGTCTTCCTTGCGGATGTCGATCAATTCATCGTCCTCATCCACGCCAAGTAAGCGGTGGGGACTAAGACTCTCGACCGTGAAAGGGCCGGCCACGCGGACCTTCTTCTTGTCTTGGTAGGGCTTGTCGTAGAGGTATTCGTGGTCGGTGCTGGCGGCGATGGAGGCGTCGATCTCGCGCTGGCGGGAGTTGCAAGCTTGCCACCAGCGGGCGTGTAGCTTTCTCGTCGCGTCTGACCACCTGGCATCGGCAGTCGGCGGAATCTCCCACTCTTCCCAGGCGCGGTTGAGGGAGGCGTTTAGTTCTGCGCGTAACGACTCCAGCGTCTCTTGCCACTTCTCCCAGATCACATCGATCTCGGCGTTGTTGGCGATGGACTTGAGCGTGATGTGGGGTACGCGTTCGTACACGAACCCTTGCCGGATGTCGTTGTAAGTGGGCGATTCCGAGGGGGCTTTGCCTGAGATCACGGCTTCCTTGATTTGCCCTTCGCCGCTGTCGGCGAGCAGGTAATAGGGATAGCGTGCGCCCATGACGCGGGCGCGGGCTAGCGCCAGGGCGACGCGGGAAGTGTCGATGGTGATCCAGCGGCGGCCCCTCTGCTCGGCGACGTATGAGGTGGTGCCGGAGCCACAGGTGGGGTCTAGCACCAGATCGCCCGGGTCGGTAGTCATCAGAATGCAGCGTTGGATAACTTTTGTCGTCGTTTGTACCACGTACACTTTTGGATCGTTGAAACCACCCGACTGCGTGTCCAGCCATATGTTGTCCAGCGTCTTGGCTGCAAAGGATTCCCAGTACAACCGGTGGTAGATCGTCTTCCCAGCCCTCACTAATTTGCCCGCCCGGCCTATGCGATGCATTCCATCAGTATTCGTCTTCCAGTGACTGTTTTTCCCCGGGGAAAAAATTTCTCCTTCAAAGTGAACCTTCTGATCAGTCTTGCTTAAACCATCGGATTGCACGGGGCCGTACCGAAAGATTCGCCCTTTCGGAAGTCCTACTTTGCGTAATTTTTCTTGAGTTGTCATTCGTCGAAATGTGTAGTCATCGGATTCTATGAGTACATAATTCGGATCGTTAATGGGCGGTTCGGGAATCAAGTTCACGACTGGACGATACTTAACCTGATCCAAGTTCTTCGCATACCAAAGAAGATGATCAACGATGTTTCCAATCTTAGATTGTGAAAATCCGCCAGTCTTCTGAATTCCAATTTGGGAGACGAAATCGGTCTCCCCAAACACCTCATCCATTAACGCCCGCACGCGATGCACATTCTCGTCCCCGATCTGTACGAAGATCGAACCACTCTCCGTCAACAAATCCCGCGCCACGGTCAGTCGGTCCCGCAAATACGTCAGATACGAGTGGATCCCGTCCCGCCAGGTATCCCGGAACGCCTTCACCTGCTCCGGCTCGCGGGTGATGTGGCCCGCCTTGCCGTCCTTCACGTCGCGGCTGGTCGTAGACCACTGAAAGTTGCTGTTGAACTTGATGCCGTAGGGCGGGTCGAGGTAGATGCACTGCACCTTGCCGCGCAGGCCTTCGCGTTCGGCGAGGGACGCCATCGCCTGCAAGCTGTCGCCCAGGATCATGCGGTTGGACCAGTTCTGGTCGTGTTGGTAGAACTCGGTTCTGTCGACTCCTTCGGGAATGCCGTTGAAGTCGGCAAAGAGGTCGATCTGTGCTTCGGGGGCTTCCGCGTGCGCTTCCTTCGTCTGCCGAAGGAGATCGTCGATCAATATCTTCGGATGAACCTTTTCCTGAATGTAGATCGGCGGGGCATGGACGACGAGATCGCTCCAGTCCTGCTCATCCTTCCCCCGCCAGACGAGTTGGGGGTCGAGATCGGGGTTCCGTGGATACTTCACCGGCCGTGGCCGGGTATCGGCTGGTCGGAGCACGGGCTGATGCTCGGCGGAGGGGATGTTCTTCCGCTTGGCCTCGTCGTGCGTGATCGTTTCGACGGTCTTCTTGCTCGCTTTTTTCGCCATGAATTTGCTCAGGTCCTGAAAGGGTTTGCGATAGTTAATCCTTCAATTACCTGTGCATGCTCCAGGTCTTCGCTGTAGAGGGTTTTACAGCCCGCTTCGAGCGCGGCGGCAACGATCAGGCTGTCGTAGAAGCTGAATCTGTAACGGATTTGCAGATCGAGACCACGGTGGTAAAGCGCCCGTGTTGGGTTGACCCGCCAAAGAGGTAACAGGATGTGGTCCAATAGCTGCCGAGCTTTCTCCGGCGTTGCATCGAGTTTTCGGGTTATGACGTAAATGGTCTCTTGGACAACCTGATAACTGACGCAACCGGTTTCTTTCTCCACGGCTTGTTGGACCACGCGCTCCGCTTTCCCGCGTTTGTAGTCATCGGTTTCATCGAACAGGTAAAAGAAGACATTGGTATCGAGAAAGTTTTCAACGCTCATTCATTTCGTCCCGAGTAAACTTCCGCCCTCCGGTGAATATGCCGCCTTGAAGCTCACGGATGACGCGCATGGCTTCGGCAGCCTGTTGTTCGCGCCGAACGTAGTTCTCGAGGCACAACCTAAATTGCTCATTCAGGGTCGTATGCTCCGCCACCGCACGTCGACGCGCCGCTTCAATCAGGTTTTCGTCGGCGCTCAAGGTAATGTTTTTCACGATCACCTCCTGGTAAGCAGGTTTACACTGGATTAGTGTACGCTATCTTTGTGTATCGATTAGCCGTCGGCGCCTGAAGCTACTTTTTCGATCATCTCGTTGAATTCGGCTTCCACTCTGGCCTTGAAGTCAGCCTCCATCGTGTACATCTCAATGAACTCGGCGAAGGCCCAGCGTCCATACGTCTTGAGGTTGTTCACGCCGGGCACCCAGTAGCTATCCATCGTTGATTTCTTTTCCTTCGCGTCCTCGCGCCGGTAACCCTTGATCTCGACAACCAGGCGTAGCAGGTCGCCCGGGCCGTAGCCATCGTCCACCAGGACAACGAAGTCGGGCAGATACTTTCGGACCTCCGAGCCGAAGCGATACGGCACTTCGAGACCCAGGTTGTGGTTTTTCGTGTATGCCGCGACATTCGGATGCGACTCGGCAACGCGGCAGAACTCGGCTTCCCAGTCGCTGTCGAGCACCACCCAGTTGACGTGGTTCCTGGGCGGCGGGCCGCTGGTGTCCCAACGGTCGGCTCGGGAGGTGTTGAATCTGACGTGGGACGTGGAGCCGGTGGGATTGTAGGGGTCGAGCAGGGCCTCGATGGGGCGGCTGCCTTCCAGCGCGTTGACGATGCCCGCGGTGATGCGGCTGCACGCCATGTCGCTCAACTCCTGCACCATCAGATGGGCGGGATACGTGCCGCCCTTGCAGACCAGACAGGTGTCGAGCCATTGCTTCGTGATGCGCTTGAGTTGGCCAAACAGATAGAGCTTCGGCTCACCGCCGGGATCGCGCCATTTCGTGTCGAGCAAACGCTTGGTAACGTGGAACAGCACCGTGGACGGCCGTGTGTCGCCCAGATGCTCGAGGTTCATGTCCACGCCCGCACCGACGATGCCCAAATTGTGTGTGATGGACGGGCCAACCAGATCGGGGCTGAGTTCGAGGATGGAATTGTCGTTGAAGGTTGCCGTGAGCCGCTCTTCGGGCAGTTCGACGCGGTAGCCTTCGACCCGAGGGAACTGGATTTCGAGGCCGTCTCGCTCCGGGCGGATGGCTTTGACCTGAACGGTCTCACGCGGCGGCTGTGGAGGGGCGATAACGGGCTTGGCCGTGAAGTCGAACGGAATGCCGAAGATGTCCGCGTATTCGACGTTGAACAGATTTTCCTCATTGAGGTCGTAGGATTGGCGCCGCAACGCGCGTCCGATGACCTGTTCGCAGAGCAGTTGAGTCCCGAAAGCGCGGATTCCGAGGATGTGGGTGACGGTGTTCGCATCCCAGCCTTCAGTCAGCATGGACACCGACACGACGCAGCGGATGGCGCCGCCAAGTTTTCCGTGCGTGCCCACGGTGTTCATCACCTCACGCAGCAATTCCTGATCGCTGATGTTGTCCCCGGCATGGGCGTCTCCGGTGCGCTCGATGATATCGCGGCGGAAACGCGCGATCTCATCGGCGGCCATGCCACGAAACTTGCCGTCGAGGGCGTCGCCGGCTTCCAGTTGCTCACTATCGATCAGCAGGGTGTTTGGGCGTGCCAGCGGGTTCCCCGTGGTCTCGTCGAAATTGCGGAACAGGGGCAGGCGACCGTTTGCCAGTGTGGCAGTTCCGTCTTCGTTCTCTCGTTGGAAACCGGAGATGAAATCGTAGACCAGTTTCGAGATGGCCGTGTTCTGACAAACAACGATGAAGCAGGGCGGCACAGGAATGCCACTTGCCTCCCACAGCTTGAAGGTCTTTTCGTAATGCCCGTAGAGCGCCTCGAGGGCGGTTTGCAGGCGGGTCGGCAGTTTGAGGGGATCGAGTTCTCCGCCCTTGCCGCGCCCCTTCCTGGGCATATCCTTTCGAATGTGCTCCCAAAGGTTGCGATAGACGGGCATTTCGTTCCCCGGAATGTTCTCGGCTACCGGGACGCGCGGCAGCTTCACGATGCCGGACTCGATGGCATCCATGAGCGAGAAGTCGCACATCGTCCACGGAAACAGCGTACCCTCGGCATAGCCGGACCCGCGCAGGAAGAAGGGCGTGGCGGACATGTCAATCACACGGCAACGGCCGAGCTTTCGATTGACGGCCTCGAGACCCGAGATCCAGAGACGGGCCGCTTCGTTGTTCTTTTCGGCCTCCTTTTTGTCGTCGCCCTTCAGACGCGCGTCGTCCGGTTCCAGCGGTTTCTCGCGGTAGCAATGGTGCGCCTCGTCGTTGATCACGAGGATGTTCTTGGTGCCCATCAGGCCACGCATGACACGCTGCAGCATCTGACCTTCGGTTTCAATCGTGTTCAGTTCGTGGCCTGTGCGGCCCTTGAGCAACGCGCGTCCACCCGAAGACAACTCGATGCGTTCGCGCAACTTGAAGGCGTGAAAGTTGGTAATGACGATCTTGGCGCGGTTCACGTCGTCGAGCAGGTCGTGGGGTACGAGTTCGCGGCTGGCATAGTAACTGTCCGGGTCGTTCGGTTGGAGGACACGGAGACGATCCTTGATAGTCAGGCCTGGGGTGACCACCAGAAAGCCCCGGGTGAAGTGTTTGCTGGCGGGATGGCGGACCGCGTTGACCGTTTGCCAAGCGATCAGCATGGCCATGACAGTGGTCTTGCCAGCCCCGGTGGCCAACTTCAGCGCGAAACGCATCAATTCGGGATTGGCGTCCTTGTTGGCGCTGGCCAGGTGGTTGAGCAATCGTTTGCCGCTCTTGAAGTGCGGCGCCACTTCGGTCAGCCAAATCGCGGTTTCGACGGCTTCAACCTGACAAAAGAACGGACGGATGCCGCCGAATGGGTGGTGCCGCCAGTGCTGGAGGAGGCGCGCCGTTTCAGGGCTGACCTGCCAATGGGTGGGGTTGGGCAAGGCCCGCCATGTATCCACGTTCTGGCGCACTTCATTGATGATGGAGGTGGGATCGTATTGCTGTTCCCCAGTGGACAGGCCCTTCCCCTCGTCGAACACCATCTCGGTCTGCCGGATCTGTTTCCGTTTCTTCGGCTTCGGAATGGGCGTGATGAACTTTGCGGGGCGACGGGATTCGATTGTCTGCTGTGTGGGTTGTCCATCTTCGTCCAGTTCCCAGTGGCGCTGTGGGCATTCGTAGGGCGAGTTCAGGATGGGGTGGTCAAAGAATGGATTGACCATTTTTTATTTAACCGATACTCGCCGACAAGATATCAATTTGACGTGTGGAGTTGGATGATTTCCCGCCGTTTTCTCGTAAACCTTTCTGAACAGGCAAAAACTGTCTGGGCTATCCGCTCCATCTCCCGGCACACGCTTGAGGCGCATTGCCCCTGTCATTTGGCCATACTCAGCGGATTTCATGGGTGAACTTTTGATTGGAGCGGCATCGGCAAATTCAAGAATCATGCGACGTTGCTCCTGGCCGCTCGTCTATGAGATCAGGGGATAGCAGTTCAATCCGCTGAACCGACAGTTTGAAGCTAAATGGTGCGCCGCTGAAGGAGAGTTCACGACACTTATCAGCCCATTCGATGACTCTCTCCCGGCCTGCTCGTCCTACAGTGCGTGATGTTTCTCTCGAACTCTCATCCTCTTGCCGGTATCGCTGCAACAAGAGTGAGCCCGCGGCACCCCCCTCCAAGAATTGTGTCAGCGTCTGATTCGAATCTGACATCTCATGAGCAGCGAGAATGATCGTTTTCTCAAAAACGGATCGCGCGGGGTTTCCTACCAGAGTTCTTCCTCCGGGACGGTCGAACACCGCGTCCACGACATCGAGGTCCGAAGCCTTGCCGAGGACGAATCGGTGATAGAGATCCAAGTCGATCGTCCGAACGATGAGCGCCACAGTGGCCGGAATGCAGTAAGAACGCTGGTCGCTACGCAAGGACTCAAACACCAATCCCAGGCGGTGGGTGGCCTGTGCGATCTGCCGAAGGCTGAGTTCAGGCGCTCTAAAGCAGCCGTGCAACAGATCTCGAACATCTTCCCTTTCTGTGCGGCCCTGCTGATCCTGAGTCCGTTGAAAGTAGTCATTGATCCGTATCGCATAAAGCAGCGCGTCGATAAACACGGTCCGTTCAGGGTCGGGAAGCCGGAAATCCACATCGAAGAACCGGCGCAGATATCCCATGGCGTCAAAATCGTTTCCATACAGGGCTCGGATCGAATGCGCGAGTTCGGAACGATTTACAGCGAGCACGAAAACAATACGGTCGACTGAAAACAGGTGCTTGGCGACCTCGAGAAGTTCGACAGCATACGAAGGGCGGCACCGGTCCAGTTCGTCGATCACGACAACGAGAGGGTGATCTTTCTGCGCTGACAATTCGCTCGCCATATCTTGCAGGACACGCCTGAATGCCTTGATCGATTTCTGAGACTCCTGGTAGCCGGACAGTTTTCCCTCGGCATAAGATGCGAGGGTTTGGCCTAACTCTGAGCCCACAACCGGAATGGCGGCTGTTGCCAAGCGAATCGCACCCGGAACGGCCCATTGGACAACTTCCTTCGCCTTTTTCTTCGTATCGGCGATCCTCGTCGCCAGTGGTTCGTCCGTGTACTCGTGTAGGCCCTCTGTCAATTCCGTGGTGAGAGCGAGAAAGGGATCTCCGGAGAAATCGGTTTCCCACGCATTGAACTCAACAACAGGAAACCTCTGGTTGCGCAAGTACTGCGACCACATTCCGATGAACGTGGTCTTGCCGGTTCCCCATGCGGCATCGACCGCGAGAACGCATGGTCCTTCGAGATTATCAACGAGGTGGGTGAGGACCTCCGCCGGCTCCTTCCGCCCGAGAAGGTCGTTCTTGAACGGATCGTCCTCGGGCACTCCGATTTCACGAGGTTGGATGCGTATTCCCATAGTTGGTTCGCGTACGGTATTTGAAGTCATGGTCAGAAGTGGACCCATTCGTTGGACGGCGCGGCAGCCGCACCGGCCACTCGATGGAGACTGGATCGCCTCGAATCCCCCGAACGACACGTCACAAGCCCGCATCCTTCGCCAGATCCATCCTCGAGCAGGTAGCGAGGCCAAGGCAGTCTTTCACCAGGTGCGGTCGCGATGGAGGGATCTGCATTCGCGACTCGAACTTGGCAGATTACACGGACGCGGGGTGGATTTCACCAGCGAATCGGTGGGGCGGGTTATGATTCGGCAAGAAAAAAATCGCATTCATCCACGAGGGATCATTGTCCGCATCCGCACAAATCGAAATCCGCGAAGTCACAGATGCCGACATGGCAGCCGTGACTTCGTTCCTGGAATCGCACCTTGAAACGTCCCTGTTCCTTCTGAATAACCTCCGGACATACGGCCCGCGCCTGACGAACGCGGTCTATTCCGGAAACTTCCGCGCGATCGAAGAAGACGGCAGGATGGTCGGGGTGTTCGCCATGACGCGCCGGGGGACCATTCTTGCCCAGACGGGGGGCCGAACGGATTGCTCGTCCCAAATCCTCGACATCTCCCGTACCGACAACATTCCCATTCGGGGCGTGATCGGCGAGTGGCAATGCGCGGCCTCGATCTGGGAGCTCCTCCGAAGCGAAACCGGCTGGACGCCCGCGCTGGAATCCATGGAGATCCTCTATCGCCTCCCGCTGGCGAAAGCAATGGCGCCCCGGGTTGCCGGTGAAATACGGCGCCTCGCCGCGGGCGATTTCGATCAATGGTACAGACTGAATGACAAATATCTCGCCGAAGTCGGCGTTCCGGGACTCGGGACAACTGAACAGCGTCGGAACATTTTCGTTGCACAGGCATCCGCCGGCCACTGGTGGGGCAAGTTCGACAGCGGCCGAGTGGTCTCGATCGCCGGGCTGAACGCCGTATACGGCAGCGTCGGTCAGGTGGGCGGAGTCTATACGCGGCCCCGAAGCCGGCAGCAGGATCATGGCCGGGATGTGATGGATTTTCTGGCAAACGACTGCGCAAACCGGCACGGCATCGACCGCCTGATTCTGTTCACCCCCGAAACGAACGCGGCCGCGCGGCGTCTCTACGAGTCCATGGGTTTCAGCCCGGCCGGCCACTTCGGTCTGTTTTTCCGCGAAGTCAAATAACGACTCGCCGAAATCGATTCGAACTATCAGGCGCGCGGATACGTCTTCATGGTTGGCGCCGGCATCGATCCGGTGGCGTTGGACCGAGCATAGCCGCAAAAAAGAGTTGGTAACTATATTGTCCGCCCGGTGTCTGATGTAGATGGTCATCGACATCCGCACTCGTCCGTAAATGAACCGTTGAGGGGAAGAACCCCGGAAGGACCCGAATGAAGTCAGTTTTCGAGTGGACCCGGCGGTTCGCAGTCTTCCTTTGGGACACACCGGTCATGGTGTGCACCGTGGCCACACCGGTTATGGTGTGCACCGTGGCCACACCGGTTATGGTGTGCACCGTGTTCATACCCGGTCTGGTGTTCACGCCGGTTCTGGCCGCTCAGGACAACGAAAATGGCCTCCTCACCGAAAACCCGCTCGATGAAATCCGCGACGAACTCGTTCGCGTGCTCGAGGAAGCAAATCTCCCGTTCACTCCGGAACAGGAAGACAGCATCACCTTCGTGCTCGAAGAATCCCGCCGCGCGTCCGAAAATCTGTTCGGAAACGTCATGAACTTCAGCGGGGGCCCGCCCCGCGGCGAAGAACTGGACCGCGCACTGGCCGGTATCGCGTGGATCAACGAAGACTTCAGCGAACGGGTCGCCGAATATCTCACCGCCGAACAGCGCGTCGTGTGGGACGCACACACCGCATCCCGCGATGCGGCGGCTCAAGCGACGGAGGGAACCGCGGGAACCAGCCGGCAGGTCCAACAAATCCGGGTGAACCGGAATCCCTTCACCGCCGAAAATCAGTTCTCCGGAAATGCGTCCAGCGGCGGCAGTTACGGGTTTTCGAGCGGCGGCGGCATTCAGACACAAATCATCAACCGCGGAGGTACCGGGGCCTGGCACGGCAGCTACTCGTTCAATCTGCAGGACGAAGCGCTGGACGCGCGGAATCCTTTCGCCGCGAACAAACCGACGTACCAACAACGCAACATCAACCTCAATACGAGCGGTCCGCTGATCCGGGACCGCCTGACCTTCGGTGGACGCTTCAATCAAAGCATGCAGGACAGCGCGTTGACGGTGAACGCCACGACGCTCGACGGTCCGGTCCAGGTCGGATTTACCCAACCCCTCGTGTTTCGCAACGGAGGCTTCAACGGCACCTTTCAGGCCACCCCGGCCCAATCGGTCGAGTTCAACTACAACCGGCAACGGTTTGATGCTCCTCTCCAGGGAGTGGGTGATTTTAATTTGTTCGAACGGGGTATCGACTACATCGGGGGCAACGACAGCTTCACGGTCCGCCACATCTGGTTCGCATCGGAACGCTGGGTCCAGGACATTGCATTATCCGGATTCAAGAACCATCAGGTATCGACGCCGCGAACGACGGGCCCATCCATCCAGGTGCTGGGCGCATTCAACGGCGGAGGCGGAACGAATCGGGCACAAAACGACAACTCAGGGGCTAATTTCAGATCCCTCTGGATTTACAGCGGAGACCGATGGACGATCCGTACGGGGTGGGGTTTTCAGCGTGAGGTGACGAACGAGCGCTCTGAGAGCAATTTCGACGGCAGTTTCATTTTTTCGGACCTGGATTCGTTCGGCGAAGGCCGTCCGATTCTGTACACGCAAAACCGGGGCGACCCCGTTCTCGAAATCTCGCAGAATCAATGGAACGCGTTCTTCCAGAACGAATTTCAGGCAACCGATCGGATCACGATGTTCTTCGGCCTGCGCTACGAGCGGCAGACCAATCTGGCTGACCACGACAACCTCGACCCACGGTTGGGCGTCGCCTTCGCTCTCAACAATTCGACGGTGGTGCGAGCCGGCGCCGGCATCTTTCACATGCGGGTCGGCAGGGGTATCCAAAACACACTGGCGCGCTTCGACGGCGCCCGGCAGTTCCAGATCGTCATCGAGAACCCATCCTATCCCGATCCCTTTCTCGCGGGCGATGTCACGGTCGTTACTCCGTCCTCGCGCCGTGTACAAGCCCAGGATCTCAGCGCCCCGTACTCGGTTAACACGTCCTACCAGATCGAACGCAGTTTGCCGGGAAACCTCTTCGTAACCGCGTCGTTCGACTACCACCGTGGATTTCACCGGCTGCGCAGCCGAAATCTCAACGCGCCTCTTCCGGGCCTGACAGAACGGCCCAACCCGGCTGAGGGCAACGTCTGGCAACTCGAATCCAGCGGCATCTCCAGATTCAAGGCCATTCGCCTGACGATGCGGCAACGGTTCAGCATCTTCAACGTGAACGCTACCTATGGGCGGGAAGTCAGCGGCAGTGTCATCACGAACTTCGGCGCCCCGACCGACAATTTCAACTTGCGTGGCGACTACGCCGAAACGGTCCGGCACCAGTTCAGCGCCCGAATCAACAACCGTCTGTTCTGGGAGATTTTTCTCAATACCAACGTCACCTACAGCAGCGGCAACTGGTATACCATCACCACCGGGCGGGACGACAACGGCGACGGCGTCACCAACGACCGCCCTCCCGGCGTGCTCCGTAACAGCCTGCGCGGTCCGCACCACGGCAACGTCAGCTTCAACCTCACCAAGTCATTCTCCCTGGGGGGCAACGGGAACGGCGGGCCCAGCCTCAACCTCCGCGCCAATTTCAACAACGCTTTCAATCGGACCAACCTGGGCACTCCCGTCGGAATCCTGACGTCCCCGTCTTTCGGAAGGTCGATTCGGGCCACGAATCCGCGGCAGATTTCGTTGGAGATGCGGTTCCAGTTTTAGCGCCTTGCGCCAGCCTTGCCGCAGGAAGTTGACATCGCCGTGGCCTGCTCATTACGCTGGGCTCCACCACCACCAAGGAGACCCATCGATCATGCATCGCTTCAAGACGATATTGCTTGCCCTGACCGTCGCCCTGTTCCTGCCCGCCACCCTGCCCGGGCAGTTCCTTCCCACGGCCACACCCGAAGAAGTCGGGATGTCTTCGGAACGGTTGGACCGGTTGACCGAGACTCTTCAGGGGTACATTGACCGCGAAGAAGTTGCCGGGAGCGTCGCCATCGTCGTGCGGGACGGCAAGATCGCCTACCTGAAGGCGTTCGGGCATCAGGACATCGAAGCGCGGCTGCCGATGCGCGCCGACAGCATCTTCAGGATCGCCTCCCAGAGCAAGGCGATCGTCAGTACGGCCATCATGATGCTCCAGGAAGAGGGCAAGCTCGTCATCGGCGATCCCCTCTCCCGCTACATCCCGGAGTTCGCCAACACGCAGGTCGCCGTACCTCGCGAGGACGGGGATTACGATCTCGAGGACGGGCGGCCCATCCTGCTCCGGCATCTTCTGACGCACACTTCGGGCATCAGCTACGGCACGGGGCCGGCACGCGATCTGTGGGACGCCGCCGGATTCCAGCAGTGGTATTTCGCCGACAAGGACGAACCCATCGGCGACTCCGTTGCCCGAATGGCCGGGCTTCCCTTCGACGCTCAGCCTGGGGAACGATGGATCTACGGCTTCAATATCGACATCCTCGGCGCCGTCGTCGAGAAAGCCTCGGGAATGCCGCTGGATGAGTACCTGCGGACGAAGCTGCTTCAACCGCTGGGTATGTACGACACCCACTTCTATCTGCCGCCGGCCAAGCAGAATCGGTTCGCAACGGTTTATGGCCGCGGCTCCGGAGGCTCTCTCGAACGCGCGGCGGATACCGGCGAGTGGGCCGGACAGGGAGCGTATATGGAAGGTCCGCGAATGAGCTTTTCAGGCGGCGCCGGGCTGCTGTCCACGGCATCCGACTACGCACGCTTCCTGCAAATGCTGTTGAACGGCGGAGAACTCGATGGCGTACGCGTCCTCAGCCCGACAACCGTGAAGCTGATGACCCGGAACCATATCGGCGACATCGATTTCCGCCCGGGACAGGGCTTCGGTCTCGGTTTCTCGATCGTTACCGATCTCGGCGCACGGGGCACGCCGGGGTCGGTCGGGGAGTTCGGATGGGGCGGCGCCTACCATTCCACGTACTGGGCCGATCCGGAAGAAGACCTTGCCGTGGTTTACCTGACGCAGTTGAGACCGGCGGGAGGAGTCGATGACATGGCCAAACTCCGCAACCTGGTCTACCAGGCCATCGTGGATTGAAACGGTACGGACCTTCATTCGTGAAACTCGACCTCGACTACGGATCGGAAGGCATGCGCGTCGAACTCCCGTCAGCGGCCACGACGGTCATCGAACCGGCCGACCGGCCCGCGGTTCCCGACAGCGCGGCAGCCATGGCCGCCGCCTTGCGATCCCCCATGGGCCGTCCCCCGCTGCGCACGACCATCCGCCCCGGCCAGACCATCGGCATCTCGGTGTGCGACATCACTCGCGCGCAACCGCGCCGGGCAACGCTTGAAGCGCTTTTCGCCGAGATGCCGGGTGTCAGGATGGAAGACGCGACCGTGTTCATTGCCACAGGAACACACCGCGCCAACACCCCGGACGAAATCGAACGAATGCTGGGTCCGGAAATCGCCCGCCGATGCCGGATCGTCTGTCACGACGCGCGTGACGACGATTCGCTGGTGCGCGTCGGCGACACATCGACCGGCGTTCCCGTGTTTCTGAACCGGGATTGGGTGGACTGCGACTTCAAGATCACGACCGGTTTCGTCGAACCGCATTTCTTCGCGGGATTCAGCGGCGGGCCCAAAATGGTCGCCCCGGGGCTGGCTGGGCTGGAAACCGTGATGCATCTCCACGACGCCCGGCGTATCGGTCATCCAAACTCGACCTGGGGCATCACCGAGGGCAACCCGGTGCATGACGACGTCCGCGAAATTACCCGGATGACGGGGGTCGACTTCGCCGTCGATGTCACCCTGAACCGGCGGCAGGAAATCACTGCCGTCTTTGCCGGCGACCTGCTGGTGGAACACGCCGAGGCGTGCCGGTCGGCGAAAGCCAACGCCATGCGGCCGGTGAACGCTCCGTTCGACGTTGTCCTGACGACAAATTCCGGGTATCCGCTCGACCAGAACCTGTATCAGGCCGTGAAGGGAATTTCCGCGGCGGCCAAGATTGTCAAACCCGGAGGCACGATCGTCTGCGCGGCCGAATGCCGCGACGGCCTGCCCGACCACGGAGCGTACGGCGAGATCCTTCGATCCCGGTCGTCGCCGCAAGCCCTCCTCGATATGATCACGGCGCCGGGATACTCCCGTCCCGACCAATGGCAGGTCCAGATCCAGGCTCAGATCCAACTTGAAGCGAGAGTATTGGTGCGGGCGGGTGGGTTGTCCGACGACGCGATTCGCACCGCGCATTTCGAACCCGCCCATGACGTGTCACAGGAAACGCTCGGCGCGCTCGAACGCGCCGGAACCGGCGCGACGTTGTGCGTTCTACCCCAGGGCCCTCAAACGATCCCGTATTTACAAGCGGGTCCGTAATATCGAATCGCCTGTCGGCGGCTTCGTCCGAACCAAACGGCCATCGGCACGAGAGAGGCGGAAGGATCAGTCGGACCGAGTCGCCCGTTGTTTCTGCAAGGCGGAAACCAGCCAGATCACACCGGCAACGAAGACGATGGCCGTCAACCATCGCAGCAGGCTCGCCAGCGACACGGCGTCCATTTCGGGGAACGAATATTGACGCAGGATCCCGAATCGGTCGATCATCCAATGCCACGCCGTATGCGCAACAATCACTGACAGAATGATCGTTCCCACGCGTTCGGCCATTACGTAGCGAAACAATACGGCGAGAGCCGGAACCAGGATTGCCAGCACCAGAAGCTGGCCGAGTTCAACGCCGATGTTGAAAGCCACCAGCGAAGTCAACAGGTGCGCGCCCGCAAACTGCATCGTCTCACCCAGCGCGAACGAGAATCCGAAACCGTGGACCAAACCGAACCCCAGAGTCACCATCCATCGCCGCTCGACTCGGCAGCCGACGATATTTTCGAGCGCCATATACACGATCGACATCGCGATCAGCGTTTCGACCAGAGGTGGGAACCAGAGCCCGCTCGGCGCCCACCGCAGCGCCGAACCTATCAGGGTAATGGAATGCCCGATGGTGAACGCCGTGACCACCAGAACAAGCGGCCGCGCCCGCCTGAACGGGATCACCAGACACAGGAGAAACAGCAAGTGGTCCAATCCATCGAGAATGTGAAAGAAGCCGAGACCCACGAACCGAAATGCCGCCTGGTACCAGCTTGGATCCATTCTGACGACGCCGGGGTCGCCAAGAAACTCGAATGGCCGAACCGCGCCGTCGGCCAGCATGAAACGCATCACGGTAAGGACGCGAAGTCCAAGTCGATACGTCCCGGGACGAACCGAAAACTCCGACCGGTCCGACCGGATCGGAAACTCCAGAACGGTATCGAGCATCAACTGCTGCCATACGATCTCGGTCGATGGATCGAGCCGGGACCCCGTCACATGATCCAACGCCGTTTCATAGGTCCGGAACGCCGTGTCCGAAGGCAGTGAAAGCCGCGTCGCCGCGATCGCCGGGGTTGGCAGGCGAACGCCTTCTTCGTAAACCTCGATGTCGTTGGCCAACCACACGGTGACGGCGTCGGCAAGCAGCGGTTCAGCCTCCTCGATTTCAAGGTAGCCGGGGCCGCGCGTGGGCCACTCGATGTCGCGCATGGATTCGAGTGGAACGCGAAGCAGCACGCGCAGTGTCTGCCCCTGGGGCCGGAGCCAGGATTGGGCCGTCACGTCGTTTGGAATCTCGTGCGCGAACACGCCGAAAGGAAGCAACAAGGCGAGCAACGGCGCCTGCATGACGATCCGTTGGACGAACGCAGAACATGGGTGACTTGCCACGGCCATATTATTCCACCGAGGAATCCAGCTTGCGCACCAGTGCATACACGGCACGGTAGGCGATCGCCATCCCCGCGGGATCGACACGATCCGACTTGTCCTCGGCCGTATGAATCAGACCGAGAACCGTCGGTAACCGTCCCAACGCCTGTCTCTCGGTTTCGGTTCCATTGAAGAAAGTTCGCAGTTCTTCGGCTTCGGATTGCGGCAGGACGCTGAATGAAACGTTGGGAATCCCCACCCTCTGAAAACTGCGATGATCGCTGTTGGGAAAGCGGGGATATTCCATGCATTGGAAATCGTGTTCCCTGCACACCTCCCGCATCGATTCGGGCAACGCCGTATTGCCTTCGGCCGCGGTCGGGCCAAAGATCAGCGTTTCGCCGTAGCCGTTGACATCCAGGTTGATGGCGGCGGCGATTTCTTCCGATCCATGGCGCCTGACGTAGTTTCGGGACCCCACAAGGCCGATCTCCTCCATGTCGAAGAACACGATGCGTATCCTGTGCCGCAACGTTTCGGCCCCGAGCGTTGACGCCAGACGCGTCAGAACAATCGACGATGCCGCGTTGTCCACGGCGCCGCGGCCGAGCGTGCCTCCCATCAACCACACGGCATCGAAGTGGGCTCCGATGACGATGTCGGCCGGTCCGTCACCCAGGGTCACGACGATGTTGGCGCCGACCCTCCGCGGATAGTTCACGCGAGGTTCGATATTGAACGCCTCGAGTTCGAACTCGATGCCTCGCTCGCTGAGCATCTCCATCAGGACTTCGCGCCTTTCCGCGTTCGTGCCGACTTCCATCCGCTCCACGTCCCGCAGCATCGGTTCCAGCGCTGGAAGATCCTGAGCGCGAACCATCGGCTGAACGGCCAAGCCCGCCATGAGCGGCAAAGCGGCCATCGGAAACCCCCGCAACATATGGGACTCCATGAATGAGACTCCGAAAAGAAACCGGTTTTCCTGTTATTGGGACGCCATTCTAACAGAACAGGCACCGTCGCCTTCCCAATGGACGAACGCCGACTCCCGGGAACTCCGGCCATCCTCTGTCCCCTGGCGAAAAATTCCCTCGAAGCTCTTTTTGGCGGCACGACCGGGCGGAGTCGGCGACAATGGGCCGACTGGACTCTGGAATTTGCTTGTGCTACTTAACAGCCCGCGACAGAGCGCAGCATGGTTCTGCCGGGAACCGCCAAGCGGTGCTTCGTTCCCATCGACCCGCAACACCGAGGCTTGAACCTGATCCGTGTGGAATACATTTAATCTGATTTTGCCGATCTTCGGGCTGGCGTTGATCGGCTACGCCGCCCGCTGGATCGGACTGATCGACAAGGACGGCATACGAGGCCTGTCGAGTTTCGCTTTTCGGGTGGCGATACCGGTCATGCTGATCCGCGCTGTGTCGGAAATTTCCCTGTCCTTTGAATGGGAGTTGCTGACAGCCTATTTCAGCGGGACTTTCGCGATATACGCGACGGGAATGCTGGTTGGCCGCGGCATCTTTGGCCCGTCCATCGAACGGCAAGCGGTCTTCGGGTTCGGCGCCGCCTTCTCGAACCTCGTGATGGTAGGAATACCCTTTGTCCAGTTGGCGTTCGGCGATGAGGGACTGCTTCCGCTGTACCTGATTATTTCGATCCACTCGCCCACGCTCTATCTGGTCGGCACCTCGATGCTCAACCTCGGCCGCGGCGCCCGATCCTCGAGCGGCAATCTTCCGATGACGGTCCTGAAAGCTCAGGCAAAAAACCCGATTGTCATTGCCCTGGCCATCGGCATCGCGATGAACCTCGCTGGCATTCGTTTACAGGGACCGGTCGATGGAATCGCCGCCATGCTGGGGGCCGCCGCCATTCCCTGCACGCTGTTCACCCTGGGCGCTTCCCTGGCTGGATACGGCCTGGGCGGACAACTGAAAGCAGCCATCGCGCTGGTCGGACTCAAGAACGTCCTGCACCCTGCCGTCATGTACGGTCTGACGATATACGTATTCGACTTTAATCCTGTTTGGGCAACGGTGGTGGTCGTGACGTCCGCTCTTCCGATGGGGATGAACGCCTACCTGTTCGCCGAGGATTCAGAAACGATTGCCCCGACCATGGCGGCGGCAGTCGTCCTGTCGTCCGCGATCTCGGTGGTTTCCCTGCCCCTTGTTTTCTACCTTGTGATGTGACTCCGAGAACAGGAACGTTACGCCACTGAGTCAGTGAGTCGACGTTCGCGGGCGGCGGCAAACGATAAACAGGCGCGAATATCGTCTGCTGTCAGCGAGGGAAAGTCCGCGAGAATCCGATCGTTGGTCATTCCACCGGCAAGATACTCCAAGATGTCGAATACCGTAATCCGGGTGCCTTTGACGCAGGGCTTTCCGCTTCGCACGGAAGGATCGATCTGTATACGTTCTTTCCAGTCCACGACTGCAATTCTACTCTGGTTTCAAGAACCTGCCTCCCCCGCTTCACCCCGCCCAGCGTTCGGAAAGCTTCTTGATCCGGGCGACGGCTTCCAGGATGTTGTCCATCGAAGTGGCGTAGCTGAAGCGGATGTAACCCTCGCCGAACTCGCCGAAATCCGCGCCGTTCAAACAGGCCACACCGGCTTCTTCCAGAATCGCCTCCGCCAATTCCTTCGAAGGAAGCCCCGTCCCCGTGACGTTCGGAAAGGCATAGAACGCCCCGGCTGGAAGCGAGCATCTGAATCCCGGAATCTCGTTCAGACCGGCAACGATGGCATCGCGCCGGCGTTTGAATTCGGCAACCATCGTTGTCACGCTGTCCTGAGGCCCGGTCAATGCTTCCATGCCGGCACGTTGGGTGAAGCTCGCGGTGCAAGAGTTTGAATTCACCATCAGCGTGGTCACGGCCTCGGCCAGCCATTCCGGCATCACACCGTAACCGAGCCTCCAACCGGTCATGGAATAGGCCTTCGAAAACCCGTCCAGAATGATCGTCTTGTCGACCAGACCCTCGAACTTCGTGATCGACGCCGGGCGCTGTTCATACCAGATACGCGAATAGATTTCGTCGCTCAGCACCATCAGGTCACGGTCCCGAAGCAAGTCCGCGACGTCGGCTAGGTCGGCTTCCGGAACAAGCCCGCCGGTGGGATTGGCAGGGGAAATCAGAATGACCATCTTCGTCTTGTCGGAGAGCTTTTCACGAAACGTATCGAGATCGAACGAAAAGCCACGGCTCTCAACCAGAGGAATCGGAACCGGCGTCCCACCCAGAAAATTGATCATCGACTCGTAGATCGGAAATCCCGGGTTGGGATAGATCACTTCGTCGCCGGGCTCCACCAGGGCCATCAAGCTGAAGAACATGATCGGCTTGCCGCCGGGAACGACGCAGACGTTTTCCATCCTGACCGGAATGTTCCGCGTCTGGGCGACATGCGATGCGATCAGTTCTCTGAATTCCGGAAAGCCGGGTGAGGGACCGTACTTCGTATAGCCGTCATCCATCGCCTGCTGGCCCGCTTCGATAATGTTCCGTGGGGTGGGAAAGTCGGGCTCCCCAATTTCGAGGTGGATGACGCTACGCCCTTGGGCTTCGAGGGCACGCGCCTTCGCAAGGACCTTGAAGGCTGACTCGGTCCCGATCCGGGACATGGCTTCCACAAGTTTCATGGAGTCGGTAATCCTGTCTTGTTTGCTGAAATTGGAAACGCTTGGCACACCTGTCAGGGCGGGAAAGCCCCATGGGGCATCAACCTCATGGGGCTGCTCGGCGCGAAAAATTACCCGGTTTCGATCGAAACAGGCCGGCGGCCCGCCCGCACTAAAGCGGGTTGTCCGGCATTGCGATCGATCGCCACATGTGAGCGACCGGGCTGTTGTCGTATCCCAAGCCTTCGCTGGGCTGTTTGAAGTGCCGCCCGAGTACGTCGCGAAAGGGCTCGATCGAAAGCTCGACGCCTTCCTGGAACGCGTACAGGTCGTTGACGGTCACCATGCGAGCGTACATGTACCACTGGTGGTTGCGCGAATACTCCTCCGCCGCCTGCAAGTAGGGTTCAGGGACGTAGTCTTCGCCGAACATCCGGTGATACATATCGGGATACTCATATCCGCTTTCGCTGTCGGCATAGAACCGTAGCGCCTGGTGGTATTGAATCGCCCAGCTTGTCTTCTGCGGCACATAGGGCCCATAAAGCTGAGCGCCCCAGTAACCGTGGTCGACCTTGATCAGTTCCTGGACCGTATCGTGCAACAGACACGCCAGGACGATCTCTTCTTCCATGCCGTTCCTGAGCGCGCGGTCCGCACTCTGGAAGCAGTGATTACGAGTCCTCTGGAAGCGGTGCTCGAAGAAGTCCTCAATCGTTGGTCTTGCGGGCATCGGGTCGAGCGTTTGGACGTTCGACCCATCTCTGGTAAGGAAAAGGTTGCCGGTGCCCCGGCGGTAATGCCGCGTCGTGATTTGCGCCTTGACCTCCGCCGCGGTCGGAAACTGACTGCCGCTCTGAGGCGGATTCAAACGTTCGATCATGTACGCTTCAAGCGCCTCGGCCTTGGCTTCGGAACTCATCGCGCCAACGGCTGCGGCGCCGCCCAGGCTGGCGATAAAATGCCGACGATCAATCTGGATCATGGGATCCCCCTTTTGATTTCACGAATATTATTCATGTCTGCGTTGCGCCTGACAAGGGATAAGAACGCCCGGGACTTCCAGTTCACCATCGGGTCGATCGGCCGCGCGGATGCCACCCGCTACGAGGATGACACCCGGCCCGCTGGCGCTCTGTCGAAAAACTAAATCACACCGATCGCATTCAGGAAGACCAGAACGATTGCCACGGGTACGACGAACTTCATGATCAGGAGCCAAGCCTTGTAGAAGACCACCAGCCTGCTTCCGTCCAGGAATTCGCGGCGGCGAATGGCATCGTCCACCTTCCAGGCCGTAAACAACGAAATTCCCAAACCTCCGATCGGAAGCATCCAGTTCGTCGCCAGATAGTCGAAGGTGTCGAACCAGTTCCTCCCGAAAACGCTTGCGAATCCGTCTCCGAAGAGTTGCGTACCCCCACTGAGCGCGGATGGAATTCCGATCAGGGCGACGACGACGCCACAGAAGACCGTGGCCTTGTGTCTCAACCATCCTTTCTCGTCGATCAGGTACGAAGTCACGACTTCCAGCAACGAAATCGCACTGGTCAGGGCGGCAAACACCAGCAGGACGAAGAAGACGAGTGCGAAGAAGGAACCCGCGGGCATCTGGCTGAGCGCGATCGGAATGCTCACGAAAACCAGTCCGGGACCTGTGGACGGTTCCATACCGAACGAAAAGATGATCGGGAACAGCACCATGCAGGCGATGAGCGCAATGGCGGTGTCCAGGATTGAAATGGCGATCGCGGAGGAGACGATGTTTTCGTCCCTGGACAGGTAGCTTCCATAAGTCAGCACGGCCCCCATACCCAGACTCAACGTAAAGAACGCATGTCCCAACGCCTCCAGAACACCGGCTGCGGTCAGGCTCTCGGTATGGAAACCGAACACGAAATCCAACGCCCGGCCGAACCCGTCCATCGTGAACGCGTTCACCAGAAGGATCAACATCAGACCAAACAAGACGGGCATCAGGATACGGGCCCATCGCTCGATCCCCTTGTTCACGCCGCCCCAAACGACTCCAATTACCATGACCATGAACAGCACGTGCCAAAAGAGATTCAAACCGTTCGACGTGAACAACGCACCGAATACGGGCTCGACGCCTTCGGGACCGAGACTGACGATCTGGCCCGAAATCGCCAGATAGGTATAGTGCATCGCCCATCCCGCGACCACGCTGTAATAGGAAAGGATGACGAAACCGCCGAGCACGCCCAGTCCGCCGAACACGACCCAGAAGCCGCCGCCGAGCGCCTTGAACGCTCCGACTGGAGATTTCTGCGTCGCGCGTCCCAGAAGGATCTCGGCGATCATGACGGGAAGGCCCACAACGGCAATGCAGGCCAGATAGATCAGAACGAAGGCCCCGCCTCCGTTCTCGCCGGTGATATAGGGAAACTTCCAGA
This sequence comes from Terriglobia bacterium, assembly GCA_965262675.1. Lineage (GTDB taxonomy): Bacteria > Acidobacteriota > Terriglobia > 20CM-2-55-15 > 20CM-2-55-15 > JAJEDW01. Next base: position 503,689 of record OZ253554.1, read on the forward strand.
TGTTTCCGAGCCCGACGGCTGAGCCGGCCGCCGCAAGAACAAACCCGACCTTCGAACCCCAATGTCCACGATCCGCCACGACGATTCTCCTTCTCGACCGCTGGCAAATACCGCGTTCGGCGCCTGCCCTGCACTACCGGCGCGCTTCAAACCGCGGCCGAAGATCTTTATTCAGTGTGACATTCTATCCGGTAAGCAGAGAAAAGCATCGCAGTCTCTCGAGGACAGGCACTCGGTTGGAATGGAGCCGCCCGGCGTGGTTGCTCGACGGATGCTTCAAGAGCTTCGTGGAGCATCCGGAACGGTTTACAGAGGCGCCGACCGGATTCGAACCGGTGCATAAAGGTTTTGCAGACCTCTCCCTTACCACTTGGGTACGGCGCCTGGTCGAAACAGTCCATTATACCCGTGTTCGAAAGCGTTCCCCGCTTCGGGTTCTCTCGATTGAGGGTTCGGGTGCCGGAAAATTACGGAATCTCCAACACCAGTCATTCAGTGCCCGTCACGCCAGCCCCGTTAACCAGCAAACCGCTACGGAACCCGGCAGGGTCGCGCGCAGGGTCATGCCACGAGCTTCTATGGAAAGATCGCCAGATCCTTGCCGGTGCGAAGTTTGGCAACGTAGGCAATCTGGCCAAGGTGATAACCGAAGTGCTCGATGGCGTGGTAGACCGCGTGAAGACGCGTAACCTCGAAACCCTGCACTTCGATCCGATCCAACAGGGAGTCCTCGCGCAGATTGGCCAGGACCAGATCGGCCTCGCGCGCGGCCGCCTCCACTTCGGACAGCAACCCGGTTTTGGAGCGAGAGGCGCGGGCCGAGAACTCCGCTGGCCGGTCCCGCTCGATGGGACGGCCGCCGGCGCCGCCCACGATCCACTGACGCAAGTTGCCACGCATGTGGAGCAATATGTTCCCCACGCTGTTGCTCGCTTCGTTGGGCCGCCACCAGACGTCGTCTTCGGACAATACCGAAGCGCACACCAGAAGCTTGGGCAGATAGTCCCCGGCAAGCAGGGTGCGGGAGGCGTCGATGAATTCTCCCTCCGGAGTCGGTTGGATACCTGCCGTGGGTTTCATGATCTGACCAGAGGGGTCGCGCCGGATCGTGCGGTGTGCTCAGAAAGCCCTTAGCGCATCTTCTTCGGATTCGTGAATATCGAACACGCTGTTCAGGCGCGAGAACTCGAACAACTCCCGGACCTGACTGTTCAGGTTTGCCAGCTTCAGACGCCCCCAGGTGGTACGGCCCGTTCCCGCACATTGGGGACAGTCGTCCCAGCCCCCATTGTCGTTCTGAAATACGGATGCGCCGCAGTCGTCACAGACGTTCTGCGTCACCGTGCCGTGGCCGAGCACGAGTTCGCCCAGCCCGCTGCTGTCGATATATAAAACGTCGGCCAGATTCAACAGGATGTTCTTCGAACCCTGGGCCACCTGGTCCCGGATCGCCTGGCGAAAGATGTTCGATCCATCCCCAGCCGTAATTCGCCCGGAAATATCCAGGATCGTTACCTGACCGACATCGCGAGTGGCTATTGACACGCTCATTTCGAAAAGCCCCCATCGGTCGCACGGACCGAGCCGACAACACCCAATTGGCGTTCGATTGAAACACTTCTTGAGTACAGTTGCAACCGTACCGCCTTGCACAAAAAAACCCGGGGAACCCCCGGGTTTCGTTTCGGATCTTATCCGTCCAGAGCGGGAAACGGGATTCGAACCCGCGACTTCGACCTTGGCAAGGTCGCACTCTACCACTGAGTTATTCCCGCACGCCCTGCACCCGAGATTATAGGGCCGGAAAGAGGCGCGGTTCAAGGGGCGGCGGATTGCGGCGCCGTTGCCAGTGTCTGCGACCGCCCAAATCAAGATCCTGCGGTCGAGATTGTGCCGTCGTAGACGGCACCTACAGGGGGATTCGGAATGGGACGGGAAGCACGTATCAAGTCCGAACTCTTCCTGTAGGTGCGGGCTATGACCGCACCAATCAAGTCCGAAACCCGCACCTTGATCATTCCCACAACTTATGAGATCAGCCCTCCGAATGTTGGGGCGGTCGAGATTGTGCCGTCGTAGACGGCACCTACAGGGGGATTCGGAATGGGATGGGGAGTAGGAGTGGCGCCTGTGACTCTTCGCGACGAAAACCCGTCAAGAAGGCGGACTAACCGGATTTTTCGCGGAAGGCATCGCGGATCAATCGAAAGTCAAGCCGGCGGTCCGGACTTTCAAGCACGGCCAGAATGTCGTATCGGTACGGACTGTCCGGACGGTATCGCAGCCGATACGCCTCCGAGGCACGAACGATGTTCACTTGCTTCGCTGGAGTGACGGCGTCTTCGGGATGGGAGTCGCGGCGGCGGGCCTTGACCTCGACAAAGACGAGACATCCGTCATCGTCGGCAACAATATCGATCTCTCCGCCGCGGGCGCGATACGGACAGGCCAGAAGCCGGTAACCCAGCGTCCGCAGGTACCGGGCGCCCAGAATCTCGGCATGGCGCCCAAACGGGAGGGGTTTGGGCCGGAACGGCCAGAAGCCGGGACTGAACGACCGCAACATGATCTCACCTCGAGCCTCCGCCTGCCGCCGCCCGGTTCCCCAGGCGCTGTTACTTGTAACGCCAGCGCGTACCCTCGCGCGTATCTTCGATGACGACGCCGATATCGGTCAGTTGCCCACGGACCCGATCGGCCCGTTCAAAGTTGCGGGTGCGACGCGCTTCGTTACGCTCGGCGATCAATGCTTCGATACCGGCGTCGCCAACCGGCGATGCGGACGCCGAAGCGCCGTCCGTCGCCGGAATAATGCCGAGACGCCGGTCGATCTCGACAAACCACTCGCGGATTCCACCCTGAAGATCGGCACCGAGTTCTCCGCGATCCAACGCGATGTTCGCGACCCGAATCAGATCGAACATCGCTCCCAGGGCAACCGCCGTGTTCAGGTCGTCGTCCATCCCCTGCTCGAAGCGTTCGCGCGCGGTGTCGAACGCGTCCCGCAGCGATGATGTCGATTCCGCCGGCAGGGACATGGAACCGAGCCTGAACAGAAACTCCCGAATCCGCTCCATGGAGTTCGCGGCCTGCTCCAGACCGGCAAACGTGAAGTTGAACTGCCTGCGGTAGGGGACGGTGACAAACAGGTACCGGATCGCTTGGGCCGCGAATCCCCTGTCCAGCAAATCCCTCAGCCGAAAGAAGTTTCCCAAGGACTTGGCCATCTTCTGGCCTTCGACCCTGAGGTGCTCGCCGTGGATCCAGAATCGGACGAATTTTTTTCCGGTGGCCGCCTCGCTCTGAGCGATCTCGTTGGTGTGATGCGGGAACACCAGGTCGACCGCTCCACAGTGCAGATCGAACGTGTTGCCGAGATACTTCATCGCCATTGCCGAGCATTCCAGGTGCCAACCTGGACGGCCGACGCCTACTTCGGTTTCCCACCTCGGTTCGTTCTCGTCTTTCGGCGCCTTCCACAACACGAAATCCCGGGGCGACTCCTTGTCGTACTCGTCCACTTCGACACGCGCCCCGGGCTTCAGGTCCCTCTGGTCCAGACGTGCCAGGCGCCCGTATTCGGGGAACCGGGAGATCCTGAAATAGATGGAATCGCCTTCGCGGTACGCATAACCCTTCTCCAGCAACGTTGCGACAAGCTCGGCCATCTCCGATATGTGGTCGGTGGCCCGGACCAGCGTCTCGGCCCGTTCGATGCCCAGGGCGTCGCTGTCTTCCAGAAAAGACTCGATGTACTTTTCCGTGTAAGTCCGGATATCGACACCTTGTTCGATCGCCTTTCGAATGATCTTGTCATCGACGTCGGTGATGTTCATTACGTGCTGAAGAGCCCACCCCTTGCTCTTGAGGTGCCGGCGCAGGACGTCTTCGAAGACAAACGTTCTGAAATTTCCGATGTGGGCAAAGTCGTGGACGGTGGGCCCGCAGACATACATCCGCACTGTCTTTCCATCCGCGGGAACGAATTCTTCGAGCTTTCCGGACAACGTGTTGGTGAGCTTCAGCATGTGGACTGCGAAGTACGAACAAACGGAAACGCGGCACGGCGCGTCTAACCCGCATTTCTCACGAGTTGTCTGCTACAGCGCCGGATCCATCCGCCAGTGCTGCGTTCCGCTTCGTCGGGCTCCTCGACGTACCGTCAAGTACGCCTCCGGTGCCCTCCGGGCGCGCGCCTTGCTCTGACGGCGTCTCCGACTCTTCGCGACGAAAACCCGTGAGAAAGGCGGGCTAACCTGTCAGTCGTAAAAGGAGCATGTTACCATGACCGGAATGGTGCGCTTCGCGGTCGTTATCGCTCTGTCCCTGCTGGTCTTGCGGCCGCTGGCGGCGGAAACCCGACCCATCCAATCCGAAGATCAACCGACGATTCGAGTCGGTGTCGAACTGGTTAACGTACTCTTCACCGTGACCGACAGGAACGGCCGGCTCGTTTCCGGTCTCGGCCCGGACGACTTCACGGTACAAGAAGACGGCGAGGTTCAGCGAATCCAGTTCTTCGCGAGCGAAAACGAATTGCCCCTCACGCTTGCCATGCTCATCGACACGAGTCCCAGCGTCAGCGCGGTCTTCGACGAGGAGAGGCGAACGGCCATCCAGTTTCTCGACACCATTCTTCGCCAACAGGACCTCGCACTGGTGATGGGATTCGACCGGACGGTAACGCTCATGCAGGATTTCACCGAATCCAACCGGCTGCTCGGTTTCGCGATCGCCGACCTCGAAATGGGCAGCGGTACGTCGGTTTACGACGCCGTTTTTCTGGCCAGCGATGAAAGGCTGCGGCATGAAGCGGGCCGAAAGGCGATTATTCTGATCAGCGACGGTGAAGACACCACCAGCCGCATTCGAAGAAACGAAGCCCTGATCTCCGCGCATCAGGCCGATGCCGTCATCTACTCCATCTCGAACACGCTTCCGCGGCGGGGTGGCATTTTTGGCATTGGGGGGCGGCGAAGCGGCAACATGGGGACGCTCCGTGCATTGTCCGAAGAAACCGGCGGCGCCGTGTTCGAACTGGACAACCGATCGGACTTCGAGGAGATCTTTGCCACCATCGCCGAGGAATTGCGCAGCCAGTACAGTCTGGCCTACGTCTCGACCAATCCCGATCGGGATGGCGAATACAGGGAAATTCGAATTCGGCCCAACGATGGGGACCTGCGGATCCGCGCCCGTCGAGGCTACTATGCGACCAGCGACGACGAAGACGACCGGTAGCGCGACCCTCCTGTTCATGGTCGCTATCGCCGGGCTGGCCGCGCAGGAATTTCAACTCACTCTTCGCGTCGATGAAGTCCTGGTTCCGTTCAGCGTTCGCGACGGCGACGGGCAGACCGTGGCCGGTCTCACCCGGGACGATTTCACCGTTCTGGAAGACGACCGGGTTCAGACCATCGCGGAGTTCAGCGACGCACCCGTCGCTCTTTCGGCAGCGTTACTGATCGACACGGGGATGCGGCGGGAATCGCTCGATGCGATCCAGGCGTCGATTCCGGCGCTGGTCGAATCGTTCAGCGACTTCGACGAGGTCGCCGTCTACCGCTACGACAACGAAATTTCGAGGATTCTGGACTTTGTCGAAGAACCGATCTTGCTGGACCATGACCGGTTACGCGAAGCGCTGGAAAAGTTCTCGGATCTCCCCGCAACCATTCTATCCACTGCGGCGGAGGGCAACCGGCGCCCCCCGCCAAGCCCCACGATCGGCGGCATCCAGGTAACCCCGCAGCCGACTCCGCCCCAGGAACGGGACCGGCGTGTGCTGCATGACGCCATGTACACCGCGGCCCGCGATCTCGCGCTTCGGGCCGACGACCGGCGCCGAATTATCATCGTCATCACGGACGGAACCGACGAACGCTCCGAGATCGACCCCGAAGAGGTCCATCTGACACTGCTCGATGCCGACGTTCAGGTTTACCCGATCGGGCTGAACGTGGATCTGTTCGTCAGGTTCACGGATTCGCTCGACGACTACGCCGACATCACGGGCGGCAGACTGCACTACACCAACAGAAGCACGTTGCAGGGAACCTATTCCGACATCACCGCCGAGGCGCGAAACCAATACCTGGTGACCTACGTTTCGAACAATTCGATTCCGGAAGACCGCATTCCTTTCCGCGAAATCGAAATCCGCAGCGACCCCGGCTACGAAATCAATCATCGGTTCGGCTACTATCAGGTGCCCTGAGCGTATCGCCCGATAGCCTGTCGGAATCCGTATTTCGCCCGCATTTCTCACGAGTTGTCTGCTGCAGCGCCGTATACATCCGCCAAGCACGCCCCCTGACGCGCTTGATCCGGCGCGAGGAACGCGCCGTAGAACGCGCCGTAGCCCTGACGGCGTCTCCGGCTCTTCGCGACGAAAACCCTCAAGAAAGGCGGGCTATCGCCCGATAGCCTCTCGGAATCCGTATCTAGTCGTGGTTTTAATCTGAGGGCTCGTACGACAACCGCCTCTTCGCTCGGTCTTCGTGACGTTCGATCGCAAGCTGAATCAACCGGTCGAGCAGTTGTGCGTATCCCAAACCCGAAGCTTCCCAGAGCCGCGGGTACTGACTGATCGAGGTGAAGCCCGGCAGGGTGTTGATCTCGTTCACATGGAACTTTCCGGTGCCGTTCTCGAGAAACAGGTCGACGCGCGCCATCCCGGAACATTCCAGCGCCTTGAACGCCGCCAGCGCCATCCCCTGCGCTTCAAGCACCTGGGCGGGTTCCAGCGTCGCGGGTACGATCAGTTCGGTGTCGTCGCTCACGTACTTGGCACGATAGTCGTAGAACTCCCGCGCCGGCCGGACTTCGCCGGGCACCGAAACGACCGGGTCGTCGTTGCCGAGGACACTCAACTCGATCTCGCGCGCATCGATGCCGCGCTCCACCACGACCTTGCGGTCATACTCGAAAGCGGTCGCCAGGGCCGTCTTCAGATCGTGGGCCGACTTGACTTTGGAAATCCCGACTGAAGACCCGAGGTTCGCGGGCTTCACGAACACCGGATACGGCAACGCTTCCCTGAACGTCTCGACAAACCCATCGAGTTCTTTCGCCGTGACGCGCCAGTAGTCCACCACCCGAAGACCCGCATCGCGCAGCAGGCGCTTCATGACGTCCTTGTCCATCGCGACGGCCGAGCCCAGTACGCCCGCGCCCACATAGGCCACGTCGGCCAATTCCAGAAATCCCTGGATCGTCCCGTCTTCTCCAAACGTTCCATGAACAATTGGAAAGACCACATCCAGTAGGCCCTGGACGGAAGGCTCGGCCGTCAACTCCATCGGAACTCCCGCATCCAGCGCCTGTCGTATCTCTTCCTCGGGTGCCGGAATCAGGCCGCGACGCTCGGCGGCGAGCCACTTGCCGTCTTTCGTAATCGCTATGGGTACGATGTCGTATTTTCGACGATCCAGCGCATGCAGGATAAACTCGGCGGACCGTAGCGAGACTTCGTGCTCTCCCGACCGTCCACCGAAGACGACACCGACGCGAACCTTCTTCACCCGGTTTTCTCCTTCATCACTTCACCGATCGCCGCAACCGCGCGTTCCACGCCGCCGCGGTCGACATCGCGGTGCGTCACCATCCGAATGCGTTCCCGGTCGACCGGCACACCCCTCACACCCCGCCGCTCGACTTCGGCCAGGAAGCTCCCTGAATCGAATCCGCTTTCCTCAACGCCATAGATCACGATGTTGGTTTGAACGCTCTTCGGATCGAGGCGGACCCCCGGTAGAACCGCAAGCCGGTCCGCGAGGAAACGTGCATTCGCGTGATCCTCATGCAGGCGGCCGGGACCCTCTTCGAGCGCCACCAACCCGGCGGCGGCCACAACGCCGGCCTGACGCATCCCGCCGCCGAGCATCTTCCGAATCGACCGGCACCGTTCGATGAACTCCCGGCGCCCCACGATCAGCGAACCCACCGGGGCGCCCAGACCCTTGCTCAAACAAAACTGAATCGAGTCGTACCTGGAAGATATGGCCTTGACATCCTTGCCCAGGGCCGTCGCGGCGTTGAAGATCCGCGCCCCGTCGAGATGAACTTTCAGCCCGCGTTCGTGCGCCCGGTCGCAGATCTCATCGGCCACGTCAAGAGGATAGACAGTCCCTCCGGCCATGTTGTGGGTGTTCTCGAGCGAAACCATCGCGGTCTGGGCGCGGTAATAAACGTGCGGCCGAATGGCCCGCTCCACACGATCCCAGTCGAGAATGCCATCGTCGGTTTCAATCACCCGTGGCAGGACACCGGCGATAGACGCCATCGATGCCATCTCGTAGTTATAGATGTGCCCCTGAGCCTCGCAGATCACCTCCTGGCCGCGTTCGGTCTGCGCCAGGATCGACGTCAGGTTTCCCATCGTACCGGAGGGAACGAACAACCCAGCCTCGCGGCCAAAGATTTGAGCGGCACGATCCTGAAGCCGGTTCACCGTGGGGTCTTCGATAAAGACATCGTCGCCAACCTCGGCTTCGAGCATGGCCTGACGCATCCGGGCTGTCGGCCGCGTTACCGTGTCGCTTCGCAGATCGACAACAGACTCGGGCATAAAAGTTCCTCGGTGATACTGTTCGCCAGCAGCAGACCCGCGGGCGCCAACTTCAGGATGCGGCCGTCAAAGGAAACCAGCCCCGCTTCCCGCAATTGCTCGACGCGTTCGAACCAGTCCTGAGGATAGTCAATCCCCAAACCTTTCGCGACATCGGTGACGTCGAAGCCCGGCATTCGGCGCAAACCGAGCAGAAACGCCTCCTCGATCCGGATCCGCGGTGTGCGGACCTCGACCCCGGCGATGGGAAGTTCTCCGGCATCGATGCGGCGGGCGTATTCGGGAACGGAGCGGACGTTCCAGAAACGCTTTCCATCCATGAATGAGTGAGCGCCGAGTCCTAAACCGCGATAGGGAACGCCATTCCAGTATCCAATGTTATGTCGGCATTCGGCGCCGGGCCGGGACCAGCTCGACGTTTCGTAGTGCACGAAACCGGCGGTTTCCAGACGTTCGGCCGCCCGCAGGTAAAACCACGAATGGTCCTCATCCGTGTGAGTAGCGACTCCTCGTCTGGCCCACACCGCGCTGTCTTCGAGTTCGAGCAGATAGATCGAAACGTGGTCCGGCCCAAGCCGCTCCACCCAATCCATGTTGTCGTCCCACACTTCCCGGCTCTGCCCGGGCATGCCGGCGATCAGGTCGATGTTGATGTTGGCGAAGCCTTGGCGACGGAGCCACTCGAAATCGCGAACCGTATCGGCCGGCGCATGTAGACGGCCCGCGGCGCGTAACTCGTCCGGATTGAACGACTGCGCTCCAAGGCTGACCCGATCGATTCCCAAGGATCGGTAGGTTCCGGCGGATTCCTCGCTCAAGGTTCCCGGGTTGACTTCGATCGACACTTCATCGGCGCCGCCCAGAACCCCTTTGAGCAGATCCTCGATCAGGGATGGCGCCAGCAACGAAGGCGTCCCGCCACCCAGATAGACCGTTCCGGGCAGCCCGGATAGTTCGGCGCGCTCGAGTTCGGTCTTCAGGCGCGCGACGTATGGGGCGTGCTCCGAATCAGGTAAAACCGCGATGGGAAACGTGCAGTAGTGACAGTGCTGCTCACAAAATGGAACGTGAAAATAGAGACCGAAGCTCATGAAAGGGGGACACGCGTGACAGGAAATCAGTACTGGACGACCTTGATGACCACGCCCCGTTCGAACGTGACGAAATGCCGGGCAACGCCATTCTCGTAGTAAATCCAGTCCTCGCGAGGGATACCGTCCACGTTTTCGCGAATTCGACGATTGGGGCGGCCTTTGGACATGAGGACGGTCGATTGATCCATCCCGATGATCACTTCCTTGGCCCTGACTGCTTCCTGGAATTCGGCGGGAAGCGATTCGATTCCCGAATCCATGAAGTTTTGTTTGTTGAAATCCAGAACAGGCGCGAGAAAGACTTTCAGGACATCGGAATTGAACTCCGGCGGTACCTTGTCGTCGAAGCGAAGGACGATCTTGGATCCGGTCGCTGGACGCGTGTCTTCTTCGGTGATACGTCGTCTGGAGTTTCCCGTACTGAACGTAATGCGGTCGAGAATGCTCCGGCGCCTGGTGCCTCCGTCGTTCAACTCGACTTCGATCCTGTCATCGCTGAATTCGATGCCGGTGATCGTCACCACGTCACCGACCTGAATGGAACGGCCTTCGATGCGCAGTTCTTCGCGAAGCTTTTCCTCGTCGATTTCGCCGTTTTGGGACAGTTCGACGCCCTCGGTGCCCAGCGGCATGACCGTCCGCGCGGCCGCGCTGTCCGCGATCATCGTGCGCAGAATCTCGAATCGGATGTCCTGAGGAACCTGCGCACGTCCCCCGACGTGCAACGTCAGGATAGCCAGCGCGGCGATCGCTCCCAAAACGGCCCGAGACTTCATGACAAATAGTTTAGCACCGGCCTGTTTTGCAGGCCAGCAGTCTGACCGGGCAGCAGCAATTCTCATCTTCGTCCCTGACAGGCTCGGAATGATCTCCCAGTTTCCCATTCCCACTGTAGGTGCAGTCTATGACTGCGCGTTCTTGATTCGTGCGGCTTGATTTGCGCGGTCGAAGACCGCGCCTACATTATCGGGAACGGGCTGTCAGGAGTTTCCCAGACTGATCAGATTTGCGAAAAGCCGGTATGCCCCGGGAACGCCCGCCGGCAGTTGCCTGAAAAACGCATATCCCGTGTATACGTAACGACCGGCGCCGATCTCGGCCACGACCATGCCGCCCGGCTTCGGCTCTTCCCCGGGATCGTTCGAGGCAAGCAAGGGCGTGTATCTCTCGTCCCAATCGCCCAGAAAGTACAAGCCCCGTTCCTGGACCCACCCATCGAAATCGTTTTCGCCGATTCGATTCGGCGTATTCAGCGCGGGATGGTCCGGCGCCAGGAATGCAATTGGCGCGTCCTCAACCGTGACACGATCGTGCGGACGGTTGATGGTGAAGGGATACGGACCGTACTGCGCTTCGAGAATCTGATAGGTGTTGTACTGGACGATCAGCGTGCCGCCATCCTCCACATAGTCCAGGAGACGGCTGTTGTACGCCTTCAGATCCTCCCGGACCACATAGGCCCGGATACCCAGCACAATGGTGTCGTAAACCGACAGGTCTCCGCGCGACAGATCGTCCGCCGTGAGGAACGTGACCGGGACATCCAATTGCCGGAGGGCGTCGGCAACTTCGTCCCCCGCGCCTTCGACATAGCCGATATTGTCGACATCGCTCCGAACGTCGAACACCTCGACACGCGAAGATGCCGCCGAATAGATATGCCGCGTTTCGATATGGGGGTATGCGACAACACCGTACCCTTCGTCATATTCATTGCCGTTCATGACCGCGGTCGCACCAACCTCGAACCGGCCGGGGCGGTCGGGAACATCGACAACAAACTGAACCGTCGCGGTCTCTCCCTGGCCGCCGAACTCGACCGTGCCGGTCTCGGGCGTCGCCGACCAGCCATCGGGTACCGACAATCGCACATCGGCCGTACCGCCTGCCGGTTGCTGGTTGTGCACGGTCACGGTGAATTCCTTCCGCCGGCCGCCGGCCAGAGGCACCACCGCAACATCCGGCGTGATCGTGACCGACAGATCGGGGGTCACCTTCAGAAGGCTGCGCCGTTCCCCCAGAACCTCGTCGACGTACCGGTATTCGGCATGCCTGGGTACCTGGATCGCGACGTCTTCGCCATCGGCAACAAGCAGGATGCGCATACCCAGCAAGGGTTCTTCAAACGGGAGCGTTGCCGCGTCGGCGTCGGGCCAGTCGAACCGGTTGCCTTCAAGCGGCGTTCGAAGCCAGTAGGGCTGCGTGAATGCGGGCGCGTCCGCGACCGTCACCCGAAATGTTCGCTCCGATCTCTGTCCCGGAAGCGTCATGCCCCCGCCGTCAACGGACTCCATGTTCCAACTCGGGGGCAGGTCCGCTTCGACCTGCAAAGGTTCGAACCTGTAGGGGCCGTCGTTAGCCACGATAACCGTCATTTCGATTTCCTGGCCGGGAACCGCCGTTTCGTCGTCGACCCGAACTTCCACCCGAACCCCCGCGGCCAGTTCGGCGGCCTCGTGGAAATCGGCTTCCTTCAGATCCATCAGGAATTGAACGTGTTCGTCGGCCGCCTCGGCGCGGATGGCCTGGAATGTTTCCAGCGCTTCAAGCAGATCCGGGAAAATCGCGGCGGGGTCTTCAAGGCGGGCGTTCCCGCGAATCGCATCGATCTGCCCCTGTAGACGTTCCAGAGCCGGACGAAGAGCAGGTTCAATGTCGGCCAGATCCATCAGCCGGGCGGTCGTCCCACTGAACAGATCATCGCCGGGATCGACGTCAACCACGGTTTCCACCAGTCTCAGGCCCGACATCCGCGGTCCCGAATCCTGGGCGGCCCCCATCGACTGGGTGCGGTGCAGGCTCCGGCCCTCCATTGCGATCTGATGATACGAACGCCCAATGGCGGCGCCATAGGCTCCGACGTTCACTGTGACGTCGGCGGCGTTGCCGCCCCGGCCACCCTGGCCTCCTCCACCGGACATGTAGAGTTTTCTGGCCTGCCAGCCCGGACCGAACTCCGAAACGGGAAAGCGATCGGTATCGGCCGCGGCACCAAACGCGTCCATTGTTGCTATTCCGGCAGCCTGATGATGGCCGTGACCGTCGGACGGTGTGCCCGAAAACCGCGAAATGATGACTTCGGGACGGAACCGCCGGATGACGCGAACGAAGTCACCAACCAGCGATTCCCTCCCCCACTTCTCGAGGGTTTCGCTGGCCGTCTTGGAATATCCGAACTCGTAGTTGGGTGTAAAGAACTGCTGGCCGCGGTCGTATTCGCGGGCCGCGAGCAACTCCTCGGTACGGATGACCCCCAGCGTCTCGAACAACTCGTTTCCAATGAGATTTTGCCCGCCTTCCCCGCGCGTGGCCGACAGATACGCGGTTCGCGCTCCTTCTCCCCGGGATAACCAGGCCAGCAGCGAACTGTTCTCGTCATCGGGATGCGCGCCGGTATGAAGTACGCTGGCGACGACATCGAGCCGGTCGAGAGCCTGCTTCAGGCCCGCGACCCCGCGATCTTCCGGGATATTGCCGGCCCACACCGCCGCCGCAACGAGCATCGGAGCAACAAAGACGGCTACGCTCTTTTTTCTCATGAATACAAACCGGGGAGATACGAACTCCCGGCCCCGGTGGTGACATTTTTCATTCTCATAAACACAACCTAGCAGATATGACCCGCCGACCCTATTTGAAATCGATCCGGGAACATTCGCGGATAAACATAGTATCGTAGTGCCTTTTGAAGCCGCCACTGGCGGGGCAGCAATTCTCATTATGAGTGTTTTCCACTTTTCATTCCCGCTCCTGGTCTTGAGGTTTTTCGATGTCGTGACTGGTTGAGTTGGGCGCCTGCATTCCGCGACTCCGAAACTGTAGGGGCGGTCTATGACCGCCCGAATCAAGATCGCGCGGTAATTGTGCAGTCATAGACTGCACCTACAGTGGGAATGGGAATGGGATATCATTCCGAGGCCCTCGGGGGCCAAAATAAGAATTGCTGCTGGAGGGGAGGTCGCGGATCCATGTTGATTGGTTTGACCGGGCAGAACGCCAGCGGTAAGGGCGAGGTCGCGGACGATCTGAAAGCGCGAGGATTCGAGTTTCATTCGCTGTCGGACGCGATTCGCGACGAGATCCGTTCGCACGGCGCGGAACCGACGCGAGAGAGCCTGATCGAAACGGGCAACCGGTTGAGGCAACAGCACGGGCCGGCTGTCCTGGCCCAGCGCATCCTCAAGAAGATCGATCTCGATAACAACTACGCGATCGACTCCATCCGAAACCCCGCGGAGGTCGAAGCCCTGCGGTCGGCGGGACACTTCAGACTCGTTCTGGTGAGGGCCGAACCCCGAACCCGATTCGATCGCATCGTCAAGCGGGGCCGCGAGGGCGATCCCAAGACCTACGAAGCGTTTCTGGAGTTGGAAAAGCAGGAAGCCAGGGGAGACGCACACCAACAAAACCTGGAACAGGTTTTCGGGCTGGCCGACCACGCGGTCGAGAACGACCACTCGCTGGGTGCGCTGCAGGAACGAGTCGACGAACTGCTGCTGGAACTATTGAAAGCCGTCCCTCGTCCGGGTTGGGACCAGTACTTCATGGACATCGCCAGAGTCACGGCCGCCCGATCCAATTGTCTGAAGAGGAAGGTGGCCGCGCTGATAGTACGCGACCGGCGCATCGTTTCGACCGGATACAACGGCACGCCGCGAGGGACAACCAACTGCAATGAAGGGGGATGCCCCCGGTGCAACAGCATGACGCCTTCGGGAACGGGACTCGCCGAATGCTTTTGTTCCCACGGCGAAGAGAACGCCATCGTCCAGGCCGCCTATCATGGAATCGGCCTCACCGGCGCCACTATCTACAGCACCTTCGCCCCGTGTCTGTTGTGCGCCAAAATGATCATTAACGCCGGTATTGTCGAAGTCGTCTACAACAAGGATTACGCGCTGAACGACCATGCGTTCAGCCTGTTCAGTGAAGCGGGAATCGGTGTGAGGAAGTTGAAGGTGGAGTAATCCGGCGAACGGCGCTTCAATCCACAAATATCCACGCTTTCAGCAAATTCGGAAATTTGGAAGTTGCCGGGTGCCCGTGGGTGAATTCCGAATCTGGCGATGACGCCCGTCCGTGGGCAGCCTCTATTGCTCGGGAGCATCGCCCACCGGAGCGTAATACCCTTCCCGATGCTTCGCTTCGAAGTCGTCGTCGAGCGTGTCGATGCGAATTTCGCGATAGCTCCCGTCGCGGGCGAGGTTGGTCGGCGTGTACACAAGAGTGTACTGGGAGCGCAACTCCTCGCTGATGTCGGCAAAGTTGACGGCCAGTTCTTCGAGCTTGAACGGAAAGAATGCGCGCCCGCCGGTTTCAGCGGCAAAGGTTTCGAGCGTCCGGTCGCCCCGGACTTGTTCCCGAGTCACGAAATTCGCAGTGGAGTTGGTGCTGATCGTATGGATCACAACATCGTTGCGTTGAGCCAGTTCCAACGTCTCGGTCAGCGACACGCGGCTGGCGTTGTCGTCGCCGTCGCTGATCACGACCACGACACGCCGGCCTTCGCGGTTGCTCCGGGAAAGTCTTTGATCGACGGCAAGATAGATTGCGTCGTACAGGGCTGTGCCGCCTCCCGCACGCATGAGCCGAACCGCTTCGGAAAGCGCCTCGGGGTTGTCCGTAAAATCCTGCAGGACGTAGGGAGCGGCGTCGAAAGTCACCAGCATTCCCTGATCCCGTCCTTCCTGGATCGTGGTGTAGAAAAACTCGATCGCCGCTTCCTGTTCGAATCGCAACTTGTCGCGAATGCTGCCGCTGACGTCGATGATGAGCACGATCGTCAGGGGCAGATTCGTCTCGGCATCGAAGTCGTCGATCGTTTGAGGGACTCCGTCCTCGAACACCAGAAAATCTTCCTCAGTCAGATCCGTGATCAACGTGTCATCGTCGTCGGAAACGGTGAACAGCACATTCACCACATCGACCTCGACCGAAAGGACCTGATCGGTTTCGGCGACGGGTTCGTCCTGGGCGGTTCCAGACCCTCGAACCGTCAACGTCAGCAGGACAAGAAGAATCGTCGGCGAAATAAGTCGCTTCATGCGTTTTGCCTCGGAAGGGATTGCCAAGATTATACCAGCATCTCCGCGAAAGCGGCCTCATTGACAACACGGACGCCCAACATCTCTGCCTTCTCCCGCTTCGACCCGGGGTCGGAACCTGTCAGCACAAACGCCGTCTTCCGGCTGACCGAGGACGTCACGCGCCCCCCTCGGGCTTCGATCAGTTCCTTGATTTCATCGCGTGTCCACGCCTCCAGCGTGCCGGTCGCCACAATCGCCTGCCCGGCAAAAATCTGCTCGGGACGGTCCGGCGGCGGCCCTTCGGCCTCCATCCGGACACCGGCGCCGCGCAATCGACCGATCAACTGAACGTTCCGGATCTCGTTCACGAAGCGGTAGATTGTCTCGGCGACAACCGGACCGACGTCATCCACCTGTTCGAGTTCGGCCTGCGACGCGTTCATCAGGCGTTCCATGGAATGAAAGTGGCTGGCCAGAATCTGGGCCGTTCGTTCCCCGACATGCCGAATCCCCAGCCCGTAAATCACGCGACCGAGGGGAACCTCCCGACTGGCCCGGATCTCTTCAAGAAGGTTATCGACGGACTTGTCCGCCATCCGCTCGAGCGCAAGAAGGGCGTCCCGATCGCTTTCGAGCCTGAACATGTCTGAAACGTCATTCACCAGTCCGCCATCGACCAGATGGTCCACAAGGCGCTCGCCAAGTCCATCGATATTCATGGCCTTGCGAGAGGCCCAATGCAGGAACGCTTCTTTTTTCGTTGCCGGACACGTTTGGGACAGGCAGCGGCGCACCACTTCGTCTTCGGCACGGAAGACTTCGCTGCCGCAAACAGGGCACATTGCCGGGGCCTCGAATGGCTTCCGGCCGGGCGCTTCTTCAACAACCTTGACGATCTTGGGAATCACGTCCCCGCCCCGCTCAATCAGAACCCGGTCGCCGATTTGGAGGCCCAACCGTTCGATTTCGTCTTCGTTGTGCAATGTCGCGTTGCTGATTGTCACACCGGACAGTTGAACGGGTTCCAATTGGGCCTTTGGAGTGAGAGCGCCCGTGCGGCCCACCTGAACCTTGATATTCAGGACTGTCGTCGTCGCTTGACGGGCCTTGAACTTGAAAGCGATTGCCCAGCGCGGCGCCCTGGACGTGCTGCCGAGTTGTTCCTGAAGCACCGCCGAGTCCACCTTGACGACCACGCCGTCGATTTCGTAATCCAGGGTGTCGCGCTCGGCTTCCCAATGCTCGCAAACCCGGACGATGTCATCGAACGAACCGCAAAGTTTCCAGTTGGGGTTGACCTTGAAACCGAGTTCTGAAAGGCGGCGCAGGTCGTCGCTCTGGAACCCGGCGCGAGGCAGCAGCATATAGGCGAAGAAATCGAGCGGCCTTTGCTTCACCAGAGCCGGGTCCACCTGGCGCAAGGACCCCGCGGCGGCGTTCCGGGGATTCGCGAAACGCTGAAGCTGGGCCTCATCCCGTTCGTCGTTGAGCTTTCCGAAATCTTCAAGCCCGAGAAAGATCTCGCCGCGCACCTCAACCGAAACCGGTTCCCGCAGCCGGAGCGGAATCGATCCGATCGTCCGGACGTTTCCCGTGACGACTTCGCCCGTACGTCCGTCGCCGCGCGTAATACCCATATCCAGCGCACCGTCGGAATAGATCAGGTTGAGGCTCACACCGTCGATTTTCAACTCGGCAATGTACCGGATCTCTTCCGTACCGGCCCGCGAGCGCACCCGTTGGTCCCACTCTCGGAGTTCGTCCACCGAGTACGCGTTGTCGAGGCTGAGCATGGGTTGGCTGAAGGTATAGCCCGGGAAACCGCCGACGGCCTGCCCTCCCACCCGCTGGGTCGGAGAATCGGACGTAATCAACTCCGGATGTTGCTCTTCGAGCGCCTTCAACTCGCCCATGAGCCCATCGAACTCCCGATCGGCAATCGTCGGATTGTCTTCGACGTAGTACCGATATTCGTGGGCCCGAATTCGATCCCGAAGGTCCTCTATCTTTTTCTTTAGGTCGTCCAAGTTGGTTCACCCGCGTTCGCGGTTCGATCAGAAATTATTACTGCAAAGTCCGGTCACAGAAGGTCTTTCGAATTTAATTTAATGCGTATTCGTCTTGAGTGCACACCGAAGAAGAATTCGGGCAAGGCTTGCACTTTGGTCCGAACGCGTAGCGGCGCGTTCTCAGGTGCGTTCCTCGCGCCGGGCGCGTAGCGGCGCGTGCCTCGCGCCGGATCAAGCGCGGGACCTGAAGGGTTTCTGACTGAAACGGAAATAAGCGCAGACGATGTGCGGGAACTGCCGATTGGAGAGGGTCGGGAGATCCAATAATGTCAAACCCCCGCCGAGGGGCGGGGGTTTGAACATCGAAATGACTTGAGTCGGGCTCTTGCCTAGAATCCGCCCATGCCACCCGGAGGCATTCCGCCCCCGCCGCCGGCAGGCGCCGGCGCTTCTTTCTCCGGAATCTCGCAAACGAGAGCCTCGGTGGTCAGCATCAGCGAGGCGATCGACGCCGCGTTCTGCAGCGCGGTACGCGTCACCTTTGCCGGATCCAGGATACCGGCCTTGATCATGTCGCCGTAGTTCTCGGCACCGGCGTTGAAGCCATAGTTGGCCCTCTTGGACTCCTTGACCTTACCGACGACGATCGCGCCTTCGTGGCCCGCATTCTGGGCGATCAACCGCAGGGGCTCTTCCAGGGCGCGGCGAACGATGTTGATGCCAATCTGCTCGTCGCCATCCACTTTCAGCGCCGCAAGCCCCGGTATCGCGCGAATCAACGCAACGCCGCCACCAGGAACGATACCCTCTTCGACGGCCGCACGCGTGGCATGCATCGCGTCTTCGACGCGCGCCTTCTTTTCCTTCATTTCGGTCTCGGTCGCAGCGCCGACCTTGATGATGGCAACGCCGCCAACAAGCTTCGCCAACCGCTCCTGCAACTTCTCGCGGTCGTAGTCCGAACTGGTCTCATCGATCTGGGAACGGATCTGACGCACGCGGCCTTCAATGCCCTCGCTGGCGCCGTCCCCCTCGATGATGGTCGTGTTGTCCTTGTCGACAATCACTTTCTTGGCACTGCCAAGGTCGTCAAGCTGGACGTTCTCGAGTTTGATTCCCAAGTCTTCAGTGATCGACCGGCCACCGGTCAGAATCGCGATGTCCTCGAGCATGGCCTTTCGCCGGTCACCGAAACCGGGCGCCTTGACTGCAGTCACTTGAAGCGTGCCACGCAGCTTGTTGACCACCAGTGTCGCCAGGGCTTCGCCTTCGATGTCTTCGGCAATCAACATCAGCGGGCGTCCCATCTTGGCGACCTGCTCCAGTACCGGAAGCAGATCCTTCATGCTGCTGATTTTCTTTTCATGAATCAGGATCAGGGGATTCTCCAGTTCCGCTTCCATCCGCTCGGGGTCGGTCACGAAATAGGGAGAGAGGTAACCGCGGTCGAACTGCATCCCTTCGACCACCTCGAGCGAAGTCTCGATGGTCTTGGCTTCTTCGACGGTAATGACGCCGTCCTTGCCGACCCGATCCATCGCTTCGGCGATAATTCGGCCGATTGTCGTGTCGTTGTTGGCCGACACGGTGGCGACCTGAGCGATCATCTCGCCCTTTTTCACTTCCGTGGACAGACTGTGAATCGCAGCGACGGCCGCTACGACAGCCTGCTCGATGCCGCGTTTCACGGCCATCGGATTGGCGCCCGCCGCGACGGATTTCACGCCTTCGCGAAAGATGGCCTGCGCCAGGACAGTCGCGGTCGTGGTTCCGTCGCCCGCGATGTCGCTGGTCTTCGAGGCCACTTCCTTAAGCATCTGCGCGCCCATGTTTTCAACTGGATCTTCGAGTTCGATTTCCTTCGCAACGGTAACCCCGTCCTTGGTAATCAGGGGCGAACCGAATTTCTTGTCGAGTACCGCGTTCCGTCCTTTCGGTCCCAGCGTGATCTTGACCGCTTCGGCAAGTGCATTGACGCCGCGCAGAATCGCCTGACGCGAATCTTCACCATGTATGATCTGTTTTGCCATCTTTGATATCCTCCCTACTTCTTGGCTTTTTTGGCGCCGGCGGTTTTGATGATACCCAGGATCTCGTCTTCCTTGACGATCAGGTACTCCTCACCGTCCAGCTTGATCTCGGTTCCCGAATACTTGCCGAACAGAACGCGGTTGCCGGTCTTGACCTCGAGCGGGAGGACCGTACCGTCTTCGAGCCGCTTGCCGCTGCCGGCAGCCACAACTTCGCCTTCCTGCTGTTTCTCTTTCGCCGAATCCGGAATGATGATCCCCCCGCGCACGGTTTCAGCCTCCTCGATGCGCTTCAGAATCACTCGGTCTTGCAATGGTTTTACGTTCATCGTCGCTATTCTCCTCGGTTGATAAGAAGATTGAATCAGAGCGTTGGCACTCACCGGGGTTGAGTGCTGATAACAAACTCTAGATGATACGAGGGTCGGAGGGGGGGTGTCAATAGATCGTACGGAAGGTTCGGGAAAAAACCGGCGTCACGGCTGGATGCGTGCACACACCTCCGGAAGGCAAGCCATTCCGATTGAAAGTGACAGGCAGTCGACGCCCTCGGGACGGACTCTCAGGCCTTGTCTCTGGAACGCTGAGAAATTCGGGCCTTGAAAAGCAGGTCGAGTTCTCCACGGTCGAAGAACTGGCCGCCGCACTCTCCGCAGGTATCGATCCGAACCACCTCTTCGAGGACCTCTTCGGTCAGATCCGATCCGCACTTGGGACACTTCATCCAGTAAGCCTTGTCCTTGTGCTGTTCCAACATCTGACGTTTGCGCTCATTGGCGGAATCCCTCATACGCTCAACGAGTTCTTGATCCTTCTTGTGGAAGTACTCGTCCTCCTTGCTGTAACCCAACTGCCGCATATCCTCTCTCATACTCACCGCTCTTCCTCACTGTCGGGATGGATCGACAAAGACCGGGGCCGCCGCATCGCCGCCCACATCGAGCAGCGTCAGGTAAACCAGTTCGACAACCTTCCGCACTTTCTCGTAGTTGATCTTGTCCGCCGTGTCGTTCGGCGTGTGGTAGTCCGGGTGCAGTCCACCGAACAGAAATATGGCGGGCACACCACGGGAAAGAAACGACCAATGGTCGCTCCGGCGAATCAGATTCTGCGCCCTGTAGTCGTAGCGAAAACGAAGTTCCAGGCCCACGTCGGAGTTCGCCCGCTCGAACGCGCTTCGCAGATCGAGGCTGAACACCGAACCCAGCATGTTGAGCGCGTTTCCGTTTTCGTTCCCGCGTTCTTCAAGGAATCCTTCGTTGGGATTGGCGCCGTGCTCTTCGTTGCGGCCGATCATGTCGATCTGGAACATCGCGACGGTATCGTCGACCGGAATGCGTGAGTTTCGGACATAAAAGCGGCTGCCAAGCATTCCCTTCTCTTCCGCTGCCCACGCCGCCAACACGACACTCCGCCGAGGCCGCGCCCCCGCGGCAAACGCTTCAGCCAATTCCAGCAAACCCGCGGTCCCCGACGCGTTGTCATCGGCGCCATTCCAAATCTGATCCCCCCGCGCGCCATCGTGGTCGTAGTGGGCGCCA
Organism: Terriglobia bacterium; assembly: GCA_965262675.1. Classification (GTDB taxonomy): domain Bacteria; phylum Acidobacteriota; class Terriglobia; order 20CM-2-55-15; family 20CM-2-55-15; genus JAJEDW01. The sequence continues at coordinate 524,958 of OZ253554.1, forward strand.
ACCACGATCGTCTCGTCCCTCAACTCGGGGTCCGAACCTTCGATGAGACCGACGACGTTACGCGCGGTGTAGGGGTCGAGGTCCATGTCGACCTCGATCGTGGCAATACCCGGCAATTCGGACACCGCCGGCATCAGATCGTCGTCGATTCGCGTCTGCAGGGCCCGGATACCGGGAACCAGGCGCCTGGACGCGTTCCGGGTCAAAATGACAATCGGGATTTGAGGATCGTCCGACGCCAGCGCCAGATCCATGACGCTGTCCCGCGGCGGAAGATTCGGACGCATGGCACGCGAGTAATAACCCACGGACGTGATGTTGTTGCTCAATGGCCCCTGGATCAGAAGCATCCCGATCGCTCCGGCTTCGGCAACGTTCCGGGCTTTCATCGCAGTGCTCGAATAATCGACATCCGACAGTACATTGAACAGGAACTCGTCGACATTGTCCCGCGGGACGCTTTCGAGAACAACCGCGATGCGCCCCGTCAGATCAACGCCGAGCAGATCGTCGTAATCAAGTTCAGGAGCGCGAATGCCATAACCGGCGAATGTCATCGGGCCTTCGACCGCCGCGTTTGCCGACATCGTGTACGGAACGAAGTCCATAGCGGGAAGCAACTCGAGATCCTCGACCTCGGACACGATCCGGAGGACGTTCCCACGGCCGAGACTCAACCGATTGACCTGGAACTCCTGGAAGAACTCGTTATTGCCGATCGGCGTGAGACCGGATTCCCGAAACACATCGGCAACATAGTCGGCCGCGTCGTCCAGTTCATCCGAGCCATTCCCGCGCCCTCGAAACAGATCGGACGCGAGGTACCCGATCTTGTCTTGGAGATCCTCGATGCTGATCGATTCGAGGGCGTCCGACGGCGCTTGCGCACACGCGACCCAAGGCAACAACAGGAACACCAGACAAACGAACAACCGCCCTGAACTTCGAGGCGCGCGCCTCATCGGAATGTTTCTAGTGGTAGTTGTTTGCATTTTTGTTGCTCTGTCGAAAGTCGCTGCCTGGCATCGGCACGGTCTTGCACATCTCGTACAGTCTCGATCGCATGCGATCGCCGATTCGATCGGTCAAACAGTCGGCTACGCCACGCCGCGAATCCTTTCGGTTCGCTTCATCGAGAAAATTGGTAGTCACGACCGTAACCCGGTCTTCGTTGTAACGATAGTTCAGGATGTACCCCACCGTATCCAGAACCCACGACGACGGGTTCTGTGCGCCGAGTTCATCCAGCACCAGGACTTCCACGTCGAGTACCGGCGCCAACAACGACAACTCGGAAGTTTTCGATATGGGGTTATAGGAATTCTGGATCTCTTTCAGAAGCTCGGGAAACGTGCGGAATATGCACTCGACGCCTTTCTCCCGGATCAGGCGCTTGACGATTCCAACCGCCAGATGAGTCTTTCCGACACCTGGAGTGCCCATGAACATCAGACCGAGTGGAGGCGACGTGGGGTACTCGTCGACGAACTTTTCAGCAACTAACTTGGCGGTATCGAGGAAAGCGGTGGTCGGAACAAACTCGCTGAGTTCACAGTGCTCGTAACGGTGTGGGACCCTGGCCGCCTCGAGCAACCGATTCAGCCGGTCTCGCCTGGTGCACTCGCAACGCCGAACGCCGGCCACGCCATTCTTGTTGACGTGCTGCCAACCGGTCCCACTGCACAAAGGACATGCTTCGTCGACGGGCATCATTGGATTCTATCATCGGTCGGTTGGGCAAATTTTGAAATCGGTCACGATCGCTTCGGCCGCTTGACCGGCACCATTTGAGCGGGGCGGACCCGAACCAGGGCGTGCTGGATCTTTTCGAGCGTCTCGGGAGACCGGTGAGAAATCTGCTCCTCCACGTAGCGCACGAACTCGGACATCTCCGCCTGCATTTCCTCCATCCGGTTTCGCATATTCAGGATGACCTCGACACCGGCAAGGTTCACGCCCAGATCACGGGTGAGGCTCAGAATGAGCTCCAGGCGCTCCAGGTCTCCGGCTGTATAAAGGCGCGTGTTGCCATCCGAGCGCGAGGGCTTCAGAAGTCCCTCCCTTTCATACAGGCGCAGTGTCTGGGGGTGAATGCCATAGGTCTCGGCGACGGCACTGATCATGTAGGCGGCCCTCGTCTGCTTCTTAGCGGCCACGAGTCAACTCCCTTTCCCGGTCAATCGGGTTCAGACTTGCGAATTCTCTGAGAATTCCCTTCGAACGCTCGTCGACGACCCGGGGTATGACAACCTGGATTTCGATGTACTGATCGCCGCGCACTTCGTCTCCCCTCAGGGACGGTGCGCCCTTTCCACGCAACCTCAGAGTCTGCCCGCTTTGCGTTCCGGGGGGCACTTTCAGGGTCACGGCGCCGTCGATGCCCGGCACAACGATCCGGGCGCCGAGCGCGGCTTCGGTCACGCTGATTGGAACGGTGCATCGAATGTTGTCCCCGGCACGCTTGAAGAAAGAATCCTCGGCAACGTTCGTGACGACGATCAGGTCTCCGGACCGCCCGGTCTCTACGTCCGTATTTCCCCGCCCTGAATATCGAACTCTCGATCCCGAACTGACGCCTGCGGGAACGTCGACCTGGACCTGCTCGCTGCACGCGAGTTGCCCCTCGCCCCGGCACGACTGGCAAGCCGGAGCGACACGCCCGTTCCCGTCGCATTCCGGGCAGGTCATCGCGAATCGCAGGTGTCCCCTCGAACGCACGAGTTCCCCCGAACCGCCGCACGCCGGACATTGGAAATCGGCGGAGTCGGTCGCACGTCCGAAACCGCGGCACTCGCCGCACGTCCGTCTCCGGTAAACGGACACGGTGGTCTGGATACCGTGTATGGATTCGTCGAACGTCAGGGAAACATGCGCTTCGATATCGTTGGAGACCTCCGGCTGCTGGCGGGACCGGATCTCGGCGAAGAAATCGTCGAACAGATCCGAAAAGCGCGGCTTGTCCGCGCCCGAGGGTTCAAAACCCTGGAATGAGAATCCGAGGCGGGGCTGGTCCCGTTTCGCGATCGCCCGTTCGTCGTAGTACCCATGCGTGTCATAGAAGCTGCGCTTCTCGGCATCGAAGAGGATTTCGTACGCCTCGATGATTCCGGAGTAGCGCTCCGCCGCAACCTTGTTTCCCGGATTGATATCGGGATGGTACTTCCGCGCGAGCTTCCGGTAGGCCTTGCGAACGTCGCTGACCGACGCGTTCTCACCGACTCCGAGGATGACGTAAAGGTCGCGCATGGTCCTGGTCGAAATACAAAGTGCGTGTGCGACCGACGACCGCACACGCACACGGGCTAACAGCCCGTGGGAGAACCCTGCAGGGATCGCGTTACGAGCGCCATTGGGCCGTATGCAAGGCGCCACGACGAAGTCGATGCCCCCCATCGATCGAGGCGGGGCAACGTGGCAGATGGCCCGATGCCGCCGTAACCCGTAGGGCGCAGGGGGGTTCGGGTCACAGACTTTGTCGTTCGTCGGTCACGATGTGAAACCATCGCTCCGCTCCTCTCTTCGCGCCTGAAACCCGAAGACCCCAGCGCGCGACCCTGCAGGGTTCTCCCACGGGCTGTCTAATCTTTCTTGTCGTTGCCCTCGTCGACGTCGACGAATTCGGCATCGATCACGTCGTCGTTACTTCCCGCGGCGCCGTCGCCGCCGGCGTTGCCATTGCCCGGGCCCGGAGGGCCGTCCCCCGGCGTCTGACCCGCTTGGCCGTAGATGGCTTCGGCGATCTTGTGCGCGGCCTGAGTCAGTGCCTCGACAGCGCCGTCGATGCGATCCTTACCGCCTTCCTCAACCGCCTTCTTGCAATCGGCGATCGCAGCCTCAACCGCCTTCACGTCGTCCTCGGCAAGCTTGTCCTTGTTCTCCGACAATGTCTTTTCGGTCTGATAGATGAGGGAGTCGGCGCGGTTTCGAGCTTCGATCTCGGTGGCCTTCTCCTTGTCTTCATCGGCATGGGACTCGGCTTCCTTGACCATCTTGTCGATTTCGTCCTGATTGAGACCGCTCGACGAAGTGATCGTAATCTTCTGCTCCTGACCGGTTCCCTTGTCCTTTGCCGACACGTTCACGATGCCATTCGCATCGATGTCGAACGTGACTTCGATCTGCGGTACGCCCCTGGGCGCCGGAGGCAGCCCCACCAGATGAAAACGGCCCAATGTGCGGTTGTGGTTCGCCATGGGCCGCTCACCCTGCAGGACATGAATCTCAACCGACGTCTGGCTGTCCGCCGCGGTCGAAAAGACCTCGCTCTTCCGAGTCGGAATGGTCGTGTTCCGCTCAATGAGCTTTGTAAAGACGCTTCCCAGCGTTTCTATTCCGAGTGAAAGCGGTGTGACGTCCAGAAGGAGGACATCCTTGACCTCTCCTCCCAGGACGCCGGCCTGAATCGCGGCGCCGACCGCAACCACTTCATCCGGGTTGACACCCTTATGGGGGTCTTTCTGGAACAAGTCCTTGACAATGGCCTGTACGCGGGGAATTCGCGTCGTACCGCCGACCAGAACAACCTCGTCGATCTGCGATGGGGTGACGCCGGCATCTTTCAACGCCTGCTTGCATGGTCCCACCGTCCGTTGCAGGAGATCTTCGATCAGGGACTCCAGTTTGGACCGGGAAAGTTTCTTGTTCAGGTGTTTGGGACCGGTCGCATCCGCGGTGATGAACGGAAGCGTGACCTCGGTCTCCTGGGCACTCGATAGTTCGCACTTGGCCTTCTCGGCACCTTCCTTGAGACGCTGCAACGCCATCTTGTCGGATGACAGCGGATCGCTGCCTTCATCCTTCTTGTATTCGGAGATCAGCCATTCGATGATGGCTTGGTCGAGGTTGTCGCCACCGAGATGCGTATCGCCATTCGTCGATTTGACCTCGACGACGCCTTCGCCGACTTCCAGAATCGAAATGTCGAACGTACCGCCGCCGAAATCGTAAACGGCGATCGTTTCATCCGACTTCTTGTCGAGCCCGTAGGCAAGAGCAGCCGCGGTCGGCTCGTTGATGATGCGAAGCACTTCGAGCCCGGCAATCCTGCCGGCATCCTTGGTCGCCTGCCGCTGGGAATCGTTGAAGTATGCGGGGACGGTGATCACCGCCTGCTCCACCTTCTGGCCGGTGTAGTCCTCAGCGGCAGCCTTGAGCTTCTGAAGCACCATTGCCGAGATCTCCGGAGGAGAATACTGCTTCCCGTTGGCCTCGATTCGGACGTCGCTGTTCGACTCCACGATCCGATACGGAACCATCGTCATCTCTTCGCTGACTTCATTCTTGCGGCGTCCCATGAAACGCTTGATCGAATAGATGGTGTTCTCGGCGTTGGTCACTGCCTGGCGCTTCGCCACCTGCCCCACCAATCGTTCGTCTTCCTTACTGAAAGCGACGACAGAGGGTGTGGTTCGACCGCCCTCCTGGTTGGCAATGACGACAGGCTCCCCACCCTCCATGACGGCAACCACGGAGTTTGTGGTTCCCAGATCGATTCCGACAATCTTGCTCATTCTTCGCTCCTTCGCTTCGACCCCCACTCAGAGGGAGTCTGCCGGCAAAATTATTTCGATGGATACAACCCGAAAGTATAGAACCTTAGTGCTGTACTGTCAATTTGATCTTATGTAAGTGCTATCAGGTTATAGAGTGCGGTCCCGCCCGGCCAATATCGACGGGTTGACGCGGTCCCGGCTTAAACGGTTCGAGAAAAATGCGGGGTACGGCCGGGGGCTGTCGGGTCTTATAACGGGTCGATCCCGACGGGATCGCAAGGTCCGGAACCTCGTCCCAGGCGGAGGCCCCTCTCGATTGCGCGGCGGGTCAATACCTGGGCACGCGAAACGGCCGATTCCAGGTCGACGCCACGCGCGAGATGGGCCGTAACCGCCGCCGAAAGAACGCATCCGGTGCCACGAGAATTCCGATCGTCGATGCGGTCCCCCACCAGGCGGAAGATCGAGGTCCCATCGAAAAACACGTCCACCACGCGGGCGCCATCCAGATGCCCCCCTGTCAGCATGACGTTTCGAGCGCCCATCCCATGGATTTGCCGCGCCGCTTCCACCATCTGGTCCACCGTCCGGACGGGTTCGCCGGTCAGGACTTCGGCCTCATCGAGGTTGGGAGTCACCAGATAGGCGAGCGGGAGCAGATCGGCACGCATCGCCTCGATGCCCTCATCGTCCAGCAACGATGTCCCCGAAGTAGAACGCATGACCGGGTCCAGCACAAGCAAGGGAATCCGAAACCGGTTCACAAGAGAAACTACCGTCCGAACGTTCGCCGCGTTGGACAGCATACCGACCTTTGTCGATGCTGGAGGAATGTCTTCAAGAACGGCCTTCATCTGGGCCGCGACGGCATTGGCTTTCAGTTCGGTCACGATGCTGGCGCCGAGCGAATTCTGCGCCGTGATCGCCGTAATGACCGACATGCCGTAGACACCGAGGCGGGTGAACGTTTTCAGGTCGGCCTGAATGCCGGCCCCTCCACTGGAATCGGAACCTGCAACCGTCAGGGCAACCGGCACCGGCGGTATTTCGAAACGGGGCCTCATCGCTTCCATTATAGGTACGGCGTCAGTTAAAGTGACCCCCGGCAAAGCCGGGGGCTTATTTTTGTGAGCCCCTCAAAGGGGCATATTCAGGAGCCGCCTGAAGGCGGCGGGTCCGACCACGCCATGTTCAGCTGTTCAAGGCGTTGGTCCTCTTTCTCCTGATCGCGGATGTACTGCCTCACCATTTCCTCGTCCAGTCCCACCGTGGACACGAAATAGCCCCGCGCCCAGAAACTTTCTCCGGTGAAGTTGCGTTTCCGACCCATCAGGTTCCGCGCGATCGAAATCGCACTCTTCCCCTTGATGAATCCCACCACGCTGGACACCGCATATTTCGGCGGAATGCTGATGCAAATGTGCACGTGATCCGCCATCAAGTGCCCCTCCACGATTCGGCTCTCCTTCTGCCTTGCCAGTTCGTGAAATACCTCTCCCAACCGCTGGCGGATCACTCCGAATATCCTCTTCCGTCGGTACTTCGGGATGAACACCACGTGATACTTGCAGTCCCATTTCGTGTGCGATAGGCTCTGGTAGTCTTTCACTTGTCCTCCTTGTTCGAAAGTTGCCGCTTTCCAAGGAGGACTTTCTTCTTTACTGCTTCACTCGGTCAAACCTTTGCGAGTCTCCCCGGCAGAGCCGGGGGTTTACCTATGGGAATTACGGGCGAAAACTATGGTGCTACAATCGAGTTCATGCGGCGTCTACTAATAATTACGGCGTTGTCGGTGTCGTTCGCAGGTTCGGGTCTTTCCGTTTTCTCCCAGGTTCCAGCCGGCCCGTCCTACAAATCCGGAACTCACCTCAACCCCATCGTCACCTTTGTCACTGACAACGACTTCTCGCCCTTGACTTACGAAGAGGCCCGGCAGAAGGCCGGCATCGACCTTTTGGGACTCTCTTCAAATCAGGGGGTACGCGAGAGCATCGACGCGACTGAAAGCTTTGTCGACAGAATCGAGATCCTGGGCCGCAACACCGATGTTCTGTTCTATCCGGTCGTCCGGCAAACGTTTCGTCTCATGGACGAAGAGATTCTTGTGCTCTATTCGTTCCGGGATCCGAACCCCACCGATATCCCTTCAGACCTGCTTGCCGGCATTCTGACCGAATTTGCCTTCAGGCCGACGGATAAGCCCGAGCAGTCGCGGTTCGGGGACAGCGCCGGGCCGGAACAACTTGACATCCGCGGCTCTGCGGGTCTGTTGTTCGACGAGGCCGGGACGTCGGATGAAATTGTGCTCTTCTGGCAAGACGAGTTGGCTTCGCATGTCGCCGTCGCGCCGGTATCGCGGGAACGCATGTTCCGGATCGTTACCGACCTCCTTTGAAATCCAGGGGATTCGATCGCCATGAATATTGCAATCACGGGCGCCACGGGGTTTATCGGCAGACAACTGGTCGCGGAATTGGAGTCTTCGGGGCATCGATACCACATCGTGACGCGCGACGGCCGACGCGCTCAAAACGCTTTTCCTGGAGCATCCGGCATCCACGAATGGAATTTCCCGGCCGATCCCCTCGACCCGTCCGCACTCGAGGGCCTGGATGGAGTCATTCACATGGCAGGGGCTCCGGTAGCGCAACGATGGACCGCTGCCGCAAAACGGACCATTGAGGAAAGCCGCATCCTGTATACGCGGGGACTTGTGGACGCGCTTAAAAAAACCGAACGGCGTCCTCCGGTTCTGATCGGTTTTTCAGCGATCGGATACTACGGCGTTCGCGACGATACGCGGCTCGACGAGAACGCCGAATGCGGTACGGATTTCCTGGCCGGAGTCTGCCGCGGTTGGGAAGCCGAAGCGATGCGCGCCTCCACGTTCGGTATCCGCGTGGTGAATCCACGCCTCGGCATCGTGGTTGGACGCGGCGGCGGCGCCCTGTCCAGGATGCTGCCGCCCTTCCGTCTCGGAATTGGCGGACCGATCGGCGACGGTCGTCAATGGATGTCCTGGATCCATATCCGCGACGTGGTTGGTATCGTGTCCGCGGCCTTGACCGATGACTCCCTTGACGGTCCGGTGAACGCCACGGCCCCTGAACCCGTGACGAACCGCGATTTTTCAAAGGCCCTGGGACGGGCGCTCCATCGTCCCGCCATCCTGCCGGTTCCCGTATTCGCCCTCAAGCTCATGTTTGGAGGCTTTGCCGATATTCTGGCGACCGGACAACGGGTCATTCCTCAAAAGGCAATCGCTTCAGGTTATGCATTTCAGTATCCGGAACTTCAAGATGCGCTGGCTGAAGCCGTGTCATGAGCCGAATCGACCGATACATCTTCCGTGAAATACTCACGCCGACACTCATCGCACTGGTCGCTCTGACGGCGGTACTTGTTGGACGGCAGATCAGTTCGCTGCTCGAACTGATCGTCCGCTGGTCACCCTCGTCCGCCGAGTTGTGGGCACTGGTGTCCGCACTCGTTCCGCCCGCTCTGACGTTCACGATCCCCACCGCGCTACTGGTTGGCATTCTGACCGGATTCGGCAGAATGTCCTCCGACAGTGAAAGCGTCGCCTTTCGGGCCGCGGGCTTGTCCACCGCGGCGATACTCCGACCGGTATTGATTCTGGGAGTTCTCGCCTGGGCGGCCAACTTCGTATTGGCCGTATGGATCGCGCCTGCATCCGCGGGACGGCTCCGCCTGCTCACCGGAGACGTGGCAGCCCGCCAGATGGCGCTCCAGCTTCAGCCCCGCGTTTTCAACGAAGAACTCGGCGGAAGAGTCCTTCAGGTTCAGGACGTTTCGCCTGACGGGCGCGACTGGCAGGGAGTACTGCTGGCAGACGAGGCCATTCCGGACGAAACCGAAATGGTTGTCGCCGAGTCGGCCCGCCTGATCGGAGACGGCGACGACGGGCGTTTCGAAATTACCCTGACAGATGGATGCACGCATCATGTCGCGCGCCTCCAGCAAGACCGGTATAGGACATCGTGCTTCTCATCGCACTCCTTACTCCTCCCCACTTCGTCGGTCGATTTCAGCGGAATGATCGACGCGGGAAACAATCCGCTCGAAAGTACGACGGCCGCGCTCTGGAATCGCATCGGCGAAAACACGGCCAGTTTCACGGAACAAGTGGAGTTTCATCGGCGACTCGCGCTCCCCTTCGCCTGTCTGGCCTTTGCCCTGATCGGATTTCCACTCGGGCTGTCAACACATCGGGGCGGGCGTTCGATGGGATTGGTAATCAGCGCTTTCCTGATGCTGGTCTATTACATGCTCTTCATTGGTGGAACCAGCATCGCCGGAAATGCTCAGTTGTCTCCGTTCGTCGGAACCTGGGGCGCCAACCTTGCATTCGCGGCACTGGGCGTCGTACTTCTGCTCCGATCGGAGCGGGAACGAAAAAATCGAGTCGTGGATGCGATCCTGGACAGCGGTCGATGGGTCGGCCGCCGGCTGGCGCCGGTGGACGGCATCTCTCACAGGTTCGGCCGATGGTCTTATTCACTCACCCATCAACCCACATGGTTTCGCACGCTCGATGTCTACGTGCTGAAAGCATTCTGGTTCTTCTTCGGCCTGATTCTTGCCGTTTTCATCTCCCTGTTCGTCATCGTCACGCTCTTCGAATTGTTGTCGGACATCGTGCAAAACGACATCGGCATCGCGACCGTCGCCGGGTATTTTTTCTACCTGTTGCCGCAGATCTTTTATTGGGTCTCGCCGCTGGCTGTTCTGGTCGCGGTACTTGTGAGTCTTGGAACCCTGACCAAAACCAATCAAACGCTGGCGGTAAAGGCGGGCGCGGTCAGTCTCTATCGGATGTCGTTACCGCTGTTGTTTATGGCGGGCCTGCTTTCCGCGGGCACCTACGTGCTTCAGGATTTCCTGTTGCCGCATACGAACCGGCTGCAGGATACGTTTCGGAACACGATCAAGGGCCGGTCGCCGCAGATCTATCGGGATCCACTGAGCAACTGGATGGAAGGGTCCGACGGCCGGATCTACGACTACACCTACTTCGATCCTGACATCAACGTGTTCTACGACATCGGAATCTATACCATCGACAAGTCGCCGTTTTCATTGACGGAGTGGACCTCCGCGTCGCGGGCAACCTGGAACGGCGAGAACTGGGTGCTCACGAACGGATGGACCCGATCGCTCGATCGCGAGGGCGAGGACAACTACGAAGCCTTTGAATCCCGGGTCTATCCCCAAATGAACGATGGCCCCGACCACTTCAAGAAGGAAGTCCGTGTCGCCTCTCAGATGACCTATCTGGAATTGCGCGGCTACATCGACGACCTTGCCACGAGCGGCTTCGACGTGCGAAGCCTCACAGTGGACCTGAACAGAAAGCTGTCGTTCCCGCTGGTCACATTCATCATGGCAATGATTGCGATCCCCTTTTCGTTCACCACGGGAAGACATGGCGCGTTCTACGGGATCGGCATATCGATCGGGATCGGGATCGGTTATTGGGGGGCGTTCGAGATCTTCGACCAACTCGGCGGAATCAGCCAGTTGTCGCCGACGATAGCGGCCTGGTTTCCCAACCTGATCTTCGGGTTCAGCGGATTCTGGATGCTGCTCAAAGTCCGAACGTGAAAAAGAATGCCGGGCAGTCCGTGGCCTAACCCGCATTTCTCACGAGTTGTCTGCTACAGCGCCGGATCCATCCGCCATGCACGCCCCCTGACGCGCTTGATCCGGCGCGACGAACGCGCCGCTACGCGCCCGGCGCGGGGAACGCGCCGTAGCTCTGACGGCGTCTCCGACTCTTCGCGACGAAAACCCGTGAGAAAGGCGGGCTAACGCTTCAGGTTCTGCCACGGACTGCCGGGTTCCGATCGGACCCCGGGTCTTCCGGAGGGTTCCTAACGCGCGGCTCTCTTCAGAGCCGCCACTTTATCCTTCTTCTCCCAGGTGAAGTCGCGATCTTCACGCCCGAAGTGTCCATAACTTGCTGTCTTTGTGTATATTGGACGGCGTAACTTCAAGCTTTCCATGATACCTCGAGGCGTCAGCTTGAAGACCTGAAGAATCGCATCCTCTATCTTGACGTCGTCCACTTGCCCGGTGTCGAAAGAATCCACGCGAACCGAAACCGGTTCAGCCACACCGATCGCATACGCCAGTTGGATCTCGGCGCGTTCGGCCAGTCCCGCCGCGACAACGTTCTTCGCAACGTATCGCGCCATGTAACATGCCGACCGGTCCACCTTCGTTGGATCCTTGCCCGAGAACGCACCGCCGCCATGACGCCCCATGCCGCCATAGGTGTCCACGATGATCTTGCGCCCGGTCAGACCACAGTCGCCCTGGGGGCCACCCACGACGAATCGCCCCGTGGGATTGACGTGGTATTTGGTGTTGCTGTCCAGCAGATGGGCGGGAACAACAGCCTTGATGACGTGTTCGATGATGTCGTTCCGGATCTTCCTTTGACTGACATCGGGATCGTGCTGCGTTGAGATTACGACGGTGTCCGCGCGAATCGGCTTGTCATCTTCGTACTCGACCGACACCTGCGACTTGCCGTCGGGCCGGAGGTAATCGAGCGTGCCGGCCTTCCGAACCTTGGCCAACTGCAGTGTGAGCTTGTGCGCCAGCAAAATCGGTGCAGGCATCAATTCGGGAGTTTCGTTCGTCGCATAGCCGAACATCATGCCCTGGTCGCCCGCGCCACCGGTGTCCACGCCCATGGCGATGTCGGGCGACTGATTGCCCAACGCGTTCATGACGGCACACGTCTTGAAGTCGTACCCGTAGGCCGCGTCGGTGTATCCAATCTGTTCAATCGTCGACCGGATGACCTTTTCGTATTCGATCACGGCCTTTGTCGTGATCTCGCCGGCGACCATCGCGAAACCGGTCGCAACCATGGTTTCGCACGCGACGCGGCTCTGTGGATCCTGTTTGATCAGGGCGTCGAGAATGGCGTCCGATATCTGATCGGAAACTTTGTCGGGATGGCCCTCGGTCACCGACTCCGAGGTAAATAATTGTCGTCTCATACTCACAAAGGCTTCTCCTTATTACACATATTGCCAACGGACGTATTACAAACGGATTGGCAGCCCGAAACACAAACCTCTCCCTTGTCGTCCGCAGTCGTCCCCTTGTCAGGCTCGAGGATGGTGGCTGAGGTAGACCTGCTTCAGCCTCTCCCGAATCACATGCGTGTATATCTGGGTGGTCGAAATATCCGCATGACCCAGCATCGCCTGCACAGACGGGAGATCCGCACCCCGTTCAAGCAGGTGCGTCGCGAAAGAGTGCCGAAGCATGTGTGGAGTGATCCGTTTGTGGATCTTCGCTCGCTCTCCGTAACCCCGCAGGATCAACCAGAATCCCGCGCGCGTCAACTGCTTTCCACGATAATTCAAAAACAGACAGGGGCTCGTGCTCCGCGAACGCCCCCGAGCCAGATACTCCCGGACTGCCTGAACGGCCGATTCCCCAAGGGGAACGATCCGCTCCTTGCTCCCCTTTCCGATCGAACGGACCACGCTGTTTTCCAGATCCACCGTATCCAGGGTCAGCCCCACCAGTTCCGAAACCCGAAGTCCGGTGGCATAGAGCACTTCCAGCATCGCGCGGTCGCGCAGGCCGGCGGGTTTCGACGTATCGGGCACGCGAAGCAGCCGGTCGACTTCGTCGACGGTCAAGAAGTGCGGCAGAGGACTCCATGCCTTGGGCACCTCCACTGCAACGGTCGGATTCTCGCCGGTCGCCCGCTCCAACACCAGGAACCGATGAAGTCCACGCACGGCGCTGATCGCCCGGGCCGCCGAACGCGCCTTTCGGCCCCGATCGTACATGAACGTAATGAACCGGGATACGACCTCGGGACCCACCCTCGTCAGATCCCGGTCTTCAAGATATTCCGCGTACAGCGCCAGATCCTGCCCATATGCGGACAGCGTGTTTCGCGACAACCCTTTTTCGATGCGCAGGTATTGAGTGAAGCGATCGATCCATTGATCGTTCGTCATCCGTTGTCCTCTTTTCTGGACCTGGCGAACACAGCCCGCAGTTCTCCAATCTCACGGCATCCAAGCAGAGCGGCGACCCCGAAGTATGCCAGCGCGGCAACACCGATTGTAATTGCCAGCGCCAATACCTGGCGGGCAAAGGGCTCGTCGAAATAAAACCCCGGCCGATTGATCAGCGTATAGGCGACGACGCCCAGTACCACCGATGCCAATGCAAACCGCACAAGCGACCGAAGGATCGAGCGCGCACCAAGAGCGCCTTCACGCCGACTGAAGATAACCATTAGCGCAACCGCGTTGAACACCGCTGCCAGGGAAGTCGCAAACGCGGGACCGCCCACTTGAAGCGGCCCGAAAAACAAGAAGTTGAAGACAACGTTCAAAACCATCGCAATCGCCGCAATTTGGACCGGAGTCCGGGTGTCCTGCATCGAATAGAAGGCTGGGACAATGATCTTGACGATCGCCAGAGCCGGTAATCCCAATGCATAGAACAGCAGAGGCCACACCGTGAGCGCCGTATCGGCTGCATCGAAATCCCCGTGTTCGAACAACACCTGAACGATCGGCACGCGAAGCAGTATCAGCCCAACCGCCGCGGGAATCGTAATGAACAGAACAATGCGCGACGCGAAGTTCAGGGTTCGCTTCATCTCGTCCATTTGACCGGCGCCGGCCTGACGGGACATCAAGGGCAGGATCGCCGTCGCGATGGCGATCGCGTAGCCTCCCAGGACCAGTTCCATCACCCGATCGGAAAACTCAAGCGCCGTGACCGCGCCATCGACCATATACGATGCGAATTCGCTTCCAACGATGATGTTGATCTGAAATACGCCGACGCCGAGCAGAACCGGGCCCATTAACTTGAGTACTTTCTGCACACCGGGGTGCCGCCAGTCGAGCGACGGGCGGAACCGCCAACCGCTCGACAGCAGATGGGGAATCTGGATCCCCACCTGTGCCACGCCGCCAACGACGACGCCGACCGACAATGCGATTTCCGGCGACGAGAAATAGCCGGTGAGGAAGGAGAACCCGATGATGCTGAGATTCAGGAGGACCGGCGCAACCGCGGAAGCGGCAAATCGGTCGACGCTGTTCAGGATGCCCATCGCCACGGCGGCAAGGCTGACAAAGAAAATGTACGGGAAGATAATCCGTGTCAGATACGCCGCAAGTTCCAGTTTTCCGGGCGTGTCCTCGAATCCCGATGACAGCAGAAGCACGAGCCACGGAGAGAGGACGATGCCGAGAACGACCACTACGGCCATTCCCAGAGTCAGAATTGTCAGTAGAACGTTGGCAAATCGAAACGCTTCCTTGCGCCCGGCCGACTGAAGATATTGGGTGAACGTTGGAATGAAAGCTGCCCCGACGGCCCCCTCGCCGACCAGCCTGCGCAGCAGGTTGGGAATCCGGAATGCAATGATGAACGCGTCCGATTCCGTTCCGGCGCCAAGGAGAGCGGCGATACGCTGTACCCGCACCAGACCCGAAATACGGCTGAACAGCGTGATTGCCGTAATCAGGGAGGCCGATCGAACCAGACTGCGGTGTTCCGACACGCCTGATATACTAGCAGTCCGTGCCATGGGTTGCTTGCGTAAGAGACACGGGCACAGTAGGTTAGAAGGATGGACGACGCATGAAACTGGGCGAAATCGCCGAAGCGCTGGGCTGCACGCTTAGAGGCGATGCCGGCATCGAAATCACCGGAGTTTCGGGGCTTGAAGAAGCCGGCCCGACCGAACTGGCCTTTGTCGCGAATCGAAAATACGTCGTGATGGCGCGCAAGACCAACGCCGGCGCAATCATAGTCGACAACGACTTCGAAGATCTCCCCCGACCGACACTTCGGATCGCCAACCCCTACCTGGCATTTGCCCGCTCGATCGAGTTCTTTTACACGCCACAAACTCCGAAAATCAGCATCGATTCTTCGGCTCGGATCGCCGGGTCGGCGCGCATCGGGAACCACGCCGCCATCGGCCCTTATGTGGTCATCGAGGACGACGCGATCATCGGAGACCGCGCGACCCTGGGACCCTTCACGTTCATCGGCAAAGGTTGCCGGATTGGCGACGACTTCCGCTCACACTCAAACGTGTCGGTTCGCGAATTTACCGAAATTGGACACCACGTGATCCTGCAGGACGGCGTCCGCGTCGGGACCGACGGCTTCGGGTATGCGAAGGAGGACGGCGACAACTGGTACAAGATCGTCCAATCCGGCGTCGTGATTATCGAAGACCACGTCGAAATCGGGGCAAACACCACCATCGACCGCGGAACCGTCGGTGAGACTCGCATCAAGCGCGGCGCCAAAATCGATAACCTGGTCCAGGTGGGCCACGCATCGGTCGTCGGTGAAGATACCCTGCTCTGCGCGCAGGTCGGATTGGGCGGAAGCACCAGGATCGGACGAAGTTGCATCCTGACCGGACAGGTCGGCGTGGTGGGGCACCTGACCATCGGCAACCGCGTGATCGCCACGGGTCAAACCGGCGTTCCCGGGGACGTCGAAGACGGCAAGACCATTTCAGGTTCGCCCGGTTTCGACAACAAGATGTGGCTCCGGTCGTCGGCCGTTTTCAAACGCCTTCCCGAAATGCTCAAACGACTCGAAGCTCTCGAAAAATCTTCCAGGTAAGCCTGCAAGGCCTGGTCAGACACCGGTCGATGCCGGCGGATCCTGATTGGCGACAACCACTTCGGAGATATCCGCGACCTGCAGGAAGGTCTCGAACAGATTCTTCAGAATCGAAAGGCGCCGGGCCCTGATCGCGTGATCCCGGTGCATCACGAGGATCTTGTCGAAGAACCCATCGACGACCGGCCGCAATGCGGCCATCTCGCCAAGGGCCGCGGAGTAGTCGCCACTGGCGGCCAACCCCTCGATACGCGGCCGGAGTTCGGCCACCGACCGCGCGAGGGCTTCTTCTTCCAACTCCATGTCCTTGAAGCCGTCGACGGCGTCCAACGGCACGTCCGCCTGCTTCAGGATGTTCTTGATCCTCTTGAACGCGGTTGCGATCGCGATCAGATCCGGGCTTTCGCGCACCGCGTGCAGCGCCCGCACACGCTTCAGCACTTTCGTCGGACTGTCCGAATCCGTCGCCACGACCGCGTTCACTTCGTCGTAGGCAAATCCCATCCTGCCAAGCATGAATTTCAATCGATCGCGGTAGAAACCGCGAAACAGTTCGGCCGCCGTCTCGTTCATCCGCGGATCGGCCGCGATTGCGGCATCCAGCGAAAACGGCAGTTCGCGATCCAGCAGGATCTTGACGATGCCCTGGGTCTGCCGCCGAAGCGCGAGCGGATCGGCCGAGCCTTTCGGAATAAGTCCGGCCGAAAAACAGCCGAACACCGTATCCAATCGATCGGTCAATGCCAGGACGGCCCCTGAAGCCGTCTCGGGCGAATGATCGTCGAGTCCCGCCGGGCGATACTGATCGTAGATTGCCTTCCAGACGTCATCGCCCGCGCCTTCGCGGCGTGCGTACAGCCCCCCGGCGATGCCCTGGAGGCCGGCAAATTCTCCAACGAGGTCCGTGCTCAGATCCGACTTGGACCAGGCCACGACCGATTCAAGCGTTTCGGGCGGGACCGCCGCGCCCGTCAATGCGTTCACCGCATTCGCGAGGCCCGACATCCGGTCGATCTTGTCCTTGTAGCTACCGAGTTTCCTGTGAAATGTGACCGACGCCAGTCCATCGACGCGGTCCGCCAGTGTCCGCCGGCCATCGGCATCCCAGAAGAACAGAGCATCGCTCAGGCGCGCCTTGAGAACCCTCTCATGGCCCTTCCGGATCGACCCCCGCGGATCCCCCTTCGTGTTCATGACGCCAAGGAAGTTCGGCAACAACGTTCCGTCCGCGGTTTCAACGGCAAAGTATTTCTGGTGCTCGCGCATCGCCGTGATCAGAACTTCACGCGGGAGGTCCAGGAAACGCTTTTCGAAACCGCCCACGACGACGGTGGGATACTCGTTGATGTACACCACTTCATCGAGAAGATCGTCGTCGGGAATCATCCGTCCGTCCAGGGACTCGCAGGCCGCGGCCAGTTCCCTGCGGATCTTCTCGCGCCGGGATTCCTGGGAAACCAGAACGAAATTGTCCGCGAGTTGCTTCAGATAGTTGTCGAAGTCCCGCACTGGAACGGTCTGGCTGCCCAAGGTCCGGTGCCCCGCTGAAGTGGAACCCGACGGCACGCCGTATAAATTGAAGGGCACCACCGATGGGCCGAGCAAGGCGACGACCCATCGGATGGGCCGGGCGAATTCACGACGGGAATCGTCCCAGTACATGGTCTTCGGAAACGTCAGGGACTCGATCAGCGGGGGAATGCCCTCCGCAAGAATTTCCGAAGCACTGCGCCCGCCGGCCTCGGACTCGAAACCCATGTATTTGCCGCGTTCGGTATCGAAGACCCGCAGATCGTCGATCCCCAATCCGGACTTCCTGGCGAAACCGATGAGAGCCCTGGACGGTTCGCCATCGTTGAACGCGATTTTCTGGGGCGGTCCAAGCGTCGTCACTTTCTCTTTTTCCTGCAACTCGGCAAGACCCGCGACGTGAACGACCAGACGCCGCGCCGACCCCAGCGTCTGGATGGCGTCGAACGAAAGCTTTTGCCCGCCGAGCAACGCGCCAAACTTTTTCTTCAGTTCTTCGAGGACGGGTCCCATGGCCCGGGCGGGTATCTCTTCACACCCGACTTCGAGAAGGAATTCGCTACTCACCGGCCCCTCCCGGCTGAACCCGGCCGGCGTCCAGAAGCGGATAGCCGAGCGCTTCCCTGCTCTCGACGTACGCGCGGGCCACGGCGCCCAGCAACGCGCGAACCCGGCCGATAATCTGCACGCGCTCGGTGGCGCCGACGGCGCCGCGCGCGGTCAGCACGTTGAACAGGTGCGAACACTTCAGGCAGTTGTCGTATGCCGCCAGGACCAGATCTTCTTCAATCAGCCGCTTCGCTTCGGCTTCGAACTCGTCGAACAATTGGTAGTAACGGGAAATGTCCGCCAGTTCGAAGTAGTACCTGGAAAACTCGAACTCATCCCGGTGCCGAACCTCGCCGTAGGAGAGCGCATCGTTCCAGGGCAGGTCGAACACGTTTTCGACATCGTTCAGATACATCGCGATGCGTTCGAGCCCATACGTGATCTCTCCTGAAATCGGAAACAGTTCGAGCCCCCCGGTCTGCTGGAAGTAGGTGAACTGCGTGATCTCCTGCCCGTCGAGCATCACCTGCCACCCCACGCCGACGGCGCCGCCCATGGGCCATTCCCAGTTGTCTTCCTCGAACTTGATGTCATGCTCCTCGAGCCTGATTCCCATCGCTTCGAGGGACTCGAGATAAACCATCTGGATGTCGCCTGGAGGCGGTTTGAGGATCACCTGAAGCTGGTGGTGCTTTTCGAGCCGATTGGGATTCTCGCCGTACCGCCCGTCGGCGGGACGCCGCGACGGCTGAATATACGCCACGCGATACGGCTCCGGCCCCAGCACGCGCAGAAACGTTTCGGGGTGCATCGTGCCGGCACCGACCTCAACGTCATATGGCTGCTGCAGGATGCAACCCCGGGCGGCCCAGAACGCGGTCAACGATTGGATCAGGTCTTGAAAATTCATCGTTCGAAAAATCGATCCATCCACAGCTTGTTCATCTGCAGAATGTGCTGCAGGCCTTCAGCCGCGGGCAACGCGGAATCAGCCGCCGCGGTATCCAGCTTGTTCGTGACGATCCAATGTAACGTGCCGACAGCCGGCAACGGGACCGGAGTGCCTCCATCGAGACCGCACTTTCGACACGCAATATGCACGAGTCCGGACATCAGAATCCGGTCCTCTTCGGCGCCAAGCCGGCGGTTGCAACCCGAACACACGAACATTTCGGGCAGCACTCCGGCAAGCCGCAACATCCAGACTTCGAAATACGCCCGGATCAGTTCCAGCGGCAACCCCTGGATCAGACTCTGCCGGGTGAGGGCAAACAGCCTGAACACGTCATCCTGCGCGTCATGATCCGGCAGGAACCGGTCGACCAGATCCGCGGCATGCGATGCCAACAACGCACGATCGTAATCCGCCAGCAGCTTCATCGGCGAATCGATCGGCTCCGTCGATCGAATGCGTACCAGTTCCTGCGTTTCCTTCTGAAAGAAGGTCACCCGGGAATAAGCCATCGGTTCCAGGGTTGCGCCAAACCGGTTCTTCATCCTTCGGACACCGTTGGCCACACCGCGCAGCTTTCCGTAATCGCGGCTGAAAAAGACCACGATACGGTCGGCCTCGGCCAGCGGGTAGGTCTTTAGTATGATGGAATCGCTCTCGTGAAGAGGCATTGACGGAACCCGTCCCCGGCGACCTGAGAATCCTTGATTTAAACATGCCCGATAGACCGAACGCCACCCGGATTCCGCCCGCCGGCAGAAGCTCCGGATCGCATCCGGCGCGGGTCGACGTGGTCGGCCTCGGCCTGAACGCGATGGATTACATCGCCGTCGTGCCTCACTTCCCTGTCCCTGGAAGGAAAACCGGCATCGCCGACATTCGGCTGGAGCCGGGAGGGCAGGTCGCCACGGCCCTGACAGTCTGCGCCCGGATGGGACTGCGGACACGCTACATCGGTTCGGTCGGTTCGGATGAACTGGGGCGGATTCAGATCGATAGTCTCAAGAAAGAAGGGATCGACACGGCGCATGTCCGGATCGTCGACCGGGCCCCCAGTCAACTGGCCTTCATCCTGATCGAGGAAGGAATAGGAGAACGTACGATTCTTTGGCACAGGGACGAGCGGTTGACGTTTCCCCCGGGGGAGCTATCCCGGCGAACGATCGGCTCCGGACGCCTGTTGCATCTGGACGGGCGCGATTCCGAAGCCGCGCTCCGCTCGGCCCGATGGGCTCGCGAAGACGGCATTCCCATCGTGATCGACATCGACAAGGTCTACGACGAAACCACGACCGAGTTGCTTGCGCTGGTCGACTACCTGATCGCGGCCGAAGAGTTCGCCTCAGAGTTCACGGGTTTCGAGTCGCCCGAAGACGCCGCACTGGCGCTGGCCGAACGCTTTCCGCAGGCGGCCGCCGGCATTACCTTGGGCCGGGCCGGCGCCGTTTTTGTTCTCGATGGAAAGGCGGAACGGTCCAACGCCTGGAACGTCGAGGTTCGGGACACGACCGGGGCGGGCGATGTCTTCCATGGCGCCTTCATATTCGGCCTGTTACAGGAGTGGGACATTCGACACACGATCCGTTTCGCTCACGCGACGGCGGCAATGAAATGTCGAATGTTGGGCGCAAGAACGGGCATCCCCAGCCTGGCGGAAGTGGAGGCGTTCATGAAGACCGGCGGGGAGAGGAAGGACTGAACGGGCGTCTCCCCAAATCTCTCTAAGAAATAACCGTCGGCGCCCCCCGAGAGCGGTGTTGGCCCGCTGGAGTCGGGGTCAACTTTCGAACGGACGGCGGGTGTAACGCCGGGCTTCGTCGTGGATTTCTTCGGGGGCTTCCAGCGTCAGGACCAATCCGTACTGGTCCAACGCCCGCATCCGCTCTCCGCGCGAATCGTGGATCTTGCCCATCCATAGCCGGGACCGTGCCTGAAGGGTCTCGGTGGAGTCCGGACTGGACAGGATTTCGTCGAAGACCTCCAGGGCCGAATCGTTGTCCATCCCATGGATGTGCGTTTCAGCCATCCGGAACAGAACCGGTCCCGCTTCGAGACGGTCGTAACCGTCTGTTCCCGTTCGAACCTTGGCGACCACGTTCTCGTAGACGGATACGGCGGCCGCCCATTCTTCCATGCGCTGGTAAACCGATGCCTTTTCCAACTCGAACATGAAGTTGCGGGGATACCGGGAATGCAGTTCTTCAAGCAGCGCCAATGACCGGTCGTACTGCTTCTCGCGGTTATAAACCACCGTCAGCACGACCTTGGCATTCGTGCTGCCGCGGTCGCCCAGCTCAGCCGCGTATTCGAGTTGCTCGATACCGGCCTCCTTGTCGCCGCGAATACCGACCACGCCGATAATGAACCGCAACATCGCAGGCAACGCCCCCACGGTGTAGTCGTAAGCCCCAATCGTCAAACGGGCGTCGTTATAAGACGGGTCCAACTCCAGCAGACGCATGTGGTGTTCCCGGGCTTTGCCCGCGGCGCTGTTGGCCGCAAGATACGCCCGCTTGATCATGGCCTCGAAACTGGCGAGCGAACCGTAGGCGATTCCCAGCGCGTAGAGCGCTTCGAGGTTGTCGGGATCGCCGTCGAGAATCGCCTGGGCTTCGGAGATCGACCGCGCGAGTACGCTTCGAAGCCGGGCTTCCCTTTCGGGACTGACAAGATCCTCCGAATCGCGGCCGGCAAAGTTGGAACTCGAGTACGCATCGAGGTTCAGCTTTTCCTGTTCAAAGACAATCTTCAGCCAGATCGAAGAGGCCAACAGATTCAACATGCGGGAGTTCCCCGGGTCCTGCTCCGCCAGGGCCACGAACTTCGCTTCGGCCTCGTCGAAATCCAGGCTGTACAAGGCATCGATCGCCTCCGCTTCGGTCTCCCCAGCCGTGGACGACTGTACCGGCATGGGGTTGGCCGCCGCCGACCAGTGGACGAGCGTTCCGCAGAAAGCCAGCAGCAGGAGAGCGGCGCGTTTCGGGGCCACTCGCCGCGCCCGAACACGGCCCGGCATCATGGTCCCGGCGATTGGGATCGTCGTCATCGACTTCGCCGTAGTCCTTTATGAGTCGTCACTGGCGAATCGTCATCCGATGCAATCATCGCAATATTCCAGTTCATGTTCCGTTACCGTCTTCCGCCTACAAATGTATTCCAATGGAAGGCGCCGGAACAACCTTGCGCCGCGTCCTTGCCGTGCCGTTCTTCACCCGGCGTTACTCAACGATGGGGACTGAACACCCATCTTGACACCGATTCCAGGGGGAGCCTACACTGCCCGAATCGTTCGAGACTACAGCAGTCGTCGAAAAATCTGGCAAAGGTAACTAATCGATACAGCCGGATTGGCCATGTGAGTGACTATGCGTAACTCCTGGATCCGGCTTATAACCCTCATGAAATTCTCTCTCACTTTCGCTGGTACAAAAATTCCGGGACGGGGCAAACAGGCGATTCGTGGATAGATCCTACCTCCCGGGTCGCCGAACCCGGATACCGCCTGACATTTTTTTGATATCATTATGGCATTATGCTTGCCGAAGGAGGCCAATTTGCCAGACATAGCGCTTCGTGGAATCCCGGCCCCCCTGCACCGAGAGCTCAAGTCATCCGCGAGTCGGAATCACCGCAGCCTGAACGGGGAGATCCTCGCGAGGTTGACGGAGTCGGTTAGCCCCAAGCCGGTAGATCCGCAGGCCCTCCTGGATCGCATCCGGCAGCGAAACGAGAAACTTGGACCGGTCGATCTCAGTGAGGACACGCTACGTGAAATGCGAAACACAGGACGACCGTGATCGTAGTTGACACGAATGTGATGGTTCGTCTGGTAGTGGGCGGAGCAGACGGCGCCGATGCGGCCATGTTGTTCGAGCGGGAGACCCAGTGGGCGCCCCCCGCATCCTCATGAGTGAGTTGCATAACGTCCTGATCGGCTTCGTGCGGCGGGGCACGGTAACTTCGGAACAGGCCAAAGCGATGATGCTGCTGTCGTTCTTGGAGACCGCATCGCCAGCGTGTCCGGACACCAGGCGATCGATGTCGCTCTGGAATGCGGTCTGACTGCCTACGATGCCGAGTTCGTCGCGCTCGCTCGGACACTGGGCATTCCTTTGGCGACTCTGGACAACGCGGTCCTGCACGGCGCCGCAGACGTGGCAGTGTCGTTACGAACTCTCGTGCGCTAGCGGCCTGTCGGACTTTCGGGACCTGATCTGGAGGTCGAGCGTGGGAAGAGTTTCCAACAAGCCTACAACGTGCAGGCGGGCGTGGACACCGACAGTATGCTCATTGCAAGCTTGCCACGATTCACGTTTCCAGTCTTGCCCGGCGGCTCGGACGACGTCAATGAGAACGCAATCGGCAAGCTGAAGGAATCGTCAGCCAGTCAGGTTGACAATCTCCCCGCCGCCCCTGTGGAAATCGGAGAGTCGGTCGCCTTCAGCGCCTTCTTCTTGATGATTTCAAGGACTGTCACAGCATGGAGCGTATGCACGATCTTGCATCCGGAGCTACGTCGCCGAGCCGGACCGAAGACGCCGGAAACGGAAGAACAAGCGCGAGCAACAGAAAGCGGTCTACGCCAACCGCCGCCGCATTCGCGGCGCCCGCGGCAAGGAGTTACTCCGCCGTCGGGCATGATGCTGTAACGTCCCTTCGCTCATGGCCTGGAAACCGGCGGCATGCTGCGCGTCTTCCTCCGCGGTCGGGAAAACGTCCCGAAACGTGTGCTCGTTCACTACGCCGCTCTCAACCTCGCGCTACTGCCGCGCTCGAAGTTCGGCATGCGTTCACCCCTTTATGCGTACCAAAATTGGGGGATTATCCAGCAAACTAGCCAGCGGCCTTCGGCTTTCGCGGGCGCTTGACGATGCGCTTGGACGGGTCGGAAGGCTTGGCAGCCTTGAAAATCGCCTTGGCGATCTGTTGGGCCGTGGCGTGAATTTCAATCAGGCGCTTGATCGGACGGCCTCGTTTCGGTTTTTCGTTCATATCGTCTCTCCCTTCGCTCTGTGCACCCCTATCGCCGTGAGAATAGCATCGGCACTGTCTACGCTGTCCTGATAGTGTGCTGCCCATGGGCGTCCGGGATGCAGCGTGTCCCAACGTGATCGTCGCTGATTGCGCCGTGTCGTCCCTTGGTCATGGTTCCCGAAGCCGTCCACCACGACATTCCATATCGGGCGGTATTTTGAGATCAGAACTTGCTCTGTCAATCCGATCCACACCGGATCGAGAATGAGCCACCGGCAACGGAAGTGGGCCAGGTCCAGGTTATGCGCGTTTTTTATCGAGTCGGCGTGTTGCGACAGGCGACGATGCAAGACCGGGGCAGGCCGCCGCGAGACGGCTTGCCCTTGTCGCTTACCCGGGAGATCCGCCTTGCCGACGTAGATCGGGTCATCTTCGCCCATGTTGGCGTAGGCCGCGAAAGTACCGCCATAGTGGATTGTGTACACGCCGGCACCGTTGAACGCCTCGTCCGGCGGCAGATCGCATGGCGGATAGGTCATGAGCGCCCGCGCCGCGTTGCGGCCCAGTTCATCCACGCTAAGCGGGTTGTATTCTCGCCGGTGGTCATCGCCTAACGCTCGCATCGGTTACCGTTGCGGCAGACAATCCAGAAGCAATGCCGTTTTCTGGCATGGTGAGCATTTTTCCACTTCGTTGAAATCATCGGTCCGTTTCGCACCTTCACGATCAAATCACAGACAACGAATCCGGCATCCTCGGCCATCCTCATGAAGTCGCAATGCGCCCACTGCGACCGATGACAGTTCACCATGTCCGTAATCTTGGCAAGCAAGATGCCGTCCGTTTTCAGGACGCGCCGTGCCTGTTCGAGAAACGGTGGATATAGATAGCTCAGATTCCACCCATGCTCCTTGCCGCATGCAACCGTAGCTCCGAAATCCACATCGAACCGCTTCGCGCTCTTGTCCCTGCCTTGCGGCCCGACGTGCGGAGGATCATAAACCACCACTGCGAATGAATCCGCATCTACTCCGGGCATCTCGCGGTTATCCGCAAGGATATCCGGCGTATGACGCGGGTCGATGTCCATCGACACCACACGGCGCTCGGAACCGCTCCAAAACCGGCCTGAATTGTATGTCGCGTCCAGAATAGGGTCTGGCGGAATCACTGCGTAGAAACGCAGCATTTCTTCGATTAGATCGGGGTCCCGTCCGTCCCATACGCTGCTTATGGGATCGTAGGTGTCAGTCTGTAAAACCGTGCTCATGCGACCAGATCCCGGTATCGCAACCGTTTCTGATCGAACCCACGGACGATTCTGGACATTTGCGCCAGCGTGTCGAGGCTGCGAATGTTCTGACGGCCTGCAAACTCGCTGACATAGCGTTGAAGGTGCTTGGCACTCAATTTGTGGAACGTTCCCTTGTGCGCACGTTTCAGCATGCTCCAAAAACTCTCGATCCCGTTCGTGTGCGCCATATCCCGGACGTATTCTCCAACGGAGTGTTTCACGGATTCATGCGACTTGGCAACGCCGTGGTAGGCGGTCGCTTCGTCGGTGTAGACCGTGGCTTCCGGGTCAGCGTTCTCCCGGACGAAACCCTGAAGCGTTTCGGCGTCCGTCTTCTCGACAACCTTCGCGCGGACTTGCTTCGTTCCCCGATCCTTCACACCCACAACAGCCGATTTGCCAACCCCGCCGCGTCCGGCCTTGAGCTTCTTGGATTCATGCTTGTTCTTTTCCAACCCGCCGATGTAGACCTCATCGGCTTCAACGGGTCCGGCCATCAGTTCCGTACCGTCAACGAATCCTTCACGGATACGCTGGGCGAGATACCACGCGCTAGACTGCCTGATCTTCAAATCGCGGTGCAGCTTCATGCTGGACACGCTCTTGAGGCTCGTTGCAACGAGGTAGATCGCTATCGCCCATTCCTGATATCCGAGCTTGCTGGACTGCATGACCGTGCCCTTGCGGACGCTGAAGTGCTTCCGGCAATCCTTGCAGCGGTACGGCATTGGCTTGCGGTTTTTGCATGCCGAGTATCGAACCGATCCGCAGTCCGGGCAGGCGATGCCGCTGTCCCACCGTTGCGCCTCGAACCACTGTTCGGCCTTCTCATCGTTGGGGAATATACGAAAGAGTTCGGTCAGGCTTAAGCCTTCCCTGTCGGTGCGTCCGGGTCCTGAATTATTCTCTGTCATGGATAGTATTGTAGTATAAAAGCCGGACAGTTCAGGTCCGGCTTTGGCTAGTTAAATGGATAATCCCCTAAAATTCACCTTTCTTTGCACACGGCCAATCTGCAAAGATTGATCGTTATGAAACTCATCACCACTCGATTTCACCGATTCCGGCGGGCGCCGCTGCCACGACACGGCCGACGTTGCGGCACGGTCCTCGTCGGATCTCTTCTCGTTTGCCTGGCGCTGCTGACACCCTTGCCGTTAACCGCCCAGGAGTTCACCATCTCCACCGTCGCCGGACGTCCAGTTTTGGGGGACGGGGGTCCGGCGGTCCAGGGTGATCTCGATAACCCCGATGACCTAGCGGTGGACGGGGCCGGCAACCTCTACATCGCCGATACCCGTAACGACCGGATCCGCAAGGTGGATGCGACGGGGACGATTACCACCGTCGCAGGGAACAGCGCGGGGTATGGGACGGAAGGCTTTGGCGAGGACGGAGGTCCGGCGGTCCACGCCCAGTTGAACTACCCCGTCGGCGTGGCCGTGGACGGGGCCGGCAACCTCTACATCGCCGACAGAGAGAACCACCGCATCCGCAAGGTCGATGCGACGGGGACGATCATCATCGTCGAGGCCGACCGTGGTCACAGTGCCCACCCGCGGCTTCGAGACGGCGTTTACGTCCTCATTCGTGTCGACGGCACATTGGGAAATCAGATGCGCGGAGCTCAGATATGGGTGACCGCCGAGCCCGACCAAACGATCTGTATAGCTCCAAACTATGAAGCGTATTTCGGGTATTTCAAACTCTCCGAACAGGACGACGCTAATACAGTCGCGGACTCCATTGAACGTTGTATTCAAGCGACTGGGTAGTTTTGTTCGTGTCTTTAGCAGCCCACGGGCAGAAGTGCGTTAGCTGAAACGGCCCAAGCCGGCCGGGCCGGGGAATTGGGGACGGACTGGAGAACATGTTTCGATGATGCGTATTAGTAGGGATGCGCGCCCGGTGTGTCAGGTGTGCCGATGGGAGAGTGCGATGGGGTCGGTGTTGACGGAATTTGCGTGCTGGCGTTGGGCGTTGTCGGCACTGGTGGTCGTTGCCGCCTCCGCGAGTTTTGCGGCCGCCGCGGTCACGCAGGACAGCGTTGCGACGGATCGGGCGGCGCTAGAGGCGTTGTACGCGCGACCGGCGGTGCGACCTTATGGACGAACAGCGCGAACTGGAACACGACTGCACCGCTGGGTGAGTGGTACGGGGTGGCGACGGACTCTGCGGGCCGGGTCACAACGTTGGATCTGGGCGAGAACGAGTTAACGGGGCCAATTCCGGAGGGGCTGGGAACGCGTTACAACCTCGAATGGCTGGATCTTGCCGAGAACGCGTTGACGGGGCCGATTCCGGTTGCCGGGACGCTGGGGAGTCTTCTGCCCAATCTCGAAGTGCTGGATCTCAGTGGGAACGAGTTGAGCGGGCCGATTCCGGTTCCGGGGACGCTGGGGAGTCTGTCCAATCTCAAGTTGCTGGATCTTTCCGACAACGAGTTGACGGGGCCGATTCCAGAGGAGTTGGGGAGTCTGTTCAACCTCATAGCGCTGAATCTCAGTTGGAACGAGTTGACGGGGCCGATTCCGGAGGAGTTGGGGAGTCTATCCAACCTCGTAGGGATGCTTCTCAGTGGGAACGCGTTAACGGGGCCGATTCCAGAGGCACTGAGGAGCCTGTCCAATCTCGAATCCCTGTTTCTCAACGATAACGCGTTGACCGGGCCGATTCCGCAGGCGCTGCTGAGTATGAACCTCGAACGGCTGGATCTTGCCGACAACGCGTTCACCGGGGCGATTCCGGAGTGGTTGGGGGGTTCGTTTAACCTGCTTCTGTTCAACTTGAGATCGTTGGATCTCAGTGGGAACGAATTGATGGGCCCGATTCCGGGGGAACTGGGGACGCTTTACTCCCTCGAACGGCTGGATCTCTCGAGGAACGAGTTGACCGGATCGATCCCTCCCGCCCTGGGAAACCTGTCCAACCTGGAACACCTGTATCTCTGGGGCAACGCATTGACCGGGCCGATTCCCGACACTCTAGGAAACCTGTCCAACGTTACGAGTCTGGTTCTCGTGGACAACGAGTTGACCGGACCGATCCCTCCCGCCCTGGGAAACCTGTCCAACCTGGAACGCCTGTATCTCTCGAGGAATGAGTTGACCGGACCGATCCCTCCTGCTCTGGGAAGCCTGTCCAACCTGGAACGCCTGTGGCTCTCGAGGAACGAGTTGACCGGACCGATCCCTCCCGCCCTGGGAAACCTGTCCAACCTAGAATGGCTGTCACTCTGGGGCAACGCGTTGACCGGGCCGATTCCGGAAGCGCTGACCGGGCTGTCACAACTGATGATTTTGCATATCCAAGATACCGGGTTGTGTGTGCCTGCCGATATAGCGTTTCAGAGGTGGTTGGCTACGATTGAAGACTTCATGGGATCCACGTGTCCCGGATCGTTCTCGATCCCGAATCTGGGAGGGTGGACCACCACGAGCAACGGAACCGAAACGACCACTCAGGAGGGCTATGGACGCATCCGTGCGAACGTGGGTTCGACCACGCCTTCCGGAATCGCCATTATTGGGTACAGTCCGGGCGGCGTGCTCGTTGCGGAGGCGGGGGTCCCGGCATCCGAACTTGTCCGGGAAGGGCGGATATTCGCCGAAGTGAACGGTCCGGTCAACACCGGACTGGCCATCGCCAATCCCAACGACGCGCCGGTAACGATCAACTTCTATTTCACCGACACCGACGGCCCCCGTTTCGCCGAAGGCGCCTACGTTCTGGATGCGGGCCGGCAGATTTCAAAATTTCTCAACGAGCCGCCGTTCGACGGCGGAGACGAGGTATCGGGCACCTTCACGTTCACCTCATCGCTGCCCATCGCCGTCATCGCGTTACGGGGATTCACCAACCGGGACGGCGAGTTCCTGATGACCACGCTCCCGGTCGCGCCCCTGGCCACCCCGCTGACGCCGTTCAACACGGACACGGCCTCTACGGATACGGTCTACTTCCCTCATTTCGCCGATGGCAGCGGATGGGCGACCCAGGTCATTCTGGTCAACCCGACGGATGAAACGATCACGGGAACGGTCCGGTTCCTTGACCAGGGCAGCGCAACCACGGCCGCCACCCCCGCGGTCCGGACCCTTGAGGATGGCCGGACCGGGTCGAGCTTCGACTATTCGATTCCCCCCAACGGCTCGTACCGAATCGTCACCTCGAATCTCCCGGGCGGCGTCTCGGTGGGTTCGGTCCGGGCGATTCCCGACGATGGCCATCGGGCGCCGTCCGGCCTCGTCATTTTCTCGTTCACCGACGCTGGAAAGACCCTTTTGGAAGCCGGCGTGCCGGCCCTGGCAGCCGGATCGGCATTTCGGGTCTACGTCGAATCGTCTGGAACGCCCGAACAGATTGGCTCAATAAGAACCGGACTGGCGATTACCAATGCGGCCGACACGGCCAATACGGTGACTCTGGAGGTGACGGACCTGGACGGAACCCTGGCGGCCCCCCCGGCCCCGCTGACGCTTCCGCCGTCGGGGCAGGTGTCCCGTTTCATCGACGAGCTCTTCGACTCGCTGCCGCCCCACTTCGCGGGAGTGCTCAGCGTCACTTCGACCGCCGATGTGGCCGTCGTGGGACTGCGATTGCGCTACAACCGCCGGGGCGAACTCAAGATGACGACGACCCCGCCATCGATCGAAACCGGCCCGTCGACCGTGGCGGACCGCTACTTCCCGCATATCGTGGACTCCGCGGGGTGGTCCACCCGGGTCATCCTGTTCAGCGGAACCGCCGGCCAGACATCGTCGGGAACATTGAGTTACTTCGATACCGCGGGGGCACCCTGGGATCTGCCCACCACGAACGAAGATTCGGAGGGTTCCGCGTCCCCGGATTAGCGCGCATTCATCAGCCGAAGGGCGGGCAATGCCACCGTGGCTCAGATCCGTCAGAACGCGTAGCGGACGGATATCCGCAATTCATGACTCGACAGATTTGCCCGTGTCTTGTCCAGATCTATCTCCAGCGGGTCGCGGCTTCCGTCGCGCCAGACGACCCGTCCTCTGGCCTGGCCGGTTTCGACGGCGCCGAAATCCGCGTAACGCCATGCGAGATCGAGCGTCACCGCCCTGCCTGAAAACATCGCAACTCCAGCCGTCATCATTCCGGCGGGATTTACCCGGCGTTCGCCCGGAACGACGGTCGTTGTCTTCGGGAACTCCATTCGGGTTTCATCGATATCGATGAGGGACAGGCCAATGCCGCCCCCAATGAACGGGCTGAAGGGACCGGGCCGGGGCAGGCCGAGTAGGGGCAGGTCCAGATAAGCGGCGAGCATGCCCGACAGCGAAGACAGTTCCGCCGAGACGGATTGATCGCCCGCGGTTTGAAGAAAATTGGCGCGACCCTCGAAAGAAAAGCTCGGACGGTACTGAACGGTGGCTTCAAGCCGCAGGAAAGGCGCAGCGACATAGCCGCCCCCGAGTTCAAGGCCGGCCATCGTACCGAAATCGCCGAGCGATCCCAGGGGAGCGTCGTCGATACCCGTCGCGCATCCATAGAGGTGCATCGGACTCGAACAGTCCCTGTCCGTGAACCGCGTTTCCCCCGACCGGTCGAGAACAAACCCGGCCAGGACATAGAAATCGTTCGAAGCCGTGGCGCCGGAAGACACTTGCGCCGCGGAAGAGGCGGCGGACGTCGGTTGGCGCGTGGGTTGCACGAACGCCGCTTCCACGGACTCGCTTTCAGCGATGACGCCGGCCGTCTGCGCAACTGCCATGGACGGCATCGCCGTCGCCACGCAGGCCGCGGCAATTGCAGTCCGAAGCCGGAACGCCCGAGAAAGGATCACCGGTTTCCTCCCATCGTCGCAGGCCCTCAGGCAGCTTTTCCACCACCGCGTCCGGCCCGGGAATGGCCATTCCGCGACTTGAATCCGGAACCGCCCGCTTTCCCTGAATTGCGTTTCGCCAAGACCGGCGACTCACGTCGTCTTCCCGAGAAGTTCGGTAGGGATTCCGCCCGTCCGCGATCATACACCGGCCTCCGGGCGGGCCGGTTGACCTTGCCCGCGAACCCGTTAAGAATCGGCTCGGGACGTATGGCCGGATCGGGAACATACCCGTCCACCGCAACCTTCGGGATATCGGTTTTCAGCAACCGCTCGATATCGGCGAGCAACTTCTTCTCGTCCACGCACACAAGAGAAACCGCCTGCCCCTCATTACCGGCGCGGCCGGTACGTCCGATGCGGTGCACGTAATCTTCGGGAACATGGGGAAGCTCGTAATTGACCACATGCGGAAGCTGATCGATGTCCAATCCACGCGACGCGAGATCGGTTGCGACCAGGACTCGCAATTCGCCTCTCTTGAACCCGTCCAATGCACGAGTTCGAGCGCCCTGGCTCTTGTTTCCGTGGATCGCGCCGGCCCTCAATCCATCCTGTTCCAGTTGCCGGGCCAGGCGGTTGGCGCCATGTTTCGTCCGTGTGAACACCAGCACCTGACGCCAGTCGCCGGAACCGATCAGTTGGCTCAGCAATTCCCTTTTCCGATGCTTGTCCACCGGGTGTACGACTTGCTCGATGCCATCCGCGGTAATGCGGCGGCGGGCGGCCTCGATCAGCTTGGGACGATTGAGCATGCGATCGGCCAGTTCCTTGATTTCGGTTGGAAGCGTGGCTGAAAACAACAGGTTCTGACGGACGCCGTTTTCGGGCAGCAGCGCCAGTATCCGCCGGATATCGTGGATGAAGCCCATATCCAGCATCCGGTCGGCTTCATCGAGCACCAGGATCTCGATCCGGGACAGATCTAGCGTCTTTTGCCCGGCATGATCCAACAACCTGCCGGGTGTGGCAACCAGGATGTCGACGCCTCGACGGAGCCTTTCAATCTGGGGTTTGATATTGACTCCGCCAAAAATCACGGTCGATTGAAGCGGCAGGTGGCGGCCGTATGTTGCGATGCTTGCCCCGACCTGGGCTGCAAGCTCGCGCGTCGGTGTGAGCACCAGGGCCCGAATCGCGCGACGGGTTGTCCGCCCGGATGAATAACCGAGCCTCTGCAGCAGCGGCAGGGTAAAGGCGGCAGTCTTGCCCGTGCCGGTCTGCGCGGCGGCCATCACGTCCCTGCCGTCCAGGATGATGGAAATCGCCTGTTGTTGAATAGGCGTGGGCTCAAGGTATCCCTGCGCGCTGACGGCGCGCAGGAGTTCGGCCGACAGGCCGAGAGAATCGAATGACATCAAGTAATTTGCTCCGATGTTGCCTTGCCGGCAGAAACAATGCCGGCGGGAACGGGTTCAGCAATCGGTGGGAAACCCCTACAGGGATCCTGCAGGCTTCTGCCACGGGCTGCCAGGTGGGTTATTGGAATTCGTTGTCCAAGCGGTAGGACCTGCCACAACAGGTGCAATCGGCTCAGGAGTTTCGCAGCGCCCCAAGGGAATTTCCTTCTGGAGTCGCCAAGCGTGTCACCGACTCAGGGCATGGAAAGAAGCAGTCTAACAGAAAACTGCATCGCGGTCGAGGCGTCCCCCGGCGGTGAAACTCCCCGACGACCCTGACCCGCCTTTCTCACGAGTTGTCTGCTACAGCGCCGGATCCATCCGCCAGGCACGCCCCCTGACGCGCTTGATCCGGCGCGACGAACGCGCCGCTACGCGCCCGGCGCGGGGAACGCGCCGTAGCTCTGACGGCGTCTCCGACTCTTCGCGACGAAAACCCGTGAGAAAGGCGGGCTAACGGTCGATTGACAGTCCCCTCTATTCGTTTAACAATACGCACTTCCAACAAATTACGTGTTCTCAACGAGTTGCCATTTGAGGAGACCATCGCTTGTGAAATTCAAATTTCCCTTTTCCGACAACGGCTCTGAAGATCTGAAGGGGTTTCTCGACCACGGAACTTCCCTTACCGGCGAATTGTCATTTACGGGCACCTTGCGAATCGATGGCAATGTCCATGGATCGATTTCAACGCCCGACCTGTTGATTATCGGCGAGCGTGCCTCGATTCACGCCGACATCAAGGCGGGAGAGGTGCAAGTCTACGGCTCGATCTCCGGAAATATCGAAAGCAGTCGAAAAATCGAGATCTTTTTAACGGGGCGCTTGCGCGGGGATGTACGCACGAAACAGTTGGTGATCTGGGAAGGCGGGCAATTCGAGGGACACAGCGGCAGGGCCGTGGGAACCGAAACGGCGACCAAAGAGTCCGCCGCGGACTTCAGCAAGGCTACCGAAGACGGCGCCAATACAGCCAAGGAAAGCTGACTGCCCGGCGGATCACGCCGTACGCCGGACCAGGAGCAAGGGAAAGGATGCGATCCGGCGCTCGTAGAATCGGGCCGAGACTGTTTCCCAGGCGCGCCGCCATCCCGGCCAGGCTGAAACGTATTGAAAGACCAAACCGTTCTTCATCGTTGCGGCGGTGAACGCGGTTCGGCACAGATAGCCGCCGCGGCGGACCAGAGCCTCATCCAGACCGTGCCGCCTGACAAGTTCCCGCACACTCGCATCCCGAGCCCGCTCCCCGTCTTTCTTGCGTTCGTACCACGGCGAATCCAGGATGACGATCAGTCCCCCCGGTTTCAGGATTCGACGAAACTCCCCCAGTGTCGCGGTTACGTCCCGACAGTAGTGCAAAGAACTGCTGGCGACAACCAGATCGAAGGTTTCATCCACAAAGGGAGGGCTTTCCATGGGCGCCCGCACGCGCTCGAAATGATCTCCGACTTCAAGGTAGGACGCACCCGCGGCAAGACCATCCTGTATTCCATCGTTCACATCCAGAGCCGTCGGCTGAAACCCCCAATGGTCCAGATGACGGGTCAGCCAGCAGTTGCCGGCACCCGCATCCAGAACAGTACCCCGCTCGGGGCACTCCCGCTGCAACACGCGTTCAAGTCGTTTAAACGTGTGTTGCCTCACCGCCCAGATCTCGCGGTGTGCCCGGGGTTCGAAAGGCAGTTCGAGGTCTTCCCCGCCCCATCCTTCTTTCCGTTGAACCTCTTCGTAAGCGGCGCAAAACTCCGCATACTCGCCTGACTGATCCGGTGTCGTGAGATCGAGGATGCCGTCGGCGCGGCGTTCGGCAAAAAACCCGCAGGCGCAGGTCTCGGCCGACTGGAGCGGCCGTTGACACTGGGGACACGCCAGCACAGCGGGTTACCTGGCAGCCCGCGGCGGAACCCCGCGGGGTCGCGTTACGAGCGCCATAGGACCATATTGGGCGGCCGCGCCACTGGTTTGGGCGGCCGCGCCACCGAACGGTACGAAAATGGCGTGGTTCATGGCTTCCGGGTGGGCCTCATGATGACTTCGCTGATAAAGCTCTGCGACTCCTGTCCCAGCAACATCCGAACCGCATACGCAACATCCGTGGGCTGAAGCATCTTCTCGCGCGATTTCCCAGCGGTCTCCTTCGGCGAAAACCGGGTATTCGTCGACCCGGGACAGACCACCGACACGCGGACTCCAGCCTCGCGAACTTCTTCGGCCAGTGACTGCGAAAAGCCGACAACCCCGAACTTGGAAGCGCAATACAACGCGCGGTTCGCCGATCCCACCTTTCCCGCGATCGAGGCGATATTCACGATGTGGCCCTTCCTCCTTCCGGTCATGGAAGGGAGTACGGCCCGGCACGCCAGAAAAATCCCACGAAGATTCGTGTTCACCACCAAGTCGAAGTTCTCGTCGGTGGCCTCCGCGACCGGTCCATAGTGGTAGACACCCGCGGAATTGACAAGTACATCCACCGGGCCGAACCTTTGTTCGGTGGCGGCCAGCATTCGTTCCACGCTGGAGCGCTCTCTGATATCCGCTTGAATCGCGACGGCGCCGGGAACCTCGCGCGCGGTCTCCTCCAGATCCAGTTGAGTCCTCGACGTCAGCGCCACCCGCATGCCCAACCGTCCCAGTTCGATTGCCACGGCACGTCCGATCCCTCGACCGGCGCCGGTCACCACGGCTACCTGATTCTCCAATGAAATCATGGCGTCACCCGTTTTCCACTGCCTGGAGTTCCTGTTCCTTGTATTGCAGCCGATACAACTTGAAGTAGAGACCGCGCTCCGCCAGGAGTTCCTGATGAGTGCCGACCTCCCGAATCCTGCCCTTGTGCATCACGATAATCTTGTCGCATCGTTGAATCGTCGAAAGCCTGTGCGCAATGACGATCGAGGTACGCCCGGTCATCAGGCGATCGATCGCTTTCCGAATTTGCTGCTCAGTCTCCGTGTCCACGCTCGAGGTGGCTTCGTCCAGAATGAGGATTTCGGGATCGTGCGCCAGTGCGCGGGCGAATGCAACCAGTTGACGCTGCCCGACCGACAGCGTGGTTCCCCGCTCATTCACCGGGTGGTTCAGGCCATCCTCGAGGCTTCTGACATAGGAACCGAGATTCACGTCTTCAACCGCCTGCAGCACACGCTCTTCGGAAATGCCGGAACCCAGTCGGATGTTGGAACCCAGTGTCCCTGAAAACATGAACACGTCCTGGAGGACGACCGCGAACCGGCCTCGCAACGAATCCAGATCGATCGTGGCGATGTCCACTCCGTCCAGAAGTATCTGTCCTTTCTGGATGTCGTAGAACCGGGTCATCAGATTCGTGACTGTGGTCTTTCCAGCCCCGGTGTGACCGACAATGGCGACCGATTCGCCTGACCCGACTTCGAACGAGACATCCTTGAGCACCCAGTCGTCGTCGTTATAGGCGAAAGAAACGTTTCGAAATTCCACGGTTCCCCTGGAGGCTGAACCTTCGGTTCCCCTGGAGGCTGAACCTTCGGTTCCCCTGGGGGCTGAACCTTCGGTTCCCCTGGGGGCTGAACCTTCGGTTCCCCTGAGGGCTGAACCCTTGGAAGGGATCGCCCGCGGCATCGCAGGCGAGACGATAGTCGGCTTCGTATCGAGGAGATTGAAGATTCGTTCCGAACTGGCCATCGCCGACTGCAGGATGTTGTACTTTTCGCTGAGATCTCGAATCGGACGGAAGAACCGCTCTGAGAACTGAAAGAACGCGATAAGCGCCCCCAGCGTCAGGGTGTCCGCCAGAACCTGGCCGCCGCCATACCAGACGATCATCGCAATCGCCGTGGCGCTGAGCAGTTCGACGGCCGGATAGAAAACGGCATAGGCCATGATCGAATCCAGGTTGGCCTGCAGGTGCTCCCGATTGATCGCCGCGAACTTTTCCCCGCTTTTGCGCTCCCGGTTGTAGAGCTGAATCACGCTCATCCCCGTAATGTGTTCCTGCAGGAACGCGCTGATCCTGGCCACCGCAATCCGAACCCTGCGGTATCCGTCACGGGCCTTCGCCCTGAAAACCGCTGTGACGACCATGATCAACGGCACGACGGCCAGCACGATCAGAGCCAGTCGCCAGTTCATGATCAGCAATGCGATCATGATGCCGGTCAAGGTCAGGATGTCCCCGAAAACCGAGACGATCCCGGCCGAAAACATATCGTTCAGCACTTCGACGTCGCTGGTGACCCGGGTAATCAGGCGTCCCACCGGATTCTTGTCGAAGAAGCTCGTCGACAGGGATTGAATGTGGTTGAAGATCTGCCGGCGCATGTCGAACATGATCTTCTGACCCGTACTCTGGAGCAGGTATGTCTGCAGAAAACCGACGCCGAGCTTGACCACGAGCAAGCCGAAATAGGCGAGAGCGATCAGCAACAGCCCGTTCAGGTCCCCGGTCGCCATGTAATCGTCCACCGCCAGCATGGTCATCAGGGGAAAGGCGATCTCGAGCGCCGATTCCACGACAATCAGGAAGAATGCGAACATAACGGTCTTGCGATAGGGCAGCAGATAGACGAGCAACCGCTTCATCAACCTCGAGTCGTAAGCTTTTCCGAGTACTTCTTCTTCCTGCATCTACTCGCTCGCGCTCAGTTCGTCTTCCAGAAGTTGCCGGCGGTACAGTTCGGCGTATTTCCCGTCCAACGCCAACAACTCCGGGTGTGTTCCCTGTTCGACAATCCGGCCTCCATCGAGCACGACAATCCGGTCGGCGTCCTTCACTGTCGAGGCCCGATGGCTGATGAGAATCCAGGTGCGATCCCGCATCGTCCGGCGAAGTTCGTTCAAAATCTGCTCTTCGGTGTAGGTGTCCACGCTTGAAAGCGCGTCGTCGAGGATCAGTATCCTGGGGTCGCGAAGAACCGCGCGGGAAATCGCGGTTCGCTGCTTCTGCCCGCCCGACAACGTGATTCCGCGCTCGCCGACGACCGTGTCGAACCCATTTGGAAAATCTTCAATGTCCTTGTAGATGTTCGATATACGAGCCGCCGCCTCGATTTTTTGGGGGGACGTGTCATCCACGCCAAAAGCGATGTTCTCGGCAAGAGTCTCCCCGAACAGGAACGTATCCTGAGGAATAAAACCGATGGACTCGCGGAGCCTGTCGACGGACACGTTCTCGACCGGAACGCCGTCGACAAAAACCGTTCCGGGAGGTGCATCGTAGAGCCGGGGGACCAGTTGGGCGAGTGTCGATTTTCCCGAACCCGTCGGGCCGACAATTGCCAGAGTGCTGCCCCTGGGAATTCTGAGCGAGATGTCCTGAAGCACGGGGACTCCGTTGTAGGCGAAGCTCAGATTCCGGAACTCAATCTCCCCTTCCACGTCCATATCGACCGCATGGGGGCTATGTTCAACGGCGCCAGGCGTATCGAGGATGTAGTTCAGACGTTCCATCGATGCGCGGCCGCGCTGGAACAGGTTCATCACCCACCCCACGGCGATCATCGGAAACGCCAGCATGCTCAGGTACATCGTAAATCTCACGAAATCGCCTATCGAGATCGCACCACCGATCACCTGCCGGCCCCCAAACCACAGAACCACCACGGTCGCGAAACCGATCGTGAATTGCATGCTGGGAAAAAAGATGCTCTGAATCTTGATCAGAGCCATGTTTCGGTTTTTCAACGCGCGATTACCGGCATCGAACTCGGATTTCTCGAATTCCTCCTGACGGAAGACCTTCACGACGCGAATGCCTGAGAAACTCTCCTGGACCCGCGCACTCAAGTCGGCCAGTTTCTGCTGCGATTTTTCACTAAGCAGGTGGATCCTTCGACCGAATTGATAGACGCCGATCGAGATCAGGGGTAGCGGGAGCAGGGCGACAATGGTCAGCCTCCAGTCGATACTCAGCATGACCACACACGAGAAGACGATCCGCATGATGGTTTCCGCCGGATACATCATTCCCGGCCCCAGCAGCATCCGAACGTTTGAAAGGTCGTTCGTCGCCCGTGACATCAGATCCCCGGTAAAGTTCTTCTGATAAAAGGTCATCGGGAGACTCAAAAGATGGCCAAAGACATCCGAACGCAGGTCGTATTCGATACGGCGGGACACGCCGATCATCAGCCACCTCTGCGAAAAACGAAACACCCCTTCCAACGCAGTGAGTCCCACGATCAAACCGGCGAAAAAAACCAGGCCGTCACGGGTGATGTCCTCGGTCAGACTGTCGATTCCGCTTCCGACCACCCACGGGCGCGCCAGCGCAAAAGCCGTCGTCGCGACCACGGCAGCGACTCCGGCTGCCATTCGCACCTTGTATCGTTGTAGATAAGGGACCAGGCGGGATAAAGTCTTGTCAGGAGATTTCCGGGACATCCGGAAACATTCTACATTTATTCGACGGATCTTTTAAACCGACGGACTCGCGCGCAAGTCGAACAAAACAGAGTCGGACTGGAGTCGGTTGGAATCCTCTTTGCGGGCAGTTCGAGTCAGGTCCAGCAATGAACGAGACAACAACGATCATGCCAGCCACCGCGCGGGGCACGGACGTGGATCTGGAAAACGATCGGGAACTGGTTCAACGGTATCTTGCCGGCGACGTGCTGGCATTCGACGAGTTGATGACTCGCCATGAACGATCCGTGTACCGGTTGTGTTTTCGCTTCGTAAAGAATCGCGACGACGCCATGGATCTCACCCAGGACGTGTTCATCAAGGCGTTCGAAAACCTGGCGGCGTTCCGTGGCGATGCCCGATTCAAGACATGGATTTACCGGGTCGCGGTGAACCACTGCATCAACTATCTGAAGAAGAACTCCAGGGATTTCGTCGAGGTCACCGACGCGATCGGCAGTGTCAAACCGTCGGTTCACCGTACCCTGCTCGAAGACGAGCGGCGGGCCATCGTCCGGGGCATGATGGAGTATCTTCCACCGAAACAAAGGGCGATTCTGGAATTGCGAATGAACGAAAACCTCAGTTATGAGGAAATCGCGACGATACTGGACCGTTCGGTGTCGACGATCAAATCGAGCGTGTTTTTCGCGCTCGCGAAACTGAAGAAACTCGTGAAACAATCGGCTCTGGCGGGTAAGCCGCTTTAGGGTCTTCAGGGCGTGGTCATGTTCGGACATCTCGAATCTTCGAATTTCATCAGCGTTCTCGACGGGAACGAGATCCCGCCGAAGCAGGCGCGTCACCTGCAGAAGTGCGCAAGCTGCCGCGGCACATTGGCGGTACTCGGTGAAGTCCATGCGGATC
The DNA here is from genome assembly GCA_965262675.1 of Terriglobia bacterium. Classification (GTDB taxonomy): domain Bacteria; phylum Acidobacteriota; class Terriglobia; order 20CM-2-55-15; family 20CM-2-55-15; genus JAJEDW01. The sequence goes on from OZ253554.1 coordinate 564,910, forward strand.
TGGCGGCAACGCGCCAGGATCCGCTCGACCACGAAATGGCACAGATCGACTGGGATGGACTCCGTTCTTCGGTCCGGGACGGGCTGCTCGCCCGGTCGGTCGAGAGGTCCAGCCGGCTGCGGCGGTGGACCGGCGCTGCGATGAGACCCGCGGCGGCCTGGAGCCTGAGCCTGATCCTGCTGGTTTCGGCCATGACCGCGGGTGGGTTCTGGCACTACCGAACCGATCACCGAACGCCGGTGAACGCGCCAGCCCCATCCGTGGACGCGCCCGTGGCGGTGGACCCGGCATTGGCCGCTTTCGATTCGGCAACCGGCATCGCCGCCGATGCGATGGGCACCGAGGAACTGGCATGGCCCCAGACAGACCTGTTTTCGATGCTCGGTCAGTTGGAGCCGGGTGAGGAAGAAGTACTCCGCGAGTTGATCGCACAGGCTTCCGTCGACAGTTCGTTCGTTACCGGGGGGCTACCTCAGTGAATTCGACGTGCAAAGGCCGCGCTCTAGCGGTCATCGGCATGCTGGCCGTGTTGAGCGCGGGCGCTTACGCAGGGCATCCGATGCAGCGCGGGCCACGGAATCTCGGACGCGGCGTCAGCCCGCTGCCCGTTCCGGAAATTCAGGAAATGATCCAGGGATTCTACGTAAGCCGGTTACAGCAGGAGTTGACCCTGGACGACGAGCAGTTTGTGGAACTGCTTCCCGCACTGCGCGATTCTCTGGAACAGCGGAACCGACTCGGACAGGAGCACAGCCGTGCTCTCAATGAATTGCGCCGGGCCTTGCAGGAAGGCGCGTCCGATGACGAGTTCAACCGGCTGATCCAGGACGTCGACAACACCGAACGTCAACTCCGCGATGTGCAGGAAGAACTTCTTCGTGAAGTGGATCCGACCCTGACACCGGAACAGCGCGCACGTTTCAGGATTGTTCAACCCAATGTGGAGAATCGCATCCGGAACCTGATCGAACGATCGAGGAACGCCTTCGCCCCCGACAACACGCCTCCCCAACCCCAACAGTAGAGGCTAACCGGCCAGCAGGATCTGCAAGTCCATCAAGTTGGTGTGCGTCGGGCCTGTGACGATCAGGTCGCCAACGGCATCGAGGAACGTATACGAATCGTTCGCCCGCAAAAAAGTCATCGGTTCATGATTCAACTCGATGGACCGGGAGCACGTGAACGGATCGACCAGTCCACCCGCGGCATCGGTCGGGCCGTCCGTACCATCGGTCGCGACGCTTGCAAAACAGACCGGGTGGGGCCAGTCCCGCATCCCGACTGCCCATGCCAGGGCCATTTCCTGATTTCGACCGCCTCGTCCCCGCCCCCGAACCGTCACCGTGGTTTCACCGGCAGCCAGAACGCACGCCGGTGGATTCAGAGGGTTGCCGCTCAAACCGATTTCGCGGGCCACAGAGGCGAACAAGCGCCCCATCTCGCGGGCCTCGCCTTCAATCTCCGAACTCAGGACCAACGTGCCGAAACCCAGTTCACGAGCTTTGGCGGCCGCCACTTCCGTCAACAATCGATTGTTGGCGACGATGTGATTGTGGGATCGGTCGAAAATGGGGTTTCCCAACTTCGGCGTCTCGCGCACGTCTCCGCGTGATCCGGATTCGAGGCGCTTCAGTACGGGTTCGGGAACGTCGATTTCATACTTGCGAACGATTCCCAGAGCGTCCGCGAAGGTGGTGGTATCGGGCGAGGTCGGACCCGACGCGATAAAATCGAGTGGATCGCCGATGACGTCGGACATGATGAGCGAAACGACCTGTGCCGGCGCCGCCCACTCCATTAATTGCCCCCCCTTGATCGCCGAAAGATGCTTTCGAACCGCGTTCAGTTCGCGGATGTCCGCCCCGGCCCTCAACATCCGCGAGGTGACTTCCTGCTTCTGTTCCAGGGAGATACCCGGGGCCGGCGCGGGAAGAAGCGAGGATCCGCCGCCCGAAATGAGGCACAGGACGACGTCGGCGGGAGAAAGGCCGTGGAGAATCTGGCGCATCCGGCCGACGGCAAGTTCACCGGCTCGGTCGGGAACCGGATGATCGGCCTCGAGCACCTCGATTCGCCTGGTGGGAAGACGATGACCGTATTTGGTAATGACCAGCCCGGTTGAAACGCGCTCACCCAGAATGGCTTCAACGGCCCGCGCCATTCCCGCACCGGCCTTCCCGGCGCCGATCACGATCAGACGACCCGTAACCATGTACTCTTTCCCGCCGACCCGAAAGCCGCGGCCGGTCGGTTCAAGGGTGCGTGGAATACAGACATCGGGATGCGCGGCTTCCAGCGACGCTTGCCAGATCCGCCTTGCCGCGGCCCGCAATTCAGGGATGGTCATGGCAGCGACATTTCTATCATGTGGGCACGATTCCAAAACATGAAAAACCTTCACGCGGTGGGCTATCTGTTGGTGATCGCTGGAAAGCGAAGAAATCTGGACCTTCGCCGCATGCCACATCTTCTGGTCGTTGAGGAGCCCGCATTCCGAAACTTCTTACTGTAGGGGCAGTCTATGACTGCCCAAATCAAGAACGTGCGGTCATAGACCGCACCTACAGTGGGAGTCGGAGTCGGAGCGGGAGTGGGCGCAAACATTTCGAAACTTCTTGCTGTAGCGGCGGTCTATGACCGCCCAAATCAAGAACGTGCGGATCCTGCCTGCATTCGGTGTATTAGCTGGCGGCGGCCCGGCCGGTGATGGCCTCGCGCAATCCTTCCAGCAACCCTTCGAGTTTGGCTTGGCTATGCTCCACCCGGGCCAGGCGATCTGACAACTGCTTCATGTCTTCTCGCATCCGCGATTCCAGACGCGCCATGTCTTGCCGAATGTCTTGCCGCAGGCCGCGGACGCTGGTCACTATCAACCCGGCAAGGGCCGCGCCTACCGCCACGATCGCAATCAGAACGCCAACCAACTCGATGCTCATACTTCCTCACTATCGGACGGTCCATTCTCTCACGGGCCGCAGGGCAAAATCACAGAGAAGCCGTAGCGGCGTGGATGCGCGCTCTGCAAGCGCGCGGCATGTGAGATCGTGCGGTCATAGACCGCTACAGTGGGAGTCGGAGTGGGGTGCCCGAATTCCTGAATATTGAGCATGTAGGGGCGGTCTATGACCGCCCAAATCAAGAACTTGCGGATCGTGCGGTCATAGACCGCTACAGTGGGAGTCGGAGTGGGAGTGGGCGGATTTCCGGCCGGCGGACGATGATGACGATCTTCAACCCGGCACGTGTTCAAAAAACCTTCACTTTTCGGTGATCGTTCACGGGCTATCGGCCAGTGGCCGAAGCCTGCAAGGTCGCGCGCAGGGTTCTGCCGCGGGCTGTGTTCGGGTACACTCGGATCGAAATGGACAAGATGCCCCACCGATCCATCGGACGCACGCTGATACCCCGCGTCAGGATCGCCTCCCGAATCGCCGAGCTTGGAAAGCAGATTTCCTCGGACTATGAGGATTCCGGCCTCGTGATGATTGCCGTTCTCCGAGGCAGCTTCGTGTTCGCGGCCGACCTGATGCGGGAATTGGAACCGCGCATCGATGTCCAACTCGACTTCGTTTCCGCACACAGCTATGGCGCCGAGACCATATCTTCGGGACACGTCACGATCGATCTGGAGCCAAGAGCCCGGTTGGCGGGCAAACACGTGCTCATCGTCGAGGACATCGTCGATACCGGCCGCACCCTGAAGGTCATCGAACAGGCGATCGCGAACCGAAACCCGGCAACCGTCCGCACCGTTTCGCTTCTGCTCAAGGAGGGCAGGATGACAGAAAACCGCACGTTCCATTACGTCGGGTTCAGGATTCCAGACGTATTCGTCGTAGGCTACGGGCTGGATCACGATCAACGGTTCCGGCACCTTCCCGATATTCGCGTTCTGGACGACTCCGCCGGACCGCAGGGCCAAACACCATGAAGCAGCCCGACAGTTCCACAGGACTTGACACGACGCAGTTGCTGACCGAACTGATCGCAATCAACCGTGAATTGACCGCAATCCTCGATCTGGATCTCCTGTTGAGAAAAATCGCGGAACACACACAAAGGTTCGTAAGCCACCAGGTATTCGCGATTCTGCTGGTCGATGAATCCCGCCAGGAACTCTATTACCGATTTTCGATCGGACACTCCGCGGAAATCATCGACACGCTGCGCGTCCCCGTCGGAGAGGGTCTGATCGGCGCCGCCGCAAAGGAGAGGCGAACCATAGTCGTCGACGATGTATCGAAGGACCCGCGGTACATCAACGTACTGCCCACGACGCGATCCGAACTCGCGGTTCCCCTGATCAGTCAGGAAAAGGTTCTTGGCGTCCTGGACATCGAAAGCCCTGAACCCGCGTACTTTACCCAGGATCAGGTTCGGATTCTCGACATGCTGGCCAGCCAGATCGCGATCGCCATCGAGAATGCCAATCTATATGAAAGCGAACGCAAGAACCGGGAGATCATTTCCCTGCTTTACGACATCAGTCTCGAAGTGGCCTCGACCTTGGACGTCGAGGAGCTTATCAACAAGATCGCAACCGCGGTACGGGCCACGATCGACTACCACATTTTTTCGATTTTTCTTCTCGACGAGTCGAGCGGCACGCTCAAACCGCGCATCGTCCTGAGGCACGACTCGCAGGAGTCTGCGAAGTTGGATATCGCTCTGGGACAGGGTCTGGTGGGAACGGCCGCGCTCGAAAACCGGCCCGTACGCCTCGGAAACGTTCGGAGCGATCCGCGGTACATCAACCTCCACGGCGAGACCGTTTCGGAAATGGCGATTCCGCTGGCATTCAAGGGGCGGATGATTGGCGTCTTGGACCTGGAGAGCCGCGAACAAGACCAATTCACCGAATATGACGAGCGTTTGCTGACGACGCTCGCAACCCGAATCGCATCGGCGTTGGTCAACGCCGAACTCTACCAAAAGGTCACCGAAAGCGAACAGCGTTTCGAACACGAACTCACCATCGCGCGCGAGATTCAGCGTGAACTGCTGCCCAAGGAGGAGATCCGCCCTATCGGCCCACTGCGTCTCGCTGTCTCGTTCATGCCCGTCGCGCATTTGGGAGGAGACCACTACGACGTCATTCATTTCGATGACAAGCGGGTCGCCATATTGATCGGCGACGTTTCGGGAAAGGGGGTGCCGGCGGCGCTTTATGCCGCCCTGGCAAGCGGTATCATCCGAACCCGCGCGACACGCAAATACCCTCCGGCCAAAATGCTCGAACTGGTCAACAAGACCCTGCAACAACGGCCTATCGCCACCCAGTACATCGCTCTGACCTATGCCATCTATGACCCGGAACGGAAACAACTGACGGTGGCAAATTCCGGACTTCCCTACGCGATACGGGTTCGTGGCGAAGAGTTCAGCTTTCTGGACGTGGCGGGCATTCCGCTGGGCCTGTTTCCCAATTCCACCTATCGGGAAAGCGTTCTCGATCTTCAGACGGGAGACCTGATCGTCCTTTATACCGACGGGATCGTCGAACGGCGGAATTCAAGCGGAGAGGAGTTCGGCCTCAGACGATTGGCCCAGGTCATCCTTGAAGATCGAGCCCTGGAGCCGAAAGAATTGATTCGGTCGATCGAGCGAAAGCTCGAGACATTCGGTGACGGGACGGCGGCAGACGACGATCAAACGATCTTTGTGTTGAAGATGGCGGAAGATTGACATCCCGTAGCGCTGCGGAACCCCGTATCGAGTACCCGGGTCCCGTGACCGGCGCTCAGAAGCGGAACACCGCAAGGAGTTGGGGGAGGACTTCGTCGGCATCCCTGAAACCGAATTTGTTGGTCCAGACCTGGAATTCGATTCCCGCAAAGAAACGTCCCGGCTGACTGAAAAGCGCGTTGCCAACATCGAACCGAAATTGCGGCTGGAACAGGATCCAGTAGGGGAAGCGGCCCCCAAACTCGTTGGCCCGCGAACTCTGCCATTCGCCGTGCCCCTCGAACGAGAACGCCCCGCCCCCGATCTCGAACGGCAGACCCCAGTTGAAGTCGAACGTATGGCTGTTGCCTTCCTTCGGCGCCCCGCCGGCCGCCAGCCCCTGACTGCGGTCCATCTGGTACTGGTAGTCGATGTTCGCAAAGGCAAAGCCGGGAAGATCGAGTTGGAACCGGAAACCGGGAGTGATCTTCAGAATCCTGGACTGCGCGCCCCAACTCAGCCCACCCAGGGGTCCAACGTCCCGGATGAATCCCCATGAGATATTTCGTCCGGTGACCGCGCCCAAACTCACGTACGGATACCATTCCAGATAAACATCCCGATTCGCCACGGCGCCGGCGCAACATTGCATGTCCACGAAGAGAAAATTCTCGCCGTAGTTCCAGGCGCTCGCGTGCTGAAAGGTCATGACGTGCTGAAACCCATCGGGGCTTACCCGGTGCGGACGCAATGCACCGCCGCCCTGGTAGTGGAATTCGGTGACGCTGAACCCCTGGGCGCGAGCAGTGCCACCCGCCACCTGCAGGCAACTCGCGAGGAGTGCGAGTTGGACCATCTTCGGAAACAAGAATCTTGACCGAATGCCGAATCCGCCGCTCACTCCCAACACCATCTTCGCGCCTCCGGGCAGATGGGTGAGTCCCCCAACCGGTTCTTTCCAACCCGAATGGCCGATCTTGAATGGGTCGCGCCCGGGTACGTGGATTTCCCGCGGTCGGATGCCTATTCCCATTCCGGTTCCTTGTGCCGGTTGGCCAAACCATTCCTCGGCGCCATGATTTGCCACGTTTCCTACTTTAACGTTTTTGGTTCATACGCGCTTCAAGGCCGCCTAAAATATTGACCATGCTCGAAACTCACAAGTTCTCTCGCGAACGGAAACCGTCGCCCGTACTTGCAATTTTCGTGCTGGGGTTCACGTTGACCGCGCCTTTCATGCTGGGGCAGGACGCGGATCCCACCGCCGAAATCCGTCGATTTGCCGATGATGGGAACGCCTCAGCCCAGGCCACTCTCGGTTTCATGTACGAAATTGGACAAGGCGTACCTCAGGACGAAGCCGAAGCCGTAAGGTGGTATCTGCTCGCCGCCGAGCAGGGGGAGGTCGTTGCCCAAATCAACCTCGGCCTCATGTACGCCGACGGACGGGGCGTGCCCGAAGACGACGCCGAAGCCGTACGGTGGTTGCAGCTCGCCGCCGACCAGGGTCACAGCGACGCCCAATTCAACCTCGGCCTCATGTACGACAACGGTCATGGCGTTCCTGAAAACGACGCCGAAGCCGTTAACTGGTACCGACTGGCCGCGGATCAGGGGGACGCGGCCGCCCAGGCGACCCTCGGTCTCATGTACATCGACGGACGGGGCGTGGGTCAAGACGAGGCCGAAGCCGTGAGGTGGTTCCAACTCGCCGCCGACCAGGGGGTCGCTGCCGCCCAATTCAACCTCGGCCTCTTGTACGACAACGGACGTGGCGTGCCTGAAAACGACGCCGAAGCCGTAAGGTGGTATCTGCTCGCCGCCGATCAGGGGGACGCGGCCGCCCAATCCAACCTCGGCCTCATGTACGCCGACGGACGCGGCGTGCCGGTAAACGATGCCGAAGCCGTGAAGTGGTACCGGCTCGCCGCAGATCAGGGGGTCACCGCCGCGCAGTACAACCTCGGCATCATGTACGCCAACGGACGGGGTGTGGCTGAAAACGATGCCGAAGCCGTCGACTGGTACCAACTCGCCGCCGACCGGGGTTACGCCGCGGCCCAATCCAACCTCGGCCTCATGTATGCCAATGGGTGGGGCGTGCCCGAAGATTACGTCCGCGCCTATGCCTGGTGGATCCTTGCCGCCGCGCAGGAGATCGAATCGGCCATCCAGAACATGAACGATCTCGAGACACGCATGACCGCCGATGACATCGCGCGCGCCGAGGAACTGAGCGCCGCCCTGTTGGACCGCATCGAATAACCCCGGCGCGTGCCTCGCGCCGGGCGCGTAGCGGCGTGTTCCTCACGCCGGATCGAGCGCGGCGTGTTCTCCGGTGCGTGCCTCGCACCGGGCGCGTAGCGGCGTGTTCCTCACGCCGGATCGAGCGCGGCGTGTTCTCCGGCGCGTGCCTCGCGCCGGGCGCGTAGCGGCGTGTTCCTCACGCCGGATCGAGCGCGGCGTGTTCTCAGGCGCGTGCCTCGCGCCGGGGGGCATCCCGGGAACAGTTTCCACTCCTCGCCCCGGGTCAAGAAGCCCGCAACGTGCGTGTCGGATCGACGCGCGACGCGCGGAACGCCGGAATGAGAGCGGCCAGTGTGCCGGCCCCTGCCAGCATCAAGGCCACGGCCACGAAAGTCAGAGGATCGGTTGGTTCCGTCTGGAAAAGGAAAGTCCGGATGATGCGGGCACCGACGGCGGCCCCACCGAGACCCAGAAGCGTACCTGCCACGATGGGCACAACGGAGTCCCTCACGATCATCCACACGACCTGGGGGCGCGTGGCGCCAAAGGCTATCCGCACGCCGATTTCCGCCGTGCGGCGCGCCGCCGCGTAGGCCGTGATGCCAAACACGCCGACCAGGGTCAGTACAAGACCGAGGCCGCCGAGCAGACCCAACAGAAGCGTCCGGCGGCGGGGCGTCGCGACGCGGTCGCCAAACCAGTCATCGGCAGTCCGAACGCTTTCGACCAGCACGCGCGGGCCCACCGATTGCGCCACGCTCCGCAGTTGCCCCAGCGGATTCGGGCCGGAACCCGAGGGTCGCACGACGATCGTCATGGCTCGGGTCATATTGGCTTCACTCGCCTCGAATGGGAGATACACTTGGCTGTTCGTAAGTTGCACGCTTAACGGCCCGCCGTGGCGGATATTCCCAACGACACCGAGAACGGTCCAGCGTTCACTCTGACCGAGGCGTGTAAACCGCCTCCCGACCGCCGCTCCGTCAGGGAATATCCGCCGAGCCGCCGCCCGATTGATAACCGCACCCCGGTAGCCGGATGCATGGTCCTGGTCCGTCGGCAGCCGCCCGTCGAGAAGTTCAACGTCAATCGTCTCGAAGTAGCCCGGTAGCACACGGAACATCGTGATCAGGGTCGATTCGCCACCAACCTGTACCGCGGTAAACATCATGCTGTCTCCGAGCGAAAAGTTATCCACTCCGCCCGCGGACGCGATACCAACCGTTGCACGAAGGTGACTGAGCAACTCCAGGTAATAGGTTTCGTGAACGCCGGGATCGGGACTCAGGGGCAAGACCTCCATTGCCACCAGGCCATCGGGATCGAAACCGAGGTCGAAAGCCGCCAGCCGCGCATACGTCCGAACCATCAACCCGGCACCAACGACGAGTATCGCGGCGAGTGCCACTTCCGCGACGATCAGCATCTGTCCCCCGCGACGGGAAAGCGTGGACGATACCGAGTGCCGGGCGCCGTGGGCAAAGGCCTGTGCGAGGTTCACACGCGAGAGCAGAATCGCAGGCATAAACCCGAACACGACGACCGTTGGTATGAGGAGGGCCGCGGTACCCGCGAGAACTCGAAGATTGATCTCGACCGCCGAGTTCTCCGGTATGGACATCGGGATGTTGGCAACGATCGCATCCAGCGCCACCGACGCCAGCCCGACACCGACCACAGCTCCGGCAAGGGCGAGGACGAGGCTTTCAGTCAGCAACTGGCGCGTCAAGCGGGGCCATCCCGCCCCGATGGAGAAGCGCGTCGCGAACTCCGGCTGACGCGCAGTTCCGCGAGCGAACAACAGACCCGCGACGTTCACGCACGCGATCAGAAGGATCAGCGCCACCGCCGCAACAAGCACGTTCACGGTCGTCCCGTAACCGTCGGTCGTCAGATTCAACCGCGAGTCGACGATCGCACGGGCCTCCAAGGCGCGGCCCGGTACCGTCAGGGACGACAACCGTTCACTCGCCGCATCGATCGTGATGCCCGGCTGAAGCCGTCCATAAACCGACACGCGGCCGGTGCCTCGCGATGAAGCTTCGTCGAGCGGGACCCGCAGAGGCCGGGACACCGGACTACCCGTGTTGAACGACCGAGGCAACACGCCAACGATGGTCGCCACGCCGTCACTGAGGCGAATCGATTCGCCGATCGCATCGGTGCGTCCCCCGTAACGGCTTTGCCAATATCCGTAGCCCAGGAGCGCCACCGGGGGGGCCTCCGCCCGCATGTCCTCGAACGAGAAGTCGCGCCCCAGGAAGGGCGTGACCCCGTGCATCGACAGGTAGTCTTCGGTGAATTCGAATACCTGGATGCGCTCGGGTTCGGGACCGTCGGCGATGCGGCCTCCGAACGCCCCACCCCACGCGGCGACGGACAAGAAAACATCGTCGGCATTCTGCCAGGCTCGCATGTCGTCCATCGATGGCATTGGCTGGGATACGCTTCCATCCGGAAAATCCACTTCAGTCCGGATCGTGACGAGGCGATCCGGATTCGGGTAGGGCAACGGACGCAGCATTGCGGCGTCGATGACGCTGAAGAGCGCCGTGGACGCTCCGATGCCGAGAGCCAGTGTCAGGACCGCGACGACCGACCAGCCACGCGCGCGCGCCAACTGCCGGATCCCGTATCGGATGTCCTGTAGAAGCTGTTCGAGCCAGACGAGGGCCCAGACCGCGTGCGCGTCCTCCGAATTTCGCAAGACGCTGCCGAATCTGCGCCGTGCCTCGGACCGGGCGTCGGCTTCGCCCAGACCCTTGCGCCGGAGTTCCGCCGCCGCTTCCGCAATGTGGAGTTCCATCTCCTCGCGCAAGGCAGCCCGCCTTCTGGCGCTGCCGATCCAGTATCGAAGTCTCCTTGTCAGCATCAGTTCGTCCCCATCACGCGCGCGATAGCGACCGTGAGCCTCCGGTAGCGCTGAACCTCGTGCGCGAGTTGCTTGCGGCCCGCCGCGGTAATCTTGTAGATGCGCGCTCGCCGGTTGTTTGGCGTCAGCCCCCATTCCCCGTCGATCCAGCCGTGGAGTTCCAGACGCTGAAGCGCGGGGTACAAGGATCCTTCTTCGATAAGGATCTTATCGCCGGAAGTTTGCTGAATGATCTGCATGATCGCGTAGCCGTGCAAGTTGGCTCGCGTCAGAGTCTTGAGGATGAGCATGTCCAGCGACCCGGGGAGCGAGTCGTTCTTTTTTGATTTCCGTCCCATACCAAGAATTCATACCTTTATGCGACTTGACGTTACATATCGATCGTCATTAATGTCCAGAGAATTCTTGGTATCGTAAAACGCGAGGCGAATTTTTCGGAAGCGGCATCCGTTTGCTGTGGGCACTAGCGGCCTTTCTCACGGGTTTTCGTCGCAAAGAGTCGGAGACGCCGTCAGAGCTACGGCGCGCGCCCGGAGGGCACCGGAGGCGGACTTCTTACTGCCGCACCAAGGTGCGCTTAGACGGTACGTCGAGGAGCCCGCGCTTGATCCGGCGCGATCAGCGCCAGGAAAGCGCCTGAGAACGCGCCGTAGGTAGACAAACGGAGCATCGGACCCCGGCATGTGCTCGGCGGTACCGGCCCAACCGGAGCCACAGTCGATATGTCCGGCAATTCAGGATTCGAAGGGCGCCCTCAGAGATCGATCGGCCGGGCGTCGGCAATCGCCGCCATCATCGTGTCGTGAAACTGCCCGTTCGACGCCAGAATCTCACGGGATTCCACCTGATAGGATCCGCCATCGAACCGGCTCACCCGCCCGCCGGCTTCCTCCAGGATCAGCACACCGGCCGCGGTGTCCCAGGGGTGCAGATCGAGTTCCCAGAAACCGTCGCACCGCCCCATCGCCAGATGGCACAGATCGAGGGCCGCGGAACCTCCGCGCCGGATCGCCTGAGCCTTGAGCAGAAAGCCCCGAAACAGGCCCAGGGCCCACGATACGCGCTCCTCGATGTTGTAAGGAAAGCCCGTCAACAGCAGCGCGTCGCCCAGACCGGACACTTCCGACACGGATATCGGTTCACCGTTCAGCCTGGCGCCGCTCCCGCGGCGTGCCGAAAACATTTCATCGCGAACCGGATCGTAGACAGCCCCGCATTCCATCCGCTGGTTGACCTCCAGGGCGATCGACACGGAATACATCGGGTACCGATGCGCGTAATTTGTTGTACCGTCCAGCGGATCGACGATCCAACGGTGCGTCGGGCTATCCCCCTGACCCGCCATCGGACCCGACTCCTCGGCCAATACCGAGTGGTCCGGATATCGGGCGCGGATCGCGTCCAGAATCAGGGCTTCGCTTTCCTTGTCGGCGACCGTGACCAGATTGCCGCGCCCCTTCAACTCCACCTGCTTGTCCCGGGATGCGTAGTAATTCAGAACCTCGCCGGCGGAACGCGCGAGTTCGACTACGAATTCGGAATGTTCCATTCGATGTTGAGATGCAGTCTTGAAGTCTATCCGGACGACTGGAGCGTCACCATCAACTGCACGAAGCGCATGTCTTCGGCCAGGAGGCTGAATACGGAATCCGCAAGCAAGTCCGCATCGTCGAAGCCTTCTTCGACGGCGCGATAGAGATAGGACATCGTTCGGTCGGCATCGCCGAAGTTTGCGAACACTTTCGCCATGTAGAAATTGGTCATGGCTTCGTTGACTCGGGTTGCCTGGGCCAAGGTTGGAAGACCCTCGCTGTCCGCGGCGTCAAACATCGTGGGATCGGCCCGAAGCGCGCGTATGTAAAACTGCAGGCCCTCCTCATATTGTTCCAGCGCAAACAACAGGGCGCCGATGTTCTGCAAAACCACGCTGTATTCGGGTTGTATCTCGAGGGCATCCTGGTAGTAGCCCATGGCGCGTTGGTACCTGTTTCGGGTCTGTTCCAGGGAACCCAGGTTGTTCAACACCGGCACGTAGTAGGGATTCACCTTCAAGGCTTCCTTGAACTGCTTTTCCGCGTCACCCATCTCCTGCAACTGCAAAAACGTCAGTCCGAGCTTGTTCGCGACAAAGGGATCGTAGCGGTCGATCCCAAGATACTGCTCGTACTCGGACGCCGCGTCTTCATACATCTTGCGCGCAAGAAATATGTCGCCACGGGTTTCGAGGTTCTGCAGTTCATCCTGAATAGCGGGAGGGATCAACAGATCGACCCGCAAGGTATCGCCGACCAGCCTCCGTACCAGAAGCGGGCTCGTCAGGCGAAGTTGCGCCGCCAGGGCCCGGGCTTCGTCACGGTTTTCGCGCGCATATTTCGCGGCATGCAGATTGTCCTGAATGTTCCGGTTCAAGGGACTGCGTTCGGCGGCATCCCTGAAACGATCCTCCGCGTCATCGAAATCTTCTCTGGAGTAATAGAGGACACCAAGATTGTTGTAGGTCTCCGCCAGTTCGCGATCCCGGCTGGTGGCCACACGGAACGTCCCTTCGGCGTCGCGCTCGCGGCCCTGCATAAAGTAGGACACTCCGAGCCGGTTTTGGGCCTGGGGCAGGATTTCGATAGGGGAAAATTGCCTGAACGCGTCGATCGCCAACTGAAAATCACGCGCTTCGAAAGCGGCGTTTCCGATCTCGAGGTAGTCCGGCGAGGCAACCGCGGCCTGGGCGTCCGACGGCGTTTCCTGACGGGCAATTGCATTGGGAACCATCAACCCGGCGACAGCGACGATCATGCAAAAGGCTCTCATAGAGGCGCCCTCCCCGTTTGCCGTAAGTTTATCATGCGATCTCCAACCGCCGGGCACGAAGTGCTTTCGCACGGTCCCGCAATTCCGCGGCCCGCTCGAATTCGAACCGTCGCGCGGCCTCTCGCATGTCCTTTTCGAGCTTCTCGATTCGATCGTCGATCTTCCCGATATCCTCTTCGATCTCATCGTCAGCGGGACCGTCGATCGGTGTTTCGACGTAGTCGGCCTCGGAAACGGCGATCAAGGTCATGTCGACCGGCTTGACGATGCTTTCCGGAGTGATCCCGTTGACCTCGTTGTAGGCGACCTGGATCGATCGCCTGCGGTCGGTCTCCTCTATCGCCTGCCGCATTGAATCGGTTACCTTGTCCGCGTAAAGGATCGCCATCCCTTTCACGTTCCGCGCCGCCCGGCCAACGGTCTGGATCAGCGACCCCGCCGATCTCAGGAACCCTTCCTTGTCGGCGTCCAAAATTGCCACCAGCGAGACTTCCGGAAGGTCGAGTCCCTCGCGTAGCAAGTTTATCCCGATCAGAACGTCGAACTCACCCTTGCGCAGCCCACGAAGAATCTTGATACGTTCCAGCGTCTCGATTTCGGAGTGCAGGTATCGGCATCGTACGCCGACTTCAGTGTAGTATTCGGCCAGATCCTCGGACATGCGTTTGGTCAGGGTGGTCACCAGCACCCGCTCCCGAACCGCGACGCGATCGCGGATCGCGTCGAGCAGGTCGTCGATCTGCCCGCTCACCGGCCGCACGTCAACCACGGGATCGGTCAGCCCCGTCGGACGGATGACCTGCTCGACGACCACGCCCCCGGACCGCGTCAGTTCATACGGACCCGGCGTTGCGGATACGTACACCAATTGGTTGATCCGTTTCTGAAACTCGGTGAACGTCAGCGGCCGATTATCCAGGGCCGATGGCAATCGGAACCCGTACTCCACCAAGTTGGCTTTTCGCGACCGGTCCCCATGGTACATGCCGCGCAATTGGGGTACCGACTGGTGGCTTTCGTCGATAAACATCAGCGCGTCTTTGGGAAGGTAGTCGAGAAGAGTGGGCGGGGGCTCCCCCGGCATACGCCCGGTCAGGTGGCGGGAGTAATTTTCGATCCCGTGGCAGTAGCCCACTTCCTTCATCATCTCGATGTCGAACAGGGTGCGTTGATGAACGCGTTGAGCCTCCAGAAGTTTCCCCTGACGCTCCAGCAGGGCTTCCCAGTCGTTCAACTCGGCCCGAACCGTGCGCACCGCCTGCTCCAGTCGCAGACGCGGCATCACGAAATGACTCTTCGGATAAACGGTCAGTCGATCGAGTCTTCGAAGCGTGTCCCCGGTCAGCGGATCGAACGTGCTCAGTTGCTCGACGTCGTCGCCCCACAACTCGATCCGATACCCGATGTTCTCGTATGTGGGAAACACTTCGATCGTGTCCCCGCGAACACGGAAGGTTCCTCGCCTGAAATCGGCATCGTTACGTTCATAAAGAACCTCGACCAGCTTCGTCAGCACCTCTCTCCGGCTCACCTTCTGACCTTTTTCGAGCATCAACAGCATCCCGTAATAGGCCTCCGGAGATCCGAGACCGTAAATGCAGGAGACGGACGCGACAATCAGCACGTCGCGGCGTTCGAACAGGGACCGTGTTGCCGACAGTCGAAGGCGGTCGATTTCATCGTTGATTGTCGATTCCTTCTCGATATAGGTGTCGGTCGACGCCATATAGGCTTCGGGTTGGTAGTAGTCGTAATAACTGACGAAGTACTCGACGGCGTTGTTGGGAAAGAAGGAACTGAACTCCTGGTACAGTTGCGCTGCAAGCGTCTTGTTGTGAGCCAGTACCAGCGTCGGGCGGTTGACGGCCTCGACGACCTTAGCCATCGTGAACGTTTTTCCCGACCCGGTAACTCCGAGCAGAACCTGGTGGGGGTCCGCGTCCCGGACGCCGCGAACCAACTGTTCGATAGCCGATTGCTGGTCGCCGCGTGGCTCGTAAGATGATGCGAGTTCGAACGTCATGGAAACTTTTCATTGTAACAAGGGTTGGGTTGAACAGACCCGGAACGCCCCCCCAATCCGCGGCAACAGCCGGCAGCTATCGAAACGCCACCAACCGGCGACCGAACCTCTCTTGACACCACATCGTTAAATCGCCTAACCTTGCCCTTTTCGTGACAGGACCTGGGCAGAACTCGTAAACCGATATGCTAAAAGGGGTTCTGGAGATTTGAAGCACATACTGTTGCCCGAAATTCTGGAGATACTTCGGTGTCCCGAATGCGAATCCCCAGGGCCGCTCGCCAGCAACGGCAACGGTCATTTGAGATGCTCGGGTTGCCACTCCGAATATCCCCTGGGCCGTGGTTATGTGAACCTGTGCCCCGACTTCACCGAATCGGTCACGCCGATCCAGTACCTTTGCCAGTCCCCGCCGATGATTGCCATTTATGAAAACATCTGGCGCCCCCTCGGCTATTTCTTTTCGAGTTCGCGTTCATTCCCCGAAGATCTGGAACGTATTACGGCGTTGATGGAGCCCTCCCGTCACGGAATGATTCTGGACCTTGGCTGCGGACCGGGCAACTTCACCCGGCACATTGCGCGGTGCGGTACGAGAACGACGGTTGTGGGTTTCGATCTGGCGGAACAGATGTTGCATCGGGCCGTGGACCTTTCACCGAACGACGAGTTTTCAAACGTCTGCTACATGCGCGGTAACGCGCTCGACCTGCCTTTCGAATCGGAATCCTTCGACGCGGTGATCTGCTGTGGGGCCTTGCAGATCTTTACCGACTACGCCCAGGCGCTTTCCGAAGTCGCCCGGGTATTGAAGCCCGGCGGCGAGTTCGTCTGCCAGACCATCGTGACTCCAAACCCCACGCCACTGTGGCTCCGCATGGCCGACCGAATCATGAGTTTCGGCTACTTCCGCATGGCCGACCTCAAGACCCAACTCCAAGGGCTTGAACTGGATGTAGTGGACGAGGAATCCTCCAAGGTCAGCTATATCTTCCGCGCCGAAAAACGCTGCCAGAACGCCATGTCTTCGGCAGGGTAGCCCGTCGGATCTGGCAGCAACAAAAATCGAAGAAATAGATGAAAAAATCCGCCGATGCCCAATACCCCATCAACCCTCTGATCGAGAAAAGATGGAGCCCGCGATCGTTCCTGGATCGGGCCGTTGAACCCGAAAAGTTGCGATCCTGCCTCGAAGCGGCCCGTTGGGCGGCCTCGTGCTTCAACGAACAGCCATGGCGCTACATAGTCGCGGTTTCCGACGACGAATCAGGCTTCAAGCGCCTGGCTGATTGTCTGGTGCCGGGGAACAGTTGGGCCAGGCAGGCCGGCGTACTGATCATTTCGGTGGCATCCATGAAATTTGCGAATAACGGCAACCCGAACCGCAATGCGTTCCACGATGTGGGGCTGGCGACAGCGCACCTGGTCTTGCAGGCGACCGAACTGGGACTGTCGGTCCATCAGATGGCCGGGTTCGATCGCCAAAAGGCTCGCGGAGCATGTTCCATTCCAGATGACTTCGATCCGGTGGCGTTTCTGGCAATGGGTTATGCCGGCGAACCCGACCAGCTTTCGGATGAGTTGAAAAAGCGCGAACTGGCCCCGCGGGTCCGGCGCTCCCAGGCCGACTTTGTATTCAACGGCACGTGGGGCGCGACGCTGGGTTGATCGCAAGCACCCGGAGCCATCTGTAGCGGGTTCGTCGAATCCGTCCCGCGCTGTGTCGAGACCGATGACCGTCCGCGTTGGGCCCTTTCCCGCGTCCGATCAACTCCCCAAACCGACACCGGGGACGCGCTGCCAAATGGAATAGGAACGGCGGTAGCCGGATTGAGTATCGATCCGATCGGTTCCCTCGCCGGTTCAGAGGATGAACTCCAATTCATACTTGATCTTCCCGCCTTGTTGGTCCCGATATCGGTGCCGGAATCGAACAATCATTCCAATAGCGGACACTCGGATCTCACACACCAGTGCCCGAACAAGCCCTCGCGCTGAATCATAAAATCACCTAAATCATTGAAATAATTTGGCTTCTGCCAAGCTGAACTGGTTCCAGAAGCACTTGGTATGCAAGTTGCATTCAGTTAACCGAACGGTTTTGGGGGATGCGACAGGGCACGGCGCGTTCGATCTTCCGGGAGGAACGGATGGCTCATTGGCTCGGTAGTACGATCAACGTGTTGGGCGGTGAGTTCCGCGATGCCATACGACATCTTGCTGGAACTCCGGCGTTGACTACCGCTGCGATCCTGATCGTCGCGTTGGCGATAGGCGCGACGGTTACTGTGTTTAGCCTACTCGATCGTGTCCTTTGGAAACCACTGGATGTCGTTGAGCCATCCAGGCTCGTTGTCGCTGCGCGCAACGGACAGGGTAACCTCATGCGAACGGGCTTCTGGTGGGGAGATTACGAGCGGCTCCGAGCGACGTCCATGCGCACGCTCGGTGGTCTGGCAGCGTCCAGTGACTCCGGTGATCCCGGGACGAACGGCATTCCATCCGTGTTCAGACCCGGCGCTCCCATCGAGCATGTGCGGGGTTCTTTCATAACAGCAAACTATTTTCGTGTTCTCGGTCTCACTTCGCAGATCGGTCGAGGTTTTAGTCCGGCAGACGACGTCGGTGGTGCGGAGCTCGTGACGATACTGAGCCATCGAGTGTGGCGCAGTCGATTTGGCGGCGGTGTCGGAGCAGTCGGTCAGACCATTGAGGTCAATGGGCATATCGTTCGGATCATCGGTGTCGCTCCGCGCAGTTTCACGGGAACCGATATTACCGTCACGCCGCCGGATCTATTCTTTCCCTTGATGGCCGCAGAACGTCTGGTACCCGCAGGAGGACTACAGACCGATGGACGAGGAAATATTTTCAGTCCTGGGTCCAACGACGCCGCCGTGTCACCGATCGATCCACTTACGTTGCTGACGATCGTTGGTCGGTTGAGAGAGGGAGTAGAGATTGAACAGGCCCAGGCTGAATTGGAAGTGGTGGTGGGACCCAATGAAACTATGACCCTGGTTCCTTTGACTGCGGCCGCCTTTTCGTTCCAGTCAGGCACCGGCATCCGAGGCTTCATTGCACTGCTCGCCGCGGCCGTGAGTCTGACGTTCCTGGTTGGATGTGCGAACCTCGCAAATCTTTTGGTCGTCCGCGTCGAGAAGCGACGGAGCGAACTCGCCGTTCGCATGGCACTTGGAGCGAGTCGATTTCGACTCGCGCGCGGGCTGGTGGTCGAAGCTGGCGTGACGGCGCTGGCGGGCGGGGCTATAGGGTTGCTGGCCATGAACTGGATCAGCCGGGGGTTGTCGTTCTTCGAATTGCCCGGTGGCATCGCTATCTCGACCTTGCGGGATAGCATCGATGCGCGAACGGTAGCCTTCGCGGTATTGGTCACGGCCGTGTTCGCTTTCATCATCAGTTTGGCTGCCGTGTGGCGCGTCGCATCGATCGATCACTTGGGTAATTTCAACAGAATCGCCGGATCGTCGAGACGCGGAGCGGTCCGCCCCTTGGTTGGCATCCAGATAGGTATCAGCATCGTTCTCGTATTCGGCGCGATTCTGTTCATCAGGAGCGTTTCCGAGGGACTGGCGACGGACCTTGGTTTCGAGCCGGACGAGCTGATGGTGGCCTCTGTCAGCCCTCCCGCGATGACTACACGGGCCGCGGGTTTCCGGGCACAGGCTGCGGTCGAGGGATTGCTGGACAGTGTGATCGGGACGTCCGGTGTTTCGAATGCAACGATCGGGCTGGTACCCGTCTTGTCGGGGAGCAACTCTTCGGTGGATCGAGTACGGGTCGATGGCCGGGCGGTAAATCTACCCGTGCCGCTACAGACGTTCTACGTCGGTCAAAACTATTTTGCGACG
The DNA here is from genome assembly GCA_965262675.1 of Terriglobia bacterium. Taxonomy (GTDB): domain Bacteria; phylum Acidobacteriota; class Terriglobia; order 20CM-2-55-15; family 20CM-2-55-15; genus JAJEDW01. The sequence goes on from OZ253554.1 coordinate 584,393, forward strand.
TTGCGCCAGGATCTCGCTCAGGGTAGGGACTTCACGTCTGCCGACCAGACCGGTGCTCCTGTAGCCATCGTCAATGACGCGGCAGCTCGGCGCCTGTGGCCGAACCAGGATCCTATCGGTCGTTCGTTGAGCGATTCCGTTCTGCCGAGTCCTTTTACGATCATTGGCGTTGCGAGGGATGCCAAAATTGGAAGTCTCCGAAATAGTGGCGTTCCGGCGGTCTACATGACCGGATCGGTTTTTCTTGGCTCACGCCTGTTCGTCGGCGGCAACGCCTTTCTGATCATTCGGACCCGTGGAGGGTCCGCTTCTGTCTTTCAATCGCTCGATCGTCTGGCTGCGGACGCTGGATTGTCGATCGGTGAGGTGTCCACTGTCGACGAACGGATCAGAGCGCTCCTGATGCCACAGCGTTTGGGGCGTGCGATGCTCATCTGGCTGGGCATCATGGGATTGATGCTGACTGGAGCGGGAATCTTTGGTCTCGTGTCCAACGCAGTTGCCAGGAGCGAGAAGGAGATAGGGGTGCGTCGGGCTCTGGGCGCGTCACGAAGTGACGTCGTCCGCACAATCATGAAGAAGACGCTCAAGCCGATACTCGCGGGCATTGTGTTCGGTACGGTCGTGGCATGGTGGGCGGGGGGCTTTGCTGACCGATTCATGTACGGAATTGCGGGATCCGATCCGGCGACGATCGTCATTGCCGTTGCCACACTTTCAGTCCTGGTCTCCGGCGTGTCGCTGATTCCCTTGAGACGTGCCGTTCGCGTCAGTATCGTCGAGGTTCTCCGTAGCGAGTAGTTTCGCTTGCTCGCATCGCGGACCAATGCAGTCGTTGGCTAGATGGCCGGGGAGGTATTGATGAAGACAATCTTTCGAATGGGCACGATCTCGCTTTTCCTGATGGCCCTCGGGTGTACACCACAGCAAGAAGACCCGGAAGCCGTGTCCGACGCGACTGTTCCGGTTGAGAGGGATCTTTCTGTCGCGACGCGAGAAGTCGAGTCGTCGGGGTTGGAAGGACTGGTATTGGAACGCCTTGAGGGGGCCGAACAAGGCGTCCGTGTGCCGGCAGGCTGGACGCTGACGCTTGCGCTGACCGATGCGCTTAGCACTGAACGAAACCAAGCTGGCGACGAATTCACGGCGCGGCTGGTGGATGCCGTCACGATGGACGAAGAGACAGTGATTCCAGCGGGTTCAACAGCCTACGGTCGAATAGTGACAGTGGAGCCCAGTGCCTACGGGCCGCGCATCGAAATGTTGCTAACGCGACTCGAAGCGGGAGGGCGTTCGTATGATCTGGAGACGAATCAGTTTGGGAGGGTAAGTGTGGGGCCTCAAGACTCAGCCCTGGAGCTTGCCGCCGAGGACACGATGGATATCACACTCGCCGCTGCGGTGACGATCGTCCCATGATGCGACCATGCGGCAGTCGGAAAACGAGTTTGATGCAATCGTTGCATTCCGGTTCCCGAACGGTTTTGGGGGATGCAACAAGGCAGTACGGCAAGCAGCATTCAACCATGTTGTTCATTGACCAAATGGGAACTCCGCCGTGAACTGGTAAATTTATCTCGGCAAGATGCGGTCGAGCGCAACCGATCACAAGCCAGAATCCATGTTCCAACAGAAAACGGGTAGTCGCTGGAAGTCAAGAAGGTGGGCCGTCATCTTGACGCTTGGCGTGGTCATCATGTTTGTCAGCACGAGTCTCAGCGTCGTTGAGACTCTTTTTTTCAACCGCCTGCCTGTAGCCAATGAAGGCTCATTGACGATCATCGAACACAACGCTTCCAACCTTCTGCCTGACGGATTCCCGGGCAGGGGAACGTATCTCCCATATGCGGCTTTCGAATATCTGGGTCGGGATTTCATGGGGATGGACATGGCGGCCATGTCCGCCTATGAAGCCACTATCATGGATCGGGGATTTCCCGAACGGATAGGTATCGAACTGGTTTCTGCCAACTTCTTTCGCGTCCTTGGCGTTGAGCCCGCGTTGGGACGCACGTTCATCGACAGCGATGAATCCGGGCAGTTGAAGTCCGCAGAACCGGTCTGCGTTATCAGCGAGACACTCTGGCAACGCCGATACAACCGGGACCCCAACATTCTTGGACGTCAGATATTTCTGAATGGCGAGAGCGTAACAATTGTCGGCGTCTTGCCCCCGGGCTTTGAGAGTTGGCGGAATGAAAGGACCGAACTCTGGGCGCTACTCGATCGATCCCCCTCGGTTCTATCGCCCACGGCGTTGGCGGGACCGAACTACCTGGTCATCAGGATCGTTGCCCGCGTGCCTTCGAACCGCAGCCTCGCAGAGGTTCGAAGCGGTGCGGAGGCCGCGCTGGCTGAATCGCCGGACTTCAGATTGCGAGAATCCGTCGAGGGTGTCCTGGTGTCCCCCCTTAGAGGCGCGATATCCGATCCGCGGGTTGAGCGGGCTTCAATACTCATGCTCTTCGCAGCGCTTCTGGTTATGGCGATTGGAGTCCTGAATGCCGGTAATCTTTTTGCGGAAGGTTCAATATCGAGAGCACGCGAAATAGCGATTCGCGTGGCTGTAGGGGCGACTCCATTACGGATATGGCGCCGGCTCACTCTGGAGTCTCTTGGCCTTGTGTGCGCCGCGTCGTTGTTGGCCCTGATTGGCACCATGGCCTTGTCAAGTCTGATCGACATTACCTACTCGGGAAGTCTTGCTGCCCCGGTGGGACAGATGAGTTGGCGGATGTTTCTGGCGAGTTCAGGCGCCGTGGCCCTGTTCACCTGCCTTTGTGCCGCCGTGGTGTATTGGCGGCCGGTCAGGCACGTTGCGATTTCCGGATTTTCATCCGATTCTGTCAATTCGGAGTCCCCGCGTTCCCAAAAGCTGAGGCTTGTACTTCTTGCCGTTCAAGCGGCATTGGCAACTTCCGTTACGTTATATACCGTGGTCGCTGTCGATAACCTTGCCCGCCTGACTTTTGTGGAGTGGGGATTCGACTCCACTGACGTATTCACGATGCAGATCGACCTGAGTGGCGATGAATACCAGCCGGAACGAGCGAATACAATGTTCGGCAACCTTCGGCAGGAGTTGGGCGCCCTGAACGGCATTAACGGCGTCGCAATATCGACTAACCTGCCCATTCCGAATTCCGGTTTTACAGCTTCGCTGAGTCTTGAAGATGGCCGAAGAATTCTGAACTCGAGTCTCGAACCGACGCCGGGCCAGCATTATGTGACACCCGGATTCTTCTCGACACTCGGAATTCCATTTGTCCAGGGACAGGGCTTCACCGATTCCGATGTCAGACTGCAACGCCCGGTGGCGGTCGTCGATGAAACGTTTGCACGGCAGTACTGGCCGGGAAGAGAACCTCTTGGGAGATTCCTGCGCTTTGACAGCGACGAACCCTGGTTGGAGGTCGTGGGCGTGGTGGGTCGAGTCAGAATAGGGGAACCCGCGATGGCTTTCAAGCCAGAGGTCTATCTGCCATTCTCTCAACGGTCCGCGGCGTTCCTGTCAATCAATGGCGAGTTCGAGCGGGCGGCGGTTCTGAATCGAGTGAGAGAGATCGTCAATCGAAGCTCACCGGGCGGGGTCGTTTATGACGTTGAGTCTCTGGATTCAAGAATTTCGATGACAAGCGTAGACCTGCGATTTACGACTACAGTGGCAACGATTCTCTCTTCGGTGGGTGTGATCATCGCGTTGTTCGGGATGTATGCATTCGTAGTGTTCTCGGGGAACGAACGTCAACGGGAGATTGCGATTCGTGGAGCGCTGGGCGCCAGCAGATGGCAGATCCTGCATACAGAATTGCGGAACGTGATAGCGAGCATCGCATTCGGTCTGGTTTCAGGAACAGGTTTGGCGCTCCTCCTCAGCGAAACGGTGCGGAGATCCTTTCCCGAACTGGACACTGCCGCGATATCGGTCTTCGCTTTTCCAGTGGCTGCTGTGCTTTTGGCGTTGTGCATGGCGACGGGTGTGCTGGCCGCTCAGTCCACACTGTCCTCCCATCCATGGGCGATCCTCAACCGGAACCAAAAGTAGGCTGAACTCATTACGTTGAACTTCGGATATGATCGCTCCGCATCCTGATTCCAGGAAGGCACAGGTCAGCTACGATACCCTGCGGCATACGCCCGAGTGACTGGAGTTGAGGAGGAAAACCACCCCGTGGCCGTTTCAAGACAGGCGGAATCGGAGATCCTGATCGCGGACGACCAGTCCTATGTGCTGGAAGCGCTGCAGATTCTTCTGAAGCCGGAGGGATACCGGATCCATACCGCGTCCTCGCCACGCGCCGTAATCGACGCTGTCGACGCGCATGAATTCGATCTCGTGCTGATGGATCTGAACTACACCCGCGATACGACGTCGGGAGACGAGGGCCTGGACATACTGACGGAGATCCACGGAACGGACTCGACGCTGCCGATCATCGTGATGACCGCTTGGGGCACCATCGATCTGGCGGTAGAGGCGATGAGAAGGGGCGCCCGCGATTTCGTCCAGAAGCCATGGGAAAACCAGCGGCTGTTGACAATCGTTCGGACTCAGATCGAACTTTGCAGGGCCCTGAGAAATGCGCAGCGATTGGAGTCCGAAAACCGCCTTCTGCGCACCACGGGCCGGCCCACGCTCATCGCCGAATCGCCGGCGATGCGACATGTACTTCAATTGATCACGCGAGTGGCCCCTTCGGACGCGAACATCCTGATTACCGGTGAGCACGGGACGGGCAAGGAGGTTGTCGCGCATACGATTCATGCGCTCTCCAACCGCGCCGGCATGCCGCTGGTGACGGTCAATGCCGGCGGTCTGGCCGACGGAGTATTCGAAAGCGAACTGTTCGGCCATACGAAGGGCGCCTACACCGATGCGAAGACCGACAGGGTCGGACGCTTCGAGCTTGCAGACAAGGGAACCCTGTTTCTCGATGAAATCGCAAACGTCCCTATCGGCCAACAGTCAAAGCTGTTGCGGGTCCTTGAAACCGGGGAACTCGAACGGGTCGGTTCTTCGAAGACCAGGAAAGTGAATGTACGGGTGATCGCGGCAACGAACGCGGACGTCTCCGTGGAGGTCGATCGTGGACGTTTTCGTCCAGACCTGCTGTTCCGTTTGAACACGATCGAGGTGAGGTTGCCAACCCTCAGAGACCGCCGGGAGGACATTCCTCACCTCGCGTCGTATTTTCTGCGAACTTTTGCCGAGCGCTACCGAACGAACGTCCGGAACTTCCAGCGGGATGCGCTTCAGCTGATGACGAACCATCCCTGGCCGGGCAATGTCCGGGAACTGAGTCACGCCGTGGAACGGGGAGTCCTGATGGCGCAGGACGAATCGGTCAGTTCAGCGGACCTGGGGCTGCACGGCGCGCAGGAACGCGGAAACACGATCGACAGCATGAGCCTCGACGACGTCGAGTCGTTCCTGGTGCGAAAGACCCTGACCCGGCACGGCGGCAATGTCAGTCAGGCAGCGAAGGCGCTGGGGCTGAGCCGCAGCGCCATGTACCGCCGAATCCAGAAGTACAACGTTCAGAGTTACGAGATGTAGGTCGCGTCCCGACCCCAGGATCGCGGGCATCCAACGTTTCCGGAGGGCCTGCCGAAAACCGGGTCCGAATCGTGGCCGATCGATTTCGCGGTCGAGGAACGATCCCGCAATCGAAACGTGGCGCGCCTTTCTCAAGGGTTTTCGTCGCGAAGAGTCGGAGACGCCGTCAGAGCAAGGCGCGCGCCCGGAGGGTACCGGAGGCGTACTTGACGGTACGTCGAGGAGCCCGACCGCGCTTGATCCGGCGCGAGGAACGCGCCGCTACGCGCCCGGCGCGAGGAACGCGCCGTAGAACGCAGCACTGGCGGATGGATCCGGCGCTGTAGCAGACAACTCGTGAGAAATGCGGGTTAGCGCGAGATCCTCTGGTCCAACACTTCATGCAACATCAACGACGCATCGTTTCGCTCGCCGCGCTCGCGGGACTGCCGGGATCGATCGTGGCCCTCGCGTTGCTATGGATGAACGACTACCCCGCCAGGATTCAGTGGGGCCTCTCGCTGGTCATCGCGGTTGTCTGGATTGGCGCCGCTATTGCAACCGAACGGCAGGTCGTGTCGCCTCTTCAAGCCATCTCGAATCTGCTCAAAGCTCTTCGTGAACACGACTACTCGGTCCGAGGGAAAGTCGAGTCGCACGATGCGGTCGGGGTCGTTGTAGAAGAGATCAACGATCTGGCGCACACGCTCCGATCGCAGCGAATCGACGTGCTGGAAGCAGGCAAACTGCTGAACAAGATCATGGACGAAATCGACGTCGCGATACTCTCGTTCGACCTCGATGACAAGCTGCGCCTGATCAACCGCGCTGGAGAGCGACTGTTGGACGGAACGGCCAAGACACTGCTCGGCCGTACCGCGGGCGAGTTGGGGCTGGCGGAATGCCTGTATGGCAGGACGCCGCGATTGATGGAGTTCGGTCTGGCGGGAGGAGGCGGCAGGTGGGAGGTTCGGCGTACCACGTTCAGACAGGGCGGAGTTCCACAACAGCTTCTGGTGCTTTCCGACCTGAGCCGTGCGCTGCGCGAGGAAGAGCGGCGCGCGTGGCAGAGAATCGTCCGGGTACTGGGCCACGAACTCAACAACTCGTTGACGCCGATAAGTTCCATCTCCGAAAGCCTCACCGGCCTTCTGTCCCGCCGGTCCAGGCCCAACGATTGGGAGCAGGACCTGACCCGAGGACTCTCGGTGATATCTTCACGTTCGGAATCGCTGACTCAATTCGTCGAGTCCTATTCGAAATTGGCACGGCTGCCCGAACCCACGCTGGAGCCTTGCACGATTGCGCCGCTTGTCCGGAGGATCGTCCAATTGGAGACTCGACTGGGTGTCGAGATACTTCCCGGACCCGACATCACGATAATGGTGGACGTCAGTCAGATCGAACAGTTGCTGATCAACCTGATTCGCAACGCCGTCGATGCCGCCCTCGAGACCGCGGGAGATGTCCGCATCGGTTGGAAGAGCCTGCCGACGCAACTGGAACTGTGGATCGAAGACGGCGGGCCGGGGTTGGCCGGCACGGCCAATCTATTTGTGCCCTTCTTTACGACCAAGCAGGGAGGGTCGGGTATCGGACTCGTCTTGTGCCGGCAGATCGCCGAGGCGCACAATGGCGCGCTCGTTCTCCGGAACCGCATTCCCGGACCCGGATGCGAGGCCCGTCTCCGGCTGCCGAGACATTCGGACCCAACGCCGCCCGGCACATCCTCCACTTCCGAGAACCCCACACCCTGAAGGGCCCTTCACTTGCGGGTCGTTCAAGGACGGGTCAACGAACGATCCATTCTTCAGGGATGGCGTTTCGGAGTTATAATGACGGGCTGAATTTCGCCTTGGAGAGGTGCTAGAGCGGTTGAATAGGCCGGTCTCGAAAACCGGTGTGGGGGTAACTCCACCGTGGGTTCGAATCCCACCCTCTCCGTTACTTTTGGAATTAAGGCACCGTGATGTCGATGATTTCATTCATATCTTGTGTAATTGGTCTCCCATTCAGCCCCCTTAGATCGGAAACTAGATGAGCAGATCCATCGACGCATCGCTTTGACAACGTAAAGTTAAAGTGACCCCCGGCAAAGCCGGGGGCTTATTTTTGTGAGCCCCTCAAAGGGGCATATTCAGGAGCCGCCTGAAGGCGGCTGGTCCGACCACGCCATGTTCAGCTGTTCAAGGCGTTGGTCCTCTTTCTCCTGATCGCGGATGTACTGCCTCACCATTTCCTCGTCCAGCCCCACCGTGGACACGAAATAGCCCCGCGCCCAGAAACTTTCTCCGGTGAAGTTGCGTTTCCGACCCATCAGGTTCCGCGCGATCGAAATCGCACTCTTCCCCTTGATGAATCCCACCACGCTGGACACCGCATATTTCGGCGGAATGCTGATGCAAATGTGCACGTGATCCGCCATCAAGTGCCCCTCCACGATTCGGCTCTCCTTCTGCCTTGCCAGTTCGTGAAATACCTCTCCCAACCGCTGGCGGATCACTCCGAATATCCTCTTCCGTCGGTACTTCGGGATGAACACCACGTGATACTTGCAGTCCCATTTCGTGTGCGATAGGCTCTGGTAGTCTTTCACTTGTCCTCCTTGTTCGAAAGTTGCCGCTTTCCAAGGAGGACTTTCTTCTTTACTGCTTCACTCGGTCAAACCTTTGCGAGTCTCCCCGGCAGAGCCGGGGGTTTACCTATGGGAATTAGCCCACCGCGATCGAGTAAAAGGGTCCCACCTCCCCTCGGCGGTCACCCAAAACCGGCCAATAGCGGTCACTTGAAAACCGGCCAACGATAAGGTCCGGGACATTGACAGCGACGGAGTAGGCTCCGTCGGCATGAGCAATGTCTTGAGCGCCGAAAAACGAGAACAAGTAGTGGCATTGGGGCGGCTGGGATGGTCGCTCCGACGGATCGAACAAACGACCGGAGTGCGCCGGGAGACGGCTTCAGGCTACCTGAAGGCGGCCGGTTTTGCGGTGACCATCGTTGGCCGGATTTGAAGTGACCACTGAGGGAATCACGACAAAAGATCGTTCCGGATACGCAAGATTCACGACCCAAGAACAGGGTGCCGTGGTCCAGGCATGGATTCAGGAAGTCGAGGAGAAGGGACTTGAGGACGGAGAATTTCTACGTGTTCGGGGTGCCGCCCTGGGTTATTTCAACCGCATCCGACCCGAACTTCAGATCCTGTTGTGGCAGAGGAATCCCCAGGGAACCATTCGTCTCCCGACAACGGTCAATCAAGCCCGCTTGAGGGCTGTGGCCCAGATATATTTCTGATCTCGATATCTTGGCGTGTACGGAAGCGTTACAAGGAAATAGGAGTCGGGCTCTCAAGCAGGATGGTGAAAAAGCCCTCAATGGCTTTTCTCAGCAGTGTTCCGTCCTGTTCATCCCACGTTCAAGAGGAGGTAAATGGCCACCCCGGACCCTATCGTAGCGCTCCCGTAAGTAAGAACAACAATTACTTCATTGAGGTGCTTAATCTGTGCTCCGTCGTAGAGTGTGTAGCGAAACCGGTGTGCCCAGTGAAACAGTGATAGTACGCATAGAACGAGCAGGTAAATGCGGGTCACAGGCGATTGGAGTAAACCGAGCAGGCTTTCATGGCTGGGAGAGGCAATCCATCCCAGCGGGAACGCGAGCCCGAACAAAAACACGTGCACGGGTAACAGGAAAGCGGAGACGACGCCCCCAGCGCTGAACAAGGCCCAAAAGAAAGCTACATATGATCTTTTGGCCATTCTAACCTCCCACGATAACCCAGGCTAAGAAACCCGATATCACCAGCCATGCGACGTAGTTTGGGGCGATGATCAGAATGTCGGGAACGCGCTTTCCGCCGAGTCGAACAACGATGGCCCGTGGCGTAAGGTTGAACCAGGTGACGGTGTGTAAGAGTAGGAACAGAAATCCGACGCTATTCAGCAGGATGACGAGGGGATTACCTAAGAATTCCTGCAGCTCGGCGTAACTGGTCGCCCCGATAGTTAGTGCCCGAACCTGCAGGAGCGTAATCACTATGAAATATCCGACGAATACGCTGCTCAGCTCCCTCAGCATGAACTTGGTGTAGGACCACTGAGAAAGCCACCAGTAGGTGGAAACGCGAGGGCGGTACCACTTTGGATGAAATTCCGTGTACGCGGACCGTTCCCTCATTTGGTTCCCCGCGGCATCAGGAAGGACTTGAACCATTCCGTCGTCGCAGTCACCTTGTACTGCTGAATCGCTCCCGCCGGATCTACGTGTTTGGGGCAGACCTTCGTGCACTCGCCTACAAAAGTACAAGCCCATATCCCTTCATGCTCCGACAGGATCCCGAGGCGTTCGGCGGCCCCCTGATCGCGTGCATCCATGTTGTAGCGCTGAGCTAAGGCAATCGCCGCCGGGCCCGAAAAAGCGTCATCCAGGCCGTAAACGGGGCAGGCGGAGTAGCACAACATACAATTGATGCACATACTGAACTGTTTGTATGAATCAAGTTCCTCAGGAGTCTGGAGATATTCTCCTTCCTCGATGGGCTTCTCATCTTCCCGGATGATCCAGGGCTTGACTTCCTTCAGTTTCGTCATGAAGTCCGACATTTCTATCGTTAGATCTCGGATGATCGGAAAATTCTTGAGCGGCTCGATTCGTACCGGACCGGGCGCATACTCGGAGAGAAACGTGGCGCACGTGAGCTTGGGTTCGCCGTTCACCATCATCCCGCAACTCCCGCAGATCCCCATCCTGCAAGACCATCGGTACGACAGCGTCCCGTCCACCTCATCTTTGATGTAGTTCAAGGCATCGAGGATGACCCAGTCCTGGGTGATCGGCACCTCGTACTCTTGAACCGTCGGTTCTGTTTCCTGTTCCGGTCTATAGCGTGTGACTTCGAGGGCGATTGTGTCCGTCATCCGTACCTACTTTCTTCCGTATACGCGTTCGGCCGGCGGCCATCGTGTGATGTTCACCGGCAGATACTCCATTCGAGAGGTGCCGTCTTCGTTTCGAAACACCAGAGAATGTGCGAGAAATTTTTCGTCGTCCCGGGCGGGAAAATCCGTCCTCTGATGCGCTCCACGGGACTCCGTGCGGTTGGCGGCACATTGCACGATCGTTTCGGCAACGTCGAGCATATAAGCCAACTCAAGTGCTGAAACCAGTTCCGTGTTAAACGTGCGACTGTGGTCCTGGATTGCGATGTCGTTGAAGCGATCCTGTAGTTCCCGAAGCTTCTCAGAAGCCCGTTTAATAGCTTCGCCGTTACGGTAAATGCCCGCGCCATCCTCCATCGCTGCCTGCATCTCCTTCCGGATCGTAGCGATCGGTTCCCGCCCGCTTGTCTTTCGAAGAAACTTCTCTTCCAGGCGCCTCTTTTCATCGTTCGCTTGAGCGATAACGTGATTCCCAGGCGCCTTCCGAGTGGAGGCGAGAGCTGCGGCTGCCGATCCCGCTCGGCCGCCGAAAACGAGTAGTTCGGTCAGAGAATTCGAGCCGAGCCGGTTGGCACCGTTGATGCTGACACACGCGACCTCTCCCGCGGCGAACAATCCGTCCAGCGGAGTCGCGCCGTCTTTGTCGGTATGCACTCCACCCATCACGTAGTGAATGACAGGCCGCACGGGTATTTTTTCCCGAACCGGATCGATATTTTCGTACTTGAGACACAGTTCCCGGACAAAGGGAATTCTGGAGTCGATGTGCTTTTCTCCCAGATGGCGCAGATCGAGGTGTACGTAGTGGCCGTAAGGACCCTCCATAGTTCGTCCTCTCTCCTGTTCTTTGACGAACGCCTGGGAGAGCCGATCGCGAGGACCCAGTTCCATCGAGCGCAGCACGGGTTTGGCCTGTGGGGTCCCCAAATCGTAGTCCTGCAGGTACCGGTAGCCGTCCTTGTTTACCAGATGCCCGCCCTCGGCCCGGGTTGCCTCGGTGATCAGGATTCCGGTAAAGGGAAGACCCGTCGGATGGTACTGGACAAATTCCATGTCCTTTAAAGGGATACCGGCCCGGTAAGCCATCGCCATGCCGTCGCCGTTCTTGATGTTGGCGTTCGTGGTAAACGGAAACACTTTGCCGCACCCGCCCGTGCAGAGAATCACTGCTTTTGCAGTGATAGCCTGGATCTTCCCGGACATCAGCTCCAAGGCCACGACTCCCTGAACCTGGCCGTCGTCAACCAGCAACTTCGTGACGAACCACTCGTCGTAGCGGACGATGGGGTCATATTTTAACGACGTCTGGAAGAGCGTGTGGAGCATATGAAAACCCGTCTTGTCGGCGGCGAACCAGGTGCGCTTGTTTTTCATACCTCCAAACGGCCGCACGGCGACCCGGCCGTCGTCTGTCCGGCTCCAGGGGCAGCCCCAATGTTCCAGTTGCAGCAACTCTCTCGGGGCTTGCTCGACGAACAGTTCGACAGCGTCCTGATCACAGAGCCAATCGCTTCCTGAGACCGTGTCGTAAGCGTGTTCATCCAGGCTGTCGTCGTCGGCGATAACCCCGGCAGCTCCCCCTTCAGCTGACACTGTATGGCTCCGCATCGGGTAGACCTTCGAAACAACGGCAACTTTGAGCTTTGGATCGAACTCCGCAACGGCTATGGCCGCCCGCAGACCGGCGCCGCCGCCGCCAACCAAAAGAACATCGTAAGAAGAAACGTCCACTACCCCTCCGCGCCCTATGAAAGACCTCATAAAACGGCGTTTTCGATCAGTAAACCGTCGAGAATCTACACGTTGTTACGCCTGCTTGTCAAGAGATCGGCTGCAGAGGGCAGGGCCATTTTATTGTTCGTTCGGCGGTTTTCGGCAGCCCTGGTTGAATCCGGAGCTGGCTATTTTGTTTTCGATGTGGCAGAGTATCCGTCATGGGAGGGCCACCGGCACAGGGTTGCGATATTGATCTGCGGGCAGTGGCGGTGCGTCCGACCTGGGGCGCGGAGGAACACCGGCGCTGGGACAGGCTGGTGGCGGCCCATCACTACCTGCCGTTTCATGGCGTGTTCGGGAAGGGCTTGCGCCACGTCGCGACGCTGGGCTCGACCTGGCTTGCGCTGATCGGCTGGCAGCCGGGCGCGTTCAAGCTGGCCGCGCGCGACCGCTGGATCGGCTGGAGCGCGGAGCAGCAGTTCCAGCGCTTGCATCTGATCGCCAACAACGCGCGCTTCGTCATCCTGACGCCGCGCACGGTGCCCAATCTGGCCTCGCGGGCGCTGGGTCTGAGCCTGCGGCGGCTGTCGCAGGACATGCAGGCGGCGCACGGCTACCCCGTCTTGCTGGCAGAGACGTTCGTGGATCCGGCCCGCTTTGCCGGGACCTGTTACCGCGCGTCGAACTGGCGCTGGCTGGGCCGGACCCGCGGCTATGCCCGGGAGCCCGGCGGCGCGGCGCGCTGGCGCCATCACGGCCAACCCAAGGAGATCTTCGTGTTCGAACTCACCGGCCATGCCGCCGAGGCGCTGAGCCAGACCGAGACGCCGGCCTCGTGGCACGGTGAACCCCGAACCGCGCCCATGGCCGCGCCGCGTCTGCGCAGCCTGTTCGAGCGCCTGGGCGAAGTGCCCGAGCGGCGCCGCGCCCGGGGCAAGCGCTACCCGCTCCACACCGTGCTGACGCTCGCCGTCGCGGCCCGCCTGGCCGGCTACCGCGGGGTGACCGCCTTTGCGCAGTTCGCCCGCCTGCTCAGCCAGGAGCAACTCCAGGCCGTGGGCGCCTTCTACAGCCCCTCGAAGCAGCGCTACACCGCGCCCTCGATCACCACCTTCCACAACATCCTCGCGGCGCTTCCGCCCGAGACCCTCGACAACGCCATCGGCCGGTGGGCCGGCCAGTACAGCGCCGCTCACGCCCCGGTGGCCATGGACGGGAAGGACCTGCGCGGCGCCTCGGCGCAGACCGGGCACGGGCGCCGGATGATGGTCGCGGCGGTCGAGCACGGCTCCGGCCTGGTCCTGGGTCAGAAAGAGATCGACGACAAGACCAATGAAATCCCCGCCGTGCGCGACCTGTCGGGCGGCCTCGACCTCGCCGGACGCACCGTCACCCTCGACGCGATGCATGCCCAACAGGACACCGCCCGCTGCCTGCTCGACCAGTGTCACGCCGACTACGTCGTCACCGCGATCAAGGACAACCAGCCCACGATGCATGACGACCTCCGGTCGGTCGACTGGAGCGCCGCGCCCTCGCACGAAACCCTCGAGAAGGCCCATGGCCGCATCGAGCGCCGCCGTTGCGCCGCCATCGACCTCTCCGACACCCCCTGGGACGGTTACGCCAACCTCTATGGACGCCGCCAGGCGATGCGCATCGAACGGGAGCGCGAGACCGTCAAGACCGGCGCGTGCAGCGTCGAGGTGACCTTTTGCCTGACCTCGCTGGATGCGGAGCGCGCCAGTCCCGAGCAACTCCTGGCCCTGGTCCGGAATCACTGGCACATCGAAAACCGTCTGCACTACGTCCGCGACTTCACCTACGATGAAGACCGTTGCCGGGCCTATGTGCGCCACTTGCCGCGCAATCTCGCCTGCCTCACCAACGCCGCCATCGCCATCGTGCGCTGCCAGGGGCGCTTCCGCTACCTGCCCGAGGCCAACCGTCATTATGCCGCCCGCGCGCAGGATGCCCTCGACGCCATCCTGAATGCCCCCACAGCCTGACCCCCCCCGACATCCCTGCGGAATCGGGCGCGACGCGCCGCTGGACACCTGTGCCCGCCGGGCACGAAGACGCCATGCGACGCCTGCAAGCGGCCCCCTTTACGCGTCTCCCGCAACCCCGCGACGCGCCGATCCCCTTCCAACCTACGCGATCTTCCTCATCCCGCGTCCCGAGGCGGGACAATAAAATGGTCCTGCTGCAGAGGGGCGCACGTCAGGAAGGTGAGACAGGTTCGGGTGACCAGTAACGGCAACGGTTGCGACGGGCTATTCCTACGGATATAGTGTCCGTAGGAGGTATGCCGATGAACCGAGAGGCGATCCCAGCAACTGTTCGTAACGTGGCGCGAGAATTGGCCGAGCCCCGGCCGATGCGACGGGGTTCGGTGTCGGAACGGTCGATGAAGTGTGGCCGGAAAGAATGCCGGTGTCAGCAAGATCCCGAGGCGCGGCATGGGCCGTACTACAGTCTGACGCGGGCGGAGGGAGGAAAGACGCGGTCCCGGTACGTGAATGCAGAGCAGGCTTCAGCGGCGCGCCGGCAAGTGGAGGCCGGACAGGAATTCCGGAAGCGGGTCGAGGCCTACTGGCGGGCCTGCGAACAGTGGGCCGACGCCCAACTGGAAGCGGTGGGTGAGGGGCTCCCCATTCTTCGGACAGAAAATCCCGGTTCTTAAGGTGGATCGCTGCCGTTGAAATGGGTTGATATTTGGCCCGTCGCCGAGCCTGTGGCAACTGTGAAAAAGCCGAGTCTCCGAGGCTGTTTTCAAGCAGCTGTGGGAATCCGCGTCGTGTGCGGATTTCCACAGCTGCGTCAGTTTCCACAGGCCCCTGGCGGGCGTTGAAAGTAAACGGCCTCGGGTGTCCGATAGTCGAATGCTTCGTGGCCGCGTTCCCGATTGTAATGCCTGAAATACAGATTCAGGTTCGAGATCGCCTCGGGAACGCTCAAGTAGTCCTTCAGGTACACTTCCTCGTACTTCACGGTTCGCCATAAGCGCTCGACGACGATGTTGTCCAGGAACCGGCCCCGGCCGTCCATGCCGATCGTGATGCCGCGGTCTTCGAGCCGGCGCGTGAAGACATCGCTGGTGAACTGCGCGCCCTGATCCGAGTTGAAAATCTCGGGTCGCGCCTGGGTCAGCGCCCAGTCCAGTGCCGACACGCAAAACCCGCTGTCCATCGTCGTGGACACTTCCCAGGCCAGCACGTACCGGCTGAACCAGTCCATGATCGCCACCAGATAGATGAATCCTTGCCGAAGCCGGATATAGGTGATATCCGTGGCCCAAACCTGATCGGGACGCACAATCTCCAGATGGCGCAACCGGTACGGGTAAATCCGGTGTCCCGGGGCCGGCATCGACAACCGCGGTTTGGGATAGATCGCTTCCAGTCCCATTCGCCGGACCAGTCGCCGAACCCGCTTCGCATTGACCGGCCGGCCTTGCGTCTTCAACCACCAGGTCATACGCCGAATCCCGTAATACGGGGTGCGCGTATACTGCTCGTCCAACAGACGCATCAGCGCGATGTTCTCGGCGCTCTCGCCCACCGGTGTGTAGTAGAGTCCCGATCGGGACACTCCGCTCAACCGGCACTGCTCCAAGATGCTCAACTCGTCGTGATTGGATTCGATCCATGGCCGTCGTTGCTCTAACGGGAAAGTCCCGACTTTTTTTTGAGCCACTCCACCTCGACCTGTAATCGTCCGATCTGTTGGTAGAGTTCGGCCTGCGCTTGCTCATCGGCTTCACTGGCCTGTGCCCGGCCATTGGAGAAGATCTCCGATACGCCGTCGAGCACTTGCTTTTTCCACTTCGTCACCATGTTCGGGTGAACTTCGTAGTGGGACGCGATCTCCTGGATCGTGCGCTGCCCCTTGACCGCTTCCACGGCGATCTTTGCCTTCAAATCCGCGCTGTACTGCTTCCGCCCTCGCTTCTTCATCGGCCTCTCCCGAGGCAGCGATTTTACACCTTAGCCACCTGTCCGAATTTTGGGGATCCCCTCACCAACCGGAACAAGCGCTGTTGCTGCCGCCGAATGTGCGGGATTGGTTGCCGGAGGGTCACCTGGCGGACCATGTGAGCGATCTGGTGGACGGTCTGGATTTAGCGGTGTTCTACGAGCGTTACGAGGGGGACGGTCGCCGGAAGTCGCCCTATGAGCCGCGGATGATGTTGAAGCTGCTGATCTACGGTTATGCGACGGGGGTGTTTTCGTCCCGGGGGATGGCGCGGAAGCTGGATGAGGACGTGGCGTTCCGGGTGTTGGCGGCGGACAACTATCCGAGCCATCGGACGATATGCGAGTTTCGCCGCCGTCATTTGTCGGCGTTCAAGCGATTGTTCGTGGAGGTGGTCGGCTTGGCGCGGGAGATGGGCGTGGGGAACTTCGGCAAGTTATCGATCGACGGGACGAAGGTTCGAGCCAACGCCAGCAAGCGCAAGGCGATGAGTTACGGTCGGATGCGGGAGGAGGAGCGGCGTCTGGCGGGCGAGATCGAAGCGTTGCTGTCGCGGGCGCGGGAGACCGACGAGGCGGAGGATGCGCGCTTTGGGGAGGCGTTTCGGGGGGGCGAGTTGCCCGAGGAGTTGCGCCGGCGGGAGGACCGGCTGGCGGCGATCCGGGCGGCCCGGGCGCGTTTGGAGGCCAGGCAACGGGAGGCGGACGAGGCGCGGGGACGGGAGCCCGGTTCGAAGCGCAACCCGAAGGGCGGGCGGCCCTACAAGCGGGAATACGGGGAGCCGGACGAGAAGGCGCAGGACAACTTCACGGATCCGGAAAGCCGGATCATGAAGACCTCGACGGAGGGATTTCAGCAGTGCTACAACGCGCAGGTGGCGGTGGAGGGAGAGAACCAGTTGATCGTCGCTACCGAGGTGTCGTCGAACGCCAACGACCAGGGCCGGATGGTCCCGCTGGTGGACGAGGTGGAGGCCACCCATGGGGACGGCCCGAGACGGTGTTGGCGGATGCGGGCTACTGCAACGAGGACGACCTGCAGGTGCTGGAGGCGCGCGGCGTGGACGGCTATGTGGCTCTGGGCCGGGAGGGCAAACACGAGATCCGGGTGAATGCGGCCAAACATCCGGCGAAGGCGCGCATGGCCGAGAAGCTGGCGACGGAGGCGGGACGGGCGCAGTACGCCCAACGCAAATGGCTATCGGAGGCGCCCAACGGGTGGATCAAGGAGGTGCTCGGTTTCCGCCGATTCAGCCTGCGCGGCCTGAGCAAGGTCCAGGGCGAGTGGAACCTGGTGTGTCTGGCATTGAACGTCAAGCGGATGCAGGGGCTTCAGGTAGCCCAATGACCGGGATACCGCCCGCAAATCAGGCCGTCAGAGGGTCGATTCAGGCGCCCGTGGCGCACCCAGCGGCGCCTCGTCGTCCAAAACGCCCTTTCCCCGGCCACCGATGCCGATCAATCGCTATCTCGCGAAATTCGCCAACCCGCAAATCGTCCTACGGCGCAGGCTCCTAGGACCGATTGGCGACATCCCACCGGCCGAGTTCGAACAGATGTGCGATCAGCAGCAACAGTCCCGCCTCGTCGAGGCGGGACTCAACTAAAACTGTCTCCGGAAAAACCGGTGAGGTTCAAGTTGTGGATCGGGTAGATTCCTGAGGAAATGAAAAAGGCGGAGTATCCTAATCTCGTGAAATTCAAAAATGCGAGAACCCCAGTTAGATCTGGGGAAGAGAACGCCGCCCATGCTGAAGATAACCGAGAACGGACAGGAACAAGACGAGAACGTGGAGACGCACCTGGATTCTTTGATCTGGACGGGGGCTCAGAAGATGTTGAGGATTGCGATCGAGTCGGAAGTTGAGGAATACGTCGATCGGTTCCGGAATGAGACCGGTCTTGGCGGTCGTGACCAACCGCACCTCGCGGATTTCCTGCACGACTGCCGGTAAACCGGGTGGAATGGTGGGACGCCCACTGGATTGAGGGCCTCCTGCGACTCAAGTTGGGCAAGGCCTTGAAGGGATAAGCGGACACCCCATGACGAAAATCGAGCGCAGCAAACCCACGCCGGAGATCCCCTCCTGCGTCAAGAAGGTAGAACTCGAAGGCCGGCAGATCTACCTCGTCGCCACGGCCCACGTCTCGAAGCAGAGCGTTCAGGACGTCCGAGATACCGTCGATGCCGTCAATCCCGACTCGATATGCGTCGAACTCTGCGATTCGCGATACCGCAACATCATGGATCACGAGCAGTGGAAGCGAACCAACATCTTCAAGATCATCCGCGAGAAGAAGGCCATGCTTCTCCTGAGCTCCCTCATCATGAGTTCGTTCCAGCGCCGCATCGCGCAGCAACTCGGCGTCACTCCGGGCGCAGAAATGGTCGAAGGAATCCGGCTGGCGGAGAAGCGGCAGGCAGCCTTGGTGCTGGCCGACCGCGACATTCAGATCACTTTGCGCCGGACCTGGGGCAATCTGGGGTTCTGGAGCAAGCTCAATATGATGGGGCACCTCATGATGAGCCTGTTCTTCGTTGGCAAGATCGACGCGGAAACCGTCGAGGAGATCAAGCAGGAGGAACAGCTTGCGGACGTGCTGGGGATGATGGCCAAGGAATTTCCCACCGTCAAAGGTACATTGATCGATGAACGAGATGTCTACCTGTCGCAGAAGATCCGCAGCGCCGAAGGCAAGACTGTTGTCGCGATCTTGGGCGCAGGCCACGTTCCCGGCATCCTGCAGGAGATCCAGAAGGACACACAGTTGGGGCCCCTTGAACGGCAACCCAAGCCCTCGTTCTGGCCGCAGCTCCTCAAGTGGGGCATTCCTGCAGCGATCGTCGGACTGCTTGTTTACGGTTTCTTCAAAGGCGGAGCACAGCACTCGATGGAGTCGATGGCCATCTGGGTGCTGGTCAACGGCACGTTCTCCGCACTCGGTGCACTCCTTGCACTGGCGCATCCGTTGACCATTCTCACCGCCTTCGTGGCGGCGCCGCTCACCAGCCTGAACCCGATGATCGCCGCCGGTTGGGTCTCGGGGCTGGTGCAAGCGGTCCTAAAGAAGCCGACGGTTGAGGACCTAGAGAATCTGTCCGAGGAGATCACCACGGTCAAGGGTTTCTGGACCAACCCGGTGAGTCGCATTTTGCTGGTCGTCGTGCTCTCGAACCTGGGAAGCACGCTCGGGACGATCATCGGAGGAAGCTGGATTGTCGGTCGCTCGCTGGGCTAGTGGATTATGACAGTCCGCTGCGGATAAGTAGAATAAGCGGGCTTCGCAGTACAGGGACTGGCAAGACGCACGACCGGAATGTCGCCGTTGCGGTGTTATGTTGAGCCGGAGGGCGCCAGGACGGGAGAATCACGACAAAAGATCGTTGAATTCTTCGATCGCGAAATCTATGGCCGAGTTCCCGAGGGCACACCGGACGTCGACTGGGACAACACGGCGACGGCGCGCACGGAAATCGGAGAGGTTCCCGTCATCCAGCCTCGATGTTCGGCCGTGCCGACGAGAGCGTCGTCAACAGCAACACGATCGGCTATGCCATCTGTCCCGCGTCGGGATGCGCGAGCGTGGCGGATGCCGACGACGGACCCGATCCGGAATCCCGTGCCGTGGCCATGAAGTACGCCCTCGCCGGGTTCGGCCGCGCCGTGGGCGGCAACGTGATCGAGATGGTCGGACAACGCGGCGCCATGAGGGACATCGAACTCGTCGAATCGTACGTTGCGGTCGGCGGATGGAGGCTGGATCTGGACACGCTCGGCTTCGGCGAAGGCGATGGCGGAGGGTTGTCCGGCTGGGTCACCAGCGCCTTGGACTTCGTCGGCATCGATCTCGACAGCGATCAGGGCCTGTTCTGGGAGGCCGCGCAGGCGGCGGGGATATCGTCCGGCCGGCTGAATCTGAATCTATTGCCGGACGTGGGCGATCTGCTGCGCGGCAGTTCATTCGAGATGCCGTTCGGCGGCGGGAGCAACGGCGCCCCGAGCCGATAGACGCTGTGGGGCGTGGGCGGCGACATGTCCGCGTTTTCGGGTCGGCCCGAGGACCGGTTCTCGATGGACGGCGAGGTGTTCGCTGGTCATCTGGGTCTGGATTACCGCGTCAACGATACCCTGCTGGCGGGGACCATCGTCAGCCACAGCGGCGGGGAGGTGGACTATCGCTTCAGCGGACCTGCCGGCGACGACGGCGGGGTCCGCATGGACCTCACCAGTGCGCATCCGTATGTGCACTGGGAACCCATGTCCGGGCTCAGCGTCTGGAGTTCGGTAGGCTTCGGCCGCGGCAGCGCCACACTTGCGGACGACAAGGGCGAGGCCGAGACCGGCATTGCCATGCGCATGTTCGCCGCGGGTTCGCGTCGGGAACTCATGTCGGTGGGTCGCATCGACCTGGCTGTCAAAGCCGATGCGTTCCTGATCCAGATGCAGTCCGATGAGCATGAGTACCTGCCCGGCGTGGGCGCGGACACTTCGAGGCTACGACTGGCGCTCGAAGGCAGCCGAAGCTTCGCGTTCGCAAACGGATCCTCGCTGACCGGAAGCCTCGAGCTCGGCGGTCTCGCGGACGGAGGCGATGCCGAAACAGGCGCCGGTGCCGAGTTGGGTATGGGCATCGCCTACAGGCATCCGGCCGGATTGGACATCCATGCCCGTGGCCATGTCCTGCTTGCCCATGAGGACAGCGAGTTTGAGCAATGGGGTGCCGGCCTGACGGTCAACTTCGACTGGGGGGCGCAAGGCGAGGGCCTGTTCTTCGCGTTCGCGCCGACCTGGGGCACCCCATCCACCGGAGCGGAGGGCATGTGGAGCAGTACGCGGGCGGCGCAAGCCTTGCTTGCCACCGGTGGAGCGGAACTCGGTATGAACCTGGACACGCGGGTCGGCTACGGGATGAACCTGTCCAACGGCAAAGGCCTGCTGACGCTGTTCAGCGAGATGGGCAAGCCGAATGGCGGACCGGCGCACTTGCGTGTGGGAACTCAACTCGGGCGGCTCCAAACCAAGGGGTCGCAGCTGACTCTCGAGCTTTATGGCGAGCGCATCAGCCCCATTCTGGACGAAGAACCGGCGTACGGAATCGTGCTCAACGCTGGCGGACGCTTCTGATCGATCTCTCAAGGAACTGCTGCATCTCCTTCGCGGCAATTCCCACTCGGCTCCGCTCTGGGAAGCCGCCGTTCGCCGTAGCTTAAGCAACGTCGACCCCGGTTGCGGGGAAAGAGTAGACGGCGACTGGTCGCTTGGGCGTAGAATCCCGGAAACACCAGGAGCACTGGACATCCAGGAGGAGATCGGAAATTGATTGCGAAAGTTATCACGGGCGTGTCGGCGCTTGCGTTGACAACAACACTTCTGTCTACGCCGGCAGTGCAGGCGCAGGTAACAGCCGAACTGCAGCAGACAATCGAGGCGCGGCAGCCACCGCCGGGTATAGAGCCGCTGCCGGTCGATCTCTTCACGACCGGGGACTTCTACCTCGATTCCGAGTACTGGGAGGATCCGCGCTACACGCGGTGCAACTCGCCAGAGCGAATCGGCGATATGTGGGTTGACAATACCGTTGGCGAGTGGGGGGACTGCGAAAACGGGCTCTCGGTGGAAGAGTTGATGAGTTCGTATCCGTACAAGACAGCGGAAGAGCACTACAACGCGCTGATGGCGGAAGCGACAGCGAATGGCGGACCGACGATCTACGATCGCGACAACCCGCCGCCGGCCTGGGACGGCTACTACAATTCCCGCACGCGCCAGCAAGAGCAGTGGACCTTCGGAAACAACGTCCAGTCCGGGACGTTGATGCAGATGCTGACGCCGGAATATCAGCAGCGGTTTACCCAGTCGCTCTATCACGTTGCGATCAGCAACTCGCCGCAGTGGATGTCATCGACCTGCTACCCGGAAGGCATGATCCGCTGGTGGGCCCAGGGCATTCGCGACATCCAGGTCTCGGTGACCCAACACCACGTGCAACTCCTCTCCGGCACGGCGATGAACATACTCCGTCAGATCCTCATTGGTCAGGAGCACAAAACCCTGATCTCGCAGTGGTACGGGGAGTCGGTCGCCTTCTGGGACGAGGAGACGCTCGTCGTGTGGACGGACAACGTGCAAGGCTGGTGGATGTCCCACGCGTTGCCTGAGTTCAGCAGTGACTTCGAGGCGATTGAGATCTACACGCGTGACGAGGAACGCAACATCCACCTCGAAGTCACCCTGTATGACCCGGTGGCATACGTCACTCCGATGCGCCTCGATGTGATCTACACCTATCGCGACGGACCCGATTCCGACGTGCGCTATCAGTGGAAAGAGTGCCAGCGGAACCTCTGGAACATCGACGGTCGACTTCAGCCGGTGAGGGCCGGTACCGTCATCGAATTCCACATCCCCGACTGGTACGACCGGCCATGGGCGCGGGTCTGGGAGGAATATTTCGAGGAGGGCATGGCGCGTCCCGAGGTTGAGAACGATATATTCGATTTTTCCAGGAACTAGCCGCCCAGGTTGACCGCTACCTGCACGGTGCTGGCGCGCGACGCGATCCGCCTATACTTCGAAGTAGTCAAATAGAGGGGAGACGATATGGATGGCAGGACTTTGCAGCTGAGCCCGTCACGCGGTTCGAAGCTTCTGATTGCGGTGGCCGTGTGTCTCACCGTTTCTCAGGTGTCCGCCCAGAGTGATGACGCCGCCCGTGACCTGCTCTTGCGCGCTGCCGAAGCGATGGGCGGTCATGATCGCCTGCGGCAACTCGATAATCTCGTCATGACGGGCTTCGGGCAGCGCTATGCCGCCAACGGTATGCTCAGTGCTGACCCGAAAGCGCCGCCCAAGTGGGTCGTCGTCGCGGATGCCGAGCGTATTTTCGATCTGCGCAACGAAAGAGCGCTCAATCGGGAACGAAATGACAACATGTTTCCGTTCGCGGCCCGATTCGGCCATGCGATGAACCGGTCGAACCAGCTCCAGACCGGCGCGACGATGCTCGATCATCCGCTGCCTGCGGTGCTCGAGGCGCTCGACGAGGAAACAACGCTCGGGTCTGTTCAGGTCGAGGACGGCATAGCCGTGGTCGAGTTTACGATCGAGGACGGCACGACCCTGTGGATCGGGATCGACACGCAGACCGATCTGCCTTACTGGACGCGCCGGATCACGGGGGACACGACACTCGGCGATCTGACTCGTACGACCTGGTTCACCGGTTACCTGCCGCATGACGGTGTCTGGCTGCCGACCGGCATCATGGAGGAGATCGATTGGCGCGATCAGACGACGCTGATGTTTCAGGTCGATTCCTACCGTCTCGACGTCGCCGAGTTGCCCGAGTTCCCGGAGCCTTCGCTTTCGCCGCCGCCTCAAGAGCCCAACGTCGTCGTCACAGCGATAAGTGATGGCGTATGGGACGTCGCCGTCTTGCGCGGTGAACGGCGTGACGGCGGTGCCGTCATCGAGTTCAGCGATCATCTGGTGATGTTCGAGCCCTATGGCAGCGAAGCGGCCACGCTTGCGCGTATCGATGCGGCGAATCGGCTCGTCACAGGCAAGGAAGTCACAGCCGTTGTCGTCAGCCATCATCATGCGGACCACGCGGGAGGTGTGCGCGCTGTCGCCTCGCGCGGCATCACGATCATTGGGCAGCGCAGGACACGGGCATTGTTCGAAGAGTGGGTCGCGCGTCCGGCAGTGCTGTTTCCCGATGAACTGGCCGCCAATCCGCAACCTTTGAAATTCCAGGCCGTCGACGAGCATCTCGTGCTTGAAGACTCGATGCGGCGTCTCGATGTTTATCACGTTGTTGGCCACATGCACATGTCGGATGCGCTGTTCGCCTACCTGCCCGAAGAGCGCATCATCATGGAAGGCGACTTCACGGACGAGTCCTGGGACTTCAACTGGTGGGCAGGTGCGATGCAGGCCAACATCGATCGCTATGATCTCGACCCGGAACTGGACATACCGGTTCATGGTTCGGTTGCGACCGTCGAGGAGAAGCTCGCAAGAACGGCGGAACAGGTCGCCAATGCCCAGGCGTTTTGCGCCTCGCTCGCAGAAAATGGCAGGCACCTGCTCGGTTGTCCCGTTCAACACTCGACGGGAGGGCCGCAAGTTTTGCGACCTCGATAAATCGCCGCGCTCGCCGAGCGTGTGGCCCGCCTGAAGGGCGTTCGATCTGATCTAGTCAATCGGCTTGCGCGTCAGCGATAACTTCGCCTGCGAAAATCTCTGCGAACCTCAGGCCTCGTTACCGCCGAATAAGAAAACCAATTGATGGGTTACGCGGCCGCTCCCCGGTACACACTTCAATGTCGTGCGCCATAACGGGCGCCGGCTCGATCAACGACATGCCGACGGCCGCGAGCAACGCGGCCGTGAAGTAACGGCGATCCCGATTCATGGGATCGGCGAGCCGTCTTCCCGTCTCAGGCCGCCCCGGACGAGGATGCCGTGGTAGTCCTCGGCCCGCGCCGGGTTGCCGCGGACGATGATGACCTCGCCGGGCGAAAACGTGTCGGGCGTATAGCCCTGCCGGCGCAGGGGGCCGGCCGCCGAGCCGCCGAAGCTGACGTCCCATTCCTCCAACGCGCCGTTCTCGCCCTCGACCTCGACGATCAGGAACGGATGCGGGTTGACCAGCCGCCATTCCTTGACGACGGCCGTGATCTCCACGGTCTGGTCCTCGTGATAGATGTTGTTCGTGCTGTGGTGGGCCGATGCCGGCGCCGCGAGGAACCCCAAGCTCACACCGGCCAGGGCCAACAGCGTAACGAGCCTCATGTCTGCCTCCTACGGTTGAATGCGGACCACATCAGGATCCTCGGGATAGTCGGTCGGAAGCAGGCGCAGCGTCTGCCGCGCCGCTTCGAGCTGGCAGTCCCAGGGCAGATCCAGCGGCTGGTCGTCGGGCCGGGACCGGACGTCGAACACCCAGGGCTCCCGCAGGAAGAATGTGTCCTCGATCGTGACGTGGAGCCTCAACGCGTCGCCCTCGCGGGAATACCGCTCGGTCACGCGTTTCTGGGTGGACGACGGCAGCTTGAAGTCGCTGTTCAGCCCCGTCGGGTCGAACGTGAACTTGGTGGTCACCACCACCAGCGCGCCGTCCTCGTAGCGCCCCGTCGCGTATCCGTGGACGAAGTACTGGTTCCCCGCGGGCGCGAGATGGCCGTTGCCCTCCAGCCACACGGTCCTGACGACGTCGTCCTTGCCGTAGGTAAAGATCACCCGGTCCGGGAGCTGCTCGATCCGGTACGAGTACGGGTCGGTGAACATGTGCGGGATCGTCATCGGCGCGCAGTCGTACTTGGGCGCCGCCACCTCGTCGAAAGCGTCCCGGAAGGCGCGCGCCCGAGCCGTCAGCCGCGCGTCGTCGGCCTCGAGCAGCATGCACCCGAAACCCGGTCCGTCGATGCACCGGCCCCAGGCCCAGATGCCGTTCAGTTCCGGGGCCTGGGCATACGCGGGCGGTCCCGACGCCGCCCATGCCATCGGGATCAGAACAAGCAGGCCAAAGGTCACGGCGTTTCGTTTCACGGGTCCCCTCCTCTCGATGTCGTCGGAACACCCCAAAGATATCAGACGCGGCGCTCGTGTGCGGACACATAAAGAAAGGGCTTCCCTTGCGGGAAGCCCTTTTCGGATCGAAGGCCGGAGGCCGTTCGGATCAGAAGTCGATGCGCGCGTTCAGGGTGAATGTGCGCGCGCCGCCCGCCCCGGTGATCCGACCGAAGTCTACGGAATTGATGTTCACGTTCGGGTCGTTCCACAGCGGCGTGTTGAGCAGGTTGATCGCGTCGATCCGGAGCGTGAAATCCATGTTCTCGCAGATCTGGACGGACTTGGACAGCGCGGCGTCGACGCCCAGGCTGCCCGGTCCTTGCAGCCAGGCCGGACCCAGGTTACCCGTGGTCCCCGGCTTCGGGTTCCGCAGGATGGCATTCCCCGAGCCGTCGACGATCTGAAAGAGCGCGGCGTGTGCTTGCAGCGCATCCGGGTTCGAGCCGTAGTAGTCGGTCACCGGCTCCGGTGACCGGGTCAGGCCCGTGAAGTAGCTGATGTCGCCGTCCGTGCCGACCCGAACTTCTCCGAATGACTTCGGCAGCGAGTCGACGCCGCCGACCAGGTCGGGCGTGTTGAACACGTCGTTCGCCACGATCGTCTGCAGACCACCCGTGCCCCACAGCGGGTTTCCGGTCACCAGCGACAACGGCGCCCCGGACGACCAACTGAAGATCGACGACAACGGCCACCCCTCGATGATGCGGGCCAGCGCCGCCGGAGCGCCCGAGCCGAGCGCGCGGCCGGGTCCGAACGGCAACTGCCACACGCCGTGCGCGTTGAACGCGTGCGTGCGGTGGAAGCCGACCGGGCCCTTGTTCAGGTTTCGGTCCCGCGAATCGCGGATCGCGCCGCTCTGATCCTCGCGGGCGCGGAACGTCGCCGTTCCGGCGTTCCCGAGAGCCTTGGACCGGGTATAGGTGACTTGGCCGCTGAATCCCGCGGACAGCCGCTTGGTCAACTGCGTCTGCAGCGAGTGGTACGTGGAGTGGTCCTGGTTGCCGTAGATGTCCACGTCATCGAACTGCGGGGCAATCACGATGAAGTCTTCCGGATAGTCGTTGGCGCGAAGCATGCCGCCTCGGACGCCTCCGACGGCGTTGGTCCAGTAGACGAACTCGGCGAACCCGGCCGCCTCGCCATCGGCGAAGAAGTCGTCGGTCGAGGCCCATTGGCGCAGCGCCGCCGAGGCCGTGCAACCGCCCTGGCCAATGATCTGACTGTCCAACCCCAGGCACGTGCCACCGAAGCCAAGGCCTTCGAACATGTCTTCGAACAACGGGGCGACCCCGCCGCCGCGTACGATGTTGAACGCGTCGAGGATGCCGTTGTTGAAGATCTCGTACTCGTTCAGCTCACGCTCGCCCCACAGAGACACGCCCGTGGTCCCGACGTAGGCGACGCTCAGGTTGGTGTCGGGCGCGATCTCGGTCTCGACCGAGAGGTTGAAGTTCTGGATGTAGCGAATCCGCCGGTCCGGGGCGTAGGCGAAGGCGTCCACGTTCCGGTTGGTCAGCGGCACGGTTCCGAACGGCTCGATCGGGTTCGGCAGAGGGAACTGCGCCGTGGCGGCGCTGGGGTTCCCGACGATGCCCGGCACTGCGGTGAACACGGTCGGAGTCACGTTGGCGGTATAGGACTTGCCGGGGTTGCGGCCCAGGCCGAAGTCGTACTGCAGGAACGTCGCCGCTCCCGAGTAGCTGATGCCGTAACCGCCGCGGACCACCGTGGTCCGGTCGAGCCACGGCACGCGGTAGCTAAAGCCGAAGCTGGGCGCAATGTTGTTCCAGTCCTTCGGGTAGAGACCGAGATCCGTATTCGGGCTGAACCGCCCGACCTGAATGAACCGGACCAGGCTATTCGGGTTGTTGGCGCCGCCGTTGATCAACAGCTCCGGGTCTTCGGGCGCCGTGTTCAGACCCTTGGCCTCGTACGGGACGCCGTAGTTGATGGTCAGGTTCTGCGTGGCGTTCCAGTCGTCCTTGAAGTAGGCCGCCCAGTCGTCCTGGTGATAGTTCAGGTTCTGCTTGGGCGTGACCAGGATGTCGTCGAATCCCCGGGAGGGATCGTTGACGATATAACCCATCGTCAGGCTGCCGACCGATCCGGACAGGTCGTTCAGGATCTCTTCGGCGGTGCCGGCGTCCGCGCTCGATAACAACGGAAACGCCTCATTGCCGGCAATATTGACCTCGAAGTTGCCGTTTCCGATCGCGACGTTCGGCCAGAGGCTGCCGCCGTTCCGGCCGTCCGAGTCGGCCCAGGCGCCTTCCCAGCCGGCCTGGAACGAATGCGGTCCCACGACCCAACTCACGTTGTCGGAGATCACGTAAAGCGGGCTGTTCTGCGTGCGCGTCGAACCCAGGGCCGGAACGGCCATCCACTTGTTGCCGCCGATCGACTCCAGGTTCTGCAGCGGATAGCGCCGCGTTGGCGGTGGACTGCGACGGAGGGCTCGGGTTGACGGTCGGACCGGCGGTGATGGACCTCGCCATTGAACGGGCGGGCCAGTATGGCGTCGGCGTCGCCGTGGCTTTCAACGGGGGCCACTACGGGGCGGCGGCATATTTCGCGCATCGTGCGCTCGACAAGGGAATGATCGGCATATCGATGACCTCGGGCGGCGTCTCGGGTGTGCCGACAGGGGGCGCGGAACCCTTGCCAGGCCTGAACCCCATCGCCATCGCAGCGGATAAGTAAAATAAGCGGGGTTCGCAGTACAGGGACTGGGAAGACGGAGACGATTCATGAACATCGTTCAACGGGGAATCGCTCGTATCGCCGGGATCGAGTATCGGTCTGGCTACACGGATCTGATTGTCTCGGGCCTGATCGCGCAAGCGGAAGGTTCGGCGGTTCCGAACGTCGCGGGCGTCGCTGCGGTCGAGACGGCGGCCGGTTTGTATTCACGATGTTTCGCCACTGCGGGCGTGGGCGCATCCGAACCGATCCTCCGTCTACTGAGACCGGCAATCCTCGGGCAGATCGGGCGCGAGTTGATCGCGAATGGAGAATCGGTCTGGCTGTTGACGGCTGCGGACAGCCTCGAACTGGTTCCGGCCTATCAATACGACGCGGCAGGTTCCGCGTTCTCTTGGCGGTATTCGTCGGTCTCGGTGAATGGACCCAGTAACACCACCACCCGGCGCAACGTGGATCAGGACGAGGTTCTGCACGCGCGGTATTCGACCGACGCGCGAGAGCCTTGGCGCGGGATCGGGCCGTACCAGAGCGCCCGGATAACTTCTCGTATTCAGTCGCTACTGGAAAGCGCCCTCGGGGATGAATCATCCGGAACAAGCGGCCATTTGTTGCCAGTACCGAAACAATCGGGGCTCAAAGAAGACCTCAAGAAGCTGAAGGGCCAACTCGCGACGGTCGAACATGCGCAGAGTGCAAGCTACGGCACTTCCCTTGAGCGCGGCGCGTCGGGATCGCTCCGGCCGATTCGACTCGGGGCCGATCCGCCGATGGCGTTGGTGAACCTTCAAGAAAAGATCCACTCGGAGTTGCTGGCCGTCGCTGGCCTACCGACCGCGCTATTCGATTCGGACGCGAGCGCTGCGGCCAGCCGTGAAGCATTCAGGGCGTTCCTGAGTACATCACTGAAACCGCTGGGCGTTTTGGTCTCGGGCGAGCTATCGCGGCTGTTCGAGGAGGACGTAACGCTGGCATTCGATGAAATCGCCGGGTCCGACCTGATGGCGCGGTCGCGAGCGCTCGGCAGTTTGGTGACGGCGGGCGTCGAGTTGGCTGA
The DNA here is from genome assembly GCA_965262675.1 of Terriglobia bacterium. GTDB lineage: Bacteria > Acidobacteriota > Terriglobia > 20CM-2-55-15 > 20CM-2-55-15 > JAJEDW01. The sequence continues at coordinate 613,894 of OZ253554.1, forward strand.
AGCGAAGAAACTCTGCGGGTTCTGACAAGGCTTCTCAATCCCCCGTCAACGTTACGACCTCATGTTCTCCTGCCGGTTGGATCTTCACTACCTGCCAAATCGTCCCCGGCCCGCGCTCTCAGGCCGTGGGTAATCGCCGACCGCCGACAAACTCGACCTTGTCGCGCGTCCTGTCAGTCATCGCACAGGAATATCGTATCCGGGTTTCCCGGAACCAGCGGCCTGCAATTCCGGTTGCACTCGTAGTCCGCGCTGATCCATCCGGCGGCCTGGATCGTTTGGAGCGCCACGACGATGCAAGTCTCTTCTGATGAAAACTCGCCGATGGTTTGGTGAACGAGGAGATTGCCGCCGTCCGGGTATAAATGTCCGAGCCACGTATCGTGCGAATGCGAACGGAAGTACACGACAGCGGCGACGATCGCCACAACGAGGATGGCAATTGTGGTGTTCTTGGTCATATGGTGTCACCTGTCTTTCTTGTCGACGGTTCGCAGAATTCTGTGACCGTCATGGGAGATTCCGAACTCGTTAAGTGCTGCCGTTCGATCCGTCGAGCGGCTCCGGCATGGCCGACGCTGCAACCGGCGCGAACGACTCCATAAGCGCCTTCACGTCCGGGGCAACCGGGCCCGTCGAGCGGTCCAGTAGGAACGCGGCGACCCGTTGGACGGTTTCGACGTGCTTCATGGTTGCAACGTCGAGGCGGCGGGTTGTGTGGTAGACGGCGGTAGAACGTCCGAGCGTTCCCGCTGCTGCCCCCCTATTGGCGTTACGCGATACTGTGTCCGTTGGCTAGACGACGGAGAACTCGACTGGCTTCCACATATTCGTTCGTGTCGTCGTAATCGACGGCGTCCAGCGTGGTCCTGTACGCGGCTGCAACAACAGGGCCGAATTTGTGACTAAGGTACTCCACCACATCGTGGCGCAGCGTGTACGCGTATTCGATTTCCGGTCTGAGGTCGAGCCCAACAGAGTGGTTCTGTAAGTGGTTCACGAACTCAAGGAGCTCGCGTCGGGTTCCCGTGCACCACAGACAAAAGCGCTTGAGCATAGCCAGTGCGAATGGTGCGTGCTTTCGAATCGCTAACAGCGAGCGTACCAAGCGTACGATCGGAAATAGGTCGAGCAGCGGTTCCGGAAATAAAGACTTGGCGAACTCGAAGATCTCCTTCAACTTTTCCATGATGGGCATAAGTTATGGCGCACCGCTGTCAGAACAGGTCCACGCCTTGCGCGGACACGCCCCATATTGTTCCCTCCGTACGGCCCGGCGCGTTACACCAAACCGCTGCCGCTGTTACCTCAGTGTCACACCGGAAGATTCCGACCTGCCAGAGATCTTGGATATATCATGCGGATAAGTAAAATAAGCGGGCTTCGCAGTACAGGGACTGGCAAGACGCACGACCGGAATGTCGCCGTTGGGGTGTTATGTTGAGCCGGAGGGAGCCAGCACTTCGATCTCGTGGAGGCTCGGACGCGGCTGCGGTGTCAGGCTGATCTCACCGGTCCATAGCACGCCCGCCTCGGCGAGATCCCGAACGGCCTGCCGCGCCGTTTCGGGCGTGTTGTTGCCAAGGCCGATCCGACCGGACGGGATGATGCGCGGGCCGTTGATCTCACCGCTCTCGATCCGATCGCGGAGGATGACGTTGCCCTCAGCCGGCCCACCGCAGGACAGGATCGTCGTGTAGCCCGCTTCGAGCTGCGCCTGCATTTCCTAGCGTTCATTGGGACCGGTGTTGATATGGCGGTGCGCGTCGATAAACCCCGGCATCGCCGTCAGGCCGTCTGCGTCAATCGTGGGCAGACCGGGAGCGCTGATCGGTCCAGGGCCGATTTCGGCGATCCTGCCGCCTCGAACGACGATCGTGCCCGAATCGATGACGCTTCCATCACCAGCGATGATCCTGACGTTGGTGACCGCGATGTCTTGCGCCAGCAGAGAATTGGCGCTGAGCACGCCGACCCATACCAAAGTGCACAGGAAAGTCCGAAGTTTCAGCTTGAGCCCCTTTCGTCGACCAGGTTTGTGGCTCGATTCTACCCGGACAACCATCAAAATCGTTGGCTCAAATCACGCTCTCGCAGGACGCATGATTGACGCGAATCGCGGCAACGTCAAGTCCGGGTCCGGTCGGCCATCCGCCTCGTGTGTGATTTGCGTTCCTGTTAGGGACACCGTCCAGAAATCATTGGACTGTGCTATCCCTTCGAAGTAGCGTTCACCAAGGCTCGATCGGAGCGGAGGCCGGTCCAGATGGGAGGAAGAGTCATGAAAAAGGTGCTGTGGAGTGCGATTACGCTTGTTCTGACATTGTCGTTTGCCTGGTTCGGCCTTGCCCAACAGGCCGTGGATCCGGGATTCGAAAGCGTCGGCCGGGGTGCGGCGATGCTGGCAGATATCGCTGACTACCAGGGGGTTGGCGCGGGTGGCCGCGGTGGCCGCGGTGGACGTGGTGGTGGTGGCGGCGGTGGCGGCGCAGCGTTTGACGGGGGAGCGCCCGTCGGCGAGACGCCTCCAGGGATCCAACCGCTCGCAGTGGATATGTTCACCACGACGGACTTCTACCAGGACAGCGACCTGTGGAGCGATCCGCGTTATTTCCGGTGCAACAGCTCCACGGCGATCGAGGGTTTCTGGACCCGCAACGCCGAGCTCCTGCTCGGTGACGATCCGCCGCGAACCGCGGCTTGGGGGCATTGCGACCGCAACTATCCGCGCGAAGCCATCGTCAGTCCGTATGAGTTCGATACGGCCCAGGCCCACTACGAGGCGCTCATGGAAGAATCGCGGCAGCGCGGCGGGCCGACCGAGCACACCTATGCCACGGTTCCCGGCGAGTGGACCGGCCGCTACCGTTCTGCCGGCGGGTACTGGTTCCGGATGGGCCAGATGCAGATACCAACCGTCCTGTCGCTTCTGACCGACGAGTACCAGACGCGGTTCGTGCAGGAAACCTACCATCACGGCGTGACGAACAGGTCCATGTGGCCTTCGCAGTACTGCTGGCCTGAAGGGTTCTTGCGGCGATGGCACGGAGCTGCGGTCCGGGATCACAGCATCATGGTGACGCCGTCGATGGTCCAGATCCTGGCCGGAGTGGCGGACAATTTCATCACCAACATCCACATCGGACGCGAGTTCAACATGAACGGTGTGGTGCCGCGTCTCGGGGCCGATGTGCCCCGGTGGTACGGGGAAACGATTGGATTCTGGGACGAGGACGTGCTGATCACCTGGACGTCCAACATCCAGGGTTGGAAAGTACATGCGGCGATCGAGCACTCCAACATGATGCAGTCGATCGAGATCTATGCGCCGACGCACGATGAGGACGGAACGTTAGTCGGGATCAACCACGAAGCGATCTTCTACGATCCGGAAGCTCTGGTCGAACCCGTGCGCATCGTTCGAGACTTCGTCAAGACCAACGATTTCGAACAGGGTGATTCCTACGTGTTCGTCGAATGCCTCCAGACGATCTATCCGATCGAAGGGGTTGGAACATCGATGGCTCCAGGCTCGGTGTTTGAGTACGAAATGCTCGACATGTACGGCCGACCCTGGGCCCAGCTCTGGGAAAAGTACTGGGAAGAGGGGATGGAACAGCCGGAAGAGGAAGATATCTTTTCCTTCAATTAGTCTGAAGTTCCCCCGCCAGTATGGACGTATCTAGCTGAGAAATAAGAACAAATCACGATATGGAAATGTCGGCTACTGGGAACGTCTTGATCAGTTCGGCAGCGCGCCGTTGCAGAGGGGTGGGTTCGGTGAGGCGTTCGAGAGGCGGGCCATCGGGATCGGTTTGGAGTCGGCAGGCGCACCGGCATTGGGTCGCCAACTCGGCGAGCAGGGTGGACATGCTGTGCAAGGGCAAACCGTCATCGGTCCGGCGGCGGTTCTTCTTGGCCTTCGCCGTGTCGGACGCCTGGGCGGGCAAGACGGGATCGCGCGTGGCGCGTTGCAGGTCGAGTTCTTCGTCGTGGAACAGCAACGGCGCGAGCGCCTGGCGCAGGTGCCATTCGACGTAGTAGGCGAGCATGCACAGGAAGATATGGGCGCGCACACGCGACTCGGCGCGATGGTATATGGGCCGTATCCGCAAGTCCACGGTCTTCAGGGACCGAAAGGCGCGTTCGACGCGGGCGAGGTTCTTGTAGCCGCGGACCACGGCGGCGGCGTCGAGTCGCGTGGCCGGTTCGCTGGTGCGGACGACGTAGTACCCGTCCAGGGCCGCTTCGCGTTCAATGGCGGCGGTCTTGCGCTGGTAGGTAAAGCGGTGGTCTTCAATGACGGTTTCGAAGTGCTTGGCCATCTTGAAGCGGTTCTGCGCGCGCCCGACTTTCTCGGCAATGGCGGTCGCGGTGAGCGGCGTGCGGGTCCGCCGCGCCACCTGGCGCTGGATCTTGCCGAACGCCTCTTCGGTGGCCGTGAGCAGCGCGTCGCGTTTGCGCCGGCGGCGCTCGGCCAGTACCGGGTTGTGGCAGACCACGAGCCGCTCGTCCGGGTACGCCGCGACGGTGATTTCGGCCAGATTCCGCGCATCGAACAACGACGTTTGCACCGCGCCCTGCTCGAACAACCGGCGAATGTCGGTATGCCGCAACGCCGAAATCCAGCCTAACCCCGGGTGCTGTTTGAGATGGTCGATCTGCGTCTGCGTCAGCATGCCGCGATCGCCCACCAGCACCACCCGTTCGAGACCGAAGCGATCGCGCAGTTTCGCCACCTGGTCCGGAACCGTCTTCGGATCGGCCGTGTTGCCCTCATAGGCCTGTATGGCCACCGGCCGCCCCGCCGCATCGGTCATCGACCCATAGACCACGATGGGCCGTCCCCGCTTGCCGTCGCGGCTGTAACCGAACTGGGCCAGGGCACAGGCGCGCCCTTCGTAATAGCTGCTGCTGACGTCATAGAGCACGTGCCCGCTGTCGGTCAGATGCCGCGCGGCCAGCCGCCGTTCAATCCGCTCCTGACGCTCCAGCAGCCAGTCCATGGCGTCGTAGAGATCGTCCTCATCGGCGTTGTCGAGCGCCAATTCCTGAGCCAGCGTGGTGGTGTGCCACAGCCGCGTGGCGGCGAGCTTGGACGTGGGCGCCAGAAGGCGCTGGACCAGCATCGCCAGCACCAGGTCGCGCGGCCGGGACCGTTTGCGGTCCAGCAAGGCCGGCAGGTCGAGACGGCGCAGCAGGTGCAGGATCAGTGCGACATGGCCGTGCGGCAGCGCACGGTCGATGGTGAATGCCTCCTCGGGGTGGACCAGGGGTTGGTCCTTGAGCAGTTGGCGGAGGCGGGCGACTTTCTGCGCGGGCCAATGGGAGAGATTGGCGATGGTGCGTTTGCGGACGCGATGGCCTTCGCGCCAGCCTTCCCGCAGCAGGACGGCGGGTGGCGAGTTGCGGTTGGGAACCGTTTCGACGTACATGGGAACATAAGATACGTGATATAGCCGATTAAAACAAGATAAAAATGAGACAAGAGATTCTATTACATGGGAACAACTGGCACTTCTATGCCGGGGCATAATGCCCCTTAATTCAAGAGGTTGGGGTGCGTTTTCGACCGAAATGCCGAGGGAACTTCAGTCTAAACGGTGCTGTGAGAAGTTACCGTGAGAGGGTAGTGCTGGTGGTGGGAATCGAACCCACAATCCCTTACGGGAACCGGTTTTTTGAGACCAGCTCGTGTGCCAGTTCCGCCACACCAGATTAAGGAAACACTAATTTTCGCAGCAGACCTGCGGATGAGTAAAATATGCGGGATCGAGTATCGGATCTAGGGCCGGAAGTTCAACATCGCGGGACCGTCCAACGGCGGGATCGTTGCGTTCCATGTGGCGGCGGCGCATCCGGAGTAATTCCTCTCGGTAACCGCCTTCCCCGGATACATGCGGCGGCCCAGCAACGCCAAGCTCGACGCGATCTCGGGCATGTGTGTGTTCATGTACGTGGGCGAATTCGACCGGTACATGTGGCACGACGAAATGAAGAGAGAAACCGACTATCTGGCTTCCAAAGGCACCCTGGCCCGTTACACTGTCGAGATAGGCCATCCCCACGGTATTGCGACACTCACCGGAGCCTGGGCGGGCCGCCTGTTCGACGGATTCGAAGAAACCGTGAACGGCTGCAGCCAATAGGAAATCGAAGCTTGGCCGGGGCTTGACTTCGGTCGGAAAGAATCGGCGTGACAAGCGCTTGAACGATTAATCCCCTGAATATGCGCTGGTATAATCGTTCCCGTTCCAGTTCCGAGGTGTATGTAATGAACGAAGAAGAAGATGAAGACTTCGCCGCGATGTTCGAAGCCTCGGTCGGGGCCAAGCGCTTCGACCGGGGTCAGACCGTCGATGGCACGATCGTTGCGATCGGTGCCGAGGTGGCCTTGGTCAGCGTGGGCGGCAAGAGCGAGGCCCAGATCGACGTCACGGAATTGAAGGATGCCGACGGCAACCTGGAAGTCGCTGTTGGCGATCCCATCCAGGCCATCGTCGTCTCCACCAGCAACGGCATCACACTGTCGCAGAAGGGCGTGCGCAACGCTGCCACCCAGCGCGAAATCGAAGAGGCATTCCAGGACGACCTCGCCATAGAGGGTAAGGTCGAGACTGCGATCAAGGGCGGCTACGAGGTGCGCATCGCCCGGGAGCGCGCCTTCTGCCCGATGTCGCAAATCGACATCGCCCGCACCTCCGATCCGGCAGTATATGAGGGGCAGGTCTACACCTTCCGCATTATCGAGTACAAGGAAGGGGGCAAGAACATCGTGGTCTCGAGGCGCAAGCAGCTCGAAGAAGAGCAGCGCGCCGTTGCGGCCGAGGTTCGCAAATCCATCGTACCCAGCGCGGTGCTCACGGGGCGCGTCGTCTCGGTGCCCGAATTCGGCGCGTTCGTGGATTTGGGTGGCGGCATACAGGGCCTGCTGCACGTGTCCGAGATGAGCTGGTCGCGCGTGAGCAGTCCCAGCGATATCGTGGCGCCCGGCGATCGGATCACCGTCCAGGTGCTGCGCGTGGACGACGACGCCGACAGAATTTCGCTCGGGCTGAAACAGCTCCAGAAGGATCCGTGGACCGAGGTGGCGACCCGCTACGAAGTGGGCCAGGTACACACGGGCCGCGTCACGCGAATGATGGAGTTCGGCGCCTTCGTAGAGCTGGAACCGGGCATCGAGGCGCTGGCGCACTCCTCGACGTTCGCACCGACGGCGCGCACCGACGGGTGGATGAAGTCCATCGCTGTGGGTGCGACCGCCGCGTTCGAGATCTTGAGCATCGACCCCGAGAAGCAGCGTATGGGTGTCGCGATGGTGGAGGAAGGTTCCACCCGAGCACCGCAGAGTGGCATCGTGGCGGGTTCGATCTTGGTTGGAAAGGTGGAGCGGCATGAGAAGTTCGGCGTGTTCGTGTTCCTGGCGCCTGGCAAGACCGGTCTCGTGCCATTTGCGGAGACCGGAGTGGACCGCGACCAAGACATGGTGAAGGCGTTTCCCCTGGGCAGCGAGGTTGAGGTGATGGTGGTCGAGGTTGATCCGGCCGGGGGCAGGATTCGCCTCAGCAAGAAGGCGGTAGCCAAGCAACGGGAGCAAGCGGAGCTACAGGAGTACGCGGAGCGACCGGATGCCCCGGCGACGGCGTCGTTTGGATCACTAGCCGACAAACTGCGAGGGGCGCTCGGCAATCGCTAGCCGATGGCTGAACTTCCCTCACAGGATTTTCTAGGCACCCCGGGGAGTCCAATCCGCCGCAACGAGCGAACCAAAAGTTTTCCAAGCGGATAATCTGACTGGAAAGACACTGAGCGGATAAGTGAAATAAGCGGGCTTCGCAGTACAGGGACTGGCAAGACGCACGACCGGAACGTCGCCGTTGCGGTGTTATGTTGAGCCGGAGGGAGCCAGGACGGGAGAATCGCGACAAAAGATCGTTCCGGATACGCGAGATTCACGACCCAAAGATCGTTCCGGATACGCGAGATTCACGACCCAGGCACACGAATCCGGCTTCGGCCTTTTGCCGTCTTCAGAGCCAGTCCGTTTCAGTGGGTTGCACAGCCGGGTTAACGGGTGGTGCACGCGAAGGCAGGCCGAGGCAGTCCAGGATTTTCTGGGTAGCGTGAAAACAACGCGGTGCTCGAGGCGGATCGCCTTTTGCGTGGACGAAGCATTGAACTGGCTGCATAGGAGCGAACAATGAAGAGAAAGATTGCCCTTGAGGAGCACTTCGCTACTCCCGACACGCTGGAAGATTCTGCCCGATTCGTGCCGGCGGATCATTGGAACGAGCTGAAGCGAAGACTACTGGATATCCAGGATCGACGGCTTCGTGAGATGGATGCTCATGGCATAGAGATCATGATCCTGTCGCTCAATGCACCGACCATACAAGCCATTCCTGACGTCGTCCGAGCCAACGAGATCGCACAAAGATGCAACGATTACCTGGCTGAAGAAGTCGCGAAACGACCTGACCGATTTCAGGCCTTCGCGGCCCTGCCGATGCAGGATCCCGATCTGGCGATCATTGAGCTGGAGCGCACCGTGAAGCATCTCGGATTTCGGGGAGCCCTGGTCAACGGTTTTTCGCAGACAGATGATTCGGACACTCTGTTGTACTACGACCTTGAGCGGTACCGGCCTTTCTGGGCCGCGATAGAACGGCTTGAGGTTCCATTCTATCTTCACCCGCGAAATCCGCTGCCCACCGATTCGAGAATCTACGATGGGCACGAATGGTTACTCGGACCAACCTGGGCTTTCGGACAAGAGACCGCCGTCCATGCGCTCCGCCTCATGGGGTGCGGATTGTTCGACCAGCATCCGCGGTTGCGGATCATCCTCGGGCACATGGGAGAAGGACTGCCTTACAGCCTGTGGCGTATCGACCATCGAAATGCCTGGGTAAATGCACGCCCACGCTACAAGGCAAAAAGGAAGATCGCTGAATACTTCTGTGAGCACTTCTATCTGACGACCTCGGGTAATTTTCGAAGCCAAACACTGATCGATGCGCTCCTTGAGATTGGTGCCGACCGGATACTATTTTCCACCGACTGGCCTTTCGAGAACGTGGATCATGCCGCCACCTGGTTTGAAAGCGCTCCAATCAGCGAAAGGGATCGAGAAAAGATCGGGCGACTCAATGCGCTCGATTTGTTCAGGATCGAGGCGTAGGCAACATGGAACGCTCAATCGATGCCCTCGAGGAATTGTCTCAGGCCAGAGTCGGTCCGTTCCATTGGCGACTCTGCATTGCGATGGGGTTGCTCACGTTCATCAATGGTTACGACACATTCAACCCCGCTTACGTAATTCATTATGTGGCCGGACCCTGAGGTCTGCAGCCGGGGCAGGCAGGACTCCTGGTGTCGAGTGGATTGGTTGGATTCCTGGTGGGTGCCCTCGCCCACGGCATCATTGCAGACCGCTATGGATGTCGAGTAAGCGGATAAGTAAAATAAGCGGGCTTCGCAGTAGCTTCGCAGTACAGGGACTGGCAAGACGCACGACCGGAATGTCGCCGTTGCGGTGTTATGTTGAGCCGGAGGGAGCCAGGACGGGAGAATCACGACAAAAGATCGTTCCGGATACGCAAGATTCACGACCCAGGCACGCGAAGGCAGGCCGAGGCAGTCCAGGATTTTCTGGGTAGCGCTGGTCTACTTTGTGATGCCCATCGATGCGATTCCCGACTTCATTCCCTTCACCGGTTTTGCCGACAATTTGGCTGTTCTGCTCTTGGCCACGGCACTGGTCGCCATTCACATCAAACCCGAACACAAGAAGATGGCAGAGGAAACATGGGAAAGATTCTGGTCCAAGGCTAATCCCGATACTCGCTGAATTGGATCAGGTAGCGACGGCGAGGGCGTGCCGCAGCTCAACACTCATCAATGAAACACAGATCGGTGACGGCTTCGCTGGCCCCGACAATCTGGTTCACCTGATCGAAACAGGTAAAGTGGTGTCGCGCCTGCGGCGAGGCGCGGACCGCCTTCACCGACCCGCCCAGAATGGGGTGACGAAAGGCGACTGGCTGCCGCATGTTCTTATCCGTGGGTCCACCATTCTTTGTTTAGCCGAGCGATCTGCTCAAGCATCTCGTGCTTGCTCTTGAGCATCTCAGTTGTCATTTGGAATCTGAAACCGGATCGACGTTCTTGGAAGCTAATGCCGTTAGATTCAAGCAACTCCTGCATCTCATCACGCTTCGCGCCGTATCTGAATCTCAAGAGCACATTCTTTCCAGCACCCTTTCGTATAGATAACTGGTTATATCCCGCGTGCATTCGAGATCGGATAACGATTGCGATCTTGTTGTATCGCAGTTCAGGATCGGTGTAGACGGAACTTGTGAGCTCAAAAAGATACTGGGCAGCTTCCAGTGCCTCTTTGGACTTTTCACGCCAGTACGTTTCGTCGTACGTTCCACTGTCGGTGGATATCTCGTCGTCCGGCTCCTCGTAAACATCCAGAATCTTGGTGAAATGAAGACTCTGTCCATGCGGACTTTCAATCACATTGACCTGAATAGCGATCAAGGGCACCGTGTCACTGAGAAGTCGGATGACGTTGAAAAAGCGTTTGGTGATGCGCTCAGCGATAAGGACGGCAAAGTGCTGTCGTTGCGGCCATTTCCGCCTGATGAGGTCCCAGTATTCTATCGTTCTCACGATATGGTCCGGATCGGTATCGCCGAGCATCGTTTCGACTTCGTACATCGTGTCGTCCAGGGGATTCTTGAGGAGAATGTCGAGGCGCCCGCCGGAACTGACAGCACCCTCCTTTATCACTCCTTCAAGTTCGCCAAGGCCGAGGCAGGATGGATTTTCCCAAATCTGATCCTGTAACCAAGATTCATCCTTGCCGACGGAACGAAGACTGACCGTTTTTGAAACAGGGATCGAGTTCATAAGGCTTATTATGAACGATGAGGATGCCACGTCTGGCATCAGCTTCAGCGTCACCTCTGGCGCTGCATCGCACTTAAGTGGAAAATCGCTAACGGAGGGTGTTTTATGAAGCAAGCAAACTATCGTCAGTACTTGGAAAGCCAGGATTACCAAGAAAATACCATTAAGGCGCAGATCTCCAGGGTGAAGCGTGTTGAGGAATTTCATGGCGACCTCGGCGAGCATTACGCCCAGGACCGGATGGCAAGCGTGATAGAAGAGTTGAAATATTCGGTGGATGACCAGCGGAGCAACCGGCCCAATCCAAGCAAGATGCCGATTATTGGGGATATCTATAACAACCTTGCCTCGTACCGCAATGCTGTCGTGTATTACAGAACTTTCAGGGATAAGATCGACGGCGAGTTGGAAACATCCGGACCGAAAAAGGCCGACGGCCCTGTTGAAGAGGCCCCCGGACAGCGTATGGGGTTGGAACGTGATCTACAGATTGCGCTCAGATCTAAAATCGAGCAACTCGAGCCCGGGCTAACTGTCATCGACGACGGAGCGGAGCGTTCGGTCGACTCAGGGTTCATCGACATCACAGCGCGGGACTCCTCGGGCACGACCGTCGTCATCGAGTTGAAGGCTGGAGTTGCTGGACAAAGAGCGGTAGCGCAGATCTTGAGCTATATGGGAGATGTGAGCGAAGAGGACGGCGACGTGCGCGGAATCCTCGTGGCCTCCGGGTTTGACGCCAAGGCAAAGACCGCGTCCAGAATGGTGCCCTCTCTTATTCTCAGAAAGTACAACGTTCGGTTTGCATTCTCGGACCCGTGGGATGCATGACGACAGCTATCAACTCATAGGCAAGGATCAGATGGAACCTTCCATTCTGAACCGCAGACTGCGCCCGTGGCGACCCGGGGACGCTTCTAGGGCCCAATCCCTAGTCCAGGGTGTTCTGGCTGCGTATAAACACAGTGAGTGGCTCTCGGACCCGTTCAGATGGGAGACCAGTGTCTTTCCTTTGTTCTACTTCACGAAGACCCGCGACACACCCAGCAAAGCCGTGTACGAGCGGATATTCGCGGATAAGTAAAATAAGCGGGCTTCGCAGTAGCTTCGCAGTACAGGGACTGGCAAGACGCACGACCGGAATGTCGCCGTTGCGGTGTTATGTTGAGCCGGAGGGCGCCAGGACGGGAGAATCACGACAAAAGAGACACGCCGCCGATGTGACTGTGTCTCCGTTGGCCGCTTCCCCGACTCGTCGCGAAGATGAAATTGGCTGCATTCGTCGCCGGCGCGAAGATCGTCCGCGAAGAACTCAACGGTAAGTCGTAACCTACGATTTAGCGTCCAGCTTTCGAAGGAGGCTAGATATGCGAAATAACATCTGGACCTTGTGTCTATTGGTGACCGCTATGTGTGGTCAGGCAATGGGGCAGTCTGCACCTGACGTGATCCGCCGGGCTGCGGAGGCGCTCGGAGGCGAAGACCGGATCCTCTCGCTCCGGACGCTCAAGATCGAAGGCTATGGTCAGGCTGCCGCGCAGAACGGGGGCGCCAATGCCTCCGCTTCGGTGGATTCGCCGCAGGTGTGGACCAACATTCAGGGCTACGAAAAGACGATCGATCTGGCCAACAACCGTGTGCGTGTCCGCCAGCGCAGCCAGGCCTTCACCTCTGCCGCGACGCTCAGTCGGGGTCTGGGAAACATTGTCACGACCCAGGTACTGGATGGAGACATCGCGTACACGGTTAATGAAGACGGAGAGGCACGGCGCGGCGGAAATGCCCCCAACCTGCGCATCGAAATGCTCACCCATCCGGTCGCTCTCATCCGCAGGGCGCTCGACGCTACGACCGTCGTCAACAACCTGCGCAAGATTGAACCGTGACTCCGCCGACGACCCGTGGGAAGGGATATCGAGTTGAATGGCGGGATTTCAGGGCATGCTTCGAAACACCGCCGCCTGTCGACCGACGTTCGATGTATAGGATGTGTGAGAAAGCATTCGGTCTGGGCGTTCATGTCGCTGGCGAGTTGTCGCCCAGCAGGTGCCTCGTAGTGATGCGCAGCGAGAGTGAAGACGATACGTCTAAACCATGGCTCGAAGCCATGCGAAAGGCAGCGACTCAGTTGTCGGGCAATCGGCCGGGGTTCATTGTTGTGCAGTTCCAGGATGTGGCTACGGAGGATCTGTTGCTGCGTCATCTACGCCGCAGAGCGGGCATCCTCTCGTATGCGCTGTATGGACACTACGGGGCGGATCATGTCAACGCAACACAGGTCTGCGGGAACGGCACCGTTGTGCCGGGTACGGAGGACGCCGGAACACCGGCGTTCTCGGTACCGAATCCGAAACCGAGGTTCCCGCTCAATCCGTCGCTTGCGTTGCCGTTCTTGGGGGGGTCAGCGACGCGGAATTCGCCGACGCGCTAGGAGTTCCGCGTCCGGGCGTAGACATTTCGACCATCCCTCACTGACAGGTGGAGCGAGTTCTCGGGTCCTGTAAGAAATCTTGTGTGTTGAGCCGTTCTTCATCGTCCAAACCGTCAGCACAAAGCGGTCTCCGAACTGGATCGCGAACTGTGCCTTGGCAGCATGCCAGTACCATGACCTCCCCCCACGACAACACGCGAAAGGAATTTAGCAATGCCCACTAGGCGTCCAGTGATTGCTCGTCTAAGAAGTCTCGCTTCCCCTGCAGTCAAATCTGATGGGACGCTTGCCATGGCCGAAACAATGCTCGACGCTCTTGACAGCACGGCGAATGGAAAAAGGATCGCCTGCACGATCAATCGGCACTGCCGCACTCGGATCTTTGACTTCCCGCGAGCCCGCATCACCGAGTCAGTGCCTCACGTCCCCGTCTACCAATCCGACTCGCTCCACGCTAGCTTAGTCTGCGACTTGGACGCCTTCTTCGAACAATCATTTAGCCCGCACTACGCCCTAAGTCCACCTCTACGCCACGAAGTCGCCGAAAAGCGCAAAGAATTGGATTCCCAAGGAAACGGCATCTACGCAATTCTTGTAGTCGAGGAACTGGACAAGCTGTTGCCTTTGGTTCTCGATCGAGGGTGCTCATCGCTCGACGAGGTCGGCGATCTAAACGGCCAACGCACTCCGCTCCTGAAGGGAGGTCGCGAAAACCAGAAATTCATCGTCGCGTACGAGACCAGCGACGGCCCGTGGCCGGATATACCCCGCAACGAACAGAAGGTGAACATGATTCTCGCCATTACCCGCGCATTTCAAGACAGCGACCAGGAGATTCGCAAACATGTTGATCAGATGTGCCTGATTACCGACGACGATCGATATGTATGTCCCATGTCCGCGGGATTCGTCTCCGCGCGTGCAGATGTCGTAAGGAATTTGGATGCCGACGAGTTTCGTGTGACAGCCGCACGACTCCGCGCAGCCGCCGCCCTCATGGATGCCGACCTGCGATCGGAGCACATCGAGTTGCTTGTCAACGCACTCTACTGGGACGACTACAAGGACGATGATTTTAGGCGCCTGCACTATTTGAATCTCTGGGAATCGCTCTGCGAGTCCAGAAAGAAACTAGGATATGCGGCACCCAAAGGTAAACCGATTGACGACCACACCATTCTTGCGGGATCCCTAAGCATCTCAGACCTCACAAGGTATCGCCACGACATCGCTCATTTTTGGACCGGGTCCATCGATGGGAACTATTTGGCTGGAATGTACCGGACCATCAACGAACTGATCCGACGAAAGTACTTCCCATGACCCACTTTCGCCACCTCGCGCAATCCAGACCAAGCCGACCCGCCGAGCGCCAAAATCCAGCTAAGCGTACGTTTCCCGACTCGCGCGTCATTGCAGTCCAGACCTCCCACTCCTAGAGTTCGGCTCATTGGTGGCAATCACCTCCTCCCTCTCCGCCACTACCTCTTTGTAAGTGTTTATTTATAAGTGTATTTTTACAATATACGTATAACTTTTCCCACGTTATTTCTCACGGTCAACCAGAGTCCAAGCGAGACCAAAGGCGACGGTTGGATACGATCTCACGGGCGCGCTGAATCTCGCACCAACCCTCGTTTCCACAGACGCGACGATAGCTGCGGACCGCTCCACCGTCTCAAAACTCGGTGACTCCGGGAAACCCGGTACGGTTCGGCACGGGCACCGCGCGCAGGTGCGGGGCATCCTGCGCTCGCTCAAGCGGCTGCGCGGACTTCCGCGTTCGGACGGCACTCCCGGAGCCGGGGTTCGCCCCGAACCCGGTCCATTTCGTCGATATTCGTTCGCAGGTCACGGCGCACTTGCCGAAATTCTCAATCAATTTGAGCGCGATTCATGGAACAGCATCGGAGTAGACATCCGGTCTGAGCACAAGCCACTGACGATAACTTGATGACCCAGACGACTTCTCCGTGGATAGTCACGCTTCACAGACCACTCATACGCAGCAGTCGAAGCGGTCCCCCATTTTTTGGACAGTTCTGTAAGGTCAATTCTGCTCTGACCGGGAGAGGCGAGGACCATGACCGATCACGCACCAGCCGGCTGTTCGCCATCCCGGCCTGTCATCGCGGAATCGGAATCGACTCGAACCCTGAACAGCGATTGCGCAAGAGGTAAACAGCAAGGATGTCTGAATTAACTTTGGAAAAGGTTATGGCTCGTCTCGACAACGGTTGTAATCCTGTGGAATTGGCGGGTCATGGTCGCGAGTCAACCCACAAGGGATATCTGACCTGGCTCTTGAACACGTCGCACTGGCCAGCTGCGAACCACGCGCTTATTTGTCTCGTCGAAGCTGCCGTTCCCCATTGGCCTGACCGGCATAGAGTCAGCGCACATCGCTGGACTCAACGCTGTCCTGATAACCTGTATACCCTTTACGAACAACGGGTCGGCAACGGCAAAGTCGACCTGATCGTGAGAGCTGGCGACGGCAACGATAGAGACCTTCTTCCCATCGAGTTGAAGACAGACAGCGCGGTCGGTAGTGATCAACTGACCAGGATGTCAGTCGAAGGTGCGGATAAGTAAAATAAGCGGGCTTCGCAGTAGCTTCGCAGTACAGGGACTGGCAAGACGCACGACCGGAATGTCGCCGTTGCGGTGTTATGTTGAGCCGGAGGGAGCCAGGACGGGAGAATCGCGACAAAAGATCGTTCCGGATACGCGAGATTCACGACCCAGGCACACGAATCCGGCTTCGGCCTTTTGCCGTCTTCAGAGCCAGGAAACCGAATCCATTCCTGATGCCGATGCTTTGGCATGCAACTGCCGATCACCGAGCCGTCCAGGGTATTGAGCGCGGCGAACAGCGTGGTGGTTCCGTGGCGCTTGTAATCGTGGGTCATCGTGCCGCACCGCCCCTTCTTCAGAGGTAATCCGGGTTGAGTGCGGTCCAGGGCTTGCATCTGGCTCTTTTCGTCGCAGGACAGGACCAGGGCGTTCTCCGGCGAGTTCAGATACAACCCGACCACATCCTCGAGCTTTTCGGCGAATCGGGGGTCGTTGGACAGTTTGAAGGTGCGCCCCAGATGCGGCTTCAGACCATGGGCCCGCCAAATTCGCCCGACCGTGGACTCGCTGACCCCGGTGGCCTTCGCCATCGAACTCCGGCTCCAGTGCGTGGCGTTGGGCGGCTTCTCTTCAAGCGTCCTCTTCACAATCCGGGCCTGTTTCCGGCGGCTGATCGACGGCAGCCGTCCACTTCGGGGCGCGTCCTTTGCGATCCCTCCGATGCCCTGTTCCAGGAACCGATTGCGCCATCGTCCGGCTTTCTGACGCGTGATGTTCAGTCGGGCTCCAATATCCTGATTATTCAACCCATCGGCAGCCAGCAAGACGATCCGGGACCGCTCCGCCAGCCGGACCGATGTGCTCCGGCTTCGGCTCAAACCTTCCAGTTCTTTCCGCACTGCGATATCCAGTTCGATGACCCGTGCTTTTCTCATGTCTACTTAGACGTTGGAAAGATCAATAAGTTACATTACCTATGACGGACTACATTAGAGAGGATGTTCGGTTGGTTCCTTCGGCCCGGCACAAAAAGGGCGATCGGGCGGCAGCCGCCCCCGCGCCGACACGTCCGCGACGGCGCTGCCCGAGAGGTCGAACCCGGCAGCGTCCCGAACCCGATCGACACGCTCTCGCCGCCTCGGCGAGCGTGTCCCCGGTCGCGGCCGCCTGTCCGCGGTACGCGTTCTCCGGGCAATCAGGGCACCTCGACCACCGGGACGACGGGCAGTGTGGTGAAGATCCGGTCGACCCCATCGAGTTCGAAGGCCACCGCCGAGAAGCGTCCCGGTTCGGACGTCAGGCACCGCACCGACCCCACGAAGTCCGACGTATCGGCGGTGGGGAAGATCTCGTCGATGAACCGGGAGTCCTGGCCGTTGGCGGCAAGCGGGATCATCGTTTCGTCGAGCACGATGCCGTCCCGCATCAGCCGGCACCGCACCAGAAGGGCGGTCGTGTCCCGGTTGTGGATGGCGACGCCCGTGTTGATGCCGCCCTCCTGGCGGCGCACCGGGACCAGGGCATCCCGGACCGGGGGACTGTCGCCGACCCCGGCGACTCCGAGGGCGGGGATGTCGAAGCGCAGGACCCCGCCAATGGGACCGTCGGCCGTCACCGCGACCGATCCGACCACCTGCCCCCCGCGGCCGTGGGTCGAGATCGTCAGTTCTCCCAACGGGTTCATCGCCGTGACAGGGCGCAGGGCGCCGTCGTCACCCACTTCAAGATCCTCGGTGATATCCACCAGCGACTCGGCGGCGATGGGATCGCCTTGTTGATCGTAGAAGTAAATGGCGGGACGGACCGGATTGGCGCCCGCGTTCACCAGCACCAGTGAGGAGACGATCTTCCCGCCATTGGCGAAATGCGTGAAGTCCAGCCGTGTGGCGTCCTGTTCCTGTTCCTGCCCCTGTTCCTCCTCTTGCTCCTGATCCTGTTCTTCCTCTTGTTCCTGCTCCCGATCCGGGACCGCCGGTACCGGCACCACCGGCAGGGTGGTGAAGATCCGGTGGACGCCATCCAGTTCGAAGGCCACCGCCGAGAAGCGCCCCGGTTCGGGCGTCATGCACCGCACCGACCCGGCGAAGTCCGAGGTGTCGGCGGCGGGGAACACTTGGTCGATGAATCGGGAGTCTTGGCCGTTGACCGCAAGCCGGATATCCGCCTCTTCGAGCACGGCGCCGTCCCGCATCAATCGGCATTGCAGGGTCAGAGTGGCCGTTCCCCGGTTGCGGACCGCCACGCCCGTGTTGATGCCGCCATCTAGGCGGCGCACCGGGAGCAGGGCATCCGGAACCGTCGGGCTGTCGCCGACCCCGGCGACCCCAAGGTTGGGGATGTCGAAGCGCAGCACCCCGCCGATGGAACTGGGCGCCCGGACCGAGACCGATCCGACCCGCTGTCCCCCGCGGCCGTGGGTGGCAATGGTGAGTTCGCTCAGGGGGTTCATGACTGCCCGGGGGCTCAGGGCGCCGTCGTCCAGGACCTCCAGATCCGGGGTCAGGCTCACCAGGGACCGGGCGGCGATGGGATCGCCGTCCTGATCGTAGAAGTAGATGGCGGGGCGGGCCGGGTAGGCGCCCGCGTTCACCAGCGCCAGCGTGGAGGTGATGAACCCCCCATTGGCGAAGTGGGTAAAGTCCAGGTCGGCCACGGGCGTGGCCTCGGGCGAAATGCGGTGGGAACCGGCGCCGGCCGCGCTCACCGCGCGCAGATGGAAGAAATAGACGCGGCCGTTGATCAGACCGGCAATGGTGTGGGCGCGATCGGTCGATCCGGTCGAAATCCACTCGCCCTCGCCGTCGATCCGGTACTCGTAATGCTGAATCCGAGAACTGCCCTGGCTGGACGGCGCATTCCATCGTAGCGTCACCTCCCCATCGCCGCCCTCCGCCCGCATGGTCCCGGGATAGCTGGGCGGGCGCGTGATGACCGTGGGTGTCGCCACCGCCGCCGTCGCCGCACTGGTCAGCATCTCCGGGTTGCCGAGATCGTCGGTGAAGCGCACCCGCACCCTGATCCTCTTCCCCTCGTCGTCGCCGGTCAGGGTGTAGGTCGCTGCGGTCGCACCAGGGATGTCCATCGGGTTCGACAGGCCGTCCGCATCCACCCGCACCCACTGGTAGGAGAAGGTCGCCGGCAGCCCGTCGGCGTCGGAGATGCCCGTGGTCGAAGCCGTCAGCACCTGCCCGACCCCCGCCGTGCCGGTAATCGTGGGCGCCCCCGTCGCCGGGGTGTTCGCCCGCGTGCTGAATGCCGTCGCCCCCATGACCCACTCGCTGGATCCGCGCGCATTGGTGACACTGACCCGTACGTCGTACGCCGTATTCGCCTGAAGACCCCCGATGGCCGCGCGCGTCACCGGCGTTTCGCCCGCGTACCAGTTGCTCCACTCGGTGGTGCCCTGCACCCGGTAGTGCAAGTAGTTGCGAACGAGCGGCGAGCCGCCGTCACCCGGGTGCGTCCACTCGATGGTGAGCGTCTTGGTGGTGGCCGACACCAGGGTCGGCCGCGTGGGATCCGGCGGTTTGGTGGGGGTGGGGGAAACCGTCAACAGCAACCCGCCGGATCTCGGCCGGCCGTTATTTACGATTGCTCCGAAGGAAATGGTCGTACCGATCGGCGTATCCGCTGTGACGGTCAATGTCGCCGTTATTGTCGTGTTGTTAAAGATCTCGGTGTAGATCGTGTGATGGCCCTGAATGTTGTTCCATATGCCCGGACCCCTCGACGGCGAAAAACTGGCGCAAAAGTATTTCCCCGCGCCGCACGACATCGGGTTCGAACCCAGATTGGAATGCGCGACGGAAGTGGACGTAGACGGGACATGGAAACCGGCATACTCATTTCCCGGCTGAGGCCCCGCGGTGCGGGTGATCGTGTAGGTGTACGTACCGCCCGGAACTGGCGACGTCTCGCCGTGCAGGGACCATGTTGCGCCTTCAGCGAATTGCGAGATCGTCGTCTCGGCAGCATGGAGCAAACTTGCAAAGCCGAGCGCCAGGGCGGCCAACGCCCCGGCTGCCGCCCGCGCGCCGCGCGGCAGGGTCGCGGCGGTCCGTGGCGGCGGCGCGACGTCCGCCCGGCAGGTCCGCGGGTCCTTGCTCCCGGCGATGGCGCCGGACTCCGACAAACGATCCATTTCGGTTTTCCCTTTCCCTGTCTTCCCTGCATGCTCCGGGACGCTCCGCACGGTCCCGGTCGCGGAGGCCCCCGCACTGCCTGCCCGGCTTCCCGGGAGGCCCACATACAATTCCCCCAATAATTCTAGACAACATTGTGTGATAATAGTGTCCTTTTTTTGGTGTTTTTGGCGAATATTAAGCGAATTCAATGTGAAATCACGGAAACGGATCGAATCACCCCCGTCCGAGGCGGTGGGTAGAGGGAGGAGGGATGACTGATCAAGACCGGATGGAGGCCGACAACGCGGCGCTGCGCGCCCGCTGTTGTTTTGCACCCAAAACTGATCCACTTAAATCGGGTATTTGCATCGAAAGTTGACCCACGTGTAAACCCATTCCTGCCGATTAACCGAGCAGGAGGGCAAAGGAGTGATAGACGTGGCGATATTGAGTGTGATCAGACGCTGGCATGTACGAGAGGGCATATCGATTCGAGAGATCAGCAGGCGGACGAAGCTGTCGCGCAATACGATCCGCAAACACTTGGCGGATAAGTAAAATAAGCGGGCTTCGCAGTACAGGGACTGGCAAGACGCACGACCGGAATGTCGCCGTTGCGGTGTTATGTTGAGCCGGAGGGAGCCAGGACGGGAGAATCACGACAAACGATCATTCCGGATACGCGAGATTCACGACCCAGGCACACGAATCCGGCTTCGGCCTTTTGCCGTCTTCAGAGCCAGTCCGTTTCAGTGGGTTGCACAGCCGGGTTAACGGGTGGTGCACGCGAAGGCAGGCCGAGGCAGTCCAGGATTTTCTGGGTAGCGTCCGGAGGATGAATGGCTGCAAGGACTCGCATGTGACCCTGGCGCCGCGGGCATTCCAGCACATCTAGCCCGCCTTTCTCACGGGTTTTCGTCGCGAAGAGTCGGAGACGCCGTCAGAGCAAGGCGCGCGCCCGGAGGGCACCGGAGGCGTACTTGACGGTACGTCGAGGAGCCCGACGAAGCGGAACGCAGCGCTGGCGGATGGATCCGGCACTGTAGCAGACAACTCGTGAGAAATGCGGGCAAGAGCCCAGACACGTTTCATCAATTCCGCCCAGGTATAGTTCCGCGGATGTGGAACAGTGCGGGGCTCCAGCGCCACGGGCCGGACCGCCACGACGGCGTCCCCGGGGGCGGGCGATGCAGTGATGATGGGTGTTTTCGGAGTACCCGCAGCGTCGGGCATCGGCGCAGACTGTGCGTCCGCTTCGGTGGGGACGATGAGAGCTCTCCATTTGGCCGCGGGAGCAAGGATGCCGCTGTATCGAACCAGATGAGTGCGTGGAGCGGGCACCAGCGCCGAGAGTTTTTCCAGCAACTCCAACCCTTCAAAGACCACGTGCGTGGTTCCGTCGCGCCAAGGGCGTTTGAAACGATAGAGCAGGCGTGGGTCGGGCAGCGGTTCAATGCGTTCCATCGCGATTGGTGGCCGGGCGCAGTATCGCGCCAGACGTTCCAAGCGCTGGCGGTCTCGAGCGGCAACCGCGACATTCGCGTGCAGGCTGAAGCCGTTGACGCTGGCACATCGCGGACTGGCCAGGGCCGTCATGCTCTCCGGATCGACCCGATCCCCCACGCGGGTCACGCGTCGACCGGGGTTGGGTCCGAATGCCGTCCGGCCCGATATGGAGGCGGCATAGAGGCCGGCCAACCACGGTTGATCGCGCGAGAGCGGATCGGCCTCTTCAGGATCGGTGTCGGGTCCCAGGCCACGACCGATGAGCCATTTTGGGATACGTTCGGCCCGCGACCCGGCCAGTCGGGCGATTTCGTGGTCCCCCGGGGCCGGCACCGCAGGAAACCGAGGATTGCCGTCGTCATCCGCCGCGTACACGCCATCGATGGCCAGCATGTGCAGGTGTAGGTTCAGATTCAGAGCCGAACCAAATCGCTGTATGAAGGTCACGGCACGGCACTGCGCATTCGGTTTGGCGCCCAATGGGATGGCCCCGCGAATTAGGGCGCCAAAAACAGTCCGGGTGAAGATGCCGAGGACACCACGGACCATATCGGCATCGTAGGCCAAGCGGTAGGGTAACGCGTAGGGGAACGACAACACCCACTGGCGGACCGGGACCCGGGGAAATACACGGTCGACCGGGTGGGCTGCGGTATCGGACATCCGACGTCCGCCACAGGAATTGCAGAACCCCCGTTTCTTACACGAAAACGGAACCACACGGTCCAGCCCACAGGCATCGCAATGGACGCGAATGAAGCCCTCAGCCGGAATGCCACAATTTGAGAACTCGCGGAACTCGCCCTCCACAAAGCCGGGCACGTTGCGATCGCGTTCACGTTGTCGATCGAGGAAGGTTTCCAGATGTTCGGCGACAACACCATAAAGAGGACTTTCCTCTGGATTTCGGGGCCGGTAGGTGTCGATCGCCACGAAGGTATCGGCGAATGCAACTGGACAGGCAACCCCCACCATAGCCGTCTCAGCAACTTAGGTCCCGGCCGCCATCGACGAGTCCGGCTTTAAAACGATCCCTTGTCGCATTTGTCTCGTGTTTGCCGCCCTTTGTCCGGTGTGGGATCAGGCCCCGTCTGGTGCTGCGCGATCTGTGAAGGCGATTCGAAAAGCTCAGTGCTTCGATGCCGTCTCCCCGGTTTCGGCCCGTGCCCTACACCGTCGTAGTGGCGCCGGCGGCCAACTGGGAATCCCGGATTGTGGTCGGTCGTATACGCTGCGGCAACGGCCTCCCAATCAGTCGCCCATTCTCCCACACCCCAAAGACAAGAACCACAGCAGCAGAACTATTCTCGCCGACAATACTCGAAGTTCGCCAACTTGTGAGGACAAACCCTCTTGTGATACCTGAAAGCGCTTAGATGCATGCCGGGAGGATCGTGCTCCCCTTGTTTAAATTCTTCAAGCCACTCCTCATCGTGCCAAGTATCGCTATTCTTTGAAATTCTCTTCACGTACACATGCACGATGGAGTCGGTCGGAATTGCCGAGCAAGCGATAACCTCTCTCAGGCAGATTCCTTCGAGGATGACCTCCTCTAGACGAGGTCATCCACGGTTATGTTGAGCGCGTCGGCAATGCGCTTCACGGCCTTGACCGAGCCGGGCTTCTTCCCGTTCTCAATGTCCGACAGATAGGAGGCCACAATCCCGGCGGCAGCGGCAAGCTCTCCGGCCTTCATGCCGCGATAGTCGCGCCACACGCGCACCGGGTGTTCTCCGCTCGCGATTCGCTTGACCAGTTCGAAAGGCACGAGTTCTTGATCGGGATTTTCTAGAACTCGCCGAATGATTGCGGCATCCATGATGTCTTCGTCAACGGCGTTTCGCAACGCCTCGTATTCGGCGCGCGGGACAACAGCATATTCTTTGCCGCCAAGGGTGATCGTTTGGAGTTTGGGGGTGGTCATCGGTATGCTTCTCCACGGGGCACGATAGCAGCAATCGTGATCGTTCTGGCTTTTGTGTCCAGCGTATACAGTACCCGCCAATCGCCTACCCGGAGCCTGAAGCCATCGGTCGCTTTCAAGGCGGTTACGTTGTTGTTCGGAGCGAAGGGCTCTGCCGCAAGATCATCGATTTTGCCGATAATCGTTCTCTCTGCGTTGTTTGGCATGCCACGGAGGCGGCGTCTTGCTTCCTTCGTGATCATGACCTTAAACACAGGATTAAAATAGCTATTAGAGAATCCGATGTCAAAAAAAGATTATCTTTTAGAGAGACACCAGTCCTACGCGCCGGATATCCAAAGGGAAACTCGGGGCGTGCGTGCAGCACGTTTTATGGCCTGAGAAGGGATCGCCTTATGGATGATAAGGCGACCGCCCACGGTTGTTTCCCTTTCGCTGTGGACTCTGAAGCAGAGGGTGATGGTTGGGTGACGAATGTAGGTAACAATTTCACGGGGAGGAATGCTTGGTGACGATGTGTGATCAAATCGTATAAGGACTTGCGAGGACCGATTTACACCCGTGACAAAACCCCCGATTCTGAGTCGGTTGGGATTGGCTTTGAGCGAAGAGCAGAGTCCCGCGGATAAGTAAAATAAGCGGGGTTCGCAGTACAGGGACTGGCAAGACGCACGACCGGAATGTCGCCGTTGGGGTGTTTTGTTGAGCCGGAGGGAGTCAGGACGGGAGAATCACGACAAAAGATCGTTCCGGATACGCAAGATTCACGACCCAAAGATCGTTCCGGATACGCGAGATTCACGACCCAGGCACACGAATCCGGCTTCGGCCTTTTGCCGTCTTCAGAGCCAGTCCGTTTCAGTGGGTTGCACAGCCGGGTTAACGGGTGGTGCACGCGAAGGCAGGCCGAGGCAGTCCAGGATTTTCTGGGTAGCGGAACCGGTCAGTTCGTCGGGAAGGAGAGGGCTTATGAAAATTGGTCGACGCGCTATGCTTGCGCGAATGTTCGCAGTCTGGCTCCCGCTTGGGACGGTGGCGCTTGCGCCGGCGCCGGGTTTCGGTCAGCAGTTCAACATCAGTACTCTCGCGGGGACCGGAGACGAAGGCTTCAACGGGGACGGTGAGACGGCGGTCCAGGCGGATTTGGACAACCCAAGCGGTGTGGCGGTCGACGGCATGGGGAATGTCTACTTCGCCGATACGTTCAACCACCGCATTCGACGAGTGGACCTCTTGGGAGCCATCACCACGATCGCGGGCACCGGAGAAGACGGCTTCAATGGGGACGTCGGCCCCGCGGCGATGGCGCAGTTGGACAGACCCTTCGGCGTGGCCGTCGACTCTGCGGGCGTCGTCTACTTCGCGGACGCGTTCAACCACCGCATTCGCCG
Source organism: Terriglobia bacterium (assembly GCA_965262675.1). GTDB lineage: Bacteria > Acidobacteriota > Terriglobia > 20CM-2-55-15 > 20CM-2-55-15 > JAJEDW01. Next base: position 638,767 of record OZ253554.1, read on the forward strand.
TGTCGATCCATCGGGCGCGATCTCCACGATCGCCGGAGCGGGAGGATGGGGCTACGGCGGTGACGGCGGCCCGGCGATCGCTGCGCGGTTGGATCTCCCCACGGGCGTGGCGGTGGACGAGGCGGGGAACGTCTACTTCGCCGATACCGAAAATGACCGCATTCGAAGGGTGGACCCCTCGGGCGTCATCGCCACCATCGCCGGTACCGGGCAATCCGGCTTCAACGGGGATGGCGGTCCGGCGGTACGGGCGCAGTTGGACACGCCTTACGGCGTCGCGGTCGACAAGGCCGGGAACGTATTCGTAGCCGACACTTTCAACCACCGTATTCGCCGCGTGGACTCCTCGGGCGCGATCACGACCATCGCGGGTAGCGGCGAGCGAGGGTTCGGCGGCGACGGCGGCCCCGCCGTCGAAGCGCAACTGAACGAGCCTCGGGGCGTCGCTGTGGACGCCGGCGGCGCCGTCTACTTCTCCGATGAAGGAAACGACCGCATTCGCCGGGTGGATCCCTCGGGGTCCATCGCCACGGTCGCGGGTATCGAGGGAAACGGTTTCAACCTGGAAAGCGGCCCGGCCGACCAGGCGCAAATGGACAACCCTGAAGGAGTGGCCGTGGACGTGTTGGGAAACGTCTACTTCGCCGATACGTTCAACGAACGTGTTCGCATGCTGAGCCCTACGGGCGAACCGTTCCAGAACCAGAACGAAGTTCGCAAGTTCCTATTGAAGCAAGGGACCCGCGTCACACCGGTTTCGGAGTGGATCTGGAATCCACCACGTTAGGTCCGTAGTGCACCGCTTCGGATCGTCGGGGCAACAGGCAGTTTCCAGCCACTGTACAAGTTCGGTACTTGCCCGACAGGCGGATAAGTAAAATAGCGGGGTTCGCAGCACAGGGACTGGAACATTCTTCCTTTGAAGGATGAGCGTAGTGCAGGCGGTCGTGAGTTGGGCGGCGCATAACAAGTGGCTGCACCAGACGGCGGCCACGGTATTCTCTTGAATTGAAACGGAGTGGCCGCCGCAGGTGAGCCACGATCCGTTATGCGGGAGGCGAAGATGAGACCGAATGCTACTAAACCGTTCTCTGAAGTCGGCTAGACGAGTTTTCGGCCGCTGACTCCCCTGAAGTCGGAATCTCGCACGTCAACCAGAAGTAACGGGAGAGTCGATAAATTGGTTTGGTCATGGATCTTTCCTTGTACGGAGCCGTGAGGCGCATCGAGTCTGACCTGGAGTGAGATGGCGGGACCTATGGGCAGCAGCAGAAACGTAATCGCCGTGGCCGTTCTCGTATGGAAGGACGTTGTTTACAGCACGCGTTCACTGTTTCGGAATCTTGGCTTTACTGTCGTCGCCGTTCTGTCGTTGGCCGCGGCTATCGGAGTGAATACGGGGCTGTTTACCGTGTCCGACCCCGTGATGTTCAGGCGCCTCCCGGTGGAAGATCCTGACGGCCTCGTACTGTTCCGAAGTTTGGCCCCCGAACAACCAGTCGTATCGACCCACGAGGTCTCGTACTCATTGTTCGAACGAATGAAGGAAGGCACCCGATTTACCCAGGGCGCGTTTGTGATCAATTCGCCGTTTCAGGGGTTTCTGCTTCCTGATGGGGCGAGCGCTTCAGGGAGGCTTCCGGACGTCACCGTGACGCCGGTATCCGGCGCCTACTTCGACACCCTGGGCGTTCAGGCCGCCGCCGGAAGACCGATCGATGAGACGGATGACCGGCCAGATAGCGATCCAGGTGCCGTGATCAGCCATGGGTTATGGACAACTCGTTTTGGCGGAGATCCAAGTGTAATCGGAACTCGGGTCACGATTAGCGATCCGCCACGGGTCAACAACGTCGCATTCACCGTGATTGGGGTTGCCCCGAGGGGTTTCCATGGCGTCGATATCGACGTTGACCCTGACGTGTGGATACCGTTTCACGTATACGCCCAAATCAATCCGTCGGTCAGACTACTCATGGGTTTCCGTCCGGAGCTCTTGGGCATAAGAGTGATGGCGCGGTTGCGCCCTGGAGCGACATTGCGGGATTTGGAGTCCGAGCTCAACGTCATTCAGGGGCAGAGTCCGGAATCGGAAGATGCCGCCTTCCCGAGTATTCGACCCGAGAGTGGGCGCGCAGGTTTTTCGCAACTTCGATTGTCGTTCTTTTCTACCCTGGTGTTGCTCACCGTCGCCGTGTCTCTGGTCCTCCTGGTTGCCTGTGCGAACGTAACGGCGCTGACGATGGTGCGGGGCCTCGGACGCAGGAGGGAACTCGCTCTCCGAATCGCGATGGGCTGCAGCCGCCTCGGTGTCTATCGACAGCAACTCATCGAAAGTGCGCTCGTGGGGGGCGCCGGTGCGGTTATCGGCCTTGGTTTGTCCTATTGGAGCACTGGGCTTCTGACCGGCTATTTCCCCGCCGAGACCGCCTTTGTCCAAAGAGCGGGACTCGACTTCCGTGTTCTGTCATTCACTGCGGGGACTGCACTTCTCAGTGTGCTCCTCTGTGGTCTCGTAACCGCATTTCGTGTTTCAAAACCGGATCTGGTGACGACACTAAAAGCGTCCACCGGTCGTTTTGATCGTGGCGGCGGAACGGCCATGCTCATCCGGTCCGTGGTGGTCCTTCAGATCGCAACGTCGGTCGTGCTGTTGATTGCGACCGGACTCTTCGTTCGTACGATTCAGAATCTAAGGGAAGTGGACCTGGGTTTCGATCGAGCCGCGGTACAGTTTCGATCGACGTGGAAGGCACCGAGCCGGTCGAAGATTGGGAGGGATCGGCGGAGCGAATAGTCGAAAACTTGAATGCGATGTCGAATGTGGAATCGGTCACACACTATGGTTGGGTCGGCCTACTGAACGGGCAACGTTCAACCAACGCATCGATTCCAGGTTCAGCAGTGGCTGTCCGAACGAATGATCTTCGAGTGGGCCCACGTTTCTTCGAAACAATGGGAGTCGAGATTCTGTCCGGACGGGAGTTTCAGGCGACCGATGCGAATCGGGAGGACAACTCTCCGGTTGCGGTCATTAGCCGACGGTTGGCGTCCGATTTGTTTGGCGACCAGATCCCGATAGGGCGGAGGATTAGTCATGGTAATGAGGTTGTCGAAGTCGTGGGGGTCGCGGAAGAAGTGAATCACCGCACCATACGAGACGCCGCACGGCCGGCGTTGTACCGGCTGTTTTCCACGTTCGGCCCGACAGACTCGCGTTTTGCTTTTAGCTTCAACGGAACTGATGCAAGCCGGCTGGCGATGGCACAGGGAGTCGCTCGTGCAATCGACAATCGGTTTCGCGTGCGCGACCTGATGACCATGAACGCTGTTGCCGAGGAATCGCTCGTTCAGGAAAGATTCATTGGGCGGATGGTCGGACTATTTTGGGGCCTTGGCGCTGTCATTGACAGTGGTGGGTATTTACGGGCTGATGTCCTACCTGGTAAGCCAGCGAATACGAGACATCGGAGTCCGAATGGCGTTGGGAGCGCAGAGGTGGCAGGTGATGGCGACGGTGTTTCGTGAAATCCCGGTCCTTTGTGTTGTGGGGGTCATTCTCGGACTGCTCGCGACATCTGCGGCAGCGAGAGTGGTGTCGAGTACCCTGTTCGGAGTCGCGACGACAGACGGATGGATCACTTTCGGCGTGATCGCTACCTTGCTTGTTGCGGCAGCGGCCGCTGCCTATTTGCCCGCCCTGAGAGCCGCTCGTACAGACCCTTACGCTGTTCTTCGGTTCGATTAGCGTCGTCATGTCTCCGGTCGGGCTACGCCCTCCCTCCGCCATGACGAGCGATTCCATTTTTCCTATCTTGATTGCCGCGTTACTTCAATCTTGATCGTCGGGCAACACGCTCGATTGGCACGTGGCGAACCATTTCCCCCCGGATTGCCGTAAACCCGATGAAAAGGAGACCGAAGCCGGGGCGGACTCCGACCGCCGCAAACGCCTTGGCCGACTGGAACTGTGAGGATAAGTAAAATAAGCGGGCTTCGCAGTACAGGGACTGGCAAGACGCACGACCGGAATGTCGCCGTTGCGGTGTTATGTTGAGCCGGAGGGAGCCAGGACGGGAGAATGCCTCCCAGCGTGGCAAGCTCGATCACATCTTCAGGATGTTCGGCCGCTTACTGGGTCGACATAGAAAAACCCCGATCGCGCTAACGGTCGGGGTTTTTTACTTTCCGCCTTCGGCTCCCTACCTTACCAGAGCCTCGCCAAGCCTCGGCGATGATGACGACTCAACCTCTCAATACCGGCGCTCCTTCAAAAAACCGCGGTTTCTCATGCGCGCCTACAGTTAAAGAACTGTCGTGATCAAGTTGTGTGCGTCAAGTTCTGCAAATGGGGGGTGTTCTGTGGGATGTCCAGGACCCGACGTTCCGTCTGATCCTGTCCGGGTGTATCTGTCGGGAATCGGAATCGTTCTGATCGCAACCTTCCTGATCAATCACTTCGACATGTTCGGACTGCGACAGGTATGGATTCACCTGAAGGGCCGGCAGTGTGAGCCGTTGCCGTTGCGAACGCCGGGGCCTTACAAACATGTCCGGCACCTGCTGTACGTGGGCTGGCTGATCGCCTTCTGGGTTACGCCGACGATGACCGGCGCGCATCTGCTCTTTGCCATTGCGACGACTGCCTACATCCTCATCGCGATCCAGTTCGAAGAACGCGACCCGGTGCGCTTCCTGGGGAGTTAATACACTGACTATCGCCGAACGGTCCCGATGATCGTTCCCAGTCTGACGCCCAAGTATCGAACCGAGGTGGAGGATGGTCGTTCGAAGGTGGCAAGTTTGATTTCATCCCTGAAGCAGGGCACCGATGACGGAAAGGAGGAGCGCAACCTGGATTCCTACTAACCAGACAAACTGACGGGAGACCTTACGGTCCACGGCGTCGATGCGGGATGCCAATTCTTCACGGAACCGATCGATCTTTTGATCGAGAGTATCGACACGAACACCCACACCGTCGATGCGGGACGCGAGTTCCGTGCGGAATCCATCCACCTTTTGGTCCAGAGCCAAAACATGCCCGTCCACATTGGTGACCTGGTCGCGGATTTCTCCGAATCCTCGGGAATGGTCTTCCACTTTTCCTTCCAGATAAGCGACGCGTTCTTCTATCGGTGGAGGCACTGCGGACCTCCTTCCGGATTATAGCTGACGTTTCGTGGCTTCATGCCGCGTCCCATGCACGCCCGTTAACATCGCTATAAGTCTATGACCCGGGTAATGGAAAGTCCCGGTTCGAAACTTGGAGCACCTCGGACCGAGCCGCTTACGAGAAATTCGGCTCGGCCCTGTAGTTTCTTAGCTTTCAATGGACCTACTATTGAAAAATGGGACAGTTCGCGAATTGATGATTTCCTTCTCGGCCCGGAACGCGAACACTTGGCGATAGCTTTCGGCTAACCTCCGCCCGATGATACCCGCCATCGCCGTCGATTCATCGGCCGGTCTGGTCGACAAGGTCGTACTTCTCCGCCGGACTGACGGCCAGCCGATACTCAGCAGAGGAGTCGGGATCGACGAACTCGAGGATGACTTCCTGACCGATCCCCTCGAGATTGCGATAGAGCCACTGTTCATAGGCGACGTTCGTCGCCGTTCTGCCGACCGACTCCCTGCTGTCAGGTTCGCCGTGGTCCTCACGGATCGCACCGCCGCATTCGTCATGTCTCCTGTCGGGCTACGCCCTCCCTCCGCCATGACGAAAGCGATTCCTTTTTTCCTATCTTGATTGTCGCGGAATAGAGCACCGCTGGCCACCGAGCGGTGGACCCACCGGACCGATGGTCGGCTCTCCTCCGGCCCGACCGATCATTTCGCGGGTGATTTCTCTGCATCCCGCACTCGATCCGCTCGCCGGATCCTCATCCGCCCACCCACCCCGGTTTAACCCTCTCCACGAAACGCTCTTGTTTCGTCTACGCTCAATCGAGACAGCGCGTTCCGTGACGGCGACCTCCCGGAACTGTATCAATGGATCCAAAAAGGTGGGGCCCCGTCACCCTTTTTCCGTACACACGGCCTCGGAAGATCGCGAACTCGCCCGGTGCGGGCGCGGCGCGGCGATACGGGGATCAGGGAAACCCGATCAATCGCCCTCCCAACGCGACGATGATCCATAGCGAAAGCGAGATCAGGCCCAGGAACTTGCCGCGAAGAGGGTTCATGTTCGAGGTACCGGACATGATCAGCGGGCGCCGGACGACGAAGGTAAATGCAAGGACGAGCACGAGCGATGCCAGCTTTACCCAGAAGGCCGTCAGGTAGTAGTACTTGGTCGCGAAACACATGAACAACAGGGTGCCGGTCGGCAGCATGACGGCCAGGCTGGCCATCAGCAATCGCTCGGCGTCGCGTGCAAGCACCGCCACGGGTTGGCGCGAGAGGCCCAGGCCCAGCAGACGGAGGTCGACGAGAAGAACGGCACCGCCCAGCATGGCTAATCCCAGAAGATGGATCCCGGCGATCATCGGAAAGAACCACGGCGAGCCGCGCATCGCCACCAGGAGCGGGGAGTATTGGATCCACTGAAAGACTTCAAGCAGCGACATCGGACCTACCCGAACCAATACAGTTGATACGGCATCATGCGCCCGGCCAGGATGATCGAGGCCCACAATGCCAAGGCCACGCCTCCCGCCACGCGGACTCGCCGCGGTGGGACCGGGTCCAGGTCCCATTCGGCGATACGTCCGTACGCGGTCATGTGAAACACCCACACATTGACGCCGGCCGCCACCAGCATCGCCATCTTGGCCCGGAAGAAGAGGTTTTCATACCTGTCGATGGGTGCCGCATACAGGAGTAGCGACCCGGAAAGGAGCATGACCAGAAAGCCGGCGGCCGTCCAGGGGAGCAGGCGCGAGATGACTTCCGACGCCGGCACGCGCCGCAGGGCGACGCCCAGGAGCCGCAAATCCACGATGGCGGCCGTCCCGACAAACAGGCACAGCGTCAGGACGTGGACCGTCAGAACGATCAGATACAGGTAAAGGGATTCGTGGAGTGCGATGCTGGGGGACGTGGCCCCCAGCCACTCAAAAAAGCCGCGGAACGACATTCGAGGGTAGCGTGTGTGCTCCTATGCGCGGACGGGATGACGCCGTGCCCGTCGAGAACTTACGGTTGCGGCGTGCCGGGGACGGGATTCCCATCGGCGCCCGGGGCCGAGCCGCCCATGAAGATCTTGCGCCCGTCCAGATACTCGAAGAACACGCCGACGCCCTTGTTTTCTCCGCTCTTGGCCTGATACCCGAAGATGTTGATCTCGGCGCCCACCGGCAGCGTGTCCCGCGTCACACCGTTTCTGAAGAGGTTGAGCGGCGGCCCGCCTTCCATCCCCCAGTTGGTCACGGTGCCGTCTTCGTTGGTCACGTCCATCCAGATCCAGGAGTGCGGGTTGACCAGTTCCACATAGGTGACCGTTCCCTGCAAGTTGATCGGCTTGTTCTCATCGAATGCCGCCGCGAAGGAATGATGTCCCTCGGCCGTTGCCGCGAACAGCAACGCAACTCCGGCGGCGACCGTAACGGCTATCGTGATCGTTTTCCGCATAGCGTTCCTCTCACTGCTCCAGGCCGACTTCGTATTCGCCCGCCCGGGTCTGGACTCCTCGCATGACGTTGATGATGCCGTAGTTCTGTTCGTGGCACGCAAACTCGAACAGGCCCGGCGGCTCCATCTTCGGCCACGGAAACTCGATTGTCCACGGGGCTTCCCATGTCGTGGGATCCGTGATGGTGGCTTCGTAGAGAAGCGTGGCTTCGTCGATTCGAGTGAAGCGTTCCAGCAGATGCATGTTGCCCGCCGCCCCACGCCATTTGCGATCCTCGTGGAAGTTCGTCGTCTCGACAACCAGTGTATCGCCTTCCCAGCGTCCTCGCGCATCGCCCAACCAGGGCCGGATGTTTTCGGGAAGGTGTGCGCCTCCATCCAGCGGGATGATCCGCACGTCGCTGTTCGACTGTATGATGAGCACGATGTGGTCCGGCGTCTGGATGATCTGAGCCTCACCGGTCTGTTGGGTGAACGGAATCCCCGGCGGGCCCTGGTTCCCGGAAATGCAGCGTTCGTACAGGCTACGGGATTCGAGCGTGTCCAGCCGGGCCTGTGTCTGCAGCCGCGCCCGGCCCTCCGGGGTCAGCGCGGGAAGCTTGCCGTCGGGCGGGTCCACGATCAGCGCCGTGCGCCGGTTGGGCCGAATCGGGCTCTGCCACATGTCCATCCCGAATTCCGTCCAATCGTAGTGCACGGTTGCCGGATCGACGGACGCATCCGCGAGGACACGTCTCTGGAACTCTTCGATCGCTTCCTCGATCGTATACAGCGGCTGGTCGGCAAGGGCGTCGGGCCGTTCCAGAGGCGTGTAGGCCACGTTCAGCCAGTAACCGCTCAGATCGGGATCGCCCCACGCGGTCCGCAGGGAGAGGGGCCGTGGCCGGAGCGGGTCCCAGACACGCTCGATGGCGCTTGCGAGCGCTTCGTCGACTTCGTCGCTGAAGTACGCGAACGTTTCTTGCCCGGTGCGCGGGGAGGCTTCGCGGGCCGCCTCCAGGGCCTCCTCGTCCCTCGGATTGACGAGAGCGGAGGGCGGGGTCTGGCCCGGGACCTGGGCCCACGCCGTCAGCGTCCCCGCCAGGACGAACATCGAGACACTCCAGGAAACCACGACTCGAATACTCATTCGATCGTCCTCCTAATCTTCGGGCGCCGGATCCGGGTTCGACGTGAATCCGAGCGGCCCGTACATGAGCTCTTCAACGAACGGTACGCAATTGAACTCGATGAGCTGCGCATCTTCCTCGACTTGCCGATAGAGGATGAAGCTCATCGTCCACGGACGCGTAAACACGTTGGGGTCCTCGATCGTCGCTTCATACCGCATGTGGTAGGGACTGACCGGCGTCCATCGCTCGACCACGTGCAGGGCGTTGCTGTGGAAGTTTCCGGCCCGGTCGAACCGCGTGTGCTCGTTGAGGCCCGATACGTCGACGACCAGCGTGTCGCCTTCCCAATGGCCATTCGACCAGCCCATCCATGTATCCACGGGGGCCGCCTGGTCCGAGTCCATGTAAATCGTACGGGACGCACCCTTGTACTCGTACACGATCAGTATTTGATCCGGCGTTTGAAAGATCTGAAACGGGTACGGCATGTAGTTGGCGCGCGGGACCCCGGCCCGGTAGCACTGGATCTCCGGGTCGCCCGTATCGAAGCGGCGCGGATCGTTCGTCACGTTGACGACCATCCGGTTTTCGTAGTTCTCTCTCTGACGTTCGGCCGCCCCCGGCTGGTACGGCAGCTCGTTGCCCTCGACGATGCCCTGGCCGGCGCGAGCCGCGCCCCATGCGCCCAGGAGTTCGGGGTATTCTCCGGGTTCCGCCGGGTGGGCCAGGATGTTCCGGTTCGCGGTGGTGAAAGACTGCCAGATCCCGCTGATGTCGGGGCTGCCGTCCGCGGTACGAGGCGGTGTATATGGGGGGAACGTTTCGTCCGGAGGCGTCTGCCCGAGTGTGGTCCGTGGGGCGGAAGCGAACAGAATCAGTACGGTCGCCGCCACCGTTGCGGCTTTCAATCTGTTCGGCATCAAAGGCCTCTCCGTACCCAAGCGGTCGCGCACCGATCTCGGCACGTAAAACGTACGTTGGGAATTTCGTTTAATCTGTCACAGCGATTCGGTCGGTGTCAACAAGAGCCGGTATTGGGTAATCGATCCAAACTCGGCTGGTATTGAACGCCCGTCACCATTTGGTCAAGACGTGGCCGTATTTTCGAATTCGTTGATCCTTGGAGATCAACGTCGCGCCGTGATGCCGGGCTGACGCCACGATCATCCGATCAGCGGGATCTCCAGCGGATAAGTAAAATAAGCGGGGTTCGCAGTACAGGGACTGGCAAGACGCACGACCGGAATGTCGCCGTTGGGGTGTTATGTTGAGCCGGAGGGCGCCAGGACGGGAGAATCGCGACAAAAGATCGTTCCGGATACGCAAGATTCACGACCCACGCACACGAATCCGGCTTCGGCCTTTTGCCGGCTTCAGAGCCAGTCCGTTTCAGTGGGTTGCACAGCCGGGTTAACGGGTGGTGCACGCGAAGGCAGGCCGAGGCAGTCCAGGATTTTCTGGGTAGCGTCCGGAGGATGAATGGCTGCAAGGACTCGCATGTGACCTTGGCACCGCGGGCATTCCAGCACATCTAGAGCCCAGACACGTTTCATCGATTCCGACGGGTGGAGAGAGTAAGGTCCCAGAAGAAGGGTCGGGTCCCGGGGAGGTTCTTCCAGGCACACCTCCGCCGCAACCGACGCGGTTTCATGGGACTGCTACGCTTGATTCCGCGCGGGTCGGCCGCGACGCGAGCCGGATCGCGGACGAGATGATCGCGCATCTTTCCAGCTTGATAGGAGCTAAGGTCAATGTGACCCTTGAGATAGAAGCCGAGGTGCCGGCGGGAGCCCCGGATCACGTCGTTCGCACGGTCACGGAGAACAGCCGGACACTGAAGTTCACGAGCCAGGGCTTTGAAAAAGAATAGGTCGGGATCTCCCCTACAATTTGCGGACCACGGGGTTGGTCGTCCCGCTATGGCTCCCAAGTACGTCCGATTGGCACTGAAGACCCCAAGTGTTGCGGAAATACTAAACTTGTACACTCGGCAGGCCCGACTGGAGGCGCCCAATCATGGAACCAACAACTGTCGGTTTGGGAGCGATCACTGCGTATTTGGCAAAGGACGGAGTCAGCAAATTACTCGGGCCCACTGCCGATTACTTGGGGAAAGGGCTAAGCAATCTCACTAAACGTCGCGTTGAGAGTATCGGAAAAATGTTCTCGAACGCCGCCAAGAAACTCGGCAGTCAGATTGAGGCACCCGGGCAAGTGCCGCCTAGAATTCTAAAGACAGTGATGGATGACGCTTCGTATTGTGAAGATCCCTTGGTGTTGGAATATTTCGGTGGCGTTTTGGCATCTTCGAGGACGGAAGATGGTCGAGACGATCGAGGCGCTCGCCTAATGAAAATCGTTGATAATCTTTCCACATATCAAATCAGAACACATTATCTGCTGTATTCAACGATAGCGAGCCTCTTCTCAAATTCAGGAAAGCGGTTTGGGACTACAGAAAATCGCATTCAATTGGGGGTGTTTCTTCCATTCCCAGGTTACGCAACTTCTATGAAGTTCTCTCAGAAGGAGTGGGACAATCCACAGATTCTGAACCATATTTGGCACGGTCTGTATTCAGACGGCCTAATCGAGAATCAGTGGAGTTTTGGCATTCAGGAGATCGTTAAGCAACAATTCAAAAATGCGCCAGGGGATGGAATTGTCTGTCAGCCATCGGCAATGGGAGCGGAACTCTTTCTATGGGCATTTGGTTATGGGGCCTCGCCGCTTGAACACATGCTTTCCGGACAGATCGATACGGTGGTCAAAGACTTGCCCAATGCTGTGCCAGGAGCTGTTGCCACCCGGGTTTAGTGTTTCATCGGACGCCGCGGCCTGCTCGGCGCTTACTCGCGTTGTGGCCTGCGTGGTCGCTGAGCCGCCCCTTTGTCATCGGAGTGCTTCAGACGATGTTGTGACCTCCACCATCCGCTCCGACTGCTACCGGCTGGAGCGACAGTTGCCGGGAGGGATTCGCACCCGTTGAGGAATGACGCCTTCTCACGGCGCACGCAGAGATACACGCTAAGGGTTCGGCTGGAGACCTCGGCTGCTCATGAAGCTGTAGAGGGTCGTACGTGACACGCCCGTGCGCTTGGCGATGGCGGTCTTGGAAAGGTCCAGCTGCGCGGTCGAGACCCGCAAATAGGCGACGGGTTTCACAGCTTGACTATAAAATATGGTTTCTGATGTTTTATCTGACAGATATAGTCCATGGAATGCGTTACGTTCCATGCTACTAAACTGTTCGGCGGATAAGTAAAATAAGCGGCGTTCGCAGTACAGGGACTGGCAAGACGCACGGCGGTTTTCTCCCCGGGACTGGACCCGTAACACCCCTGAACCGTTTCACGGGCGTTCTACGGCCTGTGGACCTGCCTCTGCCCGACGTCGACGAGGCCGAACTCAAGGAATTCACCGGCGGCGGGCGCGACAACATGTCTCTTTTGTGAGACGCTGAGGGCATGGAAGTCGTCTACACGGAACTGTTTGAAAGATGGCTCAGAAAACTGCGGGATAGCCGGGCCAAGACGTCTATCGTCTCCCGCGTTGAACGAATCGAAGACGGCAATTTTGGTGACCACAGGGGGTGTGGCGGCGGTATCAGCGAATTGCGGATCGATGTTGGCAAGGGATACCGCGTCTACTACACGATTCGAAGGAACACCGTGGTGATGCTGCTGTGTGGCGGCGACAAGTCGAGCCAAGAAAAGGACATACAACGCGCTCAACAGATGGCGAGCGAACTCTAAGGAGAACAGGCGATGGAACTCAAGAAATTCGACGTGATCGATTTTCTCGATAGCGATGAAGATTTGGTGACGTACCTGAACATTGCGCTCGAAGAAAACGATCCGCAATACTTCGTGAAGGCTCTCGGCAACGTCGCGCGAGCCAAGGGGATGACCTCTGTCTCCGAAGCCACCGGCCTGGGAAGACAATCTCTCTACCGGGCGCTCTCCAGCGAAGGCAACCCGCGTATCGACACGCTCTTCAAGATTCTCGACACGCTGAATGTCAGGCTGGCAGTCACTCAATAGCATCCTAAATCAGGGCGCATACACCGGCAGGTTAGAAAAGCGGCGTCCCTTTTTTCGAGGACCGTCACCCCCACATGTTGTGGTCGGGCGGTTTCGCTCGCGACAATAATCAGCCGCTCCGGATCGGCGAGCCCATGCGGCCCTTCAGGATCAACGACTTACTCCGGCGTTCCCGGCCTGGCGGGGGTTGACGGAATGTGTTTTATGCGACGTAAACGCCTGGCGGCACCGGGCGAGCTCCTGGATGGGCCGTCCGTCCAGGCGCGACGTCCTGGCCGCCGGCGTCCCCGGTTTGCATGTTTCCACACCACACGCCATAATAATCGCGGTTCCGGGGGCCTGACAGGCCCGTGACGGGGTTTTCGCCCGCTGACAGGTGCTAAGGGGGACCCCTGAACCGCGTGACGGGCGTTCTACCTGAGCACGGCGGGTTGCAACCCGTCGCGTGGTGAATAGTGGAGTCCGCACTGCGGCAGATTTCAATGCTGGTTGGATAAGAAGATTTATGTACTTTGATCGAAGTCGTTTGTTGATCCTATTTCTTTTGATTTGGCTTGGTGCCCTGGTGGAAGTGGCATCGGCTCAACACAAGTACATTTTTCCGCAGTTCGCGTTTGGCGCTGGCTGGGAATCGACCTTGATGGTGCAGGCACGCGCCACACTCACAACTTGCACGTTTTCTGCACAGGGCCGCTTTTTCACGATGCGTGATCCTTCCGGCAACAATGTCTCAGGAACTTCCATAACGCTGCCCTTCGGAATGAACGGGTGGACGATCCTGAAGACAGCGACCCCGCAGGGCATGGCGGTCTCGTCTGGCATGGCGGTTCTCGATTGCAGTGAGGAGGTGTCAACGAACACGCTGTTCTCGCTGGAATTCGGAGGTTCATTATTTGCCGAGGCGGTAGTCAAGTCAGCTGAAGAGATTGTGTCGGGTGAGTCCGTTGCTCAATTCCTTGCCGATCACCGAGACGGAGCACGGTTCGGACTGGCGCTGGCGAATCCGTCAAATCAACCGATCGAGGTATCGGTTTCAGTGGCCGATGTGAATGGACAACCGATCGAAAATACTACGGTGAACCTGCTGGCGAACGACTCCCAGGCGGATTTTTTGGACGAGCTTGTAACAATACCGACAGGACATACCGGACAGGTTGTGATGGGGGCTACCGGGTCGCTCTATGTAATTGGCTTGAGGTTCACCGGACAGGTGTTCACCACTATTCCGGCGACAGTGTCTCATCTAACCACAGCAACGCCGCCGCCCACCAACCCAAACCCAGTCCCAGGCAGCCGCGCCGACATGGAGAGAATTCTAGGGACGTGGGTTTTCACGTACACCATTAGGGGCGCAGTAACCCGAACCATAACGAAAACGTTTCGATTCGGTACCGTAACGGAGCTTGCGTCTTCATCCGGAGAGTGGGCTGCTCTGGCGACCGACTGTACTCAGCGATGCGTCTTGGCCGCTACGCTGTTATACAGCGGTTCCGGGCGATACAGCGTACGCGAAGCTGGCGGCATCTACGGTAGCGGCATCTACTCTTTCAACTTCACCAGTGCCGATACAGTGAACGGAAGCTATTTAGACCGCTCTTTAAATCGGAGCTATTCAATGACCGGTCGCCGGACGGGAGGCTTATAAATGAGCTTTCATGAGCGGGCCGACGCGTCCGCCTGTTGGGGAATACAGTTTTGGTGCTTCCGGTCAGACCAGTTCATTTGCTTCCTCGAGAGACGCGGAAGCTGCCGCCAATGGAGCTGTAATGGGAATGGGACCTTCGCTCGTAAAAGCGAATCCGGACCTGGTGGCAGGGAACAGTTTAGTGACTGGCAGAGGGATGAATTGTTCATAACGATCATTGCCGGGCAACGGCCACGTTTGGCGAACCTAGAGACGAGGGGGCTGGCAGAACAAGTCGGGCCAAATGGACAAAGCTGGCTGCAACATTTTCAGGGGCTCGTTCCACAATGTGGCGGCCCATAATTGCCGGTCTGGATCTGAACCGCGAAAAGTGGCGTCCCGCCTGAGCGGTTTTCTCCCCCGGCCCCGACCCGTAGCACCCCTGAAACGCGTAACGGGCGTTCTACGGCCTGTGGACCTGCCGCTGCCCGACGTCGCCGAGGCCGCCGTCGGGCCGATCGCCGCGACCTGGCCCGAACTGGACGGCAGGATCGGGAGGGGGCCACAGGGGGAGAGACGAGAGAAGAAGGCCCGACAAATCGCCGCAGAAGGCCGCCCCCGGCTTGTATGGGTCCGGGGTCGAGAAACTTAACTTCCCCCGCTATAATCGTGGCAAACGAACATGCGACAAAGGGAGGATCGGAATTGAACGATCGCCGTCTCGAGATACTCGACTGGCCGGAGCAACTGCACCGCGTCCTGGATCATTTGGAGCGGACGCCGCACCAGGTGTTCACCGAAACACAGATGGATGACGGCTCCGTGCACCGGCGGGCCGTGACAACCCCGATATCGGTATTCAAGGGGAGTGTGTTGTTGTCCCATGCTGAGAGGACCGCGCTCGACGAGTTCTTTGAAGCCGGGGCGGGCTGTCATTTTTCGTTTAAGGATCCGCGCACCGGAGAGACGGTCTATACAGCATTCATGCAAGTCCCGTTCGATCGAAAGATGCGAGACATCACCGGTACCGACCCGACGTATCTCGTCGAAATCGCCCTGAAGGACACTACCACCCTGATTAAGGACGCGCTGAAGCATAGTGCCGTCTCCCATGCCTAGCGCGGCGCGCATCGCCGTGCCGATACGCCACCAAGGGCCAGCTTGCCGTGTACGGGCGGTTCGCTCGGGTGCGCTAACGGCGCAAATGGGGAATCGACCATGACACGATGACACTTCCACGCGCTGGCACCCTTAGTCGCCGTCGCGATCGCTTTCACGCCTGGGGGGGCCGCCGCGCAGGATTGCTTGGCGTACCTTGCCGCGGACGTGGCATTCCATGAAACAATGGCATACCCGATGCAGATCAATCGGGCAGTGCTGGACGCGCTGGCCGCGTTCCGCGACGGCGAACCCGGACAGGCCGGGGCCATGCTCGAAGACATCGAAGCGCGGGACGGCGGGCAATGGAAAGCCTACGCCGCCGCTTCGAGGGAAGCCGCCCAGGCCGAAGCGGCCACCGCCACCGCCGTCGATGTCCTCCGCCGCGCCGCCTGTCCCCCCGTGGGGAATCCGGATTTGCCGGAACCGCTCGAATTCTTGGCGCGGTAGACAGCCGCTACAGGCCGTCGGCAGCAGGCAGAGTTTTAGAGCGCGGGCACACAATGATTTCTCCTCTCTTTTCCTCCGGGGCGCTCAGGAGCCGTCAGAGCTGGTTGCAGGTCGTGGAGCCAGGTCGAACAGCGCCCGGTCGCGTGGGTGTTCGAGAAATTCATCCAAATTCCGGAGCATGAAATCCTTGGTTTTGGGGTACGCGGATAAGTAAAATAAGCGGGCTTCGCAGTACAGGGACTGGCAAGACGCACGACCGGAATGTCGCCGTTGCGGTGTTATGTTGAGCCGGAGGGAGCCAGGACGGGAGAATCGCGACAAGAGATCGTTCCGGATACGCAAGATTCACGACCCAGGCACACGAATCCGGCTTCGGCCTTTTGCCGTCTTCAGAGCCAGTCCGTTTCAGTGGGTGGCACAGCCGGGTTAACGGGTGGTGCACGCGAAGGCAGGCCGAGGCAGTCCAGGATTTTCTGGGTAGCGTCCGGAGGCTGAATGGCTGCAAGGACTCGCATGTGACCCTGGCGCCGCGGGCATTCCAGCACATCTAGAGCCCAGACACGTTTCATCGATTCCGCCCAGGTATAGTTCCGCGGATGTGGAACAGTGCGGGGCTCCACCGCCACGGGGTCGCCGACCATTACGATCCCACACTCAATCCGCTGTATCGGGACGTGCTGGCCCACTACGGCATGACGGCCCTCCCGTGCCGGGTGCGCCATCCGGATCGCAAAGGCAAAGTCGAATCGGGAGTGGGCCACGCCCAAAAGACCCCACTCAAGGGCATGCGCTTCGAGAGTCTGGAGGCAGCGCAGGCCTATCTGGACCGCTGGGAAGCCCGCTGGGCCGACACCCGCATCCACGGCACGACCAAGCGGCAGATGGCCGCCATGTTCGCCGAAGAAAAGCCGTCGCTCAAGGAGTTGCCGATCGAACCGTTCCGTTACTACCAGTACGGGGAACGCGTCGTCCATCTCGATGGGTGCGTCGAAGTCGAGGCCGCCTATTACGGGGCACCACTGGGATCGATCGGACGCACGGTGAAAGTGCAGTGGGACGATCTCCATGTCCGGATCCTCGATGCCCACACCCATCAACTCCTGCGCGAGCATGTCCGTCAAAAGCGGGGCGGATACCGGGTCCGGCCTGAGGACAATCCGAAAAAGACCCCGTTGACAACGATCCAACTGCTGGCCCGGGCCCGCCGCGCCGGGACCCATATCGGCGCCCTTTGCGAAGGGATTCATCAGCGACAGGGGGAGGCCGCGGTGCGTCGCATCCTGGGACTGTTGTCGTTGGCTAAACGGTACGGAGTGGCGGCTGTGGACGACGCCTCAGCCGCAGCCCTCGAGCTCCATGTCTACGAGTATCGTTTCGTCCGCCGCTATCTGGAGCGACGGCCTCCGGTGACTCTGCGTCAGGTCGACCCCCTCATCCGCGAACTGACCCAGTATCGCGATCTCATCAACCTCAGAATCCAGGAGCAAGAACACTCATGAATCTGATCGAACTGCAGCGCGCCCTGCGACAACTCCGCCTCGGCGGCATCGCCGAGGTTCTGGAAACCCGTCTCCATCAAGCCCAGACCGAATCCATGGCCCCCATCGATCTGGTGTCCCGCCTGGTCTCGGATGAACCGGACCGTCGCGGTACGCGGTTGCTTGAACGACGGCGCAAACAAGCCCGGTTCCGGGATCCTCAGAAGACCCTGGACGCCTTCGACTTTACATTCAACCCGAAGATGAATCGCAATCTGACCTTCGACCTGGCCACTGCCGGCTTCATCTCCAGACACGAAGACGCCTTGTTTCTCGGACCTCCCGGCACCGGCAAAAGCCATCTGGCCCAGGCGATCGGGCTGGCCGCGATCCAGCAGGGCTATCGAGTCATTTATCGTGAAACCCATGCACTCCTGGAAGACATTGCCGACGCCACCATCGACGGGACCCGTAAAGAGTGCATGGAGAATCTGGCGACGGTTCCATTGTTGATCATCGACGATCTGGGCATGCGCAAACTTCCGCCCACCGCGGCCGAGGAACTGCTGGAAATCGTCATGCGGCGTTATGAGCGGACCAGCACGCTGCTGACCTCGAATCGGCCCGTTGACGACTGGGGAAAACTGCTGGGTGACAGCGCCGCCGTCACCGCCATGCTGGACCGTCTTCTACACCACGGTCACATCCTCAAATGCGGACCACGGAGTTGGCGGACTAAAACGGGCTTGCCCAGCCCCCCTCTCAAAGGGGTAAAACTACCACCGTCCCGGGCCATCCCATTGGCCGGTTTTGCGGTGACCATCCTTGGCCGGATTTGAAGTGACCACTGAGGATCCTCCATGGCGTTGCCACCAGGCACAAGGAATATCCGCCACTCTGAAGAGCAGAATGGTCGTAAATCGAAAGGAACGGGGGAGACATGATATCGATACAAAGGGCCTTGTTGCATCGGGCCGCTGAAGCCCGGAATCGAGGCGGTGACCGTCGAGAAAACAGATCGATACAGAGGGCCGAACTGGATCTCGAACTCCGTCGGCGACAGGGAACGAATCGATTGGGCAGACATTGTGATCAATACCGAATTTTTATTTTAATCTTTTCCGGTAGATCGATTTGAATCGTCGGACGTCCACTACGGGAAAAACCTCGAAGTGATGCGTTTCCACCTCCGGGAAATCTTACATGCGAATCGCCCCTCTCAGCCGGGGTGCGTAGTGAGCAGACTCGAATAGTATAGAGGCCTTGCTAGCTCGACCGGATTAAGGCCGGGAAGGATGCCAAGGCGAAGGTGCCCGCGTGACCGCATTTCGTGATTTCGATAACGAAACACACCCCGCCAACGGAGTTCCGATCATGGAAAAGGAAGTGCCGAAGCAAGTCGCTTCATCAGACGCCGAAGACCCCGGTGTCGGGGAGATACTAACCTCGTACAGCCTTGCCGATGATCACTATGCCGGCCACAGTTCTACATGAGCAACCAGGAAATCAGATTTCCATACACGCCGACCGAAACCGGCACTCCCACAAGGATTAGAAAACACCCACCGTCGCCACGCGTCACTCCGACAGCGGCTATCACGCAACTGAGTAGCAGTAGTAAAAGGGAAAGAAGTAACAAAGCCTCTGAACTCGTTGAAAAGAAGACAACATAAAGGCTCACGCCCGCGACGAACGATACAAGCGACACCCCTCGACATCCCCATGGGCCGGTTTCCTGGAACAATTTGCCCACCGGAGGCGAGCAAGTTCTGACAAATATCGGAATCCCCGAGTACAGGAGACTCAGAGACGCAAACCAAATCCCGGCGCTTATGTACCAAGGTCGAAACATTAGTCCTCCGTCGGGAAGGACAACAACACTCGCGTCCCAGGGACCATGATCGGCGAATGCCCCCCAGTACCAAGTCACGCCGACCAGCACGCTAAGTACCCAGAGGCCGTGCGCAATCCAAAAAGGCTGTCTGGCAACAGCCAGTCCCCATGCGAGCCGCGCAGATAGTCCGCAAATGGCAATTAACACGAGCCACTGTAAAACGTGCGCGCCATACTCGACCGAGACATCTGGGCTGATTATCGAGGGAAAGAAAACCACGATGCCGATCGCGGTCACCATCAAGTGGAGCGCGAGGAGGGCCCTGAGCCATTTCGAATCAATACAATCGCCGGATCTTGTCGAGTTCTTCAAGAATTCGCCTATTGCGCTCAATGTTCGTTTTGTAAACATGGGGAACCCTATATGGGTTACCAGAATGCATGACGTTTACTTCTTATGTCGCTAATTCATGGATGACCGCGTTCCGCCAGTCAGGAAAGTAGGCGTCAACCGTCACCGTGAGCGCACCTCCACTTCAAATGATCGGATAGCACGACCTGGAGTCGCTCCGCTGACCTTCCCCCAAATTCCTCACTTTCGACTTGGACCTAATTTTGGGGGAAGGTCAGTCGGGCCGATCTGGTCCGGATTCTCAACACGACGTGTCAGAAACCGCGGATAAGTAAAATAAGCGGGGTTCGCAGTACAGGGACTGGCAAGACGCACGAGACGTCACCGATGACGATGTCGAGATGATCTCCAGGGAACGGGAAGAAGTCGTACAGATCGCCCGTCACCTCCGTGGCCGCATCGTTCCGCACGGCGATCTCGATGCCCTCGAACTCCGGCTTCGCCGAGGAAAGCAAGTGCTGCTGCAAAGTCCGCGCCGCGGTTAAGTCGCTTTCGAGGCGCACCTTGTTGCGCTCGACTTCCTCGTAGATCCGGGCATTCTCGATCGCGGCGGCCACCGTTGGGGCCAGCAGCATCAGCGTGCGCTGATGTTCCGCGGTGAAGGCCCCGACCTGTTCGCACTCCAGGTCGATCACGCCGATCACCTCGTCCTTGATCATCAGGGGCACCGCGACCTCCGATCGAATCCTCTCGATGGCGGCCACGTAGCGCTCGTCCTGACTGGTATCCCGCACCAGCACCGGCTGCTTCGTGAGGGCCGCGGCACCGACGACGCCCGTGCCGAGCTTCAGCGTTTCCCACTGGATGCGTTCGTCATAGCGCACGCCGAAGTAGTGCTTGAGCACGTCGCCGCCTTCTTCGAGCAGCAGAATGCTGAACGCGTCGTAGGGAATGATCGTCCTCACCAACCCGGAGATCTTTTTGAGCAACTCGTCGAGATTCAGGATGCGGTTGAACTGTTGCGCGATCTCCGACAGCGTGCGCAGCGTCCGGTTCTGCCTCAGCGTGGCGCGGTAGAGTTGCGCCGCATCGATGGCCAAAGAAAAGCGCGAGCCGATCAGCTCCAGCAGTTTGCGCTCGTTGTCACCGAACGCGTTCGGCTCCGGCGCTTGCACGTCGATCACACCCACCAACTTGCCGCGCGCCATCAGCGGCACGGCGATCTCCGAGCGCACGTCTTCGATCGCCTCCACGTAGCTGGGGTCGTCGCGGACATCGTTGGCGATCACCGTCTGCATCTCCGCGCCGGCCGCGCCGGTGATGCCTTCGCCGATCTTGATGGGCATGTTGCGGACAACGTCGTCGCTATAACCCGAAGCGAAACGAATCCGCAGCGTACTCTCGCCGCTCTTGAGCAAGACAGCGACCAACTGGTACTCGACCACCTTGCGAATCAGCGCGACCAACTCGCTCAACAGGCTATCGAGATCGAGCGAGTGGCCCGCGACGATCTCCGACGCCTCGACGAGAATCGCCAGCGACTCATCGGTTTGCTGCCCGTGACTGAGAGACGTTGCTTGCATGACCAGGGCTACGCCCTTACTATTCCAACGGAACCGGCGGACCGAAAAGTAGGGGCACAGCATGCTGTGCACGTGTTCGGGCCGCCGGGCACGGCATGCCGGACCCCTACATTGTCGATTGTGCGGCCTCCAGCTAGCCGGCCCCGCCAACCTGCTCCAAAATCTCCACCCCCGCACTCGCCCCGATCCGCGTCGCGCCCGCCCCCATCATCTCTTCCAACCGCGCGTACGTCCGGATGCCGCCCGCCGCCTTGATCCCCATCTCCCCGCCAACGAGGCGGTGCAACAGCGCGACATCCTCCGGCTTCGCCCCGCCAGGACCGAACCCGGTCGATGTCTTCACGAAGTCCGCCCCGGCCAGCCGCGCCAGCACCGCGCCCTGGATCTTCTGCGCCTCATCGAGGCACGCCATCTCGAGGATCACCTTCAACTTCGCTCCCGCCTGGCGAGTCAACCCGGCCAGCGAGCGAATCTCGGCATACACCGAATCCAGCCGGCCGGACCGCAGAGCGCCGACGTTGACGACCATATCCAACTCGTCGGCGCCCAACTTCAGCGCCTGCTCCGCCTCGACGCGTTTCACCGGCACTGTGTTCGCACCGTGCGGGAAGCCGATCACGGTGCAGACCTTCGCGTCCGCGCCGGCGAGTTCCCGCACCGCTAATCCCACGCGGCACGGATGAACGCACACCGACCAAAACCCGTACTGCCGGGCCTCCCGGCACAGCCGAACGACATCAGCGTCGGCGGCATCCGGCGCCAGCAGCGTATGGTCGATCAGCCTCGCAATGCCTTCCTTCGGGGCGACCCAATCCGCACCGCCTACGCCCGCCTCGCTTGCCGGCCCCGCCACGCGGCCCTCGCTAACAGAAGTACTGCAGACACCACACCTGGGCTCGACGGGGCTCGGCGCACTGCCATTGCGGCCAAGCCGCGCCGTAGCGGTCTCGGCGACATCCCGCGCCAGCCGGACGATCTCCTCCCGCGTCATCGATCCAATCAGTTGTTTCCGGGGGTAGTGTTTCATTCTCTCGTATTTGGCGATCCCGTGCCGCCCGTAGCGCTGGGCGGTGCGGTCCGCGACCTGGATCAACCCATGGTCCATCCCGGCCATGCTAGGGACCAACGAGGGGGCGGCGAGGTCAATACTGTTGATCCCAGACTGAATTCATCGTTTCCTCGCAAGGTGTACGACCAACGCCACGTCGGCGCACGGGTTCAATTAATTCCATGGGCTGTCAGCCAGTCACAGAACTTTTGAAACCGTATGTTGTTCATTTCACCCCTCTTAATCGATAGGAGACTCATTAGGCCCGGTGGCTCTGAGGTAACGTATAGGTGGAGGGAGCCTCAGTGAACGTTTTCTATCATTGGACAGGGCTGGAACTGACATGATTAAAGCGCTACTACGTCAAACAGATGGGCTCGCAAGCGGACGCGCGTGGCTGCGCAGCGTCGTTAAGAACGTGCAGCTTGGATTGGTCGAGGCCGGCCATCCAATGACGGCCGATGGGCAGTTCGGCTCCGGCACGCTGAGAGCCCTGAACGCCTTCCAGGCCGGCAACGGGCTGTTGGAGAGCGACGTTGTGAACAAGGCAACATGGGGTGCGCTCGACAGCCACCTGCAAGCGACCGTCGGCCTCCACGATGCGCAAGTCGCTCAGCTTCTCACGGGCTTCGACGGCGACTTGGACTGGGTCCACGAAAAGGAAGGCCATCGAGGAAAACCCTACTGGCCGGGCGGGGCGTCCGGCGTCACACTCGATCCCGGTGTCGACTTGGGCCACGCCCGCGCCCAGCTGATCGAGGACCTCTACGCATCGATCCTCACTGACGCCGAGAGGATCGCACTGCGCGAGGTCTTCGGAATCAAGGGCGACGACGCCCAAGCGGCCCTACAGGCCTCCCCGGCCATCCAGGCGATTCGCATCAGCTCCGACCAAGGGCTCGAGGTGATGCCCCACGCGGCGAAATCGTATTGGGACGCGATTCGGCGCCGCTTCAGCGCTCTCTCAAGCGAGGGCACGCCGCCGTCGGTCAAGACCGCCCTGCTGTCGCTCGCCTACAACCGCGGCGCCGACAACCCGGGGCTGGACCCGCTGGCCGGACCCCTCGATTCGGCGCAGTGGGACCAGGCGGCCCAAATCATCGGCTCGATGCAGCAGGACCACGAGTTCACAGGTATCCGGACGCGCCGCCAACAGGAGGGCCGACTCATCGAGGCGGAACTCGAGTTCCTGGCTCCGGCGTAGACGCCCATACGCGGCACGGTCACTCGGGGGCCGGGGACTCGGTGATCCCGTAAGCCCGGTGCACGTCGTCGAGCGTCAGCGTGCCCAGCAACTGATTGCGATTCACACGGCTCACCACCGGCAGGATGGGGTACGTGCCGAGCATCCGCATGGCCGTGTCGAGCGGTAAATCGGGGTAGAGCCGCACGACCAACTTCGCGGCGGGCAGCGTCGACGCGGCGGCTTTGCCCAAGGGGATGCTACCCTGGCCTGGTCCCTGCGCCTGCTCGAGTTCACTGCGTTCGACCGACCACCAGTTGCCGTTTCCGCGGTGCAGCAACGCCCGCTCCCAAGACTGCTCTTTCATGCACCTGATGCCGTCATCGAGCGTAGCGTCGGCCTCAAGGACGCGTGCCGTTCCCGGGTTCATTGCATCTTCAACGCTGAGGACCGGCGATTCCCGCTGCTCCTCGAGCGAAGGCAGGTTCAGGCCGTCCTGTTGCGCCGCAATCTGAAAGAGCGATTCGCCCTGGAACCGCCGCGAGACCAGAAACGAGACCGTGTTGGCGATCATCACCGGCAAGATAATCACATAGCTGGCGCTCACCTCGAATACCATGAACACCGAGGTCATCGGTGCGCGAGACACGCCCGCGAAAAACGTTCCCATGCCGACAAGAACGCACGCGCCGGCCGAGTTGGTGGGAAACGGCGAGTAGAGATGGGCCAACCCGCCCAGGCCGCCTCCCACCATCGCTCCGACAAACAGCGTCGGGGCGAACATGCCTCCCGGGGTGCCGGCACTGAAGCACATCGACGAGCCCAGCATCTTGAGCAGGCCCAGCAGGATCAAGATGTGCCACGGGAAGTGGCCGTGCAGCGCGCCGTCGATGGCCTCGTACCCGGCGCCGAGGATCTCGGGACGCCACACGCCGATGGCGCCGATGAGCAGTCCGGCCACCGGCGGAAGCGCATACCGCGTCCGAGCTGGCAGGAGTTTCACCAGGCCGCGCAGCCTCGTCGCGTAACGGGAGAACCACGCCGAAAGGATTCCTCCGACCACACCAATCAGTGCGTAGACAGCCAACTCGGAGGGGTGTGTCAGCTCAAAGGCGGGCACACGGAACAGCGGGTCGTCGCCGAGGAACCAGCGGCCCACGACGACGGCCGAGACCGCGGAAAGCACGATCGAGCCCAGCACGCTCGCATTCCAACCGGCGACCACTTCTTCCATGACGAAGAGCACGGCCGTGATCGGGGTAATTGAACGCCGCCTCGATGCCGGCCGCGGCCCCGATCGGCGCGATCAGGCGCATGTGGTCGCGCGTCAGGTGGAACAGGCGCCCCAGCAGCGACGCAACGCCGGCACCCATCTGCAGGGCCGGGTCCTCGGGGTCGTGGTGCTCGGTTGCACGTTGTTCCCGCTCCCGCCGAAAGGCCCCGTCCGCAGGCCGGTTCCCACGAAGAAGAGCACCATCACAACAAAGAGACCGACCAGCATCTGCGGCGTCGCGCCCACCGTCGAGGAGACGCGGGCGCGGCAGTGCGGGCAAGCCGCCCCGGCATGGGGGATCTCACGGTAGCAGATCAAACAGACGTGGTGGACCGCCATGGGGCTTTTCTCCAGCATAGCGGGAGAACCGCCAGGAGCCTTGGGCAGTGATAGATCCTGCCGGACGCAGTGCCTGTGCGGTGGCGCGGCGACAGGGACCTGGAGCGGGGCCTTGATCCTGTGCCTTGGGACGGCCGGACGCCTTGTCTGCGGAACGTGGAAGCTTCCGTCTACGAGGAAGATGCCGAGGGAGCCACCGAGCCCACGGTCGCTTGGATGTGGTCGCGGAAGTCCCCCAGCTTCTTGACGGCCCCTTCTTTATCCGGGATGGGGAGGTCGGCGACGATGTCCGTGATCGTGTCTTCCGAGGTGATCTGCATCACGTTGTAGCCGAGGGCGTCGGCGATGTCGCTCGAGGCCCTCACCAGCGAGAGCAATGAGGCGTCGGTCGCTTCCGCTTCGTGATGCTGGGCGATCGCCGCGACAAAATCGGCGGGCAGGTTCCAACTGTGAGCCAGCCACTCGCCGGCCGCACAGTGATCAACGTCAAACAAATGACGCTCGCATTCCAACTCGTTGAAGCCGTGCTCCCGAGCGACATCGAACAGATTGCCGTACTCGACCGGATAGCAAGCCAGCAGCGCCAGCCGGCCTACGTCGTGTAGCAGGCCCGCGGTATAGGCGCGGTCGCGCGGCAGGTTCATCATCGACGCTAGCTCTTCGGCCACCAGCCCACAGGCCACACTGTGGTCCCAACAAACCCGAAGACTCTGATTGTGAAGGAAGCTCTGCGAGAATCGCCCCAGCGCCACGGTCAGCGCCAGGCGTTTCACGACCTCCGTGCCGAGCACGACCATCGCGTGCGAGATGTTGTCGATCCGCCGGCTGAGCCCGTATAGCGCCGAATTCGACACGCGCAGGATCTCGGCCGACAGGGCGGGATCGATCCTCAGCAGGTCCGAGACCTTCTTCATCGATACTTCGTCGTCGTCGAGCAGGCTCAGGAGCTGCAGCGCTACGGCCGGGAACGGAGGCAGCGATTTCAGCGCCCACGGCTTCGTCCCCACCGACCCGATGTCAGTGGCATTCACTGCGGGAGCGTCGGTTTGCGTTGACATAGTTCACCCAACAGGTAAATCGACGGGGAGCCGGGCGGGCTTTATCCCCCGCTGCTGCAAGCGCTTCACTGTGGCGAGCGTCCGGGGAGCGATGTTCCGGTGCCGCCACGGCCCTGAATTACCGAGAAAAAGACCACGTTTCTTCCCGAGTTAAGTTTATTGGCATTCAAAGAGTCAATCCTTCCCGCCGCGGAGCATAAAGCGTTGTCGCGGCTGAACCGATATAGCTCTCGAAGAGACAGCCTGCGGATAAGTAAAATAAGCGGGGTTCGCAGTACAGGGACTGGCAAGACGCACGACCGGAATGTCGCCATTGGGGTGTTATGTTGAGCCGGAGGGCGCCAGGACGGGAGAATCGCGACAAAAGATCGTTCCGGATACGCAAGATTCACGACCCACGCACACGAATCCGGCTTCGGCCTTTTGCCGGCTTCAGAGCCAGTCCGTTTCAGTGGGTTGCACAGCCGGGTTAACGGGTGGTGCACGCGAAGGCAGGCCGAGGCAGTCCAGGATTTTCTGGGTAGCGTCCGGAGGATGAATGGCTGCAAGGACTCGCATGTGACCCTGGCGCCGCGGGCATTCCAGCACATCTAGAGCCCAGACACGTTTCATCGATTCCGCCCAGGTATAGTTCCGCGGATGTGGAACAGTGCGGGGCTCCACCGCCACGGGCCGGACCGCCGCGACGGCTTCCCCGGGGGCGGGCGATGCAATGATGATGGGTGTTTTCGGAGTACCCGCAGCGTCGGGCATCGGCGCAGACTGTGCGTCCGTTTCGGTGGGGACGATGAGAGCTCTCCATTTGGCCGCGGGAGCAAGGATGCCGCTGTATCGAACCAGGTGAGTGCGTGGAGCGGGCACCAGCGCCGAGAGTTTTTCCAGCAACTCCAACCCTTCAAAGACCACGTGAGTGGTTCCGTCGCGCCAAGGGTGTTTGAAACGATAGAGCAGGCGTCCGTCGGGCAGCGGTTCAATGCGTTCCATCGCGATTGGTGGCCGGGCGCAGTATCGCGCCAGACGTTCCAAGCGCTGGCGGTGAACTCCTGCGTACGCCTCGCCGGAAATGGCCGGCGGGAAAACCGACCGGGTGGATGCCTGCTCCGACATCTATTCACTCGGATGTGTGGCCTTCTGGCTGCTCACCGGAAGGACGGTTTTCGAAGCATCGAATACGCTGGACATGTTATTCAAGCACCGCACCGAAATTCCCCCCGCGCCGTCCGAGTACTCCGAGTTGGACGTACCGGCCGAAGTGGACGCGATTATCCTTGCGTGTCTCGAGAAAGACCGGTCGAAACGTATTGCTTCGGCTGAGAGTCTCTCGGCAAGGCTGCAGGCGATCGAACAATCCTTCTCTTGGGACGCCGACCATGCCCGTAGGTGGTGGAACGCGCGTCGGCCCAGTGAATCCGAACGCTTCACCGGTACGCCCGGGCCTCCGGAAGGCTATGTCGACCAGGATGTCCTCATCACTAAATCGTTTTAGCCCGCATTTTTTGCGGAACGCTGTTCGAGATTATGCCGGTTCTGGCCTGTTGGGGATCAGTAACGAAAAGTCGCCTTGTGTTTAGGAACGCGCCTCCTCGGGTTTGCTACCGAGGCCCCATGATTGGTATACCTCGAAAGCGCAGGCTGACATGGCTGTGATGACGTCAGCGTTAAAATATCGTTGCATCGCGGCCGCAGCCTCGTTAGGCTCGTCGCGGCGCCTATGAACTCCGTGACTCATTAAGAAGATCGATCGTTCGACACCGTCAGGAGGTTCGGCTATGGCAGGGAAAACCAGTGTAGTGAAGGTGAACCAGAGGAAGAGTTGCAGGCCCTTCACGCTCAACGTAATGGTGTTCAGCCCGGAATCTGGCTACAAAGTCGAAGTGGTCGTAGAAAAGGGCTGTAGTAAGAAAAACGACGCCATCTGGAAATTAGTGTTCGATCTCTTCCAGAAGGAGAAGAGTGCGAAGGAATTCGTGCAACTCGTCCATGTCTCCTTCGAGGCCAAGTCACCGCAAGAGGCCCAGGGTATCCAGTCCATGGCGGCTGACGGCGTCTCGTCCGATGCCGCGAAGGTGCTGAACGACGAAGTGTTTCCTGCAGCCAAGGCGGTGGCCACCGCCAAGAACGTCACTTCGACGCAGAAAAGAACGCTCAGCAAGGCGCTGTCAAAAGCCACGACAATCGAACTGAACCTGTAGAACGAATCGCCGGCCGACCTCGGTGATCCGTCGTCCCACGTCCTGTCGGTTGGCTCGGGCGTGTGAGCCGCGCCCCCCGACGCGACCCCGATGTGCTGAATGCTTGTCACGAGGACTCTCTCATTCGTCTGCTGTGCCCTGTTAGTGCCGGCATCGGCACTCGGCCGGGAGCAGATACCCGGTGCTGGCGACGAGTGTCGCGGCGACATCACGGCGGACGACGGCTTCACCGTTCGGTCGGTCGAGGTCGTCTCGAGAGGCGGTTGGCTGCCCGACCTCGACCTGCCGATCGCGGCCGGAGACGCGTACTCGCCCGTGTTGGTGAGTGACGCCGTCTCGGTCGTGGGTGAGCGGGAGCGTGAGTCGACGAGACAGGGCTTGAACCTCTTGTCGCAAGTGGCCGTCAGCTACGTCGACTCATGCGTCAGAGTGACGGGGCTCTCCCTCGTCGATGTCCAGATCCGCACCTGGTCTTTGCGGTGGAGTCCATCCCAGTCGCTCGCCGATCTGTTACCCCGACCGCGCTCCAACCGGTCCACTTTCTTTGGCGCGGTCCCGCGCCCCCTCCTCGCTCTCAACCCCACGTTCGGTGCGGAACAGGACCGAGACTTTGGATTCTCGGCGTCTACGGGACTCAAGGCCGATCTGCTCCAGATCCCCTCCGTGCTCGCGGGCGAGGTGGCCGCCTCCGCCACGACGCAACTCGAGGTCCAGGCTTCGGCGCGCAAGTCAGTCAGCGAGCCATTCTATGATTCGAACGTCGGCCTTCAATACGCAAAACTCGACGTGAGCAATGCCGTCCAGAAGCTGGCTTTTGATGCCAGATTCGACGCCGACCATCGGCCGATTGCCGGGGCATCGAACCTGACGAACGCTGCTTCGGCGGGCGTCCACATCAACCTGGGTTTCGAGTTTGGACCATTCACCCAAGCCGGGGTGGGTGGCCGTTATCGGCGTTCCGGCAACCGGGTGACCGACATCAGCTCCTTCGAGGCGCAGTCCGAAGACTCCTTCCAGGCCAATTTGGTCGCGGATGGCCGCCTGTTCGGCGGATTCAGCCGAGTCGCGGTTTGGTTCGACGTCAACCGACCCGACGCCGGAACCGGCTATCACCGACTGGCGGGGATGTTCGGATTCGAGAAAGAATTGGCCCTTGCACCCAACCAAAGTATCGGTGTGGAAGCCGTCCTTGCAGGCGGCCGAAGCTGGGGCAACGTTCCCCGTTATGCCGGCTTTTACGGAGGCAATAACTCAGCCAGCCTGCTCTACGAGGAGTTCGACTCTCCGAGTCTGTCGGCCATGCCTTCCGGTCCGGTGGTCCGCAGCCTGGGTGCTTCACAGGCCGCCGCCCCGGCCCCAGGCCAGAGAAATCTTCGAGGCACTTCGTACTGGGGCGTCAACCTGAACGTGAGCGTCCCTGTTCCCGCCTGGGCTCGCCCGCTCATACCCGATATCGACGTGGGCGACGGACTCACGCTTCGGCGGGTTCTGACGTCACAGGTCCGAACGTCGCGCTCGATGCTGGAAGCGAACCTGAAAGGCCAGCGAGGTCTGTCCGAAGAAGAGGCCCGACGGGAAGCGGACTCGATCATTGGTGAGATTCAGCCGACGGTAGACTTCATCGCCGATCAGGCCAATCTGTTCTCGATCAAGCCTCTCGTGATGCTGGACGCTGCCCGAATAGGCGCCTCGGGGAGCAGCGGGAACCGCGTTCGGGTTGCGATCGGCGGCGGGATACAACTGACCGTCGTCATCGCCAAGTTCGAGGCGGGCTATATGAGGACTGTCCGCGGTCTCGATCAGGATGATCGCGGGAATGTGGTGACGAGACTGGTGTTTCAGAACCTCTTCTAGACTGAAGTTCCCCCGCGAGTATGGACGTATCTAGCTGAGAAATAAGAACAAATCACGATATGGAAATGTCGGCTACTGGGAACGTCTTGATCAGTTCGGCAGCGCGCCGTTGCAGAGGGGTGGGTTCGGTGAGGCGTTCGAGAGGCGGGCCATCGGGATCGGTTTGGAGTCGGCAGGCGCACCGGCATTGGGTCGCCAACTCGGCGAGCAGGGTGGACATGCTGTGCAAGGGCAAACCGTCATCGGTCCGGCGGCGGTTCTTCTTGGCCTTCGCCGTGTCGGACGCCTGGGCGGGCAAGACGGGATCGCGCGTGGCGCGTTGCAGGTCGAGTTCTTCGTCGTGGAACAGCAACGGCGCGAGCGCCTGGCGCAGGTGCCATTCGACGTAGTAGGCGAGCATGCACAGGAAGATATGGGCGCGCACACGCGACTCGGCGCGATGGTATATGGGCCGTATCCGCAAGTCCACGGTCTTCAGGGACCGAAAGGCGCGTTCGACGCGGGCGAGGTTCTTGTAGCCGCGGACCACGGCGGCGGCGTCGAGTCGCGTGGCCGGTTCGCTGGTGCGGACGACGTAGTACCCGTCCAGGGCCGCTTCGCGTTCAATGGCGGCGGTCTTGCGCTGGTAGGTAAAGCGGTGGTCTTCAATGACGGTTTCGAAGTGCTTGGCCATCTTGAAGCGGTTCTGCGCGCGCCCGACTTTCTCGGCAATGGCGGTCGCGGTGAGCGGCGTGCGGGTCCGCCGCGCCACCTGGCGCTGGATCTTGCCGAACGCCTCTTCGGTGGCCGTGAGCAGCGCGTCGCGTTTGCGCCGGCGGCGCTCGGCCAGTACCGGGTTGTGGCAGACCACGAGCCGCTCGTCCGGGTACGCCGCGACGGTGATTTCGGCCAGATTCCGCGCATCGAACAACGACGTTTGCACCGCGCCCTGCTCGAACAACCGGCGAATGTCGGTATGCCGCAACGCCGAAATCCAGCCTAACCCCGGGTGCTGTTTGAGATGGTCGATCTGCGTCTGCGTCAGCATGCCGCGATCGCCCACCAGCACCACCCGTTCGAGACCGAAGCGATCGCGCAGTTTCGCCACCTGGTCCGGAACCGTCTTCGGATCGGCCGTGTTGCCCTCATAGGCCTGTATGGCCACCGGCCGCCCCGCCGCATCGGTCATCGACCCATAGACCACGATGGGCCGTCCCCGCTTGCCGTCGCGGCTGTAACCGAACTGGGCCAGGGCACAGGCGCGCCCTTCGTAATAGCTGCTGCTGACGTCATAGAGCACGTGCCCGCTGTCGGTCAGATGCCGCGCGGCCAGCCGCCGTTCAATCCGCTCCTGACGCTCCAGCAGCCAGTCCATGGCGTCGTAGAGATCGTCCTCATCGGCGTTGTCGAGCGCCAATTCCTGAGCCAGCGTGGTGGTGTGCCACAGCCGCGTGGCGGCGAGCTTGGACGTGGGCGCCAGAAGGCGCTGGACCAGCATCGCCAGCACCAGGTCGCGCGGCCGGGACCGTTTGCGGTCCAGCAAGGCCGGCAGGTCGAGACGGCGCAGCAGGTGCAGGATCAGTGCGACATGGCCGTGCGGCAGCGCACGGTCGATGGTGAATGCCTCCTCGGGGTGGACCAGGGGTTGGTCCTTGAGCAGTTGGCGGAGGCGGGCGACTTTCTGCGCGGGCCAATGGGAGAGATTGGCGATGGTGCGTTTGCGGACGCGATGGCCTTCGCGCCAGCCTTCCCGCAGCAGGACGGCGGGTGGCGAGTTGCGGTTGGGAACCGTTTCGACGTACATGGGAACATAAGATACGTGATATAGCCGATTAAAACAAGATAAAAATGAGACAAGAGATTCTATTACATGGGAACAACTGGCACTTCTATGCCGAGGCATACTGCTCCTTAATTCAAGATGTTAGCGTGCCTTTTCGACCAAAATGCCGGGGGAACTTCAGTCTAGATACGTCCGCTGGGAACGATCAGGCCGGAGATTCGCGCGCGCCCACGCCAGAACACCAGAAGAAGGCGGCCGGATCACGACCCCAACTTCCGAGCCGCGGCAATGATTCAAAAGAAAACAGCAGGTTGAGCCTTCGGACCGGGAGCCGACCGCCTCTGTCACCCATGATTACCGGCAGTCCCCAAAAAGTTGAAGGGGACCCCGGTTCGGAGAATACTTTGTGGGGTTCAGCGGAAAATTGTGAGAGTTTTGGTAAGGTCGGCGCGGCCAGGCGAATGGCCTTATTGAGCTCATGAACCTTCACGGCACGCTACCACCGTGCCCCGCCTGCCTCCATGCATCCCATTCAACCGGAATGGCTTAAGGGCTCGCTGAACGTTCTGAACCCGGCTCGACAGCCGACGCTGGATTCGTGTGCTTCGCCCCGTGCGATTCTGTCTGTAGTGCGATTCTTCGGCCTTGTGCCTGCCTGGATGCTGCCCTTCTGTCTCCTTCAACTCAACATAACACTTCAACGGCGATTCTCCCGCCGTGCGTCGTGCCACCTCCTGCACTGCAACCCCGTCAGGCGAGTCGGCAGGACGACATCGATTAAGCACCGGAGACTCTGCTGGGTAAAGTCGTACCGCGGCGAGAATCGGCGTTGAAGTGTTATGTTGAGTGGCAGAAGGAAGAAGGGGAGAATTAAGACAGGCTGAGGGCCCAGGGATCGTTCCGGACAGGCGAAATCGCACGGGTCGAAGCACACGCGGATAAGTAAAATTAGCGGGCTTCGCAGTACTGGGACTGGCAAGAGGCACGACCGGAATGTCGCCATTGGGGTGTTATGTTGAGCCGGAGGGCGCCAGGACGGGAGAATCGCGACAAAAGATCGTTCCGGATACGCAAGATTCACGACCCACGCACACGAATCCGGCTTCGGCCTTTTGCCGGCTTCAGAGCCAGTCCGTTTCAGTGGGTTGCACAGCCGGGTTAACGGGTGGTGCACGCGAAGGCAGGCCGAGGCAGTCCAGGATTTTCTGGGTAGCGTCCGGAGGATGAATGGCTGCAAGGACTCGCATGTGACCCTGGCGCCGCGGGCATTCCAGCACATCTAGAGCCCAGACACGTTTCATCGATTCCGCCCAGGTATAGTTCCGCAGATGTGGAACAGTGCGGGGCTCCACCGCCACGGGCCGGACCGCCGCGACGGCTTCCCCGGGGGCGGGCGATGCAATGATGATGGGTGTTTTCGGAGTACCCGCAGCGTCGGGCATCGGCGCAGACTGTGCGTCCGTTTCGGTGGGGACGATGAGAGCTCTCCATTTGGCCGCGGGAGCAAGGATGCCGCTGTATCGAACCAGGTGAGTGCGTGGAGCGGGCACCAGCGCCGAGAGTTTTTCCAGCAACTCCAACCCTTCAAAGACCACGTGAGTGGTTCCGTCACGCCAAGGGTGTTTGAAACGATAGAGCAGGCGTCCGTCGGGCAGCGGTTCAATGCGTTCCATCGCGATTGGTGGCCGGGCGCAGAATCGCGCCAGACGTTCCAGGCGCTGGCGGTCTGGAGCGGCAACCGCGACATTCGCGTGCAGGCTGAAGCCGTTGACGCTGGCACATCGCGGACTGGCCAGGGCCGTCATGCTCTCCGGATCGACCCGATCCCCCACGCGGGTCACGCGTCGACCGGGGTGGGGTCCGAATGCCGTCCGGCCCGATATGGAGGCGGCATAGAGGCCGGCCAACCACGGTTGATCGCGCCAGAGCGGATCGGCCTCTTCAGGATCGGTGTCGGGTCCCAGGCCACGACCGATGAGCCATTTTGGGATACGTTCGGCCAGCGACCCGGCCAGTCGGGCGATTTCGTGGTCCCCGGGGCCGGCGCCGCATCAAACCGAGGATTGCCGTCGTCATCGGCCGCGTACACGCCATCGATGGCCAGCATGTGCAGGTGTAGGTTCAGATTCAGAGCCGAACCAAATCGCTTTATGAAGGTCACGGCGCCGCACTGCGCATTCGGTTTGGCGCCCAATGGGATGGCCCGGCGAATTAGGGCGCCAAATACAGTCCGGGTGAAGATGCCGAGGACACCACGGACCATATCGGCATCGTAGGCCAGGCGGTAGCGTAACGCATAGGGGCACGACAACACCCACTGGCGGACCGGGACCCGGGGAAATACACGGTCGACCAGGTGGGCTGCGGTATCGGACATCCGACGTCCGCCACAGGAATTGCAGAACCCCCGTTTCTTACACGAAAACGGAACCACACGGTCCAGCCCACAGGCATCGCAATGGACGCGAATGAAGCCCTCAGCCAGAATGCCACAATTTAAGAACTCGCGGAACTCGCGCTCCACAAAGCCGGGCACGTTGCGATCACGTTGACGTTGTCGATCGAGGAAGGTTTCCAGATGTTCGGCGACAACACCATAAAGAGGACTTTCCTCTGGATTTCGGGGCCGGTACGTGTCGATCGCCACGAAGGTATCGGCGAATGCAACTGGACAGGCAACGCCCACCATAGCTGTCTCAGCAACTTAGGTCCCGGCCGCCATCGACGAGTCCGGCTTTAAAACGATCCCTTTGACGTTCCCCCCATAAAACGGTCCACTTCGAGAGTGAGTTTTCCGGTAAAAAGACCAGGGAGAACTCACTATGAAGCGGAAACGATTCACTGAAAAAATCATCAGGGTCCTGAAGGAGGCCGAGGTCGGCGGACCGGTATCGGAAATGCGGAAGGGTTACCACGGCACCGAGGGGGCGGCTTTCATTCTGTCTCACACTGATCGCCTTCGACGTGCCTCACCTCGCTTGCGCGAATTCGGAAGATGCGGGAACGTCCGAAGGCTTCGCAGCCGTTGCGTTCGGAACGACCTCTGATCCCGTGTTGAGCCGGTCCAGGTAGTCGGCCCACGCTTGCATCATCTTCCGGCGCTTGGCAAACAGGTCCCCACGACGGTAGGCCGCTTCCACCTTGTTTTCGATGACGTGGGCCAAAGCCATCTCGGCCACGTCTCGCGGGAAACTGGAGACTTCGCCCGACCAGTCACGGAAGCTGGACCGAAAACCGTGGGGCACATAGTCGCCCCGAGCGCCGTCCGCCCCATATTCCATGCCGCGCATCAGTTGCAGCAGCGCCATGTTCGACAGTGGACTGCGGTGACGAGCCCCTGGAAACAGGTAGGGGTTGCCTCGGATGCGAGGCGCCGCTTCCAAGATGTGGAGCGCGGCATCCGAGAGCGGCACGCGGTGTTCCCTTCCGGTCTTCATCCGTTCAGACGGTACGGTCCAGACAACTCCCTCCATGTCGATTTCATTCCACTGCGCTTGCAACACCTCGCTGGTGCGCGTGGCGGTGAGGATCAAGAAGCGCAGAGCCATCGCCGAGACGCTCGCGTTGCCGGACAACTCGGTCATGAAAGCGGGAACCTCGGTATACGGCATGGCGGGGTGGTGAGTGGCTTTTTTCACCCGTGAGGGCCTCGGCAGCAGCTTGCCCAGGTGGCCTCACCAGCGGGCCGGGTTCAATGGATCGCGGTACTCGTGGGCGGCGGCATAGTCGAGGATGTTTTCGATCCGGCCCTGGACGCGCTTGGCAGTCTCGGTCTTGCTGGTTCAGATCGGGGAAAGGATATTCAGAATGTCTCCTGTGGTGATGGCGTCCACTGTCTTGGAGCCGACCTTCGGCTGGGCGTAAGTCCTGAGGGTGGTCACCCATTGCCGGGCGTGCTTGGCATTCTTCCAGCCGCGTCGGTGTGCGCGGATATAACTGGCTGCGCAGGCGGTGAATGTGGGCGTCTCTTCCTGTTCAGCCTGCCGCGCCTTAATCGGGTCGATACCGTTCTTGGCCTGCTTTCGGTGCTCGGTCGCCTTGTCGCGCACCTCCGCGAGCCCCACATCCGGAAAGCTTCCCAGCCCCATTTCCCGGCGTCTGCCGTCGATGGTAAAGCGCAGCACCCACTTCTTGGCGCCGCGATTGGAAACCACCAGCCGAAGCCCGCCGCCGTCCTCATATTTACCCGGTCCGGCGGTCGCTACCTTGCGCGGGTTGAGTTTGTGAATTACCACGCCGTTATCCTCCGTTCGGGCCGAGAGGTGTTCGCCAAGTCCCCCAAACAGTCCCCCAATATCCACGGATTATAGCGCTTTGCGCTGGACTGTTCAGGACTCTAAGTGACTGAATCGAATGTCACAATGTATTGTGCTGGACAGTGTCGAACAACGTTCTAGCGGACACCCTCTCCGTTTATTGTTCTTGTCAAGCAGTCAAAAAGCTTACAGGCCTTAGCGCGCTCGATCCGGCGCGAGGAACGCGCCGTTGAACGCGGGCATCTTGCCCGCAAGCGTAAGCCGCCATCCTGAATATTGAGCCAGCTGGGCTTGGCCTGCTTCTGTCGTGCATTACCGGGAAGAGAAGAGCGGGCAGGATGCCTTAGCGCGCAGGGGATAACATGGCTGTTCGTCCTTGCATTTGGACCGCCGTTTCCGATCCTAATAGTGTTTGTCGTGGGGACCATAGTCTATGGTTTCGCGACCTGCATCCCTGGGTAGGGCGTCGATCTTGACGCTGAAGAAAGCTTCGGTTATTCCGCTCATGCGGCGTCCCATGGATTGAATATGTCGATTCCCATGTCCCCGAAGTCCCGAACGTTGCGCGTTGCCACCGCCATACCGCGTGAGCGAGCAATAGCCGCGATCTGGCAATCAGCCTGGGAAACCGGACGTCCAAGAACACGGCGCGCCGCGGCGATCTCCGCATAGGTGCGGGCCGCGTCACTATCGAATGGCAAAACTCGTCCCGCAAACAAGCTGCCGAAGGCACGCTCGCAAGCCTCCGCTAGTCCCCGACGGCGTCTACCCTCGGGCAACAACGCCATACCGGTACGGACCTCTGCTTCCGTCACCGCCGTCACGAAAAGCTCTCGTGGAGTCTGCTCGTCCATCCAGGAAAGAACTTCCGCGCTCGGCTCGGCGCGCATCAACTCCGAAACGATGTTGGTATCGATCATCACCATTGCCGCTGCCTCACTCGAAGCGCGGAGGATCCCGCATCGGTTCGCGCGGCGGCAACTCCAGTTCGACGCCGCCGAAGGGCTCGAAAAGTTCGTGGATCGCCGTCCCTAGCCCCTCCCGCAGAGCGGGCTCCCGATCAACAGCCTCGGCCAGGATCAGCCGTGCTTCCTCTTCCATTGACCGGCCGTTGGCGGATGCGCGAACCCGAAGGCGGGTCTTTACGTCGTCGTCCAGATTGCGGATCGTGATGCTTGCCATCGTCAGACCTCCCGTTGGGAACAAGCCTATATGACGATTGCGTTGCAATCAAGACCGTCACCCGTGTATCTATTTCCTTTGCGTGGTAATCGCCGGAGTCGGCAGCAAAGTAACTCAGGGGACTCGATGCCGAGAATCGGCGGCTGGCACCACGGCCATTACCGGCTGTTGGTCGATCGACAAAATCGATACGATGTGAGCGTCCGTAACCGGTACTCACACCCGAACGAGATCGGGGAACATTTTCGAGTGCAGGGTGTCGGAGTAACTGAGTGTCGACGTTTTTGAACGATGGCGTTCTCGGAGGTGGTCGATGGCTATTTCGTTCGTTTTGACGTTGGGTTTGTTCTTTCCCGCGCCCACGGTTGGCCAGGCATCACCAACGGCGTCGGTTCGAGGCGAGGTGTTGGACGCCAGGACGAACGCTCCCATAGCAAACGTTGAGGTGACGTTGGTCAATGTGACCGAACGCGGCAACACGGCGACGACAACGACCGGACGGACTGGGGAGTTCCTGTTTTCAGGAGTCCAACCGGGCCAGTATGTCCTGCGACCGCGACGCGACGGCTATTTGGACGACACCGAGGTGTTCGTCAGCACTGCTTCGCGACAATTTGTGCTCGGCCCCGTCCAAGCCCTGACGGACAAGACGCTCCGTTTGGGCGCCGCGGGTGCGATCGCAGGCCTGGTCCAGGACGAAGAGCGACAGGGTGTGGCAAATACGCTTGTGTCGGCGTTGCGCTTCCAGTATGACGACATCCGGCAAGCGTGGATGTGGATATCGATTCAAGAGGCGGTGACCGATGAACGCGGCGAGTTTCGCATTGGCGACTTGCCTCCCGGTCGATATATCGTCCGGACAACGCCTTTCTCGGACGTGCCGCTTAGCGACTTCCTGGCGCGCCTTAGAGACAGCGACGAATTCAGAACGCTGCCCCGGACCTTGCAGAGGGCAATCTCCATTGGACGAATGCCGGGGAGCGAGAATCCCGATGGACATGCGCCCATCTACTATCCCAACACCTCCGACCCGCTTCAGGCCGCCCGGATCGACGTCGACTATGGCCGCGATGCCTATGTTCGGATCACCACGCCGCTCGAACCCACCTTCAGCATTCGCGGCGCCGTTGTCGATCCGACGCCTCGGAATCGGCGCCCGACCTACGTTTCCCTATCGTCGAGAAGAATCAAGATGCCGGGATCTCAAGGCGCCGCTATCGCCGACGACGGTACGTTCGAGTTCCGGAATGTCGCGCCCGGGACCTACGACCTCAATGTGATCCTGTCGACCAACGAGCCGGCGGGCACCGTGCCGGCGCCGTTTCCGAACCGTCCCCCGCTTCCCATCCCCGTGATACCGACCTCCGACCCGGACAGGCTGGTCGGCCACGTGGAAGTCACCGTCGTCAACGAGGACATCGAAGACATCGAATTCGTGCCTCAAGTGTGGGCTGTCTCGGGCGAAGTTACCTCAAAAGACGGAGGGACACTTCCCGGAGGTTTGTTCGTAGCACTTCGGGGGGTCGGCCTGACGATGACCCAGCCGCCGCCGTCCCAACTGGACGACAACGCCGCGTTCCAGATCACGCATGTTCCGGAGGGCGACTATCGGCTCATAGTCACCGGATTAAGTGGTGGGCTTCCGGATGGACTCCCGGCGGGATGGAACGTGGAATCGGCCCGCATGGGCGGGATCGACGTCTTGGGGGCCGAGTTTCGAATCGACAGGAGCTGGGTTGGACTGCCACTCGAAATTGTCCTCGGGCAATCGTCCAGCCGCCTGTCGATCACCGCCGGTGAGGTCGGCCGACCCGAGGGCGCCGTCTTTGTCGCTGCCGTTCCCGATGCGGCGAGGCGCCATCGAACCGATCTTTATCGGACGGGCTGGACCGACGAAAGAGGATTTCTGAGTTTCGATGCGATCGTTCCCGGCCAGTACCGGGTATTTGCCTGGGAGCGCATCGCGAACCACGCTTGGCTGGACCCGGAATACATCACTCGTATCGAAACCTCGGGCCAGTTGGTGCGTATGGGAGAGAACGGGCGAGCGGACGTCGAAGTGCGCGCGATTCGTTGAGAGGGCCGGGGGCCGATCGAATCCGCTTTCGACCGGTAAGCCTGTTCACTCGGCGCGGCCGAGTGGGACACCCGCCGAAAACCTATCGAGACCCAACGATCCCTTCGCCTTCACGGATGGTCCAGAGGCGGTTGCCCTCCAGCGCTTCCATCTCTTCAATCTCTCCGCTGGGCCATCGGATCCGCACCTCGTCGATTCGGGCCGACTCGCCCAGGCCGAAGTGAACGAGCATGTCGTTGTGTGAAAGATAACTCCCGCCGCTGCGGACTTCCCCAATCTGACGCCTGTCCCCGACAACGATCTCGACCCTTGCGCCAATGGCATCCCGATTGCTCCGTGTCCCTTCAAGCCTGAAACCGACCCAGCCGTTGCCGTTTCCGCCATCGTTGCGGTACAGGCTGGGGCGGTCATTGATATTGATGGCGAGCACGTCGATGTCACCGTCGTCGTCGTAGTCGCCAAACGCCGTCCCGCGGGCGGACTTGGGCGTCAGAAGACTTCCGTCCAGTTCGGCGGCAATTTCCTCGAATCGGGATTCTCCCGTGTTTCGATAGACCTCCTTGGGCTGGAGGTACTGGCCGCCGATGTCCAGATCGTCGATTCTCGGGTACACGTGCCCATTGGCGACAAAGAGATCTTTCCACCCGTCGTTGTCCAGATCCACGAAACCGGCGCCCCAGCCGAGGTGCGGAAGTGAAGTCCCGCCCAGTCCCGAACGCGAGGTGGCGTCGGCAAAGAGCATCCCGCCGAGGTTCCGGTACAGGGTGTTCGTGTCGCGCGAAAAATGGGTCACGAAGATGTCGAGCAAACCATCGCCATCGTAATCACCCACGCCGAGCCCCATGCCGGCTTGCTCGCGTCCTTCGTCGTTGAGCGCGGTACCCGACACCAGACCGATCTCCCTGAAGGTTCCATCGCGGTCATTGTGGTACAGCAAGTTCGGCATCATGTCATTGGCGACGTAGATGTCGGGCCATCCGTCGTTGTCGAAGTCGCTGAACACCACGCCGAAACCGCTGTAGGCGGGTCCGCCGATGCCCGCTTCGGAGGTCACGTCCATGAAGGCGCCGTCGCCATCGTTTCGGTACAACGCGTCGGGTTCGCTCACCAACCCGCGCGGACCGCAGAACACGTCCACCCCCAGATACCGGCAGACGTCGGTTTCACCCCGCCTCGGTATTTCCCCTTGGTCGAAACTCAGGTAGTTGGCAACGTAGAGGTCCACGTCGCCGTCGCGGTCGTAGTCTCCGAACGCACAGTTGGTGCTCCACCCCGCGTTTCCGACGCCGGCTCGCGAAGTGGTTTCCGTGAACGTGCCGTCGCCGTTGTTTCGGTACAAGACGTTCGCGCCATAGGCGGTGAGGTAAAAATCGCGGTAACCATCGTTGTCGTAGTCGGCCACGCAGACGCCCATGCCCCAACCATGTCTATCGAGATTCGCTTCGAGGGTGACGTCGACGAAACGTCCTCCTTCGTTCCTGTAGAGGGCGACCATGGCGTCGCCCCCGGTTTCGTAGCTTTCGAGGGTCGACCCGTTCGCGATCAGGACATCCCGGTCCCCATCGTTGTCATAGTCGAAGAAGCCCGCGCCGTTGCCGTTGACCTCGATGATGTAGTCCTTGGCCGCGGAACCGGTGACGTTCATCAGTGTAATGCCCGCCTGTTCGGCCACATCCGTAAAACCGGGAAAGCCCTGAGCTGCGGCGAAAACGGAGGGCACGCTGCATCCAAGCACCAACAGCAGAGCGGCCAATCTTGTTGCTTGTGGCATCGGTTCGGATCGGAGCGGATGTTGGCAACTGGTGTCAGCGGGGGAGTTGGGCTTCAAGTTCCCTCCGTATCCTTTGTAAGAACAGCGCCGTGTGGCGCCCGCCGGGAACGGTCTCTCCCAGCCTCGCGTACGCCCCGGCCAAGCTCCGGTGAACGACGGAATCGTCTCCCAGCCCGGCATCGACAATGCCTCCAAGCGTCTCGATACCGTCGCGGTACTGTCCCTCGCGGAGGTGGATCAGTCCGAGAGCCAGATGGAGCCGCACCGCTTCCGGATACGCCTCGATGCCGCCTTGCAGTAACTCCAGCGCGGCGTTTGCGTCACCGTCCGTCAACGCCTGGATCGCATCGGTCTGGACCCGGACGGACTCCAGGACGCGATTCTCCCGGGCACGTTCCTCGGACTCGAGCCGGGCATATTCGCTCAACGCGAGTTGGGCATCGACGGCGCGACCGATCTGACCGAGCGCACGACCCAGCAGATAGTGTGCACGCCGGTGGGTGGGGTCGCCCGACACGGCCGTCTCGGCCGCCGCCGCGGCCTCATCGAAACGCTCCAACCGCATATACAAATCCGCCAGACTAAAATGGGCTTCCACGCCGGCAGGGTCCATCAGGGCCGCGCCCTCGAACGCCGCCACCGCTTCGGTCAATCGATCCTGGCGCGTGTACACAAGTCCCAGGCCGAACTTCGCAGCAGCGTCATCGGTCGCCATCTCGGCGGCGCCCCGGTACTGGGCGAGGCTCGCATCCAGATCATCCAGCTCTCGATGTATGTCACCCATTCTGACAAGGATGCGATACCGGATGGGTGGGGGGGTGGCCAATGCCAAGGCGCTCCCGAATTCATCCAGCGCCAGCCCGAACCGTCCCGTGTCCGCGTAGAATTCTCCCAAACGAAAGTGGAGGCGCCATGAGCCCGAAAACCGCTGCTCCGCACGCGCCAAAATCGTTTCCCCTTCATCGGCCAGACCTGCCGACAAGAGAATGCCTCCGATCGCGACGTGCAGGCCGGGATCGGGCGAGACCCGATGCGCGTTCTCGACAAAGAGGTTGAAGGCATTCTCGAACCCCGCATCGTGGACAAGTCCCAGCGCCACCAGGTCGGCAAGATCCTCGAGAACCGGGGTGAGTTGGCCGGGAGGAGAACTCGTCCCCCAGCGGGTTTCAAGGGATCGTGAGTACTGCAAGGCCGCTTCGGCGTAGTCCTCTTGAATCCACGCAAGCTCTCCCAGGTTGTCAAGGTTGGGGACCAGTTCGGGATGATTCGGTCCGAGCAACTGCTCCATGATCGCCAGCGAACGGCGTGCCAGAGGCTCCGCATCGGCATATGCGCCTCGCGTGCGGAGCACGTTGGCCAGATTGGTGAGAACGGCCGCAACGCTCGGATTGGTGGGCCCCAGAGATTCTTCCCAGACCGACAGAGCGCGGCGAAAGAGCGATTCGGCTTCTTCCAGCCGCTGTTCGGCGTGCAGGGCGAGGGCGAGATTGTTGAGACCGGTTGCAACGTTGGCGTGGTCAGGACCCAGATCCTGTTCCCAGATCGCCAATGCCCGGCGATACAGCGGTTCGGCTTCAACGTGATTGCCTTCGGACCGGTAAGCTTCGGCGAGATTGTTCAGGGCGGTCGCGATATCGAGACGATCCGTTCCAGGGGCGCCTTCCCAAATGGCCAGGGCCCGGCGATAGAGCGGAATGGCCAGCGCGGTGTCTCCCTGGATCCGGTAGACTTCGGCAAGGTCGTTCAGGCTCGTAGCCAGGCGCAGATCTTCGGGCCCGAACTGTCCGGCATGCTCGAGGGCGGCCTGGAAACGTCCGGTGGCCTCCACGTATCGCCTCTGGCGAACATCTTCCATCCCGGCGTCCCGTTCCCTCATCCAGGCTTGTTCGGCTTCGCCGAGGATCTGGAGAACCGCGTAGTCGGCGCCGAGCTGGAAGACAGGGCTGAGGGCGCCCGGACCGAGCCCGCGGACGGCGTTCTGAAACTCCTCACGCAGGTTCGCGATCGCGAATTGTCCCAAGTATCCACCAGCGGCCGCGGATGGATCCAGCGAGCGGCTAAGAGCGAGGCTTTCGAACGACTGTCCAGCCTCAATC
This sequence comes from Terriglobia bacterium, assembly GCA_965262675.1. GTDB lineage: Bacteria > Acidobacteriota > Terriglobia > 20CM-2-55-15 > 20CM-2-55-15 > JAJEDW01. Next base: position 682,066 of record OZ253554.1, read on the forward strand.
CGGTTGCGAAGCTCAACGGCCTCTTCTTCGGTTCCGGAGACGAGCAGGCGCAAACCGACCGGGTCCGCCTGGGGCATGGCGGGTGCTATCGAAACCAGAAAGCAGGTAACAGTCAGAAGTAGACCTGTTGTTCTTGTCGGTAGCGCTGTTGTTCTCATCCGTAGCCCTGTTGGCCGCAGCGCTTATTATACGTATTCGATCTGTGCCAGCGACTATGGGGACCACGTCAAGCAAGTTCCGGCTTCGGCCAATGCACAGCTTTGACGGTAGTCGGTTGCTCCGATAAGATCTAACGAACTTCCGACGACGAGTTGACCGCCATGATTCCAGGGAACCGAGCGAGAAGTGGCCCGTGTTGGAACGGCGTGCACGTACGGCTTCTCGCGGTTCTTTACCTGGCAACGGCCTCTCTCGCATGGGGTCAGCAAGAACGTGGATTGAGCCTGATTCTGGTTTCCACCGAAATCGAAGCATCCGAAGTTCGTGCGCGGGTTGTTGCCGGAGAGTCGTTTCATACGCTGGCGCGAACGTATTCCCTCGATGCATCGAGCGCCGTAGGGGGCTATTTGGGGGAGGTCCGGGTTGAAGACTTGCGGCCAGAGTTCCAGTCGGCCCTGGCAGGCATGGAGGCGGGGCAGGTCACCGCCATCACACCCGTCGACGATCGGTATGCCCTGTTGCGATTCCCGAGTGCCGGGGAGCAGTCCTGGGCCCGTGCGAGGGACTCCGGTCTGAACGCGGTCCGGGACGAACGATACGAGGACGCGGCGCGGCTCCTTGAGTCCGCCTTACGGAATGCGCGGGAGTTCGCTCCTGTAGATTCGCGTCTCGGCGCGAGTCTGAACGACATGGCCGAGTTGAGGCGGCTTCAGGGAAACCTGCAGAGCGCCGCCGAGCTCTATCGTGAGGCACTCGCCGCCTGGGACCCTGTTCTCGGTCCCGGGCATCCCGATACCGCCGCCAGTCTCAACAGTCTCGCGGAGATCTACCTTAACCGGGGCGACTACACCGAAGCCGCCGCCGCGTTCGATCGTTCCCTGGCCATCTGGGAACGCGAGCTCGGCCCCGGCCACGCCAACGTTGCGGCAAACCTCAACAGCCTCGGCCTGATTCGACACGTCCAGGGAGACTATGGGGAAGCACGATCGCTGTTTCAGAGAGCTCTCGGGATCTGGGAAAGCGCGTTGGGGCCGGATCACATGAACGTCGCGTCGGCTCTCGGCAACCTGGCCGCGGTAGAGATGATGGAGTCCCGTCATGCCGAGGCCGAACGTCTGATCCGCCGGTCAGTGGACATTGTGGAGCGAACCCTCGGGCCGGATCACCCCGAGGTGGCGCGCAACCTGCAGGGACTCGCCGAACTCAGGGGGCTACAGGGAGACTGGGCGGACGCCGCAAGTTTGTACGAGCGGTCCCTCGGAATGGTATGGGGCAGCGTCCCGGGTGCGGCATCCGAGGTAATCGAGGTCCTGGACGGTTTCGTCGATGTCTTGACGCTGCCCTTTGTGAGTGACAACCAACATGAAGCATCGGTGGCCCGGCTCGTCGAGACCCTGGCTTCAGCCCCTGTGGGGCAGAGTCTCTACCTGGCCATGAGCGCCGTGCTGGAAGAGGAAGGTCATGAGGCCGAAAGCGAGTCGATCCTGATCCAGGCTGCCGGGCGGTTTCCGAATTCCAGGCTGGTGCGTTTTCGGCTGGCCGAACTGGCTGCAAGCCGAGGCCGCATTGAAGAAGCACTCGACAGTCTCGAACTGGCCCGGGAATTGCCCGGCATCGAGCCTGGCATCGAGACGATTCTCAAACGGAAGGGCGACCTTCTGGTTGACATCGGCCGCCTGGACGAGGCCCGGCCGGCCTATGTCGAGGCGCTCGACATCGACCCAGCCTACTCGGATGCACGGATTGGTCTGGGAAACCTTTACTTTCGGTCCGGTCTCCTGGAAGAAGCCCTGGCGGAGTTCATAGAGGCGGCCCTCCTGAACCCTGATGACCCGGTGGCCCACTACCGGGTGTCTGAAGCCAGTCTCCGGCTCGATAGGCCCGCTGCAGCCGCCGCGGCCGCGGACAGAGTGCTGGAGTTGGATCCGAACGATCGCCGCTCCCACTATCTCAGGGGACGCGGGCTGATGGAAACAGGGAGTGACCCGGAGGGACTCGAGGCCCTGGCCGAGTATGGGCGGCTTGAGGAACGAGCCCGCACCGAAAACCGGCAACTGCTAGAAGTGTCCGGTATCGAGCATGATGTCCGGTCGGCCATGGACCAGGGGGATTCCGCGCGGGCTATACGGATCCTGCAAGAGGGTATCGAACGCCACCCCGCATCCTACCGGCTCTCCCTGTCCCTGGGGCTGATCGAGAGCCGATCCGGCCTTCCCCGAGCGGCCATCGACACGTTGGAATCGATGATTGAACGCGGACTGGGAGACGACTCGGTGATTCGAAAGACCCTGGCCGAAGCCTACCGGTCCCTCAACCAGGATTCGGCCGGCGAGGAGCAATCGGCGCTCTACCTGCAGAGGATTCATGGCGAGCTCGAAGCGAGCCTGCCGCGGTAATCGTTATCGATCGCCCTCGCATCGCTGGCCAAGCGGTGGCGTTCGAGAGCTTGCCGGTATCGCTGGCGACGCGTTTTTTGTTGGACGCCAACGGCGAAACCCGTGAGCGGGAGGGGATGAAGTTGAAAAAAACGCCGAGCCGCAAGAACGGCTCGGCGCGACTTTCTTCCTGTCCCTGTCTTGAGTGCGGAGCGGCCGGGCCCGTGCCCGGCCGCTCTTCAGTTGGCTAGAAGTCCAGACGGATCTGGCCCGACACCGTCCGGTTTCCATCCTTCGTCCGGATCTCCCCGAAAATGCCGGAATTGATGTTGAGGTTGGGATTGCCCGGCGTGGGATGGTTGAAGGCATTCTGCGCGTCCAACCGCAGGCTCAGGCTCTGGGACTCCCCGATCTGGAACGACTTCTGGATGTTCATGTCCACTTCCCAGCTTCCAGGCCCGTCGATCGTATTGAGGCCGAGCGAGCCGAGTCGGCCGGGTTGGGGATGCTGGAGCACGATGTTGCCGGAACCGTCGGCCAACGCGTCGATGGTGCATCGACTCTTGAGGACGCCATCCACTTGGCCGCACTGCGGATCGTTCACCCGCCGGTACTGAGTGGGAAAGAAGTTGCCGAATTGATCGCCATCACCCCAGACAACCTCGCCGCTGCGAGCGAAATTTCCGACATCGTCAGGAGTTCCAGTGCCATAGAGCATCTGGCCCGCACCGATGGTTCGGGGGTCTCCCGAAGTCAGGTTGACGATCGTACCGATCTGCCAACCTTCGATCAGGCGGGCCACCCATCCACTGGAACCCCCTGCGATCAGTTGCCCCGGCCCGAATGGCAGGCGGAAGGTTCCGAAGCTCCGGAAAGCGTGCGTTCGGTCGTTGGTTTGCCGCGTATAGTCCATGTGCCGCGCCCTCGGGTCGCGGAAACCGTCCCCGCCCAGGGCGAAGATGCCGAGGTTCCGGCTCCAGGTATAGGTGGCCTGGTAGTTGATGCCGTGAGTCTGCCGCAGCGTCGCCTGCACCTGCAGGGAATGGTAGATGGAACTGTTTACGTTCTCCGCCAAGTAAACGTTGTTGAACTGCGGATTCGCCGTGATGAAGTTTTCGGGAAACAACCCGCTGGAGCGGAGCAGACCGCCTCGAACGATTCCGGGGCCCGTCTGCCGGGTACCGGTATTGGTTCTGTTGAGCCAGTCCGCGACGTCGACGAAGTCGGCGTTCGCGATGTCGGTCCGCGTGGAGGAGTGCCGCCGCAGGGCCTCGGATCCCGTCACGTCGACGCCGACCACGCCGCTGCCGATGTTCAAGCCGCCCAGCATCCGGTCGAATATCTCCGCGTCGCCGCCGGCCCGAGTGATCTCGAGCGCCTGCAGCAACCGGTTTCCCCGGATGTCTTCGGCGTTCAGGTTGTAGGTCTCGTGCATCTTCATGCCGCGCGTCCCGACGTATTTGACGTCCAAAGTAAGGTTCGGCCGCAGGGCGTGGGTCACGCCGAGCGTAAACGTCTGCACATATGGCGTCTCGTAGTCGGGATGGTGGACCCGGAGTGTCTGCGAGCGCTCGGTGATGGGAATCGTTCGAAACGGCTCGGCGCCACCGATATCGATGGGAACTGCGATGTCCGAGAAATCCCGGAAGGATCCGTCACCGTAGTCATCGGGCTGGTAGACGAAGCCGGGCAGGCCTCCGATGTCGACATCGATCCACGAGAAGCTGTCGCCCGGCAACTGGTAGGTAATCTGGTACCCGCCGCGGACCGTCGTCCGGTCACCGCCCAAAAAGTCGGGCGACCAGGCGAAACCGACCGCAGGGGCCCAGTTGTTGTGGTCGCCTTCCCAGATGCCCTGATCCGGATACCGCGAGCCTGCGCCGATCGGGACGACCCGGGTATCCGGACCCAGGCGCTCCGTGCCGCCGCCCATCCAGCCGTCGAAATCACCGGTATAACCCCAACCCGTCTGGTTGCCGCCTTCAAGCCCGGGCGTAAAGTTGGCGCCCGAGGCCGAAAGCAGATAGGGCACCCGAATCAGGTCATAGCGAACGCCGAGGTTCAGTGTGAAATTCGGCGTCACCTGCCAGTCGTCCTTGATGAAGAAGTTGATCTCGTTCATGTGCCAGTCCTTGAGCCTGCCGTTGGTACCCGGCGGGTTGTCGGAGTGGGCCCATGAGTCGCGAAAGTCCAAGAACCGCGTGTCGGTCGGTTCCCGAATCTCGAATTTTTGCGCAATGTATTCCAGCGATCCCGACAGCGAGAGCAGGACGTCCTCGGCCAGACTCTCATTAGATGGCAAAAGGCCGGGGATCTGGTCTATCCCGGTCACCGGAACGTCGCCGTCGCCGCCATAGGCGTGCGGAATCACCTCCCCGGCGGACCAACCCAACGAACTCTGAAGCCGGAGCTCGCCCCCGAACTTGAACGAGTGGCTGCCCGTGGTCCAACTCATCGTGTTGGCGAAAGTGTTCAGCGGGCTCTTGTTGCCGATGTTGGCGCAGAGCCCCTGGCAGTTGATCATGTTCCGCGAGAACAACGTGGGGTGCATCAGCACGGGCGTGCCGTTGACCTGCGGCATGTAGTCGAACGCGGCCTGCGCAATTTCCGGATCCGAGTGCAGATACGGCGGGAGCCATTCCAGCGTTGTCACACGGCGCCCGAACTTGGCCTCGTTCAGAAGATTGGGCGTCAGCGTCGAGGTGAAGTTGAGCGTGTAGACGGTAGGCTTCGTGCCGCCGTCGCCGTCGAACCCGTTGGGCCAGGGCGATACCTGGTTGTTCGTCGTCCGGCGGCGTTCGACGATCCAGCTTCCGGTCAGCCGGTGGCTCGGGTTGAAGTCGTGGTCGATCTTGATGTTGAACTGGTGGCGGTTGAAGCTGAGCGGGTTGGCGCCCGTTCCCAACCTTCCGGGAGTGACCCGGCGAGTCCATCGGTGGACCGCCGTGTTCAGGCCGTCACCGCCGTTGAACGCGTTCGGGCTGGGCATATCCCCGATCAACCGGGACATGAAACCGCTCGGGTCCATTCCAGTCCGCAACGGGTCGCCGGGATTCAGGGAGTCGCCGAACACGTTGAAGCTCTGCATCGGACCCGTCGCACCGGGCACCTGAGTCCAGTCCAGCGGATTGCCCGACGCATCGACGACCGGAGCCCTCAGCGAGCTGCCGGCGCCACTTCTCGCCTGGTCGACGTTCCCGTTGTTGACGCCCGGGAAAAAACGGAAAATGCCCTGCCGGGCGGTGTCCGTCAGCACGACCGTCTCGACGGTCTGCTTGGTGAGCGCCCGCTGTCCGTCGAAAAGGAAGAAGAAGAACGTCTTGTTCCGAACGATTGGGCCGCCTAGGCTGGCCGTGTACTGGTTCCGGTTGAACCAGTCCTTATCCCGCGCGTTGCGGTTGTTGGTCCAGGAATTGGCATTGAGCGACGAATTCAGCACGTTCCAGACCGCCGAGCCATGATATTCGTTGGTCCCCGACTTCGTACGAATCTGAAACTGGGACGAACCCGGCGTCTCCACGTCAACCGCGGCCACAACGATACGGACTTCCGCTATCATGTCCGGATTGATGGCCGTGGCGGCCTGCAAACCCTGTTCGTGACGGCCATTGTTGACGGTCATGCCGTCAATCTGGATATTGACCGAACGGGATCCCTGGGCCGGTATGCCCGCAAACGTCGTCCCCGAATTGGTCCCGCCGATCACCCCGCCGACCGACAGTGCCGCGATCTCACTAACGTTGCGGCCGACCAGAGGGAGGTCGGCCACTTCTTCGGCTCGAAGCGTGTCGGCAACCGACTGCACCAGCGTCGTCAACTGTTCGTCGGCTGCGACCGACACTTCGACCGCGGTGGCGACCGTGCCGACTTCAAGCGTAAAGTTGCGGGCGATCTGCTGCGCCGATCCCAGGTTCAGAACGACTGTCTGGGTTTGAAAGCCCGGCAACGAAGCACTGACTTCGTACGGCCCGGGCCGAAGGCTGGCGAACCGATACGTTCCCGTATCGTTCGAAACCACCGTCGATTCGATACCCGTATCGGTGTTGGCAGCCGTAACCTCGGCGCCGGGAATCAGAGCCCCGGTGGCGTCCGTCACCGCCCCGCTCAATGTTGCATTGGCAACCTGTGCCGGCAGGTTTGCCGACCAGGCGAGAAACACGAAAACCAGAGAGAAAACAATTGCCAGATATCTCATGCGAACCTCCACCGTCGTATTCAGCGAACAGAAGCGTTCAACTTCCGCAGACTTGAAATACGACCAGATTCCTTCGATCGCTACCAGTCGAAGCACAAGCGCATCGACCGCATCCTTGTGTATCCTTGGCTACCTTGAGTTGGTGTTCATGATTCGTCCGGCTTCATCGCTTGTCAAACTAATTCCAACAGGCAGATTATCGGTGCCCGACTAGGGCGGTTGCATCGTTTAACACATTGATTTTAAGGGGATTACTTTGGAGTCCATGCACTACATCCGGCAGTTGTCTGGGGATAGGGGGGGCGGATCCGGGCGGGTGACGTGGAGTTCGCGCGACGTGGTGGATGGGACGGATGTCGAGATCGTGTTTGGCGATGCGGAAGAGGCGAAGGAGCGAGTCAGGGGCGACTGCCCGAGGGTCCCAGGCACAAGTGTGGCTGGTCCGTCCGGCACCCACTGAACACGGAGAGGTGCCTCCCGTTCGAGTCGCGGACATCGAAATATGCAGTTACTCGATTGATATACAATGGGTTATAACGCTTATCTAGTGAGCGAACCGGACACTAGTGTTGTTAAGTCATTTATTATGAACACAATAATTGTAAATATCGTAGATTCTATCCCCCGAAGAATCCCACACAATATTTGAGCAGCAACTCTCCAGAAACCGCCCGAATTCGGTCACATTGGATTCTGTCCGCAATGCTCCCACGGACTACACTGGAACTGACCTGCAACGAGGAAGTGCAGGTGCGGGCGGCAGCAGAGATCGTGGAGGTGCTTGGTTAAAGGCATGGTTATCAACTCGTTTTTCATCTTTGCAGCCTCTTGATGACCGCTTTCGATCCGGGCATTCAGCAACCCGTTCGTGTCGGTTCACGTCCGGGGGTCACCACAGGAAGGATCAAGACGAGTGGGACACGCACGTACGCCCAAGTGCAGTTCGGAACTCACCAAAAACAGTTCGTCGACGTCACGAAAATCGAACCGTTGGAATCAGTGCGGCCAACGGTCGCGGATCTCTTGATCGCTAAGCGATTTGGCACGAAAGGAGATTTGGCACGCATCCTTACTTTTCAAAAGATATCCCTTCGATTGGCAAACGTGTTCTACGCCATGCAGAGCACAAGAACGGACTTCTACGCCTACCAATTCAAACCCGTCTATAAATTCATCGAGTCAGCAAACGGTCGGATTCTCATCGCGGATGAAGTCGGACTCGGTAAGACCATTGAAGCCGGCCTCATCTGGCAGGAAGTACGCGCTCGTTCAGATGCACGGACCCTGCTTGTCGTGTGCCCGTCGATGCTCACGGAAAAGTGGAAGGAAGAACTCCGTTCTCGGTTTGAAGTGCGGGCGCAAATTTACGATGCAAAAGGGATTCGATCCCTGTTGAAGGACTATGCCAAAGAAGGCCGCAGTTTCCAGTGTGCCGCAATATGCAGCATGCAAGGATTGAGGAACAAAACCACACGTGACGCATTTGAAGAGTTCGGAAATACAGAACTTCTCTTCGATCTGGCCATTGTTGACGAAGCTCACTACATGCGAAATGTTCGAACACAAACCCATCGTCTGGGCCAGACGCTCTCCGATGTCGCCGATAATCTGCTCCTCTTGACGGCAACGCCATTGCAGTTGAAACAAGAGGACCTATACCGCCTCATGAACATATTGGATCCCGACGAGTATGCGGAACAGTGGTCCTTTGAAGAACGGCTTGAAGCCAATGCACCTATTGTGGCGGCGCAAACCGCCCTCCGTAGAATCCCAACAGACTTGGACTCGGCCCTCAGTTCCGTGACAAAAGCGCAGGAGTCACCCTGGTTCGCTACCAACCCTTTGCTTCGGTTAGCAGCTACCCGATTGAAGATGGCGAATGTTAACGATATACCTCTAATTATTGACACAACACGTCTTCTTGAGAACGTCAACCTTCTTGGATCGTCAATCTCGCGAACGCGCAAGCACGATGTACAGGAGTGGCGAGTGGTGCGGAAAGCGAAAGTGCTCCCACTTGAGTACGCTGACCACGAACTAAATTTCTACTGGGGGGTAACTAACGCCGTTCGCAAACAAATTCAGGAATCCAACAGCAACGGATTTGAGGCCTTCGTGCTCATGATGCCTCAGCGCCAGATGGCCAGTTGCATCCCGGCGATGGTTGGGCATTACAGGAACATTATCGGTGCAGCCGAAGACGAAAACGACGAGATGAGTCACGAACTGGGCTGGACCTCGCTGAACGAGGATGCGGAAAACCTGCGATCAGATCTGTCACCGGATATCCACGAATTGGTCCTCGAATGGAACGACGACTGGCCGGATAGCAAATACGACTCGCTTTCAGAAGAACTCCGAAGATTGTTTTACGACGAGCCTGACACTAAGGTCATCGTCTTCTCATATTTCAAGAAGACACTCCGCTACCTGGCCGGACGACTGTCGGACGATGGGCATCGATCATTCGTGATTCACGGAGATGTCCCCGTACCGGAGCGGCTTCGTATTTTAGAAGAATTTCGGGAAAGATCCGAAGCCCGCATCCTGCTGTCATCCGAGGTGGGTTCGGAAGGACTCGATCTTCAATTTTGCCGTGTACTGATTAACTACGACCTGCCCTGGAATCCCATGAAGGTCGAACAGCGTATTGGCCGATTGGACAGGCTTGGTCAGCGCGCAGACTCGATTTCAATTATCAACATCGCGGCGCGTAACACAATCGAAGAACGCATATTGGAGCGCCTCTACGAGAGGATCGCCATATTCGAACGGAGCATCGGAGATCTGGAGCCGATTCTCGGAGACATGATGCACCTTCTTGAGCGGGATCTTCTGAGCAACACTCTCACGCCTGAACAGGAGGCATATCGGATCGAGCAGACGCGCATCGCCTTGGAGGATAAACGCCGTCACGAAATTGATCTGGAGGATCAGAGCCAGCTATTCTTCGGGCACTCCGATTTCGTCCTGGAACAGATCAATGATGCCCGTCAATCAGGGCGTTGGATCACGCCCTCCGAAGTTCGTAGTTATGTGGCTGATTTTTTTCAGAACCGGTATCAAGGCACGCAAATCCTGTGGGACGATTCAGGCGAAGGACTCGTTTCCATCGATCTTGCCAATCCTGCAAAGAACGATTTGAGCCTGTTCACTCGACGCGCCGACGAAATGAGTTCCGTCTTGACGTACGGTGGCGGACCAAAACTCCTGACCTATACCGCTCATGCAGCAAACGAGCATCGGCAAAAGGAGTTTCTAAATCATTTTCATCCTCTGCTTCGGTGGATTTCCCACAGTTACGCGGAACAAGGACAGCCCGACCCTTTCTTCCCTTCCGTCGCGATCCGCCTCAGAACCTCGACAGTTCCAGCAGGACATTACCTCTTTCTGATCGAACAATGGCGGTTTTCCGCCATTCTGGACGAGCCTCAGATCGCTTACGTGATGGTGAACCTTAATACCGGTACCAGAATCGATCCGATCCTGACCGAGCGGCTTGTGCAGGAACTTCTGAGTACAGGGCAGAATTGGAATCACGCGGACAAGGCGCTCGATACACAAAGTATCAGAGTGGCGATGCAGGAATCGGAATCGCTGCTCGAAACCAATCGCGAAGCTGCCTTCACGACATTTCAATGCAAGATGCAAAGTATCTACGAACGAAAACGGGCGCATCGAGAGAACTATCTGACCCGCCGTACCGAAGTCATGCACAGGACTATCGAACGCTTCGAATCACAGCTGGCATGGAAGAATGACGAACGCAGTCGAACGCGTCTTCAAGCGCAAATCCGAGGTCAAAAAACCCTTCTTTCCAATCTGAGGGAAAAAATCCAACAAGAACTGGCGACTTTGGAGAAGGCAAGCAAGACCAGCCTGGAGTTCGACGAGATCGCGGGCGGAATCTGCAAGATAACAAACTGAGGGGCAGCTATGGCGAGAAAGAGAAAGAAACGGAGAAAGGGCGACCGGGGGCAGTCCCCAACTGAAACTCCAAGATCTAAGCAGGAAGCCTTGGGTTCGTTCACAATGGAGGACCTGTGGCCCAAGTCGGCACTTGCCGACCGCGCAGCTAAACCTACAGAACCCAAGAAACAATCCTCACCCCAACAGCAGCCTCCACAATCACCGCATACTGCGCGGATGGTCAGAATGCCTACAAAGCCGGACCCCGGAATAGGTCAGATACTCCGTGGCCTCCACCGCGGCAACAATAGAGATGACACTGAGGAGCAGTCTGGTACCAACGGGCTCCGGACGGATTCTGAACCTAGCGGGAAGTACGAGGAGCAAATAGAGCGGACAGCCGACCAGAACACAGCGAACGCCGACACGGTCAATCTTATTCTTGGCCTCGACCTGGGTACCAGCTTCACCAAATGCGTATGGCGAGACGAGGTAGCCAACGAAGCCTACCCGATCTGTTTCGGTGAACAAGAACACCGCCTCGGTGATTATCTTCTTCGATCGGTCGTAGCTTTCGATGGCGATCTCTTCGCAGGTGGTTCTGACGTCGAAGGGCTTCTCCGGGACCGACCGGGAGCGGAACGTTTCTCGAACTTCAAAATGTGTTTGGCCTGTGTTAGCTCTGCGTCCTCGTTCTGTAACTTAAGTCGCTGTCCCTTGTCTCACTGGCGGCCAATTCTCGCGACACATGTCACGGAAGAGGAGGCCGTTGAAGTTGTCACCGCACTTCATCTTGGGAAAGTGATCTCCTTGGCGAAGGCTCTCGTATCCAAGCAATTGAAGGCCGTCGACATTCAGTCACGGATCCATTGGACTGTTAACATGGCAGCTCCCGTTGAACATATGGAAGATGCCCCCGTCCTGAGCGCCTTTGAGCGGGTACTCAAGACAGGCTTACTCATGTCTTCGGTCTTCGATGAACAAGAGGGGCCCCGTGATTTGGAAGATCTACTTGAGCTCTATCGAGATGCGAGGCACTTGGCGGCAACAAGGCCACTAGACTGCTTTGTGATTCCGGAAGTGGGCGCGGAAGTCGCATCTCTCTACAAGTCACAAGAAGCGTCCAATGGTCTCTACGCTCTGATTGATGTGGGGGCAGGCACACTCGACGCCAGTTTCTTCAGGCTGTACTACGGACCCAATGGGACACAAATATCTTTCTACGCCGCCGCTGTCATCAAAGCAGGTGCTGCCCACGTGGAATCCGTAGCGTCCCGTCAGTTGGCAGAACGCGCAACGACTCATTTTCGCGAAGTGAAAGAAGGCAATCGGAAGACAGATACGGCCATTGTTTCGGCGCACGACACGAGTGTGTTCCTGGACAAGGCTTCCGATTGGCTAAAGAATGAAGTTGAAGTGAAATTGCGCAAAGTTTCTGCCGCAGCGCGCAAAAAGGAGAATAATCCAGTCGAGTGGCGACATCTCACCCTGCTGCTTGGAGGAGGTGGCTCTGCAATCCCACTTTACGAGCGTGGCTCTAAGGCCGGCTTAGCTCTGCTAGCACCAAGTGCGTCGACAGCAAATCTTCCCGTCCCTCAGGATTTCAAGATGTCAGGCCTGCCGTCATCAGTATTTCATCGATTTGCAGTTGCGTATGGCCTGTCATTTAACGTGGTCGATCAGGATTTCAGTCTTCCGAGCCAAGTAAGTGATGATCAACCACCACCCTTCAAAGGCATTCCAGACAATCCGACCCCCGATGTGGGCTAGTTTTGTCCCCGCACCGTTTGGTGCGGATCATTCAGGATGAAACGCATTGATCGTTGTGGCATCTATGAGTTGGGGACGAGTTGTGTTGGCGATCACCAGAAAGTGAAGAAATTCGGACCTTCGCCGCACGCAACTGTGTCAGGGGAACAATGTATCAGCGACCGAAGACTTCATATAGACGAAAGTCATCTCGCAGATAACGCCAGAGCGGTCTTTCCAAGCGGTCGCCTTGTTCATCAAGATTAAATCGTTCGAGGCGGGGATCGAGTTCTCGAGATGTCATACTCTTCGTTCCATAATCCGGCAATTGTATCCGGTACCGCCGGTGTGAACGCGGCGGCCATTCGCTTACATGAAAAGACGGTAATCGTACGATTGTGCGCCAAAACGCTGCAACAGTGAGCCTATTCGGGCGATCTGGGTGGACGAATGCAGCGTCGCCGGGTCCTTGGTATAGAGGTCGAAGGTATTCCAGTTCATCTTCGACAAGCCCAGAATCTCTTCTCGCTTTGACAACGTAAAAAGGACCCACCCCGATCGAGTAAAAGGGACCCACCCCCTGGTTAATGGTTTGTAAGTGATTCCGCCGTCGAGGCTGCGGGAAGTGTGGGAGCCGAAGGCTTCCAAGCCCCTGTGGGAACGCGCTGGCTTTGCAGCGGGTTTCCATGGGGGCGGCACTGTCCACAGCCCGCTGCGCCCGCGGTTTTCACGCGGATCCTCCGGCGGACCGGGGTTTTTTGTTTCGTTTGCTGGCGGCGCCGAGACTGTCGGTAAACCGGATACTTTCCCAATCGAACTGGTGAATGGCGCAGTGATGGGTCAGCCGGTCCAGCAGGGCTGCGGTCAGTGCGGCGTCACCGAAGACGCGGGTCCACTGTGCAAACGGCAGGTTCGATGTGACGATCAGCGAACCCTTTTCGTAGCGGTCCGAGAAGACCTGAAACAGCAACTGCGCCCCCTCGGCCGAGAACGGGATATAGCCGACTTCGTCCACGATGAGCAGCTCGAAGCGGGCCAGCTTGGCCAGGCGCCGGTTCAGTTGCCGTTCCTCGCGCGACTCGATCAGCGTATTGACCAACCCAGCGGCGGTGGTGAACCCGACGCGGTAGCCTTTACGACAGGCTTCCACTCCCAGCACCGTGGCGGCATGGGTTTTGCCAGTGCCGTGCTTGCCCAACATCACGACGTTCTCGCGCCGGGTGATATAGCCGCACTCGGCATAGTCGCGAACCTGGACCGCATCGAGCACCGGCCACTTCTTCAGGTCCGTGGTCTCCAGGGTCTTGAGCAGTGGGAACCGGGCCTCCCGCAGTCGACGCTGGACCTGATTGGCTTGCCGCTGTTCCAGCTCGCGGCTGGCCAGAGCCAATAGAAAGCCGACGTAACCCTCGCCGGCTTCTTTGGCCTGCCGGGCGTGTTCCCGCCACTCCCGCACCATGGCCGGGAGCCGGAGTTGCCGCAGTGCGTCGTCGAGAACGATCTCCTGACCCGGAGTCATCGCACACCCCCAGTCAGGAGACGGTCGTATTGATCCAGATCGGCCCCAGCGATCGTCAGGTCGGTGATACCGGGCATCAACCCGGACTCGAGCGGCGCATGGGATCGAGTCGGCGTGTCCTCCCGCATCAGAATGTGCCGCACCGCGTCCAACTCGATACAGTGGGCATCGAGTGCGCCCTGGATGGCCGATGACACCCGATCCAGATCCCAGTCCTGGTGGAGTTGCAGGATGCCGATGAACTCCCGGGTGCCCCGGCTGTACCCATGCCGATCCCGCAACCGCTCCAGCGCGGTTTCGTAATGCGCCGGCCACTGGGGCCGCCACTGCCGGATCGGCCGGGCACTCTCAAACGAGGCCACCTTCCGCCGGATCAACTCCAGGTAGTGCAACGGATCGATCCGCCAGTCGCTATGACCGAAGGCGCGGTCATGTTCGGCCACCTTCTTCTGGTCCGCGTAAAGGCTCACCCGGTCACAGCCGATATGGGCCCAGAGCCGGCGTCCCACATATGCGGTCGGCACCGAATACCGGTTCGAATCCACCTGGGCGGTCTGATACGGGCTGATCCGGACTCCCACCACCTTCGTGTTCTCGAACCGCGTGTCGGGCAGTGCCAAGAGGCGTTCTTGCTCCACCGCGTGCCGTTCCCCGATCGTGCGATCATCGGACCGGCCGCCGATCCTCCGCTGGTCGTCGGCGCCGCAGCGTTCCAGCAACTGCGTGTTCAGATCCTCGAAGTCCGCCACTTCGGGAACCGGTACCAGGAAATTTCTCCGTGCGAAGCCGACCAGGCCCTCGACACCGCCTTTCTCCTGGCCCCGCGCCGGATTGCAGAACCGTGCTTCAAACGTGTAGTGCGCCCGAAACGCGGTGAACCGCGTCTGTTCCACCCGGCCCTTCCCGCGCAGAATCTGTTTCACGGCGGTTTTCAGGTTATCGAACACTAACGTCGGGAAGACGCCCCCGTACCAGTCGAATCCACGGATGTGACCGTCCAGGAACATCTCCTGCCGTTCCCACGGATAGGCCCGCACAAAGGCCTTGCCCGAGTACCGGGATCTCATGCAGAACAACTTGACCTGACGGTCTTCACCGTTCATCCGGACCCAGGCCGTACCCCAGTCCACCTCGGCTTCACGGGCGTGTTCCGGGTCCAGCGGCACCACAGCGCCGGTCTGGTTCCAGCCCAACCGTGTCTTCCGTTCCCGAACCCAGCGGCGTACCGTCGGCTCGGCTCCGGTAAATTCATGCTCCTCCACCAGACGTTGCCACACCCGGTGCGCGGTGTGGCGTTGCTTGACGGGCCGGTCCCGGTCCGCCTGGAGCCACGCTTCTACGATCCCGGCGACCGGGTCCATCACCGGACAGGCGGGCTCCTTCTCTCGCCGATACCTGGGCTCCTGTCCGGCCAATACTTTCCGGACCGTCCGGCGCGTGTGCCCGGTCTCCCGGGCGATCTGTCGAATGCTTTTCTTGTAAACCCGATCTGCGGTTCTGATCAACTCGTACTGGTCCATCCCTATCAATCCTCGCCTCCCACTCGCGTGCCTGTTCATCCAGTTCACGCTTCCGGGGAGGCTATCAGGGGTGGGTCCCTTTTCCTCGATCAGAGCCCCGTTTGGTGGGTCCCTTTTACGTTATCGAAATCACTCTTCGGAGATCTGGGACAAATCAGTTTGGCCGACATGGCGCCGGATCCTAAGCGGGGCGGGAATACGCCGCTTTCCCTGAAAGTATTTCCTACGGGGATTCACGGCTGCCGCCGCGCCATGGACCCACAGAAGCGCGGTTAAATCGTCCAGTTTCACGACGGTTCCGCGCCGGACAGGATATAGGTCCTCACTCCTGCCGTCGCGTCCGGCCACATAGCGCAAGGCACGGTCGAACTGGATTTCGAGCATGTCGATACTTTCCACACCGCCGAGGCCGTCAAGAAGCCCTTCGCGTTCGTCCTTGAGGAAGGGGGTGCGCTTGTGAAGGACGACGCGGCGGGGCAGCTTCATGCGGGCCTCATAGAACAATTCCCTGATTGATTCGCCGACGCGGCGGGCATCGTCTCTGGACATAAAGGGATTACGGCCACGAATGACGAAATCTTCAATCTTGCTCAACCGATATTGCAGACCCTCGCCGCGGCCGCTGTAAATATGGCTGCAACCCAGAACCACATGCCGACCATCGCCCGCCGCGGGGTCGAAACTGAAACCCAGCCCGACGAACGCCGTTTCGTCTTGCAGATTGTCCAGCACCCACGGCGTTCTCATGCCTTTGACATACAGGGCTAGCGAGAGCCACCACCACACGCGGCACTGTTGCTGATCCGCCAGCGTGCTTTCGTTCAGGAATTGCGTTGCAACTCCTTGTTGTACGCAGAAGGCCTTAACAAAGTCGTGAACGTCGAAGCGTTCACGCTCTCCCCTGTATCTTTGAAAGTTGTCCCAGCGCTCCGGAAAAAATATGAGCACAACGACATTCGTTGAGTAGGAAGACCGCAAGGTCTGGATGGCATTGTTGATCTGGCTGGCGATCTCGACGGCCGCGCGTCGGGGGTCGCTTTCGGTTGGTTCCGGACAGCTTACCCATCCCGCATCGCCGGGCTGGGGTATTTCCATTGGTAAGCCGTAGGCTTGCTGGAAACCGGGATAGTTGAGAAGGTAATCTGTTTCGCTAGGACTTGGCCTGTGAGTCATTTGCGCTTTTGCCAGATAGGATGCGAGTTTCGGCGCTTCTTTTTGCGGGCAGACGACGGCAAGTTTGATTGACGAAAGCAGGCCGTGCGAAGTAAGCGGAAAGTCGAACGGTCTGTTTGAAACAAGTCCCCTGATGGGATGCGTATCCAGAATCTTGCCCTTCGCCTGTCGGTTGCAAAAAACGAGCGGCGGTTCCTCCAGCTCTATGCCACGCTGCTTCCGCAAATGCTCAAATTTTTCCAGATGTGAGATCGCTGGATCGTTCTTCTTGCTGATCGCCGCAAATGTCGGCGCGCGGGATACCGTGAAACTGAAAGTTGATCCACAATCTTTCGGATACTCAAACGTGGTTTGACCGGCCGCGGGAAACAGTTTCTCGCGCCATCTATTGACTGTTTCGTTAAACGGCTTGTTGTGCTGCCATCCCAGGATGGTGCGTTTGACCGGTTCGGCAAGTTCATGGGAAACGGGTTTGCCGCTGCTATCGAGAACCTTGATTGAAGGTTGGAGCACCAGATATTGCCTACCGCCTATGCGCCGCAGGAATACAAGAAGTGAGTCGTGAGGGACGCAGCGTGAGTCTATGCGCTGACTTGTCTGGGTCTGTTCTTGCAGCCACATTTCGTGACGGTGGGCATCAATACCCATGGAATCGGCCATGGCGCGCGTGACGACCGTACGCATGAGGCTGGCGATCGCACCGTCTTCGTAGCGGTATTCTTCTGTGGCGACTGGCGTACGCTCGATGTAACCCTTGACGTTGTCACCAAAAATTTGGCGAATATGGTCGACAAGGCCGATGGCCAAAACCTTTCCCTTGTGAGGCACGGCCACAACTGGGAGATCCTTCGTCTGTTCCCGAAGCCATGCCCAGACTCGGGATTCAGGCCAGGATTTCAACTCGAATTGGAGTACCTCCGACGGACATTCGACTTCAAAGGCGTTGCTCTTGATGAGTGTGGTTGTGCGCTGGAAGGTTATTTCGAAAGGGCTTCTCTCTAGAAGATCCTTCGGCGCGAGCCGTGAAATGGTTTCGTCCGCCAACTCCCGCGCCTGCCCTTCGAGACAGTGTAAGGCGAGCCTCGTCAGAAGATCGTCAAAACCCAGAGACGGCACATAAAAAGCATTCCGTCTTGCAGAGCGGGCTTGACGGATCAGTTCGACGACACGATCAGGCGGTTTACCGTCGCCAAAGCCGCACCAGTACAAAGTTCCCGTACCGGGCTTTGAATAGGCGGCTTTGAGTGCTTGGAGGACGGAAACATCACGTCCGCTGTATCCGGCGACAATGAGCGGTGTGTCTTGAAGCTCTTCAACCAGTGCCCGCTGAAGGTCCTCTTCCTGCTTCCGCAGCTCTTGGGGCGTATTCTTTAGCTCGTCATACCGATAGTCCCCGTGAAGCGATACACACAGAATCTCGCCTCTGTTCGGAGGGCGCGAGATCCGGTTTTGTGTGTCGATACCAACTTCGAGCGGGGTCAGTTCGAAGCCCGCGCAAGCGCGGGCGACGAGACCGTCGAAATTCGTGCTCCATGCCGAACGGAAAAAGCCTGTCTGGGCGAGATGGCAAAGGATGTGGTAGCCAACATGCGGTCTGGCCGCCCGGACCTTCTCCTCAAAGTAGGCCCGGCGGTCTCCGCTGATAGGATAGCAACTCTGGATGTAGAAGCCATATTCATCCGGGCTGCACAGCGAGGGATATTGCCCCTGTCGATCAAGCCATCTCTGAATGCGCTGCCGGACGCTCGGAAGGGAGAGTTCTGAGAACTGCTCTTCAAGGCCTAAATTCTTAGTTAAAAAGATACTGCGCTTCCATTCCCAGATACATGCTTCCGCCGATGGGACACCAGAGCTAACAGATGCGCCCGCCCCGAGAAAGATTGAGTGGGCCGTTGAGCTCTTGATAGCAACCGAGCGGACAAAAGCGTCTAGCGGTAGTATCAGGTCTTCGGTTTCCTGTATCAGAATTTCGGAGGTAACTAAACTCATTTGGTACTCCGGCAGGACGTTTCGACTACTTGAGGCGCGAACCATAGCCGAAAAATGGACGTTCAGAAGGAGCGTCCGATCATTCAGAAAAGCTCGGGCCCGGCAGTGTCGCCTGCGATCTCTGTTGGCACAAAGGACTATTTTTTAGAATATGTCCGCCCACCTCCCAGATTAGGTCCATTTCACACGATGAAATTATTGAGATGCGGTGAGGTGCCCGCGCGGGCCTTTTTGCGGCACTGCCCAACCGCTTTTTACGCGCTGTAATGCGAAGCGCCTTTCGGTACCGGAAGCAGTAGACATCTCCAAGTCCGCACTACAACTCGTAACGCCCACCTTGCCAACGCCCCCGCCATGACCAGTTTCAGCAGCATCGCAAGTAAGATGGCCGATGTGGCGTGATAGCCGGTCCGGCTCTTTTTCGAACGTTGGAGAACGATGGAGACTTGCCGCGGAGACTGACCAATTGGTAACGTGACAGTTTCCTGACATCCGATGATCGAGATCAGGGAGTACATTGACGCCGAAGGCCAAAGCACGTACGGCAGATGGTTCGATCGGCTTAACGCGCAAGCAGCCGCCCGGGTGGCGGTAGCGTTGGTCCGGATGGAGTGGGGGAATCTCTCCAGCGTCAAGGGTGCGGGCGCCGGTGTTCTCGAATGCCGCATAGACTTTGGCCCCGGCTACCGGGTCTATTTGGGCAGGGACGGCCAGGACCTGATCATCCTCTTGGGCGGTGGAACCAAGAAGCGTTAGCCAAAGGATATCGAGACTGCCAGAGTCTGGCGGGAGTACAAGCGGCGCAAGCGGCGGGAAACCTGAGAACCATGCCACTGACACGAAACTTCAAAGCGACCATTCAGGCACGCATCGAGCGCGACCCGGTCTTCCGCGAGGAACTGCTCAAGGAAGGGGTCGAGTGCCTGCTCGCCGGCGATGTGGAAACCGGCAAGGCGGTGTTGCGCGACTACATTAACGCGACCATCGGCTTTCAAGAACTTGGCGGGTTGACCGAAAAATCGCCCAAGAGCCTGATGCGCATGTTTGGCACAAACGGCAATCCGCAAGCCCGGAATCTGTTCGAAGTCATCGTCTGCCTTCAGGAACGTGAGGGGCTTCGCCTCAAGGTCCACTCAGTTCGCTAACCGGCGGATTGGAAACTGAAAGACTCGTTCATGAGGAAACAGGTATTTCAAAAAGCGCCAAGCTCACCCCAAGGCGTCAGCTAGAATACCGCGTGCCTATGAACGAAGCGACCGCGCGAATCAAGATCAACAGGCTCCTCGAATCGGCTGGCTGGCGTTTCTTTGCCGAGGGAGGCAAATCCGCCAATATCTGCCTGGAGCCGAACGTCACGGTTGTAACGTCCGACCTCGATGCCCTGGGCAACGACTTCGAGAAAACGTCCAAAGGCTTCATCGATTTCCTGCTTCTCGACTCCAAGGGATTCCCCTACATCGTTTTGGAAGCCAAGTCAGAGGACAAGAATCCGCTCGTCGGCAAGGAGCAGGCCCGCAAATACGCTCGCTCGCAGAATTGCCGCTTTGTAATCCTGTCGAACGGCAATTTGCACTACTTTTGGGATCTGGAGCGCGGGAACCCTTCCATCATCACCGCGTTTCCAACGCCGGACTCTGTTTCCCACTACCGGAAGATCACACCTGACCCACAGCGCCTGATTCAGGAACAGATCAGCAAAGACTATATCGTTGTCACCCAGCGGCCGAACTATGCCTCTGAAGCAGCCTGGAAGAACGAGGCCGAGCGACCGAGTTTCATTCGGTCCAACAAGCTAAGTTTTCTGCGTGCCTATCAGATCAAGGCGATCGAGGCACTTCAAAGGGCGGTGAAGGACGGCCATGACCGATTCCTGTTCGAAATGGCTACCGGAACCGGGAAGACGCTTACCGCCGCGGCCGTCATCAAGCTATTCTTGCGCTCAGGCAATGCCAGTCGTGTGCTCTTTCTGGTCGACCGGTTGGAATTGGAAGATCAGGCCCACAAGGTTTTCAATACCCTGCTTTCAGCCGACATTCAGACGGTCATCTATAAGGAGAACCGTGAAGACTGGCGGCGCGCCGAGATCGTTGTCACCACCATCCAATCGCTCTTGTTCAACAACAAATATCAGCGCTTGTTCTCGCCGACCGATTTCGGTTTGGTGATTTCCGACGAGGCACACCGTTCGATTGGGGGGAACGCCCGCGCGGTGTTCGACTTCTTCGTGGGCTACAAGCTCGGGTTGACCGCAACGCCCCGCGACTATTTGAAAGGTGCCCAATACCGGGACCGCGACCCACGTGATGCCGAACGGCGACTTCTGCTCGACACCTATCGCACTTTCGGCTGCGAAAGCGGCCAGCCCACTTTCCGCTATTCGCTTCTTGACGGCGTGAAAGACGGTTTTCTGATCAACCCGACCGTCGTCGATGCCCGGACGGACATAACCACTCAACTCCTCTCCGAACAAGGATTTGTCGTCTCATTCACCGATGATTTGGGCGAAGAACAGGAGGAAGCCTACAAAAAGCGCGAATTCGAGAAACGCTTCTACTCCGAAGCCACCAACCAACTCTTCTGCAAGACTTTTCTTGAGAATGCCCTTCGTGATCCGATCAGCGGCGAGATCGGCAAGTCCATTGTCTTCGCCGTCAGCCAGAACCACGCGGCCAAGCTCGCGCAAGTCTTCAACCTAATCGCCGACCGGATGTTTCCCGCCAAGTACCGATCCGACTTCGCGGTGCAGGTGACCTCGCAAATCGCCGATGCCCAGAAGTTCACTGTAAACTTCGCCAACAATAATTTGCTCGGATCGGCTAATTTTCTGAATGGTTACCGAACCAGCAAGGCCCGCATCTGCGTGACTGTGGGCATGATGACCACCGGTTACGACTGCACCGACATTCTGAATCTCGGCCTGTTCCGTCCTGTTTTTTCGCCCACTGATTTCGTCCAGATCAAGGGGCGCGGTACCCGCAAACACGACTTCCGGGACGACCTTCTCGATGACAACATCAGGGACCATGTCGCCGAACCTCAGAAAACCGCGTTCAAACTCTTCGATTTCTTCGGCAACTGCGAGTACTTCGAGACCGAGTTCAACTACGACGAGGTTTTGAACTTGCCAACGCCCCAGGCTTGGGGTGCCGGTGATAACGACACTGTGCCGGTTGTATTCGATGGCACTTACGAGCACCTGGGTACCGACATCCTCACCTCGGTACGCGAAGAAACCGTCGGCGACAAAGGCATGAGGATTGACCGGATGCTCTTTGAAAAATTCGGGGACACGGTACGCCAGAACGAAACCATCGCCGTTGCCGTGATGGCGGGCCAGTGGGACCGCGTCCTCGACTACGTCAACCGGGAGGTCTTCGACAAACCCGAGGAATACTATACGCTCAAGAAACTGCGCCAAGCCGCCGCCGTGGATCGCCGTGTCACTTTGCGCGAGATTCTGGAGAAGGTCTTCGACCTCATTCCCGATTTCAAATCCAAGGATGAGCTATTGGAAGAGGAATTCGCAAAGTTCGTTGCTGATTGCAAACCCGACGAGGCCGCTGCCATCCCGGCCATCAAGAACTATTTCAAAGCCTATGCGACCAGCAATCAGGTACGCGACATCATCGATGGCAAACAATTCGCCAAGTTCGCCACCAACCCATCATTTTCCACCGACGACTTCCGAGCCGTCCCTGAAAAGTACCGCAATCTCATTCCGGAATACGTCAAGGATTACGTTTCATTGAACCAATTCGCGCCGTAGAGATTCTTTATGCTGGATACCGACACCAAGCGCCGTATCGACACCGCCCGCGACATCCTGGTCGGCAAGGTACCCGACCCCAAGAGCCAAGTCGAGCAGATCACCATTGCACTGATCTACAAATTCATGAACGACATCGATGTGGAAAGCGAGGAGTTTGGGGGCCATCGAAGCTTCTTCGCCGGCGAGTTTTCCCGCTATGGATGGGCCAAACTGATGAGGTCCGGCCTGGGCGGACACGAAACCCTCAACCTCTATGCTGAAGCCATCACCAAGATGCCGGAAAACCCCGGCATCCCACCGTTGTTCCGTGACATCTTCAATAACGCCTACTTGCCTTATCGCGACCCGGAAACCCTGCGCGCCTTCCTCAAAACAATTGACGAATTCACCTACGATCACTCCGAACGCCTGGGCGACGCCTTCGAATATCTGCTTTCCGTACTCGGCTCCCAAGGGGATGCCGGACAATTCCGAACTCCGCGCCATATCATCGACTTCATCGTCGCCATCATTGAACCAAAGAAGAATGAGGTAGTGCTGGACCCTGCCTGTGGCACAGCCGGGTTCCTGATCTCCTCCTACAAGCACATTCTTGCGGCCAACTCCGACCCGCAAGGCAATAGCACGCTGTCGCCGGACGACAAGAGTCGGTTGGCGGCGAATTTCAAGGGTTACGACATTTCGCCGGACATGGTGCGCTTGTCTTTGGTGAACATGTACCTTCATGGTTTCAAAGATCCGCATATCTTTGAGTACGACACACTGACCAGCGAGGAACGCTGGAACGAGTACGCGGATGTGATTCTGGCAAACCCGCCGTTCATGTCGCCGAAGGGGGGCATCCGACCTCACAATCGGTTCTCAGTGCAGTCCAAGCGCAGCGAGGTGTTGTTCGTGGACTATATGGCCGAGCATCTGAGGCCTGCCGGACGCGCAGGCATCATCGTGCCTGAGGGGATCATCTTCCAGAGCCAGAACGCCTATTCCCAACTGCGCAAGATGCTGGTAGAGGAATATCTGGTCGCCGTCGTTTCGTTACCGGCAGGCGTGTTCAATCCATATTCGGGCGTCAAGACATCGATTTTGATCCTCGACAAGTCGCTGGCGAAGAAGTCCAGCACAATCGCCTTTTTCAAGATCGAGAATGACGGATTCGGACTTGGTGCCCAGCGGCGGCCGATAGTTAAAGACGACCTACCACAGGCCCGCGACGAAATCGCCGAGTATTTACGCCTCCTACAGACGGGAGAAACGGTCGAGAACTTCCAGCCGATGATGGGTCTGGTAGTGGAAAAGTTGAAAATTTCCGCGAATGGGGATTACAACCTCAGTAAAGATCGATATCGGGAAGAAGCAGTTCAATCAAAGCACTTTCCTTGGAGAACAGTCGAATCGCTCGTCGAGACAATCACTCCCCCATTTAAGGTCCAAAAAACTGCCTTTAGAAAGAGCGGGCGATTTCCAATCATCGATCAATCCAAAAACGCTGTCGCAGGCTGGACAGATGATGAGTCCATATTGGTTCACCCCACCAAACCGCTGGTCATATTCGGCGATCACACGTGCGTTCTTAAATTGGTCGATACACCGTTCGCGCAGGGAGCAGACGGCATTAAGATCCTCCAAACCGTGGACGGGCTCGACCCACGCTTCCTCTTTCGTGTTCTCCGCGCTAGACCTCTCGAAAGTATTGGGTATCAGAGGCACTACTCAAAACTGAAAGAACATCAAATTCCTCTACCTCCACTGGACGTGCAGAAGGAGATCGTCGCCGAGATCGAGAGCTACCAGAAGGTCATCGATGGTGCCCGAGCTGTTGTCGACAATTACCGTCCTCACATCACCATCGACCCTGCGTGGCCGCTAGTGGAACTCGGTGCCGTATGTGAATCAATCATGGACGGGACCCACCTGTCACCGACAAATACGGGACGAGGGGAGCGGCTCTACCTCACTTCCAAGAATGTCCGAGAGAACCGCATCGATCTTTCCAACGCCAATTACGTGTCCGAGGTAGACCATAGACCGATTTATGCGCGATGTTCGGTTAAGAAGGGTGATGTCTTATATGTCAAGGACGGGGCAAACACGGGGCTTGCTGCAATAAATACCCTGGAGGAAGAGTTCTCCCTACTTTCAAGTGTTGCCGTATTGAGGGGTAAGTGCGACATCCTTGACAATCGGTTCCTATGTTTCTTCCTGAATACAGCTGAGGGACGCAGAAAGATGCTTTCACTTATGTCAGGTGTCGCTATCAGGAGGCTGACGTTAACAAAAATAAATCGAGCAAGAGTTCCCCTCCCACCCCTTGCCACACAGCAGGCCATCGTCGCCGAAATCGAAGCCGAGCAGGTTCTGGTGGCAGCGAACCGGGAATTGATTGAGCACCTCGAGGAAAAAATCCAAGCAACTCTTGCTCGCGTTTGGGGCGAGGATAGAACGTCCCGAACGAAGGCATGATCCATGGAAGAAGCCGCCGAACTTGAAAACTACTTGCCACTTTCCTTCAAGACACCGACAGAGCAGGAATACATCGCGTTCCTTTGGGACGCGTTCGCGACCAACTATGCCCACGGCAAGTATCAGTTCGCCTTTCTCGCCTACCACATGCTCGCCATGAGCTTCGTCTACTTCAACATCTGGCAGATCAAACAGACAGAGCCCAAGAACTTCGAGATGGGCCTGATCGGATTCAACAAGGATTTGGAGAAAGACCTGATTGCGGCTACTTCTCCCTTCGTCTTCAGCATAGTCAAAGAACGAACCATCCTGCGCTTTCTCAAGCTGATTGCCTGCGACAACGGGAAGATCGGAAACTACGCCAAACTGGTGGACGATCGCAACAAAACCGCCCACCCAAACGGCCATATCTTTTTCCGCACTCAGACCGCCTTGGACACCCAGGTCACAGAAATCCTGCGCGTTGTCAAAGAGATTCAAACGCACTCGAAACCCGTGATCATGCGCTGCTATCGCGAGTTTCTACTCCGCAACCACGATGACGAGGAACGCGAGTATTCTGATGCATCAGATCAGATCCGGGAGGTGCTCATCCACAAGAACTATCTGTCCCGGAAGGACGTAGAGATTTGTATCGGGTCCGATATCTCCGACTTTAGTGATGAAGTCGGATTTGCCGAAATAGAAGCCCTGCATTATGGCCTGATTGCCGATTATGGCGACGGCATTCTCGAAACGGTGTGACGAACCTATAGCCCGTCTCGCCGTGGAGTTCGGCTGTTCAATCGGAATCCGGAGCGACCAAGCTGACACGAACACCCGACCGTCCTTGTGTCGTCTTTCAACGCCTGGACGATCACCCGATCGAAACGCGCTTCTCGAAACGCCTCAATCGCAGTGTCCCGATCGGCGCCGGATATTGCGCGTTCACTTCCCCTCGATCGGTAAAACCGGCATCCTTATAGTAGCCGGGAAGAAAATCGTTGTTCGCAAAACAGTCGAGGCGAAGGTAGTCTCTGCCCATGGCCGCGGTTCGCCGCTCGGCCCACTCCAACATGCGGCGGCCCAGTCGTTGACCGGACCACGCTCGACCGACGGCGAGGTTATACACATAGGCCCCGTCGTTCTCGATGATCTCGGGCCATACGATGGCATCCTGCGGTATCAGCCGCAGTGTCCCGACCATCTGGCCGCCGATAAACGCCAGATGAACTTCTCCGCGCTCGATCGATTCGGCGAAATAGTCCCGGGCGTCTCGAAACATTCCCGATTCCCATTCCTCGATCCCCCTCGATTCAAGCCAATCTTCGATCTCTTCGAGAAAGTCGAGGTAGTGGAGCAAGTCTCCCGGTTGGGCCGGAACAATACGCAGATCTGCCATCGTCAGCCTTGATGGTCACCAATCGCGGCAATTATGGGCGCGCTCACGACCCCGGAGTGCCCTCGACTTGGTAGTCGAAGTAGGTTGCCTCGATATCCTCATGAAGCCGGCCACAGGAGTTCCATATCTCTTGCAGCATGGTTCGCGTTGCGTCATCGTTCGTGGAATTGCGGGCCGGCCAATCGTCGTCGATGCGCGCCGCCATCCGGCTCGCGCGGCGCCGGGCTTCGAGCGCCTCCGGCAGCTTCCCCTGGGCGGTGACGGCATCGAGCGAATCCTGGATCTGCGCCAACGCATAACGTATGGAACGTGAAAGCCGGGCATCGGAGACCAGAAAGTCGACCACGGTTCCAGGCTCGTACGCGAGTGAGTGCAGGCGGGTATAGGCGACGCGCGCCTCGCAGATCTGTAGCAACGAGCGCCAGTCCGATTCGACGTGGAGATCGCCTGTTGGAAACACCTCCAACTGCGCGTCCACGAGCGCGGCGACCAGTTGCGCGCGCTCCACGAAGCGCCCCAACAGGATGAAGTGCCAACCCTCGTCACGATACAGCGTGCTTTCGACAATGCCCGAGAACGTTCGAATGGCATCCTCGGTACGCGAATAGAACTCGACCGGACGGTCGTTCCAGATATTCTCGATTTCGATGGGGCGGAGACCGAGATAGGCAATGTTGAGGCACGACCACATGTCCCGGCTGATGACGTTGCGGACCTGGCGGGCGTTTTCTCTTGCCGCGCCGACGCAGGCACGGATCGAATTGGGATTTCGGGGCTCGAAAGTCAGGTCATGGGCAAGCGTGTAGGCATCCGCCAGCATGAACTCTTCGCTGCCCCAGCTGTGTCCCAATTCTCCCACGAGCGGCTCGCCGCAGAACCCCGCGTACAGACGCCGCCAGGTTCGGTCGATCTCATCGACCGGCCGATCCTCCAGGGCTTCGAGTTGATTCGCAAGCAATCGGCAGCCCTGTTGCGCGCGCTCGATATAGCGGCCAATCCAGTAGAGTCCTTGAGCGTTCCGCGAAAGCATGCCGTTATTCCGACAACACCCAGAGGTCCTTGCCGCCTCCGCCCTGGCTCGAGTTGACGACAAGGGAGCCGAGGGTGAGGGCGACCCGGCAGAAAGCGCCGGGAACCATCCTGGTTTCGCGCCCGCGCAAGACGAAGGGACGAAGATCGACATGACGCGGCGCGGCGCCATCCGCCGTCAGACAGGGCGCCCTGGAGAGGTCGAGAGTGGGCTGTGATATGAAGTTGGCGGGATTTTCGCGAATCCCTTCGGCGTAGGCTTCCCGTTCTTGCTTGGTGGCTTGCTGTCCCACCAACATGCCGTAGCCGCCCGAGCCCCCGACCGTCTTGACGACGAGGCGGTCGAGGTTGTCGAGCGTGAATTCCAGACCTTGGGGGTCGCGGCAAAGATGAGTCTCGACATTGGCCAGAAGCGGCTCTTCGCCCAAGTAATACCGAATCATGTCGGGAACGCAGGCATAGACGCTCTTGTCGTCGGCCACACCGGTTCCCGGTGCGTTGACCAAGGCGACATTTCCCATCCGAAAGGCCGAGAACAGTCCGCGGACGCCCAGCATGGAATCGGGCCGAAACGCCGACGGATCGCGAAAATCGTCGTCGATGCGGCGATAGATGACGTCCACGCGCCGCAACCCCTCCGTCGTGCGCATGTAGACGAACCCGCCGTGAACCACCAAATCCTGGCCCTGAACGAGTTCGACTCCCATCTCGCGGGCAAGAAACATATGCTCGTAGAAGGCCGCGTTGTAGACCCCGGGGGACAGCAGGACGATGCAGGGATCGACCACGCCGGAAGGCGCAAGCTCGACCAGGGTCTGACGGAGCAGCAGGCCGTAATGCTCGATGCCGCGTACGCGATGCTTCCTGAACAGGTTGCGGAAACTGGTCTTGACCGCCCGGCGGTTGGCCAGCATGTAGGACACGCCGGACGGCACCCGTAGATTGTCCTCCAGGACCAGGAATCCGTCGTTGGTTCGTACGATGTCGGTACCGCAAACGGAGACATAGGCGCCGTGCGGCACCTCCACCCCGCGCATTTCCTCACGAAATTGGGGGCAATCATGGACAAGGCCGGCCGGTACGACGCCATCGCCCAAAATCCGTCCAGGTCCGTAGACGTCGGCGAGGAACAGATTCAGCGTTTCGATGCGTTGCCGGAGTCCGCGTTCGATCAGGTCCCAATCGTGGGCGTCAAGGATTCTCGGCAGGAAATCGATCGGAATGATCCGCTCGTGCGCCCCCTCTTCTCCGTAGACCGAAAACGTGATTCCTTCATGCAGAAACGATCGCTCGGCACGTTCCTGCATGATCGCGAGTTCGCTCGGCGGGATGCCGTTGAGCGCCTCCCAAAGCCGGCTGCAATGAGGGCGCGGCGAGCCGGCGGCATCGAACATCTCGTCGTAGAATGCCGACTCGATTTCGTAACCCGCGAAAAGACCTTCTCCGTTCACAGAATCCTCGCTGTCGTCATCCGTCATCGGCCCGCACGCGTTTGCCCGCAATGATTGTACAGGCAGACAATTTACCGCGGGAACATCGCATGCAATTCCGGAACGAAAATCCCGCGTTTCCCAAAGGCGACGGTCCCAATCTGGCCAACCTGCATCGTATATAATGCTTTTTTTCTTTGTCAGGCCAGTCCCGGAACCGTTGCAAAACGATTGAACGCCCAGACCGGAAGGAACGACATTCCAGCATGGCAACATCCATAGATACACTCAGGGAAAGGGCGCGCCGAATGCGCGTCTCCTCGATCAAGGCCACAACCCAAGCCGGTTCGGGCCATCCCTCGTCCTGCCTGTCGGCAGCCGACCTCACGGCGGTGCTCTTTTTTCAGGAGATGCGGTACGACCCATCCGACCCGCATAACCGGGCCAACGACCGCTTCGTACTGTCAAAGGGACATGCGGCGCCGCTGCTCTGGGCCGCCTATGCCGAAGCCGGGATCGTCGACGAATCGGCCCCGATGACGCTGCGCCGTTTCGACAGCCCACTCGAAGGCCACCCGACCCCGCGGATGCCCTGGGTGGACATCGCCACAGGTTCCCTGGGACAGGGCTTGTCCGCGGCTCTCGGAATTGCACTGGCAGCGCGTCTGGACGGGACCGGCTACGACACGTTCGCCCTGCTTGGAGATGGAGAGTGCGCGGAGGGGTCCGTATGGGAAGCCGCCGCCTTGGCCGCACACTACCGGGCCTCGAACCTGTACGCGATCGTCGACGTCAACGGACTCGGCCAGAGTCAGCGGACCATGTACGAATTCGACGTCGACCGCTACGCGGGCATCTTCAGGGCATTCGGATGGTACGCGGTGACAGTGGACGGACACGATTACGAAGCGATTTCGGCGGCGTTCGAAGAATGCCGTTCGAAGGGCGGGGACCGGCCGCGTGCCATCGTCGCAAGGACGTTCAAGGGAAAGGGCGTTTCGCTGTTCGAAAACAAGGATAACTGGCACGGCAAACCCGTCCCTGAAAAGGATCTGGAAGCGGTACTGGAAGAACTGTCGCAGCCCTATGCCTGCAACGGTTTCAAGCCGGTGAGCCGGCCGGACGTATCCGTCCCATCCGGCCCCGAGTCGCACAGCGTCACGGTGACCAGGGAACGCGGGTCTGAAACCGCGACCAGAGAAGCCTACGGAGACGCACTCGCCAAACTGGTCGCCAGCGATCCCAGGATCGTCGCACTGGACGGAGATACCAAGAACTCGACTTTCTCGCAAAAAGTCCTCGCGGACCATCCCGGGAACTTCTTTGAGATGTTCATCGCGGAACAGAATATGGTGGGCGTCGCGGCCGGCATGTCGGCGTGCGGCAAGATCCCGTTCGTTTCGACCTTTGCCGCGTTCCTGACCCGAGCCTTCGACCAGATTCGGATGGCCCGGATCTCGCATTCGAGCATTCGCTTTGTCGGTTCGCACTGCGGCGTCTCGATCGGACCCGACGGCCCATCGCAAATGGGACTCGAAGACATCGCGATGTTCCGCGCAATTCCCGATTCGGTCGTTCTGTACCCGTCCGATGCCGTTTCGACCGAGCACCTGGTCGCCGCGGTCGCAGACTTTGACGGCATCAGCTATCTGCGTACGTCGAGGCCCAAGACCCCGGTCATCTACGGCGCCGACGAAACCTTCGCAATCGGCGGCTCAAAGGTCGTCCGGCAGTCCGGCGCCGACAGGGTGACGATCGTTGCCGCCGGGATCACCCTGCACGAAGCGTTGAAAGCCTACGACTTACTACAGGCCGATGGTATCGATGTTCGGGTGATCGACGCCTATTCGGTCAAACCCGTTGACGGCGACACCCTGACAAGGGCCGCCGCCGAAACGGGCCGGATCATCGTGGTCGAAGATCACCATGCGGAAGGCGGACTTGGCGATGCGGTTCTGGAAGCGGTTGGAAACCGGGGAGACGTTCGGAAAGTTGCCGTTCGGGGCGTGCCCCGCTCCGGCAAACCCGACGAATTGATCCATGCTTTCGGAATCGACGCGGAGAGTATCGTCAAAGAGGTTCGACAGGCAATCGAACGAGGTTCGACAGGCAATCGAACGAGGTTCGACAGGCAATCGAACGAGGTTCGACGGGCAATCACCCGACCGCGGCCCCGAGGCGCTTCCGATGAGTGAATACACCGAAGAGCATGCCCGATCGGGGATAGACGCCCCGCTGCCGTCAATTGAATCCTGGCCCAACCAGTTTCCCGGTTACGAGATCAAGATCTCGGTTCCCGAGTTCACCTCGATCTGCCCCAAGACCGGACTTCCCGATTTCGGGGTCTTGACAGTGACCTATCGACCCGACCGGCAATGCCTGGAACTCAAATCCCTCAAGAACTACTTTCTCGCCTACAGGAATTTGGGCATCTTTTATGAGAACGTCGTCAATCGCGTCCTTAAGGATGTCATTGCGGCTTGCGCGCCGGTCAGGGCCGAAATTGTCGGAGAGTTCAGCGCACGCGGTGGAATGAAATCGGTCATCCGCGCCTCTTACGACGCATCCGAGGCTTCGAGTTGACAATCTGGAAATGTAGGTGCGGACTATGACTGCACAATCTTGATTCGAACGGTCATAGACCGCTACATTCGGAGGGCTGTTCTCATAAGTTGTCGGAATGATAAAGGCGCGGGGTTCGGACTTGATTCGTGCGGTCATAGCCCGCACCTACAGGAAGAATTCGGACTTGATTCGTGCTTCCCCTCCCATTCCGATTCCCCCTGTAGGTGCCGTCTACGACGGCACAATCTTGATTCGAACGGTCATAGACCGCTGCATTCGGAGGGCTGTCCTCATAAGTTGTCGGAATGATAAAGGTGCGGGTTTCGGACTTGATTCGTGCTTCCCCTCCCATTCCGATTCCTCCTGTAGGTGCCGTCTACGACGGCACAATCTCGACCGGACGATCACGACCGCTGCTACAATTTTGGAGTCGCGGAATGCAGGCGCCCAACTCAATCGGTCACAACATCGAAAAACCTCAAGACCAGGAGCGGGAATGAACAGCGGAAAACACTCATAATGAGAATTGCTGGTCCGTTGCAGAACCTTGCAGGGTTCCGCCGCGGGCTGCTAGTATTTCCGTCATGGCTAAAAAGAAATCGGCTACGTCCTCACCGCAAAAGAAAACGGCATCGAAATCGACCGGCAAGCCCCTGGCGATTGTAATCGGGGGTGTCGCTATCGCGGCGATACTGGCCATCCTGTTGACCCAGGGCGGTGCGGAAGAATCCGTATTGGTATCGGCGGATTCAATGGCGGATGCTTCCGCAACGCACGTTCGGGGACCAGAAACGGCAACCGTCACACTGGTCGAGTTCGGAGACTTTCAATGCCCCACGTGCGCGGCATTCCACCCGGTGCTGAAAGCCTTGCTGGAACGCTTCCCCGAGGATCTCAAAATTGAGTTCCACCACATGCCACTGGTCAGCATCCATCCCAATGCGATGCCTGCCTCGGTCGCGGCCGAGGCCGCCGGCATGCAGGGGCAGTTCTGGGAAATGAACGACCTTCTTTTTGAAAACCAGTCGTCATGGTCGCCACTCCCGAATCCGGCGCCGGCCTATGTCGCATATGCCCAATCCCTGGGGATGGATATCGACCAGTTCGAACGGGATTCGCGTTCCGAAGAGGTCCAGGGGAGGGTTCTCGCCGACGCGCGTCTGGCCAATAATCTGGGATTGCAAGGCACTCCATCGTTCTTCGTGAACGACGTTCAGATTCCGCTGCCATCCAGCCTTGCGGAGTTCGAGCGGATCATCTTCGACGAGGTTGAGAATCAGTGAAGAGCCGGATGGCGGTCCTCTGCCTTTCATTTCTGGGAATGGTCGAAACCCTGTACCTGTCTCTTCAACGGAATTCCGGCCCCGTCCCGTGCAACGTTACCACCGGTTGCGGAGATGTCCTCGGCAGTGCTTACTCGGAAGTCGGGGGCATCCCGATCTCGTCGCTGGGCTTTTTGTTCTACATCACGGTATTCGGCGCGGCCGCGTTCGATCTGTTCGGGGGTGTTCCCGCGTTCAGGCTGCTTCGCATCCCGGCCGCGATAGCCTTGT
This sequence comes from Terriglobia bacterium, assembly GCA_965262675.1. Classification (GTDB taxonomy): domain Bacteria; phylum Acidobacteriota; class Terriglobia; order 20CM-2-55-15; family 20CM-2-55-15; genus JAJEDW01. Next base: position 714,841 of record OZ253554.1, read on the forward strand.
TGGTTTCAGCGATCCTTACGGGTATTCAGGCTTTCGTGCTCGAAGCATACTGCGAGTACTGCCTGGTGTCCGCGGCATTGTCGACATCGATCTGCGTACTCGTATGGGCAGGGTCCAGACGCGCTCGCGGCCATGACGGGGTTTCAGAAGGCCGCGGATGAGTCCGATCCGGGGAAAAAGTCCGAGCCCCGATGTCATTTTTTCGGTAGACTGTTCGTTAATGAACTGACAGGGATCATCGATTCCATAACCCTGTATTTTTTGAGAGGCGAAAATTATGTCGCGCAAACAACTGAAGTTCGTTATCGGTCCGGTCATCGTGGTTCTCGTCCTTGTGTGGATTGCCACGTCGGCGCTGACCAGTACACTTGCCTATTTTCAGACCGTCTCCGAAGTGTATGCGATGGAAACCGCCGGCGAACTGGAAGGCAAGCGGCTCCGGGTGATGGGCGAGGTCGTGCCGGGCACGATCGTCAGAACCGACGAAGCGGTCAAGTTCACGATCGTCGATCTTGATACCCATCAGACGATGGACATCGAGTACATCGGCAACAGCCCGGTACCCGATACTCTTCGTGACTACTCCGAAGCCGTCGTCGACGGCTCATACGTCGGCAACGGCGTGTTCACCGGAACCACCCTGCAGGCCAAGTGCGCCTCCAAATACGAGCGTGAACTCGAAGCCGGCGTAATCACTCAAGCCACGGAACTGAACCCGGAAGGTTTCTAGCGTGTCGCAGCTTGGCCAGTTCGGTCTGACCCTGGCCTTCGTCGCCATCATCTATTCGATCGGCGCCTCTCTGGTCGGAATCCGCCTGAAGAACGACAGGCTGATCGCCAGCGGCCGCAACGCCGGCATCGGGGCGTTCGCGGCGTTCACCGTGGCTTTCGCCACACTCTTCTATCTGTTCTTTGTCAGCGACTTCTCAGTCTCCTATGTCGTTTCGACATCGAACCAGGCGCTTCCCTTCTTCTACAAGATTGCAGCCATATGGGGAGGGCAGGAAGGATCGCTCCTGCTTTGGGGATGGATTCTCGGTCTCTACGCCACCCTGGTCATCGTCCAGAACCGCAATCGGCACACGGCAATGATGCCGTACGTGGTGGCGGTGCTGATGGGCGGATTTCTTTTCTTCACGTCGATGAGCCTGTTCGTGGTCAACCCGTTCACCGAAATGGTGACTCTCGGGCCCGACGGCAACCTGATGGCCTTTACGGCTGCCGACGGCCGGGGGCTCAATCCCCTGCTCCAGTACTTCCTTAATGTGATCCATCCCCCGATGCTCTACCTGGGAATGGTCGGCTTTGCCGTGCCGTTCGCCTTCGCCATGGGCGCGATGATGAGCCGCCAGTTGGGCGACACATGGATCCGCACGACTCGCCGGTGGACCATGGTGGCATGGTTGTTTCTTGGAACCGGGATCATGCTCGGCGGTATGTGGGCATATGTCGAACTGGGCTGGGGCGGCTATTGGGCATGGGACCCGGTCGAGAACGCCTCTCTGATGCCGTGGCTGCTGGGAACCGCGTTCCTGCACTCGGTGATGATCCAGGAAAAGAAAGGCATGATGAAGGTGTGGAACATGGTCCTGGTGATCATGGCCTACACTGCGGCGCTATTCGGCACCTTCCTCACGCGAAGCGGAATTGTCAATTCGGTCCACGCCTTCGCGCAGTCCGACATCGGCGGCTATTTTCTGGCGTTTATCATTGTGGCCGCCGGCAGCGCGTTCTACCTGCTGTTCGACCGGATGAGCTATCTGAAGACCGAGAACCAACTCGAATCGTACGCATCGCGCGAAAGCGGCTTCATGTTCAACAACCTGTTGTTCGTCGCCGCGTGTTTCGCCGTGTTTTTCGGCACGATGCTGCCCGTCTTTTCAGAATGGATCAAGGGCGTGAAGATGACCGTGAACTCCGCATGGTTCAATCCGGTCATGATCCCGATCGGTTTGTCGCTCCTTCTGGTCACCGGCGTGGGTCCCCTGCTGGCCTGGCGCCGGTCATCGCTCGGAAGTTTGAAGCGCGCCTTCACGGTGCCGGCGCTGGTTGGGGTTGCGGTCGGCGCCACACTGTTCGCGAGCGGTGTCCGCCACCCCTATGCATTGACGGCTTTCACGCTCGCCGTATTCGTCAGTGCCTCAATCTTTCAGGAATTCTTCAAGGGAGCGGTGGCTCGAAGGTCCAGTACGGGTGAAAATCTGGCTCAGGCCGTAGTCAACCTCACGCTCCGGAACACGCGCCGCTACGGCGGCTATATGGTCCATTTCGGCATGGTCCTGCTGTTTGTCGGATTCAGCGGACAGGCCTTCAACGTCGAAACATCCGTGGATATGGACCTTGGGGACACCATTGAGGTTCGTCAGTACACGCTTCGACTCGACGACATCCGGGGTGAGCGGACGCCCAATTACACGAGCAGTGAAGCCGTCATGAGCCTGTTCGTAAACGACGTCCTGGTCGCCCGCATGTATCCGGAACGGCGTTTTTATCCGGCGAGCGAACAGTCGACCAGCGAAGTATCCTATCGGTCGAACCTGAAAGAGGATTTTTACGTCAACTTCGCTGGAACCGTTGAACGTGCCGACGGCCAGGGGCTGCTGGCAGTGGTTCAGATATATCTGAATCCCCTGGTGATGTGGGTTTGGATCGGAGGAATTATCGTGGCTCTGGGCACGATGGTCGCCTTGATGCCCAACAAGAAGACCGGTCCGTCCAGGAATCGCAAGTCGCAAGACGCCGCCGCGGCGCACGGCGACAATCGAAACGATGAAAAAGCACTTCAGGAAGATACCGAAGTACACGCGTAACCTGGCCATGGCCGCCATCCTGCTGGGAAGTCCGGCATTGATACACGGTGCACAAAGCCAAGACCAGGACGACGCGGAAAGCTATCTCTGGTGCCCCTGCGGTTGCAATCAGGGTCTCGGTGTCTGTAACCACATCGGCTGTCCCAGCGCACCGCTCATGAGAGGCGAGGTGACCCTGTATCTGGACGAAGGACTCGATGTCGATTCCGTCCTGGCGCGCTTCGAAGAGAAGTATGGACCGACGATCCTGACAGCCCCGTCGACCGATGGATGGTTCGATCTTTCGGCCTGGCTGATTCCCTTCGCCGGCTTGGCTGCCGGCATCGCCGGAGTAAGCGCCGTTGCCCGGCGCTTCCGCAGGAGATCGAGTGCCGGTCAGACACAGGACTCCAGCCTGGAACCTGTTGCGATGGACAAAACCCGGCAGCGAATCGACGAAGAACTGGCGGACTTCACGCCCGAAGACTGATTTCTGACGGGCGACCTTGCGATCTGACCGATGGTTTATCTTCTCTCCGCATTACTCACCGGCGGTGTCCTGACCGCGATCTGCTGGCCTCTCTTCGGCCGCGGCAACACGGCTGAGTCGGCCATTCTGGAAGAAACACAATGGGACCTGCTTCAGCGCAAGAAAGACGTCGTCCTCGCAAACATCCAGGACCTCGATTTCGAGCACAAGTGCGGGAAACTGTCGCAGGAAGACTATCGGCGAATCCGGAACGAGTTCACCGCGGAAGTTGCCGGTGTATATAACGAAATCGACGGCATCGAATCGGGGCAGGATCTGGACGCGTTGATCCGGACTGAAGTCGCCGCGCGCCGGGAAAGCCCTCCCGCGAAGCCGCAGGCGGCAAAGGCCTGCCCCGACTGTGAACACAAGAACCCTGCCCGGAACAAGTTCTGCGCAGAGTGCGGCGCGCGGCTCCGGTAACGTTCCATGCCTCGACTTGTTCGCCCGGTATTTATCGCCTTGCTCGCCGCCGCACCCGCCGGGGCGCAGGGTATCGAAGAAGTTCCCAACCCGATGGCCGCCCACACGATCTTCATCATCGCCATTACCTCCGCATTCCTGATCTGGGCCGTCAGTTTTTCGCTGCAGACAACGAAGGCGCGTGCGGACAAGAACAAGCAGCGGCAGATGTTTCTGGCCGAACGTGAGCGCATCCTCGATTCGATCGCCGATCTCGAAGCCGACCGCGACTCCGGCAAAATCGATTCGGGCCAACACAAGAGCCGCATCAAGAAGCTGCGGGGAGAATTGACGCGGGTGATCGAAAGACTCCGGCCGACTTCCCGAGCCAAGAAAAAACCGGTTCGATGACGCCACTGCCAGCCCCTGAAGCTGACGGTCGAAGAATAATATTTCGCGCTGTCACATCGGGGGGCAAACATGCGTTACTCCATTGGACGACTAGCCCTCCTTTCTCACGGGTTTTCGTCGCGAAGAGTCGGAGGCGCCGTCAGGGCTACGGCGCGTTCCCCGCGCCGGGCGCGTAGCGGCGCGTTCGTCGCGCCGGATCAAGCGCGTCAGGGGGCGTGCCTGGCGGATGGATCCGGCGCTGTAGCAGACAACTCGTGAGAAATGAGGGCCAATGTCCTGTCCCATTGGTAACGGGACTGACGCTATCCATGGGACAGGAACACCAGGAACACAAGGACCATATGACCCCCGTACCAGCCCTTGAAGCTGACGGCATTACGAAGACGTACGGCCACTTCCCCGCCTTGCGCGGTCTCACGTTGGAGGTTCCAGCCGGATCCTTTCTGACATTGTTCGGGAAAAACGGCGCCGGCAAGACCACGTTCCTGAAAGTCGCCTCCACGCTTGCACGCGCCAGTTCGGGCCGGTTGAAGATCAACGGCTTCGACGTGACCGACCAACCCGAAGCCGTTCGCCGCCAGATCGGTCTTCTTTCGCATAACACCTACGTCTACCGCGACCTGTCTCCGCTGGAAAACCTCAGATTCTTCGGCCGCCTGTACGGGCTCGACTCCCGAGAGACGGACTTGAGGCAACTGCTCGAACGAGTCGGCCTCGGCCATCGGATGAACGACGCCGTACGCACATTTTCACGCGGTCTGCTGCAGCGTGTGGGGCTCGCCCGGACGATGCTTCACAAACCAGCGGTTCTGCTACTCGATGAGCCCTACACGGGGCTCGACGCCCAGGCCGCGGAAACGCTGAACGCGATGCTCGACGAAGCCGTCGCCCAAGGCCGCACCGTGGTTCTCACCACACATGATCTGGAAACGGGACTCCGTGCCGCGACGCGGGTCGATATCATCGACCGGGGCAGGATCGTCTACTCCGGAACCGCCGACGATCCCGAAACGCGTGCCAGTTACGCCCGGTACATCCGGCAGGGGGCGACGCGGTGAGCCCGATCGCCGCACTGGTCCTCAAGGACTTTGCCGTCGAACTCCGCCGAAAAGAAACCGTCATCTCGATGATCATGTTCGGGTTGCTGGTGATGGTCATTTTCAGTTTCGCATTCGAACCCACCGGGAATGACCAGATCGACAATCTCGTCGCTCCGGGAGTGCTTTGGGTCGCGCTCACATTCGCGGGCATGATCGGACTCAACCGGTCGCTGGCAATCGATCTGGACAACGACGCGCTCCAGGGCCTTCTGCTTGCGCCAATCGACCGTAGCAGCCTGTACGTCGGCAAGGTTCTGAGCAACTTCCTGTTCATGCTGTTGTCCGACATTGTCGTTCTGGTCCTGTTCGTCGTATTCAACAATCTTCAGATCGACTCCACAATCTTGTGGGTCGCTCTGGTGACGGTATTGGGCACTTTCGGCTTCGCGGTAGTGGGGACGATTCTGTCGATGATTTCGTCGAATACGCGAATGCGAGAAGTCATGCTCCCCGTGCTCCAGATCCCACTGACCCTGCCCATGATCATTTCGGCCGTCGGGGCGACGGCGCTGATTCTGGAGGGAGATGACGAGGGCCTTTCTCTTTTTATTAGCCTCGTTATCGCGTTTGATATCATCTACCTGGTCATCTCGTATCTGGTCTTCGAATACGTGGTTGAAGAATAATTTTTTTGGTAGTGTCACATCCGGGAACGAACGTGCGTTATTCCATTGAACAACATGTGTCCGGTCCCAAGAGTAAGGGGCCAGACGCTGACTGTGGGACATTAGGATGAAAGATCGCTCGCTCGGAATCGCCGCGCTGGTTGCCATCGTCGCCGCTCTGTACTTCGCCTTCATCTACGCGCCGACCGAGGCCACGATGGGCACGGTGCAGCGGATTTTCTACTTTCACGTGTCCGCGGGTATCACCTCGTACGTCGCGTTTTTGATCGTCGGAGTCAGCAGCATCGTCTTTCTTGCCAATCGGAACCTCAAGTGGGACCGGCTGGCCTATTGCTCGGCCGAGATCGGCGTCCTGTTCGCCGGCGCCAACATCGCGATGGGAATGCTGTGGGCCAAGCCGGTCTGGGGCATCTGGTGGACGTTCGACGCGCGGCTGACGCTTCAGTTGCTGCTGGCGCTGATCTTCGTGGCCTATCTGATGCTCGGGGTCTACATCGCCGACCCCATGAAGCGGGCGTCGCTTCAGGCGGTGTTCGGCATCCTGGGTTCAGCCGACGTGCCGATCAACTATCTGGCAATCCGGCTGTGGCGGACACAGCATCCCTCTCCGGTGATCGCGGGCGGCGACGATTCGGGACTCGATCCGGATATGGCCATCGCGCTGGCGGTCGCCATGGTTGCGATGGGACTCCTCTTTACCTACATGCTCAGAAGGCGGCTGGATATCGAGAAAAGCAGTCAGGAAGTGGAGTATCTCGAACAGGTGGTGCTCGCACGATGAACTGGTGGCTGGTCACGGCGTATATCGTGTTTTTTGTGGGAGTCTCCGCCTACACATTTCTGATGTCTCAACGGCAGAAGGATCTGCAGCGGCGGATTGAAGAACTGAAGGACCGCGTCGAGGAACGGAACTCAAACGATTGATTTGTTGCCACGCCTACTTTCCGGACTTCGGCCGGTCGGCCGGCAGGTCCTTGTCGAACAACATCATCACGACAAAGACCACCACGACGATTCCGATACCGATAACGACCGCTAGCGTAAAACTGTCCACGAAAACACCTCTCTCTCTGGAACGATGGACTATTCGATTTCTGTGGCTGCGCTTCCCGTTTCGAAGAAGGCGTCGATCAACTCGCCGGCACGAACTTGGTCCGAAGCGCGAACCCATACCCGAACCTGAGTCAGGCCGCCCGAGGCCGGCAGGATCGAGGCTTCTGCCGCTCCCTGGAGAATGGACTCGATTCGGTTGTTCTTGAGCAGTTCTTCGATCATCGGGCCGCTGGTGGGATCGGCGATATACACCATTCGAAGCGGCTCGGTGTCTTTCGTAGAGTCCAGACTCGGAACTGCCGCAACCAACTCGACGCCGCAATCCGAACACTTGTCAATTCCCTCGACGTACTCCGAACCGCATGCAGGACAAAACATGAAACCGGTCTCCCTGTTGAACTGCGCCCCGCGCCGCCTCGACCGCTGCTTTCGATTCGGCAGAGAACAATATGCGGGATTGTTGGCCTCGTCCGCCGAGGCGCCCTCACGTGTCGACCCAATATCGCCGTCGGGAACGTCGATGCGAACCCCGGCAAACTCCGTCTCCGCATCGATTATACTGCCTCAGGCTGCTGCCCCGACGCGGTGAATGCCGCATTTTCAGGCGTCGGCGCCAACGGCCTGCGCTCGAGCCCCCGGCGGTTGAACCCGAACCTCAGGATGACAGGGGATACGAATGACAAACTTTATCGGCCTGGGCGGCCTGTTGTCGATTCTGGCCGCCGCCTACGCGCTGTCCAACAATCGCAAAGCCATCGACTTCCGACTCGTCGCCTGGGGCCTGGGCCTCCAGATGGCTTTCGCCTTCTTCATTCTGAAGACATCCCCCGGCAACGCCATATTCGACTTTCTCAGCCGCGCCGTCACGAGCCTGCTTGGTTTTTCGGGGGCCGGCGCCGCGTTCGTCTTCGGCCCACTGGCCACCGACACCGAGTCGTTCGGTCTGATCGTCGCGTTTCAGGTCCTGCCGATCATCATCTTCACGGCCGCTCTGTTCTCGGTGCTGTACCACTTCGGAATCATGCAGCTCGTCGTCATGGTATTCGCGAAGGTTATGGCAAAAACGATGAGGGTCAGCGGGGCCGAATCACTCGGCGCGGCGGCCAACGTCTTCATGGGAATGACCGAAGCCCCGCTCGCGATCAAGCCGTTCGTTTCACGGATGACAAGTTCGGAAATGATGGCCTTGATGACCGGCGGAATGGCCACGATCGCGGGAAGCGTCATGGCCGGATACATTCAGATGGGCGTCAGCGCGGGGCACCTGCTGACGGCGAGCGTGATGGCCGCGCCGGCCGGGCTTCTGATCGCCAAGATGCTGCACCCTGAAACCGAGAAACCTCTGACGCGGGGCGAGGTGCGCATGGAAATGGACCAGGGCAGCGTGAATGTCATCGATGCGATCGTTCGGGGCGCGTCCGACGGACTCCGCCTGGCGCTCAATGTCGCGGCGATGCTGATCGCATTTATCGCCCTCGTCGCCCTGGCCAATGGGATTCTGGGACTGGCCGGGATCACACTCGAACAGATCCTCGGATATCTGTTCGCGCCCGTCGCGTTTGCGATCGGAGTGCCGTGGGCCGACGTCATGACGGTCGGAAGCCTGCTGGGCCAGAAGGTCGTCCTCAACGAATTCGTGGCCTACGGCAATCTCACACAGATGCTGGCCGAGACGCCCGATGCGCTCGATCCGCGGTCGGTGGTCATCGTCACCTATGCCCTGGCGGGCTTCGCCAACTTCGGTTCGCTGGGGATCATGATCGGCGGAATCGGCGGTATCGCTCCGGATCGGCGAGAAGACCTGTCCCGCCTGAGCATGCGGGCGCTGTTGGCGGGAGTGATGGCAACGCTGATGACAGCGTCAATCGCAGGGGTCCTGATTTAACCCGCAGATCCCTTCAGGCCCTCGTATCCGTTGGTGTCGTCGACCCTCGCTTCGACCGGATACTCCATCTGGAGCCAGCCGGGAGCGACAACCTCACCCATCGGATTCCGGACGCCCCCGAATCCCCCCTGCATGTTGGACACGTCGGAATAGCCGAACTCATCCATGATCTGGGCCGCCATCTGAGACCGTCCGCCCATCTGACACCCCACGATGACCGACTTGTCCTTCCCGACGTGCGCCTTAAGCACCGTGATGAAGTCGGTATTCGCATCCATCTGGCGGGTCGCCGGATTCGGGAACACAACCGGAATGTTGATAGCGTTCGGAGGGTGCCCCCGCTCGAACTCCCGCGGGGTTCTCACGTCGAGATACACAATCTCCGAATCCGCCTGCATGGCCTCTTGAGCCTGCTGTGCGTTGATCTGTTTGACACCCATCGATCCGCCTCCTTGTTCGCGATGCAATCCGGTTCCAGAATCTTACGCGCCGCGCCGAATGGAAGTCAACGCGGCGTTGATTTGGGCGGTCATAGACCGTCCCTACAGTCTCGGATTGCAGGCACCCACTCCAATTCCCATTCCCACTACATTGCTATAGTGTCCTCGTGGCCACTATCGGAATCGACATCGGCGGTACTGAAATCAAGGCGGGCCTGGTCGATGAGAGCGGAACCATCCTGAAGTCCGCCCGCGCGGCATCGGAACCCACGGATCTGGACGCGCTAATCGAAACCGCCGCGGGACTGGCCGAAGAGGTCTCCGGAGACGCCCGGGCACGGGCCATCGGCGTCGGAATCCCGGGTCTGGTTTCCCCGGACTTCGGGACTGTCCAAACGGCCCCCAATATGCCGGCGCTCAACGGCGCCCCGATTGGAGCCCTGTTGTCGTCGCGGACCGGTCTGAATGCAACGATTTCGAACGACGCCGACATGCACGCGTGGGGCGAATGGATTGCGGGCGCCGGCGCCGGAACGAGCCACATGATCTGCCTGACCATCGGCACGGGCCTCGGCTCGGGCATCGTCCTCGATGGCCAACTGTATGCCGGCGCCACCGGGTACGGGGCCGAAGCAGGCCACATCGTCCTCGACCCTCAGGGAAGGCCCTGCGGTTGCGGCAGCCGCGGATGCCTGGAAACAGTCGTATCCGCCACCGGTATCGTGGCCCTGGCACGGGAGAGAATGGAAGCGGGCGAGCCCAGCGTATTGGTCGCGGAGGCCGGCCGCCGACAGGAATTGACGGCCAAGGCCGTCCTCGAAGCCGCGGTGGAGGGCGATCTTCTGGCGCGGACGGTGTATGCCGAAGCCGGACGCTGCCTCGGAATCGCCTGCGCCAGCCTCATCAACCTGTTCAGTCCGCAGACGATCGTCATCGGAGGTGGCGTCTCCGCGGCCGGCGCCCTGCTGCTGGACACCGCGATTGCCGAGGCCCAAACTCGTTGCTATCCCCACTTGTTCAAAGCCTGCCGCATCGTGCCCGCCATGCTGGGAACGGACGCCGGCGTCGTCGGCGCCGCCATCTGGGCCCGAGACCGGGTCGGTTAATGTCGTTGCGGCGTTCCCGTTCACGCGGCAGCAGTCGCAACCATTCCCTCGTTTCAAGCTACAATCGAAGTTAATGCCGTTGGATCGCATCCGTAACTTCTCGATCATCGCTCACATCGATCACGGAAAATCGACTCTGGCCGACCGGTTGCTCGAAATGACCGGCGCCCTGACGAAGCGTGAAATGTCCGATCAGGTGCTCGACGCCATGGACCTGGAACGCGAGCGCGGGATCACAATCAAGGCGACAACCGTACGTCTGAACTACAAGGCGCGCGACGGAAAGCAATACATCCTGAACCTGATCGACACCCCGGGTCACGTCGACTTCAGTTACGAAGTGTCCCGAAGCCTGTCCGCATGCGAGGGTGCGTTGTTGATCGTCGATGCCTCTCAGGGCGTTGAAGCTCAAACCCTGGCCAACACGTACCTGGCGCTGGACAACCATCTGGAAATCGTTCCTATCCTGAACAAGATCGATCTTCCGGGCGCCGAGGTCGAGCGGGTCAAGGAGCAGTTGGAATCGGTCATCGGTCTCGATGGCGACGACGCCCTCCTGATCAGCGCCAAAAACGGAACCGGCGTGGACGAGGTGCTCGAAGCAATCGTCGCCAGGGTCCCCGCGCCGGAAGGCCGGCCCGATGCTCCCCTGAAAGCGCTTGTCTTCGATTCCTGGTTCGACTCCTACCGCGGAGTCATCGTTCTGGTTCGGGTTGTGGACGGCCATCTCGAAAAAGGCATGCGGATACGGCTCATGTCGAACGGCCACGTATACCAAGCCGAAGAGATCGGGGTCCGCTCACCGAAGATCACCCCTGTCGGAAGCCTGTCGGCCGGCGAGGTGGGCTACATCATCGCAAACATCAAGACCGTTTCCGACACGAAGATCGGCGACACCATCACCGAAGAGAAGCGTCCCACGGATATGGCCTATCCGGGATTTCGCGAGATCAAGCCCTTGGTGTTCGCCGGGCTGTATCCGATCGAGCCGAACCAATACGAAGCGTTGAGGGACGCGCTGGACAAGCTTCGCCTGAACGATTCGTCGTTCTTCTACGAACCCGAAACATCCATGGCTCTCGGTTTCGGATTTCGATGCGGCTTCCTCGGAATGTTGCATATGGAAATCATCCAGGAGCGTCTCGAACGCGAGTTCGAACTGTCGTTGATCACGACCGCGCCGGGAGTGCGTTACCGGGTTCTGCTCAAGAATGGAAACATGCTCGAAGTGGAGAACCCGAGCAAATTTCCAGACGTTCAGGAGATCGACACGATCGAGGAACCCATCATTACCGCGCTCATCTTGACCGGCGATGAATTCCTTGGAAACATCTTCAGACTCCTTGAGGAACGCCGCGGCAAGCAGAAAGGCTTCGAGTACGTTTCTTCATCCCGCGTGCTGCTCACCTATGAACTCCCTCTGAACGAGATCGTCCTGGATTTCTACGACCGTCTCAAGGCCATTTCAAGGGGATACGCGTCATTCGACTACAACGTTTCCGGCTACCGGACCTCCGACCTCGTGAAGCTGGACATTCTGGTTTCCAACGAACCGGTCGACGCGCTGTCGTGGATCGTTCATCGCGAGTTTGCCTACAACAGAGGCCGTGCCCTGGTCAGCAAGATGCGTGAGTTGATCCCCCGGCAGATGTTCGAGGTCGCCATACAGGCCGCCGTTGGCAGCCGTGTGATCGCGCGCGAATCGATCGCCGCAATCCGCAAGAACGTTACCGCCAAATGCTACGGTGGGGACATCACCCGGAAACGCAAACTCCTGGAACGTCAGAAAGAAGGAAAGCGGCGAATGAAACGCGTCGGAAAAGTGGACATACCGCAGGAAGCCTTCCTCGCGGTCCTCAAGGTCGGTACCAATGGTTCATAAAGGCCGGCGCCGGAACGCGATTCAGGATGAAAGCCCCGGACACCCTCACTGGTATAATTTGCGAAGCATGAGGCGTACTTTTCGCAAATACTTCGGATCCGTGCTTTTTCCAATACTGCTTGTGTGCTCGATCGTCATGGGCGCAACGGGTGGTGTGCTTTTTGTCTACAACAGTGATCTTCCACAGGTCCAGCGGCTCGAAGAATACCGGCCGAACGTCATAACCGAAGTGTATGACGACGCGGGGCAGATCGTCGGCACGTTCGCCCTGGAACGCCGAATCGTCATTGAGCCCGATCAACTGCCCCCGGTACTTCGAGACGCCATCCTGTCGGTGGAGGACCAGAACTTCTATCGCCACTGGGGACTCGATTTCGCTGGAATTTCGCGGGCGGCCATCAGGAACATCATGGCCGGCCGCATCGTTCAGGGCGGCAGCACGATCACGCAACAACTGAGTGAAAATCTCTTCCTTTCGCATGACGCCGAGTGGGCGATCAAGGTTCAGGAAGCCCTCCTGGCGATCCAGATCGAACGCCATTACTCGAAGGACGAAATTCTGACGCTGTATGTGAATCAGATCTACCTCGGTCACGGAATGCACGGGTTCGCGGCGGCCGCCGAGTACTTCTTTGGCAAGACGATTCAGGATCTGAAGGTCGAAGAAGCCGCGCTGCTTGCCGCGCTGCCCCGAAGTCCCACCAACTATTCGCCGATCAACAACCCCGAACGGGCGCTCTCGCGGCGCAACTACGTCATCGACCGCATGGTGGACGAACGCCGGCTCAGCGTCGAAGACGGCGAGGAGGCAAAGCAACTACCCATTCGACTCGACATCCCCACGCAACCCGACCAACTCGGCCCCTACTTTGTCGAGCACTTGAGGCAGTATCTGGAAGACACCTACGGCACCTACGCCGTGCATGAAGGCGGCCTCCGGATCTATTCGACACTCAATTCCGAACTGCAGCGGGCGGCCGAGGAAAGCGTCAGGCAGGGTCTCCGTGACTACGACAAACGTCACGGCTGGAGAGGTGCGAGCGCGAACCTGCTCGATGACGGCGTCGAAGACCTGGAGCACTACGCACTCGACGGGTGGAAAGGTTCGCTGCAGGCCGGGGATCTGGTGCCGGGAATCGTGACCGAGTCGGGTCCGGCAACGGCGACCGTGCGAATTGGCGAGTACCGCGACACCATCGGCGCCAACGATATTGCCTGGACCCGGCAGAACTCTCCGGGGGCAATCCTCCGTGCGGGGGATGTGGCCACATTCCTGATCCAGTCCATCGATCCGTCCGAACAGGCGATCGAGTTGACGCTGGATCAAATACCGGCAGTTCAAGGCAGCCTGATCGCCATCGACCATGCGACCGGCGAGGTCAAGGCGATGGTCGGCGGCTATGATTTCGAAACAAGCAAGTTCAATCGCGCCACCCAGGCCGTGCGGCAACCCGGTTCAGGATTCAAGCCCCTGCTCTATACCGCGGCTCTCGAGTACGGGATGACGCCCGAGCGGACGGTCGAGGATGTCGAAACGGATTTCGACGGTTATTCGCCCGCCAACTACGATCGGACCTACCGGGGAACGATAACGCTCCGGGAAGCGCTGGCCGATTCCAGAAACGTCCCGGCCGTACAGATCCTGAATGAAATCGGATTCGATGCCCTGACGCCGCTGATCGAACGTTTTGGAATCACTTCGGTGATCGAACCCTACCTGCCGATCGCGCTGGGCGCGACCGACATCAGCCCGATGGAAATGACTTCGGCATTTTCGACGTTTCCGAATGGGGGCATCCGGATCACTCCACAATTCATCAACCGCGTCACGGACTACGACGGAGACGTTCTCGAGGAGAATGTTCCCGAACCCCACGACGTCATCCCGAACGAAACGGCCGCGGTGATGGTCGACCTCCTTCAGGAAGTCGTGCGAACGGGAACCGCGACCCGAGCCCAGTCGCTCGGGCGGCCGGTCGGCGGAAAGACCGGCACCACGAACGACTATACCGATGCGTGGTTCCTGGGTTTCTCGCCGTCGCTCACCGCCGGCGTCTGGGTGGGTTTCGACGAGAGAGTGACTCTGGGAAACGGTGAAACCGGCGGCCGGACGGCGCTTCCGATCTGGCTGTCGTTCATGGAACAGGCCCACGCCGACGAGCCTGTGGTGAACTTTGAGTGGACGACCCCATAACACGGCTGTAACGCCCGAAGGAGAAAGACCGAGTGCAATCATCCATCACGCTGGTGGCCTTCCTGACATTCTTCACTGGAGCGCCCCCGCTCTCTCAGGTTGAAGTTCAATCGCTTCCCGAGATCGCGCGCCGGATACGATCCGCACAGAGTGGAACCGAAACGCAGAGACCGGTTTTTACCAACGAAAACATCGGTCAGGCCCAGGCGGCTCTTTCCATCGTTCGAGCGTCAAATCCGCCCGAAACTCCCACTCCGGCGGCAGAATCCGCACAGGCCGAGACGGCCGCCACCGCTGCCCCCGCACGCACCGAAGACGAGTGGCGCGCCGCATTCGCTGCCGCACGCGCCGCGATTACCGGGGCCGAAGAGGGTGCCCAACTGACGGAGCAGGAACTTCAGACACTGAATTTCAGGTTGTTGACCGAAAGCGGGCTGTTCAACCGCGAGGGCCAGCTCTTGCCATTGATTACCGCGAAGAAAGCCGAGTTCGAAACCAACCGCGAGAACATTGTGTCGGCCAACGCCGCTCTTATGGACCTGACCGAGGAGTTGCGACAATCCGGCGCCCCGCGGGGCTGGGGCCGGCAATGACAGCCCGTGGATCTCCTGACTGGCTGGAAAACGATGCCCGAATGGGCGCCCGGTAAACCGGCATGTGGCACCATTCAGCGGGCTCGCGTGAAGCCGGAGAAAAACGCTCGACGGTAGACGTTCATGGTTCGGAAACAGACGATCGAACAGGTTAGACGCGAGGTCGCGAACTGTGCCGACGAAGACCTTGTACGCGAGTTCGATGCGTTCTTTCAAAAACAACCCGAAATCTGCGACTTCGTGATGGACTGCACTTATCCCAACGATCAGGTTGTCGGTGAACTGTCGCTGTATCTGAGTTACGTCACCTTCAAGACGCTCGCCGTCGATACCGGCCTGAACGACCCGGTTCCCGCCTCCGCGATCGTCCAGGCGTGTATGGAAAGTCAGGAATGGATTCAACGGATCGACGAGATGGATGCAGAACAGTTTGCCTCGGCGCCGTCATCGGAGACCGGAGACGAACCCTATTTGCTGGGCTTCGTCATTACCGAGGTTCAAGACGCCATCGACGATGGGCTCGACCTGGCCGACGAAGACAAGGGCAAGGTTTTCTTCGTCCTGAAGACGGTCATTTCCTCAATGACCGCGAGCATGGGGTGACCCAGCGCTCTGCCAAGCGCTTTCATCGGCAATGTCAGGCCAATGGGGCTTTCGCCAGCAATTCTCATTATGAGTGTTTTCCGCTGTTCATTCCCGCTCCTGGTCTTGAGGTTTTTCGATGTCGTGACTGATTGAGTTGGGCGCCTGCATTCCGCGACTCCGAAACTGTAGCGGTCCATTGTAGGGGCGGTCTATGACCGCCCGAATCAAGATCGTGCGGTAATTGTGCAGTCATAGACTGCACCTACAGTGGGAGTGGGAGTGAGAGCAAGCATTCCGAAACTGCCCGAATCAAGATCGCGCGGTAATTGTGCAGTCATAGACTGCACCTACAGTGGGAATGGGAATGGGATATCATTCCGAGGCCCTCGGGGGCCAAAATGAGAATTGTTGGGCTTTCGCGCTACGGTCCAACTTTGCTACTCTTCGAGGGTTGGCTCTGTAGTAGGCCGCCGTCTTGAACTCCGCGTGAATCAACAACAAGCAACTCCCCAGCGCATGCATCTCAGAATCATCCTGCTTGCGACACTCGTTTCCCTAACATGCGTCTCACCGGCATTCTCGCAAGAATCGGCGCGTGCGGCCCGTGCCGTTGCGGTAGACACGCCTCCCATCATCGACGGCATCATCGATGAGGAGGTGTGGCAACTGGCCGATACGATCACGGGCTTTACCCAGACTTGGCCCGTCGAAGGGGATGCGGCGACGGAGGAAACCGTCGTGCGCGTGCTCTACACCGATACCGCTGTTTACGTGGGGGCCGTTCTATACGACACGGACCCGAGCCAGATCCTTGTCACCGACAGCCGGCGGGATTCCGGCATGGAAGAGACCGATTCCTTCCAGGTGATTTTCGACACGTATCGCGATCTTCAGAACGGATTCGTCTTCGGCACCAATCCAGCCGGCATCGAGTTTGACGGACAGGTCGTCAACGAGGGCGCCGATTTCAACCTGAACTGGGATGCCAGTTGGGTGGTTCGCACCGGGGTGACCGACACGGGTTGGTCCGCCGAGTTCGAGATTCCTTTGCGCAGCCTGCGCTACGGTGACCGTCCGCAAGTCTGGGGAATCAATTTTCAACGCAATATACGGCGCAAACGCGAACAGGCATTCTGGGCGCCGATCGAACGGATTTACAATCTATACCGGTTGTCCGAAGCCGGCGAGCTTCGGGGGCTGGACCTCGAAACGCCGCGGAACTTCAAGATCACGCCCTACGTGACCAGTTCCATCCTCAGAGACTACACCGACGATCTGCAGACCAAGGCGGATTTCGATGGCGCCACGGGTGTCGACGCCAAGTTCGGCGTAACGCCAAGCCTGAACCTCGACGTGACCTACAACACCGACTTCGCTCAGGTGGAGGTCGACGAACAGGTCATCAACCTCACGCGCTTCAATGTCCGTTTTCCAGAGAAACGCCCGTTTTTCCTGGAAAACGCCGGCCTGTTCGCCGCCGGAAAGCAAGGCGTGGATCTGTTCTTCAGCCGCCGTATTGGAATCGATCCTTCGGGTGTGGAGGTCCCCATCATCGGCGGGGGCCGGCTGAGTGGAAAGGCCGGAGCGTTCAACGTGGGGCTGCTGAGCATGCAGACCGATGACGTGCCCGGCGTGACACCTCAGAACAATTTCTCGGTAGTGCGCGTGACGCGCGAACTGCCCAACCGATCGAGCCTGGGAGGTATCGTCGTAAATCGCGATGCGACCGGATCGATGACGTCGATCGATGACTGGAACAGGACATGGGGCGCGGACGGACGGTTGGGCCTCGGGCAATACATGGACATCCGGGGATTCGCCGCACGCACGGAAACGCCGGGCACGACAGGCGGCGAGTCGGCATACAACACGCGAGTCAGCTACACGCGGCCCGGCGGCAACGCCAACTTCGAATACACGCATGTGGGCGGCGACTTCAATCCAGAGGCCGGGTTCCTCAACCGGGAAGACGGTTACCGGTCCACTTACGTCAACGGCTTCAGGAACATTCGCTTCCCGACGGTGAGTTGGCTACGCGAGCTTCGACCCCATTTTTATTTCGAGACTTTCTGGGACCTCGATGGGTTCATGGAAACCCAAACGTTGCACCTGGACTCCCATGTCGACTTCGAAAGCGGATGGTATTACAGCCCGGCCGTGAACATCACCATGGAAGGATTGAAGGCGCCGTTCGAGGTCTCTCCCGGCGTGGTGATTCCCCCGGGAAGCTATCGCAATGCGGAGACCAACTGGCGTCTGGACTCCGATCAGAGCCGCGCGCTCGCCTTTACCACCACCTGGACGTTCGGGGGCTTCTACACCGGAAACCAGAGGACGATCCAATTGGGCCTGACAGGTCGGCGAGGCTCGAACCTGAACGCGTCCATCAACTGGGTCCGCAGCGACATCGGCCTGCCCGAGGGGGACTTCCTGACAAATCTGGTGCAAGCCCGCTTCAACTACAGCTTTACGCCGCTGATCAACTTCCAATCGCTGGTGCAGCACAACGATCGCACCCACAACTGGACGGGCAACTTCAGGTTCGGCTGGCAGAATACGGCAGGCACGGGGCTGTTCATCGTATACAACGAAACGCACTCATTGGACACGCTCGATGCCCTGAACCGGCCACGGACAGGCGAGCCCCAGACGCGTGCGCTGATTGTGAAGTACTCGCACCAGTTCGACATCCTGAGGTAGCAGCTTGTGGCACAACCCTGCAGGGTTGCGCGTAGCGTTCTTCGGGTTTCAAACGCGAAGAGAGGAGCGGAGCGATGGGTCACATCGTGACCGACGAACGACAAAGTCTGTGATCCGACCCCCCCTGCGCCGGGTTACGGCGGCATAGGGCCATCTGCCACGTTGCCACTCCTCGATCAATGGGGAGGCATCGACTTCGTCGTCGCGCGTCGAAAAGGGTCAGTAGCCCTTCCATCCAAACAATATCCGCCTTCGTGCCCTTGGCTGTCATACTCGCCACGGACGCCGCCGGGTGCAGTAGTGGTCACGTCGATCATGCAGGAGCAGATCGCGCATAAACGGCCCAAACGCGAGTGGTTGCCACAGGTTGGCCGCCTTGCGCGTCGTCATCTCCAAGTACGGCGTGATGTTGCTGATGTCATGGACGTGCGAGATTGATTTGACGGGATTCGGATGCATCGCGGGTATTCCAGTGCCGGCTTGAAGTCTTCCGAGGGTCCAGGGACCGACGATTACAGGTCACCGTTAACGTCCCGGCACGACCTAGGGCGCTGACGTGTACGCTGACCTCTATATTAGGGGCAAACGTCACGGTCGCGGCATCCGCCACCCGAACAATTCACGCCACTTCTCCACGGCAGCTCGTTCCTTTCTATCATTCTCAAGGAGCAGCGCTTCCTCGGCCACCGCCAACCATTTCCGCACAATGTCGGCTAACTGAATGCGCCGGTTGCGCGATACTCCACCGTTAACATCAGGGCCAAGCCCGACGGGATCGGGCCAGTCATCTGTTATGCGGTCGGCAACAGAGGCCAAGAAAAACCGGATCTCGTCACGATAACGTCCAAAGGGCTGCAGTACGAGTTCCAGCGCCATGACTTCTAAGAGAAAGGAAGGATCTATAGGCTCTCCGGCCTCACGATTAATCCCCTTCACCATCTTTACGAACGGCACGAATCTTCCGTTGCATTCCTTGTTCTTAGCCGTTACCAAGGCAGCGTGCTCTTGGGGGTCCGTATCCATCCATCCTGCCCCATTCGGCATGCGATAGCCGTGCCCTTCTCGCAAAAACACTGGAGCAACTTCGTACGATGCAACGTCCTCGTCACCGTATTTGATTGTCACCACGTTGTCGTCGATATCGAGATCGCTCCAACGGGTCGCGAGTACGTTGCGTAGGGAGGCGATTGCGGCCGTTCCTGAGCCTTTCGCCAACGTGCCCTGCGGTCCAACCGGATCAATTACTACGAAGATATCGACATCCTTCAGTTTCTTCGTCTTAGTCTGCCGATCATAGCTTCCGGTCAGGAAGTGATCTGTCAGTTGCCAAGAGGATTCTATATGCTCGCGAACCAATTTGTGTCGAGTCTGCGCGAGCTCGCTCTCGGTCTTCGTGATTTCGAGATTGGACTTCAAGTTATCGAACGCATCGTCAAGGTAACCCATAGTGTTCCTCTTTACCTTCTAAGATAACGGAGACCGGCGCTCGCGTGCGGTCCGGCTGCAAGCGTGCCGAAACTGTGGGACTGCATCCCGGAAGTAGATGCTCGAATACCGGAACTCCATCCTAGCTGGGGTGAATGAGATCCTTTGAAGCTGCAGAACAGGCGGTAGGTTGTTCGCCAAGGAACGCTCTGTAGTTTTGCCAAGTATCGCGCCAGCGCCGCTCGATCCGCGGTGAACTTACGATCGCCCTCCCCAGTGCCCAAGTACGACACCGGGAACTCCATAATCGGACTTACGGTTCCGTTTGGCTGGTGACACTCCAATACGACACACCTGAGTGAACCCTCTTTGATCCAGTTCGAAATCGCACGTTGGTCCGTATCCCAATCACCAAAGAGGCTCGTCACGTCGAGGCCCAGAGTCCCGAGAATGTCAGCGATGGACCCAAGTATGACGTCAGCCAGATGGGTAGCCGTGTGGGTGCGTGTATACGTCGACGTTGCAGTTGCAGTGTAGGTCATCGCTTCATCTCCATCTTGCGGAGCGCCTCAACGTCAATAAGTAACTCCCTAGAGCGGCTCTCCGCTTTCGCCGAAGGTGCCGACGTTGGCGGCGGGTCTGCCGATAGATACGCCGATGTCTTCACTACTGCCACGATGCTCGCGTCGAGAGGCCCTGCATGGGGCAAATAGAGAACCCATCGCTCCGTGGCGTTTGCACCGCCTGGTACCGGCTTGAGGTTCTCCTCGACTTCGAGCGCAGCATCAGCCGTCATTACGGAAACCGTAAGATGCAGGTCAACGGCCACCAGCACCAAGCTCTCGGATTCGAGGTGCCCGCCGGCGATCAGTGCGGGTCCAAGACCATTGAGTGGCGCGAGTTCCTGAGCCACGCTCCCGACAGGAATTGCAGGGCTGCGTTCAAGAGTGTCTGCAAGCAATGACGAAACAACCTGCCACGCCTCAGCCGCACTACGAATCGGTGCAGCCGCGATTGTCCTTCGTCGCTCCATGTCAGTCTCCTTGTTTGGTCTGGTCAGGGCGGGCGTACTGTTTCACACGCGCCACAGCTGAGAGCAGGTCCTTTACGGTCATGCAGCCTGGGTCCACTACTGTTTCGTGACGACCGATCATCGCCTCACTGATTGTCTTGCGAATCCGCCGCCCGTCAATGCCCGCCAGTTGTTGGGCAACTTCCTCAAGTCGCGGATCGCAGGCGAGTTGGGAAAGCGGTGGGAACGCGAGCGACATCGATTCAAGGGTGGCTCTCAGAATCGCAACGGCGGCGGGCACATCCGGTGAAGGGACGTAGATCTCAACATCCACTCTCGAGAGGAATGCCTCATCGAGAGCGCCTGTAAAATTGCTTGTCGCTACGAATATGACGTTTGGAAAGTTCGAAGTATTCGAATCAAGGGCAGCCAAAACGGCGTCGGTGGCGCGGTGAACGTCGGCTGGATTGGCGGCGAGTGAGGCCTCGCTCCGCGCAACGGCCATTGATTCGACCTCGTCGAGGAGAACTACCGTCGGCATTCCGTCATCTGCTAGGCTCGGCACATATTCGGTCAGCAACTCAGTGACCTTTCGCTGGCTCTGGCCATGTTCCGCGCTCATGAGCCCGTGCGGGTTAACTTCTATGTATCGAACCTTCTGATCCATGGTGAAGGGTAACAACTGGTGCGCGAGGCCACGGCCGAGTGTGGTCTTGCCGGTTCCAGGCGGCCCGTGCAGCAGGGCAAGCCCGTGCAGGGCGGTGGTTTCGAACGGTAGCTCGGCGCGAAGGCGCAGGGCCAGCGCGACGGATCGAAGAAGGCGTTCCTTAACCGACGGTAGGCTAACGATGGAATCCCAGAGCTTCGCGTACTGGGCGTCTGGCATCACGCATGCAACCCTCACCATCTCGGCCACGTCTATCGCGAGTTTCATTTGCATCGTTGCAACTATACTTTGCATTTTTTAGAATTGCAAGACGTGACGACGAGCCGATACTGTAGATGCGTTATTCGGGAAGGTACTCCAGAAGCGCGCCTCTCCCCGGATTCGATAACGGTCGGATGTACCATGGGAAATCTAACGAATATCCACCCATCGGACAAACCGGGACCAACCGGTCAGGGCCCTGCGGACCGCAACGAATCGCCACCAGTGGGTAAAGTGCTACGGCGGGCACGGAAGCACCGGCAGCTTTCACTGAGGGAGGTCGAGCGACGGATCGGAAGATCGAACGCCTACCTGTCACAGGTCGAACGGGGCCTCATCAGGCAACCGGATCCGGTTGTCCTCTTGGAACTGGCTGAGCTCTACGGGTTGAACTTCATGACACTGACGACTTGGGCCGGCTGGGTTTCCCCAGAAGGAGAGCCCGAGCAAGACCGCAACCGTGGCGACTCGACCAGCGCTCTAGTACGCCGGGTACTGGAACTCGACGACAGGCAGCGCACACAGGTTCTCAGCTATATTGAAAGCCTTCTCCGCGAGCGCCGAACCTAAGGAAATGAGTCGTCCCGCATCCAGGCCGCTTTCGTGACTGCGGAGTGCGTTCAGATGTTGAGCGCACCGTGGCTGGCAGCCCGTCGTCGACAACTATATGGTTCATCCATGGCGTATATCACCACCACTCAGAACCTGCTACCCAATATCCAGCGACTGGCTGCCCAGCGGTACCTATACTCGCGTGCAAAGCGCCTTTCGACCATTCAGGCGTTGCTCGCTGGAGTTACACCAGTTGCAAGTGCCACAGCGATTGCGTTCTGGACGGAAGCGCAGCCATGGGCGGCTCTCGCAGGCGTTTTCGTGCTGTTTCTTGGTGCGCTTTGGCTCGATCCTTGGCAAGATCGCCACCGCGAGGCTGCTGCCGACATACAAGAGGATTTTGACTGCAACGTGCTAAGTCTTCCGTGGAATGAAGTATTGGCGGGGCGTCGGCCCGCTGCCGAAGAGATCCACGAGGCAGCGAAGAAGGACAGGTCGGCACCAGAAGCCCCGCTCGAGAACTGGTATCCGACTATCATCGACCCCCTACCTCTACACCAAGCCCGGATCGTTTGTCAGCGGACCAACTGTTGGTGGGATTCAAAACTGCGGCGTCGATACAGAACGATGGTCCTAATCGCGTTGTTCTTCATCAGCATGGTCGTCTTCTTTCTGGGCTTGGTGACCGAAATGAACCTGCAGAAGTTCGTCCTTGCTGTCGCTGTGCCGCTGGCGCCGACTCTCCTTTGGGGAATACGAGAGGTACGGCACCACGGGAAGGCGGCGGCCGACCTTGATCGCCTCAAAGACTTTGGAGAGAACCTTTGGAAGGGAGTCGTCCAAGGTGAAGTGACGGAACCCGAGGCCACAAGGCGCTCACGCGAACTGCAGAATGCAATCTTACTGCGCCGCCGGGCGAATCCATTTGTCTTTGAATGGATCTACCGGCTGTTGCGACGAGGCTACCAGGAGCAAATGAACGTCGGCGCAGAAGCTATGGTGGCTCAGATCGACAATCACCGCCAGTAGTGCCCGCCAAGTTGTGGGAATTTTTGCGCTTCGATCGATTGAGGGAACGCCGAAGTTTGCCGACTACTATGGCAAAAGGTTCGACACGACCAGCAATGAAAAACACGACCTCATGGATGAACCAAGTAACGTCGCAGCATGGTCGAGTTCTCGGAACTCATCGTAAACAATGAATGGCCTTGATCGCGGCTCGCTCCATTCCTGGCGTCGGCACGGCTGGATTTACGTTTCGCCAAGATTCATCGCGGCATGGATCCATTCAAATAGTTCATTGCTTTCGGCTGCAGACTTGCCGCTGGGCACCGGTTCGGATGCGGACAATCAGGACGTGAAGGCGTGGACATGCCAGATTCTCTGATGCACGATGATAGGGTAGGCATTCGCACTGTAACCAGCGATGACGGGGAGGGCATGACCCGTCAGCTGATTCGCGACATGGGCCGGGTAGACTCGGGCGGACGAATCCGAAGAACTACCAGGAGCCGGTTCCCAAATCCGGCAAGGGCGGCGCGAACGCCGTCACTAATGGCATGATCCTCATGACCGACTGGCCTGCATCAACACCGGCACGAAAGTCCGGTTGGTAGGTGTCCTTCTGGAAGATGGACACAGTACTCATTCACTGTCGCCCCAAGCTCAAGCAGGACGCGTCGGCCGCCCCTCTCTGCATACTTCGGAATTTCGTGACTGCTGGTGGCTCAGGTATCAAAGGCTAGGCCAGATCTGAATGGCAAGTTTCGCCAGATATTCACCCCTTTCCCGAATCTCGATCTCCGTCCAGATGGACTTCTTTGCGAACCATTTGTTCAGGAAAAGCCCCGTGTGCTCGTCGAATTTCAACTTTTTCTCCGCGAAGCTCTTGTTCCCAGAAGAGATGTTCAGCCTTCCCGACAAAAGGGTAAGGTTGCCCAAGGTCTGCAGGAGACGATTACGGTTCTCGGATTTCGGATCGCCTGACCATTGTTCGACGAAGACGCCATCCTCGAATGGCCAATCCTGGTTCCATGTATTTGGCAACACATGTTCTGTCCAAAGCCCGTCCGGCATCGTAATACCTTCAGCGAGGTTTGAGCGGCTGGCTAGTTCGAATTCCCAGAGAACATCCTTGACCCTCGTGTTCTGGGCCAGTTGATACGCCGGATTTACAAGAATGCCCTGGCGGAACTCTTTGTCGCTAGGAAAACGGGTGCTATCGCCCGTCCGTGCCAGGAAATAGTCGGTCACAACCGCGACTGAGGGTGAGCGTTCAGCAAAGAGCTGTGCGAGGGATTGGAAAACCTTGTTCAGGTTCTTCGAGGTCAGCCCGCTGAGTGTCCTTCTCACAATATAAGAATAGATCAGTCGACCTATCTGTTCCCTTTCTTCCGGTGACACACCATTCCGCATCAACTGCATCGCAACTGGATAAGCTGTTGTCACCTGCCATGCTGAGAACTTGGACCCGAGCCATGTCAAAGTTTCGTCACCCTCCGCTCGTCCCTCAAGGGTCTCGTAGAGAGGTGCGTAGTGCTTAAGCACCCCCAGTTCGTCTTCCACCCGTTCAAAGCGCGGACGGCCATTGGGTACGGCGAAGGCGCGATACTCGGCATAGAGTTCGCGCATCGAGATGCTATTGCCGGTTTCAGCGGCGAGGGTATGGGCGAGAAAGTGGTCGATCCGGGGGCGGCGGGGTCTCGCAAACGGCGCAGGGTCTCTCCACCAAGAATCGTCGAACGGGTCCCAAAGTTCGTGGTAAAGCTCATCGATTGACGCCTCCTGCTTCTCGGCGCGGTGGAAGATGTTGTTCCGAACAAGGTCCATCGCCAAAAGCGGTTCGCCTTTTGAGTTAAGCGTCTCAAAGATCACCTGGGCGTCATCTCCTTCGCCAAGAATGATAACGACGAGTTTCATTCGGCCCAGAAGGGCCGTCAGCAAGGCTTCGAGACGGCTTTCGATGGCTGCTGCGGTATCTGTCTCATCCGGGATAGTTTCGTCGTATTCCTCGACTGCGTCTGTGGGGCCATAGAGTGCGAAATGCTCGATCTTCTGTCGGAATACTTCATAGGCGCGAAGCGCACGGAAAGGCGTGTTCTTTGGAACGCCCCTGCCCCAGTAATATCTCGCGTATTTCGAGCGGACAGACTCGTATTTCTCGACAATGATGTCGTGAAACACAACCCGGTCTGACGGTGTCGGGGTGAGCTTGAACCGCGTCAGCGGATCCTTATCCTTGCTCTTTCGCTGATTGAACAGGTAGTCCTCCACATATTCAATCAATGCCTTACAGTCATGCTCACGTGCGACCTCGCGCATTGCTGCTAAGAATAGCTGAAAGGTCGTCAACCGCTGCTGGCCGTCCACAACCTGCACCTTGGGGGTAACGCCGATCTGGGCCGCCTCGCCGACCGGAGAAAGGATCAGTGCTCCCATATAGTGCTGGAACTTGCTTTCGTCTCCCAGTACCTCGCCTGCCTTCGCTTCCACATCTTCCCAGAAGGGAAGAATCCGTTGGTCGGCCCACTGGTACTTCCGCTGGTAGAGCGGCACCATGAAACGCCGCGCTTCCTTCAAGATCACTTCGACGGGATAATCGTCAGCTTGCATGGGAGGTCCTTCGTTACTCTATTTCAATCCGAGTACCCCCCGCCCCGTGCTCTCGAAGAATGGCTTCGCCGGGCTCATCGGGGGTGTCTCGATCGATGTCGAAATTGATCGGGCAGACGTGCACATTGATCATATTTGGACGACGATCATAGTAGGCGACATTTGACTTTGGATCAACGACGGTAAGGTAAAGGGTCGGTAGCCCATGACCTGTCCGGTGGTCGTAGCAAATAAAATGTCCGGTTCCGAAAAATCCGAGATGCGGACGCGTTCGTGAAAATAGGAAGCGAAAGCAGATGTATCCGGCCCGGGAACTGGTGCGGGCAAGGACGGTCAGAAAAGTCGTTACGCGAGCGATGAGCGGCGAGATTAACTGGACGCAAACGGCCCAAATCCGGGGGATCTCGGGCCGGTCATCACGGCGATGACGCGGGTCGCTCCTGATCCAGTCCCACGCATCTTAACGCGTCAATCGTCGTGTGGACGGATGAGGGAGCAATATCATCGGTCAAAATTGACCTCTACCCTGAACCGCGGGCGCCGGCGGTGCCGTTGGGCAGGCTGCCGATATCTCAGACGAGCCCCCTGCCCGCCATCCATGCCATCGCCGTCCGCACGGCTCGATCGAGAAGCGCCGGCTGATCGACATAGTAGTGGGTGGCCTTGTCGATGGATTCAAACGTCTTGTCCGGGCTCGCGGCAGCCTGGTAGATCCGCTGAACGTGTGCCGCGGGGATCGCGTCGTCGGCCGTGTTTTCGATCGCCAGCAACGGAACGGAAATACCGGCGGCCGAACGCTCGCCGTCGGCGTTCGAATCGTCCAGGGACCATTGAGACAGCCACGCCCGCAAGGTCGAGAACCGCGCCAGGCCCACGGGGCCGCTGTTCACGGTCTCGGGATGCCCGAGATAGGTGTGCCCTGTCCTGCGGTCGTTGGGTTCGATCGCAGGGTCCAGAAAGCGCGGATCGGCCATCGTCCGGTGCGTGACGAACCCGCGTTCCTTTTCGTGGCCTCCTTGCTTCTTGAGCCGATCGAGCGTCTCCCGCACCCATGCGGTCCGTCTGCGAATCCGCGCACGCTGAGCCGCTCGGAAATGTTCGAGAAAGTCAGGCGAATAAGGCGGCCGATTGCCGTTGCGCGGATCGTAGAGATCCAGCTCCGGGTCCCGGTCGTCGGGGTTGTCTTCATCCCGCACCGACGGATCGATCCATTCGCTCAGGATGACGGCTCGAGAGGAGTGCGCCGCGTGAAACACGATTGCATCGGCCGGGATCAGGCCCGCGCCTGCGACATCAATGGGGTCGCCGGCCGGCGTCTCGGCGATCGTGGGATTCTCGGCCTGCGACTGATAGAAAAGCGACAATGAACCGCCGCCCGACCATCCCGCCAAGACAACCTTTTGGTAGCCCCAGACCTCCTTGGCATGTCGAACATAGGCACCCAGATCCAGCAGCGCCTTCTCCATGATCAGCGGCGTGTCGTTGCGGGCGTACCGGCTTCCGGCGCACAGGACATGCATTCCCGCTGCCGCCATCGCGTTTGGAATGGGCAACAACTGGAGCGTGGAGGCCGGATGCATGTAGACGAGCAGCGTCGAGGACGAGCGATCCTCGCGCCGGTAGCGGATGCCCTCCAGGTGGACCCGTCCATGGCCGCCCGCAAAGCCGTAAACTTCGCGGAACGCGCTGGTTTCGGCATAGGACACATGGACCCACTCGTGCAACACCGTCCGTTTCATCTCTATTTAAACCGCTTCCGGAGCCCCTTCCACACGACCGCGCCCCTGTCCCTTGGGCAGTTCGACGCGGAACTCGATGCCCCGCCGCACGACACGGATTTCGTTCGGAACGCCGCCGATCGCTTCAGTCTCGAACTCGTTTCCGAATCCCGTCTGGTATCGCAACTTCGGCGTCGACATTTTTTCCTCACCCGCGGGTGGTACCGGAGCATTATAGCGGAACAGGAATGAGCAACCCGTACTCCAGCGGCGCCACGCCGCCCCCCGCCCACATTCTCTCCTCATCCAACCTGGGACGCTGGATGCGCGAGCTCGGCATGGGAACCTACGACGAACTGCACCGCTACAGCGTCGCCAACATGGAGACGTTCATCGAGAACGCCCTCCGGAAACTGGGGATTCGATTTCGCAAACCATACCACCGGATTCTGGACTTGTCCGGCGGCATGGAGCATCCGGTCTGGTTCGCGGGCGCCCGGATGAACATTGTCGACAGCGTCTTCAAGACCGAAGCCGGTTTTCCGGCAATCGTTTCGCGGAAAGAGGGTCAGCCGGAACTCCGAGTGACATCGTCCGCCGAACTCGAACACGTCTCGGCCCGTGTCGCCAACGGGTTGGCTGCCATGGGGTTCGAGCCCGGTGACGCCATTGCCGTCGTCATGCCGATGACACCGGAGTGCGTGGCCATCTATCTGGGAATCGTCCGCGCGGGCATGGCCGTTGTCTCGATCGCCGACAGCTTCGCGCCCGATGAAATCTCGATGCGGCTCGCCATCGCCAATGCCCGGGCCGTGTTCACCGAGCACTTCATCCGCCATGGCGGCAAGACCATTCCGCTTTATCGGAAGGTTACGGCCGCAGAAGCGCCGGTCGCGATCGTCGTCGATGCCGGCACTCCCGGTCCGGAGCTACGAAACGAAGATGTGAGGTTCGACCGCTTCCTTTCCGCGGCGCCGGGATTCGACAACGTGCCCTGCGACCCAGGCGACACGATCAACGTATTGTTCTCGTCGGGGACAACCCGAGCGCCGAAGGCGATTCCCTGGAACCATACGACGCCCGTGCGAAGCGCGTTGGACGGATTCGTCCATCAGGATATCCAGCCGGGCGATGTCGTCGCCTGGCCGACGAACGTGGGATGGATGATGGGGCCCTGGCTGATCTTCGCATCGCTCATCAACCGGGCCACGATTGCCCTTTACGAGGGGACGGCCAACTCGCTCGGTTTCGGGCAGTTCGTTCAGGACGCGGGGGTGACGATGCTCGGCGTTGTTCCCAGCCTGGTCCGATCATGGAGAACCATCGGCGGGATGACGGAACTGGACTGGAACGGGATCCGTACGTTCAGTTCCACCGGCGAGGCATCGAACGCCGAAGACATGCGGTGGCTCTCGTCCCTGGCCGGCGGCGAACCGGTGATCGAATACTGCGGCGGGACCGAAATCGGCGGCGCCTACATCACATCGACGGTTGTCCAGACGAACCGTCCGTCGTGCTTTTCGGCAAAGGCCATCGCATCGGATTTCGTCATCCTGGACGAGACGGGCACCGAATCCGCCCAGGGAGAAGCCTGGCTGGTACCGCCGGTTCTCGGGCATTCGACGCGGTTGCTCAATGCGGATCATCGTGAGATCTATTTCGAAGGGTGTCCGCGGGGCCCGAAGGGGCAAGTTCTTCGACGCCACGGTGACGAGATCCAAAGGATCGAGGGCGGCTTCTACCGGGCGGAAGGCCGGACCGACGACACGATGAACCTGGGCGGCATCAAAGTCAGCTCAGTGGAACTGGAACGGGTGATGAATCGCGTCGACGGCGTGGTCGAAACCGCGGCCATCGCAGTTGCTCCGGCCGGGGGTGGGCCCTCCGAGCTTGTCGTTTACGCGGTCACCGTCGGGGATCCGGACACGTTCGCACTGAAGGCTCGGCTCCAGCAGCAGATCCGCGCCGAACTCAATCCCCTGTTCAAGATCTCGGAACTTTCGGTCGTGGAAGCGCTGCCGCGAACGGCTTCGAACAAGGTCATGCGCCGTACACTCAGAGCCCGCCATTCCAGCGGACGTCGTGGGGCTGGTTTGACATGACCCAATACTTGATCCAGATTATGACTATGGTTAAGGCCAACATCCGTGAAATCAAGGCCAGGTTCTCCAGGTACGTCGAAATGGCCGAGTCCGGCGAAACGGTCATCGTCTGCAAGCGCAACCTCCCGGTCGCAAGGCTCTGCCCTATCGAAACAACGGAGGTTCGGGCGCCCGTCCTCGGTGCTGCAAAGGGCGCCGGGCGTATCCTGCCTTCCTTTCATGACCCCATGGCCGAAGAAGATCTGTCCCTGTGGGAAGGACGGCCCGACGGCCAACGGGAATGAAGCTGCTGCTCGACACGGCCACGTTTCTGAACGCGGCGCTCGAACCGGACCGCCTGTCTTCCCGCGCTCGCGAGCTTCTGCTCGACCCCGGCAACGAAAGATACCTGCGCACAATCTCGGCCCTGGAGATTTCAATCGAGCACGCCATCGGAAAGATCGAACTGAGTGAAAGTCCCGACCAATTCGTCCCGGCCCAACGGGAGCAACTCGGAGCGGCGACCCTGCTGCTTGACGAAGAATCCGCGCTTCACCTCACACGCCTTCCCTCCCTTCACCGCGATCCATTCGACCGAGTTCTGATCTGTCAGGCCATCGTGCATGGGCTGGTCTTCCTGACAACGGACGAACAGATTGCGCATTACCCGGTACGAACCGCCTGGTAGGCCCGTTTCGTCCATGCTCTTGCGGGCGGGTGTATCGGGCATCGTCCATCGTTGTTAATCACAAAACTGGATTTTTGGAGTCGAGATACCGCCCGGATGCGGCCGCCCGGCTCTGCGTCCTTGGTCTGCCGGGCCTTCGGGCTGCTACCGATCACTGAAGAGAGTCAGAAGTAATGTATCCAGTACATGGGCGCCCCGGTCGAGGAGGTTTCCTGCCGCAGCATAACCTGATATTGCGCGCCCTCGACTTCATGTACTCCCAACAGATACAGCTTCGTTTCTTGAGGCCCGCCCTGGTCGGCGGACTGGAGCGCCCCTTCGATAAATAGTTCCGCCACGCTGGAGACGTCGGGAGCGAGCAACATGTGGATCATGGAAAGGGACTCGGCCGGCATCTCCATCGTCAGCATCAGGGATTGGGCCGCGGAAGGATTCCTCAGACGGAACTCATCGATGGTGACAGCCCCGGCAGGCTGTGTGATCAGGAAAAAGAATTCGCCCAATTCCTCCGTCAGGTACTCGTGCATCTCAATGCGCGGACGGGGATTCTGGAGTAATTCCAGGATGTCATCCATGAAAAAGCGGTCTTGCAGTTCACTATGGACCGGCGCGGGCAGGGACGGTGTCTGCTGAAGCCATTCCCCCGCGGCGGCGGAGGGAATGATCGCCGCCATCCCAGCCAGGAACAGGACAGCCATTGCGGTTCGTGGTTGCATCGGTAAATCGACTACTCCCGGGCGTCGTCTTCCCGTTCAGGGGCTCCAATACTGGAGCCGCCAAGGAATACCGTCTCGCCGTTTGGAAACGTCAGGTCCCGGCCGTTCGCCCGGAGCGATCCGTCCTTGGACTGATACCCGTCGACAACGATCTCGGCGCCGGGTAGAAGGGAGTCTCTGGTCAGACCTCGCCGCAGCAGCGTGTTCGGCGTACCGGCTTCGATCATCCACTTCTTGATCGTACCGTCGGGCCTCTCCACATCGACAT
The DNA here is from genome assembly GCA_965262675.1 of Terriglobia bacterium. Lineage (GTDB taxonomy): Bacteria > Acidobacteriota > Terriglobia > 20CM-2-55-15 > 20CM-2-55-15 > JAJEDW01. The sequence goes on from OZ253554.1 coordinate 746,136, forward strand.
AAATCCAGGCGTGGGGATTGATCCATTCCATCCTCGTGACGGTGGCCTCGAATTTGACGGGCCGGTTCGCGTCAAACTCGGCCGAAAAGGCATGATGGGCCTCCACCCGAGGGGCCATCAGCAACGGCCCCAGTGCGGCAATCGCAGCGATTCGCATGATTCGCATTGGTTTTCACCTCTCTGTGCTCAATTCACTTCGGCTTGCTGCTCGCGCCGGCGCGCGCCGGTCAGGAAATGGACCGCATCGTAGTTGTCTTCGTGGCAAGCGTACTCGTAGAGTTGGTCGTCGGTCTTGTTCCATGGAATCATTCCCGTCCACGGACGGCTCCAGGTGGCCGGATCCTCAACGGTAAATTCATAACCGATCGTATCGGCGTCCACACGAGTCAGGCGTTCGACGATCTTGAACGTCTCCGGGTTCGAGTTGCGGAAAGTCACACCGGGATCGTTCCTGAAATTCGTGGTCTCCAGAACCAGCGTATCGCCCTCCCAGTGTCCCCGAGTGTCACCCAGCCATTGCGGGAGCGTCGGCCCGAGGTGCGGCCGGCCGTCGACAGGGATGATGCGAGCGCTGTGGATCATTTCGACGAGAATCACGACATAGCCGGGGCTCTGGAAGATCTGCTGCGTGTTGTTGTAGATCGTCGGTATGTAGGGCGGCCTGTCGGTGCGAACCACACAGCGCACGGGCAGCGAAAAGTCCCGGTAACTGAGCGGCATCCCATCACGGAAACGCGCCGTCGCCGCGGCCGCGGCATCCTGGCGCCGCTGTCGTTCCGGGGACAGGGCAACCGGCGGCGGGATACGGCCATCGGGCGGATCCACGATCAGCGACGTTCTCTGGTCGCCGGTCAGCCGCAGCCGGTTGGCGTCCATCCAGTGTTCATTGTAGGCACGGTTGACGTCGGCCGCGTTGCCTCCGTCGCGGCGGTCCCGATCGAGATCGAACACCCGCGCATCGGCGAAGTCGGCGGCTTCTTCGTCGGTCAGCACCGCGTTGCCTTCGACCGAATCCGGCCGTTCCAGGGGTGTGCTGGTCCCGCTGGTCCAGATGCCCTGAAGATCCGGGTCGCCCCAGTCCGTGCGGGGCGGTGTCCAGTCCGGGTCGCCTTCGCCGGCAGCCGGGCTCTGGCCTGCAACCTGCAGCGGCGGTATTTGTGCAATCGCCGCGACGACGGCCAGCATGCCGATTAGAATCGCGAATCGATGAGCCATCGGACCCCCTCCGGTTTTCTCAGTTATCCGCCGGCGCCGAGAAGCGCCCGAACATGAATTCTTCGGTGAACGGCACGCACTTGAACTCCAGCAATTGCACGTTCTCTTCCATCCTGCGATAGAGCGGAAAGCGCATCGTCCACGGCCGCGTGAACACGTTGGGATCCTCGATCGTCGCCTCGTACATCAAATGATACGGAGTGACGGGCGTGATCCGTTCGACCACCCGCATGGCTTCGCTGTGGAAGTTTCCGGCCCGGTCAAACCATGTATAGGCGTTGTACCCGTCCGAGTCGATCACGAGCGTGTCGCCTTCCCAGTGGCCGCGCGGCCAGCCCATCCACGAATCGATCGGGGATGTTTGTTCCCAGTCCATGCGAATGATCCGATGCGCGGTCGTGAACTCATAGGTCATCAGTATGAACTCGGGTGTCTGCACGATCTGAAACGGGTGCGGCATGTACATCGCACGCGGTATTCCCGGCATATAACACTTCGCTTCAGGGTCGCCGGTCGCATGCCATGCTTCCAGCCCCCGCTCCGGTTCGGCAAGGTACTGGCTGAAGTCCGCGACGAGGCGATTTTCGAAGTTCTCCTGCTTCCGTGCGACCGCCCACTCCTGGTACGGAATCTCGTTGCCCTCCACGATGCCCTGCCCGGCCGGACGCGCCCCGTATGCACCCATCAGTTCGGAAAACGGTCCCGCCGCGGCATCATGATCCTGAATGTCCCAGTTGGCCGTGACCAGGGCCTGCCATATGCCGTTCAGGTCGGGGCGTTGGTCCGGCGTCCGGGATGCTTCGTAAGGAGGGAGCTGGTCGACGGTCAACAGGCCGGGCGGCGCCGGGGCCGGCGCCTGGGCCGTCCCGGATCCGGCAACCAGCCAGATCGCCGCGACAACGGCCAGCGTTGCAAGGGATCCAATGACCATACCGAACCGCATGCCCATCTAACGCTCCTCACTGAATCGGCCGGGTGATTGGATGAACGTGCCCGCGGCCGGATCCGAACCGCTTTTCACACCGGAGTGCCGATTGCGAGGCGCGAGATCGGGAGACACGCATCCAGGGGTCTCACTTCGCGCTTGCCCGACGGCGGACCCGCGAAGCCGACGGATTCATCGATTGTTGGCGAGGAGTGTAACGCAAAGGTTTCACCCGCACGAAGCGATTTCGGAGCCCGTGAGGTCATGCTCCGCTGGCGTGCCTTACCCGGAAGTATTTGCCAGCCGCCGGCACGCTGTCCGCACCTCGACGCTCACCGTGCGCTCCCATCTGGACGCGTTGGCCGGTTATTGCTTACCTTTCGGATTTGCCGATGGTATAACGCAGAAATGTCCTCATCGACTCGGAGAGGTCCCCCAACACAAAAGCTGTTCATGGCGGCCCTTAGTGGATTTGTTCTTCTCGGTTTGACCTCAACCGGCGCCGCGTCGCAGGCACGTCTGTTCGAAGCGCCTGGGCCATGCGACCGCGACTGCCTGAACGCGATGGTCGACTCGTATCTGGCCGGGCTGGTGGCCCATGACCCCGATGCGGCGCCGCTGGCCGACGACGTCCGGTTTACCGAAAACACCGAGGTAATGGAGATTGGCGAAGGCCTGTGGGAGACCGCCAGCGCCGTGCCAACGTCCTTCAAGATCCATGTGCCCGATCCGGTAGCCCGGCAGGTCGGCTTCATTGGAGTGATGGAAGCGTCGGGCGACCCCATTCAACTGGCGCTCCGGTTGAAGGTCGACAACGGCAGAATCGTTGAAGCCGAGCACCTCGTGGTTCGGAACCTCAGCCCGAACAGCCTTGCCAATCTCCAGACTCCCCGGCTTGGGCTAATGGCGGAAGTGCCGCCCGGCGAGCGGCTCGCCCGGGAACTGATGCTGACGGTCGCCAGCTCCTACTATGTCGCCCTCGAGATGGACGCGGGCGACGCAACTCCGTTCGCCGACGATTGCGAGCGGCGCGAAAACGGCATGATCACCGCGGGCGGGGGCGGCATCGGCCGCGGCGGGGCTCCGCGGCTGGGCTGTCACGCCCAGCTGGATACCCGATCCATGAGCTACATCGACAGTATCGATCTCCGTCGCGTCTGGATCGCCGACGAGGTGACCGGTCTGGCGTTCGGCCTCTCGCAGTTCCGTCATTCCATGGAGAACCGCGAAATCGCGATCATCGGTCCCGATGGCGAGCGCAGCACGCGGTCCGTGGACTTTGACCCGTTCGATCTGCCGGCCGCGCACATCATCAAGATTCAGGACAATCGCATCCACGAAATCGAAGCCTTGGGATTCATGACCCCCTATATGTCGGGGAACGGCTGGAGCGACTTTCTGAATTAGAGTGGCTTGACCCGGCAGGTCGCGCGCCGGGATCTTCGGGACTCAGGCGCGAAGAGAGAAACCGAAAGCTGGCCGGCTTGACATCCAACACCGCGGCAAGACCGATTGGAACCGAAAGAGGAAAACAGAATGACGCTACCGCATAACCGAAACTTCGTGTGGATCTTCGTGGTCGCTTTGCTGGTCGGGGGCTCTCCGTCCCTCGGTCAACAGGGTGCGCAGGATGGAGAGTGGCCCGCTTACGCCGGCGACGCGGGAGGCCCTCGCTATTCCTCGCTCGACCAGATCGACAGGGACAACGTCGCCGAACTGGAAGTTGCGTGGAGCTGGAAATCGGACAACTACGGCGGCCAGGAGCTCCGGAGCGAAACCACGCCTCTGATGATCGACGGCGTCCTCTACCTCACCGCGGGCAGTCGCCGCAACGTTGTGGCGATCGACGCTGGAACGGGCGAAACGCTGTGGATGTGGCGCATGGATGAAGGCGCACGCTGGGAAGAGGCCGCTCGACGCAACTCCGGCCGCGGTGTGGCCTATTGGGAAGACGGCGAAGATCGTCGGATCTTTACGATCACGCCTGGATTTCACCTCGCCGCACTCGACGCCAAGACCGGGATTCCCGTTCAAGAATTCGGCGAGAACGGAATCGTCGACCTCTTCACTCAACTGGATCTGGACTACGACTACATGCCCGATTTGACCGGGACGATCGGCAATTCCTCGCCGCCGGTCGTTGCGAGGGATACGGTCATGGTGGGACCGGCCCTCCGGCCGGGCAGCCGCGTCAACAGGGAAAACACAAAGGGCGACGTCCTGGCCTTCGACGTGCGTACCGGCCTCAAGAAATGGGTATTCCATACGATTCCGAGACCGGGAGAACCCGGCTATGAAACCTGGGAAAACGACTCGGCCAGCTATACGGGCAATGCGGGAGTCTGGGGGCCTTTCTCAGCCGATGAGGAACTCGGCTACGTGTATCTCAATATCGAATCGCCAACGAATGACGTCTACGGGGGACACCGGCCGGGCGACAACCTTTATGGAGATTCCCTCGTCTGTCTGGACATCGAAACGGGCGAGTTGATCTGGTACTACCAACTGGTCCACCACGACATTTGGGATTTCGACCTGCCGCCGCAGCCGATTCTGCTGGACATAACCGTCGATGGAAACCCCATCAAGGCAGTCGTCCAGTTGAGTAAGCAGGCGTTTGCCTATGTGTTCGACCGCGAAACCGGCGAGCCGGTTTGGCCGATAGAGGAACGTCCGATGCCTGCCTCCGACGTGCCGGGCGAACAGGCCGCCGAGACACAGCCTTTCCCGACAAAACCGCCGCCGTACGATATGCAGGGGGTCACGGTTGACGATCTGATCGACTTTACTCCTGAACTCAGGAACAAGGCCCTGCAAGCGATTGAGCAGTTTCGGATCGGAGCGCTCTACACGCCGCCTTCGCTGGCCGACGCCCCGGACGGAACGAGAGGAACCGTTGCAGTGCCGGGCTTTGGCGGTAGTGCCAACTGGGAGGGCGGCGCGGCCGATCCGGAAACAGGCTTCGTCTACGTGGGTTCATGGATCAGCCCGACCGTTATTGCCCTGGTTACCCCCGAGCCAGGCACGTTCAACGCCGATTACAACAGAGGAGGCGCGGCATTGCCGCAGATCGACGGACTGCCTATCTTCAAACCGCCCTACGGCCAAATTACGGCGTACGACATGAACGCGGGTGAAATCGCGTGGCAGATCCCCAACGGAGACACCCCCGAAGACATCGCCCAGAATCCCGCTCTCGACGGAATCGATATTCCACCAACGGGAGTGCCTTCCCGCGCCGCTCTGCTCGTGACGAAAACTCTGCTTTTTGCGGGCGAGGGGACGTTCGGGGGCCCGATATTCAGGGCATACGACAAGGCGACGGGCGACATGGTCTGGGAAACGGAAACACCGGTGGGGCCTCAACAGGGCCTGCCGATGACCTACATGCACGAAGGCCGGCAGTACATAGTGTTCGCTACGGGCAATCCCCAGATGGGCACGCCTGCACAACTCATCGCTTACGCACTGCCCGAAGTGGAAGAGTAGCGTAGCCACGGTGCGTTCCTCGCACCGGCGCGTAGCCACCGGTGTGTGCCTCACACCGGCGCGTAGCCACGGTGCGTTCCTCGCACCGGCGCGTAGCGGCGTGTTCCTCACGCCGGGTCGAGCGCGGTGTTCCTCACGCCGGATCAAGCGCCGCGTCGTACAGTCACATCCCACCTTGTTGCGGCAGTAAAAAACACACCCTGTTGCGGCAGCAAAGAATACGCCTCCGTCACCCTCCCGGATCAAGCGCCACGCGTATCCTTGCGATCTTGTCGATCTGGGCGGTCGAAGACCGCCGCTACAATTTCGGAATGCCGGCGCCCTCACCTATTTCCTATTGTAGGTGCCGTCTATGACGGCACTTCTCGCCGGATCAAACGCAACGGAAGGGCCCCCCATCCCGGGATAGTTGGTGAGAACAAGCAGCGAGGGACGCCGCGGGTACCAATTGATGAGTGCCACGTTCTCCCGTGCCTTGGAGGTTCCGCCATCACTGACGCACGCGGAAGACGGCGCCCCGGAAGTCTGTCGGGCCCGACGACCGTTACGCGTGTCTCTTGTCGTCAACGTGGGGGACGCCACACTACGTGGAGGTCAGCTCGGGCGTCTTCGCCCAGTATTTGGACCCTTCGAGGATCTCCAGATCGCCCGGTTCGATCCGGTAGCAGTACTCCTCACCTGGAAACAGGCGCGATCGCACCTCCTCAACGTAGTCCTTAAGTGCAAGCTGCGCCAGCATCAGTAGTCCGTCGGTGCGCTCTGCCCGCCCCAGCCCGCGAATGTCCTCGTGCCCTGCAAGATGGCTCAGAAACCTGTCCATGACCTGAGGGACATAGCACTTGGCGAACAAGGGGCGGAAGTCGGCGTACAGGCCGAGCACGTCGTGCATGATGACGAGTTGTCCATCGACCCGCCTGCCGGCCCCGATCCCGAGAACGGGTATTCTCAAGGCGCGGGCCACCTGTCCGGCGGGTTCCGTCGGCATGGCCTCGAGCAGCAGAGCCACGGCGCCCGCCTCCTCGAGGGCCAGGGACTCTTCCATGGTCGACTCGAAGCTTTCCAGCGTCTTGCATTGCACGCGGTAACCGCCGAACGCGGCGGCGCTCTGCGGCGTGAGACCCAGGTGGCCGACGACCAGGATACCCGCATCCGCAATCGCCCGGACACGGGACCCGACGCGGCGGCCGCCTTCGAGCTTGACGGCGTCGCAGGCGGCCTCCTTGACGAACCGGACGGCGTTCCGTACCGCGTCTTCGTCACTGACTTCGTAGGACCCCTGCGGCATGTCCCCGACGATGAAGGTGCCCGGCGCGCCGCGGCGGGCGGACTGGGCGAGGACGATCATCTCGTCCATCGTCACCGGGTTGGTCGACGTGTGGCCGAGCTGCACCATGCCGCCGGAATCGCCGACCAGGATCATGTCGATTCCCGCCTGCTCGGAGGCGTAGGCAAGGGGCGCGTCGTAGGCCGTGACCCAGGTCACGAGTTCGCCTCTCCGCTTCATCCTGTTCAACTCGAGCAGGTTGAGCTTGTTGCCGCGTTTCATGCGAACCTCATCCGGGATCGATGGCGCAGGAGCATCGCGCGATCATAACAGACAGACTCCAGCCTATTCAACGGCTTAGACCAAAAAGGCGCCGCCGCGCGGCGGCGCCTTCATCCCTGGATTCATCGGTGAGAGACGACTCTATTCCTCGCTGAACATGATCACCGCGTTGCGTTTCGGAGACTCGCCCACCGGGACGCGGGCGATCTCGATATAGGTCTCCGTGTCGATGATCTAACCCGCATTTCTCACGAGTTCTCTGCTGCAGCGCCGTATACATCCGCCAGTGCCGCGTTCCGCTTCGTCGGGCTCCTCGACGTACTGTCAAGTACGCCTCCGGTGCCCTCCGGGCACGGCAAATTTGTTCTCAGAAGGAGCATGATGTGGGGGATGAATTTCGAGTCATTTTCAAGTAGTCGAAGACGCGGCGGGTATTGAACGAGAGTTGGCGCATGGATTGGGCGATCGATTGAGCGGGTTTTTGAAAGGATTTGAGAATACCGACGGCAAAGCGTCGGAGGCGGGTGATGTTTTCCGGGCCGAAGCCGGTTCGGATTCGACTGCGGTCCTCATCGTAATTCCAGTCGATGATGTAATGGACGCTTTCGATACTCCAATGACCGCGATTGATGGCCAGCAAGCGTTCGGGGGAGGTTTCGCCGGGTGAGCGGCTCGTGATGCCCAGCGCGGTTTCACAGGTGAGGGCGCCGGATTTTTTGTCGATGGATTCGCGCTCGATCCGAAAGACCTGCGCCAGGTGGGGAAAGTCGAGGTAGTGGTTGAGTGCGGCGCTGCACCAAATGCGCCGGGTTTCGATGCGGCCATGATCGGGCGGCGTGACCTCGACAAAGTCGGGTTGTCCGCGGGTTTGGAACTGCAATGCGATATCGCGTTCCAACGTCGGTTGGTTGCCTTTGACCGTGAAATGATAGTGCGCTCCCCGCTCAACCGAATAACGCGCGATCGCGCGTTGGGTCAGCAGGGCGTCGCCGGTGATGTCCTTGCCGGCGATGTCGCAGGTTTCAAGCAAGGGAACGGCCATGCCGATTTCGTTCGTGCGCTTGTGCTCCTCGCCGCCGGCTACAGGGAGGGTTCCCACTTTTTTTGGGTGTAGCAGCGTTTCGACCGATGCCCGACCACGCTCATGATGTGGGTCTGACGCCCGTCCGAGTCGAGGGCGTTCTTCATCGTCTTGCCATCCATGGCCAGCGCATCGTCCGGGGCGCCCCAGGCCCGATTCCACGCATTGAGCGCCCGGTCCAGCGCCCCCGGTTCAATCCGGATCAGGCAATCCCGAATCACAAACTCGCTGGGAACCACATAGCGGCCGTTCTCCCGCCGACAGCCAAAACGTTCGCGGGCTTTCTGCCCCAGGGCATCGGCCCAATCCGAGATGGCTTTATAGCCGTGCATGCCGCACAGCGTCGCGCCCGCCGCGATGCCCAGCACGACCGACAAGGGATGGCGCCGTCCCTGAGAGCGGCGCGGATCGGGAATGGTCCTGAAACACTCGGGGAGTTGTCGCATCTGTGCGGCATTGAGCATGATCTTGGGGGCTCCTGTGAGTTGAAGATGTTCCCGGCCAGGGTGGGTCAGTTGCCTGCGCGCATCACGGCGCAGGGGACGCACAAAGACAAGTTTCGGGGCATCGGCTTCGGCGCTGTAGCCGTCCCGGGTGCGCCGGTATCCCCGCGTCCGTCCCAGTTCCAACCAGTTCGACGCGCGATACACGCCGCCATGGAAGCGCCGGGGATCGACAAACGTTTCCAGCAGCAGCAACCCATGACCGAACCGTTGGCGCCAATCCGGGGCGGCCCGCCGCTCGAGCCGGGACAATACTCGCGACCCCACATTCGGCCGATTCCAGCCCGGCAGAATCAAAAAGCGGCTGTTGTTGGCGATCAGTTTCAGCCGCCCATACTGCGAGCGGAAGTCCCAGCCGATCCATCGATCCCGAACCCCGCACTTCAGCGCCGCCGCCGACAGGCTCAGTTGCGCCACCCACTGCCCGCGCCATGTCGCCACGTACCAGACCGTCTCCCCGATCTTCGCCAGCGCGCCCAGATAATGATGACGCCTCATCTGCTCCCGATACTGCGCTTCCTCGCTTCGCTCCACTGGCCGGACCTCGATCTCCGACAATTCCTGGCTGGTCAATTCCGTCCACTCCATTCAGCGTGTTATACCGGAAACTCCCCGCGATGTCCAGCTTTCCCGGTTAAACTACTGAATTCGCCGTAGTTCACTGAAAGGACAAAATCATCGTGGCCCTCCGGGCGCGCGCCTTGCCCTGACGGCGTCTCCGGCTCTTCGCGACGAAAACCCGTGAGAAAGGCGGGCTAAACGTTGTTGTCGATCGCGTTCGAGACCGCCGCACACGATGCCCGTCACGCCCGACAGCGCCAGTGTGTAGCCTATGACCCATCCGTCGATTGTAACTGACTGCAGCCCGGGTACTGCCGATATCCACCACCTCTGGATCGCGACGATCGCGCTCGACGCCAGTACCAGACCGACGGCGCCGCCAGCCAGCCCCAGGATGATGCTCTCGGTTAGATATTGCCGAATAACATGCATCCGATTTGCGCCGACCGCCATCCGTACCGCAACTTCTGTCCGGCGAACGTCGTGCCGCGCCAACCACAGGTTGGCGGCGTTCGCGACAGCGACCAGCAGAACGAAGGCGGCGGATACGTCCGGGTGGCCCCCAAACGAAGGTGCCCGGCGTGTGTCAACGCCACTGCACCAACAGATCAGAACGGCATGCCCAGCCGGACGTAGTACTGCGGCCCATCCCGGTCAACCAGCGGGAAAGCGACACCGGCACGCAGCCGCAGTGGCGACTCGTACAGGACGAGGAGGTCGGTGCTCGCCTCGAATCCCACCGACGCCAGGGGGCGGCGCCTGGGACTTCTGTCTTGGGAAGATGACGCGTCGCCGCTCCACGCGTTGCCGCCGTCGAGGAAGGCAGATCCGAAGATGCGGTCGAGGTGCAGCGGCCACACTCCCAGGCCGCGGTTGACGAGGGCCAGCGGCGCCCGCAACTCCACGGTGGTGGACCATGCATAACGTCCTGACCGCGTGGAGGTCTCGTAGCCCCGAACGGGAAAGAAGACCGATCTGTCCCCCAGCGAGGGAAGCCCCGCCAGTATCACTCGGCCGCCCGACGCGCCGCCCGTCGCGAAGTAGCCGGTGTGCGCGCCCGGTCCGCGGGCCATCCCGCCGCTCGCGCGGATCGCCAGGACCGGGGCAGCGAAGCCCGGCAACGGCAACGGAACGTAGACGCGCAACCGGCCAAGGAGATCGCCGGCGGAGAGATCGACGCCGCGGCGCCGGGCGAGGTCCTCCGGAACGTTCAGGTCGTCGCGAATCCGCGCGAGCAGATACAGTGCGGCGCCACGCGCGTTGCCCATCTGGAACGCATGCGACCGCGCGGTGGATACGCTGAACGAGACCGCGTACTCGCTCTGCAGGCTGCCGGGCCGCGCAAGGCGGTAACCGTCGGTCAGTCGTAGTGCATCGTCCAGCACTTCCCGATCGCTCCGGACCAGCCCGGCCGAGAACTTGAGCGACGTAGACGTCCGGGCCCCGGGCCGATGAATCCGCACCGAGGCCGCCAGCCGCCGCTCCCGCTCCAGGACGAAGAAGGGCTCCAGCGAGCCGTCCGCCCCAGCCGGGCGCACCCTGACACCGTGGGCGTCCCAGCTCTGGGAGGCAGTCACCCCAATGGACGGATTCCCCAGACCCCGATACTCGTAGGTGACGTCGCCCTCACTCCGGCCGCTCGACGTGAAGACCTGGGCCCCGATATCGTAGAAATGCCGGCCGACCAGATCGATCCCTGAGGTACGGCCTCCGACCGCGTATCCGAGGACTTCGGTACGCGGTACCTGGACGTCCCCCACTGTAGCAGGCGCGGTCGCGCTCGGCGCCCTCAGCGCCGGCAACCAGAACCTCGGATACAGCGTCGACCACGGTGAGTATTCATGGACGGCGCTCTCCGTGCCGTCAGGGTCCGACGCCGCCGTGTCCCCGGTATCTCGCGCCGGAGCGGCGGCTTCGTCGAAGCGCGGAGCCGTGCCGCCGACGTCTCGCGCCGCAGCCACGACCTCGTCGAAGCGCGCCGCCGGCACTGGGGCCGGTGGGGCCGCATCCGGTACGAACGGGACCCGCTCCACCTCCCAGCCGTCGACGTGGTACCCGGAGAAGTAGAGCCACTCGCCGACGGGATCGACGCTCGGAAATGCCGCGCCTGTCCGCACGTTCGTCAGCATGACGGGTGGGCCGGCGGCAGCGGTGTGCGGATCGATTTCCGCTCCCAGTACGTTCAGGAGGCCGGACCGATCGGACGACCACACCAGGTAGCGCCCATCCGCGCTCCAGTCCGGCGCGAGATCCAGTGCCCGGTCGCGTGTCACCTCGTGCACCACCCGGCCGTCCGCATCGAGTATGACGACGTCGTGTCGCCGCTCCGTCCAGCGGCTTGCGGCGACCCAGCGCCCGTCGGGCGAAACCGCGGGGTCGGCCCAATAGGTGCCGGTGGCGGGCGCCACGAGCGGCTCCATCGTCCCGTCCTGGAGATCGATCCGCGCCAGTCCGTTCGTCCCTCCGCCTTCGGTCACCGCGACGACCCATGTCCCGTCGGGACCGGCCGAGGGCGCCGTCAACCGGGCGCCTTCGGTCACCCGCCGCACCGACCCCTCGATGGTCGCAACGTACAGGTCACTGAACACCCGGTAGCGGTCCGTGTAGTCGCGCTGCGCGAAGACAATCTCGCCCATCGGAAGCACGTCCAACGGGGTGCGGTTATTCGTGCGCGCCACGGTGGACTGCTCTCCGCCGGCGGGAGAGATGACGACCAGACTCGGATACGACCGCCCATCCGACCGCAGGTAGATCAGGGCGCTGCCGTCCGGCGACAACGTCGGATGCAGCCCGTAGCGGGCGTTGCGCGTCAGCGCCTCCGGCTCGCTGATCGGCCCGAACTCGGCCAGGGCCGCATCGAGGCGCCTCACCCGCGCCCGCACCTCGTCGGTCCACGCCGCCCATTCGCTCGACAACGAGACGCCGAACGCGCGGCGACCGGCAGAGTTCAAACGCGGCAGCGGCAACTGGGCCGCCGGGCGCACCACTGCCTCGACGAACGCGGCCATGCCGTCAACGCCGTGCTTGTCCAGCAGGTAGTCGAAGAAGAGCGACCCGTAAGCGTAGCGGCGGATACCCCCCGGCCACTGCGGCGAGTTGCCTCCTGCCTGCCCGATGCTCTCGAACCGGCCTTCGAGCGCCGCCGTGCGCAGCACCATCTCTTGGAATGTGCCGTGCACCCGACCGGCCTCGGTCAGCGCCGATTCGTACCAGGTCGCGAGCCCCTCGATGACCCAGCGCGGTACGACTCTGCCCGGAAAATTGAGGGGCGTTTGCGCGCGTCCGAACAACGCGCGAAAGATCCTGCCCATCGTCCCGCCGTAGTCGAGGTGGAATACGTGAGCCAGCTCATGGATGATCAGCTGATCGAGCCAGTCATCGGAGTAGGCCAGCGCGAGATGGTCGGCGGGAGGGCGAGCGTAGAGCACGATCCGGTTCGACGGCCAGATCGTGGCGTAGCCGTTCGAGACATCGACGTGGTCGCTCAGGACGATGTCGATCCGGCCGGACGGTCCCTCGCGGAACTGCGCGGTGAGTTCCCGATAGGCCCGTTCCGCCAGATTGCCCGCCCGCCTGCCCAGCGCCTCCAGATGCTCGGGAAAGGTGACGCGAAAGTGCTCGGTCTCGACCGAACGCCACGCTTCGTCCGGAGGAACCTGAGAAGCCGCCGGCGCGGCCGCCAGCAGACACACGAACGCTGCGATTGGGATACAGGACGCGGGACGATGCAAGCGGTTTACCTCCCCGGCAGGCCAGCTTCTCCCACGTTACCACTGTTTGTTTGCGGGAGCGGGCGAACCCCTACGCCAAGGTTAGACACGTGCCCCGCCGGCGTCGAGGTTGTTGCACTGCGGTACAGGTGGCGAGGCCCTTCTCGCCTTGCTCGCGCAACTGTCCCCGCAGCCCGACGTATCTGTAGAGCGTCACGGGCCTGATACCGTGCGGACAGCATCGAGTTCAAGCGCCAAGTAGCGCAGGAGTTCCTCGGCGGCGAGAGCCTGAACGGATTGGCCCGGCGCCACGAGGTTTCGCGGAACCTCATCCGGGAGTGGGGGGCGCCGTACCATCCGGATTCATCTATGTCGCGCTTGTCCTCGACGCCTCGTCGCGCCGCGTTGTCGGTTATGCGATCGGTCGGAACATCGACCGACGACTCGCCGTGGCACCGCTCAAGGCCGCGATCGCCTCACGCCGGATCAAGCGCGGGGCCTGAAAGTTTCTGACCGAATAGTAAGTAAGCGCGGACGATGTCGGGGCGGTGCCGGGGAAGAAGAGCGGGCCCGGCGCGTGTCCACGCGCCGGGGAAGAGATGCCCGCATCCGGGTTGCGTAGACCCGAATAATGCGTCCTTTCTTGCGCGCCGTAGCGCACCCTGGATGCGTTCCTGGAAAATTCTTGTCTGAATTGAAAGAAGGCGCAGACAACGCGGGAAAAATACCGGCTAAACCTGCCGGTTGAGGATGAACTCGGGGATGCTGATCATCGCGTCGCGATAGATGGACGGAGGCAGCGACTCGAGTCCGGAAACCGCACGGTCGGCATAGTAGGCTGCAAGCGTGCGAGTGCGGGAGACGCCACCGGCCTTTTCGACCAGTTCAAGAATTTCCGCCGAAGTCACCGACCGAAACTCCCGTTCTTCAAGGACGTGTTCGACTTTTTCGATCGCCTCTGCCGATCCGGATGCAAGGGCGTAACAAACCGGAAGCGTCACCTTCCCTTCCTTGAGGTCGCTGGCAACCGGCTTTCCCATCGCCTCTTTCGTCGAGGTCAGATCGAGCAAGTCGTCCACCAGTTGGAACGACATTCCAAGATCCCGCCCGATTCCCGCAAACTTCTCCCGGGTGCCCCCGGTCATGCCGGCCGCGATTGCAGGCAACGCCGTACAACCCGAAAACAGATACGCGGTCTTTCGTTCGACGACACCGAGCAACTCGCTTTCGCTCACGCGGGACCGGCCAACCATCGTCAACTGCAGAAGCTCTCCCTCGACCATTTTCTGGGTGATTTCGATCAAGGCGTTCAGGATATCGAAATTACGCTCTTGTACCGCAACCCCGAACGACTGCATATACAACCAGTCGCCGGCCAGGACCGCCATGGGATTGCCCCAACTCGCATTCGCCGATGGACGGCCTCGACGGATGTCCGCGTCGTCGATCACGTCGTCGTGAACCAGTGTGGCGTTGTGAATCAATTCGACGACAGCCGCCAGGCGGATCGTGGAATCGGTCACGCCGCCCAGCGTTCGGGCGGCCAGCAACAGAATCGCGGGACGGATTCGCTTGCCGCCGGAATCGATCAGGTATTTGCCGATCTCCGATATCGGCTCAATCGGCGACTTGGCATATGAACGCAATTCTTCTTCAACGCGCTCCAAGTCGGAAACGACGAGACCATAGATCTCGTGTTGAGTCAGTGCGGTCTTCATGCGAGGGCAATTGTACGACAGGTTCGAGGCGTTAACCAGCACGCCTGCGAGGCCGCGGCAGACGGTCGCAAATCCTGGCAGTTCTCGGCCAAAACCCCGCGGCATTCCCGCACGGCCTGCTACGGCACGCCGAAAAGTGTCCTGAAATTCTCGCTCGTCTGCGCGGTGAGCACCTCGGGGGCGACGCCTCGCACTTCGGCCAGCAATCCTGCCGTCGTCGCGACAAAGGCCGGTTCGTTCCGCCGCCCCCGGTGGGGGACCGGTGCCAGATACGGAGCGTCCGTCTCGATCAGAATGCGGTCGTCGGGGACTATCGCCGCAACGGCCCGGATCGGCGCCGCAGTCTTGAACGTCACGATTCCCGAAAACGAAATCATCAAACCCAATTCGAGCGCACATCGGGCCAGAACTTCTTCGCCGGTAAAGCAGTGCACGACGCCGCGTCTGGGCCGTAGGTCCTGAAGGATTTCGATGGTTTCCGCGTCGGCGTCACGCGTGTGGACGATCACCGGCATATCGAGACGGATCGAAAGTTCAAGCTGAGCCCGGAAAACCTCGATCTGGCTGCTCCGCGAAGAATTGTCGTAGTAGAAGTCGAGTCCCGTCTCCCCGATCGCAACGACGCGGGGCCTGCCGGCCAGATCCTCCATCAGGGTCAGGTGACGCGGTTCGACCCTGGACGCATCGTGCGGGTGGACTCCCACGGTCGTATAGATCCACTCGTGCTCGCTGGCGATCGGGATACCGCAGCCCATGTCGTCGGGACCACTGCCATTGCCGATCGTCAGAATCGTGCGGACACCCGCATCCCACGCCCGCTCGAGCACGGCGCCGCGATCCTCATCGAATCGAGGGTCTTCGAGGTGGGCGTGCGAATCGATCAGCACAATGACATCCCGGCTATCGCAGGCGGGCGCCGTTGGGAACGTCTTCATGGAAACCGGCAAGCACGGGCCGATCGCCCTCCGCCGATGCGGCCACGATCATTCCATTCGACTCGAGGCCCCGCATCGTGCGCGGCTTCAGATTGGCCACGACGACGACCTTTCGACCAACCAAGGCGTCAGGCTCATAATACCGGGCGATGCCGGCCAGAACCTGCCGCTGCTCGAAGCCCAGGTCCAGTACAAGCCGGAGCAGCTTGTCAGCCCCCTTCACCCTTTCGGCTTCAAGGACCGTAGCGACCCGAAGGTCGATTTTGGCGAAATCGTCGATCGCGATTTCCGGTTCAAGCGGAGGCGGAGCGGCCTGCCCGTCCGAATCTGCTTCGTCATCCGAGGACTTCGATCCCCCCTCGAGTTGCGCATAGATGGTCTTGGCATCGATTCGTGGAAACAGCGAGGGTCCGCGGGCGATCTTGCTGCCGACAACTTCTTCGCTCCACCCGAGGCTGCCTAGATCGACCTGCGCAACATCGCGAGTCAATCCCAGTTGCGTCCAGATCGTCTGTGCGGTCTCGGGCATCACGGGCCCCAGAAGGGCTCCCGACAATCGCAATGCCTCCGCGGAATGGAACAATACGCTGTCGAGCCTCCCGGCCTCTGCTTCGTCCTTCGCAATCTTCCAGGGTTCGTTTACGACGATGTACTTGTTGACGCGGGCGATCAGTTCCCAGATGTTCTCCAATGCACGCGAAAATTCGTAGTTGTCGAAATTGCGGGTGTAATCGCGAATTACGCGCGCCGCCACGGCCTCGACCTCTGCGTCACCGGTCGCCTCGCCCGGCGAGGGCACGATCCCGCCGCGATACTTGCCCACCATCACGACGGTACGACTCAGCAAATTGCCCAGATCGTTGGCCAGGTCGCTGTTGGACCGCTGGACAATATTGTCGAAGCTGAGATTGCAGTCCTGGCCGAACACCATTTCACGCAAGAGAAAATAGCGCAGCAACTCGATCCCGAAGACGTCTCGCAGCAGGGTGGGCGACAGCACGTTCCCGCTCGACTTGGACATTTTCCTGTCGTTGAACATCCACCAGCCATGGCCGAATACCGTCTTCGGAACCGGCAGATCCGCCGCCAGAAGAAAGGCCGGCCAGTACACGGCGTGAAACCGCAGAATGTCCTTTCCAACGACATGGATATCCGCCGGCCAGTACTTGCCGAACTGAACATCGTCTGACTGATAACCCAGTCCGCTCATGTACCCGGTCAGGGCATCGAACCAGACGTAGAACACATGGGAGGGGTCATCGGGAAACGGCACGCCCCACTTCAATGTCGCCCGGCTGATCGAGAGGTCTCGGAGTTCGCCCTGGACAAAGGAAACCACCTCGTTTCGACGGGATACCGGACGCACAAAGTCGGGGTGTTCCTCGTAGTAGGCGAGCAGGCGATCCTTGAACTCCGACAGCTTGAAAAAGTAGCTTTCCTCGGCAAACCATTCCGTTTCGCGACCGCAGTCGGGACAGGGTACGGGCTTGTCTCCACCGCTCTCCGGCGCATAGGCCTCGCAGGAAACGCAGTACCAGCCGGTATACTCGTCCTTGTATATGAAACCGTTCTCCCTGACGCGGCGGTAGATTTCCTGAACGGCCTTGTAGTGCGCGGGGTCGGTCGTCCGCACCCAGAGGTCATTCCGTATCCCGATGCTCTTCCAGAGATCCCGGTACTGGGCGGCCACGTTGTCGGCCAATGCCTTGGGCTCGATTCCCTGCTCTCTCGCCGACCGTTCGATCTTCTGTCCGTGTTCATCGGTTCCCGTGAGAAACTTCACATCGAACCCCATCATCCGCTTATAACGCGCGATGGTATCGCAGACAATCGTCGAATAGGTTCCCCCCAGATGGGGCTCCGCGTTGACGTAATAAAGCGGGGTCGTAATATAGAAAGTTTCAGCCATTATTGTTCCCTTCACCCGCGCCGGTTCGTTCCCTGTAGCTGCGAATCGCTTCTTCGTGTACCTCGTGAAACGGACGGTTCGTCTCGCCGGCCACACGCGCGCAATCGTCGTATTCGGGGCTCACCGTGACCACGCGTCCTTCAAGCCGTGAAACCTTGACCCGGATCGGCCCGTTCGGCGTGTCAACTTCAACCACGTCCCGGTGTAGTACCTGCCTGTCCATCCACCGCTTCCGGACGCCAATCGTCGTGGTCTCCTCGAAGATCGCGCGCGCGATCCGGTCGCTGTCGCTCGGGGAAACCAGAACCTGCAGCAAGTGACCCGGCCGCCCCTTCTTCATCAGGACGGGAATCGTAATGACGTCGAGCGCCCCAGAATCGAGCAGCTTCCGGGACGCGTAAGACAGACCCTCCGCGCTCATGTCATCGATGTTCGCCTCGATGACAACGACCCGGTCGGCAGCGACGGACTGTGTGCCTTCGACCTCTGTGCCCACGAAAATCCGAAGGCAATTCGGGAATTCACCAAAATCGCCGGTGCCGGCGCCGTATCCGACTTTTTCGATCCTCAGGCCGTCGAGGGGACCGAACTCGTCGACGGTCGCGGCAAGAATCGCTGCGCCGGTGGGCGTCACCAATTCCTTCTCGACGTGTTTGGAATACACCGTCGCATTCGCCAACAGATTGGCCGTCGCCGGAGCAGGGACTGGATACACGCCATGCTGGCAGTGAATGAAGCCTCCTCCCACATTGATCGCCGAACATCGAAAACGCTCCGCCTCCAGAGCCTCGATCCCGATCGCCGCACCCACGACGTCGACGATCGAATCGATGGCGCCGACTTCGTGAAACTCGACGTCTTCGGGGGGCATGTCGTGCACTCGGCCTTCGGCAACGGCCAGCTTCTGGAAAATGTCGACCGCGCGCCGCCGGACGCCCGGCGAGAGCGTGCTCCGGCGAATCATGTCCAGGATTTCCGAGGCCTTCCGGTGAAGATGCCCGTGGGTATGGGTGTGGGTGTGCGCGTGCCGCCGGTCATGACCGCTCTCATGGCCGTCGGCATGTCCATCGGCGTCCTCGGTGGTTTCGTGACCGTGGTCGTGGGTGTGTTCGTGCGCGTGTCCATCGGCGTCCTGCGCGGGTTCGTGACCGTGGTCGTGACCGGAATCTCCCTCGACGAGGACATCGAACTTGGCCGCATTGAGATTCGCCCTGATGGTGCGGGAAAGCCGGAGTTCGAAACCGTCGACGGGCAGCTTCCCGATCTCGGTTTTCAGATAGTTGAAGTCCAAACCGGCATCGAGGAGCGCACCGATGGTCATGTCGCCGCTAATACCCGAAAAGCAATCAAAATAAAGGGTTTTCACTTGCATACGCACCCAAAGGCCAAGAGCGTCATGGTACTCGATCCGTCTCGACCGGCGCAATTGGGCCAGCAATTCTCATTGTGGCTCCTGAGGGCCTCGGAATGATATCCCGTTCCTACCTGTAGGCGCAGTCTATGACCGCGCGATCTTTCCCACTGTAGGTGCAGTCTATGACCGCGCGATCTTTCCCACTGTAGGTACAGTCTATGACTGCACGATCCGGAAATTCTTGATTTGGGCGGTCATAGACCGCCCCTACATCCTCAATATTGAGGGATTCGGGCGTCCCACTCCGACTCCCACTGTAGGTGCAGTCTATGACTGCACGATCCGGAAATTCTTGATTTGGGCGGTCATAGACCGCCCCTACATGCTCAATATTGAGGGATTCGGGCGTCCCATTCCGACTCCCACTGTAGGTGCAGTCTATGACTGCACAATCAAGTCTGTCCGGTCGCAGACCGCACCGACCGCCCCTACAATAAGAAGGAAGAAGATTTCGGAAATCTCACACTACCCCGGCGCGCGCAATTCCGGACTTGCTATGATGGGCGATTATGCAATCGACCGTGGAGTCCCGTATCACCCAAGCCATTCAGTCCGCCGCGAAGAGACTCTGGAAGCTCGACTTGCCCGAGGTGGTTCTCAACCGGACACCCAAGGTCGAGTTTGGCGAGTTGGCAACGCCGCTCTGCCTCGGATTGGCCAAGACGCTCCGAAAAGCCCCGCGGACGATCGCCGGCGAATTGGTCGGCGCGCTCGAAATCGAAGGCGTCCGGAAAGTGGAAGTCGCGGGTCCCGGCTACATCAACTTCTACCTCGACCGCACTTTCGTCTTGCGGACGGCGGCCACCGGGCCGCGGGCCGGTCGGTTGCCGGCGTTCGAAGCCTCCGGCGGGAAGGTGATCGTCGAGCACACCAACATCAATCCGAACAAGGCGGCCCACATCGGTCACCTTCGGAACGCCGCCATCGGCGATACTTTCGTTCGCGTTCTGCGCTTCACGGGACATGAGGTCGAGGTTCAGAATTACATCGATAACACCGGCGTCCAGGTTGCCGATGTCATCGTTGGTTTTCTTCACATCGAAAAACGGACTCTCGCCGATGTCCGGGCATTGATCGAGGATGCGGGTCAGAGGTTCGACTATTACTGTTGGGACCTCTACGCAAGGGCATCGGCCTTTTACGACTCCCAGGATCCCGAACACACGAAGCGCGGAGAAACGCTCCGGGCCATCGAAGACGGAGGGAACGAAACGGCCGAGATGGCCGAAACCGTTGCGATGACCATCGTCGGATATCACGTAAAAACGATGGAGCGCATTGGCGTACGGTACGACGTCCTGCCCCGCGAAAGCGACATCCTGCACCTGAAGTTCTGGGACCGCGCGTTCACGCTGTTGAAGCAACGCCGGGCGATATTCCTCGAGGACCAGGGCAAGAACTCCGGTTGCTGGGTCATGCGGGTCCAGACCGACTCGGGCGAGGAAGAAAAGATAATCGTCCGTTCGAACGGCACGGTGACCTATGTCGGCAAGGATATCGCCTACCAACTTTGGAAGCTCGGCCTGCTGGAACAGGACTTCAAGTACCGCGTTTTCGACCGTTACGATGACGGCGAAGCCATATGGGTGACCGACTCCCGGGACGGAGAATCTGGCCATCCCGGCTTCGGCAGCGGTACATCGGTCTACAACGTGATCGATGTCCGCCAGTCCTATCCCCAAACGGTGGTCAAGGAAGGCGTTCGGGCTCTGGGATATGCCCGGGAAGCCGAGAAGTCCGTTCACTTTTCATATGAAATGGTCGCGCTCACGCCGGCATGCGCCGAGCAACTGGGTGTGGTGCTTTCGCCCCGTGACCGGCAGCGCCCCTATGTTGAAGTTTCCGGACGCAAGGGGCAGGGCGTCAAGGCGGACGATCTGCTCGACGCGCTCGAAACCAAGGCCCTTGAGGAAGTGCGGAAGAGGAACCCCGGATTTCCTCCGGATGAACAGACCGACATTGCGCATCGCATCGCGGTGGGAGCGCTGCGCTACTTCCTGCTACGTTTTACCCGAACCGCCGTCATTGCCTTCGATTTCGACGAGGCGTTGAGCTTCGACGGCGAAACCGGACCGTACATTCAGTATGCGGCCGTCCGCGCCAACAACATCCTGAAGAAAGCCGAGTCGGAGGGCCGGGGGTTCACCGCGGACCGGGCCGAAGATCTCTGGTCCAATGAGGGGCTCCGCAAATTTCTGTCCGATTCGGACGATCTGTGGGACCTGGTTTATACCGCGTCGAGAATCGATGAGGTGGCGGATCAGGTTGCAAGGAACATGGAACCGGCAACTCTGGCCAAGTTCGCGTTCCTGCTGGCCCAGAAATTCAGCCTCTTCTACCACACGTATCGCGTATTGGCCGAGCAGGATGACGACCGCCGCCGCCTGTTGCTCGTCATCGTCCAATTCGTGCGCGACAGACTGGAGCGAACGCTCGATCTGCTGGGGATTACCGTTCCGGAACGGATGTAAGAACGAGTTCGGATAGTTCGGTAAACTCGTCGATCAAATGATCCGGCGGGCACTCCTGGAACGTATCGGCGGCATAGCCGTACGTCACTCCACAGGTGCGGACGCCCGCGGCGCGGCCTGCCTGCACATCGACGGCTGAATCGCCCACCATCCAGGTCGCCGCACGCTCACCTTGGGTGTCGGAAAGGATCTGAAAAATACCCATTGGGTCGGGCTTCTTCCGCGGCAGGCTGTTGCCGCCGTAGATCGCCGAAAAGCGGGCATGGATGCCCAGGCCTTCGAGCATGCGGCGACTGAACCGGATGGGCTTGTTGGTCAACACCGCCAAACTGCACGACTTCTCCAGCGCGTCCAGTGTCGACTCCACGCCAGGGTACAGACGTGTCTCATCCAGCATATGATCCCGATAATATTCAAGAAAGATGCGCAATCCCTTCTTGCTGTCGGCTTCCACGCCATCCTGAAGGGCACGCTCGATCAACACCGTCACTCCATCGCCGACCATCGACGCAATGACACTCTCTTCGAGCGGATGGAGCCCGAATCCCCGGCGAACGTGGTTGACCGAGGTACAAAGATCGCCTTTTGAATCGGCGAGCGTGCCGTCGAGGTCGAATATGACTAGAGGTTTCATGCTGTCTCTTCTCTTCAAGAATCGTTGCCACCGAATGCAGTGCCGCCGGAGTCAATGCTTCTCGAACCGATAACTGTCCTCGTCGACGAACTCTCGGACAACCGGATTGTCGCTTCGGTAAAGCTCTTCGATCGTCCCAACGAACACGAACCGTCCCCGATGGAGAAGTGCGACCCGATTCGCCACCCTCTCGGCGCAATTGGCGATATCGTGCGTCACTACCATCTGAGTCATGCCCAACTGGCGCTGCATCTTTCGGATCAACATGTTGATCGTGTTCGACAAGAGAGGATCGACCATCGTCGTCGGTTCGTCGTAAAGAATCGCCCGGGGTTCGGCCGCAAGCGCTCGAGCGATGGCCACGGCGCGTTTCATGCCCGTGCTGAGTTCCGACGGCATCAGGTCGGCCAGGTGTTCCACTTCGACAAGCTGAAGTTTGGCGGCCACCCGTTCTTCGACCACCTCATCGCTCAAGCCTGTATCGATCAAGGGAAAGGCGACGTTCTCCCATACCGAAAGCGAATCGAAGAGGGCGCCGGACTGAAACACGAGCTGAACTTTCTTTCGAACCGTCGCAAGCTGCGCCTCGGTCAGGCCGCCCAGGTTCTCGCCATCCACGATGACGCTTCCGGAATCCGGTTTGAGAAACCCGACGATATGTGCCAACAGAACGCTCTTGCCGACACCGCTGGGACCCAGAATCGCGAACGTGGTTCCCTGCTCCACGCCGAACGTCACGCCGTCGAGGACAACATGATCCTCGAACGCTTTGTGAACGCCGGTGAACTCGATGTAGTGCGCCATATCGAAAGCGCGGCATGGAAGACACGGCCGCATGCCCGACAAACCATAGAGGATAGCCGACTACGCGGGGTCAATGACAGGGACGGTTTTCGAAACCCGCAATTCTCATCATGAGTGTTTTTCGCTGTTCATTGACTCCGAAATTGTAGGGGCGGTCTATGACCGCCCGAATCAAGATTTCCGAAACGTGCGGTCTGCGACCGTACAAACTTGATTTGTGCAGTCATAGACTGCACCTACAGTGGGAATTGGAGTGGGAGATTATTCCGAGACCGTCAGAGGCCAAAATGAGAATTGCGGTTTTCGAAACCCGCGAACGGCAACCACTACCGCGGCGTCGGTTGGCGGCCGGAATGCGCGAGTCGATTCCGGCCGCCGTTCTTGGCGGCGTAGAGCGCACGGTCCGCAACCTGAATCAGGTCGTCAGGGGTCTTCGCGTCCGCTGGCTGGTTGGCAATCCCGATCGAAGCCGTTGCCCGCCCGGCGCGCCCGATGTGTGTCTTCTCGATGTTCCGGCGGATACGTTCCCCAACCTGTACGGCCCCGGCAAGATCGGTCTCCGGAAGGATGACGGCAAATTCTTCACCGCCATATCTGGCGGCAATATCGGACTCTCGACACGTATCCCGAATCGTCCCGGCTATTGTGCGAATCGCCGAGTCCCCGGCCCGGTGTCCGAACCTGTCGTTGACGCTTTTCAAACAGTCGAGATCGATCAGCAGAAGAGACAGTTCATGACGATGACGACGCGCCCGTCCCACTTCGCGCGCAAGAGCCGTCTGAAAGTACCCGTGGTTGGGAAGTCCCGTCAGAAAATCGGTCCGGGCCAGATGCTTCATCTCGTCGAGCATCCCGACATTCCGCAAGGCGTTCGCGGCGGCGCCAGCCATGACCTCCAGAAAATCGACGGTCGCTTTCGATGTTGCGGCGTCGAGATCGACGGCCCGGATATACACGAATCCATAAACGTGTTCCCCGGCAATCATCGGGACGGCAAGCGAATACCTCGAACGCTTCCCTTTTTCCGTCCCGTTCGATTCCGGGCCGGCCACGGCGGTCCGTGCCTGGGCGTTTGCTTGCTCCAGTAGGGGAACCGCTTCCAATGGCACCGTCAGTGGCGCCGAATCGGCGGTGGAACCGGCCCGAACAACCACCTCGCCCTCGACCGTCTGAACTACGAAACACTCCGCACCATCCACCGCTTCGGCAAACCCGTTCACGATGACTCGATGGATCTCGTCGAGATTCATCGTAGCCATGAGCGTGCGCACCATTTCCGCCAGGATCTCCGAATTTCGTGCCTTCACCAGAACCCCGGCGGATCGCGACGCATCGCGGTCGAGGCTGGCTGTCAGGAAGACGTAGAACATCGAGACAAGAACGAAGATAACAATCAGGGCCACATGGATCGGAAAGCCCTCCACCGCCAGTACGAAAAGACAGCCCGAGAGGAATGCGACATCGGCGATCGCAATCCAGTGGCGAGGCCGAACAGTGTCGACGAGGCGCGTCGGCAGGAACTCGAGGACGGCATTGGTGAGCGAAAATCCCAGCACGAGGAAACAGATGGCTATAAAATGTTCGCCGCCCGGATTACTGAAAAGCGCAACCGACGATGCCAGTACGATGACCAGCCACCGAAGCAGAAGAAAGGACCTGCGATTTTCAGGGAACGGTTCGGACGAAAGCCGATTCGATGAAGTTTTCATATATGGAATCGGAGCGGCAAGAGGCGCCGATTGACCCGCGCAACTTCAAGATAGATCCGAATTCAAGATACTAAATGAGGATTAAATGAAATTCATGAATTTTATGACCGGCGCCAGTCCCTCTACCCGGCTGGGAGTCGAAAGCACGAACGGTGTCGTCGACCTCACCCTCGCGGGTCAGATGGGCGTCGTCCAACTCGCAAGCGGAGCGACGCTTCCAGAGGTGATCGCCGCCGAAGGCGCGCTCGACGCTCTTGAAGACGCGGTTCGGTCACTCCCTGACAAGGCGCTCGCCCCATGCCTCGTTCCGCCGGGCGATATCCGGTGTCTCGCGCCGGTTCCGAATCCCGAAAAGGTTATCGGTATCGGTCTGAACTACCACGATCACGCCGAAGAAGTGGGCATGGACAAGCCAGCCGAACCTTTGCTGTTTGCGATGTGGGCCAACACCGTCATCGGACCCGGCGACGCCATTCTCCTGCCCAAGGTCAGCGGCAAGATCGACTACGAAGCGGAACTGGCCGTCGTGATCGGGCGGCGTGGCCGCAATATCCCGGTAGAAAAAGCGACCGATTTCATTGCGGGTTATACGATCGTCAACGACGTTTCGGCGCGGGACCTGCAGATGAAAGATAACCAATGGGTCCGGGGAAAATCGTTCGACACTGCCCTGCCCATGGGTCCGGTGCTGGTCACAACCCGGGATCTGGCCGATGCGGACGCACTCGACATCGGCCTCAAGCTCAACGGCAAGACAATGCAAAGTTCAAACACGCGCAAGCTCATATTCAACGTGCCCGAACTGGTTTCCTACATTTCCGAAGCCATGACGCTGAAACCGGGAGACATCATTGCGACCGGAACGCCGGGCGGGGTGGGCTTCAAGCGGAAACCGCCGGTTTTTCTCAAACCCGATGACGTGGTCGAAATCGAACTGGAAGGCATTGGAGTTCTCAGAAACCCGGTAAAAATCGGCGAGTGAAAACGCCAAGCGCGCCAGCATCCATTCAAACATTTCGGCATGCGTTTCCACCTCGATCAGCCACCGACTTGATTCGGGCGGACTGCACGCTCCGGAAGTCCTTTTCCCAGTGTAGGTGCAGTCTATGACTGCACGAATCAACAGTGTAGGTGCAGTCTATGACTGCACGAATCAACAGTGTAGGTGCAGTCTATGACTGCACGAATCAAGTTTGTACGGTCGTAGACCGCACCGAGAGGCCAAGAAACAGTGTGAGGCCTTGGTCGATGCTGGCAAGTTCGCCCGGCGTCAGCTGTCCGAAGATCTTCCGGATGCGGCGTTTGTCGATAGAACGGAGATGGTCCACGAGGGCGCACGACTGTTTCGTGAGGCCACTGACTCCCGGACTTAGCGTGGGATACAGCGCACCCGATCCTTCGGTGCCGGTGACCGGGACCACTGCAATCAAGGGGAACCGCTGATCCACATTCACGGTCGGATCGCTAACCGCGATACAAGGGCGAAAACCACGTTGCTCGTGGCCAACGGTCGGATCAAGCTCAACGAGAACAACGGTACCTCGTGAAAACTTCACGTCGGTTCTTTCACCCAGCCGCGATCTTCAATCCAGCGAACGGCGGTTCCTCCTCTTGGATCGACGAGGCCCTCATCATCGTTGGGCAGGTCTGAAGTCCAGTCGGCCAAGCCGATGTCGGCGAGTTCCATGATCTCTGGATGTGGGTTGCTGAGCGACTGGAGGAGGGCATCGCGCTGCCGCCGAGCTAACTCGTGCTGGACAGCTTCGGCGATGAAGCGGCTACGATTCCGTGCAAGCCGGTCGATCCCCTCGACGAGGTCGCCGGAAAGCGTGATGGTGACGCGTGCACTATTACTCACGCAAAAAGTATGATTCAAAGTATGAGCGTACTCAACAGGCAATATCTTCAGAGGTTGTCAAGAGCGTTGTTGCATGGATCGGGGCGGAGTTGGAATTGACCCTTTCCCCAAGCCGTAGCGTCAGGCGGTGCGTTCGAACACAGGCCGTCCGAGTGCGGTCATTGTGTTCAGGCCTTTCTGGCCGAGTTCAATCTCCGTGATCTGCCGGAACTGTTGCAGCGTTTGATGGGCCAGTCGTTCCGCGGCAGGCGGATCGGATACCCGCCAACGTCGACGAACACCTCATCGAGGCGCCACCGCCAACCCGGCAACACGCGCATTCGACCTGTCCGCTTCTTGCGGAGCCCGGCGGCAAAGATCGGGCCAAAACGGTTTCACCAGAACCGGATCGTCTCGCGGCCCACCTCGATCCCGCGCTTGTGGAGAAGGTCCTCGACATTGCGTAGCGACACTGGAAAGCGCACATACATCATCACGGCAAGGCGGATGATCTCGGGCAAAGTCTTGAAATAGCGAAATGGACTCTTCATCCGAAGACACTTATGACAATGCCCCACAGAGAACTACCGGTCGACGTCATAGCCGCGGCGGCGCACTCTGTCACTGGATACGACTCTCAATGTCGATGCTTTTCAAGACATCGTAAAAGGCGCTCGTTTCCATCGGAGCTAACTCGTTGGGTTGATGCTGCTTGTACGCCACCCTCAGAGCCGCTCAACGGAGCCCGGCACCTGGCCTTCGTCATCGCGACTACTGACTACTTGATCCTCGCCAGAAGGGCAATTCTTCATGTGGCCCATCGTGCACGGTGATTTTGTCCTTTCAGTGAACTACGGCGAATTCAGTAGTTTAACCGGGAAAGCTGGACATCGCGGGGAGTTTCCGGTATAACACGCTGAATGGAGTGGACGGAATTAACCAGCCCAGAACTGTCGGAGATCGAGGTCCGGCCAGTGGAGCGAAGCGAGGAAGCGCAGTATCGGGAGCAGATGAGGCGTCATCATTATCTGGGCGCGCTGGCGAAGATCGGGGAGACGGTCTGGTACGTGGCGACATGGCGCGGGCAGTGGGTGGCGCAACTGAGCCTGTCGGCGGCGGCGCTGAAGTGCGGGGTTCGGGATCGATGGATCGGCTGGGACTTCCGCTCGCAGTATGGGCGGCTGAAACTGATCGCCAACAACAGCCGCTTTTTGATTCTGCCGGGCTGGAATCGGCCGAATGTGGGGTCGCGAGTATTGTCCCGGCTCGAGCGGCGGGCCGCCCCGGATTGGCGCCAACGGTTCGGTCATGGGTTGCTGCTGCTGGAAACGTTTGTCGATCCCCGGCGCTTCCATGGCGGCGTGTATCGCGCGTCGAACTGGTTGGAACTGGGACGGACGCGGGGATACCGGCGCACCCGGGACGGCTACAGCGCCGAAGCCGATGCCCCGAAACTTGTCTTTGTGCGTCCCCTGCGCCGTGATGCGCGCAGGCAACTGACCCACCCTGGCCGGGAACATCTTCAACTCACAGGAGCCCCCAAGATCATGCTCAATGCCGCACAGATGCGACAACTCCCCGAGTGTTTCAGGACCATTCCCGATCCGCGCCGCTCTCAGGGACGGCGCCATCCCTTGTCGGTCGTGCGGGGCATCGCGGCGGGCGCGACGCTGTGCGGCATGCACGGCTATAAAGCCATCTCGGATTGGGCCGATGCCCTGGGGCAGAAAGCCCGCGAACGTTTTGGCTGCCGGCCCGAGAACGGCCGCTATGTGGTTCCCAGCGAGTTTGTGATTCGGGATTGCCTGATCCGGATTGAACCGGGGGCGCTGGACCGGGCGCTCAATGCGTGGAATCGGGCCTGGGGCGCCCCGGACGATGCGCTGGCCATGGATGGCAAGACGATGAAGAACGCCCTCGACTCGGACGGGCGTCAGACCCACATCATGAGCGTGGTCGGGCATCGGTCGAAACGCTGCTACACCCAAAAAAAGTGGGAACCCTCCCTGTAGCCGGCGGCGAGGAGCACAAGCGCACGAACGAAATCGGCATGGCCGTTCCCTTGCTTGAAACCTGCGACATCGCCGGCAAGGACATCACCGGCGACGCCCTGCTGACCCAACGCGCGATCGCGCGTTATTCGGTTGAGCGGGGAGCGCACTATCATTTCACGGTCAAAGGCAACCAACCGACGTTGGAACGCGATATCGCATTGCAGTTCCAAACCCGCGGACAACCCGACTTTGTCGAGGTCACGCCGCCCGATCATGGCCGCATCGAAACCCGGCGCATTTGGTGCAGCGCCGCACTCAACCACTACCTCGACTTTCCCCACCTGGCGCAGGTCTTTCGGATCGAGCGCGAATCCATCGACAAAAAATCCGGCGCCCTCACCTGTGAAACCGCGCTGGGCATCACGAGCCGCTCACCCGGCGAAACCTCCCCCGAACGCTTGCTGGCCATCAATCGCGGTCATTGGAGTATCGAAAGCGTCCATTACATCATCGACTGGAATTACGATGAGGACCGCAGTCGAATCCGAACCGGCTTCGGCCCGGAAAACATCACCCGCCTCCGACGCTTTGCCGTCGGTATTCTCAAATCCTTTCAAAAACCCGCTCAATCGATCGCCCAATCCATGCGCCAACTCTCGTTCAATACCCGCCGCGTCTTCGACTACTTGAAAATGACTCGAAATTCATCCCCCACATCATGCTCCTTCTGAGAACAAATTTGCCGTGGCCCATCGTGCCCGTTGATTGTTCATCAGCGCCGGTGGCCGTCAGCTCCGCCGCCCGGTCGGTATCGACGCCCAACGCGTCGGCAATCTGGGTGTGGCTGAATCCATCGGCGAAGAGCGCGATTGCGCTTACCGTCAGTTGTCGTTCGTTCATTGCTTCACTCTCCTATTCGCCTCAGACAAGACAGGGACACCACTCCAAACAAACGATAAGCAGCTTTATCGAGCTATCTCCAAGGTCTGAATCTTCGCGTAGTCTGTCGAGTGCTCGCGTTCAGCGTCCCACATGTCAATCGCCTTCTGCATGTTGACCCAGAGCGTCGGACCGTTGCCGAAGAGCTTCCCGATCCGGTGCGCCATGTCGGTGCTCATCGGTCTTCGTTCTTGGCATATCTCGTTAATGGTCCTGCGCCCGACGCCGACAAGATCCGCCACCTGCCCCTGATTGAGTTCCCGAGCCTCGATCTCGCTCCGTAGCAACCGGCCTGGATGCGTCGGTCGTCTCTCCAGCTTTCTAGCCATGTCCCGCCCTCCGTTCTAGCGATAATCTTCCAGGTCTACCTCGATGGCGTCTCCCGCCTCGAATCTGAAGGTAATTCTCCAGTCCTTCGTTACGGTCATTCCCCACTCACCCTTTCGGTTGCCCTTCAGCGGGTGGGCGCCGAGCGTCAGGAGGTTCAAGTCTTCCACTTTCTCTGCCGCGTCCAATGCGTCCAGAAGGAGTTCAACCCGGGCCCTCCATTGAGGGTTGATCCTCCGGTAGTTTCCATCTTCAAAGGCCCTCCTGAGGACCTTGGAAGCGAAACCCTCGATCATAAAAGGAAGTGTAACATTAGCTGTTACACTATGGCCGCCATCACCACGGCAGTCCGAGGATTATTTCGGTATGTTCGACACAGGAGATCTGTAGGCCATGCGCTTGTCCTGGAACGAAAACCGTACCAGCGCCGCCAGGTTCGCCGAGGAATGGCGGGATGCAGCGTATGAGAAGGGCGAGACTCAGAGCTTCTACAATGCGTTCTTCGAGATCTTCGATGTGCGGCGGCGCTCCGTCGCGCGTTACGAAGAGCATGTACGAAATAGAGTGCGCCCCTAAAACTGGACCACAGATGCCGTCATAGATTGAGAATAGGCCGATCGGCGCGTTTCAAGTTACCGAACTGCTCGAACTCGACCGGCGGACGATGGACTTGATTCGGGCGGTCATGGACCGCCTACAGTAAGAACTCAAGAATCAATAGATTCGCACCGACCGCACGATTACCGCCCCTGACTTGAAACTTGACCATTCTCAACCCGTCGAACGAAAGTATGCTTGAATTGGGCAGGTAGAAGGTGTGCCGTGGCCGGGGCCGTGACCTGCCGCCCCCCAAAGAAACGTTCATCGACCTCGACGACACCGAGCAGCGGGCGCCGCTTTTTCTTCTACTCCAGTGCAGTTCAGACCGAGTTCGCGTTGCGCTTTCGAGCGCGCGCCAAGGTTCGAACCCTCTTGTGGAGTTTTCTCGGCGGCGGAAATCGGTGAAAGGAAGAGGTGAAGTATGGCGTCGCCGCTAAACGAACCCAAGCTCAAGCGACTGCTCGATCGTCTGCACACGCAGAGCGACGTGGAAGTGGAGGCGATCGACCGACACCTCGCGCAACGGGCCAAGGAAGGCACGCTCGGCCAGGGGCGCCCCTTCGATAATGAATTGCATCGGTTCTTATCGGACAAGATGGTGGCGCTTGACCGGGAGAAGGCGCAGTTCTGCTACCTGCTGTGCCGGTCCCTGCGCGCGACCCGCGTCGTGGAAGCGGGCACGTCGTTCGGCGTCTCTACCCTCTATCTTGCGGCCGCGGTGCGCGACAACCAAGTCGAGAACGGTGTGGTCATTGGAACGGAATACGAGCCGAAGAAGGCCGAAGCCGCGCGGGCAAACTTTGAGGAGGCGGGGCTCAGCGAGTTCATCGAACTGCGCGAGGGCGACCTCCACGAGACGCTCCAAGACGTTGGCGGTCCCGTGGACTTCATGCTGGTTGACATCTGGACAGAAGTAGCACTGCCCGCTCTTGAACTCGTGTCACCGAGCCTGCGCCCAGGGGCCATCGTAATGACTGACAATACCGTGGCGCACGCTAACCGTTACCGCGACTACTTGGAGTACGTGAACGACCCGAAGAACCAATTCCGCACGCTAGCGGTCCCGTTCAAAGGCGGTTTCGAGCTCACAGTGCGCGTCTGACTGGCATTCCGTTCGCGCTTGACTGCGGCGGGTGATGAGCAGCGTTACTGCTCCTCCACCGCCCAGGTCATTCTGGTCAACCCCACCCACGCCCCCATCGCCGGGATCGTTCAGTTCTTCGGACCCGGCAGCCAGACGGGCGCCGCCGCTCCGGCGACTCTGACGCTCGCCAATGGACGGACCGGATCGGACTTCACCTATTCGATCCCCCCGGAGGTCAGGGCTCGCCCGCGTCGCCGGGCCGGGCCATGCGGTAGCCGACCCCGCGCTCGTTGAATATCCAGGTCGGGCGGGCGGAGTCGTCGCCGAGCCTGTGGCGCAGCCGCTTGACGTAGGCGCGCACCTTCTTGGGGTTGCCGGTGCCCCGTCCGGCCCAGACCTGGCGCAGCAGATCCTCGTGAGTCAGGACCCGGCCCGCGCCCTCGGCGAGCACGCGCAGCAGATCGTACTCGGTCGCCGTCAGCGTCACCCCTCGCCCGGCCACGCTGACCCGGCGCCGGTCGTAGTCGATGGCGAGCTCGCCCAGTACGAAGGGGGCCGGGTTCGACCGCCGGCGCAGGGCCGCCCGGATGCGCGCCGTGAGCTCGGTCGGCGAGAAGGGTTTGACGATGTAGTCCTCGGCGCCGGCCTCCAGCGCCCGCACCACGGTCTCGTCGCGCCCATAGCCGGAAATGAATATGACGGGCAGGTCGCCGAGTTCCGGGACCGTACGCATCAACTCGATGCCGTCGGCGCCCGGCAGCATCAGGTCGAGCAGGACCAGTTGGGGTTTTTCCGTATGCACGATGCGCGCGATCTCGCCGGGGTCGCCGGTGACCAGCGGGGCGTAGCCCGCCTCCGCCAGCGTGTCGCGGACATGGCGCAGCGTCTCCGGGTCGTCGTCGACCACCAGGATGGGCACCGCGTCCGGTGCGTGGCCCGGCGCGCCGGGGCGGACCGGGGCGGGACCGGCGCCGGACTCCGCGGCCACCGGGATCGTGAAGGTGAAGCGCGCGCCGAGGCCGACGCCGCCGCTCTCGGCCCGGATACGCCCGCCATGGGCCTCGACCAGGCCCTTGCAGATGGCGAGTCCCAGCCCGCCGCCGCCGCCCTCCCGGTCCCCGGCGGTGGTGTACTTGCGGAACAGCTGGCCGAGATGGTCCGGCGCAATGCCCCGGCCCTCGTCGGCGACCGAGACCGCCACGTGCAGCCCCTCGCGCTCCGCCGCGATCCGGATGGGGGCCGATTCCGGAGAGTGGCGCGCGGCGTTGGCCAGCAGGTTGTTAAGCACCTGCACCAGGCGCTGCCGGTCGGCCATGACCCGGGGCAGGCCGGGCGGCAGGTCGATGCGGACGGTGTGCCGCCCGCCGCCGCTGACGAACGTGCCGCGGGCCTGGTCCACCAGCGCGGCGACCTCCGAGGGCTCGGGCGCGACCGACAGCGTCCCGGTTTCGATGCGCCCGGCGTCGAGCAGGTCGCCAATCAGGCTGTCCATGCGGTCGGCCTGCTCGTCGATGATGCGGAAGAACTGCGCCACCTCGGCCGGACCGAAGATGCGCGAGGCGCGGAGCACCGTGGCGGCCGAGCCCTTGATCGAGGTCAGCGGCGCCCGCAGCTCGTGGCTCACCATGCCCAGGAACTCGGCCCGCATGCGCTCCAGCTCCCGAAGCGGCGCCAGGTCCTGCATGGTGACCACCACCGAGGCGAGCGCTCCGTCCGGGCCGT
Source organism: Terriglobia bacterium (assembly GCA_965262675.1). Taxonomy (GTDB): domain Bacteria; phylum Acidobacteriota; class Terriglobia; order 20CM-2-55-15; family 20CM-2-55-15; genus JAJEDW01. The sequence goes on from OZ253554.1 coordinate 779,263, forward strand.
CCGGGCCGTGGATCGGGGTGGCGTTGATGAGCGTCGTGACGCTGCGCCCGTCCGCCCCCGAGAGCGCGATCTCCTCGGCCCGCACCGTCTCGGCGCTGTCCAGTACCTGCGCCAGCGGCAGCCGGGCGAGCGCGATCTCGCGGCCGTCCGCCCGCCGGCAGGTGATCGTCTCCAGCAGCTGCTCCGCAGACTGGCCGGGCAGGCACAGGCCCTCGACGATGCGCCGGGCCTCGCGGTTGAGCGAGACCAGATCGCCGGTCCGCGCATCGAACACCGCGACGCCGACCGGCGAGGTCTCGATCAGGGCCTCTAGGCCGGCGCGAGCGCGCTGCTCAGCGCGGTAGGTGCGCGCGTTGGCGATCACCGTCGCCGCCTGCGTGGCGAACAGCACCAGGACCTCCTCGTCCTCGTCCGTGAACGCCTCCCCGCCCTCCTTCTCGACCAGGTAGAAGTTGCCGACATGGACGCCCCGGTGGCGCATCGGCGTGCTCTGGAAGGTCTTCGAGGGCAGACGGTCGGGCGAGAACCCGAGCGAGCGGACATAGGCGGGCACGTCGGGCCATTCCACCATGTTCCGGTGCTCGTCCGCGGTGAAGCCCGAGGTGACGAAGTCCTGCGGCTCGCCCTTCCCGTCGATGGTGGCGATAGCGCCGTAGCGCGCGCCGCGCCGCGATCTCGCGCTCAAGCCGGTGTCGATCCGTCATCGGTTGTCCTCTGCGCATGACCTTGAAAGTAACCAGCCAATCCCTGTCAAAGTCACCAGTCGTTCCCTTTCAAAAGTACCACCCGATCCACGGCGAAGTGACCGCGTGGCCAGTGCGATTCGATCCTGTTCCTCGATATCACATATAATTCGCTTTAATTTCGCTCCACTACCTCATAAAAGGACGTTATTGTCACCCCATATTTTCTAGAATTACAAGGGGTAATTATGTCCGGACTGCCGGGGAAGCCGGGCAGGCCGCGTGGCGGGCTCCGGAGGCCACGGCAGCCGGAATTGTGCGATCCGGTTTCGGAGCATGCCGGGACGTCAGGGGGAGGGGAGACCGAAATGAATTGTTCTTCAGAACCGGACGCCATCGCCGGGAGCAAGGAACCGCATAGCTGCCGGGCGGACGTCGCGCCGCCGCCACGAACCGCCCCTCCGCGGCGCTGGCCGCAGTCTCCGGGAACGCGTAGCCCAATCTTTTCAACTTCTTTTCAGCCTGCCTGTCCGGTTCTCTCCGGCCATACGTTATTGCTCAAATAGCGGCGATAAGAAGTGGTTTTTCGCACAAAGCGGTACGGCGTTGCTATCCGGGCCGAGGTGCGAGGACCAACACGTTTAACGTGACAATGCCACTGAAACACTGGGCGAAGGCAACAAGAGCGGCGAATTGGCGGCGGAGGTCCGGCTGGACATCGGGCTCGTGGCTGATCGAAAGGAAACGAGCAATCCTGACTACCGCGCTGCTGCTGGCGCTGCCGGCCGGCGTTGCCGCGCAGTCTGCGCCGGACTTGGTTGTGCTGGCGCCAAATGTGAGCGACAGCAACCCGGAGACGGGCGGGACGTTCTGGCTAATCGTGACGGTGCACAACCAGGGCGATGGGCGGTCGGCGGCGACAACGGTGCGGTACAAACGCTCGACGGACGCGACGACCACGACATCCGACACGTCGGTGGGCACGGAACCGGTTGCGGCGCTTGGCCCTTCGGGCGGCGGCGCGAAAACGATTTTTCTGACGGCGCCATCGACGGCTGGCACGTACTACTACGGCGGGTGCGTGGACACGGTGAGCGGGGAGTCCAGCAACACGAACAACTGCTCGTCGTCCGTCCAGATCACCGTGTCAGAGCCTCCGTCTGGCGGAGGCGGCGGGAACCATCTGCAGGCGGTCGCTACGAGCAGCGACACGAAAGCCACGGGGCCAGATCCGGTGGTGGTGGAGCTGAGCATTACCGGACCCAGCGACAACCGCGTGGACATAGTTTTCGTGGGCGACGACTACACCGAAGATGATCTGGATACTTTCGCCGACGCCGTGGACCGGATCAGGGGCGATCTATTTACTATCAGTCCGTTCAGGGAGTATCGAGGCTACTTCAACGTGCGCCGGATCGATCTTGCGGCAGGACAGAACCAGCTGAGCGGAACGCACGCCCGGCAAAAGGCTGCGCTGGAGCATCTGGAACCGGATCAGCACGAAATATTGATGCTGGTCAGAAAAAGTGGTAGCGCGGGACTTTCGTGGACTCTGTCATGGGTCGATTCGGAGGGCAACTCGCGCTGGACCGGGGTAGCGTACGGGATGGCCGTTGCTCGGTGGGCACACAAAATCTTCGCGCACGAAATCGGCCATTCGTTCGCGTGGCTGCAGGACGAGTATGACGGAAAGTGCGAGAACACGAACGCCCCCAATATCTCGGCCACGGGCGATAGGGAAACACTGAAGTGGGCGCACTGGATTGGAGTGGACGGCTACGGCGGAACGGATCTCGACCCGGAAGAAACGCCGGTCCCTGCGTCGCCGGAGATGTACTCCTACTACCTCGGCAGGACTGTCAGCGCGTACCAGTGCCCGAATGGCAACTGGCGTCCAACGTGGAAGTCGATCATGCGATACCTTGCTGGGGCCGGGGAACGCTTCGACCCGGTGAGCAGGGAACAGATCATCAAGCGATTCCATGCCTTCGTCCGGCCTATGGACCGCGCACTGCCGAAGGAGAAGGTCGTCACGCCCACGTCCTGCGATTCAGTGCGGTTCGAGGTCGAGACACCGGACGTTCGTACAATAGCCGCGAGGTGGCGCATCGACGGAGATGACGCGGGCAGCGGTCGGCATCTGCAGGTGTCGCCCTGCACCATGGAGCTTGGCACGCATACGATTGAGGTCGATGTCGTCGATGAGACGCGGCATGTCAGGGCGCGCGAAAACGATAGGCGTATGGCGCCGGTTTCTGAAAGCTGGACTCTGAACGTCAATGTTTCGCCGCCTCCACCGCCACCGCCTCCACCGCCTCCACCGCCTCCACCGCCACCGCCTCCACCGCCACCCACCACGGGTGGCGGTGGAGGTGGAGGCGGCGGGCGCGCCCGGCCGCCGTCCTATCCCGGAACCATTCGGGCGGAGGGCGGCGACGGGGAGGTGACGCTACGATGGGACGCGCCGGCCAGCCGGGGCAGTTCCCGGATCGAGCATTACGAGTACCGGATCGACGGCGAGGGCGAATGGATTTCGACCGAATCGACCGACCGCACCCACACGATTGCCGGTCTGATCAACGGCCGGGTCTACTTCTTCCATCTGCGCGCCGTGAGCACGGCCGGCGGCGGTTCGCACCGCATTTCGCCCGAGGCCACGCCGGTGGCGGACCTGGACTTCACCCACTTCGCCAATGGGGGGTTCATCACGTCCACGCTGGCGCTGGTGAACGCGGGCGCCTATCCGGTCCGCCCCGCCATCTACTTCTACGATCAGGACGGCGACCCCATCGAGGCCCGGTCCCTGGTGAGCCTGACCCCGGATCTGGAAGTGGGTGACGACGGTGCCCTGAGCCCCCGGACGGTCATGAGCCCGCTGGAAGAACTCACCATTGCCACCCACGGCCGCGGGGGACTGCGGGTCGGTTCGGTCACGGTGCGCGCGGCCAGTTCCATTGGTGGGGTCCTGCGCTTCGACATCCCCAACCTTGGGGTCGCCGGGGTCGGGGACAGCCCGACCCTCCGGGATGCCCTCGTCCCGGTGCGGCGCCAGGTTGGCGGCATCAACACGGGCGTCGCGGTCCGCAACCGGGGCACGGCCACTCTGACCCTGCAATGCCGATTGATGCGGGACGGCGCCGTGATCGAAGAGGCGGATATCCGGCTCGAGGTCAACGGCCAGGACTCCCGATTCATCGACCAGGTGTTCCCCGCCGCCGATACGTCGGACTTCGCCGGGTCGGTGCGCTGCGCCGCGCCCGAACCGGGGCGTTTCTCGGCGGTGGCATTCGAGCTGGATGGGACAAACCGGATCTTCACCACGCTGCCCGTGGTGCCGGTACCGGCGGTCCCGGAGCAGGAGCAGGAACAAGAGGAAGAACAGGAACAGGAGCAAGAGGAGGAACCCGAACAGGACGCCACACGGCTGGACTTCACCCATTTCGCCAATGGCGGGAAGATCGTCTCCTCACTGGTGCTGGTGAATGCGGGCGCCAATCCGGTCCGTCCGGCCATCTATTTCCACGATCAGGACGGCGGCCCCATCGCCGCCGAATCCATGCTGGATGTTCCGGCGGATATGGAGATCGGCGACGACGGCGCCCTGCGCCCTGGCACGGCAGTGAACCCGCTGGGAGAACTGACGATCTCGACCCACGGACGGGGGGTTCTGAAGGTCGGATCGGTCACCGTGCGCGCGCCTAGTTCCATCGGCGGGGTCCTGCGCTTCGACATCCCCGGCTTCGGGGTCGCCGGGGTCGGCGACAGCCCGACCCTCCGGGATGCCCTCGTCCCGGTGCGCCGCCAGGATGGCGGCATCAACACGGGCGTCGCCCTCCACAACCGGGGCACGACCGCCCTTCTGGTGCGGTGCCGACTGATGCGGGACGGCGTCGTGCTCGAAGAGACGATGATCCCGCTTGCGGCCAACGGCCAGGACTCCCGGTTCATCGACCAGGTGTTCCCCACCGCCGATACCTCGGACTTCACCGGGTCGGTGCGGTGCCTGACGCCCGAACCGGGGCGCTTCTCGGCGGTCGCATTCGAACTCGATGGGGTCCACCGGATCTTCACGACCCTGCCCGTGGTCCCGGTGGTCGAGGTGCCCTGACTTCGGACAAAGCGTCCCCATCATGATGTTCGTTTTCCAGAAAACGAACATCCGAATCCGGACGCCGACGGGCCGTCATGGATGACCAGGTCATCCGCCGCGGCCGCCGACCGTCGCATAAAAGCCAATCGGTCAACCCACGCCGGGGCGGTGCGCAATCCGCAGCCAGGCCGAAGCGCGGGCGCACGGGATCGCGCCGGTGAGCGCGCGGGCGCTCTCGACAACTTCGTTCAGCACGGTCTCCAGGTCGAGGCTCGCGTTGATGCGCAGGCTCGCCGCGCTGAGCGCGGAGATGCGGGCGCGCAGCGCCGCGTTCTCGTCCGCCGTCCGGTCGCGATCGCTCATCCGTTCTCCTCCCTCTGCCCGCCGCCCCGACCGGCGGGTGATTCGGTGCCGGACCGCGGCCGTGGCGGTGCGATTCGGTCCAGCTCCTGGATATCACATTTAATTCGCTCAGATTTCGCGCTATTACCCCATAAGGGGACGGCATTGTCACACCTTATTACCTAGAATTACAAGGAGAAATTATGTCCGGACCAGCGGCGGAAGCCGGGCGGTCCGGTTTCGGAGTAGGCCGGGACGTCAGGGGGTGGGAAGACCGAAATGAATCGTTCTTCAGAACCGGGCGTCATCGCCGCCGGGATGGAACCGCGGAGCGGGCCGGCGGCGTCCTTCGCGCGACGTGGCAGGGGTGGCGCGGCTCGCTCCCGCCGCGCGGTTCCTTACCTCCGCCGGCAGCTCCGGTCCCGCGGCCGCCACGCGCGCGCGGCGCTCACGGTTGCCGGCATCGCCGTGCTGGCGATCCCGCTGCTGGCCGCTCCCGCCGGAGCGCAACAACCGCCGGCGCGGGCTGGCGCCGACTTACCGGTGAGGGCCGTGCGGCAGATCGAGGCACTGCTGGCAGCGAAGGCGCAGCGGACGGCGGCGCAGCGGAAGGTGAGTTCGCAACTCCTGGACGCGGCGGAAAGTGCGCAACTGCCCGAGACGGCGGAAAGTGCGCAACTGCCCGAGACGGCGGAAAGTGCGCAACTGCCCGAGACGGCAACTCCGCGCCAGCCCGCGCCGGAGGGGATCGCGCAGCAGCTACGGGGGCCGGACGCCGCGGCCGGCCAACAGGCGGGGAACCCCGATGGCGCACCCGAACCGGAACCCGAACGGGTGACGGTGGACATCCGGGCCGATGTGACACCCGCGGTCCTGGCGCGCATCCGGACCCTGGGCGGCACGGTGATCGACAGCGTGCCGAAATACCGTGCCATCCGGGCGCAGCTCCCGCTGGGTAGCGTGGCGCGGCTTGCCTCGCTCAATGCGGTCCAGTCCATCCGCCCCGCCGACGAGGCGGTGACCCGCAAGGACAACACGACCCAGGGCGATGCCGCCCATCGGGCGAACGCAGCGCGCACGACCTACAGTGTCGACGGCACGGGCATTGGGATCGGCGTGATCTCAAATGGCGTTCGGACGCTAGCCGACCGGCAGGCATCGGGCGACCTTCCGGCCCGGGTGACGGTGCTGCCGGGCCAGGAGGGGTCGGGCGACGAAGGGACGGCGCTGCTCGAGATCGTCCACGACCTTGCGCCCGGCGCCGAACTGTATTTCGCGACGGGCAACGGAGGTCAGGCGCGGTTCGCGGCAAACATCGAGGCGCTGTGCGAGGCCGGCGCAAACGTCATCGTCGACGACATCGGCTACCTGTCTGAAGCAGCCTTCCAGGACGGCATCGTCGCGAAGGGGGTCAACGCGGCGGTCGCCGACGGCTGTTACTTCTTTTCGGCGGGCGGCAACGACGGCAATCTGACCCACGGCACGTCCGGGGTCTGGGAGGGCGATTACGCCGCGGGGAGCGCCCTGGTCGTGGATAGCAAGACGGTCGGCGCCAGGCACGACTTTGGGGGCGGTGTGGAGGCGAACGAGCTGGAGGGCCGGTTGGTTCGCACGATCAACCTCCAGTGGGCCGACCCGCTGGGCGCCTCAACGAACGACTACGACTTGTTCCTGGTCAATGAGAACGGCGACGTGGTCGCCAGCTCAACCGACACCCAGGACGGCACCCAAGATCCGATCGAGTCGATCTCGTCTCATATATTTGACTACTCCGGGCTCAGTGTGGTCGTCGTCAAGGCCTCCGGTGCGAACCGCTACTTGCGCGTGCAGGCCTTCGGCGGACGATTGGCGATCGCGACCGCCGGGACCCTGTACGGACACTCGGCCCAGGAGAACGCGATCAGTGTGGCGATGGTCGATGTGGCGACTGCCGGCGGTTCCGGTGGCGTGCTCGACGGCACGGAATCCGTACGTAGGGACAACTCGGACGGTCCGCGCCGCATCTTCTTCGAACCGGACGGCACAGCGATCACAGCAGGCAATTTCTCCTCGACCGGCGGGAAGTTACTGCAGAAGCCGGACCTCACCGCTGCGACCTGCGTGTCGACGGCGACGCCCGGCTTCTCTACGTTCTGCGGCACCTCAGCGGCGGCGCCGCACGCGGCGGCGATTGGGGCCTTGATGCTAGAGGCGGCAGGTGGTCCGGATCTGGTCACCCTGGAGCAGCTCCGTACAGGGATGACGTCCGGGACCGCGGTTCTGGACATCGAGACGACCGGCGTCGATCGTGATTCTGGAGCCGGCATCGTGATGGCTCTGGGAGCCGTGGATGCCGTCGATCTCGCGGTGGCGGACCGCAATGGAGCGCCGACCGTGGAGAACGCAGTGTCCGACCGGACTTACGCCCCGGGTGCCGCCTCTGTGAACATCGATTTGGAGGACGTCTTCGACGATCCGGACGACGACACGCTGACCTATGAGGCGGTGTCGAGCGACCCTGACCGACTGGCCATCACGCGGAGCAATGCACAGGTGACGATCACCCCGGGATCGCCGGGCCGTGTCGTGGTGAGGTTGCGCGCGATCGACCCCGACGGCCTGAGCGCCACCGACTCCTTTTCGGTCACAGTCACAGCGGGGAGCAGAGACTACGACGCCGATAACGACGGTCTTATCGATGTCGCTAGCCTGGCGCAGCTCGACGCCCTGCGGTACGACCTGAACGGCGATGGTCTGGTGGATGGCGCGACGTGGATGCCGTATTACACCGCCTACCCCATGGGAGCTCTGGGAATGGGGTGTCCCGATGCGGAAGAACTCGCGCGTCTCGGCCGCAGCGACGGATGCACGGGCTACGAGCTGACGGCGAACCTGGATTTTGACACCGACGACGATGGAGATGTCGACTCAGACGACGACTACTGGAACGGCGGCGACGGCTGGGCGCCGATCGGTGAAATCGACGCGCCCTTCACTGCGGATTTCAAGGGTAATCGCCGGACCGTGTCCAACCTGTTCATCAACCGAGATACCGAGGACGGGGTGGGGCTGTTCGGGGAAATCGGCGGGAGCGCCACGAGCGTGATTCGTGGTGTCGGGCTGGTCGGTGTGGACGTGACCGGGCGCGATGGGGTCGGCAGCCTGCTCGGGCACGGCGTCTATGCGACGGTCATAGACAGCCATGCCACGGGCCAGGTTTCTGGCGAGGATGAAGTGGGAGGCCTCGTGGGCCGGACCTGGGGCACGGTGTGGTACAGCTCCGCCGCTGTCAATGTGTCCGGTGAGGATGCGGTCGGTGGGTTGGTCGGGCACCAGATTCTCAATAACACCGTCGCCAGCTATGCCACTGGGAACGTGTCGGGGATGGACGCGGTCGGTGGATTGATCGGAGCCGTCAGCGATGTAACTCAGGTCATTGAGGCCAGCTATGCCACCGGGAACGTATCGGGTAGCGGCGCTCGACTCACGGATTCGGATTCAGGGTTCATCATTTGTAATTTTGTCGGGGCCTTCAGCTTAACCGGCCCCGTAGAAACCACCACCAGCACCGGCGGGGGCGTCGGCGGGCTGGTCGGCAGTTCCTGCGGTTGGATTCAGGTGAGCTATGCCACGGGTGCGGTCTCCGGTACGGCGGCGGTCGGAGGGCTTATCGGTAGTGGCCGTTTCGCCAAGGGTCAGTCCAGCTACTGGGATGTGGAGACCTCCGGGGTGCGCGTCGGAGTGGGCGAGGACGATGCGAACGACAACGGCGTGATCGACGGTGCCGAATTGCTGAGGGTTGGAGTGGGCGGGAAGACCACCGCCGAACTGCAGACGCCGACCGACTATACGGGCATCTACGAGGCGTGGAACGTGGAGTTGGGCAGCTCGCCTTTCGGCGATGGAGAGCCCGACGATCCCTGGGATTTCGGGACGACGGCGCAGTACCCGGTCCTGTCGCTCGATCTGAATGATGATAACCGGGCGACGTGGGAGGAGTTCGGCTACCAGGTCCGCGGCAGCGTGACTCTGACGGCGGCGACGACGGCGAGCCAGGCCCAAGTGGTCCTGAGCTGGACCGCGATATCGATTCCGAGTTCCTGGAGCCCGGCGCCGGATGTCAGCTACACCCTCTATCGCGACGATGGCACCACCATTGAAGCGATCACTGGAATCACCCACACCGACACTTCCGTGACAGTTGGCACCCCCTATACCTACTGGGTGGCTGCCGTGGTGGACGGTGGCGAAGCGGCTCGCAGTGCGCCAGTGTCGGTGATCGCCGGCGGGGCGAACCAGCCCCCGGTATCGGTGGGGATTATTGCAGATCGGCAGCTGACAGTGGGGTCCATGGCGGTCTTGGTCGACGTCGCGGCAGCCTTCCAGGATCCAGAAAGCGACACGCTGACTTACGGAGCGACCACGTCGCTGACATCCGTCGCCACGGTGAGCAGGTCGGGATCCATGTTGACGATCACGCCGGGGACCTCGGGCCGGACGATCATCACCGTGACGGCGACCGACGCTGGCGGGTCCAATATGAGTGCGTCGCAGCGCTTCAGAGTGACGGTTGGCCACGACTACGACTCCGACGGCGATGGACTGATCGGCGTCAGCAGTCTGGCGCAGCTCGATGCCATGCGCTATGACCTCGATGGGAATGGCTACGCGGGCACCGTGGCGGCGTATGCGGCGGCCTTCCCCTCGCCGCTCGATCGTTTCGGCTGCGGCGTGGAGGGTTGCTCGGGGTATGAACTCCTCGCGGATTTGGACTTCGACACCGACCGGGATGGGGCCCTCGACTCAGACGACGACTACTGGAACGCTGGCGACGGTTGGGAGCCCATCGGCTGGGATTCGACCGACGAGTTTGCCCGGTTCTTCAATACGACGTTCGACGGCAACGAACACACCCTGAGCAACCTTTTTACTGCGGGGCGCGGATTCTCGGGGTTGTTCAGTGCGATCGGTTTGGGCGGCGTTGTCGACGACCTCACGTTGGCTGACGTGAACGTGACGGGCACGGAGGCTGCCGGTGCGCTGGCCGGGGAGAACCGCGGCCTTCTCAGCGGCATCCAGTCGTCGGGGCAAGTATCTGGAGAACTTCACGTCGGGGGACTGATCGGGCTCAATCGGAGGCTCGTCTTCCTCTCCCGCAGCTCGGCGGCGGTAACGGGAATGAGGCCGCCATTCCCGCCCGGTGTAACTATCATCGTTACTTTTGGGCCGCCGGCGGCCACCGGCGGGTTGGTCGGTTACAACACGGGTTTCGTCGTCTCCAGCTATGCGACCGGGCCGGTCACGTCGGATAGTTCAGCCGGCGGGCTGGTCGGATGGCACGAATTCAAATTGATCAGTGGCAGCTATGCGACGGGTCCGGTCAACGGGTATACCGCGGGCGGACTCGTCGGCACGATCGGGACGCCGTTCGAAGAGGCAACGATCCGGGCCAGCTACGCGACCGGAACCGTTAGTGGAACTATTGTCGGTGGGCTGGTCGGTCACGTCTACGACGAGGGCATTATCACTGCCAGCTATGCGACGGGGCGCGTGGATGGCTTCAACGAAGGTGGGCTGGTCGGATACGATGAGGGAGGGACCGTCACCAACAGCTACTGGGATACGCGCACGTCAGGGCACGGATCGGGGTCGCCCGGCTCGGGCAAAACGACGTCGCAGCTGCAGTCGCCCAGTAGCTACAGCGGCATCTACGGAAGCTGGAACGTGGATATCGATGAAGACAATATGAACGATAGCCCCTGGGATTTCGGGACGTCCAGCCAGTACCCGGCCCTGCGCACGGACGTGGATGGAGACGACGATGAGACGTGGGAGGAGTTCGGCTATCAACTTCGGTCCGGGCCAACCTTGACCGCAACATCGACGATGAATGCCGGGCAAAGCCAGGTCGAACTGGAATGGACCGAGGCGACGTTGAGTAGTGAATGGACCCCGGCGCCGAGTGTGTCCTACACCGTGACCCGAGAAGACGAGGACGGCACCATCGAGGACATCGCCGAGAACCTCACCGTGCGCGAGTACACGGACACCGACGTCGCCGGTGAAACCTACGTCTACCAGGTGGTGGCGGTGGTGGACGGCGGCGAAGCCGTGCGCAGCGCCACGGTATCGGTGACGGTGGCCGCCAACAAACGTCCGCTGGCGGTGGGTGCCTTGCCGTACCGATGGGTGCTCGTGGGCGACTCGGCGATGACGGAGGTGGGTGGAGCGTTCGAGGATCCGGAGGGCGACGCCATCAACTACGCCGTGTCCTCGTCGGACATCACCGTCGCCGGGGTGACTCTTTCGGGGACGCGGGTGACGATCATCCCGGTCGCCGAGGGCAGTGCGACCATCACGGTGACCGCTACCGACGATGGGTCCAACCAGAGCAGGACTCAGCAGTTCACGGTGACGGTTCTGCCCGCCACGACGGTCGATTACGACACCGACGACGACGGCCTCATCGAAATCAATAATCTGGCGCAGCTCGACGCCGTCCGTCATGACCTGAGCGGGCACGGTTGGAACTATCACGCCGTTCATACCCAGGCGTTCCCCAACGGGAGCAATGTCCTGGCCTGCGGCGGCCTGCTCGGATGTGTGGGATATGAACTGAACGCCGATCTGCACTTCGACACCGACCGCAGCGGTGAGGCCGACGCCGGTGACGCCTACTGGAACAACGGCGCCGGATGGGCGCCCATCGGTAACTCATCCGGCAGCTTCTCCAGCTTCGGTGCGATCTTCGAGGGCAACGGTCGGACCATCGCCAATCTGTTTATCGATAGTAGCGAAAACGATATCGGGTTGTTCGGCGTGACCCGGTCGTCCGCCGTCATCCGAAACCTGGAGATGGTTTCTGTCCAGGTGACGGGAACCGACAACGTCGGCGGTCTGGTCGGGTCCAATGGCGGCGAGGTGACCGCCGCATACGCAACGGGCAAGGTATCCGGCGACGACGATGTCGGCGGGTTGGTCGGAGCCAATGTGGATGACGGAACCGTGTCCACCAGTTACTCCACCGTCCAAGTGACGGGAGACGACCGCATCGGCGGCCTCGCCGGGTCCAACAGCGGCGAGGTGACCGCGGCATACGCGACGGGCCGGGTCGTGGGGGATTCCGAGGCGGGAGGATTGATCGGCGGAAACACCGGCGACGTCAAGATCAGCTATGCGACCGGTCTCGTCTCGGGTCGAAGTACCGTCGGGGGCCTGGTCGGCCGAAACAGTGGAGGCGGCGCCATCACCAAAAGCCATTGGGATACCGACACGTCGGGACGCGCCACCGGCTCTTACGGCCAGGCAAAGAACACGGCGGAGTTGCAGTTGCCCACCTCCGCCAGCGGCATCTATCTGAACTGGAACGTGGATCTGAACGGCGACGGCATGAACGACGCCCCCTGGAACTTCGGGACATCGGGCCAGTACCCGGTCCTTTCGGTGGACACGAACGGCGTCGGAGGGGCCACGTGGCAGGAGTTCGGCCAGCAGCTTCGGGAAGGGCCGATCCTGGAAGCGAGTCCGGGGCAGGTTCAGGTGGACCTGACCTGGATGGCGGTGACGGCGAGCCACTGGACCCCGGCCCCAAGCGTCACCTACACCGTCACCCGCGACGACGGCGCCACCTTGGAGACCCTCGGCGAGGGCCTTGGCGGGTTGACCTTCACCGATACCGATGTGACCGCCGGCGTCACCTACACCTACCAGGTAGCGGCCGTGGTCCAGGGTGGCGAAGCAACCCGTAGTGCCTTGGCGACGACGGAGACACTGCCCAATATGTGGCTGACTCCAACGGCGGACGATCCGGTAGCTTCGGTCAGGTCGGAAGCCACCTACACCGTGGCCTTCCAGGGCGCCTGGAACACCACCGTCACCACCGGCGGCGTTCCATCCGGAGCGCATTTCACGACCCTGATCGGCGGTGTCCACAACGCCGACGTGACCTTCTTGAGAGAAGGCGGCATGGCCACCGCCGGGGTCGAGTCCATGGCGGAACTGGGCGGAACCGGCACCCTGGCGAATGAAGTCCGGGCCGCCCAGCCGAACGCGCTCAGCGTTCTTCAGGGCAGCGCCGGCAACATCGGCCCGACCGGTTCATCCACAATCAACATGGTCATGCTCACCACCGACCATCCCCGGGTCACCCTGCTCTCGATGGTGGCGCCGAGCCCGGACTGGTTCGTGGGCGTCTCGGGGCTGTCCCTGCTCGATGCGCAAGGAAACTGGCTGTCCTCGCAGACGGTGAACCTGTATCCGTGGGACGCCGGGACCGAGGAAGGAACCGAGTTCTCGCTGACTAACTCCGCGACCTCGCCGCAGGAAACCATCACGAGCCTCCGGGGGATGGGCAAGTTCTCGAACGAGCGGATCGCGACCCTGACCTTCACCCGCCAGTCGGTCAACACCGCGCCCTCCTTCACCGGCAACACCGGCTTCGAGGCCGATGAGAACCAGACTGCGGCCGGCCGGGTGGCCGCCACAGACCCGGACAGAGGCGACGGGGTCACCTATGCGATCGCCGGCGGCGCCGACGCCTTGAAGTTCGATATCGGCGAAGCAACGGGCGTGCTGACCTTCAAGGTCCCGCCGAACTACGAGAGAGCGGCGGACGCCGCCAGCACGGATCCTGTTAACGGCGCGGGGAACAACGAGTACATCGTGACCGTCACGGCGACCGGCGGCGCGGCCGATCGAGCGATGACGACGGAGCAGACGGTCACCGTCACCGTGCGCAACGTGGAGGAAGCAGGAACGATAAGCTTCTCCCAGAGCGGGACTCAAATCAGGGCGGCGTTGAACGATCCGGATGGCGGTGTGAACGGCGCAACTTGGCAATGGGCCAGGTCTTCGAACCCGAACACGGGATGGACCAACATCGGCAGCGCCACCTCGGCAAGGTACACGCCGTCCAGCGGGGACCAGGGCATGTACCTGCAAGCCACGGTGTCCTACGACGACGCCCATGGTTCCGGCAAGCAGGCGCAGGGCATAAGCGCGACCCAGATCGCCCCGCCCAATCTCCGGGTCGCTACCCTTGTTTCCGGCCTGTCCATCCCCTGGGACATCGCTTTCACACCAGATGGGACGATGCTGTTCACCCAGCGGGCGGGCGTGCTGAGCAGCCGACTCGCCGACGGCACGGTCCAGACCGTTACCGCCGAGTTCGGCGACTTGTTCGCCCGCGGAGAAACCGGGTTGATGGGAATCGTCGTCGATCCGCGTTTCGCCTCCAACCGGCGCTTCTACACATGCCAGGGCCACACCGGTCCCGAGATACAGGTGATCGCCTGGAGCATCAATACCGCCTACACCCAGGCCACCCGAGTTGCCGATCCCCTTGTCGGAGGCATGCCCACCTCCAGTGGCCGCCACGGCGGCTGCCGGCTGAGGTTCGGACCGGAGGGCTATCTGTGGATCGCGACCGGCGACGCGGCATCGGGGACGGTTCCGCAGGATCTGACCTCGATCGGGGGAAAGGTCCTGCGGGTGGACGCATCCACGGGCGCCGGGGCGCCGACCAACCCATTCGCTCCATCGCGGGTCTACACCTACGGCCACAGGAACGTGCAGGGCCTGGCTCTCCGCCCAGGCACGAGCCAGATGTGGTCGGTGGAGCACGGTCCGTCGGTTGACGACGAGATCAACCGGCTGGTCGCCGGCCGCAACTACGGCTGGAATCCAGTGCCCGGCTACAACGAAGGGGTTCCCATGACCGACCTCGTGGAGTTCCCCGAAGCCGTCGAGGCCAAATGGTCGTCGGGGTCCCCGACTCTGGCCACCAGCGGGGGCATCTTCCTGGAGGGCGACCAGTGGGGCGTTTGGGAGGGACGGTTGGCGGTGGCCACGCTTGCGGACCGCAAGCTGCGCCTCTTCGAGTTCACCCCGGACGGCGCCTTTGTAAGTCAGCTCATCGTGCCCGAGCTCAACGGCGTTTTCGGCCGGCTGCGAACCCCGATGATGGGCCCCGACGGCGCCTTGTATGTTTCCACATCAAATGGCGGCAGCAACGACCGAATACTCCGGATCGCCGAAGACGATCCGATTCCAGTGACGCTGAAGTTGACGCCGCCTTCGATCGGTGAGAACGGTGGAGTGAGCACGGTGACGGCGAGCCAGAACCGGGTATCCATCGCCGCAACGACGGTGACCGTATCGGCGATGGCGGTGAATCCGGCGGTGCCGGGAGACTTCATGCTGAGCGCGAACCGGACCCTGACGATCCCGGCGGGCCAGACCGACAGCACCGGGACGGTGACGGTGCGGCCCGTCGACAACACCGGGGACGCGCCGAACAAGACGGTGACGGTGGCGGTGGTGGCGGACAACATCGAGGGGGTCGTGGGGCCGGCTGCCGTGACGCTGACGATCGTGGATGACGATGCGGCGCCGGCGGTGACGCTGAATCTGACGCCGTCCTCGATCGGTGAGAACGGCGGGGTGAGCACGGTGACGGCGAGCCTGGACCGGGCGTCGAGCGCGGCGACGACGGTGACGGTATCCGCTATGGCTGTGGCGCCGGCGGTATCGGACGACTTCATGCTGAGCACGAACAAGACCCTGACGATCGCGGCAGGCCGGACCGACAGCGCCGGGACGGTGACGGTGCGGGCCGTAAACAACACCGTGGATGCGCCGAACAAGGAAGTGCGGGTGCAGGCGACGGCGGACAACAGCCAGGGCGTCGCGGGGAATCCACCGGAAGCGAGGCTGAGAATCACCGACGACGATACCGCGCCGGAGTTGACCCTGACCCTCCGCCCATCGGCGATCATGGAGGACGGAGGCAGCTCGACCGTGACGGTCGAGATCACCAACGGCGTCACCTTCGCCCAGGATCAGCAGATCGCTCTCACCTTCGCGGGCACGGCGGCGAAGGGCACGGACTACACGGTGGGGCTGGAAAGGCTCACGCTCACCGCGGGGCAAAGCTCGGTCGACACCACCGTCACGGCGGTGGACGACGCCATTGACGATGAGGCCGAGACGATCCGGGTCACGGCCCGTCATGGAGGCGGCGCCCTCGGCGCCGAGCAGACGATCACGATCACGGATGACGACGCGGCGCCGGTGATCCAGACAGCCTCCCCGATTCTCGTGGAGGAGAACGAGACGGCGGTAGCGACGCTCGCGGCGACGGACGCGGACCGTCCGGCGGAGGATCTGACGTGGCGGATCACGGGTGGCGCGGATCGGAGCAGATTCAGGTTGACGGCGGACGGCGTGCTCACATTCGCGGCGGCCGAGGACTACGAGAGGCCGGGCGACAGCGACAGGAACGGCGACTACGAGGTGACGGTAGAGGTGAGCGACGGGGCCAACCCGGTGGAGGCCGTGTTCACGATCCGGCTCGAGGACGTGGACGATACCGCGCCGGCGCTTTCCTCGGCGTCGGTGAACGGGGCCACGCTGACGTTGGCCTATGGGGAGGCGCTGGACCCGAATTCGAGACCGGCGGCAAGTGACTTCACGGTGGCGGGCGGCAATTCGGCGCGAACGGTTTCCAATGTCGCGGTGAGCGGGCGAGCGGTCACGCTGACGCTCGATCCGGCCGTCGTGCACGGGGAAACGGGGATCCGGGTGAGCTACCGGCCGGGGACGAACCCGATCCAGGACGCAGCGGGCAACGACGCGTTGGGACTGAGCAACGAGCGGGTAAACAACAACACGGGGGACACGACTGCGCCGACGGTGAGCCGGGTAGAGACCACCTCGCGTCCGCAGCGGAACGCGACCTACGCGGCGGGGCAGGAAATCGCGGTAACGGTAACGTTCAGCGAGACGGTGGTGGTGACCGGGACGCCGCGGTTGAGTCTGAATGTGGGAAGCGTCAATCGGCCGGCGGCTTATCGGAGCGGGACGGGCGCGGCAGCGGTGTTCGTTTATATGGTGGCCGATGGCGAGAGCGACACCGACGGGGTGAGCATCGACGCGAACAGTCTGACGCTGAACGGGGGGAGGATCCGGGACGGCGCCAACAATAACGCCCTGCTGACCCACGACGGATTGGCAGCCAATGCGGGGCACAAGGTGGATGGCGTCAAGCCCGCGCTGGCCCCCAACGGGGGAGCGGTGGTGAACGGGGCCACGCTGACACTGACCTACGACGAGGCGCTGGACGGGAGTTCGACGCCGGTGGCGCTCGCCTTCACGGTCAATGTCGAAGGCGCCCAACGGACGGTCTCCCGGGTGGCGGTGAGCGGTACCGCGGTCACGCTGACGCTGGAATCGGAGGTGGGCGTCGGTCAGGCGGTGCGGCTCACCTACCGGGTGCCGGGGGCCAATTCGATTCAGGACACCGTGGGCAACGACGCCGGTGCACTCACAAACCGGGCGGTGGAAAACAACACGCGGGATACGATGGCGCCATCGGTGAGCCGGGTGGCGATCACTTCGAATCCGGGCCCGGACGGGATCTATGCCGAAGAGGACGTCATTGAGGTCACGGTGACGTTCAGCGAGACGGTGAGGGTGGACACGGCAAACGGGACGCCGACGCTGGCCCTGAGGGTGGGGCGTCCGAGCAAGCCGGCCCTCTACAGCCCCGGGCCGGCGAGTGTAACGCAGAGGTTCAACTATACGGTGGGGGACAGCGACATCGACACCGACGGGGTGAGCATAGCGGCCGGGCGCATCGCCCTGAACGGCGGGACGATCGAGGATCTTGCGGACAATCCGTCTCTGCGGGCGTACGAGGCGGTGCCGCCACAGCCCAGCCACGCGGTGGACGGGGTCCGGCCGGTGCTTCAGGGCGCGACGGTGAATGGGGCCACGCTGACACTGACCTACGGCGAGGCGCTCGACGAGGACTCGACCCCGGCCGCGGACGATTTCACGGTGGATGTCGCGAGTGCCGAGAGGCTGCTCGTCGAGGTTCTGGTGGGCGGGCGCACGGTCACGCTGACGCTGGTATCGGAGGTAACGCCGGGGCAGACGGTGACGGTGAGCTATACCGCCCGGACGCGCCCGATCCAGGACGCGGCGGGCAACGCGGCCGAGGATCTGACCGAATACACGGCGGGCACGCCCCCGCCCATCATCATCCGACCGCCTCCTCCGCCGCCACCGCCCATCACGGGTGGCGGAGGAGGTGGCGGAGGAGGTGGGGGGCGCGCCCGGCCGCCGTCCTATCCCGGGACCATTCGGGCGGAGGGCGGCGACGGGGAGGCAACGCTGACCTGGGATGCGCCGTCCAGCCAGGGCAGCTCCCGGATTCTGTATTACGAATACCGGATTGACGGCGAGGGCGAGTGGATTTCGACCGGATCGAGCGACCGCATCCACACCATTACCGGTCTGATCAACGGCCGCGTCTATTTCTTCCATCTCCGCGCGGTGAGCGCGGCCGGCGCCGGCGCCCACCGCATTTCGCCCGAGGCCACGCCGGTGGCGGACCTGGACTTTACCCACTTCGCCAATGGGGGGTTCATCACATCCACGCTGGCGCTGGTGAACGCGGGCGCCTACCCGGTCCGTCCCGCCATCTACTTCTACGATCAGGACGGCGACCCCATCGAGGCCCGGAGGGTGGTGGACCTCACCCCGGATCTGGAAGTGGGTGACGACGGTGCCCTGAGCCCCCGGACGGTCATGAGCCCGCTGGAAGAACTCACCATTGCCACCCACGGCCGCGGGGGACTGCGGGTCGGTTCGGTCACGGTGCGCGCGCCCGGTTCCATTGGCGGGGTCCTGCGCTTCGACATCCCCGGCTACGGGGTCGCCGGGGTCGGCGACAGCCCGACCCTCCGGGATGCCCTCGTCCCGGTGCGCCGCCAGGATGGCGGCATCAACACGGGCGTCGCGGTCCGCAACCGGGGAACGGCCACTCTGACCCTGCAATGCCGATTGATGCGGGACGGCGCCGTGCTCGAAGAGACGGATATCCGGCTCCAGGTCAACGGCCAGGACTCCCGATTCATCGACCAGGTGTTCCCCGCCGCCGATACCTCGTACTTCGCCGGGTCGGTGCGATGCGCCGCGCCCGAACCGGGGCGCTTCTCGGCGGTCGCATTCGAACTGGATGGGACAAACCGGATCTTCACCACCCTGCCCGTGGTGCCGATACCGGCGGTCCCGGAGCAGGAGCAGGAACAAGAGGAAGAACAGGAACAGGAGCAAGAGGAGGAACCCGAACAGGACGCCACACGGCTGGACTTCACGCATTTCGCCAATGGCGGGAAGATCGTCTCCTCACTGGTGCTGGTGAATGCGGGCGCCAATCCGGTCCGTCCGGCCATCTATTTCCACGATCAGGACGGCGGCCCCATCGCCGCCGAATCGATGCTGGATATCACCGAGGATCTGGAGGTCGGAGACGACGGCGCTTTGAGCCCCCGGACGGCCATGAACCCGCTGGGAGAACTGACGATCTCCACCCACGGACGGGGGGTCCTGAAGGTCGGCTCGGTCGCCGTCGTGGCCGAGGGTCCCGTCGGCGGGGTCCTGCGCTTCGACATCCCCCGCCTCGGGGTCGCCGGGGTCGGCGACAGTCCCCCGGTCCGGGATGCCCTGGTCCCGGTGCGCCGCCAGGATGGCGGCATCAACACGGGGGTCGCGGTCCACAACCGGGGCACGACCGCCCTTCTGGTGCGGTGCCGGCTGATGCGGGACGGCGTCGTGCTCGAAGAGACGATGATCCCGCTTGCGGCCAACGGCCAGGATTCCCGGTTCATCGACCAGGTGTTCCCCACCGCCGATACCTCGGACTTCGTCGGGTCGGTGCGGTGCCTGACGCCCGAACCGGGACTCTTCTCGGCGGTGGCCTTCGAACTGGATGGGATTAACCGGATCTTCACGACCCTGCCTGTGGTCCCCGTGGTCGAGGTGCCATGACGTCGGGAGATCGAGCGCCGCGGATCGGGCGGGTAGCCCGAGGACTGACGTCCTTTGCCAGTCCGTTGAGCGCGGCCCTACTGCCTGCGCTGGCGGCGCTACTGGCCGCCCCGATACCGATACAGGCAGAGGGTAACGCCCAATTGGAACCGTGTCCGGGCGGCGGCTTCAACCCGACGCTGACGGCGGTATTTGGCCGACGAAGGCGGGATTGCCTTCTTCGTGATCTCTTCAGGCTGCCAGCCGCCTGGGCAATGATGCAACACAGCGGTAACAGCCGACCTTCAACTCTAGACCGAGTTCTTCGGGTGGCTCGTGGTGGGCTGGCCATTCTTTTTGCGTTGAGCATCCTTGTTGCGGCGGTTGCCCCTGAGCTACGGGCGCAGATCTCCGGCGAGGAGATGATCGTCCGTGTCTTCTTCGACGATCTGGCGACCGGCCGACTTATTGCCGCGAGTTTGGAGCCGATCGAATCCAAGTACGAAAATGGATACTTGGTGGTGGAGGTCACCGCCGAACAGCTTCAGCGCCTGCAGCAGCGCGGGTTGAGAACGGAACCTGTCAGCGCACAAGAATTGTCGACGATACTTGCCCCGCCCGGCGTGCTCCGATCAGATCAGACTCCAAAACAGGCCGTGGCGAGAGCAACGACCGGGATATCTGGTTTCTCATGCTACCGAACCGTCGAGGAGACGTTCGCCACTGCGGATTCTATCGTTGCGAGCAACCCAACCTTGGCGAGTTGGGTTGATGTCGGTGATTCGTGGTTGAAGACCGATAGTGACGGCGGCTATGACATGCGGGTCCTCGTCTTGACGAACGAGAACGTGGCGGACCCAAAGCCGAAGATGTTCGTCACTTCGGCGATTCACGCCAGAGAATATACTCCGGCGGAGTTGGTAACACGCTTTGCGGAGGACTTGATCCGAAACTACGATGTCGCTGCCGATGCGACCTGGTTGCTCGACCATCATGAGATCCACTTGATGCTGCAGGCTAACCCGGACGGCCGCAAACATGCGGAGGCGGGCCAGTTGTGGCGCAAGAACGTCAATGAAAACTACTGCACAGAGGAACCGAACAGTCGAGGCGCGGACCTCAACCGAAACTTCGAGTTCATGTGGAACTGCTGCGGCGGTTCGAGCGATTCCCAGTGCAGCAATACCTACCACGGTGCTTCTGCCGCTTCGGAACCCGAAGTACTGTCCATCCAGAATTACATTCGGTCGATCTTTCCCGATCAGCGCGGACCGCATTTCACCGACCCCGCTCCCGATGACGCTACCGGCATCTACCTGGATATCCACAGCTCCGGCCAATTGATACTTTACCCCTACGGGTTCACGCAGACACTAGCCCCCAACAATACACAGCTCCGAACGATTGCCCGCAAGCTGGCTTTCTTCAACGGGCATACCCCGCAGCATGCGCTCGATCTTTACAAGACCGACGGCGCGACTGAGGACTTCGGCTATGGAGAGATGGGCGTGGCGACGTTTACGTACGAGCTCGGCACCGAGTTTTTCGAACAATGCAGCTACTTCGAAGACACGGTGCTTCCGCGCAACATGCCATCGCTCTACTACGCGGCGAAGGTTGCGAGAACTCCCTATATGACGCCCTCGGGCCCCGACGTTGTCGACGGCAGCCTCTCGCTCGGCGCAGCAGAATGGCCGTCCGTGGTCGCGGCGGGTACCTCAGTTACACTCAGCGCCACCCTGAACGACAGCCAGTTTAACAATTCCAACGGCACCGAACCCACGCAGTCTCTCGAAACCGCGGAGTACTACATCGACACGCCCCCGTGGGTCACGACTCCGGTTCCGGCGCCGCTCTCCATGGTGGGTCACGGGGATGTTTATGCGGCGTCGGTTGACACGACCAACCTCAGTGACGGGCGGCATATCGTTTACGTGCGCGGGAAGGATTCGGATCAGAACTGGGGAGCTTTCAGCGCGATCTTTCTGGGAATCGGGATGCCGCCACCGCCGGCTCCGTCGGTAAGCTTGACGGTCCAGCCGAGCAGCATTGAGGAGGGAGAGAGCGCGACATTGCAGTGGAGTTCCCAAAATGCGACAGAACTCAACCTACAGCCCGGTATCGGCCAAGTGCAATCGGAGGGCTCACTTTCGGTTTCGCCGACCGAGTCTGCGACCTATACCTTAACGGCCACGGGGCCTGGGGGAAGCACGAGCAGCACGGCCCGGGTTACGGTAACCGCTCCACCGCCTCCACCGCCTCCGCCGCCTCCGCCGCCACCGCCCACCACGGGTGGCGGAGGCGGTGGAGGTGGGGGGCGCGCCCGGCCACCGTCCTATCCCGGCCTCATTCAGGCGGAGGGCGGCGATGGGGAGGTGACGCTACGATGGGACGCGCCGGCCAGCCGGGGCAGTTCCCGGATCGAGCATTACGAGTACCGGATCGACGGCGAGGGCGAATGGATTTCGACCGAATCGACCGACCGCACCCACACGATTGCCGGTCTGATCAACGGCCGGGTCTACTTCTTCCATCTGCGCGCGGTGAGCGCCGACGGCGCCGGTTCCCACCGCATTTCGCCCGAGGCCACGCCGGTGGCGGACCTGGACTTCACCCACTTCGCCAATGGGGGGTTCATCACATCCACGCTGGCGCTGGTGAACGCGGGCGCCTACCCGGTCCGCCCCGCCATCTACTTCTACGATCAGGACGGCGACCCCATCGAGGCCCGGAGGGTGGTGGAACTCACCCCGGATCTGGAAGTGGGTGACGACGGCGCCCTGAGCCCCCGGACGGTCATGAACCCCCTCGGCGAACTCACCATTGCCACCCACGGCCGCGGGGGACTGCGGGTCGGATCGGTCACCGTGCGCGCGCCCGGTTCCATCGGCGGGGTCCTGCGCTTCGACATCCCCGGCTACGGGGTCGCCGGGGTCGGCGACAGCCCGGCCCTCCGCGATGCCCTGCTTCCGGTCCGCCGCCAGGAGATGGGCATCAACACGGGGGTCGCGGTCCGCAACCGGGGAACCGCCACTCTGACCCTGCAATGCCGATTGATGCGGGACGGCGCAGTGATCGAAGAGGCGGATATCCGCCTCGAGGTCAACGGCCAGGACTCCCGATTCATCGACCAGGTGTTCCCCGCCGCCGATACCTCGGACTTCGCCGGGTCGGTGCGGTGCGCCGCCCCCGAACCGGGGCGCTTCTCGGCGGTGGCATTCGAACTGGATGGGACAAACCGGATCTTCACCACCCTGCCCGTGGTGCCGATACCGGCGGTCCCGGAGCAGGAGCAGGAACAAGAGGAAGAACAGGAACAGGAGCAAGAGGAGGAACCCGAACAGGACGCCACACGGCTGGACTTCACGCATTTCGCCAATGGCGGGAAGATCGTCTCCTCACTGGTGCTGGTGAATGCGGGCGCCAATCCGGTCCGTCCGGCCATCTATTTCCACGATCAGGACGGCGGCCCCATCGCCGCCGAATCCATGCTGGATGTTCCCGCGGATATGGAGATCGGCGACGACGGCGCCCTGCGCCCCAGCACGGCGATGAACCCGCTGGGAGAACTGACGATCTCGACCCACGGACGGGGGGGTCTAAAGGTCGGATCGGTCACCGTGACGGCCGAGGGTCCCATCGGCGGGGTCCTGCGCTTCGACATCCCCGGCTTCGGGGTCGCCGGGGTCGGCGACAGTCCCCCGGTCCGGGATGCCCTGGTCCCGGTGCGCCGCCAGGATGGCGGCATCAACACGGGCGTCGCCCTCCACAACCGGGGCACGACCGCCCTTCTGGTGCGGTGCCGGCTGATGCGGGACGGCGTCGTACTCGAAGAGACGATGGTCCCGCTTGCGGCCAACGGCCAGGACTCCCGGTTCATCGACCAGGTGTTCCCCACCGCCGATACGTCCGACTTCGTGGGGTCGGTGCGGTGCCTGACGCCCGAACCGGGCCGCTTCTCGGCGGTGGCCTTCGAACTGGATGGCGTCAACCGGATCTTCACCACCCTGCCCGTGGTCCCTGTGGTCGAGGTGCCCTGACTTCCCTACAGTCTTGGATTTGGGCGGTCATAGACCGCTACAGTTTCGGATTGCAGGCGCCCTCGCTCACTCCCACCCACCCACTCCCCTTCCGATTCCCCCTGTAGGTGCGGTCTATGACCGTACGATCAACCGATTCCAGGCGCGTCACTTCGAAATAAATCATAAATCGCGAATAATGATCTAAAAATTCGCGGTAATATTCCTAAAAAGAGACACTATTGTCACACTATTTTTCTTATAGTTAAAACCAATTGTGTGCGTGTGCGATCCGCCACGGAAGCCGGGCAGGCCGCGTAGAGGATTTCGGTCACCTCGACGGACGGCGCCGTGTGCGCGGGGCGCTGCGCCGGAACGCACGGGGTTCGAAGCGTTCCCTCCGGAACGTTGGGAGGCTAGTACATGGCAATAGTCAGGACGACGCATCGGGCCGCTCGGGTCGGTCACGACTGGGCCCGTGGCGAGTGGGCAGACATGGCGGGATGCACGGGGCCGGCGGACGCGCGGGGCGGACCGGGCGGTTCCCCCGCCTTTCCGTGCCTGACCGGCCTCGCCGGACGTGCGGCGGCGGGACTGCTGCTGGCGCTCGCTGTCCTGGCGGCGATCATGCCGATGCGGGCGCCGGCGCAGGACAAGGACGCTGCGCGGGCGCCGAACATCGTCATCGTCCTGGCCGACGACCTTGGGTACGGCGATGTCGGCTATCTGAACTCACAGTCCCAAATCCCGACGCCGAACCTGGATACCCTGGCAGGACAGGGTATGGCGTTTCTGGACGCGCATTCGCCGTCGGGGTTTGCACCCCGACGCGCTACGGCCTGTTGACCGGCCGCTATGCGTGGCGGACACGACTGACCCGGGGAGTCCTGAACGGTTACGCGGGGCCCTTGATCGCTCGGGATCGCGAAACGCTCGGCTCCTTTCTCGGAGCCACCGGGTACCGCACCGCAGTGATTGGAAAGTGGCACCTGGGCCTCGGTTTTGCGAAGAATGCCTTGGGCGAATTCGACTTCGAGGAGCCCATTGACGACGGGCCGCACACGCACGGATTCGACGAGTCCTACATCATCCCGGCTTCCGTGGACTTCCCCCCGTATGTCTATATCCGTGACGGCGAGATCACGGGATTTCCGCTGGGGCAACAGTCCGGGATGGAATTTCCGCGTTACATGAGAGCCGGCGAGTTGGCGTCGGATTTCGATCCCGCTGATGTGCTCGATGAACTGATCCGGCAGGCCGCGGGGTTTATCCAGCGGCAGGCGTCGGACGGGATGCCATTTCTGCTGTATCTGCCCTTGACGGCCCCGCACAAGCCGGTCTGGCCGACCCAGCGGTTCGAAGGAAAGACCGAATTGGGCCCGTACGGGGATTTCATCGTACAGGTCGACGCAGCCGTGGGCGACGTAATGAGCGCCCTGGACCAAGCCGGAGTCGACGACAACACGCTGCTGATTTTCACCTCCGACAATGGGTCCTTCATGTCCCGTCTGGACGGGCTTGACGACAGGGACCACACGGATGATTCGACGATCCAGGCGTATCGGGCGGGCAATCACACTGCGAATTACGTGTATCGAGGGACCAAGGCCGATATTTGGGAGGGGGGTCATCGCGTGCCGTTCTTCGCGCGCTGGCCTGGGGAGATTGAACCCGGCAGCACCCGGGAGGATGTCATCTCGTTGACCGATGTCTTTGCAACGGTGGCAGAGATCGTTGGTAAGGAGTTGCCCAATAATGCGGCCGAGGACAGCTTCAGCCTCCTGCCGCTGCTACGCGGCAAGCCGTGGGCCCGTCCGCGCGCTGCGGTGACCCATCATTCCATTCAGGGGATGTTCGCGATCCGTGACGGTCGCTGGAAGTTAGTCGCAGGGAACGGTTCCGGGGGCAGGGAAGATCCTATCGGTCAACCCTTCGAGAGGCCTTACCAACTCTTCGATATCGCATCCGACCCATCGGAGCAGAGCAACGTCTATGACCAGCATCCCACTGTCGCCCAGCGTCTGGAACGGGAACTCGAACGCATCCGTTCCTGGGACCGCAGCCGCATGACGACCGACATGGCGGCTTTAGTGGATCTTTACAACGGGACGAATGGTGCGAACTGGAAGACAAACACGAACTGGTTGAGCGAGGCGCCTTTGGTGTCGCTTTGGGATTGGCACGGTGTGACCACGGACCAGAACGGCCGCGTCACGGAACTGGTTCTCGCCTCCAATGACTTGAGCGGCACGATTCCAGCCGAGCTGGGGGATCTGACCAAGCTCCAGAGGTTGGATCTCTCCGAGAATGAGTTGAGCGGGGCAATCCCGCTCACCCTGATGACGCTGTCACAACTCTCGGTGTTGGATATACGGTCGACCACTTTGTGCGCGCCGGCGGATACCGCATTTCGAGCGTGGTTGGCGACGATCGATTTTCAGGGAGCCGTCTGCGCCGACCCGCCGCCACCGCCGCCGCCGCCTCCTCCTCCTCCTCCTCCGCCTCCTCCTCCACCGCCCCGCACGGGTGGAGGTGGTGGAGGAGGCGGTGGCGGAGGGCGCACCCGGCCCCCGTCCTATCCCGGAACCATTCGGGCGGAGGGCGGCGACGGGGAGGTGACGCTGCGATGGGATGCGCCGTCCAGCCAGGGCAGCTCCCGGATTCAGTATTACGAGCACCGGATTGACGGCGAGGGCGAGTGGATTTCAACCGGATCGACCGACCGCACCCACACGATTGGCGGTCTGATCAACGGCCGGGTCTACTTCTTCCATCTGCGCGCCGTGAGCACGGCCGGCGCCGGTTCCCACCGCATTTCGCCCGAGGCCACGCCCGTGGCGGACCTGGACTTTACCCATTTCGCCAATGGGGGGTTCATCACGTCCACGCTGGCGCTGGTGAACGCGGGCGCCTATCCGGTCCGTCCCGCCATCTACTTCTACGATCGGGACGGCGACCCGATCGCCGCCCGGAGGGTGGTGGAACTCACCCCGGATCTGGAAGTGGGTGACGACGGCGCCCTGAGCCCCCGGGCAGTCATGAACCCCCTCGGCGAACTCACCATTGCCACCCACGGCCGCGGGGGACTGCGGGTCGGATCGGTCACGGTGCGCGCGCCCGGTTCCATCGGCGGGGTCCTGCGCTTCGACATCCCCGGCCACGGGGTCGCCGGGGTCGGCGACAGCCCGACCCTCCGGGATGCCCTCGTCCCGGTGCGCCGCCAGGATGGCGGCATCAACACGGGCGTCGCGGTCCGCAACCGGGGAACCGCCACTCTGACCCTGCAATGCCGATTGATGCGGGACGGCGCCGTCCTCGAAGAGACCGTCATCCCGCTTGCGGCCAACGGCCAGGACTCCCGGTTTATCGACGAAGTATTCCCCACGGCCAACACCTCGGACTTCACCGGGTCGGTGCGGTGCACGGCGCCCGAACCGGGGCGTTTCTCGGCGGTCGCATTCGAACTGGATGGCGTCCACCGGATCTTCACCACGCTGCCCGTGGTGCCCGTGCCGGCGGTCCTGGATCAGGAGCAGGAACAGGACGCCACACGGCTGGACTTCACGCATTTCGCCAATGGCGGGAAGATCGTCTCCTCACTGGTGCTGGTGAATGCGGGCACGGAGCCGGTCCGTCCCGCCATTGACTTTCACGATCAGGACGGCGCCCCCATCGCCGCCGAATCGCTGGTGGATATCACCGAGGATCTGGAGGTGGACGACGATGGAGCCCTGCGCCCCGGCACGGCCATGAACCCGTTGGGAGAACTGACGATCTCGACCCACGGACGGGGGGTTCTGAAGGTCGGATCGGTCGCCGTCGTGGCTGAGGGTCCCGTCGGCGGGGTCCTGCGCTTCGACATCCCCCGCCTCGGGGTCGCCGGGGTCGGCGACAGTCCCCCGGTCCGGGATGCCCTCGTCCCGGTGCGCCGCCAGGATGGCGGCATCAACACGGGCGTCGCGGTCCACAACCGGGGCGAGGCCGCCCTCCTGGTGCGGTGCCGGCTGATGCGGGACGGCGCCGTGCTCGAAGAGACGATGATCCCGCTTGCGGCCAACGGCCAGGACTCCCGGTTCATCGACCAGGTGTTCCCCACCACCGACACCTCGGACTTCACCGGGTCGGTGCGGTGCATGACGCCCGCGCCGGGACTCTTCTCGGCGGTGGCCTTCGAACTGGATGGCGTCAACCGGATCTTCACCACCCTGCCCGTGGTCCCAGTGGTCGAGGTGCCCTGACTTCCCTGTAGTTTCGGAATGCTGTTCTCCTACAGTTCGCCACTGTAGGTGCGGGTTCGGACTTGATTCGGGCGGTCATAGACCGCCCCTACATTGGGAGTGGAAGTGGGGCGCCTGCATTCCGACGTCGCGCGGAACTTTCGAGCCAGACAGGATGCGCAACCGATGGAGGTCGCCGTTGAAATTGAGCGGCTCGAGCGAGATCGGGCCCTTTCCGCGACTTCGGGTTTACTCTTCCGGAAGCAGCGTAACGCGAATGTAGTTGTCCACATCGAAGTACTGTTGGAGCCCGGCCTGAATGTCGGCCGGGGTCAGCGCCTCGACGGTGCCGGCATAAGACAGGATCTCCGACGCACCGGGATTCGTTCCGATGCGATACGAACCATTCAACTGATTCAACCAGAAGTTGTTCTGTTCCATGCGCGTTTCGAACGCCCGCAGCATCGCCTGCTGCGTGTCCGAAACCTCTTCCTCTGACGGTCCCGATTCCTTCAACGATTCGATTTCCGCAAAGAGACTCTCGATCATCTCTTCGGCCCGTTCGGGGTCCGAACCGAAGCCGATCGACATCGTGTAGCTCTCCACGGGCAGCCAACTCGTCTGGGAACTCACGGAAACACTATAAGTACCGCCGAGTTGTTCGCGCATGACTTCGCGAAGCCGGGTCTGCAGCAACTGGGCCGTGGCGCTGATTCTTGTGCGCTCGGCCTGGTTCGCGTAATCGAACGGACCGGTAAACGCCAATTGCGTCCGGCTCTGCGGCTCGATTCCGCGGTTTACCGTTTCTTCGAAAACGCCGGTGGGATTCCGGATACCCACGTCTCTCCAGGTTTCCTCGCGCGCGGTGGCCGGCAGACCGCCCAGGTAGGTTTCCACCAGGGGTCTCATCGCATCGAGATCCATGTTGCCAACGAAGATGAACGTGAAGTCATCGGTATCCGCGAATCGATCCTCGTAGAACGCCATCGATCTCGCCAGATCGGTTTCATCGATCATTTCGACGGTTTGCGGCTGGCGGCGCAAGTGATCCTGATAGTAAATGCGATTGAACGTATCGCCGAACGCGGTCGCCGGGTTTGCATCCCGGTTCGCAAGAACGCTCGCCATCTGGTTCCTGAAAATCTCGTAGAACGTTTCATCCGCACGCGGCGCTGTCATCCTCAAATAGATGAGCTGAAACATGGTTTCCAGATCCGCCGGAGACGCGTTGCCAGTGACGCCTTCTTCGTAATCGGATATGAACGGACTGACGTTGGCCACCTTGCCGGTCAACTCGCGCTGAAGGTCGGTCGCATTGAACGCGGCCAGGCCGCCGTTAGCGATTATCGTGACGGCCGTGCTGGCTGGAATATAGTCTTCATCGTTCGCAAGCGAGGTTCCTCCGGGGCTGAAGCCCCGAAACACGATCTGGTCCTGCTGAAAATCGGTGGGTTTCAATACCACCTTGATCCCGTTGGCCAGATCCCATTCGGTGATTCCACCCTCCAGCGTGCGAGTGGCCACCACCTCCGAACCCGCGGGAACGTTCGCCAGCAACGGCTGATCGGGTGTCGTTTCCTCGTACGGAGTGATTTCAATTCCATCCACCGCGGCCATGACGGCGATCAGATCGTCCGCACCGGGCATGACAAGATCGGGCTTCTCGGGAGCGGTCACCGCAACAACCCGGTTGGAGTCGCTGATCCAGTTCTGTCCGATCCGGTTCACTTCATCGAGCGTAATCTCGGGAACGAACCGCTGGTAGAGCGCAAACTCGTACTCCACTCCGGGAATGGACTCGCCATTGAGATAGGCGCGAATGTATTCGGCCGCGAAAGCGCCCGAGTTGCGGCTGTCGCGGTTGGTGTACTGACGCTCCATGTTGCGCAGAGCCGCCGTCTTCTGGCGCTCCAGTTCGACCGAAGTGAAGCCGAAACGTGCCACGCGTTCGGCCTCGACAAGCAAGGTTTCGAGCCCGCGATCGATATCCACCTCGGCCACCGGAGCGGCGAGGATGTAGACGCCGACCGGACGGATGAGCTGCCCCTGCTGGGAGAACGCGGCCAGGAACGGAGGATCGGGCTGTCGCGCGATCTCCTGGAAGCGGGCGTTCAACATGTCGTTGTAGAGGCGCTCCACTATCCTCTGGCGATAACCGCCGATCGACCAGTCGGTCAAAGGCGGCATCTTGTGATAGACCGCCACCTGTGTGATCGGCAATTCGGGGTCGGTGACAATCGTGAACAGCGTCTCATCGTGTTCGGGAATGGTGAGGCGCACGCGTTCTCGTGGCTCGGGCGAAGCGGGAATACCCTCGAAATGCTGCTGAATGAGGCTCTCGATATCCGCGGTATCGAAGTCGCCCACGGCAATGACCGACATCAACTCGGGCCGGTACCAGTCATCGTAGAAGCGGCGCAGGGAGTCGTGGTCGAAATTCTCTAGGCTGTCGAGCGTTCCGATCGGAAGCCGCTCCGCGTATTGGGAATCCCTGAAAAGGACCGGAAACTGCTCGTCGCGTATCCGCGCCTGGGCGCCTTGACCCAGCCGCCATTCCTCGATCACCACGCCGCGTTCGAGATCGATCTCTTCGGAATCCAGTGTCAAACCCGTGGCCCAGTCCTCCAGAATCTGGAACGCCGTGGCCATGTACTCGGGATTGTCGGTCGGCAGTTGCAACTGGTAAACGGTTTCGTCGAACGAGGTATACGCGTTCACGCCCGGGCCCAGACGCATACCGATCGACTCCATGAAACCGATCAGTTCCTGCTTCTCGAAGTTTTCGGTGCCGTTAAACGCCATGTGCTCCAGAAAATGAGCCAAGCCAAGCTGATCGTCGTCCTCGAGCACCGATCCCACGTCGACCACGAGCCGCAATTCGGCGCGGTTTTCAGGTTCCTGATTGGCGCGAATATAATATCGAACGCCGTTGTCGAATTCGCCCACCGTCACGCTTGGGCTTACTGGAGGCTGCTCGTCCAGGCCGATAGTGAACGCTCCGGCGGGCAACTCGGCAGGTGCCGTTTCCTGCGCCAGAAGCCCCGTGGGTAGTGCCAGCAGGCCGATCAGAAGTAGAGTGCAACAATTTGGGACGCCCGCGGGCCTGGGGCGCTTTGCCACGAACGCCGTCGCGGCGTGCGGCATAATCGGCATGCTTTTCATGTGGACTTCCTCATAATATAGACTTCATATCGACCTGAATTTCCGATGTAACGAACTATGTCCGCACACAGGGATCCGGAGATTCCCGTTTATTCGGTACGGCAACCACCGCGAAAAGTCTCTGGAGCGAACAATTCAAGAGCTTAACTCAGGTCAACGGCTGGAATATAGTTAATCGCTTGGCCCGCCTTTCTCACGGGTTTTCGTAGCGAAGAGTCGGAGACGCCGTCAGCGCAAGGCCCGCGCCCGGAGGGCGACCGAGGCGTACTTGACGTACGTTGAGGAGCCCGACGAAGCGGAACGCGGCACTGGCGGATGGATCCGGCACTGTAGCAGACAACTCGAGAGAAAGGCGGGTTGAATTCAACCCTTTGAAGGCAGGCCATGCATCGAACGGCATCGTTGATATTTCTGACCTCCACACTACTTTGCACGGGCGCGTCGGCTCAAACCGGCGCCAGCGGGGGCGAATGGCGCCATTGGGGCGGAGACGCGGGAACGACCCACTATTCGCCGCTCGACCAGATCCATCCCGGCAACGTCAATGAACTCGATATCGTCTGGCGCTGGAAATCCGAAAATTTCGGCCCGCGCGCCGATTTCAACTGGGAGGTCACACCGTTAATGGTCGGAGGTGTCCTCTATTTAACGGCGGGAATACAAAGGGCGGCGGTGGCGGTGGATGCGACGACCGGTGAAACCCTCTGGACGTACCGGCTCGACGAAGGCGAACGCGCCTCGGGCGCCCCGCGGGCCAACAACCGCGGCTTGGCCTACTGGAGCGATGGCGACGACGAACGCATCCTCCTGATCACGAGGGGCTATCGCCTGGTCGCCCTGAATGCGAGGACCGGCTACCCGATACCGGGTTTCGGAACCGATGGAATCGTGGATCTCTGGAATGGTCTCGACCGTGAAGTGGAAATCGGACAAATCACCTCAACCTCGCCCGCCATGATCGTGGGTGACATCGCCGTCGTCGGTTCGGCCCTCCGCTCGGGGTCCGCGCCGCCAACGCTCAATAACGTTCCAGGGTACGTGCGCGGCTACGATGTCCGCACGGGCGAAATGTTGTGGACATTCCACACCGTTCCACAGGAGGGCGAACCCGGCGTCGAGACCTGGGAAGACGAGTCGTTCCAATACACCGGAAACACCGCGGTCTGGGCGCCAATGAGCGCCGACTTGGAACTCGGCTACGTCTATCTGCCGACCGAGGCCCCCACGGCCGATTACTTCGGCGGGCATCGCCTGGGCGACAACTTGTTCAGCAGCAGCCTGGTATGCCTGGACGCGCGGACGGGCGACGTCGTCTGGTACTACCAGCTTGTACACCACGATATCTTCGATTACGACACGGCCTCGGCCCCGCTTCTGTTGGATGTCGAAGTGGAGGGGCAACCGGTCCGGGCAGTGGCCCAGGTGACGAAGCAGGCATACACTTACGTCTTCGACCGTGTCACCGGCGAACCGGTCTGGCCCATCGAAGAGCGGCCGGTACCCGTGTCCGACGTCCCCGGCGAGCGCAGTTCGCCCACACAACCGGTCCCGACCCGGCCTGCGCCGTTCGACCGGCAGGGAGTTTCCGACGACGACCTGCTCGATTTCACCCCCGAGATTCTGGCCGAAGCCCGCCGCATTACCAGCCAGTACCGGATGGGGCCGATTTACACGCCTCCCATGGTCGCCGGTACCGGCGGAAAGCTCGCAACCCTGCAGGTTCCACATGTGCAGGGCGGCGCCAACTGGCAGGGGGCGGCGGCCGACCCGGAGACTGGAATCATGTACGTCCCATCGGTCACCAACTGGTTTGGCAATGCGCTGGTCGAAGGGGGCGAGCGCTCCGAAATGAACTACATCGGACGCGGCGTTCAGGTCGAACGCCCCCTGGGACTGCCGATGATCAAACCTCCGTGGGGCCGGATTACGGCAATTGACCTGAACACCGGCGATCACGTCTGGATGGCGCCCAACGGCGTGGCGCCCGCCTACGTGCGGGAACACCCCGCCCTCGATGGCGTGGATCTCAGCGGCGCAGGTAACCCGGAACGCGCCCCCCTGCTGGTGACTCAAACGCTGCTGTTCTCGGGCGACGGCGCCGGATTGTTCGCTTCGGGACCCGGCGGTGGAGGACCCAACCTGCGCGCCCTCGACAAGGCTACCGGCGAGACGTTGTTCGAGATGGAGTTGCCGGCCAATGAAACCGGGCTCCCCATGACCTACATGGCCAACGGTCGGCAATTCGTCGTTGTCGCGGTCGGGGCGCGGGGATTTCCGGCGGAGTTGGTGGCGTTGGCCCTGCCCGAATGAGGTTTGGCGTGAAGCCGCCGACCCGCGGTCCGGGCACCGGACATCGGGGATTTCCATGTTTTTCAGGATCGACGAAGGTTGAGGCATACCGTGTCTTCAATCTGAAATCCAGACAGAAAACACGGAAACTCGGCAATTTCGGAATTTCGAAAATATTCCTTCCATTCGCCATCGCTGTCTGGTCGATCTCGCAGCGCGCGATTGAGTGCGCGGGCAATGTCGTCCAGCGTGACCGCGTCATGGAAGCTCACGTATTTCCCAAGATACAGGTGCTCAATTCTCAGCTCCAGGCCGTACCTGGAGGCGACAGCACTCAACGCTGCCGGGAGCTCACCGTAGGTATCGGTATTAGTGACACTCCAACCGTGAACGAAGGTCAGACGCACGACACTATTCCTCTCCTAAATCCAAGGCACATACCTCTATGTGTGTCGGCGTAGTGCGCTCGGCTGCATCGGTATCGGCGCTTGGCCGTCCGCTACGAACGGTCGCCCGTCGTCCACGAAGCCTTCCCCACCCTGTGTTGTGTCCTTACCTGCTGGAACTTCCTCAAGCCGCCGGTGGAGTTTTGAAACGCACCATTAGGCCTTGCCGTGTCTTTTTTGCCACGCCTTCCAGTCGAGCCCAATAGAGTTCCTGAGCACCAGATCTTCAGGATTCAGTTCGTCGCAAAAAATAGCCAAGTTTAGGCAATCCCAGCGTGCGCTTGGAGAAATCACACCATCGAATCCAAGGAACGCTGCCGCGTCGCCTATCTCCTGGGTACGTTCGTACAAAAGAGCAGGGTACTTGTCCCGGTCGACGCCAAGAGGTTCGAGATCACGAAGCTCAGCGAACTTGAGTGTGCTACGAGTTGTGACTTCAATCTCGTTGAGGGTGAACTGAACGGCAGACGGGAACACCGGCTGTCTCGTGAGGTGAAAGTACATCTCCGAAACCGCACGATCCGCTTTAAACGATGTGTATAGCACATCGACGTGACCGAGGTCCCAGCGCCCGACCGAGGGATGGCAAAGTAGAGGCTCTTGCTCGCTCCGGACCACACGCCACACGGTGGCGTGCAAGGAAACTCGCGGTAGCTGGTCCAGCGCGTCCAGGAGCGTTAGATCACGCGCTCGCGATCTGCTTCTCATCGCCTACAAGTAGGCCGCCGCCTCAAGCCGGTCGATGACTTCAAGCACCTCCTCAGAGCGGCCAGCGTGAATCAAGTCGACCGCCCGCTCTCCTTGGAGTAACGGATGCGACGTGTGAAGCCACAGGCGGGTTTCCTGTGGCGAATAGAAATCGGACAGACGCTCTACAACATAGCGAAGTTCGGCAATGACTGTCTGGGTATGTAGTGACGGAGAAGCCCTTCCCTTTGTCCAGCGCGAGACTGTGGGCCGAGATACATCGACGATGTTGGCGATATCCGCGCCTCGCAGGCCACCGCGATTGCGCAGCTCGCCCAAAATTCTAGCCACCGCAGTCGACATACGATCTAGCTCCCTTGGTCTTGCCCTCGTGCGCTGACACGAGCACGCGTCGCAAGCGGAACAGATCTCGTTGCGCTCTTTCCCACTGTGCGATCGAATTCCTCTAACGCAGCCCGTAGGCGATCGAGACGCAGCGTGGTTCGGCGGAGAGATTCCTGAATTCGGTCGTCGGGTATTTTTGGTTTCGCGACCTGACGTGCAGTGCGATCCGCCGACGCCAAGTGGTAGTCAAGGAAGCGCGAGGTCCGTCGGAGGTCAGGCATTCTCTGTAGGTCAAGTAGCTGTTTCCGTCGTTGAGTCAAGAAATGCGCCTTGGGATCGTTCAGCATGTCAGGCAGACCGCGCGGGCAACAATCGCGGTCTTGGCAGGCAAGAAGTCGCCTCCCTCCCCTGGCTTTCATGATGGCCCTCACGTCCGCCAACTTATAATGCCGATCGATGCCGGGCAGGTACAACCTTCCGTTCTGCCCACCTCCACCGGCCCTCGGTCGCCTTCTCCAGACGCCCGCGTCAAACCGTTCCTTCCTCTGCACGTTGGAAGTCGACATGATCGAGTGGTCGTGTCTTGTTGGCCCACGCCAAGCCCTTGGAGCGCCTTCGAATCGGCCTACGCTGCTCAACTCGGCCACGGTAGGATCGATCACGATCTCCGTGCCAGTAGCTGACAGTGTGTTGATCGGTTCTCGCTGTGTATCGAATCTTGCTGCTTCGATGACGACCCGGTCGGGAGCGAAGCGTCCGCGGGCAAACAGAGTTTCAAGCTGGCGGTGCCCGTTGTACCCGACTCTGACGAAGTGCCCGATTGGCGTTGGCTGCCCGTAGATGTAGTGAACTTTTCCGGCCACAGCTATTCCCTCAAAGCATGTTACACCGAGATTTCACATAGGGCAAGGCGTGAAACAAATATGGAATGATTGCGGAAATCTGGACGTGGGTCGTAAACCTGAAGGCGGTTGCCGGGAACCCACTGAAGCGGGCTTATGGGTGGTGCCGGTCGTGGCTGCCCGCTTGCCCATGTTTACCAATCCGATTTGCAAAGTATTGATATATTAGGCAGTTACGATGATTCGAAAGCGCAAGTTGCACTACAAAAGCGCACAGAAGCGGGATATGGGGGAGATCGGACGATGGTTTTGCGACTCCCTCGGGCGCGGGGTGGATGTCCAATGCGTCGTAGATGGCGCGCTGTGGCGGTTCGGCGCGGGTGGCCTTGCGCACGTGCAGGGTGCGGCCGTCGGCGCAACGGAAGGTGGCGGTGACGCGGTGCTGGCCGCCGAGGATCCGGCGCAACGTGGACCAACTGGCGTGTTCCCCGCGTGCGCCAGGCGCCGGCGGATGACCTGGCGAGTTGGTAGGCGATGGGCGCGCAGATTCCCGCTTGCCAATGAGGGAAATAACGGGGAAATCAAGGTCGGACTGGTGACAGTAAGTCACTTTATATGAATACCTTGCAAGAATTCGGCACCTAACCCTGCCGGAATGAGGTTGACCGATCTGCGGTCGAGATACCGGACATCGGGGATTTCCATGTTTTTCAGGATCGACGAAGGTTGAGGCATACCGAGACTTCAATCTGAAATCCGGGCAGAAACGCGGACACTCGGCAATTTCGGAATTTCAAGAATATTCCTTCCATTCGCCATCGCTGTTGTGCATCGACCGTCAGTTGCGCTACTCTCGAAACAGTTGTTAGATCTCGATCGCATTCCCGCCCGGCCATTCCCAGCCTCCGTCCGAGCAGCCCGTGCGAGCACCGAATCACAAGTTGCAGATGATTCGGCCCGAGAAGGAAAACCAAAATATATGTCAAAACAAAGCTTTGAGAGCCTCGGCATCCACCCCCTGCTGGTGCGGGCACTGGTCGACGAAGGCTACACCGAACCCACCCCCATTCAGGAGCAGGCAATTCCGAAACTGCTCGAAGGCAAGGACCTGCTGGCAACGGCACAGACCGGTACAGGCAAGACTGCCGCCTTTGCCCTGCCCACATTACAGACGCTTCACGACGGCCACCGGGCCCTGATACTGACCCCCACCCGCGAACTCGCCATGCAGGTCGAAGACAGCTTCCGCCGATACGGAAGCCATCTTCCCTTGCGGGCGGCTGTCATCGTCGGCGGTGTCTCCGAACGCCCGCAGATTCGGGCCGTCCAGAACAATCCCGACATCATCGTGGCAACCCCGGGGCGATTGCTCGATTTGATGCGCCAGGGGTGGATACGGCTCGACACGGTCGAAATACTGATCCTGGACGAGGCCGACCGCATGCTGGACATGGGGTTCATCGAGGACGTTCAGAAGATCGTGAGCCGCGTCCCGCGGGAACGTCAGACGATGTTCTTCTCGGCAACGATGTCGAACGATGTGCTCTCGCTGGCCAACACCATCCTGAAGAATCCCGTCACGGTGTCGGTCGCGCCACCCGCGACGATCGCCGAAAACATCGAGCAGCAGGTGATGTTCGTCACTCAAATGAACAAGCGCTCTCTGCTGACTAGCGTCCTGCAGAGCGAGGAGGTCAAGCGGGCCCTCGTATTCACCCGGACAAAGCAGGAGGCCGACCGGGTCGTGCAGCATGTCATCGCCGACGGCGTGGTTGCCGACTCGATCCACTCGGACAAGAATCAGGCCGCGCGCCTGAAAGCGCTGAAGGCGTTTTCAGAAGGACGTATATCGGTCCTGGTCGCGACCGACGTCATGGCTCGCGGAATCGACGTCGATGACATTACCCACGTCATCAACTATGAAATGCCAAATGGTTCGGAGAGCTACGTGCATCGGATCGGGCGGACGGCCCGTGCGGGAGCGGGGGGCGTGGCCCTGTCGCTATGCCACGCGGCTGAAGTGCCGATCCTGAACGAAGTTCGGAAAATGACGGGGGCGTCGATAAGAATGATCGACGCTCATCCCTATCACTCGGACGCAATCGCAATGCTCTACAGCGGCAACGGGAACCAGTCCGGGGCTAAAGGCCGGTCCGGCTGGCGCAGTTTCAGACCCCGCGGCGGCCGCCGAAGGGCGGGCTGAAAACAAACCGCCTGGATACCCGTAGGCGCACCTCGTCAGAGTATCCAAGCGGTGTGCAAAGTATCGTTTTTCCCCTTGGAAGACGCTTTCGATCATCGCGTTCACGCCAGAAGTCAAATCGTCGAGATGATTCGAGTTCAAAGCGGAATCCGGAGAGTTGAAGGTTTCCGATGATGGTCACGCACTGCCGTGCTCCCTGATCCACTCGCGAAGGGCTTCGTCGATTCGAGTCTGCCATCCGCGACCCTCCACCTTGAAGTGATCGATCACGTCGTGGGAAAGGCGGATCGTGGTCGACACTTTTGGCTTGGCCACCGGGGGCCGGCCACGGCGAACGGCAACCTTGGCGAACTTCTCGGGCCAGCCATCTCCGGTAAGGTCGGGCGCATCGTCCCGATCGAAACCTTGGTGTGTAGAGTACGTGTTCCCGTTCATAGGCTTTCCTCATGCCGATAATACGACGCGTGGCCTCGCTAGACGTCCAGACGAGCACCACCATTCTCCCGTCAAAAAAACCGATGGTGATAAAGCGATCCTCGCCGTAGTGCTGCCGGTCGTCCGCAACGGTCAGCGTAGCGCCCGCAAACACCTCGTCGGCGCGAGCCATATCGAGTCCTCCAGGCTCAAGCGTGGCATTGCGCTTCGTGGTGTCGAACTCGATCGTCAAGATTTTTTGTTACCACATTAAATCGACTAAATCCAATTGTGACCGTCCATGGACCTATGCCGGACCGGTGATTTCGATAACGTAAAAGGGACCCACCAAACGGGGCTCTGATCGAGGAAAAGGGACCCACCCCTGATAGCCTCCCCGGAAGCGTGAACTGGATGAACAGGCACGCGAGTGGGAGGCGAGGATTGATAGGGATGGATCAGTACGAGTTGATCAGAACCGCAGATCGGGTTTACAAGAAAAGCATTCGACAGATCGCCCGGGAGACCGGGCACACGCGACGGACGGTCCGGAAAGTATTGGCCGGACAGGAGCCCAGGTATCGGCGGGAGAAGGAGCCCGCCTGTCCGGTGATGGACCCGGTGGCCGGGATCGTAGATGCCTGGCTCCAGGCGGACCGGGACCAGCCGGTCAAGCAACGCCACACCGCGCACCGGGTGTGGCAACGTCTGGTGGAGGAGCATGAATTTACCGGAGCCGAGCCGACGGTACGCCGCTGGGTTCGGGAACGGAAGACACGGTTGGGCTGGAACCAGACCGGCGCTGTGGTGCCGCTGGACCCGGAACACGCCCGTGAAGCCGAGGTGGACTGGGGTACGGCCTGGGTCCGGATGAACGGTGAAGACCGTCAGGTCAAGTTGTTCTGCATGAGATCCCGGTACTCGGGCAAGGCGTTTGTGCGGGCCTATCCGTGGGAACGGCAGGAGATGTTCCTGGACGGTCACATCCGTGGGTTCGACTGGTACGGCGGGGTATTCCCGACATTGGTCTTCGATAACCTGAAAACCGCCGTGAAACAGGTTCTGCGCGGGAAGGGCCGGGTGGAACAGACGCGGTTCACCGCGTTTCGGGCGCACTACACGTTTGAAGCACGGTTCTGCAATCCGGCGCGGGGCCAGGAGAAAGGCGGTGTCGAGGGCCTGGTCGGCTTTGCACGCCGGAACTTCCTGGTGCCGGTGCCCGAGGTGGCCGACTTCGACGAGTTGAACGCGCAGTTGCTGGAACGTTGCGGCGCCGACGACCTTAGGCGGATCCGCGGCCGATCCGACGATCGCACGATCGGGGAGCGGCACGCGGTGGAGCAAGAACGCCTCTTGGCACTGCCCGGCACGCGGTTCGAGAACACGAAGGTGGTGGGAGTCCGGATCAGCCCGTATCAGACCGCCCAGGTGGATTCGAACCGGTATTCGGTGCCGACCGCCTATGTGGGACGCCGGCTCTGGGCCCATATCGGCTGTGACCGGGTGAGCTTTTACGCGGACCAGAAGAAGGTGGCCGAACATGACCGCGCCTTCGGTCATAGCGACTGGCGGATCGATCCGTTGCACTACCTGGAGTTGATCCGGCGGAAGGTGGCCTCGTTTGAGAGTGCCCGGCCGATCCGGCAGTGGCGGCCCCAGTGGCCGGCGCATTACGAAACCGCGCTGGAGCGGTTGCGGGATCGGCATGGGTACAGCCGGGGCACCCGGGAGTTCATCGGCATCCTGCAACTCCACCAGGACTGGGATCTGGATCGGGTGTCATCGGCCATCCAGGGCGCACTCGATGCCCACTGTATCGAGTTGGACGCGGTGCGGCACATTCTGATGCGGGAGGACACGCCGACTCGATCCCATGCGCCGCTCGAGTCCGGGTTGATGCCCGGTATCACCGACCTGACGATCGCTGGGGCCGATCTGGATCAATACGACCGTCTCCTGACTGGGGGTGTGCGATGACTCCGGGTCAGGAGATCGTTCTCGACGACGCACTGCGGCAACTCCGGCTCCCGGCCATGGTGCGGGAGTGGCGGGAACACGCCCGACAGGCCAAAGAGGCCGGCGAGGGGTACGTCGGCTTTCTATTGGCTCTGGCCAGCCGCGAGCTGGAACAGCGGCAAGCCAATCAGGTCCAGCGTCGACTGCGGGAGGCCCGGTTCCCACTGCTCAAGACCCTGGAGACCACGGACCTGAAGAAGTGGCCGGTGCTCGATGCGGTCCAGGTTCGCGACTATGCCGAGTGCGGCTACATTACCCGGCACGAGAACGTCGTCCTGTTGGGCAAGCACGGAACCGGTAAAACCCATGCCGCCACGGCGCTGGGCGTGGAAGCCTGCCGGAGGGGCTACCGCGTCGGGTTCACCACGGCCGCCGGACTGGTCAACACCTTGATCGAGTCGCGCGAGGAACGGCAACTGAACCGGCGCCTGGCCAAGCTGGCCCGCTTCGAGCTGCTCATCGTGGACGAAGTCGGCTATATCCCGTTCTCGGCCGAGGGGGCGCAGTTGCTGTTTCAGGTCTTCTCGGACCGCTACGAAAAGGGTTCGCTGATCGTCACATCGAACCTGCCGTTTGCACAGTGGACCCGCGTCTTCGGTGACGCCGCACTGACCGCAGCCCTGCTGGACCGGCTGACCCATCACTGCGCCATTCACCAGTTCGATTGGGAAAGTATCCGGTTTACCGACAGTCTCGGCGCCGCCAGCAAACGGAAGAACAAACCCCGGTCCGCCGGAGGATCCGCGTGAAAACCGCGGGCGCAGCGGGCTGTGGACAGTGCCGCCCCCATGGAAACCCGCTGCAAAGCCAGCGCGTTCCCACAGGGGCTTGGAAGCCTTCGGCTCCCACACTTCCCGCAGCCTCGACGGCGGAATCACTTACAAACCATTAACCCGGGGGTGGGTCCCTTTTACTCGATCGGGGTGGGTCCTTTTTACGTTGTCAAAGCGAGACCGGCAAATGCGAAAGCGGTCCTCGCAAATGCGGGGGGATTTCAATACTCATTCCCAGCCGCATCCATCCAGGCGTAGATCCTCCAAGATCTGGATCTCCCTCTACGTGGGCACGTTGTATTTCAGTACAAAACTGAGCGAGGTGGTACTTTGCCGATTGGACACTGGGACCGCCCCGTGCCAATCTTATTTGAAAGGTCCCCTCCTGATGACAAGAGTGCCATGGGTGCTCTCTCCAGTAATGGAGTAGTCAGGAGGGTCATTATTCTGGATTGAACTTGCGACGCACCGCCGACTCGATGCGGTCATATGAGGAGTTCCACGCTCCGGCCTCGCTCGTGAAGCCGTTCCAGCGTCCGGAGAAACCCGTCGCCTCGGACGTAACGCGGTC
The DNA here is from genome assembly GCA_965262675.1 of Terriglobia bacterium. GTDB lineage: Bacteria > Acidobacteriota > Terriglobia > 20CM-2-55-15 > 20CM-2-55-15 > JAJEDW01. The sequence continues at coordinate 821,152 of OZ253554.1, forward strand.
CATCGCGGGTCAGTAGGGCCACGATCCCGGGAGTTCCTCTATAATCCAGCGCGTCGGTGAGCATCCGCAGGTGCGGCATCCGATCGGGCATTTGCTGTTCGCCGCGCGCCGGGCCGCCGCGACCCAGCAACTCCACATCCACGCCTTGAGCCTCTATCCGGTTCCAGACGCGCCCCATTCCAGGCGGGACCGAACCGAATGACAGACGGCGGAATCAGAGCGGGCGAATCTGCACGTTCCTGAACTTCACAATCCCCGAGCCGTACTGCAATCCAATGGGGCCGTCCTGGTATGTCTCGTCTTCGATATTCACAGTCTCGACGCCATTGTACGTGACCACCAGATTCGTGCCGTCCGCACGGATCTCGAAGGTATTCCATTGGCCGCCGGCATCGATGCTTTCCGAGGGCGGTGCGAAGTTCACGATCGACCCGGTCCGATACGTTTGATCCGGACGGGTATCGTATATGTTCACTTCATACGCGTTATCGGCAGCGATCGCCTCGGGCTCCTGGCAGCGGATGAACACGCCGCTGTTGGCGGGTTCGTCGACCCAGAACTCCAACATCAGCTCAAAGTTCGAGTAGGACTCGGGCGTTACCAGAAAACTCTGTCCCCCCATGTCGGCCATTACGGAACCATCGCTTTCATCCAGCGAAAAGTTGGCATCGCCGACGATATTCCAGCCATCGAGACTGGATCCGTCGAACAGGACAGTCCATTCCGCCTCCGCGGGTTCGGCGGCCGCGGCGGGCTCGGTGGGTTCCTCAGGCGCGGCGCCTTCGTCCGCCTGGCAGCCAAAGAGGCCCAGAACGATCAATCCGCAAAGAAACAGGTGTGTGCGCATTATTGAATCTCCTCGATGGGCGCCGGATGGAGGATCGAATCGTGGCCGTGCAAACTGGAGGCGGATTTCAGGGAACGACGCGATACGTCCGGTCCACGGCCTCCTCGGTCCCGATCATCAGGTCCGACGCGAAGTTGTTGTCCTGACAGACATACTCGAAGTTTTCCCAGCCCGGAGTCCAGACCAGGTAGAATCCCGAAGTCCACGGGCGGGTGTACGCCCCCGGATCTTCGATCGTGATCTCGTAAGTCATCCGCTCCAGGCTGGTACGCGTGAAACGCTCCACCAGGTGGAGTTCTTCGGTATGAGGGAAGCCCCTCCGGTCCATCCAGAAGCGTTCATTGAAACCGACCGTATCGACCACCAACGTGTCGCCTTCCCAATGCCCGATCGAGTGTCCGTAATAGCTGGGCGTCAGATCCTCGGGATGTTCCCTCTCGATATGGATCGTGCGGTAGGAATGTGGACCGCCGACGTCGAAGATGAAAATCTGGTCGAGGTCCTTGAGTTCGACCATCTCGACCCCGTATGGCGTCTGGAACGGACGCGCTCCGCCCGACGCCTTGCACCGGGCATGCGGTTCGAACCGATTCCGCCCGCGATAGTTCAGTACGGCCCGGGCCCACGGTTTCAACGGCACTTCGCTGAACGTCGGACGCCCGGGATAGAACGACTGCTCATAGGAGGGGCCGGTCAGGTCGTCATTGTCCGCCAAGTTGGCCCATGCGCCTCCAAGCGGGAACCAGAAACCTGTCTCACCCTCGCGCGCACTGATATTGATGCTTCCGTCCTCTAGGCGAGGGGCGGGTTCGGCGGTTGCGGGGTCGAACTGCGGCCCGCCCCTTTGAGCCATTCCAGGGACGGCCACTGACAAAACCACACACGTTGCGATCCAGGTTCTGATTTTCATTCGATGCTCCTGCGTGTCGATGCCTGTTTATCGTGGTGCGGCAACGGTATGCACCGTCAATTCCCGCGCGTTCGTTGTGCGCAACCTGAAATCGGACCAGGACGCGTGAACGCTCCGGGCCCGACCGGAATCGGGAGGGACGGGAGCGGGAAGGAATGTCGAGGAGCCTGTGGTCGAGGTGTGCATGGCCGCGCGCACCTCAACCAAAGGCTCCTAGTCTTCTCTCCTGATACTGAAATCCGAACTCGAGTCGCCGGTGCGCCAGGTCCCCGAAATCGTGCGGTTCCTGGAACCGGCATCTTCGATGGCGCCCTCGGCAAGATGGGTGACCCTGTTTCCCGACCCATCCACACCCGCGGCCTCGATCTGCACGGTCCAGTTCGTGGAATCCAGGTTTGCCTCGACGACGGCCGAATTCGGGCCGGGGTCCATGATCCCGGCGACATCGGCGCCGTCAAACCTCAAAATGATCGTCACTTGATTCCGGGCGCCCGCCGGTCCCCATTCGCCATACCATGTGCCCGTCAACGGGTGTCCTTCCTGGGCCGCCGCCGTCACCGCCAACACGGCCACCGGCAAGGCAACCAACAGTACAACCACGGCTATGCTCAGTCGCATTCGCATTTCACCGATCATGGGACGATCTGATAGACACGGTCCCCCGGCCTTGACGGGTCCATCTCCAGGGCAATGGCCTGATTGTTTTCCTGGCAGATGTACTCGTACAGTTCTTCGTCGACCCACTCCAGGAAGAACCCCGTCTTCCAGGTTTCGGTGTACGCACCCGGATCGTCGATCGTCATTTCGTACATCATGGTGCCGAAATTTGTTCGCGTCAGCCGTTCGATCAAGTGGAGACGGTCGGTGTGGGGCATGCCCTGCCGGTCCATCCAGAATCTCTCGTTGAAGCCGACGGTGTCGATGACCAGGGTGTCCCCTTCCCAGTGTCCGACGGAGTGTCCGTAGTAGCTGGGCACCAGATCGTCGGGATGTGGACGGCCATCCATGTAGATGATTCGCCAGGTATGCAGGTTGCCGTCGAACTGGAGTATCGTTTGCGTTTCAGGCAGGTCGACGAACTCCACGCCGAACGGGCTGATATAGGGTCGCGCCCCGCCCGAAGGCTTGCAACGGATATACGGTTCATACAGGTTGGTTTCGCGGTACGCGTACAGCGTGCGCGCCCAGGGCTGGAAGGGGACCTCGTCGTCGGTCAATTTCCCGGGAAACGGGGGGCCCGAAAATGCGGCACGGCCCTGCCGGTCATTCACCGTAATGGGGATGCCGACCGGGTCGGCCAGAAGCGGACGGCCCCAGGGTTGCCAGATGCCCCGCTCTCCCGGAGGCGCGCCGAAATTCACCCGGCCGTCCGGCCAACGCGGCGCCGGCCGTTCATCGCGAACATCGGCGGGGGGTATATCCACGCCGACTTGTGCAAATAGAGGTTGCGCCAATAGCGGCGCAACGGCCAGAACCCCCAGTACGGCCCACGCCGCAGTCAGACGATGACGCACGATAGCAACCTCCTGTTACGGTCCCTTACTGTTCCGGTTCGCTGGACGCAGCGCCGAACAACTGACCGGTCCGGAGAATAGTCACGTTCCTGGCGTTCACCCGATTGCTTCCGTCCCGGGCCAGACTACCCTCGACCTCTATTTCCTCGCCAAGTTCGAGCGAGTCCCGGTTCCACCCATTAGCGTAGAGACTTGTCGGGGAACCCATCTCGAAACCCCAGTCTTCGAGTTGGCCGTCCTCATCGGGAACGTTGAGGTAGACCCATGTGTGCGGGTTCGTCCACTGGACCCGCGTGACGTATCCGGTGATGGTGACCGGCTTGTTCGCGTCGAATTCGGTGGCAAACGCATGATGCGCTACCACCGGAACCGCGGTTAGAACCACAGCCAAAACGAGGGCCAAACAACCAAATATTCGCAAACTCATCGGCATTTCTCCTGTTTACAGAACGCTCGAATCGAGTGTTTTCGAATCCCGGTAACAAGTCAAACTTAAATTTTCAACGTCGCCCGCCTTTTTCACGGCTTTTCGTCGCAAAATCCCGCGAAACAGGCTGCTTAGGGCCGATTGTCCTGACAAAAGTATCTCGCCAACTCCTGGTCAGGAATCCACTCCAGAGTCCAGGATGAAGTCCAGGATCTGGTGTAGGCCCACGGATCGTCGATCGTGACTTCATACCTCAGCGTGTTGTAATCAGGTCGCGAGATGCGCTCGACCAGATGCAATTGCTCGGTATGTGGAACCCCTCCGTTGCTGAACCAGAAATCTTCGTTGAAATCTATCGTGTCGACGACCAGCGTATCGCCTTCCCATTCCGCGACGGCACGGCCGTAATATTTAGGATGGCCAAAATCGATCTGAGCCGGATCATTCTGGTCGCGGCCGTCCAGATAGATGAAACGCCAATTGTGATTCCCGCCGCCGATCATCACCCAGATGCGTTCCCTGGATTGCTCCTGAATGAATTGTACTCCGTGGGGAAGCTGAAACTGGCGCGGTCCACCGGGCGGCTTGCAATAGAGAAACAGCGGGTCGTCTTTCAACGCGTCCCGCTGTCGCAGTTCGTACAGATCCCGCGCCCATTGCCTGAACGGCGCCACACGATCCACGTCATCGATGTCGGCGAGAAGGCCATTGACATCCATGGCAACCTCGCCTCCCTCGGCGCCGGTCTCCACCAGGGCCGTCAGGCTCGGGTTTCCCCAGTATCCACGCTCGCCCGGCGCGGGACCCAGCCGGGGGACGCCGTTCGGCCAGCGGGGAGTTTCACGCGGGGCCGCATCCGAAACCTCCGGTTGCGAGTCAGTCAGAGTGAACAACCTCGCTCCGGTACTGGCCAGGACGAGGGAGTTCCCCCAGATCTGACTGCTTCCGTCCCTGGCAACGATGCCATCCACGGAGATCGTGTCGCCAACCTCGAGGGCATCCCTGTCCCAACCGCTTCGCTGAAGATCGAGTTGGCTTTCCAGTTCGACGGCCCACGCCGTGGTCACCAGACCATCCTGCACGTCCATGAAGATGTGCACGTGAGGATTCAACCAATCGACCTTTGTGATCAGCCCGGTCAGCGTGAGCGATTGGCCGGGGTCGAACTTCGCCTCAATCGCATGGTGCGAAAACAGCGGCCCGGCCACCAGAAACAGAATGACCGCGATGACGAAGAACGCGGACGCGAGGTGTTTCATCGATCGTCTCCTGGCACAGCCGGGAATCCGCAAAAAGATTGGATTCCTCACGTGCAAACAAGCCGTGCGGTACATGTTGGCTCAAGAATACGAAACACGCAACGCGATGGCAATCGAAGTGTCATTATCTGTCGGTATATACTGGCCTGAAATTTTCAAGGTACCGGGAGTCGACGAAGGGGGAGCTAGATCGATGATCTTCAGGTCCGTAGCGCGCAGGTCCTACATCCGGGCGCTTCAAATGACCGCGGCAGCCGTTGTCTTGTCGTTGGCGGGTTGCGCCGCGAACGAAACGAGCACCGATGCGATTGACGCCGAACTCACTCGTCTGGAGCACGAGGCCGGATTGCTGGAAGATTCCAAAGCCATCAAGCGGCTTCAACGATCCTACGGCTACTATGTCGACAAGGGGATGGGCGACCGGATCGGCGAACTGTTTTCCGACCGTCCCGATGCGTCGGTCGAAATCGCCGGCGCCGGTGTCTATGTCGGCAAGGACCGCGTGAGCGAGTTCTACGCCGGCGCGGCGGGCAGCCTGACCGAGGGCCAACTCAACAACCACATGATCCTGCAGGGCGTGGTCCACGTTGCCTCCGGCGGGATGACAGCCAAGGGCCGGTGGCGCGGCCTTATCCAGACCGGCACGCATGGCGAAAGCGCGGACTGGGCCGAGGGACCGTACGAGAACGAGTACGTCAAGGAAGACGGCGTCTGGAAGTTCCACAAGGTGCATTGGTATGCCACGCTTATGGCCCCTTACGATCCGGGCTGGCACATGGCCCCCAGGCCGATAGCCGGCCCCAGCACGGACAATCCGCCCGATCTGCCGCCGACCGAAGATTACCAGTCCTATCCATCGGTTCACCTTCCCGCGTATCACTACGACAATCCGGTTACCGGCCCCCGCCCCGAACCGGCGTCGGCCCCGGCGGCCGTGGCTTCGTCAAGTCTCGAAGACGCATGGGCCAGGCTGCGGACGATCGAGGCCCGCACCGCGCGCGTCGACGACGTCAATCTGCTTGAGAACCTCCAGCGCAGCTACGGCTACTACCTCGACAAGATGCTCTGGAATCAGGTCGTCGACCTGTTTGCCGACAATGGCACCATGGAAATCGGTCCCAGCGGCGTCTACGAAGGCAGGGACAGCATCGAAGCCTACCTTTACAGTTTTAGCGACGGAGAGTTGGGGCCGCTCGAAGGCGTCCTGTACAACCACTTTCAGCTCCAGCCCATCGTGACCGTTGCACCGGACGGACTGACGGCAAAGGCACGCTGGCGAACCCTGATTCAACTCGGCGTCTCCGGAACGGGCTCGGGCGGTAGTTGGGGCGAAGGCGTCTATGAGAACGAGTACATCAAGGAAGACGGCGTGTGGAAGATCGCAAAGCTGCATGCCTACCCCACTTTCATCGCACCCTATGAAGGCGGATGGGCCAATGCCAGCCAGCAACTCCTGAACGAATACAGCATGGGCCGGGGCGTCGAGCCCGACCATCCGTCCTCGGATGAATATCGGCCCTACCCGGCCGTGTTCGTGCCGCCGTTCCACTACGAAGGCAACGCCGGGGCGGTCGAGGCCCCCGTCGTCGGCAGCTTATCGAACGACGCCGGCGACCCAACGGACCTGGAGGCCGCACTGGCCGAAGCCGCTTCGAAGATCGAACGTCTCGACGATGTGGACGAACTCGATAACCTCGCCGGCATCTACGGCTTCTACGTCGACAAGTCGATGCAGGACGATATTGCCGATCTGTTCACCGACGACGGGGTCGTCGAGATCCTGGGCCGCGGAGTCTTTGAAGGCAACGACCGTGTCCGTGAGTACATGCACAACCTGGGGCCGGTGGGCCCGCGCGAAAACGGACTCTTCAATCACATGCACCTGCAACCGGTGATTACCATCGCGCCCGACGGCCAGTCGGCCCTGATCCGTGCCCGTCTGTTCGTGATGTTCGGCATTTACCAGACGAACGCCCAGTGGGGCGCGGGCATCTACGAGAACGAATTCGTCAAGGAGGACGGTATCTGGAAGATCGACTACCTGCACGGTTACCAGACCTTCTACACGCTATATGAAGACGGATGGGCGCGCCGCGCTTCAGGGATTTTCGCACCCTATCCGCAACTGCCACCCGATGGGCCGCAATCGGTCCCATACGACCCGTACCCGGCCGCTTTCGTGCCGCCGTTTCATTACGCCAATCCCGTCACCGGACGGCAATAACATCCACGACTCGCAACTGGAGGGTTGAAATGACCGAGGAACAATACCAACTGAATCGCCGATCCTTCGTCGGCGGCGCACTCGGCGCGGCTGCCGGCGTCGGCGCCGGTGCGTTGTTGCCTGAAGAAGCATTCGCACAACAGGGTCCTCCGGGAACGTCGGCGTCGACCGGACCCGGGCTGTACCGGCTGGAAGCGGACATCGAATATTGCGAGGTCGAAGGTACGATTCCCTCCGATCTGAACGGCGCGTTTTATCGCGTCGGACCGGATCCGCAGTTTCCTCTTGCGGACGGCAACATTCCCTTTGACGGCGAGGGGCACGTCAGCATGTTCCGCATCAAGGATGGACGCGTCGACTACAAGAGCCGTTTCGTGCGCAACGATCGCTATCTGGCGCAGGAAGCGGCGGGCCGTCTCCTGTTCCCGATGTACCGCAACCCCTACCTGAACGATCCGAGCGTCGCGGGTTTGAGCCGCAGCACCGCCAACACGCACATCATCGATTACAAGAACATGCTGCTCGCGCTCAAGGAAGACAGTCCGCCGTCCGCGATGGATCTGCTGACTCTGGAAACGGTCGTACCCAATTACACCTTCGACGATCGACTACCGAGCCAGACCTTCACTGCCCATCCCAAGCTCGACTCGGAGACCGGCAACATGGTTGCGTACGGCTACGAAGCCACCGGTCACGGCAGCGACGTGGTATCGATGTTCGAATTCACGCCCGATGGCGAACGGGTCTGGAACGCCGAGATCACGGTGCCCTACGTCGGGATGCTGCACGACTTTGCCGTGACTCAGAGGTACATCGTGTTCTACGTGATTCCAATGGCCATCGACGAGGAACAGATGCGCGCCGGCGGCATCCACTGGTCCTGGGACGGCACGAAGCCGACGTACTTCGGGTTCGTACGCCGCGGCGGCGACGGTTCCGACGTACGCTGGATCGAGGGGCCGAGCCGTAGCGCGACTCACGTCATGGGCGCGTTCAGCGACAACGACCTGCTTTACGTCGACGTTGAAATGTCCATGTCCAATCCGTTCCCGTTCATGCCCATGCGCGACGGTTCACGCTGGAATCCAGCCACCGGCGCCAGTCACATCACGCGCATGTCGGTGGATCTGACCGAGCGCACCCCCACCAACTACACCATCGAACAGATGTATCCCCATCGGGGCGCGCTGCCGCGGCAGGACGATCGCTACAACACGGTGCCGTACCGTTACGGGTTCCTCGGCTGCCCGGACCCCTATGCCGAAGCCGGTACAAGGCCAGGGGCATGTTATGCGCGATTCGACCACCAGACCAGTACCGACACGTTGTACAACGCCGGCCCGACGACGTCGCTGGCCGAAAATTGTTTCGCGCCCAAGAATGCCAACGCCCGGGAGGGCGAGGGCTATCTGCTTGGGTTGGCGACGCGCAACGACCAGAACCGCCGCGCCGACCTGCTGATTCTGGACGCCGAGCACCTGGATGAAGGCCCCCTCGCGACGGTCTTGCTGCCGATGCGGGCGCCGGGACAGGTTCACGGGTGGTGGGTTCCCGAAGACCGGTTGCCGGGGTAGATGAGAAACCTGGCGGGGTAGATATGAAACGACATTACAGATTCCAGGATTCAGGAGTTCTGAATCGAAGACGGCATCGGGGAGCGCTTCGGCCGTGAAAAAGAACAGGGGTTCGATTCTCGGGTTTTCCTGCACGTTTCTGGCGGCCGCGGGCTGCGCCACGGGAGATGTCGACACTTCGGCGCTCCAGCAGCAGGTTCGACAACTCGAGACCCGACGCGAGCGAATCGAAGACCGCAACGACATCGAACGGCTGCAGCGCGCTTACGGGTATTACGTGGACGAGGGGTTGTGGGACGAGGTCGCCGACCTGTTCGCCGAGGACGGATCGGTCGAATATGGACTCGACGGCGTCTACGTGGGGCGGGACCGCATCCGCCAATATCTGTACGCATTGGGTGACGGACAGAACGGCCTGCCCGAAGGACGGCTCAACGAGCACCTGCAACTGATGCCCGTCGTGACCGTCGCCGCCGACGGCATGTCGGCCCGGGGACGCTGGCGCGGACTCATCCTGGAGGGAGAACTCGGGCGTAGCGCCATGTGGGGCGAAGGCCCATACGAAAACACGTACGTCAAGGAAGACGGTGTCTGGAAGATCATGAACCTCCATTGGTATCAGAGCATGCTGGTCCCCTACGAGGGCGGATGGCAGGTGAACGAAGACCCGACCGGAGGCATCTTCGTGTCCGATACCCTTCTGCCCGACGCACCGCCAACCGTCGCGTACGAGACCTGGCCGGCAACCTATCTTCCACCCTTTCATTTTCCGAACCCGGTCCTGGGAACGGAGTCTTCGATCGGCCCGGGCGTCGCCGACAGCACCCAGACTGAGGTCTCCGCTGACGATACTACGCTTTCGATCGACGACCTGGCGGTACGGACCGCGCTATTGACGCAAGAAATTCAGTTGCTCGAAGACGAAAACGCAATCGAGAACCTGCAACGCATTTACGGCTTCTATACGGACAAACAACTCTGGACCGAAGCGGCGAACCTGTTTGCTGCCGACGGAACGATCGAAATCGGCGGGTCTGGGGTCTATACCGGCAAGGACCGGGTTCTCGAATATCTCTCGACCAGAGGACCGGAAGGGCCTCAGGACGGACGCCTGTTCGACCAGATGCAGTTGCAGCCCATTGTGCACGTGGCGCCCGACGGCCGGACGGCACGGGCGCGATGGCATTTGTTCGCGCAGGAAGCGGTGTCGGGCGAATACGCCCATTGGGGCCTGGGGGTCTACGAAAACGACTACGTCAAGGAAGACGGCGTCTGGAAGATTCAAAACCTTCACCAGTACACCACGATGTACTCGCCCTATGAACAGGGTTGGGGAGCGGAGGGACTACCATTGAACGGGCCTCTGGCCGAACTGCCGCCCGACGCCGGCCCGACCGTCACCTATGACACGTATCCCGCGGTGTTTGTCGCGCCGTTCCACTATGAGAATCCGGTAACGGGCAATCCACCGTACGCGGAGTCCCCCTCGCAATTTGCTCCGCCCCATACCGCCAACGCCGCAGTTCTGAGACTTGACCTCGCGGACCTCGATCGACGGCTCACTCGACTGGAAGACACCGATGCGATCGAACGGCTGAACGCGGTCTACGGATACTATCTGGCACGGAACCAGTGGGACGATCTGGCCGGACTGTGGTCGCCCACCGAAGGAACGATCGAGATCGCGATGCGGGGCGTTTACGTGGGGGCCGATAGCGTACGCCGTAATTTGAACCTCTACGGCGAAGCGGGAATCCACCACGGCCTGCTGCACAACCACATGCAGTACCAGCCCGTCATCCACATCGCCGAGGACGGTCGGACCGCCAATATGCGCTCGCGCGCATTCAGCATCATGGGCCAATTCAGCATCTATTCGATGTGGATGGGCGGCATCTACGAAAACGACTTCGTCAAGGAAGGCGGCATCTGGAAAATCCGCAAGGATCAGGTTTTCAACAGCTATTTCACCCCGTACTCGGTGGGATGGAAAGACCTCGCCCTGCGGCCGCCCCCGGGGGTCACCGATTCAAACCCGCCGGACCTGCCGCCGACGATGCCGTTCGACATGTATCCCAGGGCGTTTCTACCGCCCTTTCACTACGACAATCCGGTAACGGGAGATCCACCGCCAACCGCTGCGCCGGAAGAAGCCGCTCTGCTGAACTGAATCGCGCAACAGGCAAACCGGCAGACTCAGTCGGCCGTCATCTCCACTTCCTTGACCGAGAGAATCAGGTCGGGCATTCCATCGCGCTTCCGAATAATCGGCCCCGGAAAACTGGGTGGTGGGTCAGTTTGGCTCGCCCCTTCTATTCTTCCCGCGGGATGACTCGTCCGTAGATGAGTTTCGACATCTCTCTGGCGATGGGTTCTCCGGGCAGGTATTGGGCGCCTTCGGTGTGACACCATTTGGACAGGCGTTTTTGGGTGAGTGGACTTAGTTTTCCGTATTTCTCCATGTCGTCGCACACGCGGTTGCCGAGCGATTCGAGGTTCGATCCGGACCGTGCGCCCTTCATCGTCTCGATGAACTTCTTGCACAGGCGGCGGAGTTCTTCCATGTTGACGCTGTACTCTGGCATCGATTTATCTCCGTGGTTTCGAACAGTGGGCGCACCGATTCACCTGCTTGTAGAAATTGCGTGCTTCGGTGACCGCCCGCCCGAATGAATTGAATTTCCCCAGATAGATTCTGTGATCCAGATCGGGCATCCAGTAGCATCCGTCCCGATGAACCTTGTGCTCTCCATCGTCCTGAGCGTTCTTGTTGACGTAGTATCCTGCCACTGCAGGACCATTTTATTGTCCCGCCTCGGGACGCGGGATGAGGAAGATCGCGTAGGTTGGAAGGGGATCGGCGCGTCGCGGGGTTGCGGGAGACGCGTAAAGGGGGCCGCTTGCAGGCGTCGCATGGCGTCTTCGTGCCCGGCGGGCACAGGTGTCCAGCGGCGCGTCGCGCCCGATTCCGCAGGGATGTCGGGGGGGGTCAGGCTGTGGGGGCATTCAGGATGGCGTCGAGGGCATCCTGCGCGCGGGCGGCATAATGACGGTTGGCCTCGGGCAGGTAGCGGAAGCGCCCCTGGCAGCGCACGATGGCGATGGCGGCGTTGGTGAGGCAGGCGAGATTGCGCGGCAAGTGGCGCACATAGGCCCGGCAACGGTCTTCATCGTAGGTGAAGTCGCGGACGTAGTGCAGACGGTTTTCGATGTGCCAGTGATTCCGGACCAGGGCCAGGAGTTGCTCGGGACTGGCGCGCTCCGCATCCAGCGAGGTCAGGCAAAAGGTCACCTCGACGCTGCGCGCGCCGGTCTTGACGGTCTCGCGCTCCCGTTCGATGCGCATCGCCTGGCGGCGTCCATAGAGGTTGGCGTAACCGTCCCAGGGGGTGTCGGAGAGGTCGATGGCGGCGCAACGGCGGCGCTCGATGCGGCCATGGGCCTTCTCGAGGGTTTCGTGCGAGGGCGCGGCGCTCCAGTCGACCGACCGGAGGTCGTCATGCATCGTGGGCTGGTTGTCCTTGATCGCGGTGACGACGTAGTCGGCGTGACACTGGTCGAGCAGGCAGCGGGCGGTGTCCTGTTGGGCATGCATCGCGTCGAGGGTGACGGTGCGTCCGGCGAGGTCGAGGCCGCCCGACAGGTCGCGCACGGCGGGGATTTCATTGGTCTTGTCGTCGATCTCTTTCTGACCCAGGACCAGGCCGGAGCCGTGCTCGACCGCCGCGACCATCATCCGGCGCCCGTGCCCGGTCTGCGCCGAGGCGCCGCGCAGGTCCTTCCCGTCCATGGCCACCGGGGCGTGAGCGGCGCTGTACTGGCCGGCCCACCGGCCGATGGCGTTGTCGAGGGTCTCGGGCGGAAGCGCCGCGAGGATGTTGTGGAAGGTGGTGATCGAGGGCGCGGTGTAGCGCTGCTTCGAGGGGCTGTAGAAGGCGCCCACGGCCTGGAGTTGCTCCTGGCTGAGCAGGCGGGCGAACTGCGCAAAGGCGGTCACCCCGCGGTAGCCGGCCAGGCGGGCCGCGACGGCGAGCGTCAGCACGGTGTGGAGCGGGTAGCGCTTGCCCCGGGCGCGGCGCCGCTCGGGCACTTCGCCCAGGCGCTCGAACAGGCTGCGCAGACGCGGCGCGGCCATGGGCGCGGTTCGGGGTTCACCGTGCCACGAGGCCGGCGTCTCGGTCTGGCTCAGCGCCTCGGCGGCATGGCCGGTGAGTTCGAACACGAAGATCTCCTTGGGTTGGCCGTGATGGCGCCAGCGCGCCGCGCCGCCGGGCTCCCGGGCATAGCCGCGGGTCCGGCCCAGCCAGCGCCAGTTCGACGCGCGGTAGCAGGTCCCGGCAAAGCGGGCCGGATCCACGAACGTCTCTGCCAGCAAGACGGGGTAGCCGTGCGCCGCCTGCATGTCCTGCGACAGCCGCCGCAGGCTCAGACCCAGCGCCCGCGAGGCCAGATTGGGCACCGTGCGCGGCGTCAGGATGACGAAGCGCGCGTTGTTGGCGATCAGATGCAAGCGCTGGAACTGCTGCTCCGCGCTCCAGCCGATCCAGCGGTCGCGCGCGGCCAGCTTGAACGCGCCCGGCTGCCAGCCGATCAGCGCAAGCCAGGTCGAGCCCAGCGTCGCGACGTGGCGCAAGCCCTTCCCGAACACGCCATGAAACGGCAGGTAGTGATGGGCCGCCACCAGCCTGTCCCAGCGCCGGTGTTCCTCCGCGCCCCAGGTCGGACGCACCGCCACTGCCCGCAGATCAATATCGCAACCCTGTGCCGGTGGCCCTCCCATGACGGATACTCTGCCACATCGAAAACAAAATAGCCAGCTCCGGATTCAACCAGGGCTGCCGAAAACCGCCGAACGAACAATAAAATGGCCCTGCCTGCCACTGCCACCTCCTTGCTTTTTCCCGTGGATCGATCCACAATTGCAGAACTCAATCCCGCAGGGTAGCAGCCTATGTGTCCGCCGAATAATGAAAAAAGCCCAAGCGAGCTAATGGGAGAGGCGCTTGATAAGGCCATGCCTCAAATTCTCGAGATGGCTAACAAATCCGCGCGTGAATTCTGCGTCCGAACTGGCCGGGGGATTCATGATCATCGTGTCGATTCTGTCGACAAACCTCCCAAGTGACCCGTCATCCCGTGATGCGTCGCTGAACGCGACTGTCAATAGTCCGATCAGCGACCCAAGCGCTACCAAACCACCATTTAATCGGCTGATTTCCACCTCTTGATCCATCTTTTTTTCTCCTTTTTCACGCTACGGAATCGCGTCCGAATATTTTCTTAAAGAACTCGGCTACCATCGCCGCGCCAAAGAAGATTGCGCCGCCCACGACCGCGACCCCGATCATCAGGGCCTCGATGATAAAGCCTATAAAAAGCACCGTCATGCCGATGGCGAGTAGCCACCAGAGAATCGTCCCGATGATATCCATCACGGCTTCCACGCGGGCCGGACTGCGCCGCGATCGATCATGCTCTTGGTGGCGAGCAACTTCTGGATTCTTTCATCCGGATGCGGGTGAGTTTCGAGAAACCCGAGCAACCCGGCTTGGCCGCGTCTCTGACGCGCGATCTGGATCCGGTTCAGCCGAACGTGCAAGCCAATCCCTTTCCGCATGTCGTAGCCTGCCTCGTCCAATATGAAAATGCCGAGGTGATCGGCCTCGATTTCCATATCCTTGCTGAACGCAAGAGAGCCGATCTGCCTGCCGGCGTCCAGGCCCGCATCGATAATATCGGCGGTGCCTGCACTGTCGGTATCCGCGGCTTGCGAGATTCCGAGCCCCACAAGTCCGCCGATCAGTTCTCCCAAGAAAGTTCGCTTTGACAACGTAAAAAGGACCCACCCCGATCGAGTAAAAGGGACCCACCCCCTGGTTAATGGTTTGTAAGTGATTCCGCCGTCGAGGCTGCGGGAAGTGTGGGAGCCGAAGGCTTCCAAGCCCCTGTGGGAACGCGCTGGCTTTGCAGCGGGTTTCCATGGGGGCGGCACTGTCCACAGCCGGCCGCGCCCGCGGTTTTCACGCGGATCCTCCGGCGGACCGGGGTTTGTTCTTCCGTTTGCTGGCGGCGCCGAGACTGTCGGTAAACCGGATACTTTCCCAATCGAACTGGTGAATGGCGCAGTGATGGGTCAGCCGGTCCAGCAGGGCTGCGGTCAGTGCGGCGTCACCGAAGACGCGGGTCCACTGTGCAAACGGCAGGTTCGATGTGACGATCAGCGAACCCTTTTCGTAGCGGTCCGAGAAGACCTGAAACAGCAACTGCGCCCCCTCGGCCGAGAACGGGATATAGCCGACTTCGTCCACGATGAGCAGCTCGAAGCGGGCCAGCTTGGCCAGGCGCCGGTTCAGTTGCCGTTCCTCGCGCGACTCGATCAAGGTGTTGACCAGTCCGGCGGCCGTGGTGAACCCGACGCGGTAGCCCCTCCGGCAGGCTTCCACGCCCAGCGCCGTGGCGGCATGGGTTTTACCGGTTCCGTGCTTGCCCAACAGGACGACGTTCTCGTGCCGGGTAATGTAGCCGCACTCGGCATAGTCGCGAACCTGGACCGCATCGAGCACCGGCCACTTCTTCAGGTCCGTGGTCTCCAGGGTCTTGAGCAGTGGGAACCGGGCCTCCCGCAGTCGACGCTGGACCTGATTGGCTTGCCGCTGTTCCAGCTCGCGGCTGGCCAGAGCCAATAGAAAGCCGACGTACCCCTCGCCGGCCTCTTTGGCCTGTCGGGCGTGTTCCCGCCACTCCCGCACCATGGCCGGGAGCCGGAGTTGCCGCAGTGCGTCGTCGAGAACGATCTCCTGACCCGGAGTCATCGCACACCCCCAGTCAGGAGACGGTCGTATTGATCCAGATCGGCCCCAGCGATCGTCAGGTCGGTGATACCGGGCATCAACCCGGACTCGAGCGGCGCATGGGATCGAGTCGGCGTGTCCTCCCGCATCAGAATGTGCCGCACCGCGTCCAACTCGATACAGTGGGCATCGAGTGCGCCCTGGATGGCCGATGACACCCGATCCAGATCCCAGTCCTGGTGGAGTTGCAGGATGCCGATGAACTCCCGGGTGCCCCGGCTGTACCCGTGCCGTTCCCGCAACCGCTCCAGCGCGGTTTCGTAATGCGCCGGCCACTGGGGCCGCCACTGCCGGATCGGCCGGGCACTCTCAAACGAGGCCACCTTCCGGCGGATCAACTCCAGGTAGTGCAACGGATCGATCCGCCAATCGCTATGACCGAAGGCGCGGTCATGTTCGGCCACCTTCTTCTGGTCCGCGTAAAAGCTCACCCGGTCACAGCCGATATGGGCCCAGAGCCGGCGTCCCACATAGGCGGTCGGCACCGAATACCGGTTCGAATCCACCTGGGCGGTCTGATACGGGCTGATCCGGACTCCCACCACCTTCGTGTTCTCGAACCGCGTGCCGGGCAGTGCCAAGAGGCGTTCTTGCTCCACCGCGTGCCGCTCCCCGATCGTGCGATCGTCGGACCGGCCGCGGATCCGCCTAAGGTCGTCGGCGCCGCAACGTTCCAGCAACTGCGCGTTCAACTCGTCGAAGTCGGCCACCTCGGGCACCGGCACCAGGAAGTTCCGGCGTGCAAAGCCGACCAGGCCCTCGACACCGCCTTTCTCCTGGCCCCGCGCCGGATTGCAGAACCGTGCTTCAAACGTGTAGTGCGCCCGAAACGCCGTGAACCGCGTCTGTTCCACCCGGCCCTTCCCGCGCAGAACCTGTTTCACGGCGGTTTTCAGGTTATCGAAGACCAATGTCGGGAATACCCCGCCGTACCAGTCGAACCCACGGATGTGACCGTCCAGGAACATCTCCTGCCGTTCCCACGGATAGGCCCGCACAAACGCCTTGCCCGAGTACCGGGATCTCATGCAGAACAACTTGACCTGACGGTCTTCACCGTTCATCCGGACCCAGGCCGTACCCCAGTCCACCTCGGCTTCACGGGCGTGTTCCGGGTCCAGCGGCACCACAGCGCCGGTCTGGTTCCAGCCCAACCGTGTCTTCCGTTCCCGAACCCAGCGGCGTACCGTCGGCTCGGCTCCGGTAAATTCATGCTCCTCCACCAGACGTTGCCACACCCGGTGCGCGGTGTGGCGTTGCTTGACCGGCTGGTCCCGGTCCGCCTGGAGCCAGGCATCTACGATCCCGGCCACCGGGTCCATCACCGGACAGGCGGGCTCCTTCTCCCGCCGATACCTGGGCTCCTGTCCGGCCAATACTTTCCGGACCGTCCGTCGCGTGTGCCCGGTCTCCCGGGCGATCTGTCGAATGCTTTTCTTGTAAACCCGATCTGCGGTTCTGATCAACTCGTACTGATCCATCCCTATCAATCCTCGCCTCCCACTCGCGTGCCTGTTCATCCAGTTCACGCTTCCGGGGAGGCTATCAGGGGTGGGTCCCTTTTCCTCGATCAGAGCCCCGTTTGGTGGGTCCCTTTTACGTTATCGAAATCAAAAGTGTTCGATCCGGTTCTTGCGACATGCCCCATGAGTGCATGGGAGTATTCATGCGCCAAAACCATGGCGATTTCGTCGTCGGTACCGGCGGCCGAAATCAGGCCTCCCAAAACAGTCAGATCGTAGTTCCCACCGACGAACGCATTGATTCCTTCATCGTCGTAAAAGACCGTCATCGTTCTGTTTTGAATAAGTCCAGCGCAACTTTGCGGATTTGCAAACGCCCTCCGGCACACGCGCACGGCGGCGCTATTGCCCTTCTCGTCAACTCTCACGACGACATCGAATCTTTCATCGGGGATCGTTCGCCGGGAAGGTGCTAGGGGCGCATTGAACAGGGCATTCATCGATCTCTGAGTGGTGGCGTCGGTTTGGGGCAACGCCATTCTGATGCCGGAGCATCCAGCGGTTGTCATGAATAGCAAGACCGCGAGGCCGCCGGCGCCCGCGTAGAATAGAAGGTGTTTCGATCCGGTGTTCGGATCGGGATTGTTCGTTTTGTGCACGGGGTCGTTCTCCTTCGGTGAGAACCTACCCCCCTGCCGCAGACCCCTGCGAAGGGAATGCGTCAGAGCATGGAGCGCCGCGAAAGCCGCTCTTCCTCTACGACAGGGAGATCGGTGAGGGGCTGGCGGGCGTTGTCGCGTCCGCTGGTCCCGCGGTCAACATAATGCACCCGGCGGGATGCCGGGCCATGACAAGCACTTCTCAAGGGATGAGAGGTTCCCTCCGTATTCGCCAACCCGGGTAGTTAAGCTGAACTTCCAGCCGAGTTCGAGCGCAAGTTATTGATTACATTGGCGGAGTGGAGATCAGGTCGTTTCGTTACTGGGAACGTTCGAGTCGGACTCCTAGAAGTTTGAAGACGGTTTCCTGGAACGGTGTGGGCCGGGTGAGGACCTGGAACGGCTCGGCGGCGGTGAGTGGGGCCACGACCTGGTTTTGGGCGATGGTGGCCAGATCGGCCAGCAGGGTGCGGAAGCTGTGGACGGGCTGGTCCGAAGCGGTGCGTTTGGCGCCGGCCTTGAACTTGGCCGATTGAGAGACTTCGGCCTTGGCGACGGGTGAGGTGCGGGCCGCCTCGGCGGCAGCGGGATCGTCGTCGTCGAACAGGATGGGAGCGAGCGCCTGGCGCATGTGCCATTCGAGGTAGTAGGCGAGCATGCAGAGCAGGACGTGAGCGCGCACGCGGTCGGCGGTGTGGTGGAAGACGGGGCGGACCTTCAGATCGACGGTCTTCAGGCTGCGGAAGGCGCGCTCGAACGTGCTGAGGCTCTTGTAGGCGGTGACCGTGCCCGCAGCGTCGAGTGTTTCCTCCGGCAGGCTGGTGCGGACCACGTACAACCCGTCCAGGGCCGCTTCTTGGGCGATGGAGTCGGCCCTGCGGCCGAAGGCGAAGGCGTCGTCGGTGATGTCGATGGTGAAGTGCTTGGCCATCTTGAACTTGCCGATCGTCTTGCCGACCCGGAGCGCGATCGCGTCCCGTCCTCGAAGCCGCCGCTTCTCGCGCCGGGTAGCCTCGGCGATGGGAGCGAGCCGCGCCTCGGTCGCCTGGAGCAGTTCTTCGCGTTTGCGCGCGCGCTCCTGAGCCAGCAGCGGGTTGTGGCACACCATCAGCCGCTCGCCGGGATAGTCGGGACTGCGGACCTCGATCAGGTCCTGCTCATCGAACAACGAGGGCTGCACGGCGCCGGAGGCGACCAGCCCGCGGATGGCGTCGGAGCGCAGCGCGCTGATCCAGTCCAACCCGGAAGGCTTCACCTCATCGCGGATACGCGCCTCGGTCAGCATGCCGCGGTCCCCGACCAGCGCCACGCGCGACAACCCGAAGCGATGCCGAAGCGTGTCGATCTGCGTCCCGATGGTCATCGGGTCGGCCGTGTTGCCCTCGAACACCTCGACGGCCACTGGACAGCCCGCGGCGTCGCATAACAGCCCGAACTCGATCTGCAGTTTGCCGCGCTTCCGGTCCCGGGAATGTCCCCGCTTGGCCAGTTCACAGGCGCGCCCTTCCATGTACACCGACGTCAGGTCGTAGAGCACGATCGCCCCTTCGCTGAGATGCCGCTTCGCCAGGCGTCGCTCGATGCCGTCCTGGCGCTCCAACAGCCAGTCCAGGGCCGCATACAGGTCGTTCTCATCGCTGTCGGCCACCCCCAGCGTCGCCCCCAGCGTGTCGCGCGCGGTTTCTGAGGCCCAGCCTCGGGCCGTCGCCAGCTTCGAGGTCGGATCCAGAATGCGCGCGGCGATCATCGCCAGCACACGCTCCCGCTCCAGGGAAGGCCCCGGCGCGACCACGCGGTCCACACCCCGCTTGCGCATGAATCCCACCACGGCGGCCACGTGGCCGTGCGGCAGGGAACGGACGATGTCGAAGGCCTCGTCGCGCCCGACCAGTGGTTCGTTCTTCAGCAACCGGCGCAACGTCTCGATCTTCTCGGCCGGCCACTTCGACAGGTTCGCCAGTGTGCGTTTCCGGACCTTGCCCCCTTCGCGCCAGCCTTCGCGCAGCAGAACGGCCGGCGGGGAGTTGCGGTTCGGAACCTTCTCGATGTACATGGGAACCAATATAACGGGAATATAGCTTCAATAAAACAATAAAATTCATTATTACATGGGAACATTCGTCCGCATACACCCACACCCATTCCCCATTCGTTTCAATCGGTTACACCGATTTATGCGGCGAATATCCCTGGAAGTTCAGGTTAATCCAAGTCTTGATGGCTATGGTATTCCGGAAGGCAGCCCGGCTCAATGGCCCCTAAAAAGTACTTGTCCCAACGAGTATTGTGGACGAGGGATATCCGGTCAAGCACTTTTGACAACTAAGCGCACAGCGTTTTCCAATAAGAACATGAGCCTGGACAGAGGGGCTTGGTGGTGAGCCTTCGTCCCGGTCGGGGCTTGTTGTAGGGGGCCTATTTTAGCTGTTGCGAGAATGCTGTACAAGCTCAACCCTTGAGGGTGTCCCCATTCTTCAGACAGGAGATTCCCGATCTGAAGGTGGATCGCTGCTGCCTGAAAACAGGTTGATGGCGATGCGTTCCCGCCGTCGGGCCTGTGGGAAATGCGGCGAAGCCGAGGGGCTTGTGGGAATCCGCGTTGTTTGCGGATTTCCATAGACGCGTCATTTTCCACAGGCCCCCTGACGCGCGTGCGCCGGCCCGAAGGACTGGTCCACCACTGCACCGCTTGGCGCGCGGGCCCGGCTCGTCGGCCAAAGCCCGCGTCGCGGCCGTTCGAAAGCCCGATCATGCCGCCTCCGGGGTAGACTGGCCGATGGCGCGGAACAGCGCGTCGCGGGCGCGGTTCGCCTGTCGGTTCGCCTCGAGGTCGGTCATGGCGTGGGCCCGCTGGTCCAGGGCGTCGAAGGTCACGCCGGGGCGCAGGCGCTGCTCAGCGCCGGGCAGCGACTTCAGCTTCTCGTACGGGGTCATGACATCCTGGCGGCGGTAGTATCGGCGCGCCTTCCCCTTGGCATCGCGCCGCTCGCAGGCGAACAGGCACGGCCGGTGGAAGTTCAGGTACGGCGTCAGCACGTTTTGGGTGAAAGCGTTGACCGGGGCGGCGAAGCGTTGCGGGATGTGGTCGTGACCCAGCCACTTGCGGACCACCCAGGCGTTCTTGCCCTCCACCAGCGCGTTGTCGCCCGACCGCCTGGCGCGTGACTTGGTGAACTGGCGGACATGCAGTTTGTTCAGTAATTCAGCAACTTGGCGATTGATGTATTCCGAGCCATTGTCGGAATGGAAGCCCACCACGACGAACGGCAGTTCCACCAGCAGGGCTTGCAGCACCGGGATCAAGAACGCCTCGGAGATCCTCGCCACCGCGCCGATGTGCTCGAACTGGGTGACCTCGTCCACCAAATTGATCGCGTAGAGGCCTTTCTCGCCCTCCCGGTCGCCCTGATGGACCGTGTCCACGCGCACGAAACCGGGCCGGCCTTGCGGCTCCGGCCGCTGGCGCGCGCCGATCCGCGTGGCCGTCGGCTTGGTGTGTTGCCACACGGTGCGCTTGGCGCGGTAGGTCTTGGAATCTCGCAAGTTGTACAGATGCGCGCTCGACAGGTACGCCAAGCGCTCGAACCGCCGGTCGCCGAACACCTCCAGGGCGCGCCGCATCACCGCGCAGGTGGCCGGGCCGCACATCTGGTTGCCGATCGCGTCCACTTCGGCCAGCAGACGAATATCCGCAGCGGTGTAGACCCGCGCGAAGGGCCGTCCGCTGTTGCCGCCGCGACGGTCCACCACGCGCCCCGTCGCGCGGTACTGGCCGATCAGCCGGCTCACCTGCGCACGGGACAGCCCCGTCGTCTTGCCAAGGTATTCGCGCACCGCCCCCTTGCCGATTCGCCCGAGCCGACCGTACCCGATCCCCACCAGCGTACGCCGGACGAACTCGTAGATCCCGTCCCGGTCTTCTGGGCGGTAGTCGACCGGATCGCTGCCTTCCAGAAAAGCATTGATCTGATCGACGGTGCGGAGGCGTTCGGTCTGTAGTGTCACGATCATTCTCCGATGATCGCCCAGACCGGGCCTTCAGGCTCATGTAGCGTTGGAAACGCTGACCTCGTTCAGGCTCATGTAGCGTTGGACAACACTCGCACTTTGACTACTTTGCAATGGGTGCTATAGTTTGGCCAAGCCGAAGGAGGCCGAAGATGGCGACGACCGAAGAACGCCTGTCTAAACTGGAAGGCGCCTACGAACACTTGGCAACCAAGGCCGACCTCTCCGACCTGAAGGCCGATCTAATCAAGTGGATCTCTGTTCTGTTCATCGCGGGATTGTCCGCTGCGGCAGGGATCGCCAAGCTTATCTCGTGAAATGAAGGACTGGACGCAAACGCTCACGCTTGCCGGACTCATGATTGCACTGGCCGCCCTGATGCTCAGTCAGCATGCGGGCATCGATGCCAGGCTCGGAAGGATCGAATCCCGCATCGAATCCATCGATGCCCGCATCTACGAACTGAACGAACGTTTGACGCGGGTCGAAATGACGAGGGGGCCACAATGAACACGATTGCCGCCGTCATCCTCGCCGCCTTCGCCGGGCAGTCCCCGGGCGTTCAAGGACCGTTCGCCGAATGTCCGTCAGGCAACCCGCCATCGCTCGCCGATCGGGAAATCTGGGACTTGACGGTAGGCGCCATCGAAGCCGGCGATGACGAAGCCATCTCCGCGATCGCCGAACGTGCAGGCGAAAGGTGGGCCGCGTTTGCCGCCGCCGCCGAAGCCTTCGCCCGGGCGGACGCCCAACGGCAGGCCGCGACAGACAGGTTCCTGAACTCATCCGCCGCCACACTCGCCGCGCTGGACGCACGGACAGCCGCAATCGAAGCCGCCCAAGCCGTGCTCGACACCCGCAGCATGGCCGCCTACACCCGGGCCGAGGCCGCGGTAGACGCCGCCCGCGCCGCATATGAAGCCGTGGAAGCGATCCGCGCCGCCGATATCGCCGCCCACGAAGCCACCGCCGAACCGTGGACCGCCACACTCGAAGCCCGTCTCCGGGCATTCTGCGCCGCCGCCGATTGATCCTGCCCCGCCCCGGCATCCCATTTCCGATATAATCCCCAAAAGAAAAAGCCCGGCAGGGGCTCGCGACCCCCGGCCGGGCAAGATCTCAAACCAGCCGCAAGGCAAGGCCCAAGATCAGATTGACATCACGATTCTAGGCCCGTTCCTTGCGGCAATTCAAGAGGAATCGGCCATGAATTGCCTCAGTGTGGACCGCAAGGTCCAGGTTCTCAATGCCCTGCTGGAGAGCTGTTCGATCCGCGCGGCTTCGCGCCTCACCCATACCCACAAGAACACGATCATCCGGCTGATGGTCCAATCCGGGGAGCATTGTCAAATCCTGCTGGACCGCACGCTCCACGATCTGCCCTGCCAAACCATCGAGGCGGACGAGATATGGACGTTCGTCCGCAAGAAGGAATACCGTCTCACCGAGGCCGAGGCCGGAATCGGCATAGGCGACCAGTACACGTTCGTGGCGCTGGACCCGCTGTCCAAACTCGTCGCCGCCCATTGGGTCGGACGCCGCAACCAGCGCACCACCGACAGGTTCGTCTCACAACTTCGAGGGCGGCTCTCGGGACGAATCAATCTGTTTACCGACGGGTTCCAGGAATACGAGACCGCCACTCGGGGATGGGACATCGACTACGCGCAGGTGATCCGCCCAAAATCGGGAGACGCCTCGTGGGGCAAGCAGTTGGAGATCGTGCGCGTAAGGGGCAACCCGGACTACAACCGGATCGGCACGTCCTACGTGGAGCGCAACAACCTCACCATCCGGCAACAGGTCCGGAGATTCACCAGAAAGACGCTGGCCTTCTCGAAGAAGCTCCATAACCTGCGGGCCGCGGTCGCGCTCTACTTCGCGTGGTACAACTTCGTCCGGCCGCACGGGGCGTTGCACGGCGCCACCCCGGCGATGGCTCTGGGGATCGAACCGACGTTCTGGACGCTGGAACGGCTGTTGCCGCGAGAGGCTGATGTGAGATAATCGACCGAGAACAGCGAAGCCCCGGTTGGCGCCGGGGCTTCTTAACCGATTTCTGTCAGGAGAGATTTCACCCCCACCTTAGCGGGAGTCTCCGACAGAAGTCAACAGGAGATTTCTGTCATGACGTTCAAGCAACGTGTTTCCGACATTCGATCACACATCAAGAACCAAATTGAGTCTCTGGACAGGCTGGAATCCCAAGCACCCGACCCGAGCGTTCGAAAAGCGCTGAATCTTCCACGAATGCACTACGAGGAATTGAAACGAACGATCCTCTCCCGAATCGAAAAGCACCCGATGCGGGAGAGGGATCGTTGGCTATGGCTTCTTGGAGTCGAACTTCAACTACGGATGGCGGACGAACAGGCCCGTGGACTTCAATCGGCATTGATGGCTATCGGTCCGAACGCAAAATTCATTTGGTGAAGGAAAAACACCAACGATGTCAGACTTCTTTGTGATTTACGATCAGAAGACTATCGCGGTTGTGCACACCCAAGATTGCGGCCGCTATCATGCGGGACTTGACGGGAACAACTGCCGTCGCTGGATTCGGTATTTAAATCGTCGGGATGTTGGAAAAGCGATCATTGACTCCGACGGCGACAAGATTTTTCGACGCTGCAAGTTGTGTAGCCCTCGTTGACCCCCCCCACCCCCCCCAAGATACCACCCCGCGGGGGGCCCGGGGCAAACTGACCCACTACCGAAAACTGAGGATCACCGCGGCAAACGCTGAATTGAAGGTAATGTTGCATATTCAATACTTCTCATTTATTTTTTTTGAAGTATTTTTGAAATAATCCGATCAAGGGATGCCAAAAAGAAAGGTAACGCGATGGAACGCGAAGACAAGCGACCGCAACGTTCACCTGGCACGAACAAGGATCAGGTTTTCGAACTGATCCAGGAACACCCTGACGGCCTGGATGACGATGATATATCCGAGTTGTCCGGCGTCCGCCCGCGCCAGCAGGTGCAGCAACTCTGCAATCAATTGGCGGCGGTCGATCGTATTCGCCGGGAGTCGGTATCCAAGACCGGAAAGCGGCGCAAGATCCACAACTTTCCGTTGACGCAATCCGGTGAAAAACCCGATCCGTTTCAGAACATCAATACGAGTTGGCGCAGGCGGCTGGCGAATCTGGTCGCCGCGACCGGAAGGGATGAAGAAGAACTGCTCGACGAGGCACTTCAGGCGATGGCGGTCAAGTTTCTGGCCGACTCGACCGTCGAACTCCCTGAAACGGGAGAACGTGGACCGCAGTCCAACGACGCGGGTTGACAAGTGCCAGGAGGGATCCCGTAGATGAATCCGAGCGCCCACGCCGAAGACGCACCTTCGATGATCGAGGCCGAAGGACTCACCAAGTACTTTGGTCCGTTCGTTGCAATCGAGAACGTTTCGTTCGCGATTCCCCGCGGTCAGATCGTCGCATTCCTCGGCCCGAACGGCGCCGGTAAAACGACGGCGATGAAGTTGTTGACCGGGTATATGGCGCCCAGTGCCGGGACGGCCAGGATTGCCGGACACGATATGCACTCCGGTCGAATCGAAGCTTCGCGGAATCTGGGATACCTTCCCGAAAACGGTCCGCTCTACACCGACATGACGCCTCTCGAGCTGCTGCGATTTTTCGGCGAAGCGCGGGGAATGGTGTCTGAAGACCTGGAGGAAAGGATCGATTTCGTAGCCAGACGCTATTCGATCGCCGAGGTTCTGGAGAAGCCGATCGGAAAGCTCTCAAAAGGATTTCGCCAGCGGGTCGGTCTGGCGCAGGCCCTGATTCACGACCCCGATGTCCTGATATTGGACGAACCGACCGTTGGGCTCGATCCCAATCAACTACGAGTATTCCGCGACAACATCCTGGAACTGGGGCAAACCAAGACGATTCTGATTTCCACGCATATCCTGCAGGAAGTGGATGCGGTCGCCAGCCGCGTGTTGTTCATCAATGAGGGACGGATGATCTTCGACGGCGCCCCCGAAGAACTCAAGAAAGACGGCTCGCTCGAAACGCCGTTCTATCGGATGACCGTCCCAGCCGGGGCCGCGGCGGAACCGGCGAGCGACTTCGATCGCGAGACCTGAGGAGAGACAGTTCATGTTCACGAAGCTCCACGGAGATTTCATCCGCGCCCTGGTCAGGCGGGACCTGTGGAAGTACTTCACCAATCCCACGGGCTACGTTTTCATCACGCTTTTCATTTTTCTGAGCGCCGCCGGCGCGTTCTGGCAGGACCGTTTTTTTCAGGCCAACCTGGCGAACCTCGATCAGTTGAACGCGGTGTTCCCCTACCTGCTGGTGTTCTTCATTCCGGCACTGACCATGGCCGTCTGGTCCGAAGAGAAAAAACAGGCAACCGATGAACTGTTGCTGACGTTGCCGGCAACGAGCCTGGATGTCGTCGCCGGTAAATATCTCGCCGTGCTGGCGGTCTACACGGTATCGCTGATTCTTTCCGCCAGCCATGTCGTGGTATTGCTCTGGCTCGGATCTCCCGACCTCGGATTGATGATTGCCAACTACATCGGGTACTGGCTGATCGGCGCCGCGATGATCGGAATCGGAATGCTGGCGTCGTTGCTCACCGCCAACGCGACGGTCGCGTTCGTCATCGGCGCCGCCTTCTCGGCGGTATTTGCCTTCGGCTCCCAGGCAATCGCATTCAGCGACACTTTGAGCCGATGGTTTGCCCCAATCGGCGTCAGCGGATATTTCGAAGACTTCGCGGGAGGCGTCGTCAGCCTGTCGGCGGTCCTGTATTTCGTTTCGCTGGCCGGTGTGTCGCTCTATCTGAACGTGCTGGTGCTCGACAGCCGCCATTGGCCGCATCGTGTGGACGGTCTTCCAATGTGGGGACATCACGCACTCCGGGTGGCGGCATTGGCAGTCGCGGTTATTGCATTCAACGCGGTTGCCGGGAGAGGCGATACCCGCATCGACGTGACCGCGGAGAGGCTGCACTCCCTCAGTTCCGAAACCCGCGGCCTGATTGCGGAAATACCCGAAGACCGCCCGGTCTTTGTCCAGGCGTACGTGAGTTCCGAGGTCCCGGAAAGGTACGTCCAGGCCCGGGAGAACCTGATCGGCCTGCTTCGCGAAATCGACGCGATGGCGGGCGGCCGGGTCCAGGTTCTGCTGGAGGAAACGGAACCCTTCACACCCGAAGCGCGGGACGCGCGGGAGAAATTCGGAATCGTGCCCCGTCAGATTCCGACTTTGACCAGCGCGCGAACCAGCGTCATGGACGTGTTTCTCGGAGTGGCCGTCACCTCGGGAGCCCGGGAACAGGTCATTCCCTTCCTCGACCGCGGCCTTTCGCCGGAATACGAACTGACCCGCAGCATTCGCATCGTCGCCCAGACCGAACGCAGAAAGGTAGGTATCGTGGATACCGACCTTCGCATTCTGGGCGGACTCGATTTCGCGACGATGCAGAATTCGGCGGAATGGTCGGTGGTGGCCGAACTTCGCAAGCAATACGACGTCGCCACGGTGACTCCGGACGAGCCGATCGACGACGATCTGGACGCGCTTCTCGTCATCCTGCCGTCGTCGCTGACCCAGGAGGAGATGGACCACGTTCAGGCCACCATCGAAACAGGCAAACCATCGCTCCTGCTTGTCGACCCCCTGCCAGTGGTCAATTTCGCGCTGGCGCCATCCGAGCAAGGCGCAAACCCCAACCCGCTGTTCGGAAACACCGGTCCGCCACCGGAAGAAAAAGGGGACATCCAAGCGTTCCTGGCCGATCTCGGCGTCGATTGGAACCCGGCCGAGATCGTGTGGGATTCGTACAACCCGCATCCGGATCTTGCCCATCTGGCGCCGGAAATCGTTTTTGTCGGCGCGGGGAACGAGAACGAGAACGCTTTTGACGGCCAACACGCGACAAGCTCGGCGCTTCAGGAACTGGTGTTGCTCTACTCCGGACACCTCGAAAAGGCACCGAATTCGAATGCCGATTTCCAACCACTGGTGGGATCGGGCGTCCAGTCGGGATCGCTTCCCTACTTTCAACTGATCCAGCGCACGCTGTTCGGACCTCAGATCAACCCGAGCCCCCCGCACCAACCCGATATGCGCGACTACGTATTTGCCGCGCACGTTCTTGGCGCCGAAATTGCCGTCGAGAGCTTGACGGACACGGACGACGAAAACGAAGCCGAGAATACCGCCGACTCCGTGGACGATTCCGATGACCGGGCGGCAGCCTCCGATAACCAAGATGCGACTGCGCCATCGGATTCAGGTGAAATCAACGTGATCGTCGTCGCCGACGTCGACTTCATCTCGGAGCAGTTCTTTCAGATTCGGGAGCAGGCGCCGGCGGACCTCAATTTCGACAACGTCACTTTTTTCCTGAACGCGATGGACCTGCTCACCGGCGATACCGAGTTCATCTCGTTGCGAGGCAAACGAGGGCTTCACCGGACACTGGAACGGGTTGAAGCGCAGGTCAGCAGCTTTCTCGAAGCCCGGATCGCCGACGAGGAGCAGGCTGAACTGGACGCCGAGGCCGCACTGTCGGAAGCCCAGGAACGGCTTGACGAAAGGGTCGACGCGGTCCGGCAACGCACGGATCTGGACGCCCAGACCAAGCAGATCATGGCCCGAAACCTCCAGGAGGTCGAGAATCGGCGCTTCGAAGTGCTTCGAACCAATATCGAGACCGAAAAGGAAGCCAGGATCAACGCCAGCGAAGAAAACATGGAGGCGCAGATTCTTCGAATCCAGAACAACATCAAGACCTTCGCCGTGCTGTTGCCGCCACTGCCGGTATTCGCCGTCGGAATCATGATCTTTCTGCGGCGGCGACAGAAGGAACGCGAAGGGGCGGCCGCGGCCCGAAGGTTCAGGTCGAAATCATGAGCGAAACACAGAAAACCGCAACGTTCGGAGGGGTTGCGCTGGTGTTGGTTGTCGTCGCGCTGCTCGGCACGCCCCAGCGCGCAACTCCCGAAGATTTCCTGGACCGTGGGGAAGCCATTTTCCCCGATTTTACGGACCCCAATGTGGCTACCACGCTCGAAGTCATCGACTTCGATGAGGCGACCGCCACTGCCCGTCCGTTCCAGGTGAGGTTCAGTAACGGGCGCTGGACCATTCCGTCCCACCACAACTATCCCGCCGACGGCGAAGATCGTTTGGCTCGAACCGCGGCGGGCGTGATCGACATTCTCAAGGACGACTACCGTTCCGACAACGTGGCCGACCACGAAGCGCTGGGTGTGATTGGACCTCTGGACGACGCGGCCACCAGCCTGACAGGGCGCGGGCAGCGGATCACGTTGCGGGACGCCGGAAACAACGTCCTGGCGGATCTGATCGTGGGAAACACGGTCGAAGGGCGCGAGAATCTTCGATTCGTGCGCCTACCGGATCAGAAGCGCGTGTACGTCTCGCGCATGGATCTGGACATCTCGACACAGTTCGCCGACTGGATCGTGCAGGATCTGCTGGAGTTGACCCGCGACGACATTCGCCAAGTGACGCTCAAGGACTATTCCATCGACGAACAAACCGGAATCCTCGACAACCGCGACACCTTGATCCTGGACCGGGAACCGGAAGGGGCTTCCTGGACGGCCGACCGAATGGCGGACGGCGAAGAGGTGGATATTGCCACGATGAACGACCTTCTCGGGGCCATCGATACGTTATCGATCGTCGGTGTCCGCCCCAAACCCGAAGGCCTGTCCGAAAGCCTGACGCAGTTGTCCGACGGCCTCAGCATTACCCAGGCCGACCTGCTTTCCCTTCAGAGTCGCGGCTACTACTTCGCCGGCGGCGGACAGTTGGTCTCGAACGAAGGCGAGCTTGAAGTCCGGACCGGAAACGGAGTGCTCTACAACCTGAGGTTCGGGGAAGTGGTGTACGGCGACGGCGAAGCCGTCAGCGCCGGCAGCGAGACAAGCGGCGATGCCGAAAGCGGTCCGGGCGAAAACCGCTATCTGTTCGTGACCACGTCTTTTGATCCGGGAACGATGCCTGAACCGGGCCTGCCCAGGAACACGGACTTTTTGGAAAAAGATGAAAGCGATTGGAGCGATGAGGACCGCTCAAACAAGGAACTGCAGGATGCCCATGACGAGTGGGCGTCCAACCTCGAAGCCGGTCAACAACGATCCGAGGAGTTGAATACGCGCTTCGCGGAGTGGTACTACGTGATCTCGTCAGACATTTTCGAACGAATCCGATTAACCCGTTCCGATCTTGTACGACCGGAAGAAGCTTGAGCAGCCCGTGGCGGGCCGCTCGGTCCGAAGGACTTGATTCGTGCGGTCATAGACCGCCCCTACACACTCCCCCTGTAGGTGCGGTCTACGACCGGACGATTCGGACGATCCGCGCGAACTTGATTCTCTTCGCGAGTGCACCTGTAGGTCCGGTCTACGACCGGACGATTCGAAGATTCTTGATTCGAGCGGTCACAGACCGCTCCTACACACTCCCCCTGTAGGTGCGGTCTACGACCGGACGATTCGGACGATCCGCACGAAGTTGATTCTCTTCGCAAGTGCACATGTAGGTCCGGTCTACGACCGGACGATTCGAAGATTCTTGATTCGAGCGGTCACAGACCGCTCCTACACACTCCCCCTGTAGGTGCGGTCTATGACCGCACGATTCCCGCACGAAGTTGATTCTCTTCGCGAGTGCACATGTAGGTCCGGTCTACGACCGGACGATTCGAAGATTCTTGATTCGAGCGGTCACAGACCGCTCCTACACACTCCCCTTGTAGGTGCTGTCTACGACAGCACGATTCCCGCACGAAGTTGATTCTCTTCGCGAGTGCACATGTAGGTCCGGTCTACGACCGGACGATTCGAAGATTCTTGATTCGAGCGGTCACAGACCGCTCCTACACACTCCCCCTGTAGCGGTCTATGACCGCACGATCTCGACCGCACGATCACCGCCCCGCGGCCGCGGGGCGGTTTGTCCCGTCAATCCGATTGTGCGATATTGCACAATCGGATATTGAAGCCCGAAAAGGGAGCGCCTTGGCGGCCCCGGGCAGAACCCCGCGAAGTTCTGCCCGGGGCTGCCGGATCCACATGAGTATCGAACCCTACGTCAGGCAGGACCCCAATCCCGCGCCGCTCGCCTTCACGATGCCCGAGGGCGCGATCGACGCCCACATGCACGTGATCGGCCCGTTCGACCGATTTCCTCTCTCGCCAACGACAAAATACGAACCGTTCGCCGCGACCTGGCGGGAACAGAGAGAAATCCTCATCGAAAAGATGGGATTCTTCGGTTACGTGGTGGTGCAGGCCACCTGCCACGGTACCGACAACCGCGTCGTCGTCGATGCGCTCGAGCACATGGAGGGCCGAGCGGCCGGCGTGGTCAGCGTCACCGAGGACGTCACGAGGGCAGAATTGAAGCGAATGCACGATGTGGGAGTGCGGGGCGTGCGCTTTGCTTTTCTGCCCCATATCGCCCGCACCAAGACACCGTCCGATGTCATCCGGAGGATCGCGGAGCGGATCGAGCCGTTCGGGTGGCACACGGACTTGTATTTTTTGCCCGAAACGTTTGAAACGATGGCGCCTATGATCCAGGAGTTGCCGACACCGGTGATCATCGACCACATGGGACGACCCGACGTCACGATGCCGGTCGAGAACAACGAATACTTTCAACGGCTGTTGAAACTGGGCTCGAGCCGTGACGGGATATTCTGGAAGGTCACCTCTCCGGACCGCTATACACGATCCGCACGACCGGAAGACTGGCCGATCGTGCTGCCCTTTGCGCATGCGTTGATCGAGCACTTCCCCGGCAACGTCATCAGCGGAACGGACCGGCCCCGCCCCAACATGAATACCGTTATCGTGACGGGCCGGGGGGATCCACCCAACAAGATGCCGAACGACGGCGACATCGCCAATCATTGGATCTGGCCGGCCGCGCGCGAGGATCCAGACATCCTGAAGCAGATTCTCACGGTCAACCCACGCAAGCTATACGATTTCAGGGAGTTCTGATGCCCCATCTGCGACTCGAGGTGCCCGAAGAGTGGCTCCACGATGATTTCGTCCGGAAAACGGGTTTCGACGCCCGAAAACTTCTGGACCGTCTGGTGGATGTCGTTTGCGGCCTCAAGATGGAGAGTGCCGCGGATACCGGCGCCGCCACTCCCGCGAAACAACCGGAAATGGTCCCTTTGATCAACAGGAAGAACCTGAAACACGCCTTGATTCCCGTCCATCATTCCGGAGTCGCGGGCGAGGGTTCAATGGGATTTCTTCACGCCGTCCTTTCGGCGGGCAACGACACGCCGGGAAGGACTGCCGCGGTGCGGCGAAACGCGGCCGAAGTCCTTGGAGACGAAATCGACCATTTTACCGATGGGTTGCCGGGCCTGGCGTCGGTGACGGTCCACGTCCAGGATATTGACCGGGACCGGGGTTACACCACCACGGCGTCGCGCAGGAAAAGGCGGGAACGAGAGGCGAACCAGTAGCCCCGAACACCCGTTCCGAGAATACTTTGCGCCTTTTGGCCGTACGGTTATCATGTCGATAGTCAGGAGGGAGGGCACGAATGAATGCTCTTGGCGGCGGTGGACGAGAGAGCGGCGCCAGGGAAAATCGGGGATCGGTCCTCGGACGGCGGTCGCTGGTTCGATGCGGCCTTGCCGGGCTGCTGGCAACGCCCTTTGCGAGCAGGGGCAGCGCCGCAGCCGGCGCAGCGGGATTCGGCACATTCGTGGCAGCGGGCCAGGAAGGCGGGGGCGAGGGATCGTTCCGTCCCGTGGAGGACGAGATCGTACTGGGCATGTCCGCCGCGTTTTCAGGCCCCTCCAGGGGGCTGGGTAGCGAGCTTTATCGCGGCACCAGAGCCTATTTCAACCACGTAAACGACAACGGCGGGGTCAATGGCCGCCGGATCGCGCTCAAGATTTACGACGACGGGTACCAGCCCGACCCATGCGTCCTGAACACCATGAAGCTCATGCTGGAAGACCGCGTCTTCCTGTTGTTCGGCTACGTGGGGACGCCGACCGTGACCCGTGCGCTGCCCCTGCTGAAGAAGTTCCAGGACGAGCGGGTCTACATGTTTTTTCCCTTTACAGGCGCCCAACCGCAAAGGGAACCCCCTTACGGCGATTTCGCCTTCAACCTCCGGGCGTCCTACCGTCAGGAGACGGCCGGTCTGGTCGACAACTTCGTTCGGGTCGGCCGGCGGCGCATCGGCGTGTTTTACCAGGCCGATGCCTATGGCCGTAGCGGATGGGCCGGCGTCAGGGCGGCTCTGGCGGCGCACGGCGAGCAACTTGCAGGCGAGGCCACCTATAGCCGCGGACAGAACTTCACCGGCAGCATGAGGCGGCAAGTTGAAATCCTGACGGCGGCATCGCCCGACGCGGTGATCTGCATCGGTTCGTACGCCGCATGCGCCGGTTTTGCGCGCGACGCGGTTGACCTGGGCTTTCGGGTTCCGATCGCCAACCTTTCCTTCGTCGGGAGCGAGAACCTCCTTCAACTCCTCACCGAAAGCCAGGACGACGCCCAACCCTACACTCGGTTACTGGTCAACTCCCAGGTCGTTCCCAGCTACGAAAATACAGCCATTCCGGCCGTACTGGAGTATCGCGAGTTGATGTCGCGCTACGACCCCGCGGTCCCCGAAGAGCTTGTCCAGGAGCCCTACAACCCGTTTCCGCAGAGCTTCGTCAGCCTCGAGGGCTTCCTGAACGCCAAGTTGATGACCGAGATTCTGCGGCGCCTCGAAGGAGAGCCCACCAGGGCTGGACTGGAGGAAGCGGTCTTCTCGGTGCGGAACTTCGATCTCGGGATCGGCGAGAATGTCTCGTTCGGGCCCGATCGCCGGCAGGGGCTTCAGACCGTGTACTACACCGTCGTTCAGGATGGCCGTTTCGTGACACTGGAAGACTGGCAGGGCTGGCTTTCGTGAAATGAAAATCCAGAAACTCTTTCAGAAAACCCGGTTCGGCATCTTCGCTCTCTTCGGGGTAATCGTCCTGTCAACGTCCATTCTGTGCATTTACACCGTCGATACCCAGTTGTCGGCGGAGTACGTGACCAACAGCGCGAATATCGCGCAGAGCATCGCCGACTCCAGCGTGGACATCCTCCTGAACAGAGACCTGGCGACGCTGCAATCGATGATCGATCAGTTCGTCGAGATTCAGGGAATCAGTTACATATACATCACCAGCGAGGAAGGCGAGTTTCTGGCGCATACCTTTGTACCCGGCATACCCGAAGAAATCCTTGCAAGCGATCCGTTCAGCACCGAACCCGTCGAACGAAACATCCCCGGGATGGGCGATTTCATGGAAGTGGGCAGCCCAATCCTCGTCGGCGTTGCCGGAACGGTTCACGTGGGCATGGACCTGGACCTCGTCGCGCTCAAAATTCAGCGGGCCATCGGCCAGCAGGTCATCCTGATTTGCATCTTTCTCGTCGTTGGAGTGCTGGCTTCGATATGGCTCGTCAACCTGGCCGCAAAGCCGCTGGGAGAACTCCTGGCTTACGCCGTGGCACTGGCCGGCGACGGGGTCAAGGACACCGCGGGGAACGAAGCGCTCCTGACCCGGGACGATGAAGTCGGCGATCTGGCTCGCCTCTTCCGCTACGTTTCGGAACAATCTTCCCGCTCGGAAGCATCCGGAGCGCCACCGGAGATTGTCCGATAGACGGGGATTGCCCGATGCGCATTCCGCGAAGCGTCATCGCGCTGTTCTGCACGATACTCCAGCTCTGCTTCGGTACGGTGTACGCCTGGAGTTTCTTCCAGACGATGCTCGTAAGGCAGAACGGCTGGACCCATACCGAGACGGCCTGGGCGTTCAGCATCGCGATCTTCTCACTCGGCGTATCGGCAGCCTGGGCCGGAAACGCACTTCCGAAAATGGGTCCGAAGCGGCTCGCGGTGACCGGCAGCGCGATGTTCTCGATCGGTTACATGATCGCGGGCCTGGCGCTTCACCTCGATTCGGTACCGCTCTTCTACCTGGGTTACGGCGTAATTGGCGGAGCGGGAATCGGGCTGGGTTACGTAACTCCGGTCGCAACAGTCGCCAAGTGGTTTCCCGACCGCAAGGGACTGGCCACCGGCATCGTCGTCATGGGCTTCGGCGTAGGGGCCTTTCTTCTGAGCAAGGGACTGGCGCCGTTCCTCATTGTGCAGGTTGGCCCTCAACTGCCGCTCGTCTTCGTATGGCTTGGCGTGATTTTCGCCTGCATCCTGATTCCCTGCAGTCTTGCCCTGAGCAATCCCCCGGAGTCGCGATCCCTGGCCGGCGCCGGGGCCGGACGCGCCGGTCGCAACGAAGCGGAATCCGCCGCCACATACCTGCGCACGCCGCAGTTCCTCATCATGTGGATCGTCTTCTTCTTCAATATCGCCGCGGGGATCTCGGTGATCGGCTTTCAGTCGGAAATCCTGCAAGAAGTCTGGGGCCTCTCCGATCCCTCGATCGAACCGGCCACGCTTGCCGCTTACGGCGCGACGCTCATAACCGTCAGTTCGATCTGCAACGGTTTGGGGCGCCTTTTCTGGGGACTGCTATCGGACCGGATCGGGCGAGTCAGGGTTTTCAGGATCCTGCTTGCCAGCCAGATGTTCGTTTTCGGGATCCTCATGACGGAAACCAACCCCTGGGTTTTTTCCGTTTTGGTCTGCTATGTCCTGCTCTGTTTCGGAGGCGGGTTCGCCACCATGCCTTCATTCGTTCTCGATGTTTTTGGGACCAGGAAGATGTCCACGATTTACGGGGCCGTTCTGACTGCCTGGGCGGCCGCCGGGATCTTCGGCCCCCTGTACGTCGGCTATCTGAAGGACATGTATCCCGACAGATCCGTGTTGTACTGCTTTCTCATCGGAATACTCATGCTCGGCGCCGGGTACCTGTTCTCCTACCTGTTGAACGATGGGCGGCTTCGCCTGGGCCGACCGACGCTCGAAAGCACGCTTCAGCGGTATGGGATTCCGGTGGCGGAGAAGGGCTAGCCCGCATGCTGGCAACCCGTGGTATCGCAGGGGACCGGCCCCGGTTTCATTGGACAGATCGTCGACCGTGGCGGATAATCCAGACGTTCATCCGATAATCCTTAATCTATCGGCACCTCGATGTACCGAGAAATAATCCTTCCGTCGGTCCGCACTCGGCTGAATTTCGCAAGGGCGGTTTCGAGAGATGGCATGGTCCGGCCCGCACGCCGGTTCCCCTGGCTGCTTGCCGGTTTGCTGACACTGGCATCGTCCGCCGCCGCGGCGCCCGGGTTTCAGGAGTTGCCCGATTTGTCCGGCAACTGGATTCGCGGGGATTTCGCTGGATTAGGCCGGAGTAACCAACCCCTGGACCGCGCGATGCTCACCGTGGAAGGTCAACGCGGGATGGATGCGTACGACTTTCTCACCGACGACCCCGCGTACGAATGCGTGCCGGCCAGTTGGACCCGGGTATGGTCGAATCCCAACGTCGTGGTCCAGGTCGATCAGTCGGACCGGGACGTGCGGCTGCGATACGAGTGGATGGATATCGATCGCAGGATCCCTCTGTACGATCCGGCCGATGCGAACGCGGAACGCGTGCATATGGAAGGCATTCCCACGCTGGGACGTTCTATGGCCTGGTACGACGGCGACACGCTTGTCATCGACACCGTGGACTACGCGCCCGGCTACGTTTCGACGATCGCCGACCTAGCCGGACTGCCGCAAAGCCGCACCATGCACACCGTCGAACGAATTCGCCGCGAGGGTGAGGGACTGGTGATCGAAATCACGCACCTCGATCCGACCATCCTTCGCCGGCCCTTCGTCATGGCCATCAGCTACGCCCCGACGGATTTTGAGTTGCTCGACTATGGATGTTCGCCTGAATACGCACGGATCGTGGCGCCCGACGATTAACCCGGGAGCAACCGAATGAGTCTTCCACAACACGCGATCCTGGCAACGTTGCCCTCCCTGCTGCTCACCCTGGCGGCCCCGGCGCACCATTCCGTGGCCGTCAACTTCGACCAGTCCAGAGAAATCACCATCGAGGGTGTGCTCACCGAGATGTCCTGGCGCAATCCGCACTCCCATTTTCGGATCGACGTCGAGGACAGCGAGGGCCCACAATCGGAATGGCTGGTCGAAATGGGCGCGATCAACACGATGCGCAGAGCCGGATTCGAAGTCGAACTTTTCGTGCCCGGAGAGACGGTATCGATTACCGGTTGGCCGGGGTGGCGGGATCGGACGCTTTACCTGAGTTCCGCAATCCTGCAGGATGGAACGGAATTGATCTGCGCAGGCGCGTCCTGCAATCGGGAGAGGTAAATCATGAACGACGGCCGCATCGACCGGCGGGAATTCATCGGAACCGCCCTCGCGGGCTCCGTCCTCGCCATGGCGCCCGAATTGGCTGGCCAACAACCTCCAGAGCTCCCGGAACGACCGAACATCGTGTTTCTGTTCGCGGACGATCTGGGTTACGGCGACCTGAGTTCCTACGGCCGGCCCGACTATCGGACGCCCGTCCTGGACCGGTTGGCCGATGACGGCCTGGCCTTCTCGGACGCCTACGCGGCCGCGCCCGTATGTTCGCCAACGCGCGTCGGTTTTCACACCGGCCGCTATCCCCACCGGTTGCCCGTCGGGGCCGGAGGCGTGGTGGGCGCCGACGACGTTTCGCTGGGCATCCCGCCGGAACATCCGACACTGGCGACGCTGCTTCGGCGACAGGGATACGAGAACATCCTGCTCGGCAAATGGCACGTGGGCCGCGCACCCCGATTCCGCCCGAACGCGCAGGGATACGATGAGTTTTTCGGATTCCTGACCGGAACGTCCGACTACTTCGCATATACCAATACGGCCGGTTTCCGGGACCTCTGGGACAACGATGAACCCAGCGACGCGGAAGGCTACCTGACCGATCTGCTGACCGATCGGGCCGTCGAGGCCATTCGAAGGCCGCGCGAACAGCCGTTTTACCTGAGCCTGCACTACAACGCCCCACATTCGCCATGGGAAGGACCCGGCGACGGAGGACTCGACCACACTCATCCGGTCCAGCAGGGACCGGCCGGGTCCCCAGAGAAGTACGGCGAGATGATGCGCAGCCTGGATGACGGGATCGGGCGGGTCCTGGCCGCACTGACCGATAGGAACCTGGATCGCACGACCCTCGTCGTGTTCACCAGCGACAACGGTGGAGCGCAGTATTCGAACAACTGGCCGTTCTCGTTTCAAAAGGGCAACTGCTGGGAAGGAGGCATACGGGTCCCGGCGATCGTGCGCTGGCCGGGCGTCGTTCCGGCAGGATTCCGAACCGGCCAGGTGGCCACGACCATGGACTGGACAGCGACATTTCTGGCCGCCGCGGGAGCGAGTCCGGATTCGAATTACCCGCTGGACGGCGACAACCTGCTCCCGGTCTGCACGGGCGAACGGCCCGCCTACGATCGGACGCTGTTCTGGCGAAACCCCCGGCACGATGCCGTGCGATCCGGACAGTGGAAGTATCTGCGGGACCCCCAAGGGGAATATCTGTTCAATCTTCCGGCCGACCCCGGTGAACGAACCGATCTGAAGGACAATTATCCGGAAATATTCGATTCCCTGCGAAATCGGTTCCAGGCGTGGAACCGGAAGATGGTTCCGCTTCCCGAGGCCGCGGGACCCGGCGGCCGGGGCCGCGGCGGCGTTTAGCCCGCGCCTACAGTCTCGGAATGCAGGCGCCCCTCCGACTCCCCCTGTAGGTGCGGTCTACGACCGCACGATTACCGCACGATCTTGATTTGGGCGGTCATAGACCGCCCCTACATTAGCTTTGGGCGATCATCGTTCACCCTCACAGTCTCGGAATGTAGCTGGCTCACTCCCGAATCCCTTCGGGCGTGACGTTGACTTCGACCCTGAAGCGCTGGAAGTTGCGATATTGAGCTCGCGTATCGACGGTGTGAAGGTCGCTGTCGTAGTTTTCTTCCATCGAGTCCGGAACCAGCATCCCCAGTTCGGGGCTGTCCCTGTAGCCAACCCGCATCGTGACCCGATACCGCGTGCGGGCGGACTCTCCCTCGAAGATGACCTCTGTTCTGACGACACTTCCGTTTTCGGGATCGATCCAGAACGTCCCATGCGCCGGTCGGTCTTCGCCATTGGATCCCCGCACGAGCGTGGGACTGGCGGCCTCCAGGAAACTGACCTCCCACGTATCGACACCGTCGATGGTGCGTGTTCTATCCTGTTCGAATGAAAAGCGGTCGAGATTGTCGGGACGCAGAAATGTCAATGCAAACGTGGGGACGTTGAAGTTTCGCGAAAAGTCGCCAATGTTGTGCTGGGCGTCTGTCCGGGTTTCAAGGATTTCTTCGAGCGACTCCGGAAAGACGTCCGGAACTTCGACCGGAACGCCATCGACGCGCAGCACGTTTCTGACGCCATACCAACGCGCCCGGACTTGCAGCAACAGAAAATCCGAAGCCAGGCGCCGGCGCTCCCGTTTCACAACCGTTGGCGGAGTGTTTCCACCGAGCCACGCGGCATTCTGAACGTATTCCTCTTCGCCGATAACCGTCCCCAGTTGCCCTTCATAGTCCGCGACGTATCGGCCGGCGCGCTCCAGAACGGTAGCCAGATCGAGCGAACTCGAATCGACCTGCCCCTGGCCGGCGGCAACGCCCCCCAGAACGAACAACACCAACAGTGCGGCAACGGCAACGGACGCGGCCGTTTCCGAAACGGTTTTCATGACATCGAGTGTAGCTCCACTCTCGGTTTTCGCGGACTAAATCCGATACCTGCTGGGTTCTCTTGACATTTGTTGTAAACTGCGGAAATCGAACAAACCGGGGGTCGCCAGAGTGAAAACACGGTCTCGACATGCAAGAGTCCTCATCGCCGCCATCACGTCGATCACGAGCCTCTCGTTAGCAGTTGACATTGCGGTTGCTCAGACGCCGGACTACGAAGCGCCTCGCCTGATCGGGACCGGGAACCCCGACCTGAACGGCGTCTGGCAGACACTGAACACTGCGAATTGGAATATCGAACCGCATGCGGCCGGGCGTGCGGCGTTCGCGGAACTTCAGGGCGCGATCGGGGCGGTCCCCGCCGGACAGGGAGTTGTCGAGGGCGGCGAGATCCCATATCAGGAGTGGGCCGAAGCGCAGAGGCAAATAAACTTCGAACAGCGGTTCACGAGACCCATCGACCGGCAAACCAACGAAACAACCGGCGACCCCGAGGCCAAGTGTTATCTGCCGGGCGTGCCGCGCGCCACCTATCTTCCCTATCCGTTTCGCATCGTCCAGACGCCGTCTCAGATCCTGATCGCGTATGAATACGCCAACGCCACCCGTGTGGTGCACATGGATCGGGAACCCGTCAGCCCGTCGCTTTCCTGGATGGGCTGGTCGATCGGCCGCTGGGAGGGAGACACGCTGGTCGTGGAGGTTACCGACCAATTGGCATCCACATGGTTTGATCGCGCCGGCAATTTTCACAGTGAGGATCTACGTGTGGTCGAGCGTTACACACCGATCGGCCCGGACCACCTGATGTACGAAGCCACGATTGAGGATCCGGCCGTGTTTACGCGCCCCTGGACCATACGCATGCCGCTGTACCGCCGGATCGAGGAAAACGCGCAAATTCTGGAGTTCAAGTGCGTGGAGTTCGTTGAAGAGTTCATGTATGGACACATGGTCGACGATTAGACGGGAGATGTTGCGATGAATAATCGATTGCTGCTTGGAATGGGTGTGCTGATCGCCGGGCTGTCGCTTGCGGCCCTGCCCACCGTCGCACAGGCCT
Organism: Terriglobia bacterium; assembly: GCA_965262675.1. Classification (GTDB taxonomy): domain Bacteria; phylum Acidobacteriota; class Terriglobia; order 20CM-2-55-15; family 20CM-2-55-15; genus JAJEDW01. The sequence continues at coordinate 861,697 of OZ253554.1, forward strand.
TCGCACAGGAAGAAGTGGCCCAGGACTGGACCCGATCATACACGCCCTGGGGCGATCCGGACCTGCAGGGGGTGTACACGTTCTCGACCAATACTCCTCTGGAGCGCCCCGAAGCGCTTGGGGACAAGGCAACGTACACGGAAGCCGAACTGGCGGAACTGGAGGCGCAGGCCGCCGAAAGACTCACCACCGAGGGCGGCGCGCTCCAGGCGGGCAACGTCGGCAGCTATAACAGCTTCTGGACAAGCAACGAAAAGGGACGGTTGATGAACCGCACGTCGCTGGTGATCGACCCGCCCGACGGCCGTCTTCCCCAGGTTCGGGAGCAGGCGCAGATTGTTTGGGAAGAGCAGGCGGCGGACTTGGCGGATCGGACCGTTGGCGAGGCGCCTTTCGTCGAAACGCTGTACCGCACATGGACAGACTTCCCTGCCTATGAACGTTGCCTCGCTCGTCCGATGCCTCGAGTCTGGCAATCCTACAACCACGGCGTTCAGATTCTGCAGACCCCCGGCTACGTGGTGATCCACTACGAGAGCATGAACGACGTGCGCATCGTTCCGCTGGACCAACGCCCGCCTCTTCACGACAACATCCGGCAGTGGAATGGGGACTCGCGCGGTCACTGGGAAGGCGACACGCTCGTGGTCGACTGGTCCAACTTCAGCGACAAGCAATTGTTCGATGGGGGGCGTGCACGCCAGCCCCTGAATTTGCCTCAGGGCACCATGCGCTTTACCGAACGGTTTACGAAGGTCGACGCCAACACGATCGACTACGAAGTCACCGTTGTGGATTCGGCCATGTGGTCCGAACCCTGGACATTCGCCCTGCCCTGGCGGGGCGACGATCCGAATTATCAGGAACCTGAAGATCTTTATGAATTCGCCTGTCACGAAGGCAACTACAGAATGATGGAAAACTCACTGAAGGGGTCGCGCGCCCTGGAAGAGCAGTCCAACTAGGGAGATGCAATCGATGTCAATAAAATCATTCGCCGCCGCCGTCGGCATCTGCGGACTTCTGCTCGTTGCCGCAACGGCGCCCGCCCTGTCCCATCACGCGTTTTCCGCCGAGTTCGATGCGTCGAAACCGATCGAGTTGCGTGGAACGGTCACCAAGGTCGAATGGATCAATCCGCACAGTTGGATCACGATCGACGTCAGCGGGCCCGATGGCGGATCCGAAATCTGGGAAATCGAGGCCGGCGCCCCCAATGCAATGTTCCGGCGCGGCTTCACCCGCGATTCCCTGCCGCTCGGGACTGAAATCCTGGTCAACGGTTTCCAGTCCAAGGACGGTGCGAATCGTGCCAACGGCAGGGACCTGACCCTGCCCGACGGCAACAGATTGTTCGTCGGGTCGGCCGGGACCGGAGCGCCCGCGGACGGGCGCGATTCAACTGAACGTTAGCAGCCCGTGGCAGAACCCTGCCGGACCGCGCCACTGGCGCCCTTGGCCCGCGGTCCTGACAGGTTTGGTGCGGAACTGCCGACGACTACCAGTGCAATGCAATCCCGCCGGGATCGGAAACTCGTTCTTCGTACCGCGATCTTCCTCCGGGTTCAGTAGGTGTACTGGATGTAAATGTTGAGCCGGTTGTCGGTGCCTTCATTGGCCATCTTGTATTTCGTTTGCCAACGGATGTATTCGAACCCGGTCGTCACCGGAGGCCCCAGCCTGAACTGGGTATGAAAATACCCGGCGCGATTCAGGCTGATCCCGCCCGAGGGAACATGCCCATTGTTCGGGTCATCCACGGTGTAGCCCGTAAAGAAACCAACGTTCCCGCCGCGCAATCCCATCTCGATCCATCCGCCGCGGCTGTCGATTTCCTTTCCTGTCAGCCTGTTGAACGATTGACCGGCGCCGCCGCGTACGTCTCCCATATTGCTGCCCTTCCACAGCTCTCCACGCAAGCTCACCTGGGGTGTCAACCGGAAATCGAAGTCTCCACCGAAGGAATAACTTTCGAAGTCATTCTTTCTCGCGAAGGCCGTGCTGGTGTGCTCCCGAGCGTAGTGGCTCCAAAGTCCCACAAAGGCCCGTCCGTTGGGCGTGTTGTATCCGACGCGCCCCTGCAGACCCGGCATGGCAGAGGCTTCCCCGTCCCTTATTCCGTCGCCATCGGCATCCTGGCCATTGAGAGCGCCGGTCAAGACCAGGCCCGTCTGGAGGTTGAAGCCAGGGCTGGTGCTGGTTCCGTAGCTGTAACGAAGTTGCGTCCGGCGGTCGCCCGGGTTTCCGGCGTTCCACATCAATGTTTGCAAGTTTACGTTCGGAAAAATGGGAGAAATGATGTCGGAAGTCTGGCCCGCCAAAAGCGAATGCCGTTGCCAGTTGAGTTGTAGGAACACGTGGCGGTATCGGGGAATGCCTCGGGAATCGCTACCGCCATTGAGGAAATCGATTTCGAACTTGCCGTTTACCGTTGCACCACCTACGGCGTCCAGGGTGCCGGGCGCCCTGTAGTTGACACCGAAACGGGTCATGCGGGGATGCAGGGTGAAGTTGGCTTGATTGTCCGCATCGGGTTGTTCGGATCGGACCACGGTGGGCGCCTGAAAGTTGTTGATCCGAGAGTCGTCAAGAGCCGCGTCGAGCCGTGCGAAGCCATAGAACGTCAAGGCGCTGCGATTTGTTTCGGCTTCAAGTACCGTCGGCTGTGCCTGCGTGGGGGGCGGTATCACACGCCGCGATACCGGCGCCGCGGCGGGCGGAAAGATGGGAAAGGTCGACGCCACCTGGACCGCGTTTGCGACCGTGGGGTTGCGGTCCAGGGTCTCCAGACGCGATTGGATCGCGGCCAATTGCTCCTGGATGGCCGTGTTCTGGGCCTGGATGGCCAGGTTCTGGGCCTCGAGTTCCACGATCCGCCGGCGGAGTTGTTCCAATTCGGCGCGGTCGTTCGACTGCGCCTCGGGGTTTTGAGCGTTCGTCGCGGACGAATTCACAAGAATCGCCACCATCGCGAGACCTGGCAAGATGAGGTGTGAAAACTTCGCGGTTCTGGACATCGAAAATTCTCCTCTGAAAATATCCCTCAGGCTCATTTTCACGATTCGCGGGATCATGGACGGCTCTCTTGACTGTTCCCGCGGGGCACAAGCGAACAGCGCCGCGATCCACCGATACGGTTCCGGTCGAGTCCGGCTTCAACCAGACCAGCCGCCCGATTCCGATAATACATCCGTTCGAACGCCGCCGGAGATGTCTCCGGCCGGTTCCGGCAATCGCTCCGTATTGTAGTGCGTCAATCTCTTTCGATGGAACCTGCCGGCCGATCTCGTCCGACTGTAGGTGCGGTCTATGACCGCACGATCCGCCCCTGCAATCACGTAACCCGTGACATCGGATACGTTGCGGGGGAGAATCAAGTGTCCTGACCCATAAATAGCGAGTTTAACGTTCGGAGCGCAACGGGGTCGTATTCGAGGAGTGACGACCGAGCAAATGTCCCGCATTGCGAGTGGAGGAACGACAACGAAGACGGCCCCGTTCCGCCCGAACCCTTTGGGCCGATGGGGGTTGGCGGCGATCTCGTTGTCGCTCGACGTTCGCGATGAATGAGCATCCACTTCCGTCTCGCTGCCAGCCAAGACCCATCGGCGTTAGGCACGTTATTTGTGGGACAGGACACTACCTTGAACTTTGGGCTGAAGGCCGACTCGATACCGCGAGCCAGGAGAATTCATGATATCCGGCAGACTTGCAGGCATGGTGTTTGGGGTTGGGTTCCTCATATCCGCCCCGGCCTTGGGCAACGAGGCCGACTTGGCCACCGCCGCCAGGGTGGGTGACTGGGCGGCGGTTATTGCCCTTGTCGACGATGGCGTGGATGTCAACACCAAGGACCTGGACGGCAACCGGGCGCTGCACTGGGCGGTTCGCTCCGATGCCACGGAAGCGGCCGGGCGGCTCCTTGAAAGTGGCGCGGATCCCGCGGTCGAAAACCGTCACGGAGTTACGCCGCTCTATCAGGCTGCGGAGAACGGCAATGCTTCGATCGCACGGTTGCTCATCGAGGCCGGCGCCGATCCGAATCAGGTGGACCGGACCGGGGAAACGATCCTGATGATCGCCACCCAGACCGGCGATGCCGAGACGGTCCGGGTACTCCTCGATCATGGCGCCGATGTCACCGCGACCGATCCGGAATTTGGACAAACCGCCCTGATGTGGGCCGCGAGAGGCGATCGTCCCGGCTTGGTCGAAATGCTGATCGATCATGGCTCGGATGTCACCGCGCGTACCCGGCGGGGTGAAACCCCCGCGCCCCGGCTGCCGTGCATCGGCAGAACCGGGTGCGGCTCTCACGGGCTGGGCATCATCCGGGGAGGGCTTCCGGAGCGTGGCAAGCGCGCTCCGATCCCTGGCGAGATGACGCCCCTGATGTACGCCGCCCGGGAGGGGCGGACCGAATCGGCGCGGCTCTTGCTGGAAGCCGGAGCGGACGTGAACGCGGTTGACGCGAACGGCATCGCGCCTCTGCTTCTTGCGATCGGCAACTATCGAATCGAACTGGCCGAGTTGCTGCTGGATCGTGGCGCCGATTTGAATGCGGTGGACTGGTATGGACGAACGCCGTTGTGGGCTGCCGTCGAGATGCGGAATGTGGATCTGCACTATTCGACCTTCGAGCATATGATCGACGCGGACGATCGCGAGGAGATCCTGGAATTCATTCGCGCGCTGCTGGATCGGGGGGCCGAAGTCAACGTCCGGATTCAGGAAGTCCCGCCGCTTCGGAGTTGGATGTATCTGCTTGGAGGCTCTCTGGCGTGGGTGGACTTTACCGGACAAACACCGTTTCTGCTCGCCTCGTTATCCGGTGACATCGCCACGATGCGGCTTCTGCTCGAATACGGCGCAAACCCCTACATTTCCACTTTTGAAGGTACGACTCCCCTGATGGCTGTCGCGGGAATCAACTGGGTGGTGAATCAGACATTCACCGAGTGGGACTCGCTCGTCGAAGCGGTCGAACTCTGTTGGGAACTTGGAATGGATGTGAACGCGGTGAACTCGATGGGGCTCACCGCCCTGATGGGTGCGGCCAACCGGGGTTCATCCGACATCATCGAGTTCCTGGTGGACAGGGGCGCACGCCTCGATGCGAGGGACAACGAAGGCCGGACGCCGCTCACATGGGCCGAGGGGGTGTTTCTGGCCACGCACGCTCCCGAACCCAAGCCCGAATCGATTGCGGTGATCCGGGACTTGATGGATCGGACGAACGTGGCGGATGCCGGCGTACCCGAATAGAGGCGGCCCGGGCGACATGTTTCACTCATGTTTCACTCAAGAGAGACGGCATTGACCGGGAAGACCCGGTCGGCATGGGTGGCGGCCGCACTGTTGGCGCTTGGCCCGCACGCTGTCACTCTTGCGGCGGTGCCCGCGCAGGCCACCCCGGAAGCGGCGGTTCCAACTGAATTCTCCCGGGATCGGGCGCAAGGGCTTCTCGACCGATACTGTCTGACCTGCCACAATTCGACCGCAAACACTGCGGGCCTTGCCCTCGACACAAAGGACGCGGAGATCGTGGGTCCGGATGCCGAGGTCTGGGAATCTGTCGTCCGCAAGATCCGCACCGGCCTGATGCCTCCAGGGGAAGCGCCCCGGCCGATACGTCGAGACCTGGATGGTTTGGCATCATGGCTCGAGGCCGGACTGGATCGTGCTGCCGCCGGCGCCCCCAATCCGGGATCGCCCACGCTTCACCGGCTGAACCGGACCGAGTATGCCAATGCGATCCGTGACCTGCTCGATCTCGAGATCGACGCGTCGACGCTGCTTCCCGTAGACAGATCGGCTGCGGGCTTCGACAACGTCGCCGACGTGTTGAGTACATCTCCGGCGCTCATCGACGGCTATCTCTCCGCGGCGATGAAGGTGAGCCGTCTGGCGGTTGGCGACCTGACGGCGCCGCCGCGCATCGTGACCCATCGTGCGCCTGACGACCTGTCACAAACCGGACACATCGAGGGCTTGCCGCTCGGAACTCGCGGAGGCATGGTCGTGCGGCATGTGTTTCCGCTGGATGCCGAGTACGAGTTCGCTGTCGGCGGCGGTGGTCCGGACCTCGACTTCACGATTGACGGCGAGAGCGTTCCGGCGGGCGATCGTGACGGGATCGTACGACAAGTCTCCGCCGGGCCCCATACTCTCGCCGCTTCCCTGGTACGGACTCTTCGATCCGCCGGTGTCGATGACACGTTCAGTGCGCCGGTCAGCAACCGTGGCGGTATCCAGAGTATTACGGTAACGGGTCCACTCGATCCGACCGGTCCGGGGGACACACCCAGTCGTCGCCGGATTTTCGTTTGCCAACCGGCAGGCGCCGAAGATGAATTGCGTTGCGCGCGCGATATCCTGGGCGCCCTGGCCCGGCCGGCGTTCCGGCGGCCTGTCCCCAACGATGATCCGGTAATGACAACGCTCGTCGAATTCTACGAGGCGGGACGCGGCGAAGGCACGTTCGAAACCGGCATCCAGCATGCTCTGGCGCGCATCCTCGTAGACCCGCGGTTCATCTTCCGCATGGAACATGTGCCAGACGAACTGGCCGTGGGCGCGGTCTACCCTCTGACGGATATCGAAATCGCGTCGCGTCTCTCCTTCTTTCTCTGGAGCAGCATTCCCGATGACGAACTTCTCGAAGTGGCGGCGTCCGGCATGCTCTCCGATCCTGCGACGTTCGAAGAGCAAACCCTTCGCATGCTGGCAAATCCACGATCCCAGGCACTGATCGACAACTTCGCCGCGCAGTGGATGGGCCTGAGGGAACTCGAAGACGCCGCGCCCGAATCGGACGGCTTCGACGCCAATCTGCGGCTGGCCTTTGAGCGCGAGACGCGCCTGTTGTTCGAGCACATCGTCAACGAAGACCGGAGCATCGTTGAACTGTTGGATGCGGATTACACGTTTCTGGATCAGCGTCTTGCCGAACACTATGGCATTCCCGGCGTCCGTGGAAGTCGAGTGCGCCGGGTTGCGCTCGATCCCGACAGCCCGCGGCGCGGCATTCTGGGGCATGGCAGCATCCTTCTGGTGACATCGGTCGCCAACCGGACATCGCCGGTTGTCCGCGGGAAGTGGGTTCTCGAGAATCTGCTCGGTGCGCCACCGCCGTCCCCGCCGGCTGGCGTGGAGACCAACCTTGACGAGACACCGGATGCGGTGGCGTCGGGGACTTTGCGCGCGCGACTGGAGCAGCACCGCGCAAATCCGGCTTGCGCCTCCTGCCACGGCATCATGGACCCTATCGGCTTCAGCCTGGAGAACTTCGATCTGACCGGACGGTGGCGGGAATACGACGGGGATGCGCCGATCGACGCGTCTTCCGAACTGGCGGACGGTACCGTTCTGGACGGTCCCGCGAGTCTTCGAAGGGCGTTGCTGCTGCGTTCAGACGCGTTCGTGTCGACTGCCGTCGAGAAGTTGTTGACCTACGCCACCGGACGGGCGGCGGAATATTACGACATGCCGGCTATCCGTTCCATCGTTCGCGGCACCGCCGCCTCGGACTACCGTTTCTCATCGCTCGTCCTGGGTATCGTAGCGAGTCCACCGTTTCAAACACGGGTCAAGGCGGTGGAGCGTAACGATACGGTGGCCGAAGCGGAACTGGCGGTAGAAACGCCCGGGCAGGACTGAGAGTTTCGATTGAAGAGATTGCGGAAATGAACTTTATTTCGAAGAAGCATCTGGCGCGGAGGACGTTCCTCCGGGGCGCGGGCGCGACGCTGGCTCTGCCATTGCTCGATTCGATGGTGTCGGCACAGACTCCCTTGAACCGAACGCCGGCGTCGCCACAAAGCCGGTTCGCGTGCATCTACTTTCCTCACGGAGTCACGATGGACAAGTGGACGCCCGCGACTGAAGGGAAGGATTTCGAATTTACCGAGATCCTGAAGCCTCTCGAACCATTCAGGGAACGCATCAACGTCGTGAGCAACCTGTATGCGCCCTCGGCATACGGCGCGGATGCTTCGGCCGGGGCCAATCACGAGCGGTCCTCGGCCGTGTTTTTGACCGCGGCCAGGGCTGAAGAGGGCGCCCGCGTTTTTCTGGGCCCGTCAGTGGACCAGATTGCGGCCCGAACGATTGGCCAGGACACTCCGTTGCCCTCCATTGAACTCACGGTCCAGGAAGGGGGACGAACCAGTCCCTACCGGAACACGATTTCCTGGCAGTCCGCAACGACGCCCCTTCCGATGGAGCATAATCCCCAGGCAGTTTTCGAGAAACTGTTCGGGGATGGGACGACCGATGCCGAACGTGGGGCGCGTCGTCAACAGTCCCGAAGTCTGTTGGACTCGGTTGTGGACCAGATCGCCACCTTGAACTCGGAGTTGCCGGCTGGAGACAGGGGCCGGCTCGGCGAATACCTGGACAACGTCCGCGAGATCGAGCGCCGGATCGAGAAAGCGGAGGCACGGATGGCGACGGCGGACCTGGAGGTGCCCGAGGCGCCCGTAGGCATACCGAATGCGTTCGAAGACCACATCGAGTTGCTTTTCGATCTGCAGGTGCTCGCGTGGCAGGCCGAGATCACGCGAATTTCGACGTTGATGCTGGCCCCCGAACTCAGCAATGCGGTCTATCCCGGCACGGGAATCCGTGACGGGTTTCACAACCTCTCGCACCACTCCCACAGTCGGGCCAACATGGATCGGTTCGCCGAACTCAACGCCTACCACCACGGTATGTTGGCTTACTTCCTGGAGAGTCTGGCGGCGACGCCCGACGGCGACGAGACGCTCCTCGACAACTCGTTGATCCTCTACGGCAGCGGCATGAGCGACGGCAACGCGCACAACCACACCCCACTGCCTCTGGTGCTGGCCGGAGGCGCCGCCGGAAATCTGGCGGGGGGACGGCACATCAAGGCCCGCCGCGAAACGCATGCGAACCTGCTCCTCGCGATGCTCGACAAACTCGGGGTTCCGGCGGAACAATTCGGTGACAGCACCGGTCTGGTGGAGATTTGACATGTCAGGCACACTGACACGCCGGGAAGCGCTTCAACTTCTGGGCGGCGCGGCGGCAACGCTGTCACTGCCGTCCTCTGGGGAGGCCGGTCTTGAGCAGGGTTCCGATACGCCTCTGCTGGCGCGCACGACAGGACTCGAACACCTCGGGTTCACGGTGCCCGACACGCACGCCACGGCGGAGTTCTATGGACGAATCTTCAACCCGCAGTTGTTCAGGGAGCGGGAGGACGAGAATCGGCTTTACGTGACCGCCGGCACCGCGTATCTGGCCTTCGGCGGAAACATGCCGGATTCGACGCCGCACATCGACCACTTCTGCGCGCTCATGCCGGACTACGACTCAGGCAGGATGCGGCCCATGATCGAGGCGGCGGGTATCGATCTGACTCCCGGGGGATTCGGCATGCTGTTGGACCCGGATGGGCTGCGGCTTCAGTTGCTGAACGTTCCAGGCGGTCTGGCCGGAACCATCGTGCCGGCCGGCCGGATTTCGCTCGATCCGCCCGCGGTTCATGCCGTGGGACTCGACAGCATCGCGTTGCGTGTGTCGGACCTCGCTCGATCCATCGAACACTATCGGAAACTCTTTGGCCTTGAGACTTCCAATCCACAGGGCACCGCATTCGATGCCGCGAACACACGACTTGTCCTCGAACAGGCCGCGTCCGGCGAGACGCCGAGTATCGCCCGCTTTTGCCTTACGGTTGCCGGCTTCGACCGCCAGGCCATCGCAGGGAAACTGGAAGGTCTTCAGGTGGAGCTTGCGTCGTCCGGCGATGACGCACTGCTCAGCTTCCGCGATCCCCATGGACACGTCGTTGAATTGAAAGCGGCGTAGCGGTCGTTCCAGGAGCGAAGAAATTCGAGGAGACTACTCGTATCGCAATGCCGACATCGGATCGAATCGGGCCGCCCGCCGGGCCGGCAACCACGACGCGACGACGACCAGGGCAATGCCTCCAATCATGACGACGGTGTAGACCCAGGAATCGGCCGCTTCGATCTCGAACAGGTAGCTTTGCAGGAATCGCGTCAACTCGGCCGACGCGATTGTGCCGAGTGCGAGTCCGAGAATCGCGGGGACAAGACCGTGGCGCATCATCTGGAAGATCACATCGCGCGCTCGGGCGCCCATGGCCATTCGAAGGCCGATCTCGCGGGACCGTTGCGCGGTAGAGAACGCGACCACGCTGTAGACGCCCAGCATTGCCAGCACCAGCGCCGCTCCAGCGAAGGAGGACAGCACGGCAGTCTGGAACCGTTCGCGCTGAACGTTTGTGGCAATAAGCCGGTCCATTGAAGTCACGGTGACAACGCTTTCGGGCTCGATCCGAAGTATCGCCTGTTCCAGTGAAACCTCGGCCCCGGGGCTCACCTTCGCCACCAGGGTGGCATTTCCGCTCCCGGGCCGGGGGGGTGGAAGGCCCAGATCCGCCGTGTAGGGTACGTAAAGGTAAGCCAGGGAGTCGCTCCGCATACTCAAGCGCACCCCCCGAACCACACCGATCATTGTCGGGGACTCTTGCGCGCCGCTGAATGCTTCGAGCCGCTGCCCGATCGGATTCTGTCCCGGAAAGAACTGCCGGATGATCGATTCGCTGATGACGACGACAGAATCGCCTGCCGCCACGTCGCTCTCATCGATCCAGCGACCCGACACCAGGGGGATTCCCATCGCCTGCCCGTAGTCCGCGGCCACCGCTGCCGGGACCATGGCTACGGGGTCTTCCACGCCGGCAGTCATTGCAAGCATGAAAAAACCCTGTCCACCCATCGGAAGCTGTTGTGTCGACGAGGCGTATTCCACTTCCGGCAGCGATCGAATCTCTTCCAGTACGGTGTTCAGTAACGCTTGCTGGCTGGAAGCCACGGCATAACGCCGCGGAAGAGAAATTCGGGCGGTTACCACGTTCTCCGGATCGAAGCCGGGATCGACCGTAATCAACCTCGCGAAACTCTCTATCAGCAGACCGGCGCCGACCAGCAGCACAACCGCAAGCGAAGTCTGTGCGACAGTCAACACGCTGCGCAGCCATCGCCGATGCCGGGTCTCCGTGGCGCTCGTCGTTCCGTCCTTGAGCGTGTCGTTCAGTTCAAGACGCGACGCCCTCAGCGCGGGGACGATTCCAATGGCCAAACCGGACACAAGCGCGACAGCGACAGAGAAGGCGAACACGCGGCCATCGACGGGAACGTCAGCCATACGTGGAAGCAGCGGTGGCATGTTGGCCAAGGCGGCGGCGCGGATCGAATAGACGGCCAGGAACCCGAGCCCCGCCCCCGAAAAGGTCAGGATCATTGCCTCGGCAATCATCTGTCGGATCAGGCGCCAGCGGGAGGCGCCCAACGCCCCGCGAATCGACAGTTCCCTTTCTCGCCTCGAAATCCTCGATGCCTGCAGGTTGACGAGATTCAGAACTCCAATCGACAGAACCATGCCGACAGCGACGGCGAAGATCAGGATGCTTCGTCTGGAATCCGGACCCACAACCCGCTCGGACAGCGGCCGCACGACAATGCCCCGTGCGTTCGCTCCGTCGCTCAAACGGTCCCCAAGCAAGTCCATTTCGGCCTGAGCCGATTCGATCGACTCTCCCGGCATCAGACGACCCACCACGGCATAGTTCCGGCGGAAGCCCTGGCGAGGCGCCTCAACGGTTGTCACGACCGTTGACGGCGGTCCCGCATCGAAGGGCGACCGAAACGTTGCCGGAAGGACACCGACGATCGTCATGGCCGGCTGCCCTTCGAGTCGTAACGCCTGACCGATGACATCGGGCCTGCCGCCCCACTTCCCTTGCCAATAGCTGTAGTCGATTACCGCGGGCTTCGTGCCGTCGGCAAGAAGCTCTTCGGTATCGAACAAGCGGCCAAGTACGGGCTGCACTCGCAACACCTCGAAATAGCCCGCCGTCACGAAACCGAGGTCGACCGCTTCGGGCGCACCGTCCTGGTCGACGTTCGCGGTGCTCGACGTCGAGGCCGCCAGTCCGGCGAGCGTACGCGATTCGTCTCGGAAGTCCGCCAGGAGTTCGAGATCGAAGAATCTATCGGCGAAACCGACCAGATCGTCCGGTTCCTCGAACGGAAGGGGCGCCAGCAGGATCCCGTTGACGATGCTGAACGCGGCCGTGCTCGCCCCGATCGCGATCGTCAGCGTGGCGATTGCGGCGAGAGCGAAGCCCGGACTCCGCGCCAGGCCGCGGACACCGTATCGGACATTTTTCCAGAGTTCGATCATCGTTCCGCCTTTAGCCCGCCTTTCTCACGGGTTTTCGTCGCGAAGAGTCGGAGACGCCGTCAGAGCTACGGCGCGTTCTCAGACGCGTTCCTCGCGTCGGTCGCGCCGGGCGCGTAGCGGCGCGTTCCTCGCGCCGGATCAAGCGCGTCAGGGGGCGTGCCTGGCGGATGGATCCGGCGCTGTAGCAGACAACTCGTGAGAAAGACGGGTCAGACAAGACCGAGCCTTTTCGGTTAGTCGCGCCGTAATTTCAATCCGTAAGCCTTGGAAGCCCGACGCCAAACCCTACAGGCTCGCGCGCAAACCCTTCCAGGTGCTGTAACACATGACGATCAGCACCAGCGCAAAGGGGAGACCGGCCGCGAGAACGGCCGCCTGCGCGGCCACAAGGCCGCCTCCGAGCATCAGCGCGATGGCGACGGCCCCCTCGAAGACGCACCAGAACGCGCGTTGGGCAACCGGCGAGTCCAGCTTGCCGCCGGCAGTGATGGTGTCGATGACCAACGATCCCGAGTCGGAGGAGGTGACGAAGAATACCACCACCAGGACGAGGCCGATGACCGTGGTGAGGTTCGCAAGCGGCAGAGACTCCAGCATCGCGAACAGGGCAATCTCCGGCTGCTGCGCCTCGACCGCCGCGACGACCTCCGGAGAACCGGTTTCGATGTACTGCGACACCGCGGTTCCGCCGAAAGCGTTCATCCAGATCGTGACAACCAGCGTCGGGATGATCAGCATGCAGGCGACCGTCTCGCGCACCGTTCTGCCGCGCGAAACCCTTGCGACGAACAGGCCGACGAAGGGAGACCACGAGATCCACCAGGCCCAGAAGAATGTCGTCCAGCCGTGCATGAAGTGGAGATCCTCGCGGCCCACCCAGTTGCTGAGCGGTCCGATCGCCGCGAGATAACTACCGAGGCTGGTCACGGCACCTGTGGCGATGTCTCGCGCCGGCCCGACCGCCAGAACGAATACCAGCAGCACCAGGGCGAGCCACAGGTTGGCCTCGCTCAGCCGCTTGACGCCCTTTTCCATCCCGCTCAGGACCGAGGCCAGTGCCATGCCGGTGATACCGACGATCACCAATACCTCGGTGGCGCCGGTCGTCGGCGCTCCCAAGTGGTCCAGCCCCGCCCTCACCTGTTCGGCGCCCAGCCCGAGCGACGTCGCCAGACCAAAGAGGGTGGCAAAGACGGCGAGGATGTCGATACAGTGGCCGAACCGGCCCCACACCGCATCCCCCATCAGCGGATAGAACGCCGACCTCAGCGTCATCGGCAGCCCGAGATTGTACGAGGCGAAGGCGATCGACAGCGCGACCACCGCGTACATGGCCCACCCATGGATTCCCCAATGGTAGATGGTGCCGGCCATGCCCAGGCGCGCCGCCGCCGCCGTGTCGGCCGGATCGAGGCCGAGCGGCGGTTGCAGGAAATGCTCCACCGGTTCCGACACCCCGTAGAACATCAGGCCGATGCCCATCCCGCGGCGAAAAGCATGGCAAACCACGCCCACCTGGAGTAGTCGGGCCGGGCATCCGAGCCACCCAGGCGCACGCGGCCGACGGGCGTTACGATCAACAGCAGGCAGAAGAGCACGAAGAAGTTCCCCGCGCCCATGAACACCCAGTCGAAAGACGACATGAGCCACGCGCGCAGCGCAACGAAAGCGGTCGCCGCCCCGGCCTGGAAAGTCAGTACCCCCGCGACGAACGCAACGATGGCGAGGCTCGAGACGGCGAAGACCGGATTGTGGATGTCGAGACCCAAGAACTGGACGTTGTCCTGCCCGAGCTTGTAATTGATCTTCGGGATCTCAGCCATATTGTTTTGTCAGCGGCGCTCGAATACCCGGGGCCCCACCGCGAGGGAAAGCGGGGGAGCCCCGATTCGTTCAACTCCCGGTGCCAACGATGAACGCGCCCGGGTTGCCGACGCTGGACCACCCGCCCCGGCCGCCTTCGTAGTTTCTCAACGTAAAGTCGGGCCTTTCGGAGGGGAGCAACTCGCGGCGGTGCACCCGCTCGCCGGAAAAGACCACCTGGGACGAACCGAGCGCTCCCCCCCAGATGCCGGAAACCGTGCTGTCGCCGGCGCTGACGAAATGGTCGTGCGTGACGTTCAACTCGAAGCCGCTGAAGTCCTTCCGCGTCACGAAGTTGGCAACGCCAGCGACCGCGTCCGACCCGTAGGTCGCCGCGGCGCCTTCCTTCAGTACCTCGATCCGATCGATGGCGACCGCCGGGATGGCGTTGATGTCGACGAATCGGCCTCCGACCAGACGCGCCGGCACGTATGTCTGCCGGCGGCCGTTGATCGATACGAGAGTTCGCGACGCGCCGAGTCCGCGCAGGTTGACGTTTGAAATCGTCTCGGTGAGGGTAGCGGGCTGGTCGGAATTGTACCAACTGTTCCGCTCGCCGATGACTCCGTGGCTGGCGCCGATGTTCCTGAAGAGGTCGACGAGTTGGGCCGCCCTCTGCTCCTGCAGCGTTTCACGGCCGACGACGGTGACCGCGTGCGGCAGGTTGATGGCGGGCGCCTCGATCGCCGTGCCGGTCGCCACCACGGAGATCTGCTCGGCGAACGCTCCGATTCTCATTTCGACATCGAGCGCGGTCATCGCCCCCTCGGCCACCAGTACTCTCTCCCGCTCGAGTAAGGCGAAGCCGGGCAGATTGAAACTCACGGTGTAGGAACCGGCCGGCAACGAGACGGAGTAGGCCCCGTCCCCGCCGGTAAGGACGATGGAGGGCGCCTCCAGGTTGGGGCCGGCGATTTCGACCGTGACGCCGGGCAGCACGGCGCCGGTGGCGTCGCTGACGGAACCCGCAACACCAGTGTCCTGCGCCAGCGCCGCTGCGGGCGCCAGCCACAGAGACGCGAAGACACCCGGATAGACCGATCTTTTTATTTTATCGAGTAGCGTCACTATCGATCTCCGGACAGGTATTCATCCCGTTGTCCAGTCCCCGCACAGACGACTGTCTCGCGCGTGGGTTCGATCTCGCGGAAGTTCTCTCCGTCTTTGGGCCGTCCATTGGTAAGGAGTATACGGTGTGTGAGTTGTAAGCGCCGGTGAGGTTCAGCGCGTTCCGAGTCGGTCAGTTCAATGGTGGCGACCGGCCGTGGCATTCCTGAAGGATAGGACGCCAAACAACTTACGTCAAATTCAGGAACGCTGACGGCGGAGTTATACGACTTGCGAATCAGATGCGACACCACGTTGGTGTCTAACAGCACGACCATGGCCCCGGGCCCAATCGATGCGAGGCGGTTCGCGCGCGTGCTCGGACGGCGACGATGATTACGATCTTCAACCCGGCGTGTGTTCAAAAAAATTCACTTTTGGGTGATCGTTCACATTCCGCGGGCCGTCCTTTCGGATGACCCGATCTTGTACAGGCCGATCTTCGACGCGACCGAGGCCATCGCCACTTCAATCTGCCGCAAATTCGCTGCGGTCTGCTCGTCGACCTGTCTCGCGCAGTGGCTGATGCCGACGTAACCTATGTTTCATAATATTCATTGTTTCCCGCATGCCGAAACACTAATATAAATGGAACACTATTCGCGACAGAGAGCCCTTATGCCTGTAGGGAACAAACAGCAGCCCACCGGAATACAGATCGAGCGCCAGATCGAGCGATTTCTGGCTGAGCGAATTCCGGCCGGCTGGTCACTCCAAGCCCGGCGAACCGAAATGCTGGCCGGTCGTTACAGTGTGGACCTGCTGGCGGAGATCGCGTCACCCGACGGCGGGACAGCCGTCCTTGCCGTCGAGATCAAACGAAATCTGGAGCCACGCGACGTCCTCCAGGCAGTCGAGCAGATTTCGATGATCACGGCGAGCGCATTGCCTCGTGCCGTGCCTGTCGTGGCGGCCGCCTACCTCGCCCCTCGCACCCGTGCCCTGCTTCGTGATCGGGGTGTCGGCTACCTCGATACCACGGGCAACGTCCGTATCGAAATCTCTACGCCTGGACTGTTCATTTCTACCGACGGGGCCGATCGCAACCCCTGGCCAAGGGATCACAAGCTCCGGTCCCTGCGAGGTCCGGGTGCTGCCCGGGCCATGAGGGCCATTATCGACACATTTCCTCCATACGGTGTCCGCCAGTTGGCCCAGTCGACCGGAGCGTCGGCACCGACCCTGTCCCGCGTGCTGGACTTGCTCGAACGCGAGGCAATCGTGACCCGTGCACGCGGGGCCGTATCGACCGTCGATTGGCAGGGCGCCATTCGCCGGTGGGCCGAGGACTACGACCAGACCGATTCCAACACACCAACCACGGTTCTCGAGCCACGGGGTCTGCCGGCCCTCGAAAAGAAGCTCCGCGCGAAGAAGTTTGAGTACGCTGCCACCGGCGCCCTTGCATCTCAGCGATTCGATCCCCTCGCGCCGGCACGGCAGGCGGCCATCTACGTCACCGACGCGCCAAGGTCCATCGACCGCCTGGATCTCCGCGAGACCGAAGCCGGTGCCAACGTGGTGCTCCTCGAGCCTCTCGATCCGGTCGTCTTCGATCGGACGGTCGAGCGCGACGGCCTTCTTTGCGTCGCTCCCAGCCAGCTCGCCGTGGACCTGCTGACCGGACCGGGTCGGGAGCCGTCACAGGGCGAACAGATGTTGAAGTGGATGGAGAAGAACGAGCATGTCTGGCGGTCCTGACCCGCTCTACGTTCGCGCCCGCACTGCACTGCTCGACGCCGCCGATGCGCTGGCCGAACAGTTCGACGCTGTCGTGCTCGTCGGTGCTCAGGCCATCTATCTACACACCGGCGACGCCGACTTCGCTGCCGCCGAGTACACGACCGACGCAGACTTCTGCATCGCGCCGGCGGATCTGCGCGAAACGCCGCTTCTCGCCGAATTGCTCGAGACGCACGGGTTCTCGCTCAGAGAACATCCCGGGGCGTGGATGAGCCCGGATGGGATACCCATCGACCTGATGGTTCCCGAAACGCTGGCCGGAGCCGGTTCCAGGGGAGCTCGCCTTGGACTCCACGGCAATAGAGCGGCAAGGCGAGCCACGGGCCTCGAGGGAGCACTGGTTAACCGGGAGCGCATGGAAATCACGGCACTCGATCCGGGCGTGGAGCGATCATCTGCAATGCTGGTCGCCGGACCCGCGGCGCTGCTCGTGGCAAAGGTCCACAAGATCGCCGAGCGCACCGGGACTCGTGACCGAGTCAGGGACAAGGACGCGTTGGATGTCCTTCGTCTCCTGCAGGCGATTGACACGCCGACGTTCGCGGCAGGCTTGGCGCAACTTGCGAGCCACGAGATAAGCGCGCGGGTCACAGCCGAAGCCGTGTCCCAGCTCGCGCCCTTGTTTGGCAACCCAGACTCCGTGGGCGTCACCATGGCGATCCGCGCGGCCCGTGCGGGCACCGAGGCCGACATGATTGCCGCTTCGTTCGGTGCGCTCGTGTCGGATCTCCTCACTGCCTCGACCGTCGGACGCTCCACCAACCCGTCGAACCCGTCGGCGAGGTAGCGCGGCGCGAAGCGGCGGAGATCCTTGTCTGGATCGGCAGCGTAGGTCATGCGGTATTGACGTAGGAGCATCGCAGCCACAACGGCGGGGATAATTCCCCAGATTCCTCACTCTCGACTTGGACCTGATTTTCGGGGAAGGTCACATCCACTGTAAAGACGGCCGTGTTCAACGGCGCATTCCGATGCGCCGGGCGCGTAACGGCGCGTTCTCAGGCGCGTGCCTCGCGCCGGTCGCGCCGGATCAAGCGCGCCAAGGCCACCGACAGCACCGCCACGGCAGTGAAGCCCGGACTCCTGGACAACGAACGCGCGGTGTAGATCGCGTCCTTCGACAGCCGATCGATGGCGGAAAAGGAGCGCATGGCAGTCATTTTATCAGAGGCCGCGTTTCGCCAAACTCACGCCGCCCAGGCGCGTCCACGAACCGCGAGTTGGCGGCTTATTTGTTGCCTCTCAGCAGGCAAATGCCCATCGCGCACGAAAGCAGCGGCAGAGCGGCATCGATGAACCCCCACACGAGAGAGACGGTCTCGGGCCCCACTCCGGTAAAATCGGGGCTCCGGAAGTTGAACCAGTTCCAGAAAAACAGAATACCCACGAACAGGAAACCGTAGAACAGCGTGCTGGCTGCCAGGAACTCGCGGGTAATCGGCGCGCCGCCTTCATGGTTGGCGGCTCTCTTGCGGATGTAGCTGAATCTCACGCCCAGCACGATCGCCAACGCCATGAATGGGTTAACGATGTTCCAGATCGGGCTGTAGGGGCTGGCGTCGGTTGACGCGTAATACAGCGGCTCCACGATCGTGTGAACCGCGACCGCCACGCCGATGACGATGAGACCTGCACCGACAATTCGCCGGAGCATATCCGTGAGTTACCCCCCCTTGCATTGTCCTCACTTTCATCCTTGACTATACGCAACCACAGCCACGGAGGTGCGCAACAGTGTTGTGGCGGGGCGACGGCAAAAGGCGGATGTGAAGCCGGGTCCTGCATACCCGGCGGCATAGTCCGCATTTTCCATGCGGACAGACTGCCACTTGGTGACCAAGTGAATGGGTTCGCATGCGCAAAATCGTGGGTGAACTAATCCGGCGCACATGCGCCGGATGCAACCCGCTAAGCCGACTACAAATCCAGGACCTGCCGGAGTCCGGAATCGACGCGCGCCATGAGTTTCCGGGAAATTTGTCCAACCCGATCGGAAAGACAGGATTTGTCGAGAGTCACGATCTGCATGATGTTGGCGACAGAGTCTTGCGGGAGCCCGGTGCTTGTCGCTGGAAGCAGGGTGTTCCCGGGAGCGCCGAGTAGGCGCGTATTCGACGTGAGGATAACACCAAGGATTGTTCTCAACCTGCTTCGATTGAAAGCATCCGCCTGAACGATGAGGACGGGGTGGCGAAAACCAGGTTCCGATGCTCGCGGAACATCCAGATCAGCCCACCATACCTCGCGGCGCGCAACTACCATTTGCCAGAGCTGACGCTTCGAGCCTGGGCGGTCCTCAACGCCGGATCAAGGCCGTTCGATTCATCGGCGAAAACCTCGTTTAGCTTAGACGTCACATCCTCGTCACGGTGTTTCGCCAAGTATTCAGAAACCGCTGTGGCGTACAATTCGCTCCTCGACACTCCTTGCCGTTCCGCCAATTCGTCAGCAGACAGGAACAGTTCGTCCGGTAGTGAGATTGCTGTTTTCATACCGAGATTATACCAGCACGGCGACCCTCAAGGCTTGGTTGGGCGACGGCTAGCAGTGAATTCCGATTGAGCCGCGTGGTATGACCCGCCGGGAGAGAAGGCATTTCGCGGGGAGGAAGCTGTTTTTGTCAAGGGCTACGAAGCCGCTGAAAAACCAAGGGGACATTCAAGTCGGTTTGGCCGCTGCCGGATGCTCCAGCCCAGATTGAATTAGCGCGCGGCAGCGAGGACGAGTGATGGGTTTGACAAAAAAATGGCTTTGTGATGCGCATCGCGCCAAGCGGTGGTGATCGTATCTCCGAGGCGTTGGAGAAAGACCATCTGATTATCGGATGGTCGGCTGCGAAAGGCCTTCTTGATGAGGAGCTTCAATGGGAAGGGTTCCGGGAAATCATTCGTAAGACGTACTGCGCCGATGCTGAGAATCTGCGGCAGGCTGTACAGCGCTAGCCCGCATGGATCACCAGTCGAAGTTTTGGCGTCATTTTGTCGCCGGTAATCGTCTGCGACGAAGTGATGAGGCGTGAAGGGGCGTCTGAGGGCGAAACGAGGCGTTTTTGAAGACGTGGGACGCGACATTACCTCCATCACCGCTCCGATGGCTACCGGCTGGAGCGACAGTTGCCGGGTGGGTTTCGCACCCACTGAAGATCGGCGCCTTTTCACGGCGCACTGAGAAAGGCGGGCTAATCGGGACTACCGCGTCGGGGCGGGCGCTGCCGGCATCAACCCAGCCTACTCATTGACAAGTGTCTATAGACACATTACATTCATGGGTGATACGGAGCTTCCGACATCGCGGACTCAAGCGCTTCTACGAGCGCGGAGATCGAAGTCTCATTCGTCCCGATCTGCACGACCGGGTGGAAGTGATGCTCGCCCAGCTCGATGTCGCCGGCTCCCCTGAATCCATGCGCCTTCCCCAATACCGGCTGCACAGCCTCAAGGGAAACCTGAAGGGCTATTGGTCGGTCACTGTGAGGGCAAATTGGCGCATCATTTTCCGCTTCGAGAACGGGAACGTTCACGACGTGGAGTTGATCGACTACCACTGATGAAAGGAGAAACACCATGCCGATGAAGAACCCGCCGCACCCCGGCAAGGTGGTACGCATATCCTGCCTGGAGCCGCTCGGCCTCAGCGTCACCGAAGGCGCGAAAGTCCTGGGAGTCAGCCGCCAGGCGCTCTCGAACGTCGTGAACTGCCGCGCCCGCATCTCGAGCGACATGGCGGTGCGACTGGCCAAAGCCTTCGGTTCGACCACGGAAACCTGGATACGTTTACAGGCCGCCTACGATGTCGCGCAGGCCCAAGCTCGAGAGGATGAGATCGAAGTCGAGCGGTACGAGCAGCAGCCGGCATGAGGGAACAGTAGATGATGGCTCTCAGGGAGAGAATGGATGAGTTCCCCCCGGCGCGTCGGAATAAAGTGGAGGAGCGAGCCAAGGCGTTGATCGCCGAAGAGATGTCCCTGCACGATCTGCGCAGGGCCCGGGAACAAACGCAGGTGCGCGTCGCTAGGGCCTGAAGGTTTCTGACGGAACTGGAAGTAAACGCAGACGATGCGGGGGCGGGCCGGGGCCAGAATCCTGCGGATTCTGCTTGGGGCTTCCAGCCGGGGCCAGAATCCTGCGGATTCTGCTTGGGGCTTCCAGCCGGGGCCAGAATCCTGCGGATTCTGCTTGGGGCTTTGCTAATACCCGATTTCAGCGATGCCCGGCGTCAGCCGGATCTGCTCGATCCCCCAGGGAATCGTGAACGGCGCGTCCAGGTCGACATCCGGATACCGGGAATTGACGAAACCCTCGACCAGCACGTCGATCACAACCAGGGGAACGGACAACCCGTCCAGTCGTACCTCGCGCAACTCGAACCGGCCGCGACCGTCGTCCCCGCTCAAGGCGCCCTCGGCGAAAATAGTATGCGTCCCTTCAAAAAGAGTATCGACAATGACGTTCCCGGTTCGGTTCTCGGCGTCGAACGTCAGTTCAGTCTCGGCGGAGATAATCCCGTCCGTCACCCGGATGTCGATGGAATCGACCCGGGGAGGGATGTCTTCTTCCATCCAGAAGAGGACGAAAGATTCCATCTCGATCTCGCTGACCCGGATCGTGTCCTGCCCCGGGGCACGTCCGGTATCGAGTTCGCGTTGTCGAATTTCCTGGATCCTGGAACCCAGAAGGTTAGCGGCTTCCGGGGAAACGGATGTGAACTCCTGAGCGGACGAAGGCAGCGAAGCGCATGACAACACAGACACCAACGCCATGCAGACCAAACGACCTTGAACCGCCGCAGATCGAGACATGCCTCGATTATCTATCGAATGACTTGAAAAGTCCGGCTCCAGCGTGTCTTGCGGAAAAAATTCAAACCGAGATCCAGAACTTGCTGAACTCGGGCGCCGACGCCGGTCCGCGTGTAGGTTGCCGCGTCGGCTTCGTAGGACCAGTAGACGACCAGGGCCTTGCCGACGATGTCCTCGCGGGGCACGAACCCCCAGTAACGACTGTCGGAACTGTTGTCCCGATTGTCGCCCATCACAAAGTAGTGCCCTTCGGGAACAACGAGTTCGTCGCCATCGACATAATCCTCATACGGCCAGAACGGACGGCCATTGGTGTCGCTGTACAGCCGGTCGGGATGCGGCTGAGGAGGAAAGTAATCGCGAAAAGGGTCCACATACGTCCCCGGCGGACTGGTATGCATCTTGTAAGGTTCATCGAGCGCTTCCCCGTTCACGAACGCCTGTTGATCGACGATACGGACACGCTCGACCGGCAATCCGACCACACGTTTCACATAGTGCTTCGTGAGATCGTCGGGATAGCGAAAAACGATGACGTCGCCTCGATCGATGTCCCGAAACGGCAACACGGCATCCAATAACGATCCGGGAGTGCCGAACGCGAACTTGTTGACGAGCAGGTGATCGCCAACCAGAAGATTCTCCTCCATTGAAGGGGTGGGAATCTTGAACGCCTGGATGATAAACGTGGTCCCGAACAGTGCCAGGATCACGGTGATCACGAGCGATTCGAAATACTCGCGGGCGGTCGACTTGGTGATGTTCAGTTCGTCGGACATACCTATCCTCTGTAACGAAACCGTTAGACACTATAGCGTTTATGACCCGTTTGTTCCAGCGATGGCCGTCCGGCGCAAAAAATCAGCCCGCGGCAGAAGCATCTTCATTCCGGATCGCTTCAAGAGCGCGCATCGCCGACGCCTGCTCGGCCGCCTTCCTGGTCGTTCCGCTGCCGGAAGCGACGGGCACACCATCGATCAGAACTTCCACTGTAAAGAGTCGCCGATGATCAGGCCCGGTCTCTTCGACCAGCCTGTAGCGGGCCGCGCGGCTATCGGACTGCAGCGTCTCCTGCAATATCGACTTGAAATTGGACACGGGGCCTTCGCCGCCCGCCGCAATCTCGTCGATCTGTGTACTGAACAGCCCCCGGACGGTCTCGCGCGCGACCTCGATACCGCCGTCCAGATAAATGGCCGCGAGCACGGCCTCGAACGAGTCCACCAGGAGTGCGGGCTTGCGCCGGCCACCGGTCTTTTCTTCGCCCTTCCCCAGTCGCAGGTACTCGCCGAGGGAAATCCGTTGGCCGTAATGCACAAGGTTGGCGGCGCTTACCAGAAAGGACTTGAGCCTCGATAGCTCACCCTCATCGAGATCCGGCCGGACGCGGTACAAACAGTCGCCAATCAGGAAACCAAGCACCGAATCGCCGAGGAATTCCAGTCGTTCGTTGTCTTCGACAGTCAGGGAATCTTGTTCGTGAGCAAACGAACTGTGAGTCAAGGCGAGTTCAAGCAGTTGGCGGCGCTCGAAACGATAGCCCAGGGTGTCTTCAAGTTCTTCGAGAGGTCTGCCGTCCATGAGCGCACCGCGTGGGGCGTCAATTGCCGGGCAGCGACTGTCCAACGGCATCGATGAGTTCTTCCATCCCGTCGAGATCTCCATGAACCCGTTCGTAGACCCGAATCAGTCCATCTCGGGCTTCGGTGCCGGGATACCCGAGGTATACCGCGCGGGCCAGGGCCTCGATTGCTTCGGCGCCCTTCTGATCGTTGGCGTAGGCCACGCCCAGCCGGTAGTAGGTTGTGGAGTCGCGCCCGTTTGAATCCAACGCCGCCAGGTACTCTGCCTGAGCATCCGCAAACCGGCCCCGGTCGAAGTCAATCAGGCCCAGGGCGTTGCGTATCCGGGAACGCAAATCGGCTTCTTGCTCGGGCGGCAGGACGCTCCCTTCCGGGCCCGACACGATGGAATCCAGGGTCTCGAGCGCTTGGGCGGCATAACCTTCGGCCTCGGTCCTTCGATCCGCCCGCGAACCATCGTCCGAGGGCAAACTCTCGGCAATCGTTGTCGACATCGTGATCAATGTGAACAGATCGTCGGGAAACAGTTGCAGGGCGCGCCGGCCGTAGTCGATGACTTCGTCCGTGTTCTGCAATCCCCCGTGTGCCACCATCAGGTTCCGAAAGAAAAAACCCTCGCTGGCACGATGACGCACGGAAGCTTCCGCATACTCTGGAGAATCCGGCGCCGGGGACGGCGCCGTGATTG
Organism: Terriglobia bacterium; assembly: GCA_965262675.1. Taxonomy (GTDB): domain Bacteria; phylum Acidobacteriota; class Terriglobia; order 20CM-2-55-15; family 20CM-2-55-15; genus JAJEDW01. The sequence continues at coordinate 885,719 of OZ253554.1, forward strand.
AACGCGCCCGCAGGTCGGACGCGCTCTCCAACCCCAGTTCGGCGAACCGAACGGCATCCCTGTAATTACCCAGTCCATTGTGGGCCTCGGTCAACGATTCGTAGTACGACACCTTGATCCGTTGGTACTGGAGTTCGGCCTCGGTGAAACCCGGAAGTGTTTCAGCATCCGGCAACGACGCCAGGCGGCCTTCCATAAAGGCGGTCTCGGCTTCGAGGGCAGTCTCGGCAATTCCGATGACCGCCGCGAAGTCGCCCATCGACGCAAAAGCGTTCCAACGAGCGCGTAGAACGACGGGACGAAGTTCCGATTCGGGATAGCGAACAAGAAACGACTCGGTCAGGTCGAGCCGCGCCGCCATATCGGCCTCGTCCTGAATGTCCCTGAATGCGTCGGCTTCGAATTCCGACCGGACCATCGGTGTGAACGGATTGGACTGGGCCAGGGCAAAACTCGCCAGAGCGGCGATCGCCGCCGACAGCGCCAGCATCGAACGGCACCGTGCCACGACCGGCCCGCCCGATTCCCTGCCTGGCAGCTTCAACATCATGAACTCGTCCCGGCGGCGCGAACCAACCCCGATCTCAGAGTCCGCACCCGCCGCCGAACGGCGCTTCGATACCGTTTCGCGCCTCAGCCTGCGCGCCGTTGTTGTCGTCGCCGAGACCGGCGCCGGCTTCGTATTGAACCAGAGCGGCCGCCCGGTCGCATTCGATGTCCAGAATCCGGCCGAGGAATACGTGAGACCATGCGCGCATTGGAAGTTCGGCGGATTCGCTTTCGATGGTCTGCGCGAAATAGTCCTTCGCCATCTCGGAATCGCCCTCGCGGCTCGCCAGCAGAGCCAGCCCGTACAGCGCCGACCCATTCGCATCGTCGTATTGCGCGAGCACCGTTTCGAAAGCGGTCCGCGCCGTGTTGTCGTCTCCCGAGTTGAATGCGGCCTGAGCCTCAAGCAGAAGGTCCTGAACCGGATTCGACGGCGGTGGCTCGGGCACTTCGGCGCGGGGGCCCAGGTCAGGCGCCAGGGCGATCGCATGGAACCGCTCATCGAAGCGCTCACGCTCAGCCTGGAGTTCTATCTCCAACGCCATTTCGGGAAAATATTCGCGAATCCCGACAGGAGTCTGCTCGAACCGCGCCAGACTATCCATGAAATAGGGTGTCAACAGCAAACCTGACCGGTAAGCCGTATCCACAAGACTGTCAACGTTGTCCGCATCTCCGTCGATTCGCATCTCCACGGCCTGAATCAGCGATTCGGTGACCATGACCTCGAAATCGTCGGTATATTCCGATCGAACTCCTTCGATATCTCGAACCCAGTCCACCATGGCGTTGCTCTCGACCAACTCCTCGCGGCTTCTCCGGACAATCGCGTCGAGCGCCACGTGGAGATAGCCGTGCCGCACGTCCTCAACCGGATTCTGAGCGTCATAGCCGAAAACCAGATAGAGATTGTCGGTGTAGTTCCTGACATGCACGCTGTTGACTGGCGCCGAAAGTTCCAGATATGCGATCAGGCGCCGGCCATCGATTGTTCCCGTCTGCGCCCGGATATACGCCCGGGTCTCAACGACGGACTGACGCAACGGCCCCGCCATGACATCCAGAACCTGGTCATAGACCGGCGCCAGTTGTACCCACATCTGGCTGATGTCTGCTTCAAAGTAGAATTCGTTGAGCAGTGGGAGGAAGCCATCGAGATCGCGTGCGTCGGGGGGGATGAACAGGTCGTCGGTGACGAAATCCATATCGGGCGGATAGGTCAGATTCAGGGCAAGGGAAACGTACCGCGCCAATTCGTCTTCGTGTGGCGTATCTCCCCTGTTTTCGGCGTAATATTCAGCCAGCCGTGTTCGAAGGTCGGGATCGATGCTTACCAGTCGTTCCCGGACCGCTTCACGCACGGGATGATACTGGGGTGCGAACTCGACGTCGAACCCGGCAACGTTCAGGGCCGCGGTAACGGTAAACACGCGAATGTCGCGGTCGACCGTGGCGCTGGACTGAGAATCGTTAACGATCTGAGCGTCCGCGATGAACAAGGTTCCCCCAAGGACGGACACGACCGAGACAGCTAAAATCCAATGACGCAGCATAATGGTGATGATATCAGGAGCCGGGCAGGCATGGCATTCGGAGAGTGAATGAAAGCAACATACGTTGAAGATGTCGGAAATCGCATCGGCGAAAAGGTCACGCTGCGTTGCTGGCTTCACAACAAGCGATCCAGCGGGAAACTACGCTTTCTTATCGTTCGTGATGGAACGGGATATCTGCAGGCCGTGGTCTTCAAGAAAGCCGTGTCGGAAGAAACCTTCACGGCAGCAAGCGACCTGACACATGAGTCGTCGTTCACCGTCACCGGCACGATCCGCGCGGACGAACGCGCGCCCGGCGGATGCGAGATGGACGTGGAGTCGATCGAACCGCTTCAGATCGTCCCGACCGATGACGAGTTTCCGATCACGCCCAAGGAGCATGGCATTGAATTCTTGATGGACAAACGCCATCTGTGGATCCGGTCCAGCCGGCAGCGTGCCGTCCTTAAGATTCGACACGAGATTATCCGGGCCGCGCGAGAATTCCTGGACGACGATGGGTTCACGCTGTGCGACACGCCGATCCTGACCCCGGCAGCCTGTGAGGGAACGACGACATTGTTTCCGGTCAATTACTTCAAGGACCAGGCGTTCCTGACCCAGTCGGGCCAGCTCTACAGCGAAGCCACGGCGATGGCTCTGGGAAAGGTGTACAACTTCGGGCCGACGTTTCGGGCCGAAAAATCCAAGACACGACGGCATCTCACCGAGTTCTGGATGATCGAGCCCGAAGTGGCATTCGCGCAGGTCGAAGACATGATGGACCTGTCCGAGCGGTTCATCACGCACATCGTGGGCCGGGTCCTGGAGCGGCGCAAAGACGAACTCGAAACCCTCGAGCGCGATCCGGCGCCGCTGGAAGCCGTCGCGCCCCCCTTTCCTCGAGTCGCGTACGACGAAGCCATCGAGATTCTTCAAAAGCAAGGCTCCGCGATCGAGTGGGGCAGCGACTTTGGCGGCGGCGACGAAACCGTCCTTTCGAAGGAATTCGACAAACCCATCATCGTTCATCGCTATCCGTCGGCCATCAAGGCGTTTTATATGGAACCCGACCCCGTCCGGCCGGAAGTCGCGCTGTGTCTCGACGTCCTGGCGCCGGAAGGCTACGGCGAAATCATCGGCGGCGGCCAGCGGACGGCCAGCTACGATTTACTGCTGCAACGACTGGATGAGCATGGACTCGAAAAAGAGGTCTTTGACTGGTATCTGGATTTGCGGAAGTACGGATCCGTGCCGCATGCCGGGTTTGGAATGGGAATCGAGCGAGTCGTGGCGTGGATCTGCCATCTCGACCACGTGCGCGAAACGATTCCGTTTCCGAGGATGCTTCACCGGTTGAGGCCCTGAAGGGCGTCAGTGGGATATTTCGCGAAAGGAAGCGGGCATCAGTGTGAGCATTGTGGAAATTGAGATTCGACGGGTGGAGTGGTTCAACGGTGGACTGTTCGCGGAAATCCTCTCTACCGCCGCCCGAAACCTTGTCCTGGCGCTGGAAGCTGAAATGTTGCAACTCTATCCTGGAGATGAGGCAACCGACCACTTCATGTTGGGCGCCGATGAGGTTGCCGTCGGTCGGGGAGTCTTCATGATTGCGTACAGCGCAACCACCCCAGTCGCCTGTGGCGCCATTCGACTGCGCAACCCCGAGACCGCCGAGATAAAAAGGATGTATGTGATTCCCCAAGCGCGCGGCTAGGGGATAGCAGGCCGCCTGTTGGATGCTCTTGAATCGGAAGCACGCCGCCTTGGCGCCAGGAAGGCCGTGCTGGTGACTGGGCCGAGGCAGCCTGAAGCGATCTCACTCTATTCAAGAGCCGGGTTCGTCGAGACCGAAGGCTTTGGAAAGTTCAAGGACCATCCGCTGAGCTATTTCATGGGAAAGCAACTGTGATGCTCCGGGCCGGTTACTCCATCACGGTCACATCATCAAATAAGGTCACTGGGAAACACGTTTAAGCTTTTCCTGATATGATCTGGACCATGAGCATCAAGGCCGAGTACAGGAACGGGGTCTTCGAGCCCCTGGAGGAAGTGAGCAACACCGATCCGGGAAAAATCTACCAGGTCTTCTCGGAGGATGAGTTGAGGCGACTCGCCGAGGACCTGCCGTGGCTAGAGGGCTCGGAGCGGAGCTTCGAGTTCTGGGAGAATAAGGAGGATGCCGTCTACGACAGTTTATAGACAGGGCAACATCGTTCTGGTTTCATTCCCCTTCACCGACCTCACCTCGTCCAAAAGACGTCCCGCGCTGATCATTTCCCCGGATTCCTTCAACGCTGCCGGAGAGGACCTCGTGCTGGCCGCGATCACCTCGCACATCACGGACGACCCCAATGCGATCCAACTCTCCGACGCGGACTTTGCCGAAGGCCGGCTTCCGAAGAGATCGATCGTCAAGACGACTAAGCTGTTCACGATGCACTCGTCGCTCATCGTAAAGAAAGTCTGCGCGCTCAAGAGAGAGAAGACAGAAGAAGCCCTTCGGTCGGTGCGGGAATTTTTTTCATGAGCGAAACGAGATCTCGCAAGCCTTCCTGGACTCAACGGGAAAAACTGATGCTGTCGCACCGATTTCCCGTTTGATTCTCATGTGGCGCGGTTAGTGACCATGCCTCTAAAATTCAATGACATATGGCGATTCAAGCCCTCGCAGACGGCAAATTCCGAATGATTTGGCACGACGATCTTGTAACGGCGATATTGGCAGTGACTTCAAGGATGGCCGATCCTGCGTTGCGGAAAAATGATACCGCAATCCAACAGACACGCAAGAACGCCTCCGATGTCCTTGCAGACCATCCGACGCTCAAGAATCTGTTGCCGACAAGCGACCAATGGCATCTGTACAATTTGTCCCCCGCCCCACGATTTCTTTGGACAGTGATTTGAGAGAATACCGAACAGGAGGATCACGATGTCCAGAGGAAGAAATACAGAATCCGGGGGCTTCGCAGGGAGCCCGTAGGGCGACCGAAGCGGCCCCGGATTCAGCGCGACGCGGGAAGGGCCGTTGGTCGGCCCGGCGGCAGGTCACGGTCGTGCTGGAGACTGGGCCGAGGCAACCTGAAGCGATTTCACTCTATTCAAGAGCCGGGTTCGTCGAGATCGAAGGCTTTGGAGAGTTCAAGGACCATCCCCTGAGCTATTTCACGGGAAAGCAACTGTGATGCTCCGGGCCGCCGCCATTCGGGAGGTCCAGCGACCGGTTGATGTCAACGAAAGAAAAGCGTGATATCGGGAGTGCTTCAAGTCAAATTGCGTAACTGGCAACTCGACACCGATTGTCGCTGGGTACTGTCGGATCATGTCTGACGCTTACGCTTGGACCGCCATCACAGTTTTCTCAGGAATTATGCGGATTAAGAACATCCTCCAGACGCTCGCGTGCCGCTCGGCTGAGCCGGGCGATTCCTAACGCCCGTGCAAGTTCAACTACATCGCCATTGAGGTCTAGTGTCTCGTCAATGTGTTGCAATTCTTCCGCGCAGATGTGCTCGGGTTTGCGCATCTCCTCGTCTCGGTTAGCATAGCGCGCGGGGACCAACCGATTCTTGACCGTGCCCTTTCGCCAAAAGAAGAGGCCGACATCCTCGTTCGTGCGCCCCCGCCGGTTCTTGGCGAGGCGCAACACCAGATTGCGAATCTGACGTCCGGCGCGTTGGAAATCGTGATGACGGGCAATTCGACGGCTCAGAATATCCTCATGGATCGGCCCTTCGATATCGACAATGTGATCGATCATCGCTTTAAGCCTCCGTTCGTACTCCTCGTCGTAGAAGCGCGATGGATCGGGCACAAACGCACCACCAGCAAGACGACTTTTGACGTAACGATGGGTTTCCTCCAGAGCGGTCTCGCTCGAAAAGACGAGAGACGGCTGCTCCTCGGCGGAATTTACCTGGGCGGCCTTTGCGGTCGCACCCTGGAGGCGGTGCCCCTCATTTCCCGCACGTATAGAGTAAGTCCGTTTGACGTCGCGTTGCCGCGAGGACGTCTCCTTGGAGCCGTTTTCGTAAGGTAGGACGCCATCGACGTCTATAGGGCTGTGATCTTCAGAAACCGGCTCTTTGCGCTCCCCGTCGTCTCTTGCAGCTTTGCGGCGCTGTCTATCCTCCTCCAGATGCTCCCTCAACTGGCGATCGAGCTTTTCGAGCGCCCCCACCTTGTTGATCCACCAGTCCGTTGACCATACGCGGAAGAGGGTCCAACCGAGTCCCTCCAGCACTTCCTGACGGATCTTGTCGCGTTCCCGGGCGAAGGCGGAACTGTGGTACATCGCCCCGTCGCATTCGACGCCCGCGAGATAGACCCCGGGCTCGTCTGGATGGACGACTCCGAGATCTATCCGGAACGAACTGACGCCGATCTGCGGGTGGATCGTCCACCCTTTCTCACGAAAGGACCGTGCAACGGCAATTTCGAACGGCGATTCGAAATCTCCAAGCGAACCGTGAACACCTGCGCCAAGCGCTATCGGCCCGCGTTCGGCATATTCAAGAAAATGCTTCAGATCCTTCACCGCTTCCGCGTTCGTGCGGGAAAGGTCGATCTTATCGGGGTGCAGTGTCGCGAAAACGACCATCTCAGAACGCGCTCGAGTCAATGCAACATTGAGGCGCCTTTCGCCCCCCTCCCGGTTCAAAGGACCGAAATTCATAGACACATGGCCGGATTGGTCCGGCCCATACGTAACGCTGAAGAGGATCACGTCGCGTTCGTCGCCCTGAACAGTCTCGAGGTTCTTGACGAATACCGCCTCCTGATGGTTCTCATCGAAAGCCCATTCGATGCTCGGATTGGCGGCCCGCGCCCTATCCAACAGATCCTCGATTAGCGACTGCTGTTCTGTATTGAAAGTGACGACACCGATGGTGGCCTGTTTCACCTCAGGTTCGTCCGAAGTGAGGCGCCGGACGACCTCAGCGACGATCACTTTCGCCTCTCGTTCATTGTGTCGCGCCTTGCCACGGGCATAAAACCCGTCGGGCCGGACCAACCGAACGCCGGAATCCGGACGGATCGGCGCCGGGAAGGTGATGAGGCTGTTGTCGTAGTAGCGACTGTTCGAGAAGGCGATCAAGCTTTCCCGGCGGGAGCGATAGTGGAGATTGAGCGTGCATTCCGGGATGCTGGAGCTTCGCAATTCGTCCAGGATACTCTCCAGATCACCGTCATAGTCGATGTCACCGTCAGGATCGTCGTCAGCGCGGTTGAAAAAGTTGGTCGGCGGCATCTGCTTCGGATCGCCTGCGACAATCACCTGCATCCCGCGCGCTATCGAACCCACGGCATCCCAGACCGTGATCTGCGACGCCTCGTCAAAAATCACCATGTCGAACAAGGCTTGTTCCGCCGACAGATATTGCGCGACGGAAAGCGGCGACATCATCAGACAAGGGGTGAGCTTGGTTACCACATCGGGTGCCTCTTGCATCAGTTGGCGTACCGGCTTATGACGCTTTTTCTTGTTGATCTCGTGCCGCAAGACGCCCCATTGGGAACTTTTCTTCACATCATCCTGAACCGGGATCTGGCCGCTCAGTCCGGCTGCGATATAGGCTGCCGTAATCTTTTGGAAGGATGCGTCGATCTGCCGGAACTTCTCGATCGTATCCATATGTTCGGCGGTCGAGAATGTACGTAGCACCTCGTCTTCGCCAATCACCATAGACGACCACCAAGCGCAATACGCGGCCTCAAACGTCTCCAGAATCTCGTCAATGGGAACACGCCCCTTCTCGATCCCGTCTACCAGCGGTGCAAGGTCGAGATCCATCGCCTCTGTCCGCCGCTTTCGCCAGGCACACCAGTCATGCAACTCCGCTCGCCGGGCAATGATCGTCTCGGCAGTCTCACACAATGCCTCAAGCGCCCGGTCTTTCTCCGAAAAAGCCTCGCGCACGACGCGTCCGGCGCGCTCTTCGAAGGCCCGGCTTGCACTCTGCAACGTGTCGAGTGTCTTCAAATACTCCGCTGCCGCGCGGCCCACAATTGCTTCCGGGGCAAGCAGGTCATTGCCGTCCTGCAGAAGCATCCGCACCTTGCGACGCACCTCCGCTAGCGCCTGCGCATCGTCGGCGAGCCATCCGACCGATGTGCGCGCTCGATCGCCCAGATCTCGCAACGCCTGCGCGGCCTGCGGATCGGTCGTGTGCGCCTCCCACTCCTTGAGCGAGGAAAGTTGCTTGTCGAGGCGATCGATCGCCTCGCCCTCCTCGCGAAGTGAGGTCAGCAACGGGGCGTCGCGCGCAGGATTCGGCTCGCCTCGGGCCCCACCTTTGCGCATCGATTTGATGACGGCACGCTGGGCGAATATTTTTTTGGGCCACCAAGTACGTTCCGCCTCTGCCCAGTGCAACGCGACCTCTTGACCGTCGGTCGCCCTCCAGGCCATCGGATCATAAGGACAGCTCAACCGAGCCTGCGCCGCAGCATAAGCTTTGAGGCGGTGAACTGCCTCTTCCAGCGCTTCGATCCGGTCCTGACCGTCTGGCTCCAGCGCGTAGGCGGTCTGTCTACGATATGACTCCGTCAACACGCGCGCGAGATCAGCGAGCGCATCGAGGCGTCTCATGGTCTGGTCGGGCAGCGTCAAACCGACGGTCTCACAAAGCGCGCGCGCAGCGTGATCGGCAGCCTTCGCGGCGGCGGAGAGCGCGGCAGCGCGGCCCACCAGTTCACCCTCCCACTGCGGTGTCCATCCTGAGCTCGCTACGAGTTGCAAAGGGCTTTCCGTGATCTCGCCCACAGCATGGGCCTGAATCTTCAACATTTCGGCCGCCGCACGCATCGCGGCGAGTTGCGCCTCGTCATGCTGATCGGCTTTCGGCCAAGAAAGATTGATCCGCGAGCCCAACTCTTCGTCGCGCACCTTCACGCCAATCGCGTAGTGGGCGGTTAGACCGTTCCGCCGCCTGCGGTGCATATGATCAATGAATCGATTGAGTTGGTCGCGTAAGATGCGTAGTCGCTCCGCCTCCTTCTCCCAAACCTCGGCCGTGCGGCTTTTTCCAGTGGACCAAGCGGTTTCGAGTTGATTTAACACGTCCGCCTTTTTGGCCTTGTTGGAATGGAGTTCCAGACAGAAGCGCCCCAGTCCGATGTCATCGAGACGACGGTAGACGACGTTGAGCGCCGCCGTCTTCTCCGAGACAAAGAGAACCTTCTTTCCCTTTCCGAGAAAGTGCGCGATCAGATTGCCAATAGTCTGGCTTTTGCCCGTGCCGGGCGGGCCGATGATTATGAAGTCCTTGCCCCTATCCGCCGTCGCGACCGCCGCCATCTGGGACGAATCCGCCGGCAGCGGGACAAGCAGTTCGGAAGGCTTATAGTCGCGATCGATCCGATCCGTCTCGACGAAGGCGATCTTGCTCCCATAGGCCTCGCGCGGGGTATCGATCAGGTGCCGGACAACCGGATTCTCCCGCAGTGCATCCGTCCGATCGATCAGATCCTTCCACATCAGGAACTTCGCGAAGGAAAAATGGCCGAGCACCACGTCCTCCACGACCTCGAAGCCCGGCGCGTCCTTGACTGCCTTGCGCACCTTTTTCCAGATACCATGGACGTCGACCCCACTTTCGTCCTCGGGAAGTGCTCCGTCAATGCCTTTGATATCGATTTCGAAATCCTTACGCAGCATTTCGAGGAGGGTGGTGTTAAAGCGCGGCTCGTCGTCATGCGCAAGCATCTTGACGCCGCTACGGACCGACTGGCGCTGCAGGGTGACGGGCATCAAGATGAGGGGGGCACGGAAGCGATGGTCTTCCTTTTCATCCCGCTTCCAGAGGAGGAAGCCGAGGGCGACGTAGAGCGTGTTCGCCCCGCCCTCCTGCAGCGCTGTCCGGGCCTTGCGGTAGATTTCGACAGCGCGCTTCGAGAGGTCCTCTGGTGGAAGATCGACCAACACTTGACCCCGATTCAGCGCGTCGCGGGCGTACTCCTCTGTGATTAGTTCGCCGGTGCGTTGTTCATGGAGATCAACGTCCTGTGCTTGGGAAGTTGCCTGCCGCAAAACCTGGATCGAGATCTTGCTCCCATCTGCAAGTTTGTCTTCGAGTAGCCCTGGATCGGGGCAGACGATCTTCAGGCTTGCCTTGGTCGATTTGTGATTCAGAAGTGGATTGCGCGCGGAGAGGTCAAGCAGCTTGCGTTGCCAACGCTCCAAACGACCGGCCGGAGTCTCCGGCTTCTGTTCCGTGACGTCCTCGTCGAATCGGGGCAACGCCGGCGCCTCCTCCATTGGAAGCTCGACGGCCTCAATCCCCTGGCCGTCTGGACCATTCGTAGGCGTCTCCCCTTTCAGCCCCAGCGGCAAAATCCGATGCGCACGAGCGCGACGAATGTCGACCGCGACGCTGAACGTTTGGTCGCGCTCTGGGGCGACCTGCTCCATTGCGCGAGCAATCGCTTTCGAAAAAGGCGGCGCCGGATACGAAGTGGCCAGCGTCGTTTCAATCAGGATGAGTTCCTGCAATTGATAGCGCTTGCGGAGCGTCTCGGCGTCATCAATCACAATGGTGGTGAGCTCTTCCGGTTGTAGCCAGACGCCGACCATGGCATGGTCCTTCGGCATCGCGATGATGGGATTGAGGCCCGCTTGCTCCAACACAGAGGCGAACAGCATCGTGGTGTCGAGACATGTTGCAATCTTGCGCTCCCAGATCTGGCTTGGCAGGCGGATTTTCTGGCCGTCGCGCTCAAAGCTGGCCGGGGGAACAGCATAGACGATCCCGAGATTGGCGATTGCCGTGTAGATAGCTGACGCCATTTCCCAAATCCGGTGCCGACTGCCGGAGCTATAGCCGTCGAGGCCGTCGGGCTTGCCAGCTTGGCGCAGAAGCTTTGAGGCCTTGTGCAAAATCCGGTCAACTGCCGGGTCATTCGGCATCGAAAAAGCTGCCAAAAGCTCCGGCATATAGCCCGAACCACCCCATTCATTGAAAGCGAGAATCTCGACGGGCTTAGTCACCTCGGTCAGCACCTCACCCCCAGTCTCGACTCGGATCGAGACCGCCCCACGCAGTGAGTCGGAGAGGTCAAGCAGGAAACCGCCATCGAGATCGATATCACGATGCCTGACCGAAACAACCCCAGCCGCGGCTATGCGATCGATGCGCCAGATCTTCGGCTTTATGAAGCCCGGATTCGCACTAAGCGTTACCAGAACGTCGTCGAGACGATTCTCCTCGTCCAGGTTTTCAATTCGGAGATCCCGCAACACGGGATATGCACTTTGGTGGCAGGCGAAATTCAACTTCGCCGCAATTTCACAATGAATTGCGACGGTTCGATCTTTGGCGTCGTCCATGCTGCCCCCCCTGAAAGTAGATCGTCCATCGTTACGCCGACATTCCCCAAATGACTTACAAATTCGGCCAGATGTAGCTAAACGGATCCCGTATCGGAACCAAGAACAACGTCTCGATCGGATGGAGCAAGTTTTCGACTGCTGGACCGCCTGAAACGACCATTCAGATTGAGCCGATTCCGTTCCATCCAGAAACCTTTCTCCTTCACACGTCTCCGTTCTGTCGTCCCCTTAGATTGCAACCATGGCCAATGGTCGCAATATGTCGATCCCCCGCAAGATTTTCAGAAACAGATCAGTCTGCACGGCAACCTCAGCAAATTGGAAGGTGACGTATATCACCAATCAATCGGGCGCACGTCCTGAAGACATATTTAGTTGCCGTACGTTGTAAATCTTCTGACTTCATCCGACAGTACGCAGCAGCAATCGGAGTCGAGTTCCCAGCTAAACACTCCGTTGAAACGCACTCGATCTCCGTGCCCCGTTGCTGGGGGAGTAATGCCGCCGAGATGTTGAGGGTGACGTCTGACTTGCCGCGATCGGTGGACTCCAGTACGGCAGTCACCACCTTGTCAACCTCGAGGTTGACAAGGCCCCGCTTCTCCAACTGAACGACGCGTGGAAACCTCAACATTGCTCCAACCCGATACCTCGCTCGCGCGGACCCGCCCTTCCGACGAAAATGCTCCCAAAAACTTGTTTCGCGTATACTCTATTTTTTCGAATGGGACTCCAAAATGGGCGATCCGGAACGTCTCATCGGGTTGGCGTTCCAAGGCATTTCGGGCCAATCTGTCGCCCGATGGATGTGTAGAGGGGAGTTGATACATGCGAAATCGATTGACCGGCGTGATCGTGACGGCCGCGGCGGTATTGTTGACCGCCGGCGCCGTTCGCGCCCAGCAACTGGAACGTCCCGAACGCATGTTGGACCGTCCCGACCTGAACGGCATCTGGCAGGCGCTGAACACCGCCAACTGGAATCTCGAAGGTCATTCGGCGGAAGCGCTCGATGACTTCTGGCAGCTCGGCGCCATCGGCGCGATTCCGGCGGGCCAGAGCGTCGTCGGTGAAGGCACGATTCCGTACCTGCCCGAAGCGCTCGCTATACGCGATGAAAACCGCGCGGCGTGGCCCGCTGAAGATCCCGAAGCGAAATGCTACATGCTGGGAGTTCCACGCGTTACCTACCATGATTTGCCGTTCCAGATTTTCCAGGGCAACGGCGATCTTCTGATGGTCTACCCGTTCGCCGCCGCGAACAGAGTTATCTACATGAGCGATGACTCGGAACTGCCGATCGATTCGTGGATGGGCAAATCCAACGGAACCTGGGAAGACGATGTTCTGGTCGTGACGACGACGGGCTCCAACGGCCAGACGTGGTTGGATCGCGCCGGCAATCATCACAGCAATCAGTTGACGGTCACGGAGCGATTTACGCTTCTCGGGCCGAACCACATCTGGTATGAGGCGACGCTTGAGGATCCGCTGACCTTCTCGGAGCCCTGGACCATCGAGATGCCGCTGTATCGTTTGATCGAGGAGAACGCGCAACTGCTCGAGCACAAGTGTGTACCGTTTGCGGACATGCTTCTCTATAGCGATCTGCTCCTGACGGAGCAATGACGGCGCGCGGAAATGCGGCGTAACGACGATGTCTTCAGAATAGACGATCGGGAGCAAGACCAATGCAGAGCAGACTGATGAGTGTTATTGCGAGCGCCGGAGTCCTGATGGCGGCGGCGTTGCCCGCGGCGGCGCACCATTCCTTTTCCGCCGAGTTCTCCCGGGAGAGGCCGGTCACGCTCGAGGGCGAAGTGGTCATGATGGAGTGGGTGAACCCGCATTCGTGGCTGCACATCGACGTGCCGCAGGCGGACGGCTCCGTCGAACGCTGGAAGGTTGAAGGCGGGTCACCGTCGGTATTGATGCGCCAAGGATGGAACAGGGATTCGCTGCCGGCCGGCACGAAGGTCAGAGTCGAAGGTTTCGGGGCGAAGGATGGCGCGTTCCGGGCCCAGTCGCGAGGACTTGAGTTCCCCGATGGCCGACGTCTGGAGCTTGGCGGCACGGCAAGTCCCGATTAGCAGCCCGTGGCGAAACCCTGCATGGTCGCGCAGACGGGGTTCTTCGAATACATGGTCTGACACTTTCCATCGGCCAGGACACCGCCCAGTGGATACCGTCTCAACACACCTGCGGCCCGGTACCGCAAGGAGCAACAAGATTATGCGCAGCACTGTTCTTGCTATCGCCGGCCTGATCGCCGTTCCGCTGGCGGGCATGTCGCAACCGGCCGGTTGGAACGATCCCTATCCACCCCATCGCGTGATGGACAACCTCTACTACGTCGGCACCACCATGCTGGCCACATTCCTGGTTGCCACGCCGGACGGTCATATCCTGATCAATAGCGACTACGAGACGACAGTACCGGTGATTCGCGACAACATGGCCGAACTGGGCTTCGATTTCGACGACATCAGGATCGTTCTCGGCAGCCACGCACATGCCGACCATGTGGAGGCGGACGCGCTGATCCAGGAACTGACCGGAGCGGAAGTCATGGCGGCCCGAGGCGACGTGCCGGCTCTGCGCGAGATTCGTCCAGGCGGCAAGGAGCATCCGATCGACCGCATACTCGACGACGGCGATGAGGTGACGCTGGGGGGAACGACGCTGACGGCTCACGTGATGCCGGGTCACACCAAGGGCTGTACGAGTTGGGGAATGGAATTGACCGAAGACGGCCAGACTTACCAGGCACTGATCGTTTGCAGCCTCAACGGCGGTTTCCTTGAGCTTTTCGACAACCCGGATTACCCCGAAATCGCCGATGACTTCGTGGCGACGTTCGAAAAGGCGCGGGCGTTACCGATCGATGTCTTTCTCAGTTCCCATGGCGTGTTCTACGGCCTGGACGCCAAGTACGAGCAACTGCTGGCCCGCGCCCCCGGAGATCCCAACCCGTTTGTCGATCCCGAGGGTTACCAAGCGCACATTGACGAGTACGAGGAGATTTTCCAGACGAGACTCGAGGAGCAGCGAAACGCTGCCGAGACAACCGACCCGTAAGATCTTCGGTCCTGGGTCCTTCACAAACCAAGCGTTCGATTCGAACCTTCCTGAATGGTAAGACGCGAGAAGGCGTTCAGATAGCTCATCGGTGCCCCTACACTAACTCAATGTTCACGCGGCGCCCGACCATTGCGGCGGCCCGTTGCAGGCTGCCGAGCGTGATGTCGTTGTTCGGATCGAGCAGCCGGTCCACCTGGGTGCGGCTCGTCTTCAGCAGCGTCGCCATCTTGTTCTTGGAGATGTTCTTCTGCTTCATGGCCTCCGCGAGCTGCCACGCGACGACCTCCTTGATCGCCTGCGCCTGCGTTTCCTCGAAGATGCCTTCCTCCTTAAGGAAGGCATCGATGCTCGAACCCATATGCGTCTTGCTCATCGTTTCGATTGGTTGGCTGAACAGGCTCGCGTGGCTTCTTCAGGAACCCGATGGCCTACTGACCGGCCTGCTGTGCTCGCTCGAAACGCGACGTCTCGATGTAATTACGGACGGCCGTGTTGCCTTCGTGGCAGGCGTATTCGTAGATCCGGTAGCTGTTGTCGAGCTTCATCGGGTAGGCCGCGGTCCACGAACCCGTCGCCAGCACTTCGGGGTCCTCCACGGTCATCTGGTATTCGATCGTTTCGTCGTCGGTTCGGGTAAAGCGCTCGACGAAGCGCATGTTTTCTGTCGTCGGCTGCAAGGGCCGCGGAGAACCGGGGACCCCGGCGCTGGTGGCGCCCGTCTTGCCGGTGAAGTTCGTTGTTTCGACGACAAGCGTGTTGCCTTCCCATCGCCCCCGCGGCTCGCCCAGCCACTGCCTGATCGACGAATCGAGCGCCGGGCGCGGTTCGGTGGGAATGATGCGGGCCTCGTGGGCCATTTCGATGACAAGCACGACGTAGCCAGGAGACTGAACGATCTGGATGCCGTTGTTGTAGTTGCGGGTCAACATCGAAACGGGCAGACCGCGCGTGATGCAACGATCCCAGTGGTTGAAGTCCTCGATGCCGTCGAATACGGTCTGTCCCGGCCGGTAGCTGCTGCGCATGTCGGCTTGCAGCGCCACGCCGGTTTCGGTCAGTCCCGGAAAACGCCCATCCGGCGGATCGATTATCAGGGACGTCAGCCGCATCGCCTGGCCTGCCGGATCGGCCGCGGGTATCGCTCCTGAAAGGAAACGCGAGTCGCGGGCTTCCACACTGGCCTGCTCGGCCTCGAATTCCTCATCGGTCAACAATCGGCGCTCGCCGAACTCCTCCGGGCGTTCGAGAGGGACGCCGATCAAATGGGAAAGGGGCCAAATGCCCTGAAGGTCGGGCTCGCCCCACGGCGTCATCGGGTGCGTCCAGTCGGCATCGCTCGCGGCGGGTTCCACTGCCGTCTGTGGGTCCGAGCAGCCCGTCAGGCCTATGCCGATAACAATTCCACCTAAAGCCAGAATCCGTTTGATCACCTTGAGAATCCTCTGCGATTCATGCCGTCGAACGCTGTTACGCGGCATTGCCGTTACGCAACCGATACCGAACTGGCACCAATCCGGCACCAATGGTTACTTGTGCGAAAAACCGGTCGACATCTTCGGTTTTCCGTTCGCCGATGATATCACCATACCTGCGGCAAACGTGCCGTCATAGATCGCGCGGTCGATCGCGCGGTAGATCGTGCGGTCATAGACCGCACCTACACTGGCCTACACTGGGAGCGGGGGTGACGTCCGAAGGCCGGCAGGGCGAGGCCGTCACTCGTATCGAAGGGCGTCGATGGGATCGATACGGGACGCCTTCATCGCGGGATACACGCCGAACAGCACGCCCACCGAGACCGACACGCTGAAAGCGACCACGACGGAGGTCGTGGTCACAATCGTTGTCCAGTCCGCTGTCCGTGCAATCAGTCCGGCCAGAATGAACCCGAAACCGATACCGATGACGCCTCCACCGCCCGAGATCAATACCGATTCGGTGATGAACTGCCGGGCGATGTCCAATCGGCGGGCGCCGACGGAACGGCGGATGCCGATTTCGCGAGTCCGTTCGAGCACAGTCGCAAGAACGATGTTCATGATACCGATACCCCCGACGAGCAGAGAAATCGCGGCGATTGCAACCATCACGTAGGTGAAGATCGTCTGCGTACGCCGTTGCTGGGCCAGCAGCGCCGCCGGGATGGTGACGGTGAAGTCCGGTGTGCCGCGATGTGTGGACTCCAATACCGCGGTCACCACTTTTGCGATCTCGACGCTGTCGGCGCCCTCGCTCAATTGAAGTTCGATACCGGCAAGCTCGTCTTTCAGGTTCGAGCCGGGATCGTGGAATCGGTACTCGAAGGTGTTGATCGGGACATAGACGATGTTGTTGATGTCCGGCAGCGAACCGCCTTCGCTCTGGGAACTCTCCATCAACTGCTCTTCGAGCACACCGATGACTTCGAGCCAGGTGTCGTCCACCTTGATGAATTCCCCGAGAGCCGGCCGATAACCGAACAGCGCGACTTTCGCGGATTCCCCGAGGACACCGACGGCGGCACTCGACCGATTCGCGCGGTCGTCGAAGAAAGCGCCCTCCGCGAAGGCAAGGTTGTGAATCGCGCTGTAAGCGGGCTCCACTCCATACAGCTCGGGCGGATCTTCGGACGGCTTGGGCAGCAGCGTGGCCGGCCGCATCGTCTTGCGCACCGACAGCGCTTCAATGGCATCGACGTTGGTCGCCAGGATGCGGGCGTCGCGGTACGTGAGGCCGGGCGAGGACTGGCGGCGCAACTGGAACTCCTGAGAGCTGTCGGCGGCCTGCGAATCGATCAAGATGTTTCGCACGCCCAGCAACTCAATGAAACGGAGCGACTCCTCACGTGCCCCGGCGCCAATCGACATCATTCCGATAACCGATCCGACGCCGAAGACAATGCCCATCGCGGTCAACAGAGTGCGCGCCTTCTGCGCCGTGAGATTATCGAGGGCCTGGCCAAAGTCCGAGATCACCATCATCGGGAGAGCGCTCCAAGGGGGCCATCCGATCGTCGGCCGCCGCCGGTCTCGACCCCGGGCCTGGCGAGAGCGATCGTCACGCCCTCGTCGATGCCCGTGATCACGGCCTGACTCTCGGTGCGGCGAATCAACTGCACTTCGTCGGTGAGATAGCCCTCAGGCGTTTGCCGGTAGACGTACCACCCTCCCCCGCTTTCGAATAGTGCCTGAGATGGAATCCACAACACGTCGTCGAGAGTCTCTACGTTGATCAGGATGTCCGCGCTCATGCCCGGGCGTAAATCCGGCGCGGTTTGGTCGAGAGCAATGCGGCAGTTGAAAGTGCGATTCCACGCGTTCCCGGACGAGCCGCCGAGCGCACTGATGTGGCCCAGGAACTCCCGCTCCGGCGTCGCCACAGGCCGGACAATCACCTCCTGCCCCACCTCGAGGTAGGCGCGGTCCGTTTCAGTTATCTGGGCACTGACCTCCCAGCGGCTCATGTCCGGGATGCGCGCTACCACTTGTCCGGGACGCGCAGTGTCGCCGGGTTGGAAATGTGGCAGTTCCATTCCCGAAAAAATAAAGCTGAGGCCGTTCAGGTTTTCGGCAAGCTGGACGTAGCCCGAAGTTTCGGCGCGTAGCGTCAGGTCGGCCATCGTGCGGCGCGCCATGTCTGCCTTCGTCGACGCTTCGTTCACCGCGGCACGCCGGACGTCGAGACTCGCGCCGGTCGTCGCTTCGCGATGCTCCAGGTCCTGAACGGCCTGCGCGTGTCTGTTCTCGGCGCGTTCCAGCGCGATCTCGTTCTGGCGCCCCTGGATGGCCGGCAGGACTTCATTCTTTCTAATTTCCAGCCTTGCGATCCGGAGGTCGGCTTCGGCGGTCGCCCCCAGGAGCCGTGCCTGCTCCAACGCCACTCGGGCTTCGGCTTCGGCTTGCAACAGTTGCTGTTCGGCTTCCGCGAGATCCGCTTCGGCCTCGATAAGGTTGTATTCCTGCTCACCCGCGTCGAATTCGGCGACGATTCCTCCGGCATCCACCAGTTCACCGTCGTCCCGCAGGAACGTAATCGGCAATTCGGGGACACCGGCCATCGGTGCGGTCAGGGATTCAGCGCCACCGCCCTGAAGTTCACCCTTGGCCGGCACGGTAATCGCCACCAATCCGCGCCGTACCGTGGTCGTGGGCATTTCGGCATCGCCCGACTCCGCGGTCGCTTCGATCACGGCTCGAAGCCCCCGGGACAGCCCTGCTCCAATACCGACAATCGCCGCGGCGAGGGCCATTAACACGATCATCCGTTTGATCATTCTTCACCTGCGATCGCGGACCCTGTCTCTACACTGCCCGCAAAAGGATCGATCAGCGTCACCCGCGAGCCCCCATCGATGCCGGCCACCGCAATCTCATCCGGATTGCGCGCGAGCACTTCAACGTCAACGGCCCGGAAACCATCGCCATCCACCACAAACACCGTCGGCCTGCCGGATCGCGTAAACAGCGCCTGCGCCGGAATCGTCTTTGCGTCAGGGATTCGTTCGGTCACGATATCCATACTCCCGTTCATGCCCGGCCTCAACCGGGTGTCCACGCTATCGCCGAGGAACGCGAACGCATGAAAGCTCCGGCCACGGGTGTCGAAAGAAATCTCGGCAAGCGGGGAAATCTGTGTCAGCACGGTCTCGATCGTCAGTTCGGGAAGCGCATCCACGCGCACGATCACCTCATCGCCCACCCGCATCCGCCCGCGGTCGATCTCTTCGACGGCGGCATCGATCAGCAGAGAGGTCAAATCCGGGATTGCCGCCAGGTTCATTCCACCCGACACCTGGTCCCCGACGCGAAACGGCTGCGGCTGTCCCCCGCCCAATACCGAGGCCAACGAACTCGAGTTTCTCGAGTAGATGGCAAACCCGGACAGGGGGGCCAGGATCTCCATCCGCGCCATTCGCGCCTCGATAACATCCACCTCTGCCTGGGCGTCCTGCAACTGCCGGTTCAGAGACGCGATTCTCGACTCACTCGAAACGGCGCGTTGAGCCACTTCGGCTCCGAGTTGGCGGAGATTCTGCTCTGCGAGTCCCAGATCGATCAGCGCCCGTTCTGCTTCGATGCGCCCGACAAACTCGTTATCCGCGGTACCGAGTTCAGCGATTTCAACGTTGAGTCTGGCATCGACCAACTCGCGCTCGTCGTGCCCGGCCGAAATGAGAGCTTCGGCAGCGGCCTGCGCCAGGCTCGCCTCCGCCCGTTCGAGGGCCGCGCGCCGCTGGATCAGATCGCGCTCTGCCGAACTGGAGTCGAAGCGGATCATCGGCTGGCCTTCTTCGACAATCTCTCCGGTGGGCGCCATCCATGCGATCCTCAGGTCTTGAGCAACAGGCGCGTAGATTGGAACCGATCGCCCGGCCTGGATTTGACCCCGTGTTCGAATGACGGCAACGAACTCCCCCTCATCGACGGTGGCCATGGGAAGGCTTGATTCTTCCACCGCCAGAAACGGGACCACGCCAATCCACACGGCGCCGGCGAGCGCGGCAACGACGACGAGGGCCGCCAACAACTTGAAGCCCATTACGGAACCCCCGCGCCGGACAGAATTTCGACCGAGTGACCGGTCACGTCCGGTTCCTCGATTTCCACTGATTCGAATACGACGGCGGTCGAAAGATCGGGCATCAGACGCGGATCCGAATCGACCAGTCTGAAGACCGCTGTAAACGTCTTGATCGAGTTTCCAAACGTGGCCGACGCGACGGGACTGGCCGAAGCGAATCGGGCGCGCAACGCGAGGTCGGGGTAGGCATCAACGTAGACCACCGCTTCGAGCCCCGGCTGCAACAGGGCGCCGTCCGGCTCTGCGACAGTGGCACGAACCAGCATCTCCGTGGGATCGAAGATGCTGAGCAGGGAGTTGTTGCGTCTCATCTGATCGCCTTCCTGCGGACGAATCATTGCGCCATTGCTGTAGCGCGTCGCATGCGCCACCATGCCGCCGATCGCCGCCCGCAAACGGAGCCGCTCCAGGTTGGCTTCGGCACGCTCGAATGCCGATCTCTGCCGGTCGCGCTGCAACTCCAGGATCCGGAGCGCCGCCGCATCCACGCGTTCGTTCTCGGCGTCGGATCGAGCGAGGCTTTCAACCTTCAATCGGGCCTTCTCGGCCCGAATCACGTTTTGCTCCGCTTCGATGGCGCTCAGAATCTCGGCCTTGCTCACCTCGAGCAATGCCTTGGCAAGGTCGGCCTCGGCCTGTTGAACCGCCGACCGCCGGCGCTCGAGATTGGCAATATTGTCGGCTTCCCTCTGGCGCACCTGAAAGCTCAGATCTTCGTAGCGCGCGGCGCTTTCCCGGGCCAGATCGATCTGTTCGACGCCGGCGAATTCCGCCACGATGTCGCCGGCAACCACTTCACTGCCGTTGGGAATGATTCGGGTGAGGGTCATTTGGCGGGACGGCCCCGTCAACTGGGGCACCACAACACGAGTCGACCGAACCGCATCGAGGACCCCCGTCAGGCGGATCGTGCGCGCGCTGGGGGAGTTCGGCGCACCCGCCGACGACATCGAAGCGGCGGGAAGAACTTCGTCGCGCGGGGGCTCGGAGGTCGTACAGGAACACAGAAGTGACACAGCCACAACAGACAGAACGGACCGCATTTGAATCTCCGATCGGTGAACCCACAGGTTTAGCCTGGCAGCCCGAGGCGAAACCCTGCAGGGTTATTACACGGGCCGCTACCAGCCACGATGCGGCGCACTAAACACTTTGACACCGACAAAGGCAAAAAGGATTCCCGAAGACGTCAAAAATATGTCCGGGACGAATCCGTCAATGTCGTCGACTCAATTCGAGTCGATGTCGTCGACTCATTTTGAGTCGATAAACTGACCCGACACGTGCCACCGCCGCGTTTGCCAGAAACGCTCTTGATTTCCCCGGTGGGGCAGGTCCACGATATATTCATGCTTGGAAATCGAACCGCCGTGCCGTCGCGGATGAATCGAAGGGAGTCGAGGTCGCGAATCGGAACGTTGGACTTCCATCGAGGTTTTTCAATCCTTCTCGTCATCCTGCTCTGGCATGTCCCTCTGAGTGCCCAGGAGACTGGCGAAGACGGCCGATTTTACGTGAATCTTTCCGGATCGGCTGTTTTTCCATACGACCCCAGGGTCCCATCGGACGCCGGCGAGTTGGGGCCCGGTTATGACGTTGGAACCGGCTTCACAGCGGCTTTCGGTTACGCATTCAAAGAGGGTTTCTCGACCGAGATGGAATGGGGATACCGGAGAATCGGTGTCGGCAATTCCTTCGAAGACTTGCTCCAGGACATCGATCTTGGGGGCCTTGCAGATTTCTCAGGCTTCGTTGGGGGCCTTGCAGATTTCCCAGGCTTCCAAATCCCCTCCATCGGCATCGAAATCGACGGAGAACTCGAGACCCAGTCTCTGATGGGCAATGCCTACTACCGCTATCCCGAATGGAGAGTGAGTCCCTATGCCGGATTCGGTGTTGGAACCTTCTTCCACGATGGGGCCTTCACCTCCACCTTCACCGTTGGGAACGAACTCGGAAACATCGACATTCCCGTCATCGATTTTCCCGCCGAAGCCCTCACGAACACAGAAACGTACGAGGATTCCCGGTTTTCCTATCAGATCATGGTAGGCCTCTCGGCTCAGGCCTCCGAGCGCGTGGAGTTCCACTTTGGCTATCGCTTTCGCTCCAGTCGCGGGGCAGTCATCGATTCGGACCAGATTGAAGGCGGCATCCGGTTCCGGTTCTGATGCGAACCTGAGGAACGGCGCTTCCCAATTCTTCCGCTGAAGAGGATTCAGGGGGCCACCCCTCACGATTACCGGTTTATCCTGGCGCACGCCACGGGCTGCCAAGGTTCTGTCAGCCGCCTCGAATCAAGCTCGTCCGGGCAGGCCTCCGTTGGACTACTGGCATTGGAACCGTATAATCACCCGATGTTGCCGCGCCTTCGTCCAATCCTGCTCGCGCTCGGTACGGTGCTGCTGACGCCGTGGGCAGGCGCCGCTCAGGAGTTCACAATCGCCACCTTCGCCGGCACCGGCACGGCAGGCTTCGCGGGAGACAGCGGCACGGCGGTCCAGGCGCGGCTGGCCAATCCAACGGGTGTCGCGGTGGACGGGGCGGGAAACCTCTACATCGCCGATTCGCACAACGACCGCGTTCGCCGGGTGGACCCCTCGGGGACAATTGCCACATTTGCCGGAGGAGGAGACTCTTTTGGCGATGGGGGGCCGGCCCTCGAGGCCCAACTGGACTTCCCCGCGGACTTGGCGGTCGACGGCGCGGGCAATGTCTACATTGCCGATGCTCTCAACCGCCGCATTCGCCGGGTGGACCCCTCGGGCACGATCGTCACCTTCGCCGGAGGGGGAAACGCTTTTGGCGACGGGGGCCCGGCCCTCGATGCTCAGTTGGACTACCCCGCGGGCGTGGCGGTCGACGGCGCGGGCAACGTCTACATTGCAGATGTCGGCAGCAACCGCATTCGCCGGGTGGACCCCTCGGGAACCATCGCCACCGTCGCCGGAACCGGGGAGCGCGGCTTCGCCGGGGACGGCGGCATGGCGGTCGAAGCGCTGCTGGCCAACCCGACGGACGTGGCGGTGGACGAAGCGGGCAATCTATATATCGCCGATGCCTACAACGGCCGAATTCGCCGAGTAGACATCTCGGGCGCCATCGCCACAATCGCTGGAACCGGGGAGCGCGGCTTCGCCGGGGACGGCGGGGCGGCGGTCGAGGCGCAACTGGCCGATCCCTTGGGCATCGCGGTGGACGGGGCGGGAAACCTATACATCGCCGATGCCTACAACTACCGCATTCGCCGGGTGGACCCCTCGGGCACCATCGCCACAATCGCCGGAACCGGGGAGCGCGGCTTCGCCGGGGACGGCGGCGCGGCAGATGCCGCACGACTGGACCTTCCCACAGGCGTCGAGGTGGATGGGGCGGGCAACATCTACGTCGCCGACGCCTACGGCAACCGCATTCTCAAACTGACGCCTGCCGGCGGCTCGACGCCCGTGTATCCAACCAGCCCGGCCGCCGTTCAACCGTTCTCGATCACGGACCGCGGCGGCGTTTCCCTCTCATCCCAAGGCTTGTCCCCCTCGATGCTTGTCGGATACGGACACGTGGAGGCCGATGACGGGATGATTGCGCCAGCAGGACTGGCCATAATCGGCCTCCGGCGGAACGGCATCCTCGTCTCCGAGGCCGGTGTCCCGGCGGTGCCGGCCGTTCTTGAGGGGCGGATCTTTGCGGAAACGGACGGCGCGGTCCGAACCGGTCTGGCCATTGCCAATCCCAACGACGGCGCCGCCACGATCGGGTTTTTCTTTACCGACAGCAACGGCATGGACTACGGACACGGCAGTTTCATGCTGGGACCCCGCGAACAAACAGCGCGGTTTCTGGATGAGGATCCTTTTAACGGCGGTTCGGGGATGTTGGGAACATTCACCTTCACATCCAACCAGCCGGTCGCCGTCACCGCGCTGCGCGGGTTCGTCAATGAGCGATCCGAGTTTCTGATGACGACGCTTCCCGTCGCGCCGCTCACGGCCCCCACCGGCGGCACGATCTACTTCCCTCATTTCACGGATGGCGCCGGATGGGCCACCCAGGTCATTCTGGTCAACCCCACCGACGCCCCGATCCAGGGAAGCGTTCAGTTCCGCAGTCCCGGCAGCACAACCGCCCAGGCGGGAGCGGCGGCTCTGACGCTCGCCGATGGACGGACCGGATCGGGATTCACCTACTCGATCCCCCCACGCAGTGCGACGCGCCTCGAAACCGCGAATCCCGCTGGATCGACCCAGCAGTCAGGGTCGGTCCGGGTGGTTGCCGGCCCCGGCAGCCATGTGCCGTCGGGAGTCAGTGTCTTCGCTTTCGAGCGCGGCGGCGTGACCGTGTCCGAAGCCGGCGTGCCGGCATCCGCCCCGGGCGCCGCGTTCCGTATGTACGTCGAGACCAGCGGCGCGCCCGGCCAATCCGGCGCGGTGAGAAGCGGCATCGCCCTGACCAACACATCGGAGAGGCCGGCCCTGGTTTCCCTCGAACTGACGGCATTGGACGGGACATCGACGGGACCGGCAGCGTCCCTCGCCATTCCCGCATCGGGCCAAGTCGCCCGATTCATCGACGAAATATTCCCCGCGTTGACCCCGCCATTCTCGGGGATTCTGCGGATTTCCTCCACGCCCCGTACACCCTTTCATTCCCGGATGAGGAACCTGGCGGTCATCGGTCTTCGCCAGACAATCAACGAGCGAGGCGAAGTTGTGGTCACGACCACGCCACCTTCGGATGAAGACTCCGCCACAACCGCATCCGGCCTGTTCTTCCCGCAGCTTGTGGATTCTCGCGGATGGACGACACAGTTCATCCTCTACAGCGGCGCCCCGGGTGGGACATCGTCCGGATCGCTCCGATTCACGGGGCAGGATGGCGAACCGCTGGTGTTGTCCGTGTCGCCGACTTCAACTCAAACGATTCCCTGACAGCGCGTAGTAGAACCCCGCAGGATGCCGCAGAGTTCCGCCACGGACTACTGGAGCAACTGCGCATTAGCCCAACTTCCGCCGTTTTCTGAGCATGATGGTTTTTCTGCAATCACTTCGCCCATGTTTACCCACTTGCCGCTTGATCGCAGGCGATTTTTCACCATTTTGGGCCGAACCCCCCCGTAAGTCATTGATTCCTGGTTAAGGTGGCTATGGTCCTTTGCCCGACGAAATTCTCCTTGTGGGTCAGCAACTCCGTCTCGAACCAATGCGACGTCGATGTCAACTCCGCACCCCGATCCCACATCTTTGGCGACCCGATGAGGCGAGATGCCGGGTCCGCCGACACACGCACCGCGGGGCTGGCCGGGCGCGGGCGAAACACGCAGAGATCTCGTGTATACTCCGCCGCATGCTCGGCACGCCCTCGGTCGCGCGGCCGGTCGCAGCCGGCGCCGCCATTTCGGCCATCCGGATCCGACAATGGGCGACCGGGCCAGGCGTACTGCAGCCGATCGAGGGAGGTCTCCATGTCGTCGAGATTACGCTTCGTAATTCGTGCGTCGATCCCCTTGGGGCTTGCGCTCGCGGCCGGATGCGCCACCCTGCACGGACCGGCGCAACGCGGCGAAGCCTCTGTCGTTGCCGAGCGGGTCTCGGAGGGAGCGGACATCGAGGCGCGCGACGGGGGCGGGAACACCCCGCTGCACGTGGCCGCTCGCTACGGGCGCGAAACCGTCGTCGAGGTGCTGCTGGCGGCCGGGGCCGATGGCCAAGCCCGGAACGACTCGGGCGCGACGCCGCTGCACTACTGGGGGCTGGGCCGCCACGCCGATACCAGGGTCGCGTCAGCGTTGCTGGGAGCCGGCGCGGACGTCGACGCCCAGGACGGGGGCGGGAACACCCCGCTGCACTGGGCCGCGGCGCGAGGCGCGCCAGCTGCCGGCTCCTCGCGGGCGTCGTCCGGTGCGATGGACTCGCTCGAACGGACGGCCCGAATACCGGTGGTCGGCGGCGCTGCCGCCGTCGCGGCCGCTCCTATTGTCGGTCTCATTGCGCTGTTGGAGGTGTTCAGCAGCAGGCCACAGCCGGTGGAGAACACCACCGTCCTCGTGGACAGCGGGGCTCAGGTCGATTCGCGGAACAGCCTCGGGAACACCCCGTTGCATTGGGCGGCGTTGTCCGACGCCCCGGCTGACGTGGTGACGGCGCTGCTGTCGGCCAGTGCCGACGGGGCGGCCAGGAACGCGGCCGGGGCCCTTCCGGTCGATCTCGTACCGGACGATTCCGTTCTCTGGTCTCGGCTGGTCTCGTTCCGGACGACCCGTTCTTCCGGGGGAAGTACGCCGTCCGCCGTCCGGAATCTGCGTGTGACGCGATCCACCGAGCCGGCGTCTCCGAAGATCGACACGTCAAGCCTGATGCGATGGACGTGGAGGTGGACGTGGGACGAGTCGGCCTCCGACGGTGGTCATCCGATCACCCATTACATGTACGACGCGGAGCCTTGTGGCGGCTCCTCCCAGAATGCAGACACGTTCCCCATGACCAGAGCGAGATCCGCGGAGCGGTCCTTCACGATCATCGATGAGACCACGGGGTTTGAGCCCCAGAGGCCGCCTTTCCCGTTCATCGGTGACATCGAAGAGGATAACGCCGTCGACGTTGCCTCCCTGTGGGCGGTCAACGCGAGAGGCGCAGGCCGTTGCGTGCAGGTGAATGTCGTCGACCGGTAGCGCGGCACCGTACGCCGCCGCCCGAAGGTACCGACTCGAAAACACAACTGATGCACGTCGGGTCGCTTGTGGGCCGATACCTGAGGATGTCCGCGCTAACCCGCCTTTCTCACGAGTTGTCTGCTACAGCGCCGGATCCATCCGCCAGTGCTGCGTTCCACGGCGCGTTCTCAGGCGCTTTCCTGGCGCCGATCGCGCCGGGCGCGTAGCGGCGCGTTCTCAGACGCGTTCCTCGCGTCGGTCGCGCCGGATCAAGCGCGGTCGGGCTCCTCGACGTACGGTCAAGTACGCCTCCGGTGCCCTCCCGGCGCGCGCCTTGCCCTGACGGCGTCTCCGACCCTTCGCGACGAAAACCCATGAGAAAGGCGGGCTAGTCGAGAACCTCGCCAGTCCGATCCAGCCTGATTGCTCCGGTATCAGCATCCCTTGCGATCAGTTTCTGGACGGCCTTCCCCAGCACGTGGTCACGCGGTACCGGGCCCCAGGATCTGCTGTCGGAGCTGTTACGCCGATTGTCGCCCATCACGAAGAAATGCCCGTCGGGCACAACCTGCGGATCAAGAGACTCCGACGAGGGCTGAACCCCTTCCGGTTCATCGAAACGGATTCCGTCAACGTACACCACTCCATTTTCGATTGTTACAATCTGCCCCTCGATCGCGATGCACCGCTGGACCAATGAGAGCTCCCGGTTCCCGGGGACTTCGAAGGCGACGATGTCTCCCGGATCCGGCAGGCGGTCATCGTAGGCGTGCAGGTCCAGAAGGATACGCTCCCCGACCACGAGAGCAGGCGCCATGGCCTCACCGACAACCACTGAGTACGTCAGCGGAATGTAGTAGGAGGACGCCTGGCCGAGCGCATTCGACGTCAGCAGCAGTGAAACAGCCGCCAGATAGCGTGGCCAGCGGCGCTTCACGTCCGGCACGCCCGAGGAGGTTTGTCGCGCGGCGACGAATGCGTCCCGGCACTGGTAGAAGTAGAAGACCGGAATCCAGGGCGCGGCCAACACGAGATTGAAAGGCGCCATGGCAGTCTCCCTCGCCACGAGAAACGTCAACCACCAAGTGCCCCAGCCGAGAATATTGAAGGCGAATCCCTTCCCGAATTGTCGGTTGTAGACGTGACCCAGCCCCGGACAAAGAACTGCCAGTATCACGGCTACCCACCGTGCTCGTGACGACCTTTCCATGCCGTCATGCATCCCTTGACGTTGGTACACGAATCGTCACTGCCCGCACGATGTCCACCGGCAGGACCCTCACCCGCCGATGCGATATGACACTGGTCGACCGAGATCGTTCATCCGATTGAGGATCTCACAGCCGCGGACGACCTCACTCCGCTGCCCAGCCGTACTTCGGGCGCGAAGGCCATCGCCGATGATGGACGTGTAGCGAACGAACGCGTTCTCCACCCGGCCCTGACGATGGTACCACGACGCCTTCTTCCAGTGGCGCCGGCCGAGTGTCTTCACCAACGCGATCGTCCGGTCCCGCGTGGGCGACCGCAGGCCGTGGCCAGAGACGTTCGCTGTCCTGGCCGGTGGGATGAACGACCGTCGTACCTTGCGCCCGCACCGTTTCGTAGACAGCGGCCGTGTCAGATGCGGCGGCAGCGGGGACGCGCACGAGATGACCCTCGACGGCGTTGAACAGATCGAGGGCAGTGGTCGCACTCCACTCTCAGAGGGTCTTCATGCAACAACGCCCTCTCGAGATTGTCGAGGTCCCGTTCGGCGAAACGCCGCGGATCACCGAGTTCCGTGCACTGTTCAGGAAGCGGGTTGGACGCCGCGCCGCGCCGGTTCTTATCGTACCGCCGTGGAGGACCGCGCAAGCGACGGTGTGCGGGCCGACCGAGGCCGACCCGATCGAGCACCTGAAACTACCGGTGGGGCAGGTCGAGGCCGTGTGCCGGAAGGCGCCGAGGCAGGGAGGCGGTATTTGGCCATCGGGCTCCTCCACCAGTTCCTCCCACAACCGGACACGCCGATCCCCGGCCTCAGGAACGGGGGTCTCTTCGCGATGCAGGTGCTCGAGCACGAAGTGCTGGCGCACGTACACGCCGCCGCCCCCGTACATCGCTGGACGCGCCCACAAGCGTGATGTACATTGGCCACGTTGCTCGCTCCACCCCAGTGGAAGAACCGATGATACGCCTCGCGCTCCTC
Organism: Terriglobia bacterium; assembly: GCA_965262675.1. Taxonomy (GTDB): domain Bacteria; phylum Acidobacteriota; class Terriglobia; order 20CM-2-55-15; family 20CM-2-55-15; genus JAJEDW01. The sequence goes on from OZ253554.1 coordinate 914,614, forward strand.
ACGCTCGCCGTCCTCACCACCGCCTGCGGCAAAAACACGGCATCGGTAGCCGAGGGGGCGATTCCGACCAGCCTCCAATCGCCGAGGTCGGAGGACAATCCGGATTCACCCTTCGAACTCGCTCTGGCAAGCACGGGCAGTTGGTGCACCGTGCAACAGACCGAGTCTCTCAGTTTCCGTCTGGAAGAGAACGGCAAGACCGTTTCCCTATGCGAGGACGGTGATGTGTTCCAGTACACCTTCGGAACGCTTGGGGAAGTGCCGGAGTTGGTATACTCGGGCCCGATCCTGGGGAGGGCGAGGAGTTCCGCGGTTCTCTGGGGAGAAGGTGTTTCCAACCTCAAAGAGTTGGTCGACGCTGCCGACCAACAGAACGCGTCCTGGAAAGTCGAGAGTGGAGCAAGGGATCTTCGCCGCCTGTCGGAGTCCCGCGAGACGAACGGGTTCTTCGTCGTCTTCGGGATGACCGGATTGGTAAGTGAGACCGTGTATGTGTTCCGGCGGGGGGGGCTGGGAGTACGCGATCGTTTCAAGCGCAGGCCGACCCTTCAACCTCTCCGAGGACGAGTTGGAGGACTACGAAAGCGGGCAGATTATCATGCGTTCGCCGTCGGGACAGGTCTATGTTTTGCGATAAGCCGCGGGATCGGGAGGGTTCTCTCACCCGGCCCATTCGTCGACCAGCTCAACATCGACCGTGTAGTCCAGGTCGACGAGCGACATGACCGTGCCCGCGCCTGGGGCGGATCAATCAAGCGAATCCTCAGGTACCCTTCCGGTCCAAAGCAGCGGACGGCCAGTAGCTGCGAACCGTATCGCGATACCGTTTCGCAATGTTGGTGAGTAATGTGCGCGTATAGCCCGAAGACCAGGACACCGACGCTCAGCCGCCGCTGTAAAAGTGGTAGGATGCGAGCGCATCTCTCGCCAGTCGGGTAGGGTTTCCCCCTCGAACTCCTATGAAAGCCATTCTGGGACCCCCAGGGAGGGCATGCCGCATTCCTTCCTTTATTCGAGCAGTGGGAGTTCACGCCGCCGGATCCGATACCGGTCAACGACGATGATCGACCGTCGAATCCGATCTTCAGGAACCTTTGCGAAAACCCTGGTGAGGCGAGCCGTCGCTTCTTGATCATCGAAATCTCCACCCCGCAGCAGGATGATGCCTGGATCCGTTTCTTTGGAGTGGCTCATGACCCGCGGATAATCCAGACCGGCGGTGATGACTATTTGACCCTTACTTCGTGCGGACTCCAGGATCGATTCGTCGGAAGCTCCGTCAAGCCCAATATTGGTGACATGGACGGCGTCGTGTCCCATTTCAACGAGTGCAATGGCGAGTTGGGGGGGAGCTGCATATCGATGAGAAGCTTCACCGCACGACGTCTACGGTTTCTTCCTCAGCGAGGAAGGCCGAGTAACGAAGGGCTTCATCGATGTCCTCAGATTCTAAATACGGATAGGTCTTGAGGATCTCATCTTTCTTCACACCGGCCGCAAGCAGACCCAGCAGGCGGGACACGGGAAAGCGCAGTCCACGAATGCATGGTTTTCCGGTGCAGACTGCGGGGTCGACAGTTATTCGTTTGAACTTCATTTGCGTGCCTCGGGCAGAAGCCATCCAATTATAGCAAGAGCGCTCGGAACAGACTGCAAACAGGGCTAGACTGCGACTGCCCGATCGTTGACACTCCGATAAAGGACGGTTCCCGAAGCGCCCAGACCCAGAATGATCAACAGCAGGTTGACGATCCCTCCAACGTAGGGCAGGCTCACTGCGATCAGCACAAGCACCAGTCCAGCCAGCAGCGCCAGAGCCATCGAGCCGAGATCCTCCCGGCCCGACCGCAACAATGCAGTCCCAAGGAAGTGAGCGACAACGATCTTGGACACATACAAGCCCAAGCCCCAAACGGCGGCTGTAACCAGCCCTGCCGGAAGACCGATCAGCGTTACGGCAAGAACCAATGCGGCAACCGGCATTGCGATGAGGATGAGGAACCCGATGCCCGAGGACACGAGCATCGCCCTCACGCCGGCCAGAGGCACGCGCCTCAGCACTGGAAACGCCCAGAAAAGAATCATGCCGGAAACGAACGCGGCGGCCAGTCGGATGGCCATTCCTGCGAACGACCCGACCGTCAGGAGCCCATCCTGGCTCGATTCGGCAACTTCGACGAGCGTTTCGCCGGATACGGTCGCCCCCGGGTCGATCTGAAGATTGGATTCAGACGGTACGTGGACCTTGAGATCTCCATCGATCGCGGCCGAGGTCTGGACGGCGACCAGACGCCCCGCGAAGGTCACATCCCGCGTCACTTCACCCTCAACCGTCAGGGTATCGGCAAACGTTGTGACGTTGCGGCCGACCGACGCGCCCACATTGACGTCCTCGCCAAACGTGGTCAGGTCTCCCTCGATCGATGCATCGCGCCCGAAGAAAATCGACTGGCCGAATCCAAAGACGCTCTGACCGACCGTTCCCCCAACACTGATCAACTGGCCGAATCCGGCGATACCACCTCCCACCTCGCCATCGATCTCGATACGTTGTCCGAAAATGAACACGTCGCCTCCGACCGTTCCCTGGACATCGATTGACCGCGCGAACACGATCAGGTCTCCGGTCACGATGCCGTCGACTCTGACGACATTACCGAACACGACCAGTGTGTCGTCGATGATTTCGTCGGCCTCGATTGAAACACTGCCGCTACCGCCCTTGCGTATATCGATAGCTTCTGCCGGCGTCGCGAGCCCGGCCACCAGCGCAAGAGATCCAAGCACCATGGGCACTCCCGGAGTTCGGCGCAGCAGAAGGAGCAACGGACCAAGAATAATGATGTTGAACGCGGCAAAGCCGATGTTGCTGACCAATGACGCCATGATCGAACCTCCTTCCTGAATGAAATACACAGCTGAACCGAACATCAGAGTCAGTTGACCGGAAATGTCCAACGGATTGAGCCATTCGACACTCCATGGAAGCTCCCGCCCCGTCATCGAGCCGAGGCCCATCCACAACACTGCGGCCAGCCCGATAACCAGCCCCATCAATCGCACGCCGTCTGCTGGCGACAGGACATCGGCGCCCACCGGATCGCGCTCGTCTGCAAAGGCGTCCACGTCTCCGAGGATTCCAACCAGCGCATCCCTCTCGACCTGGAGTGCGCGGACCAATTCCCGGCAACGCGGACAGAGGTCGAGATGGCAAACCAGTGTCCGGGCGTCGATCCCCGGCAACTCGCCATCGACGTACATGGCACAGACGAGTTCAGTTGGACACGGCACAATACTCTCCATTCTGTTCGTCATCGTTCGTTCAACTCCTCTCTCAAGCGCTGCCGGGCGCGATAGATCAGCGTCGCCACCGTGTTCCTCTTCAACTTGAGTGAGCTGCCGATCTCGTCATAGCTGAACTCGTTAAAGTAGGCCAGCACGAGCGGTATCCGGTACTTGTCCGGAAGCGACCGAATGGCCAACCGCACGCGTTCACCCTTTTCCGCGCGCAGCAAACCGGTGAGCGCATCTTTCGACACGTTGGAAGGATCAACCCGGCAGAAATCGGAAGTGTCAAAAAGCCTGCCTTCGGTCCCGCGGCGGCGCAGTCGGTCAAGGCAGTGGTTGGTGGCAATCTTGAGGAGCCAGTTCACGTACGGCTTCGAAGGATCGTAGCTCGACCGCTTCCGGTCCGCGCGGATGAACACCTCCTGGGTTGCGTCCTCGGCCTCGTCGAATGACCGCAATAGATAGCGGCACAGGGCAAGGACCCTCCGGTAGTGCTTCCGGTAGACCTCTTCGAATTCGGATTCTGGTTGAGTCTGGCTGCTCACGGTCGCGTTCACAGTTCTACTACGAACGTACACGTGACAGAGTTTCAATGGCGTCTCAAGGACGATCCCCCCGCAGTGCCGCGAAAACTTCTTCGACCCGCCGTCGCGCCTGCTGGATCGTTCCCGAATTGTCAATCACAAAATCCGCATACCGAGCCTTCTCATCCATCGCCATCTGGGCACCGATCCGGGCAGAGATTTCTTCTTCGGACAATCCCCTCGCCCGAAGCCTCTCCCGCTGTTGTTCCATCGTGCAGGTCACGACGATCAACGTGTCGAACCGCTTTGCGTTCTTTGTCTCCACCATCAATGCCGCATCGACAATGGCGATGCAATCGGCATCTTCACGAGCGCACTGTTCCAGAAACGCCTGTTGCCGAAGGAAGATTTCAGGGTGAAGAATATCGGTGAGGACCTTGCGGCGGGCAGGGTCGTCAAAGACGATCGAGCCCAGTTTCGCGCGGTCGATACGTTGTCCGTCATCGAGAATGCCCCTGCCGAATTCCCGGACAACGGCGTCGCGCACGCCACCGTCCCCGGACAGCAGTTCATGGGCGATCCGGTCGGAATCGATCAGACGGCAGCCCAACTCCACAAGAATCGCGCCGACGGTGGTCTTGCCGCTGCCGATGCCTCCGGTCAGGCCGACCCGGATCACTTGGAGAGTCTGCGCATTCGAGCGCCCGCGATCGTGTTCTTCATGAGCATCGCTATAGTCATCGGCCCCGCGCCGCCCGGTACGGGCGACAGCTTCGACACGACTTCGAGCGCTTCACGTTCGTGAACGTCGCCAACCCAGATGTAGCCCGCCTTGTCGAACTTCTCGATCCTTGGAGAATCGCGGCCAAACAGTTCGACCGCCTCGTTGCGATCCGTAATACGGTTCGCGCCCACGTCGATCACCACGGCGCCCGGCTTGATGAAATCTTTACGGACCAGATATTTCTTGCCGATGGCCGCAATCAGAATGTCGGCCTCGCGTGTAACCGAAGACAGATTCCGCGTCCTGGAGTGGCAGATCGTCACCGTGGCATTCGCGTGCATCAGGAGCATCGCCATGGGCTTGCCCACATCGTCGCTGCGTCCCAGAACCACGGCCCGCTTCCCTTCGAATTCGACCCCCGAGCGCCGCATCATCTCCATGATTCCGGAAGGCGTGCAGGCCACCAGACCGTCGTAACCCAGGACCAGCGAACCGATATTGGAGGAATGAAACCCGTCGACATCCTTCATCGGATCGACCGCCTCCAGGATCGCTTCCTTGTCGATCTGCCCGGGAAGGGGAAGTTGAACCAGGATCCCGTCGATCTTGTCGTCATTGTTGAGCGCATCGATCTCAGCCAGCAATTCCGATGTCGTCGTCTCTTCACCCAACTCCAGTTTGTGGCTGTTTATTCCAAGTTTTTGACACATCCGGGCCTTCATGCCGACATATGAGGCGGACGCCGGGGCGGCCCCGACAAGCACGACGGCAAGGCCGGGGTGAATCCCGTCCTTCTTCAACGATTCCACTTCGCCCCGAACTTCTTCCTGGATCGCCTTCGCGATCTCGGTCCCGTCAATCAAGGTTGCTTCTAAAGTTGCTGCCATTGGACTCCGTGTCGGACTAGAATTAACCGTCAATGATACATGATCGACGATGACAGTTTTTCTATCACTCCTGATCGCTGCGACGCTGTATTCGCCCACCGTCGAACGTGCCTTCACAAGTTTCGAAACCGGCGACTTTGCGTCCGCGGCGGCGCTGCTGGACGAATCCGCGGCCACTGAACCCGCTTACTTCGAGCGCAACAATCTGGCATACCTGCGAGGGCGGATCGCAGAATTGCAAGGCGACCGGGAACGCGCCGAGGCCGAGTTTGCTCGTATACCGCAAACCAGTGTTCTCTATCCAATGGCCCTCTGGCACAGGGCACGAACCGCCATCGAGGCGGGACGCGAAGGCTACGCGATCGCCCTGATCGATCGCTTGCCTTCGGATTTTCCCTCCCGGCTTCGACTGGAACTGGCCCGGCTGGCATCCGCCCCCGTTGCTCTTCGCATCTACGACTCCGTGAACGCAAGGGAAGCCGTCTGGGGAAGGGCGAATCTGAGGAACGACGTCCCCACGATGTGGGAATTACTCGGCCGCAACCGGACCGACGACGTTGCACTGGAAATCGCCACTCGACTCCACGCCGAATCGGAAGGGTTGCCCCCGGACCGCCGGATGCTCCTCGCCCGAACGTTTCATGGGAACCGTGCGTTCGAGGAAGCCGCTGAACTGTACCAAACCCTGTTCGAGCACGACGAGTTCGGACCCGAGGCCCACTATGAACTGGGCCGAACCTACTTTCAGCGAACGCAATACGATCGGGCCATCGAAATATTCGTCCAAACGGCGCGCCGCTTCCCGGACACGGACTGGGAACAGGATGCCGAAACGCAAGTCGCCTCATCGTACTGGCGACAGTTCGACTTCGCCTCGGCTGAAGCCGCCTACCTCGGGCTCATCGGGAAGTACGACGATGCGGACGACTATCATGAGTTCGTTCGGGACCTGGTGGACATCTATCGATCGCAGGGCCGCATTCCCGACGCGCTGGAATGGACCGCGCGCGCGTTAGACCGGCAGCCGTCGACGAGTGTCCGGGCAGTTCTGACATTCACACGCGGCAAGATCTTCTACCACGAGGGCCGACTCGAAGAAGCCTTGTCGGATTTCGAACAGCTTCGGGATATGTCGCTCCGGCCGGTCCCGAACGGAACGGACCGAGCCGAAGTGCGATTCCTCGAGGCGTTGACGCTGGAACGGCTCGGCCGGCTGGACGAAGCCCGAATAATCTGGACTGAACTCGGAGAGGATCCGTTCACCTACTATGGACTCCGTTCCCTCGCGAAGCTCGGCGATCCGGAAGTTGCGGGTAAGACGCTTCAATCGCAGGTCTGGGATGCCATCGCCTCGGGTTCCATCGACTCGTGCCGCCGGCCATTCGAGACCGCTGCAACCGATGTCATTCGACGCCGCAACCGGATGCGGACTCGCGGTTTCCGAACCGAAGATAGTCCCGAACGGGATCTGGTTGGCGAACTTCTCTTTCTGCACCAGTGGAAGGAAGCGTATTTCTGGGCCAGTCTGGAAGCATCGAAGTGGGGCGATGCCGCCATGGCGGATTTCGCAACTGCGGCCGGAGAATTCCGAAGCGCCATGCTCTTTGCCGACCGCATCCGGCCTCCCGACGACCGGTTATTCTTGTTCGATGGCAGCTATGACGACGAAGCGCGCGTCCTGCTGGGAATGCTCTACCCCGCGGGCTACCCCGAGGCGGTCTGCCGCGAAGCGGAAGAGGCGGATGTCGATCCACTCTGGTTGCGTTCGATCATTTATCAGGAAAGCCGGTACGACCCCTCGGCTCGGTCCGGGGCGACGGCACGGGGCCTGATGCAGTTCATCCCGGAAACCGCCGCTGACGTTGCAACGCGGGCCGGGTTGGGAGAAATGACGCCCGAACGCATGTACACGCCCGAAGTCGGCATTCGACTCGGCGCCACCTACTGGGCCGAACTCATGGCCGAATTCGGCCGCCCCAAACTCGCCTTGGCCGCCTACAACGGCGGTCCTCACAATGTTCGCCGCTGGGGCGCCAAGAGCCGTGGGAACGAACCGGCTCTATTCCTCTCCGATATCGGGTTTGTGCAGACAAAGGACTATGTGAGCCGCATATTCGGGCTGTATGCGCGATACGTGCATTTGCAGTAGGGGCGGTTCGACCGGGAATCGGAAATTCCCGGATTGTCGGGTTTCCCGATTGAAGACAGATTTCCAAAGACCGCTCTCCTTACGAAGATCCGGAAATCCTCGATTCTTCGTCGCTGCCTACAAATGCTCATACCCCGGCCCCCCTCCGCCTTCAGGGCATTTCCATTCGATCGCCTGATAGGGGTCCATGATGTCGCATGTCTTGCAGTGGACGCAGTTCGAGGCGCTGATCTGTAGGCGCAACTGGCCCTCGGGGTTGGGCGCCATCTCGTAGACGGCGGCAGGACAAAAAAACTGGCAGGGATTTCCGTATTCTTCGGTACAGCGCCGGTGACAGATATCGGGCTCGGTGACCACCAGATGGGAGGGTTGATCTTCTTCGTGCGCCGTCCCTGAATTGTACACGTCGGTCAATTTGTCGAACGTGAGCTTTCCGTCAGGATTGAATGGCGGCATAGGTTTCTGTGGAGCGATTCGACGGATTCCAAGATGTCCGGGTTCGTTCATATAGCGGTCCCGAAGGCCGCGGCCCCCGGTTGCCATCTGCAGTCCGGCGTGAAACAAGCCGGCCCCCAGGCCGCGTTCGAAACCCTGATGGAAGTTGCGCGCCTTCCACAACTCGTCCCGGATCCAGCTACTTTCAACAAGATCGTCGAACCGCCGCAGCCGTGCCGCCGAGAAGTCGTCCGCTTCAATCGCCTCGGCCGCCGCCTCGGCGGCGAGCATTCCGCTTTTCAGAGCCAGGTGGATCCCCTTGAGGCGGATGGCATTGAGGAATCCACCCGAATCCCCCACAATCATCCCGCCATCGAAGTGGTGCCGCGGCATTGCCCAGTACCCGCCTTCGGGAATCGCCTTCGCCCCGAACGACCGCAGTTCTCCGCCTTTGAGCATTCCAGATACCAGGGGATGCTGCTTGAAGGCCTGAAAGCGCTCGTGGGGGTCGAGGCGTGCATTCGCGTAGTTCAGGCCCACCACCAGACCCACGGATACGAAACCGCCATTCATGTTGTAGATGAACCCCCCGCCGAACTCGTCGCGCGACAAGGGATAGCCCATGGTATGAATCGCCATGCCCGGCGCGTCACGCTGCGACGGCGCCTCCCAGACTTCCTTGATACCAACCGAATAGACCTGTGGGTTGCGCCCTTCATCCAGGTGGAACCGGCCGACGAGCTGTTTCGTCAATGAACCGCGGGCGCCTTCGGCCAGGAGCGTCAGACGGGCACGCACGTCAATACCCGGTTCGTAATTGCCTTTGCGGCCGCCGTGCCGGTCGACGCCCTTGTCGCCGGTTCGCACACCCACAACCCGACCGTCCTCGATCAGCAACTCCGACCCCGAAAAACCCGCGAAGATGTCCACGCCATCGTCTTCGACGATCGCGCCAAGCCACCGCACAAAGCGATTGAGAGAAACAATCACGTTACCGTCGTTCTTCAGGGGTGGAGGGATGAAAGGAAGCCTGAAACGGCGGCCTCGTGTCAGGAAGTAGACGAAATCCCGTTCCACCGGACGCTCGATCGGGGCGCCGCGTTCCAGCCAATCGGGCATCAACTCGGAAATTCCCCGGGGATCCATCACCGCACCCGAGATGATGTGGGCCCCAACTTCCTTGCCCTTCTCGAGAATCGCGATCGTAACGTCGTCCCTGCCCCGCTCTCCGAGGATCTTTCGCAGGTGATAGGCGGCAGCCAGACCGGCCGGGCCGGCGCCGACGATCAGGACGTCGACATCCAGAACTTCGCGTTCAGACATGAACTGTGAGAATAGCAGACAGGAGGGCCGGACCGGCCAACGGACGTTCGGCGACTAATCCTCGTACTTCTTGAACAACAGCGCGGCGTTCTACGGCGCGTTCCTCGCGCCGGGCGCGTAGCGGCGCGTTCTACGGCGCTTTCGTGGCGCCGATCGCGCCGGATCAAGCGCGGTCGGGCTCTTCGACGTACTGTCATCGCGCACCTTGGTGCGGCAGTAAAAAGCCCACGTCCATGCGGCAGTAAGAAGTACCCATCGGTCGCCCTCCGGGCGCGCGCCGTAGCCCTGACGGCGTCTCCGACTCTTCGCGACGAAAACGCGTGAGCAAGGCGGGCTAATCGTACTTCTTGAACAACAGCGCGGCGTTCGTACCGCCGAATCCGAACGAGTTGGACAGCGCATACTGCGTATCGATCTTTCTGGCGGCGTTGGGAACGTAATCGAGATCGCAATCCGGATCGGGGTTTTCGTAATTTATCGTCGGGGGGGCCATCTGATTCTGCAGGGCGAGAACGGAGATGCCGGCTTCGACCGCGCCGGCCGCACCCAGCAGGTGGCCGACCATGGACTTGGTCGAGCTGATGGCCACCCCTCTGGCATGGTCGCCGAAGAGCCGTTTGATCGCCATTGTCTCGAGGCGGTCGTTGGGTAGCGTCGATGTCCCGTGAGCATTGATGTAGCCCACTTCTTCAGGTGCAACCCCGGCGTCGAGAAGCGCGTTCTGCATGACGCGGAAACCGCCCGTGCCGTCTTCCGAAGGCAGGGTGATGTGAAACGCATCGCCGCTCATTCCGTAGCCAACGATTTCGGCCAGAATCGGCGCTCCGCGCTTCCTGGCCATGTCCAGTTCCTCAAGAATCACGACCCCGGACCCTTCGCCCATCACGAAGCCATCCCGTTCCTTGTCGAAAGGCCGCGACGCTCGGGTGGGCTCGTCATTCCTTGTCGACAGCGCCCGCATTGCGGCGAATCCTCCAACGCCCATGGCCGTAATCGCAGATTCGGAGCCTCCCGCAATCATGACGTCGGCTTCATCGCGCTGGATCACGCGAAAGGCGTCGCCAACAGCATGGGCGCCTGAAGAACAGGCCGTACACGGGGCGGAATTGGGACCCCTGGCCCCCATTCGAATGGATACCTGTCCCGCCGCGAGATTGATGATGCTTGACGGGATAAAAAATGGTGAGATCTTGCGCGGGCCGCCACGGAGCAGATTATTGTGTTCCCGTTCAATGATGGTGAAACCACCGATTCCCGAACCGATGAACACCCCGGTTCGATCGGCGAGTTCCGCGGTAACTTCGAGACGTGACTGGTTGGCTGCGAAATGCGCCGCCGCGATCGCGTAATGGATAAAACTATCCATTTTTTTGACTTCTCTCTTTTCGATCCAGTTGAGCGGTTCAAAACCAGTGAGTTCCGCCGCAATCGTGGTCGAAAAGGCGGAAGCGTCGAAGCGCGTGATCGGACCCACGCCACTCCGGCCTTCCATAAGCCCCGCCCAAGTCTCTTCTGTTCCAATACCCAGCGCCGTCACAAGTCCGACGCCGGTAACGACTACTCGCCTCGACAAACCGATCCCCCCAGCAGCGCTGACGCGCCGGCTAATTTTTGGGCAGATGTACCTCGATATAATCCATGGCTTCCTTCACGGTCGTGATCTTCTCGGCCGCGTCGTCAGGGATTTCGATCCCGAACCCTTCTTCAAGAGCCATGACCAACTCCACCGTATCCAAAGAATCGGCGCCGAGGTCATCGATGAACGACGCCGTTGGAGTCACCTCGGATTCATCCACACTGAGCTGTTCGACAATTATAGCTTTGACTTTTTCTTCTACCGAAGCAGACATTCTCAACCTCCGTCATGAATTTCGTTCCCTCTGACATCGACTACGGGGTTCAACGGCGTCCATCGACCGAACGGGACTGGCGTCCCGGGGCGGGCTGGGCGCTATGACAACACGGCAAGGACATGATCGAGTGATGATTCGTCCTCCACGTTCAGTATTGTAACCGACTTCTCGACCGAACGAACAAGGGCCGCCAGTACCTTGCCCGGACCCACTTCGACAAAAGTGTCGACGCCTGAATCGAGCAGGCACCGCACCGTCTCGGTCCAACGAACCGGACGGGAGGGTTGCCGCTTGAGAGCATCGCGGGCCTCGGCGCCGGTTTCCACGGGCCGGGCATCGACGTTCGTGACGACCGGCATTTCGAGATCGGCGAAGTTCAGCAAGTCAAGGTCGGCGGCCAGTCGTTCTTCGGCTGGCAGCATCAGACTCGAATGAAACGGCGCGCTGACCGGGAGCAGAATCGTACGTCTGGCGCCAGCCTCCCTGGCCACGGGCAACGCGCGCTGAACAGCGGTGCGGTGCCCCGAAATCACGGTTTGCATCGGCGAGTTGAAATTCGCCGGCGTCACTACGTCGCCATCGGCCACCTGTTCGCATATACGGCGGACGGCATCGGCGTCCAGACCACCGAGAATCGCCGCCATCGCTCCCTCGCCAACCGGCACCGCTTCCTGCATGTACCGGCCGCGCCGGCGAACCGCGACAACAGCTTCACTGAACGACAGCGACCCCGCCGCGACAAGTGCGCTGTATTCACCCAGACTGTGACCGGCGGCAAACGCCGGAACGATCCCCTTTTCAGCGAGTACCCGGTGGACGGACACCGACATGGTCAGGATCGCGGGCTGCGTGTTTTCCGTCAGCTTGAGTGCCTCTTCGGGTCCTTCGAAGCAGAGTTGGGAGATCCGGACATCGAGCGCCTTGTCCGCTTCTTCGAACACCGATGCGGCAGCGGAGTACTTTTCGGCCAAAGCACGCCCCATGCCCGCGTATTGCGCGCCCTGGCCGGGAAACATGAAAGCAATTATTCTGGAAGACATCGGGAATCGAATATTTTGGCACGTGTGGAATGGGCCTAATCGGCGACCCCGGAACGATCCGCGGCCTTTGTTTCGTTTCCAGCCAGGAACCGCTCTCCCGTTTCAGGAGCCCAACCGAGCTTTTTGAATTCTCGCTCAATGGAATCGTTCACTTTCTGCTCACAGAACTCGTGCGCCACGCGCACGGCGTTCTTGAACGCGTTGGCGTTGGATCGACCGTGACAAACGATGCCGATGCCGTCCAGGCCAAGAAGCGGGGCGCCGCCGTACTCGGAATAATCGAGCCGCAGCCTCAACTGGTGAAACGCTTTTTGGGCAAATATATAACCGACCTTGGCCGACAGTGTTCGCTGCAGTTCCTCTCCCAACATTGCGGTGAACGCCTCGAATACACCCTCGCTGAGCTTCAACGCGACATTGCCCGTAAAGCCGTCACAGACGATCACGTCGATCTCACCGCCGAAGATATCCCGCCCCTCAACGTTGCCCACAAAATTCAACGGCGCATTTTTCAGGGACTTGAAAGCTTCCTTCGTGAGTTCGTTCCCCTTCGTGTCTTCCTCGCCGATGGACAACAGGCCAACGCGGGGCCGCCGCACACCGAAGATCGCCCGGGAATAGATATCTCCCATGATCGCGAACTGCTCCAGGTGCAGGGGCTTGCAGTCGACGTTCGCGCCGACATCGAGCAGGATCACGGGTTTTCCCTTCTGGGTGGGCAGTACCGTAGTCAGCGCGGGCCGGTCGACAACCGAGAGCCCCCCGACAATCAACTTCATCGTGGCCATCACGGCGCCGGTGTTGCCAGCACTGACGACACCGGAGACTCGGCGCTCGCACATGAGATTGGCCGCAATTCGGATCGAAGAATCCTTTTTGCGCCGGATCGCCGTGAATGGAGACTCGCCCATCCCGACGACCTCGCTGGCGTGCGCGACTTCGATTCCGAGACCGTGTGTGTCGTGGCCGGCCAGTTCGCCGCGAATGCGGTCTTCCTGCCCAACCAACACCACATCGACGCCGTATTCGGCCGCGGCATGTACAGCGCCCTCGACTTCGGCGGCCGGGGCGTGATCTCCGCCCATGGCATCGACTGCGATCTTCGTCACGAGCCAGACTCTACTCTTCTGCCGTTTCGATTACTTCCCGATCCTTGTAGAACCCGCAGTGCGGACACGCTCGGTGGGGAAGTCGAAGTTCATGACAGTTGGGACATTCGGAAAGAGACGGAGCAGTTATCGCGTCGTGCGCACGACGTTGGTTCTTTCGCGCCTTTGAGTGTTTACGTTTTGGATTTGGCATCGTTTTCTCTTCTCTCTACCACGCGGGCCTCAGTGGGAAGGGCCCTTCCGATTTTCAAGTTTCTTCTTGAACTCCATCAGCGGCGCGAATGCCGAATCCACCGGCCGGCGCTGACAATCGCATTCCCCGGTGTTGAGGTTCCTTCCGCATGTGGCGCACAACCCCTTGCAATCTTCCTTGCACAACGGCTTCATCGGGACGGCCAGCAAGACCTGCTCGTGGACAATCTCGTCGAGCAAAAGCTCGGTACCGGCCATGAACGCGGTCGAGGTATCGACGTCCGCCAGTTCGACCTCGTCATTCTTTCTGAACAGTTCGGCTTCTCGCGGTTCGAAGAACAGATCGAACTTTCGCTGTAACCCGCGATCGATTGGCTCGACACACCGCACACAGGTCAATTGGATGGCAGTCCTGAGTTGGCCAACCACCCGAACCGCACCGCCTTCGAGTTCAACCGACAGAGACCAGTCCAACCCCTCGGACTGCCGCACATCGTCGTCCGAAAAATCGATATCGCCGGGCATGAACGTCCCGCCCAGCGATAGCATCTCTGTACCCAGATCGGCCAGATCGACAACGTACGGTTTCCTGGTCATGGCACGAACGCCGAGGGCAACGGGCAACGTCTGGCAGCGGGTGGCAAGAACCTGCACGGTTCCGCCACGCGCCGCTACCTTCAGGACGGCAAAACCTCTTCCGCAATACGGATACGTCTGAGCGCGCGGTCGGCTTCGTTTCGGAACGGCGAGTCCTGGTACTCGTCGATCAACGACTGGTAATAGCCCCGCGCTTCGTCCAGTTCGGAAACAGATTCGTGAAGGCGGCCAAGCTCGAACAGAATTGCGCCGCGGGGGAAATCCGCGGACTCGGCCAGCAATTCGTACTCGGAGATTGCCGCCTGCACGTCATCCCGTTTCTTGAAGGATTCAGCCAGAGCGAATCGCGCGTTGTCGCGAATGGATTCGTCTCCCGCATCGATCAGGCTTCTGAATATCCTGTCGGACTCTTCGGTATTGCCCAAACCTTCGTGGCTGAGCGCGGCAAAATACTGCGCGATATCGGCGGCTTGGCTCCCCGGAAACCCGGACTGGACAAGAGCGGCTTCCTCAATCGCGGAATTGAACCGCGCTTCGTCGGTCTGCCCATCGATGACGTTGAAAATCCCGATGACTTCACCCAAGGCCATCTGGGCATTGGCCTCGACGCGGGCCGAATAGGCGTTCCAACCGATGAAGGCAGCGATCGCAACGACCACGACAGAGGCGCCGGTCAGAAGCGGCTTCGCGTTGTCGACGGCAAACATCGCCGCCAACTCCAATTTCGAAGTGATCTCGTCCTTCTCTGTGAGTTCTTTTCGACTCAGTCCCTTTCGCGGCACTCGGCGAACCTCCTGCTTCCTCCGTGGACAACTCTATGTCGAGCGCGTACAACTGGGTGTCGACTGCCTGCAAACATCCCGACAAGAGGATCAAACTTGTTGATTTTAGGCTAATTGGGGTGCAAAAACAAGCGACCGCCGGAAGGCGCCAACCCCGCGGATTTACTCAAAACCGTCTACGTGCGAATTTTCCACGGAGGAAGGAAGCCCGGCGCCCAAGTTTGAGCGCACCGCGGGTCTTTCGGGCCTGGAAGGTGATTCTTTTCTGTAGTGAAGAACTCTTTTCCCGAAACGAGTCCGGCAATCCTCAACACCGGCAATTTCCAATTTCTCGATGACCCTGGGAGGACTCGAACCTCCGACCTCCGGTTTAGGAAACCGCTGCTCTATCCACCTGAGCTACAGGGCCGAAGTTCGATTCTAACCCGCATTTCTCACGAGTTGTCTGCTACAGCGCCGGATCCATCCGCCAGGCACGCCCCCTGACGCGCTTGATCCGGCGCGAGGAACGCGCCGCTACGCGCCCGCGCTCGATCCGGCGCGAGGAACGCGCCGCTACGCGCCCGGCGCGAGGAACGCGCCGTAGAACGCGCCGTAGCTCTGACGGCGTCTCCGACTCTTCGCGACGAAAACCCGTGAGAAAGGCGGGCTAACAATTCGCACGGTATGACCGACACGCGGTAGCCGAGAAATTTATCGGGCCCTACGAACCGTAGTGGATGAGCGAAAACACATCGTATCCCGCGAGCTTTTCCCGACCGTTCAGGAAATCGAGTTCGACCACGAACGAGAAGCCGGCAACCACGCCGCCAACCTTTTCGACCAGTTGAGCCGCCGCCGCGGCGGTGCCGCCGGTCGCCAGCAAGTCGTCCGCAATAATGACCTTGGCGCCTGGGAATATCGCGCCCTTGTGAATCTCCAGGGTGTCGGTCCCGTATTCCAGATCGTAGGTTACAGACTCGGTTTCGCCCGGCAGCTTCTTCGGCTTCCGGACCGGCACGAATCCGGCGCTGATGTTGTAGGCCAGGGCAGGACCGAAGATGAAGCCGCGCGCCTCGATACCCACGACCAGATCGGCATGGATGGGCCGCACGTGCGCGGTCATGTAGTCGACCAGTCGGCAGAACCCCCTACGGTCCTTCAGCAGCGTCGTGATGTCGTAGAAAAGGATCCCGGGCTTGGGAAAGTCGGGAACTTCCCGAATCAGCTTCTTGAAATCGTCCATTTCGGCTCAGCCTCGAATAGTGAATGAAGTGAAGGTTTCCGTCGGTACGATCTCGAATTCTTCGATGGACTCGACGCTCGCTGCCGGTGGTCCGACTTCCAATTCGGCCCGGAACGCGGCCAGCGAAACATCCGGACCGGCGGCCACAACCTCGACTCGACCATCGGATAAATTCCGCACGCAGCCGGCGATGCCGAGGCGTTTGGCCGCCTCAACGGCAAACGCCCGGAAGAACACTTCCTGGACCAAGCCTTGGACCAGATACTTTCGACACGGCATGTGCGCGGAATCAGTTGGTGATTTCCAGCATCCGGTTCAACGAAACCCGGGCCCACCGGGCCACATCGTCGGACACCGAGATCCTATTGACGGCTTCGCCTTCGAGCAGCTTCTCCATGGACCAGAGCAGGTGCGACGGATCGATCCGGAACATCGTGGAACAGAGGCAACCGCAGTCATCGAGAGGAATGATGAAGCGGTCGGGGTTTTCATTGCGGAGGCGGTTGACCAGGTGGATCTCGGTTCCGATCGCCCACTTTGTTCCGGTTGGAGATTGGGTCACACACTCGATGATGTGTTCGGTGGACCCCACCGAGTCGGATTCCTGGACCACTTCAAACCGGCACTCCGGATGGGAGACGACTCGAATACCGGGGTAGTTCCGACGGACACGCGCGACGTGCTCGGGCAAGAATCGTCCATGAACCGAGCAATGCCCTTTCCACAGGATAATGCGGCTGTCGATCAACTGCTGCGGGGTGTTGCCGCCCCTTTCCAGATACGGATCCCACACAGACATCTCTTCAAGGCGGAAGCCTAACCGATATCCGGTATTGCGGCCCAGATGTTGATCGGGCACGAACAAGACCTTGTCACCGCGTTCCAGAGCCCAGCGCATTACCGCCGGGGCGTTCGACGACGTGCAGACGGAACCATCGTATCGGCCGACAAACGCCTTGATGCCGGCAGTCGAATTCATGTACGTGATGGGTACGATCCGTTCGGAGGTGACCTGCTCAAGTTCTTGCCAGCAAGTTTCCACCTGATCCAGCGCGGCCATGTCCGCCATCGAACAGCCGGCATTGAGATCCGGCAGGATCACCTTTTGATATTCGGCACTGAGGATATCGGCGCTTTCGGCCATGAAGTGCACACCGCAGAACAGTATGTATTCGGCATCCTTCCGTTCGGAAGCCTGTTCGGAAGCCCACTGAGCCAATTTGAACGAATCGCCCCGAAGATCGGCATACTTGATCACTTCGTCCCGCTGGTAGTGGTGACCGAGCACCACCAGGCGCGAGCCCAGCCGCTCACGGATTTCAGTAATCCTGTAATCCGTTTCGTCTTCACTCAAACGAATCAAACGCTCGGGCAACAGAGCCTGGTACATCCGGACTTTGACCTCTGGAAATTTGAATCGTGCCTTTGCCAGAAAGCTGGCAGTCCGTGGCAGAACTCTGAAGGGTTCTGCCACGGATTGCTGGATGTCCTCGAGGGACCCTTCGTTCAACTTCAGTTAATCGCCTGAACAGACTTACTTTACTGAATCCTCAGAGATGCTGTCAACCGCCTCGCTACGGCATCGAACCCTTGGAAGGCCGCGCTTTGGCGCGGCCATTCACGGTTTCGGACGCTACCCGATTCCGCAACGATCCGATGGTCCCGCCGGGCCACGAGTGCGACCACAGTCTCCTTGACGGGATTGCTCGCGTACACGTAAACTTTTTGTTTTGGCAACGACCGCCGATATTGAAATTGTCTGAAACATTGTCTGGAACAATGACGGAGCAAAGCATTCATGGCCGATGATGGATCCGGTAACAAATGGCCGTCCTATACCATGGTCGAACCCCGGATGCGGAAGATCTACTTTCGCTTCTACCAAGAGACCTACAAGTCCTCGGTCCTGGATCGCAAGACGAAGGAATTGATCGCCATCGCGGCTTCCCTTGCTACCCACTGCGACGGCTGCCTGGAAGGTCACATCAAAAAGGCCCTCAAGTCCGGGGCCACTCCGGAAGAATTGAGCGAAACCATCGCAATCACGATGGGAGTCAACGCTGCCGCGATCGTGGATTTGACCGACAAGGCGGCTGAGTCGTTACGCGTCAAACACTTCGACACCGTTACACAGGACTCCAAGGACAACTGACTCCCATGAGGAGCCCGCATGCCACGTAATGCCGCCATTTTGCTGGTCGTGCTTCTGCTGTCGGTTTCGGGGCTTGCGACTCCTCAGAGACGAGGGCGTTTCGTCGAACGCGATGTCATTCCGGAGGGATCGCGGGTTCAATACCTGACGTTCACGAGCGACATACTGAACCGGGAACTCGGATACGCCTTGTACCTGCCGCCTTCATACGAGGACACCAGCGACGACTACCCGGTGCTCTTTTTTCTGCATGGCGCAAACGAAAACGAGCGGCGCTGGAGCACGCGCGGTTTCGCCGACATCGAGTTGGACCGCATGATTCTGGCCGGAGAGATCGGCGAGTTCATCGTCGCGATTCCCTTTGGCGAGAACAGTTTCTACACGAACTCGGTGAGCGGCGAGCGGTGGGAAGACATGGTGATCGATGAATTCATTCCCATGATCGAGTCGAGCACCCGTGCGATCGGGACGCGCGCCGGGCGCGCAATCGGCGGCATTTCGATGGGTGGCTACGGCGCCCTCAAGATCGCCATGCGGTATCCCGAGACATTCAACGCCGTCAGCGCCCACAGTGCGATGCTAATCGACAACTTCGACAACGTCTCGGTCAACCCTCGTGCAGAACAGCTTTTCACGCTGCTCTTCGACCGGATCTTCGGCCTCTCGGACGGCATGGATCACTGGGAATCGAACAATCCGCTCCGGATTGCCGGCGAGTCCGAGGGCATCCACTCGCTTCGGATCTACTTTGACTGCGGCACCGAAGACGAATACGGCTTTTTCACGGGCGCCGAGCAACTCCACCGGATTCTCGATATGCGTGGAATCGCACACGAGTTTTACCTCTACCCTGGAACACACGGCTGGGACGATGCCCGCCAGCGCACGCCAACTTCGCTCAAGTTTCACTGGGCGGCATTCAGCCAATAGCAACCAGCCAAACACATGCGTCCCGCCGCGGCCGGCCTTATATAATCGGGGCGTGGTTCGCGCTGTCACGTTCGAGTTCCAGCATGTGGATGCCGAGGTCGCCGGCAGTCACGATGCCCTTTGGGCTTCCGTTCCCAGAAAGGCGGGCGTCTTTCGCATCTTCGACGTTCACGGTCGTCTGATCCTTCTCGAGAAGACCCACAATCTGGCTGAACGGATCGATCGTTTTTACGCCGAAGAACGCGAAACTCGTGCGCTGGACCTGCGGCGCATCACGGGCAGAATCGAATTCTGCCGGACCGATTCCCCGTTCGAAACGCTCTATCTCCTCCATTCGGAGCGCCGGCACTGGTTCCCGAATACGTATCGCCGGATGCGAACCTTTCCCCGATTTTTTCTGCTGAAGATTAACCCCCGTCAACGCTTTCCCCGCATTTACGCCACCCGCGAGGTCAAGGCGGGAGTCCGGTATTTCGGCCCCTTCAAGAGCCGCGCGCAATTGGATCGGATGAAAACGACCCTGGAACGGGCTTTCAAACTCCGACCGTGCGAATACAACATTCGTGGAAACGATCCGTATCCGGATTGTCTGTATTTTCAGATGAGAACCTGCTCGCGGCCGTGCAACAACGACGTCACCCGCGAGGATTATCTGGACGATGTGAACAATGCGATCGCCTTTCTTGAAGGACGCGACCAAGAAGTTCGGAAAGCGCTCGTCGACCAAATGGAGCGGCTTGCGGACGCGACCCGATTTGAAGACGCCGCACGTATCCGGAAGCGACTGGAAATTCTGGACCGTGCCCACAAGGACCACCGCGATGCCAGCATCGACCTCTGGAAGTTCGATTTTCTGGTAGTGATGGAGGCGGGAGCGACTCGTCGGCGCAAAGCGGCGTTCGTGAAGGGCGGACGGATCGCCGCCATCGAAGAACATGACGTGGCTACGATCGAGGAAACGCTTCAGAACTCTCTCGACAAGTTACCGCCCGAAACCGCGTCGGGCCGTCTACAGGAAACCCGATACGACGACTTCTGCCTGGTATCCAATTTCATGACTCATCCGGTGAAGACGGTTCACATCGTTCCCCTGAACGATCGCGACGCGGCGGTCGACTCGGTCGTCGAAAAGATCGAAACAGAAAAGAAAGAGGCATCCGTCACGCGGTTGAAGCGGCAAACCGGCCATCCAGAAGACCCATAGCAGCCCATGGCCGAACGCTCAAGGATTCCCTCCCGAGCCGTCAACCCGCCTTTCTCAGGGGTTTTCGTCGCGAAGGATCGGAGACGCAGTCAGTGCTACGGCGCGTTCAACGGCGCGTGCCTCGCGCCGGTCGCGCCGGATCAAGCGCGCCAGGGCCTGAAGTTTTCTGCCTGAGACGGAATAGGGTGCGGACGATGTGGGGGCGGCGCGGGGGTGTAAGAGCGGGCGTGGCGCGTATCCAGGCACCAGAGAAGACATGCCCCGGGTTCCCAGGGCACGTGCCTGGAAAGTTTCTGTTTTTTCCCTTGTTAACCCTCTGATTCTTCCAGGTTATCGATCCACCACCGTTGTATTTCTTCGTAACCGATCAGAAACTTCGCCTTCAGTTCAAAAGGCGCCAACGCCACCACCGCACGCGATCCGGCCAGGAAGTACGGCGACAACTCCGAATTCCGAACCGCTTCAACCCGAATTCCGAACGCCGTGAGTCCCATGAAGATCACAGCGGCAATCAACCAGCCGCGAACAAAGCCGAAAGCGCCGCCCAGAAGCCGGTCGAACCACTCGATGTGCGCGACCTTGAGAACTTTGTAGATGAGCCAGATCCCGGTGAACCCGGCAATCAGAGTGGCCACGAACAAGAACGAGAAACTGATAAACAGTGCAAGATTTTGAGTTGTGACAACATTCGCAAGGAGACGTGCGAGATCGTCATGGAACCAGCCCGCAAGAAACAGTCCCGCCAGGACGGTCACAAGTCCGAGCACCTCACGCACGAGTCCGCGCATGACGCTGCGCACAACCGAATACAGCACGAGCGCCACGGCCAACCAATCGAGGAACGTGAAGTCGAGAAGTGAAAATGACATGAGGTCTCCGATCTTAAGGGACTTTGCAGTGAATGCTAAGCCAGATCCAGTCCCGTCAGCCAACGAAAGGCTTCGACATACCGGTCACGAGTACCCTCGACCACGTCCGCGGGCAGTTCAGGCCCGGGAGGCTGTTTGTCCCAGCGAACCTTTTCCAGATAGTCGCGAACGTACTGCTTGTCGAAGGACGGCTGTGAACGGCCCGACTCATACCGATCCGCCGGCCAGAAGCGTGAAGAGTCCGGCGTGAGTGCTTCGTCCACGATCGCAATCTCGCCGTCAATCACGCCGAACTCGAATTTCGTATCGCAGATGATAATGCCGCGTTCCAGAGCGAATGCCGCAGCCCGAGTGTAGATCTCGATAGAGAGGTCACGCAATCGCGAGATCGCATCGCGCCCGATGATGTCGGCCGCCTGGTCTTCGGATATGTTCTCGTCGTGGCCGGTGGTGGCCTTCGTCGAGGGGGTAAAGAGAGGCTCGGAGAGCTTCACCGACTCTTCCAGCCCCGCGGGCAGTCGAATGCCGCAAACGGCGCCGGACTGTTTGTAGTCCTTCCAGCCGGACCCGGTCAGATATCCACGCACAACGCACTCCACTGGAAACACCTCGGCTCGGCGGACCAGCATCGAACGTCCTTCGATCCGATCCCGGAACGGCCACAGGCTTTCCGGATATTCGTCCACGTTGTGACTGATCACGTGGTTGGGAACCGCATCCCTGAAGTACTCGAACCAGAACAGGGACATCTGCGTCAGCACCTTCCCCTTGTCTGGAACCGGCGTGGGCAGCACCACGTCAAACGCCGAAAGCCGGTCCGTCGCGATGATCAACAGCGCGTTGTCAAGATCGTAGATGTCGCGCACCTTGCCCCGGGCATGAAGCGTCATAGGTTGCAGGTCCGTATGCATTACCGCCATCGAAATTACCTCCAGAAAACAGAATCGCCTGCCCTCAAAAGATGGGCAGGCCCTTGTACGCATCTGGCAAAACCCCGCCGGCGCCCCCGCTCGGACGCAACTCGGCGGGCGCCTTCAGTTCAAGCGCACCGAAACAACCTTTGACACGCCAGCCTCCTCCATGGTGACACCATAGAGCTGATTTGCCGTTTCCATCGTCCGCTTGCTGTGGGTAATCACGATGAACTGGGTTTCACGGCTCATCGCGTGAACCATCCGGGCGAAGCGCTCCACGTTGGCGTCGTCCAGAGGCGCATCGACCTCGTCGAGCATACAGAACGGACTCGGCTTGTATCTGAACAATGCGATCAGCAACGACAACGCCGTCAACGCCTTCTCTCCACCGGACAGTAACAGCACGTTCTGAAGTTTCTTGCCCGGGGGTTGAGACACGATCTCAATCCCGGCATCCGAGGCATCGACGCCATCGGCGGGCTCGATCAACCGGAGTTCGCCATGGCCGCCTCCGAAAAGATCGGCAAAGGATTCGCTGAACTTGGTATTGATGTCGGCAAAAGCTTCGGCGAACTGTTT
This sequence comes from Terriglobia bacterium, assembly GCA_965262675.1. GTDB lineage: Bacteria > Acidobacteriota > Terriglobia > 20CM-2-55-15 > 20CM-2-55-15 > JAJEDW01. Next base: position 937,390 of record OZ253554.1, read on the forward strand.
TCGGCAAACCGCGTCGATTTCCTCGATCGCCTGATTCGTATCGCGGATAGAATCGAGCAGGTCTTGACGCTGACCCGTCAGGAACTCGAAGCGTTCAGCGGCCTCTTCGTACTCCTCTACCGCCATCATGTTGACGTTTCCAATCGAGTCCAGCTTCTGACGGAGTTCCCGATACTCCCGGTCGTGCTCTTCGAGTTCCGGTTCGGTGAGCGTCTCGAAACTGTCGAGGCAGACCGACTCGATACTCTCCCTCAACTCGCTCCGGCACAAACTGACCAGATGATTGAGTTCGGACTCGATTTCCGTCCGCTCGATCTGCAGTGTGTTGGATCTATCCTTCCAAAAATCGTGCTCCTGGCGCGCTTCATCCCATGCCGACTCGGCAAGATTCAGATTCTGCCGCAGTTGCCCGACTTCGGCGATCGAGCTTTCGATCGTAACCTGGAGCGCAGCTCTCTTGTGCGTGAGCGATTCTCGAAGGTTCTTGTCTTCCAAAATCGAGCGAACCGCATCGGACTTCTGAGACGCGGCGGCCTCGACCTGTTCTTCGATCCGGAGCCGGCGCGTCTGGAGTTCTTCGGCCTGGGCCTGAAGGCCCGCCAGATCACGAACAAACGTCTCCTTCCGCTCTTCGGTCACTGCCAAACGCGATCCCAATTCCGCCACAGCCGCGGCCTGTTTCTCGGCAGCTTCCCTGAACTGAATACTGGACTGCCCGCGCACCTGAAGTTCCCGGTCGATCGCTGCCTTTTCGGTCCGGATCGCTTCCAACCCGGTCCGCGCCAGGGCCATCGTCGTTTCCAGTTCCCTGCACTCATCGGACAACCGGGCCGCCTCCACCTCGGCATCCCGAACGCGGCGCCGTGTCCGTTCCAGTTCCTCGACCAAGCGCCGAACGCCGTGGTCGAGGCCCATCGCTTCCTTTTCGGACTCCTGAATCCGGGCGGCCATATCCGCCGATTTTTCTTCCAACCCGGTGACGCGAGCCGCCAACTCCGATGCACGCCGATCGGCCGTCTCGAACGCCTTCCGAGCGCTCTGCGCACGCCGGTCCAGTTCGCGCATTTCACGCTTCAGAGACAGCGGACCGTGCCGGGTTCGTTCGCCCCAACCGATGACGCGATTTCGAACCACTTCACCGCTCCGGGCGACGAAAGTCTTGTTCGGGTATCGATTCGACAGCTCCCACGCCCTGTCCATGTCGCCGACGATGTACGCGTCTTCCAGGTGGCGGGCAAAAAATCGAACGCGGTCATCCAGGCGGACCAGATCCGCAACGGGTGTCGCACCCTCGATGCTTTCGGTATTGGGCGCCGGTGGCAGGTTATCGTCCAGAACAAGAACGTCGAGCCGGCCATGACTCGTGCCACGAACCACTCCCAGAGCCTTTTCCGCATGGTCCAGGCTCTCGACAACGACGTATTGCAGTTCGCCGTGAAGCAAATCTTCAATAGTGGCCTCGAAATCCGGCGCCACCTCCACAAAATCGGCCAAGATTCCAACCGGCGCCCAATCCTGCTCGCGAACGTGACTAAAGAACTGCTGAACGGCTTCGGTACCGTACGCGCGGTCGAGGGAAAGCTCGCGAATGGTTTCGAGGCGGTGCCGGGTGGCCTGCTCCAGGGAACGGGCATCCACGACCGCAGCCTGAGCATCTTCGAGTTCGGATCGAAGCCCGGAAAGCTGCTGCTCCGCCGCATCGCGGTCGAGGACCAACCGGCCCATCTGCAAACGCCTGGATGCCTGCTCGATTTCGATGGCTTGCAGCTTTGCGCGACTGCCCTCGAGCGCCAGTCGGGCTTCGCCCTCTTCTTCACGGATGCGTCCACTCTGACTATTCAACCGTCGCAGGAGTTCCTCGTTGCCGGTCAAACTGTTGCCGAGTTCGGCCTCTTTTCCGATGACATCGAACCGCCGGTCTCTGAGGCGGTCGATCACAGATTCTTCTTGTCTGCGGCGATCGGAAAATTCGTCCAACTCCGACTGGCTGACCGCCAAATCGTCCTTCTGACGGATCAGACTCTCCTTGAGACTTTCGAGCTTGACCTCTACGGCCACGATCTCCGAATCGCGCCTTTCAATGTCGCGAAGAACATGGTCCTTTTCGGCGATGAACTCCCTGGCGCGCTCTTCGAGGGAGCGAACCCGTTCCTCGAGATGCTGGATCCGTTGGACCGTCGTTTCGAGTTCGAGCGTCGTCTTGACGTCCTGTTCGCGAGTTTCCTGGATCTGATTCTCCTGGGCCTCGACCTCGGAACGGCAACGATGAACTGTGGCTTCCAGGTCGGCGATCTTGGCTTCGAGCGCCTTGCCCTCCGCATCGATGTTGGCGAGCGATGCGGCGACGCGTTCCTGCCGGGCAATCAGTATTTCAGCGCGCGTGGAAAAGATCGCCGCGAGCACCTCGCGCAAGCGGCCACGGACTTCCCGGTAACGCCGCGCCTTTCCGGCCTGACGCTTCAGGGAGTTCCGCTGCCGTTCGACTTCAGCCAGGATGTCGTTCACCCGAGACAAGTTGCCTCGGGCGGCTTCGAGCCGCGACTCCGCCAGTTTGCGCCTGGCCCGAAACCTTGTGATCCCCGCGGCCTCTTCAATCAACATGCGGCGCTGGGTCGGTTTGGCGGAGAGGACCTGACCGATTCTTCCCTGTTCGATGATGGCGTAGTGGTTGGGGCCGAGCCCGGTACCGAGGAAGATGTCCTGAATATCGCGCAGCCGGCACGGACGGCCATTGAGGAGATATTGGCTTTCACCCGATCGGTAGAGGCGGCGCTGGACAGTGAGTTCGACCGGTCCCGGTGGAGGACCGCCGTTGGAGTGCGGCGGAGCGTCGTCCACGAGACTGATCGTCACCTCGGCCATCCCCAGCGGCGAACGCTTGCCGGTGCCGTTGAAGATGATGTCCTGCATCGTGTTGCCGCGCAGAGACCGGACCTTCTGCTCACCCAGAACCCACGCAACGGCATCGGAAACATTACTCTTCCCACACCCGTTCGGACCGACCAGGGCAGTCACGCCGCCGTTGACGGCAATCTCCGACCGGTCGTAGAAGGATTTGAATCCCTGGAGTTCAATACGGCGCAGTTTCAACACTCAAACCTCTCGCCCCACATCGGGTGAAAGCGCTTCAACCACACCAGCATCTCACTCACCGAGACATATTGGGTCCATTTCCCGCTGGGTCCATTTCGTGGAGTCTTCGTCGGTGGCCCCCGACGTGAAACAAGGGCGGCGACCGTCATTCGGGTAACGCGAAGACGTACAAATTTGGCGCGGTACCGGGAGTCAGTTCCGGCGCCAACCCGTTCATTGCCCCCGACACCAGCGAGTTGCCCGTGCTGACGGCCACATACTGGTGCCCATCGACGGCATATGTGATGGGATAGCCGGTTACCGCGGAACCCAGATTGACTTCCCACAGGATATCGCCCGACTCCTGATCGAAAGCACGGAAACGGCCGTTGGCATCGCCCGCGAACACCAGCGCGCCCCCGGTCGTCACAACCGACATCATTCCCGCGCGCTGCTCGTACTTCCAGTCATCCCTGCCGGTTTCAACCGAGATGGCGTGCAGCGTGCCGACGGACTCGGTTCCCGGAGCGATCTGGCCCCTTGTAGTGATGCCATACAGCGAGTTCAGGCTCTGCTCGCCGGTCGACGCCGTCACATTCATACAAGCGTTCTGAAGAGGGTAGTACATGGAGTTCGTCAGAGGACTGTACGCGCCCGCCGGAAACCCCTTGCCGCCGCTGGTTCCCGGACACACCAAGGCCTGGTCCCCAACCTCGGTGAACAACATTTCGGGATTCACGCGCACCTCGCCCGAACCGCTGATAACGTCCACCACGGTCTGGGGCACCGTCGGACGCGCCCACAGGAACTCCCCTGTTTCGCGGTCCAGCGTGTACACGATTCCTGTTTTACCGGGAACGCCGGTAATGACCTTTCGCATCTCGCCCGGTTCGATATCGGGGTTCACCCAGTCGACCGCGCTCGCATCGGGTGCGACCGCGGTATCGACCAACAACCGCTCGAACGGATGGTCCAGATCCCAATGATCCACAACGTGCTGGTAGTACCAGACGATCTCCCCCGTATCGCCGTCCAGAGCCAGTGTCGAGTTGTGGTAGAGATATTGATCGTCGTTGTCCCCGATGATGAACTTGGGCGCGGGCGAGGTGACCGACGTGCCCACATAGACCATATTCAACTCGATGTCGTAGCTCGGCACCATCCACGCACCGACATGCCAACGGTTCTCGTACGGGACGTCCCCCCAGGTCTCATTGCCGGGTTCGCCCGGCGCGGGAATCGTGCGCCGACGCCAGATTTCCTCGCCGGTTCTCGCATCGTGGGCCGTAATCACACAGGCATCCGGCCCGCCTTCGGGTTCGCAACCGCGACTCGAAAAGATCTTGCCATTCGCGGCGATTGGACCGGATGTCTGCTGTGCGGGATGCACCCGATAGTCCGCGATCCGGGTTTCCCAGGCCAGTTCGCCCGTGAGGGCGTCGAGCGCATAGATGTAATCATCGCCGCTCAAGTCGAGAATCGTCGTGCCGTAGACACCCAGGTTCCGGTTGATTTGCGCGAAAGGTATGTACTGGCCCAGGTCGTCGGGCCACTCGCGCTGGTATTCCCACAGCAGGTCGCCGGTCTCCGCGTCGAAGGCCTGTGTCAGATCGTTGGGGTTCGGAAAGAACATCAGGCCGTCATGGACCAGCGGAGTTCCTTCCTGAACGCCCGTTCCCAGGGGGCGGGTCCAGACCAGGGCCAGTTCATTGACATTGCCGCGATCGATCCGATCGAGAGGGCTGTACCCCCATCCGTTCGTCGTCCGGCGCCACATCAGCCAGTCGGCGGGGTCCGGTTCGGCGAGCATGGCATCGGTCACGGGCGAAAACTCACGGTCTTGAGCCGCGGCGGGCAGTGCCGAGGCGATGGCGAGGAGTACCCAGGGTAAGGGCGCCTTTAAACGCATCATGTTGAATTCCTTTGTCCGGATGGAATGACTCAGCCGCATCTTATCAATGGGGATTATATCGAATTGTGTCGAAACCGCTTCAGCGGCGGCGCTTAGGTTTGTCGATGTGCCTGATGTTGACGGTATCGGTCACTGCGGCTCTGCGCCAGCCTGGAAGACCGCCCACGCTACACGCCAACCAAGACCTTCGAGACGGGAATTGTTGGCACTAAATCTGACAGGCGGAGGCCGGCAGGCCGGCCAAGTACGCTAGCTCAAGGAGACACCATGATTGAATTCGTAAGCCCTGAATTCCAAGCGATGAATCTCATTCGACACATTGTTGACGAAATATAAGAATCAGACCGATGCCGCTGTGCCTCCTGGATCTGGACACCTACAACAGGACGGCTGCCCGATCGCGTCCGGTTGACTGGGTCGCGCCAATATGGCATAACTCAATTGAGATACGGGAGGCTTGAATGAAGGTACAGAGCTCGATGCTCCATGTCCGGATGGACACCGAGATGAAGCGGAAGGCGACCGAAACGCTGGCGGCGATGGGGCTGACGGCCTCGGGTGCAGTGCGGCTCCTGTTCCACCGCATCGCCGTCGATCGGGCCTTTCCTCTCGAACTCAAGGTTCCCAATACGCAAACCCGGAGAGCCATGGCCGAGATCGACGAGATGGTGAAGACGCGCAAGGCGCGCTTCGCCAGCGCGGACGAGATGTTTGCGGAACTTGAAGAAGCCAGCGGCCAGTAAACGAACCAACCTGCCGCGCCGGGTTGACTACGCCCGACAATTCGTCAAGGACTGGGAGCGGCTTTCGCGTTCCGGTCGATATGATATGAAGCGGCTGAAGGCGGTCATGCTGCTTCTCATTTCCAACGATACCCCGCTCGGTCCCGAACGCAAGGATCACGCGCTGAAGGGCGTATGGGCGAACCACCGGGAATGCCATGTCGGTGGTGACTTCCTGCTGATTTATCGCATCGACGATACCGACGGTCCCAGCGGTTCGGTTTATTTCACCCGGGTCGGCACCCACGCCGAACTGTTCCAATGACGGACGGCAAAAGCATCCCCTCCGCCTCCGTCACCTACGCGCGACGCGCCGCACGTCACGGGGTGGCCCGAGATACTCGGATCTGGCGATCGAGACATGCCTGACGCTGCGCATGGCGTATCGGCTTGGGTTGCGGCAGACGCAGGGGCTGATGGGTTCCATCGGCACGCTCATGGGGCTGGATATACGGGTGCCGGATTACGCCACACTGTCCGGTGTCCGGATGGAATGACTCAGCCGCATCTTACCAATTCCGGCTCAACGGAACGTCGATATCCGGAAGATTGGGACTACTGCCGAGCGGACTCGAGGCGAAGCTCGAACATCGTCGGCCACAGCTTGCCCGTCAGGAAGAAGCGTTCCCGCGCTGGATCGAAAGCAATTCCGTTCAGGACAGCGTCGTCCGTGGTCGGGCGAGTCTCCTCGAAAAGAGGCGTGAAGTCGATTTCGCGGATGACCGCTCCCGATAGCGGATCGATCTCCACGATGGTGTTGGAAAACCAGATGTTCGCGTAGACGGAGCCGTTGACATACTCGAGTTCGTTCAGTTCAGTGACGGGACCGGTTCGGCCCCGAACTTCCACTCGCCGAACTTCGGCAAACGAATCCGGATCCAGAAAGCGGAGCATCGCGGTACCGTCGCTCATGATCAGGTCCTGACCGTCCGTGGTGAGTCCCCAGCCTTCCCCGGGATAGCTGAATTGCCCGATCTGCCGAAGGCTGTCCTTGTCGTAGATGAAGCCGAGACCGCTGGTCCAGGTAAGCTGAAAGATCCGGGAATCGACAGTGGCGATCCCCTCGCCAAAGTACTGTGACGACAACGCGACTTCTTGGATTACGTTTCCGCTGTCGATCTCGACCTTGCGCAGAACGGACTGGCCGCGACGTCCCGTTCCCTCGACCAGAATCCCGTCTTCGAAGTAGAGGCCCTGTGTGTAGGAGGTCGGATCGTGGGGATGGCGGGCCAGGATCTCGTAACCCAGATCGAGCGTATCCTGGGCGGCGCTCGCGCCGCGCCGGACGAGGTCCCACCCGGCGATACCCGCAATCAGGGCGACGACTGCGATCGGAAGAGTCCAGCTACGTTTCCTGCGTTTCGGTCGACGTGGCATTCAGCAGTCCATGGGCTTCGGAAGTTCGTTGGGCTGAGCCGCGCTCAGCCGGGTTGAGCCGGGTTGAGCCGGGCTCAAATGTTCATCGCCAAGCCGTCGCGTGGCAAATCGATCATGCCACAGGCCATTGTGTCATGGGTCTGTGGATCGATCAGTATGAAAGCTCCCGTGTCGCGGTTGGTTCGGTATGCGTCGCAGAAAACCGGTTGGAGTGTCTGTATTTGAACGCGGCCAAGCTCGTTCTTCTGGAACAGGGCTTCGGCCCGATCCGCCTCGAGCGTGTTTACGTCGATCCTGTGCTCGACCTTCCGCACGACGGCCTTGGTCGTTCTCGACGTGTGCTTGAGAAGGTATTTCTCGCTGAGATCCAACGGCCGCCCGGACATCCAGCAGATCGTGGCGGCGAACGTCTTCGTTTCGAGCGGCTCATCCACGAGGCCGACGATCATGTCGCCGCGAGAGATGTCGATATCGTCTTCAAGCGTGATCGTGACGCAGCGATGGAGCCCGACCGAATCCAGATCGCCGTCAAAGGAAACGATCCGTTCAACCTTGCTGACAAGGCCGGACGGCAGCACCTTGACCGGGTCGCCCACCGACACGCGCCCCGCGGCGACGCGCCCCATATAGCCTCTGAAATCGTGAAGGGCTCCGGTCTGGGGGCGCGACACCAGTTGAACCGGAAAGCGAAAACCGACCGTGGAGTCGTCGGTTCCCGGGGTGATCGTTTCCAACAACTCGAGCATCGTTTCGCCCGGGTACCAGGGCATCGCGCTTCCGCGTTTGACCACCATGTCCCCGTCCGAAGCGCACATCGGAACGTACCAGGCACGGTGAGCCTTGGCGTGGCGGACACCGAGCCGGTCGAAGAACTCTTCGAACTGGAGACGAATTTCGCGATATTTGGCCTCGGAATAGTCCACGAGATCCATCTTGTTGATGGCGATGACGAAGTCGGTAATTCCGAGCAAGTGGGCGATACACACGTGCCTTCGGGACTGCGAAACCATCCCGTGGCGCGCATCCACGAGCAGCAGGGCCACTTCGGCCGTGCTGGCGCCGGTCACCATGTTTCGCGTGTACTGTTCGTGTCCGGGGGTGTCGGCGATGATGAAGCGCCGCCGCGGCGTTGCGAAGTACCGATAAGCGACGTCGATGGTAATGCCCTGTTCGCGCTCGGCGCGCAGGCCGTCGGTCAACAGGGCCAGATCGATCCCCTTTCCCCCTTTCTGCTCGGTGTAGGTCCGGGCGGCGGCGATCTGGTCCTCGAACGCTCCCTTGGTGTCCAGAAGCAGACGCCCGATCAATGTCGACTTGCCGTCGTCGACACTGCCCGCAGTAGTCAGGCGCAGCAACTCGATTTCGGCGGTTCCGGTCACCGCGGTCGCGCTCAAAAGTAACCTTCCTTCTTCTTGTCTTCCATTGAGTTCGAACCATGATCGATCACACGGGTCTCGCGTTCGCTTCGAATCGCGACGACGGACTCGTTGACGATCTCGTCCACCGTCGTTGCCGTGGACTCCACGGCCCCGGTGCACGGAGAACAACCCAAGGTCCGGAAACGAACCGACATGAGCTCCGGGGACTCGCCTTCCTTCAGATTGCCCGCATCGTCTGCCGGGATCAGGTTGGCGCCCCGGCGAACGACCAGACGCTCCTTCGCAAAATAGAGCGAAACAATCGGAATTTCTTCCTGGCGGATGTATTGCCAGATATCGGATTCAGTCCAGTTCGAGAGGGGAAACACGCGCATGCTTTCACCCTCGAACACCCGCGCATTGAACAGGTGCCAGAGTTCCGGACGCTGGTTTTTGGGATCCCACTGCCCAAAGGAATCCCGAAACGAAAACACGCGTTCCTTCGCGCGCGACCTTTCTTCGTCACGCCGCGCGCCTCCAATCGCCGCATCGAAGCCGCCATTTTCGAGTGCCTGAAGCAAGGCGGTGGTCTTCAACAAACCGCAGCACCGGGCGACGCCAAGCTTCAACGGATGAGATCCGTTCGCGATGGCCTCTTCGTTTCTGTGGACGATCAACCGCGCTCCGATCTCCGCCGTAAAGCGATCTCGAAACTCGATCATTTCCTTGAACTTGTACCCCGTATCTATATGAAGCAGCGGGAATGGGATCGGAGCGGGATGGAAGGCTTTTCGCGCCAAATGCACGAGAACGCTCGAATCCTTCCCGATCGAGTACAGGATAACGGGGTTCTGAAATTCGGCGGCAACTTCGCGCAGTATGAAGATCGATTCGTCTTCGAGCGCCGCCAGATGGCTGGAATGTGTTCTGGTCGTCATGGTTTCTGTTGTTGCTTCTCTCCAACGTGAAGTCCGCATTCTTTGGAGTTGGCATCCTCCCACCACCAGCGGCCCGAACGGATATCCGCGCCGGGTTCGACGGCTCGCGTGCATGGAGCGCAACCGATGCTCGGATACCCCCGGTCGTGAAGCTCGTTGTAGGGAACCTCGTTTCGGGAGATATAAGTTTGAACTTCGCCCCAGCTCCAATCCAGAAGCGGATTGAACTTGAACAGCCCGTTCACCTCATCCCAGGTCTTCACATCGAGCCCGTCCCGCGTTGGAGACTGTTCGCGCCTCAGTCCGGTGACCCACGCCTTCTTGCCGGACAGTGCCCTTCCCAGAGGCCCGACCTTGCGTATGCGGCAACATTCCTTACGCTGTGCGACGCTGTTGTAAAACGCGTCGGGACCGTTCCGCTCGACATACGTTTCGAGTTCGAAGGTATCCGGGCAGTACGACCGTATCGCGAGGGGATACTTGCCGCGAGCCGCGGACATCAACCGATAGGTTTCCTCGGGAAGCCGTCCCGTGTCGAGCGTGAAAACCTCGATGCCGCGCGCGTGCTTCGAAATCAGATCCAGCAGCACCATGTCTTCGGCGCCAAAACTGGTCGCAAACACTGCCGGGCTGCTTGCCATTGCGATTTCTTCGAGGACCGACACGACAGACGCGACACGCCCCGTCATCACCTCCCGCGCTATTCCCGGATCGTTCATCGATTCTTCACCGCAATGCGAAACAAAGGATACCCGCCGTCAGAAGCACGGCGGCGAGCAGGCCCCTCAACACCGATTCCGGCACCCGCCCCGTCAACGAGCTTCCAAGATAGATTCCCGGAAGAGAACCCACCAGCAGCGCCGCCAGCAGATCAAAATCCACGGTACCAAGATGCAAGTGACCCATTCCAGCCACCAGCGCCAGGGGCAGCGCGTGCGCCAAGTCGGTCCCGACGATCCGTTTTGCCGCCATCGTGGGCCGGCATACCATCAAGACCGTGACTCCAAGGGCGCCCGCACCCACCGAAGACAGTGTCACCAGACCACCCAGGACCGCCCCTGACAGGACAATCCATTGACCCTCGGGCTCTCCCGACCGCTGGGCCAGACCCTCGGCCATGCGGACGAACCGCATCTTCAAAACGAGCGCCGCCGCGGTCAACAGCAACGCCACACCCAGAACCGGCAACACCGCGGCGTCCAGGAATTCCCGCGACCGAAACCGGTCGAGCAGCAGGATCGACACCGCGGTTGCCGGCAGGCTCCCCATCGCCAGCAACCGCATCGTCCGCCAGTCCACATTCCCCGCGGCACGGTGTTTCCACACCCCGACCGACTTGGTCGCCCCCGCAAAAATCAGGTCGGTGCCCACCGCGACAGAAGGGGAGATGCCCAGAATGAAGATGAGCGCCGGGGTCATCAGGGACCCGCCCCCGACTCCGGTCATACCCACGATCACGCCGACAACAAATCCAGCGATGGGAAGAAAAAAATTGAAATCCACTTTCCGAGTCCAGCCGACGATCCCTGTCGCCCGATCTGCATGATCGACATCTGATTCTAAAGTTAATCTATATCTTTAGTCAACAATAGGCCCCCACCTTCCCTTCGACCGCTTCCTTACCTGAATGATTGAATTTGTTGAGTTTACAGCCGCTTTCCCGACAGACGGACCTCGATCTGGATATACTCTAGTAAGTCAGTATAGAATGGTAGCGGGGAACTACTTGACCGAGGGAGGGGTGAATCACCTCACCCAGGGGGAAGCGCTTATGGCCACAACCGAAGCCAAAAACGGATCGACGGGCAGTGATCGCTGGGCGAATCTCCCTACCGAAATTCGAGACGAGATCGACATATTCGAGACCCAGCTTCGGCGCGTCCAGAGCGGTCAGACACCCGAAAAGGTGTTTACCGAATTCCGACTTCGACACGGCGTATACGGCCAGCGGCAGGAAAACGTCCAGATGCAGCGCATCAAGATTCCACTCGGAATGCTGACGACCGCGCAAATGCTTTGCCTCGCCGATCTCTCCGAGGAGATTTCAGACGCCATCAGCCACATCACAACTCGCCAAGACGTCCAGTTCCATTTCGTGGACATCGATGACACGCCCAACATGATGCGCCGCCTCGCCGAAGTCGGTATCACGACAAAGGAAGCGTGCGGCAACGTCGTGCGCAACGTCACCGCATGCCCTGAAGCCGGCGTCTGCCGTACCGAGGTCTTCGACGTCACGCCACATGCTCAGGCAATGGCTGCTTTCCTGCTGCGTCATCCCGACGCGCAGAACTTCGGTCGAAAATTCAAGGTGGCCTATTCGGGCTGTGAAGAACGTGCCTGCGGGCTTGCACGGATGCATGACATCGGGGCGATCGCGGCGGTTCGCGAAGAAAACGGCGAGTCCGTCGAAGGGTTCAAGGTCTTTGTCGGAGGCGGACTCGGCGCCGTTCCGCATCAAGCCAAACTCTATTCGGATTTCGTTTCAACCGGCGAACTCCTCCCGCTCGCGCAAGCGATGGCCCGCGTATTCGCGCGCCTCGGCGAAAAGGACAACCGGGCCCGCGCCCGGATGAAGTTCCTCGTCGACGGTTTGGGACTGGAAGAATTCAAGCGTCTCGTCGAGGACGAACGCCGTAAGCTGCCCGAGGATCCTCGGTGGATGTCCCTGTTGGAAGTTTCGTCGAAATACCGGGAAAGCGCCCTGAAGCCGGGCGTCGAGCTTGCCGTGAACGTGGAAACCGATGACGACTTCAGGGAATGGGCGGCAACGAACGTGCATCCGCAGGCCCAGGCCGGGTACTCGATGGTGGAGGTCTTCCTGCCGCTTGGAGACATCACCGCCGACCAACTTCGCGACTTGGCCACGCTATCGCAAAAATACATCAAGGACACGATTCGCACGACCGTCAGCCAGAACATCCTGCTGCGTTGGGTGTCCAACAAGGACCTCCCGGCGCTCCATCGCGATCTCGCTCGGGCCGGACTCGCACGGACGAATGCTTCGCGAATGGCCGATGTTACGGCATGCCCGGGCACCGATTCCTGCAAGCTCGGCATCACGTCGTCGCGGGGTCTGGCCGCTGTTCTCGACGCGCGGTTCGCCAGCGACCTGTCCGAAACGGCGAAGCGCAGTGACTTGAAGGTGAAGATCAGCGGGTGCTTCAACTCCTGCGGCCAGCACCACATTGCCGATATTGGCTTCCTTGGGTCGGTCCAACGCAAAGGGTCCTTCACGGCGCCCGTGTTTCAGGTCGTACTGGGGGGGGCCACCCAGGGGAACGCTCAATCCTACGGTCTGGTAACGGGCAAGGTCCCGGCCCGCCATGCCCCCAAGGTCCTCGATCGCCTGTCAGCGGTCTACTCGTCCATGAAACTCGACGGAGAGACGTTCACCGAGTTGGTTGCCCGGTTGGGTAAGGCCCGGCTGAAATCCGAAATTCACGAATTTGAACTCAAACCCCACGATCAGGATCCCGAAGCCTATCTGGACAATCGCCAAAGCTGGGAATACCACAAGGAAACCGGTGTCGGCGAATGCGCCGGCGAAGTGGTCGACCAGGCGGAATTCATGCTCGAGGAGGCGGATCGCCTCGTGTTCGAAGCGACTGTCGCCCTCGACGACCGGCGTTATGGGGAAGCCTCCGCGGGCGCCCTGGCGGCAACCATGCGCGCGGCGGATGCCCTTCTCTCGACGCGCGGACTTCTGCTGTCCGACAACTACGACTGCGTTTCGGAATTTCGAAAGCTGTTTTACGAAACCGGACAGTTCCACAAACCGTTTGCCGAGAATTTCTTCAGAACGGCCGGTGGAAACGGACATGAGGTTTCGCGGGATGAATCGCGGCGCCAAGTTGAAGAAGCCGCGCTGTTCCTCGAGCAGGCTCAAACCGTCTACAGCAAGGCATAAAGGGTAGTCGGTCACCGCACGGGATGAATCTTCAGAGAATCAACCTCAAACTGTTCCTCGACGCACCGGAGACGGTTCCGGTCGACGCACTGTTGCCCATTTTTGCGCGATGGCGGGAGCAGAAGGACCATCCATCCCAATGGGTGGACATGGCCGACTACGCACATATCGACCGCGGCCCCGGCGTGATGATGATCGGCCGCCAGGGGAACCTGGCGCTGGATCTGGGGGATCCCGGCCCGGGCATCCTCTACGCGAACAAGAAGGACCTGAACGGTCCCCCTGAAGATCGGATCCTGGATACGTTTCGACGAACGCTGGCGCTGGCATGCGCGTTGATCGAAGAACCCGGGTATCCGGTTCAACTGAGGGCGAGACCCGGCTTTTGGCAACTGGTGTTCAACGACCGGATGGAGACGCCGAATTCGGACGCCACCGATGCCGCATTGCGGCCCGGAATCGGCAAGGCGCTCGATCGCATCTTTGGCGCCGGCAACTACACGGCTGTTCACGAGAGCGATCCTCTGCGCCGCTACGGGGTGATCGTCCACAGCGACGCCGTGGACGATTTGAGTCAGATCGCGGCAAGACTCCACGCCCCTTCGGCGACGGTTCCGGAAGGTCCGGCGGCATGATATCCCGCCGGCATTTTGTCGGAGGCGCCGCACTGGCAATCGCATCGTTCAATGCCGGCTGCCGCGCGCGGCAGCCGCTCCAGGCAACCGACGGCGAGAGCCCGCCGTCCGGCGTTCTCGAACTGGAGGAACTTTCCGTCAGCGAACTTCAGGACGGGCTACGGTCGCGGCGTTGGACAGGCGAGTACCTCACGCAACTCTATCTGGACCGAATCGAAGCTCTCGACCGGGACGGCCCACGATTAGGCGCGATCATCCGCACCAATCCGGACGCACTTGCCATTGCCCGTCAACTGGACCGTGAGCGAGAATCAGGACGGATCAGGGGACCGCTTCATGGGATCCCCGTGGTCATCAAGGACAACATCGAGACAGCCGATTCGATGCCCACAACCGCGGGCTCGCTGGCTCTTCGAAACTCGATTCCAACGCGGGACGCCTCCCTGGTGACGCTGCTGCGAAACGCCGGGGCGGTCGTCCTTGCAAAGACGAATCTCAGCGAATGGGCCAACTTCAGGGGCGCGAATTCAACCAGCGGTTGGAGTGCGGTGGGCGGACAGTGCCGTAATCCCTACGCTCTCGATCGGAACCCATGCGGGTCGAGTTCGGGATCGGCCGTCGCCGTATCCGCCAATATGGCGCCCATCGCGATCGGCACCGAGACCGACGGTTCGATCGTCTGTCCATCGGCCAAGAACGGCATCGTCGGCATCAAACCCACCGTTGGACTCGTCAGTCGCACGGGCGTGATTCCATTGGCCAAGAGTCAGGACACCGCGGGTCCGATGGCCCGTACGGTCCGCGACGCGGCTCTAATGCTGGGTGTCATCGCGAAACCGGACAATATGGATCCGGCCACCTTGTCCGATCGTGCTACATTTCCGACCGACTATACGCAATTTCTGGACGCCGACGGGCTTCGCGGCGCACGAATCGGGATCGTCCGGAACTTCAGTTTCGACGCATCGGTCTGGAGCTACTTCGAAGACTCACTCCAGGCGCTCCGCGATGCCGGGGCCGTAGTCTTCGACCCGGTCGAGATTCCGAACCTGGACCGGCTGAGCGGACCGGAATTCACCGTTCTGCTGTATGAGTTCAAAGACGGAATCAACCGATATCTGTCGGGACTCGACGATCGCGTACCCGTTCACAGTCTGGAAGAATTGATCGCATTCAACGAATCCAACGTCGAACGCGAGATGCCCTACTTCGGTCAAGAACGCTTCAGGGCGGCTTCCTCAAGCGGCGAACTGACGGACCCCGCCTATCTGAATGCAATCGCCGCATGCCGGCAACTGTCGCGTTCCGAGGGGATCGATGCGGTTATGGACCAGTTCGGCCTCGACGCATTGGTTTCGCCCGAAGGGGGGTTGCCGTGGTTGACCGATTACGAGCGGGGAGACCAATACACGGGGAACAACTCGCGACCCGCCGCGGTGGCCGGATATCCGAACGTGACGGTGCCGATGGGCCTGCTCGACGGTCTCCCACTGGGCATTTCGTTTTTCGGACGCGCATGGAGCGAACCTGTCCTCATACGACTGGCTTTCGCATACGAACAAGCGACGTACCGCCGCGAACGACCGCGGTTCCAGTCAACCGCTTCCCATACTGAAAGGGCATCATGATTCTACTCGATCTCATCGATATCTATTCGCTCGTCGTACTGGCCGCCGTGGTGATCTCGTGGATCCAGCTTCCCCGCGGCAATCCCATCGTCGGGATCGTCAACACGCTGACCGAACCCCTGCTCGCGCGAATACGCGGGCTGCTTCCCGCAATGGGGGGGCTCGATTTTTCACCTCTGGTTCTGCTGTTCCTGCTGCGACTCCTGAAGAGATTCGTGGCCGGTGCCCTTTGACGGGTAATCGTGCGGTATTCGTGCGGTCATCGTGCGGTCATAGACCGCACCTACAATGGGAGTGAGCGGGGCGCCCGAATCCCTCAATATTGAATCTGTAGCGGCGGTCTACGACCGCCCGAATCAAGTCCGAAAGGATCGTGCGGTGGGAGTGGGCGGGGCACCCGAATCCCTCAATATTGAATCTGTAGCGGCGGTCTATGACCGCCCGAATCAAGTCCGAAAGGATCGTGCGGTGGGAGTGGGCGGGGCACCCGAATCCCTCAATATTGAGCTTGTAGGGGCGGTCTATGACCGCCCGAATCAAGTCCGAAAGGATCGTGCGGTGGGAGTGGGCGGGGCACCCGAATCCCTCAATATTGAGCTTGTAGGGGCGGTCTATGACCGCCCGAATCAAGTCCGAAAGGATCGTGCGGTCGTAGACCGCACCTACAGTGGGAGTGGGAGAAGTATACGCGTCGCGCTTGATCCGGCGTGAGGAACACGCCGCTACGCGCCCGGCGCGAGGCACGCGCCGGTGAACACGCCGTTGGTCTAACCGCGAGGCGTCTCGTCCATCCACCGCATGACAATGCTCGGGCCGTCAGCGCTCCGCCTCCGATAGCCCAGAAAGTGAAACAGATCGATGAGAAGCCCGCGGGCCACGGTCCATTCGACAACCAATGCGTCGTCGAGTGTCGGGTGACGGCTGACTCCTGGCAAGTACCTGGCCAACCGGCCCGCTTGAAGCCGTCTGGCAAGAGTCGACAGACTGAGCCAGATTCGTTTGACGTCGCGAACGATAAAAAAACCGTCGCTCCCTTGTTTCTGATAAAGCGGCATCAAGACACGCCCGCGATAACGGGAGCGTACTTCACCGTTTCGATCCCGCGCGAGAAGCTCGCTCGCGGCCACCTCCCGCATGTTTTCGAAACCGGGCGCCATCGCGAATCCGTCGTCCGGACCGACGCCGTGGCGATATCCGATCTCGACGACTCTGGGAAGGCGATTCGCTTGCGTTCGGGCCGCAACCGCGACGGTCTCCGGCATCCGGGAACGATCGACGCATCCCGCCAGTACAAGAGTCTTCCAGATTGCCAATTCATGCAGGTCCACCGACACCGGCGACAAGTGCTGGCCCGACTCGAATCCGACGGCCACATGACCGATACGGCTTACGTAGTTCAGCAATGTTCCATCCAGATGTTCCTCGAGGCCGAGAACGAGCGCCCCCGGCAGACTCAAGGCAAGCTTCCGATTGCGAAGAGTATCGGCGAATACCGAAAACGACGCCCCCGGCGCGGAGGTCGTATGCATGTCCAGAAAATAGGTCGCCGTCGGATTCCTCGCCAACGACGACTCCACCTCGAACATGATCTCATCCTGCTCGAAACTTTCGGCTGTCGCGTGCCGCCGAAGCCCGGACCGGCGATCCTGAATCCTTTCGGCGCTCCAGATACGGTTCAGATCTTCATCGACGAAACGCCGATTTTGGCGCAACGCAACGACGTTTCCCGCCAAAGCGAGCCACTCCCCTCTGAAATTCGTCGTCGTTCGTTCAAGCGTTTCGGAGACCCGGCGGCAGGCACGAATGCCCGCGGGTTCGTTTCCATGTATTCCGGCGACACACACCACGAGGGGGCCGGATTCCTTTCCGCGGCGCCTCGCGATCACCCTTCGCAGCGGTTCGAGCGTCTCGTCATCCGGCATCCCTAGTCCGCGTCCTCCCCGTCGGCGTCCTCCTGCTCCAGTTCAGCCGCCATGATGTCCAGGAAATCCCGTTCCGTCACCATTCCGGCCAAGCGATCATTTTTGACGACGACAACACAGTCGCCCTTCTGCGCGCGCATGAGCCGCACTGCATCGAGCATGGGCATTTCCGGAGCAACAGTCACGGGCGACGGGTTCATCAGCGAACCCACGGTCGCCAGACCCTCATCCCCCTCAACTCCGCGATTGAAGTACCGGAGCACTTCAAGATAGGACACCAACCCGACCACCAACCCCTCGTCGCTCTCGACCGGCACGTGACGCACATGGTTCCAATCCATGAGGTTGGCCGCCATCTCGATCGGTTCGTCCGGGTGAATCGTCATGAGGTCGGTGCTCATGGCCTCTTCGACGCAAATGCCGTGGCTCTTCATGATTCGTCCTTCATCGATTGTCGCGGGAACCCATTCGTGCGCTCCGTCCGCATTCCATTGCCGGTTGGCGATTCCCGCCGTGAGCGCGGACAAGACCCGCTCTCTCGGATACTCCTTGAGGTCTCCAAAAGATTTCAGCAACCACAGAGCGCCGTTACGCCGCCGCCGAACGCGTTCTTCGAATACACCCAAATAACGATCGATATCCGAACGCGCGACCTGGGCGCTTTCCAACCCGTTTCGCGCAACCGGCAACAGTACTTCAAGGATGAGATCGGGGGCGGTTATCGATTGACCGTTGAACCATCGAAAGCCGGCGCCGAGCCCCATCTGGGCCGCCGCCAGGAAATTGGTCTCCGCATCTTCGAAGTCCATCACCGTTGTCACATCGGAGCAAATCTCGCGCATCCCCCGCATCAGCCCGAAAAAGAACGATGCATTGGACACTTCATCCAGAACCGTGGGGCCAGCCGGCAATACTCGATTTTCGATCCGCAGGTGCGGCCGACCATCGGTAATCCCGTAGCACGCGCGATTCCAGCGATAGACGGTCCCATTGTGAACCTGGAGCGCACGGAGTTGCGGTACGGCGCCTCGCCGCAGAACCTCCAGAGCATCCTCCTCAACATCGGAACCGAGCAACACCCGGAACCGTGCGATGTCCTCGCGGAACAGATCGACGGCGGAACCTTTGAGCCAGCCCTCGCCGAAGCGCACCCTCGGAGAACGCTGACGCAATGAAGAGGTCGCGTGACGCGTGTCTATCGACTGTTGGAACAGTGGAACCCGGGTTTCCTGCCAGAGACGCCTTCCGAACAGCATGGGCGAGTTCGCCGCAGCCGCCAGCAGTGGGGCTGAAACAGCCTGTGCAAAATTGTACGAGGACACAAAATCATCGGGGTCGACCTGGTAGTGGATATGAAAACTCGTACAGCACGACTCCAGCATCACGGAATCCTGACTGAGTATGAGTTCGTCGATCCCCTTCAGGCGAAACTCATAGTCTTGGCCTCGAAGTCGACCCATGGCGTCGTTAAGATCGAAATATCGGGTCATCGGGGTCATGTTGTCCAGCGTGAGGTCCGACACTCGAAGGGTGGGAAGGATGCCGGTGAGGACGACACATGCATTCATGCGCTCCGCCGCAAGCCGCACCTGTTCCATTCGGCGGCACAGTTCCCGTTCCATCAGCGAGAGGCTGTCGGCCTGCAGCTTCCGGGAGTCGAGGTTGACTTCAAGGTTGAAGCGACCCAGTTCGGGCGTGAAGGAGGAATCGAGATGTTCAAGCAGTTCAGGGGCTATCGGAAACGGCCGCCACGCACGATCGACGAGGAACATTTCCTGCTCGCAACCGATACGTTGACCGCCGGTTTCGATGTGGCCGGAGGCGAGCATTCTTTCGAGCGCGCGAACCTCGCCCAGTAGTTTCCTTTCGAACGCTACGAGGTCCGAGGATCCCAGCCGATGGACCTGAAAATCACCCATGAACTGTCAGTGGTCCCGATGACTCGTGGCACTGAAACGACTTGGCATGAACGATTCCAGGAACGGCATCCGCCACGGGTCGAAACTTGCCACCCGGTGGTTGTGGACAATAACATGGACCCAACCCTTCGATACCCCGCACCCGAATATTTTATTATGTGTTGACGCACCAGTGAAGCGCGGGCTATGCTTTCAGGGACTTGAACGTGGTGATTTAAGCGAATTGCTCCACGTTAAAAATGTGCTAAACAGTCCGGGAACTTCAAACACCCTGTGCCGTTTGGCGCGGGGTTTTTTTGTTTTCGGAATTGGTTTGCGAAAAAAGCGTACCAGGACAGGCGTGGCGACTTAAGGCAAATTGCTCCACGTTAAAGATGTGCTAAACAGCCCGGTGGTTTCCCGGTAAAAGCCCCGCGCTGACAGGCGCGGGGTTTTCGTTTAACCCACCTTTCTCACGGGTTTTCGTCGCAAAGAGTCGGAGACGCCGTCAGGGCAAGGCGCGCGCCCGGCGGGCACCGGAGGCGTACTTGACGGTACGTCGAGGAGCCCGACGAAGCGGAACGCAGCACTGGCGGATGGATCCGGCGCTGTAGCAGACAACTCGTGAGAAATGCAGGCCAGGCCCCGCTTGGGACAGCTCGAGAACTACCGGACCCGAGGAGGAACCACAATGCGATTTGTAACGGGGTTGAGTTGCCGCGAATGCGGCCGCAAGTACTCCAACCGGCCCATCGCCGGATGCGAGGAGTGTTTCGCACCGCTGAAGGTGGAATACGACTACGACGCGATCGGAAAGGTCTTGACCCGCGATCTCATCGAGTCCCGTGACACATCGATCTGGCGGTACCGGGAGTTGCTCCCACTCGACGAGGATCCCAAGGTCGGACTCGCAACGGGATTCACCCCGCTCCTGCGTGCCGACCGGCTCGCGAGAGTAATCGGAGTCAAGGAACTCTACTTGAAGAACGACAGCGTCAACTTCCCGACGCTGTCCTTCAAGGATCGGGTGACGGCGATCGCCGTGAACAAGGCGCTTGAATTCGGTCTCGAAGCCGTCGGATGCGCCTCGACGGGCAACCTTGCAAATTCACTGGCCGCCAATGCGGCCGCCGCCGGACTGCCGGCTTGGATTCTCATTCCCGACGACCTCGAAGCCGCCAAGGTCTCGGCCACTCTAGTCTATAACCCGAACGTCATCGCCGTGCATGGCAACTACGACGACGTGAACCGCCTGTGCAGCCAGATCGCCGACCGATACGGCTGGGGCTTCGTGAACGTGAACCTGCGCCCCTACTACGGTGATGGCTCCAAATCCGTGGGCTACGAAATCGCGGAGCAACTCGGATGGCAGTCACCCGACGCGGTCGTGGTTCCCATGGCCGGGGGGTCTCTCATTACGAAGATCATGCTCGGGATGAAGGAATTCGAACGGCTCGGCCTTCTCGAAGGCCCCGTTCGTACGCGGATTTTCGGAGCCCAGGCCACGGGCTGCAATCCGATTTCGGCGGCCGTCAAGAGAAGCTCGCGCGATATCCGTCCGGTCAAACCGCGCACCATCGCAAAGTCGCTGGCCATCGGCTCGCCGGCAGACGGCTACTACGCCTGCGGAACGATTCTGGATTCAGGGGGCTGGGCTGAAGACGTCAGCGACGTGGAAGTGGTGGAGAACATAAAACTCCTGGCAGAAACCGAGGGGATTTTTACCGAGACCGCAGGTGGCGTCGCGTTGGGTGTAACCCGGAAGCTCATCGAACAGGGACGCATCGAACCCGAGGACAGGACCGTCATCGCGATCACCGGAAACGGGCTCAAGACGCAGGACGCGCTCAGGCTCGAACCCCCAAAGACGATCGAGCCGAAGCTGAGTGCGTTCGACACGGCCGTCCGGAATCTCGGATTGACCGCGTAACAGGCGTTACAGAAAGACAACGGAGGAATCCCATGGCGACACGCATTACCATTCCGACGCCTCTCCGGCGCTTCACTTCCGACGATGCCCTGATCGAAGTCGAAGCCGAGACCATCGACCAGGTTCTGGACCAGATGGACACCAGGTACCCTGGTTTCAAAGACCGCATCTGCGACGAAAACGGACGGATCCGCCGCTTCTTCAACATTTACGTCGACGGAGAAGACATCCGCTTCATTGACGATCTCGAGACGAAGGTGCCCGAGGGCGCCGAAGTCTCGATTATTCCGGCAATTTCAGGAGGGTTTGCTTGACAGCCCCCCGCGGGATTGCACGGCGGGTTGAGCCAATGTTGCTGTGGCTAACGGCCGCGGCCGTTAGTGAAAGCGGGATCTTTCCGCGCCCGGCTTTGAAACTCGACACACCGGCGGATTGTTTTATCTCCAGGTTGGATTTCTTCTGTATGATCGTCGCGTGATGCGGCTTTCCCAGGAACGATCGCGCGTCTCTGAGACTGGCGCTTCGTCTGCGATTGAAGGCGTCGTCCGCGAATCCGGCAGCCGCCAGTTCCCGGACGTACGTCGAATCATCGCCGCCGATCCGATGAATTTTCCAGATTGGCATTCGCAGTGTAAAATACGCGAAATTAGAAGCTCCGGCGCGGCTACCGCCGGAACCATGGAGTGACGATCATGAAGACTTCGATGCTGGTAATTGGCCTTGCCCTCGCCCTGGTATCCACCGCCGCGGCCCAGGGACCCCCGGACACCAACGACGCCTATACAGTGGACAACGATTGGGCACAACTTCCCGAGGGAATGACTTGGGATTCGTCCACGTCCGACGTCGGGGCGGACGGCATGGGGAACGTCGTGGTTCTCGTCCGGACGGCGCCTTTCTTCCGCGTCTTCAACCGCGACGGCGAGTTCATCAAGGCGTGGGGCGACGCCGAGGTCTTCGCCCAGGCCCACAGCGTGATATTCGACACCGAGGGTTACATCTGGTCCACCGACTCGGCGGATCACGTCGTCCTCAAATTCAACGCCGACGGGGAGCTCCTGATGACTCTCGGGCAAAAGGGCGTGGCCGGCGACAATGCCTCGACCGACGCGTTCAATCGGCCCAATCATGTGGCGATTGCGCCGAACGGCGACATCTACGTGTCCGACGGATATGCGAACGCCCGCGTCGTGCATTTCGATCCCGACGGGCAGTTCGTTCGCATCATCGGTGGAACCCAGGGCTCGGAACCCGGACAACTGGAATTGCCGCACGGACTCGCGATCGATTCCGGGGGTAGAATCCTGGTCAGCGACAGCGCCAACCAACGCATTTCGGTATTTGGCTCGGACGGCCAGTTTATCGAGACCTGGGACTTCCCCTCCCGCGGCACGATGGTCATCGGGGACGACGACACCGTCTACGTCAGCGACGTCAATGCCGGAGCCGTCTCTGTGGTTCGGGACGGCGAGTTGATCGAAACGATTCCGGGACTCGGCCGGCCTCACGGCCTGACGATGGACAGCGACGGCACGCTGTACGCCGCGGATTCCGCCAACCGCGCCGTGATGAAAATCAGCCCGGCGCGATAGCGAAGCCCGGTCGCGGACGATTCGTCGAAACGAAATGACGCTGAGCCCTCGACCGGTGAATCGTGCGGGTAGTCAGCGCCGAACGATCCCGGCACGCAGTTCTTCAAGTTTCGTTCGTTCGAGCACCACGTTACCGAATACGACAATCGCGGGTGAAACGATTCCGGCCATCCGTTCCCGGATGTCTTCGAGCGTTCCGACCCTGACGGTCTGATCGTGGAACGTCCCTCGTGAAACGACAGCCGCCGGGGTTGCCGCCGGACAACCGGACGCCCGCAGACGATCGACGATGGTAGACAGGTGGGCCAGCGCCATCAGCACAACCAGCGTTCCGCCACCCTCGATCAGGCTGGCCGCTCCGCTCCACTCCTCTTGGGCCGCATTGTTCGCCCGCGATCCGGTCATCACCATGAACGCATGCGCCGCATCGCGATGCGTCACCGGTATACCGGCCGCCGCCGGCACGGCCGTCGCGCTGGTTACGCCGGGAACAATCTCGAATGGAACGTCTTCTTCGATCAATGCCCGGGCTTCTTCCCCGCCCCGCCCGAAAACGAACGGGTCACCGCCCTTGAGCCGGCAGACAATGCGTCCCTGTCTGGCATGCTCCACCATGGACGCATGAATGATTTTCTGCATCCGGTCCTGATCGCCAGGGCGCTTGCCAACATCGATCACCTCGGCGCCCGGTGAAACTTCGTCGAGAAGCCGCTTGTCGATCAGTCGGTCGTGAAGCACGACGTCCGCGGAACGAATGCACTCCAGCCCCCGAACCGTGATCAGTTCGGGATCGCCCGGCCCGGCGCCCACGATCAGCACCTTGCCCAGGGACTCACGGGGCTGGGGGTCTTCACCCGCTTCGCGAATGGCGTCCGCGATCCGGCGTTCGACGGCCGCGTCATCGGATTCGCGCACCAGGCGTTGCAAGTCGGAATCGATCAGGCGGTACATCGCCCGCCGCTTCCGTTCGAAACCCAGATTCGCGGCCTTCAGACGATTGCGCACGCCATCCAGAACGTTGAGGTATCGGCCGTACTCCAAGCCCAGCATTCCCGAAATCCTGCGGCGAAGCCGCGCGGCCAATGCCGGGCTCTTGCCGTTCGTCGATATCGCAACGGTCAGGTCGCCCCGCTCCACCACCGCGGGAACGATGAAGTCGCATTTGTCCGGGTCGTCGGCGACATTGATCGGAATGCCCCTGTCCCGCGACTCCTTCCACACGGACGCGTTGACTTCCTCGTCGTCGGTGGCGGTCAACACCATGTCGGCCCCCTCGAGGTCTCCATACCGATAAGCGCGATCGAGAAGCGTGAGTTCGCCCGTTGCGGCTTTTGCCCGGACTTCATCCGAAGCCGCCGGATCGATGACCCGGAGTCGAGCATCACAAGCAAGAAGAGCCGATACCCGGCGCAGACCAATTTCTCCCCCGCCGATCAAGGTGACCGATCGGTTCCGAAGATTGAGAGACACGGGAAAATACTTCACGCCGTCAGCCCCGCGTAGTGATCCGCGATCGCCTGTGCGAGCGGCGCCATCTTGGGCGATTCCGGATAGATTCTGGCCCGGATACCCCGGCGTGCCAGGGCCCTGTCGGCAACTTCGCCAATAACGGCGACGGTGATCCCGGTGTTCAGTTCGTCGATCAACTTGGCGGACAACCCGGCCTCGTCGGCAACGTCGAACAGGGAGTCGATCTGCGGCGCGCTGGTAAACGTCAAGACGTCCACAGGTCCATTGATCAGTGTCTGAATGAAGTTCAGAACGCGGTTCCGATCCGACGCGGGCCGGTAGTCGTAAACCTCAACCGTCGCGACGGCCGCACCCATGGCTTCAAGACCCCGGCAGAAGCCAGGGTTGGGTTTTCCGTAGAGTTGTACGCCCACGCGTTTCCGTTGGAGATCCTCGGTCCCGAGCATCTCGAGCAAGCCTTCGGAGGTGGGTCTCTCCGGCGCCAGATCGACCTTCCGCCCCAGTTTCCGCAGTGCGGCACGAGGCTTCGGCCCGCGAGCCACAACAGTGATCTTGTCCAGCGCCTCCACAAATCGCTTCATCTGCCCGGCGGCTTCGGCCTCGGCCACAAGAAATCGCACGCCAACTCCGGTGAAGAACACCATCATGTCCAATTTTCCGGAACTCAGGCGATCGATGAAGGCCCGAATCTCGGTGCGGTTGTCTATGGATCGTTCTTCGAGCAGGGGGCAGGAAAGGACTGTCGCGCCGTGCCGCGCGATCAAGGCGGCGAACTCGTTTTCAAAGCGGTGTTCGGTAATGGCTACAGTTCGGTTTTCCAGTGGCCGCGGCATACCTTGTCCGACACGGAGGGCTCCGGTATGAACTTCCCGGAGCCCTGACAGTATAGCGGCTCCCGGATCAGAACAGGTTGGGGAACAGAACGTACGAAAATACGAGACTCACCGTACCCGCAACGATCAGGTAGTAGGCCATCGGCATGATCGTCTTGCGGATCAAGGCCCCCTCCTGACCGACCAGCCCCACCGTAGCGCTCGCAGCAACGACGTTGTGGACGCAGATCATGTTACCCGCGGCGCCTCCAACCGCCTGTGCACCCAGGATAACGATTCGCGATGTCCCGATATTGTCGGCCACGCCGTACTGGAACAAGGCGAACATCAAGTCGCTGACTGTATTGCTCCCGGCCACAAAGGCCCCAAGAGCGCCGATGGCCGGCGCGAAGAAAGGCCAGGTTCCTCCGGCAATTCCCGCAACGTACTGGGCAAGTACCAAGGGCATGCTCGCCAGACCCGACACATTGGTGTCGGAATCGATGAAGATGCGAACCAGACCAACCGCGAAGACCAGCGCCACCGCCGGACCGGCCAGCTTGGTTGCCGAGTCCTTCCACGCAAAGGCGACCTCCTTGGATGACATGCGGTGAATGAATATCGTGATTACGGCAACGAGTACGAATATGGTCCCCGGCGAATAGAGCACTTCGAAGCTCTGCGACAACTCCGTACCCACGATGTTGTTCCATGTCAGGTTCACCGTGGATCGCAACCACGCGGTGAGAGGCGCGACCGTCCTTGTCAGAACCAGGAATCCCGCGACCAGCAGATATGGCATCCACGCCAGCGGCAGGCTCATATGAGCGCGTTCTTCGCTGGAGTCGGCGCTGATCGTACCGATCCAGTTCTTTTCCCATTCGCTCCTTGGCGGGAAGTCCCAGGGTTCGCCCTTGGGAGCGAGGAAGCCCTTGCTCGCGGCCGTCACGACGATTGCCAGACCGATCAACCCGCCGAGAAGGCTCGGAAACTCCGGGCCCATGAAAATCGCGACGCTCACGTATGGAATCACGAAGCTGAGACCCGCGAATATGGCGAACGGCCAAACCTCGAGACCCTCCCGGAACGATCGGTTCTTGCCGAAGAAACGCGTCGTCATGGCCACCATGATCAGAGGAATCAAAACACCTGCAATCGAGTGCGGTACCGCCGCAAAAACGCCGAGTAACCCAAGAAACTCACTTGGGGCATAACCTGCTGCCGCGACCGCTTCTTCGACCAGGGGGACGTTCAGAGACTCGCCCATCCCGACCACGATCGGTGTCCCCACGGCGCCGAACGTGACGGGTGTGCTTTGAATAATCAGCGTCGCCATGACCGCGGCGAGTGCCGGAAACCCCAATGCGAGGAGCAACGGCGAAGCCACTGCCGCGGGTGTCCCGAAGCCGGATGCGCCTTCAATAAACGATCCGAAGAGCCAGGCGACGATGATGAGCTGTATCCTGCGGTCGCGGGAGATCCCCATGAAACCGCGCCGAATCGTCGTGACCGCACCGCTTTCGCGCAAGGTGAAAAGCAGCAATATCGCGCCAAAGATGATCCAGATCAACGTCACCGCGATCATGCCGCCTCTCAGAGTCGCCCCGATCACGTGAATGAACGGTACCTCCCAGACGCTCAACGCCACAATAGCCGTGATCACATATGCCACGGGCATGGCACGCGTTGCCGGCCAACGCAGAACGACCAGAAAAAACATCACCGCCAGAACAGGCAGCAACGCCACCAGCGCGTAAATCATTCGGTACTCCCCCTCATCGAAAGTGGGTGCACTTTAACCGCACGCAAATGGGGTGTCAAGGTCTCACCATCCATCGCCCACGGCAAATTTGTTCTCAGAAGGAGCATGATGTGGGGGATGAATTTCGAGTCATTTTCAAGTAGTCGAAGACGCGGCGGGTATTGAACGAGAGTTGGCGCATGGATTGGGCAATCGATTGAGCGGGTTTTTGAAAGGATTTGAGAATACCGACGGCAAAGCGTCGGAGGCGGGTGATGTTTTCCGGGCCGAAGCCGGTGCGGATTCGACTGCGGTCCTCATCGTAATTCCAGTCGATGATGTAATGGACGCTTTCGATACTCCAATGACCGCGATTGATGGCCAGCAAGCGTTCGGGGGAGGTTTCGCCGGGTGAGCGGCTCGTGATGCCCAGCGCGGTTTCACAGGTGAGGGCGCCGGATTTTTTGTCGATGGATTCGCGCTCGATCCGAAAGACCTGCGCCAGGTGGGGAAAGTCGAGGTAGTGGTTGAGTTCGGCGCTACACCAAATGCGCCGGGTTTCGATGCGGCCATGATCGGGCGGGGTGACCTCGACAAAGTCGGGTTGTCCGCGGGTTTGGAACTGCAATGCGATATCGCGTTCCAGCGTCGGTTGGTTGCCTTTGACCGTGAAATGATAGTGCGCTCCCCGCTCGACCGAATAGCGCGCGATCGCGCGTTGGGTCAGCAGGGCATCGCCGGTGATGTCCTTGCCGGCGATGTCGCAGGTTTGAAGCAAGGGAACGGCCATGCCGATTTCGTTCGTGCGCTTGCGCGCCTCGCCGCCGGCTACAGGCAGGGCGCCCACTTTTTTTGGGTGTAGCAGCGTTTCGACCGATGCCCGACCACGCTCATGATGTGGGTCTGACGCCCGTCCGAGTCGAGGGCGTTCTTCATCGTCTTGCCATCCATGGCCAGCGCATCGTCCGGGGCGCCCCAGGCCCGATTCCACGCATTGAGCGCCCGGTCCAGCGCCCCCGGTTCAATCCGGATCAGGCAATCCCGAATCACAAACTCGCTGGGAACCACATAGCGGCCGTTCTCGGGCCGGCAGCCAAAACGTTCGCGGGCTTTCTGCCCCAGGGCATCGGCCCAATCCGAGATGGCTTTATAGCCGTGCATGCCGCACAGCGTCGCGCCCGCCGCGATGCCCAGCACGACCGACAAGGGATGGCGCCGTCCCTGAGAGCGGCGCGGATCGGGAATGGTCCTGAAACACTCGGGGAGTTGTCGCATCTGTGCGGCATTGAGCATGATCTTGGGGGCTCCTGTGAGTTGAAGATGTTCCCGGCCAGGGTGGGTCAGTTGCCTGCGCGCATCACGGCGCAGGGGACGCACAAAGACAAGTTTCGGGGCATCGGCTTCGGCGCTGTAGCCGTCCCGGGTGCGCCGGTATCCCCGCGTCCGTCCCAGTTCCAACCAGTTCGACGCGCGATACACACCGCCATGGAAGCGCCGGGGATCGACAAACGTTTCCAGCAGCAGCAACCCATGACCGAACCGTTGGCGCCAATCCGGGGCGGCCCGCCGCTCGAGCCGGGACAATACTCGCGACCCCACATTCGGCCGATTCCAGCCCGGCAGAATCAAAAAGCGGCTGTTGTTGGCGATCAGTTTCAGCCGCCCATACTGCGAGCGGAAGTCCCAGCCGATCCATCGATCCCGAACCCCGCACTTCAGCGCCGCCGCCGACAGGCTCAGTTGCGCCACCCACTGCCCGCGCCATGTCGCCACGTACCAGACCGTCTCCCCGATCTTCGCCAGCGCGCCCAGATAATGATGACGCCTCATCTGCTCCCGATACTGCGCTTCCTCGCTTCGCTCCACTGGCCGGACCTCGATCTCCGACAGTTCTGGGCAGGGCCATTTTATTGTTCGTTCGGCGGTTTTCGGCAGCCCTGGTTGAATCCGGAGCTGGCTATTTTGTTTTCGATGTGGCAGAGTATCCGTCATGGGAGGGCCACCGGCACAGGGTTGCGATATTGATCTGCGGGCAGTGGCGGTGCGTCCGACCTGGGGCGCGGAGGAACACCGGCGCTGGGACAGGCTGGTGGCGGCCCATCACTACCTGCCGTTTCATGGCGTGTTCGGGAAGGGCTTGCGCCACGTCGCGACGCTGGGCTCGACCTGGCTTGCGCTGATCGGCTGGCAGCCGGGCGCGTTCAAGCTGGCCGCGCGCGACCGCTGGATCGGCTGGAGCGCGGAGCAGCAGTTCCAGCGCTTGCATCTGATCGCCAACAACGCGCGCTTCGTCATCCTGACGCCGCGCACGGTGCCCAATCTGGCCTCGCGGGCGCTGGGTCTGAGCCTGCGGCGGCTGTCGCAGGACATGCAGGCGGCGCACGGCTACCCCGTCTTGCTGGCAGAGACGTTCGTGGATCCGGCCCGCTTTGCCGGGACCTGCTACCGCGCGTCGAACTGGCGCTGGCTGGGCCGGACCCGCGGCTATGCCCGGGAGCCCGGCGGCGCGGCGCGCTGGCGCCATCACGGCCAACCCAAGGAGATCTTCGTGTTCGAACTCACCGGCCATGCCGCCGAGGCGCTGAGCCAGACCGAGACGCCGGCCTCGTGGCACGGTGAACCCCGAACCGCGCCCATGGCCGCGCCGCGTCTGCGCAGCCTGTTCGAGCGCCTGGGCGAAGTGCCCGAGCGGCGCCGCGCCCGGGGCAAGCGCTACCCGCTCCACACCGTGCTGACGCTCGCCGTCGCGGCCCGCCTGGCCGGCTACCGCGGGGTGACCGCCTTTGCGCAGTTCGCCCGCCTGCTCAGCCAGGAGCAACTCCAGGCCGTGGGCGCCTTCTACAGCCCCTCGAAGCAGCGCTACACCGCGCCCTCGATCACCACCTTCCACAACATCCTCGCGGCGCTTCCGCCCGAGACCCTCGACAACGCCATCGGCCGGTGGGCCGGCCAGTACAGCGCCGCTCACGCCCCGGTGGCCATGGACGGGAAGGACCTGCGCGGCGCCTCGGCGCAGACCGGGCACGGGCGCCGGATGATGGTCGCGGCGGTCGAGCACGGCTCCGGCCTGGTCCTGGGTCAGAAAGAGATCGACGACAAGACCAATGAAATCCCCGCCGTGCGCGACCTGTCGGGCGGCCTCGACCTCGCCGGACGCACCGTCACCCTCGACGCGATGCATGCCCAACAGGACACCGCCCGCTGCCTGCTCGACCAGTGTCACGCCGACTACGTCGTCACCGCGATCAAGGACAACCAGCCCACGATGCATGACGACCTCCGGTCGGTCGACTGGAGCGCCGCGCCCTCGCACGAAACCCTCGAGAAGGCCCATGGCCGCATCGAGCGCCGCCGTTGCGCCGCCATCGACCTCTCCGACACCCCCTGGGACGGTTACGCCAACCTCTATGGACGCCGCCAGGCGATGCGCATCGAACGGGAGCGCGAGACCGTCAAGACCGGCGCGTGCAGCGTCGAGGTGACCTTTTGCCTGACCTCGCTGGATGCGGAGCGCGCCAGTCCCGAGCAACTCCTGGCCCTGGTCCGGAATCACTGGCACATCGAAAACCGTCTGCACTACGTCCGCGACTTCACCTACGATGAAGACCGTTGCCGGGCCTATGTGCGCCACTTGCCGCGCAATCTCGCCTGCCTCACCAACGCCGCCATCGCCATCGTGCGCTGCCAGGGGCGCTTCCGCTACCTGCCCGAGGCCAACCGTCATTATGCCGCCCGCGCGCAGGATGCCCTCGACGCCATCCTGAATGCCCCCACAGCCTGACCCCCCCCGACATCCCTGCGGAATCGGGCGCGACGCGCCGCTGGACACCTGTGCCCGCCGGGCACGAAGACGCCATGCGACGCCTGCAAGCGGCCCCCTTTACGCGTCTCCCGCAACCCCGCGACGCGCCGATCCCCTTCCAACCTACGCGATCTTCCTCATCCCGCGTCCCGAGGCGGGACAATAAAATGGTCCTGCAGTTCTGGGCTGGTTAATTCCGTCCACTCCATTCAGCGTGTTATACCGGAAACTCCCCGCGATGTCCAGCTTTCCCGGTTAAACTACTGAATTCGCCGTAGTTCACTGAAAGGACAAAATCACCGTGATCCATCGCCGGAGACGCGGGAAACCCGCATCGAATCGTTCAGTGTCAAATCGTTGAGTCACTATTCGAAGGCGCGCGATGACGCGTCGAAGACGCGTGATGACGCGTCGAAGACGAGTCGAGGACGCGTGAGGACGCGGATGTTCTCATGCGATGGTCGATAACGCTATCCCCTCTTGACCGCCGGAGTCCGCAATGCCAATCTCTGAAGCAGTGTTGGCAGAGTTTACGAAAAGCACGGCAACGCGTATCGTCGTCAATGACCGGTTCAATCGGGCCGCCGTCTATTTTGGGGACGGAAGCTGTCTTCGATTCGAACACACGTCTCGCGAAAACCGCTGGGCACGAGCGTCGTCCGAGAAGACGACCGCCGACCGCGTTTGCCAGGCGCTGGCGCAGTTCCGTCTGAACGCCAAGCACCTGCAATTGTTCTTTGACGATGGCAGCGATGCCGATTTTCCAATGACCGAACGAGGACCAGAAACCGATGGCACTACCCTGGGATAAGCGCGACTTTTCGAGTTGGGAACAAGCGCTCGCTGCCGGTCAACTGAATGCCCAACAACTGGCGAGCCTGGATGCGATGGTGGAATCGGGCGAAGCGGCGACCCGGGAACAGGCCGCCGAGCGTCTCGACTGGCTGGACACGGTCATCGATCCCGATGAGCATATGTATGGGTTCTGACCCGAATTTACTGAAACAGCCCTCCAGGTTTCAGGAGCAAGCACCCACTTGCGTTTCACCCGAAGAGCACTCCTCATCTCCGTAAACTCGCGCTAACAGCCCGTGGTGGATCGTTCATCATGGGCATTGAGAAAAACCGATAACTTTCGGTCGACCGATCGGGATCAGTTGCCGATCCCCTCTCCCGCGCTCTGAATGAACGAGTCAAGGCCATCCAGGGATTGATTCCTGTCTTGGTATAACCGTTCCAGGAGATCGCGGGCCTCCGCCTCGATAATGCCTCCGAGGTAAACCGAGCGGGCCAACGACTCCAAAGCGTCTTCGATCTCGTCATCCTGGTAATAAGCCACACCCAGCCTGTAGTATGCGACCGCATCGTTCGGATTCGCATCCAACGCACGCTCGTATGCGGTCTGGGCGTCGCCAAACTCCTCTCGATGCAGGTACACCAAGCCCAGTGTCGAATAAACGCCCGACAGCAGGTTGCCCCGTTGCTCGTCGCCCACCTGGGCGCCGACCGGACCGTCCAGGAATCGCTCCAGACTGTCGATGGCATCCTCGGCGTATTCCCGGGCGCGGTCCAGATGGGCGTTGCGGGCGTCCGCTTCTTCCGGAACGCGTTCCGCCATCGTGCTTGAAATCGTGATCAGGGTCGCGACGTTTTCAGGATCGAGTTCCAGGGCAAGCTCCGCATATTCCAGGGTGCCGGCCACATCGTTCATGTTCTGGAAAGCGGCCATGATGGTCTGAAGAAAAAAGAGCCTCCGGTTCCGGTAGGTTTCGGCCTCGGCGTCGCCTTCAACTCCATCCAGCGTCTCACCGTAACTCTCCCAGTCGTTCCGATCGTTATCAACGGCCAACCGGCCATATTCGACAACCCCATCGAAATCGCCGAGTTGATTGTGGGCGCTCATCAACGCCTGGTAGTAATGCGTCCGCGTGCTCATCGACTCGTGCTGGAAGACGGGGAACCTCGGTTCGGCAGTGGGGTCCTCGTACTGAGCCAGCTTGGATTCGTAGAAAGCCCGTTCCGCGGCCAACGCCGCTTCGGCCGTCTCGATCACCAGGCGTTGATTGCCCAGACCGACATAGGTGTCGAGGCGCATGCCCAGCACCTGGTATGCCAGTTCGCTTTCCGGATATTCGGACAGAAAGGCCTGTGCCAAGCTCAACTTCGTGAGAGCGCTGGTCTCGGCTTCGATCGCAATGACGGCATCGAGTTCCGCCTGCGACCCGGCCAGGGCAACCAGTTGAATCTGCCCTTCCTCGCCTGAGCGGGTCGACTCATCCAGATCAAGCACTTCGAAATCGATGTTTCGTCCCCCTGCTTCTTGGGTCATCGCACCCGCCGCCGGAAAACACCCAAGAAACATGGCCAGAACCGATCCATACACAATTCGCATCGCCACTGTCATGCCTGGTTACTCCTTGGAATACATTCGTCTCAAAAAGTTCGTCGCAACTCGAATCCAGCCGCTCACCGGCCCAGTAACAATCGAAGTTCTGCCGCCATGCCTTCGATCTCGGGGCGACGCGGGCTGTTGGGGTTCCTGTCCAGAAATGCCGTCAGACGGTTCAACGCGGTTTCGAAGTCGCCCTCATCGACATGAACGTCGACCAGCATGAACAGGACGTCATCGAGGTCTTCGTCCAGGTCCAACGCGCGGCCGAGTGCGGTTGCCGCACGTTCATGGGAACCCATCGCGTACAGCGCGGCCCCAAGGTACATGTGTGCGGTCGTGGACAGCGGATCGCGCCCAACCGCTTCGTCCAGCGAATCGACCGCTTTCTGAAGGATGGTTCGTTCCGCTTCCACATTCCCACTCTGACGCTCGACATCACTTTCGCTAAGGTAGAGAATTCCGAGGTTGACGAGGGGTCCCGGCGCATTCGGATTCAGCGATTTTGCGGCCTCGAGGCGAGCCTCCGCTTCCCGGTTGCGGCCGAGCCTCAGGTATTCGAATCCCAACGCGTTGTGGGCCTCATAGAAATCCGGCGCAAGTTCTATCGCCCGTTCCAATCGCTGGGCAGCTTCGGCGTAATCGCCTGTTTGAGCGGCGGCTGCGGCCTCTCTGAACTCTTCCTGCGCGGCTTCGGGAATGTTGGCGATCAACTGCCTGAGGTCGACGACGTTCGAACTCGGCTCCACGTCGGCAGCGGGTGTTCCCAAGGGTTCGAGGACGATCGTGATCATGACCCCGCCAGCGCCGCGCGACAGAGGATTCTGCTCGAAACGTTGCCGCACGGGCCGGAATCCGTCAACCTCCACCGAAATGTATTGCAAGGTTCTGAGATCGAGATCGCCGATGGGGAAATTTCCGGAACCATCGGTAAACACCGTATTCTGCACCTGGAATGCCTGACCTTCAAGGCGGACTCCAATCGGATGCTCGAGCGGGACCGTCGATAGTATCCGGCCGACGGCGCCCCTTCCGCTGGCGCCGCCCGGCTGTGCCCCGGCCAATCCGGTCGAAACCGACCACACCAGGAATCCTAACAATGCTGTCCTGACCATACACAGACTCCAACCGCCAAGAATGAATCCCGATCCAATCCATACGTACCTTCAAGCGGTAGTCCGGGTCAAGGAATCATGTGGGCGCCCCGCCCAGGGACTCCTCGGGTTCGGGTCATCCCCGGCCGCCTCCAACGCAAAGAATTCAAAAGAACAAGTAACCGCGTCAGGAGGGTGGGATGTATATTGCATCCACGGCGTTGTGGATCGAGTCAACGGAACCACTTTGTCGATCGAGTCAACTGAACCAACGGCCGAGACCGGTTCCGGCACTGAAGTAAACCCGGTACCCGTCCAGTAAAGGAGGAAGCTCATGTCTGGTAGATATTTCTTGGGGGTGTTGCTGTTACTGTCATTGAGTTGCGGCGCCGCGTCGGCACAGGCGACGGGGCAGATCAGCGGAACTGTGACGGACCAGACCGGGGCGCTGATCCCGGGAGCGGAGATCACCGCCGCACAAACCGACACCGGGCTGACCCGGGCCATCGTCAGCAACGAAACGGGGGCATACGTATTTCCGAACCTGCCGACCGGACCGTACACGCTTGAAGTGACGCTGCCCGGCTTCAGAACCTACCGCCAGACCGGCATCGTCTTGCAGTCAATGACGACGCCGTGATCAACGTGGCCCTTGAAGTGGGCCAGGTGGCCCAGGCGATTGAGGTGTCCGCGAACACCGCTCTGGTCGAAACGCGGACCGTCGGCGTGGGCCAGCTTACCGAGAACGAGCAGATTGTGGAGCTTCCCCTCAACGGCCGCAACGCGAGCGAACTGATCGTTCTGGCGGGCGCGGCGGTGCTGACGGGAACATCTTCAAGCCGCAGCGTTCCCGGACAACTGCAAATTTCGGTCGCGGGCCCCCATCGAGCGCGGTTGCCTACAGCCTCGACGGCGCGTTCCACAACAACCCGTACGACAACCTGAGCCTTCCCCTGCCGTTCCCCGATGCGCTTCAGGAGTTCAAGGTGGAAACCAGCGCCCTTTCCGCGGAATCGGGACGCCATTCGGGCGCACAGGTCAACGCGGTCACCAAATCGGGCACGAACGAGATTCACGGGAGTATTTTCGAGTTTTTCCGCAACGACGCGTTCAACGCAAGGGACTACGGTTCCCTGGAAAAGGGAGACTTGAGGCGCAATCAGTTCGGCGGAACGATCGGGGGTCCCATCACCAGAAACGAGCTGTTCTTCTTTGCGGGCGTCCAGTTCACCAAGAACAGCCGGGATCCGGCAAACTTCGAGAGCTTCGTTCCGACCCCGGCGATGCTGAACGGAGATTTCACGGGCTTCGCCGCGTGTCCGGAACACAACAACCTGCTGGAGACGTACCAGGGAAACCCGACCGGGTTTGTGAACAACCGGTGGACCGGCGGCCCGTTCAGCCCGGTCGCATTGGAGTTGACCAGTCGACTGCCGGCAACCCAGGACGAGTGCGGGCGGGTGATCTATGGCATCCCGAACGATGACAGCGACGCTCAGTACATCGGGAAGATCGACTGGCAGATCAACGCCAACCACACCTTTATCGCCCGGTACATGAACAGCACCAAAGCGAGGCCGGTACCGCATGACCTCGAACCGGACAACCTGTTGATCGTCCGCCAACCGGGCCGGGACAACATGACCCAGTCGTTCACCATTGGCGACACCTGGCTCATCAGTCCCGAAACAGTCTCCTCGCTGCGCCTGGCCTGGAACCGGTCGGCGATCGCGCGAGTCGGAGCGACCATGTTCAACATGGCCGATCTGGGTGTCCGGAATTTCACCAGCCTGCAGCCGAATTATTCGCAAGTGAACGTGGCCGACGGATTCCGTCTCGGCGGTGGAACCGTGAACGATTCGACCTTCCGGACCACGACCTACTCGATCAGCGAAGACCTGAGCCTCTCGCGAGGGAACCACCAGATCACGCTCGGCGGTTCGGTGGCCCGCTGGGAGTCCAACGGGTCGGCCAACTTCCGATCTGCGGGCGTGTTTACCTTTGGAGACGACTTTACCGGCAACGGGTTGTCCGATTTCCTGACCGGCCAGCTGGACAGCTTTGCACAGGCCGGGCCGAATCGGGGCTACCTCAAGAAAAACTACATCGGGCTTTACGCGTCCGATTCATGGAGGGTGACTCCCGGGCTGACACTCAACTACGGCCTCCGCTGGGAGCCCAAGCTGCCTGAAAGTCTCACTCAGGAAATCATCATGAACTTCAGCGAAGAACGCCGCGCGGCGGGGTTCCAGAGTTCGGTGTTCCTGAATGCACCCAACGGCTTCACGTATCCGGGGGATGCGGAATTCGAAGGAACCTCCGGTCAGTCGAAGTCCTGGGCTCTTTTCTCACCCCGATTCGGTTTCGCCTGGGATGTGTTTGGCGACGGCCGGACTTCGATCCGGGGCTCGGTCGGAATCAATCATGACCTTCCGAACTCGCAGTTGCACCTGTGGACGTCGATTTCACCGCCATGGGGCGGGAACACGGTGATTCCCGAGGCGCCTTTCGAGGATCCATGGTCGGTGACGGCGGGCGGGAACCCGTTCCCGTTGGACTTCAGCGATCCCAATACGCCATTCACGCCCCATGGGGGGTTCCTGACCATTCCCGAAAAACTCGACTCGCCCCAGAATCAGAGCTGGAATCTGGCCCTCCAGCGCCAGTTCGGTAGTGACTGGATGGTGTCGGCCACATACATGGGGAGTCACACCATCCATATGCTCACCATCGAGGCCAATAACCGGGCGACCTATTTCCCCGGAAGATCCGACGCCAACGGCCTCTGCATCGGCGATGTCTATACGTTTAACCGGGGGGCGCCCAACGCCACCTGTTCCACGCGCGGAAACACGAATCAACGGCGTCGGCTGTCCCTGATCGATTACCAGGAGACCGGGCGGTGGGCGTCCTACATCAACACGTACGACTCTTCGGAGACGGCCAGCTATAACGGCCTTTTGCTGAATCTGCGAAAGCGTGCGGCGTCCGGGGTCACGATCAATGCCAACTACACCTGGTCGCACTGCATCTCGGGCTTTAACGACAACCTTGCCGTGGGCTCGAGCTTTGTGACCTACCCGTTCGAAAGTGACCGGAGCCGCAGCCGGGGCAACTGCTCCTCGGACCGCCGTCACACGGCGAACCTCACGGGTGTGTTCGCCACACCGGAGTTTCAGAACGACACTCTCCGCATGCTCGCCTCGAACTGGCAACTGGCGAACATCTATCGATATACATCCGGTCCGTTCACCACGCTCGAAGCGAGCAGGGACCGAGCGCTGACCGGAACGTCAACCGGAAATCAGCCGGCCAACCAGATACTGGACAATGCCTATGGGGACCGCTCCGGCGCCGTTGGCTCGCGGTATTACAACCGGGCGGCGTTCGCCAACCCGGCGCCTGGGACATTCGGAAACGCCGGTTTCCGGAATTTCGAAGGTCCGGGCAACTGGCAGTGGGACGTGGCGCTCTCGCGGACGTTCCAGTTTCAGGAAGACCAGCGGATCGAGATCCGGGCCGAGGCGTACAACGTCACCAACAGTGTCCGGCTCGATGGGAGTCCCGGCTCGGTCACCGTCACCAGCGGCACCTTCGGTCTGGTCCGAACGCAGGATGTACGGGACATGAGAATCCTGCAGTTCGCTGCGAAGTGGGTGTTTTAGACCGGTGTTTCAGGCCAGGGAGTCTCCGGTCCCGGAGGGGGTGAGATCGCTCTCGCTTCCTCCGGGACTTCCCTGGAGGAAGCATGAGCGGGAAAAGGACGGAAAGACCTAGCAAACCCCGTCGACTCTCGCTTGCGACAAGAATGAGGTCGACGACGGTTTTTGCCCTTTCGTTAACGGACACCATTTCGGACGGGGGCTCCGGGCGGTGACCGCCGACGGAACGGGATCAATCGATCGCGAAGCAGTAGAAACGGCCAGCGCCGCCGGAAGCTTCCAGGCCATCCTGGCTGCAACTTTGGGTCGCGTGGACCGAATTCCACGATCGCTCCACTCCATCGCCGCCCAGGCGATCGTGGTGGCCCACCATGGCGCTTCCCTCTCCCTTACCGGTCCAGTTGTTGCAGTTCATACCAACGGCCGCGGTACCGTCGGGCAAGGAACCTGTCAGCATGTCATGGTGGTTCAGGTCGTCTCCGATCCCGGGGACGATTCCGCCGCTTTCGTCGAGTGCGGTCGCCTTGTTCAACCGGCTATTTCCCGCATGTAGATCGGAAACGCCGCGGGCTATCAGGATGCCGTCGGCGTTGTACCACGGGCCGCCGCCGATGCGAT
Source organism: Terriglobia bacterium (assembly GCA_965262675.1). Taxonomy (GTDB): domain Bacteria; phylum Acidobacteriota; class Terriglobia; order 20CM-2-55-15; family 20CM-2-55-15; genus JAJEDW01. The sequence continues at coordinate 975,932 of OZ253554.1, forward strand.
CGCCCGCATGGATCACAGGCTCTCCCTCAAAGCTCGTGCTGAGGTAGGCGTGCCAAGTCCTGTCGCCGGCTCCGGAGGCTTCGGCCAGGGACTGGCAGCGTCGGTCCGCACCGGCCAGACCTCCCAGGTTGCCGCCGTCACCCATCCCCACGCTGGTCACGAAGAAACCGATGCTGTTTCCCCGGTCCGGCGACGACACCGACCCGGTCGCGACCGCGGCGAGGTCAATGAGGAACGTCTCGCTTTCCCGCTCGACGACGACGGTCTCGCTTGCCGGGTCGGCGAAATAGAACACGGTTCCGTCGGGGAGTTCGGCGGTCTCGACATTGAAACGGTCCGGAAAATCCGCGCGCATCGTCGGTGTGATCACGTACCCGGCCGACTCGAACGCCTGCCCGAACACGTTCCTCGGACCGCCGCCGTTGGGGTTTTCATGGCAGACCGAACACCCGTCGACCGCCGCCATCCTGAAGGGATCGTTCTGGAATCGCATCAGGAACTCGGGACGAGCTTCCAGTTCCGGAACCGCGATCCCGCAACATGCAAGTAACAGCATCGTTGTTATGCCAGTACGAATCATGTGTCGTCGTTCCACCTCTTGATCAGGCAAGCGAGAAGCATCGGAGAAGGCATTTCCTTCGGAAACGGCGATGGATGCCACTCAGCAAGAAATCGCAAGTGCGGTCATGGACCGCACCCGCGGATGAGTTCCGCCACAAGCTGTCAGGGAACCAATAGGGCCGAACGCTCGAACGCGAGATCGGATGGCGTCTGGCCATCGTTGTTCTCCCGGTGCAGGCTGGCGCCTGCGGCGACCAGGAAGTCGACAATGCGTTCCGCGCCGCGCTGGGCTGCAATGTGGAGTGCCGTGTCGCCGGTTGCCGTGAGGGTCCCGTCAACAGTCGCGCCGGCGTTCCAGAAAGTCCGGATCGCTCCGAGCCGGACTTCCTCGTCGAATCCTCCACGGGCGCCGAGCCCCGCCATCATCATCAATGGAGTGGAACCATCGTTCAGTGCCAGATTCGGATTGCCTCCGTGCTCCATAAGCAGCCGAACCGAATCCATGTCCGCCGAACGGACGGCCCGGTGCAGCGGCGTCGATCCGGGCGGGACGTTGACATCGCCCTGGGCCTGGCGTGGGGGATAGCCCTTCGTGTACACCCGATTCGGGTCGGCGCCCCTGGCGAGAAGCATCTCGATCACCTGGGTGCTGCTGAATACTTCGTCCCGGTCCGGCGGGGCGGGCCGGTTGGTGTTCGCGGGAGTATTACGGGTTTCGACAGCGGAATACAGGGCGCCGTCGTTGACATCTGCGCCATGCTCGACCATCAGCGCCGCGAAACCCCAGTGACCGTTCACCATCGCCGTTTGGGTCGCCGTAAACCCGTACTGGGCTTCGGCCGCGTTCAGGTCGGCCCCTGCCGCGATCAGTACCTCTCCAACATCGATGGCCCCGCTCCGGGCCGCGAAGATGAGAGCAGTCAACCCCCCCATTGGACGGTCGACGATGGCGCCTCCGGCGCCTTGTTCCAGACTTTCGAAGTCGAAAAAAGTCGAACGGGCGTCCACCTCGACGCCCCTTTCGATCAGCAGTTGCGCGACGTCCGGATGGTTCTCCACGGCGGCCCACATCAGCGCCGTCTGTCCCCGCCACTCTTCGGTGGCGTTGGGGTCTCCTCCGCGGTCGAGCAATAGCTGTACCGTGGCGACAATCCCCGTACGGGCCGCGGTCATCAGCGCGGTTTCTCCCGCGCCGTATCCGGAGTTCGGATCGGCGCCCGCATCCAACAACGCCTCGAGTATCCCGATGTTGCCGACGGTACTCGCCTCATGCAAGGGAGTGACGCCATACCGGTTGATAACGGTGGCATCGGCACCGGCGTCAAGCAGCATCCGGACCATTTCAAGGTCGCTCCAATGAGCCGCCCAATGAAGCGCGGTCATCGTTTCCGCGTCCGCATGGTTGACGTTCGCGCCCCCATCCAGCAGCGAACGGACGGTTGCGGAATCGCGATTCCTTGCCGCAAGGACCAGTTCGGAATCGTCACTCTGGGCGAAGGCGCCCGCAACGGTCACGAGGACCATAATCGAAGATGCCAGCAAATGTTTCATCCTTGGCCGCCTTGGCCGCCGTCAGGAAAAATCGACCCTTCCCGTGCTCTGCTGTTCGCCCAGCCCGAATGTTTCAGTTTCGACGCCCGCGGCATTCACCAAACTGACCAGCACATTGGCAAACGGGGTTTCCTCGCTGAATTTCGGTACTTGTTCGATATCCCGTGTTTCGGATTCGACGCCAGCCTTGATGTGGCGGTTGCCACCAAGCGTGCCGCTGACTACAAGAGCCGGGAGGTTGTGGTGATCGTGGGCATTGGAGTTGCTCATACCGCTGCCGTAGAGGAACGTCGAATGATCGAGGAGGCTGCCATCTCCATCCGGAGTCGCCTGGAGCCGTGTCAGGAACCTGGCGAACCGCTCGACGTGGTAGGTGTCCACCTTGGCCTTCTTGAGCATCTGCTCCGGAACAAAGTTGTTGTGGGATATGGGATGATGCCCGTCCGCCACACCGATCTGCGGGTAGCTTCGCGTGCTGAGTTCCATCCCCATCATGAACGAGGTGACCCGCGTCAGGTCTCCCTGGAAAGCCAGCGCCTGCAACTCGAACAACAGGTCCGCATGATCCTCGAAGGACTCGGGTACTCCGACCGGAGTCGGCGGCGCCTCCAGATTTCGTTCGCTGCGTTGCCGTTCACCCTGGACGATACGGCGCTCGATCTCGCGAACGTTTTCGAGGTACTCATCCAGCTTCGCCTGGTCGGGCGCTCCGAGATCCCGACGAAGAGCGCGGACACTTTCGGCAACCGCATCGAGGATACTCGTGTTCTGCTCCAACCGTTCCAGCCGGGCTTCGGCCGTGGCGCCGTCCCCGCCGAACATGCTCTCGAACGACACTCTCGGATTGATCTCCATTGGCAACGGCTGGGTCGGCGTGCGCCATGAAACCGTGCTCATGTACGAGCACAGAAAATCGCCAGCGCAACTCCCAAGGTGATTCGAGTGATCCTCGGTTGCGAATTCCATTGACGGAAAAGTCGTCTCCTGGCCGATCTTCCGGGCAATGACCTGATCGGCAGTGGTATTCAGCAATACGGTGCTGCCTCTTGCAGGAAACGCCGCGCTCATGAACATGGAACTGCTTTGGGAATGCCCGTTCGAACCCGGGTAGTAGAGCCCGCTGATCACGTTCACGTAATCCCGTAACGGTTCCAGCGGCCGGAGGATGGAAGAAAACTCGAAGTCGGACCCCACTTGCTTCGGCATCCATTCCTGCATGATCGTCCCCATCGGCGCATAGACGAATCCAAAGCGGTGGGGCGATGCGGACCGGACCTGCGCCGAGGCGGCTGGAATCATGGCTTCCAGGAACGGGAGTGCAACCGCCGTTCCGGCGCCTCGAAGAAACGTGCGCCGCGACAACTGCTTCTTTGTAATGAACATCATCGTGTTTCTCCCAAATTCGGGCCCGTATTCCGGGCGATCGATTCTGATTCTCTGGGCTGAGCCATCCTCAGCCGGAATGGGCCGCTCCGGACCACTCCCAGGACAAGCGACGAGAAGCGGTAGTCATCGGCGGCCGCGTCGCGGACGATGGATCGTACAATCGGCATATCGCCCGGTTCGAGGCCGCGGCCCAACGCGTAGGTCAGCAGCATTTCGGTTCCCGTACGGACGAATTGTTCGGAGCGGCCGAGAATCGCCTCTCGCAGTTCGACCGGGCCGCCGATCGGACCGAACTCCCGGAGAACGTGGATGACGCCCGAGGAATCGATCGGAACATTGTCATCATCCAGGCGCCAGCGTCCGATTCCATCGAAGTTCTCCAGTGCAAGACCGATCGGGTCCATGAGCGCGTGACAGCCCGAGCAGGCCGGATTGTCGCGGTGTTGCTCCATGCGCTGACGCATGGTCAGGGGCACGCCCCGGTCTTCATTCAGCGGCGGCACGTTCGCTGGCGGCGGTGGTGGCGGAGTACCCAGAATGTTCGTCAGCACGTACTTGCCCCGCGTCACCGGAGAAGTCCGGTTGGCGTACGAGTTGATGAGCATGATGCTTCCCTGTCCCAGCAACCCCTTGCGATATTCGTCCGCAATTTGCACCCGGCGAAACTGATTGCCGTAAACGTTGGGAAGACCGTAGTGCCTGGCCAGGCGTTCGTTGATGAACGTGTAATCGGAGGTGAGCAATTCCGGCAGGGGACGGTCTTCGCGCACGATGGTTTCGAACAGCAATTCGGTTTCGCGTTGTAACGCCTTTCGAAGATTGTCGTCGAAATCGGGGAAGACGTCGGAATCCGGGGTCGTGCTCTCGACGTTGCGCAAATACAGCCATTGTCCAGCGAAGTTCGCCCCCAGGGCCGCCGCGCGCTCGTCGACCAGCATGCGCCGAACCTGCTGTTCGAAAACCGCTGGTTCCTGGAGTTGCCCGGCGATCGCCAGTTCGAGCAACTCATCATCGGGAATACTGCTCCAGATAAAGAAGGACAGCCGGGCGGCCAGATCCAGATCGCCGATGGGATAGACCGCTCCCGGAGCGATATCGACGGGGTCGCGCTCCATCCGGAACAGAAACTGCGGGCTGACGAGCACATACACGAGCGCTGTCTGGACTCCGGTATCGAAGCTCTTGCCCTTATCTCGTTCCCGCTCGTAGAAACCGATCAGATCGTCCAGTTCCGTAGCCGTCAGGGGCCGGCGATAGGCTCGACGTGCCAGGGTCGACAGAATCTCCCTCGCACACGCGGGCGCCTCATCCTCCACGGACGGGTAGCACGAGAATATCCGACGGCGGCTCAGGGAGTTCCCGGCGCCGGTCACGTCAAAGGGGCCCTCGATAGTGACACGGTCGAGAACGGGGATGCCGGTGGGATCGATCGGGTCGATCCTTTCACGAATGAAGGGCTGCATCAGGTTCAATGTCGACGCCGAGCTCTTCTTCAGGAAAGCCACGCCTATGCTGTGGGGACCGGCGGTAACGGGAAGACGGATCTCAAAGCGCTCTTCGATCTTGTCTCCCTCCGCTTTCGGGATCATGTAGTTGGGCAGTTCGTCGTCGAAACCACCAAAGCGGGCAAGCAACACGCGTTCGCCGTCGAACGTGATTTCCAGGTCGTGCTGCTGTTCGAGACCCCGGATCACTTCCACGGTATTGCGCCAGAGCTTGGGTTTGACGACATATTCGCCGTCGACAGGAAACGTATAGTCGATCAGGACACCGCCTCGGGTTCCGATCGGAAGACCTTCGATATGATCGTGCTGCGACAGATCGGGCGGTACCCTAAAAGTCTCGACGGACGGCGTCATGCCGGTGTCGCCGATCGCCCAGCCCGTAATCTTCCAGGCCGCAGACAGATAGCGTTCCATCAAGGTCGGAGAGACCCCCAGAACCTCAGCCATATTGTCGAATCCGAAAGCATCGACATCGGGGGGAAGGAAGTCCCGGGGATCGACATCCAGGCCCAACAGGTCGCGAATCGCATTGCCATACTCGGAGCGGTTCAACCGATGCAGGACCTTGGGGCCGGTATGCGTTTCGGATGCGGCGCCGTCGAGCGAAGCTTCCAGGAAAGTGGCCAAGCCATCCATCGCTGGCGTTTCGGGACTCCGTGCGCCCGCCGGAGGCATCATTCGGCCCCGGAGCTTCCGTATGACTTTCTCCCACGTTTCGGGATGCTGGGCGACGTCCTCCAGATCGAGATCCTCAAGAGACAATCCGGCCACTTGGGCATCGGAATCGTGGCAGCCGAAGCAGTATTGCTCCAGGAGCGCGCGATGGGCGGCGACGGTGCCGGCCGGTTGCTGGCCGGCGTAAAGGACTTTTTGGCTGGAAAGCGTCAAGATCCCGAGCAGGGACGCGCAAAAAAGGAACAGAATCCTCGATCTCATGAAAATCCACACCTCCGAAACCGCACCCTGACGCAGGTTTCCCATTACAACCCGCACGCGAAATCAAATCTATTCGAGCCTTGGACCAAGGTCAAGAGATAACTGCCCCATCAAGACCGCTTGTACACCGGGCCGGGTTCGGTTCGCGAGCGAAACGCCGATCTCCATGCCCATGCATATTTGCATTGCATCCGAACCCTTGACCGCCGCGACGTACGCACGCATTATATGTCAATTCAAGGTCATGCCGACCTTGCCGGTCACGTCGAAGAACCGAAGAAATCAAGGAGAAGTTTCGATGGGTAACCGACGCGTGCGAGGGTCCACGATAACGGTACTGGCCGTGGTGTTGGCGGTCATGCCGCTGGCGATGGCGGCGCATGCGCAACGCGGGGGCCGGGGCGGGGGTATTGTCCAGGGAGGCCCCGCCACGGAAGGGCCTCCGGAAGGCGTCGAACCGCTTCCGGTCGACCTGTTTACGTCCGAGAACTTCTATTTCGATCGGGAGAACTGGACCGACCCCCGATACACGCGGTGCAATACTCCACGTCAGTTGACCGACATGTGGAGGGCCGACCGGGTCGGGGCGTGGGGCGACTGTGCGCTGGACCGCGATATCGCGGATATCGTGAGCCCTTACGACTACGACACCGCCGAAGAACATTACACGGCGTTGATGGCGGAAGCGCGGGCGGAAGGCGGCCCGACCATACACACGCGGGAAACCCTGCCCGACTGGGATGGGCGGTATCGGCGAGGAAGTGCAGGCGAGCAGTGGGTATGGGGCCGGAACCTCCAGACGTCAACCATGCTGTCCCTGCTCACGCCGGATTATCAAGAACGCATGACCCAGCAGAATTATCACGAAGCCGTGAACAATTCGCCGCAGTGGAACGCGTCGTTCTGTTATCCGGAAGGGTTGTTGCGCTGGTGGTCTCAGGCCGCCCTCCGGGACATCGAGGTGTTGGTCACGCCCCATCAGGTGCAGTTCCTGAGCGGTGTGGCCGACAATTTTCTGCGCAAGATCCTCGTCGGCCAGAGTCACGTCGAAGAGGTTCCACAGTGGTATGGCGAAACTGTCGGGTTCTGGAACGGCGAGACGCTGGTGGCCTGGACCTCGAACGTCATCGCGTGGACCCTGTCGCACTCGATGTTCGAATACAGCGATGCCCTCGAAATCATCGAAGTCATCAGGCCGAACGATGAAGGCACGGGGGTTATCGTGGAAGCCACTTTCTACGATCCCGAAGCGTTCGTCCAGCCGCTGCATACCGTTACGCCCTGGAACTTCGATGCCGGCCTGGACGATCCGGAGCGGCGATACACGTTTGTTGAATGCCGCGTTCAGAGTACGATCGTCAATGGTCCCGACGGGCGGCCAACTCAGTTGATCTTCATCGACGATGGGTATATCGACTACTTCGGCCGGCCCTGGGCGCAAAACTGGGAAGAGCATTTCGAGCAGGGCTGGGAGCGGCCTGCAAATTGACGACAACTGGCAAGACCCGGATCAAACAATGAGAAAACGCACACTCACCGTTCGGTTGGTTCGAGGACTCGTCGGGGCTTTGTTCATCGCGGCGATGGCAGGCCCGGCCATGTCCCACCATTCCTTCTCGATGTACGATCAAACCATTTCAAAGGATCTTACGGGAAAGCTGACACGGTTTATTCTCGGCGCCAACCATGCCCAACTCATCTTCGAGTTGTTGGAACCCGACGGTGACCCCATTCTCGAGAACGGCGAACCGGTCGTATGGGGCGTGGAAACCGGTTCGGCGGCTTCTCTCGCACGCCGGGGGATCACGGTGGAGACATTCCAGTTCGGGACCGTCATGACCGTGACGCTCAACCCGTTGAGGGATGGCCGGAATTTCGGGGCCATGACCAATACCGCGGGAGGCATCATCAAATGCGGCATGACGATGCCCGAAGGCGGGTGTACAGAGCAGACGGGCGAAGTCTTTCTGCAGAACTGACCCCGTCCCCGAGTCCAGCGCGTGTCCCGGAAATTGGGTACGTTGAAAACCCGCCTCCCCTACGTCCGGACAATCCTTTGGAACCTCATCGATGAAACATCGACTGCCTTGTTTCCTGATTTCCTTCATCCTGATGGTCGCCGTACCCCGGGCTTTCGGCGCCGCCCAACCTCCGCCGTGCGCCGACAAATTCATCGTTGCCGGCGCGGTGCGGACGGCAGAGGACATTCAGACATTCGTGCAATGCGCCTACGAGTTCGTCGAGGAAGTGGGGTTTACCGAGGCGCGGCGTGCCTTCAACGAGGACACTCGTTGGAAAAGCGGACCGACCTATATCTTTGTCGTCGGGGTGGTTGCACTCGATCGGGCGCCACTTCTGGTCTTCCCGCCCGACCCTTCCAGGGAAGGATCGACGCTTGGAGTGCTGATCGACGCCTTCGGCAACAACTTCAGGGAAGAGCGAAATCGTACCGTGAACCGCTTTGGCGAGGGCTGGAACTACTATACGTTCAGAAATTCGGCAACCGGCCGGGACGGGCCGAAGGCGTCCTACGTCAAGAGCATCGATTGGGATGGCAACCCGGCCGCGATCGGCGCGGGTATCTACCGCCGCGACATTCCCGGCGCGTGCGAGGCGGAAGAGGTCCACGCCATGGGGCTCGAGGCCGAGCCGTCGGGCGAGAGACTGCAGGATTTTGTCCGTTGCGCCGCGATGGAGATCGAATCGAAGGGCTACTTCGCCTCCCAGACCCTGTCTACCGATCCGCGGTGGACGAGCAACTCGATCTACGTGTTCGGCCTGGATATGTACGGCAACACGCTGTTCAGTGGAGATCCCTACAGCCGGTGGTTCGGCGTCTTCTCGCGAGCGTCCGAGTTGAACGCCCGTCTGGACGGACCCTTCGCCGGCCGGGACGTGATCGGGGTCGCGGACGCGTTCGGCGAAACCTTCCTGTACTACTCGACGCTCAATCCCGCCACCGGGAAGTCGGAGTGCAAGGTGACGTTTGTCAAGAGAGTGCTGACCCATGGCCTGCCCATCCTGGTCGGCGCCGGCTATTATCTGGACGAATGAGCCCATCGATCATCGTTTTAAGCACACACGGCGCCGAACCCCGGCAACTTTTGAGTGTGCAGGCGGTCATTGGCAACTATAAATACCAATAAACAAGGTTTACACCATGGCCACAGACGATTCCGGCGAGCGCACAGGCATTCGATACCAACCCGACGAAAACCCTCCGCCAACGCTCGCCTTCGGTCTTGGCCTGCAGCTTGCTGTCCTCTGCGCGGCCGGCATCGTCTTGACCCCGGCGATCGTGATCCGGGCCGCCGGCGGGTCCGAAGCCTACCTTTCATGGGCCGTGTTTGCCGCGGTCGCGGTCAGCGGCGTCAGCACGATACTGCAAGCGGTGCGGGTTGGCCGGATCGGCGCGGGTTACGTCCTCGCCATGGGCACCTCCGGGGCTTTTATCGCGATCTGTGTCACGGCGATCGCCGCGGGCGGTCCGGCGATGCTTGCCACCCTGGTCGTCATTTCGTCTCTTTTCCAGTTCGCGCTTTCCTGGCGACTCTCGCTGCTCCGGCGGATCCTGACTCCCACCGTCGCGGGAACGGTGATCATGCTGATACCGGTCACCGTGATGCCGATCATCTTCGAGGGGCTGACCGACGTCCCGGACGGAACCCCCGCGCTGGCCGCTCCGTTGAGCGCGCTTGCGACCGTGCTCATCATCTGCGGCATCTCGCTGAAGGCAACGGGCACGCTCCGCTTGTGGGCGCCGGTCATCGGCGTCGCCGCGGGCTCGATGTTTGCCGCGTACTATGGCCTCTACGATGTCAGCCAGGTGCGGGAGGCTTCGTGGGTCGGTCTTCCCGATGGCGGATGGCCGGGCTTCGATCTTGGATTCGGGCCGGTGTTCTGGTCGCTTCTTCCGGCATTCGTCTTTGTGACCCTCGTCGGCGCCATCGAGACCGTCGGCGACGCGGTCGCCATTCAGAACGTGTCCTGGCGGCGTCCCCGGGCAGTCGACTTCCGGGCGGTGCAGGGTGCGGTAGCCGCGGACGGACTAGGTAACCTTTTATCCGGCATCGCGGGCACAGTGCCGAACACGACCTATTCGACAAGCATATCCGTAACCGAACTCACTGGGGTCGGAGCCCGCAGCGTCGGCATTGCGCTGGGCGCCGTGTTCTGCTTGTTGGCGTTCATTCCCAAGGCGCTTGCCGTGATCATGGCGATTCCGGGACCGGTCGCGGCGGCCTATCTCACCGTTCTGCTGGCGATGCTTTTCGTGGTCGGCATGAAAATCGTCGTTCAGGACGGGATCGATTTTCGTAAGGGAATGATCGCCGGCATCGCGTTCTGGGTCGGAGCCGGCTTCCAGAACGGGACGATATTTCCCGAGTATGTCTCGGAATTCGCAGGCGGCCTGTTTCAGAACGGGATGACGGCGGGCGGATTCGTCGCCCTTCTGATGACCCTGTTCATGGAGTTGACGGCTCCGCGCCGCCGTCGAATTCAAGTGGTGTTCGATGCATCGGCCCTACCGAAGATCAGGGAATTTCTCGGCGGGTTCGCGTTCCGCAGCGGTTGGAACCCGGCAATGGCCGACCGCCTCGATGCCGCCGCAGAGGAGGTATTGCTGACGCTCATCCAGCAGGATGAGGCCCGAGAGAAACCTGCCCGCAGGAACCTGTTGCTGGTTGCGCACAAGGAAGACGGCGGCGCCGTTCTCGAGTTCGTTGCCGCGCCCGGAGATGAAAATCTTCAGGATCGGATCGGGCTGCTTGGCGACCGGCCCACCGGAGACCTGGTCGAACAGGACGTCTCGCTTCGGTTGCTGCGGCACATTGCGTCCTCGATTCGCCACCAGCAATACCATGGCACGGATATCGTCACCGTTCGCGTGGAAGCCCCGAAACCGATTCGCCGGGAACAGAAATCAAGCAATTGATAACGCCGTTTGCGTCAATATGAACGGGCAAAAATCACCCGCCGTTCCGATGCTCCGCCGCAGTGACCGTAGCAACCTAAATCGTGGAGGTTCCATTCAGTAACGATCATTTTCAGGTCATCGTTAGCACTTCAGGGTTCAACAGGAAACGGATTAAGTGATTTCTGACACGTGACCCAGCCAATGCTGGCAAAAAAATTGGGGGGCCTACTCACCGGAGCCTCTCACTATGCTTCCGACCTACGGTCTTAGGTCCACGAACGGCCCGTTAACTCTTTGAAAAGCGCCTCAGCTTTATCCAGAATATCCTCGACCATCATATTTGGTTCAGTGGTGGACCACACCACTACGATTCTTCGCGCGACATCCGCCTTCCAACCATTCGGCAACTCCACACCATGTCGGTCAGCCGCACTCTTGATCTGATCGACGAGACAGCCTTTATGGTGATCGTCCTGATTCAGGGTTATTTCCTTACCGAGGACTTCTTCCAGCGAACGCCCCTTCGAACAGTTCGCCCTGTTTTCCCCGCTGCGGCTGCGCCGATTCAGGTAACAGCCCTGCGATTTCCGTGGCAGGCACGTTGCCGAGTTCCTTCGGTTCCAGCTTGTGGAGACCGCCCCCGTAAACCCGGCCCTCACCGAGCATCGCTTCCGGGCAAATCTCATTCAGCAACTCCCAGACCTTTCTTTTTAATGCTGGGCTGTCTTTCAGGACACGCTCAACTGACACCTTCGGATACAACATCAAATACACATTCGCCGTCGTCGCCTGAGAATTGTTCAGTATGAAGCGAAACGGTCGTCCGCTCTTTGTATCGCTCCGGCCGAGATAGGTGCATACAAACGGTGCCGGGGGACGGTTTTCCTGCGTGTACCACGGCGTCCTGTGCTGACAGAGATAGCGTTCGGCTATGCCTTGCGCCTTCCCCTCTTCAAGGTATGCCCACAGCCTCGGATACTTGTTCCTGATCTCGTCTTCCCCGAACTCGCAGTCCAGCAGAAACAAGCGCCGACCCAGGACAGGATTTCCCTTCTTGTCCGCCATGACCTCATCTTCCGGCAAATAGCGCGGACTCGGCAATATCGGCCGGAACACCTCGATCGGCAGTTCACGACGCTCGATTTCTTCAGCCGACAGAATGAAGTAGCTGTTATTTCCCGTCGCTACCCCGCGCTTGATTTTGAAGAAATCGCCCAGAACCGGGGTATCCGATTCGTCAAACGCCTCTTTCATTGGATACCGCGTCCACTTCGGGTCGCGGCGTAACGTCTCGACCGACACAAGGCGCTCCAGGTTCGGTCGTTCGAGTGAACCGCCGTAAGTAAACCGTACTGCGTGGTCAGCCGCAGGTGCTTGCTTGCGGAACCACACTACAGCCGACGACACCAGAGCGTCGCCGAATTGCACATCGTTCGGATCGAAACGGTGAATATGCAGCAGCGTCACCTTGTCGAGGAGATGGCGCTTCACAGGCGTGCCGTAGTTCACATCCATGAATTCGCTCGGGATCAACCAGCCCGCCAGACCTCCATCTGTCATCCACGGGTGGCTCATCCCCAGGAAGTAGCAATACAGCCCGGCCAGACCATTAAGTTCCAGGCCACACGCTTCCTGCACGCATACCTTCAGGCGCTGCTTCTCGCCGTTGACGATATGGTGGTGCCGCACGTAGGGCGGATTGCAGATCAGCAGATTGAACTTTTCGGAATCAGTTAGCACTTCAGCTTGCGTAAAGTCCTCAAGGCGGACATCCAGGCCGGTCTCACCCCACAGCTTCGCCGCAGGCCCCCCGTAGTGCAGGTCGATCTCGTAACCCACAGCCGCACCAATGCGACGTTTCTGAAACACGTCTAGCAGGGCTGAATAGAACGATCCGGTTCCGATAGCTGGATCAATGAAGCGCACATTCTCGTTTTTCCCGAGTTGCGCTTTTGCATAGCGAAGAATGTCGACGGCGAGCCCGGGCGGCGTCGCAAACTGCCCCATCCGGTTCCGTTCCGCCTGCTCCTTTTCCGCGTCCAGTTCCCCTTGAAGGGCCAGTCGGCGTCCCTCGAGTTCGGTTGATACTGTTATTGCCATCTCTAAAGCCCAAACTCCCCGAGATCATCGATTCGGTGTTCCCACACCCAGTCGATACCTTCCGCCGCCTCGTAACCCAGATAACCGCTGTCGAAATATCCGCAAAGGACCAAAATGAATCGCACGTCCTGACCGTAGGTCCGGCGCAACTGGTTCATCTTCGTGGCCTCTTCCTTGCGCCGTTTATTGACGTTTGTGAAATCGCCGGCGGACTTCGCCTCGATAAGCAAAGGCACCTCGCCCACCCTGACGCTCTTCGGCATCACCACGGTATCCACAGGGATATTGATCGACCTGCGGGTGCCCTCCTGCTCGACCGGCACGTTTAGTCGGACCGAGAATGTCCCCGGCTGCATTTCATCATATTTTGTACCCTTCCCTGTCGGCAGACTCGCGTAGCCAATACCCGTCAGCCAGTCGCCGATTGCGGCAAGCTGACGCTTTTCCTGTGCATTGCGGATGATCGGGTTTGCGACCGCACCGCAGAGACGGTCGGCCACGATTGTCGCCGCCCGGTACAGCTCCTGTTCGGATGGACTGTCGTCGCGTTCCAGCCACACGAAAATATCCGGGTCGGCCATCTTCTCGATAATCTTCGCTATCTTCTCAAGATCACTATTCAACTCGCGCCGCGGCATTCGTGGCGGCAACTTCCCCTTCTTCTCCATCACCTTGACAAGGTTCTTCGAAACGCCGGCAAGCCCGATGAGTCTGTCCGCGGCAAGCGGTGGGCAGGTTGACATTCGCAGCGTCGGCAGCCCAGCAGGTTTCGCCTTCAGCAACGCCACACCAATATCTCTGAGGTTATCCGTCGTTTTCAGCGTCGCCTCGACATCTTTTATGGTCTGCACCCGCGTCCTCCGGTAAGCGTCCGGTGCAAACTGCACGAACCAGTCGTTGTACATGTCCACCGACTGCACAATGTCTTTTTTCCAACGATCCGGCTTATCCCTGTTGACTGCCATCATTCACTTCCATCCACTTCCTGGACCGATAGCGGCAACAAATACGGCGTCTCTCGATCAAAGGCTCTGAACCGCTCGCTCATCCCCGTATTCTTACACCGCACCATGGTCGTCTCAGGTCCCGAAAGTCCGACAGGCTCCTAACATTTTCAACGTCAAAGCCTGAATTTCCCGCATGGTCACGGCCTTGAATCTATCGGATCGCCATGGACGAGGCTCAATGGATGGACAACGTATTGATCGAGCGCCAAAGGCGCTCGATCAATATGCACGGGCAAAGATAACCCGCCGTTCCGATGCTCCGCCGCACGCAATGCACTTCCCTGCCGAAGAATCTCCACCGGCATCGGAGTCGAGGGGAATACAGCGGATGGTCGCCTTGGTCTCGCTCTTGATTTTCTCCTCGCAGCCGGGTGAACCGCACCAGTGACTCCGTAGAAACCCGGCATTCTCACCGTCCAGGATCGGATTGAACTGGCTGTAGTCATCCACCCGATGGGTATTCGATTCGCGGAAGTCCAGCGCCCGCTGGAATATCCCGCTCTGGATCTCGTCCAGCAACCCGGCGATGGTGTCGGCGAGGCCATCCTGAGACACGAAACTCTTCTCGCCGTTGTCGCGACGGACCAAAACCACCTGATTCTTCTCCAGATCCTTCGGCCCCATTTCCATCCGCAAGGGAACTCCCCGCTGCTCCCAATGATTGAACTTGAATCCGGGGCTGTGTTGTTCCCTGTCGTCGATCTTGAAGCCAATTCCATCGAAACCCGCCGTCAATCGGGCGAGACGCTCCATGATCGCCGCACGCTGGTCCTCTTTCCTGTAAATCGGAACGATCGCCAACTGGGTCGTCGCGAGTTTCGGAGGTATAACGATGCCCCGGTCGTCGCCGTGAGCCATGATCAGGGCGCCAACCAGTCGGGTTGAGACACCCCAACTGCTCGCATAGACGTACTCCTGTTCGCCGTTCTCGTTCTGAAACTTCACGTCGAAGGCCTTGGCGAAGTTCTGGTCGAGATGATGCGACGTGCCGGCCTGCAGAGCCTTGCCGTCCTGCATCATGGCTTCTATCGAGTAGGTATGATGTGCGCCGGCGAATTTCTCGCTCTCCGACTTCAGGCCCGGAATCACGGGGACCGCCATGAACTCCTCGGCGAACCTGCGATAGATCTCCAGAATCGTACGAGTTTCCTTCTCGGCGTCGTCGTACGTCGCATGGGCGGTGTGCCCTTCCTGCCATAGGAACTCCGTTGTGCGCAGAAAGAAGCGTGTCCGCATCTCCCACCGGACGACGTTGGCCCACTGATTGATCAGCAGCGGCAAGTCTCGATAGGATTGAATCCAGTTCCGGTAGGCGTGCCAGACGATCGTCTCCGAAGTGGGTCTGATAACCAGAGCTTCTTCCAGTTCCGCTCCGCCGGCATGCGTCACCGTAGCCACTTCAGGCGCAAAGCCTTCCACGTGCTCGGCTTCCTTCTTCAGGAAGCTTTCGGGAATCAAGAGAGGAAAATACGCGTTCTGGTGACCGGTGGCCTT
Organism: Terriglobia bacterium; assembly: GCA_965262675.1. GTDB lineage: Bacteria > Acidobacteriota > Terriglobia > 20CM-2-55-15 > 20CM-2-55-15 > JAJEDW01. Next base: position 991,390 of record OZ253554.1, read on the forward strand.
GAACATGTCGTCCAGAGCCCGTTGCATCTTCTCCCAGATGGCATATCCGTTGGGCCGAATGACCATGCATCCCTTGACCGGGGCGTAATCGGCCAGTTCGGCCGCTGCGATAACATCCGTGTACCAACGTGAGTAATCGTCGATCCGTTTTGTGATTCTTGAATCCGCCATATTCGCCTTCCCTTCGTACGGGGCGCTTTCAAAGCATGAAATAAACCGCTGATGTTAGCACGCACGGCGTCGCCCGGATTGACACCCCCGAGTATCGACAATACGATGCCTTCAGAAGGACCCATGGCACGGAATATCAGTAAAAAACCGGCAGGCCGGGACAATGTGGGGCGTCAGGTCTCGACGACAACGGTGTCCGGCGTACCGATCAAGGCTCTCTACGGGCCGGCGGACCTGGACGGAATCGACCTGGAGACCGAACTCGGACAACCGGGACAGAAGCCCTACACGCGTGGCATCTACCCCGAAATGTACCGGAAGCGCCACTGGACCATGCGCCAGTTCAGCGGCTTCGGCACCGCCGAAGACACGAACGAGCGTTTCCGCTACCTGCTCGACCACGGACAAACAGGCCTTTCGGTCGCCTTCGATCTGCCAACGCTGATGGGTGTGGACTCGGACCACCTAATGTCGGAAGGCGAGGTGGGAAAGTGCGGCGTCGCCATCGATTCGCTCGAAGACATGGAAACGCTGTTTCGCGGAATTTCCCTTGCCGAAATCAGCACGTCGATGACAACCAACGCTCCAGCCCCGATTCTCTGGGCGATGTACCTGGTCGTTGCCGAAAAGCAGGGGGCGCCGTGGAGCAAGCTCACGGGAACGATTCAGAACGACCTGCTCAAGGAATACATCGCACAGAAGACGTACATCTTCCCTCCCCGGCCTTCGATGAAGATGGTCGTTGACACGTTCGAGTTCGGTTCCCGCAACGTGCCCCGGTGGAACACCATTTCGATCAGCGGCTACCACATTCGCGAGGCCGGCTCGACGGCACTGCAGGAACTGGCCTTCACGCTCTACGACGGCATTGAATATGTCGAATGGGCCCGCCGCCGGGGGCTTGATGTGGACGATTTCGCGCCCCGGCTTTCGTTCTTTTTCAACGCACACAACGATCTCTTCGAAGAAGTCGCCAAATATCGCGCGGCCCGCAAGATCTGGCACAAGATCATGACGGAGCGCTTCGGAGCCCGCAATCCCAGATCGACCCTGCTCCGGTTTCATACGCAGACGGCCGGTTGTTCCCTGACCGCCCAGCAACCCTCGAACAACATCGTACGGACAACGGTTCAAGCCCTGGCCGCGGTTCTTGGCGGCACACAGTCCCTTCACACCAATTCACTCGACGAAACGCTGGCACTGCCCACCGAACATACAGCCCGGATTGCACTGCAGACGCAGCAGATCCTCGCCGAGGAAAGCGGCCTGACCGACACGGTGGATCCCCTGGGCGGCTCTTACTATCTCGAACGACTCACGCTCGACATGGAACAGGGGTGCTGGGACTACTTCAAACGGCTCGACGAAATGGGCGGCATGGTCGCCGCAATCGAACAGGGCTTTCCGCAACGTGAAATTCAACTGTCCGCCTACGCCTTCCAGAAATCCGTCGAAACCAGGGAAAAGATCATCGTCGGGGTAAACGACTTCGAGACCGGGGACACTTCGCCGATCGAGACTCTTTCGATCGACGAATCCGTCGGCGAACGTCAACTCGCCCGGCTTCAGACGCTTCGGGCACGCCGCGATACCGGCCGGGTCGAGGGCGCCCGTCAGGCACTTTCCAAAGCGGCGCGTGAGGATGCCAACGTCATGGAACCCATACTGGAATGCGTCCGCGCCTATGCGACTCTGGGTGAAATCTGCGATACGCTTCGGGCTGTCTACGGTGTTTACGAAGAACCCGGATTCTAGTCAATGACGACAGAGAGAATCATACGCGTCCTGGTCGCCAAACCCGGCCTCGACGGTCACGACCGCGGCGCCAGGGTCATCGCGCACGCGTTCCGGGACGCCGGCTTCGAAGTGATCTACACCGGACTTCGAAAAACCGCACGGCAAATCGTCAACGCGGCTCTTCAGGAAGACGTCGACGTCATCGGCATCTCGGTTCTTTCGGGTGCGCACATGACATTGTGCCCTCGGATCATGGAACTGATCCGTGAAGCGAAACTCGACGATGTGCTTGTCATCGTCGGAGGAATCGTTCCCGACGCCGATATCGCTCAACTGAAGGATGCGGGTATCCGCGAAGTGTTCGGACCGGGCACGTCAACCGGGGAAATTATCGACTACATTCGAGAGAACGTGCGGCCAATTCAAGTCACGCTGGAGAATTAGCGCGAGTTTCCACCGATACCGGAGGATGGTTTCACGAAACTCGCGCCAGAAAGCGGGTGAAGTTCTTTCGGAATCGGAAGCCGCACCGATCGGCTTCCCCCACGCCGAGCGCCATGGCGCCCCGATTTAGCCCGATCGCGCCCGTGAGACGGCCACGCGAGTTGGGGATGCGGTCTGCCGCCGGGCAGGCGTGGGAAAGGTGGGATGGATGCGTGTCGTCGGTTGGAACGTGAATGGGATTCGCGCCTGCGTACGGCGCGGGTTCGTGGACTTTCTGCACCGGTCCGGCGCTGACATCCTCGGCGTACAGGAGGTCCGCGCACTACCCGGGGAGATCCCTGCCGACGCACGCACGCCACCAGGCTGGAACGCGGCGTTCACGGCAGCCGAGCGCCGGGGATACAGTGGCGTCGGCATCTACTCAAAGCTTCAGCCCGATCGGGTGGAAACCTCACTCGGGGAGCCTCGGTTCGATATCGAAGGACGGTTCATCGCCGCTCACTTCCGAACCGGGCGCGGGCGGTTCGCGGTTGTCAATGCCTATTTCCCCAAGGGGAGCGGGAAGGACCGGGACAACAGCCGGGTCGGCTATAAACTCGACTTCTATCGGGCGGTATTCGACCGGGTGCAGCGGCTGCGGCGCCGGTGCCCGGTACTCGTGATCGGGGATTACAACACCGCCCACCGCGAGGTCGATCTCGCTCGCCCGAAATCCAATATCAGGAACAGCGGGTTTCTCCCCGAGGAGCGGGCCGAATTGGACCGTTGGATCGAAGCGGGCTGGGTGGACACGTTTCGCGCCCTGCATCCGGGCGAGCCCGGCCATTACACCTGGTGGCGGCAATGGGGCGGCGCGCGCGAACGCAATGTCGGGTGGCGGATCGACTATGTCCTCGCGTCGCCAGCAGCCATGAAGCGATTGAAGGACGCCTTCATCTGGCCCGCCGAGCAGGGTTCCGACCATTGTCCGGTCGGCGTCGATATCGACTTCTGACGCCGACCACGAGGCTGTCCGTGGCGTCGGAGCCCACAAGTTCTGGAACCGCGCGGGAGCCTCCGCTATAGTGTGGGCTCCAAAGTGACGGTCCATCCAGGAGGGAAACCCATGAAATTCAGGCACATCGCGGCATTGTGCACGGCCGGCTTTGCCTTGCTGGCCTTCGCGCCGGACAACTCGGCCCAGGATCGGTCGCTCTACCAGCAAACCGAGTACCAGGGCCGGGAGATCGGGAATTTGACCGGCGACATCTATTACGCGCGGCAGGATGACTATCTCAGCGTGTTCATGGTGACCTCTGAAGGAATCGTCCTTGTCGAACCGGTCGGCACGGAGATGGCGACCTGGTTGAAGGGCGAATTGGCCCAGCGTTTCGATGTCCCCGTGAAGTATGTGATCTACAGTCACTACCACTGGGACCATGGCTCGGGAGGGGCCGTATGGGCGGATACGGCGCAACTGATCGGCCACGAGAACATGCTTCGGGCTCTGGAAATGCCCCCCGCCGACACGCCGCTGCCCGAAACCGCCCGGACTCAGGACGCAAACGGCGATGGCCGCATCGATCCCGACGAAGCATCGGGGAATCTCCAGCGCCTCTTCGATCTGTACGACGCGGACCGGAACCAGACGTTGAGCGGGGCCGAAGTCATTCGCGGTCCGCTCGCGAACGTCGTGCCGCCCAATCTGACCTATACCGACACGATCCATATCAATCTGGGTGGAAAACGCGTTGAAGTCATCCCGATGCCGATCCGTCATGCTGACGACAATACGATCGTGCGTTTTGTGGATGGGACCAACGTCCTGTTCGCATCCGACTGGATCACGATCAATCGCGTGCCATTCGGCGGCGACGTGGCACGGGACGATGAAATCGACAAGGTCAGTCAGGTCGAAGCGATGGACTTCGAACACTTCGTTTGCAGCCACGGGAGACTGGGTACGAAGGCCGACGTGACGGCCAATATCCGCTATCGCGAGTTGGTCCGAGACCGTGTGCGGCAGGCGATCGGCGACGGCGAAAGCCTGGCCGAGGCCCAGGCCAGCGTAACCATGGAGGACTATGCGAGTTGGGAATTCCACGAACAGCAGCGTCCGCTCAACGTGGCCGGCGCCTATCGAGCGTTGACCGAGGATCGGTAACGGTGCTCACGCGGGCGGCGTCGACCGCACGAGCGGCCCTCTTGGCCGTCGGCGCCGGACTGGCGCTTGCCCCGGCGGCCGCCGCTTGGCAAGACGAGGGCCGTCTGCCCCCGGCAGTCGAGGCGCGCGTCACGGCGATTCCCGGCGTGATCGCCGCCGGCGAGGAATGGGAACTGGTCTGGGGCGGAAGCGACAACGCCGACGGAATCGTCGGCACACCCGACGGGGGGCTGCTCTTCGCTCAGGAACAACCCAGCCGCATCGGCAAGCTCGACGTTAACGGACAACGGACGACGTACCTTGAGAACACGAACGGTGCGGGTTCGGTTTCCATCGACACCGAGGGTAACCTGCTGGCGGTGCTGCGCACCTGCACGGATCCGGGCCGGCCCGAGACCCTCAGTCCGTGCGAGGAACCGACCAAGGTGGCCGTGCTGGCGCCGGAAACGAGAATCCTCGCCGACAGTTTCCAGAACGGCGAGGCACTGGGACGGCTGAACGATCTGGTTGCCGACAGCAATGGCGGCGCGTATTTCACTTCGGGCGGCGCCTACTACGTCAATCGAGACGGTATCGTTTCGACCGTCGCGGACGACATCCGAGCGAACGGAATCATCCTGAGTCCGGACGAACGGGTTCTTTACGTGACAAACCGCGGTGCGATCGTCGCCTTCGACCGAAGAAGCGATGGCTCGGTCGCGAATCGCCGAAACTTTGCCATGCTTCGAGACGATGGAAGCGGCGATGGGATGGCGGTGGACGGGGCGGGGCGATTGTACGTGACCGCAGACTATGCCGTGCAGGTCTTCAGTTCCGGAGGAGAGTTCCTGGGATCCATCCCAACTCCAAGGCGCGCGATCTCGGTGGCGTTCTCCGGTCCCGAAAAGAAAACACTCTACATTGTCGGCAGTGGAGCCCAGGGCCCGGATAGACAAGACCTCGTCACGGCCGCGGGCGTCCGGAACAACGCCAAGTCGATCTACAGGATTTCAATGATTGCCGACGGATACCGGGGGCGGCCAAAATAGATGCCCGCAACCGGGTTCCGACGGCGGGAATTCCCACAACCCCGACGGACCTACCGGTAGGCAGAGCACTCCGTCGGATTCCAACCCGAATCGTCGGCTTCCCTCTTGAAGTGCGTACTCTCCATGAATCGCCGCGTCATGTAGAGCGGATCATCGTAAAACGTCGTCAGAACGAGCCACCGGTCGCCGTTGGGCTCATCGAACGTGAAGAAATACTCGGTCATGACGGTCTGATCGCTGTACGGTACTCCGTTTCGACGGATATAACCCATACGTAGGTGATCGGTGACGACCTTGAGCCTGCCGCTCGGCACAGAACCCGGTTCGCGTCCGCCGTCGGCGCCAATCCATTCGGCCAGCGAGTGTCCCTGCAACGTCTGTTCGCTGGGTGGTTCGGCCGAAGGATCGAAATGAAACAGGCGGGTCTGAGAACCGGCATCGGTATCGATGCGAAGCGTGTCGTCATTCTCCCAGGTGATGTTCAGGCGTCCCGGTATGCGCATGACACCCCCGGCGCCGTACCAACGGCACTGTTCTCCGGCGGCCTCATCGGCGGCCGGATCCCAGGCATCGGCGATTTCGACGGCCGCCGGAGTCATGGCCGTGCTCTCGTAGTCGCCCTTTTGCGGCACCACCATACGGTGTCTCCAACCCTCGGTCACGACCGAGACCCAGTATCCGGTCAGATCGATCGGAGGGTCCGCGTTCGCTGGACCCGCCTCGGGGGGTCCGCCCCGCTGGGCCAGAGCCGATGGAACGGCGATCAGCAAGGCCGCCGTTACGGCAACCCACGCCGGAGCACGATTGGATTGGCCCATTCCACCAGTCATGATATTTCCTCCGTGTCTCAAGGTGTGGGAGAGAGGTTCCGATACACGGCCGTCACGAAGTCTTCGGTGGTCCATTCCCCGGTCTCGGACCCGTACAGGCCGTCATAGGCCTTCGTCGGCCGCTCGGCCAGCACTTGTTCCATCGACCACCCCCGGTCGATCATCTCCCGAATGTTGTTGCGAACGATCGTGAGCATGTCGCGGTAGTAACCGACATCGGCCGAATCGCCAACCCTGCCGTGGCCTGGCACGATCATGGTTCCGCCCTCGGTCCGGAACTCCGGAATCGCGGTTTCGAGAACATAGTTGAGTGCGTCGATCACTCCATCGATGCTGCCGCCGTGTTCCAAATCGATCATCGGATAGCTGGTCTGCGAAAAGAAATCGCCGGTCACGATCACGTCCGAGCGCGGCAGATAGACTATCGTGTCGGCGTCGGAACTCGCCGCCGGCATATGGATCATGCGGACGCCTTCTCCGTTGAAGTGATGGCTGATCTTGTAGCTGGGACCGTAGTACGTATCGGTCGGATGCATGAGGTAGGACATGCCGGCATCGACCATTCGGAACAGCACTTCCTCACGCGCATAGATGCTGGCGCCAACGCCGGCATCCCCGATAGCACCGGCGACGTTCCCCCCGACAAATGTCACGCCGTTGTCCCGGATGAACTGGTTGCCACCCACGTGATCGGCCGCACTGCTGGTATTGATGATGTAGCGTACCGGCTTGGGAGGCGAGTACCCGTCCCGATAGGCCAGCACGGCGAGGCGCCCTTCCGCACCCCATCGCGGGGGCTCGGGGTCGCGTCCCATCAACTGGAGCTCCTGGATCTCACGGATCGTGGCCAGGACTTCGCCGGCCATGTCCGCAGTCCCCGAATCCACCAGCAGGACGCCGTCCTCACCGATCGACGCAGTAATGTTTCCCCCCGCGCCGGCCAGCATGTAAACCGGCCCACGCACGCGAACCACATCGATTGCACGTTCTTGCGCCCCGGCGGAAGGCGCCAAAACGAACGCCCAAACTCCACACGCCAGGAGCGACACGGACAGGGCCGGTGTCTTCGGTTTGGATTCGTTCCATCGTTTCCACATTCTATTCTCCAGGGTATCCGAGGCGCAGGCGCCAGCGGCGATGACGGCCAGAATCTTAACGGTCCGGCGACAACTCCCGGATTCGCTCCTTGAATTCGGGGTACATAGTAACGGCGCCGCCCCGTGTCGCCTCAAGTGGAAGATCGTACCGTTCAGCGGCCTCGCCTGCGTATGGATTCTCGCCCGGGAAGTAATGGGGCACGAAACCCGCATCCCGATCCACTTCGGTCACGACCGTGCAGGGGTAGGGCGGCACTTGTTGGTTCGGCCGCCATTGGAACTCCGACGTGCGGATCAGGGGTTCTTCAAGATAGACCGGATCGTAGGTGATCGTCGTCCACGTGATCACATCTTCATTCCGAATCAGATACTCGACGACCTCCGCACGGTCGCTGCGCGGCAGACCATTGCGACGGATATAGTCTTCCTTGATGTGTGTCGTATGGATCCGCAAGACATCGCCGATCCATTGACCGGTCGAAAATCCAGCCCAACTGTGCGGTTCGTTTGGCCCGGGATGGGGGCGTCCGTCCATGTAGATGGGGCGGTCGACCGACCGCAGCCATTCGAAATGATACGCGGTGAGGTTGCGCGACACGGGATCGATTTCCGGCGTTATGAACGGCTGGGAAGGCCCCCGCGTAATGTAGTCCACCCCGTGGGGACGGCACTGCCATTCGGCCAGCGACTGGATGGAAGAGTCCCAGAGTTCGGCACGCGCCCGCGCGGCGTCGTTGATCGGCATCCCCATGTATTCGCCAAGCTCGGGTCCGCCGACCCGCTCGTCGCGGTCTTCGTCCAGGACCGGAGCCCATTGGCCCGAGAGGTCCATCTGCGCCGCCACGGGCATCGCGGTGGCCATCGCGACCACCGCGACGGCGATGCACGGGACAATCATCCGGAAGTCTTTCACGCTCATGTTATTCCTCGCCTTGGGCTGGCTTTATTTTTTTTCGATTGGACCACAAAAAGGCCACCGTGTCTGGCATAAAGCGGATGAAACGTACGGTTCAAAAGCCAATCGGACTATTACTAACTCTAACTCCCCCCAAACATCAACTACTTAACAGCCTCAGTTCGCAGTCGGTAACGGAACGTATTCACCCCACTCGCGGATGATCCGGCGTCGTATGTTGCGAAAGAGAATGCGAAGGTCGATCTGAACGTCCAGCGTCCCGGGAAGCCAGACCCCGTCGGCCACGCGGATGTATTCGAGCCGCCCGGTCACGTTTCGCAACGTACCGAGAATGCCGCCCCAAAAGCGGACAGATTCGGCCATCTCGAACTCGACCCGGGCGACACCGTAGTCGCTCTGCGCGATCCAGATTCGGCCCGTAGACTTGTTCAGCGCGTTGTCGATGTTGCGGCGGACGGGCAGATCGCCGGAACGGGGCTCCAGGTACAAGATCCAGGTCGGATGACCGTCGACAGTATCTTCGCCTTCGATCGTGAACCGGTATCGGCCGACAAATTCCTCGTCGAACTCGACGCTGTTCTCGTCCTCGGGTTCCGGGTCTTCTCCCCGGTAAACACGCTCCCGTACCTCCCGGATAAAGTCTTCCCTGCGCTCGGCCTCGTCCCTGAGATCGTCTTCGGTGAGCGGCTCGCCTTCGCGCGCGATGAGCTCTTCGTAGAGCACTCCTTCGAGCGGGTACTGACGGTAAGTCTCGCGCTCGGTCTTCTCGATCTCGAAATCGCCGTTCAATTGCTCGATGGTGGTCTGGATCGTCGACTCGAACGCCAACTCGGCCTTGGACTCGCGCTGCATTTCGGCGCGTTCAACGACCCGTGCAACGATCTCGTCGACAGACACCACTCCTGACTGCGCCCCAACCGGGGCCGCGGACACCAGAAGCCACGAGAGCACCGCAAGTTTCATCGATACATTGGCGGATTGGGTCACACGTTTCACGGGAACTGGCAACTCCTGACTCGCCCGGACATCGTCATACCGGCGATTTCGGCATACCCGCCGAACCAATAACGATGATACCGCGTTTTCTCGGATACCTTCCGTCGCAGGATTCTCCGGGCACCCCCATGCAACATCGGGGCGTCCACGACCTGTGGGATCACGGGCGCAGCGAAGGGGTTCCACAGGCCACACCCCCGGGAACGCGACGCCCAGAGGCTTTTTGCGACAACACATCAACCGTCAAACCAACCGGACGTTTCACTGGCTACAAAAAAAAGGACCCGATCGAGTAAGACCCTTCGGCCCCTCCAGGAGTTCTCCGAGGAACCGTGAACAGGGCCCGAGATCCATTTCGACGCTTCACAAGACCGGCTCTTACAAAGACATTGCAGACCGGCTATCGATTCCCGTCGGGAGTCGACGTATTCAGAGACGAGGGCGGTATCGACACTGGCGCCGCCGCCCATTTCAACCCAAATTGACTCGCGTTCGGCGGAATGTTAGTGTCGGGTCGCATAGCCACCCGTGGCAGAACACTGCGGGGTCTTGCGAGCTTTTGCCGCGGGCTGCTGGATAACGGGCCTAACGCCGATGGGAACTCCAAACGATACGGCGCGGGCGAAGGCCTCGCTGCCGGGGGCCGCATGGCATCCCGGCATGCGCACCGCATTCCGCTTCTGCGTCTCCTATCTCGGTCTGTACTGCCTCACCACGCGGATATCCGGCGGCCTGTTTCTTCTCCCCGATCGTAGCGTCACCAGCCTGGGTACGCTCTGGCCCCTGCGGGACATCACCGTTTGGGTTGCCTCGCACGCGTTCGACATCACCGAACCTCTCGACGACTCCGGAAATAGCTGGGACACCGACTTCTTCTGGATTCAGGCGTTCTGGGTGCTGGTCTTGGCGATCGCCGCAACGGGCCTCTGGTCGGTTCTGGACCGAAAGCGTGGAAACTACGTCGTCTTGAACAAATGGTTTCGCGTGTTCATTCGCCTGGCACTCGCCTCGCAGATGCTCGAATACGGAATCACCAAGGTCATCCCGGTGCAATTCCCGTTTCCGTCTTTGATCACCCTGGTCACGCCCGTGGGCAACGTGTCGCTCCAAGGCATGCTGTGGACATTCGTAGGAGCCTCGCCCACGTATCAGATCCTCACCGGGGTCGTCGAAATCGTCGCCGCCCTCCTTCTGCTGGTTCCGCGAACTACGGCGCTCGGCGCCGTTATCGTCCTGGCCAGCATGTCGCAGGTCTTCGCTTTCAACATGCTTTACGATCTGGGCGTCAAGATGGTCTCCTTCCATCTCATCCTGATGACCGTCTTCCTTCTGGCGCCAGAGTCGTCCCGCCTGGGACGCTTCTTCCTGACCGATCGCCCCGTCGGGCCATCGGTCCAGCCGCCGCTGGGCCGCACGCATCGCGCAAATGCCATCGCGCTCGGCGCGCAGATACTTTTCGGCCTCTACGCGTTGGGCGTCTACACGAACGCGACCTCGATCTACTGGTACCGGGAGGGGGGTGCCAGTCCGCGTTCCCCCCTGTACGGAATCTGGAACGTGGAGCGGCTTGCGATCGACGAGCAGGCGCGCCCAGCCGTGCTCAACGACTATGATCGCCGCTGGCGAAGAGTCATCTTCGACGATCCCGGCGTCATGGTTTTTCAACGCACCGACGACTCGTTCGCGCGCTACGGCGTCTCGATCGACGTAGCGGCGAATACGCTCGACCTCACCAAGGGTGGCAGCGGGACATGGACGTCCCGTTTCGTGTTCCAACGTCCCGAAAACGATCGCCTGATCCTGGAGGGCGAAATGGACGACTACCGGATTGGCATGGAACTCAGGCTCGTGCAACCCGATACGTTCCAACTCCTCAACAGCCATTTCCGGTGGGTGCGTCCTCCCGACCCGTGACGCGGCTACTTCTTCTCGTACACCACCGTGGTCTGGAGCTGCCGGCCGTCGGGGAGTCTTTCGACAGTGACGGTCGTGAGGGTTTGGCCATCGGATGAGATCAGGGTTCGCGCCTGGGCAACGGGGGTGCCATCCACCTTGATGAGGACGGTGTAGGTACGGTCGTCGACCCACGTGTACGCATGAGTGAGCACATAGTCCACGCCCTGGACAGCGTAATCCCGACCATCGAACCGCCCCGTCCACTCCAGGTGGATCACTCCGCCGCGCTCACCGACCAAGTCGTAACGGAGTTGGAGTCCGTCTTCCCAAGGCCCGATCCAGCAGGTCGTTCTTTTGTATCGCGTGGAACTCTGGCTGGATTCTTGCACGTTGAGTTCCCAGGTTCCAAACAGATGCGCCGGCACCTGAGCCGAAAGGGAGTAGGCACAGACCAATATGCCTGAGATGAGCGGGACGCCGACTATTGTCAGCGGCCGAAAAAGCAGCGTTCGACACCGAGTGTGCGTTGTCGGGGACATCTTCTAGGGATATCCGGGGGCAATGTATCGAGCGCCCGAGTCCGGAGAGCGTGCGGGGTCCGGGACGGCGGAGCGTCCCCCTGGGTTTCTGTGCGAAATCTACCCGAATCCTGCGCGAATCCGACCGGTATCTACAATAACGCCGCAGTACCGCGACTCGGACAACAGGCAACGGGCGTGGGGTCTAACCCGCATTTCTCACGAGTTGTCTGCTACAGCGCCGTATACATCCGCCAGTGCTGCGTTCCGCTTCGTCGGGCTCCTCGACGTACTGTCAAGTACGCCTCCGGTGCCCTCCGGGCGCGCGCCTTGCCCTGACGGCGTCTCCGACTCTTCGCGACGAAAACCCGTGAGAAAGGCGGGCTAATCGAAGTCTTCGCCCTGCTGTCCCCATCCGAACCCGTCGGAGGTCCTCATGAGACTGCGCATGCGGATCCGGTGGTCGTCCGGATTGCGCCCCGGGTTTCCGCTGATCACGACCACATCGCCAGTGCGCAGCGAAGCCCGCGTCACGCCTTGCCGCCCGAGTTGGCCAGCGCCGCCCCACTCCACGCCCCAGCGTTGCATCTCGCCGGTCTCATCCGGTGCCATCACATGCACCCAGGAATGGGGATTGCGAAACATGAACTGGACGATCTGTCCTTCAATCTCGACCAACTCCTGCTCGTCGTAGGTTGCGGTGAAGGAATGATGAGCGTAGACAGTCACTCCCGAGATCAGTACGGCCACCGGCAATAGAAGACGAACACAACTATTCATACCGTTATCTCCAAAGATAAAATGCTTGACGCCGCTTGAGTTTTTCGCGCGAGCGATAACTCGTCGAATCGCTTCGACAGGGTGTCAGCATAACATTCGTCCCTGTCATGGATGAAGATATTCGTCGGCCCGCGATGGCCCGGAAATCGGAGTCCCGAGCCGGTAGCGAAGCAGGGATGCCTCGGCTCGATCGATATGCGTCAACGGGCCGCCTCGACCGAAGGGGCAAGCAGGGCGCCGGCCCCCGGGACGCTGGCGGTCAATTCCAGACTGCGGAGCATTCGATAGGTCGTGCACACGGCCGCTGAAACGACCGGCAAACCGCACTCCCTTTCAACAACCGGAATGGCCGCCAGCGATGGCATCTGCACGCAAGCGGAGAGCACCAGGGCATCGGCGCGATCCAGATTCAGATCCTTGTAGATCTCGGCGAGCGCCATCGGATCGCGCCGGCCAACCTCGACGTTGTCCGCTATTTCAAGCGAAATGCAGTCGACCACCTCGATTCCTTCGCTTTCGATATAGTCGGCGACCATGCGGGTCAACGGCTTGAGGTACGGCGTGATCATCGCGATTCTCTTCGCGTTCATCGCATTCAGGCCGTCCACAAGAGCACCCGCGCTGGTAACGACCGGAACCGGGTGGCCCTCCAGCGCCGTGACTTGGTGCAACCGCGCCTCGGACTGGCGGTGGTAGCCCCTGCCCATCGACATGATGGCGACCAGGCAGGCATATCCCAGAACATCCACACGGGCATCGGCAAGCTCGGCCGCGCACCGGTCCGATTCGGCGTCCATCGCCTTGAGCTCTTCCTTTCTCACCTGCCGCATGCGCATCCGTGCCGAATGAAACGTGAAACGTTCCGGCTCGACCGATTCCCGCGCTCTGAGCATCGCGGGAACCTCGGTCTCCATCGTGGTGTTTGAACTCGGCACTATCTGGCCGATGCGGTAAGTATTGGCTGGCATTGGATTCTCCTCTATCGACACGGCGGCGGGGCCGGTGGGTGATTAACAGCCCGTGACAGGATCCTGAAGGGCCCTGTCACGGGCTGTCAGGTCCAGAAAATACGATCAGCGCTACGGCAGAGCGAAGACGACAACGGCCTCGGCCCCCTCCGGTCCCGGATCGTCGACATCCCCCCTCTGCCCTCCGGCAACGACGGCAATATACTGCTTGCCGTCCACCTCATAGGAGATCGGCACGGCATGGGCGCTCATGCGGAGGCGCTCGACCCACAGTTCACTCCCAGTGAGGGAATCGAAGGCGCGGAACCGCCTATCGTTGCTTGCGCCGATGAAGACCAATCCCCCGGCTGTGGTGATCGGGCCCCCGAAATTCAACCGTCCAGTCCCCTGCTTCTCCTCGGGCAATTCGTCGGTGATCCCGAGAGGCACTCTCCAGGCGATGTCTCCGGTAGTCAGGTCAACGGCGACCAGTTCGCCCCATGGCGGCTTCTGGCAGGGCCAGCCGCCCTCGCCCGCTCCGTTGATGTTGCCGCCGGAGTCTTCGGTATTGTCATGCCATTGAAAGCGGGAGGTCCGCCCGACGATGCTGTTCCTGCGGTAGGGTACGGCCGATGCCTCGGGGCTCGGCTCGATCCAGCCGAAACTGCCTTCGCTCATCGTGTTGACGAAAACGTAACCCAGACTCGGGTCCGCCGTGGCCCCACCCCAGTTGGCCCCGCCCACCGAGCCCGGGAAGATCACCGTCGAACTCGGAGGAGCCCCCGGGGCCCGGTACACGTACGGCGTGAATGGCCCTTCGTTGTACAAACCGCCGCTCCGTTCGACCAACTCGGCACAGAAGGCAGCGTGTTCGGCGTTTGTGTCCTCGGCCGTGACAATATCTTCAGGACCGTAGGAGACGCGCGCGAGCGGCGGGGGTTTGACCGGAATCGGTTGTGTCGGCGCGCTCCGCTCTTCCGGAACCGTGCTCCGCGGTACGGGCGCCTCCTCGATCCCGAACACCGGATCCCCGGTAAGCCGATTCAGAATGTACAGGTAGCCGGTCTTGGCCGGCTGTGCGAGGACCGGCACTGTCTCCTCCCCGATCGTCACGTCCAGAAGCACGGGCGGCGCCGGCAGATCGTAGTCCCACAAATCGTGATGCACGGTCTGGAAATGCCACAGCCGCTCTCCGGTTCGGACGTCGAGGGCCACGATCGATCCCGCGAAAAGGTTGTCTCCGTGGCGGTCGCCCCCCCAGTAGTCGATGGGCCCGGCGGTTTCGAAAACGGCGTAGTAAATGCCCCGCTCCGGATCCATGGTTTGAGAGAATGCCCAACTGTATGTGCCCGTACGTTCCCTCCAGCTCTCGTTCTCCCAGGTTTCATTTCCTGCCTCACCCGGCTGGGGAACGGACCGGAACTCCCACACCAACTCTCCGGTTCGCGCATCGAACGTGCGCACCGCTCCGGGAACACCGTTGGTCCCGACGAGGATCAGGTTTTCGAACACGCTCGGGGCGCCATTGTATGCCTGGCCCATGTCCACGACGCCGGCAACGCCAAAACCGGTGGCGGGTTCCCCCGTAAACGCGCTGACCCCAATGAGCCGCCGGTTGGCCGTGAAGAAGATCCGCGCCGCATGGTCGTCATCCCCGGGCCAGTACACAACGCCCCGCCGGTTGGGCGGTGCATCGACGGACATGGTGTAGATCCAGATCTCATCCCCGGTCGCCGCGTCGAGAGCCACGACCGAATCGGCCACGGGCAGGTACATCACGCCGGCAACGACGATGGGCGTGGCCTCGGACCCGCCGGTCAACGTGCCCGAACTTCCCAGTCTACCCAGTCCGTACGACCAGACCTCGTGCAGGTCGGCGACGTTTTCGGTGTGAATCTGCTCCAGTGGAGAATGACGCGTGCCATACAGATCGTAATTGTAAGTCGGCCAGTCGCCGGCGTTTTGCGCCGCGGCCGGGGGCATGTCCAGGACAACTCCCAGCAAGACCGCGGTATTGAAGGCAACAATCCATCGAATGTTCATCTGTCCTCCATCGGCCCAACGAGTACGATCCAGTTCTGTAGCAGCCAACATTGGAACCCGGCGGCGTCGCGCGCGGGGGTCTGCACCGCGCTGTCAGCGTTGGTCGGCGACGATTCGGCCTCCCAAAATCGTCACCTTGACGTTCAACAGGTTCCAATAGCCCTCGAACGGGTCGCCGTCGATAAGGACCAGATCGGCAAGCTTGCCAGCCTCCACGGTACCCAGATCGTCGCTCATGTCAATGAACGCTGCGGTGTTCGGTCCCATCAGGCGAACCAAATCGAGGGGAGAGAACATCAGGTTAAGGGCACGGAGTTCATGCTTGAGCCCTTCCCACGGATGGTATCCGGTGTCTGTGCCGAAGCCGAAAGTCACCCCGGCATCCCAGAGCGTGCGCCCGTTGACGGCTTTTTCGCCCGCGGCGTTCGAACCGGTCCCGAGGATGTCCTGCGGCCACGCACTCCCATCGCGAAACGTCGGGACATTATCGTCGTTGAAGATGCCGAACAGCGGTACTGCAAACCCGATCGTCGAGAGGTTCTCGATTCCCGCATCGGCGACCTTCGCTGCGTCCGATGCACTCATGAAGCTGTCGTGGGGTGTGTGGACAAGCTTGGCAACGCCGGCCTCCACTGCCGCGTTCATGTCCGGCACGGTCACCGCATGGGCCATCACCTCCAGCCCGTGCCGCCGCGCCTCGTCGACAATCGCCGCGAGCGTCTCGGCTTCGGCGCCTCCGGGCGTCAGATTGATACTGGTCTTTATGATCTCCACGCCGGCCTCGGCATTCGCGCGCACTTGAGCCCGCGCCTCTTCCGGGGAAGTGTTGTTGCTGTTGGCGCGCCCGGAGGTAACGATCCGGGGGCCGGGCAACTCGCCCGAGTCGACGCGCCGCTTCAACTCGACGATCCCGGGTACGGGGCCGCCTCCCGACATCAGAGTGGTATATCCGGTTTCAAGAAACTCCCGCATCCGATCCACCGCTTCGTCCCTAAACCAGTCGTCATCGTCTCCCCGCATGATGTGGCGGTGGGCGTCGATAAACCCCGGCATCAGCGTCATGCCCGCGGCGTCGAGCGCGGGGACTCCCGGAACGTTGACCTCGCCTTCCGATACCGAAACGATGCGGCCATCGCGCACAACAACCGAACCCTCGTCGATGATCTCGCCGTTGCCGACAATGATGCGCGCCCGTTCGATGACAAGATCCTGGGCGAGGGTTGTACGAACGCCGCCCAGGCTTCCAACCAAGGCCAACACAGTGCACGTCAATAGTCTCTTCATGAGCTTCACTCCTGTTTTCAAGCCGGCTCCTCTTACGGTAGCCGTCGGGCGACCTCAGTTCAACCAGTTCCCTCCCCCCAAAATCCTCGTAAAATCGTTTACAATTCGGATTCGGAGCGCGGTATCATCCGCCCAATCACGACTACCCAACGAAACGGTTCTGCATTGGATCGGCATTATCCAGGGCATTATCCGGATTGTTGGAAACGGTCCCGTTTTCGACGGGGAAAGGTCCATAGGGTTGCCTCGGTGTCCCAGGTGTTCCAAGTGTCCCAAAAAATACCGAGCCCAATGACTCGGAGGCAATCAGGCTACTAACCAGGTTTTATCCTGCGGAGGAGATTCATGAAAGTCAGATCCAAACATCTCAATATCGCACTGGTTGCGGCGTTCGCGTGTTCCACGGTCTTGGGACAGGGAACCGCCCAAATCAGCGGTCGGGTGTCCGACGCGACAGGGGCGCTCATCCCCGGAGCGGACGTCACCGCCACTCAAACCGACACCGGCCTGACGCGGGCCACGGTGTCAAACGAGACCGGTGCCTATGTCCTTCCCAGCCTGCCCACGGGCCCATACCGGTTGGAAGTCACGCTGCCCGGCTTCCAGACGTTCGTCCAGACCGGCATAACGCTGGAGGTCAACGGCAACCCGGAAATTCCGGTCGTGCTCCAGGTAGGCCAGGTCACCCAGACCGTGGAAGTTTCCGCCAACGCGGCACTGGTCGAAACGCGGACCGTGGGCGTGGGCAACGTCATGGAGAACGAGCGAATTCTGCAACTGCCGCTCAACGGACGCAACGTGACCCAACTTATCCTGAACGCGGGCGCCGCCGTGCAGACTGGCACCTCCTCGCGGAGAAGCATGCCCAACCAGCAGGAGATCTCCGTGGCCGGCAGCCAGGAAGGCAGCGTGGCCTACATGCTGGACGGCGCGATTCACAACAACCCGTATGACAACCTGAGCCTGCCGCTGCCGTTCCCGGACGCGCTGCAGGAGTTCAAGGTGGAAACCTCCGCGCTATCGGCCTCGCAGGGCCGGCTGGGCGGGGCGCAGGTCAACGCCGTGACCAAGTCGGGCACCAACGTGGTCAACGGCAGCCTGTTCTGGTTCGTGCGCAACGACCTGTTCGGGGCGAACGAGTACTTCACGGGCCGAAGCTCGCTCAAACGGAACCAGTTCGGCGGCACGATCGGCGGACCGATCGTCCAGGACAAGTTGTTCTACTTCGCGGCGTTTCAGGGGACGACGATCCGCCAGGATCCGAGCGGGACCGAGGACTGGGCCCCGACGCCGGCGATGCTGCGGGGAGACTTCAGCGCCGTGACGGCCCCGCCGTGCAGAAGTTCGCCGCTCACGTTGAGCTACGTCCGCGACGGCGTGGAGCTGTTCGAGAACAACATGATCGATCCGAGCCATTTCAGTCCCGTCGGCATGGAACTGGCGCGCAGGACCCCGATGGATCAGATCGCCAACGACTGCGGCCTCGTCCAGTTCGGGAACCTCCAGCAGGACAATGACACCCAGTGGGTGGGCAAGACCGATTGGCAGGTCAACGACGCCCACTCCATCATCGGGCGCGTTCTTTACCAGTCCAACAACAGGGAAACGCCCTACTCGCTGGATACGGACAACATCTTCACCGCCGACGCGCCGGGGTGGGACAGCCTCGGGCAGTCCTACACCGTGGGCGACACCTGGCTGGTGAGTCCAACGACAGTCGTCTCGAGCCGGTTGGCCGTCAACTATACCAACATCGGCCGCCTCGGGGCCGACTACTTCACATGGGCCGACCTGGGGGCAAACGTTTTCAGCTACGTCGACAAGTACGCCAACCTCGGCATCACGGATCCTGGCTTCAATCTCGGCGGCGCCACGTCCAACGACTCCAGCTTCCGGACGTTCTCGGCCGGCCTCAACACCGACGTCAGCATGTCGCGCGGCGACCATCAGTGGAGCTATGGCGGCGCGTACATGTGGATCGATTCGAACTCCAACGCCAACGCCTTCGCGTCGGGACAGTTCAACTTCAACGGTCAACACAGCGGATTGCCGTACGCCGACATGCTCCTGGGCGTTTCTCAACGTTTCCTGCAGGGGCCGCCCAACACGGCCTACGTGCGCCAGTTGTACACGGCGCTTTACATAGCCGACTCTTGGCGCGTCACGCCGACGGTGACGCTGAACTGGGGGCTCCGCTGGGAGCCGGAACTGGGACAGTCGATCACCAACGGGCGGATCGCCACGTTCAGCAACGAGCGCCGCATGGCCGGGGTCCGGAGCACGGTGTTCACCCAGGCGCCGCCGGGCTTCCTGTTCCCGGGCGATGAGGGATTCGAGGGCGACCGGGGCCGGCCGCGGAACATGTGGATCTTCGCGCCGCGCTTCGGACTGGCCTGGGACGTCACCGGCGACGGCCGGACGTCGGTGCGGGCCTCGACCGGGCTAGGGTACGACTACCCCAACGCGCAGTTCCACCTGTGGACTTCGCTGGTGCCGCCCTTTGGTGGCAACATCGTCATTAACGGGGCCAGCCTGGACGATCCCTGGGCCGATTACCCCGGAGGGAACCCGCATCCCTTGTCGGTCTCTTCGGACGTCGAATTCCCGACCTACGGCAGGTTCACGTTCATGGGCGAGGACATGGAGCCGGCCCAGGTCCAGAGCTGGAACCTGAGCCTCCAGCGCCAGTTCGCCGACGACTGGCTGGTGTCGGCCACCTATCTCGGCATGCACACGATTCACATGCTCGGCTCCGAGCAGGTCAACCCGGCCATCTATTTCCCGGGGGTCGCCGACGCCGGCGGGCTGTGCTACACCGATCAGTACACGTTCAACGCGGGGAGAGCGGGCGCCACCTGCTCCACGACGCGCAATACGAATCCGCGCCGGCTGCTTTCGATCATCGACCCGGAAGTGGGGCGGAAGATGGGCGCCGCGGCGCAGATCAACACCGACGGCAACATGAGCTACAACGGCCTTCTGCTCGACGTGCGGAAGCGCATTTCCAGCGGCTACACGTTGAACCTCAACTACACGTGGGCGCACTGCCTGTCGCTCGAGCAGGACAGCGAGAACGGCGGGACCGGGCTGAACCCGGACAACGTCAACATCTTTCCGGGCGACCGGAACCGCTCTCGCGGCAACTGCTCGTCGGACCGGCGCCATTCGCTGAACTGGACCAGCGTCGCCCAGATGCCCGAATTCGAGAACGCCGCGGCCCGGATGCTCGCCTCGGGTTGGCAGCTCTCGGTGATCTACCGCTACAACACGGGCAGCTACATGACGATCGAGGCCGGATCGGACCGCGCCCTGAACGGCACGAACCGGGGCGACCAGGTGGGGCAACATCTCGGCGGCGAGGCCCTGAGCGGGCGCAACGGACCGCGCGAGCAGTATTTCAACGTGGACAACTTCGCGATTCCGGCGGCAGGCACACTGGGCAACGTCGGGATTCGTAGCGTCCGGGGACCGGCCCAGTGGGATTGGGACGCGGCGCTGTCGCGGAACTTCACGATCACCGAAGGCCAGACCATCGAGTTCCGATGGGAGGTCTACAACATTCCCAACAGCTTCAGGGCCGTGAACCCGTCGATCAACCTTCGCAGCGGAACGTTCGGGCAATTGCGAACCTCGCGGGATCCGCGGGTCATGCAGTTCGCCCTGAAGTGGATCTTCTGACAGGGCTTGTCATACGCAAGAAGGCGGGGGCTCGGACCCCGCCTTGCTTTTTCTGAACGGTTCTTCAATGGGGGGAATCTGCGCTCCGCTGGACGAAGCCGACACGTTCAACAGCAGGATTCGCGATCCTGCCGCCCTCGGCGTAACCGAACCCTGATCCTGAGCAGCCCGTGTTAGACCTCACTCGTTCCCGAGCCGGGCGCCCTCGGTTGCGATGAATCCTTCAAGTCCATCCAACGATCCGTTTCGAGCCTCGTAGATGCGTTCCAGCAAGCCGCGGGCTTCGGACTCGGTCACACCCCCAAGGAAGACCGATCGCGCGAGCGCCTCGAGAGCCTCGTCCAGTTCGTCATCCCGCGCATACACCACGCCCAGCCTGAATTGGGAAACCGGATCGTCGGCGACCAGGTCGAGGGCGGTTTCGTACTCGTCCTGCGCATCGCCGTATTCCTGTTGGTGCAGATAGATCAGTCCGAGCGTCGAATGGACGCCGGAGCGCAGTCCGGCGGCCTGCTCGGCCCCGATCTGCCCTCCGGCCGGGCCCGACAGAAACTCTTCCAGCAACTCGATCGCGTCCCGGGCATACGCCTCGGCCTGCTCCAGATGTTGCTCGCGAGCGGCCTCCTCATCGGGCGGCCGCTCGGCCATCACGCCCGATATGGTGATCAGCGTTGCCAGATCCCGAGGGCTCAACTCCAGAGCCCGCTCCGCATACGCGATCGTGTTCTCGGCGTCGTTCAGGTTCTGGTAGGCATTCATGATGGTCTGGGTGAGATAGAGTTCCAGGGAACGGTGCGTGTCGAGGGTTTCGGCGTACCCTGAGGCCGATTCCTCAGTCATCGCATCGTAACGTTCCCAGGCTTCGGCATCGTTGGCCAGCGCAAGCTCCCCATACCGGATCGCCTCGTCGAATCGGTTGAGCGAATTGTGGGCGTCGATCAGGGTGCGATAGTAAAAAGTCCTGGAGTTGAGGAAGTTGAGGCCGAACTCGGCTTGTCCGGGTGCCTCGCCGCGTTCCGCCAAATCAGCGAGACGGGATTCGACGAATCCGGTTTCGGCTTCGAGCGCCGCTTCGGCAGCGAGGATCACGGCGCCCGAGTTGCCGATATCGGTGTAGGCCTGGATGCGAACCCGCTCGACGAGGTGCGTGAACTCGCTCTCCGGATACGTGTCGAGGAAGGTGGTCGCCAGGGTCAGCTGCGTCACTGGATTCTGTTCGACCTCCATCGCATCCATCGCATCGAATTCTTCTGGCGACGCTGCTGCGGGAACGAGGGGAATCTCTTCGCCTTGCGGCCCAAGGCCGGCGATGAGAGGCATACACACAACGAGCACGGCCAGTAGGCCGTGCAAGGCGATTCTCCGTTGACTTCTCATGGATGGGGTCTCTCCGGGGATCTGGCGATCGGCTACCGCGGAACCAGCAGTTCGAGTTCGGACTTCATTTTCTCGACAGATTCGCGATTTGGGTTGTCCGGATTCTCTTCCAGAAAAACCGTGACCTGTTCGAGAGCCCGGCCGAACTCGCGCTCCGCGACATAGACATTGTAGAGCATGATTCGAACATCGGGTACAGGCGGCGTCAGCCCCAGGGCACGCTGGAGCGTGTCGAGCGCGCGTTGGTTCTCCCCGGCCCGGTAGAGCGCCGTTCCGTGCAGATAGCGCGCCGATGCCGACAGAGGATCCAGGTCGACGGCTTCTTCGAGCACGGCGAGAGCATCCCGCAGTATCTCCTCGGCATCGTCGATCTGCCGGGCGCGGTTCAGAACCTCGTTTTCCCTGAGCAGGAGCATTCCCAGACTGATCCGGGGCTGCGGGGCGTTCGGATTCAGTTCCGCCGCGATCCGAAACCGTCGCGTCGCATCCTCAATCTGCCCGAGTTGAGCGTATTCGAAACCGAGGGCGTTTTGCGCTTCGTAGTAATCGGGCGCCAGTTCTAGCGCGTAGGTCAGGTTCGTGACGGCCCGCTCATGGTCGCCGCTGCGGGAAGCCTCGGCGGCCTGTTCGAAAGCCTCCACCGACTCGCGGGGAATGTCGGCCTGCAACTGGCGCAAGTCCACCACTGGGGGGCTCCCCCCGTCGGTTCGGGGGGTATCGCCGGTCGGCGGCAATTCGGCGGCGCGCTCCAGAAACACCGTCGTGACGAACCTTCCGCGTGCAAACTCCGGGACTCGCTCGATCCGTTGCCGGGCCGGCCTGAACCCGTCCACCTCCACGACGATGTACGTCGCCGACCTGGCCTCGGTGGCGTTGAACGTAAAGTTTCCGAGACCGTCGGTAAACGCCCTGGCGCGCACTTCGGGCGATACGCCTTCGAGACGCACCTCGATGGGATGTTCGAGCAACTGGGGGGAATCGCTGACCACGCGGCCCTGGATCCCGGCGTTCCCTCTACCGCCTTGTGCCGCCGGGAACTGAACAGCCATACCGTCGGACGGGCACAACGGCAGAACCAGGGCCGCGAGTCCCAGAACAAGCGGATAACCCGTCCGCCGGCGGACGGTTCGAGCATATGAAATCCGAGGCATGGAATCCGGCTCCACGATCGTCTTGTCCAAGTGTGTGGTTGCCGTTGTCTCCGTTCGAGCGATAAAGAGCAGCGTGAGTCGAGCGTAACTGAAGGCGCGCCGGAAAAGCGGGTATTCAGTCTCGTCCAGTCTCGTCGACTACTCTGCGTTCCGTGTGTGGAAGGCGTCGTAGTGCGCCCTCAGGGTATCGCCACCGAAATCGTTGGTGTAATCCCGAAACACGGAATGAACGTGATTGTTCTGATTCTGGGTGTTGTCGTATTCAATCAGAAACGTCGGACCCTCGACACGGTAGTAATGACCTTCACGGCGCTCGGCGCCTCCGGCCCAGGCGAAATGCACGTTGTCAAATCCCGCCGCTTCGATCGCGCTCCAGGTATCGGTCTCGATTCCCTGCGCCATCCGGCCGGTGTATTCGCCAATCAGCGCCCGGAGCATGGTCTGCTGAGTGTCGGTCAAATCCGAAGCCGCAATGCCGGCCCGACCGCCTTCGATACTCGCCTCCAGTGCGTTGCCGGTAATGATGTCCCGAGGAGCATCTTCCAGAATCACGGCAGTCGGCCTCTGACTCTCGTTCAACGCATTCAGGAGTTCGCGTCCGCGATCTTCATCGGCGCCCAGAGCACGAAGTCCCGCCCGCGGGCCGTCCAGAACCTCCGACGGGTTCGACCCCATGAACATCGGCGAGGACGCGGTCACGCGTCCGTTCTGCATCGTGACGTTCACGGCCAGGTGGTGGCCTTCAATCCGCCATGCCCAGGTGCCTTCGTTGGACGGCTCACCGAAAATACTGACAAAGTACAATTCCGGATCGCGATCGAATCGACCGTTCGGGCTCTCGATTATGCGCAGGACATCTTCCAGACTCATGATCGTCCCAGCCTTGATCGCGCCTTCATACCCCAGGGCCGCCGACATCATCGAATACACGAGCGCCGTCTGGTGGGGCTGCATTTCCTTCAGTGGCAAGCCGTTTCGCTCCCTCGGTATGAAGTGCCAGTTGAGCCGTTCTTCGTCGTCGAAATCGAAACGCGCCTTTGCACTCTGGCCGGCATCCAGGGACGCGAGGAACGCGTTGGTGGAATCGGTCAGTTCTCGGATGCCCTGGGCCTGGTAAAGGGCCGCGCCCGCCGAGACGGCGATGCAGACGGCAACTACCGACAAGCGATGTACAATCTTCATGATGAACTCCTCGACAAGGTAAAACTTTCCAATGAGTGCAATCCCAATGATCTTATAATATGCCCGACTTGCTCTGAGAGCATATGGATATCCTCTGCCTTTTCGCGGCATCTCCACTCTCCGATTTCCCGTTGTCCTCACCAAGTCCGAACCCATGTTTACCGAGCCGATTTGCAAAGTATCGATATATTAGGCAGTTACGATGATTTTGATGCGCAATAGGTAAACATGGGCGAACGATACGCGAGACCACGTGACATGGAACGTTTTTCTGAGACCAGACTGCGGATACGTTACGCCGAAACCGACCAGATGGGAGTCGTCTATTATTCCAACCACCTGGTCTGGATGGAGATCGGCCGGACCGATTTTTGCCTGATGTCGGGTTTCCGATACCGCGATATGGAGATCGAGGACGGCGTCATGATCGCAGTGGCTGAAGCGCGCTGCCGATACCGCAAACCGGCGCGATACGATGACGAAATTCTGATTCGCACGACGCTGACGGCTCTGAAGCGGCGTACCCTGACCTTCTCCTATCGGATCCTCAATGCCGATACCGGGGACATCCTTGCCGAAGGGAACACTCTCCACGTGGCCATCGGTCGCGACGGCCGCCCTTCGGCCATCCCGTCAAAGCAGTTCGAGTTGCTTTCCGGTGTTCTCAGCAAAACGACGTCCGGCAAAACCGGGGGTTGACCTGCCTGAATTAAGGTCGAATCCACCTGTTCTTCAGTCTATACTTGATTACTTATGCCCACGCGCAAACAGAAGCGCAAAGCGTCCAAGCGAAAATCGCGGTCCATCCTTCGGTCCGCCTGGCTCAAGGTTCTTGGTGCATTCATCATCGTCGCCGCCATCGTGTCGGGCACCGTGTTCATGCGGTACTACGGAACCTACGCCACCATCATCGATCGCCGCCTCGACGGCGAAGTCTTTTCCAATACCGCGCGGATTTACGCCGCTCCTTACGTATTGTATCCCGGCCATCGGATCACGGTCGGGGAAGTCGCCTTGCGTCTGCGGCGGGCCGGGTTCGAACAACGGGATGAAGACCTGGATCGGGATGCCGCCTATCGGATGACGGTCGGAGAAGAAAGCGCAACGGTTCTGGTGTCGCCCGAAGACCGGCCGGACTATCGCCTGGACTTTCAGGGGGGTAGGCTCAACGCCGCGACCGAGGTGCTCTCGGGATTCCGGATGGATCGAGTCGATCTGCCTCCCGAGTTGGTAACCACCCTGTTCGACGACACCCGCGCCAAGCGCCGTCTTCTGACATGGGAGCAACTCCCGCCTCATTTGACCAGCGCCATTATTGCCGCCGAGGATCAACGGTTCTACAGGCATTTCGGGATCGACTTGATTCGAGGGGCCGGGGCGGCGTATGCCAATTTCCGGGGCATGGACCGACAGGGGGCCAGCACGCTCACCATGCAGTTGGCCGGCAGCTTCTTTCTGAACCGCAACGACCGCACCTGGAACAGGAAGCTGCCCGAAATCTTCATGGCGCTGATTCTGGAGCAGCGGCTCACCAAGCAGCAGATCTTCACGATGTACGCCAACGAGATGTACCTGGGCCATCGCGGATCCTTCGCGATCAACGGATTCGGCGAAGCGGCGGCCAGATACTTCGGCAAAGACATCGCGGACCTGACTCTGTCGGAGTCCGCCACTCTGGTCGGCATGCTTCCGGCGCCCAACGCCCTGGCGCCGACACGGAACCTGGAAAGGTCCATCGAACGCCGTAACCTCGTGCTCGAATCCATGGGCGCGCTCGACATGATCAACGCCACGCAACTGGCCGAGGCTCAACTCGAGAACGTCGAATTGGCAGAGATCGCCGTCGACCAAAGCGATGCTCCCTATATGGTCGATTATGTTCGTGCCCAGTTGCTGGACGACTTTTCGGAACAGGAACTGGTGAGCGGCGGCCTGAAGGTGTACACCACGGTCGATCCGGACTTGCAGCGTGCCGCAGTCGAAGCGGTTGCGGCCGGACTTTCAAGCATCGACGAGCAACTCGAAGCCGTCGGGCGTGGAGTGTCATCGGGGCGCCCACCTGTCCAGGCATCCTTGATCGCTCTCGACCCCCACACCGGCGCAATCAGGGCCATGGTTGGCGGGCGCGACTACGGCGCCAGCCAGTACAACCGGATCACGGAAGCCTTCCGACAGCCTGGCTCGATCTTCAAGCCAT
This sequence comes from Terriglobia bacterium, assembly GCA_965262675.1. Lineage (GTDB taxonomy): Bacteria > Acidobacteriota > Terriglobia > 20CM-2-55-15 > 20CM-2-55-15 > JAJEDW01. The sequence goes on from OZ253554.1 coordinate 1,017,805, forward strand.
TCGTCTACGCCGCAGCATTCGAAAGCGCTTTCGATCCGCTCCCCCTGCCGGAAGAACCCGCCGAAGAATTGCCCGTCCTCGAGGAACAGGCGGACTTGGCTGGATTCGGGAATCAACCCGGGAATCAACCCGGAGATACCCCCGAAGATGGTCCGATCGATCTTGCTGAGCTGGAACGTCTTGCAGAAGCAGAGCGGGTCCGCCTCGAAGAAGAACGCGTTCGAGAAGAAGAGCGTCGCCAACGGCTGCGCGACGAGGACGAGACCCCTTTCGATGCGGACGGACTGGTCTTCGACCTCGACCTCGAAGCAATACCCGAACGGAACGAACGAGGCAGCATTCGCAATGACCAGATCATCACGCCGCTGACCACGGTTATGGACGAGCCCACCTATTTCTTCTACGAAGAAGAGAACTACTACAAGCCCGACAACTACCTGAACGTGTTCCACGGGATGATTACCGTACGGGAGGCGCTGCAACGTTCCCTGAACGTGCCGACCGTCAAGGTGGCCGAGCGTATCGGATTCGATCGCGTGGCCGAACTCGCGCTTCGTGCGGGTTTCAACACCAACATTCAGCCATACCCGTCGATCGCCCTGGGGTCCTTCGAAGTGACTCCGATCGAGATCGCCGGCGCGTGGTCGGCGCTCGCGAACGAAGGGGTCCGTGTTGAGCCACGCGCCATCGAACGCGTCGACTCCAGCGAGGGTGAGGCACTCCGATCGTACCCGATGGAATCGGGCGAAGTGTTCAGGCCGGAACTTGCGGCACTGATGACGAACCTGCTCGAAAACGTGGTCAACCGGGGAACCGGCGCGGGGGTCCGGTCGCGCGGATTCAGGCTTCCCGCGGCCGGCAAGACGGGGACTTCGCGCGACGGCTGGTTCGCCGGCTATACGACTGACATGCTGACAATCGCCTGGGTGGGCTTTGACGACAACCGTGAACTCGACATTGAAGGCTCGCGGTCGGCCCTGCCGATCTGGACCGCCTTCATGCTCGAAGCCGATCGCCTTTATCCGGTTCGTGAAGGGGAAAACGTCAACTTCGTCTACCCTCCGGGCGTCGAAATGGTCACCGTGGACGAAGAAACCCTCACGCTGGCGTCGCCGGCCTGTATCGATCGCTTCTCCCAGGTGTTTATCCGCGGAACGGTGCCGACCTCGTATTGCCCGATTCACAGCTTCGGCAACAACTTTTTTCCATTCGGCGGCACCGGCGGCGCAGACAGCATCGACGGAATAGAACGGGAGCCCTCAGGCCCGTTTTCCGATCGGTAGAACCCTCTTACGGGGCATCCGATTCCCCAACCACGACCAGTTCCCGAAGAACTTGCCACCTTGCTTCGCTGATTCCAGGTATTGCCAGCAGTTCCTCGACCCGGCGAAACCCGCCGCGACGCTCGCGAAACTGAACGATCCGCTCCGCCAGCACCGGGCCAATCCCGGGCAACGCGTCGAGTTCTTCAAGGGTGGCTGTATTCAGGTTCAGCAGAACAATCAGTAAAACGAACGATAACTTCATTGAAACGGACCCCGGACGAAGGCAAGGGCGCTTTCACGATCCGGTAGCCGGTCCTCGAGCTGTTCGTTTTCAGACGATACGAACAGTAACTTCATTGAAACCGATCCCGGACGAAGGCAAGGGCGCTTTCACGATCCGACAGTCGATCCTCGAGCTGTTCGTTTTCAGACGATACGAACGATAACTTCATTGAAACCGATCCCGGACGAAGGCAAGGGCGCTTTCACGATCCGACAGTCGATCCTCGAGTTGTTCGTCTTCGACGGCTGTCAGGATCCTTGTAAAGGAAGGGCCGGGCTTCAATCCCAGACTAATCAAGTCTTCGCCCGAGATCAACGGTCTCGGCGACAGATCTTCGACAGTCCAGGCCGCCAATCTTTCGTTCACATACTCGTAGGCATCCATCGGCCGCCCCGCCGCCGCGGTATGAACCCGATACAACTCCAGATGGTCTTCAAAACGGCGCTGACGAAGAAACCGCTTCAAAACCGCGGCCGGTAGCCGGGAAACCTCCGAAAAACCCGCCTGGCCTCGAACAAGAGCGTCGATATGAGCAATCTCCCGATTCGACAGTCTCAGCCGGACGGCGGCCGCGCGGACATCGCCGGGCGCGCGCTCGTGCAGCAATACCGCGAACGCATAGTCGGGCGCCGGCGAAGGCTTCATCAAGCCCAGACACTTGTCGATGTGATCGTCCCAGGAAAGCTCCGGCAGGATTTCCGCACACAGACCGGATTCTTCCAGCATGCGAATGCCCGAGGCGGCCTGACCTTCGACCAGAATGCGGAACAGTTCCTCTCGAATCCGCTCCGGGCTGACCTGGTGAATTCCGGGCGCCATCTCACAAACAGCCGTCCAGGTCCGCCCTTCAATGGAGTATCCGAAACGCGCCCCGAACCGAATCGCCCGAAGAAGTCGCAGTTTGTCTTCTTCGAAACGGTCGCGCGGGTCTCCGATTGCCCGGACGACCTTTCGTTCGATGTCCGCCCGTCCCTCAACGAGGTCGATCACTTTGCCGGCAATCGGGTCGTACAGCAAGCCGTTAATCGTGAAATCGCGCCGCAACACGTCATCTTCAGGGCCGGTAAAAACCACCCCGGACGGGTGGCGTCCGTCAACATAGGCCTCGTCGGAACGAAACGTCGCGACTTCGTAGGGATGCCCTCGATGAATCACCATGACCACCCCAAATTTCTCGCCAATCGGTTCGGTCCACGGAAATATCTCCATCACCTGACCGGGATGGGCAGCGGTCGCGATGTCATAGTCCACGGGTTCGATCTCCATGACCATGTCGCGGACGCAGCCACCCACGAAGTACGCCTCGTACCCCCGGTCGCGGAGCTTGCGAACAATCTCGGATGCACCGGTCAATCCCATCGGCTTCTGTATAATACGGCCTTTTCGAGGCAAACCCCGAGGAGACGCCAATGCCTTCCCATCCGGGAGTCGACTTTTACCGTATCGATGATTTGCTGACTGACGAGGAGCGTCTGGTCCGCGACACGGTCCGCAAATTCGTCAACGACAAGGTCGACCCGATCATTGAAGATCATTTCGAAGCTGGTACGTTTCCCGCGGAACTCATCCCCCAGATGGCCGAAATGGGACTGTTCGGAGCGAATCTTCCTGAAGAATACGGGTGCGCGGGCATGAACAATGTCGCGTATGGACTGGTGATGCAGGAACTGGAAGCCGGCGACAGCGGACTCCGGAGCTTCGTGAGCGTCCAGGGTGCGCTGGTGATGTATCCGATCTTTCAGTATGGCAGCGCGGAGCAGAAGAAGAAGTGGATCCCGTTGCTGGCATCCGGCGACAAGATCGGCTGTTTCGGACTCACTGAACCCGACCATGGTTCCGACCCCTCCGGAATGGAAACACGCGCCCGCCGGTCCGGGGACAAATGGATACTGAATGGGACCAAACGCTGGATTACCAACGGTTCCATTGCCGACATCGCCATCGTATGGGCCAAGGACGACGCGGACGAAATCCAGGGATTCATCGTGGAATGCGACAGTCCGGGATTCCAGGCCCCCGACATCAAGAAAAAGTTGTCGCTACGGGCCTCGGTCACTTCCGACCTCATCATGGACGACGTCGAAGTGCCCGAATCCAACCGCCTCCCGAACGGGTCGGGTCTGTCCAGTCCGCTGAGGTGTTTGAATCAGGCCCGATACGGCATCGCCTGGGGCGGCATCGGGTCGGCAATGACTTGCTATGACTGTGCCGTCGAATACACATCCGGCCGGACGCAGTTCGACAAGCCGATCGCCTCATTCCAACTCGTGCAGGACAAACTGGCCGACATCCTGACGGAGATCACGAAGGGGCAGTTGCTGGCGTGGCGCCTCGGGAAACTGAAGGATGACGGGAAGCTTCACTTCACGCAAACGTCGCTTGCCAAGCGCAACAACGTACGCGTCGGCCTGCGGACCGCGCGACTGGTCCGCGATCTGATGGGCGCCAACGGCATCACGCTGGAATATCCCGTCTTCAGGCACATGGTAAACCTGGAATCGGTGTACACCTATGAAGGTACCGACCACATGCACACGCTGATCCTGGGCGAAGCGATTACCGGAATTCCGGCGTATCGATAGGCGCCTGTGCCGGATTCGGGCGGCCTTCGACCGCACTCACTGTACCGCGCTCACTGTTTGGAGGAATTCAACTCGTCAGGAAGTTTGGTTGAGTCGTCGATGATGGCGCATTCGACCTGCGCCGCCGTCAAATTCGTCACTTCCGCCAAGTTGGCGCCGCGCAGGTCGGTCCGTTCCAGGATCGTGTCCTTCATGTCCGACATCCAGAGGTCGGCATGGCTCAGGTCCGCGCCTTTGAGGTTTGCCCTCATGAGGTCGGATACGCTCAGCTTGGCGCCTTTCAGGTTCGCACCTTCGAGGTTGGCGCCGTGCAGGTCGGCCTGTTGGAGGATGCCGCTGCTCAGATCTGCTTTTTCGCCGCTTTTCCCCTTCGAATCCAACCATTCCTGATGGGCGGCAAGGACGTCTTTGATGTAACTGGACACGAGGGGGCTCCTTGGATTCGGTTCTGGCGGCGCAGTTCCTCGATGGAACCGCGCCGTCAGAACCGCTTGACTAACGGGGTTGTTTGACCAGACGCAGGTATGGCTTGAGCGTCTTCCAGCCATCCGGATACTTCGCCTTCGCTTCTTCATTGGATACGGCCGGCACGATGATGCAATCATCGCCATCGTTCCAGTTGGCCGGAGTCGCCACTTTGTGGCTTGCCGTGAGCTGAATCGAGTCGATGACGCGCAACAGTTCGGCGAAGTTCCGTCCGGTGGTCATCGGGTAGGTAATGATCAGCTTGATCTTCTTGTCGGGACCAATGATGTAGACGTTCCGAACCGTCATGTTGTCGGCGGCGGTTCGGCCTCCCGCTCCACCCGATTCGCTCTCAGGCAACATGTCGTACAACTTCGAGACGACAAGCTCGGGGTCGCCGATCATCGGATAGTTCACAGCGTTACCCGTGGCATCCTCGATATCCTGGGACCACCTCTGGTGATCCTCGACCGAATCAACGCTCAGGCCGATGACCTTGACATTTCGCTTGTCGAATTCCGCCTTCAGCCCGGCAACCGTGCCCAACTCCGTGGTGCATACGGGAGTAAAATCTTTGGGATGCGAGAACATCAAAGCCCAACCGTCGCCAATCCAATCGTGAAACTGGATCGAACCTTCCGTCGTATCCGCTGAAAAATCAGGAGCCGTGGCTCCCAGTCGAAGTGGCATAAATTCCTCCTGTTTAATGGCAGTCCGGCCTCGGTCCGGCAGAAACCGCAATCAATTACACGCATTTTCCATGCGCATGTCAAAGGGAAGGCCCGTTCGGCCCAATGCGAGAGCACTCCGCGGCCCGGCCGATCGCACTTTCCGCTATTCCGCGACAGGCTGTCGGAACCTCACGCGCCTGTCCGGCGGTTTGATTTCGAGGCGCATTCGATGGTACAAACGTCAATTGGACCGTCCGCGGTTTCCCTGCCGTGGAACCGTGTGTCCCGTTCGTCTAGCCAGGTCCAGGACACAGCCCTTTCAAGGCTGCGACACGGGTTCAAATCCCGTACGGGACGCTACACTACTCGGAAAAGGAAAAGCTCGCGAGCCCCGGCGAGCTTTTCCTTTTCCGAGAAGATTTCAATAGACATCCGGACACTGTGACCAGGAAACGCTTCGGCCAACACTTCCTTTCCGATCCGGGAATCCTCGACCGCATCGTCGAGTTCGCGCACATGGCGCCCCGGGATCGCGTGGTCGAAATCGGACCGGGGCGGGGGTCCTTGACAACCCGCCTCGCGGAGGCCTGTTCGTCGGTAATGGCGATCGAGGTGGATCGCGACCTCGTCGCCTCGTTGCGGGCCGCGATGCCTCCCAATGTCACGATTGTCGAACAGGATGCGCTGACCGTCGACTACGGATCGGTTGCGGAACCCGGTTACGTGTTGGTCGCGAATCTCCCCTACAACATCGCTACTCCGCTGATCGAACGATTCATCGCAGCCCGCTTCAGCATACGATCCGTCGCGGTCATGGTGCAGAAGGAAGTCGCCGACCGCATCCTCGCCAGCCCGGGCACCGCCGACTACGGCGCCCTGTCGGTCGGCGTGCAGTACCATGCCTCAGTCGAACCCGGGTTTGTCCTTCCGCCCGGCGCATTCAACCCGCCGCCCAAAGTCCATTCCCGGATGATTCGTCTGGAGTGGCGGCCCGATGTCCCCGACAATCCCGCCTTCATTCGCTTCGTGCGGAACGCGTTCTCGTCCCGGCGCAAAAAACTCGTCAACAATCTGATCCCCATGCTGCCGGGAATCGAACGGCGAAAACTGGTCGAACTCCTCGAGACCGCCGGCATCGACGAAAATGCCCGGCCAGAGGAACTCTCGCCCGGCGAGTTCCTCCGTGTTTTCTCGATCGCGGGTCCCAATCCGTCACGTGGTCCTCGCTATAATGAGCCCGAATGAACAGGATTCCACATGAGTAAGGCCGTCGAAGTGGTCCCACTGGGTGGGCTCGGCGAGTTCGGGATGCACATGATGGCATTCGTCGTCGACGATTCCATCGTCGTCGTGGACTGCGGAATCCTTTTCCCCGAGCAGGAACTCCTCGGCGTCGACATCATCGTGCCCGACATCACCTTCCTGCTCGACAACCGCGAAAAAGTCAAAGCTATTATTCTGACGCACGGGCACGAAGATCATATCGGCGCCCTGCCCTTCGTCCTGCCATACCTGAACGTCCCGGTATATGGGAGTCCCTTCACCCTGGCGTTGGTGAAGCGGAAATTGGACGACCACGAGTTGACCGGGAAAACGACGCTCCACGAGATCCGCCCCAACGACATCATCGAGTTGGGGCCTTTCACCATCGAGACGATCGCGGTCACCCACTCCATCGTCGATTCGCTGGCCCTGGCCATTCGAACGCCGGCTGGAGTGATCATTCACACCGGTGACTTCAAGATCGACCACTCCCCCATCGACGGGGTGCAGTTCGATCTGGCCAAGTTCGCGGCGTACGGTCAGGAAGGCGTTCTGGCCCTGTTTTCCGACAGCACCAATGCTGAACGTTCAGGCTATACGCCATCGGAACGCGCAGTCGAGGACCGCTTCGACTCCATCTTCAGGAGTGCCCCGGGCCGGATCGCAGTCACCTGTTTCACGTCGTCGATCCCGCGTATCCAGATCGTTGCGGATACCGCAAAGCGGCACAACAGAAAGCTCGCGTTTCTGGGACGGCGCATGATGGCCAATACGGATGCGGCGCAACAACTGGGTTCTCTGGAAATACCGCCTGGGCTGGTCATCCGGCCCAAGGAGATCAAGAACCAGCCTCGCGACCGGGTCTGTGTCATTGTCAGCGGATGCCAGGGAGAACCCATGTCGGCCATGGCGCGAGTGTCGGTGGACCAGCACAAGGACCTCACGATCGAGAGCGACGACACGGTCGTGCTCTCCTCGCGAATGATCCCGGGAAACGAACGCGCGATTTCGCGCATGATGGACCACTTGTACCGCCGCCACGTCAACGTCATTTATCAGGACGGCACCACCCCTCCGGTTCATGTCAGCGGCCATGCGAGCGCCGAAGAACTGAAGCTGATGATGATGCTGACCAAGCCGCGTTTCTTTGTTCCCATTCACGGCAGCTTCGGCCACCTCCATCGCCATGCCATGCTCGCCAATAAATCCGGGATGATCCGGGGCCAGGTGCTCGTCGCCGAAACCGGCGACATCGTCCACATCGATCCCGACCGCATCGAGATCGTCGGAAAGGCCCCGGTCGGACGCGTCCTGATCGACCAGGGCAGCCTGGAAGAGGTGGCCGACATCGTGGTCCGCGACCGCCGTCACATCTCCGAAGATGGCATCGTCCTGCCGGTGATCGTCATCAACAAACAGACCGGCGACGTCGAAAGCTCACCCGAAATCGTGTTCCGCGGCATGACCGTGGATGAAGACGATCCGTTTGTCGGGGAATGCCGCGAGTTGGTGATGGAAACCATCGACAGCTCCTCGATCGAAGAACGCGGAGACTGGGCTGTCATCAAGGAAAAGATCCGCCGGGCCCTGAAGAAGTACATCTCCAGGCAAATATCCAAGCGCCCGTTGATTCTTCCCGTGATTATGGAAATATAGGACGGTGAATATCCTCGAGGCTGTCGTTCTTGGGGCGGTTCAGGGCGTCACCGAATTCCTGCCGATTTCCAGCTCTGGACATCTCATTCTTGTGCCCTGGTTCCTGGGTTGGCAGCGGCAGGGGCTCGCATTCGATGTCGCCTTGCACCTGGGCACGCTCGTCTCCCTGCTCTGGTATTTCCGCACTGAATGGATCGCGTTGGTCGAAGCGGGTTTCAGAATTCTGGCTGGCCGGCGGGATGGACCCGACGAACGACTCCTTCTTCGGATCCTGGCTGCTACCGTCCCCGGCGGCATCGCGGGTCTCGCGGCCGAAGATTACGTCGAAACATTCCTGCGAAGTCCCGCGGTCATCGCGGCCACGCTCATCGGGATCGCTCTCGCGCTGGCCGCCGCCGAACGAACGGGGCGGCGCGCCAAGAAGATCGAAGACATTTCGTGGACCGACACCCTCACCATTGGCGTGGCTCAGGCGCTGGCCATCGTTCCGGGGGTGTCGCGGTCGGGAATCACCCTCGCCGCCGCCATGTTTCGGGGTATGAAACGAGATGCGGCCGCACGCTTTTCGTTCCTGCTGGCAACCCCGATCATCGGTGGCGCGGCAATCAAGAAAATGTTCGACCTGCTTTCATCCGGGCTGACCACGGATCAGGCAATCATGCTCGGCGCGGGAATTCTGTCCGCCGCGATCGTCGGTTATCTGGCCATTGCCTTCATGCTCCGGTTTTTGGCTGTCCACACAACATATGTATTCATCTACTACCGGATAGGCCTCGGTATTGTGGTCTTGCTCGCATTCCTTTCGGGTTTTCGATAAAATGCAGGCGTGATGAAATTGACGGCTTATCTGCGGCCTACCGAGCACCGCAGGCTCAATGAATTCGTCGGCCTCCTTCTGGTCACGGTCGCGGTTCTGGTCGCGTTAAGCCTTATTTCGTTCGACTCCGCAGACCCATCTTTCAACATCAGCAACAACCCCCAGTTCCAGAACCAGCCCGAAAACCTCGTCGGCGTGGTGGGCTCCCACGTGTCGGATTTCCTGTTCCAGGCTTTTGGACTGGCGAGTTTTCTGCTGCCTGTTTTCCTGGGGATCTATGCGTTCCATTGGCTGGCGTCATGGTCGGTAAAGAACGTAGGACCGCGATTCGTCGGTATGGCGTTGCTGCTTCTGACGGCATCGGCCGCGCTCTCCATATCGCGTCTTCCCCGAATCGATCAACAGATCCCGGCCGGAGGAGGCGGCGGCGAACTGTTGGGAGACTGGCTGTCGGCCACGTTCAACCCGCTGGGCGCCGCGATCGTCCTGGTCTCCGCATTCCTCATCTCGGTGTTGCTCGCAACGACGTTTTCGCTGGCCCACACCGCCGAAGCCATACAGCCCCGCCTCGCCTTCATCGGCAATTGGAGGCGCCAACTCGCAGAATCGCGGGCGGAACGACGCAAAGAACGGGCGCGCAGGCGGATCGAAAAAAAGCACGCCACGATGGCTGTCAGGCTGGATACGTTTCCGCAACAGAATGAACAGACCATGGCGCCGATCGAGAAGCCGCACGCCACGCGGGCCAAACCCGCAATCAAGCCGAGCAAACCCGGGCCATTCGATCAACCATCGCTTATTCCGATCGAGGAACCCGCGGTGACCAGAATGACGGCGTTTTCGCTTCATGAAGTGACGTTCCCGTCGCCAGAACTTCTACTGCCGCCGGAAGCGCAGATCGAGTTCGACGAAGACGAACTTCGTGAACGGGCCGACCTGATCGAGGCCAGGACGCGGGAATTCGACGTCGTGGGCCGTGTTCAGGAAATCCATCCCGGCCCGGTGGTGACAACGTTCGAATTCAAACCCGAACCTGGAATCAAGTATTCCAGGGTGACGGGACTTGCAGACGAGCTTTGCCTCGCACTCGAAGCCGAGTCGGTCCGCATTGATCGGATTGCCGGAAAATCGACGGTGGGAATGGAGGTTCCGAATCCCGAGCGTGCGACCATCATGCTGCGGGAGTTGTTGGAATCACCTGAGTTCAGCAGGTCCAAGGCGATACTCCCGCTCGCCCTCGGGAAGGACATCACCGGGAATATCGTCGTTTCCGATCTCCAGAAGATGCCCCACCTGCTGATTGCGGGATCGACCGGTACGGGAAAATCCGTTTCGGTCAACTCGTTGATCCTCTCGCTCCTGTTCAGGGCAAAGCCCGACCGGGTCAAGCTGATCCTGATCGATCCAAAGCGGCTCGAGTTGGGGTTGTATCAGGACATCCCCCATCTGCTCGTGCCGGTCGTGACCGAACCCGTTCAGGCGACGAACGCGTTGAAATGGGCCGTCGGAGAAATGGAAGGCCGGTACAAGAAACTCGCCAAACGCGCCGTCCGTACGCTGGAGGCCTACAACGAACAGATACGGCAGCTCTCGATTCCCGGCATCGATGAGGACGACACGAACGACGATCGCGAACAACTGCCCTACGTCGTCATCGTGATCGACGAACTTGCCGACCTGATGATGGTGGCGTCCAAGGACGTCGAAACCTGCATCACGCGTCTGGCGCAGATGGCCCGGGCCGTCGGCATTCACTTGATTCTGGCGACGCAGCGGCCCTCGGTGGATGTCATCACCGGACTCATCAAGGCAAACTTCCCCGCCCGTATTTCATTCCGTGTCGCGTCGAAGATCGACTCCCGAACGATCCTGGATGCCAATGGCGCCGAATCGCTTCTGGGACGAGGCGATATGTTGTTCCTTCCCCCGGGGTCGTCACGCCTGATGCGGGCGCACGGCCCGATGGTGACCGAAGAGGAAGTCTCTCGAATCGCCGACTACCTGAAGGAACAGGGCAAACCCACCTACAACGAGAGCATTCTCGAGTCGCGCGAGGAACATCGCACGCCTGAGTCGGACGGCGGCAGCGACGCTCTCTACGACGAAGCCGCGCGACTGGTGGTGGCAATGGGCAAGGCCTCGACCTCGGCGCTGCAACGACGACTCAGAATCGGCTACGGGCGCGCAGCCAGTCTGCTGGACGCAATGGAGACCGATGGGATCGTAGGCCCGCCCGAGGGCAGCAAGCCACGCGAAATTCTGGTCAGACCCGACTTCTTCGCGGAGATCGACAACAGAGACCCCGAACAATAGCACTCCCGGACCGGTTGCGATATTCTGCTCTTTCTTCGCCTCCTTACTCTTTCCGGCATCGAAGCCAGGGATTCAAAATGGGATTCAGAACAGACGCCATACATGCGGGACAAGAACCCGACCCGACAACCGGAGCCGTTTCGGTACCGATCTATCAGACTTCAACGTTCATTCAGGAAGGGATCGGAAAACACAAGGGTTACGAGTACGGACGAACTCAAAACCCGACGCGAAAGGCGCTTGAAGACTGCATGACGGTACTGGAAGGTGGGGTCGGTTCCTGTGCATTCGCATCGGGAATGGCGGCCGAGACGGCCGTCACGCAATTGCTTCTCAAGGCCGGAGATCACGCCATCTGCACCAACAACGTCTACGGCGGTACCTTTCGGTTGTTCGATTCGGTGGTCAGGCACTACGGCGTGGAGTTCAGCTATCTCGACACGTCCAACATCGGAAACCTTCGGCAGGCCATGCGCCCCAACACCCGGATGGTGTTCGTCGAAACACCGACCAACCCGCTCATGACGCTCACCGACATTGAGGCGGTCGCCGAGATCACACGTAACGAAGCCGACTGCAGACTCGTGGTCGACAATACGTTCATGAGTCCTTATCTGCAACGTCCTTTGGCATTGGGCGCCGATATCGTCCTGCACTCCACCACCAAGTTCCTGAACGGCCACAGCGACAGCATCGGCGGCGTGGTGACGATGGCCGATGAAGAAGACTCCGAGCGGCTCCATTTCGTCCAGAACGCGGCGGGCGCCATCATGGCGCCCTTCGAAGCCTGGCTCGTCCTGAGAGGCATCAAGACGCTCCCGGTCCGAATGGAAGTCCACAACCTGAACGGGCGGACGCTTGCACGCTATCTCACTTCCAAGGAACAGGTCAGCAGGGTCTACTACCCGGGACTACCCGGTCACCCGCAGCACCGGCTGGCCAAGAAACAGATGTCCGGCTTCGGCGGGATAATCTCGTTCGACCTGGGTTCGCTGGAAGCGGCATCGAAGTTGCTCGAACGCGTCGAGTTGTGTTCGCTGGGCGAAAGCCTGGGAGGGGTCGAGACGTTGATCACCCACCCGGCAACAATGACTCATGCGTCGGTGCCCGCCAAGGATCGCGAGAAACTGGGGGTTACCGACGGCTTGGTCCGTCTGTCGGTAGGCATCGAAGATACCGAAGACCTGATGGCGGATCTCGAAAACGCGTTCGGGGAGTAGCAGGCCGTGGCAGAACCGCGCGCGAAACACTGCAGGGGTCTACCGCGGGCTGCTGAAATTCCGTTCAATTCAGCGGTCTGATCGAATCTCTGATCCATTCCATGTACGCCGGTGAGCCGTCGTCGATTTGAAATGCGATCAACTCGGGCAGATCGTAGCTGTGAGCCTTCAGCACGTAATCGCGCACCTTTTCAAGACTCGCCGACGTCGTCTTGACGATCAGAAGGAACTCGGAGTCCCAGTTCACCTTGCCTTCCCATCGATAGCAGGACTCCATTTTGGGAAGGACATTCACACACGCCGCCAGCCGGTTTCCGACCAGTGCTTCAGCGATCTTCTTCGCTTCGGCCCGCGACCCGCAGGTGACAAGAACGACCATATTTTCCATCGGGAACTTTCCTATACAATAGCGGCGCCATGACAGCCACGATCAAGTTCGGCACCTCGGGATGGCGCGCGATTATCGCCGACGAATTCACGTTCGAAAACGTCCGGTTCGTCGCGAGGGCCATTGCGCTTCACGTGACCGAACGAAAGGAGGCGCCGAAGCTGTTGGTAGGATACGACACTCGCTTCGCCTCAGACAGCTTTGCCCGACAGGTCGCCGACGTGTTGTCGGCTTCGGGCGTGTACGTGCAGATTACGGCAGGGCCCGTTCCGACGCCTGCCGTCTCGTTTGCGATCCGAAACCGAGGGCTCGACGGCGCGGTGAACCTGACCGCCAGCCACAATGCCGGCGAGTACAACGGCATCAAGTTCTCGACGGCCGACGGGGCGCCCGCACTGCCGGAAATCACCGCGGTTCTGGAATCCCGGATCCGGCAACTGCAACAGGAAAATTGGGAGTTTTCAGGCAACCGTCGACCGGACTCGATCGAGACCGTCGACATCCGCGAAGAGTACCTCGCCGATCTCGCCACCAAGGTAAACCTCGATGTCATCCGCAGTTCCGGCATTCGCATTGGCTACGACCCGTTGCACGGAGTCGGCTCGGGTTATCTGGATCGAATACTGACCGAACACGGCGTCGCGCCCCATGTGATTCATGCGGAGCGCGACGTGTATTTCGGCGAATGCGATCATCCCGAACCCGACGAAAAGAACCTGTCCCACCTGCGAACACTCATGCTTGACGAACATCTCGACCTCGGTTTGGGAAACGATGGCGACGCGGACCGGTTTGGCATCGTCGATTCGAACGGAGAGTTCATCCATCCAAACGATGTCCTGGCGCTGTTGCTGGACTACCTGCTCGAAGACCGGAAATGGGAGGGCGCTGTCGCACGAACCGTCGCAACGACGCACCTCATCGACCGCGTGGCAAAATTGCACGGTCGTCCGGTGCTGGAAACTGCGGTCGGATTCAAGTACATCGGCCAGTTCATCGATGAGGGACGCATCTGCTTCGGCGGCGAAGAAAGTGCGGGACTTGCGATCCACGGTCACTTGCCCGAGAAGGATGGAATCCTCGCCTGCCTGCTCGTCGCAGAGATGGTGGCCAGTCGTGGGAAATCATTGACATCACAACAGAAAAGCCTTTTTGAGCGAACTGGGCCAGTATATAATCGACGATTGAATATCGCACTGGGCGGGTTTGCCTCTGAATCGATGGGTGCAAATATTGCACGTGATATTCAGGAGTTCTTCGGACGGCGGATCGAGCGAATCGAGCGCACCGATGGACTCAAGCTCATCTTTCCCGACGGTAGTTGGGTACTGATGCGGCCTTCGGGTACCGAACCGGTCGTCCGTTTTTATGCGGAAGCAGCAACAATGGACGAACTCGAGCGACTGATCGAGAACGGCAAGCAGCTGATCGAGAACGGCAAGTACGAGAATGGCAAGTAATGGATAGATCCCACACACGAAACCCGAAATCGTTACTGATACGAGCCGGCACGGTTGTGTTTGGACTCCTGACGCTCGGCATGGTGGTTCTGACCCTGGTCAGCGACCGGGGATTGCTGGAAGTCCGCCGGAAAGCCGAACGCCTGACGACGCTGGAAACCGAAACCGCGAGAATACAAGCCGAGAATGACGCACGTATCGACGAAATCGAGGCGCTGCGCACCGACCCAAACGAGATCGAGCGACGCGCTCGGGAAGACCTCAAGCTGGTCCGCCCCGGCGAAGTCATCCTCGTTATTCCTCCAGCATCCCAGTAAGCACGTCCGATTTCGCAGTAAGCGCAACCACACTCGGGGTAAGGGTGTCCAATTTCGCGATAAGCGTGACCACACTCACGGTAAGCGCGAACGCTTTCGTTACGCCCCTGCCTTGACGATCGATTGCGACTTCCCTACCATAGCCGGTATAGTAAGGCATCCATACCGCGGGGTGGAGCAGCGGTAGCTCGTTGGGCTCATAACCCAAAGGTCGGGGGTTCAAATCCCCCCCCCGCAATAACAGGCAGCCCACAAAGGGGCAATCGGGGTCACCGTCAGGTGGCCCCTTTTTCTTGCCTTGCCGGAAGAATTCAACCCGGCGAGACCGGGGCGCCGCTGTTCGAAGCTTTCAGAACAAGCCTTGCGACCTCGAAAGACGGCCTCGAGGGGCTCCTTGTCGCTCGAGGTTCGCGACGAATGAGCATCCCCTCACGTCTCGCTCCTTTTTTGCTTCCCACCCCCGGGAGGGTTGGCCGAACCAATCAATGCTAGAAACGATATCCGATCCCCACTTCGAAAGATCGGGAGGCAGGCGTATCGATGTAACCAAGAATATGCGAGTAACCCCCTCGCAAGACAACACGTGGAGCGAGGCTCATCAGCATACCCGCGCGTAAGATCAAGGGCGTGATCGATACCACATCCCTGGACTCCACAAATTCTTCAGCGCGAACAAGGGTGCTGCTTCCATCAGGATTCTCCTGTGGATGAGCCGGTTGATACCTTATTAGTTGACGCTGATGCTCCAACCCAAGACCGCCTCCGATATAGATCGAGAATCGATCCCTTCTCCACAGCCTGACAACGGATGGCAGAATGGCAATCAGTCGTTGCGTTGTAACATCATTATTCCGAATCCCAGGATTCACTCTGTAGAACTCTGAGAAAGAATGGCCAGAATATGGACCATGTGGCCCCTCATTGACCTCCAGATGGCTCGTGACTCCATCTATCATCAACGCCCAATTCGATCCCAGAGGAAACAGACCGCCGACACCAACCAGTGGGTTCCATTCCCTCTTCAACACGTGCGCGTCATTCCCAAAATAGTAAGGCCCTGTTAATCCGTAGATCTCTACCGCAGGATCACGCTGCTGCGCATAAAGCGGCTCCCAACTGCATAGCTGCAATGTTGCCGCCAAGACGAAGAAGTACGAACACCAGAGATTAACCCGCCTGGTTGGTTTGCTCATTTGTTCTCGATCCTTCGCGTCGGAGACCCGAAGACCCCTGCGCACGACCCTGCGGGTTCTGCCATGCTAGTTCTCTTCGGCATCATCGAGCAGCCAGATGCCTTCCGGGGCATGCACCTCGACACCCGAACGGTTGACACGCACCTCAATCGGGGTCAGATCCGATGCCCCCGATTCACCATCGGAATAGTAATAAAACGTGTAGGTTGAACGCAGACGGTTCAGTAATTGCGGGTAGATTGCCCGAACGGCATCCTCGTCGGCGGCTGCAAAAAATCCACCGCCACTCCGCTCGGCAACCCCGCGCCACCAGTCCTGGCGCCCGTAATAAATGCGTTCCATCCCTTCGGCCAGATTCGCCAGCGCCCCTCTCACCCGATTGCCCGCAGGAACTGCGGCGACGTTGTTGCCAAGATTGCCGCTGTAGCCCTCGACGTTGTCCACAGCGATGACGTAGACCGGTATTCCCGCGAACTGCACCGTGCGTTCGAAGCCCGCCTGGCGCCGGTCGCTCCCGACGTCGATTCCATCGGTCAGCACGACAACGCCGCTGCGTGGACTTCCGGCTTCGAGCAAGGTCACCAGAGCCCCGATCGTGGTGTCGAACAGGCGGTTCGTGGGACGGCCGTCGTTCACAAGTGAATCGACGGCGGCTTCCAACCCGCCGCGGTCGGTGGTCAACGGCGAGAGCGACCGAGGTTCGGCCTGCGCCGCGACTACAGTTGCCAGTCCGCCACCGTCCAGCATCCCGAGAAACGTTCTGACTTCCTCTCGCGTCCATTCGATCTTCGAGTCTGTCCTCGGGCTGGGATCCACCACGATCGCCAGGTTGATGGGAACCTCTGGACCTTCGAATCTCAAGACCTCAACGGGTTCTCCATCTTCCAGAATCGTGAAGTCTTCGCTGCTCAAGTCAATGACTGGACCGCCATCGCCCTCGGTGACCGTTACGGGCAAAGCCACCACTTCGATACCCGGTGCCGGATTCTGCCGCCCCACCGCCTCGCCGGCACAAGCCAGCAGGACGATTCCGGCAAGAATTCCAAGGCCGGTTCGCCTTGAACGAACGGATGTCGCCATGTTTCTAAGGTTAGCAGAATCGGGGCGATTCGAGCCCCCAACCGGGATCCGGGATGTCGCTTTACAGGCCGGAATCACCACCGAAAATGGGATGAATCGGCAGAAATCCGACCCCCTTGAGCCCGAACCTTTGTAGTAAACTTTTCGGTTAGGGTATTCCCATGATTCGAGATACCGCAAGTCCATGAACCAGAACGTCATCAAGCTCACGCGTGGGTTTGACATCAAGCTTTACGGAGCGGCCGAACGACACTACCTGGATTCGGAACAATCGGCGTTGTTCGGAATCAAACCGACCGATCTGAACGGATTGGCTCCAATTCCAAAACTCCACGTGAGGGAAGGCGACGAAGTGCGGGCCGGCCAGCCGCTCTTTTTTGACAAGTCCCTTCCCAACGTGCAGTTTTCGTCACCGGTGAGCGGCGAAATCGTGGAAATCCGCCGAGGCGCCAAGCGTGCCATTGAAGAAGTGGTCGTCCTTGCCGATTCTCGAATGACGTTCCACGAGTATCCGAAGCTGGATCCGGCCTCCGCGACGGGCGGCAGTGTGGCAAAACTGCTGTGCGATTCCGGAGCATGGGTATTGATGCGGCAGCGTCCGTTCAACGTCGTGCCCGACCCCGGGGTGAGGCCCCGCGACATCTTCGTCTCCTGCTTCGATTCAGCGCCGCTTGCGCCCGAAGCGAACCTGACAATCGAAGGGAGTGAGGACGCCTTCCAGATCGGACTTCGCGCGCTGGCAACGTTGACCGACGGCGCCGTTCACCTGGGAGTGTCTCCGAATTCCGGCGAAGTGTTCACGCGAGCCGAAGGCGTCCAGGTGCACACCTTCTCGGGACCGCATCCGGCCGGCAACGTCGGCGTTCAGATTCACCATATCCGACCTATTGCCAAGGGCGACACCGTCTGGACGATCAAGCCTCAGGATGTCGCCATTATAGGAAGGCTGATCAGGGATGGAATTTTCGACGCCGAACGTACGGTGGCCGTCACGGGCGCCGAAGTGGAACGTACCGGCTACTTCAAGACCCGTCTCGGCACGTCGATTCAGCCCCTCGTGAACGAGAATCTGAAACACGATCACGTGCGGTTCATCAGCGGCAACGTACTTACCGGAACGCGGATCGAGGCCGAGGGTTTCCTGGGTTTGTTCGACGACCAGGTCACCGTGATCGAAGAGGGCGACGCGCCGGAGTTCATGGGTTGGCTGATACCGTCCTACCCTCGCCCCAGCATCTCGAGAACGTTCCTGTCCACGATGTTCGCCGACCGGTCGTTCCGTGTGAATTCGAACATGCACGGAGAGGAACGCGCCTATGTCATGACCGGTCAATACGAGCGCGTCACGCCCATGGATTTATATCCGCAGCACCTGATCAAATCGATCATGTATCGGGACTACGATCAAATGGAGGGGCTGGGCATCTACGAGGTGGTCGAGGAAGATCTTGCACTGTGTGAGTTTGTCTGCACGTCGAAACAACCCGTGCAGCGGATTCTGCGCGAAGGACTGGACTCCCTGCGTATCGAGGGATGAATCCGACGGCCGGGCTTTCACACGGGAATGACTCGGGAACGACTAGCCCGCCTTTCTCACGGGTTTTCGTCGCGAAGGGTCGGAGACGCCGTCAGAGCTATGGCGCGCGCCGGGAGGGCGCCGGAGGCGTACTTGACGGTACGTCGAGGAGCCCGACCGCGCTTGATCCGGCGCGAGGAACGCGCCGCTACGCGCCCGGCGCGAGGAATGCGCCGTAGAACGCGGCACTGGCGGATGGATACGGCGCTGCAGCAGACAACTCGTGAGAAAGGCGGGCTGGTGGCAACGAAAACAGCGAAGATGGCGAAGATGATATTGACAGTGGATGCAGGTGACCCGATGCGTGAGATGCAGGGGATGCGTGGAAGGATGACCGGGAACGAATGAAGGTTTTCAAGGCCCTGCTCGGCACTGTCGAACCGCACTTCTCAAAAGGCGGCAAGCTCGAAAAGCTTCACAACGCGTACGACGCGTTCGAAACGTTTCTTTTCGTACCCGGCGAAGCGACCCGTAGCGGAACCCATATCCGCGACGGCATCGACCTGAAGCGCACCATGTTCACCGTGGTCCTGGCCATGGTGCCGTGTCTACTGTTCGGAATCTGGAACGTGGGCCATCAGCACCACCTGGCGATCGGTGAAATGACCGGCGTGTGGGATGGCTTCATCGCGAAGTTCTTGTACGGCGCGATGCGCGTGCTTCCGATAGTTGCGGTCACCTATTTCGTCGGTCTCAACACGGAATTCGCTTTCGCCGTCATTCGAAAACACCCGGTCAACGAGGGCTTCCTCGTCACGGGCATGCTCATTCCCCTGATCGTTCCGCCAACGATTCCGCTCTGGATGGTGGCACTCGCGACGCTGTTCGCCGTTGTGATTGGCAAGGAAGCCTTCGGCGGCACGGGTATGAACATTCTCAATGTGGCCCTCACGGCTCGCGTGTTCCTTTTCTTTGCGTATCCGACCTATATCTCGGGAGACCGGGTATGGGTATCGGGCGATCCGGAACAATTCGTCGACGGACTCTCCGGAGCGACGCCCCTGGGCGTGGCCTACATCGACGGCATGAACGGGCTTGCCGGCGCCGCGCCCTTTGTATACGACCTGAAAAACATGGTTCTCGGAACGATTCCCGGCTCGATTGGAGAAACCTCGGCGATCGCCGTCGCGTTGGGAGCATTGATCCTGCTGGCCACGGGAATCGGCAGTTGGAAGATCATGGCCAGCGTGGTGGCCGGCACCGTTGCCACCAGTTCCCTGTTGAGCGCGCTCGACATCAGTCCCTTCCAGGGCGTACCCGCCCATTACCATCTCTTCATGGGCGGTATGTTGTTCGCCACGGTCTTCATGGCCACCGACCCCGTCACGGCTGCGCAAACCGAAAAAGGCAAGCTGGTATACGGTTTTCTGATCGGAGTTTTTGGTATCGTGATACGGGTGCTGAATCCGGCCTACCCTGAAGGTTTCATGCTCGCTATCCTGTTGATGAACGTGTTCGCCCCCACGATCGATCACTTCATCGTGCAGGCCAACATCAAGCGGAGGGCAAGCCGTGTACTCCAATAGATACACCGTATTTTTTGCCGTCGGCGTGACCGTCGCCGTTGCCGTCACGCTCGCCCTGGCCTCGAGCGGACTCCGCGGGCTTCAGGATGCCAACTTCGCACGCGCCCAGCGCATTGCCATCCTCCAGTCCGTCATGGAAGTCGATACCGAAACGCTGGATCCCGACTACGAGGCCTTCATCACTGAACGCGTTCTGGACTACCAGGGAAACACCATCGCCGACGTCGCCGCTTTCGATCTGAACGTCCTGCGGGAATCCAGAAAGTCACCTGAAGATCGCCTGTTCCCGCTCTACATCTACGACGGTCAGGGACAGACCAACTACATCGTCCCGATCCAGGGTGCGGGCCTGTGGGGACCGATCAGCGCCTATCTCGCGCTCGACAGCGACCTGACCACCGTCGATGGCGTGATCTTCAGTCACGAAAAGGAAACGCCCGGACTTGGCGCTGAAATCGCGACCGCCGATTTTCAGGACCAGTTCAATGGCAAGCAACTGTTCGCCGGCAGTGGCGAGTTCGAGTCCATCCGCGTCCTGAAAGGTTCCGGGAACGACACGGAAGATCGGCCGCACGAGGTTGACGGATTGACCGGCGCCACGATGACCACGCGGGGAGTCACCGACATGTTCCGCGAAGAACTCTCGCTCTATGACAATGTCTTTCGAGGAATGAACCCATGAGCACGGTTACCGTCGAGGAAGCCGCACCGAGGGTCGTGGAACCGGTCGAACCCCTTCTGTCGAAGAAGAACCGTCAGTTGGTTTCGGACCCGTTCAGCGACACCAACCCCATTACGGTCCAGGTTCTGGGCATCTGTTCAGCGTTGGCAATCACTACGCAAATGCGCACGGCCTTTGTCATGGCCGTCTCCGTGATCTTCGTCGTCTGTTGCTCGAATGTCCTGATCTCTCTGATCCGCGTTTCGATTCCACCCCGTATCCGAATGATCGTCCAGCTACTCGTCATCGCCGGCCTGGTGGTGTTTGTCGACCAGATGCTCAAGGCGTTCGCCTACGACATCAGCAGACAGCTTTCCGTCTACGTCGGCTTGATTATCACGAACTGCATCGTGATGGGACGACTCGAAGCGTTCGCGATGAGCAACAAGCCGTGGGCCGCATTTATGGACGGTCTGGGAAACGGAATCGGATACGGATTCATTCTGATCGTCGTCGCGTTCTTCCGTGAACTGTTCGGCGCAGGCTCGCTCTTCGGTTTTCGGATCGTGCCAGAGTTTCTTTACAACATGGGCTACGAGAACAACGGCATCATGCTGACTCCGGCGGCCGCGATGTTCCTGATCGGCGGCTTCATTTGGATTCAGCGGTCGCTTCGGCCCAAACTCACGGACGTGTCCTGATGGAACTTGTCAACATCTTCGTCCGCTCGGCGTTTATCGAGAACATGGTCCTGGCCTACTTTCTGGGAATGTGTTCGTTCCTGGCAGTATCCAAGACCGTCAAGACCGCATTCGGTCTCGGGCTGGCCGTCATCTTTGTTTTGGGCATCACGGCGCCTCTCAACTGGGTAATCGACAACTTCCTCCTGCAGGAAGGCGCATTGGCGTTCATCTCGCCGGCGTTTGCCGAAGTCGACCTGACGTTCCTTCAGTTCATCGTGTTCATCGCGGCGGTGGCCTCGATGGTCCAATTGGTGGAAATGGTTGTCGAGCGGTTCTTTCCACCACTCTATACGTCACTTGGAATTTTCCTGCCGTTGATCACCGTCAACTGCGCAATCCTCGGCGGATCGCTCTTTATGGTGGAGCGCCAGTATGCCTTCACCGAGACCGCCGTCTTCGGAATCGGATCGGGATTCGGATTTTTCCTGGCAATCGTCGCCATCGCATCGATTCGCGAGAAGCTTCGCTATTCGAACATCCCCGCACCTCTTCGTGGACTGGGTATCGCCTTCATCATGACCGGCCTCATGGGATTGGCGTTCATGAGTTTTGCGGGAATCAGCCTTTAGGACTCCGTCGACGAAACGATGACTATCCTTACCGTCACAATCGCCAGCGTTTTCGCAACGGGAATGGTCATTCTGGTGCTCGTCGGGATCCTCATCGTCGCCAAGGAGAAGCTGACTCCTGCCGGCGACCTGAAGTTGGTGATCAACGGCGACGAGAACCATCCGCTGGTCGTCGAGCCCGGCTCCACGCTGTTGAACGCGCTGGCCACCAAGGCGGTCTTTCTGCCATCGGCCTGCGGGGGAGGCGGCACCTGCGCGCTGTGCCGATGCCAGATCCTTGAAGGCGGGGGCGACGTCCTCCCGACCGAGACCAATCACCTGAACCGGAAAGAAGTGGCTGACAATTGGCGTCTGGCATGTCAGGTCAAGGTCAAACAGGACATGACGCTTCAGGTTCCGGAGGAAATCTTCGGCATCAAGAAGTGGGAATGCGAAATCGTCAGCAACGAGAACGTCGCCACGTTTATCAAGGAACTGGTGGTGCGGTTGCCCGAAGGCGAACTTCTGGACTTCCAGTCCGGAGGATATATCCAGATCGACGTGCCGCGGTGTGAAGTCGCTTTCAGGGACATGGACGTCGAGGACCAATACCGGCCGGACTGGGACAAGTTCAAACTGTGGGACCTGAAGATGGTGAACAAGGAGCCTCTGTTCCGAGCCTTCTCCATGGCCAACCATCCGGCCGAAGGCAACATCATGATGCTCAACATCCGAATTGCCACCCCCCCGTTCGACCGGGCCAAGGGCGGCTGGATGGACGTGAACCCCGGTGTGTGCTCTTCATATACCTTCTCGCTGAAGCCCGGTGACAAGGTCGTCATATCCGGCCCCTACGGCGAATTCTTCATCAAGGACACCGACAAGGAAATGCTCTACATCGGCGGGGGCGCCGGAATGGCGCCACTCCGTTCGCACATTTTCCATCTGTTCCATACGCTGCACACCAAAAGAAAGGTCCACTACTGGTACGGCGGACGGTCCCTGCAGGAACTCTTCTACACGGATCACTTCAGGAACATCGAAAAGGACTATCCGAACTTCAAGTACAGCATTGCTCTGTCGGAACCACTGCCGGAGGACAATTGGGACGGCCCCACAGGCTTCATCCACCAAGTCCTCTACGACAACTATCTCAGCAAGCATCCCGAACCTGAAGAGATCGAATACTACCTGTGCGGGCCGCCCATGATGCTGAAGGCGTGCCTCAAGATGCTCGATGACCTGGGCGTTCCAAGCGAAAACATCGCATTCGATGACTTCGGTTCCTGAAAATCCGAGGCAATGCGGCCTCCTTCGGCCACGCTCGCCGGCGCACGTTACCCGAGCGCGGTTCGCTGCATTCGTGGCAATGGTGCGCACCGCACGTCACTCCGCGGCGGGCCCAGGGGAGAGCCTGAGATCGGCCGCTTTCGCTCTGTGCCTCTCGGTCACCGTATTCGGCTGTTCGGCGCCGGTCGATTCGACCGTCCAGATCGAGGGCCCGACGATGGGCACGACGTATCGGGTGACCTACGCGCCCGCAGCGGATTCCGAGTCCACGGTTCCGAACACCGTCGATTCCCTGCTTGACGAGATCGATCGATCCCTGTCGACCTATATCGAAAGCTCCGTGATATCGCGGATCAACAGCGCATCGGATACGGAACGATGGCATGCGGCGGATCGCCATTTCAACGCGGTTTTCGTGCGTTCCCAAGAGATTTTCACGGATACCGGCGGCGCCTTCAATCCGGCTGTCGGGCCGTTGGTAAACGCATGGGGCTTTGGCCCCCAGGGACCGCAGAGTGTACCCGACGCCGCAACGATCGATTCCCTGTTGGAATTGACCGACTTCGATGCATTCGATTGGCGTGAATCGCCACCCTCCGTCCGCAAGCCGATGGAGGACTCGCAGTTGGATTTCAGTGCGATCGCCAAGGGGTATGGCGTGGACGAAGCCGGGGCTCTGCTCGATCGAATGGGGGTGGACGCCTACTTCGTCGAGATCGGCGGAGAGGTCCGAACCCGGGGCCGACACCCTGACGGCCGTCCCTGGAGAGTCGGAATCGAAATCCCCGCCGCCTTCCCCAACCCGGAACGCAGTTCCCAAGCGGTGATCGAAGTCCAAGACACGGCATTGGCCACCTCCGGCAATTACCGCAACTTCACCATCGTTGAAGGACGGCGAATCGCACATATTCTCGATCCCGAAACCGGCGCCCCCGCAACCACTTCACTTCTGAGCGTCTCCGTTCTCGCACCCGACGTCATGACCGCCGACGCCTATGCGACCGCGCTCATGGTGATGGATCTGGATGCCGGTCTGCGGTTCGTGGAAGCCCGGGAGGAACTCGAAGCGTACTTCATTGTCGACGATGGAGAGGGCGGCACCATCGCCACGGCGTCCTCCGGCTTTCCACCGATTCTCGGCGAATAGCCCCGTGTTTCCCGTGGCGCCGGGCATCACCTTCAGGTGGTTCTCATATTGATATTGTGCATTCTGAATGCATATTATAGACTAATAAAACCATCCCAACGCCCGTCGGCATTGGAGTGCGTTGTCGTGGCAAAGCAGGACTGGGACGGTTAAGCCGGGACGCGCGATGCAAGATTACACAACACGTTCGCTCGAACCGATCCTCGAAAAGGCCGTCTCTGAATTTCCAGCCGTAGTCCTGACTGGGCCGCGCCAGTCGGGCAAGACAACGCTCCTCCAACGCCTCTTCGGTAGACGTTGCCGGTACGTTTCTCTAGAGCCCCCGGATGTTCGTGCGACCGCACTGGAAGACCCGCGCGGATTCCTGGAGACCCACCGGCCTCCGGTGATTTTCGATGAGGTGCAGTACGCCCCCGACCTGCTTTCCTACATCAAGGAGAAGGTCGACGCGGACCGCCGCAAGAACGGTCAATACCTGTTGACGGGATCGCAGAACCTGTTGCTCACGGAGAAAGTGACCGAGTCGTTGGCCGGCCGCGCGGCAATGCTTCGCCTGTTGCCGCTTTCCCGACGGGAATCGGAGCGCCGACCGCGGATGACCTTTCCCTGGGAAAGCACTCGTCGATTGCCTTCAAAAAGGTCGCATGTCTTTGGTGATCTTTGGACGAGCTTCCTCCGAGGAGGGTACCCGGAACTCGCGACGCAACCCCACCGGGATGTATCCCTTTGGCATGCCAGCTACATCCAGACCTGTCTCGAACGGGACGTTCGCACGCTCCGGCAGGTTGGGAACTTGACCCAGTACCAGAATTTCCTTCGAGTCCTGGCGGCTAGAAGTGCTCAACTCCTGAATCTGACCGATGTCGCCCGGGATCTCGGCATTGCGGTCAACACCGCCAAGGCATGGCTCTCCGTACTCGAAGCCACCTATCAGGTGATCGTCCTGCGCCCGTACTTCGCAAACGTCGGGAAGCGGCTCGTCAAGACACCGAAAGTGTATTTTTCGGATGTTGGCACGCTCTGCTACCTTGCGGGTCTCAAGGATCCCGAACATGCCGCCTCCGGCCCCATGGGAGGCGCCATCATGGAAACCGCGGTGCTTGCCGAAATCGTCAGGACGCTGACGCATCGAGGGATCGACCCGCAAATATACTTTTGGAGAACCACGGCGGGAACGGAAGTGGACTTCGTGATCGAGACCGGCGGAAAGCTCGTGCCGATCGAGGTCAAGCTCTCCGCGACGCCACGCCCGGCCATGGCCGCCGCCATCAAGACATTTCAAAGGGACATGGAGGGAACGGCGATGCCGGGGTACGTGGTGCATCCGGGTGACATATTCCTTCCCCTCGGCTCTGGTGTGACGGCCCTGCCCTTTGCCAACCTCTGACTGAATCATGGCGCAGACGATGGGTGGGAACGGCCGGAAGTTTCAGGTCAGGCTGGGCGCAGGGTTCTCTGGAATCGTCTGGCTTCGACTTCGAATCGACAACCGCTATCGACGCTCGAACAAATCTCGGTAGCCGCGGATCCGACCCTCGTTGAAGTCCGTCAGATCCTCATCGATCGAAGACAGGAAGGTTCTCCATTTTTCGGGACCGTCCGGGATGGGGATCCCGAGACGCGCACTGATATCGCTGGTCACGGAACGAATGAACGTGCTCGATTCGTTGAGAGGAAGCGCTGCGACGTTTGAGTAGAAGCGCATTCCCGGTTCGCCTTGATCGAACAGGTAACGTTCCACGTTCGATATATAGAAAACGTCGACCGTCGCGCCGCGTTGCTTCAGATAGCTTCCGATTCCCGCGATCGCACCGTCTCCGGCGAAATCGCCGACCACCGGAACGACAAGGTTTTTGCGTTCCATATCCTGAACGACCCTGAAGTTTTCTTCCGAGGCCAGGAAACCCTGCTGGCGTCCGTCCAGATCCGTTGCCGCCATCAACTGCGCAAACGTGGGATTCGTATTGTCTCCGAATCCTCGCAACGTCGTCGGATCGGCTTGGCTGAAGGCGTCCAGCACGCGCGCGATGCCGGCGCGGTCGGCTTCGATCAACGGATATCCGTGCCCGTTCTCCAGAAGATACAGAACCTGCCCGAGCGTCCGCTCATGGAATCCCGAGTCCGGCGGGATCGACCCGTACGCGTCGAGCAAAGCCTCGACATTCGATTCGGAATCGAGATCCGGCGGACGGGGACGCGAAAACAGGGAGGCAATGAAGTCGGCGCGGTCCGCCGAAAGCTCGAACAGCGCCTTGTAAGCGAGGTGCTGGAGCATGTTGTCGCGGCGGATGTCGACAATGAATGCGAGCCTCGGACGAACGGCCGCGATATAGGTGAAGTTTTGTTCGGAACCGACGCCCAGGTAAACGCCGCCCGGCGCGACCGTTTCCTTGAGGGCCGGGACCACGTGGAGCAACGAATCCTCGTTCGACATGAGTTGCGGAGGGAATCTTCCCGAGGGTTCGGAAAGTTCCGTTACGAGGGTCCAGAATTCTTCGTCGGCGATCGAATCGGGGAGGGATTGGGCACTGGCCGGCGCCAGAAACGACACGTAACACAAGGCCGCAATCAACGCGAGACCTGAAACCAACGCACCACGCCGGAAAATACTATGCATGAATCCAAAGGCCGCCTTTTTCAGTATAGCGTTTGACCAGAACGTTTCACGCACCAAACGGCGGCCCCCCTTCGGATGGCGGAGCATCAACCCGGATTCCACGGACTCGTTCAACGGAAGGCGAAATCCGGTTCGACCGAGCCGACTTCGCCCCCGATTCGACAGGCCCGACCCGATGGAATTTGACTGGCAACGTCCAGACGTTCAACGATACGATGTGGGAGACGGGAGAACGCTCGATGCACGTAGGGAACGGCCGCCGCGGAAACCATATTCCGAAGATCGTCTTTGGCGGTCTGGTAGTGTGTCTTCTGGCCTGCGCCGCCGCAAGCCAGACCGCGAACGATCCCGGCTATGGGGCGGACGCCGAGTTCCATCTGGCGAGGTTGGCGTATCCGACTTACGCGTACGCGAACTCCAGGGGGTTTGGCGGCAACCCGATGTGGAGAGTGGACTTCCCCAACGCCGAATGGAATTTTCTGCCGGCGCTCAGTCGCCTGACCAACATATCGGTCGATCTGTCAGCGGATATCGACACACGAGACGCCGTCGAAAGGTTGCATCTGGAAGCACTGGACGAACGCATTTTCGGGTATCCCCTGATCTACATGCAACAACCCGGCCAGGCGGGTTGGCGTCCCACCGAAGAAGAAGCCGAACGTTTGAGAGAGTACCTCGACCGAGGCGGTTTCCTGCTGCTTGACGACTTTCACGGCCGGGACATCTACGCGGTTCAGGAAGCGCTTAAGCGGGTGCTGCCGAACAAGGAGATCGTCGAGATTCCCGGAGACGACCCTCTCATGAACGTTTTCTTCGATCTGGGCGATCGGCTTCAGATTCCAGGCCAACGGCATCTCAGTCGTTTCGGCGGTGGAACGCCGCGCATGGAGGGCCCACCCTATTGGCTGGGTATCTACGACGATTACAACCGCCTGATGGTGGGCATCAACTACAACATCGACATGGGCGATGCCTGGGAGCATGCCGACGATCCCTACTACCCCGAGCCGATGACCGGGCAGGCGTATCGTCTGGGCGTGAACTACGTCATTTACGCCATGACTCACTAAGGGTCGGCGCTTCCTCTTTTTCTTTTTCGCAGTCGCGTACCGCCTGCACGCCAGCCACCGGCGAAAAACTCGCGTCCCTGTATTCGCAGTCCTCTTCCCCCTTCCCGCCGCAGGCCCAACACTCGCCGGTCTTCTTTCGAAGGTAGGGATTGTTCGTCGCGCAGGTCCCGCGGAACTCGCCATCCCGAACGAAAAGGATGCGGACGGCAATCAGCGCCACGGCCACGCCGAGCACGGCAATACTTGAAAGAATCGTCAACATTGATTAACCCGCCTTTCTCACGAGTTGTCTGCTACAGCGCCAGATACATCCGCCAGTGCCGCGTTCTACGGCGCGTTCCTCGCGCCGGGCGCGTAGCGGCGCGTTCCTCGCGCCGGATCAAGCGCGGTCGGACGCCTCGACGTACTGTCAAGTACGCCTCCGGTGCCCTCCGGGCGCGCGCCTTGCTCTGACGGCGTCTCCGGCTCTTCGCGACGAAAACCCGCGAGAAAGGCGGGCCAACCGTCGCTCTCGGACCGCCCCGTGCGGTACTGGACCGCGCCTCCATGATGAAAAGACTCTTCGAACCGCAAGGGCCCGTAGTTCAATTATAGCGGCATCAGGTGCCGATCGCGTCACGGACGATGCCGGCAGCCGCCTTCACCCATACGGGGTGGGCATTCAGGCTGGGGATCAGGCGCAACTCCTTCCCCCCCGCGCCAAGGAAGCGATCCTTCTCCCGATTCTCGATCTCGTCTAGCGTTTCGAGGCAATCGGCCACGAATGAGGGGCAGAACACCGCCAGGCGCGCCACTCCCTTCGCCGGCAACTCCTGGATCATGTGATCGGTGAACGGCTGGATCCACGGCGTCCGGCCCAATCGGGACTGGAACGAAATCGAATACCGATCCCCGCGAATTCCCAGCGCGGAGGCGACCGACCGCGCCGTTGCGAAGCACTGAGCCCGGTAACAGTCTCGATTCATCTCGCCAACGCGGTCGCAGCACCCGTCCATCGAGAGACAAACCCGATGCAACCGCTTGAGATGCCGTTCGGGCAGCCCATGAAAGCTGAACAGCGAAAAGTCGGGAGCGAATTCCCGAAGCGGATCGGCCGAAACCGCGGCCACGGCATCGATGTAGCGTTGATCGTCGTAGAACGGATCGATCCACTCCGGCGCCGGCAGCGGCTGCGGCAACGACTTCAATACCTCTCGCACCTTCTTCTGGACGGTCAACGTGGACGACTGCGCGTATTGGGGATAGAGCGGAAAGACGATCAGACGTTCGATTTCCGCCAACGGAAGCCGCTGCAGGGATTCGCGAATATCGGGATTCCCGTACCGCATCCCCAACGCAACGTGCAGATCGTCACCGGTCCGAAGTTCGACGCCAAGCGCGGTGGCAAACGCGCGCGAATGGGACAACAGCGGCGAACCGTCATCCGTCCATATTTTCCGATAGAGGGCCGCCGATACCTTCGCCCGTTTCGGAGCGATAATCCAGTGGACCAGGGGCCACCTCAAAAATCCCGGAATGTCGATGACTTCCGGATCCATCAGGAATTCCTTCAGGTAAGGACCCACGGCTTCCGGAGTGGGGGCCTCAGGGCTGCCCAGGTTGACCAGGAGCAACCCGACCTTCGAAGGCGGTTCGGACGAGATTCTCAATGACTTTCGTGGTTTCTCTTGGGTTTACGCCACACTTGCGGATCGGCCCTTCCGGAACTTCATCTTGACGCACGTCGCCAGCAGGCGGGAAGAGCACCTGCATCGTGCCGCGCTTGCCGACCGCGGCATTGACAGGATGCCCACACGTCCGACGGTGGCGGCCCTGAAGTAGGCCGCCACCGCTCAACCAATTCAGAAATTCCGAATCTCCAGCACTCGTCTACTCTTCTTCAGGCAACGCATACGCCAATAGTTGCGCCGGCGTGTCCGTTCCTCCGTTTCCCGACGCAAACACGATGTACTGACGTCCCTCATGCATGTACGTCATCGGAAGGCTCTGCTGCGGTCCGACGGGAATTTCGGTTCGCCATATTTCCTCGCCAGTGGCCTTGTCATAGGCGCGGAAGATTGGGCGGCCGCGGCTTCCCTCACCGGCAAACAGCAAGGTACTGGTGACCAACAGGCCGGCACGCGAGCGGATACCCGTCGGCGGGAAATCGACGCCTGCCAGGGCCGGGTTGTCCCGAACGTCATCGGGGGTGTCTCCGTTAGGAATCTGCCAGGCGATCTCGCCGGTGTTCATGTTGTACGCGGTGATTCGGCCGTAGGGCGGCTTCAGCAGCGGCAGCCCCTCGATCCGCGGCATGGGCGCCCCGCCGCCCATGTTGTAGGCGGCGTTCGTTGTGCCTTCGGCCGGGGGGCGCAGGGCAGCGGCGGTCGGGGACGTTGCCGACCCCACATAGACGAAACCGGTCTGGGGATCCGCGGCGCCGCCTTCCCAGTTCGCTCCGCCGCCGAATCCGGGAACCACGATCGTTCCCCGGGTTCCGTCGTCGGCGTTCCCGAGCGAGGGAGGCGTATAGATCGGTCCGATTCGGAACTGTTCGATGGCCTGCAGCGCCTGACTGTTCAGGTCGGGAGTGAAGTCGATCAGGTCATCGGGACCGATGCCGTGCTGGTCGAATGGCGGCGGCTTGGTCGGAAAGGGCTGCGTGGCGGCGGTCTGCTCTCCCGGAACGTCGGATTGGGGTACCGCGATTTCCTCCCACGGCCAGACCGGTTCGCCGGTCTCGCGATCCAGCACGTATGCGAATGCCTGCTTCGAGAGCTGAACGACAGCCTTGATAGGCTGGCCGTCCACTTCGATGTCGATCAGAATCGGCTGCGGTGGGTTGTCGTAGTCCCAGATGTCATGATGGATCTGCTGACGGTGCCATATCCGCTCGCCGGTAGCGATGTCCACGGCAACGATCGAGTTTCCATACAGGTTGTCGCCCGGACGGTGCCCGCCATACGCATCGTTGGTCGGCGTCTCGATGTTGAGGTAGGCGATTCCAAGTTCTTCATCCGCGGAAAACGGACCCCAGATACCCGCGTTGCCGGTGTACAGCGCCGAATCGTTTTCCCATGTGTCGTAGCCAAATTCGCCGGGGCGAGGGATGGTATGGAACACCCATCGCTTTTCACCCGTCCGAACATCGAAGGCCATCACGTCACCCTTGGTGTTCTCGCGATTCACGCGGCCGCCGGGACGAAGCGCCGGCCCGACCATTACGGTGTCGCGTGCAACCACGGGCGGCGAAGTGTTGCCGATGGTTCCGATCAATTCGGAAATGTCATCCACGTTGGCATCGAGTTGGGTCAGAAGGTCGACAACGCCGTTGTCGCCGAATCCCTCTTTCGGAACGCCGGTCTTCGCATCGAGCGCCACCAGACGAAAACCCGGAGTGATGGTGAAGATACGTCGATCGTCGCCGTCTTCCCAGTAACCCACGCCGCGGCCGGAATTGCGTCGCGCCGCACGCTCCCAGCGTTCGCCCTCGTCCATTCGCCACATCCACATTGTTTCGCCGCTACCCGCATCGATGGCGACAACGTTGCGGCGGTTGCCGGCCGTAAAGTAGAGGATGCCGTCGATCATGAGCGGCGTGGTCTCACTCCGAAACTCCGGGCTGCCATAATTGTCCGACTTCCAGGTCCACGCGATTTCCAGCCGATCCACGTTGTCGCGATCGATCTGGTCCAGTGCCGAGTAACGCGGACTGCCCGCGTCTCCCCCGTAGGCGCGCCATTCGCCGTTGACCCCACCCTGTTGAGCCCGCGCACCGGGAGCTGCCGCAAACAGGGCAATTGCGATCGCGAACCCAAAAACCCGACGATGATTTCGTACCATTTCGGTCCCCTTACTGAAATTGTCGCTCCAGATACAAGCGATTCGACAATAGCAGGCCCGTCCGCGAAGTCAAGGAAGCGGTCACAGGCAAGCAGTCCGTGGTAGAACCCTACAGGGCCGCGCGCAGGGGTCTTCGGGTCTCAGGCGCGAAGAGAGGAGCGGAGCGATGGTTCCACATCGTGACCGACGAACGACAAAGTATGTGATCCGAACCCCCCTGCGCCCTACGGGTTACGGCGGCATCGGGCCGTCTGCCACGTTGCCCCTCCTCGATTGATGGGGGACATCGACTTCGTCGTGGCGCCTCGCATACGGCCCCATGGCGCTCGTAACGCGATCCCTGCAGGGTTCTACCACGGGCTGCAAGGGACTGCCGAAGTGACCTTTCGACCGATCGGCAGCAGCGGAATCATACGTCCAAACCACCCCAGAGACTGAGACGGCGGGTCGCCGCCCGAAGTGCGCTATGATCGTGTTTCAACCGCGGCGACCGGGAAGGCGAAACCTTGACCATCCGTGCTGTATTTCTCGATATCGGTGAGACGCTCTTTGACGAAACCCGGAACTGGTCGCTGCTGGCCGATTGGCTCGACATTCCAAGACTGACCGTTTTCAGCGTAATGGGGGCCTTGATCGCCCAAGGCAAGGATCATCGGGGATTCCTCAAGGTTATCCGGCCCGACTTGGAATGGAACGAGACCATCGTCCGGTTTCGCAAGGAAGTGGACGATTGCTATCTCGGTGGTGACCTCTACCCAGACGCCGTTCCCTGCCTCCACAACTTGGTCGACCGCAAGTACTTCGTCGGCATCGCCGGCAACCAACCTGCCAAACGCGAACTAGAACTCCGCCGGATGAACCTTCCTCTCGACATGATCGCGACTTCGGACCGTTGGGGCGTGCGGAAACCCGATGTGGCGTTCTTTGCCCAGTTGGTGGCCGAATGCGGATTCGGACCCGAAGAAACCGTTTACGTCGGCGACCGCGTGGACAACGATGTCATCCCCGCGGCCGAATCGGGCCTCGTCGCCATTCACATGGTCCGGGGGCCATGGGGGCATATCCAGAAGGACGCGCCCGAAAACAAACGTGCACGCGCTCAAATCAGATCACTGACGGACCTGCCCGATGTGCTCGAAAGGATCTAGCAACCGGTGGCCGGACCCTGCAGGATGGCGTGACTGAACTTGACCCACACCACGCCCAATCCGCAGGAAGAGCGCCCGCTGACCATCGGGTCCGCCGTAAGGTTCACCCACAAGGGAGAGACAATCCACGGACATCTCCTCCAACCGCAGGGACGGCGCCGCCTCGCGAAGGTGATCGACACCGAGGAGCGCATCTGGAGAGTCCCGGAGTCGGCGTTGAAGTACTCTGGAGGAGCGCGGCGAACCACGATGGTTACGCGGCACGACGAAGCGCGGGCCGGCTACCGCGTGGGCGATGAGGTGACGTTCACGGGCCCCGCCGGACCCAGTCGCGGTGAGATCGTGAAGCTCAATCCGAAGAGCGCGAAGGTGCGGTGCGAAGAGACTTCCTGGAACGTCCCCTATGGTCTGCTCCACAAGGCTGGAGGTAAAAGCGCTGGGAACGGCGCGGCGCGGCTGAACGGCGTTGCGGAAATGGCTCGCCGGCTGATGGACGAGCATGGGCTAACGGGCTGGACGCTCGCGTTCGTCGAGGCCAGGAGGCGCCTCGGTACCTGCAATTACAGCCATCGCGTGATCCGGATCGGCCGTTCCCATGCCCTCGAGGGAAGCGAGGCCCAGATCCGGAACACCGTCCTGCACGAAATCGCACACGCGATCGCGGGGCCCGAAGCGGGCCATGGACCGGTATGGAAGGCAACAGCACGGCGAATCGGAGCAACGCCAAGGGCAAGGGCCTACGAAAGCAAGGCGATCTGACAAAGTCTTCGGGAATTTTTCAACACGCCGGAGTCGTACAAGTATAATCTCGTCGTTATCGGTAACGGACCGCAGGAATGGCGCCGGTCGATGGGACTCGAAGTCGGCATTTCACGGCGTAACGGGAGAGGACGATCATGACATCAGAGACACGACGAAAACGACACTGGAAACACCGGCAGGCGAACGGCCTACCGTTCGGCTTACTGGCCGCCTTGCTCCTGTTGATGAGCGCGTGCGTGGCCGCCGAACCCGGCGAGGACGATTCTGGGGCAGACACGGTTGAAACCGTGATGGTCGGCGATATCGAGGTTCGAACCGACGGATTGTCGGCGGGCGACGAAGCCTACCGAACCGATGAAATCACCTTCGAACTGGCGGCCAATGAAGGAATCGAATACAAGTACCGCCTCGAACTGGACCAGACCATGGTCTACTCCTGGGAGAGTTCCGGTGCTGTCCGCACTGAAATGCACTCCGAAGCCGACGGACAGGCCGAGGGTACGGCGGAGTACTTCGACGTCATCGAATCCGGCAGCGCCGCTCATGGCACGTTCACGGCGCCATTTCCCGGTATTCATGGCTGGTATTGGCTCAACCTCAACGAAGAGGAACCGATCACGCTGACGTTGAGAAGTTCCGGATTCTATTCCTACGCGATGGAATTCCGGTCCGACTCCCGCAGGCGATTCGAGCCTGCAGCCGTGGGACTACCCGATTAGCGGCCCGCGGCAGAACCCTGCAGAGTCGCGGGCAGGGGTCTTCGGGTCCCAGACACGAAGAGAGGAGAAGAGCGATGTCCATTGCAACCAAGACCGGGGACGGCGGCCAAACGAGCCTTCCGGGAGGCTCGCGCGTCTCGAAGGCCGACCCGCGAGTCGAAACTTACGGCACGATCGACGAACTCATTTCGAGCCTCGGTCTGGCGCGGGCACTCTGCACGGACTCCGCGCTCGGCGAACTCACGAAGTCGATCCAACGGGAACTTTTCAGGGTAAGCTCGGCCGTTGCGGCTTCACCGGACGCACGCAATCCGGCGGCTGAGGTCACACCTGAAATGATCCAGCGCCTGACGGACGAAATCGACCGTCTTGAAGCCACCGAAAACATGCTGGCGGACTGGTCTCTGCCCGGCGGGGACGTCGCATCCGCCGCCTTCGATGTGGCACGTACCGTGTGCCGTCGAGCCGAACGCCAGTGCGTCCGGCTCATTGAAATGGATTCCTCGATCGAATCCGGCGTGGTCGTCTATCTGAATCGTCTCTCCGATCTATTGTGGCTTTGCGGACGCCGGATCGAACTCGAAAAAAAAGTGGACTCCCGACTTCGGGAGGACGGTAACGAAAAAAGCGGCCGCTGGACACGCGCCTGGTAGTGCCGCCTTCGATCGTCGATTCGAACAACCTCTTGCCGCCGGACCGGCGTCCCCGCATTTGATATAGTTCACCCCTTGATATGAAATTGGAGGGATATCGATGGAACCCGTAAACCGTAGAGAGTTTCTGGCCATGGCGGCAGTGCCGGCGATTGCGCAACCGTTAGCAGCGTCGCCGGTTGAGCCGCAAGACACGGGAGTGGGCCAAATGTTTGTGTGCATGCACGGCGCCACCGGATCGATGTACGACTTCCGCACGGCAATGGAGGGCTGGGCCCGGGCCGGCATCCGGGCGGTCGAACCCGACCTGCCGAACGTCCGCCGGTTCGCCGATGCCGAATCGCCGCAGATGGCCCGCACGCTCCTGGATGACCTGGGCCTGAGGGCGGTGTCCAGCAGCAACCAATTATTCCTCGAAGAGTCGGGCCCCCGGCGGGCCAACAGCATCGAAGACCTCAAGTGGAAAGTCGAACTGGCGGAGATCATTGGCGCTGACCGTCTGGTCATACCTTCGGCCGCGGGAGAGCGGCACACGGTGGACGACTACCCTGAGGTCATCGACAACCTGCGGGAAGCCGCCGATATCGCAGCGCCGCACGGCGTGACGTTGATGGTGGAGTTCACGCGCCTCTCGACCCTGATCAGCAACCTCAGAACCGCCCTGAAAGTCGTCCGCGAAGCGAACCATCCAAACCTCCGGGTCATGATGGACACCTTCCACTTCTGGAGCGGTATGAGCAAATTCGAGGATCTGGACCGCATCGAGAACGGCGAATTGCATCATCTGCACTTCGAGGACGTTCCGGACGATCCACCGCTTGAAGTTTTCGGCCAACCGGATCGGGTGTTCCCGGGAGAAGGCATCGCCCCGCTCGGCCGCATTGTTGAAGTCCTCAAGAGCAAGGGTTATTCGGGTCCGGCGTCGCTGGAAATGTTCTCTCCCCAGGTGCGGGCCATGGATCCGTATGACCAGGCCATGCGCGCACGAGAGACTATCGAACCGCTGATTGCATAACCGCACGAGGTTGGGCGGTCCCGAACCGCCCCTCCGCACCGCAATTCTCATTATGAGTGTTTTCCGATGTTCGTTCCCGCTCCTGGTCTTGAAGTTTTTCGATGTCGTGACTGGTTGAGTTGGGCGCCTGCATTCCGCAACTCCGAAACTGTAGCGACTGTCTTGGAAATCAAGCACAAGGAAGCTCCTGACGCCAAGAAACGCGATCACGGGCGATGGCGTTGAGGATGGTGAGGAGTTTGCGCATGCAGGCGGTGATGGCGACCTTGGGACGTTTACCGGAATGACGAAGGCGCTGGTAAACGACGGCGATGGATGGATTGTGGCGGATGGCGACGAGGGTGGCCATGTAGAGGGCGCGTGGTACAGGAGCGCGACCACCCACGATCATG
This sequence comes from Terriglobia bacterium, assembly GCA_965262675.1. Taxonomy (GTDB): domain Bacteria; phylum Acidobacteriota; class Terriglobia; order 20CM-2-55-15; family 20CM-2-55-15; genus JAJEDW01. Next base: position 1,054,467 of record OZ253554.1, read on the forward strand.
CGGCGGCCGCGGAAAGTGCCGCTGTCCCGGTTCATGGGGGCGACGCCGACAAGAGCCGCCACCTGGCGGCGATCCGGAAGACCCAGTTCCGGGAGATGAGTCAGTCACATGGTCGAGGTCGCAGGACCGACGCCGGGAACACTGCGCAGAAGGTCGTCGGTCTCGAGCCATATCGGGCTGGACCGGATCGCGTGGTTGATATCGTGGTCGATCTTGCCCAGATCGCGTTCCAGAGAACGGATATGTTTATCGATTCGAGTACGAATCGGCTTCAGAGCCATCGCCCGACGGTTTTTCTCGGCGACGATCATCTGCACGATTTGCTGTCGACGGACGGCAAAGGCGCGCAGTTGGGTGGTTTCGGGATCCGAAATAGGGCGGATCGCGGGCCGGACACGGGCGGCGAATTCGGCCAGGACGTGGGCATCGATCCGATCGGTCTTGGCCACGGGGCCCATCGAACGGGCGAAATCACGAACCTGACGCGGATTCACAACCACGACCGGCAATCCGACCGCGGCCAGAGCCAGCGTCACGTCATGCTGATATCCCCCGGTTGCTTCCAGAACGATCAATTCAGGGGAAAGACGGGTCAGTTGGGACACCAGTTTTTCGTGGCCCCGGGCGTCGTTGCTGACTGTGGCAATGGTCGGGTCCGATCCGACAACCGCCATATCGAGTGCGGATTTAGAGACATCGATACCGACGAAGTTTTGTGTGTTCATTCCTGTGGACCCTTCCTTAGCGAATGCGGGCTTGAAATCAGCGGCCCTGGTCGACTGTTCGGGTTAGTGCAGGATACGGACGTGACGACCTTGCTACAGATCGGTCTTGGTTGGACCTGGGGCAGTACGGTCTGTCACGTCCGTTCTCGATCCCCGCATAAACTACGGGAATCCAGAACTCGTCATTTTATGTCCTAATGAAAGATACAAGGGGCGGTCTATTGTAGGGGCGGTCTATGACCGCCCGAATCAAGAACTTCCGGATCGTGCAGTCATAGACTGCACCTACAGTGGGAGTGGGAGTGGGAGCAAGCATTCCGAGACTGCCCAAATCAAGATCGCGCGGTAATTGTGCAGTCATAGACTGCACCTACAGTGGGAATGGGAATGGGATATCATTCCGAGGTCCTCAGGGGCCAAAAAGAGAATTGCTGCTCTCCGCGCCGGTCGTTGGACTTATTCCCAGATACCGTTATTCTATGGGATTGGAATCATGACGAAGACAATATCCGAGCGCATTCAAATGGGCGGCCTGCAGGTGGCGGCCTCTCTCCACGACCTGATCGAAAAAGACATCGCTCCGGGAACGGGAATCGAACCCGACGCTTTCTGGGCATCCCTTGAAGCCATACTGAAGGATCTGGCGCCCCGGAACCGGGCTCTGTTGGAAGAACGGGACTCGCTGCAGGCCCGGATCGACGAATGGCATCTTGCCCGAAAAGGTCAGCCGTTGGACCCTGCGGAATACAAGGCGTTTCTCACCGAAATCGGATACCTCCAACCCGAAGGCGAAGACTTCCGGATTACGACCGGGAACGTCGATCCCGAGATTTCCGATATCGCGGGGCCCCAACTCGTGGTCCCCGTGACGATCGCCCGCTACGCGCTGAACGCCGCGAACGCCCGCTGGGGCAGTGTCTATGACGCACTGTACGGCAGCGATATCATTCCGTCGGACGGCGGCGGCGAAGCCGGACCCAGCTACAACCCGGTGCGGGGCACAAGGGTGGTCAAATTTGTCAACGCCTTCCTCGATCGGGCTGTCCCGCTGGCGGCAGGCAGCCACGCCGGCGTCACATCGTATGCGGCGGCCGACACCGGCGAAGGCCGCAGGCTGAAAGTCACCCTGGCCGACGGCTCGATCACGTCGATCGGCGACCCGGCGCAGTTTGCCGGCTACATTGGCGGCGACGAGTGCTCGGTCGTCCTGCTCAGGAACAACGGCCTCCACATTGAAATCCGCATCGACCGTGACCACCCGGTCGGCCAGGCGCATCCGGCTGGAGTCCGTGACGTCGTTCTCGAGGCGGCAATGACAACGATCCAGGATTGCGAAGACTCCGTATCGGCCGTCGACGCCGAAGACAAGACGCTCGTGTACCGCAACTGGCTCGGCCTGATGAAGGGCGATCTTGAAATCACGTTCGACAAGGGCGGCACGCCGCTGACACGGAAACTGAACCCCGACCGCACGTACACGGCCCCCGACGGCGGGGCGCTGACGCTTCAAGGGCGCAGCCTGTTGCTGAACCGCAACGTCGGTCATCACATGATGACCGACGCCGTTCTGGACGACGCCGGCGCGGAGATCCCCGAAGGAATTCTCGACGCGATGGTGACGTGCCTGACCGCCCTGCACGATCTGAAAGGCACGGGAACATACCGGAACAGCCGCGCGGGCAGCATCTATATCGTCAAACCCAAGATGCATGGACCCGAAGAAGTCGCCTTCGCCAGCGAACTGTTCGGCCGCGTCGAGCAGGCTCTGGGTCTGGAGCAAAATACGATCAAGATCGGCATCATGGACGAAGAGCGGCGCACGACGATCAACCTGAAGGAATGCATCCGCGCCGCCTCGGAACGCGTCATGTTCATCAACACCGGGTTCCTTGACCGGACCGGCGACGAAATCCACACCAGCATGGAAGCCGGGCCCGTACACCGCAAGGAAACGATGAAACAGATGGCCTGGATCAAGTCGTATGAAGACTGGAACGTCGACATCGGGCTCGACACCGGAATGAGGGGCAAGGCGCAGATCGGCAAGGGGATGTGGCCCAAGCCGGATGAAATGAAACAGATGTGGAACTCGAAGATGGCCCACCCCGAAGCCGGCGCCAACACCGCGTGGGTGCCGTCGCCGACGGGCGCCACGATTCACGCGATGCACTACCATCTTGTCAGCGTGGTCGAACGCCAGAAAGAACTGGCCGGCCGCGAGCGGGCCAGTCTGGACAATATTCTGTCGATTCCCTTGCTGGGAAATACGACGCTGAGCCCGGAAGAGATCCAGGCCGAACTCGACAACAACGCCCAGGGCATCCTCGGATACGTCGTCCGATGGGTCGAACAGGGAGTCGGATGCTCGAAGGTCCCCGACATTGACGACGTCGGACTGATGGAAGATCGCGCCACGCTGCGGATTTCCAGCCAGCACATCGCCAACTGGCTCCATCACGGCGTCTGTAGCGAGGAGCAGGTGACGGAAACGATGAAACGCATGGCGGGAGTTGTCGACCGGCAGAACGCCAGCGACCCGGTATATCGGGATATGGCCCCGGATCTTGACGGGAGTGTGGCTTTTCAGGCGGCATGCGACCTGGTCTTCAAAGGCCGGGAGCAACCGAACGGTTATACCGAACCGATCCTTCACCGAAGACGGCGCGAAGCCAAGTCCGGATCGGGCTCATGATCTCCCCGATTCTGTTGCACCATTCGAGGGTTGCTGCCTATACTTTCTTGTTTACAAAACAGCATGCTATCGAACACCGGATCTCGTTCGACATTCTCTGAGGAGGAGGAATCATGAGCACGCCCATACGTCTACGCTGGACCATCCCGATGGCCTCGGTTGGACTCATTGGCCTCATTGCGGTCGTCCTGGCGGCGACAAGCCCGGCGCCCGCACCCGCAATCCAGGAAGGGACCCAGAATAACGGCTATATCGGCGGCACCGTCACCAGCAGTAACGGTCCCGAAGCCGGCGTCTGGGTGATTGCGGAAACTCACGAAACACTGACACCCCTGATAAAGATCGTCGTCACCGGCGACGACGGGCGATTCATGCTGCCGGAATTGCCCGATCACGAATTCGACGTCTGGGTTCGTGGATACGGTCTGGTCGACTCGCAAAAGGTTCAACTCACACCGAACCGCGAAAACGTGGAATTGACCGCGGTGGTCGCAACCACGCCTCAGGACGCCGCCCAGTACTATCCCGGCGACTACTGGTGGTCGATGATCGACTTCCCCGACGAAAATCAGTTCCCGGGTACCGGCGCTGACGGCAACGGAATCAGCGAGCAGGTCGACAGCCAGGCCAACTACATCCACAGGATCAAGTCGAACTGCAACTTCTGCCACCAGATCGGCAACTCGCTGACCCGCAGCCTCGATCACGTCTACGAGAACGCTCCCATAGCCATCGACAGCGACCGCGAAGCCTGGGACTACCGGCTTCAGGGTGGCGTACGCGGTGGCAGCATGTCGGGCGTGGCCAATCAGATGGGGCGTGAAGGAATCCTGGACATGCTGGTGGACTGGACGGACCGCATTCAGGCAGGCGAAGTTCCCGAAACGCCGCCTCGTCCCGATGGTATCGAACAGAACGTCGTCCTGACACTCTGGGATTGGGGTACCGATCACTCCTTCATGCACGATCAGATCACGACCGACAAGAACAACCCCACGACCAACGCGTACGGCCCTGCCTATGCGGTCGACGCGGGTCACGGTGGGCTGGTCGTTCTGGACCCGATCGAGCACTCGGCATACTCGATCGACGTTCCGACGCGCGATCCCGCGGAATCGATCAGGTCGCGGTTCCCGGCGCCCAACCCGCCGTCGCTCTGGTGGGGCGACCAGCACCTGTGGGGACCCGGCTACAATCCCGCTGATCCGCACAACCCGATGCTCGACAGCAAGGGCCGCGTGTGGATGACTTCAAAGATCCGTGCCGTCGCCCCGGCATGGTGCGGCGATGCGGCAGTCACCGAATATGCCGGATACTTCCCCCTCGGCCGCGGCGGGCGGCAGGCGTCGTTCTACGTGCCTGAAACCGGCGAATTCGAGCTGATCGAAACCTGCTTCAGCACGCATCACCTGCAGTTCGACACGGACGAGAATGAAACGCTTTACTTCAACGAACTCAGCGGCTCCATGTTCGGGTGGGTCGACACGAAAATCTATGACCAGACCGGCGACGAGCAACTCGCTGTGGGATGGTGCGGACAGGTGGTCGATACCAACGGCGACGGCAAGATCACGCTGCCATTCAACCGGCCCGTCGGCCGTGGCGCGAACCTGCTCTACCTGAGCGATACGCCCGACGGCCCGCCCGCCGGCGGACGTGGAGGCGGAGCGCCTCCGGCAAACGCCGGACCGCCGGATCCGAACCTCGACACGGCGGTCAACTTCAACATGTATAGTGTGATCCCCAGTCCCGTGTCCAACGTGGTGTGGGGCGCTAACGAGAGCTATCCCGGCCACCTCGTTCGCCTGTCCAGAGGCAACAATCCGCCGGAAACCTGTGTGACCGAAGTTTTCCAGGTTCCGGCCCCCGGACTGGATCCCCGCGGTCTCGATATCGACTCGAACGGCGTCGTCTACATGTTCCTCGCCGCCAGCAGTCATATCGCCGCTTTCGACTACACCCAGTGCGGTCCTTTGACCGCGGAGCAGAAGATGGACGGTTCGGGTTGTCAGGAAGGATGGACGTTGTACCGGACCGAGGGTCCCACGTTCCCCGGCACCGACGTCCCGTCCGATTTCCACTATTTCGGCTGGGTCGACCAACACAATATCCTGGGTCTGGGTAAGGATGCGGCGGTCGCGACCGGTTCGAACTCCGATTCGCTGAAGCATCTGAATCCGGAGACCGGCGAATGGACGACCCTCCGCGTGCCGTATCCGATGGGTTTCTACTCCCGCGGGCTCGACGGCCGGATCGACGACCCCGATGCCGGGTGGAAAGGCCGTGCGCTGTGGTCCAACTACGGCACGCACTTCGTGTGGCACATCGAAGGCGGCAAGGGCACGCTGGGCAAGGAAGTGAAGTTCCAGATTCGCCCCGACCCGCTGGCGCGCTAAAGAAGTTCAGGGGCAGGTCGGCGGCCTGCCCCGACATGACGTTTTTTATGAAGGGTATATCGGCCGATGCCGATATACCCTTTTTTGCGGGCATCCCCTTTCTGGCGCGTGGTGCGGCGCGTTCTCAGGGCGCGCTATCGCGCGCAAGAAAAAGGACGCGTTATTCAGGATCTGGGCAACCTGGGTGCGGGCAAGATGCCCGTAGCTTCTCTTCCCCGGTAATGCACAACAGCAGCAGGCAAGCCCCCGGCGCGCTTGATCCGGCGTGAGGAACACGCCGTCGGACGCAGGCCGATCGAGCGCTCCTTCGACCCGTCGCGTCCGACTGCGACAGTACCGGAGATTGCCCTACCGCACCTTGATGTACTTCAGGATCCGCTGTGGACGAGGCTCGCCGGAAAAGATGCTACCCTGCCCGTCGACCGTGAGGGACTCGGCGCCGCTGCCCCCTTGAGTGATCGGTGGATTGTCGCCCGTGTCCAGAATGAAGTGGTCCACCCAACCGGTTTCGATGTCCCCAACCCGGATTCCCTTCTCCCAGCCTGGATTCTGCGTCATGTCCGATTCCGAGTCGGCGACGTAGATCCTGCCGTTATCGTCGATCGCGATATCGCTGGGCATTCCGAACTGTGTCCACCGGTTGAGGTAGTTCCCCTCCTGGTCGAAGATCACGATCCGCTGGTTCTGACGATCGGCGACGAACAGCCGCCCATCGGGCGCCATGGCAATCGCATGAGGGCCGCGCAACTCGCCGGGCCCGTAACCCGTTCCGCCGAAGGCCATGATGAACGTTCCGTCGCTGGAAAACTTGACGATCCGGTTGTTACCGTTGGTGCCGTGACCGTCGACGACGAAAATGTCCCCATTGGGCGCCGTGACCATGTCGCTCGGGGCCGTGAAGTGATTGGGTCCATCCCCGGAAACTCCGGCCTCTCCCATGGTCATAAGCAATTCTCCCTCAGGCGAGAACTTGAAGACCTGGTGGCCAAAGACCCGGTCCGCTCCCTCCTCCGACTCTCCGGCTTCGGTCACCCAGACGTTGCCGTCGCTATCGATATGGATCCCGTGGGGCCACGAGAACATGCCGCTCCCGAACATCGTGACCACGTTGCCATCCGGATCGAACTTGATGATCGGGTCGAGATCGGAATCGTCACAGTAGGTCTGGCTTCCCCTCGGTGTGCCGTCGTCGCCACATCGGACTATGGTCCACAGGTGCTCCCCATCGACGTCGATTTCGATGCCGCCCGGAGATCCCCACCCCCGGCCGCCGGGCAGCTTCGCCCACGACTCCCCGATCAGGCCGGGACCCTCGCCTGCCTGCAGGCCGCCCGCGGTGCGATACGGGTTCGGTCCCGTCTGGGCCTCGGCTTCCGCATGCAACGCGGTGATGGCCAGCGCAATCCCCAGCGCCATCTTGTAAACGACTCGATTTCCCTTCAACATGGTCATACCTCCTCCTCAAGCAAAGCCGGGTCGGACACGAACAGGCGCCTCACCCATGAAACGTCCGAATGACTAAGTAAGAACAAGGATCATAGACAAAATTCCGCAAGTCGCTTACCGAAAAGTGGATGTCGTCGAAGAGAAACGTTTTTTTAGGGTTTCCTGATTTCCGCGTATCCGGTTTACGAGTATGTGACTCTCTGATTGCCACGATGATTTTGTCCTTTCAGTGAACTACGGCGAATTCAGTAGTTTAACCGGGAAAGCTGGACATCGCGGGGAGTTTCCGGTATAACACGCTGAATGGAGTGGACGGAATTAACCAGCCCAGAACTGTCGGAGATCGAGGTCCGGCCAGTGGAGCGAAGCGAGGAAGCGCAGTATCGGGAGCAGATGAGGCGTCATCATTATCTGGGCGCGCTGGCGAAGATCGGGGAGACGGTCTGGTACGTGGCGACATGGCGCGGGCAGTGGGTGGCGCAACTGAGCCTGTCGGCGGCGGCGCTGAAGTGCGGGGTTCGGGATCGATGGATCGGCTGGGACTTCCGCTCGCAGTATGGGCGGCTGAAACTGATCGCCAACAACAGCCGCTTTTTGATTCTGCCGGGCTGGAATCGGCCGAATGTGGGGTCGCGAGTATTGTCCCGGCTCGAGCGGCGGGCCGCCCCGGATTGGCGCCAACGGTTCGGTCATGGGTTGCTGCTGCTGGAAACGTTTGTCGATCCCCGGCGCTTCCATGGCGGCGTGTATCGCGCGTCGAACTGGTTGGAACTGGGACGGACGCGGGGATACCGGCGCACCCGGGACGGCTACAGCGCCGAAGCCGATGCCCCGAAACTTGTCTTTGTGCGTCCCCTGCGCCGTGATGCGCGCAGGCAACTGACCCACCCTGGCCGGGAACATCTTCAACTCACAGGAGCCCCCAAGATCATGCTCAATGCCGCACAGATGCGACAACTCCCCGAGTGTTTCAGGACCATTCCCGATCCGCGCCGCTCTCAGGGACGGCGCCATCCCTTGTCGGTCGTGCTGGGCATCGCGGCGGGCGCGACGCTGTGCGGCATGCACGGCTATAAAGCCATCTCGGATTGGGCCGATGCCCTGGGGCAGAAAGCCCGCGAACGTTTTGGCTGTCGGCGGGAGAACGGCCGCTATGTGGTTCCCAGCGAGTTTGTGATTCGGGATTGCCTGATCCGGATTGAACCGGGGGCGCTGGACCGGGCGCTCAATGCGTGGAATCGGGCCTGGGGCGCCCCGGACGATGCGCTGGCCATGGATGGCAAGACGATGAAGAACGCCCTCGACTCGGACGGGCGTCAGACCCACATCATGAGCGTGGTCGGGCATCGGTCGAAACGCTGCTACACCCAAAAAAAGTGGGAACCCTCCCTGTAGCCGGCGGCGAGGAGCACAAGCGCACGAACGAAATCGGCATGGCCGTTCCCTTGCTTGAAACCTGCGACATCGCCGGCAAGGACATCACCGGCGACGCCCTGCTGACCCAACGCGCGATCGCGCGTTATTCGGTTGAGCGGGGAGCGCACTATCATTTCACGGTCAAAGGCAACCAACCGACGTTGGAACGCGATATCGCATTGCAGTTCCAAACCCGCGGACAACCCGACTTTGTCGAGGTCACGCCGCCCGATCATGGCCGCATCGAAACCCGGCGCATTTGGTGCAGCGCCGCACTCAACCACTACCTCGACTTTCCCCACCTGGCGCAGGTCTTTCGGATCGAGCGCGAATCCATCGACAAAAAATCCGGCGCCCTCACCTGTGAAACCGCGCTGGGCATCACGAGCCGCTCACCCGGCGAAACCTCCCCCGAACGCTTGCTGGCCATCAATCGCGGTCATTGGAGTATCGAAAGCGTCCATTACATCATCGACTGGAATTACGATGAGGACCGCAGTCGAATCCGCACCGGCTTCGGCCCGGAAAACATCACCCGCCTCCGACGCTTTGCCGTCGGTATTCTCAAATCCTTTCAAAAACCCGCTCAATCGATCGCCCAATCCATGCGCCAACTCTCGTTCAATACCCGCCGCGTCTTCGACTACTTGAAAATGACTCGAAATTCATCCCCCACATCATGCTCCTTCTGAGAACAAATTTGCCGTGCTCTGATTGCCGTTAACCCTTGACTGTAGTTTCATATATGGGTAATCGAGTATAGATGATCGAGTCCGGCGCCCAGCTTCGACGCCTGGACTGGCGAAGTGGAGTGAGTCAAGGAGATCGAATGAGAGAATTCAGGGTGGCGCCCTTCTTTTTGTGCCTGTTGTTGATCCCCGTTGCGGCACTTGCCGAACAGAGCAGTTCGTTTCGACAGGACGACGCGGGCCGGATCCTCCTGGAGGAAGGAGTCGAAAGCTGGCGGGACGCCCTGGACGCAGCCGGCGTGCCGGCGCTGACCTTCAATCAGGAAACTCAGGTCCGTACGGTGCGGGACTCGCACGTCCGGGTTCTCGAGGGCTTGCTCGAAGCGAATGGCGGGAACCCTGCCGCGATTGAGCCTGAGATTCGGGCACTGGAGGACCAACTTCTGCTCGCCGCTCTCAAGTTTCTGAACCCCGCCCAGAGGACCGGTCTCATTGGCGCCGCGGCCAGCACCGAATTTGCGGAACTCAATACCGACTTGCCCGAAGACGAGGCCGAACTCCTCGAGTACCTCACCGACCTTCGCAGCCCAGCCGGGACCGAGGATACCAGCAACGACTTCAGCAGCGGTGGAGGAAGCAGCGGCTTCGGTGGCGGCGGTGGCGGCGGCGGTGGAGGGGGCCTGATAATCGATGGTTTCAGTGGCGGCCGGATGCCCAACCGCGACGAAATCCAGGAGATTCGAATCAACGAAAATTCATTCACGGCCGAACAGAGCAACCAGACCCGCGGCCGAACCGAGGTCATTACACGAGGGGGCGCCGGCCGTTTCAACGGCGACGTCACCTTCAACTTCGGCGATGAGTCATTGGATGCGCGGAATGCCTTTGCAAAGTCGCGTCCCCCGTATCAACAACGAAATTTCATCGCGAACGTGAGCGGGCCGATTATCCGCAACCGGCTCACCATGACGTTCAGTCTGCGCAACAACAACTCGGAAACCGGAGAGACGCTCCGTGCAGTCACGCCAAACGGTCTGGTGGACGACCCCGTGGTCCGGCCCACGCTTCAGCGGAGTTATACAACCCGCGGGACGCTGCAGTTATCCCCGAACCACAATCTCAACATGAGTTACGAGTTTGGCACTCAGAACAGCAGCAACCAGAACGTGGGCGATTTCGGCCTTCCCGAGCAGGCAAGTACCAACAACCGCGACAACTTCACCTACCAGATCAAGGAAACAGCCGTCCTCTCATCCAGATTCAACAACGAGGTCCGTTTCCAGTATTCCGGAAATTGGATACGACAGCAGCGCGTCAACGACGAACCATTTGTCAATGTCCTCGGCGCCTTTCGGGGAGGTGGGGCAGCGGGCAACAGGGCCACCAAGCTCCGCTCCTACGATTTCGGGAACCTTCTGATGTACACGGGCAACGCCTGGGCATTCCGGTTTGGCTATGACGGAGGCTTCACCCGTATCCATTCGAACACACAGAACAACTTCAACGGCACGTTCACGTTCAACAGCCTCTATGACTACTGTGGAGTCGCTCTCGGAGGGTTCACCGCACCTCAGTGCCAGATAGAACTTGCCGAGAATCCAGGGGTTAAGCTCACGGGACCCACCTTCAGCATCAGCACGGGAATTCCGATCTTCGAAGTCACACAGTGGCAGTCTGCGATGTTCGTTCAAAGCGACTGGCGCGCGACTCCCCAGTTTACATTGAGTCTCGGGGCCCGTTACGAGTGGCAAACCAATCTCGAGGACGGCAACAACATCGACCCACGGCTCGGCTTTGCGTATCAACTCGGTTCGAATACCGTCTTGCGGGGCGGCACGGGCACGTTCCATCAGCGCTTGCAGTTCTTTGCCGCGCTCGACCTTCTCCGGAATGACGGGGCCAACCAGCAGACTTTCGAGATTAGCGAAGTAATGCCCTTTACCGGCTTCACGGTGAACCCGCTCCAGAGCGGCGATGACGAAGAGTTCCTGGTTCCCACTTCCCGGCGTGCGCGGGCTCCGGAACTGGCCGCGCCCTACACGTGGAACAACGAACTCTCGATCGAGAGATCGTTCTCCGGAGGACTCATTCTGACCGGTTCGTATCGATTCATTCGAGGCCTCCACCTGTTTCGCGATCGGAACCTGAATGCTCCGTACGACGCAACGTCGGCGACGATTCGGTCCTGCTTCGAGGGCCTGGCGCCGGGATATTGCGTCCGCCCCGATCACACTTCCGGAAACATCAACCAGTTCGAATCCACCGGCACGTCGAGCAGCCATACGTTCAGGATCGGTGCCCGGCAAAGATTCAGCTTCCTGAATCTGAATGCCAGTTACGACTTCGACTCGACGTACGATGATTTGGCCGGCAGTGGAGGCGGTGGTGGCGGGTTTGGCGGTGGTGGCGGTGGCGGTGGCAATTTCAACGGCAGTAACATCCGGTTGCCGTCCGACAACTATGACCTGGATTCGGAATGGGGCCGTTCCGGTGCACGACACCGCACCAACGTGTCGGTCAATCTTCGGCTCCCCTGGGAAATCAACGCGAATACGATCTTCAATTGGAACAGCGGCAGCCCCTACACGCACCAGACAGGACGCGACGACAACCTCGACACCACACGAAACGACCGTCCGCCCGGTGTCCCGAAGAACTCGCTGACCGGCCCCGGATTCTTCGAAACCGGTTTCGACTTTTCGAAGGCTATTCAGCTCCGGTCCGACCAGGTGGAACTGACCGGGCCGAATGGTGCGGCCGGGCAGGGCCCCGTCGGTACGGGAGGCTATTACGGCCAGCGTACGGGCCTCCGGATGACGATCCGGGCACAGGTAACCAATCTGCTCAACAACGTTAACTATCAGAGTTTCAGCGGTGTCGAGACTTCCCGTTTCTTCCTGCTTCCGACGCGCGCACGAAACCCGCGGCAGATGACGCTTTCGGTCCGGTTCGACTTCTGACCCGCATTTCTCAGGAGTAATCTGCTGCGGCGCCGGCTCGCCTGTTTCAAGTTGGGCTCCGGCTAGCGATCTCGTTCGGGCGCCAGCTTTAACATCTGGAACGCTCGTGGCGCGATCACCGTCACATACAGGCCCAAAACCGCGCCCTGGGCCGTCACAAGAAGTACGCTCTCCGGCGCCACAGCGGCCACCAACGCAGGAAGGGCTTCGGAGAGATAGATCATGCCCGACACGCCGACAACGGAGGCGACGAGTAATCTCCACCATTGTACCGGCGGCTTGTAGCGAATAGAGGTTCCATCATAGGCGGCGCCCGCCATCCATACGATAAGAAATCCGCCAATTGAGGCGGCAGCGCCTACGCCATCTGGCCACAAGGCGAAGGCAAGGGTCAGGGCGAGGGCGAGAATGCCCAGTCGAGCCATCGTCGGAAGCGCGTGCAGACGTTCGAACCTATCGGTAAGGAACCACCAGTAGAGACCAAGGCTTGACACACCCAACAGGACGCCCACAAGAACGTCCTCCACATCGTGGACACCCAGATACAGACGCGAAAAAGCAATCCCGGCGGCTATTACAGCAGCCGCGGCATAAGCCCAGGCATTACGCATTTCATAGGCCAACCAGAACCACATGACGATGCCGATCTGCGCGTGACCGCTGGGCATGCCGAAGGATTCTCCCGGACCCTGATCGAGCCAGAGACTCCGATCCGGTCGCGGATCTTGCCACAGGTCCTTCAAAAAGGAATTGAGCAGAGCCGAGATGAAAATCAGAATGGCCAATCGCGTGAATTTATTCTTGTCCCACGTCCAATACCCAAGGGGCAGAGCGATGAGGAAGAACATGATGTAGCCCAGCCACGTGAAGAACTGGAACACCGGGGTCAGCGTATCGGATCGGACGCCTGACACCCAGTCCATGTCATGAAGAAGCGATTCCATTCTCATGCCCCTCTTCCATGCATGTATTTCCACTTCACTCAATCACCGCCAGTGTGGAATTCCCCCAACATGTGAACGATCACCTAAAAGTGAAGTTTTTTGAACACGCGCCGGGTTGAAGATCGTCATCATCGTCCGCCGACTTGATTTGGGCGGTCATAGACCGCCCCTACATTCTCAATATTCAAGGATTTGGGCTCCCGGTTCCCGCTCCCACTGTAGGTGCGGTCTATGACCGCACGATTACCGCCCTTACAGTCTCGGAATACAGGCCCCTCAATGACCAGAAGATGCGGCATGCGGCGAAAGTCCAGATTTCTTCACTTTCCGGCGATCGCCAACACCCAACAAACCGGACGCATGAGAACGGGGTGATAGTGCCCCGAAGACTTGTTCGTTGGCGAAAGAGGGGCGGCGGCCATCCAGCAGGAACTTCAAAATCGAAGCCGTTCGACCAGCGAACCCCGAAAGGTGTGCCTGTGGCTCAGATGCCGCGCGACCTAGTACGTCAGGGATTCGAGGTCAACGACCCAGAATCGCGCGGGCCTCGTCGGCCGCTGCCGCGGTGGTGCGGATAATTCGCCATCCCTCCCGGACTCGTCTCGCGGCGTCTTCCCCCGTATTCGCCGAAATCGCGCAAGCGACATCGTGCCTCATGCACGCTGCAAGAATTTGTTGGAAGGCTTCCTCGAGTTCCGGCGAATCCTGCGTGACGCCCAGCGACAAACTCAGGTCACCGCCGGCGCCCGGAAACAGAGCACCGACGCCGGGCGTGGCCGCGATCGCGTCGAGGTTGCGCATGCCCTCCACCGACTCGATCATCATCACCGCAAGCAGGTCCCCCTCCGGATTGAGCGGCCACAGATCGGCCCTGCGCCTGTACTCGTCCACGCTCACACCCCAGGCCCAGGCTGCGTTTCCCGGCGACGAGCCGCGGATACCATTCGGCTCAGGATAACGAGACCCCCGAAGCTGCGGGTAACGCATGGTGCTCACGGCAAACGCCGCTTGTTCGGGTGTGTCAACACCGTTGAAGATGATTCCGTACAGGCCCAGGTCCAAAGCCTGCTTCACGACCCATTCGGATTCGTCGGGTGGCGGCGCGAAACGCGCCAGCAAGGCGACGTCAGGCTGCGCGTTCCCCTTGCTCAGGATCGTCTGCTTGTCGCCCATCGCGAGCAGAAACATCCTCAGCGCGGCGAAATCCATCGGGCTGTGCTCCATGTCCACGTACATGAAGTCCGCGGGAGTTCGCGCCACATCGCGGGCATGAGACAGAGACAGGTCCTGGGTACTGAGGCCGTAAACGATCTCGCCTGCCTCGAGCTTGGCGATGGCCGGATTCAGATGGACGCCCTGCCGGGCCGCCGAGACGTTCGGAAACACGATGAGCGCGATCCAAACGAAAACACATGGGCGTTTGCACGCAGCCAAGATTCGCTCGCACGGCTGTGGGAACGACGGAATCGATCTGATCACTTTGCTACCCCCTGTCGAGACGTTTTGTGCCGCAACTGTGCGCATGATACGGCGTTGCCGGTAGGCGAACAAGCGGGTTCACAGTGCGGGGGCCGGCAAGACGCACGATGGGAGTGTTGCGGTGCCTCGTGGCAGAACGCTTTCAGGACAGAGTACGAGATGCCGGCACTTGTGAGGTTGACAACCCGGTCTTTGAAATTCTCGGAACTTCTCAACTCCTTAACCCGGAAATCGAGAAATTCCGAGATCTCCAAAACGCTTTTACTCGTTGTTGAGCGTGATCACGGCGTTCCGCTTCGGCGACTCACCCACCGGAACTCGGGCAGTCTCTGTGTAGGTCGCCATATCGATGATCGATACGTTGTTGTCGATCGCGTTGGATACGGCGGCATACTTGCCATCCGGAGTGAAGGTGACCCAGTCCGGATCCGTTCCGGTCTGAACTTCGGCCACGAGTTCCAGTTCGGGCAGCGAGTACACGTACACATGGCTGTTCATCCGGCTCGTCGACCAGACGGTCCGCCCATCCGGCGATACGCCGATGCCATGGGCCGGCGCGTTGTTGTACGGCCCGGGCTCCCTCTCATCTTCCGGAATGTCGGGCTGGGTGATCCGGGCGACTTCCTGACGCGTATCCCAGTCGAGCACAACGAATCCGTGGTGCAATGAAATCTGGACGAAAATCTTGTCGGTCGAACCGTCAGGCTTCGCACTGATGGCCATGGGACGGATCGGGTTGCCCTCCCACGCCCACACTTCCTCATCCGTGGCGGTGTCGTACACGGTCATTCGCCTGCCGCCGATGGAACCCGTAATCACATGAGATCCGTCCGGCGTCACATAGATGTTGTGAATGCCGCCGGGATTAGGGACTTCCTTGACGTCGAACGTCTCGGTGTCCACAACGTTCATGGCACCGGGCGGGACGATGATGCCGACATAAACCTTGCGGCCGTCCGGAGTGATCGAAATATTGTTCGGCCGCGCCGACAGCGGAACGCTGTTGACGATCCGCATCGTGTCGGCATCCACGACGTACAAGGCTTCATCCCCTTCGCTGCTCACGTAGATTCGACTCTGATCCGGAGCGATAGCCACACCATGGTTGATCGGCATACCGTCAATCCGGGCAACGACATTTCCGTTCTCCGGATCGATGATGTGGACGCTCCCGTCTCTGGAGTTGGTCTGCACAACGCGAGCCTGGGCGGCCAGCGCCGCCGGAAGCAGAACGGACACGGCAACTGCCATTGCAAAACGACATGTCGAAATTTTCATGAAACGAATCCTCCTGATCGACGCGTAACAACTCTATTCGCAGCCGGTTCGACAGTCAACGGAACGTGCGTCGGAAATGCTTCAGGCAAACCCGGGGACATGCCGGCGCGACCCGGACTCACTCCTGAATCAGTTTTTCGACCCTTCGATTCACCACATCGGCGACGTAGATTTCCTGGTTCGGACCGACTGCCAGATAGTGGGCCTCGCCATACTGGTTCGGACCGTCGCCGGAACTTCCCGTCACGCCAAGGACGTTGCCCTCCAGGTCGAGTTTGACGATCTGCGCGTCAAAACCGGAAGTTATGTACATGAATCCATCGTCGGCAAGATAAAGGGCGCAGGCCATCGCGCTGAACATCCACTGGTCAACGAAGTTGCCTTCGACGTCAAAAATCTGGATCCGCTGGTTTTCACGGTCGGCCACGTAAATGTTGTCTTCGTCGTCGATGACGATGGAATGCGCGACCGAGAATTGCCCGGGACCGTCGCCCCGGCTACCCCACATCATGAGGAAGTTCCCTTCGCTGTCGAACTTCAGAACTCGCGGTTCGCCTCGCGTGTGTCCCTGGACGATGAACACGTCGCCGTTGGACGCGGTGGCGATGTCATTGGGTTCATCGAAGAGCCGGGCGCCCGTGGACTCGTCCCACAAGCCCCGTTCTCCCTGTGTGCCCAGGGAAATGAGCACTTCGCCGTCCGGGCCGAGCTTCATGGCTGTGTGCCCGCCGCCATCGGTGACCCACATGTTGCCGTCGCCGTCGTAACGCAACCCATGAGCGCGTCCGAACATCCCTTCGCCGAAACTCCGAATGAAGTTTCCTTCAAGGTCGAATTCGAGAAACGCCTCGTCCCCCCGATGCAGGACCATCAGATTCCCTTCGGGAGTGATCGCGACGCTGGCAACCGATGCAAACGCCATCCCGTCCGGCATATTGAAGGCTTCGTTCGCGGCCACGGCACGGTAGCCGAGATCCGGACCGTCGATCGAGAGCGGCGGT
Source organism: Terriglobia bacterium (assembly GCA_965262675.1). Lineage (GTDB taxonomy): Bacteria > Acidobacteriota > Terriglobia > 20CM-2-55-15 > 20CM-2-55-15 > JAJEDW01. Next base: position 1,071,493 of record OZ253554.1, read on the forward strand.
CTGCCCGGAGGTTGAGATAGAGCCGGAACGGCGAGAGTTAGCGACACAAAAACAAAAAGAGCGGACTTCATGATTTACTCCTCCCTCGAAAGCGGTTCGGAATGATGTCCAGCGCGTCGATGTCGCCGGCGGCACGGAACGCCGTTTCGCGGATCGTGGTCCCAAGCGCACCGAAATCGTCCATCCCGCACGACCTGGCAATGACGGCCTTGACCTTCGGACCCGCCGTCTCGATGGCGAAGTTGTCCGTCTCGACCAGACGGAGGATGCCCCGAAGGTTCTGCCACAGCCTCGCGGCCTTCGCCAACCGTTCGGCGGCGGCGGCGGGGATCCAACCGCGCGCTCCGGCGGTCCGCAAGACCGAAACGGCGTCGGGAACCAGAATGTCCGGAGCGTCGCCGACATGCGACAATTGAAGAAAACGTGCAGCGCGATCGATATCGTGAAAGCCGCCGTGCATGTCGTCGATCGAGAACAGGCCGGGTTCGGGGGCGTCTTCGGGCGCTTTGCGCAATAAGGCGATCAGCGCGGCGCGGGCAGCCCCATGGGTCAGAATTTCACGCCGCGCTTCGTCGAACCGCTCCCCAATTCCGGCATCGCCGGACGTGAAAACGCACCGCGCCCGGGTCAGTTTCATAAGCTCGCTGGCCAGACCGGCGGTCCGGTGGCGTTGGGTGAAATCGGCGAGCGAAAGAACGGCCCCACCCTTCCGGCCACGCGGGACCGGCGCGAACAACAGGTTGTCGCGCGACAACGCATCGAGTTCATCGAGAAAGCGGCGGCACAGGGCTTGGTAATATTCGGCGGGACCGCGGTCGTAAACGAACAAGACGTCGAGTTCGGCGCCGGGCGCGGCATCCCCACTGGCGAAATCGCCCTGAACCACAACGGCGACCCCACCCTCGACGCCTCGACCGGCGAACTCCTCCTCGACGGCCTTCAGCGCGGAGGTGATCGAGGCTTCGGCGACATTGGACAGAGCCGTCCCCGCCTCGACCGGCGACAGGTTGCCGCGCATCGTCATCACACCGATCTGGAAGACCTTGTCGTTCGACCAGTTCCGAGCGGTCTCCACGGCTTCTTTAACGCCCTGGAAGGGGTAGTCGGCAATCCGTTCCCTCATTTCGGATACGCCGAATTCCCGGGTCCAGTACAAGAGCGCGATGCCGTGGCGGGCGATGGCCTCGAATTCCGGGTCCGGACCGAAGCCGTCCGGCAGATCGAGATCGGCGAACTCTCTTTCCCGAAGGCTGTCGAGCAGTTCCGGGGCGCGGTTGCACCACTCGGCCAGTCGCGGCGCTGCGCCGAAAATCTCGGCGATCTCATCAAACGCTTCCGGACGCTCGGCCGACACGGAACTGTCGTAAGCCGTCCAGTCGTCGATTTGCGGATAGAAGTGCGCGCGCCAGCGATCGACCAGCGGGTCCATCGTCTCGAACCAACGCCGGGGGGCCATGGCCAGCCCGGCCATCTTGACGTAGCTTCCCGGCAACTGCGGCGCTTCACTCTCGCCGTGATGCTGTAACAGCGGGTAGGGCCGGCTCGGTGCGATGTGGTGGTCGGGATGACGCTGCATGTTGTAATGGAGCAGGTTAGTGACCTTGTCGGCAGCGCTCCAGGAATGCCTCGGGAGGATCCCCTCGAACCGGCCGTCGCGCATGCGGACACGGCGCAGTCCGTAATGCTGGACGTAATTGATGATCTTCATCGACGTGATCACGCCGAAGCAAAGGACGGCAAAGATCAGGAGTACCCACGGGCCACCCATCCAATACACCAGCACGTACCACGCCGCGGTCTCGACGAGGTATCGCCAGAACGGATTCGTGTAGTGCCAGACCGGCAGGTGGCGGCGCGCCAACCGGTTGCGTTCGAAGCGCCATGCCCTGACGAGGGTGCCGGTGAGATCCCGGGGCAGGTACCGCCAGAAACTCACTCCCTTGGGCGCGGACCCGGCGTCGGCGGGCATGCAAACGAGATTGTGATGCACGTATACATGCTCGGTCGCATACTGCGGGTAGGACACGTTCGCCAGCAGGAGTTCCGCCGCCCGGCGTTCCCACACCGAGCGCTGATGGATCAGTTCGTGACCGACGATGAAGATAGTCTGGGCCGCCCCCGCCAGCGCCACCGCCATAAACACGGTTTCCAAAGTGGACAAATGGCCGACGACGAGGATCTGCCAGAGCGAGAACACGAATGTCACCGGCCAGAGCGCCGCCCACAACCAGAGGGACAGCCTGTACCAGAACAACCGGGTCTCGGGGGTCTTCTCCGGGTCCATGTTCCGCTTTTCGGTGCCGAATAGGATGTCGGAATAGTCCGCGAACCAGAAGACGAACGGCGCCGCGATCCACCAACCGCCGTAGATGGCGGCGGTTGCCAAGAGCGGAAAAATAGCGAGTGGCGTGAAGTAGAGAAGGGCGTTCCAGATCGACGGTTCGATCGCCCCCCCAGGTGCCGGCGTTCCGGCACCCAAACCGCCTGGTTCTGACCTGTACCCTGCCACGGCTCCCGCCTTTCGAACGTCCACGTCTCGTTGGATCGTCCATTGTCCCAACAGGGAGCCCGGTCAAGCGGTGCGCGGGGCCGCGCGCAGGGCAATTCCGTGCTACATGTCAGTTCGTTGACACATTAATTTAATGGAATCGGTAGGTCTGGACAAGCATATCCCGGCGAGAGCAAAAAACTTGAGTTCGTTCCCGTACCCTTCTATGGTGGCTTCACTTCCGGACATGTCCTGACGCACCCTGGCAAAACCCCGCAGGGTCTTGCCACAGGCTGCAAACAGCCGGAAGCCAAACCGGAGGCGCCATGGACACTGGCAACGAAAAAGACGAAACGCGGCGGCCGCGGATCCGACCACCAAACCTGGTGTCGCGGCGGACCGCGATCAAAACCGCGGGCGTCGCCATTAGCGCCGCGGCGGTATCGGGCACCGCCCTGTCCGCACAGTCGGAAACACCGGTCACGCTGACCCCGGCCGAATACGCGACGCTGGACGCGGTAGCCGCACGACTCATACCCAGCGACGCCAACGGTCCCGGCGCGCGTGAAGCCCGGGCCGCGCGTTTCATAGACCGGGGTCTCGGCGGCGCACTCCGGGACGCCCTGGATCAATACCGGAGCGGACTGGCGGCTCTCAACGTTTTTTCCAACACGGCGCACGGAACCGACTTCTCGGCCCTGTCCGAAGCGGACCAGGATGCAATTCTGGAATCGGTTCAGGACAACGAAGCTTCGGGATTCGAGGAGAATTCCGGACAGTTCTTCAACATGGTTCGAGGTCACGTCATTCAGGGCACTTTTTCCGATCCCTTCTATGGCGGCAACGATAACTTCGTGGGGTGGGACATGATTGGCTATCCCGGCGTACGGACCGCCGTTCCCGCCCAATACCAGCAAATGGACGGCGATCACACTCCAAACCACGTGTCGGTATACGATTCAACGATGTTCGATGAGGGAGACCTCTGATGGCCCGCCAACTGAACCGGACCGATGTAGTGATCGTGGGCGCCGGAGCGGTCGGTGGAGTGGCCGCCCTGCCGCTCGCCGAAGCGGGTCTTCGGGTCATAGGTCTCGAGGCCGGAAACTGGCTCAGCACGCGCGACATGGCCCCGGACGAACTCAAACTCAACCGCGGCCTCTGGCCTCCAGGCCCGCAAAAAGTCAACGGTGAAATTCCCACCAGCCGCGCCAACGAGTCGCAAACGGCCAATCCGGGCTTCAACCATCCGATGATGAACGCGGTCGGAGGGACCTCCAACCACTTCATGGCACAGGCCTGGCGCCTCCACCCGTGGGACTTCCGCGTGGTCAGCGCCACGCGTGACCGATACGGGGACGGACGCCTACCCGAAAATTCCACGGTCGAGGACTGGCCCATTTCGTACGACGAACTCGAACCTTTTTACGATGCCGTGGAATATGGCATCGGCGTCTCGGGCAGGGCGGGCAACGTCGAGGGGAGAATCGATCCGGACGGCAACGTATTCGAAGGCCGGCGTGTGCGCGAATATCCAATGCCGGCTCTTCGCATGACCAGTTTCATGGAGCGAATGCGGGATGCCGCGCGCTCCCTCGACTGGAACCCGTTCATTGCCCCCGCGGCAATCGCCAGCGAACCCTACGCCGGCCGGCCCGCCTGCGTCTATCACGGCTACTGCCTGGGGGGCGGTTGCCATGTCAATGCCAAGAGTTCCACCTCCGTAACGACAATTCCAAGGGCCGCCGCCACGGGTCAATACGAAGTCGTCACAGAAGCCCATGCGACCCGCATCCGGACCGATGGGGACGGCCGCGTTACCGGCGTCACCTACATCCGCAACGGCGAGGAGTTGTTTCAACCGGCCGATGTCGTACTGTTGGGGTGCTACACCTACGAAAACGTACGACTGCTACGGCTCTCGACCTCGCCCGCGTATCCGAACGGGCTCGCAAACAACGCCGGTCAGGTGGGCCGGCATTACTTCAGCCACCTGCAATTCGGGGGCGCCGGAGCACTGTTCCCCTTCGACTTGGAGAACTGGTATGGGACGCCGGGCCAGGGTATCTGCGTCGACAACTGGGCCGACGACAACTTCGACCACGGCGATATGGACTTCATAGGCGGAGGCAGCCTCTACGTCTACACTGAACGCCGCCCGATGGCCGCGGTCAACGGACTGGGCTCGTGGGGGCGCGAGGGCCGAAACTGGGGATCGGACTGGAAAGACCACCTGATCCGGAACGTGGATCGGACAAACAGCGCCTACGTCCAACGCACAACGCTTCCCTACGAGGACAATTACCTTGATCTGGACCCGGCACGGACGGATCCGCTGGGCGACCCCGTCATCCGCATTACGGCTTCTTACCGCGAAAACGAACGCCGTATGAGCCCGTTTCTGGTCGACAAGATGCGGCAGTGGTATCTGGAAGCCGGAGCGATTCAGGTGACCGGAACCGGTAATGTGGGCAACGCCATGGGACTGTCGACCCATGCATACGGGGGAACGCGAATGGGCGACAACCCGAATACAAACGTTGTCGACCGGTTCGGCTTTTCGCACGAAGCCCCGAATCTTGGAATTCTGGGAGCTTCGGTCATGGGAACCAGCGGTGCCCGAAACCCCACCCTGACGGCTCAGGCGCTGGCGTGGCGGACTGCGGCCTACCTGGCCGAGAACTGGGATTCGGTCGCATAGCAGGCCGCGCGGCTCGACCGAACGATCCGCACGTCCTTATCCTCACTGAAGGTTTGTAAATCGTTTCAGCCGAAGTCGCGGACACGAACAACTCCAGCGGTTGGCCGTCCTGCCCCGTGAATCAGAGCGATCCTGCCGATCTCTGGCCCGGGGCGCCGCTGTAGAGGATGAACTGCGTCGTCCATCCGCTTGAATCCACAATATGCGGGAAGAACAGGCCCGATGCGGTTGTGGCGGAGTCTTCCCCCGACGGCGGTATCGTCGTGACCACAACGTCGCCTCGTTCGTTGGTCGTCTGCCGAAGACCGACAACCGCCATATCCTGCCCCCGCGAATGAAACGGTGAACGGGGCGTGGAGGCAATCCTCAGAATCCCTGAAATTGGCGTGGTCAACTCGGGGAATAATTCGCCGATGAATCGGACGATCTGGCCCGATGCGGGAACTGGGATGGACGCTGTCGATCCCGTCGCGGTCCCGTCCAATGCCGTCAATTCGAGGGAAACCGCTGCCGCCGCCCCCGATGTGTTGGTCAGGACGATGCCGCTTCTCACCGCGCGGGGTTGGCCGGGCGTGCCGCTCGCCTCAACGTAAACACGGAACGCGGATCCTTGGGTCGATGCCGGGACACCGGCTTCGTACACGGTCACGCCGCCGCGTTCGAAAGAAAAGACACTCACTCCGGACGGAACGGAACTGCCGGCATCCGCAACCACCCGGATCGACCCGGTCTGGGTGGAACCGGCGGGATAGGTGGTTCCGCCGGGATTGGAGGTCTGGAGGCGCGTCGCACTGCGTGGGGCGATCGAATAGGTGAATTCCGATCCAGTCCTTCCATCGGCGAGCGTCAGACCCGCCGCTCCGGCCGCGGCGATCGCACTGCCGGGACCGCGAAACTGAACGCTCCCGCCGATGGGGGCGTCGGTGGGGTTGACCAGAATGACCTGGGTGGTCCATCCGGCGCTATCCGCAAAATGAGGAATGTAGACCGTGCCGGTCGTGGGGGCCGCGAGCGGCAGGATCTCGCGTGCGGCCTGCTCCATGACCTCCGCTGCCGGCCGGCCGGCTTCGGGCGGCTCCTCCATCAGTTGGTCCACGAGACCCTGCTTGAACTCGCCATCCCAGGCATTTTCACCGGGCAGGCTCTCGATTCGCTCCACCGGGAGCTCCGCCGCCTTGCGGGCAAGGTCGAGCATGAGTTCGGGCGCCATCCGGAGACCATCGACCCCCTCACCCTTTGCCCCCGAACTCGAATCTCTAGCGCCTTGTGCCGGGGCGTCCGACGGCTCTCGTTTTCCCTTTGATCGTCCCGATTCCACCCTCTTATTCCTGTCTGGACTCCCCAAGTTTCCGTATCTTTTCCGGAGTTGTCAGGCTCATACCAAGCTCCCGATTCTCGCCCGTTGTCCCTTCGCCTTGAACCGAGGCCCCTTCCCTGGGCCAGCATTACCCGGCTTCGTCAGTACCGCGGGCCTGTACGCCACCCCATCCGACCCGGCGAAACTCCGGAGAACGACTGCGGCACGTTTGCTTGTTCAAGATCCTCAACAACGAATGGCTGAAATGCACGCGCGACACGTTACCACTACCACATTCGAACTTCATTGATGATTTCGAGCGACCGGCCTGTCGTGTGTGCGCCGGGTTTCGCAGGCGCCCGTGGCTTTCCATCTCCGGAATCTTTTTTTGCCTTAATCCTTAATTCGACCTTGAATCTTTTTGTCCAACCCCCCTTGGCTAAATCACGCAAATCGTAGAAAATAGACCGGCTTGGGCTGCTGCGGAGGTTTGGCAGTGAGCTATGCCCCTCGAGCAGCGAACTATGCCCTCGAAAGGACCGGCAACGGATGAGTTCACACTCGCCAAACGGAAACGAGAATTCGCAGACTCCACAAGCCAGTCAATCCGCCCCGGAAAATGCCAGCGGCTGGGATAGTTCCGCGCCCCCAGCCGAGGGTGGCGGCAAGCTCATCGTCCTGACGGCCCCCCTGACCGAATCGATCGACCACGCCGGATATTTCATCCAGATGGCGATGGCTTCACTGCCAATCTGGATGGAGTGGGTGCTCAACAAGAAATACCCCATGTGGCGCAACGTCGAGCGCGAGTCCGACGGTTCGGCCCGATACATGCCGGCCGGCGTCGGCGTCCTTGAAACAGCCCTCGCAGAGCAGTTCTCGAGAGACGACATGGCCGTGTGTTATCCGGACGACCTCGAAAAGTTCGTCGGACCCAACACCCGAGTGATCGGCGTTTCGACACACAACCCTCTGGGTGTCACTTTCGCGGCCGGCGTCTATACCTCGATATTCGGATCGTCCAAAATGCCCATCAATTCGCACTATTCGCGGTTGATGTTCGCCAAGATCAAGGCGAGCCCCCACCGGGACACGTTCAAGGTGATCGTTGGCGGTTCCGGCGGTTGGCAGATCACACAGACCAACCTGTTAGACGAACTCGGCGTCGACTGCGTGGTGGACGGCCGGGCCGAGTCGGCCGACACGATGGCGCTGTTCCACAAGGCGATCGCAGGCGAAGAACTGGCGCGCGAGGTCACCGTCAACCATCCAAGAAGCCGTGACACGATTCTTTTCCCGACGCGGCGAACCAGTTTTGGCGTCGTCGAGATGACCACGGGATGCGGCCGGAGGTGCAATTTCTGTGTCCCCGACCTGAATCCTCAGATCGACCTCCCCAAAGACAAGATCCTCGACGCTATTCGTGTCAACGTCAACCAGGGCAACAAGCAGATCTCGCTCGCCACGGAAGACATGTTCATCTGGGGCCAGGTGCAGACCGGCACCCCATTCTTTTTCCCGAATCGCGAAGCGCTGGTCGATCTGTACAAGGAATCGTCCAGCATTCCCGGGGTCGAACAGTTCGGCCTGTCGCACTCGACGATGGCGCCGGCCGTGGTCGATCCCATCATGATCGAACAGCTCACCGACGCGATCCTGGACAAGAGCCCCATCCATCTGCCGACGGTCAGCAAACATCCAAAAAAGAAAGCTCTGGTTCCGCTGATCGGCCTGGAAACCGGATCCGTACGCCTGGCCAGGAAGATCATGCCGAGCAAGGGCGTACCGTTCTCGATCGACGATTGGCCGAGCGTGATTATCGAAGGGCTTCGGGTCATGAACAAGAATCAGTGGTATCCGATGATGACGCTTATCGTCGGCAACCCCGGCGAAACCGACGATGACGTGAAGGCGACGCTGGACCTGATGTACGAACTGGAACGGCGAAACCTGTTCGCCTTCCTGGTCCCCTCGGTGTTCACGCCGCTCCATGACACTCGGATGGCCAACGAAGAAGGGGTCACCCAAACCCGGAACCTGAGCCCGCTGCAATGGCAGGTCATCATGAAATGCTGGAAGAACAATCTGCGGCCGGGACAGTACAGTTGGTGGGGGCCGTCGGCGTGGCGCATCGGCTCGTTGGTGATGTGGTTGACCAAACTCCGACGCACCAACGGCGCCAACTTCACGTGGCCGCTGTTCATGTTCGCCAGCCTGCTTCCCGAAGAATGGATGGAGCGGATGGGCAAGATCTACGTAGGAAAACCGCTGAAAATAAAGAACCGGAAGGAACTGCTCGAATCCATTCGCCCCAGCTACTGGAAGTATCTACGCGAAGACTGCGGCGATCTCCCCGAAGGCTGGCCGGGACCTGAGACCCGGTCGCAGGAACTCAAGGCTGTCGCTGGATGATCGAGATGACGGACTGGACAACGGACCGGATCATGCACTGACCGGATCATGCACTGAGATGACGCACTGAATGGCGGAGAAACGATCCCGCCCAGTCCTTGCGACTGAACACTTTCAGGCGGACTTTCGCGGACGCTCCTCCTGGCGCGCTTGATCCGGCGCAAGGTGGGGCGCATGTCCTTGCGCCTGCAAATGCGACTGACCCGCAAACCTATTGCCTGCACTTCCAGGCCACTCCTCCTGAAGGCTCACTATTCTGGATCTGGGAAACCCGGGTGCGGGCATAGGCGCGTATACCGGCGCGAGGAACGCGCCGCACCACGCCTCAAAGAAGAGATGCCCCGCGTTCCCAGGGGGCGGTATTCCAGGTGGAAGCAACTCGGGTGCGGGTATAGGCGCTTGAGAAGGCGGGCATCCTGCCCGCAAAGAAATTGCATGAACTTCCAGGCCACGCGCTTAATCCGGCGCGAGGAACGCGCCGCTACGCGCCAGGCGTGAGGAACACGCCTGAGAACACGCCGTGGCTCCGGCACTTCGCGGCGAAAACCCGGCAAAAACCGTCAAAAAGGCGGACTAATTCACGACTTCAACTCCGTTCCAGAACGCCACGTACCCGCGAATATTATTCGCTGCTTCAAGCGTCTCCGGATAGTACCAGGCGGCATCTTGATTGGTTTCGCCACCAACGACGATGTCGTAATAGCTGGCGGTTCCCTTCCAGCCGCATACGGTCCGATACGAACTATCCCTGAAATGCCTGTTCCTGATCGAATCGGGCGGAAAATAATGGCTACGCTCCACGACGACCGTGTCGTCGCTTTCGGCGATGACGGCGCCGTTCCAAATTGCTTTCATGGCGAACCTCCTTCACAGGTCACGATCTCCAATTAGAACACACCTCTGGAGACGTTTCAGTGCAGCCTGTTACAATGCAATTCGCATGCCGCGCGCGATCGTAATCCTGAGTCTTGCCCTGCTGGGGGCGCCCCCACTCCCCGCGGCGCAAACCGACGCCCTGTTGAACGGGTTGGAATACGAGGGCCACGTGAACGATTTCGCGGCCGTTATGGGCGCTCAGACTGCCGCCCTCGAGGCGCTCCTGATTGAACTGGAGCAGAAAACGGGTGCTCAGGTCGCCGTCGTGACGCTACCGTCCCTGGACGGCGGTGAACCCGCCGACTTCGCCGTCCGCCTCTTCGAACGTTGGGGTATCGGTCAGGTGGGCCAGGACAATGGCCTTCTGATCCTGACAGCTATCGAAGACCGGGCGGTCCGCATCGAGGTGGGTTACGGGCTCGAGCCGATCATACCCGACGGACTGGCCGGCTGAATTATGGACGAACGGATCATTCCGTTCTTCAGTGAAGAAAGGTACGGTGACGGTCTGACAGCGGGAGCGGCCACCGTTGCGGCGATCGTTGCGGCCGACGCCGGAGTGGAACTGACCGGATCCGGAGCGGTTCAGGTTGCGCCCATCCAACAGGAGCAGCGAAGCCGTTTGGGCGGTTTGATCCGGCTTCTCTTCCTTCTCCTTCTCATTCCCGTCCTGATCAAGAATCCCTGGCTCGCCCTGCTGTTTCTCTCGGGGGGCGGCGGCGGTTTCGGCGGCGGCGGCGGTTTTGGCCGTGGCGGTGGTGGTGGTTTTGGCGGGTTCGGAGGGGGAATGTCAGGTGGAGGAGGCGCTGGACGGTCGTGGTAGCCCAACGGCGCACGGAACTCCAGGCAGGAGTCGGTTCAGGTTGGCATCCGCCCTCAATTGGAGACTGTGAGACATGAAGCCAGACAATCTCGTAAAGAAGTTGCAAGCGGCACTGGGCACCGGAATCCGATCGGTGATCCTCTACGGGTCGGCGGCCGCGGGAGACCACGTTGGAAAGCGCTCCGATTACAACATTTTGGTTGTCGCCGACCGACTCGGCACCCGTGAACTGACGGCGTTGTCGAAGGCGGCCCTGGAATGGCGGAAGGCCGGCAATCCCCTGCCTCTGTTCTTCACCATGGATCGACTGCGGCGCTCGGCGGACGTCTTTCCGATCGAGTTGATGGACATCTCCGAATCGCATCGCATTCTCTACGGCGAAGACGTGCTCGAACATATCGAAATTCGTCCCGAGAATCTGAGACTGATTCTGGAGCACCAGCCCAAATCGAGCCTGATTCAATTGCGTGAAGGCCTGCTGCTGACCGAAGGAAAGCCGAAAAAGATCACCAACCTGATGATCGACTCCCTTTCAACGATCCTGGTGCTGTTTCGAGCGTCGTTGCGCCTCTACGAAAACGAGGTGCCGGCCAAAAAGCTGGACGCTCTCAAGAATTTGACCCAGTATATCCGGTTCGACGACTCGGTATTCGTCACCATCGAAGGTCTCAAGGTAGGCCGCGCCGACGCCAGAAACCTCGATGCGATCTCATTGTTCGACCGGTATCTCGCCAATGTCGAAATCGTGGTCGATGCGGTCGATGCTCACGTTCACGAAATTCCGGTATCCTAAAGAGGAAGGAGGTCTGTATGTCCAAAAACGGCTGGATCATCGTCGGTGGCATCGTGTTGGTCATCGTCTTGTTGTTCGCCAGCATCACAGGCACGTACAACAGGTTGGTCGGGTTGAACGAACAGGTCGATGGTTCCTGGGCGCAGGTAGAGACGGTGCTCCAGCGGCGTTACGACCTGATTCCAAACCTGGTCAACACGGTGCAGGGATTTGCCGATCAGGAGCGCGAGGTACTGACCGAGGTGACCCGTCTCCGCAGCCAGTGGGGCGAAGCACGGACCCAGGGGGAACAGGCCGCGGTCGCCGGACAACTCGAGGGCGCGATCGGGCGTCTCATGCTGGTCTCGGAACAATATCCGGAGTTGAGATCCAACCAGAATTTCCTGGCGCTGCAGGATGAACTCGCGGGAACCGAAAATCGAATCGCAGTCGAACGCCGCCGTTTCAACGAATCGGTTCAGGCTTACAACACGCGGGTTCAACAATTTCCCGGCGTATTCATCGCCAACATGACCGGCTTCACCCCGCGAGAATTCTTCGAAGCCGCCGCCGGCGCGGAAGTGGTTCCAACGGTCGAATTCTGAAACGCCGCAGTGTCAAGTGTCGGCGCGTCCACCGCCGCCCTGTCCAGTGCCGGCCTGCACCGTGCGCACCGGACCTTTGACTTTTTTGGGTTTCATGCCCACAGAGTGCGCCGGCCGCGTTCTCTATTCAGAGCCAACCGGGGGTTGCGTTCAAGTTGACCCCCAAAGGGGCCGAAGTTAGAATTCCGCTGGGTTCCTCCAAAAACGAGTCAACCTTGCAAAAAAAAGGAAGCGGCCATGAAAAGCGCGATCCGCCTCATCGTACTCGTATCCGTTATAGCCCCCGCGGTACCAGCCTTCGCACAACACGACTACCCCGAGGTTGAAGTGCAGCGTGGCGGGCAGTTCTTCAGGGGGAACTGTGCCGGGTGTCATGGTCCCGACGGCAATCTGGTGGACGGCGTCAGCCTCGCCGATCCACTTTTTATTCAGAATACGTCCGAAGAGCAACTGATCGGGATCATCATGAATGGCATTCCCGGAACGGCGATGCCTCCAAGCGACTACTCGGAGTTGCAGGCGGGCAACATCGTCGCCTACCTGACCGACATGTCCGAGGCCGGACGAATCGCTCCCGTCAACGGCAACCCGGCCCGCGGTCGGGCATTGGTTGAAACCCGTGGGTGCCTGAACTGCCATCGGGTTAACCGCAACGGCTCGCGTGTCGGTCCCGACCTTTCCAGGATCGGACTGCTGCGCCGGACCGCCGAACTCGAAGAAGCCATTGTCGACCCCAACGCGACTGTCCTGCCTGAAAACCGCTACGTCCGCGTCGTGACCGGCGATGGCGAAACACTGACGGGACGGCTCATGAATCACGATCGCATCAGTGTTCAGTTCATCGACTCCAACGAACGCCTCCGGTCGCTGGAGAAGTCCAGCCTGCGTGAATTCGGTTTTGTCGACGATTCGCCGATGCCATCGTTCGCCCCACAACTGAACTCCGCGGAACTGGAAGACGTATTGAGCTATCTGGTTTCATTGAAAGGCGGAGAGGTCCAATGACAGCATTCAAAAAAACTCTCGCGTTCGCCCTCTTCGCAATCCTGTCCGCAGTCTCGCTTCAGGCACAGGTTTCATTCGAACAACTCCTCAACGCCGATCGGGAACCCGAAAATTGGTACATGTATTCGGGAACGAACATGAGCCAGCGGCATAGTGGTTTGACCCAGATCGATACGAACAACGTCGAGGATCTGGAACTCCAGTGGGTCTGGCAGTCCCGTTCGCTTGAAAAGTTCGAGGCCAGTCCCGTGGTCGTGGACGGCGTGATGTACACGATCCAGAACCCTGACGATATCGTCGCCCTCGACGCGACGACGGGCCGCGTGTACTGGACTTACGAGTACGATCCCAGTGAAGAAGCCCGCCCATGCTGCGGCCGGCTCAGCCGCGGGGTGGCGATACTGGACGACGCGCTGTTTATCGGCGCCATCGACGGAAGGGTGATTTCGGTCGACCGACTGACCGGACAGGAACTCTGGAACGTTCAGGTCGAAGGCGCACGGCCCGAGGCCGGATACGCGTTCACCCACGCTCCGCAAATTGTCAAGGACAAGGTCATCGTCGGCACGGCCGGCGGGGAGTTTGGAATTCGCGGATTCATCGTGGCGCTCGATGCCGCGACCGGAGAAGAGGCCTGGCGCTTTTATACCATTCCCGGTCCCGGTGAACCCGGTCACGAAACCTGGCCCCAGGACTCCGATGCGTGGATGCACGGCGGAGCTTCCGTCTGGGTCAGCGGATCTTACGACGCCGACGAGAACCTGACGTACTGGGGCATTGGCAACCCCGGACCCGACTGGAACGGCGACGAACGCGAGGGAGACAACCTCTACAGCAACTCGGTCGTGGCTCTCGACGCCGATACCGGAGAGCTACGATGGCATTTCCAGTTCTCGCCCCACGACGAATTCGACTACGACGCCGTGCAGATTCCCGTTCTGGTGGATATGGAATGGGAAGGCGAAGACCGCAAACTGATGCTCTGGGCCAACAGAAACGGTTTCTTTTATGTACTGGACCGTGTGACGGGCGAGTTTCTTTTCGGGCGTCCATTTGTCGAAGTGAACTGGGCAAGCGGACTGGATGGGAACGGACGGCCGATTCGCGTCCCCGGCATGGTCCCCACCCGGGAAGGAACGCTCATCTTTCCCGGCAATCAAGGCGGAACCAACTGGTATTCCCCGTCGTTCAGTCCCGAGACCGAGCTTTTCTACATTCCCAGTTGGCTCAACTACTCCAGCAACTACGTCAAGGAACCTGACACCTACGTCGAAGGCGAGACCTTTACCGGAGGCGGTCCCCGGGGTACCGGACCGGCTATTCGAGACCGCAACGTCAACTTCGGGACCGATGAGGAAGGCCATGGCGCCATCCGCGCCGTCGATCCGCGGACCGGCGAGATCGAGTGGCAGTTCGACATGGCCGACTTCACCGACGCCGGCATCCTGACGACGGCATCGAACGTCTTGTTCAGCGGCGGTCGCGACGGCTATTTCTTTGCCCTCGACGCGCGGACCGGCGAACTGCTCTGGCGCACCACCGTGGGAGAACGCGTCTATTCGGGCGCCATGACATACATGGTCGATGGACGGCAATACGTCGCCGTCAACGCCGGAACCGTCCTGTTCAGTTACGCGCTGAGGGAGCCTTAGTTTTCGGTCTTGAATCGCAGCGGGGAGACCGCCGCAAAAACAGGATGAGCGGAAGACAAATTCGGCGATATATGTGTCGAAGAACGCTCCGTCTTCGATTATGGCGTGGCGTCAGACACTCGAGACGACATGATCACGTATATAATCCCCCCCGAATTCTAGGAGCCCGTGGTGCAACCCCGCGTCGCACCGAGACCGGGGAGGCGCCCGTCTGGCAAGGCGCGAGGACGGAGCATATTCCCAATATGTGACCGACGAGCAACGCAGTCCAGACGCGATGCATCGTCGGTCGAATGCAGCAGGGGTTTCACCACGGGCTCCTAGTGCCGTAGTCCGACACGGCGTCGGATTGGACGTGGTGAAGTGCCGCGACTCGCTATGTTACCGCGTTAGCATTGAGACACTTGTCATGCTCCAATTTGCCGGATCCCTCGTCGCGCCGGTCGCGGGCGCCTGCCTGTACAGGTGGCTGCACGACCGACCGTCGGTTGTCAGATACTTTGACGGCTTCATGTATGTTTGCATACCGGCGCTTGTCGCCTGGCAGGTGCTTCCGCATGCGTGGGCCGATCATGGCGTGTTGGCGATTGCGGTCCTCGTCCTGGGAATGGGCACACCCGTTCTCATCGAGCGTCTTTCGCACTCGTTCGCATCCCATACCGACACGTTGGCCCTCCTGGCAGGTCTTTCAGGCCTGTCGCTGCACGCGTTTCTGGAGGGAGCGGCGTTCTCGTCTGAAGTCGCACGCGCGGGGATTGCGGTGATTCTGCATCGGATACCTGTCGGATTGATGATCTGGTGGCTGCTGCGCCCCCGATACGGTTTCGTGGGAGCTTCGCTCGGCATCGGAGCGATCGTTGCCGCCACGATCGCCGGTTACTTGCTCGGCGCCCGGCTCTTTGGAGACAGCCAAGGCGGCGGAGCGGAACTCTACCAGGCTTTCGTTGGCGGATCGCTTCTGCACACCGTCTTCCATCAGGGCCGCCACACCCACCGGCACCACGCACACGACTGACCTGAATTTCTCACGAGTTGTCTGCTGCAGCGCCGGATCATGGCGAAGACCTTCACACCGAAGACGAGGTTCCCGATCTTTTGGAGATCCCGGAGGACCCCCAGCAGAACGCCGGTATACGTTTCGTCACGGCGGAACACCGCGACCGGCCCGTAACAATGGAGGTGATCGGAATCGAGGAATCGTTTCACCGCTTCGGTCTTGCCGACGAGGACATGGCTGAAGTGCCCCCGGCGCTAGCGCGGGAAATGTGCGTGCGGCGGTCGCTGAAGGCGTCGATCTGCCACCCCCTACTTGTTGGCATACCGTGGACAGTTTGAGCACATGGAGCACGCCGGCCGCCGCCCGGCGATCGTTCGGCCGATTGCGCTCTTCCGGATCTTCCTGCTACTCTACACTTCCCTTAACGCGGTCAAACCGGCCATGCTCATCTACTTCAACATTCCGCTCGCGGCCACTGGCGGCATCCTGGCGTTATTTGTTCGCGTTTGAGTATTCGCCCAACACCGGCCGATGGATGGGGAGTGGGCCACGCCACGTGGGCGCGACATATCGGGGTCGATCCTGACCGGAAATCGCGAGCCGCAGCGAGACATGACGCGGCCGGAATCGCGGTTGGATGGGAGAATCGGGGGACTGGAATCGCAAATCGACGCCTTGCACAGTAAAATGGGTGAACTTCGCGAACGCATGGCGCATTCTGAAGGGTTGCTGGAGGGATTCGGCGAGGCATCACAGGGCGGCCTGCAGCCGATCAAGGGCCATGCAGGTTTGGCGGAATGGAGAACGAAGAGCGTGATCACCCGCAAACGTTTCGACAATACGCTGCCATTTTAGAAATGTTTGGACGGCGCTTCAAACACCGACAGAGATGGACATCGAGGGAGAAAAAATATGGACTTGACGACTGAACGGCAAGATGGCGTCTTGTCGGCCGAGGTGAATGGACGCATCGACGGTACCACTGCCATTGCGTTCGAGCAGGCGATCAAAACCGCGATCGAAGAGAGCGATCATGCCTTGATCCTCGATTTCAAGAATCTTCTGTACATCAGCAGTGCGGGTCTTCGCGCCATTCTTCTGATCGCCAAGAACCTCCGGCAACAAAACGCCAAGTTCGCCCTTTGCTCCATGTCGGATCAGATTCGGGAGGTGTTCGAGATCAGCGGATTCGACAAGATCGTATCAATATACGGGTCCCGGGCCGATGCGCTCACTTCCGTGGAGCGCTGACCCTGCGGCCAGGAAACCCGGCCCGTGCCGGTTCATGCCCCATGCCGTTTCTCGTCGACATACGTCGGCATCAGACGCCAACCTGCACAGAAAATTCTATCCGATACCCAGTAGTTCTTTTCCCTCCGGCGATATCCGTTCGGGACTCCAGGGCGGATCCCAGACCACCTCGACAGCGGCGGACTTCACGCCTGAAAGGCGTTCGATCTTGTGCTGGGCATCCGCGGCAATGGAATCCCCCATTCCGCAGCCCTGAGCCGTCAAGGTCATCTTGATATCGACCTTGTTTCCGCCGTCTTCGACAGGCGCGACATCCAGTTCGTAGATCAAGCCGAGATCGACGATGTTGACCGGAATTTCAGGATCGAAGCACGTCTTGAGTTGGGCCCAGACTTCATCGCGCAACTCGGCAGCCGTCCGGGGCGGCGCGTCACCGGCCGTTGACGATTCCTGGGCGACCGCTTCCCTGCCAATTGCATCCGCATCCCGGCCCGTCAGGCGATACAGGCCGCCCATGGTATGCACGAGCAATGTATAGGATCCACCCAGTGCCTGGGTGATCGACACCGGGGTCCCCTTGGTCAGAGGCACCGTCCGTCCACCGGGCACCTCGACGACCTCGCAGTCCCGCGTCAGTTCAATCCGTTCGCTGCTCATGATTCCTCCCTGCGCTCACGATAACTCCCAGTCTCCAATGTTGAAATCTCCAATGAATAAATGCGGATGGTCCGATGACCTGCCCGGCAATGGATTCGAACTGCGAATCGGATAGAAAACGATCCCCGGTATCTATCGCTCGTATTCGCTCGTATTGATATACCGATTTGAAATCGTTGTCCCCCCAAACCTCAATCGTCGGTCCTTGCAGGCCGCGGCAACGGTTTCCGGGGAAGCAATTCGTCCCGATTCGCAGCATGGTACACGAACGCCGCCACGATCGCCGCATTCTGCTTCATGTCGGCTTCCTGCAGCCGCTCATAAACGTCCATGCTGGAATGGTGTGTCCGGCTGTTGTATTCGATCGGATCCTGAATGAACTGGAAACCGGGCAGACCCACCTCATCGAAGGGAATGTGATCCGTTCCGCCGGTATTCCGGATGCTCAGCGTGCTCATTCCGATATTTGCGAACGGCGCCATCCATGCCGAGAACACGGGAGCGGCCATCTCGTTTCCCTGAAGGTAAACCCCGCGAATGGCGCCAGTTCCGTTATCGACATTAAAGTAACCGGACAGTTTTTCGTGTTCGGGTTGGAATTCCATCGTTTCGCGATTGGCGAAATGATCCGCGACGTATGCACGCGATCCAAAATACCCGTGTTCTTCTCCCGTCCACAGAGCGATCCGAACGGTCCGGTCCAGAGACAGGCCGGTCGCCTTCAGGATGCGCACGGCCTCCATCATCACGGCTGAACCGGCTGCGTTGTCGGTGGCCCCCGTGCCCGAGTGCCACGAATCGAAGTGCGCTCCCAACATCACCACTTCATCGGCCCGGCCGGATCCGGGAATCTCACCGATGATGTTGAAGGCGTCCAGATCCTCATCGTGGAACGTGTTGCGGATATCCATTTCAACGCTGATGGGAAGATCCTTCTCGATCGTCCGGTAAATTCTTCCGTAGTGCTCCACCGCAAGGGCCACCTGAGGCGGCATCGGTTCTGCGTCGACATCCCACGGATTGGTTCCGCCGTGCTGAACGAAAACCGTTCCGCCGCTCCCTCGGCCGGGTTCGAGCAAACCGGCCACGCCCTCGTCGACGAAAAACTGCATCCGCTGCTCGGCAAAACTCGGGCCGCCACCGCGACCGCCGCCTCCACCTCCGCGTCCTCCGCGTCCCGTGGGTACCGGCTGCCGGGCGCGCTGGGCGAGTTGTTCGTCACTGAAGCGCACGCCGGGAGCTTCGAACTGCGCTTCTACCGTGGGCATGCGCGCCGTCAGAACATATTTGCCGCGAAGCTCGCCCCTGAAGCGTTCCATGTCGCCCGAATCCTCGATGATGGCGATGACGGCGTCGCCCGACACCCGGCCGCCGGTCCCGGGAGTCCACGCCTTCGGATATCCGATCATGGGATACGTCTGTGGGCCGATCGACATGTGCAGAGACAGGTAGTCGTTGGTCCAGCCACGGCCAAACGGCCCCCACTCCTCCAGATCGACGTTGACCAGTTCCCACTCGGTCAGCTTTTGACGCACGTACTCTCCAGCGTTCCGGATATTCGGGGAACCGGTCAGGCGAGGACCGTATACGTCGGTGAGGTAGCCTGCGATTTCCATGACCTCGGAACGGTTGAGTCCTTCGTCCTTGATTCGAAAGATTGCGTCGAGGTCGACCGGTTCCTGGACCTGAGCCGCCACGGCAGTGGAAAAAGCCGCGGCAAGAGTCAGACACGCAACCATCCGTACCAACCCGGGAAGGGCAAATCTCATATCTCGGTTCTCCATGAGCGATTTCTATGGCACTTCAAACTGGATTGAATCGGATTCGAGTGGCTCTTCGGATGCCAGAACGCCATAAACCTCGTAGACCCCCGGTTCAACTTCATTCAGTTCGCTGTCGCGGTAATTCCACTCCCCCTCGAAGGTCCAGTCTCCCCCCGAACGAATCGCCTCGCTACGCAAGACTTCCGAAAAAAAGCGCCGCTCGGACCAGCGCCAGAGTTCCTGGCCGCTAGAAGGATCCACAACGACGAAATCGAAACTTTGACTCGTCGTGAAATCGAAAGGCAGCAACCGGTCCGAAGGATTCCTGACCGTCAGGACGAAGCGATGCAAATCACGTTCGGCAACCGCCTCAACCGTGAGTTCGGGCTCCATGTCCGAAACCGTTTCGGCGGCGTCAACCGGGTCGGCCCCGGTCAGCGGCTGAGAACCGGAAGACGGTCCGGGGTCCTCCGCGGCGAAAGTGCCGACCACGCCGCCCGACACTCGGGCAGCGACCAGGGATGCGACTCTCGGCCCTTCGGGCAGCAGAAAACCAGCCTGAACGATACCGACTCCCCGTTCAAGCGTCAGAACCAGCGAACCGAACCGGAACAGTGCGCGCGTCGGAAGGCCGTCGTCGTTCGTGGCCAAGACTTCCGCGGATGCGCCCGGGGACGGAAACAGGTCGGCCTGAACGGCGCCGTCAAACCGGATGAACTGCCGTTGCTGTCCGTCGTAGCGAATCCGGATCGGCCGGTTCACTTCAAGGTCGGGGCCAAACGGAAAGCGATCGAAGACATAATAGCTGTAGCCATCGACGATCGAATAGTCGGAGATGCCGAACTCCAGGCTCCCGACGGCAACGCCTTCCGGATCGAGGATGTTGTATCTCCAGAGATTCCCGACGTCGAGCGGCAGGAAATCCGGCGCCATTCGAATCCCCTGGGCCGTCGCCGTCATGGGCAGCAGCAGGGTCAGAATCATGATGGCTGGTAGCAGCCCGTGGTAGAACCCTGCAGGGATCGCGTTACGAGCGCCATTGGGCCGTATGCGAGGCGGCCCGACGAAGTCGATGTCCCCCCATCTATCGAGGAGGGGCAACGTGGCAGATGGCCCGATGCCGCCGTAACCCGTAGGGCGCAGGGGGGTTCGGGTCACAGACTTTGTCGTTCGTCGGTCACGATGTAAAACCATCGCTCCGCTCCTCTCTTCGCGCCTGAAACCCGAAGACCCCTGCGCGCGACGCTGCAGGGGTCTACCACGGACTGCTATTATCGAACCCAGAACTTGCGTTGTGCGGAGCATCGATTTTCAGTCTAGTCCACACCATGACCAAAGACAATCAACAGAACCTTGACCACCGACCCTTCATGGAACTGGCGCTCGAGGTGGCCCGTGACGCGGGACGGCACAATGAAGTCCCCGTCGGTGCGTTGATCGTCCGTGACGGGCAGGTAATCTCCACGGGAGCTAACGCGCCAATCTCGGGCCACGATCCAACGGCCCACGCCGAGATCCGAGCCATGCGGGCGGCTTCGTCCAAAGTGGGCAACTACCGCCTGACCGGCTGCACGTTGTACGTCACGCTGGAGCCCTGCCTGATGTGCGCGGGCGCGATGATCCATGCCCGAATCGATCGTCTCGTCTATGCGTGTCCCGATCCCAAAGGCGGCGCCGCGGGCAGTCTGTACGATGTTCTTGACGACGACCGCCTCAATCACCGCGTTGCCGTTCTCTCGGGAGTTGGCGCCAGCGAATCTTCATCTCTGCTTCAGGCCTTCTTTCGAACACGGCGTGAGGGGTGAACCCTCGTGAATCTGTTCGAAAGTGGGACTGGATTTCCGGTTCCGGTCGGTCTTCGAGTAGACCGGGAATCCGTGAAGTAGTGTAAAACCTTGATTTTCAAATACATGAATCGCTTTGGGGTCTGGCCCGGCACGTGCTTGTAGTTCCAAGACAACTGGAGTGCGCACGGATCGGTTCGCTCCCCGAACAAAGGGTCATCGAGATGCGTACTGGATTACAGCGGCCCACTGGGCGCGGCAAGTAACGATTGGACGTGAGAAAACGTACTGGTTTTAATAATGGCCCTTGACTGGATTCCAATTCCTTCCACTGTTTCTTCAAGGAGTTTTCAATGAAGAAGTACATGACTCTGGCAGTCATAACAGGACTGACGGGACTGATATTCGCGACGCCGGCTTCGGCGCAAAACTTCGTCAGCCGCTTCCTGGCTCGCTACCAGATACCGGCGGTCCAGGCCCCCGTGCTGGAGACGAGCCAAACGCTTTCGCCATCGCTGACGTCCCTGGCCCAGAACGAAGGCCTGCCCCTTCGGGTCAGCGACGTCATCCAACTGGCTCTGGAAAGCAACCTCGGCATCGGAGTGAACCGGTTCCAGCCGATCCTCTCCGAATACGCGATCAATGCCGCGTACCAACAGTTCGACCCCACGTTGACTTTGTCCGGTACTGTCGGTCGAAACACCCAGGCAGCCTTCACCCAGTTGGACGGTGCGGACGTCTCACGCACTTTATCGGGAAACTACTCGGTCAACTACAACCAGAACCTCGAATACGGCTCGAGCTATTCGGTTCAGTTGAGCGTCAACCGAAACTCTTCGAACAGCACGTTCAGCACCGTGAATCCGTCGTACCGCGGAACGCTGCGGTATCAGTTCACCCAGCCCCTGCTTCGGGGCTTCGGCCGCGACATCAACACCAGCCAGATCACGATCGCACGGAACAACCTCGAACAATCCGAGATCCAGTTCGAACAACAGGTGATGAATCTCGTCGTTCAGGCCACCAATTCCTACTGGGACCTGGTCGCGGCCCACGAAGACATCCGTGTCCAGGAAGGTGCGTTGGCGCGCGCGCAACAGACGTACGAAGACAACCTCCGGCAGGTTGAAATCGGCACTCTGGCGCCGATCGAGGTCGTGCAGGCCCAACAGGCCGTGGCCGGTACTCGCGAAAGCCTGATCGTGGCCCAGGCGTCACTGACGCTACTTGAAGACAACATCAAGACCATGATCACGCGCGTACCCGATCCCGCGCTTGTCCTGTTGCGCTTGAATCCCATCGAAGACATTCGCAATCGGACCGACCAGATCCTTCCTGTCGAAGGCGCCATTCAGCAGGCGCTGCTCAACCGGCCGGAATTGCGGCAGGCCGAACTCGCAATCCGTAACGCGGGCATCAATCTCAGGGTGGCCGAGAACAACCTCCTCCCCCAGTTGAACCTGACGGGAAGTTACACGCAAACGGGTCTGGGTGGCTCCCAGCTCATCACGTCCGGAGGAGGATTCGGCCTCGAAAACCGGGTTATCACAAGGATCCCCGGTGGGGTCGGCGGCGCTTTTTCCGACATCTTCGGGTTCGACTTTACCGGCTACCAGGTGGGCTTCACGCTCCAGATTCCGCTGAGCAACCGATCGGCACAGGCCAACGTCGCCCGAAACGTGGTTCAGCAACGGCAAGTCATCTCGCAGCAGGCGTTGACGGCCCAACAGATCGCCCTTGAAGTTCGCAACGCCTACAACCAGATTGCGACCAGTCAGGCACGGATCGAAGCCGCCAGCGTTTCGCGCGAACTCGCCGAACGCCGCCTGGATGCGGAAAACCGGAAGTTCGAACTGGGCGCGTCGTCGATCCGTTTCGTTCTGGACGAACAACAGAACCTGACCCAGGCGGAAACCACCGAGATCAGGGCGCTCGTCGCCTACGTCAAGGCGGTTGTGGCTTACGACAACGCGATCGGCCGAATTCTGGAACGAAACAACATCCAGATTCAGGAACCGAACGAACCGACCATCGCAAGGATCGGCACAAGTCCCGAATAATCCTCGATTCAGGTGTCCGGAACGTCCGGTTTCGCACAATGGGTCCCGAAACCGGACACCCGGACACTGGCCGCCGCTTCGATCCACCGGCCAAATCGTTCATTGCATTGCACTTGACGAAACCTTCACTCTGGCAGGCAACGTGCTATAAACCAACTGGAGAAATCCAATGGACAAACCGCGACCCGATCAGACGCGAAAGAAACGAATCAAACGGATTCTGTATTCGATCATCGCCATCGGCGCCGTTGCCGGCGTCACCTACGGCCTTTCGCAGTTGGAACCGGCGGCCCCTCGAGTCGAGCGGGCCACGTTGTATCCCGACACGGTACAGCGGGGCCAATTGGTCCGCCAGGTCCGCGGCATCGGCAAACTGGTTCCCGAGGAAGTCCGTTGGATCCCCGCACAGAGTCAGGGCCTCGTCGAACGGATACTTTTGGAACCGGGAGTCCTGGTGACCCCCGACTCGATCATCGTGGAACTCATCAACCCTCAACTCGAACAGGACACGCGGAACGCCGAACTCGACATCGTGGCCGAGGAGGCCAATCAGGCCAATCTTCGCGTTCAGCTTGAGAGCTCGCTTCTGAACCAGAGGGCTGGGGCCGCATCGATCGAAGCCGAATTCAAAAGGTCGCAATTGCAGTTCGAGGCCGATTCCGAACTGCACCGCGAAGGTCTCAAATCGGACCTCGACCTGAACCTGTCACGCGTTCAGAGCGAGAACGTGGCCGAGCGATGGGACTTCGAACAGCAAGTCATGGCGATGGCGGCCAGAGCGAACGAAGCACAGCTTGCGGCCGCGGAAACACGACTGGAGCAGTTGCGGGCCGTCTATCAATTGAAAGTGGACCAACTCGAACGATTACGGGTTCGCGCGGGAATATCCGGCGTCCTGGAGCAGGTGCCGGTTGAAGTGGGCCAGCAACTCTCGGCGGGCGCCAACGTGGCACGAGTCTCCGAGCCGTCCAAATTGAAGGCGGAACTGGCTATCCCCGAAACCCAGGCTCGGGACATCCTGATCGGACAATACGTCGATGTCGATACTCGAAACGGGATCATTCCGGGAACCGTGATCCGAATCGATCCCGTTGTCGAGAGCGGCACCGTCACGGTGGACGTGCGTCTGGACGGGGAGTTGCCGCGCGGCGCACGGCCCGACCTCAGTGTCGACGGCACGATCGAAATCGAACGCCTCGAAGACGTGCTGTACGTCGGACGGCCAGCCTACGGGCAGGCCAACAGCCTGGTTTCGATGTTCAGGATTCTCGAAACCGGAGAGGCAATTCGAACCACGGTTCAATTGGGAAGAACATCGGTGAGCGAGATCGAAATTCTTGGCGGTCTCGAAGTTGGCGACGAAGTGATCCTGTCGGACATGTCCTCCTGGGACGAATTCGATCGAATCCAGTTGAACTAACGCCGATGAGAGAGGAGACCCAGATGACGGAACAACCGCCCGTAATCCAGATGGAGAGTGTCAGAAAGATTTTCTTTACCGAAGAAGTCGAAACCCATGCGCTTGCAGGAATCCACATGCA
The DNA here is from genome assembly GCA_965262675.1 of Terriglobia bacterium. Classification (GTDB taxonomy): domain Bacteria; phylum Acidobacteriota; class Terriglobia; order 20CM-2-55-15; family 20CM-2-55-15; genus JAJEDW01. The sequence goes on from OZ253554.1 coordinate 1,096,177, forward strand.
GATCGAGCGCGGCGAATACGTCGCGATCTCCGGTCCTTCCGGCTGCGGAAAATCGACGTTGCTCTCCATATTGGGACTTCTGGATTCTCCGACCGAGGGCGAATACTGGTTGAACTCGCGGGCCGTCGCCGAACTGTCGATGTCGGAAAGGGCGCGGATTCGCAATCGTGAAGTCGGTTTCATCTTTCAGGCTTTCAATCTGATCGGAGACCTGACGGTTTACGAGAACGTCGAACTTCCGCTCACGTACCGCGGCATGCCATCCAGCGAGCGAAAGCAGGCGGTACTCGAAGCGCTGGACAAGGTGGAAATGTCGCACCGGATGAAGCACTATCCATCGCAGCTTTCAGGTGGCCAACAGCAACGCGTCGCGGTCGCACGGGCTCTGGGTGGGGCTCCGTCGATCCTGCTCGCCGATGAGCCGACCGGAAACCTGGACTCCAAGAACGGCGAAGCAGTCATGGATTTGATGCAAAATCTGCACCAGGAAGGCGCCACCATCTGCATGGTGACTCACGATCCCCGGTACACCGCGTATGCCGAGCGAACGATTCACCTGTTCGACGGCGCGATCGTCGAAGAAAGCGAGGCTGCCGTCGAGTCCCTATAGGATTAGAATATGGAACGCCGGGGCGGCCGAGCGCCGCCCGACAGGGCGTTTCATGGTGGTGATCCTCGGGACATCGATTCCATGCCGCGAAACTTTGAAGCCTCCGCAGTTCAGCGACAGACGCAAACGAAAACATGATCGAACTCCGAAACATCGAAAAGTACTACGAAACCCGCGCTGGGCGTTCATACGTCTTGCGGCGCATCAACGCCGACATCCACGAGGGCGAATTCGTCAGCGTCATGGGTCCTTCCGGGGCCGGCAAATCGACGCTACTGGCAATACTGGGGATGCTGGACAGTGCCTGGGAGGGCGAGTACAGACTCGAGGGTCACGCGGTTCACACGATGAGACCGAGAAAACGTGTCGAGTTGAACAAGCAGTACATCGGCTTCGTGTTCCAGCAATACCATCTGCTGGACAGCTTGACCGTCGCCGAAAACCTGGACATTCCCCTCTCGTACCGCAACGTTCGTCGAAGCGAGCGTCAGGCGATCGTGGCCGATTCGCTGGACCGTTTTCAGATGGTCGGCAAGAAGGATCTGTTCCCGAACCAGTTGTCGGGTGGACAGCAACAACTCGTCGCCGTGGCCCGTGCGGTGATCGCCAATCCCCGAATCATCCTTGCCGATGAACCGACCGGAAACCTGCATTCAAGTCAGGGCCGCGAGATCATGGAGCTTTTCACGAAGCTCAACAAGGAAGGCACGACCATCGTTCAAGTCACGCATTCGGAAACAAACGCCGCGTACGGCCATCGGACGATTGAGTTGTTCGACGGCTGGGTCCGGCGGGAACCTGAATCGACCAAGGCGTCGGTTTAACCCCCGGCGTGTTCAACGGCGTGTTCCTCACGCCGGGCGCGTAGCGGCGCGTGCCTCGCGCCGGATCAAGCGCCACGCGTTCAACCGCGTGTTCAACGGCGTGTTCCTCACGCCGGGCGCGTAGCGGCGCATATCCTTGCGCCGGATCAAGCGCCACGCGTTCAACGGCGTGTTCAACGGCGCGTGCCTCGCGCCGGGCGCGTAGCGGCGCATATCCTCGCGCCGGATCAAGCGCCTATTCCCGCAGCCGGGTTGTCCATATCCGGAATAGTCGCGCCCCCGCCTGCGGCGGATTCCGGTCGGGAATCACTCAGAGGGTTCGCAGGTCGATCACGAATCGAAACCGGACATCCCCTGCCACGGTGCGCTCATAGGCCTCGTTGATCTTCGACATGGGAATGATTTCGATATCCGAAACGATTCCGTTCGCCGCGCAGTAATCGAGCATCTCCTGAGTTTCGCGAATGCCACCGATCAGCGAACCCGCGAGGCGGCGGCGCCCCATGATGAACGGAAATGCCTCGATACTGGCCGGCTCCGGAGACGCGGCGACGATCACCATCGTGCCGTCCCGCTTCAACATTGCGATATACGGGTTCAAGTCGTGCGGCGCCCAGACGGTATCGATGATCAAATGAAACCGGTTAGCGAGGGTGCCCGGATCGGCGTCCCCGCTCATGATGAATTCGGCCGCCCCCAACCGGTGAGCGTCGGTTTCCTTGGCCTGCGAGGTGCTGAAAACGGTGACGTCGGCGCCCATCGACGCCGCAATTTTCACCGCCACGTGTCCAAGACCGCCCAATCCGACGACACCGACCCGATCCCCCTGGCCCACACTAAAGCGCTTCAAGGGCGAATACGTGGTGACGCCCGCACACAACAGCGGCGCGGCGGCTGCGGGATCCAGATTTTCCGGGATTCTGAGAACGTAGTTCCGATCCACGACGATTTGTGACGAGTAGCCGCCGAATGTAGGCGTACTGCGGTCCCGCTCGAGGCCGTTATAGGTCATCACGCGCCCCTTCTCGCAGAACTGTTCTTCACCGCCATCGCAATCCGGACAGTCCCGGCACGAATCCACGAAGCAGCCGACGCCGACGGTGTCGCCAACCTTGAAGTTCCTGACATTGGAACCCACCCTTGCGGCGCGGCCGACGATTTCGTGCCCCGGGACCATCGGATACATGGACATGTTCCACTCGTCGCGCGCCTGGTGGATGTCGGTATGACAAATGCCACAGTAGAGAATCTCGATCAGGATGTCGTCGGGTCCGGGCTCGCGGCGTTCGAACTGGAACGGCGCCAGTTCGGATTTCGGGCCTTGGGTTGCATAACCTGGTGTTGCCAGCATTTTATTTTCCAGAGATAAGAGTTCAGCCGCCGAGCCGCCGCAACTGTCCTGGGGTAATCCACCATTCAATGGCGGCGGTTCCCGGCGAGAGCGACGAACATTCAAGCTTGTACATACCCGCCTTCTTCAGGACGAAATCGACGCTGGAGTTGCCCGCAACAAGAATCGACGCGATTTCAGACAACTGGGGCTCGTGGCCCACGAGCAATACCGAATCCACATTCGCAACCCGGGCAGACACTTCCCGAATCGCTGCCGTGGCGGGGACCTCGGCTGCCAGCCCCGCAAACATTTCCAGGCGGCCCCGTTGGTCGATCGCGTCCGCCACGATCTCCGCCGTTTCTCTGGCTCGCCGGTAGGGGCTGGAAAGGATCAGGTCGAAGTCGAGCCCCAACGCTCGAATGCCTTCGGCGCCGCGCCGCATCTTCCCGATTCCTTTCGCGGTAAGCGGACGGGCCGAATCGTTTCCGGAGTATTCCGGGTGACCGCGTTCGACTGCGATCGCATGTCGAAGGACGTAGACTTCCATGATCAGCCGCCACTGACGAGCGATTCACGCGGCGCCGCCGGGGTGTTCGACAGGAAGAAGCGGATTTCGTCCGTCGACTTGACGAATTGGTCGATAAAATGACGTCGCCGGCGGCGGAGTTCGTTTTCAACGACCAACAGCGAGGTTCGGCCCGACCGGCGACGGTAGTACATCATCGTGGCCAGCAACGAGTCCAGGTCCTGGATCGTGCCCATGCGATCCTGAAAATCGTGCATCGCCTGGAGCCGATCGTCGGTGAATTCCTCAAACTGCGGCGCGGCAATCTCAGCCGTGTAGCGGAATTTCTTGAAGGCGAGCCGGGTACGGTGAATCGAGCGCGGCAAGTCCGGATCGATTCGCGCCCGGAGAACCAGAACTCGACTGAACGCATCGTTCAGGGAGGCGCCGGTCTGCCGGCCGATGCGGTCGTCATCGGGATCGATCGAAGCGACAAAGTGTTCGAGAACGCGATTCGTTTCGCGAATCAGCGCTTTCAGGTTGAACCGGCGCAGTTGCATGCGTGCGCGGCGGCGAAGGCGGCGCTCTGTGGCGCAAAGGTACTTGTGGAACGATACCAGTTGCGGAAAATCCATCAGGAGGGCTCTCGTGTAAACCTTCTGCACCTGGACGTCCCGCATGGCGCCGAGCCCGTCGAGTTGTTCCTTTATCCTGGATCGGGCGCGCTTGATCCGCCGCGAACCGACGATGTGTTCGATGACGGCAAGAAGCGAGATCAGTCGCCTGGCGGCGATTCGGACCTCGTGGACCGCCTTTTCCGACGGCTTGAGCTGCGCCTTTTTCATGCGGCGTTCGAAGGTTCGGCGCCGTTTGTCGAATCCCTCCAGCAACATCCCGGCGTGGTTCGTTTCGAGTAGACTCTTGAGCCTTGACAGGTCCAGGTTCATGAGCTTTCCTGGCGGGGATCGATGTCCTATTCGAACGCGCTCTTCATCAACGCCTTGATCGTCTCGTCGACGCGCCGGAGGTCTTTTCGCCGCCCTTTCGCCGGTTTGAGGCCCACACCCTCGAGTGCCGCCGACCAGGTCTTCATCGTTGCGGCTTTGAGGTCGGCCGGCGTGCGGACTTCGGAAGTGCCTTCAAGGAAGTCGATGAGGGTGTTGATTTCGCCATCCAGATTCGCCAGATACGCCTCGCACACCTGGTTGGCTTCGACCCTCAGGTGTTCGAGACGGCATATCAGATCCTTTTGAAGCGCGGCGAAAGCCTTCTTCCCGTCCTCGGTGGAAAGCGGAAGTTTCTCATTGATGACGATGCCCTGGGTGGCTGTCCTCGGTCCGGTCGATGGCGGTGTCTTTGTGACCAACGGTTTCCTCCTCACCGGTTTGAATCGATTTGAGAATGTCCTACTTGAGCAGAAGCTCGATTTTTCCAATAAGTTCCCGAAAAATCGTGTTCGGAGCCCGGTTGCCGTTCACCGTCTCGAAGTCGTAAAGCGATTCCATCGCGCGAAACTCCCGCTGGATCAGCCTTTGATAACGAATGAAGTTCTCGTACATGCCTCCCGACCGCCGGATGTCCATGCCGGCTTCCCAGTAGTCCAGGACCGAGTTGCGCCGGAGGTTCCGTTCGGCAAGCAAACGGGGCGTCACACCCAGGTAGAATACCGCATCCGGAACGAGGGCGATGCCGTATACCTCTCGCAACCACTCCCGCTGTGCCCCCCGAACCAGGGCGCGGGCCATCAACGTGTAGATATAACGGTCCGCCAGCACCACGAAGCCGGCCTTGAGAGCAGGCACGATACGGTTTTCCAGTTGGTCGGCAAAGTCAGTCGCATAGAAAAGTGTCAGAGTGCGGGGACTGAGGATGTTCCCTTGCATTGCGCCATCGAGTTCACGGCCGACCAGGCGAGACCTCTTGAGCCCCACGTCGACCGTGGCATGACCCGCGCGTTCAAGGGCGTCGCGCAACATCTGGACCTGCGTGGAGCGTCCGGACCCGTCGGCGCCTTCGACGACAATCAACTTTCCCCGCAGTTCTTCCGCGCCGGTACCCGGCAATCCGTTTCTGTAGAAGCCGCGAGGCATCGTACGAGTTCTCCTTCTTTCGGCCCTCAGGCCTTTCTGTCGTCCTGCTTGCTTTGCATGTCCCGGGCGTTCCAGTACCTGAAATCCAGAGCCGCCGCATAAGGGGCTGAAATGCGCCAACGATAGTTGCCGAGTTCGATCCGCTCTTCCACGATTCGCCGCACGTCCATCTGTTGCTGTTCAGGCGCCGCGGTGGCGTCGACGACCACGAAGTTAAATTCGCCGGTCAGGCGTTCGTACTCTTCCTGAATCATGCCCTGGAACAGTCGGAAGCTCTCGTAGGGGTCCGTCGAGAGATTGAGGTCCATGCCGGCTTCGTGATATTTCAGTTGCGGGCGTCCTTCGAGTATCCGGCCGAGAGCCACGTCGAGCGGAACCTTGAAATAGAAGGTCAGGTCGGGTCGGCGAGCATAGCTGTACAGCGATCGCAACCAGTCGCGGTTGCATCCGCGAACCGCGTCCCGAGCGAATGCCGTGTAGATGTAGCGATCAGCCAGCACGATCGCCCCCGCGTTCAGGAGAGGCAGGATCGTGCGATCGTAACGATCCACGAAATCCGTACAGTGGATCAGCGAGAAAGTCGTGGGTGTCAGCAACTGCCGCTTCTTTCCCTTGCGTGTCGCCTGCCGCACGATGGTCGACGAGTTCCACTCGGTGAAGAAGACCTTGTACCCGCGCAGTTCGAGCCATCTCTTGAGCAGGTAGATTTGCGTGGACTTCCCCGAACCGTCGAGGCCTTCCACCGCGATCAGTTTTCCTGTAATGGGGCTTTTTGCAGTCATGAATCGAGTTTGACCCTGGCTGGCAGCACACTCTCGAAAAGAGGCGCTTTCTTCGCCAGCGCCCATTTTTCGAGCAGCAGATCTCCGTCTCCCTTCAGTTTGACCGTTACGTTCCGTTTTCCGGCGTTTACCTTGATTTCGTGTACCTTGCCTCCGTGCTCGTAGTCCAACGCGTCCGCCAAACGAAGAATTCCGGCGAGTTTGGAAACGATGACCCGATCTTCCGATGGCAACATTCTATACGGTTCATGTTGCGTCTTCGGAAAAGATTTCCGGTGGTATCGGGCGACGTTGGCCACGATCGCCACCTGTCCTGGATTGAGTCCAACCATGGGCGTGGCGGTCAGCAGATAATATGCATGTTTGTGATGCCCGGACGCATTCAAGAAATATCCAATGTCGTGCAGTAACGCCGCGACACGCAACAACAACCGGTTCTCGGGCCCGAGGTTGTGGAACACCACGGTTTGATCGAATATCTGGGTCGCAAAGTCTGCCACTGCCAGAGCGTGTTCTTCGTCGAACGCGAACTTGCGGCCTAATTGAAGTGCGGATGAAACGATCTGATCCTCGGGCAGAGTCGGGCCGGCAAACATCTTCCGGGCCATGTCGAGCAGGACGCCATCCTTGAGTCCAACGCCCGGGATATGCACTTCGGCCACACCCGTGCGCTCGACCATCGCCTTCAACACGATAGCGGCAGGCACGATCACGTCCGCGCGATCGGGCCGAAGCTTGAGATTCTCGATTCGTTGCTCGGTGGTTGTCGCACTGAGGCGAGCGACGAGTTCGCACAACTCGTCGGCCGCGATCTTTCCTCCCGTGTTCTTCTGGTAGAACCGTTGGCGGAGTTCTCCCATGCTTTCGATGCTGCCCCCGGTGCCGATACACATCTGGATCTTCTGCTTTCCGATTTCCTTCTTCATTCGCCGGTGCGACGCATCCACGTACTCCACGACCATTCGATTGAACCGCTCCTCTCCGAGCGCATGTTCGTCGAGGATCTGCAACAACCGGACGCTGCCCATCTTGTAGCTTTCGGTGAGGAGAATGTTGTTTTGCGTCGCGATCGTGACCTCGACACTGCCTCCGCCGATGTCGATCAGCATGGCCAGGCGATCCTCGAAATCGACGATCTTGGCGACGGCAAGATGGATCAAACGGGCTTCTTCCTGCGCGGCGATGACTTCAATTTCGATCCCCGAAGCCTGAAGGACCCGGTCGACAAAGATCTCTTTGTTGAAGGCCTCACGGACGGCGCTGGTCGCGACAGCCTTGACCTCAGCCGCCCCGTGTTCGTCGATCAGGGCTTTGAACTTCCGGAACGCCTCGACGGCGCGGCCGATCGTTTCTTCGCTGATTCCCCCTTCCGCAAAGACTTCCTGTCCCAACCGCACCGGTTCCCTGACGCTCTGAACGATCCGGGTTTCCAGATTCGCATCGACTTCGCCGATGACCAGGCGAATGGCGTTGGTACCGATATCGATCGCGGCAAGCGCTGTCACAGATTCTTCGATTCGAGCGAAAACACGTGCTGTCGAACGGCCAACGCCGAATTCTCGAGCGAAACGGCCAAAGCAACGGCATCGTGGGGACCGGTGTTTCCGAGCCAGTTGAAAATTCCCGGGTGGGAGTGGTTCCGGGCGAGAACGATCATGCTCACGTTATAGATTTTTTGATTTGCAAAGTAAACACGCTTTACGAGCGCATGAAGAACGCAGCCGTAACCGCCACGCTGACTGCGATAACGATGGCACGCGCAATCACCGGGTTCATCCGAAGGAAGAGCCTCGCCCCGAAGTACCCGCCCGCCATGGCCGCGAACATCATCGGCAGCGCCTCGGTCCACCAGATGGCCCCCGCCGCGATAAACAGGACAACGGCGGCGGCGTTCAGCGACCCCCCAAACAAAGTTCTTCCAGCCGTCATCGCCCGAATATCGGTCGCACCGAACAGGCTCCATACGGCAAGCATGACCAACCCCACGGCCCCGCCGAAATACCCGCCGTAGACGGCAACCATGAATTGGGCGAGCAGCAGCGCCACCCGATGATGCCCCCCGGCCTGCTTCGCCAACGGTGCCCACCGCCGGCCAAACGCAAACACTATCGTTGAAACCAGGAGCAGCCACGGGATGATCAGGTCGAAGGTCTCTTCCCGGGTCGAGAGCAGCAGCAGGGCCCCCGATGCCCCTCCGAGAATGCTGACGCCCCACATGGACCGCACACGAACCCCGCCGAAATTCTGAAGTTCATGCCGGTAGGCCCATGCGCTGGCCAGTACCGATGGGAACAACACGATCGAGCTCGACGCGTTGGCGTTGAGCGCCGGCACTCCGGCATAAACCAGGGCCGGAAACGTGAAGAAGGAACCGCCACCCGCGATGGCGTTCATCATGCCACCCAGGAAAGCGGCCACGATCGGAATGTAGTATTCCAAACCGGGCAAGATTCAGGGGCGCAGGTCGTCGGGATCGATCCGCTCCCGCAGTTCCGCGATCCGCCGATCGGTCTGTTGGAGATTGCTGCCAATCCTGAACGTGTAGACGATGATGGCGACCGCACATGCTGAAAAGATGACAACAAGCCAGATCATTGGAAACGTTTACCTTCCTCTCGAAAATTGACCGACCGCCCCAGCCCGCACCGCACATTTGTCCTGGAATCGTCCGGAACAATTGAGTCGTGCGGCGTTCAGGGCCTTTCCTTATTCCGGAAACGCCTGCTCGATCCAGTCAAAGAGGATCTCGGGAGAATACGGGAACACATGTCCGGCGCCGGGGACGATATCGACCCGGGGTTCGGCGCCCGCCAGACGCAGCAGGTCGCGCGTATCGTGGCTCAATTCGACCCAGCTGGCGTCGCGCTCGCCCACCGCGAGCAGAATCGGTTTTCCGGCCAGCATGTCGAGACTTCCCTGTCCCCTGTATCCACCCGGCATCACGACCATGGACGTGAACAGTTCGGGTCGAGCGCGCGCCGCATGGAAGGCGCCCAATCCTCCGTTGGACTGTCCCACCAGGGCCATGCGTCCGGAGTCATAGCTGAGGTTCCGGTCCATCCAGGCAAAAGCCGTGTCCAGCACGTCGCCCGCGGTCGTTTCCAGATTCCGGCCGACCACTGCCGGAGAAACGATGATGTATCCACGCCGGTCCGCCTCTTCCAGCCAGTAGTTCCGCAAGAAGGCGTTGACCATGTTCATGTCGCCCGCACCGGGGGGCAATGCGAAGATCACGGGCAACGCGGAGTTCGGCGTCCAGATCTCGGGTTTTATGACAGCCATTGTGAACCGCAGACCGCCATCGGTCGTCAGCGTCACGTCTTCACGTGTTGCGGTGCTGGCGCCGGCCGAGGCTGCAAGGACACCAATCAGAAGTGAAGCGGTTCGGAGTTCAAGTCTCTTCATGAATACCTCTTCAGTTGTCAGTCCAACAACTCAAACGACGACGTGATCTCGATCGCGCCTTCAAGGCTTCGGAAAACGGGACATTTGGCAGCATAAACGCCATGAACCCGTTCCACAACGTCAGCCTGCCCCTTCGCGCCTTTCAACCGCAGGGCAACGTGAATTCGTTTAATGACCAGCGTACCGTTATCGGATTCGACCTCGCCTCTGACATCCGCGGCAAGCTTTCCGGCTGAAGCATCGATATGACGCGCATCCAGCGCGCCTCCAAAGGTTCCCACCATTCAACCGCCGGCGGCAGCGACCACATAGTCGAGAGTCGTCGCGTGGACTTCCGCCAACCTGGATGGATCGACGCCATAGTGCGCGGCAATCGCCCCGTGAACGCCAAACTTGACCGGCTGGGACTCCGCCGGGATCGTGGCCGTTCTCAAGGGACCCTTGTCTCTGGTGAGTTTTACTTCGGACACATATACCACGTTGCTCATTGATTCAACTCCACCGGAAACAGCCATCGAATAGACGCAGCAGGTACCCCTGCCGGGTTCACTTCCGCCGACGCATCCGGCATTGCGGCAGCGGAAAGGTTGCCATGCCTCAAAGAATATACCCAAACCCGATCATTATCGGATCATTGTCGAACGATCAACCACACGCCGGTCAACAACACACCGATTCCAACGATGCGGGAAACATTCATGGTGCGAACGGTCGCTCCAAACAGACCGAAGTGGTCGACGACGGCGCTCGTGATGAACTGCGCGGCGACTATTGTGGTAAATGTCGCGACCAGGCCAATACGGCCCGTAGAGAAACTGATGCCGCCAACAATGATCAGACCGAAAACCCCCGCGGCGAACACATACCACGGAAGACCGGCAAGCGCCGCGACGTTGCCGCCCCGGCGGGCGAGCATGATCAGGACGATCAGGAGGCCTCCGCCACCGTAGGTAACTAAGATGGCCTCCAGGGTTCCGGCGCCGCGATCGATCCGTCCCATGAACTGCGCCTGAAGAACGACGGCAAAGCCGACCATGGCTGGGATGAGAATCTGAAATATGGAACTGGTCATAGTTCCCCGATTCTCACATAAAATTTGCCGGATACCGATGGAGACAATATGGGAACGACATCCACCTCAATCGGTATCCAATGCGATCGAGACTTAGGAAAAGGCGGCCGGATGCCCTTGCGGCCACGACTCGGAATTGTCTAGAATTCCTCCGAAATGCTCATCTACGAAGGTTCCATCCAAGACCCTCATGCCGTGATCCAGTTTCTGCGCCACGAAGCCGACAAACTGCGTACGCTGCGCAAGGTCGTCATTTCGCCTGAAAAGACCGTGGTGTACGACATCAACCGCGACACGATGGAGTTTCCCGGACTCACCTATGGCTCCAGGGTGCTCGAACAGGTGCTGCGGGAACTCGGCGTCGTCTTCACCGCGAAGATTCTCCACGACAAGGACGCCACGTCGAACGGGGTCAAGGAATACGAACTTACCGCGCGTTATACGTGGGGCCACGACCGCGTGATGTAACACGCCCCGGCGGTACCGGGAGCCCGTTCAGGGCGCCGTGAATTCGGTCAGCGTCCGGTAGAGCAGGGTCGAAAACAGTTCCAGGCGCTGGTCCGCACGTCCGGGAAACGAACGGTCGATATAATCGAGCGTATCGAAGGGCGTGTGCCAGATGTAACCGTCCTCGCCGTACCGCGGGTCCACCTGGACGTAGCCGTCCTTGTCGCCGAGGGACCAGTTGGTGGACTCGAAGTAGGCGTATTGAATTCCCGCTTCCGCGAACGGGGCGTGGTCGGAGCAATCGCAAGTGGTGCCCGCGGGGTACTCGGGATTCTCACCCGGCTGGGTCTGCAGTTCCCGGCCCTCTTCCGCGGCCTGCGCAAGGACCCAGTCCCTTAGCGTCCCCGCGTCGCCGAAGTCGCCGTAGACGTATGCGATCTCACCGGCAATCAGGCTGTCGAGGTTGATCATGGCCACAGTATTTTCGATCTCTTCGGGTGACATTCCGGCAACGTGGTAGCGCGAACCGGCCAAGCCTTGTTCCTCGGCGCCGAACGCGATAAATCGAATCGTGTACGGGGTGGGCACGTCGCGGAGCGCAGCCGCTACTTCGAGCATCACCGCGACCCCGGATGCATTGTCACCCGCGCCGCGACCGCGCACTTCCGAATCGTAGTGCGCCCCCACGACGATCTCGAGTGCGGAATTCCCTTCCTTGACGGCCATGACATTGCTCGATACCAGTCCTTCGCCACGTTGAGAAGATCGGGGGGTGAAAGGAAAACGAGTCTGTGTTGGAGCGTAACCCAATTCCCCGAACAAGCCTTCGATGTAGTCGGCGGCCCGGCTTTCACCTGGCGAGCCCGCCAGGCGGGGGCCGATGTCTTCGGAAAGGACGACAATATGCGCGCGCGCGGTCCGTCCCGTCGTTTGGGACGAAGCGGCGGAACCGACCGGCGGAAACAGAAGCAAGCTGACGAGGAACGGGCGAAATCGTTGTAACATCAGACCCACAGTCTACCGAAACGAAGGCGCACTGAACCACCGCAAATGAGCGACACGACAACCACGATCTATCTGATTCGGCACGCGCAGGGCCATCCGACAAACAGGCTCGACGAACCCGAATGGCCTTTGAGCGAGTTGGGGCGCCGGCAGGCCGGACGCCTGCCCGAGTTACTCGCTTCACTCCACATCGAGCGCATCGTATCGAGCCCATACGCGCGCTGCCTCGATACCATTGGGCCTTTCGCTTCGGCATCCGGCATCGACATCGCCATCGACGCCGGGCTGAGAGAACGTCGAATTACACTGGAATTAAGAAAGGATTTCTCCGAAGTGCTGGCACGGTCATGGGAAGACTTCGGCTTTGCCCTCCCGGGATGCGAAAATTCCGGCGAAGCGCAACGGCGAATCCGTGCCGCAATTGAAGATACCGCCCAAAGACATGCCGGACGCACAGTCGCGGTCTGCTCCCACGGTAACGTGATCAGCCTGTTCCTGAACTCGATCGACTCCGGCTTCGGTCTCGAGGAAATGATGCAAATCCGGAATCCGGATGTCCTGCGGCTGAGGGCCGATGCCGCCGGTGTTCAGTGGGACCGGACCTTTCGCCTCGAGGGCCTCAATGAGGTGGCAACCAAGCACTCCGAAAGTCCGATTGAATGGTGAGCGATCAGCGAAAATGGAACTCCCGACCGATTCGCGTCGTCGAAGAACTCTTCAAGTTTCCCACTTCCCAGCCTCGACGACGGGAAGATCCCTTCCACTTGAACACTCTTTCGGTAACGTTCTCGATGAGGCAACTACCCGAATCTCGGCAACATTTTTAAATGAGGCCATACGAGAGCGAATTTCTATTGACGTTGGACAGCTTCGTCATGTCAGGTCTGTCATGTCTTGACACTCATGTCTTGACACTAAGCTCGTCTCTGCGGTAAAAAGAAGCCGATCGGTGACCTATGCTCGACCGCGGGCCAATGTGCACCGAGCATCCAGTTGGCGGTCCCAAACTGGGCAGGTATCGTGTGAGGGCCGGTAACGTTTAGTCGCTGCTGGCTTCGAGGGCGCATTCGCTATATTGACGGATGAAGGGTAAATAGACCCAGCGCCTCCTCGGCGATTCTTCTGTGCGACTAAAACTTTGAAATCGCGGGGGGGAGTATTTTACATACCCCCCCTCCCTTTCCAAAGGCGCAGAGGAGAGCAGCCATGAACGATACCGAGTCCATACGCCGAATTGCCAATGCAATCCTTGAAATAGTCCGAAAACGACCCAACGGGCAGATCCTTGGTGCACATCTGGGATCTGAGCTACGAACTGCATTGGGAGATCCCACTGCTCCCCTGATATTCCCAAGTGCCCTGAACCTACGCCAGTTCATCGATGGCCATGTTACTGAACTGTCTGAGATCCGCAGGCAAGGCATGGACTTAGTTTACGCGCTCGACCGGGAGGCTGGACCGGAAGATACACCCAAACCGTGGATTCTCGATCGACAGGCATGGAAGACTTTCGTCAGCCCCAATGGGCACTATCTACTTTTCATCAATCCGCAGACCAAAAAGTTTCTCGTAAGAAGTGCGAAGGATGAAACAGAGTCAGCGCCTTGGGTCCAGCTCCCGCCCTGCTCGGCAGAGGTTCACAGAAAGATAGCCGAGGAGTTTGCGGAGAAACTCGATACGGAGAAACGAGCGGCTGTCGACGACATCCTTCAACTAGAGGTCTGGTGGAAGCGCCTTATCGACTGGGCTGCCTCGGAGGGTCACAGCGAGGAATGGAGGTCTTTCCGACGCGAGCGCCTCTTCCAGGAACTAGAGAAGTCCCTCGAAGGATTGGGCGTCTCTATCCAGATTCTGACACCCGCGAAAAAGGGGTCACAGATTTCCGATGGTCACGTTGGCACGCGCAGCATGGCAGCCACTGCCCCGACTCCTGATGAAGTATTGCGGTCGGTTGCGCTCAGCATCGTTCAACGGCTGTCTCACTCAGATCTGAGAGAGCTGAAACTGCCGTTAGGTGAAGTCTTTGACGAACTTGGTGATGGTAAGTAATAACGGAATGCGGAGTAGTGAAAAAGGTCTTCATGGTCGGATTCTTCGATGGCGTATGGGACGAGGCTGCGGGCGAAATCCCTGGCGGCGCGACGAAGAGACTCCTAGCTATTTCATCGTCTTCCGCCAATAAGGATCTCCACTTGTTGAAAGGTCATCTCTTTGCGGCTGCCTCTGAAGATATCAAGGTCCTGGTCATTTTAGCCGCTCCTCGCAATGCCGAATGGGTCGAGACTCAGATGACTAATATGATTTCCGCTGTAAAACGAAAATATCCCAACGCAATAATTGACAGTAGACGGACCTTGAATGCGAGAGACGCATTGTTCGTTGTCGAGCAAGCAATTGGTTTTGGGCTGATTGCGGACGATCAAGAAGAGATAGAAGCGAAGAAGTTGGAATCTGCCATTTCAGGAAGGAAAATCCTCTGCGTCCGTGCTGCCAATCAAGCGAGCTTTCTTACCGTGCTTCAAAGGCGGGGATTTCCTGAACATATCCTTGCAGCTCATTTCGACGAGGATGTGTATCAAACCGACCGCAACTCAAATCTCTCAACAAAGCTTTCACGCCGGGCTTCCACCTATGCTTTTCTGCTATACGCTCATGAAGGCCTGAGGCATCTGACAAAAGGATCGAAGAAGATCTGGGGAGACCGTCTTGTGACCAAGAGCACCACGGATTCTGTGGCTGTTGCTTTCAAAGCGAAGCTCCTTACGAACTGAGTCGCCGTCAATACCGTGACTTGTGCGTCTCGCTCTTCGTCACCGGCCAGCTCACGATTCTCTGGTGACAGATTACTGCATCTTTTTCAAACGCGACCTGAAGCCGGAACTAGCGCCTACAGCAAGCGTGAGATAACCAACGACTTCCTGTACGAGAACGAATCCATACCATTCATTGCAGCAATCTGGGTCGAGCAACCTCATTGAGGCGTCTTTGGCTGCCCGCTTGCGTTGCATCTACGCTTCGAACTGATCGAAAGCGCGAACGCTCGGTTCCCCCTGAATACAGAAGCCGCAATATTGGTCAGGCGGAGACCAAATCTTCTTCCCGTTCCAGTCAACACCGCAGTTTCGGCTGCACGTGGCATTGAGACCGGAAAAGCCGGTATCGGAAGGTCGCACTATGGAAGACGTCAGGTGAGTATCCGGAGAGTTTCAACGGTGTTTCGAATTTCCTCACGGGCGTCGCTCAAGCTGCTTGCGGGACAATCCCTTCCGCAGCGGTTTATTGAAGACCATTGGCCGAGCCGGACTGATCAAGCCGAAAGCACAAACAATCCGTTTGTAAGAGATGCCGAACAAGGTATTGTCGATGGTCATTTCTGCATTTTGCTTCTATCTGGCCCTCTCTTCAGCAAGGGCCAGACTCGACTGCAATTTTCCTCGCTTCGGCCCTGAGACCGAAAGGCGCTCATCCCTGTTTCTAACTTCGGGAATTCTGCCGCTATCGCCCGGTTGCGTCGCCGACCAGGGCCGGCACCGAGTAGAGCGAGGTTCTGGCGGTGAAGTACACCGTCCTGCCATTGGGACCGCCGAAGGCGAGGTTGGCCGCGGATTCGGGCAGCAGGATGCGTGCGATCAGATCGCCCGAAGGCGCAAAGATTTGCGCGCCATCGCCCGAACTGGACCAGACATTTCCGTTTTCGTCACAACGGATGCCATCGGGAGCCCCCTGATCGAGGGCGGCAAACACGTCGCCGCCCGACACCGTACCGTCGTCATTGACCGCGAACGAACGAATGTGACGGGGTTCTCCCGAATCGGCCACGTAAAGCATGGATTCATCGGGTGAGAAGCAGAGGCCGTTTGGGCGAACCGTATCGGTCACTACCGCGGTCAGTTCCGAACCGGCCTCGTCGAACCGATACACGTAGTTGCCCGGCGTCTCCTGCGCCCTGTCGCCGAGCCCGTAATCGGGATCCGTGAACCAAAGCGTACCGTCGGACTTCACGACGACGTCGTTCGGCGAACTGAGGCGTGCGTCCATGTAGGTGTCGACAACCGTATTGACCGTACCGTCGGCCTCTGTACGCGAGATGCGGCCTTCGTGCTGCGCCGTCACGAGCCGGCCCTCGAGATCGAGCGTGTTGCCGTTGGACGAACCGCTCGGCGCCCGGAACGTCTGAACGCCGTTCTCCGCGTCCCAACGCTTGAGTTCGTTGGCCGGAATGTCGCTGAAAACCAGATATCCGCCGTCCTCGCCGATCCACACCGGACCTTCGACGAACATCAGATCGGTCGCCAGTTGCGTGACGCTGGCGTCGGCAGGAAGCAACTGGCGGAAGGCCGCCTCGTCGACGACCGTAAACGCATCGGTATTGATCGGGATTTCGGCAGCCGCGGGCTCGGAGGAATCTTCGGCTTCAGGGGCGCCGGCACAGCCAAACGCGAACACGGTCAGTATCAGAAGGCAGATCGATCGCTTCATTGCAGTTGTTGAACCTCGTATTGTTAATCGACTAATTCTCGTCGTCCGCCGACGACCCGGCAAAGATACGCGTTCCATCGGCCAGAACCACAGTACTTGCGTTGCCGACATGCGGCGCGTTCTTGGCGCGGAAGCCGGTCACGGTAACGATGTCGCCATCTTTCAGGGAGTTTCTGCTCCAACCCCGCCGCATCAGACCATTTGGACTACTCAACTCGAAGTCCCATTCCACGAGTTCACCGTTTTCATCTTCGACGTTGATGTAGAAGCGGGCATGTGGATTCATCCATTCCACACGCGTCACGGCGCCGGTAAGCTCCAGGGGCAGATCCCTGGAGAATTCCGCGGCAAACGCATGATGGGCCAGGGCCGGCGAGGGAGTAAACGTCCACCCGATGACCAGAGCGAAGCCCACTGCCAGAACGAGTAATGACCCGGGTTTCATATTCAACGCTCCTTCAATCCTGATCGAAATAACGAACGGACTTTTCGTTTTCGATACAGATGAACTCGATCAACGCCGTGTCGAGCATGATTTGGTGATTCACCTTGACGGTGAACGGCTCGGTATAGGCGATTGGATCCTCGATTGTCACGACGATTTCCATATGCCCGAAGTCGGTGCGCGTGAATCGCTCGACGATCTTGCCTTGTTCCGTCAGCGGGCTGCCGTTGACATCCAGCCAACCGTCGTCGCGAAATCCGGTCGTGGTGACCACCAACGTATCCCCATCCCATTGGCCTGTCGAGTAGCCGTACCACCAGGGTTGGGGATCGTTATCGGGTGAGGGCCGTCCGTCGAGGAATATCTCGCGAATGCCCGCGTTCCCCTCGTAAATGATCACCATTATGTCTTCGCTTTGCACGATCCTTCGGGGTTGGGGGTGCAGGTGAAACTGCATGTGACCCATCGGAAGACAATTGGCGTCGGGATTGTCCTTCATGTTGTCCGCCATGCGCTGATCGCGAACTTCGGCGGCCCATGGCGTATACGGCACACCGTTCTCGAAACCTGCCCCGATGTCAAAGAACGTGGCATTCGGAATACCGTCCTCCGGGACCGGCGGAGCGGCAGGTTCCGCCGGAGTGGCCGGCGCCGCCGGAACGGCGGTTGCATCGGTCCCAGGGCCGTCGCCGGCGCCCTGGGGACGGCGCCGCTGCCTCTCCCAAATGCCGGTGAAGTCCACGGCTCCCCAGTAGGTCCGTGGAATCGGGCTTTCCAGATCCGGCTCACCATCGGGCGTCATGGGGACGTTTCGGGTCGGATAGTCTGGCCACTGCGCCAGCAGCGACGGCGCGGCGACCGCAACAACCGCGATCAAACCAACCGTTCGGAGTAATGTCTTCATCTCGCCTCCCGCAACCTCTCTCTGATGCGAGTGTGTCAGCTATCGCGATCCAACGGTGGCCGACTTCACAGGAATCCTGACAGAACGTTAATCTATTCAAGACGCTATCCAAATGCAAGGAATGCAAAAAATGAGGACAGACACGCTTTTTCCGGGCAAAACTGTTCACCTTATGTTCAAGAATCGCAAAACGGGGGCATACCCCGTTTCCTTGCCTCGTCGTGCTCATATTCCAGGTCCGGGGTTACTGGCGCTGGCGCTCATTGCCGTCGTTGGCCTGACGCATCCAACCGCGGGGGAGTCTCAGTCCTTCGACGCCTGGAACCAATACCTCGGCGGCGCCGACTCCGCACAGTACTCGTCTCTCGACCAGATCGACCGGTCGAATGTCGATCGACTCGAAGTGGTGTGGACCTACCCGACCGGCGACGACAACCAGTACCTGTTCAACCCGATCGTCGTGGATGGCGTGATGATCGTCCAGGCACGGAACAACTCTCTTGTCGCCCTGGACGCGGAAAGCGGCCGGGAAATATGGGTGCATCCGTTCGAAGGGGCGGTCACGACGCGCGGCGTCAACTACTGGGAGTCGGACGACGGGGCCGATCGCAGAATCTTCACCGTGAACGCAGGGTTTCTGACCGCACTGGACATGGAAACGGGTCAGACCGTGACATCGTTCGGCAACAACGGACGTGTCGACTTGCGGTTGGGAATGGACGATCGCGACGCCAATTCGAATGGGCCCGTCCACACGAATAATCCCGGACGCATCTGGGTGGACCCCGACGGCGAAGACATCGTCATCATGCCCCTGATGCGATCCGGCGCCGACTACGCCTATCTGCCGGGCGACATCCACGCCTATTACGCCCGGACCGGTGAACTGGCCTGGATATTCCACACCATCCCCCGCCCGGGCGAGTTCGGCTATGATACCTGGCCGGACGGGGTCTGGGAGTACGCGGGCGGCGCCATGAACTGGAACGCACTGTCGATGGATACGGAACGGGGAATCGCATATATCCCGCTTTCGACGGCCAAGTTCGATTACTATGGCGGCAACCGTCTGGGCCGGAACCTGTACGGCAACAGCTTGGTCGCGCTCGACGCTCGAACCGGCGAGCGGCTGTGGCATTACCAAACGATCCACCACGATCTGTGGGACTACGATCTGCCATCCGCGCCCAAACTTCTGACCCTCCAGCACGACGGCCGGCCAGTGGACGCGGTCGCACAGCCCACCAAGCATGGTTTCCTGTTTGTTTTCGACCGCGTCACCGGGGAACCGCTGTGGCCCATCGAGGAGCGACCGGTACCCGCATCGGACATCCCGGGCGAAGAAGCGTGGCCGACGCAGCCGTTTCCAACACGGCCCGCCCCCTTCGCGCGCCAGTCGTTCACGACCGGCCAGATCAACCCTCTGTTGCCCGCAACTGAACAAGAAAACCTTCGCGCCCGTATGGAAGGCATGCGAAACGAAGGGCTGTTCACACCCCCGAGTCTGGAAGGCACCGTGACGCTCCCGGGCACGGGAGGCGGGTCGAGTTGGGGACGAACGGCGGTAGACCCATCCGAGGGTATGCTCTATATCGTGTCGCAGGACACGCCGACCCGCATCCGTCTGGCGCACCCCGACGATCCGAATGCGCGTAGACGAGCGGCAATCGCCGTCCCAGCAGCTCCGGGCGCACCAGACAGCTTTGTGCACTATTTCGAGGTAGTGAACGACTTCAGTTCCGAAACCACCCGGCTGCCGGTGATCGCTCCCCCCTGGTCCACGATGACCGCCTACGACCTGAACACAGGCGACATCGTATGGCAGGTCCCCTACGGCACGGTTCCCGAACTGGCGGCACAGGGTATCCCCCCGACTGGCGTAATCGGGCAGCGCGGCGGCCCGGTGGCCACGGCGGGAGGCTTGTTGTTTGCCGCAACGAACGACCGGAAATTCCGTGCCTACGATCGGGACAACGGCGCAGTCATATGGGAAACCGACCTTCCGGCCGCGTCGGAAGGCGTACCCGCGGTCTACGAACTCGGCGGGCGCCAGTACATCGCGCTATCGGTGGCCGCGGGCAACAGCCCGGTCGTCGGACGCCCCCAGCAGGAAACGCAACCGGCGCCGGGCGCGTACATGGTTTTCGCCTTGCCGGAGTAACTTCGACGAAACGTTGACGAACTGAAGGGCTAACCCGCCTTTCTCACGGGTTTTCGTCGCGAAGAGTCGGAGACGCCGTCAGGGCAAGGCGCGCGCCCGGAGGGCACCGGAGGCGTACTTCTTCCTGCCGCACCAAGGTGCGCTGTGACGGTACGTCGAGGAGCCCGACCGCGCTTGATCCGGCGCGAGGAACGCGCCGCTACGCGACCGGCGCGACCGGCGCCAGGAAAGCGCCTGAGAACGCGCCGTGGAACGCAGCACTGGCGGATGGATCCGGCGCTGTAGCAGACAACTCGTGAGAAATGCGGGCTAAGTGGGAACAAGGTCATGATGGACTTTCTGCCTTGGCACATCCGTTGCGAGTTTCCGCACAAATCGCCGGCAGACTTTACTCGTTGACTTGCCGCGGTGCTTCCATTAGAAATCAGAACTTCCGGATATCCGGACAAGGGGGACGTCTCCGTGAACCGTTCATTCGCGATTTCTCTGGTCCTGATCGGCGCCATTTCGTTTTTTGCCGCCACATTGGCGAGCGCGCAAGGCAACTACACGCCTCCGAGAACACCTTGGGGCGATCCGGATATCCAGGGCACGTTTACGAGCGACGACTCGATCAACGTGGGCATGCAACGCCGGCCCGAGTTCGGGGACCGGTTGTTCCTTAACGAGGAGGAATACAACGATCGCGTCCAGCAGGGTACGGCGCGTGCCGAAAACCTTCTCGGCGAGGAATTCGCCCCCGAAGACGCCAACATTGGAACCGGACCGCCGGCACATTGGCTGGAACTGGGTGACGAGTTTTCGCGTCAAACCTCGCTTGTCATCGACCCGCCAAATGGGCGGATTCCGGAAATGACGCCCGAAGGTTAGGCCAGACGCTCTCTGGGCGCTTTCAATGTGGATTCTCCGGGAGGTTGGGAAGAGTTCACGCTATACATCCGGTGCATCACGCGAGGCGTCACCGGCTCGATCATTCCAGTGATTTACGGCAACGGAACGCGGATCGTGCAGTCCCCGGGCTACGTCGCCGTCACCAACGAAATGGTTCACGAGGCCCGGATCATTCCACTGGACCAAAGCCCCTACGTGGGTGAAGACATCCGGATGTACATGGGAGATTCCCGCGGACACTGGGACGGCGACACACTCGTGGTCGAAACCCGCAACCTGACCGACAAGACGGGAGTAGCGGTCAATGGCGGCGGCAACCGTCATAGCAAAGACATGATTCTGACGGAACGTTTCACCCGCACGGCCCCTGACCGGCTGTACTACGAAGCCACGTTCGACGATCCCAACACGTGGACCGCGCCGTGGACCGTGGGCTTCCCGATCGTCGAGAAGCCCACCTACGACGTCTTCGAGTACGCGTGCCACGAAGGCAACAACGCGATGTTCAATATGTTGAGCGGTGCGCGTGCGGACGATGCCGCGGCCGCTAGCGAGGAGAACTAGCCAAATCCTCGAGGTGCGCGGCGCCACGGCCGAGCAGCATATCCAGATACAACCGCAGTCCCTCCGGATCCACGAAGGGATGCGGATCTCCGGGCCGGCGGGCGGCGAGTCGGTCGCGCCGCTCGAAGATTTCCGCGGCCGCCGGATGGTTGGTCAAGTTCACTTCCAGGCCGGGCATCGCGAGAACCCTCTGGACGCTGGTGACGTATTGCTCGGCCGCGGTGACGTCGTACACCGTGTTCAGCCCGTGTCCCCCCAGCATGAACGCGCGATGCGTGTTGGGGCCATCGTGAACCGTGAACTCCAGCGAGGTCACGCCAGCCGTGTGCCCGGGCGTCACGTACAGCTGCAGGGTCGTGTCCCCGAGGGTCAGCGTATCCCCGTCGGCAATGACCCAATCGCGTTCCATGGGCGGGAAGACGCGTTCGACGCCGCTCGAGCTGAGGTATCCGCCGCGTTCGTAAATCTCCCAGTCGCCTTCCGCCATGCCGACCCGCGCGCCGGTCCGTTCCTGAATCGCGCCGGCGCCGCCCGCGTGATCGAGGTGGGCGTGGGTCACGATGACGTAACGGATCCGATCGGGATCCAGCCCCATCTCGCCAACGGACCGGAAGATGTGGCCGTCCTGGTCCGGATAGAGGGCGTCGATCAGGATCAGGCCGTCACTGGTGGTCAACACATAGGCGCTGACGCCTTCCAGGCCGACATAGTAGAGGTTGTCGAAGATGCGAAACGGCGGCACGGGGTTGACGTTGTCCTGCGCCTCCAGGGAAGTGGACGCCGCCGCCCAGATCAGAAGCGGGACGACAACGGCCCGGCGAATCCGGCGGGTTGAGGTAGTCTTCATGGGCATTCCTCCAGAATGGCACTACAATAGCCGAACCCAGACACGGAACCTAGTGTTGTGTCCCGGAAATATATGAGCAAAGTCGTTCGACCTTGGCGCGGATGGATTCAGCCGTGGCGGTCCATGTCGCCTCCCACCAGATTCGGAACAGTCGATAGGTAACAGACGTTCAGGGCAGAAGTCAGCGAAAAATGAGCACGCATCTTGAAATGAAACCGGCAGCCGGCATTGTGGGAACGGTGGGAAAGCCGAGCGTTTTTGGCGAGGCTTTTCCAAGCAGTGTGTGCGAATCCGCGATCTGTGCGGATTTCAACGGCTGCGGCGGATCCCACAATACCAGTCGGGACGTGTTCGTTTTCGCGAAACGAGGATGTGATGCCCAAACCAGGTCGATGGACAAGGGAGAACTGGTGACGGCCACCTTCCATGTGGCCACGCCCTATCCCGGGACCGCAGCTTGCGCCACTTTGCCTACTCGGGCGGCTGGAAGCGGTTCGAGCCCCTCTGGGCCGGAGTGATCGGCGGCCGCCACCTGGCTCGTATGCGACCCTTACTCGAGGCGGTCCTGGACACGGCAGCGGACCGGCCGGGGGTGAGGCACCGTACTTGGCGGTAGGCTGGGGCCGGTAGTCGAGGGGCGGCGTGAACGCCGGGATGAGCGCCCGGAAAGCACGGATTCGTCGTTTCCATGAAGTCCTCTGGGATGTCCACGACCAAGACGCAAGCCCGCCTTTCTCACCGGTTTTCGTCGCGAAGCGTCGGAGACGCCGTCAGAGCTACGGCGCGTTCCCCGCGCCGGGCGCGTAGCGGCGCCACGAAAGCGCATGAGAACGCGCCGTAGAACGCAGCACTGGCGGATGGATCCGGCGCTGTAGCAGACAACTCGTGAGAAATGCGGGCAAGACCCTCCTCGAACGCTTTTCACTTCGGAACGCTTCTGGTGATGTTGGGACTCGTTCGAATCGACGAGGACGTGTACACGTCGAGCGTTGCCGGATCCACGGCCAACCCGTGCGGACGGCCTTCAACCCTGATCACATCCGCGATCACCCCGTCTTTCAGAATTGTCACGGCGCCGCCGTTCACGTCGCTGACGTATACGGTGTCATCGGCCGTGATGGCGATACCGCCCCGCGTCGGCGCGTCCCAGGTTTCGACGAATTCCCCGTTCCGATCGAAAATCGATATGCGCTTGTTGTCGCTGTCGCTGACGAACACACGCCCTTCAGAGTCGACGGCCACCCCGTGCGGCAGCATCAACTCGCCCGGACCGCTTCCATTCACTCCCCCGATGATCCGTACGAACTCCCCTTCCCCGGTGAACTGGACCACCCTGGAGTTTCGGTATCCATCCGACACGAAGACATCGCCGTCGGGACCGAAGCCGACGTAATTGGGTTGATTGAAGCGATCGGTCGAACTGTTGTCTCCAGGCTCGCCCCTTTCACCGAGGGTCATCAGAAGGTTCCCGTCTATATCGAACTTGTGAACGACGTGATCGATGGCATCCGACGCCCAAACGTTGCCGTCGCTGTCGAAATGCACGCTGTGGGCCATGCCGAACGATCCGTCCTCGCCCCACGATTTGACGTACTGCCCGTCGGTGGTTAGAACCCTGAAATGGGGTGCGACCCGCACGATGACAATGACGTTGCCGTTCCCATCCGCGGCCACCATCGAGGTTTCACCGCCCCACGGGGCTTCGGGCGGCAGTTGGGCCCATCCCGTCATCTGAACGTCGTATCTGTCGAAGATGCTGGACTGGGCCATGGCGCCGGCCGCGGTGGCGGACACAAGCAATATCGCGAGCCCGAATTTCTTCATCACGGAATCCCTCCTGTTTGCCACTACAATAGCGGAACAGACCGACAACGACTAGAACAAGAGGAGGTGTTATGCGGCGACTAACCCTGACATTGGGACTCATCCTGGCGATTGCGGAAACCGCTTCGGCTGAAGAGATCCGGCTACTCACCGCCGGATCGCTCCAGCGCGGACTGGCGGTGATTGCTGAACTGTTCAAGGCTGAAACGGGGCACGACATAACGATAGAGGTCGGCACCACGCCTGTCATGACCGAACGACTGGAGTCCGGGGACATGTTCGACATCGTCATTGGAACCCGTGCGGTCGTGGACGCCGCGGCGGCGCGCGGACAGGTGGACGATTCGTTCGCTCCGGTCGTTGGGAGGGTCGGCATCGGAATTGCGGTACGGGCAGCGGTCGAAACCGATCCGGTGCGGACTGTCGAAGATCTGGAAGCCCTGCTGCTTGCCGCCGATTCGGTGGTCTACAACCGCGGTTCGTCCGGTGTCTTCTCCCAGTCGATGATCGAATCGTTGGGCATCGGTGAACAGATTGAGTCGAAGACCACGCAATATCCCAACGGCGGAGACGTGCTCGCACACGTCCGTGAAGGTGACGGCATGGACCTGGGCTTCGCGCCCCTCACCGAGGTTCGGGCCAACGCACCGGACGGCATCGGCATGATCGCGCTCCCCGACGAGGTCCAGAACTACACCAGTTACACCGCCGTCGTGGGGACCGGGGCGGTTGAACCAGCGGCCGACTTCGTCCGCTTCCTGACAACCGAGGCGGCGAGAAACGCGTTTGCGGCATCCGGGGTGGACTGAGGCGTGTGAACGCTAACGATCGAAGTCACGAACACGGTCCGCGTCGCCGAATCCGAACTCGCCCGCGATGTGCATGGCCGTGCTTGGAAAGGTGCGGCAAGACGCCGAGGTCGTCGTCGAGGAAGATGATCGACCCGTTGCAGCGATCAATGCATCGAAGTCGGCTGGACGGTTGAGTTCGGAAGTTCTTGCAGATCTCTACGCACAAGGCTCGAGGGCAGTCATCAATAACGCGTTTGCGCATGCTATTGAAGAGGGCATCCGAGCGCATCGCGAGCGATGGAATCCGCCATCCTGGAAGTAGTTCTCGACTCCAGTGTCCTGATCGCGGCCGAACGAGGTAAGCACACGCTCGCTCAAGTCATCGAAAATGTGGCCACCGCATCCGGGACGGTTCCGATCATCCTATTGGTCGAATGCTTTTCTTGTAAACCCGATGTGCGGTCTTGACCATCTCGTACTGATCCATCCCTGACAACTCCGCACCCTCCCTCCGCCGTGCCGATTCTTCCGGGCATACGCCGGGGGAGGCTATCAGGGATGGGCCCCTGTACCTTTCTGAGTGACTTCGCGCAGTTACACTCGCGGAGTCGGGCAGGCCGCCGGGAGTCACCGATGGGTCTCTGTGCATCGAGCACCTGAAAAGGACTTGTGCCCCGGCCGTCAGCCACCGATGGATGCCCCGTGGGGAGTTTGCGCCGCTGAGCGCAAGTACAGGGAACGGCAGGCGTCGTTGGCGCGCCCGTTCGATTCGGCAGACGGGAGGTGCGATGTGCAGCTGACGTGGTTCGCAGGTGTGGACTGGGGGTGGGTGTGGGGCGGCGTAGGGATGTTGCTGTCTGTCCCGCTGACGATGGTTGTTAAGATTCTCATGCAGAACAGCGATGAGCTGCGATGGTTGGCCATCCTTCTGGACAAGTCCCCCGACGAACCGACAGCACCCGCACCTTCGGAGTGAGGGCGAGGAGAAGTGGTTACGAATGAAACGTGAAGTCTTATGACTTCTGCGATTCTTGCTGATCAGTTGGATACGGAGCAGCAATTTATGCCCGAGCGGAGCCGGGCGAGGATTTGCTGAGAATCTGCAATTTGTGTCAAGTAGGAGGTTTCTATGTACCGTTTGAAGGCGGATTTTCGCCGTGTGGTATCGGTTGCTAGCCTTTTTTTGGTGGTGTCTTCTTGCTTGCGGCTTGCTCGACGCCGGATACGGTCGATGCGCCGCCGGCCGAAGGCGTTACCGTGTTCGAAGGAGCGCGGCTTATTGTCGGGGACGGCAGCGAGCCTATCGAGGATTCCGCGTTCATCGTTGAGAACGATCGGTTCAGCCAAGTCGGCGGAAGGGGGCAGCTGAGCGTTCCGGCCGGTGCTGCGCGTGTGGATCTGACCGGCAAGACCGTCATGCCGGCGATCATCGACACCCACACGCACCTGGCGAACACTCGGGAGGAGCTCGTCGATCAGTTGCAGCATAAGGCGTACTACGGGGCCGGAGTGGTGGTGAGCCTCGGCCGGGATTCAGGCGATATGCCGTTCCAGGTGCGGGAAGAGACGATTCCCGGCGCCGCGCGATTTCGTACCGCAGGGCTTGGCATGACGGGGCCGGAGCCCGGACGATCGGACATCCCGTACTGGATTACGAGCGAAGCGGAGGCCCGGATGGCTGTCCAGGAGCTGGCTGAGAGGCAAGTCGACCTAGTCAAGATCTGGGTCGATGACCGAAACGGCATGTACGAGAAAGTGAGCCCTGCCCTGTATGGCGCGGTCATAGACGAGGCCCACCGGCACAACCTCCGCGTCACCGCTCATATCTTCGCGCTCGAGGATGCGAAGGGGCTCCTGCGGGCGGGAATCGACGCGTCCGCTCACGGAGTCCGGGACACGGACATCGACGAGGAGACGGTTGCGCTGTTCCAGGAGCGCCCGAATGTGATCCTCGTGCCCAATCTTCCCGACCGAGGCGTGGCGTCGGACCTCGGCTGGCTGAGCGGGACCGTCCCGGCCGACGAGCTGGAACTCCTGCAGGCAGAGGCCACGGACCAGCCGGATGCTCAAGAGGCATTCGGAATCCAGGCGCGCAATCTGGCAAGGCTCAATGAGGCTGGGGTACGGATTGCCTTAGGCACCGACGGCAGCGCCGCTTGGGCCCCCCACGTGGAGATGGAGGACATGGTGGCGGCAGGGATGACCCCGGGCGAGGTCATCGTGGCGGCAACTCGCAACTCGGCCGACCTGCTGCAACTCGCCGATGCCGGAACGGTGGAGGGGGGCAAGAGCGCGGACTTTCTGGTCCTGGACGCAAATCCACTCGATGACATCACCAATACCCAGCGAATCAATGCCGTCTATCTTCGCGGCACGGCACTCGACCGGGAGGAGATGAGCGCGAGGTTGACCGGCCAGACCTCGCCGTGATGAAAGTTCAACAAAACGAGGGCGTTGCTCGCCCCCCTCGCGGATCACGTCGGGTAGCTCTCAACCATTGAGTCGCGCCGGAACTCTCGCAAGCGGACGCTGCTTGACGGTGTATCTGGAGAGGTGTATCTTGCCGACATGAGACTCACAAAATAGCGTAAAGCTGAGACTCCAGAGGCGCGACTGCTGCCTTGGTGGTATCGGCACGCCTCTCATCCGGCCACGATTCGATCCATGCGGAACATTTCCGTAGTTTGGAACGGAGGAAACTAGCATGCAACACTTTGAAGGCAAACGCTTGTGGAGCGTCGCGCTAGTCGTGGCGCTCATCATTTTTTTTGGTTCCGAAACGGCAATTGCCCAGGTCGGCAGTGCCGGAATTCGGGGTGTGGTCCGGGACGCCAGCGGGGCCGTCATTCCCGGAGTCGAATTGACCGTGACCAACGTCGACACAAACCAGCAGCGGGTGCTGGTGTCCAACGAGTTCGGCTTGTATTCCGCACCCGGATTGCAACGTGGCAACTACGAGGTGACGGCCGAGCTTCCCGGCTTTCAGAGGTTCGTCAGCCGTGGGATCGTTCTGACCGTGGGCAGTGAAGTGGCCGTCGATGTCGTACTGCAGGTGGGCGAGATCACCCAGGCCATCGAGGTCACCGCTATAGCACAGCAGGTGCAGACCACCACTTCGGACATGTCGGAGTTGGTGGACTCGACAACGATGCGCGAACTGCCGCTCAATGGACGCAACTACGCCGCGCTGGCGCTCTTGCAACCCGGGGTGACCGACATGGCTCAGGCCATCTCAACCGGCAGCAATGCGGGGACTATAGGACACGGACTGCGCTTCAGCGTCAACGGGGCTCGTTACACGGACAACGCGTTCATGTTGGACGGGCAGAACATTCAGGACTTTTTCAACTCCACGCCGTCCAACGCGGGAGGCGAAACGCTGGGCGTGGACGCCTTGGAAGAGTTCGAGGTCAAGACGGCCAACTACAGCGCCGAGTACGCGAAGGCGACGGGCGGCGTAATCAGTGCCGTGACCAAGTCCGGAACCAACCAACTGCGTGGGAGCGCGTTCTGGTTCCTGCGCAACGACAATCTGGATGCGGCCAACTTCTTCGACAACAGGGAGGGCATTGCCAAGCCCGAGTTCAAGCGCAACCAGTTCGGGGCCACCCTCGGCGGTCCGATTGTTCCAAACCAGACCTTCTTCTTCTTTTCCTATGAAGGAGTCCGCCAGAACCAGGGCAACAATGTCCGCCAAGTCGTTCCCACCACGGATGCCATCAACGGCCTGATCGATGGCGTGCAGTACGAAATCGCCCCGGAGGTCGTGCCGTACTTGAACCTCTACTTTCCAAATCGTCCCAACGGGGACATCCTGAGTCGGGGCCGGGGCGAGTACTTTGCTCTTCAGACCCAGACCCGGAGAAACGATAACTACGTCGCGAAAGTCGACCACCAGTTCAGCGATGCGACCTCGCTGTCGGTCCGCTATACCATCGACGATGGCCTAGAGAGGAGCCCCTCGGGAAGACTCGCGATACGGACCGAGCCGGTTCGGAACCAGTTTGCCAACATCCAGCTCCAACATATATTCTCTCCCGAGGTGCTGAATACGATCCGGATCGGCTACAACCGTTCGGTTCCTGGCTTTTCCCAGGAAAGTCTGTCCGATATCCCCGAAAGCATCCATGTCAATACCCGTGGGACCGAGCCCATAATCAATGTTAGCGGTTTCACCGGCTCCGGTTTCGACGTGCGGCGTCCCCGCAGTTTCGTCATGAACATGTTTGACGTGGAGGACACGCTGTCGATCACGCGGGGCCGGCACCAGCTGAAGATCGGCGGCAACATCCAGTGGCATCAGTACAACGTCCTGAGCACGCTTGCCGGTGGTGGCCTTTACGTCTTCACGTCCTTTCCGAACTTCGTCCGGGCGCGGCCGCGTTTTCTGCGTTCTGCGACGAATTGGGCCGATTTCTATCGCGGTTTCCGGCATGAGCTGGTCGGTCTGTACGTCCAGGACGATTGGCGCGCCACCGACAGGCTGACGCTCAACTTGGGCGTGCGGTGGGAAACCTTTACGCCCGTGGACGAAGTCAACGGTAAGGTTTCGAACCTATATGACTTCTTCGATGCGGAGTTGACAGTCGGCGAGCAGATGTACCAGAACGAGACGCTGCTGAACTTCGCGCCGCGCGTCGGTTTGGCGTGGGATATCTTCGGCGATGGCTCGACGGCCGTGCGCGCCGCGGGGGGCATATTCTATCCGCATGTGCTGTCGAATGCATACCGTCAGCCTGGCGTGTCGAACCCTCCGTTTGGGGCCCGGCCGACGTACTTTGATGCTGTGTTCCCGAGGGACTCACGACTGGACGACCCCTTTGAGGCGAACGCCGTATTCTCCATCCCGAATGAATACGACACAGCCCGGGTGTACCAGTGGAACCTGGGCGTCCAGCGGCAGCTTCCAGGAGGCATGATCCTGGACCTCGGTTACGTAGGAAGCCGCGGCACTCATCTGCAGCAGGCTAATGTTGCAGACGATGCCAATACGCCCTTTCCGGAGATCGTCAACGGCCGGAGCTACTGGCGGCCAGGACTCACCGACGCCGATCGGCGCAACCCGAACTTCAGTGGGATCGTCGCGGTGTTCCTTGACGGCGAAAGCTACTACCACGGTTTGACGCTCAGTTTGCGCCGGCGGCTCCAGGCCGGTCTGCAGTTCCAACTCGCGCACACGTACTCGCATTCGATCGACACCAGTTCCGCCCAATGGTCCTCGGGTCTCAGCGGCGGTTCCGTGCGGCAGGACGCCTGGGACACCAGCCTTCAGAGGGGCTCGTCGAACTACGACATGCGGCACAATTTCTCCGGCAACCTCCTGTATGATCTTCCAGGGTTGGCCAACGCGACGGGCGTCGCCGGGGCCTTGTTGAACGGATGGCAGTTGAGCAATATCCTTTCGCTCCGGACGGGATTGCCGTTTCAAGTGAGCGTGGACGGCCCGCCAGATCGTGACGGCGATTTGGTCTCGAGGAATTACTTTCCGGATCTCGCTCCGGGATTCACAGCCGACCAGATCGTGACCGGCGATATCGACCGGTTCATCAACCCGGACGCCTTTTTGCTCCCAGAGCCGGGTTTTAAGGGGAATATGGGGCGCAACATCCTGCGCGGAAAAGGCTTCTTCAATGTCGACATGGCGCTCAAGAAGCAGTTTGAGGTGCGCGAGGGCGTCGTGTTGCAGTTTCGGGCCGAGGCCTTCAACGTGCTGAACCACACGAACTTCTCACTTCCGACCAACACTGAGATTTTCCAGGGCTCTAGGTTTGCAACGCCAGTGGACGTGGCTGAGGTGACCAGTACAGTCAATCGGGCGAGACAGATCCAGTTCGGGTTGAAGTTGACGTGGTAGTTCGGCCCGAATTCATCGGTGGGTCGAAGAGGTTTCGATGAGGGACACTTTTGCATCGAGGCAGGAGTGTCCCTGAAAGCTTGGAATCGGTATCAGGGTGAGTCCCCTGCCTGATCGGAAGCCGAGGACCCACCCTGTGTTGCAATTGAAGTTGTGACGGCCGGCTCGTTCCTTGTCTCTCCGAGGCAGCATTCCTTCTCATACGCGGACGCTTGCGCTCCGTGGGCACAATTGGATCGACACTGAAAAATGAGAAGGGCAGATAAATCATGAAGAGAGCATTGATTGTTGTAGGAACCTGCATGGCCTTCGCCCTGATGGGCTGTTCCTCAGAGACGGTCCAGCCGGCCTCCGACCAGCAACCTTATGCGGCCCCTATTCCCTATGGGGTGGTCTACTATGATCCAGCCAACGCGTACAACGGGTATACCTTTTTCGGCAGCGTGCTCGTCGACATGAGAGGAAACCTCATCAGAGAATCGGCGACCGGCGACGGCGGTGTTTGGGGCGAGGTGTATGACGACGGCCATTTCTTGACCGTGACTGCCACGGGAGGTGGTCGAGGAGGTGCTGGCTGGAGCGGGGGAGGGCGGGCGATGACGCTCGTCGAGATGGATTTCGATGGAAACGTCCACGGTAAGTGGTCACCCGCGGAGTCCGGGAGGGAGGAACTGGAACCGCACCACCAATACATTCGGATCTTCAACCCGAAGGTCAATGACTACACGTATCTGGTCCTCGTATACACTCCGTTGGCCATGGACCCGCAGAGGAGAGACATCTCCTATCAGGAGGCCATTAACAATGGCGCGGATCCTTCGAAAGGCCTCAACGAAGAGCGTCCTCCGGACCAGAATGGGATTGTTGAAGTCGACCGGCAGGGAAATATCCTGTGGGAATGGTACGTATGGGATCATACGATTCAGGACTTCGACCCAACCAGAGGGAAATACGGCAACCCGGGAGCGCCGGAGAACTGGGGCAAGATCGACCTGAATCTGGCTTTAAACGATCAGGATGGCCTCGACTTCAGTTGGAGCACGCTGAACTCGATAGATTACAACCCTGAATTGGACCATATTGCCATCAACTCCAGGGACCACAGCGAGTTTTACATCATCGATCACGGCGCCACCTTTGTTCCAGCAGATCCGGCGGCCAGCAGAGCTTTGGCGGCCGGCGCGGCCGGTGATTTCATCTTTCGCTGGGGCACGCCCTCCAACTACCGCATGGGCCAAAAGGCAGAATGCAACCATAACCGCACGGCACAGATTTTTGGAGCCCATGACATTCAGTGGATCAGGGAGGGCACACCTGGGGTAGGGAATTTCCTGATCTTTGACAACGGCATGTTCCGCCTGAGCGAACGGCCCCGTTCGGCGGTGTTGGAGATCGATGTCCATGACGAAGAGATGGGGCAGTACATCTGGCAACACGAGGCAGGGTATAAAGTTCTCGACCCTCCCCTAGCAGCCTGTCGGACTTTCGGCGTAAGTCCTTTGTTTTCAACAACGACCCTTTTTAGCCCGAAACGGTAAACACAGTCATATGAATGACTTAGGTTTTTGATTCGGTGTTAGTCCGACAGGCTGCTAGAGAGAGAACAGGTCTCCAACCAGGTCGTCGGGTACTGGGTTCTGCACTCGTATGACGGAACGCGTCTGTACCAGGATCATGCACAGGGAGCGAAGAAAATGCCCAACGGCAACATCATGGCCGCGACCGGCGATCGCGTTGTCGAATTGAGCCCTGAAGGAGATGTGGTGTGGGAATACCGTGGCCTAAGTGAGTTCGAGCGCTTCGCGCCCGATCACTCTCTTTTTGCCGAATGGGATATGACTCCAAAAGGCAGGCTCGCAGACCGGGCGGAGCCTGGAGGTCGCCCTGGACCGGGCGCCGTGGGGGGCGGCGGCCAGCTAATCAATTGACGCAATCATCAAAATTAACTACGGAGCTGGGAAATAAAGAGAATTAGAATCAGCCGGCGCGAGTTCCTCGGGGCCGCAGTTGCCGGCACGGCGCTCGCAAACGCACCGAACTTGATGGCACAACAGTCCGGGGGGACTCCGGGGAGGCCCAACATCGTTTTTCTTTTTGCCGACGACCTGGGATACGGGGACCTGAGCAGCTACGGGCGCCCCGACTACAAGACGCCGGTCCTGGACCAGCTGGCCGACGACGGTTTGCTCTTCAGCGATGCGTATGCCAACGCGCCCGTGTGCTCGCCGACCCGCGTTGGCTTTCACACGGGGCGCTATCCGCATCGTCTGCCCGTGGGAGCGGGTGGCGTGGTTGCGGCCGACGATGAGACGCTGGGCATTCCCCCCGAGCATCCGACGCTGGCCAAGCTGCTCCGGAGCAACGGCTATGAAAACATACTGCTGGGTAAGTGGCACATCGGCCGGGCGCCGCAGTTCCGACCCAACGCGCAAGGCTACGACGAGTTCTTCGGGTTCCTGACCGGCACGTCCGATTACTTCGCGTACACGAACACGGCGGGTTTTCGGGACTTGTGGGAAAACAACGAGCCCAGCAATGCGGAGGGCTACCTGACGGACCTGTTGACGGCGAGAGCCGTCGAAGTCATTCGCAGACAGCGGAACGGGCCGTTCTACCTGAGCCTCCATTACAACGCGCCGCACTCGCCCTGGGAAGGGCCGGGAGACAGAGGTCTGGATCACAGTCACCCCGTACAGGCAGGACCCGAGGGTTCTCCGGAAAAGTATGCGGAGATGATGAAAAGCATGGACGACGGCATCGGCCGCGTCCTCGAAGCGTTAGCGGATACAGACCATGAGCGGACGACGCTGGTCGTCTTCACGAGCGATAATGGCGGGGCTCGGTACTCGGACAATTGGCCGTTCTCGTTCCAGAAAGGCAATTGCTGGGAGGGCGGCATTCGCGTGCCGGCAATCGTACGCTGGCCGGGTGTCGTGCCGACGGGATTCCAAACCAACCAAGTGGCGACAACCATGGACTGGATGGCGACGTTTCTTGCGGCGAGCGGCACGAATCCGGATCCGAACTATCCCCTTGACGGTGAAAACCTTCTCCCGGTCTGCACAGGGGAACGGCGCGCGTATGATCGGACGCTGTTCTGGCGCAACCCCCAGCATGGTGCCGTACGGATGGGACAGTGGAAGTACCTCCGCGAACAGGGAGGGGAACACCTGTTCAACCTGCCGGCGGACCCTGGCGAGCAAACGGACCTCAAGGAGCGTTTTACCGAGGTGTTCGCTTCGTTACAGCGCCAGTATGAGGACTGGAACAGGCAGATGGTACCGCTCCCGGCTTGAAGGGGGCAGCGGGGTGTAGGGCGCGGCGGACTCGCCTGAGTCGACACGCTTGTTTAACGAAAACAGAAAATGGAGCTCGATCGATGAAAAAAATCTTGTTTGGTTTCCTTGCGGTGGTGCTCGTGTCAGGGGCGTACGCGCACGAAGCTTTCAGAGGGCCCACCGAACTGATTTGGCATGATCCGGAGAACGCTGCCCAGGGCTATACAATGTTCTCTGTCCGTCCCCGTCTGGATGACCACGAATTCACTTACCTCGTTGATATGGAAGGGAATGTCGTTCACAAGTGGAAAACCATTACGCCGACCTATGAGGGCGGAGGCTACTTCGTCGAAAAGACAGCCCATTTGACCGAGGAGGGAAGCATCATCCAGGGCATCATGACAGAAAACCCCGAAGACGGGAAACCACGGGCGGCTCTCCAGGAACTCGACTGGGATGGGAACCTGGTCTGGGAGTTCATCGATCCACGGGAGCGTTACCGGTACCACCACGCCTTCCATCGAATCTGGAACAACAAACTCAATGACTGGACCGTCATATTCACATCTCAGATTCCGATGACCCAGGACCAGGCGGTGGCCGCGGGGGCCGATCCCTCGGTGGAGTGGAATGCAGCTCCCGATGGGGTGGTCGAGATCGACATGGACGGCAACATTGTCTGGGAGTGGTGGACCCTGGATCACGTCGTTCAGGACCAGAATCCCGACTGGCCTAATTATGGCGTGATCACCGAACACCCGGAAAAGATGGATCTGAATTGGGGTAACGGATTGACGGGGAACTTCACCCATCAGAACTCCCTAAATTACAATCAGACCCTTGGCCAGGTCGTGGTCAACAACTCGAGAAGGAGTGAGTTCTATGTGATCGACCACGACGGCACCTTTGTCGCCGGCGATTTCGAAGCCAGCAAAGAATTGGCAGCGGGGCCCGGCGGTGACATTCTCTTCCGCTGGGGCAATCCCGCCGCGTACGGCGCGGGGGAAGGCCCGTCCTATGACGCCGATGGAAACAGGAGTTCTGAGGGCGACCAGCAGTTGCATTTCAGCCACGACATCCAATGGGTCGGCGACGGTCTGCCGGGAGCGGGAAATTTTCTGGTGTTCAACAACGGCGCCCGCCGCGCGGGGGGCTATCGTTCCGAAATCGTAGAGATCAACCCGTACCGGGGAGCCTACCCGAGGGCGGACTACATTCCGCCCCTTGCCATAGGCGATCCGACCGACCAGAGAGTCTGGAGCTTCACATCAGGCGAGCCCAATAGTTTTTACAGTGCGCACATTTCCAGCACTCAGCGCCTTCCAAACGGCAACACGCTGGTGATGTCCGGCCGCCACGGGCACGTTTTTCAAGTGACGCCCGATGGCGAAGTCGTTTGGGAATACACGGTTCCGGTCATGGATGACGTCGAGGAAGGCGCCAGCCTCAGCGACATCTATAAGAAAATCATCACGGACAAAGACCACAACTGGACATTTGCCGCCCGCTGGTATCCGCTGGATCATCCCGGCCTGGCTGGCAGGGATCTCACTCCTCAGGGGAAGATTACGGACATCCTGGATAGAGAGTGATGGCCCCGATTCGCGTTCGAATATGGTCCTGAACCGGAGACCTGTGCCACACAATGAGGGGCCGGTTGCGGCCCATGAACCGGTTCCACAGGTCGTCCGAATCGGGGCTAAAGACGTCACCGGGGTCGGCTCGGAACAAGGCCCAAGCGTCGGTTACAGCAAGCTCGGCGTCCAACTGGCCCGGGGCCCAACCCGTGTAACCCAGGAATACGCGCAAGGCATCGGCGTCGATGCTCCCTCCCAGTAAGGCTTCGATAGCCCCATGATCGGTGCTCCACCACACGTCTTCCCATACTCGCTGGAAGGGGCCCTGGGGTCGTTCACCCCTGCCGAGCACCACGACTCGATCTGGGTCAACGGGCCCGCCCAGGTAGATCGGATGTGGATCATCTGGGGCATTGGGCACCGTCACGCCCGTGGGCCGGTTCACCACCAACCCGACTGTTCCACCATCGTCGTGCGCCAGCAGGAGGATCACGCTTCGCTGAAAACGCGGGTCGGGCATCTCGGGTTTTGCAACCAGGAACACGCCCGGGGCTGGTTCGGCGGCTGAGAGTTGGGCTCGCACCCCTGGAGGCAAAGCGATTAGGACGACAGGAAGAAGAAACACTGCGGCAATGTGCATACGAGACATCTTCGCGACTACAACGTAACGAAAACCCTGCTTTTCCTATCAGGGGCAGGCTGGCAGGATCAGCCGGAGCGAGGCGATGGGTCAGTGGTCCGCATTCGCGAGTGACAGAGTAGGAGCGCCGAGAAAGAAGAAGCGGGTGATTTCGATAACGTAAAAGGGACCCACCAAACGGGGCTCTGATCGAGGAAAAGGGACCCACCCCTGATAGCCTCCCCGGAAGCGTGAACTGGATGAACAGGCACGCGAGTGGGAGGCGAGGATTGATAGGGATGGATCAGTACGAGTTGATCAGAACCGCAGATCGGGTTTACAAGAAAAGCATTCGACAGATCGCCCGGGAGACCGGGCACACGCGACGGACGGTCCGGAAAGTATTGGCCGGACAGGAGCCCAAGTATCGGCGGGAGAAGGAGCCCGCCTGTCCGGTGATGGACCCGGTGGCCGGGATCGTAGAAGCGTGGCTCCAGGCGGACCGGGACCGGCCCGTCAAGCAACGCCACACCGCGCACCGGGTGTGGCAACGTCTGGTGGAGGAGCATGAATTTACCGGAGCCGAGCCGACGGTACGCCGCTGGGTTCGGGAACGGAAGACACGGTTGGGCTGGAACCAGACCGGCGCTGTGGTGCCGCTGGACCCGGAACACGCCCGTGAAGCCGAGGTGGACTGGGGTACGGCCTGGGTCCGGATGAACGGTGAAGACCGTCAGGTCAAGTTGTTCTGCATGAGATCCCGGTACTCGGGCAAGGCGTTTGTGCGGGCCTATCCGTGGGAACGGCAGGAGATGTTCCTGGACGGTCACATCCGTGGGTTCGACTGGTACGGCGGGGTATTCCCGACATTGGTCTTCGATAACCTGAAAACCGCCGTGAAACAGGTTCTGCGCGGGAAGGGCCGGGTGGAACAGACGCGGTTCACGGCGTTTCGGGCGCACTACACGTTTGAAGCACGGTTCTGCAATCCGGCGCGGGGCCAGGAGAAAGGCGGTGTCGAGGGCCTGGTCGGCTTTGCACGCCGGAACTTCCTGGTGCCGGTGCCCGAGGTGGCCGACTTCGACGAGTTGAACGCGCAGTTGCTGGAACGTTGCGGCGCCGACGACCTTAGGCGGATCCGCGGCCGGTCCGACGATCGCACGATCGGGGAGCGGCACGCGGTGGAGCAAGAACGCCTCTTGGCACTGCCCGGCACGCGGTTCGAGAACACGAAGGTGGTGGGAGTCCGGATCAGCCCGTATCAGACCGCCCAGGTGGATTCGAACCGGTATTCGGTGCCGACCGCATATGTGGGACGCCGGCTCTGGGCCCATATCGGCTGTGACCGGGTGAGCTTTTACGCGGACCAGAAGAAGGTGGCCGAACATGACCGCGCCTTCGGTCATAGCGACTGGCGGATCGATCCGTTGCACTACCTGGAGTTGATCCGGCGGAAGGTGGCCTCGTTTGAGAGTGCCCGGCCGATCCGGCAGTGGCGGCCCCAGTGGCCGGCGCATTACGAAACCGCGCTGGAGCGGTTGCGGGATCGGCATGGGTACAGCCGGGGCACCCGGGAGTTCATCGGCATCCTGCAACTCCACCAGGACTGGGATCTGGATCGGGTGTCATCGGCCATCCAGGGCGCACTCGATGCCCACTGTATCGAGTTGGACGCGGTGCGGCACATTCTGATGCGGGAGGACACGCCGACTCGATCCCATGCGCCGCTCGAGTCCGGGTTGATGCCCGGTATCACCGACCTGACGATCGCTGGGGCCGATCTGGATCAATACGACCGTCTCCTGACTGGGGGTGTGCGATGACTCCGGGTCAGGAGATCGTTCTCGACGACGCACTGCGGCAACTCCGGCTCCCGGCCATGGTGCGGGAGTGGCGGGAACACGCCCGACAGGCCAAAGAGGCCGGCGAGGGGTACGTCGGCTTTCTATTGGCTCTGGCCAGCCGCGAGCTGGAACAGCGGCAAGCCAATCAGGTCCAGCGTCGACTGCGGGAGGCCCGGTTCCCACTGCTCAAGACCCTGGAGACCACGGACCTGAAGAAGTGGCCGGTGCTCGATGCGGTCCAGGTTCGCGACTATGCCGAGTGCGGCTATATCACCCGGCGCGAGAACGTCGTGTTGTTGGGCAAGCACGGCACTGGCAAAACCCATGCCGCCACGGTGCTGGGAGTGGAAGCCTGTCGTAAAGGCTACCGCGTCGGGTTCACCACGGCCGCCGGACTGGTCAACACCTTGATCGAGTCGCGCGAGGAACGGCAACTGAACCGGCGCCTGGCCAAGCTGGCCCGCTTCGAGCTGCTCATCGTGGACGAAGTCGGCTATATCCCGTTCTCGGCCGAGGGGGCGCAGTTGCTGTTTCAGGTCTTCTCGGACCGCTACGAAAAGGGTTCGCTGATCGTCACATCGAACCTGCCGTTTGCACAGTGGACCCGCGTCTTCGGTGACGCCGCACTGACCGCAGCCCTGCTG
Organism: Terriglobia bacterium; assembly: GCA_965262675.1. Taxonomy (GTDB): domain Bacteria; phylum Acidobacteriota; class Terriglobia; order 20CM-2-55-15; family 20CM-2-55-15; genus JAJEDW01. The sequence continues at coordinate 1,134,972 of OZ253554.1, forward strand.
GACCGGCTGACCCATCACTGCGCCATTCACCAGTTCGATTGGGAAAGTATCCGGTTTACCGACAGTCTCGGCGCCGCCAGCAAACGGAAGAACAAACCCCGGTCCGCCGGAGGATCCGCGTGAAAACCGCGGGCGCGGCCGACTGTGGAAAGTGCCGCCCCCATGGAAACCCGCTGCAAAGCCAGCGCGTTCCCACAGGGGCTTGGAAGCCTTCGGCTCCCACACTTCCCGCAGCCTCGACGGCGGAATCACTTACAAACCATTAACCCGGGGGTGGGTCCCTTTTACTCGATCGGGGTGGGTCCTTTTTACGTTGTCAAAGCGAAGCGGGCGCCGGCCGGATCTGTCCGACCGAGTGAACACCGTAAAGTGAGACAGTCTTTTGTGTTTTTTTCTTCCTGCCGGGTTTACATTTGCCCGACCACATCGTCGTCGGCGAAGTGAGAGGCGGCGAGGCGGCCGATCTGCTGCAGGCCCTCAACACCGGCCACGGCGGATCGCTGACCACCGTCCATGCCAACAACGCCTCTTCGGCCCTCTCGCGTCTGGCCAGCTGCGCCATGCAGGCCGGAGGGGCGCTGCCCTGGGAGGTCACCTGCCGCGGCGTCGTCGACGGCATCGCCATGGTCATTCACATGACGCGCCAAGGAGGCAGGCGCTTCGTCGAGGAAGCTCTGGAAGTCCAGGGCTACGACGCGGCGGCGAACCGTTGGCTCACCGAGCCCATATGGAGGAAACACGATGGACGAACAGACAAGGAGTGAAGAGATGAGAAGTGACGAGAAGGAAGACAAGGTCATCCGTGTCGAGTCGCTGGAAGACTTCGACCGGGAGCTGGCGCGGGACGGGGGCGAAACCCTCGAGGTCCGGGCCTGGATAGCCGCCGAGTACGGCATCTTCCCCGAGGACGTCGGCACCGACGACGACATCCGGGACGACGGCCACGAGCCAGCCACCGAACCCACCCCCGAGCGCCCGGAAAGGAGCGACTGATGCCGGAACAGGACGACGCCCTCTTTGCGGCCATTGCTCGCGACGACACGGCTGGCGTGGAAGCCGCCATCGATGCGGGGGCCGACCTGCACGCCCGCCAGGGCTATAACCACACGGCCTTGTCCCGCGCCGTCGCTAACGACTCGGCCCGCGTCGCCGACCTGTTGCTCGAACGCGGCGCGGACCCGAATGCTGTAAACGATCACCGAAAAATGAACTTTTCTGAACAGTCGCCGGTTTGAAGGTCGTCATCATCGCCGAAGCGACGCTGAGGCTTTGATAAGGTAGAGCGACGCGGAGAAAGGGAAAACCCCGATCGTTAGAGCGATCGGGGTTTTGTTTATGGCGGCCCCGGTCAAAGGGCACGACCACAGCAATAACAAAGTCAGAGTGTCACGACAGGCCGCCGTTGTCCACTCCCGTGCGGGGTGCGATGGTCCGAGAAGTCGTGTTGCGACAGTTGTTTTGCCGGGGGTCGGGTTGCGGGGCGGTGTTCACCATCTGCCGGTCCTGTTATCGGGGGCAGGTCTACTGCGGGGAGGGGTGCCGCCGATGCTGCTGAGTAACCGGTGCTTCGGCATCTGTTGCGTGAAGGTAACAGCAAAGTCGCCGGTGCGTGTATTGTGAATGCCGCCGCCGCCCAATACGAGCGCGGGTTCTCCTTTGCCCATTCCGGCAGATTTCCGCTCCCGCGGTGAGCCAGTTCCTTCAGGTCCTTCTCGTAAACGGCCCTCGCGCTCAACGTAATCGGTTGTCGCGAGGGCCGACCGCCCTCCGGCGCGAGAACCGACGTTCGCTTTCAGATGATAAACCGCCACAACTATCGCCCATTGTCTCCAATCCACGCACGACATCTTTCTCTTCGTTCCGGATTTTTGGACCCGCCGCCTGATCCTCATGGGCTCTTACCTGGAACACGTCACCGGCGACGATCCCGACAAGCGTGTTCGCCTTATGAAAGGTCTCGATGTATTCTTGGAACGGGACCGGGATCGAGGACGCTTCGACTTGGCGCCAAAACTAAGGACAACGCTCTAATGGCAATCCCAACTGAACCTGTCACCGACGCGCTCTACCAAGCTTTGAGCAGCCCCGAACCGGACCCCAAGGTGGTCCATGCCGCCATTGAGGAAGTCCGCCAGATAGCCAGCCAGAACGTCATCGCCGTTCTCGGAGCCAAGATCGACGCCCAAGGCGCCCGGATCGATATTAGATTTTCTCAGATCGAGGCCCAGATCACCGAGGTCAAGGCCGAAATGGACACTCGCCTGACCCATATCGAGGTTGAAATCAAGACTCAAGGCGCCCGCATTGACGACCTGCGACAGGTGGTCTGGCGCGTGATCTGGCCGCTGATCGTTCTGCTGGCCGTCCCCGTCTTCGGCCTGCTCTACAGGGTCGTTACTGCCGCCCCCGGTTAGGAGAGCAATTGTATCGTCAACGGGTTAGTTGGCCGGAACCCTCTCGCATCGCATTGTTATCTTGCGCTTCCTGTAATGACGCTCGGAAGCCGCGCTACGGGCCTGGAACCGCGCGACGGACGCCAGTCGGCGTTGGATTCCGACACCCGACTCCAGCGCGTATTCGGGAGGATTCATGGCACGCCCGGCGGAGTGGCCATGCACAATACCGCCTGGCAGGTGGCTACCCAAGGCCCGATTTGAGCCGCCTTCCACCGAGCACATGCAAATGAAGATGGTAGACGATCTGGCCGCCCTCCTTGTTCACATTGAAAATCGTCCGGAAGCCGGCCTCGGCCATTCCCTTCTCTCGCGCGATCCGGGCGGCGGCGTCGAACATTCGTCCAACGAGGGGGCTGTCCTCGGAGGTCACGTCGTTTAACGTCGGGATGTGCTTGCGGGGAATAATCAGAATGTGAACCGGCGCTTGGGGATTGATGTCTTCGAACGCGTAGAGTTCGTCGTCCTCGTATACCTTGGTCGACGGAATCCCGCCCGCGGCAATCTTGCAAAAGAGACATTCGGACATGCCCCCTACTTTACCGATATTCGCGCGGCCATGCACACTTCCGCCGGCCGTGAGGCCGTTCCCGGAGGGCCGGGCGCGACAATCCTTATGGTAGACTTCTTTCCAATGAAACGTATGAAACTACTGGTGTTTGCGGCGATTCTGGGCGCGTTCGCGGCGGGATGCCGGCAGGGTTCCGACCAGACCATCCTGATTGTCTATTCACCGCACGGCGAAGAGTTGCTCACCGAATACGAAACGCGGTTCGAAGCTTTCCATCCGGGCGTCGATGTCCGTTGGCTGGACATGGGATCTCAGGACGCTCTGGACCGGATACGGAGCGAGCGTGCCAATCCTCAGGCCGACATATGGTTCGGCGCCCCGGCAACCAACTTCTCTCAAGCCGAACGCGAAGGCCTGCTGGCGGCGTATCGGCCAACCTGGGCCGACGCCGTCGCGGATGACGCGCACAGCGGCGGCGACTTCTGGTACGGCACCTATCAGACCCCTGAAGTCATCGCGTTCAATTCGAACATGCTCAGCCGCGACGAGGCGCCGTCGGACTGGGACGACGTCCTTGATCCGAAGTGGGCCGACGAGATCGTGATTCGGGACCCCATTGCATCGGGAACGATGCGAACGATATTCGCCGCCATGATCCTCAGAAACATGGACGCCGCGGGTAGCGTCGAACCGGGATACGACTGGCTCCGGCGGTTGGATGCCAACACCAGGGAATACACGCTCGACGGAACGATATTGATCCAGAAGCTGATCCGCGAAGAAGCCTCCCTGACGCTCTGGAACATGCCTGATGTGGAACTGCGGCGTTCGCTCGACGGATACCCGTTGGACTACATCATTCCTTCCAGTGGAACGCCGGTGTTGACCGACGCCATCGCCATCGTCGCGGGAACGGACAACTTGGAAGCCGCCCAGGCATATTACGAGTTCGTCACCAACCAAGAGAGCCTGGCGCTGGCCGCCGAATTGTTTTTCCGCATCCCGAGCCGCAACGATATCCCCGCCGATGTTCTGCCGGAATGGCAACGGGATCTGGATATCCCCCGAATGGATATGGATTGGGATATGGTCGAGCAACGCTCCCGGGAATGGATGGACTACTGGGACAGCTATATCCGGGGAGGACAGTGACCCACCTTGCACTGGTTCACGTCAACAAATCCTTCGATACGACTCAAGCCGTCAGCGATCTGAGCGTTGAAGTAGAGCAGGGAGAGATCCTCTGCATCCTCGGACCCAGCGGCTGTGGCAAGACGACGACCTTGCGAATGATTGCGGGGCTCGAGACGCCCTCCAGCGGACGGATACTCGCAAACGGCAAGGACCTGACGCCCATCCCGGCCCGGGACCGGAACATCGGCCTAGTCTTCCAGAACTACGCGCTTTTCCCTCATCTCAACGTTTTCGAAAACGTCGCCTTCGGACTGCGGGCGCGCCGCCGGACATCTTCCGACATCCTGCAGCGAGTGCGCCGGGTTCTCGATCGTGTCCGCCTGGCCCAATACGAAACGCGCCCGGTGCACGCGCTCAGCGGCGGACAGCAACAACGCGTCGCCCTGGCACGGGCACTGGCGATCGAACCCGAAGTACTACTGCTTGACGAACCCCTGAGCAACCTCGACCCGTCGCTGCGAGAAGAAATGCGCGAACAGATTCGAACGGTCATCGACGAGTTCAAGGTGACGACGGTCTTTGTGACCCATGACCAGCAGGAAGCCCTGGCACTGGCCAACCGCGTCGCCATCATGTCCGAAGGCGTTTGCCGTCAGGTCGGATCGCCGGATGAAGTCTACAGTCGTCCGGCCGATCCGTTCGTGGCCCGGTTCCTCGGCCGGGCCAATCTGCTTCCAGCCCGCCGGGTTCGCGACAGGAACGGGTCCGAGGCGCTGGAAATCGCGCCGGACTTCCAACTGCCGGCCGCGGCCACGGATCCCGAGTCGGCGCTGGTATTCATTCGGCCCGAAAACGTCCTGCTCGGCGCCGAAGGATACACCGGTCGAGTGATTCGAACGCGATTCGAAGGTCCCGTCGTGCAGTACACGCTCCAGATCGACGGCGCCGAAATCGTGGCCCGCGAGTTTCACCACGGCCGAAAGCCCCACGAACCGGGAGACCTACTCCACGTCGACATCCTCCAGGGCCACTTTCACGTCCTCCAGAATGACGAGAACTGACGACACATTGGCAGAGAGCGCCGGACGATTTCTCCGGAAGGTCTGAAATGACGCGACTTCCGATTCCGAAACTACGGTCCCTGCTTCCTCTGTCCGTCTTCTCGGTCTTGCTTGTAGGCGTCCTTTATCCCAACCTCTTTACGGTCATTGGCAGTGTCTTTCCCGAGGGAACCTTTTCACTGGAAACGTACGTGCGTTTCTTTTCGACGCCGTCGAGTATCGAAGCACTCCGCAACAGCCTGGTCATTTCGATTTCGACCGTCGTCTTCTCGGCCCTGATCGGAGTTCCGCTGGCCTTCGTCTTCCATCGATACGACTTCACGGGGCGGCGGGTTCTTCGAGCCATTGCATCGGCGCCCGTCCTGTTGCCTCCCCTGGTCGGGGTGCTTGCGATCTATGTCTTCCTTTACGGCGAGAGCGGCACCGTCAGCCGCCTGATCCAGTACGTGTTGGGTCTGGACGAACCTTGGCCACAGTTGAACGGGATGCCGGCAGTCGTCTTCATCCATGCCTACAGCATGTACGTGTACTTCTTCCTCTTTACCGGCGCCGGGCTCCAACGTCTCGATTACGCGGTTGAAGAAGCGGCCCAGAGCCTGGGCGCCTCCCGGATCATGACCCTGCGGCGGGCCGTGTTGCCCATGCTGGCGCCGGTTCTGATCGGGGCGGCCCTGATCACGTTCATGTCGTCGATGGCCAGCTTCAGCGCCCCCTACATCGTCGGCATTCGCGTGCTTTCTGCTGAAATCTATATTTCCAAGCTCAACGGAAACGTTCCGATGGCGCTGGTTGAAACCGTGGTCCTGGCTTGCGCGTCATTGGGAATGCTGGCGATGCTGCGCTGGTACGAAGGGCACAGCCGCTACAGTTCGATCGGAAAAGGGGTCGCCACGCCCCGGGTTCCGATCGCGTCGCCGCTGGCGCGGCTGGGGGCCGGAGTGACGGGTACGGCGGTCGTTCTGTTTCTGCTGCTTCCGCACCTGATGGTGATCGTGATGAGTTTCGTCCGGGACGGAAGCTGGACCACTGAACTGCTGCCCCCCGAATATACCGCCGAAAACTATTTCCGCCTGTTCAGCGACGCGCAGTTCTACGAACCCATCGTCAACAGTCTCTGGATGGCGGCCGCGGCCACGGCGGCGAATCTGGTATGGGGACTCCTCGCCACGTTCTGGCTGCGCAAACGGCGCGGCTTCAGCCGACGGTTCGCCGACTTCCTGATCATCCTCCCATGGGCGCTGCCGGGAACGGTCGTCGCCATTGCAATGCTGGAATCGTTTTCGACGCTGCTGGCCGGCACGATCGCGCTTCTCCCAATGGTCTATTTCGTGCGCAACGTGCCCCTGGTCTACCGAGCGATCGATGCGAGTTTTTCCCAAATGGACCCGTCGGTCGAGGAAGCTTCCGAAACGCTGGGTGCGGGAACCCTGTACACGATCCGGCGTGTAATCCTTCCTCTGGTATTGCCGGGTGCATTGGCGGGCAGCCTTCTTGCCTTCATTGCGGCTTTTGGCGACTTCGTGATCTCCATCGTCGTATTCACCTACCTGAACCGTCCCATTTCAATCGAGATCCTGTCGCAACTGCGGGCCTTCAACTATGGAACGGCGGCGGCCTACAGCGTCCTCCTGATTCTGGTCATCGCCATCGCGCTGGGGCTTGGAGAGCGAATTCGCACGACCCGGGATTCGACTCTTGTACCTTAGCCGCTCGTGACGGAATCGGGCGGTCCTGCCGGGTTCCGTCACGGCGAGGTTAGCGGCCCGTGTGCGGACGCCTTCAGGCGTCTCTCTGGCTGTCCCGGCGCGTGGGAGATTCCCCCGCGCATCAGACCGTGCCGCCGGCATACCCGGCGGCATGGTGCGCATTTTCCATGCGGACCGGCGATCAAAGAGGCCCGATAATGCCATCTGGCGGCGTCCCCGGCCTGGCGTTGGTCGACCGATTGGCTTTTATGCGACGTTCGACCGCCGACCTCGAGGTGACGATCGCGGCCAGCTCGTCGACGAGGACTCGGACGCCGGCGTCCCCCGGTCCGGACCTGCAACCGACCGACGTCGCCGAACGCGCCCACAGGCGGCCGCCTGTGGGATTCGTTCACGGTTACGGACCGCAGTCGTGGTAGTCCGAGGCCATGCACGTCCGCGCCAGTTCCGTCGCGCAGTTGATGTCGTCGGGGGTCATGTCCCGTTCAAGATAGTCCCGGCCCTTTCTGGCGATTGGGGCTCCGTTTGCGTCAGCGATGTTCAGCCACATGTGCGCGATCACGAAATCCCTGAGGACGCCCAGGCCCAGGGAGTACATGACCCCGAGGGAGTACTGCGCCTCAGCGTGACCCTGCTCGGCGGCGAGACGGAACCAGCGGAACGATTCGACCTCGTCCTGGGGGACGCCCTGGCCATTGGCGTACATGGCCCCGAGGTTGTACTGCGCATCGGGGTCACTCCTTGTTGGCCGCGGTTCCATTTCAACCTCCGAATGTAGCGGTTGCGGGCGCGTTCCAGGAAGCCGTCCAGCCCGCGCTTCCGCCGGTGGTCAGTATAGCCGTGGCGTTCTGATTCGGACCTGTCCAATCCCGGCGACTCTGAACACGACGTGTGAGAAACCGGCCCGTGGAAGTGAAGTGGATCACTTCCAGCCGGGATCGGAACTGGACGGCAGGACCGGGATGCGGCCACAGAGGGAGAGACGAGAGAAGAAAGCCCGGAGAAGCAGCCAAGCCGCTAACGGACCTGGTCGCGGTCGTCAGGAGCCGCCAGAGCCCTCGGGAGGGGGTTTCGATCCAGCCGCGCCAGAGCAGATGGAGGATAACTCCCACGAAACCGGCGATGCCGACCCCGCTGCCTGGAATTTGACATGTAGCTTTAGACAGGTTGACGACCGTATCATAGCGTGATACATATCACTTTTGTGATACTTGGTTTTAAGAGTAAGCGGACCGAAAAGATCGCTGCTGGTCAAACCCCAAAGGGATTTCAGGCAGACTTGCTTCGAAGAACCCGTGCGATGCTGACCGCGTTGAATGCGGCGGTTGAATTGGAAGATCTTCGCTTTCCGCCAGGCAATCATCTTGAGAAGTTATCTGGCGACCGCAAAGGTTGCCATTCGGTTCGGATAAACAAGCAATGGCGTATCTGTTTTGTCTGGACCGCTAGTGGACCGGATGAAGTCGAGGTTGTGGATTACCACTGAGGACCGATTGAAATGGCTGATTTTCTTGCTCCGATGCATCCTGGTGAGGTTCTGGACGAACTGTACCTCACTCCCCTTGGGATGAGCGCCGGTGCCTTGGCAAAAGAATTGGGCGTGCCTCGCACGCGGATAGAGCGCATCGTAAAGGGCCAGACGTCGATGACACCGGATACGGCGTGTCGACTCGCGAAAATATTCAGGACAAGCCCGCTTTACTGGATGAATATGCAGACGAGCTACGATGTTGCCATGGCGAGTGCGACGGTCAACGTTTCGGATATTAAACCTCTTGACACCATTTTCAAGTAGGCGCTCTTTCGACAACTGGACTGCCCAGGATCGCCCTACAAGGAACACACGGCCGGCCCCCTGCCGCGATTCTGAACACGACGTGCGAGATAACGGCCCGTGGAAGTCAACCGGATCACTTCCAGTCGGACCACAAGGGACCGGCACGGATCGGCCTGGCGTGGGTTGACCGATTGGCTTTTATGCGACGTTCGCCCGCCGACCTCGAGGTCGGCCCGCTCGTCGACGAGCGATCCGCCGCGGCGCGATAGCGTGAGGTATGAGATTGTTTCAAGTGGCAGGGGGTTTCGATGAGAGGTCAAACGAGAGTTGTTCGGACTTTGCGCGAGCGTGTTGCTTTGGGATTCGTGATGGGGCTTGCTGTGGGTTTTGGCTCTGATGTCGTGTCGTTGGTGTTCTTTGGCGATAACGAGTTTTCCGGGCGAGGCATGCAAATGACGACCTTGAGGTATGCGTTGTTTGGTTTCCTGTGGGCCGGAATCGCGACGATTTTTAAATCGTGGGGTCCGACAAGGTCAACGAAAAAGGAGTAGGTGGGAAGTTGACAACGGCCCGGCTCTTTCCGCCGGGTGGTGAACCTGATTTACTTGAAGCGTGTTCGGGTATGAGATAGGGACTGTTTCAAGTGACAGGGGGTTTCGATGATAGGAAAAATCGCGATCCGCCGGTTCATGACAATGGATTACGAGTCGGCACTTGTCCGTGCTGCGGCTGGGTGGATTATTGGCGTCGGTAGTTGGTTTTTCGCCGCGGGAGTTTTTGCGCTGTTCGGCGTATATCCCCTTCCCATCCGATATCTAACGTTCATGGCGCTGGGATCGGGATTTTGCGTTGCTTGCGTGCAAGGATTGTTACCGAGGCCATACGTCAGAAAGGAGTCAAGAAAATGATGGTACGTTTGGTTTCTCTCGCCCTTGTTGAGGTATGAGCTTGTTCCAAGTGACGGGGGGGTCGATGAAAGATCAATTGAAGAGATTTCTTTTTCAGTACCCTCGTACCAAAAAGGAACGTGTGATCTTTTGTTTCGGAATGTGCGTGGTGATTTTAGGACCGATGTCTTTCATTGGGGATCACGGATTTTTTGCTTTAGAACGTTGGTACTTGATCGTTTTGGCCGTGGCCTTTTATTCGGGCGTTATCGTCCTGACATATGTGCTTACGCTCCCATTTTTCGATTCTTTGAGGAATCGAATAGAGGCAAGAAGAGCTTCAAAACAAATAAAACGTGTGTAGCTGTGTTGTCGCCAATCGGCCCCAGGAGTCGCTGCTCATCATTCGGAATCCTCCTTTGGGGGGCGGGGGTTGAATGTGAATGATAATGTCCTTTATCATTCACATTCAACCCCCGCCTGCCCTCGATCTTAGTTGAGGCTGCAGTCTCGAAAGAAACGGCGAAGAGCGCCGTAGATGACATCCCCTCCGCCCAGGACCTTGCAACCAAAGCAGATATCGCCATAATCACCCTTCAATTGTTGTACGACCGCAGCGGGCAACCGATTCGTGTCGAGCGTCTCGAACGTCTTGCCTCGCGGCAGGCGGGCGGCTTACGCGCTCTACGACCGGTCCGAGCGGCCCGTGGCGGCGGTTTCGCTTCCAAGCCACTCTAGGGGCTTCCTGTCTTGATAGAAAGACCAAGACCCGGAGCGCGGTTTCTTGGATCGAGACCCCTTCGCGCGACCCTGAAGGGTCCTGCCACGGGATGCTAGTCCCTCAATCGCTTGTGGCGGCGGATCACGAAATAGAATCGGCTGTTCAGACAGAGCGCCGCAACGCTCAGCCCGGCGATCAACCCCACCCACATGGCCCTTGGCCCCATCGACCAGGCAATGCCCAGCGTATATCCGATAGGGATGCCGACGGCCCAATACGCCACCAAGGTGATCAGCATCGGCACCGTCGTGTCCTTCAGTCCGCGAAGCGCGCCGGAACCGGCGACCTGGGCCCCATCCGAAAGCTGGAAGAGGGCCGCCATCAGGATCAGTTCGATGGCCACGATCCGTACCGCTTCATCGTCCGTATAAATTCCGACGATGAAATCCGGAAACGACACCAACAGAATGGCCGCCACGGCCATGATCAGAACGGCCATACCCACCCCGACGAATCCGGACCGGCTCGCGGCCACCGGATCGCGCCGCCCCATCGCCTGGCCGACCCGCACTGTGATGGCCATCGACAGTCCGAGCGGAATCATGAACGTTACCGAAGCGATGTTGACCGCTATCTGGTGGGCCGCAACCGTGGATGTGCCCAGGGAACCCATCAGCAGGGCCACCACCGAAAACATGCTGGCCTCGAGGAAAACGCTGATTCCAATTGGAAGGCCCAGTTTGACGATAGCTGCCAAGTCGGCCCACCGCGGCCAATCGAACCGGTCGAACAGATGGAACCGCCTGTAGTGCCTGCTCGAGGCAATGTACGCGAGCATGCATCCGAACATCACCCAGGTCACCAACGCGCTCGCCCATCCACACCCCACGGCGCCCATTGCGGGCACGCCAAGGCGTCCGTACATGAACACGTAGTTCGCGCCCACGTTGATGGCCAGTCCCAGAAAACTGATCACTAGAATCGGCCGCGTTCTGGACACTCCGTTCTCGAAATACCGCAGGACGGTCAGGGCGCAGAGCGCCGGCAGCCCCCAACTGATCGCATCCACGTATCCCAGCGTCACCGGGACGATTTCGGGGTCGACCTCAAGAAAGTAGAGCACCGGGTCGGCGTTCCGTATGACCACAAAACAGAAGCACGCCAAGATCTGCCCAAACCAGGACGCCTGACGCACAAACCTCCCGATCTCCTCGTTCTTGCCCGCACCGAACAGATGGGACACGAAAGCCGTGACTGCCATCATCAAACCGACGACGAAGAGAACAACCAACATCCAGAGGCTCCCTCCGACGGCAACCGCGGCGAGAGCTAGCGGACTGAGGTTGCCCGCCATCACCGTATCGGTGACGCCCATTCCGATGGAGGCCAATTGGGCGCCGATCAGGGGGAGGCCCAGCCTTAGCAGCGCGCCCGCCTCCTTGAGGACGGAACCCACACCGCCAACAGCCGGTGTTCTGGACGGGGAGAAAGACATGGATGTGGACTCGGGCAATGACAGACGGAATCGCTAAAGCGGGTTTCCCGAGAAGACGAACTCCTCGACCGGACGCCCGCCGATGAGATGCTCCTGGATGATGCGCTCGAGAACCGGCGGCGTTGCCGAGCGGTACCAGATACCCTCGGGGTAGACCACGGCAATAGGCCCCTCAATGCACACACGAAGGCAGTTGGCCTTCGTACGATAGACACACGGTTCGGCTTGAGTCAGTCCGAGATCCTTGAGCCGCCTCTTCAAATAGTCCCAGGACTCACGGCTGGCTTCCACCGGTGCGCATTTCGGCACGCTCTGATCGGCGCACAGAAAGATGTGCCGTCCGATATTTCCGATCCCGAGTGTGGCTGCAACCCCGGCGAGCGCCTCCGAAGGCGTGGCGTTATCAGACATGGCGTTCATTGTAATCGGTTTCGTCGCGCGAAGGGTCCCGCGGCCCGCCGGGGACGCTCGTCAAACGAGCAGTGCCGGCAATCACGGTATTTGCGGATTTGCGATCCAACTCATCGGACAGCCCGTGTCACACCAACGGGCGGGGTCGCACCGAAGAGTCTGCGACTGGCTGTTATCGGTCGGTCAGGATGGCGTAGCGGTAAGACGTTTCCGGTGCCTCGATGCGACCGCTTTCGACGAGCATGTTCACGGCCTCGGTAGCGGAGGCCAGGTAGAACCACGCGACGAACTCCCCGAAAGCCGTGTAATCGGAGGCATCGAATATGGAACCGAGTTCCAGCAACGAACTGCGTTGGGATTTGAAATACGGCAGCAGGTGATCGCGCGCGGTCACACTGGCGAATACACGCCAGCGACGCGCATCGTCGTATTCGAAAACAGGGGCGGTTTCGGCAAGCTCACCGATCTCGACTCGCGGTTCATCCACGGGAACCGTTCCGATCGAAAACACGTTGTACCGCCCTACCGGCGCCGACTGCAAGATCAACTGCGGTGGACCGGCGTCGCCCTCCGTCATCCATGCATAGTAGGCCTCGCGGCGTCCGGCCCTGCGGGGCGGGGCCGGCATCAAGGTCTTGTCGTCGAACAGCGCATCGATCATTCCGCCAAAAAGAAGTCCACCGGCAACCACCCGGTAGAGCATCTCCTCGCGTGGAAAATTCTGGCCCGCTTCAAGCGAAGACACGAGTTCTTCGAACCCGCCCCACTGGCTTTCTATCGTTCTCACGAAGCCCGCGGCGGTCTCGGCAATCAGCGGCGCGGTTTCCGGAAGTTCATCTTCACGGTAAACCGGAAACCCCGGCCTCAAGTCATAGTCGTTCCGTCCTCGAACCAGGCGGTCGTCTTCGAACTCCTGAAGCAGGGTCAACACTTCGACTTCCGGAATTCCGGATTCCTTGATGTACTTGTCGACATTCCATCCCTTGTGGAAAGCCGATATCATCAGGCGGGCCGGCTCCGGCGCGAAACGTTCCACCGCTTCGGAGCTATACGGGAACACTCCATACTTGAAATCCGCATGCACGTCGGGTCGCTCGTCCTGTGCGTTGACACCCACCGTCAACGACATCAGAAAAACGAAAACCCCGATCGGGACAACTGTGCGGGAAGGTTCGAATTGCAGTGGTATTGCTCTCATGGCCTCGGCCCCTGGAGTTTGTTGGATGGGCACTGTGAAACAGCCCTAAATAAAACCCTGCACGGTTCCGCCACGGACTGCAAGACAATCTTGAACCGATCGATCGGATTCGCGCGCCCCGGCCCGAAACATCTACCAGAACACCTGCATGCCAAGTTGGACGATTCTGGGAGAACGGGCAACGAACAGAGCCCCGAAATCGGGTGAGTCGGCAAAGTTCTGCATGGTCGGCGGTGCGACAAAATTGGGATGGTTGAAGGCGTTATAGAAATCGACCCTGAATTGAGCGGCAAGCCGGTCGGAAACCCGGAAGTCGCGCAACAGCGCCAAATCGACGTTTACCAGCCCGGGGCCGGGAATCACGTTCCGTCCGCTGTCTCCGAATCGGCCGAACTCGGGAACTTCGAAGGCTTCCGTGTTGAAGAAGCGGGACGGCGTCGGATCGTCGACGCGCGGATCGCCGACAAGGTTCGGACGGTTGACGATCGGGCTGCCGGTCCCGGCGACGTCGGTCCCCAGAATGGCCGAGAGCGGGAAGCCCGACTGCGCTGCGGCCGACACCTGCGCTTGCCACCCTCCGGAGTCTCCGACAAAGGGCAGTCCGAAAGGAAGGTCGTACACACCGGTTAAGGTGAAGCGGTGTTTGACGTGAAAGTCCGACAAGCCGCGCTCTCCCGCCAGGTCATGGCTGTTCTGGGGAAGGATGCTGATCAGGGTCGCGTCGTCGATGGAACGGGCGAACCGGTACCCCGCCCGGAAACTGAGATCGGTTCCCCTGCGGCCGGTCAGGGCCATGTCGAGCGCATGGCCCGACGATGCGGCACTGGTTTCGAACTGAAAGACATTCCGGAAATCCGGAAACCGGCGTCGCGCATCGAGTGTGACCGCGGGTCCTTCAGACGGCTGGTTCAGGTTGACCTGCCTTCTCAGATGCGTACCCTTCTGACCGGTATAGGCCACGGTGAGATCGTATCCCGGTGCGAGGGTCCGGCCCACCAGGAGGTTCCACTGCTGAATGTACGGGTTTACCAGGTCCCGAGATACCGAGAATGCACTGGGCGGGATCGAGTCTTGAGAAACATCGAAGGCGTCCGTCAGGTCGAAGCTCGGGAGCACCGGATCATTGTCCCGAACATCGAACCGCACGAAGGGCGCGTTCAAGCCCAGCATGAAAAGACTGTCGCCAACCGACAGCGTGTCGTAGAAGATGCCGTAACCCGCACGTACCACGGTGTTCGACATCGGACTCCAGGCAAGACCGACCCGCGGCCCCCAGTTGTTGCGATCCGGACGGTATAGGCGGGCGGGCGAAGTTTCGAGACTGCCGTCGGACCGGAACGATCCCGCCAGACCGGACGACTCGCTGAACGGCGACTGGTAGTCGTATCGCAACCCGCCGTTCAATTGCAGATTCGGCCGCAGGCGCCAGTCGTGCTGAACGTATCCGGAAACCATCACGGTGGTGAACGTCCGGTTCGTATCTCCCTCGATCCTCATGGCCGCAACGGGGACTCCCAATAGCAGATTGGCGATGGAGTTTCGCGAATAGGACGCGTCATTGAACTGGAATTGTCCGCGGCTGAGCAGGTCGATGAATGCATCGAAATGGAAATAGCGGAAACTGCCGCCAACGGTCGTGGTGTGAGTACCGTGAACCCGCGACAGATCGCTCCAAGCCTCGATCGTGCGGTTTCGCCGATCCTGTGGCACGTTCGTTGCATGCCCGATGTTCGAAAATCCGGAAATCACGATCGCCGGCGTCTGATTGGCATCCAGGATCTCGCGCGGTTGACCCAGGTGGCCGAACGAAAAATGAACCCGATGAAGAAGCGAAGCGCCGAATACGTGCGTGTTCGACGCGCGGAACGTGTTCGTCGACAAGGCATCCCGGACACCGAATCCGGGAAGATTCGTAATGCCGGTCACTAGATTGAACGGGTCCTCGGTCTTGTCGCGGCTGTACTGGTATTCGAACGAAATTTCATCCGAGGTGGTGGCGCGGTGGTCGATGCGAACTCCGAACGCATCCGCGACCGTGTCGAGAAATCCGACACTTCGATAGTTCTGAATCGTGTTGCCGGGAACATTCGGCGCGGGATAGAGCGCCGCCAGCGCCCGCCCCTCGGGATTCAGCCGATCGGCGGGTATGACGTTGCCGGGAAATGGGAACCCGGTTTCAGGATCAAGCACCGACTCCCCGGCACTGGAAAAATCGCCCCCAAGCCGCGCGGGGTCGGGGACCGTGGCGGCGCGCGTCACCGACTGGTGCGCCCTCAACCCCCAGTAACGTACGAATCCGAACGTCTCGTCCCGAAGCGCGCCGCCCGCCTCGGCCCCGAAGTAGTGGTATTTGAATGGAGGGATGGGTTCGTTGGGCCGATCGAAGTAGTTGCGGGCGTTCAGGGCGTCATTGCGATGAAAGTAGTACACGTCGCCGTTGAACCGCTGCCCGCCCGGAGGCAGCGAATCGTCCACCCCCGCGTACGGAACGAAGTCCGCCGAAAATTCGAACGAATCGATCAGCGCCGCGGCGCCGGGAGAACTCGCAAAGACGTTGCCCGAAGCCGCGATCCACTGCTGCGACGAGCCTTCCGCGATGCCCGACACGTTGATTCCGCCGCGCAAACCGAAGAGCCGGTCCGAACGCGGCAGGTCATTGCGGAGCGCCGGCCCCTCGGCGCCGACAAGTGAAACGGAATCTTCAAGAAGCAATTCGACCAACTCGACCTCACCGGGATTGCCTTCCAGAAGCACGACCTGGATGTTGTAACTGCCCCCTGGACCCAGTGTGGCGCGAGTGGTCCGCACCGACCGATATCCCGCATGACCGACCTGAAGTTCGAACTCCCCCTCTACTTCAAACGTGAACCGGCCCTCGGAATCGGCAGGAATCTCGAGAACACGTCCGTCCTCGAGGTAAAGGACGACACCTGCCTCCGCGAGTGGCAGACCTGTCTCGCCGGTCACGAGACCGGACAGAGTGGACGGCGGCGCCTGCGCGAAGGCCAAGGGCGGCAACAAGAGGAGTGCGAGGGCAACGGTCATGGGTCCTGCCACAAGCTGTAAAATACAAACGGCTGTTAAATACAGACGGCCTTGGCGCTGAGAATATTCTCGATGTTTCGAATCCGATCAATGACTTCCTCGGAAGGTGCCTCGTCGATCAACAGCAACTCCAGAGCCTTTCCTCCTACCCGATCTCGGCTCAGGTACATCCCCGCAACGTTGACGGAGCATTCACCGAGCAGCGTCCCGACCCGGCCAATCACGCCCGGAGTATCGTCGTTAGCCAGGAAGATCATGTTGCCGCCAAGCACCGCTTCTAGATCGTAACCTTCGATGTTGACGATTCGCGATTGCTTATCGGTGAAGACGGTGCCTGACACGCGATGCAAACCCCGATCGGTACCCAGTTCGATCGTAATCAGACTCGTGAAGTTTTCCGGAACCGGGACTCGGGTTTCTTCGACACCGATTCCCCGCTGAGCCGCGACGTGGCCAACGTTGATCAGGTTGACGCCTTCCTTGAGAATGGGTTCAAGCAACCGCTGCAAGATGGTTGAGGTCAGATACCCCAGATTCATGTCGCAAACTTCGCCCGAATAGCGAATCGCAACGCTTTCGATCGGTCCATCGGCAATCTGACCCACGAAGGAGGCCAGCCGGCTCGACAGATCCACGAAGTGCCTGTAAAGCTCCAGTTGGCCCGCGGCGAGTTGAGGAAAGTTCAGGGCGCCGCGCACCGCGTTATTCACAAGAAAATCGGCAACCTGCCGGCAGATGTCCTCGGACACCTTGCGCTGTGCCTCGATGGTCGAGGCGCCCAGGTGCGGAGTGGCGATGAAGTTTTCGAGTTCGAGCAGCGGAGATTCGGTATTGGGCTCTTCCTGGAAAACGTCGAGCGCCGCACCGGCCACCTTGCCGGACTTGAGGGCGTCAAGGAGGTCCGATTCGTTGACGATCCCACCGCGGGCGCAGTTGATCAGCCGGACGCCGTCTTTCATCTTCCGAATGGCCGCGCTGTCGATCAGGTTTCGAGTGCGCTCGGTGAGCGGCGTGTGAACGGTAATGAAATCGGCGTCGGCAAAAACACGGTCGAGTTCGACGATCTTGATGCCGCTGGACAGATCCGCCCCGGGACTGATGAACGGGTCGTAGGCGATGACGTTCATGCCGACGCCGAGACCCACATGACCCACGTGACTGCCGATCCGGCCGAGACCAACGACACCCAGCGTTTTGCCGGCAAGCTCCACTCCCTTGAACCGGCTCTTTTCCCATGCGTGTTCTTTCAGCAAGTGGTACGCCTGCGGAATGTTGCGCGACAGCGCGAACATCATGGCAACGGTGTGCTCGGCCGTGGTCGTCGTGGAGCCGCCCGGTGAATTCATCACGAGGACGCCCCGCTCGGTTGCAGTCTCGATGTCGACGTTGTCGACACCGACGCCCGCGCGTCCGATGACCTTCAGGCGGGGCGCGCGCGATATCAGTTCTCGATCGACCCGTGTCGCGCTGCGGACGACAATGCCGTCCATCTCGGCGATGGTTTCGAACAGATCCTCGCGAGAGAGCTTCGGGTGGACGACCGGCTCGATGGCATGGGTCATCTTCAGGACTTCCACGCCGGACTCATCGATCCCATCGATCAAAAGAACTTTAAAATCAGACATTTGCGTCAATTGTGGAGTGTCCTGGCAAAGGCCGGATTATAGCATGCCGAAAATCTGCGCCGCGCCGCGTCCAGCGCGCGCTGATACACTGACAGAGGAATCATGGAAAGTCATGACCCACTTCGCCGAAATGGAGTCGACAAAGTGAGCGCGGAAAGAAGGTGGGTTCGGGCGGCGGCAGTTAAAGAGATCCCCGATGACGGGATGGTTCTGGGCGTGAAAGTGGAAGGGCTTGAAATCGCGTTGTTCAACTGGAACCGGACCTTTTATGCGCTCGAAAATCACTGCCCCCATATGGGTTTTCCCTTGACCGAGGGCATCCTTCAGGACGGCATAGTGATCTGCGGATGGCATGGCTGGCGCGTCCGGTTGGAAGACGGAGGTTGCCCGGGCAAGACACTTACGGCTCGCACTTACCCCTGCGAGGCTCGTGGAGACGATCTGTACGTGGAGGTTCCGGTTATTCCGTGAAGCTGGAAGGGTTCCGCCGCAAGCTGCCGGAATTCATTGGGTTTCATTCGAGCCAGCGGAATTGGACCAGAGGAATTGGGATTTTCTGTTCTTTGGATCGTCCGATCGCCCAACCCGCATGAACGTGCGCACCGAGCGAAACGAGCCGTTCCCGTTCCGATCCGGCTGCATCGCGCCGAAGGCGCTTCATCGCAGTCAGAGCGCACTGCCGAACAACGGACACCGAACAGAATCCACTCGGCACCGAGCAACGACCTACCGGACGAGATCCTGACCTCGCCGCGAAAACATCCGGACTACCGACAAGAACGCGCGAGGATCACGCGAAAGGCAGAGACACACAAGCACCGGATCGCCCGGCAGGAAGCACAGCGGGCCTGAGAAGCCGATTTTTCCCAAGGATCAGCGATCAACGTCCATACATCACGAACGTGTTCGCGAAAAACAATGCCGAGGCACACCAACGCGGGGTAAGCAGGAAGAAAGCCAGCGTTTGCCGCCCGTGCCCCAAGGCAATAGGCGCGGAACATAAAGACGCGACGGCCATGAGAATCACAACGTAAAAGCGTTCGTCAAAACTCGCCAAAAAATAGAGCACGAACGGAAGGGAACAAACGACAGAAACCCAGAGTGCCCAAATCTTTAGACGCGCCAGCCCGTAAATAGCCAAAACAGGAGAAAGAGCTTCGGAAACCCAGAATACGATCACGACAACTTCGGTATCCATGATCTAAAAACAGTACGCATAGTTATAACCGTTCACGCCGCGGATCAAATTGGAATATTCACCGGAATCTACATGGGTGGTGCTCCAGCGCGCATTTCCTTGGTACATCCATGTTCTCGCCCGCTGATATACGTCCGTGCGTAGCGAATCATCCTGAAAATCGTAGTTGTAATAGCTACCTTCGGTGTATGTAGATGCGCCGTCAAAATCAGCACGTATTTCCAAATCGCAGGATTCGTTGTACCACGTGGTTGGTGGCGGAGGTAGCCAGCCCCCCTCCGGTTCGGCCTCACATGACCCCCCGGTATAGAGGTCATATGCAAACCATTCCCACTCCCATTCCGCCCATGCGATAGTTTCGGTCAGCCAAAAACCAGGAGGATCCTTCGTTATAATTGAAGCATAGCCCGCACCGGAACACATCCATTCAGACTGTTTTAATGGCGACGAATTGGCCAGCACGAATTCCACGCCTTGTTCTTCACCTTCGAATTCGGCAACAGTTCCAACGATTCGCCGAGGATTGGGTTTGTTCCCGTTCTCGAATTCCAGCCATTGCCGTTGTAACTCGGCGAGCAGTGCGCGGATGTTACTCAGACGATCTGGATCCGGCCCATCGATAGTAGCCTCGTAGGCATCGATACGTAGAGCGTCCGCTTCGTTGTCGCCGGTCAGCCCGATCGTTCGATATCTGAAAGTCGCCGGGTCCACGAACCAGAAAAAAGTATTGCCCGCCTGTCCCGATCCTTCGAAGTAAACCCCCCTGGACTGCCCATCCGCGCTTAATCCGTACGTAGCTGAATCGAGAACAACGTCGGATTCAGGCAGCGCCGTAAGGGCGACCGGGGTCAGGCTGTTTGAAATCTCCCTCATGGATTCCAGGTTGGCTTGCGAATTCGGTCCCCGCCGGAAGCCGGGTTCGCCTTCAGCCGGTGGCGTAGTAGGCGTTTGTGCTAACACCGAAGTTGCGGAGAACAAAACTACAAAGAAAAAGACTCGCGTCACAGACATGAATACCTCCCCATCGATGCGGTTGCCGCTTCCGGCGGAAAGAGCCGGGCATTTGACAACTACCGTTGGGAAAGAAGAGTTGTCAACTATCCGCCTGGGAACAGGGAGCTACCCCATTCCGGAAGAACGGCTGTGTTATTCGTTGGGTAGCCCGACATATCGGGATTCCCAATAGTAATTTTCGAGTGGCAATGTACCAGCAAACCACGAAGCGCAACAGAAAACACGCCCTTACAGAAGCGCCAGACACAGGAACCCGTTGACCACGGGATCAACGGAAGAACGAGAGCGAGTGGAGGCAGGTTGCCTCCAGTTCGCCGAAAAGAAACGCAGAAGACCACCGATCCCTTGCTCCGAAAACTCGCTACGCTGATCGGACCTGCCGACTATTCGAGTTCAACCCACAACGATCCCGCCGCGCCACTGGCGGTTTCGCGAACCATGCCCCGGAACCACCCCGTCTGGCCGCTTCCGTTGCGGAAGCGGATGACGATGATGTCAAAAACCAGCACGTGTTCGAAAACACTTCACTTTCCGATGATCGGTTACAATTAGACTTGGAACAGCATGCCGACCATACTGCGGACCGGGCCGTATCGGTTCTTTTTCTACTCCAGCGACCGTGGTGAACCGCCTCACGTCCACGCGGAGCGTGACAACAACTCGGCAAAGTTTTTTCTGAAACCTGTCAAGTTGGAGCGGAGCAGAGGTTTCAACCGGCAGGAATTGCGGAGAATCGAAGGCCTGATTTTGGAAGGTGCCGAGGGTATGTTGAGGAGGTGGAATGAATACTTTGAAAACTGAACCGCGCGAGGTTCTGGCCCAGAGTGTTTCGGCAACTGAGGATACGTTGACGGTAGAACTTCGAGATGGTCGAACCGTCTCGGTACCGATTTCCTGGTATCCGCGCCTGTCTCACGGCTCGGATTCGGAACGAAGCGATTGGCGTCTGATCGGGGATGGCCTTGGCATACATTGGCCCCAGTTGGACGAGGACGTCAGTGTCGAAGGATTACTGCTCGGATACCCTTCCAATGAAAGTCCAGACTCGATTCAACGCTGGCTTGATGGACACCCAACGGCTCGAAGCCACCACTGAGGGGCTACCCAACAAGTCGCTCAGCCAGTAAGTCCTCGTGTCAGTAAGGTGTCGATCGAATATAGCGGAATCGGTATTCTCTGTTCTCTTGGATCGTCCGATCACCCAACCCGCATGAACCTGCGCACCGAGCGAAGCGAGCCGTTCACGTACCGATCCGGCTGCATCGCGCCGAAGGCGCTTCATCGCAGTCAGAGCGCACCGCCGGACAACGGACACCGAACAGAATCCACTCGGTACCGAGCAACGACCTGCCGGACGAGATCCGAACCTCGCCGCGAAAACGTCCGGACTACCGACAAAAACGCGCGAGGATCGCGCATGATCGACGACCGCGCGAAAAGCAGAGACACAAAAGCACCGGATCGCCCGCCAGGAAGCACAGCGGACCTGAGAAGCCGATTTTCCCAAGGATCAGCGATCACCGCAACGCGTTCATGAATAACAATGACGAGGTAAACCAACGCGGAGTAAGCAGGAAGAAAGCCAGCGTTTGCCGCCCGTGCCCCAAGGCAATAGGCGCGGAACACAAAGACGCCACGGCAATGAGAATCGCGACGTAAAAGCGTTCGTCAAAACTCGCCATAAAATAGAGCACGACCGGAAGGGAACAAACGACAGAAACCCAGAGCGCCCAAATCTTTAGACGCACCAACCCGTAAATAGCCAAAACAGGAGAAAGAGCTTCCGAAACCCAGAGTATGATCACGAAAACTTCGGTATCCATGATCGAAAAAACAGTACGCATAGTTATAACCGTTCACACCGCTAATCCAATGGGAAGATTCACCGGAATCTACATGGGTGGTGCTCCAGCGTGCATTTCCTTGGTACATCCACGTTCTCGCCCGCTGATACACGTCCGTGCGCTGATCGGACCTGCCGGCTATTCGAGTTCAACCCACAACGAGCCCGCCGCGCCACTGGCGGATTCGCGAACCACGACCCGGAACCACCCCGCCTGACCGTTTCCGTTGCGGAAGCGGAACAATTCGTAACCCGCCTCGTTCGAAGACGCCAGAAACTCCTCGTCGGTCAGTTGAATCGTCAGGTTGCCCACCTGGGCTTCCGGATTGGTATCGCCGCCATCGACAATCAGCGTCGCGATCTCAACCGTGCCCCCCCAGACACCGTCCCTGAACGCCATGTCCAGATCGTTGAGGTTTAACGCCAGGCGCGTGACGTATTCTCCGCCTCGTCCAAAGACAGGTTGTCTTGTCGCGATCAGACCCAGATCGGTCGCATTGATCGGACTCGTCACCAGATCCTCCATCGGAGCGATGCCTTCGATTTGACGGGTGCCGGGATCGCCGAAGCCATAGTATCCGCGACGGTGACGCACATCGACATCGTCTCGATCCACATCGACACGCAGTTCGTGCAGGTCGCTGTCCTGATCGGCATCGTCGGGATAGAACCCCAGGGTGTATACGATCCGGGTATCGTCGACAGCCGACTGCATCGCCGCGGCAATCCCGTTGGTGAGGTAGAAGGCTTCCCCGCCCGTGACCTCGGCGATGTGCCGCATCGTGTTGGTGCTGTCGGGCTCCACCTCCAGGCGGCTTTCATTGGCGGCAACCGATCTCTGGAATCGTATCCGGCGTCGTGCGCCCGCACTCGCATTCGCGGGCGCCGTCGGCCCGTTGAACTCCGGCGCCAACAGACCCACCGCGCTGATCGGATAGACGGCGACATTGGCATCGGTGAGGGCGCGTGCAGTTCGTTCGAGCTGTTTCATGGTGGGGGCCGACACCTCATTGCTGAGGAAGTGCGATGACGGCTCGAACGAGAATGGAAAGCGGCCCGCCAGCCAAACCAGGTTCCTGCGTCCTGGCAGTCGGGACATATGATTCGCCACGGCCTCGAGAACGTCCGCGGTGATGCGTATGCGGTTGTTGATGAAATAGGACGCCGTCTGCTGGTCCAGGTCAGCGGTCCCCCGCTCCGCGATCCCCGTACCCGCGCTTTGAGCGTCCACCAGATCGGGGTCCAACCCCACTTCGTTGGGTTTGGCTTCGAATCCTCCCGTGGCGCCCTGGCCGATCGAGGCATCCAGCTGGCCTGAAACGGTCGTACCGGCGCCGGTAACGGCCCTTGTCAATCGGACGGGGTCGTTGGTGTAGTCCTGAACCAGCTTCAACTGCGTGCCCAACTCGTAGATGGCAACCTGATGCCGGGGATCGAGCGAGGCCAGGAACTCCACGGCCTGTTCATTCGCATAGGGCTGGTCTACAGCCGCGGTGTTGAGGCGATCCAGCAGCAGAATCGTGGCACTTGCCGGTTGGTCGGCCGACCTGTCCGGCCGGTTGGACACGGCGCCTTCGGAAAGGGCGCCAGATACGGCCGCGATCTCGACTTGCGGCGCCGGAGCCGTCGCCTCGGTGATCTCGAAGAGAACGATCTCCACGGGTTCGCCCTCGTCGTACAACGTAAAGTCTTCGACCGACAGATTCCCCACCGGGCCGTCGTCGTCGCGAACCACGACGTCCACCTGAACCAAACGGGTCTCGACACGGAGCACGCCGCCCGATTCCGCATCCGGCGGTGATTCCTGAGCAGCGGCCATGCCCACTGCCGCGATCGTGACCGCCAGCAGCGCGAAGACACCGGACGGGACGTATTGAGAGTGCGATTTCATGCGGGGATTCCTGAAATACAAGGAAAGTCTATGGGCGCCGGGACAGCCCGCCAATCTAAATGTCCGGAAGGGCCGCATCCGGAACGATTCAGATGTCGAGAGTCCGGCCGATTCCCTGTTGCCGGGCCCGCTCGTAAACCAGCGCGCCCAGTGCGACGTCTTCAAGACCGACACCCTGAGACTTGAAGAAGGTGATGTCGTCGTCCGACTGCCTCCCGCCATAGCCCTTGACCACGTCTTTCAACTCGACCAGTTCGTCCCAGTGGCGCCGGCCGTGGCCGAGCGTCGGAATGAGTTCGCCCCCCTCGATTTGGGCCTGGGCGATGGAATCGACGACCAGGCGATCGGACCGGAAGATGGTTTCCGAATCCACCTCGCGGCGCAGAATCATGTTGCCGCCCGCGGCATTGACGTGGGTTCCGGGTTCGAGCCACGTTCCCTGCAGCACCGGCTGGCGGCTGCCCGTGATGGTGGTCACCACCTGGCTCTCCCGAACGGCATCCTCGGGCGATGCCGCCGGTTCGAGGCGGGCTCGAACCTTGGGTCCCATCGTTCGAATGAACGCCTCGGCCTTCTCGGGGGTCCGGTTGACGATCCACACCCGTTCCATTTCGCGAACCGCATCCATGGCCTGCAACTGGCTCCGGGCCTGCCATCCCGCGCCGAATAGCGTGGCCACCTTCACGGTTCGACGCGCCAGCAGCCGGGTCGCCAGACCGGTTGCGGCGCCGGTGCGGATCTGTCCCAGGGCATCGGCCTGCATGATGGCCAGCATTGCGGCCGTCTCGCTGTCGTAAAGATAGAAGTAAAAGCGCGGCTTGCCCTTCCCCGTCGCATAGGTCTTGTAACCGAAGTAGCCGGGAACAGCGCCCGCCAGAATATGCAGAAAGAGGCGGTCGGTGGCCAGCCGGCGCCGTGGGAGGGTGGTCGCACCTCCCGTGGCCTGATTGGCGAAGGCCGTTTCAAGAACATCGATCGTCTCGGGCACCGACACCAGGCCGGACACTTCATCTTCGTTGAGAAACAGAGGACTCATGTGTTTCGCTCCAGGGATCGAACACCGGACGCGCCGGCCACAAGGACACGGTCGGCCATGTTCGCGAACAGGCCCGAGTCCACGACCCCGGCGATCGACTTCAGATCCTGTTCCAGCCCGGCCGGGTCGTCCAGCGGTCCGATGTACCAGTCGACCATGTGATTACCATTGTCCGACACGAAGGGAGCGTCGGCCGCCAACCGCAACCGGGGTTCCCCACCGATCGTCTGCAGGTCCCAGGCCACGATGTCGGCGGCGAACGGCACCACTTCGACAGGTATTGGCGACCGGGTTCCGAGACGGTCCACAAGCTTGCTGTCGTCAACCACGATCACGAATCTCCGGGAGGCCCGGGCAACGATCTTTTCCCGCACCAAGGCGCCGCCCAACCCTTTCGTAAGCTGGAGGTCGGCGGATACCTCGTCGGCGCCGTCGACGGTCAGGTCGATCGATTTGCTGTCGGCAAAGGAAATGATCGGAACGCCACCCTCGCGCGCGAGTTCCTCAGACCGCAACGAAGTTGCAATGGCTTTCACTTCCAGGCCATCCCTGACGCGATTCCCGAGTTCGCGGATGTAGTGCGTCACGGTCGACCCCGTACCGAGCCCCAAAATCATCCCCGGCTTCACTTCATCCAAAGCGGCCATTGCGGCCTTGTACTTGAGTGAGTCGTTCATACCTGTGTTCCGTCCGATCGTGTTCGTTCGACCGGAGGGTCCGGCCTACGATAGGCATTGTTTCCAGAACGCGTTCGCGCCCTAGCCCGCATTTCTCACGAGTTGTCTGCTACAGTGCCGGATCCATCCGCCAGTGCTGTGTTCCGCTTCGGCGGGCTCCTCGACGTACCCTCAAGTACGCCTCCGGTGCCCTCCGGGCGCGCGCCCGCGCTTGATCCGGCGCGAGGAACGCGCCACTACGCGCCCGGCGCGAGGAACGCGCCGTAGCTCTGACGGCGTCTCCGACTCTTCGCGACGAAAACCCGTGAGAAAGGCGGGCTATCCCCCGCGTGCGCTTCGAAGGCGGCTACGGTCATCAGCCGATAAGATTCAGGAATTCGTTACGCGTGTTCTGGTTGTCCTTGAACACGCCGATCATGGAACTGGTGACCGCGACGGCGTTCTGTTTCTCGACACCGCGCATGGCCATGCACAGGTGCTTCGCTTCGACCACTACGGCCACGCCCCTGGGACTGATCTTGTCGTCCAGGGTCTGGGCGATCTGCATGGTCAGACGCTCCTGCACCTGAAGCCTACGCGCATACATTTCGACCAGACGGGGAATCTTGCTCAAACCCACGACCTTGTTCGTCGGCAGATACGCGACGTGGCACTTCCCAAAGAACGGAAGCATGTGGTGTTCGCACAAACTAAAGACCTCGATGTCCTTGACGATGACCATTTCGTCGTGCTGGACATCGAAGAGCGCACCGTTCAGGATCGAATCCGCATCCAGTTTGTAACCGCCGGTGAGGTAACGCAGGGAACTCTCGACACGGGCCGGTGTCTTGACCAGGCCCTCACGCAATGGGTCCTCACCGATCTCAGCCAGTATCTTCGCGATCTCTTCAATCACTCCAATAGCCTCCACATCGCCATCGTCCGGGCAAAACCGGCGGCCGCACTCGATTTGACCGGCCCGGGTAGTAGATCTTATTGAAACCGCGAAAGGCCCGCAAGTGGCCGTCTTCCCAATGTCGAACTCATTGTGCTATTTATTGAACCTGCCATGCCGATCTACGAGTACAGTTGCGGGAAGTGCGGCGAGGTCATCGAGAAGATCCGGCAGTTCTCGGACCCGCCGCTCAAGAGGCACCCCGGTTGCGGCGGTTCATTGACCAAGCTCATCTCCCAATCGTCGTTCCATCTGAAGGGATCGGGATGGTACGTCACCGACTATGCGGCCAAGGGCAAGGCTGATGGCACCGACAAATCCGAAGGCGGCGACAAGTCCGAAGACGGCGGCAAGAAAGACAAGGCCGCGCCGGGCGACTCCGGCGACTCCGGGGCCGGATCGGACACCGATTCGAAATCCGCGGCCAAGTCCGGAGGTTCCGGCACAACGGATTCGAACAAGAAGACGGACGCCGGAGCCAAAAAATAGTGACGCGCTACCGGCGGCTCGACAAGATCGTTGACGCTCTTCGGTCGACCTACCCCGACGCCGAGTGCGCGCTGCATTTCAAGAACCCGCTCCAACTCCTGGTCGCCACGATTCTCTCCGCTCAGAGCACGGACAAGCGAGTGAACATGGTCACGCCCGCCCTCTTCCGCAAATACAAGACCGCCCGGGCGTTTGCCAATTCCGAACCGGCCGAGTTGGAAGAGATGGTGCACTCGACCGGATTCTTCAGGAACAAGGCCAAAAACATCCGTGCCGCCTGCGCCATAATCGATTCGGAGCACGGCGGCAAGGTCCCCGACGACATGGACCCACTGCTCGCGCTGCCGGGAGTGGCCCGAAAAACCGCAAACGTGGTTCTTGGCGTCGCGTTCGGCAAGGCTGAGGGAGTGGTTGTCGATACCCACGTGGCCCGGCTTTCGGGCCGATTGGGGTTTTCAAGGGAAACCCGCCCTGAAAAAATCGAACAGGATATGATGCGGAAGGTGCCCCGAGACAATTGGATCGAAATTTCTCACCTGCTCATCCACCACGGACGGGGGCCGTGCAAGGCGAGGAAGCCCGACTGTCCCAACTGCACGGTGGCGGATCTGTGCGAGTCCGAAGACAAGCGCGTTTAAACGGCCATGTCCGAGGCTCTCGAAAAAGTCAGAAACGAACTTGCCTTTTACAAGCACCCGTTCTTTCGGTTCTCCGCCGAGGAAACCGGCGACGGGATCGACGTGTGCGTTCGCTCGACGGTGACGGATGTCCACTCCCCCGAATACCACTTCACTATGAGTCAACGAGAGATTGACCACTCGCAGTTTCGGTGGAGCTTCCAGGGACTGCTTTACGGAAACCTCAACGACTACATGGTGGAGTTGTTTACCGGGACGCCCGGAGATCCCTGACCTGCCGCGCGCTCGAGCCATCCAATCGGGAAGATAGGCGTTGGCCGCCTCCAAGTTCTGCCCGAATCGGCCCCCCGAGCCAAGCTCGCCACGGCCATCGAGACGAAAGGCCAGGTCCCGGCGTGTGAAGACTCGAAGTCAACCGCCGGCAGACGATGCTGTTCGATCATCCAGGACGGCGGCGGTGACACCAATGTGAGTCTGGGGAGCGACGGCATGCCATGTCAGCCTCCTGTCATGAGTTCAGGACAAAGAAACGCCACGTCAACACCACATCCCTTCAGGGCTTTACGATATATCCACCAGTCCCTGTCTGAAGCATTTATCACCGTCGGATGTTCTCCGCTTGCCCGCGCCACCGCGACGAACATTCTGTCATCCCGGTCAAATTGGGTGAGTTGGGGGTCGTCCGGGAACTCTTCGAAACCCCGGTCGTCGTGAGGCGTGATCGGAACCATTCGGCAATGCGCCTCGGTTGCCTGGTTGTCCCACAACCACTTGAAAAAAGCATCGCCCACTCCCGGCTGACCGGAGAAGCTCAGGTGCTTTCGATATTCCTCGAGGATCAAGCCTCCGTCGTCGAGCAAAAAACACGCTTCATTACGGAAAGACTGGAGAGCGTCGATACAACTCTCGATGCACATCTCACTTGCCTGTTCCGTCTGGTAATTGGCGACCACGGCGACATTCGTGTCCACCACAACGTCCTCGATCATCCGGACTCTCTCCGCCTGCGCCGTAGCACTGCCTTGCTCATGGTGGCGATTTCACCGAACTCGTCCCCGAAGAAGCCCGCCGGCCAATTTGCGATATTGCCGAATGAATCGAGCTGAAGCGTCGTGAGGTCGGACCCGCGGTCGGCAGTCGTGCAGAAGAAGAGACCGATTTTCTTCTCTGATATTTCCTCCTCTGCCACACGGAGTCGAAGGCGGCGCAACAGGTGCTCGCTGTGACTCTCCAGAATTATCTGAACCTTGCGTTTTTCCCATACGTCGATGAGGACATCGGCCAAGCCCGCCTGGGCCGACGGATGCAGGTGGATGTCCGGTTGTTCCAGGATGACCGTCGAACCTTCGGGCACGTAAAAACACAACACCAGAACGGGAAGGAGTTGGGAGACACCGAGACCCACTTCGGTGATGAGCGTCTCGGCCCCCCCTTGGGATTGTCGGACCCTGACCTCGAATACCGGACTCGCGGCGGCGAGGGGAACAACCCGGAAATCGTGGATGAGTCCGAGTTTCTTGAGCCATTCCGCAATATATTGTTCAAGAGTAAGCCGTTTTCTGCCCCTGCCGCGTCCGATCGTGTCGCCTCGTTCCCGCGACGCGAGGATCGCGTCCACGGCGGATTCGCCCGCGCGCCCCATGTCGGAAGGCACCGTTCCGGTCCTTATGTATTGGCGTTCCGGATAGGCGCGCAGCGGACCGAGATAGTAGACATCCCGCAAACATTCTTCGAGCGCCAATTCGAGATCAGCCACGAATCCGGCGTTTTGAAAATATGCCCGGACCTGGGCTGGAAAGCCATAGCACTTGTCTGGAGCGGGTAACGGCCATGATCGGCCAACGGTTGGGACGAGGCTGAAATCTTGGGAATTGGCAAAGAATTCGTACCCTGATTTGGCTTCCTGGCTAATCTGTCGCATCCCGAACTGCGTCGTGCCGCCGACGCGGTACCACATCTGCTCGACGGAGACAGGCTCGACGTTCGGCCCCAGTCTCTGACTTGCCTGAATCGTGAATCCCAACTGTCGACTGTCAGCAACGACTCGATCGCTGTTCTTCGAATCGGTGATTTTCAGCGACTGTTGAGCTTCCCAGTCGATGGAAATCTCCAGGATATTATTAACTTCGTGCGCATGAGCGACATCCCGGAAACTACCCAGATCCATCGGGGTTCTTTTGCCGCCAAAATTAAAAACCGGTGCGCGATCCGGCGAATCGGCCGTCTGCCTGAGAAGGAGCAGGGCCTGGAGCACACTCGTCTTTCCAGAACTGTTTGCACCGAATAACCCCGTGATCGGGCGCAGATCGATATCTCCCGAATCTTTCCACGACTTGAATTCCTTAATGCGTAGACGAGTCAGCATCAGAGCAATTCCTCTTGATGCGCAACCGTTTCTGCGGTCTCTCGATCCGGTTGCAGGATGGAGCCAGCCCTTGACGACGGCACGGATACCTGATCGGGACAGGAATGCCGACCGCGACGCAATTACGATCCTGGCGGAGCTTAGCATACCGGCCACCACGAAACTCCGTATGCAAAACCGTGCTGCTGGAAGCAAGCCGCGACGAAGCGGCGGCCTGCAGCAAAGTTCTTCAATCCAAGGTTTTCATGTGGGGCGATTCTCCCGTGCGACCCCGGTCGTTGTCGATTTCACCAAGTTGCTGCATATAACATCCGGCTGCACGTACCGCACGCAGCGTCTCCTGTCGATCATGGTGCGCCATCGCCTCTTCAATTCACCATGTCTCGATTCAACTATCGATACTCCTCGAATCCGGATCTCCCGCCGCAAACAATCCTCTCTGCTGTTTCCGCTCGAGCCGTTCCAGGCGCTCCCTGAGCCGGACTCCCCCCCGTTCCATCCCCGGCCCGTTTCTGAGCCGGTTGAGCGCATCGCGAATCACCGCGCATGCGGCTTCGAGGTTGCGTTCATGACGTTCCTGAAACATCGCGGCGCCCTCGTAGCCGACCGCGCTGAACTCGTCCAGGACCATCAATTGACCGCATAGCTCCATCGACCTTGAAACGTTGCCCGTCCGGCGGTACAAAACCGACAGCCGCTCCATGGCACGTATTCTCAAGGCCATGGGCACTCCGCCATCGAGAGCCATCTCGTAGCATCGAATACTCCGTCGATGATCGTGCGCCCGGTCGAATATCCTGCCGAGCGAATACAGATCGGGCGCATCGTCCAAAGCCTGCGGTTCGGTTGCCACGCAGTCGGCGGCATGGATCGTCAGCGCCGCCAGGGAGAGGATGTCGTAAATGTGATGAGAAAAGACGCTGCGTAGCGAAATCGCGTCCGAGGATCGCAGGTACTCGAAATAGGCGCCGGGAATCATGGCGCCCGAAATATCGGGCCCGCGAAGAAAACTCAGAATCCTCGCTTCCAGCGCGGTCAGTTTGCAGCTTCCGTGGCCCGCGCGCCACAGCCTTCTTGCCATGAACAACAGGTCGAAGTGCGCCATGTGCCTGAACGGCGAATCCAGACGGGCAAGGACGCATCGGTTTTCAACCAGCGGCGCGTCGAACGACAGTCCATTGTAGGTGACAAGCAGATCGAAGTCCGCGAGCAACCGATTGAGCGCGTACAGCATCGAGGACTCTTCGTCGAAGTCGCGAATGAAATACTGGACGACCCTGAACTCGTCTCGGCGAAAGAACCCGACGCCGATCAGGAACGCGCACGTGCCCGCGCCACCGCTGATTCCCGTTGTTTCGGTGTCCAGAAACGCGATCCTTCCGCGATCCTCGACACGATACTCGCACCGGGCGAGTTCGAGGAGCCGGCCCAAATCCGCCGTGTCCGCCCGGTCCAGGCGAATCTTCCCATGGACGTGATCGGGCGGAAATTTCTTGCGAACAACGTAGTGCCTTCCATGGGAGTTCTCTTCTTCGCTCCCATCCGGAAGAGGCATCGTCGAGAGCCGCGCCAGCGGAACCCGGTCCCGATCATGCCGCGAATCGTCGAGCAGGCGGAGTTGGTCCGAAAAAGACGAACGAGACGGGCGCTCAGACGCCCTGATCCGATCCAGCGCCTTCCCGAACCCCTGGGGCTTGCGCGGGCCGGCCATCAACCGAATGAGTCGTCGAGCACGTCCAGGATCGCAAGCGCCGGCGCCTTGGCCCCCGGAGTCGGCCCGACGCACGACGGACAGCCTTCTTCGCAGATGCAGGAGCGGATCAGGCGCCGCGTCTCGTGAAGAACCCGCTCGCGGATCTCGTATAACGGGCGGCTCAGTCCGATGCCGCCCGGGTAGTTATCGTAGATATAGAGCGTCGGCTCGTGCTCGGCCGTTCCGATGGGATCGGTACGGGCAGGCAGGACAGAGGTCCCGCCGGGAGCGCTCCCCGGTTTTCCATCCAGACCCGTTTCGACGGACGTGCCCAGATCCCGGCGGTCGCACATCAAAAAGACGGACGCGATGGCGCCCAGGGCATGTCCCAACCCGAACACCCCGTCGAGCCGTTCCGACTGCGAGAACGGAAGGGCGCCGAATACGGACCACGGAATCCGGAGCCAGTAGGCGGTGGTGTGCATTTCCTGGGTCGGCATGCTGAGTTCGCCCGAACCCACGTTTTCCATCGTGCTGAACTTGAGCTTCTTGAAACCCACAACCTGATGCGCCACGTGCACCTCGCCGTGCCGGTGCATGCCTTCGAGCCCCATGGTGTCCAGCGGACGAACATGGGTGTAGGTAATCGCGTCGGTGAAATACTCCGAATCGACGCTTCGGACGTAGGCGCGGCGTTCGGGGATGTCCAGATTGTGGACGTAGAACTGCTGCCCCTGGTGCAGGTAGATGGCTTTCTCGTGCAGTGTGGTGAACGCACTCGAATAGTCCACCTCGCCGATCACGCGGGCTTCGTTGGTGGTTTCGACGACCAGAAAATTGTCGGAACCGATGCTGCGAAGCGATATCGCGTCGGCCGGGTACGACTCGCTGGTCCAGTGCCACCGCGACCCCGCCTTGTGAATGAACCCGCGTTCCGACAAGTAGTCGAGGATTTCACTGACATCCTGTCCGCCAAAAAGTTCCGATTGGTCGATCGGCAGTTCGAACGCCGCGCACTTCAGATGACTGATCAGGATGTGGATGTTTTCGGGATTGATCAATCCACTCTCCGGGGCCTGATCCAGAAAGTATTCGGGATGGTTGACGATGTACTGATCCAACGGCGCGCTCGACGCCACCATCACGCCCACGGCGTTACCGCTGCGGCGGCCGGCACGCCCCATCCGTTGCCACGTGGACGCCACCGTCCCGGGATAACCGGCAAGCACGGCCACGTCCAGACTCCCGATGTCGATACCCAGTTCCAGGGCGTTGGTCGACACCACGCCCCGGATGGCGCCCTCGCGCAGTCCTTTTTCGATTTGCCGGCGCTCTCTCGGCAGATAGCCGCCCCGGTACCCCACCACCACGTCGTCTTCACCCAAGGCGGACGGCACGTCCTGCTTCAGATATCGCACCAAGATTTCGGTAATGAGGCGGCTGTTGGCAAAGACGATCGCCCCCTTCATCATCCGAAGGAACCCGGCAGCGATGTGGCGCGTCTCCTTCACATAGGATCGCCGTATGCCGAGTTCCCGGTTCACCACCGGAGGGTTGTAGAAAAACAGGTGCTTCTCGGCCTCGGGGGCGCCGCTGTCTTGGAGCAATTCAAATTTGCGCCCGGTCAGCCCTTCGGCCAAGTCCCGCGGGTTGGCAATGGTTGCGGAGGTGCAAATGAACCTCGGCGCGCTCCCGTAGAATTTGCAGATGCGTTCGAGACGCCGGAACAGGTTGGCGAGATGGCTCCCGAACACGCCCCGGTAGCTGTGCAGTTCGTCGACGACGATGTATTCGAGATTCTCGAACAGGCGCATCCATCGGGTGTGGTGCGGCAGGATCCCCTTGTGTAGCATGTCGGGATTGGTCAATACGATATGCGCGCGCGAACGAATGGCCGCCCTCGCGTCCTGGGGGGTGTCTCCGTCGTAGGAATGGACCCGGAACTCGCCGGGAAGCGCCTCGGACCAACCGGTCAGTTCGTCGAGTTGGTCGTAGGTCAGGGCCTTGGTCGGAAACAGATAGAGGGCGCGGCGGTCGGAATTATCGAGAATGCCCTGAATAACCGGAAGGTTGTAACACAGCGTCTTGCCCGACGCGGTCGGCGTCAGAACAACGGTATTCTTGCCTCCGATGGCGTTGTCGTAGCATTCGCGCTGGTGCGAATACAACTGCGATATTCCGCGCCCTGCAAGAAATTGGACGATGGCCGGATCGAGCGACGGGGGCAGATCCGCGAAACGCGCCGTCCGGGCCGGGATACGATGATAGCCGGTCACGCACGGGCTGTTCTGCAAGCTCGTAAGATATTCGGCCGACTCGTCGGGTACCCTGCGGGCCAGGGACTCTTCTTTCAGGTGCACCTGAAGGTCGGAAGGCATGGGGGGTTACGATCTCTCTGGAAACGGTCAAATCAGGTCCATACGGGGGATTCGCGCTGTCCGGCGGAATTTGCAACCGTCCGCGTCGTTATCCAACGCCGCCCATTCAGTGCCCCTGCCCCTCCCCTGAACCTCGAATGGAATTCGCGTATGATGAGGAGCGACCAGAACCATTTCGGAGGATAGAACCCGCATGAAAATTCAGCTTTCCCATGACAAGCCTTACAAAGCCGGGACGGACCTCCTTGTCGTCATCCTCGACAAGGAGAACACGCTGCACGATCTGGGCCGGTCTTCGCTGGCTGAAACCGTCGGCCAGATCGGCCGGGACATCGATGCCAAAAAGATCCGCCGCGACTACTTCGCTCCGCTGACGGGGCGAGGCGCCGCCCGGCATCTGGCGGTCCAGTCGACATCGTTCCACCCGG
The DNA here is from genome assembly GCA_965262675.1 of Terriglobia bacterium. Classification (GTDB taxonomy): domain Bacteria; phylum Acidobacteriota; class Terriglobia; order 20CM-2-55-15; family 20CM-2-55-15; genus JAJEDW01. The sequence continues at coordinate 1,169,580 of OZ253554.1, forward strand.
GCTTCAACGTATGGGAAAGCGTGAAAACGTCGGTCGCGAAAGCCCTTCGGACGGCACGCGATTTCGGTCTGACCAGGGTTTCGATCGTGCTGAACACCGAAGAAGCCCTGCCGTTCGTCGGAAAAGCCGTGGAGGCCGCGCTGCTCGGCACCTACGCATTCACGCCGTACAAGAAAGACAACCGGGAGCGGCAGGAGTTTTATGAAAAAGTCGAGTTGAACCTGCTCGTCCTCGAAGCCCACGACAAACAGAACCGGTTCTATCTGGACCGCTACACGAAGGTTTCCGAGGCCATCAATTTTGCTCGCGACCTGATCAACGAGCCGGGCGGCGTGGCCACCCCCGCGTATCTGGTAAGTGCCGCGCGCAAGGTCGCACGGGAGTCCAAGCTGGGCATCAAGGTCTGGGACCAGGGTCAGTTGGCCAAGGAAGGGTACAACGGCCTCATTGCGGTCGGGCAGGGCAGCCGAAACAAGCCGTACATGATCCAGCTTGACTACCGCGGAAACGGGAAATCCGGCAAGACCCTGGCCTTGGTCGGCAAGGGCGTGACGTTTGACACGGGCGGCATCTCGTTGAAGCCGCCCGACAAGATGTGGGAAATGAAGGGCGACATGTCCGGCGGCGCGGCAGTTCTGGCCGCGATGAAGGCCATCGGGCAGTTGAAGCCCGACATCAACGTCGTGGGTATCGTCCCTACAGCAGAGAACTCGCCCGACGCGAACGCCCAGCGGCCCGGCGACATTTTCAAAGCCCGCAACGGCAAGACCGTCATGGTCGACAACACCGATGCCGAAGGACGCCTGATCCTGACCGACGGACTGCATGCCGCCGGCGAGGCCGGGGCCACCCACGTGATCGACATAGCGACGTTGACCGGTTCCTGTGTCCGGGCGCTGGGTCCCAGCATCGCGGGCGTGATGGGCAACTCCCAAGAGCTGATCGCCGCGGTTATCTCGTCGGGACAGAATCATGGCGAAAGCTTCTGGGAACTCCCGATGCCCGAAGAATACAAGGCAATGCTCAAGACGCCGTACGCGGATCTGAACAACATCGGCGGACCGATGGCCGGCGCTTCGACCGCGGCGCTGTTCCTGGAAGAGTTCGTACCTCCGGACACGGCGTGGGCGCACCTGGATATCGCCGGACCGTTTTTGATGGAAAAGAACTGGAAGTATTTTGAGCCGGGCGGCGTGGGTTTCGGCGCCAAGACAATGATCGACCTGGCCGAGCGGTTCGACGAATATTTCGGCTGAGACATCGGCGGCGGGCGGAAAAAATGAAGAACTACCGGGACCAGTTGGACCGCTATCAATTTCAGATGGGCCCTTCGCGCGGAAGGCTGGCCACTGCGCTCGATGTTCTGACCGATGCCTTGGCGCTGGTCGGTCAGCACCGCGTCTATTGCCGGAACGCAGGCAACAGCGAGGGCGAAGCCATGGACATCCGGCTTGTGATGGAACAGTTGGAGAACTCCAAGTTACTGATTCTGGAGACCATGAAGGAGTTGCAACAGGCGGGGCCCGCAAAAGACGCGTAACTGACAGCGAAACATGCTGGCGCGGTGTTCCCCATGTGAGTGGGGACGAGCGCTTCGGCACCCTTGCTGGCGCAAGCATATGCGCCCCGGGATTGCGCAACGATATGCGGCCTCGCTTCAACGGCGTGTTCGACTCGTTGCAACGAAGACCCGTGAAACGGGCAGGCTAGTCCCTGACGTACTTCGTGACGCCCCGCAGTTGTGCTTCCGCCGTGTAGAGATTGCCCTCGGGGTCGATGGCGATGCCTTCTCCCATCGCACCGTCCGGAGAATCCGTCGAGTGCGCCGGAATGAACATGGTCACCCTCCCGTCCTCGAGGCTGCCGATCCGGATTCCCCGCTGCCAGCCCGGGTGAACAGCGTCGCGCGACTCGGAGTCGGCCGTGTAGATGACGTCGTTGCTGTCGACGGCCAGTCCGCTGACACGCCCGAATTCGGCGTATTCACGGATAAATTCCCCGTCTTTCGTCAGGATCTGGATGCGATGGTTGTGGCGGTCGGCGACGATGAGCCGGCCCTGGGAATCCAACTCGACTGCATGCGGCGTCCGAAACTCCCCCGGCCCCGTTCCGGTCTGGCCGATCACTCTGAGGAACGTTCCATTTGCATCGAAGACCGAGATGCGCCCGATCAGATCGGGATCGGCGACGTTCGTATGGCTCTCCGCCACGTACACGTCTCCATTTTCGGGGTCGGTCACGAGGTCGGTTGGGTCAGTCAGAGCTTCGGGAGGGTTTCCACGCACGCCCGGTGTCCCAAGCGTCATGAGGATGTTGCCTTCGGGACTGAACTTGATGACGGCACTTCCCTTGTTGCCATCGGCCCGCGCGTCGGCTACCCACACATTTCCGTCTCGGTCGACATGGATGCCGTGCGGCCAGACGAACATCCCGCCGCCAAAGCTCCTGATCTCGTTTCCGGACTCATCGAAATGGTGGACCGGGTTCGCCTGGCTGTCCGCACAGCCCGGGGTCGTCCCGGGTGAACAACGGTCGACGGCCCATACGGATCTGCCGTCGAGGTCGATGGCCACGCCGTTGGAACCGCCCCACGGTCGTGCCTCCAAATCGAGCTGACCCCAGTCACGAATGACACGATAGGGATTTTCGCCGCTGTTAACGGGCTCCACTGTCTCCGTCTCAACCGTGCCTCCCCGCTGTTGCGTTTGAACAGTGGTTGCCAGCAGGGCAACGCCGACGGCGGCGATCACCGCCATCGACCCAAACCTCACGTAACTTGAAACGCTCATGTCGATGCTCCTTCTCAATTCCAACTCTGAATCGCCTGGTAATGCAGGGACTCGGGAGGAAGTTCGGCCAACTCGATGCGGCCCATGTACGGATCCGTGATGTTGGCGAGGATCGCTTGTGTCGCGCTGACGTTCGTATCACTGACCGTCGCGCCGTCCGCCCTGAATCCCGCGACGGCGTCTGCCACGTTCTCGACGTGCAGCCCATAGTGGTTAAAACCCTGAGGCCGTTGCTCATTCGCCTGCTGGAGTTCGAGGAAACTGTTTTGGCTGATGTGCAGGTAAACCAGCCTGGGCTGCCCCTCGTCGGTGTTGAGACGGAACGCTTCGCGGTAACCCATTTTCTCGGTGTAATACGTTATTGCCTCCGGGATGTCCGGCACGTTGATGGCGACGTGATTCATCCTCACGACATTACTGTTGGCGTTCTGCGCCATCCCCACACTTACGGCCACCCCCGCCAGGAGTCCGGCCGCGAACAGCATTGATCCACGCATGAGCTTTTCCCTCCGATGATCGGTTAAGCAGGCGAGAACGCCGGGTTGTTTGCCGACGTCCATGCCTTTTCAGTCTCGCGCCTCAGCCGAGCCACTGCAAGCAATTGCGTGTTGGATTGTGGCGTTATCGACGATGAAGACATCGATCCTGTTACTCCCCATCGATTCCGTCGCGCTTACTGACGCGCTCTAAACGCCCCGGAATTCGCGTTCGTGGAAGCTGAGGTCGCCGTTCGCAGGTCATTTGACAGCCTGCGACAATCCGCCTGGTTGGTCGCGCGTCCGACAAGCCCAGTGCAATGTTACTCTTGTGGTGAATACTCGGAATTCCACTCCAGCAAATCCCAGAGATTACCGTAGAGGTCTTGAAATACGGCGACGGTTCCATACGAATCGACTCTTGGCTTCCTTACGAACGTGACTCCCCGGGCCAGCATCTTGTTGTAGTCACGCCAAAAATCATCGGTCTTGAGGAATAGAAATACTCTCCCGCCAGATTGGTTTCCAATAAAAGCTTTCTGTTCCTCGTTTGAAACCCTTGCAAGCAGGATGGTGGTCCCGGTCGATCCCGGCGGAGACACCAGAACCCAACGTTTGTCTTGATCCGGCTGGTACGAATCTTCGACAAGCCTGAAGTCGAGTGTCTCGGTAAAGAAACCAATGGCCTCGTCATAGTCACGAACGACAAGGGCAATATGAGCAATAGACTGTTTCATCTCGTGGGTCGGATGCAGGTCAATGCCCTCGAAGCCGCAATCTCGCACGTTCGACAAAACTAACGGAGTGCGACTTCTCGCGGAGCACTGCGCCTCGACCCTATGCCCTGCGTTATCGAGCAGGAGCCGAGTATCGGCTCGCTTCCCCAGTGACCGCAGCCCCTTTGTTCCAGAAAAACCGATAGTAGCCGACTACATTGCTGATGAGGAAAAACGCTTCAAGCACAATCGCACCGGGCGAACCGGCCAGGACATTGTGAATAATCCAGACGGTTGTGGCCGCCATACTGTACTGGCGGAAACCCCGATTGCCGCGGAACGACGCAATCGTGGACAGAGTCGAACCGGCACCCGCCAGGATGGAAATTGGACCAGCATACGTGCCGAGCGTGCTGGCCAGAACGAGAAAGAGAAAGCAATACAGAAGTCTACTGGACTGCCAATAGATGGCGATGAAATACCGGACACTGGCGATCAGCGCCAGCAACGCGGCGGTTTGGGCATCCAACAGCAAGAAGTGGACCGCCATCAAGAACGTTATGGCAACACAGCACAGGAGGACGTGTTTCCGACGCCGAAACTGAAACGTGACCACCGAGATGACGAAGACCACCCCAATCAGCACCTGTGATATTAAGAAGTCAGTCATTTGTTATCGTCTACAGACATTGAACGAGCGCGGACATTCGCATGGTTCCTGGACCAGGAGAAGACATGATGGAAGGTGCAACGACCAGACAATTCGATGTCGCCGACCACCTCGATACCCCCGAGAAAGTCGCCGCGTATTTGGACGCCGTTCTGGAAGAAGGGGATGACAAGCTCTTACTGGTTGCGCTCCGCAACGTTGTCAAATCGATCGGTTTCGCCAAGGTCGCCCGAGGGGCCGGTTTGCGGCGCGAGACCTTGTACCAGTCCTTTTCGGAAGACGGCAATCCGCGGCTCTCCACATTGCACAGCGTCCTCGGGCAACTGGGTATGCGGCTCAGTGTGATACCGCGGGTCAAAAGCGCCTGAGCGGCCGAAAAGGATGCCGACATAGTCCGGTGACTTCTCCTTCAGTCAGGTTTCAAGTCCTTAGTTGTTCGCAATATCCACCATTTCCGAACGAGTCTGAGCGCTTCACGCAACGTGCCGCGGCGTCGTGGTCAACGAAACGTCGAGGCTCACCCGATCGTACCGGACCCGCGGGGCCAATTTGCCGCGCTCTCCGTGTTCCAAATCCACGAGGCCGTACCGCGACATCGTCTTGAGGGTGCGCGACAGGTTTGACTTTTGACGCCCCGCCAGCGCCGCCAACTCGGTCAGCGAGTCCGGTTTCTCCCGAGCGATCAACGCCAGAAGCTCTCGATTGTGCTGAGAGAGCACCTTCGCAAAGCTCTCGACCGACGTGAACCACACCGTTGGCTCGCCCCGGGCGGGCTTGCGGTCGCCACGCGCGATCGCCAGCGTGTGCACCTTCATCCGCTCGTAGCTCGCAATGCCGATCTTCAGTGTCTTCATGAAATAGACCCCCTTTCCTTCAAAACTCCGTCCACTCGCTCCAAAAATCCTGGAGCAGCGCCGCGGCATCCTTGTAGTCGTAGGGCCCGACCGTCCGCAATCGATTCCTGTGGTCGCTCTCGCCGCGTTTCCGCTTTCCCGGACCCCGCCGCTCTCTCAACGGGTGTGCATTGTCCAGCCCGACCAGCATTTCGCCATCCGGCGCGTGGAGCGTCAGCAATACCTGGGGCCGTGCGGCCGTTCAGGCGTCACTTCGGTTCGCACCACGACGAATTTCACCCAGTGTCCGGCCTCATCTACGAACAGGGTCTGGCCATGAAGGTCCAACAGGGTGTCGAGTCCAGGGTCGCGGTCAGGCGCGATCATGACCTTAGGTTATCAGTGTCTGACAACTAAAGTAAGCGCCGTAACCGAAGCACACGGCCGCGGAAACCCCCGAGAAATATTCGACCGGCATTGGGAGTTTCTTGCCATCGGCCACCGGCGGATGCTCGTCGTGCTACCTCAAAGCCCTTACCGTGACACCGGATTCGGACAACGAATCCGGGCTGCGGATCGCCGACGGCCAGCAGTCAACCAGGAACGTATTCCTGACGTGCATTGCGAAACAATGGTGCAGTATTGATTGAATTGCGAACTTTGTTTCCGCCCCGCGGGACCTGACAAGGCCCTGGAACTACGTTAACTGTTTTTCGTAAATCAGGACGGGCTCGAATTGCATGGATGAAGGCGCTTCAATTCTCGCGATCGGTGACGTTCACCTGGGCACGGCGTGTTCGGGAATACCTGACGGGATTTCATCCTCGGGCATTGATCCCGAAGACCTGACCCCTGCTTCCGCTCTCCGGCTTTCCGTCGATTTCGCGATTGAACACCATCTGGACGCTGTCCTGTTCGCTGGCGATGTGGTTGAAAGCACCAATGCCCGGTTCGAAGCGATGCTGCCGCTCGAGGAGAATGTGCGACGGCTATTGGAAAAGGGTATCGAGGTCATTGCCGTTGCCGGCAACCATGACGTCGAGGCATTGCCGCGGCTGGCTGCCCTTATCGACGGTTTCACCCTGTTGGGGGCTGACGGCCGATGGGAAGCCCGGACGATATCGAAGAACCAGACTCCGGTAGCCCAAGTGATCGGCTGGTCTTTCGGCGAACGGTTTGTCCGTGAAAGCCCCGTCGCTCAACTCTTGGCGCAACCGCTGGCGGCGCCGTCATCGCCGGTTCCGAGGATCGGTTTGCTGCACGCCGATCTGGACGCATCCGGCGGACATTACGCGCCCATCAGACAACGCGAACTCGACGATACCGGGTACGATGCCTGGTTTCTGGGCCATATCCACAAGCCCTCGCTCGAAAGCCGCTCGAAATCGGCGGGATCCCGGATGTCGGGCTATCTGGGTTCCGTTGTCGGTCTCGACCCGTCGGAAACGGGGGCGCACGGCCCCTGGCTCCTGAAGGTATCCAAGGATGGCGATATTGACTTGGAACAGATTCCCATCGCGCCACTCCGATGGGAACACGTGCGGGTGCCGGTCGACGGGATCGAGCATGTCGAGGACTTGCCCGACAGATTGCTGGTCGAAGCGGAACGCCGTGTCCGCCAACTCCACGAAGCCGGCGCCTCACCCCGGGCGCTCGGCCTGCGCGTGCAACTGACCGGGACGAGCACTAGATACGAAGAAATCCGGCAATGGGTTGCAGCCGGCGATTGGAACGCAATGGTACGGGTCGTCGACGGTACGGCTGTCTTCTTCAACAAGATCGTAGACTCGATGGGTTTGCCGCTGGACCTGTCGAAGATCGCGGAGGGAAACGATCCCGCGGCCTTGCTGGCGCAACGGCTCCTGATACTTCAGCACGACGATGACCGGTCGACGGCACTACTCGAAAAAGCGCGATCGAAGTTGGACGGCGTCGCCCGGGACGATATCTGGTCGCCCGTTCCGGAGCACCGCAACGCGACAGACCCTCTATCGGACGATGCCTTGCGCGACATTCTATTTCGGTCCGGGAAGGCGGCCTTGAACGCCATGCTCTCTGGCCGGGGACCAGACCATCGATCATGAATCTGAACCGGCTCTCCATAAACCGGCTGCCCGGCATCGGTCAACCGTTTGAAATCGAAGTTGCGGGATCGGGTTTCCACGTCGTATTCGGGCCGAACGGAATCGGCAAATCGAGTATTTGCCGGGCGGTCGAAGCCCTGTACTGGGAAGACCGCGGCCCGTCCGAGCGAACTTCGGTTAACGGAGAATTCGAGTCGGACGGGGAGGCTTGGTGGGGCGAGCGCGAAGGAGCGCGTGTACGGTGGCAGCGCGGTGGAGAGGACAGTGTTTCACCCAACCTGCCTCCATCCCACAACCACCGTTGTTTTTTCCTGCGCCTGCGGGACTTGATCGATCCGTCGAGGGACGGCACGCGGGACATCGCCTCGGAGATTCGCCGGCAGATGTCCGGCGGGTTCGATCTGGACGAGATCGCATCCAACCTGTCCACCGGCGTCGGCGCGCGCCATGGCCGCCGCGAACGGAACGATTTCAACAAAGCGTTGAAAGATGTTCAAGAGGCGGAAGGAAAACAGACGGCGCTTCAGCGGGACGCCGATCGGTTGGAATCCCTACGGGCGCGATTCGATGAGGCGGAAGCGAGCGCTCGCCGAGTCTTGCATGTTGAACGGGCTCTCGGACTTGCCGGACGCCTACAGGAACACGCAAGCATCGCGGCGGAGATAGCCGCCCTGCCTGGAGCGCTGGGCAAGCTGACCGGCAAGGAGGTCGACCAAATCGAGGAGCTACAGAATAACGTTCGCACGCGCACTGAACGAGCCCGTACGTTGGAAACGAAGTTGATCGAGGCAAAGAATGCGCAGACGGACTCCGGTCTTTCGGCGCCCTTGGACGAGGCGGAACTTGCGGCTTGGCGTTCGAGGGCGGACGAACTGAGCCGCGTCGAAATGGAGCTTGAGGCGGCCAGAACCGATCAGAATGCCTACCGGAAGGAGCTTCGAGCGGCGTTGTCGGCAATAGGCGACGGCAATGTCGACGAAGTGGCGCTGGACCTGTCCGATCACGGCCGGCTGTTCGAATTTTTACGTGCAAGCGTTTCGCATAATGCCAGGGTCAGCGCCATCGAAGAACGACTGCGCCTTCTCGATCGTGTGGAGCGGCGCGGAGACGGCCAACGCGATCTCGAGAAATTGCGGGGCGCCGCGGGATCTCTGCGTGCCTGGCTGCGCGAGCCCGGACTCGAAACGCTACGGGACAGGATTCGACTTCGTCGGCCCTGGATACTGTCCGCCATTGCCATCGCCACCGCAGGCGCCGGATTGGCCGTGTTTGTCGATCCATGGTTCGCCTTGCTGGTGGCCGCGGCCGGCGGTGTCGCCTTGCCGGTACTTGGACTGGGAAATAAAAGCGCCTCATCCGGCGAACGGAAGGCCAGGCGGGCGGCGTTCGGAAAATTCGGCGTCGAAGAACCCGATACATGGGACATCCCCTCGGTCGAGTTACGACTGCAGAGTCTGGAGGCTGAAACCGCGGATATCGAAGCGGCATCGTATCGGGCCCGCGACCGCGACGTGGAACGGCAAAACCTGGAAAACGAGTTGGCGGGAATGTCCGAGGAAAGAACTTCCCTCGAGGCCAGAAGACAGGAACTGATAGACAGTCTGAAACTCGATGCGCTTCTGTTCGACGCCGAACTCGTCGATCTTGCGCGAGCGCTGGACCAACTCCGTTCAGCCCGCATCAAGGACGAATCGGCAGCGGGCAAGGTGGATCGACTCAACGAGAGACATGCCAAGCTACTCACGGATTTGGCCGACATTCTCGATCGCCATGGAGAAGCCCGTCCGACAGACGCCGCAACGGCCATGGCGCGTCTCAATAAACTCGTGGGCCGCAATACGCGATTGGTCCGGGCAATATCCGACGAACAACAGGCGGCCGGTCAACATGAGGAGGTTTCAGGAGACCGCGAGGCTGCTCTCGGCAGGATCAGACAAATCTACTCGGAAGCGGCTCTGGATGACGGGGATCTGCACGGGCTCACGGCACGAGTCAATTTATTGCCCCACTATCTTGACCTGAAAAGCAAGAAAACGAGTCTCGACGGCCAAATCGGACTCTATCGGGAAGAGCTGGCAAAAAACGGCGAAACCGACCTCGGGCAACGCGACAGGCCGTCGCTCGAACGGCTGCATGGCGAGTTGGCGGCAGAGGCAGCCACGGCGGACGGGTTGCGGAACCAGATTGCCGAGATCAACGCTCAGGTCAACCAAGCCCGGCGCGGCAGCAGCGTTCAGGATCTCATCGCCGTCCGTGAAGAAGCACGCGAAGAACTGCTGAATCGCCGCGACGAGGCGCTATTCGCGGAGGCGGGTCGATTTCTCATTGATGGCGTCGAAGAGGAATATGAGCAGACCCAATTGCCTCGCGTCTTCGAGCGCGCTCGCAATCATTTCTCCGAATTCACGCATCATAACTATGAACTGCGCTTGAGCAAGGAAGCGATGTCGCCTCGGTTATTCGCTGTCGATTTGAGCAGCGGCGAGGGGCGAGAACTCGATGAACTCTCCGACGGTACACGGGCCCAGTTGCTGCTGGCGGCGCGCATAACATTCGCCGAGGAAGTGGAGCACGGACAGGTCCTCCCCCTGTTTCTCGACGAAGCGCTCGATCAGAGCGACCCCGCACGTTTCGAAGCGATCGTGCGCGGTCTCGGACGTGTGGCCCAAGACCAGGGGCGTCAGATTTTCTATCTCACCAGCGACCCTCTCGATGTCGATCGTATCCAGGATGCGCTCGCCAAGGAGGGCTGCACGGTCGCCGCTGCGATCGACCTGGGCTTGATCCGCACGCAGGCAGCCAGCGTGAGCGGACCGCCCGCGCTGCGCGTCGGTCAAAGACCCACGGTTCTCTCGCCCGCCGGGTTGTCGGCCGAAGAATACGGCGCGGCACTCGGCGTGCCTGTGTTCCGGCCGGAACATGGGTACGCGTGGCAGCATTTCTTCTATGTCCTTTCGGACGATCTGGACTTGCTGCATGACTTCCTGCTGAAAGGCATCTTGCGCGCCGGGCAATGGAAAACGGTATCGGGCACCGCGCTCGCCAAGAAGTTGGGTTCCCGATCGATCTCTCCATCGGAGATCGAGTTCCGGCTGGACTTGCTCGGAGTCTTTTGCGAGCTTTGGAAACAAGGGCGGGGGCGGCCCGTTGACCGCGACGCTCTCGAAAACAGTGGCGCGTTGAGCGAACGCTTCCTCGATGACGTGGTTGCGATCGCCAAAGAATTGGACGGCAACCCGGAAACGCTGCTCACCATGCTTGAGACGAACAAGGACCCACGCCTGAAAGGTTTCCGGCGGAGCAGCGCCGACAGCCTTGTGCTGTACCTGCGCGAAAACGGCTATCTCGATGACAGACCCATACTGAATGAAGACGAGCTGCGGCTTCGCGCGCTTGCGACCCCGGCCGCCAATGAACTGCCCGAAGGTATCGCGAGCGAGTGTTTACACCGTTGGTGGGCTTGGGCCGCGGGATCGTCTGAACCCGGACCACCGTAATATTGAAGAGATCAAAAAAATGGCTTACGGAAAAGCGAGCATCGTCGGCAACGACCGGGTTGTATTCAACATTGGCGGGAATAGGTACCGGCTTGTCGTCCGCTTCGACTACACGCATCGAATCGGGTTCGTGCGTTTCGTGGCAACACATGCCGAGTACGATGCGGTCTATGCAGTCGATGCTTCCGGAGTCCAGGAGTTCAACATGAATATCAAACCGATCAAGAGCGAAGCCGACTATGACAAGGCATTGACTGCAATTGACGACCTGATGGGCGCTACGCCAGACACGCCCAAGAGCGAAAAACTCGAGGTTCTTGTTACCCTGGTAGAGGCTTACGAAGCCGAGCGTTGGGCGATAGAGCCGCCGGATCCGATCTCGGCGATCGAACACGTCATGGAGGCCCGTAGCCTGCGCCAAAAAGACCTCGCAGCGCTGATTGGCTCCCAGTCACGCGCTTCGGAAGTGCTCAACCGCCGCCGCCCGCTGACTCTGCCGATGATACGGTCCCTGTCGATCGAGTGGAATCTTCCAGCCGACGTGTTGGTACGCGAGTACGACCTCGCGAACGCGACATGACATAGAGGAAAGGTCACCGTCGGCATCTTTCCTGCCTTGCTTGATAATGTCATCTTCGCCAAGGGAAAATCGCCATGGTGTAGATTTCACAGAGGATTGCTAATTCAGAGTTCCCTTTACAGGAGTGGATCGATGGGAAAATCCGAAGAGGCGATGGAGAAGTTAAAAGTAGCCGTAGGCGGTAGCCACGATTACTTGAAGAAATCCGAAAAATTTGCCTTGCAATATGTAACTGAGATCGTGTGTCCACCATTACGGGACGTGTTGAAAGATTTGTGCCTCCGAATCGAAGAGCGTCATAAAGTTGATGGATCTGAAAGCGAGAAAAATATTTTTGTTGTCCACTATACGAGCATCGCTAATCTCGTGTCCATGCTTCAAGATGCCTCCAAGGAGCAGGAGCGCAAGGACAAGGAGAGTGAGATACAAGGCCAGGATTTGGAACCAGATCCAACGCCAGACGACAAAAAATCTTTGTGGCGACTGTACGATTCAGTGCATCTGAACGACCCAGAGGAAGGGAGCTTCCTTATTCGGAACCTACCGAAAAAATATGACTGGCTGCGGAAAAGAGAAGAAAGCCACGCATATATTGCCTCTTTTATTTTGCCCAAAACTAAGAAAGATATGAGCAATAATCTCGTATTTTGGCGGACATACGGGAAAGAAGGCGAGGGTTGCTCGTTGTCGCTACGCGCTCCTCGTGGTCGATTGCAGAGAGTCCTTTACGACATTACGGAGGTGAAACGCACCGCAAAGGTTCTGAAGCCTGTCTTGGATTCTCTAGAGCCGTTAGTAAGAATTCGCAAGTTGTCGATTTGCGAAGGTGTCCGAAAAATATTGGCGGGGGTGGTTTGGGAGTATCTGGAAAAAATTCGCTACTTATATAAGAGCGAAGCATACGATCATGAGAACGAATGCCGTTCTGTTGTCGCCGAGAAAGATATTCAAGATAAGGATAGAATCCGTTTTGAAGATCAGGATAGGAAAATTGACCCTGCACACGTAAGACATTATTACGAACTCAAGGACCTCGCGATTAATAAACTGCTGGTCACGGGTAGCGTGATCACTCTTGGGCCTTGTGTGTCTCATCCTTATAATGTGGAGTATTATCTAAAGACGCTACTGCGACGAGCGAACTTAGAGTTCGGCCCAATAATCAAGACTTCCAAGATAGCCTATCGAAAATCCTGACGATACATTGTGAATTGCGCGCCCCCGGATTCTGGAGGCGTTCTTATACCAAATAGGATGGATATTCCGCATCGCCTTGTGCCCGGCGTTGGCGGAACGAGCAGTGCGGGTTACATTCTTCGTTTATGATGCGTGTCTCAGCGGTGACAAACTGGTAGTCCTGCTGCCTTACCAACGGCCACCAATCCGCAGCTAGCAGATAGCGAAGCATCAAATTGACCTCCATTCCGGCAACGCCTAAACTGAACGGAAAGACATTCTGATTGCCGACCCGCTCTTCTGGTGGCAGGTTGCTGACATACGACGAATCGTCAAGCGACCCGTCCAATTCCATTACCACCAAGCTTGAATTGTATTGTCGGCTGCAACGCAGACACTGATGATAAGGTGTGACGATATGGGCACGCCAATGCGCCGAAAACAAGCGGTCTTGGCGTCTGTCGCTTTCCACGGCGATTCCGCCGTCGATGACCGGAATCAAATGCGCTTGTGCAATGAAGTTTAAGACATCTCGCGGAACCGGACGGTCAACGCAACTGAAGAGAATATCGCAATCCAACGCGGCCTTATAGGCCGTTTCGTTGTGAACCGAAAACGGCAAAGGGGTAATTTTGATTTTTTTGGCTGTGGCATTGCGCCGCATTGCTTTCGCGGCCAAAATGACCTTTAATTTGCCGACATCTCTCGCCGTTCCGTAAAGCAAACGATCGAGGTTGTGCTCTTCGACTTTGTCAGGGTCAATCAACGTAACTTGCGTGATCCCTATTCGAGCAATGGCCTCGGCGACGATACATCCGACGCTGCCAAGACCAACAATCCCAACTTTTAAACGTGCGATTGTATCTTGCGATTCGCGTCCCCATGTGTCAAAAGTGCGCTTGAGGACTTCTATCCTTGACGGGGGCGGCGTGATGTTGTCGTTTGCGTAAATCTTGTAGGACTGCGGCCCGACAACGCGGACTTTTTCGCACCAGTGACGGCGCATTTTCCCACAGTCTTTTTCCCAAAAGCGCGCACTCCAATAGCCGTCAGTGCCGATTGTCAAACCCACGAATGGCAAGCCGGTCGCACCTGCCGCGTAGGCCAGAACATCCCGTTCCGCAGCAATATCAGCATCGCTCATTCCTTGCCATCCGGGATTCGGATGGCTATGCATAAAAGCCAAACCCGCTTTTTTCTTGTATGCGATTTTCACTGCTCGAGCCAAGTAGTCTGGTTGGAAACTCGCATTGCCGCGCAGAATCCGCTCGCCATTTTTGGGCAGAATGGTTTCTTCGATTAACGCGCTGCGGCGCGACTGCCCTGTCGACGGACGCCACAAAGCGAAGCAAAGATCCTCCTGGAGTTCGTTGCGCCGATAATGTTGTAACAAATGCCCGTTGGAGGTCGAATCCGCTTCCCATGTAAAAACGACCTCGTAACTCATATGTTGTTCCAAAAGCGGCGCAGATGTTCATTCAGGTAAGCGCTCATGTGCTTAGTAGGCAATTGGTCCCACAAATCGCCAGGTGGTCTGCTCATTGCGACCCATTCACATCCATTCTCATCGCTGTATTTTTGAACCGCGCCACCTTTTCCGTCGTCAATCGGGGGTGTCAAATGAATCCAATGGGGAGGATACTCAGGATACCGTTCACTTCCTTGCATGCTAATCCCCAGCCTGACCTGTTTCCCTTTGTAGGGACCGGTCTCGACTGTGTAAGGAAAGGAAACCACTTTACCTTGCCCGCTATCGGACAAGCGTGTTTCATAGCCTAGGGATTCCAACTCCCTCTTTATCCGATCGATATTGTCTGCCATTCTGGATAGGAGGTTATGCCACCGGCGTGGGTTTATTGGGAATGGCGATGAACAGATTATCTTCCTTCAGATTGACACGGTCGTCCGCTTTATAGTCGCCCTTGTCGCCCTGCAGGATGTAATCCTCCGGATTTCCAGGGATAGCTCCTTTTTCTTTGGCCAGTTCCAGAATTTCTTTCGCCAATAGAGACTGATGATCATTATGAATTTCGACACCGTTCACCTTAAATGTAAAAGGGGCAGCCATTGTTATTCCTCCTGATTATATTGTGGCCCATGGGTAGGCCACCTATTGCGAAAACTTGATCCTCTGATCGCTGACGGACTTGAAACTCCATCACTACTTCGGTTGACTTCCGTTTCACTATACCATAATATCGTATCGTGAATGAAGATATTCGTTTCATAAATGAGATTTTTCGTATCGTAAAAGGCGCTTTACGGCTCGATATCGATAAAGTCCGCAACTACACCGCCTTTCTTGCCGAAAAGCTCGATGCAGCCGGCGAAAAAAGTTCTGCGATCCGTCTTCGGAGACTTCTCGCAGAATCAGACCACCAACTCCACCCTGCAAAGACCACCCTCGCACCAGCTATTCCAGTCGACGAAGAAAGCCGCTTTCCATTGATTGAAAAAGTCGAGCTCGGGGATCTGAACGAGCCTGACATTGTTCTCTCTGAAAGCCATCAAGCAACAGTTAGGGAGTTTCTGAGCGTCGCCAAGAGTCACGCTCAACTCGAAGCCGAGGGCGTCAATGCCTCTGTCAGCATGCTCCTCTACGGCCCTCCCGGCTGCGGGAAGAGCCGTCTTGCTCGCTACACAGCACGCAACCTGGGACTTGAGTTGTACATCGCTCGACTTGACGGCCTGATCTCATCCTATTTGGGTAGCACGTCGAAGAACATACGCGCGCTCTTCGAGTTCGCCTCACGTACGCCATGTGTCCTGTTTCTGGATGAGTTCGACGCAATTGCCAAGCTGCGCGGCGATACCCAAGAACTTGGCGAGCTCAAGCGCGTTGTAAACAGCTTCATTCAGAACCTCGACACTCTGGGCACACAGTCGATAGTGCTCGCGGCCACCAACCACGAGGGTCTGCTCGATGCAGCCGTGTGGAGGCGTTTCAGTTATCGCCTTGAACTAGGCTACCCAGGGCCGGAACTCCGGGTACAAATGTGGCGGGAGTTCCTCAGGCCGTTGGCGTTCTCGGCGAAGAGAATTGCCCTTCTCACCGATCTGGCAGAAGGGGTTTCCGGTTCTGACATCCAAGAAGCCTGTCTGCGCTTGCATCGCCGCCGTGTCACTCGGCGTGTGGAGCCTCGGTTCAAGGACGCTTTCAATGCCTTGAGGGGTGTCGCTCTCGGCGAAGGTGAGGGCCGTAGGTTTCTGGCAGGACTTAAAGCGAGTGATCCACCGAACATCGCAGCAGTTCTGCGACGACGAAACCCAACTCTTTACAGCTATGCAGCCCTCGGGCATCTCCTAGGGGTTTCGAAGGCTACTGCGTATCGGTGGACGAAGGAGCAACCCGATGGCTAAAAGACGGACTCAAGCTGACCCATCGCGCCGCCCAATCAAGGTTATTCTTCCCAAGCAAGGCAAAGAACGCCGCACACCGCATGGCGGATCAAAGGCTAAGCCGTTTCAGAAGGTTGATCCAGAGTTCCGCATGCGACTCGGAAACCAAGTCTCCGCATTGCGCCGAGCGTTTGTGCCCCTAGCACGGCGGATCGGTAGCGCACCGATGCGGGTCAAGCTGCATCACGGCGCGCTTGCAAAATCCCACCGGCCAGAAACGCTGTTCTCTGAAGACACTTGTCCGATTGTCGGCGCTGGAGGTATGGGAGAGCTTTTCCTGAAAGCGACACCTCGAGGGCTCGATCAGCTATCGGCCCTCATTGAAGCGGGAAACTCTCAGAAGCTCATCAAGGACCTGTCCACTATCAATGCCGTCGAACCGATCACGCCAGAACTGCGGCGCGGCGGTCGGGATGCCCACGATATTCTTCGCAACAGTCCTCGTCGTGGCGAAGGATTTGTTACTCGCGTACGCCTATTCGACTTCGGGGAGGAACCAGATCAGGATCTCCTGCGTTCAGACTTCCTCGATATATGCGATCAACGAGGCATCACAGTCGAACGGGGCGGCTACTCTGATTTAAGCTTCCTCTACGAGGTCGAATGCCAATCCGTTGAGGATGTGGAGGCACTTGCAAACACCATCGGTGTCCGGTCCGTTGCGCAAATGCCACTTCTACGCATCATTCGACCGACACTATTCAATCTGGAGAGCCTTCCGAGCAACCTCCCGTCGGCGAATGGTCTTGGTTCGGACGTTCCAGTGGTGGTCGTTGTGGATAGCGGGGTCTCCGAAGAGCTTCCGGGACTCAAATCATGGGTGGTTGGAAGAAAGTCCGATGTGCCGCCAGAGTATCGCAACACTGAACATGGCACGTTCGTCGCTGGCCTTGTCGCCTGGGGAGATCAGCTTAACCCGACCATCAAGGGCATTGACCCCAGTCCCTGCGCGGTCTTCGATCTCCAGGTTCTACCCAATTCGGATCCCGCCAAGGGAGACACCGATGCCATCTCCGAAAGCGAGTTCCTCCAGTCGCTCGAAACAGCGCTTCGAGAACACGCGAATGCGTACAGGGTGTGGAACCTCTCTTTAGGCACCGACACCGTCTGCTCGCTCAGCGAGTTCTCGCCACTCGCGTCCGAACTCGACGACCTGCAAGAACGCTATCAGGTCTCGTTCGTCATCAGTGCCGGCAACTACACATCAGTCCCGCTCTTGGACTTTCCGAGGATCGGACCGGATGTCGACCGAGGGCGGATCACCAGCCCAGCCGACAGTGTCCTGGGTATTACGGTGGGTTCTGTTTCTCATGTCGGTTACAAGAAGAATGGCCCCAAGGAACATTGTCCCTCGCCGTTTTCACGTCACGGCGCAGGGCCAAACTACGTCATAAAGCCTGATCTGGTCCACTACGGCGGCTCGTGCTCACGTAACGCGACACATCAGGCCGGCGTACGGTCAATAGCCGGGGGAGGAACGGCCAAGAACCTCGGGACAAGTTTCGCTGCACCGCTTGTTTCGCGGACGTTGGCCCACATCTACCACCGCATCACGCCGACCCCTTCTCCAGTTCTTGCGCGAGCTCTGTTGACTCACCATGCGCGTGACCCGAGAACAACTGGCCGCGTTCCAGACGGCGAAGAGAACTATTTCGGCTTCGGATTGCCTGCTGCACTTCCGTACAGTCTCGAATGCACTCCACACAGTTCGACACTAGTGTTCGAAGATACGCTTCGGCCGGGCTATTTTTTGGAGTGGATCGATTTCCCGTACCCCCCTTCGCTTTGCCGCGGCGGACGGTATTTTGGTGAGGTCTGGATGACCGTAGCTTTTTCTCCAAGTCGTGGAGCCCGCTGGGGGGCAGAGTACTGCGAGACGCACATCGAAGCTCACATGGGCATCTACTTCAACCAAACATCACGCAAGACCGGACAGACTACAAGAAAGTTCAAGGGTCTCGTACCGCCCGAGCACAAGAACCCTGGCAAACTCTACGAGTCGTATCAGGTCGAAAAATTGCGCAAGTGGGCTCCCGTTCGGACCTATCACGGCGCCCTCGGCTCTAATGGTCAGCGAGGCGAGCAGTGGCGGTTGATGGTACGTTTGTTGACACGGCACGGAGTCAAAGCTCAAGAAACCTCCCGACTGCAGCCGTTCTCGCTCATCATCACGATCGCTGACCCTCGACAAAAAGCGCCCGTTTACGATGAGATATCACGAATCATTCGCAATCGTTTCAAGGCTCAGAATCTCACGGTACGGCCGGGAATCCGGGTGCGTGGACATCTGTAACCGGATCGGCTACATCGTCTCAATCCCGGCTTCACTGCCGTGTCCTGTGCCCAGTGGCTCGCGGCCGGTTGGCCAGTTCACGATCGAACGGAATCAGTGTTCAGGATGGGGCGGAAGACCCAGCAGTTCGGACAAGGAACTACTTTTTTTTCGGTGGCCAATATATAGCTTGGAGCATTTCGATTCGATAACTGGGTCGGAAACGTGTCCTCCGGCATTGGAATCAGCCGGGCAACCCGCCAAGCATTGACAAACGGGCCGCAAACCTTGAGTTCATCGATGTCGGTGCACAAGGCACCCGTCAGTTCCCGGGTCCATCCCGAGTCCACCAGCCTGGTTGTCATGCTGTGATCTCCTGATCCGAGGCCGACGTCAGCGTCGCGTGTAGGAGGGCGTCGAACAGGCGGCAGCGGGTGTCGTCACCGGCGGTGAGGCTTACCTCTAACTGGTCGCAGATCGCCATCAGTTCATCGACCTTGGCGACGATGCGGTGTTGTTCGGCAAGGGGTGGGAGTCCGACTATGATCGGATATATTTTAGAACCGGAAATCACTGGTTGCGCCGTTGCGTTCTCTTCTTCTTTTAGATTCGTTCCATTGAGAAGAAGAACTAAAAATATCAAGTTGATCGCATCTTGGCAGAAATGGGTGATGAACGCGTTGTCAGTAATCCATGCTTTTGGTGGGGTGACGTGAATTGACCCGCAGTAGTATCCGACTCTGCCAATAACAATCGTCGGCTGATCTACATTACTTGTGTCGTGATGACCGTTGATCCCGTTTCCTCCAAATACAGGAACATCTCCACACCGCATGTTCGCGGCGGTCAAGCCGTCGCCTGACTTAATGTAGATGATCTCACCCAATTGCGCCCACTCCCATCCACTTGGGCGCAGGTACGGCTTTTCACTATCACTAATCGGCTTGAGGGATCTTCTTGGCACTCGGATTTGTTTTTGGGCTGTGGCTTCGAGCTTCCACTCACGAATCCGCTTCAGCAGTTCCGAAGCCGGTTCGTCGTTCGGGTCCTGCTTCACCAGCTTGCCGCGCACGGCGAGGTTGAGGATAGTCTGGCGGAGGGCCTTGATCTGATCGAGTCGGGTGGTGAGCGGAGCGAGGTTTTCGAGGGTGAAGGCAGCGTGGTTCCGGAATGTGGCCGGGTCTGGATCGGGCGCGTTGAGGCGGGCGAGGCTTGCCGCCGCCAATCGGTCCCGCGTTGCCTCCCGTTCCGCCCGAGCCGCGTCCAGCCGGGCGCCAAGCGCCATCAGTTCATCGACCTTGGCGACGATGCGGTGTTGCTCGGCGAGGGGTGGGAGGGCAACCGGTATCCGATCCATTTTATATTTCGGAAGTCCACCGCGACCTGCCCCGGTTTGCTCATCAATTATGAAAGCCTGAAAATATGGTGACAAGATCAAGCAGTGCAGAAAGCGCTGCGGCCCATCGATTGCAATCCGAATTATTGCGACGTGTTGGCTAATGTTGGCCTCTCCCAAATCGTCGGGAGCTAAGCAGCACCGTCCGATAGAACCACCAGTAATGTTCAACAAAAGGTCTAACTTTTCTACGGCCGTCCCCGACATTCGCTCGTGAATCGTCGAGTCGATATACGCAACATCGTTCAGCCGCAACCCGTCGTCATGAACGTTTTGTGAGCGCAAGAAGACAATGCCGCTCGGCTTATAAGCCGCCTTGCCTCCCCTCGGTGTACTACCAGAGCCGGTTTTGGAGCAAATCCCGCCGATTGTGCTCCATGCCCAACCGATAGGGAGGTTGAATGGAGCATTGTTCTGTGAGATCGGACTTGCGGGCGAAGTCTTCCTGATCTCCCCCGCCTTCACCAACCGCGCCTTCTCTTTCTCAATCCGCTTCAACAACTCCGACGCCGGTTCGTCGTTCGGGTCCTGCTCCACCAGCTTGCCGCGCACAGCCAGATCGAGAATGAACCGGCGCAGGCGTGCCATGGCATCGGGAGCGTCGGCGATGCGGTCAAAATGGGCCAGCAATCGGTCGGCGTTCATCGCAGAAGCGCCTCGGCCAGGATCGCCTTCAGGCGGTCGCGCAAGGCCGCCGTCTCGGTCTCGGCGGCGGTCAGCTTGGCCAGCAGTTCTTCCGGATCGCCGTGGTCGTCGTCCTGCGTGTGCGGGTTCTTGATATCGAGGTTGTAGCCGCGCGCCTTGACCTCATCGGCCGTCACCTTCCAGGCGCTTTCGGTCTCCTTCCGGCCCTTTCGCTCCGCCCCGCCCCACCAGTCGATGCAACCCTGCAAATGCTCCAGCCGGATCGGCCGGGTCATTGAATAGGCTTTCTGGCCTTCGGGCACCCGGTGTTCGTAGAACCAGATGTCCCCGGTCGGCTCGCCCTTCTCGAAGAACAGCAGGTTGGTTCCGATGGAGGCGTAGGGCCGGAACACGGAATTGGGCAGGCGGACGATGGTGTGGAGGTTGCATTCCTCCATCAGATGCTCTTTGAGCCGGGTTTTGACGCCCTCGCCGAACAGCGATCCATCGGGCAAGACCACGGCCGCGCGGCCCGTCGGCTTCAACAGGCGGACGATCAGGGCCAGGAACAGGTCCGCCGTCTCTCTGGTCCGAAAGTGTTGCGGGAAGTTGCTTTCGATGCCGTCTTCTTCCTTGCCACCGAAGGGTGGGTTGGTGAGCACGATATCGACCCGGTCCCTTTGATCCCAACCGATATAGGGGCGGGCCAGGGTGTTGTCGTGGCGCACGAAGCTGGGATCTTCAATGCTGTGCAGCAGCATGTTGGTGACGCAGAGCATGTGCGGAAGCTGCTTTTTCTCGACGGCGCGCAGGGCCGTCGGCATGATCCGCTCGTCCTCGGGCCGCTTTATGTAGCGATCGCGCATATGGCGCAACGCAGAGGTCAAAAAACCGCCGGTGCCGCAGGCGGGGTCGAACAGCGTTTCGCCCGGTTTGGGATCGATGCGGTCGACCATGAAGGCAGTCACGGCGCGGGGCGTGTAGTACTCGCCAGCGTTGCCCGCCGATTGCAGATCGTTGAGGATCTGTTCGTAGATGTCGCCAAAATGCTGACGTTCGGTCAGGTTGTTGAAGTCGATGCCGTTGATCTTGTTGACGACCTGCCGCATCAACTGGCCCGACTTCATGTAGTTGTACGCGTCCTCGAATACGTCGCGAACGACGCGGCGGCGATCACCGGGATTTCCCGTTAATCGGAGGTTCTTCAAGGCCGGAAACAGATCGTCGTCGACGAAGGTCAGCAATTCGCCGCCGGTGATCCCCTCCGGATCCGCCGCCCAGATACGCCACTGAAATCGCTCGGGAATCGGCGACGTATAATCCGCCGACATCATTTCCAGTTCCCGATCCTGGTCGTCGATGATCTTCAGAAAGAACATCCAGCACAACTGGCTGATGCGTTGGGCGTCGCCGTCGACGCCGGGGTCCTTGCGCATGATGTTCTGGATGGTTTTGACGAGCGTGCGCACGGACATGGGCTAAGCAGTCTCCCGATAAAGGGCCGATTGAAGCTCGTGGACGGCCTCGACGAAGTCTTGGCGCCCGCCGAAGGCCGCGATCAACTGCACCGGCGTGCCGAGTTGGGCGAAGGGCGGGATGCGCAGCACGTTGGTGTCCTCCAGATCGAACACACCTTCGTCGGCGTACTTGGCCAGCAAAGCGTCCAGGACGGCGCGTGCCCGATCCCCGTACTTGTTGAACACATCCCGTTTCTTGACGTTGTCGGCCCGCTCGCGCCGGGTCAGCGGCTTGGCGTCGAAAGCAACGTGGCAGATCAGGTCGAAGGCGTCGAGGTCCTTGCCCAGTTCGTCGGCTATGACGTCGAGCGGCAAGCCCTTGGCGTCCAGTTCCTCGACGATCGCCTGCTTGCGTTCGGCGGCTTCCCAACGTTTGAGGAAGTCGTCGAGGCTGGCAAAGTGCTTTCTCAGCGCCTTCTTGGTGAAGTCGTGCAGGGACTCGGTGACGAGCTTGCCGTTCTCGTCGAGATACTCCAACCGCTCGGCGACGATTTTTGCGGGGACCCCATCCACATAGACCTTGCGCACGCCGCCGCCGGTATCCGTTTCGGGGATGCCGGGCCCTCGGCCACCAATGTTTTCGGCCTCTACCGGGTCCACCGTGGTTATATCGTCACTGTCGTCGGTGGGCGGAATATCGTCGGGCGGCAGGATGGAATCGTCGTCGCCGGGTTCGTATATCTGCACCGGTTCGCCGTCGAAATCCGGATCTGCGAAATGGCTGGTCGCGCCCCTGAAGTCCATCAGGGTGAAATAATATTTCCCGGTGTCCTCATACACGCGGGTGCCCCGCCCGACGATCTGCTTGAACTCGGTCATGGAGCCGACCTCGCGATCGAGCACAATGATTTGGCAGGTCTGCACATCGACGCCGGTCGACAGGAGCCGCGATGTAGTGACCAGCACGGGATATCGGGATTCCGGGTCGATGAAGTTGCCGAGTTGCCCCTGCCCTTCCGCATCGTTGCCGGTAATGCGCATGACGTAGCGGCGGTTCGTCGCCACCAGGTCGGCGTTGTCGTTGATGAGCGCCTGACGCATTCGGGCAGCGTGTTCCTGGTCGACGCAAAAAACGATCGCTTTCTGATACCGGTCGCCGCTTTCCTTCAGAAACGCCGTCACCTTCCGTGCCACCAGCTTGGTCCGCTCGTCCAGGACCAGCGCGCGGTCGAAGTCCCGGGTGTTGTAGATGCGGTCCTCAACCTCCTCGCCGTCGCGATCGAGTTGCCCCTTCTCGGGGCGATAGCCCTCCACGTCACGATCGATATGCACCTTGATGACCTTGTAGGGCGCCAGAAAACCGTCGCGGATGCCCTCCTTCAGGGAGTAGGTGTACACCGGCGCGCCGAAGTAGTGGATGTTTGAAACGTAGCGGGTTTCGCGGGGCGTGGCCGTCAGGCCGATCTGAGTGGCCGACGAGAAGTATTCGAGAATCTCCCGCCAGGCCGAATCTTCGGCGGCGCTGCCGCGATGGCACTCGTCGATCACGACCAGGTCGAAGAAGGCGGGCGAGAACTCACGGAAAATCTTCTGGCGGTCCTCCGGCCCGGTGATCGCTTGATAGAGACCGAGATAAATTTCATAGGCGGTGTCGATGCGCCGCTTTCCGTCGATGGCCCGGGTCAGGTCCCCGGAAGACCCGTCCGCGCGTTCGATG
This sequence comes from Terriglobia bacterium, assembly GCA_965262675.1. GTDB lineage: Bacteria > Acidobacteriota > Terriglobia > 20CM-2-55-15 > 20CM-2-55-15 > JAJEDW01. Next base: position 1,193,266 of record OZ253554.1, read on the forward strand.
GTGCCGGCTCTCGTCGAGAGTTTGGCCATGGCCGCTCCGAAAGGCCGGAAATCGTTGACCATGGTCTGGTCGACCAGCACGTTACGGTCGGCCAGGAACAAGATGCGCTTCTTGCGGCCCGCCTTCCAAAGCCGCCAGATGATCTGGAAGGCCGTATAGGTCTTGCCCGTGCCGGTAGCCATGACCAGCAGGATGCGGTCGTTGCCCCCGGCGATGGCCTCCATTGCGGCGTTGATGGCGTTGGCCTGGTAGTAGCGCGGGGCCTTGCCACTGCCGTCCTCGTAATAATCCTGCAGGACGATGGCCTCGGCCTCGGGCGTCAGCCCCTTCCAGACACGATAGCGCGCCCACAGGTCGCCGGGCGGCGGGAAGGCGTCAAGACCGAGGGTGGTTTCCCGTTCGGCGCTTGCGCCCGTCCGGTCGTGGAAGACGAAGCCGTCGCCGTTGGAAGAAAACACGAAGGGGATATGCAGGGTCTCGGCGTAGTCCAGCCCCTGCTGCATCCCGTCGCCCATGGCGTGGGTGTTGTCCTTGGCCTCGATCAGGGCGATGGGGATGTTGGGCTTGTAATACAGGATGTAGTCGGCCCGCTTGCCCCGGCCCCGGTGGAACAGCTTGCCGCGCACGATGATACGGCCCTTGGTGAAGCTGACCTCCTCGCGGATTTGGGCCATCTCGTCCCACCCGGCCTTTCGCAACGCCGGCGTGATGAACTTGGTGCAGATGTCCCGTTCGCTGAGGCTTCTCTTGTCCATTGGCGATCAATCTACCATCAGTCGCGGCATGCGCGCATCCGGCCTACCTCCTCGGCGGCGGCGGGATCGAGAAAAAACGTTGCGGGTATCGAGATTTTGTCGGGGTTCCTCGGCTGACCGCCATGCCTGCCGGAAATGCGATGAGATTGTGGTTCCGAACCGCATTCGGCAAGCCGATGCTGGACGGGGCAGACGTGCCGGTATCGGTCGCCGCGATCATTTCGGCATCGTAGTAGTGCCGCGAGACCCGATCTTTGCAGGTTGGCGGACGCTCCTTGCCGAATGAAATTGAGATGCTCGATCCTTGGCCCATTCTTGCCGTTTCATATTGTCCAAAAGTTCACGGCGACTTGGAGTTCACGGCGACGCTACCGTCTTAGACCTATGGCACGAAGCCATGCATCCGTTTGGCCGAAAGCGTCCTGCTGCCATTGCTCGGGCGTGCGGTCGCCCAAGATGTCGCTGTCCTCAACAAACTCCCGCACACTTGTGGGCCCGAAACTGTCGAAAGCTTCGAACTTCCGTGCAATATACCCGTAGCCTTCAGCACCTTCGAGGGCCGCCAGGACAGGGCGGCAGTCTTCCCCCAGGACGTCGACACCGCCTGGATAGTTTCGGATGCAATAGTAGATGTCATAGGCGTCCTTTCTCTTGAGGCGGTTGTTTATCGCGAAGCCTTTCATGGCGAGCAACGCCGGAATCGACGCTACTGCTATTTCAACGGTGTTCTTGCCGCCACCGGGCATCTCGCCTTTGATCTCGACCAAACGATAAAACCGAAGTGCAAGGCCGGTGCCATCGGCCCTTTGCACCGCGAAGCGATCGACAAGCGGCGGCTGGTTCTTCACGATGTCGGCATCTCGTGGCATCAGGAAGTCCAAAATGACGTCAATCGGCACTCCGCCATCGTCGGCATCAATTCGACGAACAAGTTGAAACCGGCGAAGTTCTTCGCGCTGTCGATAGCCTTGTTTCGTGAGGCTATCGATGAGCATGGCGTATTCGCCGCTGCCAAGTGCCTCCGCATCAAGGCAGAGATCGATATCCATGGTGCCCACATGCGCCATCTCGGCGTTGTCAAGCAGCAGCCAGGGCACGGCGCCGCCCACCACCGCGAACTTGCCGCGAAAACTCCCGAGGATTTGACCAACCTCTATCAGGACCTGCTTCACGGCCGTAGTCGCGCGGTCGTCGTAATCGTTTGCGTGTTGCGGTTCGGCGGGCGTTACCGGGGCCATTGAAGCGTCTCCTCCCTCAGAAAGTCGGCCGCTTCACGGCCACGGTCGCCTGCAATCGACAGATCGAGATAGGTCTGGACTTCGCTTGTGCATACAATGCCGGGCGCCGGCTCTTTGCTATCAAGGAATATACCGTCATCCTTCACGACGAGGATGACGACGTTCTCACCTTTTTCAGCACTTGAAAGCTGCAGTACCTCTCGCAGGCGATCGGTGCCCAGGTCATCGGCATAGAAATAATTTGTCGACGACCGTCCATACGGAGCAAGCCAGCGCGCCGCCGAAAACGACGCCAGAATCGCTCTGCCATGATCGGGTTGGGCGTTAAGCGTATTGGGCAAGACGCGCTCGAACGCTTCTCCATGGAAGTGGGTATAGCCAGTTGTTCGCTGACCGGACGGGCGGCTGTAGTTCTCCCGCCATGCGTCCAGCAACGGATTCGGATTTGTTAATGCAATACCGCCGGTGAATTCCTCCGCCCATTCCCGATCGAATAGCGCCTTCCGAACATTGCTTATATGGCCGAGGCTGACACGGGCGGCTGCCGCCAGTTCGGTCACGCGCCATTCGTGAAGAGGATCGCGGAGCATAACGCGAAGCACGCGTGCAGCCTTCGGGCTGAAAATCGACCTCAGTGAGCGGCGTTCCAATCGAGGTTTCTCCGCGACGAATCGATCGATATACACGCCGTCAAACTGAAGGCGGGCGTTCCCGATCAAGTCGACAAATCCTATTTCGAACTCGTCGCAGACGCGCCGCGACTCTTCGGAGATGTAGGGTGCGACGAACACCGGTATGGCGTTGCTTTTGTCAAGGCGGGCCAAATAGTGACGCAACTGGAGCGCGGCCATCCGCGCGAAGCGAGGCTGTCCACTGCGCTTCACTTCGATTACAAGCTCTTGGGTCCGGCCAAAAGCGCGTAACCGGACACAGAGATCGAAGCGCCGGCCCTCGATGACGGGTTCATGTTCGACGATGTCAAATCGAATGGCCGGTATGCGCTTCAGAAGGGCCTCGATAGCCCTCCTGGCTTCGTCTACAAGTGTGACCCCTGATTCAAGCGATTTCAACACATGCTGAAAATAGCGTTTTTAGTGAAATATTTCAAGGTTGCGGCGTCGTTTCTGTGACGTGGTGCACCGCAAATCCAATGGAGCCCTTGGGAGCGCGCCGACATAAGGAGCCTCAAATATCCGCACGCGGTCGCGGCTGTGGCGTCGCCGTGAACCTGTAAACCGTGTTGCCTTATGGCCGACCTTGATGATTATGCGGCATTGCCGCACAACTCGACTTGTGCGAATCGTCGCCACCAGAACTTAGGGCCGACTTGGCCGAGCTCGATCACGTCGAGGCCGGAGCGCTGGTTCGGGCCATGAAGCGCAACGTTGACCGCTTCCCGAAGGATTTTGCCTTTCAACTGACCAGGAAAGAGTTCGACGACTTGAGAAGCCAAACTGGCATCTCAAGTTGGGGTGGGCGAGGCTACGCGCCCCATACGCCTTCACGGAGCAAGGCGTGGCGATGCTCTCAGGCATCCTTCGCAGCAAGATCGCCGTACAAGTGAATGTGGCGATTATGCGTACTTTCGTACGGCTCCGCCGGATGCTGGCGACCAATGAGGAACTGGCTCGCAAGGTCGCACGGCACGACCAAGCAATCGGCATCCTCTTTGAGCATATCCAAGGGTTATTGGAGCCGCCCGAACCGCGGAAAAAACATCCGATCGGTTTCCGGATGGCGGATGACGACGAGCACCAAAATTGACATTGTCGGAACAACGGCAAGTCTCGAGTGTGGAGCAGGTTCCCCTGTTTCGGCGGCCGTGAGGCTTAAGGCCCCATTTCAGAAATTATTCACGTTCGCGGAGAGGGTGAAAGATACTTTGTTCCGCGAACGATTCAAAGGGAACTCTTGAGTCTGGTTACCTCCTGAAAGCAACAGCAATACAATCGCCGGACGAAGGACTGGACTTGCTACCCGGTTCGGGCGAATAACGTGGAACCATTCTCAACCCGGCGAATGGTTCGCAACGGTCCGGCAACTTTCGCCGTTTCCGGGTCATCCATTGAATATCCCGCGAGGCTGACGGACGCGCCAACGCCCATCAGCCTCCAAACGATCCTCCTGCCACAGAGTAAGAGCGGCCCATGCGGTATTCCATGCTCTGATGGGGCCCTGATTGGTCCACGTGGCAGGCAGTGTCGGTCTCCCAAGGAGTCCGCTCCCATGCACGGAATTGAGAGTTCCAATTCGAAGTTCGAATCGAAACCAGCGGCGATACACACGATAATCGTGGCCGTTGTCACGTTTTTGTCGCTTTCAACGCCTTATGCCGTAAATGCCGAAGCGCAGCAGGTGATTCAGCGGAAGGCAAGCACGACCATGCCGGGTCCCGATGACCAGACCCGCGATATTATCGGAGGAACGCGCGTCGATCCCAGGGACTGGCCGTTTATTGTCCAGACATGGGCCGACGCGGACGGGGATGAGCTCGGATCTCAATGCGAGGGCAGTTTGATCCATCCCAATTGGGTTCTTACCGCGGCGCACTGCCTTGAGGAAGACGGAACAACAGCGAACGACGCACGTGTTCTCATACCGGCGTTGAATCTTCCGCCCGGAGGCGGAAATTCCTATGTCCCGGAATGGCGCCGCGCTGGCGGACGGGTCATTCTACACCCTGAATACGACCCCGACGGTGAGACCAGTTATCCGGATGTGGGCTTGATCGAGCTTGTCGATCCAATACCCGCCTCGCGCAGGACGCCCTTAAGGGTCCTTTCTCCTCTTGAGGAATCACGGTATGCCCCGATAGGCACGACTGTCACTCAAATCGGATATGCCGGACCGGAAGATGACGACGCACGCTACGACCTGTACTGGATCGACGTAATTCTCGATAATTTCAACGGATGTACCGATGGAGCGTATCGGAATTGGTTGATCGCGGAGAGTCTTGATCAATGGATGCTGTGTGCAGGCCCTCCAAATGTCAGCGAACCTGGAGACAGCGGTGGACCGTTAGTTGTATGGCTTCCCGATGGAAGCTGGGGTCAGGTTGGGGTCACCCAGGGAATATGGGGCCAAGAGGATTCGCCCACAAGGTTTTCCGGGTTGACGCGCGTGTCCGCCGTCTACGACTGGATCGCGCAGTACGTCCCACTGCCGGTCCCGCTTGTCCGGACTTCATCCCTGAACTTTCCGCTGTTTGTTTCGGGTCAGTCATGGACTACGGAGTTCGTGATCGCAAACCCGTTTGAGGATTTCAGCGCGAGCGTGGAACTGCAATTCTTCGATGGTCCTGGAATGCCAGTGGACCCGCTGCCTCCCCACCAGTCCACTTTCACAATACCGGCCGGAGGGACTTATACCTTAGAGCTTCCTGGCAGTGGATCGATCTTGAATTCAGGGTCTGCCGTCGCAATAGCGGACGGTCGAATCACAGGGTTTGTTCGGTTCAGTGCGGGAGACCGCGCATGGCTTGGAGCAAATGGCGTGGCCACAGTGGATGGATTGGATACGGTTCGGATGGCTCTCTCCGCAAAGATCGGAATCGTAAAGACCTACGTCAGCGTCCGTAATCCCAACCCGGACAAATGGATCAATGTCCACATGTCGCTCGTTACGGTGGGGGGCGATGTGCTTCGCACGAAATCGGATATCTACATCGCCCCGAACGGACGGTATTTGAAGGGCGTGCACACTCTGTTTCCAGAATATCTAACGGCCAGTCAGCAGTTCGAGGGGACGGTCATTGTAGAGGGTATGAACGACGCGCTGATATCGGTCGGGGCGTTCGACATCGGTTCGGCGGATGGAGAATTCAGCGGCGTTCCGGGAATGCCGGATCAAAGAGACGCACTGATACGCCTTGCCGACAGTCTGGGCAGGGAAACAACCTTGGGACAACTGCTACAACTTCTGGGATTCGCATACTGAGCGCTCGACCACCGATCCGTTGCCATTCGGTCCGCCTGCCAGTAGATTGAAGACACGTTCGTCCGGCGGTTTCCAACAGAAGAGAGGTGTCTCGTGGGCAGCTTCAAGCTGGACTTCAGCTACGCCATTCGGTCGTTTCGCAGGAGCCCCGGCTTCACCATCGTCACCATCCTGACGCTGGCACTGGGGATTGGCACCACCAGCGCCATATTCAGTGTGATGAATGCCGCGATGCTTCGCCCCCTGCCCTTCCCCGATCCGGACCGCGTTGTTGCGGTTTACGAAGTCCACACGCAGGAAGGATTCCGAATAGCACCGTCCCGGACGACCCGGAGAGCCTGGAATGAAGAAAGTGAACTCATCGAAGGAGTGGGTACCTACGGACCCATCACCGAGTTTACGCTTTCGGGTCACCGAGTCTATTTCAACCGGGTCGACCTGGACGCCTTCAGGGTGCTGGGAGTGGCGCCGCTTCTGGGACGATGGTATGAACCCGATGAAGCGATGGTCGCGGGCACGGCGCAAACCATCATCATCAGCTACGAACTTTGGCAGCGCCAATTCGGTGGCGATCCCAACATAATCGGGCTGCTGCTGCCGGACTGGACAGCCGAATGGGGCAGGACCGTTATTGGCGTCATGCCTCCCGGGTTTCGGATAGCGCCCGGGTTGATCGATGCCGACGCCTGGCACGCAATGGAATCCACTCCGAGCCCGGTGGGGCGGGTGAAGCCCGGCGTGAGTCTGGAGCGGGCGCAGGCAGAGCTCCAGGCGATCGCCACCGTAGTCCGCCGCGAATTGGGTGACCCGGCGGAGGCTGCCAACTGGCGCGTTGAGCTTGTGCCGTTTCAAGAGGACGTCTCCGCCGGTTACACCAGAACTCTTTTCCTGCTGCTCGGCGCCGTCGCCTTTGTCCTCCTCATCGCCTGCGCCAATGTCGTGAACCTGCAATTGAGCCGGGCCGTATCCCGCCAGACCGAAATGGTCACTCGTGCCGCGTTGGGAGCAGGCCGGTTGCGGCTCATCCGGCAACTGCTCACCGAAAATGTTCTGCTGGCATTGTTGGGCGGAGGTCTGGGCGTCGTTGTGGCTGTTCTGGGAATGCGCGTGTTTGTCGCTCTTGCCCCGAACTTCTATCCTCCAACCGATGAAATCCGGCTCGACTCAACGGTCGTGCTGTTTACGTTCGGAGTGTCCGTTTTCGTCGGCCTCCTCTTCGGTTTGGTACCGGCCATGGGAGCGTCAAGTCCCAACCTGCACACTGCGCTCAAGCAAAGTTTGAGGGGAACGACCGGCGGCGGCCGCAGACTGCTTCGCCGGTCGCTGGTGGTCTCGGAAGTCGCCCTGGCTCTGGTTCTGTTGATGGGCGCGGGCCTGATGATCAATAGCTACATGCGGGTGATGGCGGTGGACGCTGGTTTCGATCCGGACGACGTCATGATGATGGAACTCAATCTCAGGGGCCACGACCGGCACCGTATCCTCCACGACGCCTTCAGCGACTACGAGGTGTTGCCGGCCGCCGATCGATTGTATGCCGGGATACTGAACGAACTGGCCGCGCTGCCCGGAGTGGAGATGGCGGGACTGACACATCAACTGCCACCGAATCCCGGATTCGGATTCAGAGTTGAGATCGTCGGGCATCCGGAGGTCGAGAACGCCGGGGCACGGTACCAGGAAGTCAGCCCGGACTTTTTCCGATCGTTGGGTATACCCCTGCTCCGCGGGCGGTTCTTTACGGACCTGGACCGTGACGACTCGTCGGGCGTGGCGATCGTCAATGAGACCGCGGCCCGGCAATTCTTCTCAGGAGACGAACCTCTCGGTCAGCTTGTCGAGATCCGCATCGGTGACGACAGAGTGCGCGAAATCGTTGGTGTAGTCCAGGACATCCGCACACGCCTTCAGAACGATCCGGAGCCCGTAATCTACGTGCCCTACCTGCAGCACATCTGGCATTATCCGAACGCCACGATCGCGCTAGCCAACGTCCATCGGGAGTTCGTCGTCCGAACCTCCGGTCAGGGAACTGCAGGGCTCGATGCCGCGATGCGAAACGCCGTTTCCGATGTCGACCCGTCTGTCGCCGTGGGCACGATCATGCCCATGCCCGAATGGATGTCCATGTCGGCTGCCGGCGAGCGCTTCTTCATGCGACTCCTGGGCACGTTCGCGGGCTTGGGAGTTTTCCTGGCTGCGATCGGCATCTATGGAGTCATCGCCTACTCCGTGGTGCAGCGAACCAACGAATTTGGTATCCGGACGGCGTTAGGCGCACAGAGGTCGAGCATCGTCGCGCTCGTCGTGCGTGAAGGCCTGCTGATTACATTGATCGGCCTGGGAATTGGCGTCGGTGCGGCATTCGGCTTGACGCGTCTCATCGCCAACCAACTGTTCGGTGTCACACCGATGGATCCAGTCACCATCACGGCAGTTTCGATCGCCCTGATCGGTGTGGCTCTTCTGGCCTGCTACGTTCCCGCGGTCCGTGCCGCAAGGGCCGACCCGATGAACGCGCTGAGAGTCGAGTAGCATCGAGAGTCTATTGTCGAAAAACGCCGGCAATCTGAATTGGACCACAGCGCGGACGATGCGGAGGCACCGCCGACAAGACGGACGCACGCCCCGTTACGCCGCGGCGGCCGTGATATCATCCGTCCCGACACGCGCATGACGCCGGAAATCGCCGGCCGCACCGATTTGGGAACAATGCCACGCATCGAAGCACTGAAGGGATTCCTTGAGGAGGATCCGAAGGATTCGTTCTCCAGATACGCCCTGGCAATGGAATACGTCAAGCTGGGGAACCTGGATGATGCCGTTCGGGAATTCGAAACGGTCGCGTCGAATGACGCCGACTACGTGGCCACGTACTACCAACTCGCCAAGGCATACGAAATGGCGGGCCAACCCGAGGACGCGGAGCGCACCTATCGGCAAGGGATCGCCGTCGCCACGCGCGTCGGCGACCAACACGCGAGCGAGGAACTGGCCGCGGCTCTCGAACTCCTGACCGAATAAGCGCCAACTGCGCTCGCGGCGATACTCGTCGAGAGCCATTCCGCCTGGATTGCACGTATAATACGCGCCATGGGTCGACTGAAGATCAAAAAGAAGAACGCCGTACTGCCCTTTCGAGAGACAGTCGCCTTCCGTTTCATCATGGTTGGAATAGCGGTAATTCTTTTTCTGATCTCCATGTTCCAGTTGATCCGCGCCATTCAAACCGACAACACTACTCTGCTGACGATCGCGATCGTGATGACTATCGGCACCACCGGACTGGCGCTGTTCAATGTGAGCCGGATGACGCGGGCGAAAGTCCCCAAAAGCGCTCAACAACGAATGAAACGAGCCAGACGTTAACTTCCTTCGGTGGGAACTTCCGCGTTCTTGTCGCTCTTGTCGCTCGTCTCGCCAACACCGGCAACTTCCGGACGGTCGCGGCCGAGTTCCACAATCGTCAGCAGAAGAGCGGTCATGTGCGACAGGAACCAGAGCGGCGCAAACCAGACGGCGGCGTTCAGGCGGCGGGCATAGAAGAAATAGCTGGTTGCCATCAGGCTGTAGCCGAACGCCGAGAAGTAAAGGATGCCGAGGCCCGGAAGACCGGGGTCGGACGACAGCATACCGACCAGAATACCCAAGACCGAAACGATGGACACGGCCGCGCTCACCAAGGCAAATCCCGTCACGCGCCCGACGTTCAGTGACCCGATGTCCAAAGTCGCCAGCAACGATTTGACGGTCGCTTCCCGAGCGATCCACCCCGACCCGTCTCCATGAAACGTCCTCAAGCCCTCGACCTTGTAGCTCCAGAGAGTCCAGCCCGATTCGTTCAGGACGCCCGGCAATCGGTTCATCTTGTTGAGGGTCGCGTGGGTGTTCCCGTGAAGTAGCAGAAAGGGGGCGGACATGTTCAAACGGCCCGCCTTCTCGCGTCCCCGGTCCAGAGCCCGAAGCATGCGCACGAACCACTCCAGCGAAGGCGCGAGCAGTCGCTGCCGGATCGAGCGGCATTCCACTCCCGGAATCATCGCCACGGCCGCGATGTCCTCGGCGCTCGCAAACTCCACTGCCGACTCCACCGCGCATTTGTCCATCAGGATGTCGTTGTCGGCGATCAGAATCCACGATCCGCGGATATTCGGCCGGGCATGCTCGAATGCCCGAATGCAATCGCTTTCGGTCTCTAGCGCGAATGGAATCGGGACTTCCAGCGTGGCGACGTGCGAACGGACCGCCCGTAACTCGGCCACGAAACCGGCATGATCGGCGTTGCTTTCCTCATACAACAGCAACAACTCGATGAACGGGTACGATTGGTCCAATATCGATTGCAGGCCGCGTCGGGCCGCTTCATCGGTCGAGCGAATGGGCACGAGGAGGGATACAAGGCCGTGCGCATTGGAGGAGCTTCGTGGTTCCAAACGGGAGCGTCTGGTAAGCGCGAACCAACTTTCCAGGAAAACCACCAGCGTCACAAGCGAGGAAATCCAACAGACAACCAGCAGAGAGTAACTGAATACGGCGCCGAGCACCTTACATTTCTAATGCCCCGGCTGGCAACTGTCAACCGAAGTCGTCTACCCCACCCGATCGACGACTTTTATGTCGGCGGTTTCGGTTGTTCAGCGTACGTTCAACGCGCGTTGAGCGGTGCTATCAGCGATGAAAATGCCGGATTTTCCGGTACAACTCGCCCGTCGCCTTGCAGTCGGCAAGGCAATATTCGGCAATCTCATCCAAGCGCCCCTGCCTGAAGTATTCGCCCACCATGCTGCCGTCCATGCCGTCCTTGGGAGAGGCCACACCAAAGATCTGACAAAAGAATTCCAGGGTGCCCTTCTTGTAACGGTCGTAGTTGGTCAGTGCTTCACGCACGTCGAAATGACGGTCGGTCGCGAAACGGCGGGTGTCCAGCAGCAGGTCGCGCGGGGCCATCACGCCCAGAATCGCGCTCCGGATGTTGATGTAGGGAAAATCGAACGACTTTCCGTTGAATGTGATAAACCGCGTCGGCCGGATCTGAACCAGATCGGACCAGAAGTTGGACAACAACTCCCGCTCGTCGCTCTGACAATACGCGCGCGATCGATCCATCTCGATCCAATACACGCCGATGCAGACGATGCGTCCCGTGCACGGGTCCAGACCCATTCGCTCGGCGATCGCTTCCCTGGCCGCCTCATCCTCGGCCTTGGCCATCAGGATTTCCAACGCCCGCGGCGGGATGGACTCGGTGTCCTGCGCCACGGTTTCGATATCGACGACGAGTGTGCTGTGGCTGGCCATGGTTAGAGTCGCATCGTGACGAACCCCACGAAGCGAGGGTCGATCGGTTTCCCGACAAGGGGTTCCAGATCCGCGCGCAACGTCTCGAACCAATCGCCGAGGAATTCCCGCAACTCCTCCGGAACGTCCGGCATGGAAAGCTCAACGCCTTCGGCGATCATGCTCTCCAATGCCTCGGATTCAACCGCTGCCGGCTCAAATCGCCCCGAAATGGCCAACTGAATCGCCGCCGTGTTGAAAGCCTGCCGCAGCGTGGTCTCTATCGACGGCCCGAACGCGTCCAGAAAGAAAGTCGATACGATTCGAATCTTCTCCAGACGGATCGCGGCGGCCTCGACCTCGGACAGTTCGCGGAAGTGGCGATAACGCCCCGCATCCCACAACAGGGGCTTGAACCGTGCCAGCCCGGCCACGAATTCCTGGTCGGGATGCTCGAGGAGTTCGGGTTTGAAACCTGGAAGACGGGCCATCTTTTCGACCGTTCCGCGCAAACCCGCAAGCAGGTCAAAACCCGTTTTGAACACCCATTGCACGTGATTCTTCAATAACAGGTCGGCCGCGAGGGCGACGTCTCCACCGGACAGGCGTTCGAGACCGATCGTCAGGAAGTCTCGCATCTCTCCCAGAGCCGTGCGGATACCCTCAACTTCGCCCAGGTTCACGAGGTTTGCGGACAGAACCCTGTTTCCCAGGGCGGTCAATTCTTCGGCAAGCCGGTCGGCCGCATCGCCGGACACCCGCCCCATGGCCGCCAACAGAAAACCGCCTTCGGCCAGGGAATCGGCAAAAACCGTGGGGAGAGATTGCGGTGGGTCCTCTCCGGGGATGCCGTCTTCTTTCTCCTCGCGCGGCCGCGCCGGCGCCTCGCCGGTGACCGGGCCCGCGTATATCGAAAGCGCCTCGTAGTAATCCACGAAACCATGGACATCCAACCGGCGCACCTTGTTCTGGTACGCCGTTTCTTCGAGTTCGGTTCGTGTGGTGTAGCGCACTTTGCGGAGCACCTTGTATCCCAATGCGGGGTTGTAACTGAACAGCGCGTCCAGCATCAGCGCGCATATCGTGGATGCATCCCCGGCGTCATCCACGCGCACCGCCAACGTGTCGTCGGGTGTACACATCAGGTCCCCCGTCGGAGGCGGGTCATCGCGTTCGAGTTCAAACACCGTGATCAGGTCCTTCATGAACAATGCGACCACATCGTCGTCGATACCCGCCAGCGCCTCGGACGCAAACTCCGGCCCCGCCTCGACAAAGGCCGCGATCCACTCCATGAATGGCTTGCGTACGAAACTGTCCTTTCTCCAACAGTCCAGATCGACGAAACCGCGAATCTGCTTCGCGCTCACCAGCGACAGCAGTTCAAGGGAATCGGCCAAGCCAAGGGATTTCAGCGTGAAAAAGACCTGCTCGAACGACGATGCCCGGACCGCATCCGCCGCACCGGGCATGCACAGGAATTCTTCCAGTTCCTCGCGATCCCGAATCCGGATACCGGACCCCATCAGCAGGTTGAACGTCTCCTTGGCCATGCACTCAATGTAGCACGCCACGGGGCACCCGCCGGGCACCTGGGAGCCTGTGGTAGAAGTGTGCGCGGTCGCGCCGAGGGGTCTTCGAAGGCGGAGTCGAGGAGGGAGGTGGGGAACGATGTTCTCACATCGTGACCGACGAGGGACGATGAATACGCCCCGCCCCTCCTCGGCCCAGAGGGTTCGGGCGGCATCGCACCATCTCGGGCGTTGCCGCTCCTATCCGATCAAAGAGGATCGGCGGCGTCGCGGCGCCTTCGGTCTGAGTACGATGGCGCACCGAACGCGGCCATGCACACTTCTACCACAGGCTCTTGGGATAAGATGCGGGCGTGGATCTGGATGGGCACATCGTCGAGTTCCTGGATTCGGGATCGCTTCGCCTGGGCTACGTGCGGACGCACGAACACCGAAAGGTTCGGGTCGTCGATTCCCGTGGACGACAGTCCAGCGTCCCCATCTCCAGAGTCGTGGTAGTGCACCGGAACGCCTCGGAGGAAGAGTTTCGCAAATCCGCGCCGGATATCCTGACAACAGTCAGCGCGCGCGCGGATGAAATAGACCTTGAGCTGCTGTGGGAATCGGCCGAGACGAGCGGCGGCGCCTGTACGCTGCCGGAACTGACCGGGCAATACTTCGCGGAGGTTTCGCCGGAGTTGCAGTCGGCAATGTTTCGCGCGCTCGAAAAGGACACTCTCCTGTTCAAACGCAAGGGTACGGAATTTGAACCGCGCCCCGCCGAACAGGTCGCTTCCGAACGGCGCCGGATCGAACGGGCGCGCGAAAATGAAACCTTCAGAAACCGCGTCGCCGACATGATCCGCCGCGCACTCGCGGGCGACGAGCCTCTGGACGAGCCAGACTGGGTAGGAATGACCGACCGCCTGGAACGGTGGCTGCGCCAGCGCGAGAAAGACGAAATCGGAACGATCTTTGAACAGATCACGGGAACGCACCAGGCACGTGAAGCCGCCTATGACCTGCTGGTCCGGTTGGGCCGAATCGAGAACAGTGAGGACCGCTTTCTGCTGATTCGAGGCTTCCCCACCGCCTTTCGGACCGATGCATTGGACGCCGCCCAACAGTTGGATTCGACTCTCGACAAAGAGGATCGGACGGATTGGACGGCCCATCGCACGATCGCCATCGATGACGAGAGCACCGTCGAGGTCGATGACGCGCTGACGGTTCTCGGCGAGGACAACCGCACGCTGGTGGGTATCCACATCGCCGATGTCGCGGCGTTTACCGTCAAGGGAGACGCCCTCGACCGGGAAGCGGCCCGACGAACGGCCACTCTATACCTGCCGAACGTCTCGGTTCCGATGTTTCCCGAGCGCTTGTCGACCGACCTGTCGAGCCTCGTGCCGGGCGCCCGGCGGCCGGCGTTTACCATCGCGGCGCGTTTCGACTCCGCCGATATGCTGGAAAGCTTCGAGATCTCCCGGTCCGTCATCGAGGTTTCCGAGCGGATGACCTATGAAGCGGCCGACGAGGCGTTGTCCGCGGGCGAACCCGCGATGACCCGGCTGCACGCCATCGCAGAGAGGCTGCATGCGACCCGTACCGAATCCGGCGCCCAGACGCACAAACGGCCCGAAATCAAGGTGCGCGTGCGGGGCGGCGACGTCCAGGTGCATCGCGTCGACGTCGAAACGCCTTCCCGCCTGATCGTCAGCGAAATGATGATTCTCGCAAACAGGATCGCCGCGGATCACGCCACCGTCCAGAACATTCCCGTCATCTACAGAACGCAGGAGTCGCCCGAACAACAGCCCCCCGACACGACGGGCCTTCCCGAAGCAATTCGATTCGAACTGCTCCGCAAGAGCTTCAAGCGGTCGCGCCTGTCCCTGTCTCCGGCCCCGCACGCCGGACTGGGGGTGCGGGCTTACACCCAGATGTCCTCCCCCATTCGCCGGTACGCCGACTTGGTGACGCAACGCCAGTTCGCCGCCGCCATGCGTGGCGAGGCGTTTCCTTACGACACCGACGAACTCTTTCGGATCATCACGTCGGCTGAAGCGACGGAGGTCGAAATCCGGCATCTCGAACAATCGTCGACAACCTACTGGGTATTGACCTATCTATCGCGCGAAAAATCGAGCCAGCCCCTGACCGCGACGGTTCTGGACCATCGCGGTACCGTCGAGTTGAACGACTACCTGGTGCGCGGCAAGGCGCCCGCATCCGAAGAGTGGCCGGTGGGCGACGTCGTGAATGTCGAAATCGAATCGGTTCGACCGATCGCCGGAGAAGTCCGGTTCAAGGTGTGCATGTGAGGGATCGGAACGAAAGGGGCGATTGACCGGAAACGACACCGTGACAATCCCTGGAACTGGAACTTCCCATCCCGTCAAAAATCGCTGCAGGATTTGAAATAACCGCATCGCGGACACTTCAGCTTGCAGTGGTGAGCCCCCATGTCCGCGTCGCAGTTGGGGCAGGTTCGCTCGATCGCCTCAAGGTTCGGTCGAACAACGGGCGCCGACGCTTCGTACGGCTCAGTGGTAGTAGCCGTCCTGCGAATCGTCCTCGCCGCAGTCGTACTTCCGATGGTCGTATTCATCGGCGCAATCGTCCCAACCGACGCCTCGGTCATCGGCCCATTCCTCCGTCGGCGCGGCGTCCGCCGTCTCTTTTCCCGGAAGCGACTCTTCCTGCGCGTTGCCGAAGTAATCGGCAAGGTGTCCGAGAATGGCGCCGGCGTCACCAGGACTGCCTTCGAAAGTCGTGATGCAGCGCGAGCGACGCCATCCCTTGCCGTGCTTGACGCCAATAATGATGTATTGATCGAAGAAGCCCGTGTCCTTCAGGAACCGGACGGCGGACTCGGGAGTGAATTCGTTGGTCCGGAACTCACACACGCTGATCAGGTCACGGAGCCGCTCCGTGTCATCCGGCTCGAAACTCTCAATGAAGGGTTCCAGGCCATGAACTTCGGACTCGGCGGGAGGCAGTCCGTCCGATGACAACGCCTCCAACTGGGCACGCACGAACTCACCCAGGGCAGAGTCGACGAATCCTTCGATTACGGGTCCGCCGGACGGATGCGACAGGCAGAACACCTGCTCGCGAGGGACCAGATTCCCTCCATCGTCGATCGATGCGAGCAGGGCCGCTTCCTCCAGCGTCGGGAACTGAAACATGATCGGCCGTATGGCGGTTCGGCGGTTGCTGTTTCCAGCGTTGAAAACCGTGTTTCGAATCCGGAACCGTACCTCAACCATCTATCCACCCCCTCAAGGGATTTCTACCGTTATCAGGGACGAACCGGACATATGGGGTCCAACTTCTTGTATTTATCCCACTTCTTGTATGTAAGTGTTTTTTGGAATCGACTCGGGCGGTGCACGCCGAGAGGTTCCGAAGCACGAAATCCGGCTGATTCAAGAACTCCACGGGACGGAATTCAAGGTCGGGAAGATCGGCCGCGATCTGTGCGATGGCGGGTGAACCTACGGTTGAGGAACTGATTCCAGGATCAACGTCTCGATCCGTGTCACTCGCTCATTGAGTTCGTAGACCTGTCGATCGAGGCGATCGAGACGGTCAAGCGTCTGCGACTGGAAGGCGGCAATCTGACTTTGCGTCTGCGACTGGAAGGCGGCAATCTGACTCTGCGTCTGCGACTGGAAGGCGGCAATCTGACTCTGCGTCTGCGACTGGAGCGCAATCGTGAGGCCCCCGATAGCAACGATGAGGGTCAGCGTCTGCACCCAATCCTTCATGAGTTGAAAAGTAGCATTGGACGCGGCAATCTTCAATGCCCGCGGAGGCGTCCGTATCGATAAAAGTGAGTTGCGTTCCGGAATGGAATTCCCGTCAGGGTCCGGCAACCCTTGCCGGTTCGTTTTGTTAATCGACGCGATACCCTTCGCGAGCACGGATTTCGACCGCTCGGCCGGGAACCTGAACCTCGACCGTGTGGTAGCCGGGATCGGGGGACGCGTGGTAACCCAGGTAGTATTGCCGCCCCAGATCGTTCCGTATCTCGTCGAGAGCGTCCGCGACTTCGCCTCCACGGCCCGTCACAACGACACGCCCCCCGGTTGCCGATGCCAGACCTTCAAGGGTATATCGGTCCACCAATATGTCGGGACCGATGGCAATGAAGTAGAGCATCGCCATGCTGGTTTCGGCGGCGCGAATTACTTCGCGATAGGATCGATTACTGCGGTTGTCGGTACCGTCGGTCAGGACAATCAGTGCCTGGCGCTCGTGAACCGCTTGACGGACCTCGAAAATTCCCAAATACAGCGCGTCGAAAAGGACCGACGTTCCGAAGGCACGCAGCCTGTCGAGCGCGCTCCCAAGCCGCTGGCGATCGTCATCGACATCGTGGATGACGCGGACGCCGGACGCGAATGACATCACGAAGACATCGTCCCGGGGACTCAAGGCCTGGATGAACCCCGGCAATTCGGATTTGACCGACCGCAGAACCGCCGATGAACTCCCGCTGTTGTCCACCAGTATCCCGAGGCTCGTGGCCAGACCGTCATGGGCCTCGAACACCTCGATGGGCACCTCGCGACCGTCTTCAAGTACTCGAAAGTCGCCGGCCGTCAATCCATCGACGAAACGGCCATCTCCATCCTGGACCGTCGCGATTATGTTAACCAGGTTGACGTCGACCTCAATTGTTCGCGCATCGGAAGGGCCCTGCGAGGGAAGAAGCAGGGCCATCGACAGGAAGGCCGCGGGGTGGAATGAAATCATTGCCTTACGGCGGCCAGTGCTTCCCGTCGAAGCTTGTATATTTCGGTATCCGTCGGGAAAATGCGCGCTCCTTTATCGAGCACACGCAGCGCGTCGGCCCAACGATCCTGGCCCGAGTAGATTCCAGCCAGTCTCCAGTAGATCTCGGGTTCGCGGTCGACAGCGTACACGGTCAGGAATTCAAGCAGTTCCGCCGCCGCATCTAATTCGCCCTGCCCCTCGTACACTTCAGCAAGACGCATGCGTGCCAGATAGGCATAGGGCTCCAACTCGAGCGCATGGTTGAACGCCTCAAGGGCATCCCCCTCGCGGCCGGCGGCAACCATGTATTCGCCCAGCAATTCCCAGTAAAAGGATTCGGGATAGGGATCGGTCTCGATATAACGTTCCATCCACAGCACGGCCTGATCCCACTCGCGCTCCAGGGCGTTGAGTTCCGCCAACCTCAGCAGAAAGTCGGGCCGCTCCGGCGCCACAATGACCGCCCGGCGATAACGCTCGATTGCAGTTTCCCGATCGCCTTGCCGTTGGGCCATCCGCGCCCACAACTCTTCGCGAGAACCCGCGTATCGATCCAGGTTTCCCGCGGCCGCCTCGGCGGAAACAAGCGACTCTTCCACGAGTTCGTACTGATTCGAGTTCAAGTTCAATCGCGCCATCGAAATCAACAAGCTGTCGTCATTGACCCGAAGAGTGTCGGCCAATTCCTCGACGACCATGGCCGCGGAATCCAGATCGCCGTTTTCAACGAACGGTTCCATCATGGCCACGTAGGCCCTTTCGCGATATTCGTCCGGAACGCCCGCGGGGAGCAACTCGGTCTTGTACTCGTTCAACAGTTCGACGTTCATCCCCGCAGTGTCGGAAAACAGGTTGCGCGGGGCGTTGAACTCGAGCAGCGGAAGGTCGTCGGTGTTTCTTCGGGCGCCCGTGGCCACCGTTCGCACCTCATCGCTCGACAGCGTGTAAAACGACATAATTTCCATGGGATCCATCATGGACAGGTGATGCCTGAAGTCCTGTTTCAACGACTCGTCGTTCGCGACAATTTGCTCCACGCGCGCCAGATCGAGGTTGAGGGGTTGACGACTGCCGATCAGAACCAGGTCGCCGACCCCCATGTTCCATGCGGTCACTTCGGGGAATTGACGCTGGAACTCTCCAAGAACCATGCGAACGTCATCGGGCGACAATTCGTAGAGTTGGACCCACTGCGCAATGATTCCATCCGGTTCGAGCGCGGCCGCGGCCAGTTCGTAGAACTCCGCCGTGAACAAACTGCCAACACCGGCGATCCATGGATTGGACGGCTCCGAGATAATAACGTCATAGGTGTTGTCGCTGACGTTGAGGAAGTTTCGCGCGTCGCCGGTAATAATGTTGACCTTGGGGTGGTCGTAGCTCCTCCGATTGAACCTTTCGAAATACGGGCCGGCGCCCAGTACGGCGGGTTCGATTTCGACACAGTCGACGATCAGGGTCTCCGGAAAGACCGTGGCCGCTCCGGTCGTCACTCCACTGCCGAAACCCACCACCAGCGTGCGTTCCGGAGACGGGTGGTAGAACCCGGGAAGCAAGCCAATCATGAGTTGGGTGGTCATGTCGCGGCCGTTGGATGCGTCGACCTTGCCGTTGGTCCTCAAGCCATAGTAGTTGTTGCCGCGGCGAACCGAAATGCTGGCGTTGTTCCCTTCGTCGAAGTAAACGACGTCCGTATCCGCATAGTGTTCGGACATGGTCAGGTAGGGGCGCGTATCGAACTGGCTCGAATACACCAACACTCCCCTGTCAAGAACCTCCGGCGACCAGAAAACGCCGCCCATCATCGAAACCGTCGACACCAGCAGTACGGCGACTGCGCCCCAACGCGCGATGGCGGCCCGGCCCCGCTGTTCGGACAGAAGCAGCAAGGCGATCCCCGCATTCAGGAACAGGCCCACCAGTATGGTCCTCTCGGTGCCGATCAAGGGGATCAACGCGAAACCCGCGATCAGCGAACCGAAAATCGCACCCAGTGTGTTCACCGAATAGATGCCGCCGACCCGCCGGCCCAGGACCTGCAGGCGATTGGAATAAAGCTGCGCCGCGATGGGAAACGTGGCGCCCATGAAAAACGTCGAGATAATCATCAGCGAGGCGCTGACGACAAACTGGATGGTGAGGACCGCCGGGAACGAGTAGTACAACGCCCGAATCAAGGAGACCAGCAGATACGGAGCAACGAGATAGCCGCCAAGAAACACGAGAGCTCCCGCCGCGATTCCCAACTGCACCAGACCCAGCATCGAGATGCTGGCCTTCGGACGAAAACGGCTTGCCCAGGCGCTTCCCAGCGAGATTCCCACCAGGAACGTCACCAGCATGATCGAAAACGCGTAGGTTGAGCTGCCGATGATGGCCGTGAGAGCGCGAGTCCAGGCCACTTCGTACGTCATCGCGACAAATCCGGACACGAGCAGAGCGGCCAGAACCAGACGGTCTTGCGCGCGGGATGCTTGCGAATCGGGGGCCGGTTCGACCGCGGCGCCTTCGTCTTGTCGAGCTTCGCCCGCAAACTCGGGAAGAGGTTCCCGGCCCAGGTCCAGCCGGATGGCGAGGAGTCCCAGACCGATGTTCAGCGCCGCAATCCAGGTCGTCGTCAACTGGCTCCCCAAACCGGGAATAAGCAGCAGCGCCGCGCCCAGCGTCCCCACCGCAGCGCCGAACGTGTTGAGGGCGTACAGCGTTCCGAGCTTGGATTCAACCTCTGCCATGTTCCGCACAAAATACCGGCTGAGTACCGGCAGGGTGCCGCCCATGAGGAACGTCGGAACCACCATGATCGCGAACGACGACAGAAAGCGGACCAGCAAATCGGTGCCCGGAAGCGCTTCAAGCGACGGCGCGATGGCCCAGTAAACGGTGTCCATGGAACGGAATGCCACGGGTACCAGAAAGGCCGAGATGCCGATCAGGATCTCCAGAATCCCATAGAGCCGAAGCGGCCGCTCGTACCGGTCCGCAAACCGGCCCAGCAACCAACTGCCCAACGCCAACCCGGCCATGAAGGCGCCGATAACGGTGGCGATCGAAAACGATGTATTGCCGAAAACAAGGCCGGTCAGGCGGACCCATATGACTTCGTAGACCAGACCCGTGGCGCCGGATGCAAAAAAGATCAGATAGAGGAGACGTTTCATTACGTTTTAGCAGGGTAAAACAGCCGGGGGAAGATGCATAGTCCACATTTTGAAGCCCCCGTTTTCAACCGGACGCCGCATGGCGGGAATCGTGGCCTTTCGACGCCGTCCTGACCGGCCTGCCGCCTTGTGGACCGAGACGTGGGCGAGACGCGGGCGAAGGTTCGATGCGATTGAAAACAATCTCATCACCTGCACGCGGCGCCCAACATCCGCTTCGCCGTCTACGGCAGCAGCAGCACTTTGCCGGTCGTCTTTCTTCCCTCCAGCGCGCAATGCGCCTCCGCGGCCTCGGCGAGGGGAAAGGTATGCCCGATCCTCAGTTTCAGGTCGCCGGAAGCATGCCAACCGAACAGGTCATTGGTTCTGCGGAGAATCTCTTGACGGGTCGCCGCGTAGTTGACCAAGGTCGGCCGGGTCAGGAACAGGGAGCCCTTCGCCGACAGCAGCAGCGGATTGAACGTGGGGACCGGTCCGCTGGACTGCCCGTACGACACCATGTAACCGCGCGGACTCAGGCAATTCAGACTCTTGTCGAACGTCGATTGGCCGACCGAATCGTACACGACGTTGACGCCTCTTCCGTCCGTGAGCCGCGAAACCTCTTCTTCAAAATCCTGTTCGGTATAACGAATCGTTTCATCCGCGCCGGCTTCGCGAGCGAGCGCGGCCTTTTCTTCGGTCGACACGGTGCCGTATACCGTGGCCCCCAGCCGCTTGGCCATCTGGATCAACAGGAGGCCCACGCCCCCGGCGGCGGCGTGGACCAAGGCGGACTGGCCCGACTGCAGCGGGAATGTGCTGTGGCAAAGATAATGGGCAGTCATCCCCTGGAGCATGATTGCCGCTCCCTCGCGGGCATCGACCCGGTCGGGCAGACGGACCAGCCGCCACGAATCGACAGCCTGCATTTCGGCATAGGAACCGCGAACCATGGCATGGGCCACCCGGTCTCCAACCTGAACCTCCCTCACGCCGTCGCCAACGGCCGTCACCACGCCCGCGGCCTCGGACCCCGGGCTGAACGGCGGATCGATCGGATACAGGCCGGCGCGATGATAGACGTCGATGAAGTTCACGCCAATGGCTTCGATCCGAATCACCGCCTGCCCCGGACCGGGCCCGGGATCGGGAGCATCGCCATATTCAAGCGCTTCGGGACCGCCGTGCCGATGTACGAGTATCGCCTTCATGATCCCGTCACGTTAAGTCAGATCCGGGGGGCGGGTCAACGGTTGAAATATGGGTCGAGACGTGGCTGCATGGCGGTATTCCCGAATGTCGGAAACGCCCGCATATGAGCCAAGACGACTGGAATGATTGACGTGGGTGTATTTGATGGCATATTTTTCGGGGGAAATACGCGTAAGACTTTCTGATTTGCTTGACCGGAAGTACAAAAATTTCTTGCAGGGGGAGGTAAACGCCATGCCGGGATCAGAACAGGTCGACCCAATAAAGCGTGTGATCTTGGACAATGGCTGCGGATTGGTTCGTTATTGAATGCCGATTCCAGCTTTTACACTTGACGGCGTTCTCCCTCCCTTTGTCGGTGCGCGAGAACCGGGGGGCCATGCTGGTGATATGTCCCCCTATACAACGACAGCATTGGAGGTCGCTGCCTCATTTGGAGGCACGCCAGAACGCCAAGTGATCTTGCATGGATGGCTTGCCCATCGTGCCGCAATGCGCGCGGTCGGATTCGACCGCGGCTTTCAGTGGTTGGACGGCAGCTTTGTTGAGGACAAGCAGCCACGTGATCTCGATGTTGTCACCTTCCTCTACCGTCCGGAGGCGGTTTCCGGCCCTGCCGCGCTTGCCGCCATGATGAGCACTAATCCGGATCTGTTTCAAAGGCAGCAGGTTCGTCAGACGTACAGCGTAGATTTCTTCGCGATCGATCTAAATGGCTCGCCCGAAGGCATTGTCGGGCTCACGCAATATTTCCTAGGACTATTCTCTCATCGGCGTGGTGACAACCTATGGAAGGGCATGATCCAAGTACGTCTTGAGGATGCAAACGACGACAACGCAGCGTTCGCCGCACTTGGTTCACGCCCAGCGGAGCAAGAAGGAAAACTCCTATGACAAGTCAGCGCAAGTTGGAGCGCGACCACCGCCATGCCGAGATGGCCGGTGTCAACAAGCTGCTTGGCCAACTCGATGCTGGAGATGTGATGGCACGCTTCGGTCTGGAGGCACGTCGCGAAGAGCTACGCGAGTTAATCGCCGAGGCGGAGACGGAGAAGGAGGAAATGGCCGCGTCCGCAATCCTCTACTTTGCCGGACGGCCCGTGACCGGAACACGCGGGATCGAGAGCGAGTTCGCGGGTGCGGCGGTGAGCAAGTTTCAGGATCTCGTCGCGAAAGTAACTGCGCAGGAAGCCGGCACCCTTGGCCAACGTGGCGTGGTGCCGAACAAAGGTTTGTCGACGCTGCACATTACCAACATTACACGTGGGTCAGTCGGTTTCGTTCTGGAGGAAGTGCAGCCGTCGGCGCAGCCCTTCGACACGCCTCTTAAGAATGCGGTGAGTGAGGCAATGCTGTTGCTCGACACTTTCGGCGAACCAGACGAAGCGCAATTCCAGAACGCTATCGAAGCGATAGATCAGCGGGTGTTCGGCGCTGCACGAGATTTTTTTAGACTCATGCGCCAATGCGGGGCGACGTTGCGACTCGTCGCGAACGAGTCGGAATGTAGCTTCAATGTTGAGGCCGTCACGCGGGCGGCCGAGCGAGCGGCATCCACGGCCACCGAAGATGCCGAGAAGTTTATTAGAGGACAATTGGCTGGCGTGTTACCTGCCGCGCATCGATTCGAGTTTAGGACCGATGATGCCCATACTATGATCACCGGAAAGATCGACAGCGCGCTCGCTGCCGATGCAGTTACTCGTCTTGGCCGCGAATGGGTAGATGTCGACGCGGAGGCACGGATTGTGGTGAAGCGGGTATTTCGAAACGATACCCTAGTCCGGGAGGTCTACACATTGATGAGCTTGGCGCCTCCGACCTCTGTTTGAGGACGGAACGGCCAATCAACCGCACCAGACCACTCTCCCCTCCCGCAACCAGAAGTGTGATCGGCAGCCGGTCCGCCGCCACACCGATGGAGAAAGGCTGGGACGACCACGGGAATCGACCGAGAGCGACCAGCTTGACTGCGCTTCGGGCACGACCAGCAGTTCGATCGTTTCGCCGCATCCGCATGGGCAGTACATCCCTATGCTCCAATCCTCCTGATCTTCGCGCGTGACGATGAGATCGCGACGCGGCAGGATCGTCGGCAACATATCGTCGTCGATGACCCGCATACGCCGTCGTGGAAGGATCCTTTCCTTCGCATTGCGCCACAACCGCCGCAGTTTCAAGACGTCACTCCGGCTCCGAGCGTGGCAAGCGCGGGGAGTCCGAGAAGGGGCTCGGTCGCGCCCTGACCGAGGATCGGGTTGGGCCTGATCTCGAAATGATCCTCGCTGAAATGATCTTCGTCGCCCGCTGCCAGGCTGAACTGTATGCGCGAGTAGCCGCGATTGGGATCGAGGCGAAAAGGATAGGCCCGCAGGATGAACTCATTCATGCAGCTCGATGCCGCCCGCATATTGAGCGTGATCACGGCTGGCGCCTCTTCAACCGCGCCTTTTATATAGCCCGCTTCGATCTCCTGAGCGTGCGCATCCGGCGCCACGGACCGGAGATATTCTGCGCGCAGCGTCTCGGGGGTATAGACCTTGCGGTCGCCAAGGGTCGCGCCACCGGGTTGGACATAGTCGATACGACCGACGGCGTCGAGGATCGCGATGCCGGACCCTGCGGTTCGGACCGGAATGACGACGCCAACATCAAACAGTGGTAGCAGGAAGGCTGCAGCGATTAGATCGGCCAAATGTCGGGCCTCCAGCGTGTCGACACAGCAGAACAGGACATCGCCCTGACTGGCGGCGAGCACAGCGTCGCGTGTATTGATCGACGCATTAACCGGCGTGGCGATGCCCGGCCCTCGATAGGTGGTGATGGCCTTGGCGAAAGCCTCGACCTTCAACCGTCGTGCTGCAACGTCGGCCAGCGTGGTGTTGAGAATTCTGTTGAGATTGCGCCGCTTGATTCGGTCGAAATCGATTAGTGTCACCCCACCAAAACCGAGCCGGGCTGCCTGTTCGGCTTGGATCGAGCCCGTGCCGGAAACGCCGATGACGATGGCAGTCAGACGACTGAGTTCGGCGGTCATGCCGCTTGTGAAGGCGACTGGGCGTACGCCCGTCTCCGCCAGTGAAGGCTCGTCATTCCACCAGAAGCGGATATCATCGCCAGCGCAGGCGACGAGATCGACGGAACGAGGGACCATATCCGACCCGTAGAGGCGAGCACGGATGGCACCATTTGAAACCATGATAGCTGAGCCATGCCAATCGCCGTAAGCCTGAAACAATGATCGGATAGTCGTGAGGTCGCTCAGGTCGTCGACTTCGGAAAAGTCAAACAGCCCACCAGGATGCGAATGCAACAGGATGAGGCAGAGCCCTTCAGCCTCACCGCGATCAATTGCCTCCTCGAAAAACCAGCCGGGCCAAGTCATGGCATCGCGCTCCCGGCGGATGCAGGCTTCATAGGGAATGGGCAGTGCTTCGCGCACGAGCAACCTCAACCGCGGGCCGGGTGTCCGGGTGCACAGCAGGATCACAGCAGCTTCGTAACCGTCGTTCGGAAATAGGTGGCGCTGCACTTGGGCATGGATCTCCCCGGATAGGGCGAGGGCTATCGTCGTCATTCCCCTACCTCCTTCGTGAGAGCCGCCTCAACCAGGCCGATCTGGGTGACGACGTTGTCCGTCGCAGGATCCCAAGGCGCGGTCGATCCGCGATGGCGCGACCAACCATGAAAATCGAGACCGAGCAGCGTGCCGCGAAGTTGAGTTCTCGGGATGGCGCGGCCCGACGTCAGAGCCAGTGGCGGGTAGGCGTAGAAGCCATAGATCGCCGCCCCCGAATAGGACCGGGGAATCTCCAGCGCCAGCATCGTGCACACGACCGTATAGCCTGGCGGTACCGGAAAGTTGTGGATGAGGAGCCATCGTCGTTCGGCATCAATGATCGTTTCCCATTGGAGTTGAAGCCGGTCGAGATAGGCGGTATCGACGTCGAGCAAGGCGAAGGCGCGGCGAGGCTCCGGAGGCACCTCGCCATTGTCAACATTGCGCGGTGTGAGCCGAAGCTTCTCGATGCCGGGCGTTTCAAGGTCGAGAACATCGGTGAGGCTCACTTCGCGCTTCGCCTCGCCGACCACCTTGAAGAAGATATGCCACGGCTGGCTGGTGTCGATGCCCGCCTGTTCCATCGCAGCCTTCACAGTGATGGTGGGGGTCGCCACATCGATCACCACGCCATGGACGTTGAGCTTCCAGGCGGCCTTGCGCGTGATAAACGATTCGATCCCGTCTTTATCGAGATCTACAAGGTAATGGGCACCGATGAGCCGATCCGGATCGTTCACCTGCTCCAGATAGAGCCCTTTGTCTACCGGAACCGATGCGAGTTTACGAAGCAACCCGCCGCTCACAACGCGGCAGGGCCAGTCGAAGCGCTGCCCGTCAATGATCAAAAGATAAATGCGGTCGCTGGCGACGATCACGAAGCGACCGTCTTGGTGACGCAGATCGACAACCTCCTCGGGACGAATAGTTTCGAGTGCACCGTCCGCGAGCACTAGGAGCACGATCGCAGCATCGGGGGGCTTGAAGCCGACAGCGCGAGAGAGCTGTGCGCCCGTAGGTGTCAGATCATCGATTCGGATGGTCCGGTAGGTCAGCGTCTCATCGGCGACTTCAATGCTATGGCGGTCTTTGCCACGCACGGGCGAGGTGTCTGGAATATTGGACATAAAATATGCCTCCTATCTGTTGACGGCTTCATTGCCGACTTCGCTAATATACCTATGCGTGCTAAATATATCAAGCCCTCTCTTAGCAATGCTTGACAGAGCGAGCGCCAAGAGACAAAGATAAGGGTCCGATTCCGCGTATGATTTTCAGGGAGGACACATCATGGGCGATGCACCTGCCACAAATAGGGGAAAGCCAGACAGGCTGGGCCAATACCTCAATAGCGTCCGGCGTGGTCTCGATCTTTCACTCAGGGACGTCGAAGAAGCGACTGGAAAGGAAGTCAGCAATGCCTATTTGAGCCAACTCGAAACTGGAAAGATCCGGAAGCCTTCACCACATATTCTCTATGCTCTGTCTACAGCACTCGCCGTCCCGTACGAGGATTTGATGGAGCGTGCAGGCTACATCGCGCCGAACAGCGGGAGAGATGAAGGCGCCAAACATGGGAGAGCAGCGACCTTCACGATCGAAAACTTAACCTCCGTCGAGGAAAAAGCATTACTCGACCATCTCGCCTACATCCGGTGGCAGCGAAATAAATGACTCGGCGACCGGACGACTGCTCGTTAACCTTGGATCAACTGGCGAAGGTCCGCAAAGAGGCCGAGCGCGCTCTGTGTGAAGCAGGCGTACTCGGTGTCCTGCCGACACCCATCGACCATATCCTCACTGTCGCGAAGGTCGAGCAGGTAAAGGAACATGTGCTTGACGAAGGCTTCCTCAGGAGAATGCGTGCGAAGGCTGGCAAAGCGCTCAAGCGGGCTTTATCCAAGGTGAAAGGGGTTTTCGATGCCACTGCGGGGTTCATCTTCATCGACCATCTTCTTGTTCCGGTAAAGAAGCGGTTCGTGACGTTACACGAAGCGGGTCACGGATTCTTGCCTTGGCAACGCACGATGTACAAGATCGTCGAGGATTGCGATCAGACGCTTACTCCTGAAGCGGCAGATCTGTTTGACCGTGAAGCGAACGTGTTCGCCTCGGAAGTTCTCTTCCAGAACGATACCTTCCACAATATGGCTGCGGACGAGAAGTTCGAAATCTGGACACCGATCCGACTTGCAAAGAAGTTCGACGCCTCACTCTATTCGTCCATCCGCCAATATGTATCAAAGAACGACCGGTGCTGTGTTGTCCTTGTGCTTAATCCGCCCACGCTGATAGAAGGCGTCGGATTCCGTGCGACGCTTCGACGCGTCATTCCGTCGACCGCCTTCATGAAGATGTTTGGTGATCATCGCTGGGCGTCAGTCTACACACCTGATGATCAGCTCGGGCGGCTAGTACCTCTTGGTAAACGCAAGTCATCCGGGAAACAGGAAGTCATGCTCACCGATCAGAATGGGGACCGGCATGAGTGCATCGCCGAGTCTTTCACCCAGACTTATCAAGTGTTCATTCTAATCCATGCGGTGAAGACACTTGGGCGGAGGATAGTCCTCCCTGCAGCTTAGAAACCTTGAAGAATTGGCTTTTTCGCCTCTGCAGCGAGGCAACCGCAGTGTGCGGGAACGGTCCCCGTTCATCGCGCCGTCCAGCAATTCGCAGCGTTGCTATGGCAACAGCACTCTGCCGGTGGTCTTTCTTCCCTCCAGCGCACGGCGCGCCTCGGCGGCTTCCTCAGTGGTCACTTCAAACCCGGCCAACGACGGTCTCGCTTTGACAACGTAAAAAGGACCCACCTCGATCGAGTAAAAGGGACCCACCCCCGGGTTAATGGTTTGTAAGTGATTCCGCCGTCGCGGCCGTGGGAAGTGTGGGAGCCGAAGGCTTCCAAGCCACTGTGGGAAGGCGCTGGCTTTGCAGCGGATGTCCTGAAGCATCTGTTCTGCCGGGTCTTTGGGACTCATGGATTCCTGCCGCATATCCACGTCACCGGGCGGCCTCTTCCTGCCCTGACGGTCCGCTCATCCAACTACTCTGCCTGCCGCAAACCCGCGAGGACCTCGCGAAAACTATTCAGGCCGGCTTCGAGGTTTTCGATGATCTCTTCGGCCAGATCGTCGGGTTCGGGCAGGTTGTCCAGGTCGGTCAGGCTCTTGTCCCTGAGCCAGAAGATGTCCAGACTCGTCTTGTCGCGCGATCCGATCTCCTCGTAACTGTAGCTGCGCCATCGGCCGTCGGGTGCATTCTGCTCGTCCCAGGTCGCCTTGCGCTCGTGGCGGTTCAGCGGGTTGTAGCAGTTGACGAAATCCGACAGATCCTCGAAGCGCATGGGCTTCTTCTTCAGGGTGTGGTGGATATTGGTCCGGTAGTCGTAGAACCAAACCTGCTTCGTCCACGGATTCGGGCTGGCTTCGTGGTTATCGAAGAAGACGACATTGGCCTTGACCCCTTGCGCGTAGAACACGCCGGTCGGAAGGCGCAGGATGGTGTGAAGGTCCGTGTTGTCCAGCAGATTCTTGCGGATCGTTTCACCGGCGCCGCCCTCGAACAGCACGTTATCGGGAACGACGACGGCCGCGCGGCCGATGGTCTTCAGCATCGTGCCGATGTGCTGCACGAAATTGAGTTGCTTGTTCGAGGTGGTCGCCCAGAAGTCCTGCCGGTTGTAGGTCAGGTCGTCCTTCTCCTGTTCGCCTTCCTCGTTCGTAAAGCTCATGGAACTCTTCTTGCCGAAGGGCGGATTGGCGAGCACATAGTCGAAGCGCTTTCCGGCATCGGCCACAAGCGAGTCATTCGGCGATATGGGCGCGCCGCCGTCGATCTCGCCGATGTTGTGCAGGAACATGTTCATCAGGCACAGTCGGCGCGTGTTGGCAACGATCTCGTTGCCATGAAACGCATCATGCTTCAGGAACGCCTTCTGCTTCTTGTCGAGCGTGAAGTTATCCGGATTGGTGATGAAGTCGTAGGCGGCCAGAAAGAATCCCCCGGTACCGCAGGCCGGGTCGGCGATACGCTTCCCCGGTTCGGGCCGCACGCATTCGACCATGGCGCGGATGAGTGCGCGCGGCGTGAAATACTGTCCGGCGCCCGATTTGGTATCCTCGGCGTTTCTCTCCAGCAGGTTTTCGTAAATGTCCCCCTTGATATCTGCGCCCATGGTGACCCACTCGGTGTCGTCAACCATGTCGATCAGGCGGTACAGTTTCGCCGGGTCCTGGATCTTGTTCTGAGCCTTGGTAAAGATCTGCCCCAGCATGCCCTTCCTGGTGCCGAGTGTGCGGAGCAGCGCGATGTAATGGCTTTCCAACTCCGCGCCATTCCTGGATTTTAGGCTCTGCCAGTTGTATTCGGCGGGGATGCCGACATCGCGGTCGTAAGGCGGTTTGGCGTACTCGTCGGCCATCTTCAGGAAGATCAGATAGGTAAGCTGCTCCAGGTAGTCGCCATAGCCGACCCCGTCATCGCGCAGGGTGGTACAAAAGCTCCAGACTTTGGAGACGATGGGGGCGGTGTTCATGCGGAGGTGTTCTACCCTTTGATCTGTTGAGCGAGCGCCTCGCCTTGAGCGGTTCGGCGATAGCGTTGGTTTCGGCTATTCGGCTTGTCGGGGAGGGTCATTTCAACCATGCCACCTTTGAGAGCAGGCTGTAGATAGACCGTGACGAAGTGGCGGCGGTGTCTCAGTTGCAGTGCCGTTTGCAGTTCCGCCCGGCTCATCTCTCCGGTGAGCGCAGTCACCAGTTGCTCGACATGTGCGGTCACTTGGTCGGTCACTTGATCGGTCGTTTGTGAGGTATGCCGAATATCGTCCTGCTTTATCAAAGACTTATCTTGTGCGGTGACTTGGTCGGTCACTTGATCGGTCGCCACATGTGAAGCCCGTTCATGTACTGGCAGACGAACCAGAAACCAGGTGCGATCCTCGTCGCTTTCAAACACCGGCGCCGGGGAGCCGTTCTGCTGCATGGCTCGCAGAATCTTGGGTATTCCGGTTGACCTGCCCTCGGCCAACTCGAGTTCCTTGAGAAACTCTCCAATTCGACGATTGCGGTAGCGGCGGCTGACGGCTTGCCCGTTCTTGAAATCTTCCATGCGGATTGATCGGTCGGCGCCGGGAAAGCTCAAGACGACCAACTCTTCCGGGGTAATGCGTACTTCGACCGGCTCCCGTTCCTCGTACGAGCGGTGGTAGATCGCATTCACCAACGCCTCTTCGATGGCACCAATGGGAAAGTTCCAGAATCGCTCCGCTTCGGGCTTGTGGGGATGCTTGACGACAGTTTCCTTCAGGTAGTTCCGTCCGATGTAGCTGATCGCCTCGCTGAGGATGATCGACAGAGGGCCGCGAAACTCCTTCTCCTCGAAATGGTCTCCGCCAGGCCCATCCGGGAACCAAACAACATCAATCTGAGTTGCCGGAAAGAAGTCGTGCGGCCGGTCGTTGAAAAACAGCAAGCCGACGTTCTTGGGGAACATCGCTTCGGGAGGACCGCCGACGATGTTCATGCGCTGCCCCAGCGCCGTCATTGAAAGCTCTGCCGCTTCTGCGGCAAGGTCGCTGCCAACTTCCCCCAGAAATTGCTCAATCAGTCGAAGGGACAGATCTTCCATCGAGGACGCCTGGTGGTAACGGTCGTCGAACGGCACGGTGGCGGCCAGGCCGAGTAATTCTCGTTCGTCGCCGCCCTTGGCGCGGACCGTACTGCTGTGCTTGCGAATGAAGTAAGCCCATTCCGGCCGTTTCGTCGTCAGATTGACTTTGGCCTTGTAAGGGCGAGTTTCCCCGCCGGGTGCCCACAGCACGACAACCGTCCTGCCTTCCACGTTGTAACTGGCAGTGAGTGGATGGTAATGGGGCTCCATAGCGGAATGCCCCAGACTCAGCAATTCCTTCTGCACAGCGTCGATACGCTCGGCGTCGATGCCCTTGGGTGGCAGCAGTGGGCGTCCGTTTTTTTCCTCGACACCTAACACCACATAACCGCCGCCTAAATTGTGGAAGTCGTTGGCGAAGGCGCAGATGGTGTGCAACACACTCTTTGGATTCCAACCGGCCTTGTATTCGATGCGCTCGCCTTCAATGGTGCGTTGGCGAAGCAAGTGGTCGATGTTGATGGGAAGTGTGCCCGTCATGCTGTTGCTTTGGCGCGTCTGCGTCTTCCTGGGGTGATGGTCTTGTCAGAATGTGCCGTTTTTTCGGCTTTGATTCGTCCGAGCAAAGCAGACGCGGGCTCATCGTTGGGGTCTTGGGGAACCAGTTGCCCGGTGAAGGCTTTTTTCAGGATCGATTGGTGAAGGGCCTCCGACTTGGCCAACTGTGCATCAACTTCTTCAAGCGCCCTGTCGATTCGCTCCAGCTTCTCCTCGATCTGAACCACGACTACCGATTCTTCAGCAGAGCTTGCAACCGGAACAATGAGATTCGACACCTTCGAGATACTCAAAGTATGTAGTCCCGATGTCGAACTGGCTTCTTTGACGATCAGGTCACGTCCCAGTGGAGAGAGAAGAAATTGAAGGAAGAAGCGAGGAACGAACTTTGTTGCAAGTCGGGCCCTTATCAAATGGTTCTGATGTCCACAGACGGGGAGTTCGCCTTCCCACACCGAGACACGGCCAATCTGTTCGATGCTGCCGTTGCCTTCCACAATGAGCAGATCCCCAACTTCAAGCGCAACCTTCTTGGCTTCCCCTTCCGTGACGCCAATCTTGTAGACGTCATCCGACAATATCTTGTCCGCGTAGACATTTGCCACCCGGAGATATTTCATCTTACGAGGTAGGCTGTTCCGCTTCTGGTTTTTTGTGAGTCCACCAGAGATATCAGAGATGTCGCCAAGGCGTACCCACAGCCAGCCTTCAGGCAGCTTCGGCAATTTCGCAATCACATCGTCGGGGACGCCATTCATTATTAGTGGCTTTTTCGGTTCAGGTGGCTTCTTGCCTAACTTGCCGCTTTCCTCCCG
This sequence comes from Terriglobia bacterium, assembly GCA_965262675.1. Taxonomy (GTDB): domain Bacteria; phylum Acidobacteriota; class Terriglobia; order 20CM-2-55-15; family 20CM-2-55-15; genus JAJEDW01. Next base: position 1,225,668 of record OZ253554.1, read on the forward strand.
TGTCTGGACAGCAGCCTTCCATTCCTGAAGTTGCCGCTCGTATTGCGCCCTACGGTCCTGCTCGATGCGAGCGAGCAATTGCGCGGGCTTCTCAAGCTTGTCTTTGTTCTCTTCGCGCCACTGCACCGTGAGCTTGCCTTCGAAGGCGTGCTTGAGGACGGCTTGGCGGTAGACCTTGAGTTGCGCCCGCGCCGCCTTCAGGCTCTCAACCCCCTTGTCGAGATCGGAAAACAGTTCCTCGATCTTGGCAACGATGCTGTGTTGTTCATTGAGAGGAGGCAACCGCAGCAGTGTCTCCTCAAATTTTCCTTTCGTTACGTGCACCATGCCGGAACCATGGGCTTTGGCGTAAAGCTCGGCGGTTATATTCGTTAATGCATAGTACAGAAACAGACGGTCTATCATTTTCGTATGATCGACCCTGAAGATATGTTGGTTTAGCCATGCTTCTTGGCCTCGCCAGATATAGGCTCCAAGCGATGCAGACCATGCAAACAATAGGTCTCCATTCCTAACTCCGAATTTTTCTTCATGCCGCTTCTCAGAGAAATTGTAATTAGCGTTGGTATCGTTAAGGTTCTGGATCCGAATTATAGGTAGGCCCGCAGATCCCCATTCAGATGGTTTAAACGCTCGACCATTCTGGTACTTAGCTACTTCACCGACAGAAGTAGTGGCCCAGCCCATTGGGAGGTCGTCGATTCCGCTCATCCCGCCAACGCCTCATTCAATTCTTCGATCACGCTCTCCATCCGGTCGCCGAAAAGCTGATGCATTCGCCCCAAACCGCCCTTGCCGTCGAACGGCGCCATTTCGAGGTCGTCTCGGTCCAGATGGAAGGAACCGATGATGTGGTCGCGGATCATATGCAGCCATTCCATCTGCTCCTCATTGAATTTCTGCCCGGCACCACTGTGGCGCTTCATGATCCAGTTCTGGAAGTTGCGGCGCACGGTTTCGGAATAGGGCGAAATCGTCGCATCGATTCCGCATACTCGGCGGATCAGCGCCACCAGCGCTGTCAGTTCGCTGAGAGGTTGGGAGCCCTTGTAGTCCTCGAGCAGGACATACGCCTGCCAGACCCGCGAGGGGGCCAGACGGGGTCGATCGGCCTTCAGTCTGTCGAACACCTCCCGGATCATAGCGAACGTCAGCTCGCGGCGGCGATGAGGTTGGGCGTAGAAGATGTACAGCGCTTCGATCTCGTCGTGGTTAGCCTCCAGATATTGCTTGAAGTCCTGCACCACGGCTTCGGCGTTTTCGTGAGCGTCGCCCTCCCATCCGACACCGATCACGGCGTCGGGGTTCTCATGATCGATGGTTTGTTCCTTTTGGCGGCGAATGGAGTCGATCAATTCGACCAGTTCACCGTTGAAAACACTGGCGGCATCACCCACCAACTGTTCCCGGGCCGTATCGCATGCCGCTTGTGACGGCTCGGCGCCATCGGAGACGGGCTCGATCTCGCACGCCTTCTCGTGAATACGGTCGGGGTCGATGGCCTCCAGCAGATCGCCGACAATCCTGTTGAGTTCGATACCGCCGGCTTGCGTTTTGATCCGCTCCTGCTCGGTGGGGTTGAGTTGCCGGCTGAGCCGGGCGAGGCGGCCGGCAAGGGAACTCACGGTCTCTGCGTCGCGCGCGCCCATCATCACACCCATGGCCAGATCCTTGAGCGGCACGGAGGGTTTGGTGACAAGCGGCTGGCTCGCGGTCTTGAGCGATTTCGTGACACCGACGGCGTCGACGATCACATAGTGCGTCTTACCGCAGACGGCTGAGGGCGTCACCTTCTTCAAGTCGTCATGGTCGAGGGTACGTGTGCCCCGGCCCTTCATCTGCTCGAAATAGTTGCGGCTCCTCACGTCTCGCATGAAGAGCAGGCATTCGAGCGGCCTGACGTCGGTACCTGTGGCGATCATGTCGACGGTCACCGCGACGCGCGGGTAGTAGCCGTTTCTGAATTGCGCGAGGACGGATTTCGGGTCTTCTTCGACTTTGTAGGTGATCTTCTTGCAGAACTCGTTGCCTTGCGCGAATTCCTCGCGCATTGTCTGGATGACATCGTCGGCGTGGCTATCGTTCTTGGCAAATACAAGCGTCTTCGGGACTTCGGCGCGGCCGGGAAATATCTCCGACAGCTTGTCGCGGAAGGTCCGGATTACAGTGCGAATCTGATCGGGGTTGACGATGTCGTGGTCAAGTTGCCGGGCGGTATAGGTGACGTCCTCATCCTGGATCTCCCAGCGTTTCCGGCGCGTCAGGCGCTCGCGCATTTCGACCTGCTGGTTGGCCTTGAGTCGGCCGCCGTGCCGGGTTTTCTCCGTCTCGATGACATAGATCTCGTTGCCGACATTGACTCCGTCGGCGACGGCTTGCTCATGGGCATATTCGCTGACGATGTTCTTCTTGAAGAACCCGTAGGTACGGTTGTCCGGCGTGGCGGTCAAGCCGATGAGATAGGCATCGAAATATTCCAGGACCTGACGCCAGATGTTGTAAATCGAGCGGTGGCATTCGTCGATGACGATGAAGTCGAAGAACTCGGGCGGAATCCTGCCGTTATAGACGACCGGCATCGGTTCTCTGGGCTGCACCATCTCCGCCGGGTTGATCTGCTCGGCGGCTTCATCCATCTCCTGGTCCTTCAGGAGCGAGTACATGCGCTGGATTGTGCTTATGCAAACCTGGCTATCCCTGGCAACGGAGGACGATTTCAGCCGCTGGACGTTGTACAACTCGGTGAATTTGCGGTTGTCGTCACTGGGCACGTAGGCCATGAATTCCTGCTCGGCCTGTTCGCCCAGATTCCTGGTGTCTACAAGAAAGAGGACGCGCCTGGCGTCAGCGTGTTTGAGCAGCCGGTAGATCGAAGTGATGGCGGTGTAGGTCTTGCCCGAGCCGGTGGCCATTTGAATGAGTGCGCGCGGCCGATCGTCCTTGAAGGACTTTTCCAGATTCTGGATGGCATTAATCTGGCACGCTCTGAGACCCGTGGCGTCCAGATCCGGAAGCCCCTGAAGCCGCGCACGCAGCGAGGCCGACTGGGCGTCCCAGTCGCGCATCGTCTCTGGCCGAGCGAAGCTGAACACCTCTCGGGAACGGGGTCTCGGATCGCGTGCGTCGGTGAAGCGCGTCACTATGCCTGTGCTTTCGTAAACGAATGGGAGCGGCTCGCTGTTGTTCACCCACTTGAGGCTGGCAGCGGCGTAACGGCCGGATTGCTCCTCGACCGTGGTGATGTTCTGGCCCCAATGCTCGGGCTTGGCTTCGACCACGCCCACGGGTTTGTTGCCGATGAAGAGAACGTAGTCGGCACGACCGACATCGGTCTGATATTCGCGAACGGCGATGCCGGCGCCGGCACTGAAGTCGATCTTCTTCTTGTCCTGAACCGACCAGCCTGCCTGCTCCAACATCTGGTCGATCTTGTCGCGCGCCCTCTGTTCAGGGGTCTGGTTGAGGTTCGGCATCCGGTTCACCGGCCCTTCGACTTTGACCCGGAACTCGTGGGCGCGGCGTCCGCCAGCAACGTCTGAGGCCCGTCCACATCTGCCCGTATGAACTCACGGTGCACCTGGGCGGCAGGTTTGTGCTGCGCCTGACACACATACCCAAAGCGATCACGGAGGTCGCGCTGCACGCTGATGCATAAACCGGCGTCCCTCATTTGGGCGAGTGTAGCCAATGGATGTACATCTGTGGAAAAAAACTGCCGCCGTTAGGGGAACCGACGGGGAGCGGCCTACCCGCAGTCGCGGTGACGGCGGCGGTGAGGGCGATTCCCAATCCGGGTTACCCTTCTGAAATTCTGCAAAAAACCCTGGACAGAAAAAGGGGCGCGGTAGGTATCCGGTCGCGCTACGCCGACGCCGTCCATGCTGCTTGAGATCGCTTCATCGGATGTCTCCACAACTTTCCCTTGTGGACACAACCGGTTCGATGGGTCAACACGGTTCAGGCCGGACGCTTACCCCTCAACCCAATTTGGGACAGATTCGGTGTGTTTTCGTCCGGGATTGTTGTCATACTCGAATTTAACCTGACAGACCGATCACGGGGTGTAGCGATCCCCGTGATGATGATGACGTTGAAATCGTTCTGAGAGCGAACGGACAGGTGGCGGTGGCCTATCGGACGCTGACTGCGGGCTGTTGACAGACATCCAAATACGAGCTGCGGAAGTGTGTGGCCTCCGTAGCTGTGGAGGCTGAACTTATGACTTGGAAGATTGAGCACAAGCTTTCGATTGTCAAGATTTTGATCTTGGCTGTTGCGGGCATCGCCATTCCGGTGGGTGTGGTTATTTATCAAAATCCGGAGGAACCGACAGATCCCGAGCCCATTGCGGTGTCCACCCTGACGGCTCTACCCGTCAGCGACGAAGGGAGCGAGCGCGAGCCAAGGGACACGGAACCGGAAAGCTTGCCTGCCACGGAACAGTTCACTGAGACAGAGATAGACCCCACTGGACAAATCCCGAAAAGCCAAACAGAAATCCAGGAGGAGGTCAAACCCGATGTACCCGCCAAACCCCCTGCCACGGAAGGCACCACGGTTGTCGTTCACGGTAGACCCAGTGACCTAATCTATCTGGTCGAGGATCCGCCTCGGCTGGTGCAACAGGTCATCAGGCGTGCGTCTGGTCCAAGCTTTGATACCTACAAGAACATAGATGTTGTACTTCCACAGCTAGAGGGCATGATCGAGAACGACCTTTCGGATCATCAAGTCACTGTCGACGAGGACATCGCGGTTAGCGACGAGCTTCTGTACTTGCTAATTTTTAAGAGGGGCGATTCGTCCTATGCGAAGTTCCAAGAGTTCCCTCGCGATGAGACCATAGTCCTGCCGTAGGTACCTTCTAGTGGTACTGTCACCTTGCTGGCGATGGGCCAAAACGGTGTGTTGCGTTCATCGGTCGATCATCAGTTGTGTGCGTCAAGTTCTGCAAAATTGGGATCCGGAATCTCCGTTTGGGGTTAAGCGGCTGCGTTTCCCAACGACTCCTTTTTCTGTTCTCATAGAAAGGACGTCTTCGAGTACAGGGTCGCCTCGATCCAGTTCTCGTGCGTCTGGGTCGCCAATGCGCGGATCAGCCGAAGACAGCTCTCCCGGTTCGGGCAGATCCGCACGACGCGGGTTCGCCGCTTGATCTCTTCGTTGAGCCGTTCGAGCATGTGGGTCGATTTCATGTGCTTGTGGTGCTGGCGCGGCAGCCGATGGAAGCTGAGCGTTTCCTCAATGTCGGAGTCGACCCAGTAACAGAGCCTGGGATACTTCTGTTGCCATTTCTTTAGCGACGCGACCAAGTCCAGCCGGGCCTGTTGCAGGTCGCGCCGATCATAGAGCCAGCACAATTCCTGCACGAAGTCCTGCACGATCTGTCGCAAGAACTGGCCGTCCTCGTGCAACACCTCTTTCCAATCGATTCCGCTTCTCGTACTCTTCTTTCCGGCGATCGTCTTCTCGATTTGTTCCGAGTTCCGTCCAAAAGTCAGTTTTTCAAGGAGATACGGTGGCCCTCTCCCTTCTCAGGGCTTTTTGCAGAACTTCTGAAACATAACCGGCGAGTTCGATCCAGTCGGCCGGTCCGACATGGAACGGGGCTGCGGCCTGGGAACGCTGGGCGGGCGCCGTCCCTCGCGGCCTTCTCTTCTTGGCAGCTTGTCGAACCTTCGGGACCTGTAGTGGCTCTGGCGTGGTGTATGAATCGAGCATGCCAGCACAATTGAAAGAGAACACCATGAACGACACATCGAAGGATGAAAACCCTTCGACTCCGCCCCGGATCGGCCTTGCTCTTTCCGGGGGTGGGTTTCGGGCTTCGATCTTCCACTTGGGCGTTATTCGTCGTCTCGAAGAACTCGGGATCATGAAGTACGTCCATACGATCTCAGCGGTCTCTGGGGGATCGATAATAGCAGCCTATTATGTGATCGAGATGGAGAAGCGCCTGCGTCAACGGCGGAAAGAACTGGGGGAACAACCGGAGCGTCTCGACGGGATACGACGGCAGATATTCGAGGAAATCGCTACCAGCTTTTTCAAAGCCCTGGACCACAACCTGCGGTCAAGGGCGTTGGTGTTCAGTCCGTTCTACCATCCCATCCTCTGGATCAAAAGCTGGTGGCCCACTCTTTCTCGCTCCGACATAATTCAAAAGGAGTACGACAGGTGGTTCTATCGTGACGAAACATTGGACCACATGCCATCTGTCGCGTTGCCCCACGACAAAACCTCTTCCGAGGCGGAAAAACCCTCTCTTGTCTTTACTGGACCTACTGTTGTGTTGAACACAACGTCGCTCCTCACAGGTGAGCGAAAAGGGTTCAAGCGAGAGCCGACATCCCGTATCCGCGAACTAAACCGCGCAAATGAGAACATACTGAAGCTGTCCAGGGTCGTAGGAGCATCTTCAGGAGTACCCGGTCTTTTTCCCCCTACGACGATCTTGGGAGACAAGCTCGTAGATGGAGGCGTCGCAGACAACCAGGGAATTGATGTTCTGGTCAGTCTCGATCGCATACTGACAGACGACGAAGACAGCTCAGCGAGTGATCATGACGACTTCGATGTCTTGCTCGTCAGCGATGCCTCAGGGCATATGGAGCCGGTGCATCGACTCCGAGATCGGGCCTTCATCGTTATGAATCGAACCATTTCGATCTTTCAATTTCAGATTCGGAGGAAAATGCTCAAGATCCTCCGTTTGTGGCAGAACGGCGACGGCCACGACCGCGAATTTGCGTTTGTCCATTTGTTCTTAAACCTCAAGGACCGGGTCAACGCGCCGCCGCGCGTACCTTCCGAGTACATCCCCGCGCTGGGCAGGATCCGAACTGATCTGGACCAATTCAGTTTCATCGAACGGGAAGCCTTGATGTACCACGGCTATACGCTCATTGACGCGCAGATCCAGGAGCATTGTGAGAAGTTGACGACGTTCATCGGCAACGAGACTGATGCCGCGCCAAAGTCGGAGCCGCCTCTCTTTCGCGACCGGGAAAATCCAGACGAGGCAGCCGAGCAATACGGCAGCGAAAGCAAACTGCGAAAGCGAGTGAAGGATGTGTTGACAACTGGTAGCGCTCCCATGTTCCTGGTCCGTTCCTTTCGGAAGTATCCCAGGAAATCATGGCTGGTATTTGTGCCAGCCTTCCTGTTGTCGCTCGGGGGGATGGGGGTTGGTTCGGATCAATTCGGAGTCGCTCTACGCCCTCACCGTGCACATCGAGAGATGGTTGTCCTTTGTGATACCCGACTGGGTGGGGTGGATTTTGGAGAATGTCGTCGGGATCGGCAGCTTGCCTCTCGACACTCAAGTGCTAACGGTCGTGGGCTGGACCGCTTTATGGCTCTATTTTGTTGCTTTTCTGACGTTCGGGGCCATGCGACGGATGGTCGGTCGGTGGGATCGAGCGGACTATCAATCACTGACCGGACAGGAACCCACTGTTCAATGGGCCACAAGCGACACCGCTTCGAATTCAAAGGAAGTATAGGTTTTTCCGTATGACTTCACTGAGACCCGAACTGCTGGCCGGGAATCACGCCCTGCCATATCTTGAGGACGTCATTTGCCAACGGTCGAACTTGAACGGTTCCCTTGGATCGTTGCGCCCTTCCATTCAATCGTCGTTCGGTTCATTCGGGTCGATACCGACGTAACATCCGGAAAGCAGTGAAGTGTACCCCCTACGTTGGACAGCGCGACAACCGAGTCAAATATGGATTCCTTGTCGGCTGGTATCTCTTTCCAGGGCGGGTAATAGTTGCCAATAGCGAGGTAACCATATGACGAACTGGGAGGAGTGCGATGCTGTCGAACGCTATCCGAACAAGGTGAGCGGCGCCTGGGTATTTCGTGGAACACGGGTGCCCGTATACACGCTCTTCGAAAATCTCAAGGATGGGGCATCGATAGAGCAGTTCCTGGAGTGGTTCCCTGGCGTGGAGGGATGGGAAGTCGAAGCGGTTCTTGATCACGAAATGAAGGCGTTGGCGGCTTCGGTTCGCTCGTGAAAATTCTATTCGATCAAGGCACTCCTGTGCCCCTCCGTCGGCATCTCGCGGGGCACTCGGTCGATACGGCCTTCGAGCGAGGATGGTCCGACCTGCACAATAGCGTGCTACTTGAAAGAGCGGAAGCGGACGGCTACCGCCTTCTGATTACCACGGACCAGAATCTTCGTCACCAACCGAATCTCGCCGGCAAACAACTGGCGGTCATTGTCTTTGCTTTCGACCTCGTGGCCACGTATTCAACTACGAATTGACGACATCCGATCCGTTGTCGACAAGATAGGTCCAGGCGGCCCCCGAGAAGTCCCGATTTGAGAATTGGTCCCATGTACCGATGCCTGTCGCTTGAACTCGCCGCAAGCACTTCACCACTCTCGGTCTTGCCCCGCCCAACTGCGGTCCTTCTGCCGCGCTGACTCATTGCAAGAATCCACCCCGGTTGCAGCCAATGGTGGGACGGCCGTTTCAGGCAGGAGCTGTCTCGACGGAGACGCTCAGCGATCCCGGGCTCGGATGAGAAAAGTTGAGTTTCTCAAATCCGATCACGTGTCCCTCTGCATCTTTAATCAGGACAACTTCATCTCCAGTTTCTTCACAGATGTACTCTTTCCGCGACTCTGTGAACCAGACAGTCAAGGTCTTGCCACGGTGATTTTGTCCTTTCAGTGAACTACGGCGAATTCAGTAGTTTAACCGGGAAAGCTGGACATCGCGGGGAGTTTCCGGTATAACACGCTGAATGGAGTGGACGGAATTGACCAGCCAGGAATTGTCGGAGATCGAGGTCCGGCCAGTGGAGCGAAGCGAGGAAGCGCAGTATCGGGAGCAGATGAGGCGTCATCATTATCTGGGCGCGCTGGCGAAGATCGGGGAGACGGTCTGGTACGTGGCGACATGGCGCGGGCAGTGGGTGGCGCAACTGAGCCTGTCGGCGGCGGCGCTGAAGTGCGGGGTTCGGGATCGATGGATCGGCTGGGACTTCCGCTCGCAGTATGGGCGGCTGAAACTGATCGCCAACAACAGCCGCTTTTTGATTCTGCCGGGCTGGAATCGGCCGAATGTGGGGTCGCGAGTATTGTCCCGGCTCGAGCGGCGGGCCGCCCCGGATTGGCGCCAACGGTTCGGTCATGGGTTGCTGCTGCTGGAAACGTTTGTCGATCCCCGGCGCTTCCATGGCGGCGTGTATCGCGCGTCGAACTGGTTGGAACTGGGACGGACGCGGGGATACCGGCGCACCCGGGACGGCTACAGCGCCGAAGCCGATGCCCCGAAACTTGTCTTTGTGCGTCCCCTGCGCCGTGATGCGCGCAGGCAACTGACCCACCCTGGCCGGGAACATCTTCAACTCACAGGAGCCCCCAAGATCATGCTCAATGCCGCCGAGATGCGACAACTCCCCGAGTGTTTCAGGACCATTCCCGATCCGCGCCGCTCTCAGGGACGGCGCCATCCCTTGTCGGTCGTGCTGGGCATCGCGGCGGGCGCGACGCTGTGCGGCATGCACGGCTATAAAGCCATCTCGGATTGGGCCGATGCCCTGGGGCAGAAAGCCCGCGAACGTTTTGGCTGCCGGCCCGAGAACGGCCGCTATGTGGTTCCCAGCGAGTTTGTGATTCGGGATTGCCTGATCCGGATTGAACCGGGGGCGCTGGACCGGGCGCTCAATGCGTGGAATCGGGCCTGGGGCGCCCCGGACGATGCGCTGGCCATGGATGGCAAGACGATGAAGAACGCCCTCGACTCGGACGGGCGTCAGACCCACATCATGAGCGTGGTCGGGCATCGGTCGAAACGCTGCTACACCCAAAAAAAGTGGGAACCCTCCCTGTAGCCGGCGGCGAGGAGCACAAGCGCACGAACGAAATCGGCATGGCCGTTCCCTTGCTTGAAACCTGCGACATCGCCGGCAAGGACATCACCGGCGACGCCCTGCTGACCCAACGCGCGATCGCGCGTTATTCGGTTGAGCGGGGAGCGCACTATCATTTCACGGTCAAAGGCAACCAACCGACGTTGGAACGCGATATCGCATTGCAGTTCCAAACCCGCGGACAACCCGACTTTGTCGAGGTCACGCCGCCCGATCATGGCCGCATCGAAACCCGGCGCATTTGGTGCAGCGCCGCACTCAACCACTACCTCGACTTTCCCCACCTGGCGCAGGTCTTTCGGATCGAGCGCGAATCCATCGACAAAAAATCCGGCGCCCTCACCTGTGAAACCGCGCTGGGCATCACGAGCCGCTCACCCGGCGAAACCTCCCCCGAACGCTTGCTGGCCATCAATCGCGGTCATTGGAGTATCGAAAGCGTCCATTACATCATCGACTGGAATTACGATGAGGACCGCAGTCGAATCCGCACCGGCTTCGGCCCGGAAAACATCACCCGCCTCCGACGCTTTGCCGTCGGTATTCTCAAATCCTTTCAAAAACCCGCTCAATCGATCGCCCAATCCATGCGCCAACTCTCGTTCAATACCCGCCGCGTCTTCGACTACTTGAAAATGACTCGAAATTCATCCCCCACATCATGCTCCTTCTGAGAACAAATTTGCCGTGAAGGTCTTGCCCTCTTTGTCGTAAAGCACCTCCAGTTTTGCCATACTCTTTCGCCTTCCTTGCGCGTTCCAACGGGTCAACCCGTCACGAATATTCCCCAGGCCGTATCCAACTGTTCGATCCAGAAGTCCGCACCGGACTGCAGGGTTTCCCGGAATTGAGCGCGGACGGGTTCCAGCATGTAGGACCCGGGGTTCCCGCTGCCGGCCGCGGCGTCGGTGATCACGCGATAGCCCTCGGCCAGAATGGTCAACTCGCGCAGATCGGACGAACGGGCGATCTCGCCGAATCGGTTGAAGTAGTCTGATGCGGCATCGTAGTCGAAGGCCGCCAGGGCGTGAGCGCCCAGCATGAAATAGGCGTTCGCCATGGGCTCGGGGCCCACCGCGAGTTCTTCGGCCAGCCGGAAATTGAGCCTGGCCGCCGCGAAACCGGCTTCAAGGTCCTGAGTTCGAATGTTAATGCCGGGCTCGTCCCAGCCGGGCCAGGTATACGATGCGAGGTTGTATGCAAGTCCCTTGGCGGCGCGGCGAAATTGAGCGGCAGTCTCGCCGTCCTGCCGGCGCTCCGCGGCCGCGGCCTCGCCGAGAGCGAAGTCGATTCCCGTCTGGGCCACATGGATCACAGCCGGCAGATCGTTCCCGGGATAGTAGAGGGATCGAACGACGAACTCGTAACGCTGGGCCACGACTTCCGGGCTGCCCTCGGCCGACATGACCTCGCCGACCCGCTCGCCGTCGTTCGCCGCGATCAGATCCTGAATCCGTTCCCAGAGCGGCGCCTCCTGCCGGGCCTCGGCGGCGCCGAGGGCCGCGACAGCGACGACCGCGAGGCGGACCCAATGGTTGATACGGGGCGTCGACCTTCGTGGCTCTGACATCATCGTGACCTCGTTCGCGGCCGACCGGGCGGCAGGCCGATTCAAGACGGGGAAATCGTATCACCATACCGTCACGAACTTCCGGTTGAGAAATGGAGTCTCCGGACGACCCGGGACGGTTCATACGGTCATTTCGCGAATTGCCTAGTCTGAAGTTAACCATCAGACTGGTCATTATGACAACGGTGTCGATTTCCGAGTTGAAGGCGAATCTCTCGCGCTACGTTCTTGAGGTCCGCCGGGGAGGCGAGGTTCGGATTCTCTATCGCGGCAAACCGGTCGCCAGGCTTGTTCCGCTTGCGGAGGAAGACAACCGTGGGATCCGCGAACGGCTGATCCGCCAAGGCATACTGAGGCCCGGCAAGGCCGGCGCCGCAGCTATTCTGGACGAGCCTCCGCTGGTTCTTCCGGTGAGCATTTCAGAGGCGCTGGCCAAGGATCGGGATGACCGGCTATGAGGTATTGGGATGCTGCTGCGCTGGTGCCGCTGGTCGTTGATGAACCTGCCAGCAGCTTGGCACGAGAGTGGTTGGCCGAAGACGAACGGATCATCACTTGGCCCGCCTTTCTCACGGGTTTTCGTCGCGAAGAGTCGGAGACGCCGTCAAGAGCTACGGCGCGTTCCTCGCGCCGGATCAAGCGCAAGGGCGCATATCCGTGTGTCTCCAGGCACCCTTCCTACGGGCGCGAGGAACGCGCCGTAGAACCTGAGAAGGATCGTTGTTGAGCATGCAGCGCCGCGAAGTGCTTGCGCGTTTCGACGCCTTCGCCAACAATTGGGAAGAAGTGACCGGCGTACTCGCTGTTCGGTCCCGAGCGAATGCACTGTTGGCACGCCATCCTCTGCGCGCCGCCGACGCGGGCCAGCTTGGCGCGACGCTGTTGGTGCAGGAGCAATTGGCTGGGTCCCTCACGTTTGTCTGCCTGGATCAGCGGGCGTCATTGGCGGCCGAGTTGGAAAGCCTTCGCGTACTTCCGTAGATTCGTTTCCCTGCACTGTTTCCTGGATACCGTCACCACCTGCCGCCCAGCAATCTCATGATGAGACGGCGGTCTCGCAGTCAATTCCTGGAACGACTCGCCGCTTCGGATTCCGCCCCGGGCAACAACTCCGAAAGTCGGATTCTCGATGAAGGATCGTCTTCGTCGTCTTCGTTCAGAGTCGTCCGATCACGGAGTGCATTCCGAATTGGACGCTGATATATTCCGAATCGGACGAGAGGAAAATGAAGATCCACGCCCTGGGCGTTACCTGATAACCGGATCCGTCGATCTTTTCAGAAGTTCCATTTCCCCGGATTCGCTTGCCGGCCGCGTCGAGACAGTTGAACTCCTGCCCTTTTCGCAAGCGGAAATCGCCAACCGATGCGTACCGGGTTTCCTGGATCGGGCTTTCGCTGGAAACTTCCCCACCCTTGCGGTGACTGGGCCGACGGTCGATCTGGTCCTGGAACGATCGCCGCGCGGAATTGTCGGTATCGAAATCAAGGCGGGCGCAACGGTGCGCCCCCGCGATTTCAAAGGGCTGGCGCGCCTGAAAGAGGCCATGGACACACGGTTTGCCTGCGGCATCGTCCTTCATCACTGCGAGCGGGTTCAACAGATGGCTTCCAGACTGTTCGCCATGCCAATCAAGATGCTGTGGGAAGCTTGAGAGCACGGCTCGGTGTCGGGATCGACCGGAAGTTGTTTGCTCCCCTCAGATCAGGTCGTCCACGTCGACGCCGAGCGCCTCGGCGAGGGCGGACAAGGTCCGGGCCGAGCCAGTGCGTCGGCCTCTTTCGATCTGCGACAGGTAGAGCGCGTTGATGCCAGCGGAACGGGCCAGTTGCTTCTGGGTCATTCCGCGATGGTGACGGTACACCCTGACGGCTTTCTCCCCCGCCAGAAGGCGATCCGCCACCTCGACAGAAAAAGACTCTCCACCCACGGAATTGGCGTGATCGTAAAGCTCTTCGTCGGTCAGCCCCGCGTCGGCATCCATCATCGCCAAGCGTGCGTACTCCCGCCACGGGATAACGGCGAATGCCGGTTTTCCGCCATCGTCGAGGATGACTTGCGGTTTGGTCATGGCATCCTTCCTACTCTTTGTAAACGTCGCCGCGTGGACCGATACGCAGCACGTCGATTCTTCGGGCCTCTTCGTCCCGTTCGAAAATGACCCGCCAAGCGCCAACCCACAGTCGATAGCCAGGACGGCCTCGCAACATCTTTACGTCAATGTCCCGCCCGCCGGGATTCTGCGCCAGTTTGTCCAGTTCGCCGCGCACGCGGCGGGCATCCCGAGTTCGCATTCTTCGCAGGGTATTGATGGCTTGCTTCCGTATCGTCAGCCGGTACATGGCAGCCCCGCTCTTGACCGCATCATATATAGCGTAACGCTTTATTCACGTCAAATCTTATCGCTTTATATAAGTCAACGGAGATGGGCGATTGCAGCCGCACCGCGCAAAGGGTCCCGACCCTCCAGTCAATCCCCTGAGCGGCATCAAGAACCCCGCCGGACTCAGTCGCACCGCCCCGAACACGGCTGAAAGACAGCCGCCCGGATCGCGGTCTCTGTTTTTCTGTAGTTAAATATACGATTCTCGGATTTCCGGCTATGATTTCGGGTCGGCGCCCGTAAGGAGAAATTGTGTGAACAAGGAACAAAGCCTCCAACTATTCGAGGAAGGCAATCGCGCCTGGAATGCCTGGGCTGACGAAAGGCTCGCCGAGAGAAAGGCGCTGGAGGAATCCGGGGATTGGATCGATGGGGACCCCGACAAATGGAACAAGCAAACCCGCGCGTGGCACGAAATGGCCAAGGCGGATTTTTCGGGTCATCGATTCGAAACGGAAGCAAGGTTCGATCATTTCCGCTTTCCGGGCGATGCGGCATTCGAGAGGGCAAGTTTTCTGGAAAGCGCACGATTCGATAGATGTGAATTCCTGGGCAAGGCGGAGTTTTCCGAAGTCAGGATCACGGGCTTCTGCGGGTTTGCGGACGCGACGTTTCGGACCACGGCACTATTTGAAGAAGCGGCATTCATGGGCGACGTCAGTTTTCCCGGCGTCAACTTTTCGAATGACACGCGGTTCAATCGCGCGAGGTTTCGGGGTGAAGCGCACTTCAACGGCACACAATTCAAGGGCGCGGCATCGTTCGAGTGGGCGGCGTTCTCGGGCAGAACAGCGTTTTTGGACGCGGAATTTTCCGACAAGGCGGATTTCCGGGACGCGGCATTCTCGCGTCGCGTCGTATTCGGTGGCGCAACGTTTTCAGACGCGGTCACTTTCGAACAGTCCAGTTTCGAAGGCCCGGCCTATTTTGGCGGGTCATCGTTTGCGCAGTATGCCGAATTCAGAGCAATCAGGGGGAAGGGCCTGTTCTCCCTGAACAACGTCAAGTTCAGCCGTGTTCCGGATTTCTCGGAAGCGCATTTCGAAGAGGCGCCGCGGTTCGACAACGTCGATCTAAAACCTGAGCGCTTCCGAAAAATCGGTGCACGGAAATCGGAGCTCGATCCCTCGCGGCGCTGGCGCGCACTGAGGAGGCTCGCTATCCAGGGGCAAGACCGCGAGCGCGAACTGCAGTTCCTGAAGGGCGAGATCGCGGCGCGGCGCGGAACTCAGGACAAATTGTTCCATCTGCGATTCTGGGTCGGCTGGTTGTATCAGATCCTGTCCGATTTCGGCCGCTCCATGGTGCGGCCCTTGTTATGGATGGGCATCGGTTTTCTGGCGTTCGCCGGCATTTACGCAAGTCAGAACCCGGCCGTATGGCAGCAGCCGTTCGCCGCGTACGTTGTCTGCACGGCCGGTTCGGGCGACGTTCGAGTGGCAGCCCTGGAGCTTTCGGTCCACAACACGGTTCCGTTCGCTGGAATCGGAGCGTCCGGTCGGCTTGAGCAGGTCTACGCGTGCCTCTACGGCATTCAAACGGACATGCCGTCGATATCAGGCCAGTTGCCAACAGGCTTCGCGCCGGTCATTCCCTACGGGATTTCGTTTGCGGGTGTCGTACAGTTCCTTGTTTCGGCAGTGCTGATCTTTCTGTTCCTGCTGGCGGTCCGCAACCACTTTCGAATCAAATGAAACCGATTGACGCCCCTGGCGGCGCATTCGCGATCATGAACGCGAATCGGGACCGACGCCGTTTTCACCGAGTTCCGAATCCCGAATGAATTTCTACCCGGGATCGACGATACGGATCGCCGGGTGGGGCCGCGACGTTCCTTGTTAATAGTGACGCAGCATCCTTGGTGTTACCATCCATTGCCGCGGAACTCGATCGGTTGTCCGCATATTCTCACCGTACCGATAGACGACGAACGCGATCGATCCGACGCATAGCCCGCCTTTCTCACGGGTTGTCTGCTGCAGCGCCGTATACATCCGCCAGTGCCGCGTTCCGCTTCGTCGGGCTCCTCGACGTACTGTCAAGTACGCCTCCGGCGCCCTCCGGGCGCGCGCCTTGCCCTGACGGCGTCTCCGACTCTTCGCAACGAAAACCCGTGAGAAAGGCGGGTCAGACGCCAGAAGGGAAAAGCGCGCTGAAAATGAAGTAGAATAGCGGCGGCAAATTTGACAGTTGGCCAAGCGGTAAAGGCTGCCCAAAGGAGGCCGCCACCCAGGCCATCAAGCGCGTACTTGCCCGGCCGGTCACAGGGCAGCGATAAACAACGAAAAACTGTCAAAGGCCGGGATGGCATGTGGGATGAGGACGAGCCGCTCTGAGTTCGATCGCCTTCTCGATCCCGAAAACGATTTCCTTACGAACCGATTCATTTCCGAACAAAATGACGCTTGAATACGAATCGATTCCGCCCGAGGTCCAAGCCTCCGATCTGCACCTCGGCGAACCGATCTGTCTGATTCAGCGGGGCCGGCGAAGGGAGGGCATTGTTGAAGGCATTCAACTTGCCCTGCCGCCTTACGGGCACGACATGGTCATTGTCCGGCTCGATGCCGGCGGGCGCGTTCATGCGATCCCCGAACAACTGGAATGGGTCAAGCGGAGGCACGACCTAAGCGCGTAGTCGCCCGAAAGCATATCGAGGAAGGGCGGATGCCCTCCAACACCCCGCCCACCACACCGCCTGTCATTGTGACCAGCGCACCGAAGAGTGCCGACACCAACGGTCTGAACACATCCCTCAGCGGCTCTTGTCGGCGATCGTAAGGGCGTCTGGAGTCTGTCGGTCACAAAAAATTGGCGTATCACGGTTCGGATCGACCAGACAGAGATCGAAATCGTCGATCTGGATTACGAGGATTACCACCAGGAGGCGGGCATGAGTGCGATAAAAGGCATCCGGATGAAGAACCCTGCCCATCCGGGCGGGTTCGTAAAGACCGAAATCATCGAGGCCCTTGGCTTGTCAGTGACCGATGGGGCGCGGGCGTTGGGAGTCACACGCCCGGCGCTGTCCGCGCTGCTCAATGAGCGCGTGCATCTCTCGCCTGAAATGGCGCTCAGGATCGAGAAAGCATTTGGCGTATCCATGGATACGCTGATGAGGATGCAGAACAGCTACGACATCGCCCAGACCCGTAGGCGGGAAAGTGACATCAAGATTGTTCCGTTCCAGAGGCAAGCGGTTGGATGACACTCGACGGGCTGAACTGTCCCTGATTTATGCCGCTAACGGTTGAGGAAAGACGACATGTCCGTTCCATGACAGTCACTGTTCGCGTTCCATCGATGCTGCGCGCCAGTTGCCAGGGTCTGCGCGAGATTTCTGTCTCGGCCGCGACCGTGGGCTCCGTTCTGAAAGAATTGGAGCGCAGCCATCCTGCGCTCTATCGCTCGGTCTGCGACGAGACGGGCCGGATTCGCCGACACGTGAATATCTTCGTCAACACGTCACACATTCGCGATCTGGCGACGCTTGAAACGTCGCTTGCGCCGGGAGACGTCATCAGTATAATGCCGGCTGTTTCAGGAGGTTCGAAATGCCGGAACGTGTGATTCTGTCGATCGGAACCAAGAAGGGGCTCTTTGTAGCCGAGGCGGCGAAAAGGCGGCGCGGCTTCGAACTGCGTGGGCCGTTCGCGCCCGGGGTCGCCGTTTATGCCACTCTGATCGACATGCGCGGCAAGCCGCGTATCTACGCGTCGAGTTGCAACCCCTTCTTCGGCATGAAGGTATTGGTCTCGTCCGATCTTGGCAGGAAATTCAGCGAAACGAAGTCGGCGCCGGCCTTTCCGAATGAGGACGGCCGCGCGCTCGCAAATATCTGGGCACTCGAAGCGGGTGACGACAACACGGAGCTTTTATGCGGCGTCGAGCCCGCGGCGCTGTTCCGGAGCGGCGATGGGGGCGATTCCTGGGAACTGGTTTCCGGCATCGGCAATCACGCGCATTCAACGCAGTGGCAACCGGGTGGCGGCGGACTCTGCCTGCACACGATTCTGCGCGATGGGGACCGGCTGCACTTGGGTATCTCGACCGGAGGCCATTATCTGAGTGAAGACCGCGGCGAGACGTTCGCGGCTTCCAACGATGGAATCGGCGTCGGATTTGCCCCCGACGCTTATCCTGAATTCGGGCAGTGCGTTCACAAGATCGCAAGTCACCCCGACGCTCCGGGCCGGCTCTACATGCAGAACCACGGCGGCACGCCCGAACTTCCCGGCATTGGCGTCCTCCGAAGCGACGACTACGGACACTCGTGGCGATCGATCGCCGACGGACTACCTTCCGATTTCGGGTTCCCGATTGTCACGCATCCCCACGATGCCGACACGGTCTACGTCGTACCGCTGGAAACCTCCACGCGCGCCTGTCCCGGCGGCGCGCCGGGGGTCTGGCGTACCAGGAATGGCGGTAATTCGTGGAAGAAACTCAACCGGGGCTTGCCCAAAAAGGACAGCTATTTCACGGTACTGCGAGACGCGATGGACATCGACGAACTCGCGACACCGGCCCTCTATATGGGAACGACGACCGGACAGCTCTGGATCGGGCGGGACGGCGGAAAAGATTGGAGCTGCCTCTTCGACTCGCTACCCCCGATAAACTGCGTCAAGGCCGCGGTGGCGTGAATTCGCGGAAGGATTTCGCTTCGGCGATGACGATGACCATCGAACCAGCGCTTGCAAAATATTCATTTTTTCAGGGAATCGCTTACCGTCCCGCTCGGCCTCCGCCATTGCATCTGCCGTATCTGAATTCCTCCTGGGCCTTTCGTTGTATACAGTGAATTCTACATTTCGACGGCTGTCGCGTTCCGAAGGAGAAGCTTCCAATGGCCATCAACCTTGTCCACCGGCCGGACCTCGATAATCGTATCGAGAAGCTGGCCGCCCGGCTCGGGTTGAGGGGCCGGGGGCGCAAAACAGCAATTATCGAGCAGGCGCTGGCGGTTCTCGAGGAGCGTGTAGAGCGCACGCATCCCGGTCAGGCGGCGGTATCTGCCTCGCTCGACCGCTACATCGAGTCCGGACGGCGCCTGCGCAAGCGTCTGGCTGGGGACGACGGCCCCGGCAATGGGCATCCCCTGTCTCTGGCCTTGCAACGGGGCATCTACGATGATCGCGGACTTCCGAAGTGATTGCACTCGACACCTCCGCGATGCTGACTATCCTTTTGGCGGAAGAGGAAGCGCCGGCATTTCGCGATCTGATCGGTGAATCGGGCCGCGCCATCGTTTCGGCCGGCACCGCCATCGAACTCGCCGCCGTCGCGAGTCGCGATGAGGACCTCTTCGCCGCGGCCATGGCGTTCCTGGACGGGCCCTTCATCGACATCGAGCCGGTCAGTGCAGCCCAGGCCGCCATCGCGACGAAAACTTACCGCCGCTACGGCAAGGGTCATCACCCCGCATCTCTCAATCTGGGTGATGTCTTCGCGTACGCGCTTGCCAGGGAACGTGATATCCCGCTTCTGTTCAAGGGCGACGATTTCTCGCAGACCGATATCGAAGCTGCCGGCCATCAGCCATGACACTTCCTGCAGAAGCGTTACGCAGGTGATCGTCTAACATTGGAATCGGGCCCGATTAGAGTCTACGCGGGCGACGGTTGGACAAATGAACGAAAGATCTGGATCCTTTCTCCCAACTCCGAGGAGATACTCCGGCATCTTGTTGAGTTGCTTGAAAAATTCTTCGAACATGTCTCCAATGACCAATATCCAATAGGACCTGTGGTGAAATTCTTTGTTGTTGAGATGAGAGGCACCGGAATCGTCCGGGCGGCGTAGAAACTGGTGGTAGGAGAAAGCGCCATGGGGAGGGGGACGGAAACGACAGGAGACGTTGTGGGTGGCGACACAGGAGTTGCCGCGGAGGAAGGGACACGTGTTTTAATCGTGCGGTCATAGACCGCACAATGGGAGCTCGAATCAAGATCTTCTCAATCGTGCGTTAATCGTGCGGTCATAGACCGCACCTACAATGGGAGTCCGAGCGGGAATGCGAATCCCCCAATGTAGCTTGTGTAGGAGCAGTCTATGACTGCTCGAATCAAGATCTTCGTGATCGTGCGGTAATCGTGCAGTCATAGACTGCACCTACAGTGGGAGTCGGAGGGGGCGTGCGAGAAGTTCTACGCGAAGACGTTGCTGGAACCGAAGCTGACCTGCTCGATGGTGGGTGACACTGAAGCCGGCAGCGATTGGCCTTTCCGCATGAACCGATCCGCTTCGGCAGGGAGTGTTCCGGCAAAACCCCTTGGAAACCTTCAGCGCTCCCAGAGAGCCGTGCTCATGTAGCGTTCGCCGATGTCGTTGAGGATTGTGACGATGACGCCTTCTCCGATACGGCGGGCCGTTTCGTAGACGCCTTGCAGGTAGGCGCCCGAAGACTGTCCTCCAAACAGGCCGTCTCGCGCCATCAGGGCGCACATGCGGGCCGAATCGTCGCTTGAAACCCGGACCCGGGTGTCGACCAGACGCCGGTCCAGAATCTTCGGAATGATGTCGCCGGGCGACTCCAGGGGTTTCAGGCCTTCGATTCCCGGAAAATCTTCGGGCACGATCTGAACGATCTCGACACCTGGAATCTCTTCCTTCAACCGCCGGCCGACACCGGTCAGCGTCCCTCCGGTACCGATACCGGTCACGAAATGCGTGATCCTGCCCCCGGTCTGTTCCAGGATCTCCGGCCCGGTCGTGTGGTAATGGGCCAGCCAGTTGTTGTCGTTCGCATATTGGTCGCAATGAAAGAACTCGTCGGCCCGCTTCTCCGCGATACGGTGGCACTCCCTCAGCGCCTCATCGTATCCCTCGATGGGGTCGGTCTCGATCAGGGTCGCGCCGTGCGCCTTGATCCGCAGCTTGCGCTCCCGGCTGGCATTCCCGGGAACGACGATCGAAACCGGAACCCGCATCATGGCGCCGATCATGGCGTAGGCGATGCCGGCATTTCCCGAACTGGAGTCCAACAGCGAACGGCCACCGGAAAACTCCCCGGCAATCATGGCTTCCAGCATCATTCGCCGGACCGGGCGATCCTTGAGACTTCCGCCGGGATTGGCAAATTCCGCCTTGGCGAGTATCCGGACACCCGGAAATTCTTCGCGGAAGCAAGCGATCTCCACCATCCGGGTATTGCCGATCAGGCCCAGCGCGGGGTACCGCTTCTCGAATTCCGAATACCTCTTGTCCAGCGGAACGTTTGCTCGCAGGTTGAATGCCACCGGGATGTCTCCAGTCGTCAAGCCGAAACGCGAGTGTACCGCAGACCCAAGGAGCCTGTGGTGAAACCTCGCGTCGCACCGAGACCGGTGAGGCGCGCGGCTGGCAAGGCGCGAGGAGCGAACATATTCCGCCATATGTGAACGACGAGCAACGCAGTCCAGCCGTGATGCATCGCCGTTCGAATGCAGCGGGGTTTCACCACAGGCTCCTAGGTCAGGAGAACGTGCTCTCGTCCTGATGGCGCGTCAAAAACCCGATCAAATCCGATTTTGTGACGATGTCGAAACCGTCGCCCGACTGCACGAGAACAGCGGGGATATCGCTTTTCATGTGTTCGGCAACAAGGCCGATCGAGGCGTCGCTGGGCAGGATGGGAAAGGGCGGCTCCATGTATTCGGCCACGGACTTGCTCCGGGCCGACGGGTCGGAAACCAGGATGTCCAGGATGCGGGCTTCGCTGATGCTGCCCACCACCCCATCGGTTTCGATGATCGGCAATTGCGAAATCTCATGTTCCCGCATCAGGTTCACGGCATTCTGGATCGACGTTCCCAGCGGAATCGACAACATGGTCTCGGTACGGCGTTTCTTGCTTAGAACAACCTCGCTGGCACGCACGTTGACCGCGGATTCGAGGTACTGGTTCTCCCGCATCCAGTTGTCGCTGTAGATCTTGCTCAGATAGCGCGCGCCGGTGTCCGGAATGACGATCACCATCAGTGCATCCTCACCCAGGGTTTGGGCCCTCTGGAGCGCAACGTGTACGACCGACCCGGCGGAACCGCCCGCGAAAATCCCTTCCTGACGAGCGAGTTTCCGGGTGGTCAGGAAAGAGTCCTTGTCCGAAACCGAGTGCAATTCGTCGATAACCGAGAAATCGACGTTGCGCGGCTTCACGGTCTGTCCTATCCCCTCGACCTTGTACGGCGCCGGGTCCGGACGCTTGCCGGTCCGGAACATCCCCGCGAATATCGAGCCCTCCGGGTCGACGCCGATGACCTGAATATCGGGATTCCGTTCCTTCAGAAAACGGGCCGTTCCACTGATCGTGCCCCCGGTACCGACGCCGGCCAGAATGTGCGTCACGCGGCCTTCGGTCTGCTCCCAGATCTCGGGGCCCGTCGTCTCGTAATGTGCCTCGCTATTGGCCAGGTTTTCGTACTGATTCGGGAAATAACTGTTCGGCAATTCCCGGTTCAGCCGCAGGGCGACGGAGTGGTAACTGCGCGGATCGTCGTGCTCCACCTCGGTGGGCGTAACGATGACCTCCGCACCCAGGGCTCGAAGTGCGTCGATCTTTTCCTGACTCATCTTGTCCGGCATCGTGAAGATGCACTTGTAACCCTTCACAGCCGCCGCCAGGGCCAATCCGACACCGGTGTTGCCCGAAGTGCCTTCAATGACGGTACCGCCGGGAGGCACCTCGCCGGCAGCCTCGGCGGCCTCGAGCATTCGAAGACCGATGCGGTCCTTGATGCTGCCGCCCGGGTTCAGGTATTCGAGCTTCGCCAGAAGAGTCGGCTTCAGACCGGCGTTGATCCTGTTCAACCGCACCAGGGGCGTATTGCCGATGGTTTCCAGAATATTGCTGTACCACATGGGTTCTTGTGGGAGGACAGGGGTAGGGCTACCGCCGTGTCACGCCAACTTTTCGAGACTTCTTTGTTGGCCTGGCCTTCGCTGGTGGAGCGATCGTGACTTCGGTACGGTAACTCTCCAGCATTCGTTTGAGATCCGATTCGACCCGGCGACGCAATCGATCGGGCGAAAGAACCACGGCGGACGCCCCGAAGCTGAGAATCCAGCCGACGAGTTCGAACTCCCCGCCGACGTGGAGGCTCATCGTAATTTCGCCGTTTCCAACGTCGCGCACCTTCTGCGAGGGATGCCACGCGCGCGACCGAACATACTTCGCCGTGTCCGCTTTGAAAAGGATCTCCACGTCGAACGGCTCTTCCTTGACCAGACCGAAAGACGATTCCAGATAGGTTTCCACCGAAAAACCCGCCGGCCTTTCAAAGGTGGTCCCGAGTTTCTCGATATCCTCGATCCGCTCGACAGCGAAGGTTCGGATCTGTTTGTACTCCTCGACAAAACCGAACAGGTAGATGCCGCCCCTGAAGTACATCAAACGATAGGGGTCGACGACGTAATGTTTCTTCTTCTGACTGTGGACCGAAAAATAGTCCATGCGGATGCGGCGCTCTTCGCCGATCGTGTCCATCAAGGTCCGGATCGTATCCTTGTGCCGGTCCAGATCCTTTGGCGCATCGGCGCGGACCGAAATCATCTTGTCGAGGCCGTCGAGAAATTCGATGTTCTTTTCGGGCAGCGCGCTTGCGATCTTCTTGAATGCCGAATCGATGTCGTCCGAAAAAGGAGGCGCGAGCAGGGCGCTCACCATGTTCCGGCTGAAATACAGAGCCGCGAGTTCCGACAGGGACAGGTGGGCCAGGGGAAGGCCCTTGTATTCTTCGGCAAGTCTCCAGTAGACCTTGCTTTCGTATCGCTCGTCATACAGCGGAAATCCGGCTTCCATCAGGGCGATCAGGTCCCGTCGAACCGTTTTTGTCGACACCGAATGCCGGTCCGCCAAGTCTGGAACCGTGCTCCAGCGGGTCCTTTCGATCTGCTTGAGAATCGCCCATTGGCGAATCAACTGTGCGTTGCGTCCCATGAGAATATGGTCTCCGTCAAGGCGGCTTCACGTCTTGTTTTTTGCCGAACCTCTGGAAATGGAATCTTATGGTCGGGGGGTCATAAAGACAAGCAGTACGAGATTTTCTTCGGTCGTGTTCCGAACCCCGTGGTCCTCGCCAGGCTTGGCAATGACCGTTTCGCCCGGCCCCAGATCGCGTTCGTCCCCTGCGATGTGGAAGCGGCCCGAACCCTCGATGACGTAGTAGATCTTGTCGGATTCGGCGTGACTGTGGATCCGCTGTTCCTGTCCAGGCTGAAGGCAATAGAGGTCGCAGAAGTACTTCTCCGAGCCAAAAAGCGGCACCTTCCGCATCTTGTCCCCGGAAAACCGGACTTCGTTTCGAACGCTCTTCGATTCCATCGTGGGCCATTGTAGCAGGGGGGCGTCAGAGGCCGGGGGCCCTTCCAACCGAAATCGAAGATTTCCGGATCATGAAAGGACGAGTCCGAATCTGTAGACGAATCCAAAGACGATGGACGGCAGCTTGCGGGACCGCGACCTGATGGCGAAGCCTCGGCCAGGCGCGGAAGGGCCTGTCCAGATGCATATTGGCCGTATGGATGAACCGGACACCAAGCATGAATCAACAAGTCATACCGAAGCTCCGGACCGGATGCAGGATCATTGTATTGTCCCACTGTAGGTCCGGTCTATGACCGGACAATCTCGACCCCTACATTCGGAGGGCTGTTCTCATAAGTTGTCGGAATGATAAAGGTGCGGGTTCGGACTTGATTCGTGCGGTCATAGCCCGCACCTACAGGAAGAGTTCGGACTTGATTCGTGCTCCCCCTCCCATTCCGACTTCCCCCTGTAGGTGCCGTCTACGACGGCACAATCTCGACCGCACGATGACTGCACGATCTTGATTTGGGCGGTCATAGACAGTCGCTACAGTTTCGGAACGCAGGCTCGCGGCGCCCACTGCCGTTACGGGCGAGGCCTCAGGAGACGGTGTTAGCAGCCCGTGGCAGGACCCTGCAGGGATCGCGTTACGAGCGCCATTGGGCCGTATGCGAGGCGCCACGACGAAGTCGATGTCCTCCATCGACTTCGTCGATGCCCGCATCGATCAAGTCGATGACACCATCTATCGAGGAGTGGCAACGTGGCAGATGGCCCGATGCCGCCGTAACCCGTAGGGCGCAGGAGGGTTCGGATCACAGACTTTGTCGTTCTTCGGTCACGATGTGGAACCATCGCTCCGCTCCTCTCTTCGCGCCTGAAACCCGAAGACCCCTGCGCGCGACCCTGCAGGGTTCTGTCACGGGCTGTTAAACTTCCCGTATGGGCAATCTGATTTTGCTGCGTCACGGACAGAGCACCTGGAACAGGGAAAACCGTTTTACGGGTTGGACCGATGTCCCGCTCACCGAACAGGGGAGGGTCGAAGCCCGGCAGGCGGGAACGCTCTTGCGCGAAGGCGGTTACGCCCCCGACATCGCGTTCACGTCGGTCCTGAAGCGTGCAATCCAGACGCTCTGGCTGGCATTGGAAGAAATGGATCGGATGTGGATCCCGGTCGAACGGTCATGGACGCTGAACGAACGTCACTATGGGGGTCTTCAGGGCACGAACAAGCGGGAAATGGTCGAAAAATACGGCAAGGACCAAGTACACGTCTGGCGGCGCAGTTACGACATTCCGCCCCCGGAACTCGACGCCGCGGACGCTCGAAATCCGAGGAACGATCCCCGTTATGCGGGACTCG
Organism: Terriglobia bacterium; assembly: GCA_965262675.1. Taxonomy (GTDB): domain Bacteria; phylum Acidobacteriota; class Terriglobia; order 20CM-2-55-15; family 20CM-2-55-15; genus JAJEDW01. The sequence goes on from OZ253554.1 coordinate 1,251,170, forward strand.
CACCCGATCGGATACCTCTTACCGAGAGTTTGAAGCTGACCGTCGAGCGGGTTCTTCCCTACTGGGACGAACGGATTGCTCCCGAACTGCGAGCCGGGAAGCAGGTGCTGATCGCATCGCATGGCAACAGCATCCGGGCATTGGTGAAGTACCTGGACGGGATTTCGGGCCGGGACATCGCGGGACTCAACATCCCCACGGGACAGCCGCTGATCTACGAGTTGAACGACGATCTCTCCGTGGTCCGCAGTTTCTATCTGGGCGACGCGGAAGCCGTTGCCCGGGCCACGCAAGCGGTTGCCGACCAGACCGGGCAATAGCAGCCGGCGCCAGAACACTCCGGGGTTCCGCCGCCGCCCGACAAGCCCCCGCTCCGTGGAAACTTTTTATCCCTGTATTCCGTATCGGGAATGTGGGAATTCCGCTCGGAAACGCCGCTGAGCGCGAGTAGCATGTCGGACCAACACCGAATCGAAAACCTAAGTCATTCATATAAATGTGTTTACTGTTTCGGGCTAAAATGGGCCGTCGTTGAAAAAAAGGACTTTCGTCGAAAGTCCGACAGGCTTCGAGTTGACGAAATCCCGGACCGGCCGTCTATAACTACAGTTGCATTAACTGACGAACGCGCTCAACACCGGGAATGAAACGATCGCGAATGAGGCGATACGACGACAAGAGACAACGAGGAGGAAGCCATGGACGCAAACAAACGACACTTCGAAGCGAAAACCGGCTACCGCGTTGTCCCGATGCATCCGGCCGTTGAATCGAGTGTTCAGATACTGGAACGCGCGCTATCCAAGGGGTTGACCGCCCGAAGGGACCCCCACCGCGAGGGTTTCTATTCGGCCGAGATCGAGGGCGTGGCCTACTACTTTCATATCTTTCAGGCCATGTGCACGGCATACCTCTTGTCTGTGGAACGTCCCGGCGACGCCGTGTCAGGAGGGGCGGAAACGCGCTTGATGACGAGCTGTCACGCCGGTTGAAACGGACTCTCTTTTTCGATCGGGCGGTCGGACCGGCCGCCCGCCTCCCACTGCACGCTCCCACTGCACGCTCCCACTGCACGCTCCCACTAATGTAGGTGCGGTCTATGACCGCACGATCACCGCACGATCACCGCACGATCACCGCACGATCACCGCACGATCACCGCACGATCACCGCACGATCACCGCACGATCACCGCACGATCACCGCACGATCTTGATTCGGGCGGTCATAGACCGCCCCTACATTACGTTTCAAGTCACTAAAAAAAGCCCGGGGCGGTCGCCCCGGGCTCTTTTTTTTGTTTGGACTCAAACTGGTCAGCGCGCTGTTGCGCGATCGGCAACGAATACCGGGGTGCACCAGTGACGGTACTTCGGGTCACGACCACGGACGACGTTGAAGAACAGTTCCCTCAACCTCGAGGTGACCGGCCCCATGACACCCTCACCGACGAATCGGTGATTCACACGGGTAATCGCCGCGATCTGGACTCCCGTTCCGCTGAAAAAGGTTTCTTCGGCGATGAAGAGTTCAGTGCGATCGATCGGCCGTTCGACGACTTCTATCCCCATCTCTTCACGAAGCAATTCCATGATGCTCCGGCGAACGATCCCTTCCAGGATGTTATCGGTGACCGGTGGGGTAATCGCCTGCCCGTCCCGCACGATGAACACGTTCGCGGCGGATCCCTCGGAAACATGACCGTCGTTGTTCAACACGATCGCTTCGTCGTACCCCGCCCGTTCAGCTTCGGTCTTGATAAAGGCGGAATTGACATACGCCCCCGAAATCTTGCCCCGGGCCGGCAGGCTGTTGTCGTCGACCCGCCGCCAGGACGACACGGTCACGTGCGCGCCTTCGTCGTTCGGCACGTAGCGTCCGAACGGGATCGTTGTGATCGCCACGTCGGGGTGCATGTCGTGTAGCCGTACACCGATAATTTCGTCCGAAAAGTAGGCTAGCGGCCGGATATAGCAATCCTCGCGCAGGTTTTCGGTCCGTATCAGTTCCGCCGTCACTTCCACCAGATCGTGCAGCGTGTATGGCAGATCCATGCATAGCAGTTTCGCCGACTGCAAAAACCGCCTGTAATGATCTTCCGGACGGAAGATAAATGATTGTTCCTCCTCATCGTTCCAGTAACCGCGCAGTCCGCCAAAAGCACCCGTCCCGTAATTCAACGTGTGCGTCAGGACCCCGACTTTCGCTTCGCTATAAGGAACGATGCGGCCTTTGAAAAACGCATGTTTCGGTAAAGCCACTTCGTCTCCCCCAGAGGTCGAAAGAGGAGTGAAGCGATTCTTCAATCCTCTTCCGCATCGGTGTATTTTCTCCATTATGCATTGATGACAGGGTTTAGAGTCTGCAAAATTTGCGCATCCGCCTTAGGGCTCGGGCTTGTTATCCCTGATCAGGTCAAATAACAGGGCGACTTGCGCAGTCGGCAACTCCAAAAGCAGGAACTCGCCCGAGATCATTTCGATCCGCAGCAACGTTTCCGTGGATGTCTCGCGAATGGTCTCGACAGCGGCAATATTGCGATAAACCGCTTTCCGGACCGCGAGCCCGCTGCGACCGGCCGTGACGAAATACTCCGGGTAGAGCCCCACGAACTGACGGACCAGCAGCACCATTCCAAAGACGTAGATCACGCATGCAATCAACATCTGCAGTCCAATCTCGGCCGGCCCCCGGGGGGAACCGTAGTAGGCAAACCGAACGAACCCAGTGACGCATGCCGTGACGACGGCAATCAGGATCGAGTTGGCCCACGCCGGCCACCGGCGGTGCGACGATAGAACGGGATCGGGCAGATCGCGCATGATCCGAAGCACCCAGGCCATTGGAACCGTGGCCACAAGGATGGCGATCATCGTGGCTGCAACCCAGGGAGGCATCAGTAACCCGGCATGGGGACCTTGGCGGAATGCGAAGGCTCGAAAGCCCATTCCCGCCAAGCCCGAAGCAAGGGGAAGTACAGACCCAGGCGGATGGGCCGGGAATCGATCCGCTGGATGGCTTCGGCATAGTTCTCGAGTTGTGCTCGATACCTTTCCCGTTCATTGTCGAGAAACGCCTCCACACCGCCGCCGTAATGGACGCCAGTCTTGTAGTCGACGATCCAGCGCACGCCGTCGTGAACGAAGGTCCGGTCCAGGACGAACCGTTGCAATCGCCCCCTGGTCACAGCCGAAATCGCATACTCTCTTCGATCCTCCTCGTGGCCCGACAGAATCCACCGGCCCCGCTCGTCGGTCAACGCACCCTGGAGAGCCCCCTCGACGCGACGACACGCTTCGCTCAGTTTCTCTCCATCGAGCCCCTCGGTGCGTAGCGCGGCAAGGACGGTTTCGCGATTCCAACCCTGTGGACGACCGGTCTCCGCAGAATCGAAATACGTCCGTTGCAGCAGCGAATGCACCACGATTCCAACCCGGCGTTGAAGTTCGCTTGCCCAGTCAAACGTCGGATTCACGGGCGACCCGTCATCTGTTTTAGCGGGATCGGCTGGATTGGCCGGATTGGACCCAGCGGCCCCGTCTGGGGGCCACTCCAGGACCGGACCCAGTCGAGGGGCTTCCCAGTCGAGCCTCAAGCGCCGCAGGACGGGACGCGGCGTCTCCAATCTGTCATCCGATCCTTGATCCGGTCCGCCAACCAATCCGTCTTCCGATCCTTCGCCCGAACTTCCATCGGCCATCGGGCCATGGGCAAGTACACGCCGGTAGTCGTCTTCGACCGAGGCCCAGATCTTGTGCAGCAGCGAACGCGAACCGGGGGGCTTCACAGACCGGCCATCGGTATGACGCGCCACCTGCGCGTGGCCGAGCAAATGCAGGGATCGGCGGGCGCGTGTCGCCGCAACGTAGAGCAACCTCGTGCTCTCGTGCTCGCTCCGGACCGACTGCACCCATCGCAGATACGCGTACAGCGGATCGTCGTCGCTTCCGGTTTCCCGGATCGGCGCCATCAACAACTGGGCTATTCCCTGCCGGTCCACATATTCGAGCCACATCATCAGAGTGGAATCCTCCCCGCGCACCCACCGCCCCAGACCCGGCAGGATGACAGTGTCGAACTCCAGGCCTTTCGCCTTGTGGATCGTCAGCAACTGCAAGCCTTCATCGGCTTCGACATCCGGACGGGCATAGAGTTTGTCCACGGCGAGTTCGAATTCACGTTCGTCCTCGATATCGGCCCCCCGAACGGATTCTTCGAGCAGATCCAGAAACGCGGCCGCGTCTTCCAAGCCAGTGCGGCTGTCCAGGCATGCCGGGCCGCCCAGCCCAACCCATACGCCTTCGACCCAACGCCGAACCGGCATCGTGCCACGCCTGTCTATCGCGTCCCCGATCGTACCCCTCACCCTGGAAAGCCGCTGCTGTCCGTTGTCCGACAACGACTGGCAACGTGCCGGATCGCGCATTAGATCCCAGACGGCCGATGTGGGGTCGCCGCCGGCCAGGGCATGAAGATCGGCCAGCGTCAATCCGCACCAGGGCGCACGCAGAACCGACAGCCACGATACGCGATCGGCCGGATCGAGCAGCGCGCGGGTCAACGCAAGCAGATCCCGTACGACGGGGCGTGCGCCCAGCGCATCGATTTCGACAGCACGGAATCGTTCACCGGCCCGGCGCAAAGCCGCGACCGTCCGAATCAGATGGCCGCGGGAGCGCACCAGGACGGCGATGGTTCCGGCCCCCGGCCCGGCGTCGGACGCACGCGTGCGGCGGATAATCTCCAATACCTCGGCCGCCTCGGAATCCGAATCCTTGTCGAATGAGGGATAGATACGTACCGATCGGTCCGCCGATCGATCGAGGCCCGCGTCCGTGCCGGCAACGGAAGCCCGATGGGGATCGTCGAACGCAACCGCTGGGGTATAGGTCACCGCTCCGGTAAAGGTGTCCTCTTCGGCCGGAAATGCGTCGCCCAAGGCGCGGTTTACCCATTCCACGATTCCGGAACTGGATCGAAAATTCACCGACAGCCGAAGTGGAATGAGACGAACGTTTCCCACACCCTGCTGCCTCGCCCGCAGGAACAAGCCCACTTCGGCTTCACGAAACCTGTAAATGGACTGCATCGGGTCGCCAACCAGAAACAGGGTCCGGCCGTCGTTCGACTGCCAATCGGAAGTCAGGGACTCGATCAGGTCGAACTGGCCCTGCGAAGTATCCTGAAACTCGTCGATCAGCAGGTGGCCGATCCGGCAATCCAGTGCGAAGGCAAGATCCGTGGGCGCCTCGGGGGTTCCCAGCGCCTGCCGGCAGGCATGGGCGATCTCGGCAAAATCGACCTTCCCCGTAGCCTGGAACGCCAACTTGAGTTGCCCAACGGCTACGGGAAGCAATTCGACAAGGGCCTGGAGTACGTTCCATTGCGTGTCTCCGACGGCAGTCGGCGGCAACAGACGTACCCGGTGCAACCGCTCCAGGAAATCGTCATCCAACCGGATCGCCAGACAACGCCGCTTCGCGGTGCGCCCTTCCTTGGTTGGCGGAAAACCATGCCGCCGGTCCAACTGCGTTCGCCGCTTTCCGTTCCGGGTGAGGAATAATTCCCCGAGGCCCAGCCACGCTTTCAAATCGCGGCTACCGGGCAAGCCGTCAAGGTCCAGGCAATCGACGATCGGACTTTGTAAACCCTCGTCGATCAGATTCGCCGCGGCATATCGCGCATGCGTGACGGTTTCGACCAGGGCATCGTCTGGAAAGCTCCGTTCGAGTTGTTCCAACTCGCCGGTCACGATCCCATTCAGGGCCGATTCGATCGCTTCGCGGAACGCGTCGGTCGTGGGATTCCGGACAACGTGACGCAACCATTGGTCCCGGCGCCGGAGCATGGCCGCCAGCAACCCCGCGACCCGCCGCACGTTGTTATCCAGATGCCGCAGCAGTGTCGTCAGGGCGCTGACGCGATCCGGATTCGCGCCATCGAAATCGAGCAGTTCGAGCGTGGCACGCGCGGCCTGCGCATAAAGGTAACCCGGGTTCTCTTCGGGTTGCGGCGGCGCTCCCATGCGCGAGATCCAGGGCATGCGGCGAGTCAGGCTCGCACACAGAGAATCGATCGTCTGGATACGTAACCTCGAAGGATTCTCGACCAACTTCCAATCGCGCTGCCGGTCGCGTTCAAGGACCCGCCTTGCCAGAGCCCGTGTCTGCTGTTCGTGAAGCGACGTCGTTTCGTCTGGATCGGACGACTGGTTCGCTTCCTGTAACGCCGAAATCAGGCGGTGCCGCATTTCGCCGGCGGCCTTGCGCGTGAACGTGATGGCGATGATGGATTCCGGTTCCTCGACGCCCGGCGTCGCCAGCAACGTCAGAAAGCGATGAATCAGCAGCGCGGTCTTCCCCGACCCGGCCGGCGCTTCGACAATGAACGATCCGGTCGAATCGAGCGCACGCAGGCGTTCGGCCCGGTCCCCGGCCTCGGAAACGGACGGCCCCCGGAGCGAACGCTCAGTCAAGATCGCCCTCCACGGCGGCACCGGTCAACTCATCGATCCGGCACAATGACGGCAGGCTGCAGTGCATGCAGGTTTTCGGGAGTTTCTTGGGATCGACGGTGGCCACACCGGACATGAAATCGCGGCCAAGGCGATCGAGCGCACCCCGCCAGTCGCCGATGCGTTCCTGCATGTCCGGATCGTTCTCCCCGACACGAACTCCCGGAACGAGATCCTCGGATACGGCAGTCCCGCGGAATCCGGTGTTTCCCGTCTTCAGGACGCCAAAGAAAACTCCACTAACCGGCGCTGGGGCCGTGACCGCATACAGCGGCAACTGGGGCTCGTCGGGCCGGTCGCCTTCCCACTCCCCCGGCCCATGCACACCCGTCTTGTAGTCCACGACGATTCCCGTACCGTCTTCGATCCGGTCCACACGGTCGGCGCGGACCTCGAACCGCACCCCGCCCACCTCGACCTGACGCCGGCTTTCCCGATCAATGACCGTAAACGGCTGACGTTGTTTTTCGAGTTCGAGCCAGTCGCCGATAAGGCGTGTCAGCCGCGCGCGTTCGATTTCGGCAAAGCGGGGCTGCCGCAGCACCGCGCGATGCTCGGACATGCTCTGAAGAGCGGCGCCGGCCGCACCCTCCACGATCGCGGCCACGTGCTCGGGATCGGCGGCGGTGAGATCCCGATGCGACCGAAGCTGCCGCCAGACGCGGTCGAGCGCCTCATGGATCAACACGCCGCGATCGATCGCGTCCAGGCCCGCCTCTGCCGACGGCATCGCATCAGCGCCGAGGCGAAGATGCGCAAAGGCGCGGAACGGACAGGCGGCCTGCCACTTGAATATCGAAGTGCCTCCCGAAGCCCGCTCTCCGTCGAGGATATTCCACGGGGGCGCCGCGTCGTGTTCAACGGTTTCAATATCCGAGGATTGGCGCAACCGTTCGAGGTATGCGATGTCCGGTTGGACGTCCAGTTCTTCAACACTGGACTCCGGCAGATGCGCGAAGAGCGGGCTGGGGCGAAGCGCGGTATCGCCGTCGTTCACGGGACAACTCACCACCACGCCGGGGGCGCTGGCCAGGATTCGGCGCGTCAGAAGCCGCGAAAACTCCAGTTCGCGGACCGGCGACGAGCCAGGAACCTTCGAATCCCGCTGAAGCCGCAGCGGAAGGAACGGGTGCGGACTGGATGGAGCAGGCCACGCCCCGTCGTCGGCGCCCATCAACCAGAGATGATCGAACCGAAGCCCGGATGCTTCAAACACACCGAGCACCTGAATGGGCGCCGGGTCGGATTCCGGCTGGAACTGGCGCGCCGACGCCAGCCGCTCGACCATCGTCCAGGCGCGATCGGGAGAGATGGGCCCGAACACGCCATCGAGTCCCGCAAACTCGGACAACAGGTCATTCCATGCGCTGGCCGTCTGATACTCGACGCTCGACAGGGTACGGTCGCCGGGCCAGCCCATCGCCTTCAACAATGCCGACGCCGATGCCGCCCAGTCGCTGGGCATCTGTTCCCCCGGCAAGTCCCGGTATTGCTGCTGCCAGCGACTCAGACGGCCGGCGAGCAGGCGACAGCAATGCGGAGCATCGTCCTGACCGGCCAATCGGAGCACGTCCGGAAGTCCGACTCGAGGTTCGCGCAGTTCGCGAAGGCGCCGGTCCAACAGCGCACGGCCCGTGAACTCGTCTTCGGCGCCCGCGACAAAACGGCATCGCAAAAGGCGCCCGATCTCTTCGATCGCGTTGCCCTGGGGTTTGAAAGAGAGAATTCGGAGGGCCGCATCGACGAGTGGGTAGTCGCGCAGCCGCGGTCCCAACGAGATGTTGAAGAGCCGATGAGGGTCAAGATCGGGGCGAAGACGAGTATCGGGATGGAACACTTCGGCAAGGACACGATCGATATGGGTCCGGCAACTCCCGAGGTCGGGAACGACGATGCCAATCTTCAGGTCTCCCCTGTTTTCGAGCGAAGCCTCTTCGAGCCGGCGGCGCGCCCACACCGAAACCGCCTGAATCTCGGCCTCCCGATCGGCCAGATTCAGTCGAACGCCACCAGTGGCGGACATCGCTTCGCCGCCCACTTCCGCTTCGCGGTCTTCAATTGCGCATCCCCCGCCTTCGAACGCCTTGAACAGCTTGTTCTCCGCGGGTGTCCGTTCGAGAAAGCCCGCAAGCACGATGCGTTCAGGAACGGAAATCTCGCCATCGTCGACGCGTTCGGCCAGAAACCCGGCGAGTTGCGCATTCGACAGCCAACGATGCTGGTCGAGACGCCTCAGGTATTCCAAGGCCCATCCATGAAAGGCTTCCGAGTCGCCCGTGTCGTTCCATTCTGCCGCGTCAAGGGGCAGGCGCCAGCGGCAAGCCAGATTCCAGGCTTCGAACGCCACATCCGCCGTCGCGGCAATCTGCAACAGCGCGCGGCCCTCTGGGGAGCTCCGTACGATGTCTTCCCAGATCGCCCGCTCTTCGGACGGGCGCAGGAGCTGAATCGGTCGCTCTCGGGGGCGCGCGTACAGCCACTCCCGAAAACATCGGCCGAGCCATGCATCGAGCGGCAGAATTTCAGGCGTGTCCCACACGACGCGGCCCGAAGCCACCTGGGCGGCATCGAATTCTCGGCGAAGTTCCCGCCAGAGACGAACCGTTGCCGCAACGACCGGATGACGCGAGGAACGAACGCCCCTTGCGGGAGTCGTTGGTGGCGCCGCAGGCTGTGGAGTGGATGACTGCCGAATCATGCACCTCGAAATGAAGGCGGAATACTCCTACTTTGCCGCCTGTCGAGGACAGCCTGGGTCCGGAAATCGGGCACGCGCCGGGGGTAACCGGCCGAGGAACGGCAGGCGCGAAACAAATGTATGGGAAGGGACCTGATCTGATCCGGCCGTGTCGAATACTCATCGACATCATGACCATGAATCTGTTTGCAAACCGTTATGTCTCGTTCGACATCGAATCTGCAAAAATGCTCCCGGAAGGGGTTTCCGATATCCTTGCATATCGCCCCTTGGGGATCAGTTGCGCGGCAGCCGCCATGAGCGATACCGGTGAAACCATTGTCTGGTCCGGACGGACAGCCTCCGGCGGTTATTCCGGGCGGATGTCCCGGACCGAGGCCGCGGCCATGGTCGGCGACCTGATAGCGTTCACCAACGTCGGCTACACACTGGTCACCTGGAACGGAACCGGATTCGACTTCGATATCCTTGCCGAAGAATCGGGCATGCACGCCGAATGCGCCAGTCTCTCGGTGAAGCACATCGACATGTTGTTCCATGCCGTCTGCGTTCTGGGCCATCCGGTCAGCCTTCAGAAGGCCACCGAAGGCATGGAGATTGAAGGCAAACTGGCCGCGATGAGCGGTGCCGAAGCGCCGGCGGCGTGGGCCGCGGGCCGCTACGAGGAAGTGCTGGCATATGTGAAGCAGGACGCCATCGCCACCGTTCAACTCGCCCAGGTCTGCGAGGAACGACACGAGATGGCCTGGATCACGCGGGTCGGCAAGAAGAGACGCATGCCATTGGAAAACGGCTGGCTATCCGTCGAGGCCGCCGGCCGGCTGCCCTTACCCGACACCTCGTGGATGAACGACCCGCCGCGCCGGGAACGATTCACGTCGTGGATCGATCACGTTCCGGTCCGTTAGCGCCCTTCCGCCGGGGCCGCTTGTTTGCCGTCCTCGGCCTTGGCCGCATCCAACACGGCAATCTTTGGTACTGTCGCCAATTCTTCTTCTCTGTGACCCAGAGATCGAATGCCTCCTGAAGCCGCATCCACACTTCCGGGCCAGTATTCAGAGCCCTCGACAACCTGTGGGCCATGTCTGCCGATACGTTACGCCTGCACGACAGGAGCTGCGCTACCGTCTGTCTGGATACTCCCAGAGCGTCCGCAAACTGCTCCTGAGTCAGTTCAACATCCTCCCAAATATCGCGGACTACTTCTCCGGGATGTGCGGGTTCGATGCCCCGCACTGTTGTTGCTGCCATCGTCTGTCCCCTTTTTGACAACTGAAAACTGCACCCTTTTGTGACGACCCCCGAGCGCACGAAGGAGAATCTCACGCGTTGGTGTCCTCGGCGCGCGGCGCCGCCTGCTCAACGGATCCAGCCGTGCTGCTTTGCGTTGTTTGCGAACGCGATCAGGAAGACGCTGATCAGGACAACCACTGCCGAGAACACGACGTTGCCAACGCCCATGACATCGGTCACGTTCGCAACGAAGTACGTGTGGTAATTCTGCGCCAGGACGCAGGCCAGGGACACGACCAATAGCGGCCGCGCCAGCGCTTTTCCGAGCAGCAGCAGGATACAGCCGATGGCACCGGCATGAACGGCGATCGCGAAGGCCGCGGTCGACCAGGCGGGAACAGCCTCGTAGAGTGCGCGTTCGGCATCCGGCATCTCCGCCAGTGTTTCGGGGCTCATCGTGACCTGGCCCACATACGCCAAAATGCCGGACGCGTTCCAGACCAGCGCGATCGCACTGATCCAGTAGAATTTCTTCGGCCGATTCGGTGCAGCGTTCATCGGGGCCTCCTTTGGCCACTGCCATTTTGGTTGGGGGGCCGGCACACCACTTGAGAGGCGCGTCCCCGTGACGTTCCGCCGAAATCAGGCCCCACTCGAGAGCCCTCGGCAACGGGTGCGCTGTGTATGCCGAAACGACACTGTTGCGCGACAGGAGTTGCGCTGCCGTCCGTCTGAATACTCCCGTAGCGCCACAATCTGCTCCTCGGTCAGTTTAACATCCTCCCAAATAACCTGGAGTCCTTCTCCGGGGTATGCGGGCTTGGTGCCTCGCACTGTTTTTCCTGCCATCGTCTGTCCCCTTTTTTGATTGTTACGAATCTCGTGCTAGCAGCCTGTCGGACTAACACCGAATCAAAAACCTAAGTCATTCATATGACTGTGTTTACCGTTTCGGGCTAAAAAGGGCCGTTGTTGAAAACAAAGGACTTACGCCGAAAGTCCGACAGGCTGCTAGCGGTGGTCCTCAAGATGAACTGCCGTGACTTCTCCAAGCGCGTCCATACGGAAGACGATCCGCCAATTGCCAGTCACCTTGATCGCCCATTCGCCCTTGTGCTGTCCTCCCAGCAGTCGAAATCTGCACACTTTTCGGCAACTGAAAACCGCACACTTTTGCGACGACCCGGCAAGCGGACGAGGGAGATTCTCATGCGTTGGCGTCCTCCGCGCGCGGCGCCGCCTGCTCAACGGATCCAGCCGTGCCGGTTTGCGTAGTTTGCGAACACGATCAGGAAGACGCTGATCAAAATGACTACGGCCGAGACCACGACCACGCCGACGCCCATGACATCGGTCACGTTCCTAACGAAGTAGAGACGGTAGTACAGCAACAGGACGCACATCAGGGAGACCCTGAATAGCGGCCGCGCCAGCGCTTTTCCGAGCAGCAGCAGGATACAGCCGATGGCGCCGGCATGAACGGCGATCGCGAAGGCCGCGGTCGAATAGACGGAAACAGTCTCGTAGAGTGCGCGCTCCGCATCCGGCATCTGCGCCAGCGTTTCGGGGCTCATCGTGACCCAGCCCACAAAGGCCAAAATGCCGGATGCGTACCAAACCAGCGCAATCGCACTGATCCAGTATAATTTCTTCGGCCGATTCGGTGCAGCGTTCAATGGGACACCCTTTGGCCACTGACATTCTGGTTGGGAGCCGGCACACCATTCGAGAAGCGCGTCCCCGTGAGCTTCCCCCGAAATCAGGTCCCAATCAAGAGCCCTCGACAACGGGTTGCCATGTCTGTCGATAAGTCACGATAGCCAGTGCACCAATGGCCGTGGAGGCCATCCGCGAACCAGCGAACCGGCCCGAAACAGCCGACCCCTGGTAACGCCGATGCGCTTATTCGGGTGAAGACAGCGGAACTCCCTGTGCGGTCATCAGGGATTCGAGCAGTTCGGCAGTTTCGGGGAACGGTTCCGGGGGAGGTGCGCCGAATCCGCCCAGGTTGACACCGCCCCGAGCCAGATCGAGCGCCGTCCTGCCGTTGGCGTCTTTCGCCCCGAGGTCCGCGCCGTTTTCAGCAAGGAATTTCACGAATGCCGTGAAGCCCCTTCCCGCCGCCCCGTGCAATGCGGTCTGGTTCGGCACCGCAAACGCGCTCGGCACCTGACTGCCCCGCCTGCGGCCGAAACCCGCCGCCCGCTGCGAAGCGCCCTCGGGAACGACGACCCGCGGCTCGGTCACATTCCGGGCGTCGATGTCAGCACCTGCGTCGACCAGCAACCGCATCGTCCGGAGGACGCCTTCGTCGGTGCGATTGCGCCCACGCGTCACTCGCGATCCGAAATCGACGCCCGCGGCCGCCATCAATGGCGTGATGCCTTCCTTGCTCGGCAAATCGAGCATCGCGCCGTATTCGATCAACAACGCGACAAAGTCGGCATCCCCCGCTCTCGCCGCGCGCAGGAGGGCGGTCGCCCCCTGGGCCAGCATCGAATCGCCGCCGCGGTCTTGTGGAACGTCTCGGTAGGGCGGGCGACGCTTGAGTTGGAGATTCGGATTCGCGCCCGCTTCGAGCAGCAGTCGGCCGACATCGAGCGCGGTATGGGAATCCGGACTCGGGATCACGGCCATCGCACCGTTGCCCTTGACAGGTAACGTACTGAAGTCAGCGGCCATATAGATCGGCGAACGGCCGAACAGGTCCCATTTGTCGACATCGGCGCCGCCTTCGATCATGTATGCGGCGAAATCGAAATGAAGATTCAGGAGCGCCATGTTCAGAGGCGACACGCGATCGGGGTCGGCGAGATCCGGATCGGCGCCAGCCTCGATCAGGCGCCGCGCGCACTCGACGCAACCTTCGCGCGCCGCATAGAGCAGCGGGGTGAACCCGCCCTTGTTCATGTCTTTCGGGCGAGGTTCGGTAATGGTCTTGCGTTCCCACTGGCGGATGACGCCGCGCGCGTCGAGGTCGGCGCCCTCCGCGGCCAGGAACTCAACCATGTCGATCTGGCCTTGTGCGGCGGCCCACATCAGAGCCGTTTGTCCGCCCCAGTCTTCGGCGGCGTCGAGGTCGGCGCCCGCGTCGACAAGAATTTCGGCCGCCTCGACATTGCCGCTGCGCGCCACGGCCATTAACGGCGTTTCGCCTTCGGGATTCTCGGTGTCGGGATCGGCGCCCGCGTCGAGCAGCGCTTCGATGACCGGCGCCGAGCCGATGATTGCGGCCTCGGTCAGTGCCGACGTGCCAAACTCGTTTTGCAAGGTGGGGTCGGCGCCGGCCTCGATCAGGGCATTCACCAGATCGAGGTCGTCATAATACGCGGCCCACATGAGGGCAGTGGTCCCGTCCGGCGCGGTCTCGTTTGGGTCGGCGCCTTCGGCCAGCAAGCGCAGGACGGCCGCGCGGTCTCGCAACCCGGCCGCATCCGTAAGGGACGATTCCGCCGGAAGAGACGTCTGTGCGAACGACGTCTGAGCGACCGAGGCAGCCGAGAGGGTAGCGAGGCAAACGACCGCGGCCCAAGCCAACGCGCGCATATCAGACCTCCGACAGAATGCCACCGCTGTCGCCTATCGATTCCACCGGAATATCATTCCGGTCGAACAGGGTCACCAGCAGATCCGAAAAACGTGTGTCCTGCGGGTAACTCAAGTGCTGACCGCCCTTGATGCGCCCGTGCGCGTGGCCCAGGAGCACCGACGGCAGGGGATCGTTGTTGTGCCGATCGCTGTTGGACATGTTGCTGCCGAAAAGGATCGTGGAATGGTCCAGCACCGTGCCGTCGCTCTCCGCGGCCATCTGCAACCGCCCGACGAATGCCGAGAACACTTCGGCATGGTACCGCTGGATCTGAACCAGTTTGTCCTGTTTCTGAGGATTGTTTCCGTGATGGGAGAGCGGATGAAAGGCTTCCGAGATGCCGAGGTTCGAATACGTGCGCATGCTTGCTTCGCGATCCATCGAGAACGTGACTATGCGCGTCAGATCGGCTTGGAACGCGAGGGCCATGAGGTCGAACATCAGCTTGAAATGCTCGGTGATATCGTTCGGCCGGCCCACCGGTGCGTCCGGAATGTCCAGCGCGCTGTTGTCCTGTCCCGAGACCATTTCGACCCGCCGCTCGATCTCGCGAACCGATTCCAGGTAATCGCTGACCACGACACGGTCGCTAACCCCGAGGCTGGCCTGCAGCCGGGCGGCTTGTCCCTGGACCCGATCCAGAATGCTGCCCGTCTCCACGAGAATTGCCGCACGTTCTTCCTCAGTGTCGCCCTGGCCGAACAGCTTGTAAAACACCGCCCGCGGATTCCCTTCCTGCGGCAGCGACTGGGTCGGCGTCCGCCATGCGAGCCGCGCTCCGGACTGCGAGGTGGTGAGTTCGAGCGACGGCAGACGTGTCTCCTGACCGATATGCCGGGCCGCCATCTGGTCGGCGGTGACGCCGGCTTCGGGTCCGATGACGCCAAAGTCCGAGGGGGTCACGCAACTCAGCCACGTGGGTTCGACATGCCCATGAGGTTCCGGCGTCTCGGCAGGCCTGTTTCTGAGTCCCGAAATGATCGTCATGTGTTCGCGGAATGGCGCCAACGGCTCAAGAATCGGCGACATCTCATACCCGGTTCCCGCCTGAGCCGGCGACCATCGGTCCATTATCGCTCCATGCGGAAAGCCGACAAAGGCAAGGCGCTTCGGGGTCTGGCCGGCCGGTGTCTGTGCCCAGGCGGTGCGGGCGGGATTCATCGCATCGAGAAGTGGCAGCGCGATGCTGGCCCCGATGCCTCGTAACACCGTCCGGCGCGAAATGTGCTTCCTGCTGATATACATGTCGTCTCTCCACTCGGTGGATATCGGTTGCCTGCCCTACTCTCCGTTGCCTGGCCGGGTCTGCGTTGCGTGACCTATTCTGCGTGGCCCGCCCTATTCTACAAGGAGTCGCCGCCGGATGCCCCAATTTCCGCCACAGCGGGCCGAGGCGCCCGGCGCATCCTGAATTGTTCGCTCCGAACCACTCCCAGGACCAGTTCGGAAAACCGATAGTCGTCATCCGCCGCGTCGCCCACGATCCGTCGCACGGTGGGCATGTCGTAGTGCTCGAGCGTGCGCCCGGACGCATACATCAGGAGTCGCTCGGCAAAGGTCTGCACGAACTGTTCGGGCTGCCTCAGCAGCGCGGCGCGCAGATCGTCTGGCCCTTCGATAGGCGTCCCATCGGGCAACTCGCCCGAAGCGTCAATCTGGGTTCCGGCAAAACGGTCGCGATCTCTCCACATTCCGGTCGCGTCGAAATTCTCGAGCGCAAAACCGAGCGGGTCCATCACCGCGTGACAAGAAAAACACGCCGGGTTCGCTCGATGCTGGGCGATCATTTCGCGGACCGTGAGCGCGTTGGTCGTACCGATGTCGTTCTCGTTAAGCGCCTCGACGCCAGGTGGGGGCGTCGCCGGCGGGACGCCTTGAATGTGTTCCAGAATGAAGGCCCCCCGCAATACCGGTGACGTGCGATTCGGGTAGGCAGCCGCCATCAGGACGGCCCCCTTGCCCAACAGCCCCCAACGCGCGGATTCTTCGATCTCGACCCGCCGGAATCGATCGCCCTTCACGCCGGTGATCCCGTAGTGGAGCGCGACGCGCTCGTTGAGATAGGAGTGGCTCGCCGTCATCAGATCGAGAACGCTGCGGTCCTCAGCGAAGATGCTGTCCGCGAAAAGCGTCAGTTCGGTTCGGAAATCCTCACGGGGATCGCCCCTCCCCGAAGCATAAGGGAACACGTCCCTGTCCGGCACGACTTCGTCCAGACGCTTCATGTCGAGCCATTGATGGACAAAATTGCTCGCCAACGTCACTGAACGCGGATCGGCCAGCATCCGCCGCACCTGCGCTTCGAGCACGGAGGGCTCGCTGAGCTGCCCATCGCGACCCAACTGGAGCAACTCTTCGTCCGGAATCGTATTCCAGAGGAAGAAAGCCAGCTTCGACGCCAGTGCGACATCGTCGATAGCGTAGATTTCACCGGCCGCCAGTCCGGTTGGGACGCGCTCGGCGCGGTACAGGAAGTATGGGCTGGCCAGAATACCGGTGATGGCGCTGCGGATGCCTTCTTCGAAGCCGCCCGTGGGCAGGCCGTCATCGTAATACCGGAGGAGTTCGGCGAGGTCGTCTTCGGTCACCGGCCGGCGGTACGCGCGCTCGGTCAGAGACCGTATGATCTCCTCGGCGCATGAACGGGGCTCGGCGCCATCGTCGGGATGACAAATGAAGATCCGTTCGCGGCTCGGTGTCGTGCTCAGGCCGCTCGCCTCGAACGGGCCCAGGATCTGAAACGAGTTCACGCTGTACATACGCTCCTGCCCGCCGCCGGGCAAGAACTGTTGGAGTCGATCGTCGGACTCGGCGAAGGTCCGGCGCCGGAACGTCACCCCGATCTTGTGAGGTCCCGCGGTCGCGAAGAAGCGGATGTTCTTCAATCGCGCATTGACCCGGTCCAGAGCGCCGTCCTGCACCTGATCGTAGAGCTTCATGTCTTCTTCGCCGCCAACCACGGTCTCGTAGACGAGCCTGTTGTCGAGCGTCACGACAAGCGTGTTCTCGAACTCCATCCGGTTGCCCCAGATGTGCGTCGCCATGTCGGCGACGTCGATCTGGTATTCGCCGTCCGAGGGAAGATCGACTTCGGCAAGGATGCCCCCGCGGGTACCGAGCGGAAGACCCGGGACGTGCGTGTGCTGGCTTCCGAGTCCCGCGCGGAACGTCCACCCGCCGGGCCTGGCGTCCGGCCGCCCGACCGCTTTGAGGGCCACTGTCCGAGCCGCGATAACATACTGCTCGATAAAGGAGGGCGACACCTGCAACGCGGTTGCGATGTTGTCGAAGCCCTCGGCAGTGTCGTCTTCGGGCAGGAACTCTTCAACATCGATTTCGGTCGCGAGCAGGTCGCGGACCGCGTTGCCATATTCCCGGCGGTTGAGCCGATGAAGGACCACCTGGTCCGGCAAATGCTCCAGGCCTTCTGCCGCGTCCAGTGAATCCTCAAGCCAAGCGACCAGCGAATCGATGGCTTCGGCTTCGGGCTGACGGACGCCGGGCGGCGGCATCACGCCACCGCGCATTTTTCTGACGGCCATTTCGAACGTCTCGGCATGTTCGCCGATACTGTCGGCGTCGAGTCCTTCGAAACTGACACCGCCGGTCAGCGCAACGTCATTGTGGCACCCGACGCAGTACTGTTCGATCGTGGCCATGTGCCCGGCGGCATCGGATACTTGCGGCGCCGCCCCGCCCCAGGCGGGGTTGAGTACGCCGGCCAGCAGAGCGGCGGCGATTGGAGCGATCGTTTTTCGTTTCACAGGTCGCGTCCTCAGTTTAAGCACTCAAGTTTAGCACTCAAGCGTCCGGCGACAGGTATGCCCATTGGCTTTCAAACGCACGGCGCACGAACTCGTCCGGATTACCCATCCGGGCATCGAACTCCTCGGTCGGTCGGGCGGCGACGGCCTCGTCTGGGCCGCGCCCGCTATTGAGAAGCGCGGACAGCCGTCCGTAAATCACACTGAACATTTCATACTGCGTTTCGAGGTCGGCCAGACCGAGCACCGGACCGCGCCCGGGGACGATCCGCGTATCGGCATCCGACAGAGCGATCAACCGTTGCATACCGCCGACGATCCCGCCGATCCAACCGCCGGTCCACCAGTCGACGACGGGCCAGCCGTCGCCCGACGCCGTGTCGCCGACGGCGAGCACATTGTCGTCCGGAAAGTACACGTAGAGATCCCCGTCGGTATGCGCCGCATCCGGGATATACCCATAGCGGACGCCGGTGTCGAGTTCACCCGTCTCGTAGAAGGTACGGTTCGGTTGGGCAATCTCGGGCAACGGTTCGAAGCGCCGTCCGTTCCAGGGCCAGACGATGTCGGTCGTCAGCCAGAGCCGGGTATTTTCGTGGGCAACGATCGTCGCGCCGCCGGCGGCCAACCGCTCGTTCGAACCGGTCTGCTCGGGATGCCAGTGGGTGTTGAAGATCGTGTGCACCGGGCCGCCGCCGGGCAGGTTGGCGACGGCGTCCATCAGACGGCCGGAAGCGCCGGACGATCCCCCGTCGACAAGCAGAACACCCTCGTTGCCGGTTTGCGCAACGACATTGGCTTCTCCGGGGATGCTCAGGACAAACAGGTTGTCGTTCAGTTCAAGCGTGCCGGCGTCCCCGGACACTCCCTGCGCCCGTGTCTTGGTCCAACCGGAAACCGGTGCGCCATGAACAAGTCCGGCCACACCGCCCGCGGCGGCCCTCAGCATCTGTCTGCGAGTGGGACGCCACACTGAATCGATCGACGGAAACCTTTCCATGGTTGATGGAACCACTATATATCACCTTGAAGAAGATCCCGACCGCGTGGCAGGATCTGAAAATCATTCGTATTACCTTAATGATTCAATCCGGAATATGCTGGAAGCGCATTTTCGAAGGAAGAGCAAGAAACGGCCTGGGGAGTATCGATTACGATGCCGTCGAACGCTATGAACGACACGGTCGATCCTGGCCGCAGCCCGACCGTCTGAAGAGGTAGGAAAATGAGAACACAAATCGACAGCGTGAGCGCGGGTATCGGACTTCTTGTCCTGCTTCTTGCGGGAGTGCCCGCCATCGCCCACCATTCATGGACGTCGGAATACGACGGAAGCAAACCGGTCGAGGTTCAAGGCGTGGTGACCGAAATCGAGTGGACCAATCCGCACGTCCACATCTACGTCGACACCACCGGCGAAAACGGCGCCGTCACGTCCTGGAATTTTGAAATGGCCAGCGTCCTTTCATTGGAGCGAGGCGGGTGGTCGCGGAGGACGCTCCAGGTGGGCGACCGGATCACGGTCGGAGGCTTCGGCGGTAGGGCCGTGACGGAAAGGGCCATTGCCAGTTCGATCGAGACGTCCGACGGGCGGGCGCTTTTCGTCGGGAACTTGGGCGATTAGGCCCCGGCGCGGCGACGAGCGTGGCGCGGACTTGCGCGACGAAGAGCGCGGCGATGACTTGCGCGGAATGAACAACTTGAGGAGGACCGGCGTGCGAAGACTCTTTTCTCCCTTTCTGGTATCAATGACGATCGTGGGGCTGAGCGTGCCGCTTGCGGCCGGGGCGCAGGAACTCGGACGGCGCCTGGGGGGCGCGAACGGACCGCCTGCCGTGGAGGCCGACCCCGACCGCCCCGTGCCGATGTTGTCGGACGGCACGGTCGACCTGTCCGGCGTATGGACCGGCGGCGGTTCCGGCACGATCGAAGGTTTGCTGGAGCCGGACGAACTGGACAGCATCATGTTGCCCTGGGCGAGCGAGCGGTATGCATCGCGGGATCCCGGGCAAGACCCCTACAACTACTGCATGCCCGGAGGTCCCCTGCGGATGACCGGTGGTTTCGCATGGCGGTTTGTGCAGCACCCAACGACGAATTCCACCCATATCTTCATGCTTCAGGAGGGGAACGCCCACACCTATCGGCAGATCTTCATGGACGGCCGCGAGCATCCCGAGGATCCGAGGCCGACCTGGTACGGGCACTCGATCGGACGGTGGGAAGAGGAAACGCTCGTCATCGACACGATCGGCCTCAACGACATTTTCTGGCTCGACAGCGGCGGTACTCCGCATACCGAGCAGTTGCACATGATTGAACGGTGGACGCGGACCGACTATACGACCCTTCGCCGGGAAGTAACGATCGAGGATCCCGGAGCGTTTACCCGTCCGTTCACTGTGACGTTTACCGCCCGGTTGAGCATCCCCGGCAGCGAGATCCTGGAATACATCTGCATCGAAAACAACCAGTACGGTCTGGCCGGCGGCATCGTCAATTGACAGCGTCCATTGACAGCGCCCCCTGACAGCCCCCATTGACAGCGCCCATGCAAATCCCCATACAATAGCCCCCATGACCTACTACGGCGCCAAGGGCATCGCGGACTCATTCCGCACCGTTCGCAACAACACGATCCAGATTGCCGAAGACATTCCAGAAGACAAGTATGGTTTTCGGGCCGCTCCCGACATTCGCACCGTCGGACAGACCCTGTTTCACATCGGCAATATTTCGAAATTTGCGCTCATGCTGCATCGGGACACCAAGCTGACCACGCTGGAGGGCTTCGACTTCAGGTCCTTCATGGGCCCTATCATCGAAGAGGAGCAACGACCCCACACCAAGGCGGCAATCCTGGAGAAGCTCCGCGATGGTGCGGACGAGTTCGTGTCCTTCGTCGAGACTCTGACCGAGGAATATCTCGGCGAGACGATCACCATGCCCACTGGCGGCACGCCGCCCACGCGCACCCGCTTCGATATGTTGATCGCGGTAAAGGAGCACGAAATGCACCACCGTGGCCAACTCATGCTGATCGAGCGAATGCTGGGGATCGTGCCTCACCTGACCCGGCGCCAGCAGGAACGCATGGCGGCAATGGAAGCGGCCGCAAGCCAGAAGGCGTAAGGCGGACTACGAATTTTCCGGTTCGCGGGCGCCGTCTGAAGATGTGTGGTTACTCTTTCTTCGCCCTGCGTGCCTCATACCAAGCCGGTAAACCAACAACGCATATACACAAACCAGAACGATCGACGCCAATGCGCCGACCAGGGAAATCGTGCTTCCATAGGGCGTGTCGGGAACATTCTCGCGGGCAACGAACAGCACCCATTCATCCAGCGCAAGACCCACACCGATACCGAAGGTGCATACCGCGACGGACTTCAGGAGCGCCCCCGATCGAAGCAGGATGGCGGGAATGCCGCCAAGGCAGACCAGGACGATTCCGACGAGCAAATGATGAACGTGAAATCCCAGAACGGTCGATCCTCCGGCGCCGGGGTTCGCGTACAGGAACAATCGCGTCAGAAGTACCGAGCCGACAATCGAAGCAATCAACAGGCGGCTTTGAGTGCGAAGCTCGAAGCTGGATGATTGCGGCGTTCGGAGCCTCCCGGAACGGACGACGAACGTCAGTTGGAATCGGGAACCAACATCCGGACGGTGCCGTCCTGCCTCGAGGTGATGAAGATCTCGCCGTCCCGGCTGCGGCTGATCTGAAGGTCGGCGCGGGCCACTGTCCCTCCCATCGCCGCCTCCACGAGTTCCGTGAACGTCACATCGATCCGTCCGCCGCTGCCGTCGCGCACATATAGCTGGATCTCCTCGACGGGCGCTATCGTTTGCGGGACCCCATCATCCGCAGCCTTCATCGCGGCCAGGTCGGCCGCGAACAGACGACCGCGCACGATGTCTCCGAACACGAATTTGCCGCGGAGCGCCGGAATGCTTCCGTGGTATGTGAATCCCGCGGTCACCGACTGCCCCTCGTCGTGGTCGTAGACCGCGACGGGATTGATGAACCCGTCATCGACCCGTCCGTCCGCGATGTCCGGCGGCAGCGGAAATACGTCGTTGAGCACGCCGCCTGGCCGCATCGCGCCGTTATCGAAGAAACCCTCACGCCGCATCCAACCGTAGTTGAGACCTTCGCGAACGATATTGATCTCTTCGATCTGGCTCATTCCGATGTCGGCGGCAAACATCGTTCCGTCATCCAGGTCCCACGACAGCCGGTGGGCATTCCGGAAACCGTAGGCATAGATTTCGCCAAGCGTTTCAGGATCGCCGTCCGCGGCAAAATGGTTGATCTCCGGGATGGTGTAGTCCCCAAGCCCGGGCACCCCGCCCGACTCGGATGGGCTCCGGGGATCGATCCGGAGGATCGCCCCCACAATCGTGTCCAGGCGCTGCGTCTGATCGGGGTTGTTCTCGTTCGGCCCTCCGCCATTGCTGAATCCGAAATCGCTCCCGCTGGTGTAGAGCAGGCCGTAATCGGGATCGCCGGGCACCGAGGTCGGGTTGAACCCGACATGGCCGATGGGGTGTCTGAAGAAATCCACAACATGCCCGGCTCGGAGCAGTTCCCTCCGAGTACCTTCGAAGACGTTCGAAGCCGGGTCTGCCGCGCGCCACTCCGTAATCACACTGTGAAACGTGACGTCGGAATCACTGAACCCCGGCGGCACGAAGTCAGGCGCGGCGGGATTTCCCGTCGCTTCGCTATGCACTGAATAAAAGAGGCCGTTACTGGAGAAGTCCGGGTGAAAGTCGAAACCCATGAATCCGCTCTGCAGACTGTCGTAAATGGCGAATGGGAAGGCGGTGGCCGCGTCGGCATACAACGCGGGCGGGTTTTCGTCGTCGAGCAGGTACAGGAAACCGCGCGAGTCGTTGGCAAAGCGCCGGCCGTCGGGCAGGTCCCGGACATAACTGACCCGCGCATACGAGCCGGGATCCCGATCGTCCGCGTGCACCGTGCGCGTGTCGGGCAGGCGAGCAATGTCGGCGACTTCAACGCTCAGTCCGCCGATGACGATAGGCGCCACGATCGGATTGTCCACTGGTAGGTCGGTCGCGCCGCAACCCCACAAGACCGCAACCGCCAAGAAGAGACACCACGCCCAATTGCGCATCAAGAACCTCCCATGACCGGATGGAATTCTTCGGCCACACCGGCTGTCGTCACCCTTCGTACTGCAGTACGTTCAGCCCGCCGTTCCAGTCGCTGACGTACATCAGACCGTCCGGACGGACATGGACATCGCAACTCTTCGCCGCGCGTGTGACGTTCGGACGGGGATCGACCATTAGATCGGGCATGGGTGGCACCCAGTAGGCCAGTTCGCGCGGCGCGAACGCGTCACGGATATCGAACACCCGAACGCCGGCATTGTTGTAGGTTGCGAAGAGCGTTTCCTCGCTCACGAAGCTGCCGGGGCGGTTTTCATGCAGGTTGTGCGGCCCAAAGGTTCCAAGCATGCAGTAATCGCGGTCAATGGGCGTCGGCAAGGTCGAAATCGGCACCGGGTTTTCGGGGACACGAACATCGACGATGAATGTATGGAACGTCCCCTTCGCGCACATCTCGGCATTCGCTTCATCGGCCACCGCAACCAGGTTCCGGCCGGGCAAGGGCAGTGCGGTGTGGGTGCCGCCGGGGAAAGGCGGCGACCAGTTGATGTGCGACAGCAGCGCCGGCGCGGCCGGGTTGGAGATGTCGTGGATCGTGAAACCGCCATCGCGCCAGGCGGCATAGCCACGATCCCCGGCCGTGATCATGTGGTGCAGGGCCACCCGCCGGCCTTCGGCAACGGTCGACACCTCGCCTGCCGCGCGATTCATGCCGGGCAGCCACCATTGGGAGACGATCCGGGGATTGACGATGTCGTCGAGATCGACGATGGCGAGAATGCTGTCGTTAAAACCATCGAAATGTGCCGAAACATGGGCGTACCGTCCGCCGTCCCACCACAGCCGGTTGATGCCCAGGCCCGGCATTTCGAGGAAAGCGATCTCGAGCATCTCGTCAGGCCGGGAAATGTCGTGAATGCTCAGGCCGGAGCGGAATTCCCCTTCCCCGGTGATGCTGTCCGCAAGCGTGTTCTCGAAGTAGCCCCGCAAGTCGTCGTATGACTGCATCGCAACGACATTGGCGCCATTGGCCAGCAGCAGCAGATCGTTGGCAACCTGCAGATGGTGCGTCCGTGTATCGCCGCCCGCGGTGAAGAAACCGACCGGCCTCAACTCACGCGGGTCCTGGGCATCCAGAATCGTCACGCCGTCGGCGAACATGTGGCCGACGTAAACGTGGTCACGATTGAACATCACCTGGACGCTGTCCGGACGGCCGCCGATATCGCTGTAGGAGACGTGACGAATCCCCTGTCCGATGCCCTCCGGCGGAATCGCACCGGGAATCGCGCCCTGCCCGGCGTTGTTCCCACTGTCCGGGGCGCACGACACCGCCCCGAGGCCGGCCATTCCCAACATCCATTCGCGACGATTCATGTTTCTCACGATGACTTATAACGTCGGCTCCGAGCGATTGTCCAATACTTAAGCGAACGCCAAACGCGTTCGCGGTAGTTCAGAAGCGAACGGCGGGCGTGTTCGCAACCGTGCGTGCGGTCTATGGCCGCACGTTCTTTCCCCTGTAGGTGCGGTCTATGACCGCACGTTCTTTCCCCCTGTAGGTGCGGTCTATGACCGCACGTTCTTTCCCCCTGTAGGTGCGGTCTATGACCGCACGTTCTTTCCCCCTGTACGTGCGGTCTATGACCGCACGTTCTTTCCCCCTGTAGGTGCGGTCTATGACCGCACGTTCTTTCCCCCTGTAGGTGCGGTCTATGACCGCACGTTCGTGATTTGGGCGGTCATAGACCGCCCCTACATGTGCACTCACGAAGAGAATCAACTTCGTGCGGATCGTTTGATTTGGGCGGTCGCAGACTGCCCTGCATTATCAAGTCCGAAAGGATTGTGCGGATCGTGCGGTAATCGTGCAGTCGTAGACTGCACCTACTTTGGGAATGGGAGCGGGGCGCCCAAATCCCTCAATATTGAGCATGTAGGGGCAGTCTATGACTGACCGAATCAAGTCCGAAACGAGCGTACAGATCGTTTGATTTGGGCGGTCATAGACTGCCCCTACAATCTCGATAACAAAGAATTTCACCATAGGCTCTTATGGAAGCGATTCTTCCATCGACTCCGCCAGCCAGGCGTATTTCGTGTCCTTGAACAGCTCGGGATGCGCCACAAGGATCAACTTCCGCCGGGCTCGCGTAATCGCGACGTTGAACCGGCGGTCGTCAAAGACAAAGACGGTACCCCGCGAGCGTACCAGCGACAGGACGATCGCCTCGCGCTCTCCGCCCTGGAAGCGTTCGACGGTGTCGGCCATCACGCCCGTACCGGACAGCAACTGGCGCAGCAGGACCACCTGCGCCCGAAAGGGCGAAATCACGCCGATTCCCCTTGCCGGAACCTCTTTCAACAACGACGTCACGATGGCATGGACGGCATGCGCTTCGGCCAGGTTGGTTCGTCCACTGGACGCCCGATCGACGGGAACGAAGGCCACCGGCCGGCCATACGGCGGTTCCCGGTCTTCAGCCGCCACACCCGACGACAGCGCTCCATCGTAGAAGAGCCGGTTCGAAACCTCCATGATCGACGGATGCATCCGGTACTGACGGTCGAGCAATGACAGGTGGCCGGGCGCCTCCCGTTGGGCGATTCCCTTCAGCCGCTCGAACATCGAGATTGCAAGTTCTGTTCCACGAACGACGGGAGGAAGTTGGCGGTCGTCCCCGATCAGGACGAAGCGCGGCGCGCGCATCACCAGGCCAAGAGTGAGCGGTTCGGTCAACTGACTGGCTTCATCGATCAGCGTTATTTCGAAGGTCCGACCGCGAACGTAGGGGTGTGTGGACGCACGATGCGCCGTGGACGCGATCACGGGCGCCGCATCCAACGTCTGTCGTAGAGCCCGTGCGTTCGCGGCCGATGCGGCAAGGTCTTCGCTGAAACACAACCGCGCTCTGTCTCCCAACCGCGCAGCCAGTTCCGGCGAGTCCTGCGACCGTCCGATCCGCACAAACGCGGCATCGGGATCGCGGTCGATCAACGCCAGCAACATCTTGTCGACCGCCGTATTCGTGAACGCGCCGAGCAGGACGCCACCACGATTGAGCACGCGGTCGAGCGATGCGACATGCCCGGCGATCTCCGCAACCACGCGGGTCTTCCCTGTTCCCGACGGACCCCAGATCAGATGAAATACCGGCGCGCCTGCAACCGCATCGACCGCGCGGCGCTGGCTGGGATTGAGCGGGTTCCGGATTTCGTCACCGGAGACCGAGTCTCGAGTCGGTTCACCCACGGTCAGCTCTCCAAGTATCGTCCGCTTTCGGTTGTCGAGGGGCGAACGCAAGAAGTCGTACAGGCCCGCCTGGCTCGACTGCGCGGTGTAATCGGACGGAAAGCGGTCAATCGTCCACAGCTTTCCATCGAAGGTTTCGCGGGCCATGCGATGGAGGGGAATCGCGATGGTTGCATGCCGAAGGTCGATGGACCGAACGTACCCGTGAAACGACGACGTGCTCGAAATCTGTCCGGCATGAACCAGCACACGGTCACCCGGGCCCAGGTCCGAACCGTTTTCTTCGAACTCGAATTTGAACATGCCGCCCTCCTGTCCCGTACAGCGTGCGGCGCCGATGGTCCTGAAATTCCGGATGCGGAAGCCCAGACGGCTGTCGTCCAGAAGGTCGGCCAGATCCCGATCCGACTCCCAGGCCTCCCGCTGGACCAGACCCGAATATTTCCTGAAGTAGGCCAACGCGGCGTCTCCATCCGGTGAATCCGGATTGTCTCCGAACATGGCCGAATGCTCCCGGCACCGCGAAGCCGTCCACGACACGCAGTCGTCGCAAACTGACGCATCGTAACCCGCATAGGGCAGCTTCGGAGGTGCCGGCGAATGTCCAAGCGCATGGGTGTGCGCGAGCAGGCGGTTCCGTGCATCGAGAATCTCGTGAAAGCCGGCGCCAGTTTTGAGCGGCGTGCTGGTTCCGTCGTAGGAGGAAAGCAATCGGGACGTCAATTCGAAGTCCGCTTCCCGGAGGCGATGGGCACGGCGAATGTAATCGGAGAGAAGCAGCCTGTAGACGAAGAGTTGCGCGTGATCTTCGGGCCGGATGCGCTTGCCGGTCTTCAATTCCACCACGTCCAGACGGTTGCCCCGGCGAAACACGGCGTCGATTCGACCCTGAATCCCAAGCGTCGCCGAGTACCGTCGGAGTTCGACCTGGGGATCCTGCCGCATGTGGGGATTCAGATCGATAAACTCCTTCAAAGCGCGCCCGTGACGGAGCGCGTCCCGGCGGAACGCGTCTTCGTCGAACGCCTCGTCGACGATGGACGCCAACAGGAGGCGGTAACCCGGCAGCACCCGCTCGTAGGCGGCTTCAACGTCGTCTTCACCCTCGATCAGCAGGTCCAGCAAGGCGTGAACCAACATCCCCTTGATCGTATGGACGTTGACGTCTCCAAAACCCTGGCGGAGCCGGTCGATTTGAGGTTTCGGGCACAGCAGGGCCCGCGCAATCGAAGTGGCATTCACCTGCCGCAGGGGTTCCAGAACGAAAAATGTCCGGTCCGTCGCGGCAAATCGATCCGCTTCCCGCGGTTGGAGGTTATAGAGCGCAACTGCCGAGTGAATCCAGAAATACGGAACGATGCCGGCAGCCGTGGGGTTGACACCGGCGTCGATTCGGACATGGATTTCACGATCGCGCAGATCCCCGCTGGTCGCCAGAGCTTCGAATGCCACTTCCCAGTCGCCGGAGTCCGTGCGCCGGGGTTGAAGGACGCGTAACACTCGCGCCTCGGGAATGACCGCAACGTGCGGGTCTTGGACGGCGCCGCGGGATTCGAGGGTCGGCGGGTTGCGGTCCAGGACACCGTAAAGCCCGGAGACCACTTCGTCGAGTGTCTCGTACTCCCCGTTGAGGGCGCGCCAGGCCAACTGCGTCAGATATCGCGAAACGCTGTAATCGGGTCCCATCAGCACACGCGGGTCGCTGCGAAAGGCTTCGGGACTCACCGTGCCCGCCGACAGGATTTCGAGCATGGTCCTGCCGGCGTCTTCGACCGAAAGCCCGGGCGCCGACAGCAGGGTGTCGATCAGCTTGGCAACTGGGGGAGTCATCGGCGTTCGGCATTGAGAGACGTGTGAAACGGAATGGTGGCCTTCGTCCGGTTGGGCGCAATATGTCGCATGGCCATCGGGATGGGAAAGAACCTGGGTGAATCTTACCATGCGGCCGGCCGGGGCGATTTTTTCTGGACCGGGAACCTGCAAGATCGGCCAATATAATCGCAGTACTCCATAGGCACGGATTCAGGCTTTTGGGGAGGTAAACAGGATGCGGTCGAGATTACAGATGATTTTCGTTGCGGCGTTATTGGCATTTCCGGCGGGTCTCGGAGCCCAGCATATCGGGTTCCAGGTGGGGATCGCCCCGCCCCGGTATGGACCGGTCGTTCCCTTCGGCGGTGCGGTGCACACCTATGGCGCTTATAACATCAGCCCATTCAGTGGTTTGCAACCCGGTGGCTACGTGGTCCCGTCCATTGGGTACGCACCGTCCGCAACCGTAGTCCGTTCAGGTACGGTTATTTTCGTCAACGGGCGGTACGGGCGGAAAGTCGCCCCGGGGTTTCAGGGTACGATTCCCGGCGTCGTCATCGGAAACGGAGGCATTGCGATCGTGAACGGTGGAAACCGGCGGGGCCGGTCGCACCGTCCTGGATATCGTGCCGGCTTTTTCCCGGGTTCTCCCGTCATCCCCGGGTATGCCGGCGGTGTCTTCGTATCCGGTAGAAACCCTGGCTATGGACAGTTACCGGCCGCATCCCACGGATTCGGAGTCGGTATCGGAAGCACACGAGCTGCCATCGTCGCCGCGTACGGGAGACCATCGGTGTCGATGGTGGATGGGTACGGCGAGGTGCTGGTCTATGGCGGCATCACCTACCGGATCCAGAACGGTGTCGTGACTCGAGTGAGCGGTCACTAAACGTATGACGCCCCTGGACGACCTGACCGCATGTACCCGTTGTCCGCGTCTTGTCGCCCACAGGGAAGCCGTCGCCAGGAACAAGACGCGGCGGTTCGAAGACTGGACATACTGGGGCAGGCCCGTGCCCAGCTTCGGAAGCCTGGAATCAAGGTTGCTTGTGGTGGGATTGGCGCCCGCCGCGCACGGCGCCAATCGAACCGGACGGATGTTCACGGGCGACCGCTCGGGAGATTGGCTCTACCGCGCGCTGCACAAGGCCGGTTTCGCCAACCAGCCCATGTCCGAGAACCGCACCGACGGGCTACGACTCAGGAACTGCCGCATCACGGCCGCGGCCCATTGTGCCCCTCCGGACAACAAGGTCACTCCGGAAGAACTGGCCAACTGCCAGCCCTATCTGCTGGATGAACTGACCCGGATGCCGCGGTTGCGGGTGGTGATCTGTCTGGGTCAGATCGGTTTCAAAGCTTATTTGAAAGCGCGGACGGCGCTGGGGATGTCAAACCCGAAGCCCCTGCCCAAGTTCGGGCACGGAAGCCGGGACGAACTCGACGGCATCACGCTGATCGGCTCGTACCATCCGAGTCAGCAGAACACCTTCACCGGGCGGCTGACCGAACCGATGCTGGATCGCGTGTTCGATCTGGCGAAAAAGCTCGTCGAAGAATCCTGAAGCAGCGAACGGGGCAGCGTTATTCCTCGTCTTCCCAACGGATATTACACAAAACGCAGGTCCACCAATCCTTGTTCCAATGACTGACGGAAGATACGGCATGGTTGCTGCCGCAGCGGACGCACTCGGGCTTGTCTTTTCGGGCCACTGAAATCACCTCGCAGAAACAATCTATGAGACTGAAGAATCAGAATGAAGGGTCGCGGCGCGACCCGATCCAGTATAGAGCAGATTTCCCTGCCGGAACAGATGGAGTGTTGTCCAACGCTACATGAGCCTGAACGAGGTCAGCGTTTCCAACGCTACATGAGCCTGAAGGCCCGGTCTGGGCGATCATCGGAGAATGATCGTGACACTACAGACCGAACGCCTCCGCACCGTCGATCAGATCAATGCTTTTCTGGAAGGCAGCGATCCGGTCGACTACCGCCCAGAAGACCGGGACGGGATCTACGAGTTCGTCCGGCGTACGCTGGTGGGGATCGGGTACGGTCGGCTCGGGCGAATCGGCAAGGGGGCGGTGCGCGAATACCTTGGCAAGACGACGGGGCTGTCCCGTGCGCAGGTGAGCCGGCTGATCGGCCAGTACCGCGCGACGGGGCGCGTGGTGGACCGTCGCGGCGGCAACAGCGGACGGCCCTTCGCGCGGGTCTACACCGCTGCGGATATTCGTCTGCTGGCCGAAGTGGACGCGATCGGCAACCAGATGTGCGGCCCGGCCACCTGCGCGGTGATGCGGCGCGCCCTGGAGGTGTTCGGCGACCGGCGGTTCGAGCGCTTGGCGTACCTGTCGAGCGCGCATCTGTACAACTTGCGAGATTCCAAGACCTACCGCGCCAAGCGCACCGTGTGGCAACACACCAAGCCGACGGCCACGCGGATCGGCGCGCGCCAGCGGCCGGAGCCGCAAGGCCGGCCCGGTTTCGTGCGCGTGGACACGGTCCATCAGGGCGACCGGGAGGGCGAGAAAGGCCTCTACGCGATCAATTTGGTGGACGAGGTCACCCAGTTCGAGCACATCGGCGCGGTGGCGAGGATCTCCGAGGCGTTCTTGATCCCGGTGCTGCAAGCCCTGCTGGTGGAACTGCCGTTCGTCGTGGTGGGCTTCCATTCCGACAATGGCTCGGAATACATCAATCGCCAAGTTGCTGAATTACTGAACAAACTGCATGTCCGCCAGTTCACCAAGTCACGCGCCAGGCGGTCGGGCGACAACGCGCTGGTGGAGGGCAAGAACGCCTGGGTGGTCCGCAAGTGGCTGGGTCACGACCACATCCCGCAACGCTTCGCCGCCCCGGTCAACGCTTTCACCCAAAACGTGCTGACGCCGTACCTGAACTTCCACCGGCCGTGCCTGTTCGCCTGCGAGCGGCGCGATGCCAAGGGGAAGGCGCGCCGATACTACCGCCGCCAGGATGTCATGACCCCGTACGAGAAGCTGAAGTCGCTGCCCGGCGCTGAGCAGCGCCTGCGCCCCGGCGTGACCTTCGACGCTCTGGACCAGCGGGCCCACGCCATGACCGACCTCGAGGCGAACCGACAGGCGAACCGCGCCCGCGACGCGCTGTTCCGCGCCATCGGCCAGTCTACCCCGGAGGCGGCATGATCGGGCTTTCGAACGGCCGCGACGCGGGCTTTGGCCGACGAGCCGGGCCCGCGCGCCAAGCGGTGCAGTGGTGGACCAGTCCTTCGGGCCGGCGCACGCGCGTCAGGGGGCCTGTGGAAAATGACGCGTCTATGGAAATCCGCAAACAACGCGGATTCCCACAAGCCCCTCGGCTTCGCCGCATTTCCCACAGGCCCGACGGCGGGAACGCATCGCCATCAACCTGTTTTCAGGCCGCAACGATCCACCTTAAGATCGGGAATCTCCTGTCTGAAGAATGGGGACACCCTCAAGGGTTGAGCTTGTACAGCATTCTCGCAACAGCTAAAATAGGCCCCCTACAACAAGCCCCGACCGGGACGAAGGCTCACCACCAAGCCCCTCTGTCCAGGCTCATGTTCTTATTGGAAAACGCTGATGGCAGCCAGTCAGCCCGTAACGCGACCCTGCAGGGTTTTGCCGGGGGGGTCGCCAAGGCGAGGCAGTCGTTGTCGCGGTATCGTCAATTCCCCGCACCCGATCCCTTGACATCCTTGCCCGCAATTCACTACCTTTTTATGACAAGGTAGCTTTATCAATGCCAATACAGGAAAAATTCGGACCGATCCGAAAGGGGCTGCTCGAGTTCCTGATCCTCAAGATCGTCGCGGTGGACAAGGTTTATGCCGCCGACATCCTGAGGCGCCTTGGGACGACGGAGTTTGCGACACAGGAAGGCACCCTTTACCCGCTGCTGAGCAAGATGCGGCGGGAGGGCCTGGTCGACTACGAATGGAAGGAATCCGAGGCCGGGCCGCCTCGAAAGTACTATCAACTCACTGCTCGCGGACAGGAACAACTCGCCGAGTTGAACGCGTATTGGAAGCAGATCGACAGGACCATTGCCCAAGTGGGGAAACAAACACGATGAACAAGGTCATCGCCGTCAATCTGAACGGCACCGCATACCAGGTCGACGAAGACGGATACGGTGCCTTGCGCGCCTATCTGGATCGCGCCAGATCCCAGTTGGGCAGAAACCCCGACATCGACGAGATCATGGCCGACCTGGAACAAGCCATCGTCGACCGGTGCGACCAAATTCCTGGATCGCGCAAGGGTATGGTTTCGGCCGGTGAAATCGAACAAATTCTGGCGGATATGGGGCCGGTCGATTCGGACGCGAGCGGCGCGGACTTTGAACCATCGGAAGGCGCCCGGCGGGAGGGCTCGAACTGGCAGGCCAGCAACCCCAGGCGGCTTTACAAGATCAAGAACGGGAAGATACTCGACGGTGTCTGCAATGGACTCGCCGCGTATTTCGGCATGGACGTCACCATCGTCCGCCTCATATGCGTGGCGATCGCGTTGGGGACGAGCGGAATCGCAGTCGTCGGATATTTGATCCTCATGCTCGTCATTCCCGAGGCCAAGACGCCCGAAGAAGAGGCCGCGGCGCATGGCACTCCGGTCAACGCTCAAGAGTTCATGGATCGGGCCAGATCCTGGTTCCATGAGGTCGTCGACCGGACCAAGTCCTGGTTTCATGAATTCAAGAGCGGCAAGAAATCGAAAAGTTAGTGGCAGGCTCAAGAGCGGCATCGGGAGTTTCCGGCCGCGACTCAGCGACACGCCCCCCCGTGATCGAATCCATCACAGGTCTCCGATTGACTCGCATCGAACCGTGGTGCTAGGTTTGAGAACTGTCGCCGGAGTGGCGGAATGGCAGACGCAGCAGACTCAAAATCTGCCGAGGTTTACCCTTGTGGGGGTTCGAGTCCCCCCTCCGGCATTTGTATTTCCAACCAATGATGCTGGTATATAGTTTCGAAATTCAGTACGGATACAATTATTCGAATCGTACATAGAGGAAAGCCAATGAGATCGAACCGCAAACCTGAAACCTCGAAGCTGAACCGCCGGGCCTTTCTCGGCACGGGAACGATGGCGGCCGCCAGCCTGTTGCTGGGCAGCCGCACGACGGCCGCCCTGGCCCAGGACATGCGGCTGACCAGCATGGGCGGTACCGTGCTTACACGGTCCGGACGCGTGAGAGGCTTGGTCAAGGACGGAGTCCATCAGTTCTGGGGAGTTCCCTATGGAGCCTCGACCGAAGGCATGAACCGATTCATGCCTCCCCGGCAACCCGATCCATGGACGGACGTTCGGGACCACTTTCAGATCGGGCATCGAGCCCCGCTTCAACCCGGAGCCGTGCCGCCGGCCCCGGTTGTCGAGGCGCTCGACCGGATGGACGAAGAGGGCGAAGACTGCCTGACCGTCAATGTATTCACACCCGCGTTCGACAACCAGCCACGACCGGTCATGGTATGGATGCACGGCGGCGGATTCTCGGGAGGATCGGGAAACTATCTTCTCTATGACGGCACCAACCTGGCAAAGAAGGAAGACGTGGTGGTTGTCGTCGTGAATCATCGCCTGAACATTTTTGGATTCCTTCACCTGGCGGACATCGGCGGCGACAAGTGGGCGCAATCGACGAACATGGGCATGCAGGACATCGTTGCGATGCTCGGGTGGGTCCGGGACAACATCGAGCATTTCGGCGGAAATCCGGACAACGTGACTATCTTCGGCCAATCCGGCGGGGGAGGCAAAACGACCACAACGATGGCGATGCCGTCGGCCGAGGGCCTGTTCCATCGCTCGATCGCGCAAAGCGGCTCGGCCTTCAGAGGCACGCCGGCTTCCGATGCCAGCGAAGCAGCCGAGCGTTTCCTGGGGAAACTCGGAATCGGGATCGATCAACTGGATCGACTCCAGGGAATGAACTTCCGTCAGATCCAGGACGCGTTCTATGGCGAACCCGGGATCCAGGGGCTCGGCACGGGTCCGGTCATCGACGGCAACTTCATTCCCCGCCACCAATGGGATCCAACGGCGCCGGCGTACTCGGCAGGAGTCCCCCTGATGATGGGTTCGACCGAAACCGAAAACGGATGGTCTGGTCCTGCTCCCTATGACCTGCCGGATGCGGACATGCTCGACCGCTTCGTCAACCGCCTGGCGAACGGCGATGCCGCCAGGGGACAGGAACTGCTCGACCTTTACAAAAGACTGCATCCCGAAAAGAGAAACCAGATGGTCTGGCTCACCGCCGAATCCGACAACACGAGGCGGTGGAACGCCCAGGCACTCGGCCGGCTGAAGCATGAACAGGGCGAGGCCGCCAGCTATCTGTATTTCTTCGACTGGTATTCGCCCGTACATGACAATCGCATGGGCGCTTACCATACGCTGGAAATTCCGTTCGTCTTCTACAACATGGATCTCGGGGCCTCGATGACGGGCTCGTCCCAGTCACGTTATCAACTGGCCCACGTCATCAGCGCCGCATGGGCCGCCTTTGCCAGAAACGGCAACCCCAACCACGCGGACATGCCCAACTGGCCCGCGTTCAACCCGGACGACTATCCGACCATGATGTTTGGCGATACCGTTCGCATGGCCAACGATCCGAATCGGGAAGAGCGCATGGCTCTGGCGGAACTGAGAGGCGAGCAGTTGAGCGACGACGACTGATCCTCCGCGACAACAGCCAATCGTTCGATGGGTATTCCGGCCCATCCTGAACGCGGATTTCCGCCGTGAACGGGCCGGACCTCCCGAGCGGTCCCGCCGACCGTCTTATCGCGGCTACCACCGAGATGTATGCGGTTGATCTGGCAACGGAGGGCTGGGGAGAGTGGCCGTCATCCTTGCGATTGCCATGGTGATTTTGTCCTTTCAGTGAACTACGGCGAATTCAGTAGTTTAACCGGGAAAGCTGGACATCGCGGGGAGTTTCCGGTATAACACGCTGAATGGAGTGGACGGAATTAACCAGCCCAGAACTGTCGGAGATCGAGGTCCGGCCAGTGGAGCGAAGCGAGGAAGCGCAGTATCGGGAGCAGATGAGGCGTCATCATTATCTGGGCGCGCTGGCGAAGATCGGGGAGACGGTCTGGTACGTGGCGACATGGCGCGGGCAGTGGGTGGCGCAACTGAGCCTGTCGGCGGCGGCGCTGAAGTGCGGGGTTCGGGATCGATGGATCGGCTGGGACTTCCGCTCGCAGTATGGGCGGCTGAAACTGATCGCCAACAACAGCCGCTTTTTGATTCTGCCGGGCTGGAATCGGCCGAATGTGGGGTCGCGAGTATTGTCCCGGCTCGAGCGGCGGGCCGCCCCGGATTGGCGCCAACGGTTCGGTCATGGGTTGCTGCTGCTGGAAACGTTTGTCGATCCCCGGCGCTTCCATGGCGGCGTGTATCGCGCGTCGAACTGGTTGGAACTGGGACGGACGCGGGGATACCGGCGCACCCGGGACGGCTACAGCGCCGAAGCCGATGCCCCGAAACTTGTCTTTGTGCGTCCCCTGCGCCGTGATGCGCGCAGGCAACTGACCCACCCTGGCCGGGAACATCTTCAACTCACAGGAGCCCCCAAGATCATGCTCAATGCCGCACAGATGCGACAACTCCCCGAGTGTTTCAGGACCATTCCCGATCCGCGCCGCTCTCAGGGACGGCGCCATCCCTTGTCGGTCGTGCTGGGCATCGCGGCGGGCGCGACGCTGTGCGGCATGCACGGCTATAAAGCCATCTCGGATTGGGCCGATGCCCTGGGGCAGAAAGCCCGCGAACGTTTTGGCTGCCGGCCCGAGAACGGCCGCTATGTGGTTCCCAGCGAGTTTGTGATTCGGGATTGCCCGATCCGGATTGAACCGGGGGCGCTGGACCGGGCGCTCAATGCGTGGAATCGGGCCTGGGGCGCCCCGGACGATGCGCTGGCCATGGATGGCAAGACGATGAAGAACGCCCTCGACTCGGACGGGCGTCAGACCCACATCATGAGCGTGGTCGGGCATCGGTCGAAACGCTGCTACACCCAAAAAAAGTGGGAACCCTCCCTGTAGCCGGCGGCGAGGAGCACAAGCGCACGAACGAAATCGGCATGGCCGTTCCCTTGCTTGAAACCTGCGACATCGCCGGCAAGGACATCACCGGCGACGCCCTGCTGACCCAACGCGCGATCGCGCGTTATTCGGTTGAGCGGGGAGCGCACTATCATTTCACGGTCAAAGGCAACCAACCGACGTTGGAACGCGATATCGCATTGCAGTTCCAAACCCGCGGACAACCCGACTTTGTCGAGGTCACGCCGCCCGATCATGGCCGCATCGAAACCCGGCGCATTTGGTGCAGCGCCGCACTCAACCACTACCTCGACTTTCCCCACCTGGCGCAGGTCTTTCGGATCGAGCGCGAATCCATCGACAAGAAATCCGGCGCCCTCACCTGTGAAACCGCGCTGGGCATCACGAGTCGCTCACCCGGCGAAACCTCCCCCGAACGCTTGCTGGCCATCAATCGCGGTCATTGGAGTATCGAAAGCGTCCATTACATCATCGACTGGAATTACGATGAGGACCGCAGTCGAATCCGCACCGGCTTCGGCCCGGAAAACATCACCCGCCTCCGACGCTTTGCCGTCGGTATTCTCAAATCCTTTCAAAAACCCGCTCAATCGATCGCCCAATCCATGCGCCAACTCTCGTTCAATACCCGCCGCGTCTTCGACTACTTGAAAATGACTCGAAATTCATCCCCCACATCATGCTCCTTCTGAGAACAAATTTGCCGTGTTGCGATTGCCACGGGACGCTGACAGATGCTAGCGTTTGATAGCAGGCCACCGATCGACCGGCGGAGGAAACATGGGAAAAGTGCAGATCAGTGCGAGAGTGGACGAAGCCCTGAAAACCGCCATGGATCGGTACTGCAAATCAAGAGGCGTCGTCATGAATCACTTTATCCAGGAGGCACTGCTCGATCGCCTCGAGGAGCTTGAGGACATTGAGGAGTTGAAACAACTCCGACATGAACCGACCCGACCGTTGGCCGAGGTGCTGAGGGAACTCGAGCTGAATGGCAAGCTATGAGGATGATTCAATCCGTCATCGCCGGCTCGCCGCCGGGCCACGCCATCGCCCCATTACCCCATGAGAGGTGCATCGCGTTGTTCGCGCCGTCCGGTTTGCGGCGAGCGGCGGGGGGCGGCGTGCGGTTGATTGCGGGGGCCACTGTCGTGCTGCTGGCGTCCTTGTTCCCCGCCACGGTCGAGGGACAGGGCGGCGCCGAGCAACCGCCGGCGCGGGCCGGCGAAGAATCCCAGGGGACGGCCGATGGGCAGATCGAGGCGCAGTTAGAGGCGAAGGCGCAGCGAACGCCCGCCCAGCGCAAGGTGAGTTCGCAACTTCTGGACGCGTACCAAGCGGTGCGCGGTCAGCCAGCCGCCAACGAGTTGGTGACGGTCGACATCCGGGCCGACGTCACGCCAGCGGTCCTGGAGCGCATTCGCGCCCTGGGCGGCATGGTCATCAACAGCGTGCCACGGTACCGGGCCATCCGGGCACAACTCCCGCTTGCCGCCGTGGAATCGCTCGCCGCGATGGACGCGATCCAGTCGATTCGAGCCGCCGACCAGGCCGTCACGCGCGGCACACCGGATGCCGCTGGGACGCGCACGGTCGACACACCCGAGGGCGGCGGCGACCGCTAGCCGGCCGCGGCCCGCCGTACATACGGCGACGACGACGCCGGGACCGGCGCGGTTTCGAGTTCTCCACTTTCGCGCATCCACAACGGCGGCTATCATTTCCACGAATTCCCTGCTCTCTACCTGGACCTGAAATGGGTCATAGAACCGGGCAGAGAAATGTTCCAAACTGCCGGGAGATCATGAAGCGGCCACGAACAACAGGAATCATGGCATGGGCCGGCGCCGGCCCGTGCCGGATGTTGCTGGGGGCGGTGCTGACTATCCCGCTGCTGGCCGTGCCCGCCGGGGCGCAGAGGCCGCCGGCGCAGAATGGCGTCGAGTTGCCGGCGACGGCCGTGCGGCAGATCGAGGAGACCGGCAATGTCGCGATGGCCCTCACCAATGACCCGCCGCCGCCAGCGGTGACAACCTGCTCTGGAGGGATGGCGGGAACCTACCCCTGCAGTAACGTCGACCTGACGTCGTTTCTGGCTCTAGCCGACATTGGCGGCGGCGAGGCTAACGACATCTGGGGCTGGACGGATTCCTCGACCGGCAAGGAGTACGCGATGATGGGCCGGACCAACGGCACGTCGTTCGTGGACATCAGCGACCCGGTCAACCCGATCTTTCTTGGCAACCTTCCGCCACACTCCTCCGACTCGATCTGGCGGGACGTCAAGGTATACGCGGACCATGCCTTCATAGTGACGGAGGCAGACAACAACGGCATGCAGGTATTCGACCTGACGCAGTTGAGAATGGTGGCCTCACCCCCTGCCACCTTTTCCGAAACCGCCCACTACTCCGGTTTCTCGACGGCTCACAATCTCGCGATTAACGAAGACAGCGGCTTTGCTTACGCGGTAGGTACGAACGATTGCGGCGGCGGGCTGCACATGATCGACATTCAAACACCGACGAGCCCGACCTCAGCCGGTTGTTTCAGCGCCGACGGCCACACCCACGATGCACAGTGTGTGAACTACGATGGCCCTGACCCCGATCACCAGGGTATGGAGATCTGCTTCAACTCCAACGTGGACACGCTGACGATCGTCGACGTGACGAATAAGGCAGCTCCGGTGATGGTCTCCCGCACGGGCTACAGCGGCTCCAGGTACGCCCACCAAGGCTGGCTGACCGAAGATCATGCCTACTTCTTGCTGGATGACGAGTTTGATGAAACGAATAACCCCGATGTCACCAATACCCGTACCTACATGTGGGACGTGAGCGATCTCGACGCCCCGGCGGTTATCGGTTTTCACGACTCCACGACAACCGCGACCGACCACAACCAGTACGTCAAGGGCAGCTACACCTACCAGTCGAACTACCAAGCTGGTTTGCGCATCCTGGACATCAGCGACATCGCCAACGGCAATCTCAGTGAAGCAGCTTTCTTTGACGTCTATCCCGGCGGCGACTCGACGAGCTTCAACGGGTCGTGGAGTAATTATCCGTTCTTTGACAGTGGAATCGTGATTGTCAGCGGGATTGAGCAGGGAATGTTCATCCTCAGGCCGAACCTTTCCGGAGCACCGGTTCGTGAAATGGGGCCGGAGCTTTCTACTGCGACAGTGAACGGAGCGGAGTTGACGCTGACCTACGACGAGGCGCTGGACGACGGTTCGACGCCGGCGGCGGGCGATTTCACGGTGTCGGGCGGCGATTCGGCGCGAACGGCCTCCGATGTCGCGGTGAGCGGCAATACGGTGACGCTGGCGCTGAACCCGGCCGTCGAGTACGGGGAAACGGGAATAGCGGTGAGCTACCGACTGGGGACGAACCCCATCCAGAACGCAGCGGGCGACGACGCGGCTGAACTGAGCAACGAGCCGGTAACCAACAACACGGTGGGAACGCAACCTCCTCCACCTCCCCCACCGCCCACCACGGGTGGCGGCGGTGGGGGCGGTGGGGGAGGTGGTGGCGGAGGCGGCGGGCGCGACCGGCCGCCCAGCTATCCCGGGATCATCCGGGCGGAAGGCGGCGACGGGGCAGTGACGCTGACTTGGAATGCGCCCTCCAGCCAGGGCAGCTCCCGGATCGAGCATTACGAGTACCGGATCGACGGCGAGGGCGAGTGGATTTCGACCGATTCGGCCGACCGCACTCACACGATTACCGGTCTGATCGCCGGCCGGGTCTACTTCTTCCATCTGCGCGCGGTGAACGAGGTGGGCGCCGGGACCCACCGCATTTCGCCCGAGGCGACGCCGGTGGCCGACCTCGACTTTACCCACTTCACCAATGGCGGGTTCGTCACCTCTACGCTGGTGCTGGTGAACGCGGGCGCCTACCCGGTCCGTCCCGCCATCTATTTTTACGATCGGGACGGCGATCCCATCGAGGCCCGCAGGTTGGTGGAACTCACTCCGGATCTGGAGGTGGACGACGACGGCGCCCTCCGGCCCCTCACGGTCATGAACCCCCTGGGCGAACTCACCATTGCCAGTCACGGGCGCGGGGGGCAGCGCGCCGGTTCGGTCACGGTGCGGGCGGCCAGTTCCATTGGCGGAGTCCTGCGCTTCGACATCCCCGGATTCGGGGTTGCCGGAGTTGCCGACAGCCCGACCATCGGGGATGCCCTGGTCCCCGTGCGCCGCCAGGATGGCGGTATCAACACCGGGGTCGCGGTCCGCAACCGGGGAACGGCCACTCTGACCCTGCGGTGCCGATTGATGCGGGACGGCGCCGTGCTCGAAGAGGCGGATATCCCGCTTGCAGCCAACGGTCAGGACGCCCGGTTCATCGACGCGATATTCCCCGGCGCCGACACGTCGGACTTCGCCGGGTCGGTGCGGTGCACCGCGCCCGAATCAGGACACTTCTCGGCGGTGGCCTTCGAATTGGATGGGGTAAACCGGATCTTCACCACGCTGCCCGTCGTGCCCGTGCCGGCGGTCCCGGAGCAGGAGCAAGCGGAAGAACAGGATCAGGAACCCGAGCCCGCGCGCCTGGACTTCACCCACTTCGCCAATGGAGGGGCCATCGTCTCCGATCTGGTGCTGGTGAATCCGGGTGCCGACCCCGTCCGTCCGGCCATCTATTTTTATGATCAGGACGGCGATCCCATCGCCGCTGAATCGCTGGTGGATGTCACCGAAGATCTGGAGATCGGCGCCGATGGTGCCCTGCGTGCACAGACGGCTATGAACCCGCTGGGAGAACTCACCATCGCGACCCACGGCCGCGGGGGGCAGGTCTCCGGATCGGTCGCCGTGACGGCCGAGGGTCCCATCGGCGGGGTCCTGCGTTTCGACATCCCGGCCCTCGGGGTTGCCGGGGTCGGCGACAGTCCCCCGGTCCGGGATGCCCTGGTCCCGGTGCGCCGCCAAGCCGACGGTATCAACACGGGCGTCGCCCTCCACAACCGGGGCGCGACCGCCCTTCTGGTGCGGTGCCGGTTGATGCGAGCCGGCGCCGTGCTCGACGAGACGATGATCCCGCTCGCGGCAAACGGGCAGGACGCCCGGTTCATCGACCAGGTGTTCCCTACCGCCGACACATCCGACTTCGTGGGGTCGGTGCGGTGCCTGACGCCCGAGCCGGGACTCTTTTCGGCGGTGGCCTTCGAACTGGACGGGATCAACCGGATCTTCACCACTCTGCCCGTCGTGCCGGTGGTCGAGGTACCATGACTTCCCGGATCCGAGAAATCATGAAGCGGTCACGCACGACAGGAATCATCGCACGGGGCCGCTCCGGCCCGTTATATGGGCTGCTGGGGGGGTTGCTGGTTATTCCGTGGCTGGCCGTGCCCGCGGCCGCGCAGCAATCGTCGGCCGAGGCCGGTGGCGAGTTGCCGGCGAAGGCCCTGCGCCAGATCGAGGAGTTGCTGGCGGCGAAGGAGCAGCGGACGCCCGCCCAGCGCAAGGTGCTCTCGCAGCTCCTGGAGGCGGCCCGACAACAATCGGAGCCCTCCGTATCGGCCCGCCAACAGGCCGCAGAAACGGATCCCGTGGCCGACCCCGAACCGGTGACGGTGGATATCCGGGCCGACGTGACGCCCGACGTGCTGGAACGCATCCGAGCCTTGGGCGGCACGGTCGTCAACAGCATCCCCAGGTATCAGAGCATCCGGGCACGACTGCCACTGGCTGCTCTGGAGCCGCTTGCCACGCTTGAGGCC
The DNA here is from genome assembly GCA_965262675.1 of Terriglobia bacterium. Taxonomy (GTDB): domain Bacteria; phylum Acidobacteriota; class Terriglobia; order 20CM-2-55-15; family 20CM-2-55-15; genus JAJEDW01. The sequence goes on from OZ253554.1 coordinate 1,293,001, forward strand.
GTCCAGTTCATCCGGCCTGCCGACCAGCCAATCATGCAAGGGGTGCTCGAGCGCTCAGCCGGCGCGCGGGCAGCAGTCGTACCAGACAAGGTCGATACCAGCGAGGGCGATGTCGCCCACCAGGCGGACGTGGCGCGCCAGACCTACACCGTGGACGGCACGGGCATCGGCATCGGCGTGATCTCGGACGGCGTCGAAACGCTCGCCGACCAGCAGGCGACGGGCGATGTGCCGGCGCGGGTCATGGTCCTGCCCGGACAGGAGGGCGGCTCGTTCGATTTGGCCTGCGGCGGTCGGAGCTCGGGAACCGAGGGAACGGCCATGATCGAGATCGTCCACGATCTTGCGCCCGGCGCCGATCTGTTTTTCGCCGACGGTGGCGGCGGGCGGGCACAGATGGCGCAGAACATCGAAGACCTCTGCGCGGCAGGCGCCGACATTATCGTCGACGACATCGGGTATCTGGGGGCGTCGGCCTTCCAGGACGACGTCATCGCCCAGGCGATCAGCGCGGCGGCGGCCAACGGCTGTTTCTATTTCTCGTCGGCCGGCAACGCAGGAAACCTGAACGACGCCACGGCCGGGGTCTGGGAAGGCGACTTTGTCTCGGGAGGGACGCTGAGCCTGAACGGCATCAGCGCTGGCGCCGTCGTCCACGACTTCGGCGGCGGCGTGACCGGGAACCGGATCAAGACCAATAGCACCCGCCCCATCATCCTGCAATGGGCCGATCCGGTCGATGGGTCGGCGAACGATTACGATCTGTTCCTGATCGATGAGGACGACAACGTGCTCGCCAGCTCGACGAGTACGCAGGACGGTACGCAGGATCCCATCGAGTACATCGGACGCTCGTGCTCCAATGACCGCGAAGACACCCGTCTCGTTATTGTCAAGAACTCGGGTGCGGAGGATCGCTACGTGCGCCTCAACTACGGGCGCGGAACGTTGGAACTCGCGACGGCCGGCCAGACCTTCGGCCATTCCGCTTCGCAGGATGCGATAGGCGTGGCCGCCGTCGATGTCGGGGATGCGGGCGGTGCCGGCGGCGTCTTCGACGGTACGGAGTCGGTCGAGACATTCAGTTCGGACGGGCCGCGGCGGATCTTCTTCGAAGCCGACGGCACGCCGATCACGTCGGGGAACTTCTCGTCCACCGGCGGGCGGGTGTTGCAGAAACCCGACTTGGCCGCGGCCGACGGTGTTTCGACCTCGACTCCCGGCTTTTCAACGTTCAAAGGCACCTCGGCCGCGGCGCCGCATGCGGCAGCGATCGCGGCGTTGATGCTGGAAGCGGCCGGCGGTCCGGACAACGTCATGCCGGCGGCGCTCCGAACGGCGATGACCGGGTCGGCACTCGATATCGAGGAAACCGGGGTCGATCGGGATTCCGGCGCCGGGATCGTGATGGCGCCGGGAGCGGTGGATGCGGTGGATGTAGCCCTGGCGGACCGCAACGGGGCGCCGACGGTCTCGGGTAACTTGGCCGACCGGACGATGGCGCCGGGTGGTAGCGCCGTGACGGTCAACGTGGCGAGCGTGTTCTCCGATCCGGATAACAACACGTTGACCTACAACGCACTGTCGAGCGACCCCGACCGTCTGGAGATCAGCCTGACGGGGTTGATGCTGACGCTGACGCCGAGGGTGCCGGGCATTGTCGTGGTTACGGTGCGCGCGACCGATTCCAGCGGCTTGAGCGTGACCGCGGCCGTCACGGTGACGGTCGCAGTGGGGACCCGGGATTACGATGTCGATGACGACGGCCTCATCGCGGTTGCCACCCTTGCGCAGCTCGACGCCATCCGTTACGACCTGAATGGTGATGGCGTGGTGGATGTCGCATCCGACTGGCCGTCCTACTATGCGGCCTTCGCCGAGGGCGCCATCGACATGGGATGCCCAGGCGGATGCACGGGCTATGAGCTGACGGCGAACCGGGACTTCGACACCAACGGCAATGGCGTCGCCGACGCCGGCGACGACTACTGGAACGGCGGCGATGGCTGGGCGCCCATCGGTGGTACAGGCAGCACGAGTGTTGGAACGACGTTGCGGCTGAGAAACCCGTTCTCAGCGATTTTCGAGGGCAACGGGCATACCGTCAGCAACCTGTTTATCGACACGGACATGATCGTTCTGACCGGATTTTTCGGTTATTCAGTGACCAGCATTCGGAACCTCGGGTTGATCGATGTCGATGTGAAGGGAACCGGACTCACCGCCGGGTTGGCCGCGTTCAACTCCGGCGAGATTCGCGCCAGCTACGTCACGGGCCGCGTTTTGGCAGACGACAATGTGGGCGGTCTGGTCGGATTCAACCAGACTACTGGCGGTATTCGCGCCAGTTACGCCACGACTGACGTGTCCGGTAGTGACGATGTCGGTGGATTGGTGGGAGACAACCGCGGCGAGATCGCCGCCAGCTACGCCACGGGCCCCGTGTCGGGCGATTCCGATATCGGTGGATTGGTCGGGCGGGACGAGGGCGGGACGATCGCTTCGAGTTACTGGGATACCCGTACATCCGGGCACACGAGTGGGCCCGGCCGAGGCAGAACGACGTCCCAGTTGCAGTCACCCAGGGGTTACAGCGGAATTTATTCGACCTGGAACGTGGACGTGGACGGCGACGGCATGGCGAACCAGCCCTGGGACTTCGGAACGTCCGGCCAGTACCCGGCATTGAAGGTGAACTTCGATGCGCAAGGGACGGCGACTTGGCAGGAGTTCGGCTACCAGCTTCGGGATGGCCCGGCCCTGACGGCGTCGACACCGGTCGAGCGGACCGAGGTCGCGCTGACCTGGACCCCGGTGGACCGGAGCGTGTGGACGCCGCCACCGGACGTGACCTACACGGTAACGCGCGACGATGGCACAACCGTCGAAACCCTTGGAGAGGGCCTCGACGGTTTGACCTACACGGATACCGATGTGACCGCCGGTGATTCCTACTTTTATCAAGTGGCGGCCGTTGTGGCGGGCGGCAAACCGGTGCGCAGTGCGCGTGTAGATGTGAAGGTGACGCCCCCGGTGCTCAGCGCTGTGACGCTGAACCTGTCATCGTCCTCGATCGGCGAGAACGGCGGGGTGAGTACGGTAACGGCGCGCCTGGACCGGGCGTCGGCCGCGGATACGACGGTGCTGGTGAGTGCGGCGGCGGTGAATCCGGCGATCTCGAACGACTTCATGCTGAGCGGAAACCGGATCCTGACGATCACGGCGGGCCGGACCGACAGCACCGGGACCGTGACGATCACGGCCAACAACAACGACGTGGACGCGCCCAACAAGACCGTGACGGTATCGGGAGCGGCGGACAACACAAATGGGGTGACGGGGCCGTCCGCAGAGACGCTGACGATCGTGGATGACGATGCGGCGCCTGTGGTGACACTGAAGCTGACACCGGGCTCGATCGGGGAGAATCGCGGAGTGAGCACCTTGACGGCGAGCCTGGACGGGGCGTCGAGCGCGGTAACGACGGTGACGGTGACGGCCGAACCGGTGTCGCCGACGGTATCGGACGACTTTATGCTGAGCACGAACAAGACCCTGACGATCGCGGCGGGCCGGACCGACAGCACCGGGACCGTGACGGTACGGGCCGTGGACAACAACGTGGACGCGACGAACAAGGAAGTGCGGGTGTCGGCAACGACGGACAACAGCCATGGCCTGGCCGGAAATCCGTCCCCGGTGACGTTGAGGATCACCGATGACGACGACGCGCCGCAGTTGACCCTGTCGGTCCGTCCCTCGACGATCGCGGAGGACGGCGGCGTCTCGACGGTGACTGTTGAGAGCGTCAACGGCGTTGCCTTCGCCAGGGATCAGCAGATTGCTCTCGCCTTTTCGGGCACGGCGGCGAAGGGCACGGACTACACGGTAGCGTTGGAACGGCTCACTCTCACCGCGGGGCAAAGCTCGGTCGACACCACCGTCACGACCGTGGACGACGCCGTTGACGATGACGCCGAGACGGTTCTGGTCACGGCCCGTCATGGAGGCGGCGTCCTCGGCGCCGAGCGGACGATCACGATCGCCGATGACGACGACGCGCCGGTGATCCAGACAGCCTCCCTGATTCTTGTGGAGGAGAACGAGACGGCGGTGGCGACGCTCGCGGCGACGGACGCGGACCGCCCGGCGGAGGATCTGAGGTGGCGGATCACGGGGGGCACGGACCGGAACAGATTCAGGTTGACCGCGGACGGCGTGCTCACCTTCGCGGCGGCCGAGGACTACGAGGCGCCCGGCGACAGCGACAGGGACGGCGACTACGAGGTCACGGCCGAGGTGAACGACGGGGCCAATCCGGTGGAGGCCGTGTTCACGGTCCGGCTCGAGGACGTGGACGATACCGCACCGGCGCTTTCCTCGGCTTCGGTGAACGGGGCCACACTGACGTTGACCTATGGGGAGGCGCTGGACGGGAATTCGAGACCGGCGGCGGGCGATTTCACGGTGTCGGGCGGTAATTCGGCGCGAACGGTCTCCAATGTCGCGATGACCGGGCGAGCGGTCATGCTGACCCTGAATCCGGCCGTCAGCCATGGAGAAACCGGGATCCGGGTGCGCTACTGGCCGGGGGCGAACCCGATCCAGGACGCGGCGGGCAACGACGCGTTGCGCCTGAGCAACGAGCCGGTAACCAACAACACGGGGGACACGACGGCGCCGACGGTGAGCCGGGTCGAAATCACCTCGCGTCCGGAGCGGAACGCGACCTACGCGGCGGGGAAGGAAATCGCGGTCACGGTGACGTTCAGCGAAACGGTGGTGGTGACCGGGACGCCGCTATTGAGGCTGAATGTGGGCGGCATCGATCGAACGGCGAACTATCGAGGCGGAACAGGCGCGGCACTGCGGTTCGCCTATGCGGTGGCCGATGGGGTGAGCGACACCGCCGGGGTGAGTATCGAAGCGAACCGCCTGACGCGGAACGGAGCGACGATCCGGGACGGCGCGAACAATAACGCCGTGCTGACGCACGACGGGTTGGCGGCCGATGACAGGCACAAGGTGGACGGCGTCAAGCCCGCGCTCCTGGCCGGCGGCGCGACGGTGAACGGGGCCACGCTGACGCTGACCTACGGCGAGGTGCTGGACGGAAGTTCGAGGCCGGTGGCGCTCGCCTTCACGGTGAATGTCGCGGGCGCCGACCGGAGGGTCTCCCGTGTCGCGGTGAGCGGAAGCGCGGTCACGCTGACCCTCGACCCTCCGGTGGCGCCGAACCAGACGGTGCGGCTCACCTACCGGGTGCCGGGCGCATATCCGATCCAGGACATCGCGGGCAACGACGCGAGGCCTCTTACGAACCTGGGGGTGGAAAACAACACGCTGGACACGACGGCGCCACGGGTGAGCCGGGTGGCCATCGCTTCGAATCCGGGCCCGGACGGGATCTATGCCGAAGGGGACGTCATGGAGGTCACGGTGACGTTCAGCGAGACGGTACAGGTGGACACGACAAACGGGACGCCGGCGCTGGCTCTGAAGGTGGGCAGACCGACAAAACCGGCGACCTACGACCGCGGTTCAAACAACGACAGGCTGGTGTTCTCCTACATGGTGGCCGATGGCGACCTCGACACGGACGGGGTCAACATTGCGGCCGGCCGCATCGCCCTGAACCGGGGAACGATCGCGGACCTCGCGGACAATCCGGCGATACTGGTGTACGAGGCCGTTCCGCCCCAACCCGGCCACGCGGTGGATGGGGTCCGGCCGGAACTCCAGGGCGCGATGGTGAGCGGCGACACTCTGACGCTGACCTACCGCGAAGCGCTCGACGAGGACTCGACGCCTGCCGGGGGGGATTTCACCGTGGATGTCGCGGGCGCCGAGCGGCCACTCACCGAGGTTCTGGTGAGCGGGAGCACGGTCGCGCTGACCCTCGACTCGCCGGTGACGCCGGGCCAGACAGTGACGGTGAGCTATACGCCGGGGACGCGCCCGATCCAGGACGTGGCCGGCAACGCGGCCGTAGATCTGACCGAATACACGGTGGGCACGCCCCCGCCCATCATCGTCCGACCGCCTCCTCCGCCGCCACCGCCCACCACGGGTGGCGGAGGCGGTGGCGGCGGCGGGCGCGGCCGGCCGCCCAGCTATCCCGGGACCATGCGGGCGGAGGGCGGCGATGGGGAGGTGACGCTGACATGGGATGCGCCGGCCAGCCAGGGCAGCTCCCGGATTCAGCATTACGAGTACCGGATCGACGGGGAGGGCGAGTGGATTTCGACCGGATCGACCGACCGCATCCACGCGATTACCGGTCTGATCAACGGCCGGGTCTACTTCTTCCATCTCCGCGCGGTGAGCGCGGCCGGCACCAGCGCCCACCGTATTTCGCCCGAGGCCACGCCCGTCGCGGACCTGGACTTCACGCACTTCGCCAATGGGGGGTTCATCACGTCCACGCTGGCGCTGGTGAACGCGGGCGCCTATCCGGTCCGTCCCGCCATCTACTTCTACGATCAGGACGGCGACCCCATTGCCGCCCGCAGGGTCGTGGACCTCACCCCGGATCTGGAAGTGGGTGACGACGGCGCCCTGCGTCCCCGGACGGTCATGCACCCGCTGGAAGAACTGACGATCTCAACCCACGGCCGCGGGGGACTGCGGGTCGGATCGGTCACGGTGCGGGCGCCTGGTTCCATCGGCGGGGTCCTGCGCTTCGACATCCCCGGCTACGGGGTCGCCGGAGTCGGCGACAGCCCGACGGTCCGGGATGCCCTCGTCCCGGTGCGCCGCCAGGAGATGGGCATCAACACGGGGGTCGCGGTCCGCAACCGGGGCACGGCCACTCTGACTCTGCAATGCCGATTGATGCGGGACGGCGCCGTGCTCGAAGAGGCGGATATCCGGCTCAAGGTCAACGGCCAAGACTCCCGGTTCATCGACCAGGTGTTCCCAGACGCCGACACCTCGGACTTCGCCGGGTCGGTGCGATGCACGGCGCCCGAACCGGGGCGCTTCTCGGCGGTGGCCTTCGAACTGGACGGGGTCAACCGGATCTTCACGACACTGCCCGTCGTCCCAGTGGTCGAGGTGCCCTGACTTCCCGCAGAAAGCGGGCGGCGGTCCGAACGCTGCCGGGCTTTCTATGGGATGGCGTCATACACGCCTGAAAGTCGTTCACCGCCCGGGATTGGCGGCGGTTGCGAGTGGCTCCGACGCAGTAAGACCGCAGTAATAATAACAAGATGCGGGCCCGACGCCCGCGCTCGCAAGGGATCGGCCGTTGTGCAATGGCGTCCGGACCGCTATCAGGGTCGTGAAAACCTCGACATCGGATTCAGCCCGGGGCGTGCCGAAGACGTTGCGGTGCGATCGCGGGCCCGTATGTACTTCGCCTGACGTCCCTTACGCTGGCGCGGGAAGAGCGGGCGACGAGAAAGTCATCTCGGTAATGGCCTTGATGCTCCGGGCCCCGTACCGGAAAGGAATAACAAGGCGAAGCGGAGCGCCGTGCCGCGGCGCGATCGGTTCGTCATTCATCATCCACGCGAGCATCACCTGGGGGTGTCGCAGCGTCTCCAGGGATTCATCCGCATAGCGCCCGTCCGAGCCGAGGACACGGCAATAATGCACCTCGGGCAAGAGGCCCAGGATGTCGGCAAAGTCGGAGAAACGGACGCCGGTCCACTTGACGATTCCGCGGGGGTTCGGCGCTCCACACTGCATGAGAAAAGTCCCGGACACGCGTGGAAGCGGCTCGAGATCGGCAAACCGCAGTGTGCCGCCCAGCCGGGCCATGCCGCGGGTATCGATCCTTATCGCCATCCGCATGTAGTCGAACTCGATTTCAGGGGCCTGACGGTCCGGAGTCCGCCACATGAGCGGGTCCGTGATGGGGCCGGCATCGCTTTCGGGGTGTTCCGGCGCCGAGCCATCCGGATTGAGTGGAAGGGGCGCGGGAAAGCCTTCCCGCCTCGGTCGTTCCACCAACTGGTCGGGCCAGTCGTCCTGGACTCGAGCTTCCGCCGCCAGAATTTCGGGCCTGACTACCCCCAGCGACAGCCCAGCCAGTGTAGAGCCCGAGATTGCGATTGCCTTACGTCGTGAGATCACCATGTTGGAACCTCCTGTTTGAAAGAAGCGGACTTTCCCGAAAATCGCAACGAATCGGAGCCCGTGATTCTGCGACCCCATCGCCGCGATCACTTCCGCGTAAATCCCCTGCGTGCCCTGTTCCCGCGCGGTCGCACCTCAACCGAGGCCGCCCGTGTTGAGACTCGCAAAAAAAACGTCTTCAAGCGATTCGAAAAGTCTTGGCGATTATTATATGGGTTGAGTATTTTTGGGCTGAATATTTTTTTGATCAACCAATCCTTTTTCCATGCCGCAAGCGGGCCGCCAAGATAAGGAAAATCGGAATCGGGAATGTCGATACCCCACAAAATCGGTTTGCGATAGACGCGGTCCCGTATACTTCTGGCAAATATGACCGAAGACGAACGACAGAACCTGCTGAGAGAGGTCACCGAGAGCCACGCGTCCCTGTCGGAGGTCGCCCTCAAGTTACGGCGGGAACTGCCGGCCAAAGCCCCCACGCTCAAGACGGCAATACGAGCCGAGCGTGCGGCCTTCGATCTCAAGCACACGCTACAGCGTCTCGTTGTCGAGGATCTTGAACAACCCGACGGGCGGGAGCCGTTGCCCAGGGCTCGCCGCAGCGTGAAAGTGGTGGATGTGGAAGAGCGGCTGCGGCCCAGGGTTCGAAGCGACCTGCCATGAACGACATCGATGGCGTCCGCATCCTGATCAGGGCCGGCGGAACCTGCCCTATCCACGCCTGACGGCATTGCCCCTCACATTTGGCATCCCCTCACGGCAACCGCGAAGTCGATCCAGTGCGTTAAACCGAATACGAGCGGTCGCTTCCCGCATTCGAAAAACGAGGGCAATCCCTGTCTCTTGAAGTACGATGTACACATTGACCCGATCGGATATATAACCCCGATTCCGGGTGGCATTCCGATCCCGATGGTACGGGCCGGGTGCCCATTGAGGGAGGATTACGATGGTTCGACGAAGATGTCTGTTCTTGTGCCTTGCCGGCGTGGCTCTGGTTTGCGCGCCGCTTTGGGCTCATCATGCTTTCGAAGCCGAATACGACCGAAACCAGCCGGTCACGATGACCGGTACCGTCACGTTGATGGAGTGGATGAATCCGCATATCTATTTCTTCATCGATGTCGAAGACGATTCCGGAAGCGTCACCAACTGGGCCGTTGAAGGCGGCGCCCCGAACGGACTCTACCGTCGCGGATGGCGGAAGGATTCGCTGAAGCCGGGAGACGAAGTGACCGTCGACGGCTGGCTCGCCCGGGACGGTTCCAACTCGATGAATTCCAGCACTGTCTTGAGGTCATCGGACAATTTACGCCTCTTCGCCGGGACCTCCAACCGCGAAGTGGACAACTGACGTTGCTGCCATGGGGAGGTGCACATTGAGAGTATTCACGACCGTGGCCGTGGGCCTGAGTCTTGTTCTGTTCGCGGGTTGCTCCACGCCATCGTCCGATACCCAGGTTGCTGACGAGGCGGTCCGTCCCGATCTGCGCGGTCTGTGGGCGGGCGGCGCCCGGAACATCGGCGAACTGATGGAGGAGATCGGACAGCCGATCCCATTTACCGACTACGGCAGAGAGCGATGGGAAAGTGTCGACCTGGCGTTGAATCCGAATGGCTACTGCCTGCCACCGGGACCGCAGCGAGCGATCACCGGGCCCTCGCCGTTTTTGATCGTCCAGAGCGATGACGTGATTGCGTTCTTGCACGAGAACCATGGCATGTATCGACCCATCTACATGGATGGGCGGGGCCATCCGGAGGACATCCTCGATTATCCGCAGTTCAGGGGTCACTCGATCGGAAGCTGGGAGGGGGACACTCTGGTTGTCGACACCGTCGCCATCAACGAGCGGACCTGGCTCGACAGTTATGGGCTGGAGCACAGTCTGGGGTTGCATCTCGTCGAACGGTTTCGGCTGTCGGACCCCGATACGCTGGAGTATTCAGTGACCTTCGAAGATCCTGAGTTCTACCGCGAACCCTGGGCGTTGACGTTCGATCTGGAGCGCCAGGTCGACACCCGTCTGATCGAATATGTATGCAGCGAGAACGAACGGGATCTGGTTCGGTTGCGGTCCACGGAAGCGAGGTAGTTGGCCAGATCTGAAACTCGACCGTAAATCATTGATTTTATTGATCCGGCTCTGGAGCCGTAATAGGTGCGGTCTATGACCGCACGATCTTTCCCAACGTCAGTCCCCATCCTGAATATTGCGTCCTTTCTTGCGCGCGGCAGCGCGCCGGATCAAGTGCGTCAGGCGCGTGCCTCGCGAATGTCGATCGTGCCGATGCGCCTCACAGTTCCAACGTGTCTGGATGAAACACCTCATCCAGACTCAACATCCGAGGCGTCAAGTCCTGTTCGTAGGAGAACCGGGTCATCGCTTCCAGGATGTTCCGGTTGGTTCCGCCCCCGTAGGGGTAGGGGTCCGCGTCGAGGGCTTGCCGGTACTCGTCCGGTACGAATCCGAGATTGAAATAGACGGCCGCCGAGTCGATGGACTGCCGGTTCACCAGATCCTTCGCCTCGACAAAGGCCTCGAACACTCGCAACGGCACCCAGGGGTTCGCTTCGACGATCTCCCGTTTCACAACGACACAATGGTTGATGGGGTGGAAGCCGGTCTTCCGGTAGTACCGCACACCCTCCGCGACGGCATCAGGGAAAAGAGGTCGAACCTCCGGGTGGTTTGCGAGATCCACGGTGCTGCGGTCCAAAAAGCCGCCGCCGCCGCCGAAATAAACAAGCGCGGCGTCGAGTTCGCCGCCGGCCAGCATGGAACCGATGCTCTTGTCCTCGGGAATGTACTGGAAACTCACGCCTTCGGGCGGCCGGAAGCCGGTTGCGGCGCCATGGCTGAGTTCCTCGGTGCGCTCCATGTGCCAGTCCATGTCCCGAGCACGCACTCCGAACTCGTGCTCGAGGACGCCCCGGACCCAGAGAGCCGCGGTTTGCTGATATTCGGGCACTCCGACCCGCTTTCCCTTGAGGTCCTCGGGCCGCTCGATGCCCCGGTCCCTCCGGACCAGGATGCCCGTATGATAGAATCGCCTCGAGGTAAAGATGGGTAGCGCGACAAACCGCGTATCGCCGTTCCCGATGGCAATGAACAGGGAGGAACAGGACATCTCCGATATGTCGAATTCCGCGAATTCCAACTGGCGATAGAACATCTCCGGCACACTCAGCGTAATCGCGTCGAATTCGATTCCGTCGGCTCGAATGCTGCCGTCCAGGATGGGGCGCGTCCGGGGGTTGTTCGAAAGGCACATGCTGAGTTGAACCGGCGCCTGAGCTTGCCGTCGAGCGGCGGAATTGCCGGGCGTCGCGGCCTCGCCACGCGCACGAGTCCCTGCCGCCAGGATCGCCCCGCCCCCGGCGGCCCTCGACATCCACTCCCTTCGGGACATCCCCGCTGGGGAAAAACTCGGTTGACGGGTTGTCTTTTTCACTACGTTCCTGCTCATGGGCTTGTCCCTCCCCCAACGCACTTTACAGCCTCGCCAAAGCCTCGCACGGGACTACGGTCGGTCCCCTGCCCTTGCTCGACCGGACCCACCTTTGCGACTCTACAGCACGTTCCGAAGGGGGTCAATTTGTAGCCCCTGCATCGACACCGGTCCCTCGCGCAAACCCTGGCAGGGCTACCTCCTTATTCTATGGAGGGGACGCAGTTCCGAAACCGGCTGGAACCGAATCAGGTCAACATTTTCGAGAACGGACTATTCGAAGCGCTCATCGTCACTCGGGTCGGCGGCGACGCGCCGTTGTTCGATCGGATGCTGACCGGTGTGCGGGGGGTGGGCGTGGACGGCCTCCAGCAGGTTCGGGACCCCGGGATGGCCAACGGCACTTCTTCGCTTCAGAGTCGGCACACCAACCGGGCGATCACGGATGCCTCGGGCAACCCGATACTGATCAATCCGGAACCCGGGCAACTCGGGACCATGGGCCTCTCATATTTCGAGGGGCCGGGCACTCCCCGGCCGGCTTCATTTGATGGCGCCGGGGTCATGGCGCCGAGCAGGGCGCGGGATTCCATGCGGAATCGTCCGGTTCCCGCCGGAAGTACATGGTGCGAACCCAACGGTCGCTCAGATACTGCGGGTCGTCGACGATGGCCGTTACAATCAGGTAGTCTTCCCCGCCGGCTTCGACGATGCGGTTGAAGTACTCGGTGAGGACCGCGTTCTCGCTGTAGGGGACTCCGTTCGGCCTCAGGTAGCCGGGCCGCATCCGGTTGGTGACGACCTTCAACTGGCCCCGGCTCGTGTCGGTTCCGCCGGACGCGAATTGCCATTCGGCGGCTGAGTCTCCCTGCCATGAGGTTCCATCTGCCGGCGGCGCCTGGCCGAAGCGGAACAAGCGGGTTTGCAACCCGGCATCGATGTCCATGCGAAGCGACTCATCGTCGTCCCACCGAACGTTCAAACGAACGGGCAGCCTCATGATGGCGGCGGCGCCGTACACCTTGCATTCCCTGCCGGTTTCCGTGGACGGGTCCCACTGGTCGGCGACCCGCAGCCCCTCATCGTTCAGCGGAATGCCCATGTAGTCCCCCTGGGGCGGCCGGATCATCCGGTAGCGCCAATCGTCGCTGATCAGGGACACCCAGTACCCGGTCAGATCGAGGGGAGCAGCTTCGCCCGAGGATGCGGGCGATTGCGGGTAAGCGGGGACCGCCGCCGCTGAAATGGCCGTCGCGCCAACCGTCAGCACGGCGAGGCCCCATTTCCGGATCGATGGCCGGCAAACCATCGAGAGGACTGTCCCGGCTGTTCCGAAACGGATGTCTTCGGGAAGCATGGCGTTCACTCTTCCCCTCGAAGACTGCGATACACCGCATCGACGAACATATCCGTCGTCCAGGGACCGGCAGTGGCGCCGTAACGGCTGTCGTATCCCGCGGTGGGTCTTGCCGCACGCACTTCTTCGAGGCCCATCCCCATGTCGATCATATTCTGAACGCGATCGCGGATGATCGTCAGCATGTCCCGGTAGTACGCGACGTCGGCCGAGTCGCTGAGCCGTCCGTGACCGGGAACGATCATCGTTCCACCCTCGGTCCTGAATTCAGGAAAGGCCACGTCCAGAACGAGGTTCAGACCTTCGATAATTCCCTGAACGCTCCCCCCGCCCTCAAGGTCGATGACTGGATAGCGAGTCGTGACAAAGATATCGCCCGTGCCGATCACGTCCGAGCCGCGGAACCAGACCAACACGTCGCCATCGGTGTGCGCCGCGGGTTGGTGCAGGAGTTGAATGCCTTCGCCGTTGAAATGTTGGCTGAGCTTGAAGTACTCGCCACGGAAAGTAAGAGTCGGCCAGGCCCCAAACGGCACTGGAGACGGACCATCGAGAGTCGTTGCCATCCGCAACAGAACATTTTCGTGCGTGTAGATTGCGGCGCCCTCTGCCGCGTCATCGATCGTCGTTGCAACGTTGCCCCCCGTGAGCGTCATCCCGGCCGCGGCAATCGCCTCGTTGCCTCCCATGTGATCCGGGTGGAGGTGGGTATTGATCACGAAACGAATCGGTTTGGGAGGAGGCGGCGGCCGGCGCTCCAATTCGAAAGCCGGGCGGGTCGGTGCTCCGCCGGGGCTTCGCGGCGGGTTGGCGCTGAGTTGCACCTGTAGTCCACGGATCGCCGCCAGAACGGCCTCGCTCGTTTCCGATGAGCCGGAATCGACTGCAAGGACGCCGTCGGGTCCCACCGATACAGTCACGTTGCCGCCTGCACCGGCGATCATGTAGACCGGACCGCGCACATGCAGCACCTCGAGGTCCGCGTCCTGCGGATCACTCTGCGTCCCGCGAGACGGAACCGCGATAAACATCGCCAACAAAACCGCGGCGCCTGCCGCCGGAAAGACCCGGAGCGATCCCCAGCCTGCCAATCGTTTCACGAACACCTCCGGCTACCTTGCGGGCTGGCTGGTTTCGAGCTTCAACTGAAACTCGGGGTACATCGTTTCGGCCCCGCCCCATATGGCGTCTTCGGGAAGCGCCAAACCCTGGGTGAACTCGGTCAGAAACGGATTCGTTCCCGGCAGGAATTGGGGCACCTCATCCAGAGGCCTGTCGACTTCTTCGACGACATCGCAGGGATACGGATCCAGTTGCTGGTTCAGGTCCAGACGATACTCGACACTCCGGACGAACGGTTCGGTCAGATAGACCGGATCGTGAACGATCCAGATCCAGGTCAGAAAGTCCTCGTTGCGGACCCAGTATTGCGTCAGCGTAGCCAAATCGCTGTTCGGCACGCCGTTGCGTTCGAGATAGGCTTCCTTGAGGTGGGTCGTCGTAATCTTGAGCATATCTCCAACCCACTCACCGGTGGAGAAACCGGCCCAACTGTGCGCGGCGTTCGGGGAGGGATGCGGCCTCCCGTCCATATAGATGGGGTGGTCGACGGATCGGAGCCACTCGGCATGAAACGCAACGATCTCCCGCGTCACGGGGTCCACTTCCTTCCAGATCTTCAGCGCCGACGCGCCGAGCAGTATGTGGGCGGCGCCATGAGGCCGGCATTGCCACTGGGGCAATGAAAGGATCCCCGGGTTCCAGCTTTCGGCTCTGGCACGCGCATCGTCGTTGAGCGGCATTCCAAGCCAATCTCCCAGGTCGATCTGCTGGGTGCGTTGGGGCGAAGCGACCTGGGCCCACTCTCCCGCAAAGTCAATCTGGGCCGATGCCGGAAGGCATGCGATCGATAACAGGACGAGCGACGCGCCTGTCACCGCTTTCATGGCTGTCATGGCTTTCAGCGCTTTCATGGCTGTCGCGGCGGCTTGCACGGTCATGTCCTTATCTCCGGGTATATGCAGGGCCGACGGCATAGTGTACAACGCGAGTCGGAATTGGAACTTAACGAGATGCGAGGATACTTGCAAGCTGTTCGCGGACATTTTCCAGCGATGGCGTCCGCGGATCATCCGGATTACGTTCGAGGTACGTCGTCACCACCTCTAGCGCCTCCTGGTATCGTCCCTGACGGCTGAATACGTTGATCAGTGCCAGGAACGCTTCGTCCAAATCGCCGTTGAGTTCGATCGCGCGATTGAGCATGGATTCGGCCCGGGGATACTCGGATGTCTTATACAGCGCGACGCCCAGAAAATAGTGGGCCGTGGGAGAAATGCGATCCATGGTTATAGCGCCTTCCAGAGTCTCGACCGCCTGTCGGTAGAGATCCCGCGCTTCCTCGGTCCGGCCTTCAATATCCCGAACCTCTCCCTCCTGATAGTAAAGCGTCCCGAGATTGATGACGGGGACCACCCATGGGGGATTCAGTTCCCGGGCTTTCTCGAACTCGGCCCGCGCCTCGTCGTACCGGGCTGCCAGCGAATACTGGGCTCCGAGACTATTGTGTGCCTCCGCATAGTCGGGAGCGAGTTCGAGCGCCCGGGACAGATGCTCGATGCTCCGTTCGCTGTTGCCGTCAGCCGATTCCTCGATCGCTTTTTCGTATTCGTCGACCGCTTCCTCCGGAATGTTGGCCGCCAGTGTTCTCAGGTCCACCACGTAGGCGCTGCTGCCGCCGGGGTCTCCGGGGCCGGGTTGTGGCGCCACCGGATTCAGAACGATCATGACGCGCCCCCCGAAACGAAGATCGATGTGCCGGTCCAGACGTTCGCGATACGGCTGAAATCCTTCGGCTTCGACCACGACGTAATAGACACTTCCGGACTGGAGTTGGACGTTTCTGAATGCAAAGCGGCCCGATCCGTCAGTGTACGCAAACCCGATTCGTTCGGAACCCTGACCCTCAAGCCGGATTTCAATTATCCCGTCCGGTTGGCGCGGAGTCTGGACGATAATGCTTCCTTCGATCGTCATCGCCCGCGGGCCGGAGTCCCGCGGTATGGAGTCCCGCGGTATGGGGTTCCGTGGAGGTGGGGTTGGAACCGGGGCGCGGGGTTCTTGCGGTCTTTCCTGGACGGAACTCGGTGCCGCACCCGTTTCGACCGGCGTTGCGGAAACAAGGCCGAACAGAAGCAGGATGGCCGTGCCTTTCCAAACGCCGCCTGCGTAGTCCCGTTTCATCGCTCGAATTGTTTCATATTCGAAGATAAGCCGCCAACAATCCCGGGGGTGGAAGCCAGGACCATTTTATTGTCCCACTGTAGGTGCGGTCTACGACCGCACGATCTTGATTTGGGTGGTCATAGACCAACCCTACAGTTTCGGAATGCAGGCTCCCGGAGCCTGCCGCGACATCTCCGCCTTTCTCGCGCCGCCGAACCTTCGCGCGCTTTCGTGCCGTCCTTACGTTGTCGTCCCTGTTTGCGGACACCCGTATCAGTTGACGATCAACAGTCCGTCGACCGCGACGACTTCGGCCCGGGTCCACTTCAGCGGATTGATCTCCATGACGAACCGGTCCCACGGCGCCGACACGGCGAGTTCTGAAAAGCGCGCGATGAATCTGGCGGCGGGATCGGTCTCCCCGGGAGGTGCGGCGCCGGAGGGGCGAATGCGAAGTCTCGAGAGCATATGGGCGGCCAGGCCGGGGCCGACGGGCGCGCGCTCGGTGACGACCTCGTCGATCAACTCCGTCCAGTGCCCCCCCGCTCCGCAGGTCACCATCGTCCCGAAAAGAGGATCCCTGAAAATGGTCACGAGCAACTCGACACCGCCCGTGAACATTTTCTGGACGTACACGCCTTCGAGTTCAACCGGAATCCGTCGTGCGCGGTCATGCAGTTGATGGAACGCCGCTCGCACATCTTCTGCACCGTGGAGTTCAAGCGCAAGAAGACCGGCTTCGGCCCGATGAGTAACCGCGGGAGCGATGCCCTTCAGCGCGACGGGCGCTCCGATGGACTCGGCGGCTTCGAGCGCTTCGGCCTCGTTCCCAACCAACCGGGCGGCGGCGGCCGGCAGCCCGGCCGCGCGAAGAATCCGGTGGCACTCCGGTTCCGAAACGACGAGACGCGCATCCGTTTCCGGCACGAACGGGGCCCAATCGAACGGCGCGAGATCCTCCCGAGCCGGGGGTTGCGGGCGTTCCAGGGTTGCGGCGCGCGAATGCATCCGGTCGATGACGCGAATCGCACGTTCCGTGTCCAGGAACATGAATATTCCCGCCGACGCTAGCCGCTCCCGGACTCCGCCGGGCGGCGAAGGCCAGCACACGAACACGGGTTTTTCCGTGCGATCGACCAAACCCAGAATCACGTCCGAGATTTCGGTGGCCCGCGACGCGAGCGAACCCGCGATAAACAACACCGACTGAATCCCAGCCTCCGCGGCGACCGCGTCCAGCGCCGCGGGCAACCGCGCCAGAGATTCCGGGCGAAACGCCGTCGTGGGGGTGAGGTCGAGGGGGTTTGCCGATGTCGCCACCGAGACCAGCAACGGACGCAGGCGGTCGATGCATTCGTTGCTCAGGGAAGGCGTGGTCAGCCCGCGCGCGGCGCACTGATCGGCAGCCAACACGCCGTTGCCGCCACCGAACGTGACGATCCCCACGCCCGGCAGTTTCCCCAGCCGGCGCCGCGTGCGGACCAGCGTCAAGGACACGTCGACGAGTTCTTCGAGAGAGGACACGCGAATCACTCCCATCTCTTCGAAAATGGCATCGTAAACGCGGTCTTCACCGACAAGCGCACCGGTGTGGGCCAGTGCCGCCTGTCGGCTGACGCCCGTTGTTCCGGCTTTGATCAGCACGACCGGCTTGCCGCGGCTTCGGGCTTCTTCGAGGGCACCGACGAACCGGTCCGCGTCCCCGGCACCTTCCAGGTAACCGGCAATCACGTCGGTTCCCGGATCGCACGCCAGGGCATACAGGTAATCGGCAAAGCGGACGACCGCCTCATTGCCGCTGCTGATCATGTAGCGGGTTCCGAAACCCGCCTGCTGCATCATCGAAAGCGCCCCCGTACATATGCCGCCGCTCTGACCCAGAATCGAGATCGAGCCGGGGCGGAGCGATTCCATTTCGTAGAGAGCCGTCGAGAACGTCGACGTGGCGGGCAGACTGGCGTTGATGACACCGACGCAATTGGGCCCGCAGAGCTTGAAACCGTTGTTGCCGCAAACCGCGGTCAGTTCCTGCTGCAGGTCAACCCCTGCGCTTCCCGCCTCGGCCAAGCCGCCGGCGTAGGCGATACCATGGGTGATGCCAACCCGCGCGCATTCCTCGATCGTACCGATCAGCGCGTTGGCCGGGACCGCCAGGATCGCCAGATTCGGGACCTCCGGCAAAGCGGAAAGGCTCGGCAGGCATTCGCGTCCGGCCACGGTCCCGCCTTTCGGGTTCACCGGCCACACTGGCCCTGGAAATCCGAACTTGACGAGGCGGCGCACCGTGTCGCCTCCGAGGTTTCCGGGACGATCCGAGGCGCCGATGACAACAACCGATGACGGTTCCAGAATTCCGGAGACGTCGAGGAACTGTTCCTCCATCTGAGAGAGCATTCAGAGACCCAGTGCCTGCAGGATGCCGATGGAGGACGACGGCAGGGGGACACGCAGGAGTTGTTCGAAAACGTAGTGGGTTCCGAAACTTCCGGCGATCGCCAGGACGATCTTCAGCGCCAGGCGCTCCCGGCTGAAGGCGGTCAGCAGAAAGAGCAGGAGCCCCAGCATCGTCAGGTTGAACCCGAGGCGTTCCACGAGAATCGCGAACGCAACGAGAGACAGAGCCACCCCGGCGACTCGCAGTATTCCACCGCGATCCCCAACGAAAGGCGTAGTTTCTTCCGCAGGCATTCGAGCGGCCCCGGCAAACCAGAACGCGCTCGATACGGTCAGAAGGACGCCGATACCGAAGGCAAAAAAACCCGGACCCGGTCCGAACTCCCCGGCCAGTCCCAGACCGTACCCACCGAAAAGCATGTACAGGCCCGTCGCCGCAAAGAAAAGGCTCGCGATTTGACGGGCACGCCGCATCAGAGGGCCGCGACCTCGACACAGGCGTCCCCAACCGTCAGTTTCGTCCGGTCGCCGTCTTCGCACCAGACTTCGAGCCGGTACGTTATCGTTCCGCTGGCGTTCGGCTCCCGGGATAGCACTCTTCCCCGAACGAAGACCTTCGTGCCCAGGAATATCGGCTTGATGTACTTGGTGCGCAACTCGCCATTTTCCAGATAGGCCATGCCGAAGCGCTGGAGCAGCATGCTGGAGATCCAGTTGGTCGAGATCATACCGTCGGCGATAATACCGGTCAGTCCCTGGGTCTTGGCGTACTCCTCATCGGTGTGGATGTTGACGGCCACTCTGGCCAGTTCTCCCTTCGCCGCCGAAAGCATCGCGCTGTCGTACCATTCGATCCGTTCCGGAGTCACAACCCGAACGGGTCCTTCGATTTCGGAACCCACCGCCAGACCGCTTGCGCCGCCATGTTCATTCATCGACGGACTCCTTGTCGGCTTCGTATCGGAGAAGCGTCTTGTCGGTGTAGGTGGTCACGAGCCTTCCATCCGAAGTGTGGACTTCAAGGAAGTAATCGATATAGTGTCTGCCGCGCTTGACGTACTTGCCGGTAATGCGTCCGCTGACGATTAATCGTTCGCCCACGTAGGCCGGACTTGAATGGCGCGCGTGGTATTCGTAGTGGATGCGCGCATCCGGCCCTCTGTCGCCGGCCACTCGTTTCTCCTTGAGGCAGTTGTTCTCGAGAATCCGCATCTTGTCGACGTGGATCATGGTCGGCGGCCGAATCTGACGGCCGCCGGGGGCCCCATGGGAATGCATCCATTCGGAGTCTTCCTCGACTCCGTGCGCGTACTCGCTCGCCATGAACGAAGTCAGTTCGTATTCCACCGGTTCGAAGACGTCGCCGGCTTCGAGATCGCTGATGTAGCCTCCGAGCATTTTCCCCTCACTCACCCAAACCGGCGCCTGGCAACCGTCGCAAACCCCCGCGGGGGTGTGCCGCGGCCGGTCCGGAACCGGGTTCGGACAAACAAAGCCTGGCGACAAACGACGCCTTGGACGGACTGTTCGCGGTTATTCTACGCTGTCGCGTTTGAACTCGACCAATGGTAGCCGAATCTTCGTTGTGAATCATGACCCCGGGGAACCGATCGTCAATCGTGGGCGCCATCGACTGTCACGCGCACGTTTTTTGTAATGCGAACTATCCTTACGCGGACAATCCGGTTTACGAACCGCCGCCGAACCGGAAGGGTACGGTCGGGACATTTCTTGCCACCCTGGATGCCCACGGTCTGACTCATGGACTCGTGATCGGGGCACAACCCTATGGCTCGGACAACCGCTGTATGCTCGATGCCATCGCCGAATCCCGCGGACGCCTGAAGGGGATCGCGCTGGTTCGAACCGGCATCGCCGATCGCGAACTCACCGGGCTTGCGGACCGGGGTGTCGTGGGCATTCGTATCAACCTGTCGACCGACGGGATGACTCCGTTGACCGAGCGCGGCGCCAACCGGTTGCTACGGCGAATCCAGGAAATGAACTGGTTCGTTGAGGTTCACTGTCAGGGGGGACGAACTCGCCGAGGCCGCGCCGCTGCTCCAAAGTTCAGGCGTGCGGGTCCTGATCGATCACTTCGGCCGTCCCGACCCCGAGCGCGGCCTCGATCAACCGGGGTTCCAGGCGCTCGTCGAGATCGGAAAGACAGGCCGGGGAGCGGTCAAGCTTTCGGGTCCGTTTCGGAGTTCGATCGATGGCCCACCGTACCTCGATTGCGACCCCTTCGTTGCGGCGGCGATCGAAGCATTCGGGTTGGAGAACTGCGTCTGGGGTTCGGACTGGCCCTACGTTCTGACGGATGAACCCATCGATTACGGCACTGTTTATGGATGCCTCTCCCGCTGGTTGCCGGATCCACAAGACCGGCACATGGTGTTATGGGAGTCGCCAAAACGCCTGTTTGGATTCTGAATTCGACGGTATCGAGAGCGGGGGATCGATCTCCGGATCGATCTGTGGAAGGATTACCGGTATCATCGCATCGCACTCCGGTTCGTACGGCAATTCAGAGATGGCCTCTGGCCGAAGGACAGGACACGAAGGGGAAGTCATGAACCGCGTCCCTGCAGCAATCGCGATCGCAATGCTGACGAGCCTGACGTTGACGAGCGTTTCATGTACGCCAGCTGTGCCCGATGAATTTCCGTCTGGCCGCCCGATCACGATCATCGTGCCCTACGCCGCCGGTGGAACGACCGACGCGACGGCCCGCACGCTTGCGGCCGGCCTCGAGACGGAACTCGGGACCTCCATCCAGATCGCGAACCGGCCGGGCGCGGCATCCCAGGTCGCCATGACCCAACTCATCGCGGCCCGGCCCGACGGTTTCACACTGTCCTACGCCGTGTTGCCGACGGTGATCAATCACTATCTCGATCCCGAGCGGAACGCGCCCTATTCGCTCGAGGACTTTCAGATGGTGGCGCACCACTGGCTGGTGCCCGGAATGATTGCCGTCGGAGCGGACAGCCCATACCGGACGCTCGACGATCTGATCGCCGCCGCGCGAGAGAGTCCGGGAACCATCACGATCAGCGACAGCGGACTCCTGGGCAATCCGCATCTGATGGTGCTCATGCTGGAGGAAGCCGCGGGGGTCGATTTCGCCTCGGTGCACTTCGATGGGGGCGCGCCGTCGGTCACGGCTCTGTTGGGCGAACACGTCGCGGCCGTGGCCGGAGGAGTGTCCGATGCCGTCACGCGGGTCCGGTCGGGAGAAATGCGGGTTCTTGCCATCGCCGGCGAAGCGCCGAGCGATTCTCTCGAAGGCGTCCCAACGATGACGTCACTGGGTTATGACGTGATTGCGGATTCAATGGCCGGTATCGTCGCTCCGGCCGGCACGCCCGCGCATATCGTGGATATGCTCTCCGAAGCCATCGGCCGCGTGGTGACCGGGGACGTGCATTCCGAGGAACTGCGGCGGTTGGGCGATATCACTCCGCTCTACCTCGGCCCCGCGGCCTACGCCGAGTCGTGGAGGGCATACGAATCGAGGCTGGCGCCGCTGCTTCAGAGCATCCGGGGCGAATGAACATTTCAGGAAGCACAGGAAGCGCAAACAGAAAGGAACGACATTACATGAGCAAGAAAGAGTTCAGGTTTTTCAGAATGACTACGGAACGCGGCATCACCACCGTGACGTTCGATCGCAGGCCGGTCAACGCCGTCTCGTTCGCCGTGTATCCGGAAATACGGGAGTTGTCCGAAACGATCCAGTCGAGTGACGAAACCCGCGTCGTCGTATTTACCGCTCCGCCCGACGCACGGGCCTGGTGCGGCGGCGCCGATGTGAACGACTTCCTGCCGCTCGACTACGACACCCGGATGGCACGGTACGAACTCATCAACGAGTGCCTACCGCGATTCTTCGAACTCGACCGCCCGGTGATCGCGGCCATCAACAGCCACAGCGTCGGTGTGGGATTGGTCCTGGCCAGCTTCTGCGACATTCGCGTCGTCTCGGACGAAGCGTTTTTCGCCTGCCCCGAGATCGATCGCGGCGTTCTGGCGGGAGGGGGAACATTCTTGACGCGAGTGGGCATTCCGCAGGGCAAGATGCGCGAGATGATTTACACGGGCCGCCGTTTCATGGCCCGGGAACTCCAGGAAACCGGCTTCTTCAACTACATCGTTCCGAAAGACCAAGTCATGGCGAAATCCATGGAACTCGCCGAAGTCATCGCAAGGAAGTCGTTGCCGGCGCTGAAGGAAAACAAGATCTGCACCAATGCCGCCGAAACGATGGCCTGGACCGAGTCGTACAAGATGACGCAGGAACGCAGCGCCAGACTGACCGTTACAAGCGACGCCAAGGAAGGCATACGGGCCTTCCTCGAACACAGGGCGCCGAACTATCGGGACATGTAGCGCGAGGCAGGCCCTCACGGATCATGCCACCCACCACCGGACATCGCGCGAATCGGCCCTTCCAGATTGCCGCCGCGGTGTGCGTTCTGTTCGCACTGGGCATCGGACGCGAATCGATCCGGCTCGATTTTTACTCCGCCGCCGGGCCCGGGCCGGGTTTCTTTCCCTTGTTGTTGTCGGTGGCCTTCGCCGGACTCGGGGGAATGTTGTTCTGGCAGGCCACGTGGGGAAGAGTCGAACTCCCGTCCGTGGATTTCGACGAAAAAAGGACGGACTATTCCCGGATCGCAGCGATCATGGCCGCGCTGCTGGCAACGACGTTGCTTCTCCAAACGCTGGGCTTCCGCCTCGCGTTCCTGGCGTTGTACATGGTGCTGATGAACCTTTCGGCACCGCGCCGCTGGGTCCGGACAACGTTGCTCGCACTGGCCGGAAGCTTTGGCATCTACCAGGTCTTCGTCAGCATTTTCGATATCCCGCTCCCGGTGGGGATCCTCGGATTCTGACGGAATAGGCGGATGGAAACCTTCCAATTGCTGATGGGCGGATTCGCCACCGCTCTCCAGCCAGCCAACCTGTTGTTTGCCTTGACAGGCTGCATTGTGGGTACGCTGGTCGGTGTCCTGCCCGGCATCGGCCCCGTTGTCGGAACGGCGATGCTCATACCCCTGACGTTCGGCCTGGAACCGGCCCCCGCCATCATCATGTTGGCCGCCATCTACTATGGAGCGATGTACGGCGGCACGCTGACTTCGGTGTTGGTCAACGTCCCGGGGGAAGCCGCTTCGGCGATCACCTGCCTGGACGGTTACGCAATGGCCAAACAAGGCAGGGCCGGGCCGGCGTTGGCCGTGGCCGCGATCGGGTCCTTCTTTGCGGGGACCGTGGCCATCATGGGACTGGTCCTGGTGGCGTTGCCTCTGACGGCCCTCGCGTTGCGGTTCGGTCCGCCGGAATTCTTCGCGCTGATCGTGTTGGGCCTTTCTCTGGTGACGGGGCTTGCTGGAAGATCGCTGCTCCGCGCGCTGATCGCGGCAGTCTTCGGACTGCTGATTGCCATGGTCGGCATCGACCCCGTGGTGGGCGCGCCACGCTTCACGTTCGGGGTGACCGAGTTGCTGGACGGCTTCAATGTCGTGCCCGTGGCCATGGGGTTGTTCGGCATTGCCGAAATTCTTGTCAACTCCGAAGGCGGGCCGTCCCGGGTGTTCCCGACAACCTTCCGATCCCTGATGCCCTCGGTGAAGGATCTGAAGGACTCGGCCATGCCCGTGGTGCGCGGCACGGGCATCGGCTTTTTCGTCGGCCTGATTCCCGGCGTGGGGGCGGTGGTTCCGACGGTGCTGTCGTACGTCACCGAAAAGCGCGTTTCCAGAACGCCCGAAAAATTCGGGACCGGAATGATTCAGGGCGTCGCCGGACCCGAAGCCGCCAACAACGCGTATTCCAATGCGGCCCTGATCCCACTGTTCACGCTGGGCCTGCCGGGCTCTCCAACGGTCGCCATTTTGATGGGCGCTTTCATGATGAACGGTCTGATCCCCGGGCCGTTCCTGTTCACGGACCATTCGGATGTCGTCTGGACCGTGATCGCCAGCCTGTACATCGGCAACGTGATCCTGGTCGTGCTGAATCTGCCGCTCATCCCCTTGTGGGTATCGATTCTGAAAATCCCGTACTCGATCCTGTCCGCCTTCATCCTGGGTTTCTGCGTCCTGGGCGCCTATACGTTGAATGGCAGCGTCTTCGACGTGGGAGTCATGCTGGCTTTCGGTGTGGTCGGATACCTACTCAGGAAGCTGGACATCCCCGCGGTTCCCATCATCCTGACCATGATCCTGGGCCCGCTCATGGAACAGGCGTTGCGGCAATCACTGGATATGTCGGGAGGCGATTTTTCGATCCTGTTTACGCGGCCGATATCCGCGACCCTGCTCGCGGTGGCCGCCCTCTCGCTGGTTCTCTCGACGTTACGGTTCTTTTCGAGCGCGCGCCGTGAATCCGAGCTATGAATGCCCGTACAGGAGTTGCCCAGCCACCGGCAGTTCGACCCTGACAATGGCGCCCTGCTCGGCCTCGGTGATGTAGAGCGTCTTCCGGTTCGGAGGGCCGTAGGCCACGTTGGTGGTCCGCATTCAATATCATTGAACCGAAGTTGAGGAAAATCGAACGGCGTCCGTGATGCGGAAAAACAAAAGGGTCCCAGGAAAAGCCCGGAACCCACGGTGAATTTGTCCTTCCAGTGAACGTTTTGGGATTCAGTGGTTTAACCTGGAATGCTGGACACAGCGATGAGATTCCTGTATAACACGCTGAATGGAGTGGACGGAAATAACCAGCCCAGAACTGTCGGAGATCGGGGTACGGCCAGTGGAGCGAAGCGAGGAAGCGCGGTATCGAGAGCAGATGACGCGTCATCATTATCTGGGCGCGCTGGCGAAGATCGGGGAGACGGTCTGGTACGTGGCCACATGGCGCGGGCAGTGGGTGGCGCAACTGAGCCTGTCGGCGGCGGCGCTGAAGTGCGGGGTTCGGGATCGCTGGATCGGCTGGGACTTCCGCTCGCAGTATGGGCGGCTGAAACTGATCGCCAACAACAGCCGCTTTTTGATCCTGCCGGGCTGGAATCGGCCGAATGTGGGGTCGCGAGTATTGTCCCGGCTCGAGCGGCGGGCCGCCCCGGATTGGCGCGAACGGTTCGGTCATGGGTTGCTGCTGCTGGAAACGTTTGTGGATCCCCGGCGCTTCCATGGCGGCGTGTATCGCGCGTCGAACTGGTTGGAACTGGGACGGACCCGGGGATACCGGCGCACCCGGGACGGCTACAGCGCCGAAGCCGATGCCCCGAAGCTTGTCTTTGTGCGTCCCCTGCGCCGTGATGCGCGCAGGCAACTGACCCACCCTGGCCGGGAACATCTTCAACTCACAGGAGCCCCCAAGATCATGCTCAATGCCACCGAGATGCGCCAACTCCCCCAGTGCTTCAAGACCATTCCCGATCCGCGCCGCGCTCAGGGACGGCGCCATCCCTTGTCGGCAGTGCTGGGCATCGCGGCGGGCGCGACGCTGTGCGGCATGCACGGCTATAAAGCCATCTCGGATTGGGCCGATGCCCTGGGGCAGAAAGCCCGCGAACGTTTTGGCTGCCGGCCCGAGAACGGCCGCTATGTGGTTCCCAGCGAGTTTGTGATTCGGGATTGCCCGATACGGATTGAACCGGGGGCGCTGGACCGGGCGCTCAATGCGTGGAATCGGGCCTGGGGCGCCCCGGACGATGCGCTGGCCATGGATGGCAAGACGATGAAGAACGCCCTCGACTCGGACGGGCGTCAGACCCACATCATGAGCGTGGTCGGGCATCGGTCGAAACGCTGCTACACCCAAAAAAAGTGGGAACCCTCCCTGTAGCCGGCGGCGAGGAGCACAAGCGCACGAACGAAATCGGCATGGCCGTTCCCTTGCTTGAAACCAGCGACATCGCCGGCAAGGACATCACCGGCGACGCCCTGCTGACCCAACGCGCGATCGCGCGTTATTCGGTTGAGCGGGGAGCGCACTATCATTTCACGGTCAAAGGCAACCAACCGACGTTGGAACGCGATATCGCATTGCAGTTCCAAACCCGCGGACAACCCGACTTTGTCGAGGTCACGCCGCCCGATCATGGCCGCATCGAAACCCGGCGCATTTGGTGCAGCGCCGCACTCAACCACTACCTCGACTTTCCCCACCTGGGGCAGGTCTTTCGGATCGAGCGCGAATCCATCGACAAAAAATCCGGCGCCCTCACCTGTGAAACCGCGCTGGGCATCACGAGCCGCTCACCCGGCGAAACCTCCCCCGAACGCTTGCTGGCCATCAATCGCGGTCATTGGAGTATCGAAAGCGTCCATTACATCATCGACTGGAATTACGATGAGGACCGCAGTCGAATCCGCACCGGCTTCGGCCCGGAAAACATCACCCGCCTCCGACGCTTTGCCGTCGGTATTCTCAAATCCTTTCAAAAACCCGCTCAATCGATCGCCCAATCCATGCGCCAACTCTCGTTCAATACCCGCCGCGTCTTCGACTACTTGAAAATGACTCGAAATTCATCCCCCACATCATGCTCCTTCTGAGAACAAATTTGCCGTGGGGGAACGGGCAGGACCATTTTATTGTCCCGCCTCGGGACGCGGGATGAGGAAGATCGCGTAGGTTGGAAGGGGATCGGCGCGTCGCGGGGTTGCGGGAGACGCGTAAAGGGGGCCGCTTGCAGGCGTCGCATGGCGTCTTCGTGCCCGGCGGGCACAGGTGTCCAGCGGCGCGTCGCGCCCGATTCCGCAGGGATGTCGGGGGGGTCAGGCTGTGGGGGCATTCAGGATGGCGTCGAGGGCATCCTGCGCGCGGGCGGCATAATGACGGTTGGCCTCGGGCAGGTAGCGGAAGCGCCCCTGGCAGCGCACGATGGCGATGGCGGCGTTGGTGAGGCAGGCGAGATTGCGCGGCAAGTGGCGCACATAGGCCCGGCAACGGTCTTCATCGTAGGTGAAGTCGCGGACGTAGTGCAGACGGTTTTCGATGTGCCAGTGATTCCGGACCAGGGCCAGGAGTTGCTCGGGACTGGCGCGCTCCGCATCCAGCGAGGTCAGGCAAAAGGTCACCTCGACGCTGCGCGCGCCGGTCTTGACGGTCTCGCGCTCCCGTTCGATGCGCATCGCCTGGCGGCGTCCATAGAGGTTGGCGTAACCGTCCCAGGGGGTGTCGGAGAGGTCGATGGCGGCGCAACGGCGGCGCTCGATGCGGCCATGGGCCTTCTCGAGGGTTTCGTGCGAGGGCGCGGCGCTCCAGTCGACCGACCGGAGGTCGTCATGCATCGTGGGCTGGTTGTCCTTGATCGCGGTGACGACGTAGTCGGCGTGACACTGGTCGAGCAGGCAGCGGGCGGTGTCCTGTTGGGCATGCATCGCGTCGAGGGTGACGGTGCGTCCGGCGAGGTCGAGGCCGCCCGACAGGTCGCGCACGGCGGGGATTTCATTGGTCTTGTCGTCGATCTCTTTCTGACCCAGGACCAGGCCGGAGCCGTGCTCGACCGCCGCGACCATCATCCGGCGCCCGTGCCCGGTCTGCGCCGAGGCGCCGCGCAGGTCCTTCCCGTCCATGGCCACCGGGGCGTGAGCGGCGCTGTACTGGCCGGCCCACCGGCCGATGGCGTTGTCGAGGGTCTCGGGCGGAAGCGCCGCGAGGATGTTGTGGAAGGTGGTGATCGAGGGCGCGGTGTAGCGCTGCTTCGAGGGGCTGTAGAAGGCGCCCCCGGCCTGGAGTTGCTCCTGGCTGAGCAGGCGGGCGAACTGCGCAAAGGCGGTCACCCCGCGGTAGCCGGCCAGGCGGGCCGCGACGGCGAGCGTCAGCACGGTGTGGAGCGGGTAGCGCTTGCCCCGGGCGCGGCGCCGCTCGGGCACTTCGCCCAGGCGCTCGAACAGGCTGCGCAGACGCGGCGCGGCCATGGGCGCGGTTCGGGGTTCACCGTGCCACGAGGCCGGCGTCTCGGTCTGGCTCAGCGCCTCGGCGGCATGGCCGGTGAGTTCGAACACGAAGATCTCCTTGGGTTGGCCGTGATGGCGCCAGCGCGCCGCGCCGCCGGGCTCCCGGGCATAGCCGCGGGTCCGGCCCAGCCAGCGCCAGTTCGACGCGCGGTAGCAGGTCCCGGCAAAGCGGGCCGGATCCACGAACGTCTCTGCCAGCAAGACGGGGTAGCCGTGCGCCGCCTGCATGTCCTGCGACAGCCGCCGCAGGCTCAGACCCAGCGCCCGCGAGGCCAGATTGGGCACCGTGCGCGGCGTCAGGATGACGAAGCGCGCGTTGTTGGCGATCAGATGCAAGCGCTGGAACTGCTGCTCCGCGCTCCAGCCGATCCAGCGGTCGCGCGCGGCCAGCTTGAACGCGCCCGGCTGCCAGCCGATCAGCGCAAGCCAGGTCGAGCCCAGCGTCGCGACGTGGCGCAAGCCCTTCCCGAACACGCCATGAAACGGCAGGTAGTGATGGGCCGCCACCAGCCTGTCCCAGCGCCGGTGTTCCTCCGCGCCCCAGGTCGGACGCACCGCCACTGCCCGCAGATCAATATCGCAACCCTGTGCCGGTGGCCCTCCCATGACGGATACTCTGCCACATCGAAAACAAAATAGCCAGCTCCGGATTCAACCAGGGCTGCCGAAAACCGCCGAACGAACAATAAAATGGCCCTGGGGGAACGGGCAAGGGCGGTTGACATCTGCCTGAAATATCCGGGACGATCTATCATGGGCGATATTATAAAGATAATTCGGAGTCTACATCCGATATTTCAAGGACTAATTCATCCGAAGGCGAAAATAGCATCGGCCATTTTATACCATGGTGGATAATCGCAGTACACTTACGGGATGCCGATTGCTTCCCGCTACCTCGCAACCCAAATCGGCCAAGACCTCCGCCGAAAAATGGTTTTCGTGGCCGGACCCCGTCAGGTCGGCAAGACGACTCTTTCCCTGAGCCTGCCCGGCGCTGCCGATAGTTACTTGAACTGGGATATGGATTCGCACCGGGCGCGAATTCTGCGGCGCGAGTTGCCGCCCGGGAAATTGTGGATATTCGACGAGATTCACAAGTATCGGCGGTGGCGCAATTATCTGAAGGGCCTGTACGACGGCCGCCGCGCCGGCCAGCAAATTCTGGTGACGGGCAGTGGCCGGCTCGACCTGTACCGCTTCGGAGGCGACTCACTACAGGGGCGCTACCATTTACTTCGCCTGCACCCGTTCTCCGCCGCCGAACTCGGGCTGAAGACGCCCGCGATGTTACGGGACCTGTTGCGGCTCGGCGGCTTTCCGGAGCCCTGGCTTTCGGCCAGCGAGAAAGAATCCAGGCGCTGGTCTCGCGAGTACTCCACACGGCTCGTTCAGGAAGAGGTCGCTACGCTGGAGGGGATCCGCGACCTTGGCCAGATGGAACTGATGATGCTGGCCTTGCCGGAGCGCGTCGGATCGACGCTTTCCATCAACGCACTGCGCGAAGATCTGCAGGTGAGCCATAAGACGGCGAGTTCCTGGCTGGATGCCTTGGAGCGGCTGTACGCCATTTTCCGCCTCTCGCCATTCGGTTCGCCGAGTCTGCGGGCGATCGGGAAGGATCGAAAGCACTATCACTTCGACTGGTCCGTGGTTCCCGGCGACGCTGCCCGCTTTGAGAATCTCGTCGCCTGTCACCTGCTCAAATGGGTGCATTTCCACCAGGACGTGGAAGGTCTGGACCACGACTTGCTTTACTTCCGCGACCGTGACGGGCGGGAGGTGGACTTTGTTGTGGCGGACCGGGGGGTTCCCGTGCTGCTGGTGGAGTGCAAGTGGTCGGACGCGGACATCGGCCGGAGTCTCAAGTATCTGAAAGCCAAATTCCCCGGCGCGCAGGCGTGGCAAATCTCGGCCGCGGGCCGCAAGAACTATGTCTCCGCCCAGGGGATACGCGTGGCCCCGGCGCTGGATCTTTTGTCCAATCTGATCTGATGACGGGAGTTCGTTCTCCGCGGCCACGTCCCTCCCCCGACGATGGGCCCGATGTTGAACTGGAGTTGAACTGGAGCGGTTGCGATTTGTTGGCGGGGGGAGCTTTTCCCGTGACGGGCGGAAGGTTTCAAGAGGATGCCCTCGCTCCCGGCGCGGGATGCCTTGGGTGCGAGGGCGTCCCCGCCCTCGACAGGCGTTTCGCCCTCATCGGGAGCGCTCACACGATCTCCATGAGTATGCGAATCGGGCAGGGGTGGGATCCGATTCAGGGAACTGGCAGGACCGGGCTTTCCGCCGTCGAACCGTGTCTTCATTCACGGGTTTCGAGAGCGTGGCGCAAAAGAGCCGCATAGCGGTACAGGCCATGCACGAACTTTCCGTATGGCAACGCCAGAAACAACGCCAGAACGACCGCCAGGTGGAGGATCAGCAATGGCCCCATCGCGACGGTTTCCCGCAACGCGAGCAACAAGAGCCCGGTCACGCTGGTTAGAAACAACATCGTCAGAAAAACAGAGTCCATACCGTCCTGCTCCAGATCGCCGATGGCCGGATCCCGCCGCCTCCGGAGCGCGTACAACCCCACGGGGCCGATCAGCAACCCCACCCCGCCCAGGGTGCCCAACACCACCGGCAGACTCAAATAGTCGTAAGGCGCTGTTCGGCCGCCATAGTGGTAGATGGCGGCTACGGTCGTGGATGCAAAGCACAGCAGAAGGCCATATACAGCGAAATGGTGGAAGCGTTTTCGGGCCTGGCTGTGCCCCGCATCCGGGTAGGTGCATCCGATGCCGTCCTGATCCAGATGCCGCAAAGTCAGGGCGTCTCTTGCCGCACTCCACCAAACGCCCGGATGCCTGAATGGCGCCGCGCCCATGCCGGATTCACGCCAGCACTTTGCGAAACCTGCCGCAAGCGCGATCGCGGCAAACAGCGCGACGGCGGCGAAGACCGCCACCATGACCCCATGTGGAACCACCTCGTAGAAGGTCGCACCCGCGGGGGCCGTCAGGCGGCCCGTTACGAGGGCGCTGAAGACCGCGAGCAGCAGACTCAAAGCGAGAATCGACAAAACGGCGGCGCCATTCGACTGGAACGACTTCGCGAACACCCGCGGCCACGCATACTGGCTGTAGGAGCGCCCGCGGATCTGGGCAAGCGTCTGCGGAACGTTGACCCCAAATTCGTGAGGCGGGGCGTACTGGCACGCGTAATAACACTCCGCGCAGTTGTGGCAGAGATTCGCCAGATAGTTCATGTCGGCTTCGAGGAACAGTCGTCGCCGTTCCATCGCCGGAAACACGGGACAAAAGCCCTCGCAATACCGGCAGGAGTTGCAGATCGTCATGATCCGGCTGCCTTCGGCAATGGGATCAATTGGCGGCACGGGCGGCCTCCCTTCCGGCGATCCGCCCGAACACGGCGCCGATCGTCATGCCAAGGCCTCCGAGGTATCCCTGACCCAGGATATTGCCCGCCATGATCTCCCCGGCCGCGAAGATGTTGGGGCTTGTGCCACCGTCGCTGAAACGCACGTTGGCGGTTTCGGTCACCCCCACGCCAAGGTAGGTGAACGTAATGCCGGGGCGCAGCGGATAACCGAAATACGGAGGGGTGTCGAGCGCCTGGGCCCAGTGGGACTTGGGCGGATCCAGACCCTCGGTACGGCAGTCGTCAAGCGATTCATGATCGAAGCGGCCCCCGACGACGGACCGGTTGAATTGCTCGACGGTCCGCTCGAGTTCACGGACCGGCAAGTCGAGAGCGCTCGCCAGTTCGGAGATGCTATCTGCGCGAATCGGTGGAAACACGGAGGGCATGAAGCAATCCAACACCTTGGAATCGATGATCGACCAGGCGATCTGGTCCGCCTGCAACGCGACCAGGCGGCCCCAGATCGCGTAGCGCTTGGGCCACAGATCCTCTCCCTCGTCGCGAAACCGCTCGGCCCTGTTGTTGACAACGATTCCGAGCGGCAGACAATCCAGTCGCGTCACGATACCGCCGTCGAACTTCGGCGCCCGCGCATCGATGGCCACCGCATGGCACTGGGCGGGCGCTCCGGCAGCGGCGGCGCCGTGGTCCAGCAAGATCCTGAGTAGCTTGCCCTTGTTGAAGGGGGTTCCGCGTACAAGAAAATTATCGGCAGCCGTTCCCCATATGTCCTTCAGCCATTCCAGGTTGGCCTCGAAACCGCCCGATGCCACCACCAGAGCCTTTGCGCGAAACTCGACGGGTCCGCCGTTCAGAATCGCCGTGCCGGATTCGAATGCGCCGTCGGAGGAAATGTCCAACCCGACCACTTCGGCATCGTAAAGCACTTCGATCCCCCGGCGAGACGCCTCCTGGTAATACGCGTTCAGGAGCGCCCGGCCCCCGCCCAGGAAGAACGCGTTGGTGCGGCCCAGGTGCAGCGTGCCGCCAAGCGCGGGCTGAAACCGGACTCCGGACCGCTTCATCCATTCGGTGGCCTCGAGCGATTGGCCGATCGCCATGCGCGCCAACGCCTCGTCGGTCTGTCCCCCCGTGACGCCCCACAGGTCCGCATAGTATTCCTCTTTCGTGTATGCGCCCGTCAGAACGTCGGTAGGCAAATCGTGCATGCAGCGCATATTGCGGGTGTGCCGGCTGTTGCCGCCGCGAAACACCCGCGGGGCGCTTTCCAGAACCAGCACGCGCGCTCCGGCTTCGCTCGCGGTCAACGCCGCGCATAGGCCCGCGTTACCGCCGCCCACAACCGCCACATCGTATGTCAAGATTTCGCCTGGCATCGTCGCGGACCATTCTCGCACGGCACGCGCGCGCCCCCTCGGAACATCGCTCAGGGCACAGGTTGCCAGGGTGGCCACGGTATCGTCGAAACACTGCCGATCCGGGTGGCGAAATCGACCAGGGCAGCGGCTTCACTTGGCTTGACATGATCTGCCTGGTCACCAATACTAGTCATATGGAGACCATCAACGCATCCGACTTCAAGGCCCGATGCCTGGCAATCCTCGATCGCGTGCAGACTACCGGAGAGCGGCTGGTCATCCTGAAACGCGGCCGGCCTGTTGCGGAGTTGGGGCCCGCCAGCGGAACTCATGCCGAGTATCCGCAGTTCGAGCTCAAGGGTACCGTCGTTCTGGCCGTCGACATTGTGGAGCCGGCGGTTCCAGAAGAACACTGGGAAAGCCTCGGGCCATGACGGCGCTGCTCGACACGCATATCCTGATCTGGTGGCTCAATGACAGCGATCGGCTCTCACCGGCCCAGCAGAAGGTTGTCAAGTCCGCCAGTGCCGAATCACCGCTGCTGGTATCCGAGATTTCGCTCTGGGAAGTGGCGACATTGCACAGCTTGGGTCGCATCCGGTTAACAATCCCCCTACGGTCGTGGCTGGACAAGGCGGTGGCGCCGCCTCTGGTGCGGCGGCACGGCATCTCCCCGGCCATAGCGGCGGAACTGGCCACGTTGCCCGACTCCTTTCATCGCGATCCCGCAGATCGAATCCTCGTGGCAACCGCTCGGGTATTCGGCGCGACGCTGTTGACGCAGGATCGCAGAATCGTCGACGCAGCATTGGTCAACACGTTGCCCTGACCGCAGGCTGGAGCGCGCGGGCGCCATGGACCTCGTCGGCCCCAGCCCGAAGACGGCGGGGTACACCGGCGGCGCCGACGCGGCGATGCTGATGTTCAGCCACGACTAAGTTAGACAGAGGGATGGACGGCGTACTATTCTCACCGCTATTCAATACAAACACCGGGGCGTTCCCAGAAATGAACATGCATCTCAATCACTTCAATGGTTCCACCAGTCCTGCGTCCGAAAAGAGAATTCTCGCGACGGTATCCGTCATGGCCGGCGTGTTCGCACTGGCCGTCGGGATCTCGCTCGTCCATCCCGCGCCCGGTCAGGCCCAGGCGCCCGAGGTATCGTATACGGCCGCTCAGGCGGAATCGGGCACCGGCATTTATGCGGCCAGGTGCGAGGCCTGCCACCTGGCAAACTTCCAGGGATCATTCGAGGCGCCTGCGTTGGCGGGCCCGAACTTTCGGAATACATGGGGAGCGCGTCCGGTAACCGAGTTCATGGAATTGATCGCGACAACCATGCCGCCCGGGGATGGCGGATCGATGGCCGCAGGCCAAGTCGCTGCCGTTGTGGCTTACCTGCTCGAGGCGAACAATGTGGAACCCGGCGGAAATGAATTGACCGCCGCGGCCGTGGGAACGGTCATTCCGGGTACCCAGCCGCTCACCGGCGGTTTGGCGGGGGTCGCGCCAATCCCGGGACGCCCCGGCACGATCCGGTCTCCCGATTCGGTCCAGGCGCCGCCCGAGTTCCTGGGCGAGGTGTCGGAAACGGCCACCGGCATCACCCAGACCTTCAGAGCCGTCGATTCGTACACACCGGTGTCGGAGGCCGAACTGAGGAATCCCCCCGACGGGGACTGGTTGCACTGGCGGGGATCGCCGAGCTCCAACGGTTACAGCCCCCTTTCCGGGATCAACAGAGAGAACGTGCACCGCCTCCAACTCGCCTGGGTCTGGGGGCTCCCGGACGGCAGTCGATACCGGACCGCGCCCCTCGAGCGCGACGGAGTCCTGTTCCTGACCGGTGCGGGCGATCGGGTGCAGGCTCTGGATGCGACGGAGGGAACGCTCCTATGGGAGTACCATCGCAAAGCTGCCAGCGGCGAAGCGCGGGTGCAGAGCGTCGCGCTTTGGGAGGACCTGCTCCTGGTTTCCACCAACGATGCGGCCATGGTCGCCCTGGACGCCCGGACGGGAACGGTGCGTTGGGAGACCCCGATCGAGAATCCCGATCTCGGATTCGGCAATACCGCCGGCCCCATCGTGGCTGACGGGAAGGCGATCAACGGAATCAACGGATGCGTTCGTTTCATCGAGGAAAGCTGCTTCATCACGGCCCACGACGTGCGGACCGGGCAGGAACTGTGGCGCACCTATACGATCGCCAGACCGGGCGAGCCGGGTGGCGATACGTGGGGTGACCTCCCCTTGGAACTCCGGGGTGGCGGCGACTCGTGGAACGGCGGCAGTTGGGATCCGGAACTGGGGCTGGTCTACTTCGGCACCGCCCAGGCGAAACCCTGGGTGGCGGCGAGCCGGGGCCTGACGACGGACGACGCCACCCTGTTTGCCAACTCGACGTTGGCGCTCGACGTGGACGATGGACGGATCGTCTGGTATCGAACGCACGTTCCGGGAGAAACGCTCGACATGGATGAAGGCTTCGAGCAGGTTCTCGTCGATATCGAAGGCCAACCCGCCCTCCTCACCATCGGGAAACACGGTGTGCTCTGGAAACTGGACCGCCGGGACGGCACATTTCTGGGGATGAAGGAGACGATTTTTCAGAACATCCTGTCGATCGACCCCATCACGGGTGCGGTCGAGTATCGGGAGGACATCGCGAACGCACGGTTGGGCGAATGGTTGTCGGTTTGCCCCTCGACCGCGGGCGGACACAACTGGCACGCCACGAGCTACTCCCCCGATGCCGGTCTGATCGTTATTCCCCTCAGCCAGAGTTGCATGGATATTACTGGACGCGAGATCCTTCTGGAACCCGGAGGCGGGGCCAACGGCGCCGATCGAGGCTGGATGGAGATGCCCGGAACGGACGGTAACGTCGGGAAGCTCGCCGCCTACGACGTTGCCTCGATGGAGGAGGTGTGGAGCATCGAGCAGAGAGCCCCGTTCCTTACCGCCGCGCTCACCACGGGCGGCGGTCTCGCGTTCGCGGGCGACTACGACCGTTGGTTCAGAGCCTTCGACGTCGAGACCGGCGAGGTGCTCTGGCGAACCCGCCTGGGAACCTCGGTTCAGGGGTTCCCGATGACGTTCGAGGTGGACGGAGTCCAGTACGTGGCGATGACCGCGGCAAGGAACGGCGGGAGCCCGTGGCGCATCGCGACATTCCTTGCGACCGAGTTTGTCAGCCCCGACCAGGCGAATGCGCTGTATGTGTTCCGGCTGGGAGAGCAATAGCAGATCCACCCGCGCATGGGTTTTTGACCGTGCAAGAACGTTGAAGAGCGAGTGGGTTCAGCGCATCCCGACTCATTCATGGGACCGAGTCATTGACCTCGGTTCCCTTCCCACATAGTATTCGGCAAGGTTTCGGGCCGCGAAAAACCAAGATGCGGTTTGCGCGAATCGTGCCGCCCAGTGCCGGGGTTCGGAGCGAAACGGAGCCAACAGGAGTAAGCCTCATGAGAACAGGAGTGAGCCCGATGCTTAAACGCAGTGTCGTATTGTCAGCCGTCTTCTCGATCCACGCCGCCCTGGCTTCCCCGGCGCCGGCCATTGCACAGTCCTCCGGGCTGCCCGAGTGGGAACCGATCACCCAGGAACGTCTGCTGAACCCCGAAGACGGGGACTGGCTGAGCTACCGGCGAACCTATGACGTTTTCGGTTTCAGCCCCCTCGACGAAATCAACCGGACCAATGTGGGAGATCTGCGGCCGGTCTGGGCGTACTCGATGCAGGGAAACAGCCGCTGGGTGCCAACCCCCATCGTCGCCAATGGACTGATGTACGTTTCCGAGGGCAGCGGCCGTGTCGTTGCCTTCGACGTGGTCACGGGCGAGGTCGTATGGACCCACCAGCGGCGCTATCCCGATGACGTCGGGGCGTCCCAGGCGGCTGGCCGCCACCGGGGTGTTTCCGTTTACGGGGACAGGATCTACTGGGGGACCGCGGATGCCCGCCTGGTCGCCCTGGATGCCCGGACGGGCGAGCAAATCTGGGAAGTCCAGACCGGGGACTATCTCAAGGGCGAAGGCCACGCCCACGCGCCGCTGATTGCGGATGGCAAGGTGATCATGGGATTCCTGGGAGGCGAGCGCGAGGGGCGGGGCTCGGTAGCGGCCTTCGAGGTCGAGTCGGGCGATCTGATGTGGAGGACCTACACGATTCCCGCTCCAGGCGAGCCGGGTTCGGAGAGTTGGGCCGAGAGCGATCTGCCTCCGTTGGGAGGGATGACCTGGGGTACGGCAAGCTACGACCCGGAACTGCGATTTGTCTATTTCGGAACGGGTCAACCGACCCCGTGGGCATCGACGTTACGCGGTCCCGGCGACGCGCTGTACACGAACTCGATCATTGCGGTCGATATCGACAGTGGGGAAATGCAGTGGTATTTCCAGGTCCTTCCCGAGGACAACTGGGACATGGACTCCCCCTATGAGAGCACCCTGGTCGATCTGGAAATCAACGGAACCGTGCGCCAGGCGCTGATCCACACCAGCAAGGTCGGCTGGGGCGTCGTGCTGGACCGGGTCACGGGCGAGTTTATTCATTCGTTCAGAACCGCTTACGACAACATCATCACGGGATGGGAGGAGTCGGGGCGACCGATCGTCAATCCGGACCTCATACCCTCTCTCGAAGACGTCGACTCGGGAAGGATGTTCGAGGTCTGTCCCCACCTGCATGGAGCGCGGAATCTGAATTCTCCGAGCTACAGCCCGATCAGCGGGTTGTACTACCTCGGCGTCAACAACTCGTGCATGGACGTCACCTTCGTCACCGAGGAATATCAACCCGGCCGCCGGTATGGCGGCATGAACAACACGACGAAACTTGTGCCGGGCTATGACTACGTCGGAGAGTTCGTGGCGTTCGATCCGGTCACGGGCGAACGCCGGTGGACGTACCGCCAGGACAGCGGGGCCGCGATGACCGCTTCGGCACTCGCTACCGCGGGTGGCATCGTCTTTGGCGGCACGGCGGATCGTCACTTTTTTGCCCTCGATAACGAAACCGGAGAATCCCTGTGGCGGATGCGGTTGAACGGAGACATCTCCGGCGCGCCGGTTACCTTCGAAGTCGACGGGCGGCAGTATGTCGCGGTAGGCGCGGGAGGGCGCATCGCGATGACGACGTCCTATTCCCGGTTGACCGATACGGACATTCCCCTTGGAACCGGCGTGATCTGGGTATTCGCCTTGCCCCAATAATCGCCGCGGCGATGACGACCGGGCGCGAACGGGTTGCCGCATGAGCCCTTTGACCGTGGCGCTCGCAACCCACCCTGCACGGCTATGCCACGGACTGCTGGAGACTCCGGGAGCGATGAAGCAATGAATTCCCATAATGCCGCCATCGTCGATGAAGTTTGCGAACTTTGTCTGCAATCGTCTTCGGAGATGAGTTGGCTGATTGAGCCGTTAACACCCGGCCGGGCGCGGGCGTTCATTCTGCAACACATCCTCCGCAATCGCTTGCTCAGCGCCGTTATTCGGCCGGCATGGGTAAGCCGGTGTCCCGATCTCGCGGTCGTGCGCAAGACGATCGGCCAGATGCGGGAGGAACTGGTATACGACGACGCGATCGAGCGGCCGCATACCGAGATTCTCTGGGAGATGGGCCGGAACGTCGGTCTCAGCGACTCTGAGATGAATTCGGCGGCACCGGTCCCCCTGGTCGAGGCGGCTTTCAATGTCTGGGAGAACATGGCGAGGACACGGCATTGGATCGTGGGATGGCTGTCCTCTTCGGTCGGCGAATATCTGCTGACCGCGCTGTCCAACCACAACCTTGGCGCGGCGCAATGGAAACAGGCTCTGGGACTCACCGATGAGCAGGTCTTCTTTTTCAGTTACCACGAGCGCGCCGACGAGGACCATGCGGGGCGCGACGTATGGAATCCGATTGCCCGGCATGCGGTCACCGAGAAGGATCGGCAGGAAGTGCTCGACGGGACGAGGCTGGCATTGCAGGCGCTTCAACTCTTTTATCGCGGCGTGGCCGACCTGGGCGACCGGTTGGACGAACAATCGCGACGTTCAATTTGAATTCCCGCACTCCGTAGGCGTCCCTTCCGTTTCCGTCCCTGGGTCCGGTTCGCTCCTCCCCATCAGACGAACGGCGCCAACAGGAGATGAACCGCCGCCGTCGTAATGGCAAACAGGAACGTCGCGACCAGTCCGATCCGAATCATGTTCTTCATCTCGATCTGGCCCGTGGCGAAGGCCGTTCCGCACGCCGCTCCAGCCCAGGGCAAGGCGATTCCCACCGCGGCGTTCGGAATCAGAATCGCCATCGACGCGGGGTTCAACCCGACCTGCTCGGCGGCGGGAATGAAGATGCCGCCGAAAAGCCCGGTCGCCGCGACGCCGGAGATCACATTCGTGCTAAACGCGACAACGAAGGAAGCCACAAAGGCCAGCGAGACCGAGCCGAATCCCAGGCCCGCGACCGCCTCTCCGGCCAGATCCGCATACCCGAACCCCACCAACGCATCCACGACACCGGCGGCGGCGGTCACGAGAATCATGATGTCCCAAGGCGAGTGCGACACCACGTCCCGCCACCCGAGAACGAATTGCCCCTTTTTCCAGTCCACGGGGGTGCTGAAAAGCAACAGGATGACAATGGGCGGCACGACGTACAGGTTCAGGGCCCCGGCACTCCAGACCGACAGCGGGTGCAGCGATCCCAGGAAGAGGCTCAACAGAGCCGGCAGAACGAACAGCGTCACCATCGTGAGAAACACGAACAGCGTCGCGCGTTCGCCGGGTGCGAAGGGACCGAGCGCTTCGCGCTCCTTCTGGAGAAACTCGGCGCCCCCCGGCACGGCCTTGAATTCCAGGGGCAGGAAGAGCCGCAGAACGAAGTAGAAGACGCACAACGTGACGCCGAACACGGGAAGACCCGCCATCATCCATTCGAACCACCCGAGGGCTCTTCCGGTCAGTTGTTCGAGCAGTGTCACGCTCAACCCGTTGTGGGGTATGCCCGCGATCGTCGCGGTCCCACCGGCGACACTTCCGTACAAGGCCCCCAAAGCCAGGAAGGCTCCAAAATTGGATTGGCCCTCCCCCCGGGGCCGGACACCGCGGAGGAAAGCCGTCAGAGAAACCGCCACGGGAATCATCACCGCGACCGTGGCCGCATCCGAAACGACCATCGACATCAGGCCGGTCGCCAGCATGAAGGCGAACACGAGGCGGTGGGAGTTTCCGCCGATCCATCTCGAGGACATGAACCACAAAGCGAAACGCTTCGCCAGGCCATGGCGGTCCATCGCGTATCCCATCAGAATCGTTCCCCAGATCCAGAAGAAAATGCTCTGGCCGTATAGCGATGCCGTGGCGCCGACGGTCATGACGTTGAACATCGGGAACAAGACCAGCGGAAGCAATGAAGCGGCAGCCCATGGGACAGGCCGGGTCATCCACCAGGCAATCATCCAGCCGAAGACCGCCAACGCGAGGCGGCCCTGCTCGACCATGCCTTCATAGGGGATCGCATAGAGCAGGGCGAAAATGATCGGACCAGAGGCGAATTTCAGTAAGGGCATGACAATCCAGGTCTCCGCATCCCCGCCCGACGTTTTTCCGCCCGGCGCCCCCGATCGAAAATCGGCGGTTTTGGGGCTGCCAGGATCCTCCCTGGCGGCAAGATCACCGGAATCCGAGCGAACCATCCGGGAGCGCGGACTTTCAGACAGAATCCGCCCCCGTAATATACTGTGCCCGTTTCACCGCATCGAGGTGAGATTTTGACTTCCTGAAGAAAGACCATGAACAAACTGGACGATCTGCTGAACCAACTCGTCGTCGCCAATCGCGTACTCGCCAACGAGGGCGTCGTCGATGCCTACGGCCATGTGAGTTTTCGCCATCCGGACAACCCCGAACGATTCTTCCTCGCGCGCTCGCTGGCGCCGGAATTTGTCGAACGCGAAGACCTTCTGGAATTCAACCTCGACGGCGACGCGCTCGGCGACCGGCGCCCGCCGTATCTTGAACGGTTCATTCACGGCGGAATCTACGAATCCCGTCCCGATGTGCAGGCGGTAGTCCATGCGCATGCCGAGGCGACCCTGCCCTTTGGAATCACCGACGTCCCCCTGCGGGCCGTCGTCCACTCCGGCAGTTTCATCGGAAACAACGTGCCCGTCTGGGATATCGCGGACAAGTTCGGCGACACGAATCTGCTGGTCACCAATTTGCCGCAAGGACGGGATCTGGCTCGATGTCTGGGCGGCAACAGCGTGGTCTTGATGCGTGGACACGGTTTCGCCGCGGCGGCATCGTCTCTGATCGAAGTCGTCCGGCTTTCCGTTTATCTGCCACGCAACGCGCGTGTACAACTCGCCGCGATGCGGATGGGTGAGTTCAAGCCGCTTTCGGAGGGAGAGATCGCCGCACGGGCAACGGATTACACCCCCCATTCAGTCCAGACCTGGCGCGCATGGCACTATTGGGCCGAACGTGCGGGATGCGGCCACCTGGTGGGAGATCGGCCGGACGCCCGGAATTCGACCCCGGACTGATCACCGTTCCCGGATTCGAATAGCGGCGAATCGATTTGGACCGGAACGCTGACACGGGCGTTGACCGGGACGATGCATCAATCTCGATTCGGCGGAGCGACTCGGTCGACCTCACGGCGGGAATCGCGGGAACTTGCAACCCCCGATGGCCGGACCTCATCAAGATCGTTATAGCTTTCCTTCTTTGATCTTATCTCGCAAGAATGCGTTATAGCTTTCGTATTCCTTGGCAAGACTAAGTATTTTCTGAGCACCCATCTTTTCTCTATAGATGTCTATCCTGCCCCGAAGTTCCGGTGGCAGCATCCTACTCTTCTCTGTCAACCCGAGCTCCTTACATGCTTGTGCGTCCCTTTTTTCCTCTTCTTCTACGCCCGTTCTTCCGTATATGGGATAGGTTTTCTTAACCATGATTGCTGCTTCGTCCTCACTTTTTCCTTCTTCCTCCATCAGATGCCGAAACATCGTCAATCTAAACGCATTCTCACTGATCGTAATGCTCTGTCTAAACTTTTCAGGAAAATCCCACCATTCCTCTATATCTTCGTCTTGTGCTCCGTCTTGACGCGCAGTTTTTACAATACTTCTTAGCGGTTCTTTTCCAGTACGTGCTGCTTCCAAGATTTGTTTTCCGTATTTTTTGCGTCGGAACCAACTCATACCTTCTCCCTTCCAATCCGTTTACCGTCAGCGATCCGCACGGGGCAGATTCCACACTGGCTTAACGGCCGCCGCCACATGAGGGGCTCCTGCTCGGAGAGCATATCGAAGTCTAGCAACGCGGAAGCCAGTCCCTGGGCCTCGCTGTCCTTGTGCCGGTGCCAGTTCTTCATTACCACGCTCCTTACTCTGTCGCGCGTGATGCCGTGTCATTCTTTGGGATTCTCGAGATAACGCGCCCCAAGCGCGAAAATCTCGCCCGCTGCCTGGACTGCGTTGCCGGCCTCCGTCTGGTCGGGATCGGCGGTCTCACCCGGGTAGCGCACTTGTACGGCATACTCGGAAAGCTGTGCGCACACCTCTCGAAATTGATCCAGTTCGGGTACCAGACTCGCTGACTTCTCGAGGAGCGGCATCAGATCGTGGACATGCTCGTATCGTACGCCCGCGGCAGTGAGGATTGCTTTCAGCGTCTTTTCCGCCGTCTGTTGCGCGTGAAAGCACGGTGTGTCGGTGGGGCCGTCTTCAGCATCAAGGACACGCCGTGCCGTGAAGAGGTCATGACGGGCCTTTTCCAGCCACTGTAACGCAAGCTCTTTATCCAACTCGCTCATACACGACCTTTCCTCGATCGAGAGCCTCAGTCACGATATGGTTAGTTGTGCCCTGCCACTTCCCGATTTCAGTTGGTGTATACACCAGGATGTCCATGGGACAAGGGTACGGAGAAAACAGCAGGCGGATTGGGGCGGCCCGCTTGTGGCGCGGCAGAGTGGAATCCATGACCACGAGTAAATCTAGATCGCTGCCTCGATGGGTCCGCCCCGTGGCCGCCGAACCGAACAGGATAATCCTTTCAGGATCGCAGTTCTGCACGATTACGCTCACGACACCCCCGATAAGACCAGGCGTGATCGTAACGGCCTCTTGATTTTGCATTGCTGTCGCTTGCGCTTTATCGGGTGATGGATTCATTGCGCTCGGCCTCCTTTCTCTATGCCTGTTGATTTCGGCAGAACGCCCTTCCATAGCTGGCCAAGGGATACCGCACGCCAACCCATCACGGCGAATTCAGGATCCCAGAAACAATCAGCACACCCGTCACGCCACCAACCATAAAAACCTTAGCCAGAAAATCCCAAACCAAGACAACAAGAGGAAGTTGAACAAGCGAACGTAGTTCATGGAGATTTTTCGTTCCAAACGCCTGGA
This sequence comes from Terriglobia bacterium, assembly GCA_965262675.1. GTDB lineage: Bacteria > Acidobacteriota > Terriglobia > 20CM-2-55-15 > 20CM-2-55-15 > JAJEDW01. Next base: position 1,336,594 of record OZ253554.1, read on the forward strand.
CAGGATCACTTCCACCAAGAAATGCGTTCAAACTATGTGCATATAGGACTTGAAAAACACCGCCAAGGATGAACACCACCACTACTGTCATCCAAGCATTTCCCAAGATCAATGTAATTGAAGCACCGACAATTACACCTACCAATATTTTTAACAACCCGCTCATGACGCAATCCAGGTGCTAATCGATCTGAACCTTCATCCTTTGTATTCGAGCGCCACGGCCCCACGGATCGGAGTGGCCGCCTCTGGGCAAGGAGTGTACACAGACTTGACCCGACTTTCTCACGGGTTTTCGTCGCGAAGCGTCGGAGACGCCGTCAGAGCTGGGGCGTATATCCTTGCGCCCGTGGCGCGCGCCCGCGCTTGATCCGGCGCGAGGAACGCGCCGTGGAACGCGACACTGGCGGATGGATCCGGCGCTGCAGCAGACAACTCGTGAGAAAGGCGGGCCAAATCGACAGTCGATTTCCTCATCGGCACGGGACAAGCAATCTGGCATTTCTGATATAAAGTGGCCAATCATGTAGTAGCCAATCCGAACAGGTTCGCATCCAGAGGAGCACACGATGGAAAGATCCGGCTTGTATCTCACCGGTGCGGCGTGCGGCAGAACGCTGTCACGGACCGCTTTCGCTCTTAGCTTCCTGCTCTCGGCCCTCGTGCCGGCCACGGCCCAGGTCCCCGACACCCCCGAAGGCGAGTGGCGCTACGTGGGCGGCGACGCTTCGCATACCCGGTACTCATCGCTGGACCAGATCGATGCCGGCAATTTCGAAGACCTCGAGGTGGCCTGGGTCTGGCGCGCAGACAACTTCGGCCCAGGCGTCGATAACGTGTTTCGATCGACTCCGATTTATGTCGACGGGTTGTTGTACACCGTCGCCGGTCAACGCCGTACGGTCGTGGCAATTGACCCGGCCACCGGGGAGACCATATGGACCTACCGCGAGCCCGATACCACCCGCTATCAGCGGGGGATGCGCAACAACTATGGAAAGGGCGTCGCCTATGCCGAGATCGACGGCCGCCCAGTGATCTACACTTCAAGCCCCGGGTTCTTCCTCCACGCCCTCGACGCGAAAACGGGCCTGCCGCTTGAAAATTGGGGCACTGCGGTGCCTCTGCCCGGATTCCCGGAAACCGGGGTTGTGGATCTCCTGCCGGATCTGGTTCGGGACTGGGAGCCCTGGATCGAGTCGGGCTATCGTTACGACCCGGACCACGGCATTCCCCGCGACCTGGGGAACGTCAGCAGTTCGTCGCCTCCCATCGTGGTCAACGGCGTCGTCATCGTCGGCAACGTACACGAACAGGGCTACTATCAAACCCGTACCGAAAACATTCCGGGAGATATCCTCGCCTATGACGCCCGGACCGGGGAGCATCTGTGGAAATTTCACGTGATCCCCCGCCCCGGCGAGTTCGGTCACGAGACCTGGGAAAACGATGCCTGGCGCACCACGGGCGACGTATCCTCGTGGGCCCCGATGTCGGCCGACCCGGAACGGGGTATCGTCTATATACCCACGAACCCTCCGACACTCGATTTCTACGGCGGCTTCCGCCCGGGTGACAACCTTTTCGGCACCAGCATCCTCGCGCTGGACGTCGAAACCGGCGAGCGCCTGTGGCACTTCCAGACGGTGCACCATGACATCTGGAACTTCGACAATCCCACGGCGCCCATCCTTCTGGACGTCACCCTCGACGGGCAGTCGACCCCGATCGTGATCCAGACAACCAAACAGGCCTGGGCCTTCACCTTCAACCGCGAGACGGGCGAACCGGTGTGGCCCATTGTCGAACGCCCGGTTCCCCAGTCCGAGATCCCAGGTGAGCAGTTGTCGCCCACCCAACCCTTCCCGACCTGGCCCGCACCATACGATCTACAGGGACTCACCGAGGACGATCTCATCGACTTCACGCCCGAACTGCGGCAGCAGGCACTGGAGATCGTCGAGAACTACCGCATCGGCCCCATCTTCAATGCTCCGATCCAGGTGGGCCACCCCTCGGGCCTGCGCTCCTTTGTCAGTTGCCCGAGCGGCGCCACGAATATTCACGGGCCGACTTCGGCCGACCCGGAAACCGGGATCGCTTACGTATCGTCGATCAGCGGCTGCCGATCCGAAAACATCGTGCCCGGACGCGAGATGGACGAACCGGACGATCCCATGACCACGGGCCGCACGGTTGCCGACTGGGTCGTCGCGAACCGTGGAGACTTCGGCGGCCCCCAGGGCCTCCCCATATACAAGCCGCCCTACAGCCGGATCACGGCCATCGACATGAACACGGGAGAGCACCTCTGGATGGCCCCCAATGGAGACACGCCCGAGCGCATCCGCAACCACCCGGCGCTGGAGGGAGTGGACCTGCCCAATACCGGAGTGACCTCCCACGCCGTCACTCTGGCGACGAGGACCTTGTTGATCTCAGCCGAAGGTTCGGGCGGGGCCTCGGTGCTGCGCGCCGTCGACAAGAGGACCGGCGACCGTTTGGGAACCATCGAAATACCGGCGCCCGGACAGTACGGAATGATGACCTACATGCACGTTGGGCGGCAGTACATCGTGGTTCAGATTTCGAGCCCTACGCATCCCGGTGCGCTGGCCGCGGTCCGCCTTCCATGAACCGCCGAGGTTCTCGACACGGGAACCGGCCGCCGGCCTGTCGATGGGCCGGCCGCTGCCGACGGAGATCGATCGATGCATAAATCCGAAGCCTATTCCGATATCCCGGGCACCTATCTGTTCGACAAGAAGGCATGCGCGCTGGGCTACCAACTGAACAGATTTTGCATGTCGCTGATGACGGAAGAAAACCGCCAAAGCTTTTTGACCGATGATGCAGCCTACCTCGACCGCTACGAGTTGACGCGGGCGCAGCGCGGCGCGGTCCTCGAACGAAACTGGCTGAAGATGATCCAGGAAGGCGGAAATATCTACTACGTGTCGAAGCTTGGCGCCACCTGCGGGCTGTCGTTCGAGGACATGGCGGCTTCGATGACCGGCATGACGAAAGAGAGATACCGCAACATGATGGTGTCCGGAGGCCGATCGATCGAACACAACCGCAGCAAGGTCGAACAGGCGGCCATCGAGGCGAAGGAGAACTCCTGATGGCGCGAATCGTGGCGGGTGTCGCGTGCTCGCATGTGCCGGCCATCGGCGCCGCAATCGACCTCGGCAAGACCCGGCAGGACTACTGGAAGAGACTCTTCGAAGGTTTCGAGCGCACGAAGAAGCTGCTCGCGGAAATCGATCCCGACCTCATTATCGAAGTCTACAACGATCACGGTTCGGCCTTTTCGCTGCAATACATCTTCACATTCGGTCTGGGAGTCGCGCCGGAATTCAAGCCTGCCGACGAAGGGTGGGGGGCCCGCCCTGTTCCTGTCGTTGAAGGACATCCGGAGTTTGCCTGGCGTCTCGCCGAATCCCTGATTCTTGACGAATTCGACATGACCATCATCAACGAGATGGCGGTCGACCATGGACTCACGGTTCCCCTGTCGCTGCTGTTCGGCCAACCGGACCGGTGGCCCTGCCCGGTTATCCCCCTGTGTGTGAACGTGGTGACCTATCCGCCTCCGACCGGCAGGCGGTGTTTTCGTCTGGGCAGGGCGATTCGCAAGGCCGTCGGGGAATACCCCGAAGACCTGCGCGTGGTCGTGCTGGGGACGGGAGGGATGTCGCACCAGATTCACGGCGAGCGGTGCGGACTCATCAACACGGATTGGGACACGAGGTTCCTGGACCGGCTGGCGTGCGACTTTCAGGAACTGGCCGAGATCCCGCACCTGGAATACGTGCGCGAGACCGGCGCCGAGGGCATCGAAATGGTGATGTGGCTCATTATGCGGGGCGCCCTCGACGACGATGTCGATGAGGCGTACCGGTTCTATCACGTGCCCGCATCTAACACCGCTGTCGGCCACATCGTCCTGACGAATCGCGATACGGCCGGACCGCGATCATAGACCCATGTCCTGGAAAGTCCCGTTCTCGTCTCCCCGCATCGGAAAGATGGCACGCCAGGCAAGACGCAACAGTGTCAGGTACGCTATCTCTGGGACGGGAGCTATTCCATCAGTTGGGATACTTCCGCGTATACCCCATGCGCTCCGGCGCCGCCGCGCGCGGTCATATCCCAACCGAGATCGCCGGCCTCGATGGTGGTGACGAATTCTTCAGGCGCCATGCCCTGAGAAATCAGTTCGCGAGCGCGGGTTTCCAGCGTCGCAAACTTGTTGCGGAATGCCCGCACCTCGTCTTTCGTCAGCAGATCCCCGTGTCCCGGAATGGCGGTCACGAAGTCCAGAGCCAGCATGTTGTCGAGTGTGTCGACCCACTCCACGAAACTCCCGCCGTTACCGTAGTCGATAAAGATATTCCCGGTGTTCAGCAGGTCTCCTCCATGGACGACGCGGAGGTCCGGAAAATAGATGACCGAGTCGCCGTTGGTGTGACCACGGCCCATGTGGTGGGCCTGAACCTCGGCATCGCCCAGAAACACCGATGTCTCATCGGCGTAGATGATCGAGGGCGCCCCGGCCTGATTGTTCCTCAGGATGTTGGCGCGCACGTTCTTGTGGGCGATCACCTGGGCGATGGCCGCAAACTGTGCGTTGCTGCCGCTGTGGTCCCCGTGGTGATGGGTGTTCAGGACGTACTTGACCGGTTCGCTTGTGACGCTCGCGATATCGGCAACGATTTCGTCATAGTTCTCGGCGAACTTGTCGTCGATCACGATTACGCCGTCACCAGTCACCCGAACGCCGATGTTGCCGCCCGGCCCGGTAATCACGTACAGACCGTCGGCGACTTCGGCGATGTCAAGGGCCTGGTCCTGCCCCTGAGTAAAAGCGCTAAGCGCCGCCGCGCCCGCGCCGACGAACAGGGCGAGGGCCACTACCAGAATCTTTTTATGCATGGACCAATCCCTCCAGAAAGCCAAAGAACTTCGAACTGTCCGCGGCAAAACCCGACAGGGGCTGCCAGCAGCATTCTACTCCGTTCCTACCGGAGAAATCGATGCTGTTCGGGTTTGAGGCCGCAGGCGTAAGATTCCCCGAATACCCCGCAAACGCCGGCGCGGCAGTCGATCATTGTTTGGTTGCGTTTCATGTCCTATCTGTAGTTAGATTCACCGAAGATTCAGCCGGATTCGATCCGTTCCTTTCGAAAGAAGCGATGCGGCGCGTAATAGGCGCTGACACTAACCAAGAGGCGGACCAGCGTATGCGGAACATCAGAGCGATAGGCGTGTGGCTGACTGTCCTGGGCGCGGCGGCGGTATGGATGCCGCCGCGGCTCGTTGCGCAAACTTCAGTCGATGCGGCGGCGTGCGAAGGGCTGACCTCGTTGTCCCTGCCATATACGACGATCACGACGACCGAGCATGTCGGGGCTGGAATGTATACGCCTCCCCCGGGTACATCGGGCGACTTCGCCGGGTTGCCCGCGTTCTGCCACGTGACCGCAACCGTCGCTCCGACCGCTCAGTCCGAGATCAAGATGGAAGTCTGGATGCCGGCCTCGGACTGGAGTGGAACCTTCGAAGGCCGGGGAAGCTCCGGGATGGGAGGGGCGATTCCGCGAGCCGATATGGCGACATCGCTGAGAGCGGGATACGCCACCGCCGGCAGCGATACCGGGCATGAAGGCGACGCGAGCTTCGCGCTGGACCAGCCCGAACGGGTTATCGATTTCGGTTATCGTGCGGGCCATGAGGTACCCGTGAAGGCGAAAGCCCTCATGGCGGCCTACTATGGCAGCGGGCCCGGCTTTTCGTTCATCAACGGGTGCGGCGGGAGTGCGGCGACCGCTCAGGCTGCCGCGCAACGGTTTCCGGACGACTACGATGCCATCGCGATCACCGGATTTTCGGACAAGACACACCACGTTTTCTTTCAGATGTGGAACTGGGGCGCGACCCACGATGACGAGGCCAGCTATATTCCACCGGAGAAATTTACCGTCCTCCACGATGCCGTCCTCAGGCAATGCGACGTACTGGACCGGGTCATCGACGGCGTGATCGAGGATCCGCGTATCTGCAGATTCGATCCGAAGACGATTCAATGTACGGGAGCGGATGGCGCGGCGTGTCTGACCGCGCCTCAGGTAGAAGCCGTTCGCAAGATCTATGCGGGCCCGAGCAACCCAGCCACCCGTCGGCAGATCTTTCCCCCTGCGCAACCCGGAAGCGAACGGAGTTGGCCCCGAACCACAAACGGCGACCAGCCGTTCCGGTTGGCCACCGATTTCTTCAAATACTTCGTGTACAAGGATCCGGACTGGAGTTACGATGAGCGCCCGGTCGATTTCGCGACCGACGTGGCACTGGCCGACACGCCCGAGAACCTCGTCGTCAACGCCATGGACCCGGACATCAGTGAATTTGTGGCGCGCGGTGGAAAGCTTCTGATGTGGGAAGGCTGGAACGACACCTATATCCCTCCGGACATCGCAATCGATTATTACAATAACGTGGTGACGACGATCGGACCCGATAGCGCTCAGGACGCCGTACGCCTGTTCATGGTGCCGGGCAAGGAGCATTGCGGTTGGGAAGGGAGTCATGGCGAGTTCGATGTCGGGGCCGAATTGAAGCGTTGGTTGGATACCGGGACGCCTCCCGAACGGATCGTCATTACCGGAACCGCCGAGGACGGCAGCGTGCGCACCCGGCCTCTCTGCCCATACCCCCAAGTTGCGACATACACGGGAGCGGGAAGCACCGACGACGCGCGGAATTTTGTGTGCAATGCGCCTTAGCCGCGCGAACAAGGAATAGAAAAGATCGCGGAATCCACCGAAGATCGAACCGGATTCGATCCGTTCTATTCGAAAGCAGCGATGTGGAGCGTAACCGGCGCTGAGACTAACCAAGAGGCGGACCAGCGGATGCGGAACATCAGAGCGATAAGCGTGTGGCTGACTGTCCTGGGAGCGGCGGCCGTGTGGATGCCGCCGCGGCTGGTGGCGCAAACTTCCCTCGATGCGGCGGCGTGCGAGGGGCTGGCCTCGTTATCCCTGCCATATACGACGATCACGGCGGCCGAGTATGTCGGGGCCGGAATGTATACGCCTCCGCCGGGCACATCGGGCAACTTCGACGGGTTACCCGCGTTCTGCCGGGTGGCCGCAACCGTCGCTCCCACCGCCCAGTCCGAGATCAAGATGGAGGCATGGATGCCGGCCTCGGACTGGAGTGGAACCTTCGAAGGCCGGGGAAGCTCCGGCATGGGAGGAGCGATTCCGCGAGCCGATATGGCGGCATCGCTGAGAGCGGGATACGCCACAGCCGGCAGCGATACCGGGCATGAAGGCGACGCAAGTTTCGCACTGGACCAGCCCGAACGGATTATCGATTTCGGTTACCGTGCGGGCCACGAGGTGCCCGTGAAGGCGAAAGCCCTCCTGGCGGCCTACTACGGCCGCGGGCCCGGATTTTCGTTCATCAACGGGTGCGGCGGCAGCGCGGCGACCGCTCAGGTTGCCGCGCAACGGTTTCCGGGCGACTACGATGCCATCGCAATCACCGGGTTTTCCGACAAGACACACCACGTTTTCTATCAAATGTGGAACTGGACCGCGACCCACGAGAACGAGGCCAGCTATATCCCGCCGGAAAAGTTTCCCGTCCTCCACGATGCCGTCCTCAGGCAGTGCGACGTACTGGACCGGGTCATCGACGGCGTACTCGAGGATCCGCGTATCTGTAGATTCGATCCGAAGACGATTCAATGTACGGGAGCGGATGGCGCGGAGTGTCTGACCGCGCCCCAGGTGGAAGCCGTTCGCAAGATCTACGCGGGCGCGAGCGACCCAACCACCCATCGGCAGATCTTTCCCCCTCCGCAACCCGGAAGCGAACTGAGTTGGGTCCGAACCACGACTGGCGACCAGCCGTTCCGGTTGGCGAGTGATTTCTTCAAATACTTCGTCTACAAGGATCCGAACTGGAGTTTCGACGCGCGCCCGGTCAATTTCGCGACCGACGTGGCGCTGGCCGATACGCCCGAGAATCTCGTCATCAGCGCGATGGACCCGGACATAAGCGAATTTGTGGCGCGCGGTGGAAAGCTTCTGCTGTGGGAAGGGTGGAACGACACCTCTATTCCGCCCGACATCGCTATCGACTATTACAATAACGTTGTGACGATGATCGGACCCCAGACCGCGCAGGACGCCGTACGCCTGTTCATGGTACCCGGCAAGGAGCATTGCGGTTGGGCAGGGAGTCATGGCGAATTCGATGTGGGGGCCGAATTGAAGCGGTGGGTGGACACCGGGACGCCGCCCGAACGCATCGTCATTACGGGAACCACCGAGGACGGCAGCATGCGCACCCGGCCTCTCTGCCCGTACCCTCAGGTTGCGACATACACGGGAGCGGGAAGCACCGACGAGGCGCGGAATTTTGTGTGCAATGCGCCCTGACCGCGCGAACAAGGAATACGCGAACGAAGGAATAAACGAAGAAATAGAGTAAATCGCGGAATCCACCGGAGATCCATAGCGGAGATCGATGCAATGAAAAAGACTGTTTTGACCATAGGTGCAATCCTCATCGTTGGCGCGGGATTACTGTGGCTGGGCATGGGCGCCGGATCGACGACGCCGTCGAGCGCGGCAGCGGCGGTCCCGGGCACCGGAACCGTGTCGGGCAGCGTCGATACGCCCCCCGGCTTCACCTCGACCGCGGCACAGGTCTACGCCATGAATGTCGACCGGGACGTTCTTTATATGGTGTACGCCGCGGACGGACGGTACGAAGCGGTCAATCTGATTCCGGGAAACTACGAAATCACCGTCAGGAAACTCGGCCTCGCCGCGGACACCCAAGCAGTCGCCATCGACTCGGGGGCGAACGTTGTCGCCAATTTCACGATGACTGAAGGACTTGCCACGACGCGTCAACAGTCATTGTTCGGCGGCCCCGAGGGACTGGTATACGTTTCGTCGGACGAATTGTTTCCACCTGGTTCCGGACGGGATCTGATTGAAGAAACCTGCACATTGTGCCATGCCCAGAATTTCTTCGGACTCCGGCAGATGACCCGGCCCGGGTGGAATGCGATGGTGGATCAGATGATCGAATCGGGTCACATCGACGAAGGGGCGATCGATCCCCAACAGCGGGACGAAATTCTGACATACCTGACAGCGAACTTCGGCCCCGACAGCGCGACTCGGGCAGTCCAGCCCGAGTTTCCGATCGACGAGGCCGCGCTCGGCCGGGCGATGTACATCGAATACTACCTGCCGCTCGATCCGGTGCTGGATGCCGACAACGAAAGCCGGCGCGCTCAGGAACCTCACATCGACTTGAACGGAAACGTGTGGTTTACCGAGCGCAGCAGTCCCAACCGGATCGGGATGGTCGATCCCCGAACCGGGGAAGTCACCGACTATGTGCTTCCCGATCCGGAAGCCGACCCCCACGGCCTCACCGTGGATACGTTCGGAGACGTGTGGTGGGCTGAAACCGACGGGTGGCACCTGGGACGTCTGAATCCTGAAACCGGTGAAATGGTTCGTTACAGCATGGACCCCACCGGGGGTGACATCGTGGGACGGGGCCACACTCCGGTTACGGATTCGAAACAGAACATCTGGTTCACGACCAGGGATTTCATTCTGGACGGTGTCGAGGACGACCAGGATGGTATCGGGAAATGGGACCGTGAATCCGGGCTGATGTCTCTGTACATGGAACCGACCCCCGATTCACGTCCATACGGTATCGCGGTGGACGCCAACGACAACATCTGGACCGGCCTGAGCCGGGGATGCGGCGTGGCCCGATTCGAGCCGGAGACCGAAGAGTGGACCGAATATTTCGCGCTCACCGAACCACCGTGCAACGTGCGGCGCCTGGGCGTCAATTCGGGTGCGGATACAGTTTGGTACGGAGTGTACAGCCACGGCAGGCTCGGCAAAGTGGATACACTGACCGGAGAAATTGTGGAATATGATGTGCCGATGCTCTCTTCCCAACCCTACGATGCCTGGACCGATCCGGAAGACAGCGTCTGGGTTTCCGATGGCGGCCAGGGGGGAACGTTGATCCGGTTCGACCCTGCAGCCGAGACGTGGACCTATTATCCGAGTCCGCAGTTTACGGATATCCCGAAACTGGCCATCGGGTCGAACGGCGCCGTCTGGTATACGCCCAGGTCCGCGTCGCGGGCGGCGGTCGGGGTTCTATATCCCGACAAGTCCGTGATGACAACGCTGGCCGCCGAGCGTTAGACTGGGTTTTTTTCGATTGCCCGGTTCAGACGCGAAGGCCGAATGGACATGCGAAGACTTCAGGAAGACCGAATGAACGCGAAAACCATTGTACTGGTTGCTTTTTTTATCTGTTTCAGTCCTGCTTTGACGGTGCTGGCCCAGGAGGGCCACCCGTTTAGCGGGAGCTGGGTGGGTGACTGGGGACCCGGGCCGGACCAGCGCAATCGCGTTGTGGTTGTGCTGGAGTGGACGGGGACAGAACTGGCAGGTACGATCAATCCGGGTCCGGACGCGATTCCGATACGAATCGCCACGGTAGATCCCGAAGATTGGAGCGTACACATCGAAGCGGACGCCCGAGGCGCCGACGGCCAGACAGTCGAGTACGTGATCGATGGCGCGATCGACGATCTCGGGACATATAACCGGAGCATCGCCGGGACATGGAACGCCGGTTCCACGCCAGGAAACTTTAGCATCACCAGACAGTAGCGTGTTGTCCGGCCGGCAAACGCTCGACGGTGTGGGGGTTTGAATATATGTCCTTCCAGAGGAGCCATTCAGTGTTCGGCGCATTGACCGCCGTGTTCTTCGCGGTCGCGCCCGCGTGGGCTCATCACGTGCCCGCGGCGAAGTTCGATCCGGACAATCGGGTCACGCTCGAGGGAACCGTATCCAAGATCGATTGGCTGAACCCGCACGTCCACATTTTCATGGAAGTCAACACCGGAAACGCGACCACGAATTGGGCGGTCGAACTGGAAAGCACCGTCGACCTCCGAAGAAATGGCTGGACTCCGGACACGCTGGCATTTGGCGACGCCATATCAGTGGACGGGATGGCTGCCCGAGATGGGAGCCAGCAGGTTTGGGGCGACACGGTGGTGCTCGTCGGCACCGGACAGAGAATTTTCAACGTCGAACCAGTTGCGTTGCCGACCGAGACCGCGGCGCCAACGCCGCGATGGCCAAACGGGCAGCCGCGGTTGGGCTCGCCACCGGGTGAGGCGGGAGGATACTGGGACTTTCCAAGCTCCGCAACCCTGGTCGAAGAGGGCGTCACCATCGAGACTGACCGCCATGGCATATTGAGCGACCTCGGCGTTATCGACAGCGTCGCTCCGTTTCAGCAGTGGGCCCGGGACCTCTATGAATTCCGGCAGCGGAATTTTCTGAAAGACGATCCCATGTTTCTCGATTGCAAGCCCCAGGCCGGCCCGCGCATTTTTCAGCGTCCTTACGGAGTGCAGTTCATCGAGGAACCGGAACACCTGCGAATCCGTGTCCTGCTGGGCGGGGGTAACCAGAACTGGCGTTTCATCCATCTCGACGGCCGCGAACAAACAGGACTCCCTGAAGGGAACGCGGAAGATCCATTGTACTTCGGCCATGCCGTGGGTCAGTGGGAAGGCGACACGCTTGTCGTCGACACCAAGGGATTCCATGACCGGTTCTGGTTTTCCAACGGCGGGCTCCCGCATACCCCGCAGCTCCATCTGATCGAGCGCTTCTCGCGCCCCGACATGAACACGTTGCGTTATGAAGCGACGATTGACGATCCGGGGGCTTATACAAGAACGTGGACGAGCAGTTGGACGCTTCGTTGGGTGGCCGACGCCGAGCTTCCCGTATACTTCTGCCAGGACAACAGACCATAGGAAGAAGAAGTGGAAGAAAAAAAGGACGAAGTCGTTCCGTTGTCATGGCGGGGAGAGCATTTGTGCATTACAATTCTTGCACGAATCGCCGGTACCGGTGATTCGTGCGGCTATATTCCGATCAGCGTATTCAAACAGGAGGATTGGCGATGAGATCCTGCACATCGAGAATCTTGGCTTTGGCCGTCAGTGTGCTCGTGGCAGCGTCCCCGGCACTGGCGCATCATGCATTTTCCGCGGAGTTCGACGCATCTCAGCCCCTTACAATCCAGGGTAACGTCACCAGGATAGCCTGGACGAATCCACATGTCTGGATCTACATGAATGTCGCGGATGAGAACGGCAAGCTCGTGAACTGGGGCTTCGAAATGGGCGCGCCGCACCAGGTCCGAAACCGCGGATGGGACCGCGACACGCTGAAGGCCGGCGACGAAGTCATCGTCGAGGGGTCTCGGGCACGCGACGGAAGCTTCCGGATGAATGCCCGAAGCGTCACGTGGGCCGAAACCGGCCTGAGCCTGGGGGCCGCGTCCAGCGAAAATGCAACGCCGTAGACCCGGACGCCCGTCAGAGTCCTTCTCACGTTCGAATTCTGGAGGTATACCGATGCGACGACATCGTTTCTACCCGGCATGGGCCGTGACTGTTCTACTTCTGTCGCCCGTACTGACGCTACCTGCGCTCGCGCAGGATTTCGATGCAGCGGCGGCGGCGGTTCAACCGACCCCGCGATTTTCCGATGGCCAGGTCAACCTTCAGGTGCTCGCTGGCGAGAAGGGCGTGTGGAATCGCCAGGACTATCGGCTGATCCTTGCAGAAACCGAGGAACAAACCGCCGACCGCGACCTTCGAGGCGGGCGGGATGACGGGCCTCCGGGTCTGAAACCAAAGTTCAGCGAGGTTCCATTCCAACCGTGGGCGGAGTCGCTGTTCATCTACCGCCAGACCCACGAGATCGAACCCTATACACGGTGCAAACCCGCGGGTGGCGCCCGGAATATGGCAACGCCTTACGGGACCGAATTCGTTCAGGCGCGGGACGAACAGCGCATATTCATCTTCCAGACCGGCGGCCCGCATAGTTTCCGGCCAATCTACATGGATGGCCGCGCTCACCCTGAGGATCTGGATCCCAGCTACTACGGACACTCCGTGGGCCGTTGGGAAGGGGATGTGCTGGTCATCGATACGGTCGGTTTCAACGAGAGAGGTTGGATCGGCGCTCGGGGAGCACCGACCACGAAGCAACTGCACCTGGTCGAACGCATCTCGCGCCCGGACTACGACACGCTTCGCTATGAGATCACCATCGACGATCCGGGCGCCTATACGGCACCGTGGACAACCGGCATGATGATGAGTTGGACCCCGGACAGGGAGCAGTTCGAATACATCTGCCAGGATGGCAATCTTGCCTCGGAACTGATGATCGGCGCCGGGAACACGGTGATCGATCGTGGGAGCCGGATCGTTCCGTAGATCGTGGGAGGTTCGATGCGCGCGAAGATTCCAGCGTTGACTTGCGTTCTGACGTGCGTCGTGGCGATGGCCGGGGTGGCTCAGCAGGGCCACCCACTGGCCGGCATATGGTTGGGCGACTGGGGCGCGACGCCCGACGAACGGAATCAGGTGGTGATCGAAATGATGTGGGAGACCACCACGCTGAGTGGGACGATCAATCCCGGCTTCCCCGATGCGGGCGCCATTCGAGTGGGCGTCCTGGATTCCTCGGACTGGACCGTGCACCTCGAGGCCGACGCCATGGACGAGGATGGAAACCCCTTTGTGATCGTTATCGACGGGCAGCTTGGGGACCTTGGCTCAACGAACCGAACCCTGAGCGGAACATGGCGCCACGGCGCTGTCGAGGGCGACTTCAGTCTCACCAGAGAATAGGCGCGACGGATCTACTCGCAGCTGGCGCCACCTGACCCGTTCGAGGCGCTGAATGCCCCGGTGGATCATCATTCCTCCATCCGACGTTCATCAGTCTCTCCACTGAGAACCGAAGCCCACGCCGGGCGCGCTTCTTTCGATCGACGTTTCTGTATGACGTGGTACGACTTCCACGACGCCGGTTGCCGGATTCGTCCAGAGGGAATGCGAACCGCCCTCTCGTTTCAGATGACAACCGTGTTTGCGCAGATGTGGCAGCAAGCTGCCGCGCTTCATTTCACAATCACGGTTTCAAGTTCAGCATCGGGCGGTACGCCCCGAAGGCCTTCTTCACGTCGATCCTCAAGGATAAGGGCAATGGCCTCTGCAAGGCTTTGGCGGGCTTTTTCCCTGGTTAGGCCCTGGCCATTCGCGCCAGGTATTTCCGGGCAATACGCGATGTACTATTCCCCATCGCGCTCGAAGACAGCGGTGAATTCGTTTCGCATGGCGTTTTCCGACTTCTACAATACAACCGATCCAGGGGCGCTGTCTAACAAGGCTCTGAAGGAGTAAATCATGGAACTCGGCGCGTTTTCAGTCAGCCTGGCTGTCAAAGACATTGAAGCATCGAGGGTTTTCTACGAGAAGTTCGGATTCAAGGTCTTCGGGGGAGATGCCTCGCAAAACTGGTTGATTCTCAAGAACGGGGATCACGTAATCGGTCTCTTCCAAGGCATGTTCGAAAAGAACACATTAACCTTCAATCCGGGATGGGATAGCAACGCGAGCAAGCTGGATTCATTTGACGACGTTCGCGAGTTGCAGCGTCAATTGAAGGCGCAAGGCGTGCAACTCATGTCCGAAGCCGACGAGACAACCACGGGTCCAGCGAGTTTTGTTGCAGTCGACCCCGATGGGAACCCGATCCTCGTCGATCAGCATGTCTAGCAGCCCGTGCCAGAACCCTTCAGGGGCGCGCGGGGGGGGGTCTTCGGGTTTCAGACGCGAAGAGAGGAGCGGAGCGATGGTTCCGCATCGTGACCGACGAACGTCAAAGTCTGTGACCCGCCCCCCCCTGCGCACCAGCAGTCCGTGGCAGGACCCTTCGGCGTCGCGCGCTGGGGTCTTCGGGATTCAGACGCGAAGAAAGGAGCCCAGCGATGGTTCCACATCGTGACCGACGAACGACAAAGTCTGTGACCCGAACCCCCCTGCGCCCTACGGGTTACGGCGGCATCGGGCCATCTGCCACGTTGCCCCTCCTCGATCGATGGTGTCATCGACGTGATCGATGTAGGACATCGACTTCGTCGCGGCGCCTCGCATATGATCCAATGGCGCTCGTAACGCGATCCCGAAGGGTCCTGCCACGGACTGCTATGGGTTACGGCGGCATCGGGCCATCTGCCGCGTTGCCCCTCCTCGATCGATGGTGGCATCGACTTGATCGATGCGCGCAACATCGACTTCGTCGCGGCGCCTCGCATATGGCCCAATGGCGCTCGTAACGCGATCCCTGTAGGAGTCTGCCACGGGCTGTTAGCCGAACCAGGGTGAAGCAGGAGTGGCGTTTCGTCGCAGCGAAGTTCCGCCACGGCCTCACGTGTGGACAAGTTACAGTTTGATTGACCGCGGAACTCACCTGTAGTCTTATCTATCCGCTATGCGGACAGGTCCCAGTTGCGATTGCCGCCTGGATGGCCCCTCAATGGTCACTTCAAACCCGGCCATTGTGATGGCCCGATTTCTGTAGAACATTTTCTTGAGGAATTCCTCGGCAATGGAGTGTTCCGTTCGGGAATGCGGCCCCGAGTTTCTCAGGAGGTTGCCAATGGATAGCGCCGAGCGCTGCAGACGTCCCCGTCGACTAGTTTTCTCTTCATTGTGTCTGGCGATGCTGGTCAGCATGCACGCCCTTGGCCAGACGGATTTTTCGGGGGAGTGGTCCGGACTCAATCACGAAGATCCCGGACAGCCGCCGCTGGGGGACTACCTCGGGATTCCGTTCAACGACGCCGGGCGCATGAGGGCCGAAACGACGGCCGAGTCGATCTGGGGAATCCCGGAGTTTCAGTGCCGGCCGCACTCGCCGCCTCATCAGTGGCGCGGCGCCGGAGGCGTGCGGATCTCCAAGGAAATCGACCCTCTCACACGCGATCTGACGGCCTATCACGTCGAGTATCTGCGTTCCATGAGCCGGCCGATCTACCTGGACGGCCGAGGGCATCCGCCAGCCTGGGCACCCCATACGTGGGCCGGTTTTTCGACTGGAGAATGGGTGGGCCGAACTCTGGCCGTGACGACCACGCACCTGAAAGACGGCTATCTGAAGCGGAGCGGTCCCCAGACCAGCGATGCGTACACGATGACGGAATTCATCACGCGGAACGGCGACTACCTGACCGTGACGACGCTGATCGACGATCCCATCTATCTGGATGAACCCTTCGTTCAATCGACCACGTTGCGGTTGAACATCCATAGCCAGTTGGGGAGCGACCCGTGCACGCTCCCTTTCGATGAGAGCGGTGAAGACGCGCATTCGGTTCCGCACTATCTGCCGGGTCAGAATCCGTATCTGACCGAGTGGTTGGAAGAATCCTCGTGGATACCTGAAGAGGCGGCAAGAGGAGGTGTCGAGACCATATATCCAGAGTACCTATCGGGGCCGGGTGCGCCGTCGGCCGTGGTAGGTCCCGGGCCAACCGCGTCCGCTCGTGAGCCCGCCTCGGCCGATCAACTGGTGGACGGGTTGTTTCCGCGCGACGGAGAGGTCCACATTCTGCCCGTGCAGGGCAACATCTACATGCTGATCGTGGACGGAGTGAACATCGCCGTGTCGATCGGCCCCGATGGCGTCTTGATGGTGGATACCGGACCCGCGCACATGAGCGACAGGGTCCTGGAGACGGTCCGGCAACTCGCATCTCGAATCGTGGCCTCACCCGTGCCGAACAACTGTGCCGGGGCGCGCTGTCCGGGAGTCCGCGGCTGGGCCAGTCCTTCCATTAACGCCGTGATCGGTTCACCGGCGCCGCCCAAACCCCTCCGCTACATCATCAACACCAGTGCGAGTCCGGACCGCACCGGCGGCAACGAGGCGATCGCCCCGGCGGGCGCTTTCGAGCGTGGCGGGGGAGGCGCGGCGGCCAACTTCGCGGGGGATGTTCGAGATCAACGTGCGGCGGTGGTCGCGCACGAAAACGTCCTGCTCGGGATGAGCGCCCCCGTGGGCGCCGAGGCGCCCACACCGCGCGGCGCCTGGCCCACCGACACCTACTGGCGCGACTTCTACAAGTTCAATCAGTTCTTCAACGGCGAAGCGGTCCTTCTGTACCACACGCCCGCGGCGCACACGGACGGGGACTCCATCGTCTTGTTCCGCGGTTCCGAAGTCATCGCCGCAGGCAACCTTTACAGGACCACCGGGTATCCGGTGATCGACCTGGAAAAAGGCGGCAGCATCCAGGGGACCATCGATGGGCTTAACCGGATTCTCGACCTCGGTGTCGCCGAGAACATGTCCCAGGGAGGAACCTGGATCATCCCGGGCCGGGGACGGCTGTCCGACATCGCGGATGTGGCGTCATACCGCAACATGGTGGTGATGATTCGCGACCGTGTGGAGGACATGATTCGAAACGGCCTGACGCTCGACCAGATCCAAGCCGCCCGGCCCACGATGGACTTCGACGGGCGGTATGGTTCGGAGACCGGCGCCTGGACAACCGGCATGTTCGTTGAGGCCGTATATCGGAGCCTCCGCCAGCGGCCATGAGAGGATGTGGAGTAACCGGCGATCGACGATTTTGCAGGAGGAAACAGTTATGCGGGAGAAGACGGTGAGATTCGGAAACACGCTGCTCGTCGTTGCCGGGTTGTTGCTGGCGGGTTCGCTCGCACACGGACATCATTCCGTCGGCGCCACCTATCGGTCCGACATGGAAATCAGGCTCGAAGGCAGACTGGTGCAGTTTGTGTACCGCAACCCGCACTCGTTCGTCCACATCCAGGCCCGGAATGAGGACGGACAGACCGAACGGTGGGCCGTGGAATGGACCGGCGCGGCGGCACTGGCCGGACAGGGCGTGGAGGGAGATGCGCTCCGGCCCGAGGATCGGGTCGTCATCACCGGGCGTCCATCGCGGAGTCCGGGTGAGACGCGGGCGCTTATGCTGTCCATACATCGGCCGCTCGACGATTTCAGTTGGGGCAATCGGCCCGGCGAAGTCGTCGATTAGGGTTGAACGAAGAACGTTGAATCGCCCAAGATCCGCCCTTGCAGCAACTCATCCAGCAACTCGGTCGTGAATGCCGTTTCTCTCTTCTTCGCCATGCCTGCTCCTTCCTTTGCGGGAGTCAGTATGGCTCACAAACACAAAGATCCTGATGGGCTCGACGCCATCAGGACGCCGGGCCCGATTTCACCGTCAGGTTTGGTTGCCGCTTCGCTGTAGCCGTTCGGCGATCCACATCTTGATGAGCGCCTGGCGGGTCACGCCAAGGTGCCGCGCTTGACGGTCCAACCCGGCCACAACCCATGCCGGGAAGTCCACATTCACCCGCTTTACCTGCTCGTTCGGACGCTTTGCTTTCGACCAGTCGACATGGGCGCCAACATCCTCTCCTGCATCAAATTTCATGTCGAACTCATTTGCTTTCATAGTGATCGATCTCCTGTTTCCGGGCGCGCCGCACCACGCGCCAGGGAAGAGATGCCCCGCGTTCCCAGGGGATATATTCCAGGTCGTAGCAGTACTGATCCGAACGTTTTGCCCAGGGGCCACCAAGGCCGCACCAGGTAGCCCCCGGCAGAACCCTCCAGGACTGCTATTCGGGCGGCCTGAACCCCAATGGAGATGCCGGACCCCAATTTGCAGAACTTGACGTACGCAACTTGGGCCCTGCCGCGAAGGCTTCAGGACCGCCGTGACCCGCTCGCCTCGGGGGTCCGCCGACAGGCGGCGTCGAGCGAAAAAAGGGCTTCCACCGGACGGATTAGAATTCCCCGCTGGTGTAGGCCGCTTGTCCGCCAACATAGGTGGCCAGCGGGCGGATGTTGGGAATCTCGTCCGCCGGCACGGTCATGACGTCGTCTGAAAGAATGACGAAATCGGCAAGCTTACCGGCTTCGATCGAGCCCTTGAGGTCTTCCTCAAATGTCATGTACGCATTGTTGATGGTGCCCACTCGCAGGGCTTCGGCGCGACTGATCGCCTGCGTCTCGCCAAAGGGCCCCAGATCCAGCGTGTTGCGCGTGACGTAAAAGTAGATGTTCAGGAACGGATTGTTGCTGGCGCCGTTCGCCGAATTCCCTCCCCAGTCGGTCCCACCCGAAACGATCACCCCCCCGTCCAGGAATTCCCGCATCGGGACCGCACGTTCGGCTCGTCCCGGCCCCAGCGTTCGCACCATATTTGCGGCACGCCTGTAGGGTTGGAGCTGTGCCGAAACCACCACGCCGAGTTGTCCGAGCCGTTCGATCTGGTCGGGTTGGACGTGCGTGGCATGTTCCACCACCCAACGCTTGTCTCGAATGGAACTTTCCCGATCCGCGGCTTCATATGCTTCCAGAATTTGATCCATCGCCCCGTCGGAGTCGGTATGCGGCGAAGGCCGCCAGCCATAGCGGTTGGCGATCAGAATTCCCTGCTTGTAAATCTCGGGGGAAACCGAAGGAGTCCCCAGTGGATTGCCGTCCGCGATTTCGAGCGGCTCGCGCCACATGCTGCCGGGGTTGAATTCGGCCAGCCCGTCGAGCCGCAACCAGTGGTCGCCAAAACCCGTGCCCGCAACGAGCGGTTTTAACATGTCTTCCAGCACCTCCACATCCTGGGGGTTCACCTGCAAGCCCATGCTGACGCGGTGCAGCAGCGTTCCCTCACGCCACATCCGGTAGTAGCTGCGCATGAATTCCGGCTCCAACTGGATGTCGCGGATGCTGGTCAAGCCCACTCCAAGCTGCTGCCGCTGAATCTCCAGAATCAGGGCTTCCATTTCCTCATGGGTCGGCGGCGCGATCATTCTTGTCAGGCGGGCGACCGTACCGTTTTCACCCGCAAGGCGGCCATCGGGCTCGCCCATGGCATCTTTGCCGATCACGACCCGCCCGATCCTTTCGGTGTCCCGAGTCACACCGGCCAAGCCCAGTGCCCTGCTGTTCAGGAAAGCCTGTCCGCGGCTCAGATAGATCACGACTGGATTGTCGGGCGCCACTTCGTCCAGATCCTGACGGCTGGGCGGTCCACCGTCGGGGAACCTGCCTGGATCCCACCCATACCTTCCGTAGACCGCCTCGCCAGGCGCGGCGCCGGCCACCGCCACGCGAATCCTCTGCAGCAGTTCGGCGAGGGAAGCGACGTCACTCAGATCCATGCCGCGGTAGGCATTGGCCGCATGAAAGGCGTGGTTGTGGTTGTCCATCAGCCCAGGAATCACGGCCCGGCCTCCCAGGTCGACCATCTCTGTGCCGGCGCCGGCCAGCGCGCGCATCTCATCGCTGGCGCCGACGGCCAGGAACCGCTCGCCTGCCACAGCGAAAGCCTCGACGATGCTGTCGGACGAATCGACCGTGATCACCTTGCCGTTATAGAAGACGGCGTCCGGGACCTCCCGACGTTGGTCGTCGATACCGGCGCATGAACTCAGGATGATCGGAAAGACGCTCAAAAGCGCGGCCATCCCGCGTATTCGAATCTGCTGGCGATTCATTGAAACCTCCCTGGCACGATCTGTTGCTGATCGGCATGTTCTACGGACACGACCAAAAAGGCCACCCAAACTTGTAAAAATGTTTTGCAAGAAACACTTGGAGCCAGTCCCGCAATCGGCGGATCATTATTCGGCATCACGAAACTCAACCACTTGCGGTTTTGTTTCGGATAAGACCCTGAATTGTCCCCAATTGTTGTCAAGATCTCAGATATGTCAACAGCAACGGAACAGGCGTTTAAGGCGACCGCAGGCATCGCGAACGATGCGGTGTCAGGAAATCCAAATTCAATTGCGCCAATATCCTGCTCACACCAGGACCGCCTGCCTGAAGAAGTCGCCAACCTGCCCGATCCGCAGAGAGATATCCCACGGATCGCGAAGGACCCGCGCCTGCTTTCTCTGATCGAGGCCGCCGTTCACTCAATCCCGACCCGCCACCACCTGCTTCAGGGCGACTCTCGCGACTTGTCGCTTGTCGATGACGACTCGGTACATTTGGTTGTCACCTCCCCGCCTTACTGGACGCTCAAGAAATACCGGGATCATGACAACCAGCTTGGCGCTGTCAGCGATTACGAGGTGTTCCTGCAACAACTCGATGAGGTCTGGCGACACTGTTTCCGTGTTCTCGTACCGGGCGGACGTCTCGTCTGTGTAGTCGGCGATGTTTGTCTGTCGCGCCGGAAGAATGGCGGGCGTCATACGGTTGTTCCTCTTCACGCCGCGATTCAAGAACATTGCCGTGGCATCGGTTTCGATAATCTGGCGCCGATTATCTGGTACAAGATCGCTAACGCGGTTTTCGAATCGGGCCGGAACGGGGGCGGCTTCCTGGGAAAGCCGTACGAACCGAACGCGGTCATCAAGAATGACATCGAGTTCCTGCTGATGCAGCGGAAGCCGGGAGGTTATCGCCGCCCCACGGTCCCAACTCGAATTCTCTCGATTATCTCCAACGAGAATCACAAGCAATGGTTCCAGCAGATCTGGTCGGGATTGACAGGGGCCTCAACCCGAGAACACCCCGCGCCGTATCCGGAGGAATTGGCTTCTCGCCTGATTCGGATGTTCAGTTTTGTCGGTGACACCATCCTCGACCCTTTCATGGGTACAGGCACGACCACAGTCGCGGCCTCCAGGTGGGGCAGAAATTCAATCGGAGTTGAGATTGATCCGACGTATTTCAAGATGGCCGGCCAACGCATTCAGAAGTCCGTCGGAGGCCTGTTCCCTTCAGCAAAAGTATCGACCCACCTAAAGAAAAGATTCCCTGATCGCTCATGCGAACGCGTTCTCGCGTAGGCATGACCGATGATTAGCAACGAGAAAATTGACCTTGGGCTCCAACTGTAGTTTGATTCATCCGATGTAACCCGGCAGCCGGGAGAGGAGACTTTTCAAATGAATAACAGGCGCAGTGCCATCGGCCGCACCTTCGTTGCGGGGCTTGCGAGTCTTCTTGTACTTGCGAGTGTCCCGGCCGTGTTCGGACAGTCCGCCGAGCCGCGGCCCGTCGGGATCGAGGATCACGAGCAGACGGGTACCGGAGAATTTCAATTGAATGTTTCGGGACGAGCGGCCATGGTCAGCGGCGGCGACGCGCTGATCGAAATCGGCGTGCCGCCACGCGTGCCCATGGACCGGACGAACGTGTCGCTGAACGGTCAGGACGTCACGCATCTGTTCCAGCCGATGGCGGGGTCCCGATCCCTTCTGGGTCTGCTGACGGATCTGCGGCCGGGCGACAACCTCGTGACGGTGGCCGAAGAGGGCGGAGTGGAAGCCAATTCGCTCGTCCTGACCAACTGGCCAATCGAAGGACCGATCTTCTCGGGCCCGCACGAAGCTCCCTATGTGTGCATGACACACCTGTACGAACTGCCGGTAACGGGTGGGACCCTCGGGCCGGCTCTTGATGAAAACTGTTCCATCGCGACCCGTGTCGACTATATCTACCGGACGACCGGCGATGAATTCACGGTTCTTGCCGACCCGTCCGTGCGTCCGGAGGATCTCGCTCGGACGACCACAAACGACGGTCGGGATGTCGCCTACATCGTCCGCGTCGAAACCGGGACCGCAAATCGCGCCATTTATCGGTACTCGATCCTGCACGACCCCATGACCGATCCGGAGCCGGGCCCACTGAACCGGCCGGCCGGCTGGAACGGACGATTGATTTACACCTTTGGCGGGGGCTGCCCGGGCGGCTGGTATATCCAGGGTGCCAGGACAGGCGGCGTTCTCGACGCTCACATGTTGTCCCAGGGCTTCGCGGTCGCCTCTTCCAGCAAGAACGTTTACGGCAACAACTGCGACGACGTGCTGTCGGCGGAAACCCTGATGATGGTCAAGGAGCGGTTCGGCGAGAGGTACGGCGCCCCCGCGCACACGATCGGTTGGGGCAGTTCCGGCGGCGCCCACCAGGTACACCTGATCAGCCACAACTACCCCGGCCTGCTGGACGGAATCATTGCGGCCAGCAGTTTTCCCGACGTTCCCACCGCGTCGGCCAACATGCAGGGGTTCGGCACGCGTTTGCTCTACCACTACTTCACCGAAACCGCCGGTGAGCAGTGGACCCGGGAACAGCAGGTCGCAGTGGCGGGATTGCCGAGCTACGAAACGCTCGAGACTCAGGCCACTCGCGGGGACCGGCTGAACCCCCGCGGCGTGTGCGACCCGGCAGTTCCGGCCGAGTTGTACTACGACCCCGTCACAAACCCGCGGGGAGCGCGATGCACGCCCTACGACCATCAGGTGTCTTCGTACGGTCGGGACCCCTCCACGGGTTTCGCGCGGCGGCCGCTGGACAACGTCGGTGTGCAATACGGGGCCGGCGCGCTGAACGACGGTACGATCGGCAAGGACCAGTTTCTGGACCTCAATGAAAGGATAGGGGGTATCGACATCGACACGAACTTCACGGCGGAACGGACAGTTGCGGATCCCGTTGCCACACGGCGCGCCTACGAGTACGGGCGAATCCTGAGCGGCGGAGGGGGACTGGCGTCGACGCCGATCATCGACTACCGGGCCTATTCCGACGACCGCCCCGGCGACGTCCACATGCGCTTCCACTCATTCTCGACTCGCGAGCGTCTCAAACAGGTCAACGGTCACGCCAACAACCACGTGATGCTTCACGAAGACTACTCCTATGGCGGTTTCAGCACCTCGAGCCCGCTCAACCGCGAGGCGCTGGGACAGATGGACCTGTGGCTCCTGAATCTGGCGAAGGACGCTTCGGACGCCCCTCGGGCCGAGAAGGTGGTGCACGCCAAACCCACTGACCTCGTGGACTCCTGCCTCGCGCCCGGCGGCGAGCGGATCGAGGAAACACAACTCTATCGGGAGGGGGCGTGCGACCGGCACTTCCCTTCGCACGCGTCGCCGTACCTTGTGGCGGGAATGCCCGTCGCAAACAATATCGTCAAATGCCAACTCAAGGCGCCGGATCCGTCGGACTACGCGATTCGATTCACTCCCGCTGAAATGGACCGGCTGCGCCGCATCTTCCCGGATGGCGTCTGCGACTACACCCGGCCCGGCGTCGAGCAGCGCCCGGTCGCCGGTACGTGGCTGTCGTTCGGCCCAGCGGGGGCGGGGACGGAAGGGGTGCCCTGAGGAACGGCAAGGAACCGGAAGGAACGAATTCGCTCCTTACCGATATTGCTCTTCCAGTGCGCGGGAACCCTTGAGAGTGTTCTCCATCATTCTGTAGTTGCCTTCGTTGCAGGCAAACTCGTAGAGATCTTCGGGCTGCTGATAATTGGGATCGTCCGAACGCCAGGGCAGGATGAACGTCCACGGCTGGGTCCAGATCGTCGGGTCCTCCACGGTAACTTCATAGCCCAACGTGCCGCTATCGATCATCGTGAAGCGTTCGGTAAATCGCATATTGCCCTGCGGGAAGTGCGCGGCGGCCGGGCGGTCCATCAGCAACTGCGAATCCGTGAAGTTGGTCCAGTCGACGACCAGCGTGTCGCCTTCCCAATGGCCCCGGGAATCTCCATTCCACTGACGGATGCGTGGGTCAATATGCGGGCGTCCGTCCAGGGGGATGATGCGCACATCGTGCATGCTTTCGTAGTGAATCACCACGTATCCGGGCGTTTGCAGGATTTGAACGCCGTGGTTATACGAGTGCGAAATCCGTGGCATCGGGCGGGCAACGCAACGCTCATACGGGGGGAAGTCCATCCAACTGCGGTAAAGCAGTTCCACAAAGGGCTCCACGCCGACTCGCCGCTCCGCCTCTTCCGCCGCCCGCTGTTCGCGGATGATCTGTCCCCTTTCGGTCACCGGAGGCAGACGCCCATCCGGCGGGTCCATAATCAGCGACGTGCGGTCGAGCAATCGCCCCTTCTCGTTGCTCGTCCAGAAGCTGTTGTAGGTGCCGACGTTCCCGGCCCGTGCGGGGCCGCCCTCAACGGTCCGCCGTGCGGCCGCCCGCGCTTCCAGTTCGGCCAGTTCGGCTTCCGTGTAGCTTTCCCGATCCGCAAGTTCTTCGGGCCGTTGCAGTGGCGTCGATGTCGAGAACGTATACACGCCCTGCAGGTCCGGGTCGCCCCACGGCGTATACGACAGGGTCCACTCCTCGTCGGGCGCCTGCCCCGCGACGGGAATTGCGGTCAGAAGTACGATCACGGCGGCAAGAACACGGATGGGCGATGAAGAGCGTTCGTTCATCGAAAACCTCGCTTTGTTTGCGTCCGCCCGGATTCCGGGGCCACGCCCCCGGAACCGCGGTGCGAATCCCTTGGCGCCGATTCTGTTGCGCCCTCGATGGAATGTCAAGTATTTGGACCAATATCGGATGGACTCCGTCCCGTCTCGCACGTATTTCCGGCGCGCGATTCCAGGCGAAGCCCAAGGACGAAATCAGGGATCGTTTTGGCATGGAAATTCACCAGCACAGGACATAGAATCTGTGACACTGAGCGAGCATGCGTTCTAACCGGGCGCCTGTACGGGCGACCATGCGCCCCAGGACAGTTGCCGGCGGCCCGGACTCGAGTCCGGCGCTGCAGCAGACAACCCGTGAGAAAGGCGGGTCAGGAGACGCGATGGCAGAAAGTAACAACACTCCCCCCAAATTGGAGCAACGTCCGGATTCGAAGCCGGAGCAGGCAAGGTCTCGCCCCGAACTGACCCGGCGCGATTTTCTGGTCCGCGGCAACGCCGGAGCAATCGCTGTCGGTGTCATGGGCGGGACCGGTTTCGCCGCCATGATCCCTGAACCGGAGCCGGCACCGCAGACGGTCCCGATCGACCCGGTTCGGATGCGCCGGGTAAGCCTCGACGTGGACGGCAGGCAGCACGATGTGACCGTCGATGTGCGGGAAAGTCTATGGGAAACCATGAATTACAAGCTGGGGCTGTCGAACTGCAACCTGGGTTGCGACCGTGCCCAGTGCGGCGCCTGCACGGTGGTGATGGACGGGCGCGCGGTGAACGGATGCGCCCTGTTGACCGCGCGGTCCGGACGCGGGCAAACGATCCTGACCGCCGGAGGCATCGCCACCGGACCCGGTGTCGACGGGTTGCACCCCCTTCAACGCGCTTTCTGGTTCGAAGGGGGCTTTCAGTGCGGCATCTGCACCAGGGGCTTCATCATGGCGTCCTATGCCCTGCTCGAATCCAATCCGAACCCGACGACCGCCGAGATCAAGGACGCGCTCGCGGGAAACATCTGCCGATGCGGCGAATACCCCAAGATCTTGACGGCGGTCCAGAAGGCCGGCGCCGAGATGCGCGGGGAACAGGTCACCTATGCGGCGCCGCCGATCGAGCGCGAACAGCCGGAAGCGGTCGCCGAAGTTGCCGGGGGCCGCGTCTCGCGGCAGTTCGAGTTCGCCACCGCGCTGGGAACGATCGAGGACTACGACGACTTGGCGCTGGAACTGGGCCAGAGGCCGGGCATTCTGGACGTTTCGGGCACCGAACGCACGATCACGCCATCGTGGGACCCGACCCAGGTGGATGAAACACGGGTGCGGCAGATCCTGGAAGAACTGGGTCATCCGGTACGGCCGGAGTAAGGAGAAGCGACATGCAACAGAGAGTAGACGCTCTTCGAGTCGTACAGGATCCCAAATATGCGGCCGCTTTGAGCGACGATCAGTGGCGAGCCCTGTCCGACGATCCGGAATGGAACCTGATGCTCGGGGAATACAGCGAGATGGTGACGCCGGTGATGGAACAATACGCCGCGAAGCTCGGCATCCCGGCGCCGAACGCCGCCCCTCCACCGCCTCCGCCTCAGGACGCGCCCGAACAGTTTCAGGTCATCGGCAGGTCCATCCCGCGCCTGCACGGCCTGGGTGTCGTGACGAGCCTCGGCCAGTACGTCCAGAACATGCGCATGAACGGAATGCTGTTCACGCGAACCCTCCGCAGCCCCTATCCGCACGCACGCGTGGTGAGCGTTCAGACCGACGCGGCGGAGGCTATGCCCGGGGTCGTCGCGATCCTGCATCGGGGCAATCTGCCTCCGGAATACCAGGACGTGCGGCTGGGTAGCGGTCCGCCGGATCGTTACCTGTTCAACGACGAAGTGTTTCAGGTTGGAGCCCCGATCGCGGTCGTTGCCGCCGAAAGCGAGCATATCGCCGACGAAGCCATCCATCGAATCGAAGTGGAATACCAGCAGCTGCCGGCAACACTCGACATGATGGACGGCGCGGGGCCGTTCGCCGTCAAGCAGTGGGACAACGCCGAAGACGGGACGATCATTTCAGTAACGCCGGCGCTGGTTCGCGGCGACCCCGATGGAGCGCGCGCCGACGTGACGTTCGACGAGGTATTGACCAAGTCGACCGAGCAGCATCTGGCACTGGAACTGACCAACTCGCTGATGTACTGGGACCAGGATCGCCTGATCGTGTATTACACAAGCCAGCACGCACACGGTTCCCGCGCCGGTCTCTCGCAAGCGCTGAAGATTCCCGCCAACCGGATTCGGGTCGTTCAGCCCGGATACATGGGATCGGGCTACGGTTACCGGGCGGGCATCGATCTGGCTGAAGTGCACTCGGCCATCCTGGCCAGAATCACGGGACGGCCCATCAAGACCATGTACACGCGTGAGGAAGATTTCGTCACGCGCACCCACAGGCCGCAGTTTCGCAACGAGATGCGGCTGGGCGTCAACCGCGACGGCAGTGTGCAGTTCGGCCAGTTCCGGGTTTACGCGAACGTCGGCGCCCAGCGGGGAGGCGGTGCGAACGGCTCATGGTACGGCCTGCAGCACCTGTATGCCATACCCAACCTGCGGCTCGAAGCCACCGACATCTTTACGAACAGCTTCCGGTCGGGGCCCTACCGCTGCGTGAGCCATCCGAACGGCACATTCGCGCTCGAGATGATGATGGAGAGAGCGGCCGATGCCATTGGAATGGACCCGGTAGAGTTCAGGCTCCGGAACCTCAACGAACAAGGCAACGCCGAAACCGGACTGCCGTTCAGCAATCCCGGGATCCGGGACTGCATCGCGGCCGTCCGTGACCGGATCGACTGGCAACAAAACTGGCACGCGCCCCGCGCAAGGGAACTCGCTCCCGGGGTGTATCACGGCATCGGCATAGCAGCACACGCCTGCAGCCACGGTGCGGGCACCAACCCTGCCACGGGTCAGGTGATCGTCAACACGGACGGGAGCGTACAGTGCGTGTCGGCATCGAACGAGATTGGACCCGGCCAGCGGACCCAGATGGCCATGATTGCCGCCGAAGCGCTGGGCGTACCGCTCGAAACGGTGAGCATCACCACATACGTGGACACCGACAACACGACCGACACGGGAAGTTCGACCGGAAGCCGGCAGACCAACACCGGAGGCCGCGGTATTTACGAGGCCGCGATGGACGCCCGCAACCAGTTGCTGGGATACGCGGCCGAGAGGCTCACCAGCGATGCCGCGCGCCGTAACGAACAGGTTCAGGTTTCCGCCGATGATCTGGATATCCGCAACGGCGAGATTGTCATGAGGGACGACCCGGCGACGAGGCTCGTACTGGGCGTCGCCGTGCAGACGGCCGGTTCCCCGATTCTCGGACGAGCCATCTACCGTCAGGACACCGACTGGCAGCGAACGGCGTGGGCGTCCCATGGCGTCGAGGTCGAGGTCGACACGGGCCTGGGATCGGTCACGGTCACCCGATACGTGGCCGCGCACGACGTGGGTCGTGCCATCAACCCGTTCGCGCTCGAGCAACAAATCGAGGGCGGCGTGGTAATGGCGCTGGGAGCAGCTCTGGGTGAGGAACTACTCGTGGATTCCGGAACCGGGCTCCCGGTGAACGCCAACATGCTCGATTACCGGGCGCTGAGCATACAGGACGTTCCCGATGAGATCGAGGTCATCCTGATCGAGAGGCCCAAGGCTTACGGAGTGTTCGGGGCGCATGGGATCGGCGAACCCCCGATGTCGCCGCCCGCCCCCGCCGTGGCGGCGGCCGTACACAACGCCGTCGGCGTCTGGATGGACAACATGCCCATCACGCGCGAAAAGCTGTTGGCTGAACTCCGGAACGTGAGGTAAGCGATATGAAAGGTTTCGAACTATACGAACCCACTACCATCGGCGAAGCCGTCGATACGTTATCGAGACTCGGGTCGAGAGCCAAGGTGCTGGCCGGTGGCAGCGACCTGGTTTCCGGCGTCATGAAGGACTGGGTTCAGGGCGAAGGCATGCCGCTGCCCGATGCCCTGGTGGACGTGACGACCATTCCCCAACTCCGCGGTATCGCGGTCGACGAAACCGGCATCACGGTCGGGGCCAACACGACGCTGACCGAGATCGTCGAATCCGAGGCCTTGACCGCGCGGTTTCCCTTGCTTACCGAAGCCGCGCACAGCGTCGCATCCAATCTGATACGCAACTTCGCGACGCTTGGGGGCAACATCAACCAGCGGCCACGGTGCTGGTTCTTCAGGGGCAAGGATTTCGACTGTCTCAAGAAGGGTGGCGACTTCTGCTTTTCCGTGGGGGGCGACAACCGGTACCACGCCATCGTCGGCAGCGACCAGTGCTACATCGTGCATCCATCCGACGCGGCAACCGCGTTGCTGGCCCTGAACGCCCAGGCAAGGATCGCCGGACCCGACGGTGAACGGATGGTGGCGTTCGACGACTACTTCGTCAGTCCGAGTGAAGACATCCTCCGGGAGAACATCCTCCAGGACAACGAGTTGATGGTCGATGTATTCATTCCGACCCCCGCGCCGGGCACCCGGCAATCCTGGATGAAGCTCAAGAACCGGCAGGTTTACGACTTTGCGCTCGTGTCGGTCGCGGCCGCGTTCACCGAAGAGAACGAGGTCTGGACCGGGGGCCGCATCGTGATGGGCGGCGTCGCGCCGGTTCCGTACCGGGCCATATCGATCGAGAACCAGCTCCAGGGCAACAACGTGCGGAACATGGCCCGTCAGGCTGCGGCCATGATCCGCACCGTCGCGCGTCCGATGAGCCAGAACGCCTACAAGGTCGACATCGCGCAGACGATGCTGGAACGGACGCTGCTGGCGGGACTGGCATAATCGCGATAGCCGGCGAGGGGCGTCGCCGTGTTGATCGGCTTCGGTCCGGGATACGCCCCGCGTCACGCGTGCGGGCCCGAATACCTGGGCCCGAATTCCCCGGTTGCCCCTTAGCCGGCGCCACGGGCCATGTTCCTCACGCTCTGAATGCAGTTGAGCAGCGAGCCATGAATCACATCGTTGCTGGCGATGTATCCCCCGTCGGAATATAGCCAACTCAGGCCGTCGGCGTCGGTCAGAATTCCACCGGCACGCTCGAGGATCAGACTGCTGGCCGCGATATCCCAGATATTCAAGTCGAGGTGCCAGTACGCGTGTAGACGGCCGGCCGCAACGTTGCAGAGACCCAGGGCCGGCGAACCCATCAGGTTGCACGCGTTGACCTGGTCTGCCATCAGTCCGAGCACAAGGCGCGCCTGCTGACGGCGCTCCCCGCCATGGGGCCAGTCCGTGCCGATCACGGCGCCTTCCCACGCTTCGGATCCTTCAAGGATTTGCCGCACCACGATTCGACGTCCATTCAACATCGCCGGGGTGTGGCGGGTGGCTTCGAACAGTTCATCGCGGGATGGATCGTAGACGATTCCGACCGCGATCCGGCCCTCGTAACGGAGTGCCACCGATATGCCGAAATACGGGATACCCTGGGCAAAGTTCAGACTGCCGCAGATGGGATCGACGATCCAGAGACAGGGTGCGTCGACGGGCA
This sequence comes from Terriglobia bacterium, assembly GCA_965262675.1. Classification (GTDB taxonomy): domain Bacteria; phylum Acidobacteriota; class Terriglobia; order 20CM-2-55-15; family 20CM-2-55-15; genus JAJEDW01. The sequence goes on from OZ253554.1 coordinate 1,367,346, forward strand.
GGACGGCATCGCCGGGCCCCTCCGCCGCCAGGATGCCCGCGTCGGGGAACTCCGCCGCGATGGCCGAAACGATCGCGTCCTGAACCTCGATCGAAGCTTCGGTCACAACGTCTCGCGGACCTTTCCACTTCAGGTAGCCCGGCTTCCCGAGGCGAGCCCTGGCGAGGTCTCCACCGCAGCGCGCTGCCCGTTTCGCCACGTCCAGTGCATGATCCATATCCGGTATGAGCATCATTCGAGATCCAGAACAGTATTCTGCCACGGCGTGAACGCTGGGAAACTATTGCGTTCCGTGGATGGTCTTTCTCTTGTAAATTATAATAGGTGAGTAACTTGCTATGGCTCCACGAACGACGACAAAAGTCAAAGACGTGATCCTTGCGTTGAAGGTTAGCGGGCCGGGGATCCGGAGTGGTCGAATTTCCATTCCCGAATTGGTCAGTCTATGCCAAAAAGCGCAGAATGTTGTTACGCGGCAGGCCGAAGCAATGGAAGGGCGCAATACACTGCATCCTGGTCCGGTGACCACGAAAATTGTCAACGAGTGTACGCTGGAATTGGTCGGTATTCGGAAGGGGAGTACGACGCTCGAGTTTGAATTGGCTCGGCCTCTGAAGAAGTTCGACGAGGTGCTCTCGTTCGGTTCTGACGCCGTGAGGACGGTGTCGGAAACACTGAAATCGCTCGGAAATGGCAACCAGACCACGGACATTGACGAGGGTGTTCTTCAGGGAATCCATTCATTAGCCGGAGTAGTCGATAACAAGAGAATATCAGGTCTGAAGTGGGTTACGCCGAAAGGCAGCGGGCACAACAAGCGAACGGAAGTCCGGATTACGCAAGAAGTGTGTGAACGTGCGGCCACACGCCTTAGCCAGCCAAGGCATGCAGTCACTATCGTGGACGGTGTCCTGGAAATGGCCGACTTCAAACCAACTGATTTGCGTTGCCGTATTCAACGAGCAATCGGGGCTCCGGTTGCATGTACTTTCGAAAAGCAATCTCAGAACAGGATCCAGGAACTCCTCAGGCATCCAGTCCGAGTCAGTGGAGAAGCGAAATTCTACCCAGCGTCAGACAGAATGAAGTCCCTCGCGATTCACGAGATTAATCCGCTGGATTCGATGGTTCTTGGCGAGGGCAATTTCTTCTCCGATCTTTCAATGGATTCGCTGGCCAAGATGCAAGATATTGTTCCCCTGAAGAAGATTACCAGCCTGTCTGGGGGGTTGAGTGAGGATGACGACGTAGACAGCTTTCTTGAAGAAATCTACGAATTCCGCGAGGACAAATAGAAATTTGTCCGATTCGGAATACGTACTGCTGGATACGGATGTCTTCTCGTACCTGATGAAGCCCGGAGACCCTCGGGCGGATATCTACAAGCCCCACGTAATAGGAAAGACCGTAGGCGTTTCATTTGTAACTGTTGGCGAGTTGCTCTATGGCGCGAGCAAAAGGAAATGGGGCGAGAAAAAAGTTGACGCGCTGAAACAGAGACTTCAGTCCGTGATTATTGTTCCCTATGACTACGCGGTGTGCGCCACATACGGCGACCTGAAGAGCAAGTTGGCAAGTTCCCCCGTTGATTGCAATGACTTGTGGATTGCCTCATGCGCCGTTCGCCATTCAATTCCGCCGATATCCAACAACCGCAAACATTTTGAGAAGATCCCAAGTCTCGTCTTGATTTCCGAGGCCCCCGTTATCGAGCAGATTAAATCGCAGAATAGGCTATTCTCCACCCAATGAAAACTTTTCTGCCGTTCCTGACGTTCATCGTTCTGACCTGTCTTCTGGCGTGTTCGACGCCGGCGGTGGAGCCCACCCTTTCCGATACCTCCGAGCCGGACACGAGCGCCATCGACAGCCTGCTCGACGCCGGCGTCGAGACCCAGGCGGCGCCTGGCGTGGTCGCAATCGTGGCCGACCCCGAAAGTATTCTGTATCACGGCGCCTTTGGCATGCAGGACGTGGCCAATAACGTGGCCATCACACCGGATTCCATTCTGCGGATCGCTTCGATGACCAAGCCGATCACATCGGTAGCCGTCATGATGCTGTTCGAGGAAGGGCGGTTCGATCTGGACGATCCGATCTCGATGTACCTGCCGTCCTACCTCAACCGCGAGGTCGTGGTCGAGGTTGACGAATCCGAGGGGACCTACACCACGGAACCCGCCGACAGCGAGGTTACGATCCGTCAACTGCTTTCAAACGCGGGCGGTTTCGGCTACGCGTTTTCGAACGAGAACATGAGGCAACTCGAGGACATGACCGGTCAGGCCGGAGAAGAGCTTCCGCTGCTTCACCAGCCGGGGGCGCGCTGGACCTATTCGATGAGCACGCGGATATTGGGCAGCCTGATCGCGGACGTCAGTGGAATGCCGCTCGAAGTGTTCATGGCCGAGCGCGTCTTTCAACCTCTCGGCATGGAAGATACGGCCTGGACGGTGCCCGATGAAAAGCGGGGACGCGTGGCGACTTTTCACCAGAGGGAGGACGGCGAGCTTACGGAAAACGCCAACCCCGAAAACCTCGCCGCGACGGTGCGCGGGGACGGCGACCTGTACTCGACGGCAGAGGATTACGTTCGATTCATGCAGATGTTCCTGAACGGCGGCATGGGCCCGGACGGGCGATTCTTGAGCACGGAATCGATCACGGCGATGACTTCGAATCAGATCGGTGCAGTGGTAGTTGAAACCCACATCGGCACCAACCCTCTGCGTTCCAGTTCCTTTCCGCTTGGGGCCGGACGCGACAAGTTCGGGTTGGGTTTTCAAATCGCGGCTTCAAACGACGCGAATCCATATTTGCGTTCCCCGGGAAGTTACAGTTGGTCGGGTATCTACAACACGCACTTCTGGGTGGACCCGGCGCGCGAAATCGCCGGTGCCATCTTCATGCAGGTACTTCCCTTCTACGACGACGCCTGCATCGCACTGTTCCAGGATTTCGAGGAGTTGACGAACCGGACCTTCCGTCCCTGACTTTCAATGGTTGTCAACGGCTGCCCAAACAACTGGAGATTCACTGTGAGAGCGGCCCGGACACTTGTATTGGCAGCCCTCGTTGCCGGATGCGCTCCCCCCCTTGCAACCGAAGACTATCCGGCGCGGCCCATCACGATGATCGTGGGATACGGCGCAGGCGGTTCCACCGACCTCGCGGCCCGAATCGTGGCCGCCCATATGGAACGGACGCTCGGACAGCCGATCATCATTGAAAACCGGACGGGCGGCAACGGCACGGTCGGAACCCGGGCCGTCTACACGGCCGCCCCCGATGGTTACACGATTGGAATGACCTCGGGCTCGATTCTGACGGTCCTGCCCTGGACCATGGAACTGGGTTTCGATCCGCTGGAGTTGACGTTCGTCGGTTCCAGCCACGAATCGACCTATGCGATTTGGGTTCTCGCCGACAGTCCCTGGACCACGATCGACGAGTTACTCGCCTATGCCCGGTCCAGTCCCGACCCGCTCCTTGTCGCCAATTCCAGCGGGTTCGGTCTTCCAGACATCGCGGTCGCGCAATTGGCCCGGATGTCGGGGGGGTTCGACTATCGGACGGTGCCGACAACAGGCGGCGCCGAACAGGTTCTGAAGCTGCTCGCAGGCGATGTCGACACCCAGGCCAACTCGGCTTCGCCAACCATGGCGCACTTTCGGGCGGGGAGGCTCCGTCCACTCCTGGTGCTGAGCACGGCGTGGCCGGAACTGGAAGCACAGGGAATTCCGTTGAGCAGCGACGAATACGGCTTCACTGCGCGCAACCTGTCGGCGATCGTCGCCCCACCGGCACTGGACCAATCCATTCGACAAAAACTCGAAGCGGCGCTCGAGCTTGCGATGAACGACACCGAAACCCGGAACCGATTGAGCGGGACCGGGGAATTGATCGAGTTCAAGACCGGCGCACAAATCCGGGACGCCGCGGCCACGGTTCAGGCCGAGCAGTTCGCCATTGGACAGGCGTTGGGCCGGGCGTCGCCCTGAAAACACATGGACGCGTTTTTCAGCCTTCTCGACGGGTTCCGCATCGTGCTGCGGCCCGAGAATCTGGCCTTCGCCCTGACCGGCTCCATCATCGGAACAGCTGTGGGCGTGTTACCCGGCATCGGACCGATCGCTGGAATCGCAATCCTGCTCCCCCTGACATTCAGCCTGGACGCGACCGGCGCCATCATCATGCTCGCGGCAATCTATTACGGCGCAATGTACGGCGGCACGATCACCACCGTCCTGATGCGGATACCGGGCGAGGGGGCATCGGCCGTCACGGCCATCGACGGTTACGAGATGGCCCGCCAGGGACGGGCCGGCGCCGCCCTTTCCATCGCGGCCATCGGCTCGTTCATTGGCGGAATCGTTGCGACGGGATTCCTGATCCTCGCCGCGCCGCCATTGGCCCGCGTGGCGCTCGAATTCGGCCCGCCGGAGTTTTTCGGGCTCATGCTGGTGGGGCTGTCGCTGGTGGTCGGACTGTCGGGAGGCTCGCCGACGACGGGGTTGATCAGCGGACTTTTCGGCCTCGCCTTGTCGATCCCCGGGACCGACTTCGTTGACGGCACGCCTCGGATGACCTTCGGCCGGGTCGAACTGCTGGACGGCATCAGCTTCATACCGGTCATCATGGGGCTCTATGGTATCGGCGAGATTCTCTACAATCTGGAAGCCGGCGTTGGCAAGGTCGCCCCCGCAAAAATTCAATCGAAACGAATATCCTCGAAAGACCTTCGTCAATCGGCCATGCCGATCGCCCGCGGAACCGGTTTGGGAATCTTCTGCGGGCTGATTCCAGGCATCGGGACGCTGCTGCCGACGATCATTTCGTATGCCGTCGAGAAGCGGGTGTCGCGGAACCCCGAAAGGTTCGGACACGGCGCCATCGAGGGGGTTGCCGGGCCGGAAACGACCAACAATGCGTATGCGCATGCCGCGTTCATCCCCCTGTTCACCCTGGGCGTACCGGCTTCGCCAACCATCGCCGTCCTGCTTGGGGCGCTCATGATGAACGGTCTGACTCCAGGCCCGTTCCTGTTCGAGGAACGACCGGATTTTATCTGGGCCGTGATCGCCAGTTTCACGGTCGGCAATGTCATTCTGCTGATGCTCAATCTCCCACTGGTCGGCTTGTGGGTCCGGCTTCTGCGGGTCCCGTATTCGATTCTCTTTCCACTGGTCATCGCGTTTACCGCGGTGGGATCTTACGTGGCCCGCAGCAGTATCTTCGACGTGGGTGTCCTCGCGGTATTCGGAGTCATCGGTTACATCGCCAGGAAGATCGATTTTCCCATCGCGCCGATGGCGTTCACGCTCATCCTGGGCCCGCTGGCCGAAAATGCGCTACGGCAGTCCATGTCGATGTCCGGCGGGGACCTGTCGATCTTTGTGCGGGGTCCGCTTTCGGCGAGCCTGATGGCCCTGGCGACTGTGGCGATTCTGCATCCGCTCGGCCGGCTTGCCTGGCGCCGCTTCGTGAAATCGGTTTAGGCGTGTTTTTTCACGGCTCGCACCCGGCGCCTCGTCGATGCCCTTCCTGACAGTGCCCAACATCGTCAACATCCGGGGCAACAGCTACCGAATGTGCGAACACCAGAACCTGCTGCGATCCGCCGCGGACAAGTCTGCCGAACCTGTGGCGGGGCGAGTGGCTGGCTTTGCGCACGCCACTGCGAAGTAGAAGAATCCCCCAATCGCGGCGGCCTCCGGTCGCTCCGCTCCCTGCGTCCGGCGTCAAACGCGAGGTGGCGGTCCTGACGCGAACCTCAGCACCGCTCCGGATCGTCAAAAAGTGTGCAGTTTTCGATTGCCATTGACACGAACTTGCCGGTTGCGTCCGACCGGTCCCATGGATCGGGTTGCACCGGCATTCGCGCGGGAACCTATTCCCGTGCAGCCATGTTTCTGACGATCTCCATTATTCGAGGCGAGCCGGGGCCCTCGGTCGAAGAGTCCGCGTATCCGCTCGCCTGTGGTGAGAATATGCAATTCGTCGCCTGAAGCAACACAGCGCTCTTTGTCTGATCGTCGTTGGCTGCTTTGGCAAACGTTTCGAAGGATGTCAACGCGTTCTGTCGGTGCCGGTTGACGACGAAGTTATGCTGGTGCGAGCGATAGACACGGCCAGTCCAAACGAGTGCGCTGAAGAGAAGCGAGAATAGAATAACCTTTGCTACGGCCGACTGAATCGTTTGGGTAGTTGTGATGTCGACATTTTGAACAGCATAGTAGATAACGTTGGCGAGGGTCAGCACAGCCGTTACAGTCGCAAGCGCAATGACAGCCTTTAGCCACTTTTCTGCGGATGCCTTGTGTCGATCAGCTTCATTTCTGAACTGAATTGCGTGCTGGGCGACACCGACTTCCTGGGCGGCGCGCCGGACTTGGTCGAGTACTGCCTGGATTTCGGCAACGATCTCGTCACGCTTACTCTGCAATTCGGTTCCAATTTGTTCAACGCGCGATACCTGTTCCCGAGCGTCCATTTCGAGCCGCTCGAAGTCAGTGCCCATACGAACCGAATATGCGATGGTTGGCGTGACTTCGTTGAACCAGCCATCGTAGTTATCGCGGATACTGTTGATGAAGCTGTCTCTGACTTGGGCAGGGTTTTGCGGATGAGATCTTAGCGAAAACTGTTGGATCTGTGAGAATTGGTCTTTGGCCTCCTGCGCCGCATTGGTCAAGGTTTGAAGCTTCTGCGAGGGAATCGTATCGAGATTGACTTCCGCGAGTTCGCGAAACAACCTCAGTACCCGCTGGAAATGGGGTAGCCCTTCCTGAAAACTGAGATCGTGACCAAGTTCGTCAGCGCGAACGAGGCTATCCGCCTCTATCGCTGTGAGTTGTTCAAGTTCAGTGCGCAGAGAAGCACGATACTCCTTCTCTTGTTCTAGAGTTGCCATGCCATTCTCCCATTCCGTCCTTTGTCAAGTCGAAAACCGGCAAATGCACTCACCTGCCAAGGGTTCTTTAAACAGGCTCAATCGTGGACTGAAGCCAGTTCTCAGCAGGTTGAAGTCCGGTTAGTCCAAGTCTAACGATGAAGGTGATCGATGTCGTAGGCTCCACACGGCAAACGCCAAAAATGAAGACGCTAATAGACCGAACAGTACAAAAAGTCCCCTGCCCAGCACAAGCAGCCAGGAGGGCAGTGCGTATTCGGCGAGAAAGGGAAGAGTTTCTTCGATCGGATCAACAAAGTAATGCTCGCCTAGGATTACGTCTACACTCATTCCCAGCCCCAAAACTAACACCACGGTCAGCATAAGCCGATAGAATCTCGTTTCCCGCCTGGAAGAAGCGGAAGAGCCCCAAGCGTGTCCCCAATACTGAGGTCCCTTTGGAAGGCCAATGATGGTCCCAGTACATTCCGGCGCTTCATCGGGACCTGTATGGAGCACTTCCACTATGCAACCGTCGCCCGGGTCCAAGAACTCAAAACCGCAACAGACCGTTCTCCTTCCCTCTCCTGAGGTATCTGCAGTAATCCGAAGGACTTGGCGGCTCACCTTCCTGATTCTGACGTTGAGGACTTCACCGCGGAAGCGAAGTTCCAACGGATCGTGCGCTACAATTTCCGTCCCTCTCACAGTCTTCTTGCCTGCGTTCCAAATCCAGACAGTGCTAGAAGTGATCCCTGGAACAGGAGCGCCCCGATACCGAACCTCGACTTCGGCTGGAAATACAGCATCCCCGCCACCGATCATTGACACATTGCGAGATTGAAACGCAATGATGCCGGAAATTCGAGAACGCCAATATATTAGGAGGGCGAGTGCCAAGCCTGCCGTTCCGATAATCGTTCCAACCCAACCCTGATTCAAGAAGCTGATGAATTCCTGCATGCCGAGTTTCCGATCTATCCGAAAAACGGTCCGTCGCTTGTCTGTGGCTCATTCATAGAACGGATCACGGCTCATGGGTTGGGAACGTCCAACGAAACCGCCTATTCGCGATAATCCCGAATTGCGTCTTTATCCAAATCGGTGGCAGGCACAAGACGGTAATGGCGCTCTTCGACAATATTCACTTCGTCATCTTGAAGCGTGAGCTCGAAGAGTGCGACGATGCCGCCTTCCATAAACTGGGCCGCCATCGCGCGACATTTCATCCCTGGAAATTTCTGCTGGACAAATTCTATGTCCTGCGTGATCTGTACAATCCCTATCTGATCTTTACCGCCCTTGGCCTGGACAGGAATGACGTAGTGACAACCGCGCTTGTCGAGACCGATATAAAGCTCATCGATTTCGATCTGACCGATTCCGCTCACGGTTGTTCTGAGGTGGTTTTGCAGGCTGTAGGTCGTTAAACCTAGAAAGGTGTCGATCAGCCGGTTATAACGAACGATGGCGAGAAGGGCCTGTTCATCGTCGAGCGCATGGGCGCGAATCAGTTCAGGCGTGGCGTCCGGCATATTGATCGTTACTAGATCTTCCCGAGGCACGACGCGTGTTTTCTTCACCAGCTTAAATCGATAGATGCCTTTTCCGGCACCGGCGATGATCCATTCTTGGCCTTCCGGTTGTGTTTCGAGAATGCGGCCGGGCAGAACGTTTCTGTAGCGAAAGGAATAAGGCACGTCGCCAGGATTCTTTACACGCGGAAAGCCGAGAGCAGCAGATCCTTCTTCTATTTCTTCGCGCAGGAACTGAAATTCGGTTGCACCTTCTTTGTAGTGTGTGAAGAAAACGCGATCGATAATGGCCTTGTAGCGGTTCGATTTTTCAGGCATTTACCACCCGTGCGGCGAGACGTTCCTCTTCAATCTCGATCTGTTTGCGCTTCTTCGCCCCGCTCTTTCGGTCTCGCTTGCTGGGCGGGGCCGCCACCCCGAAATGCGCAGCCGCATCCGAAATGTTGTGCGTCAGAAGATTCGGATCGCCGAGTGCGAGCGTGCCATCCGGACGCGTCGGGATTTCGCCCAATGCGTCCATCACTTGAGCGGCGATCACCCTGGCCAGCGGGGGCGGCACGGCGTTCCCGATCTGCCGCGCTCCATGCCATTTTGTGGCGTTTAGACGGAACCAGTCGGGGAAACCATGAAGCCGCGCCATCTCGCGCACGGTGATGCAGCGGTCATACCGGTAGTGGATGGGCCTCGGGCTCGTAAAGGCTCCTCGCGCGCCGTCGGTGCCCGCGCGGAGGGTATTCGACACACCGTAATCGGGAAGTTTGAAGAAACGGCTGACTGGCTCCACGGTACCGGGCGCGGTCTGTGCGAAGCGGCAACGCGATATCTCGGTATGCTCGGTCCTGGCACTCGATGTGAGGAGCCACGGGTCCCATTCCCGTACATAGCCGAAATGCCAAGCATCGTTGGACATGCAGCGCATCTCGACTGCGTAATCCGACGGCTTTCCGAACGCGGTCGTCTTCGTCGCGTCCGTGCCCAGAAGCGCGGAAAAGAGATCGGCATCTGGAAGGTCGCCGATTGCATCCATGCATGTCGGGCCGTCCGGCAATCCCCAGAGGCGCTTTTTGCGTCCAGCGATATCTGTAGTTGGCTCGGGATAGCTCGGAAGGGACTCACCCTTTCGGGCGCCCAACAGGATTAATCGCTCGCGGGATTGCGGAGTGCCGAAGTCCCCGGCGTTGAGTACCTTCCAGGGTGTGCGTACCGTGTATCCGGCTTCGTCGAAGGCGACGACCAACTCTTCGAGAAGCGTCTTGTGGTTGCCGACGGTCAAGCCTTTCACGTTTTCGAAAACGAAGGTTCTCGCCTTGAGTTCAGTCACGATGCGCACATAATCGCGCAACAGTCCGTTTCGCGGATCGTCCAGGACGCGATGGCCGATAAGGGAGAAACCTTGGCAAGGGGCACCGCCGAAAACGCAATCGACGGGTCGATCGCCTATCGCGGCGGCTTTTCGGATCTCGTCGCCGGTGAGTTCCCGAACGGAACATGCGATCACCGCCGTCTTGGGAAAATTGAACTCGTGAACGGCACAATGAACCGGATCGATCTCGACCGCGGCGGCGATGTCGAATCCTGCCTGTTCGAATCCGAGGCTTAGCCCCCCTGCCCCCGCAAAGAGGTCGATTCCGATCGGTCGCACTGTGCCCCCCTATTCCGAGTGTTAACCCACACGATTCTGCATCGTCGAGTACCCAACTCGGGTCCAGATGTCGATCGGGCTTGTCTATGCTGCCTCGAGAAAGTCACAAAGACTGGCAGTGAGAGCGTCGACATCCTTGATTTCGCATTGCCAGATGGTCAGGACCTCCCAGCCGAGCGCTTCGAGCCGGATTCGCTTCTCAGTGTCGCGTTTTTTGTTTTCTTCGAGCTTGGGGAGCCAATAGTCGAGACGGGACTTAGGGGGTTGGCCGTAACGGCAGCCATGAGCATGCCAGAAACAACCATGGACAAAAATCGCGTGCTTGCGACCGTAGAACACGATATCCGGTTTCCCAGGAAGCTCTTTGGGATGGAGCCGATAGCGATATCCCATCGCGTGGAGACACCGCCGGACGGTCATTTCAGGCTTCGTATCCATGCTCTTGACGGCTTGCATGATGCGCCGTCTTTGTTCTGGTGTTCGTGTGTCCACGGCTCAAGTCTATGTCGATCCGATACCTCAGCACTGCCTGGACTCACACTTCACCGTCCACGGCCGCGATAGCAAGGATCTTCGGATACTGTTGCGCCGTCCCAGGATGGCGTTTCCGTAGCCAGTCGTAGGCCACGCAACAACAGGAAAAAGTGGCCTGCGGTCCAGGAAGCTTGGAAACGCCGCCGACTTCCGGACCAAGCCGGCTTCCCGGCTCTTCGACAGGCGAGCGGCCGGTCGCAACCCATCCGCTGTCCGCCGGCCGGATACGTGTCGCGACGATGGAAACGGAACATAGACGGATCGAATGTCTTTCACCGGGACATCCCGGTACGCCCCACGCCGAAAAACGAATCAGGGCTCGTGAAACGACTCCAGTTCGGGACTGTCGACCTCGCGCGCCTGATCGAACGACGGGACAGGATTGTCGGTCCTCACCTGCTCCAACCACAACACGCCGTCGTAGGGCGTACTGTTACCGCGGGTCGTGACGAAATCGATGTCGACGTCGCCGTCCGCGTCCGCGATCGTACCGGGCGTGGTAGGCTCTGTCAAAATAATCGAACACGGCCGGACCGCCGTTCGTTTGTTTTCAACACCTCCGCTTGCGGTTCCCTTGTTTGGCCGCGGTAGGTGAATGGGACGACTCCGAACGGGCCAACAAGCAAGAACCCGATACGGCCGGTGAATCGATTGGCTTCTCCCTCGAATACAATTACCATAGTCATGACCATGGTTTCATGGAGGGCGCGATGAACAGCATCAAGGCATCCGAATTCAAGGCCAAGTGCCTCAAATTGATGGATCGAGTGGCACACACCGGCGAACCCTTGGTCATTACGAAGAACGGCAAACCGGTGGCGACTCTCGTTCCCTACCGCGAGAAGCGCCAAACTCTTGCGGGGCTGCACACGGGAGCGATCCGGATTCGCGGGGACATCGTTTCGCCTCTGGAAGAGCCTTGGGAGGCGTCCGGTTGATTTTGCTCGACACACACGTGCTGATCTGGCTCGATCAGGACACGTCCGATCTCGGCGCAAGCTGCCGCGCCGCCACGGACCGCGCACTGCTGGACAATGCCTTGGCGGTGTCCGCCATCAGCTTTTGGGAAGTGGCGATGCTGGTCGAGAAAAAGCGGCTCGCGCTTGACATGAAAGTGAGCGCATGGCATCGCGACCTGTTGGCGGCGGGAGTTCGCGAACTGGCGGTGGATGGCCGAATCGGTATTCGGGCGGCTTCGCTCGCCGAACTGCACCGCGACCCCGCCGACCGGCTTATCGCGGCGACCGCCGAGATATACGGCGCCACCCTGGCGACGGCGGACCAGCGATTGCTCGATTGGCAGTCCGAAATCCCGCGTCTCGACGCTCGAAAATAACACGCCGGCTTTCCGCATCGCCGGCGGCGTTCCCGCCATGCATCGGAAATCTGGAAGATCCGACACAAACTCACCCGCCGCAAATCCCGTGGAATCTACAGTTCCCGAAGACGGAATGTTACGAACCCGGCACCAGCATGCGGACCGTCCCGTCCTGTCTCGATGTCAGAAACAGTTCGCCGTCACGGCTCTGGCTGATGTGCAGGTCGGCCCGTGCGGGGCGCTCCCCGTTGGTCTCTTCGACCAGATCCAGGAATGTCACGTCCCTGCGATTACCGTTGGCGTCGCGCACGTAGAGTTGAACCTCCTCGACGAGGGCCACGGTGTCGGGAACGCCATCGTCGGCGCCCTTCATCGCGGCCAGATCAGCCGCGAAGATCCGGCCCCGGTTGACATCGCCGAACACAAACTTGCCGCGCAACGCCTCGATGGCCCCGTGGTAGGCGAATCCCCCCGACACGGCGCGGCCTTCGTCGTGATCGTAGATGGCCACGGGATAGGTGAATCCGTCTTCCGTTTCTCCACCGGTGACATCGGGCGGCAAAGGGAAAAGTTGGTTGAGCGCGCCATCGGGGAAGTTGATGCCATTGTCGAAGAATCCCTCGCGTTGCATCCAGCCGTAATTTTCGCCGTTGCGAACGATGTTGATTTCCTCGATGTGGTTCATGCCGATGTCCGAAGCGAACATCGTTCCGTCCGTCAGGTCCCACGACAGCCGGTGGGCGTTCCGGAACCCGTAAGCAAAGATTTCGCCCAGCGTCTCCGGATCGTTATCGGACGCGAACCGATTGTCGGGAGGAATCGTGTAATCGCCCAGACCCGTTGTACCGCCGGATTCGGACGGGCTGCGCGGATCGATACGAAGGATCGCGCCGACCACCGTGTCCAGACGCTGCAACTGCTCGGGATTTCTCGCATTCGGTCCCGCGCCATTGCTGAAACCGATGTCGCTGCCGCTGGTATAAAGCAGGCCGTAATCGGAGTCGCCCGGCGCCGCCGTCGGGTTGAACCCGACATAGCCGAACGGGTGGGTCAGGCTATCGACCACATGTGCCACACGGAGCAACTCGCGCCGCGTACCATCGAAAGCATTTGCCGATGGAGCCATCGCGCGCCACTCGGTGATGACGTTGTGGTAGGTGACATCGTCGGGCGTAAACCCGGGAGGAATGAAGTCGGGCATGGCCGGGTTGTCCTGGGCGTATTCGCCATGGACGGTGTAGAACAATCCGTTGTCCTCGAACTCCGGATGGAAATCGAAACCGATAAAACCGCTTTCGAGCCGGTTGTAGGCGGCATACGGAAAGGCGTCGGCGACATCGGAGTAGAGGGTCAGCCGGTTGTCCTCGTCCATGAGATACAGGTATCCGCGCGAGTCGTTCACAAAGCGCCGGCCGTCGGGCGCGTCACGGACGAAGCTCACACGCGCATAGCCAGCCGCGTCTCGATCCGAAGGAAGCGATCCCTGCGTCTCCGGCAGGCGCACGAGTTGGCGCACTTCGACTTCCAGACCTCGCATTTCGACGGGCTCCGGAAGGGGATTCTCCGTAATCTGAACCGGAACCGTGCCGGCGGTCGCGGCCAGCGCTGAAACGACAATAACGAGCGGCGCCAAGTTGCGCATGAGTCCTCCTGTGCCTGCAACGCGGGATCATGGATTGGCCCCGGAGGCCGGGCGGGTCAGTCCGGAGGCCACGTCTCGGCGGGACTCTGCCACGCGGCGATCAAGCCCCCTTTCAAACCCGTCAGGGTGCTCTCCGTGGGGCAATATTCCATGATCCCGTTGCCGGGCGGGTGGTGTTTCGACGTATTGTACACTGTCCCGGTTCCGGTATGTGCGCCCGGATCGTCCAGCCTGTGAGTCTGCCCGGTCGAAAGTGCAAGTGATCTCGATGGTTTCGGAATCGACGTGTTCGGAGGTCACGACGAATGTCGCCAAAACGGTGCTCATGGAGTTCGTCGATGGCAAGCCAATGTGGGGGTTCATCCAGACCGCTTCCGCGATTGGTTGGCCCGCCTTTCTCACGGGTTTTCGTCGCGAAGAGTCGGAGACGCCGTCAGAGCAAGGCGCGCGCCCGGAGGGCACCGGAGGCGTACTTGACGGTACGTCGAGGAGCCCGACGAAGCGGAACGCAGCACTGGCGGATGGATCCGGCACTGTAGCAGACAACTCGTGAGAAATGCGGGTCAGGAGCCGACTGGCTGTTTTTGCCTTCGTTGACGGGTTCTGCAGTGGGCCGTTAAGACTCGGAAGGCTCTCGAACATCCCTCAAGTAGTACCAGAAGACACCCGTGGCGATCAGCCCGGCCGAAAGCGCTTTCAGAACGAATCTCGCGGTGAGGGCGTTGTCGAGGAAGCTATACACGATGGTACTGAACACACCAAGCAGGACGAACGAGGACACCGCCAGAGTCAAATAGGTCAGTCTCCGTCGCATGTCCGACGCGCGGCGGGACGGGTCGCGCATTATCGCCCGATTTGCCTGTCGCGTCATGAAGTAGAACACCGGCAGCACGACGATGAGGATCGCCGCCGACCAATTGATCGAATCTTCGATCCGCACGTCCGACTGGCCGGGGATGGGGAAGCCGCGATTGATGAACTGGAACGCCAGATTTCCGAGATTCAAGGCGGCGAGGTACATGGTGGCGAACAAAACCAGATAGATGAACGCTTCGCGCGCTTCAGACTGGCGCGGCCTTGGTACCGGTATGCCGAACGGGCCCTCGCTGTAACCGGCCAGGGCCTGCCGAATCTGTGGTTCCTCCCAGCCGGCGTCGAGCAGCGCGCTTCGGATCTGTTCGGGCGGCGCGCCCCGAGACATCGCGTCCTTCACGAAGCCGTACAGTTCGTCCTTTACGCCCATGTTGGATTCTCCTTTCGAGAAGTGGCCTTCATCAACCCCGGGGGTTGGGGTCGGAATCCCCGGTCCGGTCTGACCGTCCTCTTCTCGCGCGCGGCTAGTTCCCGCTCAGACCGCCCCACGGGGAGTTTATGTGGTAGAGCGCTCCCGGCCCCACCATCTCCACGTGCCGGATCTTGCCGTCCTCGATCAGGAAGGCTTCGGTCACCAGGATACTGGACGGCCGGCTGAATCCCGGGGCGTAGGAATGAGGACGTCCGTCTGAGAGAGTGCCCGAATTGACCGTTCCCTGATCGAAGACCGAATGAGCCCAAACGACGCCGCGTTCCCGATCCACCACTGGATACCGGCGTTGGTGGATGTTCTGGACGATGTAGTACATGCCCAGTTCGAAGGCCTCCAAACAACCCATCGAGAACACGTTGAGGGCGTCCGGATCCTGGTCGGGCCGCAAGGGGACATTCGTCGTCGGCGAGCCGTTCTCGATCCGGTGGCAGTCTTCAGTGAACGGATACGTGCCCGTCCCATTGATGCCGCGGCCGTCGTTCCGCTGAAGACCGGTGAAGTAACCGTCGGCCACCGCGATCAGTTCCTGACGCGACATTCGATCCTCGGGTGGAATCGACTTGAACCAGAAGTCTTCGGGCACGTGCGGGGCGTCCATCGCTTCGATGTTGTTTGGGCCGCCGCCGCCGGGCTTGAAGAAGACGCTTTCGATCTCGGTGATCCGCCCGAGCTGGATCCGCAAACGCAGGCTCAACAGGATCGGGTTGCCCGATTCGATCATCGTGCCCATGTAGGCCACCTGGCCGAATTCGGGATCGGCGAAGATATGCGTGTATTTCCCTCGGTCTTCAGCCGTTTTCCAGAAACCGTCCCCAACGTCGATCACTTGGTTGTTTTCGGTGTACATGACGTCTTCGGAGAGCGGCACGCGCGAGGGATCGTGGGCAACGACGGCGGCCAGGTACTGGTCGACCACGTCCTCCAGACAGGCCCGGTTGCAATTGAGCGGAATCGGACCCGTACCGAATGCATCGGCCCGTGGCGTCATGATACCGGCGACGAGAAAGACGACAGCCGCCGCGAAGGCGGCGCGAATGATTGTGGAACGCATGGCTTTTTCTCCTGCTCGGGAAGACACTGCCCGAAAGTGGGCTCAGGCCATGAATTGTACCCGCAGGCGGAACCCCTTGCGATGGAAAAGCGCCGCGCGACTGCCGGTCTCATAGAAAGGAGACAGGATCGCTACGAAGGTCATTCGGATAGCAATAGTATATTTACAACCGATACGATGTTAATTATTATTTATATGTTTCTCGTATGTATATTTATATAATTTCGAGGGTGGCATGCTTTTCGAAAGCTCCAGGCTGGACCCGCAAGAGCTTGAGGTCATTGCGTCTATTTCCAGCATCCATGCACAGATGAAATATGCGCTTTCCACTCCGCCAAGGTGGTATGGAGCTATTCGCCGAAACACGTTGGCACGAGCCATCAGGGGATCGAACAGTATTGAAGGCTACCTGGTGAGCAAGGACGATGCCGTGGCCGCCGTTGAAGGCGAAGAGCCCCTGGAAGCGCAAGCCGCAACATGGCGTGAAGTCTTGGGGTACAGAAATGCAATGACATTCGTGCTCCAGCTTGTGCAAGATCCGTCGTTCACCTTCAATGAAGGTGTTTTGAGGAGCCTCCACTTCATGATGTTGCAGCGCGATTTGACCCGGCATCCCGGCAATTGGCGCCCTGGACCCATCTACGTTCGCGATGAGGAAAGGGATCTCACGGTCTACGAAGGCCCCCCCGCCGAAGATGTCGTGAAACTGATCGGCGGTCTCGTCACCTACATTCGAGGAAACGAGGACGGCAATCATATCCTGGTCAAAGGCGCGATGGCGCATTTGAATCTCGTCATGATTCACCCGTTCTCTGACGGGAACGGGCGTATGGCGCGCTGCCTGCAGACCCTGATCATGGCGATGCACATCCCACACCCGGTTTTTTGTTCCATCGAAGAGTACCTCGGAAGGAACACCCAAGCTTATTACGAGGCCCTGGCCGAAGTCGGGCAAGGATCATGGAACCCGGATCGAAACACTCGGCCCTGGATTCGATTCAATCTGGCCGCCCACTACAAGCAGGCGGCGACCTCGCTCTGCCGAATGCGAATGATTGCCAAGCTGTCCGACCGAGTCGAGCGCATAGTGAAGGAGCACCGTTTGCCGGAGCGATCGTATATGGCGGTGGTCGATGCCGCGATGGGATATCGGATCAGGAGTGTGCATTACAGGAACGCGGCCTCTGTCAGCCCGGTTGTCGCGAGCCGGGATCTGAAGGCATTGGTCGAGGCGGGGCTATTGGAGCCCGCCGGTGAAAAGCGGGGGCGAATCTACAGCGCATCCGCCCCGCTTCGCATGATCTACAAGACAATCCACGATGCGGAATTCAGGGACATCGCCAACCCGTTTGAGGCCGGTGTTCTGGAGGGGGGTGCAAATTGATCCACTGGCGGCCGGCGTTCTCGATGCCGACCTCGGCGGGTTTGCCCTGACCGGCGGAAAAAGCCGCAGAATGGGAACGGGCAAGGCGCTTCGGCCCCGGCTGGATACAACACTGTTCGAACACATCGATGGTATTTGCAAAGAAGCTGAGAAGACGGATCAAGCAGGGCGAGATCACGACCAGCATCCGCGTCTGGCAATGGCCGCACGTTAAGGCGGGCGGCCGGTACAAGCTCGACCGGGGGCACATCGTCGTGACCTCCATCGATGAGATCGGAATCGAAGACATCACCGAGGCGATGGCCGTGGAATCGGGATTCGACGGCGTCGATGACTTGCTGAAGACGGCGAAACACGGCCCGGGATCGATGGTCTACTTCATCGAGTTTTGCTACGAAAATGGTGAGCGAACGCTTCGATGATCTCGGACGCGCCTGATTTCCGACGCCGTTCCCGTATCAACGAGTCGGGCGCCACGGCTGAAGTTCATCGAGATCGCCCCCGACGAAGCGGCTCACAACGACAAACTCGCCTTCGAGGACGCGGTGGCGGGCCATGGACGGGTCAGAATCCCGGATTGACGGTGCCTTTCTCGCGGGCAACCTCCATCAGGGTGGGATAGAACTGCACGAAGGTACGTTCGACCGCCGTGTTCTGGGTGTGGCACTCCACGCACCCTGCGACGGCCTCGCCGGCGAGCGGCGCCGCGGCATCGGCCAGGGCCGAAGGCGGGCCGAACGCGTAGAACGCCCATCCGTCGTCGAACCGCGAATCCTTGACTTCGGCCTCGAGGAAGCGCAGCTCGCCCTGGAACCGGCCCGCTCGATTCGGAGGGGCGTCGGTGTGCGAGTTGCGGAATTCCAGAACGAAGACCGTTGGGTCCGGCCACATGCCGGTCTCCATGAATGCGCCGTACGATGACGGATTCACGAAGACGTTCGAAAACGTCGGCGAGTCCGGAGCGGCTTCGTCCTCCCCTTCGTAGGTGAGGCCCAGTCCCGCGCCGATGAACCGCCACTCCCGGTAGTTGGCCGGGAAAACCAGATCGGTCCCGTTCCGGTAGACCGGACCGTCGCCGGGCACGGCCTCGGTTGCGTCTGGAGACGGCTCGGGAGCGGGCGGCGCCGCCGGAGCACACGATGCGAGCGCGAGCATCGCGACAAGAAACGTCGATTTCGTCCACTGACTCCGTTCGTTGTAGTGCGCCATAGTCACGATACCTCTGTCGTTCCGTGGTCACGCGGATGCCCACAATGCCCTGATAACGTCAGTTTTCACGGCCCCGATACAGTTTGTTATCCCGACCCCGATAACGTCTGTTATCCCGGTGTTGTACCACAGGATCCCTGCCCGTTGAATCTCGTTCATCGAACAGACCTCCCTACGCGCTCGGCCAATTTCCTGGAGACAGCCCCGATTCCATCAAGGCGGAGGCCGGGCTTCCCGCTCTCGAATCAGTGGCCGGATCGATCGACTTCTTCGGACAGCCGCTGATCAACAACACCCGTGTTGCGCCGTGACGGGGTTGTTGGCGAAGGGTTTGAGGCCGATGCGAGCGTTGCCCTGGCGAACTTGAAGACGCGGCTCACCCTCGAATGGATCTCATCGTACACCAAGCAGCGATTTCTGGAGTGGCCTGGGAATGGCAATATCGTCCCTTCGATGTTAGATTACATGTAACTTATCGCTGAGGTCTTGCCATGGCCGACCCGACCCACTCCACAACATCCCGCGACAACGTGCGCGCGCATCGCGCACGCCTGCGCCGCCAAGGTTTGAGGCCGGTCCAGATATGGGTACCCGATGTGCGTGCGCCCAACTTCAAGGCAGAAGCCCACCGTCAATCTTTAGCTGTCGCCCACAGCACTCGCGCACTCGAGGACCAAAACTTGATCGACGCCGTCACTGACTGGGATGACACATGAGGCGCGGTGAGATTTGGACGGTCTCGGGCGGCAGGGGCTACGCAGGCAAGGTCCGCCCCGCCGTCATTCTCCAGGACGACAACTTCGACGGTACTGCCTCGATCACCATTTGCGCCTTCACGACAGACCCAACCGAAGCGCCGCTTTTCCGACTTCCGATCGAACCGAACGAAGTCAATGGCTTGAGGTCACGATCGCACCTCATGGTGGACAAGATCACCACCGTGTCGAAAGACAAAGTCGGCGAACGGATCGGACGGCTCGATGACGCCGATACCGTCCGGTTGAACCAAGCCATAGTCGTATTCCTCGGCTTGGCGATTTCGCCTCGTGCTGCCCGTTGAACGCCTGTAACGACATCACAAGAGTATGTCAATTTCTAGAGTCCCAGATCCGCGTCCAGGCGGCTTGCGGCCTCGACCGCGGGCTGTCGGCGCGGCGCCCTTCTCCACCGATCGAGGACATCGCCGGCCTGGCCTGGATCGTGACTTCGTGCAAATCGCAGTCGTATCGCCGGCGGCACACGTTGCGCCAAACCCAAGAGCAAGGCCGCTACCACGAAGCCGGATCCTGCTTGTAGTACCCGTGAAGCTGCTCGTAGAGTTTCGCGTGCCGTTTCTTCAGTTCCCTGGGCCGTTCGAAGAAGCATTCGGTCGCGATGGCGAAGAACTCCGGAGGGCTCTCCGCGCCATAGGGGTCGAGTAACGTCCGGCGTCCACGGGCGTCGGCATCCTGGAGCGCTTCGAATTCGGCCTGAAAGACGGCGACCCAACTCCGCCACTGCTCGGTGCTGTCCAGTACCGGCGTGCCGTCGGCCGCGCCCGATTCGTCGTCGAGTTGATGAGCGAATTCGTGGAATACCACGTTTTCGCCGTCCCCGGGGTTGGCGGCGCCGCGCTGCACATCCTCCCACGACAACACCATCGAACCGCGATACCAAGACTCGCCTTCGCGAACTTCCGTCCCTTCTTCGACCAGATAGTCGCTGATGTGGCGTTCACTCGGCGCCTCGTAGGCATGCGGATATACCAGGATGCTCTCCAGTTGAGGAAAATAGTCGGTTCGGCGGCGCAGCAAGAGGATGGATGCGTGCGCGGCGATGGTCACGCGGATGCGATCATCGATCTCCAGGCCCCCGCAGCCTTCGAACTGCTTTTCACCAATGAAAATCTGGATGTGGCCGCGAAGCTCTTCGCGGTCGCCGCTCGCGAGGCGCCGACAGATGGGAATCGCGTCGATCAACGAGGCCCACCGCGGAGGAAACGGTTGCGCCCGGACTCTCTCCCTCCGCCGGTCGCGAAGTCTCCGCAAGATCGAGATATGCTGCCTTAAATTTCGTTTTCGCAACGGCCCATGCGAGCAAGGGCAGTTGCGCTCCCGGCAGCCAACACCCGCTCGACGATCTCCTGAACGAAGGAAAACGCATTATAGCCAAATGGCAAACACCGTTGCATCGAGTTGGACGGCGCCGCCGAAAGTGCCAACGGGCTTTGAGATTCGCGCGTGGCGCGCGGAGCGCGCTTGATGGTAGTGAGATTGAAGCTGCCGGGCAAATTTTCTCCTGGACTGCTGCTAGCAAAACACATTGGCATTGGCCAATGACCAAAATGAATAAAGAACAAGGCTTCAGGAACGCAATAACGAAAAGTGTACCGAAGAGGGCTTGGTCGATATGATAAATTCAAGATCGGAACCAAACTCAATTGCCTGAATCAGTGACGCCAACCACAGTCTGTCAAGAGGTGCCCATGTCAACACTTGAACGACCGCTCGCGTATTTCAAGGAGCACCAATCGCAGTTTGCCAAGGAGCATCATGGCAAGTTCGTGCTCATCCATGAGGAGTTTGTGGACGGCTTCTTTGAAGTTGAATTAGAAGCCTACACTGTAGCGAAGAAGAAATACGCAGCGGGCTCTTTCCTGATTCGGCCATGCCTCAGTTCGGAGGAAGAAACCACTCAAATGTTCCATTCGCGCGTGGCGATCTAGTTGTCTCCGCAACCCCCTCGTTCGGCATTTACCATAAAATTCAGAAAAGCCCTTGGGATAAGAAGCGCCGCCGCTGACTGACGCCCGTGAGTTGCCGTCCTGCCGTGTACCGACTGTGACTTCGGGCACGCAACATCTTCGACACTCCTTCAGTGCTCCAGACGGATGAAATCCTGCCGGTTGCAAGCGCTTGACAACCATCGCGCCGCGAACAAGGATGAACTCATGAAGATCTTTCCAACCAAACTCTTGTCCGTCGGCTCTCCGCTGGCCGCGACGACCGCCACGGTCGCAATGGTCGCCTTGGTTGCGCCGACCGCTTACGGCGCCGACATTGCCGTTCGGATGACACCGGGTGAACCCGAATTCGAACAGCAGGCCCCGCCCCAGGGAGGCGGTCGTGGGCAAGGTCGTGGACGGGGCGCGCCCCCTGTCGACACGCTTGGGGAAGGCCCATGGGATCTCGCGACCGAAACCGGCAGCGTCCATGTCACTGTTGTCACGAAGGGACTGGATCATCCGTGGGGGATGGCGTTCCTGCCAGACGGCGGCATGCTGGTCACCGAGCGCCCAGGACGTCTGCGCGTAGTCCGGGATGGCGTGCTCGATCCGACCCCAATCGGCCCGCTTCCGGAAATACGCGCGAGGGTGCTCGGCGGTCTGCTCGACGTCGCTCTGCATCCGAACTTTGAAGACAATCGGTTGATCTACTTCGCATATTCGAAGCCGGGCGAGGAGGATGCCGCAAAAGCGACCACCGCTGTTGCGCGCGCGCGTTGGGACGGCGGGTCGACTCTCGACGACCTCGAGGACATCCTCGTCGCCGACGCGTACCACGGAGGGGAGGGATCGCCCCGGGGCTGTTGTGGACAAGGTCCGGCCGACGGAAGTTACGGGGCCCGACTCGCGTTCGACCTTGACGGCTTCCTCTACGTCTCGCTCGGAGACCGGAACTATGGGGAACTGTCGCAGGATCCGTCATCGCACATTGGAAAGATCCTGAGGCTCCGGGACGACGGCACGGCGCCACCGGATAATCCGTTCGTTGGGATGGAAGGATACAAACCTGAAATCTTCACACTCGGACATCGCAACCCCCTGGGACTGACCGTTCACCCCGTGACGGGCGAACTGTGGGCAAGCGAGTTCGGCCCAAGAGGCGGCGACGAAGTGAATCGCCTTGAAGCGGGCAGGAACTACGGATGGATCCTCGTTACCGAAGGGGCGCACTACGACGGAACGCCCACAGCCGGGGGTTCGAACTCGGCGCCAGGGATGGAAGACCCCGTGCTGTTCTGGGTGCCGTCGATCAATCCCGGCAACCTGGTCTTTTACGATGGCGACCGTTTCCCCGATTGGCAGGGCAACCTGCTCATGGGGACGATGACCCGGTCGGTGCTGCGGGCCACCTTCGATGCCGAAGGAAACCCAACCGGGCAGGAGAGGATGCTGACGGAATTGAACCAGCGCTTCCGCGACGTCAGGACCGGTCCGGATGGTTCGATATTCGCGCTAACGGATGAGACCTTTGGCGCCGTAATCCGGATCGAGCCCGGGCGGTAGAGGCCAGCGGCCCATGATCGAATTGGCAATACCGCCTTTGGCCGTGTCGGTATGAGTATGCCGATCGGGCAATCTTGGAAAAGGAGCATAGAGATGGCAGAGGAATATCGGCTGCGCCTTCGGATCAGGCGAGTCGAAAACGGACATCACCTCGCTACATCTGATGATTTTCCCGGTCTGGTGGCACAAGGGAGAACCGTGGCTGAAGCGGTTGAAATTGCTCAAGACGTGGCAAGGAAAGTGATCGAATCCTATTGGGAACATGGGGACATTTTGCCGAAAGGTCTGCATGCCATGAATTCGGAAATCGTTGAGTTGGACGTTTCCGTACGTGCCTGATTGGACGGCTGGCAGGTATTGCGTCGATGATTGTACCCAGGACCCCACACAGCAATAAAATCGATTTCGCAAACGACTGGTAGTCCGTACCTCGGAGTCGTTCAAACCATCCAACGGTGACCACCGCAAAAGCGGCCAAGAGAGATTGGGGGCGGAGGGCTGCCTGCCGATGTGCGGGTCAGCGGAGGAATGGACTCAAAGGTACAGGACGCTTGTACAGCGTAATATATTCGTCGCCGACCAAGATGACCAACTGCCCCTTTGCGCCGCTTGACGGAGGCCTTTACGAATCCGCGGTATTGGCAGAATTCGAATCGGTCCACTCACGAAAGATTCACCACGCCTTCCTCAGACTCTCCAACCCCTTGAGGTAATCCTCGGTTTCGAGATTGCTCTGCACCCCGTACTCGCCCAGCGTGTTTATCATTTCTACAAGGGTCAAGTCTGCGATTTCAGCGGCCAAGCCGAGGGAGGCATTTCCTTCCTTGTACCGCTCCACGGCAAGCATTATCCGACCCTTGTCGATGAGCTGCCGCACCGCCTTGGACATGTCCCCGCGCTCTTCCCTGGACAGCTTGTTGAGGAAATCGTAGTTCTCTTCGTCCATTCTTATGCTCATCGTCCTGGTCATTTGGTTGCCTCCAGCCTTTGTCTCACGTCGTCGACAATCTCTACAATGAAATCGCTTCAACTTCTCTGAGAATCTCGAAAGTAGGCTTCCAACCGGGCCCGCCTGTAATCGAAGATTCGCGTGATGTCTCGCGCGATCACGAGCCTCTGTACGAGCCAGCCTCCCCAGACCGCGTACTCCACACGGTCTTCCACAAGCGTCCCACCGTCCACGGGTCGAAAGCGGTGCTCGTGAATCCACTTGCGGTACGGTCCCCGGACTTGTTCGTCCACGAAACGGTACGGTGGGTCCCACACGGCAATCCGGCTCCTCCACCGGATCGGAACCCCACGAATGCGCAAGCGGTAGTCGATCGAGGTTCCGCGCTCGATTGCGATGGGCGCAGTCGGATCGAACCTGAAGTGGAGCCATTCGGGGGTCAGATAGTCCAGATTGCGTGCGTCGGTGAAGAACGGGAAGATCTCGGAAACGGTCCTCGGAATGAAGATCTCGCTCTTGAACTCAAAGGTTTTCACGCTGGCCTCCAATGTTAGCCCGCCTTTCTCACGGGTTTTCGTCGCGAAGAGTCGGAAACGCCGTCAGAGCTACGGCGCGTTCCTCGCGCCGGGCGCGTAGCGGCGCGAGGAACGCGCCGTAGAACGCAGCACTGGCGGATGGATCCGGCGCTGTAGCAGACAACTCGTGAGAAAGTCGGGTCAGTCCAAGATCTCGATTGTCTGCGATATTGTATGCGCCTCGATTTGCCGTGCAGCTCGCGCCGGTCGCGCCGGATGAATCGCGCCACCGGGACCGCGTTCCCGAGCGCGGACGATGGGTGGGATCGGCACGAAGATGCGGACCAAGAGATCGGTCCCTGAGCCAAGGCGGTGGATTCAGGATTCCTCGGCCTTGTAACGATAGCCCACGCCGCGAACCGTCTGCAGGCGTGCGCCTTCGTGAGCCAACTTTTCGCGGAGGCGCCGGACGTGTGTATCCAAGGTGCGAGAATCCGAATCCCCGTGGTATTTCCAGACACGATTCATCAGGTAGGAGCGAGTCACCACATTGCCCCGCGCCTTCAACAATTCATGGATCAGGTCGAACTCCTTGGCCGTAAGGGTGACCGCCTTCCCGGCGACACTGCACTGCCGGCGTCCTGAATCCAGCAAGATATCGCCGGATTTCAAGGTATCGCCCGGCCCGAGCCCGCTCCGGCGCAGCAGCGAACGGACACGCAACACGAGTTCGCGGGGACTGAAGGGCTTGGTCACGTAGTCGTCGGCGCCGAGTTCGAATCCCAGGACCCGATCGATTTCTTCGCCCCGCGCGGTGAGCATCAGGATGGGCACATGACCCGCCATCCGCTCCCGAATGCCGCGACAGACATCGTTGCCGTCCAGGTCGGGAAGCATCAGGTCCAGGATCACCAAATCGGGAGATTTTTCGATAGCCGATACCAATCCCTCGTTGCCGGTCTGCGCTTGAACAACTTCGAAACCCGCCTGCTCAAGGTGGTAACCGACAAGCCGCCGTATGTCGTCGTCGTCGTCAACTATCAGGATTTGTTCCATGCCGTATATCCTGCCCACGGATCTGAAACACAACCATTTCTGCGATGTTCGACGCGTGATCCCCGATGCGCTCGAGCCCTTTCGCGATGAATATGAGCTTCAGGCAGCGTGAAATCGTTCGCGGGTCTTCGAGCATATAGGTGAGCAGTTCGCGAAGCATCTGCTCATACATCTCGTCCAGTATCCGATCGTCCAGAATCACCTGCTGCGCGAGTTCCGCATCGCCATTGACGAAGGCATCCATACTCGTCCGGAACATCTGCTGGGCCGACCGCGACATGATCGGGAGATCGACCAGCGGTTTCAACTCGGGTTCCTTGAGCATTTCGTAGACCCGTTCGGCGAAATTGACTCCGATGTCTCCGATACGCTCCACGTCGCGCACGATCTTGAGTACGGTCGCCAGAAAGCGCAGGTCGCCCGCCACGGGCTGCTCCAACGCCAGGACCTGCAGGCAGAGATCGTCGATTTCCATTTCGAGACGGTCGATCTCGTCATCGCGGGCGATCACTTCCCTGGCGAGTGCGGGCTTCCTCTCCACAAGCGCGCGCATGGAATCCTCGATCGCTTCCTCGGCCTTGCCGCTCATGACCAGCAATCGATCCTTGAGTTTTCGAAGCAGTTTCTCGTAATGCTGACTTGTGTGACGACGGTTCACGTTATCCAAACCTGCCTGTGATGTAGTCTTCGGTCTCCCGCTGATCGGGCTTCGTGAAGAGCTGCCTGGTTTTGCTGCACTCGATCAGGCGGCCGGACAAGAAAAAGGCCGTTTCGTCGGACACGCGCGCCGCCTGTTGCATATTGTGGGTGACGATGACGATGGTATAGCGGTTTTTCAGTTGGTAGATGAGTTCCTCGATCTTGGCCGTCGATATCGGATCGAGGGCCGACGCCGGCTCGTCCATCAACAGGACATCCGGCTCCACGGCCAGTGCCCGAGCGATGCAGAGACGCTGCTGCTGCCCACCGGAAAGCGACAGCGCCGGCCGGTTTACCCGGTCCTTCACTTCGTCCCACAGGGCCGCGGACCGAAGAGTGGCTTCAACGATCCGATCGATATCCTGCCGGTTCCTGCTCAGGCCATTGACGCGCACGCCATAGGCCACGTTGTCGTAAATCGACATCGGAAAGGGATTCGACTTCTGAAAGATCATACCAACGCGGCGGCGAAGTTCGATGACGTCGGTCTGATCCGAGTAAATGTCCTGGCCGTCGATCTCCACGCGTCCTTCCAAACGGATCCCGGGGATCAGATCGTTCATCCGGTTGAACAACCGCAGGAATGTCGATTTGCCGCAACCCGAGGGCCCGATCAAAGCCGTCACCTGCCGTTGGGGCACTCTCAAACTCACATCGTAGAGAGCTTGAGCCGAGCCGTAGAAGAAATTGACGTTTCGTACGTCGATTTTCAGGTTGTCGCCCATGCCCTCATTCGCTTCCGAATCAGAATCGCGGAAATATTAAGCAGAAATGTCAGCGCCAACAACACGAACACCGTCGAGTACAACAATGGCATGGTAGCTTCGACATCGGGAGACTGCGTCGCCAGAACGTAAACATGATAGCCCAGTTGCATGAACTGCTCGTTTGGAGCGGAAGGCGGCGGCAGCGCATCTCGAAAAGGCAGAAAGTATGCCACTCCGGTAAAAAGGATCGGCGCCACCTCGCCCGCCCCGCGGCTGACCGCCAGGATCGTGCCGGTCATCACACCGGCCCAGGACTGGGGCAACACCACCCTGAATATCGTCTGGAGCCGCGTGCCGCCCAGCGCCAGGCTCGCAGCCCGGTATTCCTGGGGGACCGAACGCAGAGTTTCTTCGACGGTCACGATGACGACGGGCAGTGTCAGCACGGCCATCGTCATGGATGCCCAGAGGATGGACGGCTGGCCGAATACCGTATTGTCCCCGTAAAACGCCCGATCCATCGCCCCGCCAACAGTCTGAATGAAAAAGCCCAACCCGAACAGGCCGAATACAATGGACGGAACGCCAGCCAGGTTGCTGACGGCGATGCGCGTCGCTCGATACAAATATGAATCCTTCAGGGCGTACTCGGACAGATAGATCGCGACCAGAACGCCGAACGGCACGGCGGCGACCGACATCAGAAGCACCAGAACGACGGTCCCGTAAATCGCCGGGAAGATGCCGCCTTCGGTCATTCCGTTCGACGAAGCCGCGGTCAGAAATTCCCATGAGAGCCGCCCCCACCCCTTGATGGCGATGTGTCCCAAGATGATGGCAAGCATCGCCACGATGAGCACCGTCGAGAAAAGACAGAGAGCGACAACGCCGCGATCGATGGTCCGTTTCATGCGTTCCCGAACAGCTTCTTGCGGAGGCCGGTATTGATCCGGTCTCCAACCCAGTTGAGACCGGAAGTAATGATGAAGAGCAGGACTCCGAGGAAAAAGAGAACGCGGTAATGTTCACCGCCGAATATGACTTCGCCAAGTTCCGCGGCGATCGTTGCCGACATCGTCAGTGCACCCGAAAACGGATCGAGCGACAACACGGCGGCGTTCCCCGAAACCATCAGGACGATCATGGTTTCGCCGATCGCCCGCCCCAGGCCGAGAATCATCGCCGCGCCGATGCCGGGACTGGCCGCCGGCAGTACGACTCGAACGGCGGTCTGCACCTTCGATGCGCCTAATGCCAGCGAGGCTTCCTTGTAAGTTCGGGGAACAGCCGACAAGGCGTCTTCGGTGACGGTGTAGATTATGGGAATCACCGCCAGCGACAATCCGACCCCCGCAGTAAACGCGTTCAGACGAAACTGCAATCCCAGCACATCCTGAATCCATGAAGCCAGCACGATCAGGGCGAAAAAGCCGACGACCACCGATGGGATGCCGGCCAGGAGTTCCACGGTCGGCTTGATCCATTCCTTTAACTTGGGAGGCGCGAATTCAGCGGTGTACAACGCCGCCGCCAACGCGATGGGAGTACCCACCAACATGGCAATTAGCGTGACTTTCAGGGTTCCAACCAAGAGCGGAATCACACTGTATCTGGGGATGGTCGAAACCGGCTGCCACTCGAATGGCGACATGAACATCGCGCCGACCGAAGTTTCTTCGACGGCCCCGGCGATGAGGGGCCACGCTTCGCGCGCAACGTAGACGAAAATAAGGAAGATGATCGAGATTGCCGCAAGCGAGACACCAAAGATGGCGTTCTCGGCGAGTTTGTCGAGACGGCGACGCAAACGCAGGTTCGATCTCGCCTTCGTTCCCGAAAACCGGGAAACTCCCGGCCGGTTCTCCGACCCGGACTCGTCTTGCGCCTCGTGCGACGACGGATCGTCCTTGCTGGACGGGTCCGGCTCGGAAGTAAAGCTCACGCTGATCGTGTCTCCAGCAGAAGGTCAGAATTCAATAGGAGCCCGTGGTGAAATCTCGCGTCGCACCGAGACCGGGGAGGCGACCGTCTGGCAAGGCGCGAGAAGGAAGCATATTCCCAATATGTGACCGACGAGCAACGCAGTCCAGACGGGATGCATCGCCGGTCGAATGCAGCAGGGGTTTCACCACGGGCTCCTAACGTAGGGGGTAGTACCCGGCCTCGGATACGATCTCCTGACCTTCGGGACTCAGGGTCCAGTCGATGAATTCGCCCATGAGTCCGTCGGGCTCTCCGATTGTGTAGAAATAAAGATTGCGGCTGAGCGGGTACGTGTTCGAAAGCACGTTCGATTCGGACGGCTCGATCGGTTCGCCGCCTTCCTCCAGACTGATGGCGACCGTTTTTACACCGGATGCGTAACCGATTCCGCCATATCCCACACCGTTCGGATCGTTGCTGACTGCGTTAATGACAGCCGCCGTGCCGGGCAACGCCTGGTAGTGCGTCGGAAAATCCGCGTCGCCCATGACTTCTTCCTTGAAGTAGACGTAAGTACCCGAACTGTTCGCTCGACCGTACAGAACGATTGCCGTGTCGGGGCCGCCGACTTCACTCCAGTTCGTCACCTCGCCACGGAAAATACCATCGATCTCGGTGATCGTCAGGGCCTCAACGGGATTGTCTTCATTCACGTAGACTGCCACTGCATCCAGGGCCACGGCGATTTCGCTAACCGCCTGCCCCCTCTGTTCCAGAGCGGATTCCTTTTCTTCGTCCTTCATGATCCGCGACGCCTGGGCAATATCCGTGGACCCGTTGATGAGGGCGGCGATACCGGTTCCGCTGCCGCCTCCGGTCACCTGCAGTACGGCATCCAGGTGCTCGTTCATGTAGACCTCGGCCCATCGCTGCGCCAACTGGACCATCGTGTCGGAACCTTTGACAGTGACGGACTGCCGATTGGTAACCGGCGCACATGACGTGCCCAGAGCGATCACGCACACGGCGGCGAGGAATGGATAGAGTTGTCTGGCCTGAGTCTTGATGCTCATGTGCCCAAGCTTAGCTCACGCCAGGTGACCGGAATGTGAACGTTGGGAAAACTGTTCGAAACATTCCCGTAACGTTCGCATTCACGGCTTCGGCCGAAGAGAAAGACCGTGAATTCGGTGCTACCATTCCGCGAATGCCGAGTGATCTCTTCGTGAATTCCTAATCCCGCCCCTTTCGGGGGCTGGACGATCATGACCGACGGCGAGGTAATGGGATGAAAGGAAAAGCGGCAAGGCGGGTCTTGAAGACACTCATCCCGGGGCTCCTGCTGTTGGGGACCGTCGAGGCCCGGGCTCAGACCAACTTCGACAACATCTGGCAATTCGCCAACTGGTATGACAACGACGAAGCGGACCAAGTGCAGAGTGTCCAGTTCAGCGGAAGATTCCAATACGAATATGCCGCGGTCAACGACGAGGGCAGGACATATGACGAATGGAACGTCCGGCGACTGCGGCTCGGCGTAAAGACGCAACTCTTCCGCCAATTGACGGTACATGCCGAGGCGGAATTCAATCCTCAGGAAGCAGACCCGTTCTATATGCGCTTTACCGACTTCTACGTGGAATGGAGCAGGAACGCGCCTCTGGCCATCACGGTCGGTAAACAGGGCGTACCGTTCACAATGGACGGCTCCACGTCTTCGAAGGAGTTGCTTACGATCGATCGCAGTAATCTGGCCAACAACATGTGGTTTCCCCAGGAGTACATGCCCGGCGTCGCTGTCTCGGGGGAAATGTCCAACTGGGCCTATCGGGTGGGCGCGTACTCGGCCGGGGAACGAAACCGCGAGTTCGGGCGGTTCAACGGAAGCGTGTTCACACTTGCCTCTCTAGGTTACGATTTCGCGGAGGCCATGGGCGTCGACGAAGCGCTTCTCACGGGCAACTACATCTACCAGAACCCCGACGAGGACAACACGTTTACGCGCCAACTCCAGCACGTGACGTCGATGAACTTCAAGTTTGAAGATGACCGGTGGGGTCTGCGCACCGACGTTTCAGCCGGGGCGGGCTATCGGGGGCGAAGCAACCTGTGGGGCACGATGATCATGCCCTTCGTCAACATCACGCCGATGTTGCAGTTTGTCGGACGGCATACCTACCTCAGCAGCACAGACCCCAACGGCGTGCGTCTGGCCCGGTACGATAACCGGCATACCAGCGGGCGGGGAGATCGTTATAACGAGCTCTACCTGGGCGTGAACTACTACTTCTACGGCCACAAGCTGAAACTTCAAACCGGCGTTCAGTTTGGAAACATGAAGGATCGAGCCAACGACGGCGGCGCGTATTCGGGCGTCGCGGCAACCTCGGGGTTGCGCGTCAGTTGGTAGAGATCCTCCGGTAGAGATGCTCGGTAACGATCCTCGGTATAGACCCACACCGGGCACATTAGTGCTGCCGGCACGAGCGACGTCCCCAAAACGAAACGGATCGCGTGAAGGTTCGGGCGGCGGCCGGAATCAGGTTCCGGGAAACCGCTTCTTCAACCCCTGCCACACCTTCCTGTAATCGGTCTGGCGAATGTCCGACTCCATCGCAAACCGCGTCGGCCGAATGACGAGTTGGGTTTCGAACATGGCCGCCAACGTCCGGTCCAGATACTGCGGATCGAGATCCGCCGCAGTTCCGGCTTCAAAGGTTTCGGCATCGGGCCCATGGCCCGACATCGAATTGTGCAGGCTGGCAACGCCGGGGACAAAGCCTTCGCCTTTTCCGTGATACTCCCCCTCGATCAGGAACAGAAATTCGCTGGCCACGTTGCGATGGAACGGAGGCGGACGGAAGGTATCGTTGGCAACGCTCCACCGCGGCGCGAACACGACGAAATCGACATTGGCGGTGCCCCCAACCGCCGTCGGCGAGGTCAACACGGTGAATATCGACGGATCGGGATGGTCGTAGGACACGGAGTTAATCGTGTTGAAGCGAAGCAGGTCGTACTTGTACGGCGCATAATTTCCATGCCATGCCACCACGTCCAGGGGCGAGTGATCGATCGGGGCCGACCACAGGCGTCCCTGAAACCTCGCAATCAACCGGAAATCCCCTTCGCTTTCCTCGAAAGCGGCAACCGGCGTCTTGAAATCGCGGGAGTTGGCCAATCCGCTCGAACCGATGGGTCCCAGTTCAGGTAAACGAAACGGCCTGCCGTAGTTCTCGCAGACGAATCCCCTGCCGACCCGGTCGGGCAACTCCACGCGAAACCGGATTCCACGAGGCACGACGCATATTTCGTTCGGTACGGCTTCGATCACACCCATCTCGGTCGCCAAGCGCAGCGTCCCCTGCTGCGGCACGATCAACAGTTCGCCGTCGGCGTCGTAGAAAAACCGGTCCCGCATCGAGGCGTTCGCGGCATACAGGTGGATGCCGACGCCGGAC
Source organism: Terriglobia bacterium (assembly GCA_965262675.1). Lineage (GTDB taxonomy): Bacteria > Acidobacteriota > Terriglobia > 20CM-2-55-15 > 20CM-2-55-15 > JAJEDW01. The sequence goes on from OZ253554.1 coordinate 1,399,436, forward strand.
TGCATGGCGGGGTCGCCGTTGCCTCCAATGGTGACCAAACCGTCGACAAAGTCCGTTTCCTGTTCCGGAATCGGCAGCGGGTTCCAGCGCAACTGTTCGGGCGAGGCCGGCACGTCGACAAAGGGACCGCTGCGGATCAGACGCGAATCCACTTCCGAAAAAGAACCGTGCATCGTCGAAGGTCGAATACGGTAGGTCCACGTGCGGAGATTTCCGGAACGCGGCGAGGTAAATGGCGTACCCGTCGTCAACTCGGCATAAAGACCGTGCGGGACTTGCTGCGGAAAGTTCCGCCCTTCAGGCAGTGCGCCCGGAACGGCCTCGGTCTCGAAGTCGTTCCAGAACCCGGTCTGGTATCGTAATTCCGGCGTTGCCATCCCTCGATCCTCGATGTGCAAAGATGCCGGGCATTATAGCGGAAAGCAAGGCGGGACCAAGCCCGGTGACTCGTTGAACGCTGGCGCTCGGGGAAGGTTCAGGCTTGTCCTGTATCGAGAAACAACCGAATACGTTGGAGAATTTCGGTTCGTACGCGCCGGAACACTTCGAGCCCGGCGCCGGGTGAATTTTCGGCAGGGTCGTCGAAACCCCAGTGGGCGGCACGGGCGCCGGGAAATACGGGACATTGCTCCCTGGCGTTGTCGCAGACGGTGATGACGTGGTCGAAACGTTCCGTCAACAAACCGGTCATGTCCTTGGACTCCTGCCAGGCGACATCGATACCGATTTCGTTCATGACCTCCACGGTGCGCGGGTTCAATCCCTTGGGATGCGTTCCCGCGCTGAAGACCTCGTAGCGGTCTCCCCCGAGATGCCGGAGGATCCCTTCCGCCATCTGGCTCCGCACCGAATTGCCCGTACACAGGAACAGGACTTTCCGCTTACTCGCCACCAGATTCGTCTCCCAAGATTCAGTAAACGTTCAACGTGTGCACCGCTACGTCATCCGAATCGAAGAATACCCACCGGAGAACATACTCGTCAACGCGTCGAAGGGCGCGACCGATGGTGCGCCGAATGGCGCCACGCGCAGGCTTCGAGTTCCATAAACCGCCGCCGAGCAACCCGTGGCAAAATCCCGCGGCGTCGCGCGCAGGGGTTTGCCACGGACTGCCAGTGTACGCGGTGGACTTCGGGTCCCACTCGTTCTCTGCGCATCCTCCGCATGTCACTCCGCATATCTCTGGACGGCACAGAGCATCGTCGCTATGATTCTGGAAAATCGAACCAGCGAGGGTCGACGCCATGCAATCCACTTTCAAACGCTTGAGCGATACATACGAATCCGCACCGGTTTCGAGACGCGCCATGCTGGGCGCCATCCCGGCACTGGCACTCGCGTCCCGCGCCTGGGCCGGAACGCCGCAAGCCGGCCCCCCAATACCCGTCGAAAAGCTGCACAGCTTCGGGCTTGCCGTCCGGGACGTCAATCGTTCGATGGAGTTCTACCAGGGGCTGTTCGGCATGCCGATTCAGGCGCGCCAGGGGGCCACCGTCTGGCTGAGGATCGGAGACGGGCCGCAATTCATTTCGCTGCGCCCGTTGGAGCCCGGCGAAAACCCCGCCATCACGCACATGTGTTACACGACGCCGAATTTCGACGCCGACGCAGTGATGGCTGCGCTGAACGCGGAAGGGATCGAGCGGATCGACGCGCCAACGGTAGACGAACCGGGTATCGAAAACGCGATGAAGGCGTGGATCCGGACGCGCCGCGGCACTCCCGAACTCTACTTTGCCGACGCGAGCGGCCTGATCGTCCAGTTGCAGGACCCGAGCTACTGCGGGGGCAGCGGACCGCTTGGAAACATGTGCACACCCACGGATGCGCCCTCGGCCGGCTTACTCTCGATCAAAGACCTGAGTCACTTCACCGTGTTCGCGAACCAAAACGGGAACGAGTTTTACCAGAACCTGTTCGGCCTGGGCATCCAGGCATACCAGGGGCCGACGGCCCCGGTGATCGGCGTTGGCGACGGCATTCAGTTCGTGATGTTTGCCGGGGGCGGAGGCGGCCGTGGCGGAACCGCCGCTCCGACACCCGCCACCATCCACCATGCTTGCCTCAACATGGACAACTTCGAAGTCGAAGCCGTGCAGGTCGCGCTTGAAGAGCACGGCATCCAACCCCGCGGCGACGCGGCAGAGGGAACGCCTCCGCTGGTTCACTACATCAGTCTGAGGATGCCGAATCGCGGCGGCGTGGAAGGCGGCACGCCCGAACTCTACTTCACCGATCCGGACGGGTTATTGATGCAGTTGCAGGATTCGAGCTATTGCGGCGGCGGGGGAGCGTTGGGCAATGAGTGTGGGTAGGGAGTGAATCGAGGTCACGAGATTCTTATCTGATATTCGGTTCTCTACACTATTGAACCGACCTCCGCCAGAAAGCTCCTGAAAGTCAGAAGATGTGGCCGGACATCGACGGGAAATTTCACGATGTGCTTTTCGGGCACGACAAGCTGGATTCTTGCCTTTGACATCTCGTCAAACTGCTTTCGCGAAACTCCCTCCTGAAGTGTCAGCAGGTGTTTCGACTCCACGCGATCAGCTTCATTCAGGATCTGCCTCCATCGATCCTTGCACGTCGTCTTGACTGCCAGCATTCGCAGATTATTGGATGGGTATTGCGGATCTTTGTACGCCTCTTCGGACGGAAACAGAAAATCCGGCTGTTTCCCATCCTCGGATTCTGGTTGGTAGGAAAACGCACGCCCCTCGTTCAAACCCTCTTCCTCAAGGACGGCGCGAACGTGCAATTCGAGCGACCTGCCCGAACGGGCTTTTCGCCGTTGAAGTATTCTCTGAGCACGAGCGATGAATTCGTCGACTCCCTTGAAGCCACGCTCAATGACGGGGAGTTCGATGGCCTCTTCAAGACTGCGGAAAAGCTCAAATTCACAGCGTCGTCGATTCAGTAATCGTTCATCTACGTTCTGATTCCCCTTCGGCCGGAGCGCAAGAACTTTCGCCACGACTTCGGCGCCAGTTGGAAATTGTTCAAGCCAAGCTTCAGGAAGTTCCTCCCTAGTCAGCTTGCAGACATCGAGAACCGGCCGTCCGAACAGTGTCGGCACCGCACCTGACGACGCGGACCATCGCCATGACTCCCCGGGATCGACGGGACCTATCTCCGCCTGAATTAACTGCTCTTCTTCAACGTCACGGCAAACCCAAACATGGCAGTCGCGTAACGATTCGACACGTGCTATCCGAAATGAGAAAACCGTTAGCGCCCCAGTATTTTCGGGATCCAAAAGCGGGGAGTTCCTCCCACCCCAACCGGTAATGCGTGCTTCATTACGAGTGCCACCGCGGAGCGCATTGTTGTACCAAACCGCTCGCACATGTCGGTAGTCGGCATGCGAGTCAATACTGACTCTTAAACGAACATCCGGGTTCGCCGCGTCGGGACGGTTCAGTCCGGGCAGGACTTCGCGCAGGAAGTCCCGTGGGATGTAAGGGCCGGCCTGATGTGCATCATTCGCCAGCGTGTCATTGCCCGACAGGCGCTTTATGTACCAGACAAATTCAGCGCCGAGCGCACGGCCCAACCAATCGCCCAGATTAACTGTCGTTATGATTTCCAACTCAGCCTTGATCCCTTTCCTGAAAGATTGACGAATTCGACCCCGCTATTTCAGCGGTTTGGAGATCGGACCGAATCCAGTCCGCAGCCTCGCCAATGACGTCTTCGATCGGTCGCCGATTGACTCCCTTGATAACGCACTCCCAGATGATCAGAATCCTCCAACCGAGACGGCGGAGTTCCTTTGTCGCCGTCTCGTCAACTTCGCGATTCCGCAGGATCTTCGTCTTCCAGAACTCGGCTCTCGAAGTGGGCCACCTGAATAAGGCGCATTCATGGCCGTGCCAAAAACAACCATGGACGAATAGGGCAACTCGGTACTTCGTCAAAACGAGATCGGGGTGGCCCGGCAGTTTCTTGTGATGTAGCCGGAAACGGAATCCCCTAGCGTGAAGGCCCTTCCTGATAACCATCTCTGGGCGCGTATTAGTCGAACGAACCGCCGACATGTTGCGCCGACGCTGCTCCGGCGTATGGACATCCGTCACTACAGTTTCCCCATCGAATTCAAGCCCGGGCTTTGCGGTGGATGATACCACCACGCATCGTTTCGCGTTAAGTCACTGACATAGCAGTGGATGCCGGTCATCCGCCAACTGTCCGGCGTCAATAATCATTCGGGAGTTGTATTGACGCAAATCACCCGACACTCCGGTGTTCCATTTTGATCCTGGACCAGATTCGACCCGTGCCCATGGGAATCTCCTATAGTCCTTGAAACGAGGCATAGGCTAGCAGTGTTGTCGAAGCCAAACAGTTCATCCCGAAATATGACGTTTGTAGACCTGTTCGCCGGCATCGGCGGAATGCGCATTGCTTTCGAGCGCGCCGGCGCGCATTGCGTTTTCAGTTCGGAGTGGAACAGGTTCGCCGCAGAGACTTACGAAACCAACTTCGGAGAAGCGCCCGAGGGCGACATTTGCAAGATTCCCGCCGAGGACATACCGGATCATGACATCCTGGTCGGCGGCTTCCCCTGCCAACCTTTCTCGATCTCCGGCGTGTCGAAGAAGGGTAGTTTAGGTCTCCCGCACGGCTTTCGAGACAAGACCCAGGGGACACTGTTTTTCGAAATCGCACGAATTATCCGAGAAAAGCGACCAAGGGCGTTTCTGCTCGAAAACGTCAAGAATCTAGTCCACCACGATTGCGGCCGGACGTTTCGGGTGATCTTGGAAACGCTCGAAAACGATCTTGGATATTTCGTTCCCACCCCCCAGGTACTAGATGCCAGATCCGTCGTGCCGCAGCACCGTGAACGGATCTATGTCGTCGGGTTCCGGGAGTCGGTAGACTTTCGCTTTCCAGAGTTGCCCGATCTTCAGCCGAGACTGGCAGACGTGTTGGAAGCCAATGCTCCAGAAAAGTACGGCCTCTCAATTAGGCTCTGGACGTATTTGCAGCAATACGCAGAGAAGCACCGTCAAGCAGGCAACGGATTCGGGTTCGGACTAGCAGATCCCGAGGGAATCACGCGAACGCTCAGTGCACGCTACTACAAGGATGGATCGGAAATACTGATCAAGAGGGGCAGAAAGACACCAAGGCGTCTAACTCCACGGGAATGTGCACGACTGATGGGTTTCCCTGAAGATTTCAAGATTCCGGTATCCGACACACAAGCGTACAAGCAGTTCGGGAATTCGGTCGTGGTGCCTGTGGTTGAGCGGTTGGCGGAATCGATTGTCAAGGCGCTCCGCAAGAACAGGCACAACACACTACAACCACACGCGCGACAGCTAGCTGCTACTGAAATAGCTTCCTGATCGATCCAATTCCCCGAGCAGTGCGACGATGCCGAAGTTCACGGTGGCGGTCAGATGCAGAGACCAAGCCGCCGGTTCCGGCAAATATCAGGATGAGATGCAGATGGTGACGACGGCCAGGTGAACATTGTCCGCATCGGCGGTGAAGAAGTAAGACTGGGCGGCGCTGAACAAGGGCGGATCGAACATCTATCGACGAAATCACTCTTCCGGGACGACATCCTCACCGAATTTCAGCCACACTACGGTCAAGCCAGCTCGATTTGCGGAGCGTTCGGAGACGGCCTCTGCCTCGTCATGCCAGTGTCGTCCTTGGCTCACGTTCTTGACGTATCGACTGGATAGCGATGCCACCGCAATACCTAATTTGAGGTCACGATCCCGAAGCATTCGAAGAAGATTGTTGCCACCAAGCAGTGGTTGTACGCCGAACGGGCCTACAATTGCCGCGAATCCCGGCTCGATTTGATGGTCGCCAACGCGAACCCCAATATTTCCCGAGACGTGTATGGACGTCTCTGCTGCGACCAGCATTTGATCAGCTTCGTCTGGATACCCTAATCCGCGGATAACGCCAGCCAAATCAGCGCGGCGGAGGATCTTCACAAGGGCCTGATAATCGTCCTTGTCCAGTTTCTCCTCCTCAGGGTCCCATGCCAGAAGCGTTGGTATGCGGGCGTTGTCTTCGGTCCCCCAACGCGATGCGATTGCCCAGCGCTTGGCTGGTATCTGCCTGCGGGGGTCACGCGCGAAGACAGCCGTCCTCGCTGTTTGCCTAATGGCAGTTCGTAGGATCTGGGGCCAAGAATCCGGGCCACCCCACGTTCTGACGCCATCGTCGAAGGTGCCTTTAGCTTCAACAATCACCAGCCCGGAGTCGTCGAAACCAATCCAGTCGGCCTCAAGGCCACGGCTTGAAGAAGGATTTTTCTCGATGACATAGGGCGTTTCTTGGAATCGGCGCTTCGCCACGTCCAGCGGTACGAGGACCCGGACGCCTTCGTATTCATTCAGATATGCTCGGGCCATATAACGCCCGAGCAGGCTCGAGTAAGCAATCCGTGCATCGCGCCCAATACCAGGGCCGTTGCCGTACCATCGCAATTCACGACATGGTGCGATCATGCTCCGGAACAGATCGGTCCATATCGCTGCCATATGAGATGTCGCAGTAACAAAGGTCTCATGGGCCGCGGCATGGCCGATTTCGGACAATTTCAGATCGCGCCACACACCCCTTGGGTTGGGAAGGGAGGGACTACCTCTGCGCAGCCAAATCGAGCGACTGTTCGTACTAACGCTTGTGGGTCGAATTTGTCCCTTCCAATGGAAAGAAGTACCTGACTTTATTTGCGACACTTCAAATATGACAGGAAATTAACCGTGATAGAGTACGCCGACGATTGATCGCGCACCAACAATGTTACCCAAACCGCTTTGTCGCACACCTAGTGAAAGAATCTCCGATGCACCCAACCCGCCGATGCTCTCGAAATGGCGCAGGTGAGCCAACGGCGTCGGCAGTGAGGCACCCACCCGCTTGAAGATGCTCGACCCATCATCCAGTGACAATGCGACCAAGCTGCCTAGATATTGCCCGAACTGATCCAGCGGGATACACGGCCCACCGAGCACTATCTGCCCCGACAAGGCCAGCGGCACGGCGCTGTCCCCCCTTACGCGATAGGCCGTCTCGATGTGCTCCAGCACCCTTGTACCGTTTATGGCAGCCGCTTCAGTTTTTGCTTGCGGGGGTGGAGAACGATCATCGAACAGAACGCCGACAACCTGGTGTAAAGCGACCTCAGATTCAGCCAGAAGCAAAGTCTGTGGGCTGTTGCGCGGATCGGCGGTCTCCGCCGCTAGCGCCACGAGGCCCGAGTTCGTAGAGCGCAACAATCGACGCGCGAACACGTTGGAATCTTTGTACGCGATAACTAGACGACGATCTTGTACTGCCGATGGCGCAGCCTCGACGACGACAATCGCCCCGCGCGGGGCCGCGAAGGCCAGATTGTCGCAGCGCAAATAGAAGAGAGATTTTTCGTCGAACCAGTGCCCATCCAAGACTTCGGTCGCGATGTCTTGGGTCTCTCCTACAGCTGCGCCTCGGGTAAAGGCGGCAAGATCAGGATGAACCAATACCTTGATGCTTGGCCGTGTGATCGTGGGCAAAGCGACCACATCGGCAGGTGTCGCCTCCACCCTTTCGCCCCTACGCCAGCGCCGACATTCCTCGTGAGCTTTCTCGGCGACCTTTCTTAAACGAATCAAATCTTTAGCCGCGGTGGCTACTTCCTCTGGACGGATTTCCTGTTTGTGCCGATGGTGCGCCTTGCTAAGGAGGGCGAGAGTCGCGGCACCATCCGCCAAAGCTCGATCATCAGCCAACCTTTTTATCGCTGAGCTGCGGAACAGATCGCTCGGCGGGCTCCTTACCAGTCCCCGTAGGCGATTGAGATGGTCCATCAGGGTCGGCGCAGGATTCGTCACCGACCAAGCCGGATAGGCAGCATCGTCAAATAGGTCCCCCAGTCGCATCTCGATGAAAATTCGGGATTCCGATGCGTATTCCCGCGCGGCGACCTCACTGTCTTTATCAGCCTCATAGGCGTTCTGGAGCCGTTGAATGTCCATCACTGCTGCCGCCGTCCGTACCAATGGCCATGTCGGAGTTACCGGATGGATGGAACGGTGATCAACGGTTGTCGTCTTGCGCGTTTGGGTCGCCACGAGACCCGCAAAACGACGGTCGTTGGTAGTTACCACAAGTTGTGCTTCTGCCTCAATTAGGTGAGAAAAGGAATAGGCAAGACGCTCGCGGTTCTCCTCGTCTAGCAGCTCCTGAGGATCGTCAAGCAGCAGCAATCTGAGGCCGCCTCGATCTTTCAGAACGTATTCCCAAAACGAAAAAAAGAACCCGACCAAGCTGGCACGGAGTGCCGATGCGTTGGCGATGTGCTGAACCGGTGCGGCGACGCCGCGGGCTCCGACCAGCAATTCGAGCCGTCCCTCACTGGTCATGCCGGTTTCGACCAAATCATACGCCCTCGATGGGAAGGCACCGGCATAGATACGATTGCGCCACGTTGCGGCGCTCTCGTGCAAATCCACTCGGAGTTGTTCTACCTGTTGTTCGGCTAGCGCGCCGAGCGAAATCACCTCCTTCAATGCCACGATGGCTTTGACATAGGCAGTGAGTCGGTGCTCTGCCGTGCGACGCTTTTTTAGATCGGACTGGAGCCGCTGGCACGCAGTCAGGGCGGCATTGATCGGCGAGGCACTTTTGACCATCGCGTCAAGCGAATACAGACGCCCACACAGGGAACTTGCAGCAGTCTCTTTTCCCGCTTTCGGTGGGATCCCGATAACCGCCACGCAGAGGGCGGTCACACCCTCACCATGTGCGCGCCGCCACGTCGCGAACCGTAAGGCACGATCAAGGCGGTCTATGGCAGCCTGCAAATTACTCAAACTGCCAAGCTCCCTAGGCAGGACGCCAACAGCCTCCCCCGATAACCGCGGCCAGGCAGCGGTCGCAGCGTCACACGCCTCGGCCACTCCACTCTTGAGCGCCGACAATACGCCGAGAAAGGATGGCGTTCCAAAGAGCTCGTCGATCAAAGCAATGCGGATCAGACCCGAGGGATGGTCCGGCAGATCTTGACCTATTTCTGCGTGGAGCGCGGGTGGCAGGTCGCGGGCAAGTGCGCCCAAGGTGTCCGCGGCCCAGCGTCGTAGGGTTTGGGCGAGAAAGTTCGCGTCCTGTTCGCGCGTCTCGTGCAGATGCTCAGCCACGCGCCTGCCGGTCACCGGATCGAAGGCTTCGATGAGATCGCCGCCGCATACCGCGCAACGGTTGTCGCGTGGCGTTTCGTCGGGATGATCCTGCATCCATTCTGCTATTCGCGCATAGAGCCGTGTGCGGGCAGCTAAGGCTGGATCGACAGCAAGCTCCGCCAGCGTTTTCGCTTCACGCATGACGTTTTCAAAGCGCCGCCTGGCGTCTGCTATCTCCTCCGGTGAAAGCTTACCGAGCGCCGATAAGCGCGCCGCAGAAGGCAAACGGCCAAGTTGCTTAACCTCGGTCAACGCCGGAGCGATGTTGTTTTCAAGATCAGCGCGCGCGGCGCCGTTTTCTGGATCGAAACCTTCGCCAAGTACCGTTTGGGCCGCACGAAGTGCCATTGCTTTTTTCTGCTCGAAGTGCTCGACCAATGCCTTCAACACCCCCTCTATTTTCGTATCGCCCGATGGCAAGGGCGGTGCATCTGCCGGGGCGATGGCGGGATGAGCCTTGAGTTGCTCAATCAGATCGGTGCGAGCCCGGTTATAGGCTTCGTCCGCTAATTTAATTTCGCGCCCCTTCGCCTTCACGAAGTCACCCTCGATCCGCCCTTTAGCCCGGCTCGCGTGAGCGGCGAGATCGACGAGGGCCGCAAGCCCGGTCAACTCGGCTACCGCCTTGCCCAACTCAGACTCGGAACCGATCTGTATGAAGGGCAGGAGTCCCGGCATCGTAGTGCCGGTTCGCAGAGCGATTGGATCGAGGTCGAGCGAGCCAAGGTTCTGAGTCGTTTCCTCAAGCTTGCCGCGGGCGGTGCGTCTCTGGGTACGCCGAACCGGCGGTAGCCGTGCGCCAGTCTGATCGGAAAACGTGAGTTCCACCCATGTGTCAGCACCAACCCAAGCTTCGGTCGGGCGATAAACAGCAGGGTCCGGAAGAGGGGTCACCGAGCTCAGTCGATGCCGTGTAGGATCATCAGACACCGTCGCGCCATCCAGTCGGCATTCGAATTCATTGCCACCGCTCTCCGGTGCACGCTGCGGCCGCAATAATTGGCCCGTCAGTGCCCAGATGACCGCATTCAGAATCGAGGTTTTTCCAGACCCGTTAAGACCCTCGAGCAGTGTCACGCGCGCATTCGGTTCGTAGACGAACGTCGGTGGCGGATGGTCGACCGGCCCATACGCATGGAGCCCTCCAAATCGGTGGGCTTCTATGCGCGTCAATGTCAATCGCCGGGTATTTGCGCCAACGGTTCGAGCCGCCTTGGCCGTCAACATCGGTGGTTTCGCGAGGGCAGCGTCAACCAGCGCCTCGGCGTCGGCAACCCGCACAGCCGACGCCCATCGCTCTTGATTACACCGATACCAATCCAGAACCGCTCTCGGCGGGTCGCCTGACAAATTAAACTCGGAGTTATTTACGCCCACACCCACTGGCCGGCCGCTGATAAGATCGGTGCAGAGCGATTCGACTGTATGAAGGTGTAGTGGACGAACGTCTATGTCAGCCATGGCACCCCGACGGAGAGACCATTCTCCGGACCCAAATATAGGACTCGTGCACCCCCCACATTTCTTCCTCCCATCTCGTCTCTAACCGCGCGACCATGGTTGTCGGATTCTTACTCTTCGGCTTGTCGGTTTATTTGGGCCAGATAGGCCGCGACGGACGCGCAAGCACCGAACATGAACGCAAATCACCGTTGCGTAACGCCAACCGCGACGCCAAGCCCAATCCCCGATTCCGATCGCCCGGGGCGCTCTAGCGTGTGGCGCGGTGCGATCCGGCCGCCCGGAACGAGGACCGAATGAAGAACCAAGTGTTGCACGGCGTTGGTTTTTTGATCCCTACCAATCTAGAAAGAAAACGAAGTTAGCGCATGGATCGGCGTTGAATCTGAATGTAGAACAACAATTCTACAGCGAATCGGACACCCCTGCCGGTGAACATGACCAAGCAGACGACGGTCATCCGGGAACGCTCAGCGGTCCCGCGCCGTACTGCCGGCAACGCCTTCGGACCCAGGAGGAAACCTCTTGCCGAAAACGACGTCGGACCAATCCGGCATCACCCCAGCTTTGGTAATCCGCAGTATGGCCGCCCGGCAAAGATCCTGAGCTGCAGCAATGGTGTTGGCCAGCTTTTCGGTCTTCTTCGGATTGAGGCTCCCGGCATGCAGCACGGTTGATGCGAAGTCGTAGGAGTCCCGCAGCAAGCGAAAGTACGCCTTGCGCTTGTCAAGCGTCTCGCCGAGCAGCCACGCCCCCCTCGTCGCCAGACGATGCCTCTTTTCTCCGACGACTCCCTTGTCATCGGCCAGCAGGATCGACTCCAACGCGATCCTCAGTTCGATCAACTGCTCTTGCTTCGCGGTTGCCTGTTTCGACCTGAGCCACCGGGCAATGCAGAGATCCAACCTGTTGTACTTGCCCAGCAGTTCATGCACTTCCAGACACGTCCCCAATTGCTCCTCCGACACGAGGCCGATCGACGGGCTCTTGGTGTCCCTGCGAGAACTCGAAGTCCCCGGATTGAGGAAAAAGGCGTCTACGTCTCTATAGTCCCACCACTGTCTGAACCAGTCTACGTAGTTGTTGGTCTCAACCGACATGGCGCGGCACAGGCTGTCCATCGACACCGACGACAGTTCCGGATTGCGAATTGCGGGGCGAAACGGAGGCTCAGGGAACCGAGCGGTTTCACCATCCGGGGAGTACAGCGCAGGTCCCACATCGTGTTCGAGAGACAGCATCGCTCTTTGGGCGTATTGCTCGTGCCGGATGTCGTGCTCGTCGATCTGGACGTAGAGGGATCTGGGAAACTCGTCCCCGTTCCTCGGCAGTGTCTCAAAGCACAGCCCGTCTACGGGTCTCAGCCTTCCATCGGTTACCACTCCCTTGAGCAAGGCACAGAGCCAGACCCGGACGGGTCGGCCGTCAAGCCAGCCCGCGAACAAGCCCGCGACTCGTTCTGGTCCGATTCGCGCAGCAGCCAGAATCAGCACCTTCGCGTAGTCCTCGACGGACGGCAGGCCCGGGGAAGCGCTCGCCCCCATCAACTTGTAGAGCCCGTTGCCTACAGCACGGGTCTCGGGCGAGGTGTAGCTCGCGACCATCGGCACGAGTTCGGAGCTGAGGTCGGTCAGCTCGGTTTCACGCACGCTTATGGCGTCAGTATTGGACAGGCAATACTCACTCCTCATCTTCCTGGCATAGAACTGGTGCATTACGGACGAATCGAAAAATTGTCCGAAAACGTTCCTGAACTGCGCGTGGTGGACAGCCCTTCCGATGCACTCCTTCAAGCGTTCAATCGCCATGTCCACTCGCTCCACTTTGTCTGTCGGCGTCTAGCAGGCGAAGGCCGTAGCAAACAACAAATCAACCAAATACCCCGCTCTTCTTCAATCCCTCAAACACCAGATTCGGTTATAACTCTAAACATGACCGGAGAATTCCTCGACAGTCGGCTCTTGGTCGCAGTGGCTTCTGCCGTAATTGGTTTTCTTGTAACATTGGCAATTCAGGCACTACTCAATAAGCGTGGTCAGTTCACATATTTCGTTCGGCACGATCGCGTCGGGGTCACTGCAGATGATGCGGTATTCGGTTCCGTGCGCGTCACATGGAACGAAAACCCTGTTGCCAATCTCTATTCATCAACAATCGAGTTGGTCAATGAGAGCCTCAAGGACTACGACAATGTCGCTGTTCGAGTCTATACGAACAACGCTACTCTTCTGGGTGAACGCACAGAAGTTAAGGGTACAACGCACATGGTTGAATGGACGGGTGAGTTCGCAGATCAGTTGAGAGTGCCCGCCGGGCAGGCCGCAACCGAGACTCAACTCGAACTGTACTCCCGACAAAGAGACTATCTGATACCGACCATGAATCGCGGGCAGGTGATTCGTTTTTCCTTTCTTAACGCGGCAACCTCAAACGCCCAGCCTCCTGCTATCTGGCTCGATGTCCTACACAAGGGCGTCAAGGCGCGTTTTAGACCTCCAAATCGAGAATTCATGGGCGTTCCCGAACATTATGCGAGTTTACTTGGAATCATCATTGGATTCCTCTTCGTTGGACTTCTCCTCTTCTACGTTCAGTCTGTCTGGATCGCTGCAGTTCTTTCGTTGTTCTATGGTTTCTTTGTGAAGCTACCGGGAGTATTGGTGATCAGGCTATGGCGCGGGGCGCGAGCGTACTTTGGCGACTGATCGGGCTAACAACCGATTCGAAGTTGTCAGCGACACACACTCAGAGCGCAGACTTCGCCTTCGGGGCGGGTCTGCGCCGGGACACGCTCCCGCGTTAGCTGCTGGACTGTCGAATGCGTGAGCCGCGGCGCGACCGTCGCGGCTGGCGTATTTTCACAAGCGGCGAAGCGACGGTCCCCGTCTTCATCTTCCACATTCGGTTTGGCTCCGGCCGAGTCGCCGAACCGAGTTGTGTGCGTCAAGTTCTGCAAATTGAGATTCGGCATCTCCATCGGGGTTCAGGCCGCCGCTTTGTCGTGACATCATCCGGAGATCCGCAAAGCCCTAGTTCCTTTTCGCTTGACGCACAAGAATTCGATGGAATTCTTGTAGGGGATGGTCACAGGGTTGAAGCAAGTAAAGAGAACGCTCTGGCTTCAATGAGCGATGCCCGCCACGCCCAAGTTCCCGTCATCTGCCTGCGTCAAGCGATGACGCTCGATCAGAACGTGCCGACTGCGTTAAACGGGCTTGCCGTGCCGCCAGGGATCTTCGTAATCTGCCAAGAGATCATGAACTCCCAGCGACCAAGGCGCGCCGCTGTTTGGGCTGCGTCTTCAAAATAGCCATTATCGACGAGCGGTAGCCCTATGAACACCTGTGTAATATCGTGAACCGGGCGGTTGCGGCCTTCGATACCGGACGGCTGTACGTCGTTAACCGCATCGCTGGCAAGTAACGCCACGTCCCGCTCTCTCAGCCAGGGCAATACCGACGCGTGCAGGCCGGCAGCCTCTCGCGCATGCAGCCAGGGGCCTTCCGTCGCCCGTCGCGCCCACCGGCCCGTGCGGACGAGCAGAACATCGCCACTGCTGACCGTGACGCCGGCAAACCTTTCCCATTCCTCAAGGTCGGATGCATAAATCGGCGTGCTGGACTCCAGCCATTCCACGTCCTTCAGCAGCGGCATGTCCACCAGGATGGCGCGCGTTACGTAACCGGGGCCCATTCGATCGGCGGCCAAGTCCTTGCAACCCTCCTGATCGAGATTCTGAGGGTAGCCATTGAACACGATCCGCTGCCCGTCGATGGTTTTCGCGTAATGGCACAGCGCGTCCATGTGCGAATTCGTTCCATCGTGAATCCCGAAACTGATGCCGTCCAGGGCCGACGTCACGGTGCCGTCCGGATTGACCCGCACCATCCAGTGTTCGGTTTCGCCGAAATTCCAGTTGTCGATCGCCTTCTCCAAGCTCGCAAAGTGGGCTAGCGAGACCGTGATGCCCTCTTGCACCAAAGCGGCCGCCTCCCTGGTCTTTTCAGGGGTGATCAGATTCAGAGTGCCCCGTTGATCCTCCGGGCCCCAGCGGCCCCAGTTCGACAACTCCTCTTCCCACTGGTCGACCACCGCGGGAGTGACCATATCCGGGGTCAGCTCGCTTGAGGTTTGAGATGGAAGAGTCGGCAAGGCAGTCCAGGCATAGAGACTTGCGACTACACCCAGTGCCAGCACAACCAGTAATACGCTAACGATACGACTGTCTTTCTTCATGGCTGATTCCTCCTGTTCGCGTTCGATAGGCTGTCAAGTCTGCGGGATAAGGTCCGCGGTTCGTACGCCTGTCGAGGATATCATGTTCGGACATGGGGACAGAGTTGTTGGACAGGGGGTCCGTGTAGGGTTGAAATGTTTCTCTGCGCTTCGTACCCGGCTCCGGCACCGCAGTCGGGCTATTCAAAGGAGGATCCAGATGTCTCCGATTCACGTCATACACGCCATACTCAGATATTGCGCCCACGTAGACGAACGTAGACGACTGGAAGCAACGTGATTCGGTCGATACGTCGGTCAGGGACTTCCAGGATCGCAGTGATCTCAGAAAGAGCCGCCAATCGATCGAATTGGCGTTGTCATTGCTAATTCGTGGTGGGCTCTTGGACGGGGACGAAATCCCGCCCATGCTCACGGTGGACGGCGAGTTCGAAAGAGCTTTTGTATTTCGTACCCTCGCACCGGCTCAAACTGACCCACTACCCCGCCGCGACAAGACGAGCCCACGCTGGCGCCCGAGTGTGCTGCGTAACTCGCGGTCACAACAGTTCCCGAAGCTCCGTTCCAGATTGTCGGTGTCGCCGCGGACAATGGTATCTTGTCGAACTTGGTTTCAGGTGTTGGAGAATAAAGAGCGCAGCAACGAATGCAAGCGGAATTCTGGCTGAAGAAGTGGGAATTGGGCGAGACCGGTTTTCATCGGCAGACGGTCAACGAGGTCCTGGAGTCCTGCTGGCCCGCCGTGGAGGCCCCCGCCGGCGCGACGGTGTTGGTGCCGCTGTGCGGCAAGTCGCTGGACATGCACTGGCTAGCAAAGCAGGGGCACGCGATCGTGGGCGTCGAATTGAGCCCGGTGGCGTGCCAGGCGTTCTTCGACGCAATCGAACGCGTGCCGCGCGTTTCAAGAGCCGGGTCGCTCCGTGCATGGATCGCCAAACCCTACCGGATTCTTCAGGGCGACTTCCTGGCCGCCACGACGGCGGATATCGGCCCGGTTTCAGCCTTCTACGATCGAGCGGCCATGGTGGCGATGCCGCCGGACATGCAGCCAGGTTACGCCCGTCACCTGTTGAGCCTGCTTCCCGCGGGCGCGGCGGGGCTCGTCAACTGCTTCGAATACCCGCCGGAGGACATGCAGGGGCCGCCTTTTTCAATCAGCGAAACGCGGCTGCGGAAATTACTGGGGACCAAATGCCGGCTGAAGCGATTGTCGAGGCGGGAGATCGAGACCAAGGGCACGGCGTTGGAAGGGCGTGGGCTGGACACAGTGACCGAAACCGCCTATTGGGTCCAGGTAGCCGCTTAGACGAAACGGCGAGTCATGAAAAGCATCATCGGAAAGACCGTCGACACCGACTTGACCGTGATGAACCGCTTCGAAAAGATCGTCTATAATGTCATCCTGTTCTGGGTCGCCATGGCCGGAGCGTTCTTCGGGATGTACACGTTAGTCTTTGTATCGGAAGCAAGCGGCCTCGCCACCTACGACAGCGAAGACAACTCCGCCGATGGCTTGTCGTTGCGTCATCGGTATGCATTCGTCCGTCGGTTCCTCCTCACGAAGATTTGCCCAACCCGATTCTACGAAGTCGGGCGGATGAACCGCCATCTCACCTTCAACTGGATCTGGGACAGCCTTCAGTTCCATCAAGGCCTGGTAGTGCCGACAGGTGCTTGTGGTAGCATCGGCGGCGAACAGGGAGAACGATGATCGAACGCGAGATGGAATGAGTGTTCAGTCCGGACCGCGAACCCGCCCGGAGATCCTGGGCAGTGCCTTCATTTCCAAGGAGACCTTCATGGAAATCGTCATTTCGAACCTTCTGAAACGCTTCGAACGGGGCCGGATCTCTCGCCGAGATCTCGTGCGCGGTCTCGTGATGTTGTCGACGGCCGGGGGCGCCGCCTCCGCCGCGCCGCGGCAGACGCCGTTCGCGTCCGGCGGGATCGACCACATCAGCATCCAGGTCACGGACCTGCCGCGGTCGATCGCGTTCTACACGGACGTGTTCGGGTTGTCGATCCTGAACGAGGACCGCGAGAACCAGATCGTCCGCATGGGCGTCGACCGGGTCATCGTGTCGCTCCACGCGAAAGAGCCGACCGGTATCGTCGATCACTACGCGATCGCCATCGAAGGCTTCGACCGGGAGGCGGTGACCGCGGCGCTCGAGGCGCGCGGGCTGACGCCGGACCAGAATCTGGATTACGGGTTCCATGTCCGCGACCCCGAGGGCATCCCGGTTCAGATCGTTGGGGCCTGAAGCGGCCGCACATGGGTTGCGGCGCGCTTTACCGCCCGACGGCCTCGCCGGGTTCCGCGATGCCGCCGTCGCACTGGTTCCCGACCCCTCGCGTGCAGGGACGCTGCGCGGCTGGGAGGTCGATGTATACCTCGACGAGGACGGTTCGCTGGCGACGGGAGGGCCGATTCTCGCCTGGCGACATGCCCGATCGGGCGACCCTCAGAGTTTGGGCGGGGATCTTGGCTTCGCCTATCGCCAGTCCTCGGGATCGGGGAGCCCCCGGCTGGTCAATGCCTCGATGTCCGCGCCCGGCGGCAACGCGAACTCCTCCGCGGCAGGCGCCTGCCTCACACCCGGGGCCAGCGCCGGCGCCGCGGCGGCCTCCGGACGGTCGCGCAGGACGCCGCGAACCTGTCCGGTCGCCGGATTGCGCAAGATTGTCACCGGGCGGTTCGTGTCCTCGTCCAGCGTGGCCGCGCCGCCCGGCCCGGAGAGCGTGACGCCGGCTAACTCCTCAGCCCATCCCGGCTCGATGGGAAGGGTGAAGGCGAAGGACGATTGCCCATCGCCGTCGGCTACCTCCGGCATCTCGAACGCCAGCGAGAACAGCTCCGCGCCATCTTCGGCAAGTCCGACGATCCGGTGGTCGCCCGTAGAGGGCGGCAGCGAGACCGGGGCGTCCACGACGAACGCCGGTTCCAGGAACGGCACACCGACACCGTCCACGCCGCCCCACAGCAGAAGGGAGCGCGCAGGAGCGGCGGTTTGCGGCGCCCCTTCGCGAGCGTCCGTGTGGAAGCGGTAACGGAGCGCGTTGCTGAAATGGTAATCGCTGATCCAGCGCGGACGACAATAGGACATCAGATCGGGAGTGGAGGGCGAAACAAGCCGGCCGCCGTCGCGGAAGTCGTACCCCCAGGCCCCGATCGACCCGTCATCATGGGGGTATGTCGCGTCGGCAAGAACGCCGCACGGCGCATGGTCGAGACCGAAGTTGTGTCCCAGCTCGTGCGCGATAACGGATGAATCAGGCGTCACGAAACTGTCCTTGCCTCCGAGATTTGCTACCCCGGCGGCGCCGCCGGAGACCGGTCCCGCTATCGTCCCCATGTAGTGGCCGCCAGCGCCCTCCATGGCGCGGATCATCTCGGTCTCGGCCAACAAGCCGAAGGCATTGTTGGTCGAAACCATCACGGATTCGTGGGCCGTCACATCGAGATCGCGGATCGGGAGCAGCGTACGGGTATCCCAAAGGAGCTCATGGCCCTCCGGGTCCGCGGCCATTGCCTCCACCAGCTCCACGATCGACGTGTCCGGCTCGGAGCTCTGGACGAACGGGATCACGGTCAGGTTGAAGACAGGCATCTCACGGACATCGACCGGCCAGCGGCCGCTCTCCGGGATCCGCCGTGTCAGCCCTAACCCCGGTCCCAGCATCCCATCGGGATCGATCTCGACCACCCATTCCAAACCCGGCTGTACAACGTCCGCCGGAACCCGGGCGTTGGCCGACGCCTTGAACGATCCCTCGTCCACCTCGGACGGAATGGGCGTCGACCCGGCCGGGATGTCCACCACGTGGCGCTCCCGGCCATCGACGTAGAATCGGGCCCGGACCGGTGGAATGCGCGCCCCGCCAGCGTCGGACGCCGTCACGAACACCCGCAGCAGGGCCTCCTCGCCCGCGACGAGCGGCACGGGGTACCGCCGCGACTGCACGGCCTGGGTCAGGTAGGCCGGCGGCGCGGCTCCGATGCCGCAGGGTTCGAGCCGCTGTCTCGGGACGCCATCCAACCAATTCAGTATGCCCGGGTCCGACGGCGCGCACAGACCCGTGCCCCCGGCCATGAGTTGCTCGAGCTGACCCAGGCGGGTCAGCCCCGCGGGCAGTTGGCCCGACATTCCGGTGTTGTTGTAAAGGAGCAAGACGCGCAAGGCGGCCATGCCTCCCAACTCCGGCGGGATAGGGCCGGTCAATTCGTTGTCGTTCAGCGACAGGCGCCACACTTCGGTCAGGCGACCCAGCTCCGCCGGGATGGGGCCGCTCAACTTGTTGTTGCGGAGCGACAGGCGCTGCAGATTGGTCAGGCGACCCAACTCCGCCGGGATGGGGCCGTTCAACTCGTTCGTGCGGAGCGACAGGTACCACAGCTTGGTCAGGCGACCCAGCTCCGGTGGAATTGAGCCCGTCAGCTTCATGACGTCGAACTCCAACCGCTCCAGGTTGGCGAGGGCGCCCAATTCAGGTGGGATGGAGCCGGTCAGCCCGGTACCGCTGAGGTTCAAGTACGTCAGATTCGACAGGCGACCCAGTGCTGTGGGAATAGATCCCGTGAGATCGTTGGAACCGAGCGCGAGTTCTCTCAGGTTGGCCAGATCACCGATTTCCGGTGGAATGGGTCCCGTCAGGTGATTGACGCTCAGCGACAGCTTCGTCAGCTTGGCAAGGGACCCAAGCTCCCGAGGGATCGGTCCGGTCAGATCGTTGAGGAACAGCGTCAGTTCCTCGAGGTTGGCCAGCAAGCTCAGTTCCGGTGGGATGGAACCGGTCAGATCATTCCGCGTGAACCGCAGCGTCGTCAGGTTGGCCAGGGAAGCCAGTTCCAGAGGAATCGATCCCGTCAGATTGTTGTGCGTCAGGTCCAACGCCGCGACGCGCCCATTGTCGTCGACTTCCACTCCGTGCCATTCCGAAAGGGGACGGTCGGTCAGCCAGTTATCGCCGAGGAGCCAGGCCGGACCGCCGGTCGCATCGTACAGCGCCACCAGGATCTCACGGTTCGAGAGTGGGCCGCATTCCACTCCCGTGCCCTCATTCGACGCTATATCCCCCAACCACGCCTGAAACGCCGCCTCGCCCGGAGCGCACAAATTGGTATCCGAGTAGTGGAACGCCCGAACCCCCAGGTTCCTCAAGCTCATCGGCAACCGGCCCGCCAGCGCGTTGCCGTCTACCCGTAACTCGGTCAACCGGGATAGTTGGTCGAGGATGCCTGGAAGCCGTCCCTTGAGTTCGTTGCCGCTCAAGTCGAGCGCGGTGACCCGGCCGAGGGCATCCACCGTCACCCCGTACCACTCGCCCAACGGACCGTCGCCCAACCAGCCTCCGGAGTTCGTCCAGCCCGAGCCTCCAGTGATCTCGTATAGTATTTCCAGGGCGGCTCTTTCGTCGTCGTTACAGTATTCCACCCCGCCTTGGTCGTTGCTCTGCTGCCGCCAACTGACGAAATCGGAGGTCCCGGGCACGCAAAGACCATAATTGTTGGCAAGATTCAGATGACTCAGGTTGGTGAGCGAAAGGAAGTCCGGCGGGACAGGTCCAGTCAGCCTGTTGTTGTCGAGGACCAGGATCTCGAGACTGGCGAGGGCACCGAGTTCCTGTGGGATCGGCCCCGTCAGATTATTGCTGCCGAGATGCAGGCGCGTCAGGTTGGCGAGGCGCCCCAGTTCCGCGGGAATGCCTCCGGTCAGTTCATTGGAGTGGAGATGCAGGTATTCCAGGTTGGCCAGGGCACCGAGTTCCGGCGGGATGGGTCCGGTCAGTCGGTTGTTGTCGAGGTGCAAGCGCCTCAGGTTGGCAAGGGAGCCCAGTTCCTGCAGAATCGGTCCCATCAGATTGTTGCTGTTGAGGTGCAGGCGCCTCAGGTTGGCGAGGCGTGCCAGTTCCGGTGGGATGAGTCCGGTCAGTTCGTTACCCCAGAGTTCCAGTTCAGTCAGGTTGGGCAGCCGCCCCAGTTCCGGTGGGATGGGTCCGGTCAGTCGGTTGTTGTGGAGGACCAGGAACTCCAGGTGGGCGAGTGAGCCGAGCTCCGGCGGAATAGACCCCGTCAGATTGTTGATCTCAAGCGACAACACGTTCACACGCCCGCTGCCGTCCACATCGACTCCAAACCACTCCGACAGGGGACGGTCGGTCAGCCAGTTCGTGTTGTTCGTCCAGGTCTCGCCTCCGGTGGCTTCATAGAAAGCCGTCAGCACGGCCCGTTCCGACACGTTTACCGTCACGATGACCGACGCCGTCGCCGTTTGTCCTTCGGTCGTCGTGACCGTGATTTGGTACGTGGTCGTCGCCCGAGGCGACACCTCCCGCGAGCCGGAGGAATCCACCTCGCCGATGTCCGGCGTGATCGTCGCGTTGACGGCGTTCGTCGAGGACCAGGTCAACGTCGCCGCCTCGCCCAGATCGATCGATACCGCCGATACCGACAATGTCACCGTCGGCCGAATCGGGTCGATCACGGCCGGCGGCAGCGTGTTGAAGGTAACGATGTCGCCGTTGGGCGCCAGCTCCATGTGGATCCCGGTCACGGCGACCTGTTGATCGCACCCCACACGCGCCGTCCCGCCGAGAAAGCCTTCCGGGATAGCGACGGCGGTGTTGAGCATTTGCTCCAGGCTCGACTTGGGCGGCACCGAAACCGCGGCTTCACCCAGATTCATCCGCGCAGGGTCTTCAAGGAGAATGCGGCACTCCGCCTCGGAGTTCGTATCGTTGGCGATCGCGAACCCGAGCGTGGCGGCCGGCGTCAGGACTGGAAACTGGAACACCACCCCGGCTTGCGCGCTGAAAACCGTGGCCATTCCCGTGGGCGCGCCAGAGTCGCCGATCGACGCCAATACGACTTGCGCAACCACGGGCGCCGTGCAATCGAGAGTCGCGTAGCCGGACGCCAACGGCTGTGTGTTCTCGGTACCCCACACCAGATACCCGTCCACTCCCCCCAGCTCGAACGTTGCCGTCGAACCCGCCGCGGTAACGCCGCCGGCGTCTTCGAACCGGTCCACGCTCAGGCCATGCAATTCCACGGTGCATTGGCTCGTTACCCGCGCGACGTTGGTGACCAGCAGCCGGGACTGCCAGCCGCTCCCGTCGACGATATGCGGCAAGACGTGAAAGCGCTTCGCCGTTTCGTCGGATGGATAGGGGAATGTACCGAGAAGGGCCAGCGGCAGGGTGTTGAAGGTCGTGATGGTGCGGTCGGGTTGCAACTCGAAATGCACTCCGATCATCGCGACCCGCCGATCGCATGAAACCGTCGCCGACCCTCCGTTGAATGTCTCCGGAATCGCAATCGCGGCGTTGAGCATTCGCGCCACGTTGGACCTGGAAGGCGCCGAAAGCGCCGCTTCACCCAGAGTCACCCGTTGCGGGTCTTCAAGCACAAGGCCGCAAGCCGCATCGAGGTCCGTATCGTTCGCGATCGCAAATCCGACCGTGGCATCCGCGGTCAGGACCGGAAACTGGAACACCGCCCCGGCTTGCGAACTGAAGACCGTGGCCATTCCCGTCGTTGCGCCGGATTCGTCGATCGACGCCAACACGACTTGCGCAACGACGGGCGCCTCGCAATGGAGAGTCGCGTAGCCGGACGCCAAGGCCGATTCGTTCCGGGTGCTCCAGACCAGATTTCCACCGGGTCCCGGCATCTCGAACGTGGCGGTCGAACCCGTCGCCGTAACCCCGCTGAGGTCACCGAATCTGTCCACGCTCAGGCCGTGCAATTCCACCGTGCACAGGCTGGCGGACTGCGCGACATTCGTCACCAGCACGAACGATTGCCACCCGCTCCCGTCGGCGATAAGCGGCAGGACGTGAAAGCGCTTCGCCGTTTCGTCCACCTTCGCGACGGCGGGCAGCGCACACGCGAGGAACATCAGGATCGCCGCCAGTATCGTCGTGCGTCTGATTGCGCCTCTCACAAGCGCGTGTTGTCTTGCCGGAAGCATGGATGATTCCCCGCCTACCTATCGCCAATCCTCGGGATCGGGCAACCCCCGGCTGGTCAGCGCCTCTATTTCCGCAAACGCCGCCACCCCCGGGGCCAGCGCCGGCGCCGCGGCGGCCTCCGGACGGTCGCGCAGGACGCCGCGCACCTGTCCGGTCGCCGGATTGCGCAGGATGGTCACCGGCCGGTTCGTGTCCTCGTCCAGCGTGACCGCGCCTCCGGGCCCGGAGAGCGTGACGCCGGCCAACTCCTCGGACCATCCCGGCTCGATGGGAAGGGTGAAGGCGAAGGACGATCCTCCGGTTCCGTCGGACACCTCCGGCATCTCGAACGCCAGCGAGAAAAGCTCCTCGCCGTTGGCGGTCCGTCCGATGATCCGGTAATCGCCCGTAGAGAGCGGCAGCGAGGCCGGGGCCTCCACCACGAACGCCGGTTCCAGGAACGGCGCGCCGACGCCGTCCACACCGCCCCACAGCAACAGGGAGCGCACTGTGGTGGCGGATTGCGACGTTTCCACGTCGACGGTTGTAGACGATCTTGCGCTGACGGCCCCGCTCCAGCGGAAACCCAGTGCGTTCGTGAAATGGTAGTCGCTAATCCAGTGAGGGCGGCGGCAATAGGACATCAGATCCGGTATGGCCTGGGACACCAGCCGGCCGCCCTCGCGCAAGTCGTACCCCCAGGCCCCGATCGCCCCGTCGGCGCTGGGGAACACGCGGTCCAGAACCCTATCGGCGCCGCATGGCGCGTGCAAGAGTCCCATGTTGTGTCCCAGCTCGTGCGCGATAACGAACGAATCCGTCGTCACGAAACTGGTCTTGCCTCCGAGATAGGCCACCCCGGCGGCGTCACCGGTAACCAGTCCCGCCATCGTCCCCGCATAGTGGCCGCCGGCGCCCTCCATGGCATGGATCATCGTCGTCTCGGCCAACAAGCTGTGGGCATTGTCGGTGTCGACCATGACGGATTCATGGGCCGTCACCTCCAGATCGCCGATCGGCAGCAGCGTGCGGGTGTCCCAAAGGAGCTCGTGGCCCTCCGGGTCCGCGGCCATGGCCTCCACCAGTTCCACGATAGACGTGTCCGGATTGGAGCTCTGGACGAACGGAATCACCGTCAGATCGAAGACGGGCATCGCGCGAACGTCGACCGGCAAGCGTCCGGTTTCCGGGATCCGCCGCGTCAGTCCCAGCCCCGATCCCAGCGTCCCGGCGGGGTCGACCTCGACCACGAATTCCAGACCCGGCTGCACGAAGTCCGCCGGTACCCGGGCGTTGGCCGACGCCTCGAGCGACCCTTCGTCCACCTCGTCCGGAATGGACGCCGACCCGCCCGGGATTTCCGCGACGTACACTTCCTGGCCATCGACGTAGAACCGGGCCCGAACCGGCGGAACCGTCTCGCCGCTGGCGTCCGGTGCCGTCACGAACACCCGCAGCAGAGCTTCCTCGCCCGCCACGAGCGACACGGGGAACCGGCGCGACTGCACCGCTTGCGTCAGGTACGCCGGCGGCGGGTCGCAGGATGCGAGCCGCTGTCTCTGGATGCCCACCAGCCAGCCCCGAAAGCCGGCGTCCGAGGGCGCGCACAGGCCCGTGTCCGCGGCCAGAAGCTCGTCGAGTTGACCCAGGCGGTTCATATCGACCGGCAAGGCTCCCGACATTCGCGTGTTGTGACTCAGGATCAGTGTCTCCAGGTTTGTCAGTTCCCCCATTTCCGGAGGCATGTGCCCGGTCAAGTCATTGTCGCGGAGGTGCATGTCCCTCAGGTTGATCAGGCGTCCCAGCTCCGGTGGGAGCGGTCCCGTCAGATCGTTGTCGTTGAGGTGCAGGTACCACAAGCTCGACAGCCGGCCCAGTTCCGGCGGAATCGACCCCGTCAGATTGTTCTCGCGCAGGTCCAGCGTTGTCAGGCTGCCGAGCGCCCCCAGCTCCGGTGGGATGGGTCCGGTCAATTTATTGAAGGGAACGTACATGCTCCTCAAGCGGGTCAGCCGGCCCAGCTCGGATGGAATGGGTCCGGTCAGATCGTTGGCTGCGAGCCCCAGGGTCGACAGATTGGCGAGCGCGCCCAGTTCCGGCGGAATCGCCCCCGTCAAGCTGTTGTGTTGCAGGAACAGCCACTCGACGTTGGCGAGCGCGCCCAGTTCCGGCGGAATCGCCCCCGTCAACTTGTTGAAGCGGAGCGACAAGGTCCTCAACTGGGTGAGGGCGCCCAGTTCCGGCGGAATCGCCCCCGTCAGTTGGCCCGGGACCCCCAATAAGCCGCCGGGGCCGCCGGAGAGGTCCAGAATCGTCAGGTGGGTCAGGCGCCCCAACTCGGGTGGAATGGATCCCGTCAGATAATTGTTGTCGAGAACCAGCTCCCGCAGATTGGCGAGCGCGCCCAGTTCGGGCGGGATGGATCCCGTGAGCCGGTTGAAGCGGAGGTTCAGTTCCGTCAAGTGGGTCAGCCCCCTCAACCCGAGTGGGATGGGTCCCGTCACATAGTTGGCGCCGAGTTTCAGCGAGGTCACGCGCCCGCCATCGTCGACGGTCACTCCGTGCCATTCCGAAAGGGGACGGTCGGTCAGCCAGTTCGTATTTTTGCGCCAGTTCTCACCGCCAGTGGCTTCATAAAAAGCCGTCAGCACGGCCCGTTCCGACACGTTCACCGTGACGGTGATCGACGCCGTCGCCGTTTGTCCTTCCGCCGTCGTGACCGTGATCCGGAACGTCGTCGTCACCCGCGGCGACACGTCCCGCGAGCCGGACGGGGCCACCTCGCCTAGGTCCGGCGTGATGGTCGCACTTGCCGCGTTCGTCGAGGACCAGGTCAACGTCGTCGCCTGGCCCAGTTCGATCGAAGCCGCCGACGCCGACAATGTCACCGTCGGTTGGGGTGCTTCAACCGTTGAGGATGAATCGAGAATAGCGGGTGGCAGTGTGTTGAAGGTAATGATGTCGCCGTTCGGCGCCAGCTCCATGTGGATCCCGGTCATGGCGACTTGCTGATTGCACCCCACACGCGCCGTCCCGCCGAGAAAGCCTTCCGGAATCGCGATGGCGGTGTTGAGCATTTGCTCCAGGCTCGACTTGGGCGGCACCGAGACCGCGGCTTCACCCAGATTCATCCGTTGGGGGTCTTCAAGGAGAATGCGGCACTCCGCGGCGGTGTTCGTATCGTTCGCGATCGCAAAACCGAGCGTGGCGGCCGGCGTCAGGACCGGAAACTGGAACACCGCCCCGGGTTGCGCACTGAAGACCGTGGCCATTCCCGTCGGCGCGCCGGATTCGTCGATCGACGCGAATACGACTTGCGCAACCACGGGCGCCGTGCAGTCGAGAGTCGCGTAGCCGGTCGCCAACGGCTGTGCGTTCTGGGTGCCCCACACCAGATAACCGCCCGCTCCCCCCAGCTCGAACGTCGCCGTCGAACCCGCCGCCGTTACGCCCCCGGCGTCTTCGAACCGGTCCACCGTCAGGCCGTGCAATTCCACGGTGCATTGGCTCGTTGCCCGCCCGGCGTTTGTGACCAGCAGCCGCGACTGCCAGCCGCTCCCGTCGGCAATATGCGGCAGGACGTGAAAGCGCTTCGCCGTTTCGTCGGATGGATAGGGGAATGTATCCAGAAGGGCCGGCGGCAGCGTGTTGAACGTCCTGATGGCGCGGTCGGGTTGCAACTCGAAATGCACTCCGATCATGGCGACCCGCCGATCGCATGAAACCGTCGCCGACCCTCCGTTGAATGTCTCCGGAATCGCAATCGCGGCGTTGAGCATTCGCGCCACGTTGGACCTGGAAGGCGCCGAAAGCGCCGTTTCACCCAGAGTCACCCGTTGCGGGTCTTCAAGCACAAGGCCGCAAGCCGCATCGAGGTCCGTATCGTTCGCGATCGCAAATCCGACCGTGGCATCCGCGGTCAGGACCGGAAACTGGAACACCGCCCCGGCTTGCGAACTGAAGACCGTGGCCATTCCCGTCGTTGCGCCGGATTCGTCGATCGACGACAACACGACTTGCGCAACGACGGGCGCCACGCAATCGAGAGTCGCGTAGCCGGACGCCAAGGCCGATTCGTTCCGGGTGCTCCAGACCAGATTTCCACCGGGTCCCGGCATCTCGAACGTGGCGGTCGAACCCGTCGCCGTAACCCCGCTGAGGTCACCGAATCTGTCCACGCTCAGGCCGTGCAATTCCACCGTGCACAGGCTGGCTGACTGCGCGACGTTCGTCACCAGCACGAACGATTGCCACCCGCTCCCGTCGGCATGAGCGGCAGGACGTGAAAGCGCTTCGCCGTTTCGTCCACCTTCGCGACGGCGGGCAGCGCACACGCGAGGAACATCAGGATCGCCGCCAGTATCGTCGTGCGTCTGATTGCGCCTCTCACAAGCGCGTGTTGTCTTGCCGGAAGCATGGATGATTCCCCCCGCCTACCTACCGCCAATCCTCGGGATCGGGCAACCCCCGGCTGGTCAGCGCCTCTATTTCCGCAAACGCCGCCACCCCCGGGGCCAGCGCCGGCGCCGCGGCGGCCTCCGGACGGTCGCGCAGGACGCCGCGCACCTGTCCGGTCGCCGGATTGCGCAGGATGGTCACCGGCCGGTTCGTGTCCTCGTCCAGCGTGACCGCGCCTCCGGGCCCGGAGAGCGTGACGCCGGCCAACTCCTCGGACCATCCCGGCTCGATGGGAAGGGTGAAGGCGAAGGACGATCCTCCGGTTCCGTCGGACACCTCCGGCATCTCGAACGCCAGCGAGAAAAGCTCCTCGCCGTTGGCGGTCCGTCCGATGATCCGGTAATCGCCCGTAGAGAGCGGCAGCGAGGCCGGGGCCTCCACCACGAACGCCGGTTCCAGGAACGGCGCGCCGACGCCGTCCACACCGCCCCATAGCAGCAGGGAACGCGCCGTAGCGACGGATCGCGGCGTTCCCACTTTGAAGGTTGTAGCCGATCTTGCACTGACGGCCCCGCTCCAGCGGTAACCCAGTGCGTTCGTGAAATGATAGTCGCTGATCCAGTGAGGGCGGCGGCAAAAGGACATCAGATCCGGTGTGGCCTGAGACAACAGCCGGCCACCGTCGCGGAAGTCGTATCCCCAAGCTCCGATCGACCCGTCGGCTCTGGGGAAAACGCTGTCCAGATACGTATCGGCGCGGCATGGCGCGTGCAAGAGCCCCATGTTGTGTCCCAGCTCGTGCGCGATAACGAACGAATCCGTTGTTACGAAACTGGTCTTTCCTCCGAGGTTCGCTACTCCGGCAGCGCCACCGGTAACCCGTCCCGTCATCGTCCCCATGTAATGGCCGCCGGCGCCCTCCATGGCGTGGATCATCGTCGTCTCGGCCAACAACCTGTGGGCATTGTCGGTGTCGACCAAGACGGATTCGTGCGCCGTCACCTCCAGATCACCGATCGGTAGCAGCGTGCGGGTGTCCCAAAGGAGCTCGTGGCCCTGCGGGTCCGTCGCCATGGCCTCCACCATTTCCACAATAGACGTGTCCGAATTGGAATTCTGGACGAACGGAATCACCGTCAGATCGAAGACGGGCATCGCGCGAACGTCGACCGGCAAACGTCCGGTTTCCGGGATCCGCCTCGCCAGTCCCAACCCCGATCCAAGCGTCCCGGCGGGGTCGACCTCGACCACGAATTCCAGACCCGGCTGCACGATGTCGGCCGGCACCCGGGCGTTGGCCGAACCGGCGAGCGACCCTTCCTCTACCTGGGCTGAAATGGACGCCGACCCGCCCGGGATCTCCGCGACGTACACTTCCTGGCCATCAACGTAGAACCGGGCCCGAACCGGCGGAACCGTTTCGCCGCCGGCGTCCGGCGCCGTCACGAACACCCGCAGCAGAGCTTCCTCGCCCGCCACGAGTGACACGGGGAACCGGCGCGACTGGACCGCCTGCGTCAGGTAGGCCGTCGGCGGGTCGCAGGATGCGAGCCGCTGTCTCTGGATTCCCACCAGCCAGTCCCGAAAGCCGGCGTCCGAGGGCGCGCACAGGCCCGTGTCCGCGGCCAGAAGCTCGTCGATCTGACCAAGGCGGGTCAGATCGACGGGCAAGGCTCCCGACATTCGCGTGTTGTGGCTCAGGATCAGTGTCTTCAGGTTTGTCAGTTCCGCCATTTCCGGAGGCAAACTCCCGGTCAAGTCATTGTCGCGGAAATGCATTTTCCTCAGGTTGATCAGGCGTCCCAACTCCGGTGGGAGCGGTCCCGTCAGATCGTTGTCGTTAAGGTACAGGTACCACAAGCTCGACAGCCGGCCCAGTTCCGACGGAATCGACCCCGTCAGATCGTTGCCGTTAAGGTACAGGTACCACAAGCTCGACAGCCGGCCCAGTTCCGGCGGAATCGACCCCGTCAGATTGTTCTCGCGCAGGTCCAGCGTGTCCATGGCGACGAGCGCACCCAGTTCGGGCGGGATGGGTCCGGTCAGATCGTTGGAGTTGAGCTCCAGGGTCGACAGATTGGCGAGCGCGCCCAGTTCCGGTGGAATAGACCCCGTCAAGCGATTGTGTTGCAGGTACAGCCACTCGACGTTGGCGAGCGCGCCCAGTTCCGGTGGAATCGATCCCGTCAGCTTGTTGAAGCGGAGCGACAAGGTACTCAACTGGGTAAGCGCGCCTAGTTCCGGCGGAATCGATCCAGTCAGTTGGCCTGGGACCCCCAACAAGCCGCCGGGGCCGCCGGAGAGGTCCAGAACCGTCAGGTGGATCAGGCGCCCCAGCTCGGGTGGAATGGCTCCCGTCAGATAATTGTTGTCGAGAACCAGCTCCCGCAGATTGGTGAGCGCGCCGAGTTCGGGCGGGATGGATCCCGTGAGCCGGTTGAAGCGGAGGTCCAATTCCGTCAGGTGGGTCAGCCTTCCCAACCCGGGTGGGATGGGTCCCGTCACATAGTTGGCGCCGAGTTTCAGCGAGGTCACGCGCCCGCCGGCGTCGACCCCCACTCCGCGCCATTCCGACAGCGGACGGTCGGTCAGCCAATTCGTATTGTTGCGCCAGTTCTCGCCGCCGGTGGCTTCAAAGAAAGCGGTCAGCACGGCCCGTTCCGAAACGTTCACCGACACGGTGACCGATGCCGTCGCCGTTTGTCCCTCCGTCGTCGTGACCGCGATCCGGTACGTGGTCGTCACACTCGGCGACACCTCCCGCCAGCCGGACAGCGCAACCTCGCCGATGTCCGGCGTGATGGTCGCACTGGCCGCGTTCGTCGAGGACCAGGTCAACGTCGTCGCCTGGCCCAGTTCGATCGAAGCCGCCGACACCGACAATGTCACCGTCGGTTGGGATGCTTCAACCGATGAGGATGAATCGAGAACGGCGGATGGCAGCGTGTTAAAGGTAATGATGTCGCCATTCGGCGCCAGCTCCATGTGGATCCCGGTCACGGCGACCTGTTGATCGCACCCCACACGCGCCGTCCCGCCGAGAAAGCCTTCCGGGATAGCGACGGCGGTGTTGAGCATTTGCTCCAGGCTCGACTTGGGCGGCACCGAGACCGCGGCTTCTCCGAGATTCATCCGGGCAGGGTCTTCGAGCACGATGCGGCACTCCGCGTCGGCGTTCGTATCGTTCGCGATCGCGAACCCAAGCGTGGCGGCCGGCGTCAGGACCGGAAACTGGAACACCGCCCCGGCTTGCGCGCTGAAGACCGTGGCCATTCCCGTCGGCGCGCCGGATTCGTCGATCGACGCGAATACGACTTGCGCAACTACGGGCGCCGTGCAATCGAGAGTCGCGTAGCCGGACGCCAACGGCTGTGCGTTCTGGGTGCCCCACACCAGATAACCGCCCGCTCCCCCCAGCTCGAACGTCGCCGTCGAACCCGCCGCCGTTACGCCCCCGGCGTCTTCGAACCGGTCCACCGTCAGGCCGTGCAATTCCACGGTGCATTGGCTCGTTGCCCGCCCGGCGTTTGTGACCAGCAGCCGGGACTGCCAGCCGCTCCCGTCGGCAACATGCGGCAAGACGTGAAAGCGCTTCGCCGTTTCGTCGGATGGATAGGGGAATGTATCGAGAAGGGCCAGCGGCAGCGTGTTGAAGGTCGTGATCGCCCGGTCGGGTTGCAACTCGAAATGCACTCCGATCATCGCGACCCGCCGATCGCATGAAACCGTCGCCGACCCTCCGTTGAATGTCTCCGGAATCGCAATCGCGGCGTTGAGCATTCGCGCCACGTTGGACTTGGACGGCGCCGAAAGCGCCATTTCACCCAGAGTCACCCGTTGAGGGTCTTCAAGGACAAGGCCGCAAGCCGCATCGACGTTCGTATC
Source organism: Terriglobia bacterium (assembly GCA_965262675.1). Classification (GTDB taxonomy): domain Bacteria; phylum Acidobacteriota; class Terriglobia; order 20CM-2-55-15; family 20CM-2-55-15; genus JAJEDW01. Next base: position 1,430,564 of record OZ253554.1, read on the forward strand.
GTTCGCGATCGCAAATCCGACCGTGGCATCGGCGGTCAGTACCGGAAACTGGAACACCGCCCCGGCTTGGGAGCTGAACACCGTGGCCATTCCCGTCGTTGCGCCGGATTCGTCGATCGACGCCAACACGACTTGCGCAACGACGGGCGCCACGCAATCGAGAGTCGCGTAACCGGACGCCAACCCCGATTCGTTCCGGGTGCCCCAGACCAGATTCCCACCGCGTCCCGCCAACTCGAACGTGGCGGTCGAACCCGTCGCCGTAACCCCGCTCACGTCACGGAACCTGTCCACGCTCAGGCCGTGCAATTCCACCGTGCACAGGCTGGCGGACTGCGCGACATTCGTCACCAGCACGAACGATTGCCACCCGCTCCCGTCGGCAATGAGCGGCAGGACGTGAAAGCGTTTCGCCGTTTCGTCGGACTGCGCGAAGGCGGGCAGCACGCAGGCGATCGTCACCAGCAGCGTCGCGAGTATCCTCATCGGTTTCATGGCGCCTCTTGCCCGTGCTTGCCGTCTTCCCGGAGGCGCGGAGAACAGCCGTTCCCATCGACTCATTCGTGCCCGGAAGCCATCGGATGGACGGGTCTTCCGTTCAGTGCATGCACGGCAACCCCTGCGGGATTCAGGACCCACGGCAAATTTGTTCTCAGAAGGAGCATGATGTGGGGGATGAATTTCGAGTCATTTTCAAGTAGTCGAAGACGCGGCGGGTATTGAACGAGAGTTGGCGCATGGATTGGGCGATCGATTGAGCGGGTTTTTGAAAGGATTTGAGAATACCGACGGCAAAGCGTCGGAGGCGGGTGATGTTTTCCGGGCCGAAGCCGGTTCGGATTCGACTGCGGTCCTCATCGTAATTCCAGTCGATGATGTAATGGACGCTTTCGATACTCCAATGACCGCGATTGATGGCCAGCAAGCGTTCGGGGGAGATTTCGCCGGGTGAGCGACTCGTGATGCCCAGCGCGGTTTCACAGGTGAGGGCGCCGGATTTTTTGTCGATGGATTCGCGCTCGATCCGAAAGACCTGCCCCAGGTGGGGAAAGTCGAGGTAGTGGTTGAGTGCGGCGCTACACCAAATGCGCCGGGTTTCGATGCGGCCATGATCGGGCGGCGTGACCTCGACAAAGTCGGGTTGTCCGCGGGTTTGGAACTGCAATGCGATATCGCGTTCCAACGTCGGTTGGTTGCCTTTGACCGTGAAATGATAGTGCGCTCCCCGCTCAACCAAATAACGCGCGATCGCGCGTTGGGTCAGCAGGGCATCGCCGGTGATGTCCTTGCCGGCGATGTCGCAGGTTTGAAGCAAGGGAACGGCCATGCCGATTTCGTTCGTGCGCTTGCGCGCCTCGCCGCCGGCTACAGGCAGGGCGCCCACTTTTTTTGGGTGTAGCAGCGTTTCGACCGATGCCCGACCACGCTCATAATGTGGGTCTGCTGCCCGTCCGAGTCGAGGGCGTTCTTCATCGTCTTGCCATCCATGGCCAGCGCATCGTCCGGGGCGCCCCAGGCCCGATTCCACGCATTGAGCGCCCGGTCCAGCGCCCCCGGTTCAATCCGGATCAGGCAATCCCGAATCACAAACTCGCTGGGAACCACATAGCGGCCGTTCTCGGGCCGGCAGCCAAAACGTTCGCGGGCTTTCTGCCCCAGGGCATCGGCCCAATCCGAGATGGCTTTATAGCCGTGCATGCCGCACAGCGTCGCGCCCGCCGCGATGCCCAGCACGACCGACAAGGGATGGCGCCGTCCCTGAGAGCGGCGCGGATCGGGAATGGTCCTGAAACACTCGGGGAGTTGTCGCATCTCGGCGGCATTGAGCATGATCTTGGGGGCTCCTGTGAGTTGAAGATGTTCCCGGCCAGGGTGGGTCAGTTGCCTGCGCGCATCACGGCGCAGGGGACGCACAAAGACAAGTTTCGGGGCATCGGCTTCGGCGCTGTAGCCGTCCCGGGTGCGCCGGTATCCCCGCGTCCGTCCCAGTTCCAACCAGTTCGACGCGCGATACACGCCGCCATGGAAGCGCCGGGGATCGACAAACGTTTCCAGCAGCAGCAACCCATGACCGAACCGTTGGCGCCAATCCGGGGCGGCCCGCCGCTCGAGCCGGGACAATACTCGCGACCCCACATTCGGCCGATTCCAGCCCGGCAGAATCAAAAAGCGGCTGTTGTTGGCGATCAGTTTCAGCCGCCCATACTGCGAGCGGAAGTCCCAGCCGATCCATCGATCCCGAACCCCGCACTTCAGCGCCGCCGCCGACAGGCTCAGTTGCGCCACCCACTGCCCGCGCCATGTCGCCACGTACCAGACCGTCTCCCCGATCTTCGCCAGCGCGCCCAGATAATGATGACGCCTCATCTGCTCCCGATACTGCGCTTCCTCGCTTCGCTCCACTGGCCGGACCTCGATCTCCGACAGTTCTGGGCAGGGCCATTTTATTGTTCGTTCGGCGGTTTTCGGCAGCCCTGGTTGAATCCGGAGCTGGCTATTTTGTTTTCGATGTGGCAGAGTATCCGTCATGGGAGGGCCACCGGCACAGGGTTGCGATATTGATCTGCGGGCAGTGGCGGTGCGTCCGACCTGGGGCGCGGAGGAACACCGGCGCTGGGACAGGCTGGTGGCGGCCCATCACTACCTGCCGTTTCATGGCGTGTTCGGGAAGGGCTTGCGCCACGTCGCGACGCTGGGCTCGACCTGGCTTGCGCTGATCGGCTGGCAGCCGGGCGCGTTCAAGCTGGCCGCGCGCGACCGCTGGATCGGCTGGAGCGCGGAGCAGCAGTTCCAGCGCTTGCATCTGATCGCCAACAACGCGCGCTTCGTCATCCTGACGCCGCGCACGGTGCCCAATCTGGCCTCGCGGGCGCTGGGTCTGAGCCTGCGGCGGCTGTCGCAGGACATGCAGGCGGCGCACGGCTACCCCGTCTTGCTGGCAGAGACGTTCGTGGATCCGGCCCGCTTTGCCGGGACCTGCTACCGCGCGTCGAACTGGCGCTGGCTGGGCCGGACCCGCGGCTATGCCCGGGAGCCCGGCGGCGCGGCGCGCTGGCGCCATCACGGCCAACCCAAGGAGATCTTCGTGTTCGAACTCACCGGCCATGCCGCCGAGGCGCTGAGCCAGACCGAGACGCCGGCCTCGTGGCACGGTGAACCCCGAACCGCGCCCATGGCCGCGCCGCGTCTGCGCAGCCTGTTCGAGCGCCTGGGCGAAGTGCCCGAGCGGCGCCGCGCCCGGGGCAAGCGCTACCCGCTCCACACCGTGCTGACGCTCGCCGTCGCGGCCCGCCTGGCCGGCTACCGCGGGGTGACCGCCTTTGCGCAGTTCGCCCGCCTGCTCAGCCAGGAGCAACTCCAGGCCGTGGGCGCCTTCTACAGCCCCTCGAAGCAGCGCTACACCGCGCCCTCGATCACCACCTTCCACAACATCCTCGCGGCGCTTCCGCCCGAGACCCTCGACAACGCCATCGGCCGGTGGGCCGGCCAGTACAGCGCCGCTCACGCCCCGGTGGCCATGGACGGGAAGGACCTGCGCGGCGCCTCGGCGCAGACCGGGCACGGGCGCCGGATGATGGTCGCGGCGGTCGAGCACGGCTCCGGCCTGGTCCTGGGTCAGAAAGAGATCGACGACAAGACCAATGAAATCCCCGCCGTGCGCGACCTGTCGGGCGGCCTCGACCTCGCCGGACGCACCGTCACCCTCGACGCGATGCATGCCCAACAGGACACCGCCCGCTGCCTGCTCGACCAGTGTCACGCCGACTACGTCGTCACCGCGATCAAGGACAACCAGCCCACGATGCATGACGACCTCCGGTCGGTCGACTGGAGCGCCGCGCCCTCGCACGAAACCCTCGAGAAGGCCCATGGCCGCATCGAGCGCCGCCGTTGCGCCGCCATCGACCTCTCCGACACCCCCTGGGACGGTTACGCCAACCTCTATGGACGCCGCCAGGCGATGCGCATCGAACGGGAGCGCGAGACCGTCAAGACCGGCGCGCGCAGCGTCGAGGTGACCTTTTGCCTGACCTCGCTGGATGCGGAGCGCGCCAGTCCCGAGCAACTCCTGGCCCTGGTCCGGAATCACTGGCACATCGAAAACCGTCTGCACTACGTCCGCGACTTCACCTACGATGAAGACCGTTGCCGGGCCTATGTGCGCCACTTGCCGCGCAATCTCGCCTGCCTCACCAACGCCGCCATCGCCATCGTGCGCTGCCAGGGGCGCTTCCGCTACCTGCCCGAGGCCAACCGTCATTATGCCGCCCGCGCGCAGGATGCCCTCGACGCCATCCTGAATGCCCCCACAGCCTGACCCCCCCCCGACATCCCTGCGGAATCGGGCGCGACGCGCCGCTGGACACCTGTGCCCGCCGGGCACGAAGACGCCATGCGACGCCTGCAAGCGGCCCCCTTTACGCGTCTCCCGCAACCCCGCGACGCGCCGATCCCCTTCCAACCTACGCGATCTTCCTCATCCCGCGTCCCGAGGCGGGACAATAAAATGGCCCTGCAGTTCTGGGCTGGTTAATTCCGTCCACTCCATTCAGCGTGTTATACCGGAAACTCCCCGCGATGTCCAGCTTTCCCGGTTAAACTACTGAATTCGCCGTAGTTCACTGAAAGGACAAAATCACCGTGGATTCAGGACGGACCTGAAACAGCGGAGGAAGCGGGATCGAGACAGTGTGAGGATCCGCCACGGGCATCGCCGACCCGCACACCGGCGTCGGGGGTTCGCGTAATTATAAGGAAACGCGCGTCGATGGCAATCGTCAACACGGTTCAGGTCCGACGCCTACCTTCGAATTCCCGCAAAATCCCAATGATCTGCTCCTCCGTGAATCGCTTGCGCTTAATGGTGTGTTCTCCTTGCCCGTATTACCCGGCGAAGGTCACAGGGACCCGCGTTCGGTCCACGAGTGCCCGTGCGACGCAAAGAGCGTCTCGTCGTTGAAACACCTGCCGGAGCCCACTCAAAAGTGTTGGAGAGGGAATCAGCAATGTCCCGTCAAGAAAAAGACTGCAACGCGAACGGTATTACCGTACACTGACGGCGTGATCGTTCGATCCGTCCATCACCGGGGAATGCGCCGCCTGCTTGAGGATGACAACCCCGGTTTCTGCCCCAGGATCTCGTCGACCGGGTGCGCAGGATCGTGACGGTACTCATACTTGCCGACCATATCGATGGGTTTGTTGCCGATGCGCGGCCTGGCTGGCGTGTGCACCGGCTCTCCGGTGACCGGCAGGACGTTTGGAGCGTTTCCGTCTCCGGCAATTGGCGGATTACGTTTGAAGAAAAGGATGGCAACATCGACCGTTTGAACCTGGAGGATTACCACTGATGGCTACCAATGGCATCAAAGTCAACATGACTCCTTCGCACCCGGGCGAGTTCATCCGCACGGAGGTCATCGAAGATTTGGGACTGAACGTCACGAGAGCGGCCCAGATTCTCGGGGTCCGCCGAGCGACTCTCTCGGCCCTGCTGAACGGCAACGCGGCCCTATCTGCGGAGATGGCCCTGCGCATCGAGAAGGCTTTCGATATCAGCATGGATATGCTGTTGAGGATGCAGGCTTGGTACGATGCCTCACAGATGCGAGCCCGGGAGAGCGCAATCGCTGTGGAGCGCTACTATCCGGTTTGACCTTGAGCGATCCCAGCAGTGAGGAACTAGCTGTGAATTCTGTGAAGGTTGTTCACACGGGCTAACCCGCATTTCTCACAAGTTGTCTGCTACAGCGCCGGATCCATCCGCCAGTGCTGCGTTCTACGGCGCGTGCCTCGCGCCGGTCGCGCCGGATCAAGCGCGGACACCTCGCGTACTGTCAAGAGCGCACCTCCATGCGGTAGCGAAAAGCGCACCTCGGTCGCCGGGTCGGGGGCCGCCCCAATCGGCAAGTTTCCGGACGCGTTTTTTCCTCAGAGATAGGACTCCATTGGCGGGCTCATCGTGTTCCAGGCAGTGGCCTGTTCGTAAGCGTATGCCAGGGCCAGCACGGTCGATTCGGCAAAGTGGGCGCCGACAATCTGGATACCGATCGGCAGGCCCGAAGCGGTGAACCCGCATGGCACGGAGATAGCGGGCAGGCCGAACACGTCGAACGGCACGTTGTTGTTTCCGCCCCCAGGCCCGGGATCTCCGTCCAGCCGTCCCGGCGGCGCCTTCATCGTCGGCAGGATCAGCACGTCCAAGTCGTCGAACACGGCAGGAATCCGCTGCCGCAGAAGGTCCACCTCTCGCCGGGCCTCCGCATATTCCCCGGCCGGGGCATCCGCGACGTTCTCGAGGGTGCGACGGGTACCGGATTGGTAGAGTTCCGGTGTCGTCTCGATCCACGGAGTGTGGTAGGCGTAGGCTTCCGCTCCCCAGATTGTCGCGGGACTCCCCGATGACGGCAGTTCGACTTCCGTGACCGTACCCGACGTGAGCCCGGTCATCGAATCGAGCGCGGCGCTGGCCGCCTGCTCGACTTCGGCATCGAGGTTTTCCCAAAACGGACTTCGAGGCACGCCGATACGCAGGCGTGCGGTCGACCGGCCCGTTGCCCGCGCGTAGTCGGGGACGGGAACGGCTGCCGCGGTCGGTTCCCCTGGGTCGTAACCGGCGATCGCGTTCAGCATCATGGCCACGTCTTCCACGCTCCTGCACATCGGACCGACGTGGTCGAGCGTCCATGACAGCGTCATCACGCCGCGCGTGCTCACCCGTCCATAGGTCGGTTTCAACCCGACGATACCGCAGTGGGCGGCGGGCCCGCGCACGGAACCGGCAGTGTCGGTACCCAAAGCCCCGAAACAAAGGCCGGCAGACACCGCTGCTCCGGGACCGCCCGACGATCCCCCGGTGACATGATCCAGGTTCCAGGGATTGTGCATCGTCCCAAAATGCGTCGTCGTCGAACTCCCGCCATAGGCGAACTCGTGAAGGTTGAGCTTGCCCAACAGCACCGCCCCAGCCGCTTTCAGGCGTCGCGCCACCTCGGCGTCTTCCTCGGGAACGCGGTTCTCGAACACCGCGCTGGCACCCGTGCTTCGAATACCGGCAGTGTCGATGTTGTCCTTCAGTGCGATGGGCACGCCATGCAATGGTCCCCGCCGCCGCTCGGAATCCATCTGGCGAGCCGTCGCGACGGCGCCTTCGGCATCGATCCTGATGAACGCGTTCAGTAACGGATTGAATCGTTCGATCCGATCGAGGCACGCCGTGGTCAAAGCGACGGAGGACACCGAACCGGCATTCAGAGCGTCGGAAGCCTGCTTCAGGGTCAGACGGGTCAGATCGCCGTCGACCGGTGCCGGGATTTGCGGTCGACAACCCGACCAGGCGGCGGCGCCAAGAGCGGCGGTCAGGAATGCCCTTCTGGAGTGGGTGTTCATGTCCATAATCTCGAAGTCCTCCTTAGGGCAGGGGTTGCCAGTTTTCTTCGCCGTATACCAGCCAGGCATCCGCCCGGCGACCGTCCCAGCGATAACATAGATGCCTGCCCTGGAGCGGGATGCCAGCCACATCGGGCCAGAATGCCGACACGGCCTCACCGCCCGTGTAGCGCACGCTGGGATAGACGATGCCGTTACTGGCATGGTTCCGGTGGAGTTCGCGCGCCCGGGATTGCGCGGGGGTGTAATCGTCGGCGTCGAGTGCGGATTCGAACGCCGCCTTGTCGCGCAAGTCGTGAAGGTCTGCGTCGATGCGGCCGATTAACTCGAGGTAATCCGCCGTGGCGGGTTCCTCGTCGGTGGCCGCCATGAAACGCTCGAAGTGGAACACTGTCTCCGCCAGCGCTACTTCAAAGCGGTCTCCAGCGTAGTACACGCCGTAGCTGCCGTCACTGAACCGGCTGGGCCTGTCGCGCGATACATGGCAAAACGGGGCCATTATTGCCCAACTGGCGCCGTGCCCGGAAACGCGCCGGGCCCGCGGCACCAGATGGATTGCGCCGATTTCGTCGCGCACGCGAGGGTTGGTTTTGGCCTCGGCGTGGGCGATCAATTGCCGGTCGGCCGGGTCGGCGATGTCTTCGAAAAGATCCATCGGTGGATAAATCGATCGGATGAGGCGAAATGTCCGCTGCCAACGAACGCGGCTCAGGCGCGGGATCACCAACCGCCGCGTTCCGAGTCGAGATAGGCGCGGACAGCCGCCAGATCCGGGATGGATCCGGCCAGCAACCGGTTCAACGCAGGTTCGCCGCCGAACGCCTGATTCGGCTTGCGCAGCCAACTGTAGCCCCGCGAAGGGTCGGGGAACATGTAACGCAGGTTCTTGTGAATACCCATCAGCATCGACAGGCGCTCACGGGTGTCTCGTGAGATGCGCGATGGTTCGACCTGTCCGGCTTTCCAGCGCGCGTAGGTTCGCGCCGCCGGACTACCCAGAAGTATCCGCGACTGCTGGTCGTTTAGCGCCCAATGCCCGGTCAGGTTGAAGAAGGCCCGCAACATCGCGCTGGTTTCAGCGTCACTGATTTCTGCAGGGGCGGTGTGCTTATCCCCAGAATCAAATGCGGATGTTGTCATACGGCAGAATATAATCTAGTTTATGCCGTTCGGCAAAGCAATCAATCCTTCAGCCCATGCTTCCCGTGGCCAATGATCAGCGACAATTAAAACTCCCGACCAACGACAATTAGAATTCCCGTTGCCTCAATAGAAATGTTACCGATCCAAGTCGTTGATTTTGCAAGATGTTTGGATGGTAACGGATCAACAGGTGAGACGACTGATGACGCTGACACAAAGCGAAGGGACCCTGGCGCAGGCAGCCTCGAAAGCGGGAATGGACGCAAAGACGGCCCGGAAGTACCGGGAGGTGAAGCAGCTGCCGAGCCAGATTGGGAAGGCTCATGGATGGCGAACCCGACCGGATCCGTTCGAAGCGGTATGGGGGGAGATCGAGGAGATCCTTCGGTTGCATCCGACGGTTCAGGCGAAGACGATGTTTGAGTATCTGGGGCGGAAGTACCCGGGGCGATTCCAGGAAGGTCAGCTGCGGAGTTTGCAGCGGCGGTTCAAGCAGTGGCGGGCGCGATCGGGTCCGGAGCGAGAAGTGATGTTCCCCCAGGCGCATGATCCGGGGCGGCAATGCCAGAGCGACTTCACGCACATGAGCAACCTGAACGTGACCATCGAGGGCCAGAAGTTCGAGCACCTGGCCTATCACTTCGTCCTGACCTATTCGAACTGGGAGACGGTCACCCTGTGTTTCTCCGAATCCTTCGAGAGCTTATCGGCCGGACTGCAGAACGCGTTGTGGCAGTTGGGTGGAGCGCCGGAAGAACATCGGACCGACAGCCTGTCGGCGGCAGTCAACAACCTGAAGGATCCGGATGAGTTTACGGCCCGCTATCAAGGATTGCTCGACCACTACGGTTTACGGGCGACGCACACCCAGGCCGGCAAGGCGAATGAGAACGGCGACGTCGAGCAGAGTCACTATCGATTCAAGACGGCGGTCGACCAGGAACTGATGCTGCGCGGAAGCCGGGACTTCGAGAGCCGGGACGCATACGAACAGTTTCTGGCGGGGTTGATCGACCGGCGCAACGCCGGTCGCAGCCAGCGGCTGGGTGAGGAACTCCGGCCTCTGCGGCAACTCCCGCTTCGACGACTGGACCATACGCATCGCATCCGGGCTCGCGTATCCCGGGACAGCACGATCTGGGTGCGCAAGAACGCCTATTCGGTAGACAGCCGGCTGATCGGCGAACACGTGGAGGTCCGCCTGGATACGGAACGGCTGGAAGTCTGGTACGGCGGAAAGTGCGTCGAGCAGATGCCGCGGCTGCGGGGATCGGGTAAGCACGCCATCGATTACCGGCACGTGATTCATTCCCTGGTCCGCAAACCGGGCGCCTTTCCACGCTACCGGTATCGGCAAGACATGTTTCCCCGGCTGTTGTTCCGTGTGACCTACGACTGGCTGCGGGAACACCATCCGGGGACCGCGGACCGGCAGTATCTGAAGATCCTCGAGATGGCGGCCATGGACAGTGAGGAGCGGGTCCACGAAGCGCTGAGACATCGGATCGACAAGGACCTGCCGATCACAGTCGAAGCGGTGCGGGAGCACATCGACGCGGACACTCCGGCGCCTTCGCCCTGGCAGGTTCGGATCGCTCCACCCGAGATCCGACACTATGACGCGTTACTGGATCCGGTCGAGGAGGAGGCCCGGCTGTGAAGACAGAGATCGCCACCTCGCTGCGCCAGTTGCACTTGCCGGCCTTCGTCGACAACTACGACGTTCAGGCCACTGTAGCGACCAACGAAGGTTGGGCCTACGACCGGTATCTGGTGGCGCTGTGTGAACTGGAACTGGAAGAACGGCGGCAACGGAAGACCGAACGGCTCCTGCGGGAATCGAAACTGCCCCGGGAGAAGACCTGGGCGGCGTTTGAACAGTCCCGATTGCCCCGAACCGTCGAGCGACGCGTGGATGCATTGCTTGACGGAGACTTCCTGGAGCGCACCGAGAACGTCCTGGCCTTCGGGAATCCGGGCAGCGGCAAGACCCATCTGCTGTGCGCCCTCGGGCATGAACTCATCCTGAAGGGCCGGAGAATCTACTTCACTCCATGTGCGCTGCTGGTTCAGCGGCTCCTGCGGGCCAAGGCCGGGCTGGAACTGGAGAAAGAACTCAAGCGGCTCGACAAGTTCGACGCGCTCATCATTGACGACATCGGTTACGTCCAGCACAGCCGGGACGAGATGGAAGTGCTGTTCACCCTGCTGGCTCACCGGTACGAGCGCCGCAGCATTCTGATCACATCGAACCTGGTCTTCTCGGACTGGGACAAGATCTTCAAGGATCCGATGACCACGGCCGCGGCCATCGACCGAATCGTTCATCACAGCGTTATTCTGGAACTGAATCTGTCCAGCTACCGCATGGAAGCCGCCAAGAACGCGAAAGGACGACAAAAGTGACGGCGACGGGCCTGTGGAAAACGCCGCATCCGTGGAAATCCGTGCAAGACCCGGATTCCCACCGCTGCGTGGAAAAGCCTACGGCTTTACCACGTTTCCCACAGGCGGGACGGCGACGAACATCCCTTAACTCAAACGGGAATTCTAATTGTCGTCAACGGGAATAATAGTTGACGCTGGACAGATGTCAGCAGTCTTGCAGCCGTGCGTTTTTTGAGCATGGCGATCCACGTGGCCGTTCGCTCGTGGTCGACGTGATCGAACCAACCCCAGGCAACGAGGATATTGACGTCGAGAAGGAATTTCACGGGAAGTCAGAGAGCAATTCCCGAACGGATTCGGTGGTGAGCGGAGACTGGCCCCCCATTGACGAAAAGATCGTCGCACCGGTGTGCCTGCAGCGCACGCGCCGGGGCTTTTGCGGCCCGGGTTCGACGACACCTGCCCGGCGGCGCAGATATTCCGAAACGCTGACCCCTTCCTTCCTGGCCTGGGCCCGAATCCGCCGAGCCTCCTCTTCAGTGACCTTGAACGTGATCGTCGTCATTTTGGGTAATACGGTATTACCGCAAAAACCGGCCGTCAACCGGCGTTCGGGCAGCCGCTTGAATCAATCGTCAAACACCACTTTTGACAATAACTCCATGAAATCACTCCCGTCTCAAAGGCCGTCGCGAGGAACCGGTCGATTTTCCTGGCGCCCCGAGTGAATCATGCGACCAGGACAATTCTACAAAAACGTTTACACTGTCAGTGTTGCCACTCTGCGAGCTGCGGCCCGTTATGCAAACGGGTTCGATTGTTTGACGGCTGCAGGAAATCGAATCGCCCTGGTTTGAATAGATGGCCTTCAGTCCATACGCGGAAGTTTCCTGGGAACGCATGAGTCACGCGGTTGAAAAGGTTCGAGAGCGTCTGCTTCGGGCCGCCCGCGTCCTGGAACAGGCTGAAATCCCCTATGCGGTAGCCGGTGGGAACGCCGTAGCCGCATGGGTATCCCGCGTGGACGAATCCGCGGTGCGTAACACTCAGGATGTGGACATCCTGTTGCGTCGCGCCGATCTTCCGGCGGCCCGCAATGCGCTGGAGCAAGCCGGATTTGTATATGGTCCCGCCGCAAGCGTCGATAAGTTTCTCGATAAGCGCGACGCGAAAGCGCGCGATGCGGTCCACGTCCTTTTCGCCGCGGAAAAGGTTCGGCCCGACTACGCGGAAGCCGCACCGGACGTTTCTGAATCCGAGGCGAGCGCCGACTTTCGTCTACTGTCGCTGGACGCCTTGGTTCGCATGAAGCTGACTTCGTTTCGCGACAAAGACCGAGTACATCTCAGGGACTGTATCGACGTTGGTCTTGTAGACCATATGTGGTTGGAGCGCGTACCGGCGGCGCTGCGGTCGAGGTTGCAGGAACTCCTGGACACCCCCGAAGGGTGAATGAACGTAACCCGGTGGTATCGAGTTGGAACTCACCTGGCATACTGAGCCGATTCAACGCCATCTCCAGGCGTTTCTGTCACGTCCGGCCGCACAACCCGCTCGGAATTCTCAGCCCCGGGCATTTTCGGGGAGGCCTCAGGTGCACAATGAAAACCCCTGCTGACAGTTTGATGCGCCTGGAAACCCAGCGCCTCCTGATCCGTCCATTTCGCATGGCCGACTTGGCAGCATTCGCCGAGATCGTTGGAGATCCCGAGGTAATGCGTTACATCGGCGATGGATCTCCGTGGAGTCCTGCGCAGGCCAGGGTACGCATTGAGAAACACATCCTTTCGCAAAAAGAGAATGGCTACTCCCGGTACGCCGTATCCTTGAAGGAGACTCAGCAACAGATCGGCCACTGCGGCTTCATGGACTTCGAAGGAACGATCGATTTCGGCTGGTGGTACGGCCGACCATATTGGGGGAAGGGCTACGCCACAGAAGCGGCCCAGGTCGACTGTTCGGGTTAGTGCAGGATACGGACGTGACGACCTTGCTACACATCGGTCTTGGTTGGACCTGGGGCGGTACGGTCTGTCACGTCCGTTCTCGATCCCCGCATAAATTACGGGAATCCAGAACTCGTCATTTTACGTCCTAATGAAAGATACAAGGGGCGGTCTACGACCGCCCGAATCAAGCTCTCAAATCAAGCTCTCGAATCAAGAACGTGCAGTCACAGACTGCACCTACATTGAGAACATGTAGGGGCGGTCTACGACCGCCCGAATCAAGCGCTCAAATCAAGCGCTCAAATCAAGCTCTCGAATCAAGAACGTGCAGTCACAGACTGCACCTACATTGAGAACATGTAGGGGCGGTCTACGACCGCCCGAATCAAGCGCTCAGATCAAGCTCTCGAATCAAGAACGTGCAGTCACAGACTGCACCTACATTGAGAACGTGTAGGGGCGGTCTACGACCGCCCGAATCAAGCGCTCAGATCAAGCTCTCGAATCAAGAACGTGCAGTCATAGACTGCACCTACAGTGGGAATGGGAATGGGAGTGCACGGATTCCCTGTCGTCAGGACCACGGACTTCGACGCAAATGCGAAAGATTCGACGACCCGCGGACGAGTTGGCGCCCGACACGGTAGCAGACTCCACCGTCGGCACAGTCCACGACCACGATCAAGTCCCGGCGCCCGTTTCCCGACAGCGAGTCGTGTTTCCTCGCATCCAACCAATTCGGTTGAAGCTGGTTCGCATTACACCCATAATTCGTCTCATGCTCTTCCGCAGATCGCTCCTTGTCTCGACACTGCTCTTGGTTGTTGTGCTCACCGCGGCGTGCGGCGGGCCGGATTCGGGGGAGGCCGGGCCGATCGAACTCCAGATCGGATCGGTCAGCCTGCACGATTCACTGCTGGGCATTACGGCGAACGAATTCGTGCGGCGGATCAACGAACGGCTCGACGGCCGCGTTCACGCCACCTTCTTTCCATCCAGTCAACTGGGCAACGATGAGGTCATGCTCCAGAAACTGCGGCTGGGCACTCTGGATTTCTCGATGCCGTCGACGGTCATGTCCTCGGCGGTCGACGAGTTCGGCCTGTTCGAGATGCCGTATCTGGTTCAGGACCGGGAGCATATGAGCCGGATCAAGGAAGAGATCGTCTGGCCCATCCTGGCGCCTGCCGCCCAAGAGCAGGGCTACCACGTCGTGGCGGTGTGGGAAAACGGCTTCCGGCACGTTACCAATAACGTTCGTCCGATCCGCACGCCCGAGGATTTGAGCGGCATCAAGCTGCGAACTCCGCGCGGCCAGTGGCGCATCCGGCTGTTTCAGAGTTTCGCGGCCAACCCGACGCCCATGGCCTTGTCGGAAGTCTTCGTGGCGCTGCAAACCGGCGTCATCGATGGACAGGAAAACCCGCTTCCCCAGATCATCAGCAACAGCTTCGAAGAAGTGCAATCGTATCTTTCGTTAACGAGCCACGTGTACACGCCGTCATATCTGATCGCCGGCCTCGACCACTGGAACGACTTTCCCGAAGACGTCCGGAACGCGATCGAGGAAACGGGCCGTGGAATGGAAGAGTTCATCTATTCGGAAGCTGAGCGGCTCGATGGGGAGTTGATGGACGCACTGCGCGCGTCGGGCATTGAGATCAACGAAGCCGACCGTGGCAGTTTCGTCGAGGCCAGCCAGGCGATCTACGTCGAGTTTGGCCAGTCCGTCGATGGCGGAGCGGAAATGATCGAGACCGCGCTTCGCCTCGCCAACCCGTAACGGTCCGTCCGTGTTCGACCACCTGGTTCGGTTCCGCCGCCACTTCCGGAAGCTTCTTGAAGCGATCGTCCTGGTATTGATGACCGTGCTGGCGCTGGTCGTTGTCCTTGGCATCGTTTTCCGAAAGGCGGGCGCGTCCCTGGTCTGGTACGACGAGGTCGCGTCGATCATTCTGGTCTGGTTGACCTATTACGGCGCCGGTCTTGCCGCACTCGATCGGGCACACATCGGTTTTCCCACGCTCGTCGCTTCGACGAAGGGAACCCTCCGGTCGGTGCTTGTGGTCTTCCGAGAAGCGGTGGTCATCGGTTTCCTCATGTTGGCCGCATGGGCCGGTTTGCGCGTCCTGCAGGTTCTGGATACCACCTATCTGGTCAGCCTGCCATCGGTGTCCGCCCGGGTAACCCAGTCGGTCATTCCCATCGGCGCGGTGTTGTTCATCGTCGCCGAACTCCTGACTCTGGTTCCCTCCGCCGGCGAGACGGAGACCGGGCACAAGGCGGGTCCACCCGGATGATCCTTCTGGCGATGTTCCTCGCCCTGTTGGCGTTAATCCTTGTCAACGTGCCCATCGCCATTGCGCTGGGCGCAGCCGCGGCCCTGGCCATCGCGTTGACCGCCGGCGTCGATGCGCTGCCCAACGTTGCACTCCTCCTTTACGACGGCGCGCGCAATTTTTCGCTGATTGCAATTCCCCTGTTCATTCTGGCCGGCGCCATCATGAACGCCTCCGGCATCTCACGCCGCCTGATTGCATTCGCGTCGGCCCTGCTGGGGTTCGTGCGCGGCGGTCTGTCGATGGTGACCATTGGCGCGTCACTGTTCTTTGCGGAGATTTCCGGGTCGGCCGTTGCCGACGTCGCCGCGATGGGATCCATTCTGATCCCCGCCATGAAGAGCAAGGGATACCCAAAATCTTTCGCCGCCGCCGTCACTTCTTCGTCCTCGACGCTGGCCATCGTGATCCCGCCATCCGTTCCGATGATTCTGTATGCCGTGATGTCGGGCAGTTCGGTCGTGGAGTTGTTCGTGGCCGGGATAGTGCCGGGCCTGCTGGGCGGCGTGTCGTTGATGGGCATGGCCTATTTCATATCGGTTCGTCGCGGCTTCCCGGTCGAAGAAGTCTTTGAATTGCGCCGAGTCGGGCGGACTTTCAGGGAAGCGGCCTGGGCACTGACGCTTCCCGTCATCATTCTTGGAGGAATCTTCGGCGGGTGGGTGACAGCCACCGAGGGCGCGGGGCTGGCCGTGGTCGCCTCCATCCTGATCGGTACCGTGATCTACCGCGAACTCGATTTGGCCCGCCTCCGGGACGCAATGATCGAGGGCGCCAGACAAACGGCTGTTGTCATGTTGCTGGTGGCAGGGTCGGCTCTGGTCAGCGAGGTTCTGACGACGATGCAGGTCCCGCAGCGGATCGCACAGGGGATTCTCGACTTCACGCAGAATCCGCTCGCGATCATGGCGCTCCTGAACCTGTTCTTCCTGGCCGTGGGTCTGTTTCTGCATTCCGCGGCGGCGATCATTCTGGTGGTGCCGATCGTGATGCCGCTGGTCCAGGCCGCCGGCATCGATCCGGTCCACTTCGGCCTTGTCGTCACGCTCAACCTGGGAATCGGGCAGCAGACGCCGCCGGTCGCCAGCGTTCTGGTGACGGCGTGTTCCATCGCCAAAGCCGACATCTGGGAAGTGACCAAGGTGAACGTCTACTTCATCGGCGTGCTGCTGGGAGTGCTGCTTCTGGTCAGCTATGTGCCCGCGGTTCCGATGGCTCTGGTGAACCTGTTTTACAGATAGGCCGATGATATACTGAGCCACCGAGAGGAGCGTCCAGCATGCAGATCGACCCCGGCAAATGCGTGGCCTGCAGCAACTGCATTCCCGTATGTCCCATGGGCGCGATATACGTCGACACCGGCATCAATCGCGCCAAGATCAACTACGACGAGTGTGTCGAGTGCGGGACCTGTTTCCGTGGAATGAGCCAGGAACACCTCAACCCCACCATGGTGCGCACGATTCGGCGTCTGGCCAAGGTCTTTCGTTTTCGCTTTGAACCGGAACCGGACGTATGCCCGACCGGCGCCTTCGTTATGGAAGAACTCGAATGGCCGCGCATCGCCCGGCGCGTGTTCAGCGATCCCCTGGTCGAACACGATTCGACGGGCATTGCCGGACGGGGCACCGAAGAGGTGAAGACCAACGATGTGGCGCATCGCGTCGACGTCGGCGAAGTTGGATACGTCGTCGAGTTCGGTCGTCCGGGGACCGGCGTTCGATTCCATCAGATTCAGACCATGACCATGGCATTGGCGAAATGCGGCGTCACGTTCGAGCCAAAGAATCCCATTTCGCACCTGATGACCGACAAGAGCGCCGGGACGTTGAGAGAAGACCTGCTCAACGAAAAGATCCTTTCAGCGATTGTCGAGATCAAGACCGACCTTTCGGAGGTTGGGAAAATCCTGTCCACCGTGATGGAAGTATCGAAGCGGATCGACACTGTCGTTGCCGTGGGAGTGTCGACCCGGTGCGACGATGGCGGAGAAGACAAGTTGCTGGCGCCGCTGCTCGAGGATCTGGGGTACAGGTTCGAGCGTGCCAAGACCAATATGGGGCTCGGGCGGATCACGAACGTTCGGAAGGAGGAACAGGGTGACCAACACCTTGCATCGGTACGGTAAGGCCGAAACTTTCGCCGACGACTTCATCGTGTTCGCCATGCCCTCGAAGGGGAAGAACGACGAAGGCGCCATCGAAAAGCTCAAGACGTTTCTCCGGATCTGCGTCAAGCATGGCCCTTCCAACATCGGCGCTTCGGGCAAGGGCGGCTACCGGCCCTCGGGCGCGCTGAATCCCGGCGTGCATTGGAGCCGTGATTTCGGTCCCCAATTCGACACGGTCATCGAGAGCGTGCACAAGGCCGGGACCGCGGGCGCGGTTTTCGATTCGCAGGAAAAGGCCACGGCCTGCCTGAGCGAGGTGATCGCCGAAGACCTGGGTCTTTCGGTCAACATAAGCACATCCGTCGAAGGCGCCAGGGAAGTGGGCGAAGCCTGCGGCATCCATCGTCACAGCGTGGAGTATTCTCTCGGATTTTCCGATCCCAACGACCGGTTGCCACGGGGACAGTTGCTCGAACTGGCCACGATGTGCGGCCACGGCATGGTGTCGTTCGCTCTGGCGCAGAAGATGCTCGACATGGTGCGCGAAGGCCGGCGGACGCCCGAGCAGGCGGTTGCGACGCTGGCTCGCTTTTGTCCCTGCGGCGTCTACAACCCATCACGCGCGATGCGGTTGATCGAGGAAGCCCGGACACACCAGTAATCCAATTCCGAGGCGTTTTTGCCGAGAGAGATCGAAATGAAAAAAGCCATTTTGGTACTGCTTGCCTTCGCGTTGACGGCGGCGATGTCGATCGGCCCGTCCGAGGCTCAGGACGGAACCGCCGATGCCCGGCCGGCGCGGATCAACAAGGCCATCGAGATGCTCCAAGAGGGGCAACCGGTCTACTACACGACATCGGTTGGCGGGTACGAAGAAGGGCAACGGCTCGCCAGTACGACGGCCGACTACATCAACTACGACATGGAACACGGCGCGGCCGACATGCGCGACCTGCGTGAGTTCATGCAGGGTCTGGTCGACGCCGGACCCACCGCGTCCGGGCATCGTACTCCGGCGGTGATCGTCACGCTTCCGGTTCTGGGGCTGGATGAAGCCAGCATGCGGGCCAACTACTGGGTCATTCATCAGGCCCTGGCCGCCGGCGTCCATGGCATTCTCCTGTGTCACGTTCGCGAAGCCGAAGCCGCCGAGGTGTTTGTCGCCGCCAGCCGTTATCCCTTTGCTCCTGAAATGGAAGGGATCGAGGAAGGACTTCGGGGCAGCGGGAGCCAGGGGTTTGCCTCGCGCATCTGGGGCGTGTCCCAGAACGAATACCTCGAAATGGCGGACCCATGGCCGCTCAATCCGAACGGCGAGCTTCTTCTCGGGGTCAAGATCGAGGACCGTCACGCTCTGGAGAACGCCGAAGCGACGACTGCTGTTCCCGGGATTGCCTTCGCCGAATGGGGGCCCGGAGACATGGGATTCTCGCTCGTCGGGCTGCCGCGGCCCGGCGCACAGCAACTTCCCGAAATGCAGGCGGCGCGCGAACGCGTGTTCCAGGCGACGCGAGACAACGGGATCTTCATGCTCCACACCTGCAACGAAAACAACGTCGCGGATCGAATCGATGAAGGCGTCATGATTTGCAGCGGCGGATCCACCGCGGGGCGGGAGTACACCAATCGGTAGATGCCCTGGTAGTCGGTGGCGGATGTTCCGATGCCGCCGCGACCCTGCCGGGTTCTGGCAGGGGCTGCCAAGCGGAAATGACGCCATGATCGAATTGGAAGACAGGGAGACAGACCGTTCACCGGGTCCCATCGTGGAGATCGAATGGGCAGGCGCATGAAATCGATTGGGGCACGATCCCTCGTTTCGATACTCGTGGCCGCGATGTGTATCGCCGCGCCAGCGCTCGCGCAAGCTCCCGACGGTGTCCAGCGCACCATCGACGGCCGGCCCGACCTGAGCGGTATATGGCAAACCTTCAGCCGCGCCAACTGGAATCTTCAGGATCATTCCGCCTACGAGGGCCCCATGTGGGAGCTTGGCGCCATCGGGGCCGTGCCCGCGGGGCAGGGCGTGGTCGATGGCAACGAGATCCCGTATCTTCCCGAAGCAGCCGCCCGCAAGGAAGCCAACTTCACCAACCGCCGGACCGAGGATCCTGAAGCCAAGTGCTACATGCCTGGGATACCGCGGGCCAATTACATGCCCTATCCGTTCCAGATCGTCCAGACGCCGACCGATATCCTTTTTGTCTATGAGTATGCGACTGCGAATCGCCTGATCCAGATGGGCGCCCCTCAGGTGGCGGTTGTCGACAGTTGGATGGGAACCAACAACGGCCGCTGGGATGGCGATACGCTCGTGATCGACGTGACGGGCCTGAACGGGCTGGCCTGGCTGGACCGTGCCGGAAACTTCACAAGCAGCCGGACTCATGTGGTCGAGCGTTTCACGCGTAGCGGACCGGACCACATACAGTACGAGGCCACGATCGAGGATCCGACGCTGTTTTCGCGGCCATGGTCGATCTCGCTGCTCCTATATCGCCGGGCCGAAGACAATGCCCAATTGATCGATTTCAAGTGCGTCGAATTTGCTGAGCGATTGCTCTATGGCGAGTTCATTGTAGATAGCGAGAACTAGAGTTTCGCGAGGATTTCGGGAGGATTCCAATGAGATTCCGATTCAATCGTGTGCGTGTGCGTGTGCTGGCGGTGGCGTTCGCCGTGGCCGTCCCTGCGACGGCGCAGGCGATGACGCAGGCGCCCTCCGACTATACCGTTCCGCGCACGCCATGGGGGGATCCCGACCTTCAGGGGGTGTGGCCCGGAAACACGGGCGTTCCCATGGAGCGGCCCGAAGATCTGGGCGAACGCGAGACGTTGACCGAAGAAGAGTTCGCCGAACGCCAACAGCGCTTCCAGGAACGGGCGGCCGGTGACCTGAACCCGAGTGACGAGGTGGGTATCGGTCCACCGTCATACTGGACCGAGCGCGGGTGCCCCGTGCGTGAAACCTCGCTGATCGTCAGTCCGTCGAACGGACGCCTGCCGGCGTTGACGGAAGAAGCCTTGAGGTATCGCGACGAAGCCCGGGACGGCCGCGGCCTGCCCGGAGCGTGGCGCGGCGAAGCGGACCGGCCCGAGGATATGAACATCTATTACCGGTGCATCACGCGCGGCCTGCTGGGCTCGATCATTCCCGTGATCTACAACAACGGAAACCAGATTCTTCAGACGCCGGGATACGTGGTCCTTCGCAACGAGATGATTCACGAAAGCCGGGTCATCCCCCTGGACGATCGTCCCCACATCGGTGCCGAAATCAAGACGTACATGGGCGATTCGCGCGGCCGCTGGGAAGGCGACACGCTGGTGGTTGAAACCCGGAACTTTACCGACAAGGTCGCAATCGGTTCAAACGGCGCCGGATATCCCGGGAGTCCCGGATACCACAGCGAAGACCTGGTCCTGACCGAACGTTTCACGCGCGTCAGCGATGACATCCTGCATTACGAGGCCACCGTTGACGACCCTCGAACATGGGTGGAACCCTGGACGATGCGCATCGTGTTGGAGCGCGACGACGACTACAGGATTTTCGAATACGCCTGCCACGAGGCCAACTACGCGATGTACGATATCCTGAGCGGGGCCCGGGCACAGGAAGCAGCCGAAGGGCAGTAGGCCCTGCTCGCAGCAGGCCCTTGATTCAGGTGCGGTTCATGACCGCTCGGCCACCCGTTTAGTTTTGCAGATTCGACGGGTCGTCAGGATTCGATCCGCCAAGGAAGAGGCGGCTTCCGTCGCCGAGGGTGATCTGGGATCCGTTTGCCCGGTTCATTCCATTCAGGGCCCGATATCCGCGAACCTGAATTTCGGTTCCCGGAAGCAGCGAGTCTTTCGTGAAACCACGCCGCAACATGATGTTGGGGCTCCCGCCCTCGACCATCCAGCTTTCCACTTCGCCGTTTTCGTTCACGACGTCGAGATGAATCCATGCATGGGGGTTGACCCATTCCATCCGTGTCACGGTGCCGCTCAGTTCAACCGGCGCGTTGCTGTCGAACTCCGCGGTGAAGGCGTGATGCGCAAGTGCCGGTATGGCAGTCACGGCCATACCGGCGAGGAACCCGAATACGACGAATGTGTTCCGCATGATTCTGTCTCCTGAACCCCGGGATTTCGAATTTGCCCAGTATAGCGGCCCCCCGCGCGCAAGGGGCAAGTTTAACAATGCCCGGACTTCGCCCGGACTTTGAATTGCGCCGGGAGTCCTGCCGACATAATATCGAACTGGAAAATCCGCTGGCCAGTGCGTCCCCGGCACTTGCGGGGGCAAGCTGGAGAAAGAAACAAAGTGACGACCGGAACCGCGCTCTCCTGTTACGAAATCGTTTCCGTCGATTCCATTCGGCGGCCGCCCGGGAACTGAAGATGTCGCTCGATTACCCCTTCGTCGAAGGTTCCGACAGCCGTTGGAACGTCGATGCCGTCATCAGGGACTATCGCATCGGCGTTCGAAGCCGGCAGGCAAGTATCCTTGCCAGCGGCGAGGTTTTTTCGGGAAAGGCCAAGTTCGGCATCTTTGGCAGCGGCAAGGAAACCGCGCAACTCGCGCTCGCGTATGTATTCCGCAAGGGCGATTTCAGGTCAGGCTATTACAGGGACCAAACCATCATGTTTGCCCTGGATCTGCTGACGGTCGAACAGTTCTTCGCTCAACTCTATGCCCACGCCGATCCGGTGGCGGAACCCTCCTCTGCCGGACGTTCCATGACCAGTCACTTTGCCACGCGGTTTCTCGACGCCGAGGGCCGCTTCGAATCTCAAGTCGATCGCTACAACTCGTCGGCCGATCTGTCGCCGACCGGGGCGCAGATGCCGCGGCTGGTCGGTCTGGCTTACGCGTCCAAGCTCTATCGGCAGGTGAGAACGTTCGACCAATTCGCGGGGAAGTTCTCCGACCGCGGCAACGAGATCGCCTTTGGCACGATCGGGAATGCGAGTTGCGCCGAAGGCATCTTTTGGGAATCGGTCAATGCCGCCGGCGTCCTGCAGATTCCGATGCTGCTGTCGATCTGGGACGATGGCTTCGGTATCTCCGTTCCCAACTCCTTTCAGATGACGAAGGGCGACATCTCGCGCATTCTCGAAGGCTTCCAATATCGTGAGGGTGGCCGTCCGGGTCTGTCGATCTACGTTGCCAGGGGATGGAACTACTCGGAACTGTGCTCGACCTACCTTGAAGCGTCCGCAATCGTCCGCCGGGATCACACGCCGGCCATGATCCACGTCACCGAGTTGACCCAACCGCAGGGGCATTCGACTTCGGGCAACCATGAGCGCTACAAATCGCCCGAACGCCTAGCCTGGGAAAGGGAATACGACTGCCTGGTCAAGATGCGCGAGTGGATTCTTGAAGCGGGATTTGCGAGCGAAGGGGAACTGGATGCGATCGAAACGGCCGAACGCGACCGCGCGGTCGAAGCCCGGGACAAGGCATGGCAGGCGTATCGCGCCCCCATCGAAGAGGAACGGCGAAGGGCCGTGTCGTTGATTGGAACCATCGAAAACGGGGCGGCGGCAAAGGACCGAATCGCGCACCTGAGACAGTCTCTGGAAGACGACGACATGCCCTTGCGCCGGGACATCATGGCGGCGGTGGCTGAAGTGTTGCTCGCCGCCAGGGACGAACCGCCGGATCGAACCGCCACGCTCCGCAAGTGGAAGGCCGTCGAGGACGACGCCAACCGGCGGCGGTATGGGTCGGATCTGTACAGCGAGTCCGGGGAATCCGCGCTGGCGGTGCCCGTCGTTCCCATCCGGTATCCCGAGGCGCCGGACATGCACAAGGGTTTCGAGATCATCAATCATTGTTTCGACGCGGCGTTCGAGCGCATTCCAAATCTGATTGCGGTTGGAGAAGACGTCGGGCTACTGGGAGGCGTGAATCAGGGATGGGCGCACCTCCAGGAGAAATACGGGGCGGAACGCGTGTCGGACACGGGCATTCGGGAAGCCACCATAATCGGGCAGGCGATCGGCATGGGCCTTCGAGGTTTGCGGCCCATTGCCGAGATTCAGTATCTGGACTACATCCTGTACGCGCTGCAGATCATTTCGGACGATCTGGCGACATTGCGCTGGCGCACCCGAGGCGGCCAGAAAGCGCCGGTGATTATTCGTACCCGCGGCCATCGGCTCGAAGGGATCTGGCATTCGGGATCGCCCATGTCGGGGATTGTCGACCTCCTTCGTGGCCTCTACGTTTGCGTGCCCCGGAATTCGGTGCAGGCGGCGGGTTTCTACAACACGCTGTTTCAGTCCGATGACGCGGCGCTGGTTATCGAGGTGCTGAACGGTTACTGGAAGAGGGAGCCGGTGCCCGTCAATATCGGCGAGTACACCCTTCCTCTCGGCGTTCCCGAAGTGATTCGCCCGGGCAGCGACGTGACCTTGGTGACCTATGGCGCGTGTTGCGACATCGCCCTGGATGCCGCACGGTCGCTGGAACGGGTCGGCATCGATCTGGAGATCGTCGACGTACGCACCCTGCTCCCGTTCGACCTTCCCGGCGTGATTCTGGAGTCGTTGAAGAAGACGAATCGAATCGTCTTCATGGACGAAGACTATCCGGGTGGAGGAACCGCGTACATGATGCGGGAGGCGCTTGAAGTTCAGGGCGGCTTCCAATGGCTCGATACCGCTCCCCGCACCCTCTCGGCGCCGGCCCATCGCCCCGCCTACGGTTCCGACGGCGACTACTTTTCAAAACCCAACCGCGAACAGGTTGTGGCGGTTGTCTACGACCTGATGCGGGAGCAGGATCCGAAGCGGTTCCCCGCGTTCCGCTGATTCGGTGTTTTCCCGGCGCTTCATACACGACTGGCTGGGATGCTACTTTAGTCAATGGTAACGTGCGCAATTTCATGAGTTCCAAGCAAACACTCACAAACCCGGATTGGAGGCCACAAATGTATGAAAATCGTGTCAATATCCGTGTTAAAGCGAAGCAGTGGGACAATGTGTACGTGACGGAATATCATAACTGCATCAAGCTTAGAATCGGGGAACCACGACCGGGAGTAACGCGCTTCGCCTATCTTGACCACGAAGCTGCGAGGAGGCTTGCCTGCTATCTCGAAACGGCGTCTGACAACGTGGAGGACCGGATAAACCTATAGCTGTCAATTCCGCTCACAGATTCGCCCTTGAAAGGATGATAGGTGGTAGTCAACAGGCTGATCCAGAACCGAATACCCAAGGACAAATTCTCAATTGAAAAAACGCGGACTTGATCCCCACGGGATACCCGTCTTACTTTGCCTTATCACACAGGGATTCACATGGGTCTTCGTCGCGGCATTTGGGATATCTATCCTTTTCATCGGAGATCAGGCAGGACGCCAGATCGATGGGGACCATGGATTCGGTCTGCGTCTGTAGAAGACCGGTTTCCAAGAAGTCGCGGCGTTCCGCGTCGGCTCGGGGCGCGATGTGTGTCGCCTCTCACTTTAGTGGAGTTTCCCTTCCCTTAACGTCCACCTTTACTTTCTCTTCGTGCCAATTCATTCCATCACCGGCATGAATTTTGTCGTTGCCCTCAATTGACACGCCACCGTCCAACCCGGAGAACTCTGCCTCATCTAACAAGACGCGAGCCGCTCTTCCCAAGGATCTAGCTACTTGCGCGTTAATCATTGATTGCACCCCTTTCTCTCCAACATTCTTCTCAATATATCTCCATCTTCCGAATGTATGCCTTGCTCGCTCCAGTTCTCTCCTAATCTCTCCCCAATCGCCTTCGATTCTATTTCTACTTCTCTCTGGCAAATCGTCATAAAGTTCCAACAGATCGTGACCTCTGATTGCCTCGTCCTTGCTGGTCAAACTAATTGCCTTCAAAACCAGCTCGCAGGCAAATGCTAACACTAGCGCGGTGGCCATAGATGAACCGAGCCTGTGCAACAATTGGTGATCATGATATCGAGGGTCTTCGCTAATGCCTTTCGCGTCGATCGGCACGCTCACGACGGCGCTGCCATCCTCCTTAACTCCCTTGACTCTGACACCAGAATAGGCAACTGCGGATTTGCTCTCCTCCGCGAACCACGTTTCTGTGCTCTTCACCAGGAGATTGGCCTGCACAATCAGCAGTCCGGCAGACCCCAACGGGAACCCTTCCCGCGTCAGCATCCGTTCTTTAGACTTCGCAACGGCCTTAGATCTTTCCACCCGATCGTTCGCTTCTTCTTTGTTTAACCGGCGCATCTCCAAAAATACTTTTTGCAAAAAATCGCCAACTCTGTATTTGGGAAGGTGTCCCAAATGCATATTCATAAAATTCCACAAAGACTCCTTCGATATCCGTTTCTCTTCCTTCGCAGCTGCCTCTCCTTCAAGTCGTTTTCCACACACCTGACACTTGAGTCCTGTACAGACTCCGGCACTATTTCTTCTCCCAACCGCTCTCCCCCAGCACCTTTGGCATCGTGTTTTTATTACAGCTGTGTCGGCAATACCCATGTCTAGAGAGGGTGCCTTGACACGGACCTCCATACGATCATTCCACTCGATATGGACTGACGCTATTGTCTTGCTTTCCTTCGCATCCTGGTCTCCGGGAACCGTCTCCTTGTCGTCCTTGCTGCAGGTCATTTCATTGGCTCCAAATGTGCATTGTCAGGTCCGGCCCCGCAGGATCGGTCGCGTTTCCGACTGCTCCGGCGGAACGCTTTTTGAAGGGAAAAAGTACGTCGCCGCGCTCCCCCGACTCGTCGTCATGAGCACGGACTCGGTGTCCAGGGCAAAGTGTACCAACGTGCGGCGCTTGAATTCGAAGATCGCCTCGCGCGGTCGCCGTCCAGTTTGTACTGTCGGCATGCATTCTCAACCCTCCGACCCGTGAGCGGGTTCTTGAGTTCCAGCGTAGCATCGGTATGCCGGTCAGGCTGAGCGTGACATCCAGTGACCTCTCGGAGCGTGGCTAGAAGTAAACCTGGCGAGTACGGCCCCGACGGCAGCTAACCCGCATTCTTCATGGGTAGGACCTAGAAGGGCCGTTCTGTTTGGTATAAAGCGTTTGAAATGAACGTTTAACGAACCAAACGGACACGGCCCTTATGACGACAGAGTGTACCCAAGTCCAGTTCGAGTTTCACGGACTTTTTCAACGCAAAGTGAAGGCGCGATTGGACGGCGGAACGATCATCACCGATGCGGGGGTTCTGCTGTTGCGGGAAGTGGAGAAGCGGACTGGACTGTTGGCGGGATTGGCGGGGTGTTTCCGGGATCGTCGGGACCTGCAGTTGATCGAGCACACGGTGGGCGAGTTGTTGGGGCAGCGGGTCTACGGCCTCTGCCTGGGCTATGAGGATTTGAACGATCACGACCAACTGCGGACCGATCCGATGCTGGCGGTGGCGGTGGAGAAAGCCGATCCGCTGGGGGCGGATCGGCGGCAGGCGCGGGACCGGGGGAAAGCGCTGGCGGGCAAATGCACGTTGAACCGGTTGGAGTTGACCGGAGCGGCCGTGGGCGCCCAGGAGCGGTACAAGAAGATCGTCATGGACCCGGATGCGATCGACCGGTGGATGGTAGACGCGTTAATCGCGGCCGACGAGGCGGCGCCTGAAGAGATCGTGCTGGATATGGACGCCACGGACGATCCGATCCATGGCAACCAGGAAGGTCGATTCTTTCATGGCTATTACGGCCACTATTGCTATTTGCCGCTTTACATCTTCGCGGGCGAACACCTCCTGTGCGCCCGGTTGCGGTGCGCGAATGTCGATGCGGCCGACGGCGCCGTGGACGAGTTGAAGCGCATCGTCGGCCAGATCCGGCAGAGGTGGCCGAAGGTCCGGATCGTGGTCCGGGCCGACTCGGGTTTCTGCCGCGATGTGCTGCTGACCTGGTGCGAGTCGAAATCCATCGATTACGTAATCGGATTGGCCAAGAATGCACGGCTCAAGGAAAAGATCGTTGAGAAAATGAACCAGGCCGAAGCGGCGTTTCAAGCCACGGGAAAGTCCGCGCGGGCGTTTCGGGATTTCAAGTACCGGACTCTAAAAAGCTGAATCCGGACTCGACGCGTCATCGGTAAGGCCGAGTTTGTCGACAAGGGCCCCAATCCCCGATTCGTGGTCACCTCACTGCCGCGGAAACGCCTGGAGGCCCAGGCACTCTATGAAGACTTCTATTGCGCCCGTGGCGACATGTAGAACCGGATAAAAGGAGAGCAACTCGACCTGTTCGCCGACCGGAGCAGCGCCGCCACGATGCGCGCCAATCAACTCCGGCTGTACCTGTCTTCGGCCGCCTACATGCTCATGCACGCGTTGCGCCGGCTGGGTTTGAAGGGAACCGACATGGCCCGGGCCCAGTGCCATACGATTCGGCTGGAGCTGCTCAAAATCGGCGCCCGAATCCGTCTGACCGTCCGCCACGTCTGGATCGCGATGTCGGAAGGCTATCCCTGGGCCGGGACCTTTGCCACGGCCCTCCGCAACCTGCAATCCGTCCCGCCGCTGCTTACGGCGACGCCCCTCGCACGACCCAAAACACCATTCGATTCGTCACTCCGGCCGGGGTGTGCCCGATTCCGCCTGAAGATGCGGTTTCGCACCCGAAAATCCGCCTTCCACGTCTTCGACAACGCTTCGCTTTGCCCTCAGACACTCCGTCACCTCGCGACACTCTGTCGCAGATGGCTACCAAGGCCAAAATGACGCTGAAATCTCAACTGGTGAAACAAGCGAGCTAGCCAGCCTTCGGCTTGTGGAGCCACAACGAGTGTCCAGACTAAGGCGCATTGGTCGCGTCCCGTGCCTTGGTGTTTCGAGTACGGGCGGCGTCCTGACCTCGGCGGTCACTCTGAACCGGCCAAGGAAGTGACCACCGACTCTGGGGCTGGGAATCGGGTTCTGGATGGGTTCACGATTCCTCCTGTGCTCCGGTCCTTGTCCAGTGTGGAGCCCTACCGGGAGATCATTGAACCGGCCCTGATGCGTGGCTGCAACGCGGTGACCATCCTTGACCGGCTTTGAAGTGACCACTGAGGTTCTGAAACGTGGTGGCCGAACTCCAATTCCATCACGTCTGCAGACGGCGTTCGTTCTGATGTTGATAGCGTTGCACGATACCAATCGAAAGCCCGGGCGACCCTCGATCAAGACTTCGCATCTTGATACCCGTACTTTATCTCCGACACGACCAGTTTGGTGGGACGCGTCGCCCGATACCGGTTGTTGGTGCTTTCCAAGCGTCTTTGTATCTCCTCGACCGCTTCGCTCGGAGTTCGTTCCGTGTAGTGCACGCTCGTGACCGCCGCATTCGGTATGCGAAGTAAATTGATCGGCTGGCCGTGCCGATCCTGAGTCCCGGTCCCGATGGTGCTATCGAGCTCTACGATCAGCCGCCATTCGTCTTCATAAATCCAGTGATCGCCCTTCCATGACAAAAAGATTCTGATGTTCTCTTCGTCGGACATCACGCGGTAATCCATAAGCACAGCAGGTTTTGAGCCGTACGAAACAGGGCGCAGACATTCTCTATCGACCAGCGCCCTTAGTTGCTCCATGTCGTAGCCCACCACGAATCCAGACCCGTCTACCGTGTAGTGGGACCACAAGAGCGGGTGGCGGGGATCGCTGGCGAAGGAAACTATACCGAATCGTTGAGACATTTGACTCGACAGCAGCTCACGCAGATACAGGCTGCCGTGCTTCCTTCTGGCTTCCACGATGTCAGTCTCGCTCACCGGACTGGTACGGTGAATGCCGGTAAGTACACGCGCCAACTCCCTGTTCCCATCCCGTTCATCACTCTCTACGAATGTTTTGATTACCGCACACTCAAAGGGATCGTTAAGAGCCGCCGGCTGTGTTGCCCGCAACGCCCCGTCACCGACTTCGGGCAGGCAGGTGAGGGCACGTTCGGCAGAGACGTACTTGTATAGCGTGTCCATCGTGTGCAGACGTCAGCGGGTTACGAGGCGCGGGATCGGACTGAAATCGGGGTTTCGAACGGCGAATGTTCTGTACAGAGGCAAATTCGGTTCATTCCTACGCGGCGCGGCACAGACGCGGCCGTCCCATCCGGTGTCGTGCCAAGGAACGCGAATCGAGATGTGTTTTAACGGGTAGTTCATTCTTTTTCCAAGTTGCTCGCGTTCCGTGAAATCCTCACGTTCCCGAGTCGAGAACCTCGACGACCTCGGCGATCACCTGCAGTTGTTCCTCGTCCGCGCCGGTCAGGACGATCGGCTCGAAGTCCGCGTTGACCGGTTTGAGTACGATCTTCGTGTGCTGCCACGAGTCTCCGTCGCCCGCCTTCTCGCTTTCGTAACGCTTGACCGTATAGCGCTGGCCACTCTCCGGGTCCTCGGCGTCGCGCATCTGCACGAGCACGGTCTTGCCCTGGCGCGTGCCTTCGACGGGCGCCGCGAAGAGGCAATACGCGCCGTCGGGGATGGCCGGTTCCATGGACTTGCCGACTACCTGGGCAACGAACATACCGCGACGGAGTCGGCGCCCGGTCTCGACCGCTGCCCACGCGAAGTCATCGTCGTCGATGTGTTGGGTGTCGCTGAAAGCGCCCGCGGCGGCTTTGAGCGGGACGAGCGGCACGCAGGTCACGTAGCGTTCCTCTGGCTCGGGCTCGACGATCCGCAGGTGGGGCGGCCGTGCGCCGGATCCCTCGTCCTCCAGGCTATCTCGCGCGTCGCCGCTCCTCAACCGCCGATACGCTTCCGACGCCATCCAGGTTGTCACGATCTTCTGGAAGGGCACGTCGTTCATGAACCGGACAAAGATTCCCTCGTTCTGATCCATGCGCTCGACGAACAGATTCTCAAGCAGGTTCTTGAACACCAACTCGAATTTGTCGCCAGGGTTAACAGCGGCTGCCTGCCGCACACCGTCGTCGGCCATGGCTGCTTCGACGATCTGGTCGAAGAAGAGCTGGTCGGCCGGGTTAAAGTCCGTGCCGAAGCGTTCGTTCACGATGTCGATGAGTTGCGATAGCGGCACGGGTTGCGACCGCACCAAGCCGCTGCCGACCTCGGTGGGGCCGTCGAGGCGTCGGGCTTCGCCGCCCTGAAGCGGGATCGATCCCTCGCTGATCTTCTGCAGGCGGTAGTATTCGAGCCGCACCTCGTCATCGAATCGGTATGCGGGGCCGCTTTTGCGAGGTGGCAGCTTCGCGGCCAGATGGCGGAGAAACACGTAAAGCCGTTCCAGGTCCGAGTCCTGGTACGGGATCACCTGGCTCAGGAACCCATACAGGTTCAAGAACGCCTGCATCTTGCCGCGCCAGTCTTCAGCCTCCGCCTCGTCGTCGTTTTGGCGGACCGTGAAGCGCGACACCGCCGGATCGAGTGCGGCGTTCATGGTTTGGTGATCCAGCGCGCTCTGCCGCCGCTTTGGTTTGAAGTAAACGGCGCAGAAACGCTCGACTTCCTCGTCGAGGTAGATTCCTGAAGCGTCCAGTTCACCCTTGATCGCGTACATGCGGGCCGGGTCGACTTCCTCGCCCATCTCGGCGCCTTCGTAGTAGGTCTTGAATGCCTCGCGAATCTCCTCCCTGTCGTTCACGAAATCGAGAACGAACGTGTCTTCCTTGAGCGGATGAATACGGTTCAGCCGAGACAACGTCTGCACGGCCTGGATCCCCGCGAGCCGTTTGTCCACAAACATCGTGTGCAGGAGCGGTTGATCGAACCCGGTCTGGTATTTTTCCGCGACGAGAAGGACCTGATATTCCTGAGCCCCGAACTTCTCAGGCAGCTCTTTTTCGGAGATACCGTCGTTCATGCCCGGTTCGGTGTAGGTTCTGCCCGCGAGCTTGTCGTCCTCCACTGTGCCCGAAAAGGCTACCAGCGACTTGATGGCGTAGCCCTTCGTCTGGATGTAGCGATCGAAGCTCTGCTTGTAGCGAACCGCTTCAAGGCGCGAGCCCGTCACCACCATCGCCTTGGCCCGGCCGCCGATCTTGTGCCGCGTGACCGCCTGGAAGTGTTCGACCATCACCTCGGTCTTTTGCGCGATGTTGTGCGGATGCAGCCTCATGAAACGCGCCAGCGCCAGCGCGGCCTTCTTGCGTTCGACATTGGGATCGTCCTCGCAAGCCTTGAGCAACCCGAAGTAGGTCGCGTAGGTGGTGTAGTGATTCAGCACGTCGAGGATGAATTCTTCTTCGATCGCCTGCCGCATGGTGTAACGGTGCGCGGGCTCGCCGCCACGCCCGAAGACCTTGAACGTCTTGTGTTTCGGCGTCGCCGTAAAGGCAAAGAAGCTCAGGTTCGCCTGCTTGCCGCGCTTGGCCATGCTGCGGTACAGCTCCTCCATGTCTTCGCGGCCTTCCTCGGACGCACGCTTCCTGGCTTCGTTCCGCAGTTCCTCGCCGCCCAGCACTTCCTTGAGATCGGTTGCGGTCTCGCCGCCTTGGGAACTGTGGGCTTCGTCGACGATGACGGCCGAACGCCGGGTGGCGAGTGTTCCCGTGCCCGTCGTTCCGCGTTCCTCGGCCATCTTGAGCAACTGGCGCGAGACGAAAGGGAATTTTTGCATCGTGGTAATGATCACCGGAACGGCGTTCTCGAGAGCCTCGGCGAGTTGTCGCGAGCTGTCGTCGATCCGTTGCACGACGCCGCGCTTGTGTTCGAACTGATAGATGGTGTCCTGAAGCTGCTGGTCGAGCACGACGCGATCGGTGACCACGATAACGCTGTCGAAGACCCGCTCGTTGGCCGTATCGTGCAGCGACGCGAGCCGATGCGCCAGCCAACCTATGGTGTTGCTCTTGCCGCTGCCCGCCGAATGTTCGACGAGGTAGTTGTGACCCACGCCTTCGTTACGGGCGGCTTCCACCAACATGCGCACCGCCTGGAGTTGGTGGAAGCGCGGGAAGATCATGGACTCCGTTTTGACCTTGCGGCCCTGATCGTCGCGTTTTTCGTCGATCTGCAAGTGGATGAAGCGGGCGAGGAGGTCGAGCAAGCTGTCGCGTTGCAACACCTCTTCCCACAGGTATGCCGTGCGGTAGGTCCGGCCCGCAGGATCGGACGGGTTCCCGGCTGCTCCGGCGGAACCCTTGTTGAAGGGAAGAAAGCGCGTGGCCGCGCCCGCCAAGCGGGTGGTCATGAGCACGGACTCGGTGTCCACGGCAAAGTGCACCAGCGTGCGGTGCTTGAATTCAAAGATCGGATCGTGTGGGTCGCGGTCCTGCTTGTACTGTCGGCGCGCATCTTCAACCCTCTGGCCCGTGAGGGGGTTCTTCAGTTCCAAAGTAGCCATCGGGATGCCGTTCAGGCTAAGCGTGACATCGAGGGATTTCTCCGAGCGCGGCGAGTAATGGAGTTGACGGGTCAGACCCAGCCGATTCGCCGCGTAGCGGGCTTCTAGTTCCGGATTCAGTTGGTGCGCCGCCTTGAAGTACGCCGCATGGAGCGTTCGCCCATAGCACTTGAATCCGTGCCGCAGCGTCGCGAGCGCGCCGTGGGTATCCATCCACTTGCACAGATCGCCGAGCACCTGCTCCCCGGTCTTGTCTCCGTGCAAAGCCTCCAGCTTGCCCCACTCCCTGGGCTGGGTCTGGCGGATGAAGGCCAGGACCGTCTCGGGAAAGATCGCACGCTCGCGGTCGAAGCCCTCGCCGGCAACGGGAACGTATCCGTTGCCAAGCAGGTGTGCTTCGATCACGGTTTCGAAGGCGGCTTCGGTAGTGAGCTTCATCGATCTGGTCGGGAGGCGACGATCACTCATAGCGACTTCGCTTCCCGCGGAACCTGAAAACCGAGCGCCTGCGCAACTGCGCTTTGCCGGGCGTCGAGCGTGACGAATGAGAGGCCGCCCAATGGGGGGAAGACATAGAGGGCCGTCGCGACATGCCACAGGTCGGCGCCCCGCAAGTAGCCAGTTTCGAGCACTGTCGCAAACTCGGGAGCAAGCGTCCTATTGGGAAGAATCCATTCGATCCCTGCAATCATGCTCTCTTGAAAGAGCAGATTCTCGCGTGCGAACGCCGCCCGCAGTTCGGCTTCGAGCAGGTTGGAAGAGATCAGGCGGTCGAATTCGTCCAGCCTTTGCGCGTACGCTACGGCACCCGGTTCGTCGAAGGCGATGGCCGTCAACACCGAGGTATCAACGTACGCGATCCTCATTCGCCGCGCTCGGCAAGAAACCTGGAGAGTGCGTCGGGCCGTCGTTCAACCGGTCGGAACGTCCGCCTTGGAATGGCCGAGTGAACCAGTGCGCCGCTACGTTCGAGGTCCTTCAGCCGCTCGTCGAGCGTCGGCTTTTGACGCTGCCGGATCGAACGGATCTCGGCCACTGGTTCCCCTCGATAAGAGACAGTGACGGTCTTTCCTTCGCGCACTTGCCGAATGACCTCGGAGAATCGCGCTTTCGCTTCGTAGACTGAATATGTGAGCGCCATGGTCTTACTTTAGCTAGTCAGACTGGTCATGGCAACTGCTTAAACGTCGCCTTGGCAATCAGAATACGTTCCATCATTTTGATTCGTTCAATGATCGAGTCAGGAAGTTCGTTGGTCATTGTTCAATCGGCGTTGATCGCTCGGGATATTGGCCGGTCTGAATTACATGGATGAATTCGAACCATATGTCGTGCAAGTGCAGCTCAAGCGGAATCTGTTAGGCTGATTCTACATGGACACATTAGCACTCAGTATTCTTGCATCTGCTGGCGTCAGTGGAGCGTTGGTTTCTCTAATAATCTGGTTTTCAAAGGAATGGATCAGCACGCGTCTTAAGACCGGCATTCAGCATGAATACGATCAGAAACTTGCATCCCTCAAGTCACAGTTAAAGGCGCAGAGCGACGTCTCCTTGGTCGAACTGCGAGCGGCAATCGAGCGGCAGGCCAATCTACTCGCGGTGGCGCATTCTTCCTTCGCGGAAGGTCAGAAATCCGCTATGGAGAGAAAGCTACAGGCCATTGACACTCTGTGGGGTCGCGTCCTCCAACTGCGCGCCAAGCTTCCCCCAATGCTTGGATTTATCGATCTCTTGACGGTCGACGAATATAAGGGCATCAAGGATCATCCAACGTTTATCGAACTCAGTCAGGGCTTGTCTCTCGATAAATTATCCACGCTCGTCGACTCTGAAACCGAGACGGTACGACCGTACGTTGGAGAATATACGTGGGCCGTGTTCTTTTCTTATCAAGCCGTAATGTTAAGGATTGTCTTCCTTTTGATCCTCGGGCGGACGGACGCTGAAAAACTGGAATGGCACAAAGATTCGGGGACGCGACAACTCATTCAGGCGGTGCTGTCGGCTACAGAGTTGAAGGAGTTTGACGGCACAGCTTTCGGGAAGGTCACATGGCTCCAACGCAGATTCGAGTCCAAGATCCTATCGGCGGCCCGGCAGATCGTTTCTGGAAAGGAATTTGGCGCGGACGCCTTAGAACAGGCGAAAATCATTCAGGAACGTGCGGAGCTAATAGCTCCTACGAACACGGCTGGATAACGCCCCCAAAAAATGGGCAGATTCCATTTCGTGTACAGGAGAAAACGTGTCATGAACAGGTCGCTCAATCGAGCTGCGCCATAAGTTCCTCAATGGGTTCATCGCCAGGCCATGCGCCTGCAAGCTCAATGGGATCGAAGTCTCCGAACTGCTTGCGTTGGACCGGAATCAGATCATTTGATTCCTGAATCTCAACCGATGGCATTCCCTCGAAAACACTATCTCCTTCTAGCCGGCCACTGATTCGGCGAGCCTCGATGAATCTCGGTCGTCCGTTGGCCTTGAAATGCACCATCCCCTCGACGGTCGTCTGTTTACCCCACAGAGAACGCAGAGCTTCCACGATCAATGATACAGCGTCCAGACGTCCCAAGAGTGCCGACTTCCCGCAGGGCCATTTTATTGTTCGTTCGGCGGTTTTCGGCAGCCCTGGTTGAATCCGGAGCTGGCTATTTTGTTTTCGATGTGGCAGAGTATCCGTCATGGGAGGGCCACCGGCACAGGGTTGCGATATTGATCTGCGGGCAGTGGCGGTGCGTCCGACCTGGGGCGCGGAGGAACACCGGCGCTGGGACAGGCTGGTGGCGGCCCATCACTACCTGCCGTTTCATGGCGTGTTCGGGAAGGGCTTGCGCCACGTCGCGACGCTGGGCTCGACCTGGCTTGCGCTGATCGGCTGGCAGCCGGGCGCGTTCAAGCTGGCCGCGCGCGACCGCTGGATCGGCTGGAGCGCGGAGCAGCAGTTCCAGCGCTTGCATCTGATCGCCAACAACGCGCGCTTCGTCATCCTGACGCCGCGCACGGTGCCCAATCTGGCCTCGCGGGCGCTGGGTCTGAGCCTGCGGCGGCTGTCGCAGGACATGCAGGCGGCGCACGGCTACCCCGTCTTGCTGGCAGAGACGTTCGTGGATCCGGCCCGCTTTGCCGGGACCTGCTACCGCGCGTCGAACTGGCGCTGGCTGGGCCGGACCCGCGGCTATGCCCGGGAGCCCGGCGGCGCGGCGCGCTGGCGCCATCACGGCCAACCCAAGGAGATCTTCGTGTTCGAACTCACCGGCCATGCCGCCGAGGCGCTGAGCCAGACCGAGACGCCGGCCTCGTGGCACGGTGAACCCCGAACCGCGCCCATGGCCGCGCCGCGTCTGCGCAGCCTGTTCGAGCGCCTGGGCGAAGTGCCCGAGCGGCGCCGCGCCCGGGGCAAGCGCTACCCGCTCCACACCGTGCTGACGCTCGCCGTCGCGGCCCGCCTGGCCGGCTACCGCGGGGTGACCGCCTTTGCGCAGTTCGCCCGCCTGCTCAGCCAGGAGCAACTCCAGGCCGTGGGCGCCTTCTACAGCCCCTCGAAGCAGCGCTACACCGCGCCCTCGATCACCACCTTCCACAACATCCTCGCGGCGCTTCCGCCCGAGACCCTCGACAACGCCATCGGCCGGTGGGCCGGCCAGTACAGCGCCGCTCACGCCCCGGTGGCCATGGACGGGAAGGACCTGCGCGGCGCCTCGGCGCAGACCGGGCGCGGGCGCCGGATGATGGTCGCGGCGGTCGAGCACGGCTCCGGCCTGGTCCTGGGTCAGAAAGAGATCGACGACAAGACCAATGAAATCCCCGCCGTGCGCGACCTGTCGGGCGGCCTCGACCTCGCCGGACGCACCGTCACCCTCGACGCGATGCATGCCCAACAGGACACCGCCCGCTGCCTGCTCGACCAGTGTCACGCCGACTACGTCGTCACCGCGATCAAGGACAACCAGCCCACGATGCATGACGACCTCCGGTCGGTCGACTGGAGCGCCGCGCCCTCGCACGAAACCCTCGAGAAGGCCCATGGCCGCATCGAGCGCCGCCGTTGCGCCGCCATCGACCTCTCCGACACCCCCTGGGACGGTTACGCCAACCTCTATGGACGCCGCCAGGCGATGCGCATCGAACGGGAGCGCGAGACCGTCAAGACCGGCGCGCGCAGCGTCGAGGTGACCTTTTGCCTGACCTCGCTGGATGCGGAGCGCGCCAGTCCCGAGCAACTCCTGGCCCTGGTCCGGAATCACTGGCACATCGAAAACCGTCTGCACTACGTCCGCGACTTCACCTACGATGAAGACCGTTGCCGGGCCTATGTGCGCCACTTGCCGCGCAATCTCGCCTGCCTCACCAACGCCGCCATCGCCATCGTGCGCTGCCAGGGGCGCTTCCGCTACCTGCCCGAGGCCAACCGTCATTATGCCGCCCGCGCGCAGGATGCCCTCGACGCCATCCTGAATGCCCCCACAGCCTGACCCCCCCCGACATCCCTGCGGAATCGGGCGCGACGCGCCGCTGGACACCTGTGCCCGCCGGGCACGAAGACGCCATGCGACGCCTGCAAGCGGCCCCCTTTACGCGTCTCCCGCAACCCCGCGACGCGCCGATCCCCTTCCAACCTACGCGATCTTCCTCATCCCGCGTCCCGAGGCGGGACAATAAAATGGTCCTGCGACTTCCCGTCCACCAACAGGCGAAAACGGCCGTTGCCGTGTCTTATCTCATCGAGTTGGCCGCTTACGACAAACGACCGTGGGGCCGGAATGTCGTTCAACTGCTTTTTGACATGCGAGCAAGCACTGTCGTCCAGCGCGAATTTTTCGTGGGCTGCCCCCTGAGGGATCATTTCATAGCGCACCCCGGCAACGCCGCCGGCCTTCCGGAACTTCAGAATCGCGTCGAGAACCGAGCTGTCGAAATAGTCTCCAGCAGGGTCTTCCATCTGAGTCTCATGGATCGACCGAGCGACGAGATCGATCGCTGTATCGTCCAAGCCAGGCTGCTTGCCCCATGAGTCCGCTTGGGCGAACTGTTCGCGAGCAGTCTCTCGAAGCTGGGGCGCTTCGATACCGAAGATCGTGGAGCCGGATTTCAATTCGGCGATCGTGAAGTCAATGGTGGCGTCCAGCCATTGGGGCTTTGCTCCCATTCCGCTACCAGTACCAGTAGCAAGCAAGCGCGTGGTCCGCTCTGCCGTCGCGAGGAGCGCGTCCAGAATACGCCGGAGAGTTGCCGCCTTAATCTGCCCTTCCTCTTCTTTCAGACCGCTGATACGGAGTTGGTAGCGTTGCGTTTTCATGGCAGCACTCGCTTTCCCAGTTAGCTGGGCGATGGCGTAGATTGCACGGTTTCACCGTTTCTCATCTCGATCTTGCCAGAAATAGCCGCAGCGATAAAAGCGGAGCAGCGTTTCTTGATGAGTGCGATTGTGCGCACGCTGTTGCTGTCTATCCATCTACAGAAGTCGCCGAGCACCTGCTCGCCGGTCTTGGCACCGTGCAAGACCTCAGGTCTGGCCCACTCCTTCGGCTGGGTCTCGCGAATGAAGGCGAGGACCGTCTTGGGAAAGATCGCACGCCCGCGGTCGAAGCCCTCCCCGGCAACGGGAACGTATCCGTTCTGGAGTAGATGCTCTTCGATGACGGTTTCGAACGCGGTTTCGGAGTGCCGGCGAATGCTCATGGCTATAACTGCCCTCCGACACGGGGGACCGTGTTCTCATTTATGTCGAACGATGCCCTGTGAGTCCCGACGAAAGCCTGCCGCAATCTTCGGCGCATATCGACGTCACCAGCGAATACGGTCCACCAGATGGAGAACATCCCACGGGCGGTCGCGACATCCACAATCAGTTCGCGGACCTCGACCGTGTTCTGTTCAGCAAGGATGTCACGGCATCGCTCGGCTTTCGCCCACGCCTCTCGCCTGCGCAGCCACCGTTGGTCAGATGTTGTGGGCTCGCGTCCGCCGTGGCCAGGATAGCGGTCGAGCCCGGTTAACTGAAGTGTCGCGACCGCCTTCGTAGCCATCGCCGGCAACAAACTGGGATGGGGATCGATCAGTCCGCCCGGAATGAACTCGAACGCACGCAAGGTATTGTCGGCATCCGGCCAGAAGTAATCGACAAGGCTGATCGGCGTGTCCCCCTTGATCGAATTGCAATTCGAACACCCCAGAAGGAGGTTACCCCAGTTCGTACGAAGCGCCCGCTCAACTGACTTGGGTCGGATATGTTCCACGGCGAGGTGGGTCTCAATCTGTCGTTCGCAGTAGCTGCAGTAGTCGCCGAGGCGTTCCCGAAGGTCAGGACCGGCGTCCTGATACCGCGCGTAGGTAGTAGGCGCAGTGCCTCTATCAACCGGTCGCATCACCACCTCCACCGTGTTGCGTCTTGCGCTCGATCCTAAGTAGAGCCTGGAACGCCGGATCATCGCCGAAAGGTTCGCTGAGCATGTTAAGCCGCTGCTCTGCGGCTTCAACATCGTCAGGCAAACTACCCGGCGTTCGAAGGAGACGAAAATATTCCTCAGCTGTGTCCATCAACTGACGATAGCGCTCGCTCTTCTGTGGTAGTTCGACGCCCATCACGTTTTCGGCGATGTCTTCGATGCTCTTGTCCGCGTATTCGCGGAACTCCTCCGGGTCGAGGTTGATAAGTTCCCCAGGCCGAAGAGCTTGGATCACGAAGGGCGAGTGCGTTGTCGCGATGAACTGGATGTTTGGAAAGGTCTTGCGGAGCTTCGCCGTCACCTCGCGCTGCCACTTCGGGTGAAGGTGTAGCTCCAACTCGTCGATCAGGACTACGCCGGAGCCGTGAAGCGGGTTAGCGAGCAGCGGGTTCGCCAGGGTCAGTCGGCGGCCAAGGTCGCAGACCATCGCCAAGAAGGACCGCTCCCCGTCCGATAGCTGCGACAAGTCCAAGGCCACACCGGCCTTGTCGACCAACAGGCGAAGCGGCTCCTCTTGGACGCGCAGGTTTTCAAAGCCGCCCAGAAACGTAGTGATGGCGTTAGAGATCGATGTCACCGCGCGGTCGCCGAGATAGTGGGGGTTGTCC
This sequence comes from Terriglobia bacterium, assembly GCA_965262675.1. Classification (GTDB taxonomy): domain Bacteria; phylum Acidobacteriota; class Terriglobia; order 20CM-2-55-15; family 20CM-2-55-15; genus JAJEDW01. The sequence goes on from OZ253554.1 coordinate 1,470,189, forward strand.
CTTCGCTCGGTGCGCTCGACAGTGGCCACGCTCCGATATCGGGCCATGAAGTCGCGAAAGTTCACCGTGCGATTGAACAGTGCGCCCGAATAAGCGGCAGCCTGGCCCCGCGGTAGTTCTGCTGGAAGCTTCTTTGGCAGGCGGTAGCCTGCTCTGTCCGTCGTATAGTAAACCGCAAGTGGTGCTGCATCGTCAGCGCGTGCGGGATCGCCGTATGCTTTCTGGACCTCTCGCTTGACCGCCGCGGAAAACTTGGTTGTCTTGATCTGTCGGCGCTCCTTGTCGTAGGTGAGCTTGTACTCAAGCGGAATCCCGGCGCAGTTGACGTTCATGCCCAGCTCTGCCGACACCGCGTCTTCATTCACTTCCGAGGGCGTAACGGTACGATAGCGGCTGCGCGCGGGCGAGACCAGCGGCAGGAAGCGGGAAAACAGGAGAGCGAGGCCATCGAGTAGCGCGGTCTTACCTCGTCCGTTAATACCGGCGACGACAGTGAACCGGTTTGCGAACTTGAACGTCGGGTGTTTAGCATAAACTCGGTAGTTGTGGAGAGTGAGATCGCGAATCCTCATCGCCTCACGTGACCTCCAACTGACCGGTCACGGCCGCCGCAACGAGGGCGGCGCGGCGTTCTTTGAGCAAGACCGTCGATCGTTCCGTCGCGGCACGTAGTTCGTCCAACTTGCCAGTCTCATTCACTATGTGGGCAACGATCTCGCGCTGCTCGCTGATCGGGGGCACAGGAAGTGAGACCGCGAAGAAGCTTTCCGGATACAGGCGCAGCCTGGATGACCACACACCCTTCGAGTATCGCGTGACCTCCTGAGCGAAGACCGGCAAACGCACCAAGGCGTCGACGAAACTCGGATCGAGACGAGCTCCGGGCTCATAGATGTTGTAGGCCGGACTAACGATTCCGTCCACGGGCGACACGCCCATCGCGCCCATCCATGCCCACAGCGTGTTGATTACAAGGTCGCCTGAGAGGCAGATCTTGTATCCCTCTGTCGTGGCCGCCTCGAACATGTTGACGTCCTTCTCTGAACGAGGAGTCACGCCAGTGAGGTGAGATACGGTTAGGAGTTCCTCTTCGCCCGTCTCGGAGCGTTCATCGCGCTCCCTGAACAACCATCTCGATCGCTCAGTCTCCCAATGCGCCGGGATCTCGCCGAGCCACGGGATGCCGAAGTCGCGGAGCGAAGCGGTGGGGTCGAGGCCGCGGGTAACTGCATGGGTGATGATCGCCCGACGCTTCTCGGCCAACAGCCCGAGTACTCGCTCCTTCGCCGCCACCAACGCATCCAACCGCGCCGTCTCACGGTCGAGGTAGTCTGCGATGGCGCGTTGCTGAGGCAGAGGCGGGGACGGAAGCCTAATGCTCCCCATTTTCTCTTGGGTCAGCTTGTCCCGGGTGCTGCCCTCGATATGCGGACCGTAGTCCGTCGCATTTAGACAATGCGTCACGAACCGTGGGTCGTAGTTTCTTCCAGTCCTTAAGACATGTATGTGGTTATTGACCCAGATCTTTCCGGTTACGAAGAAGGCGACCGGTCTGGTCGAATCAAAGAACGGTGCACCATCTTCTCCGATAAGGACCAGCGGCTCATCAAAAAGATATTCATCAATTGAATCAACTACTCCGTTGGCACCCCAATACGGATACTCTCCCTGGCACCGTGATCGCTGTTCAACGTTGAGCGGTACCCGGCGTCCATCGACGCAAGTTGACGCATATCTGAGCTGCGTCGTCCCCCAGCCATCCGGAAATCCCCGTGTCAGTTGCTCAGCCACGGCACTCACTCTGTCACCTCCCGAAGCAAGCGCATGATCTTCTCCTCCGCTTGCTTCAGTTCCGCGTCGATCACCTCCAGCGGTCGTGGCGGCGTGTACTTGTAAAAGTGACGGTTGAAGTTGATCTCGTAGCCGATCTTGTCTTTGCTGCGGTCCATCCAGGCCTCAGGCACGTGGGGGCGCACCTCGCGCTCGAAGTAGGCGTCGATGTCTTCCTTGAGCGGCACGTTCTCGAAATCTCTCAGGTCGGCATCCGGCTCATACTCGTCGTCGGTCCCGTCCCTGGCGACTGGCTGGGCCTCCAGATCCTTTTCGGTGAAGACATCTCGGAAGAGCTTCTGTTCCGCCTTCTTCCAGCGTGATTGGCGCTCATGAAAAAGATCCGCAATATACTGCAACGTCACATTCCAATCGCGTTTCGGCTCGCGGCCCAGCGCGTTATCGATAGCTTGCACGTCGTCGAGCAGGTGCGGGCAGGCGTCGAGGAAGCGGGCCTTGTCTTCCAGGGTCATCCGGTAGCGCAGGCGCAAGGGCCGCTCAACGGTCACGCGCGTGTAGCCGAAGTCGGCATTGTCGAATGTCTTGGAGGTTTCGCCCTCGATCTGTCGGCCATAGAGTTGCACGATCTCGGCGATCTGTCGGCCAGTGATGTGGCGGCGCTTATCTCCGAGGCTGCGCTTGTTGTCCTCGCCCCCGCCTGCCGTCCACACGTCGCGCGCGTCCAGTAGTTGGATCTTGCCCTTGCACCGCTTCTGCTTGCGATTCGTGACGATCCAAATGTAGGTGCCGATGCCGGTGTTATAGAACATTTGCTCGGGCAGGGCGATGATGGCCTCGAGCCAGTCGTTCTCGATGATCCACTTGCGGATGTTGCTTTCGCCCGAGCCCGCGCCGCCGGTAAACAGGGGAGAGCCGCTGAAGACGATGGCGAGCCGCGAGCCGTGCTTGAGATCCTTCGGGCGCACAGGCTCGAACTTGTCGACCATGTGCTGCAGAAAGAGCAGCGAGCCGTCGTTCACGCGCGGGAGCCCGGCGCCGAAGCGGCCGTCGAAACCACGCTTGTCGTGCTCCTGCTTGATCTCTTTCCGCTGTTTCTTCCAGTCCACGCCAAAGGGTGGATTGGTGAGGAAATAATCGAAGGTCTCGTCTGCGAACTCGTCTTCCGTGAAGCTGTCGCCATACCGGACGTTGTCGCCGGCGCCGTTGTGGTCCACCTGCTTCATCAGCATGTCGGACGCCGCGGTGGCGAAGGCGCGCTTGTTGTAGTCCTGACCATAGACGTAGAGCTTCGCCGCGCCATGGTGCTCCCGCAGGTAGTTCTGCGCCTCCGCCAGCATTCCGCCCGTGCCGCAGGCGGGGTCGAGCAACTTGCGGACTGTGCCGGGCGTGGCGAGCAGCTTGTCGTCATCGATAAACAGAATGTTCACCATCAGCCGGATGACCTCGCGCGGCGTGAAGTGATCGCCCGCGGTCTCGTTGGCCAGTTCGTTGAAGCGGCGGATGAGGTTCTCGAAGATGAGCCCCATCTGCTCGTTCGGCACCGAGTTCGGGTGCAGGTCGACATCGCAGAACTTCCTGACGACGAGGTACAGGATATTTGCCTCGCGCATCCGCTCGATCTCGTTCTCAAACTCGAAGAAATCGAAGATGTCGCGCACGTTGCGCGAGAAGCTCTTGATGTAGATGACGAGATGCTTCTCGACGTTGTCGGGATCGCCCTTGAGCTTCTCGAAATCGAGGCCGGAGTGGTTGTGGAAGCGCTGGCCGGCGGCCCGGTTCAGTCTGGCGTCGAGCGCTTCGCCATCGAGTCTGCCGCCCCAGTGCTCATGCTCAGCCAGAACCTTGGTTTTGGACGAGGCGAGCACACAGTCGAACCGGCGCAGCACTGTCATGGGCAGCATGACCCGCTCGTATTGCGGGGGCCGGTACGGCCCGCGCATCAGGTCGGCGATCTGCCAGATCAGGTTTGCAAAGTAGTTGTGGTCAGCCATCGCTCAGTCTTGCGCTCCAGCACCAGTTGGACCGCACGCTCTCGAACCTTCGGTGAATACCTGCGGATCTTCCCATAATCCCAAACCTCCCAGGCAATGGAGTTTACGGGCAATCCCGGTCCGTAACGAAACAACTTCAGAGATCTGTGGCACTCATACTGTCACCTCCTGCAATGGCAGCACAGCATCCTCCGCCTTCTTCAGATCCGCACCGGCTTATGGGGATCGAGTGTTCCGGCGATTTTCTGTCTACTTCATTCGTACGCCCTTAAGCAGGCTCCACGCGATACTGCCAGCCGCGAAGCGTCGCGGCGAGCGTCAAGTATTTCGCCTTGGTCTTGATGTCCGTCTTGGAACAGTCGCGGAAGTCGATTACGACGTGTTCTGGAAACAGTACCGGATCGGGCGTGACCGGCAAACTTTGTTGCCCGCATTCGTGGACGTTCACGGCCATGACTCCGACTGACGGCAAGCCCAAACTACTGGTGTAGTGGACATACGCTTGCTGTGCCGTCACTTGGTCCCCGTCGTAAACGGACAGTTTCTTTTCGTCTTTTGCCGTCGGTTTGAACGCTTGGGATGTGACTCTTCCTTCACGAATCCACCCTGGGTTCACCTGTCGGAACAGCAGGGTATCGCGTGTCATACAAGGCCCGGAATGAGGGCCTCGATCTGTTTGACCAGCCACTTCCAGTCATCGCCATCGTCACAATTCAACGTGCGTTCGGAAGTGGCGCCGGACTCCATGTCAAGCACGTGCCATTCGCCGGAATGGGTTTCGAGGTTCACATCGAACGTGACCTCGTTTGGACCGAGAGACCACTCGGCCTGCACGCCTCCGGCTTCCGTTGGGTAGAGGTGCGGCAACTGCGTCTCATCGGGAAAGTGCCGCTCGAAGGCGCCGTGCAACCAATCGAGGCCCGTGCTTGGCGGCGCGAGCCCTTCCCCTCCCAGCCAGCCGTCGTGCAATAGCCGCAGTTCGTCGAGTTGCGCGCCGACATCCAGAGTATCGAGAATGCTCAAATGCTCAATTGAATCGAAGCCGATAAGCCGATCTCTGCGACTGAAGCGACCGATGCCCTGGAACAGCGCGCGCATGCCGTTCTGGTATCCATTGAATGCTTCGAGGACGGTGTCGAGGTGCTGCGACGCAATCGGAGCTTTGACCTTGCTCCCGTCGATCAACTGAATCTCGAAGCTCATGTCATCCTGGTCAGCCTCGGGCACGGCACCTCGAATCGAAATTTCCTCGGTCAGTTCCTTCACTTTGGGCGACGCAAGGACCAGCCGACGCCGGATGTCCTTGGTGAGTCTCGCGGTGATCTTGTGGTCTGGACTATCGAATTCTACCGCTTCGCCCTCCTTTAGACTTCGCCCCAACTTGTCGAAGTAGCTCAGCGTCCTTTCCGGCAGATACGGCTCGATGGGCTGTTCGTGTTCCGCTGCGCCTATACCCTGGATTATCGCGTCGCGCGCGTTCCCGAAATAGATCTGGTCGCCTAGGGGAAATAATGTCGACGATTTCGACGCAAGTTGGATTTCCAAGATGGCACTGCCAGGATTGATCGCGGCGAGCCTCAGGTGGATGTCCTTCGTGAAGCCACGGGGTGACCGCTGACGGTTTGGGTGATCCGCGCGGAATTTGGACTTGGCGACTTCAACGACCATTTCTTCCAGCACTGCAACATCTTTCAAGAATTCCAGCGGGACGGAGTGGTCGTCGTAGCGTGCCCCAATCAGCCGCAGGCGGATGAAGGGTTCCGTGCTCATATAGTTGAAATGATCGCACAGTCCCCGCTGAAGACACGAATGGGTTCCACGTTGTCGATGATTCCGACGAAGGCTGTTCGTAACCCGAAGAGTTTTTTCTGGTCGACGTTACCGCCTGAAGCGCAGGCGGCTATTCCCGGCACGGCGCCTGAGTGTTCCGTCACTTTCCCCGCGCTCCCCAACTTCGCGAAACGCCCTTTGTCCACCAGTGGAGTGCCAGAGGGTTTCCCGGCCCGCGGTTTTCGGCATCATGCCGGCGAGTCCGGCGATATTCGGTTGGACCCGGTCAACGGGTGGCTGAATACCACCGCCAGAATGATCGCGACGCCGATATAGAACCGGCCGGCAAGCTCCCGCTGCTCGCCCAGGATAACTATGGCGAGGAGAACCGCATAGACGGGCTCCATGTTGACGGCCAACGACGTCGAAAACGCCGTCAGCCGGCGCAGGGCGATGAGCGACAAAGCGTATGGCAGCAGCGTACAGGCGATTGCGAGAATCAGCAGATAGATCGCATCCTGACGGATCGGCATGACGAATACCGTGTCGAAGAATGGAAGGAGCGACAAAAGCGTCAGACAGGCGACGCCGGCACCCATTTCCAGGCCGGTGATGGTCAGCGCCGGACCGTGTTCGATGAATCGTTTGTTGAGCGACGTGAAGACCGAAGCAAGGAGTGCGGCCAGCACGCCAACCGCCAGGCCCGTCCGCATTCCCACCGGGGTCCCTCCCACCACCAGGACGATGCCCGGGATGACGGCAAAGCCAAAAAAAAGCTCACGAACATCGAAGCGGCGAGCGGCGAACACGGGCTCCACAAAGGCCACGAAAATAGGCGTCAGCGCCATGCACGTGACCGCAACCGATGCATTGGACAATTTGACGGAGCTGTAGAAGGCGAGCCAGTGCAGCGACACGATGACGCCGATGCCGGCGTAAGTGCCGATCAACCGGGGAGTCAGTCCAAACAGACCCTGCCAGAAGCGCCTGAAAAACAACAGCGCGGCCGCGACCAGAATCATCCGCCACCAGACCAGTGGCAGTGCCGGCAGCGTGATCAGTTTGCCCAGAATCGGCGTGAAGCCCCACAGCACTACACAGAAATGGATCTGCAGCCAAGCCTTTGTTGTTGGGGACGGACCGGCTATCGGGGTCACCAGCGGAGTTCTCTTTCCGAAGCGAAGTTCCGGGGCTCACCGCCGACGGGGTCGGTGAACGCCAGGCGTGCGGCCAGAAGCTGCAGCGGTCCGTCCGGGACCGGCCGGGGCCGCATCTCCGGATAGAGCGGATCTCCAACGATCGGAAACCCGATCGAGGCCATGTGCACTCGAATTTGATGCTGCTTGCCCGTCTTGGGCAGGATCCTGAACAGACCCAGACGCCCGCGCGTCTCGATCGATTCCACCCGGGTGACAGCGTTGACCGGCCCTGCCGCGATCCGTCGCCGATACCACGGATCGTCTTCCACGATCCTGTTTTCGATCAACCATTCCCGCCGTTCAAGCGCTACGGCAACGTGGGCCACGGCCAGATACTCTTTCCGGATCAGTCGCTCCGGGAAGATCTGGTGATATCGGCCCCGCGTGGCGGGATCGACCGAGAACAGCACCAGTCCCGCCGTGTCGCGGTCGAGGCGGTGCACCGGCGCCAGGTCCGCCAGTCCGGTCCGCCGCTGGAGACGAACCAGCAGGGTACGTTCCAGATGATCTCCGGCCGGGGATACGACCATGCCATGGGGCTTGTCGGCAACCAGGATCCGGTCGTCCCGATAAAGAATCGTCTCTTCTTCGTCGGGTTCCGGTTCCGACGGCACCTCTCTTCTGTAGAGAATCGTTGTGCCGTATCGGTACGCGCTTTCGGCCATCACAGCGCCTCCGCCGTCGAAGGTGACGACGCCTCGGGCGACCCGCTCCCGCCATGTCTCGGCAGGCATGCGGGGAAAACGTGCGATCAGATAATCGAGGATCGTTGCCGGAGGCGATTCGAGTTTTGGCAGATAGAGGCGCGACGGGGAGGGAATGTTCCGGTCAACCACGTGCGGTGTCCTTCCTGTTGCTTCCCGCCACTAGCGCGTACTCGAAGAGCCGGCAATCCAGAGCTCCATTGAACAGCGGAGTGCGTTTGGATGCGGCCAGTCGCATCAGTTTGCGTATGCGCATGTCGGGGGTCAGGATATACGCCGACCAGCCGCTGAATCGATTCTTCAACGCGTCGCCCAACCGGGGATAGAAGTCGGCCAGACCCTGTTGCTCGTCGATGCGCACGCCATAGGGCGGATTGGCGACGACGATGCCCGACGGCGCGGGCGCTTGCATATCCAGAACGTCGGATCGTCGAAGGTGGACCGCCTTTTCCATTCCGATTTGGGCCAGGTTGACCCGTGTCAGCTTCAGTGCCCGGGCGTCCCGATCGCTTCCATGGATGTGCAGATCGGACGGAGTCTTCCTGCGGGATCGAGCCCGATCGCGCAGCTTCCGCCATAGGCTTCGATCGAAGCTCTTCAGCTTTTCGAACCCGAAATGGCGGTTCGCGCCCGGCGCCATGTTACAGGCGATCATGGCGGCTTCGGTCAGGAACGTGCCGCTCCCGCACATGGGATCGAGCAACGGAGTGCCCGAAGTCCAGCCCGTGAGCCGGAGGATGCCCGCGGCAAGATTTTCCTTGAGAGGCGCGTCGCCGGTGACAGCCCGGTAACCCCGTTTGAAAAGAGGGTCCCCTGAAGTGTCGAGGTAAAACGTGCAGTCGTTGGCGGTCAGGAAGGCATGAATCCGAACGTCGGGATCGCGCGTGTCGACATCGGGCCGCTTCCGTCGGGCCGCGCGAAACGCATCGCAAACCGCATCCTTGATTCGAAGCGTCGTGAAGTTGAGGCTCTTGAGGGGACTCCTGATGGCGGCCACGTTCACGCGGATTGTACGTTCGGGGCCAAACCAGTCGGGCCAGGGCAGACGCGCCGCGGCGGCATGGATGTCGTCTTCAATGCGGTACGCGCATCCCCCAATACGCCACAAGATGCGGCTGGCGATCCGGCTCTCGAGGTTGATGCTGTAGCAGAGCGGGAATGGCCCGCTGAACCCGACGCCGCCCTCGACTGCTTTCACGTCGTTGGCGTTCAATTCGGTGAGTTCCGCCGCGAGGGCTTGCTCCAGCCCCCGAGGGCACGAAGCAAAAAAAGATTGTTCAGGACTCACATGCCGATTATATGCGCGCTACGTTCTCGCTTTTGCGCGTGACGACTTTTTCGTGGCTTTCCGAGGTGGCCTGCGGCGAGGCTTGGCGGAGTGGGCCCATGCTGTTTTCAGGGCGTTTTCGAAATCCTGAGGCTCCACGAAATCCAAATCGACTCGGGTCCAGCCCATTCGCCCCCATGCGTTGTCGATTTGGCTGAACCCCTCGCCATCGATCGGAAGGAACCGCTGCTGTTCTTCGGGATTGAGTCTGAGGTTCACCGAGTTCGTGTCGTGCCAGTACGTGGCAAATATTCGATGGACGTAATAGGCATCGCTGCCGAAGTGGTCCTTGACCTGAACGTTGGGGAGACCGCGGACGAGTTCAGCGGCTTCGGACAATGTCATCATGCGTGTGTCTCCGCTCCTGTTGCGCGCGTTTCCTCGGGTTCTTCGTCAACATATCGTTCTGGTGTGTTGCGGTCCACAATCGATCGCGGGCGGCACTTTTGTCCGCGCATACCTGCCTGCAAATCTTTTGTAAAAATTTACTACCAGAATTCGGTCTTCGTCTCCAACTCAAGGGGATATAATTCTGGGGCAATCCTGAAACAGTTAATCTCGATTTGGAGGCACCAATGGTCCGTAACGTTATGTTCGCCGCGTTGCTCGCGGCATTTCTGGTCAGTTGCACGGCAACCGACGAAACCGGCGGGGCGGACGCTACTCCTCCGCCGCCCGAGCCGATCGATGCGGTTGCCGCGGTAACCGACGCCATGGCCGCGATGGGGGCCGACGGTCTCGACTCGATCACATTCTCGGGTACCGCATGGAACGCCAGGAACGGCTTCATGCAGACACCCAACGCGAGCCCGCCGTGGACTTTGCGCGACGAGATGGCGAACTACGTGCGGACGATCGATCTGACCCAGCCGGCGTCGCGGGCGACGGCGGACACCTTCGCTTCGGACATATTCTTTCATGCGCCGGTGGAGGGCACGTATACGCTGAACGCGAACGCCGAATCCGGCTGGGGCCAACAGATGGAGATCTGGCTGACGCCTTGGGGGTTCCTGAGCGGCGCGGCCGCGAACGGCGCCGAAGCGGTGTCGCAAATGATGGACGGTAACGAGTATTCCGTCGTCACCTGGTCATCGTCTGTGACGTCACCGGGCGGACCGCCGTACATGCTCACAGGCTATATCAATAGCGACGGTCTGGTGGAGCGCGTCGCGACGAGAGTCGAGAACAACCTGGCCGGTGACCTGCTCGTCGAAAACGTCTACAGCGACTACCAGGACTTCGATGGTGTGATGGTGCCCATGACGATCGAGCAGCAGAGAGCCGGTGGCGGTCTCTTCGGCGTGGATGTCACCGATGCCACTCCGAATCCCGAAAACGTTGCCGAACTCGTGACTCCGCCGCCCCCGGCGGAGGGTGCAGGCGGTCGTGGCGGCGGTGGCGGCGGCCGTGGCGGTGCTCCGGATGCTCCCGTTGAACTCGCCGAAGAGTTGGGTGACGGCGTGTATCTCATCACGCAGGGATACCAGGCTCTCGCTGTTGAATTCGAAGACTACGTCGCGGTTTTCGAGGGCGGACAGTCCGAAGCCCGGGGCCAGACGGTGATCGATGAAGTGACGCGCGTGATTCCCGACAAGGAACTCCGTTACGTCATCAACTCCCATCCGCACTCCGACCATTCCAACGGTCTCGTGCCCTTCATTCGCGCCGGCGTGACCATCCTCACGCACGAGAACAACGTCGATTTCTTCAACATGATCTTCGGCACGCCGCGTACGCTGCTCGGCGAAGAGACCCTGAGTCCATCGATAGAGGGCGTTGTGGGTGACATGATGGTCCTCGAAGACTCGATGAATCGGCTCGAGTTGCATCACATTCCGAACGGTCACAGCGACGGCATGTTGGTGGCTTACATGCCCGCGCTTGGAGTCCTGATGCAAGCCGACTTCACGCTGACGACGCCCGAGAACCCGTTCGTCGTGGAGCTTTCCGAGCGGGTCGCGGAACTCGGTCTGGAGTTCGACCAGTACATCGGTGTCCATGGGGCGCAAGTACCGCAGAGCCAGGCCGACCTGGTGGCGGCTGCCGAGGTCGCGGCGGCGGCGATAGCAGCGCGCGAAGAATAACCTGAACGCGATGTGGGGCCGACTCCAAACGGCCCCGCGTCCAGTCCTCTCATGGTCCGGCTGATCTTTTCACTGTGTCTCGTATTGACTGCGACGCCGGCCGGCGCCGAAGACTGGCCCGAGTTTCGCGGACCAACCGGACAGGGGCATTCCGACGAACGCGATCTTCCGGTGGAATGGGGCGAAGATCGAAACGTCTCTTGGAAGGTGCGTGTACCCGGCCAGGGCTGGTCGTCTCCGGCGATCGCCGACGGGAAGATATGGCTCACGACCGCGGTCATCGATGAAGCCGGACTTTCGTTGCGCGCCGTAGCCTTCGATGCCGCGACCGGGGACGAAATCCTCAACGTCGGGGTGTTCCGACAATCGGATGCCCGCCTTCTGAACCCCAAGAATAGCCACGCGTCACCCACGCCCATCGTGGATGGCAACCGCGTTTACGTTCACTTCGGCGCCAGCGGAACGGCTGCGCTGTCGACCGACGGCGATGTCCTCTGGACGACGCGTTTCCCTTACATCTCTCAGCACGGCAACGGCGGTTCACCGACGTTGTACAAGGACCTCCTCATCATCAATTGCGACGGATACGACCAGGCGTTCGTCGTCGCGCTGGATACGGCGACAGGCGAGGTGCGTTGGAAGGCAGACCGCAGCGGCCCGTTCAGCCAGGCGTATTCGACGCCGCTGGTGGTCCGGGTCGGCGAACGCGATCAGGCAATCAGCATCGGTGCATTCCGCGCCACGGCGTTCGATGCCGAAACCGGCGAGGAGATCTGGCACGTCCGGTACGAGGACGGCTTTTCGAACGTCCCGCGGCCGGTGTACGGCAACGGTCTCGTCTACATCGATACGGGTTTCAACCAGCCGACGTTGATGGCGGTACGGGTCGACGGATCGGGCGATGTGACCGATTCCCACGTGGAGTGGATCCGAACCCGCTCGATACCGTTCACGCCGTCGCCGCTCCTTGTCGGCGATGAACTCTACATCGTCAGCGATCTCGGTGTCATAAGCTGCCTCGACGCGGCGACCGGTGACGTCCATTGGCAGGAGCGCGTTTTGGGAAACTACTCCGCGTCGCCCCTCTACGCTGACGGGAGGATCTACTTTTCGAGCGAGGAAGGCGTGACCACGGTGATTGCTCCCGGCAGGGAGTTTCAAGAGCTTGCCACCAACACGATCGACGGGTGGATCTTGGCCTCGATTGCCGTCTATGACGGTGCGTTCTTCATTCGCAGCCATACGCATTTGTATCGAATCGATTCTTGACCGCCTTTCTTTTCTCGAGGGAGATTGAAAGGGTACGTGCCGTTCGAATCGGAATGATTCCGGCGACGCGCGTCACGTTGGGATCCATGGGCGCCGCGCCGAGCAGCTTGCGCATCACCCCATCCAACCCTCTTTTTCAGTTAAAGAAACGCTCCTGCCATTGCAATTCCTGCCCCCCGATACCGCATTCATTGGTGGGGGAAAAGCGGAATGTCCCGAAGATTGGCCCTATTGTTCGCCGTGTTGACGTCGCCCGTCTGGATGGTATCGGTGGGAAATGCCCAACTGGCGAACCCCATCGATCCGTTCGACCGCGACGAATCCGGCCGAAAGCCCTTTGCCGTAGGTATCGCGTTCTCCCTGTCGGAACCCAAGAAGGATTTCAGAGAAAACGTGGGCAAGGGATACGGTGTAACCGGAACGTTTCAGTATCATGTGGACCGCGCCGGGTGGTTCAACCTTCGATTCGACGGGTCGTATTTCGAATACGGGCGCGAAAAATTTCAGGTGCCGTTCTCTCGGAACGTCGGTGGGCGTGTACTGGTTGACGTCGCGACGACCAACTCGATCGCGGGTTTTGCCTTCGGCCCCGAGGTTGGCGTCCCGAGCGGTCCGGTGCGTCCGTATCTCAATGCCGGGTTCAGCGGCCTGCTGTTTCGTACCGTCTCCTCGGTCGGGATCGGTGGCGGTGACGGCTCGAGTCCAAGCACAACCAATCTCAGCGACTTCACGGGAGCATGGGTCGTGGGAGGCGGTTTGCGGGTGCCTCTGGGCGGGTCCGTGTTACCGATCGAATTGGACTTGGGCGTGCGCTATCACCGGGGAGGCCGGGCGTCGTACCTGCGCAAGGGTAGCATCATCGACAATTCCGAGGGACCGGCGACGATTTTGCCACTCACCAGCAGGACGCCCTTCATCGTCTACTCTGTCGGCGTCCGGTTTCGATTCGGCGCCTCGAATGGCCCGTGACGCGCACGTTTGCTGACCGGAAAGGCCCGGCTCATCCTCGCCGTGTTCCGCAGCCGGCAGGAAGCCGCTGAAATCGCAACGCGGTACGCGGCGGGCAACGATGCCTATTGCCCGCCGAACCCGTGAATGATCGCCAGGCGCACGGTGCCCAGCGTGTTTCGAACGTCGTAGGGGCAAGGTCTTCGAGGGTTTCCCGGGCCGCACGAATTGTTGCCCGATTCGTTCACGTAATGGGTCTTCCGCCCGAAATCCAGGTACGAGCCCTCGAATCGCAGTGTCCAGCCGTCGGCCAGCGGCGTTTCGAAACCGACACCGGCGACCCAGCCGATTTTGGTTGAGCTTTCGCGAAACGAATCGTCGGAGTCCACCCGCGGACTTATGTTTGGGCCGAAATCGATGTCCGTGACAGAGTTGACGACCCCCGCAAGCGCCACTCCGCCGGTTGCGAAGACCGTCCAATCGCCGATGGCCCTTTCGGCGCCCCCGCGTCCCGTGGCGATCCATCGAAACTCCGATACCGCGGTCTCGTCCAGGCCCTGGGGATCGAGTTGGTTCGTCATTGCCATCAAATCGCCGAACGTGCCGTCGATTTCTGTCCTGAGCCGCGCACCGCCAACGTCGAATTTCTTCCCGATCAGCACGCCGCCGACGAGCCCGGCCGTGTCGTATTCGGACACCGAACCGGGATTGCCCCAGTTGGCGAAGCCTTCGATGTCGACGATCCGGTTATCGGTTCGACCGGACCCGATAAAGCCGCCAGCGTACGTTCCCGCGCGGTCGAACGCGTCCTGGCCGACGATCGTGGTTTCGTTCGCCTCGATTGTGACGGTTGCCCTCGCCGCGGTTCCCGTTCGGGGAGCGATTTCAACCTCGTACTGACCGGGATTCAGCAACAATCCCTGGGCGAAGTTGTTGAACTCGTCCGCATGACCCATGAAACGCCCATTGACGTACGCCGCGGCGAACTTGTCGGGACTCTTGATCCGCAGTGTTCCGAACGGCGGTTCCGCGAGGTCCAGAGGTTCCATGCTCGGGTTGATCTCGGTGGTCTCGCCTGCCTCGATCGTTACGGTGACGGTCAGGTCTTCGTATCCCGAGTCCCGTAACGTCAGAGTGTACGCGCCGGGCGCAAGGTCGTATCTGCGAACGGTCCCGTGATTTCTTGCCGGTCCGATATATTCCCCGTCGACAAAGATACCCGCGCGGGTTGGCGTCGCGTCCACGCGAAGGCGCCCCATATTCTGCTGCGCGGCCAGTGGCAGGCCCGCCAACAACGCGAAGAGAGTGAACGCTCGACAGCAGGAAACAAATCGCTTAATCGTGGTAATTTTCAAGTGGACCTCTCGGCATCATAACAAATACAAAGTGTCGTACGAGGGGTTGAAAGGCGCGGTTCGAAAGGCGGATTCACGCCTTGCGTGAGTTGCCCTGCCACGCACCGCCTGTCGATACCCCAAGGCCTATCGTTACGTCTCGAACCGGGGGCCGGGCGGATTATTTCTTTGACAGCGCGTAACCCAGGGCCGATGCTTGGGCACGTTCTTGTCCTTGTCTAAAACTGTCGGAGTGCAGGTATGGCATTGAAGACAGTAAATCTTGAGCGCGCGTCGACCGGGCGTCCGCGCGGTGTGACGACCCGGCAGCCCCGCGGGTTTCCGCCGCGGGTTGTCGTCAAGCTCGTCGCACGGTGTCTGGCCGTGCTCTTGGGGGTCACGACTCTTCTGGCGTTCGCAGTCGAAGCCGAGGCACAGAGCGGAACGCTCATTCGGGCCAGGATGGCTTCCGCGCCCCCGCTGGGTGTTCCCAGGGACACGGTGGCGGGATCCGGCGCCGTGTGGTGGACGTTGACTGGATCGACGCTCGAGATCAATGGGTCGTTCGAGCGGCTCGCATCGGCGGCAACCATCGCGCGTATTCACATGGGTCCGTTGACTGCCATCCGTGGGGAACCCGTATTCGATCTGTCCGTTCGCAAGACGGCGGATGGGACCAGCGGTCTGATCGGCGGTTCCGTCGACCTCAGTCCGGAACAGGTTCAGGCTCTGCGCGACGGGCGATTCTACGTTCAGTTGTACAGCGAGGGGACTGAAAACGGTCACCTGCAGGGCTGGCTCTTGCAGTAGGAGGACGGATGTTCGATCTCAGGAACGGCTTTGTGCCGGCATTGTGTGTGTTGGTCTTGTGCGGGGTCGCGGTGGGGACCGTCGCCCAGCGCGGCGGACCGGGGCCCGCTCCGGCGGGTATGGCGGTAGTTGGGGAAGTGCCCAACTTCGTTCCGGTCACCGACGAGATGCTCCGCAACCCCGATCCGGGAGACTGGCCGATGATCCGCCGCGACTACCATGCAACCAGTTTCACGCCTCTGGACCAGATCACCCCCGAAAACGTCGATGACCTCGAACTCGTATATACGCATCCCATGAACGAGCCGGGAACGAATCAGCCCGCGCCCATCGTCCACGCGGGCGTAATCTATCTGGCGCATACGGGAGGCATCATTCAGGCGATCGACGGTGCGAACGGCGACGTCATCTGGCAGAACAACCTGGGGCGGAATATCGCGCGCCGCGGCATCGCCATATACCAGGACAAGATCTACCTGGCGAGCGGCAACATGGTCATGGCGCTGAACGCGCGCACTGGCGAGAACGAGTGGCAAACCGTGATCGGCGAAAGATTCAACAATTCAAGCGGTCCCATCGTGGCGGACGGCAAGGTCATTCAGGGACTTGGGGGCTGTTCCAGGTACCAGGACGAAAAGTGTTTCCTGAGCGCGTACGATGCCGAGACCGGAGAGCCGGTCTGGCGGCTGCCGACCATCGCCAAGATCGGCGAACCGGGCGGCGATACATGGGGGAACCTGTCCAACCGGACTCGTGCCGGTGGAGAAATGTGGATTACTCCCAGCTACGATCCCGTGCTGAACATGACCTATGTCGGGACAGCGCAGGCCAAACCGTGGATGACCCTGACGCGCGGTACTACCGGAGACGGTCTTTATTCCAATTCCACGCTCGCGGTTGACGTTGAAACGGGTGAGATGGCGTGGCACTTCCAGCACGCCCCGGCCGAGGCGCTGGACCTCGACGTCGTATTCGAAAGAGTTCTCGTGGATTCGGGCGGCCGGAACCTGGTCTTTTCGATCGGCAAAGATGGAATCCTGTGGAAGCACGATCGGGGGACGGGTGAGTACCTGGGCCATACCGAGACCGTGTTCCAGAACGTGTGGGTCAGCTTCGAACCGGTTACGGGCCGGCCGATGTACCGTGACGACATTCTCTTCGAATCCGAGGGCGTCGCCGTGGACGGGTGCCCCACCAGTGCCGGCGGTCACAACTGGCCGGCCATGAGCTACCATCCGCCCACCAACAGCATCATCTCTCCCCTGGTTCAGGCCTGTCAGGTGATGGTGCCGAACCCGCCCGACCTCGATGGCAACGGGAGTGGCGGCGGCGCCCGGCGAGCGTTCTACGAAAGCCCGGGAAGTGACGGAAATCTGGGCAAGCTGGCGGCCTTCGACGTGGACACTTTGGAAGAACTCTGGTCCATCGAGCAACCCGCCTCCTTTCTGACGGCGGTGCTGTCGACGGCCGGTGGAGTGGCATTCGTGGGCGACCGCGACCAGATGTTCCGTGCCGTCAATGCCGCAACCGGCGAGATCCTCTGGGAAGAGCGTCTGGCGACGGCCGTCCAGGGCTTCCCCGCATCGTTCAGCATCGACGGAAAACAGTACGTCGCGGTGACGACGGGACGCGGTGGCGGGAGTCCGTGGCTGGTCCCCAACACAATAACTCCGGATATCGCGCCACCAACGGGCGGTTTCAATCTGTACGTCTACGCTCTACCCGATTAGGAGCCCGCGGCGGAACCCTTCAGGGACGACACAAAATGGCGGCGGGGACCGAACCGATCTCCGCCGCCGGTTAGCCCGCCTTTCTCGCGGGTTTTCGTCGCGAAGAGTCGGAGACGCCGTCAGAGCTACGGCGCGTTCCTCGCGCCGGATCAAGCGCTCATGCCCGCACGCGGGTTGCCTCCACTGGGAATATAGCGCCCCAGCACTGGCGGATGGATCCGGCGCTGTAGCAGACAACTCGTGAGAAAGGCGGGTTAGCTCCTTCCGATTCAATCCACTCTAATTCACCGGCTCCCCGTCCACGTTCCAGATTTCGATCGGGGCGATACCCAAGCCTTCGACCTGATCCCGGATCATGCCCAGGTCGCCGACGACCACCCATGTCAGGCTGTTGGGATGGACGATTTCGCCGGCGGCCGATTGTAGGTCCTGGAGTTCCAGGGCACCATACCGTTCGGTCAGCGACGCCGCGTAGTCGAGCGGCCGGCCATAGCGTTGGGACGTGATCATGCTGTTGAGGACCGAGCGCACGGTTTGAAACTGGCCCGGAAGTCCGCGGGTGGCGCCCGCAATTGTCCGGCCCATCTCGTCTTCGGTAACGGGAGCGGGCCCCTGGATGGCTTCCAGTTCGCGGATCAATTCCAGAAGGGAATCGCCGGTCCGGTCCGTCTGCACCGGGGCATAAACCAGAAACGGCCGTTGACCCCTGGCGTTCTGAAACAGCGTCTGCGCACCGTAGGCCCAGCCCTTGTCCTCGCGCAGGTTCATGTTGATCCGCGAGGTAAAGCTACCCCCGAGAACATCGTTCATCGACTCCACGGCCAGATCGCCATCCGAACCCAGGCCAGGCGCCAGGTGGCCGGCGAGAATCAGCGACTGGGGCGAGTTCGGAATGTCGATCAGGATCGTTCGCGGAGATTCCGGCAGGGCCACGTCGGTCACGTTCTTGGTGGGAGCGGGGGTATCCGCGGCGGTCCAGTTTCCGAATACGTCTTCGAGCATCGGCGTGATCTGATCGAGCGTGGTATCGCCGGCCACAAAGATCGTCGCGTTGCCGGGACGGAGCCAGGCGTCCTTGAACCCCACCAAATCGTCGCGTGTCAGCGATGCGATGGACCCCTCAGTGCCCGTACCGGTGAACGGTACGCCGTATGCGTGGTCCTCGCCATAGATTGCCGGCGGTAGAAGGCGAAGCGCCAACTGGACCGGTTGGGCCTTTTCCTGGGCGATGTCGGCGATCCATTGCCCACGGAGGCGCTCGATCTCTTCGTCGTCGAATACTGGATTGAGCAGGACGTCGGCCATCAGATCGATGGATTCCTCGAGTTCGCTTTTGAGCGCGGACAACGTCACCGAAGACGCGTCCAGATTGGAACCCGCCGCCAGGTTCGCGCCGAGCCGTTCTTCTTCGGCGGCGATTTCCAGTGCGTTACGGCTTTCAGTGCCCAAGTCGAGCATCGACATGGCGAACGATGCCACACCCAGTTTTCCGCCGGCATCGGAGGCATATCCGGCATCGAATTGAATGGATATATCGACGATGGGCACCGACTGCCGTTCGGCGAGAACGACATCGACGCCGTTCGAGAGCGTGGTCGTCTGGATTTCAGGGAATCGAAGCGCGGGCGACTCGGTCGGAATCGCGGGCAGGCCCGTGGATCGGTCCACGCCCTCGGGTTTCGATGCGAACTGAGGGACGGGAACCACATCCACCTGATGCCAACCGTCGGTCAGGTAGGTTCGTGCCGCCTGAACCACGTCATCGGGTGTCGCGGCGTTGACCCATTCCAGGTACTGTTCGATGAACAAGGGGTCGCCGGCGTACAACTCGCCTTCAGCCAGGATGGAGGCTTTCCCGTTGACTTGTTCCATCCCGCGAACCGTTCGTGCGTTGATACCCGTAACAACCCGTTCAAGTTCTTCGGCGGTCGGTCCCCCTTCGAGAAACTCCGCCAGGATCCGGTCGACCGCTTCATCGGCCACCGAAGGCTCTTCTCCGGGATTCAGGGTGACGGCCAGATCGAATACGCCGGCAAGTTCGAAAGGCGTGACTCCGATGTTTACGCTGGTTGCCCGCTGGCCGTTATAGACCAGGTCCAGATACAGCCGAGAATTTCGTCCATCCCCAAGCACGGCGGCCGCCAGGTCGAGCAGCGCCTTGTCTCGGGTGTTGCGGCCGGGAACCACCCAGGCACGGTTGGCGAGCACCGCGGGGACTTCATCGAACTGGACTTCGCGAGTGTTGAAGTCTCGAGGCGGTATCCAGGCTTCGAACGTATCGACTTCGGGACCGCTCGGGATGTCACCGAAATAACGTTCAACCTGTTCACGCGCGGTTTCGACGTCGATGTCCCCGACCAGCGCCAGAACCGCGTTGTTCGGACCGTAGTAGTCCATGAACCACTGATGCACCTCTTCGAGCGCGGCCGCGTCCAGGTCTTCCATCGACCCGATCGTGGAGTGCCGATAGGGATGTCCCGGTGGAAACAGTCCTTCGTACAGGTTGTAGTTGACGCGTCCGTACGGCTGGTTGTCGCCCTGGCGTTTCTCGTTCTGAACCACACCGCGCTGGTTGTCCAGTTTCTCTTGCGTGACCGCGCCCAGCAAGTGACCCATCCGGTCCGATTCCATCCACAGGGCCAGGTCCAGGGCCGGCGTCGGTACGGTCTGGAAGTAGTTTGTCCGATCCAGCCACGTCGTGCCGTTCAGGCTTGTCGCGCCTACCTGTTCCAGGGGTTCGAACCACTCACCGTCGTAGTTCTCGCTTCCGTTGAACATGAGGTGCTCGAACAGATGCGCGAACCCGGTCTGTCCCTCGGGCTCGTTCCGCGACCCGACGTGATACCAAATACTCACGGCGACAACGGGCGCCTTGCGGTCCTCATGCACGAGCACCCTCAGGCCGTTGTCGAGTGTGAACCGGTCATAGTTCAGGTTGAGTTCGGGGGATCCCGAACCGGTTTGCACGCCGGCTTCGGGTGTACACGCCACAAGGGTGGCGGTGACGGCCGCGACGGCCAGTATGGTTGTCAGGGAACGATTGGACATGGTCATGCTCTGATCCTCTTCTGGAAAAAACTTGAACGACTAGCTTACTGTGCGGCGATTCAAATCGGAAACGAAGGATCGAACTGGGGTTGCTGTCCGACATTCGATTCGAGACGCCATCGTACTCAGACCGACGGCGCCGCGCCGCCGCCGATCCTCATTGATCGGATAGGAGCGGCAACGCCGGGACGGTGCTTTGCCGTCCGACATTCGATACCACGGACCTGCGGTAGAAGTGTGCATTGCCGATTTTGTCGAGAGACCCGCCATCTCGCCTCGATCCAGGCGGTGCGGGTCAATGCCCTGGCAGGTAACCGCCCAGGAGCGTTCGTGGCCAACCGGCGTTCTCCACGAGGTAGTCGCGGGCCTCGCCGGCCAGCCGGCCGATCCGTTCCATGTCGACCCCGACCAACTCCCCCGCACGTTTTCGGATCCGGCCCTGGACGAAGACGGTGTCGACGTTGCTTGTGTCCATTCCCAGAACCACGGCGCCGTAGGCGTTGTTGACCGGTAGCACGTTGATCATGTCCTTGCGCAGCAGGACGATGTCGGCCTCCTTGCCGGGCGACAGCGTTCCGACCTTGCTCTCGAGGCCGTTGGCGCGGGCGCCCTCGATGGTGGCGAACTCCATCACGTCCCGAACCGTGAGCAACGCCGGCGCGTCCGGTTCTCCCGCCCGAGCGTTCGCCAACATGCGCTGCAGCGTCAACGCGGTGCGCATCTGGGTGAACATGTCGCCGGGCATCTCGGTTTCGACATCGACGCTCAGGCTGGGGCGGATACCGTAATCCAGCGATTTCTGTATGGGAGGAATGCCGTGTCCCATCTTCATCTCGATCGGACATGAAATCGACACGTGACCACCCGTGTCGGCGATCATCGCCCATTCTTCGTCGGTTTGGTTGGTGCAATGAATGTAGGTGACGTCGGGACCCATTGCATCGGCAACGTTGGCAAACCCCCCGTTGTTGGCATGCACGGTGATGGGCGCGCCCGCCTCGCGCGCCACGGCCCAGTGGTCGGCGTTGATTCCGGCGGCCAACGCCAGCGTCAGTAACTGGTCGTCGGATGCGAAGTGCTCGGTTCGCAACCGGAAGATATCGTCAGGGAAGGCATTCGAAGGGCCTCCGGCGCCTGAACCGAAGCCGTAGACTCCCCGGATTCCCGATTCACGCAAGCCTGAAATCGCGGCATCGGTGTGTTCCGGCGTGTTGCCGATGTGCGACCAGTCGAGCACCGTGGTGACGCCGGCGTTCAACGCCCCCAACGCGGTAACCAGATCTCCGATATAGGCGTCTTCGGGCCGGAACGCGTTTCGGGCGGGGCCGAGGATGTCGCGAACGTAGTCGGAGAGCAGACCGTTGGGCAGAATGTTCCGCAACGCGCCCTGCCAGCAGTGCCGGTGTGTATCGACGAAGCCCGGGATGACGATCATGTTCGATACATCCAGGATTTCGGCCGACGCGGCGAGGTCTGGGCCCACGGCTTCGATCCTCGTTCCGTCGATCAAAACGTCGGCGGAATCGAAGTCGCCGACATCGGGATCCATCGAGAGGACGGTGCCTCCGCGAAGAAGAACGCGGTCGCCAAGTGTGACCACCGACCCGCCCGCTCCGGGGCCGGGGTCGCCGGCATCGGGTGCGCAACTCGATGCGAACGCGCCCGCGGTCAGGCCGCCGGCGGCCGCCAGCCATTTCCGTCTCGACATCGGGCTTTCGGAGGTCTCGTTTCCGCCGGTCGATTTCGTTGGATCTAAAGTCGTCAGGTCTGAAGATTTATTGTCCATCTTTCCTCTCTTCGATTCGTACCTCGATGTCTGTACGGTAGAGTGGGAGAGTCCAAGCCGCCTTTTTCCCCGAAGGAATGCAGCAATGAAAACCGCGTTTTCGGTCTCCGTGATCTTTTCTCTGATGACCGCATCATACCTTATCTGGCCGCCCGCGCCGTCAGAGGCCCGGTGGGGGCCCGACGGCCACGAGATTTCGGCACGCGCCGCGGTTCTTGGCTTGCCTTCGACGATGCCAGCCTTCTTCAGGGAAGCGATCGATCAATTGGTCTACCTGAATTTCGAGCCCGACCGCTGGCGGGATTTCAGGGAATCCAGCCTGGATCCCGCATTGCGCGGCGGGCACGGGCCCGACCACTACCTGAATCTTGAAATTGTCCCTCCCAGTGGGCTTCAGGGCGAGGACCGTTACGATTTTGTCGATGTTGCCGGCGACGGACCGGCCGTCGGGGTCCTGCCGTTCCGGATGCTCGAGATGTTTCAGCGTGTGCGTTTGGGGTTCCGCTTGTGGCGCGAAGAAGAAGACGCCCAAGTGCGGGGCTGGATCGAACAACGGATCGTCAACGATGCCGGAATCCTGGGACACTATGTCGCCGATGCGGCGAATCCGCTCCACGCGACGCTCCATTTCGATGGCTGGGTCGGGGACAACCCGGCTGGGTATGCGACTGACGGCGGCATCCATCGACGTTTCGAATCCGATTATGTTCGCGCCCGCCTGACGCTGGACGATGTCGTCGGGTTGATGAATCGCCCCCCGCGGATATGGGAAAATCCCCGGCAGGAGATCCGGAGTCACATTGAGGAATCCTTCGAATGGGTCGAACCGCTCTATCGGATCGATCGGGACCTTCCATTCAGCGAGAATCTCGATAGCGAAACGCACCGCCGATTCACGGCCGACCGGCTGGGGGCCGGAGCCCTCGCGCTGCGCGATGCCTGGTGGAGCGCATGGGTGACGTCGGTGCCATAGCAGCCCGCGTCTTTCGGTGACCCCTGACTCCGCGCTGTCCGGGTACTATTTCTCGGCCACGATATATACGATGAAGACGTCGTCGGCTTCGCCCTGTTCGGCGGGCGCGAACTCCCCGTTTCCTTCGTTGGATTCTTCGTCGGTTCCTTCCCAGTACACGGTGGCGCGCTCGAAGCCGGCCTCGATCAGGATTTCGCGGATTTCAGGGAGTGTCCAGAGACGCCAGTCGTAGGTGAACGCTTCGTTGATCCTGGAGCCGTCCGGGAAGTTGAAGTGGATCTGGCACTGGTAGTCGCCGTTGATGGGGTTGTAGGATTTCTGTTCCCAGATGTAGGTGAACCCTCCCTGCTCTTTTTTGGTGCGTTCGCGCATTTCCCTGTACGCGGCCGAGCCGCCGTATGCGTCGAGTAGGAACAACCCACCGTCCACCAGTCCGTCATGGACGTGTCCAAAGTATTGCCGCAGCAGTTCGCGGTTTTTGAAGGTCCAGTAGCTGAAGTTCATCGCCAGCACGATATCGACTGGATCGCAGTCGACTTCGAGGACGTTCGCGTTGATGAGTTCAATCCGATTCCGGGCCTGACCGGGCAATCCGGCGATACGATACTGGCGTCCCCACTCCTGAACGCCGAGGTCCAGGTCGACCGCGAAAGCGCGATTGGTCTTGCGGCGGCGGACCCACTCGCACGCCGTATTCGCGGTTCCGGCGAAGTCTTCGCGCAGGGTCCTTGCCCTGCGCCCTCGCAACTTGCGATAGGTGTCGTCCACAAAATCGATCTCGGCTTCGACACACTGGACTGCAGTCTCGTATAGCACGTGCACGTCCGAGCGTTCGGCCATAGTGCGTTTCCTTCTGCCGGACAGGGCTGTCTTTGCGGGCATCTGAACACTTCCTTCGGATCGACGTCGATATCCGAATTATCTGCGGCATCGGGCCGACCGCATGAAACCCCGATTGGCAATGATCCACGATCCGGGCCGGGAGGGCAAAGGCCGATGTCGGCAACGGTATCGACAGGCGGTAGATGCGGCTACCGAGCGAGTTTGCGGCCGGGCCGCCGTCCGGCACGGTGATTTTGTCCTTTCAGTGAACTACGGCGAATTCAGTAGTTTAACCGGGAAAGCTGGACATCGCGGGGAGTTTCCGGTATAACACGCTGAATGGAGTGGACGGAATTAACCAGCCCAGAACTGTCGGAGATCGAGGTCCGGCCAGTGGAGCGAAGCGAGGAAGCGCAGTATCGGGAGCAGATGAGGCGTCATCATTATCTGGGCGCGCTGGCGAAGATCGGGGAGACGGTCTGGTACGTGGCGACATGGCGCGGGCAGTGGGTGGCGCAACTGAGCCTGTCGGCGGCGGCGCTGAAGTGCGGGGTTCGGGATCGATGGATCGGCTGGGACTTCCGCTCGCAGTATGGGCGGCTGAAACTGATCGCCAACAACAGCCGCTTTTTGATTCTGCCGGGCTGGAATCGGCCGAATGTGGGGTCGCGAGTATTGTCCCGGCTCGAGCGGCGGGCCGCCCCGGATTGGCGCCAACGGTTCGGTCATGGGTTGCTGCTGCTGGAAACGTTTGTCGATCCCCGGCGCTTCCATGGCGGCGTGTATCGCGCGTCGAACTTGTCTTTGTGCGTCCCCTGCGCCGTGATGCGCGCAGGCAACTGACCCACCCTGGCCGGGAACATCTTCAACTCACAGGAGCCCCCAAGATCATGCTCAATGCCGCACAGATGCGACAACTCCCCGAGTGTTTCAGGACCATTCCCGATCCGCGCCGCTCTCAGGGACGGCGCCATCCCTTGTCGGTCGTGCTGGGCATCGCGGCGGGCGCGACGCTGTGCGGCATGCACGGCTATAAAGCCATCTCGGATTGGGCCGATGCCCTGGGGCAGAAAGCCCGCGAACGTTTTGGCTGTCGGCCCGAGAACGGCCGCTATGTGGTTCCCAGCGAGTTTGTGATTCGGGATTGCCTGATACGGATTGAACCGGGGGCGCTGGACCGGGCGCTCAATGCGTGGAATCGGGCCTGGGGCGCCCCGGACGATGCGCTGGCCATGGATGGCAAGACGATGAAGAACGCCCTCGACTCGGACGGGCAGCAAACCCACATCATGAGCGTGGTCGGGCATCGGTCGAAACGCTGCTACACCCAAAAAAAGTGGGCACCCTCCCTGTAGCCGGCGGCGAGGAGCACAAGCGCACGAACGAAATCGGCATGGCCGTTCCCTTGCTTGAAACCTGCGACATCGCCGGCAAGGACATCACCGGCGACGCCCTGCTGACCCAACGCGCGATCGCGCGTTATTCGGTTGAGCGGGGAGCGCACTATCATTTCACGGTCAAAGGCAACCAACCGACGTTGGAACGCGATATCGCATTGCAGTTCCAAACCCGCGGACAACCCGACTTTGTCGAGGTCACGCCGCCCGATCATGGCCGCATCGAAACCCGGCGCATTTGGTGCAGCGCCGCACTCAACCACTACCTCGACTTTCCCCACCTGGGGCAGGTCTTTCGGATCGAGCGCGAATCCATCGACAAAAAATCCGGCGCCCTCACCTGTGAAACCGCGCTGGGCATCACGAGCCGCTCACCCGGCGAAACCTCCCCCGAACGCTTGCTGGCCATCAATCGCGGTCATTGGAGTATCGAAAGCGTCCATTACATCATCGACTGGAATTACGATGAGGACCGCAGTCGAATCCGCACCGGCTTCGGCCCGGAAAACATCACCCGCCTCCGACGCTTTGCCGTCGGTATTCTCAAATCCTTTCAAAAACCCGCTCAATCGATCGCCCAATCCATGCGCCAACTCTCGTTCAATACCCGCCGCGTCTTCGACTACTTGAAAATGACTCGAAATTCATCCCCCACATCATGCTCCTTCTGAGAACAAATTTGCCGTGCGCCGTCCGGTGAGGCCACTTGCCAGCCACCGTCCCCGGATATATCATTCTGAAGAAGGAGTTGGCGGCCACCCATGAGTACCATCGAATCGGTTGTTTCCAGCGATCCCGAGATTCTGGGAGGAACTCCCGTATTTGCCGGGACACGTGTACCGATCAAGAACCTCATCGACTATCTTGCCGCAGGCGATGGTTTGGGCCAGTTCCTCGAGGATTTTCCGTCCGTTAGCCGGCAACAAGCCGTTGCAGCCCTTGAATTGGCGAGAGAATTCCTTACACCACGTGCGCATCCTGCTGGATGAATGTAGTCTTGACGGCCGACCAAAACATCGAATTCCAGCAGAATGTGAAGGAACTCCCGCTCGCAGTGATCGTCCTGGCGGCCTCATCCAATCGGACCGGACGGGACCCGGTCCATTCCGCCAACTCGATTACGCATCCATGTAGGGATTGGATGGGGTCTTGCCTCGCGTCCGGGCGTACACGGTCAGCGCGCCGCGGTGGTGAGCCGTGTGGTCCGTGATCGCCCAAAACACGCTTGACCGGGGTTGACCGCCCATGATCGGACCGTCCGGAAGGGGTTGGGACCACTCTTCTTCGCTCTTTTCGCCGAGCTGTTTCACGGCGTTATCGACGGCCCGGGTGAACCATGCCCGCGCTGCCTCGATCGAGGTCACTGCCCGGACTTCCTTGTCGTGGGCTTCAAAATCCATGTCGAAGCCCCCCGTGTCGAACGCGCCTTCGACGAACCAGTCGATGGTCTGGGCCACATGCGCAATCTGACTGGCCGCCGTGTAGACCCCTTCGGCGGGCGCATGTCCCGAATCCTCCTCGGTCAGGGCCCCCGTGCTACGGTTGAAGAACTCCTGCGCCGCTTTCATCTGTGCGATCAATGCCTTGTTCATCGTAAACTCCCTTCAAATACGTTCACCATCGCTTTCGCTGAAGGAAGAATTATTACACGCCCGGCAAAGAGATATCGGCTAACAGGGCTACCGCGTCCGCCGGGTTTGCCCGTAGCTGAAATTGCGGGGGAATCGGGTCGCGGCCCGGACTTTCTGCCGTGAATCCACCGATCGGTCGACGCGCCAGTGCGCGCCAAAGCGCTATGGATCGTCTTTGAGGTTCGTGCTATAAGGCCTGAATCGCCATGAATATATTGGAAAGTTCAGGAAAACCGTTGTTTTTCAAGGTCGGGAGCGGCTCGGGGGTCGAAACGCCGGCTCCTCGCCGGGGCATTGCCGTCCGGGTGGCGGCTCGCTCGTTGTCGGCGATGCAGAAGGAGGCGCTCGTGGCGTCCAGCCTGGGCAATGCGACGTGGCGCGTGTCGAGCGACGAAGGGGCCTATCTCGATGGCGATGACGCCGCGCCCTGTCCCCTGGCGCACATGACGACCGGGATGGTCGCCTCGTTCATGGAGACGGCCCAGGCGTTAGCGAAGCGAAGCGGCATCGAGTTGCCCCATCTCCGTCTCATCCAGGACAACTACTACACGATGAAAGGGTCGGCGCTGAAAGGCACCATGACCGGCGGCGCGCTGCCCGTGGTTCTGACGGCCCAAATCGAATCCGGGACCGATCTCGAGCGTGCCGAAGCCCTGTTGCGCGACGCCGTGGCCGCGGCACCGGTCCGGGGCCTGATGTCCCGGGTTCTGAAGAGCCGTTTCACGTTGACACACAATGGAATCGAGATCGATAGAGGGAATCTGCCCTCGGCCGGAGGGGACGCGCTTCCGTTGGCGGGCGAACTTTTCGATTCCGCTCAGCCCTCCGCCGAACCTGGCGGCGGGGACTGGACCGCCCTGATGCGGCGGAACGGCATGTCTCCGGAAACCGATGAAATCACCAGCAGCGCGGGGTCGAGCTATGCCGAAGAACAAAGCCGGCGGTTGCACGTGCGCGGCATCTGCACGTTGCGTCCGGATGGAGTGAAGGTGATCGAACAGCACCTGTTCAACCCGCACGGTTCCATCTTTTATCTTCTTTCCGAAGAAGGCGAGGCCGCGGGCGGCAGGGGCCGCGCGCCCGACGCCATGAGCTACGCTTCGGCCGGTCTGGCTTTCTGTTTTCTGACGCAGTTCGGCCGCTATGCGAAGATCGTCCGGAAGCCTCTGAAATCGTATTCGGTCGTTCAGGACACCCACTTCTCGCCGATGTCCGCCCCGGAACGGGGCGCTACCGATCCGGTCGAAACGCACGTTCATCTGGAGAGCGATCAGGACGACGATTTCGCGCGAGAGGCGCTGAGCATGTCCGAGCAGACGTGCTTCCTGCACGCCTTGTGCCGATCGGAGGTCGCCCTCGACCTTCGCCTTCAGCGGGCCAAAACCGGAAACTAACCGGTGCGGTCAGGTTGCCGGAATGCGGGCGGGACGCTCGCGTTCAACGGCGCGTTCAACGGCGCGCTCCGCGCGCCGGGCGCGTAGCGGCGCGTTCTCAGGCGCTTTCCTGGCGCCGATCGCGCCGGATCAAGCGCGGGGCCTCTCCTCCCGCCGGATCAAGCGTCGGGGCACGCTCCATGGCGCATTCATCCGCCCACGGACAGCATGGCGAAAACTTGTACCAGAATATATACTAACGGTATAATTCCGTAGAAATAACAATATTTACGGAATATATCCGTAGTCAAAAAGGCCGCTATGTCAAAAACACAACGCTACGAACTGCAATGGGACGAGCAGACCCACCTTCTTGCTGAGCGCGCCGCCAGAGCAGCGGGGCACTCCAGTATCAAAGCCTATGTTACCCAGTTGATCCGTCGCGATGCACCGGCGGTCTTGGAAAATTACTCCAACATCCAGTTGACCAACGAACAATTCGACGCATTCTGTCTGGCTTGTGACAACCCCCCATCTCCGGGCGCCAGGATCAAGCGCGCCGCTGAAGCTCTGGATCGCGAAGGATTCGATCTGAGTGAGTAAAACCGATTGGGCGCCGCTTGATTACCGGATTCACGATGTTCGATCGTTCGATTGCGGAAAGGAATCGATCACTACCTATTTGAGACGGTATGCGGCAAAAAATATGCGTCTCAATCTGAATCGCACCTTTGTGCTACCGCATCGCAAGGATCCACAGCAAGACGGTCTGAAGCTCTCGATAGCAGCCTATTACACCTTGGCTCATCAGACGGTGAGTCGGGCCGACCTGCCGGTACGAAACAACTTTCCTCACTATCCCGTGCCCGTCATTCTCTTAGCTCAGCTGGGTGTAGATAAGAGGTTTCAAGGTAAGGGAAATGGTTCCAAAACGCTTGTTCACGCGCTTCGTCATGCTTATGCCATCAGTCAGTTACCCGATGGACTTCCCGCGGTTGGTGTCGTGCTCGATGTGCTCGATGAACCTGCACTGATGTTTTATCGATCCTTCGACCTTTTTATTCCCCTCACCAGCAATCCGATGCGGCTATTCTGTCCGATGAAATCGGCTGCAGAACTTTCTTGATTTAGCCCGCCTTTCTCACGAGTTGTCTTCTACAGCGCCGGATCCATCCGCCAGGCACGGCCTCCCCGGATGCGCTTGATCCGGCGCGAGGAACGCGCCGCTACGCGCCCGGCGCGAGGCACGCGCCGGAGCTCTGACGGCGTCTCCGACGCTTCGCGACGAAACCCCGTGAGAAAGGCGGGTTAGCGTAGCGGCAGGCTCAGCGGATCTCCATCCCCGTCAAGTGTCGACACCACGCCCGATGCCGCCGCATCGCCGGTATTCACCATCACGATCTCGGTCGTCAGGCCGTCGCCGTCGGAGAGAGCCACGGTCGTGCCCCCCGGGCGGCCGGGTTCGAATACCGGGACCCGCATCGCGATGGGTTCGCCCCTCAGGTTGACGGTTTCCTGCGTGGCGTGGATCGAGACTGGGACGTCGCTGAAGATATACAGGGTTCCCTTGAAGCGTCCAACGTTGAAGAGTTGAACGAGAGAAAACTCCTGCTGGCTCTCTTCCCGCACGATGACTTCGTAGCGGTCGACCTCGGCGCCGTCCAGGGCACGCAGCACGAATCTCAGGCTTGCTCCGACCGGATTGCGGTTCAGGATTGTAAAGAGGGCTTCGATATTCCCGTGCCGGACGGGTGTGGGGCGGGTATTCACCGGAATCCATCCCCGTTGCCGCGGGCCGGCGGTATCGATGTTGTGCTCTGAAATCAGCACGTCTCCGTCCGACAGTTGGGTCAGCGCGGCTACCGGCGGGCTGTTCGAGTCCGCCGGGGCCGCCACGGCATAGCGGCTTCTGGCAATTGCGGATTGGCCATCGGTGACATGGACGAAGGTGCCCCATGAGGGAATTTGGTAGGGCACGGAAGACGATTCATCCGGCTCTCCCGACGATGTGAAGAAGTCGATACGGCCGCTCATGGGTTCATCCGACGGATTGGTCAGAACGATCCGCGTGCGATATCCGGCGCCGTTCAACACCTTCGGAACGACGCCGGATAAGGCGTTTTGCGCGGGGATTCGTGGCGCTGTCGAAACGATGCGCTCGCCACGCCCGTTTGTGGTGATGGTCAATGCGGCAACTGCCACGGGCGGCGTGCTGTCGATTGCCACCAAACCGTCCAGTGTCACGCCGTTTTCAAGCAACTCGTCAGTACCGATCCGGCGTTCGGCGCCCGCGTCGAGCGCCAGCCCGGAAGTGCCGATAATTCCCCCCTGACCGTCGCGGAAGGTCAACGCGATCTGTGCCGTCTGCGCCGACGAGTTGTTGAGAAGAAAGACCGTTTCCCGATTCGGACCGTGCCGGCCAATGACAACCGTCAACGCGGCGGGCGGTAGGGCTTCCACCGAGGTTTCGCTCAACAACATCCGGCTTTCGCGCGTCGATGCCTCGTCGAGACGGTTTTGGGTAAAGCTGTACACGGCGGCCGCTTGAACGGGTAACGACAGGCTCGCGTATCCGAACTGCGGCGCGAGGTCGTCGTCGATGCTCGCGTCGATGGTCGAAAGGACGCGAGCGCCGAGTGGCGGAATGGAAACGTCGCGGTCGGAACGCGAGAAATCGAACACCATCACGCGCGCCCAGAACGAGTCCGTCGCATAAAGCCGCTGATGTTCGCTGTCGAAAGCGATGCCGCGAACGTCGGCCAACTGATCCTGGCGGCCGCGTCCGGGATCCCGCGTCACGAAGTCCGGTTGTCCCAGCACGAAACTGGCGCCCATTCCGGTTTCCAGCGTATCGGGCGAGGCATCGAATATCAGAACGCGATCGTTACCCTTGTCGCTCAGTATGACGCGGTCGTTTGCCGTGTCGTAGGCCAGACCGTCCGGCCATCGGAGCACCTGCCGGCCGACGTCTTCGGTCACCGGTTCGGTATCCAGGCGCACTCCGCGGGTGGATTCGAAGTCCTGCTGGCCCAATACGGCGATGGCATCCATTCCGTTCTCCAGTTGTTCGGGCGCAACATTGAAGACGAGAACCCGGTGGCTCAATGGATCGGCGGCGAAGAGGCGCTGGTTGTTCGGATCGAAAACCAGATCTCCGGCCATGGTCGAGAACGTGTTGCGGGTTGCCGGTCCGGGCTGTGTCGCCGTGCCTCCGCGACCGCCGCCCCCGTTCGCCCGGTCGGTCAGAACGGATCGGCCCGAAGTGAAGTCGGGCTTGCCGAGGACCGCGATCGCGGGTGCGCCGTTCCGGAGTTGTTCCGGGGAGATGTCGAAAACCATCACCCGATAGTTGGGCCCGTCGGAAACGAACAGCCGCCGGCCCTCGGAATCCACTGAAATTCCCATCGCCCGCGGATTGCTGGACGTAATGCCGTACCTGCCGATGGCCACGTCGAAGTTCAGCGATGTCCGTGTCATTTCCGCGTCCGCGGACGTGAAATCGGGTTGGCCCAGCACCGCGATGGCTTCCGGGTAATTCGTCAACCGTTCGGGATCGGCGTCGAATATCAGGACGCGGTTGTAAAAGCCGTCGCCCACGAACAGCAACTTCTGTCCCGGATCGTATGCAACGGCGCCGGGTATCCGGAAAGTTCGGGAAGTCGGCGCCGGAATGGTATCGCTGTCGAAAGTGGGCTGTCCGACGACCGCAATCGCCTTTCTGTCGAGCAGTTGGTTCTGCGGATCGAGTTGCCACACCATGACGCGGTGGTTGTATTGATCGATCGTGAAGAGTCGGTGGTCGACCGGGTCCAATGCGACCGAGCGCGGGTAGTGGCTCCGGTCGTCGATGCGGTCGTTGGCCGCGCGCGCCGTGAAGGACGGACCTCCTTCGTCGTCGATGTGCCCCACGACGTCCACCATGTTTCCGCCGGTCAGCGAATCGCCTTCGCCCGAAATGTCGAAGATGCCGACCCGGTTTCCGGCCCAATACCCTTCCGAGACGTAGAGCAACTGGTTTTCCGCCGAAATGGAACCTCCGGTGATCCGCGGCGCGAATGTCTTGGACTGGGCCAACTGCGGATCGAAGGTCAGGCGGTCCGCAGTGACCGTCTCGTAGTCGGGCTGCCCGATGATTCCGATCGGTTCGGGGAAGTTCACCATCCGGTCCGGACTGATCTCGTAGGCCAGAATCCGGTTGTTGCCGCTGTCGGAGATCAGCAGCCGTCCGGTTGCGTCGTCGTACGACATGCTTCCCGGGCCGATCTGCGTGTCCGATTGCCGCGGGTTGCGGCTCACGAAATCTGGTTGACCCAGTACGGCGACTGCTTCTGGATCGCTCTGGAACCGGTCCGGGTGAACGTCGAAAACCAAAATCCGGTTGTTGCCGCCATCCGGCACGAACAGCCGCTGATTGACATGGTCGAGGGCAACGCCTCCGGGGCGCGAAAGGCCGCTCGGGCCCAGGTCCGCGACGCGCGAATCGAAGTCCCGCTGGCCGATGACGGCGTACGCGTCCGGGTCATTTTCCAACCGGTCGGGATGGATGTCGAAGACGAGAATCCGGTTGTTGCCGCCGTCGGTCACGAACAGCCGTTGCCCCTCGCCATCGACCACCACGCTGGCGGATTGAAAGCGGTTCGGACCGATGCCGTTGTCGCGCGATTCGAAATCGGGCGCCCCGATCACGGCAATGGCCTCCGAACCGGTTTCGATCCGGTCGGGATGGATATCGAAGGCCAGGATTCGCAACCCGGGCCCCCACGAGTTCACGGTGCGATCCACCGCGAACAGGCGTTGATTCACTTCGTCTATTCCGGGAGACGTGCTGAAAGGAAGGGTGTCTATGGCCACGTCGCCCGACGAGGTCCGGCGTCCATAGGTCGATTCGTGTCCAAGCACATGGTCGGCCGTCCGGCGCAGCGGCAGGCCGTTTTCGTCGAGCTGGAAGATGGAGATATTGCCGTTACCCTGACCGGGGACGATGAGACGGTGAGTGGTGCTGTCCAGCACCGGCGCTCCCGGTCACCATACGGAGTGGGCGTTGGGTCCTCCGTTGGTGACGCCGCCCATGAAGGTCGGATTGCCGAACAGATCGACCGATCCCAGCACTTCGGTCGCGGGTTGACCGTTCTGCTGAGCCAGTGCTGGCAGGGTCGAAAGCGCGGTCAAAAGAATGAATGCCGGAGCCAAACGTGTCATGGCTTATCTCCTGTGGAGTCTTGCAGATTCTGAAGTCTTGTCGATTTTAACTGCGATTACACCTGTTTCCCGATCGAATTCACGATCGGGATCGAGTCTTCCTTTTCTTCCCCGGATCGTTACGCGAAGGTGAGTCGACCACGGGGTTCCGGGATGTCGCGACCGAGTTCCCTGGCTGTCTCGATCCATTCATCGATCACTGTTTCGACTTGGGCGATCGCTTCCTGGTAGGTTTGACCGTCAGCAGCGCAGCCCGGCAGTTCTGGAACTTCGGCGACGAAAGCCTGATCCTCAGTGCTCCAGTAGATGACGACCTCGTACCGATATTTACTTTTCACTTGTGCTTCCCCCGAGTCGATGCTTCGGGATGACATTACGAACCTGCCTGACTTGGTAAGGTTTCGCGTGCCGCCCCTTCGGCTGCAGATTCAGAATCTCCTGTATTCCATCGCGTGTAAAGATGTGGTGGCCCCCGCGTATCCGTTCGTCGAAGCCCATCTCTTTCAATACGCTGCATAACTCATGGAAGTCGATATTCGCATCGGAAACTCCCCGCAGGATCCGGTCCAGGGTTTTACGGAACGAAGTCATCTATCCGCCCGTTCCGTCGAACACGATACCGACGAAAACCCGATCGCTTTCGGGGTCCACCCCAACGCCCCCAAGTTCCCAGCCCATTGTGCGCTGTCCGGCCTTTTCGATGCCATTGTTTTTAACCGAAAAAGCGGCAAGACGATTATCCGAATTCGACAAAGACGGGAATCGACCGTGCATCGGTCGACCCGCCCAACCTGCCTGAATGATATGGAGTGCCCGAGCGCCGATCAAGGATATTGGCGCGGATATCGGACGGATCCGCCTTTGACGGCGGCCGGTCGACACTTATAATGCAGGCCCGTTCCCGAAGCCGGGCCGGGCGTTTCTAATTTTCGCGCCCTCACAGCATGTCCACGACCCAACGCACGCAAGTCGGAATCATCGGCGCCGGACCGGCCGGCCTGGTCCTTGCCCGCCTCCTTCATCTTCAGGGGATCGAGTCTGTCGTCCTGGAGCGCCACACGCGTGCCTACATCGAGGACCGTGTTCGCGCTGGAGTTCTCGAGCAGGGCACGGGAGACCTTCTGGTCGATTCGGGCGTTGGCGAGCGCTTCAAGCGTGAGGCGATGATTCACGAAGGCGTCCAGTTCTGTATTCGCGGCCAGAAACACCGGATCGCCCTGAAGGAACTCACCGGACGAGCCATCGCCGTCTATGCGCAACACGAAGTCATCAAGGATCTGGTCAACGCCCGCATGGCGTCGGGCACACCGATCCATTTCGAAGCCGAGGCGGTCGCGGTCGACGATGTCGATACCGATCGGCCGACCATACTTTTCCAGTCGGAGGGAGAGGCGCATGCGGTGCGGTGCGACTTTGTGGCGGGTTGCGACGGATTTCACGGGATCGCGCGCGAGGTCTTCCCCAAAGGCGTTCTGAGCGTTTTCGAGAAAACCTACCCATTCGGGTGGCTTGGAATTCTCGCCGAAGCGCCACCGTCGAACGATGAACTGATCTACGCCAGTCACGATTCCGGGTTCGCGCTTCTCAGTATGAGGAGCCCGGAGGTTTCCCGGCTCTACATCCAGGTCGATCCGGACGACGATATTGCGAATTGGCCGGACGACCGCATCTGGGAACAACTTCATTTGCGGCTGGCTTCCGACGGCTGGACCCTGGCCGAAGGCCCCCTTATCCAGAAGGGGATCACACCGATGCGGAGCTTTGTTTCCGAGCCGATGCAATACGGCCGTTTCTTTCTGGCGGGTGACGCATCGCACATCGTGCCGCCCACCGGGGCCAAGGGACTCAACCTTGCCGTGGCCGATGTTCGTGTGCTGGCGCGTGCCTTGTCGGCGTTTTATGGTTCGAACCGGACCGACCTGCTGGACGGTTATTCGGCGAAGTGCCTCAGTCATGTCTGGCAGGTGCAGCGATTCTCGTCCTGGATGACCGAAATGCTCCACAGCGCCCCGGGCGAGACGGCCTTCGACCGCCGCCGGAGGTTTGCGGAACTGGACTACGTGATGAATTCCCGCGCCGCCGCGACGTCACTGGCCGAAAACTACACCGGCCTGCCGGTCGTTCTGGACTGATCCGCGCTACTTGCCCATATTCGGGCGGGTTACGCCGTAGCGCCTTCCCGGAAGTTGCTCTTCGCCAGGAAGCATCCCAACAGCGCGGGTATTGCCATCATCAGATGATTGATCTCCGCTCCCATGTTGGGCGCGGCCAGTTCGGCCATGAACGGAGTACCCACCCAGAAGGGTGCGTAGAAGCCGACCATCAGAATCAGCATGACCCACCAGGCGATGGGCGTCCGGAACTTCGGTGCGGCAAACAGGATCAGCAGTATTGCCGCCATGGCGCCGAAGTCGCCGCCGAGTTCCCTGAAGAAGTGATGCCAACTGTGTGTCTGGGTGCCGCCCACCAGCAGGAACGCGTCGTTTCCGACGTGGTTCACGGTTGCGCTCAGGCTGTTGTAGCCGAGCAGGAATCCGGCGATTACCAGAGCCCGGACCGTCCAGATGTGGGTCAATATGTTTTTCATCTTGTTCTCCGTTCGAGTTTTTCCGCGCTCGTTCATTGCCGGCTGAACGCGTAGAAGGCGCCGGAATCCGAAACCGGATTGCCGGTGGCGCCTCCGTTCGTCCCGGTGCGGGCGCCGTCTTCAAATCGAGCGCCGACTGCCAATATCGTTCCGCTTCGGTCCAGAGCGAGGGCGCTGCCGAATTCGTCGAATTGAATCGTGTTCGATCCCTTCAGGTACGCCTCGTGGCGCCAGCTACCACCGTTTCGCCTATACGTATAGACCGCGCCGGCTTCCGAGGCCGAGTCGTCGTCCTGGTTTCCGCCGAGGCCTTGCGCGGCGCTGTCTTCGTTGGGAGACGCGACAGCCAGGGAATTGCCGTCTCCGCTGATGGCCAACCGGACTCCGAACCAGTCCTCGAACCCCGTATTCGAGGCCTTGATAAAGGCCTGCTGGACCCAGGCGCCGTTGTCGCGCGCAAACACGTAAACCGCGCCCGCGGAGGTGTTGGTCTCCTGATCCGCTTCGCCTTGGCCGCCCGGCGATATTCCGGTCAGAAAACTGTCTTCGTCCGGCGCGCCCGCGGCGACGGTCCGGCCATCATCGCTGATGCCGACCCACACACCCATCGAATCCTGGCTCTCCGTATTGGACGCTTGCAGGCGCGCCTCTTCGGACCATGCACCCCTGTTCCGGGTAAACAGGTACAGGGCGCCACTCCCCGCATCTTCGTCGTAGGCGCTCGCGGCCAGCGTATCGCCGTCGCCGTCCAACGCCACCGAATAACCGAACAGCGCACCGGTGGTATTGTTGGAGTTCTTGATATACGCCTGTTGCGGCCACTCGCCGCCGTCGCGGGCGAATACATAGACCGCGCCCGCGGCCATCGCGGAATTGTCCGTTTCGTCACCGTCGATTCGGGCGGCCGCGCTATCTTCACCCGGGGCCCCAACCGCCAGCGTGTTGCCGTCGCCGCTCAATCCGATCGAATAACCGAAAGTGTCTCCGTCCATGATGTCCCCGGTGTTCGAAGCCTTGATGTATGCCGTCTGCGACCAGGTTTCACCAGAGCGGGTAAACACGTACACGGCGCCGGATTCATTCACGGAGTTATCGGATTGGTCGGCATCGATTCCCGTGCCTCCACCGTCCTCGAAGATCGCGGACACGGCCAGCGTGTTGCCATCGCCGCTGATTGCGAGGGCCGAGCCGAATCGATCGTTGATGCCGTTGTTCGAAGCCTTGACGAAACTCTGCTGCAACCATTCCTCGCCGTTTCGTGTGTACAGATAAACGGCGCCGGAGCCGTAGGACGAATCGTCGTTCGTCGCCGGGCCATTGCTGACGCCGCTGGCGGGATTGGCGTTCATCGGAGCACTGGCCGCGAGGGTCCTGCCGTCGCCGCTCAGCGCGATCGCAAAACCGAATTGCTCTCCTTCAATCGGATTCGATGCCTTGACGTAGCTCACTTGATCCCAGGCTGGCGCGCCCGGAGTCTCATCGGTCGCGTTTTGTGCCCCACAACCGGAGATCAGGAGAAGGGCAAGCGACAACCCGCCCGCGGATGCCGTCGTTATTCCGCGCATGGGCCGGGTTCGTCCGGTTCGCCGGGTTCGTTTCCGCGGAATATTTCGCGGCCGTCAGCCGCGATCACCCGCGCCTCTTCCGACAGCGTCATATACGGTTGGCCGTTCTTGAGGCGCCGGCCGATCATGGTGGCCGGGTCCCCGGGCTTGATGACGTCTTCGCTCCAGCACCAGTTTCTGAGGGCTCTTGGCGGCCCGAGTTCGCCCTGCCAGACAACGCGCCGACCGTTGTCGTCTTCAACCTGAATCATGAGTGTCGAGTGGGGATTGATGAGTTGGATTTCGATCACGGTACCCGAAACCGTGGTGAGCGTATCTTCGTATCGCCCCGCGTCTCCGTGGTGCCCGGCAGCCGGGACACCGATCGTAATCGCGGCGATGGCGGCAACAGCGGCATGTAAGACAGGGCTCTTCATAGGAGCGGTTATATACAAGACCCATTGGAGGGTCAATTTTTCAGGAGTTCCATTCTGAATGATTCCGAATCCGAACCCATGGGCAAGGGGGTGGGGAATCCGGTCCAGCGACGATCGAGGCGGGCTACAGATTCAGCAACCGTTCGGCGTTTCGCCGATAGATCTTGTCCTTGTCGTCGGCCGACAGCCCCATGGCCTCGATACCCTTGATCGTTTCGCGCGCGTACAGGCCCGGGGATGGTTCAAAGGGCATGTCCGATGCGAACACCACCTTGTCGACGCCAAAGAACTCAAGACCGCACTTCATTCCGGCGAATGCGCCGAACAAAGCCGTGTCGGCGTAAAAGTTGTGGAAGTAGTCGATGGGCCGCCGGGGCATCGATTCGAGCAGGGCAAAATAGTCCTTGTCCGAGGTCCGCGTTCCCAACTGGTCCCAGCCATACCCGACACGGCCCGTGAAGTAGGGAATCATTGCGCCCATGTGGTGGGTCACAATCTTGATGTCGGGAAGCCGGTCGAAGAGGCCCGAGAACACAAGGCGCGACATCGCGACGCTGGTCTCGTAGGGCCATCCAAAGGTCCACCAGATTTCATATAGCGAACGGTCCTCGGTCTGGTAATCCGAAAACGTGGCATCTCTCGATGGATGAAGCCAGATCACCGCGTCCCGTTTTGCGATCTCGTCGAAGATCGGTCGGAACTCGGGCGCATCCAGCGGCTTGCCCCCGGCGTTGGAGTGCAACTGCACCCCCTTGGCGCCCAGTTCGTCGATCGCACGCACGAGTTCCTTCACCGCGGCGTCGGGGTTGTTCATCGGCAGAGCGGCCGCGAATGCGATAAACCGGTCCTGCTTCTCGACCAGTTCGGCCAACCCGTCGTTGGCTTCCTCGGCCAGCGCCGGGGTCCGGTCGGGACGCCCGAGTACTTCCAGCGGGGGCATGGGCATCGACAACACCTGGACGTAGTCGCCGAACTCGTCCAGCGCCTTCAACCGGGCGTCCAGATCGGCAATGGTCTGGATGTGCTGCACGCGCTTTCCCATGTCTCGGCCCCGCTCTCCGATGTCGATATGCTTGTCGAAGAAGTTCTTCGGAAAGAAGTGATTGAAGATATCGATTTTCACGTGATGGTCCTTCGTTCATGACTCTCGTTCATGAAGTTTATGAGTTCTGGTCGTTCAGGCCGTGGACGCCCGGGTGCCGAATGGATTGTAGTGCCCGAGGACGATCGGTGTCAGGATCGCCAGGCCGATCAGGTCGGTGATGAGCCCCGAGTGTACCAACAGCGCGGCCGCGGCGAAAAGCGCTGTTCGTTCGATGAATCGGACGTGTCTGCGGATATGTCCGGCAACCGCCGCTCCAAGCGCGATGACGCCAACGGCGCCGGTCAGCGTGGCCAGGGCGATTTCCGCCGGCCCTCCCACCATCAACAGCGCGGGGTTCAGAGCGAACATGAACGGCAACAGATATCCTGACAACGAAAACATGGATGCCGTGACAGCGGTCTTCATGATGTCGGCGCCGGCGATCGTTGCGCCGGCATAGGCCGCCAGCGCGCTGGGCGGCGTGACCATCGACATCATTCCAAAGTACAGGATGAACATATGGGCGGCCAGCGGGAGCACGCCCATGTCGATGAGCGCTCCGGCCGCCAGGTTTGCCAGAAGCACGTAACAGATGATCGTCGGAAGTCCCATTCCCAGCACGATGGACGAGAACATCACCAAGACCAGCGCAACATACAGATTGCCCGCCGCAAGATTCTCGATCATGGGTGCGAAACGTCCTGCCAGAGCCGTCATCAGGATCAGGCCGATCACGATCCCCACGCACGCGACGGCGCAGCAGAGCGTCACCGCTTCGCGTCCGGCGCGCTCCATGACGTTGAAGATTCTGCGGGGTGTGAGCCGATACTCGCCGACGAACATGCTCACCGCGAACGCGCCGAGAATACCGTATGTG
The DNA here is from genome assembly GCA_965262675.1 of Terriglobia bacterium. Lineage (GTDB taxonomy): Bacteria > Acidobacteriota > Terriglobia > 20CM-2-55-15 > 20CM-2-55-15 > JAJEDW01. The sequence goes on from OZ253554.1 coordinate 1,509,904, forward strand.
GCCGAACGCATTGGTGTGTACCCGGAAAAAAGGAAGCCAATCAGGCACGCAACCGGTACGACGAACAAATAGAGCTCTTTTCGCTTGAGGATGCCGAGGACCACCGCGCCCTGCGCTTCGATGGCAATGCCGCCAATGTTGTGCCGGACCGCGTGGAAGTGGATCGTGGCGAACAGGGCCAGGTAATAGAGAATCGCGGGGATCAGGGCGGCGACCACGATCTCCAGATACGGGACGCCCAGATACTCGGCCATCACGAATGCCGCGGCGCCCATGACGGGAGGCATCAATTGTCCGCCGGTCGATGCGACGGCCTCGACGGCGCCCGCCACATGCGGTTGGATGCCCGTCTTTTTCATCATGGGTATCGTGAACGACCCCGCCGTCACGACGTTTGCGACGGCGCTCCCATTGACCATTCCGAAGACGGCGCTCGACACCACGGCGACCTTCGACGGTCCACCCTTGAACCGCCCGAGTAGCGCCTGGGCCAAGTCGATCGCGAACCCTAGTCCCCCGATGGCTTCCAGCACGATCCCGAAAAGCACGAACGGAAACACATAGGTGAACATCACCGCCAGTGGGATGCCGAAGACGCCTTCGATCGTGAGGAAAGATTGGGTGACGATCCGGCTGAACGAGTAACCGTTGTGGCCTCCCAGAGCGGTCGGCAGCGCATCTCCGGCGTAGGCATAGACCACGAACACCGCGGTAATGACGGGCAGCGCCCACCCGACCAGTCGTTGCGTGGCGACGATGACCAGAAGGCTGCCGATGGTCCCGGCAATCAGGTCCATAGTTGTCGGCGTGCCCATCCGCTGCATCAGCGCGTTCAGATTCAGGACGATGTACCCGCAGGTCAGGAAGCTAAGAGCGGCAAACAGATAGTCCAGGATCTTGCCGGGCAATGCCTTTGTTCGGGTCGTCCCGCGTTTCGAAATCAGGAACGCCAGAGCCAGGGGCAGTCCAAGGAAAACCGCGCGCTGCTGAAACGGTTGAAGCCTGAGCAGATTGACTTCGGCAATGGCAAAGACGGCAAACAGGAAAGCGAGGGTCGGGACCAGATACCGTTGGACGCTATCCTCCGGTAGTCGCGGCGCTTCTGCCGGGGGAGTTCCGTCTTTACTGTCCGTGACCACCGTCGATTAGGAAATCCCGATCAGTTTGCCAGGGAATCCGGAAGGATGCCGATCTCTCTGAAGTAACGCAGGCTACCTTCGTGGTAGGGAATGCCAATGTCCATCGCCGCGCGTTCGGGCGTGATTTCGCGGCCTCCGGGGTGGGCCTCGGCAATTGTTTCGCGGTTCTCGTAGATGGTTTTGGTAATCAGGTAGATCAGGTCGGGATCGGCGTCGGCCCGTGCCAGGAGTTGTGCCGTTCCCGAATCGGCGACTTGAAGGGGCTCGTCCTGACCCGCGTAGGTTCCAGGGGGAAGCGTGACGGGCCGAATGAACGGATATTCCGCGTTAATCCGGGCCAATGCTTCCTCATCGTATTGCAGGTAAACGAGGTCGTGCGTCGTTGCGGCCGAAGCGATCGTCGAGTGCGGGACCGTGCCGCCCACCACGACGGCATCGACCGAACCGTCCTTCAAGAGTTCCATCGCGTTGGCCTGTCCTTCGTAGATCTGCTGGTAATCCTCCCACGCGACACCGTGCCCACCGATAATCGGGCCGACAAAGTATTCCCAACCTCCACCGGCGGGGCCGCTGGTGACGCGCTTGCCGGCCAGGTCGCTCATGGTCTCGATTCCCCTGTTCTTCAATGCCACGATGACCGCGACGGAACTCTGCAGCGAGATCACGGCTGCGACAGGGAAGGCCTTTTCGAACTCGCCTCCGCCAACCACCGCCGAAGACGTAATGGCCGCGTTGGCCATGCCGAAGAGGATCTGATTGGAATCGAGCAAACGGATGTTCTGGTTGGAACCGCTGCTGTTCTCCGCCGTGGCAACGACGCCTTCGAGGTTTTCGGTAATGATCTGCGCGACCGCGTTCCCGACGGGGAAGTAGCTTCCCCCAACGCTGGCGGTGGCAATCTGGATGCGGGGCGGGACGGCCGTTCCGTCCACGTCGACGGTTTCGGCCAACCGTTCTCCCCCGGCACATGAAGCCAACACCAACGCCGCGCCAATCGCGGCCAAACGGGTACCTGTCGAGAACTTATCCAGTTTCATTACGGCAAACCTCAACCAGTTCAATAATTCGAATCATGTCAGAAAAGCGTGAGGAATACTCTAAAGCGAAGCGGGTTGCCGAGGCAAGTAATGCTTAAAAACCAGGGGGTTGGAATGCCTTCAGACTGAAGCCCCCAATCGACCCGACCGCGGGCGGGCGCCGGCCAGTCGACATTTGAATGGCCGGTCGTGCCTTCGGGCCGCTCTTTCCGCAAATTCGGGGCGGGCCTTGTCAAATCGAATGCGGCAACTTATTCTTCCCCGATGAATTACGCCTCGCGACGGGTCGACGGATGATCCAATACGCCCCCACAAAACGCATTCAGTCCTTTCATCCCCCACAGCGCACGCTCATGGGGCCGGGTCCGACCGAGATCCATCCCCGGGTCCTCACCACGATGAGCCAACCGGCGATCGGCTATCTCGATCCCGTGTTCATCGAGATGATGGAAGAACTGAAGGCACTGTTGAGGTACGCCTATCGGACCCGGAATCCGCTGACCTTTCCGCTTTCCGGACCCGGATCGGTCGGTATGGAATATTGCTTCGTCAACCTGGTATCTCCGGGCGACAAGGTGATTGTTTGTCGAAATGGAGTCTTCGGGGGACGCATGGTCGAGAACGTCGTCCGCATGGGCGGCGTGCCGGTCGTTGTCGACGACGAGTGGGGCCAATCCGCCGATCCGCAGAAGCTGAGCGACGCGCTCGACAGGAACCCCGACGCGCGCGTCGTCGCCTTCGTTCATGCCGAGACTTCGACCGGATGCATGTCCGACGCGAAGGTCCTGACCGACCTTGCGCATCGGCACGATGCGATGGCGATCGTCGACGCGGTGACCTCGCTGGCCGGCATCCCGGTTTCCGTCGACGAATGGGGTATGGATGCCATTTATTCGGCGAGCCAGAAGTGCCTGTCCTGTACGCCGGGACTGTCGCCGGTGTCGTTCTCCGAGCGGGTGGTGGACTACGTCAAGGGCCGGAAGGACAAGATCCACAGTTGGTTCATGGATATGAATCTGCTGCTGGGTTACTGGGGATCGAGCACGCGTACCTACCACCACACGGCGCCCACCAATTCGCTTTTCGCGCTCCATGAAGCCCTGCTGCTCATTCGAGAAGAGGGGTTGGAGAACTGTTGGGCGCGCCACCGCCGTCATCACTCCGCGTTGAAGGCGGGGCTGGAGTCGATGGGCCTCGAGTTTCTGGTCCAGGAATCCTCGCAACTCCCGCAGATGAACGCGGTGCGCTGCCCCGAGGGCGTGGACGAGGCGGAGGTCCGCAGGAGACTTCTGGACGAATTCAATCTTGAGATCGGCGCGGGGCTCGGACCGCTGAAAGGCAAGATCTGGCGCTTCGGCCTGATGGGATATTCGTGCCGTCCCGAAAACGTGATGTTGTGCCTTGCCGCCCTCGGTTCCGTTCTGTCAGACATGGAATTGCCCGTACACGTCGGGGAGGCCGAAGCGGCGGCTCACGGCGCGTATGCCCGGATGCATGCGGAATACGCGGAAGGGCAGAAGCGCAAGTAGTTCGGGGATTTTGCGCACCGGCCCGGCCAATAGCCTGTTCCAGTAAAGCGTTCCGGCTGGGGACCGTGGAGTACAAAGCTGAAATCAGCTGAACTGAAGAGCCTGAAGTGGAGCATGGTCGCGGTATATTTTCGCTCTAAGTGGTCCGCGAATTGCACAGATTCGATTACGGGGACGGGCTCCCAGGCCATTAGTGCGACCGGACATGCGGACGATACTGCAGAAGTCGCTCGGCATACTAAACCGATCATATGATCGATATACGGGTTGTTTGTGGCAAATAAGATACCATATGATCTAAGACGTGTTGGATGGGAGTAGGCCGCAGTCCCAATTCACACTCTGGAATCGACCAGGCGATGCGGTGGCAACTGGTTACTCTTGCCCGACGCGTCAACGCACGCATCTCGATATTCAGTCAGGATCGGCCTACGAAATGGCGTCCAAACGAAGTACGCAACCCCGATGGAGTGCTGGATACACACTTCACCGAATCAACTGCATGGGAACTGATAGCCACACGGCTTGAAAACGGTGAAGAGGTTGAGGTCATCGAACTGAACCAGCCGAAAGGGGCCAAAGGATACGTCATGCTGATCGATCTAGGTTCGGATGTACCTGACCTCTACGTGAAGCTCCAATTAGGTGCCGGGAAGATCTTCGGGCGCAGCTTTCACTACTCCGATCCCGTCTGAAGGACGGCGGAATCAGGAAATGGAACCGAACAACACTCCATACCCGCACGACGACAGCGGGAACGACGATGGCGAATGCCCGCAATGCGGACAGGATTCAATCACCACGTACTGGCATCACGATACGTTTAAATACGGAACCGGCGATTTGGCGGTGATGCTTCACGCCACCCTGCCCGTTCGCCGCTGCAGCTCATGTGATCTTGAGTTCCTCGACCATGAAGGCGAACGACTGAGACATGAAGCGGTATGCCGATATCTTGGTTTGTTGTCACCGGCTGAAATCTGCAGCATTCGGAAGCGGTATGGGATGTCGAAAGCCGCTTTCGCTGAGGTTACCGGCCTGGGCGCGGCTACCCTCGGTCGATGGGAAAACGGCGCCGTAGTTCAGAATCAATCCAATGATCGCTATCTTCGGCTCCTTGCTCTTCCGGGCGTCATGGAGACCCTGAAAGATCTGACTACCCCAAAGAGTGCCTCTGAACAAGCGCAGGTCCAAAGTAGTTCTAAGTTCCGTGTGTTGACCGTGTCCAGCCAACATCGTCGGCATCAGGAGAGATTCCAGCTCAGGATGGCGAGCTGACCTCGTGTACGTTACCACCTTCTACTCGTTCAAGGGCGGCGTTGGAAGAACGATGGCACTCGTCAACGTAGCCGTCGACCTCGCCCAACGGGGCCGCCGGGTTCTTGCGGTGGATTTCGATTTGGAAGCGCCCGGCCTCGACACGTTCGACCTCGGCAGGCCGACCGCTACCACGCCGGGCATGATTGACTTCGTGAGCGCGTATCTCCGCAGTGGACAGGCTCCTCACGTGGGTGAATTCGTCTTTGAGGCGCCCGGCATCGGAGACGGCAACGGCGGTCTCTGGATCATGCCTGCCGGAGCGCATCGGGACAGCTACGCGAGTACGTTGGCTCAGATCGACTGGGGCGCTCTATACGAGCAACACGATGGGTACCTCCTGTTCGAAGATCTCAAGGAACAGTGGAAAACATTCGTTAATCCGGACTATGTACTGATCGACTCGCGCACCGGTCATACCGACATCGGGGGGATTTGCACGCGGCAACTCCCCAATTCAGTTGTCATACTGTTTTTCCCAAACGCTCAGAACCTCCGCGGGTTGACCAAAGTCGTCCGCGACATCAGAAGGGAAACAAGACACCCACGCGACAACGCGATCGATCTGCACTTCGTTATGTCGAACGTGCCGGATCTTGACGATGAAGACAAGATCCTCGAAGAGAACATCGCTTCTTTTCAGCGGGATCTCGGTTTTCAAGGAGATCCGACGTTGATCCATCGATACGACAGCCTCTTGCTCCTAAAGCAGGCGATCTTTACCAAGGAGCGCCCCCGAAGCCGACTCGCCAAGGAATACCAGGCCGTGACCACCGAGATTATCCGGCTCAACGCCGAGGATCGCGATGGTGCACTCGATTACATCGCAAAGATCCAGCACCAGTCCAGTGGCCACACGCGGGCGGAAGCAGAAGAGCATCTGAAGATGATCGGAGCAAAACACGCGACCGACGGAGAAGCACTGTTTCGCCTGGGATCGTTGCGCATTGACGACGGCAATTTGGGCGATGCGGAAGCGCTATTCACGCGAGCCATCGACGCTGGGTACCGGGAACCGGACGTGTATCTCAGACGAGCCTTCATACGGCGCTCAGAGCAGGCGGACACTGATGGGGCCAGCCATGATGCCATGGAAGCTCTGAGTTCGGACCATGCATCTCCTGGACAAGTGAGGCGGGCGATGTCGATGCTGACACCTCAGCACTTGACGCGGGTTGCCGAATCGCCAGCGGTAGCGGCCTTGCCCCCGGGCGAACGAGTCTGGATCGCCAGCGGTCTGACAAAGTCCGAATCCGAGGCCGAGACCGCGTGCACTATCCTTCGCGGGGTGCTGGCCGACAGCCACTTATCGCCTGTCGAACAGACGATTGCCAGGAGTTCCATGTCGTTAGTGGCTATTGCCTTGAGACGGTTTTCCGAAGCCATGGAGGTAATACGGAGCGAAGCTCCCGAAGTGGGCGAAATGAACATTATGTTCGCGTTCAACTACGGCATGGCTCTCTGGGGAGAGAAAGGACAGCTTGTCCTCGAGCCCTTCCAGCGCGTCGTGGAAATCGCGCGTTCAGAACCAGAGGAAGATCCTGGGCCCAACTATCTTCAATGTATGGCGGTGGCCAACTGGGCTGTCGGGGAGTCGGCAGCAGCGCAGAACTTTGCCGCAAAGGCCAAGCAAGTAATGGCAACACGGCACGGGCAGGAGTTCAGTTGTTGGCGTTACCTGAGCGTGGACACTAGCCAATTTGAGGAAGATACCAACGAGATACTCAAGTTGATCGGTGGTGACGAAAACGTCACACCACATTTTATGAACCCCGACACCTAAGTGGTGACTCTAAGATTGGCCAACGATTCGAATCAGTTTGATCCAGCCACAAACACATCGACAAATGACAAAAGTAGTCATCGGTTGGTTGTGGCGCAAGATCCCGGTTAGCGCGCATCAAGAAGTGAAGTTTTTTGAACACGCGCCGGGTTGAAGGCCGTCATCATCGCGGAAGCGAAGCGGAGGCTTCGATAAGGTAGAGCAACGCGGAGAAAGGGAAAACCCCGATCGCTCGAGTGATCGGGGTTTTGTTTATGGCGGCCCCGGTCAAAGGGCACGACCACAGCAATAGCAAGGTCAGAGTGTCACGACAGGCCGTCGTTGTCCACTCCCGTGCGGGGTGCGATGGTCCGGGAAGTCGTGTTGCGACAGTTGTTTTGCCGCGGTCGGATTGCGGCTCGGCACGGCCACCAACTTGAGATCCCTTGCGCCGCCAACGCGGCGAAGAGCCGCGTCTGTTGGTGTCTTTCCTCACTGCGACCGGTATTCCCGAATGCGGGTCCGATCGATAAGCAGGTGCATTGTAGGGAGCGTGAACACCTTCCCATCTGTTGCCTGGAGGAGTCGCCGCATATCCTCGCGCCGGACTTTGAAACCACGCCCTGCGATACACGCGATCACGTCGTAGGTATGTCCGGCTTGGTCACGCAACGTCTGGAGGCGTTGAACACGCGTAACCTTATCGCGCGCCGTTCCGTCGTCTTCCGTGAGCTTCGCTTCGATCACGGCCACCGGATTGAATTCATCCGGGATGATGAAGTCCGGGGTTTGGTCGAAGCCAGTGACACGCTCTGCTCGGGTCGTCTCCCTGAAACTGATCTTTGAGGCCGTCAAAACATCCTTGATTGCGCCCTCGACCACTTCGCCGACCAACTCGCTCACCGAATCCCGATGCGATGCAAAAGGCCGCCCGAGAAATCGCTCATAGAGCAATACAGGATATGGGACGCCGAGGTCAGCGACCGGCTGAAGGCTCTTTATGCCTTCCTTTGTGTCGGCTTTGTCAAGACGATGCAGGATCGTCTCGACTTCGGTGTTGACCCCTGAGGAAAGCGCTTGTACGCCTGCCTCGATCATCGCCTGGATACGCTGATCTGTCAGCGTGGACCCGAGTCGCCGTCCCGTCAAAGGCTGCATCCGCATGTTCCGGTCTATCGACCTTGCGGCGCCTTGATCGACAGCAATGCCAGTCATTTCCGCCGTTACATAGGCCCACTCCGGCGGCGTAAAACCCAGAATCGCCCGAAACACGATAAAGGATATCGGCGCAGATTCCACGGCAGCCACAACGGTTGCCGGCGTCACATCGCTGAAAGCGGCTGTCTCACGCTTCAACGCCTGATAGCCCTTCTCGAATGCCGCATAATCGACGAACCCATCGCCGCGCGGCATCTCCAGAAATGTGGACTTCAGCTCGCCAAATAACTCATCGACAAGAGGATCGAATGAAAGCGCCGGATCGCCGTAATCGGCATCAAAACGCAACAGCATCGGCCAGTTTTCTCTCCTTTGGTTCGGTAAAAAGGCCGCCAATCATGACGAAACGAGGGACCTCCGTGCCTTCCAGATGTGCAACCGCATCATCCACAGTCGCGATGGCATCCATTGCATCCCGGAAGGCGGAGAGCTTTTTCTCCGTAGGCAGCGTCGCATCCCACACCGGTCGAAGTCGCCAGATCGCCATCCGCGTAATGTGCCCAAGCGCAGCGCATCGGATATCTCCCGCAGTCGGCTTCATGCCGGCCGTGCGAAGCTCCGCCAGATCCTTTTCCAAGACACGAGCGAGCCCTTCGGCGTCTTCAAAGAGCCCCGCCCGCGACACCGTTCCGCGATCGCGGCAAACAAAAACCGTATCCACGATAGACGAAGCCGTTCCGTGGATATGGATCGACCCGCCCATCTCCGCCGGGCACGGCAGCGATGCCGAACATGTGAGCCCTGAATCGAGAATCGCCATGCCCACCGCCAGGTAAGCCTCCTGCTTGTTGTGGTGATAAGTGAACACGAGAGGCGCACCCGGTTTGAGCGCCCGCGCCATATGCGTATACGCGACCGCAAGTCCTGCCGCAAAATGCGCCAGGTCCCGCTCCTCGGTCTCATTGCCGGTCAACTCATCGGCGTGCTTTGTCGTCTCCCGTTCGAATCCAGGAAAGTCTTTCCCCATGAGCTTTCGGAGCCAGACATAGCAGAAATGCATGAGTTCGCCGTACTGGACCATGCCGTAATATGGCGGGTCGGTGAACACTCCATCAATGCTGGCCGGTTCAAGCTTCACCGCCATCGACGAGGCGCAACGGATGTCAATACGCCGCGCGTGCGCCTCCGGGTGTTCCGGGTTATTCTCCCCGATCCACTCTCCCCGAATGGGAACCGTCAGTTTGGTTCTTCCGTCGAAAGCGACCTCGAAGGGCGCCATGCAGTAGCGTTTCGCTTTCGTGTACTTTTCGATGATGTTGATCCAGCCTCCGGAACCCACTGGGAGCGCATTGCCGTTGCGGATGCCGTGCAGATTCGATTCGACCTGAACGTAGCCGACTGGAAAGCCGTGGATCGAGAACACGTCAAGCGACTTCAGCGCCACTTTGTCGTATCGGCACAGCATGTTCTGGTACCGCAGGAGATCCGAGAAGTTCGTTGCAAGTGCCCGCCGCAAGCGGAGATCTTTCATTCCTGCGATCATCCGCGCGCTTGTTTCAAGGCCGAAAAGCTGACGTGCGTTGAAGAGATCGCGGAATCGTTCGTACCCCCAGCGATGCAGCCGGGACGATTCATCGCCCTCGGGAATGACATCGTCGGGTACGAACCGCGCCTTTAAACCATGCCATGCTGCTTGTGCTTCCCTGGTCCGTGCCAAGTCGTCCTCGTCGGGTTTCTTGAACAGGCGGCCAGGCCGGCCCTTGAGTTCCGGATTGTAGTATTCGATCGCGAACAAACGATGCGGTGGTGCGCCGGCCCCATGAAAAGGTGCACGGTTGACGTGCCCACAATGCGGGCATGCACATCTGTTACGGGAAACGGGCCCTTTCCTCGTCAATTCCTGTCCACACCGGCACGCGCCGGGATGGTCTGAATCTTGAACCTCATTCAGATCGCCGCAGCACGGACAAACGAGAACACAGGAAGTATGACGGGCGTTTTCCGCCAGCACGTAGCCCGGAAATAGATCGAAGGCTTTCCGGCAAATTGCGCACGTTCCCGTCTTGACCCACAAGAAATACTTGACGTCGGCGTCCTCTCGCCCCGTGACGGGGCATCGCGTCTTGTAGAGGTGTCCGATTTCCTCCGAGAGGCGGTCGAGCAACTCATTCGCCTTCTTCGTATAGGCCTTCAGATTGATCGCGTCGATTTCTTCGCGCACGATCCATGCCGCCATCGGGTTGATATCCGTCCCGATGGCGTTGCAACCGATTCTGTTGGCTTCGAGCAGCGGCGTGCCCCCGCCCATGAATGGATCGGCAATCGTGATGCCTTCGAATTTGTTGGATCGATAATAGATGTCCTCAACGGGACCGTTCCCGAACTCGGACAGCAGAAGACCGCGGAACAATGTCCCAGGACGGCGCGCGAACCACTTGTGCACTGCGATGATCGGCCGGTAGTTCTGTTGAATCTGCTTCTCGCGCAGCGCCAGCGAAGCAATGAAGCTGATACTGTAGTTTTCTTCAATTGACATTTGGGTCCTTACTCTTGCTTCCCCGACTGCGTCCCCTTGTCCGCGATCTCGCGTCAGCACCGTTACGGTGGGCTACCTGCAATATTGCCGCGAACAGGGGACAATTCAGGGTCTACCCGGCCGAAAACCTGCCTCCTATAGGTAACACCTGATTCCCATCCAGTTTCGACACTCATCGTGTATTCGCGAAGTGCCGCGGTGTGTATTCTTGGAGCTACACCGTGAAGGCGATGTACACGTGGCAAGACCTGACATTAATGAAGACGCTCATCGTCTGACGATCTCATCGCCCTCCCGGGTTGTGAGCGCCGAGCACGTCGTTACATTAACCCTGATATTGTACGTGGCGCATGTCGCTTACGCGGTGTTTTCAGGCCGAGTGCTGTATGCAGACGGTGTAAATTTCTTCGTTAACATCCTCGAGACCGGAACCGTGTCCGCGGGCGGCCGGGGGTTCACCCGCCTGTTCGCGAATGCCGTGACGCAGGCGCCGCTGCTGATGCTCGTCCGCTTGGAAGTGGCGAACATGGAGCTGTTGAAATACGCCTATGCGATCAGGCTGTATCTCCCCTATATCCTGTGTGTTCTCATCTGGCTGTGGACAACCAGAGAGGTAAGGGCGTACCGCTTGTTTTTACTGATGTTTCTGTTTATGGGCGCGATGAACAGCGAGTTCTTTCTGGTCAGTGAGAGCCATACTGCCGCCGCGCTCGCTTTTTCATTGTTCCCGCTTCTGCTGTTTCGCGCCCCTTGGGGATTGGGTACTGCATGTCTGGCGATCGCTTTGGCTGTTCCAACCATGCGCTCGTACGAATCGATGTTGCTTCTAGGCCCAGTATTGGCGGCCGCGTGTACTTGGCGAGCACTGAGGAGCGCTCGTGCGCTTGTCCGCTTGGCATGGGGCGTTTTTGGGTGCTGGTTTGTCGCCGCTGCCAGCGTCGCGCTTGTGGAGGTATTCAATCCTTCGCTTCCTGACAGTCAGACCTCTGTGTCGTTCCTCGAAGATGGTATTGGGTTGTTCGGAGACAACATGCTGGGGTTGTTCGTCGGCAGTCTCAATCTTCACTTCGCCGGTATCTTGTCGATCGCAGGCTTGGCGCTGGTGATTTCCGCCCTCATCGCGCCCCCTCCCTTCGTTCGTTCGATCAGGTATCCGATCGTGGGTTTCGCTATCGGGTCAGGGGTGCTGCTGGTGTTATTGGCTTTGTTCCCCGCCATGATGGAGATAGGCCTCCACTATAAAGCACGAGTGCTTAACGCGATCATTCCGGCCCTCCTTGGGATAGGACTGTTGGCGATGAGAGCGCGCTCTGTCGATCTTTCTCGTTGTAGTGTGCAGGCTTTCATGGTGATGCTCGTTCTGGGAGTATTCCAGTGTGGCTGGCACTTGATCGCCACGAATCAGTGGGCGGGCTACCAATCGCTTTTTCGAGAAGAGCTCAGAGGCAAAAGCGGTTATGTCCGTTTCGAGGACTCTCTTCTTGCCGAGCGTAGAATTGGAAGGCAGAGCATTTCTGGAATGAACTGGCCCTGGACCACGCCGCTAATGAGTATCGTTTTGGCGCCCGATGGAGATGTCCGCAGTATCATCGCGAATCCTCAACCAGTGCAATGGGAGCCATTCGATCCTGAAGATCCAGCCGAACTCCCTAACCTTTCCGAATACGGAATCAACTACACCGAGTACTCGGATGTTCTTTTAGAATGAGCTCTCATTTGGCCGCGCGAGGCGGAACCGATGTTTCCGGCCTGGCAGTTCATGGATCGGGGAACGACGCAATTGCCGAGGAATCGACGGTGGTAGCCGGCACGGGCGACAAGGTGATTGTGTGTCGAAACGGAGTCTTCGGCGGACGCATGGTCGAGAACGTCGTCCGCATGGGCGGCGTGCCGGTCGTTGTCGACGACGAGTGGGGCCAATCCGCCGATCCGCAGAAGCTGAGCGACTCGCTGGACAGGAACCCCGACACGCGCGTCGTGGCCTTCGTTCATGCCGAGACTTCGACCGGATGCATGTCCGACGCGAAGGTCCTGACCGACCTTGCGCATCGGCACGATGCCATGGTTATCGTCGACGCGGTGACGTCGCTGGCCGGTATTCCGGTGTGCGTCGACGAATGGGGCGTGGATGCCATTTACTCGGGGAGCCAGAAGTGCCTCTCCTGTACGCCGGGACTGTCGCCGGTGTCGTTTTCCGAGCGGGTGGTGGACTACGTCAAGGGCCGGAAGGACAAGATCCACAGTTGGTTCATGGATATGAATCTGCTACTGGGCTACTGGGGATCGAGCACGCGTACCTACCACCACACGGCGCCGACCAATTCGCTTTTCGCGCTCCATGAAGCCCTGCTGCTCATTCGAGAAGAGGGGTTGGAGAACTGTTGGGCGCGCCACCGCCGTCATCACGTCGCGTTGAAGGCGGGGCTGGAGTCGATGGACCTCGAGTTTCTGGTACATGAATCCTCGCAACTCCCGCAGATGAACGCGGTTCGCTGCCCCGAGGGCGTCGATGAGGCGGAGGTCCGCAGGAGACTTCTGGACGAATTCAATCTTGAGATCGGCGCCGGGCTCGGACCGCTGAAGGGCAAGATCTGGCGTTTCGGCCTGATGGGTTATTCATGCCGTCCCGAGAACGTGATGTTGTGCCTTGCCGCCCTCGGTTCCGTTCTGTCGGATCTGGAATTGCCCGTACACGTCGGGGAGGCCGAAGCGGCGGCTCACGGCGCGTATGCCCGGATGCATGCGGAATACGCGGAAGGGCAGAAGCGCAAGTAGTTCGGGGATGTTGCCTTCCGTGAAGTCAATATGATCCCACGGTTGAAGAAACCGGCAGCGAAGTTTCCCCGCTTTGATCTTTCAGACGCGATCAGCCGAATAGCCACGCGCCAGGACCATGGGAACTCCCATCGTCTAACGCATCGTGACCTTGAAATCCCCTGTTTGATCACCCTGAACCCAAGTGCCAACTATCGAACGATCGACGACCGAACCGAGATTTTCGATCCTGCCATCGATCATGTAGCGCACGCCCTCTGATTGCGCCTCCAGGTGCACTGTCCAATCGGTGTGATCGAGTTCGACGCTCGAAAATGAAACCACGTCCGGCCCAGGGTTGAGGCTGCCCGAGAGCGTCTCGCTCTCGTAGTCGGCCTCATGGTCCAGCAGAATCACGATGGCAGTCCGGTTCGTTGGGTTGCTGCCCCAGTCGCCCAGCCACACGCCCTTCAACGGATGTCCTTGGCCCTGGGTCAGTGACACCCCTCCGGAACTGTTGGCAAACTGGTTGTTCTCGTGGCAGATGACTTCCTCCAGCTCTTCGCCGAGCTCCCACCTGATGTCCCAGGCAATCGTCCACGGTCTCGTGTACGCGCCGGGATCATCGATCGTCGCCTGGTATGCCAACGTATAGTAATCTGTGCGCGTGAACCGTTCGGTCACGTGGTGTTGCACGGTACGCGGGGCGCCATAGCGGGACATCCAATGTCCTTCATTGAAGCCGACCGTATCGACCACCAGCGTATCCCCGTCCCAACTGCCGACCGCATGACCCATCCAGGTCGGAAGGTCATAAGCTTCTTGTGGATGAGGGCGCCCGTCCATGTGAATCTCCTGCCAGTTCCGGGTGACGCGTTCGAAGATTCTGACGATACGTTGTTGTTCGGGAATCTGGATGAACTCCCAACCGGAAATGAGCGAGGTTGGCCGCGTTCCGCCGCCTGGGAGGCAAGAATTGTTGGGATCGTCTGCAAAGTTTGTCTGGTTGCGGTAGTCGTATAGTGCCTTGGCCCACGGCTTGAAAGGAATCCCATCTTCCGGGTCTATAACGTCCAGACTCACGTTCTGGTGGTTTCCGGAGTGCCAGGTTCCTTTAACATTCGGGTCGACCCACCCCAAATTTACCGTGCCATCCGCGAGCCGCGGTATCGGCAGGTCGGGTCTTGCCACTTCCGTACCGTCTTCTTGACCCCATAAGGGGGACTGAAGCGACAAGAGCACTAGAGCAGCCCCCATAGACAAGCATGTTTTCGTGATCCGTTGATGCCGCACTTCTCAACCCTCGCTTACCGAACTTGCAATCAACCGACATGCCAAGGCAATTCGCCGATCGTATGAGAATCGACGACAAGCGTGCCTGAAGCGTTCACAAGCGTTCAAGACAGTTTGGCGTAGAGTAATGGAGTGGTATCCTTCAGGCAAGATTTAGATTCCTGGATGTCGGAGATGAACAAGATGAGAAGAAAGCTGGCGAGTCTGGTTGTTGCTGTCGGTATGCTTCTTTACGCAGTGTCGGCGTTTTCACACCACTCCTTTGCCGCGGAATTTGACGATAGTAAGCCCATCACCCTCAACGGAAGCATCACCAAGGTCGAGATGACCAATCCACATGGATGGATTTACATAAACGTCAGAGAAGAGGACGGCAGCGTCCAGAATTGGGCCGTCGAAACGGGTACTCCAAGGGCCCTTGTCAGAGCAGGTGGAAACAGGGAAACCTTGGCGCCGGGAACCGAGATTATCGTCGAGGGGTGGCTTGCTCGTGATGGAACTCCAAAAGTAAACGGCAGAAACATCATGTTCGCCGACGGGCGATCGATAACGGCCGGTTCGTCGAACCCTGCAGTTCAATAAACTGAACGAAAGGGCGCCGGTGGAGTAGAGAAGACCCTCCTTTAGCCTATCGCGCCATGGACCGTGGCGTCGTAACACTAACCCGCATTTTTCACGAGTTGTCTGCTACAGCGCCGGATCCATCCGCCAGTGCTGCGTTCTACGGCGCGTTCCTCGCGCCGGGCGCGTAGCGGCGCGTTCCTCGCGCCGGATCAAGCGCGGTCGGGCTCCTCGACGTACCGTCACAGCGCACCTTGATGCGGCAGTAGGAAGTACGCCTCCGGTGCCCTCCGGGCGCGCGCCACGGGCGCGAGGAACCCGCCCCAGCTCTGACGGCGTCTCCGACTCTTCGCGACGAAAACCCGTGAGAAAGGCGGGCTAAAAGACCCTCACACTTGCTAAAGACCCTCACCATGTAGACACACACGTGCATTCTCGATCCGGCCTATCTTACCGATTACAAATCGGAAATCGATCTTTTATCGGACGGAACTTCAGTCTCGTGAACTCAAGGCAATCCAGCGATCTTGCCGAGCCTGACCGCGACATCCCCGTGTTCGAAGCGACCCCGACCCGCCTAATAGTTGATCTCCCGATAGGACATAAACGTGTCGGCCGAATCCAGCTTCAGGTTTTGGCGGATCGAGGCTTCGAAAGAGATCAATGACCGTCTTGTCAAATAGTACGCGGCGCCGCCGACCAACAGCGTGGCGGCAACGACGGCCACGCCCGACCTGAACGCGACGTACTGAAGGCCGAGGGCGGGTACCATGACGAACGCACCCAAGGTCATCCGCGCCAGCTTGCGGAGAGGTCGATTCTGATCGAATTTCATGCCGAAGGGGATTCCGTCGATCAGCCGGAGTGTCACGCTGAGATAGAGGGCTGAAACGGCCGCGCTGTATGCGATGAATGCAGTGGCAACTGCCGGCCCCCATAACCAGATCGATATTGGAAGCCAGATCAAGTGTGGAATCAGCACGAAAACGACGAGCAGGGCCGCATGGACTCCTCGGGCGAAGCGTGAAAAATAACCATCCGGTGCGATCTGGAATATCCATATTGCCTTGTAATCGACCCCAAACTCCAGGTTGTTGCAGACCAATACCATGACAATCCCGCTTAAATGTGGCAGCAGATGAACCGCCGTGAAAGTGTTGGTGAAGGGGGACTCGGCGCCTTTCATGATGAGCAGCACAACCGAACCTACGATCAATACCGGTGCCATGGGGGCGATGCTGTGTTTGGATCGCCAGTCACGCCCGATCAGGTTGGCGATGAATTCGAAACCGGCGCGGCCCACCTGCCCCCCACTGAAGCGAGCGGCCCAGGCGCCAACCCCTGAACGTCGTGGTCGTGTTGTCGTTGCCGAGGCGCTGTGGACCAACCCGGACACGCGAATCAGATAGTCGCCCGAGAGCGAGCGCAGGCCGAAGTAAATAGCTGGCAAGGCGACAGCGGCGAAACTCCCGCACAGAACGCCCATTACGCCACCCGGCACCGCGTACCCCCCCACGACGATGTCGCTGAAGATGACGTCCGATAAGGATTCCCCCGGCATCGCGTCCCCGATGAGGTCGCTGAGGGGTCCGGCGCCTGCCATCGCAAGTATGGGAAGCGTTGGTGCCATCATTGCAATCCCCTTGAGCCGCCGCACGGGCATGAAGCGAATGAGCCAGCCGAACAAGCTGCAGCACATGAGCGCGAGGACGATTGAGGACGCAAACGCGGCCCCCAGGTGGAGCGGGGCGTAAAACCAGGGCGCTCCGTCCAGAAATGTGCCGAGCAAGGCCGGAACCCCGTTCATGCCGAGCACGATGTAGACCACGATCCGGAGTAGATGAGTCAATTTCGCGCTGGTATACGTGGCGCCGTTGACCGGTTGATGCGCGAGGATCATCCCTTCGACCGGGTTGACGAGGGAATCTGCGGTTTCCGGTACCAAGAATGCGACCAATATGAATAGCGTGAAGAACAGGAAGAACAGAACATGTGTCGCCGGCGGAACTTCGGTGGCGAACATCACCACACTCATCGCGCTGGATACGATCATCAGGATTCCCGCCACGAAGAGGAGCGCCGTACCGCCTAGCTGCTGGACTGCCTCGCGCCGTTGACTCAGCGTGAGAAACAGGTCCACAAGAATCCAATACCGGCGTGGTTCGATTCCCAGACGCTCCAGGAGTCCGGAAACCGTCCTTCCTCGCAGGAATTGCCGCAGGACGGATTTCAATGTGGTCATGGCCGAAGTCCGTCGATGAGGTTCGAAACAGTTTCGTGAAGCACCTGGGCACCGTCTAGGAGTTGAGTTCCTGGTGGAACGGAAGAACGCCGAGCGAATCCAGCTTCAGGTGATAGTGGATCGAGGCTTCGAAAGCGGTCAATGACCACCGTGTCATGTAGTACGCGCCGCCGCCGACCAACAGCGTGGCGGCAACGACGGCCACGCCCGACCTGAAAAGGACGTACTGCAGGACGACCGCGATAAGCGCGCCGAAAAAACCCAATATCTGCAGCAAAAATGTGAAAAGCAATCGATTCTCTTCGAACTGCCTGCCGAAGGGGATTCCGCAGATCAGCCGCAGTGTCAACCCGACATAGAGGGCTGAAACGACTACGCTGTACGCAATAAAGGTGGCGGCATCGGTCGCCCCCCATGACCAGATTGCTATTGGAAGCCAGATCAGGTGTGGAATCAGCACGAAAACGGCGAGCAGGGCGGCATGGACTCCTCGGGCGAACCCGGAAAAGGAACCATCCGGTGCGACCTGGAATACCCACACACCCTTGTAATCGTCCCCAAACGCCAGGACGTTGCAGACCGATGCCACCGCAAGCCCGTTAAGATGGGGCAGCAGATGAGCCGGCGCGAAATCGTTGGAGAAGGGGGATAAGGCACGCCCCAGGACGAGCAGCGCAATGGAACCCATGACTAACGTGGCGGCCGCGCCGGCTATATTTTGTTTGAATCGCCAGTCACGCCAGATCAGGTTGGCGACGAACTGGAAACCGGCGCGGCCCACCTGGCCTCCACTGAAGCGGGCGGCCCAGGCGCCAACCGCTGAACGATGTGGGCGCGTCTTCGCTGACGAGCCACTGTGGACCAACCCGGAGACGCGAATCAGATAGTCGCCCGAGAGCGAGCGCAGGCCGAAGAAAATAGCTGGCAGGGCGATTGCGGCGAAACTCGCGCAAAGAACGCCCATTCCGCCACCCGGCACGGCGTACCCCCCCACGACGATGTCGCCGAAGATGAGGCCCGAGACCCAACCCGCCGGCATCCTGTCCTCAATGAGGCTGGCTCCTAACAGCGCAAGAAGGGGAAGCCCTTGAGCAAATACTGCAATGCCCTTGAGCCGTCGTACGGGTACGAAGCGAATGAGCCAGGCGAAAAAGCTGCAGAATATCAGGGCGAGGACGATCGACGAGGCAAACGCGGCCGTCAGGTGGAGCGGGGCGTAGAACCAGGGCGCTCCGTCCAGCAGTGTGCCGATCAAGGCCGGAATCCCGTTCGTGCCGAGCACGATGTAAAACACGATCCGGAGCAGATGAGTCAGTTTGGCGCTGGTATAGGTCGCGCCGTTGACCGGTTGATGCGCCAAGATCATCCCTTCGACCGGGTTTACGAGGGAGTCTGCCGTTTCCGGCAACAAAAACATGGCCAAAACGAATAGTGTGGAGATCAGGAACAACGAGAGATGATCCGCAACCGGAGCGTCCATGGACCAGTTCACGAGACTTATCAGGATGGATAGGGCGACCAGAATACCGTACGCGACGCGGAGCGCTATGCCGCCCATCTGCTGGACTGCTTCGCGCCGTTTTTTCAACTTGTGGAACAGGTCCACGAGAATCCAATACCGCCGAGGATCGATGCCCAGACGCTCCAGAAGTCCGGAAACCGTCCTGCCCCGCAGGGTTTGCCGCAGGGCGGCTTTCAATGCGGTCATGGCCGCAGTCCGTCGATGATGTCCGAAACAGTTTTGTGAAGCACCTGCACGCTGCCGTAGCTGAATGTGAGCGGGTCGACCGAGACGATGGCGTCGTTAGAGGGATTCAAGATTTCTTCGATCCACACCAGCGTCCCGGTTCGAATGCAGGGTACCGCCTATTAGTTGATTTCCTGGTAGAACGGAAGAACGCCCAGCGAATCCAGCTTCAGGTTATAGCGGATCGAGGCTTCGAAAGCGATCAATGACCACCGTGTCATGTAGTACGCGGCGCCGCCGACCAACAGCGTGGTGGCAACGACGGCCGCGTCCGACCTGAAAAGGACGTACTGCAGGACGATCGCGACTAGCATTACGAACGAACACAATATCGCCAGCGGCATTGTGAAGAGCATTCGATTCTGTTCGAATAGCCTGCCGAAGGGGATTCCGCAGATCAGCCGCAGCGTCAACCCGAGATAGAGGACTGAAACGGCCACGCTGTACGCAATAAAGGTGGCGGCATCGGTCGCCCCCCATGACCAGATCGCTATTGGAAGCCAGATCAGGTGTGGAATCAGCACGAAAACGGCGAGCAGGGCGGCATGGACTCCTCGGGCGAACCCGGAAAAAGAACCATCCGGCGCGACCTGGAATACCCACACACCCTTGTAGTCGACCCCAAACGCCAGGACGTTGCAGACCGATACCACGGCAAACCCGCTGAGGTGGGGCAGCAGATGAGCCGGCGCCAAATCGCTGGAGAAAGGGGATACGGCACGCCCCAGGACGAGCAGCGCAATGAAACCTATGACCAACATGGGGGCCATTGGGGCCATGCTTTGTTTGAATCGCCAGTCACGCCAGATCAGGTTGGCGACGAACTCGAAACCGGCGCGGCCCACCTGACCCCCACTGAAGCGAGCGGCCCAGGCGCCAACCGCTGAACGACGTGGGCGCGTCTTCGTTGCCGAGCCACTGTGGACCATCCCGGAGACGCGAATCAGATAGTCGCCCGACAGCGAGCGCAGGCCGAAGAAAATAGCTGGCAGGGCGATTGCGGCGAAACTCGCGCACATAACGCCCAATACGCCGCCCGGCACCGCGTAACCGCGCACGACGATGTCGCTGAAGATGCGGTCCGATACCGCCGGCATCGCCCTGATGAGGTCGAAGATGAATCCGGATGAGATGACCATTAAAATGGGAAGCCCTTGCGCCATTGCTGCAATGCCCTTGAGCCGTCGAATGGGTACGAAGCGAATGAGCCAGCCGAAAAAGCTGCAGCATATCAGGGCGAGGACGATCGACGATGCAAACGCGGCCGTCAGGTGGAGCGGGGCGTAGAACCAGGCCGCTCCGTCCAGCAATGTGCCGAGCAAGGCCGGAACTCCGTTCATGCCGAGTACGATGTAAACCACGATCCGGAGCAGATGAGTCAGTTTGGCGCTGGTATACGTGGCGCCGTTGACCGGGTGATGCGCGAGGACCGTCCCTTCGACAGGGTTTACGAGGGAGTTTGCCGTTTCCGGCACCAGAAATGAGGCCAATATCAATAGTGTGAAGATCAGGAAGACCGGGAGATGAACGGCAGCCGGAATGCCGATGGCCCACATCACCAAACTAATCAGGCTGGATGGGACGACCAGAAAACCGGCCACGACGAGGAGCGCCATGCCACCTAGATGCTGGATTGTATCGCGCCGTTCACTCAGCGTGTGGAACAGCTCCACAAGAATCCAATACCGGCGAGGTTCGATTCCCAAACGTTCCAGAAGTCCGGAAACCGTCCTTCCCCGCAGCGTCTGGGTCACGGCGGCCTTCAATGCGGTCATTACCGCAGTCCGTCGATGATGTCTGAAACCGTCCGGTCCGAATCTTCAGAGTGCGTCAACTGACGGAATATGTCCTCCAGCCTGCCCCCTGCCGTCGAATCCTTCAGGTTATCGAGGGAGTCGTCGGCGATGAGTACGCCTTTATTGATGATCAATGCCCGGTCGCAGACGCGTTCGACCACATCCAGGACGTGCGAACTGTAGAGAATCGTCCTGCCCTCTCGCGCCAGCGCGGCGATCAGATCCCGGACCATCAGTTGTGCGTTGACGTCCAGACCGGAAAGCGGTTCGTCGAGTAACAGGACTGGGGGATTGTGGAGCAGGGCCGCCGCCAGCAGAATCTTCTGCCGCATGCCCTTGGAGTAGGCCTCCAGGCGGCGCAGCCGGTCTTCGGCCAGGCCGAACTGTTCAAGGAACCTGCGAATGCGGTCCTGAAGGGTGTCTTCGGATACATCCTGAAGTCGTCCGATGAGTTCCAGAAACTCCTGTCCCGAAAGGCTTTCGAAGAGTCCGGCAGCTTCGGGGACGTAACCGATCCGCTTCTTGGCTTCGGCGGCTCCGGTCGGCATGGGGAATCCGGCAACTGAGACAGTTCCGCCTCCGGGTGGCAGAATCCCGGTCAGAATCTTGATTGTGGTGCTTTTGCCCGCGCCGTTGGGGCCAAGGAGTCCGACGACTTCGCCCTTTCGCATCGTGAAGCCGATTTCATGAAGCACCTGGGCGCCGCCGTAGCTGAACGTAAGCCGGTCGACCGAGACGATGGCATCGTTGGAGCTATTCAAGATTGGGTCGATCCACACCAGCCTCCTGGCTAGAGTTCAGGGCATCGCGCGGACCTCACCTTCTATCACAGTTTCCGCTGAGGGCAAACCAACTCGATGCGCGCGCCACCGCTATCCAGTCCTGCAGTCCGGGGAATGGCGCTCGTGCGGGCAATGGGCTTCTCCTGTCTGTTTGGAACAACCTCTCAGGAACGGTGGACTTCGCCGCCACCGAGCGATAACCTTGTCGCCTTGTTTCATCAATCCACCGAATGAGGGACGAATGGCTGTGGGTCAAACACCGGGGAGGTCAAGGCGTATGGGATGGGTGATTTTTGTCATGGGCGCCGTGCTGGCATGGGGTTCTTACGGGGTGCTGCTGCACCAGGGGCAGACCCAGTTGGGAAACCCGATGAAGGCGCTGCTCTGCGTCGGTATCGCCTACTTTCTCATCGGAGTACTGGTTCCGGTCGCCGCGCTCGGCACTCAGGGCGAACTGGCGGGTTTTGACCGCACCGGATCCCTCACTGCGACCGTTGCCGGCGGCTTGGGCGCAATCGGAGCGGTATGCATCATCTGGGCGTTTCGGACCGGCGGCCTGCCAATTTACGTGATGCCCCTGGTTTTTGGAGGCGCGCCGATCGTCAATGTTCTGATATCGATGCTGATCCACCCGCCTCGGAATCCGATCAGTCCGATGTTGTACGTGGGGTTTGTCCTCGCGTCCGTCGGTGCGTCAATCGTCTTGTACTTCAGGCCGACGGCTTGATACGCTGATTTCCAGGATTTGGGGGCGGGTCGTGCCTCGGTCCTGTTTCAAACGGACGTATGATGACGATCCGGCGACGCGACCCGATAACACGTTGTTGCAATTGGAGATTGTGATGGAATTCATGCAGCGAAAGGTGAAAAGAACTCTGATTCCGGCCTTGGCCATTGCCTTGTTGACGACCGTAATCGTGCCGCATGTCCTGGCCCAGGATTGGCCGCAATGGCGCGGGCCCGGCCGTGACGGCGCTACTTCGTTCAATACGCCCGCCTCGTGGCCCGACAGCCTCGAACAGCAGTGGCAGGTCGAAATCGGTCTGGGTTACGCCACCCCGCTGCTCGTCGGCGACCGCATCTTCATTTTCAGCCGCCAGGACGAGGACGAAGTGATGACGGCCCTGGATGCCGAAACGGGCGAAACCGTCTGGCGGACACCTTATGCCGCGCCGTTCGAGATGTTTGCGGCAACGGCCCGCCACGGTGCGGGGCCCAAGTCGACGCCGACCTACGCCGACGGCAGGCTTTTCTCGTTCGGCATGAGCAGCATCCTGACCGCCTTCGACGCCGAAACCGGACGGCAACTCTGGCAGAAGCCCGCGTCCGCCGCCCAGCCCCTCTACCACACGGGCCAGTCGCCGCTGGTTGACGGCGATTCGGTCATTATTCACCTGGGCGGGCCCGGCGACAGCGCGTTGAGCGCGTACGACGTGGCGACCGGCGACGTTCAGTGGACGTGGGACGGGGACAGCCCCGCCTACGGTTCGCCCATTGCCGCCGAACTCGGCGGAACCCGTCAGGTCATCGTGTTTACCGATAGCCTGATGATCGGTATTTCCCGCGACAACGGGCAATTGCTCTGGAGCCGGCCCTTCACGACGCCTTCGAACACCACTTCGCAGACGCCGATCATTTACGACGACATGGTCATCCAGGCGGGACGCGAGAATGGTTTGACTGCATTTCGCGTGATTCCCCAGGAAGGCGAATGGCGAACCGAGGACGTCTGGCACACCGACGACGCATCGCTGCACCTGACCAACGGCGTCGCCATCGACGGCGTCATCTACGGGCTCTCCCATCTGAACAGCGGCCAGTATTTCGCCGCGGATCTGGATACCGGCGAGATCCTCTGGACCAGCCCGGGCCGCCAGGCCGAGAATGCGGCGATCGTCCGTGCGGGCGATACGATCTTCTCGATCCAGGACGACGCCCAAATGATCATCCTGAACGCCAGCCGCACTGAATTCGAACCCGTCCAGCAGTACGAGATCGCGAGCAGCGAGACCTGGGCCCAGCCGGCGATTTCAGGAAACCGCTTGTTCGTGAAAGACGTCACGCGACTGACGCTCTGGACCTTGGACTGATCACTGCCGAGGAACAATCAGTGAACGGACTCTTTCCGTTGCGCGCCCGCCGTTGTTGTGCATCGGCAGGACCCGGGAGATTCTTCCCGTGACGTGATCGACCTCGGTGGGGACGGTCTGAAGCTTCCGGACCGCGAGTATTGCGCCGGATCGTGAAGGAGGTTTCGTGAAGCGAAGAACGCGTGGTTTTCTGATGCTGGCGCCGATGGCGTTGATGGTCTCGACCGTGGCAGTGGGCCAGGGGCTGGGGACGCAGTTTCCTGGAGATAGTGTCGAGCCGCCACCGCCGCCTGAATTTCGCGAGGCGCCCCGGCACGACGATGGCCGGATCATGCTTCATGCGCCGATCGGAGAAGAGCAGGGACTCTGGGTGGGGGGTATCACGCGCCTTTCGGTGACCGATCACGACGAGGTCCCTTACCAGCCGTGGGCCCGTGAACTGGTTGGCTACCGCCGGGGCAGTCCCCTCGAACCGCATACGCGATGCAAGCCCTCGGGAGGACCGCGGCAATTCCTGACGCCTTACGGTGTCGAGTTCGTGGAGATAGCCGAAACCCGGACGGTGTATATCTTTGATATCGGTGGACCCCACACCTATCGGATCGTCCACATGGACGGCCGCCCGCACCCCGACAACCTCACGCCCAGCTACTACGGACACAACATCGGCCATTGGGAGGGCGACACGCTGGTCGTCGATTCAGTCGGTTACAACGAACGGTTCTGGATGGACAGAGGCCGAAGCCCCCACACCGAGCAGCTACATATGATCGAGCGCTTCACCCGCACCGACTTCAACAACATGAAATACGAAGTGACGATCGACGATCCGGCCGTCTATACGGCGATGTGGACGGGCGAGTTCGACATGAATTGGCGGGATGGCGACGCGCTGTTCGAATACATCTGCCAGGACAACAACTACGCGATCGACATCATGATCGGAGCGGAGGACGACGTCGACCGCAGCCGGATCGTTCCCTGAGTTCGTCGTTCGTTCGGGAATCGAGTTCTACCAGGCATACGATCAACGATTGTCGACGACGATCTCGCCTTCCTTGATCACCACCCGAACATTCAGCACATCCGAGATACTGGCCAGCGGGTCCCCGTCAATGATCACGATATCGGCGAGTTTGCCCGGTTCCAGCGTCCCGATTTCGTCCCCGCGGCCGACCGTCACGGCGGCGTTGCGCGTCATGATCGTGACGATGTCCTTTGGCGAGAAGACAAGGCTCAACGGCCGCAACTCATGGGCGAGCGAATCCCTGGGGGGAAATCGAACGTCGGTGCCGTAACCATAGGTGATTCCGGCTTCCCAGAGCAGGCGCGCATTGACCGGGCCCTGCCCCGCGCTCGAAAGCGTGTCCCACGGGAACGGTTCGAGGTCACGGAACAGGGGCACGTTATCTTCGTCAAAGGCGGGAACGAACACTCCGAGCGTGGACATCATCGGAATTCCGGCTTCGGCGATCATTCGGGCCGTGTCTTCGTCGAGTTGCCCAATGTGCGGCGTATGCACCAGAATCGTCGTTCCGGCTTCGACGGCGGCCACCGTATCCCCTACCGAGACCGCGTGTGTGATAGTCGGGATGCCCAGCCGCCCGGCCTCGTCCACGATCAGGGACAGGGTGTCTATCTCCGGACCGTCGGGGCTGACGATCATGGCCGTCTTGATGGCATCGACTCCGGCTTCCGCCAATGACCGAATCGTTTGAAGCGTCTGTTCCGGTGGAATCGCCGGCGCCGGTTCGGTGGGGCGATTCGTTCGCGACGCGTCCACCCGAGCCGGATCGACTCCGGTGCCAAACCCGCCCGTGCGGCCGGCCAACGGGGCTCTCCCGGATGCGATGATCCGTGGCCCGGCGATCTCTCCTTCGTCGATACGCCGCCGAAGTTCCAGGATTCCCTGAAGGTCATCCCCCGCGGAAAGTACCGTCGTGAATCCGGCTTCAAGGAACTCCCGCATTCGTGCCGCCGACTGCGTGGCTAGCCAGTTCGCCGCGTTTTCATCCATCACGTGACGGTGCGCGTCAATGAACGCCGGCATCACCGTCATGTTTGCGGCGTCGACGAGGGTTGCGCCCTCGGCGTCCGCGGGTCCGCCGGCTACCGAGACGATCCGGCCGTCGCGAACCACGATCGTCCCCAGATCGATCGCACCGCCGTTGCCGTCCAGGATTCTCGCGTTTGTGATGACCAGGTCCTGCGCTGCAACGCCTTGGGCCGTTGTCGCAAGAACTGCGAAGCAGATAAACGCCAGTTGCTTTTTCACCGTTTTCATCTCCCGGCCCGACAGGCCCCGCGATTGTCCGGGCGCGTCAATCGCCCAGAGTAAGAGATCGGTTCGCAAGTAGATCGGTCGATTTCAGTCCTCCACCGGCTCCAGCGATCAAGACCAAAAGTGTATCCCCCCGCACATCCCCACGCCGCGCGTTTTTTTCCATTTTCGATCGTCCGGTATACTTGGCGTTCATTCCTGGAGAACTCATGAGACATGTTGCGTACCCATCGATAGCGGTCCTGCTAGTGGCCGTTGCCGTCGTCTTGTCGCCGGCGACATCCTCGGCGACGCTTGCCGGAACGCCGGCTCCGTGGATTGCGCAGGAGCCGCCCGTCGGCGCCCAGGTGTTCGATGCCCGATGCGCGAGTTGCCATACCGGCGACGATCTGGAACCGGGGACGCCCGCCCGGGAAGACCTCGCCAATTTTTCGCCAAACTTCATCGTCGATGCGCTGAACGAAGGCGCGATGACGCTCCAGGCTCAGGGAATGAGCGTTGCCGAGCGGGTTGCCGTCGCAGAGTTTCTGACCGATCGGCTAGTGGTCGACCAGCCCATCAGAATTACGACGGGATTGTGTACGGATCAAACACCCATGAGCGACCCCGGCGCCCTGCCGCTTTGGAACGGTTGGGGGCCGGATTCGACGAATACCCGCTTCCAACCCGAGGGCGCCGCCGGGCTTACAGGTGACAACGCGCCGAATCTCACATTGAAGTGGGCGTTCGGTCTTCCGGGCGAGACTCAGGCCCGGGCGCAACCCGCGGTGGCGGGTGGACGGGTGTTCACGGGAAGTCAGGGGGGCAACGGCGCCGTTTACGCTTTGGACGCCGAGACCGGATGCACCTATTGGACGTTTCAACCCCAGGCCGGTGTGCGTAGCGCGTTTTCGGTCGGACCGTTGCCCGATGGCGGAGGCTATGCCCTTTATTTCGTCGATCGTCAAGCCAACGCGTACGCGGTCAATGCCGACACGGGCCAGCAGATCTGGAGTACCCAGGTCGAAGAGTATGAGGCGGTTCGGGGCACCGGAGCCCTTACCCTGCACGAGAATCGCGTGTACGTTCCCATGACCGGTGTGACCGAAGAGAACTCCGCATCGGACCCCGACTACGAATGCTGCCGCTTCAGGGGCAGTATCTCGGCTCTTGACACCGCTACCGGCGACGTTGTCTGGAAAACCTATACCGTGCCTGAGCCGCAGCGGCGCGGCGTCAGTACCACGGGCGTTCCCTTGTGGGGTCCAGCCGGGGTGGGAATCTGGAGCGCGCCGACGGTCGATGCCGGCCGCGGAATGATTTACGCGGCTACCGGCAACGCGTATGCCGATCCGCCTCAACCGACTTCCGACGCCGTCATCGCTCTTTGGATGGATACGGGTGAACTACAGTGGGTGAATCAACTGACGCCTGGCGATACATGGATCGGCGGTTGCGGGCCAAATTCGTCCGACAATCCCAACTGCCCTGAAGACATCGGTCCGGACTTCGATTTTTCGGCCTCGCCCGTTCTTGCGACGACCGCGTCCGGACGCGACCTTCTGGTGGCGCCGCAGAAGTCCGGGATGGCGTACGCGCTGGATCCGGACAACGATGGCGCCACGGTCTGGGAATATCGCGCCGGCCCGGGCAGCGGGGTTGGCGGCGTCTGGGGCGCCGCGGTGGGAGAGGGCCTGGCATATGTCGCGGTTGGCGGCTACTTCAGGGACGACACGGGCGGCATCCACGCCATCGATCTCGAGACGGGCGAACGTGTCTGGTTCACGCCTCCGCAGCCGTTGCTATGTGGCGGTGGACGCGGTTGCAGTGGCGTGCAGTCGGCGGCCGTGACCGCGATTCCGGGCGGCGTGTTCTCGGGATCCGCCGACGGCGGGATGCGTTTTTACACCGCCGAAGACGGCGCCGTCGTCTGGACGTTCGACGCGAACCGTGATTTCGAAACCAATAACGGCGTTGTGGCCAACGGCGGTTCGTTCGACGGTCCGGGTCCCGTCGTCGCTGGCGGCATGGTTTACATACTCTCGGGCAATGGTGGGTTTGTAGGAAGCCCCGGCAACGTCCTGCTCGCGTTCGAAGTGAACTGACCTCATTCCGGAACTGCCGTCCGTGACCCGGCCGCTTGACTTCATCTCCGGTCGAGATCCGGCGAGGGAGGCCAGGTCATCCAGAGTGCGATCAGTCCCAGTGTCAGCGAAGCTGCGATGGGAAGAACCGGCAATGAAGCCAGTCCCTCCAATAGAACGGAGAGTCCCGAAACCGCCCGGTCGAGGGCAGATTGGACAGCACTCCAATTACGGTAGAGTCCCAGCACGACGGCCGCCGCGAAAAGTACCTGCACGGAGGCCCATCGGATCTGTCGTCGAAGGATCGCTCGGTCTCTTTCAGCCTGTTCCTTGACCAACTGTGCCTTGAGCCACACCAGATCCGGGTCGGGCAGGGCTCTGGAAGCTTCATGGTTTTCCGCAAAGGTCTGCATCCACTGGGCCGTCCGGGCTGTCTCGCGGCAGGATCCACAGTTTTCGAGATGGCTTCCGACCGTACCGTCCCACTTCTGGGACCGGACGGCTTCGAGGACTCCAGCTTCCTCGGGGCATTCGTGGTGCTTCATCGTCTTCGTCCTTCCTTCGTGCCGATACCCTCTTCTTCGAGCGCGCCGGCCAGCTTCTTGCGGGCCCGGCTCAGGACAACCCGGACGCTCCGCTCTCCGATTCCGAGCGCCGCGGCGATCTCGCGATGGTTGAAACCCTCGACGTAGGCCAGCCACAACAATGACTGCTGCCGCGGTTTGAGTGTCCGAAACAGGCGCATCAGGTCTTGGTTCAACCCGGGGTTCGGGCTCCTGGCTGTCTCCGGTACGGCCTTGTTGCGCCACTTCGAATCGCGCCGGATTTTTCTATAATGATCCGAGACCAGCGAGGCCGCAGTCTTGTAGAGGTAGGAACGAACCTGGAACTCGTTCAACTCGGGCAGGTCGGCCCGGATCAAGCGATAGAAGCATTCCTGAAGCAGGTCGTCGGCCAGGTCCTCACCCCCACACGCGAGAGCTATATAGGAACGCAGCTTCGCCGCCGTCCTTTCGTAGAATCGCCTGAAATCCGCCTCGCCCATCGATATGGACTCCGGATCGATGCGTGCCGTGGCGTCCAGGAATTCCGGAACGCTTGCGTCTGCGGTCATCCGTTTTAGTCAGTATTCGCAGGGTCTCGGTGCGACCCTTCGGCCTGCTCGGTCTCGGTGCCTGTGACTTTCAGTTTTTTTGTCATGTGTCTCATGACACCGGCCGAGATCAGAAATCCCAGTCCCAGGGAAAGCACAATGATTCCGGGCACGGTCATGTTCTCCGTTCCCATCAGGGTAATCGACAAAAGGCCCAACCCCAGGACGGTCAACAGCGTTCCCGGGACAATGAATCGAAAGTGACGCGTCTGCTGTTCGAACAGGCGTTCGAGCGGGTCGGCCCGACGTGTCGCGAGTTCTTCGAGAAAACGTTTGCCGTTTTCGCTTTCGATGAACTCGGCCAACTCCCGGCCGGAACCGAACTTGTCCATAAGATGCTTCTGCGTCTCCGCCCGTGTCTTGGCCTCGACTTCATTCGAACGATGGCTTATCCACACCAACAGGATGACCATCGCGAAGACCCCCAAGGGAACCAGAAGCCCGGTCAGTGCTCCAATAGCCATAGAAGTGCTCATATTCTCCTCCCGAAGGCGGCCGGAGGGCCGCGCCGATCCGATTGATCGAATCGGTCATCCCTTACAACGCTTCCGGAGGCTGGACGGTTAACAGTCCGAAAGCAGATTTCGATACGGGGGCGAGTTGAGACTGCCTGAGGTTCCCTCGTGGAAGGGCCACCTACTTTTCACGGGTCCAATAGAATTGAATCAGGTCCGTACCCTGCGGCGGCTTGGCGCCGAGTTGGCGGAGCATCGTGGTCACCTGCCCGCGGTGATAGGTCGAGTGGTTGATCATGTGCAGGAACATCCGCCAGAACACCGTGGAATGGTCCTTCCCATCCAGCCGGCTCGAGTAGTCTATCGCCCGATTGATGCCGTCCTGGCCGAGGCGGTCCAGGAGGGCTCGCATCCGGGCTTCGTGTTTCTTGCTGGCGTCGCGGATGGAAGCGAGATCCGGAAACATCTCGGCCGCCGGCATGGGGACCGATTCCTCCTGCCAGCGGGAATACCAGATACATTCCGCAACGTGGATGTGTACGAGCGTGTCGCGGACCGATCCGAAGCTGTTGCCCATGTCGCGAGTGAACGGTTCGGGATCCAGGGCTTCGACCGCATCGAACGTCAGTTCCTGGGCCCAGTAGTGGTAATCCAGAAGCTCTTCAAGATATTTGTGATTCATGCTTTGCTCCCTCTCCGTCGTCCGATCCATTCCTCGGCGAGGATTGCCCAGCGTTCATGGTCGCGCCAGCGCCCAGCCAATTTCAGGTACCGCGGGGAATAGCCTTCCATCCGAAAACCCAGTCTCTGGACCAGACGGCGCGAGGCTTCATTCTCAGGTTGAATATTGGCTTCGAGACGGTGCAGGTTGTGCCTGCGAAAGACCCGGGCCACCACCGCGCCCAGCCCCCGCGTCATGTGGCCCTGTCCATTGTGCGGAACGAAGGCGTAATATCCGAGGTAGGCCGACTGTGCCACTCCCCGGATGATCTCGTTGACGTTCACGACCCCGGCGAGTTCATTGCCCGAAGTCAACACCCAAAACGAGAGAGTCCTCGGGTCCTCGAGCCGCCCGAGATTCTTGCGGAACGCTTCTGCAGTCGCCGGCGGTGCGGCCCATCGGCCTTTCCCGTAGAGCTTGTGACTCCGCTTCACGGCAGCAAGAAATTCCTCCATCCGTTCAGCCGTTGGTTCGATCAGAGTGCTTCGGGTTTGGTTTCTCACGGTTCGATGTCCCATTGGGTGTTCCGAATTCGGCTTCCGGACGATCGACTCTCCGATCCGCGACTTCGTCCAACTCCGTCCGCCGCCGGACGCCAGTAGCCCGATTTGTGGTGCGGCAGGAGGAAATGACGTCACCGGACTCGATGGACTGGATGGCTGCGGCGCGCTTCTCAGCCCGCGATCGTTGACCAATTGCCGGCCAGATGCGCCGCGGTTCGCCAGGCCAGCGCCTGGGCGGTCAGCGTCGGGTTGCGCGCGCCGCTGGTCCCCATGACCGATCCGCCCAGGACGCCCAGGTTGGGCGCCTCGTGTGAAAATCCCCACCGATCGACCACGTTGGTGTCGGGGTCGCGGCCCATGCGCGTACCGCCGTACGCATGCGTTGCCGGTCCCATTGTCTGGATATCGTTCCGTATCGTTTCGATGGCGCCCGCCGCGGTGAACCATTCGACCATCCTGTCCTGGATAAACTCCTTCAGCCGGACCTCGTTCTCCTTGAAGTCGGCCGTTATCCGGCACACGGGGTCGCCGTAGGGATCGGTGACGTTGGGATCGAGGTCCAGGTAGTTATCGTCGTAGGGCAAGGTGGTCTTCTGCAGGTAGGAACCCGTCCAGCGATCCGCATTTTCACGAATGAAGGATTTCCATTCGGAGCCCCATCGCGGTGCCCTCCCGAACGTGTTCATTCCCGCGGCATTGATCGGCCGGCGCTCGGTATAGACCCAGAGGTTTCCACCTCCGATGAAGTCCAGACCCGCGTGATCGAAGTTGTCGTCGGCCCAGTCGTCGACGGCGACGCCCTGAGCGGCCGCGCCATACCAGTTGTTCAGGTCGAAAGGGAACAGGGCGGTGACCCACCCCCGGTGATTGTGCGTGAAATAATGGCGGCCAACCTGGCCGCGGTTGTTCGACAATCCATCCGGGAAGGCCGCGGATTTGGATAACAGGAGCATCCGGACGTTTTCGTAGACGTAACTCGCCAGCAGAACGGCATCCGCGGGCTGGAAATACTCCTCTCCGTCCTTGAAGTAGGTCACTCCGCGGACACGTCCGTCATTGTCAACTTCGATTCGGGAGACCCGTGCGCGGGCCACCACGCTGAACCGCCCCGTATCCATGGCCTTCGGGATCGTGGAAACCAACGTCGAACTCTTGGCATCGACGTGGCAGCCGCCTCGGGAGCAGAACCCGTGGTACACGCAGCCCGCGCGTCCATCGTAAGTCCGGGACGCGATTGCGGCCGGGCCGGGGAAGGGATGCCATCCCAGTCCCCGCGCGGCGTCCGACATCAGTTCGGTGAATCCGCTGCCACGGAGCGGCGGCATGGGGAATTCGCGTTGCCGTGGACCCTCGAAGATGTTCCCGCGCTCATCGACGGTTCCGTTGATGTTGCCGGCCTGGCCCGATATGCCGACTTCGTACTCCACCGCGTCGTAGTAGGGTTCGAGTTCCTCCAGACCGAAGGGCCAGTCTTCGACGGTCGAACCGGCCGGAATGCGGCCGGCGCCATACCGCCGTGCGGTTTCACTCACCACCCTGAAATCCCAGGGGTTGAGACGCCAACTCTGGCCCCAGTAGTGGAGAGACGTTCCTCCGACCGCGTTCATCATCGGATGGACCGGCGGCCGGCGGGAGTAGGGAGCGCCTTCGGATCGTCGATGCGTCGGGACCTCGCGATTGGCCTTCTGGATGGACTGCGGCCATCCGCGGATATTGTTCCGGAGTTCATCCGGTGCGAAATCCCGTGCGGTAAGCCAGTTGCCGGCCTCGAGACCGATCACATCCAGACCGGCGCGCGCAAGTGGAAGCGCCGCGACACCGCCCACGGCGCCGACGCCGATGAGTACGACGTCGGTCGGTTCCAGATCGATGGGCATGGTTTACGCGCCTCCCTTCGTAAACATCGGATAGTCGTAAGCCGACATGCGATTCGGCTCGAGGTCGGCGTCGATATCCTGCTCTTCTTCGGTGACAGAGGTGCGAACGCCCGGGTAGCCGATCAGATCCCATCCGACGAAGTTCGCGTTCCCGCCGTAGTATGGATCGCAGAACGTGCCCTCGATCGTGTGAGCCCGAACCAGGTTGAAGAATGTTGCCGAGTCGGGTGAGAAACCGGTGGCCGTTCCGTTTTCCATCTCGGTGAGAAGGCCGTCCTGTTCTTCGGTGGGCAGTTCGGCGAATCGGCTTCCCCGAGAGGTTTCCGCGTATCGGTCGACCGCCTCCAGACCCGAGGAGTAGGCGTCGCGGGACACCGACAACGGGCCGGTAAGCGCGTGGTCGATGTAGTGGGCCGCGCGGGCCTCGGCGGCGCCGGGCCCGTTTTCGTCCGAGGGGATGAGCCGCGAGACAATCGCTTCCAGCGTGTCCGACTCCGCGGCGGTCAGCGTTTCGAAGGGTTCCTGAACGCGAACCTTCCGGGGCCCCCCGCTGGCGATGGATAGGGGAAGTGCCGCGGCGCCGCCGAGCATGCCCGCCCTCCGGAGCAGTTCCCGGCGCGAAAGGCCCTGGGCGCCCTGAGGGGGCCTTGCAGGTTGGCCCTGGGTCATTCCGGTTTCGTCATTGCGCGAATGGCGTTTTTTCGTTTCTTTCTTTTCCATGATCGTCCTCCCGGTTGAGCGCATGGGATTCCAACCCCGCGGCGGCAGGATGAGGCCGGCGATCGATGCCCGTCACTCTTCAGGAAGCGGCGAGATGAGCGGCGGTTGCGGATCCATCGGTACGAGATTGCGGCCGGCAACAGCGGGATGGTCCGGCGGCAACCTGACGGCTCGGAATATCGCATAGGGGTTCCGATCCGCGTTCGGGCCGACAGTCGCCTCACCCGAATACGGCGACCAGTATTCCCAAACGATCTCGCCCTCGGATGTCACTTCGAACAGCCGCCCCTGCGGTCCCGAACTGACAAGAGTGTTGCCGTTGGGCAACCGCTCCGCTCCCGAAATATAGGTCGCGTCGAAGGTCTCCGGATCCGAATAGGTCCATTCCGGTTCCGCCGGAGGGAAAGGACCATCGGGGGGTAGCGAGTAGTTCCCCTGGGCGTCCATCGGCGGGTCCAGTTCATAGACCATCGGGTAGGTTCCGTCCGGCCCGGGGGTTCGATTGCTGAAGACCATGATGTTGCCGCGTCCGGGGAAATCCGGTGGGATCCAGCGAGTGTCATGCTGGAAGCCGAAGCGCCGGTCCGCGGACTCACCCCGG
This sequence comes from Terriglobia bacterium, assembly GCA_965262675.1. Lineage (GTDB taxonomy): Bacteria > Acidobacteriota > Terriglobia > 20CM-2-55-15 > 20CM-2-55-15 > JAJEDW01. Next base: position 1,544,021 of record OZ253554.1, read on the forward strand.
CCGTAGGCCTGTGGATTCCCCCAGCGGTAGAGCAGGTCGCCGCCCTTGCCCGATCTGCCTCCCGCACCGCTGGCGGCTTCAGCCGTCGTCGTCGAATGATCGATCACCCACAGTTCGTTGAAGTTGGGCGAACTCATGATGATCTGATCGAGGTCGGGGTTATACGCCACGCCGTTGGTGTGAAAGAGGTCGCTGGATGGATTCTGCGGCACGCTGTCGGCGCCAACCCGGTCGCCGTTGATGTCGATCCGCTCGGGATGTTCCGCCGGATCGCCGTAATTCGGGAGGTTCGGTTCGACGTTCTGGATCAGATGATCCCAGGTGTGCCATTCCCAGACGATTCGCGCGTCATCGCGCCCCACCGGTTCGAATTCGATGAGCATGTCGGGCCAAAGGCCGCGTTCGGGGATCAGCTCTTCGCGCCTCCCGGCCCGGCGGCTCTCTTCAACGGTCTTGAGCTCCCAGGCGATGGCCAGCAGGTTGCCGTTGGGAAGCACCGCCACATCGTGGTGCGGAAGGTGCGTCTCGTTATTGGACGAGAAGTTCCAGAGGATCTCGCCATCGAAGCTGAACCTCTCGAACCGGCCCGCCTGGCCGCCGCCGCTGAAACCGAACGTCTCGGGCTCCGTACCGCCCCGGATCACGCTTCCGTCATCCAGCATGTAGACCCAGGAACTGCTGATGAAGTCACTCTTCCAGGTCCGCACTACCTGCCCATCGTTGTCGATCAGGTAAGTAGTGTCGGAGGTCAGCGGTGTAAAGAGCACGTAGCCAGGACTGGCGCCATTGGTGTTGACACGGACGCCGCGGGGTTCGTCCAGACCTCCGGGAGTGCGGTCCGGCGCCTGGGCGCCGGCTGGCGCGATCAGGCCCGGCAGGGCTATCGAGAAGATCATCGAAAGGGCGCATCCAGCGATACGGGTCGTCGACATGGTAAATCCTCGCGTTCAGGTTGTAACGATGCGTTTACCGCGCTCTTACTGCGGCTGTTCGATTGCGGACCCGCCGGACAGGAAGATCCTTCGTCCATCCGGGAACGTCATGTCCCGGCCGTTGGCTCTGTTCGATCTGTCCAGCGCCTGAAAACCGTCGACGAGGATCTCTGTGCCGATCGGCAGAGTGTTCTGGGTGACTCCACGCCTGAAAAGCGCGTTGGGCGTGCCGCCTTCGATCATCCACCGCGTCACGGTACCGTCTTCCTCGGTCACATCGATGTGGAACCATGAGTGCGGATTGATGAACTCCACCTTGGCTATGGTTCCCCGCAACTGCACCGGCTGTTGGGCGTCGAATTCTCCCGAGAAGGCGTGATGCGCCAAGGTGGGAACCCCGATTGCCAACAACAGGACGACACCCCCGGCGGCGACTTTTGCGTTCATGTCTTGTTCTCCTCTTCCAATAGACCGCTGTCCATGTAAACGAGATTGAGATAGGTGAATGATCCCTTCGATCGGAGTCGATGTCAACGAACGGCGGGTTTGTTCATAACCCCCCGCCGGGCCACCGGTCCCAGGCACTGTTTCGGCGATTCTACTGTACTCACAGCAATTCTCATATTGGCCCCTGAGGGCCTCGGAATAATCTCCCACTCCCACTCCGACTCCGACTGTAGGTGCAGTCTATGACTGCACGATTACCGCCTCTATAGTTTCGGAGTCGCGGAATGCAGGCGCACAACTCAACCAGTCACGACATCGAAAGACCTCAAGACCAGGAGCGGGAATGAACAGCGGAAAACACTCATAATGAGAATTGCTGCTTTACTCAGAGAGTCGTTGCCAGAAGCGCGGTGTTGGAGTTACTCTCATCCAAATGCGATCCGAACGTTGTGATCCAAGGCCAAACCGCTCCGGCGGTTTGGCGTAAACCAGGAGGTTTCCGATGATCTCTCGCCCTCTCTTCTTGTTGCGTGTTCTCGGTGTTGCCGCGGTGGTTTCGATGTGTCTGGTCCCCTTCGCCGACGCCCAGACGGCCACTGCGCCTCCCGATGAGGCCCAGCCCTGGACATCGCGTACGCCGTGGGGCGATCCCGACCTGCAAGGAGTCTGGGCGAGCGACTCCGCCACGCCGTTGGAACGCCCCGCGGCACTCGCCGATCGGGAAACTCTGAGCGATGAAGAAGTGGTTTTGCTCCAACAGCGGGCGGCGGAACTCTTCAATGGCGAAACCGACGCCGCGTTCGGCAATAGCGTGTTCAATGCCGTCTTCAACGAATCGTCGACGTTCACCTCGACGGATACGACCGGCAACTACAATCAATTCTGGTTGATTGATCGCTGGTTCGAAAACCGGACGTCGCTTGTCGTGGATCCACCCGATGGCCGTATCCCTCCCTTGACGCCCGAGGCCCAGGCCCGCCAGGAGGCCCTTCGAGCCCAGCGGGCCGCCGACCGCCCGGCGTCCGGATTGCCCAGGGGGCCAGAGGATCTTAATGGGGGTCTCCGCTGCACGGGTGGGCGTGTGCCCATGACGGGACGAGGTTACAACAGCAACTATCAGATCGTGCAGGCGCCCGGATTCGTCGTCATCAACATGGAGATGATGCACGATGCCCGAATCGTCCCCCTGGACGGACGTCCGCATAGTCCGTCCAACATCCGCTCGTTCGTGGGAGACTCGCGCGGCCGGTGGGAAGGCGACACCCTGGTCGTTGAAACCACGAATTTGAAAGCCGGGGGGCGAGAGATCTCCGCGTCCACCGGAGAGAACCTGCGCCTGATCGAACGGTTCTCCCGTCCGAATGCCGAAACGCTCCGGTACGAGTTCACTGTCGACGATCCCACGACGTGGACCGAGCCCTGGACGGCCGCGATTTACATGAGGCCCGCGCCGGGTACGGGGCTGATGTATGAATTCGCCTGTCACGAGGGCAACTACGCTCTCGAGTACACTCTCCGGGGAGCGCGCGCAAAGGAAGCCGGCGCGGAGAACGATTCGAATTAGTGTCCTCGAATCCGGACAGCCGGGTTGGGACGATGTCCCACCGGCGTCCGTTCCCCGTTTAACGCGCCAAAAGGAGAGTACCGTGCGAAATCCGCTGAGAAACTTGACGATTCTGAGCGCTGCGGCCCTGGTCGCCGGGTTCTGGTGCGCGGTTCCAAGCCAGGCTCAGGACTTCAGTGGGGCGCGTCTCGAAGGAACGCCGAACCCCGACCTGAACGGCATCTGGCAAGCCCTGAACACCGCGAATTGGGACTTGGAGACTCATGTTGCGCGGCCGGGGCTGGCGACCGTGCCGGGTCCGGACGGCGACGTTCCGGCGGCAGCGGTTCTCGCTCTCGGGGCGGTTGGCGGTGTGCCGGGCGGTTTGGGGGTTGTCGGTGGCGGCAGCATTCCCTACCAGGACTGGGCTCTGGCCGAGAAGCGGCAAAACTTCGAAAACGCGTTAACGCGCGACCCCGAGGTCAAGTGTTTCCTGCCGGGGGTTCCGCGCGCCACGTACATGCCCTATCCGATGCAAATCGTTCAGAGCACGGACCGCATCCTGATCATTTACGAATACGCATCGGCGAATCGCACCATCTACATGGAAGACGTCGGTCCCGCGCCCGCCCCGGCCTGGATGGGGCATTCGGTTGGCCGCTGGGAGGGGGACACGCTGGTCGTCGAGGTAACGGATCAGCGTGAGGAGACATGGTTCGACCGTGCCGGCAACTTTCATAGCGGCGCGCTGCGCGTGACCGAACGCTACACTCCCATCGGTCCGGACCATCTTCAGTACGAAGCGACGATCGAGGATCCGGAGGTCTTCACACGCCCCTGGACGATCAGCATGCCGCTGTACCGGCGCATGGAACCCGACGCTCAACTGACGGAGTACAAGTGTGTGCAGTTTGTCGAGGAACTCCTGTACGGACACCTGCGCAGCGAGCAGTTGATCCGGAGCTGGGAAGGCGATCTCGGTACGCTTGGGGGAAACCTGACCATCGAGGTGACCCGCACGCCGAACGACTGAATTCGGCACCGAGCCGCGGTCCTGCTGGTGCGATCAGTCCCGCGGTGTGCCAATCGCCCAGAGCGTGAAGTCGGTTCGCGCGAAGATCTGACCGTTGACCGGGACCAGCGAACTGAGGGTGTATTCGTCCAGGTCGTTGGTTGCCAGGATCTCGAACCGAGGGCCTTGGCGTATGACGGTCGTCACGCCATCTTCGCTGGTCAAATAGAGTTTTCCATCCGCAAGCAGGGGGGATGCGCTGTAGGTGCCGGACGCGACACGCTCGGGTCCCCAGACCACTTCGCCCGTCCGTGCTTCGTGCGCGAACATGACGCCGTTGTCCCGCAGGATGTACAGATAGGTTCCGTCCGTGATCGGAGTCGGCACATCGGGTCCCGAGTTTGTCGACCACAACAGGTGCGAATCGGTGACATTGCCGCGGCCGCCGGCGCGCAGCACCAGTAGCGGGCGTTCGCGGCTGGGCGCGAACACGATGTCGTCGAGCACCAGCGGGGACGCCACGATGCGGTACGAACCGTTGTTGCGCGGGTTCAGGCCGTCCATTCGCCAGAGTTCTTCTCCGGTGTTGGGCGAATGTCCGGTGACCACATCGCCACCCGTGATGACCAGTTCCAATCCATTGGCGGTTTCCACCAGCGACGGCGTCGTGTAGGAATCGGGCGACTCTCTCCGTGCGTTCGTGGGCCGTTCGATTTGCCAGACGGTTTGCCCGGTCGCCTTGTCGAAGCGGATCACGTAGGACGGATCGTCGGTACGCATGCCGTGGAGCACCTGCACGTAAATCGAGTCTTCGTGCAGCAGAGGCGAGGATCCGTAGCCCCAGTTCAGACCCCACGCCCAGTAGTCCGCTTCGATATCGCGCATCCACTTCAGGTTGCCGTTCATGTCGTAGCGGCGCAGCAATCCGGTGCTGGTCAACACCCAGACGCTGTTGCCGTCGGTGACCGGGGAGGGCGTGGACATGTTGGCCTTGCGGACCCGGCGATTGCCGCCGCCCAGGGAGCGCTCCCACTGGATGGCGCCGGAGGGCCGGTCCACGGACCATAGAACGATCTGATCATCGCGGGTGGAAATCACGAAGATCCGATCGCCCCAGACAACGGGCGTCGAACCGCTCCGGCCCGGAAGGTCCAGCTTCCAGTGGATGTTCCCGGTAGTACTCCACTCCAGGGGCAGGTCGGTTTCGTCGCTGACCCCATTGCGGTCGGGGCCGCGCCAGTTGGGCCAGTTGTCGCCGGCAAGCGTCAACGTCGATGCGGCGAGAAACAATGCGAGAGTATGGATTACCCGCTTCTTCACTCGCAACACTCCCCGGAGCTACTGGTTTTCTTCAATGTAATTGACTGCGAACTCGTACAGAGCGGGGGCCCGCATGCCGATCTCTCTGGCTTCGGTTTCGGCCTCGGCCATGTTCCAGTCGTCGCGCAGGACCCGCCGGATCATCCAGAACGCACCCACGCGATTCGCCGATCCGCAATGGATGAACATGGGACGGTTGTCCGCGTCGTCGGTCAACGCAAGGAATCGTTCCGCATCCGAATCCTGGGGATTGGTGCCTTCTACCGGGATATTGAAGTACTTCATCCCGAGGGCCTCAACCGCCGCCTGCTCCGCCGCCGCATCGTGTTCTCCCGGTGTCCTCAGGTTGAGGACGGCGACGTTGCCGTCATCTTTCAGCGCCGTGAGTTCCTCGGTCGTCGGTTGTCCGGCCGTGCAGAAATCCTCGTTGACACGCAGGTAGTTCCGTATGGAGTCCTGGGAGTACCCCGTCGAGCAGAACAACAAGAAAATGAACAGTCCAAGTACACGTTTCATGATCTCTCCTAAAAATGGGGCCTGGACCCCAAGTCTCTATTCGCCGATTGCGAGCAGGCTGCTTTCGGTACGCATGTACCAGCGTCCGTCGACCATTGCCGGCGACGCCAGCATTCGCTCGCCGATTTCGTTGACATGCAGGATTTCGAATTCCGGTCCCGCACGCAGCACAAATGTCTGTCCGTTGTCGTTTGTAAAAAAGACCTTCCCGCCGAAGGCGATCGGCGACGCCGAAAAGCCCTCCCGCTGGGCCACGCCCAACCGGCCCTGGAAAAGCGTGTCGCCGGACTCCGCCGAGAACGACGTGACGATGCTCGCCATGTCGTTGACGATGTACAGTTGATCTTCGTAAAGGATCGGCGAGGGTACGAATGGCGATCCACGGGGACTGGTCCACACCAGATGCGTGTCGGTCACGTCGCCTTCACCGCCCGGGCGAATCGCAAGGGTTGGCCCGGCCCGGCCCGACGAGCAGAACAGCATGCCGTAACCCACAACCGGTGTGGGGATCACTTCGAACGTACTGCCGTCGCAACTCCAAATCTCGCTGCCGTCTTCCGGGTCGTACGCCATCACCCGGTGCTGACTGTGGACAATGATCTCGTCGTGTCCGTCGACGCGGATCGCGATCGGCGACCCCCATCCCACGCTGGCATTGCGCCGGACCAGCCAGATTTCTTCACCGGTTTCCTTGTCGAACGCGGCAACGAACGAGTTCGAAGAGATGTCCTGATAAACGATGATGCGATCCTTGTACAGCAGCGGCGAGCCGGCGGTGCCCCAGTAGTTGTCGAGGCGGCCCAGGTCCTGATGCCACAGCAGTTCGCCGTCCATGTCGAAGGCGGCCAGGCCGCGCTCTCCAAACGACACGTAGATCCGTTCCCCGTCAGTGGTGGGAGTTGCCGACGCGTGACCGTTCTTCCGATGCACCCTCTCGGCCCGCCCGTCCGGAGCGAAACTTTCCCAGAGCATCGTACCGTCGTCGCGGGAGAATGCCATCAGGGACAGCCGCTGCCCCCCATCGTGGGCGGCGCTCATGAAGATGCGCTCTCCCCAGACGATCGGAGATGAGTTGCCCGTGCCCCGTACCGATGTTCTCCACACGACGTTTTCGGTGTCCGACCAGGTGTCGGGATAGTTGTCTCCGTTCACCAACCCCTGTCCGGACGGTCCGCGCCAGCGCGGCCAATAGTTCGCGCCTTCGCCTTCCACCGGAATCATCATGACGCCGTCATCGGATTCCTGGCCTTCGACGGGCCCGCCGAAGATGCCCGGAGCGACCGCCGCGCCGGCGACGACAACGATGACAAGCAGTGTCCGCTGAATCTTGGTCATATCTATCGAGTCCTCTTACAAAACCGATTGTTTGCTCCTTCACTCCTCCCGCAGTGCGGAAAGAAGTGGGGAACCCAGCGCCGCGATTGTCGCCAGTAGAGAGGTTATCAGTCCCGCGGCCAGGACGCCACAAAGCAGGACCAGGAGCAACCCTCCGGGCAGGCGCCCGCCCCGCTCGGCAAGAGCAGGTGCGATCGCCAGCAGGGCGCAGGCGGTTCCGGCCCCCAGTCCGCTCACCAGCAGCAGCGCGTTCTCGGCAATCGTCATTGCGAGGAAATGGGATTGCCGGTAACCGAGCGCCCGAAGCAGCGCCAGTTCCTTTCTGCGTTCCATCGCGTTTCGTATGAGCACCGCGCCCAGGCCCACGGTGCCCAGCAGCAGACCCAGCCCCCCCAATGCCTGGAACGTCGAAAGGTAGGTGTTTTCAACACGGTGAAACTGGGCCAGGCGTGCCGCGGCCGGGGTGGCGGTGGCGCCGAAATCTTCGAGGGCGGCTTCGATCGACTCGACCACTTCGGGAATGACTTCATCGGGGGATTCCACCAGCAGATAGGGATAACCCTGCCGCCCGGGGAACAGGTCTACGAAATTGGCTTCCGACATCAGGATTTCACCCTGAAAGATGCTGTCGTCGAGCGCCGCCACGATACGTAACCGGATTTCGCGTCCGCCGTCGGCAATCACGATGTCTTCTCCAAGACTCTTGTGCAGCACATAGGCGATCGAGTGCGCGTCGGCAATGACGGGTATCGCGCCATCGTCGTACCGAAGCCGGAGCAATTGCCACGGGTTCTCCCGTTCCCCATCCGTCGTTGCCAGCGAATCGCTGAACGCGAATCGACCCTGTTCGATAAAGCTGTTGGTGGGTGCGATGATTCGGGGGTTTTGCGGCGTGTACAGATTCAGACAACTGGCGTCGTCGCCCGGGCGGAACCGGAAGGTATCGACGCGGAGGTCCTGGAATGCTCCAAGGCCGAGGGCCTCGCGTCCTTCCGCGCTGTCGACGTCGTTGACGACAGGAATCAGCGACTCCACGATCACGGAGTATCCGCCGATGCCCGAACCCGGGCCGGTGTCCTCGATGCCGGTCTTCCGGAACGCATCCACCGATATCAGAATGAACGTGGCCGAAGCGATCATTCCCACCGACACCACGCTGCGCGAGGGCCGGTAGGTCACGTTACGAAGGCCCAGCCGTGCGACGGGCCACCACCCGTTGCCCGCGATCGCGCCGCGTAGCGGTCGTCCAAGCCGATATACATAGAAGCAGAGCGCGGCCCCGAGCATCGCCGCTCCGGCGCCGAAAAAACCACCGGCATCGGGAAGCATTCCGCCGGCCGATGCACCCAGCAGCGCGGCGCCGGCGAGGCCCAGACCCGCGCCGGCAAACAGCGTGCCGCGGCTGCGTCGGGCGCCGAAGGAGTCGGTCGACAATTGTCCCGCCAGGAGTGCGCGTTCCGGAATTCGGGTCAGTTGCCCCAGCGTGGCACGGATGCAGATCGTCGCCGCCGCAATACCACCGACCGCGCCGGCCGCGATCGAAAACCCGGAAACGTGCAGGGTCAGCGCGCGTGTGCCCACCGCATCCACCCACCAGGTTCCCAGAGCCGCGACGATCAGATATCCGTAAGCGATGCCGCCCGCAATCCCTGTTGCCGTGCCGAGGGCCGCCAGCCACAAGCCCTCCCGCATGAACAGCCCGCGAACCGCACGCGGGGTAAAACCGACGGCCCGCAGGAGTCCCACCTCGCGCACCCGTTGTTCGATGCTCAGCTTGAAAAACAGCGCTGCCAGCATTAGTGCCGAGACCACCAGGAAGAAGCTGAAGTAAACAAAGTATTCGCCGAAGTTGACCGCGCCCCGCGACGATTCCATGCCCTCGGCTCGTGTCGCCGCGACGGTCAGCCCCGACGACAGGGGGTCGATATTGGCCATCAGGCCGGCAACGTAGCGATCGCGAACCGTTGCGATATCGGGGTCGCCGCCCGGGTCCACCGCGAGCCGGATCGAGGTCATGGCGCCGTAACGCGACTGCCACAGCCGCTGTCCGACAAGGAAGGGAATGAAGGCCTTGGGTGTCGTGCGATAGTCCGACCAGTATTCTTCATCCTGCTCCCGGATACGGGAGAGGTCGATCGGAAACGGCGGGTCCCAATCCGTCAGGCTGTCCGATCCCGCGATACCGGGATAGTCGGGAACCATGCCGGGATCGCCGGTGTCGTTTGGCAGAATTGCGACGAGTTGAAATTCCATCTCGCGCGTGACGAGCCGCCCCGGATCTTCCCACAGGAAGTATTCGAGCGTGACCGGTTCGCCTACCTCGGCCGAGAGATCGTCGGCGGCCCATTGGTTCAGGACAATTGGAGGGGGGTCCGACAAGTCCGTTTCTTGGAGTCCGATGTCGAAAAACTCCAGAGCGGTGACCAGCGAATACGGAATCCGGCGTTCCCCGATGCGGATGTCGTTGGCCAGATACGTAAAAAACGGTTGGGGCCCGATGCCCACCTCGAACGATGCGGTAACGGCGGCGTCAACGACCGGATTGTCGATCAGTCCGTCATCGGCTTCCAGGATCACTGCCTGTTCTGTTTCCAGTGTCCGCACGGCGAGGCCCATGTCTTCGAGCGTGGCTTCGTCGCGGACGATGTCTTCGAGCAGCAGGTTGGCTTCGCTGGCGCCGCCGCCGGAAACCAGAAGCGCGTTGACGCGTCCGGCCACCTCCAGTTCGTCCTGCAGTAGTTCCAGAGAAAGGAAGACCGCGGAGACTTCGCCCTGCTGGGCCGCCAGAGAGAATTCGCCGAGGGACTCCGGCGGAAGCGTCGCCAGCACGTTTGCCCGTATCGTCTGTCCCAGATCGTCTTTCTGTCCGTAGATCGACTCGATCGGAACGTCCCTCGGGCGTTGAACGCGGACGAGAATGGTGTCGCCATCGGCTGTCCCGAGTTCCGCCGCCAGCGCCGGACTCACGAACGCGCCGCGGTCCTGGGGGCCGGTCAGGCCGCCGATGCCGTGAAACTGCCAGAACCGATCGTCGACGCCGTAAACCCGCACTCCTCCCGCGCGGCCGTCGCCGATCTGCATCGTGACGACGCCTTCGGCCACCACCATGGGCGCGACCGCGTTGAAGGTCGATCCAAAATCGGGGTGAGCGTCGATGGCGCCGGCCAGAGCCTCTCTGACAAAACCGGTCGATATCACCACGTGATCCGTGCTGCCGATGCGCAGCAGGACCAGGTCTCGAAGGCTTCCGCGGACCGAATCTCCCACCAGCAGGGCTCCCGACAGAACGGCGACGGCCGTTGCGACGCCGATCACGACGGCAAGATTCGTGCGCCAGTAATGGGTGAGTCCGCGAAAGGCCAACAAGTTGGTTTTCATGCCGATGCCCCTTCCGGGCGCAGCCTGTTGCCCGAGAGTTCGAAGCGTGCCGAAAACTGTTCGGCGAGCGCCGGACTGTGAGTCACGACGATCAGGATGTTGCGTTGCTTTTCGTGAAGCCGGGCCAACAGCGTCGCGACGTTGCCGGCCGAGGATGCGTCCAGGTTCCCTGTCGGTTCGTCGCATAGCAGCAGCCGGGGTTGACGGATCAGCGCCCGCGCGATGGCGACGCGCTGCTTCTCGCCGCCGGAGAGTTCGCCTGGACGATGGTCCATTCTTTCAGTCAGACCGACCTGGTCGATCAGGTCCCGCGCCCGTCGGCCGAAGTCGTCGCTTCCACCGCTCACCAGCGTGGGTACCAGGACGTTTTCCAGCACCGAACACTGCGGCAACAGGCAGTGATCCTGGAAAACGAAACCAATTTCGGAGTTTCTGAACGCCGCAAGTTCGGACGCGCCCATGTCGAACAGTCTCGTTTCTTCCAGCGTGACGGTTCCCGAGGATGGCGGCTCCAGCCCTCCCAGAATGTAAAGCAGCGAACTCTTGCCGCTCCCGGACGGTCCGGTGATCGCCGCCGAATCTCCGGGCGCCATTTCGAACGTCACTTCCGACAGTACCTGCAGCGGCCCGCGGGGTGTCGGATAGTCCTTTGCAACTCTTGAAACCTTAAGCATGTTCGGGCACTCGATTCGGATTGGAAATGATCCCGTCGAAGATTTCCATCAGCTTGTCCGCGGACTCTCCAACAGTGTAGTGTTTCCGCACGCCATCGATGGCGCGTTCGCCGAGCATGGCGGCCTGCTGCCGGTCCTTCCAGAGCGTGTATAAACCGTCGGCGAGGTCGTTGGCGTCATCGGGATTCACCAGCAAACCGCCGCCGGTCCGTTCCACTATTTCGACGAACGCGCCGCGCCGAGGTTGGACAACGGGAACGCCGTTGGCCATCGCTTCGATCAGGAACAGGCCCTTGGGTTCGTCGTAAGTGGCGGGTACCGACAGCACGTCCAGACTTCCGAGAAACCGCAACTTGCCCGCGCGATCGACCACGCCGTGGTGCTCGAACTCATCTTCCAGACCGGCACGCTTCAAAATTTCCCTGGCTTCGAGCATGTAGCCGGCATGCCCGGGCGCCGTGTATCCGGCGGCTTCGAGCCGGATGTTCTGCCCGGGTGTGCGCTCCCTCAGCTTGATATAGGCCCGGACCAAGTCGTGGAAACCCTTTTCGGGAGCAATCCGGGCGAAGTAGCCGACGCGGAACACCTCGGGATCGTTCGGCGGCTGCCGGCCGTACCCTTCCATGTCGATTCCCAGAGGCACGATCGACATCTTCTCGGACGGAATCTGCAGATATTCGGCCATGAAGCGCGCGGCATACCCGCTGACGGCGATGAACCGGTCGATCGCCGGCACCTGCTTCCGAATCAATTCCAGTGCCTGTTCGCGATACGGCGACACCAATCCGTCGATGAAGAGTTCCTCGCCCTGAAGGGTGCAGGTCACCGGCGCGCCAAAGGTTTTTCTGAGCGGCGCGGCCATCGAGATCAACAGCGAGTTCGGCAGGTTGACCACGTCGGGGGCCGGCTCATGGCGCAGCCAGTCGGTCAGCTTCCGGAACTCCTTGTGCAGAACGCCCGACTCGCCAGTCAGCATTGAAACCGTCAGGTCTCCCAGCAGCTTCGGATCGTTCGAAACGGCGCGGCCGGCAAATAGATCGATGACGGTCGGGGAATCCCAGAGACGATCCAGAAATCGGGGGGTCCGGCGGAAGAGTGGAAAATACTGCTGCAGGTAGACGCTGATGCCGCCGAACAGAACCGCGTGACGGCTCACATTGGTTTCGTCGGTGCGCGTGGGCGTGTAAACCGGGACCAGTGTCACGTCGTGCCCCCGACCCATCAACTCCCGGGCCAGGGAGTTGTCGCGGGCGCAACTTCCGCAGTACATGCCCGCGGCGCCTGCCGTAATGGAGAGAATGCGCATGGACACCTTTTCCCGCCGCGTCGGGAAGGGGATTCCGTTCCGTGCCGGGGCCGGCGGCCGTCCCTACAGTGCCGCGCTCTGGAACGCCCGTGCCCGAAACAGGAAGTCGACGATGTTTCCTTCGTGCGGCTGCAACCAATTCAGTTTGGTGGTCGGCACCGGGCCCAGATTCAGGCGGTCGATATGCGTGGCGTCGACCAGCTTCCGCCGGAAATCTTCGTTCGAAGTGATCGCGCTGCACACCAGGGTCGGCCCCATCCGAGGGATCATCTCGGATTCGGGACACTTCACCACGGACACGAACGGGAACATGTATTCCTTCGACGCGATGGGCGCGTCGGGCGAATCGCAGTGTACGGCCGTCGGCAGCAGGTATGCGCCCCTGCCCGCCTCGACGACGCGCGCGCCGTCACGCAGCCTGGCCGTCAGATCGGTTGCACCGGGTGTTTGCAGGTCCGCGTCGATGGCCTTCGAAATCGCGTCAGCCATTCCCGGTACGGTAAACGCCGCCAGGGGCGCTTCGGGATCGTCGGGGGGCTTTGGCGCGATCTCGGCCAAGCGTTTCGCAACGGCCTCGGCGATCTCTTCGGTGTGCCGGCTCGCCCAGATTCCCGACGCGTTGATGCATCCGCGGCCGCTGTTGACCGCAACGCTTTCGACCATGATGTCGAGATGCTGTTCCCAGTTGTCGACTTCATCATCGCCCAGAACGATCTTCGAGAAACCCGGCCCATGTGCCTGAACGCGGGGATTGCCCTTGTAGCGATCGACCGTGGCCTGCCCCCCGAAGATCATGCTCCGCCCGCAACTGTCCAACACGGCCGCGCCCACGTCACCTTCGCCCGGATAGATCGAGACGGCCTCGCGCGGAATGCCCGCGGCAAAGAACGCGTTGGCCATGCGAAACGGCGTCCACGGTTCCTGCGGTCCCGGCTTCAATACCAGTCCGATCTGCATCGGGACGATCGGCAGCCACAACGTGTGCACGCCGGGCGAGTTCGACGGCAACACGAGTCCCACCACGGGACTTTGAACCTGATAGCTGATCGGTACGCCCCGTTCTTCGCCGTAGCCGCGCGTCAGCACGTCAAGATCGAGGCCGCGTGTCAGCGCGGTCAGGATGTTGCGCATCTCGGCCAGCACAAAGCCGTTCTTTTTCATGTTCGCGAGGCACAAATGTTCCGGGAGCCCGGTCGACGCCGACTGCGCGCGCGCGAATTCCCGGGGCGTCTGCGTGCCGTCGCCCATCTCGACAGTGCCGTTCATGTACATTTCGCCGGCGTGCTTTACCTTTTCGATGAGTTCGTCCAGGGGAATGGCCGTCAACACGTCGCGGGCGCGTTGGGCCCGGCGCATGTCGCGTTGGATCAGGCCGCCGTTGGCCCGACCGACTCTCGCGATCGGTTCTCCGGTCGCGAAGTGAACGACCTCGTCGATATCGAGACTCTCGTAGGGTTTGCCCCAGCGCAAGACGGTAAGGTTGAGCATGGGCCTTGGTACCTAGACGGGAAGATTGAACATGGATTCCGGTGCCACTTTAGTACACCCCGACCGTTGTCGTCGATGCGAATTGGTGGAACGGACGAACGCCGCTGACGCCGTCCCACGGATATTGGGCACATGGCGCTTCGCGTTCGCCCTCATCGCGTTCGAGGAAGCCGGGCATGAAAAATTCTTTCGTCAGCGTGGTCACCTTGACACGCCCGGTTTCTCCATACGCGACCCGCTTCGAAGCGTCGTCGAAGTCCACGACTTCAATCGCCGCTCTCGGTTGAGGCGGATAGTACGCGATCTTGTAGCCGTTGTGCGGCCCGGTCGGCGCGCTGGCCGCCAGTCCCATCATCGTGTTGCCGTAGGTGGGGGTCATGTATGCCCCGTCGAGCAGTTCTTCGTGGGCAAACCGGTTCCACTGCGGCGTAAACTCGGTGCCGCCCGAGAATATACCCTTGATTCCGGCCTTGCCGATCGACGTGCCCATGTCTTCGAGCTTGAGCGCGAGGGCTTCGAGCAGTTTCGGGGTGGCGAACATACACTGGATGTTGTGGTTCGCTTCAAGAATCGTGACCGCCTGCTCGATCACATGGTGCTTGTAGGCATCGAGATGCTCGGTCCAGCCCTTCTGGATCAGCTTGATGACCCAACGGGGATCCAGATCGACGCAAAAGCAGATCCCGCCGCGGTGCTGACACAAGTGTTCCACACCCAGGCGAAGGCGGCGGGGACCGGACGGGCCGAGCATCAGCCAGTTGGCGCCCCGCGGAAAGTGCTCATCGGGCAGCGTGTCGCTGAACAGTTCATAGTCGGTCCGGAAGTCGTCGCAGTTGACGCGGCTCTTGGGTGTGCCGGTCGTGCCGCCGGTCTCGAAGACGAACACGGGTTTTCCCGCGAGACCCTTGGGGACCCAGCGTTCGACCGGTCCGCCGCGAAGCCATTCGTCTTCGAACGGGGGCATCTTCGCGATGTCCTCGAACGAGTGGATTTCCTTCCGCGGGTCGAATCCCAGTCTTGAGGCGTAGTCGAGCCAGAATGGGCAACCCGAAGCCGGATCGAAGTGCCAGTCCACGACTTCGCGGGTCCAGTTATCGATTTTCTCTTTCGCAGTCTTCCCGGCCGCCTCGATCGGCGCCGTGGAATCGGAATCGGTAGTCGGCATCGCCGAATAGAATAACGGAAATCATGCGTCGGAGAACACTCTACAGGCACTTTTGTGTCCACGGGGCGGGATGACCCGTCGCCGGCCGGGATGCGTGTCCCGGCGTGTGAGATCGGACGCCGATCGAACGCCGGTTTTTCAAGAACGAAGATTCCTGCAGACAACTCGTGAGAAAGGCGGGTTACGGTGCCTGCTTCGCTACGGTTCTTTACGGATCGAGAGCCTCAACCCGGAGGGTCGGGTACCCGATCCGCATCCACGGGAACGAGTAGTTCGATCTCCGGCAACCGGAACTCGAATGGTCCGTACTCAGGGTATAGCCGGAACTGGTCGATGGTTCCATCGACCCAGGCCGTCAGGGTGCGTTCGTTGCGTATGAGCGCGTCCGTTCGAATCTTGCCGTCGATGAGCGCCCAGGTGGGTTGGTCAGGGCCCGGAGTCGTTGAAGCGAGCCTCCGTTCCAGGCGGGCGGGATCCCCGTCGGTAAAGTCTTCCCGGCCGCTGTGACGCCAGAACATGCGAAGCGTCGGCCAGGGGTTGGCTGTCTGGGCGTAGGCGTAGCGTAACCGGATTGCATAGATGTACCGGGCTTCAGGCAGAACGAACGTCAGCGAACTCGCGCCCCCGGGCGCGCCCGCGCTCGATGCGGTTTGGATCCGCCACTCAGCCTGGGTCACGGTATCCGGTTCGGCGTCAAAAGCCTCCACGCGAAAGACAGGATCCTCACCCATTCGCGTGAAGATGCCGATGCCATTTCTCTTGTGCGCCCGAAGCATTTCGGCGATCTGTTCCACCCGCGGCACGAGGTCGCTGGCGAAATGGCGCTCTGCGAGAATCGACGCGGGAACCCCGTTGCCTATGTCTTGTTCGAATGCCGCGGTCCTTCGCTGAAGATCTGCTCCAATCCGCGGGCCGTGTGTGAGGTTCAGCGGAAGCAATCCAACCAGAACCACGAACATTGCAAACTGAACCCCGCGACCCAAAATCGTACCCGTGAATTCCCAGACGAAATACACGGCGCACAGCATCGGTAACATGAGGGTCAGGTAATGCCCCTGATAGATATAGTCCAGGCCCATTCCCGCCCGCGAATGCGCGATCATGACAACGATTGCCGCCGGTGCGCCCAGGAACAAAAGCAGTCCGAGGGCACGAAGACGCACCCGGGGCGCCGAAAGCCATGTCCGAGCGAGGACGCCCGCGCTGGTCAACACCAGAACAAGGACGGCGAAGCCCCAGTACGGTGCGTAGGACTTGGTTGCCGCGCCCAGACTCATCCCCCCCACCTGCAGGGCCGTCACCAGCGAGGCAATCGGTCCCGGCGACGGGGGCCACGCGGACAGATTCGTCGGGTCGTTCGATGGAAAGAACGGGGTGTAATCGACGAAATAGGCACAAACAAGCGACAGGGCGACGCCGATGAGCCCGATCGCAAGCAATCCGTGCCGGCGCTCCTTCCCACCGAGATAAGGCCAGCGGGTTGCCATCCAGATGCTCAGCCAGAGGCTGAGGACCAACACGTATGGCAGTCCGCCCGGTCCGGATAGAGCCAACAGAACCAGGCCGGCCGCTACCGCCAATACGGCGCCGACTCCGATGTTGTTTCCGCGGACTACCAGGATCAGAAGCAACATGCAGGCCGTGATGGGCGCGAGAACGTGATTGACCTGCCACCACCACAAGAAGACCTGGGCCTGCCCAAAGTTGAGAAGCGCGAGGGGAAAGAACGCGTCGGCCAGGATAGTCCGCCCGCGCACGACCCTTGCGGCCCATACCATGGCGAATGCGACGCCCGACAGGGCCAGAACGATGAGGAAATTTCCAAACCGGAAGTCGTAATCCGTGATTTGGAGCACTCCCTTCCAGAGAAGTTTGGCTATAGGGATGCGATGTTCCGCCCAGGGCGCCCACAGCCAGTCGAGTTGGATTCCGGGCCCGATGTCGGACAATACCCAGAGTTCATCGCTCTGAGGAAACGTTCGGGTGCCGTACAAACCGACCAGGCCCAGCGCGGCCAAAAGCATGATGGTCCAAACGTTCCAGACGAAGATGTCTGCGAAGGACATGTCGCGCCCGCCGGACGCTTTGGATGTCGATTGCAAGACAGGCTCTGAGGGTTTTGGAGAATCGTCCGATGCCGAATAACGCGGAGTAGTCACCGTTTTGGCCTGGAAACGGGAACAGGATCGGTTATTGCCGGTGTTGTTGCGGCATCGAACGCCAGCGAGTTTTGCCCGTAGCGCGGCTGTCCCGAATGCGCGTTCCCAGCCAACCGGAAGCTTTCATCATCGGAGAAAATCCGCGGTCGGCACAGGCCCCACTTCCAGAGGCGAAACTGAAGGCTTGTCAGGACCACGCCAATGCCATACACACACGACCGGCGAAAACCGATGGAACTGGCTTCGGGAAAGTACCGGCTTGGACAGGAAACTTCGCCGATGTTCAAACCCAGGGCCACGGCTTGAGCGAGTACCTGGTTGTCGAAGACAAAGTCGTTGGACCCAGCCAGGAGCGGCAGCGCCAAAAGCGCCCGGCGTGAGAACGCGCGGTAGCCGGTGTGGAATTCCGAAACCCTGGAGCCGAGCATCCAGTTCTCGAACGTTGTCAGCAGGCGGTTGGCAATGTATTTGTAACGCGGCATCCCACCCTGACGAGCCTTGTAGCCGAGAATGCGCGACCCGAGCACAACATCGTAAATGCCCGAGGCGACCATCGCGGCCATGGCCGTTACCAGCCGGGGATCGTATTGATAATCGGGGTGGACCATGACCACCAGATCGGCGCCTTCCGCGAGCGCTTCCCGATAGCACGTCTTTTGGTTGGCGCCGTAACCGAGGTTCTCTTGATGGATGAACGTCTTGATCCCGAGTGAGCGAGCCATTTCGACGGTTCGGTCGGGGCTCGCGTCATCGATCAGAATCGTTCGGTCGACCACATCGTGAGGTAGCTGAATGTAGGTCGCCTCGAGGGTCTTCTCGGCCCTGTAGGCGGGCAGCACCACAACGACCCGTTTGCCCATCAACATGATCCGGTTCCCTGAAAGTCGAATGCCCGCTCTGGACCTCCCCGAACGCGCCGTGCGGCAGCGCACAGGGTGGAGCATGAGGGTACGATATGCACAAGCTTAGCCGATCGGGCAACCCGCGCGCGACCTCGGTGGAATCTGCTGCGGACTATCAGTCCAGCGGGCCGACGATGTGTTCCAGGTCCTGGTTGTTGTCCTGGCAGAAGTACTCGCTCATGTGGTACTCGGACCAGGGCATTTCCCACGATGCGGTCCATGGCCGGTCATAGGCGCCCGGATCGTCGATCGTGACCTGGTAACGCAATGTGTCGTGGTCGGGCCGGGAGATGCGTTCGACCAGGTGCAGGGCCTCGGTATGGGGCATGCCAGCGGGACGCCTGGCAAACCAGAACCGTTCGTTGAAGCCGACCGTGTCGACCACCAGCGTATCGCCTTCCCAGTGACCCACCGAATGGCCGAAATACGTGGGATTGAAGATCTCCAGGTCGGGATGTTCGCGGCCGTCGAGCCAGATTTCACGCCAGCTTCGAGGTCCGCCGCCCGAGAGCACGAGAACGCGGTCGCGATCCCGGTCCTGAACGATTTCAAGTCCCCACGGAGTGTGGAACTGGCGGGGTCCGCCGTTGGGGACACAGCGGGGATGGGGATCGTCGCGAGCCAGCGTGACCTGCCGCTCGTAGAGCATCGCCTTTGCCCATGGGTGAAACGGAGCAATCTTGTCGATGTCTCCGTCAAGGTCGATCAGGTACGCCCCGTCCATCTCGACAAAGTTTTCTGAAAGGTTGCCGGGTCCGGAGTTCCAGTGGCCGGTTTCTCCGCGCATGGCGCCCAGGTTGACCGTGCCGTCTTCGAACCGCGGTGTCGGCGCCTGCGCTTTGGCCATGGAAGGAAGCAATAGGACGAGCGCCACTGTCGCGAGCGGCATCCCGGGTCGTTTCGATCGTGAAGTCCGCATCATTCGTTTTCTTCCTGGTTCTGGCTCGATCCGGCAAACATGCGGCGGCCCGTGGCTGCCAGAACCACCGTCCGCGCGTTGACCAGTCTGCTTCCATCGCGGGCGAGGCTGCCTTCGACTTCAAGGACATCGCCGATACGTGCCGAATTCCGTGTCCAGCCGAGCCGTTCCATCGAGATCGGCGAGCCCATCTCGAAAGCCCAGTTGGCATACTCCCCGTCTTCTTCCACGTCCAGGTAGAAATAGACGTGCGGATTTCTCCAGTCCAGCTTGGTCAGGGAGCCCGTCAACGCGATCGGCTTGTCCGCGTCGTACTGTGCGGGGAAAGAATGGTGACTGGAAGCCGATACCTGTATCAGCAGGGCGCATCCAACCGTCAATAGCCCCGCGAAAACGTAATAGCTGCGTCGCATCGTCGAACCTCTCAAGAAATAAACTTCCCGACCGAAGTATGGCCCAGTGGCGGGCATTGTCAAGCCGAAGCGTGTCGAAACGCGGAGGGGTCTCCGGCGTTCCTCGATTGACTGGCTTGCCGGGCTCTGGCATCGTTAGGCGGATGGAAGAAAAGCCGTAAGGCGAGTTGAAATAGGTCAGCGGCGGGCCGCGGGGGTCTACCTCCCGCCCTGTTTCCAGCATGGCCGTTCGGGCAGCGATCGGGTATTTTGTATTGCTCCGGTAAAGGCCGGTCGTCGATCGGGTTCCGAAAAGAAGAGGAAGAAGAGAAGGAGAGGCAAACATGCAACGTTATCTGGGCAAGTACGACGATTGCGCGTACTCCGCGATGCGGATCGTGCTGGGGTTTCTGTATTGGAGTCACGGTCCGGCGTGGCTGTTCGGCTCGTTCGACGGTCTCGGGCCGGTCCCGGTCACCTCACTGCAGGGCGTGGCCGGAATGCTGGAAACCTCGCTGGGCACACTGATTGCGATCGGACTGTTCGGACCCTGGGCGGCCTTTATCGCCAGCGGGGAAATGGCATTTGCCTATTTCTTCTTTCACATACCACTTGGCGGTTGGATGCCGATCATGAACGGCAGTGAGATCACCGTCGCCCTGTGTTTCGGGTTCCTGTACATTGCCACCCGCGGTTCGGGTGCGTTCAGCGTCGACAGTTGGCTGGCGTCGAGGAAAAAGAAGCAGTAAGCGTAGGCGCGGTTTCCGCGGGTATCGGGAAGGCAAACTGTTTTATGCTCGTGGTTCCGGTTTCTTTGTCGAGGAGGCAAGCATGTTCCGTTTCGCAAACCTGATGTTCATCTTCGTTGTAGGTGTATTCGTCATTATCCCGTTCGCGCCTTCGAGTGCCGCTGCCGAGCCACCGCTCCAGGAACCGGGGAGTGCGATCGACTATCGGCCGGTGACGGCAGAGCGCCTGGCCAATCCCGACGACGGAGATTGGCTGATGATCCGGCGCACCTATGACGGTTGGGGGCATAGTCCGCTCGCCCAGATCACGACGGACAACGTCAGCCGGTTGCGGCCGGTATGGACGTTCGGCACCGGTGAGACCAGCGGCCACGAAGCGCCGCCGGTTGTCAACGACGGCATCATGTTCGTGTCAACGCCGCGGAACCAGGTGATTGCCATCGACATCCTGTCGGGCATCGAACTGTGGCGATACAGGAACATTCGGGCCGACGACGCATCGGTGCCTCACGAGACCAACCGGGGGGTGGCACTCTACGACGACAAGGTCTATGTGGTGGGCGGCGAAGCGGTTCTGGTGGCTCTGGATGCGCGCACCGGCGAGGAAATCTGGGAGACCACCTTTGCGGACAACGCGTCCGGCTATTACTCCACGTTGGCGCCGCTGATCGCGGACGGCACGGTCATGGTGGGGGCTTCGGGTGGAGAGCGGGGAATACGCGGTTTCGTTGCCGGGTTCGATCCCGAAAACGGCGAGGAGGTATGGCGGACCTTCATGGTGCCGGGCCCCGGGGAACCGGGTTTCGAAACCTGGCCACAGGATACCGACGCGTGGCAAACCGGCGGCGCGTCGATCTGGGTGACGGGCAACTACGATCCAGAAACCAACCTGGCGTACTGGGGCACCGGTAACGGCGGCCCGTGGATGGGCGACCAGCGTCCTGGAGACAATCTTTATTCGACATCGACCGTCGCAATCGACGTTGCGTCGGGAGAGATCAAGGGGCACCACCAGTACCACCCCAACGGCGCATGGGACTGGGACGAAGTTTCGCCCCCGGTCCTGATCGATTTCGAGCGTAACGGAGAATCGATTCGCGGTCTCGTCAACGTCGCGCGGAACGGGTATGTCTGGTTCCTGGAACGCACCGAAGATCGGATCAACTACGTCGACGCCAAACCCTACGTGTACCAGGACGTATTCCGGAGCCTGGATCCGGTGACCGGCAGGCCCGATGTCGATATGGTCCACAAGCCCGAGACCGGCAAGGAGGCGTCATATTGTCCGGCGCTTCACGGCGGCAAGAACTGGCCGCCGATCGCGTTCAACCCCCAGACGCGGATGATCTACATTCCGGCGAACGAGAACTTCTGCCAGACTTCGACCGGCGTCGAAGTGGAGTACGTCGCTGGGCGCGGCTTCACCGGGGTCCGACTCGGCAGCTATATTCGGGACGGCGCGGATCACTTCGGAGAAGTGCAGGCGTGGAACGTGGATACGGGCGAGGAAGTGTGGGTCCACGAGTGGCCCAGGTCGCCCAACTGGGGCGGGATGCTGTCCACGGCCGGCGGCCTCGTGTTCACCGGGGGCACCAACGACCGCAAGCTTCATGCCTTCAATGCCGAGAATGGCGAGATCCTCTGGGAGTGGCCGACCAACTCCGGGATACTGGCGCCCCCGGCCACGTTCGAACTCGACGGCACGCAGTACATCGCGATCCAGTCGGGCTGGGGCGTCGACTCGCGCGGGGTCCAGGCGCGTCTGAACGGGGTGTACCCGGGAGAGTATCCACCCGTTCCCGAAGGCGGGGCCGTGTGGCTGTTTGCCTTGGAAGACTGAGCGGGGCCGGCTGAGCGGGGCTCGGCCCGAGGGTGCGCAAGAGATGCGGTGAGCGCGGGCCATCCGCGGGACCGAACTGACGTGCGCGGCCGCGGCGTCAACGGTTGTCGACGACGATCTCTCCTTCCTTCAGGACCATGACGACGTTCCCGAGCGCCGATGGGTCGTCGAGCGGATTGCCGTCCAAGATTAACAGGTCGGCATACTTGCCGGTTTCGATCGTTCCCAGTTCGTCTTCTTGGCCGAGGTAAACGGCGGAGTCCAGCGTCATCGTCTCGATGATTTCCTGGGGCGACAGTCCGATGTCCAGGAAGGCATCCACTTCCATGGCTACGCGATCCGATGCCGGACCGCCCGCGTTGTCGGTCCCGAAACTCAACAGGACGTTCCGGTCCCGCAACGCCCGGACGTTGGCCTTGAGCGCCTCGTACTCTTCAGCCATTTCAGCGTCGTAACCCGCGTTTCCCGGGCCCACGCTTCCCACCGTCGCGGCCACGGCAACGCCCTGTTCCACCACCGCGTCGAGGAACCTCGTGCCCTCCACCAGCCCGAACCGCGGCGGGTGGACCAGTCGGGCGACACCGGCTTCGACGGCTTCGATCGAGCTTTCGACCGTCTGGTTGTGGGAGTCGACCCGAAGACCGTGCATTGCCGCCTGCTCGATCACGGCGTCCAGGACTTCGCGTGCCATGGTTTGTCCCAGGTGTTCGTGGACGACCTTGATCCCGTCGACTCCTCCCTCGGCCAGAAAATCGACCGCTTCCCGGGCGCGCGCCGGCGTATCGAGGTAAACCATGCGGTTTTCCCGGCAGTAAGGGTTGTCCGCACAGATCGTGCCGCCCGGATGTCCGTCGGGTGGAGTCAGGATCAGGCCCACCGCGAACACGCGCGGTCCAGTGAGTTCTCCGGATGCGATACGCGACCGGACTTCTCCGATGGCGGGCCAGAAGTCGCCGTTGTCGTAGACCGTGGTCGTACCCGAAGCCAGGAACGAATCGAGCCGGCCGGGCAGGCTTTCTTCGATGTACCGCGCCAGGGCCTCGTCGCTGGTGTTGGGGCCCGAAGGTATCAAGTGGATATGGGTATCCACGAGTCCCGGCATCACCGTGTTCGCGGTTCCGGACAGGTCGATCACTTCGACTGCATCGACGTCCGATGGGCCCGCCGACACATCCTGAATCCGGCCGTTCGAGACAAGGATGGATGCGTCTTCGACGACCGCGCCGTTTCCGACGATGACCGTCGCGTGGGTCAGCAGAATATCGGCTTGCGAGGGAACGGACTCTGGCGCGTCGCCGCATGCGGCGGCGAGAAGCGAAACAAGTGCGGTGTACGAGAAAAAGACAAGTCGTTTCATGGCGTTCTTCTCATGGTGTTTGTGTCCTTGATGTTCTCGATGCTGCCACAGGACGCGCCTGCGTTGTAGCGAATGTTGTGATCGAGGCTGCGCGAAGAAGGAAGGCGGACCTATACGTCACTTCGTGACGCGTGCGTCTCGGGCGGTGTATCGAGAATGAGGAGCGGGCGTCGCTTATCCAAAAATCCGGAGCGCCGCAAACAGCAATCCGGCAATGGCGAGCTGGGCCAGCAGCATCTTGTTGACCGCACCGCTGATTTCGCCGCGCAATTCGGCGGCGACGGCTCTTATCTCGCCGCGTAGTTTGGCGGTCATGGTGGCAAGTTCGCCGCGTAGTTCGGTGGCGACGGTTTTTATCTCGCCGCGCAATTCGGTGGCGACGGTTTTTATCTCGCCGCGCAATTCGGTGGCGATGGCTTTTATCTCGCCGCGTAGTTCGGTCGTTGCGGTGTCCAGGTCGGTCCGCAATGCGGCGGTTTGGGTGTCCAGGTCGGTCCGCAATGCGGCGGTTTGGGTGTCCAGGTCGCCGCGCAATAAAACGGTTGCGGTGTTCAGGTCGGTCCGCAATGCGGCGGTTTGGGTGTCCAGGTCGGTCCGCGTCGCGGCTGCTTCCCCGCTGGAGCGGATGGCAAGCACGATGGCTTCCGCTTGCTGTTTTTCGATACCGGAGGCTTCGAGTGAGCGGGCGGCGCTGAGAGTGTCGAACGGTGTCGCGTTCATGGTCGGCCCTCTAAAATCTGGGCGTCAACCATCATACCCGCTTCCTGTTTGGGGTCGTAGCGAAACTTGACGATCCCGAGGAGTCACGCCCCCGCCTGCCGCGGTCAGTACCGGGCACCGGTTCCAGGGCCTCGGTGGGTGATTCAGTCCGACTCCGAGGTCTCCGTGTATCATTTGGATTCTCTCGGCAATTCCGGCCTGTGGGGCAATCGAGTCAGGACGGCATGAAACGAACGATTCGGCCCCACTCGTCGATACCGGGCACGATGACCGGACCAGTTGGATCGCTTGCATGGGTATCGACTGGACCGGGCTGTTCAGCGCCAAGTGGAGAATGTCAAATGCTCGAACCAAATCAGTACCGTGCGCTGCTGTCGGATGCCGCTCGGCGCGCGGTCAGCTACCTGGAAACCAGTCCATCGCGGCCGGTATTTCCTTCGCGGGACGCCCTGAACAAGCTGGATCGACTGGCAGGCCCGTTGCCGGATCAGAGTGAAGATGCGCCGGATGTAATTCGGGCTCTCGATGAGTACGGCTCGCCAGCTACGGTTGTGACCACCGGCGGAACGTACTTTGGCTACGTAGTCGGCGGCGCGCTGCCGGCTACGGTTGCCGCTCATTGGATTGCCGATGCGTGGGACCAGAATGCGGGTCAGTACATCGTGTCGCCGGTTGCCTCGCATCTCGAAGAAGTCGCTCTGAACTGGCTTCTCGATCTGTTTGGACTACCGTCAGAATCGGCCGGGGCCTTCGTAACCGGCGGACAGATGGCCAATTTTACCTGTCTGGCGGCAGCGCGTCACTCCGTTCTCGAGAAGGCCGGGTGGGATGTGGAGAGCGATGGCCTGTTTGGTGCGCCTCCTGTTACGGTGCTAGTCGGCGAGGAAGTCCACGTCACGGTGCTGAAGGCCCTTTCTCTCCTGGGACTCGGCCGAAACCGCGTCGTCAGGGTACCGGTCGATGGCCAGGGGCGGATCCGGGTCGAAGCGCTACCGCGAATCAACGGACCAACCATCGTCTGTTCCCAGGTGGGCAACGTGAATACGGGAGCTTGCGATCCCGTCTCACAAATCTGCGACGCCACCGATGGCTCGGGCGCCTGGGTCCACGTTGACGGGGCATTTGGGCTCTGGGCCGCGGTAGCGCCGGCAAGAAGACATCTTGTCGAGGGGATGGAAGCCGCGGACTCGTGGGCAACTGACGCGCACAAGTGGCTCAACGTCCCTCAGGATAGCGGAATCGCTATCGTGCGCGAGGCGGCCGCCTTGCGCGCCGCCATGGCGATCAAGGCCGCATATCTGAGTCCAAGCGACCGACGGGACTCAGTGGATTGGACTCCGGAGGCTTCCCGCCGGGCGCGCGGAATAGAGGTCTGGACGGCTTTGCGTACGCTTGGCCGTCAAGGAGTTGCCGCACTGGTCGAGCGGACATGTCAGTACGCCACCACGGCCGCCGACCGCTTGAGGGCCGCAGGTTACGATGTCCTGAACGAGGTGACGATCAATCAGGTCCTGGTTTCCTTCGGGTCCGCCAAAGTGACTCAGCGCGTCATTCAAGCGATTCAGGCGGATGGGACGTGCTGGTGCGGAGGGACCATCTGGCAGGGCCGCACAGCCATGCGAATAAGCATTTCGTCGTGGGCGACAACCGATGAAGACTTGGAGAGAAGTCTGTCCGCGATACTGAGAATCGCGTCTCGCGAGGTCGATGGCGCGTCTTCCGGAACGCAATGATGAAGGACATCGGGCTGAAGCGGCCAGATTACATGCTGATGCATGCGGCCAACTCATGTGCTCTCGACACGCGCCGTTCGATTGGTTGACAGCCGCCGGATCGGGGATCACTATGTTGCCGACATCACGGAACAGCAAAAGGAAAGGGAGCGTGTCTAGATGACTTTGACACATCGTTTGAGGTTGGGAATCGTATTGGCTTCGGTGCTGCTGGTCACCCCGGCCGCCCTCGCCGCCCTCGCCGCGCAAGGCCGCGGCGGACCCGCAGGCCAGCTTCCAGAGAGTCCTGTGGCCGCTCCGATACCGGAGATCCGTCCGGTGCCCGGGACGCCCTTTCCCGGCGTGATCATGGACCTGCCCGAGGGCGACGATCTGGAGCATTTCGAATACGAAATGGAGGAGTACTTCGTATCCGGGACGGCGCAGGGCAAGCCGTATACGACGCGCATCCTCGTCAGGAAGCCGTCCGACGATACCCGTCTGAGCGGCATCGTGGTGGCGGAAGGCATGCATCCCAGCGGCAACAGTTGGATGTTCCACTTCACCCACACCTACGTCATGAGCGCGGGACACGCCGCGCTGGAGATCGTGACTTCGGGCCTGCGGCACTTCACCAATTTCGACGCCGAGCGCTATGAATCCCTGAGCGTCGATTCGGACCAGGCCAACGACATCATTGCCCAGGTCGGCGCGCTGATGAAGAGTTCATCGAGTCCGCTTGACGGGCTTGGCATGCGCCGCATGACTCTGATGGGAACGTCCGCGTCGGCGGGAATCCTGCTCCGCTACCTTCCCGCGCACGACGTGTACCGGCAGGCCGATATGAGTCCGATCTTTGACGGGTTCCTGCCGACCAGCAACATTGCCCTTGTTCGCAACGTGGATGTGCCGCTGATTCAGATACCGACCATGAGCGAGGCCGAGCGACTCGATCGGGATGCGGACCGGCGGCCGGACGGGGATGCGCCGGGCGACCAGTTCCGGATCTACGAATTTGCCGGCATGTCCCACAACGACTCCCGCGTGAATCGCACCTATTTCCCGGACCCGTGCCGGTATCCGGTCAGCCGGTTTCCGCTGGGTGCGTTCATGTCGGTGGGCCTCGATCACCTGATCGGTTGGGTCGATGAAGGCGTTATACCGCCACGCGCCGCGAAGCTCCTGCTCGACCACGACGACAGCGACGGTTCGGCATTGGCGCTGGACGTGTTCGGCAATGCAATGGGCGGCATCCGGAACACCTATGTCGATTTTCCGCTGATGAAATACAGCGTCCGGAACGAGGGCGCCGATCCACCGATTCCAAACCCGTCCCGGATGATCGCCGCACGCCCCGACGGCACCGCCAACCAGCTTTGCGGGCTGGCCGGTTACCAGACCCCGTTATCGACCGAACAGTTGCAGTCGCTATATGAAGATGCGTCCGACTATCGGACGAGGGTCGAAGAAAGGCTGGACGAACTGACGGCCGAAGGCTGGTTTATTCCCGTTTATCGGGATCTGGTTCTGGGCGACGCGGCTGCCGCCGACGTTCCCTAATCGGGCGCGCCGCGCCCGGCGTTTCGATTGCAGATTGAGGGACCGAACTGTTTTGATCGAGGAGAGATACTGTGAAGCACCCGCACATTGCCGTCGTCCCGATTGCGGCTATCGCGGCAATCCTGCTGCTGCCGCCGGCGGCCGCGACCGCTCGGCAGACCGATGCCGACCGGTACTGGGGGCAGTGGCGGGGACCTGAAATGAACGGCGTTTCCCGAACCGCCAATCCGCCGCTCACGTGGAGCGAAAGCGACAACATTCGATGGAAGGTCGAGATTCCCGGCCGGGGAACCGGGACTCCCGTTGTCTGGGATGACAAGGTATTCCTTCTGACGGCTGTACCCGTTGGATTCGATGGCGCCGAGTCGCATGAGCCGCGCGGCGGTCTAAGGCAGCGAGGCGTCCACCGCTTCGTGGTCATGGCGCTCCACCGGTCCGACGGCAGCATCGCCTGGCAAGATACCGTTAGCGAAGAAGAGCCTCACGAAGCCACGCATGTCGACAACGGAACCTGGGCGTCGAGTTCGGTGGTCACCGATGGCGAGCACGTCTTTGCCTACTTCGAATCGCGCGGACTCTACGCCTATGACATGGACGGCAACCGGCTTTGGGAATTGGATCTCGGCGACAAGGCCATGCGCAACCAGTTTGGCGAGGGCAGTACGCCAGCCTTGTACCGGGACAAGCTGGTTATTGTCTGGGATCACATCGGCGGACAGTCCTTTGTCGTCGTTCTGGACAAGAACACGGGCGAAGAGATCTGGCGGTCGAACCGGGATGAGATCGACACCTGGGCCACTCCGCTCGTGGTGGAAAGCAACGGAGCGCCTCAGGTGATCGTCCCGGGTATGGACCGGCTACGGAGCTACGATCTGGAAAGCGGCGGTATTGTCTGGGAGAGCGACGGGCTGACGATGAACCCGATACCTTCGCCGGTGGTGACCCCCGACAACATCATGATCGCGATGAGCGGTTTTCGCGGTAACGACCTCAAGGCCATCGATCTGGATGCCGCGTTCGGAGATATCACGGGGACCAATTCCATTCTGTGGGAACTCGACCGCGACACGCCCTACGTTCCATCGCCGCTGCTGTATGACGGCTTGATCTATTTCCTGAAATCGAACTCGGGCATCCTGTCAGTCTTCGAGGCCGAGACCGGCGAACCGCGTTACCAACTCCAACGGCTGACGGCGGTACCCAACGTTTTCGCATCGCCCGTGGGCGCTGGCGGCCGTGTCTATCTTGCGGGCAGGGAAGGCACCACGTTGGTGATTGCGCATGGCGGCGCGTTCGAAGTTATGGCTGAAAACACGCTGAACGACGGGTTCGATGCGTCGCCGGCACTGGTCGATGACGAGATCTACCTTCGCGGATACGAGTATCTATACGCCATTGGGGAAGACACACGATGATACCAAGCGGCATTCGAGCGACAATCGGCAGCACGATAGCCATTGCGGCGGTCAGCACCCTGGGCGATTTCATCTGGGCCACATGGATTCCCCGGCACCGTGCGGTCTACGGTCTCACCCACGGCTCGCTGCTCTTTCTGTGTATCGGACTGGCACTGGGATATTGGGTCGGCCGGACCCGAGCCGGTGCGATTGCCGGTGCCGTGACCGGCTTCCTGGTTGCCGGCAGCTTCTATGTCCTGGCGCCCGTTGTCGGATTTGGCGCGATGTTCGCCGTCTGGTTCGGGATGTGGATCGCCCTGGCCTTGCTGAACGGCTGGCTCAACGGGCAGACCCGTTTCAAGCCCGCGTTCGGCCGGGGGTTGATCGCGGCGGGGCTGTCCGGGGTGGCGTTCTACATGGTGTCCGGAATCTGGATGCCGTTCGATCCCGCCGGATGGGATTATCTGATCCACTTTGGATACTGGAATCTCGCATTCCTGCCGGGTTTTGCCGCGCTCTTGCTCGGGACCGGAGACAATTCTGGAGCAGGTCGTGAAGGCTGAGTCCAATGCGGTGCCCGCTTCCGGAAAGATACTTACCGATTTTGCACACCTGATCGACGGTCTCGCGGTGGGCAGCGATTCGACGTTCGCAGTCATCGATCCCGCGACGGGAAGAGCGTTTGCGCACTGCCCCGATGCCTCGAAGCAACAACTCGACGATGCCGTTGCCGCCGCCCGGCGTGCATTTGTGGAATGGTCGGCGCGATCGTTTGAAGATCGCCGCGGGGTACTCGGCCAATTTGCCGATGCCATGCGCGACAACGCCGAAGGTCTGGCCGCGGTCCTTGTGAAAGAACAGGGCAAGACCATCGCGGAATGCCGCAAGGAACTGTCGTTCGTTCCCCATCAGATCAGGCGGTTGGCCGCGATCGAGGTCGCCAACGAACTCCTGCGCGACGAACCCCCATTGCGTGTCGAGCTTCGCTACCGTCCCCTTGGCGTTGTCGGAATCATCACTCCCTGGAACGTCCCCGTCGGCATAGCGATCGGCCGGATCGCCCAGGCGCTCTACACCGGCAATACGGTGGTTCAAAAGCCTTCGCCGTATACGCCGCTGGCGACCCTGAAAATGGGAGAGATCGCTCGCGACGTTCTGCCTCCGGGTGTGTTGAACATCGTGGCGGGCGGGGACGAACTGGGCGGATGGATTACCGGGCATCCTGGAATCGCAAAAATTTCGTTCACCGGGTCCGTTTCAACGGGCAAGAAGGTGCTGGCGAGTGCATCGTCCAATCTCAAACGCGTGACGCTGGAACTGGGCGGCAACGATCCGGGCATCGTTCTGGACGATGTCGATCCGAAAGACGTCGCCCGGCCGATCTACGATGCCGCGTTCGCCAATTGCGGACAGATCTGTGTCGCAATCAAGCGTCTCTACGTCCACGAGTCGATGTACGAAGCCATGTGCGACGCGCTGGGCGAGATTGCGCGGTCGGTCAAAATCGGGGACGGCGCCGATGAGAGCGTCGGCATGGGACCCATACAGAACAGCATGCAGTACGAACGCGTCAAAGGGATTCTGGAAGACACGCGCCGGCAGGGTGCCCGTATCGTGGCTGGCGGTGAGGTGCCCGGCGGCGGGGGATACTTCATGACGCCAACCATCGTCGCCGACATCGAAGACGGCGCCCGCTTGGTGGAAGAGGAGCAGTTCGGGCCCATTCTGCCGGTTCTGAAGTACTCGGATATCGATGATGCGGTCCGCCGGGCCAATGACACCAAGTATGGGTTGAGCGGTTCGGTGTGGACGAACGATATCGAGCGGGGGGCCGAAGTCGCGCGACGCCTCGAAGTGGGTACCGCATGGGTGAACCAGCACCGTATCCCCGATGCCACGATCCCGTTCGGCGGGGCCAAGGAATCCGGACTTGGCCGGGAGTATGCCGCGCTCGGTCTGAAAAGCTATATGGAAGCTCAGATCACGGCTGTGGGGCTGGCCCCGCCCCCGAAGGCGCCGAATCGTTCATGAGAAAACTCGACCGCTTGCGGATTGGTTTCAGGGCAGTCCTGGTTTCAGGACACTCCTGAATGACCGAAGGCGGGCAGCGGAAGAATCTGGAACTTGTCGCCGGGCCGGCCCGAAGAGCATGGACCGACGCGCGATCGAGTGGCAGGCAACAGAAAGCCCGGGCCGAAACCCGGGCTTGTTTCTGACGTTGATCTTCGAAGGAGCTTACGCTTTTCCGGTACGCCAGCCTTCGGCGTAACTTTCACGTACAGCCTTTGAATACGGCACCGGACTGACAATCGCGCGGATATCGATCTGCTTGTGGCGCTCGACGGTCGTCTTCTTCGAGCCGCCGCCTTCTTCGCCCCAAACCAGAGTCACCTCGTTGCCTTCCACGACATCGGGATCCAATACAGCCAGCGAGAGCATTGACCGCTCGTTGTAGCTGTAGCCCGCAAACATCGAAACGCCGGCAACGTGTCCCTGGGCCAGAACCTTGTCGTACGACGCCGAGGTGTAGTTCGAAAGCGGCAGGTCGATGTACTTGTAGTGGTCCTCGCCCGGCACGAACATCGAAGCCATTGCCTTGGTGACGTCTTCGCTGTTCCAGGCCAGGGTGACCTTCCGGCGATGCGGCTGGCCGGCGATCTTCTCGAGGGCTTCCCGGCCGATGAAATCATGGTCGAACCTTACGAACGGCCCATAGCCGAGTTCGTAAGGAGTCAGATAGTAGTCGTCAATGTTGTCGGAGTAGAAGCTGCCGCCCAGCGAGCCCGAGGCTTCGTATCCGGCCGCAGGCAACCATTCCCTGTAGGACTTCATTTCGTCGCCGGTGTACACGGCGGGAAGCGGCGACGGGATCCATCCCGATTCCAGGGTGTTGGTCGCGTATGCGCGTGCGCCCACCAGCGTGAGGCCGAATTCCGCGCCGGCTTCGACAATCGCCGCCCGGATTTCCTCGCCCTCTTCGTAGGGACCCCAGATTTCGAGCCCAGGCGCTCCGGCCATGCCGTGGCGCAGGGCGCGGACCTTGTGTCCGGCAATATCGATGGCATCCATGTGGAAGAACCTGATGTCCGGGAATGGACCGCCGTTCAGCTTCTCGATGACCTGCTTTGCATTCGGCCCCTGAATCTGGTAACGGTACGAAATGCGGGAAACCGGTTTGCCCATGGGGCGTCCCGGCGACCGGTCGTCGTGGAGGACCTGCACGTCGTATCCGCCGGTGTCGGCATGAAACTGGATCCAGTTGGCCGTCGGCGCGCGCCCCACGAAAACCAGCCTGTTCTCTTCGAGGTGGAAGAGAATTCCGTCGCCGATCACGTGGCCGCCGTAGCTGCAGGGAACGAACTGCTTGGCTCTGTTGACCGGGAACTTCGCGAAGCTGTTGATCGCAAGATGGGAGAGCATCTTGATGGCATCGGGGCCTTCAATGTAGATGTCCACCATGTGATGAGACTGGTCGAAAAGTACGCACGAGTCGCGCCAGGCCCGCTGTTCGTCACGCCAATTTGAGAATTCGGGAGGGACGACCGGATAGATATAGGCCCCGATTTGCGAATCGCGCAACATGTCGGTGGGATTCCCGACTGTATTTAACTTGTCCTCCAAACTGTGCTGACTCATCTGCTCGTATCCTCCTTCTATTGACAACAGCGTCTCGAAGTAAAACGGACATTCTAGACGAAAACCGGTGGGATGGGAAATCGGGGCCGGTGTCGGCGGGGTCTGCGTCCGGGCCGAAGATTCGCGCCGAAGGTGTGCACTCCTGATTCCTGTGTGGTGCGTTATGGGAGTTCTTGCCCGAAGGCCAGCGATGCTGAGGAGGACAACCGGGGAGCCCGGGAACGGCTGATCTGTAAAGGCCTGCTGAGGCCAGGCAAGGCCGGCGGTTCGGCTATTCTGGACGAGCGACTGCCAAAGCTTCCGGTGAGCGTTTCAGAGGTATTGGCCACGGATCGGAATGACCGGCTTTAACGTCTTGTGGGGCTTTCGCGCTGGTGTCGCATCTTTCGTCAAGTCACTTCTGTGATATGGATAGATCCAAGGAATTCGGATGAGTTCAGAGCTAAACGGAAAGATTGCACTTGTCACTGGCGCCAGCCGAGGGGTTGGGCGAGGAATTGCGTCGGTGTTGGCCGAAGCAGGTGCGACGGTCTATGCGACCGGCCGGACGCTCGATAACCACGTGGTCCCGAAAGACGGCGGGAAGATTATTGCAGTGCGCTGCGACCATACAATGGATGTGGAAGTGGAAGCCCTCTTCGAACGGATCGGCCGAGAAAACGCTCGCCTGGACATCCTGGTGAATAACGTTTGGGGTGGGTACGAGAACATGATGGAGGACGGGCAGTTCACGTGGCCGCTGCCATTCTGGAAGCAGCCATTCTGGCGGTGGGACGCCATGTTCGCCGCGGGAGCCCGGGCTCACTATGTGGCGAGTGCGTTGGCTGCCCGAATGATGGTCGAACGAAAGAGGGGTTTGATCGTGAATATTTCGTTCTGGTCAGCGCAGAAGCACGTGGGCAACGTCGCATATGGTGTCGCAAAGGCTGCAACCGACAAGCTGACCTCGGACGCGGCACATGAACTCCGCGATCACGGTGTCACCGTGGTTTCCCTGTATCCAGGACTTGTCAGGACGGAAAGTGTGATGCAGTCTGCTGACTTCCTCGATCTGAGCAATTCCGAATCGCCAGAATTTACCGGGCGAGCCGTTGTGGCGCTTGCAACTGACCCGGCCGTTGCGAACCGGAGCGGTGACATATTGGTCTCTGCTGTACTCGCCGGAGAATACGGTTTCATGGATATCGATGGGAAACAGCCTTTCCCCTTAGCCCTGGACGAAATTTAGTCGTTGGGCGCGAACCATGACGCCGGCGCCGAGGGCATTGGGGATCATCAACGTGTAGACCCTTCCGCCGCCCTTCGCCATCCTTCCTTAAGCAGTCTACTTAGCCACGACAGCCCCTTTGAAAAAATTGAAAATAGGCGAGAAAGAACGATCTATCGTTTTTTCTCCTTCGAGCGCCGCAAGTTTTTGGGTGGTTTATGTTTTCTAAAATATACAAAGCAGTGCTTTGGAAAAAGATGAAATCTTAAACCTTTCTGGTGGTTTAAGAATATGTTAATTTCCAAATCATGAGTGTGGAAAAACGTAACAAATTAAACCAACTCCAGCGTCTCCTGCCCGAAGGACTGCTGGCGGATACGCGCTGGCTGGAAAGCAAAGGATACTCCAGCGCTCTCCTAAGCCTTTATGCTGCTAGAGGTTGGCTTGAGCACCCCGTCCGCGGCGTCTACCGGCGGCCGGGCGGCATGCTGCTCTGGCAACATGTCGTGGTCTCCCTGCAAAGTTTGCTGACCTTGCCGGTTAGCGTTGGCGGCCGGTCGGCCTTGGAACTGGGCGGGTTATCTCATTACGTTTCTGCCCAGGGGCTCCGCGAGGCTCATCTCTATAGTCATCGGCGCCTGCCAGGTTGGGTCGGCAAACTCGATCTCGAAGTCCGCTTCGGCGTTCATACCGGTAAAGGACTGTTTCGGACGGCGTTGGACAGTGCGCCCGGACGGTGGAACCCGGCTGACCAGAGTTTCAGCAGTGGAGAACTCCCGCGCACCCTGACCCGGACGCGCTGGGGCCAATGGAACTGGCCTCTGATCCTGTCCAGCCCGGAGCGGGCGATACTGGAATTCCTGCACGAAGTCCCTGAACGCGAGACGTTCGATCAGGCGGACAAGTTCATGGAAGGTCTGCGCACCTTGAGCCCGCACCGGGTGCAGACGTTGCTCGAAGACTGCCGCAACATCAAAGTAAAACGGCTCTTCTTCTGGTTTGCGGAGCGCCACGAACCCGCTTGGCTCAATAAGATCGACAGGGATCGAATCGACCTCGGAAAAGGAAAGCGCTTGATCGTGCGGGGTGGGAGACTTGATAAGCGCTACCTCATAACCGTTCCGGAGAGACTCGATGGCAGCGAGTGAACAATACCGCCGACAGGTAGCATTACTCGTGCAGGCCCTCCCCTTCGTTGCCGAGGAAAGTTGTTTTGCCCTGAAAGGTGGAACAGCGATCAACCTTTTCGTCCGTAATCTGCCGCGCCTGTCGGTCGATATCGATCTGACTTATGTGCCAGTGGCAGATCGGAGCCGCTCGCTATTCGATATCGACTCTGCAATGCGGCGGATCGCGAAGCGCATCAGCGAGGGACTGGAGGGAACAAGGGTCCATGAGAGTGTCCTGAAAACGGAACGGATCACCAACAAGCTCTTCATTCAGACGGCCGAAGCGCAGGTGAAGATCGAGGTTACCCCTGTCTTGAGAGGTTGTGTACAGGAGCCGGACTTGCGCAGTGTTACTCCACGCGTCGAGGAAGAGTTCGGCTATGCCGAAATCCAGACTGTCTCTTTCGCGGATCTCTATGCCGGCAAGATCGTTGCCGCTCTTGACCGGCAGCATCCACGCGACCTGTTCGATGTGCGCGATCTCCTGGCGAATGAAGGTATCGCGGACAGACTACGGGATGCTTTCATCGTCTATCTGCTGAGCCACAATCGACCGATGGGGGAAGTGCTGGCGCCGGCCCGGAAGGACATCGCACAAGAGTTCGAGCGCGGCTTCAGGGGCATGACAGAAGTTTCCATAACGCTTGATGAGCTTCTCGACGCGCGAGAGCAACTCGTTGGCGAGATCATCGGCAAGATGCCGACAAACCATAAAGACTTGTTGATCTCGTTCAAGGCTGGTGAGCCGGACTGGTCGAAACTTGATGTGCCTGGGGCGAGAGACCTGCCTGCTGTCAGGTGGCGAATGCAGAATCTGGCCAAGCTGGATCACGTCCGGCGGGACGCTCTGATGGCCAATCTGAAGAGGGCGCTGAGTGTAGACCAGGATTATTCGTAACCGCTCCTTTACGAAACTCCGGCACTGGGGCAGAGTAGGAGTCACTTCGGTCTTACGCCACAAACTGAATCTTCACCCCGCAGGCAGCGGCGATTTTGGTCACCGTACCGAGCCGAGGATCTCTGTTTCCCGATAAACCGCGGGAGAGGCCCACCCGGTCGATGTGCGCTCGGCGTGCGATTTCAGAAACGCCGCCCTGCGCCGCCGCCACGTTACGAAAGGCTTTCATCAACAATTGAGGGTCGCCATCATGCTCCTCAATCGCGGCGTTCAAGTATGCGGCAATGTCTTCAGGTGTCTTGAGGGAATCGCCAGCTCTATGTTCTTTGAGGGGCATTTCGCTTCTCCTTAAAGTAGTCCGTGCCATCTTCTACTCCGTAGTGAACTACCTGAAGCATGCAATTATTGTAGCCAATTGACTACAAATTGTCGCGCAAGTAAGGCGTCTCTCGCTTCTCGTCGACCGCGTAACGTCACTTGTCGGCGATGCGGCGGAGCAGACACGCGCTTCATTCCAGGACTGGGAGGCAGCGGACGTATCGGCCCGCATGTATCCGTCCGCCGTGAGAAGGCACCGATCTTCAGTGGGTGCGACCCCTCCCCCGGCAACTGCGCTCCAGCCAGTCGCATTCGGCGGCCTGTCCGCGGGTAACCGTGGCTTTGACACGACATGCTCAGGGATTCCCAACGTCCCGAAGAAATTCGGGAGTCTTCCGAGGAACGAATATTATTCTGCGATCGATTCAGTCAAATATTCTCAAATTACTGTGATAATCCTGAAGCATTAATTTAAAATAACTGGTGATTTTGTTTCTATGAATTGCACGCAGTTATGAGTAGATTGAGAACATCATAGTGCCACTATTAATCATTAACTGTACGAACCGAAAACGCGTCAAAGCTAGCGCTGATCTTGACGCTAAGACTTTAAGTCCAGGGTCTCCCTACGAGGTGGCTCAAGAATGGCGAACCCGCGTATCTCAATCCGTCGGACGACATTGTGCCAACTATTTGTATTGCGGTCGTAGCTTCTCGGAGAGCGTTGTTGCCAGTAAGCGCCTGAATGCTGATCTCTGGATCGTGTCTGCGGGCATGGGATTAATTTCGGCTGACGACCTGATCCCCGCTTACAACCTTTCTGTGTCCAACACATCGTGCTCTCCAGGTGCGCATATGAGCGGTTCCTGGGACCCCACACTTTGGTGGGAAGATGCCAATAAAATATGGTCACCGAAGCGATCAATCAGCAAGTTGATTTCCGATAACTCGACGAGCCTTGCAATAATTGGTTTATCGGGCCCTTACCTCGATATGGTTCACCACGATTTGCAGCAAATAACCCCGACCGAACGTGACAGGGTCCGCTTAATCGTGCATCCCGCCAATCGAAACGCAGTACCTGCGCTCGACCGCAACATCATGCCCTACGATGAAAGGCTTGATGGGCCCGACAGTTCGTTTCGTGGCACACGGAATGACTTTGTCGCCCGTGCCGCGAATCATTTCTGCTCCCTGCTGGTCAACAACTGTGACCGTTCCGTCAACTATCACCGAGATCTTGTGGCGCGAAGCTTGAGCACGCTTCAGCAGACACAGCGTATTCGAAGAGATCGACGAACTGACACCGAAATTGTCCAGTTAATCATTCGCAACTGGACCGATGCGCACGGTCGATCGGGCCGTATGCTTAGAATTCTCAGGGACAAAGAGGCCGTCTCATGCGAACAGAACCGATTCAGGCGACTGTTCTATACAGCCGCAAACGAAATCACGATTCAGAAACAACAATGACGCAAGAAACACTGACCATTCGCGCTCTGAAAACAAGTCAAGGTGACGGCGCAGATGTCTACTCCTTTTTTGCGCCTGGGCGTGACATTGTGCGGATCGCCGATATTTCCCGCCTGGAACGCGACGAGGATGAAGACTTAAAGGGATTTCAGCGCAAAGACATTAAGAACCACATCAAAAACATCGTCGAATATCTCAATCAAGGGAACGTCCTTTTTCCGAACGCGATAATTTTGGCATTCACACGAGAAATACAGTTCAAACAATCGCGCGGACCGAACCCGAGGAATCTGACTGATGTGGCGTCCATGGGAACATTGAGCATCCCAATCCGAGAAGAGGGCGACAGGGCCGCCTGGGTGGTCGATGGTCAGCAACGGTCGCTTGCTCTAGAGCAATCAGATAATTCCGGCATCCCGGTTCCTGTAGTGGGTTTCATTTGTGAGGATCTGCAAACGCAGCGCGAGCAGTTCATCTTGGTAAACAAAGCGAGACCCTTGCCTCGCCGCCTTATCAACGAACTTCTTCCCGAAACCGGCGTCCTCCTTCCACGCGATTTAGCTGTCAGAAAGATACCGAGTAAACTATGCCACCTTCTGAACCGCGACCCGCAGTCGCCGTTTTATCGATTGATTAAGCGAATGTCTGACGCAAACGAATCCGCTGCCGTTATCGTCGATTCTGCGATCATAGACATGATCAAACACAGCATTAACAATCCACTCGGAGCGCTGTCCCCTTACAAAGGGACACGGAACGGCAACGCCGAAATCGATTCGATGTACCGCGTTACATGCGGTTTCTGGTCGGCAATGAGGGACGTTTTTGCGGACGCGTGGGGTAAAGACCCGCGCGAAAGCCGGTTGATGCACTCGGCTGGGATTCAAGCCGCAGGCGTACTGATGGACCGTATCACTGCGCGACTAGGATCTTATGACGAGAGCACGTCTAAGAAATTCAAGCGCGATTTAGAGTGCATGGCACCGTATTGCCATTGGACTAGCGGTACTTGGGAGGGCCTTGGTCTCGAATGGAACGAGATTCAGAGTATCCCGCGACACATTCGCGGTTTGGCCGACGAACTGGTACGGATCTATAACCAGACTACTCGCTCTTGACTATGGAGTTTATCTACGCAGACAGCCTGGACTACGTCGATCCCAATTTTGATTTTGAAACGGATTCAAGTAGCCCTGAACGCGAGCGCTACTGGGACGACAAATTCGCTCATGAAATCCTGGAGTGTGCGCCGTATGACGGGATTTTAGTCTCGCGCGGGGTAGTTGGAGATCACCGATTTCCAGGAAAGTATTCTGAGGCACAGGCACATAGGTTCAGACGTGTCGGTGCACGCGCATTTCTTCGCTTCAATGGCGAGAAAAACCGCGATAAGAAGATCTTCGGTGATTGCGGTGCGTTTTCTTACCATAAAATGGAGAGCCCGCCGTATTCGCCGGAAGAGATCATCGAATTTTACGAAGATGGGAAGTTCACGCATGGTTGCTCGATAGACCACATTATCTTCGAGTTCAATCGCGACAACTCCGTTACTCCGTCAGAGGACGCTCAGAAGCGGTCGAGGATAACAATCGACTTTGCCGAAAGGTTTATCGACGTGTGGCGGCAAAGGGATTCTCAATTCGTGCCTATCGGTATCGTCCAGGGTTGGTCGCCCAAAAGCATGGGCGATGCTGCGGAATCCTTGGTGAAACTTGGTTACGACTATCTCGCACTCGGAGGCATGGTCCCACTGAATGCCCCATCCATCCATCTTTGTCTTGCAGCAGTGCGTGCCAGAATTCCGAGCAAGGTCCGAATCCATCTTCTCGGTTTTGCTAAAGCGGAACAGATTGGTGAATTCACAAACTACGGGATCACCAGTTTTGACTCGACGTCACCCTTAATCCGAGCCTTCAAAGATTCCAACCGCAACTACTATGTCAGTAATGGCGCTGGCAGCCTGGAATATTTTTCCGCAATCCGCGTTCCACAGGCTCTTGAGAATGCTGCGGTTAAGCGCCTAGTAAGAGAGGGACTCGTCAAGCAGGATGAACTCGTTCGATTGGAGGCGTCCGCTCTCCGGACACTGCGCAGCTTCGACCGCGGTGAATGCGATCTAGACGATGCGATCAATGCTTTGTTCTGTTACCAGACGAAACTTTCGACTGCGAAGGATGACAGCGCGAAAGTCGAACGGAGTATTGCGCAATTGATGGAGCGTTATCGGAAAACTCTAGCAGCAGCACCATGGAAAAATTGCCCATGCCGGATCTGCAGGACTTCTGGAATTGAAGTGATCATCTTCAGAGCAAGCAACCGGAACAAGCGCCGCGGGATCCATAATCTGCAGTCGTTCTATAAGTTAGTGACCGAACTGGAGCGCCCGGAAAAATGACCAAGATATTGCAATTTATTGGGGTTATTGCGAACCAATCGAAACAGCACACCGTTGTTTCGTTTCCCGCGCTGGCAAACGAACTGCACAAAATTGCGGACATTCACCGGGCCGGGCGAAGAGGTAATGGTGTACTGGAGGGCTTCCAACGCCCACGGATTGCCAATCACATAAAGGAGATCCGGACTTATCTGCTGCAACCGGACGCGATCCTTCCAAACTCGATTGTCATCGCATTTTCCGAAGGGGTCACGGTAGAAAAGGTGGCGCCTCGTATCGCGATTGTCTCGGTTGACTGTGAAAAGGGTCCGCCTGGACTCATCGTTGATGGCCAGCAGCGCCTACACGCACTGACGAGTTCGGGCCGTGATGATTTTGAAATTTTTGTGTCAGCATTTATTGCCAATAGTGAAGAGGAGTTGCGCGCGCAATTCATTCTGATAAACAACACCAGACCGCTGCCGAAATCCCTTATTTACGAGTTATTACCGACGGTGTCTGGCCTGCCTTCCTCGATGAAAAGTCGGTCGTTCGCGTCCAAACTCGCCGGTCGATTGAATTTTGAAACAGAGTCGTCACTCTTTGGGCAAATCTGCATGCATACGAGCCCTGAGGGGATCATTAAGGACACGTCGATACAACGGGTCATCATGAATTCCGCTAGTGATGGGGCGCTTAGAGAACTCAAACATAGTGAGGATTTCGAAAACCGAGCATTCAACCTGATCAGCAATTTCTATCAGGCGGTGCAAAACAGCTTCCCACAAGCGTGGAGAAATCAAACTCCAAGAACCTCACGACTTGTCCACGGTGCTGGCATCATAGCGATGGGTTACGTTATGGAATACCTCTACGCCCGAGATTCGGCCTGTGAAATAGACGAATTCGAACGCGGTATATCACCCCTGATTGATTGCACTGCATGGACGGCCGGGAACTGGAACTTTCCAGACGGGGAGTGCCGACCGTGGAACGGTATTCAAAATGTCGGACGGGAGATCCGTAAGCTGACCGATTATCTCCTGCGCGTTCTCAGAAACGCACCGGCATCAACGGCCGTTGTGCCCATGCGGGTCTTCAAGTGAGTCTTCCATCATCGAATAAGGCCCTGGTGCTTTTCTCCGGAGGTCAGGATTCCACCACGTGCCTGGCGTGGGCGTTAACCCGGTTCGACGATGTCTACACCATTGGGTTCAATTATGGTCAGCGGCACGCGGTCGAACTTGAGTGTCGCACCAGGATACTGGAGCAAATTCCGGCCGTTTCCGACTGGATGGGTTCGATCAAGGGGGACCACTTGGCACGCCTTGATTTCCTGCCGGCACTCGGAGATTCCGCCTTAACATCGAAACGAAAGATAGAGATAGCGGCATCCGGTTTGCCGACGACGTTCGTGCCCGGGCGCAATATATTCTTCCTGACTGCTGCTGCTGCGCTTGCCTACCGCCTGGAGGTTCGGCACATTGTTGGTGGAATGTGCGAAACCGATTTCTCTGGTTATCCAGACTGTCGGGATGACGCAATTAAGAGTCTTCAAGTAGCACTAAACATCGGGATGGAAAGCAGGTTCGTGCTTGAGACGCCCCTAATGTGGATAGACAAAGCCGAAACTTGGGAACTAGCCCACCAGATTGGTGGTGCCCCGCTGATCGATATCATTCGAAGAGATACGCACACGTGCTACTTGGGCGATCGGACAATAGAACATGAGTGGGGATTCGGATGCGCAACTTGTCCGGCATGCGATCTACGCCGCGATGGATACGTAGCTTTTCGCAAAAGAACCTTAACCTGAGAGGTGATGAGCGTTGGATGCATCGTATTACCAAATAGCCTGCAGCCGATTCGAGGGCGCGCGCGCCGTGCGGATACTGCCCCAAACTCATCCATCTCACCGTTTGCACGGCCACAGCTTCGTCGCCAAGACCCGAAAGAAGTTGAAGGACAGCGACGTGGCGGGGGGGAGTGCAATTCTGGATGAAGAGCAGTTGTTCTTGGACAAACTCACAAGCCAACTCAATTACCGCTACATCAATGAAATCATAGATATACCGACTGATGAGAACATCGCAAGATGGCTTTTTAAAGGAATAGATTCGGACAGGCTCGATCTCGCTGGGATTCAAAGCACCC
Organism: Terriglobia bacterium; assembly: GCA_965262675.1. Lineage (GTDB taxonomy): Bacteria > Acidobacteriota > Terriglobia > 20CM-2-55-15 > 20CM-2-55-15 > JAJEDW01. Next base: position 1,586,073 of record OZ253554.1, read on the forward strand.
CGAGCCAAGGAGTCGATCTCGATTCATCCGGGAACGCTCATCTTTGGCGAAAGTTCCGCTTCGAAGCCGCTCACCAGTTACCCAACGTTCGGCCAGAGCACAAGTGTGGCCGTATGCATGGTCATGGATTCGAAGTCATTATCCACGCTATCCAAGATATTTCGAGCCACCAGATGGGCATGGACTACGACCTGATAGCAACCCACTGGGAATCTGTAAGAAAGCAGATCTCAAACAAATGCCTGAACGATATCCCTGGCCTCGAAAATCCTACCAGTGAGACCATCGCGCGTTGGATATGGGGGCAACTAAAGGCCGAATTGCCAGATTTGTCGTGGGTCACCGTTTTCGAGACAGCCATGGCCGGATGTCATTTTGACGGTTCGAGTTACAACGTCTGGAAAGAATTTCACTTCGAATCCGCAGTTTCCCAGATGACACACGGAAATAGGTCCCTTTCCTTATTGGGGCATAGTTATAAGATGCGCTTGCATTGTTCTGGTCCTTTCGATGAACACCTTGGATGGGCCATTGACTATGGAGATATCAAGGAAGCGTTCGGCCCGGTATACACGATATTGGATCACCACAATCTGGATGAGACTGCAGGCTTGAATGCGGGATCTCCATTGGAGTTCCTGCAGTGGATTTGGACGAAGACATCATCGGAACTACCAATTCTGGTGCGGATCGATCTCTTCGAGACACCCGAGCGTGGCGTTGTCTGCACAGGGGGTTTGGATTCCCCGGCACTGCCAACGTAGCTGTGGCTCCACATGACATATTCGGTAAAGGAAATATTCCCGACGTTACAGGGTGAAGGTGCGCAGTCAGGACGGGCAGCCGTGTTTTGCAGGTTTAGCGGTTGCAATCTATGGAGTGGTTTGGAGCGTGATCGTTCGACCGCAATCTGCAGGTTCTGTGATACGGATTTTGTGGGTGCTGATGGCCCCGGGGGCGGCAATTTTCCAACTGCAGAGTCCCTCGCGGTCCGGATTGAAAACTGCTGGGTAAGCCAGGCTGGGAAAGAAGGGCCCCGATTTGTCGTATTTACAGGCGGAGAACCTGCCCTGCAGGTTGATGACGGCTTGATTGCAAACCTTCATGCGCTTGAATTCGAAATTGCAATAGAGACGAATGGCACTTTATCAATACCGGATGCCATTGATTGGGTGTGTGTCAGTCCAAAAGCCGGTGCGCAGTTGAAGATTGAGAGGGGCAATGAACTAAAAGTTGTGTTCCCACAAAGAGGCATGAATATGGAGGCCCTGTCGGCTCTCGATTTCCAACACTATTATGTTCAGCCAATGGATGGTCCCAGGATCGAACAAAACACCAATGCAGCCATCGCTTATTGTAGCAAGCACCCGCAATGGCGCCTTTCAGTTCAGTCGCACAAATATCTAGGTATTCCCTGATCGTCGGCAAGTGTTCTTTCTCCATCAACACTGCGGAAAGCGAACGCATATTTTTATGGAGGTGTAGCATTCTCGATCGCGCGCAGAAGGCTGGAAAAGCCTTTGCCGGCAGCATATTCTATCGGTTGGCGACCACGATGGTCTACGATGCATTCCGTCGCTGCATGAGTGGCGCAAGAAGCTGCGACAACGAACAGATCTGCAGTCTTCGCCAAATTTTTGAGTCGGTCGGTGCACACTGTGGCAGTCGAAATTTCAACTCGCACATCAGGCGAAACGCTCAGTACAGCGTTCCTGGCATTTCTTGCTGCACTTTCCCTTAGCGTGTATATCCCGATTAGAGAAAATTTCTTCCAATTGTTCGCTTGCGAATCGATGCCTTTAGGTTTTAATTCCAGTAGCGGCCAGCCAGCGACCAACGCTACTTGATTGTACGCACTTCTCTGGATATCCCCCAGCGCGGGCTCGACAACCGATAGTGCGCTCAATATCTGATTCAATACCATTTGTCGGGACGACTCATTTTTCGCATCCTCGTTGAGTACGAGATCAGCGAGATCGAAAAGCCAAAAACAGCTATTTCTCCCGGCTCCGTCAGGAATTAGTCCAATCGCATCTTGCATTAGAGTGTCATATTCCGTTTGTGACTGCCCGACCTTGAGAAGCGCATGCAGCATATCGAGAGCACATTCTCGTTCGGCTTTGCCATTAGAACCGTACAGCACCAGCATTCCAAATACACTTTCATAGATTGGCCGGAATCGAGCATTCGGATAGTCTGGTTCTGCTTGTAACCACATCACTAGAATAGGGAGCGACTCTACGAGGCGTTCTTGAGCGATTGTGTTTACAGGATTAAAAATGCCCGTGGCGAAGCTCTCAATCTCGGTACTATCTTCCAAGTTCTCTGCCGGGATCAGAAATGTCAAATTCTCGGCTGCCTCCCTCGCTCGGAACTTCTCTACCTGTCCGATTTCATTGAACCACTCGCTCCAGGTAGCCGGGTGAGGCGATGGCAGGTGTCGCGCATGCTCGGAAAACGATCCTTGTTCGAACTCGTGCAAAGTAGACGATATTTTACTGGCTTCAGGCGAGACCTCCGCCAAGAGCGATCTGACGTTCGGTCTTAGCGGCCGGTACTCGGCCTTAAAGACATCGCTGCCGACTTCATTGCTCCGCAACCTGCTTTTCCAGATCGCTTCAAGCAGGGTCCGGGACATTTGGTTGGATTTCTGGACGTCACAGATATCGTTGAACCAGTCATAGTCCAGAATGACGCTCCATTCACCAAATGAGGCGTGGAGTTTCACGATGCAGAACCGTTGGTTTAAAACGTCTAAGCGCCAATCTCTAATCATCTTATCGAGCCAGGACTGCGCCTCACGGCGGTCGCCTGCGGCAATGCTCATTTCGAAGCGAGTGAGCATCGCTGACGTGGAGAGCGGGAGTTCGCGCGTCAGTTCAGGTCTGCGTTTGAGAACCTTAGACAGGCGGGCAAGTGCCCGCGCAGTTATTTCTTCTCCGCCCTTCGGCGGCAGAATAATTCCTGTCGATGTGACTGCAGTTTGCAGAAGGAAGGCGTCTGTCGGACATCGCCCGGCGCGCAAGACATGCTTTTCACCATTGAACGAAGAAATGGTTGGTCCGACATAGGCTCGCAAGAGGGGCTGGAGTTCCCGCCATTCGGCCGCACTGCTCACCGCGGCATACCAATAAACCCCTCCACTTTTTTCGGCAACGGGCAGGACGGCCCCCGGAAACCACTCTGCCGTGATGGTCTCCCTGATCTCAGGCAGGCCAATCGTATCCTCAAGATCTCGCCAGTTGGCTAATCGTTCGAACTCGTCAAGATCAATCTGTAGCATGCAACATAGCGCCCCAGCGCGCGTCCAGAACAACCCTTCGTTCACTCACGGTCTGCTGATCCGTTCGAAATATCAGATGTTCATCGTTAACTTCAATACCGTTAAAGGTGAAATTCATGGACCCTTCGAGAGCAAAATCGCAAGCAACAATACCTTTTTCATGAAAGTCATCCGCCAGACACCACCGCACGCTTTCTGGATACTTCTTTCTCAAGTCTTTCAGTCGGTCAACGAAATGCAAATTGTGTTCGACCTCTCGCATTACGACGTTCACCTCGCCACCATTGCGCAGTTGCGTCGCCAACACCTGTGACAAGACTACGGACCCGACTGGCCACGCATTATCGACTGCAGCAAAATTTCTGGCACTGTTGTCGACCACGGGAATATCGCTTATCCAAGCGGACAGGATCCACAGCGGTCTACTGGGGGAGCAAGCTTCGGCGACGAATATACCCTGCAACAACTGTCGAATTGATTTGCGCTCCGAAGGTCCAGTGAGATCTCGCATGCCAAGCTACGGGAGTCAATTCAATGAGAACTCGAAGATGGGTTCGCCTTTCTCAGAAAGTCTGAACCCTTCTACAGAAGGAAAAAGGCGCAGGTATTCAGCGTAAACGGGTGTATCGATCATTTCGACCACTACCCGTCTCAGTTCCTTTTCCTGGCCCGCACTACCACCCAGCAGGACTGACTTATTCGCCAATATTGCCGCAGCAAATTCCGTCCTCCAATCACTCGAATCAATCCGAATCAGTTTCCGATTGCCATCATCAATGAAATGCCGAACCAACGCGGTATCGACCGTGCAAGACCGTCGAAATGGATTGAATGAGTTGAATGCATTTCGTCTAATTTCGCCAGGCTTGGGAGATATCAGCATATTCGCGGCAAAAACCGGGGATCGGATATACGGGAGTCGTCTCAGACGCTGGCTAAAACCATCGCCTGCCGCTAGGAGTCCTGCAGCCATCCGTGACGGTATAGCAATACGATTGCGCACTTCCAACTCTTCCCAATACTGATGTAAATCACTCGTCAGAGTATCGCTTTCAAGCGAGGTGCCCGGCCGTAACAGACGGATACCGATCAGGTTGCTAAATGTCGGCGAAATCTGGATGCCGAAGGTTCCAATTGCAATCTCGAATTCTTCATGTGCCTTTTCAAGCGAGGTGCGGTCACGTGCGGATCTGATTCTTGCCAAAGCTGTCTGGACTTCGACTTCACTCGATAGCAACGCGATCAACCGCCGGAAACTGACCGAGGCTAATTCGAGATCAGACGGTGTAAACGCGGCATCCAGTGCGCGAAAAAATTTGGCAGGCTCGGTGCTGAATTCTCCCGCAATTGCTTCAATAGTGCCGCCGCCACCGAGAGTGGTTTCAGCGACAACGATGGTATTTTGTCCAGCGGAACTGAATTGATCAACTGTCAGACTGTTGGCGTTTGAATTTTTTGGAGCGGCTAAAAAGCACGCTTCAAGAACGCCCTCGGCGAACGTGTTCCCTAAAAGTGTTTTCAACCAGTTTCGCCACGAACCAGATCCGTGATCGAGCGCGGTGGTCAGGCAATTTGCCAACGTGCTACGGATACCATTGTCAAGCAACAACTCTGTGATGCCTTCCTCAAGCTTTGTTTGGGCATCTTCCTCCCGACTGCTTTGTCGCATGCTTAACGTACTTATCGCCGCTTCGATCTCGTCGCCTTCGTTCTCCAACAAATCCAGCGCGGCAACAGCCAAGGTAGTACCGCCATCCAATGCTCTTCGAATAGCCGCGTCCAGAAATATTTCGTGGCACCATGCGCGCTGAAAAGTGTTGATTGTGTGCGGAATCAGAGAGGAGTTATCTACTGCTTCGGCGTAATTTAAATAAGTGAGCCACCGGTCCAAGTCGGCGGGAATGTCGCGCGCGAAACTTGCTGACGCGTCGATCTCGCGAACAGGTATGCAAAGCGCGTCTGCCTCGAAAGCGAAACCCAACGCGGCACTTTTCTTCTCTTCGTTAACAATGCGAAATCTGCACGTCTCACGATTGCCGTTGCGAACAACATTCGCGGTCCCGCCGGCTGTATATCGGACAATTGATAGTGACGCGCCAAATCTGTGCAGGTAGAACCTGGTCTCGTTGGCAAGGGCATTCCAATTATGTCGATTCTCAGGATCCACCGAAAGGCCTTCTCCTCGAGGTGAGAATGCTGATCGCCAGTCCCAGGTAGCGTTGGATGAATCACCAATGCCGTGGGGCGTACGCTGGATCTTCATTGTCCACGGACGGTATATCTTTGAAACGTTGCGGTCATGCTCTTCCTGGAAATCCGAAACGATCTCTCTTTCAGGCGCAATCTCGTCAATATTGATGAGCATCGCATCGCCATTTTCTGTCTGCGGGATGGGGACCCAATGCGACAATCCACGGTACTTCTCAGCATATCGTCGGCTCACCCGCCCTGGAACAAACTGCCGCAAAGCGAATTCGATCCGCTCGAATTCGGACGTTGGTGAGTCGTTGACTGTTGCCGCAGGCACTTCTATCTCTACCTCTGGAAGATTCAGGTCATCAAACAAATTGCGCGGCATGAAATCGGGCAGCGGATGAAAAGCCGTATAAAGGTCGTGGCCGCCGCGCTCGTGCGCCAGCTTCCAATCCAGAAACAGCCTCCTGACGAGGGTGGGAACAACTTCAAGCAGAAGCGGTCGCGGGCGTTCCCATAGAATCTGCTCAACCAACCCATCTTCGATCTGAAGAGCAGCCCCCAGATGCTCCGACAGATCGCGGACAAGGTCACCATCTATCTCGACCAGCATTTTTAACAACTGTTTAGCGCTATCACGAAAACTCTTGTCATCAAATGCCGAACTGGGCTGCGATAAACTTGCCCAACACCACCCGCTTCGGTTCTGCTGAGCGAGTTTGTTGGCCATCCAATCGAAAAACGCATACACCGCTTGTATTCTGAGAATGTAGGTATTGCGGATGGGCAGTGCCGCGCGCTCCACGATGGGGGAGAACAGTTGTTCGTACGCCTGAAACGCCAACCGGTCACGACCAAAGTCTGAAACAACGGTTACGCTAATCGGCCGCATATCACGCGTCCGTCCTGCCCTGCCACGGCGCTGGATAAATGCCGCTGATGACCGGGGTGCTTTGTGTTGCAGCACCGCGCCTACGCTTGTGTCATTGAACCCCACTTCCAATGCTGCTGTGGCAACGATGACATCTGCACGCGACGCTACACCCGGATCCCGCGACGTGGTCCGCTCAACACGCAGTTCATTGCTGAGCGACTCGCGCAAGTCCTCAGCCAAGCTCCACCGTTGCCCCAGCTTTTCCCGTGCATCTGAGTCCGGTTGTGTGGTGGAGCGTAGCGTAGCCAGTGGTTCGCGGCCTGGATCGCGCCCCCCAAACCGTCCGTACGCTTCGGCGTCTCTAAGATCGTCGAACAATCTGTGGGTAACATCGAGGTCATCTGTAAAGGCGAAAACCCGGCTGCCAAATAACCCGTCAGATATTGTTTTCCCAGGGTTGTCGAGCATTCGTGCGAGCAGCATCAAGGCCTGGATCGACGTGGACAATGTTGCCGCTTGTGATGTCGGGTCGCTTCGCAGAAGAAGCTGATATTCGGCCCCCTTTTCTTCCAGATCCGCGGTTTCCGGAGTTACCTCCGTTAGAGAATCGGCGGCCACGCCGGTCAAATCTGAGAAGAAACGTGTGGCTTCCTGCAGGGTTGCTGACAAGCCGACCCAAGCAACTGGGGAGCTAACGAGGTGTCTCCAGCGACGTAACGTTAAGGCGGTCTGTGCTCCGCTGGTACCCGCATAGGTATGTATTTCATCCAGAAGGACGTATTTTGGACGCCGCGATTGCACTAGGCCAATTCCAAAAATATGTCGTAGCCTTGTGTCCGACATTCGCTGGTTCAGCATTTCTGTCGTCGTAAAAAGGAAATCTGGAGGTTTTTTCCTAATCGAGTCTCTCGTAAGAAGAAATGTCCTTGAATCTGCGATCGCGGGGCACGAACTGTCGCTGCAAAATAGCCGTTCGACGGACTTTTTAAGGTCAACGTTCTTCCAAACCATTTCACGTTCGCAGAGCGGGCAGCGAAGATAGGGGCAAATATATCCGGTGCTTGTTGACCCCCACCCCTTTTGCTTGAGTTCTTGTTCCTTCGCGGAATTGGGTGTTGCCCCGAATAACGATCCGAAAGACAGGGCACGGCGCTTCTTCGACACCAAATACGAATTCGCTCTAACACCAAGCCGGTATGCCTCGGAAAGCTGGTCTTTCAATAACTCCTGGCGCGGATAAAGGCACAGTGTTCTGACCCATTCATTGGGATCCTTCAAGGAGAGCGCCACCTGCAGAATCACCGGCAAATAGAAGGCGAGGGTCTTACCGCTTCCAGTTCCGGCGGTGACGACAGTGCCATTCTCTCTCCTCGCCGACAGAATCCGTATCGCAGCGTCCAACTGAAAGCGAGCCAGACGTATTGGTGACCTCTGATCCCCGACTAACGCGGAGAAGATCTTCTGTTGAATGTTGTCCAGCAAGACGCCGCCGGCTTTGAGATACTCAAGGGAAGCCGCATAGGAGAATTGGCGTTTCGGGAATTTTCGGGGGTGCCAATGAACACGGTAGTCGGATACAAGAGTCGGCGCGTTTTCCCATGGCCGCCCCGGGAACATCTGGCGCGAGCGAACCAACAGGCGAACCAATTCTCCGAAGCGGGAACGATATCTGCGCTCGCCGTGTTCTCTCCAATACCGGATGAGGGCCGCGTCGATTAATTCGTCCAGAACGTCAGCGGCGTTGCGACCAACGCCAATATCGTCAAGGCGACGCCGAATAGTATCTTCAATATCTGTTTCAGACAGACTGGAGTCAACCGCTCCCCAAGTGAGCCAATCCAGTTCCACGTACTCAATTGCGGATAACGCTTCGGACCAGATTTCCCTTTCAGTCACAATGGTTTTACCCGGCTAACTGCGGGTTTTTATGACGAGCAGGTCCAACAGGTCTTTGGATGCCAACCAATTTCGGATCTCCGGCGTCAATTCTTCAATCGCCGTGCCGGACTTACTTGCTTTGGCAAGAAAATGTTTCACCGGTTCGGGCAGTCCTTCAAGGTTTTTGATTATTTCCTTGGCTTCGCGCGCCCACTCGCTGATCCGATCTCCTACGTCGGTGGAGTCGGGCAATTGCCGTTTCGCGTGGGTCAGCTTGTAATGCAATTCTTCCAAACGTGCGGCGTCGTCCCTAAAGCCAGCATTCCGTAACGTGTTCACTCTATTCGGGGCAAGATCAGGCATCACAATGCCCAAATGCTTCTGCCAAGTGCCGTTCAAATATGCCGATAGCTTCTCCGTGAAATTTTCCAATGGCTGCATCAATCTGATTTGCACATCGTTATTAGTTGTAAATGCTACCCAATCCTTCTCAAGTTGCACTCGCAATTCATTCGGTTTGGCCGTCAGCGATTTGGAGGCGTGAGGCGTTTTTGGCAGCGAACCAATAATCTTGACGAGAATTTCTTCGTATCTTCTCGCTGTCTGCAACCGCTGCAACGCGTTTTCCAACTGCTGACACCGGGTTCTCAATCGTCCCAAGCGTTCGCGCCGGGTTTTGGACTCATCCAGCGACTGCAAGTCCGCTGACACTTTGTTCATGCGTTCCAGTAGGTTCTTCACGTTAATGGTTTGATAGCCGATTCGATATTGATGAGTACCTCACGCGTTTCCTTCTGAATTGCCGTGAGATCGTCTAGCTCCAACATATCAAGACGACTATTGACTTCCCTCTCCACGCGCCTAAGAAAATCGTCACAGTCTCTTGCCAATGCTTTACATGCATCAAGGTCATCCGAAATCCTCGGGGCCACATCGCTAAGCGATCGAGTAGCGTTGGCATTTGGGCTTGGCAACAAACCCATTAGTCCCTCGTCATGAATCTCTTCGAATCTCACCACTGATCTCAGGAACGCATCGGCACCGTCGATTCCCAATACCCCTGCGGAATTGGCCAGTGTCCGACAGGCCGCCGCGATCGTGTCTTTTTTCGTTCCCGGGCCAAACGCTGCGTTCAAATCCGAAGCCGCTTCCGTGCGCAACTCAATCTCACGCTCGAATGCCGGCATCAATCTTTCCGCTAGTTCGTTATTCAGTCTTATCAATAATTCTATTGGTCGATATTTGATTTCAGACGCATTCAACGGTAGAGGTTCAAGAATGAAGCGTGCTTTCTTAAACTGCTTTATATCTTCAATGGCTGCGGCAGCATCGAAATAACGCCCCTTCTGGCCTCCTTTGGATACAGATAAGCTTCCGGCGATTAAACCAAAAAGTTGTTCATCCCCTTGTTGCACTTTGGCAAATAATCTTGTCAGTTCTCCGTTAAGGAACTCTTGCGGTTCCGCCTCATAAGTCACTGCTCTGACCCACAAATCTTGCAACGAATTCTTCGGCAGTTTCGTATCGGAAAGCAGCGATTCGATGAGGCGTATTTTGCAGGCGATTACAGAGGGCACCAGATTGTTTGAAGCCGACACCGTAGCGTGGATCTTGGCGGTGACCGTTTTGGCCCATTGACTCAGGCATTCCGCCCACGCCACCCGCCGCTCAAGGGGCAGGTTTCCAGATTCGGTTTCCCTTGATTTTACAGTGAGCACTACGTGGAGTGCTTCTTCCAAGAGAGCTCTCTCTTCACGGTTCTCCCAATTTTCCGGTATCTTTAACTGGATAAGAGACGCGGATCGTTGCGTAGTTTGATTCTCGAAATAGATCCCTGCAACAGGAAACGGCTTGCCGACTCCGAAGAAATCGCCTGGAGCTAGGCCGATATTGTCCCAGTCAATATGCTCGCGAATAGCGGGGTGTATTGCCTCACGCAAGGATTGTGCTAGCTGCTGGGGCAGTCCACTCTCGCCGTTCAACCACTTTGCGATAATCGCCACATCTGGGTTATCTCTCGGTTGTTCACGCGTGTCTGGTTCTCGTATTGGCCGGTAGTGTTCGGCGGAAGGAAAACTCTCGATCCAGGCAAGGTCGAACGCTTCTTGCACTGCTTTCTTGAGGTTTGCGGCCTTTGAATTATTTTCCCAAAGCAGCAGTGAGGTAAGACGACGACGCCAATTCGCAGGATCTGCTTGTTCGAGTTTCTGTTGCTCAACGTTTGGGAAACTGCCAACGCCGCCAAGTTGGTTGAGCAAAGCAAACGGCGGAAATTGTCCTTCGCGAAGAAGGTCACCGTGCTCAGTGATCGGTCGGAGCACCTTGTTTTGAAAGTAGCGCAGACTCAGTGGGTCGGGTTTCGCCTGTTCTTGCGCTCTTTCTTTAAGCACATCAATCGCCTGTGCAGTGAATGGATAGAGACCGAAACCCTGTTCATGACCAAAATTCGTATGGCAATAGTCACGATGCTCGCAATCCGTACATTTGTTCCCAACCAGGAACTGTTCCGCGCCGCCGTACTCGTCATCTAACTCAGTCGTCGGCAACAATTCGGTAGGTCCCAACCGAAGAGCATTCATGTACCGGCTCACGAGTTGTGGCATTGAAATGTTGGATTGTGTTTTGCTGTCTAACGTCAGATCCATATCGACGGTAAAACTCAACCGTGTGCGGACCGTATCTGCAATGGTGTCGTAGAATCCGCGCGTACATGCGAACGCTGTTTGCAGTAAGCAGCGATCCGTTTTCCTTTGTTCTAAAATGCTCTGCAGCAGCGCGCGGTCAACTCCCTGCAAGCGGGCGAAATCCTCTATGAGCAAGACTAATGACTTTCCATCCCGTGCCAGAGTACGCCGAATATCGAGCATCAGCTTGATCAATTGATCGCCGGTAAAATTCAGGCACTGTCCGATGGCCCAATCGAGATGACGGTTGACAAACGCGATGGCATTGTCAAGTTGAGCTTTATTGCCAAGTAAAAACCGAAGATAGTCGCGCGTTTCACGGGCCGATGCCTTCAGATCATCCATCTGTAATGGGAGATCCTCCTGCCGAAACTCGCGACGTTGTTCAACTGGCGCATAGCGCGATGGCTTTTCGAAAACATGTTCCGCAATATCCGCGGCAAAGGTGCCATCCCTGAGAAAACTTTCGTTCTTCAAGTATGGATCGGAAAAAAGGGCACTTAAGCCGTCAGCGTGGTAATCCCTCTCCGCGGAAGGCATTGGTGCCAAGTTGTCACCAGCTTTATTCACAATTGCCAACTGTAAATTGTTCACGACGGCGGTTCGCTGTGCTTTTGCGTTTCTCAGTTGATCACCACTGTTCTCAAGCGTTTTCAAATACGGTGCTTGATCCACCGGGTCGAGGCGGTTGATAAGTGACGTCACGATGTCGCGAAGATTGGTCTGCGCTTTGGGGACAAACATGACCTCGCGAGATGCGTCGGATGGGATCGTTAACTTCAACCACCGGATAAGATGCGATTTTCCGGTTCCTGATTGTCCTACGACGGGAACCAACGATGTATCGGTCGGCGCAAGCAATCGTTCCTTGAATTTGCCGAGTTCCAAAAAATCCGGAACGCTGTTCCGATCCTCGCGGATGGGGACAAGAAAATCCGTATGAATAGCTCTAAATATATGATCGGGGATGGCATCAACGTCCGGATTAATGATCTCCCGAACGTCGCTCGGATCCCAACATAAGAAATTCTTCACGCCTATTGCGCCCCCAATCGAATGATGTGCGATACCGGACGCGGGTCTCCACCAAACGCTCTTAGAATATTTGCAGTCGCGTCAGAACGGTTATCCAACGCCAAGTGTTTTCTCTTTTCGAGCCTGAATAACGCCAGACTTGTCGATTCTGATAGTTCCGCTTTCTCTCGACTCCGCCCTCGCACGAAACGTTTTTCCACAGCAGTTCGCACAGCGCCACCTTCAAAAATCGGCATTAATGAAGACATACTTTGTAAGAATTCGTCGATATTCAGTCTGTCGCAGCCATTGAATATTTTAGAAAGCTTCTTGGATATGATGTCTGTGGGATCAGCTACCAGGGTAATGTTTTCCCCGAGATTTAGACGTTCAGCCAGTCCTAAATACCTGCTCCAATGAGCAAACATTGCTGACCTGGACGCGTTGGTTAATTGATAAACGTCTGTGTCAGATAATTCGTTCTCGATGATTGGTTTATATTCAGCCGACGGTTCCAGCGGATTGGCCAGCGGCCTACTTAGAAACCAAGCTGCCGCAAAAGCGAAATCACGATTACCGCTTGTTTCTTGATCGCCCTCGATGTCCGCTATCAGTTCCTCTTGCAGGTACTCCAGAAACCAGGCGTCACTCGTGAGGTTGTGTTTCTTAAGTCCTGGAGAAAGTACTACATCGCTTTCTATCTCCTGTATCAGTCGTAATCCCTTTGTTTCACGCACAATATTATTAAACTGTGGCCTTGTCGAAGTGTCTGCTCCCGGCACGAAATATCTAAATAAGTCTTCGCGCGATGCTGGGCCGATTGTCGCCACCAATCTGGTCAGTGCCCTCACTCGATTCGGCGTGGCCTCCAAGACGGAAAGGATGCTCATGATGCGATCTCCTCAATCCATTCCTCCATCGTGATTGTCCTCAGAACTGTCAGATCGACAATCTGACAATCCGGTTTTTCAGGATCGCGCATCCCTTTCGGGAGCATGATGAAATTGACATATGTTGAGTTGCCGATGGTGGATCTCAATTTGGCAGTACTGATATCTACCTGTGCCCCAATGACGATCAGTCTATTGCCGACCGGCCAGCGTGATGGTTCCCAACGTGTAACTGGAAGGTCGACCCAGGGCCTCTCAACTAGCACCTTCCTCACGGTGTCAAGCAACCATTTGGGCGGTTGACCACATCCAATGAGCGTTCTAAATCCGCCTTGATCAAGTGCGTTGATTGCCTTTGTAATGTCTCGACGAAATCGACGACCCGGTTCTGCCTCCTCATATTCCACGAGAACGCTTACCTGGCCGCGAAATGTCTTAGACAAGCAGGGGGCGGGTTCAGGTCCAATCGGCCACGGGAACATTCGGTCCCCGCGCAGCCTGACTGGTAGTCGCGCTGAAGGATTCAGACGGCACTGTGCGCACGAGGTACAGTCAGGTACGATCTCGGGATACAACTGCTGCAGGAGTAGTGACGGGCATGACTTCTTTCGAAGGAATTCGGTGAGCAGTCGGTAAGATTTGTTGTTGGCCTCGGCTATTTGCTGCCGCTTGGGTTCTACTTTTTCCTCCCACGTATCAATTTGCAGGTGCCCGCCGTCCAGCACGCGCACATCCTGATATACCCCGTCGCGCGGAGACTCATCCTGGGGTGAAGGAATTCCTGCGAGTGCGATCAATTTAGACCTGCCCATCAATGAAAGAACATGTGCATTCCAGTCGACACTTCGCTCTCCTATTAAATCGATGTCTTCTTCGGATTCTCCGGGGGATACGTCAAGGCGGATACCGTACTCCGGATGTCCATAGCGAAGCACACCGGCATGGCGAAACATGGCTTCCCAGCGCTGATGCCCCCGCCTAACGGTAATGACTTTTTTGGCGCTCAAGCTTTTCGCGACATCGAAATCCCTATTACTCGGAACGATCAACGATAGTGAAGCACACCCGTCTCGACCTGTGCGTCCAACTTCCTGATAGAAACGGTCGAAGCTCTCGGGTATGCACGCGTGCACCACTGCGCGAACGTGCGGATAGTCGATTCCCAAGCCAAAGGCACTCGTTGCTACGACGATGTCGAGAATGCCATCGGCCCATTGAGAGAGAACTTCCTCGCGTGTGCAGGGCTTGGTTTTGCCGTCAACTTTGGCGACTCGGCCAAAGCCCAACTCATTCTGAAGAATCGCATACCATTGTTTTGCATCGTCAACTTTGGTGACATAAAGGATGAGTGGTTTCGGTAACTGGCAGATCGCCTCTTTGACGGATTTCGTCCGCGTCCCCTCACTGGCAACGTCGGCGACCCAGTATTCCGGTTCCGGCCTGACTGCCGCCCCGCGGACCACTTCGATTGTTTCCCCGTCCCCAAATAACTCTTCCAGAGTGATTCTTGCGGCGTCTGACAGCGTTGCGGATAGCATTACTGTGCGAAATGAGAAATTCGGTGACTGTTCCGCTATCAACTGCCGCCGGACTCCCGCAAGCAATTGGAACTCTGTACGAAACCCCGTCCCCCAACTGTCGACCAAATGGGCTTCGTCAACGACAAACGCCCGCAATCCGCCGCGCGCGGCAGACTCAATGAGAGCCTCTCGGAGAGGTCCGACAACGGCTTCGGGAGAGGCGAAACATAAACCCTGATTACCCTCGCGGATCCTTTGTTTAATCCAATTGTTCTTTTCCTGTTGCCCGCCGATATACGCGAGAGGCGATTCGGTCCCGCCACCACAACTTCGCTCATGGTCAAATGCCAGAGTAACCGTTGGCACAACCACCAGCACGAGGCCTTTCCGTGAACCCGATGGGTCGTTGGCAAACCCCACCTCGTTAATTGCTCTAAACACGAGGCTTTTACCTTCACCAGTTGGCAGGTCGACGATCAATATCTTCCCTCGCGGCATCGATAGTGCTGTCCTTATGGCGAAGCGTTGAGATTCACTGCGATATCTGTCGTATCCGAATAATTCGAGATATGGATCGCCTGCGACTCTCTCGTCTGGATAGAACCGCTTCCTCGGCGCAAGCATTGCTGCTGCGTCTACAGAGTCTTCTCTGCGCCGGTCCAGCCATGATGGCTGCCAAGGGTGCGCCAAATATTCATGTCCTTTGGTTTGGAACAGGCCGAACTGCGCGGCGAGGCCATCGCCAAATCGTCTCGGAGAGGGTAAAGAGACCGTATTGTCTTGGCGAAGACTTTCATATCGCAACGCATGTCGCAGTAAGGACGCGACATCCGCGTCAGTCGTCCGTTGTTCCTTTAAAGCGTCTGCAAGGCGTTTAAATGGTGCTACATCGTGAATGGCATCGACGTCCTCACCCCTGATTTGTCTTGCCAGAAGCCGAAATGCTGCCGCTCCGTCAACACTCACAGACTTCGTCCCGAAACTACGAAAAAACCAATCTGATCGAGCCTGAATCTTGGGTTTTCGATCGCGTCAATCACGAACAACAGAGACTCGTACTCCTCCCGGAATGTCGGCAGGTCAGTTCCATGCTCAGCAGAGTAAGCCGCATTACGTTGTTCCAGCATTCTCAGAGCACTCTCTGTGGACGTCTGGCAGTCTTTCGTTGCGGTTTCCCGTAGGTCCAGGTAGCTACGCTGATGCTCCACGATTTTCTTGCTTTCTTGGACAGCGGCATCTATCGACCCTCGGAATAATGATGGCTCAATAAATTGCGCCATTAATTCCGGGCGGGAACCTAAATTGACATCTTTGTACACCTCACCGTAGGGTTGAGCCAGAATTCGAGCCACTTTCTCATCGTCAAATTCGTGTCCCGTCCAGTCCGTCAATACCTCGAATAATTGAGGTGGCAGCATCTCATCACACCGTCGCCATATATCTCTTCGATTTTCTCGCATCCAAGGATCACTATCAGGCCCGAAGCCGGCTTCGACTTGCCAGAGCATTCTGAAACCGAGCCAGACATCATCAAAACCCGGAACGATTCGTAGTGTTGCATGGGCTATGCCGCGGTCGTCCCAACGAATAACCCGTTCCAGCGCTTCTACGAACTCTGCCCCGGGTCGAAGCAATCGAACATCTTTGCCCAAGGCTTTCAACGCAACAGTACGACGCCAGGTCAGCGGTTTTTCAAGAGTGCTGCTGAACTCTTGAAACCACGGCAGTTTCGGGAGCCTGACATGGTTGTTCCAACAATAGCGGAAGGATCCGGATGACCCGTTTCTTGGTGCGAGTTCACCGAGACCAATTACGTCGCAGATCCACGGCCGGAATTCTCCGATGAAGTCTTCCTCGGGATCCTCTTCGTCCTCCATTTTTTTGATGAACACCTCCGACGCACCGGAAGAGAGCGCCATTTCGTCTAGTGCGTATTGTTCGTCCAACCGCATCCTTTCTTTTTCAAGCGATTGCCGAATTACGCTGCCGAGTGCCTCCATGCCGGCAACACCCTCTTCCGGTAACTGAGTAAAAATCATTTCTTCGATCTCAGCCAACAGAAACTGGACATCGCTTACCGAGCGATGAAAGATTTGGAATGAATGCAACAGCAATTCGTACCACCCCTGCCATGGTCCTGTGATCGAAGGCAATAGCACCTCATGCTCGATTCTGGGCACTCGCCTTCCAAACCGATCAAGCCGACCAATTCTCTGCTCCAACCGAGACACAGAGACCGGGAGACCGATATGCAGCATCGCGTGGGCAAACTGAAGATTCAGGCCTTCCTGGCCCCGTTGATCGACGACCAGGATCCAGGCGTCGTTGCTTTCCGAAAATTCCTGAACGCTCCGATGACGTTCATCGAATAGTTCGCTGTCGGAGATATGGAAGACGTTAGCCGCACCGTAGTGTTTTGCGAGATTGACCGCATAAGATACTGATGCGGCTTGGTCCTCGACAAACACCACTATTTTTTTCCTCAACTGCCATTTCATGGGACGCGGTTGCTTGTGCCGCCACTCAGCAAGAATATCGACGACCTTGCTCTGGTATTCGCGAGCGGCGTCATCTGCTCCCGCAACGGCGGCCGTTTTGAAAGCGGCCAAATACTCAGTCTCGCCCTTGAAAGTAACCTCCCATCCACTAACCAACTCAGTGATCGCGTTGATGCTCGTCATCGCGGCACGCAAGAGATCTCTATACCGGGACTTGGCGACTAGGCTGTTTGGACTCGCGGATTCGGCGCCTAGTCTCCAATCTTCAAAGACAGTCTCGAACTCCGGCCAAAACGCAGATTTCAGATAGTGGAGACCGATGTGATCTGAAGCAGGGTAGGGCTTGCCCCGCGGTGCCATCGCCCAGGCTTCTAAATCGGACCGGCGTGCTCTAATCAAACGTTGGTGAATGCGGTAGGTTCCGGCGATGTGCTCTCGTATCTGGTTGACCAGCGAATCGGAGCGTTGTTCTTGTTCCAGGGTTTTCAACAACAAGGATCGGGATTTCATGAGAAAACCGTCGTCGCCAAATAAGGTGGAAATTTGCTCTGCTTGCGATTGCAAAACAAACGGCGGGGAGTCTGCATTAAATGAAAGCAGGAAGCGCCCTATTCCCTGCGATTTTGCGACCTTATCAAGAAAACCGTTGTAATCATCAAGAGGATAGTGGTGCTGGTCCAACAGATTTAACAGTCGATGCAACCGAGGCTCATCTCCTACAGGCGGTGTTGCCGAGAGTAAAAGCAACCTTGGTACAGCGTAAGCCAATTCGATAATTGCGGCACAATTCGTAGCGGGTAGACCATTAGAGCGCGTCTCAAATATTCGATGTGCTTCGTCAACAATCAGAATATCCGGGGTGTTCTCCAACTCTAATGAGTCGAACTCGGTGAAAGAACAGATTTCGATCTCGGCCAACAAGAAATCGTCGATAAAAAAGCGCTGCCGCAGTTCTTGTGACCATTGCTCTTTCAAGGATGAGGGAACCAGCACTACGGCGTTCTGGACTACCTCATCAATCAACAATTGGCGGAGGACTGCCCCTGCCTCGATGGTTTTTCCCATTCCGACTTCGTCGGCAAGCAAGTATCTCTGAGAGGAATCTTGAAGGATGCGCTTTACGGTTGCGACCTGGTGCGGAACAAATTCAATTGCCGCCGAAAGAAGTCCCGTCAATCCTTGGGACGAACTGCGCAACGAAGTAAGTCGTTGAACTGCTTTTCTCCGCCGGTCGGCGAAATATTGCGTTTCTGCACACCCGACCGCGAGTGCTTCAGCGGGATTTAAGACTGAGTCCAGGCACCGCACGAAGAGATCCCGTTCGTTTAGAATGAGTACTTCATTATTCGGAAATCTGACCTCGTATTTGAAAGTGCCATCGTCTTCCTTGTATGCGTCTCGGATTCGCCCCACCCGCCAGAAACCTGGCTCACGTTCGTAGAACACACGCGTTTGGGGTTGCAGCGCTGCATGCCAGAAGTTGCCGTATTCGATTTGCTCTCGTTCTCGCTGTGATGCTGCTGAAAAATATTCAATCTCGACTTCGCGGCCAGTTTGGGAAACAACTTTGGCGAAAAGTCTGGGGTCCGATGACACGAGGATAAGTTGCTGGGATAAATCTTCCATTGTCTTTTTTCCTATTCGCCACCCGGGTATGTCCACACGTTCTGGCCCACCTCTTCGATTGTTGAGCTGTAATGATCACGGTCGAGCCTATAGGCAGATTCCATCTGCCATTCCTCTTTCTGGGTCGCTTCCGGCGGCTCGTTAGTCGGTCTTCATCGTCGACCAGCACAACGCGGCGCGGCAGGTCGGCGCCGTTGTCCGTTTCTGGGTAGATCTCTCGCGTGTTGTCCGAGACCGCAGGATAGCTGAACTTCTTTCCAGCGCGTTGAGTTTCTCTGGAAGACCGGCGCATTCGCTCTATGCGGAGGCGCTGGGCCGCAGAGGGGTTTCGAGTTTTTCGGCCCACTCGTGCAGGCTCTCTGGGTCGTCGACGAACTTCGATGGGTCGACGCGGTCGCAGAGGGTGGTGGCAATCTTGTGGCCCAGCGAACGGTACGCTTCGAACTGCGCTTCGCTGAAGAACTGGTCTCCCGTGCTCTCGTGCGGAAATGCCGGATTCACGGCCGCGTAGGTCTTGACGTACCGATTCTCGTTTCCCAGAAGCGACGACTTGATGTAGAGCAGGTAGCCGACCGCGTTGTCCGGATACCGAATCCGGCCGAGGGCACACCCTTTCAGGCTCTGCCCGTGGGCATCCTTCCCAAGATCCGTGACGTCGATATCGATCTGGATGCCCCAGTCGATTCGCGCGAATCGGATCGCCCGTGCCAGCGAACCGAACTTGCGGTCGGGGTCCGCTTCGGCGTCGCAGGCAATAATGAACTTGCATTGGCGCCGCAGCAGTTCGTAAACCCCCAAGTTTTCAAGGTGCCCGCCGTCGGTCAGGTTGACGTAATCGCTCTTGCCGTCAATCCTGCCCGTCATTTCCCTGATCAGGTAGCGGATGCCGGGCTTTTTGCGTGGCGGCCGCGGGTGGGTGCCTCGATTTGTCGGACGTTCGGGACAGGTATCCGGATTCCGCAACCAGTAACCCAACCGGATGTTCAGCATCGTCATCAGAAAGGACAGCGATGGAACCGTCAGCATCCCCATGTTGGGAGCGGCGGCCGCTGCCGATACGGACATGGCGGTGCCCAGGTTCAGATTGCGGTCGGTCCATTCCAGGTTCGCCGTTTTGGCGTAGTGATGTCCGCCGCTGTCGGTATATCCGCAGAAGCGTTTCGAAAGAACGAACACCTTGGAGTCGCGGCCATGAAGCGTGAGGTCGGGCGAACCTTGCAGGTTCATCGTTGTATTTATGATGTTGTAAGGCCCCCGGGATTCCAGTTCCGAGAGCTTCTGTTCGTTGTTGTCCCTGGTTTCCTTCGAGCCCGGTATCCACGTTCTCAGGTAGGCCCGCGTCAATCGGTCGCGATAGAAGGGCAACATCGAAGTCAGGTTGGCGTTGTAGCGCAGCAGGTTCCATACGATAACCAGCCCTCCAAGAACCCACAGGCCACCCAGAATGAAAGGCGCCTGTGGGTCGGTTTCGATCTCTATCAGCCAACTCGCGAGGTAGGAATGCACGAAGAGTAGCAACAATGGCGCAAGAAGTCCGATTGCCGCGACAGCGATCTTGCCGGTGAGTCCAGCCGCCTTCTCGGCCGCCTTTCCCGCGAAAACCACCGGCAGGATCCCGGCGACGATGCCGGCAACAGCCTTCAGATCGGTCAGATTGTAGTTTTCTTTCAGGAGAATGACGGCCGCGGTGGCCGCCGGAATCGTCTCGATGCCGAGAACCAGGATCGGAGTGATCGCGATCCAGACCCATATCCGGCGCAGCCGTTCGCGCCCGCCTTGAGTCCGGCTCCATGTTCCCAGAGAGCCCAGCGCCAACAGAGCGACGATTCCAAAGGAGTAGGGCGTCAAGACGTAGAGGTCGAGCGGCGATGCGGCGCGCTCGATCCAATTGCCCGAAACCACGGCGACAAAGATTGCCGAGAACACCACGAATGGCAGGACGACCGAAAGATTCGTGAGGAAGCCCCGCAACAGGAGCGCCGGTATCTGGATAACGCCGCTGAAGCCGTGAGGCGCGAGAAAATTGGAGAAGTCCCGCAGGTGGCGTAGCGGGGGCGGCTCCTCTTCGCCGGCATCGTGGTAGAAGGGAAACTCCTTATTCCATTCGGCCGATGCCGCGTTTTGGTCTGTACCGTTGAGAAGCGAACTGAGACAGCTCCCGATATAACCGCCGCCCGAAACCGTCGACAGATAGTCCACGTTCTTCAGGATCCCGTTCTTCGCCAATGCCTGGATGATGCCCAGGTTGAAGGTCGCGGACCGGATGCCACCGCCCGACAACGCCAGTCCGGTCAGGTTTTCGACGGCGCGGCCTTCCGCCCCTGGGCCGGCGGTCCCCGCCGCTGCATCGGATTCGGGAGGCGGCCCGTAACGGCGTGTTGCGATCTCTTCCAGTTCAGCGACGTATACGTCGTTTGAAGCGTACTTGGGAGTCATGCCCGTCCTCTCTCGATCGAGGCCGGACCGGAGTGGCCGTAGCGAGCGGGCGAAACCAGTGAGGCATGCGTCGCATCTCCATGATCCGGATCGTTCGGATCCTCGAATTCGCGTGTTTTGTACAGCCGATAGGGCTGAGAGTGCTCGGTGGACACGTTACATCGAAATCGTGCGGGTCCGGAGGGAATTCGGAAAATGCCTATGCTCGGAGACGACAAGGAAGCCAGAAGCAGGAGTTCGGAAACGCTTATGCCTTGTTGAGCATCCGTGCCGGGAAGCTGTGGAGAAAGTTCAAGAAGCCTTCCCGCGCATCGTATGCGGACGTGGCCGGCGGCCCCTTCGCCCCGCAAGACAGGACGCCGCTCGACACTACGGGCTGCTAAGGGCCTTCCAGTTCCTCAAAGGTCAGATTCAGGATCGGA
The DNA here is from genome assembly GCA_965262675.1 of Terriglobia bacterium. Lineage (GTDB taxonomy): Bacteria > Acidobacteriota > Terriglobia > 20CM-2-55-15 > 20CM-2-55-15 > JAJEDW01. The sequence continues at coordinate 1,607,391 of OZ253554.1, forward strand.
TACTCGGACCAGTCCCGGTAATCGAAGTGCCACCATTCGAATGGGTAGACGGTGAATCCATGTTCTTCCATCGTCCTGATCAGAAGATTCCTGTGTTCCCGTTCCTCGGGAGTTATTCCCGGGTAGTCAGGATAGGAGCGCTCGGTGAATTCATCGTAGTCACTTCCCATCGACACGGGCTCGCCCGATTCCAGACGATACAGAGTCAGGTCCACGGCCGCGCCCCTGTTGTGCCGGGACCCGGCGGCCGGGTCCGCCACAAACTCCCGCAAACTTTCGGGCGTGCCCTCCCAGAACATCCAGGTTACGTACCAGGGGCGATAGGCGTCAAAGATCGTCAATCCAAAACCTTCCTGCTGCAACTGCCTGTGAGCAAGGAGCAAGGCGTCGGCCGCGGGCCGCTGCAGCCAGGCTTTGGCCTGTCGATAGAAAGGGGTTCCCATGAAGTTGTTCGTTCCGGCGTAGCGAATGTCGAATCGCAGCGTCGAATCCAGGGACGCAAGGTCGACCAGTTCGGGTTCCCGCATCGGCCCGCTTTCAATTGGCGGAACCGCGGCGCGCGCTTCAGCTTCCAATTGCTGGACCGGACGTTGAGGCCGAATGCGGAAAAGATCGGCTTCTGAAGATGCGGCGCAACCCACTGCGGCGAGCGGAAGGACCAGCAGAATGGTCGCGAGGACATGTAGACGGACGGACCGGAACTTGGACGCTTTGATGAGTTCCCGGCCGGGCGGGCGGGTTTCGGGCCGACTTCCCGAAACCCGATTGCGGTTCCGGATACGGCAGTTCATACCCATGATCGTCACTATGGCATCAACTACCGATGGCGACAATTGAAACTCCCGACGGGGACGGGGTGGACGCGGACGCGGAGTCCAACTCCTTACCCTGGCCATCGCCAAGTGCGAGATCGAAATAAGGGTAACTCAATGAGTTCTCCAACTCGACCGGACCGTCTTGTCACGACGCGGACACTACTGTCGACCGGCAAGGGCGCGATTATCTGGCAATCTGGCAAGACGGCATCGTTCAAGGAGGCACCATAATGATGTACAATCGAGTACTCAAAAAATGATAAGGACACGATCATGGCTCAGGCGAACGCGACCAAGAGTGAACGGGTAAATCTACGGCTCAACGAAACGGCGAAGCGGCGGATCGAACGAGCGGCTTCGTTTGAAGGGAAAACCGTCAGCGGCTTCATCGTGTCCAGCGCCCTGGAAAACGCTGAGAAGGCCATCCAGAAGCACGAAACGATGGTACTCAACCGGCGTGATGCCACACGATTCTTCGATGCCATCATCAATCCTCCGGCCCTGAACGACAAACTCCGTACGGCCATGGATGAACATGGAAAACGCGTTGCCTCGCGATGACAGAACTGGTCGCGCTTGTTATAGAGCCGCTCGGGAAGAAACATGACCGAGCGGCTTTTTCTTGTGGCATTTCAGAATTGGATCGCTACCTTGCGCGGCAGGCTGGACAGGATGTTCGGCGGCGTATCGCCAGGGTGTTTGTCTGCACTGCCGAGGGTACCGATACCGTCCTTGGCTTCTACACGCTGAGTGCCTTGGCGATAGACCTGAGTTCTCTACCCGAAGAGCTGTCTCGAAAGCTACCCCGGCATCCGGTGCCGTGCGCCCTTATCGGTCGACTTGCTATCGACCAGTCAGTACGGGGGCACGGTTTGGGTCGCATGCTTCTCGCCGACGCGATCAAGCGAACCATGAGCGCCAGTGGCATTTTGGCAATCCACGCCGTGATCGTAGACGCCAAGAATAATGCGGCGAAACAGTTCTATGAGGGGTTTGGTTTCGCCCCTGTGCAGGACGACCCCATGCGGCTTTTTTTGCCGCTCGGCGCGATCCATCTTTAGGATCCTGTTTTATCCAGGTATAAAAACCACTGCGCTGCACCCGCTGCACCCGCTGCACCCGAAGTACGCGCCACATCGTTCGAACCCGAAACTCGGTTCGATGATCGCGAACGAATGCGTACCTTACCCGGATGCTTTGGAAAAGTTCGCGGTGGTCATCGTTGGCCGGGTTTGAAGTGACCACTGAGGCAAAGGTACTTGGCAATCCGGAAATCAAGGCATGGGTTGCGACGAAGAAGTCTGTTCTAATGCGGTCCACGGAAATCACCGTACTTGGGGGACGTTGTTGTTATTCACGACTTATCCGACATACCTTGATGAATCGGCGTGCGGCCGACAACCCTTTGGGCCTGAAACAAATGCAATCAACTCCTTTCCCGGCTGGGCTGAGAATCAATGACTGACCTTCAAAATATCGAAGAGTTGAGACGGGCTTGCGTCGACGCGGTCAAGACTGCCGAGACGGACCCGAATTACGGGGAGCATTACAAGGAATGGGGACCGCGGCTTCTGGATTTTCTGCGCTACGTCCGGGATGCCGACGAGGAAACGCGCGCGAGCATTGAATTTCAACATCGAATCTGGGAAGAGAATCCGATAGCTCGCGTTGGGCTGGGGAGGATTTCGGTTGACGCCGCGATCCAGGACGCGGGGTTTCGCGAATGGCTTGCGGAGAAATCGCTCAGCCCCCTTCCGCCAGCTGCCGAGGCGCGGGCGGCGGTTCTGGGACAACTTCTGGCCGAGATTCAGGACGAGGTTGGAAAATACACGAAACGGACGCCGAGATTGAAGATCTATCGTGTTATGGCCGGTTTTTTCCCCTCCGATTTCACCACCATATCGGATGAAAGAAAATTGTTCGGGCTCCACAGGGCAATGTTCGGCAATAGAAAGGGGACTGGGCCGGCCTGTCACGGAGAAATCCTGTCGAGACTCGGCGAAGCGCTGGGAGACTCCGGCGACGATCTTCCTGCCATCGTCGACCGCATGCGGCTGCCGTGGCTGCTGTCCAAATACTACGTCGCTCAGTCCGAGGAGGCGCCTACCGAATCCGCAACAGGAATTCCGGGCGAAGAGAGGCTGGTGCCCATGCCGGCTGCCCGTAGGTCTCGAGGCCTCACGGGTGTGACCGGCGGCTTTCAGGCAGTTCTCAACATTCTTGAATTCTGCCGCGACGGAGCCTCGCGGGAGGATTTGAATGGCCATATCAGAACAATCAACCCGAGTCTGAAAGACTCATCGCTCCTTATCCAGAGAAACGTTCTCGTTCGGGAGTACAACTGCCTCGAATTGAACGGAGACCAAAACCTTCTTACTGACCGAGGACATGCGCTGCTGGAGTCTGGCGACCCCGCCGAATTGATGGACTGGCTCATCACACGAATCCTCGGCGTCGATCATGTCTTTGTGATTTTGCGAGACGAGGGCTCGTGTCCGATCGCGGAAATGGTGGACAAGTTGAAGCAGGTCAATCCGGGCTGGAAAACTGCCTGGGTGCCGAACACCATGGTCAAGGAACTCAGGGGTCTTGGAATGTTGGACCCTGACGACAAGGATGTTCTTTCTCTGACCGACGCCGGAAGGGAATGGGCCGATCGGATTCATTGGAAACCCGAAGCCCTCCCGCCGCCGCCACTGCCACCACCACCACCGCCAGTTAACGGAGAGACCCACGTCGTATTGCCCGGGTTTCCCGAGATACTCACGGAGGTCTCGCAGAGCGGTCACTTTCCAGAACCCCTCGTTCGCCGTCTCAATGCCGGGATATGGGCCAACAAGCGCCGGCACTTCGCCGTCCTCACGGGTCTCTCCGGTTCGGGTAAGACGTTGCTCGCCAGAGCATACGGACGGGCAATCGCCGGGAAGGCGGATGGCCGCGGCAGCCAACTCTGCACGATCCCGGTTCAACCGGGGTGGTACGACCCGACGGCATTGTTGGGATACGTCAACCCGCTTCAGGGCGAATCGTATATGCGCACTCCCTTTCTCGAATTCCTGCTGGAGGCCGCGGATTCGCCCACGCGTCCCTTCACTGTCGTGCTCGATGAGATGAACCTGTCCCGTCCCGAGCAATACCTCGCTCCCATCCTGTCCGCGATGGAAACGGGCGCCCCCTTGAACCTGCACCGCGAGGGCGACATCTTTGACGGCATCCCCTCCGCCATCCGGTATCCGGAGAACCTCGCGATCATTGGAACCGTCAATATGGACGAGACCACGCACGGCATATCCGACAAGGTCCTCGACCGCGCTTTCACGATCGAATTCTGGGATATTGACTTGGCGAGTTATCCGCGTTGGGGGCAGCGGGATCTGAGCGACGAAAAAGAGAAATTCGCGCGTGAATTGCTGGAAAAGTTGATGGACAGTCTCAAGCCCGCCCGGATGCACTTCGGTTGGCGTATCGTCGACGACGTTCTCGATTACATGGTTCGCGTCATCGCGCATGGCGGCGTCAACGATCCGGCGGTGATGTTGGACAGCGTGGTCTACGCCAAGATCCTGCCAAAACTGAGAGGGGACGATTCGCCCCGATTTCGGGAGGCCCTTGATAGCTGCCTGAAAATTCTTGGCGAACGCGGCCTCACGGACTGCCACAAAAAGGTTGAGGAACTGAAAGGCGATCTTGAAGCGACGGGCAGCGCAAGGTTCTGGCGGTAGGCCGTGACCGGTTCCACATTTGCACTGGACGTCGAGGAGGGGTTCGCTCCCGACGAGAAATCCTGCCACTGGCAAATCAGGCCCGATGACGTTACGGGCGGGTTCCACGAGGGGCGCAAGTATCGGATCGAAAAGCCCATCGTCAACGCCCAACTCCTGATAGACGACAGCCCCCTTGAAGGCGGCGATGCTTATTGGATCTGGTCGCCCGGGTACTACGCGGGTCAGGTCCGTGCCGAACTCCTGGTCGACGGCCCTAAGGCCGTTGCCACCTATACGCTGGACGTTTCTCCCCACTCGGGCAAGCTTGGCGGTGACGTCTTTCAGGCCATGCTCGATGAGATATGGGACTTCGATCCCCGCCTCGTGCTGGGCACGGAACCGGCCCGGTCACCGGTAGGGCACCAGGAACATATCGCGGACCCATGGCTCGAGTACGCCCGCTTGCGCACCTACGGCGACAATTTCGTGCGGGCGCTCGGCGCCATCGCACGGCAACCCATACGGGAACTGCGGGCGGAGAGGGCGCTCGTGCCCTTGCAATACGTGCGCCGGGCGGATCGGCAAACGGCTCTCGCGGCAGTCCGAATTCCTCCGCTGTCGGCCGTGCTGGCAGGCCGCGATTCAACTCTTCCTTCGACAAAGGCATTGCCGTTGTTCGACGTGCCCGTGACTCGGGAAACGTTGGATGCGGCCGCAAACCGTTGCATCGCCGCGGTCACACGGGATATCGCCCGCCGGGCGATCCGGTTGACGAAAACCCTCGAGATGGCCGTAGATCGTGAAACCGAATCGGATACCCGCAGCGATCTTGCCTCACGCTGGCCGCGGCGCAGGGCGTTTCTCGATGGACTGGTTCGGCAGCTTCGGCAGGCGCAACGCGTTTCGCCGATCAGGGACGTCACCCGGCTCGAAATATCCGCCGCGGGACTCAATGCCGTTTCCTCGGACCCGGCCTACTCACGCGCGTACGGTCTCGCGTGGCGGATACTGCGGCACGGCGTGGAAGGCCCGCCGGACGGTGAGCGGATGTGGATCTGCCCGACATGGGAAATTTATGAGCGGTGGTGCTTCGTCCGCATGGGCAAAGCGCTTCAAGCCCGCTGGCCTCAATACCGCTGGTCGATTCTGACACGACACAAATCGAGTGCCACGGCGGCGTTCGCGGCGTCCAAGGGAAACGACTTGTGTATCGAACTGTTGCTTCAACCCTGGTTCCCTGCTGGCGACATCAACTCCCGATCCGAATTCGGTTCGATTTCGGGTAGCCGCGAACCCGACATTGTCCTGACGTTCCACGAAGGGGACCGGGGACGTTGGTACGTGCTCGATGCGAAGTATCGAACGACACGCCCGAACGTTCTCGATGCGATGTCGTCGGCGCACATCTACAGGGATGCGCTGCGATGGCGCCAGCGGAAGCCGGAAAGCGCCGTGCTGCTGGTGCCCCGGAGCGGCGGCGCGCCATGGATGGAGCAGCCGGACTTCATTGCCGAGCATCGGGTTGGCGTCCGTGAACTGAACACGGAAACGGATGTTGGCGGGCTCCTCAACGATCTGGCCGCCGACGGCTCCTGAACCCATCCTTACCATGCCAATTGGTCATGGAGAGTGTCCTGGGAACTCGGGCTGCCCTTAAGTCGTTGCGAAACGCGGCGGCCTAATCCCGAATAGGCTGCCCGTCCTTGCCTGCGAGTGATTCGTAAGTCAAAATAAGAATGGAAAGGAAAGGTGGGCGCGACCATGGCCAAATCGGCGATTACATCGAAGGGACAGACTACACTGCCCAAATCTGTACGTGAGGCGCTTGGCATCCGGCCTGGAGACCGCGTGCGCTATGTCATCCTTGACGGCAACGAAGTTCGACTTATTCCCATGCGACCCATTGTGAGACTGTTCGGCGCGTTCAAGCATGATGGTCCGACTGCAACACTGCAGGACATGGAACGCGCTGTCGCCGACGGGGCGTGCGAGGAGTGATTGCGCTCGACACAAACGTCCTGGTCCGATATTTGGTGGACGACGACGCGCAGCAGGCGGAAGCGGCCCGGGTGCTGTTGGCCGGACTAACGTCTGAACGTCCGGGCTTTGTTTGTCGTGAAGTGGCAGTCGAGCTTGCTTGGGTGCTCCAACGGGCTTACGGGTTTTCCCGCGACCGGATTGCGGCGGTGCTGGAGGAATTGATTGCTACCGAGGAACTCGAGTTCGAGGCGGTCGATGATGTCGCCCGCGCTGCCTTTAGCTTCCGGCGTGGCGGTGCCGGTTTTTCGGACCTGATGATTGCGGCTGCCGCGAAGCGGCGCGGGGCGAACCCCCTCTACACTTTCGACCGGCGAGCGGCGCAGCTTGAAGGAGCGGTGCTGTTAGAGGAGCCGGCCCAATGAGCACACACCCAGGGCAGGGTACTGTCGCAACGTCTTCCGTGAGGACGTTGCGGCTAAACGCACGGTCCAAATAATTGGGAAAATGGTCTGTCAAGGGACCGCGATCGATATGAAGAAAGATGCTCGCGCCACGAGGGGTTGAGCATTTCTGAAACTGGCATGGGAACCAAGAAGACATTGGCGAAGCGGATTCCGGGCTCGGAGAAGCTGGTGCCCCGGAGCGGCGGCGCGCCATGGATGGAGCAGCCGGATTTCATTCGCGAGCATCGGGTTGGCGTCCGTGAACTGAACACGGAAACGGGTGTTGGCAGGTTCCTCGACGATCTGACGTCACCCGGCTTCTGAAGTATTCACTAACGCTAATCCGCGGAAACGCTCACGCCTTGTTGACCATCCATGCCGAGAAGCTTCGCAAAAAGTCTTTGAAGCCCTGCAGGTGTTGGGCCGGAAAGTTGTATTTCACGTCGGCGTCCTGAAGCGTTCTGTCGAAACACCCGAGCCACACCTGGCGCGCGGCATCGTCGATCTCGAACGGCAGATGGCGGGCACGCATACGGGGCGGTCCGTACCTTTCAAAATAGAGCGGCGGGCCTCCCAGCAGGGTCACAAAAAACGCCGCCGACTTCTTGGACGCTTCTTTCATATCCGCCGGGAACAGGTGGCGGACTTCGGAATTCTCGAGTTCGCGATAGAAGTCCGACATCATCCTGAAGATGTTGTCCTCGCCCATGAGTCCATAGATTTCCTTGTTGGGACCCGGACCCTGGGGCGGTCCGCCGGGGGGTGTATAGATGATGCGGCCGGGGAGCATGATTCAGAACGCGCTCTCGTACAGTGCCTGGGCTGCGCCCGCGTCGAACGGACGGGGGTTGAATGTGCCGGTCCGTTGAGTAGCGGCGTTCTCGGCCAGCTTCGGAAAGTCCGATGGATCGGCGCCGACGTCCTTCAGTGTTCCGGGCAGGCCGGCGGCCCTCGCCAACTCTTCCAGCCGCGCCGCCAACTGGTCGCCCGCGGTGATCGCGGTCGAGCTGCGGCCCGACACGTTCATCAGTTCCGCGTAACGCTTTCCCACCGTGTCCGCATTCCAGCGAACCACGTGCGGCAGCATCACTGCGATGGCGACCGCATGCGTCGTTCCGTAAGTTGCGGTCAGCGGATTGGCGCAGGCGTGTGCGGCGCCCAGCATGGACTGCGCGATCGCAATGCCCGCTTCGTGCGCTCCCAGCAGCATGGCGGCCCGGGCCGTCCGGTCGCCGGGTTCGGCAAGGACGCGTTCGAAGTTGGCTTCCAGAAGCCGCCAGGCGTCGCGTGCGAACATGTCCGAAATCGGCGTCCGCCTGGCCGTAACGAACGACTCGACGGCATGAGAGATGGCGTCGAAGCCCGCCGTCGCGGTCACCTCATGCGGTTGGGTCAGAGTCACAAGCGGATCCAGGATCGCCACCCTGAACGCGGCCTTGGAGTCGCCGCAAGCCATCTTGGCGTGCGTTTCCGCATCGGATATCAGCGCCGTGATCTGCGCCTCGCTGCCGGTCCCGGCCGTGGTGGGGACACCGATGGAAGGCAGCATGGCCTGGGTTGCCTTGCCTTCGCCCCAGTAATCGCGCATCTTCCCGCCGTTGGTCAGGACGAAGTTGATACCCTTGGCGCAGTCCATCGAACTGCCGCCGCCCAGACCCACGATGGAATCGATGTCGTGCGAGGCTGCAAACGCTCGCCCGTTTTCAACCATCCGCGAATCCGGGCTCGAAGTGAAATCGGAAAAGCAGAACGAATCGATTCCGGCGGCTTTCAACAACGTCCGCGCACGCTCGGCCAGACCGGTGTCGACGATGGCCCGATCCGAGACAATCAGCGTTCGGTGAAACCCGTATTCCTTCGCAAGTTGGCCAAGGCGATCGATCGAGTTCTCGCCGAACACCGCGCGCGTGGGCGAATTGAAATCGAAGGCGTTCATTCAGAAAATCAGCTTGAATCCCAACTGGCAACGGCGGGGACTTCCGGCCGTGACTACCTGGCCGAATGTCGGCGAACCCAGGAACGCATCGGGCAGATCCAGATTCGTCCGGTTGAACAGGTTGAATCCTTCGGCCCTCAACTGGATCTCGGCCGACTCGCCGATCTCGATGTTACGGGTCAACGCCACGTTCAGGTTTGCGTATCCCGGCCCTTCCAGCATGTTCCGGCCGGCGCTGCCGAAGCTTCCGTACGGGGGCGTCTCGAAGGCCGCGGTATTGAACCACAGCTGGGCGGTTGGATCGGGGAGTTCCGGATTGCCGGTCACGTTGGGCCGGTCGTTGGCACCGAAACCCAAGGTGGAACGGCCGGTGTTGGAGTTGTCGACTTCCGGAAGCAACGCCACGGTAAAGGGCCGGCCGCTCTGCAGCGTCACGATGCCCTGGATTTCCATGTTGCCGAAGATTGCCGACAAGGCGCCGCCGTCATCCAAGGGGCGTCCCTCGCCAAACGGCAGTTCCCAGGCGAAGCTGGTCGAGTACCGATGCCGTACATCGAAGCTGGATCGCGCGTATTCCAGATCGGGGTTGCGGCTGTCCTGCGGGAAGTTGGGGTCGCCGGTGCTGGCAAAGAATCCCGACGCATCGTCGTAGGACTCGGACAGCGTATAGGCCGACAGGATCGACAGGCCCCGATCGAACCGCTGCTGAAACTTGATCTGCAACGCATCATAGTCCGACCGCCCGCGCGATTCGATGAGCGTCACGTCATCGAAAAACGGGTTTGGACGCGGGTTCGGGAACTGCAATGCCGTCGGAGCAGGCTGATTGATATCCCGTCCGGTAATCAGATCGTGGCCGCGCGAACCCACGTAGGCCACTTCCAGCGCCCGGGTCGCACCCAACTGGCGCTGGACGCTGACGCTCCAGTGTTCCAGCCACGGTGTCCGCAAATCGCGCTGGTATCCGGTTGCCGATGGCGGCGTCGGGTACGGGAAGTTCTCGGGGTACGGGTCGGTCAGGGTGGGTGCGGGCAAACCGCGTCCCAGTGGAAAAAAGAGACTGAAGGCGAAGAACGGCTGGTTGAAGTACAGTCCTTCGCCCGTCGCAAGCGCGCCCTGGTTGTAGTAGATGCCGTAGCCGCCGCGAATCACGGTCTCGCCGGCGGCATCCGGTGTCCATGCCGCGCCGATGCGCGGTCCAATGTTGTTCCGGTCGGTTTCGTATCCGCCGCGCGGCATGGCGCCGGTACCGACAGGCAGCAGGCTTCCGGTTTCAGGGTCGTACAGGTTGGCCCGGTTCGTGGTGTCGACAGCGGGTCCGATATGTTCGTAGCGCAGCCCGGCGGTGATCGTCAGGCGGGGTGTCACCTTGTAGCTGTCCTGCAGAAATGCGCTCCACGCGGTCGACCGCAGGTGCTGGGGGTTATCGACTCTCGCGCCTCCGGTGACCTCGGGGAATCCGAGCAACAGGTCGGCCAACGCGTTGCCCGTGACGTAACGGTTCGAGAAGTTCAGGAAGCCTCGTGACTGTACGTCGCGGAAACCGTTCTGCCGGATGTAGCGAAAGTCGAAGCCTGTTTCAATCAGGTGCGGTCCACTGGACCAACTCACCGTGTCCAGAACCTGAAAGGTTTCGGCGGCGCTTTCCTGGGGCGTGGTGAACTCGTCGCCCAGCGGGCTGAAGCCGATGACCGCAATCTGGCTCAGGCCGAAGTTGCGGGCGTTGGACGACAGTTCGGGCAGGCCGATAGCCTGGTTGATGCTGTTCCCCCGATTCTCATGAAGCACGCCGATACCGACCCGGGTGTACCCGAAGCGAAGTTCGTTGATCGTCCGGGCGCCGAACGGTTGGGTCAGCCCGACTGCCAGATTCTGTCCGCGCCGCGGCACGTCGGTGCCGTAACCCGGCACGCTGACCGACGAGGCGAACGGTTCGAATAACCGCCGGTCGCTGAAGCTGTAGCGCGACGAAAACGTGGCGCCGTTGCCGAAGTTGCGATCCACACGTACATCGAAGTGATCGATGTCGTCGTTCAAAATCGGCGACGAAACGTAGTTGGCGTTCGGCGACTCGCGATTGGGAAGCGGATACAGGTTGGCGATCGCCTGTCCGACGGGATGGATGAAGTAAGCCGGAATCGTGCTTTCGGGAAACGGTTGTCCGGTCAGAAAGTTGTTCGGCGGCGGAAGCAGGCTCTCGGAGAAATCCCCGTTGCGTTCCGCCTCGGAGGGAACGTTCGTTACCCGTGTGATGCCCTCGCGCAGCCGCGTGCGCTCGTAGTCGGCAAAAAAGAACATCCGGTCGCGCACGATCGGTCCACCGATCGACAGCCCGTACTGTTTGCGGTCAAATTCGGGGTCGGTTCCGCTGTCGGGTGCCAGGAAGTTGCGCGCGTCGAGGGCTTCGGTGCGGAAGAAGCCATACGCGGTGCCGTGCACGGCGTTGGTTCCCGACTGTGTGACGACGTTCACCTGGCCGGCGGCATTGCGGCCAAACGAGGCGTCGTAGTTTCCGGTCACTATTTCGAATTCGCGAATCGCGTCGATCGGCGGGCGGACGCCGGGCGTGTTGAGCTTCGGATCGACGTTATGGACACCGTCCAGAATGAAGCTCTGGGCATCTTCGCGGCCGCCGTTCACCGTGAATGCGAAGTCCCCGCGCTGGGAACTGGCCGAGCCCTGTGGCGCCGAAGCCGTGCCGGGCGCCAGCAGCGACAATTCCAGGAAGTTGCGGCCGTCCAGGGGCAGTCCCTTCAACTGCCGCGTGTCGATGATGGTCCCCAGGGTGGCGGATTGCCGGTCGATGGGGACCCGCGGCGCGATGACCTCGATCTCTTCGCTGACGTCGCCGACAGCCAACGCGACATCGAGCCAGATTTCCTGATTCACCTGCAATTCGACATTAGCGACGTACGACCTGTAGCCGACTTGTTCGATGAGCACACGATAGAAATCCGGCTGGAGGTTCGACAGGGTGAACTCTCCCCGGGCGCCGCCAGTTGCGATCCGTTCGACGCCCTTGGCCTCGCTGGTCAGCGTCAAAACCGCTTCTGGTACCGGAGCGCCGGTCGCATCGACGATCAGGCCGCGAATGGACCCTTGCGATTGCCCCATAGCCGCCGGGACGGCAAACAAGATTGCCGAAAAAACCAATGTAAACCTGGGTATGCGCATACCGTCGCGTCTCTCCTCAGTGCCGGAATTCCCGCGGAGGCCGTATGCTAGACTTTTCAAGAGTCCGACATGCGAAATCCATTGCCAGGGTAATCCGCCGCAACAATTTCTTGAATGAATAAGCCTACAGGAAGAGAGCGAAGATTGGCCAAACAACGTGTGTTTCTGGTTGCTCTTCTGTTCGTTTCCATCGCTGTTTCCTCTAGCGGTCAGGCGAGACCGGGCACCGGGTGGACCCAGTGGCGGGGGCCGGACCGCTCTGGCCGTTCAGCCGAAACCGGATTGCTCGAAGCTTGGCCCGCGGACGGCCCTGAAAGACTATGGGAAACCTCGGGACTTGGCGCCGGGTTCGGTTCCATGGCGTTGGGAGGCGGGCGTGTCTTTTTCCAGTTGCAGGTCGGTATCCGGAGCGCCGTTGCCGCGCTCGACGAGGCCAACGGACGGTTGCTGTGGTCGAGAGCCGTGGGTAACGCCCGCAACAACGATCGAGGTACCGGTCCCAGAAGCACGCCGACACTTGACGGAGATCGCCTCTATGCGCTCACCGAGAACGGCGATCTGGTTTCGCTGGCGGCTGCGGACGGCGCCGTGTTCTGGCAGCGCAATATTCTGGAAGACTTCGGGGGTCGAAATATCGACTGGCTGCTCAGCGAGTCTCCGCTTGTCGACGGCGATCGTGTGTACGTCACTCCCGGCGGGCGAGGCACCGGAATCGTCGCCCTGAACAAGCTGACCGGAGAAACGGTCTGGACCAGCGATGAACTGAGCGACAGGGCGGGCTATTCGTCCCTGATTCTTCGGGACGTGGGCGGCGTCGAGACCCTGATGACGTTGACCTCGCGCGCCGGAGTCGGCGTTCGTGCATCCGACGGCCGATTGATGTGGAGTTACGACGGTGCGGCAAACCGGACCGCCAATGCGGCCACGCCGGTCTTCCACGACGACAAGGTGTTCTTTTCGTCCAGCTACGGCGGTGGCGGCGGACTGGTGCGTCTGGTGGCCGTGGGCGGTTCGGTTCAGGCCGAGGAGGTGTACCACACCCGGCAGATGGCGAACCACCACGGCGGACTCGTCTATGTGGACGGCTACCTCTATGGATTCCACAATTCGGTCCTGACGTGCCTGGATTTCGAGACCGGCGAACGCATGTGGCGGGATCGAAGCGTGGGGAAGGGTTCGGTGTCGTACGCCGACGGGCACCTGTACATTCTGAGTGAAGACAACGAGGTGGGACTGGTCGAAGCCACTCCCGGCGGCTACGTCGAAAAGGGCCGTTTCGAGATTGAAGACCAGGGCCTGTCGAGTTGGGCCCACCCGGCGATCGGTAACGGCAAACTGTTTATCCGGAATCAGGGGACGATAGCCGCCTATGACATTCGGGAACGTTGAATGTGGCAATCGTTGACACCCGGCAAAATCCGCCGATATAGTCCTGATGTAGTCCTGAAGCTACTGATAATCCACGGCATCCGATCGAGGACCGGTTTCACAATGGTTAGAACAACATCACTGCTTGCTGTCCTGTTTCTGGGCGTGTCCAACGCCGTGTTCGCGCAGGGTCCCCGCCAGGTGGCGATGGGCGATTGGCCCGAACTGCGCGGACCGCACCGCGATGGGACTTCCCCCGAAACCGGCCTGCCTGAAACCTGGGAAGTCGACGGTGAGAACTTCCTGTGGCGCGCGCCCTACGGTGGACGTTCGGCGCCGGTCGTCATGGGCGATCGCGTTTATGTGCAGAATCCGTCGGGACGGGGCACCGAACTTCAAGAACGTGTGATGGCACTGGACGCCAACACCGGGGAACCGATCTGGGAGTACAAGTTCAACATCTTTCAGAGCGACGTGCCATCGCATCGCGTGGGATGGGCGTCGCCGTCGGTGGACCCGGAAACCGGGAACGTCTATGCGATGAGCGGCGGCGCGATGGCGATCGCACTCGACCCGGACGGGCAGGAACTGTGGAGGCGGTCTTTCGGCGAGGAGTGGGCCGCGTTCACCACGCACGGCGGCCGGACCGGATCTCCCTTGATCGACGGCGATCTGGTCATCGTGTCAGCCGCAATTTCCAGTTGGGGCGACAACTGGAACCGCGCGCATCGCTTGGTCGCGCTCGATAAACGCACCGGTGACATCGTGTACGCCTCGGCGCCCGGCACCCGTCCATTCGATACGGCGTACGCCCCCCCAACCATCGTAACCATCGACGGTCAGCGCCTGCTGATCCAGGGTCTAGGCAACGGCGGCGTGCATGCGATCAAGCCGCAGACCGGCGAAGTGGTCTGGAGCTTCCCGGCCGCTCAGCGCGCCGTCAACACCGGCGTCGTCGTCAGCGGCGACATGGTGTACATGTCTCACGGTGACGAGAACCTCGAAGGCAACCAGTTGGGGATGATTGCCGCGATTGCCGGCAACCGCACCGGCGAGATCGCCGAAACCGTTTGGGACGTGAAAGGAATGGAGTTCGGATATTCGTCCCCCGTTCTCGACGGCGGCCGCCTGTACCAGATTGACACCGGTTCGACTCTGCACGCATTCAACGCCGACAGCGGGGATCATCTTTGGGAACTTCCGCTGGGTAACGCGCAACGTGCCAATCTTGTGCTGGCTGACGGCAAGCTTTATGTGGGAACCAACGGCGGCAGCTTTTTCATCATCCGCCCGGGTGAAACCGAAGGCGAGGTGCTGAGCCAGGTCACCCTGCCGGTGTCGACCAACAGTTGCTGCGGATCCGAGGGAACCGCCGAACAGATTGTCGCGGGGGCCGCCGTTTCGCGTGGACGCGTGTTTTTTGTGACCAGCGATGCCGTGTACGCGATTGGATCGAGCCAGGCCGCCAACCTGACAGGCTTTGCGGTGAACGAGTCCGCACCGGTCGGTCAGGGCGCCGCGACCCACATGCAGATCGTCCCCACCGAAATGGTTCTGTATCCGGGCGAGACCGTAGATCTGCGCGCCCGCTTGTTCGACGCCCGGGGCCGTTTCCTCGGCGAAGTGGATGCCGACTGGTCGCTGGACGGTCTGGAAGGCGGCGTGACCGATGATGGGGCATTTACCGTTTCAAACGATCCCGCGTTCCAGGCGGGTTTGATTCGGGCCAGTGCCGAAGGACTGGCCGGTGTGTCCCGCGCTCGCGTCGTGCATCCGTTCCCGATCGAAGAAGACTTCGAAGCGTACTCCGACGGCGACCTGCCCCCGGGTTGGGTGAACGCTCAGGCCGGAAGGTTCACGATCTCGACGCTCGAAGGCAACAGGGTGTTCGAGAAACCGCCCGACAACACGATCTTCGGGCGGGCTCGCATGTTCTTCGGGTCGCCGGATATGTCCGACTACACGTTCCAGGCGGATGTCCGCGCGCCAACAGCCCGCCGCCAGCAAGCCGATGTGGGCATCACGGCGCAGACCTACGCGCTGGTCCTGTACGGCACGACGCGAAGGCTGAAGCTGGAGCCGTGGGAGCCCGAGATCGAACGCACCGTGACAGTCCCCTATACGTGGTCGCCGGACGCCTGGTATCGGATGAAGCTGCGCGTGGAGAATCTGCCCGACGGACAGGTCCGCGCTCGGGGCAAGGCATGGGCCGTGGGCGAGCCCGAGCCTGATGAATGGATGATCGACCGGGTAGACCCGATCGGCAATCGTACGGGGTCGCCGGGCCTGTTCCTGGACGCCGAGTACGGCGCTTATCTGGACAACTTTATATTGACCGCCAACGAGTAGCGATTCAGGAAGGTTCGTACCAATCATGACCAGGCACTTTTCAAGATCTTTGGCAATTCTGGCGACCGCACTGATGGCCGTGACGATGATGGCGCCCGCCCCGATGTCGGCGGGCGAGCCCGGAACCGGCGAGTGGCCCATGTGGGGCGGCACCGCCGACCGCAACATGGTGTCGGAGATGACCGGCCTGCCTACCGAGTGGGATGTCGACAGCGGGATGAACGTTCGCTGGGTGGCCGAACTGGGTTCGCAGAGTTACGGCAACCCGGTCGTTGCCAGCGGCATGGTTTTTGTCGGGACCAACAACGAACTCGAGAGAGATCCGAACCAGCCCGGCGACCGTGGCGTGCTGATGGCGTTCCGCGAAACCGATGGCGAATTCCTGTGGCAGCAGACCCACGCCAAGCTCGAAGCCGGCCGGGCCAACGACTGGCCGTTTCAGGGGGTGGCATCGTCGCCGCTGGTCGACGCCGAAGTGCTCTATTACACGTCCAATCGGGGTGTGGTGACCGCGCTTGACATCAACGGATTTCGAGATGGCGAAAACGACGGCCCGATCACCGACGAAGAACTGACCGGTGAATTCGATGCCGACGTGATCTGGGAATTCGACATGCTTGAAGAAGTGGGTTCCTATCCCCACAACCTGTCGAACTCGTCCCCGGTCATGTGGGGCGACATGCTCTTTGTAAGTACGGCCAACGGTCACGACGAAAGCCACGTCAACGTTCCTTCGCCGCTGGCGCCGTCCATCGTCGCAGTCAACAAGACCACCGGCGAATACGTCTGGGAAGACAACTCGGTTGAAGACCGCATCCTGCACGGCCAGTGGTCGACTCCTTCGGTCGGCACGATCGGCGGAGTCGTTCAGGTGGTATCCGGTCAGGGCGACGGTTGGGTTCGCGGGTATGTCGCCGAAACCGGCGAAAAGCTCTGGGAGTTCGATACCAACCCGAAGGCCTCGGAATGGCCCCGAACGCGCAACGAGTTGATTTCCACTCCCGTGATCGTCGACGGCGTGGTGTATCTGGCCAATGGTCAGGATCCCGAACACGGTGAGGGCGTAGGGCATTTTTACGCAATCGACGGCACCGAACGTGGAGATATCACCGAAAGCGGTCTGATCTGGCATTACGACGACATCCGTCGTTCGATATCGACGGCCGCCGTTGTGGACGGCCTGGTCTATATGGCCGATTTCAGCGGCTTCCTGCATTGCCTGGACGCCGAAACCGGCGAACCGCTCTGGGTGTACGACACGTTCGCCGCGGTTTGGGGTTCCCCATTCGTTGTCGACGGCAAGGTCTATCTTGGGGACGAAGACGGCGATGTCGTCGTCCTGGAACATGGCAGGGAAATGGAAGTCCTGGCCGAGATGAACATGGGTTCGGCCGTTTACGCGACCGTCGTGCCGGCCAACGGCGCCCTGCTCCTGAACAACCGTAACGAACTGTTCTCGCTCGCGTTGGAGTAGATCAGGGGGTGTCCGGCGAGCCCGCCTCGCCGCTGACATACGCAAGCAGTCGCTGTCGGTTGCCGAGATGGACGCGGCTCCGTAGCTTTTTGAGCATGTGACCCACCGTCTTCCGGGCGGTCGGGCCCATTTCCGAGCGCTCCAGGGGCAGGAGAAGAGGGATGCAGCAGAGGCACGTCATGCGGTGGTTGGGATTGGCTCTTGCGATTTTGCTCGTCCTGCCGCTCGCTGCCCAGAATGCCGCTTCAGACTGGCCCCAGTTTCGCGGCGGCCCCATGCTGACCGGTGTTGCCGCCCGACCGGTCAGCGAAGACCTCGAACTCCTGTGGACTCATGACACCGGCGACGCGATCGATTCTTCAGCCGCTATCGTTGAAGGCACGGTCTATGTCGGCGTTGGCAACGGCGACCTCATTGCACTCGATTTCGATACCGGCGCACTGAAGTGGACCTATTCCACCGGCAGCTTCATCGCCGAATCCTCGCCCACCGTTTCGAACGGCACGGTCTATATCGGAGACCTCGACGGTGTGCTCCATGCGGTTCGGGCGGACAACGGCGAGCGCATCTGGACTTTCGAAACCGAAACCGAAATCAAGGCGTCGGCCGTGGTCGCCGAAGGCGTCGTCCTGATCGGATCCTACGATACGTTCCTCTACGCGGTTGAAGAATTCACCGGCACACTGCGGTGGAAGGTGCAGACCGACGGTCAACTCCATGCCACGGCCGCCGTCCGCGACGGTCTGGCCTACGTTGCCGGGTGCGACGGCACGTTTCGCGCCATCCGCGTGGCCGACGGCACCGAGGAATATCAAATCTTTACCGGCGCCTATACGGCCGCCTCCCCGCTGCTGGTGGGCGATCGCGCGTACTTCGGGACCTATGAGTATGAAGTGCTGGCGCTGGACCTGACTGCCCGCGAAGTCGTCTGGCGCTACAGCAACCCGGACCGCGTGTTCCCGTTCTATTCTTCGGCGACGTACGTTGACGGCATGGTGGTGACCGGCGGCCGCGACAGGATCGTCCACGCCATCGACGCCGAAACCGGCGAGGCCCGCTGGACATTCGCCACCCTGGCACGCGTGGATTCTTCCCCCGTCCTCGCGGGCGACCGCATCTTCGTCGGTTCCAGCGACGGCCGTCTTTACGCCCTGGATCCCAAGACCGGCGAGTCCCGATGGGAATTCAATGCCGGCGCCGCACTCACCGCTTCCCCCGCCGTCGCCCACGGCCGCCTCGTGATCGGCGCGACCGACGGCGTGATCTACGCGTTCGAATAGTTTCAGGTTTTTCCGTCTGACAAGTGGCTGCACCGGACGGCGGCCACGGTTTTTTTGAATCCTCTTGAATCAAAATTGAAGGAGTAAGGATGGTCGCAAATGTAGCCACTGAGAATGACGCAACTCGTCGAAACTACTGCAGCGACACTCGTCCTGTTTGACGAAGAAGCGGTCGGCGTCAAGCCTGAGCCCACGAAATGGTCCATTCAAGAGATCCTTGGCCATCTCATCGACTCCGCCGCGAACAACCATCAGCGCTTTGTGCGGGCGCAGAAGGGCGGCGTTCTGGTCTTTCCAAAGTATGAGCAAGACGCGTGGGTCAGCGTACAGCAGTACAACGAGAGTTCCTGGCTCGATTTGGTTGAACTTTGGCGGCTATACAAGCGTCATTTGGCCCATGTGATTGCCGGTATCGCGGAAAAGAAGTTGTCGATAGAGTCCCGCATCGGGCCATACGAGCCAGTGTCGTTACAGTACCTTGTCGAGGACTATCTCGTTCACATGAAACATCATCTTGAACAGATCGAGAAGCTCGCATAGAACGGTCCTGGGCATCCTGTGGCGATCATTCAACCGCGATAGATGGGCAATCGCCGCGGAAGAATGGAAAACTCAAACACGACAAGCCGTATCGCGTGGCTACCCCAGCAGATGGATCGTCTGTCGCTGGTTCTCGCCTCTCCTTCGGCGGATCGCCGGCCGCCGCTATTCGTTTATCGTTGGTCGCACCGAGCTTGTCCGGGTGGGTCGTAACGCGTAGTCTTCGAGTATGAGCAAGGCCTTGGTCTCGGCGTCGGATGACGTCATGGGTGGGACAGTCGTATTCATACGGACTCGAGTCCCTGTACAGACGCTCTTTGACTATCTGGAGGCCGGAGAAACGATCGACGAGTTTCTCGATGGGTTCCGAGCGTATCGCGCGACCAGGTAGTTGCATTTCTTGAGGCCGCACGCGTTCGGATGCTCGCCGAAGCAAAGTAAACTGCTCCTCGACGAATGCGTTGATCATCGTCTTGCGAAAGATATTCTCGGTTATGAGACCGACAGTGTCTATCGACGGGGTTGGAACGGAACCAGGAATGACGAACTCCTGACGCTTCAAGGTGTTGTCTTTCGTCAAGCCCGGCGAAATCCACAAGATTGGCATCTAACAACCGATCGGAGTTGACAGCGGCCGCTGATCACCGCTTGGGAACGCGGGAGTCGCTTGACGCGCTCCATCGCCTCCTCCCGCCGGACCGCTCCCAGGACGCACTCCATGACGTATTTGGCATCGACCCCGCACCCGGAGGCACGCGCAAAACCATCGTCTGATCTCCCCCTTATCCTGCTTCTGTGCGCATTTGTAGTGCCACTTGCGCTTTCGAATCATCGTAACTGCCTAATATATCAATACTTTGAAAATAGGCTTGGTAAACATGGGTCAATGAGAGTCTCAACCAGAATTCCACATCGACTTTCAATTGGTCAGCCGTTGACTTTCAATCGGTCGGTCTTCAAATCTAAATCGTCCATCGCCCAGGGAAGTGCGTATGTATCCTCGTTTTCTGAAGAACCGTATCCATGCGGCACTGTCGGACACAAGGTTCTTAATTGTGTCCGGCCCGCGGCAATCCGGCAAAACGACTCTGGTGGGGCAGGTTGCCGGGGACAAAATTCTTTTTCTGACGCTCGATGACGCAACGAGTCTGGATGCGGCATCCACAGACCCGGTCGGTTTCATACGAGGAGATGTTACTCCGTCCTGGAGATCAGGAGCGTATTGACCGATCAAGGATTTGTCGAGATCGACGTGGTGCCGGTGGCCGCCGACCGCACGGCAATTATCGGCCGAAAACCGTGAGCCACAGGCGAACAAGTCAGCATTCGCACCAAGAGCGTGTCCGTAACGACTACTCGAGTCACAAGCGAACTGGCACCATCGATTCAATCTCCAGCGCGACGAGTCGAACAGCCGTCTTGCCGCGGTTGTGAATCGGACTATTCGGTGTTGTGTGATCAGCAACAATCAAAATTCCCGCTGAGTCGACGCTGGCCCAGGCAGCGACGGGACAGATGGTTGACGCTGGACATGACGGTTCTGATCGAACACTCCGGACCTGCGCTTTTATCAGGATCGTGTCCGGCTTGAATAGTAGGTCTTTATGACTTCTTGCACGATTTCGAACATCAAATCGTTACCCATCTGGCGACGCTTGTCCTTGTCAAGATCATCTAACAGGATGTGATCCTTCCGCCGTGGATTGTCGAATGCAAAGAGAAGAGACGCACTATCCATGTTGAAGTGTTGCGCAACCGCAAAGGTCGCAGCAGTTTCCATGTCAACCGCGGAGCAACCCGCTTCGAACCATTTCTCTAAGTCGAGTGATCCTTCCGCGAAGAGCGCGGATGTTGTATAGATTCGACCTGTGTAGAGTTGAGTGTCCTTCAGGGCTTCGACAGACAGCCATTCTCGGATATCGAGTGAGGCGGGGACCATCTCGTCTGTTGGCTCATAGTATTGTGATGCGCCCTCGCCACGATAGGCTTCTCGCGCCATGAAAAGATCTCCCGCCATCATTCCATCAGCCAATGCGCCGCAGTTGCCGGTTTGAATGACCAATGGTGTTCCCAGGACGCCGAAAACGTGAACGACTTCGGAGGCCATCGGAGCACCATACACAGAAGCGTAGGCCACGTCACACTGATCAAGGGTCCCTACAAAGATGTCGTCCAAGACACCGTTCGGAGTCTTCACTTCCAGAATGTCGGTAAAGTACTTCTTTGATGACTGGTACCAGTGTTTCAAGTTCCGCGTTCCACGGACGATCAGCGCGAGCGGAACGCGCTCCTCCGGGATATTCAGCATCGAAAGCCAATCTTGCCGTGTTAGATCTTTGAGCATGTGCATTTCTCTTTGATGAACAGTAGGCCTGATTTCATTAAAACACTGGATCGTCAGTACCGCAGGAATTCCAGACTTGGAGTCAGGCAATGGAACGGAAAGAATCGACTCTCAACCTCCCCAAACCGACCGACGGCCTTCGGTCGATTCTCAAGAGTCAGGTCCGTGCGTCCCTGGCCATGTTTCGCGATGCCGTGGAGCAGTGCCGGGATGACTTGTGGCTGGACGACGCGCCCCCCAACGCGTTCTGGCAGATCGCGTATCACACTATTTTTATCGGCCACGCGTATCTCCATGCCGAGTTCGAGTCGTCGAAGCCCTGGGCCGAACATCAGTCCAACGTGCAGCAGCCGGACGGATTGAGGGGACCCGTGGATGCCGACAGCTCGCTACCCAACCTGCCCGAGCCGTATACGCGAGATCAGGTGTTGAAGCTTTGCGGCATTTGCGAGGACATGGTCGACCCCGCCATCGACAGATTCGACCTCGAATCCCAAGCGTGCGGGTTTCCCTGGTACATGGGTATCTCCAAGCTGGAACACCAGTTAATCGCGATCCGCCATATCCAGCATCACACCGCGCAACTCGCGGATCGTTTGCGTGCGGCGCAGAATGTCGGTGTGGATTGGGTGGGTGCGCGGTAGGGGCGTATCGCGCGAGCAGCCCCGTCGCGGAAGTGTGCTGGTCCGCATGGTTCAGTGCTCCCTGAAAAGGCGCCGATCTTCAGTGGGTGCGAATCCCACCCGGCAACTGTTGCTCCAGCCGGAGAGATTCCGCCGTTGCGACTTGCCCGGAGTTGGACTATACAGGTACCAGACGATGGCGCGGCACCGAGCGCCCCGTGTGTATGTGAATCCGTCGAATTGTCGATATCTCGGGAGACAACGAAACCATGAACACGAACAAGAGGATCCTGGGCGTACTGGCCCTGATCGGGGGGTTGACGTTTGCCGGATGCGCCGTCGCATCCGATCAGGAGCCGCAGGCCGAAATCGCGCCCACTGAAGGAGCAAGCAACGACTGCGAACCGGAAGGGAATCTCACTTATATCTGCGGCTTGGAGAATCCGGAAGATCTGTTGATGCTCGGGGATACCGGATCCATCCTTGTCTCGGGGATGAGCGGGGAAGATATCGATGGTCACATCTATCTGGTCAACCCTGAAGATGACAGCTTTCGAGTGTTGTTCCCCGGCGAGATGCCCGTGCTCGTACACGACGTCGCGGCGTTTCCCGAGTGCCCGGGTCCGTTGAACCTGGACGATTTCTCGGCGCATGGCCTCGCATTGAGGGAGTACGCCGACAATCAGTTCCATCTCTACATCACGAGTCACGGCGAGCGGGAAGCGATCGAGGTATTTGATCTGGATGTCAGGGGTGAGAACGTTGCGGCCACATGGAGAGGATGTGTCGTGCTTCCGGACAACACCTTCGCCAACAGCGTCGCCATTCTTTCCGATGGTGGCTTCGTCACCACGAAGATGATGGATCCGACGGTCGGTTTCGGCGCCATTGCGAGTGGGGAGATCACCGGGAACGTCTACGAATGGCACCCGGGTGGAGAGGTCTTCATGATGGAGGGCACCGAGTTGTCCGGCGCGAACGGCATCGCCGTCTCTCCCGACGACCGCTTCGTCTATGTGGCAGCCTTCGGCACCCGAGAGATCGTCCGTTTCGATCGCAGTGAATCGCCTGCCGCGAAATCCGTGGTGCCGGTCGATATCACCCCCGACAACGTCCGCTGGGGCGATGAAGGGAAACTGCTGACCGCCGGCGGTAACTACGTATCCCCTGAAGAGTGTCAGGGGACGGACTGTGCGACGGGCTGGTTGGTCGTTGAAGTGGATGCGGAAACGCTTGAAGTGGCCCGCATCGGCGGCGCGGATCAGAATGTGGCCATCCAGGGGGTCAGTTCCGCCCTGTCCGTTGGCGATTCTATCTGGGTCGGAACCTTCAATGGGGATCGGGTCGCGTATTTTCCCAAACAGTAATGATCGACTTGAACGTTTGCGCCCAAACACGCCGGACGCCAGTCCTGTAGCGGGATAGTGGGGGCGTTGACTGGTTCGCGTTTGGACGATTCACACGATCAAGAATCCCAACCAACAGAGGATCGATTCGATGATTCACGCCAACGGTCTGTCATGTCGAGCAGCACGGGCATCCGCTGTCGTTCTCGTTTTGCTATGCGCACCGAATTTTGTCTTTGCCGCGCCCCAACGGGGCGAGCCGGCCGAGGTGCCCGAAGCCGTCAGCGTTCCGCGGCCCAATGCGCAAGGGATCGAAACGGCCGAGCGCAGCCTTGCGGAGTTTCTGCGCACGGCCGATCCCGAAACACGCGAGATTCTCGAGCGGTACCCCGGCATCCTCGAAGTTAGGGCGCCGCCGGCCAACACGGCGATCATTCCAAACCTGGCGCAGCCCTTTCGAGCCAAGCACGAACAGAACCTCGAAGTCGCTCGCGGCGGCGACATCGAGCTTCTCTTGATGGGCGGCTCGATTACCGATGTCTGGCGGAATACCGACGGCGCTTTCGCCGGGAAGAGTGTTCTCGACGAGTTTTTCGGACACTGGAAGATTGCGAATTTCGGGATCGCCGGCGACACCACCGAGGGCGTGCTCTACCGCCTGGAGAACGGAGAAGGCGAGGGTTTCAGCCCGCGGGCCATCAATTTGACGATCGGCACGAACAATACCCGGCGGAACACGGCCGCAGAAATCGCCGAAGGGATCGGCGCCGTTGTGCTGGAGCTGCAGGAGGATTTTCCCGACGCCAAGATCCTGCTCCTGGACGTCTTCCCGCGAGGACGGGCGATGGATCCGGTGCGCGGAACGATTGCCGAGATCAACGAGACGATATCTCGATTGCATGACGGCGATTCGGTCCACTATCTGGACATCGGCGACGCGTTCCTAGATGGGGCCGGCAACATCCCGGCCAGCGTCATGAGCGACGGGCTGCACCCGTCGACGGAAGGGTATTGAATCTGGGCCGAGGCCGTTCGCGAGCCGCTGTCCGAGCTCATGGGCGGGGAATAGAGACGGAGACCGAACAGTGAATCGAACACGATACCATGTTCAGGGTCGGGACTCTGGGGCAGGCCTTCGGCAACGCGCCGACTCGAGGCTTCGGGCCCCGAGGCCGTGCGCCGGCAGGACCCCGAAACCGCCGCCCGGTTCAGCGGCCACGCCAAGGCGCTGGCTTACGACCTCGCGTCCTATACCTGGCCCGGCTGGGACGAACCCGGCATCGGCATTCGGACCAGGGACCTTGAGGCCGGGTTCGCGGCGGCCCGACTCAATCTCCAGCTCGCCGAGGCGCTCGAGGTCGGCTCCGAGCCCATGGCCAATGTGTCCTTCATCCTGGCCAGCCACGCGCTGGCTGCCAACGACTACGCCGCCGCGGCGGACTATTTCGAGGAGTTCGGCGAGATCGCCCGAAACGCGGGCCTCATGGCGCTGTCTCTTCTGGCCGAGGGCTACGGCGTGATCACCGGCGCCGCGGCCGGCAGCGGCAACCCCGGATCCTACATGCTGGAACCGGTCCGCCAGAAATTTCGGGAAGCCCTCGGCACGGAAGCGGATTTCTGGATCGATCAATTGGATGCCGCCTGGGGTGTCTTCGTGACGGGTTGACGGGCGCGACTCCAGCCGCCGACTCGCTCCGGCTCCGGAACTGTCCATGAAGAGAATCGTCGAACCCGAGTTAATGGATTCCGCCGAACAGGCCGAGGCATACGCGCGGGCGGATTTCGAAGAATCCCACCGGCGCATCGTCGCGACCTTCGATGCGCGTTTTCCCGGCGTCGAGGTCGCCGGCGCGGTCCTCGACCTTGGTTGCGGGCCGGGCGACATCACGTTCCGGTTCGCGGCCCGGTTTCCCTTGGCCTCCCTGCTGGGCGTCGACGGTTCGGCGGCCATGATCGCGCTCGCCAACGAACGCCGGTCTCGCGACGCCAGCCTGAGGGACCGGGTGGCGTTCCTCGAAGGCACAATTCCGGGGGCGTCCATTCCGGACCGGCGCTGGGCCGCCATCGTGAGCAACAGCCTGCTGCACCACCTGCACCGGCCCGCGGTCCTTTGGCAGACCGTCGCCCAATACGCCGCTCCGGGTGCGCGGGTTTTCATTGCCGACCTGACGCGGCCGGCGAGCGCAAAGGACTGCCAGCGTCTGGTAAACGAATACGCCGCCGGCGAGCCCGAGGTCTTGCGGCGCGACTTCCACAACTCCCTGACCGCCGCTTTCGAGCCCGGCGAAGTACGCGCGCAGCTCGCCGAGGCGGGTCTGGAGGAACTGCAGGTCGAGGTCATCAGCGACCGGCATCTGATCGTGTTCGGAGAGAAGCGCTGAAGCCGCGGCGGCGCGCGAAGGGGGCGTGACGACGGATCGACGGCAACCGTCCACTTCGGGGCGCGTCCGTTGCGATCCCTCCAATGCCCTGTTCCACGAATCGATTGCGCCATCTTCCGGCTTTCTGACGCGTGATGCGCAGCCGGGCTCCAATATCCTGATCGTTCAACCCATCGGCGGCCAGCAAGACCATCCGGGATCGCTCCGCGAGCGGGGCCGATGTATTCGGGCTTCGGATCGATCCTTCCGGTTCCTTCCGCACGGCGATATCCAGTTCGATGCCCCTGCTTTTCTCATGCCTACCGAGGCGTTGGAACGATCAATAGGGGGCATCGGATACGACCGCTAGTCCCACTCTTTTTCGACCCCCGCGCCCCGGTCCGGATCACCGTGAAGGGGGGTTACAAACCCGAGAAGGCAACCGTTTCCCCCGTCGCGTAGCCGATGGCACCGAACCTGGATGGTGTCACCCGCCTGAACGTCATCGGGCTGGATTCCGTTTCGCAGGAGTCCTCCGGGCGTGGTGGCTTCCAGAGCCCATATGGCCGGCGGACCGTCGTCGTCGCCCACTTCAAGGTAGATCCATGAATGCGGGTTGATCAAGTGCACTTGCTGGACAGTACCTTCCAGGTTTGTGAAATCGCTGATTTCGTAGTTGCCGTGGGAATGGTGCGCCCAGGCTGGCAGGGCAAGGGAAACCGCACAAACGGCCGCAAGATTGCGGAGTTTCAACTGCATGGCCATCCTCCCAAGATCATTCAAGATGTTATCGGATGCGATCCGGTGGCGGGAATCCGTTGACGTAGACCGATTCATAACGAATGGTGTTCCCCTCCTGGTCGAGAAATCGCAGGGATTGTTGGAACAGCCCCGGCTCGGGGAAGCCGGGAGGCACGGTTGCCTCCAGAATGTAAAGCCGGTCCGCGTGCATGTAGATCGCGACGAACGTTCGAGATTGATCGGGGTTCGTGAGGTGGATCTGACGCCCGTCCACAAGATCGACAAAATTCCAACCGAAATAGGTGACCTCGGCATCCCTTTGCAGAAATTGCCAGACCGCATAAGTGATGGCGCCCTGAACATCCACCATCCAGGAACCGACGCCGACCGCGGCCGACCCGGAACAGCCGGTGTGAGCGTCGGGTGGGCAGTCCCGGGCTCGCTCCGTGTGTATCCTCAAGGCGTCCGAGTAATCCACCGCGGTGACGGAATAGCGGTTCGGGCCGTCGTCGTACGAATAGGCGCGAGCCGGCAGGATGGCTTCGTACTCGGACGTGTAGGTGGTGTCCCGAATTTCGGGTTCACCCGGAAGGTTGACGCCGAAGAAATCCGCCTGACTGGAATACTCGATCCAGCCCTGGCCCAGGGAAATTCCTGGACCAAGCAACAACAATGCCGCGGGAATGAGTCGAAGAAGGCGCATGGTTCATCCTCCTCAAGCTTCTCCACCGTCGTTCAATGCTGACAGAAAAGCAGTCGGAGGCACAGAAATTTGGGGGGCGTGGATTGAGGGGACGTGATGGGAAGGTCGCATCGTTGGCGTCGGACCGTAGGCCCTTCACCTCGTGAGCGCGTCGGCTTGGGTGCCGGTGGCGCGCTTACAGGGGCCGTCCTGTACGGTGGCGAAAATTCTTTCCACGTTTCGCGATCAATCAGGGTCTCGTGCTCGCCGGGACACCCTGATCGGCGAGCTCCGACGGATCTTTCCGAGCCTGAAAGGAAGCTGTTCGGTAGGAGATGGTTGACGTGAAGAATACATATATATATTATACGGGTCGTCAAACTATCCGGGTGGGCAGGTGGACCGTTCGCCCGGCGGACGAGGGTAGACCATGCGCTGGGGCGTTGAAAAGCGAATGGAGTTCATTGAATTCCGCCTTTTCTGGGACGGCGGGATCAATCGCGCTGATATCATTGGCCAATTCGGCGTGTCCGTCCCACAGGCGTCTAAAGACCTGACGCTCTACGGAGTGAGGGCTCCCGGGAATCTCCACTATGACAAGAGCGCCAAGCGCTATCGCGCTTCGAATAATTTCAAACCGGCCTTCCTTGAACCCAACGCTGCTACATACCTTTCGCATCTGCGCGCAGCCACCGCGCCCGATGAAGGACTATCGGAAGCCTGGCTCGCGACGATCCCCGACTTCGACGTAATGCCGATTCCGAACCGACGCATCGATGTCGCTGTGCTCCGCGATATGTTGACGGCAATCCGCGAGGGCCGTTCACTCGAAATCCGCTACCAATCGATGAACACGAGCCGACCGGCACCCGAGTGGCGACGGATCACACCGCATGCACTCGGCAATGACGGGCTGCGCTGGCATATCCGTGCCTTTTGCCATATCGACCGGAAGTTCAAGGATTTCATTCTCTCTCGCTGCCTGAATGCCCGGAAGCTCGATGCGCCGGGCGCTACGCCTGAAGCCGACAGGTTTTGGCATGAGCGCTTCGCCGTGGCGCTCACGCCAAATCCCGCGCTGAGCGAGAGCCAGCGGGCCGTCGTCGCGCAGGACTACGAGATGAAGGGAGGGCTCGCCGAGGTCCCAGTGCGCAAGGCGCTTCTTTACTACTTCCAGAAACGGATGCGGATCGATGTGGCCGACAAGCTCGACAATCCGCATGAAATTCCGGTCGTGGTGGCCAACCGTGCCGATTTCGATGCCGCGCTCGCGGAGGCGATGGCATGAAGTCGGTCAACTTCGAGATAATCCGTGATGGCTGGCCCGAACTCGCCGCGCTCGGCGGCTTCGCCGAGTCCTATACCCATGCCGACCCGGCCAGCGCAGTGGTGAAACTGCGTCTGTTCGCCGAGAACCTGACCAAGGACATCTATCGCGACCTTCGCCTGCCGAAGCCCGAACAGCCGACCCTTGTCGATCTGCTCAAGAACAATGCCTTTGCCGCAATCACGCCGAAGGGACTTTTCGAAGCTTTCTCTAGGGCAACAACAATCCGTTCTGCTAGCTCTGATGTTGTCGTCAGAAAGCGAAGCCCCTCTGATCATTGATCAACCTGAAGACAATCTTGACAGCGAGTTCATTTTCCATTCATTGGTGCCAGTTATTCGTGCGGCGAAGGAAAGGAGGCAAGTAATCATAGTTACTCACAACGCGAACATCGCCGTACTTGGCGACGCGGAGCAGATCATCGCGCTAAAAAGCACGAGTGATAAGAGTATTATCGTGGCCTCTGGCTCAATCGACGAACCAGACACAAAGTCTGTAGTTTGTAGGATTCTGGAGGGAGCAGAAGAGGCGTTTCGAAGGCGCGCCAAGATTTACGGTGTGATCTAGTTGCCCCGAATTCCAACACGCAATCGTCGATTGCCCGGGATTATGGGCTTCAGTTCAAACGTGATTTCCATTTCGGCACTTTCCCTATTCAGGCTTTTTTTGCAGAACTTCTGAAACATAACTGGGCTCCAGTGACGGCTGGAACCCCAGACTGAACCACCACCTGTGTAACGGGGAACGGGCCTGTTCAGGGCGGACTCAACAATTCACTCCATGCGCGAAGACGTCCTCTATCCCACAGTAAAGGCTTTCCTCGAAGCGCAAGGCTATGACGTGAAGGGAGAAGTCAACGGCTGCGATGTGGTCGCGGTCCGCGACCGGGAACCGCCCGTGATCGTCGAGTTGAAGACCGGCTTCTCCCTGCCGCTGGTCTTTCAGGGGATCGCCCGGCAAGGCCTTCCGACACTTTCTATCTCGCGATTCCGCCGTTTTTCGCCCGCACGGACCGGCGGCAGGACGCGCTGGCACTCTGCCGACGGCTCGGACTCGGGCTGTTGACAGTCCGGCTCAAGCCGACGCCATTCGTGGAAGCGTTGCTCGACCCAGCGCCCTACCGGCCGCGTAAGCGCAAACCCGGGATCGGGTGCCTGCTGCGAGAGTTCCAGCATCGGGTGGGTGATCCGAACAAGGGCCGCTCGAACCGCCGCAAGATCATGACGGCCTACCGGCAGGACGCTCTGCGCTGCGCCACGCACCTCCGCCGCGACGGAGCGACAAAGGCCGCCATCGTTGCCAGGGACACCGGCGTCGCCACGGCCGGAGCCATTGTGCGCGCCGATCACTATGGCTGGTTCGAACGCCCCGCCAATACGGTGGCGATGCTGGAAGGCGGCCGCAGTTAGACGCTTCTGATTCCGACCGTACCACTTCGCAGGCGGCAGGAGCAGTGTTCAATGGTCAGCGTTACGCGCGGCTCAACGGCGCCCGGCCCGGCCAACGGGACCAGCAACCTTCGAATCCGCTTCGCAACACTACGGGCACGCCCGGAACTCGAAACCGGGAGTGATCATTGGCAGCCTGCGCATATTCCGCTGCACTCCTTCCCGTCGCGCGTTACCAAGCTCGCTCCGCCCCATCCCAGTCCATGAACCGTCCGGTCGTCTCCATTGTCAGGTTGTCGAGCAGGTTGACAAGGCCGGCCGCGCTCTCTTCGGGAGAAACCGGCGCAGATGGGCCGCCCATATCGGTGCGGACCCATCCGGGGTGAGCGATCACAAGGGGAATGCCGTCCTTCTGCAGATCCGCCGCCACCGCCTGCATCAACCTGTTCAGCGCCGCCTTGGAGGTGCAGTAGGCGATGTGGTCCGTGCCAGGGAAGACCATGCTTCCGAGTTGGCTGGATATTGTCATCACCTTGGGATGTTGTGACCGGCGAAGCAAGGGCAGGAACGCGCGCGTGACCCGAAGCGGACCCAGGACGTTGACGTCCAGAACCTCGGCGAAATCCTCGACATCCGCTTCCGAGGCCCGGCCAACCCGTTCTCCGGCCATGCCGGCGTTGTTGACCAGCACGTCGATCGGTTCGCCGATGCCGGCGGCCGCGGCAACGATCCCCGTCTGGTCGCGCACATCGAACGTAGCGAACCGGAATCGCTCGTGCTGCATCGGGGGCGGTCCCGCGCGCAGCGAACCGATTACGTGCTCTCCCCTGTGCAGCAGATGTCGTGTCAGTGCCAAGCCGATACCGCGCCCGCAACCGGTTATGAAATAGACTCCCATGGCAGACCTCGCGCGGAAAGTGTAGCCCGAATTTCGGCTGTTGTGGAACGGGACGTTTGAATGGAATGCCATCTGGCACCACGAAAGGCGGTAACGCCGCTTCCGGCCGCCGTTCGTTTCACTGTATTCGAGCCGACCCGTTATGCCAACGTCGCGAATCCATGCGAATCCGAATCGATCGTGCGATGATTCGGTCTGGGCGACTTCCGCCCGGTTGTTCAAACACTGTCCGAATGTGGATTGGAGAGGTCATGAAATCGAAAGTCGTCACCGCTTGCGTCACTCTAATGTTCCTTGCCGGACTGGCCGCCACGGATGTGTTCGCCCGCCAAAATCCCGGCGGCAGGGATTTCGATGCTGAAATCCGTGCAGCGCTGCAGTCGGCAAAGAGCGCGGCGGGGTTCGAGCACCTGGGCACGCTGACCCGGATCTGCCTGTTGCCTCAAAGCGGCGGCGTCAACACCAGCGACAATGTTCCGCGGTACGTCCGCGACCCCGCCACGATACCCCCCAGGGAGAACTGGTATGCCGATTCCGCCAAGGTCTTCGACAATCTTTATTTTGTCGGCGGACGGATCCACACGTCCTGGGCACTGACGACGAGCGAGGGGATCATCATCATCGACACGATTTTCCCGTATAACTCCGAAGAACTGATTGTTGGCGGCCTGGAACGGCAGGGCCTGGATCCGAACGACATTCGTTACGTGGTGATTTCGCATGCGCACGGCGACCACATTGGCGGGGCGAAGTTGCTGCAGGACCGTTTTGGCGCCGAGGTGGTCATGGGAGAAGCCGATTGGGAACTGGTGGAGACTTACCCCAACCGATATGCCACCATGGCGCCGACGCGCGGCATCGTAGCCACAGACGGCATGGAACTGGCGCTGGGCGACACCACACTCGTCGTTTGGGAAACGCCGGGCCACACGCCGGGCACACTGTCGTATACCTTTACCGTGTTCGACAATGGACGGCCCGTGAACGTGGCCTATTCCGGCGGCACGGCATTCAACTTCGTCAACAACGCACCGGATCCCGGCATTCGTAATTTCCAGAGCTATATCGAAGCGCAGCAACACATCGCCGCTCAGGCTGCGGGCACCGGCGCCACCGTCCTACTCTCGAACCACTCCGAGTTCGACAACGCGTTCAACAAGAACCGGATGCTCGCCGGCCGCGGCGACGGACCCCACCCCTACGAAATCGGCGAAGAGTGGGTCGAACGCTATTTCCAGGTCATGCAGGGTTGTGCCCGTACCGCCCAACTCCGGTTGGAGCAGGAACTGGCCGAGGCGGAAAGCCGGTAACGTTCCCGGAAACGAAGAGCGGCTACTGTTTGACGACGAAACGCCGTGCCTTCATTTCGAATCTGGGCAAGCCGCCGGGTTCGACCAGGTAGACCGGTATCGTCAATCCCGGCGCTTCACGCAATTGTTGGGATATTTTCGACGGAATTGTCGCCACGTCCAGAGCGCCGCGCACGGGTTCCACTTCAAGGCTCAGAGACCACATCGACCCGGCACGGGAAGCGGTCGAACGGAACTCGACGATTTCGGGGAAACACCGGACGACCGACTCGATGGCCGCCGGATAGACGTTGACGCCCTTGATGTTGATCATGTCGTCGGACCGGGCCAGAATCCCACCGTCCAGCCGGGCCCACGTATGTCCACAGGCACAGATTCCGTCCTGCCTGACGACGATGTCGCCGGTGCGATACCGGATGACCGGACTGTCGACGCGGCCCAGGTTCGTCACAACCAATTCGCCCCGTTCGCCGTCGCCGGCACGCCGCCCCGTTTCAAGGTCGACCACCTCGGCGATGTACTCCCCTTCGTTGATATGAAGACTGCCGTGCGCTTCGCGGCATTCGAAGCTGATCGGACCGGTTTCGGTCAGACCGTGATGATCCAGAACGCGCGCGCCCCAAGTCGATTCGATGCGTTCGCGGGTGGCCGGAATACTTCCTCCCGGTTCGCCCGCGACGATCAGGGTGTGCACGCCGTTGTCCTTGAAACGACCGAGGTTGGAATTGCCCGAGGCCACTTCGCCAAGCCACAGGGCGTATGTGGGCGTGCAGCAGATGACGGTGGCGCGAATCGTCTCGATGAGCCTCAGACGAACCTGGCTGGACATCCCGCCTCCGGGAATGCACATGGCGCCGATCTGAGTTCCGGCCTCGAACGCCGTCCAGAAGCCCAGGAACGGGCCGAACGAAAATCGAAAGAAGATGCGATCGTCAGGTCCGACATGAGCCGCGCGGTACACCATCTTCCAGCAATCGAGTATCCACTGCCAGTTTTCGTTGGTGTCCATCCAGCGCAACGGGGCCCGGGTCGTCGACGAGGTCTGGCAATAGTGCGTGTACTCATCGAGCGGCCGGCTGCGGGCGGTTCCCCAGGGCGGGTTCGTTTCCTGATCCGCGATCAGTTCGGCCTTGGTCGTGAACGGCAGCGTTTCGAGCGCGGCGTCCAGATTGCCCGCACAATCGAGACCGCCCAGGCGCAGCCCGGCCGCGTCCAATTTTCGCGTGTAGAAGGGATTCCTTCCGTGGGTTCGTTCGAGCAACTTCTGCAGGCGGCCGCCCTGATGGGCGGACAGCGCGGGCCGGCCGACGCACTCCAACGAAGAGAGTTCGATCGTCGACACTATGCTTCCTGCTCCAACGGCGGCGCCACTTCAAACAACGCCGCAATGTCGGGCGGGATCGGCCTGGACTTGATCGAGCCGTCCGGCAGCCTCTCGGCGCATGCGATGGTCATCGAACCGGTTGCGACGCGCGCGCCGTCCTTGCTGAGGAAACAGGAATAGGCGATGGACTTTTCGTTGATCGCCTCGATTCGAATCCGGATTTCGAACTCGTCCTCAAACCGCAACGGGCTGTGGAAGTCGAACGACGCGGCGACCCGGGGCCAGCCCACGTTCATGCTGGCCCGGCTGGCGATACTCGTCCCGGCCGCGCGCCAGAGTGCGTGTTCGGCTTCTTCCATGTAGCGGTTGAACCAACTGAAGTGCACGATGCCGGCGGCGTCGGTTTCGTAGAATTTGACGGTGCGTTTAAGACGGTGTTCGCTGATCAAGGTGATTCTTGTTGCTCCACGGCGGATCAGGTGTAACGGATGCCCATGTGTTGGGGCAGGAAGAAACCGGGGAGCAGGGAATCCACGCGCAGCAATCCCTCCCGCGAGAGCGCAATCTCGTCGTCGGTCGACGAGGCCACGAATCCGGAAGACTGCAACGAATCGAGATGTCCGTCGAATCGCTGCCGGACGTCGGCGCCGTATTTGTCGGCAAAATAGTCCGGGCGAAGCCTGCCCCTCTTGAGTTGAAGGATGAACTCGCGGATCATGCGTTCTTCGCCCGTCGGGCGATAGGCGCGATGGAGTGGAATTTCCCCGCGTTCGATGGCCGCACTCCAGGTTTCCGACCGGTCCAGGTTCTGAATGTGGGTACCGTTGATATGGCCGAAGGATGCGACTCCCAGTCCGGCCATGTCGGCGCCCTCCCACAGGCGGTCCGTATAGACAAACCGGGTGTCCTTGTCCTTCACTGCCGTGTAGGCGGTTCGGACCGAGTAGCCCGCGCTCTCGAAAACGTCGAAAGCTTCACGCACCCAACGCCGCTTGGTCGCCCAGTCCGCGACGGGTTCCGCAAACCGGCCTTCGCCCTTGATGATATCGCCGCTGATCGTCGTGTTGAATGGCAACTCCATCTGGTAGATCGTGACGCTTTCGGGTGCGAGCTTCAGAGCCTGCTCGACCGAATTCCGCCAGGTGTCGTCGGTCTCGCCCAGCATGCCTGAAATGAGATCGATGTTGATCGTGTGGAAGTTCAGCGAGCGTGCAAATTCGTAAGCGCGGAAGATCTCGGGAGAACGATGGGCCCGTCCGTTGAGATCCAGGATGCGGTCGTCGAAGTTTTCGACGCCCAGGCTCAATCGGGTCACGCCCATCCCGCGAATCGCCGAAAGCTTTGTCGCCGTCAACGTTCCGGGTTCGCATTCGAATGAGATTTCTTCGGCCTTGTCCCACGCCATTGTTGCCTGCAGCCGGTCGACCAGTCTTTGGAGTTGGGTCGTGGACAGGAACGAAGGCGTCCCCCCGCCAAAGTAGATGAAATCCAGATCCCGTCCGCCAATGGACGGCAGCCGCGAGTACAACTCCATTTCGCGGGCCAGCGTGTCGAGGTAGGCGTTCACCTCATCGGCGTTCTTGTCGGTGTACACGCGGAAATAGCAGAAGTGACAACGCTTTCTGCAAAAGGGGATGTGTAGATACATCCCGAGTGGAGTGTCCGGCGCCGGGGGCCTGTGGAGTGCCGGAAGCGCGTCGGCCGTCACGGCATTCTCCGACCAGACCGAGAACGGCGGGTAGTTCGCGACAAAGTAGCTGCCGACTTCAGTCTGTTCGACGATGCCGGTTGAACCGCTTCCGGAAGGTTCGCTCATATCTGTTCAAATTCTAGACTGCCGTCTGTCCCGTCGGTATACGGTCGTCCAAGAATTCACTAAATTATTACAATTCCCGTGTTCGGCATATACATGACAGATTCTCCCGATCGGGAGCCCAGCGGACGGGCCGCCGGCATTGGCCGGAATGCGAGATACCCCTCTTGACCGATTGGCGTGCCGGGGTCAGTTCGTTCCCGCCGCTTCGCGTTCTTCGACGAGCTTCGCCTCGCCGTTCTCTTCCAGGGTGTCCAACCACGCGTAGAAACCGTCGGGGTCCACGAAGGGGTGCGGATCTCCGGGCCCCCTGTCCGCAAGCCGGTCGGCGCGCGCAAAGACCTGCCCGGCGCCTTCATGGTTGGTCACGTTGATCTCGATGCCGTCCATCTGCTGCACACGCCGCACGCTGTCCAGGTACATTTCGGTGCGGTCCACTCCGCTGAAGTTCAGACCCATGCCGCCGAACATGAACGCGTTATGCGTCCGGTCGCCGTCGCGTACCGGGAACGCCATCGACAGCACACCCGGCGTGTGTCCCGGCGTGACGTAGAACGTGAACGTGGTATCCCCGAGCGTGATCGACTCGCCGTCGGTCATCGTCATGTCCGGAGTCTGGTCGGTCATTGCCCAGTCCTCGGCCGTCATCCCCACTCGCGCTCCGGTCGCTTCCTTGATGATGGGCGCTCCCTGGGCATGGTCTCCATGGCCGTGCGACACGAAAATGTACTCGACGTCGGCCGGGTCGAAACCCAGCGCGCGCACGTTGTTCAACAGCTTGTCGGCAGATGCGGCGAAGAGCGTGTCGATGATGACCAACCCGTCGGATGTGGTTACCAGGTAGGCGCTCACCAGATCGACGCCAACGTAGTACAGGTTGTCGAATATCTTGAACGCGTCACGGGTTTGCGCGTTGAAATCCCCGCCTTGAGCGGGCGATTCGGCGGGCACGGTTGCGATGGGGACGAAAGCGAGGATCGAACACAGGCACAACCGCAGGGCGGATGACTTCATGGGGTCCTCCAAGTCGGATGGTGTGCCGATTATATACGGATCGGCGATCAGCCCACTACTTCAACCATGGCGCCCGTCACCCGTGACAGATCGTCATGACCGATAACATAGGGTGGCATCGCATAGACCAACCGGCCGAATGGCCGCACCCATACCCCGCGACGCACGAATTGCGCGGTTGCGGTCGCGAGATCGATCGGCGCCTTCAGTTCCACCACTCCGATGGCGCCAAGCACACGAACATCCTCTACCTTGTCCGATCCGCGGCACGGTTCGAGTTCCTTCTTCAATTGAGATTCGATCGCCGCGACTCGCGCGGACCAGTTCGACGACAAGAGCAAGTCGATACTGGCGTTCGCAACCGCCGACGCAAGCGGATTGGCCATGAATGTGGGTCCGTGCATCAGGGGGCCTGCGCTGGATATCGCGTTTGCTACTTCGTCGGTCGCGAGCGTGGCGGCCAGCGTCATATATCCACCGGTCAACGCCTTGCCAAGACACAATATGTCAGGTGTAACGCCGGCATGCTCACAGGCAAACAGTTTTCCACTCCGGCCAAAGCCCGTGGCAATCTCGTCCGCGATCAGCAATACACCATGGGTATCGCAGAGGCCTCTTACGGACCGCAGATATTTCGGGTGATAAAACCACATGCCGCCAGCGCCCTGCACGATCGGCTCCAGGACAACCGCCGCAATCTCGTCGGAGTGCTCATCCAACAGGTCCCTGAGCGAGTCAACGTCCGAATCGAGCCACTCGCCGTCGAACCGGATGGCGGGACGGTCCGCGAAGTAGTGCCTCGCGACAACGTGATTGAAGAGGTGATGCATGCCCGTCACCGGGTCGCAGAGTGCCATCGCGCCGAACGTATCCCCGTGGTAGCCTCCGCGCAATGCGACAAACTTCTGACGGCTGGGCGAGCCCTGAGCGGCCTGGTATTGAATTGCCATTTTGATGGCGACCTCGACGGACACCGAGCCCGAGTCGCAAAAAAACACCACGCCGAGGCCGACAGGTGCAATCGCCAACAGGCGTTCCGCGAGCTGGATTCCCGGTTCGTGTGTCAACCCCCCGAACATCACGTGGGCCGTAGAGGCCAACTGCTTCACTACCGCCTGGTTCAGGATCGGATGATTGTATCCATGGATTGCGCACCACCACGACGCCATCCCGTCAATGAGGGTTGTGCCATCGGCAAGGTGAAGCGTGACGCCGTTTGCGGAAACCACCGGCAACTGCGGTGACTGGGGCGGAACCGTTGTGTAGGGATGCCAGACTCTGGAGCGGTCACTTTGGAGTAATCCGTCCCACCCCAGGGGAATATTCAGTTGGGATTCATCAGGCATTCGTTGACAGATCGTTTTCCGGTAGCACAACGCCGCTGACCATGAGAGCGGGTCTCCTACCCCCGGGATGGGGCGTAGGATATCACCGGAACAGCTAACGTGAGTAAGACCGGATTCCGATCCCGCGCAAATTTGAGACCTTTAGCCCGCCTTTTTCACGGGTTTTCGTCGCGAAGAGTCGGAGACGCCGTCAGAGCAAGGCGCGCGCCCGGAGGGCACCGGAGGCGTACTTGACGGTACGTCGAGGAGCCCGACGAAGTGGGACGCAGCACTGGCGGATGGATCCGGCGCTGTAGCAGACAACTCGTGAGAAATGCGGGTTAGAGACAGAACCGGTCTCTCCGGGATTGCACCGCCGAGGGAGAACGATATCGAGAGATTCCGTGTCAGCTTTTCGCGCGGGTTCATCAAAGTGTTCACGTACGATGTGGCGAACATCGTTTGGATTGATTCGGAAGCGATTTTGTTCACCGCAATCATGCGCTCGATCGGCGCCGGGGTCAGGATCGCGACGTCGAACGGCTCGCCGTTCTCGATCTGGCGTGCCAGCGATGACGCCGTGCCGAAGTTGAACGAGATCGATCGCCGGATGGCGCGTTCGATATCGCCGGTCCATTCTTCGACAACGGCCCGGACGCCGTTCGAGCTTCAATGCACGGATCGACGGCTCCTGGGCGCGTACCACCAGGCCGGAGCCCGAGGGGAAGCTACCAGCAAGGTAACGGCGACAATCGCATGGGCCTTCCTCCGAATCTCCCCGGGTTTGGATAGGATCCATTCCGTTGGAAACCGGCTTTGGGTGGCAAGAGACGACCGTAGTCTTGTCGATTAGTTAGCCCGCGACGGCCGAGAACGGCACTTGGAGCGGTTGAGGAGTTGATCGCGAAAAGGTAGGTGGGGAAATCCGGGTCCCGCCATCCAATGGGGGACCCGTGACGTCAATTGAGAAGTCAGGCCGCGTCCGGATTTCGGAAGCGAATCCGGACGCCAGCCCGTTGTCTCCGCTATAGCTCGAGCTTTCCTGTGCTCGCTCCCATGTTCGCGATCTCGATGTCGTACAACTCCGCCAGCGAGACGAGCAGGTTCGCGGTGGGTTCTTTCTCCTTCGCCGCAACGTGACGGTTGCCGGCCAACCTGCCATGGGCGCCGCCCACCAGAACGGCCGGTGTGTTGGCGCGGTCATGAAGGTTCCCGTTCGACATGCCGCTGCCCCAGTACAGGAGCGAATGGTCGAGCAAGTTGCCGTCACCATCGGGAGTCGCCTTCATCTTCTCGACGAACTCGGCGAACTTGGCGATCTGGTAAAGTCCGATCTTCGCGTATTGCTCCATCTTCTCGGGGCTGTCGCCATGGTGCGAGATGCTGTGATGCGTTCCGGAAATACCGATGTGCGCGTAGCTGCGGTCGGTCGGTTCGTGACCGATCATGAACGTGAACACACGACTGATGTCGCCCTGATATGCCAATCTCATCAGCTCGTAGGTGATGGTCATGTGATCGTCGAACGCTTCGGGCAGACCGAGCGGCGCAGTGACGTCACCCGTGATGGTCCCCAGGCGGCTCTCCATCCGATCGAGTTGAAGCTCCACTTCGCGGATGTTGTTCAGGTAATCGTCGAAAATGGCCTGATCCGGCGCGCCCAACTCGCGACGCAGTTTAGACGTCTCGTTGATGACCGAGTCGAGCAGACTCTGACGCTCCTTCAGGCGGGCCGTCCGGAATTCCCTCGAACCCGTCTCGCCGAACATTCGCTCAAACGTCACTCGCGGGTTGATGGATACCGGTAGCGGGTTCGTGTCGGTTCTCCAGGCGAGGGTATCGAAATACGTGCAGGGGAACCCGTCGCAGGCGCCTGTGGCCGTGCCCATGTCCTCGGTCCCGACCTCGATCGAGCGGAGGGGCGTATCGCCGGCGACCTTATCGGCGATGTGTTGATCGAGAGTCTTCTTCGACTGGATCTTCCCGAACGCGTCACCGGTGGCCTCCCGGTCCACGACCGGCCCGACACCGTTAAGGAACGCAGAACTCGCCCCAACGTGCACCGACTCGCCCCAAGGGGCCTGCATCCCGCTGATGGTGACCAGATTGTCACGGAACGGCTCGAGCGGCAGCATGACTTGCTTGAACGCAAAGTCAGTGCCGACCTCGTCGGGGTGCCAGACATCGGGATAGACACCGCACGGCATGTAGCCGACGCCGAAGCGGAATGGCGAAGCGGCAGCCGTAAGCGACTGCGCGGTCAGCGCCGGCACCATGGCATCAAGGAGCGGTAACGCCAGGGTGACCCCGGCACCGCTCAGAAATGTCCGTCGAGACAAATGCTTCTTGGTGACGATCATGAGTCGTGTACCTCTCTGAAAGGATGCGGTATGTTCTCACATCTAGGGAATAGTGGCGACATTTTCTGTCTCGGACCGTGCGATCTCCCCACCCGCGCCGGCCGGCTCCAATCGGGTCCGCATCTGGAATGGCTCACTCTCGACGATGCCGAGGACGATCGACGAAAGCGCGTAATCGCGGGCGGCTGCCGTGCCCACGATACTTCGAACCACCGCCATGTCCGGCGGCTGAAGGCCCCGGCCGAGCGCATAGGTCATCAGGCGCTCGGTAACGATCGTCGAGAAAGCCTCAGGCCGAGCCATGATCGTCTCGCGGAGCGCAACCGGTCCGTCCACAGTGGTCCCGTCCGCCAGTTGCCCGACAGAGTCGATCGGCGCGCCGTTAGAGGTCTCGCGCCACTTCCCGACCGAATCGAAGTTCTCCAGCGCGAAGCCCACGGGATCGATGGTGCGGTGGCAGCCCGCACACGCGGGATTCTGGCGGTGAACCTGCATTTGTTCCCTGACCGTCCTTGGGGCCGTCGTCTCCCCGGAGTCGCTTTCTTCGAGCGCCGGCACGTTGGGCGGCGGTGGCGGTGGTGGCGTGCCAAGGAACGTGTCCAGTATGTAGACCCCTCGGAACACGGGCGAGGTGCGGTTGGCGACCGAGGTCAGCGACAGCACGCTTCCGTGCCCCAGCAAACCGCGCCGCCGCGGTTCCGTTACGGTTACCCTTCGGAAACGCGATCCGTACACTCCGGGAATCTCGTAGTGCCGCGCGAGCCTCTCATCCACAAACGTATAGTCCGCGTCCAACAACTCCAGCAGGCTCCGGTCCTCGCGCAGGATATTCGAGAACAGCAACTCGGTTTCGCGGCGGAACGCCTGACGGATGTTGTCGTCGAAATCGGGAAAGAGCAGGATGTCCGGCTGAACTTTGGCTTCGAGGTTGCGCAACTGCAACCACTGGCCGGTGAAGTCGCTGACCATCGCGTCCGCACGGGGGTCGGCGATCATGCGGCGGACCTGCGCTTCGAGCACTCCCGGATCCCGGAGCCGGCCTTCCTCGGCGAGCAACAGCAGTTCGTCGTCGGGAATACTGCTCCAG
Organism: Terriglobia bacterium; assembly: GCA_965262675.1. Lineage (GTDB taxonomy): Bacteria > Acidobacteriota > Terriglobia > 20CM-2-55-15 > 20CM-2-55-15 > JAJEDW01. The sequence continues at coordinate 1,648,396 of OZ253554.1, forward strand.
AGGAAGAAGGAGAGACGCGAAGCGAGTTCGATATCGTTGATCGAGAGCGCCACGCCTGCGGGGAGGTCGTCGGGATCTTGCTCGATCCGGTACAGGAAGCGCGGACTGGACAGAATTCGCGTCACTCCGGCGCGAATGCCGGCATCGAAGGTCGTGCCCTGGTCCCGCGCCTGCCGGTAGAATTCCAGAGGCGCCTCGACGTCGAACGACGTGACCGGACGCCGGAACGCGCGGCGCGCGAGCTGAAGAAAGATCTGCTCGGCGCACGGCGATTCGTCGGCGACCGACTCCGGCCGGCAGACGAAGACACGCTCCCGGCTTGGCGTCATGCTCACGCCCGTGACGGCGTAAGGTCCCTCGATGTGCACGGTCTTCAGCCGCGAAAGCCCTCCGATCATGTGGATTTCCTGACTGTCACGCAGCGAAGGCTGCCATACATCCTGCCACTGGAAGCTTCGTTCACGGAACGTGAACCCCACATCGTGCGGGCCCGCGGTGACCGGGATGCGGGCCGTCATGCGCGCGTCGATGATGGTACGCGCTTCATTCATGTCCTCCACCTGAATCTCGTGGTCCTCGAGCCCGCCAATTTCCGCCGAATACACCTCCGCCCCGTCGAGCGTGATGATGAACGTGTCGGGAATGTCGTGGCCCTCGACCCCGGCATATCCCTCTTCGATGCCCCTGACCAGACGGCCGAACAGCGCGTACTCCCCGTCGGCGGGAAACACGTGACGCACGACCGTGCCGCCACGGGTGCCGATGGGCAGTCCCGGGACATGGCCGTTCTGTGAGAAGTTGCGGTTGATGGCGTACTCGGTGGTCCCGACCTCGGACTCGGGATCGCCGACGGCGAGCGTGCCGATGCGTTGCGCCGCGATGAGGTACCGCTCCAGCAGGAGCGGGGAAGTCGGGAGCGCTGCCGCGATGTTGTCGAACCCGAAGTCGGCGCCATCGCTGGGCAACAGGCCGGTGACCTCCACCTCGACGGCGAGCAGATCACGAATGGCGTTGCGATACTCCGAGCGGTTCAACCGATGCGCGACGTAGCGGCCCGGCGTAATTCGCGTGGCCCACCCCTGGTCGAGCGAACGGGCGAGCCAACCGGTGAACGCGGCATACTCGGTTTCGGCGGGACGGCGCGCCCCCTCGGGGGGCATCGCGCGGACGCTCAACTTCCGGAGCACGCGTTCCCACGTGGCCGCGTGGGCGATGGGGTCCTCCAGGCTCGCCGACTGCAGATTCACGGGGTCGTTCTCAGGCAGCGCGAGGCGGTCGTTGTGACAGGCCACGCAGTACTGGTCAAGCAAGGCGCGATACTCGGCCGCACCGTCCACAGATGGCGCAACCTGCGGCGCGGCGGCCCCGGCGCTCGGAACGAACGCGGACGCCCCACCCGCACAGACCAGGATTGCCACGGCCCACGCCGCCGTTATCTTGGTTACGGCGGGCGTCATCCACTTCGTCACGGTCGTCATTGCGTCACCGGTACCTGCGGTTCGGCATCGTCCGAGGCGCCAGCCACCTCTTCGGAAACCTGTCCGTCTTCGTTCTCACCGGACTCATCGGAATCGCCGGCAGGAGGGGCCGCATCTTCAGCATCGTCCGCACCCTCGGCGTCATCCTCTTCCGTTTCTTCCGGCAAAGGCGGCGGCACTGGCGCGGGGTCGTCAGGGCCCAGCCCCATCAACTCGCGCAGGGCGGCAATCACGTCTTCCCGGGTATCCTGTGGCCTGCGGTACGTCCGCGAGTCGTTGTTGTTCCCGGGCGGTGGCGGTGGCGGTGGTACCTCCGCCAGCAGAAGTGGTGTGAGGTTCTCGTCGTCGACCGCGTCGAGATCCGCACCGGCGGCAACGAGTTCCTGAATGATGCCCACCTGCCGTGCCTCAACGGCCATATGCAAGGGCGTGGAGTCGTCCGGCGTCTTTACGTTGGGGTCGGCGCCGGCCGCGAGGAGCGCCTTGATCGCGTCCAGCGGCTCGCGATTCGACTCCTCTCGGAACGGTGGCGGGCCAAGGCGCGTGAATCCGGGTCCTGCCGCGAAGGAGGCGCCGCGGCCCCCGTTGATGGCGACCATGACGGGCGTTCGGCCGACGTTCGCATTGCCGCGGCCGCCTGCAGCCTCATCGTCTTCTTCTTTCTCGGGTTCCACCGGACTCCATTCGACCTCGGCGCCGTGATCGATCATCAACTTCAACACATCCACGTCGGACGCGATGGCCGCGCGGAAGAAGGGCGAGCTGTTGATTTTGGGGGCGCAGCAAAGGGTGGTCGAATGCAACTGGCCAATGAAGGCCTTGTTGGGATCGGCGCCGCGGTCGAGCAGCAACTCAACCAGATCCAGCGCGTTCATGGCATTGTCGTGGTCGGCACGCAGGCGTGACCCGTCGTGAGCGCGCATGTCCGAGGTCGCATCGTGCATGTCGACAGCGAAGTACAGGGCCCCGTCGTCCGGGTCGGCGCCAAGATCGAGCAGCGTCCTTACCAGGTCGAACCGGTCGTTGATGACGGCAATGACGGTCGGGGTCGCCCCGTCTTCATTAGTGAGCGTTGGATCCGCGCCGGCCTCGATCAGCGCTTCGACGACTGCATCGTGGCCATTCCGTACCGCAAAGTGGAGCGCGGTGAAGCCGCCGGTCGCGTGATCGGCGTGTTTCCGCTCCTCGATCATCGTGACCCGAGCCTTGAGATCGGGATCCGCGCCCTGTCGGAGCAAGGCGCCGACCACGTCCGTGTGGCCTTCGGCCGCCGCCCACATCAGAGCCGTCTGTTCCTCAAAAGTATCGGCTGAGTGCACGTCGGCGCCGGCATCGAGCAACAGACTCACGGCATCGAGGTTGCCTGATCGCGACGCGGCCATCAGTGCGGTTTCTCCGTCCGGATGGAGCGACTCGAGCGAAGCGCCGCCTTCCAGCAACGCGCCGACCATCGCGGCGTCGCCTGTCCGGCTTGCTTGCAGCAGCGGCGCGATACCGTATGCGTTCGGCGTGTCCACGTCAGCGCCGGCCGAGATCAGCGCCCGCGCCATGTCGAGATCCGAATGGTACGCCGCCCACAGCAGCGCGGTCGATCCATCCGGCCCCGGTTCGTTGATATTTGCTTCGGTAGCAATCAAGTCGCGAACGGCCTGGAGGTCGCCGTTCTGGGACGCAACGACCAGACGGTTGTCACTCCCCTGTCCGTACATGGCCGCGGCGCCGACCGCAAGCAGCGCTACCGATAACAGAAGGCTCGATGTTCGTTGAGTACGCATCCTCTGAATCCCCTTGTGAATTCCCTTGAGCAGAAGCAACCGATAAGGGTCATTTCGGGACCCGATGCCACCCGCGTGCCGCATATGACGAGGCCGCTCCGTCGTTGTCGGAGCGTCGGATGGCGGTTCATTGGTCCGACTCCGGAGCGGCATATTCGATCGTTCCGCCGAAGACATTGGAACGGTTCGGCGTCACACCAAAAATGACGACACACCAATCGCTCGCCGATGGCCAGGCGATCGACCGTCGAGTCGGATTCGCATTGTTCAGGCGGGCACAGTCCCACCGTCAGCACATGTTAGCCTCATCCGGCGGACCGGGCCAGCAGAAAGACACTCTCGACATCATCGTCCGTTGTGCGCGAGGCTATCCGCACTTCATCAAGTCAGTCCTCGACGGACCTTTTTTGGCAGCCCGTGGCCGAACCCCGCAGGGTTTTCCATAGGCGGCTAGAACTCGTAGCGCAAGCCGAACTGGATGACCCGAGGCGGAATCATCACCTGCGAGTAATTGCCAAAGCTCCCGGGGAAGACGAACGAAAGCGTTTCCCATGCGTCGGGGTTGAATCGAACGCTGTTCGTTACGTTGAAGGCCTCGGCCCGGAATTGAAGGGTGTGACCCTCGAACGGCATCGCGAAGCGCTTGCCGATGGCCATGTCGATCGAGAATATCCCATCGCCGCGCAGGTTGTTCCGTTGCCCGATTTCACCGGGCAGGACTTGCCTGAACGAGGCCAGGGCCGCTTCGGGATCGCTGAACACGTTCGGTCCCGTGCCCCCTCCGATCAATCGGGCGTTCTTCGCGTTGGTTTGTTCCGGGACCGTTCCTACCGTTTCGGCGAAGTGCTGGTAGCAATAGCACGTCGGCCAGGCCAGACCGTTCAACACACTGAGGGGCATGCCTGACGTCAAGCGCATCAAGCCGCTGAGCTGCCAGCCGCCAAGCACGGCTTGGCCCGCCGGCCCCAGGTCGGACAGTAAGGGTTTTCCTTGGCCGATCGGCAGTTCGACGACCCAGTTGGCGTTCCATTGGTGGCGCATGTCGAAATCGGAGACGGCCCGCTGCGCTTCCCGGTCCCAGGAGTTGATGACGCTGAACGTTGACCAGTAGGTGTCTCCCGGAACCTGGCCGAACCTTTCGCCCTGGCTGCGGCGAGAGCCCACCGACACCAGGTCAGTGGACTTGGACAAGGTGTAGTTCAGGTCAAACTGGTACCCGTCGGAGAAGGCCTTGCGCAGCGACACCTGCATCGAGTGGTAGGTCGAGGTTCCGAAAGACCGCAACGCATCGAAGGCCCAGAACTGGGGGTTGAGGAACGTCCCCGACCCCAGATCGCTGCAGAACGGGGAGCACGCGTAGTCGATATAGTAGAGCGCCGTGCCCGTATCGGGGCTGCTGGACCGGATGACGTCGTAGACGCGCTGAGTCGCCGTGGCCTCCGGTGTGGCGGCGCCGGAATAGACGTTCTCCCAGAACCCGATGGGCGACACGGCTTTGGACGGCACCCCGCGCCGCGCCATGGTTTCGAGTTCGTGGAGCGAGTCCATCAAGAGTTGGCCCGACGCCGGGTCTCTGAAGTTGGTGTATTGAGCCGCGGCCGTGTCGTTGACGAGCAGTCGGCGTCCGAGCCGGCCCACGTATCCAATCTCGACCAGGTAACCGCCATCCAACTCACGGGCGATCGAGAAGGTGGGGTTGATGCTGTAGGGAGGCCGAACGCTGGAGTCGACTCCCTGGCTCCATCCCAGTCCGGTGGGGTTAGGTGTGCCCGGCCCTCCAGGCGGCGCAGGCAAGATCCCATCGGCGGGGGGAGTCGAAATCCCGGCGAAGCGAGGCGCCGCCGCCACATGGGCAATCTGGTTGGTCACCTTGCTGGTAAGACCGAACGCGTTCCGGTCGAGCATCTGCATCATGCCCATGCCGAAGCTGCTGTAAAAGATGCCGACCCCCGCCCGGATCGATGTCTGCCCCCGGCCGCCCAACAGCCTGCCCAGAAAACCATCGCCGCCATCCGGCGAGAAGGCGACGGCCAGCCGGGGCCCGAAATTCTTGTAGTGCGTGTCCCACAACGGTCCGCCTTGGGCATCGTCGGCCGATACGAAGCCGATGGGTCCCGCTTCGTGCGAAGGCCGGCCGTTTGCCGCCAGGTCCAGGCGGTCGGCGATATATTCGTCGAGTGTTGGCGTGATGCTGACCTGGAGCCCGTTCACCTCACGAACAGGAGGCATGAGGGACCAACGCAGGCCGGCCGTGAGGGTCAGGCCCGGCCTGATGCGCCAGGTGTCCTGGAGGTAGAGCTCCAGTTGTTCCGCACCGAAAGTTCGGCGGGCGGGGTCGCCCATGGGCAACGAATTGCCGTCCAGGTCGTAGTTGTAGTTGGCGTCATAGAAGTTGAGGACGCCCAGGGCGGTCGCCATGGTCTCCCGGTAGACGCCGGGGTTGGCCGGCTGAGCGGACAGCGGCTGGTCGAACAGCGCGGGGGCGTCGATCAGCGCCCAGGCCGCCTGTTTGGCAAAGTGATAGCTGTTGTCATAGCTCACACGGCGGTTTCGAACCGAAACGAACTCCCCTCCGAACTGCAGGAAGTGCAGACCGCGCGACGCGGAGAAGTTCGCTGTGACCGTTTGCGTCGGCAGGTAGGTGTCCCGGGGCGTCGTCGAGCCCAGGATATCGTCGATGATGCTGTCTCCGAGACTGGCCCGGGATGCCGTTCGGACACCCGACAAAGCCAATTTCTGGCCTGTGAATCCGTAGCGGAACGTGCCGACGACGTTGCCGCCGAACGTGCCGTCGTATCCGAACGCGAACCCGCGGCTGGTGTCCTTCGTCTCGCTGTTGGGAGGCTGACCGGGAAACTGGGGCACGCTCGAGATGCTGTCGTTCTGGTAGTTGACGCGCAGGAACATGCGGTGCAAACCGTTCCGGTCCGCGGTCCAGTCGATCTTTGAAACGAACGTGTTCCAAGCCAGGGGCGTCGAGGCCGCGAACCGGTGTCCCGCGGTGTTCAGGCCGTCCCCGACGGTGGAGTCGTTCGGTTCCGGGAAGGAATTGAAGTATTCGAGCGTGGCGGAATTGGGGCCCGTCTGCAGAGGATCGAGGCGTGTCCGGATGAATTCGGGGTCGAGCGTCACGACATCTCCGCCCGTGTTCCGGTACTTGACGAAGCCGTCGCGCATCGAAGCCGTCGGAACCCGGCGCACGGCGCTGCCCTCGCTGGCGTCCCGGCGGCCTTCGTAGTTGACGAAGTAGAAGACGCGCTCTCTCCGGATGGGGCCGCCGACGGAACCGCCGAACACATTGCGGATAAGCTTGGGACGATCGACGCCGGCCCTGTTGTTGAAGAAATCATTCGCCGCCGTGACCGTGTTCCGGTGAAATTCGTAGAGCGATCCGTGCACCGCGTTGGTCCCGCTCTTGGTCACCAGCGACACCTGCGCGCCCGACGAGCGGCCCTGGTCGGCGTTGGCCGAGGTCGTCACCACACGGAATTCCTGAATCGAATCCAGCGTGTTGCGAAGCACGCTGGTGAACGGCAAGCGTCCATTCTGATCGTTCACATCGACCCCGTCGAGCGTCACGTTCGACTGGTCGCTCTGGGCGCCGTTGACCGATCCGTTTCGGATATCCGACGTTCGCTGGCCGTCCAGCGGGTCGGCGCTGATGAACGTGACACCCGCCTGCAGCGAGAGCAGTCCGGCCGGATTGCGCGCGTTCAGGGGCAATTGGCTGATCGGCCGGGTTCCGAACGCGTTCCCGACCGACGCATCGGTGGTATTCAGCTGTTCGGGCCCGGCGGACACCGTGACGGATGCGGTGAGCGCAGCGACTTCGAATGTGACGGGAAGCTCGACGTTCGTGTTGACCAGCAACGTGACGCCTTCAATAGTCACCGATTGGAAGCCCGTCTGGATCGCCGACAGCGTGTAGGCGCCGGGTGGCAACTGGGCAAATATGTACAACCCCTCGCTGTTGGACAAATTGTTTCGCTGGAGACCGTTGGCGACGTTCGTAACGGTGATCTCGGTGCCGGGGAGCACGGCGCCGCTCTGGTCGGTGACCCGCCCGCTCAAACTGCTGGATTGAGCGTGAGAATTTGTAGCGACGAGCGTGATGGCCAGCAGCAACGTGAGAAACCGGGAGTAGAATTGCATGAGTTCCATCGCTTGAATCCTCCTTATCGGACGCGACGCCCGCCACCGCGTCCGACCCGCATTTCGCCGAGGCGACCTCGTTCAACGCCTCGACCTGATCGCAGGCACCGCCGACCAACACGCGCGGATGCCCCGGCGCATCGTTTAATTACCTTACTCTTCGCATCCTCGCCTCTCCAAGGAAAGAAATGCTGACATCAAAAGGCTCGACGCCCTCGCTCAAGCCTCAACCGGCCGTTTTTGGGAAATGGAAAGATCCCAAGACTCCGACTATCGGTTTGGTCGACGATTCCGTTCGTCAGGAGAAGGTTGAGCAGTTGATTCCGTCGCGGGTGCCCGGTTGAGGGTTGATCTTCCAGCGCCCGTTGGTCACCGTGAAGGCGAGGTCGCTGAGTGTCCGGTAGCTTGACGGTCTGGGCCAGAAGTGTGCATGGCCGCGTTCGGAGCGGCATCGTATTCAGATCGGAAGCGCCGCGATGCAGGCGATCCTCTTCGATCGGCAAGGTGAGGGAACGCCCGAGGTGGTGCGATGCCGCCCGAGCCCGCCTTGGCCCGGCCGGGCATACTTCGACCAGGGGTTGCTAGGGAACGATCCAAAGGCGGTCGACGTCGTCCTCTATGCCGATCATGATGTCGGTGGCGTAGTTGTTGTCCTGACAGATGTACTCGAACAGTTCGCGATCGGGCAGCCAGCGCATGTCCAGCCCGCCCGTCCAGGGCTCCGTATAGACATTCGGGTCCTCGATCGTGATCTCGTACGTCAGGTCATTGAGACCCGTTCTCGTCAGGCGCTCGACCATGTGCAGGTCTTCGGTGTGGGGGCTCCGGCCCCGGTCCATCCAGAACCGCTCGTTATATCCCACCGAATCGATCACCAGCGTGTCGCCTTCCCAGCGACCGACGCTGTGTCCATAGTAGCTGGGCATCAGGTCTTCGGGATGCGGCCGGCCATCCATGTAGATGGTCCGGTAGGTATGCGGCCCGCCGATATCGAAGATGAATATCCGTTCAATCTCCGGGACCTCGACGATCTCCGCGCCGTAAGGGGTCAGCCACTGGCGGGGTCCGCCGGAGGGCTTGCACCGGGTGTGCGGCTCCAATGGGCTGGCGCGGCGATAGGCGACCAGTTCACGCGCCCACGGTTGGTACGGCGCCGCCTCGCCATCGACCGGCGACACGCCGCCGCCTCCGACCCAGAGGCCCGTTTCGCCCAGGGGCGCGCCGAGCAGCACACGGCCTTCTTCGTTCCGAGGAGGCTCGACAAAGGGCGGCGTCGGCCGCTGCTGCCGCCGCACAGCCCGATCTTCGGGAAACTGCGTTCCCAGACCCTGGCCCGAGGCCCAGGGAGACACCGACAGGGCCACCGCGAACGTCAACAATGAAACCGTCAAAGAATGTCGCACATCGATCTCCTGAGCACTCTTGCCTGGAAGGGTTCGACCGAAAGAGATGCCCGTTGCCGAAGCTATACGCAGCCGAGGGTGGTGTCAAGCATATGTGCCAAATCGCCACCTGCGAGGCCGGCCGAACCTTGTGGGAGCGCATGTCTGAAAATGAGTTTGTAGTCGGATTCCACATACGCGATCCTGCTCAGGTCTGCTAGGATTTCGATATGTGTTCACGACCCGCGCGCCAGACACGGCTTCTTCGTTGGAGTTGGTGGGCGACCGGAGCGCTGCTTCTCCCCATCATCGCCATGCCGATCATGGCAACAGCACAGGGCCGGCAGTTGCAACTCGCGTCGACGGCGTGGTCGCCGTTCACCAACGCGCCGGGACAGGCGCGGTTTGCCCACGATCTGGTCGGCCTGGCTCTCGTTCGCATGGGGATCGCCGCTGAAACTGTCATCGTGGACGAGGGCAGACTGACGCCATCACTGCTGAGCGGCGAGTTCGACGGAAGCGCGGCCCTCTGGAAGGATACGGAGCGGGAAAGCGCACTGATTTACTCGCAGCCGTATCTCGAGAACCGGTTGATCCTCGTCGGGCGGCAGGGCAGCGACATGTCCGCGACCTCGCTGGACGACCTAGCCGGCCAGCGGATCGCCCTGGTCGCCGGGTACGCGTATGGTGAGGCAGTCGAGACGACTGACGGGCCGATCATCGTTGGCTCGAACAGCGAAGAGGACAGCGTCGCAAAACTCCTCAACGGTGAGACGGACTACACACTGATGGACGACCTGGTCGTCCAGTACCTCATCGGCAACCACGCAGAAGAGGCTCGAACGCGGCTGGCGTTCGGCTCGACGCCGCTGCTCACACGCTCGCTTCACTTCGCCCTCCACCGATCGCTTCCGGACGCCGAGTCGATCATCTCGCAGTTCAACGCCGAGTTGCGCGGCATGATCGCCGACCGCAGCTACCATCGCCTGCTCCATCTCGACTGGATTCGAGCGGACGTCGACGGCGACGGTCGCACGGAGTACGTGCCTCGTGACGATCAAACCGGCCCGCGCCCGCCGGAGCGTTCCTACGCGCTCTTCGCGACGGGCAGCAGTCCAACCACGGAGCCCGGCACGACGCGGCGCTTCTACTTCGGCGGCAACATCCACGAAGGCTGGTCCACCGTGCCTGAACGGTACAAGGCCCCGCCCTCCAGCAGTCCCGATCCGGGTCGAAACGCGGTCAGAATCTTCACCTTCACGTGGTAGCGGGAGCGGGTCGAGTGCGCCCGTGTCACGTGATCCCGCAGAAGATCTCGGCATGAACACCGATGTCTGGATTGAATTCATCGACGATACGCATGCCCGGCATCATACCTATTGGCTGACGGTGAACGGAGCGGGTGGGGGCAACCCGGCAAGCATCGTCGCAGCCGGCCGCGGGGTGGACCATCTGGTGAAAGTCGGCGGTCAGTGGCTGATTCAGATCCGGGACGTCGCGCCGCAGGATTGATCTGAAACATCGCGCGGTCTGTTTTTCACTCGCCACGGCCGTTTTTTCGATGGTCCAGGCTGCCGTTCCGGTGATCGAGTCCGGCTCCTGACCTGCGCGGCGCCCGCACGGGCACGATCGCGCAAGCTCGATCGACGAAGACCGCGGCCGCTCTCTCGTCAGTCACTTGCCGCCCGTTTTTTCGACCCGTTTGTCCCTTTGTTCCGTGAACCTCTCGGACCGATATCACATCCTTCTTGCCTCCGACCGACGTCCGGTAACACAATCACGGTTACAGCAAGGGGGTACCGATGAACAGACATGGCATTGCGTACAACGTTGGTCGTTCGGCTCTATGGTTGATTCCGGCGGCGGTCCTGGCGGCCTGTGTGGGAGTGGAAGCGCCGGCGCCTGAAGAGAGTCTGGCGGGCGCCGCGGGGCCGGCTGAACAGAGTGACAGGCTGCTTTTGCCGAATCCGAATCCCGAGGTGATACTCGGTTGGGCCGACCTGCCCGACGGGCGAACGTGGGGATCGACCGCGGGTATCGATATCGGCCCCGACGGGAATATCTGGGCTTACGACCGGTGTGGAGCCAACGGTCTGGAGGGCGGCTGCGACACCTCCGACGTCGACCCGATCCTCAAGTTCGATCGCGAAACCGGCGAAGTCCTGACGAGTTTCGGCGCCGGGCTGTTCGTCACGCCACACGGATTCCACGTCGATACCGAAGGCAACGTCTGGGTGACGGATTTCCAGGCAAATCCATCCGGTACCAAAGGTCACCAGGCGATCAAGTTCAGTCCGGAAGGCGAGGTCCTGTTGCGGCTCGGAGAGGCCGGCGTACCCGGGACCGGTCCCGGCCAACTCAATGAACCCACCGACGTCATCACCGCCCCGAACGGCGACATATTCGTTGCCGATGGGCACAGTGGTCAGACTAACGATCCGCCGCCCGGTTCGACCGGACGGATCCTGAAGTTCAACAGCGACGGCGAGTTCATCATGGAATGGGGCCGGATCGGCACGGCGTCGGGCGAGTTCCGGACGCCGCATTCGCTGGCGTTCGATTCGGAAGGGCGCCTGTTTGTGGCGGATCGCGGCAACCATCGCATCCAGATTTTCGACCAGGACGGGAATTACCTGGACTCGTACGAGCAATTCAGCCGGATCAGCGGACTGTTTATTACCGCGGACGACACGCTGTACGCGATCGATTCGGAATCGAACGAGAACAATCACCCCGGTTGGAAAACCGGCGTCCGGATCGGCCACGTCTCGGAGGACCGCGTCACGGCTTTCATTCCGCCTCATGAGAACGAGGAGAGCGGCGGTCAGGGTGTTGCCGGGGAAGGCGTGGCCGTTGACGGAAACGGAGACGTCTATGCGGCGGAAGGTCCCGGTTCGCGGCCCACTGCCGGGAGCGGTATCACAAAATACCTTCGACCGTGAGTTGTTACCTTCTTCAGAAGCGAACTGTGTACTGAATCTTTGCCGAGACCTTGCTCTCGCGAGCGACGAACCGATGGCCCGTTTCCGGATCCTGAATCCATCCCTGACCGAACACGAAGAAGAGGTCATTCCCGGGTTCGATGGTCCATCGCGCGCGGGACTGCCAGCCAAGGCTTCGAGACAGGTTGTCGAATTGAATCAGATTCGTGAACGACAGAAAGGGCGAAGCCGCATAGTTGACCTGCCAGGTCAGAATGCGGGCAGCGAAGTTGCCTTCCCTCAATCGGGCAAATGTCTGGTTGGTGTTGACGCTGAATGTAAACCAGGGTGGAATCTTGTAGGTCAGTCCTGTCGTAATTTCATCCGCGTTCCCGGACCAGTAAGACCCCACCGACCACCCCACCGTGACCTGCAGCCGACGTTTCGCTGCCGTGGCTACATTGCTTCTGAAGCGGGTGAATCGATATTCGCCGGGCGCGAGTGTGACGCCCGGGAAGATTTCGAACGGGGCAAAGAGGTGCTCATACCTGATGGATGGCCAGAAGACGGCGTGGAGGGAGTCACCCGACCTGAAATGCCAGTCGATCGGGGCAGGAATGTACAGGTTCCAGCTTTCCACCGCCCCGTTGTCCAGACGCGTGTACCGATTGTAGAAGATACCCATGAACATCTGCTGAATGCCGAGAAAACTTTCTGGCCGGGGATTGTACCGGCCGCCGACCCTGAGAAGCCGCAGGTTGCGTCGCCCGACGAAACCCAGCGCCGGCCTGAAATCCTGCTGAACTTCACGCCAGGTCAACTCCATCTCGACCAGGTCGTTCGGGTAGTCGAGCGAGAAACCATAGGATGAGTCTCGACCGGAAATGCCTTCGTTCCGGCTCTTGACTCCGTAGGCATTGAAAATCAGGTTCTTCGAAGTGCCCAGGAAACTGGATGTCGCAAGACGCAGGTCGACGCCGACTGTCTGGCTCGATATCGGTAGCGCCGGGTTGCCGTTCGTGTAGATGATGCCGATGTGGGATTGCTCCAGCAGATTCCGTTTTACACGTCCGACGAACAAATTTTTGGCAGAAACGTCGGGCGTTTCCCGCGTGCGAACGTTCAGCACGCCGAGATCCGTGCGGCCGACTTTGCCGGTCAGCTTCAGTCCAACGTCGATGGGCACCTCTTCCTGCTCGAGCAGACCGATTCGGCGGCTGAAGAACGGGATCATTTCAAACCGGGTCGGCGCCAGGTAATTCGGTTCGGCGACAGACGTATCGGAGAATGCAAAGACTCCGGCGTCCTCGAGAAAGAATGCCCGTTTCTCGGGAAAGAACAGCGAGAAACGCGAAAGGTTGATCTGGCGTGCATCGACCTCGGTCTCGCCGAAGTCGGTATTCATGGTGGCCGACAGTTTCAAACTGGGAGTCAGGTTGTAGAAAACGTCGAGTCCCGGCTTGCCGATAGTCGTGTTTTCCCCGTTCGCGTTGGTGTGGAGCCACCGGCCGCCGGCGAACGGCCGGATATCCAGCCCGATACCTTGTGTCATGTCGTCGAGGTTTGTAATCTGACCGGCTTCCGACACCTGAAAGAACTGAGTTTCAAGGCGCGCTCCAGACCAGCGGTCGTCTTCCAACTTTCGTTGGATGCGGCGAGCGATGTTGAATCCCCAGACCGTCTGGTTGGACGGAAATCCAAGACTCTTGAACGGAATCGCGAATTCGGCGGACCACCCCTCTTCCGTACGGCGGGTCTGGACCTCCCAGATCGCATCCCAGTTCATGTTGGATTGACCGTTCGCGAACAGCAGACCGTCAACCAGTGCACCCGCTGGATTCGTTGCAAAGTAGAAGGCGTTCCGCTGGTCGCGATAGGTGTCGAGCACGATTTCGATCCGGTCGTCGGATCCCAGACTGGCGTCGCGTGCCATCTGAGTGCCGATGATCCCGTCCGGCTCCGAGTCGTAGCACATCACGCCGATATAGAGGTAGTTTGCGTCGCGGAGCAGTGTGACTACGGTCCTCTCCGTCGGCCTGACGCCGGTTGCGGGTTCCCGCTGCGTCAACTCGCCAATCGTTGGCGCCGTGCCCCATTCGGGTTCATCGAGCACTCCATCGATAACAATCTCCGACGTCATCGTCGTAACGACTGCGACCGGTGCGGAGCCCTCGATATTCGTGTTTTGCTGTGGCGTGGCGGCCATGAGCGGTGTCTCGACGAGCAGTAATGTGAGCGCCAATCTGCGAAGATGACGTTTGCTGTCCACAGACCATATTCCTCAATCGGGCGGAAACGCAGTATACACCTTCCACAACCCACTCTTTGGAAGTGAGTTGTCGTACCATTACAGGCTGGAGGCTCGAATGAGATTACGCATCCTGACAGTATGTCTTTTGTGGCTGGTCGCCACCGGCCCAGGCTTGGACGCGCAGCAAGCACCAACACCGGGGAACCAAGCCGCCGATGAACTCGAGCTCAACCTCGCCGGCAACCGGTTCGCTCCGCTCGATTACTCCGATCTCGACGAGTCTCAACGCACGATGGTAGGGAACATCCTCGAAGGTCCGCGGACGAGAGTGGCCGGCCCATTCAACATGCTGCTGCGCTCTCCCGAGATGGGTGACCTGGCCCAGGCGCTGGGCGCGTACGTCCGCTTCGAATCGGTGTTGCCGGCTCGGCTTCGCGAGATGGCGATCATCATGACCGGCGCACACTGGAAGGCGGAATACGAGTGGTACGCGCATAAGAGCCTGGCACTCGAGGCGGGGCTCGATCCGTCAATCGTTGACTCTATAGCTGCAGGCCGCCGTCCCTTGGGAATGCAACCCGACGAAGCTGTGCTCTACGACTTTTGTGATGATCTCTTGAACGAGCGCCGCGTCAGCGATGACACGTTCGCCGCCGCGATTGATCGGTTCGGCGAGCAAGGTGTTGTCGACCTCACAGGCACGCTCGGCTATTACAGCCTCGTCTCACTGCTGCTCAACGTCGACGAGCACCCGCTCCCGGACGGTGCGACTCCCCAGTTCTGACAGGCCGGCAACAGGGTCGCGGCGGCACCGCCCGAACCCGCCAGCATGCATCGCTGCAACAGCCGTCTTCGACTCAAGGACGGGCCGTCAAAGTCTTGCGTAGGATACTCGTGGGTTGACTCGAGGCGCGACCGAACGCCTGCGTTACGCGTGCTTCGGGTGTGAATCGAGTCGCTATTGGCCGATCGCCTCCATGCCGTTCCGGGCGAGCCCGGCCGCGATCTCGGGTCCGGCGAGATATTCGAGCAGCGCGTCCGCTCCCTGGGCGTCCCCGGTCGAGACGCCGCGCCCCGCCGCGAACGAGACGTAGCGCTGAAGCTCGGTCGGTAGCGGGCCGACGAGTTCGAGACCGGGCACGGGCAGAATCTCGCTGACCAGAGTCAGCGCGAGTTCGGCGTCCCCGGCGGCGACCACACCCGGGGCTTCACCCGGGCCCAGCAGAATGGTCTTGGATCGCATGATCTCGGCGATACCCAGTTCCGCGAAGGCTTGATCGATCGTTGTCCGGCTTTGACCGTCGGCGGTGAATGCCACGGACTCGGCCGCGAGCAGAGTTTCCCTGAGTGTCTCCGGCGTGCCGACATCCAGCGTGTCGGAACCGGGGCGCGCCCCAACGCCGACACCGCTGCGCGCAAATTCCACGCGCGATTCGGCGGCGATCAGATTCTGTTCGATGAGGCGTTCGATCAAAGCCGGGGTCAAGATCGCGACATCGAACGATCGGCCATTTTCGATGTCCCCCGTGAGCGATGACGCGGTACTGAACTCGATCGAGAGCGCTCGTTCGATGGTGCGTTCGATGTCGGGTTTCAGTTCCTCGATGACGGCCTTGACGCCGTTCGAGCTCAATACACGGATCGAAGGCGGCTGGGCTTGGTCGCTCGGGCCCGAGCAAGAAGCAGAAACCGCCAGCAGACTGACGACAACGGCACACGCCTTCATCCCGATCCCCCTGATTTATCTTTCGACATCCTTGCCATCGTCTCAAATTCCAGAGTGGTCATGCTCTTCGTAGTGCAGTCGCAATAGATCCTTGCCGTAGTCGTTGCCGTTCGGAGTCCGCACGACCGTGTGGATGTGATTGCGGCCGGGCACGCCTCCGGACCGCTGATGATCGAACTCGATCAGGATCACGGGATTTTGAATCCGGTAGTAGAACGGGCTTCCAGGGGCCGTGCTCCCGATCCAGGCGAAGAATGTTTCGTCGAGGCGGGGCCGGACCTCGTCCATCCTCACCTCGGCATGGCCGTCTCTCAGGTTGCCCACGTGTTCGGCGATCAGATCGAGCAGAAGGTCCCGTTGCCCGTCGTCCAGATCGCGTGCCGGTATGCCGGCGTAGTCGAGTACCACGTTGTCCTGATAGGCTCCGGCGAACCCCATGTTCTCTGTCTTCTCGCCCCCGGCGATCCTTGCCCGGTCCTGCTGTCCGCTGCTGAGGGCGTCAAACAGCGCGAGGCCCTTGTCCTGAACCTCCTGCAGCACGACGGTGCCCTCGAACTGGCCCGCATCGGCCCGAACCGGTTCGGAACCCATGAACACAGGCGTCATCACCACCTGATCCCCGAGAACGAAGTAGTTGACGATCAGATGGTGGCCGTCGAGTTGCCAACCCCAAGGTTCCGTTTCCGACGGGGTTCCCATCACGGTCATCCAGTACAACCAATGGCCGAACACGTCCCAGTCGTTCCGCATTTCGGCCAGGGTTTCGTTGAGTTTCATGATGTTCTCGACTTGCTCGAGACCTCGGGCGCTCAGACTCGCCTCGAAGAGGGCGAACGCAAGCTCGCGCTGGCCCATCGACATCTCGTCGAACCCGACGCCCTGGCGGGGAACGCGGGGACGGTTGTCCCACCGCCGCCATTCGGAGTCATCCAGCCCGAACATCGTTTGCGAACGCTGTCCTTCGTCCAGACCGTCGAGAAACGCTTCGGCCGCGGCGCGCACCGGTTCGGTCGACACCCCGGTCGAACGAATCTCGAACAGGCCGGGAACGACGCCGCCGTCCGTGGTGACGCCCCGGAAGGCGTCGGCGACGCCTTGGTTCTGTTGCTCCTGCAGCTGCGCGCCGCGGTTCAGGCCCTGTGTCCAGGCCAGCAGCGCAGCGACGACAAAACACACGCAGATCATTACCACTTTCTTCATGGTTCACCTCGACGAATTCTCTTCGGAACGGGGTTCGTGCTCAAACGCGGTTCATGCTCAATGGTACGAGCGCCCGAACGCAAGGTCAATGAACGGAACGGGGCTCGATTGGCTTTCTCGCTGCGGCTGTTGCAACATTACAGGCACGTCTCAACCCTGAAACCGGGAGCGATCATGGGAAAGCCTGAACACGGACTCTCTCGGCGTGAGTTCGGGGCGGGCGCGGCGGGTCTCGCACTGAGCGGCCTCGCGCCGAGGTCCGCCGCACAAGAAACACTGAACCCTCGGGCCGCGGGAACGAACGCCGGAGTGGACCTGACGCTGGTCAACGGGCATTTCGTCGATTATCGCGGAACGGTCGCGTCGTCACTGCGAATCCGAAACGGACGCATTGGGGAGGTCGATCCGGGAACCGCGCCGGATCCCGGCGATCTCGTCGTCGACCTCGAAGGACGGACGGCGATTCCGGGGTTCGTCGATTCGCACGTCCACTACACCCGCGCCGGTGTGAATCCCGGCTACCAGGAACGCCGCATCGAACGTGCTTTTTCGATCGCCGAATTTCAAGAAACCATCGCTCGGCGCGCACAGTCGGTCCCGGACGGCGAGTTCATCACCTGCATCGGGGGCTGGAACCACTTGCAGTTGGCGGAATCGCGGCGCCCCACGCGGGCCGAACTAGACGACGCGGCACCGAGCCACGCGGTCTACATATCGGGAACCGGCGGCGGCACCGGCGCAATCACGAACAGCCTCGGGATGGCGTTCTTTGAGGCCCAGGGCTTTCAGGTCGATGCGGCGACGGGCGGGGTGGCCGAGGCGCGCGCGGCGCTCGGGGCTCTCCAGGCCGTCCAGACCCCCGAGGACAAGCTCCGGGGAAATGCCGACCTTAACGCGTATGCCAGCAGCGTCGGGCTGACGACGGTCGTCAACTCGGG
Source organism: Terriglobia bacterium (assembly GCA_965262675.1). Lineage (GTDB taxonomy): Bacteria > Acidobacteriota > Terriglobia > 20CM-2-55-15 > 20CM-2-55-15 > JAJEDW01. The sequence continues at coordinate 1,666,219 of OZ253554.1, forward strand.
CAACCTTGAGGATCAGGAATATCCCCTGCGGCTCTGGCGTGAAAACCGGCTGTCGGTCCGCATGCGTCCCATGTTCGCGGCCGGGTCCCCGGAAGAAGTCGAGAATCGCGCCCTGAACAACTTCAGCCAGGGAGGCCGGGCGGTGGGAGATGACTGGTTTCGGCCGAACGGTTTCGGGGAACGGATCGGCGGAAACGACACGATGTCGGATGCCTTCGAGCCAACGGCGCGAATGATTGCCCGCCATGGCTGGCTCCTGCACCAGCATTCGATCACGACCGAAGAAAACGCCTTTCACCTCGACGCGTTCAGAGCGATCGCCGAACAACACCCCATCGACGAACTCAGGTGGGCGATCATCCACCTCCGAGAGATCAATCAGCCGCACCTGGACGCGTTGGTCGACCTGGGCGCTGGTGCGAGCGGTCAAACCTGGACATACCTGTCCTCGGCCGGCGGCCCGCCGTTTCGCCGAATGATCGATTCGGGGGTCCATGCCGGCGTGGGGACCGATTCGACGAACGTGTCCGCGCTCGACCCCTGGGCCGGACTGTTCTACATGACCACCGGCCGGAACCTTGCCGGGGACCTCACCAATGACGGCCAGCAAATTTCACGCCTGGAAGCCCTGGGCCTCTACACCCAGGGCGCGGCATGGTTCTCATTTGACGAACACCAGGTGGGATCGTTCGAAACGGGAAAATACGCCGACCTGGCCGTGCTCAGCGACGACTTCCTCACGGTCCCCGATGAGATGATCCGGAAGATCGAATCGGTCCTGACGTTCGTCGGCGGCCGCGCCGTGCATGCCAGCGGCGCTTTTTCCGCCGTCGCCGAATCCATCAACGCCTGAGGGCAGGCGGCCGAGAGCAACGCCGACTCTCGGGTATCGGTCCCGACCACGGCGACTACTGCTACCTGATTCGCAATCCGAGCAATTCGGTTGCACCGGCCATTCCAAACCGGCCGTCCGGAGTCACCACCCGAGTTCCGCCTCAGTCCGCCACTTTCTGGGCGCACCCGGCTGCCGTTGTCCTCGAAAACGAAGTTCAAGGTTTCTCCTCGCGATCAGTTCGCACACGCAAACCCCGATTATCCGGCGGGTCAGACGAAATAACGTTCGCGGTCGATCAATCCGGAGGCAATGCGGCGGCGCAGGGCAATGGTATCCATCGGCAAATGAGCCGTGAGTTGTTGGATGGTGTTCATGTCAGTTTCGAGAGTTCCACTACCCGAACAGCGGCCGGCAATGCTTCTTGCCGAAAGTTCAGCGCGGTCCATCGCATCGAGCAGATAGACGACCGCCATATCGGGCGCATGGCTCTGACGCCCGGACTCTTCGATCTTGCGGGCTCGCAGCAGGGCCGATTCCATCGTATAGGTTTCGATGAGAATGTCCGCAAGATGCATCAGCAGTTCCTGTTCCGTGTCAAGCGTGTCCGCGTACGCCTTACGGGCCAGGTTCAAACACCATAGCGCCAGCCTCTTGGCCGATTGCACCAACCGCTCCGCACTGTTGCTTGCCGCCTTCAGTTCGCTCTCGGTGTCGATGCTGCTCTTCAACAGCATTCGCGGAATCAGCAACCGGTTGATCTCGTTCGTTCCCTCGAAAATCCGGTTGATGCGGGAATCGCGGTAGGCGCGCTCCACCGCGTAGTCTTCGTGGTATCCGTAGCCGCCGTGAATCTGGACGCCTTCGTCGACCACGTAGTCGAGCATCTCGGAGCCGAAAACCTTGACCATCGAGCACTCGATGGCGTGTTCGCGGATTGCTGCCAGTTTGATGGCCGCGGCATCCGGATTGTCCCATCCGACTGCTTTCAAACCTGTTTCGATCGTACCTGCCGTGCGCCATACGATCGACTCGGCGGCAAATATCCGAATGGCCATCTCGGCCAGCTTGTGCTGGATGGCGCCGAATTCCGAGATGGACGATCCAAACGCCTGGCGTTGCTTCGCGTACCCGATCGAAATCTCCAGGACATTCTTGGCCGCGCCCACGGCGGAGGCGCCCAACTTCAGCCGCCCCAGGTTCAGGATATTGAATGCCACCCTGTGCCCGCGGCCGACCTCGCCGAGTACGTTACCGGCCGGAACCCGAACGTTGTCCAGATACAGGGCCGTCGTCGAACTGCCGCGGAGCCCCATCTTGTGTTCGTTCGCGCCGGTCGTCACTCCATTGAAGCCGCGTTCCACCAGAAAGCATGTGAACTGCTCGCCGCCGACCTTGGCGAACACGATGAACAGGTCGGCTTCGCCTCCGTTGGTGACCCACATTTTCTGGCCGTTCAGGATATAGTGCGTGCCTTCCGGAGTCAGATCCGCGCGGGTGCGGGCCGCCAGTGCGTCGGAACCGGCATGGGCTTCGCTCAGGGCATAGGCGGCCAACATCTCCAGATTTGCGAGCTTTGGAAAGTACCGTTGCCTTTGTTCTTCGGTTCCGAAATACAGCAGGGGCAGCGTGCCGAGCGTCGTCTGTCCGCCCTCCCAGACCATGTAGGAGCCGTCACGGGCCACGTGTTCGGCAATCGTCAATGCCGTTGTAAGGTCCAGTTCCATTCCGCCGTATTTTTCGGGAATGGAAATGGCCATCAGACCCAGATCCGCCGCCTTCCGAAGGACCTTCCGCGCGGCCCCGGGTTCGAGTCGATGAATCGCGGGAAGGGCGGGTTCGACTTCGTTGGTCCAGAACGCGTCGACCGTTCGCGCGATGTCAGCCTGTTCTTCGTTGAGGTCTTCGGCCGTGAACACGGATTCAGGCGGAACGTCGGCCCTCAGAAAGCTCCCACCGCCCGAACTGCCGCCTTCAGATCTCATTGCCGGTCGATGACAATGGCGCGGGCCGACGGTTCGTAGAGTTCCTCGACAAGCGACTGCCGGTTTTCCAGGATCGCCCGCTGATTCAACGATCCCTTGTCGGTCACTTCGTGCGCGTCGATCGAGGGCGGTTCGTCCAGCAGAATGGCACTGACCACGCGATTGGAACTGCCGGTAGCGGTCCGTGCAAACTCGTTGAGGCGGGTCTTGAAGAGCGATCGAATGGCGTCGCTTGACAGCAGTTCGTGCGGTTCCGCGTCCTGAAGCTCTTGACCGCAGGCGGTACGGCATGACGCCAGGTCGGGCAGGATCAGAACCGAAACGTGATCCCGGTCCCGGCCCGCGACGACGATGTCGGTCGTGTACGGGGCCAGATGCGCCAGCAGGCGACCGCGAAGCGGTCCCACACTCACCCAGGTTCCACTCGACAGCTTGAAGTCTTCGACGATGCGGCCGTCGAACATGAAGCCGAGTTGGGGCTTCGACTCGTCGACGAAGCTCAGGGCGTCGCCCAACTTGTAGAAGCCCTCCTCATCGAACGCTTCCTTCGTCAGTTCGGGTTGGCGCCAGTAGCCCGGTGTGATGTTGGGACCGCGCAGGCGCGCCTCCAGTTTGCCCCGGCTTCCGCCTTCATCCGACAGCGGCACGAGCTTCAACTCCACACCCGGAGACGTTCCGCCGACCAGTCCCGGCCGGTCCGCGCTCTTGTTCGAGAACAAGGCATGGGGCGCGGTTTCAGTCGATCCCAGTCCCGTCATCATCATGACCCGTTCGCCGCAGGTGTCGGCCGATATCCGGGCCAGATCGTCCCAGACATTCCGCGAGAGTCCCGCGCCCGCGTAGTACAACAGCCGGAGACGACTGAAGAAGTGTTCGCGCAGTTCCGGTTCCCGGCGCAGATAGGGGATCAACGTTTCGAACGCCTTCGGAACGTTCAGGTAGATCGTGGGCGCAATCTCGCGCAGGTTTCGGATGCTTTCCCCGAACAGATGCGGGACCGGCTTGCCATGGTCGATATAGAGCGTGCCGCCGGTGTAGAGCACCAGTCCAACGTCGGCGTTGCCGCCAAAGGTGTGGTTCCATGGCAGCCAATCGAGGATTACGGGAGGCTCGTCGTCGACGAACGCAAAGTAGTTGCGCGCCATCTCGGAATTGCTGGTCCACATCTTCTGGGTGTTTATGACGCCCTTCGGCATTCCTGTCGACCCGGAGGTGAAGAGGAACTTGACGATGGTGTCCGGACCGACCATGTCATGCGCGGCATCGAGCGCGGGTCCGGCCTCGGTTGCCGTCAGTTCCGGGAACAACGTCGCGTTCGGGGGCGGATTCGCGGTCACGACCAGTTCGGCGTCTTCGGGCAACAGGGCATCGATGGCCCGGCCATACTTCTCGCCGTCGGCGGCGAACACCAGTCCTGGAGTGAGGATCCCGAAGATGTGCCGCAGTTTGGTGAAGTCCGTCGAGACCAGGGAATATGCCGTCGATATCGGTGCGTAGGGTACGCCCGCATACATTGCGCCCAGACCCAGTAGTGCGTGTTCGATGTCGTTTCCCGAAATAATGGCGATGGGCCGCTCCGGCGACAGTTTGCGGTCCAGAATGGCCTGGCCGATGTTTCGTCCCAGCCGTCGTGCCTCGCCGTAGCGGAGCCGTTTCCATTCCCCATCCGATCCGCGCTCGGCCAGAAATGTCCGTTCAGGCGCCTGTTCGGCCCAGCGATCCAGCCGCTCGGTCATCTTGTCCGGGTATTCGCCGAGTGAATGAGGCGAGCGGACGTATCGTGTCCCGTTGGCTGCTTTTTCGACAACCACGTCGGAGGGACCCAATCGAACGTCACGGACTGGTTTGGACGATGCCTGGCTCATGATTCGTTCGAACAGTTTTCCGGAAGATCCGTGGAGATCCAAGCCAATCCTCGATGAACGCCCGCTCGGGCCGTTCCGGATCGAAATCTACTTCCGGTCCAGGTCGAAATCGGCGAAGCTCTTGCCTTCTCTGGCCAGTTGTTCGAGCAAGGGGGCGGGTTTCCACAACTCGCCGTGTTCGGCATGGAACTCCCGGACACGCGCCGCGACCTTGTCGATTCCCACCATGTCGGCGTACCAAAGAGGTCCGCCGCGATAGGTGGGGAAGCCATAACCGCACAGATAGATCGTATCGACGTCGGCGGCGCGCGCGGCATGGCCTTCTTCGAGAATGCGCGCGGCTTCGTTGATCAGGATGTAGATGCATCGTTCGAGGATTTCCGTATCGGCGATCGCGCGGCGTACGATTCCGGCGTCGTTGGCCGTGGCCTCGATCAACGCTTCAACTTCCGGATCGCGAATCGGCGTGCGATCTCCATCCTTATAGAGGTACCAGCCCGCACCGGTTTTCTGACCCCACCGTTTCATCCCGTAAAGCTTGTCCAGGACAAGCGGCGTGCGCACTCCGGGTTTGTTCCGATAAGCGGACTCCTGGCGGACTCTCCAGGCCAGGTCGATGCCTCCCATGTCGTCCACGGCAAAGATCCCCATCGCCATGCCGAAGTCTTTGAGTGCCGCATCCACCTGCAGGGGCGTGGCCCCCTCTTCGACCAGAAACTGGGCTTCGCGCATGTACGGCAACATCATCCGGTTGCCAACGAAACCGTGGCAGTTTCCAACCACGACGCCGACCTTTCGGAGGCGCTTGACAAGCGCGGACGCGGTTGCGACGACGGGCTTGCCGGTTGCCGTGCCACGGACGATTTCGACCAGGCGCATTACGTGGGCGGGGCTGAAGAAGTGGAGGCCGATCACGCTCGCCGGCCGCTTCGTCGCCGACGCTATCTCGTCGACGTCCAGCGTGGACGTATTTGTGGCCAGGACGCAATCCGGTTTCGCCACGCCGTCGAGTTCGGCAAAAACCTGCTTCTTGAGTTCCATGTTCTCGAAGACCGCTTCGATGATCAGATCGGCGTCTTCCACCCCGCCGTAACCGGTTCCGGGCTCGATCATCCCGAGTCGCTCGTTCATGGCTTCCGCGCTCATCCGTTGGCGGTCGACACGACGTTGGAAGTTCTTGCGGATGGTTGCCATCCCTCGCTCGAGAGCCTCAGGGGAGTTGTCGCGAAGCCGTACCGGGATTCCGGCGTTGACCAGCGCCATCGAAATGCCGCCACCCATGGTTCCGGAACCGATGACCGCGGCCATCTGAATATCGAACGCCGGGGTGTCTTTCCCCAAGTCGGGAATCTTGGAGACCGCGCGTTCGGCGAAGAACCCGTGGATCATCGCCCGGGCCTGATCCGAGGCGAAGCACTCGGCGACGAGTTGCTTTTCGCGTTTCCGGCCTTCGTCGAATGGGAGCGTCGTGGCTGCTTCCAGGGCGGCCAGGGCCAGCAGGGGAGCGGTCTTGTTCTTTCGCAACTTTCGGGCCATTGCGCGTCCGGCGGCGAAAGCGTCCCTGTTGGATTCGGGTGTGCCCAGCTTGTCGGTTCGTTCGGAGGTTTTGGGAAGTGCGCCCTTGCCGGCCATCTCAAGGGCGAACCCGATCGCTTCTTCACGCAGGTCCCGGTCGGCGACGCGATCGATAAGTCCGAGTTCGAGCGCGCGCGGCGCATCGATCGGCCGCCCGCCCACAAGCATTTCGATTGACGCGCCAACGCCGACCAGCCGTGGAAGGCGCTGACTGCCTTCCGCTCCCGGGATGATGCCCAGGTTCACTTCGGGTTGTCCCATACGGGCGGTGGAGGCGGCGATGCGATAGTGCCCGGCCATTGCCAGTTCGAGTCCGCCGCCAAGGGCAGTTCCGTGCATCGCCATGACGACCGGCTTTTGACAGTGTTCGATTGCAGCCAGCAGGTCGTGGATATCGGGTCCGCCGGCCGGTCCCTTGCCCGCCGCGACGGCTTCCAGTTCCCCGATGTCTGCTCCCGCGACAAAGGTTCTGCCCGCGCAGGCGATGACGATGGCGCGGACCCCGGTGTCGGCGCCGGCTTCATCGACCGCCATCCGCAGACCCTCCGAAACCACTCGGCCGAGTGCGTTGACCGGGGGGTTGTCTATGGTGACGACGGCGATGTCGCCCTCATGGGTCAGGCGTACAAGATCGTTCATGAAAATCTAAGAGTTGGCTCGTTCCACTTGGTTGAGGTTCAGCAGTTTCGCGGCGTTCTGTTTGAGAATCAGGGGGCGTACCTCGTCGCGGATCGCGATCTTCCCGAAATCGTCGATCCAGCGGTCGGGCGTAATCAGCGGGTAGTCCGATCCGAAAAGCATTTTGTTCTTCAGCAGCGTGTTGGCGTACTGGATTAAAACCGGCGAAAAGTACTTTGGGGACCAGCCCGAAAGGTCGATATAGACCTGGGGCTTGTGCAGGCAGATCGAAATGGCCTCGTCCTGCCAGGGGAAGGACGGGTGGGCCAGGATGATCGGCATGTCGGGAAAATCGACGGCCACGTCGTCGATGTCCATCGGATTTCCGTATTTTAGCCGAACGCCGCCTCCGCCGGGCATCCCGGTGCCCATTCCGCTGTGTCCGGTATGAATCACCACCGGCAGCCGTGCTTCGTTGACGACCTCGTAAAACGGGTATGCCTTCGGATCGTTGGCGTGGAACTGCTGCAACGGGGGATGAAGCTTGAACCCGCGCGCGCCCGCCGCGATCAGCCGCCGGGCTTCGGCGACCGCTTCTGGCCCGCGCATCGGGTTGACACTTGCGAACGGGATCATTACGTCGGGGTTGGCGGCGGCCAGGGAGAGCACGTCATCGTTCGGCACCTGTTGCCGGCCCGTCAGCGTTTCGTCGACCGAGAAGACCACGCAGGCGATCTTGCGCTCCCGGTAGTAGTCGACCAATTCCTCGGGGCTCGGGAATTTTCCAGCGCCGAAGTACTTCCGCACCGCATTGTCCGCCTCGTTGTCCGCAAGTCGCGATTCGACATGGACGTGCGTGTCGATGGCGACCAGTCGATCGACGTCGGGTCCCCGAGTCATTTCCATGGCGGCGTCCATTCTACAGGGTCAATCCAGGTTCATCAGGTTGTAGTGGGCACGGTACGGCCGGGCCGTCAACCCGAACGAAACGATCATCATTACCGCGCCGATGCCGATCGTGATGGCGGCGGCCGTACCGATCGCGGCCGAATCGAAGATGGTGTCGTTCAGCAGGCCCGGCAGAATGGCGCCCAGCGGGTAGCCGCCCAGGTTCAGGAAAAACAGGAAGATCGCCGAAACCTGGGCGCGCGCCTGGTTTGGAAAGATCCGTTGCAGGGCGGCGATTGTGATTCCCATCGGCAGGGCGGTGAGGAAAACACTGGGCGCCAGGAACAGGATTGCCAGTTCCGGGCTGGGCATGGCCAGTGCCGGAGTGAAGAAGATCAACGTCCCGATTCCTGCCATGACTCCCACTTTGAGCGGGGCTTCGGGCACCCCCTTCTTGAGCCACCGGTCGCTCCAAAGTCCGCCCGCGTACATCCCGGCACAGCCGAACGTCAGAAGAAGCAGTGCGAGCGGGCGTCCCGTTTGTCCCGGTGTCCAGTCGTAGGAACGTTCGAAGATCGCCGTGGCCCAGGTGAGCAGTGTGTAGACCTGACTGGACTGAAAGATCATGCCGATCGAGATACCCAGCAGCGATTGCCACCGCAGGTTGATTTCGCCGGCCACTGCTTCGAGGCTCAGCTTGCTCGACGCGGCTCCGGCAACCTGCCGCATGTTACGCCGTGCGGGCTCGCGTACGGTCAACATGAGCAGTGCAAACGCCAACCCCGGGAGTCCGACGATCAGGAATGTCACCCGCCATGGAGGCATCGCACCCAGTAGCGGTACCAGAACCTGTTCGCTCTGAGACACCGTGTCCACGATCGTGCCGCCCACCAGGAAGGCCGCGCTGATCCCCAGGAAAATTCCCATGTTGTAGACCGACATCGGCACCCCGAGCTTTCGGTTCGGGAAGTAGTCGGCGATCATGGAGTAGGCCGATGGGGACAGGCTGGCCTCCCCGACACCCACGCCGACGCGCGCCAGCGAGAGCGTCAGGTAGCGTCCGGCAAGGCTCGACATGCTGGTGAAGAAGCTCCAACCGATGATGCCGGCGATGATCAGGTTCCGGCGGCTGTACGTGTCGGCCAGGCGTCCCAGTGGAACCCCCATCAACACGTAGAACAGCGTGAACGCGAACCCGGTCAGGATTCCGAATTGCGTGTCGGAAATGCCCAGGTCCGCCTGAATGGGTCCGACCAGCATGCCCAGGATCGTTCTGTCGATGAACGACAGCATGTAGACGGATGTGAGTACGATGACGACGAACCAGGGATAACCGAGCCCCGCGTTCCTCTCCGGCGGCCCGCCGTGCGTGCTGCCTGCCTTTCTTTCGGGCATCGCGGCCGACACGTCAGTTGCCCGGTTCCAGATGTTCGCTGAAGAACGGCATCACATGCGTGCCGAGACGTTCCGCGATCCGGTTGACATGATTGCCGTCGTAAATTTCGAAGTCATGGTCGATCCCGTATGCGTCGAGTCGTTCGCTCATGGTTGCCGAGGTCACCGTGATGTTTCCGTCCATGTCTCCGGCGTCAATCGCAATCGCGGCAAGCTTCCGGAGATTTCTGACGTACTGGTCGACCATGGCCAGTGGGTCGGCGGCGGCCCATCGTGCGACGACATCGGGCTGGAGTTCTCCGTTATCGACAGGCAGGTCGAGAAAGAACGGCGGGTTGCCGGGATTGGGCGACCACGCCGCGGCCGATGCCAGCGTGGCGCTGGTTCCGAAGTCGAGGGCGGCCACGTCGTCGAGCGATGAAATCGCGGCGATCCGCTCGAATGCGGGATTGCCCGGGTTGGGTGTTCCACCCATTCAGCAGGGGCTCAATACGTAGATGGCCGAAAAGACGTCGGGGCGTTTCATCCCGATACGCATCGCGCCGTACCCACCCATCGAATGTCCGGCCAGTCCCCGGCTTTCGCGGACGGGAAGCGTGCGGTAATTGTTGTCGATGTATTCGACCAGATCCTCCGAGACGTAAGACTCCCAGTCTCCGGTCGTGACCGAACTGGAATACATGCTGCCCTTGTACGCGGTGTAGGCATTGGGCGTGACCAGGATCATGTCTTCGCCGCCGCCGCTGGCCAGCGTCGCGTCGGCAACGGCCGGCACGTCGATAAAATGCGGGATCATGCCGTACCAGCGGTCGTCCGAGTCCGTGTACCCATGCAGTAGATAGACCACCGGGAAACGCCGATCCGTATCGCTCGTATAACTGGCCGACAAATAGACCGAAACCATGCGCGTTGGCGAATCGCCTTCCAGATTGCCTTCAAGCGAGGGGCCATAGACCTCGATCCGTTCGTGGACGCCCTCGGGTACCGCATTGGGGGACTGAGCCGCCGACTGCCCTGCGAGCGCGAGAGTGACGAACGTGACCATCCCGGCCGTTTGATTTTTCATGGTTGCGACTGACCTCCGATTGACCTTTCCTGGATTTCGATAGTGCGGTATTCCATCGTGCCCAGTTCCGACTGGATTCCGATGTATCCCGCCGGGTTGACGATGTTATCGGCACGGGCGATCTCGATACCGTTCAGGCGAACTCTCAGGATGTCTCCGATCATCTCGATTTCGATCGTGTGCCACGCGCCCGTCCCGCCGTACGCCCGGTCGAGGGCGTCCAGGTCCAATTCGTGTCCGCCCTGAGGTGTCCCGTGACGGAACAGTCCGCCAACCGGATCGAAACGGCTCTCGCCCGCGGGATCCCGAACCTGTATCTGATAACTGTTGTTGGGCCATCCGCGGATGAACTCGCCGTCGGCAACGGCACGGACGTAGATCCCGCTGTCGGCGTCCGATGTCAGCCAACGGAACTCGCTGCGCAGAACAAAATCAGAATACTGGCCATTGGATCGGAGCCAGCCGGCGCCTCCCTCGACATGAAGGATGCCGTCGACGATCGTGAAGTCATCGTTTCCGCTGTTTTCGACCGTCCAGCCGTTGAACGTGCCGTCAAAGAGGGGCACGAAATCTGCGGTTTGCGCGCAGGCCGATGTTTCGGCGGCAATCCAGCCTCCGAAGGCGAGCAGAATTGTAAGCGTGCTTTGTTTCATCCCTGACCGCAGTATCCTGCCGGATTTACTGCGTAAAAGCCAGTGGCGGGTATGGTGAAAACGGACCGGTGCGGCCCTCGGACGGCGGATTCGGCATTGGGTGGCGAAACCCTGGGGGGCGGGGCGGCGGCGACCGCATCGCGCTGTCTCCCGCGGGCTATTAATGGGTCATCGCGTAAAGCGCGAAGTTGAGGCCGAGCCGGACCGCCTCCGAAGAGGGGTCGAGAGCATAGCGTGGATTGTCCAGAAACTCCCAGTAATCGCCCACGTCGTTGTGATAGCAGACGATCATCGACGTACCGTCTCTTCCGTCGGGGAAACCGAGGAAGATCGACGGTTGGCCGGACATCGGGTGCACCGTGTTCAATCCGTTGATGTCGTAGAAGGAGTGAAAGATCGTGTGGCTTATCGGTAGCTCGAACATCTCCCGATCGGGAAACGCGCGCCGGAGGTTGTCCCGAAGATTGGCGAATTCCCACGGGCCCTGGCCCTGTCCGCCGAAATCGTCGAGCATGATGAAACCGCCCCGTTCGATATACTGCCGCAGGTTGTCGACCTCTTCGTCGCTCAGGTCCACGTCGCCGGGATGGGACATATAGCTGAATGGGTATTTGAAAATCTCGGGGCTGCTGAGGTCAACGATTCGATACGACAGGTATTCGGTGTCTATGAGCGTCAACTCGCCCATGAGTTGCAGGATATGCTCTTCGGCGTTCGGGTAGTCGTGGGACCAGCCGTCGCTGAAGTACCGTCCTTCTCCGAATCGCCAGCGCGCAAAGACGAACTCGGTGGATGGAGGATCGTTCTGGTAAACCACGCCGCGCCGCCCGAAGCGGCTTCCGAACTGTGCGAACGCGACGGTTCCGATCGTAATCGTGACCAGAATGACGAATGCGGCAAGAGTTCTCCGGGTGAACGGCATGGTGGTATTCTCATTCGAAAGCGGCACGCCGTTCAAGTTAAACAGGCCGCGAGGTTGTACTTAGCCCGGCTTACTACCGGGTTTTCGTCGCGAAGCGTCGGAGACGCCGTCAGGGCTGGGGCGGGTTCCTCGCGCCCGCGGCGCGCGCAGGGAGGGCACCGGAGGCGTACTTGAAAGTACGTCGAGGAGCCCGACCAAGCGGAACGCGGCACTGGCGGATGGATCCGGCGCTGCAGCAGACAACTCGTGAGAAAGGCGGGTTAGGTGGATTCAGGAAGTACTGACAAGAAATCCGGGAAGCGAAGCCCCCGGTCGCCTTCCCGGCGCAAGTTCGTTCTCGGGGCTGGAGCCGTCGTTGCGGGGGGGTACATCGTGGCCACCCGCAGACAGTGGTCGGAGGTCGGTCCGCCGGACAGCGTTCCTCAAACGGGTGTGCTTCACTTCAGCGACCGTGGCCGCGGTGTCTTTCTGATGCGCGATGCGGAGGGCGAAGTGTATGCGCTGTCGCAACGATGCTCACACCAGGGCTGTGACGTCGAATGGAAGCCGACCGCCACTCGGTTCGAATGCCCCTGTCATTCAGGCGTATACAGTGCCGCGGGGGATCGGATTTCCGGCGAACCCATCCGCGGTCTCGTTCGCCTGACCACGCGCATTAATGAGGATGGAATGCTCGAGGTACTCGTTTAACAGTCCTTGGCCGGGTACTAGGAGCCCGTGGTGAAACCCCTGCTGCATTCGACCGATGATGCATCCCGTCTGGACTGCGTTGCTCGTCGGTCACATATTGGGAATATGCTCGCTCCTCGCGCCTTGCCAGACGGGCACCTCCCCGGTCTCGGTGCGACGCGGAGTTTCACCACGGACTCCTAGTCGTCCGGAAGTTCCCGTCTCAACTGAACGAACCGTCCATCGGAGGAACCCGCCACGACGAGTTCGCCGTTTTCGACCGCGGCGCTGGTGGCCCATCCGGGAAGGTCGTCGATCGCAACCTCCCATTCCTCGCCGTCGCGTCTGAGGATGTACGCGGGTACCGCGGGCAGAAGCAGAAGTTCCGAATCGCTGCCTGCAACGCGCCGGGGCGGATAATCGAGGAACCACTCGTCCGAGTCCTGAAGCACCACCTTGGGATCGTTGCCCGCACCCTGGGACTCGAGAAGCCGTCGTATCCCCGTCGACGCGTCAAGCCAGAGGACGCTGTCGCCAATTCCGATCGGGCCCGCAACCGGACAAGCGTCGATCTGCCAGACCGGAGCGGTCACTGCCGCGGGCGGTTCGAACTCGCCGGCGATCGTGCCGCTCACCTGGAAGGGGTCGCGGTATCCGTCATCGGTCGTGTTCCTGAACGTAATCAGGATGTTTTCGCCGTCGATCCGCAGATCCGGAAGACAACATCCACAGACGCTGCTGGCTTGTTCCGCGGTCAGGTTCCGTTCCACAACGTTGTTGTCGCTGACACTGGCATAGTACAAGTCCGCGGGTTCTTCGACGCGGCCTTCAGCGAACCTGGGGTCGAGCCACACGGCGTGCAGCACGCCGTTTTCGTCAAACGCGATGGAAGGGAATTCCTGCATCGCGTCGCCCGGGTCCTGATTCAGGCGTATCGGCGGAGCGAAGCTCGATCCACCGTTTTCGGATATCGCGAGTTGGATGTTGTAGTCGATGTCGGTCCAGGCGACGGCAACGGTATTGTCCGGACCGGCCGCCAGTGCGGGGCGCATCTCGTCAATCGTGATCGGGCTGACCGACCCCGGGACGTCATTGAGCCTGACCGGGGGGCTCTCGCCACTGGATTTGGCCAGGAAGACGTCGATCCCGTCGTCGCCGCGCGCCGTCCAGACCAACAGCAGTTGGCGATCTTGGGTCAAAAACAACTGCGGTTGTTCGGCCCTGGAACCAGTTGTGGGCGCCTCGATCGCGGCGGTCGACGTTGCGGCGGTTTCGTCCGGAGCTTCGGATACCCCGCATGCGGCAACGAAGCCCGAAAGCGTGAGTGCGAAAACGATTCGAGTCTGTGCCATCGTGTTACCCTCCGGCGATCAGGTTTCCCAGAACCTGTGAAGCAATAGCGAAGTAAATCAGTAATCCGGCCACGTCCGCGATCGATGTGATCAACGGGCTGCTCGATACGGCCGGGTCGAACCCGACCCAGGTGAGAAACAACGGGATCGCGATGCCGATCAGGTTGGCCACCAGCACCACCAGAAACATCGACAGGCTGACGACAAGTGCCACCTGGTATTGGTTTTCGACGGCGCCAAGTATCCCCAGAAACAAACCGGCCAAACCCATCACGCCGCCGAGCAACAAGCCGACACCGACTTCCTTGAGCAGTGCCCGGGACCAGTTTGCTCGATCGAACTCGCCGGTTGCGAGAGCCCGAACCACGAGCGTGGCCGACTGGGCGCCCGTGTTCCCGGCGGTTCCCATCATGAGAGGAAGAAAGAATGCCAGTGCGATGACTGCTGCCAGGACTTCCTCGTACTCCTTGACGACCCACGCGGCGCCCAGGTTGATCATCACAAGCGCAAGCAACCAGGGGATTCGTTTGCGCACGAGAGACCCGATCGAGGCGTCGCGGTACGCCGTCTTCAGGGGTTCGACCGCACCCGCCCGCTGGAAGTCTTCAGTGGCTTCTTCTTCGGCCACATCCAGAACGTCGTCCGCGGTGACGACCCCGAGCAACACCCCGTCGCTGCCGACCACGGGTAGAACGAACAAATCGTATTTTCCCATGATCCGGACCGCTTCTTCCCGGTCCGCATTGGGTGAAAGCGTGGCGACTTCTTCGGTATCGATTACGGACTCGACCCGGTCTTCGGGATCGGCAAGAATCAGTTGCGGCAAATCGACAGCATTCAGAAATTTCCAGTGGTCGTCGGTGACGTATATCGTCGAGACGACTTCGTGATCGCGGCCCTTGATGCGGATGTGCCGGAGCGCCCGTTCGATCGTCCAGTCTTTCCGGATGGCGATGTACTCGGGAGTCATCAGGCGGCCGATGCTTTCGTCGGGATAGCTCAGCAGCAGGCGCGCCGATTTCAGTTCGGATGGATCGAGCATGTTGAGCAGGCGCTGAACAATACGATCCGGCAGTTCTTCGAAAAGATGTGTGCGATCATCCGGTTCCAGGTTGGTCAGGAGCTTGCGGATCTCGCTTTCGTTCAGTTCGTTCAGCAGGGCGTTCTGTGCTTCGGAGTCGAGGTAGGAGAAAACTTCGCCGGAAAGGTTTCGAGTCAGGACTCGAAACAATATCAACCGGTCGGGTGTGGCGCGTTCGAGCACAAGCTGAGCGAGTTCGGGCGCGGGCCATTCCGCCACGGCGGACTTCAGGTCACTCCAGCGCCGTTCGTCGATGAGGGACTCGACATCAACTCGAATCTGCGCAGTTATCATTCCAGCCTCGCTCCACGGAAGGCTCACATGGGGGAATCAAACCCCTCATTATAAACACGAAAAATACACACGAAAACGCTCCAGAGCCATACGCCGTCCGATGGACCTCGCTTTTCTGCGCCGCCGCGTCGCTTTCGCGGAGATTTCCTGGAGTTGTCCATGACCCTGAGTGCGGTAAGGAGTCATGAATAATGTGGCCAGACGAAATTTTCCGAAGGAGTCCGTAGAACGAAGGAGTCCGAAAATATAGGGTTCCGACTCTCTTTTTCTCGGCGCGATATCTGTTAAGATTTTGGTTTTCATTGGAGACAAAGACGATGCGGCTGTAGAATCTTACGTCTTCGCGGTCCGTTGCCGCGCGGTAGGTCTTGACTGGCAGGGTGGCTGGCGGGTTGATGGGCAGCCTGATGCGCGCGTTTTGCCGTCCGTCCGATCCTGGGGTTTTCCCCTTTCGGTCGTTACCGACCAGCCATTTTAGAGAGCGTTCGCACCGATATTCAGCCACAATCGTCTGCGCAGTCCGCGACCCAAGGAGATCTTGCGTATGCCCACACCTCAAGCTTCGGGTGTTGAACTGTACGAAATGCCGACACCGGTCAGGGATTTTCCGGCCGAGTTGGCCGGCGGTCTCGGTTCGGATCCGAAGTTCATTCCTTCCAGGTATCTGTTTGACGAAATGGGATCGAAACTCTTCGATCTGCAGTCCCGGCAGCCGGAAAACTACATCGGTGAGTCCGAGAATGAAATCTATAGCTACTTCGGACCCGAGATCGCAAAGAATCTAGGGGAGGAAGTCCTGATCATCGAACCCGGCAGCGGTTCCAGCCTCAAGGTCGGCGCCCTTCTTGAGGTACTCCAGAAGCCTGCTGGATATGTCGCCCTCGACATCTCGAAAGATTTCATGGTGAAGTCGGTCGAGACGCTGTCCGAACGATATCCGTATTTGCGGGCGGTATGTATTCTGGCGGACTTTTTCCACTTGGAACCGCTGCCCGCGCCGGTCTCCGCCCTGGGCGAAAACCGTGTGGTGTTCTTTCCAGGCAGCACGATCGGACACTACGACCGCGAACAGGCGACGCAATTACTGGAATCGCTGAAGGGACTCGTCGGGACTGGAGGGAAGCTGCTGGTGGGCGCCGACCTCCAGAAATCCCCCGACATCATCAAGAATGCCTACCGGGATCGGGCGCAGGTTGCCGACCGCTTCCATCTGAACCTTCTGCAGCGGGCGAACCGCGAGGCGGGCAGCAATTTCGATCTCCTCAAGTTTCGGTACGATGCCGTCTACAACGACGACGTACACCGTGCCGAAATGTACGTGGTCAGTATGGCAACCCAGGCCGTGACCGTCGGAGGCCGAAAGTTCAAGATCGCCAACGGCGAACTCATCCGCGCGGGCGTGTCCTACAAGTACACCGCCGAACAATTTCAGGAACTGGCTGAAGACGCCGGGTGCCGGCCCGTGGGTTTGTGGCTCGATTCCCGCCATTACTTCAGCGTCCACCTGCTCGAAGTCTTATAGAACCACGTCGAACCCCTCGAACTCGGGTGGCCCCAGATAAATACCCTGCGGCGCCCGCCCCTGGCTGTGAGCCTTCTGGAAGGATTCCGAGAGGGTCCAGGCCTCGAAAGCCTCCCGAGATTCCCAGATCGAGTGCGATGCGTAGAGCGTTCGGTTCTGGTCTCCGGGCCCTCTCAGCAGATGGAATTCACGAAATCCCGGAACCTCATCGAGGTACGAATCCCGGCGCCTCCAGATTTCTTCGAAGTCACTCTCTTTCCCTGGCGCAATCCGAAACCGGTTCATTGCGATAAACATTGGCCGCTCCTTTCCGCTTAACAATTGTTAACAATTCCGTCTTTGTCGCGACCGCCGCAGGAATCCGGACGGGTCGACGAAAATAAACTCAACTACGAGGGACTTGCAAAACTCGTGCGGACGATGGGTTAAAATCAATATATTGTGGAACTGTCAGCCTGCGTCGTCTATATGCGGTAGCTTCCTCGGTCGATCCGATAGTTTTGCAAGTCCCTCCTATATGAATCATTTAGAGCAATATAAGGCCGAGCCATGCGGGTATACCCGCACCGTCGGGACCGGAGATATGAATTTATCGAACTGCCTCCAGTCTGTTATCGTAACTTCTTTGTTCCCCTCTTCGTATTCACCTGTGAAACGAGACACAGGGTTCCGACCGATTCCTGCGGTTACCTTGAACCCGTTTTTCGTCGAACTTGTATATGAAGTTTTGGCCCCAGGAACGGCACTCCCAGCGAGAGGCTTCCAGGTCATATAAGGATTAAGACAGGTCATGAAAAAATTACTCACAGTCGTCGTCGTATTGGTCGTGTCGGGTGCTGTCGTGTGGTACGCGATGGCCGGCGGGGCCGACGAAGAACTGCAGTTTTTCACCGCAGCCGTGGAACGCGGAGCCATTCAGAATACCGTTGCCGCGACGGGCAACGTCCAGGCCGTGGTCAACGTCCAGGTGGGTTCCCAGGTGACCGGTCAGATCCAGTCGCTCTACGCCGATTTCAATTCCGTTGTGACCCAGGGTCAACTGCTTGCCAAACTGGATCCCCGCAATCTGGAAACCCAGCGTGAGAACGCCCGGGCCAACCTGATTTCAGCCCATGCCCGCATCCAGACCGCCGAAGCCGACCTGACGAACTCGCGAGCCAGCGTTGCCAGCGCGGAGGCCAATCTGGTTTCAGCCAGGGTCGATCTGGAGAAGGCGGAGATCGACCTGGGACGCGCGAATGAACTCTTCGAAGCGGGGTTGATTCCCATGTCCGAGCTCGAGAACGCCCGGACCACGGTCGAATCGGCCCGTGCGCGTCTGGCCCAGAACGTGGCCGGGGTCCAGCAGGCCGAAGCCCAGATCATTTCGCGCGAGGCCGGCCTGGTTCAGGCCGAGGCTCAGCTCGAGCAGGCCGAGGCTCAGGTCCTGGAAGCCGAAGTCAACCTGGGATACACCGACATCAGTTCCCCGGTCGATGGTGTCGTTATTTCCAGAGAAGTGGACGTGGGACAGACCGTTTCGGCGAGCACTTCGGCGCCGACCCTGTTCCAGATTGCGAACGATCTGACACGCATGCGCGTTGAGGCCAGTATCGACGAAGCCGACATCGGACTGCTTGCACAGAACAACGAAGTGGAGTTCACGGTCGACGCGTACCCAACCCAGCGCTTTCGCGGAGAGATCGAGGAGATTCGACTCAATCCCACGACGACTCAGAACGTGGTGACCTACAACGTCATCGTTGGAGTCGAAAATCCCGACTTGAAGTTGAAGCCCGGAATGACGGCCAATATCACCATCACCGTGGACCGCCGCGACAATACTTTGAGCGTGCCCAACACGGCGCTTCGGTATGTGCCGCCCGATGTGGAGCCGGCAGCGATGCCGCAAACTGCGCGGCCGGGTGCGGCGGCTACAGCGACCGCAACCGCATCGCCCGGTGACGATGGCGAAGAAGACGCTCCGGATGTTGCCGCATTCGATCCTGGCCAGTTTGCCGGCCGCGGCCGTGGCGGGGGTGGTTTCGCAGGCGGATTACCTGAAGGTTTCGATCCCGCCCAGTTTGCCGGCCGTGGTGGCCGTGGAGCGCGGGGGGACCGCGGTGGCGGCAACGCCGTCGCTGCCTCTTCGACAGTTGTCGCAGCAGCACAGAATGATTTGCTCACCGCGCTTCCCGGCCAACTCTGGGGTGCGGGTGAAAAGATTCAGTTCCAGTCGCTTCCTCCCCAGCCTCCCCGTCCGGGACAGGTCTGGGTGTTGAACCCAGCGGGTCAACCTGAAGTGAGAAACATCATGCTCGGCATCACCGACGGTTCGCGTAGCGAGGTCGTATCCGGAGACCTCGTTGAAGGCGATGAGCTTCTGATCGGCGATTCCACGCAGATGCCCGAGATCAACAACGGCGGCGGCGACGACACACGGAACATGTTTCGCATGATGCGAGGAGGATTCCGTTGATCGGGTCCATGCTCGACAGAACCGGCGCCAGGAGCCCCAGGGAATTGCTGGACGAACCCGTCATCCGGCTCGACCACGTTCACAAGACCTATTACATGGGGGATATCGGAGTCCACGCGTTGCGGGGTGTCTCCGTCAATGTCCGGCAGGGCGAGTTTGTCGCCATCATGGGCCCTTCCGGTTCCGGCAAATCCACGATGATGAACATCATTGGATGCCTGGATTCGGCCAGCAAGGGAAGGTATCTGATCGATGGCCTGGACGTTTCGACCACATCCAGAGCCGAATTGGCGGACATTCGAAACCAGAAAGTGGGCTTTGTTTTCCAGAGCTTCAATCTGGTTTCGCGGACTTCGGCGCTCGAGAACGTCGAACTCCCCTTGATCTATGCCGGCGTGGGCGCCAAAGAACGCAGGAAGCGGGCCGAAGCCGCGCTCGAGATCGTCAATCTGACCGACAAGTTGAAGAACCTGCCCAACCAGTTGTCGGGTGGACAGCAGCAACGTGTGGCGATTGCCCGTGCGCTCGTCAACAATCCCGCGATCATCCTTGCCGACGAGCCGACAGGCGCGCTCGACAGCCGCACCTCGGTCGAGTTGATGGATGTATTCCAGAGGCTGAACGAGGAACGGAACATGACGATCATTCTGGTGACGCATGAGCCCGACATTGCGGAGTTTGCGAAACGGGTGCTGCTGTTCGGAGACGGCAAGATCCGAAAGGACTATCCGGTCGAGAATCAGCGGAGCGCATCGGAGAAGTTGAAGAATATGCCGGTAATCGACGACGACGAGGAGGACGAGGACGAATGAAGTCCATAGCCATACTGCGCATCGCATTCTGGGCGCTTGGACGGAACAAGATGCGATCCTTACTGACGATGCTGGGCATCATCATCGGCGTGTCCGCCGTAATCGCTCTGGTATCCATCGGGCAGGGCGCCCAGGCGCTGATTGAGGACCAACTGGAAGCGATGGGTACCAATGTCATGTACGTCTGGCCTCAGGATACGCGAGGCTCGGGCGGGGCTCGCGGGAATTCAGACGAGCAGGGTACGCTGACGGCCGCGGATATCAATGCGATCCGGAACGAAGTGCCGGTGGTGGCGGCGGCCAGTCCCATCGTCAACGCAAACGGCCAGCTCATCTTTGGAAACAGGAATACCTATGCCCGGGTGCAGGGGACTAACGAACAATTTCCGGAAATTCGGGATTGGGAGATCGGACAGGGTGCGTACTTCACGGCCGAGGACGTCGAATCGGCGGCCCGTGTTCTGGTGATCGGCCAGACAGTTGTCGACGATGTATTCGAAGGAATCGATCCGATCGGTCAGACTGTCCGGCTCCGCAACCTCCCATTCCGTATCATTGGGGTTCTGGCGTCCCGCGGTCAGTCCGGCGTGGGCCAGGACCAGGACAACACGGTGTTAACACCGTATACGACCGCACAAAAGAAGCTGTTGGGACAGGCCCTGCCGCGGATCAATCAGGGGATGATGAAGGCGATCAGCCAGGAGGCGACTCCGATTGCCGAAGGCCTCACCATCAGTCTTTTGAGACAGCGTCACAACATCGTTCCAGGGCAGGACGAAGACGATTTCAGTATCGGTAATCTGAGCGAAGTGGCGGATGCCGCTCAGGAAACGACGATAATCATGACGCTTTTGTTGGGCAGTATCGCCGCGATCTCGCTGGTTGTGGGCGGCATCGGAATCATGAACATCATGCTGGTTTCGGTGACGGAGAGAACCCGGGAAATCGGCATACGGATGGCCGTGGGTTCGCGTCCGGGCTACATCCGGCTTCAGTTTCTTGCGGAGTCGATCATGTTGAGCATGGCCGGAGGTTTGATCGGTGTCCTGTTCGGCGGAGTGGCGTCGCTTATGATCAGCGAGTTTTTCGCCATGTCCACGGTGGTATCCACGACTTCCGTTCTGGTATCGTTCGGTTTCGCCGCCGCGGTCGGTGTGTTTTTCGGATACTACCCGGCGCACAAGGCCGCGGGCCTGGATCCGATCGATGCTTTGAGATACGAGTAGACGGCAGAGACGGTTCGGATTAGAGGAAAATGGGCGGTCGGCATCGGCCGCCTTTTTCTGTGTTTCGGTCCGGGCGAGAACGCGACTCGGTTTCTGCACGGCGTTTCACGCACGGTTCGTTCAAACGGCTGTTAATGTTATCCGAACCCCGAACCACGGCATTCGACCTGAAATTCACGGTTTTCAGGATACCCGTACGCATACACCCCATGTTCTGGGCGGTCGCGGTCGCCTTGGGTTTGAGGCTGCCGCTTCTGGAGCACCTGATCTGGGTCGCGGTTGTCTTTGTTTCGATCATGGCCCACGAGATGGGACACGCGCGGGCGCTGGCGCACTTTCGCCGACCCTCGCGCGTCGTCTTGTACAGCTTCGGCGGGCTCACCATCCCCGTCCACGACGGCTCGTCGGCTCTGACGGGTTGGCGTCCCGGATTCGTTTCGGCGTGCGGACCCTTGGCGGGGTTGGGACTGGCGGCGGGAACATACCTCCTGTTGCCGCTCATCGGTTCGACAACCGCCGGCGCGACAGGAGCGTTGTACTACCACCTGATCTGGATCAATCTGGCTTGGGGTGCGATGAACATGCTGCCGATCTGGCCCCTGGACGGCGGGCAACTCGCCAGATCGGTGCTGGTGCATCTTGCCGGGGACAAAGGCCATGCCATTGCGGCCACCCTCTCGCTGGTAACCAGCGGTGCGATGGCCGTGCTCACCTGGCAAATGGGTTTCCCGCTCGCCGCCGTGTTCTTCGGATATTTTGCAGTCATGGAATGGCGGCGGTCGTTCTGATGCCGGCGTTTCGATGGGATTTCAAGACGGTGGATCGTGCGGTCATAGACCGCACCTACAGTGGGAGTCGGAGTGGGAGTCGGAGTGGGAGCCCAAATCCCTCAATATTGAGCATGTAGGGGCGGTCTACGACTGCCCGAATCAAGTCCGAAAGGATCGTGCGGAGCGTGCGGTCGTAGACCGCACCTTCAATGGGAGCGGGAATGGGAATCCTCGTAATGTAGCTTGTGTAGCGACTGTCTTGAAAATCAAGCACAAGGAAGCTCCTGACGCCAAGCAACGCGATCGCGGGCGATGGCGTTGAGGATGGTGAGGAGTTTGCGCATGCAGGCGGTGATGGCGACCTTGGGACGTTTACCGGAATGACGAAGGCGCTGGTAAACGACGGCGATGGATGGATTGTGGCGGATGGCGACGAGGGTGGCCATGTAGAGGGCGCGTCGTACAGGAGCGCGACCCCCCACGATCATGCGGCGGCCGCGGAAAGTGCCGCTGTCCCGGTTCATGGGGGCGACGCCGACAAGAGCCGCCACCTGGCGGCGATCCGGAAGACCCAGTTCCGGGAGATGAGTCAGTCACATGGTCGAGGTCGCAGGACCGACGCCGGGAACACTGCGCAGAAGGTCGTCGGTCTCGAGCCATATCGGGCTGGACCGGATCGCGTGGTTGATATCGTGGTCGATCTTGCCCAGATCGCGTTCCAGAGAACGGATATGTTTATCGATTCGAGTACGAATCGGCTTCAGAGCCATCGCCCGACGGTTTTTCTCGGCGACGATCATCTGCACGATTTGCTGTCGACGGACGGCAAAGGCGCGCAGTTGGGTGGTTTCGGGATCCGAAATAGGGCGGATCGCGGGCCGGACACGGGCGGCGAATTCGGCCAGGACGTGGGCATCGATCCGATCGGTCTTGGCCACGGGGCCCATCGAACGGGCGAAATCACGAACCTGACGCGGATTCACAACCACGACGGGCAATCCGACCGCGGCCAGAGCCAGCGTCACGTCATGCTGATATCCCCCGGTTGCTTCCAGAACGATCAATTCAGGGGAAAGACGGGTCAGTTGGGACACCAGTTTTTCGTGGCCCCGGGCGTCGTTGCTGACTGTGGCAATGGTCGGGTCCGATCCGACAACCGCCATATCGAGTGCGGATTTAGAGACATCGATACCGACGAAGTTTTGTGTGCTCATTCCTGTGGACCCTTCCTTGCGAATGCGGGCTTGAAATCAGCGGCCCTGGTCGACTGTTCGGGTTAGTGCAGGATACGGACGTGACGACCTTGCTACAGATCGGTCTTGGTTG
This sequence comes from Terriglobia bacterium, assembly GCA_965262675.1. Classification (GTDB taxonomy): domain Bacteria; phylum Acidobacteriota; class Terriglobia; order 20CM-2-55-15; family 20CM-2-55-15; genus JAJEDW01. Next base: position 1,689,528 of record OZ253554.1, read on the forward strand.
GACCTGGGGCGGTACGGTCTGTCACGTCCGTTCTCGATCCCCGCATAAACTACGGGAATCCAGAACTCGTCATTTTATGTCTTATTGAAAGATACAAGGGGCGGTCTATGACCGCCCGAATCAAGAACTTCCGGATCGTGCAGTCATAGACTGCACCTACAGTGGGAATGGGAGGGGGCGGATTTCCGGCCACCGGGCTCGCCGGAGACGTGCAGCCGTACTCTGGAACAGTGCATTCGATGGCGCCAAGTTCCCACGAGGCACGACAACGCAGGGTGTTCCGGCAACCGAGTCGGAACGGCAGAGAGGTTGAACCTACTGTTCTTGGGCCAGCGGCCCGAAATCGGGCGGCGGCGTCCGATGCCGCGTTGCCGTCTCGTAGGCGGACGCGATCCGAAAGAGCGTGGGCTCGTCGAACGGGCGCGCCAGGAAATCGATGCCGACCGGAAGACTGGCCGGAATCGGTCCGACCAGGCGCGTTCCTCCCTCTCCATCACGCTCGCGGTCCCACACCTCCGTGGTGAAACCCGCCGGTACCGTGATTGCCGGAAACCCCTCCCGTCCCAGACGCGACCAGCCGACCGGTGAGCGGCCGTTCACTGCGGGTTCCCGCGGGGCGGTCAGCTTGCGCGGCGGCACGCTGGCGGTCGGGTACGCCACCGCGTCGAGTTGATTTTCCTGCATGCACTGCATCACGATCAGGCGCAGTGCGAAACGGTTCTGGAGCCGGACGGCGGTATCCAGGACCATCGCGCCTGCGGACCGCTCGAGAATCGCCCTGCGGTCCGGAAAATTCGAGTCCTCATAAAAGACGCCTTTCTCGATCAGATCGGCTTGACTCCGGATGTTCGCATCGCCGCGCTCCAGGAGATACCGGTTCATCATGTAGCGGCCTTCGCCCACGGCGCCGAACCTTTCGAGATTGCGAAGGGTCCAACCGTCGGGAACGCTTTCCGGTTCCCTGTCCATGCCCAAGAGCGTCACGATATGATCCCCCACCGGTTCGCCGTCGGCGTCCACGGGAAAGAGTTCGGGATACGCACGCGTGAAGGCCCGGTTGTAGTACTGCGGCGCGTATCGGTCGATGCACGCCTGAAAAAGGTCGCCTCCCGGGCCCGGGTCGACGATCGTGGCGCCGATGCTTTCGAGGTCTGCGAGAGCCCGTTCCACGATCTGGAGGCTTTCTGCGTCGGCCCTGGAGAACAGGGTCGTATCCATGTATTCGCGGACAACGCCGATCCGTACGCCATCGAGCCGCTCGGCAGTCGCGGCTTCCGCGTAGGGCCGATCCGGCATCCGGTCCACGCTGAAGACGGTCAACTCGTCCTTGGGGTCATACCCGGCAATCGCGTCGAAGATCCTGGCCGTGTCCTCGACGTTGCGGCACATCGGACCCGTGCGCATGTTCAGTCCGGCGCCGATCATGCCATCGCGGCTCACCAGTTCCTGCGTGGGCGCCAGGCCGACGAGGTTGTTGACCGCCGCCGGCCAGCGAATGGATACGACGGTCTCCTCGCCTATGGCGCAGGTGACAAGATTCGCCGCCACCGCCGTGGCCGAACCGGCACTGGACATTCCGGGCTCGCGCTCGGTGTCGTAAGGGTTGCAGAAGGTGCCGCCGAAAGCACTCCGCGCCCCGTCGGAAGCGTACTCGGCAAGATTGGCCTTGGCCAGAATGATCGCGCCGGCATCGCGCAGGCGTTGGACAAAGGTCGCGTCATCCGGAGGGCGGTCATCCGCGTAATCCACGTCGGCGCCCGATGTCGTGCGCATGTCGAACGTGTCGTACTGATCCTTGATCGCCATGACCACGCCGTGTAGCGGTCCGGCCAGCTCTCCGGTCTGCCCGAATTGAAGATCCTGGGCCGCGGCAACTTCAAGAGCATCCGGCATCTCCGGCGCCGCGTCGGTCGCATCGGTCAAGCTCCGCGCCTTGAGCCGATCGAAGCCCCACGCCTCACGCACGGCGGGCCGCAGGTTCAGAGTCGACAGCGCATTGATCTGCCCCGCATTCGCAATAGGAATGATCGGACCGAGTAAACCGGCCGGTTGCTCGACACACTGGCCGTTGTATGCCTGGATGCGCCGCAGGTAGGACTCGACCAGTTCGACTGTCGTGATCTGACCGGTAAGGAGCGCCTCCTGAACTTCGACAATCGTGGTCTCCTCCAGCTCGAATCCCGACCCGGTGTCTTGAGGCCCCTCGCAGCCCGTGATGGCGAGCGCCAAGGTCAGGGGCAGAAACAGCGGTCCCATTCGAAGTTCGGGGAAAAGTGACTTTGGCATGGTCTACCCTCCGGCCCTGACGCAGCCTGTCCGTTGCGGTCGCGAAACGTCGGCGCCAAGTCCGCATGAGGCTATCAGTGAAACTCCGGATGAACAAAGAACCGAATAAACTGGGTGAGGGACTTGCAAAACTCGTGCGGACGATGGGGTAAAATCAATATATTGTTGAACTGTCAGCCTGCGTCGTCTATATGCGGTAGCTTCCTCGGACGATCCGATAGTTTTGCAAGTCCCTCTGGGTAACTGCAAGGTCCACGGCGACACTTGAAAGCCGATATGCGTCGGACCGGCTCGCACGTTTCTGATCGCCTGCCTCTGGGAGGCTGGCCAACCGCGAATCTCCGCTGCAATCACAACAAACTTGAACCGCATCTTGAGAGGATCGAAAGGATTTCCGAAACGGCTCTCCACACTTCATAATTCCTATCGCAATCTCCAACCAACCTCATAAATCGGAGGATCGAAATGACAGAAGACCGAAAGGGCATCCAGTCAACGCCCGCTGCCTTCCGCCTCTTGGTGGCACTGGGCGTTCTATTGCTCGCCCTGCCAAACCTCTCTGGCGCCCAGGACCGAGGCAGCCCGGAAGGAGAATGGCGCTACCAGAGCGGAGACGCCTGGGGCACACGCTACTCGCCCCTGGATCAGATCAACGGAGACAACTTCGAGGAGTTGGAGTTGCAGTGGGTCTGGCGGGGAGACAACTTCAGTCCGCACGCGAACTACCTGTCGCGCTCGACGCCGAGTTACATCGACGGCGTCTTGTACACGGTAGCCGGGTACCGCCGAACGATTGTCGCGCTCGACGCTGCGACGGGCGAGACGCTCTGGACATATCGCGAGCCCAACACCAGACGCTGGGAAGAGTCCATGCGGGCCAGCTACGGCAAGGGCGTCGCCTACGCGGAAGTCGATGGACGGGGCGTCATCTACGCAATCACGCCGGGGTTCTTCCTCCATGCGTTGGATGCCAAGACAGGCGAGCATCTCGAAGGCTTCGGCACGCCGGTCGATATTCCGGGCTTCCCGGCGACGGGTGTCGTCGATCTTCTCGCGGATCTGGGTTATCCCTACGATCCGGAGCAGGGACTTCCCCTGGAAATCGGATACATCACGAGTTCCTCGCCACCGATCGTGGTGAACGGAACTGTCGTCGTGGGCAACTCACACGAGCAGGGATACAACCAGACTCGAATCGAGAACGTACCCGGCCACATCCTCGCCTACGACGCCGCAACGGGCGATCACAAGTGGAAGTTCAACGTCATCCCGCAGTCGGAAAGTGAGTACGGTTTTGAGACCTGGGAAAACGACGCCTGGCAGTGGACTGGCGATGTGTCGTCGTGGGCGCCGCTGTCGGCGGATCTCGAACGCGGCATCGTCTACATTCCCACCAACGCCCCGACGATTGACTATTACGGGGGATTCCGGCCAGGGAATAACCTGTATGGTACGAGCGTGATCGCCCTGGATGTCGACATGGGCCGGCGCGTGTGGCACTTCCAGACGGTACACCATCCCATCTGGAACTACGACCTCCCCAACGTTCCGATTCTGTCCGACGTTATGGTCGACGGCCAGCGGGTTCCCATGGTTATCCAGACGACGAAGCAGGGCCTGACGTTTGCCTTCAATCGCGAGACGGGTGCGCCGGTCTGGCCGGTCGAGGAGCGTCCCGTAACCCAGTCGATCGTTCCCGGCGAAAAGCTTGCAACCACGCAGCCGTTTCCCACGGTGCCGGCGCCGCTGAACAGGCTTGGGCTCGACGAGGACGACCTGATCGACTTCACACCGGAGCTCCGGCAGGAGGCCCTGGAGATCATGAGCCGGTACCGGGTGGGTGGTCCCTATATGCCACCACTTCCGAACAACCATAACGAAGACGTCCAAGGATGGATCGGTTGCTCGGGCGGGCTCAACGTCACCCATCCCGCCGTGCTCGACCCCGAAACCGGATACCTCTATCAGCCATCGGGACCGACATGCTCGGGCCGGAACGTGCAACCGGGTGCGGACGTCGATTCGGGAGACCACGCATGCACATCGGACTCGGGTCGCTGCACCACCACGGGCGAAACCGTTTCGGATTGGGTCAGTGGACCTGGCGTGGGCTGGGGCGGCCCGCAGGGCCTGCCCATCTACAAGCCTCCATACAGCAAGATCACCGCGATCGATATGAACACCGGCGACCACGCGTGGGAAACAACGGTGGGCAGGGCTTCGGAGCGCTTCATGCAGCACCCGGCGCTCCAGGGCCTCGACCTCGACCCGGAGGCCATCGGCGGACAGGGCCGGGCCGTCATGATGGTCACCGGGAGCCTGCTGTTCTCAACCGAGGGCGCGAACGGGCCTCCAGTACTCAATGCTCACGACAAGACGACGGGCGAGAAGCTCGGCACGATTGAGCTTCCCGCACCGGGCCAGTACGGCATGATGACGTATATGCACCAAGGCCGGCAGGTAATCGTCGTGCAGATCGGTCAGAACGGTGTCTTTCCTGAATCTCTTGCGGCGTTTGCCCTTCCGGAGGACTGATGATCGTTCGAAATTGTCTTCGGCTTTGTGTGCCTTCGGCGGGCGCCGCCGTTGTCGCTGGAGTTCTCTTCACGGCGAACGTCGCCGTGGGTCAGTTGTTCACCGAACCGGCCAACGAGCATCCGAATCCGTACCTGACGGTCAACGACTTCTTCAAGATGCCGCCGGGACGAACCTGGGGGGCAACCAGCGCCGTCGATATCGACATCGACGGCGAGTCCGTCTGGGTGGGAGAACGCTGCGGGACGAACAGTTGTGCCGACTCAGACCTCGATCCCATTCTCAAGTTCGACAGCGACGGCAATCTGGTCCAGAGCTTTGGGGCCGGAATACTCCTGTTTCCACATGGAATTCACGTCGATCGGGAGGGCAACGTCTGGATTACCGACGCGCAGGGTCCCAACCCGAACAACCCGGCCACGGCCGGCAAGGGGCACGCCGTCTACAAGTTCAGCCCCGACGGAGAACTCTTGATGACGCTCGGCCAACCCGGCGTCGCCGGTGACGGCACGGGAGCCCTGCTCAACACACCGTGTGACATCCATGTCGCACCCAACGGCGATATCTTCGTCTCGGATGGACACGGCGGCCAGGGCGCCAACGCCAACATCGATACGGTCGCACGCATCGTGAAGTTCGACGCGAATGGAAGCTTCATCGATTCTTGGGGGCAGATCGGTACTGCGCCAGGCGAGTTCCGGACACCGCACGGTCTGGCCATGGACTCCCGAGGGCGGCTGTTCGTTGCCGACCGCGGCAACTTGCGCATCCAGATCTTCGACCAGGATGGCAACTTCATCGACCAGTGGAAGCAGTTCAGCCGGGTCAGCGGGATCTATATCGACGACAACGACCTGCTCTACGCGGCGGACTCCGAGTCCAGTTCCACTTCAAACCCGGGCTGGAGGCGTGGCCTGCGGGTCGGGAACGCCATCACGGGACACGTCCTCTACTTCATCCCCGACCCGGCCACGGACCCCGGCGGCACCAGCGCCGCCGAGGGAGTCGCGGCCGATGCGGCAGGCAACCTCTATGGTGCGGAGGTCGGACCCCGTCAACTCGTAAGGTACGTCAGGCGCGAGCAGTAGAGTTCGTCATTGCGGGAGAAACAGGTCCTTTGGGACGTAGCCAACGACAACCTGGGTGAGATCCACCACCTCGCCGACGCGAAAATCCACGGCGATACTCGCAAGAGAAAGCGCCTTGGCCGGAGTGAGACCTTTCTCTTCGACCAGGAAATCAACGACTTCCCACGTTGCGTTTCGAATCGCACGATCGAGATCGAGGTCGATCCCCATCATCATGTAGTGCGAGTCCGTCTCGGCACGCGGACCCGAGATAGTCGTTTCCTTGTGTACGACGAACCGGAATACACCGGTCAGCGACTGCTCTACGGCGGTTCCACTGACCTCGCCATCGCCCTGTGCAGCATGCGGATCACCCACGTAGAACAGTGCGCCAGGCTGGAAGACGGGTAGATAGAGCGTCGCCCCAGCCTTCAGATCCTTGACGTCCAGATTGCCTCCGAACGAACCCGGAGGCCTCGAGCTCTGAACTCCCGGCACAGTCACCCCGGGCTGACCAGCCTCCGGATTCGCCGGTGCAACCGCCATGATGCCCATGAACGGCGCCAATGGCACATGGATGTCCGGCGCGAAAAGAGCGACCTGGCGGCCGGCCACGTCGCCCGTACGGATCAGATGCCGCGTTCCCGGCGGGATGTCCAACAACTCATCGTCCGAGCGAAACCCGGGATAGTCAGTAGCGAACACCCCGCCCGTCGAACTCGTGTTGTTAATGCCCCAGAGCACTCGCGTCTCGATGTCGAGTATCTGTATTTCGAGCATGTCGCCCGGTTCGGCCCCTTCGATGTAGACAGGACCCGTTATGACGTGTCCGCTGCGCCCCTCCCGCGGTCGACCTTCCCTTGACGCCCAGAAATCAAGCATGTCTTCGAGCATCTCTTCCCGCCCAACACCCATTGCGGCAAGGTAGGCTGCGGGCTCCTCATCCTGCGTCGCTCCCGCGTGCGTCAGTGTGTCGATACGAACGGTCTCCCCGGATTGGATCGTCAGGACCGGCGATTTGTCGAGGGGGTACCATCCCCACGACACGTTCTCGGGACGGGACGGAACGAAGTAGTCAGCCTCAAGGGCACCGGCGTCGGTTTGGCTAGTCACCGGCGCCTCTGGAGTGCATGCCAACCCCGCAAGAAACGCCACGCACGAAGTCAGCGGGGCAAGCAACATCCGCGGTGAGAATCGGCGGCGCCGTAAAGGTCCGACGAGAGCCAAAGCGTTCCGCTCCATGTCCGGTTGGGTCATGGTCTGGTACCTCCGAAAAGAGCCGACCCGAAGTCGGTATGGCCACCCACGAAATCGTGTAAGGTTCCCTGTCTGCCGAAACGAACGATGAGAGTCGTGTCCAAGGATATGAGCGAAGGCGATTGAGGTCAATACACACGCGGCTGTCACAGCAATTCTCATTATGAGTGTTTTCGCTGTTCATTCCCACTCCTGGTCTTGAGGTTTTCGATGTCGTGACTGGTTGAGTTGGCCGCCTACATTCCGCGACTCCGAAACTGCAGGGGCGGTCTATGACCGCCCGAATCAAGAACGTGCAGTCATAGACTGCACAGTGGGAGCGGGAAGGAAAAGGGGAGTCAGAATTCCGAAACTCCGAACTGTAAGGGAAGCGAAAATCTGGAATACCGAAACTGTAGGCGCGGTCTATGACCGCGCGAATCAAGGTTGCACGGTCGAAGACCGCACCGACCGCCCGAACCAAGAACGTGCAGTCATAGACTGCACGTACAGTGGGAATGGGAATGGGAAATCATTCCGAGGCCATCAGGGGCCAAAATGAGAATTGCTGCCGCTGGCATGAAATGGCCGAACGGATGTTCGATGGTGAACCGCCCGCCCTCCCCCGAACGACGTTGAGGTTTTCGATGTGATCGCGAATCAGCGTTTTCCAATAAGAACATGAGCCTGGACAGAGGGGCTTGGTGGTGAGCCTTCGTCCCGGTCGGGGCTTGTTGTAGGGGGCCTATTTTAGCTGTTGCGAGAATGCTGTACAAGCTCAACCCTTGAGGGTGTCCCCATTCTTCAGACAGGAGATTCCCGATCTTAAGGTGGATCGTTGCGGCCTGAAAACAGGTTGATGGCGATGCGTTCCCGCCGTCGGGCCTGTGGGAAATGCGGCGAAGCCGAGGGGCTTGTGGGAATCCGCGTTGTTTGCGGATTTCCATAGACGCGTCATTTTCCACAGGCCCCCTGACGCGCGTGCGCCGGCCCGAAGGACTGGTCCACCACTGCACCGCTTGGCGCGCGGGCCCGGCTCGTCGGCCAAAGCCCGCGTCGCGGCCGTTCGAAAGCCCGATCATGCCGCCTCCGGGGTAGACTGGCCGATGGCGCGGAACAGCGCGTCGCGGGCGCGGTTCGCCTGTCGGTTCGCCTCGAGGTCGGTCATGGCGTGGGCCCGCTGGTCCAGAGCGTCGAAGGTCACGCCGGGGCGCAGGCGCTGCTCAGCGCCGGGCAGCGACTTCAGCTTCTCGTACGGGGTCATGACATCCTGGCGGCGGTAGTATCGGCGCGCCTTCCCCTTGGCATCGCGCCGCTCGCAGGCGAACAGGCACGGCCGGTGGAAGTTCAGGTACGGCGTCAGCACGTTTTGGGTGAAAGCGTTGACCGGGGCGGCGAAGCGTTGCGGGATGTGGTCGTGACCCAGCCACTTGCGGACCACCCAGGCGTTCTTGCCCTCCACCAGCGCGTTGTCGCCCGACCGCCTGGCGCGTGACTTGGTGAACTGGCGGACATGCAGTTTGTTCAGTAATTCAGCGACTTGGCGATTGATGTATTCCGAGCCATTGTCGGAATGGAAGCCCACCACGACGAACGGCAGTTCCACCAGCAGGGCTTGCAGCACCGGGATCAAGAACGCCTCGGAGATCCTCGCCACCGCGCCGATGTGCTCGAACTGGGTGACCTCGTCCACCAAATTGATCGCGTAGAGGCCTTTCTCGCCCTCCCGGTCGCCCTGATGGACCGTGTCCACGCGCACGAAACCGGGCCGGCCTTGCGGCTCCGGCCGCTGGCGCGCGCCGATCCGCGTGGCCGTCGGCTTGGTGTGTTGCCACACGGTGCGCTTGGCGCGGTAGGTCTTGGAATCTCGCAAGTTGTACAGATGCGCGCTCGACAGGTACGCCAAGCGCTCGAACCGCCGGTCGCCGAACACCTCCAGGGCGCGCCGCATCACCGCGCAGGTGGCCGGGCCGCACATCTGGTTGCCGATCGCGTCCACTTCGGCCAGCAGACGAATATCCGCAGCGGTGTAGACCCGCGCGAAGGGCCGTCCGCTGTTGCCGCCGCGACGGTCCACCACGCGCCCCGTCGCGCGGTACTGGCCGATCAGCCGGCTCACCTGCGCACGGGACAGCCCCGTCGTCTTGCCAAGGTATTCGCGCACCGCCCCCTTGCCGATTCGCCCGAGCCGACCGTACCCGATCCCCACCAGCGTACGCCGGACGAACTCGTAGATCCCGTCCCGGTCTTCTGGGCGGTAGTCGACCGGATCGCTGCCTTCCAGAAAAGCATTGATCTGATCGACGGTGCGGAGGCGTTCGGTCTGTAGTGTCACGATCATTCTCCGATGATCGCCCAGACCGGGCCTTCAGGCTCATGTAGCGTTGGAAACGCTGACCTCGTTCAGGCTCATGTAGCGTTGGACAACACTGAATCTTGAAGATCCAGGAAGGGAGGAGTAGCATGCGCGTAGACTCAGCGATGTCAATCGGATCCCTATTCAGGAGGAAAATCATGCAGATCCGAAGGTTTCGCCCTTGGGGCGGTCTTCTGTTCACTGTGTCATTGACACTGGCGATCGTACTGGTTCCGGGCCATGCCGTTTATGCGCAGGAGGGTGCGGAAGGGATAGCAGACCTCACATTCACCCGCGACATTGCGCCGATCATCCAGCAGAACTGCCAGGTCTGCCACCGGCAGGGCTCGATCGCGCCGATGTCGTTCGAGAACTACAGGGATGTGCGCCGATACGCCCGTCGCATCAAGGACCAGGTGTCCCGGCGCCTGATGCCCCCCTACCACATTGACACCGGCATTGGCATCCAGGACATCAAGAACGACTGGCGCCTCTCGGACTCGGAAATCGAAACCATTGCCGCGTGGGTCGACGCCGGCACGCCGGAAGGAGACCCGGCTGACTTGCCGGAACCCCTGGTTTGGGAAGACCGCCAGTTGTGGCAGCAGGAAGCGCTGCTCGGGCCTCCGGACCATGTGGTCACGTCGCTACCCTTCGACGTGCCCGCCGAAGGCGGGGACACATGGTGGCGTCCCCGCGTTCCAATGGGAATCGATACGCCGCGCTGGGTTCGCGCGATGGAAGTCCGGCCCTCCTTTCCGGCCGGGCGACAGGTCGTGCACCACGCCAACCCGATTCTCCTCAGGAGGACCGAACATCTGGAACTCGATGAAGATGAGGACCCGGCCGAGATGGACGAATACCGGCGGATGGGGAATCTCTCCGAGTACGCCATGGGCAAGGTCGGCGAACTGGTCCCTCCCGATGCAGGCCGCATGCTTCTGCCCGACGACCTGATCGAGTGGGACACTCACTACTACCCGATGGGCCTCGACATTCCCAGCGATCGGATCGAGCTGGGCATCTGGTTCCACCCCGAGGGATACGAGCCGGAGTTCGAGCAGGATCTGCGCCTCTACCGGCTCCAGGGTGACATTGCGCTGGCGCCGGGCGGAACCGCCATGACGCAGGGCTTCCATCGCTGGGATCATCCGGTCCGGTTCGACAGCTTCCAGCCCCACGGGCACGTGCACCTGCACGGCATGTCGGTCCAGGCCATCTATCCGGACGGGGATGTCGAGCAACTCACGATGGTGTCGGACTTCGACGCCCGGTGGCACCACAGCTACATCTACGATGAGGCCGCAGCCCCGCTCCTGCCCACCGGCACGGTGGTCGTGATCACCGGGTGGTACGAAAACACCGAAGAGAATCCTCTCACCGATCCCGGCGTTTGGTTCGCTCGCGGCAGCAGGACCGTGGACGAGATGTCTCATGCCTGGATCGCGGTCACCCACCTCACCGAAGAGGGCTATGACCGCATGGCAACCGCGCGACGGGCGCTGGCCGAAGAGGAGGCAACCGAGGGCGCGCAAGCGAATTGACATGAGGGGCATTCTGCTTTTCGCGTTGGCGGTGTTTCTGGCCGCTCCCGTTGCAGCCCAGGTGCCGAGCAACTCCCGGTTCGCGAACGGCGAGTTCATGCCGCTGGCGCCGGTCCCGAAGACGGGCGAACCGGTCGCGCCGTTTTTCGAAGGCTGGTACCGGAACACGGACGGGACCTTCACGCTGTCGCTCGGCTACTTCAACCTGAACGGCGACCAGACCCTCGATATTCCGATCGGGGCCGACAACTTCATCGAGCCCGAAGAGTTCAACGGGCCGCAGCCGACGCACTTTCCGGCCGACACGCGGCGGGACCGCGGCGTCTTCCACGTCACGGTTCCATCGTCGTGGGAAGACGCACCCCAGCGGCTAGTGTGGACGATCACGGCAAACGGCAAGACCACTTCCGTCGAAGCCCGCGTCGGTTGGGAGCCTCTGCAACTGGACTACGGCCAACGCGCAATGGGTTCGATCTCGCCGCTGGTGCGGTTTTCCGAGGACGGGCCGTCCGGTCAGCATGTCCAGGGTCTATGGTCTGAGCCCCGAACCGCAGCCTCGGGCGAGCCGATGACGCTCACGCTCTGGGGCGAGGAAGTGTCCCAGCGCTACGACCACGACCAGGTGAATACCGATGTGTACCTCACCGTTCGTTGGTTCAAGCACCAGGGCCCAGTCGACGAGGTTCTCTTCGATCCGGACAGGATCCGGATCGAGGACGGTGCGATGAATGCGACGACGACAGTGACGTTCATGGCGCCAGGCGATTACGTCTTGCGCGCGCGCGTCGACAACTGGAACGCCAACGACAGCTCCGGCGGCGACCAGTGCTGCTGGTCCAACGCTTTCGTGCCCGTGACGGTGACGGCGAGCCAGTGACGATAGCGTCTTTGATTCTGGCGCTCGCGTTCGGTTCGATGGAGCCCCAGCAAGCGATGGACCTGGATGAATTGGTTCTCCGGAGCGGGGTCTATCTCCACTCATCTACGCTGGAACCCTACTCGGGACCGGTCGAGCGGCGTTGGCCGGGCGCGCCAACGGGCCAGTCGGTCCGGGTCGTACGCGAGCGCGGCACTCTGGTCGAGGGCCGGTGGGACGGCATTCACGAGTGGTTCCATCTTAGCGGGGAGCTTGCGACACGCGAAACATACCTCACCGGCCAGTTGGACGGGCCCTCTGAAACCTACTTCAAGACCGGCCAGCTCTCAGCCAAGGAAAGTTACGCCGACGGCCGTTTGAACGGCCCGTACGAGTCGTACTGGCACCGGGGCCGCCTGGCCGAGCGGGGCCGGTGGAGCGCGGGACAGCCGTGCGGAATCTGGTTCAGCTTCGGCCGCACTCTGAGCTATGCCGACTGTTCCGACCAATAGCCTGAAGAGATTCTCGCCGTCCCTTTTCGATTCGAAAGACGTGTCGAAGGCCAGTCGATAGGCGAGCGGCACGGCCACGACGGTTAATCATCCAGCGTCGACGGTCAATCGCGTAGCCACGACAACAACCGAGCACGACGGATACAACTACTCAGCGCGGCTGCCAGGCAGCCCCGGCCATGACCCGAATCGCACTGATCCATGCACTCGAAGAGTCGGTGGCGCCAGCGCACGCAGCGCTCGCGCGCGGCTGGCCCGAGGCTTTCGCGTTCGACCTGCTTGACACCTCGCTTGCGATCGATCGGGCGCAGGCGGGAACACTCGATCCGACACTGTTCCACCGCCTGTCAGTGCTCGCCCAATACGCAGCGGGGACGCGTGGGCGGCAAGGGCGTACGGCGGGCATCCTGTTCACGTGCTCGGCATTTGGCCCGGCCATTGACCGCGTGAAGACGGAACTCGATTTGCCGGTCCTGCGGCCCAACGAATCGGCCTTCCGCGAAGCGCTTCAGCACGGCCGCTCGATCGGGCTGGTCGTTTCCTTCCCGCCGTCCGCGGATGCGCTCGATGCGGAGTTGCGCGAGAAGATTGCCGAGACAGGTGTGAGCGTCCGTGTCGAAACCGTTCTCGCTGACCAAGCGCTGGGGGCGCTTAAGGCCGGCGATGGCGAACGTCACGACCAGTTCGTCGTGCAGGCCGTACGGGAACTCGGCGGGGTGGACGTTCTGGTGCTGGGGCAGTTCTCCATGGCGCGGGCAGCGCCGGTGGTCGTCGCGGACGGCTTTGCCGGACGCGTGATCACGTCTCCCGATGCCGCCGTGAGAGACCTGCGCCGGCGAATCGAATCCGCAACTGCCGGCCCAACGAAACGAAATCGACGGTAATGAACAGCCAAGAGCTCCAGAATCTAGCCCGCCATGACGTTCCGCACCTGCTCGCGTCTATCGCCTCGTCCGCGCCGAACCGTTCCGGCGCGGCACGGTCACAACTGTAACCAGATCCTTTCGGGACGCTCCACCAGCTCCTTGATGCGCCTCAGGCACGTGACCGCTTCCCGCCCGTCCACGATGCGGTGATCGTAAGTCAGCGCCAGATACATCATGGGCCGTACCACAACCTGCCCGTCAATCGCCACGGGCCTGTCCTGAATGGCATGCATCCCGAGAATGCCCGATTGCGGAGGATTGACGATCGGTGTGGACAGCATGGAACCATAAATCCCGCCGTTCGAGATCGTGAACGTTCCACCCTGAAGCTCGGCGAGCTCGATCTTGTTTTGCGCCGCACGAGCGGCGAAGTCGGCAATCGCCAACTCGACTGCCGCGAAGCTCATGGACTCGGCATTCCTCAGGACCGGAACGATCAGTCCGCGTCCCCCTCCGATGGCGATACCGATGTCCTGGTACTTCCGGTAGACAATTTTCGCACCGTCGACGCGAGCGTTCACCGCGGGAACGGTCTGGAGGGCGTCCACGGAGGCCTTTACGAAGAAGGACATGAACCCGAGCTTGACGCCGTGGCGTTCCACGAACGCGTCCTTGTAGCGCTTCCGCAGTTCCAGGACTCCGGTCATGTCGACTTCATTGAACGTGGTCAATAGTGCCGCGGCTTGCTGCGCCGCCACCAGGTTTCGGGCGATGACCTTGCGCAGAGGGGTCATCGAAACGCTTTCTTCCTCGCGGCTTCCAATCGGTGCCGGGGGCGACACCTCGACGGGCGGCGGCGGGGGCTTGGCCTGGGTCGTCTCCACCGTCGGCGCGGCGTCCTCTCGAACCACCGTGGGGCCGGGGGCCTTGACCTCGGCAACCGGGGCCGCGACGCCCGACTCGACCGGGACACTCTCATCGGACGGCGGAACATTCTTATCGGACGGCGTGACGCGCGATTCCGGTTCGGACCCGGCCGCTGCCGGCGCCGGATCTTGCGTCTGCGTGGCGTTGGCGCTGGACTTCGAGGCGGATGGCCTGGAATCGGCGGGCGGCGCCTTGCCCTTCTCGTCAATCACTCCGATCACGTCGCCGATTGCCGCCTCTTCGCCCTCGGGCATGACGATTCGGACCAGTGTGCCGCTGACCGGAGCAGGAAGCTCGATCGCGGCCTTGTCCGTTTCGATTTCGACGACGACCTCCTCGACATTGACGAATTCCCCCTCGGCCTTGTGCCATGCGCCGATTCGGACTTCGGCGATCGACTCGCCCGCTTCCGGAACTATCAGATTGACTGGCATGGTGTGGACTTTCTCCCTTACTCGACCAACAGCGCTTCTTCGATCAACTTGCGCTGCTCGCGTTTGTGACTGCCCGGCGATCCTGTCGCAGGACTGGCCGATTCGGGGCGGCAGACGACGCGCGAGAACAGCCCGGGAAACCGCATCTGGAGGTGCCTCCACGCGCCCATGTTCCTCGGCTCCTCCTGCGCCCACCAAACTTCCGTGTCCCCGAACGGCGACAAAGCGGCGTTGATCGTTTCGAGGCTGAGAGGATAAATCTGCTCGAAACGGACAATGGCCACGTCATCTCGTTCGGCCTCGTCTCGGGCTGCCTTGAGGTCATAGTAGAGCTTGCCGCTACAGGCCAGCACGCGCCTGACCCCGCCTGGCTCGACTTGGGGATCGCCCAGAATCCTTTGAAAACGCCCTTCCGAAAGCTCGTCCAGGCCGGACACGACCTCAGGATGACGCAGCAGGCTCTTCGGCGACATCGCAATAAGCGGCTTGCGCCACGAACGGACCAACTGGCGGCGCAGGAGGTGGAAGTATTGCGCCGGCGTGGTGGGGTTGACGACCTGGATATTGTCCTCGGCCGCCAGTTGCAGAAACCGTTCGAGCCGGGCACTCGAATGCTCCGCGCCCTGTCCCTCGAACCCATGGGGCAGCAGCATCACCAAGCCGCTCCACAAAGTCCACTTGTCTTCACCGCTCGAGATGAATTGATCGACAATCACCTGCGCGGCATTGACGAAGTCGCCGAATTGCGCCTCCCAAACGATCAGGGCATCCGGGAATTCCAGGCTGTACCCGTACTCGAACCCGAGCGGGCCGGCTTCAGAGAGCGGGCTGTTGTGAACCTCGAAGGGGCCCTGCCGGTGCGAAAGGTGCCGGAGCGGAACGTACGGGAATCCCGTTTCGCAATCGTGAACTACAGCGTGCCGGTGCGCGAACGTGCCGCGCTCGCAATCCTGCCCGGTCAGACGTACTCGAAAACCTTCGAGCAGCAGGCTTCCCAGCGCCAACGCCTCGGCGCCCGCCCAGTCGATGGGCCGGCTGAGGTTGGCCATTTCGGTGCGCTGCTGGAGCAAGCGGACGATGCGAGGATCGGGAACGATCTCATCGGGTGTCTTGCCCAGTTTCTGCAGGATCGTTCGCAGCCGGTCCGCCGGCACGCCGGTGTCGACTTCGGGAACCTCGTTGTCCGAGCCGCGGTTGTACCCCAACCATTCGCCCATCACCTGATCGCCGATGTGAATGTAGTCCTCGCTTTTCGCCGAGGCCAATTCGTTCTCGAGGCGTTGGCGCCGCTCGTTGGCAATCGTCTCGGCTTCCTCCTCGGTAACACCGCCCTGGCTCAGCAGGTGGTGAAGATAGGCTTCCCGAACCGGCTTGCGCTGCTCAATGGCTTGATAAAGCAGCGGTTGCGTGAAGCGGGGCTCGTCGGTTTCGTTATGGCCCCGGCGCCGGTAGCCGTACATATCGATCACGACATCGCGCTTGTACCGATCCCGAAAGTCGACCGCAAGCCGGACAACCTGGGCCGCGGCTTCAGGGTCCTCGCCGTTGACGTGCAGGATCGGCACACGCAGCATCTTCGCAACCGCGCTGGCGTAGATCGTCGATCGTGCTTGCCGGTGGGTCGTCGTAAATCCGATTTGGTTGTTGATGATGATGTGAATCGTGCCGCCGACGGAGTAGCCCGGCAACTGGCTCATGTTGAGTGTTTCCTGCACGACCCCTTCTCCAGCGAACGCGGCGTCCCCGTGAAGCAGGATGCAGAGACCATGGTTTCGCTTGGCGTCGCCTTTGCGGTCCTGCCGGGCCCGCATGCGGCCGACGGCGACGGGATCGACGTATTCGAGGTGGCTCGGATTGAAACACAGTGAAAGCCGGAGGTTTTCGCCTTGGGAACTCGTCCAATTTCCGCGGTAGCCGAGATGGTATTTGACGTCGCCCCGCCCTTCGTAATGCAGGTGATCCAGATCGGCGAACTCACGAAAGATTTCCTGGGCGTTTTTGCCGATGACATTCGTGAGGACGTTGAGGCGGCCTCGGTGGGCCATGCCGAGCACGATATCGTTCACACCGTGGTCGCAGGCTCGTTCGATCAGCAGGTCGAGCAGCGGGATCAAGGTCTCGCAGCCTTCCAGCGAAAAGCTTTTTGCGCCGATGAATTTCTTCTGGACGAATTCCTCGAAGATCGTGGCATCGGTCAGCTTGGTCAGGATCCGCAACTGGCGCGCCTGTGAGAGGTTGACGTGGTTGCCGATCGATTCCATCCGTTGCTGGAGCCACTCGCGCTCGGCCAGATCGTCGATGTGCATGAATTCAACGCCAATCGAGCGTGTGTAGGTTTCGCGAAGTCGTTCAATGATTTCGCGAGGCGTGTCCAGCGAGCAGCCTGAAAGCGTTTTCGGCGAGATCTTCTCGTCCATGTCCTGCGTACGGAGGCCATACCAGGCCGGATCCAATTCAGGGCTCTTGCGGGGGACGAGTTCCAGAGGATCGATTCGGGCGACCATGTGGCCCCGGACCCGGTAGGCCCTGACGAGCTTGTCGACACAGTGCTGGATGCCCGCCGCGGCGCGGAACTCTTCGTTTTCGGGATACGGCTGTTCGGACGGCTCATCCACCCCCGGCCGTTCGACGGGCAAGCCATCCAGCCCGGAACCCAGGACCTGAACCAGGGCTGCCTGCAAGGCATCCGGGTCGGCTGGGAGGGAACCGAAATATTTACGCCACTCGACCGGCACGGACGCCGGGTCGGTGATGTAGTCGGCGAATAGCCCCTCAACGACTTCGATGTCTATAGGTGAGGAGCGATGGACGGAGTCAGACATGGCCGATTGCGCCTATGAGGAATTCGGACTATTCGTTCGAGTTCCCCTCGAGTGCATCGTAAAGCTGACTGAAAAAGTTGGCGTTGAAACTCCAGCCCAGGTCGTCCTGGTTGACCCGGGACATCAAATCTTCACCGGTGGCGCCGGCGCCGATGGCATCCCTGACCCGGGCGAACAACGTGTCCCATTTATCGTTGTACGCTTCGACGTCCGCACGGGCAATGACCGGGCCGCGCCCCGCGATGGCCGAATCGAAATCCAACGCCAGAATGCTGTCGAGTAGTCCCGGCACCTGCAGGGCGTTTGTACCGTTGATGCCCGGAGTCGGCCGGGCGTATGGCAATGTATCGGAAACCATCACCAGACCGTCGTCGGGGAAGTAGACCATGGTGTCCCCACCGGTATGGCTGGCGCCGTAGAAGTGGGCCTGGACCTCGGCGCCACCGAAATTCAGCGTGTAATCGCTGGCAAAAGTCTCGGTCGGCTGACCCGGAATCTCACGGGTTCGGCCGTCGCTTGCCCAGAGGGCCTGCATGCCTTCGAACCCGATGACTGTGGCGCCCTGATCGATGAACGTCTGGTTGTTGCCGACATGATCCGGGTGATGGTGCGTATTCAGCACGTATCGGACGGGCAGAGTCGAGACCGACCGAATCTGGGCGACCAGCGCGGCTGAAATCTCGGGATCCGGGTTCTTGGTGTCCACCAGAATCAGTCCCTCGGGCGTGACCCGAATCACCGCGTTCGCTCCACCGCCAGGAACGAAATAAAGATCCGGTCCGATCTGCATGATCGGTTGGACGCTGGCGGAATTGTAGTCGGGCGCCGCCTGCCCGGCCTGGGTGGGCACCGCCGCGATCCCGATCGATACGACTGCAGCCAGAACCATCGCGAAGACTTTCTTCTGAAACATGAATCCTCCTGATCGGCGCCCAGGACTTCGAGTTCCCGGATTGTTGATTATAGAGAGCGGAGACGGGGATCGTCCCCGAGTTTGCCTACTTACTCACCTACCGGATGCTCTATGTCCACGTTGAATTCGTTTCAGCGTTACTCTATACCGACAAGTCAACGTCCAGCAAGATCGAGGAGGACCAGATGATCGATCCGGCCCACCCGCTGACCGACATCCTCGCGCTGAACGGCGAAGAGGTGGTCGGGCGCCGGCCAGTATTTCGCGCCGCGCGCGCTCATCCGAGCCATGGTCGAATGCGTGCGCCCCGATCCGGGCAAGCCGATCGCCGACCCGGCCTGCGGCACGGGCGGTTTCTTTCTGGCCGCCTACGACTTCATCACCAATCCGGACAACTTCAATCTCGATAGGGGGCAGAAGGCGTTCCTGAAACACGAGGCGTTTCATGGCAACGAGATCGTCGCCAACACCCGCCGCCTGAGGACTTTTACACACCTTTTTTAATGACCTCTAGAATCACTGCATGAAGTCCAACGGGTCCCTCTACTACGGTCACTGATATCCCCGTGAGATCATCGGTCATGGAATCTGGCTCTACTACAGATTCGGTATCGGTTTCCGAGATGTCGAGGATCTGCCGGAGGCCGGCACAAAACGCATCGATCGGCGCCCACTGGCCGAGTTCTCCCCGCACCCCGCCCATCGCCGAAGCTGCACCAGAGGAGAATCCACAATTGGAGTAGGCGTCGGTCCCAACAGCAACCCAGCGCATCCGGCCCGATGTGAAACACCGTTGGCCCCGCGCGGCGTTCTCCCACCCCTTTTTTGTCCTTTGCCCAGACTTCAAATAATGGGTCACGGGAGAGGTCATGCTAACCTTGCATGATCCCGACTTCGAGGAGGTTCCCCCTTGAGCAGTCTTACCATCGTGCTCTCTGCCGCACTGTTTGCCGCCCCACAGTCCGGCCCCTGCGACGGGGTCGAGGGTCTCCCCGGCGCGACGATTACGTCCATCGAGCGGGTGCCTGCCGAGGCTCCGCTTCCGGAACATTGCCGCATCGCAGCCGTCTTGACCCCGACGCCGGACTCGCATATCGAAATGGAAATCTGGTTGCCGACTGAGGACTGGAACGGAAAGTTCCTGGCTGTCGGCAACGGCGGCTGGGCCGGAAGTATCTCCAGGGACGCCTTGGCCAACGGGCTCAGCGAAGGTTACGCGGCGGCCTCGACCGACACGGGCCATACGGGACCCCCGGGCGAGTTCGCCGTCGGGCAGCCGGAAAAGGTCGTCGACTTCGCGTACCGTGCGATGCATGAGACGGTCGTTCAATCCAAGGCCATCGTCGAGGACTTCTATGATCGTCCGCCGGACCTGTCCTACTACAACGGTTGTTCGACGGGAGGATGGCAAGGTCTGGCGGCAGCGCAGCGCTATCCCGGGGACTTCGATGCGATCATCGCCGGCGCGCCGGTCTACAACCGGCCGCACCTCCACGCGTCCGAGATGCAGAAGTTCGTGGAGATCATGACCGACGAGCGCCGCCTGGTCCCGCCCGAAAAGATCGAGATGATCGCCGAGGCCGTCATCGACAGTTGCGATGCGGGCGATGGCGTGGTCGACGGACTCATCAACAACCCCGAAATGTGTCGATTCGAACCCTCCTCGCTCGCCTGCACGGGAACCGACACCGGGATGTGCCTGACTCCCGGCCAGGTCGTTTCCCTCGAACGCGCCTATGCGCCGACCTTCACAGATTCCGGAGAATTCGTCTATACGGGACATGCGCGTGGGTTCGAACTGGGGTGGCGGATGCCCGGGCCCGACAGCGAACCGCGGACGAGTCCCACGGCCAGTTTCAGATACCTCGGACATGAAAACCCCGAGTGGAGTTGGCAGGACTTCGACTTGGAAGCCGATCTGGCGCTGGTGATGGAGAATGCCGGTTTTCTGGAGGCGACCGAAACCGATCTCGTCGAATTCAGGGACCGCGGCGGCAAGCTGATCATGTACCACGGCTGGAACGACCCGGGTCCGTCTCCATTGAGCACGATTCAGTACTACAACGGGGTCTTGGATACGATGGGTCCGGACCAGGGCGATTGGATGCGCTTGTACCTGATGCCGGGTGTAGGTCACTGCCGCGGCGGTGTGGGTCCGGACCAGGCCGACTTTATGGCGGCAATCGAGCGATGGGTGGAATCGGGAGTCGATCCGGATCGGATTACGGCTTCCAGGGTTGAGAACGGGCAGGTCGACATGACACGGCCGTTCTGTGCCTATCCCGAGGTGGCGCGATGGACGGGTGTCGGTTCGACCAACGATGCTGGGAACTTTGTCTGTGCGGCGCCTTGACACGATCGTCCATGACAACCGCGCCCACCATGCTGAGGTCACGATCGTTCAGCGGATGGCGGGCTGCCGGCGGCAAGGAATCGAAGCTTTTTACGGCAACGTGAACACCATCAACGTAGGATTCCCCGATTCGGGAGGCGCGAACGCGGGAGGAGCTGTCGGCTCGGTGTTGCCGCGTCCACGGCCGCCGAATCCACGGCCGCCCGGCGGTCCCGTGCCGCCCATCAAGGCCACGTACTGCTTCGGGTCGAGCTCGTTGGTCATCGGAGGACTCATGCCGCCCCGTTGCCCGGTCGCGACTTCCAGCAGCAGTTCACCCTCGTCGGCGGTGTAGGCCATCGGACGGCCGTCGTCGATCACCTGAAACACCAGGTTCCCGGCCGTGGACAGTGCGCCGCCGCGGCGACGAGTGACGGCGTGGACGATGCCCCGTCCGATCCTCCGATTCGCTCATGCTGCGCCAGTACGGCCGTGCGGAAGTCCTCGGTTCCCTCAATGCCAATCAACTTGATCAGGCTGCCGAAGTCGGACCGGCCGGCTGTCTCCACCGATAGGCCGCGCAGTCCGAAGTGCCTCATGATCGGCCCGTGGAACATCGCCATGTCAGTGATCTTGTCCAGAGAAACCGTCTTTTCTTGCCGAATCGGAATGCCGCGCACGACGTGGAGGTTCTTCCGGCTGAGGCTATTGCGGTCATCCTGACGTATATACGCAGAAAGCTGGGGCAAGGACGCACGATTGTTGCGAGAACGTGCGAAAGATGCGAAAGGCTGAGACCTCCGCATCGGCGAGGACCAGATGGAACCCATTTCCGCCTCGTCTTCCACGAGATTTCGTAATCGATCTGCAGCTCCATCCCCCCACCGTCACCGGTTCCATCCCTAATATCTGGAAGAGACCGCCTATTTGTCCTATGCTCGTTGAACCACCTTACGGAGGACTCACATGAAACTCGTCTTGTGGACTGCAGCGTTGCTATTCATCCTGTCTGGATGCGCGGCAACGGAGACTCAGGATGTGCCGGAAGCCACCGGAGAAGCCGTGCCCCACGTCGGTCCGGTCGAGGGCTTCCAGCCGGCGGAGAACTTCGATCCCGGCGACGTGGCTTCGATCGGCGAAAGTCGCGACGCATGGGTGGCCGCTTTCGCCGAGGGAGACGCCGCGGCATTGACGTTCGTCTTCCAGAAAGACGCCGTTATGGACTTGCCCGATGAGCTTGCCGCCATGCCGGGCGAAGAACTGCTTGCCAAATACTCGGCGGAACTCTCGTTCGACGAGTCCTCGGAACAGTTCATTACCGACGGAGGCGACCCCCGCACGATGACGAAGCTGCCCTGGGTGTCGTACTACGCCGACTACAACCTGACGCTGACCCCCAAGAGCGGCGGCGAACCGATCGGGAATACCGGTCGCTTCATGACGCGTTTCCACCGGCAGCCCGACGATTCGCTGAAAGTGATTCGCGGCCCCTCGGTCGGAGACCCGGCCCCGTTGTTCGCCTTGAACGAGATGAAGAGCGGCGACGAGATCCAACTGGCCGATCTGCTCGGCGAGAAGCCGACAGTGCTGGTCTTCGGGAGCTTTACCTGAGGACCCTTCATGGCCAGTGTCGTGGACACTGAAGACTGGTACCAATCGAATAAGGATCGCGCCAACTTCCTGATGGTCTACATCGAGGAAGCCCACCCCGGCAACACCGTGGAGGACATAGAAGTACATGCCGCCACAACCATTGAAGAGAAACAAGCGTTGGCGGAACTCTGCACGACCGGGAACCTGAATCTGCCGACGGTTCTCGACAGGCTCGACAATGCTGTCGAGATCGCCTATGCGGCGTTCCCGGATCGCATTTACGTGCTGGATGCGGATGGCGTCGTCCGGCACAAGACCATGCCAGGCCCATTCGGCTGGGATGTGGCCGAATCGACCGCAATGCTGGAGCAGTTGCTGGAACGGTAAGCCATTGAGGCCGACCGGCGAGAACCGTCGTTCGTCAGACGACGCCGGTCAAGTCAATCTGCACATTCGGACAAACTAAGGAGGATCTCATGAGAAAGATGCTGCCTGTCGTCGGCGTAATTTCGGTCGTTCTGCTCGGTTCCGGGTTGGCCTTCGGACAGGGCGCGCAGCCCGATCCGATGACCTTTTTCATCACAAGCAACGGTTCGGGCGAAGGCGCCGATCTGGGCGGTTTGGCTGGCGCCGACGCGATCTGCCAGGGACTGGCCGCCGATGTGGGCGCCGGCGACCTTACTTGGCGCGCCTACCTCAGCACGCAAGGCACGGACGCCGTGAATGCGCGCGACCGCATCGGCGCGGGCCCATGGCATAACGCCCAGGGGACTCTGATTGGGAACAACGTCGACGAACTGCACGGTATGGGACATCGGTTTACCGTAATGACGGTGATCGACCAGGGGGGCCGCAGGATACCCGGGAGCGGATACGTTCCGAACCGCCACGACGTTTTGACGGGCTCCCAACCGGACGGCACCGCGTACTCGGCCGGGGAAGACATGACCTGCAACAACTGGACGAGCAGCGGTGACGGAACTGCCCGGCTCGGCCATCATGACCGGGCCGCCTGGAATTCCGCTCACGGCAGTCAGGGCTGCAGTCAGGAACAGTTACGGGCTACCGGCGGCGACGGCCTGTTCTATTGCTTCGCGGCCCAGTAGGCATTTCCGGCCTCCAGCCGGCGCGGTGCATCGTGGACATGAATCGTCGTGAATGGCTGTTGCGTCTGTCCTGCCTGGGGACTGGAGCGTCGGTCCCCGGCGACGGCAACGACGCCGCGCCGTCCTCATGGGCGGCGTGGCGCCGGTCCCATATCGGGCCGCCACGATCGAGAACCGGGTCCAGGGCAACAAAGTCCGGGACACGACCCGTCAGGCCGCGGCCTTGATCCGGACCCTCGCGCGGCCGATGAGCCAGAACGCCTACAAGGTCGACATCGCGCAGACCTTGGTGGAAAGGACCCTCTTCGAGGGCGTGGAGTAATCGCGAAAGCGACGGGAGGGCCGACATGCTAAACCACATCCGTTCGATACGTTTCATTCTTGCCTCGGCCGCGCTTGCGCTGCTTTCCGCGGGCACGCTTCACGCCCAGGACGCCGCCGCCAGCTACGCGCAACTCTGCGCTTCCTGTCATGATTCCGGTTTTGAGGGCGCCCCGGACCGCGAGATCCTGCGGGCGATGCCGCCGGAACGGATTCTCGCTGCGATGGAAGGCGGCGCCATGGTCTCCATGGCCAGCGGCCTCACCGGCGCCGGTCGCCGCGCCATCGCGGAATTCCTCGCGGAAACGACCTTTGCCGAGGCCCTGGACACGACGCCGCTGCCCGAGGCGATGTGCACGGGCGCCGGTGACGGCATCGTGGATCCGTCTGCCGGACCGCTGTGGAACGGTTGGGGGCCGGGGACCCACAACACGCGCTACCAGGAAGAATCGATGGCCGGGCTCGGCGCGGACGACGTCGCGCGCCTGGAACTGAAATGGGCGTTTGGCTATCCCGGGGAACTGAGCGCGGACGCCCAGCCGACCGTGGCGAGCGGCCGCGTCTTTGTGGGCAGTCCGAACGGCTATGTCTATTCCCTGAGCGCGGCGACGGGCTGTATCCACTGGTACCTCCAGGCGGCGAACGCCGTCCGCGCGGCGGTGAGCGTCGGCAGTGTCGAAACAGATGCAGGAGCGCGCCTGATGGCCTACATCGGTGACCGCGGCGGGAACGTTTACGCCGTCGATGCGGCAACAGGCGTGCTGGTATGGGAGAGGGAAGTCGAGTCGCATCCGCTGGCCCGCGTCACCGGCGCCCCGCGGTTTCATGCGGGCCGGCTCTATGTCGGTTCGGCCTCGGGCGAAGAGCTGGCCAGCGCCACACCCACCTACGAGTGCTGCACGTTCCGGGGGAGCCTGACCGTCCTCGACGGTGCGACCGGTGAGGAGATATGGCGCACCTATACGATTACCGAAACGCCCACACAGACCCGGGAGAACGCGATCGGCGTGCAGATGTGGGGGCCGTCGGGCTCGCCAATCTGGACGAGCCCTGCGATCGATGTGGACCGAAACGCGGTCTACGTCACGACCGGAAACAACTACAGCGATCCCCCCACCAGCAGCAGCGACGCGTTCATCGCCCTGGACCTCGACACCGGAAAGGTGCTCTGGTCCCGTCAGGTCACGGCTTTCGATTCGTGGAATTCCGCATGCCGCATGGAGGTCACGACCAACTGCTCCGAGAACGAAGGGCCGGATTTCGATTTCGCCTCCGGTCCCATTCTCGCGACGCTTTCCAACGGCCGCAACGTTTTGGTCGCGGGTCAGAAATCGGGTGTCGTCCATGCGCTCGATCCGGATCGGATGGGTGAGATCCTCTGGCAGGTACGCATCGGCGAGGGCGGTATCAACGGGGGTGTCCAGTGGGGTTCGGCGGCGGATGAGTCCAACGTTTACGTGGCGCTCTCCGACCTCGGGCGGCTCGCGGTGCCGAACAGCCAGGCGACCCGACCGGACCCCAACGTCGGCGGCGGCATGTTCGCACTTCGCCTGGAAGACGGAGAACAGGCCTGGCACACGCCCCCCGAACCATGCGATCCCAACAGAGAACGCTGCAGTCCGGCCCAGTCGGCGGCGGTCAGCGCCATCTCCGGCGTGGCTTTTTCAGGATCGGTGGATGGACACCTGCGCGCGTATTCCACCTCGGACGGTTCGGTGATCTTTGATTTCGATTCGGTTCGAACGTACGACACCGTGAACGGGGTAGCCGCACGCGGCGGTTCCATGAACGTGGGCGGACCGGCGGTCAGTGGCGGCATGGTGTTCGTCAATTCCGGATATGCCGCCAACGGAATGCCGGGCAACGTGTTGCTGGCGTTTTCGGTGGATGGGAACTGATGAAGAACCTGGTTCCGGTCGCTGTCGTTTTCTTTCTGGTCGCTGTCGCCGTCCCCGCCTCCGCGTTCCAGGACGTCGCCATTGCCACAACGATAACCTTTACCGAAGGCCCCACCGTCGATCGCGACGGCAACGTCTATTTCACGGATCTGGCGTCGCAGCGGATCATGATGCTCGGCAGCAACGGAGTTCTCTCGACCTATCGGGAGAACAGCAACGTGGCCAACGGTCTCCTGATCGACCCTGAAGGACGTCTGATCGCCTGCGAGGGCCAGAGCTTCAATCGGCCGGGCGTTTCGGTTCGGGGAATGCCCCGCGTCACCCGAACCGACCTGGACACCGGCGAGATCGAGATTCTGGCGGACAACTATCAGGGGATGCCGCTGGTGGGTCCGAACGATGTGACGCTGGACTCCGAAGGCCGGCTCTACTTCACGGACCTGGCCGGAGGGTCCGTCTACCGCATCGACGCCCCTGGTCAGCTCGAGCGGATTCTGACAAGGCCCGAGATCGAACGCCCAAACGGCATTCAGATCTCACCCGACGATTCGACGCTCTACCTGGTGGAAGCCAACGGCGCCGAGGGCGGAGCGCGCATGATCCGTGCATACGATCTGAAGGCCGACGGGACCGTCGAAAACATGCGGGTCCACTACAACTTCTACCCCGGTCGGAGCGCGGACGGCATGAGCATCGATGTCGAAGGCAACCTCTATGCCGCCGCCGGCCTGCACCAGTTGCGGGGAACTCCGGAAACGCTCGACACCCAACCCGGAGTCCACGTGATCTCACCCGAGGGAGAACTCCTCCAGTACATTG
The DNA here is from genome assembly GCA_965262675.1 of Terriglobia bacterium. Classification (GTDB taxonomy): domain Bacteria; phylum Acidobacteriota; class Terriglobia; order 20CM-2-55-15; family 20CM-2-55-15; genus JAJEDW01. The sequence goes on from OZ253554.1 coordinate 1,715,951, forward strand.
CGATACCCGAAGATACGCTGACCAACACCGCCTTCGGTGGGCCCGACATGCGAACGTTGTATGTGACGGCCGGGAAGACGTTGTACAGCGTGCGGACGGCAATTCCCGGAATGGCCCGTTAGCCCGTGTCCTCCGGCATGTTGAGGAGTGAACACGACCGGGGCGCGGGGGAAGTATCTCGGAGCGCGATTGTCGGTCTCAACGGATCGCTAACCCTGTTGATAGCTGCGTAATCCCAGTTCTTCGTGAAAGCGTGATTTCGAGCCTTTCCTCGATCCGCGAACGATGGCACGATTCGCTCACGGGATGAGTCGACGGCCGAGCGGGCGCCGGTTTTTTCGGAATCACGCGGTGATCTCCGGCCCGAACCCGACCCGACTCGCTATGGAGCGAATCACATGAAATACACAGGTCTGGTCATCCTGGTGCTGGCGTTTTCTGCCGGCGCCTACGCGCTAACGGACGCGGAACTCATCGAGCGCGCGCTGATGGCCGCGCCGGCAAGGGCTCGCGACGCGGTCGGCGTCATCAAGTGGAACAACGACCATACTTACGAAACGCTGAGGGAGGGTACCAATCCGATGGTCTGCTTCGACCGGTCGGGCCAACTGGGTGAACCGGCGTTCTCGGTCCATTGCACCAGTATGGCCAACCTCCCCCGGGTGGCGCAGAACCGGATGTTCGCGGCCGAAAGCGCGAACAACGAGGAGCTGCAGGCGCGGCATCGTGCGTCCGAAGAGGACGGGAGCCGTCTCGCGCCCGAGTTCGGTTCGTTGTTCATTTCCATGCGGGGCGAGGACCAGGCGAGCGCCGGAAAACACACCACCGTCGCCGTGCCCGGGGCGACCGCCGATTCCCTTGGGTTGCCCGACAACCCGAGCCAGGGCGGGGCCTGGATCATGCAGGCAGGCTCAAGCTACGCGCACATCATGGTTCCGGGAAATTAGCCGCGACACGTCATCTAGCCCCTGAATAAGCGCGATTGAGGAAGTATCGATAGTGAAAAAGTAGCGGAAGTACCCGAAATGTCCCCGTCCCGTGCGAAAAGGAATTTGCAGAATCCTGACGGAAAAGGAGGCATTTCGGGTGAACGATTATACGCGCAAGAACATGAGGAATCGCAAGCGGCGAATCGAGCGTCGGCTTGGGGACCGGCATTGGAAGGATCAGTCGGCGCGGATGTTTTCGGCGAGTAACATGCACTATGAGATGGGCGAGCGGACGCGGGGGACGGCGGTGGGCGGTCTTGGGGCGATGCATCGGGTGGCGCGGCGGACGGGTCTGATCGAGGCCATCGACGCGCGGGTGGATGTGCTGAAGCGGCATCTGCCGTATCACGAGTCGGATCACGTGTTGAACATCGCCTACAACGCGTTGACGGGAGGGACGTGTCTGGAAGACATCGAGTTGCGGCGCAACGACGAAGCATACCTGGATGCGCTGGGGGCGCAGCGGATACCGGACCCGACCACGGCGGGCGACTTCTGCCGGCGATTCGAGCCCGGCGACGTGGAGAACCCGATGGAGGCGGCGAATGAAGTGCGGCTGAATGTGTGGCGGCAGCAACCGGCCGGTTTTTTCGACGAGGCGGTGTTGGACGCGGATGGGACCCTGGCGCCGACCAGCGGGGAATGCAAGGAAGGGATGGATATCGCCTACGACGGGACATGGGGCTATCACCCGTTGTTGATTTCACTGGCGAACACCGCCGAGCCGTTATACCTGGTGAACCGGAGCGGCAACCGGCCCTCGCATGAAGGCGCGGCCCCGCGGTTCGATCAGGCGATCGGGTTGTGCCAGCGCGCCGGGTTCCATCGGATCCTGCTGCGCGGGGACACCGACTTCAGCCAGACCCGGCATCTGGATGGATGGGACGGCCAGGGCGTGGACTTCATCTTCGGTATCGACGCGAGGGCGAACCTGGTGGCGCGGGCCGATGCGCTGGAGCCGGACTGCTGGGCAGCGCTGGAGCGTGAGGCCCGATACGAGGTGGCCACCCAGCCCCGCCAGCGTCCCGACAAGGTCAAGGAACGGATCGTTCGGGAACGCGGTTTCAAGAACATTCGGTTGCGGGGCGAAGACGTGGCCGAGTTCACCTACCGGCCCGGCGCCTGTAAGCGGGACTACCGCGTCGTGGTGGTGCGGAAGAATCTGTCGGAGGCCAAAGGGGAGTGGGTGTTGTTCGACAAGATCCGGTACTTCTTCTACATCACGAACCGTGCCGGTCCCGCCGACCGGATCGTGAAGCGCGCGAATCAACGGTGCCATCAGGAGAATCTCATCGAACAACTCAAGAACGGCGTCCGGGCCTTGAAAATGCCGGTGGGCGACCGGACCGGCAACTGGGCCACCATGGTGATGGCGTCGCTGGCCTGGACCCTGAAGGCGTGGTTTGCGCTGCTGCTTCCCGAAACCGGACGCTGGGCCCCGAAGTATCGGGCCGAGAAGCAGACCGTTCTACGCTGGGAGTTCAAAACGTTCCTGAACGCCTTCATCCTCCTGCCGTGCCAACTCGTGCGTACCGGCCGGCGCATCGTCTTCCGGCTCATGGCCTGGAACCCGTGGTTGTCCGTCTTGTTCCGTGCCGTGGATGTGTTGCGTCGTCCCCTGCGATGCTGACCCGATCATGGATCTGAGCCCGGGCGGTCGAGGTCCCGGTTGCTGTCAACCCTTCAAACAGACACGGCGAGGCCCCCACTGAAACAGACGCAACTCGAACCGGAGGCCGGGACAAAACGATCCCGGAACGGAAGGTTATGCCTCCAACTTTATGGCTGGGAACCGGCCGTTCGCCATCTGGTTATGCGCTTGTTTTGGGGCTAGCTCGAGCTGGTCGACCAACTCGCGGCCGCGAGGCGTTCCCCTCCTGAATCGCCGGCCGGCGGGTCCCGGCCGATCCCGCAGCCGATCGCGCCCTGGACGGACGGCCCATCCAGGAGCGCCCCTGGACGATCGCACTCGATCACGTGGGAGCGGCCGCCTCTAGTAGCCCGCCGCCTCGACCACTACATTTGGGGGCGTCCTCGCGCTGATAGACGCGTCTCGAGGCGCGGCGGCCACAAGATGTGGCGGCGCAGCGTTTGAGGGCCGAAACAAGCTGGTTCACCTGATCGACGAGGGTGAAGTCCAGGCGCGCTTGGGGTGTCAACGCATCTTTCAGCATGGCTTGTCTTCTTACTCGGTCTTCTCTAGCGTAGCCTGTGCGGAGCTCAATTCGGCTGCAATTTCCCAGACGACAGTAAGGGCCTTGCGGGCGATTTCTATTGTCTCTGAATCAATCAAATCCAGTTTCACGGTGAATTCTCCTCCATCCAATAATCCCACGTCTAAAAACCGCTGCCTCATCTCTTGTCGCTTCTTGTCGTCACTTACCTTCTTGAGGTAAGCGTGGATGCTGCCATCCTTCCATCCATAAAAAAGCTCTGCATCCTTACCATTTTCAAGCGGCACCCAGAGGCTGAACGATTGCTTCGCCCACTTCACGTAGAGGCCTTGTCGGACCGCCTCCTGGAGCGCATCGGAAAAATATTTGCGGGCGATATCCGAACACACCTTCAGAAACGTGTCTTTGTCCAGCTTAGGCATTAATGCGGAGGGAGGGCGGCGTTTTGCGAGCCGGGTTGCTTCAGTCTGGCCGATGATCCTGGGAACCACGGCCCGTAGCCCCCCGCCAGCGTACTGGCGAAGCTCGACCCCCAGAACTTCAACGGTCTCCATCTTCTCGTTCATGAACTCGATAATGGCTCGCAGTTCCTTGGGCAGTTCGTCCGCAACGAACAACAGGCGGACCCGCCCCGCACGGATGTTCTTATCGACGATCTGCCAAAAATCTTCGATCCGGTCAGTGTCCAGTGCGGAGGGATCCAGATCCAACAGCTCGGCCAGTGTGGAGTCGGCGCTATCACCTGCCCGTTCTTCGGCAAGCTCCTTGAGCTTGCCAGCGGGCCAGTACCGACGCGCGTTCGCCGCGTATTCGAGCATCTGCCCGACGACCTCCCGGCGGATGCGAGTATCGGTCGATCGTTTGACCTCTACAAAAGTCGGTGTTCCCTTCTGATCCAGAAACATGTGGTCGATCGACCAGCGGTCAACCCCGGACTCGGCGTCGGGTATGCCGGCCTCTGGAGTGACGAGCATCCACCGAAGGGCTTCCTCTTCAGAGGCGTCTCCGGCAAGCAGGAGTTCGGGATGTTCGGTCACCAGCGCCTGTAGGTCCTTTTCCAGTGCGTAAGACCTATTCGGAGCCTTTATGAATTTTTTGTTGCCCTCGCCTGCTGTCAGGAATATGAAATCCTCGGTATTGCTCATGTCAGTAGCAAAGCCCCCGGAATAAGTTCCACCACACCTTGCCGTCAAGAGCCATCAGAGGCGGTTGTAGGTAGTGAGGGTAGGCCGAACAACTCCCGGTCGTGGTTACGTTCCAGGAAGCCATCCAAACCCCGCATCAGCCACAGTAGCACGGGGCGCATTCAGGGCCATCAGGGCGACGGCGGGGTTCTCCGATCCGGCCGGAAACGGGCTCGAAAGATACCGCGCGGTCGAGGCCGCGAGGCCGAGGAGAAAGAGAAAAACGTGACTCCATTTCATGGGCGATCATGCCTCCGGAATCCGAGCCTTCCTGCAAGGATCACTGTGGCGGGAGCGCCCCCCCCCTGGGGAGGGCGGCCCTACGACCCCCGCGATGTGAAACAGCAAGGGGGTCCAGGGACGCACGAGCCCCGAAAATGAGGGGTCGCTCCCGTCACCGCACCCCCCTCCGGTTCGTGCCCGAGAACACGGTGAGGTGTTCCCCATTCTTCGGACAGAGAATCCCGGTTCTTAAGGTGGATCGCTGCCGTTGAAATGGGTTGATATTTAGCCCGTCGCCGAGCCTGTGGCAACTGTGAAAAAGCCGAGTCTCCGAGGCTGTTTTCAAGCAGCTGGGGAAATCCGCGTCGTGTGCGGATTTCCCCAGCTGCGTCAGTTTCCACAGGCCCTTGGCGGGCGTTGAAAGTAAACGGCCTCGGGTGTCCGATAATCGAATGCTTGATGGCCGCGTTCCTGATTGTAATGCCTGAAATACAGGTTCAGGTTGGAGATCGCCTCGGGAACGCTCAAGTAGTCCTTCAGGTACACTTCCTCGTACTTCACGGTTCGCCATAAGCGCTCGACGAAGATGTTGTCCAGGAACCGGCCCCGGCCGTCCATGCTGATCGTGATGCCGCGGTCTTCGAGCCGGCGCGTGAAGACATCGCTGGTGAACTGCGCGCCCTGATCCGAGTTGAAAATCTCGGGTCGCGCCTGGGTCAGCGCCCAGTCCAGCGCCGACACGCAAAACCCGCTGTCCATCGTCGTGGACACTTCCCAGGCCAGCACGTACCGGCTGAACCAGTCCATGATCGCCACCAGATAGATGAATCCTTGCCGCAGCCGGATATAGGTGATATCCGTGGCCCAAACCTGATCGGGACGCACAATCGCCAGATGGCGCAACCGGTACGGGTAAATCCGGTGTCCCGGGGCCGGTATCGACAGCCGCGGTTTGGGATAGATCGCTTCCAGTCCCATTCGCCGGACCAGTCGCCGAACCCGCTTCGCATTGACCGGCCGACCTTGCGTCTCCAGCCACCAGGTCATCCGCCGAATCCCGTAATACGGGGTGCGCGTATACTGCTCGTCCAACAGACGCATCAGCGCGATGTTCTCGGCGCTCTCGCCCACCGGTGCGTAGTAGAGTCCCGATCGGGACACGCCGGTCAACCGGCACTGCTCCACGATGCTCAACTCGTCGTGATTGGATTCGATCCATGGCCGTCGTTGCTCTAACGGGAAAGTCCCGACTTTTTTTTGAGCCACTCCACCTCGACCTGTAATCTCCCGATCTGTTGGTAGAGTTCGGCCTGCACTTGCTCATCGGCTTCACTGGCCTGTGCCCGGCCATTGGAGAAGATCTCCGATACCCCGTCGAGCACTTGCTTTTTCCACTTCGTCACCATGTTCGGGTGAACTTCGTAGTGGGACGCGATCTCCTGGATCGTGCGCTGCCCTTTGACCGCTTCCACGGCAATCTTTGCCTTCAAATCCGCGCTGTACTGCTTCCGCCCTCGCTTCTTCATCTGCCTCTCCCGAGGCAGCGATTTTACACCTTAGCGACCTGTCCGAATTTTGGGGAACACTTCACTGTCGGAGGCCAAAGGGGAGTGGGTGTTGTTCGACAAGATCCGGTACTTCTTCTACATCACGAAACGTGCCGGTCCCGCCGACCGGATCGTGAAGCGCGCGAATCAACGGTGCCATCAGGAGAATCTCATCGAGCAACTCAAGAACGGCGTCCGGGCCTTGAAAATGCCGGTGGGCGACCGGACCGGCAACTGGGCCTACATGGTGATGGCGTCGCTGGCCTGGACCCTGAAGGCGTGGTTTGCGCTGCTGCTTCCCGAAACCGGACGCTGGGCCCAGAAGTATCGGGCCGAGAAGCAGACCGTTCTACGCATGGAGTTCAAGACGTTCCTGAACGCCTTCATCCTCCTGCCGTGCCAACTCGTGCGTACCGGCCGGCGCATCGTCTTCCGGCTCATGGCCTGGAACCCGTGGCTGTCCGTCTTGTTCCGTGCCGTGGATGTGTTGCGTCGTCCCCTGCGATGCTGACCCGATCATGGATCTGAGCCCGGGCGGTCGAGGTCCCGGTTCCTGTCAACCCTTCAAACAGACACGGTGAGGCCCCCACTGAAACAGACGCAACTCGAACCGGAGGCCGGGACAACACGATCCCGGAACGGAAGGTTATGCCTCCAACTTTATGGCTGGGAACCGGCCGTTCGCCATCTGGTTATGCGCTTGTTTTGGGCCTAGGAGCCTGCGCCGTAGGAATCCCATGAGATAATAGTGTCGCAATTGGGAGGATATTGGGATGCCGACAACATTTCGCCCCTACCAACCGGATCAAGCGCTGTTGTTGCCACCGGATTTACGAGATTGGTTGCCGGAGGGGCACCTGGCGCACCATGTGAGCGATCTGGTGGACGGCTTGGACTTGACGGCGTTTTACGCGCCTTACGAGGGGGACGGTCGTCGCAAGTCGCCGTATGAGCCGGTGATGATGGCGAAGACGCTGATCTACGGGTACGCGACGGGGGTGTTTTCGTCCCGGGGGTTGGCGCGGAAGCTGGAGGAGGACGTGGCGTTTCGGGTGTTGGCGGCGGGGAATTATCCGAGCCATCGGACGATATGTGAGTTTCGCCGCCGTCATTTGTCGGATTTCAAGGCGCTGTTTGTGGAGGTGATCCGTCTGGCGGGCGAGACCGGCGTTGCGAACTTCGGCAAGTTGTCGATTGACGGGACGAAGGTTCGAGCCAATGCCAGCAAGCGCAAGGCGATGAGTTACGGTCGGATGCGGGAGGAGGAGCGGCGTCTGGCGGGCGAGATCGAAGCGTTGCTGTCGCGGGCGCGGGAGACCGACGCGGCCGAGGATGCGCGCTTTGGGGAGGCGTTTCGGGGGGACGAGTTGCCCGAGGAGTTGCGGCGCCGGGAGGACCGGCTGGCGGCGATCCGGGCGGCCAGGGCGCGTTTGGAGGCCCGGCAACGGGAGGCGGACGAGGCGCGGGGACGCAAGCCCGGTTCGAAGCGCAACCCGAAGGGCGGGCGGCCCTACAAGCGGGAATACGGGGAGCCGGACGAGAAGGCGCAGGACAACTTCACGGATCCGGAAAGCCGGATCATGAAGACCTCGACGGAGGGTTTTCAGCAATGCTACAACGCGCAGGTGGCGGTGGAGGGAGAGAACCAGTTGATCGTCGCTACCGAGGTGTCGTGGAACGCCAACGACCAGGGCCGGATGGTCCCGTTGGTGGACGAGGTGGAGGCCACCCATGGGGAACGGCCCGAGACGGTGTTGGCGGATGCGGGCTACTGCAACGAGGACGACCTGCAGGTGCTGGAGGCGCGCGGCGTGGACGGCTATGTGGCTCTGGGCCGGGAGGGCAAACACGAGATCCGGGTGAATGCGGCCAAACATCCGGCCAAGGCTCGCATGGCCGAGAAGCTGGCGACGGAGGCGGGACGGGCGCAGTACGCCCAACGCAAATGGCTATCGGAGGCGCCCAACGGGTGGATCAAGGAGGTGCTCGGTTTCCGCCGATTCAGCCTGCGCGGCCTGAACAAGGTGAGGGGCGAGTGGGATCTGGTGTGTCTGGCATTGAACGTCAAGCGGATGCAGGGGCTTCAGGCAGCCTGATGACCGGGATACCGCCCGCAAATCAGGCCGCAAGGGGGTCCATTCAAGCATCTGTGGCGCACCCAGCGGCGCCTCGTCGTCCAAAACGCCCTTTCTCCGGCCACCGATGCCGATCAATCGGCATCTCGCGAAATTCGCCAAGTCGCAAATCGACCTACGGCGCAGGCTCCTAGCAGCCTGTCGGACTTGAAAGCGCCCATTGAGCGTCGACGAATCGGCGATTGAACCTGTGCCGGGCGATTTGGCGAAGAAGCGCCTGGAAAGGCTGTAATTCGACGTTTCCGGGCCTGCGCAGGCATCCGGAGCGGCGTTTTCCGGACCGGGGACGGGACCGGGAACGCGGATCGACGGTCGGCGATGAGTGTTGCCGGGAGAGATTGAAGAGCCGCTTCAGATTCCAGGCCATGCTGACCAGCGTCCATTCTCCGGAGACGTCGTCGAGTCCTCTGATCTGAAACTTGACTGTAAGTCATTGATCTTATTGACCCGACTCTGGAGCCCTATCGACCCGACACTCGAGCCGTAAATGGTCGAGTTTCTTCGTGAATGATCCGTCGCGGGCGGGGGCCGGACTGAGGTGAAACTGTCGAAATCCCAGCACCGATTCGATGATTCCGAACACCGGCTCGACCGTCGACTTCCGTTCGGCGTAGATGGCCCGGCCTTCCAGCGTCGATAAGCGATGCGCCATCGCCTCGACCGGACCGGCGTCCGGATCCAAAGGCGGAGGCGGGGTCCAACGCTGTTCGACCGGCGGGTGATGGCGCTCCCGTCCCATGGCAATGTAGGGGGTCACGCCCGCAGCCTCGCAGGCCTTCACGTTGGCTTCGCTGTAATAGCCGTTGTCGGCCAGCAGCGCGCCGGCTTGTCCGAGCGGTTCGGCCAGTTCTTCCAGAGCCTTCAGCGCCGGTTCGATTTCTTGCTTGTCATTGGCGTGCGGGGTGACGGTTTCGGTGACCACCAGCATGGTCTCGGTATCCACTCCTGCCTGCACGTTGTTGGCTTGCTGGAAACTGTGTCCGCCCGCCGGCATGATGCGCGATTCCTCATCGGTCAGATTGATCTGGTCGTTGGGGCGCACGCCCGCTTCGGGCGGTTTCGGTGGCTTCCCTCCAGGCCGTTTCCCCGTCTCTTTGGCCCGGGCCTCGCGTTTGGCCATCTTTGCCTCGTACTCGGCCTGCTCGGCGGCATGACGTTCCTCGGCCCGCGCTTCCAACTTCGCCTTCGCCCCGGCAATCGCCTTCAGGCGGTCTTCCCGCCGCTTCAGTTCCTCCGGAATGTCCATCCCCTCGGGCACGTCCGCGTCGGCCGCCGCCGCCATCGCCATCAACCGCGCCACTTCCGCCTTCAGTTGCTGTTCCAGTTCGGTCGCATGCCCCCAACTCAAGGCGCTGTGCTTCGACGCATTCGCCTGAACCTTGCTGCCATCCAGGCTGATCTTCCCCAGATTCAGAAAACCCATCGTTCGCGCCAACAACAATATCTGGACGAACAACGGCTTCAACTGTTTCAGAAACCGTTTTCGGAACGTGGCGATCATGTCGTGATCCGGATGCGTGTTGGCTGCGATATACCGGAACGCCAGCGAATCGTAGGTCGCCTCCTCCAGCTTCCGGCTCGCAAACACTCCCGTCGCGTATCCGTAAAACAGCAACCCCAACAGCATCTCGGGATGGTAGGCCTTCGATCCTCTCCCCGCGTACCGCATCTCCAACTCATGCAGGTCCAGCTTCGACGCCACCTCCACCACAAACCGCGCCAAATGCTGTTCCGGAAGCCAATCCTGCACCGACGGTGGCAACAAGTACGCTGTGTCTCGATCCACAGCTCGGGATCGTTCGCTCATGCTCCGATTCTTCCCACACTCGATGTCCAGCTCAGGTCCCGAAAGTCCGACAGGCTGCTAGTCATCCGGGGACGCAAACGCGAGCTCGGTCTCGGCAACACCACGCTGGTGTCCCTGGCCGAGGCCCGCGAGCAGGCGCTGGCCAACCGGAAGCTCGCCCGGGCGGGCGGCGATCCGTTGGCCGAGAAGCACCGCGCGGTGGGTATCCCCACCTTCGCCGAAGCAACAGCGCGCGTGTGGACGATTCCGGCGAGCCGAATGAAAGCGGGCCGGGAGCACCGGGTTCCACTGTGCGGCCGCGCCCCGGAGATCCTCGACGTCGCGCGGACGCTGAACGACAAGCGGATGCTGCGGTTGCTGGCGCGGCATGGGATCGAGGCCGTCCCCCACGGATTCCGATCAAGCTTCCGGGACTGGGCGGCCGAGGAGACCGACCATCCGCGGGAGGTCATCGAGGTGGCGCTGGCGCACGTGGTCCAGAACAAGGTTGAGGCGGCCTACGCGCGATCTGATCTGTTCGAGCGTCGGCGGCGGCTCATGGACGACTGGTCGGACTACCTCAACGGTCGGGTTGGAAGGTGATTCCACTGCGCCGGTGAGGCACCGACCTCCCGTCACGATGCGCGGGCCACGCGACGGTCACACGCCTTCTTGGTGTCGTGGCACCGCCACGAAGGACTCTATCCCTGGTCGCACGTAACTCAATCTGTACCCGCACATTCGGAAGGCCGTGATCTGGACGGTTTCCACCGCGCTCTGGGAACACCGCCAACTCGACCTCTCAGCGAGAGGGATTGGGACCGCGAACTACGACTACGATTCCGCCACGCCCGGTTGCGGGACACGGCAAACCCCACCGCCACCGCCCCGCCAGGAGAGGGCTCTCTTGCGGGAAGCTCCCGCCCTACTCTGCTAAGGGCCAGTCACAGGCATTAGCGACCAATGTCAGGGCTTCCAGTGCTCCGACAATCTGGAAAGTGGCAGTTGCATTAGTCCTCATGATGGACGTACGCAAAGTTACCGGCCCCTCGCCACCAACGATGTCTCGCAAGATGTCTTGTTGTTGAGTAGTGACTTCGATAGTGTCACCGGTCTCTCCAGAAACCGTACCAGTGACGCTGAAGTAAGAGTCGGGGGGTCTGTCGTACTCGAACTGGCCAGCGTCTAAGGGCCCGTTCCAACGCACGGTCACTGTTGTCTCTGGAGGAGTATCGACGGCTCGCTTGATGCAACTAGCCGTAAACTGCGCCGGCGTGCCGTATTCTTCGTTTCCGGCTGTTCTCACTGACGCGGTGACGTTGGAGTGTCCAAATTCGTCCCACTCCGTAACATGCCAATTCGAGATCTCACGGGATGTCTGTCCTTGGGCAGGCACACCGGTCAGCGCGATCAACGCGGCAGCCAAGGCGACGGATGCGACTCTCATGTTGAAATCTCCCTTTCAAAACGCCCGAGCGAAACTGAAGAAAAACCAATATGTTAGCACGTTTCCCGTCAACGTGTATCGCGAGTGTTGTCCAACGCTACATGAGCCTGAACGAGGTCAGCGTTTCCAACGCTACATGAGCCTGAAGACCCGGTCTGGGCGATCATCGGAGAATGATCGTGACACTACAGACCGAACGCCTCCGCACCGTCGATCAGATCAAAGCATTTCTGGAAGGCAGCGATCCGGGGGACTACCGCCCAGAAGACCGGGACGGGATCTACGAGTTCGTCCGGCGCACGCTGGTGGGGATCGGGTACGCCCGGCTCGGGCGAATCGGCAAGGGGGCGGTGCGCGAATACCTTGGCAAGACGACGGGGCTGTCCCGTGCCCAGGTGAGCCGGCTGATCGGCCAGTATCGCGCGACGGGGCGCGTGGTGGACCGTCGCCGCGGCAACAGCGGACGGCCCTTCGCGCGAGTCTACACCGGTGCGGATATTCGTCTGCTGGCCGAAGTGGACGCGATCGGCAACCAGATGTGCGGCCCGGCCACCTGCGCGGTGATGCGGCGCGCCCTGGAGGTGTTCGGCGACCGGCGGTTCGAGCGCTTGGCGTACCTGTCGAGCGCGCATCTGTACAACTTGCGAGATTCCAAAACCTACCGCGCCAAGCGCACCGTGTGGCAACACACCAAGCCGACGGCCACGCGGATCGGCGCACGCCGGCGGCCGGAGCCGCAAGGCCGGCCCGGTTTCGTGCGCGTGGACACGGTCCATCAGGGCGACCGGGAGGGCGAGAAAGGCCTCTACGCGATCAATTTGGTGGACGAGGTCACCCAGTTCGAGCACATCGGCGCGGTGGCGAGGATCTCCGAGGCGTTCTTGATCCCGGTGCTGCAAGCCCTGCTGGTGGAACTGCCGTTCGTCGTGGTGGGCTTCCATTCCGACAATGGCTCGGAATACATCAATCGCCAAGTCGCTGAATTACTGAACAAACTGCATGTCCGCCAGTTCACCAAGTCACGCGCCAGGCGGTCCGGCGACAACGCGCTGGTGGAGGGCAAGAACGCCTGGGTGGTCCGCAAGTGGCTGGGTCACGACCACATCCCGCAACGCTTCGCCGCCCAGGTCAACGCTTTCACCCAAAACGTGCTGACGCCGTACCTGAACTTCCACCGGCCGTGCCTGTTCGCCTGCGAGCGGCGCGATGCCAAGGGGAAGGTGCGCCGCTATTACCGCCGCCAGGATGTCATGACCCCGTACGAGAAGCTGAAGTCGCTGCCCGGCGCTGAGCAGCGCCTGCGCCCCGGCGTGACCTTCGACGCCCTGGACCAGCGGGCCCACGCCATGACCGACCTGGAGGCGAACCGACAGGCGAACCGCGCCCGCGACGCGCTGTTTCGTGCCATCGGCCAGTCCACCCGGGAGGCGGCATGATCGGGCTTTCGAACGGCCGCGACGCGGGCCTTGGCCGACGGGCCGGGCCCGCGCGCCAAGCGGTGGAGTGGTGGACGAGTCCTGCGGGCCGACGCGCGCGCGTGAGGGGGCCTGTGGAAAATGACGCGTCTATGGAAATCCGCAAACAACGCGGATTCCCACAAGCCCCTCGGCTTCGCCGCATTTCCCACAGGCCCGACGGCGGGAACGCATCGCCATCAACCTGTTTTCAGGCCGCAACGATCCACCTTAACCCATGTTTACCCAATTGTGGCTTGATCGGGTGAGATTTTCCCCATTTTGGGCCGAAAACCGCCCGTAAGTTGTTGATTCCTGGTTGAGGCGACGAATGTAGTGCCATCATCGTTATGTGGGGGTTGAATTCGCTTGCGCCCCCCTTTATCGTGTTCCCATATTCGTTCGCCGCACCCAAACCCGCCGCACCGAAAACGGCCAGATCTACTTCTCCCACCGCCTCGTCCGCTCCGAACGCATCGGCGGCAAGGTCCACCAGCGCACCCTGCTCGACCTGGGACGGCACTTCGACATCCCGCAGGCGGACTGGCCCCGGTTGTGCGTCCGGATCGAGGAACTGCTGGCCGGACAACACACCCTCATCGGGGACGATTCGGCCGCCCTGGAGCAGGAAGCCCACCGCATCGCGGCCCAGTTGATCGCCCGCGAAGCCGATCTCTCCGGCCCCGCCCCCGGCGCCGCACCCGAGGCGCGGACCGTGACCGTGGAGGTGGATTCGCTAGAACTGACGCGCCCGCGTTCGGTGGGCGTGGAGCAGGCCGGCCTGTGGGCGATGGACCGGTTGGGGCTGCGGGAACTGTTCCAACGTCTGGGCATCAACGGCCCCCTGCGCGCCGCCGCGGCGGGATCGATTATCGGGCGTCTGGCCGCCCCCGCCTCGGAACGGGCGACGCACCGCTGGCTGCGTGAACGCAGCGGCCTGGGCGAATTGCTGGGGGTCGACTTCGAGACCATGGGCGCGATGCAACTGTACCGGGCCTCGGACGCCCTGATGGCGCACCGGGACGCCATTGAAACCCACTTGTTCGAGCAGGCGATGAGCCTGTTCGATCTGCGGCCCACGGTCACCCTCTACGACCTCACCAACAGTTACTTCGAGGGCCAGGCCGAGGATCAACCCCAGGCGCAGCGGGGGCATTCCAAGGACAAGCGCCGGGATTGTCCCCTCCTCACCCTGGGACTCGTGCTCGATGGCAGCGGCTTCGTCCGCCGCTCCCAGGTCTTCGCCGGCAACGTGACCGAGCATCGGACCCTGCCGCAGATGCTGGAGGCGCTCCAGGCCCCCGGCGACGCCCTGGTGGTGATGGATCGGGGCATCGCCACCCAGGAGCGCGTCGCCTGGTTGCGCGAGGCCGGATACCGCTATCTGGTGGTGAGCCGCCAACGCGACCGGCAGTTCGATCCCGAGGCGGCGGTCTCGATCCGGACGGCTTCGGACGAGGCCCTGCATCTGCACAAGACGGTAGACGAGGAGGGCCAGGAAGCCCGCTTGTACTGCTATTCCGAGCAACGGGCCGTTTCAGGAGCAGGCCATGACCGAGCGCTTTGGGAAGCGTTTCGAACAGGCTCTGGACCAACTCTCCGAAGGCCTGTCCCGGCCGCGCACTCAGAAACGCCTCGCCCAGGTCTGGCAGCGCATCGGTCGGTTGAAGCAACAGAGCCGCGGCGCCGCCCCACACTACGACGTCCAGGTCGCCACCGACGAATCCGGCGATACCGCGGTCGGGCTGACCTGGACCCGGCGTTCGGTCCCGGGCACGATGGCCACCCATCCGGGCGTCTATTGTCTGCGCAGCAGCGAAACCGACTGGGACGAGGAAACGCTCTGGCGCACCTACATCACCCTCACCGATCTGGAGGCCGTCTTCCGCTCATTGAAATCCGAACTCGGTCTGCGTCCCATCTATCACCGCAAGCCCATTCGCGCCGAGGGTCACCTGTTCGTCACCGTCATCGCCTACCAACTCGTCCAGGTCATCCGCCGCCGCCTGGCCGCACGCGGGGAACACGCCAGTTGGTCCACCCTGCGCCGGATCCTCGGCGGCCAGCACCGCGTCACCGCCACCTTCCGTTGCGCCGACGGCCGCACCCTGCATGTGCGCAAGGCCACCCGCGCCGAACCGCCTCAGCGCGCCATCTATGACGCCCTCGGCATCGACCCCGCGCCCGGAGGGACTCGCAAAACCATCGTCTGATCTCCCCCATATCCCGCTTCTGTGCGCATTTGTAGTGCCACTTGCGCTTTCGAATCATCGTAACTGCCTAATCTATCGATACTTTGAAAATCGGCTTGGAAAACATGGGCTAGCGA
Source organism: Terriglobia bacterium (assembly GCA_965262675.1). GTDB lineage: Bacteria > Acidobacteriota > Terriglobia > 20CM-2-55-15 > 20CM-2-55-15 > JAJEDW01. The sequence continues at coordinate 1,731,218 of OZ253554.1, forward strand.
GTGCTCACCTCCGGGAGCTCCGACGACATTACTCGTAGCGTAAGGCCAACATCGGGTCGAATCGCGCCGCTCGGCGGGCTGGGATCCATGATGCGATGGCGACCAAGGCGAGTCCGCCAGCAAGAACGGCTGCGTAGACCCAAGAATCGGCAGCTTCGACCTGGAAGAGATAGCTTTCCAGGATTCGTGTCAAGGAAACCGACGCGGCCAGCCCGAGTACGATTCCAACAGCCGCGGGGACAACGCCGTGCCGCATCATCTGAAGAATCACATTTCGAGCGGACGCACCAAGTGCCATTCGAAGCCCGATCTCACGGGAGCGTTGCGCAGTTGAGAAAGCAACCACACTGTAGACGCCGAGCATTGCGAGGAACAGAGCCGATCCGGCGAACGAGGCCAATACCGCAGTTTGAAATCGTTCTCGCTCGATGTCCCTGGCGATTAGCCGATCCATGGATGTCACCGTAACAACGCTGTCGGGTTCCACCCGAAGGATCGCCTGGTCCAGGGACACGACCGCTCCTGGAGTCACCTTGGCGACTAGTGTAATCGCGACTCCTGTCCCGGGCCTTGACCGAAGGCCAAGATCCGTCGTGTATGGCACATAAAAATAGGCCAAGGGTTCGATCCGCATCCGAAAGCGACTATCTCGAACGACCCCGATTACTCTCGGGGACTGACCTGCGTCGCCTGAAATATCCAGCCGCCGACCGATCGGATTCTGTCCCAAAAAGAACTGACGGATGATCGACTGGCTGATAACGACGACCGCCTCGCTCGCCGCAACATCGTCTTCGTTGATCCAGCGACCCGCGAGTAGGGGGATGCCCATAACCTGACCGAAATCGGCAGCCACAGCCGTCGGGACCATTGTCACAGGATCTTCGTCACCTGGGCGCCGGCGTGTAAACAAACTGATTCCACCCCCTCCCATGGGAAGCTGTTGCGTCAAAGAGGCGTTTTCCACTCCCGGTAGCGACCGGATCTCTCCAAGCAGAGCCCTAAAGAGAGCTTCTTGGTTGGCAGTATCGGCGTACTGCCGCGGAAAGGCAATCCGAGCCGAAATCACACTCTCCGGATCGAATCCGGGATCCACCGAAATCAACTTCGCGAAACTCTGAATCAGCAATCCAGCACCGACCAGCAGCACAATCGCAAGCGAAATCTGGGCGATAGTCAGGACGCTACGGAGCCATTGCTGACGGCGCGTGTCGGTTGCACCCGGGGTCCCATCCTTCAGCGTATCGTTTAGATCAAGCCGTGATGCTCGGAGCGCGGGGACGATTCCTATGGCCAATCCGGACAAGAGGGCGACGACAACGGCAAACGCGAATGTACGCAAGTCGACGGGAACGTCCGCCATCCGTGGAAGCACTGGTGGCACATGTGCTAACGCCACGTCGCGGATGGAATAGACGACCGCAAATCCGAGCCCGGCGCCGGACAGTGTCAGAACCATCGCCTCGGCAATCATCTGTCGGATGAGCCGTCCACGAGATGCCCCTATAGCTCCACGGATCGACAGTTCCCTTTCTCGCCTCGAATTCCTCGATGCCTGAAGGTTGACCAGATTGAGTACTCCAATCAACAACACCATTCCAACGGCGACGGCAAAGATCAGAAGCGTTCGCCTGGATTCCTGGCCAACGACACTCTCGGACAGTGGCCGGATGAGGACGCCACGTTCATTAGCCTGTACACCATCGATCAAACGCTCCGCGATCACGTCTATTTCGGCCTGTGCCGACTCGATTGTTTCCTCAGGCCCGAGCCTGCCGATCACGCGGTGATTCCGGCTCACACCCTCAGGCGTCGACTCGACTGGTGTCCAGACGGATGCCGGCGGTCCGGCGTCGAATGGTGACCGAAACATCGGCGGCAGGACACCGATGATCGTCATGGGCGTCTGTCTTTCGAACCGCAAGCTCTGGCCGATGACCCCTGGAGTACCGCCCCACTTCCCTTGCCAGTAGCCGTAGTCGATTACGGCCGGTTTCGTCCCATCGTCAAGAAGGTTTTCAGAAGCGAACAACCGACCGAGTATGGGCTGCACGCCCAACACATCGAAATAACCGGCCGTCACCATGCTGAAGTCGACCGCCTCGGGAGGTCCGTCGTCTTCGATGTTCGCAGTCCTGGATGTTGAGGCCGCAAGTCCGACAAACGTGCTTGACTCGTCGCGAATGTCTCCAACAAGTTCAAGATCGAAAAATCCACCGAGGCGGCTCACGTCTGGACGTGTCATGCCGATCTCGACAAGTTGGTCCGGTCGCTCAAAGGGGAGGGGTACGAGCAGGATTCCGTTGACGATGCTGAACGCAGCCGTGCTGGCCCCGATCGCCAGCGTCAACGTAACAATCGCCGCGGCAGCGAACGCTGGAGTCCGTCTCAAACTGCGGACACCGTACCGAACGTCCCTGGTGAGTTCGGCCAGGGGCGACAGCAAGTTTCCGCTGAGAAGTTTCATCGTAGCTTCAACCGGATCCGTGAGGCTTTCGTACTTGTCGATGGATGTGACCCAGCCGAGTTTCTGTACCAGGCGATGTGAGAGAGCTTACATCACGACCTGGCGCGGTGGAACGGCTCGAATCGGCCTTCGTCAACCAGATGTCGTAGAAGTGCGGTAAAGCTATTTCGGTCGACCTTCCAAGCTGCTCATTCCAAAGAGCGGGAGACGGGGATCGAACCCGCGACGTCCAGCTTGGGAAGCTGGCATTCTACCGCTGAATTACTCCCGCTTACGGGTGGACTATAACTCCGGACCGGTTGGTTCGCAAGACGGTGGGCACCCTTTGGACCCGACGGCGGGCGTGTTCGCGTCGTTATCGATGTGCCGTTCGATCCCCGTCGCCCAAGCCGTGTGTTCTCGATCACGAGAAAGTGAAGTTTTTTGAATACGCGCCGGTCGATCGGGCAGTCGGTAGCTAGACTGAAGTTCCATCCGATAAGATATAGATTTCGGCTGTGTAATCAGTAAGATAGGCCAGATCGAGAGTGCGCGTGTCTGCCTACATGGCGATGGTCTTTAGAAGTTGGTAGGCCCGTGCCTGTGTGGGGTTGGGCGGGGTCGTCATTTCAAAGGCCGGCTCATCGGAGCCGGCGCCCTTGCGGCGGCAGAGGTTCCGCACGATCCCAGCGAGATCATCGAGCAGGGTTTGAAAGCTGTGAACCGGGCTGTCGTCGTCGAGGGTGCGGGCGTGGACTTTGCGCAAGGCGGATTCGGAACGCTGGGCGGGAGCGACCGGGTCGCGGAGGGTTTTGGCCGCCTGATCCTCGTCGGCGAACAGCAACGGACGCCACGCCTCGATCATGTGCCATTGGACGTAGTAGGCGAGCATGCAGAGAAAGATGTGCGCCCGGACGCGGTGGTCCCGATAGTGGCGGATGGGCCGGACCTTGAGGCCGAGGGTTTTGAAAGAACGAAACGCGCGCTCAACCTGAGTGAGCGATTTGTAACCGCGGACCGCATCGGCGGCGCCGATCCGCTCGGGGGGAAGGCTGGTGCGGATGACGTAGATTCCGTCCAGGGCGGCTTCGGCGGCAACTTTCTCCGGGTCGATGGCGAACTCGAAGCGATGGTCGCCGATGTCGAGAGTGAAGTGTTTTCCGACTTTGTATTTGTTGAGGACCTTGCCGGCCCGGACCCCAATGTTGTCTTTGCCGTGCAGCGCCCCTTGCCCAATCCGTCCCCGCAGACGGTCCAGCGCCGCGTCGATCGCATCGGCATGCCGCTTCCATCGCGCCTCCCGGCGGCGGGCGGCGTCGGCGTCCAGGCCGACCCTGCTGGCGGCCATCGCGTCCGAATCGACGTGGACGTCGAAACCGTCGTCGCCGTTTTCGATACCGCTTTCTCCAGCGCACCGGACAGCACTCCCCAAAACGACGCGGGCATCGGGTTTTCGAGGCTCGTATTGGCCGCGTCATCGTACTCCGCGCACCTCCGCTTGCGCCATTCACGCAACGCCTGCGGGGTCGTGTCCCATATCACGATGACGTTCCTGAACGGACAGTCCCGTCTTCTAAGGGCCCGTTGGCTGACGTCCTCCAACCCCAGAGTCGTTCGCGTCATGAAGTCGTCGACCGCGTTCTCCGCACGGAAAAGGTCGTCCGGAGGGACCGCGAACCACAGCGGCATGCCGACCACCAGCGTCCCGTAGCCATACCTCTCCAACAGTTCATGGTACGAAGTCTTGGCCAGCTTCCTCTCGATCTGCGCGATCACCTGGTCTGCGGCTCTCCGCTGTTCCATCCGCGAGGGGCGTCCCCGCCGCAGGCCCTTGCGGAATTCGTCAAAATCCACCGGTTGTTTGTCGGCGATGCCGTTCCATGCCCGCATCGCGCCTTCGATCCGCAACGCAGGCACCGTCGTGAACACCTCGGTCACCTCCAGCCACTCGAATCGGTCCTCGACCCGCGGGGTCATGTCGACCAGATAGATGAACCCGTCGCCCGGATCGTCCCTTCTTCTGCCGATCTCGGTGCGGTTGGCCCGACATTTCAGATTCACGCTCGTGAACGACTTCCGGCCAGACTTCAATTCCGCGCGACGCGCCCAGTACACTTCCCGCAGCCGGCCGGTCCTGTCCCGGTCCGGTATCGCCGCCCATTCCCGCTCTTCAGCCGCCTCCTTGGCGTACAGGACGCTCAGAGCCGTCATCAGCCTTTCCCTACGATGATGGGTTCCTCTTTTTTCTTCGATTCCAGGACGGTTTCCGTGGGCATACTTTGAGTTCCTCTCAAGGGGTTCGAGACCGTCTATTTATTCTGAACTGCTTCGGAATGGCTTTGACAACGTAAAAAGGACCCACCCTGGTTAATGATTCGTGAGTAAGCCCGCCGCCGTGGCGCGTTTCACTCGGACCCTTTGGCGGACCGGGGTGTCTTCTTTCGTTTGGCCGCTGCGCCGAGACTTTGGGTGAACCGGATGCTTTCCCAGTTGAACGGGTGAATCGAACAGTGATGGGTGAGGCGGTCCAGCAAGGCCGCGCGGACGGAAGGGCGGCAGGAGGTTCGCACTGTCGAAAGCCCAGGTGAGACTGGCCCACACCGCGATGGCCCACCGCGACACCTCCGTGTCCGAACTCTGCACTCAACTCGGGATCAAACCCGTGACGCTCTACAGGTACGTCGGGCCGCAGAGCCAGTTGCGCGAGCAGGGTGAGGATGTCCTCGCCACCTGAACCGCATTTCCATTAGAATTATAATAGAAATTTTTGTCCGGACCGGCGGGAAGCCAGGGCGGCCGCGTGGAGGGGTCAGGGGACCTCGACGGACCGGAATCGTGCGGTTCGGTCCCGGAGCAGGCCGGGACATCAAGGGATTGGGAGGCAGGCATGAGACTTTCGTGGGCTGTTGGCGACATCACCGGGAAGAACACACAGCGGGCCGCCGCGGCGGGGCTCGTCATGGCCACCGCGCTGGTCGCCCTGCTCGCCGCCGCCCAGACCGAGGTCTGGTCCGCCACCCCGCCATCGAATGAAACCGACCCGCCGACCAAGGCATATCTGTACTTCCCGCATATCGTGGATTCGGCGTGGTGGTCCACGCAGTTCATCCTGTTCAACCGGTTCGCAGGTCAGACATCGTATGGGGCGTTGAGTTTCATCGATGCCGATGGGGAGTCGTGGATCCTGCCCACCACGCAACCCTGAGCGGCCCGCACTTCACGAATTCGCGGTCGCCGCGAGGGGCAACCCGCCCGCGATAGGGACGCGGACACCACAGATTTGGGCCGAGCGCAGCGGCGGTCGGACGGGAGGGAGGACGGTTGCGATGGATTATACCGAACACGTTTCAAAATCTCCGGGCGGCGGCGCGGTGCGGCGGCGCGCGGCGCTGGCCGTCGTGCTGTGGGCGGCGTTGCTGGCGGTCGAGGCGGCGGGGCAGCCGGGCGGCCTTTTCCTGGAGGCCGCCCGGGTGCCGGAAGCCATCGGGCACCTGTCCCCGGTGGCGGCTGACTCATTGGCGTTGCGGAGTCGGCGGGTCAGGATCGACTTCGCGCAACTGGCTTCGCCGGATGTCTCAGATGCGCCTCTTGCGGTTCGGCCCGCGTACGGAGAGTTGCTCAGGTTGAACCTGTTTGACGACACGTTGTTCATGGGCGTGGTCGAGCGAATAGAGCCGACGTTTTCTGGGGGCTATTCGATCTCAGGCCGATTGTCCGGCGTGGAGGTGGGCACATTGACGCTGGTGGTGAACGGCGACGTCGTAGCTGGCACAATCCGGACGTTGGAGACGACCTACCGCATCCGATCGGCAGCGAACGGGTTGCACACCATCAGCGAGGTCGATCTGTCGCGGCTGCCGCCCCTGGGCGAGCCGATTCTCGTCAATGCGGACGGTCCTCTGCCGGAGGTGCAGCGATGATGGCGGCGTTGACAACGTATCGGAACCTCCTCGGTGCGTTCCTGTTTATGGCGGTTATGGCCATGTACTCGGGTCTGGCAGACAACGCCTTTGCGCAGGGCACAATCGCGACGGACCGGGCAGCACTCGTGGAATTTTACGATGCGACCGACGGTGATAACTGGACGGACAACACGAACTGGAAGACGGATGCGCCGTTAGACGAGTGGTACGGGATAAGGACATACCTTGGACGGGTCTATCTGATGAATCTCCCAGAAAACGGAATAACCGGAACGATTCCCGACTCCTTTGGAAACCTGTCCAACCTCGATTTTGTGAATCTTAACGGAAATACATTGACCGGGCCTATTCCAAACGCCTTGGGAAACCTGTCCAATCTCAGATATCTATTTCTCCAATCGAACGATTTAACAGGGCCGGTCCCGCCGGAACTGGGGGGCATGTCCAACCTTGAAGACCTATTTCTGAGTAACAATCAGTTAACGGGTCCGATTCCTGATTCCCTTGGAAGATTGTCCAACCTCACGTCTCTGGATATTAGAAACAACCAGTTGACCGGACCGATTCCGGAATCACTGGGAAACCTGTCCAACCTTGAATCGCTGTCTCTAGGCATCAACCAGTTGACCGGACCGATTCCGGAGTCCCTGGGAAGATTGGCCAACTTGCAACGGTTGGATTTGCGAGAGAACTTGTTGACGGGTCCGATTCCGGAATCACTGGGACACCTGCCCCACCTCGAAACGCTGGGAGTCCCGTACAACTGGGGCATGTCAGGACCGCTGCCGGACAGCCTGCGCCGCCTGACACGTCTTCGTGACCTAGGTGTATCGTTCACACAAGTTTGTGCACCGTCCGCATTACGGGACTGGCTTCGGACGTTCGATGCCCATGTGGCGCCGTGCGATATGGATGCGGCCGTGACGATTGATGTGGCGGTCGTCTATACGCCTGATGCACGTGAGGCCGCAGGCGGCACTCCCGAGATTGAGGCGAATATCGACCTGATGATCGCCGAGACGAACCAGGCCTACGAGGCGAGCGGGGTGCGTCACCGCATGGCGCTGGTGGCGCGATCCGAGGTGCCGTACACCGAGACGGGCGAAACTGCCATCGATCTTCGCCGTCTAGCGAATCCGTCGGACGGCTACATGGATGAGGCGCACGCCCTGCGCGAGGCCAGCGGGGCCGACCTCGTGCATCTGCTCTTCGACGAGGGCGACTTTGCCGGCAGAGGTCGGCTCGGCGGCGCCTTCGGCCTTTCTTGTCAGCGATGCGGTAGCAGGACCTTCGCGCATGAGACGGGACATAACCTGGGGCTCCGGCACGACCGATATGAAGAGCACAAAACATCCGGGACATCGCATGCGGATCCGGCGTATGGCTATGTGAACCAGCGGGCGTTCGACGAGGGCGCCCCGCCCTCCAGGGGCTGGCGAACGATCATGGCGTATTTCGATCAGTGCGGGGACGCCAATATACAATGCACACGGTTGCTCCGTTTCTCGAATCCACGACAGACGTGGATGGGTGATCCTTTGGGGGTGGCGTACGACTCCGGAGATTCCGGTTTGACCGGCGCAGCAGACGCCGTGGCGGTACTCAATGTCAATAGTTCTGTTGTAGCGGCGTGGCGGGATCGGCCCATACCCGGCACTGAATCGTTCGAACTCCCGAATCTGGGAGGCCAATCAATAACGAGCAGCGGAACGGAAACGACCACTCAGGTGGGCTATGGGCGCATCCGTGCGGACGCCGGTAGGTCCACGCCTTCCGGAATCGCCATTATTGGGTACAGTCCGGGCGGGACGCTCATTTCCGAAGCGGGGGTCCCGGCATCGGAGCCCGTCCGGGAGGGGCGGATATTCGCAGAATCGTCGGGAACGCCCGGCCAGGCGGGATCGATCCAAACCGGACTGGCCATCGCCAACCCCAACGACGCGCCGGCAACGATCAACTTCTATTTCACCGACACCGACGGCGCCCGTTTCGGCGAAGACAGCTCCGTTCTGGGTGCGGGCCAACAGATTTCGGAATTCCTCCACCAGACGACGTTTAACCGTAAAAAGGACGAACGGTTCAACGATGGAAAGGAGGTATCGGGAACTTTCACGTTCACCTCATCGCTGCCCATCGCCGTCATCGCTTTACGGGGATTCACCAACCGGGACGGCGAGTTCCTGATGACCACGCTCCCGGTCGCGCCCCTGGCGTCGGGCTCTACGGCCTCGTCGGATACGGTCTACTTCCCTCATTTCGCCGATGGCAGCGGATGGGCGACCCAGGTCATTCTGGTTAACCCCACGGATGAAACGATCGCCGGAACGGTCCGGTTCCTTGGACAAGGCAGCGCCACCACGGCCGCCGCCCCCGCGGTCCGGACCCTTGAGGACGGCCGGACCGGGTCGAGCTTCGAATATTCGATTCCCCCCAACGGCTCGTACCGAATCGTCACCTCGAATCCCCTGGGCGGCGTGTCGGTGGGTTCGGTCCGGGCGATTCCCGACAATGGCCATCGGGCGCCGTCCGGCCTCGTCATTTTCTCGTTCACCTCCGCCGGCAAAACCGTTTTGGAAGCCGGCGTGCCGGCCCTGGCGGCCGGATCGGCATTTCGGGTCTACGTCGAATCGTCGGGAACGCCCGAACAGGCGGACTCGATACGAACCGGACTGGCGATTACCAATGCGGCGGACGCCGTCAATACGGTGACTCTGGAGGTGACCGGCCTGGACGGAGCCCTGGCGGCCCCCCCGGCCACGCTGCCGCTTCCACCGTCGGGTCAGGTGGCCCGTTTCATCGACGAGTTCTTCGACTCGCTGCCGCCCAACTTCTCGGGAGTGCTCCGGGTCACCTCGACCGCCGATGTTGCCATCGTGGGACTGCGATTGCGTTACAACCGCCGGGGCGAGCTCAAGATGACGACCACTCCGCCATCGGACGAGACGCGTGCGTCGACCATGGGGGACCGATTCTTTCCGCATATCGTGGACTCCGCGGGGTGGTCCACGCAGTTCATCCTGTTCAGCGGGACCGCGGGCGAGGCCTCGTCGGGAACGTTGAGTTTCATCGATACCACGGGGGAACCATGGGATCTGTCCAGCACCCAACCCCAACCCTGAGCGGCTGGCGCAAGGCTGACGATGCCGGGCACGGATGACCGCCTGTTCGACCGTATCGCCGCATTCACGGCGATCAATGCCGCTGCCACCGGCTTGACGCCATGCGGTCATCGGCGATTCCGGCGTGTCAATGTCCAGTCGGCTACAGGCCGTCACCGGACCTGTCATGCGGAGTTCTCGGCGTCCAGGAAACGTTTCGATTCCGCCGACGCCGCGGGCCGTGGCGGCCTGCCCAGGTGTGCCTTGGTCTGTAGTCACCGTCGCATAACCGCGCCTTGCGTTAACCAAGGGATGGAGATTGGCAACGGAATGGGCAACACCGACGATAGTCTGCGGCTCTCTCCCCCGGTTTTCTTTCAAGGGGTGGTCGCCGGGCGAAGTAGGCGCGCGGAGCGGCCTGGCATCCGGGTTCACCACCCGATGCGCGTCAACCACCAACATCATGCTCGTCGGCGGCTGGAGGATCTCGAGGATGGTTGGACACTACCGTCCAAGCGCCACCGCTCAGCGCGGTGGCGTGCGGGGCGTAGATGCCTGGTGGATTTCATCGGGGGTGCGAGTACAACGTGAGCGGCGGCAGGCTCGTCGTTACGGTGTGCGGATACCAGCAGGGAAATTCCCGATGGGGTACACCAGCGACGAAGCGTTTGACGACGAGCAACCGGTAACGCAGGTGCGCATCGGCCGGGCCTTCGATCGGGGCAAGTACGAGGTGACGCAGCGGCAGTGGGAGGCGGTGATGGGAACGAACCCCTCAGACAACACTGGCTGCGCGCAGTGTCCGGTGGAACAGGTTTCATGGCACGACGCGCAGGACTTCACACGGAGACTCAACGCGATTGACGGTGCTGGGACGTACCCTTTTGGCGAGCGAAGCGGACTGGGAGTACGCGACGCGGGCGGGGACGTTGCGCTTCGATTTTACGGTCGTTCGCAAGCGCTTTTTCGTTCCGACGCAGGATCGATCGACGCGGATGCTTCCAGATCCCAAGAAAGGCGAGTAACCATGCTGAGACTTTCTTGCAAGTCGATGTGCAATTCAAAGCACCCGGATATTGACAGGGCGATCTCGACGAATGCGGATTTTGATCGCAATTGACAACATGAACAACGGCGGCAGTGAAGTCGGCCACAATCCTGTCCCGGCAAGACGTGCCGGCCCGATGAATGGACTGCTCCACTTGGTCGCGCCCCGGCGTGCCCTCAACGAAAAACGAGCGCGGCCGACTGCATCTGGAGAAAAGTCACGACATGCTTGAAAACCTCATTTTCGCCGTTCTACTGATGGGCGCCGCCGTTGCCGCGCTGCACTATGTCATCTTGATTTCGTCGTGTGGAAAATGGCAGCGGGATCTACTGCATCAGTGGAGTTGCGCCATTGAATCCTGGACGAAGGCGCGTCGCGAACTTAGGCATGCGAACACGTCACTAAGACGCGCCGCAAGGACACTTGAGAAAGCCGAACGCCGAACCACCGACGGATCGGCACGCCTTGCCGGGACTACCGACCCTGAGGCGGAAAAGACGGACGCGACGATCCTCCGATTCAAAAACGAAAAGGAAAGTGCCAGAGAGGCGGTGCAGGCGAGCGCCAAGCGAGTTCACAACGAACGTCTTCTGTTGGATACTGCCGGAAACATCCTTCATGACACCGCTCGCCAGGTCGTGACTTCCTGGCGGGACATGCTCCGCACGATTACCCAGAAATGGTTGAGCCAGATTCGAGACTTCATCGGCGGGATATGGCAAACCTGCAAATCGGTGATCGCATGGGTAGCGGAGCATCGGTTGGCCGCCAGTGTCCTATCGGTTGTTGTAGTTGTCCCAAGTAACTACAGTTATTACGCTATATTCGATTTCAACGTGCTTCCCTACTATTCCGAAGCGCCAGTCGACAATCTCGCTACGCTCGTCCTTGCGGTCGTGGCTGTCGCCCTCTTCGCGCTGCTACTAAGTCTTGCACTAATGGTTTTGATTTGCGGGTTTGGACTTGTCGTTCGGATTGTGGCCCTACTGCCTCGAACCGTCGCGTTCGTGCTCGCGCAATCCTCTTTACGGATTCTGGTGTTGTGTTGTCGTTCGCCAACGCTCGGCCAATTGACGCTACTATCCGTCAGCGCTTGGTCGTCGTCCCTTGCCAGAGGCTGGACATTCGTGTCTGGCATTGGAACCGGGATGGGTGGCCTGTTTCGCGGCGCCATAGCCAGAGTCGCCAATGGATGGTTTGCTGTTGTCAAACAGATCGCAAAGACCGTCACAATCGATAACGCGTTCCAGATAGGCGGCGCGATGTTGTTTGCCCTCGTCTTACTGTATTTTGTGGCGATCGATCCTCAGTACCGCGCGTACGACGTTTGCCGAGACGACACACAAGTACGAATCGTAGTTAACCAGCCTCCGGAGAATGGTGCCGAGTCGATGATACGAATAGGATCGACCGGGAACTATGTTTTCGCGGTATCAGATGAAACTTGCGATTCCAGGAACCAGGAGGGCGACGCCGACACGAACGAATCGGCAGAGAGCAACGGCAGCGACACAGGTGCGCCGAGTGACGGCGCTGTCTTCACGATGCTAAAACGCGTGCTACAACGGGCGGTTTGGGGGCGCATCCAATTTGTTGGGAGCGGTCAGTCGCCATGGCCGTGGAGTCGAGACGACACGGACGCAACTCCAGACTCTCAGGCGCCGCGTATTGCGGGCGCCGTCGTTGCGCTGCCAATTAGCCGCGTGCATTGCGTGTACGACGGGCGTCTTGCCGATAGCGCGTCGCCTCTCTGTGAATATCCAACCGATACGCCGCAACCGGTCATCGTTGAGGTGAAGTGCGTTAAGAGAGCAAGTACCGCGCGAGATTGCCCGCTACGAGCGTCCGATGATCTCGAAACCACTCCGGTTCCTTCCGGGGGATTGGAGTCGACCGATCGATGGGACCGCGACGATGGTCGATGAGTTCAAGGTTACACAAAAGGTGGAACCGGAAGAGGCGGCAAATACGTGCGTTGTAGCATGCGAGACAGGCACCTACAATGTAGGCACATGACGACAACTCGTATTATTCGAATCGGCAATTCTCAGGGAATCCGGATCCCAAAGGCAATCTTGGAGCAAGCGGAGTTGCCAGAAAAAGTTGTGCTACGGGCCGAACCTGGGAGACTGATCGTCACGGGGGCGCACCAGCCCCGCGCGGGGTGGGCCGATGCCGCACGGGATATGCGCGCGCTGGGGAACGATCGACTCCTCGATCCGCCACAATCGACCGGCTTCGACCTCAACGAATGGGAGTGGTAGTCCGACCGACGCGGTGACGTGTACCTCGTTAGTCTCGATCCAACGCCCGGCAGTGAGATACGTAAGACGCGTCCGTGTCTCATTCTCTCGCCCGACGAGATCAAGGGGCCTGGACGAATCCGGTTGATTCCCTCAATTTTCCTCCAATAATTGACGATGTAGGAAATTGGGATGCCATTGAACATCAAGGATGCGGACACCCATGCGCTGGCGAAAAGGCTCGCGAGTTTGACCGGTGAATCGTTGACCAAGGCTGTTAAACATGCCATCCAGGAAAAACTGGCGCAGGTAGAAAAAACGCAAGGCGCCGCCCCGCTTGCCGAGGAGTTGGATCGCATTGCCCTGCAGTGCGCCAAGCTGCCCAGGCGACAGGCGGAGTGCCGAGGGATCATCGGTTACGATGAAAGCGGTCTGCCTGCGTGATGGTAATCGACACATCGGCGCTTATCGCCATCATGGGCGATGAACCCGAAAGACAGGCTTCAATAAATCGATTGAAGCCGCGACAGCCAACTGTATCGGCGCGGCAACCCTGCTTGAAACCCGTATGGTTTTGTTTGCCCGATCCGGGGACAACGCGTTCGTTTCAGGCAACGGGTAAGAAATGAGATCGATCGGGAAGAGGTACGTTGTCCTCGCCATTTCGGTGGCGCTCATCGCAGGAGTGGCGGGAATCGCAGTCCTGGTATTGATGTTTGGCGGCCTTCCCCTTGAGGATGGTACGCAACTTGCCGACGGGCGGATCACGGTTGTCGCCGATCGATTGGGACCCATCACAATCGGGGCGTATCTTTTTGAACTCGAAAATGGAGGCTACGGGATGATCGATAGCATGATGGATCCCGAGGCACGCGCGATTCGGGTTGCGCTTGAACGACTCGGTGGCGGCGCAGAGGACATTCACGCGATTTTCCTGACTCACAGTCACAACGATCACGCCGCTGGCGCCCGGTCCTTCCCCAATGCCGCTGTCTACGTTCTTGAACCCGATGCGGATGCAGTCCGGCGCCGGCAGATTTCTGTCACGCGCGGCCTCACGGACGGCGAAAGTCTGGATGTACACGGAACGACTGTCGAGGTGTTCTCGATTCCCGGGCACACGCCGCTCGGCTTCGCCGCATTTCCCACAGGCCCGACAGCGGGAACGCATCACAATCAACCTATTTCCGGGCAGCAGCGATCCACCTTAAAATCGGGAATTTCCTGTCTAAAAGAATGGGGAACACCTCAAGGGTTATGGTGCTGAGCTATTCGGTACAATAGGTCTATGGGGCCGGATCGACAGACCGGCAAGAAAGAGAACCCGGTAAGAGAGCGGCTATGCAATTTTAGTAAAATGTGATGACACTATTTCAGTGTAGCCGGTACACTGTGCATGCACTCTGTGCAATGGAGGGTGCGGGGCACAAACCACGGCCCATGTACATGAAGGATGCGTGATGAAGGACTGGACGCAGACGATCACACTTGCGGGACTCATGGTGGCCCTTGCCGGTTTACTGATCTCCATCATGGTTACCCAACATAACGCTATCGGACAGCGCATCGAAACCTTGGATAGCAGAGTGTACGAAATGAACGAACGTTTAACGGTAGTTGAGCAGGGTATGATGCATATCGAATTTCGACTCGCAAACATGGAATCGATCATGCTCGAACCCGGCCGGTAGAATCGTCCGCAGTTAACCCCACCCTCCAAACACCAACCTCGGTACAATAGATTCATGAGACCACGTAAGTGGTCCTGATTGGGATTACGTCACTATCGTATGTAATCCCCTTTGATAAGGTCCTTTATCATTCATATTCAACCCCCGCCCCCGATCGCCGGAAAATCCCATCATGCCGGTTCGCTCCCTGACATGGAGCAATCCGAGAGATTTCGGGTGCCGGACCAAGCTGTGTGCTTTCAGAGACTTCCTGAAATGTTCCACACACTGCAGGGCATAGACACCGATCATCTGGGCCGTCAGGCGGTCAAACAGATCTTTCTGGTGCGCAAGCGCTGTGCCCCAGTTCATGGCCGGTCTTGACCGGCCTGCTGGTCGGCAACGCAGCCACGGTGTCGCGGAAGGCTTTGAGTGCGGTGCGGAAGAAGACGGACTCCGAGCGAGGTGAACATGGACTCTTGCACTTCCCGACTCGTTCCGCAATAATCGGACCAGACTAGTCAGAGGAGATTTATCATGCCCGCCTGGCAGTTGCAGGAAGCTAAAGCGCGCTTCAGCGAATTGATGCGTGGCACGGCAGTCGGACCGCAGACGATCACCGTTCACGGCCGACGTGCAGCCGTCGTCCTGTCGGCGGAGGATTACGATCGCCTCAAGCGCGCGAAGCCCTCATTGAGCGAATTTCTTCGAACGTCACCGCTGGCAGGTATCGGGCTGAATGTCGAGCGCGACAAGTCGCTGCCGCGCAATGTTGAACTGTGAGCTTTCTGATCGATACCTGCGCGCTGTCCGAGCTGCTCAAGCCGAGGCCTTCGCCCCGCGTATCGGAATGGTTCGACGCGACGCGGCCGGAGGCGTTGTTCGTCAGCGTCTTGACATTGGGCGAAATCCGCAAGGGGGTCGAGAAGCTCGGGGGCAGTCGCCGCCGTGCGAGGATAGCCGCATGGCTTGAAACGGAGCTGCCCGCATGGTTCGAAGACCGTGTTCTGCCCGTCGATGCTGGCGTCGCGGACGAATGGGGTCGGCTGCTGGCCCGCCTGAAAAAACCAGTACCCGCCATCGACAGCCTGATCGCTGCCACCGCGCTTCGGCATCGTCTCACTATCGTCACCCGTAACGAGTCCGACTTCGCCGCGACAGCCGCGGGTCTTTTCAACCCATGGAAGGATTAAGATTGGCGCGAGGAATGATGTCCGATGGAAAGCGGTGATGCTTCCAAGACAGGAACCGCGACCCACACCAAGCCGGTCTTTCCCCAGTGATAGTGGCGAACCGCCATTATCACTTCACCGATGGCTTTTCGCCGTGATTTTCAATGGACGACCGGGGAGAACTGGAATGCTGGTAATGCGGTCGAATTAGCCAAACTCCTCTTCGTCAAGGCCCAGGTCTGGAGCTACGAACAGGAAATCGGACTGTTGGTCGATTTGAATCGCACCACCCGCCTCCACTGACGCCCGCATCGGCGGAGTCGTCTCGTTAAACCCGTCCCGGCTCTTCTGCACAAGTAACCTCGGCGGTTTCGATATTCTTCAGCGACTTCCGGAGTTACGATGGAAGGATGCAGATGACGATGCGCCTTTTCACCGTGATCGCCGCAACCGGAATAATTGCCGCTGCCGGTTGCGCCAACCCGCCCGCGCTCGAGTTGCAGGCGGCGCGCGAGGCTCTTGCCGGGGCACGGGACTTCGAAGCCGATATCTATGCTAACGATCAGTACGAGTTGGCGATGATGAATCTGGAAATGGCGGAAACCGAAATCCGGGATCAGGACCAGGTTTCAGCCATGGGACGAAGCTACAACCGGGCGATCGCCTATATCGATGCGGCGATCGTCGAGGCCGAACGGGCGCAGTTGATGGCCGAGGACTACAAGGCC
This sequence comes from Terriglobia bacterium, assembly GCA_965262675.1. GTDB lineage: Bacteria > Acidobacteriota > Terriglobia > 20CM-2-55-15 > 20CM-2-55-15 > JAJEDW01. The sequence goes on from OZ253554.1 coordinate 1,747,546, forward strand.
TTGGTCTTCATTCAGGCCGAGGCCACTCTGCCCGTGGCGCAGACGGCCCTGGACGATGCGTTCGACATGCTCCAACGGGCCCGCCCCGTTCTGGCGTTTCAGGAAGCCCAGGCGTTCGATGCCCAGCTTGCGGAAATGGCTGCCGCGCTCAATCTGGCGCGCCAGCAGATGGACCAAGGCGGTTTCGCTGATGCGGCGGTGCGTCTCGATGAAATCGTGATCGGCGCACGTGCGATTCACACGAGGGCGCAGTTCGTGATCGAAACCGCGCCGCAGTAAGCGGCCACTCTCCCGGCGCCATGGAGCCGCCATGGACCGCTCTTGCGGTTCTTCCGGAATCCGAAAATTCCGGGATTCCCGATTCCCATCGACCGGGGTTACTTGAGAAACTCGGTCACGAGGGCGTGCCACTTTCCCTGCGCCCGAAGGATCAACTCGATCGTTTCGCGGACAGCGCCGCGGCCTCCGCCGGCCTTCGTGACATATGCGGCGTGCCGTTTGACGTCGTTGGATGCGTTGGCAACCGCGACTGGAAAACCGACTCGCCGCATCGCCGGCAGATCCACCACTTCGTCTCCGATGAACGCGATGTCTTTGACGGCAATGGATCTTGAATCGGATATCCGAGCGAGAACCGCGGCTTTGTCGACGACCCCCAGATGCACCTCTTCGATCCCGAGTTCCCTCGCCCGGTGCAAAACGGCGGCCGATGCGCGGCCGGATACGATCCCGGTCGCCAGCCCGGCCTTGTGGGCCAGGGCGATTCCCGCGCCATCGGCCGCGTCGAAGGCTTTGACTTCTTCCAAACCGTCGCCGTGCGGCACATACCAGATGCGCCCGTCGGTCAGGACGCCGTCGACATCCATGAGGATCAGGCGGACACGGCTCGCCCGGGAGTTCAGTTCTTCTTCAGGCATGAACGGATCGCCAGCAGTTCTTCGAGCAGATCTGAAAGCAGTGACAGTCTGAGGGCGTTGGGACCGTCGGAAAGGGCCCTGGCAGGCTCATCGTGGATCTCCATGAAGATCCCGTCGACTCCCGCCGCGACGCCGGCCCGGGCCAGATGCGGGATGTATTCGGGCTGTCCACCCGAGGCATGTCCCTGCCCTCCCGGTAGTTGCAGGCTGTGGGTGATGTCGAAGACGACGGGGCAATCGAACGACTGCATGATCGGAAAAGAACGGAAGTCGACCACGAGATTGTTGTATCCGAACGAGCTTCCGCGTTCGGTCAGGACCACCTTTCCGTTCCCCGACTCCCGAACCTTGGCTACGGCGTGCCTCATATCGGCGGGCGAAACGAACTGCCCCTTCTTGATGTTGACGATTTTCCCGGTTCCGGCGGCCGCCACCAGCAGATCGGTCTGTCGGCACAGGAACGCCGGAATCTGCAGGATGTCCAGTATTTCTCCCGCCGCGGCGGCTTGCCCGGCCTCATGAACATCGGACAGGACCGGAACGCCGATCTCGCTGCGTACCTTCCGGAGCACCTCGAGGCCCGCGTCGAGACCCGGGCCTCGAAAAGACTCGATCGAGGTGCGGTTGGCCTTGTCGTATGACGCCTTGAAGATATAGGGAATGCCCAACCGATCGGCAACCCCCTTGATTTCGGTTGCCATGTAGCAGGCGTGGTCCGCGCTTTCGATGACACATGGACCGCCGATCAGAAAGAAATCCCGTGAGAGATCCCAGTCGAAACCAGGAACCTGAAGATTCGATTTCATTAGTGACACTAGTTTGCGACGATTTCACCTACGTTTCGGCGAAGCTTCCGATGCTCGAGGGCCGCGCCGACAAACGAGGTGAACAGGGGATGCGGTTCCAAGGGCCGGGACTTGAACTCCGGATGGAACTGGCAGGCGATGAACCATGGGTGATCGGCAATCTCGACCACCTCGACAAAGTTCTTGTCCGGCGATACGCCTGAAATGATCAGGCCGCTATCGGTGAGTTCCTTCTCGAAAGCGCGGTTGAACTCGTACCGGTGGCGATGCCGTTCCGAAATCGTCGATTTTTCGTAGATCCGGTTCACGTGGCACCCCTGCCGAAGATCGCAGGGATACGCGCCCAACCTCATGGTCCCACCGATCGTATCCACACCCAACAGGTCCCGCAGCTTGTAGATCACCGGGCTGGCCGTGGCGATGTCGAATTCGGTGCTGTTGGCCTTTTCGATTCCGGCCACGTTCTGCGCAAATTCGAGAACGGCACACTGCATGCCCAGACAAATTCCGAAGTAGGGCACCTTGGACTCGCGCGCATACCGAATCGCGCGGATCATGCCTGGAATGCCGCGTTTACCGAAGCCGCCCGGCACCAGAATACCGTCATATTTTTCAAGTTGCGACAGGTCGCCGGTCCCCTCGAGGTGCTCGGCCTCAACCCAGTCGATACTGGTTTTCAGGCCATGAGCGATACCCCCATGGACCAGGGCTTCGTGCAGGCTCTTGTACGCGTCTTCGAGTTCGACGTACTTGCCAACCACGCCAATGGTCACCTCGCCCTCGAGCTTTCTTAGACGTTCGACCAGCGAATCCCATTTGTCCATATGCCGCTCGTTCGACGGCAGATTGAGCAGATCGACGATCTGGCCGTCGAGTCCTTCTTGGCTGTACGCGGAGGGCACCTCGTAAATCGTTTTCACGTCGCGCGCGGTGATCACCGCTTCCTCGGTGACGTTACAAAACAATGCGACCTTGGCCTTGAGATCCGACGATAGATACCGGTCGGTCCGGCACAACAGGATATCGGGCTGGATACCGATTTCCCGCAACGCCTTGACGCTGTGTTGGGTGGGTTTGGTCTTCAACTCGCCGGCAGTCTGAATGAACGGAACCAGCGTCAGGTGAATGAAGATGGCGTTGCCACGGCCGACTTCGTGACGGAATTGCCGGATGGCTTCAAGGAACGGCAGAGATTCAATGTCGCCGACGGTACCGCCGACTTCAACAATCGTGATGTCGGTGTTTTCGGAAACCCGGCTAATGGCCGCCTTGATCTCATTGGTGATGTGCGGAATAACCTGGACCGTATTGCCCAGATAGTCGCCACGCCGCTCCTTCTGGATCACGGTCTCATAGATACGTCCGGTTGTAATATTGTTTCTCCGGTTCAACTCGGCATGGGTAAACCGTTCGTAGTGACCCAGATCCAGATCGGTCTCCGCCCCGTCGTCGGTAACGTAAACTTCGCCATGCTGAAACGGGCTCATCGTCCCCGGATCGACATTGAGGTACGGGTCGGCCTTCAGAATGCTCACCCGAAACCCTCGGCTCTCAAGAAGGCACCCGATGGACGCCGATGCCAGCCCCTTGCCCAGAGATGACACCACGCCCCCAGTCACGAAAATGAATTTTTTGGGAGTCGACGTGCCCATTCCGTTTTCAGCCCTCATGTATTTATACCGCCAAATGCGCAGGTCGGTCGGCGGATCGAAGCAACGCTTCGTACGCCTCCAGATCGGCGATTGTATCGATGCCCCACGATTTGCTTTGGACTTCGACCACGCGGATCTTGAAGCCGTGTTCGAGAATCCGCAGCTGTTCGAGATTTTCGGCTCGCTCCAGCGGGGTCGGCGCGAGTGTCGCAAAAGTTCGGAGAAACCTTGCCGGGTACGCGTACAGTCCCAGGTGAAGAAAGGTCTTTCCGGAGGATGGAACCGGGGAACGGGAGAAATAGAGCGCGAATCCTTTGCGGTCGACCACCACTTTCACATGGTTCCGGTCGTGGATCGACGCCTCGTCAGTCAGCTCCCTCATGACGGTCGCCGCGTCGGCATCTCCGAGCCGGGCGGCCTCCAGAACCTGCTCGATCACCTCGGGTTCAATCATTGGCTCGTCCCCCTGGACATTGACAACGATCGTGTCTTCGGGCAGGTTCGCCGAGGCCTCAGCCAACCGGTCGGTCCCGCTGGAATGATCCGATGCCGTCATCACGACATCCCCCCCGAACCGGAGAACCTCATTTTCGATGCGCCGATCGTCGGTCGCTACCAGAACGCGATCGAGGCCGCGCACCATCCGAACGCGCCTGTAAACGTGCTCGATCAGTGTCCGTCCATCGATTGACTTGAGGGGTTTTCCGGGGAGACGGCTCGACTCGAAGCGTGCAGGTATGATTGCAACTGAGCCGTTCCCATTCATCCAGATGCGATTTGGCCTCTTTGGAAAAACCGACTATAGCACACCGTTCGAATCGACTTCCCAGGTAAAATATCTAAATAAATAGAGTCCCGGACAGACCCATTTCGACCACAAGTAAGGCTAGGAGCCCGTGGTGAAACCTCGCGTCGCACCGAGACCGGGGAGGCACCCGCCTGGCAAGGCACGAGGAGGAAGCATATTCCCAATATGTGACCGACGAGCAACGCAGTCCAGACGGGATGCATCGCCGGTCGAATGCAGCAGGGGTTCCACCACGGGCTCCTATGTGCCCTCGATCGACGGGGGCCGAAAAAGCCAGCCAACCAACCACCGATCAATCGTACGTACCCACGACCCAAAAGAGGTCCACAATCAACCGGACCCTCACAAAACAAACAGTTGTTCTCACGACCTAACTGGGGTCCACAATCAACCGGACAAACACTAAACAAACAGTTGTTGAACTCATTTGAGACCCGGACATATAATTTCCTCAGTTTCAACAGGCAAGTTGTTCACCGAGAATCACTTGGCTGGCGGCAACCAATGCCCGGGGTTCGGGTCGGGAGTTACAGCCCATGACTTGGAGAAAATGCATTTTCATCACGGCCGCATTCGTGATCCTGACCCTCGCCGCTCGTTCCCACGGAGTCGGCAAGACCCTCGGCGCCATCGAGCAGGCGCTCGACGAAGTACTGCAACAAACCTTGCAGGTCGACGTGGATCTCGTGTTGGTGAACGCGACGGTCACCGACCCCCTGAACCGTTACGTCACGTCGCTTGAAGAGCAGCACTTCAGGTTGTACGAGGACCGCGTTGAACAGCAGATCCAGCATTTTTCGGCCGAGGACGTGGCCCTTAGTCTCGGGATCATCTTCGACATCAGCGGAAGCATGAAGAACAAGGCCTCGGTGGCCCGCGACGCGGCGGCGACGTTTCTACGGACGGGAAGCCCCGAAGACGAATACTTTCTCGTCGCCTTCAATTCGAGCGCCGGGGTCCTGCAGGACTTCACCACCGATGTCAGCCGCCTCCAAAACCACTTGGTCTTCACCCAAACCAGCGGCATGACGGCCCTGTACGACGCGGTTTATCTCGGCCTGGAAACCTTGAGCGACGGAATCAACACAAAAAAAGCCCTGCTCATGATCACTGACGGTGAAGACAACCACAGCCGCTACACGTTTTCGAACGTCCGGGAGTACGTGAAGGAATCCGACGTTCAGATCTACTCGATCGGGATCGTCGACTCGTACGGATCTCAACTGGCTCTCGGGCGGTCCGGCCGCGCCAACATCGACGAGTTGGCGGAAACGACGGGCGGACGTTCCTTCTTCCCGAACTCGGTGTACGAACTTGAAGACATCACGACCAAGATTGCCGTCGAGTTGAAGAACCAGTATGTCCTCGGTTACATCTCGAGCAACCAGCAACCCAACGGTGAGTGGCGCGACGTGGATGTACGTGTCGAAGAACCCCGCGGTCTCCCCCGGCTAACCGTCCGGTCCCGGCAAGGCTACTACGCACCCATACAGTAAGCGCGCCGTGCAACGCTATCTCGCAACCGCGCTTCTTGTTTTCCTGCCGTTTGCAACCGCCTCGGCACAGGAACGGGGCGACGACGGCCAATTCACTCTCATTGTAGACGTCGAAGAAGTATTGCTTCCCGTGTCCGTACTGGATCGTGACGGCGATCCAGTGCATGGACTCGAACAGGAACACTTTCGAGTTTTTGAAGACGGTGTCGAGCAGGAAATTTCGCTCTTCCGCCACGAGGACGTCCCCATCAGCGTCGGACTGGTTATCGATACCAGCGGCAGCATGCGCGAAAAGAGGGAACGCGTGGCCAGCGCGGCCCTCGTGTTCATCGGCGAAAGCAATCGGGAGGACGAGACCTTCATCGTCACCTTCAACGACCAGGCCTTTCTGGAACAGAACTTCACCCGCAGCCTCGGCAATCTCGTGGACACGTTGGAAAACCTCGATGCACGGGGCGAAACCGCCCTGAACGACGCGCTCTGGGTGTCCCTCGACGAGATGGAAGTGCAGGGCCGCATGGACAAGAAAGCCATTCTCGTGATCACCGACGGCGAGGACTCCGCAAGCCGCTATGGAATCAACCCGGTCATGGAGCGGCTGAGACAGACCGATGCGGTGGTCTACATCGTCGGCCTGATGGAACTGAACGACGACCGTGGCGGGCTGTTCCGGCGTTCACCATCGTCTCGTGCCCGCCGAGCGCTGCGTGAGATGGCCGATGCCTCCGGCGGCCAGGCATTCTTTCCCGAAACACTCGACGAAATCGTGGAGGTATGCCGCCGGATCGCGCACGACCTGCGCAATCACTACACGATCGGCTACACCTCGACCAACCGGGAGCTTGACGGCTCCTGGCGGGAAGTCGAAGTTGAGATCGAGGCCCCCCGAGGATTCCCCAGACTGGAAATCAACACCAAGCGCGGCTATTATGCCCGTGGCGGTGAGTGACATGGATTTTCACAACAAGGAGATTTTGAAGCGGTACGCCCGCATGGTAACCGGGCGGCCATTCGCTCCAATCCTCCTCAACATTCTCATCACATCCATCTGCGACATGCGGTGCGTCCACTGTTTCTTCACGGAAGAGTTGGACGACAAACCACGCAAGAAGCTTCAGATGAAAACCCGCGAGGTGGAACGGATCAGCGAAACGTTCGGCGCCAATCTGGGCGTGTTGGTAATCGCCGGCGGGGAACCGTTCACGCGAAAGGACCTGCCGGAGATCGCGAAAGCGTTCTATGAGAACAACAAACTCGAATCCATCTACCTGATGTCGAATGGGCAGATCCAGCAGCGCATCATGCCCGATGTCTCGCGCATCCTGGACGAGTGTCCGAACCTGAACGTGACGGTTGCGCTCGGAATCGACGGTCTGGAGCAAGAGCACGAAAAAATCCGGCAAAAACCCGGAAGTTGGGCGCGCGCCATCGACACCGCCCATCAATTGCAGCAGATCAAGGCCGAATGCCCGCGCCTGGATATCCAGACATGCACCTGCTTCATGAACAGTAATCAGGACACGATCTTCGACTGGTACGACTATCTGAAGAACGAATTGAAGCCGGACAAGGTGAATGTGAACTACATCCGCCCACCGTCCATGATGCCCGAGGAACTCGACATCGACATCGCGCGCTACCACAAGCTGACCGAACAGATCGGAAAGGATTCGGCGCACGCCGCACTCAAGAACGAGTATTCGGGCGACGCCGGGTTCTTCAAGGCCGCGATCGATGTCTACATGCACGAGTTGATCGCCAAGACCGCGCTCGAAGGACGGCCGCAGCTTCGGTGCTTCGCCGGCGACGCGGGCGGGGTCATCTACGATGAAGGCTCGGTATCGAGTTGCGAGATCCTCAACTCGGTCGGCAACTTGCGCGATTACGACTGGGACTTCTCAAAGCTCTGGTACTCCCCCGAAATGAACGCCCGCCGTGAGAGAGTCGCCGACGGGTGCTTCTGCACTCATGAGAGCAACTGCTACTATCCCTCGCTTGCCTTCAACCCTCAGCACCTCGTACAGATCAAGAAGGTTGAAAGCGATCTCAGGGAGTCCGCCGAGATGCGGGCCAAAGAGACACACCACAAGCAATTGACAGCGCATTAACCTAACCTGCCCAAGATCGTGGCATCGAGTTCAACGCGCGCGCTATCCAACTGGTTCAACCGATCCCAACGCCCGCTTCCCTGGCGCAAAACCTACGCCCCGTATCATGTGTGGCTTTCGGAGGTCATGCTGCAGCAGACCCAGGTCGAGACGGTACTTCCCTACTACACCCGTTTTCTTGAACGTTTTCCGACGTTGGACGCGTTGGCGCGCTCGTCCGAGGAAGAGATTCTCGCGCTCTGGTCCGGACTGGGTTATTACAGCAGGGCCCGAAACCTTCGGAAGGCCGCACAGCTTGTAGCGACGGAGCACGGGGGCCGAATCCCCGACGATTACGATTCGCTCATTCAGCTTCCCGGCGTCGGGCGATACATGGCCGGCGCGATCATGAGCATTGCGTTCAATGAACCGTTTCCGATAGTGGACGGAAACGTCCGCCGGGTTCTATCCCGACTGAATGGCTGGACCGAACCCGGGGATGCCCAACTGTGGGAAGCTGCCGAACGGATCGCCAGGGACGGAAACCCGCGAACCGTGAATCAGGCAATGATGGAACTCGGGGCCACGGTCTGCACGTTCAGGACGCCCCGTTGCGAACAGTGCCCGTTGAAGCGAAGCTGCATCGCCCGCGGTACCGGTCAACAGGCCAACATGCCCGCGCCGCGCAAACGCCGGCAGACGGTCCGCGTGGATCTTTACGCGGTAGTCGATTGCAACCGGAGCGGTTTCCTGATGCGGGAGGACGCGTCTCTGTGGGAGTTTCCCCTGCTCACCGATCCGCCGGGAACGGGGTTCAGAAAGATCGGCGCCTGCCGGCACTCGATTACCCATCACCGTCTGGAAGTCGAGGTCTATACGGGGAAGCTCTCCAACCCGCGGAATTACCGGAGAGTCCGGTTTGAAGATGTCCCGGTAACCTCTCTGACGCGGAAGATCCACTCGTTGGTTGGCGATCGCCGGAAAGTGAAGAAATCCGGACCTTCGCCGCATGCCACATCGTCTGGTCATTGAGGGGCCTGCATTCCGAAACTGTAGCGGTAATCGTGCGGTCGAGATTGTGCCGTCGTAGACGGCACCTACAGGGGGAATCGGAATGGGAAAGGAAGCACGAATCAAGTCCGAACTCTTCCTGTAGGTGCGGGCTATGACCGCACGAATCAAGTCCGAACCCGCACCTTTATCATTCCGACAACTTATGAGAACAGCCCTCCGACAGCATTCCGAAACTGTTGGAGAGCGCGCTCCGAACTGTGCGGTCGTGATCGTGCGGTCGAGATCGTGCAGTCATAGACTGCACCTACAGTGCGAGAGAGATCGTGCGGTCGTAGGCCGCGCCCCCTTCCCTACTCCAACTCGGCCATGAACGCTTCCAACGCGTCCAGCCCCTTTTCGAGATTTTCCATGGACGCCGCGTAGGACATTCGGATGTGATTCCTGGTGCCGAACGCGGCGCCGGGGACGATTGCCAACTTCTTGTCCTCCAGAAGGCGAACCGCGAAACCGGTGCTGTCTTCGATGCCGCCGCGGCCAAATGCCACCGAAATGTTGGGGTATGCGTAAAACGCTCCACCGGGCTCCGCACAACCGACGCCGGGAATGGCCCGAAGCCTGTCGACAACGTAGCGCCGCCGTCTGCTGTACTCGGCAAGCATCGCCTGAACCGAATCCTGGGGACCGCTAAACGCTTCCACGGCCGCTTTCTGCCCGATCGAGGTCGGATTCGAAGTGGAATGGCTCTGGAGCTTGGAAATGCCCGCGATCAATTCCCTTGGACCGAGAAGGAAGCCGACGCGCCACCCTGTCATCGCGTAGGTCTTGGACACCGAGCCGGCAATGACGATCGAATCCCTGAACTCGTGGTGAGAGGCAATGGAAAATGGCTTCCGGCCGTCGTAGAGAAACTGGCAATAGCACTCGTCCGACATCAGGACGATGCCGTGTTCCCTGCAGATTGCGGCAACCTCGATGAACTCATCGTCATCCATGACCCCCCCGCTGGGATTGCTGGGCGAGTTGACGATCAGCAATCGCGTTTTCGGGGTCACGGCCCGCGACACCATCTCGGCTGTCAGACGGAACCCGGAAGCTTCTGAAGTCTCGACAAACACCGGCGTACCGCCAACGTAACGGGTCACGTCGGAAAACGTTACCCAATAGGGGACCGGGACGATGACTTCATCCCCCGGACCGACCAGAGCGGAGAACGCATTGAATATCGCATGCTTGGCCCCCACGTTGACTATGACCTCGGGGATGCCGTAGTCCGAGCCAAAGGCCGATCTGTGGTACTCGACGATCGCCGACTTGAGTTCAGTGGTTCCGCTGGGTGCGGTGTATTTGCTGAAGTTCCCCTCGATTGCCCGTATCGCAGCCTGTTTGATGTTGTCCGGTGTCGGGAAGTCGGGCTCTCCAGCACTCAGATCGATGACATCGATGCCCTTCTCGCGCAGTTTGGTTGCGGTCTCGGCTACGGCCATCGTCTTTGACGCGGATATTCGCGAAATCGGTTCAGTCAGTCTCAGGGTCATTTGCTACAACGTCCTTTCGCCCAATCAATGGGAAATACGGGAACCGGTCCAGCAACCGGTGGCAGAACCGGGCGGGGTCCCGCCATGGGGTGCTAACCAAAACGTTTGAGCAGGGCCTTTTCAACGGGCTTCGGAACGAGACCCCGTATGGAACCGGCATGCTCGGCAATCTCGCGTACCAGCCGGGAACTCAGGTAAGAATAGCGCTCGGCCGGTAGCATGAACAGCGTTTCGATTTCGGGTTGGAGGCGCCGATTCATCAACGCCATCTGAAGTTCATACTCGTAATCGGACACCGCGCGGATGCCGCGGAGGATCACGTTGGCGGATCGCTCGTGCGCGTAATCTGCCAGGAGGCCGTCGAACACATCCACTTCGACGTTATCGATTTCCGGCGATATGCTTCGCTGGATCAACTCCCGGCGCTCATCGACGGTAAATAGCGGGTCCTTCTGGGGATTCACGAGAATCGCAACCACCACCCGCTCGAACAACCGGCTACTCCGCTCGATAATGTCGAGATGCCCGTTCGTCAACGGATCGAACGTGCCGGGATATATGGCGCTTGTGCGGTTCACTGGCTCTCCTGCTCATAGAAAGTCAACGCGCTATCCCCCTGCGGGTGTGTACGAACCAGACAGAGACAGCCGTGGCCCGCGGGCAACTCCATCGACCGGGCATGCTCAATGACAAGGATGCCATCTCGGTCCAAAACCGAACCGGCGCCGAACAGATCGAGATCTCGACGATACAGGTTCCCGCTGTCGTAGGGCGGATCGAGAAACGCGATATCGAACGGCGCCTTCACCACCTGTTTCAAGGCACGCGCCAGATCCATCTGGAGCACCGGGAACTCGTCCTTTACGTCGAGCGCTTCAAGGTTCTTCCGGATCGCGGCGCAGGCCCTGTCCGACGCGTCGACGAACGAAACGGTCGACGCGCCCCGGCTGAACGCTTCGATCCCGACCGCTCCAACTCCAGCGTACGCGTCCAGAAACCTCGATTCTATTACGCGACGCCCCAGAATGTTAAACAGGGTCTCACGAAGCTTGTCGCTCGTGGGTCGCGTTCCCGGGGGAGGACCGACCTTCAGCCGCCGGCTTCGGTAACGTCCCGCGATGATTCTCACCCGACAGTCACCAGTCCGCCAATGTTGCCGCTGGGCCGCAGGCCCTTGATCAACGCCTCCCGTTTGGCATCGTCGCGAACCCATCGTTCGGCTTCATCCCGTGCTTCAACCAGAATGTCCATGTCGTCGATCGGGTCGGCGACACGAAATTCCGGCAGACCGGATTGGCGGGTTCCCGCCATTTCCCCCGGTCCTCGAAGCTTCAAGTCCGTTTCGGCCAACAGAAAACCATCGGTGGTCCCGGCCACGGCCCGAATCCGTTCGAAGGCCACGTCCCCGATACCGTCGGGCGTGATCAGAAGACAACTCGATGCGTGTTTGCTCCGCCCAACCCGGCCGCGAAGCTGGTGCAGTTGGGCAATCCCGAAACGTTCCGCATGCTCGATCGCCATCAACGTCGCGTTCGGAACATCGACACCCACCTCGACGACGGTCGTGGAAACCAGGATATCCAGTTCCCCTGAAGTAAAAGTCTGCATCACGGCCTCTTTCTCGTCACTTTTCATCCTGCCGTGCAGCAGGCCGACCCGGGCAGAGGGGAATGTTTCGACGAGTTGATCGTACCCCTCGGCGGCCGAACGCAGATCGAGTTTTTCAGACTCCTCGACAAGCGGGTATACCACGAAACACTGGCGGCCGGCGGCCACTTCCCTTCGGATGGCCGCTTCCACGGTCCCTCGATTGCGCTCGCGGACGTGCTCGGTGCGGATGGGCATGCGGCCCGGCGGCAACTCGTCGATCGTCGACACGTCCAGGTCCCCGTAGAAAGTCATGGCAAGGGTTCGCGGGATGGGCGTTGCAGTCATGACCAGCGTGTTGGGCCGTTGACCTTTCTCCATCAATTTGAGTCGCTGAAGCACACCGAAACGGTGTTGCTCATCGATCACGACCAACCCGAGACGGTGGAACGCCGCCGCATCTTCGAGCACCGCGTGAGTACCGATCGCCAGATGGGCGTCTCCGGATCGAACCTGCGCCATCCCGTCGGGATTGTCTTTGGAGGCCCCCCGCCGTATGAGCACGATGTTGTAGCCAAGCGGGGCAAACACCCGTCTGGCGTTGATGTAGTGCTGCTCGGCCAGGATTTCGGTCGGCGCCATGATCACGGCCTGGAATCCATTTTCGACGGCAATCGCGACGGTCTCGAACGCAACAATCGTCTTGCCGGACCCCACGTCTCCCTGAAGGAGCCGATTCATGGGGTATGGGGCGCGAAGATCCTCGACGATTTCTCCGAATGCCCTCTTCTGGGCGATTGTGGGATGGAACGAAAGGATGGCTTTGAGACGCTCGCGTATCCGGTCGTTGGTCTGGAACCGTACGCCGTCGCTGGCCCGAATACGATGGCGGCGCAACGCAAGCGTCAACTCCATCAGGAGGAACTCTTCGAAGATGAACCGCCGGTGACCGGGCGACCGCCTGCGATTCAATTGGTCGATGTCGTCGTCGAGTCCGGGTTGGTGCAGAGCCCTGAACGCGGCATTTATCCCGGGCAGGTCGATCCGATCCCGAAGTTCCGAGGGCAATGGATCCTGGATGTCCCCATCCAGTCCGTCAAGCGCGTCCGCCACGATCTGACCCACCTGGCGGCTTGTCACTCCAGCCAGTTCCTCGTAGATCGGAACGTATTGCCCCAGTTCTCCCGCGTCAGCGTCTTCGGTTTCGGGTTCGGGCACGATTTCGAATTCGGGATTGAAAAGGACCAGGCCGGTCTCGTAGCGATCGATTTCGGGCTTTCCCGTTGCCACAACGCGAACGCCCGGGGCGAATACCCCTCTCTTGTAGAGATGTCCCCCATTGAACCACTTCGCATGAACAAAGGCGGTGTCATCGGTCAGAACGACATCGAGGAGACCCCGCCGGGCACGCGTTCGAATCCAGCGGACGGCGTATACCGTGGCCGATACTGTCGCCTGGATCCCCGGCCGCAGCGAATCCAATGGCACAAGGCGGGTGCGGTCTTCGTACCGGCGGGGAAAGTGGAACAGGAGATCCTCGACCTTCCGAACACCGCGGCGCTCGAGCAGTGCCGCTCGTTTCGGACCGACTCCCCTGACGTACTGGATCCCGGTGTCGAGCTGAAGCGAGGGCATGTATCGGGTCCCTGTAGCGGAACGGCTTACGCGTCGCCCGCCGCGTTTTGACCGCTGGACTTCCACCGCAAGAAGGCTTTGATGAAACCGTCCAGCCCACCATCCAGGACCCGGTCGACGTCGCCGACTTCGACCTTGGTCCGATGATCTTTCACCATTCGATACGGTGCCAGGACATAGGAACGAATCTGGCTGCCCCATGCAATGTCCATCTTGTTGTCTTCGACCGCCTGTGCTTTGGCACGCTTCTTTTCGAGTTCCATCTCGTAAACCCGCGCACGAAGGATCTTCATCGCGGTGGCCCGGTTCTTGTGCTGCGAACGTTCGTTCTGGCACTGAACCACGATGCCGCTGGGCTGGTGGGTGATCCGAACGGCCGAATCGGTGACGTTGACGTGCTGCCCGCCGGCGCCGCTGGACCGGTAAGTGTCGATGCGGAGATCTTTTTCGTCGATGTCCACTTCAACCCGGTCGTCGATTTCGGGATAGACCGAAACCGAGGCAAATGAGGTGTGCCTTCGGCTGGCGGAATCGAAAGGAGAGATACGAACCAGCCGGTGGACACCCGATTCGGCGGTAAGGTAGCCGTATGCGTAGTCGCCTGCCGCCGTGAACGTCACCGACTTCAGCCCCGCCTCGTCACCCGCCTGCCGATCGAGGATTTCGGTTTTGTAGCCGCCCTTTTCCGCCCAGCGCATGTACATCCGAAACAGCATTTCAGCCCAGTCCTGCGCCTCGACTCCACCGGCGCCGGGATGTATCGTGACGATCGCGTTGAGGTTGTCGTTCTCGCCCCCCAGCAGCATCTGGAACTCGGCACTTTCGACGAGTTCATCCAGTTTGCCAACCAGGTCGGGCAATTCGGCATCGACCGACTCTCCTTCCCGAGCCAGTTCGATAAGCGTTTCTCCGTCTTCAACCTGCCGGGCGAGTTCGCGGTCGAGTTCAATGCTTTTCTCGAGTCGAGCCTTCTCACGCAGAACCTCACTCGATTTCTCGTTCGCGGACCAGAAGTCCGGAGCGGCAATCAGCGTGTCGAGCCGGTCAATGCGCTTCTGCTTCGCCGGTGAGTCAAAGAAACCTCCGGAGTTCGTGGCTGCGGTCCCTGAGGGAGGAAAACTTGTCGAAGAGTTCGTCGTTCATCTGTTGATTCTACTCGATTGCGGCGGGCCTTGACTTGCCGGCCCATGGCCAAGCGGCAAACGCAATCGTCGCCAGAGTTGCCAGATACGCGAACACATCGCCGTATCGCACGTAAAAGGTACGGTCCTGACGGTATCCCGCAACGCCGTCAAGAATAGTCCTTTCGCCGAGTTCCGTCCTGGCCGCGATGTTGCCGTAGGGATCGATGATGGCCGTCACCCCCGTATTGGCGCCGCGAACGATGTAACGCCGATTTTCGGCAGCACGAATCGTCGACATTCGCAGGTGTTGATACGGTGCCGACGTGTCCCCGAACCAGCCGTCGTTGGTGATGTTGACGATCGCTTCCGCGCCGCGCAAGGTGAACTGGCGGATCAGGCCGGGGAACACGTCTTCATAGCAGATCGTCGTGGCAATACCGTGCCCGTTCACGGAGGTTACGGTGTACTCGGCGCCCGCGGCAAAATCGCCGACGTTTCGAACCATGGATTCGGCGAAGAAGAGCAGGTTCTTCAACGGAACATATTCGCCGAAGGGCACCAGATGGATCTTGTCGTACCGCGCCACCTGCTCGCCGGAAGGCGACACTATCCCGGCGCTGTTGGACGGCAGATCGCCGATCGAGTCCATGTACCCGAAAAGAAAGGCGGTGTCGAGTCCTGCCGCGATCTCCCTGGCCCGGCGGGCGAAGAAGGCGCCTTCTTCCAGACGAAAGGGTCCAGGGGTCTCCGGCCATATCACGAGATCCGGAACGGCCCCTCCTCGAACCGACAGGGCATGTAACTCGTCCATCAGGCGATCGCGATCGTCGGCCAACCACGACTGATCCAGATCGATGTTGGTCTGGACGAGCCGCACCTGGAACGGGTCCGACGGGGTCTCATCGGCGGGTGCGGGCAGGATGACGGCAAGAACAATCGCCGCGGCGGCCCCGGCCAGCAACCGGAGGTTTCGGGTGCTGTACCCAAGCGCAACGATCGAACCCACTCCCACCAGGACAAAGGAAAGACCGTAGATCCCGGTCCAGGTCACAATCTGCCTCAATCCACCGAAAGGTGCCAGTGCATAGCCGGCCAGCATCCATGGAAAGCCGCCAAAAACAAGATGAGTCTGCAAAAGCTCCACGGCGACCCACGTCGGCGCCGCCAGCAATATCCCCGGCAATCCGAATCGTTCGATGTGCCACCGCATCGCCAGGGCAAACAACGCGGTGTGGCAGGCAAAGACGATGACGAAAAGGCCGAACACCGCGACCGACAGGGGAAGGGAGAGCCCCCCGTAAGTCGACATCGTGAAAACGATCCAGTAGCAGGAGCCGCCGAAGAACACGACGCCGGTCGTGTATCCCGCCAGAGCCGACGAGCGGCGGGTTCGGCTTACCGAGAGCACGACCAGAAGAGGCGCCAGTGCGATCCAGCCCAGGTAGTACAAGTCCGGCTTGGGCAGTGCGAGAACGAGCAGCAGACCTGAAGCCGCCGCGACGGAAAGAGACATGGCTCGCTCCACCGGGCCGCGACGCGGCGTTACGCTATCGGATATCGGCGGAGCGTCGTTGGAGTTCGACCGGAACAGCATTCGTCGTTAGGAATTATTGGACGAGTATCGGATCGTGTCCTTCCGCGGCGAGGGCGGCACGCACGCGCTCGATTTCGGCATTGTCGGTAAAGGGCCCGACCCGCACGCGGTAGAAAGGCACGTTGTCATCCGGTCCGGGCCGGAGCACGAACGCCGGGAAACCCAAGTCCACCAGTTCCAACCTCAAAGCGTCCGCCTGATCGGCGCCGCCAAGGGCTCCCACCTGCAACATGACCGCCACTTCGGCCTGCGCCGTTGGTGGGGCGGGTTGCGAAGCCGAACCGGCGTCCGAAGCGGGGGTCGCCGTGGATTCCGGCGGTTGCGCCAACGGCTCGGCCGTTTCGGACTCCGGCAACTCCAGCCCGGGAAGTTCCGACTCGCCGACGCCGTCATAGAACGTCAAATCCGGATCCTGGGGATCGTCCGTCGCCTCGGGCAGAACGATCGTTTCCTCAACGGGCGCGGGAACCGCGTCGACGGCCACCTGACTTCGGCCCGCCAGCATTCCCAGGATGAAAAAGACCGAACACAGGACGACAACGGCGACGAAGATCGCCAGCGTGAATCCCTGCCCTTCCCAGGAGGTCTCCCCTTCCATTTATCCCTTGTCCGCCTTTTGTTTCGCCATCGCTTCCTGGAAGAAGGTGATCATGTCGATCGGCAGCGGGAAGACAATTGTGGAGTTCCGCTCCAGTCCGATTTCGGTCAGTGTCTGGAGGTATCGCAGTTGAAGCGAGACGGGCTCTGTGGCAATGATCTTTGCGGCATCGGCCAGCCGGGCCGATGCTTCGAATTCACCGGCAGCGTGAATGATCTTTGCGCGCTTCTCGCGTTCGGCTTCAGCCTGCCGTGCCATCGCCCTCTGCATCACCTCGGGGAGGTCCACACCCTTGATCTCGACCATGGATACCTTGATGCCCCAGGGATCCGTGTGTTGATCGAGAATCTCCTGCAACCTCTGGTTGAGTTTCTCCCGTTCGCTGAGCAGTTCATCGAGGATGACTTCGCCAAGCGCGGAACGCAGTGTGGTCTGTGCAAGCTGCGAGGTGGCATAAAGAAAGTTTTCTACCTCGACAATCGCGTTGCGGGAATCCACAACCCGGAAGTACACCACCGCATTGACCTTCACCGACACGTTGTCCTTCGTGATCACGTCCTGAGTAGGTACGTCCATCGTGATCGTTCGCAGACTGACCCGCACGGCTTTATCGATCGGGAAGAAAGCCAGAATGATGCCGGGCCCCTTGGCATCCGGCAAGAGCCGCCCCAAACGGAAGATGACCGCTCGTTCGTATTCGCGAAGGATGTGAATCGAATTGAACAACCAGAGCAAAATGATTGCTAACGCAACCAAGAGAATTGTCGACATTATATTTCCTCACTAACGATTTCGACCTCGATATTGAGGCCGGCCATCTTCACCACTCGAACCCTGGAACCCTGCTCGATCGGACTTCGGGAGTGGGCTCTCCAGTATTCGCCATGGACCATCACCTTTCCGTCCTTGTGGACATCGGTCGACGCGGTGCCCATCTCACCTATCAGGCCGGAGCGGCCCGTTACGACCTTCTTGCCGTGAGATACGAACACAAGTCGCACCAGAAAGACCGTAATCACAGCCAGCGGGATCGCAACGGCCAGAATCGTCCCCAACTGGATCCGAAGTTCGGGAATGGGGCCCTGCACCAGCATCAATCCCCCGAACACCATGGCCACCACGCCCCCCATCGCCAGAATCCCGTTGGTGGGCACGGTGGCTTCGACCACAAACAGGGCAAGTGCAAGCAGGATCAGGACAGCCCCCGTCAGGTTGACCGGAAGAAGGTTGAAGGCGAACAGTGCCAGCACCAGACTGATCCCGCCGATCACACCGGGAAAAATCATGCCGGGGTTCGTGATTTCCATATACAGCCCGAGCAACCCCACCACTCCAAGGACCAGAGCGATATTCGGGTTCATGATCGCCGAGAGCACGCGCTGCCGCGGGTTCATTTCGAAAATTTCGACCGTGGCGCCGTCGAGTTCGAGCGTTTCGACCGAATCGTCGAAGCGGCGTATCGGTTGACCATCGAAAGCCTCGATCATGTCGGGGATGCCCGCAACGACCGCGTCGATGAACCCGGCCTCCAGGGCTTCTTCAGCAGTGAACGACTTGCTCTCGGTGACGGCCAATTCGGCTTCTTCGGGATTGCGGCCACGCCGGGCCACGTAGCTCCGGAGGAACGCCGACACATCGTTGACGATCTTTTCCTCCATGACCTCTCCGATGTCCGCGCCAAACGACGAGACGGGGTGCGCCGCACCCGTGTTTGTTCCCGACGCCATCAACGCCAGATCGCCTGAAAGCAGAATGAAGAAGCCGGCCGAAGCGGCACGAACGCCGCTCGGGCCCACCCAGATCGCCACCGGCACCGGAGACGCCAGAATGGCCTCAACCATATCGCGCATCGAATCGACGAGTCCTCCGGGAGTATCCAACCGGACAACCGCCATCGCGGCATCGATCTCGTCGGCGTAGACCAGCCCCTCGGCAAGAAATTCGGCGCTGACTGGATGAACGATGTTGGAAAGTTCGATCTGGACAATGGTCGGGGTCTGAGCCCTGGCACTATAGGTGCCGGCCAGGAGGGCGGCCACCAAGGCGAGGAACACGCGGCCTGCACGGCGGTTACGGCCACGCGGCACACAAATAGCCGAAGCCGAACCTCCACGGGACCGAACCGCGATGCCGTCTGGCCGAACGGCAATTCTCATTAACGTGCGAGATCGCGCGGTCATAAATCGCACGGTCATAGACCGAGCCTACAGTGGGACAAGATCGTGCGAGATCCGTCGCGAGTCAAAATGAGAATTGCTGCTGGCTGAATCATATGGTTGATTATAGCAATACGCGGCGGATATGCTACGCAACGAGCTATGAACCTCCTGAAGGAACCATGCGCGTTGCCATCGACATCCGAAGAGTCCACGAGTTCGGAATCGGCACTCATATCTGGAATCTCGTCCGTAATCTTTCGGAAATCGACGATCGGAACGAGTATTTTCTTTTCGGGTCGCGGTCGCATTTCCTGGAGTTCGGTCCGCTTGGCAACAATTTCACTCCCGTAGATATTCCCGAAGACAACGGAATCTGGAACCTTCAGGTCAGGATTCCTCTTCTTCTGCGGTCCCTTCGCATCGACGTGTTCCACGTTCCGAACTACCGTGCCCCGCTGCTGGTTCCATGCCGCCTGACGGTGACCATCCACGATTGTGTCCACTTGCTGTTTCCACCGCAGGGCTCATCGAAATTCGAAAACTACAGACAATACCTGTACACGAAGCACGTCGTCCGGCGGGCGAATCGTGTGATCACCGTCTCGGAATCGACGCGGCAGGATCTGATCAACATATTCGACCTCAGCCCGGACAAGGCGTCGGTGGTTCACAACGCGCTCGACGGGCGGTTCACCAAGGGGCACGATCCCGAGGTACGAACGTCGATTCTGGAACGCTACCAACTGAAGAACCCATTCATACTCTATGCGGGCCAGATCAAACCGCACAAGAACATCCATCGGTTGATCGAAGCGTTCGCGGTCCTGAAGAACGAACTGGGAGAGAACAAGAAATACAGGAACATGAAGCTCATCGTCATCGGCGATGAGATCGCCCGGCACCCGTACCTCAGACTGACGGTAATCCGAAGCGGCGTCCAGCAGGATGTCCGGTTTCTGGGCACGGTACCGGGCGGTGTCCTCCAGGTGTTCTACGAAACGGCCGCGCTGTTCGCCTTGCCGTCGCTCTACGAGGGATTCGGCCTGCCCCCCCTCGAAGCCATGGCGAACGGCACGCCGGTGGTCGCTTCGAACACGTCGTCGCTGCCGGAAGTATTGGGAGATGCCGCCCTGCTGGTGAACCCCGAAAACGTCTTCGAGATCGCCCGCGCCATGAAACGCCTGCTGAACGATCGGGCGCTGCGGCAGACCCTCGTCGAAAGAGGCCGGGCCCAGGTCCGCAAGTATTCGTGGAAGGACTCCGCGGAAAAGGTCCGGGCAACCTATGCGGCCGTTGGGTAGCCCTTCTTTCTCACGGGTTTTCGTCGCGAAGAGCCGGGCTTCCGGAATTTCTGAAATCCCGGATTGAAGAGGGGATAGTGAAACGACCGCTCAGTCGAACGTCAGAGGCGTGCCCGCGCGGATTTCATGAAACTTGATGTTCGAAACCATTGCGATGCGCGTACCGGGCGTGTCGATCAGCGTGGTTCTCCCCAAGCGGGTAATGTTGAGGTTCCGGCCGACGACGCTGATGGATTGGGGGCCCGGTTGCGTGTTGATCTCAATGGTCTTGACCGCAAGCGGACTCACATAGCGATCGATTTCAGCCGTGCTGGCCCTTTCAATCTCTTCAACGGGCTGGGCATCGGGCCCGATGTTGTCGAGCAATGTATAGACGCCGAGTTGGTTGGTCCCTCCCGTCATGATCTCAACAACCGTCATGATCTCCGCGGGCAGTCCGAAATCGTCGGACAGGCCGACGCGATGGTGCACATCGAAGCTGAGCAATCCGCCCCTCTGGGTGTAAGGGAGCTTGATCAATACGCCCTGTGCCGGGAGCACGGTGATGGGAACGTCGAAATAAAGTCGATCGGTCGACACGCCCCTACCGAAAAACAGGTTCCGCGGCGCGCGAACCTCGAACTGTAATTCCGCACCCACGGTCTGATCCTGCGCAAAGGCCGCGGGAATGACGAAGATACCCAAGATGAAGACCAACGCCATCTGACGCATCGGAACCTCCGTTTGTTCGATTTCTCAAACTATAGCATGGAGCGCTATTTCAATCGCCTGGTCCCGAAGCACTCGATAGGCACGGATCTCGGGCCGGGGGCCGACAAGCGACACAACCACGTGGGCCGCATCCGGATAGTGCGCCCCGGCGATGTCCCGAGTCGATAGAACAGCGGGACTCGAAGGATGGGAATGGCAGACCGCAACCATTTCTTCGCCGGATGCACGGAGCGATCTGAACATCCGGAACAGAAACTCGGGTTCGACGGCAAACGCCGTCCGGCTATGAAGGGTATTGACCGCCGGCAGGTAGCGGTCCGCCGAATCGCCGCGCCCCACAAAGAAGCCGCAAGCTTCCTCGGGAAAGCACTCCCGCGCGTGGGCGACGAACCGATCCAGAACACCATCGGCAACCCGCAGGTTCAAGGAAAGATCCTTCTCGGGTTCATGTTGTACTGCGCAGTAGTTAGCATCGACATGGAGCCGCTAATATCTTCTGCAATACAGGCTCCTAGTCGGTCTCGTTTGCGACCAGAGCATCAATCATTTCGCGCAACTCCTGAACCTTCGTCACATTCACATAAAATCCAGAAGCCATCACCCGAACGATTTTCGCCCTTAGTTTGAGATATATATCCATTTTCTCGCCCAACTTCATAGCCGCGCTCTGCCGGGCAATCGCCCACCCAGCATTAGGACCCCAGAGCAGATCCTCTGGTTCATGAACGAGTTCCTCCGCCTGCTGGGAACTGAGGAGTTCTTGCCATTGAGATTGCAAAGCCTCTTCAAGCGAGTCGAGTTTTTCAGTGTACTCCAACGCCCGCGCCACGAGGACCTCCGCGCCCTCTCTCATTTTCGGTAGGAGTTCAGCAATCCGCGTGTTGTCGGTCGAGCCTATAAGTGCTGTCGCTCCCCGGACAGACCGCAACGCGAGAGCCCTTTCAAAAGCCGCGCGTTCCCCATTCCAAACACCCCCCAAACTGCACAGTAGCGTCAGCCATAGAGTCCCGTCTCCGACCACTTCCCGAAAAACCTCTTGTTTGCCCTCGCGCCTGAACCGGGTCTCGACGAACTGCAAAACGCCAATATACTCGGGCTCGCGTGGCGAGACTCGTTGAAAGAGCGTATCGAAGACCAGACGCGCCCAAGACACAGCATCATCATTGGAAACCCACCCACCTTGAGCCCCAATCATTCCAACTGCAAGGGGATACGCTGCGGCTTGGACGAACTGTCGGGCGGAACACTTCTCACCAAATGACGAACCTCTAAACTCGTCAATGAACTTCTCCATCTGAGCTCTCAGACGGTTCCGAACAGGCCCAGAAATTGCACGTTGCCGGGTACGACGCGGTGCTTGCTTTCCTTTGGGCGGGGATTCATCGATTACCGTGTCGCCAACCGGCCCTTCAAAGTCCTCGGGAAACAAGGCCCTCATGACTCCGAACAGAGAAACCCCAACGGGGCTACCACTGTAGTCGGCTCCCCGTTTCCCAGGTATATCGGTCATTGAACGAATGAGAGTGGCAGGATCAACTGGCTTAACCTCATCATCCGGTTCGGTTTTCTCGTTCTCCTGCCATGATCCGCCCGTAACGACTGGGTCCGGAAACGTTTCCGGCTCGCTGAGAAGCACCGCACCAATACGGTGGAGTTCGCGAACCATTCGTTGCTGTTCTTCCGGAATGGCTTGTCGCCGAAGACCATTAATGACGTCTTCAATCTGCCTGCCATGCGCTGCGTGAATCAGGTCTTCCCGGCTGTTAACCCAGTGCCGCTGAACTTCCGGCTCGCTGCCGGTTTCCGATGCGGTAGTCACTGTGGCAAATCGCGTCCGAACACTTTGTTGCAGCGACAATGTCGCTGACCATGTCGCGCTCGTCGACCGCAGTGGACGACATTCAGCGACCTCCCCATCGATCTTGACCGTTACTTTCGACGTAATTGGGACGTCTCGAGAGAAGCGAATTCTGAGTTTACAGTCTCGTGAATCCCATGTGATCTCGGTAACCGAATAACGGACCCCTGATGCATGCGATTCGGTCTTATCAGTTTCAGGCGGCAGAGGCACAAACGCCTTTCCCTCGTCGAATAGGTCCGATATCTCGTTGACCAATTCTTCAGGCGCAGCCTCATAGACGGCAACGGCTTCGATATTTCCACCCACGGCAGGATCGCGCAGCCAGGCGCTCCAGGAGCAATTTGCCGACCCCATAATTGCGGCCGAGCCATCGGGGCCACTAAGCCAGCACACCTTGGCATGCAGGGGAGTCGGGCCCCCGGCTTCCAGCGTTTTTACCTCCACGTGTAGCTTAGCCAGACTTACCGGGTCGAAGGACGAGTTTCCCGGATCGACAACCACGGAGGCGCGTTCCACTCCAAAGGAATCATGGAGCCAGCGCAAAAACGCAGCGTCGCGGTCCGTCGAACCCGTCAGGATTTTCGCCTCGGCGAATCGGCGGCCAACCCAACGGCGCGCGATCTGGGAGCTGAGGGAATCGCCGGGACGGCTTAGGATCACCGGACCTGCCCCCGCTGCTGTCGACGCGAGGGCAGACTCAATCGATGGCAGCCTACGCAACCGTTCCGGGACATCATGGTCCGCAGTTCCCGGGCACCACACGTCTAGCTGCTCCATCAAGTCCTGAACCCAAGTGGCATCGGAGCCCCCAATGTGCCACGCGGTACTCATCTCGCGATTTCCGCCCCAACCCCCGAAAGTCAGATTTCCGGTTCCGATCCACGCCACAGCGCCGGACGATCCTGGACGAAAAATGACCTTCGGATGGAAGGCCCCGTTTACCGCGGCTCGGACGAGCTGATACCGCCGCCCGAGATGAATGAGACCAGAATCCCAGCGGCCAAGCGATGCATCGATCCGTGAAGAATCCGCAACGACGAGGACATCACCTGTACCCCCCGCCCACAACTCCCTGAGCACGACACGCTCAAAGAAAACGGCGTCGAAGTCGTAGGTCAGAAACAGTGCAGTGGAGTAGCCCGTTAACCTGCAGAACTCACGGGGATTCACTGAGGCCCCCACGCCCGGATAGATCCGAGACACCGGTCGAGAACGGATCGGCCGCGACTTGTCAGCCCCGTCTCATGGTCGAGCAAGCCCAACTGGACAAGCCAATTTGTGGCTTGAAAAATCCGGGAAGCGGTGCGGCCGGCCTGAAAACTCTTCCCCCGATCGTGCCAGTTGTCCGCGTCAGAGAGAAACACCGCAACATCGTGGGTCTGGTCCACGGCCATTCTGCTCCAGGCAATGTCCAAGTGCTGGTTGGCGGTGCGATACGCTAGGTCAGCCGTCACATCCCTAAACAGCCATTCCTCTTCGATAAACTCACTTACGGAAGGCCTGATAACTTCAAATAGCCCAACTCGGTTCCAACCAGCGGTTCCAGCTTCAAACGGCTCTCTTGAGAACTCTTCCCATGGATCCGAACGCCATGCGGCCAGACTCCAGGACACGGGCAGAAGAGCCAGTGCGCCAGCCCCTGCACTTTCGGCGACATCGATAATCAAAGACTCACGAAGCGAGCCATTTCCGCGATTCAGGCCTCTTCGACTGACCGGAGATCCGAACGCGTCCAGACATCGCTCGTTCAACGTCCTAAATGAGACCGCGCCAATGTCTTCGTCGTCATCAACTAACTGCAGGTCCCGCAATGCTTCTTTCTGGTCGCCTACATGTCCCATCAGGCGTCGGATCACGGATTCCGCCTTCACGGCTCCCGCCGTTCCTCCGGACTCCTCTCTCAGTGCGAGAACTATTTGGCGCATAGCGACTTCATGAACATACGCAATGAGGTCCCGAACTCGATAACCTAGCCATCCATCCAGAACAGGTTCCAGTTCCTCTGGCAGTCGCCGCTCCAACGCCTCTGCTTCATCAAACAGGTCGGACTCTTTAGGGGCCGCCCCGAATTGGTCAGCCAGAGCCAACAGGCACGTGTAGGTCTGGAAGCGTCGTCGTTCCGCCAAACGAGGTTTGCGGGGTAGTAGGGCCTCAACCAGGATCGCAGTCTCTGAATCGGATGTCCGATTGAAGAACAAAGCCCCCCCGAATTCAGCCAGTTCATCGCGAAAAACAGAGTCTGGAGCGCTACCCTTACCGAGTACACCACCTAGACGCGTCTTCTCGATTTCCGCCTGGACGGCGTTTGCAAGTGGCAATCCGCGTTCCCGAGTCAAACCGGGAAACGATGCGTCACGACTGACTGTCAACCCAAGTTGTTCGGACGGGTTCGCATAAATGTTGGTCGCAAGTTGTGAGACAAATTGGCGTAGGGGGAGTACCCCGGCCTCCGACTCCGCGAGAGACCTCGCCTCCGTTGACCCAATGACTCCGACTACGCTGTCGTCAACGAGTATGTTTCCCAGTGCCACAGCCGCTTCCACCCTGGCTGTGAACTCACGAAAGTCATCCCAGGAATCTGGCTTTCTTGCTTGGCCGTACACGTGAATTGTCCAGCACAAGATTGACAGATATCGCACCGAGGGCGTGGCTGTCGTGACGCCATCCAGGAGCGCATTTCCAAGAACCTGGACCGGTAGGCGCAGGCCCAGCAGATCCAGGCCCTGGATCAGTTTCGCTTCCGTATCAACCCAAGTCGGCTCTGGCATGCGGTCTAATAGTTCAATGCTCATATAGGCACTTCGCTAAATCGGAGCCCGTAGACAAAACGACGAAGCTGTTGAAGGTTGATGCTTCTACACGAATGAGGAGTAATCGACACCGGGATCTTGCAAAGCAATCATCACCAAAATTCCCGCATATTCTTCGGCAACGCCGTTCAGACTATGCTCGACCTGCCCAAAGCTCAACGGAAAGTCTCCAAACGAAAAGCAATTGAAGAACTTCGGACGGCGTACACGAGTGGGATGGCTGGAGAAAACGCTCAGCGAGTTCGGCCATAAGGAAGAAAGCGGTTCTGCATAGCTATTTTTGCATGGATCAAGGGCAAATTTCGTCTCTGCCCCCGTGAGGTACTCCCCAAAATTCAGACAGGTGGCTAAGGTGTAAAATCGCTGCCTCCCAGCGGAGGCACATGAAGAAACGGCAGCGGAAGCAGTACAGCGCGGATCTGAAGGCGAGAGTGGCGCTGGAAGCGATCAAGGGACAGCGGACGATCCAGGAGATCGGATCGCACTACGGGATCCATCCGAACATGGTGACGAACTGGAAGAAGCAACTTCTGGACGGAGCCGCAGAGATTTTTTTGACGGGGCGTGGCCAATCCGGCGAAGCCGACGAGCAATTGAAGGCGGAGTTGTACCAGCAGATTGGAAAGCTGCAGATGGACATGGACTGGCTTAAAAAAAGTCCGGTCTGTCCCGGTAGAGGAACGTCGGGAATGGATCGACGCCACCAACGATTTGAGTATCAGTCGCCAGAGCATGCTGGCGGGGATCGCGCGGGCCAGCGTGTACTATCAGCCGGCCGGGGAGAGCGCGGTCAATCTCGATCTGATGCGTCGGATCGACGAACAGTACCTGCGGACCCCGTTCTACGGGGTGCCGAAGATGACCGACTGGCTGCGCAAGCACGGCGACCCGGTCAATCCCAAACGAGTGCGTCGATTGATGCGCCAGATGGGATTGGAAGCGATCTATCCGAAGCGGCGGCTGTCGGAACCGGGGCCCGGGCACCGGATCTATCCGTACCGGTTGCGCAATCTGGAGATTGTGCGTCCCGATCAGGTGTGGGCCAGCGACATCACCTACATTCGATTGCGCCAGGGATTCATCTATCTGGTGGCGATCATGGATTGGTTCAGCCGGTACGTTCTGGCCTGGGAAGTCTCCACATCGTTGGACACCGCATTTTGTCTCTCGGCGTTGAATTGGGCGCTGGAATCGGCGCAGCCGGAGATTTTCAACACGGATCAGGGCGCGCAGTTCACCAGCGTGGCGTTCACCCAGAGGCTGAAGAAAGCCGGCGTGATCATCAGCATGGATGGCCGCGGGCGCTTCATGGACAATATCTTCATCGAACGTCTGTGGCGCAGTGTCAAATACGAAGAAGTCTTCTTGAAAGACTATCTCCAGGTTCCCGATGCGATCGACGGCCTGGGCCAGTACTTCGGCTTCTACAATCGGGAGCGTTCTCACCAGTCCCTGGACTACCGCACACCCGCGGAAGTCTATTTTTCGTGCGCGTGAGGGGCCTGTGGAAAATGACGCGTCTATGGAAATCCGCAAACAACGCGGATTCCCACAAGCCGCTCGGCTTCGCCGCATTTCCCACAGGCCCGACGGCGGGAACGCATCACAATCAACCTATTTCCGGGCAGCAGCGATCCACCTTAAAATCGGGGATTTCCTGTCTAAAGAATGGGGAGACCCTCACTCCGCGCTCTCGCCCTGGGGCGTGTAATAGAGCCAGGAGCGCCCGATCGACAGCAAACGGCATTGACGACTCAAGCTCAGTTCCGGGTCAGGGCGCCTCACCATCGCCCGGCGCGCGGCCCGGCTCATCGACCGGACCCTCGGACAAAAAATCCCGCTCCACCGTCAATTCGCCGATCTTGGCGTGAAGCTCACGAACCTCGCTTTCATGATCCCGCCGCCGGCGTTCCACACCGTTCGAGAACATCTCGCCAAGCCCTTCCATCGCCTGGCGCTTCCATGTGCTCACCTGGTTCGGATGAACCTGGTGCTTCGAGGCAATCTCCTGCAGCGTCCGATCGCCCCGATGCGCTTCCAGCGCGACCTTCGCTTTCAACTCCCCAGAAAACCTGCGTCTCTTCGTCATCGCGTATCCCTCCTCAGTCGGTGGAATACACCTTAAACAACTGCCCGATTTTCCGGGGCCACCTCAATCGGCTGCCGTCTGCCACCGCATATCGGGGTCTTTGTCGAGGCATGTCGTTACGATGTGATCCAGCGACGATGGCGTCATGGTCTGAAGCTCAGCCATCGACGGCGGATCGACTCCCATGATCGAGTGAATCAAACTTGCCTGACTCGCACCCTCAAACGCCTTCTTCCCGGTCACCATCTCGTACACAACCGCACCGAACGCAAAGATGTCCGTCCGGGCATCGGCTTCCTTGCCTTCCAACTGCTCGGGTGCCATGTACTGGAGCGTGCCGATGATTGTGCCTTCGGCGGTCAGTGGCGCGGACGGGTCCTGCGTCGGCATCTGCGACAGCGGAGAAACCTGCGCGTCGTCGCTCTTGAGCTTCGCCAGTCCGAAGTCGAGCAACTTCACGCCCGCTGACTTCGTGATCATGATGTTGCCGGGTTTGAGATCCCGATGGACCACACCCTGCCGATGGGCTTTGTCCAGTGCGTCGGCGATCTGGATGGCGTATTCGAGAGCCTGATCGAGCGGCAGGCGGCCCTTCTCCAACCGCTGTTGCAGCGTGTCGCCCTCCACCAATTCCATGACGAGGTAGTGGATGCCGTCTTGCTCCCCCACGTCGTGGAGCGTGCAGATATGAGGGTGGTTCAGGCTGCTGACGGCCTTGGCTTCACGCTCGAAGCGTTCCCGACGTTGGGGGTCGTCTGCGAGGTGTTCGGGTAGGACTTTGATGGCTACCGTGCGGTCCAGACGGGTGTCCGTGGCGCGATACACCTCTCCCATACCGCCTGCGCCAATCTGCGCCTTGATTTCGTATGGGCCGAGTCGGGTTCCTTCCGCGAGAGACACACCGCACCCCGTTATGTTTTGAGCTATTCCCTTAGGCTGGGGTAAATACTACGAAACGAGGGGGTTGGAAGCAATCAAACTGTCAACCTGGAGGATTGTCGTCAGAGTTTCCTTTCTGGTGGTCTCAGACTGAATCGCCCCGGGTTTTCCGGAGACTCCATTTCTTGAGAGGATTGGTGTCATGGGAAGACCGAATAGATATTCACCAGAGGTTCGCGAGCGTGCAGCGTGTCCGCGCAAGAAAACCAGGGCTTGCGCCGCCGTCATAGGCACGCCACCGTTCACCTGTCATGAATGGCTCGCTCAAGCGGCAAGAAATCCGAGTCAGTGTTTGATTCATTGGGAATTCGCCAGGGACACGTGCGAGCATTCAAGCGGCGCCCAGCTTGTCCCGCCGAACCTGCATCGCTCGGGACAACGCTCCGACTCGGCCTGCATATGACGAACTACCAATCCATTGTGCAATCCATCAAGATTCCCCCGCCTTGGGATCTTCGGACGGATTTTGGCGAAGGACAACCGTCGTGCGAGATCAAATAAACCTTCGAAAATCAGAGCGCGTGCGCGCCAGAGTGGCGTTGGTTACAGCCACATTGATCTGCATCTTGTTGCCCGTGCTTCCCTTCGGCGGAGTTGTGGGATATCCGATGCTTCTCTTGTCAACTCTGGCACACGAAATGGGTCACGGACTGACGGCGATGTTGGTCGGCCTGGAGTTCGACTCTTTTCGCCTCTACGCCAACGGCTCCGGGGTCGCAATGATAGGAGGCGCCGCTGGCCGGCTAAGCCTTGCGGCCACGGCAGCGGGTGGGCTCATAGGGCCGGCAGTGGCCGGAGCCGTGTTGTTCTGGTTGTCCGCCCGCGCGCGCCTTGCACAGATCGCAATGATGGTGTTCGGAGCACTCATGCTTACGGCATGCGCCCTGGTCATACGTAATGTCTTCGGACTTGTTTTCGTCGGAACAGTGGGCGGGAGTCTTATCTATGCCGGTAAACGCTTTGGCACGGGAATCGCTCAGTGCACGGCCGCGGTTCTGGCCGTACAAATGGCGCTGAGTGTTTTCTCGCGAGCAGACTATCTGTTCACCAGAACCGCGATGACCAGTGAGGGTGCCATGCCTTCCGACGTTGCACAACTGGCAGATCTACTGTTCTTGCCATATTGGTTCTGGGGTGTTGTCTGCGGAGCAATCTCTGTGGGCGTTCTGGTCTTAGGTCTATCCGCGTTCTGGAAGCATACCAAGACGCAGTCACCGGCGACCGAAGGCTAGGAGATCAAGACTGGCGTGGGCCTCTGTGGCCCCATACAGATGGCGTGATCACTGGCTTCGATCTTGAAGGTATTCCCCGGGTTGAGCAGTGCCCGGTCGCCACGCTGAACCCCCAACACCATGCAGCCTTTTTCTGAAAGATGTGCCTGCAGCTCGGAAAATTCCCAGGTTCGCATCTGCTCAACCGGTACGATGTAGACCTGCTGACCAAATCTGTTGGACATCAGTTCGTTGACCACCGCGTGCATGCCGGGATCGCATACCTCCTGAACCAGGAACGACGATGCAAGACCGGCCACGCAGACCACGCTGTCGCATCCGGATCGGCGCATCAATTCCACACGCTCAGAATCGAGGCACTCGGCAACGGTGAAGACCTTGGGGTTGATCGATTCGATGGTGAGCACCGCGGCCAGAGTGTGGTCGTCGGCACGCACCGGGTCTACGTCGGAGGCAAGAATGATCGCGTACCGTGCCTTGTCGACACATGCACGGCGCAGGACACTTTCCCTCGATGGGTTGCCCTTCACAAAACGGACACCCAGTTTCGCCAATTCGGGCGGCAGTTCGTCGAGGTGGTCGTCGACCAACACGATTGCAAGGTCCCGAGTCTTGGAGTCCTCTCGCAACTCCTTCACGATCTCTATATTCCGCCCTTCATGCTGGAAATTAACTACGATTACATGGGATTCAAGACGGAGGTCTGTCATGCCCTTCAACTCCTTTGACCGCGACTCAATCAAGGTCGTTGCCATTACCGACAGCAGGTAACCCAGGATGCCAATGCCAACAAACATCACGGGAATGGCCACCAGGTAACGACCGTAGAAGGTCGTTGGAAAATAGTCTCCGTATCCTACCGTGGTCATGGTGACGATCGACCACCAGATGGCATCGCCCCAAGACAGATCGGGCCTGACAGCACCCTCGAAATGTTTATAACCCACCGCTCCCAGAACGATCAGAGCGAAAAACAAAAGGATTACCTTCAGGATTTCGCCGTGCCTTGCCGCCCTGAAGCGCCGGAACAGTTCCATGATCAGCCTGAGCATTGTTTTCGAATCACTCCTTCACTGACGAACCAGGTCTGTGCCAATCCCGCCAAATATAACCTATTGAGTTATGATTCTGATGAGTGTGCTAGATCGTCGTGGAAAACCCGCTTTCTATCCAGGAGTGGAATCGTTGGAACTGGTGACCCGCGTGATCCGCTTTATTCGAGCCCGGATTCATTCTGGCTCGAGCGGACGAATTCACGCTGATACGTCAGGCCGACGGCAAAGTCAGACTCGAACCCTGGGGAGGGGCCACGGTCGCCGATATACCGAATCGAAAGCCAGCAACGTTGATCCGGAGTTGGCTGCGCTTTACGCCGACCTGGAGGTAGCTTATGGTTCCGACAAGGCCACGGTTCGAAAAGCATGGATACGACTGTTGCGGAAATACCACCCGGATCTGCATTCGAAAGATCTTGAGAAACGGAAAATTGCCGGTGAACTGACCGAACGGTTGAACGGCGCTTACGAGCGACTGCGGAAGCGGTCCCAGACCGAGACAAACAGACAGGAGAAGTAAACATGTCCGAGAACCTGGATTTGGTGAAGGGCTATCTGCTCGATATCGATCTGAAGATCGTCAGTGAGGATGAAGCCGAAGAGTTGGTCGTCGTAGAGGATGATGAAAATGGGATTCACAACCTGATCATTGACTGCGAACCACCGATCGTCATCCTCGAACAACACATCATGGACGTCCCCGAGGATGCTGGAGATTTCTTCAGACGCCTCCTCCAGATGAACCGAACGATGGTCCATGGGGCGTTTGTGCTCGACAACGAAAAAGGCAGCCGTGTCCTTTTCCGCGATACCTTGCAGCTGGAAAACCTGGATCGTAACGAGTTGGAAGGATCTATTCGGTCGCTGGAGCTTGCCCTGGCCGAAAACGGCCCAGAGTTTCTGGAATTTAATCACCGACAGTCTGACGGGAGCTGACCAATGGGATTTTTTCAAAGGATTTTCAAGAACGTGCAGTCCCAGGCACATTCTGTGGCGGATAAGCTTGAGGACCCGATCAAGATGAGCGAACAGGGTATTCGCGACCTGAAGAAAGACTTGCAGGGCTCCATGCAGAGTCTGGCGCAAGTCAAGGCGATCGCAATTCGTCTCAAGAAAGACTCGGACGACGGGAAAAAGCTTGCGAAGGATTATGAGAGAAAAGCAATGCTTCTTCTCCAGAAAATGAAGAGCGGGGATCTGCCCGAAGCCGACGCGGAACGTCTGGCAACCGAGGCCTTGAACAAAAAGCAGGAGGCTTTGGAACGCTCAGGCACCTTGAAGAAGGATTACGAGCAGCAGAAAGCTATGGGAGATCAGCTCCAGGCAAAGGTTCAAACGCTGAAGGAAACAATCAGCCGCTTCGAGACCGAGTTGGTGACATTAAGAGCACGTGCCAAGACCGCCACATCAATGCGGAAGATCAACCAGCAGATGTCGAGCGTGGACTCTTCCAGTACGATTGCACTACTGGAAAGGATGAAGGACAAAGTGATGGAGGAGGAGTCGCTTGCCGAGGCCTACGGAGAAATGACCGACTCCAGCGTCACGCTGGACCAGGAGATCGACAGAACCCTTGCCGCACCCAGTTCGGCCGAGACCAGCGACTCGCTGGCTGAGCTGAAGAAGAAAATGGGCATCTGAGAATCATTCGGCAATGTCGTCCTTCACACGCCGTCGCTTCCTTCGGCTTTCGGCGGCCGGCAGTCTTCTGACGGTCGTCGGGTCGTGCTGGAACTCCGGCACTCCGCCACGGGGGGCCTTCAACATTCCGGGGCAGATCGTGGGCGGGGGTCAGCAGGTGGGGCATCTTCTTCGCGAACCTCACCCGCGTGACCGGTTTCCCTCTCCTGATGCGCCGGCCTATGACGTCGCCATCGTTGGAGGTGGCGTTTCGGGACTGTGTGCGGCCTGGAAACTGAAAAAAGCCGGACTGGACAACTTCATCCTGCTCGAACTGGAACCCTGGCTTGGAGGTACGTCTGCATCGGGAAGCGCGGAGGGTGGCGAATTCCCATGGGCGGCACACTACATCAATATTCCGCCAGCGGAAGCGGATTGCGTCAAAGAAGTCCTGTCCGACCTGGGCATAATCGAAGGCTACGACGAGGACGGCCGGCCGAACATTCCCGAACGGCATATCCTGCGATGGCCCACCGAACGTCTCTTCATGGACGGACGATGGATCGAATGGGATCTGCTGAACGGAGCCTCCACCGAGGACCGCGAGGCCATCCTTTCCTTCGAGGACGACATGCTGACCTGGACGCTGTACCGCGGTTTTGACGGCCGGCGTGCATTCGCCCTCCCCCTCAGCTACAGCACCACAGACACAGAGGTGCGGCAACTCGACGAGATTTCGATGGAATCCTACGTCCGCTCCAAAGGGTGGAATTCGCCGCGGCTTGATTGGATGATCAACTATGCGTGCCGGGACGATTACGGGAGCACGATGGCGAGCGTGTCGGCCTGGGCCGGCATTCACTACTTCGCCTGCCGATACTACGACCAGCGGCTGTGGAAAGAGTACCCCTCTGATACCTTGACGTGGCCTGAGGGGAACGGTTTCCTGGTAAAAGGCCTGGCCAGAGATCTGACAGACGCGCAATACCGCCTCGGATGCACGGTGCTCCGGATCGACGATATCGACAGCATCGATGACAGTAGTTCCCTGGTTCGGGTCGGCTACTTCGATTCAAACACGCGGACATATCGCAGTATTTCGGCCCGAACCGTAATCCATGCCTCCAAGCTCCATACCGCGCCTTTCCTGATCGATGGATTGCCCCAGCCCCAGATTGACGCGATCGAATCCTGCGAATACAGCCCCTGGCTGACCGCCAGTGTCCACGTGAACGAGTTACCCACAAACGCCAAAGTTTCGATCGCATGGGACAATGTGCTTTACGGCAGCCAGGCCCTGGGCTACGTTGTCGCTGATCACCAGACCCGGCAAGCCTACCGGGAGAAGCCATCGGTCCTCGTTTACTATCTCCCCTTCGTCGAGGACATCGACCTGGCACGACGAAAGCTTCTGGAAGAAGGACATTCATACTGGGTCAACGTGATCATGCAGGACCTGCTGGTGGCCCATCCGGACCTGGAACGATTCGTTACGCGCATCGACGTGTACCGGTGGGGGCACGCCATGATCCGGCCGCGCCCGGGAATCATATGGGGCCGCCAGAGCGTCGTTCGGAGGGAGCGGTTCGGAAACGTCTATTTCGCCTCATGTGACGCGACGGGACTTCCGTTGTTCGAAGAAGCCTGTTTTTCTGGAATCCGGGCAGCCGAGCAGGTTCTGGAGCGCCTCGGCCGAACATTCGAATCGTCCATCAAAGGTCTATCCGCAGAAACGGACACAGTGCAATGAGCATCAGCGAAACACCTGACAGCGATCGCACGTCCAACGATCTGAAGTTCGACCAGATCGAGTCCGGCGAGCCAAAACTGTCGAGGGTGGGCCTGTTCCTGATACTCGCATCGATCTTTGTCGCAGCGGCGTGCGGAATCGTCTACGAGCTACTGGTTGGAAGTATCTCGTCGTATTTCCTGGGAAACAGCGTCGAGCAATACTCGCTCACGATTGGATTCTTTCTCTTCGCGATGGGCCTGGGCTCGTGGATCTCGAGGGCCGTTCACGAAAAATTGATCCGCCGGCTCGTGGCGTTGGAACTCTGGCTCGGGTTGTTCGGAGGTCTGACCGTGCCCGCTCTGTACCTCGCCAATGCCTACACCAGCGTCTACAAGTACCTGATGATTGTCATCATCCTGATCATCGGCACGCTGATCGGGCTGGAAATTCCGCTCCTGACAAGAATCCTGAGAAGACACGGGTCGTTGCGGATTATCCTGTCCAACGTACTTGCGGTCGATTATGTCGGCGCTCTGGCCGCCGCGGTTCTTTTTCCGTTCTTCTGTTTGCCGGTTCTGGGAGCGTTTCACACATCTCTGCTCGCCGGCGCCCTCAACGTTGGCGCCGGTTCGGCCATTCTTCTGGCCGTATGGTCCCAACTATCGTCCAGAGACCGGGGCCGCCTGGTCGTCCAGGGCGTCCTTGTTTCCGTCGTGTTGGCCGTATTCGCGATTCAAGCTCAACCTCTGATGGATCGGTGGGAAGATTCCCTCTACGAAGGGCGCGTGGTGTTCAGCACCGAGACCGAGTATCAAAAGATTGTGGTGACGCGGTGGAAGGACGAAACCCGGCTCTTTTTGAACGAGCATCTGCAGTTTTCCTCAGCCGACGAATACCGGTATCACGAAGCTCTGGTCCACCCCGCAATGGCGCTGTCGCGAAACCGGGCCCGGGTTCTGGTCATCGGTGGCGGTGACGGTCTCGCCGTTCGCGAAATCCTCCGGTATTCTGACGTGCAGAAAATTGAATTGGTGGACCTCGATCCTGCGATGACGACGCTGGCCAGACGTAATCTTTACTTCACCGATCTGAACCAGAACGCCCTGAGCCATGCGCGAGTCCAGGTGATTAACGAGGACGGGTTTACTTTTCTGCAAAGGGCACACGAAGCCTATTCGGTCGTGATCATCGATCTCCCGGATCCGAGGGAAGAGGAAATCTCGAAACTGTTTTCGGTCGAGGCGTACCAGCTGATTCGAAGGCATCTGGCTCCAGGAGGCGTGGTGATTGCGCAGGCGACAAGCCCGTATTACACGCGTCAGGCCTACTGGTCCATCGGCAAAAGCATGGAAGAAGCGGGGCTGGAAGTGATCTCTTTTCACGCCTACGTCCCTTCCTTTGGCGAATGGGGCTTTCACATCGCATCCGAGGAACAGATCGATCCCGGCAGCGTTCAATTTCTACCGGGGCTGCGTTACCTGAACAAGGAACTGTTCTTGTCCAATTTCGACTTCGATGCAGACATGGCCCGTGTTGGGGTCGAGCCCAACACCCTGGGACGACCGACTCTGGCAAGATACTATCGGGAAGATCTCGCTCGATGGTAGTCCGATACGACGGTGGGAGATGAACGATGGGATGGAAGAAATGGTTTGGCCGTGGGAGCGGAGATGAAGAGTCCGACTCACTGGTAGACTATCGGCTCGACGACATGAAGGTTGGGTACCTGGTCGACTATGACATGCAGACTTGGGAGGTCCGAGCGTACAACACCTACGACTACTCCGGATTCGAAACCCGGGAATGGATGATCGAAACCTCCGACAAGGTGGCCTACCTGGAACGGGCAGACAGTGACGGCGAGATTGTCTGGACGCTGACCGAAAGCATTTCGATCAGTCAGATTTCGGAGGAGGTAATTGAATATACTATCCAACATGAAGATCCACCCCGGAACTTGACCCTTGATGGGCGGATCCATAGTCTCACCGAGAGCAGCGGGGGCCTGTTCCATGAAAACGCCCAGGGCCGGGGCATTGACTTCATTAGTTGGACTTACAGTGACGATTCAGGAAAGAATGTGCTGTTCGTAACGCAGTACGGAGAAAGAGATTTCAAATCCGTCGCCGGCAAATATGTTGAAGAGTACCAATTTACCAACATCCTGCCGGGGTCAAATCCGTAGGAACAACCACGATGAGAGATGATTCAAGGACTCGGAGAACGCCCCGGCAGACGAACGAGGAACGCTGGATCCTTGTTGGCATGGTGGGAATCGTGGTGCTACTCGGATTCTGGGTCGTCAACGGCTTTCTCTCGAGGCGTGACCCGGTTCCCGAATTGGCGTCCCGGCTTGCCCAGTATTCCGAATATTCGATCATCGTGGACGATGTCAACGATGGATTTCTGCGTAACTACTTGACGCTGAAGAGCAGCTTCCAGATCACTGCGCCAATCGGTGAGGACCCCGACCAGGGAGAAGCGGCTCAATTCGACGAACTTATCGAAACCTACTCGATTTCCGACGGACTGGTGGACCGCTATGAACGATCCATTGGTATGGTCGTGGCTTCAAAGGCGCCCGATGGCACCTTGACCGGCTATGCCCAGAGCCACCCACCCTACTATCAGCATGTTGGGCGCAGACAATACGGGTACTTTGGTCCGGGCGGTTTCTGGATTTTCTACGGACAGTATGCGTTCATGAGCGCCGCACTGGGTGGTCACCGGATCAATCGGGGGGACTACGGCGCCTACGTCGGCACAAGGAATCGCGGACAAGCGTATTACGGCCCTCAGACCGCAGGACGGCCCACCTTCGGCGCCAACGGTTCCGTGACAGCCACAACACGGCCATCTTTCTCTCAGAGATATCAGACCAAACAGTCGCGTTTCCAAGCCAGAGCCCAAAGCCGAGCAGGCTCTGGTCGGAGCAGGCTGGGGAAATGAACTGCGATCGACGACACAACAGGGGTTTCAGTATGAGCAAGCATCCGGTGTTTCTCGCTGTCCTACTACTATTCGCCGCTCCAGTATTCACCGAACTGGGATTTACGCTTTCTGCGCAGCCCGAGGCTCCAGTGCCGGGGGGAGTTTCTCTGGCGGACAGTCTGTATCTGCTTGGTGAATCTCTTATTTATATTCTCGAAGCGTTTGTTCTCTTCTGGATCGCGAAGCTGGCTTATTCCAGGCTCTATCGGCGAGTGGATCTGAACGCGGAACTCTTCATCCGGGACAACCGGGCACTGGCGATCTCCACGGTAAGCTATTATTTTGGAATCCTGATCGCTTTCGGTGGAGCGCTTTCGGGTGAATCACAGGGGCTGGGTACCGACGTGGTTACCATCGGTATCTACGGTCTTTCCGCGATCGTCCTCATGCTTCTGGCCAGCCTCATGTGCGAGAAGATCCTCTTGCCGACGTTCAACAACACCAAAGAGGTGGTAGAAGATCACAACCTGGGCGTCGCGTTTGTCGAGGCCGGCGTATACATCGCCAACGGCCTGATTATTCTACGAGCCACCGAGGGCGATGTCGGGGGCGCTTCTGCAGTGACGAGCACCTTAGGCTCCCTGGGTTCAGGCATGGCTGTCTTGCTGGTCTTCTGGCTACTCGCCCAGGTGGTACTGGTGATCGCGGGACGACTGTACGAAATGGTGACATCGTACAGCTTTCATGAAGAACTGGAGCGAGACAATGCCGCCGTGGGCCTGGCCTTTGGAGGAGCACTGATCGGCATGGGCAACATCATCAGTGTGGCAATCGGCGGTGATTTCACGGGTTGGACCAACAGCCTGACGCTGTTCGCCATCGATGTGACATCGGGATTTATCCTGTTATTTCTCGTCCATAAATTCACCGATATCCTGCTGGCGCCCGGCGTCAAACTGGCTAACGAACAGACACAGAAGGTTCCAAACATCGGCGCCGGACTGCTCGAAGCCTTCGGCTACGTCGGTGCTTCACTCCTGATCCTGTGGACCATCTAGCTGGCCTCACCCCGAGCCTTTCCGGAATGTATCTCTTGATGAGTTAAGTATCTCTGACCGCGGGAATGCCAGCGCCTGCTGTACGTGTCAAAGTCCGTACATCGACTGCTGTAGGACACAGATCTCGAACCAGCGCGTCTACAACGCTGGTCGGATCCAGGTCACCGCAAGCGAAGATGTCCAGCGCAAGATATTCCCGTTCGGGATAGGTATGAATGGCGGCGTGGGACTCCGCCAGCAGGACCATCCCCGTAAAACCTGCGCCACGCTCGACGAAGTGATGTTCGACACTCTTAATGGAGTGAAACCCTGCTTCGGACAACGCTTGATTAAGAACGCGCATGATCCGATCGCCATCCCGCAGCAGGATTGGGGACAAGCCCGTCATGTCGACAATGAGATGCTGCCCCAGAACTTCTTCACTAGCTTCTCCGCGTTCTAACATCTATTAGTTCATACCACACTTCGCGAATAGTTTCCCACGGCAGGGAGGGTGGTGTTCGTGAGGTACTCCCCAAAATTCAGACAGGTGGCTAAGGTGTAAAATCGCTGCCTCCCAGCGGAGGCACATGAAGAAACGGCAGCGGAAGCAGTACAGCGCGGATCTGAAGGCGAGAGTGGCGCTGGAAGCGATCAAGGGACAGCGGACGATCCAGGAGATCGGATCGCACTACGGGATCCATCCGAACATGGTGACGAACTGGAAGAAGCAACTTCTGGACGGAGCCGCAGAGATTTTTTCGACGGGGCGTGGCCAATCCGGCGAAGCCGACGAGCAATGAAGGCGGAGTTGTACCAGCAGATTGGAAAGCTGCAGATGGACATGGACTGGCTTTAAAAAAAGTCCGGTCTGTCCCGGTAGAGGAACGTCGGGAATGGATCGACGCCACCAACGATTTGAGTATCAGTCGCCAGAGCATGCTGGCGGGGATCGCGCGGGCCAGCGTGTACTATCAGCCGGCCGGGGAGAGCGCGGTCAATCTCGATCTGATGCGTCGGATCGACGAACAGTACCTGCGGACCCCGTTCTACGGGGTGCCGAAGATGACCGACTGGCTGCGCAAGCACGGCGACCCGGTCAATCCCAAACGAGTGCGTCGATTGATGCGCCAGATGGGATTGGAAGCGATCTATCCGAAGCGGCGGCTGTCGGAACCGGGGCCCGGGCACCGGATCTATCCGTACCGGTTGCGCAATCTGGAGATTGTGCGTCCCGATCAGGTGTGGGCCAGCGACATCACCTACATTCGATTGCGCCAGGGATTCATCTATCTGGTGGCGATCATGGATTGGTTCAGCCGGTACGTTCTGGCCTGGGAAGTCTCCATGTCGTTGGACACCGCATTTTGTCTCTCGGCGTTGAATTGGGCGCTGGAATCGGCGCAGCCGGAGATTTTCAACACGGATCAGGGCGCGCAGTTCACCAGCGTGGCGTTCACCCAGAGGCTGAAGAAAGCCGGCGTGATCATCAGCATGGATGGCCGCGGGCGCTTCATGGACAATATCTTCATCGAACGTCTGTGGCGCAGTGTCAAATACGAAGAAGTCTTCTTGAAAGACTATCTCCAGGTTCCCGATGCGATCGACGGCCTGGGCCAGTACTTCGGCTTCTACAATCGGGAGCGTTCTCACCAGTCCCTGGACTACCGCACACCCGCGGAAGTCTATTTTTCGTGCGCGTGAGGGGCCTGTGGAAAATGACGCGTCTATGGAAATCCGCAAACAACGCGGATTCCCACAAGCCGCTCGGCTTCGCCGCATTTCCCACAGGCTCGACGGCGGGAACTCATCACAATCAACCTATTTCCGGGCAGCAGCGATCCACCTTAAGATCGGGAATTTCCTGTCTAAAGAATGGGGAGACCCTCACCTATCCGTGCAATAACGCTCCCAATCGTTCACTTCAGAAGCCTGAAGCGAAGCACCCCCGGTAGGCTGGAAAGTCCGTTAAGTCGACGGAGCCTCCCGTGTCAAACGAGCCTGTTACACGGGGGCACGAAGATTGCACTAACTGGTTATGCGTTCACTCTTGGTTGATGCTCGAAGGCGAAATCCCGGATGTTGGCACACTCCACGGCGTGCTCAATCGTCATGGAGACCAGGTTTCCATTCTCGTCCAGATCCAGGTAGATGTTCTCAGACACCTCTCGGGTCTCGGCGACTAACTTCGAGGTAAACTCAATGAGTGCGGTGTCGGTATCTTCAAAGTAATTGATCTTCATACTTTTCCCTTTCTCGGATACCCCCGGTCGAAGAATGCATTGTGAACCGTTTTCCCATCTTCAAGCAGGATTACGCGCACATACGCTCTCCTTTCTTCCACCCAAGTCCATTTTCTGATTCTTCCGTCAGACTGGATTTCCTCCTCTACCGGATCTCGGATGGCAGCAAGAATCCATTCGTCTCGAATTTCCTGTCGATCGGGTCGGTTCCGACTGTGGTCGAAGTAGCGAGTGGTTCTCATCTATTCGTTCCCTGCGTATCTGTCGGAGCGTGACCCGAAGAGTATCCCGCGGCTTTGGTGCATGGACCCGAGAGGCTGCCAGATCGTTCATCGATAGCCTTCGAAACTATCCCATACTACTCCCCGGCGATCCCTACACAAAGCCGCCGCCGATGCTATGGGTCCCACGCCCAGAAGGCCGTCTGGTCGCCAACGGTGGAGACCACCTCGATGAGCACGGTGTCACTTGCACCCAGTTCGTCCAGGAAACGATTTGCTGTGATACCGAGCGTGCGCGAATCCGAATCGGTGAGTTCCGCCAGCTCTTCCGGGGACATGGCCACCCGCGATGCCGCGTTGCGGTAGTACTGAATCCCGTATTCCATCCAGGGATCCGGCTTGTAAAGGATGAGTTCCTGGTCGCCGTCGATGATTTGGCTCAACTCCGCCTCCCACGGCCTCATGCTTTCCATGCTCTGAATCCTGGGGAAGACCGCCAGTGTGATCGCCAGAACCAGAACCGATATCGACACAACGTTGAATACTCCCAACGCGGTCGGCGGGAACCACAATGCAACCGCCACCAGAATTCCCGCCAAGGCGAAGGCGGGCACTAATGCCAACATCCCCTCGAGTTGAAGATCCACGTTCAGAGAATCGCCGAAGAAACCCAGCGTCACGCCGATCGCAACCCACAGCGCGGCCTGCAGGAACACACCGATCCTGAAGCCGCGGGTCACTTCGCGCCTGAGTATCTCGCGTGCGCAAAGGAGAGCCAGAGGGGGTACCGCCGGCAGGATGTAGGCCGGGAGCTTGGAACCCGCCAGCGAGAAGAACACGATCGGCACGGCGGCCCACAGCAACGTCAGTTGTTCGCCGCGGGTATATCGTTGGCGTAGCGCGGGTATCAGAACGAAGCTCCACGGGAAAAACAGCAACAGGAGCGCCGGCAGATAAAAATAGAACGGCTGGGGATGCCCATGCACTTCGGAAGTAAAGCGCTGCAAGTTGTGGTTCAGAAAGAAAACGTCGAAAAACTCCCTGCCGTTGACCCACGTGACGA
The DNA here is from genome assembly GCA_965262675.1 of Terriglobia bacterium. Classification (GTDB taxonomy): domain Bacteria; phylum Acidobacteriota; class Terriglobia; order 20CM-2-55-15; family 20CM-2-55-15; genus JAJEDW01. The sequence goes on from OZ253554.1 coordinate 1,789,403, forward strand.
TCGCGTACCACGGCCCCGCAACGACTGCCGTAATCGCGAGCCCTTCCGGATGCCACGTCTTCCAGTCGTGCCGAGTTCCCCTCCACAGCGTGAACAGGCCGAGCGACAATACAGGCAGGACAACGGCCACCGGGCCCTTGGCCAGGACGCCGAGGCCGATCGCCGCATAGAATGCGTAAAAAAACCAGCGCCGGCTTTCGGTTCCGTCGCTCAGAGCGACAAGAAAGAACGCCAGAGCCGCGGTAAGCGACGTCGTCAGCAGCATGTCCATGGACGCCGCCCGTGCCAACGCAAAAAATCCGACCGATGTCGCCATGATCGCGGCGGCAGTGAAACCCACGGCCCGGTCGAACACCCGCCGGCCGCACCAGTAGATGAGAAAGACCGACAGGGTGGCTCCAAGCGCTGAAGGCAGGCGGGCTCCGGTTTCTCCAATACCAAATATGGCGTAGCCGATGGCCGCAAGCCAGTACATCAGAGCGGGCTTTTCGAACCAGTTCTCACCGGCCAGCCTCGGCGTTACGTAGTCCCCGCTCACAAACATTTCGCGAGCGACATCCGCGTAACGCGGTTCATCGGGACCCAGGAATCCGATTCCGCCAAGCTGGTGAAGGAACAGGATGTAGCAGAGGGTGGCGAGAATGACCACGATGAGGTAGTCGAGATGCCGGTCGCGGTTCGGTCTCATGTCAAGAAAATATGTGACAATACCATGAATGCACGTTGGGGCCAAAGCCCGTGTCCAGTACAGTTTAGCAAGACTCCTGCTCGGGTTTTTCGGGGTTTTGCCGCGCCGGATCGCCAATCGGGCCGGACGCCTGCTTGCCGCAGCCGGATACCGGATCGCCACCCGCCAGCGCAATGTCGCGTTTCACAACCTGAGCATGGCGTTGCCGGACCTGACCGAGGCGGAGCGCATCCGGATTGTCCACGGCGTATTCGACAACCTCGGCCGCCTGCTGGTGGAATTCAGCCACTTTCCGGAACTTAACGCATCGAACATTCCGAATCTGGTCGAGTACGAGGGACTGGAGCATTACCTGAACGCTCGGGCCCGGGGAAAGGGCGTGTTGTTTCTGACCGCACATATCGGCGCGTGGGAATTATCGTCCTTCTCCCATTCGGTCTACGGCCATCCGATGAAGTTCCTGACGCGCCCCATCGACAACCCCCTTGTCGAAGGCCTGATCTCCGGCTATCGGACGCGGGCCGGTAATGGCGCCATCGGACGGTCTGGCGCGGCGCGCGAGGTGCTGCGGGCCCTGCGCAACAACGAAACCGTTGGCATCCTGATCGATCAGAACACGACCCGCAGCGATGGCGTCTTTGCGGACTTCTTCGGCATTCCGGCAGCTACCACCGACGGACTGGCCGTATTTGCCCTACGGACCGGCGCCGACGTGATTCCGGGCTTCATCCGGTGGGATCGGACACGCCGGAAGCATGTGCTGGAGTTCCAACCACCGGTCGAACTGATACGGACCGGTGACCGCGAAGCCGACGTCCGCGCAAATACGGCACGATTCAACGGCGTGATCGAGAACTTCGTCCGCCGGTATCCGGATCAATGGCTGTGGATTCACAAGAGATGGAAGACGCGTCCCGAGGGAGAAGCGGGACTGTATTGAACCGCTCTATCGATGGGGCGGTAATCGCGCGGTAATCGCGCGGTCATAGACCGCGCCTACAGTGGGAGCGGGCGCCGGGAGCCCAAATCCCTGAATATTGACAATGTAGGGGCGGTCTATGACCGCCCGAATCAAGAACGTGCAGTCATAGACTGCACCTACAGTGGGAGTGGGAGTGGTTATCCGATCCCGCCGTAGGCCAACTTTTCGAGCCGCGCGATGCGGTCGTCCATCGGCGGATGCGTACTGAACAGGCTGGCCATTCCACCGCCGCGCAAGGGGTTGACGATGAACATGTGCGCGGTGGCGGGATTTGCATCGAGTGGAATCCGCTTGGAAGCAATGTCCAGCTTTTTCAGTGCGCTGGCCAGCCACAGGGGATTTCCGCAGATCTTCGCTCCGGTGGCATCGGCCTGATACTCGCGGGAACGCGAAATCGCCATCTGAATCAGCATCGCGGCAATCGGCGCCAGAATCATGACCGCCAACATGCCGATGATGCCGCCGCCGCGGTCGTCGCGCCGGTCGCCCCCGAAGCCGCCGAAGATCATCGCAAACTGAGCCATCGTCGCCAGCATGCTGATCGCGCCCGCGATAGCCGCGGCAATCGTTCCGATCAGGATGTCACGGTTCTTGACGTGAGCCAGTTCATGCGCCATGACGCCCGCGAGTTCTTCACGATTGAGAATTTTCAGAATGCCGCGCGTTGCCGCGACGGCGGCGTGATGGGGATTGCGGCCGGTCGCGAAAGCGTTGGGGCCATCCGAAGGAATCAAATAGACCTTGGGCATGGGCAATTCGGCCCGCGCCGCAAGATCGCGCACGACACGGTAAAACTCCGGGGCTTCTTTCTCGGTGACTTCCTGCGCCTTGTACATCTTCAGGACTATCTTGTCGCTGAACCAGTATGAAAATCCGTTCATGGCGACGGCGATCGCGAACGCACCGATCATCCATGTCCGGCCACCCAGCGCGCCGCCTGCCATCACGAGCAGTACGGTGAGTCCAACCATCAACACGGCTGTCTTTGCGGTATTCATCCACGAACCTCCAGCGCCGCGGTCATCGACGGCGGCACAATTTCAATTCTACGAATGATCGGTCCCTTGTCAAATGGCGCGGCGGAGGAACTCGGCGATATGAACCACTTCAAGATCCAGACCGTGCCGGCGGGCACCGTACTGGAGCTGGAACAGGCAGCCCGGATTGCCGGTCACCAGGACATCCAGATTCGCGGCCTTGACCCGTTCCATCTTGCGGTCCAGGATTTCCATCGCGAGTTCCCGGTGCGTTAGATTGTACACGCCGGCACTGCCGCAACACTCGTCGGCACCTGCCACTTCGACGAACTCGACTCCGGGAATCGCTTTGAGGAGTTCGCGAGGCGGTTTCCGGACGCCCTGAGCATGCAACAAGTGGCAGGGATCGTCGTATCCGACGCGGGCCGTCACCGTTCGGGACAGTCGATTCCGAACGCGCGTCGACGCCAGAAACCCGGACACGTCTTGCACCTTCGACGAAAAGGCGGCGGCGCCATCGATCAACAACGGATACTCGGCCAGCATCGCTCCGCAGCCCGACGCATTGACGACGATCGCCTCCACGTCGTCGGGAAACTCGTCGACGTTAACGCGCGCCATACCGCATGCGGTGTCGCGCAAGCCCGCATGGTTGGCCAACGCACCGCAGCAAATCTGCCCATCGGGAACGATAACGTCGAATCCCGCGGCATTGAGAAGATCGACGGTCGCGCGGTTGACATCGCCCAGAAGCGAATTCATGACACAACCGGAGAAAAAGGCGACGGTCCCGGCCAGCGGGCCGTGGGCCCGATATGTATGCCCGATCTGGACTCCGGTCTGAAGCGCGACTTCGGGCGTCATTGCTTCAGCCGCCGCATAGGACGGCGCAATCCGGGCCAGCATTCCCGTCGAACGAACCAGCCGCTGAAGTCCGGTCTGCCGATAGAACTGCAGCAATCGGGCGGCAAGGTGGAACCTCCGGGGATAGGGGAACACGTGCCGCATGATCAGGCTCATGATGGGGTTGGCCCCCCGCTCCTCAACGATTCGACCCCGCATTTCTTCCATCATGCTCCCGAACTGCACGCCCGACGGGCAGGCGGTTTCGCAGGCGCGGCAATCCAGGCATCGGAACATGTGCTCGCTGAAGGTATCGGTAATCCCGGTCCGGCCCTCATCGAAGGCCCGCATCAGGTGGACGCGTCCGCGTGGCGAGTCCATCTCGTTGCCCAGGACACGGTAGGTGGGGCACGACGAGAGGCAGAGACCGCAGTGGATGCAGTCGAGATAGCCTTCGCGGGTCGTGCGCGCCTGTTCGTGAACGACGGTGCTCATGCGCGATTTTCTCCGTCCACATGACGACCCGGATTCAAACGTCCGTCCGGATCGAATGCGGTTTTGACCTTCCGCATCAGCGCATATTCTGCGCCGTCGAGACCGAAAGCCGACACCCGGTTCCGGACATCCAGAGACGCCCTTTCGATCGTTGCCGAGAACTCCCGGCGCAAGCGAGGAATGTCATCGACGTCGACCCTCATCGACACGGTGCCGTTCGCGGCATGCGCCAGCCAGGACTCCGGCTGAAACCGTTCGAGAAGTCCGGGTACCTGGGCGGGCAATGCCGCGACCCTCACAAGAGGTTCGGAAAGTCGAGTGTAGCAATTCCAAACGTCATTCCAGACCGATCCTTCAGTCTCGCGGTCGAAGCGATCCCAGCCCTCGCCCGGCAACCGGTCGAGTTGCCATTCGACGGCTCTGGGATGCTCACCGAATCGAACCGTAATGGTGTGGTCCGGTCCGGTCCAGACCAGGGCGATCGGCTCGAGCGGCCCCGTGCGGATCCGGCGAACGATTTCGGCCGCCTCCTGAAGTCCGGCAACCCTCAGACGCGCGCTGGCCGTCGTCTGGTATGCGGCACGCAGTTTGAAACTGATCTCCGAGATGACCGCGAGCGAACCCAACGAACCGGTATACAGCTTGGCCAGATCGTAACCCGAGACGTTTTTGACCACACGTCCACCAGTCTTGGATTCACGCCCTCCCACGTGGACCACCTTCATTCCGATGATCCAGTCCCGAATCGTGCCCACTGCCCTCAACGGGCCTTGCGCGTTGGTCGCGACGATTCCCCCGATCGTGGCATCGGGTCCATTCCATGGGTCCAGGGGCAGCATTTGCCCGTATTCCTCGAGGGTCGCCTTGAGCTGTCCGAGTCGGACGCCGGATTCCACATGGATGGTCAGATCGGAGGGGACGTAGGCGGTGATCTTGTCAAGACCGCTGGTTACGATAACGGTATCGACGGGTTCGAGCGGGTTCCCCGTCTCGAGCTCGGTGCCGGCGCCGACCGGTGCGACCGCGCCGGTTTCGGCACTCATCATGTCGGAGAGTTCGGATGGCGACGATGGAACGAGGACTCGATTGACTTCCCGGGAGTCGACGATCACGGCCGGACCTCGTCGACGCCCCGTACGTATTTTTCGATCCGCCGCGCCGCCTCGGCCGTACTGGTGACTCCGGGCCCCACCTCGGTACAACTGGGCTTGGATGGAAACACCTTCCCGGGATTGAGCAGGCCGCGGGGATTGAAGACGCCCTTGACCAGCTTCATCACGGCCAGGTCGTCATCGTTGAAGATCATGCACATGAAGTCTTTCTTCTCGACGCCGATACCGTGCTCTCCGCTGAGCGCCCCTCCGACACCGACACAAACCTCCATGATGGCTTCGCCCATCTTGTGGATGCGTTCCACCTGGTCGGGATCGCGGCTGTCGAACAGGATCAGGGGGTGGAGGTTGCCGTCCCCGGCATGGAACACGTTGGCAACCGGCAGGCTGTATTGTTCGGACAGGCGTTCAATCGCCGTGAGAACCTCGGGCAGGCGCGTGCGCGGAATCACCGCATCCATCGTGATCATGTCCGGACTGATTCGCCCCATGGCGCCGAAGGCGCCTTTTCGGCCGAGCCACAAACGTGCCCGTTGCTCCTCATCTTGTGCCACGCGCACTTCGAAGGCGTTGTTTCGTTTGCAGATGTCCACGATCCTCGATGCCGTCTCTTCGACGGCAACCTCGAAGCCGTCGATCTCGATCAGCAGACTGGCGGCGGCGTTCAGCGGATAACCCGCCGCGTAGACCGAGGCTTCGACGGCCTCGATGGTTCGACGATCGACGAACTCCAGCGCGGCGGGCATGATGCCAGCGGCAATGACGTCAGAAACGGTCTGGGTGGTTTCCTCGACGGAATGGAAGGACGCGAGCAGGGTCTTGACGGCCTGCGGTTTCTTGAGAAGACGAACTGTAATCTCGGTGACGATGGCGAACGTCCCCTCGGACCCGACCAGCGCGCCCACCATGTCATAACCGACACGTTCACCCGTGGGGCTCCCGAGCCGGACGACCGTGCCATCGGCGAGAACCGCTTCGACCTCGAGGATGTGGTTGGTCGTCATTCCGTACTTGAGGCAGTGGGGTCCGCCGGCGTTTTCGGCAACGTTGCCGCCGATGCTGCACGCGACCTGGCTGGATGGATCCGGAGCATAGTAGAGACCCAGGTGCGACACGGCCTGCGATACATGCGCGTTGACCACCCCGGGCTGGAGAACGGCAATCCGGTTCTCGGCGTCGACGGAGAGGATGCGGTTCATCTGCTGCAACTCGATGATGATTCCACCCTCGACGGCCAGCGACCCTCCGCTGAGGCCGGTCCCCGCGCCTCGGGGAACGAAGGGAACGCCGTATTCGTTGGCCACGCGTACAACCGCGGCGACCTGCTGGGTATCCGCCGGAAACACGACAACATCGGGAACGTTCTTGAACAGCGGAAGCGCGTCGCATTCGTAAACCAGCAACTCGGTTTCGTCGTCGGTCAAACGTCCCTCGCCAAGGACCGCTTTGAGCCTGTCGATGATCTGCCGATTCATGGGATAAATGCCGTTCAGGGCGCGAGGGTGGGCAAGTTGAGACCACGGAGTTGGTCGATTTCCTGCTGTACCATGGGATTTTGAGGGTAGCCGGGATTCATTTCGATCAACCGCTCCCAGAGTTCGATTGCGCCCTCGGTGTCGTTCCGGCTCTCCAGCAACACGACGCCCATGTTGAAGAGCGTCTGGGGGTGGCCGGGCTCGAGTTCCAGTGAACGCTCGAACTCGGCCAGGGCTTCTGCCGGACTGTCTGAATAGTACAGCGCCGTCCCCAGGTCCGTACGGATGTTGGCGTCGTCGGGCGCGATCGCTAGGGCCCGCTCGTAGTAGCCGATGGCGCCGGGGAAATCCTGAATTTCGAAGTGCAGGTTCCCCAGATCCGACAGCAACAGGAAATCGTTTGGGTTCTGGGCAAGACGCAGTTCCAACTCGGCAATCATGTCGCGCTGCGCCTCGGTACCGCCCGGGGCAGGGGCGCTGTCAGCAACGCCGGGAACGATCAACGGTCCCGGATCGCGGTCACGCACGAGCAGATACGTCGCGATAAACCCAATGAGGATACCGAAAACGACCGGGATCGCTGCCTTCGTCATCGGGGACGATGATATCACGCGGCCCGACGCGTGGCCCGCACACGGCACGCGTCACAAGGCGGGCGACTTCGGATGACGGCGAGGCCGCGCCGGTCTTCAGGGCGCGGGTATGCAATCGGTCGGTCGAAGCGCTTATCCAGTCGGTTCGTCAACGGATGCCAGGAAGCCAAAATCCGTATCGGCGGTTTCGAGGGCGGCGCCGTGGCGACGGGCGCAGGCTGCAATGACCACATCGATGGCCGGAACGGAAACGCCTCGAGCTCGCGCGCGGCGAGCGAGATCGTACGCCGTCTGCCAGACATCCTCGTCGATGGGGAGCTCCGGCAGGATACGGTCAAAGTCACCGAGGACCTTCTGTTCCTGTTGCCCGCGGGCACCGTTCCAGAGTTCGAGTTGCACCAAGGGACACCAACAGGCCTGCCCGGTCGACAGCGCCGCCTCGACACGGGCGCGGACCTTCGAGTCGCCGCTTGGGCGAAGCATGTGTATCCAGGACGACGTATCGACAAGGATCACTTGCTCAACCCCGGCGGCGCGCGGCCTGAAGCTCTTGCGGCGTGATCAGGTCGGTGCAGGTACCGGCGTACTTGGCGAGCTCCAACATGCGCATGCGGCGATTGAAGTCGGCGACAGCGCCGACAATGGCCTCGCGTTTGGTCTTCGCCTTCGTGAACCTGATGGCATCCTCAAGCTCGCGCTCAGGAATATCCACAGTGGTTTTCATGATGCTACATTAGCTATTTTGGGAAGCTGAATCAATGCCCGATGTATTATTCGAGGGTGGCCCCGGTATCGTTCCGGTTCTATAGCATTGCGTGAAAGACGAGACGAGCAATCTTGTACGATGCCGGGATTCCTCCAGAATGTGCCTTTCAGTGACTCTGCAGGGTGTTGGCACCGACTGATGGCCGGTGCCGCATTTCGCAACGCCGAGTTCATCCGATTCATAATAAGAAACAGTTCATCCATGAAGTCTGCCTGCCGCCGAGAACAAAACCATTAGAATGACGGTACCGGAGGTCTGAACAACTCTCCCGAACAACCGGGGCTCATCATGAGTAGAAAGAATCGTTTCGCTGTTGTTTTCGTCCTTGTCTCGTCGGTGATTATCCCTTTCCAGACATTCGCCGGGACCGCGCTTGTGTTTGGCGCAACTACCCAAGGCGGAGCTGTTATCGAAGGCACGGTTATCGATACCAGAACCGGTAAGGGACTTCCTGGGGTTAGCGTTGAACTGACGCTGGCGCCCAGACCTCCCGGGGACGTGACCCGCGCCGTAACCGATGCGGCAGGAAGATTCATGCTGATCGGCCTTTCTCGTGGACGATATCGCCTCACTGCATCCAAGACTGGTTATGCGAATGCGGATATCGAGGATCCGTTAAGAAGTACGGGTGCGATCATCGCGGTCGCCTCAGACCAACGAATTGAGGACGTCCGAGTTCCCCTGGTTCCAACATCCGCGCTTTCCGGCCGAGTTATTGACCAACAAGGGCAGGCGATGAGCGGGGTCCGGGTCATTCTCCTTCAACCCAGTTACTCCCCGAATGGGGAGGTCGTACTTCAACCAATCGGTAGGGCACTCACCGATGACAGCGGAAACTATCGTTTGTCCGACTTGGTTCCCGGCCGATATCACTTGCTGGCAATTGGTACAACCGAACTCTCAATGGTCCCCACTTACTACCCTGGCGTATCGGCGGCGGACGCTTCCGTGCCCCTGACCATGCTTCCAGGAATCCATGTCAGCAACCTCGAAGCTCGGTTATTCGGTGGCGAGCGATACTCGATTGGCATGAGGCTTGTGAGTGCTGCGCCCCTCCCGGACGATCTACGATTTATCGTACGGGAACGTGGTGATGTGTTCATACCGACCTTCCTTGCCTTACGAACAGATCCTTCCCAAGATGGCCACTACGTCGTGAGCGGAATACCGCCAGGTCGCTATAGGCTTGAACTCGTGTCCGACGTCCCTTCGCAAGCCATGCGTCAGGTCATCGACGTCGATATATTCAACCAGGATATCGATCTCGGAACGATTCCAATCGACACTCCGACATCGATTACAGGCCGCGTCATTTTGGAAGTGGACGCACCCTTGCCTCCTGCCATTTCGTTATTTCCCCTATCAATGTCGAATGGACTTATCGCGACTTCAAGGATTCACGAAGATGGCACGTTCGCACTAGATCGAGTATCGGATGGCCGGTACTCGGTACTTCTTCCGTCTTTGCCATCTACCGGTTACATCAGGTCAATTCGCCTTGATGGAACGGAATCTCTGAGGACGGGAGTCGTCGTTGGGGGGAGGCCTCAGGGAACGCTGGAAGTTTTTGTCGGCGGTCCGGCGGGAATCGTAGAGGGTAGAGTCGTTGACTCCGAAAGCCAAGCCGTTGCCAATGCACGCGTCGTTCTAATCCCTGGCACGGACAAACCTGAAAACACCGATCTACTGCTAACCACGGTCACCGATCAGACGGGTAGGTTCTCTATAGGCGGCGTTCCGCCCGGTGAGCATCGAGTTCTGGCGTGGGAATTCAGTTTGCCAAACGCCTTCAAGAACACCGCATTCCTGGAGGAATTCGAGATTGGAAGTGTTCGTGTGACCGTGGACGGGGGCTTGAGGAGCGTCGTGTACATCGAGGCAATCCCTGCTGCCAGAACTAGAGCTTTTTCGTCAATAAACTAAGAAGTCGCAAAGCCGACCGGGTTTGCCGTTCCAAGGCGAAGCCCGAGGCGCTCAGGCATGTCCTAATGTTCAAACCAGGTAACGGCACCGCGGTGATGCTCGCTGTGACAACCGCGTTGTTTTCAAGCACGACAGCCACGGCGTTTTCCCAGCAGAGGTTGATGCCCGAAGCGGCGGTGGCGTTCGACCGGTTTATCGAGCAAGTCGAGCAGTCGATGGCCCAGCGCCACGATGGCGATGACGTTTTCTTGTGGCTGGCGGAGGATCGAACCCGTCTGGACGCTGCCGAGGCGGGAGATCTGGTGATCCGGAGGCTCGACGGCGATGCCGGCCTGGACGATGCCATGATCCACAACTGGATCGGCGGGACGTTCATTCCCGGCGTGGAGATCGACGACGTTCTCACCGTCTTTCTGGACTACGACAGATATCCCGACATGTATCCCGGCGTTATCGACAGCAGGCTGCTTGAAACCGATGGCAATTCGAACAGCATCTACCAACGGTTGCGCCGCGACGATGTGGTTCTGGACACGTGGCACGAGGCAGGCTATCGGATGCTCGATGGACGACGGGCCATCGCCTGGTCCAGGTCCACCGAGATCCGGGAAGTCCGGAACGCGGGGGAACCCAATGAAGAGCTTCTTCCGGAGGGAGAAGACCGGGGGTACATGTGGCGGATCTACGTGTACTGGCGCCTGGAGCAGCACGAGGATGGAGTTTTCGCCGAATGCCACACCATCTCCCTGAGCCGCGATATCCCGTTCCTGCTACGATGGATCGTGACGCCTTTCGCTCGCAGAATCCCGCGGCAGGGATTGGAACAGTCTCTCGAGGCCACAAGTGTCGAGGCGCGAAAAGTCGCCGAAGCCTCTTCCGCCATCGCGGCCCCGGCGGTGAACTGAAGATGCCGCGACTCACGGTTCAGGACTCGGTCCCAAATCCCATGGCCGGGGCACCGGCCGGGAGTTGGCGCCGGCCGGACCGCGACCGCTCCGGCGAAGAGCTTCCGAGGCTCGTTGAACGCTGGCCCCTCAAGCGCGTTCATCTGCTGAGCCGGGCCGTGACATGCGCGGTCGTCGCAGGCTCGCTGGGCAGTCTTCTCTTCACACCCCATGGCGCATGGGCCTGGACGCTGGACATCGTTTGCCGGACTTACCTGGTGTTCGCCGGCACGGTGATGGCTCACGAAGGCATTCACGGACTGTTGGGCCGAACAAGGGCTGCCAATCTCTGGTGGGCGCGGCTTGCCCTGCTCCCCAGCATGGTCCCCTACACGAACTTTCGCAGAACGCACCTGCTGCATCATCGCTTTACCAATCTGGGGGACAAGGATCCCGATCATTTCGTCAAACCCCGGCGCGACTGGGAACTGCCTCTGCGGGCGATCGGAATGCCCCACCACTGGTTCTTCTGGTTGCTCAAGCGGGGTGGGATCGATCGATCCCACATCGTGAACTTGCTTCTGAACTACGCCGGCATCGCTCTGGTTTACGCTGTATTTCTGGCTGTTGTCGGCCCCGCTCGGCTCTTCTGGGGAATGTTTCCGACATTGATTCTGGTGTCTCTCCTTCTCTGGTATCCATTTGCATACAAGACGCACGAGGGATTTTCGACGGGCCCGGCACGTACGCGTTCGCACGACTATTACGGGCATTTCATGTTCTGGTTCTCGCTGGGCCTGTCCCTACATCGCGTTCATCACATGCGTCCACACCTTACCTGGATCGAGTTGAGACAGTTCGTTCGGAAGGATCCGGTTCGCGGTTTTCGACTATTTCCCCGACGCCACATCGAGAGCCCGACCAATACCAGCGTCGCCTGTTGATGTCCGGCTGCGATCTCGGCACGCTCGACCTGGTATGCCGCGCGATGGACAGCCCGCTGCGCCCGTTGGACTATGCCCTGCTTCTTCATTTTCGCCAGCCGCCCGACGGCGCACGGTTGCGGAAAGGCGCGCTCAGCGCCCGCAACCTGTATCCCGTGACCGGTTCCTCTATCGAGGGAAGGAAATGGCGTCGGCTGGAAGCGCCCGAACACGGTCTGACCATCGCCGAAGCTGAAGGCGGCAACACGGACGGCGCCATCCGGGAATTCCTTCGGGTTCCCTTTCGCCTGGACCGGGAACCGCCGCTTCGCCAGTTGTTGATCCAGGGCACGAACAGTCCCGCCTGCCTCGTCACTCGCGTCCATCACGCCGCGGGGGATCTGCTGAGCACGCTGATGTGGATCGGTCACCAGTTGCGCGCCGCTTCGGGCCGCGACCGGTTCGTGGAAAACATGGCCCCGTTCGAGCCGCTCGGGTTGCGCCAATCGGCAGTCTGCGCATCGAAGAGCGCTTCTGCGTACCGGGGACGATGCCACCCGATCTGGACGCGCAATGCGGTGCCCTCCCCCGAACGCGATTGGACGACAATCGGGATCGGGGCTTCGGAGCTTTTGGAACTATCACGCGACAGGGACGGCTTTACATACAACGATGTCCTGATCGCCTGTGCCCTCGATACGCTGCACTGGTGGAACACCCGGCACGGCGCGATGGGAAGGAAAACAGGCGTGTGGTTGCCGATGAACATCCGCGAAGACCCGTTCAGGGGATTCGGTAACGGGACGAGCCGGATTCGCGTGTATCGCCGTTTCGCGGGCGGCGACACCCTTCAATCGAAATGCCGCATGATCCGAAGCCAGATCGACTGGTCCCGCCGGCACGGAGAATGGGCCGTTCCCGAAAGGCACCCGCTGACCCGCTGGCCCTTCGCGGGTTCGGTCCCCTTGTTGAGGGCATATCTGAACCGTCCCTGGGCCGACACGGGAAGCGCCGCGCTGACCCACGTCCAACAATGGCCCGGACAGAACGACGATGAATTCACCGACGTCGTGGGCATGGAGACGATCGGGGCGCTGCACGCACGCCACGCCTTGACGATGGCCGCGGTGACGCATTCCCGACAGACCTGGATGACGCTGACCCACGACCCGGCTCTGCTCGGGGAGAACGACGCGGCGGGCATTGCCCAACGGTTGGAGCACGCGCTGTCGATCGCCGCACGGGATCTGTAATGCGCGGCTGGATCAACGACGCGCTTCGGTCCGCCATCGGCATCTCGCTGCGTATCGCCGGGGCTCCGTTCGAACTTCGACACCGCTGGCGAATCCGTTGTTACGGGTGGTCCCAGGCGCGGCTTCGGCGACGATACCGCATCGGGATGGATACGCCGATTTCCAATAATATCGGCTTGCCCGCCGGAGAGCCGGCGCGGCGCGTATCCACGCGCCGGAGAAGAGATGCCCGGCATGGACCTCGAAGCCACCGGTTGGCGAAAACCTCCGGGTCGACCGGTCGGCCCAAGGAGGTTCCTTATACGAACGCGCGGCTTCGTTCAGTCCGATTCACGTTTATCGACGTGTTCCTTCGCTGTTTCTGGAACCGGGACATTGCCCGGACGAGCCTCTATGTCTTCGGTTCGCTGGATGACGACGAATCCCTAACCGCCCTGCTTCTGGAGGAAACGCGAAACCCTCGCCGGCTTGCGGTCTTGCAGGCGCCATATCGCGTCGAGCGGCATCCCGCGCTTCAGGATTTGAGGATCCGCTACGGAACCGGCGCGCTTCGCTTGTGGATTGTGAGTTTGTCCAACCCAGGAGTCCTCTACAGCACCAATCCGTCGACGCTCTCGACGTTTTTTGACGAACTGAGCCGGAACTGGCACGAAAGCTCGGCGCTGGTCCGGGACTATGTCCGGAAACCGCACACCTTTCCGGCCTCGATCCACCGGATTGCCCGGCGGCTGGTTTCACGGGGCAGCCGGGAACGCCTCGAACGGATCGCGGCCAGCACGGATTTCATGCCCATCGAAACGTGGGCGCCGGGCCTCGACACGTATGTCTGCTGGATGGGCGGCTATGTCGCACCGTTCCTGGAACGTGTGCGGACCTATCTTCCAGCGCCCTGCTATCGTCTGGTCCCCATGTATTCGATGTCGACCGAAACCATCGAAACGATTACCCATTTCGGTCGCGATGGAATCGCCTTTCTTCCGTTGGCCCCCGGCGTGTTCTATGAATTTCTCCAGAACGACGCCTCAGAGAAACCGGAGAACCTGCAACCCGCCAGCCGTCTGCGGAAAGGAAAGACGTACCGGATGGTGGTCAGCCACCCCTACGGTGCGCGCCGCTATCGGACCGGAGACGTCTTTCTGGTCAAGGAATGGGTGAAAGGGCTACCGGACCTTCGCTTTCTGCGGCGCTCGGGGCTGGCGTACTCCTTCACCGGCGAGAAGCTGACGGGCGAGCAGTTGGCCGAAACATACGGAAAGATCCGCGGCGACTACCCCGCAATCGATGGCGCGGACTTCCTGACCTGCTTCCCGTCCCAACCCGATACCGATCCGATTCCCCATTACAAACTGACTCTCATTCGCGGCAACGGGTTGCCGGGATGCGTGCTGCCCGGAATTGCCGAACGGTGCGACCGGTTGCTCGCCGAGTTGAACCCGGAGTACCGGAACAAGCGCGAAAGCCGGCGTCTGGGACCGGTACGGTTTCAACAGATGAACGCGAGCGAATTTCTTCGGCGGATGGGCGCCGGGCCGGCGCCGCCCGACTTTGACGGGCAGTTCAAGTTTCTGCCGTTGTATCCCCGGCTGTGGGAGTCGCTCGATCGACCTTGAAAGGGATGCCGGAAGGACGGCAGAGCGACGACAACACCGGTGTCAGACTCCGCTGGCCGAATCCAGGATGAAATAGCCCTTGTCCTCGACCGGTTCGAGAAAGGGCGTTCGCCAAAAGAACTTGAGGTGTTCCACGCCGAAACGGCTCTCCATGTACCTGCCGGGGAGAGCGGCGGACAGAATGCACGCGGATTCCGGCAGGTGGTACCAGGGAATCTCGGGCGCGACGTGGTGCGGGATGTGAATGTTGATATTGCACCAGAGGTACTCCACCCACTTCGGAAATCGAACGTCGAAGGTTGAAGCCATCTGGCTGCGCGCCGGATTCCACCCGTCGGCGGTGTAGACGAGACTCCGGAAATTCGCGTGCTGGATCGTGATGATAAACGATCCGGTCAGCATCGCGATGGCCGCCGGCACGCCGTGATACTTGAGCATGTCCCAGAACCCGACCCACAGCCACAGTCCGCCGTAGATCAAGACAACCGACAAGTACATCGACAGTTTGGACCGCCGCAACGGTTTCTTCCATGCCCGCCACTCCACGGAGGTCATCATGGATCGCAGATTGAAGGCGCGGCGCAACGTGTTCGACACGATCCAGACGACCATGCCGCAGGGCAGCCGGTAACCCGACCGCAACAGAAGCGGGTTGCCCGCAGACGGCGACCGCATCTGGGCACGGGTTCTCAGGTTCGCGGACCAGTCGACCTCCTGGCCTTGAAGCTGCGTGTGGCGATGGTGATGGTCGTGGGCGATTTGCCACGCGACCAAGCTGTTTCCCAGGGGGGACATGCAGAGATGCCCGATCAGGGTATTGATCCACTTTCGGTTCGAGAAGCACCCGTGGCCGCAATCGTGGCCCAGCGAAAACAATCCCACGAGGACCCAGCCGTAAATGATCCATACCAAGGCGAGAGCGGGCGCCTGCCATAGCAGGGCCGCGCCACCATCCAGGTCCATGACGCCGAGAAGCCCGAGGCAGATCCCGGCCATGGCGAGGACACGGCTCAAGGCACGCCAGGACGCGGTCACGTTCGGTGTCCGCAGCCGAAGGGGGACCATTCGCCGGAGTTCGGCCAGGGAGAGCGGCGCCTCGCGCAATCGGGCATCGACCAGACACGGCGTCGGCCCCCGACTGTTCGCGGGCGCTTCGGGCGTCACGGCTGGACGGGGACCTCGACCTTCTTTCGCCAGGCGACGTACCACTGTGCCATCCTGACCCAATCGATCAGACCGGCCGCGCTCATGGCCTTGAAGAGCTGTTTCTGGAGTTCCAGCGCATCGTCGACGGACAGGTGGAACGCGCGCTGCGCGGTCCCGTGGAAACCCGGCACGACGACCCACGCCCCGCCCACGTAGAACCAACTAAAGCGGGCGTCTCCTTCCTCGTTGGGATCGGGGGATTTGAGGAGGACGTGAATGATGTCCTTCCCCGAAACGATCTTTCGGAGCTTGCCGTTCGACATCAACGGATTGCGCAGCAGACTGTTCGATCCTGTCTGGCGCGCCCCTATCAGGGTCCGTGCGATCCGGAAGCGTTCGACGGGATCGATGGTTCCCCGGGCAACCCGATCGGCCAATCGTTGGGCCTGGTACGCGTGGATATCGACGGCGAGGCTGGCGGAATCGTCCGCGGCGGCCGGGGCGAATTCGATTCGGTCCCCGTGGTGGACGCACGCGATACGTTCGCCGGTATCGATGACGTGGACGATCACGCGATCGAAGAGCCCGTCGAACATCCCCACGATTTCCGCGTTCGGATCGAGGCCTTTCCAGAGGTCGAGCACCGATCCGGCGCCTCTGGCCGATAGCCAGGTGCCGTCATCCTTCAACGCGATGGGTTCCCCTTCGGGAGTGACGATGACTTTCATGAATACCTCGAATTCAGACCGGCCCAAGGGTTGGTCAACCGCCGCGACAGAATTCACGGGGCCTCGGAACGTCCGGCGTGCCTAGCAACCTGTGGTGAAACCCCGCGTCGCACCGAGAGCGGCGAGGCGCTCGGCTGACAAGGCGCGAGGAGCGAGCATATTCCCGATATGTGACCGACGAGCAACGCAGCTCAGCCGGGATGCATCGCCGGTCGAATGCAGTGAGGGTTTCACCACAGGGTGCTAACCAGCATCGTATAGAGTTCCCCGAACGAACGAAAGTCCTTTCGAAGGATGAGTGACCGACAGCCGGCGGCCGCCGCTCCGGCGCCGTCCGTGTCCACCCTGTCGCCGATGTGGAGCATGCACTCGGGTGTCAGACCGAAATCTTCGAGTATCCTTTCGAACGCCACCGGATTCGGCTTGAAGAATCCCATCCGCTCGCCAACGTACACGGCGCCGAAGTATTTCTGGAGGCCCAGACCCCGCAGCTTGTCATCGGCCTCGTAGTCGGTGAGGATGACCTGTGCCCGAACCCGTCCCTGAAAGTGGCCGAGCAGTGCCTCTACTCCCGGCCTCGGACCCGACGCCGCGATGGCGGGCGTCCACCATTTGGTCTCGAGGTCCCGCCGGCGGCGGGAACCGTCATGGACACGAACCGGAATTCCTGCATCGAACCGGACCCGTTCGACGCGCCGCCAGAGTTCTCGCAGTTCGGCGAGTTCCCGCAGCGGATCCAGCCGGCGTCTTCGAACCGTGGAACCGAGGGCGCGCATCCCCGCGTGGCACGCGGCGCGCCGGGTCGAGTACAGCGTGCCGTCGACGTCCCAACTGACGACCTGGATCGAATCCATATCGGGAAGGTTCGAAGTGGCGTCGGGGATCATCGGTGTTAACTTGTTGGAATCATGCGGCGAACGCTGCCACTCGCGCGCGAGTTCGATCCAGGGAACGTTTCCGAGCCCGAAAGGAACGGAGCGATGGACTGGACGGCGTTCAACGAACGCATCGACCGGCTTCTCTCATCGGACTGGCGGCGCATCAACGAGGGGACCTCCTGCGGATTGCCGCGCCGGCTTCTGCGCCTTGTCCTGGCCTATGCCCAGCAAAAGCGTAACTCCATTCTGGACTTCAGGGGCAAGATCCGCGCTTTTTCGCGAATGAACATTCCGGCGAACCCCGACATCGTGTACTTCGGTGCGGAAGCCGGGTGGGAAGCGGCCATGATCCAGGCCTTGTTCGGCAGCGGTGGAAAGGTCCTTCTGATCGACAGGGATCGGGCGGCGTACGAACGTTTTCTGAAGGCCCCCGTCGAGGTTCGGGCGCCGGCCCCCCGGGGATGGAAGGATCCGTTGATTGTCGTGCGCCGCGACTTGTCCGGGATCGAATACCTCCGGCAGGATTTCTTCGAGGTGGATCGACCGTCGAGTTTCGATGTTGGAATCGACTGGGGCCTGATCGAGCACTACGAAGGCGCCGGGAAACGAGCCGTGCTGGACCGTTTCAGGGGCTTTCTGAAGCCGGGAGGCCTTCAGATCAGTAGCTGTCCCCGCGACTGCCTGGCCGTGCGCCTCTTCTATCGCGCGTTTTCGGACGAACTGAACTGGGGCTACCGGGAACTGATGACTCTGGACGAACTGAGCGCCCATCTGACGAGTGCCGACTACCGGATCGAGGCCGGCTTCACGCTGAGGGCCCACAATGTGGTCGCGTCGAGGAGCGTCCTGTGATGGGGAGCATTTCGAACCTGTTACGGCTGCAAGAGGCGACTCATCCCGGCAGCGCGGACGCGCCCGGCTTCCGGCTGCATCCATTTGAAGGGGGCCCGGGCGGGCGCGTATCCGGTAACTGGCGTGTCGTATTCCGTTTCGAGGACGGCGAAGCCGTGGACTTGGTCGATTATCAGTGACTGGAAGGGAGCATCGAACCATGAACAACAATAAGGGTGAACGGGTAGGCCCCATGCTGAACCCGCCACACCTGGGCGAACTGATCCGCGAGAGCATGAAAGAGACCGGCTGGAATGTCACTGAGACGGCGGCGCGCCTGAACTGCGAGCGCCCGACGTTGTCGCGTCTGCTGAACGGCAAGGCGGGCGTATCGGCCACCATGGCTCTGTCGCTGGAAAACATCGGCTGGGGCACCGCCGAGCATTGGATGCGCATGCAAGCGAGCTACGAACTCGCACAGGCGCGTCTGCAGCGGGCGAACGGGGAACAGCCGGCGAAGGCCGAGACCGCCGGCACCGCTTCGGCGTAAGCAGCAACCCTGCGAACCCCGGGAAAAACATTGCGGTCTCATAGCATTCACGGGCCTCCTCACGGAGACGATCCGTCACGCAGAGAAGTGGACCCCATTGGTTGGACAGCGCGGCAACTAAATCTAGGTGGATTCCGCGGGTCATGTTTAGGCTACTGAAGTCAGTGGTCGGATTCTGGCATAGGCTTCGCTCGGCATGAGGATACGCGCCTGGAACGCGGGCCTGTAAGGTTTCTGACTGAAATTAAGGAAGGCACGGGAACGGCAACCACAGGCCCTCCCCCCGGACGGCCCCATCCCCCAGTCTCGGCGGTTCGCATCACGCAAGTTTTGGGGAATGTCTTGCTTTTCAAAAGCGATCGACGCACTCTGTCCGTCTTCGGTCCCTCGCAAGTCTGGGAGAGCTTGACTTGCCACGGACGGGCATCCAAAATATGCTCCAAGAGTACCCATCCAGCCCGTTGATAGACGTGATGCGGTAGCGGGTTCCAGGGATTTCCCTCACCCGGAAGGCGTCAAGGAGGGTTTCAATGAGAAGGAGAGTTCCAATGAGAATGTCTGGTGCGATACTGTCCGTCGTGTGCCTCGCGGTACTCGCCGCGGTTCTGCCGCTCGCCGCCCACCACTCGGTGGCGACGATGTTCGACCGCAACAGTCCGGTGACGATCACGGGGGTGGTGACCAAGGTTGAATGGCTTAATCCTCACATCTGGATCTACGTGGACCAAACCGACGACCAGGACAGCGTCACCCACTGGGAACTCGAAGGCGGCCAACCGAACGGATTGTCTCGGCGAGGCTGGAGACGAGATTCGCTGAAGCAGGGTGACCAGGTAACCATTGAAGCGGACATGTCTCGTTGCTGCGACAACGTGGCGAAGCTGGGATCGGTCAAGCTTGCCGATGGCACGGCGATCTGGCAAGGGTCGGCACAGGATCCGAATTAACCGCCTGACATTGGTGTGGCGGCTCGGGACCGTTCCGGTCGGGCGAGTTCGAGGAGGTTGACAATGGAGAGGTGTTTGTTTGCTCGCGCGGCGACAGTGGGCGCTGCTCTACTCGCACTTGCCTGGACGCCAACGTTTGCCGCCCAGGATCCGTTCGCCCCCACGCCTCTGGTTGGCCCGGCGCCGGCGGAAGGTCTCCCGAATCTGAACGGAGTCTGGGACAACACCGAGTCCCCCGCCTATTCCAACGAGAGTTCCGTACGGGCGGCCTTCGAGGGAGAGCTGCCGCCGTTCACGCCGTATGGACTGGAGCAGTGGCTCATCCGGGATCTGTCGCAGGATCCCACGGGGTTGTGCCAACCGAGCGGGTTGGGCCGCGTCCTGCGCGCGCCAAACCGGATACAAATCCTCCAGACGCACGGAATGGTCGTGATCCTCTCGGAGCTGTATTGGCAGTTTCATCGAATATTCACCGAAGGGCGCGGCCATCCCGAGGAGATCGACCCCACGTGGTGGGGCCATTCGATCGGCCGGTATGAGGACGGCAAACTCATCGTCGACACTGTTGGGATGAATGACCGGAGTTGGCTGGCCACCGCCGGTATCGAACATAGCGATCAGCTGCACCTGGTTCAGACGTTCGAACAGACCGGGCCGGACACGCTTCACATCACCGAGACATATGAGGATCCGATCTATTTCACCGAGCCCTGGACCATCGGTTACGACATGGAGCGCCAAGAATACGATCTGATGGAATATATCTGTCTGGACAACATGAACAAGGGTGTGGAGTACTACGTTCCCACGCCAGCCGAGGATAATCCGAGTATCTCGGGTGTCCCCTCTGAGGTCGATGTCAGTACGCCGCCTCAATGAGAACAGAACGCACGGAGCTTTCGAGATTCGGGAGGCATTTTTCGGGACGGCTGGTCAATCCGTAAACATCAACGGACAGGGGCCGGCAACCCGGGCCGAGTCCAGAGTCTGGTCGAGCCCGAAATCAGGAGCAAGCCGATGCTCACCATCAACCTGAGGGCGTCCGCCATGAAGTGGGTCATCACCTGTTGCGCGACGATTGCCTTTCTCGCACAGTCGCCGCAACCCCTGTTTCCGCAGGGCCGGCTCAGCACCGTCTATCCCGAAGACAGTCGTCCTCCTCTCGCCTTTCGAGAGGACTGGCATGACGACTGGAACGACGGTGAACCGTTGGCGAGGCTGAACGACTATCACGACACGGATTTGGACGCGCACTTGCAGAATCCCAGCTTGAGGCATGCATGGTACGGACCCGGGGCGGGCGCGCCGGACATTCGTGTCGCCTATCCCCATAGTGACAGCGAACACGCGGCCGAACACAGAGAAGGATGGGAGTACATTCGCCATATTGCCCCGAAGGACGACCCCGGCTATCTCTGGGCGGGGCAGTGCGGCGGGCCCTGCGCGGTCACGCTGCGAGACAACGATAACGACTTCGATATGACGGGACTGGCCAAAGTTCGGTGGCGCACCAAAATGGACGGCTTCCGTCAACTTCGCCTCATTCTGAAGCTTGCCGACGGAACCTTCCTCGTGAGCGATCGGTACGCGGGGCCGACCGGCGACTGGAACGTGTCGGAAATCTCTATCCCTGACGTTAGCTGGCACGCGCTCAACATCGAGACACTGAACGAAGGTCGCGCCGTCGCCAACCCCGACCTCAGCCGGGTGGAGGAGATCGGCCTTACCCACCAGAGGACCGGTGCGGCTCGTGTCGACTGGATTGAACTTTACGCCGCTTCGGTTGGGCGATAGACCGTTTCCGGTGAGTTGCGAAAGGAGGACACCATGAACTCGCGAAAGTGGACATATCATTCGAGGCTGGTTGTCGCGGTGTTCGCCGCTCTCGCATGGGGAAGCACCGCCCTGGAGGGTCAGCAGGTTGAGTCGGCGCTTCCAGCAGACTCCCGAGTACAGACACGCACCTATGTATTCCCTGAAACGGGTGAAACGATCCCTTACTCCCTGTTTGTACCCTCAAACTATGACGAGGGCAGCGAGTGGCCGCTCATTGTTGGCCTGCATCGCGCGGGTCAGTCCCATGAGTCGTGGCTGGTGGATTACGCGGGCATGCTCGACCTCGCCGAGCAAGACGGTTACATCGTTGTTGCCCCCCTCGGATATCATACGCGCGGATACTACGGAAGTTTTGGCCCCGGGCTGGCAACGGAGTCGCTTGAGAGTTCGGGCCAGTTGACCGACGATCTGCCGCCGAACCTGGGCGAGTTGAGCGAGAAAGACGTGATGAACGTCTTCGAGATAGTTCAGGGCGATTTCAACATCGACGATGATCGGACCTATCTGTTGGGCCACTCGATGGGGGGAGTCGGAGCCCTTCACCTGGCAGCGAAGTATCCGGACATATGGGCCGCGATCGCCGTGGTGGCGCCGGGCAGCGTTCCCATGAAAACGGATTGGAGCGAACAGATCGAGAAGTTCACTGACATACCCACTTTCCTGATCCAGGGCGACCAAGACCGCTACATGCCGATAAGCCGCGGGGTGGCTTCCACGATGAAGGGGCTCGGCATGGCGCACGTGTATCTCGTTATCGAGGGCGGCGACCACACCCGATTCATCGCGGAGAATCCGGAGATGCTGTCTAAGGTCTACTCGTTCTTCAATCTCATTCGCAAGGATCAGCGTCCGCCGTCGCCTTGACGCGCCAATCCGTGTAGTTGTCTCATCGAAAGCGTCGAACGAAAATACGCACGCGAACTGTAGCCCGTCCGAGCATTCCGGACAGAAATCCCTGAAAAACCAGGAGACATTCTTCCGATCGAATTCGTCTGTCCGTCTTCGATCGACCTTTCCTACAACGAGCGCGTATCGACAGGATCCTGAAGACCTCAGCGAGAAAATCAGCCCACTCCGAGTAAGTGCTCACGAACCGTATTGGCAGCGATTTAGGCCGGGACGAAGGTAAAAATGATCTTGCAGGCTGCTGAAAAACGATTTGTGATACCGGCCGAGCAACGACCCGCGTCTATAATTTGTTGATTCGTTGGTCGGCCGCCGCCCGCTCCCTGTCGGCCCTCAGGATAGAGGAGCCGCGACCGGCCGGACGCCGGATGCACGCAGCCCTGGGGGACTATTTTGGCCGGAACCCGCATACACGACGGCGCGCTCGTTTCACCGGTTGAGTCGCTTGAACGCTATTTCGAGCGTGGCGGCACAACAGTACTCCAAGCTGCATTCGAGCATTCCTACTTCGTCCACCCCGACAGGGTCCGGCAAAACTGTAAGCGATCATCAGAAAGTGAAGTTTTATGGACTCTCGCCGGTTTTCGACATCATCATCCGCGCCGAAGGCGCGTTCTCGATACAAGACGATTCCTGCGTGGGTTATCGTGGCACGTATGCCCATCTCCAGAGTAGATGACCTGTCGGACGGCGTTAGACTACGTTCATGTTGTGACCCAAGCTGCGGTGTGATGTTCACGATCTGCTTGGGCTGTGATCGCGGACAGCGCTACTGCAGCGTTGCCTGTAGACAGAGGATGCGACAACAGCACGTCCGCGCCGCTGGTCGCCGCTATCAAGCGTCTCCGAAGGGAAAGCTGTGCCATTCGTTGCGCCAGCGAGAGTATCGAAGACGCCAGTCCCGGGCAGGAGTGACGCATCAGCCTGTGCGTTCGGTCACGAACTCGCGCGATCACGAGCGCCTGCCTCTGTCTCAGTGCGTGAAATGCCTGCGTCACAGCGCCTGGATTGACCCCTTCGCCGACTTTCGTCCTCCTCAACGGCGACTGGGCCGTCCCAGGGCTCCCGCAAGACGTTCATGATTGATCGGCGCGTGTTCAAAAATCCGCGGTTTCTCGTGATCGGCAACAGGCAAAACACGCCCCTCTACCCGGAGCGGGCTCGCTACAGCCGCGAGCACTATCGGAAACTCGACAAGGGCGATCGCGCCACGTGGAAGGGGCGGGAAGTCAAGCTGGATGACAACTCCGCAGCCCAGCGGGCCTGGGCGAGATATTCCGGACGCCGCATCGAACGTGCTTCCGGCTATGGCGTTCGCCATGTCTGGGGACATCCCTGGGATCCGGACGCCTTCACGGCCGGATGGAATCTTTGCTACATGCCCTTCTGGGCGGGTATGCTGACGGAACGGCAGCACCCTCACCCGGAACTGGAAAGGGCGGTTCGCCAGGCAGCGTGGGATCTTTACTTCCGCCAGGATCCGGTGTGCGCCCCGCCGGACTTCGTCACCGACCCCGGTATCGACCTCGATGCGATTCTTGGCGGACAACCCGTCCTGATACTGGATGGGAGAACGGACCCCGCCAACCGCCCGGAGCTGCCATCCGGGGTCTCCTGCGAAGAGATCGACGCGCAAATACGCGAAGTAAAGAGAATCACCAGGCAGAGTTGGTCGAACCTCCAGAAAGCGGCGCTGTCGCTCCAGGGAAAACCGCACGAGCCGTTTGGAACGCCCAATGTGCAGGCAACCGCCCAGAGCGTACTTCGACGCATCGGACGCGAGACGGGACTGGATCTGGCCGCACTTGAGCGGCGGTTGACGGCGATGCGGCTCTAGAGAGCCCGCTTGTTTTGCACAAAGATATCGCCAATCGAATCAACACTCCAACACCGTTTCGCAATGCCTGGCCCCTTGAAAAGCCGTTCGGCGAAGGATCGTTGCGTAAGCGCTTTTTTGTGCAACCGGAATACCGCCCGCCCTCTTGACGCATGGTGCCATATTTGCCACCATGCCCTATGAGAAGCAGGGATACTCGTCCTATCTCATGGATCAGTGCGGCACGTAAGGCTTTCGATGGCTTTCCCGAAGGGGCGCAGAACGCAATCATGCGGGCGCTGACGGTCGCGGCCGAAGGCCATAAGGCCGACATTGCCAAGCCGCTGAAGGGTTTCGGTTCCGGCATATTCGAGGTGGCGCTCAGGTATCGTACCGATGCGTATCGGACGGTCTACGCGGTGCAGCTTGAGGAGCGTGTTTGGGTTTTGCACGCCTTCCAGAAGAAGGCAAAGCAGGGCATCAAGGCGCCGAAGCAGGATATCGATCTGATCCGCGAGCGGCTCAAACGATTGAAGAAGGAGTTACAGCAATGAGCAAAACAGACGACGATTTTGAGTTGGTGCGCGGCAGCGGCAATGTCTTCCGTGATTTCGGCCGCGCTGACGCCGATGTGCAGCAGACCAAGGCACTTCTCGCCGCCCGCATCATCGGAATTCTCGACGATGAAGGCCTTTCGACGCGCAAGGCCGAGGGCCGCACCGGCGTCAGCCATGCGGACTTTACCCGCATCCGCAACGTGCAGCTTGACCGCTTCACTATTGACCGTCTGATGACCGTACTCAACAAGCTCGGCCAGCAGGTGGATGTGCAGATCGACGTTCACCCCCGCGTGGTTGCTGGAGAAGCGCCGATGCATTCGTGAGTTGTTTGCCCATTTGAACAGCCAATCCAGAGAGTCTTTTCTCTGTAAAAAGCAGCAATCCAGCGTCGATCGGCCTTCCGCCCGATTCTCTACGAAACACTTGAAGAGATCGCGCATTGACAGAAAGTGTCGTTGGCCTGGGTAGTCGGCACCGCGGCCGAGAAATACATCATGAACGAAGCGAAAGAGGGTAGGGAGACCGGCTAACCCGCCTTTCTCACGAGTTGTCTGCTACAGCGCCGGATCCATCCGCCAGTGCTGCGTTCCGCTTCGTCGGGCTCCTCGACGTACCGTCAAGTACGCCTCCGGTGCCCTCCGGGCGCGCGCCTTGCTCTGACGGCGTCTCCGACTCTTCGCGACGAAAACCCGTGTAGAGTCGAGAGCTGGCGCGTTAGCGGTAGGGTCCGGTGGTCTGTCCGTCGCTTTCGCTTCGGTCCTCAGTCCGGCTCCCATGGCCACGTTTCCAGCCCCCGCTCTCCGAACCGGACGTGCGGTTTTCCCGCATCCGGCTCTCCAGTGGGATCATGCCGCTCGCACACGGAAACACCCGGACGACTGCGGCCCGGCGGCCGGCGATCCGCATCGCCGATTTGCGGAAACTGCACGGCTTCCGCCCTCCGTTGCACATCGCCTCCGGTGGGTGGTTGAGCCTGTTCACGCCTCAACCACCCCAAACCTTTCGATGGCCGCATCGCGCCCTTCGTCCAGTTCGCTTCCTTCACTTTCGCATGTGATGCTTCCAGGATCTCCAGCCGTAAATTCGGGGCTATAGGCATTGCCACTCCCGAGACCCTTCTCCCTTCCGTCATCCGTCCTCACCTGAGGCCCCTTCCCTCCACCGGCATTACCCGGCTTCATCGGTACCTGCGAGCCTCTCCGCCACCCTGCCGGCCCGGCCTGTCCCTTGCGGGCTTCCGGTTCGGTGCGTGCATCCCACCGTCAGGGCTTCCCGTGTTGCTGCCCTCATCATCTTCCGTACATGCCGACATCAATACCCCGGCGGAAACGTTACGGTGCTCGCGTGGCTCACTTCCCGTCCCGTCATCGGCCTTCCCCTTATTCCCGCAGGGTCGGCTTCCGCATTACCCTTTTCGAGGCCTGCTCAATGTTCACTCGCGTTCCGGCCTATACGTTCGCTAAGTCGCTATACGACCCTTTTGGCCACAGTGCTTCAGTCCACTTCGTTACCTCCATAAACCGCCATGGCTGCTACCAACCGAAGCCACAGTTGTTGGGTGGGGTTCGCACCCACTGATGAGAACGCCTTTCCACGGCGCACGAGAAAGGCGGGCTAAGCGATACCCAGGGGATTCGAATGTAGGCCGCCATGAGAAATTCGGAGCGAATTGGTTTTTGCCGGGCGGTACGTTGGAATTCAGACTCGAAGGGCGGAAGGCGATGAAGACGGCTGGCAGGACGAGTTGCCCTCCCGATGCGATAGGCGATAATGAGCACGATGCTGCCGAAACGCACGCGGTCCGCCAAGACCGCCACCCCTTTGCCGATCAAGCGCGCAGACATGTACTTTTCCGCGGATGTCGAGACGGACGGCCCGATCCCAGGCCCGTTCTCGATGCTTTCATTCGCCCTGGTCTATGCGGGACGCTTTGACGGGCAATCCTTTGAGCCTCCAACAGACTTCCAATTGAGCACCTACCACGAATTGAAGCCGATTTCTGAAGAGTTTCAGGAGGAAGCGCTCAGCGTGAATCGATTGGAACGGCGCCGTCTTTGCGAAGAAGGTGAAGATCCTGTGGACGCAATGACGGAGGCGAGCAGTTGGGTCAAAAAGATCGCAGGTGGTGCCCGCCCCGTGCTCGTCGCATACCCGCTCAGTTTTGACTGGACCTGGCTCTACTGGTATTTCAAGTCATTCTCGAAGGACGGTTCTCCCTTCAATCACTCGAGTTGCTTCGACCTTAAGACCGCCTACGCCGTCAAGGCCGGCATTCCGATAGCGGAGGCAGGACGGTCGAATCTCGATGAAAGGCTCCGGCCTGGGGGAAAGCACACCCATCACGCCCTCGACGATGCAATAGAACAAGCTCAGGTCTTCGTCAACTTGTTCGAGTGGGACAATAGTTGAAGTGGAACTTCTCTCAAGCCGACGCGAAAGCGCTAAATCCCGCCGGACAGCCCTTCAGAAACGCTTGGCGAAGGCGAACGAGCTTGTTGACGGTAGAAGAGCTCATCGAGACTCTGGGACATCCAGACGATGATGCCTCGAATACTTTTACGGCCCTCCTCCTGTTGTTCGAAAGCGTCCCTCTTCTTGAAACGGGAACCTATTGGACGATTATAGAGGAGGTCATCACGCAGTACCGGCGTGATTTCGAGGGTCACGAAACGGAGTTCATACCGGCGTTTCTTGCAAACGATATTCTCCGACTTTGGCGCACTTTCTGTGTCAATTACGAAGCACGGACGCAAACCGAACCGCCAGTGAAGAAAGCCAAGCGAAAACTAAAGAACTACAACCGGTGCGCTTCAAGACCAGGCGATTCTTGAACTTGTTGCCGGTTGCGGATATATTGTCGTTTACACCCCCTGCGGTTTCGACCGCAGGGCGCGGGGCCTCTTCGGAGGCCCTTGCTTTTTTGCGCGGGCATTGATGCGTACGTTCCTCTATGTAGACGGGTTCAATCTCTACTACGGAGCCCTCAAGGGAACGTCATGGAAGTGGCTGGACCTGGTCGCTCTGTTCGAAAGGGTCCTGCAGCATCATCACGAGATCCTCAAGGTCAAGTACTTCACCGCAAGAGTCTCGGGCACGACGGTCGACCAGTCCAAACCGCAGCGGCAGGACATCTATCTCCGCGCCCTCCAACACTTCCGGCCAGAAGTAGAAGTGTATTTCGGGCATTTTCTGAGGCACAGAGTTCGGGCGCCGCTTGCGCGGCAGATGGGGGAGCGGCGGACGGTGGAGGTGATAAGAACCGAGGAGAAGGGTTCCGACGTCAATCTCGCCGTACATCTCGTGAACGACGGCTGGCTCAATGCTTACGACTGCGGAGTGGTGGTGAGCAACGACAGCGACCTCGCCGAAGCCATGCGTCTCGTGCGCGAACAGCATGGCAAGAGGATCGGGCTGGTAACCCCAGGAACCGGAAGACCTTCTCAGCAGCTAAGGAAGCACGCGGACTTCGTGCGCCATATCCGGACCAACGGCTTACAGCACTCTCAACTGCCCGACCCGATCCCCGGCTCCAACATCCGGAAACCTGGGAAATGGTAAGTAGACTGGCGGGTCACGCCCGTTCTACCGCGAAACCGGCCGAAACAGACGCGCCGGATGTGCACGCACAACCATCCCGCGGCGTCCGGAACGTTTAACCACCCGCCCTTGATTTTTACCCCGGTCTCCCCCCCACCCTAACCCCCGCCGGCCCCGCCGACACCAAATCTGGCAGCTTGGGTGGGTTGGTGTTAACATTTTGCCTCTGACGGCAAGATTGTTCGAACCTGGGAGAATATCGATGGCCAATATCGAGACGGAAAGGGATCCTCTGAGCCGGGCCGCCGTCCGGCAGATTATCTGGCTGACGGTCACTTGTACCGTTGGTTTTGTCCTGTTGATGGTCGGTTTGTCGTGGGCGTCGGAGCTCACCGGTTCCGACTCCGTTACCCTCGGCGGGGTCGATCTCGAGACGCGGTCCATAACGCTCGCCCTTTCTCAGGAACCTCCTCAACTGGACAGCACACGGTCGACCGATCAGGTTAGCTTCTTTGTTCTGGGTCACGTGATGGAGGGCCTGCTCCGTTACGACGCGAACAACCGGCTGGTGCCCGGTGTCGCCGAGCGTTGGGAGATCGGCCCCGACGGGGCAAGGTTCTGGTTGCGCGAGGATGCGACCTGGAGCGACGGGCAGCCGGTCACGGCTCATGACTTCGTGTTTGCCTGGCAGACTGTCGTCGATCCCGCAAACGCTTCCGAGTACGCCTTCATCATGTATCCGGTCAAGAACGGGGAAGCCATCAATACCGGCCAGATGCCGCGCGAGGCGCTCGGTGTCCGGGCATCCGGGGACCGGGTTCTCGACGTGGAGTTCGAACAACCCGTCGCGTTCTTCGACAAGCTTGCCGCCTTTGGAATCTACTTCCCCGTCCGCAAGGATTTTTACGAAAGCCGCGAGGGGCGATACGCGGCCGATGCCGAAGATCTTCTCTACAACGGCCCGTTCGTGATGACGCAATGGGTGCACGGGGCGCACGTGCGATTGGAGAAGAACCCCGCGTACTGGAATCGCGAAACCGTCCAGTTGAACGTGATCGACATGCCCTACATCACGTCGGACTCCAACGCGGTAGTGAACCTGTACAAGGCGGGCGCGATCGCCAGGGCCACGCTCGGTACCGAGCAGCTTGAGGACGCAATGCGATTGCGATGGAACCTGGGCCGCTACATCGATGGTTCCGTCTTCTACATCGACTTCAACTTTCGGCCGGACAGGCTGACGAGCAACTATAACCTGCGCAAGGCCCTGCAACTGGTCTCCGACCCGAACGAACTGGTCAACAAGGTCATCGCCCTACCCGGCTACCAACCGGCGCTGTCCCTGTTTCCAACGTGGTTGAAGGGCGTCAATGGCGCCTTCAGGCTCGAATACCCGCCCCAACGGATATTTCCGGATCACGCGGAGGCCCGGCGGCACCTGGAATTGGCAAAACAGGAACTGGGTCTCGAAACGATCCCGCCGCTCGTGCTCTTGTCTGACGACTCGCCGCTGTCGAACAAACAGGCCGAGTACTTTCAGAACCTGTTCATGCGCACGCTCGGTCTGGAGATCGTGATCGACAAGCAAATCTTCAAGCAGCGACTCGCCAAGATGACGTCAGGAGATTTCGACATGGTGGCCGCGGGCTGGGGGCCGGACTTCGACGATCCGCTGACGTTCGGAGACCTTTATGCGTCCTGGAATCTCAATAACCGCGGCACGTACAACAATCCCGAACTCGACCGCCAGGTTCGGATCGCTCAGGGATCGCTCGATCAGCAAATCCGAATGGATGCGTTCGGCGAAATCCAGAGGATGTTGATCGAAGACGCCGTGCTGCTGCCCAACTATGAACGAGGGCTCGTGTATGTCGAGGACCCGCACCTTCGGGGCGTGGTCTACCGGTCGGTCGGGACCGATCCCGACTACAGCAACGCCTACCTGGTCGAAAATCCATAATCGAACGGCATCGTGCTCGCCTACACCGTCAAACGACTTCTCCAGGGCGTCATTACCATCTGGTTCATCGCCACGGCTACCTTCGCCGCCATGCATGCGGTTCCGGGCGATCCCCTGACCGGCGAGCGGGCGACAACTGAAGAAATCCGCAGAAATCTGGAAGCCCGCTACGGCCTGGACAGGCCCGTGCTGGATCAATACTTCATCTACATGGGAAATCTGCTGAAGGGCGATTTCGGAATTTCATTCACGCAGCAGAACCGAAGCGTCAACGACATCATTCGCGAGCACTTCCCCGTTTCGGCAACGCTCGGCATTCTGTCGATCGTATTTGCCGGTCTGGGCGGCATTCTGTGGGGAGCGCTGACCGCCCTGTATCGACAGCGCCTGCCCGACTTGGCCATCATGTTCCTGGTGATACTTGCCATCTCGGTGCCGAGTTTCGTCGTCGCCGCGCTCGGACAACTGTCTCTGGTCATAATGAACACGACTCTGGGATTCTCTGTGCTCCCGGTCGCCGGCTGGGGGACGCTGTCCCACATGCTGGTGCCCTCAATCGTGCTCGGACTCGGCACGATGGCGTTTCTGACCCGGTTGATGCGTTCCTCGATGCTCGAGATCGTCAATTCGGACTTCATACGCACGGCGCGGGCCAAGGGACTGCCCCCGGCTCGCGTTTTCCTGCGGCATGAACTGAGGAACGCGGTCCTGCCCGTCGTCACCGTTTTGGGACCGGCAATCGCCGCGATCACGACAGGCGGTTTCGTTGTGGAGCTGGTTTTTGCGATTCCCGGTCTGGGACGTTATTTTGTCGAAGCCGTACAGCAACTCGACTACACGGTAATCATGGGCACGACCGTATTCTATGGCGGTTTCCTGGTGTTCATGGTCATCGCTGTCGATCTCGTCTACGGTCTGATCGATCCAAGGGTGACGCTGGAATGAGTTCCGGCGATCCCAGGTTCGGACCGACCGACTTCGAGCCGGTCACCGCCGCTCGCTCCGCCGAAACGATTCCGCGCCCTTCGCTTTCGTATTGGCAAGACGCGTGGCGCCGCCTGAAGGAAAACAGGCGGGCCTTCATCTCCCTTTACATCGTCATCGCGCTGGGCCTGTTCACGGTGCCCGGGCCGTGGGTTTGGCGCGTGGACCCGGCGGCGCAGGACGTGGACCAGATCAGCCAACCGCCCACGCTACCCGAGGCGGCCACGATCATCGGTCCGTATGTCCCGTGGGCGGGGGCGCCGAACACCCCGGTCGCGGACGACAGTGCGGCAGTTCCCTTCGTGGCCGACAACCTGCGCCTCTTCGAACCGGCAACGACTCAGGCGGTTCGCCTCGTTTGGGATCCCGTCGCCGAAGCCACCGGGTACGCCGTATACCGGAGTATCTACGACCCTGATCCGGATCGGGCGTTGGGTCTCCCGCTCACCGAAATCTACGGAGCGGAAGCGGTCAGTTTCGAAGACCGTCTGGGCCTCGAACCCAAGCCATACTGGTATTCGATTGTTGTTCTGGGCCAGGACGTAATTGAAGTCGAGGAATACCGAACGCTCGAAGTGGAACCGCTCCGCGCTGTGAGCCCGGAGGAGGCCGAGGGGCGCGGCTGGGTGGATGACGCCGCCAACTTGCAACCCGGCGACCAAATCCGGCTGCCGTACCATCCCCTGGGCACGGATTACCTCGGACGCGATATGCTCGCCCGGCTCATGTTCGGTGCCCGAGTCTCATTATTCATCGGCATTGTCGCACCCCTTCTGTTTGTCCTTTTGGGTATCGTCTATGGGAGCGCCGCGGGTTTCATCGGCGGCCGTTTCGATCAGATGTTGATGCGCTTCGCCGATTTTGTGGTGGCGCTACCGTTTTTGCTGTTCATGATTCTTTTCAAGATCGGGTTTGGCATCGGCCCGGGAGAAAGTGGAGTTTTTCCGATGCTTGTCGCACTGGTGCTGCTGGCCTGGCCCGCGTCGGCCCGCCTGGTCCGCGGGCAAATCCTGCAAATCCGGGAAGAGGGCTATATCGGCGCATCCAGACTCTTGGGCGCGGGAACCGGATATCTGGTTTTTCGCCACATGCTTCCGAATACGATAGGCGTAATCCTGGTGACGCTGACGTTTGCCGTCCCCAGCGTGATTTTTACCGAGGCGTTTCTGTCCTTTATCGGGATGGGTGTCGCGCCTCCCACACCCTCGTGGGGCAGCATGTCCAATGAAGGTATCCGGACGATGCTGTCGCATCCGCACGAACTGATTTTTCCGGCCATGTTGATCAGCGTCACCGTCCTGGCATTCAATCTCTTGGGGGATGGACTCCGTGATGCGCTCGACGTCAGGATGCGGGGGCGCGAATGAGGGAGACCGTGTCAACAGAGACCCGGACCGCGCTTCTCGAGGTCGATGATCTGCACGTGGAATTCGACACTTACGGGGGCATCGTCAAAGCCGTGCGGAACGTGGGATTCAAAGTCGATGAAGGCAGGACGCTTGCGATCGTCGGCGAATCCGGGTGCGGAAAATCCGTCACTGTCCAGAGCATCATGGGACTGACGCCCACGCCGCCGGGCCGAATCACCCAGGGAACGGCCATGTTCGACGGCGTCGATATTCTTGGACAAAAGGTTATCGACGGCGAAGACATTCGCGGTGCGCGGATCGGGATGATCTTTCAGGACCCCATGAGTTCGCTGAATCCAACAATGACCGTGGGCGATCAGGTCGCCGAAACCCTCATCGTCCATCGTGGACTCAGCCGCAAGCAAGCCTTCAACCGCGCGGTCGAGTTGTTGCAAATGACACATATTCCGGAACCGGACAAACGGGCCAGGCAGTATCCGTTCACGTTCTCCGGCGGCATGTTGCAACGCGCGATGATTGCCATGGCGATTGCGTGCGAGCCGTCCATTCTGATCGCCGACGAACCGACGACGGCGCTTGACGTGACGATTCAGGCACAGATCCTGGATCTGCTTCGAGAACTTCAGGGCAGCACGGGCATGGCAATCATCCTGATTACGCACAATCTAGGTGTCGTTGCTCACCTGGCTGACGACGTGGCCGTCATGTACGCGGGTGAAATCGTGGAGCAGGGCACCGCGGAAGACGTCTTCTACCGTTCGGCGCATCCGTACACGCTCGGTCTGCGGGCCGCGATGCCGCTGAACGACCCTGCCAGGAAGCACGGGTTGAAGCCGATTGAGGGCACGCCCCCCGACATGTTCGATCCGCCGCGAGGCTGCGCCTACTTTGCGCGCTGCCCCTATGCCATGAGTGTCTGCGAGAAGAACGCGCCCCCACGCTTCGAGATGGGTCCGCATCACCATTCACACTGCTGGGTCCACCACTCCGACGCGCCTCCGGGTGCGCGCGAACAATTGCGCGTGGAGGCGACGTGAAACCCCTGATCGAAGCGAAAGGCGTCACCAAACACTTCAAGATCGGTCGCAACCGAATCGTGCACGCGGTCGACGATGTGAGTCTGGACGTGTATCCGCGAGAGATCGTCGGACTGGTCGGCGAGAGCGGATCGGGGAAGTCGACGTTCGGAAAGACGCTTGTCGGGTTGCACCAGAAGACCTCCGGGGAGGTGTACTTCAAGGGTGAACAACTCCCGGGGCGCTACACGCCAGCCGACTTCGAGCGGTACGCGCCTCACATCCAGATGATCTTCCAGGATCCCTATTCCAGCCTGAATCCGCGCATGACCGTCGGAGAAATAATTGGAGAAGGTCTGCGGTTGCGGAGCGGCGGGTCAAGAAGCGGTATCCGCGATCAGGTGACCATTTCGCTTCGGAAGGTGGGCCTGGAACCGGAGCACGCTTCGCGGTACCCGCACGAGTTTTCAGGCGGACAGCGGCAACGCGTCGGTATCGCCCGAGCCCTTGTGATGGAGCCCGAGTTTATCGTGTGCGACGAACCGATCTCGGCGCTCGACGTTTCCGTTCAGGCACAGGTGGTCCGGTTGCTCGGAGAACTCAAGGCGTCCATGGGATTGACGATGCTCTTTATTGCCCATGATCTGTCGATGGTGCGGTACGTTTCGAATCGGATGGCCGTCATGTACCTGGGCTCGCTTGTCGAGATCGGCGCGGCCGATGACGTGTTCTTTCGTCCCAAGCACCCCTATACCGAGATCCTGGTGGGTTCGAATCCGGCACCCGACCCCCGAACCGAGCGAAGTCGCAGCGCCGTCGTGATCAAGGGAGAGATTCCGTCCCCGATCAACGTCGGGGAAGGATGCCGGTTTGCCAGCCGCTGTCCCAAGGTGTTCGATGCCTGCGGATCGGTGACGCCAAAATTGTTACCGGTGAAGGACGACTCCGGCGACGAACGCTTCGTTGCCTGCCACCTCTACGACAGCGAGTTGGGTCCTCCCCAGAGCAATCCGGCTTAACCCGAGCGTGGACCCCTGTTAAGGCTTGCGTCCATTTGATCGAGCGGATCAGTCGAGCAGGAACGGCTCGAACAGCCGGCGAACCTCCGGCGTTGGGAAGTCGGCCCCAAGGGCGCTGGCCTGGAGCAGGTCGATTACGATCAAGGGATGACTCGATGACTCGATGACTCGAGCGACCCGATCCAGTCGGAGACGAAAACGCGGTATGCCATGCAGACGGCACTATCCGCCACGTTGCGAGTCAATAGCGGGTCGAGAGCGCGAGTCCATTCCTCAAGTTCCACATGGCCCAACAATCCCGTCAGGCGCAATCTACCCGCTGTTGCAGTTCCAACTTGAAGCTAAACCCCGCCGATAAAAGAAATGGTATCGATTTGTTTTGCTGTCGGCGTCAAGAACCGACCTGAATCTCTCCTCAATCTCTCGTCGGAGTTCAGGGATGTCATCTTGCACAGAATTCCACGCTTTGTGCCAGACATTCAGCCGCTCCTTAAGTGTGTCATCCGTTGGATTCTGGATCGACAGATAGACGCCGAGCTCGACTGTCGGCTTGCGGATCTGCTCCGCGAATTTGTCCAATGGACCGCAAATCTCGGTAGGTAGCCAAATGCGATTCCGGTCGAAAAATCTGAAATATCTTGTGATCGCGTCCATAGCGATTACGTATGGGTCATTCTTCTCAGGATCGCCCTCCCACCGAAGAGAGACGTGAAAGTCGATGTCGTCCATATTGCCTGGACCAGAAGTTCGTATAGCTCGACGAGAATCTCGGCGCGTCTCTCATGCAGCTTGGTAAATCTAACTTGATGTTCAACAGCGGCGAGCTGCAGATCCGCCTTGAACTTTTCGATATCTTTGGCCAGGACTTGCGACACCACTGATCGACCGAAGTAGCCGAGCAAGAATAACAAGGTCACGTTGCCGCCGAACGCGACGATAAGGGCCTTCCAGGGTTCCATGCTTGTCTTATGTCCAGCCAAATATCAGCAAGCCGCCGCGCGGGTGCCTTGGCGACAGCATGCTCGTCAGATTACTGGCCACATTGCCCGCTTCATTGGACGTCATTCGAACTCGGAACGGGACAGGCCGGATTGCCGGATGATCGACTTCAGCGTCCCGGTGCGCAACTCCCCGTGATCCGGTACCGGAACGGTGATCGTGCCGTCGGTTTCGGCCTTCTGCATTACCACATGGCTGCCACGTCGTCTCACTTCGACGAAACCATGCGACGCGAGAATACGGCAGACCTCTCGGCCCGAAAGAACGCGCAGTCTAGTCAACTGCGATCACGACATTGGTCACATAGACTTCGCTGCGCATGCGTCTGTCGATTTCCCCAGCGGAGGCGGTTTCAAAGAACAGAGTGAGTGCTTCGGCCAAGTTGTCGCGCGCTTCGGCCACGGTGTCTCCCTGGCTGGCGATATCCACTTCCGGACACAGGGCGACGTATCCCTCGCCCTCGCGTTCGACGATCGCGGTCAACTGCCTGTTCATGTCGTTTCTCCCTTTCGGTCGTCTCTGCTTTCCTGGAGACGCATCCCCCCTTTCGACTTCAGGGGTCCAACATCAGCACCGACAGCATCGCGTCGCCGAACACCGTGACGATGCGTGCGCCGATACGCACTGCGCTGAGCCGGTGTAATGGTGCTGAGATCTGCGACTCTATGAACTTCCATTGTACCGGGATTATTGATTGTCGCCGATCACGTGCTGGGAATCGTTGATCTCATAGACAACCATGGGTGTCCAGCGTCAATTATTTTTCCTGTCCGCATTGACTCATTGAAAACGTTACCGAACCGGAGATTGTTGCCTCATTAGAAAATGTTACCCAACTCTATGAGAACGGAGGTGGAAAGTGGTGACAGACACACATGACTGTTGCGGGCAGGAAGCCCGCGTTCTCAGGCGCGTTCTCAGGCGCGTGCCTCGCGCCGGTCGCGCGTAGCGGCGCGTGCCTCGCGCCGGATCAAGCGCGCCAGGAGCATGCCTGAAAGTTGTTCACCGCGAGACGTTGGCGCTGCTTGGGATGGTTCGCACGCGGCGGAACGATGCGTGCCCTTCCGCCTTCCGAATGCCAAGCGTGTTCCAGCCCCCGGGCAGGCGTCTTTTTCTTGCGCGCGGCAGCGGACAACCCGCGATAAATGCCGGTCAGTCGAGCAGAAACGGCTCGAACAGCCGGCGAACCTCCGGCGTTGGGAAGTCGGCCCCAAGGGCGCTGGCCTGGAGCAGGTCGATTACGATCAACGGATGACTCGATGACTCGAGCGAACCGATCCGGTCGGAGACGAAAACGCGATAAGCCATGCACACCGCACTGTCCGCCACGTTGCGAGTCAATAGCGGGTCGAGCGCGCGGGTCCATTCCTCCAGTTCCACATGGCCCAACAATCCCGTCAGGCGCACTGCGACCCGTCCCGAACCCGTGTCGATAATCGGATCGCCGACCCCAGTGTCGCACCACCGGCCTCCGGCCGTTCGAAGTTGCTCCCGTGCCGCGTCCAGCACCGCGGTCTGCAGCTCTTGCGGCTCAGCGGCCACGAATTCCTGATCGTAGGCGGACCGGCGGGCGGGGTCGCTAAGCCACGAATAGGCTTCGTTGATCTGGATCATCTGTGTGGCCGCCTCCGGATCGGGGTTGCGGTCCGGATGAAAACGGCGGGCAAGCGACCGATAAGCGCTGTGCACATCCTCGACCGTGGCCGTATGCCTGAGATTCAGGACGCGGTAGTGAT
The DNA here is from genome assembly GCA_965262675.1 of Terriglobia bacterium. Lineage (GTDB taxonomy): Bacteria > Acidobacteriota > Terriglobia > 20CM-2-55-15 > 20CM-2-55-15 > JAJEDW01. Next base: position 1,826,746 of record OZ253554.1, read on the forward strand.
CCCTCATTTTCCACCTCCGAAGTAGCATGTGCGATAGGCTTCTTCGGCGGACACCTCCGCCCGCCGAACCCGTTCGAGAACCTGATCCAGAATCGCCGTGAATCCGAGGCGCGACGACGCCTTTGTGAGCGCGGCGTGGTCCTGCTGAATCACCGCGGGCCGAGTGCCGGAATCGAGTTCCAGAATCTCGAATAGCGGTTGCCGCCCCGAAACGCCGGTGAACCCGCATTCGGCACAACCCGAGCCCCGGCCCAGCAACGATTGCTCTGTTTCGGCAATGCCGAGCCGATCGAGCAGAAAGTCCGGTGGAGTGTCGGGACGCAGGCAAGCCGGGCAATTCATGCGGATCAGCCGCTGCGCCACGACACCGATCAGGGACGTGGCGATCACATGCCGGTCGACGCCCAGTTCCAGCAGGCGAACCAGAACCGACGTCGTGTCCGTGGCATGCAGGGTCGACAACACCAGATGCCCGGTCAGCGCCGCTTCGAACGCGATCCGGGCGGTCTCGCCGTCGCGGATTTCGCCCACAAGGATCACATCGGGGTCCTGTCGCAGGATTGAACGCAGCGCGGCCTGAAACGTCAGGTTGGACCGGGTATCGACCTGCACCTGCCGGACCCCGTCCACGCGATACTCCACGGGATCTTCGATCGTGACAATGTTGAGCGATCTTCGGCACAACTCGTCGACCACGGCATAGAGCGTGGTGGTCTTGCCGCTGCCCGTCGGACCCGCGACCACCAACATTCCCTGGGGCCGGTAACAGATCGCTTTCAGGCGAGTCTCGACGTCGCCGCCGCCCCCGAGGCCGGCCAGCGTGGGAGGTGTCTTGTGGTCGCGGAACAGCCGAATCACGGCGGCTTCGCCGCGATGTGTCGGAATGGTGGACAGCCGCGCTTCGAATCCCTCGCCGGGATCGACAAGGAGTCCATCCTGGGGCAGCCGGCGCTCACTGATGTCCAGGCGGCCCATGATCTTGATTCGCGCAATCAGGCGCTGGTGCAGCCAGTGGGGGATATCGAAACGGTCCTGAAGCGCTCCGTCGATCCGGTAACGGATACGGCTCCAACGGGCGCCGGGATCGATGTGGACGTCACTCGCGCCCAGTTGTTTCGCCTCGCTGAAAAGCAATCTCTGGATGCGCACGACCGGTGGATCCGCCGCGGCTTGGACCGGCTGCTGCGCCATTGCGGCGGGCTGTAGCGAGTTGTTGTAGTAACGGTCGATCGCGCGCTCGATCTCGACCGCGGTCGAGAGCACCGGTTCGACGCGAAGTCCGGTCATGAACTGGATTTCCTCAACCGTCGCCAGGTCCGACGGGTTCGCCATCGCCACGACGACCGAAGACAGTGTCCGTCGTAGCGGGATGGATCGATATCGCCGGGCGCGATCTTCGGGAATCAAACCCAGCGCGTCGGCCTCGGGTTGAAGCGAGGGAACAAGTGCGGTGTTGGACATGAACGGAACGTGGACGAAGGGACCCGGCAGGCAGCTTCATCATACCAGAGATCCCGGTAACGGTAATGTTGTAAAGTGGAGGGACGGGAGTTGGGGTTGATTTACGACATATCGGTACGCATTCACAACGACATGCACGTCTGGCCCTCCGACCCGAAAGTCCGGATCGAAGAGCAGCGGCACGATGGGAAAGACGGTTTTCACACGATCCGCGTCACCTCGATCGAATGCGGAAACCACACGGGAACCCACCTGGATGCACCGAGCCACATGATGAAACATGGCGCCACTCCCGGGGCCACGCTCAACGAGATCCCGCTCGAACGGCTGGTGGGACCCGCGCGCGTTCTCGAATTGCCGGGCGTATCTTCGATTGGACGTGCGGACCTGGAAGGGAGGTTAGACGGGGGAATCGAACGCGTTCTGCTCAAGACCGGCAACTCCGAACACTGGAGCGACGAGGGTTTCTACACTGATTTCGCCGCGCTTGCCGCGGATGGCGCGGAGTATCTCGTCGAAAGCGGCGTGCAACTGGTTGGAATCGACTACCTGTCGATCGAGAGTTATGGATCGATCGATCACGCCACGCACTTTGTTCTGCTGGAACAGTCCGTCGTCATTCTCGAAGGACTGAATCTCGAAGGCGTTCCCGCGGGTGACTACCAACTTATCGCACTGCCCCTGAAGCTGGACCGGACGGATGGCGCGCCGGTGCGGGCGATTCTGATGAATTAGAAAACATGGAAATTCGCGAGATCAAAGCAAGAGAAGTTCTGGATTCGCGCGGCAACCCCACGGTTGAAGTCGATTGCATTCTGGCCGGCGGCGTTCTCGGGCGCGCGATCGTTCCTTCGGGAGCATCGACGGGTGAACACGAGGCCCTGGAACTGCGAGACAAGGACAGGAAACGGTTCCTGGGCAGGGGTGTCCGCAAGGCCGTCGCCAACGTCAACCTGAAGATCGCCAAAGCCCTGGTCGGCATGGACGCCACGCTGCAGTCCCGCGTGGATCAGATCATGCTCGACCTGGACGGGACGAAGAACAAGGCCAAGCTGGGCGCCAACTCGATGTTGGGCGTATCGTTGGCGACGGCCCGCGCCGGGGCGATCGCTCACGGACTGCCGCTATACCGGTACATTGGCGGTGTGGACGCACAGACCTTGCCCGTTCCAATGATGAATATCGTGAACGGCGGCGCCCATGCCGACAACAACATCGACTTTCAGGAATTCATGATCATGCCGGTGGGGGCGCCGACCTTCAGCGAAGCTCTGCGCATGGGCGCCGAAGTATTTCACACACTCAAGCAGATTCTCCAGAAGAGGGGTCACGCGACCGCCGTGGGCGATGAGGGGGGCTTCGCTCCGAATCTGAAAGCGGACGAGGAAGCGATCGAACTGATCCTCGAAGCGATCGAGAATGCGGGCTACGAACCCGGACGCCAGATCGCCATCGCTCTGGACACGGCTTCGAGTGAATTGTTCGAGCAGGGCAAGTACGTTTTCAGGAAGTCCGACGGATCCAGAAAGTCGTCCGCGGAAATGGTGAAGCTGTTCGAGACATGGACAAGACGGTACCCGATTCTGTCGATCGAGGACGGACTCGACGAAAACGACTGGGACGGCTGGGGACTGCTGACCGACAAGATCGGAGAAAGAGTGCAGTTGGTCGGCGATGACCTGTTCGTCACCAGCACCGAGCGCCTGGCCCGGGGGATGGGCTCGGGTGTTGCCAATGCCATTCTCATCAAGGTCAATCAGATCGGTACGCTGACCGAAACGTTGGACGCGATCAGGATGGCAAGCAAAGCCGGTTATGGCGTGGTCATCTCCCATCGTTCGGGGGAGTCCGAAGACACGTTCATCGCCGATCTCGCGGTCGCGACCAATGCCGGACAGATCAAAACGGGTTCCCTCTCGCGAACCGATCGGGTTGCCAAGTACAACCAGCTACTCCGGATCGAAGAAGAACTGGGTGAGAACGCCGTATATCCGGGCCGGTCGGCGTTGCCGGTTTGAGATCGAGCCGAACCGGGAGGCGGCTGAATCGACGAGCGGCAGTCCGGACCCGGGCCCAAAACCGGAAAATTCGGTCTCTCTCCAGGATCTCTTGACCGGAACTTCCGCTGTCGTTAAAGTTTCCGACAACATCGAAATGGACGCCTGAATGCGATACGGAACGATTCTGCTACTGGCGCTGATGGGAACGGCCGGGATTGGAACGGCTCAGGAAGGCCAAGACCGGCCCGAAACCGGGCAGGTTCGCCCAGCGCCTCGTTGGCCCGACGGCAGAATCAACATGGGTGCGCTACCTGGCGAGGTGGGCGTCTGGAGCGGCAGTTTCCGCCTGGCCATCAATCCGAACGCCGACGATGCCGGAGCAACGTTGTCGGCGCCAATCCACGTCGACGATGTCCCGTTGCAACCTTGGGCACGGGCCCTCCAGCAATATCGCCACGATCACTTCATGCGGGACGAACCGCACGCGCGCTGCAAGCCGTCCCCATCGCCACGGCAATACACGGCGCCCTATGGCGTCGAGATCCTCCACATGCCCGAACTCGAACGCGTTTACGTCTTCAAGATCGGCGGACCGCACACGTATCAGATCATCTATACCGACGGACGCTCCCATCCCGGCAACCTGACTCCAAGCTACTACGGACACTCGATCGGCCATTGGGAAGGCGACACGCTGGTCGTCGACACGGTGGGCTTCAACGAACGGGCATGGATGAGCCGGGACGCGTTGCCCCACACCGACCGGTTGCATCTGATTGAACGCCTGACTCGCACCGACTTCGACACGCTGGAATACGAGGTCACGATCGACGATCCAGGTGCGTATGACGCCCCATGGACAAGCGGGTTCACCATGAGTTGGAGCGGAGGCCTGGAGATGTTCGAATACGTCTGCCAGGACAACAATCGATCTCCCGATGCCATGGTCGGCGCCGGAGGCGAAGAGATGGCCCGGACAAGCCGGATTGTTCCGTAGGAGATTGCCGTGAAAATCCGTACGAGGTTGCCAGCGCGGTTTTCTTCGACAACGGTATATTGACGTCGGATTTCACGATTTACTTGACCGAACTCGAAATCAATCCAATAATCTCTGTTTAACCTGAAGCAGTTTCACTGAGGAGGCCTTGATGAAACGGAATACGATAATTTCCGTCTTGAGTGCAGGTTTGCTGGTAGCCGCAGCCGGACCGCTGGTGGCTCACCATTCAATTTCGGCGGAATTCGACGTCAACAAACCGATTGAATTCACTGGAACAGTGGCCAAGATCGATTGGTTGAACCCCCACATTTACACCCATGTCGCCGTGGAACAAACCGACGGATCGACGATTACGTACAAGGTCGAAGGCAGCCCGCCGAACTCGCTCTTTCGAAGAGGTTGGAGGCCGGACTCGTTAGTCCCTGGAGAATCCGTCACTGTCGAAGGTATCCAGGCCAAGAGCGCCGAATCGACGAACGTCGGCCGGGCGACGATACTGACCGAAGACGGGACCCAGGTCTTTTCGGGCAACGCCAACTAGTTACCGGCGCCGGGGTCGATAAACGACTCCAGCGGCCACCGCTGTCGGTGGTGGCCACCCCCCTGCAGTTCATTCGAGGCCAGGCCGGTAACGCCGGACGGCTTGGCGCTCGATTTCCTCCCGTGTATACGCGACCGTCTTCATCTGACCGCGCGCAAACATCGCCGCCTGATCCGCATGGTGCGGTGAGTCCTGACGCGCGCTCTGACCGAACCCCAGCACTGAATACGCCCGTGGAGGATCGGTAAACTCGACGGCCAGCACCCATCCGTCGCCACCGGCAACCCTGCGTCGGCCGTCTTCGTCCTGCTCGAAGTTGAGAACGCGAAAGCAACCCATCGCCCCGGCGCAACCGCCGACAGGCTCGTCGGTGGCCCCGCGCCGAACCCGATGCACCTCACCCCATTCAACGTCAAACGACCCGAACTGTTCAATCGTTCGTCCGATGGCCTCGGGAAAGGCGCGAACCGCCAGCTCCGGGTCGGCCAGACCTCGCGGTGTATCGAGCAACGCGTCAGGTGTCCAGCCTTCGGCGAACGCCTCCTCTTCATCGGTGAACGCCGAACTGTAGCCACGCCACCATTCCTCGAACAGAACCGCGCCGCGACTATCATGCGCTGCAGTATTGTCCCAGCGTTCAAGCAGAAGCAAGGCGGCGGCGGTCGGTGTCTCGGCCGTGTTGACAACCCTCCTTGCGGCCAACGCCGAGCGCAGGGATGCCGTCAACTCGTCCTTGATCCTGTCGGCCAGCAACACGCGGTAGCTGTGTTTGAGCCGTACCACGTCTTCCAATGACAGACGCTGGTCGTTGCCCACCAACTGTACGGAATGCTGGCTCCGCAGGCTGAACTCGTTTTCTTCGAAATAGTCGGGATAGCCGGAAGGATCCAACGGACGATTCAGGTTCGTGAACCACGGACCGTCATTTTCATCCCTGAGGTATCCTCCGGGAGGGTTCAGCAGTTGCGGCAGGGATTCCAGATCGTGAAGCTCCGACCAGATCTGTTCCGATCTTGCGGCCGGAACGGCGTGGTCGCCGCCTGCCGGATGCGGGCGGTCTGGAATGGCGGCGTTCCAGATGTAAAAAATGTTTCCTTCCCTGTCCGCGTACATGAAGTTGGAGCCTGGATGCGCCCGCATTCTCATGGCGTCGGTCCATTCATCCAGGTTCCTCGCCTGAATCAGCCTCAGAAACTGTTCACCCGCACGGAATTCGCCGTCTTCGGCTGTGCGCAATACGTAGATGTGTTCTTCGGTTCGAAAGACGATCGGACCCAGGTCCGTATATGTGCGCTCGCGTGTTTCGGTGGCGAATCCATCGCCGTCGCGGTACTCGATCGCGATCGATTCGCTGCGAACCGGAACCGGCTGCCCGTCCAGAATGTACGCATCAATGACGTTCGGATCGGCCTGAAGCCGATACACTTCCGCACGGTTGACGCTGTTGTTGGTAGTCGCAAACCCCAGGTCCCGGTTGAAACCGCCGATAATTCCCAAGGGTCCGCCAATCCGAAAATCCCCGTAAAAATCGAGACGACCCGGAACAACCGCGTGGATTTCCCAGTAACCGGCATCCCAGGACAGGTGCGGATTCCGCATCAGAATGGCTGCGTTCGACAAGGTACGGGACGGCGCCAGGGCCCAGGCGCTGGAACCCGCTTCTATCGGATCGCCTTCATCGTTCTCTTCGTCGACGCCGTCGACGCCGAACCCCGGTTCGCCGCCGCTCCCGGCCAATCGCCGCTCCCACGATCGCATCTGTCCCGCGCTCGGCCGGTACATGTAGAGCGCGGCCACATCGTAGCCGTCGAATTCCGGGAACATAAAATCGGGAAACTCGTCTGGATGCCGCTCGACGTAGCGGTTTACGCCCTCGGCAAAACCTTCGTACACGTCCCGGGTGTCCTCGGACAGTTGAGGGTAGAGCTCAACGGCAAGTTCGTAATAGGGCCGGTTCTGGAAGTCGGAATCGAGCGCGCTCCGTCCCCGATAACGCGCCAGCGTTCCACGGTTCCGTACCATCCCGATCGGAACGCGCTCACCGTAATCTTCAAGTTGCAGGTAACCCAGCGCATATCCAAGGGCACGCAGATTGTCGGCATAGATATGGGGCACGCCGTAGTCGGTACGGATTACCTCAACCTGGCTCGCGAGCTGTTCGGCTTCAACCTGAACCAGTGGCAAGGTTGGCGCCGCTCGAACGGCGAAGCAGCCAAACGCAACCATCGGGAGCGCGGGCAACACTCGGGTAGCAATACGACGGCGGGCCATTGCCATCACTGCCGACACCGGACGCGCATGAGCGGCGCCTCCCCGTCCGAGGCTTCGGTGTGATACAGAAAAGCATTCTCGCCCAGGTAAGCGATGCTTTCCTGCTGCCGCAGAACTTCAAGTGAAATTTCACGGAAGTCCACTCCGGAAACCAGATCCCCGGTAGCCGGAAAACGGCCTTCGGACAGATCGATGTAGAACTCGAAGGCGTTCACGTAAGTCAGAACGATGAACCGCCGGCCGTCGCCGCTGATATCGAAAGCAGTCGGCAGGCTTCCCGAGAACGTATTGCTGGCGATCACGGGGAAATCGACTTCGCCAAGCAATTCCAGTTGCTGAACCTCTCCAGCGGCATTTTGCCAGCGATCGCGGGAAAGCCGATAAATCCTGGACTCCGAAACGGCGAGCAGGGGGTAATCCGCGGCCTTGGTGACAATGATGAGATCCCCGTTGGGATGCATGGCGATCGATTCAGCGTCATGGGCCCCGTCCGGATAGCGGACGCGAATCGAATCGACGGGAACCGTCCGATCGTCGAACGCGGCCTGTTCTCTTACGAGAACAATTTCAAGTTCCCGGCGTACACGTGCGTTGTCGCCGATGTCGGCGATGAACAGGCAGGAACCGTCGACTGAGCCACACGGGCCGAGCGTGACATCCTCGACGTCGGTGGGGTCGAAGAATTCGACGTTGACGATCCGAGTGCCGCTGCCGTCGAAGCGCGTGATGTAGAAGCGGCCGGAGTCCCCGGAATCGTTGACGTGGTAGAGGCGGTCGGAGAACTCGGTGGATATCGCCAAGCCGCTGCCTTCATCGATCAGGGTGGCGTCCAGATGTCCGGCCGGAACCGCGGAATCCCAGGTACAAGCTTGCGGCCGAGTACCCGAAGCAAGGGGACCCGCCCACGAAATCAAGCTCACCAAGGCTGCAAACCTGACGATACGTTCGGTCAATCCCACCTCACGTACACCCCGTTTACCGGCGATTTCTCACCGGAATACGTCGAAAAGCCCTTGGCCTGACGCCGGCAGGGCGCCTTTAGAATAAACCGGATTGCTTGTTGGAAGGCCGGTATTCGATGCCCAGATGATCGTATGCCAGCTTCGTCGCCACCCGGCCCCGCGGCGTTCGCTGGATAAAGCCGATCTGGAGCAGGAAAGGCTCATAGATGTCTTCGATCGCGTCGGTCTCTTCGGACAACACCGCCGCAATCGTATTCAGCCCCACCGGTCCCCCCCCGAATTTTTCGATGATCGCCAGCAGCAGACGGCGGTCCGTTTCGTCAAACCCGTACTCGTCGATGTCGAGCAGTTTCAACGCGGCCTTGGCAACCGAGTTGGTGATGCGGCCGTCGCCCCGAACGTCCGCGAAGTCACGCGTGCGCTTCAGCAACCGGTTCGCGATGCGCGGTGTCCCACGGGATCGTTTTGCGATTTCGCCGGCCCCCTCAGGCGTGATCGGCGCCTGCAGAATGTCCGCGGAACGTCGAACGATCACATCGAGGTCCTCCCTGGTGTAGTAATCCAAACGATGGACGATGCCGAAGCGGGAACGCAGAGGCGCGGTGATGAGACCGATCCGTGTGGTGGCGCCGATCAGCGTATACCGGTTGAGATCCAATCGGTGGGTCCTTGCGCTCGGCCCCTGGCCGATGATGATGTCCAGCTTGAAGTCCTCCATCGCCGGATAGAGGATCTCTTCGATATTGGGCTGAAGCCGGTGAATCTCGTCCACGAAGAACACATCCGCCGACTCCAGATTCGTGAGGATCGCCGTCAGATCGCCCTTGATCTGTATGAGTGGGCCGGCAGTCGCGCGAAAACTGGCGCCCATCTCGTTGGCAATAACCGCCGCCAGCGTGGTCTTGCCGAGTCCGGGGGGCCCGTAGAGCAGGATGTGATCGAGAGGCTCGCCCCGCTTCCGGGCCGCTCCGATCGAAACCTCGAGATTCTCCCGGACTCCTGGCTGCCCGATATACTCTTTGAGCGTCTTCGGCCGCAGGGAGAGTTCAAAAGGAATCTCATCCGCTTTCGCCGCTGCGCTGCTGGTCCGTTCAGACATTTCCATCTGCGACCGCGGCTATCCGCCCCTGGTCAGAATGTGAAGAGTGCGTTTGAAGAGTTCGTCGAAACCAGGATCGGAACCGCCATCGAGAGCCTTGCGGATCGCGCTCTCGACAAGTGCCCGGTGGTATCCCAGATTCTCCATCGCCGAAACGACATCACCCTCGCTGCCGGTCTTTTCGTCATCGACGGTAAAGTCCTTGAATTTATCTTTCAACTCCAGAAGAATCCGCTCACCGGTTTTCTTCCCTACGCCCGGAATGGAAGTCAGGCGGGCCAGATCGCCCTTCTTGATCGAGCCGATCAGGTCTTCGACTGTACTCCCGGAAAGAATTGTCAGAGCCAACTTCGGCCCGATACCGGAAATCTGGGTCAGCATTTCAAAAACGGACCGCTCGCGCGAGGTCGAAAAGCCGTACAAATGAATGGCGTCCTCGCGAACATGCGTGTGAATCTCGAGGGCGATTTCTTCGTCCGCGGCGGGGATGGACGAATAGGTCGGCGTCGAAATGAAGACCTGGTAGCCGACGCCGTTAACGTCAACGATCAGTTGGCCGGGCTTCTTTTCGAAGACGCGGCCGCGGAGGCGGGCGATCACGCGAAGCTCGCCGGATCGGCAGGTTCGGTCCGCCCGGCATCCCGTTGGACATCCAACTGGACATCGTCGACCACGCCCACAACCGCGGCGTCGATCGGAGTACCCTCCGGTCCAACGACAGTCGCGGCGGACCAGCCTTCCTGGACTACGAGAACCCGATCGCCCACACCGGCGTCCACTCCGGCGCCGCCGTCGAGCGCCAGAAATATGTGGCCGGTTTCGGCGCCGTCAAGATCAAGGGGCTGGACCATCAATACCTTGCAGCCCTCGTGGCTCGGGTGCTTTCGCGTTGCAACCACGGTACCGACGACTCTCGCCAGAATCATTCGAAATCCACCCCGGGCACCCGGTCGACGCTGTCGACAATGCCCACGACAGTGGCGTCGGCTGGGGCAAGATCGGGAAGAAAGGCGAACGAGGACTCTCTGCCCCGGCAGACGTAGACACGCTCACCCACCCCGGCGCCCACCGCATCGATAGCAACCACCGTGCGTCGATCCGAGAGACGGCGAACGATCAGAAGGGTGCGGCCTTCAAGCGTTTCGTTCTTCGACGTCGATACGACGCAGCCGATGACATCACCCAGGTACACAGCTAGCAGCCCGTGGTAGAACCCTGCAGGGATCGCGTTACGAGCGCCATTGGGCCATATGCGAGGCGCCGCGACGAAGTCGATGTCCTCCATCGACTTCGTCGATGACACCATCTATCGAGGAGGGGCAACGTGGCAGATGGCCCGATGCCGCCGTAACCCGTAGGGCGCAGGGGGGTTCGGGTCACAGACTTTGTCGTTCGTCGGTCACGATGTGAAACCATCGCTCCGCTCCTCTCTTCGCGTCTGAAACCCGAAGACCCCAGCGCGCGACCCTGAAGGGTCCTGCCACGGACTGCTGGAGCGCAGGGGGGTTCGGGTCACAGGCTTTGTCGTTCGTCGGTCACGATATAAAACCATCGCTCCGCTCCTCTCTTCGCGCCTGAAACCCGAAGACCCCTGCGCGCGACCCTACAAGGTTCTCCCACGGGCTGCCGCTAATCCGTGGAGATCTCGTCGACGATCCCGACGATCGCGGCATCGACCGGCCGCTCTTCGCAACCGTAGGACATGCGGGCGGAACTGCCCTGGACGACGAGGACGGTTTCACGATAACCGGCAGAAACGGTATCGACAGCAACCATATAGCCTGTCTCGTCACCGCCCTCGACATTGATCGGACGGCAGATCAACAGCTTCTTGCCCTCAAGACGGGGGTCCTTGCGGGTGGCCACGACGGTACCGATGACCCTTGCCAGTTGCATGCGTCCGGGCGCCTGCTAACTCGCCTTTCCGATCGTGAACACATCCTCGAGGTTGGAGTGCGGGCGCGGGATCACGTGAACGCTGATCAGTTCGCCAACCCTGCGGGCAGCGGCAGCGCCTGCATCGGTCGCAGCCTTGACGGCTGCAACATCGCCGCGAACCATCACCGTGACATAACCGGAACCGATCTTCTCCCAACCCATCAGGCTGACCTTGGCGGCCTTCACCATCGCATCGGACGCTTCGATCAATGCCACCAGCCCCCGGGTTTCGATCATGCCCAGGGCTTCGCCAATCGTTTCCACTTCTGCCATTCAATGCTCCTTGAATTGGACCGCGTCGGGCGGTTCCACAATCATCTTTCCAGATTCGCGACAACCTCGTTAATCAGGTCGACCAGTTCGGTCCTGGACATGGAGATCGTTTCCGATTTTCCGTCAGTTACGGGACACATCGGGTCCTTGGGACGAGCCTCGTCCGAAGTCTCCAAACCAAAGTACCTCTGGCGCTGAACCCAAAGCTTTTCAACATCTTCCGAAGACAGCAACTGTTCCTTGCCGAGAACACGAGTATAGATGGATATCATGGCGAAATGTTCGACCGTATCCATGCGGTTATAGGCGTCCATGAGATCGGCGCCGTAGGTCACCACGCCGTGGTTGGCCATCAGCAGTGCGTCGTAGTGCGCGACGAAAGGAGTCAGTTGCTCGGTCAGTTCGGGCGTGCCGGGAGTTCCGTAGTCGGCAATCGGGATGCATCCCAGAGCCAGAACCACTTCTGAAATCAATGCTTTATTGAGAGGGATCCCCGCGGCGGCATACGCGGTAGCGGCCTGAGGATGACAGTGGACCACGGCGTTGATATCGGGTCGTAGCCGGTAGATCAACGTGTGCATCTCGATCTCGCTCGACGCCTTCCGATGCCCGCGGACCAGTTCCCCGTCCAGATCCACGACGACCGAATCCTCGGGCCGGACAAACCCCTTGTTAATGCGTGTCGGCGTACACAGGATGTTCCCGTCGCCCAGACGTACGCTCAGGTTTCCGTCGGTGGCCGCCAGGTAGTCCTTCTGGTAACACAACCGGGAAAAGTCGGCGATCTCTTGTCGAAGTTCCGCTTCTGTCTGCATATGAAGTGGCAATTCTACTAAAAAAACCCGCTCGAAACGCTATTTTCGGGGTACAGCGTCAGATTCGGTTCCACACCGCGAACAACCGCGCCTGAGCCCCCATCGCCTCCGCGTATCGGTGCGCACCCGCGGGCCGCTATACGACTTCGAGTTTTGCGTATTTGGCAACCAGCTTCTTCAATCCATAGTTATTGAAGCTGACGGTCAGCTTTGCATCGCCCCCCGCGCCTTCCGTCCGAATAACCGTTCCCATTCCGTACATGGGATGCTTCACACGCGTCCCCAAGGTCCATTTCGCGCCGCGGCCTCCGGAACGCGAAGTGGAGCGCTGCTTCGTCTTGTTCGCGAGAGCGCCCTGCACGGCATCCACGGTATTATAGGAATCCCCGCCAAAGGCGGTGCGCTGACGCGGTTCGAACTCGAGGGACCGGGGTTGGGCGAGACCGTCGACAAGCTCGGATGGAATCTCGCGAAGAAAGCGCGACACCTCGGTGAGCATCGGCTCCATGGTTCCAAACATTCGCCTGTAGCGTGAAGACGTGAGATACAGATGTTCTTCGGCACGGGTCATGCCAACATAAAACAGTCGGCGCTCTTCCTCGAGCGATTCGTCTTCGCCGATCGAGCGGCTGTGGGGGAACAATCCATCCTCCAGCCCAACAATGAACACCACCGGGAACTCCAGCCCCTTGGCCGTATGCAAGGTCATCAACATGACTGGCGCCCGTTCATCGTAATCGTCCTGGTCCGACACCAGGGCCGCATTGTCGAGAAAGTCCCGAACACTCTCTCCCCGCTCCCCACTCTCAATGGCGGCGTTCAGAAGTTCGCGAATGTTGTCGATCCGTCCATGGGCTTCCTCGGTTCCCTCCTGCTGCAGCATTTCGATATAGCCGCTTTTCCGGGTGATCCGATCGAGCAACTCCCATGTCGACAGGGTTTCGGCAGACCCGATGAACTCGTCCATGAGCGCGCGAAACGATTCCAACGCGCGGCGGGACCGCATCGCAATGCCCGAATCGTCAAGGATTCCGCGGATGGCATCCCACAACGAGACCTCGCGGTCCGAGGCCCGGTCGATCAGCGCGTCGACGGTGGTGCGGCCGATGCCGCGGGCCGGCGTGTTCAGGATTCGCAACAAGTGGACGGTATCGTGGGGATTCATGGACGCGGTCAGATAGCTGATTACGTCCTTGATCTCGGCCCGTTCGTAAAAACTGAATCCTCCGGCGACTCGATATGGGATGTCGAAACGCCGGAACATCTCTTCAAGCGTTCGCGAGAGGACGTTGGTCCGATAGAGAACGCCGATGGGACTTTCCGGACGATTCCCGCGGTGCGCCCTGACCCGCTCGACGACAAAGGCGGCCTCCTGGTCCGGGTCGCCGGCCTCGAAGTACCGGATCTTCTCGCCAGAGCTTTTCGTGGTCCAGAGATTCTTTCCCTTTCGCTTTTCGTTGTGGGCAACAACGGCGCCCGCGGCCGCGAGAATCGTCTTGGTCGACCTGTAATTCTGTTCCAACCGAATCGTCCGTGCGTCGGGATAGTCTTTTTCGAAGTCGAGAATGTTCTGGATGTCCGCGCCCCGCCAGCTATATATCGACTGATCTTCGTCTCCGACCACGCACACGTTTCCGTGCCGGTGCGACAGGTGGCGGACCAACGTGTATTGCGTACGGTTGGTGTCCTGATACTCGTCGACCATGATGTAGCGAAATCGTTCGCTGTAGCGGCTAGCCACCTCCGGAAACTTTTCGAAAAGCTCTACGGTCTTGCCGAGAAGGTCATCGAAATCGAGTGCATTGGCTTTCTTGAGACGCTTCTCGTAGTCGTCGTAGACGCGTGCGGTCTGCTCCCAATCGGGCTGAAACGCATCCTCGGCCATCGCTTCCGGGCCGATTCTCCGGCTCTTCGCTGAACTGATCCGCGACTGAATCAGGCGTGGCTTGATGTCTTCGATCCCGAGTTCTTTTATTGAACTCTTGACGACCTGCAACTGATCGTCGGAGTCGTAGATGGTGAACTCGCGGTTGTATCCCAAAACGTCGATTTCCCGGCGCAACAGCCGAACACACAGGGAATGGAACGTCGAGATCCAAGGATCGGCGGAACGGGCGCCCCGCAGGAGTTGGAAAACCCGTGTCTTCATCTGATCGGCGGCCTTGTTGGTGAATGTCACGGCCAGGATCGACTCGGGACGGACCCCGAGGTTGTCGATCATGTGAGCGATCCGGTAAGTGATCACGCGGGTTTTTCCGCTGCCGGCGCCCGCCAATATCAGAATTGCGCCGTCAATGTTTTCCGCCGCCTCGAGTTGCTGCGGATTCAGATGTTGCTTGAGTTCGATAGCCATTTGGATCGAGCGAAACCGGACGATTCCAGACGTCCTACTCTACAGTCACACTTTTGGCCAGATTGCGGGGCTGATCCACATCACAGCCGCGGAGGACGGCGATTCGATAGGCAAGTAATTGAAGAGGCAACAGTTCAAGGACCGGCAAAAGGAAATCGCTCGTCGCGGGGACCGCGATACAATGATCGGATTCCTCCGCAATTTCAGCATCGCCTTCGACGGCAATCGAAGTGATGATTCCTCCCCGCGACTTCACTTCACGAACGTTGTTTAGAACCTTCTCGTAAATCTGGCGGGATTCTTCGCGTTCCTTGTCCCGAGTGGCCACGAAAACGACTGGAAGATCACCGTCGATGAGCGCGTTGGGACCGTGTTTCATTTCTCCCGCCGGATACCCTTCAGCATGAATGTAGGAAATTTCCTTGAGCTTCAGGGCGCCCTCGAGCGCGATCGGAAAGTGGATTCCCCGGCCCAGGAAAAGGAAATCGCGCGAGTGGAACAAATGCCGCGCTATGACTTCGATCCCGGACTCCTGCTGCAGCACCTGTTCGATCTTGTGCGGCAGGGCCGTCAGTTCAACCATCGCCCTCGCGAATTGACTGTCCGGCATGGTGCCCCGGGCCTGCGCCAGGCGTAGCGCCAGCAAATACATCGCGATCAACTGGGTGACGAACGCCTTGGTCGACGCGACCCCAATCTCGGGGCCGGCACGGGTATAGAGAACGCCGTCGGCGATGCGGGTGGTCATGGATCCCACCACGTTGGTGATGGTCAGAACCGGCAACCCCATTTCGCGAGCCAGTTTCTGGGCCGCTATCGTGTCGGCCGTTTCGCCCGACTGCGTAATCACGACAAACAACGTACCGCGATCGACAACCGGACTCCGGTACCGAAACTCGCTGCCGTAGTCCACCTGAACCGGGATTCCGGCCATGGCCTCGATCATGTACCGGCCGGCGAGCGCCGCGTGCCAACTGGTCCCGCAACCGATCAAACAGACGCGAGTGAAGCTGTTCCATTGCGCGTCGGTGAATCCGACGTCGTCGAGGCGCACTTCGTTCGAGTCCAGTGCAAGCCGCCCGACCAGGGTTTCGCTGACGGCTTGCGGTTGCTCGTGAATTTCCTTGAGCATGAAGTGCTTGTAGCCGCCCTTCTGCGCATGGACCGGATCCCAGTCGATGGACTCGAAATGCAGGTCGCGTTTTCTGCCCGAAAAATCCATGAGACGGATTCCGTCCAACTCGATCACGGCCACTTCACCGTCATTCAGGAACAACAGTTCGCGCGTGTACGGCAACAACGCCGGTATATCGGAGGCGACAAAGCCCTCGCCGTCGACTCGCCCGACTATCGTCGGCGGCCCAAATCGACTCGTAACGATCTTCTGGGGATCGTCGGCGGAAATCACCGAAACCGCAAACGCGCCTTTAAGCTGGCCCACCGCCTGGATCACGGCATTTTCGAGATTCCCGTCGAAGTACTTCTCAACCAGGTGCGCGATCACTTCGGTGTCGGTTTCAGTCGAGAACGTATGGCCTTCGGACGTCAGGGCCCGTTTGATCTCCAGGTAGTTCTCGACGATGCCGTTGTGCACCACCACGATACGCCCGTTGCAGTCCCGGTGCGGGTGGGCGTTCTCTTCGGTGGGGCGTCCATGAGTCGCCCATCGGGTGTGCCCGAGACCGAAACTGCCCGTCAAGGGATCGGCCGCCAGTGCCGTTTCCAGATTGCCCAGCTTCCCTTCGGACCGTCGTACTTCGACCTTGCCGTCGCGGACCACGGCAATCCCCGCCGAGTCGTAACCGCGATATTCCAGGCTACGCAACCCACTCAAAACAATGGGAACCGCATCACGCTGTCCGATGTAGCCGAAGATGCCGCACACGATCTGTCTAGTCCTTCTGCTGCTTTTTCTTCTTCGCCCAGTCTTCCTTGACCACCTGCCGCCCCCGTCCGATAGCGAGAGAATCGGCGGGAACGTCGGCGCTGATCGTCGACCCGGCGGCAATGTATGCCCCATCGCCAATGGTGACCGGGGCGATCAACTGCGAGTCGCTGCCCACAAAGACGTCGTCGCCAATGACGGTCGGGTGCTTCTTCTTCCCGTCGTAGTTGCATGTGATCACGCCCGCGCCGACGTTGACGTTCTTTCCAATGGTGGCATCGCCGATGTAGGTCAGATGCATTGCCTTGGTCCCCGTACCGAGGCGCGACTTCTTGATCTCGACAAAGTTGCCGACCGTCACGTTGTCTTCAAGAACTGCCGCCATTCGCAGATGGGCCCGCGGTCCCACGCGGACGCCGGCGCCCAGGTCCGAATCCGTGATGACAGTGCCGTCCAACACCGTCGAGCGGTCTCCAATCCGGCTATCCGAGATCCTGCTGTGGGATCGGATGGTCACGCCCGCGCCTAACGACGTTTGACCTTCGAGCGTGACCGAAGGATGGATCGTCGAATCGGGGCCGATCCGCACGTCCACATCGATCCAGGCGGAAGCCGGATCCACGACTGAAACGCCCGAGGCCATCAGTGAATGGCACTTCCGGCGACGTATCGCCCTGTCAACCCGGGCCAACTCGCCGCGCGAATTGATCCCCGCCGCTTCGCGGGCGTCGTCAACCCGGTACGCGCCCACCCGGTGGCCGCTTCCGGTCAAAACGGCGATCGCGTCGGTCAGGTAGTACTCCTTCTGCGAATTATCGGTACGCGTCTTGTCGAGAGCCTCGAAAAGGCGCCCGGGATCGAAAATGTAGATACCCGAATTGATCTCCCGGATCTCGAGAATTCCGGCATCGGCGTCACGGTGCTCGACGATGCTGTCGACCTCGTGTTCGGTTCGGCGCAGAATGCGTCCGTAGCCATCGGGCCTCTCCACCCAGGCGGTGAGCACGGAACCCTGAAATTTGCCGTTGCGATGGAAAGCCGAGAAGGCCTCGAGCGTTTCGGGACGGATCAGGGGGACATCGCCGGGAAGAATGAGCAGTTCCCCGGGGATGCCCTTCAGTGCCTCTCGGGCGGACATCACTGCATGACCGGTACCAAGCTGCTCGCTCTGTTCGATGAAGGACACTCCTTCGACAGCTTCCCGCACTGCGGCAGCCTGATGCCCCACCACGACACGCACGTCGTCGGAAATTCGGCATGCCGTGCGACGCACGAATTCAAGCATCGGAAGACCGCCCAACCGGTGAAGCACCTTGACCCGGTTCGATTTCATCCGGGTTCCCTTGCCCGCTGCGAGAATCAGGACGGTCAGTTCATTCATATTTTCTCAGATGGCCATACTGGCGGCGCCACCCGGAGAAACGATCTGGGGAATGCCGGAGGACAAGTCAAGAGCGGGAACGTTCGGCTGTTCCCTCGTCATAGGATCAACCCTCGTCGGGCGTGATCAACTGTATGAATTCGGGGTCGTCGGACAAGGATTCGAAATCGACGTCGTTGATGGCAAGAAATCTGTTCTCATCCCGGTACTTGATGGATTTTTCCAGATATTCGAGCGCTTCATCGCGCTCGTTTCGCAAAGCCGAGACAGCGGCCAGTGCGTAGAAAACGTGGTCCGCCCTGGGAGACATCCTCAGTGCCTGCTGCAGATGCTCGAGAGCGTCGTCCAACTCGCGCCGGTTCATTTCCGCAACACCAACTTCATAGTAATCGTCGGCACTCTTGAGCTTCATGCTTTTCTTGGATTCGCGAATCCGTTTCTGGCAAACATGAATCAGGACGTGGGCACGATCCAGCAATCCGGTCTCTTCGGGAAAATCTTCGACCAAGGCAGCGAACGTGTCCCCGGCCTTGTCGAACTTCTCGGCATGCATCAGCTTGAAACCGCTTTCGTAAAGCTTGACCGCATCGGAAAATGCCGAAGGAGATTTGGCGTTCTTCTTCGCTGTCTTGTCCTGGGCCGCCTGGGTCGAGGACGCTGCCAGCTTGGCTGCCGCCCGCTTCGTGACGGTTTTCTTGACGGCGGGCTTTTTCGCGACCGCTTTCCTTGTCGTCTTCTTCAAGGTCGGACGCGATGCCGCTTTTCCGGTGATATTGCCGCCCGCCGAAGTCCCGGCGCCCTTTGCGGCCGAAGACGCTGCCGGCTTGGCGGCCGCCTGCTTCGTGACGGTTTTCTCGACGGCGGGCTTTTTCGCGACCGCTTTCCTGGTCGTCTTCTTCAAGGTCGGACTCGATGCCGTTTTTCTGGTGATATTGTCGCCTGTCGACGTCCCGGCGCCCTTTGCGGCCGAGGCTTTCTTCCCGGTCGCGACCTTCGACTTCACTGGCTTCGTAGTTGGATTCAAAGATTCGGAGGAGTCGGCGCTCTTCGGTTTAACGTTGGTCTTTCTGGACTTGGCCGCACTGGAAGCAGTTTTGCCGGTTTCAGCTTGGGTTCTCTTTTTTGCCGCCATTCCTGTTCGCCTGAAGTAGCTGTCAGATCGAAACTTATAATGAATGCAGGCCCTAAAGTCAAGGTGCGGACAGGCGCGGACCTCTCGGCCCGCCCCGGATCGCGACGAGGTCGCAACCGTTGACCTCTCCTTTCACGGTATAGCCCTTTGCTTCAAGGTACGCCTTTTCCGGCGGGTAGAGGGCGTGTTCCCGCATGGCCGCAATGTGCCATGAGCAGCTCGCGCGTATGAATGCGAAGGGTGGCCGATAGCAGATATTGGAGCCTACCCAACACTGGCCGTCCGGCCCCGCCAACGCGCTCCGACCCGCTCCGAATTGAAGCACTGCCGCTACCGAACTCGATCCGGCGGACGCAAAGGCGATCCGCGCGCGCCTTCGGTCGGCATCACGCCGCAGACAGCCTGATTCCCCACCGCGACTACCGCGCCCGGAGCGTGGCGACCGGGTTGGCGTCGGCGGCGCGGCGGGCCGGGATGTAGGTCGCCAGCGTCGCGACGGCGGCCAGCAGCAGCGCCCCCAGCCCGAGAATGGCCGCGGGGAAGGTGGTCACCTCATAGAGCGCCGGCGCTAATGCCGAGGCGGCCGGCAGCGCCAGGCCGGCGCCAACGGCCAGTCCGGTGAGCACGGTGGCGAGCATCTCACGCATGACAAATCCGATCACCTGCGAGCGTTCGGCGCCCAGCGCTATGCGGATGCCGATCTCCTGAGACCGGCGCGCGACGGAAAAGGACACGACCGCGTAGATTCCGACGCTGGCGAGCAGGACGGCCAGCACCGAGACGAGACCCAGCATCCCGGCCGAGACCTTGGCTAACAGCAGGGAATCGGCGAGCCGAGTGTCGAGCGTCCCGAGAGCGGACAACGGCAGATCCGGACCGACGGCGCGTAGTTGGGCGCGCAGCCCGGACAGCAGGGTACCGGGGTTGCCCTCGGTCCGCGCGACCACGTAGCCGGGGCCGGGCCGTTCTATTTGGCCGACGGATTAGAAGAGCATCGGGGTGGGAGGCTCGACCAGGCTTACCACCTTCGCGTCTTCGACCACCCCGATCACCTGAATCCAGCGATCGGGCGCGTCCTGTGGGCGTATGCACCACCCCACCGGGTCGGTGTCATCCCAGAAACGGTGGGCCGCCGCCCGGTTGATCACGACGACCGGTGTCGTGTTCAGCGCGTCCGGGGGACCGAACGTTCTTCCCTCCAAGACCCGCTGTCCGACCTCGCGAAAGTAATCGTCGCTCACGACAGCGAGTGGCAGCTCGACCGAATCGGTGCCGGACGGCGGAGTGTAGCCCTCAATGAGCGTGGTGGTGCTACCGCCCGTCTGGACAGGCAGCCGACTGGTGTAGGCGACCGACGTCACCCCGGGCAGCGCCGCCGCCCAGTCCATCAAGTCCTGTAGACGGACGGTCTGCTCCTCGGGTGTGACCGCTCCTTGCGTGAAGCTGGTGGCTACGAAGGCCAGTCGCTCGGCGTCGGCACCCGGGTCGACGCCGAAGGCGTTGGCGAGGCTGCGGGTCAGCATGCCGGTACCCACCACGAGCACCAGGCAGACCGCGAGTTGCACGACGACGAGCCCGTTGCGGAACATCGCAGCCCGCCGACCTGGACTGACGGACTGCCCCTCGTCTCGCAGCACCGCGGCCACATCGGACCTGGCCGAGCGCAGGGCGGGGGCGAGACCGAAGAGCACCCCCGTGGTCAGGCTGAGGGTCACGGTGTAGATCAGTACCGTCAGGTCCATCGAGATGTCGAGATTGCCGGCGGCACCGAGCATGACGGTGATCGGGTCCGCGACGAGCGGGATAAGGGGCAACGCCCACCAGCCCAGCAGCATACCGAGTCCCCCGCCCAGCAGCACGAGCAGGATCGACTCGGCGAGAAAGAGACGGGCGACCTGTCCCCGGCTCGCGCCCAGCGCCCGGCGGAGCGCCACTTCAGGGCCACGGAAGAACCCGCGGACAATCGACAGGTTCGCCAGGTTCGCACAGGCCAGCACCAGCACAAGCCCCACGATGCCCAGCAAACAGGCCCGCCGCCGTTGCGAGCGCGCCGTCGATGGCCGGGTGCACCCGTACCTCGCCGCCACCGAACACGGTGATGCCGCGGCCGCGGTTCAGGTCGGGAAACTGGTCGGCAAGCCGCGTCGCGAGGGCGTCCATCGCTCCCTGCGCCTGGGCAACGGTGACGCCCGGTGCGAGTCGTGCGCGGACGTCGTACCAGTGGTCTTGACGTCGCTCGAGGTTCGCGATACGGAACGGGCCGCCGACGCCGGCCGCTGAAATGGACAGCCAGTAGTCGGTGACCAGCGGCCCGTAGCTCCCGTTGAACCCTTCGGGGCCGATGCCGATGACCGTGACCGGCTGTCCGCCCATGCGAACGGTGCGGCCGATCACCGTGGGGTCGGCGCCGAGCTGGGTCCGCCAGGTGCGATGGCTCACAACCGCGTAGTTGCCCGCACCGACCAAGTCGTAGGCCGGGTCGAACCAGCGACCGGCACTCGGCGCGATGCCCAGCACGGGGAAGTAGCTGGAAGTGGCGAACTCGATGAACGCCGACCGGGGGCCGTCGTCGGCTTCCCAGGTCATGGTGGCCGGCGACATGGCGGCGACCCCAGAGAAGACGTCCGTGTAGGCCGCCATGTCTCGAGTCGCCGGGAACGAGCTGGAGCTGGGCGCCCCGTCGTCCGAATCCTGGTACACGCTTACCACACGCTCCGGTTCCGCATACGGCAGCGGCTTCAGCAGCACGCTGTTCACGACAGAAAAGACGGCCGCGTTCGCGCCGATGCCCAGCGCCAACACCAGCACCGCGCCGATCGTGAATCCCGGGCGCCGGCGGAGGCCGCGCTGTGCGTGGCGAATGTCCTTCATGAGCGTGTCGAGCATCTGTCGGCCCCGTTCCACTCGAACTCCGTAGTACAGATCGTTCAAAAAATCCGGCAACCATTCAAACCAGGTTCGGTTCCGTACCATGTCACCCCCCGTCTCCACGCCTGTTAACCTCTTACAGCACGTTGCCTTCCAGAGTGACCGTTTCGTCAAGAGCAACATGAGCAAGGATTTAGTCGAAGGATCGAAGCCGGGGGACGGTATCCGGGTGTCCGGTTTCAGGACCTTTTTTGCGAAACCGGACGTCTCGGATTCCAGTTCGCCGGGCCATACGTATGAATCCAGTCAAGGCTCAGCACACGGAATAGATCGGAAATCTGCCGTCGCGAACTCGCCAAACCACAAGAACACTTCTTTTTTTCGTGATAATTGTGGAGAATGGTACCGCTTTCTCCGGTAATGGCACGGGCTCTGCCGGATTCAAGTTCACACTGGCCGTAGAAAAGGAAAACCAGAGGAAATGCTCCTTCGTTCCGTCTGTTTCCTGATTTTGATTTCGTTCCTGTACTGGCCCAGTCAGACAGACGAAACGACCACGCTCCTCGCCGATATTCGTCAGCCGGTATGGGTCGAAACGGAGGCCGCCGGTGAATACCTCGACCTCCTTGAGCGTCGCGGTGTGGACATCGCCGATCAGGGCGTGCGCGTGGAGTCTCTGGACGGCAGCCTGATCTACGCCGATCATCGAAGCGATGAGACTTTCAATCCCGCATCCGTGATGAAGGTGGTCACGACGCTCGCCGCCATGGATCGCTTTGGGCCCGTGCACGAGTTCGAAACCGCGTTTTTCATGGACGGTACAATCGAAAACGGCACGCTCACGGGCAAGCTCATACTCTCGGGCGACGGCGATCCCGAAATGGGATCGGCTGAACTGACCCGCATGGCCCGCGAGGTCATCGGCGCCGGTATTCGTCGTGTGGAGGGCGAGTTCGTCATTTCAGGTCCGTTCACCATCGGCAACCTTCACCGGCAGGATCGGGTTGCCCGCAACGTCACACGCACTCTCACCCGCATCGGCATACGGGTCCCCGACGAGGTGACCTACGGCAACGTGAGCGGCGTCGAAATCGTCAGGCGATGGTCATCGCCCCTTCGTGACATCGTCTTCGAACAGAACGCGCACAGCGACAACGCCACGGCCGATCGGCTCGGAGAGGCCCTTGGGGGGCGTCAGGGGCTTGAGCGCTATCTGATCGATGAAGTGGGACTGCCGGCAACCAATGTCCGGGTGGGACGGGCCTCGGGGCTCCGGAGAAACCGTCTGACCCCGGAAGGCGCCGTGATGATTCTGCGGAAGCTGGCTCGGCTGATAGAGAAACAGGGTTTGTATCCCGGGGACATTCTACCGGTCGCGGGATTGGATCGGGGGACGACACGGCTTCGTTTCAACGCCCGCCCCTACCGCGGCGCGGTCGTCGCGAAGACGGGAACCCTGGTATCCACCGATGACGGTGTCAGCACTCTTGCCGGAATCCTTTATACCGCCGATCGCGGTCCGCTATTGTTCGCAATATTCAATCGCCGGGGACCCGTCCTCCAGTACCGGCGTTTTCAGGATGACTTCATCGAAGACCTCATCGACGAGTCCGGCGGCCGGGCCGAAACCAACGCCGCGAGCCATCGCACCGCAAGCCAGACAGCTTCGCGTTGACTGCCGGGCACGCCGTTCGGCTTGCGCGTGATAATCTGCATTCGGTATGAAGATTGTCACACTCGGCACCAGTTCGGCCATACCCACACTGTATCGCGGCCTCTCATCGACGGTTCTGATCCGCGAGGGAGACGCCTTCATGTTCGACTGCGGCGAGGGCACCCAGATACAACTGATGCGGTCGGGCATTCGCCGAAGCAGGATTCATTCGATCTTCATCGGGCACTTGCACGGAGATCATCTGTACGGGATCAACGGCTTGATGAGCACCATGCACCTGGACAACCGGGAGACGCCGCTCAACGTGTTCGGACCCCAGGGCCTGCTCCAGTTCCTTAACGCTTCATTCAGGACACGGAATCTCAAGTTCAACTATCCCGTCACCGTGCAGGAGTTTCCCCATGGGTTTCATGGGCGAGTCCTGGATGAAAAGGAGTTCTACGTCGACGCGCTGCCGCTGGACCATTCAATTTTCTGCCTGGGGTGGCGTTTTCAGGAAAAGGACCGACCGGGGATTTTCGACCTGGAGCGGGCGGTGGAACTGGGGATTCCACGCGGTCCGTTATACGGCAAGCTCCAGAAAGGCAGCCCGATCACGCTTCCGGGCGGACGAACAGTTGAACCCAGCGAAGTCCTGGGCCCTCCCCGCCCCGGGAAATCGATTGCGTACTGTCTGGACACGCAGTTTTCGGAGCGATCGATCGAACTCGCCCAAGGCTGTTCCGTCCTGGTCCACGAATCCACGTTCGGCGCCGACGATGCGGGCCTGGCCCGGGAGCGAAAGCATTCAACGATGGAAGACGCGGCACGCGTGGCCAAGGAAGCGGGGGTTGGTCAACTCATCGCAACACACTTCAGCAGCCGATACGATCACCGGGCAGTCAAGAAAATCGCCGACAGCGCGCGCCCCGTTTACGAGAACATAAAGGTCGCCCGCGATCTTCAGGAAATCGACATCCAGCAAGAGTAGTCAGATGCGGGCCCCCAGGCAGGCGAGTTCGCCTTGCAGGGTGACCCGATCGGCGTTGGTCACACGTACATCGATAATTTCGCCGACGCCGATTTTTCCCTCGTTCCCATTGACACGCAACTTGTAGTTTCCCCGCGTTCGCCCGATCCCGGCCTCGTCAACCAGCACTTCCTGTGTGGTTCCGACAAACCGCTGACGCTCGTCGAGTCCCACCTTCTCGACCAGATCCAGGCAGATTCGATGCCGTTCTTCGATCAACTCTTTAGGATGCGGCTCGAAATCGGCGGCGGGGGTTCCCTGCCGTGGAGAGTATTTGAATATGAATCCCCAATCGAAGCGGGCTTCTTCGACAAGCGAAAGTGTTTGGGCAAAGTCGTCTTCGGTTTCGCCTGGAAACCCGACGATGATGTCCGTGGACAGGACAATACCGGGCATCGCCGCCCGAAGTTTGTCCAACAGATCGAGGTAGTGCTCCCGGGTGTAGTTGCGCAACATCGCCCGGAGCATCCTGTCCGAACCTGACTGCACGGGGAGATGCAGCCCTTCGCAGACGGCAGGGACCGTCGCCATGGACTCGATCACGCTGTCGGTCATGTAAGAGGGATGCGGACTGATGAAACGGATTCGCTCGACCCCGTCAACGCCGCCAACCGCTTCGAGCAGGCCGGCGAAGTCCGTGTCCTTTCCCCTGTGTCCGTCGCGACGATAGGAGTTCACCGTCTGGCCGAGCAGCGTGACGTCCCGGACACCTTCGTCAACCCGCTCGCGAACCTCGTCGAGAATCTCGTCCATCGGCCGGTAGGTTTCCCGTCCCCGGACATAGGGGACAATGCAGTAGGTGCACGAATAGTTGCACCCACGCATGATCGTGACGAAGTTGGCGACTTTGCCACTCTGGCCATCGTGCATGCCGGTGACATAGGCGAAGCTCTCGGCGGCGGGCCGTTTCGACAGCAGGCCATCGACCATCGCCGGAAAGGATTCGATGGATTTGGCCCCTACCACCAGGTCGATGTGCGGAAATCGGCGCTCGATGAATTCTTTCGTCCGCTCCGCGGCACATCCGGTCACGACAATCTTTCGGTCCGGCATCTTGGCTTTCCAACGGCGAAGCTTGCCGATTTCGGACATTCCCCGCTGCTCGGCATGGTCACGTACCGTGCAGGTGTTGACCAGGACGATCGTAGCGGCATCGGGATCGTCGGTAGCAACCACGCCGCGAGCTTCAAGATGCCGCGACATCTCGTTCGAGTCGGCCACATTCATCTGGCAGCCGTATGTACGGACGTAGTACTTCATTGCAATCCGTCGATATTAGCTCAATTGTCGCGGGGACTGCTAAAGTGAGCGTGGATCCCATGCATGAAATACCTATCGAAGATACGATCGATCTCCACACTTTTCAGCCAAGGGAAGTGAAAATCGTTGTGGAGGAGTACCTGTTTCAGGCAGTTCGGAAGCGATTGGCCGAGGTTCGGATCATCCATGGCCGGGGAATCGGCGTGCAACGCGAGATCGTCCGATCGGTCCTTGAAAAGCACCCCGACGTGACGGAGTTTCACGACCTGCCCGATCGTGGATCGACGGTTGCAAAACTGCGCGCCACGGATTGAACCCCTTCCTGGTACTGGAAGCGCGCCGCGAAGCGGCGGAGGTGGCGAGTGAATTTCATTCCACTCCCCGGCGGGACTTCCCGGCGAAACCAATTGCAGCCCGTGGCAAAACCCTGAAGGGTCCTGCCACGGGCTGCTTGGGGTATGGATTTTTTCAAACCCCTTTGCTAATCTCATCTGGCTGCAACTTGGCGGCATTGTTCCTGAGTAGCTCAATGGTAGAGCATTCGGCTGTTAACCGAAGGGTTGTAGGTTCGAGTCCTACCTCAGGAGCCTTTTTGGGCGCGAACTGGCGCGTCTCGATAGTTAACACGAAGCCCCGGAGGGCACTCCGATCAGGTTCGTGTATTCCTGTGAAAAGGCCACGCAACATCGGCGCCCGCGGGCGAGCACGCCGCCACTGCCATGACCAACAGGCTGGTACCCGACGATTTTGATGTGCCGGCCGGTATCGAAACCGACCGCTACCGTCTGCGAATGCTCACCGTCAATGACGTCGTCAAGGATTACAACGCGGTGATGTCGAGTATCGATCACCTGAAGGGCGTGCTCGACTCCACCTCACAGTGGCCGGAAGGCCTCACCCTGGAACAGAACCTGATCGACCTGGGCTGGCATCAGAAAGAGTTCCAGAAACGTTCCTCATTCGCCTTTACGATGATGAGCCTGGACGAAGAACGCTGCCTGGGATGCGTCTACATCTATCCGTCTGAAACGGCGGATGCCGATGTCTTGATGTGGGTTCGGAAAGAAGAATACGAGCCGCTGGACGGAGACCTGTTTGAGAGGGTTCAGCGCTGGATAGCGGAAGAATGGCCTTTTGAGAACGTGAGGTATCCGGGCCGGGAGGGCTGAGGGTTCGCAGGCCGTTACCCGTTGTGACGTGGAAGAAGTACCGGATGTCGTCGAACAACACCCGCTCCCCTTTGGCGGCCGACAGTTTCGTCCGCACTGCCACGACGCGGTAGCCCGCCCGGATTAGCCCGCCTTTCTCACGGGTTTTCGTCGCGAAGAGTCGGAGACGCCGTCAGGGCAAGGCCCGCGCCCGCGCTTGATCCGGCGCGAGGAACGCGCCGCTACGCGCCCGGCGCGAGGAACGCGCCGTAGAACGCGGCACTGGCGGATGTATACGGCGCTGCAGTAAACAACTCGTGAGAAAGGCGGGTCAGGCCCCGGATCAGGGTCCCGACGCGCGCCAAGCGCGGATCCACGTCTACAAAATCTGCCTCAGTCGACCCGTTTGAACGCCACCAGGGAATTGTCGGCGCCCCGGCCAGTCGCAATCACCAGATACTGTTCGCCGGAACTCGTGCGGTAGGTCATGGGAATACCGGTATTCTGATAGGGGACGGGCGCGCGCCAGACTTCCTCGCCGGTCATCTTGTCGAACGAATACAGATATCGATCGCCGCCGCCGATGAACACGAGGCCGCTCGCCGTTACCATGGCCCCGCCCCGGTTGTTGGGCGAACCCAGACGGTCCGGCAATTCGATACCCGTGAGCAGGGGGTTTTCGCGCAAGGCTGGATTCCCCTCCCCAAGGGGGACGCTCCACGCAATCTCACCTTGGTTCAGATCGATCGCTGCCAGTACAGCATAGGGGGGTGAAATCAGCGGGAGATTCCCGGGCAGGACCGCCGCTTCACCCCGCGTAAAGACGTTCGAATAGTCGAGGGTGACGAGCGGGTTCGATCCGTCGTTCGCGCCGACCCGGTTCACACCGATCCTGTTCGCGCCGCGCACGAACAGGTACCCTGTCTCGGGATCGAACGCCGCGCCCCCCCAGTTGGCGCCCCCGGCCATCCCCGGCCGCTGAAGCGTGCCTTCGAGCGATGGAGGTGTGAAGATCGGCCCGATACGGAATCGTTGCATCCGCTCACGGGCCATCCTCTCCACCTCGGGAGTCAGGTTGTTGGCATCCTCGAGCAACACGCCTTGTCCAACAAAGGGCGGCGGCTTTACCGGGAACGGCTGCGTCGGGTAGGGACGCTCTCCCGGAACGTTGCTGTCGATGGGCACGGGTCGTTCCTCGATCGGCCAGACCGGTTCACCGGTAACACGATCGAACACGAACGTGTCGCCGCGTTTGGTGACCTGCGCCACCGCGTCGATCCGGCGGCCGTCAACATTGATGGTGACCAGATTGGGCGGTGCCGGGATGTCCCAGTCCCACAGTCCGTGATGAACCGTCTGGAAGTGCCAGCGTAATTCTCCAGTCGCTGCATCGAGGCAGACAAGCGATTCGGCAAACAGGTTTGCGCCGGGACGATCGCCGCCATAGTAGTCGCCGCTGGGCGATGAAGTCGGCAGGTAAAGCAAGCCGCGTTCTTCATCCAGCGTCATCGGCGCCCAAACGTTTCCGTGTCCGTTCGTACGCCACGACTCGTTCTCCCAGGTATCCGCGCCGGGATCGTCCGCGGATTCCGGTATCACCGAGAACGTCCAGACACGTTCGCCCGTATGCGCGTCGAACGCCTGGACATAACCCATCGGATCCGGAATCTGAACGCGGTCCGGAATCTGACTCCCAACGATCACGAGATCGCCATAGATCACCGGAGGTGAACTCTGACTGACATGGGCAATGTCGTCGATTCGTCCCAACCCATCGGTCAGCGAGACCGCGCCCCCAACGCCAAAGGACTGGACAGCTTCTCCGGTATACGCATCCAGAAGGAAAAGACGCGTGCGGCTGTTCAGAAAGATGTAAAGCCGCCCTTCGTTGCGCCAGAACGCTGTCCCGCGAAGTTTGAATCCACTCGCCGACAGGAGTTGCCCGAGCTTGTAACCTTCGCCGTCGAACCGCCAGAGTTCTTCGCCTGTTTCCGCGTCCAGAGCGGCCACGTTGTTGTACGGTGTGGTCACGTACAACACCCCGTCGATCATCAGCGGGGTGCTTTCAAAAAAACCGGGCGTGGTGCCCCACTCCTCGAGCGGCGTCTCCCAATGCTGCCATTCCCAGGCGACTTCGAGTTGGCCGACGTTCGAGGCGTCGATGTCCGTGAGCGGCGAGTACCGCGAACCGCCTTGATCGCCGCCATGGTAGAGCCACTCGACTTCGAGGTTGGGTGGGTCCTGACCGGAAACCAGCAGGCAGGGCGCCGCGAACACCAGGACAAGCAGGAATATCGGTCGATGAGCCATGCTCAGTTCTCCGTCGCCCAGGAGGCACGAAGCGCCGCCCGGTCTACTTCCGCGCCTCGCAGGTAAACGTTGGAGATGGCGCGGGTGTTTCGGATGTCGTCCAAAGGATTTGCATCGAGTACCAGAAAGTCGGCGCTCTTGCCGCTTTCGATCGTTCCCAGCCCATCCAACCCCACGACTTCGGCCGTGGTGGCCGTGACCGCCCTCAGAACCTCGGCGGGAGTCATGCCGGCCGCAACCAAGTCGGCCAACTCCTCATGCGCGGGCCAACCGATGGACGCTCCGGCATCGGAACCGAACGCGATCCGGACGCCCTCGTCGCGCAAACGGATGAGGTTGCGGGCCTGCACCGCGAAAAATTCTTCGGCCTGGGCCGCGGCCTCGGGCGTGCGTTCCGACGCCGCGCGGCGCATTCGATCGACTTCTTCGGCCGGAACACTCTCCGCCAACCAGATCAAATCTTCCTCGGTCATGGCGCCTCTGTTCGGCAGGTTTGGAATGAAATAGATCTGCGGCCGTTCGCGAAGGAGTTCGATCAGTTCGTCATCGATGTCCCGGTCGCGCACTCCGTGCGCAAAGCCATCGATGCCCGCCCGTACCAGTTCCTTGGCGTCGTCCAGGTAGTACACGTGGGCAACCGCCTGCAAACCGCGGTTGTGCGCCTCTTCGATGATGGGCCCGTACAGGTCGGGCGTCAGCTTGTCGACGTTTCCGTTGCGATCGTCGACCCATATTTTGACGACGTCGACCATACGCTCGGCCAGTTCGCCGACCACCTGCCGGGCTTCCTCCTCATCGTTCACTCCATAGGCCGACGGTCGGTAATAGGCGGCGTTCGGACCGGCATTGGGCCGGGCGATCCCGCGTCCGGCAGTGAGAAACAATGCGGCGCCGGGCACCGGATCCGCCCGCAATTCGAAAGGAAGGTCTCCGGGATCGGTTCCCATGTTCCGGGTCGCGGCTATTCCGTAGTAGGCGTAGCGGCGCAAGTGATCGATGTAGTTTTCCCGGGTGAGGTTCTCGGCCGACATGGTGGAGGTCGCCACGTCGGCGTAGCCCAGGTGCGTGTGCCCGTCAATCAGCGCCGGCATGACCGTCTTGCCGGTCAGGTCGATGCGGGCCGCACCTTCGGGAACTACCACTTCATCCCTTGGTCCGACACTCCCGAATACTCCGTCTTCGACAACGAACACGGAGTCTTCGATGACATCGCTGCCGTCACCGGCGATCAACCTAGCTCCCTCGAACACGACCGCGGTTGAAGCAACCGGAGGAGGCGGCGCATCGGGCGCACACGCCGAAACAAACAGGAGACCGCCGAGAAACAACCTCACGTATCGCATGATCCCTCCAATCGGGGGTGCGCACACCGTGCGCATTCGAGTCTCAGTCGGTTGCGAAGCAATAGAACAGGCCGGCGCCACCGGTACCGACAAGTGCCTCCTGACTGCAGCCGTTCGACGGATGCGCCGCGTTCCAGGGGGAATAACCCACCGACCCGCCACGGTCATGATGCCCGACCAGGGCTCGATGATCGTCCGAGTTGCTGCTCCAGTTGGCGCAGGTCAGGTTGTGGCTCTCGAAGTTCAACAGGTCCATCATCGCGAACGGCCATGCGGTCCCGTTGGGTCTGGAGCCGGTCAGGATGTCGTGCCGGTTGGGCATTCCCGGACCGTTGATCATGTCGCCCCGCTCGGTCACCGCCGTCTCGTTGGTGATGTTGGCGTTGTCGGAGTGCAGGTCTTCGACATCGCGCGCCACCATGGCGCCGTCGGCGTTGTACCAGGGCCCGGTCCCGATCCGATCCCGCGCGTTGATGGTCAGCGCCGGATGGGTCAGGCTCAAGTACGCGCGCCAGATCCGGTCTCCCGAACCGGCATCGGCCGCCAGCATCTGGCAGTGACGGTCCGCACCGGCAAGACCGCCCAGGTTGCCTCCGTCTCCGGTTCCTTCGCTCGTAATGAAAAAACTCATGTCCTGGGCCAGGGCAGGCACGCCGCCAAGGACAAGGACCGCGGCAACGGCCGCCAGAATTCTGTTCTTCATCTCGATTCTCCTCCCTTGCGTGCGAAAGGCCCGGCACTTCCTATCGAAGGAAGACCGGGCCTCTCGGTCGGTTAGATAGACCTACAACTGGACGTCGGCGGGCACACAGTCTCCGCCTTCGCACCGGTTGTTCTCGGTACAGGAGTACTCGTACAATTCCGCTCCCGGCGCCATCAGCCTGAAAACGCGACTATTCGTGATTGGCTCGGTGTAGTACTTCGGGTCGTCGATGGTTATTTCCCAGTTGATCTCGTTGTAGTTGGGGCGCGACATGCGAACGGTCTGGGTCATCTCGTCGCTCAAGGGATTGCGCGCCGTGTCGAGCCATGTCTGACCGTTGAATCCCGTCGTCGTAATCACGAGCGTGTCGCCTTCCCAACGGCCGATCGACGTGCCTCTCCAGGTCGGCTCCATGTCTGCCGGCAACTCAACGCCGTCATAGGTGGGCACCATATGCCACGCGTTGTCCTGTTCCCAAAGGATCGCGAGGCGGTCCGTACTGTGGACGTACGCATGTGGATAGGGGGTTCCGTAGGCGCGCAGGAATCCCCACGGCATGCAGTGCGCCCCATAGTCGTAGAAGTCTCCGTCGTTGATATCCCGCATCCCCTGCCCTTCGGCCGTAAATGACAGCGGACCGGATCCGATCTGGGTGCACCCTTCGGTGCCGCCGGCACATGCATCGCCATCCTGAGTGATGTTCCCCACACGTGGATGATCCCACACACCGCTGAAATCGGGCATGCCATTGGCCAGGCGTGGCGTCTCGGCGGGGGCAAGGGCCGCATCGGCATCGGTACCGGCGGGTTCCTCGGCGGGAGCGCACGAAACAACCAATGCCAGCAGGACGACAAGGCTGGCAAACCCTCGGACCCAGCCCAAGTTCGAGTACAAGCTGCTCTTCATGTCCAGACTCCTTTTGCGAACTATTGCGGCTGCTGACCCACGGCCTGGGCTGAGGCGGTAAACACACGGCTGCCGTCTTCGAACGTCACCTGCCCCCCTGAGGCGTTGGCGGACCCGTCGCGCGCCTGATGGCCATCGACGACGACAATCGAACCGATCGGCATCGCATCGCGCGTGATACCTCTTCGGCGCATACTGTTGGGCGCACCCGCGGAGAATCCCCAAACGGCCTCGAGGCCACTGATCTCGTCAGTCCCACTGACGTAGTACCAGACATGAGGGTTCTGCCATTCCACTTTCACAACCTCGCCGGTCACTTTGACCGGCCTGGTGTCGTCAAACTCAGCGGCTTCCGAATGATGCGCAAGAAGCGGTGCGGCAGCCAGAAGCAATCCAACACCCACAAGCGCTACGAGCGAACTACGTGACATTGCAAACCTCCAGAATCGATCGTTCAGTTGGGTAACCCGCCTAGTCCCAAAACAAGCGCATAACCAGATGGCGAACGGCCGGTTCCCAGCCATAAAGTTGGAGGCATAACCTTCCGTTCCGGGATCGTTTTGTCCCGGCCTCCGGTTCGTGTTGCGTCTGTTTCAGTGGGGGCCTCGCCGTGTCTGTTTGAAGGGTTGACAGCAACCGGGACCTCGACCGCCCGGGCTCAGATTCATGATCGGGTCAGCATCGCAGGGGACGACGCAACACATCCACGGCACGGAACAAGACGGACAACCACGGGTTCCAGGCCATGAGCCGGAAGACGATGCGTCGGCCGGTACGCACGAGTTGGCACGGCAGGAGGATGAAGGCGTTCAGGAACGTTTTGAACTCCCAGCGTAGAACGGTCTGCTTCTCGGCCCGATACTTCTGGGCCCAGCGTCCGGTTTCGGGAAGCAGCAGCGCAAACCACGCCTTCAGGGTCCAGGCCAGCGACGCCATCACCATGTAGGCCCAGTTGCCGGTCCGGTCGCCCACCGGCATTTTCAAGGCCCGGACGCCGTTCTTGAGTTGCTCGATGAGATTCTCCTGATTGCACCGTTGATTCGCGCGCTTCACGATCCGGTCGGCGGGACCGGCACGGTTCGTGATGTAGAAGAAGTACCGGATCTTGTCGAACAACACCCACTCCCCTTTGGCCTCCGACAGATTCTTCCGCACCACCACGACGCGGTAGTCCCGCTTACAGGCGCCGGGCCGGTAGGTGAACTCGGCCACGTCTTCGCCCCGCAACCGAATGTTCTTGAAACCGCGTTCCCGAACGATCCGTTCCTTGACCTTGTCGGGACGCTGGCGGGGCTGGGTGGCCACCTCGTATCGGGCCTCACGCTCCAGCGCTGCCCAGCAGTCCGGCTCCAGCGCATCGGCCCGCGCCACCAGGTTCGCCCTCGCGTCGATACCGAAGATGAAGTCCACGCCCTGGCCGTCCCATCCATCCAGATGCCGGGTCTGGCTGAAGTCGGTGTCCCCGCGCAGCAGGATCCGATGGAACCCGGCGCGCTGGCACAACCCGATCGCCTGATCGAACCGCGGGGCCGCGCCTTCATGCGAGGGCCGGTTGCCGCTCCGGTTCACCAGGTATAACGGCTCGGCGGTGTTCGCCAGTGAAATCAACAACGGGTGATAGCCCCATGTCCCGTCGTAGGCGATATCCATCCCTTCCTTGCATTCCCCGCTGGTCGGCGCCAGGGTCCCATCCGCGTCCAACACCGCCTCGCCGAAAAAACCGGCCGGTTGCTGCCGCCACACATTCAGCCGCACTTCATTCGCCGCCTCCATCAGGTTCTCCACATCGCCGGGCTCGAATCTCCGGCAAAAGTCGCCCGCCGTCGTCGGGTCCGGTATCCGCTGCGCCCCCAGCGCATCCAGGTATGCTTCGTCGTTGCGCCGCAACTCGATGTCTTCCAGACACGTCCCTCCCGTCAACGCGTTGTAGGCGATGTTCAACACGTGATCCGACTCGTGATACGGCAGATGCCGCTTCAGCACATCCACCCGCGCGTCGATGGCCTCGATCAGACCCGTCCGCCGCGCCACCCGATGCATCGCCCCGATGCCGCCCACCGCCGTCCCCCGCGTCCGCTTGCCCATCTCATAGTGAATGTTACTCGCCGACAACATCGGCGCCGCCTGTTCCCTCCAATGCCGGTCCCCAAGCCGACGCTCGATTCGCCGCTTGCGATTCCTCATGTTCTTGCGCGTATAATCGTTCACCCGAAATGCCTCCTTTTCCGTCAGGATTCTGCAAATTCCTTTTCGCACGGGACGGGGACATTTCGGGTACTTCCGCTACTTTTTCACCATCGATACTTCCTCAATCGCGCTTATTCAGGGACTAGTGTAGTGATTCCGAGACCGAACTTGAAGTAATAATAGTGTCCGAAGCACTTTATCAGTAATCTGGCCTCAAATCGGCCCGGCAACCGGACCGGAGTCCCAACGATGACTTTTGCCTGCAAATGGCGACGCGAGGCGCCGTGTCCGCACTCTTCGACAAACTGAACCTCGGCCCGAGAACGGAGATCCTCGTTGTTGACGCCCCTTCGAGCTTCGACGACGAACTGAAAGAACTCGGTGGAGGCATAATCGTCAATCGAGATCCGAAGACGATCAAGGTGATCGATTTCGTCCTCGCATTCGTCACAAAACAACGAACGTTGGATGAAACTGCGAAACTGTGATTTCGATAACGTAAAAGGGACCCACCAAACGGGGCTCTGATCGAGGAAAAGGGACCCACCCCTGATAGCCTCCCCGGAAGCGTGAACTGGATGAACAGGCACGCGAGTGGGAGGCGAGGATTGATAGGGATGGATCAGTACGAGTTGATCAGAACCGCAGATCGGGTTTACAAGAAAAGCATTCGACAGATCGCCCGGGAGACCGGGCACACGCGACGGACGGTCCGGAAAGTATTGGCCGGACAGGAGCCCAGGTATCGGCGGGAGAAGGAGCCCGCCTGTCCGGTGATGGACCCGGTCGCCGGGATCGTAGAAGCGTGGCTCCAGGCGGACCGGGACCGGCCCGTGAAGCAACGCCACACCGCGCACCGGGTGTGGCAACGTCTGGTGGAGGAGCATGAATTTACCGGAGCCGAGCCGACGGTACGCCGCTGGGTTCGGGAACGGAAGACACGGTTGGGCTGGAACCAGACCGGCGCTGTGGTGCCGCTGGACCCGGAACACGCCCGTGAAGCCGAGGTGGACTGGGGTACGGCCTGGGTCCGGATGAACGGTGAAGACCGTCAGGTCAAGTTGTTCTGCATGAGATCCCGGTACTCGGGCAAGGCCTTTGTGCGGGCCTATCCGTGGGAACGGCAGGAGATGTTCCTGGACGGTCACATCCGTGGGTTCGACTGGTACGGCGGGGTATTCCCGACATTGGTCTTCGATAACCTGAAAACCGCCGTGAAACAGGTTCTGCGCGGGAAGGGCCGGGTGGAACAGACGCGGTTCACCGCGTTTCGGGCGCACTACACGTTTGAAGCACGGTTCTGCAATCCGGCGCGGGGCCAGGAGAAAGGCGGTGTCGAGGGCCTGGTCGGCTTCGCACGGAGAAATTTCCTGGCGCCGGTTCCCGAAGTGGCGGACTTCGAGGATCTGAACACGCAGTTGCTGGAACGCTGCGGCGCCGACGACCAGCGGAGGATCGGCGGCCGGTCCGATGATCGCACGATCGGGGAACGGCACGCGGTGGAGCAAGAACGCCTCTTGGCACTGCCCGGCACGCGGTTCGAGAACACGAAGGTGGTGGGAGTCCGGATCAGCCCGTATCAGACCGCCCAGGTGGATTCGAACCGGTATTCGGTGCCGACCGCATATGTGGGACGCCGGCTCTGGGCCCATATCGGCTGTGACCGGGTGAGCCTTTACGCGGACCAGAAGAAGGTGGCCGAACATGACCGCGCCTTCGGTCATAGCGACTGGCGGATCGATCCGTTGCACTACCTGGAGTTGATCCGGCGGAAGGTGGCCTCGTTTGAGAGTGCCCGGCCGATCCGGCAGTGGCGGCCCCAGTGGCCGGCGCATTACGAAACCGCGCTGGAGCGGTTGCGGGATCGGCATGGGTACAGCCGGGGCACCCGGGAGTTCATCGGCATCCTGCAACTCCACCAGGACTGGGATCTGGATCGGGTGTCATCGGCCATCCAGGGCGCACTCGATGCCCACTGTATCGAGTTGGACGCGGTGCGGCACATTCTGATGCGGGAGGACACGCCGACTCGATCCCATGCGCCGCTCGAGTCCGGGTTGATGCCCGGTATCACCGACCTGACGATCGCTGGGGCCGATCTGGATCAATACGACCGTCTCCTGACTGGGGGTGTGCGATGACTCCGGGTCAGGAGATCGTTCTCGACGACGCACTGCGGCAACTCCGGCTCCCGGCCATGGTGCGGGAGTGGCGGGAACACGCCCGACAGGCCAAAGAGGCCGGCGAGGGGTACGTCGGCTTTCTATTGGCTCTGGCCAGCCGCGAGCTGGAACAGCGGCAAGCCAATCAGGTCCAGCGTCGACTGCGGGAGGCCCGGTTCCCACTGCTCAAGACCCTGGAGACCACGGACCTGAAGAAGTGGCCGGTGCTCGATGCGGTCCAGGTTCGCGACTATGCCGAGTGCGGCTACATTACCCGGCACGAGAACGTCGTCCTGTTGGGCAAGCACGGAACCGGTAAAACCCATGCCGCCACGGCGCTGGGCGTGGAAGCCTGCCGGAGGGGCTACCGCGTCGGGTTCACCACGGCCGCCGGACTGGTCAACACCTTGATCGAGTCGCGCGAGGAACGGCAACTGAACCGGCGCCTGGCCAAGCTGGCCCGCTTCGAGCTGCTCATCGTGGACGAAGTCGGCTATATCCCGTTCTCGGCCGAGGGGGCGCAGTTGCTGTTTCAGGTCTTCTCGGACCGCTACGAAAAGGGTTCGCTGATCGTCACATCGAACCTGCCGTTTGCACAGTGGACCCGCGTCTTCGGTGACGCCGCACTGACCGCAGCCCTGCTGGACCGGCTGACCCATCACTGCGCCATTCACCAGTTCGATTGGGAAAGTATCCGGTTTACCGACAGTCTCGGCGCCGCCAGCAAACGGAAGAACAAACCCCGGTCCGCCGGAGGATCCGCGTGAAAACCGCGGGCGCAGCGGGCTGTGGACAGTGCCGCCCCCATGGAAACCCGCTGCAAAGCCAGCGCGTTCCCACAGGGGCTTGGAAGCCTTCGGCTCCCACACTTCCCGCAGCCTCGACGGCGGAATCACTTACAAACCATTAACCAGGGGGTGGGTCCCTTTTACTCGATCGGGGTGGGTCCTTTTTACGTTGTCAAAGCGAAAACTGGTCGCCAAAAGAGCCAAGGGCGATGCCGTCGTCTGGTTCGCTTATCCAAAGCGGTCATCCAAAAACTACGCCTGCGACTTCAATCGCGACACGGGATGGGCTGAGATGGGGGAGGCGGGTTTCGAAGGCGTACGCATGGTGGCCATCGACGACGACTGGTCCGCGCTGCGTTTTCGACGAGTCGAATTCATCCGGACGATGAAGCGGGACCCGAAACGCGCACTGACGAAGACTGGCAAGAAGCGGGTGGCGAAAAGGTAAACCCGGTTCTCCGCAATTGCACCCGTTACGTTGAACAACAGAGCGGTCGCTGTCTGACGGCGGTCGCGCACCGCCAAATTCCGCTCCCGCGCCGAATGACTCTTCAGACTTCGATTTTTTCTGTCAGCGCATGTCGAACGGTTCACCATCGATCATGATGATTTCGGCACGAATTTCATCGTTGGTTTCCCGGCTCGGAAGTCCCTGAACCCCAATCGTTCGCCCCGTACGCAGAACATCCTCGGTCAGACGGCGGAAGTTGAGCCGTGGAACGGGCCCCAATACAACCGTAACCATTCGTCCCCCGGTTTCGATCCGAGTCACTCCGTAGGCCTGGTCGTAGCTGGTTTCGCGAACCTCGCCGCTAAGTTCCAACCGTCCGGTTTCGTCATACGCGCCCCAATCCCGCTCCTCGGGATAGACCTGGTTCGTCTCGTCTTCGGTCGGTCCCAACCACGGCGTGATCGCGCCGGTGAGCAAGGAACTCAGGTTCCCTTCCATGCAACCGTATTCCATGATCTCCACATCCGGGGTCAGAACGAAGATCCGCTCATTACCGATGGGCCGCGTATAGGTCTTGGGGTCGTCCAGGGTCCAGATGAAACGAATATGCCCCATGTCCAACCGTTCGAAGGTCATGGTGAGCGTTGCCTCGGTGCTCATTGGATGACCGATGGTGCCGAGTTTCCCCCAACCGTTCACGTTGACGGATTCGATGATCAGCGTGTCTCCATCCCAACGGCCCCGGGAGTCGCCAAACCAGGTGGGCGGCCATCCGTCCCGATGCGGCATCTCTTCGGTATTGACTACCTGGAACATCGTGCTCTGTTCAAACAGAAACGCGGTGTACTCGTTGTTCTGGAGAATTTGCATCGGATGCGGCGTGAAGGATCGGAGCCATCCGAACGGCATGCAACTTCCCGCGTAGTCACCGTTTGCCACAGCGTCGTAGTTATCCCATTGCACCTGTCCCCACGGCGTGAACGGAAGCGGATTCGGTTCGCCGATGATGCTGGTCCCGTTCTCATTGGTGACCGACCGTGTCAGGTCTTGAGCGCCGGGCCGGTTCCAGACCCCGCTGAAGTCAGGCTTGCCATTGGGAAGCCGCGGGGCCGGTGCGTTCATGTCAACTTCCATCCTCAACGACTGAGCGAATCCGGGTGCGGAAAACTGAAAGCTCGGGCTGAGGACAACCACCACTACGATCGACCAGAGAAGGGTCTTCACTATCGACCTCCTTTTACGGCTTGCCGGGCCGTGGAATACCGTTCGCAAGACACGACAACGGCCCTCGCCGTAGTTGTTATGCAGAATGTCTGGGCAGAATCTTAAAAGAACTGAATATAAATTGCCCGTTATTAAGTCCTGCGCCAACCCGCCTTTCTCATGGGTTTTCGTCGCGAAGAGTCGGAGACGCTGTCAGAGCTACGGCGCGTTCCTCGCGCCGGATCAAGCGCGGGCGCGTTCCTCAGCGCCGTAGAACGCAGCACTGGCGGATGGATCCGGCGCTGTAGCAGACAACTCGTGAGAAATGCGGGCCAAGTGGTCACTTCAAGCCCGGCCAACGATGGTCGATCAAGTTCTCTCAGGCTTGATGAACCCCGTCCAAAACCAAGAAAGCCCCGCCAACCTTGCGGCTGAGCGGGGCTTTATTTAAATCCCGGCGACGACCTAGTCTCCCACGCAGTTGCCCACGCAGTACCATCGGCCCAGAGGGGCTTAACTTCCGTGTTCGGGATGGGAACGGGTGTGACCCCCTCGGTAGAATCACCGAGAAACCTGATACTGCAGGTACGACCCGTGAGGGCGCGTTCCGGTTTGAACGACCACCGACGGAGCATCCCTACAGCAAAAAATCGAGTCAAAGACCATCGCCGGTCTTTGACCGCTGAATATTGATGGGCAAATGAGCGCCAGTAGGACGAATTTTTGTAGTGAATAGATCGATAATGATCAAGCCTCACGACCGATTAGTACAGGTTAGCTGAACACATTACTGTGCTTACACACCCTGCCTATCAACGTGGTAGTCTTCCACGGGTCTTCAGGAGCCTTATGGCCCGGGAGATCTTATCTTGCAGCCAGCTTCGCGCTTAGATGCATTCAGCGCTTATCTGAACCGAACATAGCTACCCAGCGATGCCGTTGGCACGACAACTGGTACACTAGAGGTTCGTCCAACCCAGTCCTCTCGTACTGAGGTCAGCCCTGCTCAAATCTCCTGCGCCCACACCAGATAGGGACCGAACTGTCTCGCGACGTTCTGAACCCAGCTCACGTACCGCTTTAATGGGCGAACAGCCCAACCCTTGGGACCTTCTGCAGCCCCAGGATGCGATGAGCCGACATCGAGGTGCCAAACCCGGGCGTCGATGTGAACTCTTGGCCCGGATCAGCCTGTTATCCCCGGCGTACCTTTTATCCGTTGAGCGATGGCCCTTCCATACAGAACCACCGGATCACTAAGTCCTGGTTTCCCACCTGCTCGACTTGTTGGTCTCACAGTCAAGCCACCTTATGCCTTTACACTCGAAGGCTGATTTCCAAACAGCCTGAGGTGACCTTTGAGCGCCTCCGTTACATTTTAGGAGGCGACCGCCCCAGTCAAACTACCCGCCTGGCAATGTCCCTGAACCGGATAACGGTCCGAGGTTAGATTCACAATACAGCAAGGGTGGTATCTCACCGGTGGCTCCCCGCAGCCCAAAAGCCACGGTTCAAAGCCTCCCACCTATGCTGCGCATGCAGCACCGTAAATCATTGCCAAGTTATAGTAAAGGTGCACGGGGTCTTTCCGTCTTGATGCGGGCATCCGGCATCTTCACCGGAACTACAAATTCGCTGAGTCACTCGTTAAGACAGTCGTCAGATCGTTACGCCATTCGTGCAGGTCGGAACTTACCCGACAAGGAATTTCGCTCGATTACTCCTATCCGTTTCCGAATAAGTCGGACTTTATCTTGAGCGTCCTCGATTCATCTGGGCCGTGATGCGTCGAATCTCTTCGACACCCTCCGGCTTCAAATGATCTCTCGCTTCCATGATCAGAAGAATGCGACGGAACTTCTTGAAGTCGATGTTCTTCTGGGTTTTCAGCGAGTGCTTTTGGAAGAATGGAACGATGTTCTCAAGCAGGTGCTTGATGCTCCGCACACGATAGGCCATCCGGTCGCCATGATTCACACGAACCACGCCGCATCCGAAATATGCCTTCAATGCATGCAAAACCTGGACATCGCGTTTGTGCTGTACGACGGTGAATTCCGGCAGTACCTGAAAGCCGGCGGTCATTTCCTTGTTTGAATTAATTTCCACATGAAAACAACCTTCACCGTCCACGAAGCCTGTAATCCACTCCGCTTCAAGATTCACTGGACACTCCCGAGCGTAAAGTCTCTGAGGATTCCTGATACAGATCAGGCCTTTCCTGCGGATTGTCCCCATGTCCGATCAGATTTTTACTGCCGCTCGGTGCGACGAGTACTGGTCGGCTGTAGAGGAGTTTCCCGCATATGGCTCGGTTTTACTAAGGCTAGCGATTGTTAACCTTAGGACCGTTATAGTTACGGCCGCCGTTCACCGGGGCTTCAGTTCACAGCTTCGCAAGCAAGCTTGCTAACCGCTCCCTTTAACCTTCCGGCACCGGGCAGGCGTCAGCCCCTATACGTCGTTTTCGACTTTGCAGAGACCTGTGTTTTTGTTAAACAGTCGCCTGACGCGCTTCACTGCAACCCCTTCTTGCTCAGGCCGCGAGGACCATCACAATAATGGGGCGCACCTTCTCCCGAAGTTACGGTGCTAATTTGCCGAGTTCCTGAACGAGTGTTCTCTCAAGCGCCTTTGGACATTAAATCCTCGTCTACCTGTGTCGGTTTGCGGTACGGTCACCACGACCTCTCCTTAGAGGTTTTTCTTGGCAGTGTGGCGTTACTTCCTTACGAGTCGTACGACTCCGGACTCCCCTCTCGGCGTTGAATGCCCGCGCGGATTTGCCTGCGCGAACCGCCTACCGGGTTCCACTTCCCATAGCCATAGGGTTTAGCGAAGCTAGCCTCCTGCGTCACCCCATCGTACAAACGAAATCGCGGTGGTACAGGAATGTTGACCTGTTTCCCATCGTCTACGCCTTTCGACCTCGACTTAGGGACCGACTAACCCTGAGCGGATTAACCTTCCTCAGGAAACCTTAGACTTTCGGCGGGGAGGGTTCTCACCTCCCTTATCGCTACTTATGCCGGCAGAGTCTCTTCTGTGCGCTCCATCCGTCCTTACAGTCGAACTTCGACGCAGCACAGAATGCTCCCCTACCAAATCACGACTCCGAAGAGTCATGAGATCCGCAGCTTCGGCACAATACTTTAGCCCCGTTGAATTATCGGTGCAAAGACGCTTGACCAGTGAGCTATTACGCTTTCTTTAAAGGATGGCTGCTTCCAAGCCAACCTCCTGGCTGTCTCAGCATCTTCACGTCCTTTCCCACTTAGTATTGATTTAGGGGCCTTAGCTGGCGGTCTGGGCTGTTTCCCTCTCGACAATGAGGCTTAGCCCCCACTGTCTCACTGCTATGCATTTGTCCACGGCATTCGGAGTTTGATTGGATTCAGTAACCTTGTGGGGCCCCTAGTCCATTCAGTGCTCTACCGCCGAGGCAATTCACATAACGCTAACCCTAAAGCTATTTCGGGGAGAACGGGCTATCACGGAATTTGATTAGCCTTTCACCCCTACCCTCAGCTCATCCAAGCCGTTTTCAACCGACACTGGTTCGGACCTTCACTGCGTGTTACCGCAGCTTCATCCTGGCCAAGGGTAGATCATCCCGCTTCGCGTCTATTGCCACGAACTAAATGCCCTATTCAGACTCGCTTTCGCTGCGGCTCCCCCAAACGGGTTAACCTTGCTCGTAACAATAACTAGCCGGCTCATTATGCAATAGGCACGCGATCAGGCGTGACTGTTCCGAAGAACGGCCATAGCCCTCTCACTGCTTGTAAGTACACGGTTTCAGGTTCTTTTAACTCCCCTAGCAGGGGTTCTTTTCACCTTTCCCTCACGGTACTGGTTCACTATCGGTCGACGGATAGTATTTAGCCTTGGGAGATGGTCCTCCCGGATTCCCACAGGGTTCCTCGTGTCCCGCGGTACTCAGGTGCCTGTCGGGAGTCACTACCGCTTTCGTTTACGGGGCTATCACCCTCTATGGCCCGACTTTCCAGACGGTTCTACTAGCGGAGTGATTTGTAACTCCACAATGACAGGTCCTACAACCCCACCAAATCCGAAGAAATGATGGTTTGGGCTATTCCGCATTCGCTCGCCGCTACTAACGGAATCACTATTGTTTTCTCTTCCTCCAGGTACTGAGATGGTTCACTTCCCTGGGTTCGCTTCATACGACCTATGTATTCAGTCGCAGATACTCCAGTTTTGCCGGAGTGGGTTCCCCCATTCGGAGACCCCCGGATCAACGCTTGCTTGCAGCTTCCCGAGGCTTATCGCAGCTTGCCACGTCCTTCATCGCCTTCCGTCGCCTAGGCATCCACCGTATACCCTTAGTAGCTTGATCACTACACCAACTTTGCCTAAGGCGCTCGTTCTACTCAGCCGGCTCCGCAGGTACTACAGTGCCACCCGCCATGAGTGCCTGGATACCACGCACCCACTGCAAGGCGACACGCCCGCGAAACCATATTCGTAGAATTTGCCCATCAATATTCAATTGTCAAAGACCAGAAAAAACACCTGCGAGCGCAACTCGCAGATGAATGGTTGTGCGGTCATCGACCGTACCTGAACCAGAGCCATCCCTGAAAAGCGGATGGGAATCTCCTGGTTTGGGCCCCGGCCGAACGACGGTGGGTCCCGGGTCAGGAGAAGTCCAGTCTCCTGGACCACAGCCCGACGAGACTGATGGAGATGATCGGGATCGAACCGACGGCCTCCGCCTTGCAAGGGCGGCGCTCTCCCAACTGAGCTACATCCCCTGGAGGCGTCGTCTAATCGGTATAAGGCCGAACATTCAATCATCACACCTAGGACCCGTCAGGAATGGGCCTGAGTAGACTTGAACTACCGACCTCACGCTTATCAGGCGTGCGCTCTAACCACCTGAGCTACAGGCCCGGCTAGTACGAGCTCCAGAGTTTCGTGTTTGTCTGATTGTTTGAGACGGAAAGCGTGCCCGCTGGTCTAACTGAATCCATCAAACCAACGAAGCAGAGTGTCCGATCGAATCTTCGGTCCAAACTTCGAACCGTCGGTCTACCGAACATCGTGAGACTTTACTCTTAGAAAGGAGGTGATCCAGCCACAGGTTCTCCTACGGCTACCTTGTTACGACTTCACCCCAATCACCATTCATACCTTGGACGGCTATCTCCCGAAGGTTAAATCACCGGCTTCTAGTACAAACGGCTTTCGTGATGTGACGGGCGGTGTGTACAAGGCCCGGGAACGTATTCACCGCGGCATGCTGATCCGCGATTACTAGCGATTCCAACTTCATGGAGTCGAGTTGCAGACTCCAATCCGAACTGAGGACGGCTTTTTGAGATTGGCTCCCCCTCGCGGGTTTGCGACCCTCTGTACCGCCCATTGTAGCACGTGTGTAGCCCTGGACATAAAGGCCATGAGGACTTGACGTCATCCCCACCTTCCTCCGGTTTTTCACCGGCAGTCCCTCTAGAGTGCCCAACTTAATGCTGGCAACTAAAGGCAAGGGTTGCGCTCGTTGCGGGACTTAACCCAACATCTCACGACACGAGCTGTCGACAGCCATGCAGCACCTCGGCTAGTGTCTCCGAAGAGAACATTAGCTTTCACCAACTGGCACTAGCCGTTCGAGCCCAGGTAAGGTTCTTCGCGTTGCGTCGAATTAAACCACATGCT
Source organism: Terriglobia bacterium (assembly GCA_965262675.1). Classification (GTDB taxonomy): domain Bacteria; phylum Acidobacteriota; class Terriglobia; order 20CM-2-55-15; family 20CM-2-55-15; genus JAJEDW01. The sequence continues at coordinate 1,871,552 of OZ253554.1, forward strand.
CCACCGCTTGTGCGGGCCCCCGTCAATTCCTTTGAGTTTCAGCCTTGCGACCGTACTCCCCAGGCGGGATACTTAACGCGTTAGCTCCGGCACGGAGAGATTCAACTCCCCCCACACCAAGTATCCATCGTTTAGGGCTAGGACTACCAGGGTATCTAATCCTGTTTGCTCCCCTAGCTTTCGCGCCTCAGCGTCAGTTGCGATCCAGAAGGCCGCCTTCGCCACCGGTGTTCCTCCTGATATCTACGCATTTCACCGCTACACCAGGAATTCCGCCTTCCCCTCTCGCACTCTAGTCTGCCAGTATCGGATGCAGGCTATGGGTTGAGCCCACAGTTTTCACATCCGACTTAACAAACCGCCTACGCGCCCTTTACGCCCAGTAAATCCGAACAACGCTTGCCCCCCCCGTATTACCGCGGCTGCTGGCACGGAGTTAGCCGGGGCTTCTTCTACAGGTACCGTCAACCCGAAGGTTTCTTCCCTGTCGAAAGGATTTTACGTACCGAGATACTTCATCATCCACGCGGCGTTGCATGATCAGGGTTTCCCCCATTGTCAATAATTCCCCACTGCTGCCTCCCGTAGGAGTCTGGACCGTGTCTCAGTTCCAGTGTGGCCGACCGTCCTCTCAGACCAGCTACCGATCGTTGCCATGGTGAGCCATTACCTCACCATCTAGCTAATCGGGCGCGGGCTCCTCTCAGAGCGAATAAATCCTTTCATCACAAAATCCGAAGATTCGGTGATCGTATGCGGTATTAGCACCGGTTTCCCGGTGTTATTCCCCACTCCGAGGCAGATTACCCACGTGTTACTCACCCGTGCGCCGCTGTACTCGCAGACCGAAGTCTACTTTCTCGCTCGACTTGCATGTGTTAGGCACGCCGCCAGCGTTGATTCTGAGCCAGGATCAAACTCTCAAAATAACTTTTTGAAAGTCGATACAAAAAAACAGCTTCTTCAGCTGAAAGACTCAGTTAAATCGACTATTAGGCACGCTTTCCGATGTCAAAGAGCCAAGGCTCTCAAGCCTCAAACTGTGTTAAAGAATCTCGAAACCCGAAGGCATTCGAAACCGCTTTCAGGGGCAAAAAAAGCCCGCCTGATCCTGCTTGGCGGATTCCTTTCGCCACCCCGTGCACGATAATACTCAAGTACACGGACACATCAGCAGATAGTACGTCTCATGGATATCGATGTCAATAGACGGCAAGGTGAATTCGGGCTCTTTACATACTATTTTCGGCAAAGTGCCGTTCACACGTCCACCGCAGGCTGCCAAACATCCAAACACGCGTGTCATTCACGCGTCCCGATGGTATTCCGAACGACCTCGATCAGATCGGTCGCGCAGGCCTCATTCAGCGAAGCCGAATCGCTTTCGACCATCACCCGGAGCAATGGTTCGGTTCCCGAATATCGGACCACGATGCGGCCACGCCCCGCGAGAGTCCGTGATATCCGGTCGATCTTTCGACCGATCGCGGGAATCGTCTCCAGGGGGACACGTTCCGCCACCGCGATGTTTCGCAGGAGTTGGGGAGCGGGAGACCAATCCGTGGTCAACTCGTCCAACGAAGCCTCGTTCATGACCATCGCTTCACAAAGCTTCAAGGTCGTCAGAAGTCCGTCGCCTGAAAGGCCGAAATCCGAGAAGATGGTGTGTCCGGACGGTTCCCCACCCAGATGTGCGCCCCTGGCCAACATCTCCCGGAATATATGGCGGTCACCGACGCCAACTCGAACCAGCGAGACTCCATCGCTGGCCAGGGAGCGTTCCAGGTTGAAGTTGGTCATGGCGGTGCCGACGACCACGGGCGGGTTCAACTGTTCCTTGCGCCTCAGCAGCCGCGACATCACGAGCAGGACGGCGTCGCCGTCGATCAGGCGACCGCTGCTGCTCGCGAAGATGGATCGGTCGCCGTCGCCATCGTAGGCCACGCCCAGATCCGAACCATTGTCCCGAACGGTTTCGACCAGGCTTTCAGGATGCACCGCGCCGCAATCCACGTTGATGTTGGTTCCGTTCGGTTCCGAGTGGATCGCCGTGATCGTCGCGCCAAGTCCTTTAAGGAATTCCGGGGCCGTAGGGCTCATGGACCCGTTGGCGCAATCGAGGGTTAAATGTAGCCCTTCCAACCACTTGCATTGCTCAAATCGTCCTGCCAGAAGCTGCCCGTAACGCCGCAGCCAACGTGGATCGCCTGTTCCCACCCTCTGTTTCGAGCGCGGTTCGGTCCGAATCGTACGGTCCAATTGCAGGGTCGCGACACGTGCCTCGATCGCATCTTCGGCGGCATCGTCGAGTTTACGGCCGTCGCTACCGAAAACCTTGATTCCATTGTCTTTATAAGGGTTATGCGAGGCGGAGATCATGATACCCCCCGCAAGATCCGAATTGCTGGCCAGCAAGGCAATCGCCGGCGTGGGTACCACTCCGGCGTCTTCGGTCGTGGCGCCGCCGGCTTCGATGCCGACCGTTAACAGGTCGAGCATCTCCGGACCGGATTCCCGCGGGTCTCTTCCGATCAGAATTCGACCGCCGAGGCGTTCTCCAATGGCCTGTCCGATCAGGGGAAGTGTCGACGCATCAAGGGGGAACGTGCGGGCCTCTCCACGGATGCCGTCGGTACCGAAGAGTTGCATGGATCGTTATGGTTCCGAGTGGAACACTTCGACTGTCGGCGGATCGACGCCCGTGACCAGGAAATCGGTTTCGAGGCCCGTGACCTCAGGCTGCACTTGGTGCCGTAATCCCGGGTCCAGTTCCACCGTGTCGATGGTGAATACGAGACCGGTCGGATCGATCGTCCCCAAACGGCTCGGAGGCCCGCTGATCCGGACCATGATCTCGTCGGGCTGAACGATCCAGTCTCCTTCATCGAGCAGCGGATCTTTCAGGACGCGGAACGTGTTCTCGACCGGCGTTTCGCGGATTTCGACAACGACTTCATGAGGCGACAAGGAGGGCAGTCGAATCAGGGGATCAATCGTGCGAACATTCAATTCGACCATCTGCGTCACGTCGGCGTCGGCGCCCTCGATGTCGACACTCAATGTCGACAGTGCTTCCAGAGGCCGCACCCTTGATTCGGGTCCCTCAATCAAGACCGTCGCCGGTGTCACGATCGTCTCTTGCCGGAGGAAACCTTCAGCGGGAACGCCTTCAACGTTTGGAATAACCGGAATCGTCCGCTCCATGGTCCGTTCCAACCGGAACAACGCACGAGGCGGATCGTAGCGAAGGATTTCGACTCCGCCTGGCGTCTGGATGTTCGCTTCGTTCAACTCGACGATTTTGTCTCCGGGCGCCTCCCCGGCCAATGGGATGACCGCGGTGACGTCCGACGGCGACATATTGTTAAGCAGGTTCCGTGACCCGCGTAACCGGAGATGGACTTCCGTCGCGGTTTCACCCGTGGTCTCCATGTCGGTAGGAATGCCGCGAAAGTCGATCGGAATGGTTAGGTCGGTCACATAGTTGTCGTCAGACGAGATCGTCAGCCAAAGCAGGCTGGCAAGCAAAATGGAAAACAGCTTGAGGAACCAGTCGCGTTTTAGAAATCTGCCGATGGCGCGAAGCATGGGTCTATGCCGGGGACGCGACGGCCTCGGTCACTCCGTCGCGCGTTTTCTTCTCGAACACGTCACGCAGGTGCTGCCTCAGTCCGTTCGGATCGAGAGATCGTTCGATGTGACCATCCGCCGCCAAAGAAATGGAACCGGTTTCTTCTGAGACCACAAGCGCGATCGCATCCGTTTCCTCGGTCACGCCGACCGCGGCGCGGTGCCGGGTTCCCAAGCCCTTGCTGAGTCTGGGGTTCACGGTCAGGGGAAGGAAGCATCCGGCAGCAGCGATTCGATCGTTCCGAATGATCACCGCACCGTCATGCAGCGGCACCGCGGGATCGAACACCGTCACGATGATGTCGTACGACACCAACGAATCCAGCGCAATGCCGCTCTCAATGTAGTTTTTTAACCCGATATCCCGTTCAATCACGATCAGTGCGCCCGTCCGCCGGCCGGCAAGTGTCCTCGCCGCCAGGACGATCTCCTCGTAGAACTCGCTCCGATTCACCGACGAGAATCCGCTCAGGATCGAAGTCTTGCCGAAGTGCGCTAGAGCGCGGCGGATTTCAGACTGGAAGATGACGATGATCGCGATGAACAGGTAGGAAAGAGAGTTCTGAAGCAGCCAACGGAGCGTCGCAAGCTGACTGAAACTCGAAAGGTAGAAGAAAGTAATGACCAACGCCAACCCAAGCGCCATCTGGACCGCGCGGGTACCGCGTATCAGTAACAACGCCTGGTAGATCAGGAACGCGACGACCGCGATATCGAGAATCGCGTACACGTTCAATCGTGGCAATGAAAATAGTTCCGGCATCTCTCTCATCGGGCCCGCCGGCCCATGAATTCATGAATCGACCCAGTGCTCTGGCAGTTTGGTCCAACTCGCGTTTCGAAAGACTCACAACCGACGGCTCCCGACACCTTGTCGATCGACTCCGATCGGGAGATCTGCCAGGATACCCGCCGACCCGTTCCCGACAGACGTTGGCAACAGTACTGCTCTAGCCCGCATTTCTCACGAGTTGTCTGCTACAGCGCCGGATCCATCCGCCAGTGCTGCGTTCTACGGCGCGTGCCTCGCGCCGGTCGCGCCGGATCAAGCGCGGTCGGGCTCCTCGACGTACCGTCAAGTACGCCTCCGGTGCCCTCCGGGCGCGCGCCTTGCTCTGACGGCGTCTCCGACTCTTCGCGACGAAAACCCGTGAGAAAGGCGCGCTAGGACTGCTCTATCGAATCCGCTATTTCTGTCACAACTCGCATGCGTCCAACATCGTGAACCCGGACAATGTGTGCCCCCCCGGCCACGGCAGCCGTGGTGGCCGCCGCAGTGGCCCAGACATTCGCTTCAGATACAGGTATATCCAACCTGATAAAAGACTTACGGGACGCACCGACCAACAGAGGAACACCTAGTGTACTAAAAACATCGAGTTTCTTTAACACTTTTAGGCTGGTTTGGGATGTCTTGCTGAAGCCAAGCCCGGGGTCCGCCACAATGGACTCGCCTGCTATTCCGGCGTCCATGGCCGTGTCGATCGTTGCCTGAAGCTCATCCCGAATCGCTTCCGGACTGTCCGGGTCGGACCGGACGAACAAGTTTTCGCGTCGCCCCCTGCTGTGCATAAGCACCACGCCCGCACCCGTCTTTCGCGCGACAGATTTCATCGCGGGGTCGAGTCGAAAGCCACTTATATCGTTAATGATCTGTGCTCCCGCCTGGATCGCCCGCCACGCCACACTCGCATGATACGTGTCGATCGAAATCGGGATTTTCATCAGAGGAGCAATGCGTTTCAGCGCCCGAAGCACTCTTAACCACTCTTCATCGTCCGAAAGACCGACGCTGTCGGGTCGCGTCGATTGTCCACCAATATCCAGAATATCGGCGCCCTCGGCCTGAATTGCGAGAGCGCGGGTAGCCGCTTTCTGGGGGTCGGCAAACATTCCGCCATCGGAGAACGAGTCCGGCGTGAGGTTGAGGATCCCCATTACGAGGGTCCGTTTACCCAGTTCGAGCGTGGTCCCTGGCAGCTTCCACGTGTAGTGTTTGCGCATATACAGAAAAGGGAAACAGGGACCGCAACCCCGTTTCCCTTCTACTTCCTTACGACGATGAGTCTCAGGCCGGCGACGGATTCTGGTGTGGCGGAATAGGAGAGATGATCTTGCCCTTCGTATCTTCCGCCGTCTCGCTTTCGGCCGATTCCTTGTCCTTGCTCGAAATCGACGGCGCGGCCTTTTCTTTTAGCGGTTCGCCGTCGAGCAGCATCTGGATATCGACGCCATCGAGCGTTTCCCTCTCGAGCAGGGCTTCCGCGATTCGCGTCAGCGCGTCCTTGTTCTCGGTCAGGATGGCCTTGGCGCGTTCGTAGGCTTGCATGATGAAGTCGCGGACCTGCTCGTCGATTGTTTGTGCCGTTTCTTCGCTGTAATCCCGGTGTTGCGAGATCTCCCGGCCCAGGAATATCTGCTCTTCCTGCTTGCCGAAAGTCAGTGGACCCAACCTCGACATTCCGTACTGGCACACCATCTTGCGCGCCAGACCGGTCGCCTGTTCAATGTCGTTGCCCGCTCCAGTAGTCATTGTGTCGAGGAAAAGTTCTTCGGCAAGGCGGCCGCCCATCATGATGGCGAGTTGCCCTTCCAGGTACGCCCGCGGATAGGTGTGGCGGTCGTCGACGGGCAACTGCTGGGTGACGCCCAAGGCCATTCCTCGAGGAATGATCGTCACCTTGTGCAAGGGATCGGCACCGGGAACGAGCACGGCCACCAGGGCATGGCCAGCTTCGTGAAATGCGGTCACGCGCTTTTCATCTTCGCTGATGATCAGCGACTTCCGTGCCACGCCCATGATGACCTTGTCCTTGGACGTTTCGAAATCTTCCTGGGAAACGGACTTGTGATTCATTCCTGCAGCGTTCAAGGCGGCTTCGTTGACCAGATTGGCCAAGTCGGCGCCCGAAAATCCAGGGGTACCGCGTGCAACAACTCCAATGTCAACATCTTCGGCCAGCGGAATCTTGCGGACGTGGACCGCCAGTACGCCTTCGCGGCCTTTAACGTCTGGTCGGGGCACAACCACACGCCGGTCAAAACGTCCGGGCCGGAGCAAGGCCGGATCCAAAACGTCGGGCCGGTTCGTCGCAGCCACGAGAATGACGCCCTCGTTCGACTCGAAACCGTCCATTTCAACCAGCAACTGGTTCAAAGTCTGTTCGCGTTCATCATGGCCGCCTCCGAGACCGGCGCCACGATGGCGTCCAACAGCGTCGATTTCGTCAATGAAGACAATGCATGGGGCATTCTTCTTGCCCTGCTCGAAGAGGTCGCGAACGCGCGATGCACCCACTCCAACGAACATCTCGACGAAGTCCGAACCGCTGATCGAGAAGAACGGAACGTTGGCTTCCCCCGCGATCGCCCTCGCCAGCAGCGTCTTGCCCGTTCCCGGCGGACCGACCAGCAAAACCCCTTTCGGAATGCGTCCCCCGAGCTTCTGAAATTTCTGGGGTTCCTTGAGGAAGTCGATAATTTCGTGGAGTTCTTCCTTCGCTTCATCGACGCCGGCAACATCCTTGAACGTGACTTTTTTCTGGTGGGCCGTCAGCAGACGGGCGCGGCTTTTACCGAACGAGAGCGCTTTGTTGCCCCCGCTCTGCATCTGCCGCATAAAGAAGATCCAGAAGGCGATAATGATCAGGAATGGAGCCCATGTAAACAATGCCGTAAGCCAGGGGCTCGTGTTTGCCGGTTCTCCGGTAATAATGACGCCGCGCTCCCGAAGCATGCCAAGCAGTTCGGGGTATTCCATCGGGATATAGGTGGTAAAGGCCTGATCGTTCCTCAGAGTACCCGTAATCTCGAACTCGGCAATGGTGACCTCACTGATATTGTCGTTCTCATATTCGTCCATGAATTGTGAGAAGTTGAGTTCGGTCTCTTGTCCAGCTGTTCTTCTCGCAACGAGGTTGTAAAGCAGAACAGCGCTCAACAGGAGCGCGACCCAAAACAAAATCGTCTTTGCTGTTGAATTCAAAAGAACCCCCTGGCCCGGACCTCAAGAACTTAATCGCTTGTACCTAAAGCTCTTAGACACTTGAAACCTGTAAATGTCTAGTCAAGTCGCGTTTCCGGGACCTTCAGCAAACGCCTTTTCATCTCAAAATATGCGACGCCTCGAACTCGACAATTCTGCGGGAACGCCGGGTCGGGACAAAATCACGGGACACAGGGAACGAGGCAACCCAGACAATCGATGAGTTGGCGACCACGACCGGCCACTGCCGACGATTCCTTCGGGGAATCCGTCCCTTCTGGAATAGCGTCTTCAGTTTGGATGTCGACAATCCGTTCGGACTGTAGCAATCGCCACTTTTCCAGTTCCTGATCTTAACATAGCGTCCCAGAGATTCACCATCCACAAACACCCTGTCACCGTTGGGTTTACAGGTTTCAGACGCCCCCATTTGGACCAGTCGCGCCTTGAACACCGCACCGATTTCGGGGACGTCAATCTCGCCAGGAATCGGCAGTTCGTATTCGTATTCGGGACAACCCGCGTCTTCGACGAAGAACCGGAGCGTCTCGAAGTTGCGCTCCACGCCGATGGATCCGGGCAATTCGATTACCCGCCCGCTCTTTTCGGCCTGAAGCAGGGAACGGACACGCTCGATGTGGTCGAAACCGATATCCCGCATCGGAGAACCGGCCATTCGCAAAGCCTCTCTCAGGACCCGCCGGACAAAGCCCACCGGTTCCGACTCAAGACCCGAAAATTCGATCACCAGGTCGGCGCCATCGGTCGAGCCATGCGTCTCGATCCACGCCGTAACCGCCTGCTCCATCCATTCTTCCTCCCGCTGAAGGATATCGATGGTGCGCGACAACGCCGCGGTCAGACGCGGATTGAACTCCTCCTGAAGCTTGGGAAAGACGTCGTGACGAATCTTGTTACGTGAGAATCGAGTGTCCAGATTCGTTGTATCGGTCCTCCAGACTTGACCGATTTCTTTCAGATACTCTTCGATTTCACTCCGTGAAGACTCGATGAAGGGCCGGATCACTGGGCCGGAAACAGGGGGCATCGACAACAGCCCGTCCCTTCCCGTGCCCCGCATCAGGTTCAGGAAGAACGTTTCGCAACGATCCTCACGATTGTGAGCGACCCCAATTCGTTCGAACCCCTCTCGCCCGGCAATTGCCTTGAAGAAGTCCCGCCGTTCCTCTCTCGCGATATTTTCGAGGCCGGCGCCGTCAACCTTGGCCACTGACCTTTGAACGAACACCTTCAGGCCAAGACGCTCGGCGAGGGTTTCAACGAATCGCTGATCCCGGTCGGATTCCTCGCCGCGCCAGCCATGGTTGACGTGGGCGATGGCAAGCCTGGAAACGAGATCCTCCCCAAAGTCGGCAAGAACGCGAACCAGACCCACCGAATCCGCGCCACCGGAAACCCCCACGAGGACACTTTTTCCTGTGCCGAGCATTCGATGCTTGCGGATCGTTTCGGCGACACGATCCCGGAATGAACAGGATTCCGTCATGGCTGCATGTCTCGATTATGGTGCAATCGGTTGCCCCCGGCAAACGCCCGTACGGCCATCCCTTGCACAATCGCGGTGTGGAAGGCCTTTCGATCGACAAACGTCCACGCGGCAAGCGAGGTGGAAATCGATAAACCGGAAACGATGACATCACAGTACGATTGAACTGGCGCCAACGATGGGAAACCGAAATTGGCACAAGATCCGGTTCGGACCGCCCACCTTCGCGCACGGTAAATCATGACAACCGATATCACGCAACAACCGGGGTCTTCAAACCAGGAAGTTCTGGCCGGCCTCATCGTCCGGGTGACGTTCCACAACGCCGAGAACGGTTTTTGCGTTTTGCGCATCAAGGCCCGGGGTCATCGCGATCTTGTGACGGTGGTCGGACATGCCGCCGTCGTTTCGGTCGGGGAATGGATTACCGCATCGGGGGAATGGATCAACGACCGTACTCATGGTCAGCAATTCAAGGCGAGCTTCATACGCACCTCGGCGCCGTCGTCGATCGCCGGCATCGAAAAATACCTCGGCTCCGGCATGATCCCCGGCATCGGTCCGGTATACGCCGCGAAAATGGTCCAGGCGTTCGGCGAGGACGTGTTCGATATCGTCGAAACGGCGCCGGAAAGGCTGCGTGAAGTGGCCGGTATCGGGCGTGTGCGGGCCGCGCGCATCACCTCGGCCTGGGCGGAACATAAGGTCGTTCGGGAGATCATGGTGTTCCTGCACAGTCATGGGGTCGGCGCGGCGCGGGCGATACGAATCTACAAGACCTACGGAGTGGATGCGGTTCAGGCGATGACCGAGAACCCATACTGCCTTGCACGGGACATTCGTGGCATCGGGTTCAAGACCGCCGACACGATCGCCATGAAGCTCGGCGTCGAGAAAACAGCCATGACCCGGGTTCGCGCGGGAATTTCGCATGCGCTCACCGAGGCGATGGATAACGGTCATTGCGCACTGCCCGTTGAAGAGCTCGCGCCGCTCGCCGTCAAATTGCTGGAAGTCCCGAAAGAATTGGTTCAGACCGCACTGGATCTCGAACTCGCCGATGGGACGGTCGTTGCGGACACGGTTGCCGGAACCCCCTGTATTTTCCTCGGCGGTCTGTACCGCGCCGAAAGGGCGATCGCGGAACGGTTTCTACGAATTGCGGGCGGCAAGCTCCCCTGGCCGGACATCGATGCGGCAAAGGCGGTGCCCTGGGTCGAACGCACGATCGGCCTGTCGCTGGCGCCAAGTCAGGCCAATGCGGTTCGCCAGGGCCTGATCTCCAAGGCTTTCATCATCACTGGAGGGCCGGGCGTGGGCAAGACGACACTCGTCAACGCCGTCCTGCGCATTCTGGCAGCCAAGGGCGTGCCCCTCCTGCTTTGCGCTCCGACGGGCCGCGCCGCCAGGCGGATGACCGATGCCACCGGTTTCGCGGCAAAAACGATCCATCGACTGCTCGAAGCCGATCCCGGAAGAGGCGGGTTCAAGCGGAACGCCAGCAACCCTCTCGACTGCGGCCTGTTGGTCGTCGACGAAACCTCAATGGTGGACGTCATGCTGATGCAGGCGTTGCTGAAAGCGGTCCCCGACGAGGCCGCGCTGCTGATCGTGGGCGACATCGACCAACTGCCCTCGGTCGGTCCGGGCCAGGTGCTGGCCGACATCATTGCATCCGGCGCGGTCCCGGTTGCGCGGCTGACGGAGATTTTTCGTCAGGCCGCACGTAGCAGAATCGTCACCAGCGCGCACGGGATCAACCGGGGCGCCATTCCCGATCTTTCGAAACCCGGCCACGACAGCGACTTCTACTTCGTGCCGGCGGACGATCCCGAAACCGCGGTCTCCCTCATTATCGAATTGGTAAAGACACGCATCCCCAACCGCTTCGGGCTCGATCCGGTCCGCGACATCCAGGTGCTGTGTCCGATGAACCGAGGCGGCGCCGGCGCCCGCGCGCTCAACATCGAGTTGCAGAGCGTCCTCAATCCCGCCGGCGAGCGCAAGATCGAACGCTTTGGCTGGACCTTTGCGCCGGGGGACAAGGTCATGCAGATCGAGAACGATTACGACAAGGAGGTCTATAACGGAGACATTGGCTATGTGGACGATGTCGACCAGGATAACGGCGAACTGAGGGCGACTTTCGAGGGGCGAAGGGTCACCTATGGATTCGGCGAACTTGACACACTGGTTCCGGCATACGCCACCACCATTCACAAGAGCCAGGGCTCGGAATACCCCGCAGTCATCATCCCCGTCCTGACCCAGCACTACGCCATGCTCCAGCGAAACCTGCTTTACACCGGCGTGACGCGCGGTAAACGGCTGGTTGTTCTGGTCGGCCAGAAGAATGCCATCGCCATTTCCGTGCGCAATGTGTCGGGACGCCGGCGCTGGTCGAAGCTCGACGAATGGCTCGGCAATGCGGATGCAGGCGATCAGGCAGATCCGGGCGTTTTGGGCGGCGGATAAGGACAAGGAGAAATACCGGCGGGTGGACTCGAACCACCGACCTAAGGATTATGAGACCTTCGCTCTAACCTCTGAGCTACGCCGGCTGATGCAAACCTTTCATTCTAATCGGACCGTTTCTTCTTTTCCAATACAGGCAAAAAACAGGCCCGCCCGATCAGCTTGTCGATTCGCGCCACACGCACCGTTATTCGTTGCCCCAATCGGTACTTCCTCCGCGTACCACGCCCGATCAGCGTCCGTGATCGTTGGTCGAACTCGTAGTAGTCGTCACTCAAGTCGTCCAGCAGGATATGGCCTTCGATGAAATAGTCCACCAGTTCCACCCGGATTTCACGTCTCAGGACACTGATGACGATGGCGTCCAGAGTATCGCCCAAGTGTTCTTCGAGAAGGATCATCCGTTTCCAGTCGAACAGATCTCTTTCAGCCATCTCCGCCACCCGTTCTCGAGAGCTTGCTCGGGCTGCGATGGTTTCCAACTCGGCGGGGATATATCCCGCCCTTCGGCCGCCGCCGAGACAGGTCTTGAGCAGACGTTGAACGATCAGATCCGGGTATCGCCGGATCGGCGAGGTGAAGTGCGTATAACAGCCCGACGCCAGACCGAAATGACCGCGATTCCGTGTGGAGTACACCGCTTGTCGAAACGAACGCAATACGACGAACGAGATCATGCGTTCGTCGGCCCGCCCACCGATCGATTGCAGAAACTTCTGGAACGCCGACGGAGCGATCTTTTTGGGGCGGAAGCGGAGACCCAGACCGGCCAGCGTTTCGGAAAGTTCACCCACACGCTCGGGATCGGGAGGCTCATGGATTCGATAGATCGTGGCGGGCATTCGATCTTCAAGTAGCCGAGCAACCGCCTCGTTGGCAGCGATCATGAACTCTTCGATCATCTTGTGAGAGAAGAAGCGGCGTGCTTTGACGACCCCGATGACCACGCCCTGGTCGTCGTAGTCCAGTTCCGGTTCAGGCAAGTCGAAATCGATCGTTCCGCGCTTCAGCCTCCCGCGCCGAAGTGCTGCCGCGGCCTCGGCCAACATCTCGACAGTTCCGACAAGTTCGTGGTGCCGATTCCTGACGCTCCCGACGCCGTCGAGAATTGCCTGGACCTGTTCGTAGCTCATCCGCTCACGCGAGCGGATGATGCTGTTCTGAAACGATTGCCTTGCGATCGTGCCGTCGGCGTCGATTTCCAGTACGACACTCATCGCAAGCCGGTCCATACGCGGATTGAGAGAACAGATATCGTTCGAGAGTCTTTCGGGAAGCATGGGAACCACTCGGTCGGGGAAGTAGACCGAACAACCGCGTTGCCGCGCTTCCTTGTCCGTGGCCGATCCCATTCTGACAAAGTGCGCCACATCGGCGATATGGACGCCCAGACGGAACCCACCGCCGGCGAGCGCCTCCACATCCACGGCGTCGTCGAAGTCCCGTGCCGTGACCGGGTCGATCGTGACGATGGCCCGGTCCCTGAAGTCGGTCCGGCCGTCAAGATCGTCTGGGGTCAGTTCCACATTTCGCCTTTGCGCTTCCCGGTCCACTTCTTCGGGAAACTCCACCGACAGACCGTACTTCTTGATGATCACGTTGGTCTCGACATCGGGATCGTCGAGGAATCCAATGATGGAAACGATTTGAGCCGCTGGCCAATGGGATTCGGAACCGAAACGGGTGAGTTCGACTTCGACAATCTTGTCCTTGTGTTCGGACACGTCGCCGCCGACAAGGATTCTGTCGGGCAGCCTGGTGTCAGCCGGCGAAACGAAATAGGCGCGCCCGTCGAACAGAAGCTGGCCAACGATTGTCGTGCGGGCGCGTTCAGTGACGCGAACCACCCGTCCCTCGGCGTTGTGCTTCGAGACGATCTCGACCGCCACGCGGTCTCCATCGAGCGCCGAGCCGATGGCTGGCGGCGGGATGAAGATATCGCCCGTGATTCCCGGAATATTCTCGTCCGGGCTCACAAAGCCGTATCCGTCGGGATGCACTGAAATCCGCCCGTTGCAGGTCGGGAGTTGAGGGGCCGCCTGGTATCGGTTGCCGGCGTGACGAATCAGCTTCTGGTCCTTGACCAGTTGGTCGAGAACGTCCTTGATCTGTTTGCGATCGGTCTTGTCGGCCTGAAAGTCGTCCAGAATGTGTCTGAAACTCGCGGCCCCGTCTGGCCGCTGGCCCATATAGTGAAGAAGGTCGTCCTTGGAGACGTTCTTTCCAGACCAATCTGTCGATCGTGCCACACACAAGTGTACGGCAAGACAAGTGGGGCCCGGTTGACTTCGCCGACCGCGCGCCTTAAATTGAATAGTTCCAGGCCGAAATGGCGGAATTGGCAGACGCGCTAGATTCAGGTTCTAGTGGGGGCAACCCCGTGGAGGTTCGAGTCCTCTTTTCGGCATCTTTCGTTTCGATACATTTTCGAACGGCCATTGGTTCCCGCCATGGCTTTCCGGTCGTCGGATGCAGGAACTCATACGGCTCTTAGCCCGCCTTTCTCACGGGTTTTCGTCGCGAAGAGTCGGAGACGCCGTCAGAGCTACGGCGCGTTCCTCGCGCCGGGCGCGTAGCGGCGCGTTCCTCTCGCCGGGCGCGCCGGATCAAGCGCGCCAAGGGGCGTGCCTGAAAGTTTCTGATTGAATTGAACGAAGGTGCAGTCGATGGGTGGGAAAGGCAGGACGATGCGAGCCAGGCACCCCAGCACCGGCGGATGGATCCGGCGCTGTAGCAGACAACTCGTGAGAAAGGCGAGTCAGATCACCCGAACTCTGCTTCCGTTGCTCTCCTGTCTCCAACTCTATTGCGGCAAGTAGCGTCGCGTTGCTTCCGGATCGCAATCGAATGGTGTCATCTCCAAGTGCGGGGAATAGAGCAACTCTCTGGTATGAGTCATCGGCTCGGCGATGTACTCCGGGTCTTCCAGTGTGAATTCGACCGTCAGGCGGCTACCGTCTTCGTGTAACCGATAACGCTCCACCACGTGCTTTTGGGCACCGGATGGAATGCCGTTTTGATAGGGCGATCGGTTGTCGGCGAAGTTTGTGGTGTCGACGACGAGGATCTCCCCTTCCCAACGGCCAATCGAATGACCCTCGTGCGTCCGCTGACTGAGGTCGGGATGTCCGCGGCCGTCCATATACACCGTTCGCTCCTGGTCGAAATACTGGCTGCGGATCATGACTACTTCCTGGTCTTCGGTGATGTCGATTTCCATCGGATAGAGATCCGTGTAAATGATTCCTCCAGGGGTCGGTTTCGTCATACAGGCAAGCTCGGGATTGTCCGCGTCGTTCTGGCTGTATTCAGCCTCAGCGATCCGGCCCTTCTCGGTCAGGCTCAGCTCTTGGATCATCAGTTGATCGAGTCCCCCGGGATAGTCCGGCCCACGGCTTGCCCGATCCACGATCCACACGCCCTCCAGGGAACTCGCGGTCGCGTCAGTCGGCCCGCTCGCCCGAGCGGCGTTTGGCGGCGCCACCACGGGACGGCCGTCTCTTTCGACAGATACCAGCAATCCATATGGGCGCCCGTCCCGAGCCGGCCGTACGCCGACCCTGACCCGGTCACCGACCGACAGAGTAGTCCGCGTCCAACCTCTACGCCCGATGGTGAGTGCCGAGGCCATCTGCACGCTCCACTCCACGGTTTCTCCGGCATCGTTGATGGCCTCTGCCGTGAAATAGGCATGCGGATTTCGCATCGTGTACTCGGTGACAACCCCTTCAAAGGTAAAGACCGAGTTCATGTCCAGTGCGGCATCGCTGTGGTGACCCAGTGCCGGCAGCGCCGCCATTAGAATCCCTGACGCCATGATGATCGAGTACTTCATTGCCGTCCCCTCATTACTAATCCATGTGCACAAGTGAATGGCGCCGGCGCCGGGTTCGCCAACGACTGCGAGACTCAAGTGGTTCCCACTGTCAGACGAGAGCCGCGTACCGGAGCATTGACGTAAATCAAACTACAGTTGGGAGTAGCGGTCAAATTAAACGGTGCAACTAGTTCACAGGGCATGTAGGCGGCTTGCCAGGCGTGGGAACGTCCGCACCCGCCACCGAAGGCGCCACCGGCGCTCGCCGTTGATGGTGGCGAACACTTCGCGCGCTCTCCGGATCGTCACAAAAGTGTACAGTTTTCAGTTGCCGTAAGTGTGCAGTTTTCGATTGCCATTGACAGGCCTCCAGTGACCGAATCGAGTTCCTGTGGCCTGCTTGCCAACCCCATCCTCTCAAGAAATATGGTCTCCGGAAAACCCGGGGCGGTTCAAACTGCGATTCAACCCCAGGAAAACACAAGGCCATCCGAGCGGGACTATCCCTAGAAACACCAACGAGTCAAGAACGGGCAGCGCAACTTTTGCGGCACTCGATTGGAATCTTGGATTTCAAATCTATAGACTGTTTCTGCCACGGGCGTCAGATTATGGGCAACAGCAACGGATTCTTACTTCGACAGTTCATCAGGAACCCCGGACAAGTGGGCGCAGTGGCCCCAAGTTCCCGCCATCTCATGCGGAAGATGATGGAATGGCCGGACCTCGAAAATGCCGGCGCAGTGGTGGAATTCGGAACTGGAACCGGAGTCTTCACCGAGATGATTCTGGATTCGATCAATCGGGACTGTCGATTCTTCGGTATAGAGATCGATCCGCGGCTGACCGCGATCTCGCGTCGCCGCCTGCCCGCAGTCAAGATCTATCGGGACTCGGTCGCAAACGTCGAGGAACTTTGCCGGAGGGAAGGAATTGACCAACTCGACTGCGTTGTCGCCGGTCTGCCGTGGGCCACGTTCTCCCCATCGACCCAAGGGCGGTTCATGGATGCACTGATGAAGGTGCTGAAACCGGGAGGACAGTTCGTGACCTTCTCCTACACGCACAGCCTGCTTTTGCCGGCCGGACAACGGTTTCGACGATTGCTGCCTGAATACTTCGGAGAAGTGTCGCGCAGCGAGACGGTGTGGCTGAACCTCCCTCCGGCTTTCGTCTACCAGTGCCGACGGTAATCGCCCCCGATCGATGCGTTCCGCGTCCGGCGACGGTTGAGGTTCGAACCCCAACCCGCCGGCAATCCCGTCATGATCGTTGAACAGAACCGTGATCCGTGAAACGCGAAACGGGGATTGGCCGCGGGTGGCTGTTCTGGGGGCCGGCGCCGTCGGATGCTATTTCGGCGGAATGCTGGCCCGTTCCGGAATACAGGTCACCCTCATAACCAGAACAGAACACTCTGAAGCCATCAACCGGAACGGACTGCGGCTGCGGACTCTGACCTTCGACGAGAGGGTCAAGGTAAGGGCATCCACTGAAATCGATTCGGCAACCGGAGCCGACCTCGTTCTTCTGACCGTCAAGACGCTCGACACGGTGAGCGCGGCCCGAAGTCTGGCGCCTCATTTGAAACCGGAATCGATTGTCATGAGCCTGCAAAACGGCGTCGACAACGTGGAACGCATCCGGGCGGCCAGCGGCATCGACGCAGTGGCCGCGGCTATCTACGTTGCCGTCGCCATGTCCGGGGCCGGTGAGGTCCATCATTCCGGACGCGGTGACATGTTGATCGGCAATCTCCCGGGACAATACCGGGATCTCGACGATATTGCCGGGATCTTCGAGAAAGCGGGCGTCCCCTGCATCGTTTCCCCAAACATCGAAGGCGAGCTATGGCAGAAGCTGGCCGTCAACTGCGCATACAATGCCATATCGGCGCTGACGCGGTCTCGATATGGCGCAATCGTCGGCGATCCTGGAACCCGGCAAATCTTGATACGAGCGGTCGAAGAAACCGCACGGGTGGCGCATCGAGCGGGAATCGAAATGCGCAGCGGCAACGTTGTCGAATCCTGCCTCGCACTGGGCGAAAAGACGATGCCCAATGCCATGTCGTCGACTGCGCAGGATCTGGCGCGCGGCAAGGAGACCGAAATCGGCTCACTGAACGGTTACGTCGCTCGGCGCGGGGCAGAACTCGGAATCGAGACGCCGGTCAACCACACACTCTGCAACCTGATCAAATTGCTTGAAAAGTCAATTGCCGACCCGGCTGTCAATTAGTGTTGCATGCGGCTATGGCGTGGCATAGGGTAGATGATGTCAAGCATCGTCTACCCTGGAAATTGGCAATGGGCCTCAACATCAAGAATGACGAAACCTGCCGACTGGCCGGCGAACTGGCGCGGTTGACGGGCGAGACCATGACCGGTGCGATTACCGTCGCGCTGCGCGAACGTCTGGAGCTTGAGAAACGCCGGCGCGGCGCGGATGCCCTGGCTCGGGAGCTTCACGCAATCGGGCAGCGTTCGGCCAAGCTTTTGGGACCGGGGCCTTCGGCGGTGGAGCATGGCGATCTGCTTTACGATGAGCGGGGCTTGCCCAAGTGATCATCGACACGTCGGCCATCCTTGCCGTCTTGTTCAGCGAGCCGGACGCGAAACGCTATGAAGATGCGATAGCGGCAGCATGGCCTTGTCGCATGTCGGCGGTCGCGTTGCTTGAAGCAGCAATGGTTGTCGAAAGCAGAGGTGGAGTGGAGGCGGGACATGAACTTGATGTGCTGATCGAGAAGGCGGCGGTCGAGTTGGTGCCTGCCACCCCCGAACACGCCAACGCAGCGCGCCGGGCTTGGCGCCGTTTCGGAAAGGGCAATCACCCGGCCGCGCTGAATTTCGGCGACTGCTTTGCCTATGCGCTCGCGGAGGCGACCGGCGAGCCCCTGCTGTTCAAGGGCAACGACTTCGCCCGCACCGATGTCGAGTCGGCATGATCCTGAAAACGGCTTCGCGGATGCGATCACTCACCGATTACCGTCTTCCCGGTGGGATTCAGACCCGCGCGTGCGTATCACCCTCATGGCCAGCGCCGAACCACTGCAGCAACCTGTCGTTTGCCCTCTCGCGATGTTCGGGTTTGATGTGTGTCATCACCATCGCGATGGCCGCGACCAGAACAAGGAAGTCGTCCGCGAAACCCGCAAAGGGTGTGATGTCGGGAATCGCATCGATCGGAAGCACGAAATAGGCCAGTGCGCCCATGATGACGCGGCGGGCCCATTGGGGAACGTCCGGATCCTTCAGGCAAAAGTAGAGAATCAATACTTTCTCGACAACGTCCTTTCCGGCCCGACGCGCAAACCGAACCAGCTTCTTGCGGAAGGAATCTTCATCGTAGCGAAATGCCAACTCTTCAAACTCCCTACTGTCCATTTCTGACCTCGTTTATCAGGTGTTACAGTTAGTTACAGCTAGTTTGACAGAAGCGGTAAGCCGCGTCTATAGTCACGTAACTGACTAATAAACAATCTGTTACCAGACTTGGCCGGATTCCGGGGGCGTGCTCGAAAGGGAGATCGCGAACAATGAAAAAAATGACGAGGAGAAGCTTCATGGGAACGGCCGGAATGGCAGCGGCGGTGCCCTCAATCGGAGCCCTCGCGACCGAATCCAGCGCCGCGGCACAGAGTTCGATCGAAGTTGAAAGGGATGTCGTTTTCGGAAAGGGCGGTGAAACCGACCTGAATCTCGATATCTACAAGCCACCGGCAGGCAGCGAGAAACGGATGGCAACCATCCACCTCCATGGCGGTGGTTTTCGCGCTGGAAACAAGGAATCGCTGAACCAGAGAATCCTTCCTTACGCCGAACGCGGTTTTGTCGCGATTGCCTCTCAATATCGACTGACAGGGGAAGCCCGGTGGCCGGCCCAGATCCACGACGTGAAAGCAGCTATTCGATGGGTTCGGGCGCACGCCGGCGACCTGGGTGTCATGCCGGATCGAATCGCGATTGCCGGATACTCCGCCGGAGGCCAACTGGCATTGTTTGCCGCGGGCACCGGCGACCGTCCGGAGTTCGAAGGCGACGGGGGAACGCCCGGCGTCAGCAGCCAGACCATTGCGTGCTTCGCATATTATCCGGGAACCGAAGTTCGCGTGGGACGTGGAGGTAACGCGAACCCGCTACTTCCCGACGGAAGCAATGAAGCGGCCCACGTATCCGCCTCCCCCACGACCTACGTCGCGGATTTCGTTCCGACGGTACTGTTTCACGGCACCGAGGACACCACGATCCCACTTGAGAGCAGCGAACGATTCTACCGGATGCTGCAGGACGCGGAGGTTGCGTCCGAACTGCATGCTTTTGCCGGCGTACCGCACGTATTCGACAGTCATCCCGAATTCGCGCAGGCGGCGGCGCAACTCGCGGATTTCTTCACCGACCGGTACGTGATCAATCCCCGCACCTACCCACCGTTCGGGGGTGGCGGCGGCCGTGGAGCGGAGTAGCTTTGAAATCTGAAAGCGGGGGGAATCCGGACTTTCCTGTTTCGGATTTCCCCTCCGATTGCAGAGTCTCCAATCATTGACTTCCTGCCTCTTTTTTTTAGTGCTCGGGCGACGATTCCTTTTTGCAAATACCCCAGCAACACGTGGCAGAACCCCGCGCGCGCCCCTGATAAGGTTCTGCCACGCGCTGCTATACTCCCAATAACCGATGGAAGCACTGCTCGAAGAGTTATTCAGTGACATGAACGCGCTCCTGCTTGCGGGAGCAATCGTCCTTACGCTCATCGTTCTCGGAAAGTCCGCCGATTGGTTGGTGGATGCAGCCGTGGCCCTGTCGGAAAAATCGCACGTGCCGAAGGTGGTAATCGGCGCCACGATCGTGAGTCTCGGAACCACCGCACCCGAGGCTGCCGTATCGGTTCTGGCCGCGATGCAGGGTAGCCCGGGACTTGCTCTGGGCAACGCCGTGGGATCCATCATCTGCGACACAGGTCTCATTCTCGGCTTGGCGACGCTGGTCGCACCGTTGAAACTGAACCGGACCATTGTCAACCGACAGGGCTGGATACAACTCGGCGCGGGAATGTCTCTCGTGATTCTCTCGTTTCCACTGAGCAGTCCGGCAGCGGCCTTCGTCTCGGGAGGCAACCTGCCTCAGTTGGCGGGATTCGTTTTCCTTATTGCTCTCAGCGTGTATATCTACATGTCCATACGGTGGGCACGGAAGGGCACGGACGGCGCCCTGGGTGAAGAGTCGGAAAACGATACGACAAACACCATGCCCGCCATTCTTGTCAAGCTGGCCGGGTCTCTGGTGTTGGTCCTCATCTCGGCAACGGTGTTGATCCCGGCTGTCGCAGAGGCGGCACGGCGTCTTTCCGTGCCGGAAAGCATCATCGCGGCAACCCTGGTGGCGTTCGGCACATCGCTCCCCGAACTGGTCACGGCGATCAAGGCTTCGATGCGGGGCCATGGCGAACTCGCCGTTGGCAACGTGATCGGCGCCGATATTCTCAACGTTCTGTTTGTCGCTGGAGCGGCAGCGGCGGTAACGCCGGAGGGTCTGATGGCCGGCCCTCATTTTTTCAAGGTTCTGTTTCCAACGATGATCTTTATCCTGTTGGTGTTTCGGCTCGGGGTGATGTTCTCGGGTGAATCCATGAAACGCCCGTTCGGAATCATCCTGATTTCATCGTACGTTTTCGTTACGCTGGTAAGTTACCTGATCGAATAGCCACCCAATGCCCGCCAAATACGCCATCGGGTTCAGTGCAATCGCGACGCTGATTGTCGTGGGACTCGCGGTGGCCGGACTCATCATCAACCGCGAACCGAACCCGGCCCGGGTTTGGGAACCATTACCCGACGCGGCGGCTATAGAACCCCGGCTCTCACGCATCGCGACTCCCGTCACTGTTCCCATGGAGCAGTTGCGCCAGATCGCCGATCGGCGTTTGTCCGGCGAAATCTTCAGTGAGAATCGGGAAATCGCGAATGGAATTGGAGTGGACATCACGATTCTGCGACGGAACGAACCCATCGAGATGGATATGACCGCGGGCTGGTTGACTACCAACGTCCCGATCACGGTAACCGGCACCCCCAACATCAGGCTCGGGCCGCTGAGGATTTCCGGAAACTCAGTGGGTGGATTCGAAGCGGATCTCGACGTCGGGCTGCGGACACAAGTTCGACTGAACCCGGACTGGACGATCACTTCAAACACGATGGCCGATATCGAAGTCGGCCGCGCGGATCTGACTATCGCTGGACGGGTTACGGACGCCTCCCCAGTGGTTTCCGAGATCCTGGATCGTAATCTGGAACGCATCACGGCGCCACTGGATGATTACCTCCGGGATCTGGATATCCGCACGATGGTGGAACCGATCTGGTTGCGGTTCCGGGAACCGGTGCAACTGAGGGGCGATCCACAGGTGTGGCTCCGGATTCGACCTGAGCGATTCATTTACTCTCCACCGGATATTCAAGCGAATCGCATTCGCTTCGACATCGGCATGGAAGCATATCTTGAGTCGGTTGTCGGCGAGCGGCCGGCGACGATGGAGCCGGGGTCGATCCCGGATCTCGATGAGGCTCCGCGCGAACCGGGTTCCTTCAATGTCGCGGTCCCCATCGCCTTGCACCTATCGGAAGCGAACCGAATTCTCACAGAGCGGATTACCGGGCGCGAAGACCGCATCGGGGCGGGCGCCGTGGTCCGATGGCGGGCGATCGCACTTGAAGGCGTGGAAAACCGCTTGAGAGTAACGGTCGACTTCGAAGCCGAAACCGGCATTCCTTTTCTGAACGAGTTGGCCGGAGTCATGACTCTCGAGGGCCGGCCCGGGTATATCCCATCGTCGCAAACCCTCACGATGGCGGACATCGACTACGAATTGGATTCGAACAGCACACTCGCCCGGCTCGCCAATTGGCTGCTTCACGACCGCTTGCGCCGACAGATCCAGAACGAGTTGGTGCTCCCGGTGGACGACCTCATTGAGAACGTGCGCGGAAGTCTCCAAAGAGAAATGGCCCGAATCTCATTCGGCGATTACGTAACAGCCCAGGTCAGCGTGAACACGCTGGAGCCGAACCTGCTGGGTGTGTCCAACGACACCCTCGATCTGGTCATCGTGGCCGATGGAACGCTGCGTCTCGATCTGAACCTGTTGCCAACACGCCAAGCGCCTGTCCAATAGATCCGGCTGCGCGACCTTGTGAAACGTTCAACTGCTTTTCAAACGTTCCGATCAAACGCTTTGTCCCGAACAGGGCAGCTGTTTGCGATACTTCCGCGGAACTATGCGGACCGGGAAACGGTTTCCAGAACCGTCTTTGCCTCCTCGCACATCTGGCTTGGCCAATCGTTGTCGGAGGCGATCGCTTCCAGCGCCTCGGCAGCAAGGGGCAGTTGTCTGAGGGACAGCAAGAGATCGAACGCAAAACTCGCTCTCGCGGACCGGCGCAGAATCGTGCCGTATTCCTCTCGCTCCTCCCATGCCACAGCCCGGAGATCGTCAATCAGATCCTGCATCAGATCGTCGGGTAACTCGGCACCGTCGATGCTCAAATTCCGCAGGAAATCGCGGCGTTCTTCTCTCCCGGAAGCGAGTATCTCGCGTGCGATTTCAACGCGTTGATCCTCGTCCGGCAACATGGCCGCGGCAAATGCCGGGGCATTCCCCCTGTTGGCATCGAACCACCGGCTTCGAATCGCCTTGACGGCGTTTCCGGCTTCGTCGTTCGAAGTGGTCAACCGAAGGGCCGCGAAGTAGTCCTGAAACGATTGATGCGTCCAATAGAACCGGTCACCCGCCATTCTGAGAAAGAAACTGTCGGCGGCCGCAAACTCCGCGAACCGTCTGGCCCGTTCCGAAGCCGACGCGGGGTCGATCTTCAAATGCTGAATGAAGTAACGGGTCACCGACTGCAGCAGCCATTCCCTGTCCTGGACGGTCGCCGACCGCAGCAACTCCAATGCGAGAAAGCCCAGCACGTTAACCGCGTTGTCGATGATGTCGGCGCCATACTTGTCTCCAAGCCGCTTCCGATGCCAATCCCCGGCGGAGACCTTGACCAACTCCGCATAAAGATCGACCAACCGCGACGGCAGGGGCGCGGCTTCGCGTTCGTAGAGCGCCAAGGCAACCGAAAGGGCCAGCGGCGACGAAAGCAATCCGGATTGAACCAAGGCCCGGTTGCCCTGAAGAAACCGATCGGCGCTGGCGCGAAGCCATCGCCGGACCGCAAGGGCAATGGAGGCATCGTCCAGCGCCTGAATCTCGTAGACTTCAAATCCGGAATACCTGAAGTGCTCCGCGGTGGATGGTTTTGAAGTCACCACCATGCGCGTTTTTTCGCCAAACTTCGTCTCGTTCCGGATCCTCCCGATCGAATCGACGATTTCGGCGAGGTCACGGCTGTTCTGAATCTCGTCCACGCCATCGATCATGATGAGCAATCGGAGTCCGGGTGTTTCAACAAGATCGCTCAGAAACCCCGGCGGCAGGTACGTCTCGCCCAGCGGTCCATGGCTCTTGCCGATCGCATCCAGAATTCGCTCTTCGATTTCTCCCTTTCGTGAAGCCATCTGGTTGGCTCGAATGAGGATTGGAAACAAACAGCTCCGGCCTCGGACACCGAGGTTGCCGGGACCCAATGCGGCCGCATACCCCAGGTAGCGAAGCATGCTGGACCGACCCGAACCCGGGGGGCCGACGATCATGATCCCCTGACCGTCGGAACCGCAATGCCGGGCAAGGCCGGGCATGTCCATGAGTCTGCGGCGAAGACCGTCTTCACCCTGGACCTTGAAATGAACCGGCGCCATCAGGTCGACGGCGCCCACTCCGGTTTTCGGCGATAGCAGGGTTTGAATCGGCTCCTGGCACGCCTGGCGCATCGCCATAATATGATTGCGCGCCGCAAAGACCGTACCGGTGACATCGGATGCATCGAACCAGCGGGATTGCTCTTGATGATGTTGGTCGTGGGTATCGCGAATTTCGGGAAACAGCGTATCGATCACCGAGACGGATGTCGCAGATTGCCTGGGCGACGGATCGTTCCTGACGATGGCGCACACGCCGCCGGTCCTCAAGTTGAGAACAGGGGCGCCCGCCATTCCCTGTGGAATCCCTCCGGGTCCCAACTCGACGATCGGTCCGGTGAAATTCGCGTTCTCAAATGTCAGACGATCCGCTTCATCGACGGCCATCGGATATCCGCAAACGAACAACGGGTCCTCGGAACGCGCGGGAGCGTAGAGATAGGCCGAAGGATGAGGGGGCACATCAGTCTGAATTACCGCCACGTCCGGGCTCGGGCTGGCGGCATATCGAATCGTTCTGGCCGGGTAATCCAAGCCCTTGTAGTGAACCGATATTTCGCTGCGCAGAGGATATTCACCGCCGTTGGGCGACTCCACGACATGAGCCGGGGTGAGGGCCAGACCGGGCGCGATAAAGAAACCGGTAGCGGCACCCGCCCTGGTTTCGACCCGCACGGTGCAATCGACGAGAAGATCCTTAAGCTCCATTTATTTGCGATTCCAGCGCACTGGTTTACCGATTCACCGATAGTCGGGATTGGGATAGTCGAAACGACAACCGGCATCCCATTCGGAGCGTTGGTTTCCATGTGCCGGAATTCCGCCGGCGTCCTTCAGCATCCGTGCCAGGTGCATCAGGTTCCATGCCATGAACGTTGTGTTCCTGTTCGTAAAGTCGTTTTCGGGCCCACCCGACCCGGGATCCAAATATGAGGGTCCCGGACCGGCTTCTCCGATCCAGCCGGCGTCGGCCTGCGGTGGAATCACGTATCCCAGGTGTTGCAGGGAGTAGAGGATTCCCATACCGCAATGTTTGATCCCGTCCTCATTGCCGGTGACCAGGCATCCCCCAACGCGTCCGTAATAGAGATACTGCCCGTGTTCGTTGAGTTCGCCCGACATCCCGTAGAGCCGCTCGATCACCCTCTGGCAGACCGAAGACTTTTCGCCGAGCCAGATTGGAGTCCCCAACACGAGAATATCCGCGGCTTTGACCTTCTTGACGAGTTCGGGCCAGTCGTCACGTTCCCATCCACGGGTGGACATGTCCGGATAGACTCCGGATGCGATCTCCAGGTCGACCGGACGAAGCGACTCGGTCCGAACGCCGTTGGCTTCCATGATTGCCATGGAGATCTTCATCAGACCTTCCGTATGCGACATCTCAGGCGATCGTTTCAGCGTACAGTTCAGAAACAGCGCGCGAAGATCCGTAAAGTCCCATTTGCTCGCGCTGCAGAGGGCTTGCTGTTCTTCAGTGAGTGCCATGCCTCTCCTTTCGCGTATCAGATTCCGTCCGCAACCAGCAACCTGGAATTCGCGGCACTATGACGCAAGCCTTTCGGAACACGATATTCTTCCGAGTTCCACCAGGCTTTGGCTCGCTCCGAGGTTGGAAATTCAAGAATGACAAGACGACCGGGATCCCAGTCCCCTTCCAGAGTCTCGGTTGATCCACCACGCACCAGATACCGGCCTCCATAGGCCTCGACCGTGGGCAGAACCAGCCGCTTGTATTCTCCGTATTGCTCTGGATCGGTCACACGGACCTGAACGACAACGTATGCGGACATGTTGAACCTCTGGAACTTTTTTCCGACTAATTCGGAGTCAGACGAATCGTGGGAGTGGCATCCCCGGGTGGAAATGTGGACTCCAACCCGAAGCCTCTTTCATCGCGGTGGGGAACGAGCGGCCCGTTCTGCAGTTTGAATTGAATCTTGTAGCTGTTGGGCCTCTGGCGAAGAGTCACCGCCGCTGAAAAGATCCCGGAATCGCCCGGCTCCAACAACACGGGGTCGAGTGGAACTTCGAGCGTGGCCGGGAAGCGTCCGGTCGTCTCCTCGACGCCAATGACAGCAAGCACGTTTTGAACGGCTTCGGTACTGTTATTGGTCATCACGCCCGAAACCGACAACGTGTTGCCTTCAAGTTCATTGATCAATTGGTTCAGAACGAATGGAAATTCTGAATCGTCTTCGGCGCGGGGTGTCAGGACGCTCAGGTATTCTTCTTCCATCGGAACCAGGACCGAAGACAGGTCGGTGAGCGAAAACAGCACAATCCCAACGATGGCGAGACCGATCAGGACACCGGCGCCCATTCGGGCGTAGTCTAATCCGGCCTCCGGATCGGGCGCGGCGAAATCGAATCCGGGTTCCTCAGACTCCGGTGACTCCTGTGACTCCTGTTCGACAGGTTCCGGTGGAATGTCGGTCATTGCACTATCATACCGCGAGGAGGACGGCGAACAGAAAGGATCGGGGCGCGGCCAAGCGGCCGCACCCCGGAACTACTGGAATTACGCCAATAGCGGCGCCAAAACGAGGGACACGATCGCCATCAGCTTGATGAGAATGTTCATTGAAGGACCGGAGGTATCCTTGAACGGATCGCCCACGGTATCGCCCACAACCGCGGCCTTATGGGCATCCGAACCCTTGCCGCCCATGTTTCCGGATTCAATGTACTTCTTCGCGTTGTCCCAGGCGCCACCGCTGTTCGACATCATGATCGCGAGAAGAACACCGCTGACTGTGGCGCCGCCAAGGAACCCTCCAAGAGTCTCCGGTCCGAGAACGAATCCAACTGTCACCGGCGCCGCGACCGCAAGCAGGCCGGGCAGAATCATCTCGTTCAAGGCGCCCGAGGTGGCTATCGCGACACAACGGGCACTGTCAGCTTTCGCCTTTCCTTCCATCAGACCGGGGATCTCACGAAACTGACGCCGAACCTCGTTGACCATCTTGAAGGCCGCTCGACCCACCGCATTCATCGTGATCGACGCCAGAAGGAAGGGCATGACGCCCCCCAACAGCAGGCCGATCACGACAGTCGCCTCAGTCAAATCGATTGAATCCAGACCGACCGTTTGGGTGTACGCGGAAAACAGTGCCAACGCCGTCAGTGCCGCCGACCCGATCGCAAAGCCCTTGCCAATTGCCGCGGTCGTATTTCCCAGCGCGTCGAGACGGTCCGTAATCTCCCGCACCTCGGGACCCGCGCCAGACATCTCGGAAATGCCTCCGGCGTTGTCGGCAATGGGACCGTATGCATCCACGGCCATCGTTACTCCGATGGTCGACAGCATCCCGACCGCGGCGATTGCGATTCCGTACAGGTCATTCAGGGAATAGGACACGAATATGACCATGCATATCGTGAGAATCGGCAGAAGCGTGCTCTCCAGACCGATTGCAATACCGCTGATGATTGTCGTTGCCGGTCCTGTCTGGCTGGCCTCCGCGATCTTCACGATGGGCTTGCCCGAGGTGTAGTATTCGGCCTGAAATCCGATCAGAACACCACCGACGAGACCGGACAGCACCGCCCAAAACGCGTCAAGATCGCCCATGATCGAGCTGACTATGAAGAATGCCGCTACGACAAACAGCGCTCCAGCGAGATAGGTCGGCATATGCAGCGCACGCTCCGGATCCATCTTCTTGAAAATACCGATGGAGACAACACCGATCAGGGAACAGACCAGACCCGCCATCACCAGGATCAGCGGCAGAGCCATCGCCGACATGCTGTTCCCCAAAACCGCCCCCAAAGCCATGGTCGCGATAACCGAGCCGACATAGGATTCGAAAAGGTCGGCGCCCATACCGGCAGTGTCGCCCACGCAGTCACCGACATTGTCTGCAATAACCGCGGGGTTTCGCGGGTCGTCCTCGGGTATACCGGCCTCAACCTTTCCGACCAGATCGGCGCCCACATCGGCGCTCTTTGTGTAGATGCCGCCACCGACACGCGCGAACAGCGCGATCGAACTGGCCCCCATTGCGAAACCGTTGATGATCACCGGATCCTGCGTGATCGCGTACCATATCCCGAGTCCCAGCAGACCCAGGGAGGCCACCGATATCCCCATGACTGCGCCGCCGTTGAATGCCACGGTCAACGCGGCTGGCGTACCGCCGTCCTTGGCCGCCTGCGTCGTGCGGACATTCGCACGCGTCGCAGCTTTCATGCCGAAGAACCCGGCAATCATTGAAAAGGCGGCCCCTGTCAGGAACGCAATACCGGTCATCCAGTTCAGGACAATTCCCAGGGCGATGAACACGGCGGCGACAAACACGGACACCATGGCGTATTCCCGCTTCAGGAACACCATCGCACCCTCATGAATGCTTTCGGCGATCTCCTTCATCAGGTCGTTGCCCATCGGCAGTCGAACGATGCCGACATAGATGAACCCGGCAACGGCCAGGCCAACGATGCCCAGTATGGGAGCTACGCCAGTAAGATCCTCCATAGGTTCCTCCGCTATCCAACGACTCGAAGGGTATTTAACGGCGAGTCATTGAATGCTGCATTTGTGATTTGATTTGGTTGGACTGGATCCAGGTTGCTGTTCAAGAGGGCTACGCCTGGCCGGATTTTTCATCGCCCTCTTGCGCTTCCCCGCTTTCGGGCGGTTCTTCAGCCGAACTGCTCTTCGCGGCAACCTCTTCGACACGTCTTTCTTCAAGACCGCTGCCGATCAGTTCGATTATGGCTTCTTCCGCGCCATCGCCCACGCGGTTCCTGTAACGAATAATCCGGCTGTATCCCCCGGGCCGACTGCTGAAACGCGGGCCGATGGTGTCGAACACTTTCTTCGACACGTCGTCGCTCAAGAGGTACGCCTTGACCTGCCGGCGTGCATGGAGCGTGTCGCGTTTTCCGAGCGTGATCATCTTCTCGGCAATCGGCCGCACTGCCTTCGCTTTGGGAAGAGTAGTCACAAGCCGCTCATGCTCAAGTAACGATGTCACCAGATTGCGCAACATCGCTCGTCGATGAGAGGGGTTTCGGCCGAGTTTCCGGCCTGCCATCTTGTGTCGCATTTCAGAACTCCAAACCTGCTACTCGGCACCCTGTTCGACGGCGCCGGCGTGGATCGGACGGCCATGTTCATCCAGTTTCATGCCGAGGCCCAAATTCATGGATGACAGGATTTCCTTGATCTCGTTGAGTGACTTTCTTCCAAAGTTCTTTGTCTTCAGCATCTCGGCCTCGCTACGCTGCACGAGTTCGCCAATCGTCCGGATACTGGCATTTTTCAGGCAGTTGTACGAGCGAACCGACAGTTCCAGTTCGTCGACGGACTTGGTCAGATGTTCCATGACGGCGTCGTGCTGAACCTCATCGGCCTCTTCCTCAGGCTCATCCTTCTCTTCAAACTGAATAAAGATCTGCATGTGGTCCTTGACCAGTTTGGCGGCCAGACCCAGCGCATCCTGAGGTGTAATCGACGCGTTGGTCCACAATTCAATCGTCAGTTTGTCGTAGTCGGTGACCTGACCCAGGCGGGCGGCCTCCACAAAGTGATTCACCTTCTTCACCGGTGAATGGACCGAGTCGACCGGGATATACCCGATTCCCAGATCTTCGTCGAAGTTCCGGTCCGCCGATACATAACCCCGGCCATTCTTGACCCGCATCTCGAGGCTCAGAGAACCGCCTTCGCTGACGGTCGCGATGTAGACATCCTTGTCCAGAATTTCGATCTCGGAGCCATGCTCGATATCGGCGGATGTCAACACTCCGGATTTGTCGGAGTTCACATACATCGTCACGGAATCTTCACTATGGAGCTTGATCGGAATCTGTTTGAGGTTGAGTATGATGTCGGTCGCGTCCTCTACCAGACCGGGAATCGAGGAGAACTCATGGAGCACGTCTTCAATCTTGACGGCTGTGACGGCTGCGCCCTCAATGGATGAGAGCAATACCCGTCGCAATGCGTTTCCGATCGTCGTACCAAAGCCGCGTTCGAAGGGCTGCGCGCTGAACAGGGCATAGTTTTCGGTAGCGGATTCGGAATCCATGACCAGTCTCTTCGGTTTCTGAAAGCCTTTCCAAATCATCTATATTTGACCTCGGTAGTGTCTGCCCCATGCCAACTTTCAACGGCCGGAGAGGAATATTGCCGGGACGAAATCCGGATTATTTCGAGTACAACTCGACGATCATGTGTTCTTCGATAGGCATCGTGATGTCTTCGCGCTTCGGTAACGCCAACACGTTTCCGCTCATGGACTCCTGGTTCAGTTCCAACCAGGACGGCACTCCACGATTGACTTCCAGAGCGCTCAGAATCTGAACGTTTTTCCGTGATTTTTCACGGATCGCCACTTCGTCGCCCACACGAACGAGGAACGAAGGAACGTTGACCTTTCTGTCATTGACACGGATGTGTCCGTGCCGAACAAACTGACGGGCCTGTGCATGGGACCCGGCCAATCCGAGACGCAACACGACGTTGTCAAGACGCCGCTCGAGTTGGGAAAGCAGGTTTTCACCGGTCACGCCTTTCTGGCGGACGGCACGTTCGAAGTACAGGTGAAACTGATTCTCCAGAACGCCGTACAACCGCTTGACCTTCTGCTTCTCCCGAAGCTGCAATCCATAGCCAACGACCTTTTTGGGACGACGGTCGCGGCCATGCTCCCCAGGAATGAAGTTGCGCTTCTCGATCGCACATGACGGTTTGAAGCATCGCTCACCCTTGAGGTAGAGCTTCATTCCCTCACGTCGGCACAAGCGGCAAACAGGACCTGTATATCTAGCCAATGAATCTTCCTCCGATAATCAAACGCGCCGCTTCTTCGGCGGACGACATCCGTTGTGCGGTATCGGTGTCACATCCCGAATCGCACGAATCTCCAGGCCGGCATTCTGCAAACCCCGGATCGCCGAATCGCGGCCAGACCCCGGCCCCTTGACGCTTACTTCGATTGTCCGCATCCCCATGTCGCGGGCCTTGTTCGCGGCGGTCGCCCCAGCCTGCTGTGCCGCAAAGGGAGTGCCCTTCCGGGAGCCTCTGAAACCGAGCGATCCGGAACTTGACCAGCAGACAACGCCGCCTTCGGTATCCGAAATCGTGACAATAGTGTTGTTGAACGTCGCCTGGATGTAAGCGTGCCCCGCAGGCACGATTTTCTTTTCGCGTCGTTTCGGGGCTTTCTTCTTTGCCTTTGCCATCGATTCTCCCTAGGGCTTCGCCCGGCTCTTGGGGCTTTGCCCGGCGCTACGTCTTCGCGCTGGCTTTTTTTCTGCCGGCGACGGCACCCTTGCTTGGGCCCTTACGCGTACGTGCATTGGTGTGGGTTCGCTGCCCACGGACCGGCAGACCCCGACGGTGGCGGAATCCACGATATGAGCCGATCTCCATCAATCGCTTTATGTTGAACGACACTTCCTTACGCAGGTCGCCTTCGACCTGGTAGTCTTCCTCGATCAGCTTACGGATCTTGGTGGTTTCCTCGTCGTTCAGATCGACCACCTTGCGATCGGGACTGATACCCGCATCTGCAACGATCCTGATCGCCAACGAACGGCCAATCCCGAAAATGTAAGTCAAGCCAATCTCCAACCTCTTGTTTGGGGGAAGATCAACTCCAGCGATTCGTGCCATCTCTCAACCTCTCAATGATGTCAACAATGACCGGGGCGCGGACTCGGATCGCGACCTGGGGCCGATAACCGACCACCGATTCATCCCTGACGCTGCTTGTGCTTGGGATTGGAACAAATGACTCGGACCACGCCATGACGGTGGATCAGTTTGCACTTGTCGCACATTTTCTTAACGGACGCTCTTACTTTCATGGTTCCAACCTGCTGGGCGGTTTGCAACCGCCGGACTAAGGGCGGTTCGCAATCGCCGGATTTTGTGTGCTCACGGTTCGCACATCCACAACTACTTGTATCGGTAAACGATTCGTCCCCGTTTCAGATCGTAGGGCGACAATTCCACCGCGACGCGATCACCCGGAAGAATCCGAATGAAGTTCTTTCGCATCTTTCCGGAAATATGTGCCAGGACCTGATGCTTGTTTTCGAGTTCAACGCGAAACATGGCATTGGGAAGGTGCTCGATTACCGTAGCCATCACCTCAATCGCATCTTCTTTTGACAAACCCTCTCGTCTCCTCAGGCAGAAATTCGGCGACCGCTCCGAATAATCGATATCAACGCCCCGGTTACATCTTCAATCGGCGCCATGCCGTCAACCTTCGCATAGTTGCCTTCGCCCCGGTGGAACGCCACAAGGGGTTCGGTCTCAGCCCGGTACGTTTCCATACGATCCATTACCACTTGCTCGGTGTCGTCCGGCCTCTGTACAAGTTCGCCCCGGCACTTGTCGCAGACACCTTGCCGCTTCGGGGGCCGACTCTCCAGGTTATAGATTTCACTGCATTTCGAACACGTACGTCGTGCCGTCAGCCGACTGACCAGACGACGCATATTCACGTCAAGTTCGATCACCGATACCCGATCCCCTTCACCCAGATACTGGTTCAATGCCTCAGCCTGTGACAGGTTTCTGGGATATCCGTCAAGGATGAAGCCATTATTGCAATCCTCGGCCTGAATCCTGGCGCCGACGATACCGTTCACGATGTCGTCGGAAACCAAGTCGCCGGCATCCATGGCTCGCTTGGCTTCAAGTCCCAATGCCGTTTTCCCGGCGATTGCCTCCCGCAACATGTCGCCAGTCGAAATCTGCGGCAACGAAAGCTCCGACTCGACGGCCTTGGCCTGCGTTCCCTTGCCGGCGCCCGGAGGTCCAAGAATAATGACAATGTTTCGAACCGCGGTCGCCACTCAGCCGCGCCTCCCTCGAATTCGGCCCTTCTTCAGGAAACCATCGTAGTGCCGCATGATCAGCTGCGACTCCACCTGCTGCACCGTGTCCATCGCCACTCCGACGACGATAAGCAGTGACGTGCCGCCGAAATAGAACGTGACCTGCATCCCCTGTTGGATGAAAAGCGGAACATTCCGCTCCATCGCACCACCGATCAGCGGCAGGCTCTGGACATGGAAGCCGGTCATCATGAACTCCGGAATCAGCGCAACGAATGCCAGATAGAGGGCCCCGACCAGGGTCAACCGGGTCAGGATCGAATTCAGATAATCCGCCGTCCGCCGCCCCGGCCGAATACCGGGGATAAACCCTCCGTACTTCCGCATGTTGTCGGCGACTTCATTCGGGTTGAAGATAATCGACGTATAGAAGTAGCAGAAGAAAATGATTCCACTGACATAGAACAGGTTGTAGAGAGGCTCGCCGGGTGACAGGGCGTTGCTCAGCCCCTGCAAGAACGGGCTCCCGCTCATCACCAGTCCGAAAGTCTGTGGGAACGTCAGAATCGACGAGGCAAAGATCACCGGGATGACACCGCCGGTATTGACCTTGAGCGGCATATGTGTGGATTGTCCGCCCATCACCCGGCGCCCGACGACTCTCTTGGCGTATTGAACGGTTATCCTGCGCTGCGCGCGCTCGACGTAGACGATAAAGGCGACGATGGCCACCATACCCAACAAGAGCAGGATCACTGTCAGGGGCGACCATTCGTTGTTTAACAACTTGTCGTAGATCGAACTGGTCGCGGCCGGCAATCCCGCAACGATGCCGGCGAAAATGATCAACGACATACCGTTTCCGATACCGCGCTCGGTAATTTGCTCGCCGAGCCACATGATGAATGCTGTTCCCGTGGTCAGGGTCAACATGGTCATCAGAACAAACCCGATGCCCGGCGTGAGTACGAACTGGCCGTCATTCTGAAGGGCATACGCAATGCCGAAAGACTGCACGGAACTCAGAACGATTGTCAGATATCGGGTGTAAGTGGTGATCTTGCGCCGGCCGAGTTCGCCTTCCTTCGAGAGCTTTTCCAGGTACGGCCAGACCACGGTCAACAACTGCAGGATGATCGATGCCGTGATGTAAGGCATGATGCCGAGCGCAAAGATCGTCATCATGCTGAAGTTGCCACCCGAGAAGAGATTCAGGAACCCGAGAACAGTCCCCTGATTTTCAGAAAAGAAAATCTGCAACGCTTCAAAATCGACTCC
Organism: Terriglobia bacterium; assembly: GCA_965262675.1. Taxonomy (GTDB): domain Bacteria; phylum Acidobacteriota; class Terriglobia; order 20CM-2-55-15; family 20CM-2-55-15; genus JAJEDW01. The sequence continues at coordinate 1,905,850 of OZ253554.1, forward strand.
CGGAGTCGGGATAAACGCACCGACACGATAGACCGCCAGCATGGCCAGCATGAACAGGAGACGCTTTCGCAAATCCGGAACGTTGAAGATGTTTTGAATAGCCTCGATCACTTAATTCAAGACCTCGCACTTGCCGCCGGCCGCGGTGATTTTCTCTTGTGCGCTCTTCGTAAAGTGCTTCGCAACCAGGTGCAAGGGCCGGGCGATCTCTCCTCCACCCAAGATGCGAACTCCGTCTTTGCCCAACTTCCTGATGATTCCGGCGGCCACAAGTTCTTCGGCGCCTATCTTTGCCCCATCTTCAACACCTTCGAGCCGCGAAAGGTCGCCGATGTTGACCGCCGAGTGATCCTTACGGAAGACCGCGTTGGTAAAGCCCCGCTTTGGAAGGCGGCGGTGCAGGGGCATCTGCCCGCCCTCGAAACCTCGTTTCGAAGAAGCGCCGGAACGGGACCACTGACCCTTGTGACCGCGGCCCGAGGTTTTCCCATGTCCCGACCCCATTCCACGGCCAATACGGCGCCTTGGCCTCGTGGCGCCTGCGTTCGGTTTCAGTTCGTGAATTCCAGTCATCCCAGACCTCGCCCTCTACTCGACTACACGGACCAAATGAGGAATTTTCGCAACCATTCCACGAATTGCACGCGTGTCCTGAAGCTCACGCACGGCATTCAGCTTGCGGAAACCCAAACCCCTGACGACCAGTTTCTGATCTTCACTGAAACCGATGGCACTGCGGTAGTAATGCACCTTCATCGTCGATGATTTCTTTGCTGACGCGGTCATTATCCAACCAACTCCTCCACCGTCTTGCCGCGCAACCGGGCCACTTCACTCGGGTTCTTGAGCGATTTCAAGCCCTCGAAAGTGGCTTTTACAACGTTGTGCGGATTCGCAGTACCGATCGACTTCGTGAGAATGTTGTTGATTCCCGCAGCTTGCATGACCGCACGAACAGCCCCGCCGGCGATCACGCCAGTGCCCTCGGCAGCGGGCTTCAGCAGAACCCGCCCCGCCCCGAACACGCCCAGAACCTTGTGGGGTGTGGTGTTGTTGACGATCGGCACGCGAATCATGTTTTTCTTGGCGGTCTCAATTGCCTTCCGGATGGCCGAGGGAACTTCCTTGGCCTTGCCGCTGCCATAGCCAACACGGCCCTTTTCATCGCCGACGACGACAAGCGCGCTGAAACTCAGGTTCTTGCCGCCCTTGACCACCTTGGTGACGCGGTTGATCGAGACGACGGTATCCTTGAGGAGTTCTCCCTGATCGTCCCGAAGCTCTCTGGGTTCCCTGGGCCCTCTCGGACCGCCTCTTGGACCGCCTCTCGGACCGCCTCTTGGATCTCTTGGATTCGACACTAAAACCTCTTTGGTTAGAACTTCAGTCCGGCTTCTCGGGCCGACTCGGCAAGGGCCTTGACCCGTCCGTGATAAATGTACCCGCCGCGATCGAACAAGACAACGCCCACACTCTTCTGTCTGGCACGCTGGGCGATGAGGCGCCCCACTTCCCTCGCCGCGGCAACGTTGCTGCCGGTGGGTACGTTCTTTCTGGCTTCGGATTCGGTCGAACCCGCGGCCGCCAGCGTCTCGCCGCGAATGTCGTCGATCAACTGCGCATAAATGTGCTTGTTGCTGCGAAAGACGGCCAACCTTGGACGGTCGCCCGTACCGTACAGCTTCTTCCGGATTCGTGTATGAATCCGCCCTCGAATCGCCGCGCGTGACCTCCTCGTCGCCATTAGCCTAATGCTCCTGCCGTCTTCTTGCCGGCTTTCTTTTTCAGAGCTTCACCCGTATACCGTATACCCTTGTTCTTGTAAGGATCCGGCTTCCTCAAACTCCGAATCACCGCCGCAACCTGTCCGACCTGCTGTCGATCGGGTCCGCTCACGGAAAGGTGTGTTTGTTTTTCGACCTTGACGTCGATCCCGTCGGGAATCGGATATTCGATCGGGTGGGAGTATCCAAGACTGAAAATCACCGACTTCCCCCTGGCTTCGGCACGGAACCCGACACCGACGATATCGAGCTCCTTGATGAATCCCTGCGACACGCCATGGACCGCGTTGGCGGCCAGGGCCCGAGCAAGCCCATGAAATGCGCGCTGTCGCCCGCTGTCGTCTCGCCGGTTGAATACGAGTTGATTATCCTGCTGTACGCAGCCGATCCCATCGGGAAGCGGCGTCGACAGCTTTCCCTTCGGGCCGGCGACCCGCAACTCTGAAGCGCTGAACTGGACACTCACCTTTTCAGGTATTGGAATCGATTGTTTTCCTATCCGTGACATGATCCTGTTTTCTCTGGGACGGACATGACCGCCCGACTTCAGTCTAATCCGACTGCCCGCGGCAGAACCCCGCGGGCGCCTGCGATGGGCGGCTAATAGACATCGCAGATGATTTCTCCGCCAAACCCTTTCTTTCGTGCGTTCTGGCCACTCATCACACCGGCGGAAGTACTGAGAATGTTGACTCCCAGGCCACCGAGTACCTTGGGGACCTCGCGGCTTCCGACATAAACCCGATATCCGGGACGGCTGACGCGCTGAATCGAAGTCACAACCTGCTCCCCATCGGGGCCGTATTTGAGGATGACGGTCAGAGTCGGCTTGCCATCGTTGTCCGACTGCATGTAATTGGTGATATAACCCTCTTCTTTGAGAATCCGCGCAACTTCGATTTTCAATTTCGAAGCGGGGATGTCGACTCTCTTGTGCCGCGCCTGCAACCCGTTCCGGATGCGTGTCAGCATGTCTGCAATTGGATCCGTCATTTTTCTCCGACCTTCTTCCGAGCTCTGTGTACGGTCTCTACCAACTCGACTTCATGACTCCGGGAATCTCTCCGGCAAGTGAGAGGCTTCGAAAGCAGATTCTGCACAACGCAAACTTCCGCAAGAAACCTCTCGGGCGGCCACAACGCTTACACCGGTTCCGATAACGAACCGGGAACTTCTTCTTGGTTGCTTCCTTCGCAATCGATGACGTACGAGCCATTCAATTCTCCTGGTGCTTTCGTCTACTCCTGACGAACGGGAACTTCTTCTTCGTCGCTTCCTTCGCTATCGATGGCGTACGAATCATTCAAACCTCCCGGCCCGTTCGTCTACTCCTGACGAAACGGCATGCCGAGCAGGCGAAGCAATTCGCGCGCTTCGTCATCGGTCTTCGCCGTCGTGACAATCGTCACGTTCATACCCTTGATCTTGTCCACCTTTGCGTAGTCGATCTCCGGAAAGATCAACTGATCGCGAAGTCCAAGCGTGTAGTTTCCACGACCGTCGAACGATCGGGTCGACACTCCCCTGAAGTCACGCACGCGCGGCAATGCCACGTTCAGCAATCGATCCAGAAACTCGAACATCCGATCCCCACGCAGCGTCACGGCCGCGCCAATCGGCATCTTTTCGCGTAATTTGAAGTTCGCAATGGACTTCTTGGCCCGTGTAATAACTGGATGCTGACCGGCGATTCGACCCAGTTCATCGACGGCAGAGTCCAGAATCTTCCCGTTCTGGATCGCTTCACCCAATCCCATGTTGATTACCGTCTTCTCCAGACGAGGTACGGCCATGACGTTGTCGTACTTGAAGTGCTTGACCAGAGCCGGCACAACAGCACCCTTGTATTGGTCATTCAGTCTAGCCACGCCCGTACTCCACCTGCCCCGCCTTTCTCACGAGTTGTCTGCTGCAGCGCCGGATCCATCCGCCAGTGAAACGGCGCGTTCTCAGGCGCGTTCTCAGGCGCGTTCCTCGCGCCGGTCGCGCCGGTCGCGCCGGCTCATGCGCCCGAGCACTGATGGCGCCTCCGACTTTTCGCGACGAAAACCCGCGAGAAAGCCGGGTTAATCCAGTGTGGTCCCGCATTTCTTGCAGGTGCGCTCCCGCCGGCCATCGTCAAGAACCGCTTTCGCGATTCGCGTATGCTGCTTGCAGTTCTTGCAGACGATGGCAACGTTCGAGATATGAATCGATCCTTCTTTTTCGACAATGCCGCCCTTGACGTTCTTCTGTGGATTCGGACGCGTGTGCCGCTTGATCATCTGAACACCTTCGACAACGATCCGCTCTTTGCGTGGCATCACGATCAAAACCCGCCCCTTCTTGCCCCGGTCTTTCCCTCGAAGCACCTGGACCTCGTCATTTCTCTTGAAGGGAGGAACGGCCCTCATCAGATCACCTCCGGTGCGAGCGACACGATCTTCATGAACTGCTTTTCGCGAAGCTCTCTCGCAACGGGCCCAAAGACGCGGGTACCGACAGGTTCGCGAGCCTCGTTGATCAGTACAACCGCGTTCTGGTCAAACCGTATATAGGTTCCGTCCTGACGTCGGTGTTCTTTCCGCGTCCGGACGATCACAGCCTTCACAACCGACCCTTTCTTGACGTTGCTTTCCGGCGCAGCTTCCTTCACCGACGCCGTCACAATATCCCCAATTCCAGCGATCCGTCCGGTTGAACCACCCAGAGGCAGGATACAAGCCAGTTTCTTCGCCCCTGAATTGTCGGCCACCTCGAGGATGGTCCGCATCTGCACGCCCATTTCGCTACACTCCTCTGGTCGACGACGGCTGGACGATCGCCTGAAGACGCCATCTCTTGTTCTTGCTTGTGGGACGGGTTTCTGCAATCCGCACCATATCTCCGGTATGTGCCTTACCCTCTTCGTCATGCACGAGGAACCTGGACCGGCGTGTGATGATTCTCTTGTAGAGCGGGTGCGGGACTCGCCGGCGCACTTCGACCACTATGGTCTTCTGCATCTTGGTCTGTGTAACGACGCCGACCTTATCCTGACGGTGTCGTCGGCCGGCTACCGGCTGCTCTGTCTGAGTGTCCTCTGTCATTTCAATTCGCCTTCTGCCTTTCGAGTTCCCGTTCGCGGAGTATCGTGAGCACCCGTGCCCGATCCTGACGCAACTCACGCATCTTGACGAGCGCCTCTGTCTGCCCCATCGTCCACTGGAAACGCAGTCGAAAGCTTTCTTCCGTCATCTCCTCCGGCCGACTCTCCAGTTCTTCGTCCGAGAGATCTTTCAACTTGTTGAGCCGAGTAGTCGATTTCACGACCTAATTCCTTTCTTCGAGTCTGGCAACGAACCTGGTTCGCACCGGAAGCTTCTGCGCGGCAAGTCGCATGGCTTGCTTCGCCAGTTCTTCGGTCACGCCTTCCATCTCATACAGAATCCGGCCTGGTTTCACGGGGGCAACCCAGTACTCTGGTGAGCCCTTGCCCTTACCCATCCTGGTTTCGGCCGGTTTCTTGGTGACCGGCTTATCCGGAAAGATTCGTATCCAGACTTTTCCGCCCCTCTTTACGAAACGGGTCATTGCGACACGACCCGCCTCGATCTGACGGTCGGTGATCCATGCCGCATCAAGTGTCTTCAGTCCGAAGTCTCCGAATTCCAGGGTTGACCCTCTCCAAGCCTTGCCCTTCATCCTGCCGCGCTGTTGCTTGCGGAACTTGACTTTCTTCGGCATCAACATGAGTTCAACTCCTCGCTACCCGTACGACCGTCTACAGCCGGCTTGGCGCCACCGGCGTTTTCGACAGAATCTCACCCTTGTAGGTCCAGCATTTCACCCCGATCACGCCATAAGTGGTGTAGGACTGCGCGAATCCGTAGTCGATGTCCGCACGAAGCGTGTGCAAGGGAAGCTGTCCCTGCAGGTACCACTCCGAGCGCGCGATTTCCGCGCCGTTCAAACGGCCACTGACACGGACCTTGATTCCCTTGGCGCCGAAACGCAACGCGGAGTCCACGGCTTTTCGCATGGCCCGCCGGAACGCGATTCGTTTCTCCAACTGCATCGCGATCGACTCCGCCACCAGTTGAGCATCGAGTTCAGGTCGATGGATCTCCTGGATGTTGATGTAGACCTCGCGATTGGTGCGCTTCTGGACGTCCTGCTTCAGCTTGTCGATCTCGGAGCCTTTCCGACCGATGATGATTCCGGGACGAGACGTATAGATGGTGATCCGTAGCTTGTTCGCCATACGTTCGACCTCAATACTGCTGACACCGGCATGGCCCAACTGCTTCTTGAGCCTGGTCTTCAACTCCAGGTCTTCATGCAGCAGGCGTCCGTAGTCCTTGGTCGCGAACCAGCGGGATCTCCAGGGTTTCGTGATACCCAGCCTGAAGCCGTATGGATGTGTTTTTTGACCCATCTACTCCTTCTCTCCCAACTCGATCGTGATGTGACTCATTCTTCGCTGGTACCTGAAGGCGCGTCCCATCGGAGCCGGACGAATACGCTTCATCCGCGGCCCTTCGTTGATATAGGCCCGCTCAATGAAGAGGTTGTCGACATCGAGCGATTCAAATCGGTCGCGTGCGTTGGCGACCGCGGAATTCAATACCTTCGCAATCGGTCCAGTCGCACGCTTGTTGGTAAACTTGAGCGTCATCAGCGCTTCGTTGATTTGCTTGCCACGAATGAGATCGATCACCAGTCGCGCTTTCTGGGGCGACATCTGGATGAATTTTGCCGTTGCTTTTGAAATCATCTTACTTCGCAGCCACTTTCCCGCCGGCCGCGTGCCCGCGGAACGTGCGTGTGGGCGCAAACTCCCCGAGCTTGTGTCCAACCATGTTTTCTGTGACGTACACCGGAATGAACTTCTTCCCGTTGTGCACCGCGATCGTATGGCCCACCATTTCCGGCGTCACCGTCGACCGGCGGGACCATGTCTTGTGAACCTTCTTCTCGCTCCTGGCATTCAGGCCCGCGATCGCCTTCTCCAGATGATCGTCGATAAAGTAACCCTTCTTGACAGATCGTGCCATGGCGCCTACTTCTTCCTCTTCACGATGAATTTATCGGTGCGCTTGTTGTTGCGGGTCCGGTAACCCAGCGTCGGCTTGCCCCATGGAGTCATGGGATGGTTTCCCTTGACACGACCTTCTCCGCCACCATGCGGGTGATCCACCGGATTCATGACAACTCCCCGAACGGTCGGGCGCACACCCCGGTGGCGCGAACGGCCGGCCTTGCCAAGCGTCACTTTTCCGTGATCGAGATTGCCCACCTGCCCGACTGTCGCCATGCAATCCACGACAACCAATCGAACTTCGCCCGAAGGAAGTTTCACGTGGGCGTAATTGCCTTCCTTTGCCACCAACTGAGCCGAGCCCCCTGCGGCCCGCACCATCTGGGCGCCCTTTCCGGGACGTAACTCGATGTTATGGATGGTTGTACCCAGGGGGATGTTCTTCATCGGAAGCGCGTTGCCGACCAAAATGTCCGCCTCGGCGCCGGACAACACCTTCATGCCGACCTTCAAACCAACTGGCTGCAGGATGTAGCGTTTTTCACCATCGGCATACGCAAGCAACGCGATGAATGCCGATCTGTTTGGATCGTACTCGATCGTCTCGACCTTGGCCGGAACGCCAGCCTTCTCACGCTTGAAATCGATAATGCGATACTGTTTCTTGCTGCCGCCGCCACGATGCCTGACGGTCACGTGGCCGTAGTTGTTGCGTCCACTGATTCGCTTCTTCGGTTTGAGCAGCGGCTTGTGCGGCCTGTCGGTCGTGAGTTCCTGCTTGTAATCGACGACTTCCTGGAACCGCCGCGACATGGGGGTTGGCTTGAACTTCTTGATAGCCACTTAGATATCCTCCCCATATTCGATCATTTTTTCGCCTTCGGACAGCGTTACATACGCCTTCTTCCAAGAAGCCTTGTATCCGCCATACTTGCCTCTCCGGCGGAACTTCCCTCGTACGCTCATCGTACGAACCGCATCGACCTTGACGCCCAGGATGCGTTCGACGGCCTGCCGGATTTGCTGCTTGCCGGCGTCGGATTCCACTCTGAAACACAACGTTCTGTTCCGTTCCTTCAGGTTGAGACCTTTCTCGGTGACAACCGGCCGCCGGATCACGTCGAAGAGCGTACTCATTTCGTCAACGCCTCCTGCAAGCTCTCGATCGCTGTCTTGGTAAAGACGACATGTCTGGAATTCAGGAGTTGATAAGGCGTGACCTGGAGGCTTGCAATCAAGTTCACTTCGGCAAGGTTACGAGACGCGAGTCGCAGGTTGCGGTTGTCGCTGGGATCGACCAGAAGGACCTTGCGTTGGAAACCGAGCTTGCCGAGCGATTCGGCAAACAACTGCGTCTTATGGCTGTCGAGGTCAAATTGGTCGATCACGCTCAATTCCGAATCCCGCAGCTTGACGCTCAGAGCGGACTTGAGCGCCGCACGGAAGGTCTTGCGGGGAAGCCTATATCCGTAATCCCGCGGCTTCGGTCCGAATACCGTTCCACCCTTCCGCCACAGCGGAGTCCGGACATCGCCAACGCGAGCCCGTCCGGTGCCTTTCTGACGCCAGGGCTTGCGGCCACTCCCCCGGACCTCGGCACGAGTCTTGGTCGAATGGGTCCCCGCCCGGCGACTCGCCAGGTACTGGCGGACCGCGTCGTGCATGAGCCCTTCGTTCACTGGAGCTCCAAAGACCTCGTCGGCCAGTTCAATGGTCTCGACGACTTTGTTCTCCAGATTCCTGACTTCTATCTTCGGCATTGTCCCCTCGCCGTACTGGCCCAACTTTCCTCAACCCTTCCGGACAACGACGTAACCGCCATTCGGTCCCGGTACGGCACCCTTTACAAAGAGCAGATTCTTCTCTTCGTCGATGCCGTGCACCTTCACTCCACGCACGGTCACGCGGACATTCCCCATATGACCCGGCATGCGAGTCCCTTTCAGGACGCGAGACGGGTATGCGGATTGCCCCACGGATCCCGGCGCCCGATGGAACATCGAGCCGTGGGTCGCGCGACCACCCGAAAAACCATGACGCTTGATGACCCCTGCGAATCCGCGGCCCTTGCTGACGCCGGTAATCCGGACTTGCTCGACACCCTCGAACAACTTTACCTGAACGCGGTCGCCGACCTTGACCGCGGCGTCTCCTTCTGCACCGCTCAGTCCGACCTCTCGCAGAAACCGGACTGGCCCAACGTCGGCCTTCTTGAAATGCCCGGTCATTGGCCTGGTCACGTTCTTGTCCTTGACAAACTCGACCAACCCCAGTTGCACTGCGTCATATCCGTCCTTATCGACAGTCTTGCGCTGCACGACAACACACGGACCCGCCTGAATCACGGTGACCGGAACGGCCAAGCCGTCTTCAGCGAGCACCTGGGTCATTCCAACTTTCTTGCCTAGGAGTCCATCGATCATTTTTCTTACTTCGCGTGTTCGCGCCCGAACGCCTTGATCTCCACGTCCACGCCCGCAGGGAGGTCCAGCTTCATCAGGGCGTCAACTGTCTGCGGCGTAGGCTCCAGAATGTCCAGAAGTCTCTTGTGCGTCCGGATCTCGAACTGTTCTCGCGACTTCTTGTCCACATGGGGCGAACGGAGCACGGTGTATTTGTTGATAATCGTCGGAAGCGGGATCGGTCCGGCCACGCGGGCACCCGTGCGTTTTGCGGTATCCACGATTTCCGTTGACGACTGATCCAAAATTCGCGCGTCGTACGCTTTCAGCCGGATTCGAATCTTCTCGTTAGTCATCTTGTTTGTCGACCTACTCTTCGACTTCGGTGACGGTACCGGCGCCCACGGTGCGCCCGCCTTCGCGGATCGCGAACCGCAGTCCCTTCTCCAGCGCCACCGGCGTGATCAGTTCGACCTTCAGATTCACGTTGTCTCCCGGCATCACCATCTCCACCCCTTCAGGCATCGACGAGGACCCGGTCACATCCGTCGTCCGAAAATAGAACTGCGGCCGATACCCGTTGAAAAACGGCGTGTGCCGACCCCCCTCTTCCTTGTTCAATACATACACTTCCGCGCTGAACCCGGTATGCGGCGTGATCGACCCCTTCTTGGCCACCACCTGCCCCCGCTCCACTTCGTCCTTCTTCGTCCCCCGCAGCAGCAATCCCACGTTGTCGCCGGCAAGCCCTTCGTCCAGCAACTTCTTGAACATCTCCACTCCCGTGATCACCGTCTTGAACGTCGGCTTGAATCCCACGATCTCCAACTCCTCGCCAACCTTCACTATCCCGCGCTCGATTCGTCCCGTCACCACCGTCCCGCGCCCCGATATCGAAAATATGTCCTCGATCGGCATCAAAAACGGCTTGTCCACCGCCCGCTCGGGCAGCGGCACGTATTCGTCCACCGCCTGCATCAACTCCTCGATCTTGCCGACCCACTCGTCTTCCTCTTCCAACGCCTTCAGCGCCGATCCCCTCACCACCGGTATGTCGTCCCCGGGAAATCCGTACGAATCCAGCAACTCCCGTACTTCCATCTCCACCAACTCAATCAACTCTTCGTCTTCCACCGCGTCGCACTTGTTCAAAAACACCACGATCGACGGTACCCCCACCTGCCGCGCCAGCAAAATGTGCTCCCGCGTCTGCGGCATCGGCCCGTCCGTCGCCGCCACCACCAATATCGCCCCGTCCATCTGCGCTGCGCCCGTAATCATGTTCTTGATGTAGTCGGCGTGCCCCGGACAGTCCACATGCGCATAGTGCCGGTTCCCGGTCTGATACTCCACGTGCGCCGTCGCGATCGTGATCCCTCTCTCCCGCTCTTCGGGCGCATTGTCGATCGAATCGAACGACCGGTACGATACGGTCGGATCATGCTTCGACAACGTCTTCGTGATGGCCGCCGTCAACGTCGTCTTCCCATGGTCGATATGCCCTATCGTCCCCACGTTGACGTGCGGCTTCGATCGATCAAACTTCTCTTTCGACATTCGCTCTACCTCGTGTTCCTCGCTACAGGTGTCTTGCGGACATCCGCTTTGCTACGCCGGTTTCACTTCCCGGCCCTGAGCCCTGGCAACGATTTCCTCTGCCGTCTGCCGAGGCACTTCCTTGTACTCGCCAAAATGCATCGAGTACGTTGCGCGGCCCTGCGTCATGGACCGAAGGTCGGTCGCATATCCGAACATCGTCGCCAGTGGGACCATGGCTTTGACGATCTGTGTTCCCGGGCGTGTTTCATGCCCTTCAATCTGACCGCGCCGCGAATGGAGGTCACCCATCACATCGCCCGTGTATTCCTCAGGCAAGACGACCTCGACCTGCATGACGGGTTCCAGCAACACGGGGCTGGCCTTCCTGCACCCATCCTTCAACGCGATCGAACCTGCGATCTTGAACGCCATCTCCGACGAATCGACTTCGTGGAAGGAACCGTCGTACAAGGTCACCTTGATGTCGCGAACTTCGTATCCGGCCAGAACACCCGACGTCATAGCCCCGGTTATCCCCTGCCGAACCGGCTTGATGTATTCCCTTGGAATCGACCCGCCAACGATCGCGTTCACAAATTCGAACCCTGCGCCAGGGTCCGACGGCTCGACCGTAATCTTCACGTGACCGTATTGGCCGCGGCCGCCTGTCTGACGCACGTAACGGCATTCCGCATCGGCCTTTCGACGAATCGTCTCCTTGTAGGAAACCTGAGGCTTGCCGACATTGGCCGCGACACTGAACTCGCGCATCAGCCGATCGACGATGATTTCAAGATGTAACTCGCCCATGCCGGAAATGATGGTCTGAGCGGTGTCGTGATCCGTGTGAATCCGGAAGGTCGGGTCTTCCTGTGCGAGTTTTGCCAGCGCCACGGCCATTTTTTCCTGGTCGGCCTTGGTCTTCGGCTCGATTGCGACCGCGATGACGGGTTCGGGAAACTCCATCGCCTCGAGCAGCACGGGAGCTCCGTCCGAGCAGATTGTATCCCCGGTCGTAACGTTCCGGAGCCCGACGGCTGCGGCGATGTCGCCGGTGTAGATTTCCTTGATTTCTTCTCGTTTGTTGGCGTGCATCTTGAGTAGACGCCCGACGCGCTCCTTCTTTTCTTTTCGCGCGTTGTATACCGACACACCGGTTTCAAGATGACCCGAATAGACACGAAAAAAGGCCAACTGCCCGACGAACGGGTCATACATGATCTTGAAAACGAGCGCGGAAAAAGGCTCACTGTCCGCGGCCTTTCTGGCAATCTTGCGAGATCGGTCAGGAGTGAATCCAACAACGGGAGGGACGTCGACCGGAGAGGGGAGATAATCGACGACGGCGTCAAGCAATTGCTGGACACCTTTGTTCTTGAATGCCGCTCCACACAGGACCGGCGTTATCTTCATGTCGATCGTCGCCTGCCGGACACCGGCCTTCAGGTCTTCGACAGTTACCGCCACGCCGTTCACGAACTTCTCGAACAATACTTCATCCGCTTCGCTAGCGGCCTCAATGAGTCTTTCCCGGCGCCCGGCGACTTCTTCTTTTAGTTCTTCCGGAATATCCGCAACGGTAAATTCCGCACCAAGGGTTTCATCCTTGAATACCAGCGCCTTCTCTTCGATCAGATCGATGACGCCCTCGAACTTGTCTTCCTTCCCAATCGGCCACTGCACACAAACCGGTTTTGCTCGGAGCCTGGTACGCATCATGTCGATCGCGTGCTCAAAGTCGGCACCGGCACGGTCCATCTTGTTGACGAAGGCGATCCTCGGAACGCGATATTTGTCAGCCTGCCGCCAAACAGTCTCGGACTGCGGTTCGACGCCGCCCACCGCACAAAAGACAGCCACGGCGCCGTCGAGAACCCTCAGCGAACGTTCAACCTCGGCCGTAAAATCGACGTGACCGGGAGTGTCAATGATGTTGACGCGGTAGCTGTTCCAAAAGCATGTGGTAGCGGCCGACGTGATCGTGATGCCGCGCTCCTGCTCCTGCTCCATCCAGTCCATCGTGGCCGTGCCTTCGTGCACTTCGCCCAGCTTGTAGTTGATACCGGTGTAATAGAGAATCCGCTCGGTCGTCGTCGTTTTACCGGCATCGATGTGGGCCATGATGCCGATATTGCGGGTCTTCTCCAGTGGGACTTTGCGGGGCATGATCTTGCTTCCAGGCGCCGTGCTGCCTACCAGCGATAATGAGCGAAAGCCTTGTTGGCATCCGCCATTCGGTGCGTGTCTTCCTTTTTCTTGACTGCGCTGCCGCGATTGTTTGCGGCGTCCAGGATTTCTCCCGCCAGCTTCTCGTCCATCGACTTCTCACCCCGGGAACGGGAATAACCAATCAACCAACGAATGCTGAGCGACATTCGACGCAGGGAATTGACCTCCGTCGGAACCTGATAGGTCGAACCACCGACCCGGCGCGATTTGACTTCCAGCGCAGGCTTCACGTTTTCGACAGCCTTCTTGAAGATCTTCAAGGGATCGTCGTTTGCCTTTTCTTCAACAATCTTCATGGCCCGATAAAACAGGCCCTGCGCCACGCTCTTCTTCCCTTCCCACATCATCTGGTTTACAAATTTGGTAACCAGAGTGCTTGAGTACACCGGGTCCGGAAGAATCTCGCGCCGCACAATATGAGCTTTTCTGGGCATATGGTCCTCTGAAACGCCTCCAACAATCGAGGGAACAGGGCTCCCGCCGCGGTTTCCCGAGGGAAACCGCAATTACCTACCAGTGCTGTATGAAGGTCATTAGGGCCAATAAGGCCTGTTACCCGTTTAATCCCGGAGGCAGACCCATCTCGTATCCGGCCCTCGGATCAAGCTTTCTTCAAGCCTTCGGCCGTTTTGCACCGTACTTGGACCGCGACTGCTTGCGATTTGCGACACCGGCAGCGTCCAGGGTCCCCCGAACAACGTGATATCGAACACCGGGGAGGTCCTTTACACGGCCCCCGCGAATCAGAACGATGGAATGCTCCTGCAGGTTGTGACCGATTCCGGGAATATAGGTCGTAACCTCAATTCCGTTCGTTAGACGGACACGAGCGACTTTCCGCAAAGCCGAGTTCGGCTTCTTCGGCGTCGACGTGTAAACGCGCGTACAGACACCACGCTTTTGAGGACAGTTCTGAAGAGCCGGACTACTCGTTTTGTACTTCGGCTTCTTGCGACCCTGTCTAACAAGTTGGTTGAATGTCGGCACCCTGTCGAACTCCTTCGCTTATCGCTCTCCCCGACGCACCCGCCCGATAAAAAAATCGCGGGTAGGCGAAACCATCAGATATTACTAGAATTTCCGGACTATTACTATCGACAACGCACCGATTGTCGATTTTCCGGGCATATTGTCGCAACGGCACATCTCGCTTTCCAGTAATCAAGTGGTCAGAACGGCGGCGGCGGCGGGGGGGTCGCCGTCACCATCTTCAAGCAGGTCAAACCCTTCTTCCAGAAGAGCCTCCGGCTCCTGCTCGTTCAGCAAGAAAACGTTCCGGTAATAATCCAGCCCCGTACCGGCGGGAATCAGGCGTCCCATGATGACATTTTCTTTCAGGCCCCGGAGGTAGTCCACTTTTCCGCTGATCGACGCTTCAGTCAACACGCGGGTCGTTTCCTGGAAGGACGCCGCGGAAATAAAGGAATCCGTCGCAAGCGACGCCTTCGTGATGCCCAACAGAAGCGGTCGGCCCGAAGCCGGCTCGCCCCCATTGCCCCGGACACGGTCGTTTTCTTCCTGGAACCGGAACCGGTCGATCTGCTGGTCAATCAGGAACTCGGTATCCCCGACCTCTTCGACCTTGATCCACCGCATCATCTGACGAACAATCACTTCAATGTGCTTATCGTTGATATTGACACCCTGCAGCCGGTAAACCTCCTGGACCTCGTTAACCAGATACGTCTGCAATTCCTTCTCACCCAGAACCGCGAGAATATCGTGCGGATTACGAGGACCGTCCATCAGCGGTTCTCCGGCAAGGACGCGCTCACCCTCCTGAACGTTGATGTGGACGCCTCGCGGAATCGAATATTCCCTTTCGACGCCACCTTCATTGATTACCGAGATCTTGCGCTGTCCTTTCGCAATGTCGCCGTACTTGACCACGCCATCGATTTCGGTGATGACTGCGGTTTCACGCGGCTTCCGCGCTTCGAACAACTCCTGCACCCGGGGTAGTCCACCGGTAATATCCTTGGTCTTCGTGGTCTCGCGTGGAATCTTGGCAAGCACGTCGCCCTGATGAACGGGGTCGCCGTCGCCAACGATCAAGTGGGCACGCGATGGAATGAGGTACTTGCGGAGAAGCTTTCCCTTCGCATCGCGAATCTGTACCGTGGGTTGCCGTTTCTCGTCGGGCGAATCGGCAACAACCCAGCGTGAAAGGCCCGTCACCTCGTCGAGTTCCTCGTGTATGGTGACGCCTTCGACCAGATCCTTGAACTGCACGGCGCCGCCAAACTCCGTGAGGATCGCAAACGTGTACGGATCCCACTCAACAAGCACGGTGCCCACGGTGACATGCTGCCCTTCGTCAACCTTCAGCTTCGCGCCGTAAACGATCGTATAGCGTTCTTTTTCGCGGCCCTTGTCATCGACCAGCGCGAGCACGCCGTTCCGGTTCATCGCGATCAGGAAGCCTTCCTTGTCTTTGACGGTTTGCAGCTCGTGGAACTTCACGATACCGGGGTTTTTGGCCTCCAGATTCGTTTGCTCCGAAATCCGGCTGGCTGTCCCACCGATGTGGAAGGTCCGCATGGTCAGCTGCGTACCCGGCTCACCGATCGATTGCGCGGCAATCACACCGACGGCTTCGCCGATTTCAACCATCCTGCCGGTCGCCAGGTTGCGGCCGTAACAACTCACGCAAACGCCGCGTTTGGACTCGCAAGTCAATCCCGAACGAATCTTCACTCGCTCGATACCTGCCGCCTGAATTGCATTTGCCAGATCTTCGTCGATCTCGCTGTTGATCTCGACGATCGTGCGGCTCTCGTAATCCTTGATTTTCTCGAGAGACACGCGACCGATGATCCGATCACGGAGCGGCTCGATGATCTCTCCCGATTCCACGATCGAGCCGACATAGATTCCGTCGACCGTCCCGCAATCGTTCTCGCTGACAATGACGTCCTGCGCGACATCCACGAGGCGGCGGGTAAGGTATCCCGAATCGGCCGTCTTCAGCGCGGTATCCGCCAATCCCTTACGAGCGCCATGTGTCGAGATGAAGTACTCCATCACGTTCAGGCCCTCGCGGAAATTGGCCGTAATGGGTGTCTCGATGATCTCGCCCGAGGGTTTCGCCATCAGACCGCGCATACCGGCAAGCTGCCGGATCTGCTGTTTTGAGCCTCGCGCACCGGAGTCGGCCATGAGCAGAATCGGGTTAAAGTCGTGACTCTGCTTTTCGGTGGTCTCCATGGCATTGAACATGAGGTCGGAAATCTTCTCGGTCACATCGGACCAGATCGCAATGACCTTGTTATAGCGCTCGCCATTGGTGATTGCCCCGTCGCGGTATTGGGAGTCGACACGAACGACTTCGTTCTGCGCTTTGCTTACGAATTCATGCTTCCCCGGAGGCACAATCAGATCTTCGAGACCAATCGAAATACCCGCGCGTGTGGCCGCACGGAATCCGAGTTGCTTCAATCGGTCCAGCATGTTGATACTCAATTCCGAACCGTGGCGGAGATGAATGTAGCTGACGAGTTGCCCGATGCCCTTCTTCTTCAGAAGGCCGTTGACGAAGGGCATGCCCGTCGGCATGGCATCGTAGAGAACAACCCGGCCAACCGTTGTGTCGAGCATGCGCGCTTCAACGTCCAACGCCTCCGCATGAACGATGGCCTGAGGATCGTAGGCGGTCGTCATGTCGAGAAGCGAGCCGGTAAACCGCAGCTTGATCGGAGTCTGAGTTTCTACCTGACCGGATTCATACGCCATCAGGACGCTCTCGACTGAACCGAAGATTCGTCCCTGGCCACGGGTACCGTCTTTCGCGCGGGTCAGATAGTAAAGACCCAGAACCATGTCCTGAGAGGGTACCGCGATCGGCTGTCCGCTTGCGGGCGACAACAGGTTGTTGGTCGACAGCATCAATACCGATGCCTCGATTTGAGCCTCCGGTGACAACGGAATATGGACGGCCATCTGGTCCCCATCGAAGTCGGCATTGAACGCCGTACAAACCAGGGGGTGGATTTTGATGGCCTTGCCTTCGACAAGAACAGGCTCGAAAGCCTGAATGCCGAGACGGTGCAATGTCGGAGCGCGGTTGAGCAGCACCGGGTGATCCTTGATGACATCTTCGAGAATGTCCCAGACCACGGAGTCATAACGTTCAACCATTTCCTTGGCGGCCTTCACCGTCGTGCAATGTCCACCCTGCTCGAGCCGGTTGTAAATGAACGGCTTGAACAGTTCCAGCGCCATCTTCTTGGGCAAACCACACTGGTGCAGCTTGAGTTCCGGACCCACAACGATGACGGACCGGCCGGAGTAGTCGACACGTTTCCCCAACAGGTTCTGGCGGAAGCGGCCCTGCTTGCCCTTGAGCGTATCGGACAGCGACTTGAGCGGCCTGTTGTTGGCGCCGCGCAAGATCCGGCCGCGCCGGCCGTTGTCGAACAAGGCATCCACGGCCTCCTGCAACATCCGCTTCTCGTTTCGAACGATGACGTCGGGAGCATGCAGTTCGATCAGCTTTTTCAACCGGTTGTTGCGGTTGATGACGCGGCGGTACAAGTCGTTCAGGTCGGAAGTCGCAAAACGGCCGCCATCGAGCGGAACCAGCGGACGCAATTCTGGAGGAATGACCGGAATCACATCCAGAATCATCCATTCCGGCTTGTTGCCAGATTTTAAAAACGCTTCAATAACCTTGAGTCGTTTCGAAAACTTGAGCTTCTTCTGCTGGGAAGTCTCGCTCTTCATCTTGAGACGCAACTCTTCGCCGAGCGTCCCAATATCGACCCGTTTGAGCAATTCCTTGATCGCTTCCGCTCCCATCATCGCCACGAACTTGCCGGGATGCTCCTGCTGCATCTGCCGATACTTCTCTTCCGTCAGAAGTTCGGATTCCTTGAGAGGCGCTTCACCGGGATCCACGGTGACGTAGGCTTCGAAATAGAGCACCCTCTCGAGCTCGCGGAGAGACATGTCCAAAAGGTGTCCGATACGACTGGGCAGGCCCTTGAAAAACCAAACGTGCGAACACGGGCTGGCCAGTTCGATGTGACCCAGCCGCTCGCGGCGAACTTTCGACAGAGTGACCTCGACACCGCACTTGTCGCAGATGACGCCACGGTGCTTCATGCGCTTGTACTTGCCGCATAAACACTCCCAATCGGTGACCGGCCCGAAGATCCGCGCGCAGAACAAACCATCCTTCTCCGGCTTGAACGTCCGGTAATTGATGGTTTCCGGCTTGGTCACCTCGCCGTGCGACCACGAACGAATTTTTTCCGGCGAAGCGAGACTGATCCGGATACTGTCAAAATCGGCGATTGGCGCCGCTCTTTCGTACGGGTTGGCTCTGAACAAAATAGTTTCCTCCAAAGAAGGAAGGTTTATTGCACCGGCGATTTGCGTTTCATGAGCTCGACATCGAGGCACAGACTCTGGAGTTCACGAATCAAGACGTTGAATGATTCAGGGACGCCGGGCTCGACCGCCGCGTCTCCCTTCACGATGGCTTCGTAAATCTTGGTCCTGCCGTACACGTCATCCGACTTGGATGTCAGAAGTTCCTGCAAGATGTGAGCCGCCCCATAAGCCTCGAGCGCCCACACTTCCATTTCACCGAAACGTTGCCCGCCAAACTGAGCCTTGCCACCCAGGGGCTGCTGTGTGATGAGGGAGTAGGGACCAATGGAACGGGCATGGATCTTGTCGTCAACCAGGTGGGACAGCTTCAGCATATAGATATAGCCGACGGTAACTTCCTGCTCGAACGGTTCTCCGGACATCCCGTCATAGAGACGCGTTTTTCCGCTGACGGGCAGATTCGCATCGGTCAGCACGCCCTTGATCTCGTTCTCGGTAGCGCCGTCGAACACGGGGGTTGCGTAATGGAGCCCAAGGGCATGAGCAGCCCAACCCAGATGGGTTTCCAGAATCTGCCCGACGTTCATTCGCGACGGAACACCCAAGGGATTCAGGACAATTTCAACCGGCGTGCCGTCAGGCAGAAAGGGCATATCCTCTTCAGGAAGGATGCGCGCAATCACACCCTTGTTTCCGTGGCGACCGGCCATCTTGTCACCAACAGAAAGTTTGCGCTTCATCGCGACGTACACCTTCACAAGCTTGATGACGCCAGGAGGCAACTCGTCGCCGCGGCGAAGTTTCGACACGCGGTCTTCGTAGATCTTGCGAAGTACGTCGATCTGCCGCGTCGTCATGCCTTCGATTTCCTGAATCTCGGTGGAGTTTTTGGAATTGTCCGTGAATTTCAACTTAAGCAATTCGCGCATCGACAGGTTCTCGATTGCGTCGCGGATCAGAACCGTGTCTTTGGCGATGATTTCCCGACCGGTACGGTCATGCTTCAGGCTGTTCGCCGTCGTCTTGCCGCCGAGAGCCTGGTCCAACCGTTTGTTCCGTTCATCAGTCAGAATGCGGATCTCGTCACGCAAATTCTTCTCGAGCCGCTCGAGTTCCATATCCTCAATGGCGATCGCGCGTTCATCCTTCTCTGCGCCTTTCCTCGAGAAGATGTTTACATCGACAACGATGCCCTCAATACCGGGAGGGCAGATCAGCGAAGCGTCACGAACGTCACCGGCCTTCTCGCCAAAGATGGCGCGAAGCAGCTTCTCCTCCGGAGTCAACTGCGTCTCGCCCTTCGGCGTCACCTTGCCGACAAGCACGTCGCCCGGCTTGACGTACGCGCCGATTCGAATGATTCCGGCCTCGTCGAGATCGTTCAGGAAGGATTCGCTGACATTGGGAATGTCGCGGGTAATCTCCTCCGGACCCAGCTTCGTGTCACGCGCTTCGATCTCGAATTCCTCGATATGGATCGACGTGTAGTAATCGTCTTTCACGAGTCGTTCGGAAACCAGGATGGCATCTTCAAAGTTATAACCACGCCAGGGCATGAAGGCGACGAGGATGTTCCGGCCCAATGCCAACTCTCCCATCTCCGTACAGGGTCCGTCGGCGAGCACCTGCCCCTTCTCGACGCGTGCCCCGACCTTGACGATCGGCTTCTGGTTGATACAGGTGTTCTGATTCGATCGCTTGAACTTTGTCAGCGTATAGATGTCAGCACCGACTTCCCGTGAGAAGTAGCCGTCCTCGGCGCCTTCCACACGTACGATGACGCGTTCGGAATCGACTGAATCCACGTTGCCGGAGCGCTTGCAGATGACAACCGCTCCCGAATCCCTGGCAGTGATCTCTTCCATGCCGGTACCCACAAACGGCGCTGCCGTTCGAAGCAAGGGGACTGCCTGGCGTTGCATATTCGAACCCATGAGAGCGCGGTTCGCATCGTCGTTCTCAAGGAAGGGGATCAGGGACGCGGCAACCGAAACAAGCTGCTTCGGCGAAACGTCAACATAGTCCACCTCGTCGCGGTGCTTCAGAACGAAGTTGCCCGACTGGCGGACGTTGACGAGTTCGTTGACCATGTGTCCGCGGGAATCCAACTCGACGTTCGCCTGGGCGATCAGATACTTGTCTTCCTCCCAAGCCGACAAATAAAATGAGTAAGGTTCGAACTCGATCCGCTTCTTGCGTTTCGACTCGGAGGCAATCGCCAAATTCGTCTTCTCAACGTCGTCCCGTTCGACGTGGTGGCCAACCTTGTAGCTGGAACTGCCACCGGAAAGAATCGTGACGTAGTCGACTACGCGGCCGTTTTTGACCTTGCGATAAGGACTCTCGATGAATCCGAACTCGTTGATACAAGCGTAACAACTCAACGACGAGATCAAACCGATGTTCGGACCTTCAGGCGTTTCAATCGGACAGATACGTCCGTAGTGCGTGGGGTGGACGTCACGGACCTCGAAACCGGCTCGCTCACGTGACAAACCACCCGGCCCGAGTGCCGACAGGCGCCGCTTGTGAGTAATTTCGGACAGTGGGTTGGTCTGATCCATGAACTGCGAAAGCTGAGACGAGCCGAAGAACTCTCTCACAGCCGCGATCACCGGCTTGGCGTTGATCAGATCATGTGGCATCGCGGTGATCATTTCCTGATACACCGACATCTTTTCCTTGATGGCTCGCTCCATGCGGACCAAACCGATTCGGAACTGGTTTTCAAGCAACTCGCCAACCGCTCGAACCCGTCGATTGCCGAGATGATCGATATCGTCAACCTGGCCGATCGATTTCCGAAGTTTCAACAGGTAACCGATAATTCCGTAAAAGTCTTCGGGATCGAGTACGCGTTTCTCCAGCGGCGTTTCCAATTCCAGCTTGATGTTGAACTTGAGCCGGCCAACCCGGGAAAAGTCGTATTTGCGAGGATCGAAAAACATCCCCTGGAACAAGGCTGTGGCCGTTTCGAGAGTCGGCGGATCGCCAGGGCGTAATTTTCGGTAGATTTCGATCAATGCCTCATCGGAGGTCTTGATCGTGTCTTTCTTGAGGGTCTGGCTGAGAACGGCGCCGATGTCGTCTCGTTCCGGAAAGAAGACCGGCACCTCCGGCACGCCCGCATCGATCATCGACCGAAGCTCGGTGGGAGACAGTTCGTTGTTCGCCTCAACGATCAATTCACCGGTATTCGTGTCCACGATGTCTGCAGCGGCATACGCGGATTCCAGATCCTCGGGAACAACCTCGAACTCCCTGACCTTCGCCTGCTTGAGCGCGTGCAGCACCGACGCCGTGATCTTCTTGCCCGCACCCAGAATCAGGCCCTTGCCCTTGCCGGCCCGAATCTCCCGGGTCACGCGCATGCCCCGGATGGAAGGCGAGACGGGCCACATGAGTTGACCGTTTTTCACCGTGATCGTCTCGACATTGAAAAAGTTGCGAATGACTTCTTCGTCGCTCTTCAGGCCCAGGGCACGCAGGAATATCGAAGCCAGGAATTTCCGTTTCCGGTCGATCCGGACATAAAGAATGTTCTTGGTGGTTTCGTATTCGAATTCGACCCATGAACCGCGATACGGAATGATTTTTCCGAGAAAGTAGTTTCGTGCGGGAGTGGATTCGAAAAAGACCCCCGGACTGCGGTGAAGCTGACTGACGATGACGCGTTCGGTACCGTTGATGATGAACGTCCCGTTCTCGGTCATCAGCGGGATTTCGCCGAAGTAGACTTCCTGCTCCTTGATGTCCCGGATCGACTTGTTGCCAGTGTCGGGGTCCTTGTCGAATATGGTCAGCCGGATCGTTACCTTGAGCGGCGCCGCGTAAGTCATCCCACGCTCCTGGCACTCGTTCATGTCGTACTTGAGGTTCATCTGAACCGGGTCACCGCACTTCTGGCAGAACGTCACCAGGTTCTTGTTGCTGGTGCCGCATTTGCGGCACATCACCGTGCTCTCGGACGAAAACGGATTTGTCGTGATGGTGGCGTTGCACGACCGGCAGGTACTTCTCAGATGGTGGAGTCCTTTCAGCGTCCCGCACTTGCATTCCCAGTTCCCGATCGAGTAGCTCATGAATTCGAGCGTCGAAACGCCGCGAAAATCCGAAATCGGGAATACGGAATTGAAAACGGCCTGAAGCCCCGTGTCCTCGCGTTCATCGGGCAGCATGTTCATCTGAAGAAACCGCTCGTACGATTTCTTCTGCACCTCGATGAGATTCGGGATCGGGATCGCTGTCTTGATCTTTGAAAAGTTGATACGTTCTCGAGAGGTGTTCGTGTTGGTATCGGCCATCTGGAAAAAACTCCTGCCACCCGGAAGCGACGAGTTATTGAACGTGTCCAATAGTTCCTGCCAACAGCGCCGCCGGATCGTGCCTTTCAGGTAAGGGCGGCTCGGGCGTTCGCCTGCAAACCAGGAACCTCAAACACAAATAGCCGAGCCGCGGGCGCACTACGCCTCACGGCTTCGGCTGTCAGAATCGTTCGAAAGGTCCCGTCTGAATAATGAGTTGATGGATGCCTGTCTCCGCGTCCCGCTGTTTCGCGTTCCCTGACTACTTGACTTCGACGGTTGCACCAGCGGCTTCGAACTTCTTCTTTATCTCTTCGGCCTCATCCTTGTTGACGCCCTCCCTGACGGCCTTGGGGGCGGCTTCGACAAGTTCTTTGGCTTCCTTGAGACCTAGAGTGGTCAGTTGGCGTACAACCTTGATGACGGAGATCTTGTTCCCACCGATACCCGTCAGAACGACATCGAATTCGGTCTGGACTTCTGCCTCGGCGGCGCTCGCCGGCGCACCGGCAACCGCGACAGCCGCCGCCGCGGCGCTGACTCCAAAGGCTTCCTCGATACCCTTCACCAACTCGGAAGCCTCCAATAACGAAAGGCCCTTGATGTCTTCGATGATGCTAGCTACTTTGTCCGACATAACGTTCTCCTACCTCTTCCGGTCAATAAAAATTCTTCTATAAGTGCTTCCACAATTCACTGGAACACTAATCCGAAAACTTCTTTTCCTCGACAGCCTGATCCAGGGCGACAGCCAGATTCCTGGCAACGGCGTTGACGCCCATCGCAATCCGCTGCGCACTGGAATTCAACAGATATATCAACCTCGCCAGAAGTACTTCGTGCGAAGGCAACGAAGCGATCTCGGCAAGTTCCGAGATGTCCACTACCTGGCCATTCACTATTCCCGTCTTGAATTCGAAAACGGGGTGTTCCTTGGCGTAATCGGTCAACGCCTTTGCCAGCGCGACCGGATCGGTTCCGTTGTACGCAATCGCGATGGGACCGTGGAAGGATTCCGCCAACTGCTTCGACGGAGTCCCTTCGGACGCAATGTTCGCGATCCGGTTCTTGATGACACGATACTTGCTTCCCGATTCGCGAACCTTCTGACGCAGGTGAGTGTCCTCTTCGACAGTGAGTCCCTTGTACTGGACGACGATCAAGTTGCTTGCCTCGGCAAACTCGCTCTTGAGGTATTCGATTTCGTCCTGTTTCTGTTTCTTCGACTTCACAATACCCTCACAACAGCCCTACTTCCTTTCCGCCAACGCCGGGTCGACAGAAATACCCGGGCTCATCGTGGTGGCGACCGTGACTGACCTGACGTACTTTCCCTTGACCGCCGCGGGCCTTGCTTTCACGATCGAATCGGTGAGCGCCTGAGCGTTTTCGACCAACTTCTCGTGCTCGAATGAAATCTTGCCGAACGGGACATGGACGACGCCCGTTTTGTCGACCCGGTACTCCACCTTGCCGGCCTTCACTTCCTCGACCGCCTTGCCGACATCGAACGTGACGGTACCGGTCTTCGGATTCGGCATGAGACCCCGTGGCCCGAGCACTCGACCGAGCTTGCCAACCGACCTCATCATGTCCGGAGTCGAAATACAGGCATCGAAGTCCAGCCACCCACCCTTGATCTTCTCGACCAGTTCATCGCCGCCGACAAATTCGGCGCCTGCCTGCTCGGCCTCACGCATCTTTTCGCCTGAAGCGATCACGCAAACGGTCTTGGACTTCCCGAGACCGTTCGGAAGAATAACCGTTCCACGAACCATCTGGTCGGCGTGCCTGGGATCCACACCAAGCCGCATGTGCAGTTCGACGGTCTCGTCAAACTTTGCGAACTTGATTTTCTGGAGCGTCTCCAGTGCCTCGGCCATGACGTAACGCCGCGGCTCGATCGCTTCGGAAGCCTTCTTGTAGTTCTTGGTAACTTTCGCCATTCGCTCTCAACTCCTGCCCGACACCGACTAACCCGCATTTCTCACGAGTTGTCTGCTACAGCGCCGGATCCATCCGCCAGTGCCGCCCCCCTGACGCGCTTGATCCGGCGCGAGGAACGCGCCGCTACGCGCCCGGCGCGAGGAACGCGCCGTAGCCCTGACGGCGTCTCCGACTCTTCGCGACGAAAACCCATGAGAAAGGCGGGCTAACCGACGACCTCGAGTCCCATGCTACGGGCCGTTCCCTTGACGATCAGGACCGCGCCATCGAGACTGGTCGCATTCAGGTCCGGCATCTTTGTCCTGGCGATCTCTTCAACCTGCTTCGCGGTCACCTGACCGACCTTGGTCTTGTTCGGCTCGCCCGAACCCTTCGCGATCCCGGCCGAACGCTTCAACAAAACGGCTGCCGGCGGCGTTTTGGTGATGAAAGTGAATGACCGGTCCGCGTACACCGTAATGACCACGGGAATGATCAAACCCTCTTGATCCTTCTGGGACGTTCTGGCATTGAACGCCTTGCAGAAGTCCATGATTGCGACACCATGCTGGCCGAGCGCGGGGCCGACCGGCGGCGCGGGCGTCGCGGTTCCGGCCGGTAGCTGCAGTTTGATAAGACCGATTACTTTCTTTGCCATGTCTATTTACCTAGGTCTTTTCGACCTGCAGGAAATCCAACTCCACCGGTGTGGGACGTCCGAAAATCGTAACCATCACCTTCAACGTGCCACGATCGTCGTTCACTTCGTCCACGGTTCCGGTAAAACTACTGAACGGACCGTCGATGATCTTGACCGTCTCGCCACAATCGAAGGCGAGCTTCGGCTTGGGCCGGTCGGCGGCGGCGGTCTCGACTCGATAGACAATCTGCTGGACCTCTTCGTCCGACAACGGCGTCGGGTTCGAGCCCGACCCGACGAACCCGGTTACCCGCGGCGTGTCCTTCACCAGGTGCCATGCTTCGTCGCTGGGGCCGCCACGATCGGTGGTGGCCATCTCGATCAGAACATAACCCGGATAGAACATTTTCTGGGAGACGACTCGTTTGCCACCCTTGACCTCGATCACCTCTTCGGTGGGGATCAGCACGTTCGAGACTTGCTCTTCGAGCCCAAACGCCGATGCGCGGGAACGAAGGCTGTCGGCCACCTTGCGCTCAAAGCCCGAATAGGTGTGGATGATGTACCAACTCTTTGCCAACGACTGTTTAACCTCCACCACCGAAGTAGCTCAGAAGTCCGTCCAGGCCCTGGCCGAGCACAAAGTCGACCACCCCCAGATAGACGCCAAAAAAGAAAACGGCAATGATAACGACAACTGTGGTCCCGGTGACTTCCTCGCGTCCGGGCCAGGAGACTTTCTTGATTTCGCCACGAACATCGCCGTAGAACTGCGTACTCCGTTGGGACCAGTCTTTGACTTTTTCTACCGTTTTCATCTTTCGATTCGGGTTGCGAATAATCGATTTAACAAGTAAGGCAGGCCAGGAGGGATTCGAACCCCCAGCATCCGGTTTTGGAGACCGGCGCTCTACCAGTTGGAGCTACTGGCCTGCACTGGAAGAGCTGAAAATCGAATAATTCTAACAGATTACGCCTATTTCGTCTCGCGATGAAGTCTGTGCTTCCGACATCGCGGGCAATACTTCTTGGTTTGGAGCCGATCGGTCTGCTTCTTCTTGTTCCGCGTGTTCGTGTAGTTGCGTTCCTTGCACTCGGTGCATTGCAATATGATGATGTCTCTCATGACGCCGGATTACTCTTCGACTTCGGTGACGGTACCGGCGCCCACGGTGCGCCCGCCTTCGCGGATCGCGAACCGCAGTCCCTTCTCCAGCGCCACCGGCGTGATCAGTTCGACCTTCAGATTCACGTTGTCTCCCGGCATCACCATCTCCACCCCTTCAGGCATCGACGAGGACCCGGTCACATCCGTCGTCCGAAAATAGAACTGCGGCCGATACCCGTTGAAAAACGGCGTGTGCCGACCCCCCTCTTCCTTGTTCAATACATACACTTCCGCGCTGAACCCGGTATGCGGCGTGATCGACCCCTTCTTGGCCACCACCTGCCCCCGCTCCACTTCGTCCTTCTTCGTCCCCCGCAGCAGCAATCCCACGTTGTCGCCGGCAAGCCCTTCGTCCAGCAACTTCTTGAACATCTCCACTCCCGTGATCACCGTCTTGAACGTCGGCTTGAATCCCACGATCTCCAACTCCTCGCCAACCTTCACTATCCCGCGCTCGATTCGTCCCGTCACCACCGTCCCGCGCCCCGATATCGAAAATATGTCCTCGATCGGCATCAAAAACGGCTTGTCCACCGCCCGCTCGGGCAGCGGCACGTATTCGTCCACCGCCTGCATCAACTCCTCGATCTTGCCGACCCACTCGTCTTCCTCTTCCAACGCCTTCAGCGCCGATCCCCTCACCACCGGTATGTCGTCCCCGGGAAATCCGTACGAATCCAGCAACTCCCGTACTTCCATCTCCACCAACTCAATCAACTCTTCGTCTTCCACCGCGTCGCACTTGTTCAAAAACACCACGATCGACGGTACCCCCACCTGCCGCGCCAGCAAAATGTGCTCCCGCGTCTGCGGCATCGGCCCGTCCGTCGCCGCCACCACCAATATCGCCCCGTCCATCTGCGCTGCGCCCGTAATCATGTTCTTGATGTAGTCGGCGTGCCCCGGACAGTCCACATGCGCATAGTGCCGGTTCCCGGTCTGATACTCCACGTGCGCCGTCGCGATCGTGATCCCTCTCTCCCGCTCTTCGGGCGCATTGTCGATCGAATCGAACGACCGGTACGATACGGTCGGATCATGCTTCGACAACGTCTTCGTGATGGCCGCCGTCAACGTCGTCTTCCCATGGTCGATATGCCCTATCGTCCCCACGTTGACGTGCGGCTTCGATCGATCAAACTTCTCTTTCGACATTCGCTCTACCTCGTGTTCCTCTTTGTTGGCGCTGTTGGCACGCGCTATTGCGCGGGAACTGCCATTTCCTACCAAGGAGCGGGAGACGGGATTCGAACCCGCGACCAACGGCTTGGAAGGCCGTGACTCTAGCCACTGAGTTACTCCCGCTTGTTTCTGAAGCCCACGACCAGGGTTGAACTGGTGACCTCGTCCTTACCAAGGACGCGCTCTGCCACTGAGCTACGTGGGCCAGTAAACATTTTCCGGTCGTCTATCTGGTCGACTCAGTCGACTGTCCGGTCGTCTATCTGGTCGACTCAGTCGACTGTCCGGTCGTCTATCTGGTCGACTCAGTCGACAGTCCGGTCGTCTATCTGGTCGACTCAGTCGACTGTCCGGTCGTCTATCTGGTCGACTCAGTCGACTGTCCGGTCAACTATCCAGTCGACCCGTTTCCGGCCAATTCCGGGTCCCGGTTTCACAATGGACAGGGGAGGATTCGAACCTCCGTAGCCCGCAAGGAGCGTCAGATTTACAGTCTGGTGCGTTTAACCACTCCGCCACCTGTCCCGAAGATACCCGGAAGCCAGGAAAGCTCCGGAGACTCCTGGCAACAGCCCCATGCCCGATGAGCTGGCGAAGGGAGTCGAACCCCCGACCTGCTGATTACAAATCAGCTGCTCTACCAGCTGAGCTACGCCAGCGACAAACATCCAAATTTAGCACAGGCTTATTAGGCGTATCAATCCCAAAAGACTCCGCATTCAGCGCTTTCCCTGCCGCTGACGTCCAGGCCCGCCTTTCTCACGAGTTGTCTGCTACAGCGCCGGCGCGCGCAAAGGGCGCAAGGAACCGCGCTCTATCCGGCGTGACCGGCGTGACCGGCGTGAGGAACACGCCTGAGAACACGCGCGCGCTTGATCCGGCGCGAGGAACGCGCCGCTACGCGCCCGGCGCGAGGAACGCGCCGTAGAACGCGCCCGCGCTTGATCCGGCGCGAGGAACGCGCCGCTACGCGCCCGGCGCGAGGAACGCGCCGTAGAACGCGCCCGCGCTTGATCCGGCGCGAGGAACGCGCCGCTACGCGCCCGGCGCGAGGAACGCGCCGTAGTAGCTCTGACGGCGTCTCCGACTCTTCGCGACGAAAACCCGTGAGAAAGGCGTCCTAGCAAGCGAACGCGGCAAGCGAGCGAGCGCTTTCCCGGTAACCGCCGGGTTCTGTCCGATGGAACCCTCACGAGCAGGCCAACGCTCACATGGAACACTGTTTCCACTGCGCCGCTTTCTGACTAGAACGTACTGCCGAACGAGTAATTCATGCGGGCGTAGTAGTATCCGCCGCTCAGGCCCCACGGGGTGAACTGGCTGTAGGGCAGGCCGAAAATATCGGCGAAAAGGTCCAGGCGCTGCGAGAAGGTGTTCAGGACATTCTGGCCCCCGAACGCCAGCGTCGCGTTGTCCGTCAACGAGATGCTCGCCTCCAGGTCGAGAATGTACCGTCCGTCCAGGATCGGTGCGTCGGCGCCCCGGACGAACCGGGCGTCGAAGTGGTCGACCCACGCGCCGAAGTAGTTCAGGCGGCCCAGAACGCCCACCCGCCCCACCTTCTGGTTGACGGCGGCGTTCCAGCGGATGCGGGGTACGCCGCGCTTCAGGCCAAGCACGTCGCCTGGGGTGAGCAGGTCAGACTGTTCCGTCAACTCCGTGTGCGTGTAGTTCAACGTGGAGCTCAAAACCGTGTTGCCGCCCAACCCCGGCGGGTTGTACGTCGATACGAAGTCGATCCCCTGGTTCCGACTCGAGAAATCGTTGATGGAGAAGCGGAAAAATTTCAACGTACCGGCCGAGGCGATCCCTTCCGACAGCAGGAGCGCGCGCGCGTCGTCGTCGAGGGTGAACGTCTGCGACAGGGCGAGGCGGTTGGAAACGTCGACCCGGAAGTAGTCGGCGGTCAGGGTGAACGCTCCGGTGTCGACCACCAGCCCGGCCGTCGTGTTGACCGACCTCTCGGGCTCTAGCGGCTTGCCGCCGTGGAGTTCCGCCGCCAGAAACGTCGAGGGTACGTTCGCGCTATCGACCAACTGCAGCGTTTTCGGGTCGATGGTCGTCTGCACGTTGAGCGTATTCTGCTGGCCGGGCGTCGGCGCGCGGAACCCCGTGCTGACGCCGCCACGCACGGAGATCGTGTCGGTCAGCCCGTAACGGGCCGACAGTTTGCCGTTGGTCGTGGAGCCGAAAAGGTCGAAGTGTTCGAACCGGACGGCGCCGCCGACGGTCCACCCCTCACCCGGGTCCCGCAGCTCGAGGTCGCCATAGAGAGCGACATTGCTTCGATTCCAGGCCCCTTCCGTATAATCGGGAAATCCGGGGAAGCCGTTGGAGCCGGAAACGAAACCTTGCGCGGCATAAGGTCCGACTTCAAAAGACGGTTTTCCGCCGGCGCCGATTTCGAAACGCTCGTTGCGCCACTCGGCGCCACCCGCGATGTTAACCATATCGGTCGCGGCATAGGAAACTTCGAAGTTGGGGTTCACTTCCTCCTGCCGGTAGAGTCCCGGGTCGAATTCGCGCGGGGTGTCGGGTCCGAGCGAGGCGTTCACAGTGTTGTTGAAAAAAAGTCCGACTCGTGTGCGCCGTAGCCGGCGCTGGCGTCCCAGGTCAGGTTGTTGGCCACGACCCCGCGTACGCCGCCCACCGCCGACATGTCGCTGACCTCGCCGCCGAACTGCGGCGTGAACCCGCCTGGGGCGAGTTCCTGGAAGGAGAAGCAGTTGGGATCCGCGAACACCTGCGCCAGGGCCGCCTGATCCGGCACGTTGTCGGTGACCCGTACCGTGGGGCAGTTTGCAGATCCGTCGACGATGCCGTCGCCGGCGTCCAGCACGTCGCCGATCAGCAGTGTCTCGCCATCGTCGAGGCTGTAGATGTTGGCCCGGTTGTTGGGGTTCCGAAAGTAGAAACCTTCGGTCACCTTCTTCTCGGCGAAGTTTGTGTGGCCGTAGAGTTGCAAGCCATTGGAGAACAAATTGCCGAAATTGCCGAAGAACTTCACGTCGTTCTCGATCGTCGGGTTGCCCCAGATCTGCGCCGGGTCGGCCACGGCAGTGTTGCCAACCGCAATGAGGGCCGCCGCGTCGGCGCGCTGCACGCTACGGTTCGTCGGGTCGGCGTTGCCGTACTCCAGGCTGAGGTTGGCGAACCCGGTCTCGCCGAGTGGCAGCCCGACGTTTCCGGCGATAGTGTACGCGTCGCCGTCGCCCGCGCGGTAGGTGCCGGTGTTGAACTCCACGCTGCCTCCCGCCCGGTTGTCCTTGAGCAGAAAGTTCATCACGCCGGCGATCGCGTCCGAGCCGTATTGGGCCGACGCGCCGTCGCGCAGCACCTCCACCTGACGCAACGCAATCGAGGGAATGGTCGAAATGTCCGGACCCTGCGCGCCGTCCGTCACTCCGGCGAACCAGGCGATGACCGACGAGCGGTGGCGGCGCTTCCCGTTTACCAGCACCAACGTGTGGTCATGCGCCAGGTTGCGCAGGCTGGCCGGCCGCACCAGCGTTGCCGCGTCACTGATGGGATGAGTCGCGACGTTGAACGAGGGGACCAACGTGCGCAACTGATAGTCGAGGGTGGTGGCGCCCTGGCTGACGACGTCCTGTAACGAGATGGCGTCGATGGGGACCGAAGATTCGGTCACCGACCGGGGCGCGGCACGGGTCCCGACGACGATGGTCGTGGTGACGGCGCCCAACTCGAGAGTGAAGTTGCGCCTGACCTCGGCCCCGGCGGTGAGTTCCACGTCGCTGGCCACGCCGGTCTCGAAACCGGACATCTCGAACATCAGCGTGTAAACGCCGGGTGCGAGAGTGAATTCGTACTCGCCGACCCCGCTCGCCAAGCCTACAGCAACCACCCCGGTGGCGTCGTTGGTCGCCGTTATTTCCGCCCCGGGGATCACGGCGCCGGTATTGTCAGACACCGTACCGGTCAACGTGGCGGTGTCCTGAGCGCGCGCCAGCGGGGAAACCCCGGCCAGCAGACATGCGGCACAAATCGCGATACCTGGTTTCTTTAGCCCGCCTTTTCTCACGGGTTTTCGTCGTGAAGCGTCGGAGACGCCGTCAGAGCAAGGCGCGCGCCGGGAGGGCGACGGAGGCGTACTTGACAGTACGTCGAGGCGCCCGACCAAGCGGAACGCGGCAATGGCGGATGGATCCGGCGCTGTAGCAGACAACTCGTGTAGAGTCGAGAGCTGGCGCGTTAGCGGTAGGGTCCGGTGGTCTGTCCGTCGCTTTCGCTTCGGTCCTCAGTCCGGCTCCCATGGCCACGTTTCCAGCCCCCGCTCTCCGAACCGGACGTGCGGTTTTCCCGCATCCGGCTCTCCAGTGGGATCATGCCGCTCGCACACGGAAACACCCGGACGACTGCGGCCCGGCGGCCGGCGATCCGCATCGCCGATTTGCGGAAACTGCACGGCTTCCGCCCTCCGTTGCACATCGCCTCCGGTGGGTGGTTGAGCCTGTTCACGCCTCAACCACCCCAAACCTTTCGATGGCCGCATCGCGCCCTTCGTCCAGTTCGCTTCCTTCACTTTCGCATGTGATGCTTCCAGGATCTCCAGCCGTAAATTCGGGGCTATAGGCATTGCCACTCCCGAGACCCTTCTCCCTTCCGTCATCCGTCCTCACCTGAGGCCCCTTCCCTCCACCGGCATTACCCGGCTTCATCGGTACCTGCGAGCCTCTCCGCCACCCTGCCGGCCCGGCCTGTCCCTTGCGGGCTTCCGGTTCGGTGCGTGCATCCCACCGTCAGGGCTTCCCGTGTTGCTGCCCTCATCATCTTCCGTACATGCCGACATCAATACCCCGGCGGAAACGTTACGGTGCTCGCGTGGCTCACTTCCCGTCCCGTCATCGGCCTTCCCCTTATTCCCGCAGGGTCGGCTTCCGCATTACCCTTTTCGAGGCCTGCTCAATGTTCACTCGCGTTCCGGCCTATACGTTCGCTAAGTCGCTATACGACCCTTTTGGCCACAGTGCTTCAGTCCACTTCGTTACCTCCATAAACCGCCATGGCTGCTACCAACCGAAGCCACAGTTGTTGGGTGGGGTTCGCACCCACTGATGAGAACGCCTTTCCACGGCGCACGAGAAAAGTGGGTTAGCATGTAGGCGTCTCCCAATGCAGAGCCGGGCTCGTTCGAAGGCGTTTGTTTTGTATCAGTTGAAATCGATAGTGAACTTCCGGACGTCGATTCGATTCTAAGTCATGGGAGTGCTGGCCATCAACGAACGAATCGAGCCGCGGAGCGGAACTTTCCCGCCCAGTTCCCAAGCTCGAACCGCCCCCATTCCCTCCCTATCCCGGCGATCGACCTTAACGTGAAATAGTCCTGACCGGGAACTCAGCTTTTTCCCTGCGAACGCTGGCGAACGACTTCGTACAGGGCCACTCCGGCGGAAACCGAGACATTGAGCGACGCCACTTTCCCACGAACCGGAAGGTGGACCCGAACGTCGCACTGCTCGCGAACCAGCCTTCGGATGCCGCGATGCTCTCCCCCGAGAACCAGTGCTACAGGCACTGAATAATCGAACGCGGTCCAGGGAGTTTCGGCCTCCGGGTCGAGGCCGACCACCCATACCCCTTTCTCCTTCATTCCCTTGAGGGCACTGACCAGATTCGGGACGCGTGCCACCGGCAGATGCTCCAACGCCCCGGCGGATGCCTTGGAAACCGCCTCGGAAAGCGGAGCGCTGTGCCGTTCGGTGACGACAACCCCCGTGGCGCCAGCAGTCTCGGCAGTGCGAATTACCGCGCCCAGATTGTGGGGGTCCTGAACTTCGTCGAGCACAACAAAGAGACTGGGCTCGCCGCCCGGCGTTCGACGCTCAATGAGTGCTTCAAGGGATACATAGGCGCGTGAACCCGAAATGGCGACGATTCCCTGGTGGACGCTTCCGGAAGCGAGTCGATCCAGGACATCGCGATTCTCGCGGCGAATGGGAATGCGGCGAGCTTCGGCTTCCTCCAAAACGTGCCGTAGGCGTCCCGCGTGCGTACCACGGACCACATGAATCCGCTCGATGACTCGTTCACCGGAAATCAGTGCCTCATAAACCGGATGAACGCCGGCGATGGTGTCATCGGCCATAGCGGTCAAGGAACGTTGCCACGCGGTCGCGGCAACCATCGACGCCATCGACGCCCAGGCGGGCGCCCGCTTCGACCAAGGGGATCAGTTTGGCCAGTTCGGGCCCGGAACCACGAGCCGTCAGCGCGACCCGGAGAGGGTGAAAGAGTCCGCGTCCCTTCATTCCCGTCGACTTCTTGAGCACTCCGACAATCTGTTTGAAATCTTCGTGAGTCAGGAACTCTCGGGTGTCGAGTTCTTGTTTGAAAGCCCGAATCAGATCCAGGGCACCATCTTCGGAAGCGGTTTCAGCGCAGTCGCCGGAATTCTCTGCTGGAAACGACAGAACGTCCTGGAGCGCGGGAACGATGTCGGGCACGACATCGATACCTCCAATCAACACGTCGATGACCATCCGCACCCATTCAGAGTTCGCGGAGTCTCCTTCACCGCCTTCAACGTTGGGCAGGCAGCCTGATGATCTCAACGCGCCGGTCACCATCGGCAGCGTTTTCGGACTCTCGCGCAAATAATGCCGATTGATGAACCGCAGCTTCCCGAAATCGAATATGGCGGGGTTCTTGTTCACGCGATCGAGTTGAAACTCCCGCACCAGACGCTCCGGCGGAACAATCTCGCTGCCTTCCGCACCCGGAGACCAGCCCAGCAATGCGATGTAGTTCATGAGCGATTCAGGCAGATATCCGGCATCGCGAAACTCGGCAATGGATGTGGCGCCGTGACGTTTGCTGAGTCTGGTATGGTCCGGGCCGAGCACTGTCGAGAGGTGCGCAAACCGTGGTGTCACGGTTTCCAGCGCTTCGTAGATCAATACCTGCTTCGGCGTGTTCGACAGATGATCGTCCCCGCGAATGACGTGGGAAATCCGCATCAGGGCGTCATCGACCACGACGGCGTAGTTGTAAGTCGGGGTGGAGTCGGACCGAAGCAGTATGGGGTCGCCGATGACGTCCGTCGAAAAGCGCGTTTTGCCGTGGACGAGGTCGTCAAACTCGACAATGCCGTCGCGAACCCGGAGACGGACCACGGAGGGTTCACCCGCCGTGACACGAGATTGAACCTCGGCTTCGGTCAAGTTGCGACACGTCCCCGGATACTTCAAGGAAATCCCTTTCTCCCGTGCGGCGTTTCCCTGGAGTTTCAACTCATCTTCCGAGCAGAAACATCGGTAGGCCTTATTCGCACCCATCAACCGGGCCACTTGTTCCAGATAGAACGACCCTCTCTCGGACTGCCGATAGGGGCCGTGCGGGCCACCCTTGTCGGGACCTTCCTCCCAATCCATACCGAACCACCGCAGATCCTCATAGATCTGCTCTTCGAATCGTTTTTCAGACCGGGCCCTGTCGGTGTCTTCGATCCTCAGAATGAACTTGCCGCCGTGCTGCCGTGCAAACAGCCAGGCAAACAGTCCGGTTCGCAGATTGCCGACATGGAGTTGACCGGTCGGACTGGGCGCGTATCGAACGCGGGGAAAATTTCCGAGGTTGGAACTCATGATTCGATAAATACGAGCGCGACAGCCTGTGCCGCAATCGCGTCTTCGGCACCGACCGCATCGAGGTGTTCCATTGTTTTGGCTTTGACGTGAATGTCGTCGACTGAAATGTCCATAACCTCCGCGATTGAATCTTTCATGGCGGGAAAGTACTCGAGAAGTTTCGGTCGTTCAGCCAGGATGTTGGAGTCGATGTTTCCAATTCGATAACCCTTTCGCCGAACCAGCGCCGCCGTGTCTCGAAGCAGCTTTCGACTATCGACTCCGCTGTAGCGCGGAACGGTATCCGGATACCTTTCCCCGATATTCCCGAGTCCACATGCACCCAGGAGGGCGTCGGTAATCGCATGGAGCAGGACGTCGCCGTCGGAATGGCCAACCAGACTCTTGTCGTGGGGAATCGGAACGCCTCCGAGGATCAACCGGGAACCCGGTTCGAGACGATGGATGTCGTAGCCGATTCCGATCCGGACCTTCACTCTGCGGGCGTCCTCTCTTCTTCAAGAAGAAAACGGGCCAGCGTTAAATCCGAGGGCCTGGTGATCTTGATGTTGCGCTCGGATCCGCGCACCACCGTCACGGGGTGCCCCATCCGTTCGACCAGGCTGGACTCGTCGGTGCCGTAGTATCCGTCTCGGCGCGCAAGGGCGAACGCCTCGTTGAGAATGCTCGTCCGGAACACCTGCGGGGTCTGAACCAACACGAGCCGTTCACGCCGGAGTGTCGACTTCACCTCGTCGCGCTGCACTTCCTTGACCGTATCCGTCACTGGAATGGCCAGGATGGCGGCGCCGGTCCGGCCGGCTTCGGTGGTCACGGCGGCGATATCTTCAAGACTGACAAAGGGTCGAACGCCATCGTGAACCACAACAAGATCAGAGTCCGGTTCGAGATTTCTGAGACCGATCGCGACCGAGTCCTGGCGGCGCTCCCCGCCTTCAATTGCCATGACCGGGCTGGACAGGCCGGCCTGAACCGCCATTTTGCGAACTTCATCGACCGAATCGTGCGGCGATGCGATCACGATGTGATCGACCAGTGGCGACGCGTCGAACTTCCGCAACGTCAAAACCAGTATCGGGACACCCTCCAGGGCGAGGAACTGCTTGGGCCTGTCGGCCTTCATCCGGCGACCGGCGCCGGCTGCGGCAATAATCACACCGACTTTGGGTTGGCTGGGCATGGCTTAGTGGTCCAAGTGGATAGCGAGCGACAAAAGTCCGAAGACGGGCTCCACCCCGGCACTCGTCACTTGATTTGGCTCATTCGGCGTGAACTATTTGGCTCATTCGGCGTGAACTTCGTTCGGCTGGCGTTCTACCTCGTGGTCTTGACGATCCATCCGGTCGCGCCCGGTTCGGTCGTCACGCGGTCCATGTTCGCGCTTCTCTTCGTAACGCCCGAATATCATTTTCCCCGCTGTCGTTTGCAAGACGCTGGTCACGGAAGAGTTCACCGTCTTGCCGATCATCTTGCGGGCGTTGTCGACAACAACCATCGTTCCATCGTCCAGATACGCAATCCCCTGATTGAATTCCTTGCCTTCTTTCAGGATGAACACCTTGATGATCTCACCCGGCAAATACACCGGCTTCAGGGCGTTAGCCAACTCGTTGATATTGAGAACTTCCACACCGCGTAGCTGTGCAATTTTGTTCAGGTTGAAATCGTTCGTCACGATCTTGCCATCGAACTCCATGGCCAGTTCGATCAGCTTCATGTCGACTTCACGCACGGCCGGATAGTCGTTTTCGACGAACTGCACGGTAATGCCCGGCGCTTTCTGTATTTTCTGGAGAATGTCGAGTCCACGCCGCCCTCGATTTCGCTTGAGTCCGTCCGCCGAATCGGCAACCTGCTGGAGTTCACGGAGGACGAAGTGCGGAATAACGAGGACTCCATCCAGAAATCCCGTATCGAAGATATCTGAAATGCGACCGTCGATTATGACGCTGGTATCGAGAATCTTGTAGGCCTGCTTCGCCGGCCGGTCGTTTCCGAAGATGCCGCCCAGTGCGGCAAGGTTCAGCAGGTCGCCCTTGTTGGCGCCCACCACGAGCCCCACATAGACCATCAAAGACAGAATGAAGAGCTTGATGAAGGACAGTGAACTCGGATCGAACGAGGTCTCGGTCAGGATCGCGTTGATCATGAACGCACCCGCAATCCCGAGGATCGAACCTGTGGCCGCGCCGATCAGGCGTTTCAACGATGCCCGCCGAACGCGATGTTCGAAATAAATAATTCCCAGTGCGCCGACAAGGCCGAGAAAAACCGTAACAACACCCGAAAGCCCAAAAGGCCGAATGAAATATGCCGCCACCATGAGAATGCACACGAAGACAGTGCGCACGAGCACGATGTCCAGGGTAAAATTGGATTCCTTCACGGGTGTGATCAGCCCGTCGCCGATTGGCGAAGATTCTTCCCTATCTTTCATCTGGCATCCGGCTCTAAATACCAAACTCTAAATACCAAGGTCCGTTGAAGGCAGGCAAATAATGTTGAATTATAAACAATAGATTCCAAAAAGGATAGCTTGGGTTCCAAAGCCGCCCGGCTGCAGCCTCGCCCCGTCCGTCGCGGTTACTTGGAGCCTTCTTCAATCGGCCCGAACAGCCGGTCGATGGCCTGGTGCAGATTGTCAACGGGCCGGAGGCGGAAGTCGCCGGGGGAATCCGAAATTGTCTGACGGGGCAGCACCGCGTTTCGAAAACCGAGCGTCGCGGCTTCCTTGGTCCGGAGCGCGGGATGGAGGCACGAGCGGATCTCTCCACCCAACCCAACTTCGCCAAACACGACAGTCTCGGCAGGCAGGGGCCGGTTCAGAAAGCTGGATAGAATGGATGCGGCGATTCCAAGGTCGGCAGCCGGCTCGTCGATTTCGAGACCGCCGACGACGTTCAGATAGATGTCCTGATCCCAGAGGTTGATGCCGAGCCGCTTCTCGATGACCGCGGCAATCAGGGCCAACCGTTGGGGATCCACCCCGGTGGTCAATCGCCTCGGAGTCCCCAGGTGGGTTCTGGAAACCAGTGCCTGCAGTTCGACCAACAGAGGTCGCGATCCCTCGACGCAGCAAACCACCGCAGAGCCTGCGTCCAGACTCTCACGATGCGAGAGAAACAGTCCCGACGCCGCCTCTACCGGTTTGAGGCCACTCGAAGTCATTTCGAAGATACCCAATTCGTTCGCCGGTCCGAAGCGGTTCTTGATCGTGCGAACGATCCGATGAGGGTGTTGCCGGGGCCCCTCGAAGTACAAGACCGTATCGACGATATGCTCCAGGGCCTTCGGTCCGGCCAGGGCGCCTTCCTTCGTAATATGTCCAATCAAGAACACGGGAACGTGATGCTTCTTGGTCCAGACCAGAAACCGGGACGCCACTTCACGCACCTGTCCGATACTGCCGGGGGCCATGTCCAGTTTCTCGGTAAACGTCGTCTGAATCGAATCGACGACCACCGCGCCAACCTTCAATTCCTCTGCGGTGGAAAGGACGCGCTCGACACACATTTCGGAATAGATATGCAGGTCACCCGCCACGAGCTTCATGCGCTCTCCACGCAACTTGATCTGCCGGGGAGATTCTTCTCCGGAAACGTAGAGAACAGGCCGGGAAGCCGACAACGCCGCGGCAACGTCCAGCATCAATGTCGACTTTCCCGCACCGGGATCTCCGCCAAGCAGAATCAGGGATCCGGGAACCAGCCCACCCCCGAGCACCCGGTCGAACTCGTCAACGCCGGTAGGAGAACGAGGTGTTTCCTCACTTCCGAGATCGACGAAACGGATGGGGACGGACTCGGTGGGAGACGTAATCCTGGGTACCGAAGATGACACCGTCTCTTCGACGAACGTGTTCCACTCCTCGCAGGAGGGACATCGCCCGATCCACTTGGGCGAACTGTGTCCGCATTCCCGGCAGAAAAATTGAGTTCGTTGCTTCACAGGATCGATAACGGCGGGCAAGGCAAAGGCCGCGGCGAATCGCAAAATCGCCTCGATCCCGCCGACGACGACATCAAATATCGAGATACGTCTGGAACCTGGTGAACTGCTTCTGGAAAGCGAGTTTCACCGTCCCGGTCGGACCGTTGCGTTGCTTGGCGACGATCAATTCCGCCATGCCTTCGTTTTCATCGGACGGCTTATAGACTTCCTCGCGATAGATGAACGCCACAACGTCGGCGTCCTGCTCGAGCGATCCCGATTCGCGAAGGTCCGAAAGCTGGGGGCGATGGTCACGGCCCGCTCGCTGTTCGGGTGCACGGCTTAACTGCGACAACGCGACGACCGGAATGTTCAACTCTTTCGCCAGCGATTTCAATCCACGGGAAATTCCGGAAATCTCCTGGTTCCGGTTTTCATTGCGTCCAAAACCGGACATCAACTGCAGATAATCCACCACGACCAGCCCCAACCCATGTTCGGCCTTCATCCGGCGCGCCTTGGCCCGCATCTGCATGATTGTCATGGTTGACGAGTCATCGATGAAGATGGGGGAGTTGGCAACAGTACCGAGCGTATCGATCAACTTCTCGAAATCGTCATGGGACAGATATCCGGTCCGCACCTTGTGGGCATCGACCATCGCCTCGGAACAAAGGAAACGCATCAGGAGTTGGGATTTGGACATCTCCAGGCTGAAGATCCCGACCGGTTCGCCTTTGTGCAAAGCCACGTGCTGGGCGAAATTCAATGACAGCGCGGTCTTTCCCATCGACGGTCTCCCAGCCAGGATAATCAGGTCGGCTGGCTGAAGCCCGGAGGTCATCCGGTCGAAATCGTTGAACCCGGTCGCCACACCGGTAATCATCTCGCGCTCGGTGTAGAGCTTTTTCAGCATCTGATGGGTCTCTTGCTCGATTTGCTTCACCGAAACGAGACCGGTGTCTGCCCGCCGCTCCGAGAGTTCGAACATCGATCCCTCTGCCCGGTCCAGAACCTCCTCTGCCGAGTCCGCCTGTTCGAAGCACTCCCTCATGATCCGATTGGTCGCGTGGATCATCTGGCGGAACAATGCCTTCTCGCGAATGATCTCGATGTAGAGGTCGATGTTGACCAGGTGCGGAATGCCGTCCATCAGGCTGGCCAGATACGCAATACCGCCAGAGGTTTCGAGCAGCGAATCGCGCTCCATGCGGTCCTGCAACGTAATCAGATCGACGGCATGGGACTGTGCCAGGATCTCCGACATCTCGCGGAAGATGGTGCGGTGCGCTTCGAGATAGAAATCTTCAGGGTGCAAGCCTTCAACTACGGTGTAGTAGTTTTCGTTGTTGACAAGGATGGCGCCAAGCACCGACTTTTCGGCATCGACATTGTGTGGAAGGGGACGTTCGACGATTTCACGGGCCATTGCGTCGGAAAGAATACCGCTTTGTGGCCGGACCCGTCACGCGCAATTGCTGCGCATCTGTAGGTGCTTGAACTGTAACGAAAAAGGCGGCCGCGACGGGCCGCCTCGCAGAAAATCACAGGCCGCGGGGACTATCCGGAAGCACCTTCATCGGCTTCGGGATCCTCTGCCGCCGCTTCGGTGGGCGCATCGGCAATTTCGGCGTCGACGGAAGTTGCCCCTTCTTCGGCAACGGAGGTTGCCCCTTCTTCGGCAACGGAAGTTGCTCCGGTTACGGGTGCGGCATCGCCTTCGGGCACCACCCGCAACGTCACTTCAGCGGTAACTTCAGTGAACAGGCGGATTGGAATCCTGAACTCCCCGATCTCCTTGATGTGTTCATCGAGCAGTATCTTGCGTTTGTCGATCGTGAATCCCTTCGTACCGATCGATTCGGCGATGTCGGCACTCGTTACCGAACCGTACAGGACCCCGTGCTCGCCAACGCGGCGTTCGATGTCGATCTCGACGGCTGAAAGCAGTTCACGGAGTTTCTCGGCTTCACTGCGCTGCGCCGCTTCACGCCGGAACATTCTGGTCCTTTCCTGCTCGATGACCTTCAGATTGCCCGGCGTCGCCAGATAGGCCTTCTTTTGCGGCAAGAGGAAGTTCCGCGCGTACCCGTCTTTCACCTTGACGACGTCGCCGGCGCCCCCCAACCTGTCGATTGCTTCCCGCAAGATGATTTCCATGTCGTCCTTTCCCTAGTCGGTCGTATACGGCAAAAGCGCGATGCTGCGCGCTTTCTGAATCGCGTCATTCAACTGCCTCTGGTGCGGAGAGCAGACGCCAGAAATCCGCCTGGGGAGAATCTTGGCCCGTTCCGGCACGAACTGCGAG
Source organism: Terriglobia bacterium (assembly GCA_965262675.1). GTDB lineage: Bacteria > Acidobacteriota > Terriglobia > 20CM-2-55-15 > 20CM-2-55-15 > JAJEDW01. The sequence continues at coordinate 1,947,202 of OZ253554.1, forward strand.
AGGAGCTTCGTGTCCTTGTAATTGATTGCATCGATATTCTCGATGCAGAACTTGCAAACCTTTCGCCGTCGAAAAAACTGCTTCTGTGCCACGCCAGTCTCCTTCGGATCAGTTGGCCGCCGGCTGTTCCGGACTGGCCGGCATTCTTGTTCCACGCCGGTCGGCTTTCTTCTGTCGGATCGCTCGAACTTTTTCGAGCTTCTTTTCGGTTTCGTCCACTCGGACGGTGAGGTATCTCAAAACGTTGTCCATCACCCGGAATCTGCGCTCGACCTCGCTGAGGATCTCACCGGTCGCCTCAACGACCAGCAGTACATAGAACCCCTCGGTGCGCCTCTCAACCTCATAAGCCAATCTCTTCCGGCCCATCTTCTCGGTCTCGAGGACCGTTCCTCCGCCCTCGGCGATGAGGCTCTCGACCTGGGCATTCAACTGGTCGATTTCGTCCTCTGGGAGGTTCGGGTCCACGATGAACATGATTTCGTACTTGCGCATATATTGTTTTCTCTCTGCTAACCCCGCATTTCACACGAGTTGTCTGCTACAGCGCCGGATCCATCCGCCAGGCACGCCCCCTGACGCGCTTGATCCGGCGCGGGGAACGCGCCGTAGCTCTGACGACGTCTCCGACTCTTCGCGACGAAAACCCGTGAGAAAAGCGGCTTGTTCAACTATCGGCCTCTCTGCAGTCCAACCCGTTGAATTTGGACATTGCCAAGCGCACCCCGTGAGCGATCGAATACTCGACCGCATCGGCGGCAAGATCCTGGGCGCGTTCCAGCGTCACACGATCGGGCTTCCTGACCCTTGAAAGCACGTAGTCGCGGGTGCCGCTATCCGGTCTTTCAGCGCCGATTCCAACTCGAACCCTGCAATAGTCGTCCGAACCGTAGGCCGAACTTATGGATTTTAGTCCATTATGGCCGCCGGCAGAACCCCTTTCACGAACCCGGACTCTCCCGATCGGCAGCGCCAGGTCATCGGAAACCACCAGAAGACCCGAATCCGTACCGAACCGTTCGAACATCGGAGGCAGAATCCGCCCCGTGAGGTTCATGTAGGTCCACGGTTGGGCCAGGATGGTCCGGACACCCGATTGTCCGATGACCGCCTCGGCGATCCGGGCCGGAATCATCCCGATTCCACCCGGTCTGGACCAGTTCGAAACCCCACAGCGCCCGGCCAAAATCTCGACGACCCGGAATCCAACGTTATGGTAAGTATCCCGATATTCGTCCCCGGGATTCCCGAGACCGATGACGATCCAGCAACCTGGTGCTCCAACCTCTTCGGAACCAGACGACATGCAATCCGGCTATCCCCGCCAATGGAACCGCGGGGCTGGCTATTGGCCGTCTCCTTCGTCCACCTTGCCCTTGGCGGCAACCTCAGGTTCTGGGCTCTCGCCATCCGAGGCCTCGGCTAGGGCTTCGACGTCTTCATCTTCCGCCACTTCCTCGACTTCTTCCTTCATGGCGACAACGTGGACCACAATCTGCTCTCGGTCGGCCAGAACCTCGACGTTGTCGATCGAAGTCAGTTCGCCAACTCGAATACTCCGGTTCATTGCGAGGTCGGTCACATCGCATTCGAATTCGTTCGGGATATCGGACGGGAGACACTCCACGTCGAGTTCTCTTGTAACGACTTCCAGCAGACCGCCTTCGGTCTTGACGCCGTATGCAGTACCGCGGATGACCACGGGAACCGTTACGCGCAACGTACGGTCCATCGCGATACGGTGGAAGTCCGCGTGCAAAATGGATTCATCGACTGGATCGATCTGCCAATCTTTCAGGATGACGCTGTCCGAACTCGTACCCTCGATGTCCAGGTTCAGGATCGTGTTTCGTCCGGCCTGGGATCGCAGCAACCGGAACAGGTCCTTCGGGTTTACCGCAACCGGGATATTGTCCGCTGAACCGCCGTAAACGATACCGGGCACCATCCCCTGCCTGCGCATCCTTTTCGAGGCGCCCTTGCCAAAGTCCGTTCGGTTGGTGGCACTGACCGTCATTTCTGCCATATCCGTCTACCTCATTCGAGGGCGCTCGCCTGCATGCGCCCGTAAACTTCCCGCTAGATGAACAAGACGCTCACCGAGGTCTCGTAGTGAATCGACTCGATCGCCTGAGCCAGCAATTGCGCCACGCTCAGGACACGAATCTTGCCGCATTCCCTGGCCGCGGCATGGAGCGGTACCGTGTTGGTCACGACCAGTTCCTTCAACGACGAGTTCTGAATCCTTTCAACCGCCGGACCGGACAATACTCCGTGCGTCGCGCATGCGTAAACCTCGACCACGCCTTCTTCGCGCAAGGCCTCAACCGTGTGGACCAGCGTCCCGGCCGTGTCGACCATGTCGTCCACGATAAGCGCGGAACGGCCTCTCACGTCTCCGACGACGTTCATGACTTCGGCCACGTTGACGCCGGTGCGGCGCTTGTCGATAATCGCCAACTCGCCTCCAAGCCGTCTGGCGAAAGCCCGGGCGCGTTCGACACCGCCCGGATCGGGCGAAACGACCGTCAGATTCTCGATATTGACTTCCTGGAAAAAATCCACCAGAACGGGGGCCGCAAAAAGGTGATCGACAGGGATATCGAAGAAGCCCTGTATCTGCGCGGCGTGGAGATCCATAGTCAGCAGGCGATCGGAATTCTTGGCCAGAGCGTCCGATACCACCTTCGACGAAATGGGAACCCGCGGTTTGTCCTTTCTATCCTGGCGTGCATAACCGAAGTAGGGCAGGACCGCCGTGATACGCCGTGCCGAGGCACGACGGAACGCGTCGATCATCAGCATCAGTTCGACCAGATGGTCGTTGACGGGAGTGCATGTCGCCTGGACCACGAACACATCGGCACCCCGGACGTTCTCAAGGATCTGAAAATATATCTCGCCGTCCGAAAACCGCGTGTTGGAGCATTCCCCGAGCTCGCAGCCCAGGTACTTGCAGATCTCAGCGGCCAAATCGGGATTGGACGATCCCGAAAACACTTTCACTTTGTTGTTAATGGAGTCGCTCAAATCCAAGTCTCCGGTCGATCGCCAATTCAACTGGGGCGGGAGGATTCGAACCTCCGAATGCAGGATCCAAAGACCTGTGCCTTACCCCTTGGCTACGCCCCAATTCGCACCTCGAAGCCATCCCGGCCGCCATCCGCTACCCGTCAGGGCGGACAGCCGAATTCATTCGCCGAACACACGTCGAAAGTAGTCCGCTCTCAATACCGGTCTGACAAGAACGACATCATGGTCCCTGCCGAGAACCTCAGCGGCCCGTCCTGCTTCCGCTTCCGCCGCAAACTCTCCAAAAAGCGAGGCCCCGCTACCGGTCAGAGACGCCAAACGCGCTCCAGCCTCCCACAGTTTCCTCTTTATCTCGGCCAGTTCGGGAAATCGGGGGAACAGCGCGGCCTCGAAATCGTTGAGACGGGCACCCGGTGTCGGTTTCGCATGCCCTAGTGCGGGCGCGAAACGGGCACAGAAACCTGAAATGTTATTGGGTTCAAAGGTTTCCGTCAACCATGAATACGCATCGGCAGTCGCGATTCGAATATCCGGATTGACCAGGAGCAGCCACGAGGGCGCTTCAATGTGGGTATCGGGCAGGGGAAACAACCTCTCGCCCCTCCCCGTGACGAGGACACTTCCGCCAACTGCAAAATACGGGACATCCGAGCCCAGGGCACTCAACATGCCGTGCATGCGCTCACCGGGTATCGATTGGCCATAATAGCGGGCCAGACCCATCAATATTACCGCGGCGTCCGCGCTGCCGCCGCCCAATCCCGCGCCGGAAGGAATCCGTTTCTCCAGTTCGATGCGCAATCGGACAGGCATTGAGGTTGCCTCCTCGAAAGACCGGACCGCGCGTACAACGAGGTTGGATTCGTCTTCCGGTCCCGTGGTCGCGGTGAAACCAAACTCGTCGGCGCTGGAAACGCGGATCTGATCGAACAGGTCGATCGACTGCAGAACCGACCGGATTTCATGAAACCCATCGGCACGCTTTCCGACGATGCGGAGATCGAGATTTACCTTTGCGAATGCACGCCAGATCTGGTTCATCGTTCAAGGTTCATATTTCATGGCGCCGGCCAAGGCGAGTGGGTCGATCCCGTTCCAGTCGGGTTCTGCTATCAACGGGGCGCCATTATGCAGCATCGAAGCCTGCTCGAGTACGGGTTTCCAATTCTAACCGTCTCCCGACCCTGATTGGACCCCCCACTATGAAGGAACTCCTGGAGCCTAAGTGCCCCGGACACTTTCACGCAAGACGGGTCGTCGGCATTCCGCCGTTCGGATCGAGGTTTGTTGGACCACTCCGGGGAGCATGACGCCGTGACGTCGTTTCGTTTCGTTCACGCCGCGGACATTCATCTGGACAGCCCCTTGAAAGGGCTTGCCGGGGTTGAGGGAACCGCGGCGGAGCGCATTCGCACCGCCACTCGCAAGGCTTTCGATCAGCTTGTCGGACTTGCCATCGAGGAGCAGGCCGCCTTCATGGTTATCGCGGGCGACCTTTACGATGGCGATTGGCGCGACTACAAGACCGGCCTGTTTTTCGTCAACCAGATGGGCCGCCTTCATGATGCCAGCATTCCCGTCTACCTGCTGCATGGCAATCACGATGCGGAGAGCCAGATCACACGCAGCCTGACCCTGCCGGATAATGTCCACGTTTTCGGAGCTGCAAAACCGCAATCCTTCAGAATCGATGACCTGGGCGTGGTCCTCCACGGGCAGAGTTTCCGACAACGTGCCGTCACCGAAAATCTGGCACTGACGTATCCGGAACCCGTCGGCGGCGCATTCAACATCGGCGTCCTGCACACCGGACTCGGCGGCATGGGCGGCCATGAGAACTACGCGCCGTGCTCTCTCGATGACCTGATAAACAAGGACTACGACTACTGGGCGCTGGGCCATGTCCATCAAGCCAAAGTGCTCAACGAGCGGCCCCATATCGTGTTTCCGGGGAACTTGCAGGGACGCCACGTACGCGAGACCGGCGCCAGGGGCGCGGTCCTTGTCACGGTGAACAACAGCGAAATCGTCGATCTTGTTGCCGTGCATGCCGATGTCGTGCGTTGGTGGGTTGTGACGGTCGATCTGGAGAACACGGCAAGTATCGGCGAAGCCTTCGACCGCGTCCGCGACGGCATCGAGAATGCGGTCGCCACTGCGGCGGAAGGCCGGTTGCTGGCGTGCCGCATTGTGCTCCGGGGCCGTACCGAAGCTCACGAGCGACTCCTGGGGGCTGAAGATCGTCTCCTGGCAGAGGCACGAGCAAGCGCACTGGGCCTTGGAGAGGACACGGCCTGGGTGGAGAAGGTCGTTGTTGAGACCGAATCGGTGGTCGACCCCGAAACCTCGCAGGGCCCCGATGGTCCCATCCACGAGTTGCAACGGATGCTGCGGGAAGCAGGTTCCGATACGACCCTGCTGAACGAGCTTGAGACCGATATCGGCGAACTGGTTCGGCGGTTGCCCCATGAGGCGCGAGCCGACGTCGAGGATATGGCGCTGAAGGCGGCAATCGATGGCGATCATGCGGCGCTGATCGCCGAAGTCATGCCTTATCTGTCAGCCCGTTTGATGGCGGGAAAGGGCTGATATGCGGCTGCGGCGACTCGATCTTCTTCGTTACGGACACTTCACCGATCATTCATTCGAGCTTCACGCCGGCAACATCGATTTTCACATCGTGTTCGGGCCCAACGAGGCCGGAAAATCCACGGCGCTGTCGGCGATCGAGGATCTCTTGTTCGGCATCCCGTTGCGTTCGCCCTACGACTTCAAACACGATTATTCGAGCATGCGGATTGGCGCCGTCCTCGAGAACGGAACGGCATCCATGGAATTCGTCCGCCGAAAGGGGTTGAAGGATACGCTTCTCGGCAACGGCGATTTGCCGATTCCCGGGGGCCAGGCCCTGTTGCGGCCCTTCCTTGCCGGCGCCGACCGATCCTCCTTCGAACGGATGTTCAGTCTCGACCACGTTCGGCTCGAAACCGGCGGTAAGGAGATATTGGAGGCCAGGGACGAAATAGGTCAAATGCTGTTCGCGGCCGGAACCGGAATTTCAGGTTTGCGAGACCGGCTTGCGGACCTCACCAGGGAAGCCAATGAACTCTGGGCGCCCAGAAGGGCGAAAGACAGAAAATATTACGTGGCGGCCGACAAGCTCAAGGACGCCGAAAGCGAGTTGCGGCAGCACACGTTGACCGCGAGTAAATGGCAGGAGTTGAAACGGACCTTCGATAACGCCGAGGAAGCCTATGCGAAAGTCGAGGCGGAGTTCGAGAAGACATCCGCCGAACGCAGGCGGCTTGGCCGCATTCGCAGAGTCTATCGGCATGTTGGCCGCAAGGCTGAGTTGGACACGGAAATCGCGGCCCTGGGAATGGTTGTCCCACTGCCCGAGGATGCCCGGCAGGTTCTGGACGAATCCGAGCGAGAGGAATCCGACGCATCGACCCGAATCGATGTACTCTCCGGTGGTTTGGCCAAGGCGCATGAAGAGTTGAAAGCTCTGACCTACGATGAGCAACTGGTGCTCCGCGCCGACGATATCGATTACCTCCATGAGCGCCGTATCGAGATTCGCGGCGAGAGGGCCGACCTCCCGAAACGGCAAGCGGAACTCGAGGCCGCGGAAGCCGGGCTGCGCGCCCTGGCGGCCGAGTTGGGCTGGGATGAGAAAGAAGTCGACGAGTCGATCGCACGAATCCCGGGACGCACCAAACTCGCGGCAGTGCGTCCCCTGCTTGCACGGCGCGGTGAACTGGCCTCCGACGTCAGGAACAGAACCGAGTCGTTGGAAGAGGCCGAAGCCGAACGCGGCAGGCTTCAGACCCAGCTTGACGCGATGGGGGAGACGACGGACGTCTCCGGATTGGAAGCCGTCATCAAGGTGGTTCGTGAAAGCGGCGACATCGGCGGACGCCTGCGCGTTGCCCAACAGCACGTCAAGGATGCGCAAGAGCGCGTTGACCGGCTGTTTTCTTCCCTGCACCCGGATCTCCCAAGCGAACGGAAAGCCGCTCAGATGCAGGCGCCGCCCCGGATGGGAGTGCAGGGGCACCGCGACCGGGTTCAGGACTGGGAGCGCCGCTCCCGTGAGTGTGACCACCGATTTGGGGCGGCCGAGCGGGAACTCGAACAAACTCGCAAGATTTTCGGGAACGCGGTGCGCGACGAGCACGCCATCTCGATCGAAGATCTCCAGGAAGCGAGGAGCGAACGCGACGCGCTCTGGAAGTTGGTCCAGCAAAAACACATCGAGAATGTCCCAATCTCCGATGACGACGCTGACCGTTTTACCGACGTACTGGATGACCTCGCGGGGGCCTTCGAACCCGCAATGCGCACCGCCGATGACCTGGCCGATCGTAGATTCGACAATGCCGAAGCAGCCGGACGGCTGGCTGAAATGTCCCGCAACATCGGCGAGCAGGAAGACAATCTGGCCCAACTGCGTCAACAGCAGGAAGCACTCATTCAAGAGGGCGGCCGCCTGGATGCCGATTGGCGGGCACAGTGGGCGGGGGCGCCGTTCGCGCCGCTTTCCCCGGACGCGATGCTGGAATGGCTGGATGCACGCGATGAATTGTTGGAAGCGGTTGAACGCCGTGCCGAAGCGACAGGGCTACTGAAGATCCAACAAGGGGAAGCACTTGAGGCCCGAGAGAGTCTTTTGGCGGAATTATCGTCACTCGATATCGATGCCGCCACACTGGCAAACGATGTCCTCTCGGCAATTCTGGAGCGTGCGGAAGGTTTACGGCGCCAGTATGAACAACAGGCGGAGGCGAGAGCGCAATTGCGCACGAGTTTAGAAGAAGCGGCGACCAACCGAGGGCGTCACCGCCGCGAACTCGACCACGCCGAACAAGCATGGTCCGAGTGGCAGGAAGAATGGTCGGCTGCCCTGGCCGAACTTGGACTCGCAACCGGCGCGAACCCGGAGGCAGTGTCCGCTCAGATCGATGTCATCGATCAAATGCGGGAATTGTCCGGACGGATTAACGCTTTGCGCCATGAGCGCATCGACAAGATCAATCGAGACATTGCCGACTTCGAGTCCGTGGTCGCCATGATGGTCGCCGGCTTGGCGGGCGACCTTGCAGGCACAGCCGCGGATGATGCCGTCATCGAGATCGAGAAACGTCTGGAGAAAGCTCAGCGCATGCGCGACCTTCAGGCCAGCAAAAAGGAAGAGATAGCAAAAATCGAGAACGACGTGCATACCCTCGAAGAGGATCGCCGGAAGCCACGCGATTCAGTCAATCACCTCAAGGTTACGGCCGTCGTCAGCACGAGCGACGAGCTGAGGAACGCCATTCGGAATTCCGATGCGCTCCGTGCCTTGCAAGCCGAATTGGCCACAATCCTGCAAACGCTCAAGGAGGAAGGGGATGGTCTCGCCACGGCCGCCCTGGAGGCGGAATGCAAGGGCATCGATATCGACCGGATTGCCGCCCGGGAAGAAACCGCCGAAACCGAGCTCAAGACATTGCGCGACCGGCTGACCGCCGCGGCTGGAATCAGGACACAAGCCAGCGACGCATTCCAGGCAGTCGGCGGTGGCGATGCGGCGGCACGAGCCGAGGCAACGCGCCAGGAAGCCATTGCGGAAATCCGCGAGGTGTCGGAGCGGTACGTCCGCGTGCGTACTTCTTCCATGTTGCTGCAATGGGCAATCGATCGCTATCGGCAACAAAAGCAGGCACCGCTGCTCAAACGCTCCGGCAAGCTCTTCAGGACGATTACGGGGGGTTCGTTCAAGGATCTTTGGGTGGATTACGACGACAACGACCAGGCGCAACTGACCGGGTTGCGCCCGGATGGAACCGTCGTACCGGTCGCCGGCATGAGCAGCGGAACGGCCGACCAACTCTATCTCGCCTTGCGGATCGCTTCCATCGAAGATTATCTCGAACGTGCGGACATCCTGCCATTCGTGGCCGACGACCTGTTCGTCAACTTCGACGATGACAGGGCCGGCGCCGGCTTTGAAGTCTTGGGAGAGCTATCGAGGAAAACCCAGGTGCTCTTCTTCACTCACCATTTCCACCTCGTGGACATTGCGCGGAAGACACTGGGCGGCTCAATCTCCGTTGTCAATTTGAATTGAAAGCCATGGACCACAAGACCTTCATGCGAGTTGCCATTGCACTGGCCGAAAAGAATGTCGCCGATGGAACCGGCGGCCCCTTTGGCGCCGTCGTCGTGGGCGACGGCCGAATCATCGGGGAAGGCGTCAGCCGGGTCACCCATTCGAACGATCCGACCGCGCACGCCGAAATGGGGGCGATCCGCCAAGCGTCGGCCAAGCTGAATGCTTTCAGCCTGACGGGGTGCGTGATCTACACCAGTTGCGAGCCCTGTCCCATGTGCCTGGGCGCCATCTACTGGGCACGCCTCGATCGCATATTTTGTGGCAACACCAGCGTGGATGCCTCCAGGTTCGACTTCGACGACGACTACATCTACAAGGAAATCTCGAGACCGATCGGCGAACGCGCCATCCCGACCGAGTGGCTACTGGCGGAGGAAGCCATCAAGGCATTCGAGGATTGGTCGGTGTCGGAATTCAAGGTGCCGCACTGACCGAGCGGGCGGCCTGCTCGACGAGACGGTCATCCCGCTTGCGGCCAACGGCCGACATACTCGCTTCATCGACGGCTTGATCGCCCCGGGAACGCGGGCGCCTCGCCGGCATTAAGGCATTTATCAAAGCCTCAGCTTCGCTTCGGCGATGATGACGACTGCACGCCGAGCGAAGCCTATGCCGGAATCCGGCCACTGACTTCGGTAGCCTGAACATGAACCGCGGAACCCACCATTGGTTTGGCTGCCGCGGCGTCCACCGAATGGGTTCTGAGGTAGTCCCCAAAATTCAGACAGTTGGCCAAGGTGGAAAATCGGTGCCTCCCAGCGTAGGCACATGAAGAAAAGTCAGCGGAAGCGTTACACTGCGGATCTGAAGGCGAAAGTCGCGCTGGAGGCGATCAAGGGACACCGGACGATCCACCTTATGATCGGGAATTTCCTGTCTAGAGAATCGGGGAAACCCTCCCGGCAAACCCAATCCAGTGTCGCGATCTCCATGTCCTCGCGTCCCTATTGGTCTCGATATACTGCATCATTACCGCGATCGGCGGTCGAGGTCCGCCTGCGCGAAAAACGCCGAAGCCTTGCGCAGGATCTCGTTCGCGCACTTCAGTTCACGATTCTCCCGCTTCAGTTCTTTCAGCTGCTGCGTTTCATCGGTCCTTGGTCCTCCACGTTGTCCCTGTTTTCGCTCGAACTGGTGGACCCACTTCCGCAATGTCTCGACTGTACAGCCGATCTTCGATGCGATCGACGCTATTGCCGCCCGCTGCGACGCGTACTCCCGCTGGTTTTCCAACACCAAGCGGACTGCGCGCTCACGGACTTCTGGTGGATATCTGCTTGGTCTTCCCATAATGACTCCCGTCCTCTCAAGAAATGGAGCCTCCCGGAAACCCGGGACGGTTCAACTCCTGTCGGGAGCGGCAAGCCCCGCCAGGTGTTAACCTGGGGCCCGTCTGGATTGGCTTCGGCTTGAATTTCTCGACCGCCTCAGGACATGGAGCGGCGTTCGGATCGAATGGGCCACAATAGAATGCCACGGTATTCATGGCGGTATCACCCCCGCCACCGACTCGACCTTCGACACTCGGTCTCAAGCCACAGACGTATTGACCCGCTGGAAAGAACACCGGATCGCTCCACTCGCCAAAGGGCCCGTTGTTGCTGAACTGTATCTCGGGTCCAGGGGATCGTGGGGCCGTCCCGAAGCCTTGGAGGATTACCAGTGCTCGTTCCTCACTGGCCGGTAACCGTTCCTCGACATGAACGTTCCCCATCATGTCTTGAAGCCCCCATGCATTCGGCACCTTCTGACCCACCGGATGCGTGCGATCCCCGCTGTTGTCTCCGTGCCACGCGATCGCGTCGATGTTCCCATAGCGGTCCCCCGTCGTCCCCGCCCGCGCCACGTACTCCCACTCCGCCTCGGTCGGCAAGCGGTACCGATTCCCCCCGGCCCGCCCGTTCAGACTCCCGATGAACTCCTGCGCGTCATTCCAGGAAACGGTTTCCACCGGACATTGCCCGCATCCGGAGAACTCCGAGGAATTCGTCCCCATCACCCCCTCTTCATCCCGCACATTCAGAATGGCTCCGGCCGCGATCAGGGCCTCGATCACGGCCGGATTCGGGTTCCTGAAGGCCGCCCAGTGCAAGGGCGTTACGCCAGCATCATTCGTCGCCGCCGGGTCAGCGCCAGCATCAAGGCAAACGGTCACGTCCTCGACCGTCGCCGTCTCGAAGTACGCTTGCGTGTTCCACTCCGCGCAACTCATCCCCGCTACACCATCCTGTGAAGCCGAGGTGCTGCTATCGTCTCCAAAATCCACGGCCGCCTGCGTAGTCGCGGTTTGCCGGAACGCAGCTGCCTGCCGTTCCTCAATTTCAGCTTGCGCCTTTTTCATCAATTCCAGAGCCTCGACATAGTGTGGGGCGTCGCGGCCCGCGGCCGCCAGATACGTCATGATCGATTCGAGCGCCTGCTCCGGCAGCTCTGCTGCGGCCGCCACTTGAGCGTACCTGAAGTGAAATTCATCCGGCAGGTCCATCTCCTGTTCATTCTGCAGGTCGAGAATCTTGTCTATTGCGGCCTGGGCGCCGGCGAGGTCCCCATCGCGGACGGCCTGCTGGACTTTCCGCATGTAGGAGTCCAAGAGGATCTCCGGCGGCAACTGGGCCGCTGCAACTGTGAAAAAACCCATTGAAATCAGAACAAGAACGCTACCGATCATTCCCCGCACGGTGTCTCTCCTATCGCAACTGTTTCCCTGGGGCGTGTGGGCATGCACGGTTGCAGCCGCTGCCGCCGACGCATCGCTTCAACGGCGCCTCGTCTCGCCCTTCGCTCGCCGCTCCATACTCCGACCCGGCGGCGCGCTCCCGGCAGGCCGGCCCGCCACGCGCCCACTATCGCGGTCGTCCAACCTCGCTCCAACCGAAGGCGAGCGCCAAAGCATGCCGACCCAGCCAACCGACATTAACAGAAATGTCGTGACTTTTGCATGACGTTACGCACCAATTATGTGTTTTTTCCGTGACTGAAACGGAACACGTTGTACCATGGGCACCCGTGGAGCTCGGGATGGTCCGGTTCCGGCTCCAGCGGCAACGTCGACCTGGCAGTCTGCGGCCAGAGTTCGATGAGGGTAGAGACTTGACCCGTTCCGACGACCTACGGCGAGAGAACACGCTGCTGCGGGACCGCATGTCGGGACTGAGCGCGGCGAGCTTGCGCATCAGCGCGAGCCTCGACCTCGAGACCGTACTGCGCGAAGTCTTGGAGAGCGCCCGCGAGCTGACCGGCGCCCGCTACAGCACCATCGTGACCATCGACGAGACGGGGCAACCCCAGGACTTCGTCACCTCCGGCCTGAAGGAAGACGAGCACCGGCAGCTACGCGAGTGGCCCGACGGACCGCGGCTCTTCGAGCACTTCCGCAACGTTCCGGGCGCGCTGAGACTGCCCGATGTGCGCGCCTATGTACGCTCGCTCGGTTTCTCCTCGGACCTGTTGCCGTTCAAGATCTTCCAGGGCACGCCGATGCGGCATCGGAGCGTGCACGTCGGCAACTTCTATCTCGCCGAAAAGGAGGGTGGCGAGGAGTTCACGAGCGAGGACGAGGAAACCCTGGTGCTGTTCGCCTCGCAAGCCGCAACGGCTATCGCCAATGCGCGCACCTATCGCGACGAGCAACGCGCGCGCGGCGACCTGGAGGCTCTGGTCGAGACCTCGCCCGTCGGTGTCCTGGTCTTCGATGCGAGGACCGGCAACCTGGCGTCGCTCAATCGCGAGTCGAAACGGATCGTCGAGAGCTTGCGCATGACGGGCCGCCCTCCGGAAGATTTGCTGCAGGTGATCACCTGCCGGCGCGCCGATGGGCGCGAGATTGCCCTCGACCGATTCCCGCTCGCTGGCCAGTTGAGCTGCGCCGAGACGGTTCGCGGGGAGGAGATCGTGCTCTCAACCCCCGACGGCCGCAGCGTCAAGACGCTGATCAACGCCACACCGATCCACGCCGAGGACGGCACGGTTCGGTCGGTGGTCGTGACCATACAGGACTTGGCGCCGCTCGAGGAACTGGAGCGGATGCGGGCCGAATTCCTGGGGATGGTGAGCCACGAGCTGCGCACGCCGCTCACCTCCATCAAGGGCTCGACGGCCACGGTGCTGGGCAGCTCGCCGATGTTCGGTCCGGCCGAGATGCTGCAGTTTTTCCGGATCATCGACGAGCAGGCCGAACACATGAGCGGCCTGATTGGCGACCTGCTGGATGCGGGGCGCATCGAAACGGGCACCCTATCGGTCGCGCTCGAGCCCTCGGAGGTGGGGGCCCTGGCGGAGCAGGCGAGGAACACGTTCCTCAGCGGAGACGGCCGGCACACGGTTCTCATCGATCTTCCCCGGGACCTGCCCCGAGTGACGGCCGACCGGCAGCGCACCGTCCAAATCCTGAACAACCTGTTATCCAATGCGGCCAAGCACTCTCCCGAGTCGTCACCTATCCGGGTCGCCGCCGAACGCGGCGGCGTTTACGTCGCCGTCTCGGTCTCGGACCAGGGTCGAGGCATCGCACCGGATCGACTCCCGCACCTGTTCCGGAAATACGCCGGCGCCGGCGGTGGAAAACGAGGTGTCGGAGGTGGCTTGGGCCTGGCCATCTGCAAGGGGCTGGTCGAGGCCCAGGGCGGGCGCATCTGGGCGGCGAGCGGCGGCGCGGGTCAGGGCGCGGAGTTCACTTTCACGATTCCGGTGGCCGAAGAAGCCGGCGGTGAGGGCACCGCGGACAACGGCGCTCCGCGTCGAGCGGTTGCGCAACGGCAAGGGCGGGAACAGGCGCGCATCCTTGTAGTGGACGATGACCCGCTGGCGCTGGTCTACATGCGGGAGGCGCTTACCGCCGCGGGCTACTCCGCCGTGGTCACGGGCGAACATCGGGATCTGTCGCGCATCATCCATGCGGAGAAGCCCCACTTGGTCCTGCTCGACCTGATGCTGCCCGGAACCGACGGCATCGAGCTGATGGAACGTGTTCCCGAGCTGTCCGATCTGCCGGTCATCTTCATCTCCGCCTATGGACGGGACGAGACGATCGCGCGGGCTCTGGAGACCGGCGCCGCGGACTACATCGTGAAACCATTCTCGCCGACCGAGTTGACGGCGAGGATTCGTGCGGCGCTGCGGCGGCGCGCCGAGCCCGAACCGTTCGTGTTGGGGGAACTGGCCATCGACTACGACAGACGCCGGGTGAGGGTGGCCGGAAGCCCGGTGGAATTGACGGCCACCGAATACGATCTGCTCCGTGTGCTCGCCCTCAACGCCGGACGCGTAGTGACGCGCGAAACCCTCCTGCGCCAAGTCTGGGGCCGGCCGAACGCCGACGACCCGCAGGCGTTGCGCGCCGTCGTGAAGAAACTCCGCCGCAAGCTGGGCGATGATGCAGCCCGCCCCGTCTATATCGAGAACGTGCGCCGGGTCGGCTACCGTATGGCGGAGCCGAGCGACGGGTGAATGCTTGCCGCGCCGGTCCGGACGGGCGACGGGGAGGCGCTGCCGAGGACGCCAGCAGATTGAACCGATGGAATGCCGCCGGGGCCCCTGGTGGAGGATCGCACCTCGATGGATCGAAGCGTTCGTAAAAGAGGCGCCAGAGGCCTGGAGAGTTCTCCCATCTAATGACTACGTTGAACGACGGACATCGGTCCATTCCTCGACCAGACGCGGATCAAGGCGTAAGTCGGATTGCGCGTTCATGTTTCCTCTTCTGCGTTTGCGCGAAGGAAAGCCGTGTAGCCCGATTCATCGATCTCACCCGCTGCTAAACCGAAAACGGCCTGAGCTGCGGCCTCTTCCGTGCCAGTAAAGCGATACCCATTCAACTCCAGAAACAGAATGACGACCACAAAGCCCGTGCGCTTGTTGCCATCGACAAATGCATGGTTGCGGACGATACCAGCCGTTTAGGCCGTCGCCAAGTCAATGATGTCTGGGTTATCAGCGTAGGCATAATGCTGCTGCGGTCGCGCTCACCCGCATTTCTCACGAGTTGTCTGCTACAGTGCCGGATCCATCCGCCAGTGCTGCCCCCTGACGCGCTTGATCCGGCGCGACGAACGCGCCGCTACGCGCCCGGCGCGGGGAACGCGCCGTAGCTCTGACGGCGTCTACGACTCTTCGCGACGAAAACCCGTGAGAAAGGCGGGCTAAACCGAAAACGGCCTGAGCCGCGGCCTCTTCCGTGGCAGTAAAGCGATACCCATTCAACTCCAGAAACAGAATGACGACCACAAAGCCCGTGCGCTTGTTGCCATTGATAAAAGCATGGTTGCGGACGATACCAGCCGTATAGGCCGTCGCCAAGTCGATGATGTCCGGGTTATCCGCGTAGGCATAATGCTGCCGCGGTCGCGCTAAAGCGGATTGCAGCAAGGCGTCATCATGTCGGCCCGACGCGCCGCCGTGGAGCGCGATCAGTCGGCCGTGCAGCGTCAGTGCGTCTCGCGCATCGATCCAGACAGGCTCACTCACTTGGCCAAAACGTGCAGCGTATTGCGATAGCGGCCGATGATGTTTTCGGCCTTCGCCAGCTTCTTCTCAAAGGCGGGATCGTAGGGCGTTAGCTGGTAGCCACCGTCGGGCGCTTCGATCAGGAACAGGGGTTCCCCGTCTTTCGTGCGCAGCCGGCTGATGACACCCTTCGGCAGGACGACGCGAAGTGAGTTTCCGAATCTGCGGACCTTGAGTTCAACCACGGAGTACCTCTTTGTTCGTGATTACTATTGTAATTAGTGTCCGCCAGAAAACCCCTCTCGCGGATGTCGATTCGGGAGCGACGGGGGAACGAGCGACGTTCATTCACTATAAATCGAACCGCAACGGGAGCGGTTGACGACTCGTGGGGAGTGATCGGCAAGAAATCGGCCCAAAATTCGGGCGTCCGGGCATGGGGCGGCTTGCCGTCTTGCGACGGCCCCGAATCGGGCATGTTCCGGGAGGACCGGTGGGTCAGGCGACGCGTGGTCGTTTGCGCTGGCGCTTCTGCAGGATCGATCCGATGCGATGCAGGTTGGCGGCCAGTACCGACAGGGCGACGGCGCGGGCGAAGCCGTCGGCGCCGTGAGTGCGGACACGGTTGAGCCCTCGATGCTCCAATCCATTGATGGCCGATTCAATCGCAGGATGCGCGCGCCGCGCGGCGGCGAAGGATTCCTCCGCTTCGCGTTCCCGGTCGACTCGGGACCGATACCCCTTTCCCGGCAGCGCGTTGAGGTCGAGGAGCGCGTCGAGATGGACCCGGTTTTCAGGACTGTGAAAGCCCCGGTCGAAGCTGCACGCCCGCAGATCGGGATACCGCGCCTGGGTTTCCCGGACCATCGGCGCCGCCACGTCCACGTCCTCGCCCTCCCACAGGATCCGGTGGTGCAGGATGAATTGATGCTGGTCCTCGATGAGAGCGACCGGCACTCCCAGTTCCACCGGCGTGCCCGCCTTGCCTTTCGAAATCCAGCGCGTGTGCTCCTGGAAGATCGAGAAAACCTTCTCCGCGTGAGGAATCGTCTCGCCTCGCAGGAGTCGGCGTTCAACCTGGCCGATTTGGCGCCGGGCATGAGCGATCAAGCCTTCGATTGATTGACAGGTGGTTTCCTCGACTCCGTTGTCCCGCAGTTGGTCGAGGGTCTCCGCGGTCCGGGCGACCAGTGCGCGGCAGCGCTCCAGGTACGCCTCCACCCGCTCCGGACGCCGCTTCGCCCGCCGGGTCGAGCGCACCGTGTTGAACAGCTTCCTGACCTTCCTGGATAGATGCCGCCACTGACGCCATCCGCCCACGGCGTGTTGCCCGGCCGCCTCCCCAGTCTCCCGTAGCACGCACCGCATCGCGTCCCACAACAGGCTGACATCCGTCGGGTAATGCACGTCCGTTTCGACCACGAACGAGTCACACCGCCCGCGCAATGGCTCGCCAAGCTTTTTTCGGGCCACCTTGTGGCCACTCTCCACCACCAGTTGTCCGACCGCCGTCAACAACTCCGGCGTCAACAACGACACGTTGTCGACCACCGTCTGGTACTCGTAGCGCGTCTGGTCGACGAAATCGCCGTGACCCAGGAACGCGCGTATCGTCGCGTGATGGTTCGCCAAGTCGTGAAGGCGGTCGAAGTCGCACCCCAGACCCTGCTTCAGAACCCCCAGCACCAGGATCTGCCACAATTCCATCCCCGGACGCCCGACCGTGCGGTCGGCCTCCGGCAGAATATGCTCATCCAGCAGCGCAAACAGCCGGGCGCGCAGCGCCTCCTCGCCCCAGATGTGCTGCAGCCCCTTCAATACCGCCGGAATGTCGTCCCGCGACTTCGGGTCGATCCAGATCTGCCCGATCGGCGCCTGACCCAGATGGAACTGCCGTCTCTGAACTTCTCTCATCGTGTCCCTGCCTCGCGAAGATTCTCCATTCAGGGGTCAAAATCCATGATTTCACCCCCAATAATACGACATCTGAACGATCTTCACCACTCGAATTCCACTATATGTACTGCATTATCAATCAGTTATGAGTTTTCCGGGCGGACACTAATTACATTTGGATCGTTCGTTTAAGTATTCTGGACCGGCCGATGTCGGCAGCGGCGGCACAGCGGTTC
The DNA here is from genome assembly GCA_965262675.1 of Terriglobia bacterium. GTDB lineage: Bacteria > Acidobacteriota > Terriglobia > 20CM-2-55-15 > 20CM-2-55-15 > JAJEDW01. The sequence continues at coordinate 1,964,965 of OZ253554.1, forward strand.
CTTGTTCTTGTACCGTGAGGATCGCCGTGACCTTCCCCCGAAATCGGGTCCAAGTCGAGAATGAGGGATCGGGGGCAGTCACAACACGTCGGCGAACGCCCTCTTCGAACGTCGAAAGAAAAGGGCTCCACCCAGGAAAACCGCCGCTGTCCACGCCATCAGCACGGCGACGTTCTCGATCGGCGGCGATGGAAGTTCCAGAAAGGCGCTGCGATAGCCGGCCAGAATCGTGGACATGGGATTCAACGCCAGCACCAATCGGTATCTTTCTGGAACCAGGGCGGCCGGATAAAAGATCGGCGTAAACCAGAACCAGAAAATCATCAGGACGTTCAGCACCTGGCCCGTGTCGCGAAAGAACACGTTCAGGCTGGCCACCAGCCAGCCCAATCCCTGAGACAACACGACCAGGACAGGCAGGTACAGCAACACCCAAAAAACGGAAAGTTGCAGCGATCCAGAAAATACGAGGACAGCCAACAATATCGCCAATCCGATCAGGTGATGGATCAGGTTTGAAATCATGACTGCGATCGGCAGAACTTCAGATGGAATGACGGTCTTGGTGACCAGGTTGGCGTTCTCGGTCACTGAAGTACAATTCCGCAAAACGGTATCGCTGAACATGATCCAGGGCACGATTCCCGAAAACAGGTATAACGCGAAGCTTTCAGTGCCGTAATCTTCGAGGCCGAAGCGCAGTTCGAAGACGATCGCAAAGACGAAGTGGTAGCAGATGAGAAGAACGATGGGGTGGACGATGGACCAGAAAAAGCCTCCGATCGACCCGACGTAACGGCTTTTGAGATCGCGAAGGACGAGGTTCCGCAACAGATTGCGGCTGGACTTCAGTCGAAGTAAGAAAAACCTGAGATCCGTAAAGGTCATCCGCGGCCCGTCATTCGGCAACGCCTCCCGGACAACCATAGAAGATGGCGGAGTGGTTTTCAATCTCGGAGCCCGGCCGAAGATCGAACCATGTGTACAATATAGCGACCTCCGGCGGAGCTGCCGTGTATCGCTGCCCGGAATCCGACCAGCTATGACGCGCTCTTCCACTGAAAGTCTGGAATCCAGAGTCCGGCGACTCGAACAAGAACTGGCAAGCATCACCAGTTCCCGGTCGTGGCGTTGGACCGAATACCTGCGCAGGTGGGCCCACCGCTTCAGGAAACTGATCGGCGTTCCGAAACCCGGCGCCCCGCCGCTCGCTGAAGATCCGCCGCCGGCCCAAGATCCGCCTGCCGACACACGGACCGACGCCAAGTCCCGATTCACGACACTGGCCGACGCCTTTCTTCAAGAATTTCTGGCATCGGGCCACCGGATGCGGCTGGAGACCTCGGACGCGCCCCTGGTCTCCATCATCCTCGTCGTCTGGAACCGTGCGGAGTTGACCCTGCAGTGCATTCGATCGATCGCGGAACTGCGGAACCCGCCCTTCGAACTGATCGTGGTCGACAACAACTCTACCGACCAAGCGCCCGAACTGTTGTCCCGAATCGAGGGCGCCCGGCACATCCGCAACGATCGGAACGTATACTTCGTGCCGGCCGTGAACCAGGCGGCCAACATCGCGCGAGGCAAGTACCTGTTGTTGCTCAACAGCGACGCGATCCTGCTGCCCGGTGCGTTGGAGACCTCCGTGGAAACGCTGGAGAGCGCGGACGACATCGGCGCGGTCGGCGGCAAGATCGTTCTGTTGGACGGCAGCCTTCAGGAAGCGGGAAACATTGTCTGGCGTGACGGATCCTGCGCCGGGTACGGTCGCGGTGAGGACCCCCGCGCGCCCGCGTTCATGTTTCGCCGGGATGTCGACTACTGCTCGGGCGCCTTCCTGCTGACCCGGCGGGACGTGTTCGAGCGGATGAATGGGCTCGACGAGATATTCAAACCGGTCTACTACGAGGAAACCGACTATTGCCTTCGCCTCCGCGACGCCGGATACCGTACGGTCTACGAACCGCGCTCGGTTGTGCTGCACTACGAGTTCGGCTCCAGTACGCCTGAAAATGCGGCAGAGAAGCAAGGGCGAAACCAGAAGATATTCGCCGACCGGCACCGGGAACGGCTGCAACAGCACTCCTCGGCCGGCCCGGAGCATGTACTCGAAAACCGGGACGCCGACCGAACGCGGAAGCGTGTTCTGGTCATAGACGACCGCATTCCGCACCCTCACCTCGGCTCGGGTTTCCCGCGGGCAAACAGAATCCTGAAACGTCTGGCCGACTGGGGGTTTTCGGTAACGCTGTACCCTCTGGCTGTCATTTCGGAGGAATGGGAACGTGCGTACCGGGACATTCCCCGCGAGGTCGAGGTGATGCTCGAATGGGGAGAATCGAATCTCGAGTCGTTCCTCACCCAGCGACCGGGGTTTTACGACACCATCATGATAAGCAGACCGCACAACATGGTCCGGATGCGCCAGGTGATCGACCGGAATCCGGACCTGGTATCGGACGCGGCTCTGGTCTACGACGCCGAGGCGCTGTTCGCGTTCCGCGAGGCCAAACAACTCGAACTCAAGGGGCTCGCGGGAGCGAACGAGATCGAAACACGGGTCCAAGCCGAGGTGGGCCTGGCCCGCGTCGCCGACAGCATCGTATCGGTCTCGCCCAGGGAAGCCAGCGAATTCCTGAATCGAGGGATCGAATCGGTCCACGTCCTGGGACACGCGCACGATGTCGGCGAAACCGAACCGGCATTCAGCGGTCGAACGGGTTTCCTGTTCGTGGGCGCGATCCACGAGACCGATACACCGAACGGGGACTCCATTCTCTGGTTCGTCAAGGACATTCTCCCGCGGATCCGGGAGTCGGACCCGACCGCCTTCCTGAGCGTCGTCGGCGTTATCAACTCCAGGGAAGTGTCCGCGCTGGCTTCCGACTGCGTCCGCATCCTCGGCCCAGCGGACGACCTGAGGACACACTACCAACAGGCTCGCGTCTTTATCGCTCCAACCCGTTTTGCTGCCGGTTTGCCGCATAAGGTGACTGAGGCCGCGGCACAGGGAATACCCGTGGTCGCGACCTCGTTGCTGGCCGAACAACTGGTCTGGCACGACGAGCAGGAGTTGCTTGTGGGCGATACGCCCGACCAGTTCGCCCGCCAATGCCTGCGCCTGAACACCGATTCGAACGAGTGGAACCGCATACGCGGCAATGCGCTGGCGAAGGTGCGGGAAGAGTGCTCCGCCGACCGCTTCGACCGAACTCTTCACGAGTTGATGGAATCCAGCGCCGAACAAGCCCGGCGCCGCCAGGCTTCGGTTTAGCCCGCCTTTCCCACGAGCTTGCACCGCGAAGAGTCGGAGACGCCGTCAGTGCAGCGGCGCGTTCTCAGGCGTGTGCCTCGCGCCGGTCGCGCCGGACCAAGGGCCTATGCCCGCACCCCAGTTGCCCTTATCCGGCAATCGTGAGCCTTCAGGGGGCGTGGCCTGCAAGTTCATGCAATCTCTTTGCGGGCATCTCTTCTTTGGCGCGTATCCTCGCGCCAGTAAGTCTCAAACGATCCCGGGGCATGGACCTTCAACTCGTCGATCCGGGCGCCGATACCGCCGACAACGCATCCCTCCCGAACCGCTCGACAACCGCCAGCGTCTCGCGCACGTCGTCCCAGGTCGTGGTGTAGTTGACGATGCAGAGCCTGAGCGAAAACGTCCTGCGGAGAAGCGTCGACGCTGGCTGCCGAAGCCCCGCTGGTAAACAGCCCGCCCGCGCTCTCCGGATAGCCGACCCAACGCCGGAACCAATCGATAACAACCAATTCGACCTGGCTCGGACCGCTCGCCACCAGCCAGGTGCATTCGTTGATGTGATATCCGGCGGCCATGAAGTCGGCCAGCACGCCGGGCCACGTGGGCGACGAGGGGACAAACCCGAAACAACGCGGTTGGTCCAGCCGCGTCGCAACGGGCAAGATCTCTCGGGCGGCCTGCTCGATGACCTCCATTGGGGGACGTGCCTCCTCGGGAGCATTCTCAAGCAACCGGCCAGCCAACTCCTGCCTGAACTCGCCGTCCCAAGCATTTTCTCCAGGCAGGCTCTCGGTCCGTTCCACCACGAGTTCCGCCGCCTTTCGGGCGAGATCGAGCATGAGCTCAGGCGCCATACGAAGGCCATCGATCCCATCGTCGTTTGGGCTCCTACCCGCCTCTTCGGCGCCTCGTGTCGAAGCGTCCGTTGGCTCCGGTTGTGACCCTGATCGTTTCGACACGATGAATTCCTCCAATCTCTTCCGCGGCCGTAGTTGATTTGGGCAGTCGTAGACTGCCCGTACATGCTCAATATTCGGGGATTTGGGCGCCCCGATCCCACTCCGACTCCCAATGTAGGTGCAGTCTATGACTGTACGATCTCGAATTGGGCGGTCACAGACCGCCCGTACAATAGACTGTCCCTACAAGACCATGAGCGGGAATGAACAGCGGAAAACACTCACAATGAGAATTGCGGGATCTTCGAATTTACTCTTGCAGGTCGAAAGTAAACGTCAGCAGAAACGAGAACTCCACCGATTCTTCGTTCAGGCGGGCAGGATCGAAACGCCACCGACTGAGCGCCTCGATCACGGCCATGGACAACCCTTCGTCATCGGAGCTTCGAATGCGGGTTCCTGTGACTCGGCCCTGGCGGTCCAGATCGACGTCGATCGTCACCTGCCCCTGGATTCTGCGGCGGCGAAGATCCGGAGAATACTCCGGCAAGTCCCCGGAAAACAGTTGCGGCTCGCTCACGCCGTCAGGCGGATCCGATGAAGCATCGTAGAACACCAATCCGACGGGGATTGCGCCTCCGGTAGCCGGTCGAGGCCTGGGGTCCCGGTCGTTCGCGAGGGATTCGACTTCACGGCGCAATTCTTCGAGCCTGTTGGAATCCGCCGCCCGCCGAATCGTTTCGAGCGTCCGATACAATTCCGGCACCAGCAACGCGTAATGTTCCAACGTAGCCGGATCCGCATGAGGCAGTGTCGCCGCGGTCTGGGCCGCCGCGGTGGCGGCTTCGTGGTTTCCGAGATCCACCTGGGCGTTCATGATGACTTCGAAAGCACGGTCCGCGAATTCGGGTTCGAGCGCGATTGCCTGCTCGGCCACCCGAATGGCGTCGTCGGGACGGCCCGTTTCAACGTAGAGCCGCCCCAACTCGGAATAGGCACGACCCATGAGCGGCATGAGTTCGATGGCCCGTTCGAGAGCGGCGATCTGTGGACCGCGCTCCTCGGACGTTGCCGCGTCGAGCGATCCGAAGTGATAATGAACCATGGAGATGTCGGGAAGTTCCTCCACCAGTTGCTGAAGGCCCCGCCGGGCGGTTTCCATCTGTTGCCCACTGGCGGAGAGTCGCGCAAGGCCCACACGTGCTTTGTCGAGACGGCTCCGTTGATAGTGCTCCCGAGCCAAGGTTTGCAGATCCGCCGCGGCGGCAAGGTCGCCTTTCTCAAGATCGGCCTCGGCGCGACTGGCAACACGGATCGTGGGCTGCAGTTCATGTACGGGGAGCGGAAGTCCGGAATCCTCGAAATCCAGGACCCTCAACCGCACCGCCTCCAACATCGAGTCGTCGAGACCCAACTGCGCATCGTACCCGTCTTCGTCTCCGAGCGCTTCCAGGTATGCGGTCAGAACCGCGGGATGGTCGTCCATCAGCACCCGAAAGAGATGATACGACTGGCGCCTGAACGCTCCTCCGTCGCCCAGATCGTTGAAGATCTGGCTCGGCACGATCTCGATAAGCTCGTCCAGAGCATAGGCATCCTCGGCTTCCACGGGATCGTCACCGCCGCCTTGTCCCAGCATTCGAACGAACTCACCCACGGCTTCCTGAAGCCAGAATGGTTGCCAAAGCACCGATCGTGCAAGGAGCAGGTGCCCCAGGGAATGTCCGACATCGTCGGACAACGTATCGACTCCACGGTCGCGGAACACCATGAACACTTCGGTGTCCCCGTGAAACAGGTAGGCCGAGCGCTCTGGAATCGCGTTGTTCCGGAGGTCGAAATCGGTCTTCACCGAATCGGGTAGAAATTCCTCAAATTCCTGCCGCACGTCCAGAAGAAGGGCGCGAATCGGAAACTGCCGTCTCTGGACTGGATAGACGGTCGCCGCATACGCGGCGTATCGAGATTCGAGGTCCTCGAGGAGGCGAATGCCTTTTTCCTCGTTTGTATCCGTCAGAACAATGAAGTGCTCGCCAGTCAGTTCGATCCAGGTCGACTCATCGCCCGATTGCGGCGCGGCATTGCCCGATATTCGGGCGACGGCCAACAGGGCGATCAGGACAGCTCCGAAACATGTGGACTTTCGCGTTTTCATTCACTCCTCGACAAATTCGACTTTCAGGGGAACTCCGTCCGACTCCGAACCCGGCTCTACCGGCTGAAACGTCACCACCACTCGAATCGGGGGATCCTGAATCCCGCATTGGATCTCCCGCCCGATATTTTCCGCAATACTGCTCGAAAACTCCACTCGCTCGGGAGAATCGGTACGAAAGACATATGAACCCGTCTCGTCTTCAAGCGTCAACTCCAACCCGTCACGACAGTCCACCAACGAAAGCAGACCGGGTTGCTGCTCGCCTGCGACGACCCGAACCAGTTGAATTCCGGCCCCGTCGCCCTCCGCTCGGGGCCCCGGGGCGGGGGCGGGCTCCTCGGTGCGCGCCGAGGACTGCCCGGCATTTGTTCTGATCTCCGCGAAACCTTCTCCAACAAGCCCTCGCCCCCCGGTCCGCCCCTCGATGGACTGCAGAATCTCCACTCCACGGTCACGAGTCTCAGAGTCCCGGATGCGATCGATCAACGCGACCAGAACTTCCCGCGCATCGTCGAATCGTCCCTGCTCGATCAGAAAACTACTGTAGGTCAACTCGTAGTCCGGGTTGTTCGGACTCAAGTCGAGAGCGGTTTCCAGCAGCCGCAGAGCATCGTCGAAACTCTCTCCCGTAGTGAGATAACTGGCTGCAAGCTGGTGATAGGCATCGGCGAACGCCGGTTCCTGGTCGATCGCGACCTGCAGTTCCCTCCGGATACGAGCCAGTTGATTGCGGGTGGGCTCCGGGTTCTCCAGAATCAGGGAGAGTGCGAAGTAGTAGTGTCCCAGGTAGCCGGGGTCTTCCCTCCGGCCGGCCGTGTCGATGGCAAAGCGGGCCTCATCGAAGCGGCCCAGGCCGATCAGCAACGGGGCCAGTGCGACGTATGGCGCGGCTGCCGCCCTGTCCTCTGCGACCGCGCGACCCAACTGTACTTCCGCTTCGCGATCCAATCCCGCCGCGACAAGGACGGCGCCAATCGTGGTCATCGCTGAAATCCTTGGAACTTCGCCGACGGCGCTCATGCGGCCGATACCCGGATCCAGCGCCAGTGTCAGTCGCGCCGGTATTCTCCGGCCTTCGAGGTTCGCGTCGAATTCGGCCAGAAGAGCCGGAACCCCGATACCGAACGCATCGTCGGCCGCCTCCTCGAAGGCGCGGCCCGAAGCCATCGATCGAACCAGTTCTGCCGTTTGGTCATGACCGCGCCCCGCCTCACGCGTCATCAGGTAGTGAGCGAGCGCCCAAGCCTCGGCACGAAATCGATCTTCGAGTTCCGGCAGTTCGGACAATGAAGCGACCTCGGCAAGGCGTTCGAAGCCCAGGCGATCCCGATCTTGTTGGATCAAGCGAATATATTCGTCGATCGGACGACCGATATTGAGCTGGCTTCCGTCTTCGGTCCAGCGCGTGGTGCGATAGAACGCCGCCAGGCCTTCGCGCATCCATAGCGGTACGTTGGGAATGCTTCGCTCGGCGATGACCAGAAACCAGGTGTGCAGCAAATCCTCTAACGCCTCGTCGTTGCCGGCGTCGGTCAGAACGGCGAACGTCCGGTCGGGCCCAACGAAAAAGTGCTGGTCGCCGTCCTCGATCCCGGTCCGTCTCAGGTCACCCTTTCCATCCAGTACCAGAAGCGTCGCCGGCGGAAGCGAACGCATGCCCGTGGTCCGGAAAAACTGTTCCAGAGCGGCCTGAAACCCTTCGAGATCGGCCACAATTCGCTCTGTATCGTCCAGATCCGCATCGCCGACGATCCTGAAATGTTCGGACTCGTATTGCTTCCAGTCGTTCTGACCATACGAGGTTGCGCATAACGGCCACAGCACTGCCAGTAGCGCCGCTCGATGGCGGAAACCTGAAACAATGAATGGGATCCTCATAGCCTCGGTGACCTTACAAGGGGATGTTGCCGTGCTTCTTCGGCGGGTTCGAATCGCGTTTGGTGTCGAGCAACCGCAGGGCTTCAATGAGCTTGGGCCTGGTGTCGGACGGTTCGATAATTTCGTCAACGAAGCCGTATTCGGCCGCGACATAAGGATTGGCAAACTTGTCGCGAAACTCCCGAACCTTGATCCGCCTCAATGATTCGACTTCTTCGCCAGCCTCCTCAAGTTCCTTCCTGTACAGAATATTGACCGCGGCCTCGGGTCCCATGACGGCAATTTCAGCCGATGGGAAAGCAAGGTTCACATCGGTCCGGATGTGCTTGCTGGACATCACGCAATAGGCCCCGCCATATGCCTTGCGAACGATCAGCGTGATCTTCGGAACCGTCGCTTCCGCGAACGCATACAGGAGCTTCGCCCCATGTTTGATGATGCCTCCGAATTCCTGATTCGTACCGGGCAGAAACCCCGGCACGTCTTCGAGCGTGACCAGGGGGATATTGAACGCATCGCAGAAACGAACAAATCGAGCGCCTTTGAGGGAGGCGTCGATATCCAGGCAGCCGGCCAGAAACGCCGGCTGGTTCGCGACGATACCGATCGGACGCCCATCCAGACGGGCAAAACCGACAACCAGATTACACGCGTAGCGTTCCTGCACTTCCAGAAAATACCCTTCATCGACAAAGGCGTGAATGAGGTCCTTGATGTCATAGGGGACATCGGAATCCGCCGGAACCAGTTCGTTGAGCTTCGGGTCGATCCGGCCCACGGGGTCCACCGAAGGAGCACGGGGTGGATCGTCTTCGTTGTTCAGCGGTAGAAACGACAGCAGTTCGCGGATCAGCAGAAGACATTCCTCATCATCGCGAGTCGAAAAATGCGCCACGCCACTGGTCGTGTTATGAGTGGCGGCCCCGCCGAGCTCTTCCTTGGTCACGTTCTCGTGCGTCACCGTACGAATCACGTCCGGACCCGTGACGAACATGTAGCTGGTCTCTTCGACCATCAGAATGAAGTCGGTAATCGCCGGAGAATAGACCGCGCCGCCGGCACATGGTCCCATGATCGCCGAAATCTGCGGGATGACGCCGGACGCCATGGTGTTTCGCAAGAAGATGTCGGCATAGCCGCCAAGCGAAGCCACGCCTTCCTGGATTCTGGCGCCGCCCGAATCGTTGAGTCCAATGACGGGAACGCCGACTTTCATCGCCTGATCCATCACTTTGCAGATCTTGCGGGCGTTGGCTTCGCTCAGGGATCCCCCGAAAACCGTAAAATCCTGGGCAAACACGTAAACCGGCCTGCCATCGATTTGACCGTGCCCTGTGACGAAACCGTCGCCGGGATAGTGCTGGGAGGCCAACCCGAAGTTCGTGCTGCGGTGTTTGACAAACTTGTCCAGTTCCTGAAAGGTTCCGGGATCGAGCAACACGTCGATACGTTCGCGGGCGGTCTTCTTTCCCCCAGACCGCTGCCGTTCCTGACGCGCGGTTCCGCCCCCGAGTTCAGCCTCGGCATTCCGCCGCCGCAACTCCTCGATTTTTTCGCTGGCCGTGATTTTGGTCATGAGTGACGACGAGAGATCGTGACAGTTAACGGTCCGCGCCCACCGCCTTACTCGGCGCCGGTCACTTTGACGGCCATTTTCTCCCAATCCTTGAGAAAACTGGCCAATCCGATATCCGTCAGAGGGTGCTTTATCAATTGGTTGAACACCTTGAACGGCAGTGTGCAGATATCGGCGCCCATCCGTGCCGCCTCGACAACGTGCCGTGGGCCCCGGACCGACGCGACCAGGATCTCGGTGCTGTAGTCGTAGTTCTCGTAAATGTTGACGATGTCGTCGATCAGAGACATTCCGTCGTGCGAAATGTCATCCAGACGGCCAATGAAGGGACTTACGAAATACGCGCCGGCCTTGGCGGCAAGAATCGCCTGAGCGGCCGAAAACACCAGCGTCATGTTGACCCGGATATTGTCATCGCTTAGCGCCCTGGTTGCCTTCAGGCCATCCAGGGTAAACGGACACTTGACCACGATGTTCGGGTGGATACCAGACAGTCTTTTGCCTTCGACAACCATGACTTCGGCTTCCAGGCTGACTACTTCCGCGCTGACCGGGCCGTCTACGATCGAACAAATCTTGATCAACTGATCTTCGAACTCGTTGCCTTCCCTTGCAATCAGGGAGGGGTTCGTGGTGATGCCGTCGAGAACACCCGTGCTTGCGGCTTCTGAAATCTCGTCGAGGTTGGCGGTATCGAGGAAGAACTTCATTGAGGGATCCCTCACTTTCAGCGCAGTCGATTCAAACTGCGGATAGTCATGGATTCATTCGTTTCGATTTTATCGGCCCATGGCAGAACCCGGCAGTGTCGCGGGCCAGGTTCCGACAACGGCTGCACGGCCCGATGAGAACTGATTCTACCGCGAGAGAGATTGAAAATCAGGAATTTGGGGCCCCAGATTTTTGTCAGGGTTCCAATACCGCTTCCGAGACCGGTCCTTCATTGCCGGATTCATCCACGGCGGACACCGAGTAGGCGAATCCGGGCCCGTACTCGCCATCGTCGTAAAAGGTTATGATCTGCGCGCCGTCATCGATCGGAACGAACCGGCTGTCGTCGGGGCTCCTCCGATACACCCGATAACGGGCAACGTCGGTCTCCGTGTTCTGCTGCCAACGGATGAATGCTCCGGTGTTGTACGGTACGATCCGGACGTTTCCGGGCGCCGCGGGAGGGGTCCCATCGGCCGCGGCCACGTCAAGGGCGGGGTAGGGCTCGCCCTGGATCAGCCGGCCTTCAATCGTCCGGACTCCGACCACGACATACGCGTACGTTTCTCCTTCGACAAACGTAAGGTCGTCGAAAAACATGTCCGACAGCAGTTCCGGCGTGAGCAGTTCTCCGGAACGATAGACCCGGTAACCGTCCACGAGATCTTCATTTTCGACTGGTGGCGCCCAGTCGAGTCGGACGCGGTTCTGATCCACGGCGGCTTCGGCGCTCGAACCGGCGCCCGGGACCGGAACAACCGAAATTCGCACCGGAGGCGAGGGCTCGGAAAAACGGCCGCGGTCCGTGCTGAAAAAGACCGAGTATTCGCGGTCGACGCCGACGAGGTTTCTCGAAGGCAACCCAAACACTTCCTGCATTCCGGGACCTCCGACCTCCAGGTCTGCAATCACCTCGTCTCCGGCTTGTATGAAGGCGCGGGCCAGATCCGTCGACAGCGACTGGTCGAGGTTGCGGGATGGATTGGTCCAGCGGAATCGGAGTTCGTACGCGACCTGCTCCACGGTAAAGTCCACGGCGGATTCAGGCACTCTGAGGAACGGGGGGAGTGGATCGCCGACCTTGCCGCATGCCGCGACTGCCAGCAGCGTCAGCGAAAACACGATCGTCACACGCGTCACAGTCGGCAGGTCCTAAAGAATGTAGCGGCTGAGATCCTGGTCCTTGACGATGTCGTTGAGCATTTTCTCGACATACGCGGCATCGATCTTGACGTGCTGGCCGCGGAGTTCCGGTCCTTCGAAAGAGAGTTCGTCGAGAAGTTTTTCCATGATGGTATGGAGCCTTCGGGCACCGATGTTTTCAGTGCTCTCGTTCACCATCGCCGCGAAACGGGCAATCTCGAAAACCGCCTCTTCGCTGAATGACAACTCGATTCCCTCGGTCTCCATCAGGGCCGTGTACTGCTTGATCAACGCGTTCTGCGGTTCGGTCAGGATCTGCACAAAGTCTTCCACAGTCAGCGATTCCAATTCGACACGGATGGGAAAGCGTCCCTGCAGTTCCGGAATCAGATCGGAAGGCTTGCTGACATGAAACGCGCCCGCGGCGACAAAAAGAATGTGGTCCGTTCGGAGCATGCCGTATCGCGTGTTGACCGTCGTCCCCTCGACAATCGGCAAAATGTCTCGCTGCACGCCCTCGCGGCTCACATCGGGTCCATGTCCGGACTCCCTGCCGGCGATCTTGTCAATCTCGTCCAGAAAAATAATGCCGCTGTTCTCAACGCGTTCGACCGCGATGCGCGTAACCTGATCCATGTCGACCAGTTTCTGTTCTTCTTCCTGGGTCAGATACTCGGTCGCCTCAACGACCTTCATTTTTCGTTTTTTGGTTTTCTGACCGAAAAATCCCGGGAGGATATCCTTGAGATTGATATCCATATCTTCGACGCCGCTGTTGGAGATCACTTCAAAGGCCGGAAAACTGCGTTCCTTGACTTCGACCTCCACCGTGCGGTCGTCCAGCTTGCCGTCGCGCAACTGGGCACGCAATTTTTCGCGCGTCCGATTCCATTGTTCGGTATTGCTTTCGTGCTGTTCCGGCTCGGCGGTATTCGATGGCGTCATCGGCGGCAACAGCAGATCGAGAATCCGTTCTTCGGCGTTCGACTCCGCCTTTTCCGCGACCTCTTCCAGTTTCTCTGTCCGCACCATGTCGATGGAAAGCTCGACCAGATCGCGAATCATCGATTCAACGTCGCGGCCCACGTAGCCGACCTCGGTAAACTTGGAAGCCTCCACCTTGATAAACGGCGAATTCGCCAACTTCGCCAAACGGCGGGCAACCTCGGTCTTGCCGACCCCGGTCGGACCAATCATGATGATGTTTTTGGGCATCACCTCATCGGCCATTTCGGGCGAAAGCTTCTGACGGCGGATCCGGTTCCGCAAAGCGATCGCGACGGCGCGCTTGGCCGCAGTCTGGCCGATAACGTACTTGTCCAGTTCCCGGACCGTCTCACGGGGAGTCAGTTCGTCGAGATGCGACGGCGGCAGTGAATCGAATGCAAACATAGTCAAAAATCGAGTGTAACATCACACGGACAGTCGCATGGTTGCCGATCCGGCAGTCCATGGCGGAACCCCGCGGGCCACCCCGCCGGTTCTGTTACGTACTGCTAAAGCTCTTCAACTGTCCGGCTGTGATTGGTATAGATACAGATGTCGGCGGCTATCGTCAGCGACTTCTCGGCAATCTCGCGAGCGCTCAACGTTGAATGTCCAAAAAGCGCACGCGCGGCGGCAAGGGCGTAGGGACCACCCGAACCAATGCCCAGAATGCCATCGTCGGGTTCAATAAGGTCGCCGGTACCCGAGATAAGAAACGTCACTTTTTCGTCGGACACGATCATCACGGCCTCCAGATGCCGCAAACTCTTGTCCATCCTCCAGTCCCGCGCCAGTTCGACCGCGGCCCGGCTGAGGTTCCCGTGAAACTGCTCAAGCTTCGACTCGAACCTGGAAAACAGGGCAAAGCTGTCGGCTGAGGAACCCGCAAAGGCAGCCAGGATCTTGTCGTTGTAGAGCCGGCGGATCTTTTTGGCGCCGTGTTTGATGACCGTATCGCCCAGTGTCACCTGCCCGTCTCCGGCCATGGCAACCCGCCCGTCCTTGCGGACGCAGATAATTGTCGTCGAGTGTGTTTGGAGCATTACGTGTGAAGAATTTTTGGACGTTATCGTCCAACCGGTTCCACGAAGAGTCGATCCGAGAAAGCGTTGTTGTAAGTCACTTCCTCAAACCGGATTTCCATCGTCTTCAGGCCGTCGGTGTAACGATGGATCAAAAGGGGGGTATTTATGTTCTGAACTTGGTGAAAATTGGAGTAGACCTCTTCATGCACCGCCGGGTCATCGAGCCGGCGAACCGACTTCTTCAACGGGAGACCGGTACCGCGTTCAAGATACAGAGTGATGCGAGTGCGATCGTCGTCTCGAAGTTCGATCACGTCGGCACGTGTGAAATCGATCATTTCCCTGCCGATATACTGAATCGTGGTCTCGGGATCGGCGACCACGACCCGTAGCAGGTAGTCCAGGCTGACCTTGAGTTCCTCCCAGAAAACATCAATTTGCTCAGGGATCTGCTCCTCGACGTTGTCTTCGTTGATGTTCCAACCCTGGACTCCGTTGTTGATCCGGACGATGTCTTCATCATCGCCGAACTCGGTACGCTCCTTGTCCGGAAACTGGATATAGTCGACAAACACCTCGGCGCCGATGAGTTGCCCCCGTTGAAACTGAAAAAATCGACCCGTCGACTTGACATCGACGGCGTTGACGTAATTATCGCCGCCCAGTGTCTGGATGGCGTTCTCCACCAGCGCCCGAGCGTCGGTCTGTGCCGTTGACGGGGTGGGGCCGAACAGCAGCAGGACCCAGAGCCCGGCCGCCATATGTGGTCTGGTGATGCGGGTCACCTTGAAATTATATCCAATTCCCCTCGAATTAGGGCTTACTATCGCCCGGCCACGGATCATGAGGCGGTGTCGGTTTCCCCTGTCAGCAGGCTTCGTGCTTCGCCAGCCAGATACAGCGATCCGACCACCAGAACCGTGTCGTCGGAATGGTGGGCACGAACATGTTCGAAGGCGTCGCGCAGGCTGGGAACCGCGACAGCCCATGGAAGAATGGACTGCAGGTGGGCCGGATCGACCGCGCGTTCGTTGCGGGGCCGGGTCAGAACGACATGCCGGGCATGCGGAACGAGGATCTCGAGCATCTCCCGATAGTCTTTCTCCACCATCGATCCGAACACCAGTGTGACGCCGTCTGGATGGTACTCGCCGAGATATCGGGCAATCGCACGAACCGCGTCCACGTTGTGAGCTCCATCGAGAACGAACGAGGGGCGCCCATCGAACACCTCGAGGCGTCCGGGCCACCGGGCGGTATTGATGGCGTTCCGGACTGAAGCCGTATCCACGGGCCACCCCGCCGCTTCGATCGCTTCGGCGGCGCAAAGCGCGACACACAGATTGTCGATCTGGTGTCGACCCGCAATGCGGGGCTGCAATCCCGAATAGAGCCGCTTTTCGGTTTGAATGTCCACGTCGAACAAGCCCGCTCCGAGCTCGCGAACGGTGGGGCTGAGATTTCCGGCTTCGATCAGGCGCGTTGCCGCTCTTTTCCGTATGGAGTCGTAATCGCAAGTCTTTCCGACGACAACGGGTTCGCTGTCCTTGATAATGCCCGCCTTTTCGGCCGCAATCGCATCCAGTGTCGTCCCGAGATATTCCTGGTGGTCCATGCCGATGGAGGTGATTACCGATACGTCCTGAGCGACAATGTTGGTCGCGTCCAGCCTGCCGCCCAACCCGACTTCAACCACCGCATACCGCGTTCTACCCTGGAAGAAGTGAAACGCCATCGCGGTCACCATCTCAAAATAGGTCGGCGGATACAGGAGTTCGGATCTGGCGTCGTGTGCCGCACGCTGAACGTCATCGTGTATTGCCTGAAGCTGGTCATTGTCGATCTCGACCCCGCCGACCGAGATTCTTTCGTTAAGGCGGACCAGATGCGGCGACACGAATAGTCCGGCTTCCGGCAGCATCGACGCGATCCAACGCGCCACCACGCCTTTGCCGTTGGTACCGGCGATCAGGATGGAGCGAAAACTGTTCTGCGGGTCGCCCAGGGCACTACAGAGGATTCGGATGTTTCCGAGATCGTACCGAATGTTGCGGTATTCGTTTCTGCGGGAAAACAGTTGCTGGATTTCAATGTCGTTCAATTGAACGTCTCACCCGACAGTTCGCGGCGGAACAATGACGGACCGCGGCGTCAACCGACGAAGAACTTGAGAGAACGAACCAGATACGGCTTCAATTCCTTGCGCACAACTACGGCATCGACCATGCCGTGATCCCGAAGGAACTCGCTACGCTGAAATCCGTCGGGCAGTTTCTGTCGAATCGTCTGTTCGATGACACGGGGACCGGCGAATCCGATCAGCGCCCCGGGTTCGGCGATGTTCAGGTCGCCAAGCATCGCGAAACTTGCCAGGACTCCGCCGGTCGTTGGATCCGTCAACAACGAAATGTATGGCAGTTTCGCACGATTCAGCCGATCCAGCGCCGCTGAGATCTTTGCCATTTGCATCAGGCTGAGAGCGCCTTCCTGCATTCTGGCGCCACCCGAGCAGGAAACGACGATCAATGCCGCACGCTTCTCGAGCGCGTGCTCAACTGACCGGGTGACCTTCTCGCCGACGACCGACCCCATCGAACCCCCAATGAATTGGTATTCCATGGCAGCGATGATCGTGTCGAAACCGCCGACTTGCCCGGCGCCGCAGACGACGGCTTCGCGCGGGCCGTCGCCACCGGCGAGGGAATCCAGCGTTTCACGGTAGGACTTGGCTGCAACGAACTCGAGCGGATCGGTCGGAAACAGACCCCCGTCCAGTTCCTCCCAGGAATCGTCGAACAAAGAGTCGAGACGTTCAATGGCGCCGATCTTGTAGTGGTATCCACACTTTGGACAAACGTGAAGGTTGGCGTCGATCTCCTTGCCCCACACCGGCTCCTTGCATTTAATGCATTTCTGCCAAAGGCCTTCGGGAATCGCTTTCTTCTCTTCCCCGACGTTGATGGACCTTTTTTCGCGTTTGAACCACGCCATAGAGGACCGATTATACAGACTCGACGTGGAATACCCTGGAGCGCCTCCCGATAATCAATGTGCGATTCGGGTTCCGGCCATCAGGGCGGGCGATGCGTTCAGGCGTTGGACGGTTTTTCGACGGCCCAGAATTACCATCACTTCGAAGATTCCCGGCGCGACCGCCTTGCCGGTCAAAACCACTCGTGCGGCGTTGATCAGCAGACCCGCCTTCACTCCCAGTTTCTCGGCAAGGCCCCGAAGCGCGGCTTCTGTCGTGTCCAGATCGAACGGGTCGAGCCCCTCGAGAACTTGCGCAAGCCGGGGAAGATAGTCGGCCAGTCTGGGTTCCTTCAAGAATCTGTCGATCGCGGCCTGCTCGCAATCGACGCCGTCGCCCGAGTATGTACCGACCTCGGCGGCAAGCGTGTCGAGCGACCGGTACCGTGGCCGTATCAACTCGAACAACTTCTCGAGCCATTCGCGGTCGGGACCGGCAAAGCGGTCTTCCCAGGCGCCGGCCGCCTCCATTGCCGGACGGAGCCGGTTAACGAGGTCCGCGATGGGAAGCGACTTGATGTGCTGCCCGCTGAACCACGAGAGTTTGTCGGCGTCGAAAACGGCATTGGACCTGGCAATGGCACCCAACGAAAACGCATCGATCAACTCGTTCCGGTCAAAGAGCTCGCGGTCGGTCCCATCGGACCAACCCAGCAATGCCAGAAAATTGGTGAAAGCTTCGGGAAGAATTCCTTGGTCGCGGTAGGCCAACACCGAAGTCGCGCCGTGCCGCTTGCTCAGCCGGGACTTGTCCGGACCGAGAATCAGCGGCACATGCGCGAAAACCGGAGGCTCGTGCCGGAACGCCTGGTACAGGAGCAGTTGCTTCGGGGTGTTCGCGATGTGATCCGCTCCACGGACGACGTGGGACACGCGCATCTCGATATCGTCGGCCACCACGCTGAGTTGATAGGTCGGCTGGCCACTGGCCCGAACCAGAACAAAGTCGTCGAGTTCAGCGTTGTTCTTTTCGATCGTGCCGAAGACGGCGTCCTCGAATCCCCTCGTGCCTTCCGGAACCCGGAACCGTATTGCCGCAGCCTCGCCCGCCTGTACCCGAGTTTCGGCGTCCTCGCGCGGCAGTGGCAAACATGTGCGGTCGTATTTCCATTCGGTTCGGGCCTTGCCGGCCTCGCGCCGCGCCGCGAGGTCTTCGGGAGAACAGAAGCAGTAGTAAGCGTGGCCCGCCTCGACAAGCTGCCGTCCAAGGGACCGGTATCGTTCCAGGCGTTCGGACTGACGGAACGGTCCTTCATCCCAGTCCAGACCCATCCATTCCATCGCCTCGACGATGCTCCGCGACATCTCCTCGGTTGACCGCTCGGAATCCGTATCCTCGATCCTGAGAATGAAGACCCCTCCCATATTTCGAGCCATAAGCCAGTTGAACAGGGCGGTGCGCGCCCCGCCGACATGCAGGTATCCGGTTGGCGACGGCGCAAAGCGCACACGCACGCTCATGGCTTCCCCTCGTGAAAAAATCGCCGTATCGGACCCGGCGATCCGATACGGCGAAAATGCACAATCGACATGACAGCCTGCGGTATACCAGCCTGTGGTGAAACCCTCGCTGAATTCGACCGTCGATTCATTCCGCCTGAACTGCGTTGCTCGTCGGTCACATATTGGGAATATGCTCCCTCCTCGCGCCTTGTCAGCCGGGCGCCTCGCCGCTCTCGGTGCGACGCGGGGTTCCACCACAGGCTGATCGAACCCCGCAAGGTTCTACCGGGGGCTGCTAACGACCGACCATTCGACGCAACGCCCCAACCGCGGCGGCGGCGACATCCGCATCGCGGTCGTCCGTCAGCGGTTGGATATACGGGCGGGATTCCGGGTCGCCGATTCGTCCCAGAACCTGCAGGAGGCGCTCGCGGACATCGGCCTCGGGATGCCGCAAGTTAGGATAAATCAAGCCGATCTGACCATGGAACCGCCCGAGTTCATACAGATACACTTCGGCCTGGCTCCAACGCCGCGTGTCGAGTGCCTCTACCAGCGAGTCGACATGGCCGGATTGACCCGACCGAACCAGTGCGAATGCCTGCGCGAGACGGACGCCGTCGTTTCCTTCCTCGCCTATTCGCGCAGCGAATCCTGAAGCATCGTAGTCGAGCCTCGCCAAGCCTTCGGCTGCCAACTCCCGCTCTTTCGCTTCACGGCTGTCGAGCAACGACTCGAAAAGGGCGACAGCCTCGGGATGCCTCATCAACGCGATCGACTGCAGAACGCGCTCGCGCTCGCCATCGTCGGATCTGGACCGAAACAGATTCACCAACTGCGGATAGGCATCCCGATATCCGATCAGCCCGACCGACCGAATCGCCTCCCTGGCAACATCTTCGTCCGCGTCCCGAAGCAGTCGGGTCAGGGCCGGGCCCGCAGCCTGATCCTGAAACAGACCCAGAGTCCGCACCATCGCGACTCGAACGTCCCGATACTCCCGATGCCTCGGACCTTCCAGTTCACCGACCAACGCGGGAATCCGGTCGGCGGCATTCAGGGAGCCCAGGGCGTGGGCCGCGACCCGCCGCAATTCATCGTCGAAATCCGTTCGGATCACTTGGACCAGAGCTTCCTTGACGGAAGCATCCACGGTCACGTTGGACGATATGCGCGGACTTTCTTCGTCTGAAAAAACACGGGTAATGCCGCCAATGAACGAGAAGAAGCCGCCGCCGTCGGAAATGGGAATGTAGAGCCCCAGCAGGGAGTCCATGGCCTGAAGCCGCACTTCGCGTTCGAAATCGGTTGTCAGGGCCTCCGTCAACAGCGGGGCTGCCGACAGGTCACGGATTCTGCCCAAGGCGGCCACGATCTCGACGCGAATTTCACGCCGCGGCTCGCGACGATAGGAATCCACCAAACCCGGAACGGCATCGCGGTTTCCCAGGACGGCCATTGCACGGACGGCTTCACTACGCTCCCGGGGGCTGGCACTGTCCAGGGAAGGCGTTTGACCCATCGCAAGGGCCAGTACAAAGACAAGCTGTGACGTCATCGGCGATACCTCATTATTTTGGATACCTGCGTCCGGTCACGGTGGCCCCAGCGGGAACAGGTGACCGCATTCGACACGGAGACATTAACCTCATGCACGGCCCGTTCAGGTCCAGACACACCGTCGGTCATGGCCTTCAGACCGCGCCGAAATGACAGTGGCAGGATTCGAGATCCTCTCCAGCGGCTTTATCGGTCTCGACCTGAATGGTGGTGTGATCGATCAGAAAATCGTCATGAGCGATCCGTTGAATCCGTCCAAGGATATCGCCCCCGCCCCCTGGTTCGTCTCCGACGACCACGTGACAACTCATCGCCACCACTCCCGAGGTCAGGGTCCAGACATGCAGATCGTGTACCCCCAGGATGCCGCCGGCGCCGTTCAGTCGATCCTTCAACGCCGTCAGATTGATATGGGACGGTGTCCCCTCCAGCAGAATTTCCACGGCATCCCTGACCAGGATCCATGAACTGGAGAGGATCAGGAGCGCGACAACGCCGCTGATCACGGTATCGGCCAGATTCCAGCCGAAAAACAAGATCAACAGACTTGCGACGATCGCGCCGACCGAGCCCAGTGCATCGCTGAGCACGTGGAAAAAAGCTCCACGCACGTTCAGACTCTCTGACTGTTTTCGGAACAGAATGTAAGCACTCGCAAGGTTGGCAGCCAGCCCGCCCGACGCAACAACCAACATCAACTCCGCCCGGACATCGGGGGGAGACAGCATTCGCCCATAGGCCTCGTACAGGATATAAAGGGCAATCAAGACCAGGAACACGCCGTTCAGGAGCGCGGCAAGAATTTCTACCCTGTAGAAACCGAAGGTCTTGCTCGGCGTCGCGGGTTTCGTCGCAAACCAGAGGGCGAAATAGCTCAATCCCAGCGCGCCGACATCGGTCAACATATGTCCGGCGTCGGCGAGCAACGCGAGAGAATTACTGTAGATGCCGCCGATGAACTCGACTACGAGGACAGAAGAGGTGATGATGAGCGCCGTGCGGAGGCTTCCACGCGCGTCACCGGTACGAACTTCCGAAATTCCGTCGTGACCGTGCGTGTGCGATCCCGCTTGCGAAAACATCACATTCGATTATAAGCCACTAACTGGCTTTTACGGGGATCGCGTACCTGTGATTGCCGGCGGCGGAAACCGGGACGACAACCCGGTTTTTGCATCGCGTGGCGCGGGAGGCAGCCTTGGAAGACATGCATACCAACCAGGAGGCGGCAGGCGCCCCTTTGACGATGCTTTCGGAAGACGAAGATCTGTTCCGCCAGTCTTGCCGTGACTTCGCCCGGCAGCGCATCGGACCGCTCGTGGGTCAAATGGATGAGCAGTGCCAACTCGATTCCGGCCTCATTGCCCAAATTTTCGACTTGGGACTCATGCGCATCGAAATCGGTGAGGAACATGGCGGCGCCGGCGGATCGTTTTTCATGTCCATCCTCGCCGTCGAGGAGATTTCAAGGATCGATGCCTCCGTTGGAGTGTTCGTCGACGTTCAGAACACCCTGGTCAACAACGCCATCATGCGTTGGGGAAACGACGATCAAAAACGGCGTCACCTTCCCCGCCTGGCCGAAAACGTTGTGGGCGCCTACGCACTTTCCGAGGCGGAGTCGGGGAGCGATGCCTTCGCCCTTAGGTGCCGGGCCCGCGAAGACGGCGATCGCTTCGTCCTCGACGGCAGAAAGCTGTGGACGACAAATGCACTCGAAGCCGATCTTTTCATCGTCTTCGCCAACGCCGATCCGGATCGTGGGCACAAAGGCATTACGGCATTCCTGATCGACAAGGACACACCCGGTTTTGCCGTTGGGGCAAAGGAAGACAAACTCGGGATTCGGGCATCGAGCACTTGCGAACTGTTGCTTGAAGACTGCCGTGTTCCCAAAGCGAACGTGCTTGGAGAAATCGGAAAGGGTTACAGGATCGCGATCGAGACCCTCAACGAAGGGCGCATAGGAATCGGCGCGCAGATGGTGGGCGTTGCGGCCGGCAGTTGGGAATGCGGCGCCGCATACGCCAGGGAACGCCGGGCTTTTGGCCGGGCCATCGCGGACTTTCAGGCGATTCAGTTCCAGCTTGCCGAGGCGGCTACCCGGATCGAAGCGGCGCGCCTGATGGTATACAACGCCGCGCGGCTCAAGGACTGCGGAAAGGCATTCGTGAAGGAAGCGGCCATGGCAAAATATTTTGCTTCGGAAGTTGCCGAACACGTCACGTCGTTGATGATCGAGGTTTACGGGGGGTATGGATATACCCGCGACTACCCGGTCGAGAAGTATTTCAGGGACTCCAAGATCGGGAAGATCTACGAAGGGACTTCGAATATGCAACTACAGACAATCGCCAGGTACCTGCTACGATGATTGGTTGACCATGAGCGAAACGGTACGCGTTCTCCACCACGACAACTGCTTCGACGGCGTTGCTTCCGCCGCCGTCTTCTCCACGTTCTACCGCCTGGCCGTGGACTCGGACGCCCGATTCGAATACGACGGGCTGGCTCATCGGGCTGGAGGTTACCAGCTCGATGACATGTTGACCGGGACGACCAATGCCATCCTGGACTTCAAGTACAGTTCATCGAATCGGCTGACATGGTGGTTCGATCACCACGAAAGCGCGTTCCTTTCCCCTGAAGACAAAGAGCGTTTTCACCATGATCGAAGCGGACGCAAGTTCCACGATCCGTCTTACCGATCGTGCACGAAATTCATCCAGCACATCAGCGAGACCAACTTCAACTGCTCACTCGAAAGCCTGAACGAACTCATTCATTGGGCCGACATCATTGACGGGGCGCAGTTTGAAAGCGCCGAATCCGCGGTCGAATTGAAAGAACCGGCACTGAAACTCATGACGGTCGTCGAGGCCATACACGACCGGATGCTGATGCGTCGGATTATCGAGGATCTGCAGACCAAAACGCTCGCCCAGGTGGGTGCCGATCCCGAGGTTCGGGATCACTTCGATGCGTTATACGAAAAGCACCTGCACGCGATTGCGGTGCTGAGGGAAGCCATGACCGCTAACGATGGAGTCGTCGAATTCGACATCAGCAAGTCGTCCGTTCACGCGCACAACAAGTTCATACCGTACAAGGTGTTTCCCGATTCGGTATACACGGTCGGTATCAGTCTGGAGCCGTCCCGTGCAAAGGTTTCTGTCGGCACCAACCCATGGACCCAGGTCGAGCATCGTCACAATCTGGCCAGAATCTGCGAGCGCTACGGAGGTGGAGGACACGCGGTTGTGGCCGCGATTTCCTTCCAACCCGAAGAAATAGAAGAGGCCAGACGGGTGGCGCGTGAAATCGGAGAGACGTTGCGCCGTGACCCCTGACACCGAGCCCCCGGCACCGTCCCCGAGCGAACCCCCTCCCCTCCGGCCGCACTTTCTCGATGCGCCGCCCCTGAATCCCGACATCCTGTTCCTGCGCGATATTCGGCGCCGAAGAATCCCGTTCACGTACGTTTTCATGGGATTGAACTTTCTGGTGTTCATCGCGATGGAAATCGCCGGAGAAACCACCAACCCCGCAACGCTGATTGCGTTTGGGGCCAAATCCAACCCCCTGATCGATTCCGGAGAGTTCTGGCGATTTCTGACACCGGTTTTTATTCACATCGGGATCCTGCACCTCGCGTTCAATTCCTACGCCCTCTGGATTGTCGGACAGCAGGTCGAGCGGCTTTACGGCAGCGCGCGTTTCGTAACGCTCTACATCTCGATGGGAATCGCGGGCGTCTGGGGCAGCTACGTTTTCAACCCCGACTCGGTGTCGGCGGGCGCCTCGGGAGCCATTTTCGGACTTTTCGGCGTTCTGCTCATGTTCAGTATCCGGAACCGGCGGCGCGTGCCGGCATTCCTGCGACGCGCGATCGGTGCGGGCATCCTGCCGGTCATCCTGCTGAACCTGGCCATCGGATTGGCGATACCGGCGATCGACAATGCGGCGCACGTGGGCGGGCTCGTGGCGGGTATGGCCCTGGCCACCCTGTTCGGCTTCCATGAACCCGGAACCCGAACAGGACAGTTTGCCCGACTGGCGCAGATGGCGGCGCTCGCGTCGATCGCGGTCGCCTTTCTGCAGGTGGCCATGAATTACACGGGACCGGGCACGGCCGATCGTTTCATCGATTCCATCAACCAGGCGCAACAAAGTTTTCAGTCCTCACGGCGCGCAATTCGCGACGGCGATGTCGATGGGACTCGATCCGAGGACATCGGAGAAGCCATCGGCGTCTTGCGCGACACGCCGGAGTTGTCGCCGGAATCGAATCGCATCGTCCAACAACTGGATCGGGCACTGGCAAACCAGTCCTCTCTGATCGAAGACATCCGCCGGACCGGCGAAATCCGGGAAAGTCACATTCGGCAGCTCGAGCAAAACACCGCCGCCTTCAGACAAGCTATCGAGGCACTCTTCGAGTGGGTCGACCGAGAGGGCGGAAGCTACGGCATTCAGCGCCGCGACCGGCAGCGAAACCAGCAATTCTAATTATGAGTGTTTTCCGCTGTTCATTCCCGCTCCTGATCTCGTAGGGGTGGTCTATTGTACGGGCGGTCTGTGACCGCCCAATTCGAGATCGTGCAGTCATAAACTGCACCTACATTGGGAGTCGGAGTGGGAGCGGGGTGCCCAAATCCCCGAATATTGAGCATGTACGGGCGGTCTATGACCGCCCGAATCAAGCATTCCGAGACTGCCCGAATCAAGACCGCGCGGTCGTCGCGCGGTCATAGACCGCGCCTACAGTTGGAATGGGATATCATTCCGAGGCCCTCAGTGGCCAAAATGAGAATTGCTGCGGCGAAACTGACCCCGTTCCGATATCGCATACCGATAACGGACAATGGCCCCCTCATTCAATTGCCCCAATGCTGTTGCTTCACGGTCGTTCCCTACGGCATACTGCCCTCGTCTTTCCCTGACCGGGACTAAGCAAAATGACGTCCGAAATCACTCGCAAGATCAACAGAGACACCGGTTTGTCCCTGCAACGGATCGATGCCACGATTCAATTGGTTCAGGATGGCGCGACCATCCCTTTCATTGCACGCTATCGGAAAGACGAGACCGGCAATCTGGACGAGGCCCGTCTGCGCGAAATTGGCGCGCGCTATCTGGGATACGGAAAGCTCGTCCAACGCCGCACTCAAATCCTCGCGGCGATCGAGGCCCTCGCCCGCATGACCCCCGAGGTCCGCGAGCGGATCGAAACCTGCGAAAATTCGAACGAACTCGAAGATCTGTACCTGCCCTATCGGCCGAAACGGCAGTCGAAGGCGAACCTGTCGAGGCGGCGCGGTCTGGAACCTCTCGCCGACTATATCCACGAGCACGGCGGCCCGACGCCGGTCGAAGACGTGGCCCTCCGGTTCATCGGTCTTCAGAAGAAGGTACCGACAGTGGCAGCGGCCATCGAAGGCGCTCTGTATATCGTCGCCGAGAAGATTTCGGAAGATCCGGGTTACCGCCAGTGGCTTCGCGGTTTCATGATCGACAAAGGCACGGTCCAGGCCAGGGCTGTCAAGGGCAAGGAAGACCAGAAGACCAAGTACTCGTCTTACTACAACTTTTCGGAACCGGTCGCCAGGATTCCCTCGCATCGGATGCTGGCAATCCGACGGGGCACGAGAGAAAAGATTCTTTCCAACTCCATCCAGATCGACGACGAAAAAGCCCTAGCCGAACTGAAAAAACGGGTGGGGATGCCGGCGTCGTCACCCACGGCGGAGTTGGTGGGGAAAGCCATCGTCGACGCCTATGAACGCCTCCTGAAGCCGGTGATCCAGAACGAAGTGCGCATCATGCTTCGGGAGCGGTCCGAGGACGAAGCGATCCACGTCTTCCGCGAAAATCTGAGCGCATTGCTGCTGGCGCCGGCGGCGGGGGCGATCACGGTCGTCGGTATCGATCCCAACGTCAAGGGTGCGTCGAAGCTTGCAGTCGTGAACGGCGACGGAACGCTCGCCGAAAGCCATACTCTGCGGCTTGCCGATCCGAAGCCCGCCGTTGTGGCGCCGCCACGGGAAACGGCCCCCCGGACCGACGAGAAATCGCAAGCAGACGCGGCGTCGAGGCAGAAACCGAACGCGGCGGCAGATGCCCCGCCTGAAGCTTCGGAAGGTTCTACCGCCGTCGAACTCGAAACCACGGGCTCCGAAGCAAAGAGCGAGTCCGAACCGGTAGCCGAAGTGCCGGCGCCCCAGGCAACAACGCTGGATCCGCCCGCGGAATCGGCCGCGGAGCCTGCGGAAATCAAACCTCGGGAGCCCGTCGACAACGACACTCGGGAGACGGATAGCACGGAAACAACCGCGACCAGCCCGGAGACGGACTCGAACGACACTCGGGAAACGGATAATACGGAAACAACCATTAGAGTCACCAAGGTCGACAACTCGGGCGCGGCGAGATTCGAGGCGCCAAGGCCGGAACCGAAAGAGGAGATAGAAGCTCCCGCTGAAACTACCGACGGTTCTACCAGCATCGATCGCGAAGCCACGGGCGCCGAACGAGAGAGCGTGTCCGAACCGGTAGCCGAAGTGCCGGCGCCGCAAGGGACAGCCGCCCGCGGAAACGGCACCGGATGCGCCCGCGGAAACGGCACCTGAGCCTGGGGAAATCGAACCTCAGGAACCCGTCGACAATGACACTCGGGAACCGACCAGCGTGGAAACGGCGGCGACCAGCACGGAGACGGACGGGACCAGCACGGAAACAGCCGCGAACGGTGCTCTGGAGACCACTGCCACGGAAACAGCCGCCATCGCCACTGGGGAAGCCACCGCCACGGAAACAGCCGCCATTGCCACCGAAATCGATGGTTCGGGGACGGCGAAATCCGAGGCGCCGGGGCCGGAACCGAAAGAAGAGATAGAAGCTCCGGCTGAAACTACCGACGGTTCTACCACGGTCAATCGCGAAGCCACGGGCACCGAACCAGAGAGCGAATCCGAACCGGTAGCCGAAGTGCCGGCGCCGCAAGGGACAGCACCGGATGCGCCCGCGGAAACGGCGGTTGAGCCGGCGAAAGAGGAACCTCAGGAACCCGTCGACAGTGACACTCGGGAACCGGCCAGCGTGGAAACGGCCGCGACCAGCACGGAGACGGCCGCCAACGCTGTTCGGGAAACCACCAACACGGTAACAGCAGCCATCGCCACTGGGGAAGCCACCGCCACGGAAACAGCCGCCCGCGCAACCGAAATCGATGGCTCGGGGACGGCGAAATCCGTGGCCGCGGGTCGGGGAACCGGGCGCGAATCGGCGAGCGCGCGCCAAATCCTCATCGAAATCCTGAACCGGACGAAGGCTCAGGGGATCGCGATCTGCAACAGCACCGGTTCGCGGCAGGCGGAATCGTTCATCCGCTCGACGATTCGGGAACATGACCTGCAGGTTTTTGTCGTTCTGGTAAACGAAGCCGGCGCCGGTGTGTACGGCGCGTCGAGGCATGCGCGCCAGGAGTTTCCGAACCTGGATGTGGCGTCCAGAAAGGCAGTGTCCATTGCACGGCGTCTGCAGGACCCGCTCGCGGAGCTTGTCAAGGTCGACCCGAAATCGATCGGTGTCGGACAGTACCAGCACGATGTCGATCAAAAACTGCTCGAGGTCCATCTGGAGTCCGCCGTCGAATCGGCGGTCCACCGGGTTGGCGTAGACCCGAACAGCGCATCGCCGGATATGCTCCGGTATGTATCCGGATTCTCGAATGCACTGGCCGAAACAGTCGTCGGATATCGCAGGGCGAATGGCCCGTTTTCAACGCTAGAAGACTTGCGCCGGATTGAACGCGTCGATGAGCGGGTCTTTGCTCAGGCCGCTGGTTTCCTCAAAATCAAGAACGGCGCCGAGGCGCTGGATCGTTCCTTCATCCATCCCGAATCCTATCCGATTGTTCGGAAGCTCGCGGAGTCCATCGGCTCGACGACCGGCGACCTGGTCGGCAATTACGAGAAGGTCCGATCGATCGAATTCGACCGCTTCGAGGCCGAAGTGGGACGGTACCGGCTCGGCGACATCCGGCGTGAACTGGCAACGCCGGGACGCGACCCGAGAAAAGCATTTGCCGTGCCTCGGTTCCGGGACGACGTGAGCGAAGTCGCCGACCTGAAGGGAGGCATGGAACTCGAGGGGACGGTTACGAATGTCACCAACTTCGGTGCCTTTGTGGATGTGGGCGTACGGCAGGACGGGCTGGTTCATATTTCCGAATTGTCGCATCGATACATTTCCGATCCACGGCAAGCCGTCCAGGTCGGCGACGTCGTCAAGGTGAAAGTCATCGGCGTCGATTCAGCCGTCAAGCGAATCAGCCTCTCGGTGAAAGCCGCTCTACCGAAACCCCAACGCGACGCTCGCCGGCAAATGCCGGCAAGGACAGACGGACGCAACCAGTCCGCTCCCGGCGGCGGGAGGGGACGGCCGCAACGCCCGAGGACGAAGGAAGGCGCTGTTTCGCAAAGAAAAAGACAGCGGCAGCCGGGATCGAGACGCCAGGAGGCCCCGATAACCCCACCGCGGCAGCTTTCGATGGAAGAAAAGATCCGTTTGCTCCAGGAGAAATTCAAGGGACCCGACAAGTAGACCGCTCCCCTTTTGCCACTTTCGTGTTAACGATTGCGTCCGCCCGATGTCTCTTCAGTTTGGACTTTGACCCAGCCCGCGGCCCTTTGTTGGAACATTCAAACCCGTATCGACGTTAAAGTGAAGAGCAATGCTGTTCGTTGAAGCCGTAAAGATGGCGCTGGAGTCCCTGCGGGTCAACCGCCTCAGGTCGGGGTTGACCTTGCTGGGCGTCGTCATCGGCGTGATGACCGTCATCACGGTGGTCGCCTTTATTTCAGGCATGAACAACTACGTCGAGGGCGAGATCTTCACTCTCGGCGCCGACGTTTTCTACGTCACACGAACGCCCGACCTCATTCTGGACCGGGATACGTGGCTGGAGGTCCGGCAACGCAAGAATCTTCTCCGCGACGACGCGGACGCGGTCCGGGAGTATTGCTCCGCTTGCCAACTTCTGGGCGTTCGCAGAAACGCCGGTTCACGGCTCAGCTACGGCGCCGAAGAATTGTTTGGCGCCGTCCGCGGCATTTCGCCCCAAATCCCCGCCATACTCGGTGAAGAATTGGATGCGGGCCGCGAGATTACCGAATACGATGTCCGCCAGAGCCGCCGGGTGGCCGTGGTGGGCGCCGATGTCGTCGAAAACCTCTATCCGCTGATCGATCCTCTGGGCAAGAAAATCCAATTGAACGGCCGCGAGTTCGAAATTGTGGGGATCGGAGAGGCTCTGGGACCGCTGCTCGGACAGTCGCGCGACAACTGGGCGGCCATCCCGATTTCCGCATTCGAAAAGATGTACGGCTCTCGAGGTTCAGTGACGATTCTGGTGAAGGCCGACGGAGAGGAAAACGTCGAAACGGCTCAGGATCAGGCGCGAATGGTACTGAGAACGCGCAGGCATGTGGCCTACAACGATGACGACAATTTCACGATCCAGACCAACGACACGTTCCTCGAACTCTGGGGCAGAATCAGTCAAACGTTCTTTGCCGTGACCGTTTCGATCGCGGCGATTTCGCTTGTCGTCGGCGGCATCGTCGTCATGAACATCATGTTGGTTTCGGTGACGGAGAGAACGCGCGAAATCGGAGTCCGCAAGGCGATCGGCGCCCGGCGCGTCGATATCCTGCTGCAGTTTCTGATCGAGTCGGCCTCGTTAACGCTCCTGGGAGGCCTCATCGGACTGGGACTGGCCGCCTTGATCGCGGCGACCGTGTCCCGAGTAACGGGTTTTCCGGCAATCATCGAGCTTTGGGCGGTGGTGCTGGCACTCGGAGTCTCGACCGGAGTCGGGCTGTTTTTTGGAATCTGGCCTGCCAGCAGGGCAGCTCAACTCGAGCCGATCGCGGCGCTCCGAAAGGAATAGACCGTGCTCGACATCATCCGGATAGCATTGGAATCGATCCGGGCCAACAAGGTCCAGTCGGGTCTTACAGTGCTGGGCGTGGTGATTGGGGTCTCAACTGTCATCGGAATGTCCTCGGTCATCAACGGGCTCAACTCGAGCATCACATCCGAGATCCAGGATATCGGGTTCGACCTGATCTTCGTCACACGGATCGGGCCAACGGTCGGAGAACGCACTCAGGAAGAACGAACGCGCGATTTGCTGACCCTCGACGACGCCGAGGCGATCGAAACCGTGCCGAGCGTTCGCAGCGTTGCGCCGATGCTCCGGACCCAGTCCGGGGGATTCGGCGTGGAGTCCTATTCTCTACGGTATCGCGACCGCACGGTGTCGGGAACGATCGTCGAAGGCGTCACTCCCGACTACGAGGACGTGTACAGCCTGGACCTCCGCGACGGCCGTTGGATCAGCGACAGCGATGATCGGCGCCGGGCGAATGTCCTGGTGATGGGTTACGATACGGCGGAGACGCTGTTCCTCAATGTCGACAGCGCCATTGGACGGGAGGTCGAGCTCGCCGGCAAAGTCTTTGTCGTCGTCGGAGTTCTCGAAAAGAGACCCACCGGTCTGAATCCCGGCGCCAACCCTCAGGACAATATCGTCGAACTGCCGATCGGAACCTTCGAGCAACTGTATCCGGGCGTCGAAGACCTAACGATCGTTTTCAGGCCTACGGAAGAGGCCGGAATGGACCGTGCCATCGATCAAGTCGAGGGCCTGCTGCGCCGGCGCAGGGGCGTTCGCTACGATGAGGCCAATAATTTCTCGATTTTCACTCAGGATTCCCTGACCGACCTCTGGAATCAGATCTCGGGCGGCATCTTTGCCCTGATGCTCTCGATTTCGTCAGTCGCACTGATGGTCGGCGGAGTCGGTGTGATGAACATCATGTTGGTGTCGGTAAGCGAACGCACGCCCGAGATCGGCATTCGGAAGGCGGTCGGCGCCACTCGCCAAAAGATCATGACCCAGTTTCTGCTCGAAGCGATCACGTTGACATCGATCGGCGGAATACTGGGAATTCTGCTCGGATCGGGGATCGCGGCCGGAATCCGTGCCGTCGCTCCTTTCCTGCCCGCCCAGGTTTCGGTCTTCTGGATCGCCGCCGGCTTTCTCACATCGGTCCTCACCGGCCTTGCGTTCGGTGTGTACCCCGCATACAAGGCGGCCCTGCTGGATCCGATCGAAGCGCTCCGCTACGAGTAGACCGTAGCGATGCCGCGAAAACTCCCGTAAAATAGAGCTCATATGTCTGACGAAGAAGCCAGAGACGAGTTGAACGAAGAGTTGAAAGAAGCGTTGTTTGTCGAAGCGGTGGAGGCCTTCGGGGACGGCAAGCTGGACGAAGCCGTCGAACAATACAGGAAGGCTCTGGAGATAGACCCCCGTTATCAGGATGCCTTGCACGGCCTCGCGCGGGCCCAGTTCGACAACGGAGACGCGGACGGCGCAATCGCCACGGCGAAGCGCCTGACCGAAATCGACCCCGACGACATCCTGGCACACACCAGCCTTTCCATGTTCTATCACTCCAAGGGCCTGATCGAAGAAGCCGAAAAGGAAGGCAACACCGCACGAATCCTCGGCTGGAAGCAGGACCTCAAGCAAGGCTGACCGCGGCGACCGATTGGGTTTTCGATACGGTGGTCGCGGGGCTCAAATCCTTAGCCAGTCCGATCCGATAGCTACATGAACACTGTATATTGGCAGGCATAAGGAGCCGGTTGTGCAGACAAAGGAAACCGTGAAAGCCGTGCTCGATCGACTGCCAGACGACTGTAGTCTGGAGGACGTGCTTTATCACCTCTACGTCATTCAGGCTGTCGATCATGGGCGAGCCGAAGTTCGGGCTGGGGAAACCCTTCCGCATGAGCAGGTTGCAGCAGAACTCCGCCGAAAATGGCTCGTCGAGCGCGAAGCGTAGTCTGGACGCGCCAACCCCGAACGATGCTCGACGAAGCGGTCGGTTACATTGCGGAAGACTCCGTCGAAGCAGCGCTAATGCGATTATCCCGATAATCTCAGCCTTGCCTGTCCCATCCCTTCAATAATGCCATCGTGGAATTTCGCAAAGCTGTTAGCCCGCCTTTCTCACGGGTTTTCGTCGCGAAGAGTCGGAGACGCCGTCAGAGCAAGGCACGCGCCCGGAGGGCACCGGAGGCGTACTTCTTACTGCCGCACGGACGTGCGCTTTAGACGGTACGTCGAGGAGCCCGACCGCGCTTGATCCGGCGCGAGGAACACGCCGTGGAACGCAGCACTGGCGGATGGATCCGGCGCTGTAGCAGACAACTCGTGAGAAAGGCGGGTTTGCAGCCCGTGGTGGAACGTCAGTTTTCGAAGTCGGCGCAGTGGAGGCGCGAACTTGAGTGCCAATCGTGTCGAGACGCTGGAAGCGGTGAAGGGAGCGCGTTTCGGGCCGGATCGGCGACGTCGCTCCGGATTCAGGGATTTGGGCTCCCTGTTCCCACTCCCACTGTAGGTGCGGTCTATGACCGCACGATCTACGGACTTGATTCGGGCGGTCGCAGACTGCCCCTACATGTTCAATATTCAGGGATTTGGGCTCCCCGCTCCCACTCCCACTGTAGGTGCGGTCTATGACCGCACGATCTACGGACTTGATTCGGGCGGTCGCAGACCGCCCCTACATGTTCAATATTCAGGGATTTGGGCTCCCCGCTCCCACTCCCATCGACATAGGTAGGCGGTCGCCCGCTTTCCCTGTCACACCACCGTGCGTACGGGCCCGGCCGGAGACTGACCCATTGTTAGACGAACGGATTCCGCACCGTCACACCAGCGAAGTTCATGCCTGGCTGCAAATCCTCAGAGAGCACTATCGGACAGTTTCCGATACGGGCGGCTTCGACGATCGCGGCATCCCAGTACGAAATACGCCACCGTGCGGCGGTGGCGAGTGCCTGCTGCACTAGCCCCAAAACAAGCGCATAACCAGATGGCGAACGGCCGGTTCCCAGCCATAAAGTTGGAGGCATAACCTTCCGTTCCGGGATCGTTTTGTCCCGGCCTCCGGTTCGTGTTGCGTCTGTTTCAGTGGGGGCCTCGCCGTGTCTGTTTGAAGGGTTGACAGCAACCGGGACCTCGACCGCCCGGGCTCAGATCCATGATCGGGTCAGCATCGCAGGGGACGACGCAACACATCCACGGCACGGAACAAGACGGACAACCACGGGTTCCAGGCCATGAGCCGGAAGACGATGCGCCGGCCGGTACGCACGAGTTGGCACGGCAGGAGGATGAAGGCGTTCAGGAACGTTTTGAACTCCCAGCGTAGAACGGTCTGCTTCTCGGCCCGATACTTCGGGGCCCAGCGTCCGGTTTCGGGAAGCAGCAGCGCAAACCACGCCTTCAGGGTCCAGGCCAGCGACGCCATCACCATGGTGGCCCAGTTGCCGGTCCGGTCGCCCACCGGCATTTTCAAGGCCCGGACGCCGTTCTTGAGTTGCTCGATGAGATTCTCCTGATGGCACCGTTGATTCGCGCGCTTCACGATCCGGTCGGCGGGACCGGCACGGTTCGTGATGTAGAAGAAGTACCGGATCTTGTCGAACAACACCCACTCCCCTTTGGCCTCCGACAGATTCTTCCGCACCACCACGACGCGGTAGTCCCGCTTACAGGCGCCGGGCCGGTAGGCGAACTCGGCCACGTCTTCGCCCCGCAACCGAATGTTCTTGAAACCGCGTTCCCGAACGATCCGTTCCTTGACCTTGTCGGGACGCTGGCGGGGCTGGGTGGCCACCTCGTATCGGGCCTCACGCTCCAGCGCTGCCCAGCAGTCCGGCTCCAGCGCATCGGCCCGCGCCACCAGGTTCGCCCTCGCGTCGATACCGAAGATGAAGTCCACGCCCTGGCCGTCCCATCCATCCAGATGCCGGGTCTGGCTGAAGTCGGTGTCCCCGCGCAGCAGGATCCGATGGAACCCGGCGCGCTGGCACAACCCGATCGCCTGATCGAACCGCGGGGCCGCGCCTTCATGCGAGGGCCGGTTGCCGCTCCGGTTCACCAGGTATAACGGCTCGGCGGTGTTCGCCAGTGAAATCAACAACGGGTGATAGCCCCATGTCCCGTCGTAGGCGATATCCATCCCTTCCTTGCATTCCCCGCTGGTCGGCGCCAGGGTCCCATCCGCGTCCAACACCGCCTCGCCGAAAAAACCGGCCGGTTGCTGCCGCCACACATTCAGCCGCACTTCATTCGCCGCCTCCATCAGGTTCTCCACGTCGCCGGGCTCGAATCTCCGGCAAAAGTCGCCCGCCGTCGTCGGGTCCGGTATCCGCTGCGCCCCCAGCGCATCCAGGTATGCTTCGTCGTTGCGCCGCAACTCGATGTCTTCCAGACACGTCCCTCCCGTCAACGCGTTGTAGGCGATGTTCAACACGTGATCCGACTCGTGATACGGCAGATGCCGCTTCAGCACATCCACCCGCGCGTCGATGGCCTCGATCAGACCCGTCCGCCGCGCCACCCGATGCATCGCCCCGATGCCGCCCACCGCCGTCCCCCGCGTCCGCTTGCCCATCTCATAGTGCATGTTACTCGCCGACAACATCGGCGCCGCCTGTTCCCTCCAATGCCGCTCTCCAAGCCGACGCTCGATTCGCCGCTTGCGATTCCTCATGTTCTTGCGCGTATAATCGTTCACCCGAAATGCCTCCTTTTCCGTCAGGATTCTGCAAATTCCTTTTCGCACGGGACGGGGACATTTCGGGTACTTCCGCTACTTTTTCACCATCGATACTTCCTCAATCGCGCTTATTCAGGGACTAGCGACACCGATGTCTCAATCACACGAAAGCGCAGCCAGGACTCGATGAGGCTCACGGCGGTATCGTGGGCGAGACGGTCTGCTTTCGTCGACCGCGTTGCCTGCACATAGAACTCCTGCAGCACCTGCGCCGACAGTACGATGTCGTCCCGATCTAGAATCGCCCTTGCCGTCACCTGTTTGTCCGCTTCATCGCGGACGGTGCTCACCCCGTACAGGAGCACGTTGGTGTCAACGAAGGCCGCCACGGCGGTGGGCCTCCTCGCGCGGCACCCGGTCTCCAGCGCGGAACGTATCGATGTGGCACAACGTGTCGTCCTGGAGCCGCTTGCGCCGGTCGAACTCGGTTTCCTCGCCCGCCCAACGGATCAGAAACTCGCGGACGGCCGCCGACACGGAGGTGCCCCGTTCCGCAGCCTTGATACGCGCGCACCGATGCACGTCGTCATCAATCGTGACTGTGATATTTTTCATATCCACAGTTTCACATTATTGAGACGTCCCATTCAAGCGCCTCGCCCAGCGACAACCGTCCCGGGCCATCCCATCGGCCGGGGCGCGGTGACCATCGTTGGCCCGGTTTGAAGTGACCAGTGAGGCCGGGGCGCGGTTTGAGCGTCTCGCCGATCACGTTTGTATCGAGCAGGAATGCCGTTATTCGAGATCGATCCAGCGCCCCGTGGATTGCTCTCGGTCGATCAACAGTTCTTCGCCTACGAGTGGAGAGGCACTAACCCGCCTTTCTCACGAGTTGTCTGCTGCAGCGCCGTATACATCCGCCAGTGTCGCGTTCCACGGCGCGTTCTCAGGCGCTTTCCTGGCGCCGATCGCGCCGGGCGCGTAGCGGCGCGTTCCTCGCGCCGGATCGAGCGCGGTCGGGCTCCTCGACGTACTGTCATCGCGCACCTTAGGTGCGGCAGTAAAAAGCGCACGTCCGTGCGGCAGTAGGAAGTACGCCTCCGGTGCCCTCCGGGCGCGCGCCACGGGCGCGAGGAACCCGCCCCAGCCCTGACGGCGTCTCCGGCTCTTCGCGACGAAAACCCGTGAGAAAGGCGGGCTAAAGAAGGCCACCCACTCCATACCGGTCCGCACCGGCTCAATGGATGTCAGTGGCGCCAAGACCTCACGCATCCTTTGGGCATCTGAACTGCGCCCCTTCATTGGACGGTTTCCCGAAGAATCAGAGAATAGGTAATCGGCTTAACCGGTTGTGCCGCCGGAAGAGGGATGGACACGGACCGCGCACCCGCGCACCGTCACTTCGCCGAAACGCTCTCCCTGCTCACAAATCCCATATATTCGTTCACGTCGTCCTTGCTGCCGATGATCAGCGGCACGCGCATGTGCAACGATTCGGGTTCCACGTCCATGATGGATTGCGTCCCCGTCGTGGCGAGACCGCCCGCCTGTTCGGCAACCATCGCCAACGGAGCAGCCTCGTAAAGCAGGCGGAGTTTTGCCTTGGGGCCGGGGTACAGGAAGATGCCGCCCTTCAGCAGGTTCCGGTGGAAGTCGGCGACGAGCGAGCCGATGTAGCGTAGCGAATAGGGCCGGCCCGCCGCGTCGTCCCTTTCCTTGAGATGACGGATGTAGGCGGCTGTTCCCTCGTCCCACTTCGATTGATTTCCCTCGTTGATGCTGTACATCCTGCCGCGTGGAGGAGTCCGAATGTTCTCGTGGGACAGAATGAACTCTCCGAGGGCGGGATCGAGGGTGAATCCGTCCACGCCGTGGCCGGTGGTATAGACCATCATGGTACTGGACCCGTATATGAAGTAACCGGCCGCGACCTGCCTGCTTCCAAGCTGCATGCAATCCTCTGCGGTTCCGTCTTCGCCGGGGGTCACCTTTCGGTGAATCGAGAATATCGTTCCGATGCTCGTGTTGACGTCGATGTTCGAAGAACCGTCCAGCGGGTCGTACATCATCGCGTACTTTCCCCGTGGATTTCCCCTGGGGATGGGAATGATGTCGTTGCTCTCTTCCGAAGCCATCACCGAAAGCATTCCACAGTTCCCCATGACACGCTGGATCGTGTCTTCGGCAAATTGATCCAGCTTTGTCACCGTCTCGCCGTAAACGTTGACCGAGTCGGTTGTCCCAAGCACGTTCGAAGCGAGACCGGCACGATTAACGTCGCGAGATACTATCTTTGCGGCAACGGTCAGGTTGGTCAGCAACGACGTAAACTCCCCGGTCGCTTCCGGGTGAAGCCGTTCTTCGTCCAGGATATGCTGTTGTACGGTCTTGATTACGCTCATTGATCTCTCTCTTTCGGTCTCTCGGACAGTTCCTCGACCATTTTCTTCAGGCGCTCGAACTCCCGTGCCATCCGGGGCAACCTCGAAATGTACGCCTGCTGGATCTTGATGTCATCGAGCGGCCGGGCCGGCGTACCCCAGAACACGCGACCCGCGCGGATCCGTTTGCCGCTGGGAATCCCGCATTGGGCGCCGACGATGCCACCCGAATCGATCCGTACATGGTCGGCAATTCCCACCTGCCCGGCGATCACCGCATCGTCGCCGATGTCGCAACTGCCGGAAACGCCGGTCTGTGCGGCAATTACGGTGCGCGAACCGATACGGACGTTGTGCGCGACGTGAACCAGGTTGTCCAGCTTGGTTCCACGCTCGATTACCGTCGACCCGAGCGAACCGCGGTCGATAGTGCTGTTCGCTCCGATCTCGACGTCGTCTTCGATTCGAATTTGTCCGAATTGCGGAAACTGCACGTATTCGTCGCCGTCCCGGACATATCCAAACCCGTCGGAACCGACGACGACTCCCGCATGCAGGACGACCCGGTTTCCGATCTCGACCCCCGAATACAGCACGACGTTCGCACGAATCGTACAACCTTCTCCGATCCGGCAACCAGACGCTATGTGACACCCCGGATGAATCGCCGTATGGTCTCCAACGATGACATCCTCGTCAAGTACGGCGTGAGCGCCGATGTGAACGTCCTCCCCCAGGCGAACGCCGTCGCCGATGCATGCCCTCGGATGGACTCCGGGCTTCGGCCGAACCGAAGGCATCAGCCAGGCGGCCGCCCGTGCAAAAGCGGCCTTCGGATTGGGTACCGCGATCGTGGTTTTTCCCGCAAACGCGCCTCCGGCAACAAGGACGCACACCGCCCCGCTCGCGGCGACGCGGTCCGAGTATCGCGGTTCGGCATAGCTGAGGTCTCCGGGACCGGCGGTATCGAGTTCCGCCACGCTCTCGATCGATACGTCAGGGGCGCCGCTCATTTCGGCGCCCAGAAACGCCGCAAGTTCCATGGCCGTTCGTTTCATTCAGTCCTCCGAATGTACTGAATCGCCGCATCCGCGGTCCGTACTCCGTGCTCCATCGAAGCCGGAACCGACACGCCGTCGATATAGTTTCCGGTCAGGAAGAGTCCGGGCAGGTCCCGAACACGGGATTCGATGCGTGCCCGCCATTCGCGATGTCCCAGCAGATACTGAGGTATGGCACGGCGGTATCGTTTGAGCCGGATCGGCTTCGCAACGCCCGCGCCGAGGCTCAACACTTTTTCAACATCGGAACACACGGCCGCCCAGACGCGGTCGTCGGTCCAGTCGGCAACTTCCGGCGCCAACCGTCCTCCGGCAAAACTGGTCAGCAGGGATTGTCCTGACGGGGCGCGGCCTGCAAAAAGACAACTGTTGAAGAGCGTGCCCAGAACGTTCAGACCTTCCCCGCGCGGCGCCAGAAAACCAAAACCGTCGAGAGGTCTCGTCATGGCTGAATTGGCGACGGCGAAGCTCGCCACCACGATCGGAGCATAGCAAACCGATTCAAGCAAACCCGCGGCGTCCGGATCCACGGAACCAAGCAGTTGGGAAGCCGCATATGCGGGCGTCGCGATGACAACCGCCGGCGTTCGAAGCGACTCGCCGTCCACATCCACTTCCCATCCGCGCCCGATCGCCCTGGCCGCCGCTCCATATCGAACGTTCAGGCCCGCGGCCAGTCCGGCGGGAAGCGTGCCCATGCCTCCCTTGAAAGAAGCCAACCGGTGACGATGTCCCTTGCCACGGCCACGAAGCATTCCCATCATGACGCTACCGTAGCGCGCTTCCAGTTCGGGCAACCGCGGAAAGACTCCCCGAATGCTCAACTCGGCCGTGTTACCGGCATAAATGCCGGTAACGAACGGGGCAGCCAACCGCTCGTGCGCCTGCCGACCGAATCGACGGTCGAAAAACGAAGCCAGGGACTCATCCGTCTCGCTTCCCCGTCGCCGGACGAACGGCTCAGCCAACGCGCGCAGGGTCCCCGCCGGCGACATGACCCAGGGTACGCGCCGCAAACGGCCGCCGACGTAGACAAATCTCGGCGCCTTTGGAGGCGCCGTGACCATCTCGTCGGCAATGCCGGCCTCGGCAATCGCCGCCATCGATTCCGGTGTCGGGAGAATCGTGTTCGGTCCGGATTCCAGAAGGTATCCGTCCACTCGTTCGCTCGACACCACCCCACCGGGGCGAGTGTCCGCTTCGATTACCAGGACATCCAGACCTTCTCGTTGGAGGCGGCGCGCACAGGCCAAGCCGGAAACGCCGGCACCGACAACCACAACGTCACGCATCGGAGATGGCGGGGAAAGGCCGAATTGCGCTGTAGCCGATATCGGGTAGTGGATTCATTTACAAATTCCGCATCCGCCCGATACGTCTAATGGGTACGGGTTTTGGCGAATTCGATGAAAGCCCGCGCGTTCTCCACCGGTGTCGGCGGAAGAATGCCGTGGCCAAGGTTCAGGATATGTCCTGCCGGCCCGGCTTGTTCCAGGATTTCCGCCGTGCGTTCAAGCATGCGTTCGGGGCGCCCCAATAACAGACACGGATCGAGGTTGCCCTGAATGGCGATACCGTCGCCGATTCGGCGGCGCGCTTCGCCAATGGGTATTCTCCAGTCGATGCTCAACACGTCGGCGCCGGATCGCGCCATGAGTTCGAGCAGAGGAGAGGTCCCGTTGAGATAGAGAATCCGGGGCACTCGATCACCCACGGTTTCGAAGATTCGCTGCGTATAGGGGAGTGCGAACTCTTCGTAGTCGGGCGGGCTCAATTCGCCGGCCCACGTGTCGAACAACTGGACGACTTGTGCGCCGGACTCGATCTGATAGACCAGATAATCCCCGATCGTTTTCGCAAGCTTGTCCATCAGCCGGTGGAACAGCTTCGGGTCGCGGAAGGCCATGCCCTTGATCCGGGCAAGATTCCTGGAGCCCCCTCCTTCGACGACATAGGAGCCCAGCGTCCAGGGGGCGCCGGCGAAACCGATCAGCGGGACCGCGCCGTCAAGTTCCCTGCGGAGCCTGCCAAGCACCTCTCCCGTGAATGGAAATGCAGTATCGACGTCCGGAGACGCGAGAGCGTCGACATCCTGGGATGAGCGGACCGGATTTCCAATCTCGGGACCGCGATCGGTGAGCGACACTTCGATTCCCATCGCCTCGACCGGAATGAGGATGTCCGAGAAGAAAATCACCGCATCGACACCCAGAATACGATACGGCTGCATCGAAACCTCGGCGGCCAGTTCCGGTGTCTTGCAGAGTTCCAGAAAGGAAACCTTCGCTCGAATCGATCGATAGTCCTCAAGGTAACGTCCAGCCTGACGCATCATCCATACGGGGGTTCGGGGCACATTTTCGCTGCGGCATGCGCGGAGCAGGAGGTCGTTCATGATTGCTTCTTTCCTTGCGTTGAAGCCCGCAGCCCGGTGAAGAGAACCGATGGGTCGGCCCCCTCCGGCGGCCGATTCAGCATGATACAATACGCCGCCTATGGAAACACCCCGAACCGGGCGCACTCCAGTGAATGAGACGCCCGGTTCCGCCCCGCCCGCGGTTTCCATCGTTATCCCCGCCTACAACGAAGCGTTGAGGATCGGGCCGTCCCTGGACCGGATCATGGCGTTCATCGACGGCCATCGCCTCGAATCGGAGGTCATTCTTGTGGACGACGGCTCCGGCGACGGGACCGCCGAAATCGCCGCCGCGCAAGGGGACGCCCGGTTGAGAGTACTGAGCAACGCGACCAACCGCGGCAAGGGCTATAGTGTCCGGCGCGGCGTGCTCGAGGCCGGGGGGGAGTGGGTGCTGGTTACCGATGCCGACCTCTCGGCGCCAATCGAAGAAATGGACCGGTTGCTGGATGCTGCCGGAGGCGGCGCCGACATCGCCATCGGTTCCAGAGCCATCGACCGGTCGAAGATCCTGATCCATCAGCCGCGAACACGCGAATGGGGCGGTATGGTGTACAACCGGGCCGCCCGGACGATCCTTGGACTTGGAATCAAGGACACACAGTGCGGCTTCAAACTGTTCAATCGGGAAAAGACAGAGCCGATCTTTTCGGCGCAAATCATCGAAGGGTTCGGTTTCGACCCCGAGATTCTCTTTCTGGCCCGTCAGTGCGGGCTGCGTACAGTTGAAGTGCCGGTGGCCTGGAGTCACGACGAAGGGACGAAAGTTCGATTTCTCGCCGACGGCCTCGGCATGTTTGCCGACCTGCTGCGCATTCGATGGCGGTGGATAACGGGAAGGTATTCGATAGTGCTTCCGGTTGGTTGAACTCGACGAACCGTCAACTCTTGCTCAGAACGAAGTTTTCCATGACCAGCATATCGAGGCCGGACGCAAAAAAGGTTTTGACGGCATCCCGGGGAGTACAGGCGATCGGTTCGTCGAAGTAGTTCAGGGACGTGTTCAACAGGGCGGGCACGCCGGTACGATCGCCGAAGTAATCGAGCAATTGATGAATCACGGGGGAACTCGTCCTCGACACGGTTTGCAATCGAACCGGACTGTCCCCGAAGTACTCCGGCAACTTCGTCGAACGCGACATGAACGGCGACGGCATCGGCGCGGCCTCTTCGGTCATCGCCACACCGTAGGACATGTACGACGGCCGTTTCTTGAGATAGGAACTCAGGTTGTCGCATGCATACGGGTTTGCCGGATTCGTGAACACGCTTCGCGCTCCCAGTGCCCGCAAACCGAACTCGCACCGTCCGCCAAACCAGCCCACCATCTTGCCCTGCTCCAGCGCATCGCACACCGTGTTCATGATCTCGGACTGGGGATGGAACTCGTACCGCCCCTTGCAGTTGTCCAACACCGCCTTCACGTCTTCGCGGCTGTAACCCGGGCCCAGAAACGGAAGCGGTCGATTCCCGATCGCGGCCCCGGTAAACGCCATGGGCCCGCCGATCGCACAGCCCGCATTGCCGGGAGCGAACGAAATGCTGAAACGATTGTCAGGGAATTCCGCGGCCAGAGCGTCATTCAAACTCCAACTGTGGAAAACGCCCCCGCACAACGCCAGGTGGTAACCGGCCTTGGGGCCGATGGCGGACGACACGACCCCGCGGATACGCTGGATCAACACGGCCTGAATCGATGCGGCAACGTCCAGATAGACCGAAAACGACTCGTGTCCCGGATGCAGCCGGGGCTTCCCGAGCGCATGTTCCAGTGCCTCGACCGGCACCGCATCCCCCGCGGCGATGACCTCGTCGACGCTGTCAACAAAGCGCGGTTCTCCGATCAGGGCCATGTTTTCCAGGTGATGAATCTGACCGGGCGCCAGTCCGAGAAATCCGGTCAGGCGTTCCACGGTTCGAACGACATCGAAGTGCGACGCCGCCCGGATCGCGCCCGTTGGTTCGCACTCTCCGTTGGCGACCCGGGTCTTGCCCACCATGAGGACGGCGTCCGCTTCCGGAGCGACGGAAGCCGCGAACGTCATTTGCGCTTCCTGGTGGTCCGCAACGGCAATGTCGACAGGGATCGAGTGACAACGATCGAGGAATCCCGAAAGGAACGACACATCCTCCGCAATCCGGTTCGATGCGGCGTCGATGGGCGGCGTGTAGACTACCCGCTCCACGCTGTCGGAACCCCGTCCGACAAATGCCAGTGCCGAAGCGACGGCCCTCGACTCGGGCATTCCCGATTCGAAGATGCCGACCCCTTTGAATCGCCGCAACTTGTCTTCCTCGATCGCAAACAGCAGCGATTCGTCCTCGAACAAGCTGACGGCGAAACCGGACCGGAGTCCGGACAGACCGAGAGTGTAATGTTTATCAGGCATGCGGAATCAGGCTTGGCGCGGTGCCATGCGCGCCGCGTCCACCCAGGCTTCGATGGAACCGGGTCGAAAGTCCACCGTGACGCCGAGACCGTCGTCCGCTTCGCGGAGGTTCCGCCTCACAGGTTCCTAACCCCTCCGATCGAGAGGCGCCCACTTGAGGACTGGCTCGGGTCCAATGTACTCGGCCCGTGGACGGATCAGGCGGTTGTCGGCATATTGCTCGAGCAGGTGCGCGGTCCAGCCAGCCATTCGGCTCACGGCAAAGAACGGCGTAAACAGATCGATGGGCATCCCGATCGTGTAATAGGTACTCGCGGAATAAAAATCGACATTGGCGTTGAGCTTCTTTTCGGTGTTGACGATCGTCTCGATGTGGGTCGACATCTCGTACCACTTCGTGTTGCCGACCCGCTCTCCGGCTTCCATGGACATCCGGCGAAGATGCGTGGCGCGCGGATCCTCGGTCCGGTACACCCGGTGGCCGAAACCGGGAATCTTCTTCTTTTCGGCCAGTATTCCCCGGACAACTTCTTCGACCTTCGAGTCGTCGCCAATCCTGAGCAACAGCTTCATCACATTCGCATTGGCGCCCCCGTGCAACGGCCCCTTCAGGGCGCCGATTGCCGAAGTTACGGCCGAATACATGTCGGCAAGGGTTGCAGCCGTCACACGCGCCGCGAAAGTCGACGCGTTCCATTCGTGATCGGCATGAAGAATCAATGCGATGTCGAGTGCCCGCTCCACCACGCTATTGGGAGCTTCGCCGGTCAACATGTAATAGAAGTTGCCGGCGTGGCTCAGATCCGAACGCGGCGCGACCGGATCCTTTCCGTCACGGATGCGTGCCGCCGCGGCCACAACGGTCGCGGTTTGCGCCGTCAGACGAATGGCCTTCCGGACATTGGCTTCCATGGAGCCGTCTTCGGACTCGGAATCGAACATGGACAAGGCTGAAACGCCGGTCCTCAAGGCCTCCATCGGTTGGGCCGTTCGCGTAAAATGGCGCATCAACGCCACGACCTCGCCGGGAATCGCACGCGATGCCGACAACCGAGACGAGGTGTCGTCCAATTCGGATGCGGTCGGAAGGGCGCCAAACCAGAGCAGGTGCGCCGTTTCTTCGAAGGTCGAATTCGGAGCCAATTCGTGGATGTTATAGCCACGATAGGACAACAGACCTTTCTCACCGTCGATGAAGCAGATCCCGGACCGACCCGCGATAACGTCCTGAAGTCCCGCCGACATTAGATTCCTCCTCGAACCGCACCCAATGTTTCCGCCAGTCTCTCGAATGTCTTTCGAGCTGTCCGTCAAAACTTTCATTTTATTGATTTGTCGGTCCGGTTTCTACTCCAAATGCCGATACGCGACATATCCAGCAGACACGGCACCGCTTCGCCAACGTGGTAGAATCACGATGGTTATGCACGTCTATCTGGATAACAACGCCACGACCTCGATGCGTCCGGAAGTGTTGGAGGCGATGACCCCCTACTTCCTCCAGGGCTACGGAAACGCGTCGTCGATTCACTGGTTCGGCCAGGAGGCGAAGGCGGCCGTGGACGAGGCACGGCAGGAGGTTGCGCGGCTCATTGGCGCTCAGGCCTCGGAAATCGTTTTTCTGAGCGGAGGAAGCGAAGCCGACAACCTTGCAATTCGAGGAATCGCCGAGGCGCTGCAGTCCAGGGGACGCCACATTATCACCTCCTCGGTAGAACACCACGCCGTGCTGAATACGTGCAAGGATCTGGAAAAGCAGGGTTTCCGAGTGACCTTCGTGCCGGTGGATTCCGATGGGCTGGTATCGGCCGATCGGGTCCGGGAAGCCATTCGGCCCGACACCATTCTGATCTCGATCATGCACGCCAACAACGAGATCGGCACGATCCAACCCATCGACGAAATCGGGCGGATAGCCGAGGAGGCCGGCATCCATTTCCATTCCGACGGCGTTCAGGCCACGGCCAAGATTCCAGTCGACGTCAGGGCCCTGCGGCTCCATCTCTATTCGATGTCGGCACACAAGCTCCACGGACCCAAGGGCGTGGGAGCGCTCTTCGTCAAACAGGGCACGCCGTTGAAACCGATGCTCACCGGTGGAGGCCACGAACGAAACCGCCGTGCCGGCACCGAAAACGTCCCCGGGATCGTGGGGTTTGGGCGCGCGGCCCGGCTGGCCCGGGAGAGTCTGGCCGAGGCGATGGCCGGAATGGGGGAGTTGCGCGACG
The DNA here is from genome assembly GCA_965262675.1 of Terriglobia bacterium. Lineage (GTDB taxonomy): Bacteria > Acidobacteriota > Terriglobia > 20CM-2-55-15 > 20CM-2-55-15 > JAJEDW01. The sequence goes on from OZ253554.1 coordinate 2,009,752, forward strand.
ACATGGAGGCCCGGCTGACGGCCGCGATTCCGGACATTCGCATCAATGCCGAGAACGCGCCCCGGTTGCCCAACACCTCCAACATCATGGTGGACCATGCCGAAGGAGAAGGACTGGTTATCTCGCTCGATCTCAAGGGGATCGCCGTCTCGACCGGTTCGGCTTGTTCCTCGGGTTCGATGGAACCATCGCACGTGTTGACTGCCATCGGAAAGACTCCGGATGAGGGCTTCGGGAGCCTCCGGATGAGTTTGAGCACTCTCACCACCCAAGACGATATCGACCGGCTCGTGGAGACCTTGCCGGCCATCGTGGAGCGACTGCGCGAGTTGTCGCCCCACTATCGGAAATAAGATGCCGTATTCGAAAAAGCTGCTGGATTACTTCGAGAACCCCCGGTGCGTGGGCGAGATCGAAGACGCCGACCGAACGGCGGAGGTCAGCAACCCGGTCTGCGGAGATTCGCTCAAACTCTGGATCCGTGTCGCCGACGGCAAGGTTTCCGACGCTCGCTTCAAGGCGCAGGGTTGCCCGGCGGCCATCGCGACGAGTTCGTTCGCAACGGAAATGATTATCGGCATGGATCTGAACGCGGCGCGCCAGATCACTCGCGAGCAGATTGCGGATGCACTCGGTGGCCTCCCCGCCTCCAAGATCCATTGCAGCGTCCTCGCTTCGGATGCGATCCAGTCGGCGTTAGAGGGATTCTGAGCCGCCGATGACGCGAGGAAACACGGGCAGCGTATCGCGCCCACCGGGAACCGATCTTTCGGGATTGCTTATTGGAAACCCGTCTTGTCCGAATCCCGTTTGGACCATTTGCTCGATTCGCGGTTAATGATCCAGGTAATACACGTCACATGATTGCAGTCGCCATGAGTGGCGGCGTCGATTCGTCGGCGGCCGCGGTCGTTCTGAAGGAGCAGGGTCAGCCAATCGTCGGCCTGTCCATGCAACTCTGGAACCAGAGGCGTTCGCCCGGAAGCGGCCTGGAACAGGTGGACACGGAAACCCAGGTCCGTCGTTCGGGACGTTGTTGCTCGCCCGACGACCTGTGGGATGCACGGCGTGTCGCATCCCACGTCGGATTCCCGTTCTATGTCCTCAACCTCGAGAATGAATTCGAACGGACGGTCGTGGAACCGTTCGTCGAAACCTACCTTCGCGGGGAAACGCCGAGCCCGTGCGTTCTCTGCAACAACTTCGTCAAGTTTCATCATCTGGTGGACAAGGCCGAGCAAATCGGCGCGGACCGCGTCGCCACCGGTCACTACGCCCGTGTCCGGTACGATGACGAACGCCAACGATGGATCCTGTTGCGGGGACGCGACCGGCGCAAGGATCAGTCGTATTTTCTGTTCGGTTTGACTCAGGCGCAGCTTTCGAAGACGGTCTTCCCGCTCGGCGAACTGACAAAGGTCGAAGTGCGTGAAATCGCACGCCGCGCCGGCCTGCCGACCTTCGACAAGCCGGAATCCCAGGAAATCTGTTTCGTACAGAACGGATCGTACGCCGACTTCGTCGAAAAGTACGCGCCGTCGGAGAAACCGTCCGGTGGCAACATCGTCAACCTCGACGGCGAAGTGGTTGGCACGCATTCCGGAGTCCACAACTACACCGTTGGACAGCGCAAGGGCCTGGGCGCCGCCGGCAGGCCCCAGTACGTTGTGCGCATCGAACCTGGACCGAATCTTGTCGTGATCGGGGACGACAACGACACGACGGACCGGACGTTCCGGGTCCGCGATACCAACTGGATCGCGATCGGCGGGCTCGACAATGGACCGATCCGTTGCGACATTCAGATTCGGAACCGGTTTGAGCCCCGGCCCGGAACCGTGTGGATCGAGAACGATGAAACCCTTGTCCGCTTCGACGAACCGCAGCGGGCCATCTCACCCGGGCAGGCCGCGGTCTTCTATTGGGACGACATCGTGGTTGGCGGAGGATGGATCCGGCGATAGTGGACAACTATTTCAACTATTTCACCGAAATCGAGCGGCACTACCAGTCGAAACGAGAAAGCTTCACGCTTCTTTCAACGCTGGACTGGGCATTGATCGAGACGTGGAAGGACCGCGGAATCCCCCTGGAATTGGTACTCAAGGGAATGGACCGCGCATTTTCAAAGGCCAAATCCAAAATCGGTTCTCTGGCGTACTGCGCGAACGCCGTCGCAAAAGTCATCGAGGAACAGAAGGACCTTCGCTCCGAGTCGCCGGCGCCGCCCAAGGTCGAACCGGAAAAACTTCGTGAATACCTCGACGGGCTCTCGTCCCAGGTTCGCGCCGTGGCGGACTCGCTTCCGGAGTTCGCGCCGCGTTTCGCCTCGATAGCCGACGCGATTGCGACACAGGACATTTCAGACCTGCGGGCTGGCGAGAGCGCACTGAATGCACTGGAAGAAAAACTGACCTCGATCATCGAGATCGCGGCCGACGAATCGACTCTGATTGAGGTCCGGGACGAGGTGGAACGCGGGCTGGCGACAGTTCGGTCGAGGATGACAGTCGATCAACTCGCCATGCTCGATCGGCAACTCTGGAAGCGAAAGATCATGGAACGCCACGGTGTCGGGCGGTTGAGCTTGTTCTATCTGATCTGATATTGCGCCGCGATTGCCGGCTTCATGTCTCCGCGCCCGATTCAGCGTTCAACAACAACATCGAGAAAGTATTGCAAATTCGAATTGAAAAGCTGGTTTACGGCGGCGCGGGCATCGCCCGCACCGAAGAAGGCGTCGTGTTTGTGGCGAAGACGTTGCCCGGAGAACTGGTCGACGTGGAAGTCGTGGACAAGAAAAAGGACTACGCGAATGCACGGCTGATCAGCGTGATGGAGCCGTCGCCCCATCGTCGAGCCCCGGTATGTCCCAATTTCGACACCGTCGGCTGCTGTGGCTGGGACCACATCGCATACGCAAGCCAGGTCCGCCTGAAGGAAGCCATCATTCGCGAGGCCCTCGAACGTCACGGCAGGATCGAATGGAAACAGCCCATCGAACACGTCATCGGTCCGGAACGCGAGTACCGCCTGCGCGCCACCTTTCACGTCGCCCGAACCGATGACGGAGATCGGCTTGGATTCATGAAGGAACGGACGAACGAGGTCGCCCCGGTCGGCGGTTGCTCCGCGTTCATGCCTCAACTCAATCGGTTCGTCGCCGATGCAAACCGCGCCATGGCGCAGGGCGGCATCAAGGGGACAGATACGGTTCGCGCCGTTGTTTCTCCCGATACGGGAGAAGTGGGCGCGACGTTCCACAGAGGACGGCAACGGATTTCGTGGAATGATCGCGAACCACGAACCAGGATCCGGGGGATCGAATACCGGCTTCGGGCCGACAGCTTCTTTCAGCCGAACCGGTACCTCATGGAACCGATGATGTTAGAGGTCCTGAGGCTGTGCGAAGGTTCCAAATCCGTTCTGGACCTTTTTTGCGGGAGCGCTTTCTTTTCGCTTCCGGTGGCACGGGCCGGCGCGAAGGTCATCGGCATCGACCGGCGATCGATTTCCAACGCACTATGGAACGCCCGCCACAATGAAATAGACGGTTTGGAGTTCGTCAAGATCCCGGCGGGCGCCTATCTGATGAAGGCACGGGTGAAACCGGACGTCGTCATTCTGGACCCGCCGCGCACCGGCGCGGGCAAGAACATCGTCAGACGCGTATCGACGCTCCGACCCCGCCGCATCGTCCATGTCTCGTGCAATCCCACAACGTTCGCCCCAGAAGCCCGTATCCTTTTGGACAACGGTTACACGCTCTCTTCGCTGAAGTTCATCGACCAGTTCCCCGGAACCCCCCACATCGAGACCGTCTCGTTGTTCGAGTTGTAACCCGGGCGTGGCAGTAATCGTGCTGTGATCGTGCAGTCATAGACTGCACTGTGGGAAAGAAAGTGTAGGCGCGGTCTCTGACCGTGCAAATCAAATTCCCAGTTAAAGATCGTGCAGTCGTAGACTGCACATCGACTGCTCAAATCAAGCTCGTCTGAATCAAGATCGTTTTGAATCGTGCCGTCACAGACGGCACCTACACTTTCAGTCCCGCCAGTGAATCAAGCTCGTCTGAATCAAGATCGTTTTGAATCGTGCCGTCACAGACGGCACCTACACTTTCAGTCCCGCCAGTGAATCAAGCTCGTCTGAATCAAGATCGTTTTGAATCGTGCCGTCACAGACGGCACCTACACTTTCAGTCCCGCCAGTGAATCAAGCTCGTCTGAATCAAGATCGCACAGTCATCGTGCAGTCGTAGACTGCACATCGACAGCCCAAATCAAGATCGTGCGGATCGTGCCGTCACAGACGGCACCTACATTAAGAAGATTTGCCCCGATTCGACTATTCGTCGCCGAGGCGCAGCCAGAGCGCACCGGTCGCACCGGTCGCCGGATCCTGCACGGCCACGCGCAGATGGCCTGAATAGCCCTCGGTCTCCTCGACTTGCGGGATTATCAGGCTCGTCAACTGCTGGTCCGATGCGAACTGTGCTTCCGTGAGGCGAATCTCATGAAGGATGGGCGGAACGATCAAATAATCGTCCAACGAAGGGACATAAAAGCTCATCGCGATCGCGAGGGAACCGGCACAATGGTCGGCTGCCCGAGTCAGGTCGATGTCGTTGACGTCGACCGCAAGCATGACACTGAATTTGCCTGTTTCATTGGGGATTGGCTCGGCGGTGGCGAGCAGGCCGATACCGGTCGCGTCGAACAGGTCCTCCAATGCCTCGCGGACATTGCCCGTGGCGGACGGTGAGACGCCGAATCCGAAGTAGCCGCTCCGGTGCAGCATGTCGACGTCATCACGGTCGACGCGAACCTCGAGTGGGTGGAACTCGGCATCGAACTCGACTTCCGGGACGTAGAACCCCAACGAGTAACTGGAGTTCATGTCACGGACCGCCTCACGCATCCTCGTGGCCAACCCGTTCGTGTTGAACGAGGCTCGTCCGCCGGTGACTTCGGCGATCTTCATCGTAAGGTCGACGTAAAATTCCGGCGCCGAGTCGCCAGGGTCCCGCAGTCCCAAGGCATTGATCGGATACACGGCGACGTCACTGTCGACAATAATCTGGAACACATCCTCGATCCGATCCAGCGTCGACGGCGGCATCCGGTTGGCAGAGCTGGTGAAGCGCAGGTCCTGCCAAGGCTTGTAGGGAAACGGAAATTGCGCCGCCATCCATACGAGGTTCTTTCGGCCGGGCAATGGTGACAAGTGTCTTGCGCTCGCCTCGAGCGCCGCGGCGGTCAGCAAGATTCGCCGGTTCATGAAATACCGTTGAACTTCGGTAAAAAACTCACCGTTATCGGGACCCTCATCCTCCGCTGCGTCGCCATCCGACCCTCCGGCGGTGTCCGACTCACCCGCCAAAGCGGCCAGCACGGGGTCCAACCCGCCGGTGAAGAATCCCAGGCTCGATTCCATCGCGAGGGAATGCGACGGGCGGCGAGTCTCGAGCGCGTTTCGAATCACCGAGGGGTGGGAGGTGAAGTCCGCCAGCACGGTCAAACCCTCCTCGCCAAGCTCGAGAACAGCGACGTGTTCGCCGGCGGCCGCCGCCTCGTCGAGGAACGCCCGGACCTGGTCGTCCATGAACACCTGATCGGGGCCCAGCGTATTCAGCCGGTCGATGAGGATGGCCGTGGCGGATTCCGGTCGCCGTCCGCGCCGGTCGAGGCGGTTCGACGCCACGTGGTCAGGGAGAATCGACACCGAGTCCGGTTCCGCGGTCTCCGAGCGGATGACGTCGAATACTTCGATGACGCGTTCGACGCCATCGTCCAGCACGGTGAAGTCATCGACCCTCAGATCGTGAACAGGGCCATCGTCGCCGGTCACGACGACGTTCACCTGAACGAGTTGAGTGCCAACCCGCAGCACGCCTGGTTCTTGGTCCGACTGTGCCGCGAAGACACCGGTTGCGGCCAAACCCATGCTCAGAACCGCCATCGCCCGGGCAAACGACATCCTCAAGCGATGCTCCGACACCAATGATGCAATGATCGACATGCCTGTTTTTCGTCTCTGTGCCTCGGTGCCTCAGGACCTCAGCGCCAGAACGCGCGTCCGATCCGCCCTCGATGCCGACCCGCAACTGAAGCATATGATTAGATCGCCGCGAAGTCCGTGCCGTTTAAACCCGATCGACTATTCCCGGCCGAGAGGCAGCCCGAGCGAACCGGTCTCACCGGTCGCCGGATCAAGCGCGCCAAGGCCTGAGGCTTTCTGACTGATCTGAACAAAGCGGGGTAAATTCCGCAATCTCACCGAACCCCGTCCTATGAGGTTTGCTAAACTGGAGTCGCCTTTCCCATCCGACTCATCGGTGTTTCTTGCCACCACTATTCCTGACGCTGTTGGCACTGATCGCCGGCATTCTGGCGTCGCCCTATCTGGACCACCGCTACCTCTGGATCGCGTTTCCCCTGGCGCTGGCCATCGCGTGGGTGCGTCCACGATTCGCTCTCATTGCCGTGCTGTTGTTTGGCTCGGGCATTCGCGCGTTTCAGGAAACCCGACCGCCCGTCATTGCGGACGACGGATTGCCCGTTCGGGTCACCGCGGTCCTCGAGAATGCCCCCGAGTTCCGGGCACCGGGCTACTACCTGACGATTCGGTCGATCAGGATTGACGACGCGGCGATCGAGGGGCGTGCACGGCTCACATACTTCCCCCCTGACGACGCCGAAGAACTTACGAAGCTTTTCGACGATCTGGCGCTGGGTTCGGGCGACCGGATCGAGGTCCTGGTTCGACTGCGCCAACCCGGGGTTTACAGAAATGCCGGAGGGTTCGACTATCGGCGTTTTCTTGAACGGCGCGGAATCTACTGGACGGGTTCGATTCGCAACCCGCGCCTGATACAGGTTGTTTCCAGGGGATGGCATGGTCCCGACAGACTTCGCCGCTGGGCCAGTCGACGGATTGAACAACGCCTGAACGCGAACGATACCATCGAGGCGCTGGCGCTGGGCATGGTCCTGGGTCACCGGCGCCGCCTGCCGGCGGCCGCGGAGCGACAGTTCGAAGCCGCCGGGCTCATTCACTTGCTTGTGGTATCGGGCTTCAATCTGGCCATCGTCGCGGCGGCCGCGCTGTGGCTGGGACGCCGTCTGCGATTGGGCCGCCGGGGGCGGACCTCCTCTCTCATCTTTGCGCTTGGAGTGATTCTGACCTATGCGTTCCTGGTCGAAGGCGACGCGCCCGTCGTCCGCGCGACCCTCATGGCGACGTTTCTCATCGTCGGAATGTTGCTGGATCGCGGTTACGCCGTCGGAAACGCGTTGTCCGCCGCGGGCATTGTCATTCTCACCCTCGACCCGATGACGCTTTTCGATACGGGCTTTCAACTCACATTCATGGCGGTTCTGGCGATTCTCTTGTTGGGAATGCCGTTGATTCGGTGGGGATTCGGCGGTTGGAACGCCACTCTCCGGCACCTCGACCTTCCGTCCCTGGACGGAAGTCTGCCGGTCGAATCAGCGGATTGGCGGGTCTCCAAACGACTGGAGTCGGAACTGGCAAACCGGCCGCTGTGGGTGTCGGCCCTTCCGATCCGGGTAACGCTTTTCCTGGTCGAAGCGGCCATCGTGACCTCGACCGTGCAGTTCGCTCTGCTGCCGTGGTCCGTTGAGTCCTACCATCGCCTGTCGCCGGTGGCCTTGCCGCTGAACGTTCTTGGGGCAGTGGTTGCCGGAATCGTGACTCCCCTGGGTCTCCTTCTGATGCTCGTACCCAATCTCCTCGCCGGCCCGATTGCCACCGTCATCGTTGTCAGCCTGAATGTCCTCGTAACAACAGTCGAGTGGTCGCTCCGATTCGGCGGCGCGACGTTTCGGGTGCCGTCGCCGCCGGCGGCCGTGTGGGCCGGCTTCGCGTTGCTGCTGATTGCCGCGGCGCTCGTGGTTCGGTACCGGCACAAGGGTGGTCTGATTGCAGTCGCGGTTGGAACCTTCTTGCTGCTTGCGTCCCTCGGCGCGGGCGATTTCAGTCCGTCCGCCCCCGAACATGCAACCCTCACGTTCCTTGACGTCGGACAGGGCGATGCCACGCTGATCGAACTTCCTGACGGGAAGCGATACATGATCGACGGCGGCGGCATAAGTTCGGGCGGATATCGCTCGCTTCGAAACGAAGGTGGGTTTTCGATTGGAGCAGACGTCCTCACGCCATATCTGTTGTCCCGGCGCATCCGATATCTGGACGCCATCGTGCTGACGCACGCCCATCACGACCACATGGACGGCCTCTTCGAGTTGATCGGCAACTTCAAAGTCGGCAAACTGTGGCTTGGGAAAAATCCCATGGTGCCCCGCTATCGGAACCTTCTTGAACACGCGTCGGCGCACGCGGTTCCGATCCGTTGGTTGAAGGCGGGAGACTCGGTTGGAGGTTTCACGGTCTTGAATCCACCGGCAGCAAGGCAGGTCGGCCCACGGGTCGCCAACGACGACTCGCTCGTCCTGCTGCTCGACACCCCGGGAGGCACGGCGCTTCTGACCGGAGATCTAGAGTCGGATCTCTCGGGCGCACCTGCACATGTGACGGTTCTGAAAGTGCCTCACCATGGAAGTCGAAGCTCGATGCTGCGGACGTCGAGCGATCTTCCAATCATCTCCGTGGGTGCCAACAACTCGTTTGGCCACCCCCACGAAAGCAAGCTTCCCGCATTGCGAACCGACATCCTCGGTTCGATCCGGGTGATCCTCGATCCGGACGGGCTCGATGTGACGTTCCCAGGTCTCTGATCGTCCTCGGCCGGTCGAGTGGGACCCGCGAAGCGGCAATTCTCATTTTTGCCCCTGAGCGCCTTGGAATGCTTGATACGGGCGGTCATAGATCGCCCCTACATTCTCAATATTCAGGGATTTGGGCTCCCCGCTCCCACTCCCACGCCCACTCCCCCCTGTAGGTGCGGTCTACGACCGCACAATCTCGATTCGGGCGGTCTTGATTTGGGCGGTCATAGACCGCCCCTACAAGACCAGGAGCGGGAATGAACAGCGGAAAACACTCACGATGAGAATTGCTACCCGCGAAGCACCGCGGTTGACTCGCAATGGTGACTTGTGTAAGGTAACTTGTTGAAGGCAAACAATTAATGGGCACACACCCGTTGCTCCTCCGACATTGACGTTAGAGACTGAGTGCCTAAAAACTTACACCACTATAGATAGAGTTTTCCTTAGTGCTCTACCGCTATTCTCGAACCGCGCTTGCAGTCGTTTTCATACTTCCAGTTGCTTTTGCCTGCTCCGGTCGAGCCCGGCCGGTAGCGGCCGAGCGGCCGCCCCTTGCAGACGAACGAACCGTCAACACCCAAGCCGTCTCGGAGAATGTTCCTTCGGAAACTAATCCGGTCCCATCCATCGAGGATGTTCTGAACGACGCGGGGCAGCGACGGGCCCGGGGAGAAACGCTGTTGCGGAACGGAATGGCGCCGGCTGCACGGAGCGAGTTCGAGAACGCGCTCGAGTTGTTACGGGGGCTTGCCGGCAGTGTCCATGCATCCGATGCCCGGATCGCACGCGAAACCGACGAGTTGGTGGTACGCCTCGGGGGTATGGAAGCCGCGAGACAAACCGAAACCGCCATAATCGACGATCTTGCCGAACTCGACATTTCCAATCCGCCGGATCCCGGGCTGCGGAGACGGGCCGAAGAAAAATTCGAGTCCCTGAGTTCGGATCTCCCCATCGAATTGAACGACCGCGTCCTGTCGATGCTCGAGTACTTCACCGAGGGCGCCGGTCGAGCAGCCATAGAGGCCGGTCTGACACGTGCGGGGCTGTACCGGCCAATGATCGCGCGTATTTTTTCAGACGCCGGAATTCCCCTCGACTTGATCCATCTGGCCCAGGCCGAAAGCGCGTTCAAACCCGCAGCCATTTCCCGCGCCGGCGCCAGGGGCATGTGGCAGTTCATACCGGCGCGCGGCCAGGAGTACGGACTCCGGCAGAACCAGTGGATCGACGAACGATCCGACCCCGAAAAATCCACGTGGGCGGCGGCCCGCCATCTCAAGGACCTTCATGATCGGTTCGGAGACTGGTATCTGGCGATGGCCGCGTACAACAGTGGGCCCGGGCGAGTCGCCCAGGCGATGGTGCGGGCGGACTCCAGCGATTTCTGGACCTTGTCTGAACAGGGCCTTCTCCCCCGAGAAACGAGAAACTTCGTTCCGACGATCCTGGCGATGACGGTGATCGGAAAGGACCTCGCACGGCACGGTTTCGACATCGAACCGGCTGCCGCCCTCGACGTCGAGCGGGTTACCGTCGACAGGGCGACGGACTTGCGGATCATTGCCGAGCGCCTCGACCTCCCGCTCGCCCGGATTCAGGAACTCAACCCCCAGATACTCCGATGGGCGACGCCCCCCGACATTCGAGACTTCGAACTCATTCTGCCGAGGGGCTTCCGGAACGCCTTCGAGGACAAGATCGCCGGGTTGCCCGAAAACGAACGCATCCTGTTTCATCATCACGTCGTTGAAAGTGGCGAAACCGTCTCGCACCTTGCCGATCGGTACGATGTCTCGATCGCCGCGATCGGCGAAGCGAACAACCTGTCGAGCCGCTACACAATCCGGCTCGGTCAATCCCTGATGATCCCGGTGAGCGGCATCGTCAACCGTGGGACTGGGGCGGCGGCGTACGCGGAACCCGCAACGGGCCCACGGCCGTCAAGCTATCGGATACGGACTGGAGATACGCTCTCAGGGATTGCGGACCGGTTCGGTCTCGAAGTCGCCGACATTCGACGCTGGAACCAGATGACTTCAGATCTCCTGATCGCAGGCGACAACCTGACATTGACTCCCCCAACATTGCAAGACGGTGAAAGGGCTCTGGTCTACAATGTCCAGCATGGAGACACGCTCTTCGAGAACTAACCCGCCTTTCTCACAGGTTTTCGTCGCGAAGGGTCGGAGACGCCGTCAGAGCAAGGCGCGCGCCGGGAGGGCACCGGAGGCGTACTTCTACTGCCGCACCTAAGGTGCGCGATGACAGTACGTCGAGGAGCCCGACCGCGCTTGATCCGGCGCGAGGAACGCGCCGCTACGCGCCCGGCGCGAGGAACGCGCCGTAGAACGCGGCACTGGCGGATGGATCCGGCGCTGCAGCCGACAACTCGTGAGAAAGGCGGGCTAATCCCTTTACCGGATATCGATCGATGAGATCCGGTCATGGAATCTGGATACGGACCTCTCGATCATCCGACCCGGGGACCGGTTGAGGATCTTCCCGAAGTACTGAAAGCCCATGGCGCCCCCCGGGGAACCGTCGCTCGAACCGCATTGTCTCGATTTGTAACAACTTTGTATCAATTTTTCTTAACTTTTTTGGATTGGAGGCGTCAAAACCTCTAACCATGGACGCGATTACATTGAAGCAGGCTCCAAAATCAGAAGCGTTTTCGAATGAAGAACGACTGCTGGTCGAGCAGGCTCAACGCGGCGATCGCGAGGCCTTCGAGCAATTGGTGTACCGTCACGATCGTCATATCCTCCGGCTTGCGTTTCATATGCTTGGCAACCGCGAGGAGGCCAAGGATGTCTTGCAGGAGACGTTTCTGAAAGCCTATCGCTCCCTTGGTCGTTTTCGTTCGGAATCGAGCTTTTACACCTGGATCTACCGGATCGCGACAAATGTCGCTCTGGACAAGCTCCGGAAGCGGCAATCCTTGCGAGAGGAAATCTCCTACGAAGCGGATTTGGAGTCCCACCCGGATCGTCCGGGATTGAAGGAGACTCTCGAAGAAAAGAGTTACTACAGCAATCCCGAGCGCCGTCTGTATGGCCGGGAAATCGGACAAAGAATTCAGGACGCACTGAAGACACTTTCAGAAAAGGAACGACTCGTCTTCGAGTTGCGTCATTACCAGGGCTTGCGACTTCGAAAGATCGGCGAGATCATGGGTAGCACCGAAGAAACTGCGAAAAACTACCTGTTTCGCGCAACCCAGAAGCTGCGAACTTATTTGTCACAGGTCTAGTGGAGCCTATGAACTGTCGAGAACGACAACACGATATTGTCCTTTTTCTTTACGACGAGTTGTCCGGCGAGGCCCGCCAGGATCTTCGGGCACACCTCGATGGATGTGAGACCTGTGAGGCATTCTATCGGCACGAAAAACAACTGCAGTCTGAACTGACCGAAGACTTTTCCGATTGGGAAGTACCGGCGGATCTCCTGGTCGAATGCCGACGGGAGCTCTCCGATAATCTCGACAGGATCGACCAGCGGCGACAGTGGTGGCGGTTCCCGGGCATGACCGGTGTTCTCACCCGGATGCGGGCCCTCGAATCCGTCGCGTTATTGTCGATGGGCCTGGCATTGGGCGTCTATCTTTCGAACCCGATCGAAGCTCCCGTAGTCCAACCGGCCGAACCCTCAATTCCACAGAACGCTTCCGTAACCAATCTGAGAATCATCGAATCCGACCTGGACACCGGCGAAGTTGAACTGGCCGGCGACATGGTTCAGCCGATGCGTCTCAGTGGGAATCTGCAGGACCAAGCGGTACGGCAGATCCTTGTCGAGGCATTGCAGTCCCCAAGCAATCCCGGCGTTCGTCTGGGGGCGGTCGGACTGCTGTCGCGGAACCCTCGCCACCCGAACATCAAGGAAGCCCTGATGGGCACGCTCATCAATGACGACAATCCCGGCGTTCGATTGGGCGCCCTGCAGGCGCTTCAGCCGTTCTCGCAGGAAGACGATGTACGTCAGGTATTGAAGTATGTCGTCGAGACCGATGACACCCCCGGAATCCGAGTCCAGGCGCTCGAAGCCATGGTGCCGATGACACAGGAAGAAGGCATGGAAGCCGCAATTCAGGAAGCCGTCCGGGAAGTTCCGAACGAATACATCCGTATGCGTCAATTACAGTTTGTCGGTGGAAACTAGGTGAATCTCTCGCGCAAGGAGACTGCCGGAACGGCCCGAAGCCGCGGACGCGGCCAGCGAGCGCTTCTGGCAACCCTGCCTGTCATCCTTGCCATGCATCCGGCAGCGTTCGCCGAATGTCCTATTCCCGAAGACGGTACGTTGTTCGTTCGCGTCGACGGCGGCGCCCTGGTGGTCGACACCTCTGGAACCGATACAGTAACCGTTGAAGTGTCGACATCGGCGAACGCCGGTATCGAATTCGAAGAGCTGTGCTTTGACGATCATGTAGAAATCTCCGGCACGCTCCCCGAGCGCGTTTATGCTCCGCTGGACTGGCGCATTCGTGTCCCGGGAACCATCAACCTGGATCTGTTGACATTCAAAGGTTCGATTCGCATCGCGTCGACCGATGGGAACGTCACCGCCAGAACGCCGGGCGGGTCGGTGATCGCGGGGGATATCGGCGGTAATGCGGCGATGATTACGCAGGGTGGATCCATCGTGGTGGGCAACATCAATGGAAATGCGGAACTCCGCAGCACCGGAGGAGGCCAGATCGAGATCGGAGACATCGGGGGCAATGCCGAACTCGAAACCGGGGCGGGCCCCATTACGGCGGGAACCGTGACCGGACGTGTTCGTGCCGAAACAGCCGGCGGCACGATTCGAATCACCGAAAGTCAGGGGCAGCTTGAAGCCGTGACACACGCCGGCGATATTCTGATCGGAACTTCAGGGCTCACTCACGCCCGGACGGACGGGGGCAACATTGTCGCCGATATCGTCCGGGGACCCTTTGTCGGTTCAACGGTACTGGGCGACATCCGGATCGAGCACGCCGAATCGTACATCGAAGCAACTGCCGGCGCCGGAGATATTTCGGCCCGCCTGGACCCAAGCTCTTTGAATGGGGACCTGCACATCAACCTGACCACCAATTCCGGGAACATCCAACTGGAAATACCCGAGGATCTTCCCGCCGACATTGAAGCCCGTGCCGCGCGCGGCGTTCCGAGGGAACCTCACATTCGTGCCGATTTCCCGATGGAAAACGTGGGAACTCAACCGAACCTGCCCGCGGGTTTGAGCAATTCGTTCGGCAGGGGCAGGGATTCCCGGCGAAGCGCCGAACTGAATGGCGGGGGCAACGCGATCGAACTGGAGACTTCGCGCGGTACGATCCAGATCCGAACAACGCGTCAGTAGACGGCCAAGGCTGGCAATCGCCGGAAAGTGAAGAAATCTGGACCTTCGCCGCATGCCACATCTTCTGGTCATTGAAGGGCCAGCGTTCCGAACCTGTAGCGACTGTCTACGACCGCCCAAATCAAGAATCAAGATCGTGCAGTCATAGACTGCACCTACAGTGGGAGTCGGAGTGGAGCCGGATGTCCGCATTCTGAAAATGTAGGGGCGGTCTATGACCGCCCGTATCAAGAATCCGGATTCTTCTATCGGAAAATTCGAAAGTTTCAGTTTCCAATGGATCCAACCCCTTCCGCCCGGCCCGCGCTTGATCCGGCGCGAGGCACGCGCCGCTACGCGCCCGGCGCCTTCTACGGCGCGAGGAACGCGCCGTAGAAGGCGCCGTATATCACGGGTCGGCCCGCAGCAAGACCGTCTTGGCCTGGGACGGACTCAAATACCGCTCAGCGGCAAAGCGAATCGCGTTCCTGTCAATCCGCCTGATATTGTCGGCGTAGGTTTCGATCAATGACACCTCTCCGCCCTTTATCGCTACGCCCGCGATTTCCATCACTCTCGCGCGGCGTGTCTGAAGGGCGGCCTCGTAGGCGCCGATCGAGGAATTGACAGCCTGCGCCATCTCGTCCTCGGCGATCCCGTTGTCGATCAACCCCTGAATCGCCGCCGCGACCGACTCCCGAACCGCATCTTCATTCCCCGGCGCAAACGAGAAGTAGTTGAAGAGTACCCCCGCACGTGCCAGAAAATCTTCTTCGGAACGAACCGGATGAACGAACGCATGGTTGTCGCGAATCGACGAAAACAGGCGGCCGCCGCGGCCGGCAATGACACGTTGAACCAACTCAAGCGGCCAACGGTCGGCGTGGGCGTATGGGGCCACCATCGTCCCGTAGACCAAGGCACTCTGCTGCCTCCGGGTCGCGAATGCAACTTCCTCTTCATTCAAGGGCGCCCCGGGAAGCGGCAGCGTCATGATATTCCGCGACTCGAGATCTTCGTTTGTCAGAGGTCCGCTGATGGACGAGATAAGACTCGTGCCCTGCGTGTCGCCTGAAATGACGATCAACGGCATTGCCGACCGTTGATATTGATCGTGCCAGTCGCCCAGCGCCTCCGCGGTCAGGCTTTCAAGGGACGCCTCCGATCCCGTGGCGGTACGCGCGTACGGATGGTCGTCGAACAAGGTGGACATGAACAACTGGACCGGATGCCTGACGTTATCCTGACGGCTTCTCCGAATTGCAGCCGCCTGGAGAACCTTCTGCCGTTCGACCTCCTCCTCCGCAAAGGTGGGTTCCCGGAGCACCTCCATCAGGACTTCAAGGGCATCGGGAAACGCGTCGCTGAGACCATTCAAAAGGTAGCCGTGAAAATCGGGCTCGTTGACAACCTCGATCCGCACGCCTGCGTTTCCGATACGGCGCGAAATATCGGCGAAATTGTAGCGCCGTGTCCCTCGAAGCGCAGAACGGAGCATAAGTTCGGTGATACCCGCATTTTCGGCCGTCTCATACAGCCGGCCGCCGGGATAGAAGATGCCGAACGAAACCAGCGGAAGCCTGCGGTCCTCGGCGAGGTAGACATCGGGACCGCGCAAGATCGAAAAACGCCGAAACGGAGGAATGACTTCAATCGCGAGCCTGTCGTTCGGCAACTGTATCGTCGCCCCCACGTCCAGTTCATCGATGCTGCGTTGGACGATATTGACCGGCACCAGGTTCAGAACTGCAGCTTCGTATTCGGCGTCCGAGAGCGCGCGCGACGACGAAGCGGGCAAGTATTCGAAAACCGCCAGGTTCTCGCGAACGAAGTATCGATTCACGACACGCTGGATGTCGTCCCCGGTGACGGCCTGGATACCATCGAGAAAGAAGTTCGTCCGCTTCCAGTCGCCACGGGCTTCCTGAAGGGCCAACTCATGGGCAATGCCGCCAAGCGTCTCGATCCGGTAGTAATGTTTCTCGGCGGTCAGTACCTTGGCCCGGGCGAGGTCTTCCTCGACCACGCCAAACCGCCGGAGACGGTCCAGTTCGCCGAACGCCGCGACTTGTGCCGGACCGGGGTCGGGCGCTTCCAGGCGAAGCATGAAGTAGCCCAGTCCGGGCAATCCCAGATAAGAAGACTCCGCATGACCGATCAGCCCCTGTTCATCGCGCAGGAACCAGTTCATTCGGGAGGCTCGCCCCGAGGTCAGGAGCGAAGAAAGAACCTCGAGCGTGTATGCGTCCGTCCCCTCCGAATCCGCGCCCGGGACGTGATATCCAATGGCGGTCTGCGGATCTTCGATGGGCCCACGCTCCCAGTCGTAGCGCAATCCAGCCTGAGGAGGTTCGGGAAACAAGGGCTCCGACTCGAACGGCGATTCCGTGACTCCGCCGTGAATCCGAACGATTTCGTTCAACATCGTTTCGCGGTCGATCTGGCCAACCACGACCAGAATCGTGTTCGACGGCCGATAGTACCGGGCATGGAACCCGGCAACTTCGTCACGTGTCAGTGCGCGAAGGCTGTCAGAAATCGCGGTCCGTCCCCGCCGAATGGGGTGCCGGGCGAACGCCGTCCGAAAGAGGCGTTCCTCGACCAGCGCTGCCGGGCTGTCGAGAGTGTGGTCGCGCTCCTGGAGAACGACTTCGATTTCGCGCGCCAGATCCTCCTCTGCGAAGCCGGGATTCCACAACCCGTCGGCCTGGATCTCCATCGCCGCGACCGCGTTTTCGGCCGGCACCACAACGTGAAAGACCGTACGGTCAAAGTCGGTGTAGGTATCCGCCGTGCCGCCCAACCCGCGGGTCTCTTTCGCGATCTGCCCAGCCGGACGCACGGCTGTGCCATTGAAGAACATGTGTTCGACCACGTGAGAAATGCCGGCAAGATGGTCCGGCTCGTCGAAATACCCGACCTTGACGTGGGCGGTGACGCTGGTCAACGGAACCGCGGCGTTCTCCCGGGCGATAACGGTCAATCCGTTCTTGAGAATGACTCTGGTCGTGGGTCCGGAATCTTCCCTAGAGATAAAGGGGCCCTCGATTTCACCACCGACGATGACGAAAGCGTCTGGGTCGGGAAACCCGATCGGCAATTCGGGAACCAACAGTCCCGACTGCAACGCGAGGGCAAGAAGAAGAAGCATGCCGATATTTTACAGGGAGGTACGCGGACTCGCCTAGCAGCGCTTAGCGGAGCCCTGCAGGGTCGCGCGCAGGGGTCTTCGGGTTTCAGGCGCGAAGAGAGGAGCGGAGCGATGGTTCCACATCGTGACCGACGAACGACAAAGTCTGTGACCCGAACCCCCCTGCGCCCTACGGGTTACGGCGGCATCGGGCCATCTGCCTCGTTGCCCCTCCTCGATCGATGGTGTCATCGACGAAGTCGATGGTGTCATCGACGAAGTCGATGGTGGACATCGACTTCGTCGTGGCGCCTCGCATACATCCCAATGGCGCTCGTAACGCGATCCCTGTAGGGCTCCGCTACGCGCTGCATAAGCTTTCTGGCTCGTCGACCTCGATTTTCCGGGAATGATCGTCGACATAGGTCAGTTGGACACGGATTGCTTTCGATGGAGTGAGATTGCCCAACCGTTCCGCCCATTCGATGACCGCTACCGCATTGGGATCGGCGAAGATCCCTTCAAGATCCAATCCGCAGAAATCACCGGACTCTATCCGGTAGAGATCGACGTGATAGACCGGCATCCGGCCCCGGTAGCGGTTGACGAGCGTGAAGGTTGGACTTGAGACGTCATCGACGTCTTCGAGCCCCAATCCGGCCGCGAGCCCCTTGGTAAACATCGTCTTGCCCGCGCCAAGTTCGCCGAACAGGAGGAAATGAGCCGGTGCGGTGATCGAAAATGCCAGTTTTCGGGCAAATTCGAAAGTTTCGTTCTCGGACCGGGACAGAAAGGTCGTGGCCATTGGGTTAATCGCGAAGTGCGGACCATGCGCCCGGCAGAAACCGCAGGATGTCGGTCGCCACCATGGATTCTTCGCCGAGTTCGTCCACGGCGAGGTCCCCGGCAAGCCCGTGCAGGTAGACGGCAAGGCACAGGCGCTCTTCGAGAGTGCCCAGGTGCGCCTGCCCCACGATGCCGGCGATCATGCCGGTCAGGACATCGCCGCTGCCGGCGGTGGCCATCCCGGCGTTTCCGGTCGGATTCACTGAAGTGGCACCGTCCGGACAGGCAACGATCGTCCGAAATCCCTTGAGGACAACGTACAGGGAATGCGCGGTCGCAAAGTCCCGCGCAACGGTAAGCCGGTTTCGGACCACTTCGGATATCGCAATTCCAGTGAGCCGGGCCATTTCCCCGGGGTGCGGTGTGATCGCAATCGGAATCGCCGGATCCCGGCCCGCCAGTTCGGACGCATGTCCGGCGAACGCATTGATGCCGTCGGCATCCAGGACCAGCGGAACGTTCAAGGTCCCCACCAGTTCCCGAACCAGCCCAAACGTCTCTTCGTTGTTTCCGATTCCCGGTCCCAGGGCCACAACGGATTTGCCCTCGATCAGCGTCTCGCCAAAGATGGCTTTGGCGTCCGGCGACAGGGTTCCTTCGGGTGTTTCGGGCAAGGCCGCGGTCATGACTTCAGGCATGTGGCTTGCCACGACCGGCAGGATGCCGGCAGGAACCGCCGCGGTCACGAGTCCCGCGCCGGACTGAAGCGCCGCCCGCGCGGCCATGGCCACAGCCCCGCTCTTGCCCTTGGAACCTCCAACGACCAAAACCGTGCCGTAGTCGCCCTTGTGGGTATCGTCGTCGCGCGGAAACACCGCGTCGGGAAAGCAGTCTCGATCCAGCAACTCGATCGCATCTCCGGCTCTATCCACCAGTTCGGCGGGGTTGCCGATGTCGGCGACAACGACTTCACCGGCCATGTTGCAGGCCGGGGGAAATACAAGGCAATGTTTCAATGCCGAGAACGTCACCGTGAGGTCGGCTTCGACCGCGGGACCTCGAACATCGGCGCTGTCGGCGCCGCACCCCGATGGGACATCGACCGAAACGATGGATGCAGCTTGAAAGTCATCTTCGATAGTCGCAACGACATGGGCAAGCAAACCGTCAACCGGCTTCGAAAGTCCGGTCCCGAGCAGCGCGTCCACGACGATGTCGACATCGAAAAGCCCGCATTTCGCAGCCTTCCACGCGTCTTCGTTTTCGATAACCATGGGTGGATACCCGATCGCCGTCAGGATGTCCAGGTTCAGCCGGGCGTCACCGGAAACCTTGCCGGGAGATGAAAACAGGAAAACGGACGGATATACGCCACGCTGGATCAACTGCCGCGCAACGACAAAACCATCGCCGCCGTTGTTTCCCTTGCCGCACAGAATGACGAACGACCGCGATTCGATATCCTCGAAACGCGCCTCGATGGCTTCGACGACACGCATACCCGCGTTCTCCATGAGAAGCGTTCCGGGAATACCGAATTGTTCGCTGGATAGTCGATCGATCCGTCGGATTTCTGCCGCGGTGAGGATCTTCATGAGGGGCCGGCAGTCCAAGGCGGGGTTCCGCCTTACTACTGCTCGAAATCCCATGGGATTTCGACTGAATGCTGCTCGGAATCCGATGGGATTCCGACGGGTACTGCTCGGAATCCGATGGGATTCCGACGGGTACTGCTCGGAATCCGATGGGATTCCGACGTAGTCCTGCTAATTGACGGGTACGAGCGGCGGACGCCGCCCGTACCTTACTCCACTGCCCGTCGCCGGTTATCCGGCAACTTCAGCAAGCTGCCCGATCAGGGACTCGACCGGTATGAGCTGGTTTGCCACGTTTTTCCAAACCAGCACACCGTCGGGATCGATCAGGAAATAGAAGCGCTGGGCACCGGCGTTCGCGGCTTCCCGGCCCGCGCCATACATGTCGATAACACGGCGCGACGGGTCGCTGATGAACTGATTCTGCGCCCCGACCTGCTCCTTGAATACGTTCTGTGCAGGGGCCATATCGCGGGAAACGCCCACGATGTCGATATTCAATGCCTGGAATTCGTCATGCCTTTCACCGAACTCGGTGAACTCGCGCGTTCAACCGCCGGTAAAGGCCGCCGGAAAGAACGCGATCAGGACGTAGCCGTCAAAATCATTGAGTCCCAGTGTGGCAGCGCCCATGCCGGCGGGGCCCTCGAAGTCTGGAGCGGACTGTCCGACCGTCGGAGTGTTGTCTTCGCCGGGCGCTTGCAACTGACCGAACGCGACGGCTGCGGATAACACCAAAACAGCGGGAAGCAGCAAGAAGACCTTCTTCATTTAGGTCGTCCTCCAAATAAATTGCTGGTTAATTGCAGGTAAATTGCCTACTCATTGCCATTTCCGACACCGGATTTCCGGCACCGGCCATAACTCGTCGGCGAGACGATCCGCAGATTCCCGAACCGCGCCTGCAGGTGCATCATATGCTAAAATTTCGAATTCGCGCAAGGCATCTGAACCATGCGAAGTCCTGCGATTTCAGTCAGTAACGGGGACCACGGGTTCTCCCCGCTCCAATGCCTCTCAAGAACGTACAAAAACTGGAACGGCAATACCTGCTCGGAACCTACAACCGTTACGACATTCTGGTCGACCGGGGAAGCGGACCGTACATAATCGACAGAAACAACAAGAGATACCTCGATCTGCTCGCCGGCATCGGGGTGAACGCGCTGGGGTACAACCACCCCAGAATCGTCCGGCTCCTTCGAAAACAGATCAAGCGTCCTCTTCACGTCTCGAACCTGCTCTATCACGAATACACGGGACGTCTGGCACAGAAACTCGCCGATATTTCAGGCCTCGACCGCGCCTTCTTTACAAACAGCGGGGCTGAATCCGTCGAAGGCGCCCTCAAGTTCGCGCGCGTTTTCTCGAATGCCAAGGCGCCCGAACCCCGCAAATATCGGGTTCTCGCCGTCGAAGGCGCATTCCACGGCCGAACGATGGGCGCCCTTTCGGCCACTCATGACCAGAACTACAGGGAACCGTTCGCCCCCCTGGTCCCGGGTTTCGATTTCGTCGGGTTCAACGATCCAAGGGATCTGGAACGGCGATTCAGTGACGACGTCGCCGCCGTCATTTTCGAAACGGTGCAGGGGGACGGAGGCGTGCGAACGGTTTCGGAGGAGTTCTACAGGCGCGCGCGGGAACTGACACGTGAAGCCGGGGCCGCTCTGATTGCCGACGAAGTGCAGTGCGGCCTTGGCCGTACGGGACGGTGGTTCGCCGTCCACGGGTTTGCCCCGCCCGAAGGGCCGCGCGACGAACTCCCCGACCTGATATCGATCGCCAAACCGCTCGGGGGAGGCATTCCGATGGGAGCGGTCCTGCTGAAAGAAGAAGTGGCCCGTACTATCCGTGCGGGAACCCATGGCACCACTTTCGGCGGCGGGCCGCTCGCCTGCCGTGTCAGCCTCGAAACACTCAAGGTGATCGAAGACGAAGGACTGCTCGAACATGTCCGGGAGACCGGGGCGCACTTCAAAGAACGGCTCGGCTCGTTGGTGGACCTGCCGGGGGTCGTTGAGGTCCGCGGCGACGGGCTCATGCTGGCGCTCGAGCTGAACATCCCGGCACGTCCGGTGGTCGAACGCCTGATCGAAGCCGGGTTCATCGCCAATTCCACGCAAGAAACCGTTCTTCGATTCCTGCCGCCCCTGGTGATTCGCAACAAACAGATCGACACGTTCGTGCGGGCGCTGCGGGCGGAGCTGGCCGAATGACCGGGATGTGGGAGGTTCTGGGGACGAAAGTCGGGTTCCGGGGCTGGCGCATCACGGTCCGGACCGACCGTATCCTGAACCCCGACGGCAGGGAAACCACGCGTGACATCGTCGAACATCCGGGCGCCGTCACCATCGTCGCACTGCCCGCACCCGACAAAGTGATCCTGGTCCGCCAGTACCGCCATGCGACGGGCAAGGAACTGTTGGAATTGCCGGCCGGCACCCGCGAAGAAGGCGAAGATCCCATCGACACGGCGAAACGGGAACTGGAAGAAGAAACCGGCTACCGGGCGGCACGGATCCGACGGCTTGCGGACTTCTATACCGCCCCGGGTTTCACCGATGAGTTGATGCACCTGTACGAAGCGACCGGATTAACGCCCGGGGAACAGCGACTCGACGAAGACGAGTTCATCGAGGTCGTCCACGTCCACCGCGATGACGCCCTCGAAATGATCCGGGATGGCAGGATCGAGGACGCCAAGACGATCATCGGTTTGCTGATGGCGTTCAAATAGCCTGGCGGGCCGTGGCAGAACGCAGCAGAGTCGCGCCGACGGGTCTTCGGCGGCGGAGTCGAGGAGGGAGGAGGGGAACGATGCTCTTTCATCGTGACCGACGAGCGACGATGAATACGCCCCGCCCCCCCTCGGCCCAGAGGGTTCGGTCGGCATCGCACCATCTCGTGCGTTGCCGCTCCTATCCGACCAATGAGGGTCGGCGGCGGCGCGGCGCCTTCGGTCTGAGTACGATGGCGCTCCGAACGCGGCCATGTACACTTCTCCCACAGGCTCCTGACCCAGCTGTCAGGGACCTTGAGTTTCCATCGCGTGACAAGCCGCGGGCAGGTGAGCGCCGGATCCAAGGCGGCGTGGCCCTTGGTGAGGCGGTGCCGGCAGGCCGGTACCAGGGCATCATCCGGCGAAAAGCGCTCTGCGAGAAAGCCGAGCCGCTTGAAAACCGCACCGTTGCCAAGCCGGTCGCCATAAGCCAGCAGGGTTTCATCATCGCGCTCGCCGTGCGCAAAGTAGACGGTGAGGCAATCCGCAATATGCTGGATACCGCCGCCAAGGGCCGGGTCATCGAGCATGTCGATGATGGTGCGGTGAAGGTCGGAGACGGCGATCTTGTTGGGGCCGCGCCAGACAGTTTTCGTGCCGAAAAGAAGGCGTTGATCGATGTGCTTGAGCGAAAAGGTCGCGCCGTGGCGCTGCTGCTTCTTGTCGCGCAGGGGCTGGGCCGTGAGCACAACGATATCGCGGAAAATCTGCTCGGTGAGGTCCCAGTGCTCGGCAGCGCTACGCCCGCCGATATAGGCGGGATCATAGAGGACTGGGACAAGTATCCAGGGATCATCGAGAACATGGACGCTATCGAGAGTGTCCAGGGCAGCGGGGGCATAGACGCCGGGACCGACGCGGCGCAGCCAGCCCTGTCCGGTCCACCGCGAAAGGATCTTGGCGGCCTCGGTGCGGGTGACGGCCAAGGCGGTTTCTGCGTCGGCGATGCGGATGATATCCCCCGCGGCGCTCAAAACCTTCACAAGGCGCTGACGGGATACCGGCAATGTCGGTACGAGTTCCCTCATAGTCTATCGTATATGCATAAATTCCCAGAAAACGATAATTTATGAAATCCAATTATACTATCGGGATAAGAGAGACGACAAGACGGGAAGATATAATGCAATCGGTATTTTTCGCGCTTTATGCGAATTTTAGCGTGTGTAGCACACTATCCGAAACACCGCGTAAAACCGGGGCAAACTCCTCATCGTCCTCCAGATCACGCAGATAGCCACCTTCGGTTGCCGTCCCGGAACGATATCGATGGGGCTCCTGGAGCGGTGGAACCCGGAGAGTTGCACTGCATCGATACGGAAGAGTCGCATATTGAGATAGTCCGGGTGATCCTCCCCCAGAAACTACTAGAAAGTTGGGACTTCGACATCCGGTTGATCCGTCCATCGCCGAGCAAATTCCGTCGGCGTGATATCGCCGATGGAACCGTGAGGACGGTGTTCATTGTAATCCAGTCGCCACGTCTCGAGCTTGGATCGGGCATCGGCCAGAGAGAGGAAAATATTGACGTTGAGACACTCATCTCTGAATCGCCCGTTGAAGCTCTCAATGAAGCAATTATCGACGGGTTTTCCCGGTCGAATGAAGTGCAGCTTGACGTCATTGCGGTATGCCCAGGCATCCATGGCCTTGGAAACGAACTCGCTGCCATTATCGACAGTAATCGATTCAGGTAGCCCGCGACGGCGCCTGAGGCGCCACAGCAGGGCGACGCCCTTCTTTCCGGTCAGCAAGAAGTCCGGCTCGATGGCGGGACATTCCCGTGTGAACTGATCCACGATGGC
The DNA here is from genome assembly GCA_965262675.1 of Terriglobia bacterium. GTDB lineage: Bacteria > Acidobacteriota > Terriglobia > 20CM-2-55-15 > 20CM-2-55-15 > JAJEDW01. Next base: position 2,033,937 of record OZ253554.1, read on the forward strand.
AAACAGCGCTCCGAGACCGCCCTGGTCAGCGTCTCGTCATGATCCCAGCGACGGTTGTACGGATCCGCTTGGTTAACTTATCCATCGGCTTCACCAGTCCCAGCGGACCGGCGCGACCGCTACTTCAGTTGGCCTCGATACCGATCGGGTCGTCCCAAACGAGTTGCCGGATTTGTCCGGCATCATAAACAAGCACAATACTTGTGTTCAGTGGGTGTATGGTCCTTCGTTACCAGCGTCGTCCAGCACGTGCACAGCCTGAACGATTGTTCCCATCACATGTGATCCTTTCACCGGTATACCTTGCCGCGGCTGCCGACCCTCACCACCAGGATACGCAAAGCATAGTCCTGAATGTCGCAGATCACGCGGCAATCCCCTACCCGATAACGCCACAATTCACCTAGCGGGCCGGTCAGGGCCTTGCCCAGGTTCCGTGGGTTCTCCAGTCCCGCAACCCGCTCGTTCATGTAATCGAGAATACGTCGAGCCCTTGGCTTGTCGAGCTTGCGAAGCTGAGTCCGGGCGGATGCGGCGTACTCAATCGTCCAAGTCAAGCGCCTTCCTCACGTCGGCGGACGCGTACACTTTCTCCGTGCCTTGACGGAGGCGCTCCAGTACGTCTGCGGCAAGGTAGTAGTCCTCCATATCCTCAAGGCCACGCTCGATCACCTCACGCAAGTAGAACGCCTTGGTGCGCCCGGTTTGCAATGCCAGAAAATCAAGCCGGCGCTCGGTTTCAGGCGCCAATCGAATCGAAGTCGCCATGTTGCCGGTCCTCCCGGGTCGTCGTCTGAATATAAGTATTCATCGTATCACCCTTGGCCGGCGAGACGGGTTGACCACGACCGATAAAGGACAATGAATACGCCCCGAACCCCCGTCGGCCCTCCAGGTTCGGGCGGTAACGGGCCATCTGCCTAATTGGCGCTCCGAACGGATGCGGGAGCATCGACGTTGTCGCGGCGCCTCGCATCTGAACGCCAGCGCTCCGAACGCGGCCCCGCACGCTTCCGCCACGAACTGCTAGACGGCAATCCAGTCCATCGGCGACCTCAATAGCCGCTCGCAACCCGATTCGCCGATGATGTAGGTGTTCTCGACACCGGCGCCGCCAATTCCCGGATAGAAGATCTTCGGTTCTACGGCCATCACGGTACCGGCCTCGAATGGTTCGTCAAAGCGGGGAGCGATAACCGGAATTTCATCCAGTTCGAGGCCTATCCCGTGAGCGATGAAGCGGACCTGGTTTTCGGCCGCCCCCATGAAGTTGGGTTTGTAAGGCGTGTTCTCGATTCGTTCCTGCGCCTGCCGATAGATATCGCTCGGAACGGCGCCGGGCCGCAGTTGCTCTTCCAGCCAGGCGTTCATCTCCAGAATGAAGCGGTGCGTTTCGAGAATATCGGGCGAGGGTTTTCCAACCGAATATGCGCGGGACGCGTCAGCGAGGTATCCCTCGAAGCCGGCGACGATATCGACCATGACCGGTTCGCCGCGGACCAGCTTTCGACGGCTGCCCATGAGGGGCACGGCGGGATATAGACCGCGAACTCCCACGGCGCCATCGAAACTGTGGGGATAGGCCGCGGTGTCTCCGAACGAAACCGCGCCGAAATAGAGCTCCATGTTGAAGCGGCGGACCCGAACCAGGCCCTGATGGCCGGCTTTTCGCATGACCTGCTCGATCCGGATACCCAGTTCCACTTCTTCCATGCCTTCTCGAAGTTGCAGGGGAATGTCCAGAAAGGCCGCATCGAGCATGGTGGCGGCGCGGCGAATTCTATCCTGCTCGTAAGGAGACTTCACTCCGCGCGCCCTTCGAATGGCCATCGACTGATCGATGAACGCCGCCCCCGGAAATGCCCTCTCGATCTGGCGGTACATGGAAACCGGCAACACATCGAACTCGAGCCCCAGGAGTTCGGCAGACGAATCCACCAGTGAAGGAAGCTCCGAATAGCGCTGAAACGAAACGATGTTCCCGACCTTCGATTCGGTCACCGCGCGGGAGTGGCTTTTGCGCACGGCGAAAACAGGTTCTCCTTCACGTGGAAACCACAAGACTCCGTCCTGAATGGTGCCGGTCAGATAAAACTGGTCGACGTTCTGAACAACGAGCAGCGCGTCGCATTCCATGTTGCGGCGGACCCTTGCCCAACGGCGTTCCAACTCTGCTCGCGGCACGTATTCCATCGTGGTGTCCATCATGGGAGGGCATTATATCGGACGTGTTATCATGCCTCGGTACTTCGAATGAGGGAAAGCGGTGAGAAGCCGCTACTGCCCCGCAACTGTAAGACGACATTCTCACGCGCTCAAGCCACTGCCGGCACAGGCCGGCGGGAAGGCACAGGTACTATCGGCGTCGTCGAGTCAGGATACCTCTCGAAGGAATAACCTTTCGCGGGAGAGGAACATCCATGACACCGCCCGTGGGTCCCCGTGCAGTCCGAAAATTTCCCTTTCGATTCACACTTATCTCACTCGTCTTGTCGGTGACCCTTGCCGGTTGCACCCGCGACACCCGGGATCTTCCGGAAGCGGAACCGCCCCAAAAAATCGTATCCCTGGTACCGGCAGTCACCGAAATCCTCTTCGCCATCGGCGCCGGCGACCGCGTGGTCGGCATCAGCGATTTCGATACGTATCCACCGGAAGCGCTCAACCGGCCCAGAGTCGGCGCCTTGATCGACCCCAACGTGGAAACCATTCTGGCACTCCAGCCCGATCTGGTCATTGCCTATGGCACGCAATCTCTTCTGCGGGAACGGCTTGCAGTGGGAGGGATTCGCCAGTTTCCGTTCGTCACCGGCCAAACCATCGGCCACATTCTGGATTCGATTCGTGGCCTGGGGCGGGAACTCGGATTGCAAGAAAACGGCGACCGGTTGGCTCAGGAGATTCAGGGCACACTGGATCGATTGCGGAATACCCGTCCAGCCAACCCGCCAACGGTCCTGCTGGCACATTACCGGGACCTCGGAACGATGGGTTCGTTCTACAGCGCGGGCGCCGATTCGTACTATGGAGAGTTGATCGAGATCGCCGGTGGACGAAACATTTTTGCGGACGTTCCGGAAAACGCGTTTCAGCCAACCCTCGAAGCGATCCTGGATCGTGCACCGGAAGTCATCATCGAACTGTTGCCTTCGAACCTGGACGGGGACCAACAACGGGAACGGCGCCTGGAGGATTGGGCAGCCCTTTCCTCTGTCCCGGCCGTACGAAACGGGCGCGTCTACGTTCTTGCCGGGGACTACCTGCTGCTGGTCGGACCGCGTCTCAGGCAGGTCGCCCTCGACTTCGCCGATGTCATACGGACCGGGCAGGTCAGTTCCAGTTACACACGGGAATAACCCCGGAAGAGCGGTTGAAGTGTTCCGATTTCAAACACTCCGGGCGATTTCCCGAATAAGATCCCACGCCCGCCGCACATGTTCTTCAGTCGTGCGCAGGTTGCCGACCGAAAAGCGAAGGATGAAGCGATCGTCGAGAGTGGTGTGCGAGATATAGGCCTTCCCCGTCGAATTCACACGATCCAGAAGGGCGGCGTTGACTTCGTTCGTGCCCTTCAGGCGAAAGCAGACGGTGCTGAAAGGGACCGGCGCCGCGAGTTCGAAAGCTGAATCCGCTTCGACCCAATCGGCAAATATTCGCGCAAGACGAATGTGTTCGCGTATCACGCTACGGAGCCCGTCCACACCGAAATACCGGATGACCATCCATAGCTTCAACGCACGAAAACGCCGGCCTAGGGGAATCCCGAAGTCCATGTAGTTGGTCACCGCGTCGCCCTCGGCGGTCTCGAGATATTCGGGAACCAGACTGAAGGCCTCCTTTACGGCCTCGCGCCTTCTACTGAAAAAGGCACTGAAGTCGATCGGCGTGAACATCCACTTGTGTGGGTTCATCACGAATGAATCGGCGCGGTCGCAACCGGCCAGCAGGCCGGAACGTTCCGGGAGCACGGCGGCAGCCCCGGCATACGCGGCATCCACGTGCAGCCACAGACGTTCGCGGTCACAGATGTCGGCAATCGCCTCCACGGGATCGATACTGGTCGTCGAGGTTGTACCGATGGTCGCGCACACACAGAACGGCCGCCAGTCCTCGGCCCGGTCGCGTTCGATGGCGGCTTGCAGCGCCCCGGGGTCCATCCGAAACTCTCCGTCGACTGGAATCTTGCGGATACCTCGTCGCCCGATTCCCAGGGCGAGGCCGGCCTTTTCAACCGATGAATGAGCCTGTTCGGAGGTGTACACGGATAGCCGGGGCGCATTGGGCCCCGAAATGCCGTCTTCGGCAACGTTCCATTCCGGAATAACGTTCCGCGCCGCGGCCAGAGCGTGGAACGTGCTCACCGACGCCGTGTCGTAGACCACGCCCTCGAAACGGTCCGAAAGACCCAACATCTGTCGCAACCAGTCGAGCACGGTTTCTTCCAGTTCCGTCGCTGAGGGCGACGTCTTCCAGAGCATCCCGTTCACGTTCAATCCCGCCGCGATCAGTTCCGCCAGAACTCCCGCACCAGCGGCCGAACTCGAAAAATATGCAAAGAACGCCGGGTGGCTCCAATGCGTGATTCCGGGCATGATCACGTCGTCGAGGTCCGCAAAAATCGCATCCATCGACTCCCCTTTATCGGGCGCCGAACCCGGAAGGCGCCGACGGATATCTCCCGGCTGAACCTGTGACAGCACCGGACGCTCTTCAACGGTTTCAAGATAGTTCGCAACCCAGTCGACGGCTTCACGTCCCCAACGCCGGAGCTCTTCGGGAGTCATATCCCGAACCGCGGTGTCTCTTGTCATCTCACCCGTCCAATCCAATTAACTCCTTTAGTTTCAATAACATATTTAAGAATAACGGCCGACAAACCCCTACCTGAACCGGTCGCCGCGCTTGTCGGGCACTTGACGCACCTCAGTATAGAACGTAAACTGTTCGCATTCCCGAATGGCAGGTGTTAATGGAAGACTTTGAAATCGGAGATCAAGTCGTCTATCCCAATCACGGGGTGGGTATCATCGAAAAGATCTCCAACCGTCTCGTTCAGGGCCAGTTCCAAAGATTCTACCTTTTGAGAATCTGCTCCAACGACATTCTGGTCATGGTTCCTACGGCCAATGCTACCGAAGTCGGTCTTCGCCGAACCATCGACAGCAAGAATGTGAGCAAACTGTTCTCCTTCCTCGCAAACGACGAATTCTTTTCGCACCGCGACTGGAAAGACCGTTTCAAGGAAAACTCCGAGAAAATGCGATCCGGTTCGATTTTGCATGTGGCCGAGGTCTACAAGAACCTCGTTTACCTGAACAAGATCAAACCGTTGTCGTTCCGGGAAAAGCGCATGCAGGATCGCGCCCGATTCCTGCTGGTTTCCGAACTCGCATCCGTGATGAGTCTTCCCGAAGAAGACATTGAAGGCCGAGTCGACCAGCGCGTCAACAAAGCCTGCGCCAAAGTACCTGTCACTTAAGGGTGTCCCGGGCATCCGATGCCATCCTTTTTTCTTCTCATCCTGCTGACCTTGTTCCTCATCATGTCCGGACTGTTCTCACTGTCCGAGACGGCGGTGCTCTCGAGCAACCGGTATCGGCTCCGTCATCTGGCCGAGAGCGGCAATTCCAGGGCCAGGAAGCTGGCGGAATGGCTTGAAGCACCCCAGAAACTCCTGGCCACACTGCTACTTGGGAATAACTTCGCCAACATTGGAGCCGCCACGGTTGCGGCGTCCGTCGTTGCGAGTTCGGTTTCGGAAGACGAGCGCAACCTGTTCCTGGCCCTCGAAACGGTCCTTCTGACAGTCGTCGTATTACTGTTCTGCGAACTCGGTCCCAAGGCTTTCGCGACGCGGTCTCCCGAAAGAATCGCCCTGAGCCTGGTTATACCGATCGAGTTCTGGATGAGGCTGACTTATCCGGTTGCATGGTTGATGATCAATCTGGCGGGGTTCTTCTTTCGCAGTGTCCGCGAAGATCGCGAAACGCCGGCCGCAACGGCCTCCGACGTCGAGTTGAAATCCATCATCAACAGTTATGCCCAGGACCGTCACAAGATGTTGGAAAGGGTTCTCGACTTCTCGGAGCGACAGGTTCGCGATGTTATGGTTCCCCGAATCCGGACGGTCTCGCTGGCAATCAACACCCCAATCGAAGAGGTGCTGCAGGTTGTCGAAACCACGCGTCTGACACGCTTCCCCGTATACCAGGGAAGTCTGGACAATGTTTTGGGCATCCTGCATGGGAAAGATCTGATGCCCTTCCTGCACAGGGGCAAGTCATTCCGGTTGTCGCAGCTTCTTCGAAAGCCTGTTTTCATCCCCGACACGGCCCCTCTCAACAGCGCCATACACGTACTCCAATCCGCGCAGACGCACCTGGGTGTGGTGGTCGACGAACACGGCGGTGTCGAAGGCATCGTGACGCTTGAAGACCTAGTGGAGCAGATCGTGGGAGAAATCCAGGACGAGCACGACATCGAGATCGACGAGATTATCCCGCAGTCGAACGGCAGTTATCTGATCGACGCCGGAATCGCCATTCACGAGTTGAACGACAGGCTCGGGCTCCATTTACCCGAGAACGGACACTACGTGACGCTGGCGGGCTTCATCATGATGCAAACCGGCAAGTTGGCCAGCGAAGGCGAATTCGTCGAATTCGAAGGCTGTCGATACGAAATCGAGCAAGCCGTCGGACGACGCATCATGGGGGTTCGCATGACACGGAGGGCCACCCCCGAGGAATCCGACGAAGGAATCGACGTCAAGAAGGATCTTGATTCGGGCGGTCATATTCGGACTTGATTCGGGCGGTCATAGACCGCCCCTACATTAGCTACATTGAGAAGATTCCCACTCCCGCTCCTGCTCCCCCTGTAGGTGCGGTCTATGACCGCACGATTACCGCACGATCAAGAAGTTCTTGATTTGGGCGGTCATAGACCGCCCCTACATTAGCTACATTGAGAAGATTCCCACTCCCGCCCCTCCTCCCACTGAAGGGGCAGGGTTTTGCCGCGGGCTAATGGAAATCAACGCTCGACCAGACCGTGGAGCCGGTCGAAGAAACCCGGAAAAGAAATGTCCACGCAGCCTGCATCCTCGATGCGAACCCCGCTTCGACTGACCAGGCCCGCCACCGCAAACGCCATCGCAATCCGATGGTCTCCAAACGACGACACGGCGCCGCCCTCGAGTGGAGCGTCGCTTTCGGCAACCAGCCCGTCCTCGAACTCTTCGACCCGTGCGCCGATCGCATCGAGGTTCACCGCGATCGCACGAAGACGGTCGGTTTCCTTGTGCCGAAGTTCCACCGCGCCTCGAATGGACACCCTTCCCGCCCCGCATACCCCAAGAACGGCCAGAATCGGCAACTCATCGATCAACCCCGCGGTCTCCTCCGCGGAGACATGGATCGCTTGCAACTCGGAATGACGGACAACAATGTCGGCCACCGCTTCTCCGTCGTTCTCGCGACGTGCCTCGATGCGAATTTCTGCGCCGGTCTTCTTCAGCAACGAAAGAAAATCGGAACGGCTCGGATTGACACCGACCTCCAAAAGCCGAAGCTCGGATCGGGGAACCAGCAATGCGGCGGCTATCAGAAACGCCGCCGAAGAGATGTCGCCGGGAACACGGATCGACCGTGCCCGGATCGGATGCCCGCCCTCGACTTCGATGCGCCGAACCCCTCCGCCATTGGCCTCGAATCCGCCGACGACTCGCAGGGCCGCCCCGGAGGCGGTCAATGCGATCTCGGTGTGATTTCGAGTGCGTATCGGTTCGTGAACGATCGTCGTGCCGGCGGCGTGGAGGCCTGCCAGCAAGATCGCCGATTTCACCTGCGCACTCGGAACGGGCAGGCGATAATCGATGGCCCGAATCCCACCACCGGTAATCGACATCGGCAGGTGCCCCTCCGTTGTCTCGATTCGCGCACCGAATTGTCCGAGAGGCTCGACGATCCGCTGCATCGGGCGCCGACTCAGGGAATCGTCGCCAACGACCCTCGAAAAGAACGAACATCCGGACAAGATACCCGAAAGCAATCGGACGGTCGTACCTGAATTGGCGGCGTTGAGGTCTCTTCGAGGAGCATCCAGACCCCCAAGGCCTTTCCCATGGATCCGAACGGTATCGGTTGGACCCGCCACTCTTTCGATCTCCACGCCGAGTCCTTCAAGACAACGCAACGTACTGAAACAGTCGGCGCCGCGAGGAAAATTTTCGGCAGTCGTCATGCCGTCGGCGATCGCTCCGATCAGCGCGGCCCGATGGGCTATGGCCTTGTCTCCAGGCACTCGCGTGTCGCCCCGGAGCCGTTTTGCCGGCAGAATTTCGACTGTATTCATGATCTTCGGGTTCGATCCCGTTGAAACGGAATCTCAGAATAGCACGCTGGTGAGATGGCGCCCGCCCCCGGGCACGCACGCTCTCATGGGGAGCGCCCCCCGCCGCCGGTCCGCAACTCCAGCGTTCTCCCGCTTTGGAATTGGGGGAGGTAAGCTCCGCTTTGCGGAATCATGATTGACAATTAAAAAAGCCCCATGTAACGCTCCCTGAAGGGACTCGAGCAACATGGATGTCTTCGAACTGACCCTGCCCAGCCGGATGGAAGAGTTGAGTTCGGTTCACGACCTCGTCGACAAGGCAACCCGGGCCTTCAACCTCAACGAGGAGATCGCGCACTGGATCGAGTTGGCGGTAAGCGAATCGGCCATTAACGCCATCCAGCACGGAAACGGCCTCGACCCGTCCAAGGAAGTATTCCTGAGGATTGCATTCGACGGAAAGGCCCTGGAGATCATCGTTGAAGATCAGGGGCCCGGCTTCGACCTCTCTGACGTGCCCGATCCGACCGACACCGAAAACCTGATGAAACCGGGTGGGCGCGGCATTCTGATCATCAAGTCGTTCATGGACACGGTTGAACTGACCGACGGCGCTGACGGTAGGAGCCGCCTCCGGATGGTCAAGAACTTCGCCGGGGAGCAGTCTCCCGGTTCATGACGGTCACGGTTCGGAATCGGGCCAACCCATTTCTGCCTGTAGTGGCGTGGATCGGGCTTGAAGGGCGAGGACGACCCGGCCCGCAATTTCGTCCGGTTCGAGCCCGTCAGTCGTAACACGCACAGGCGCCATTCTGTACGACGGAAGCCGCTCTTCATAGAGTTCACGAATCCGTTCGCGACTTGAAAACAGCGGACGCGTACCGTCCACCGGAACGCGCTCAAGGATGGTTCGAAACGCCGTATCCAAATAGACCGCAACTCCAGTTCCGTCGACGATGGCCCGATTCGCGGGATCCGTGTAGGTTCCTCCGCCAAGGGCGACGACCCGCGGGGAGGTTCGAGAGACTCGACCCAGGACCTCCGATTCGATCTCGCGGAACCGAACCTCACCGGACTCCCTGAAGATCTCCTGAATCTTGCGGCCGTCTTGTTTTTCGATCAGATCGTCCAGGTCCACGAACGGCAGTCCCAGGCGTTCGGCAACCCTGCTTCCTGTGGTTGACTTGCCGGATCCCATGAAGCCAACCAGATACACACGCTCCATGGCGACAGGTTACCCGCAATCACAGGTGGACGCCAATGCTGGTCGGTAATCGTGCAGAGCGGGATCGTTTGATTTGGGCGGTCATAGACCGCCCCTACATGTGCACTCACGAAGAGAATCAACTTCGTGCGGGAATCGTGCTGTCGTAGACAGCACCTACAAGGGGAGTGTGTAGGAGCGGTCTGTGACCGCTCGAATCAAGCGACCGCTCGAATCAAGAATCTTCGAATCGTCCGGTCGTAGACCGGACCTACATGTGCACTCACGAAGAGAATCAACTTCGTGCGAATCGTCCGGTCGTAGACCGGACCTACAAGGGGAGTGTGTAGGAGCGGTCTGTGACCGCTCGAATCAAGTGACCGCTCGAATCAAGTGACCGCTCGAATCAAGAATCTTCGAATCGTCCGGTCGTAGACCGGACCTACATGTGCACCGCTCGAATCAAGTGACCGCTCGAATCAAGTGACCGCTCGAATCAAGAATCTTCGAATCGTCCGGTCGTAGACCGGACCTACATGTGCACTCACGAAGAGAATCAACTTCGTGCGTAATCGCGGTCGTAGACCGCGCCTACAAGGGGAGTGTGTAGGAGCGGTCTGTGACCGCTCGACAAGGGGAGTGTGTAGGAGCGGTCTGTCTCGTGACCGCTCCGAATCTTCGAATCAAGTGACCGCTCGAATCAAGCGACCGCTCGAATCAAGAATCTTCGAATCGTCCGGTCGTAGACCGGACCTACATGTGCACTCACGAAGAGAATCAACTTCGTGCGGATCGTCCGAATCGTCCGGTCGTAGACCGGACCTACATGTGCATTCACGAAGAGAATCAACTTCGTGCGGATCGTCCGAATCGTCCGGTCGTAGACCGGACCTACAATGGGAGGGGGAATGGAGGCGGGTCAGTCACTTCGCACGAGACGAATGTCCCCATTTTCGGTACTGATCGAAACCTGGGGGCCGCCTTCGCCTTCCTGTCCCGCGACGCTTGAATCGCGTCCGGAAGTCTCAGTTTCCAAGTTGTCGAAGTCGGAGTTGATCGTGCCCGACCGCACCCGTGCCTCCAGGGCGAACCCCGACGCCGATGGCAACTCCAACCGAACGTTCGAGTAATCTCCGGCAACTGTGATCGAATCCGAAGGTGGCTCATCGAATCGCAACAGCACATCGCCATGCCGGCTGGCGACATTGACCGAACCCATAAGGTTGCTGGCATCGACGTTTCGATACGAAGCGTCGACATCGACGGCGCCCTGTATATCCTCGAGGTCGACGCGGTTGTTCCGGCCTCCGACACGCACGTTGCCGGTGGCTCTCCGAACTTCAACGCTCGAATATCGATTGTCAATTGCCGTATCGCCACCAATGCCGCTCAGTTCGACCGGGGCATATCTATTTTCGACGGCGACGTTTCCACCAACCTCGTTCAGGGTAACCGCGCCATAGCGGTTGACGACCTCCACGGACCCCGATATTTCGTTCGCGGATACCGGACCGTAGCGGTCCGAAATGCGGGCATCGCCCTCGATTCGATTCAAGGTAACCGCGCCGTATCGATTCTCGACAACCTGATCTCCCGTCAGGCCGGCAACCTGCACGGCGCCGTAGCTGTTGTCGATTTCCAAAGCCGTGTTGGCAGGCACGCGAATACGAAGGTTGCTGCGGTAACGCCGCCGAACGGATGCCTGGAGTTGGCTCCGATTCGAATCGACCACATACCGCCCATTATCTTCTTCGATGGAAAATGTCAGGTCCGATTCAAGCTCGGCCGCAGCCTCCGAGGACGCGGCCCGCACCACCTTTTCGATCGCGACATCGATTCTCCCTTCATCGCCGGGTTCAACAACAACCACGCCGTAACGGTTCCGGATCACGACGACCCGACCAGGCTCAATCTCGGCCGCGATCTCGGACGAATACTCGTAGTTTTCGCCAAGTATGTCGAATAGATCGAACTCTTCGCCAATCAGGCCGATCAAACCCAAGTCCGTACTCACGTTCGAAACAGCGGTGAAGCTGGATCCGGCAATCAGTACGAACACCAGCAATACGACCTCTCCGGCACCGAAGAGCGAACGGCGCCCATCGTTGGGCCCATCACGTTTGAGACGGTAATAGTCCACAACCTTCACGAGTCCCCAACCGATGAGCGAGACCGGCCAGTAAACGGCGACACTCTGCCATATCTGCACTGGATACCCGAGGTTGCGCGCCAGCAACAGTCCACCGACAGCAACCAGGATCAGCGCCCAGAAAAGAGTCCCGAAGCTTCGTCGATTGCTCATCGCGGTTCTTCCGTTTGGTTATCGTCGGCTTCGACGGCTGCCTCGGGCCGAACCGGGTCGTTCACTCGGTAGGCCTTGGGTCCGTGGCGCCGGCCGCCTTGTGGGTTGCGCACTACGTCCTCCCGTCCGAAATACTCGACGATCTTCACCAAACCGATAACAATCAAGATCACCGGCCACATGCGCCCAAAATCAAACCGTGCCGGGTCAAGGTTGTTCAGAAGGAGGAGAGCACCCAGAGTAATCAGTATTATCGGCACTGTCATGATTTTGTCCGTTCTTCACCGTCTTCGAACCCGCCCCCGCCGGTCGGGGAGGGAGGTCGATTGGGCGTCCGCTTCAAGACTTCCTTTTCTTCCTTCGCTTTCTTCGTTTCCTTCTCGTCTTTCGTTTCTTTGTGCCGCAGTATGAGCAACACTCCAGCCGCGATCAGCAAGACCGGCCAATAACGCAAGGCATCGCGGAGTGGAAGAAAATCGAAGTTGTCGACCAGGAAAAGGACTCCCAACACCAACATGGCCACTCCGCCCCAAAGCTCCTTGTTGTGGACTTCGCCAAACTGTTGATGGAAACGATCGATCGGCGTCTCCAGGTCGATGCCCTCAGCCATGAGTTTTCTCTTCCTGGACGTGTAGTAGGCCTCGAAGGGCATGTAGAAATAGAAGCCCACTGCCAGCAAAGAAAATACGGCATCGGCCGGACCGGCAATATCCGCAAGAGTCACGAGGAAACCGAACACAACGATCTGCACGGCGGCCTTCAGGAATTCACCGTTGTAGATCGCCCCGACACCGGGAATCAGTCCCAAGGCAAACGCGGCGCCGGCGTTTTCTCCACCGGCCGACGGGCTGGGCCCGGAAGGACGATCCCGATTCGAAAACTCATCGCGGCCGGTATCGCCGGCTTGCGCCCGGGCCCCAGCCGAATCCTCGGTTGAGGGTCTCTTGCCGACCGGAGGCGGCTCACGCATTCCACGGCGGACGATGTCTCCGAGACAACTCTCGCAATACACGGCCCCCCCAACCTCGCGACGACACGGTGCGCACAGCGAATTACCGCAAGATACGCAGAACGCAACGCCCTCGATTTGAGGGTGATATGCGCAATTCATTGTGAATCCTCCCCCAACTGCTCGATCCGATACTGGATCTGGCCAAATAATGCATGCGGCACATCATAGTAGAGCCGCACGGAACGGTCGTAGACATCGTCGGCCAGTTCCTCCACGCTGGAGTACACGGCACCCGGATTCGATAATGCCGCGGGGTCGAACGGCACACCGGCGATGCGCGTCATCCATCCCAACATCAGCACCGCGGTGAACACGGTCATCGCCGTGCGCGGCTCCAGAATCCAGCGGCCGAGGGCCCCGAGCGTGTCCAAAAATGTCTCCCGCTTTTCCTGCACTGTCTGGGGAAGCGAAGACTCCGGCCGGGTATTGGCCACGATACGGGTGGCAAACCACGCGGGCGCTTCAAAGACGGGAAACTCACGTCCCCAGCGGACTACGGCGATCATGTTCAGGTACATTTCGTGGCAGGATCCGCAGTCAGCCACGTGGGTGTTGACAGCCAGTTCCTCATCCGGCGGCAACTGCCCGTCAACCAGGTCGGACAGTCGTTCCTCGACGGTTGCGCAACGAATATGCGCGTCGGTCCGGCCTTCGAGCGTGTTGGCCAGAATCCGTTCGACCATCCGCTCCGGAGGGGAGTAGGACAAAGCTGTCCTGGACCACTCGATCGCCCCGGCCATGGTTGCACGAAGTTCTTCACATGCGCCGCATGCGGCCAGGTGCTCGTCCATCGCCGCAACGCGATTCCTGGGAAGCAGTCCGTCGAGGTACTCCGTCAATCCATCTCGAACCGTTGGGCAGGTCAGGTTTTGCTCCTCCGGACCCGAGGTCACGGCCAGAATTCTGGAAACCATCTGTTCGGAAGCGGGATGGGAGGGGAATGAATGCGCCCACCGGAGAACACCAGCGATGCTTTCAAGGAGTTCGGTGCATGACACGCACGCCGGGAGGTGGGCTTCCACCGTCAAACGTTCATCCACGGACAACGTTCCCTCGATGTACTCGGAAAGCCGCTCTTGCATCTTGGTGCAATTGGACATCTCAATCACCCGGAGCGAAAAACCCTCAATAACATTACAGTGGTAACGCGATTGGACATATGAATCACTGGGGGTAATGAACCCTCGACAACGTGACAATTGGTCACAATTGATCTTTCATTCCTCTGAGCCGACGCCCCAATTCAGTGCGGCCACGATTGATTCTGGATTTGACGGTGCCCAGGGGGATGCCCAGAATTTGCGTCATCTCGTCATAGGTGCAGCCTTCCAGGTCCCTCAAGATTACGGCTTCGCGAAGGTCCGTCCTCAAATCCAACAACGCACCGTGGACTACGCCCGAAAGTTCCTGCTTCCGATACGCTTCGCCGGGATGGTCGTACCGGGCTGGATTCTCCGCGATTCGCTCAAACTCCACATCGATCGCATCCGTCAGGGAGCGTTCGGTCTTGAACTTCCGATAACGGTCGATGATGAGGTTGCGTCCGACCCGCAACAACCAGATCACAAACTCTCCCGACTCGGGACGGTAGGCCCTCATCGTTCGATAGACCTTGAAGAATATCTCCTGTGTCAGGTCTTCCGCTTCGTCGAAACGACCGCAGTACCTGTAGGCCAGATTGTAGACGCGCTTATGGTACTGACGTACGATGCCCTCCCAGGCACCGGGGTCTCGGGCAAGACACCGCTCGACCAGTTCTCGATCAGGCCGATCCAATATCACTGTCTCGCAGCCCGCGCTGTCGATTCGCTCCGGCACTTGCCATAGACAAACGCAGGAGCTTCGAGAAAAGTTTCATCATCGTCGAACGTTTCTGAGATAATTCCCCGAGATGCGCCGGAAGTTATTGTATTTTATAGCCCTTGTGGCTTTTGGGGCAGCCGCGCACGTTGTCATTCGAAGAGGATTTGACCAGCAGCTTTTTCTGGAAAGTCTTTCCGAGATCCGCCCAGTCTGGATCGTCGCATCCGTCATCGCGGTCTTTGTCAGCTACTTGTTCCGTGCCATCCGCTGGCGCAGGCTACTTATACCACTGAAATCAGTCGAACTGGCCCCACTCGTCAGTGGCACGATACTGGGTTTCGCGTCTATCTATGCGGTGGGGCGCGCCGGAGAGGTCGTTCGTCCGCTGTGGGCCGCTCGATGGACCGGAATTCCCCTCACCGGATCGGTCGCATCCATCGTTGTCGAGCGAGTATTCGACACACTCATGATCCTTTTGCTGCTCGCCATCGGCCTCGGCACGACCGATGTCCCCGGGGCCGCGGCCGGCGCGGCTGCCCTGCTGTCACGGGCGGCATGGCTGCTGCTTTTCTTCTCGATCGCAGTGCTGGCAGTGTTCGCCTTCTCGCATTGGAACGTGGACCGCATCAAGGCATGGATCCCATTCGAAAGCGTTCGGAACGTGTTCGAAACGTTTGCCAGGGGTGCGGGACCGCTGGCTCATCCCAGAAGCACGTCATCCATCCTGGGGCACTCCATCATGGTTTGGACGGTAGTTGCGCTACAATTCTGGCTCATGCTGGTGGGGTTGAACCTCAACCTCCCGGCGGGTACGGTTTGCCTGATCCTGGCGGTCACCGCGTTGGGATCGTTGGCACAAATCCCGGGTATCGGTGGCGGACTTCAGGCCGGGTTCGTGTTCAGCACGACGACCTTCGCGGGGGTGCCAACGGAAACCGCGGTTGCGGCCGCCCTGCTGGCGTGGCTGATCATGTATGTACCGACACTTGCCGCTGGCGCCATCTACATGATGTGGAAAGGAATCACAACGAAGGATCTGATTGGAAAGGGCGATGCGCGGGAGTCGGGCCTGACGGTCGAACCTGCCGGTTCCGATGCCCGCGGTTGACAGCCCGCGGCAGAACGCTGCAGGGTCGCGCCGGGTTCTTCGACCGGCTGTTGAGGATTGTCCAGAGAGAACGGTTCGCCTATGAAATGTCCATTCTGCGGTCACCCGCGCGATAAAGTCGTCGACTCCCGGGAGAGCAAGGAGGGCGAAACCATTCGCCGCCGTCGACAGTGCCTCGACTGCAATCGCCGTTTCACAAGTTACGAACGGATCGACGAGATCCCCTACATGGTCGTCAAGAAAGACGGTCGCCGCGAGCGCTGGAACCGCGAAAAGGTGCTTGCGGGTCTCCTGAGGGCCTGCGAACGGCGTCCCGTCTCGATGATCCAGTTGGAAGCCATCGCCGACAATGCCGAACTGCTGGCCCAGGAATCGCCTGAACGGGAAGTCTCTGCCGAGGTTCTCGGCGAAGCAATAATGATGGAGTTGAAGACCCTCGACAAAGTGGCCTACGTCCGCTTCGCATCGGTCTATCTGGACTTCAAGGACGTTCAGGAGTTCATGACCGAGCTCAGGAAGCTTCTAAAGAACCGCGATTGATGGCGTATTTCGAACTCGAACACGAAGAACGGTTTCGCTCGACGTGGACACCCCTGGCCGATGTCCACGAAGGCCCGGCGGAAATCATCATTCGGGCAGAGTTGCCCGGTGTCCGCAAGAAAGACATTCGTCTGAGGTGGAAAGACGGCATTCTGACGATTTCCGGAACGAAGGAACGTGAATTTCCGGTCGAGCAGGGACGTTTCCTGTGCGTAGAGCGTCAGTATGGCGGCTTCAGACGAGATATCGCGATCGGCATTCCGGTCGATTTCAAAAGATCTTCCGCCGAACTCCGTAACGGGCTCCTTGAGGTGCGTCTGCCCAAGGTGGCAAAGCGTCCTGAAGAGACGATCATCCCCATAGGTAAATAAGAACGACATGGCCGGCGATCCTCACATGGGAATAGTCAACGACGAAGTTTTGGAAGAAACCGGAGACGATCGGCAGCTTGCGATCCCCGACGTTCTCCCCGTTCTTCCTTTGCCGGATATCGTCGCGTTCCCCTACATGATCGTGCCCCTTTTTGTTGCGCGCGCCCAGTCGATTCAAGCTGTGGATGAATCCCTGGCCGGCAACCGCATGGTGTTGCTCGTAGCTCAAAAAGATCGCGAAGTGGAGGAACCGACGGCTTCGGACCTGCACGGATTCGGCACGGTAGCGCTGATCATGCGGATGCTCAAGCTGCCCGACGGACGGGTTCGAGTACTCGTGCAAGGGTTTGCCCGGGCACGCGCCGAGTACGTGGAACAGTCCGGAGAGGCCCTCCGGGCCCGCGTATCGACAACGGTCGAGGAAACGATCAAGATCGAATCGCTCGAGTTGGAAGCCTTGACACGCAGCATCAGATCTCTCCTCGAACGGGTGATCGAACTCGGCAAGAACGTGTCTCAGGACGTCGCGGTGATTGCGGCAAACCTTGAAGATCCCGGACGACTGGCCGACCTGGTGGCGTCGAACCTGGATCTCCGGGTGGACGATTCGCAGGAAATCCTGGAGCTGACCGACCCGGTCGCCCGTCTGCGGCATGTGAACACCATGCTTGGCAAGGAACTGAAGCTGCTGCAGATCCAGCACGACATCAATACGCAAGCGAAAGGCGAAATCGACCGCAACCAACGCGAATACTTTCTGCGCCAACAGTTGAAGGCCATCCAACAGGAACTGGGGGAGGGCAACGAGCTTCAGGAAGAAATAGAACAGTACCGGAAAAAGATTCGCGAATCCGGCATTCCCCAAGAGGCGGCCGAAGAGGCCGAACGCCAAGTCGACCGGCTTGAACGGATGCACGGGGATTCGGCCGAGACCGGGACCATCAGGAACTACCTGGACTGGATCGTCGGGCTACCCTGGTCCACGGCCACCAAAGACAACCTGGATCTCGAAAAGGCCCAAACGATTCTCGATGAAGACCACTTTGGTCTGGAAAAGATCAAGGAAAGGATCATCGAACACCTTGCGGTACGAAAACTCACGGAGAAAACGAGAAGCCCGATTCTCTGTTTCGCGGGTCCGCCGGGTGTCGGCAAGACTTCGCTGGGTCGATCCATCGCGCGTGCCCTGGGGCGCAAGTTCGTTCGACTCAGCTTGGGCGGGGTTCACGACGAGGCGGAAATCCGTGGACACCGGCGCACCTACGTTGGGGCCATGCCCGGCAGAATCATCCAGAACATTCGGCAGGCCGGGACGAACAATCCGGTATTCATGATGGATGAAGTCGACAAGATCGGCGCGGACTTCAGGGGAGACCCGTCATCGGCCCTGCTCGAAGTACTCGACCCGGAACAGAACTACGCGTTTCGCGACAACTTTCTGAGTGTGCCCTTCGATCTTTCGAATGTGATGTTCATCACCACGGCGAATATTCTCGATCCGATTCAGTCGGCCTTCCGAGACCGAATGGAAGTGATCGCGCTCAGCGGATACACCGAGGAAGAAAAGATCGCCATCGCCAATCGGCACTTGATTCCCAAGCAACTTGAAGAACATGGGCTGACACCCGCGCGCGCCGAGTTCACCGACCCGGCGGTCGGGCACATCATTTCGGGGTATACCAAGGAAGCCGGCCTTCGAAACATGGAACGGCAGATCGCCGGAGTCTGCCGCAAGGTCGCGCGAAGGGTTGCCGCGGGAAACAAACGAAAGGTACGCGTCACCGCCCGCAAGATCGAGGCGTATCTGGGCAACCCCAAGGTGTTCCGCGACGAGTTGCTCAAGAAGGACGTCGTGGGCGTTTCAACCGGCCTGGCATGGACGCCCGTCGGCGGCGACATCCTGTTTGTCGAAGCCACGGCGATGAAAGGCAAGGGCACACTGGCATTGACGGGGCAACTCGGCGACGTGATGAAGGAATCGGCGCAGGCCGCGATGAGCTATACGCGTTCGAGGGCAAGCGACCTGGGAATCGAAGAAGACTACTTCGCCACCCACGACATCCACGTTCACGTCCCCGAAGGCGCCATTCCCAAGGACGGCCCGTCGGCTGGCGTCACGATGGCAACGGCGATCGTTTCCCTTCTGACCGACCGGCCCGTGCATCGGAACATTGCGATGACGGGTGAAATCACATTGCGCGGCGAGGTCCTGCCCGTTGGCGGCATCAAGGAAAAAGTGCTCGCGGCGCGGCGAGCGGGGATTCACAAGGTCATTCTTCCAGGATTGAACGCACGCGACCTCGAAGACATCAACGCCGGACTGCGGGAGGATATGGAATTCGTGTTCGCCGAGTCGGTGAACGATGTCCTCGCCACAGCGTTGATCGACCCGAAGGCTCCCGCGGCGCGGGCTCGTCCCAGGGCTTTGGAAACTCCATTGCAGAGACCTGCGAAACGGGCTTAGCCCGCCGCTCTCATGTATTCGGAAGCCACCCTCATACGCAAGATCCGCGAGCGATTCGGTAACGCGGCAGTGGAAGTCGCCGTGGGCGATGACGCCGCGGTGGTCCCCCTGCCCCACGGTTTTTCGGCGGTGCTTTGCTCCGACCTCCTCGCCGAAAACACACACTTCCGGCGCGAGTCCCATCCTCCCGAATCGATCGGTCACAAGGCGATCGCCGTAAACGTCAGCGACATCGGCGCGATGGGCGCAATTCCCGGCCATTGCCTGGTTTCGCTCGCGGTTCCGGCGGATATTGAAGACGAATGGATCGACGGATTCCTGGACGGCGTGGCCAAAGCCTGTCGAAGGTTCGAGGTGGAACTGGTGGGTGGCGACTCTTCAACGGCGGAACGCATCGTCGTGGATGTCGCGATGATGGGACGCGTCGAAACGGGACGGTCCATCCGGCGGTGCGGAGCCCGGGTCGATGACGGAATATTCGTCACCGGGCAACTCGGCGGTTCGGCCCTCGGATTGGAAGTGCTTGGAACGGATCGCCCGGCGTACGGCGCCGTACAACGTCATCTGTATCCCGAACCGCGGCACGGGATCGGACGCCAGGTTGCGGCAAGGGCCACGGCAATGATCGACACCAGCGACGGACTTTCGGTCGACCTTGCGCATATCCTGACCGAATCCGCGGTCTCCGCCCGGATCGACCGGAAGGCTATTCCGTGCTTCCCCGGCGCCCGATTCGAACTCGCGTTGCACGGCGGCGAGGACTACGAATTGATCGTCACCGGCCCAGACCTTCCGTCCGAGATCGACGGCGTACCGGTCACGCGGATCGGAACAATCGTGGACGGTCAATCGGGTCGGATCGTTCTGGTCGACGGTTCGAGCGAATCAGTGCTCGACCCGGCGGGCTGGCAGCATTTCGGGGGATAGGCCGCGGGATGGGCTCTACCGGTCGTCGCGCCCGCGGCCACCGCGGCCACCGCGCTCACTGCGGCCTTCTTCGATCCGGCGGGTCCATTCTTCGTAGAGAACCAACTGCTCGTCGGTCAGGATTCCACGGATTTCGGTGCGGGATTGTTCTGTCAGATCCCGATACATCGGGCGCGTCCGGGACTGCAACTCGCGATACCGTTCCCTCGAATCCCGAAGAATCGTGTCCAACTGAGCGGTCTGCTCTTCGTCCAATTCCAGAAATTCCTCAAAACGCTGAAAGTTTCCTTCGGGACGTTGCCGATCGGCATCCGGGGATTGCGCGATCGACGGCATGCTGGATTCGTAAAACTCTGTCAATACGCCACCGATCAGCACGCCGATGACGAAAACGGCAAGGATCAGCAACTTGGCCTGACGGGAACGGGTCACTGCAAAACCTCAGCCACGGAGATCTCGATCAACAGGTCCTCTCCTTCAGGAGGCTCGGCGTAACGATACAACCACTCTTCGGCCGAAACCGCGTCGATTCCCAGGTAGGCATCGACGATGCCGACGTCACTGTATGGAGTGGGCATGGGCGACATCAGTCGAAAGCCGAGCAGAGCCAGGAACATGACAGTGCTGGCGGCCACCATCGGACGCGCAAACGACGGGACGTAATCCCAGAGCAGGCCCGCTGAACGGTTCACTGGCCGCATCCGCGCCACGACGCGCCGGGCAAAGGTGGCGTCGGGCTCGAATACTCGACCGCGTTCCTTTCTGACAAACTCTTTTGGAAGAAATCCATTCATGATCGACTCCCCTCGCCCACATCGCGTTGGACTTCGGGTCCACGACGGCCCTCGAGCACCACGGCCAGCTTCTTGCGCGCCCTGTAAAGGCGGATCTTTACGTTGGATTGGCTGATGCCCATTATTGTCGAGATCTCCTTGACCGACAATTCTTCAACTTCCTTCAACAGAAGAGGTACCCGGAGCTTCGCGTCCAAACTGTCGACGGCCGCTCGCACGTCTTCGTAGGCGTCGAAATCGGGCCGCCCCCCCGAGAACACGGGTTCGGCCCGGTACCTGTCCATTCCCAGGCGTTCCCGCTGCAACTTCCGCAGCCTGTCGTAACAGACGTTTACGGTAAGCCGGGACACCCAACCGGCCACGTTGTCATTCGGCCGTACCTGATCGATCTTGACGAAGAAACGTGAAAAGGCCTCTTGAGCCAGATCCTCGACATCTTCCCTTGACCGGAAAAAACGACTCCCCAACCGAAAGACTATCGGCGCGAGTTTGGAAACGAGTTCTTCCTGTGCCTCAGTCTCACCTCGCTTTGCGCGAACGATCAGTTCGCTGTCCAGTTCCATTAATGCATACGTCCCAATAAACCGAGAGGTTACTACTTTTTGTTTACGATGTTGTTACTTGTTATTTTTTAAATGATATGCCTGCGGATCATGAGATCCATGCACAAAAAAAGCGTGACCGCTTTCCGGCGGCCACGCTTCGATCTCGTCTGATTGTCTCGCCCCGATTCCATGCCTGGAAGGCTAAATCCCTCCAGATTCCCGAAAATTAGAGTGTCACCACCATCCCACTCGCCAATTCCTCCACCGGACTTGTACGTTCTGGCTTCGTGACCGTTGGGTCACCGATCAGTTTTCTATCGAGCCGATTGTTTCAAGTTCTTACTAATCCCTATGCACGTCCAGTTCCAAATAGATTGTCCCATGGAATCAGACACTTGGAATCGGGGACACCGCCCGTTATTCCATTTCCCATAGTATTATCCCGTAATATCGGATTTCGGACTTGATTCGGGCAGTCTACGACCGGACGATTCGGACGATCCTCACGAAGTTGATTCCCTTCGTAAGTGCATATGTAGGTCCGGTCTACGACCGGACGATTCGGACGATCCTCACGAAGTTGATTCTCTTCGTGAGTGCATATGTAGGCGCGGTCTACGACCGGACGATTCGAAGATTCTTGATTCGAGCGGTCGCTTGATTCGAGCGGTCACAGACCGCTCCTACACACTCCCCTTGTAGGTCCGGTCTACGACCGGACGATTCGAAGATTCTTGATTCGAGCGGTCACAGACCGCTCCCACACACTCCCCTTGTAGGTCCGGTCTACGACCGGACGATTCGGACGATCCTCACGAAGTTGATTCTCTTCGTGAGTGCACATGTAGGTGCAGTCTACGACTGCACGATCTACGGACTTGATTCGGGCAGTCATAGACTGCCCCTACATTCTCAATATTCAGGGATTTGAGCGCCCCGCTCCGACTCCCCCTGTAGGTGCAGTCTACGACTGCACGATCTCGAATTGGGCGGTCACAGACCGCCCGTACAATAGACTGCCCCTACATTCTCAATATTCATTGCTCAGGGAGATGCCGCCTCCGCCGGCGGCAGGGGGTCGAGCAATTCGTCTTCGGTCCGGAGGTCATTCGTTTCTTTCTCGAACAGGCCGGCCCACGAGGTCGCCGCAAGGAAAACCTCGTCGCTGGAGGCCAGCTTGACGTAATCGAAGGTGCCCCGCGGGTTCTCGTTTCCAAACAGGATCTCATCGCTGCCGCCGTCCGCGAGGAGAACTCCTACCCTGATCCCGGGTTCCATCAGGCCATACTGCGCAAGGTCGGTGGGTTGGGCGGTAACCGTTTCGTCACGATCGATCCGGGTCACATTGGCTGCGACCGTATCCCATTGACCCGAATCGGCCTCGAAATCCTCGGGATTCAGAAACTCCCATCCATCGCCCGTTCGTCGTGCGGCGATGGACCGGCCGGGGTAGGTCAATCGCAGTTCAACGATATCCTCATCGTCCACCGCAAGAACCCGGCTGGCGTCTTCTTCGGCCTGCGCTCGCTCGTCGCGTCCCCGGATGTCGGTCCGATACACCCATCCCGTCAATATCAGGAGCAGGACAACAAGAACCGCGGTGCCTTTGAACTTCATGTCGAATCGAGGACAGCGATCACTGTTTCCGCCGCTTCATCCAGACCGATATGCCCATTGCGACGATCCCGAGCGGCAGCAAAACCATCGACAAATACAGGCTGACACGGCCCCCGGCGTCCGTCAGCGTCAGCGGACGGTCCTCGGGAAGCCTTGGACGGATTGAAATGAAACTCTCGTCTTCAGCCAGCCAACTGACAATGTTCAGAAAAAAGTTTCCATTACCCTGCTGCGTGAAGTATCCGTTGCTCGCGAATTCCGAATCGCCCAACACAACCAGACGGGCCACCGCTGGGTCGCCCGACTCGATGTCCAGGTTTCTGGTCGCAACAACACCCAGGCTGACCGGCCCCGGGAGATCGACATCCGCGTCCATGCTGGCCTGGGAGTTTTCGAAATCGGTTTCGCCCCAACTGCGGGCGCCCGACTGCAACAGGTAGGTCGCGGTCACGTCATCGGCCGGCGCAATGTCGGGCGTCACCGAACGAGCCAACGGAAAAAACGTCATGACACCGTCAAAGCCCTCGGTAATGGCATGCGCGCCGTAATCCAGCACGATCGGGATTTCAGGTCCCGCACCCAGCAAACGTCCCATCCCGCTTGCGTCGACGACGAAATCGTTGCCGACGGAAACCGACCAACGGCCGAGCAATGCTTCGAGCGATGCCGAAGGAACCGGATCGATCATGACCAGAACGCTGCCACCCTGGTTGAGATACCGGTCAACCCTTTCCACTTCTTCATCGAACGGCTCGTTCAGGGGGCCCGCCCATACCAGCGCCGAAGCGTCTTCGGGTATGGCCTCATCCACAATCAGGTTGATCGTACCCACGACGTAGCCTTCACGTTCAAGGCCGGCGCGGGCATCGTCCATCCCGCCCTGTTGACCGCTGTCGATCGGCTTTTCGCCGTGACCTTCGACGAAGTAGATCGTCTTCCGCTCGCCCTTGGCCAGTTTCATCAGCGCATTGGTCACGTCTTGCTCGCGCAGGTCCTCCTGGGTTTCCACGCGTTCGACGAACTCGCCCATTTCAAGGATCAGCGTTCCGTACCCGGCGTTCTGTCCGGTCAGCGGATTGCTGGAGAGCCCGTAAACCGTGACTTGAAACTGCTCGGCAAGCTGCGGTTGCCGGTCCGGATCGATAAACTCGTAGGTGATATCGGAATTGCGGTTCCTGTAAAGATCCAGCAGTTGGCGGGCCGATCGATCGTCGCCGCCGGGATAGAACGCACGGATGTGGACGTCTTCGGTCAGTTGATCGGCGACAGTGACGGACTGTTCGGCAAGACTGTTGAAACCTTCCGAAGTCATGTCCAGACGCTGGTCGTTCTGCACACCGAGGTAGTTGACCAAACCCAGGACGCCGATCAGGAGAACAACCGAGGTGAGCGAATTGGCGCCGTGACGTCCCTGCCGCCCCGTGAGTCCGGCAAGAATCCGCTTTCGCCTGGCGGCCACCGACAGGGCCACCGCCGCAAGTCCAACGACAACGGCTAGGGTCTGGTAGACGGTCCAGATCGACTGCACCGAATAAAACACGCCGGCGCCCACGATCAGGATCAGTCCCGGCAAGTCGAGTTTTCGGACCCAGCGGCTCACCTCAACTCCTCCACCGCAAAGCATCGATCGACCGGTAAGTCAGAAACAATCCCAACGTCACCAGCGACAGGTAAAAGATCAGGTTGGATGTGGCCAGCACGCCGTTCATGAAGTCGCCCAGGTGCGCCAGAATCGACAGGTGCGTCATCACGGCACGGGTCGTCGCGGTCGCGGACTGCCCGATGACATCGACCATCCAGAGCAGAAGGATCACCCCGAAACTGATCACTCCCGACACGATCTGGTTTTCACTGAGCGTGGATATGAAGAGTCCCAGAGCGAGCAATGCAGTGCCGTAAAGAAACAACCCCAGATATCCGGTCACGAACGGTCCCCAGGCCGGCTCACCGTACAGGAACAGGATGGCGGTCGGCACCAGTGTCGTGGCGAGCAGAATGGAGTAGAAAGCCACCGCCGAGAAGAACTTGCCCAGTACGATCTGCAGGTCGGTCAGCGGCGCCGTCAGAAGCAGTTCGATCGTTCCACGCTTTTTCTCTTCCGAGAAGAGCGCCATCGTGATCATCGGCAACATGAACAGCAGAATCACGCTCAACGTGCCCAGGTATTGGCGGGCGATTTCACCGGGCATATCGATGGGTTGCGGCGCGCCTCCGAAGCTTTGACTCTGCAATTGGATGAGCTGCGCGGTAAAGACGACCTGTGCGAGGATCGTCTGAAAGAACACTCCCGACAGGAAGACGAATATCGTCAGTACGACATAGGCGACGGGCGACACGAAATATGCGCGGAGTTCCCGTCCCACGATCGCCATAACGTTTCTCATATCGATTCGCCCGTGTTGCCGTTCGGTTCGGGCCCGGCGTCTTCGTCATCGGTCGTCAATTGCAAAAAGATGTCCTCCAGACTCATGGTGGACGATTGCATGCCGAACAGGTTCCAGCCGCTTTCGACGATCGCGCGGGCCAGTTGAGGCTGAACCGGATCGCCGGTCTCCCCGGTTTCGACCTCAATCCGATTGTGTCCGTTCCCCGCACCCAGGTCCCGCGCGGCAACGACTCCGGCGACCGTCGAAAGCCGCTCGATCACCGCTTCAGGCGGCGCGGCAACTTCGACCACGATGCGGTCCGAACCTTTCAGTTGATGGACCAGGTTGGAGGGCGTGTCCACGGCAATGATGCGGCCCCGGTCGATAATGACGACGCGGCTGCAGGTCTGCTCGACTTCAGACAGGATGTGGGTCGAAAGGATCACCGTGTGTTCGCCCTTCCACTCCCGGATCAACTCGCGCACTTCATGGATTTGCTTGGGGTCCAACCCCGCGGTCGGTTCGTCCAGAATCAGGATCGGCGGATCGTTGATCAACGCCTGGGCCAACCCGACTCTCTGCCGATAGCCCTTGGAAAGACGTCCGATAATCCGCTCGGCGACATCTTCGAGGTGGACCCTTTCCATCACGCGTTCGACTTCGAACTCCACATCGGCTCGGGGTACGCCCTTGATCCTGGAAACGAATCGCAGGTAGCCGGCAACGGTCATCTCGACATACAGCGGTGGCTGCTCGGGAAGATAGCCGATGCGCCGGCGGACTTCGATCGGATCGTCGAACACGTCGAAACCGTCAACGGCGATGCTGCCGGCGGTTGCCGGAAGATAACCGGTAATCGCCCGCATGGTCGTCGTCTTTCCAGCTCCGTTCGGACCCAGAAGACCCAGCACCTCGCCCTCTTCAACGTCGAAGGTGAGATCGGAAATCGCGTCCTTGCCGTCGTAGCTTTTCGTCAGATTTCGAACTTCGATCATCTTTAGAATGTCTTTCAGTCGCCCTTCGATCACTTGTGGAATGCGAATCCGGCTGGATAGCCGCTGATAGAATGTTCTCGTAATTCTAGCGGAGCCATGAAAAATTATTCAACCTTCATCCGGAGTACCGTCAAGGGTCGATCCATCGGCCGGGGGTATTCGACTCCGATTACCGGGGAACCGCAATATGGCCTACAAGAACGCACATCTCATATGGTCGGCCGACCAACTTCACGACCGTCTGAACGAACCCGGCCTGATCGTACTTGACCTGCGCCAGCCGGAGCTCTATGCCAACGGTCACATCCCGGGCGCCGGCAGCCTCGATATCTTTGGGATCAGCCTGATCGACACGCGCCCCGACCCGTTGTCCGCCTTTCTGTGGATCGTCGAGCACCTGATCGGCGCCAAGGGAGTAAACACGGACAGCCGCATCGTCGTCTACGATGCCATAAGCGGCGAACGGGCGGCACGGCTCTTCTGGTTTCTGGAGTTCCTTGGCCATCGTAACGTGCATATGCTCGACGGCGGGTTCAGCGCCTGGCAGCGGGCCCATCTGCCAGAGACACAGCATGCCACCGCGCCGACCCGCGGAAACTTCAAGTCGAACCCGCAACGCGAGCTCCTGGCTACAGCAGCCGACATCCTCGAACGCCTCGGCAAATCCGACGTCGCCATCGTCGATGCGCGATCCGAAGCCGAAAACCAGGGCACGCTGGTGCGGTCCCGGCGGGGAGGCCGCATTCCGGGGGCGGTTCATCTGGAATGGAAGAACAACCTCAATCCCGACGGCACTTTCAAGTCCGCCGAAGAACTCGATGCCCAGTATTCGGCCCTGGGAGTCACGCCGGACAAGGAAGTCATCCCCTACTGCCAGGGAGGGTACCGTTCGGCGAATACATACACCGCGCTGCGGCTGATCGGCTATCCGAAGGTCCGAAATTACCTGGGTTCATGGGGAGAGTGGGGAAACCGGGAGGGGTTGCCCATCGAAGCATGAGTTCTTGGGACAATTTGGAGTTTTTGGATCCCGGGACCTCACCAGAATGAGTCCCCCGCCAATCGCGGCATCCGCCGCGTGGCACCGTAGTTACGGGTCCATCGGCGATAAGCTGGTCGCCAGCGTCAAGGGCAATGTGAGTGTTGACTTGATGCACCGAGAAACGACCCACCATCGGGCTTTGCTCCTGAGGCACGAGATGGATCGGTAAGGCCGAGACGCCCGGTCTACGTGAAGCTTCCTCGGCGGAAAGATGGCCAGAATCCTGCCCTCACCCCTTTGGCATTCGAATTTCGGTATTTGAAAAGTGCCAATTGGAAAGCAGCAAAAATGATATAAGGCTGATGGTTGTTTCTAATCAATGAAGAGTTTGCCGCAACCGAAGTCGGAGAGGCACAGTGTTCATTTGACGATATCGAACCCGATTTGCCTCTACGGCGTCCTGATTCAGAATCCCAGGAGACAAGATGGCGGGAGGATCGCCGGCACGTGATTCGGCGACAGCGCACACCAAGTCAATGACTGCTACAACGGGACGCAAGCTGCTGTCGCTGAAGGAAGTCCGACCGCTTTACATGCTGCCGAACGAACCGCTGGTCGAGGAAGTCTTGATTCCGGGTTTCAAGGCAGCCGGCAAAGTCGATTGCATGGTAGGTTTTTTCTCGAGCCAGGTGCTTGCCTCGCTTGCTCCGGGTCTTGCCACCTACGTAACCGATTCCGACAACAGCTTCCGCCTGATCGTTAGCCCTCTTCTCCGGCGTGAAGACCAGACAGCAATCGAAGACGGCGTCAAGTCCTCTGAGGAGGTCGCAGACAGGATTCTGGAAAAACTGATTGTGACCGAAGACCTGCTTCAGCAGCACACGCTGAAATGCCTGTCGTGGCTGTTGCGGAAGCGTCGTATCGAAATCAAGGTCGCCCTGATGAAGGGCGCTCTCTTTCATCCGAAGGTGTGGCTCTTTGAGGAACACGACGATGTCATTGCGGCACACGGGTCGAGCAACGCGACCTATGCAGGCATCGGAAAGAATATCGAACAAATCGCCATTTCCAGATCCTGGCAAGACCCGAACCAGCGTTACATTACAGACAAACTTCGTTACGAATTCGATCGCCTCTGGGACAACAAAGACGATAGCTGTTTCATCGTCGCTATCCCGGATGCGATCCGTCAACGCCTTCTGCGTACGTACGAATCCGAAATACCGCCGACCGAAGATGAATTGAATTCATTGTATAAACGTGCCGCTGCTCAATTGGAAGTGCCGGAATCTTCCGAATCGCCTTCGACCCCGGCCAAAGGATTCGCTCTTCCGAACTCGCTACGATACGAAGACGGTCCATTCAGCCACCAGGGCAAAGCGGTCGCAGCATGGTGTGACGCCGGGTATCGCGGCGTCTTGGAAATGGCGACAGGATCGGGAAAGACCATCACTTCGATGATCGGGGCGCATCGCCGTTACGAATTGAAAAAACCACTTCTGATCGTTGTTGCCGCGCCTTATGTGCCACTGATCGAACAATGGTGCGATGAAATCTCGCCGTTTGGACTTTCACCCGTGAATTTGACAATCGCGGGAAGCGCGGCAAACCGCACGAGCGAGCTTCAAAGACTCAAGAGACGCTTAAGGACCGGCCTTACGGACGTGGAAGCGGTAGTTGTCAGTCACGACACGCTTTGTACCCCTGAGTTCCTCGCCGCCGTAGAGAGGTTTGACTGTGACCGCCTGCTAATCGCGGACGAAGTGCACAACCTGGGACGTCCGTCCTTCATCGACAATCTGCCCGAGTTCTTTGAGTATCGCCTCGGACTGTCGGCTACGCCGATACGCCAGTATGACGAGGAAGGCACGGAGACCTTGTTCGCGTTTTTCGGCCCGGTCGCATTCCGGTTCACACTTGAAGAAGCGATTGGTAGTTGTCTGGTCGAATACGACTACTACGTCCACCCCGTCTATCTCACGGAAAGCGAGATGGATGAATGGTTAGCCCTGACGGGCAAGATAAAACAAAATTCATGGCGTAGCGAGGATGGGAAGCCGGGAGAGTATCTTACGAAACTGCTGCGCGACCGCCGCGCATTGCTTGAGACTGCCTCCGGCAAAGTTTCAATGCTAAGTGCTCTACTTGACGATGAGGATGCCGGCAGCCTCGGGAATACACTCGTTTACACTTCAGACAAGGGTCCAGACCAACTCAACGCGGTGAATCGGCTGTTGCAGGACCGAAACATCCTGTTCCACCAGCTCACTGCAGAAGAGACCGCAAACCGCGAGCAGACAAAACGAATTATTCGATCCTTCCAGAACGGCGAGATTCAGGTGTTGACCGCCAAGCGAGTGCTCGATGAAGGGGTCAACATTCCACAAATATGCAAGGCGTTCATCCTTGCGAGCACAACGGTTGAGCGACAATGGGTGCAGCGGCGCGGGCGACTGCTCCGCACATGTAGCGCCATTGGCAAAACGCACAGCATCATTCACGACTTGGTAGCCCTGCCGCCAGGGATGCAGGAAGGGCTCGATCCCGATGCGCGCGGACTGGTGCGCTCGGAACTGCGCCGGGCGCAGGAATTCGCGCGGCTGGCGAGAAATGCGGGCCGGCCAGACGGGCCTCTAGCAACGATTCAGAGAATGGTTGACGCCGCTTTTCTGTAACGGATGGGGAAAGACAAATGCCGCTGAACGACAAGAAGATCATCTCGATCATCCTTGAGCAATGCGCGGGTGTAGAGGAACGGTGCGACGGATATAGGAAAGAGATTGTCGAAGTGATTTCCGAGATTCTCAGATATGAGCGCGGCCATCGAGTCTCGGCCACGAATATTCAGAAGAAGATAAATGACAAATGTAACGCCACCGCGCGATTTCTCGCGAAACAGCGTGGCCACGATAAGGACACGGAGGAACTGGACTCATGAAGCTGCTCCGCGCGGAATTTCAGAATTTCCGGCTGCTCCGTGACTTGGAGCTTAATTTTGCCAGCGACCCCGACAAGCACCTGACGGTCGTCCGTGCGGCGAATGAGTCGGGAAAGACAACGATACTGCACGCGTTGCAATGGGCGCTCTACGGTGACGCCGCACTGCCGAGTAAGGGCGAGGGTTTCCGCCTGTATCCCATCGACTGGGATACAAGCGAGGGGGTCCGAGTCCCGGTCACGGCCACTATCGAGTTCGAGTTGACAAAATATCGGCATGTGTCAGGCCGCATGCGGCAGACACGTCGACGATACCGCCTCGTGCGTTCGGCGTTCGAGGATGTGGACAGCAAGGTGCGGCGGTCGGCCTCGACCGTCAAGCTGTTTGCCCTGAACGAAACGGGGGCAAGTCCAATCGACGCGCCGGAAGCGCTGATAAACGAGGAGCTACCGCCGGAACTACGCGAGGTCTTCTTCACGGACGGCGACCGGGCGCTGAGCTTCATCGAAGCGGATGTCACGCTTTCTACCAAGCGCGGGCGCGTGCAGCGTGCCATACGCTCTCTCCTCGGCCTGGGACTCATTGATGACGCGATCAAGCATGTCCGAAAATCTGAGGCCGAAGTTAACAAGAAGGCGAAACAAGTCGGCAAGGGCAGCCAACTGAACCAAGTAGCATCGCGGTTGGAGGCGACGGAGAAAACCAAGGAAGCGCTGGAGGCCGATCTCGAAGACGCGAATCAACAATTCGGAACATTCGACGAAATGGTCGATGAAATAGATCGCAAGATTGCCGCGATACTACAGAAAGGCGATAAGGAAAAGCTACGGAGGGATCTCGAACGATCACAGCGCGAGATCAAGCAGCTAGATGACCAACTCGCGGCGGCAAACAAGGAACACTCTGCGCTGTTCCGCGGGAAAGCGATTGCGACGGACTTGCTCGGTCCTCTGCTTGGCCGCGCTTTCAAGAAACTCGAAGAACTTCACGATCAGGGCAAGATTCCAAACACGACGATCCCGGTGCTTCAGGACCGGCTCTCGGCAGAAACCTGCATCTGCGGCGAAACTCTCGCCCCGGGAGACGCGGGCGGAGAGAAGCGCCGGGCGCATATCCAGAAACTTATCGACGACAGCCAACGGGCCGATGAGATCCAGGAGATCATCACGGACCTTTATTATGGCGCAAGGCCGTTGCAAACCGGCGGGAAGGCTGGTACCAGCGACTGGCTAGAAGACTATAGGAAGGTCGTCGAGCGCCGCGACGGCATTCAGAACCTTCGTGACAACGCGGGCCGGAAGTTCCGGGCACTGGAACTGCAACTGGACTCCCTTCCGGATACGGACATTCAGGGCCTTCGGGCAACTGGCCGCCAGTACAAGGACCAGCGCGACCGGAACTTGTCGAAACGGTCGACCGTCGAAACCCAACTGGCCGGGTTGCGGCTTGAACTAAATGATCTGAAAGCCGAGCGTGACCGTCTGCTGCGGGAGGAGAAGAAGGGCGCACGCATTCTAGCAGAGATGGAAATTACACAAGATGTGATGATGGTTCTGCGAAGCGCGTATCAGCGGATCACGAACGAGGAATTGCATAAAGTTAGCCAGTTAATGAACAGCATATTCCTCGAAATGATTGGGGCTGACCCGGAACAAGGTGCAATCATCCGACGTGCGGTCATCAGCCCCGAATTCGACATCATCGTCTATGGGCCAAATGACAGGACGCTCAATCCCGACCGCGACCTGAATGGGGCGTCGCGCCGCGCCCTGACGCTCGCCTTCATCCTGGCCCTGACAAGGGTCAGCGAGGTCGAGGCACCGAACGTGATCGACACGCCACTCGGCATGACCAGCGGCTTTGTCAAGCGCTCGATCCTGAGAACGGCGGTGCGCGAAAGCGCGCAACTCGTGCTGTTTCTGACGCACGACGAAATTTCGGGCTGCGAAGAGATTATCGACGACGCGGCGGCCGTCGTAGTGACCCTGACAAATCCGGCACACTATCCGAAGATACTGGTAAACGACCCTGGGGTCGCTGACTGCAAGGTTCTCCGCTGTGAATGCAACCACCGGAGCGAATGCCAAGTTTGCGGGCGTCGCGCGGATGCACAGGTCGATCTAGTCATAGCGTCATAGGAGGCGACGATGGCGGACCGCTACTTCAACCCTTTTCAGGCTATTGACATCAACGTGCCGGTCGAATTTCACGAGGCGTTCACGCGGTACTGCCAAACCGGCGGCAAAGCGATCATCGACCAAAGTCCATTTCCGCGTATGGTCGATCTATGGTTCCTCTCGGTGTGCGTTGCGGCACGACTCGGCCTGGAACCAGACGATACGGCGAAGTACGAAACTAAAAAGATCATCGACGGATCCATCTTCGGCAGCGACCCGTGGCGCGTACATACGCTGATGCTTATCGCGATTGGGAAGACCGGCGATGTGCGGATCGTCTCGGAGCCCCGCAAGATGATGGCACTCGCCAGCGGCCTCGCCGTGGCGGGCTTGCTAAAAGTCATAGAAATGCTGAAAGACGGAGATGCAGAACCCATCTGGAACCTGTCGGATGCGGTCGACGGGATTTTGCGGAAAGCCCAGGCTACATAGGATCGGAGGCACGTTGAATTTGGTTTGTGATCGAAGCTGGAAAACAGTGGACTTTGGTGTGGCCTTCTCTTACGCCCGTCTTTGGCAAGCCACATAACGAACGGAGACAATTGGCTTGTTTAAGATTTGCGCCCGGACAGTTCTGGAGTTAGGTGCTGAACTGATCAGTTCCGATGTCATTGCATTCTATGAGTTGATCAAGAACGCATTCGACGCCGGTTCACCGACCGGGGCGGAAATTCGTTTTGAAATAACACTTCGACGAAACCAGTATCTGTTGTTTCGCCAACTTGCAGCTAGCTCGCCTAAAGAGATCGGGGTACTTAAGACAGAAATTGTTAATGCGTTAGACCCCTCGTCACCCGGGGACGCGCGCTCTCGATTCCAGGCGACTATAGAAAGCGCCACGGATCCGAATTCACTCGTGGAAGCTCTTGATCTCGCGTGTGCCACCGAGAACCGCGTTGTTGTTTCCGATGAAGGAAGCGGCATGTCTCGCCAGGATTTGCTAGACAACTATCTGGTCATCGGGACGGCTTCTCGAAAACGGGCCATAGACGACGCATTGTCCAAATCACACTCGTCAAGAGACCATGCTCCATTTCTTGGGGAAAAAGGCATCGGACGCCTTTCGGCGATGCGTCTTGGCGACATGCTGACCGTGGAAACGGCTCGGCAGGAAGACAAGCATCTAAATCTCTTGCAAATTGACTGGTCGGCTTTTGGCGACCTCGACGCCATGCTCGATCAAATCGAGGTTGAACCACGGCGCGGTGGACCTAAGCCGAGGAGGGAATGGAGCGGAACGCGACTCATACTAGGTCGTTTGACTTCGGACTGGACACATTTCCGCGTTAGGCATCTAGCAGACAACGATTTTGCGCGTCTGACTGACCCGTTCGATCCGTCAAAAAGCCGTCTGATTTCGATAACGTAAAAGGGACCCACCAAACGGGGCTCTGATCGAGGAAAAGGGACCCACCCCTGATAGCCTCCCCGGAAGCGTGAACTGGATGAACAGGCACGCGAGTGGGAGGCGAGGATTGATAGGGATGGATCAGTACGAGTTGATCAGAACCGCAGATCGGGTTTACAAGAAAAGCATTCGACAGATCGCCCGGGAGACCGGGCACACGCGACGGACGGTCCGGAAAGTATTGGCCGGACAGGAGCCCAGGTATCGGCGGGAGAAGGAGCCCGCCTGTCCGGTGATGGACCCGGTGGCCGGGATCGTAGAAGCGTGGCTCCAGGCGGACCGGGACCAGCCGGTCAAGCAACGCCACACCGCGCACCGGGTGTGGCAACGTCTGGTGGAGGAGCATGAATTTACCGGAGCCGAGCCGACGGTACGCCGCTGGGTTCGGGAACGGAAGACACGGTTGGGCTGGAACCAGACCGGCGCTGTGGTGCCGCTGGACCCGGAACACGCCCGTGAAGCCGAGGTGGACTGGGGTACGGCCTGGGTCCGGATGAACGGTGAAGACCGTCAGGTCAAGTTGTTCTGCATGAGATCCCGGTACTCGGGCAAGGCGTTTGTGCGGGCCTATCCGTGGGAACGGCAGGAGATGTTCCTGGACGGTCACATCCGTGGGTTCGACTGGTACGGCGGGGTATTCCCGACATTGGTCTTCGATAACCTGAAAACCGCCGTGAAACAGGTTCTGCGCGGGAAGGGCCGGGTGGAACAGACGCGGTTCACGGCGTTTCGGGCGCACTACACGTTTGAAGCACGGTTCTGCAATCCGGCGCGGGGCCAGGAGAAAGGCGGTGTCGAGGGCCTGGTCGGCTTTGCACGCCGGAACTTCCTGGTGCCGGTGCCCGAGGTGGCCGACTTCGACGAGTTGAACGCGCAGTTGCTGGAACGTTGCGGCGCCGACGACCTTAGGCGGATCCGCGGCCGGTCCGACGATCGCACGATCGGGGAGCGGCACGCGGTGGAGCAAGAACGCCTCTTGGCACTGCCCGGCACGCGGTTCGAGAACACGAAGGTGGTGGGAGTCCGGATCAGCCCGTATCAGACCGCCCAGGTGGATTCGAACCGGTATTCGGTGCCGACCGCCTATGTGGGACGCCGGCTCTGGGCCCATATCGGCTGTGACCGGGTGAGCTTTTACGCGGACCAGAAGAAGGTGGCCGAACATGACCGCGCCTTCGGTCATAGCGATTGGCGGATCGATCCGTTGCACTACCTGGAGTTGATCCGGCGGAAGGTGGCCTCGTTTGAGAGTGCCCGGCCGATCCGGCAGTGGCGGCCCCAGTGGCCGGCGCATTACGAAACCGCGCTGGAGCGGTTGCGGGAACGGCACGGGTACAGCCGGGGCACCCGGGAGTTCATCGGCATCCTGCAACTCCACCAGGACTGGGATCTGGATCGGGTGTCATCGGCCATCCAGGGCGCACTCGATGCCCACTGTATCGAGTTGGAAGCGGTGCGGCACATTCTGATGCGGGAGGACACGCCGACTCGATCCCATGCGCCGCTCGAGTCCGGGTTGATGCCCGGTATCACCGACCTGCCGATCGCTGGGGCCGATCTGGATCAATACGACCGTCTCCTGACTGGGGGTGTGCGATGACTCCGGGTCAGGAGATCGTTCTCGACGACGCACTGCGGCAACTCCGGCTCCCGGCCATGGTGCGGGAGTGGCGGGAACACGCCCGACAGGCCAAAGAGGCCGGCGAGGGGTACGTCGGCTTTCTATTGGCTCTGGCCAGCCGCGAGCTGGAACAGCGGCAAGCCAATCAGGTCCAGCGTCGACTGCGGGAGGCCCGGTTCCCACTGCTCAAGACCCTGGAGACCACGGACCTGAAGAAGTGGCCGGTGCTCGATGCGGTCCAGGTTCGCGACTATGCCGAGTGCGGCTACATTACCCGGCACGAGAACGTCGTCCTGTTGGGCAAGCACGGAACCGGTAAAACCCATGCCGCCACGGCGCTGGGCGTGGAAGCCTGCCGGAGGGGCTACCGCGTCGGGTTCACCACGGCCGCCGGACTGGTCAACACCTTGATCGAGTCGCGCGAGGAACGGCAACTGAACCGGCGCCTGGCCAAGCTGGCCCGCTTCGAGCTGCTCATCGTGGACGAAGTCGGCTATATCCCGTTCTCGGCCGAGGGGGCGCAGTTGCTGTTTCAGGTCTTCTCGGACCGCTACGAAAAGGGTTCGCTGATCGTCACATCGAACCTGCCGTTTGCACAGTGGACCCGCGTCTTCGGTGACGCCGCACTGACCGCAGCCCTGCTGGACCGGCTGACCCATCACTGCGCCATTCACCAGTTCGATTGGGAAAGTATCCGGTTTACCGACAGTCTCGGCGCCGCCAGCAAACGGAAGAACAAACCCCGGTCCGCCGGAGGATCCGCGTGAAAACCGCGGGCGCGGCCGGCTGTGGAAAGTGCCGCCCCCATGGAAACCCGCTGCAAAGCCAGCGCGTTCCCACAGGGGCTTGGAAGCCTTCGGCTCCCACACTTCCCGCAGCCTCGACGGCGGAATCACTTACAAACCATTAACCAGGGGGTGGGTCCTTTTTACGTTGTCAAAGCGAGCCGTCCGCGAATCGCGCTATTTTGGAATGGCTCGCGTGTCCCCGTAGGGCGGCTGGACCGCCGCCTCGTTGAGCACACGCACGCTTCGGCTAAGGGCACGTATAACTATGACGAGGATGGCCCCGTCCTCAAATGTCAATTCGCGGCACTCGACCTCGGTTTTGAACATCCGGTAGAGCGAGAGGAGCGCGTCATTGCGCTTCCCGATCTCGAAGGTTCAATCACCGGAACGTCGGGGGAAATACCGGCGTCGGCGCTCGGTACTGTAGGAGATTTCAGCTTTGAAACGTATTGGTTCAACCGTCGGCGTTTAGGAAAGATCGACGGTATCGGGGAACAAAAAGCTGTACGCGACTTACAGCATCGGTGGTCAGGCATTCTGCTGTATCGAGATGGATTCAGAGTTTTGCCCTATGGTGAGGATGCGGATGACTGGCTCGCGCTGGACAGGAAAGCCCTGGCCTCGAGCAGTTATCTTCTAAACAAGAATCAGTTTGTCGGGCGCGTAAGCATCACGAGACTCCGCAATCCTGCTCTCATTGACCAAACAAACAGGGAAGGTTTGCGCGTTTGTCCTGAACAGGAAGCCTTCAACGAATTGCTTAAGCTCGCAATACAGTATCAGTTCAGGGAATTTCTTCGTGACGTAGAGAAACGCTACAAGGATCAGCCAGATGACCTGGAAGACGCCAAAACCGATGTGAAAGGTCTCGAACGCCGAGCCAAAGAAGCGCTACGACAGATCAGGCGAAAGGCTCCTGAGGCGGCGGGGACACTTGAAGAACTTCAGCACATGTTCTTCGAGATAAAGGAGTTCTTCGACCGGGCGCAGCGAAGGATCACCGAGGTTGAAAACGAAAACCAACAAATGGTGCAGATGGCCGGAGTTGGCCTCTTGGTTGAAGTGGTGGCTCATGAACTGGCACGCTCAACCGAGAACGCGCTCGCAGCCCTAGAATCATTGCGCAAGGAAGCCGTACCCGAGCAGGTTGAAGGTCTGCTCGAAACCCTTCGGGCAGAGATGAAATCGGTTAACAAACGCATCCGTGTGCTTGACCCGCTAAGCGTATCGGGACGGCAGCGGAAAGAGTCCTTCGATCTGGTGTCGCTGATCGAAGATGTTCTAAGTGGTCATGCCGCTCAGTTTGCGCGGCATAACGTACAACTTGATTTTACGAAACCCAAAAAGGCGATCCGCGTAAGAGCCGTGAAAGGGATGTTCGTACAGATTGTCGAAAACCTTCTCTCTAACTCGCTTTATTGGCTTGATATTCGACGTGAGGGAGAATCCGACTTCAAGCCCGCCATAGCGATCCAGCTCGAGCAGGCGCCACTCACGTTTACTTATGAAGACAATGGCCGGGGCGTCGCGCCGGAGAATAGAGAGAAGATCTTCCGCGCCTTCTTTTCTCTTAAGGAAAAATCGAAACGGCGAGGGCTCGGCCTATTCATCGCGCGCGAGTGCGCAGAGTATCACGATGGCACTCTAACGCTGGATGAGCACGTAGATCGTAGGACCGGTCGCTTACATCGGTTCGTTCTGGCACTGCCTGACAATCTGGTGGCGCAATGACAGACATCACGAACTTGTTGGCTGATAGCGGGATCAGAAAGGCCGCAATCATAGATGATGCGTTCGATGAGGCTCCGCGGACTGACGATTTGGAAGTCGATTCATGGAATACGTTTTGGGACGACATCGCCGATTACGAAGATGCTATCAGCAAAATCTATCCGGCATATTCGGATACGGACCGGGAAGCTCTTCAGGAGTCGGACGAGTTTATCTCCTCTTTATGGGAACGCCGAGAGGAACTGCCCCCTGGAACACGAACGACTTTGTTTGAGGACTACGAACAAAAGAGCCCGAATGAGCGCGTGTGGTTGAACGAGCTTGCTCAGTCTCTACGCAGTCTGGGGCTCGAATGTGTGACACTCGGTCGTGAATTTGCCGATGCAGCAAGGGACGCGGATTTGGTCTTCATCGATTTGTTCTTAGGTTTTTGGGAATCCCAAAGTGACATGGAACAAGCGATAGAAGGAATCAACGAACTGGTCCGGGGACGGGAATCTTCTCCACCCCTCGTCATCCTGATGTCGTAGCTCGCGACTGGCGGATAAGAGGAACGAATTCAGGGATAGAGCTGGCCTTCTTGGCTCAACATTTCGTGTCAGACAAAAACGAGATTTGGATGAAGAAGGGGCTGTCGAGATACTCCTCACGCGTTTGGCAAGTCACTATGATGATGCCAAACGTGTCGCCGCTTTTGTAGATGCGTGGGATAGTGGTTTGGATGCGGCGAGGAAGCGCTTCATTAGCATTCTTCGACGGTTGGATCTTCCTGATCTGGCGCAGATACGGGCACTTTTGCTGGATTTCGAAGGACAGCTGCTCGGCGAATATCTGTTGGATGTTGCGGATCGTGTCTTGCAGTATGAAATAGAAGCCGAAGTGGGGACAATCTCCGCAGCTCAAGAACTCAACAAGATCGCCCTTGATAAATATCCTGCACCGCATTTGGCCGGGTCGCCTGACCTTCAAGACCTTGTGCATCGCATGATATTTCAACACTTTGAACGGGCGAATCTCTCCTTCGATGGGAAAATACCAACGATTCAATACGGTGACGTTCTGCGGTGTAAGGATAAAGAGTCTGATACCTTGACGAATGACGTATACCTCGTTGCAACCCCCACCTGCGATCTGGCCCGTGAGGGAATGGAACATGTTCTGGTTCTTCCAGGAACTCTTACTCCTCTCGCCCCCTCCGGTTGGTCTTATGGGGCTACGACGACCAAGACTCCGATCTTCACCTCCCGTGATGGGTCGAGATATTGGATCAGGTGGCTATTGAAAAAGCGGCAGACAATTACCCTCACAACACTTTGCGAGGGGCTCCAGAATGGAGACACTTACCAGCGGCTAGGCCGAATTCGTGAGACGTATGCCAATGAGATTCAGCAAAAAATGCTGGCCGATATGGGCCGTATCGGACAACCCGCAACACCACCTGCAACTTTTCCGGTTTCTCTATCTTTGTATGCGGTGTCCTCGAATGGGACCGTGCGGTCGGTTATCGTTGACGGCGTGGATACGGCTGTATGTTTTGTGGGTCGGGACGCGAGCGGGAATCGGGTGGATCATCTGGTGCTTGGCGAAGCAGCGTGCGATGCGCTTAAGGGCATGATTCAGAAATATTCGCGTGATGGCGTGCATACAGCCGCGCGACAAAGCCTCACAGCTTTGAAGACCGATCTCGACTTCTTCGAACGATTTGAAAAGGGATCGATTGAAGTTCCAAAAAAAGATGGAAAATGGCAGGAGGAAAAGGGAGAAGACAACCGTGTGTATTTTCACATCGTCCGCAATGACGGTGTCGATGATGGCCAGCACACACACGGCAATCACCGAAATGCACCGTTCGTAATGAAGGTATCAGACATTCTATCCTCGCCGGAGGAATGAAGATGGAAGCCGATCAACTGCTGTGGAAAGCGGCAGCGACGTTACACATCGGTGGGAAGGAAACGCTGAACAATCCTCCAGTGTTCGCGTGTGCTGATCAGATTCATGAACCATTTCGTTTACAAAGCCACGCCTTTCAGTTCCGTGATGAAGAAAAGCACTTTCTTTGGGGCCGTGTTAGCACTTCGGGTGCGCAATTCGATGGCGATCGGACAGACGTACATGACGTGTTATCACTGATTTGGGGAGCTGTGCTGCGAGCATACGGGCTAAGCTCCGCGTGGCTCATCGATGAATCGCATGGGATTGTTCCTGGAGAAATGGGCGCACGTCACTTAGTGCTTCAACAATGTCCCTGGAACCTCGCCGACCATGACGGATTTGAGCCAGCACGAAAAGCAATGAATGCATGGAGTGCATTTGCCTTTCATCAGTTGAACGATGTATTCAAATGGGATCGTGGCGGACGATCAGCGCGACCTGACCGGACGATAGTCCACGACAAGGAAATACCAGGATGGGTGGATCCCATCATCAAATATCTGAGAACGCCTGAGGATTTTGCCATCAGCAGAAGGACGTTTCCACTGTGGCTCTATTTATCGTCCCCCAAAAGAGGGGTAACGGTCATACGGATGCCGAGAATTCGGGTGTCCTTCCTAAAAGATGTTTTGATGCCCTTCGCACCAAACACGACGAGGGGCGAAAAAGCCTTAGTGATGTTTGCTAATGGCATACCAAACGCGGTGTCATTCGCGTTACTTAAGAAAGCGCGCAAGCTACTATCGCTGACCGGCGATGAGTGTAACGGGTCAATTGTGTTACCGCTCGATAGTCATTGCTTATTCATCGGTGACAAGACAATTGTTGCGCTCCGGGGTGAGTGTGGCCGAAAGGTTTTTGAACGTGAAAGAGGTTTCCTGATTAAGAGACGCAAAAGCGAGGACAGAGTCTTCTTCGCGTACTCTGTAATTAAGTGGCAGAAACCAATATCCGAAAGGGTTTTCGAAGGTCTTTGTCTCGATTTAGTCAAAAGAGAGCCCGGTGTGATTCGAGCGAAGCCCGTTGGAAGCGTGAATGATCGGGATGATGGTCGGGACATCATCATCGATCAAAGGGTTCCGAATCGACATACCGATTTCACAGAAAAAACTTCAGTTTCCAATTCCAACAAAGGTCAATTTGGATCTGGTGGAACAAAAATCGTGCGGTTGATTGCTCAAGTTAAGACACGCTCAAGGACTATTGGGAAACACGATGTTCGAGATATTAGAGATACCCTTGAACGGCATCATGCAAATGGCTTTCTTCTTATCGCGTATCCGCGAATAAGTGCACCATTGGTTGATCATCTTGAAGACTTAAGAAAAAGAACAGAACTGCGTACTGAGTGGTGGGAATCTCCTGATATTGAAGAGCGGCTACGCCGACATCCTGATCTAGCCAAGCGTTATCCGAAACTCATGACATTACAACCTACTGTATGAACCTGACGGTTTGGACTATTTTTCCGCTATTTATGGCACGCAAGACATACCTTCGCCTTGCCGTACAGGTCGTCGATGTCCAACGGCTCGTTATCCGGCCTTAGTGGATTGGGCTGCACCTTCGACCGCATTCGGGCGAGCCGTTGCTCATGGTCCTGCCTGATCTGCTCAATGCGCTCGGGCCGTTCTAACTCTTCCAATGACTCCCCCTGGCTCCAGGTGAAGGGCGAGCCGTGTTCGACGGCGTTCTTCTCGTAAGCCTTGGCCTCTTCGAATGCTTCGGGGTGCTGCCCTTTGAGGCGCACCCATTCGATCTTCTGCTGGAAGAAGCAAAAGGTGCAGCCGCTGCGCGTGCGCCACGAATAATATTTCGGCAGGCCAAGCCCGGCTCCGTCGAGAATTTCCAAGACGCCAGCCTTGTCGACCCCTGCCTGCTTGAAAGGAAGCTTGACAATCAGCCTGTCATGCTTGGACGAGTAACCTTCTCGGTACTCTTCATCGCTACGGATTGCAACGTAGCTGTATATCGTGGTCCCCTCGGCGAGCGTTGGGCGCAGCCAGCGTTCGAATGGCCGGAGCTTGAGTTGGCGGGTGCACCAGCGTGTCTGCGGCGAAGGCAGGAAATCGTTGTACTGCTTGAGCCAGAAATCGAAATCCCGGTCGGGGTTCAACCGCCGTATCGGCTGCCCGAGGAAGCCTTCGAGCCGCCCGAGATATTCATAGACCTCGGGCAATTCCTTACCCGTATCGGTGAAGAAATATTCGATTTCGAGTTCAGGTTGATGCTGCCGCATATAGACGGCGAGTGCCGCACTGTCACGCCCGCCGGAAAGACCGAGTACGTGTTTTATTGATTCCGTCGTCAAGGTGCGCCTGTTCCTTTGCCGTTCTTTTGCCTGGGCGGGGATTTCTGCATATAGCGCGTGCTCAGTTCCGCCAGAGCCGCGAGAATAATACTGCGTTGGCTGGTAGCGGAACCTTCTACCGCGACTGCAACACGTTCTATGAGCGCGTTCACGGAAGCGCGG
Organism: Terriglobia bacterium; assembly: GCA_965262675.1. Lineage (GTDB taxonomy): Bacteria > Acidobacteriota > Terriglobia > 20CM-2-55-15 > 20CM-2-55-15 > JAJEDW01. The sequence continues at coordinate 2,076,372 of OZ253554.1, forward strand.
TCCGAATCGGCAATATGGAATTCCTCAAGGAGCGGCGTGGGCCGACCGTTCATGCCAATAACGACCGCCATGGCCTGCCGTTTGTCTTGGCGGCCCTTGACGCGCGCGTATGTCTCGGCGCGTAGGAATTTCTGGGCCATGTCGGCAAGCTCGATGGCAGCCTGATCCATATCGGGATCGACCCAGTCGCGGGGTGGCTTGTTCGCGGCAAGACTGGCGATCCCCTCAAAAACCTCGTCGGTGCCGTCGAATTGAGACAGTCTGCCGATAAAGGCGTCGAGCCGGAAGTCCCCGGCGAGCTGTCTGACGTTCTCGGCCCGATCGCGCAGTTCCGCAAGAGATTGCGGGGAAACGTTCGGAACCTGCAACTCCGAAAGCATGATATCGCGCAAGCGATGAAGCATCGAGGGATAGGCTTGGACCAGTTCCTCCAGCCCCTCGCGCACGCTTTCAATGACCCGGCGGAGTTGTTGGTCATTGGCAAGAGCAACGTCTTCGCCGAGGGTTCCGGGAATGTCTTCGAACAAGAACTGGTTCGGATCGTACGCGCGTTTGAAGAGGTCGCGTATTCGCATGGCGTTCGAAGAAAGCCGCATTGTCCTTGTGGTCCATTTCGGGAGTCGATCGTAGATCGCGACCAGGCCGCGCCCGACATCGATAGGTTTCAGGTGAACAAGTTCGTTCGCTCTGTCGATGTCGCGAACAACCTCCGCCATGCCTGACAGCAGGCGGCGGGCCACATCGGTCAGGTCCATCCAGCGCAATTGGATGGAAGCCGCGTCCTTGGCGAGGTAGTCAACATCCACGTCATCGAATTTCGCTCTGAAAATACCGTCCCTATAAACGGCAAGCTTGTCGCGATGCGACAGCATGAACGCGACCGCAAGTATCGGCATGAGGCCGCGTTTGACGCCGAACGGCGGCCTGCGCCACAACTCGAACAGTTCGGAGACGGCAACCGTGCGCTTGCCGTGTTTTTTCACGTGCTCGAACGCCGCGTCCCACATCGGCGTCAGTCGGCAAGGATCGGCGCCACTCTCTGCTGGGGGAAGGAACCGCCAATCTTTTTCCACTGGCACGTGAAGTCGCGTCGCTTCCAGCATGGATGCGAACAGGCCGCCCTCTGCCGGAAATCCCTTGATGCCAAGACGATCTTCATGCTCTTTCAGGACCATCCGCCGCAACAGATTGTTCTGGGCCGCGATGGCGTTGCTTGATGGCTTCTGGCGGTTTAGCAGTTCGTTATGCAGACACGGCGATTGCTCGAAGCGGAGGTCGGCCAATTCGGAGGCAATGCTGTTCAGATCGGCCTGCCGCAAGCGTTTGGGCTCGTGGTCCTTGCGGAACCACACAGCGCTGTCGAATGCCTTGTTCAGTTCCGTCTCAAGTAGAGCCTGCAAGGCTGCAAGGCGGGCGGAGACTTCCAGGCGGGCGACGGGATCGCCGGCGAGTTCCGGGTGATCGTTGCTAACGCTGTCGAGAGCGAACAACTCACGCGCCAGTGGCAGGATTGCCCAGGACCTTTTCGAAATTCCGACGACGACGTCCCATGCGTCGCTGTAGAGGGCCGCCTTGCGGCAAAATTCTTCCGCATATTCTTCGCTTTCCGTCGCGGTTGGAATGGCGAGCAGGAACTGACCTATCACGCCGTTTTCCGGCTCAAGTTGCGCGGCAAATTCGACCACGCGACTGACCGGAACGATGTTCACGTCGAACCACCGCAGCGCGCCTGTCTCGTGATAGTGGCGCTTGGCGAGAATGGGTTGAAGTCCGGCAAGGGATTTGAGTTCTTTGAAGTCGATATCATCGATATCGTCGAGCGCCGTGCGGATCGCGCGATCAATGTCGAAATCGCTCCCCGCATAGATGGCGCGTGCATCGAGAAACTTCTTGAAGATCGTAATAGACCAGTTGTCCAGTTGCGATAGCGCCTTCTCGATTTCCTTGGCGGATGTTTCAGGGAAACAGGTTTGCAACAGGTCCGCATTCGCAACGAGTCCGGAGCGCTCTTTGAACAGGTCGATGACAGCGATGGTCTTGAAAAGCTTGGTGTGAAGCGCGTCGCCGCCGATGGATTCGCAGCGTTCAAGCGCTTCCGCCGCCAATGCCCACCTATGCCCGTCTGGAGACGCCAGGATGGAGGGTTCCAGGTTGGCGCGCAGATAGTCCCAGAGGTCATCTGGGCCGAACAACTCGCCGTCTTTGGCATGGCTGAGAAAATCCCGAAAGGCGTGCGGTTCGGATGAATTCAGAAAGCCGAATATACTCCGCTGGTTTTGACCGAAGCGCCGCCGCGATATCGGCCCAAGCAGGCAAGCCACCACAGGATGTAACGGCCAGCATGCTTCCAGCATCGCGGCAAGTCGTGCGGCCTCATTGGTACGTTCCCGGCGAGCGAAATCGGCGACCGCTACGGCCAATGCGCCAGGCTTCCCAGGGCGATGGTCGCTCTCGATCGCATGGGAGATGAGGTCGATCTGCTCTTCGCCCGATGTGTTGACGATGAGATCGATGAAACGCCCCTGGATCTTCGCCCACTCGTCACGCATGTCGTGCGAGAGTCGATGAGCGTATTCCTCAAATGCCTGATGCAGCACACCCACGACAAGAAAACGCCCACGGCTCCGCGATGCGGCCTCGGCAAGCTGCTGAAGAACGTAAATATCGGTGCCGTCCTGCGCGGCGCCTTCGAGAAACTTACCCATCTCGTCGATGAACAGGATGAGTCCGCCGTGTGTCTTGGGATTGCTTGCAGCGGCCTCGGTCAGGGTGGCGATCAGATTGCTTTCGGTCCAGCCGCCGCGCGGCAGACGAGATACGAGCCCGGCCTTCTTGACGGCTTCGCCAATGACGCTGACGGGACAGTCACGCCTGCCGACGACAGGAACGACGTGCCATCCCTTTGTGCCTGTTGGCAATGCGCCCCAGATCTCTTTCGTCAGTTTCTGTCCAAAAACCTTCGCAGCCTCTTTGCGCAACCCCCCATTGCCATTCAGCAAGGCGCTCAACGCAACGACAAGACTTGACTTGCCGCTACCGTAGGGACCGGTCCAGGTAAACGCTCCTTGTCCCGTTTCGGAGACGTGGCGTGCCATTGAGATCAAGACATCGGCGGAAGATTGCGGACAGACGAATCCTTCAAGTGCTGCCGCATCGCCAAGATCGGCGTCAATGCGGATCGATCTCAGAAAACGGCGGGCAATCCGCACACGCTCGTTCAGGGCCATCAGGCGGCGTCCTCCCCAGCAACCTTGCGGTAATCGCCTGCGACCCAGGCCAATGCCGTATCTCCATCAATATCTACATTACGCACGACCTGTTTCAGACCGGCACTCTCGGACCATCGGAGGGCGCCGCCCGTTACGTCGTCGAGCGTTGCAAGGCGGTCGACCACATCGTTTTCATCGAAAAGGAAAACACGCCCCGGCGATCCGGGCGCGTGAGCAACGGCTTCAAATGACAATGTCGAAGCGTTCGGAGAATAGCGTGACCAGAAGTCAAGCAGCCCAAAGGTGAACACCCCGTTACTCAATGTCGACTTCGGACCATGCACAAAACGGAATCCGTCCTTTTTGCCGACAGCCTTGATCAGCCCCAACTCTGTCAGGGGCGACTCGAGCACATCGTCGTGGCTAGTGTTGCCAGACTTCTGCCGCGGGACATAGGTCCGAATGAAGCATGCGACATCGTTCTTGATCGTTGTATTGGCGACTCGTGGCCAAGGCCGATCATTCGCAAGGCGTTCGAGTTTCTTGACCAGATTGTCCCGGTCGAAGGTGATTGCGGGGTAGTGGCTGAAGGACCAGAACCAGGTTGTTTTCTCCTTGCAGGCCGCTAGTTGCCAGTGGATCAGCCACAACGTGGCCGGGTGCTCCATATAAGGATCAAGCCCCTTTGGCCCAAAGAGCAGGCGGCCAAAGTCCGTTGTCTGGACCGAATTTGTGCCGGTTTCGTCGATAACCTGCGCGGCTTTCGCCCAATGACGCATGGAGGCGACCATGTTCTTGCCGACGCCGAATCGTGCGATGGCGGCAGCGTCCCAACAGGCGGCTCTGTTATCGGGCTCGCCTTCGGTTTCGTAAACACGATCGAACGCCTTTTTCAGCCATCCGTAACGTAGCGGGAAAGTTTCGTGCCCCGAGAACTGCGGAGCGTACGTGGCTTGATATAGTGGTCCGCGTGCCATGCCTCTCCCGGGTACTGGATGTCTCCCCCAGGTAGACCGTAGCCCACCATTGCGCTATGGTCAAGACTGGAGATGTCATCCAGACACCGGCCGTTGCGGAAAATAGACGGCGATCAAGGGGCTTCGGCCTTCGGAGCCTTCGCAACGATTGAATTCGGCCTCTATATCGATGCTAATTGCTTTAGACCTACAATATATTGTGGTCATAATGGCCAAAAACGTTCTTGGCCATTGAAGCAAAATGAGAATTGGAAACACAATCTATCTCGATCATCAGGCGACAACACCGGTAGATGAGCGTGTTTTAGACGCGATGATCCCTCATTTTAGCGATTCATTCGCGAATCCACATTCGTCGGATCATAGTCTCGGGTGGGAAGCGTCGCACACCGTCGCGGACACAGCAGCGCGAGTGGCTCGGCTAATCGGTGCGGATGCCGAAGAAATCACGTTCACCTCGGGGGCAACCGAATCGAACAACATGGCTCTGCTGGGCCTTGGCCGTCGCGCTGCTGACGGCAATCGCCGGCGCATACTGATCACCGACATCGAGCACAAGTGCGTGCTCGATGTCGGTAGAGTCCTGCAAGAGCAACACGGTTTCACAATCGAATTGATGCCTGTCGATCACGAAGGTTTCATAGAGATGTCAGCGCTGGAAGACGCACTAGACGACGATGTTCTGGCAGTGTCGGTCATGGCAGTGAATAACGAGATCGGAACAATTCAGGAATTAGAAAAGATTTCCAAGATCGTCAGAAGTCACGGAGCCGTGTTTCATTGTGACGCTGCACAGGCGCCCGTTGCGATTAGAACGGAATCACTTTCTGAATACGCAGATATTCTTAGCCTTTCATCCCACAAGATGTACGGCCCGAAAGGGATTGGGATTGTCTATATCTCGCGCGAACTACAGGACAAAATCGAGCCGCTGATCTATGGCGGCGGTCAGCAGAATGGCCTGCGGTCAGGCACGGTGCCCGTCCCGCTTTGCGTCGGAATGGGCGCGGCAGCGGACATGCTTGCCAGCGATGATACCGAACCAAAACGGGTGCAGTTGCGCCATCGGCGCGATGCATTCGTCAAAGGCCTGGACCGTCTGAAATGGCCGGTAGCGGTGAACGGTCCTGAAACGCAATCTCGACACCCCGGCAACGCGAATGTTCGATTCGCCGGGTTTTCCGCGCCTGACATTCTGAGTGCTTTGCAACCGCATCTCGCGGCATCGACCGGATCCGCCTGCACCTCGGGAATCCCGGAACTGTCGCATGTCCTGAGAGCCATCGGTCTAAACGGCGATGAAGCTGAATCTTCAATACGTTTCAGCCTCGGCTTTGACACAAGTGACGAAGATATTGAAGAGGCCGTCGATTTGATCGACAGTGTGTTGGCGAGGCTGGCCGAGGCCGGTATCGTCCAATCGACCTGATACGGGCGACCTGAAATGCCGTGAGGGCAACTGGCCCTCCCCTCGAAACTGGACCATCGATAACTAGTGTCCGCCAGAAAACCCCTCTCGCGGATGTCGATTCGGGAGCGACGGGGGAACGAGCGACGTTCATTCACTATAAATCGAACCGCAACGGGAGCGGTTGACGACTCGTGGGGAGTGATCGGCAAGAAATCGGCCCAAAATTCGGGCGTCCGGGCATGGGGCGGCTTGCCGTCTTGCGACGGCCCCGAAACGGGCCAGAGGGGCGGTGGGTCAGGCGACGCGTGGTCGTTTGCGCTCGCGTTTCTGCAGGATCGATCCGATGCGATGCAGGTTGGCGGCCAGTACCGACAGGGCGACGGCGCGGGCGAAGCCGTCGGCGCCGTGAGTGCGGACACGGTTGAGCCCCCGATGCTCCAATCCATTGATGGCCGATTCAATCGCAGGATGCGCGCGCCGCGCGGCGGCGAAGGATTCCTCCGCTTCGCGTTCCCGGTCCACTCGGGACCGATACCCCTTTCCCGGCAGCGCGTTGAGGTCGAGGAGCGCGTCGAGATGGATCCGGTTTTCAGGACTGTGAAAGCCCCGGTCGAAGCTGCACGCCCGCAGATCGGGATACCGCGCCTGGGTTTCCCGGACCATCGGCGCCGCCACGTCCACATCCTCGCCCTCCCACAGGATCCGGTGGTGCAGGATGAATTGATGCTGGTCCTCGATGAGAGCGACCGGCACTCCCAGTTCCACCGGCGTGCCCGCCTTGCCCTTCGAAATCCAGCGCGTGTGCTCCTGGAAGATCGAGAAAACCTTCTCCGCGTGAGGAATCGTCTCGCCTCGCAGGAGCCGGCGTTCAACCTGGCCGATTTGGCGCCGGGCATGAGCGATCAAGCCTTCGATTGATTGACAGGTGGTTTCCTCGACTCCGTTGTCCCGCAGTTGGTCGAGGGTCTCCGCGGTCCGGGCGACCAGTGCGCGGCAGCGCTCCAGGTACGCCTCCACCCGCTCCGGACGACGCTTCGCCCGCCGGGTCGAGCGCACCGTGTTGAACAGCTTCCTGACCTTCCTGGATAGATGCCGCCACTGACGCCATCCGCCCACGGCGTGTTGCCCGGCCGCCTCCCCAGTCTCCCGTAGCACGCACCGCATCGCGTCCCACAACAGGCTGACATCCGTCGGGTAATGCACGTCCGTTTCGACCACGAACGAGTCACACCGCCCGCGCAATGGCTCGCCAAGCTTTTTTCGGGCCACCTTGTGGCCACTCTCCACCACCAGTTGTCCGACCGCCGTCAACAACTCCGGCGTCAACAACGACACGTTGTCGACCACCGTCTGGTACTCGTAGCGCGTCTGGTCGACGAAATCGCCGTGACCCAGGAACGCGCGTATCGTCGCGTGATGGTTCGCCAGGTCGTGAAGGCGGTCGAAGTCGCACCCCAGACCCTGCTTCAGAACCCCCAGCACCAGGATCTGCCACAATTCCATCCCCGGACGCCCGACCGTGCGGTCGGCCTCCGGCAGAATATGCTCATCCAGCAGCGCAAACAGCCGGGCGCGCAACGCCTCCTCGCCCCAGATGTGCTGCAGCCCCTTCAATACCGCCGGAATGTCGTCCCGCGACTTCGGGTCGATCCAGATCTGCCCGATCGCCGCCTGACCCAGATGGAACTGCCGTCTCTGAACTTCTCTCATCGTGTCCCTGCCTCGCGAAGATTCTCCATTCAGGGGTCAAAATCCATGATTTCACCCCCAATAATACGACATCTGAACGATCTTCACCACTCGAATTCCACTATATGTACTGCATTATCAATCAGTTATGAGTTTTTCGGGCAGACACTAACTAGAAAGTCGGGGCTTCGCCAGCCGGTTGATCCGTCCATCGCCGATCAAATTCCGTCGGCGTGATATCGCCAATGGAACCGTGAGGCCCGCAGTGGACCTATGCCATGAACTTAAATGCCATTTGGGTTTCGTCTCGTACTGGTTCATCGCAATGCAGTTGCGAAAGCACTAGCACGCTTGGTTTGGGACTTGAGCTCCATCCATCCAGTTCGTCATTGTTGTTGCACTGGCTTCGTAGCAACATCTGAATAAGGAGCAACGTCAGTCGGATATTGGCGTGGAATTGACGAATAACGGGGTCGTTATCGGCATTGTATTCGGAAGACTCCCCCCAATCCTCCGGCGTCGGCGGCACGATCTCGCCGTGGATCACAGAATTACGAAAGCATCGAAGATGCTCAGCTCCAATAGCAGCGATCGAACCTGCTTCAACGAGCGGACTCATCTCTTTTGTTCTAAAGTATTCCATGTCAGTGGCATACAATTCGAGCGCCGCAGACAAGACTTGCCGGAGATGAGGGAAGCGTCGGTCTCCCATAAGGCGGAGAATCACGGCACGACCAAGGACCCCCTTGCCACGGTACTTGGCGCTCTCCCGGGGTTTGCTTGCCAGTTCAGCTGCCGTTTCGTAGGCAATCCATACCAGGTGGAAAACGATAACGCCGGCAATGTGCTTAGCTGTAACTTCATTGTTCGCTGCGTCGAAGGCTGCGGCAGGACTGCACCATACGCCGGTGCCGTCTATATCAGTGTCAACCGAAAGATCCTCTAGTGATGCAGCTAGGCGCAAGTTCTCGCAAATAGGGTCTAATCTATCCGACGAAGCCGCGGACGACAATTCAGCGGTCACGGAAACCATCCGCTGTATATGCTCCCGCAAAGGTATCACTCCCTCTGACGCCACAGAATTTGATACCCAAACTGCATCAAGCGCGCTGTACCGACCCTTTACGAGACCGCGAGTCCCGCCGACTAGTTCCGCCATTCCCTGTCGTGCTCCCAGATCCAAAAGTGTGGCCTTCTGTCAAACGGCCCATCTTCAAAATAAGTCGAAATCCCCCGCCCCACGATTTCTTTGGAAAGTCATTTGAGAGAATACCGAACAGGAGGGTCACGATGTCCAGAGGAAGAGAAACAAAATCCGGGGCCGCGCACAGATCTCGTAGGGCGACAGAAGCGGCCCCGGATTCAGCGTGCGGGAATGGCCGTTGGTCGGCCCGGCAGAAGGTCACGGTGGTGGTCGAGCTAATGCATGGCACCGAGCTGGAAGCGACGAGCCGGAAGTACGCGGTGACGGCGGCGACGCTGACGGGTTGGCGCGGTGGGTTTCTGCAAGGATGCTAGGACGAGCTGAAGAGCCGGACAAGGGAGCTAACGGACACGATCTTCTCGATCGGCGACGAGGCCGCACAGGTTTTGGGGCCGTCCGCGCCGCTGGCTGCGCTCAGTTTCGATGCGCCCTTTGTCGTCGCGGGGTCTCGGGATAGGAACTGCTAGTTTCGACAGATTTGGGTAGCTTCGTCCGACTGGACTTGCAGGCGCTGTCAGGATTAACTAGTGTCTGCCCGAAAAACTCATAACTGATTGATAATGCAGTACATATAGTGGAATTCGAGTGGTGAAGATCGTTCAGATGTCGTATTATTGGGGGTGAAATCATGGATTTTGACCCCTGAATGGAGAATCTTCGCGAGGCAGGGACACGATGAGAGAAGTTCAGAGACGGCAGTTCCATCTGGGTCAGGCGGCGATCGGGCAGATCTGGATCGACCCGAAGTCGCGGGACGACATTCCGGCGGTATTGAAGGGGCTGCAGCACATCTGGGGCGAGGAGGCGTTGCGCGCCCGGCTGTTTGCGCTGCTGGATGAGCATATTCTGCCGGAGGCCGACCGCACGGTCGGGCGTCCGGGGATGGAATTGTGGCAGATCCTGGTGCTGGGGGTTCTGAAGCAGGGTCTGGGGTGCGACTTCGACCGCCTTCACGACCTGGCGAACCATCACGCGACGATACGCGCGTTCCTGGGTCACGGCGATTTCGTCGACCAGACGCGCTACGAGTACCAGACGGTGGTCGACAACGTGTCGTTGTTGACGCCGGAGTTGTTGACGGCGGTCGGACAACTGGTGGTGGAGAGTGGCCACAAGGTGGCCCGAAAAAAGCTTGGCGAGCCATTGCGCGGGCGGTGTGACTCGTTCGTGGTCGAAACGGACGTGCATTACCCGACGGATGTCAGCCTGTTGTGGGACGCGATGCGGTGCGTGCTACGGGAGACTGGGGAGGCGGCCGGGCAACACGCCGTGGGCGGATGGCGTCAGTGGCGGCATCTATCCAGGAAGGTCAGGAAGCTGTTCAACACGGTGCGCTCGACCCGGCGGGCGAAGCGGCGTCCGGAGCGGGTGGAGGCGTACCTGGAGCGCTGCCGCGCACTGGTCGCCCGGACCGCGGAGACCCTCGACCAACTGCGGGACAACGGCGTCGAGGAAACCACCTGTCAATCAATCGAAGGCTTGATCGCTCATGCCCGGCGCCAAATCGGCCAGGTTGAACGCCGACTCCTGCGAGGCGAGACGATTCCTCACGCGGAGAAGGTGTTCTCGATCTTCCAGGAGCACACGCGCTGGATTTCGAAGGGCAAGGCGGGCACGCCGGTGGAACTGGGAGTGCCGGTCGCTCTCATCGAGGACCAGCATCAATTCATCCTGCACCACCGGATCCTGTGGGAGGGCGACACGGCAAATTTGTTCTCAGAAGGAGCATGATGTGGGGGATGAATTTCGAGTCATTTTCAAGTAGTCGAAGACGCGGCGGGTATTGAACGAGAGTTGGCGCATGGATTGGGCGATCGATTGAGCGGGTTTTTGAAAGGATTTGAGAATACCGACGGCAAAGCGTCGGAGGCGGGTGATGTTTTCCGGGCCGAAGCCGGTGCGGATTCGACTGCGGTCCTCATCGTAATTCCAGTCGATGATGTAATGGACGCTTTCGATACTCCAATGACCGCGATTGATGGCCAGCAAGCGTTCGGGGGAGGTTTCGCCGGGTGAGCGGCTCGTGATGCCCAGCGCGGTTTCACAGGTGAGGGCGCCGGATTTTTTGTCGATGGATTCGCGCTCGATCCGAAAGACCTGCCCCAGGTGGGGAAAGTCGAGGTAGTGGTTGAGTGCGGCGCTGCACCAAATGCGCCGGGTTTCGATGCGGCCATGATCGGGCGGCGTGACCTCGACAAAGTCGGGTTGTCCGCGGGTTTGGAACTGCAATGCGATATCGCGTTCCAACGTCGGTTGGTTGCCTTTGACCGTGAAATGATAGTGCGCTCCCCGCTCAACCGAATAACGCGCGATCGCGCGTTGGGTCAGCAGGGCGTCGCCGGTGATGTCCTTGCCGGCGATGTCGCAGGTTTCAAGCAAGGGAACGGCCATGCCGATTTCGTTCGTGCGCTTGTGCTCCTCGCCGCCGGCTACAGGGAGGGTGCCCACTTTTTTTGGGTGTAGCAGCGTTTCGACCGATGCCCGACCACGCTCATGATGTGGGTCTGACGCCCGTCCGAGTCGAGGGCGTTCTTCATCGTCTTGCCATCCATGGCCAGCGCATCGTCCGGGGCGCCCCAGGCCCGATTCCACGCATTGAGCGCCCGGTCCAGCGCCCCCGGTTCAATCCGGATCAGGCAATCCCGAATCACAAACTCGCTGGGAACCACATAGCGGCCGTTCTCGGGCCGACAGCCAAAACGTTCGCGGGCTTTCTGCCCCAGGGCATCGGCCCAATCCGAGATGGCTTTATAGCCGTGCATGCCGCACAGCGTCGCGCCCGCCGCGATGCCCCGCACGACCGACAAGGGATGGCGCCGTCCCTGAGAGCGGCGCGGATCGGGAATGGTCCTGAAACACTCGGGGAGTTGTCGCATCTGTGCGGCATTGAGCATGATCTTGGGGGCTCCTGTGAGTTGAAGATGTTCCCGGCCAGGGTGGGTCAGTTGCCTGCGCGCATCACGGCGCAGGGGACGCACAAAGACAAGTTTCGGGGCATCGGCTTCGGCGCTGTAGCCGTCCCGGGTGCGCCGGTATCCCCGCGTCCGTCCCAGTTCCAACCAGTTCGACGCGCGATACACGCCGCCATGGAAGCGCCGGGGATCGACAAACGTTTCCAGCAGCAGCAACCCATGACCGAACCGTTGGCGCCAATCCGGGGCGGCCCGCCGCTCGAGCCGGGACAATACTCGCGACCCCACATTCGGCCGATTCCAGCCCGGCAGAATCAAAAAGCGGCTGTTGTTGGCGATCAGTTTCAGCCGCCCATACTGCGAGCGGAAGTCCCAGCCGATCCATCGATCCCGAACCCCGCACTTCAGCGCCGCCGCCGACAGGCTCAGTTGCGCCACCCACTGCCCGCGCCATGTCGCCACGTACCAGACCGTCTCCCCGATCTTCGCCAGCGCGCCCAGATAATGATGACGCCTCATCTGCTCCCGATACTGCGCTTCCTCGCTTCGCTCCACTGGCCGGACCACGATCTCCGACAGTTCTGGGCTGGTTAATTCCGTCCACTCCATTCAGCGTGTTATACAGGAATCTCATCGCTGTGTCCAGCATTCCAGGTTAAACCACTGAATCCCAAACAGTTCACTGGAAGGACAAATTCACCCTGGCGGACTGCTCGATTCAGGTGGCGGTGCCCCCGCCGGAGTCGGTTTGCCCTCTCCGCCGGTTGATGATGCCCACGACTCGCGGCGCCAGTCCGATGGGGACGTGCCGCATGACCAGCACAAAGAGACGGTTGATCAGGCCCGGCACGACGACCTGCTTTCCCCGGAGTGTCTGAACAAAGGCAATCCGCGCCGCGGCCGCGGCCGTCATGCCCGAGTCGGAACGCTTTTCGGCAATGCCGGCGCGCGAACGGAACTCGGTCTGTGTCACGCCGGGACAGAAAAGAGTCACCGTGACGCCGCTTCCTTCCAGTTCGCTCCGCAGCGACTGGGAGAAGGAAAGCAGAAACGCCTTACAGGCGGCGTAAACGGACTGGAAGGGAACCGGCGAAAAGGAGTACACGGAGGCGACGTTCAGGATGCGCCCGCCGCGTCGATCGATCATCGCGGGCAGCAGTGCCCGGGTCAGCTTGAGCGCCGCGCTCAACTGTACGTTCACCAGTCCGAGATTGTTTTCGATGGGAGCGGTTGCAAAGTCGCCATGAACGCCGAAACCGGCGTTATTGACGAGCACTTCATAGCGATACGGCCTCGACGCGATAACCTCGATGAGATTATCGATGCCGCCCGCCTCGGAAAGATCGGACGGTACGACTTCGGTTTCGGCGTTGTGCCGGCCGGAGCACTCGGCAGCCACTTCCCGCAGCGCCGCCTCGTTACGTCCGGTGAGGACGACGTTGAACCCCCCCGCGGCAAATTCCATAGCCAGAGCCCGTCCGATGCCCGACGAGGCCCCGGTGATGACCGCCCATTTCGCGTTTTCGCTCATTACATGTCGAGATCCTGATTGGCGGCGCCAAACAGGTTGGTGGGGTCGAGGCTCTTCTTGAGATCCCGTTTCCATTGCAGCGCGGTTTCGGACATGATTCGGGGAAGATATGCACGCCGCAGTTTTCCAACGCCGTGGTGGTGCGACAGCGACCCCCCCGACTTGAGAATCTCGTCGCGAGCCGCGTTCTCGAGTTCGAGGTAGACGTCCTGGGGGTTGGGAACCCCTTTGTAATAAAAGCCGAAGTAGAAGTAGATGCACACGCCCGTGCGATAGACCTGGGTCACCCTTGCCGTGACATAGGGCTTTCCGGGCAGGTTGCGCCGGGCGTATTCACCGGCCAGGCGCCGCTCGACGTTACGGACCATGGCGAGAGCGTCGGTCCACGAAACCGACGTTTCGAACGACTCGGCAATGATGTAGTAGTTCATCAGGAAGTCGCGGATGTAGGCGATGCTGTATGTCAACTGGTATCCACGCCGCCCGTTTTCGCTGCCGGCTTTCATGCCCTTGTGGCGTGCGGCGATTCGATACAGATCTTTCTGCTGCCGGTCGACTTCAGAACGGCTTCCCTCGAATACCAGAGTGCAGGCCACCATTTCTTCGGGTTTGAATCCCTTGATCTTCGTGACGAAGAAGCGTTCGGCCTTGCTCTTGATCGCGGCAAGCCCGCCGGCCGATTTTGGCTTCAGCGCCAGACCGAACTGGAATTGAAGGTTGTCTACCAGACGCACGCTCGCTGGAGGCGTGGCCTCGCGGGTCAGGTCGTACATGAAGCGAAATCCGTCCTCGAACGTCGGGAACAGGACCGATCCGTATTCCTGAACTTCGGGCAGTTTGAAGATCTTGACCACGGCCGAGGTGACGATGCCCAGCATGCCTTCCGATCCGAACAGCAGCTTCCGGAGATCGAGGCCCACCGATTCGCGCGGCGAAACGCCGGTTCGTTCGAGCTTGCCGTCGGCGGTGGCCACCTGGATGTCGAGAACCAGATCTTCGATGTTGCCGTAACGGTTCTTCTTCATGCCACTGGCGTTGGTTGCAACCCAGCCCCCAAGCGTCGAAAACTCCACGCTGTCGGGCTCGTGGCCCATCGTGACGCCGTACTTCTGCAGCTCCGACATGATCTGGCGTCCCGCGGCGCCGGCCTGAATACGGGCCATCATGTTTTTCTTGTCGATCCAGACGACCCGGTTCAAGCGATGCATGTCCACCGACACGATCACGCGCTCTTCTTCGACACGACAGCGCAGGGCGTCGGTGACATTGGTTCCCCCGCCGTAGGGGATCAGCGAGATATCGTGTTTCTTTCCGGCCTCGATCAGTCGGGTCACCTGCTCCTCGGTTTCCGGGTACACCACCAGATCCGGAATACGTCCGAGGTTCCCGTATTTGATGGCGTACATCTCTTCCTGGGTGTGGCCGTGGCCGTGGCGGAGCCGTACTTCACCCGCATCGTCGATCTGATTCGGATCGAGGAACCCGATCGCCTCGGCCAGGAACTCCGGGGACTTCCGAGGTTCGGGGATGGCCGTCGGATACATCGGCACGTGCACTTCGGCCGGGTCGACGTCCACCTCCAGGACCTCGCGGACCCACGGGAGGAAACGGGGTAATTCCTTACCGCTCAACTCATACCGGTTGCCGCGAATCGTGACGTGACCGTTTTCGCTGAAGTCGAAGCGGGTGTCGCGAAACCCCCAGACATCGAGGCTTTCAGCGTCGTTCGGATCCTCGGATGGCGGCGCGTCGGGAACGATGAGGGACCCATCGGTATCGGGTGTCGATGGCGCGGTGTTGCGATTCGGCGTATCCGTAGTACTCAAGCCGTGATTCTAACCTCAATTCCCGCATTTCCTACGCCCGAACTGCGGGGACAATATTTGCCAACGATGTGGCTATAATGATTGCTGCTTATGAACAAGGCCGCTTTTTACGATCTGGACGGCACTCTGCTGAACTGCAATCTGGTCTCGATGCACGCGTACTATGCCCGAAACGACAGGTCGCCGTTCAAGAGCGTGTACCAGTTCATCAAGGTCCTGCTGAGCGTCCCCTTGCTGTTCGGGCTGAGTGTGTATTCGCGATCGTGGTTCAACGTCGTGTCGTTCCGGGCGTACCGGGGAATGCACCGCGACCGTCTGGTGGGCCTTGCCGATGACCTGTTCGAGGTCACTCTCAAGCCGTCGATCTTTCCACACGCACAGAAGTTGATCGACACGACACGCGATCTGGGTTACCGCAATGTTCTGGTGACCGGAACTCTGGACTTCACGGTTCGCCCGGTTGCCCTGCAATTCGGCATCGACGAAGCGATCTCGAACCGGCTCGAATTCAAGAGTCACGTCGCGACGGGCCGCGTCCACGGAAACCTGATTGCCGAAAGCGAGAAAGCTCGCGCGATCCGCGAATACGCCGAGCGCGAAGGTATGGACCTGGCCGAGTGTTGTGCGTTTTCGGATAGCTCCGCCGATGTGCCGATGCTTTCCGCCGTAGGTCATCCGGTCGCGACGAACCCGACCCACAAGCTCCGCCGTATCGCACAGCAGAACGGTTGGCCGGTTCTCGAACTCGGCGAACCGGCGCCCAGTTATCCGTCATTCCTGAAGCCGGCCAAGTCTCTCTGACGCGATGATCAGCGTTCGCAACCTCGTCAAGACGATCGACACCGGTTCGCATCGCGTCGAAATTCTCAAGGACATCAGCTTCGAGATTTCCTCGTCCGAGGTCGTCGCGATCATGGGTCCGTCGGGCAGTGGCAAGAGCACGCTGCTGGGCATGCTGGCCGGTCTGGACTGGCCCACTTCCGGTTCGGTTTCCATCGATGGCGTCGATATCACCTCCCTCGGCGAGGACGAACTGGCAATCGTGCGCGGGCGAAAGATCGGATTCGTCTTTCAGGCCTATCAACTGATCCCCACCCTGACTGCGATGGAAAACGTGCTGCTTCCAGCGGAGATGCTGGGAGACGATACGAACGGGGTCTCGGCGCGGGCGCACGATCTTCTGGGAAGCGTGGGACTTGCCCAACGCCACGATCATTATCCGGCCCAGCTATCGGGCGGCGAACAGCAGCGCGTCGCTCTGGCCCGCGCGTTCATGATGAAGCCGGCCGTGCTACTTGCGGACGAACCCACCGGGAACCTGGACAGCGAAAACGGAAATCACGTTCTGGAATTGCTGTTGAAGCTGAACCGCGATGAGGGCGCGACCCTGGTTCTGGTGACGCACGACCGGGAACTGGCGTCGCATGCCGCTCGCCGGATCGTGTTGAAAGACGGACGGATCGTGGGGGACGCATGAGATTCGCCTTTCGCATGGCGTGGCGGGAAGCGCGTGCGTCGAAGGGCCGCTTCATTTTTGTGGTTCTGGCGATTGCCGCCGGGGTTGGCGCGCTCAGCGGCGTCAAGGGTTTCAACGAATCCGTGCGCTACACGCTGCTTGCCGAAGCCCGAACGCTGATGGGCGCCGATCTCGTCGTCCGCCTCCAGGTCGATCCGACCGAAGACGAAATTGCATTTCTCGAAAGCCTGAGCGATCGGGGCATCGACTTCACCCCCGTCACCGAAACCGTCTCGATGTCGTCGTCATCCCAGGTCGCGCAGCCGCTGCTGAGTTCGATCAAGGCGGCCGATCTTTCCGAGTACCCCTACTACGGGACGCTCGAGTTCGACCCGCCATTGGCCCAACTCGACGACCGAAGCGTTGCCGTCTCGACCGATCTCTTGCTGCGTCTGGATGTCGACCCCGGCGACACCATTCAGGTGGGCGCCGGTCGATTCACGATCGCGGCCGCATCCCTGAGCGAACCGGACCGAATGACCAGCGGGTTCACGCTCGGACCGCGGGTCCTGATGACCCCAGGCGGGTACGATGCCGCCGGACTGAACGTTCCCGGAAGCCGGGCCACCCGGCGTCTACTGTTGCGCCTGCCCGAAACGGCTGAACTCGATGTGGTCCGCGCCGAGATTTCCGATGTGTTCGGCCGCCGCGCCCGTGTGTCGGACTACACCGAAGAGAACCGGACGCTGTCGCGTGGCATTCGCCGGGCCACCACGTTCCTGAGTCTGGTAAGCCTGATCGCATTGATCGTCGGCGGCCTGGGCGTGGCGACTTCGATCGAAGGTCATCTGAAACAGAAGATGGATTCGATCGCCATGATCAAATGCCTTGGCGGACGGTCGCGGCAGGTGATGCGGATCTATCTGGCGCAGGTGCTGATTCTCGGGCTGGCGGGCAGCGTTATCGGCGTGATTCTGGGATTCGGAGCACAGGCGGTGTTTCCACGATTCCTGGTGCGGTATTTCGATGTCGATGTTCATCTTATCGTTTCGCTGGCGCCGATTGCGCAGGGAATTCTTGCCGGATTGCTGACCGCGCTGCTGTTTGCGATTCCGCCCTTGCTGTCGATTGCCGAGATCCGTCCGGCGTTGATCTTCAGACGCGACATGGCCGAATCGGCGCCCGTACCGCGGAACTGGAAGCCCTATGCCGCCTTCGGCGCGATTGCGATCGGGTTGGGTGCGATGGCGGTCTGGATCGGAGGCTCGTTTGAAGTGGGTTCCATTTTCGCCGGAGGCCTGGTGGTCAGCGTTCTGTTGCTGATTGCCGTCGGAAAGGTCGTCCTCGCCGGCATCCGCGGGGCGAGCGATCGATTTGCTCGAAGATGGCATCCGGCCCTGCGGCATGGTGTCGCCAACCTGTATCGGCCCGGGTCGCACATGACGGCCATTCTTGCCGCGCTGGGGATCGGCGTCATGTTCACGCTTTCGGTCCAACTCCTGCAAACGACCCTGGTCGAACAGTTGGTCGACAGCGCCCCGCCCGACATGCCAAACGTATACATGATCAACATCACCGATCGGGAGCGGGAAGGCTTGTGGGCGCTTCTTGAAACGCAGGACGGAGTGATCGACGCTCCCCCGGCATCCCCCGCGGTATCGGCGTTGCTTCAAACCGTCAACGGCGTGCCGCTCGAAGACCTGGATTTCGTGCCCGGACAGCGGCGTTATCTGCGCACGCAGTTTCAACTGACCTGGTCGGACGAGGAGCCGCCGGCCACCGAGATACTCCAGGGGGAATGGTGGGCGCCCGGTACCGAAGAGGCGCTGGTGTCGGTTGAAGAAAACGCGGCGGGAATACTGGACCTGGAACCCGGGGACACGCTGCAATGGAGCATCGGTGGAGGCATTGCGGATGCCACAGTGGCCAACGTCCGGCGGACCGACGGGACGCGAGCCGGAGCGAACAACCAGTTTGTGCTGACGGCCGGGGCTCTCGACGATTTTCCGGGCATCTACTACGGAGCGCTGCGCGTGGAGCCCGAAATGGTGGGCAGGCTTCAGCGCGATGTGTTCGCGGCGTATCCGTCGGTCACCGTCGTCAACGCCGCCGATATTGTGGCCATCGTGCAGGAGATGGTGGGAGAGATCGGCTTGGTGGTTCGTTTCGTGGCGGGATTCGCGATTCTGGGAGGGCTGATCATTCTGGCATCCAGCGTTGCGGGTACGCGGTACCGCCGCATCCGCGAGGCCGCGATCCTGAAAACCGTCGGGGCCCGGCGATGGCGGATCGTCGGCATCTTCTCGATCGAGTTCCTGATTCTGGGTCTCGTCGCCGGGTCGATCGGCGCGCTTCTCGCTGCCGCGTTTACGGCATTGATCGTGTATCGGTTCATGGACGGAACCTACCAGGTGGACTGGATTCCGCTGGTATCGGCCATCGGCGTGACGGCGCTTCTCACGGTTGTGACCGGTTGGGCCGCCAGTTACCGGATTCTGGGCCAGAAGCCCCTCGAAGTGTTGCGTCGATCCGACGCGTAAGACCCGCGAATTCACTATCGAAACCAGAAAGCCGCCCGCCGCAGCGATGCCTGCCGTGCTTGGTGGAGGCTTCTACTTGCCTCTATGTGAGCTGCGATATGACCCGCAAAGAGCATCGAGCTTGGACATCTGTTGCGGAAGCTCGAAGCCGTGCTGCAAAAGTGCCATGGTGTGCGTCGCATGGGCTCCCCAGCACTGGATATCTGCCTCGTCGCGGACGGACGCCTCGACGGGTATTACGAGACAGTGTTTCCATGGGACGTTGCCGCTGCCGCGTTGTTCGCGCTCGAGGCCGGGGCGGCTTCCGGCCACCTCGGCCCGGTACCCGGGGATACGACACCGGACCTTTACGGCACGGATGTCGTCGTGACCACGCCCGGGATTTTCGCCGAACTCATGGCCCTGCTTTCTGGAGTGGATTGACGCGATCATCCGCGGCCTCAAATTGGCTCACGATGGGGGGTGCCGCAACCTCATCTCGTGGATCTGTCTGGGCAAACGCTTTCCGGGGTGGCCTTTATCCTGAAATCGCGATGGGGCTTTCAGCTTCAGACTCCTTATTGCCGACGGGATCCGAGCGAGGCCCGAGTTCACCCCAAGATCTTCGTCCACGAGTCTCTGAGCGGATACCCGGCCCATGGACTGAATCGTCCCCGTGTTTCGATCTCTGAGAGAACTTGCCGGATCTCCCGATCGGATGGATTCCCCTGGCCAGCCCAATGAAATATGAGTTCTGACGTGGCAATCAACGGAACGAAAGCGTCGGCGGCGACTCGCCGCGCCTTTCGATCGTCTGTCGCCAGTGCGTAGCCTCTGGCAACGCAGATGGCCAACGACATCGCCTCGCCATCGTCGACGGTCCCCGCGAAGTCGACGAAAAGCGTGTCTTCCTCGTCATTTTCCGGTTCGGTCAATCCCAAAACGCCTCAACGAAGTAAGGGCTCGACCGACACCTCCTCCGGAAGGTCCTCCGCGCGCAGGCTTCGGACGTACAGAACCTCAGTTGCAACAGCACTTGCGACATACAAGGAAACAGATTGAAAGCGCAGAATCGATTCCGCTGCTCCCGACGCCAGCAGGTTGAGGTGCGTCGAAGCATCGACTACTACAGGCTGGCTCGCCATTTTACAGTTTCAGCGGCTTTCCAGCCTTTGCGTGAGGTCCAGTTCCAGTCCGGTGAAATCGCCTCCGATTTCCCGATGAATTCGGCCGTGAAAAGATTCGATCTGCATGCGTGCAGACAACCTGTCGGTCCGGAGATACTGGGCTAATTGACCCTCGGTCAGATCGCCTCGTCGAAATGCAGTTATGGCAAGTGCGACATATCTCTGCGGAAACAGGTCTCCAATCGGCGGATTGGCTTCTATGCCCAAAAGTCGCTGAGCTTTACCGACCTCGAATCCCTCTGCGACAAGGCGTTCCCAAGTCCCTCCCGGCAATCGCCGAAGCGTCTCAAGACGTAGCACGAGCGCTTGCACGGCGACACGGTAAAAAACAGCGAGGTTGAGGATGTCGGCAAGCGTGACGTCCTGGCTGGAAGAGCGATGAATATCGGAAAACCGGCGATTGAGACCCGAGGCCGGCATCAGAAAGTTCTCTGCAAAAGCATCGGCCACTTTCTCCTTTCCTGAATTCAACCGACGCGTTTCCAGAATCGTGAGTTCCGGCTGATAGCGGTGGATCAGGAAGTGCCCGTATTCATGGGCCAGCGACCACTGTCGGCGATCGCGCGGGTGCTTCGAATTGATTCCGACACAGGCCCCCAGAATTTCGTTGTAGGCAAACGCGCCGGCGATTTTTGAGGGCATCGGGAAGTAGAAGATCCGGAGTCCGACTTCCGCCTCCAACCGCTCGCGCAGGTTTCCGATTGGCCCGTCGCCCAAGCCCAGACGGTTTCGCTCGACCGCGGCAACATCAGCCCCTACCTGTCTTCGGTTGCCGCCAGTGCTCTCATAGGGAGGAGGATAAGGTCGGGTCAATGGCGCACCGACGATACGCTCCAACTCAACGTAGTCCTCCGATCGTCGCTGGAAATCGATCGCAACCTGTTCGTACTCGGAATGCATTTCTATTTCTCGCCGTTCGACGGAACGGAACTGAGCCGCAAAACCCCGCGCCACGGTTGTGCGTCCCACGAAATCGGATACTTGCCGTCCATATGCTTTCGCAAAGCGGATCAACTCTTCCGGCCTGACGCGGCGTTCACCTTTTTCGATGGCGACGACGGTCGTCCGCGCCATATCCATCGGAGCCGCAACGGCTTCCTGCGTGAGCCCCGCGGCGCGGCGCGCCTCCTGAAGGCGCTGGCCCAGCACGTGAGGATCCAGCAGATCGAAGACTCTCTTTTCCATGGTCAGGCTGCCTTTACGTTGTGTTCGAGAGCGTTCTTCAATAGTCATGTGAACTGACCGTCAGAATGGGGCCATAGTCTGACAATGTCAATAATATACTCTATATATTCACTTTTATGTCAGACTCTCGATCACTTGAGAATTAGTGTCATATTTTATATATCAACAACTTAGACAAAACTCGACTCTTCCCTCCAAACGGAAGCATGACGCGAGAATCGTTAGCAAGCGGAGGCTTAGAGTTTGCGTTTCCTATTTATCTTCAACCGGTGCGTACGCAAAGGACGCTCGTACGTGTTGCGAAACGCGGAGAAGTAAATCGGATTATTCCTGAAACTGCGCATCAGCTTCCGATGGTGATCGTCGATGAGCAATGAAACCAGGGTCCCTTTTACTCGATCGGGGTGAGTCCTTTTTACGTTGTCAAAGCGAGTTCGACCTGTTCCAGGGGATGCATGTCGAGATAGGCCTGCGGGATATACCAGGGAAGATGGGGTCGATAGGTGCCCGCCGAGGCGCCGCGAAAAAGCTCGGGCCGTTCACCTCGTCGGATATGGCCGTTCGAGGGTTTTCGTTATACTGGGGTCCGAGGTCTGACTTTCCAACTTTCCAACTATGTACAAAGGAGTAGCCGCCGTGCCAATCGTCAAAGTAAAGGGCAAATACCAGGTAACGCTGCCGTCTTCGGTACGCGAGCAGGTGGGCGTTGCTGTTGGCGACATCCTTGAGGCCTCCGTGGAGAAGGGGCGGATAACACTTACCCCGAAGAGCATTGTCGATCGCGACATTGCCGAGGGTGTCGAAGACTTCAAGAAGGGTCGTTCCATCGGGCCGTTCGAGACCGCCGATGCGGCAGTCAAGACGCTTCGACGGACGACCAAACGCGGTAAATGAAGGTTGCGTTTTCGAATCGTTCTGTCCGCCAGTACCGAAAGCTTTCGGCGGTAGTTCAGGCGCGTTTCGACAAACAACTCGGTTTTCTTCTTTCAAACCTCCAGCATCCCTCGCTCCGGGCCAAGAAGTATGACGAAGCCGCGAACATATGGCAGGCTCGCGTCAACGACAATTACCGCTTCTATTTCCAGATCCACGGCGATACGTATCGGATTCTCAGCATCACCGGGCATCCCAAATAGCTCTCCGGATCGTTCATTCTTGGCGATCAAGCGAAAGTGAAGTTTGTGAACACGCGACGTCGCCCCAGGCTGGCCGCTATTGCGACGGCCAGGGCCTCTATCTGGAGGTTCAGCCCGCCAGCATCCGGCGTTGGATCCAGTGGCTTGCCATCCTCGGACGCCGCCGCGAACTCGAACTCGGCGGCTTCCCGCTCGTCTCGCTCAAAGAAACACGTGCTTAGGCCTCCGCCTACGGAACACAAGCCCGCGTTCTCGGCTTGGCCCACCTGGGGCAGAAAGTGGATTTGATCGAGCGGTCGATTCGTCGCAAGGCGACTCCGAACTCGCCGCCGCACTCCGGCGTCACGCGGAGGGGAGCGCAAACGAATAAAAAGCTCGTGTGGATCCAGAAACCCCCGAGCTGGCGGTCTACCACTCAGGCCGTGGCCGAGCCCGACAGCTGCAGTGGCTGCTTAGATCGCTACATCGTTTCCCGCAGAATATTGAGCATGCGTTCAGCCACTAGCCCCATCGTCTCCACAGCGGTTCTCGCGACGTGATCCGACACTGTGGGCAACCACGGCCGGCCGTGACCAGTTCCATGTCTGTTTCGAAGCGTGTTGATTGCACAGGCTGCCTCAAAGAGACCCCTATCCATTCGATTGATTGGTGCGTCATCCTTGCCGTCATTGGGGACGGACATACCGAGTGCGACAAACGCTTGCCCAAGCAGCATCGGGAAGTTGTTACTCCTCGAGTATTGCCCGAACCGGGTCAACAAGACGTGAGCCGCAGTGGCTTCCAGTAGGTCCTTGCCTGTTCCGGTCAGCAAGGCGGCGTCGGAAACCCCTTTCTTTGCACGGCGTACATAGCCGTCGAGTGCCGCTGTGAGGTCGTTACCGGAAAGTCCATCCAGGACTCTGGGGCTTAGGACGCCATCGCCACCCAGCACGAATCCCTCTGTGCCGAAAGCCTCTATCGCACCGCGGATGGCATCTTCCCCAGCATAGTTCGGCGACTCCGTACGAAAGCCTCCACACGCTCGTATGTGGGCAAGTAACCCTTGCACAAACCTACCGCCACCTTCCGTGTTGTTCTCAATTGCCCAGTTCAGTACGGCACGAACGCGCTTCGCCTTTCCAACCGTCTGTCCTTGTTGATTGGGGTCGCACGAAGACAGCCCGGCTCGATGGATCTGCGTCTGGATTTCGGAGTGGCTGGGTTCCCGATACGTATCTGCCTGGGCATCGTCAACAAGCTTCGAGAGAGCGACTATAACCGAGTCGGTGAGAGGTGCTGAGGTTTGGCTCGAAGCGGTGGTCAATCGTTTGTTCGTCCTGTCGATCTAACGGCCCGCAGTAGGTTCGGGCACTTGTTATGCCGCCCCTCGTCCCATAAAGGCATCAATATCCTTGATGTGGCCTCGGAGCATGTCTACCGCAGTCAGCTGCGACTTCGGATTTCCGACGTTCTTCCGTATCTCCAGCAGGAATGATCCCCAGAGATGCATAAGCTCTCTGGCGTCTGGCTTCTCACCGCCGTTCGCGTCGAACCGAAAGAGATACTGCATCATCGCGTTGAAGGATCGTACAACTTCGTCAGCCCCAATCAAGCTAAACTCAAAGGCCGTCCGCTTGTAATCCAGTGAAAGCATTTTCTGAAGGGCTTTCTGCGTCTCCTTTGGATTCTTGAGGCCGACAAAGACTCGGATAAACGGATCCAGCACTTCAGCGTAGACCCTTCGCCGATCGTCATGAAGGCGTTCTTGCTCTCGACGAATCGCTTCGAGGCGCGACTGAAAATACCAGACCGCAAGACCGACAGCCGCTGCAACGACCGGTGTGACGAATAAATTGATCAGGTCCATAATGTACCGTCAGTTGATGTGATTCATGAGCCGCTCGAGCATGCTCTCCATGAAGTCAATCTCAATATCTCCCCTCCACGTGTAGGACGCCATCGGCGACTCAGAGTAGCCTTCCTAACGTAGCCATCGCTAAGTGCACTTTCGCCGACGCGCTTAGACAGTCGCCAAAACCTAATCGATCCAGCCGCGCACGTCAATGCCGTACCCCAAGTGCCACCGCCGATTGGTCACCGGCGGCAGCCGTGCCGCCACATGGGCCTCGTCCGTGATTGCCCGCGCTGCCTCATCTAAGCTCGGAAACATCGCTTCTCGTGTCACTCCCATGAGGTTGAGTTCTGCCAGAATCGCCTGTGTTGCGGTTGCCGGGACTTCGAGGACGTAGTGGTGATACGTAGGGATCCGCTCGTTCCACCGGAGCACCCAACTCCGATCGAGCCTCTCGTGGAAAGCTGACACGAGGAACGCTCCCGACTGCGCGCGAATTCTCTCGAACGACTGCTGTGACTCGACCACGAAGACCTTAAAGAGATCCCTCGGATCCACCGCCGCCTCGAAGTTCGGTTTCTCCTGCCTGATCAACCCTAGCAGGCGTCGGATAGACCTACGGTAGTCGCCTCGATTCACCCCGTCGATCCGTGTCTCGTCGAGTTTAAGCCGTCTCTTCCCAAGGAGCAGATCCTGTTCCCAGTTGTTCAGCTTCGCGAAATTTGCGACCACGCTGACCGCGTCGCTGTCGAACGTCTTCACGAGCGGGCTCGGGACGGCGAACACGTGGATCACTCCGTTTGGCGACGTCGGGCTTCGCTTTCCCTGGCACGAATAGTACAGGCCGACTAGGGGATTTCGCGTCACGTCGAGCAAACGCGTCTTGAGGCCATGATGCTGCGCGAGCACCCACTGAGATATCGCCGAAATTGCGCCCGCGAAGTCCTCCGGTCGGCGCGTCATTGCTTTCCTCAGCATCTGACCTTCCGCTCGTCGCAACGCGGATCGCATCACTGACGGGCGGAGCTTCCAGGGACTCGATTGACCTCGGTAATAGAAGTGAACGCCTTGCGGGCCACCTTCGTGGGCTAAACGCAACGTTTGACACACCTCCATCATCCTCCCAACGCTCTCTACGGGCGTCGGGACAAGCGATACAACTGGCTCTGAACGGCCACCTTCCAACAAGCGCGAACGCCATGGTCGAGTCGCGGTCAGATTAGATCCCGCCAAATCTGCTTGGAAAAATAGCGCGTTATCGAGAACCGTCCCAGAGAAGTCCGCGTCGCGCAAATCCGCTTGCGTAAATATCGCATCGGTAAGGTCGGCATTGAAGAAGACGGCTCCCCTTGCTCGAGCGCCAAGGAACCACGCACCCTTCAGATCCAGGCCTGGGCGGAACATGGGGTTACCGTCTGGCAAGACAAAGCTTGCACTACGCAGATCCGTTACCCTCAGGTCAATGCCTGCATACGAAGGGACGTTGCCATTCCCGTATCGCTCCACCAACTTGTACCCGAGGTTTACGTTGGTCAGATCCGCTCCGTACGTAGACCCGTCTTTCGCTCTTCGATTCCACTGCTCCGCACCTTGAAGGAACAATTCAACATATTCTTGATTTGCCATGCCCTACGCTATCGCCGCCGCTAAAAAGTGCGCCATCACGCTGCTGAAATACTCGGCGAGAAGGGACACGAAGCGCGTGTTTCGAAGATGGTCGACTAAGAATCCACAACGCGCCCCGGCAATCACTTAATCCCGATTCCTTACAAGAGTCCGTCGCACACCTATGACTAACACTCGGTGAAAACTCGCCGAACCCCCTATTCCCGTGCTTCCCGATTCGCCACCGCCCTCATATGGCCAGCACTCAGTTAGCGAACTAGGACAACACCAAGTTCACCGGGAATGTTGAGGCTTCGTCGCTACCCTCGCAGAGTTTTGCGGGCGGCTCTCACGGTTTTAATAGCGTCTGCGTCCTCGGCCTGTCTCCGGCCCGAACGCGCCGTGCTTGCCTTGGAGACCTGTTCCAAAACCTGGCGCGTCGCGGTTTCCGCTCATCGAATTAACGCCTTACGAAACGCTCACGCTTGAGCGTTACCGCCACATGCCGTGACCAGGGGATACCGCCCACGAGGAATGGCGGATTCGACGCGCACAACGTTTCCAGCGGAGCATCCAGCAATTCCGCGCGCTCTGTCCAGCGCCACGCGAGAACCAGATACCGCCGCACGACCGCCAACGGGAAAAACTCCTTGCTCGTCGCCCAATCGAAGACATCACGGCTGCCTTTGCTGGAATTGCACCACCGGCAGGCCGGGACCAGATTGTCGGCTGAATCCGGTCCGTGTCGCAACCGCGGAATCAGGTGATCGACTGTGTCTGCCGAATGGCCGCAGTAGGCGCAGGCACCAGTTAACTTCCGGCGCTCGTCTCGCACGCCGATGGACGGAAAGGCCACTTCGCCCAACAACAACCGGCGTCGCAGCTTCATTGCGATCGCGTAGCACTTGCT
This sequence comes from Terriglobia bacterium, assembly GCA_965262675.1. GTDB lineage: Bacteria > Acidobacteriota > Terriglobia > 20CM-2-55-15 > 20CM-2-55-15 > JAJEDW01. Next base: position 2,102,960 of record OZ253554.1, read on the forward strand.
GCGGTCCGTTCCCGATTTCTTCAAGACGTGATAGACCGTTCGGGCATGCGAATTGATCAGGTAGTCGCGCGCCGTATCGTTGCGCAGGTCATTGAATCCTCTTCCCGCCATGGTCTTCGCTTCCGTTTCGGCTATGGTAGAGGTGGCGATGGCGCCCCGAACACGGCCAAACTCACTCGTACCGCAGGCTGCTACCGCTGAAGTCGGACGTTGACCTCGGGCAGACGGGCCGATAGCCGCTCTTTGACTCCGGCCATCGCGGGATCGTCCGCCAGGTTGGTCCATTCGTTGGGATCGGCTTCCTGGTCGTAGACCTCTTCGGAACCGTCCGCGTACCGGGTGTACCGGTAGCGTTCGCCGCGGACCGAGTGGTTCCCGAAGCCCTCGGTGGTGATGGCCACGTGATCCCAATCCGCGTCGGGGTTCTCGATCAAGGGCAGCAGACTGGTTCCTTCCAGGTGTTCCGGCACGGGAACGCCGGCGAGTTGGGTCAGAGTCGGATAGACGTCCAGCAGCGACACGGGTTTGCCAGATTGGCTGCCGGGTACGGTCACGCCCGGCGCGACTATTATCAGCGGTACGTGCGTCGCTTCGTTCCATAGCGAATTCTTGCGCCAGCGGTGTTTTTCGCCCAGGTGAAAGCCATGATCCGACATCAGGACGACGATCGTGTTGTCGGCCCTTCCGCTGGCGTCGAGCGCGTCGAGCAGCCGTCCAACCATCGCGTCGGCAAACGACGTACTCGCCAGGTAGGCTTGGACGGCCTCGGGCCAGACGCCTTGTTCCACCACCCAGTCCTGCATTGCGTTTCCTTGCGCAGGCGCCGTCCGGGCGATTTCGGGAACGTCATCCAGATCGTTCTCGACAGTCGTCGGCAGTTCGACCTGTTCCAGGGGATGCATGTCGAGATAGGCCTGCGGGATATACCAGGGAAGATGCGGTCGATAAATGCCCGCGGCGAGAAAGCGTGGACCGTTCGTAACCTCGGCCATTCGGCGTTCCACCCATCCAACGACCTGACCGTCGCCCATCGCCGCGTCGTCGACCCAGACATTCGACCAGTCGAATCCGAAGAACCCCGGGTTCCGGTTGGCCGGGCGAACAGGGGGTCCGACTTCATCGGGAAGTTGCCGGTTCAACGCCGGGTAGAAAACATTCCAGGCAGTCGTATCGTTCAGACCGAAGAAGCCGGCCGGGCCATAGGTATGGGCATGGAAGAGCTTTCCCGCACCATAGGTTTCGTATCCCTGATCCTGAAAGTGGCCGGGAAGCGTTCGAATCCCGTCAAAGACATCCAGCGTCCTCCAATCGGGACCGTTGTCATAGACGCCCGACGTCGACGGACGCAACCCGGTCATGAATGCGGTTCGGGACGGATTGCACAACGGCGCGGCGGTATGGGCGTTCGTGAACGTCATCCCGCGCTCGGCCAACCGGTCCAGGTTGGGCGTGAGGGTCTGCGGATGCCCCGCCAGGGGCCCCACCCAGTCGTTCAGATCGTCGATCGTGATCAAGAGAACATCGGGAGGTGATTGCACCTGTGCCCGCGTTGCAAAGGATCCTGCAAGAGCAACGCCAATTGTCAACGCGATGAACGCCAATCCGGCTCGCATGAGCGGCAGTCTATCAGTTTTGTTCGAAATCCGTTTCCAGAACTTCCGGCAGCCAAAGGGTAGTTGCGACGCTTGGGGATGAGTCCTTCCTCAACGCGTGTTCCCAGTCCGATTCCAAGGGAACAAGCGCCTTTCCCTTGACCCAGGTCAAACCGCCCACCGCGTCCGCCTGCTCATACGCCCATAGCGTGATGCGTGTGGAGACCGACAGGTCGTGAGCGACGTTGACTCGATCGAATTCCTCGCCAAGCTCGGTGCCGAATTCCCGATTCCGTTCCGACCATTTCCAAAGGTAGTCCACGGCGGCCAAGTGGTCCGCCTTCGCTGAATTGCACCCCTGATGCGCCAAAACGAAGTTATGTCCCAGATCGACCGGATAGCGGGACCAGGCGATGAAATGATCGACGTGCGCCGCGTTCCGCCGGAGGGGGCGTGAGCAGTAGAAGCAGCGAGCTTCCTGCAATTCGTTGAGCACAGGTTGAACAGGGGCCAGGCTTTTTCGTTCGCCGCCAAACAGGAACTCGGACAAGTCGGAAGCGGTTCCAAGGGCTCCGGCGTTGTTGCGCCGGATGTAGAGCATCCAGTGGTGGCGAACCAATTCCGTTACAAGACTATGGAACTGACGAAGGCAGTACGCCACCCCCGGCCGAAGCTCGATCATTCTCCCTCGTTCCCGGTTCTCGTAGAGAAAATCCAACTGGGTCCCCCCCAACGTCTGCAGCTTCCAAAGCGGCATTGTCCGCACCACTTGGTCCACGTCTCGAATCAGATGATTCCACACGGCCTCGTCCCGTGCCGCAAACGCGATCGAGTTCCGAGCGCTACGGATTTCGGAGACAGCGCGGATGACGGCAGCCGTTCTGCCCGTGTTTTGCTTCAGGATTTCACCCGGCTGGGTCCCCGCGCGTATATATGGAACGCATTGCCGCCAGTAATAGCGAACGAACTTCGCGGCGATAAGGCTTGTGTCTATTTCCCAGGCATCGCCTGAATCGTCACCCTCTTCGACGGAGAGATCGGCCAGAGCCAATAGAAGGGCGTATTTGTAGGTTGCGACGAACTGCCCTTCGTTCAGCAGTCGCTGCAGGTTCTTGAGAAACTGGATCTGTTCTTCTGCTGTCGGCTGCACGATTTTTTCAACCGGTACGCTGCCCGTTCCGGTAGATTTCGTTTTCAGTTCGAGACCGATCGAACGAATCGTCAACGAATCGTCAACGAATCGCTAACGAATCGCTCGGGAACCACCTTGTGTGTTTTCGTGCGACGCCGTCCGATTTCAGCCACAGTGCGCGACGACCCGAGGCAGAATTTCGGCCAGCGTCGCCGCCTCCTGCACGAACGACATTACGATATGCCGTCCCTCGATGTCGTAAAAGTATCCCGGATGCACCAGAACGTGTTCGTCTTCGAGCAGTTCCAGCGCAAGCTCTTCTTCGTCGATGTTCCGGCCAACGGGGACGACGATGTGGAAACCGCCCCGCGGAGGGACCGACACAACGGATCCCAGAGCGGCGACGGCCGCATCCCGCCGCGTCCGAAGCTCATCGCGGTACCCGGTCAGAAACTCCCGCCCCTTCTCGAATATCGCGGGTATCGCGAACTGGGCTGTTTCGTTGACCGGCAAAAAAGTGTCCGAAATCATCTCGAGCGTCCGCAGGGACGTTTCGACCAATGCATCGTCGCCGGACACTCCCATCCATCCGATCTTCATCCCCGGAAGCGCAAACATCTTCGAGAATCCATTCAACGTCAATACCAGAGGCGCGTGGGTACTGGACGGGCGAGGGGCTTCGATTCCGTCATAAACGAATTCGCGAAATACCTCGTCCGCAATGATCGGCAGGCGGTGACGCGTGGCCACGTCGGCCAGCGCCTCGATCTGGTCCTGGCCGGCGACCATTCCCGTCGGATTGTGCGGTGAAATCGCAACGATGGCTCGCGTGCGTTCGGTGACGGCATGCTCGACGCTGTCGATATCGATAGCCCATCCATCGGCTTCGTCCAATCGATAGCTCCCAACCTCGACACCCGCGAGCCGCGCGATGTAATCGAAAAGCGGATACGAAGGCGACGGGCAAAGAATTCGGTCCCCGGGTTCGGATACCAGCTTGAAGGCGTACCAGTAGGAGACGCTGGTTCCGGGAGTCAGAACGAGATTTGCGGAAGGAACGCCGGCATAGTCGGCGATGGCGTCGCGGGCGATCTTCTGGCCCATCGAGTCGGGTTTGTACACCCGGGCCCGGCTCGCTGCCTCCATCAGCGATTCGCTGAGCAGGTCGGGAGGAAAGACGATCCCATGGTCGTTGACGTTCGAATTGACCAGATCGACCACTTCGGCGCGGGCGCGGCGGAGTTCTCCGAGTCGTTCGTAGAGTCGATTCGTCGCTCCGTGGAAGTCGACCGCAAGGCCTGAGAAGCGCATCTGAAGAGGAGGGTAGGGCGTGTGGCGCCGCTCGGGACGCCGCACTCGGGCGGGCCTATTCGGTCCCGCTCAATTCGTCGTACAAGTTTGGAATACTGCTTGCCGCGAATCCTTCGGAGTAATTCCAACCGATGTCGGTGAGGTCCAGTTGCTCGACGAATTCATCTTGCGACACGCCTTCGGTCACCAGCCGACGACCGCGCTCAATCATGGTGTTCAGGTTGTTCTGGAACTCGCGCATGTCGTCCCGGGTCATGACCGCGCCGTGACCGGGAATGATCGTATCGAAGTCCAACGCCAGCACGTTTTCGATGGTTTGGGCCCATTCGGCCCCGCTTCCGCCGTTTCCGTAGTCCATGAAGGGCGAGCCGCCCACGAACAAGTCTCCCGTGTGGATCACACCGAGGTCCGGAAACAGGATGACCGAGTCGCCGTTCGTATGACCGCGGCCCATGTGATGCGCCTGAGCTTCGGCGCCGCCCAGGTGAACCGTGGCGGTCTCGCTGAACACGATGGGAGGAGGACCGGCCTGATTGCCCCGGACAATGTTGGCGCGGACATTCTCGTGACCGATGACCTGCGCGTTGTTGTTCAGGAAGTGGACGTTGCTCCCGGAATGATCCCCATGGTGATGCGTATTCAGGACGTATCTCACGGGCTGGTCGGTGACCTCACCGATACGCTCCATGATTTCGTCGTAGTTCTGTTCGAACTTGTCGTCGACGACGATCGCACCGTCGTCGGTGACGCGCACCGCCACGTTACCGCCCGATCCTTCGATCATGTACAGGCCGTCGGCCACTTCGGCAATCGTCAGTGGCGCGGCCTGCTGCCGGGTAATGGCCGTTATTGCCGCGGCGGCGATTCCGACGGCCGCGGCAAGTGCGACGATAAGAGTCTTCTTCTGCATGCCTGGTGCTCCTCCCGTTGTCGAAAGCCAGGAGCCCGTGGTGAACCCCTGCTGCATTCGACCGACGATGCATCCCGTCTGGACTGCCTTGCTCGCCGGTCACATATTGGGAATATGCTCACTCGTCGCGCCTTGCCAGACGGGCGCCTCCCCGGTCTCGGTGCGACGCGGGGTTTCACCACGGGCTCTTAGCGCAAGTTCTCGTTGAAGAAATCGATCGTTCGCTGCCAGGCAAGCTGGGCGGCGGTTTCGTTGTACCGCGGCGTCGAATCGTTGTGGAAACCGTGGTTCGTGTTGTCGTACATGTAGGTCGTGAATTGCTTGCCGTTTGCTCTCAGCGCTTCTTCATACGCCGGGATTCCCGCGTTGATCCGCTCGTCGTCGCTGGCGTACTGGAGCATGAGCGGCGCGTTGATTCGGGCAATGTCGGCCGCGTCACGAGGCTGGCCGCCGTAGAAGGGAACCGATGCCCCGAGGTCGGGAACGCGAACCGCCAGGTTGTTGGAGACGCCGCCGCCGTAGCAGAAACCGGTTACGCCCACCCGGCCCGTGCAGTCGTCGTGGTCTTGCAGGAACTCGACCGCGGCAACGAAGTCTTCGAGCATTTCGCCGCCATCGCGCGAACTCTGCATCGTCCGTCCGTCGTCGTCGTTCCCCGGGTATCCGCCAAGGGGATACAGCGCATCCGGACCGAAGGCGACGAAGTTCTCCATCGCGGCCCGGCGCACGACGTCTTCAATATGGGGGTTCAGTCCACGGTTTTCGTGGACAACCACGATCCCTGGCAGCGGGCCGGAGGCGTTGGCCGGTTTCACCAGATAGCCCCGCATCGTTCCCGCGCCCTGCGGTGAGGGATATTCCACATAAGCGGCATCGATTCGTTCGTCGGCCCAATTGGTCTGCTGCGCGTCCGCGTATTGGGGCAACAACGCCGCCGCGGACACACCGCCAGCCGTGAACTTCGCCGCCTTGTCCAGAAAATCCCGGCGCGTGATTTGGCCATGGACGTAACGGTCGAATAGTCTCAGAACTTCCTTCGGAAAATCGCTTGCTGTAAGTCGTTCCATACCCATGACTCCTTAAGCACTTGGATTGTTTTTTGGATCGAATGCGAAAGCATATCATGGGCATCGGCGGGGGGCGAGAAAGCTGTTTTGGGGTGACGGCGACGTTTGTGGAGGCCCATTTTGCGTGGCCCGGCCGATGCGAAAACAGTTTTTCGCCGGTTGAACTTTCGCCCTTTTTATCGAGTCTTCGCCGCCGGGACGTGCTCGGCTTCACGTCTTCCGGATGCCGTTAGGGTTACCCGATTGTCAGTCGTTCGTGCCCGCGGCGGCCGCGTCGCGCGCGCGGCCTCCACTTAAAATATTGGCAACCGACTGATTGCCTTCCTGGCACGCGTATTCATAGATCTGGTAACCCGGGTCCTCGGTGAGCGGAATAGCGACCGTCCACGGGCGCGTGTAGACGTTCGGGTCCTCTATGGTGACCTCGAACAGAATGGTGTCGTCGGCGACGCGGGTGAAACGTTCGACCACATGAAGCGCTTCGCTCTGGGGGATGCCCCGGATTCGCCCGGAGGCGCCATTGGTGGCAATCCAGCCCTTGCCGTTGAAGTTGGTGGTATCCACCACCAGCGTATTGCCCTCCCATCGGCCGCGTGAGTCGCCGTCCCACTGACGGACCTCGGCCGGCAGGTGCGGGCTATCGTCCACCGGGATGATTCTGGCCTTGTGAATCATCTCGTAAAGAATCACGACGTGGCCGGGGAGTTGCACGATCTGGTAGGCATTGTTGTATCCGGCCGGGAACATTCCACCGGGGACGCCTCGGGTAATGCAACGGTCCCACGGGCTCATGTGCTCCCATGAATCCGCGATGCGCTCCAGGTCATCGGCCCTTCGTGCGATGGCTTCGGGTCTCAGCGGAACTTGGCCATCGGGAGGATCGACCACCAATGAGGTTTGCCGTGTCGACACGACATCCGTTCCTGAATCGAACCAGAACCTGTTGTAGCTTCCCACGCTGCCCGGGGGGGGAGGCCGGTCGACGTTGTTGTCGGCCGCGCGCGATTCGATTTCGGCTATTTCCTCTTCGGTCAGGAAGGCCTTGTTTCCAAACTCAACCGGACGCTCGAAGGGCGTAATCGTGGGGTTGATCCAGATGCCCTGGAGATCGGGCTGACCGTCCGCGTTGCGGGGCGGCGTCCATGGGTCCTGGGCGGCGTAACCCGCCAACGACACCGCAACGAGTACGACCGGTGAGAGTAATGCAAGTAATCGATGGTTCACGGCGTCCCTCCATTCGAACCGGGTGGGAAGTTGCCCGATAAAGCCGACGATAGGAGTCTTGTTTTTCGCTGTCAAGAGAAGTCGTCAAGCGAAGTTGTGGAGGCGCGGGCGCATCGGCCGGAATCCGGTTCCCGGCGTGAACCGGGGGTTGGCAGTTGGCGGCAGATCCCCGCTTGCGACCCTGCCGGGTACTGCCACGCGCTGTCAATTCCCCGGGTAGTCCCGGGCGGCGGGGAAGCCCGGGATGGATTCCGCCTCCCGGACCGCGCGCAGGATCGCCTCCGCAAGGACTTCGGCGGCAAGGGCGCCCACCGCCCCAAGGTTGGCCGGGGCATCGGAAGCGCCGGTCGCCAGTGCGAAGACCGTATCCCCGTCGCCCGGCGTATGTGCCGGATAGATCGTTCGCGCAAGTGCGTCCTGGGCCATCTGTGCCACCTTCGTCATTTCGGTCTTGGTGAAGGCGGCATTGGTGGCGACCAGGCCGATCGTGGTGTTCTGGGCGAGAGTGCCGCTGCTTTCGATTTCGATTTCCGCCATCTGCCGCGTATCCACAAATCCGGCGCCGTCGGCGCTTCTCGCTCCCGCCACGATTTGTCCCGTCGATGGATCGACGACGTTGCCCACGCAGTTGACGGCCACGATGGCCCCGACTACGGTTCCGTTCGCCGTCTCATAGCTGGAGGTCCCGAGTCCGCCTTTCATCGCGCGTCCGCTTCCCATTGTTTTTCCCACCGTCGCGCCGGCCCCGGCGCCAACGTTGCCTTCTTCAACCGGGCCATCGGTCGCCGCCAGGCAGGCCGCATATCCCGCATCGGCGTCCGGCGTAATGGATGCATCTCCAAGGGCGAGGTCATACAGAATGGCGGCCGGAACGATGGGGACGTTCGCCGCGTTGGTGGGAAATCCGACGTTGCGCTCGCGCAGGTAACGCACGACGCCCGTTGCCGAGTCGAGTCCGAACGCGCTTCCCCCGGACAAGACCACTGCGTGAACCTGTTGCACCAGGTTGACCGGATCGAGCAGATCGGTTTCTCGGGTTCCCGGCGCCGACCCGCGGACGTCCACGCCCGCCGTGGCCCCGGCTTCGCTCAGGATGACCGTGCATCCGGTAGGACGTTCCGCGTAGGTGAAGTGACCGACACGCAAACCTTCGACATCCGTGATGCGTCCGGCGCCGCCGGTCTGGCGCCCAGGCATGGCCAGCAACGCCGCGCCTCCCAGGAGGGTCCTGCCGAACGATCTGCGATCCAGGCCATTCATCATGTATTTTCGGCTCGTGTCCCGCCATCGGCAGTCCACATGCGCGCCATCATTAATACTAGCCCACAAAGGATGCCGATCGCATATGGAGTCAGGATACCGATGCCGGCCCCGTCCGTCGCCATGTGCACCGTGACTGTTCCTACCAGAGAGACCGCGATGGTCCAGAGCGCCGTCGCCGCACCGGGAATCTTCGAGTACAGCCCCATCAGCGTGGGCACGAACAGCGCGACGGCCATCAGGCCATAGAAAATGGTCAAGGCCGAGATGATGGATTCCAGGACGATTGCCAGAAGCACGGCGAAGATTCCGCCCAGAACCGCCGCCGCCCGGCTGATTGCCAGAACCCGCCGCTCCCCGGCCTCGGGTTTGACGAATCTCTTGTAGAGATCGACGCTCAGCGACGTGGACAGCATGAACAGGATTGCGTCGCAGGTGCTGAGTTCCGCCGACACAATCGCGGCCAGCGCCAACAAACCGACCGCCGTCGGCAGCATTTCGATCATCACCGTCGGCAGTGCCAGTTCCGGATTGGCGAGATCGGGAAAGTTGGCGTAGGCAATCATTCCGAACAGGGTGGGGACGAAGGCGAAGACCAGAAGGCATGCCGCGTTCAAGTTGATGCCAATGCGCACCGCGCGCTCTTCGCGCGCGCCATAGAGCTTCTGAATCAGGCCGGGCGAAACGATGAACGAGGGTACGAGAATGACGATGTATCCAAGTATCCCCCGAAGTCCGATACCCGTAACGCTCTGATAGGAATCCGGCCGCGACGCGCCCAGTGTCTCGCGGAGTCCCGCGATGCCCCCGCTTGCAGAAAGCGCCACGGCAAGCGCCACGGCAAGACCGGTCACCATCACGGCAAGCTGCACCGCGTTCACGCGCGCCGCGGTCATCAGTCCGCCGGCCGCGAAATAGGCCATCACGACCATGCCGCCCGCCACCGCCCCCTGCCATTTCGGCAGGCCGATGGCGATTTCAAGAATGGTGGCGATCGCGATCAACTGTCCCGCCAGTATTGCGAGCGTCCCCATCCACAGGAGCACCGCAATGACGCCCCTGACGCCGGCGCTGTACCGGAGTTCAAGAAAGTCTCCCATTGTGTTCAGGCTGAATTCCCTGGCGAGGCGCCAGATGCGCGGCCCCACCAGGTTTGCCAGAATCAGCGAGCCGATACCGGCGGAGCCGACCCACCACCAGGCCGAGAGTCCGACTTCGTAAGCGATACCGGCGGCGCCCACCGTCGATCCCGCGCCGATGTTGGCAGCCAGGAACGTTGTAAAGAGGAGTCCCCACGACAGGTTTCGCCCCGCCACCAGAAAGTCCGAGGCTTGCCGGACACGTCTTGAAATGAACAGGCCGAGCCCGATCAGTCCGGCCGAATAGACGATGAGCAGGACCAGTTGAACGGTCATAGCCGGGTGGTCGTCAAGGTTAGCTGCATGGTCTGTAGGGGCCGGGCCGAATGCTACACTCGGGTTCCAGTGAGTTGGGTTCAGGAAAACATAGGTCTTGCTCCGTTGACAACCTTCGGTATCGGCGGCCCGGCCCGCTATTTCGTGGAGGCGTTTTCGGAAAACGATGTCCTCGGGGCGTTGGAATTCGCAAGCGACGCCCAATTGCCTCTGGTTGTCCTGGGTGGCGGGAGTAACCTGCTGGTCTCCGACAGTGGGTTCGAAGGTCTTGTCCTGCGCGTTTCCATCGGCGGTACGTCCTTTTCGGAAGCCGACCAACGCACGACCGTTATGGCGGGCGCTGGCGTGGACTGGGATACGATGGTGGGCCACTGCGTGGCCCGCGGCCTTGGCGGCATTGAATGTTTGAGCGGTATTCCGGGCTGGGTTGGCGGCACCCCCGTTCAGAATGTGGGCGCCTACGGGCAGGACGTGTCCGATGCGATTTCCCGAGTTCGCGCCTACGACCGGACCGCTGCCCGGATCGTGGACATGTCCCCGGACCAATGCGGGTTCAGCTACCGCACCAGCGTGTTCAATTCGACTGCGCGCGGGCGGTACATCATTCTTGGCGTGACCTACGTCCTGGACCCGCAGACGGCGTCGGCGATCGACTACCCCGATCTCGAGCGCTTCTTCGCTGGTCGAAACACGAATCCGACCGTCGCCGAAGTCCGCCGTGCCGTTCTGGACATCCGGCATTCGAAAGCGATGCTGTTGGTCGACGGCGATCCGGATTGCCGGAGTGCCGGTTCCTTTTTCAAAAACCCTGTCGTTGACGCCGCCGATGCCGAGCGCGTCGATACCGCGGCCGGCCAGAAAGTGCCGCGTTTTCCCGCCAGTGGGGACCGAGTGAAGCTGCCCGCGGCGTGGCTCATCGAAGGCGCGGGATTCCCCAGAGGGACCACCCGGGGAAACGTGGGCCTGTCTAACAAACACGCCCTGGCGTTGATCAACCGAGGGGGCGCCTCCGCGCAGGACGTTTTGAGTTTTGCGTGGGAGATCCGGAGTGGCGTCGAGGCCCGCTTCGGCATCCGATTGCGGCCCGAACCGGTGTTCGTGGGGTTTGACGACGCCGTTGCGCCCCGCTTCGGCGCCGTGTCGGCTTCGGGTTAGTCGCGCCGGTATCCGGCATCCCGGCACGCTCGCCTGTGCCGACGACTATTACCTGAATGACGCGTCGAGGTCCCAAACCTATCCGTTCGGCCGGTCCCTGAGGTTGGCCCGCCTGTCTCAGTGCTCATTGAAAAGGCGCCGATCTTCGAGGGGGACTCTGGAACCGGACATGCTTTCGGGGGCGGTCACACTCATGTCGAGCATTGACCGTCACCAAACCAAGGCATATGCTTTGGCATAGGCTAAGACTGAGGAGACCCACATGACTGGACACGAACGTCATGTCCGCTTATTTCGTAATGGCCGTAACCAGGCGTTGCGCATCCCCCGAGAGTTCGAGCTTGAAGGGGATGAGGCGATCCTGAGAAAAGAAAGTAACCGCCTGATCGTGGAACCGATTCGCAAAGGGCGGCTACTTGCCCTGCTCAGCACGCTCGAACCTCTAGACGAGGCGTTTCCGGATGTGGACGAAGATCTGGCACCGCTGGACGATGTAGAGATCTGAACGTGCCGCCCCGCTATCTGTTAAACACCAACATTCTGTCGGATCTGATCCTTAATCCACACGGAGCGGTGGCCGAACGTATCTCCTCGGCAGGTGAGAGCACGGTCTGTACCAGCATCGTCGTCGCGGCGGAGCTTCGCTTCGGCGCCGAAAAGTCAGGATCATCGAAACTCGCCGTTCGGATTGACCTGATTCTCTCAGCATTGGATATCTTGCCGCTCGAGGCACCCGCCGACCGTCACTACGGAGAGGTCCGCCAGCAGTTGGCGAGCCAGGGGACACCCATTGGCCCCAATGACCTGTTGATCGCAGCACAGGCTCTCGCACTGGACCTCACGATCATGACGGCGAATGTAAAGGAATTTTCCCGCGTGCCTGGTCTGGCGGTCGAGAACTGGCTTGCCCGCATTTCTCACGAGTAGTCTGCTACAGCGCCGGATCCATCCGCCAGTGCTGCGTTCCACGCGCCCGCGCTTGATCCGGCGCGTGGAACGCGCCGCTACGCGCCCGGCGCGAGGAACGCGCCGTAGCTCTGACGGCGTCTCCGACTCTTCGCGACGAAAACCCATGAGAAAGGCGGGTTAGCGGAATGACTGTTCTTTGTGGCGACGGGTATTCTGTTCCTCAGTGATCACTTCAATACTGGCCAATGATGGTCACCGAAAATCCCGCCAATGGGATGGTCCGGGACGGTTGTCGTTTTATCCTTATACGGAGCGCCCTGGGCAAGCCCGATTTGGATCGCCAGTTCCGTGGTCCCTATTTGAGAATGTGGCCGTGAGGGAGTAATCGGTCCAGCATCGCGGTTTCGGCGGCACTTGGCGCTTTCGGTCGCGACCCCTCGCTCATCCACGCTTTCCCGGCGCTCGGGAGGCCTCCCTCAAACGCTATGGAAAAAGCCCTCGGTGGCGGATATCATGTTTCTCCCGGCGATGCTCCGGAGGTTCTTGTCCAATGAAATGCCATTCTAGAATTGCGCTGTCGACGACGCTGACGGCGGCTTTTGCCCTCATCGCTCTTGCCGCTGTGGCATCGGCTCGGCCCCAGCGGGGAGGACCGCCACCGGCCATCGATCTGGAAAGCATTTCGCTGCCTCCGGGCTTCGAGATCGACATCTATGCCGAGGGCATGCCCGCGGCGCGCCAGATGGCGCCGGCCGATGACGGGACCGTATTTGTGGGTTCATTCGGTTTCGGCGCCGACGCAACCGAGGTGTACGCCGCTCGGGATACGGACAACGATGGCCGGGCGGACCAGGTGCGGACCGTCCTCGGCGGGTTGACTCTGCCCAACGGTGTCGCATTCCGGGACGGGGCGCTGTTCGTGGGCGAACAAAACAGGATCGTGGGATACGACGACATACTTGCCGATCTGGACAGTCCTCCCGATCCGGTCGTCGTGGCCGAACTGCCCGTCGAAGGCTTCAATCACAGTTGGAAGTACCTCGATATCGGGCCCGACGGAATGATCCACAGGATCGCGTACACGGCTTCGGACTCGGAATAGCCGGCTTCGGCCCGCGCCGGCAAAGGGCTGTTATCCGCTTTCGATACGGGCGGGGCGACGGCGTGACGGGAGGGAAGTGTCCGAGTTCGAGATCGTCGCCGTCATCGTGGTGATGGCGATTGGTTCGCTGGTTCAGGCATCCGTGGGATTCGGTTTGTCTCTCGTGGCCGCCCCGTTGCTTGTTCTGATCGATCCGCTCCTGGTTCCTGCGCCCCTCCTGGCCGCGGCACTGGTTCTGACGATCATGGTCTCTTACCGCGACCGGCATGGCATCGAAACCGCCGGCACGGGCTCTCTCATGGCCGGCCGGGTTGTCGGGACGGTTCCCGGAGTGCTCTTGATCGCATCGTTGCCTCCCGACCGGACGCGGCTTGTCCTGGGTGTTCTGATTCTGGCTGCCGTCGGCATGAGCCTGGTCGGGTTCCGGATACGCCATAAAATGTCCACGCTTTTCGGAATCGGCATCGTTGCGGGCTTCATGAGTTCGACCGCCGCCGTCGGCGGACCGCCGATGGCTCTGGCGTACCAGCACGTCGAAGGGCGGCGCTTGCGGGGAACGCTGTCGTTCGTCCTGACGTTCGGCACGATCATTTCGCTAATCGGTCTGTTCCTGGGCGGCCGTTTCGGACTCGTCGAACTGCAGATGGCTTTGGCGTTGCTCCCCGGAGCCTTGGTGGGATTCTTCCTGTCTCGAAAGACCGCCGCCTGGCTCGATCGGGGATACACGCGGACGGCCGTGCTGGTGTTGGCCGCCTCCGCGGGGCTGGCCGTTGTTGTCACGGCGTTGGTGTAGGCTTGATACCAAGCCTGTTTCGGAGAAGGAGTGCGCCATGGGGTTGTCCGACAAAGACTGCGTTCCCTGCCGTGGGGGTGTACCGCCGCTCGGGGCGGCGGAAATCGAACCGCTCGCGAGTGAAACCGCCGATTGGTCGGTAGTGGACGGCCATCACATCGAACGGGAGTTCCGGTTTCCGGATTTCAAGGAAGCCCTGGCCTTTGTCAACCGCGTCGGCGCGCTCGCCGAAGAACAAGGCCATCACCCGGATTGCTGCCTGGCTTGGGGAAAGGTGGGTGTCTCGATCTGGACCCACAAGATCGATGGACTCACCGAGAACGACTTCGTGCTTGCCGCCAAGATCGACGAACTCCAATGAAGGGACGTGGCGCCGCCCGGAATCCCCGGAACCGTTTCGAACGCCTGTCCCTTGAGCTCGAGGCGCCACAAGCCGACGGCCGCCATCGGGCGACCGAATTCCTCGTGGATCGTTCCCGATCGATCATTGCGACCAACGAGAGTCCCGACGTGGGGTTCGCGGCCAGCGTGAATCCCTACCGCGGTTGCGAACACGGTTGCGCCTACTGTTTCGCCCGGCCGACTCACGAATATCTCGGTTTTTCGGCCGGACTCGACTTCGAGTCACGGATTCTCGTCAAAGAAGACGCGCCCCGGCTGCTCGCCGAAGCTCTCAATCGACGCTCCTGGAAGGCGCAACCGCTGGCCCTGAGCGGAGTGACGGACCCGTACCAACCCATAGAGACCCGGCTTCGACTGACGCGGCAATGCATCGAAGTCCTGGCGGAGTTCCGGAATCCCGTCGCCGTCATCACGAAGAACGATCTCGTCCTGCGCGACGGGGATCTGCTTGGGCGGATGGCCCGCTGGCATGGGGCGGTCGTGCACTTGTCGATCACGACGCTCGATCCGGCACTCGCCAACGTCATGGAGCCGAGGACTTCGACGCCGGCCAAGAGGCTGCGGGCGATCCGGGAACTGTCTGCCGGGGGTGTGCCGACCGGCGTCCTGGCCGCACCGGTCATTCCCGGCCTGACCGATCACGAACTGCCTTCCATTCTTCAGGCCGCGGCGGAAGCCGGTGCCCGGTTTGCCGGCTACGTCCCGTTGCGGTTGCCGTTCGGAGTCTCCGGCCTGTTCGAAGATTGGCTCGCCGAGCACTATCCCGATCGAAAGGACAAGGTTCTCCACCGGATCGAATCCATTCGCGGCGGCCGGCGCAACGACCCCGACTACGGATCACGGATGCGCGGACAAGGGGCCTTTGCCGACCAGATTGCCGATCTCTTCCGGATCGGGTGCCGACGCTACGGCCTCAACGAGTCCGGCCCTCGTCTTTCGGTGTCCGAGTTTCGCCGCGTTTCCCCGAATCAGCCCCGGCTCTTCTGAACGGGGCGCCCGAATCCCTCAATATTGAGCATGTACGGGCAGTCTACGACTGCCCAAATCAAGTCCGAACATGACCGCCCAAATCAATATGACTGCCCGAATCAAGTCCGTAGATCGTGCGGTCATAGACCGCACCTACAGGGGGAGTGGGAGCGGATCGCCCAAATCAAGTCCGATCCGCTCCCGCCTCTATGAGCAGCTTCTCGAGCACATCGTAAGGCTGGGCGCCGACGGCACCCTGTCCTCCCGAAACGAAGGTCGGCACACCGGTAACGCCGTACCGCCGGGCCTTTTGCCAATCCTCGTCCACCGCTTCCTTGAAGATGCCTTGCTCGATGACGTTGCGGGCTTCCTGGGCGGGCAATCCAACGGAGACGGCCACATCGACCAGCACATCCGGGTCGCCGATGTTCTGTCCATCGGCGAAATACGACTGATACAAGCGCGTATGGATGGCCTCGAAACCGGATTGGGAATCCGCCCAACTGGCGAGTTCCTGGGCCCGGCGGCTGTTGTAGGTATGCGTGCGTGAAGCGTAGGGAAGACCTTCGGCGTCCATCAGGCCCTTCATGCGTTCGTGCATGGCTTCCAGATCGAAAGCTCGCCCCCGAAACAGTTCTTCCAGGGGTTGCCCCTCGGCCGGCGTATCCGGGTGCAAGGGGAAATACACCCATCGAACCTGGATGTCGAAGTTTGTCTTCAGCCGCTCAATACGCCCGGTACTGAGGTAGCACCACGGTCACACGAAATCGGTGAAGACTTCCAATACGACGCTCATTCGCAACCTCCGTACCGCGCCCATGAACGCGGGTATCCCGGTACGATCCAGAGTATAGCAGCGCGCGGCAGAACCTGGCAGCGGCCGGCGACAAGCTTCCCGGCGCATTCCGTTGGCGATCCCGTCCGGTCGCAATCGGTGTTGGGGACCTGTACAATAGAGGATTCCAATAGCCACGACACTTTGCCTGAGAGGACAAATGACTGCTCAACACACTCCGCTGACTGACGAACGGGTTCTCGCCGAACTCCGTAAAGTGAACGATCCGGACCTACAGAAAGACATCGTCTCGTTGGGGTTCGTCAGAAACCTGATCATCGATGGCGGATCGGTCAAGTTCGATATCAACCTGACAACGCCCGCATGTCCGGTCAAAGACCAGATGCGCGACGAAGCGGCCGGGCTCGTTCAGGCGATTCCGGGTGTGGGCAGCGTCGATATCAACATGACGGCCGAAGTGCGGTCGTCCCCGCAGATGGGCAAGGGCGCGCTCGAAAAGGTTCGAAACATCATTGCCGTTGGAAGCGGAAAGGGCGGTGTCGGCAAATCCACCATTGCCGTGAACCTGGCTGCGGCGTTGGCGCAATCCGGCGCACGGGTGGGCCTGCTCGACGGTGACATCTATGGCCCGTCGCTGCCGATCATGCTTGGCGTCCACGGAACCCCGGAACATACAGGCAGCAAGATAAAGCCGCGCGAGTCCGCGGGCCTGAAGTTCATGTCAATGGGCCTGCTGGTGAAATCACCCGACCAGCCGTTGATCTGGCGCGGTCCGATGGCGCACAAGGCGTTTCAGCAGTGCCTTTTCGATGTGGATTGGGGAGAACTCGACTACCTGATCGTCGACCTGCCGCCCGGAACCGGGGATGTCCACCTGACGCTGGCCCAGTCGGTTCCGATGACCGGTGCCGTCATCGTATCGACGCCGCAGGATGTGGGCATGCAGATCTCGATCAAGACGTTGCGCATGTTCGAGCAGACCAAGGTGCCGATTCTCGGAATCATCGAGAACATGTCGTATTACATATGCGGTCACTGCGGTTCCAGGGACCACATCTTTGGAGAAGGCGGCGCACGGCGGGCCGCGAATGAACTGGGCATCCCGTTCCTCGGTGAGGTGCCCCTGGACATTCCCATTCGCTCCCAGGGAGATCTGGGACAGCCGATCGTGGTCTCGCATCCCGAATCGGCGTCCAGCGTTGTCCTGCGGCAGATCTCCGAACAGCTTGCCGCTCAGGTCAGCATCCACAACTACAACGCGCCAGTCCTGGAAATCGAGTAGGGCGTTTCGATGGCGGCGCCCACACCCGGTGCAACCGATCCGGCCCGGATCCGAAAGGTCGGCACTCGGGAACTGACGATCGTTTGGCGGGACGGTCACGAGAGTCACTATGTTGGCGCCGTCTTGCGGGGTTTGTGTCCTTGCGCCTCATGCCAGGACGAAGACACCGGCCAACGTCTGATCCTTCCCATGCACATTTCCGACGATCTGGAGTTCCACGGCATTGAAATGGTCGGCCGCTATGCGCTGCAGTTCGAGTGGAGCGACGGCCACCGGACCGGGATCTACAGCTTCGAACATTTGCGGCGGCTCTGTCCCTGCGCTGCCTGCAGGAAAGCGTTGCCTCACAAATGAACCGGCGCCTCGTCATCGGTATTTCGGGCGCCTCGGGCGTGATCTACGGCATCCGGATCC
The DNA here is from genome assembly GCA_965262675.1 of Terriglobia bacterium. Classification (GTDB taxonomy): domain Bacteria; phylum Acidobacteriota; class Terriglobia; order 20CM-2-55-15; family 20CM-2-55-15; genus JAJEDW01. The sequence goes on from OZ253554.1 coordinate 2,120,693, forward strand.
TGGAGTTTCTGCGCAAATTTCAGGAGGTCGAGACCCATCTGGTGATCACGGAGATGGGAAAGGCCACGATCGGGATGGAGACCGACTACTCGGTCGCCGATGTCGAGAGCCTCGCCGACACCCGTTACGGCATCCGCGATCTGGCTGCCGCGATCTCGAGCGGTTCGTTCGAGACCGAGGGAATGATTGTTGCCCCCTGTTCGGTGAAGTCGCTGTCGTCAATCGCAAATTGCGCGAACGACAACCTGTTGACACGTGCCGCCGACGTGACGTTGAAGCAACGGCGCCGCCTGCTCCTGCTATTCCGCGAAACCCCTCTGCATGAAGGCCATTGCCGGCTCATGCTGGATGCCTCGCGCATGGGCGCCGTTGTCATGCCTCCTCTCCCCGCGTTCTACACGCGTCCAGAGACCATTGAGCAGATCGTCGACCACACGGTTGGCCGTGTCCTGGATTTCTGGAAAATCGATCTACGCCTCCCGCGCTGGGAGTAGGCCCGAATTCCTAAAGTCGGTGTTCGTCCCTGGCGCAACGATATGCGCCTGAGAACGCGAGTATTTCTTCTCTGGCGCGCCGTGGCGCACCCTGGGAACGCGAGGCATCTCGTCTCTGGCGCGTGGTGCGGCGCGTTCCTCGCGCCGGTATACGCGCCACGCCCGCAAACGTCAGTCTCCATCCTGAATATTGAGCCCGCAGGGCGCGTGACGTGGAAGTTCTTTCAATCCCTTTGCGGGCAGGATGCCCGCCTTCCCAGGGTGCTGAATGGAAGGTTTCTGACTGAAGTGAACAATGGTGCGGACACCGTGCGGGATATTTCGGTGCCGGACGGGGGGAAGAGCGCAAGCCGAAGAAGTCCCGGACCGGGTTCCCCCGCACCCGGAAAGATGGTCGGGGCACTCCGAGTCCCCTTGGCAACCTGCTGTTCGTCGACGTCGGAAGATCGGATCTTAGCAATGTGCCCTTCTGATACCCGTGGATGCCGGACCGAACGCCACCTTCCACCAGGGCCACGGTCCCGCCACGCCGCACGGCTACCGCGCGCGACTTCCGCGCGGCCAATGGACACCTCGCTGAAGGAGCGGAGAATGTGGCGGTTTCGAGGAAGCGGTGGCTGCGTCGGAACCTGGATCAAGACGGTGATTCAGGCGGGCGTGCCGAGATCGGCTCTTCCACGGCTTCATTTTCCGTAACCACCGCCACGTCCCGCGGTTTGACGGGTTTTGGCGGTCGCGCCTGCCAAGCGCGTAGGTGCTGGCCGACGAGGTCATAGAACTGCGTGATGTTCTCCTCAAGCCGCTCGATGAACTTCCGACTACCGTAAAAGTCACTCCCGAGACTCTCGATCAGGAGCACCTCGAAGCTGTGGGGCGTAGCATCGGCCTTGTCTCTCTGGATGGCGCCGGGATCGCCACGCAACTGCCTGACGGGTTTGTCGGTAGGGTCGGCGCGTCCGGGCCAATGAGCCCGGACAAAGAGGCGGGGATCGTCGTCCGGTAGCATGCGCAGCAGCCAGTTCACACGCGCCTTCGTCGAACGCCGGTCAAGTGGCGCCTTCAGCCTCATACCGAAAGTCAGGGTCCGGGACGACACGTAGGCGCGAAGTTCAAGATCGGCCGCGCAATCGGGGATTCTGAAGTCCGAGTAGAGCACTTTTTCGTCAACGAGTCGGGAGATTCCATCCTTTAGACGAGCCAAGGGATCATTCGCGAGCTTGCGGGCGATGACAGATTGCACCCTGGCACCTACATGGCGGGAAAGCTGGAGGCACAAATCGCGCTCCTCCTGATGCCAGCAGCCGACGCAATCTTCGACTTCCGGACTGCTCTTCTTTAGGGCACCTTGGTTGGTCACGGTCTGAACCAGTTCCCTCCAACCATGGCTCATTGAGGTGAAACGCTCAACACCGGTGTCCCTGTGGTTGAGAAGGCGGAGGAACTCGGTCAGCATGAAGGCCTGTTCCGGATCTTCGACCACATCCCCGGAGAGGATTTCGCACTGCGTCCTGATGTAGGTCCAGGACCAGTGGAAGAGACTGGTTCTTCTCAACAACGCTTTCGATACCTTGATCGGAGAGTGGTCGGCGCGGGCGACAAACTCGTTCGAGATCGTTATGACCGCGTCGATTCCGGAGTCCCTCGCCGCCTCAAGGTAGCTGGCGACTTGTTCATCCTCGATCCGATTCTTCTTGATCTTCGCCTCGACGAGGGCCTTCCAGATGTTTTTACCGGTCTTGACGACGATGAGCCCGTCCGGGCGCTTGTTGAGATGCTCGCCGTGGGTGGGCACGACTTCTGTCCAGCATTCGATCTTCGTGCGTTCGCCGACCTTAACACCGACTGTTTCGAAGAGGTCCTTCGCAAGCAGCAGAACATGCGGCAGGAGCGATAGGAAAATTGAGGTGAGGCGATTTTCTCGGTTGGTATCCCCTACTGTAGGAAACAGTCTAGCGCGCTCGCCCTGGCTCAAGAACTCTGGGACGTCCTTCTCCACGTTGCCGGTACTTTTGTGATCGGGCATGAAAATTCCTCATTTGACGTCAGCTTGTTTAGGTGCGGCAGATGCCGCCAGCCATGTCACATTCTAATCGACAGGCTCCAACACCTGCCACGCGACCAAAATTGGCCTCGGCAGGATCTTCCCGCCACCACCCGTGATTCGTCCACAAGGCCGCGCCATAGTTAGTCACCTGATCCCCGCGCAGCCCTTCACCACCGGGACCATCCCGGACGGTTACGGGTTGACGAGTGTCAATTGAATGCCGCATCCACTTCTGCATCTACGGACTCTCACGTTCAAAATCTTTCGACGAACGCCGGCAATAGCCCCACCGATCAACTCGAACACCCTCTCAGAGTTCAGCCTGATTATTCCTTCCTTGTCCGGGCGAACTCGATCTTCTTCTGCGCCTGATACTTTCCCTTTCGATCCGCGTACGACACCTCGCAGGGTTCATCCGACTGAAAGAAAAGCACTTGGCAAAGACCTTCGTTCGCGTAGATCTTTACGGGCACCGTCGTGGTGTTTGCGATCGAAATCGTGGGAAATCCCTCCCACTCCGGCTCAAAGGGTGTGATGTTGACCATGATGCCCGCCCGGGCGTAGGTCGACTTGCCCGTGCACAACGTCAACACGTCGCGGGGGATACGCAGGTATTCGACGGTTCGGCCCAGGACGTACCCTCCGGGCGGCACCTCGCAGGTTTCGCCCCGATGTTCCGTGTAGCATTCGGCAGGAATGGCCTTGGGATCGAGCGTTCCCCCGGCCGGGGGCGTGAAGATGCGGAACTCGTTGGCAAGGCGCAAATCGTACCCGTAAGACGACAGGCCATAGGAAATGGTGCCCTTTGCAACCTGACCGTCGCTGAATGGTTGGATCATCTTGTTTTCAATGGATTTACGGCGAATCCATGTGTCCGGCTTGATTGCCATTGCGTCATGCCCCCTGGTGGTGGTAAAAAAAGATCAACTTGTGGTAAGGATATGTTTTCAAACGAGATAGCTCAGGTTGAGGTTCGTGTGCCGGTTTCAAGGTTTCGGTTTCAATCTATCGGAGGTCCGCTGTGATCAAGGTCGATCTAGTCAATCGGATCGTCGCTCGAACGGGTGTCAACAAATCCAGAGCCGAGCAGGCTGTCGACACCATATTCGATTCCATAAAGAAAGCCCTGAAAAACGACGATCGGATCGAACTCCGGGGCTTTGGCGTCTTCTCGGTGAAGCCCCGGAAGACCGGTATCGGCCGCAATCCCCGCACTGGTTCCGAAGTGAGTATCCCGCCCGGAAAGGCGGTCCGTTTCAAACCCGGCAAAGATCTGCAATCGTTGTAGTCCGCTTCCCAGCCCATGTCGTATGAACGGCTGAACGAGTATGCGGGGTTCGAAGTCTCCGCTCCGCGCCCGCCTTTCCCATGGGTCAACGTCGCGCTCTTCCTTGCGACGATCTGTTCCACGCTGGTTGTCGGTACGCTCCTGATGATGGGATTCCGCGAGGAAATGTCGGGCGTTTCACCCGGCACACCCCAATCGATCCTTGATAGTCCGGCCCTGCTCGTCCAGGGAATTCCTTTCGCCGCGGCGCTCATGTCCATTTTGCTGGCGCATGAAATGGGGCACTATCTGACTTGCCGATACTACGGGATCTCGGCAACGCTCCCCTACTTTATTCCCGCTCCCAACTTCGTCGGAACTTTCGGGGCGTTTATCAGGATTCGCTCCCCCTTTCAGCATCGAACCGCGCTGCTCGAAGTGGGAGTCGCCGGTCCAATCGCCGGTTTCGTTCTTGCCGTGCCCATCCTGGCATTTGCCTTGACCCAGTCGCGTTTTGTCGAATCGTCCGATTCAACGGCGGGTTTGATCGGCCTGGGTGAGCCTCTGGTATTCACCTTCCTGACGTTCCTTCTCGGGATCCAGCCGCCCGAAGGTACCGAGTTGTTTCTGCACCCGATCGCGTTCGCCGCATGGGTCGGCCTTCTGGTCACGGCGCTCAATCTGATTCCTGTCGGACAACTCGACGGCGGTCATATCGCCTACGCGGTGTTTCGCGGCTTTCACCGCAGGCTTTCCCGGATTCTCGTGTTCATCTTGTTTCCTCTGGGGGTTTTCTTCTGGCTGGGTTGGCTGGTGTGGGCATTTCTGCTCGTGCTTCTGGGCACCCGGCATCCGCCAACCCTGGACGACGAGATTCCGCTCGAGCGGCGTCAGATCCTGTTGGCCTGGATCGGACTGATTCTTCTGATCTTGTGTTTCATGCCCGTTCCCCTGACGCTGAACTGATTTCCCCGGGAACGATCAGCGAACGCTATCGCCCGGGCGATATTTCTGCAGGAATTCGATCCAGGCGGCCGTCGTGGGCGCGAGCGTTTTTTGGCGGCGGTGAATGATTTCCACCTTTCGATAAAGCCTGGGCAGTGTGAGAGGGATGGCGACCAGGATTCCTTCTTCCTCTTCACGCCGGATACTGGGTCGCGGAAGTATGCTGACGGCGCCCTGGGTGGCGATCGCCTGCTTGATGGTTTCGATGTTATCGAATTGCATCAACACGTTGACCTTCACCCCCTCGGCACGCAAGGCACGATCCACGGCTTTGCGAATGACCAGGGTTCGGTCGAACGCCACGAATTCCAGCCCGTCCACATCGGCGGGAGAAATACTGTCCTTGTCTGCCAAGGGGTGCCCGGACCCGCAGACGAACACCATGGGCTCGGATCGCCATGGAATGATCGTGAGTGACTTGTTGGCTGCCGGAAACGACAGGATGCCCACGTCGGCGGTGTCGGAACCGACCGCGGATACGACTTCGTCCGGGTGCAGGTAGGCAAGGCGAATCCGCGCCTTGGGGTGCAACGCGGTAAATTGTTGGGTATACCACCCCATGTCTTGGAGCCCGACCGAATAGATCACCGCGACGCGCACGGTCCCCTCGATCCTCTGTTTCCGGGAACGGATCCGTGTCTTCGCCGTTTCGATGCATTCAACGACGTCCTGGCAGGCTTCAAAAAAGATGTTTCCTTCCCGGGTCATCGTGAATGGGCGCTTCGTTCGGTCGATCAACTGGACGCCGAGTTCCTGTTCCAACTGGCGGACGGATTGGCTGGCCGCCGACTGTGAAACCTGGTTCGCCGCGGCCCCGAGCGAGAAGCTGTTGGACCGAATGACGTCGCAGTAGAGGTACAGCGTTTCCAGATTCATGAAAGCAACTTACAGAATAAGCATTCCTTATGTAAAGCGCTAAGATTTTTCTGGATGACTTATTCTTTGAAAAAGCTTAAGGTATTGGATTAATTGAGTTCGGAATTTCCTCGCCAGTGCTTGCCGACAACTGTCAGAGACGCTATATTTACCGCTTATTGACGGTGGGCCGGACCCGAACCGAATTCGGGCGGGCAAGGAACGGTCCATTGGCGCAGGGCGGCAGAAAAGCCGCCGTGATACTAGCCCGCCTTTCTCACGGGTTTTCGTCGCGAAGAGTCGGAGACGCCGTCAGAGCAAGGCGCGCGCCCGGAGGGCACCGGAGGCGTACTTCTTACTGCCGCACGGACGTGCGCTTTAGACGGTACGTCGAGGAGTCCGACCGCGCTTGATCCGGCGCGAGGAACGCGCCGCTACGCGCCCGGCGCGATCGGCGCCAGGAAAGCGCCTGAGAACGCGCCGTAGAACGCAGCACTGGCGGATGGATCCGGCGCTGTAGCAGACAACTCGTGAGAAATGCGGGTCAGCCCCTGGTTATGCGCAAGGACACATTTTACAAAGGCGGGTTGTACGATCCCCGATTCGAGCACGACGCCTGCGGCGTGGGCTTCGTTGCCGACATTGCGGGACGCGCTTCGAATCGGATCGTCCGCGACGGGTTGCAGGTTCTGCTCAACTTGAGCCATCGCGGCGCTCAGGGGGCCGAGGTCAACACCGGCGACGGCGCCGGCGTTCTGATCCAGATTCCGCACGAGTTCCTCGCCCGAAAATGCCGGGCCGGTGGATTGAAGCTTCCCGCAAGGGGCAGGTACGGCGTCGGGATGATCTGCCTGCCGAAGGACGACGCCGACAGCCAGAAGATCCGGACCCTCGTCGAAGACGCCGTATACCGAAGCGGCCAGAAGGTGATTTTCTGGCGTGCCGTGCCTACCGACAATTCAAAACTCGGTGCCTCTGCTAAGGCGGTCGAGCCCCGGTTCGTGCAGATGTTCGTCGGTCGCGCGGACGGCCTTTCGGACGAAGACTTCGAGCGAACCCTCCTGTTGATCCGCAAGCGCGCGGAGAAAGCGGTGGCCGAGTCCTTGATCGATGGCCTCGAGGACTTCTATGTCCCCAGCCTGTCTTCAAAAACGATCGTGTACAAGGGGATGCTCTCCGCCGGACAGATCCAGAATTACTTTAAGGATCTTGGCGACCCGTCGCTGGCTTCGGCGTTGATACTGGTTCATCAGCGCTTCAGCACGAACACCTTCCCCAGTTGGCGGTTGGCGCATCCGTTCCGGTACGTCGCGCACAACGGCGAGATCAATACCCTGCGGGGGAACATCAACTGGATGCGCGCCCGCGAAGGCCTGTTCCGTTCCGAGTTCTTCGGAAGCGACATCGCGGATCTATTTCCGGTCTTGATCGAGGGGGGCAGCGATTCCGCCGTTTTCGACAACGCGCTCGAAATGCTGCTGCTGTGCGGAAGGCCGTTGCCGCATGCCGTCATGATGATGATTCCCGAAGCATGGGACGGGCACGAAAGCATGAGCGCCGAGAAAAAGGCGTTCTACGAATACCATGCCTGCCTGATGGAGCCGTGGGACGGTCCGGCATCGATCGCGTTTACGGACGGCCAGTCCATCGGCGCCGTCCTGGACCGCAACGGGCTGCGACCCTCCCGTTACTACGTGACCCGGGACGGCATGGTGGTCATGGCTTCCGAAGTGGGAGTGCTGGACATCGACCCGGGAAACATCGAGTTGAAGGGGCGTCTGGAGCCGGGCAAAATGTTCCTGATCGACACCGGGCAGGGACGCATCATCGACGATGCCGAACTCAAGCAGAGCATTTCGACGGCCCGGCCGTACCGGGATTGGCTGGCCCGCCACCTGGTCTCGCTGGCGGACTTGCCCGAGGCGTTGGAAGTAGCCGAACCCGATCACGCGACGGTTCTGATGCGTCAGCAGATCTTCGGTTACACGCACGAGGATTTGCGGATTCTGATGGCGCCGATGGCCCTGAACGGTGTGGAGGGCTTGGGGTCTATGGGTAACGACACGCCCCTGGCTGTCCTTTCCGACCATTCGCCGCCGCTCTACAACTACTTCAGACAGCTTTTTGCCCAGGTGACCAACCCGCCGTTGGATGCCATCCGTGAAGAACTGGTCACATCGACCATCAGCTATATCGGCGCGGAGCGCGATCTGTTGAATCCCGAGCCGGAGAGTTGCCGCCAGATCAGAATCCTGTCGCCCATTCTCGACAACGCGGAGTTTGCGAAGCTGGTTTCATGCACGCCGGCAAGCAAGCCAGCAAGCCAGCTAGATGGATACGAGAGCCGGACGTTGTCAATGACCTTCGCGGTTGCCGAAGGCAGCGCGGGGCTGGAACGGAGGATGGAAACCCTGTGTGCCGAGGCGGTCCAGGCGATCGATGACGGGGTCAACATCCTGATCCTTTCCGACCGCGGCATCGACGAACGCCATGCACCCGTTCCGAGTCTGCTCGGCGCGGCAGGGGTCCACCACCGTCTGGTCCGGGAAGGCAAGCGTACCCGGGTCGGGATCGTCCTTGAAACCGGCGAGGCGCGCGAGGTGCACCACTATTGCCTGCTTCTGGGTTACGGCGCGACGGCGATCAATCCGTACCTGGCCTTTGAAACCCTCGACGACATGATTCGCGAGAAACTGATCGACGTGTCGCACCGGGAGGCCGTGAACCATTACGTCAAGGCGGTTCGCAAAGGCATCGTGAAGGTGATGTCCAAGATGGGTATCTCGACCTTGCAGGGATATCGCGGGGCACAGATTTTTGAAGCGATCGGATTGAACAAGTCGTTTGTCGACAAGTATTTCACCTGGACCGCGTCACGCATCGGCGGCATCGGCATCGACGAAATTGCCCAGGAATTATTGACCCACCATCGCCACGCTTTCCCGGATCGGCCGGTCCGGGCGTCGAAGTTGGAATGGGGAGGCTACTACCAATGGCGCCGCGAGGGGGAGTACCACATGTACAACCCCGAGACCGTCCATCTGTTGCAGTATTCGACGCGGTCGAACAACTACGAGTTGTTCCGGAAATTCAGCGCCGTGGCCAACGAAACCGACAGGAAGCTCTGCACGTTGCGCGGTCTTCTGGAATTCGATTTCGCTCCCCACGCGATTCCGCTTGACGAAGTCGAACCCGTCGACGAAATCGTCAAGCGATTTGCGACCGGGGCCATGTCGTTCGGATCGATCAGCAAGGAAGCGCACGAGACCCTGGCGATTGCCATGAACCGCATTGGCGGCAAGAGCAACACCGGTGAAGGCGGGGAAGACCCGGCCCGCTTTATTCGCGACGCCAACGGCGATTTCCGGCGCAGCGCCGTGAAACAGGTGGCCTCGGGCCGTTTCGGCGTGACCAGCGAGTACCTGGTGAACGCGGACGAGCTTCAGATCAAGATGGCCCAGGGCGCCAAGCCCGGGGAAGGCGGACAACTCCCGGGCTACAAGGTGGACAAGAACATCGCGCGCGTCCGTTACTCCACTCCGGGCGTCGGGCTCATATCTCCGCCTCCACATCACGACATCTATTCGATTGAAGACCTGGCTCAGTTGATCTTCGATCTGAAGAACTCGAACCCGCAGGCGCGGGTCAGCGTCAAGCTGGTTTCAGAGGTTGGAGTCGGCACGGTGGCGGCGGGGGTTTCGAAGGCCCACGCCGATGTCGTCCTGATTTCCGGCGACAGCGGGGGAACCGGCGCATCGCCGCTGACGAGCCTGAAGCACGCGGGCATTCCGTGGGAACTGGGGTTGGCCGAAACGCACCAGGTGCTGGTCGCCAACGACCTGCGGAGCCGGATCGTCGTTCAGACCGATGGCCAGATCAAAACCGGCCGCGACGTCGTGATTGCCGCGTTGCTCGGGGCCGAAGAGTACGGCATTGCCACGGCCGCTCTGATCGTGACGGGCTGCATCATGATGCGGGTCTGCCATCTGAACACCTGCCCGGTCGGTATTGCCACTCAGGATGCGAGGCTTCGAGAGAAGTTTGCCGGCGATCCGGCACACGTGGTCAATTACTTCCGCTTCCTTGCCGAAGAGGTTCGGGAATTGATGGCGCGGTTGGGCTTCCGTAACGTCGATGAAATGGTCGGACGGATGGACAAGCTTCGGACCGGACAGGCTATCGATCACTGGAAAGGCCGGAAGCTGGATCTGTCGGCGCTCCTGGACAAGCCGCATGTGACTTCCGATGTGGGGATACGGAAGCTCAAGGAACAGAATCACGGAATCGACAAGGTTCTCGACCGGAAGTTGATCGAGTTGTGCCGCGAGGCGCTCGAACACCGGGAGCCTGTCGAATTGCGGCTGCCCATCCGGAACACCGACCGGACGACGGGCACCATCCTTGGAAGCGAAGTGACCCGGCGTTACGGCGCCGACGGCTTGGAGGACGACTGCATCGACATCCACTTCACGGGATCGGCGGGGCAGAGTTTCGGGGCGTTTCTGCCTCGCGGCATCACGCTGACGCTCGAAGGCGATGCCAACGACTACATGGCCAAGGGTTTGTCCGGAGGCCACATTATCCTGTTCCCGCCCAAGAAGGCGGACTTCGTCCCCGAACGGAACGTGATCGCCGGCAACGTCGTTCTCTACGGTGCGACGGGCGGCGAAGTGTTCATCCGCGGACTCGCCGGAGAGCGGTTCTGTGTCCGCAACAGCGGTGCGGTCGCCGTGGTTGAAGGCGTCGGCGACCACGCCTGCGAGTATATGACCGGCGGACGCGTGGTGGTTCTCGGTCGATCGGGCCGGAACTTTGCCGCGGGAATGAGCGGCGGCATTGCTTACGTACTGGACCGCGACCGAGATTTCGCGTCGCGCTGCAATCTGGAGATGGTCGACCTCGAGCACTTTGAGAGCGAAGCCGAGGAAAGCTTCGTTCGGTTCCTGATCGAGCGTCACATCAACGTTACCGACAGCGATTACGCCCAGTCGATTCTGAACGATTGGTCCGATTTGCGCATGAAGTTCGTGAAGGTGATGCCCCTGGATTACCGCAGAGCGATGTCCGAGCAGAAGAAGGCCTCCGGCGGCATACTGGAAGTGGCCCGGCATGGCTGATCCCGGCGGATTTCTCGAATTCGCCCGCGTTCTCCCCGAACGGCGTCCCGTCAGGGAGCGGGTCGACGACTATCGAGAGGTATACAAGGACTTTCCCGAGTCCGACCTCAAGAAGCAGGCGGCGCGCTGCATGGACTGCGGCATCCCGTTCTGCCATCAGGGATGCCCGCTGGGGAACATCATTCCCGACTGGAACGATCTGGTCTATCGGGACCACTGGGACGAGGCGATCGATCGTCTGCATGCGACCAACAACTTTCCGGAGTGGACCGGGCGGCTGTGTCCGGCCCCCTGCGAGGGTTCCTGCGTGTTGGGCATCAACGCCGATGCGGTTACGATCAAGCAGATCGAGTTGACGATCATTGAGCATGCCTTCAATGAAGGCTGGATCAAGGCATCGCCGCCCGTGTCCCGGACCGGCAAAACAGTCGGGGTCGTGGGCTCGGGGCCTGCCGGGCTGGCTGCCGCCGATTTGTTGAATCGCGCGGGTCATACCGTCACCGTATTTGAGCGTGCCGATCGTATTGGCGGCCTGCTCCGTTACGGCATCCCGGAATTCAAGATGGAAAAGAAGTTCCTGGACCGCCGCCTTCGGATCCTGGAAGAAGAAGGCGTCGATTTCAGGACCAACGCGAACGTTGGAGTGAACGTCACCGTCGACGAGTTGAATGCAGGCTTCGATGCCTTGCTTCTCGCGGGCGGCGCCACCGCGCCCCGCGACCTCAAGGTTCCGGGCCGCGAACTCGATGGCATTCACTTCGCGATGGACTACCTGCCCCTCCAGAACAGGATCTGCGAAGGCGACCGGGTTGCCGACGAGTCGATGATCACGGCCGAAGGCAAGGTTGTGGTCATTATCGGAGGCGGCGATACCGGCGCCGACTGTCTGGGGACCGCGCACCGGCAGGGCGCCGCCGAAATCCACCAGTTCGAATTGCTCAACCGGCCTCCGGATTCGAGAGAGGAAGACAATCCCTGGCCGAGTTGGCCGAACATCTTTCGGACTTCGTCGGCGCACGAGGAAGGGGGACTCCGCAAGTACAGCGTTTCGACCAAGAGCTTCACCGGTTCGAAAGGGCATGTCGAAAAGCTTCAGGGCGTTGAAGTCGATGTCGGGCGCACACCCGACGGGCGTTTCAAGATCGACGAAGCGCCCGGCAGCGAATTCGAGATGAACGTCGATCTTGTTCTTCTTGCCATGGGCTTTCTGGGTCCGGAAAAGAATGGAATGTTGTCCCAGTTTGGCGTCGGGTTGAACGAACGCGGCAACGTCGTGAGCGATGGCAACATGATGACCACCGTCGACGGCGTGTTCGCGGCAGGGGACATGTCCCGAGGGCAGTCCCTGATCGTCTGGGCCATTCGCGAGGGCCGGCTTGCCGCGAGGGGAATCGACCTGTACCTGATGGGTACGACGGAGTTGCCCGCTTAGCCCGCATTTCTCACGAGTTGTCTGCTACAGTGCCGGATCCATCCGCCAGTGCCGCGTTCTACGCGCCCGCGCTTGATCCGGCGCGAGGAACGCGCCGCTACGCGCCCGGCGCGAGGAACGCGCCGTAGCTCTGACGGCGTCTCCGACTCTTCGCGACGAAAACCCGTGAGAAAGGCGGGGTAGAAACCGGCGGCGGAGCCCGGCAGGGTTCGGCCACCGACTGCCAGGACCCGCCCCTCCCTCTGCTTCATGTTACTTTTGAAATCATGATCGTAATGAAGTTTGGCGGTACGTCCGTCCGGGACGCCGCCGCGATGGATCGGGCGTGCCGTATCGTCGCCGACCGTATCGGCCAGGCCCCTCTAGTTGTCGTCAGTGCAATGTCGGGCGTCACGAGCAATTTGCTCGAGATGTCGCGTTTGGCGGCGGCCGGGCGTTTGAGCGAGGCTCTGTCCGTCTACGACCGGGTCCGCGGGCAACACCTTGAGATGCTCGACAGCCTCGAGGGCGATCTCGAAGAACTTCGAGCCACTGTGGAGCTTGCCGCCCACGACGGGATCACCCCGGCCATGGAGGACCGTATCGCTTCGTTCGGGGAACGGTTGTCTTCCCGCATCTTCGCTTCACGGCTGTCCCCCCTGGCGCCGGCAACGCACGTCGACTCGCGGCGCTGCCTGATCACCGACGATCGGTTCACGCGCGCGAGTCCAATGGTGGAGGAGACAACCGCACGCCTGGACCAGATCGTCCGACCTCTCATCGCGCCCGGTTCCGCCGTTGTCATGGGGGGGTACATGGGGTCGACCCTGTCGGCAGAGACCTCGACACTGGGGAGGGGCGGCTCCGATTACACGGCCACGCTCTTCGGTACGTGCCTGGGAGCGGCAGAAGTTCAGATATGGACCGACGTGGACGGGATGATGACCGCCGATCCGCGGGTGGTGCCCGATGCGTGGACGATTCGGCGCATCTCGTTCGACGAGGCGGCGGAACTGGCGTACTTCGGCGCGAAGGTCCTGCATCCTCTCACTCTCATCCCGGCCCTTCAGAAAGGCGTACCCGTGCATGTACTCAATTCAACCCGGCCCGAAGGCCGCGGAACGGTGATCGCGACCGACGCTCCGGCCCCAGGCGGTCCGGTCAAGTCGTTCGCGTGCAAGCGCGGCATCGCCGCGGTCACCATCACCTCGTCGCGAATGTTGATGGCGCACGGTTTTCTCAGGGCGCTCTTCGAAGTCTTCGACAAGCACGAGACCAGCGTGGACGTGGTGACGACATCGGAAGTCACGGTTTCCCTGACACTGGACGATCAGAGTTCGCTGAACGCGATCGTCAAGGATCTTGAAGCATTGGGAACCGTCCAGGTGGAGCGCGGGCTGGCTCTGGTGTGCCTGGTGGGGTCCAACCTAAAGGACACCCGGGGCATCGCCTCGAAGGTATTCGGATGCCTGGACGACATGAACCTGCGGATGATCTCTCAAGGGGCTTCCAACATCAATCTGACTTTCGTGGTGGGTGAAGATTGCGTCGATACCGTCGTTCGCCGACTCCATGCCGCCTTTTTCGAAAGCTTCGATCCGGAACTGTTCGAACGTTCCGGTGGTCGGTCGTAGACCGTACAGGGGGAATCGGAATGGGAGGCGAAGCGCGAATCAAGTCCGAACACGCACCTTTATCATTCCGACAACTTATGAGAACAGCGCTCCGAATGTAGGGGCGGTCGAGATTGTGCCGTCGTAGACGGCACCTACAGTGGGAATCGGAATGGGAGGGGCAGCACGAATCAAGTCCGAACTCTTCATGTAGGTGCGGGCTATGACCGCACGAATCAAGTCCGAACCCCGCACCTTTATCATTCCGACAACTTGTGAGAACAGCGCTCCGAATGTAGGGGCGGTCGAGATTGTGCCGTCGTAGACGGCACCTACAGTGGGAATCGGAATGGGAGGGGCAGCACGAATCAAGTCCGAACTCTTCATGTAGGTGCGGGCTATGACCGCACGAATCAAGTCCGAACCCCGCACCTTTATCATTCCGACAACTTGTGAGAACAGCGCTCCGAATGTAGGGGCGGTCGAGATCGTGCGGTCATAGCCCGCACAGGTGGAGTGCGAAAGATCGTGCGGTCATAGACCGCACCTACATTTCAAGGCAACCTGAACGCGACCAATTCCGCGGGTACGCGGGGAGTCGCGCTGCCCACGGCGAGGACCAGATACTGGACGCCGTCGAGCATATAGGTCATCGGGTTGCCGGTTTGCGGGGCATGCATCTCTACGCGGCCGACTTCTTCGCCGGTCGCCTTGTCGTAGGCGTGCAGCACGGCGCCGAGTTCACCCGACGGCCGCGTCGTCAGATTCCGGTCCCCTGAGATCACCAGCGTTCTCGTGGTGAGTGTGCCAATGGGTCCAAACTGTCCCGTCGTGCCGACATCGACACCTTCCAGAGACGGATTCTCGCGCACCGCGTCGAGTGTTTCGCCATGCGGAATCTGCCAGACAATGTCGCCGCGGTTCATGTCGATCGCCGTGATTCGCCCCCAGGGAGGTTTGACGATCGGCAGACCCTGGACCGTCAGCCCACCGCCGAATCCCGCTCCTGCCGCGCCGTTGATGAAATCCATATCGGATCGTTCCGGATCGTTCACCAGCGTGATCACGCGGGTCGACTTGTTGGAAAACACGTACATGATCCCGGTCTCAGGGTCGTAGGAACCGCCCGGCCAGTTGGCCCCGTTCGGCACGAAGACCATGCCGATCTTGCCTTCTTCGCCGCGAACTATGGGCGGAGTGAAGAGCGGGCCCAGTTTGTACCCGGAAGTGACCTCGAGGGCTTCGGCCCGCAGTTCCGGCGTGAAGTCGATCAGGTCGCCTTCCTGGACCCCCTGAAGCTCGAATGGCGGGGGCTTGGTCGGGAACGGTTGGGTGCCGCTGGATTCCTCTCCGGGTACTCTCGATTGTTCGACCGTCCGTTCCTCGATGGGCCAGACCGGCTCGCCGGTCTCACGGTCGAACACATAGGCCCAGCCCTGTTTGCTGGGTTGCACGACGGCCTTGATGTCGCGTCCGTCGACGGTTATATCCATCAGGATGGGCGCGCATGGAATGTCATAGTCCCAGATTCCGTGATGGACAAGTTGGTAGTGCCAGATCCGTTCGCCGGTTTCCAGGTCGACCGCGACGAGGGATTCCGTAAACAGGCTGTCGCCGGGCCGATGTCCCCCATAGTAATCCCCGGTCGAGAGCTCGATCGGCAGGTAGGCGATGCCGAGTTCCTCGTCGACGGAAAACGGCGCCCACATTCCCGTGTTGCCGGAGTATTCCGACGAGTCGGCGCCCCAGGTGTCGTTTCCGAATTCGTCGGCGAGCGGAATCGTGTGAAAGATCCAACGGCGCTCACCGGTCCGGACGTCGAACGCCCGGACATACCCCTTGGCGTTGGTCCGGCTTTCGGGGGCGCCGCCCGGTCGATGGGACGCGCCCACGATGACCAGATCCCTGGCCACGACGGGCGCGGAGTTCAGGGCAAGTTCTCCCGTGACCGGGTCGAGAGTCTGATCCATTCCCTGTTTCAGATCGACCACGCCGGCATTGCCGAACCCTTCGAGCGGAAGTCCGGTCCTGGCATCCAGGCCCACCAGTTGGTACCCGATCGTCACCATGAATATCCGTTCGTCGTCCCCGTCGTCCCAGTACGCGACGCCGCGTCCCGACAGTTGCCGTGCGGCGGTTCTGGCCCGCTCACCCTCGTCGAGGCTGTACACCCATAGCTGCTCGCCCGTGGCGGCATCGATCGCCACCGCGCTCCGATTCGAACCGGCCGTCGTATACAACACGCCGTCAATCATCAGCGGCGTGGCTTGCAGGTTGTAGTCGGTACCGGGTCCGATGTCCTGCGTTTCGAATCGCCAGGCGAGTTCCAGTTCATTGAAGTTGCTGGCGTCTATCTGATCGAGCGGCGCGTATCGCGTGCTCCCCAGATCGCCGCCATAGGTGGTCCACTCCCCGTTCCGGGTTCCCGACTGAGCCCACGACTCGGCGGACGTTCCAGCAACGGCCAGCAACAGAACTACGGCGGTCTCGATGAATCGTCTCACTCTTCCTCCGCCCTTACGGTGTGACGCAACGTTCCGATCCCTTCGATCGTCGCGACGATTTCGTCATCGGGGTTCAGAAAAATCTGTACGTCCCGTACCGACAGCGACATGCCGGTGCCTTCCGGACTTCCCGCGGCGATCACGTCGCCCGGAAACAGCGTCAGGATTTCCGATCCGTATTCGATCAGTTCATGGATGTTGTGGATCATGTCGCTGGAATTGCCGTCCTGCATGACGACACCGTTCACCGTGAGCCGCTGGGCGATGTTCATCGGATCGGGCATGAATTCTTTCGGTACGATGAAGGGGCCCATCGGGGCAAACGTGTCATGCCCTTTCGCGAGGAGCCAGTCCGAGCCCCCGTATCGCGGGACCTCTTCGTCACGCCCTCCGCGGTCGGACATGTCGAGCATGATCGTATATCCGAATATGTAGTCTTCGGCGTCTTCGACAGGGACGTATTTGGCGGCCCGTCCGATCACGACTGCGATTTCGGTTTCCCAGTCGATGCTTTCGCGTCCACGCGGCAGGATGATGTCGTCGCCGTTTCCGATGATCGCCCCCACGGTCGGTTTGGTGAACATATAGGGAAGACCCCTGTTGGCGCGGCGTGCAGCCTCGGTCGCCGCCTGTTGTTCCGCCGAAACGCCTTCATCGACATGGCCATAGTAGTTGCTGGCGGCGTTGAGCATCTTGCCGGGATAGAGGATCGGGGCGAGCGTCCGCACGTCGGCCAAGTCGTGGATATGGCCGGGCCGGTTCTGTAGCTGGTTTTCGCCGATCACGGCGTTGACGATCTCGCGGGTTCGACGTGCCGCGCCGTATTCCCAGCGTCCGATCAGATCGCGCATGTCATCGACCATGGGGATTTCGACGACCGCGGGGCTGGATTCCAGTTCGCGGTTGGCCGCAACCAGTTCCACGACGATGCTGTCGCCCAGGACGATTCCGACATGTTGTTCGCCGTCGATATCGAAAGTGCCCAACTTGAAGGGCTCCGCCACGGCCACACCGCCCACCTGGGCGAATGCCATGGGGACCGCGGCCAAGGCCACGATTGCCAGCAAAATCAAGACGCTGCGTTTCATGATTGAGATCCTCCAGCGAACGTTATTAATCCAAAAAGTGGGGGCAGTCACCCTTTTTCCCTTCCCGGCCCGGATATAATACCCCGTTCCAAGCTGTTCGACGTATGACCCTGCTCCCCTCATCGAAATGCCGATTCGGACCTCTGGCTCGCCGTGCGGCCGGGTCGACCGCCCTGTGCCTGATCGTCGGGTTGGGCGCGTCGGCCCAGGGGGGCGGCGAAACCATCGACATCCCGCGCCTTGACCGGGCGCCCCTGTTCGAGGATTTCCTTGACATGCGGCCGCCCGCGGATCTTGCCGGTCAGATGACCATGGTGACCGGTTTCGTGCAGCGGCAGCCCAGCGACGGTCAGGCAGCCTCCCAGCGTACCGAGGTCTATCTGGGTTACGACGACCAGAATCTGTACGCGGTCTTCGTGTGTTTCGATACGAACCCCGACCGGATACGCGCGCGCCTGAACCCGCGGGGCGATACCGGTGGCGACGACTGGATTGTCATCGTCCTGGATACGTTTCACGACGAACGCAACGCCTACATGTTCGGCACGTCGCCGCTGGGCGTCGAATGGGACGCGCTCTGGACCGAGGGGCAGGGCCCGGACGCGGCCTACGACACGATCTTCGACTCCCGAGCCGGGTTGACGGATGAAGGTTACGTCGTGTGGCTGGCCATGCCCTTCAAGAGTCTTCGTTTCCCGGCCGATTCGGCTCAGACCTGGGGAATGCAGTTTGGGCGGAGCATTCCGCGGCTGAACGAGGAGTCATTCTGGCCCAGTTATTCCACAAGAATCGAAGGACGCCTGAATCAGGCGGCAACCGTCGAGGGTCTGGAGGACGTGTCCCCAGGACGGAACATCCAACTGCTGCCGTTTGCCGGGTTCCGTTCGTTTCGAGCCATCGATCGGCGAGATCCGATGCGGCCGGTTTTTCAGGCCGATCGGGCATCGACGGATGCCGGACTCGATGCCAAGTTCGTTTTCCGCGACAGTCTGGTGACCGACATCGCCATCAACCCGGATTTCAGTCAGGTAGAGTCCGACGAGCCACAGGTGACGGCCAACGAGCGTTTCGAGGTATTTTTCCCGGAAAAACGTCCCTTCTTTCTGGAAAACGCCAACTACTTTCAGACGCCCATCAACCTGGTCTTCACCCGCCGCATTGCCGACCCCCGGTTCGGTGCGCGGTTGACCGGGAAGGCGGGCCCTTATTCGATCGGCGCGCTGGTGACCGACGACGAGTCACCGGGCAAGCGCGTTCCTGACAGCGACCCCCGTTCGGGACGGAGAGCGCGCTTTGGAATCGTGCGTATTAATCGGGACATTCTGGATCAATCCAGCATCGGGGCGATTTTTACCGAGCGAAGCTTCGATTCCACTTTCAACCGGGTCGGCGGCGTGGACGCCCGGTTCAAGCTGAACGATAACTGGGTGACTCAGATGCAGGCCGTGACCAGCACCACGGAGTTCGCAGACGGGTCCCGGCGTTCCGGGCCGGCATACGAAGCCCTGCTCAACCGGAGCGGACGCCAGTTCAATCTCAGCCTGGCCTTTTCGGACCGCAGCGCGGATTTCATCACGCAGACCGGATTCAACCCGAGAGGCGACATTCGTACCGTCTCGGGAAACGCCGGCTATGCCTTCCGGCCCGAGGGCCGGTATTTTATCGCGATGACCCCCGACGTCACGGTCCAGCATACGATGGCCCGCGATGGAACGCGCCTTGAACAGGCGGTGTCTCCGCGCGTGACCTGGGAATTTGCAGGCCAGACATTCATGCGCGTCGCCTATCTTCCGGAACGGATCCGCTTGAGACCATCGGAGGCGCCCGTCACCGTCGAGCGCGATTTCAACCGGAACGTCGTCTCCATTGCCTTCGAAACCGCGGCGCTTGCGGCGATTCAGTTCTCGGTCCAACACCAGCGCGGAGGCCAGATCAACTTCAGTCCGTTGTCGGGCCGGGAAGCCTCGATGGAACGGTGGGCGACCACCGACGTGAGTCTCATTCTGCGGCCCGGAAGGCGGTTGAGCATCGCCAATCGGTATCTGTTCTCCAGACTGGGGCATCGCCGGACCGGCGCCACCATATTCAACGATCACATCGTCCGATCACGCTGGAACTGGCAGTTCACCCCGGAGTTGTCGGTGCGCGTCATCCTGCAATACGAGGCTCTGCATGCCAACCCGGAACTGACGAGTCAGGAAACTAGAAGAAATTTCAACACCGATTTTCTGTTCGCATATCAACTCAACGCCTGGACCGCGTTTTACGCCGGGTATAACAACAATCTGCAGAACATCGATCTCATCCCGACGGCCCACGGTTCCAGGATCGTTCGGACCGCGAACGCCTTCATCAGCGACGCCCATCAATTTTTCGCCAAGTTTTCGTATTCGATTCGTTTCTGACCTGAGACTTGACTGTAAGTCATTGATTTTAAGGGCACCCCCTGTAGGTGCGGTCTACGACCGCACGATTACCGCACGTTCTTGATTTGAGCAGTCATAGACTGCCCCTACACTCTCCCATTGTAGGTGCGGTCTACGACCGCTCGATTACCTCACGATCTTGATTTGAGCAGTCATAGACCGCCCCTACACTCTCCCATTGTAGGTGCGGTCTACGACCGCTCGATTACCGCACGTTCTTGATTTGGGCGGTCATAGACCGCCCCTACACTCTCCCATTGTAGGTGCGGTCTACGACCGCTCGATTACCGCACGATCTTGATTTGAGCAGTCATAGACTGCCCCTACACTCTCCCATTGTAGGTGCGGTCTACGACCGCTCGATTACCGCACGATCCCGCCAGCACGGGTCTGGAAACGTGCCGCGCGTCAGTTGCGCGGCCTTGCGGTTCGACCGGTCGGAGTTCCGCCCGAAGAGTCCACCCTCGGTGAGGAACTTCCCGAGGACGGTGAACGGACTTCCGGCGAGGAACTGGGCGGAGACGAGGGTCTCACGGTGGGCGCGGACGCTCTGGGCGGGGACGAGGGTCTCACGGTGGGTGCGGACGCTCTGGCCGGAGACCTGGGTCTCGCTGTGCGTGAAGGAACCCCACCCGCGGGCGCGGATCTCACCGTGGGTGCGGAAACTCTGGCCGGAGACCTGGGTCTCGCGGTGCGTGAGGGAACTTCACCCGCGGGCGCGGATCTCACGGTGGGCGAGGAGTTTCTGTCCGGGGGCGAGGTCGAGACAGAGGATCCACGGCGGGACCCTGACGAGCCCCCGTCGACGGGCCTTGCAGAGCGAGGTTCGGACGTGCGGCGGACGTAACCGCGGTCATTGACCATCCTTCCCCGGGAGGACGGAGTCCGCGGTTGGATGACGATCGTCCTCGGCTGATAGTCGGAATAGACGGTGACCCCCCCCAGGTTGTAGACGTAGTACCGGTAATTCGGATAACCGTACGAGACATGACGGTAGGGCCATGATATGAAGTACGGATCGAAAAAGTAGCTCCGGAACGGCCTGCGGCGCGGGATGGAATACTGGACAACGGACGGTTCGGGCTCCGGTTCGTAAATGGTAGCCGCTCCGTCGAGAGACACGGCGAAGCGATCCGGGTAGGACACCGCGACCATGAGGTCGATCAGGGACGTCGGCATGCCGCTATCGGCCAGGCGCACGATCTCGGCGGCGTCGAGCGCGAACGCGCTCGGCTGAACCGCAACCCACATTTCGACGGCGCCCGTGGCGATATGCGATGCCGCTTCTTCGACATCTACGTTCCCGATCGGCTGGGATGCCCGCAGGCGCATCGCCAGCACGGTTTGGTGATCCAGCACCGACGGATCCTGGATGCCGTGTTCGTAGAACCATTCCGGGTCGACCGGACGGTACTCCTGCATCCAGGTGACGGGTTCTCCCCCGATCTCTATCGAGCGTACGTCCACCCATCGGTCCGGTGCGACGAATGCCATCACGCCCGAATTCGAGCGCGTCTCGTCCGCGCAAACGACCCGGGAGCGGGTAAAGACGCGCCGTCCGTCCAATGAGAACTCGACCGACCGGAAACCCGTGCAGCCTTCGGTCTGAACCATCCGCTCCTGGCCATCCGCCAGAACGCCCTCAGCGGATGCCGGTTCGCCGTCAACGACGGTGGATACTTCGACGCCCGCCCCGTCCGGTGTGAAACACAGGACGGAATTCTCGACTCCAGGGTCGGTAGATATCCAGCATCCGAAGAACGCCTGCCACCGGTGGATCTGCTGAGCGTCGAGGGGACGCGCGAGAGCGGTGGCCATCACGGCGACGACTCCAAGAATTTTCAAGCCTGTTCCAAGTTCTTTCATCATTGTCTTTATTTTCCTTATCTTCCGCTGAACGGCAAGCGCAACGATATGCCGAACGCCAGCGTGAGGCCTGACAGGTCGGTATCCGCGAAACCGATGTAGTCTCCGCGGGTGGGGCCGCTTCCAAAGTGGTATCGCGCCTCGCCGGTGAGAAAAGCGCGGCGGCCGACGGGAAAATCCGCTCCGATACGCGCGTCCGCGATCGCCGATGTGCCCGAGGTCCCGAGACGGTCAGAGAAGACGTCGAATGTGTCGAAGTCGACGAAGTCTCCATTCTGCGTGAGGTCGTGCCGCATGACGCCGACACCGCCGCCCACGTACGGCGCAATCTTTGTCGGAATCCACGCAAACTGGCCGACAGCCCGTCCCCGGTCTCCGAGGTAATACTTGGCGCCGAAGGTCAACGATGTCCGTTCGAAGGCGGTTTCCTGCCCGATGGGCAGGCCGTCGAAGTCTTCCCAATCGCGGTATTCCGATGAACTCCGGCTGCGAGTCCATGCCACATCGGCGACAAGATCCACACGATCCGTCACTCGTACCGCGAGCTCGCCCCCAAACTGGGGACTTCGGAAGTCCCGATCCTCAAGAGTGAACTGTTCACGAGTGAAACCGAAGAGGTCGCTCCCCACGGCGGGCATGCTGTAGCTCATCCTCACGCCGACCGAAGCGCGAGGCGGATCGAACAGGAATCCCGGTCCGCCCTGTGCCCACGCCGCGGAAGGCAGGAGGGCGCAAGCGACGAACACCGCGGCAAATGCAATTCGCCTCACGCCCGAGGGCGCCGCCTGTTGAAAGAAAAAGTCCAGAATCAGTGATTTCAAAGCGAATCGAGCCCTCATGTCTTCATCTCCGGGTATGGCGGCGTCAACATTGAATCCGCCCTTGTTATTGAATGCGCCGGCGTCCCCCAGGAACTTGCACGCGGACGGCGATTTTTTTCGTGAAATGCCTCGATTGACCGGAAAAGCAACGTCTGGGCACTTCTTCCCATCGTTCCGCTTCCTCCGGCTCGGGCGTCCGATCGTTCTTTCAATTGCGCGGGCAGGGCGAGAACGTGGCTAATGGTGCCCATCCCCGCGTTTCTGTGGTATCCGTTATCGACATGTCGAGTTTGAAGCCTGTCAACGCTTGGAGGAGAACCAACCATGCGACTTGTAACGATCGTCATGTTTCTGGCCATTGCCGGGGCGCTGCCCGAAGCCGCCGCACAATCCTGGATCCCCCCTGCCGAAAACGAACGGTGTCCCTCGAAGTGGGGTCCGGATGATCAGCGCGGTTCCGCCAACCACATGGGACCGGAAACCGTCCTTCGCGCGGCGCGCTTGATCCGGAGCGGCGCGACGATCGAACTGGCGCACGTCTTGTCCGGTTCGATGCCACTGGGCGACAGGCACTTCGATCTGTATCCCAAACCCAGCGTCATGAACCCCGAATCGAACCGCCGGGGCTCCAACGAAGAGTTGGTAGTCGCCGAGATGGGCCAGGTCGGCACGCAGTTCGACGGATTCAGCCACCAGACCATCGGCAACACGATGTACAACTGCGTTCCGGTGGACGAAACGCTGACGCGGAACGGCTTTACCCGGCTCGGAGTCGAAAACGTCGGGACGCTGATGACGCGCGGTGTCCTTCTGGACATCGCGGCGCTGAAAGGTGTCGATATGCTGGCGGATGACTATGAAATCACCGCGGCGGATCTGCAGGAAGCGCTGGCGACCGAAAGCCTGACGCTTGAACCCGGGGACGCCGTGATCGTTCACACGGGTTGGGGCAGGCTCTGGACGGAAGACATCGACCGGTATTCGAGCATGGGTCCGGGTATCGGCGTGGAGGCCGCGGAATGGCTGGCCGGCCAGGACCCGATGCTGGTCGGCGCCGACACCGTTCCGGTCGAGATTCTGCCGAACCCCGATCCCGCGATTTCGCTGCCGGTTCATCAGATCATGCTCGTCGTCAACGGCATTCATCTGGTGGAACGGATGAAGCTGGACGAACTGGCGGCGAGCGGTGTCTACGAGTTCGCCTTCATCGTGCAACCGTTGAAGATTCAGGGAGCGACGGGTTCCACTGTCGTTCCGGTCGCCGTCTACTGAACCGTTCCAAAACGATCCCGGAGCAACGTGCCGAGCGGTCGCGCGCTCAGAAACGCGCTGCCCAACCATGGTGCTGAGATATTCGGTTTAAATCAGGAAGCCCAGGTCGCGCTGAGCGAAATTGCCGAGGTTCGGGGCGATGTGGGTAAGGTCCGCCGCGGAAACCCCGATCCATTTCGCCAGGGTTGCCGCGTATTGATCCGCTGAGACGCTTGGTATCAGCCGACCTCGGCGCACATCGTCGGGTCCGTCGATCTCCAGTCGCGGGTAGGCGCCGTAGAACTCGCGTCCGCGCACGGAATCGCCCACCACCAACTGGATACCGCCCCAACCGTGATCGGTACCATCGCCGTTGGATGTGAGCGTGCGTCCGAAATCCGATTGGGTAAATGTGGTTACGTTGCTGGCCACGCCGAGTTCCACCGTCGCCCGATAGAATGCGCCGATCGATTCGCTGACGTCGCTGAGGAGCGCCGGCTGTCTCTCAAGCTGGTTGCCGTGAGAATCGAACCCTCCCATGGCGACGAAGAAGATCTGCCGCTGCATCCGCAGTTGGTCTCGCACGCCGATGAGCCGCGCGACCGTCGTGAGTTGCTGACCCAGGACCGATGTGGGCATCGCCGTCGCAAGGGGTCGTGCGCTATCCAGTGCAGCGGTCACGCGGTCCGCATTATCGAGCGCCCGCTGTTGAACGTCCCTGAAAGCCCGTTCGTACATCGTGTCGTAATTCGCTTCGAGCACCCTCTCGAATGCGCCACGTCTTTGCGTAGAGAGTGCGGTAACGCGGCTGGGTCGAAAGACCTGGGGTCCGTTTCGTCCCATGGTGTAGGCCACGGTCTCATCGGCCGCCTGGAACAACCGGTTCCCCGAGAGGGAAACGTTGGTCTCCAGTTGCTGGCCGGTGACGCGTTGGCGAAGAAGATCGCTCACACGTCCGGCCCAGCCCGTCTTTGTGAGCGCCGTGCCTCTCAGCGAATGCCACTGATCCTGTTGATCGTTGTGGGAAAACAATCGTGGTGGAAGGGCAACGGAGCCATCGAGATACTGAACCTTTGTCGTCGGCTCGATGAGCGGCCCTACATTGGCGATGAAAGCCGCTCGCGAGCTATCGAACAGCGCCTGGATTGCGCCCATGGTTGGATGCAAACCGTAGTGAGATCCATCCTGGGTCAGGGGCGTGATGGGCAGCAGGTCTGTACTGGCCACGGCGAGATTCTGGCGCGATCTCGCGTAGACGTTGTATTCGGCGCCGCTTCGTGGGACGAGCATATTGAAGGAGTCGTTACCGCCCAGCAGAAATACGCACACCAGCGCACGGTAGTCGGAAAACGCGCCCTGCGGCGCGATCATTTCAGTCCACCCGACCGGTGGAAACGCGGCCATCACCGCACCGGCGCCGGTGGCTTTGAGGAATGCGCGGCGATTGAATCTGTTCATAGACACGTGCCGGACCATCGGTCAGTGCTGCCTTGCAAATTCGGGGGAGGTTACGGTGAGATATATGGCTTCACCGACTCGGCCAGCCACATCGCGCTCGGACCGACTTTCCACCATGCCCCGGATTTCCGTTCTGAGGGTGTCTGAAATCTGTCCCGCCAGGAGCTTTTCCGCCACTCGATCGACCAGGGCATCGGTATTGTCCGCCAACCCCGCCTCTTCTTCAATGTCGATGTAGATGTCTCCGCTCTCGAGATTGCGGTTACGGGAATGGCGAGAAAATGTCTGTCCGTAGAAAAAATTGGTGACCAACGTATTCCCATACTCCGTAGCGATCTGTAGTTCAGGCGCGGTCAGGCCCGCGTCGGATATTTCTCCGGGTGGCGCATAGAATGGGCTGAAGAAATTGAATACCGATGGAGCTTGCAGAGGACCTTGGGAAAATTCGTCTATCGGATCGTAATAGTATGCGCCGTCGGCCGAACGCGCGTCGAAAGCTCGCCAGAGTTGAGTCAGGCGCAGCAAGGGTTCCTTCAGCTTGCCGCTACTTTGGGATGGGACGCTGGAGCGAGCCTCAGGATCCAGAAGAATACTTTTGACCACGGCCTTCAGATCCCCTCTTGTTCCTTCGCCGTTGTCGTTAAACGTCGTGGCCACCCGGTCAACATATTCCGGCGAGGGGTTACTGGTCACCAACCTCTGGATCAGCCGAATGGCGACAAAGGATCCAACATTGGGGTGGGCAAAAATATTGTCCAGGGCGTCTTCCAGGTCCTGACGGCCCGTCTGACCTGCTGGCAAGCGAACGCCGTTCAGCAAAAGCTTCGTCCCGGTGGCATGAAACTCCGGGTAGAGCTGCATGGGTAACGTCTGGCTGGTCTCGTTGCGGCGCGCCCGATTGAAGTTGGCGCCGCCCGCGTAGTTCCAACCGGTGAACACGTGCGCGAAACCCTCAATGATGTCCTGGTTGTAGGTGGAAACGGGTTGTCCTTCGGCGTCTGTTCGCATGGTGCCGTCGATGTTCAATTCGACCAGCCCGATGGTGAAGAGCTGCATCATCTCTCTGGCGTAATTCTCATCGGGACTGATATTCCGCGACCGGTCCGGCCGCTCGTTGCCGAGCATGCTCAGGTAAACTCCCATGGCCGGATGAAGCGTCACCTCCTCCATGAGTTCACGGAAGTTTCCGAAGGCGTTGCGCGTCAGAATGTCGTAATAGCCGGCCAACCCATAGGGCATTTGCCGGAGCACGCCCGATTCCGCTACCACCATGATTTGCGACAGTGCGAAAGCGACCCGCTGGCGAAGCTGGTCGGGCCCATCGATCACATTGCGGAACCAGATATCGCGCCGGTCGCGCTGCAACTGGGGCAGACGGTCCGGGACCGGAAGGGATTGCAGGTGGGGCAATTGGAGCGATACCGGTTGTTGGAACTGCTGCTCGATCCAATCCTCGAAACCGAGATCGATGACGATTTGGGCTTCCCGCTCCGTGGCGCCGAACGTCGCCCGATTCAGAAGCTTGAAGGCTTCGACTACCGTTGGAGGCTGCGGTGTCGTGGTTTGCGGTGGGGTCGTGCCTGTCGGTGGATCGCTCGACGATGTTGTGGGCCCAAACACTGTTCCCGGAATAGTGGTGAACACCTGTCCGGTAAACCGCAATCCGATGGCGTACACCGACGGCCCCGGACTATTGGAAGGCGATATCAAGACCTGTACGACATGACCTGTCGGGATCGTTCCAAACTCATCGACAAAAAACGCCTTGGCGGAGTTCGCCGGGACATTCACGATAGTACGAACGAACTCCTCCAACTCGATACCTGTTACCAACACCTGCACGTCCAGCGACTCATTCGATGGATTCGCCACCGCCACCCCGAACCGCGCCCCATCACGATAATCGGCAGGGAACCACACGTAGGAGTCGGATGCTGCCGCAACCTCTTCGGAGGGCTCGACCAGAGCTTCGCCAACCAGTGAACCGCTAACTTCCCAAGAAAACAGCGTGTTCGCCGATCTTACCTCCTTGTTGCAATCGAGAACCGCCATGCCAGACGAATGCTCCCTCTCCTGGCTTTCTGTCTTCAGGAGGTTGAAAGCTCCTTGCAAGGTTAGCTCCGTTCCTGTACGAAGGTTGCCCCCATGATCCCGCATCGTCAGAAAGCGGCCCTGCGCTGAAAACGCACAGGTCGTAGCGTCATCGATATCGGTCAATACCGTCAGGGTCGATCCCCAGCCTCCGCCAAACACGAACTGCGGAAAAATGTACTTGTGTTGAGCCAATGCGCCTTCCGCGAACCCACCAATCGAAAGAGCGAGAACCAACAGAGTTCGAGCAGAGTGCATAGGTCGTCTTGTCAACATGCGAAGCATTCGAGACCACACTGCCGCGTAGAATTCAACGGCTTCCCGATATTGAAAGGCAATCGCCGAGGAATCTCCGCCGATCCGGTTCTGCTCGGGGCGGCAGAAACATCACCCATCGTATCGGAAAAACATCGCCGGAAGAAAACCTGGCAGGTCTTCACTACAGCCGTTTCCGGAAGTCGCCCTTTGAACACACAACAACTTACGTTTCTCAAACCTTGAAAATTTATCTTGAAAGAGCCCGAACTGCGAAAGTTGGGCTAACCGCGGCCGGCGGATTCACAATAGAATTGGCGCGACTCGTCAGACTCCGACTTCCTGGAAGGTGCCGATATGGCGTTGTTCAATCTGAATGTCGATGGCCGGACCCGCGTTGTGGACGTGGACCCGGCAACTCCGCTTCTCTATGTGCTCACCGACGACCTCGCACTGCGCGGCCCGAAATTTGGCTGCGGTCTGGGACAGTGCGGTGCGTGTACGGTCATCGCCGACGGTCAGGCGATCCGGTCGTGTATCACGCCCGTCGAACAGGTTGCCGATGAGGCCATCGTCTCTCTGGAGGGTTTGGGCACTTTGGACGGTCCGCATCCGATCCAGCAGGCGTTCATCGACGAGCAGGCCATACAGTGCGGCTTCTGCATGAACGGCGTCATTCTCGCCGCGAAGGCTTTTCTGGATCGCAATCCCGACGCAACGGACGATCGGCTGCGCGAAGCGCTCTCCACCATCCTGTGCCGATGCGGCACGAACGTCAGGATTCTTGAGGCGATACGCCGGTATACCCGGGAGGTGAGCGCTTGAGACCTCCAGCGACAATGTGGAACGACGATGCCCTGGCGGCGTTCGATTCGGCTGGGCTTTCCCGCCGCGGCTTCCTGAAAACCTCGGGTGCGTTGATTGTCGGGTTCAGTGCCCTGGGCCGTACGACGGCAGCGGTTTACGGGCAGGGAATCAATGGGGCGGGCAACAACGATCTGGATGCCTGGATTGCCATCCGCGCCGATGGTGGCGTGACCGCGTACACGGGCAAGTGCGAACTTGGGCATGGGCTATACACGGCGCAGACCCAACTCATCGCTGAAGAACTCGGAGTGGCCTTCGACCGGGTGACGTTGATTCAGTGCGATACCGAGATGACGCCCGACCAGGGAACGACCTCGGGTGCGCAGTCGCATCCAGCCAACTTCAATCGCGCGAATCTGGCATTGGCGGCGGCAACGGCACGCGAAGCGCTGGTGGCGCGCGCCGCGAATGAACTCGGCGCCTCCGCCGACGAACTTGAAATCGAAAACGGCGTGGTCCGGGTTGTTTCCGATCCCGAACGTCAGGTGGGGTACGGAACATTGATCGGCGGGCGGGCTTTTGCGATGACGCTCGATCCGGCCGCCCGGCGAAAGCATCCCGGCACGTGGACCGTACTGGGCCAGCCCGTGCCGCGCGTGGAGATTCCCGACATTGCGGCGGGGC
Organism: Terriglobia bacterium; assembly: GCA_965262675.1. Classification (GTDB taxonomy): domain Bacteria; phylum Acidobacteriota; class Terriglobia; order 20CM-2-55-15; family 20CM-2-55-15; genus JAJEDW01. The sequence goes on from OZ253554.1 coordinate 2,149,750, forward strand.
GGTTCGAATATGTCCACAACGTTCGGGTGGACGGCATGTTGCATGGCTGTGTTGTGCGTCCCCCGGTGGTCGGCGCCACAGTGACCGATGTCAATCGAAATTCGGTCCAGGGAATGCCGGGCTTGATTCTAGTCGTCACGCGGAACAACTTCGTCGGCGTGGTGGCCGAAAAGACCTGGCAGGCCGTCCAGGCGGCGGAACGGCTCGATGTGTCCTGGTCGACACCGGATATGCCGCTGCCCGCACAGGAGGGCTACCACGACTGGTTGAGAAATCGGACGGTCACACGCGACACGCTGATTGTGGACTCGCGGGACGTGGACGGGAATCTTGCCGGTGCGGCCACTCGAATGGAGGCCACCTATCGCTATCCCTATCAGATGCACGCGTCCATCGGCAGCGCGTGCGCCGTGGCCGACATTCGGGATACGAGCGCAACGGTATGGTCCGCCACCCAGGCCGTATACCCTCTCAGGAACACCGTGGGAATGGTCCTGGGACTCGACCCTCAAAACGTTCGCGTGATCTTTCGTATGGGCGCGGGCTGTTACGGCGTCAACGGTGCGGACACGGTATCGTATGACGCCGCGCTTCTGTCTCAAGCGGTGGACCGGCCCGTTCGCGTGCAACTCAGCCGCAAGGACGAGATGGCGTGGGAAAACTACGGCAACGCCTTCGTCATCGACGAGAGGGCCGGATTGAACGGCGATGGCGATATTGTGGCGTGGGATCACGAATCGTGGTCGCCCAACCGGGGCAGCCGTCCCCGGATGGATCGGCCCGGCAACGTGGTGACGGGGTTTCTGGCTGGTTTCGAGCCGGCGCCGTTTGCCGCGAGGAGCCCCGCGCCGCAGCCGTCGAACTTCAACAATGGAAGCAACGGGGCGCCGTCGTACGTCACCGGCGAAGTCCGCGGCGTTCAGGGAGGAACCGGAACCATCCGCAGCCAGCGCGTTCTGACGCATACCCTACCGTCTCCGTTCTTTACAGGTCCGCTCCGGTCGCCGGCCCGCCTCCAGAACACCTTTGCGCACGAGTCGTTCGTGGACGAGATCGCCGCGTCGATTCAAGCCGACCCTGTCGCGTACCGTCTGCGTCATCTCCGCGACCCCCGATTGATCGAGGTGGTGGAAGCCGCGGCCGCGCGCGCCAACTGGGTCGCGCGCCCATCCCCCGAGGCCGGCAATCCCCCGACGGGCGTGGTTTCGGGTCGAGGCATATCCTGCGTCTTTTACGAAGGCGATAACGGGTATTGCGCCATGGTCGCCGAGGTCGAAGTGGATCAGGGTAGCGGCGCGGTTGAAGTCCGCAGACTCACGATCGCCAACGACAGCGGGCCGATCTCGAATCCCGACGGTCTCAGAAACCAGCTCGAAGGCGGTGCCTTGCACGGGGTCAGCCGGACGTTGTTGGAAGAAGTCACGTGGGACGACGAAAAGATCACATCCATCGATTGGCGGACGTACCGCCCCCTGTACCTCGGCGCCGCGGTTCCCGATATCCAGACCGTTCTGATCGATCGAACCGAGGGCGAAGCCATGGGTGCGGGGGAGACTGCCGTCACCGTCGTGGCCGGGGCCGTCGCCAATGCCATATTCGATGCAACGGGCGTCCGTCTCCGCCAGGTTCCGTTCACGCCCGAGCGGGTACGGGCCGGACTCGACGCGCGAGGTTGAGCCTGGTTTTCAGGCGCCAGGACGGTGCGGTTGGGCCGCTCAATGGGTGAATAGCGGCACGTCCCGGCCGTCCAGATAGTCGAGCAGCACGTCGACCGCCGCGTTCGCGAACTGTTCGTATCCATGGTCCGTAGGCCAGCCGATGTGCGGCGTAAGAACGACGTTGTCGAGCCGGGTCAGCGGATGATTCGCGGGCAGGGGCTCTTCGTCGAATACGTCCAGGCCGGCGCCCGCGATCCTTCCTTCCTCGAGCGCGGATACCAGGGCGGATTCGTCGACGATCGGTCCGCGGGCCGTGTTGATCAGACATGCCGTGGGCTTCATCAGGGCGATGCGTCCGGCGTCGATCAGTCCGCGTGTCTCCGGTTTCAGCGAGACATGGATGGAGACAACATCGGCGGTCTTCAGCAGATCGTCAAGGGGCGAATACTCGGCCCCATGCGCAACCGCGATCTCCGGCGTCAGCGACGGACTCCAGGCGGTGACACGCATCCCGAACGCCCGTCCCAGGCCGGCCACATGCCGGCCGAGACGTCCCAATCCGATAATCCCGAGTGTTTTGCCATGCAGGATTGGAGTCAGCGGCGTGGGCCACTCGCCGCGCTTCAGCGCACTGTCGCACGCGGGTATCCGGCGCATCAGCGCAAGAGCCAATCCGATCGTGAGTTCGGCGGCGCCGATCGAATAGCCGCCGGATGCCTTGGCCACGACTATTCCCAGGTCAGCGGCCGCCTCGAAGTCGATGTGGTGGGCATGATTGCCGGTCTGGGCGATGATCCGGAGGTCGGGCAGTCGTTCGAGGAGTTCACGGGTAAACGCCGTGCGCTCGCGGTTGGCGATAAGGGCGTCGAACCCGCCGAGGGCAGACGGTTGTCCGAACGCGCCGGTGAAGATTCTTACTTCGGCGCGCTCGCGAAGACGGCTAACCGCGCCGGTCGTTTCATAGGCCCGATGAATGTCGTCGAGAATCGCTACCCGCATGGCTTGAAGATCGCGCCCGCCGTGCCTGCTACAGGAACAGCAGCGCGCATATGACGGCGCCGACCACGGACATGGACAGGCCCCACGCCAGCAACTTGTTGAACAGCGAGCGTGTGTCGGTGCCCTCGGGCGCGGCCGCAAGAAAGAGCGCGCCCACGGTCGACAGCGACGACAGGTCCACCAGGCTGGCCCCCACGTTCATGGACCACGCGATGGGCAGGGGATCCACGTTGCCGACACTTTCGGCCAGCCCGGGAACCATCGGCAGAAACGCGGGAAGCACCACGCCTGACGTGCTGCTGTATACCGAAATCAGACCGGCGCCGAATGCGACGATCGGGGCCAGCGTCGCCGGTGTGGAGATGTTGGACAGTCCGTTGGTGAACAGTTCCATGCCGTTGGTGGCTTCAAGGATGCCCACCAGAACCGTGACGCCGGTGACCATCAGGATCACGCCCCATGGAATCTTCTGAATGGCTTCGCGCTGGTTGACCGTTCGCAGCAGAATCAGTATCGCGCCGATGGTGAAACCGGTCATGCCGACATGAGTCTCGAACACGGCAACGCCCACGATAAACGCGGCGATTCCGCCCAACGTGATCCAGTGATGCGTTTCCATCGGCCCCGCTTCAGTGCTGACGGCGTCCACATGTGCCCGTTCCTTGAAGAGCCGCATGCCTCCGAACAGTGCAAACGCCGCGAACGCGACCGCGGCGTGTGCAAAGGCGTTGTAGGCATAGGTCGACCATTCGACGCCACCGAGGCCGATACGTTCCATCACGCCGTTCGCCACGATTCCGGTCGGCGCAAACGGCGACAGCGTCCCGGCCAGTGTCCCGTTGCCCGCCATGATCGCCATCAGGAAGGGGGAGATCCGGGCGCGTGCCGCCACGGCCATTGCGGGCGGCGCCAGCAGGGCGCTGGCGGGCGTGCCTCCCGGTCCGACCGTGGCCACGATCAGGCCGAGGAAGAAGAACATGAACGGCAACAGACCGACCTGCCCGCGGCAGACCCCGACGGCGCGTCCGGTGACGCGTTCGAGCGTTCCGTTGCATTGTGCGATGCTGAACAGCAGGGTCACGCCGACCAGCGTGACCAGTAGCGGTGTCGGAAACCCGCCCAGGACCTCTCCCACCGGCATCCCGGCCATATAGACACCGATGATCCACGCCATTGCCATGGCGACGATGCCCACGTTGACCGCCGTTGTAAAACTGAGCCCGACGGCCAGGACGAGGGCCGCGATGGCAATCCATGCCAGATTCATTGTAATTTCATTGGGAAGATCAAGTTGTTACGGCACAATCCTGCTTGACCGGTCCACTTCTTCCTCGACGCCGATCATGAGAACGTTTGCGAAATTGTTGTCCTGGCAGATGTACTCGAAGATCTCGGTGTCCGGTCTCCAGATCAGGTAGAAGCCCGTAGACCAGGGTTCGGTGTATGCGCCCGGATCGTCGATGGTCACCCTGTACTCGGAGACGTTCATGTCCGTGCGCGTAAATCGTTCGACAACCCGGAGCTGTTCGGTATGCGGGTGTCCTTCCCGGTCCATCCAGAATCGTTCGTTGAAACCGACCGTGTCGACGATGAGCGTGTCGGCTTCCCAGCGCCCGACGGAATGTCCGTAATAGGTGGGTTCCAGATCCTCCGGATGATCCCGGCCATCCATATAGACCGTGCGATAGGTGTGGGGACCGCCAATATCCAGAATGTAAATCAGTTGCTGTTCGGGCAGTTCGAGGAACTCCACGCCGTAGGGCGTGAAGAACTGCCGCGCTCCGCCCGACGGCTTGCACCGTGTGTGAGGCTCGAACTCGTTCAGAAGGCGAAATTCGTAGAGGGCGCGTGCCCAGGGCTGAAACGGAACGTCGGCCGACATCGGGCGATCGGGAAACTGGGGCCCGACTTGCCGGTCGACCCGGTCGGCAACGTCGATCACAAACTGCGCATCGCGGGGCAACCAGATCCCGTTTTCACCCGATTGCGGTCCAAGGTGGATGCGGCCATCGGGATTTCGCGGCACCGGATCACCCAGCGGCAACGTCCCTTGCCCCGGTCCCTGGGCGAAGGCCGGCGCCACTGCAGCCGGCACGAAAGCCAGCAACGAAAGCACGAAAGCAGCAGTCAGGGTCCGCACCTTACCTCCCGATTCCCGTCGTCGATCTGCGCCATTGTTTCACAGCGCCGGGTTTGCGCCAACGGGGAAGCCGCTACCGCGCCTCGGCCAATCGGCGTTCCGCGTCTTCGAGCCTCTGTGTCAGGAACACGGGCACCTCGCCCGGATTGACGTAGGGGTTGGGATCCCCCTCCTGGCGTGCGGCCAGACGGTCGTATTTGTCGAAGAAGCTCACCGACCATGGGTGGCTGTGCAGCCAAACGTCGGGCGTGGCCAGCGTCTGGAGACGCTGGATCGTCGCGACGAAATTCTCGAGTGCCGGCACGTTGTTTCCGTTCAGCGTCGGTCCCGGCCACATGAAGACTTCGTACTCCTCGCCATCTTCGTAGACCGAAAATTCCATCGACGTGACGCCGTCGGTGTGTCCGGGTGTGACGTACAGGTTCAGCGTCGTGTCACCGAGAGTGAGCGTGGTCTGGTCCTGAACCACCATGTCTCTCGGAATGAGCAAGTCGTCGACTTCGCCGTTTTCGCGGATCGTCCCTTCCATCAACTCCCAGTCGGCTTCGGCCATCATGACCCGCGCGCCGGTGAGTTCCTGCATCGTCTTCAGGCCCCCATAGTGGTCGTTGTGCCCATGGGTGACGATGATGTATTCGACATCCCGCGGGTCGAGGCCGAGTTGCTCCATCGCCTCGGCGGTGTGGTTGGCGTAGTCGCCGAACAACGTGTCGATCAGGATCAGGCCTTCGCTGGTCTCGATCACATAAGAACAAACGAAGTCGAGGCCGACATAGTAAAGGTTGTCGAAAATCTGGAACGGAGTGACTGCCTGGGCCGTTCCAGACCCGAGTCCCTGTGGACGCGGCGAGGCCTGGCCCAGAGAGTCGGCTGGCGCAAGGGCGAGGGCCGCCGCCAGTCCGAAGAACAAGATGGCCGTTCGTGTCATGGTGCGTTCTCCTGTATTCATTTCCTGTTGTCCTTGTCCCAGTCCTTCTTGCCTTCGTCCTGTCCCGCGACCGAGTACAGGACCTGGGCGTTCCGGGTCTTTTGAAAGTCTTCGAGCGACTCGCCGCGCATCGCGGCATAGATGTGCAGATTCGTCGTGCCGATCACGGCGCCCAGTTTTTCGAGCATGAAGAAGATGACGCCGTAGTGGATCATCGCGCGCCATTCCCGGTTGCGTACCATTCTGCGTTCCACTTCGGGCAATCCGGCTTCCTCGAACGCGGCTTCAGGATCGGACAGGAATCGCTTTCGGTGTTCGGGCACGATCAGGTCGTGCAGAAATCGGTTCAGCCGGTAGGCTCGAACGCTCATGTCCAGTGTGAACGGATACGTCCCGTCCAGTTCCTCCACACCCGCCAGTTGATGGTTCATCCGTTCGACGAATTCATCTGCGGATTCGCCGTCGCGTTCGTCGGGGTCGTCGGATTCGTCGGATTCGTTCTCGAAAATGACCGAACCGATTGCGGTCATGGACGGCAGGTAGTAGGCCTGATGCAGTTTCCGGATTTTTTGGGCCATCGCGCCGCGCATGATCAGCCACATGATGATTTCTGCGCCCTCCCATCCGCCGCGCTTCGCGTACTCAGCCGTCGTGATGCGGGTCAGTTTCACCGGGTCTTTCTCCAGCAGTTCCAGAAACTCCATATCCCATTGGGTGTTGTTGAAGCCCGCGCGTTCGCCGTGAACCTGATGCGACAACCCTCCGGTCGCCACGATGGCCACCCGGAGGTCCTCGGGATAGCTCTGGATCGCCTTCCTCAGGGAGTGCCCCATCTTGTAGCATCGACTCGCCGTCGGGCCGGGCACCTGCAGGACTCCAACCTGGAGCGGAACGATCGCGCCGGGCCACCGGGGTTCGTGAGGCCACAGGACCGACAGCGGCGAGAAGCACCCATGGTCGAGGCCCTTGCCCTGAAAGAACGAGAGGTCGAACTCATCGGCCACCAGTCCCGCGGCGATGTGGTGGGCGAGGGCGGGGTGGCCGTCGACTGGGGGCAGCTTGCGCGGTCCGCCGCCTTCGTCCGCGACGGGATAGGAATCGCCGACTCCGAGAGCGAAGTGCGAGTAATGGTCGAAGAAGAAGGACGTGACGTGGTCGTTATAGATGAAGAACAGCACGTCGGGCTTCTTCTCGGCCAGCCATTGCCGAACCGGTTCGTAGCCTTCGAAGATGGGCGCCCAGTTCGGATCGGCCTGCTTGTGGGTATCCAGCGCGAATCCGATAGTGGGAGTGTGGGATGTCGCAATTGCCCCGACGATCGTCGCCATAAGACTCCTCTTCCTTGCGGTTTCGTTCCCTATTGTGCACGGAAAAACCTTCTGGCGTCCTGTATTTCGCTGGATATACTGCCCCAATGAAACTCATTCGATATTGCATGGTCGTCGCATGGGGGCTTCTGGTCGTGCCGGCGGGGGTGTTGGCTCAGAATCCTTCGGATTTCGAGCGCGCGTTCGATCGGTTCTGGGCTGCCGGTTCCGTCGCCGAAGCGCGAGACCGAATCGAGGAGATCGTCGAATCGGGTGTCACGTTCGAAGACGCCTACGAACGCCTCGAGCGCGGCAAGACATACGAATCCCGAGACACTGGCATTGTCGAACGCCGGTACCGCGGCGATGACGGCGTCGAGTACTACTATCACCTGAATGTGCCCGAGTCCTACGATCCGGATCGGCGATATCACGTGCGGTTCCAGTTACACGGCGGCGTGGGCGGCAGGGCGACCAATGAACCGCGCGGGAACGGGGAGGTTCGAATCCCCGGCGCCGAGCAGATTTACATCATTCCGTACTCGTGGAACACAGCGCCCTGGTGGGGCGACGCTCAGGTGGAGAACCTGCGATCGATTCTGGACGCCGTGAAGCGGGACTACAACGTGGACGAAAACCGTGTCGTCGTTTCGGGCGTTTCCGACGGTGGAACGGGTGCCTACTTCATCGGCATGAGAGAGACGACGCGCTTTGCCAGCCTGTTGCCGTTGAACGCCTTCATCATGGTGCTCGCCAACAGCTCGATCGACGATGGCCGGTCGTTTCCGGGCAACCTCGTCAACAAACCGCTATTCGTGATCAACGGGGGCCGTGACCGGTTGTACCCCACGTCGACTGTCGAGCCCTTTGTCCGATACCTGGCCGCCAACGGCGTGGAGACCTCCTACTATCCGCAACCCGAGGGCGAACACAATACGCGTTGGTGGCCCGAAATGCGCGATACGTTCGAGGCGTTTGTCACTGTGAATCGGCGAAACGCGCATCCGGAGTCCATCAGTTGGGAAGCCACGGAGGGGCGGCATATTCGAGCCCACTGGCTGGTGATCGAAGACCTGGATTCCAGCGTGGCCGCATCGTCCACCATGCCCGACATGAACATCGTCGATGACACGCCGGGAGTATCGCGCCTGGTGGGCGCGGGCCGGCCGATGTTCAACCGTTCGGCGGAATCGGGACGCGTCGACATCGAGCGCCAAGGCAACACAATTCGCGCGACGGCGGAAGGCGTTGCATCGTTCAGGCTGTTGCTCTCGCCGGACATGTTCGATTTTGGCGAACCGATCGTCGTGATCGCGAACGACGCTGTCGTATTCGACGGCCTCGTCGAGCCGAATCTGGAAACGTTGCTCCAATGGGCGGCGCAAGATAACGACCGCACGATGCTCTATGGGGCGCAACTGGAGATACGGCTGGATTAGCCGTGGGGAAGCGGTGCATGTGGAGCAAGCCGATTGGAAACCTCCTGAAGCTCGGGTACAGTGCCAGCGTCCGGCAACGTCTGTGCAGCGGCTGCCGAACACGCGAGGGCGACGGTGAACAGAACAACGAACATGGATCGAGTTAGCATGGATTCAGTCTTCGGTGAAGATTCTCCTGTTTCGGATATTTTTTCTCACGGCGGGACAGGTAGGAGCAATTAGACTCATGCAATCCACATCGGACCGGCCCCATGCGTCCTCCCCTCAGCCAACCCGCTACTGGATCGGTTCTTCCACGAAAAACTGGACGTCAGCGTCGAAGCGTTCGAAAGACGCGAACTCCTGGATGATGCGCTCGATCGGGAAGAAATCTCCCTCGCGGGATGAGCGGATGCGGAATCTGGGGGTGTATTCGAAACGTTCCGGAGTGAAGATACCGTAGCTGCTTGGAGCATACTGGTACTCGAACTGGACCAACTGCGGATCCTCGGAAAACCCTGGCCGGCCTTCCGCAAAATATCCACCCTCGTCCCGCCACAATTCTCCAGACGACGCCTCCAGCCAAAGCCGCCCGCGCACGTGGATGCGGTCCAGGTCGGGAAAGTCTATGAAAGGGGAAATAAGTCCGCTAATAAATCCCCGCCGGGAAAACTGGATGGGGCGAATCCGCCTGTAGTCCACCAGGATAAAGTCCATGCCGTCAATCGTTTCGCGGCCCGCGATCACCGCGTCGAACGCTTCCTGGTCACTATAAATGCCCTGAGCCGATGACGAGAGCATGCCCCTTACGTTTCCAGGTGCCAGACCGAATTTCCGGCTTTCGCGGTCGATCAACTCTCGCTCCTCCGACGCGGAGCTTGCGTTCGCAAGCTCGCTTGCGAGGGCCTGCAATCGCATCTCCCGGTCCCCGGCCTCGCGCCCGTCGACTGAAAGAACGTGTCGATACTCCATCCCCCCTGGGCTGTGGGTGAACCGATGAACCATGATTTGGCTGACAAAGACCCGCCGTCCGGTCACGCGGCCCTCTTCGTCGTAGGTGAGAATCGTGGTGGTCTCTTCCGTCGTCAGATCCTGAATCACTTCCGCATACCGCCGGGCACTGGCGGTGGCCCGCGCGAGCAAGTCGTCGAGGTCGACGCCGTCGACCTCTTGAATCTCAAGCGCCGTGACCGAACCCGACAGCGGCTCCGTAGCGGCCGCCGAACACACGGCGGCGACGGCGAACAGAACGACGGAAATGGATCGATTTAGCATGGATTTAGTCTTCAGTGTATTGCCCCCGATTCCGTGCAGAGTAAACTCACGATAGTCAAACCGCCGAGACGACAGCAAGACGTTTTCGCGCCGGCGCCGGCAGCACACGGTGTGTCCGGTGCTCGTAGCAAATGAAATGTCCGGTGCGAAAGGCACCGGTTGAACCCATATTCTGCCGGTCGGCATGAAATCTCAAAAGAAGACCGGCGGTCCGATCTTACCGCCGGTAGACCTTATCGGACTTTTCCGCTTGGCGGCAGGGCGAATTACTTTACGTTCTGGGTGGCGGTATGTCCCGGCCGCGCCCCTTGATCACTGGTTTGAAGGAGCGGTCGAGAGGAATTCTTCAAGCGTTGCCTTGAGCTTGTCCTGATTTCGAGTTTCGCATTCCCATATCACGCATACGCGCCAGCCTGCTTCTTCGAGGAGACCGATGTTGATACGGTCTCTTTCGACGTTCCTGTCCAGTTTCTTGTTCCAATACTCCACGTTCGAGTTGGGCCGATTGCGTCCAGCGCGGCATGTGTGCCCATGCCAGAAGCAGCCGTGAACGAAGATGATCTTGCGTTGGGACGCAAACACCAGGTCGGGATGTCCAGGCAACTTGGGAGAGTGAAGACGATAGCGATATCCGAGCGCAAACGCCATCCGCCGTACCGCCAGTTCAGGGCGGGTATCCTTCGATTTCACCGCGGCCATTGTCTGGCTTCGAGTCATGTTGCTATGGATGTCAGGTCCCCGAAATACGGCCTTGGCCCGCCTTTCTCACGGGTTTTCGTCGCGAAGAGCCGGAGACGCCGTCAGGGCAAGGCGCGCGCCCGGAGGGCACCGGAGGCGTACTTGAAAGTACGTCGAGGAGCCCGACCGCGCTTGATCCGGCGCGAGGAACGCGCCGCTACGCGCCCGGCGCGAGGAACGCGCCGTGGAACGCGGCACTGGCGGATGTATACGGCTCTGCAGCAGACAACTCGTGAGAAATGCGGGTTTGTCTGGCAAAATGCGCGAGAAGCGCAAGGCGAAGCTCCTGGCTGTCTTTGACGTTCAGGAAATGGTCCAGAAGATCGCCGACGGCATGAGCACCTACGACGTCTGTAATTGTCTTCGCCGCCTTCTTACGATAGCGAATAATCGAAATCGGGTCGTTTTTGGGCATCGGCGTCATCCAGAGTGCCTTCCAGTAGAGGCTTTAGATATTCGCGTGCTATCCACGCAACCACAGGTACGCACACGCCATCGCCAAAAGCCGATAGCGCTTGATTTTCGCGGCATCCATCCAACAGAAACGCCGGAGCCCCCTGGAGTCGGGCGTACTCTCTCGGCGTCATCCACCGAACCCGCATCTGTCCCCGGCCGGCCTCGACGAGCGCTTGTCTGCCCGATCCGCCCTTTGCCGTTCTCAGACATCCGCTGATTCCATCGGAACGAATTTCCCATACGGCTCGCCCTTTTCTCGTGCGTCTGAAAGTCGTCGCCCACGTAAGACCCCCGGCAGACCGTAACCCCGCGAGTCGCCGCGACTGAATAGGAGAGAGAGTATCGACAAAACGGGATATTCGTTCGTCGTCCCACCAGCGCGGATGGTTTGACGGAATGCGTTCGATGCAATCCGCAAGAGCGATCGTTGTTGCTGGGGGATCGGGCAGCGCCACCGATTGCATGTCGAGCCTGTCGTGGTCTCGTACAAAGGCTCGAATCCAGTTCGGTCGCGTCCACGACACCGCGTCATCGCCTGCCGACACCCGGGTTGTCGACCCGACAATGAACAGCCTCGGGCGGCTTTGCGGCATGAACCAGCGAGCGTCGACCGTAAAGACATCGCAAACGTAGCCCAGGACGTTTAGTTGTTCAATGGCCGCCGCAAGGTCCCGGCCTTCCCGCGAAGTTGCAAATCCGGTTACGTTTTCCAACAGCACGGTCGGCGGCCGCCGATCTCTCATTTCGCCCAGGATGCGGGCAAACTCCCAGAACATGCCCGATTCCTTTCCATCGAGTCCAGCGCGATGTCCGGCCAGGGACAGATCGGTACATGGGAACGAAGCCGTCGCCAATTCGATGTCCGGCACATCGGCGCCTTCGATATTGCGTATGTCACCGAGGACAAAATCCTCTGAGCCGAAATTGGCGGCATACAAATCCCGCTTGCCCGGTTCGATGTCGTTCGCGAACACGACTTCGAATCCATCTTGCTCCAATGCGAGCCGGACGAGGCCGATTCCCGCGAAAAACTCGGCAGCCCTGAAAGATCGATTCTCCATCCTGAGGAGAATATAGCTTCCCAATGGTACAAATCGGGTCCGTTGCGCCTGCATCCATCGCGGTAATGGGTGCCGTCGAGAAATATATGGGGAAGCGGCGGAATTTCACCGGGCATCGCTTCCGGGTTGAGGGATACTGTGCGGTTACTATACGACCGGATGAAGCGACGATTCGCCAATACATCCGGAACCGGGAAGCCGACGAAAAGCGGCTGGAACAACTTACCCCGAGAGGTCTTTGGCCCTCTTCATCGAACCGATCCTATTCGAGGGCCTTCATCATACCGCCTGCTATCGGGGCGGTAGCTTATTTGGAACAACTGCGAGAAAATGCTGGAGAATCGTTTCATGGTTGAGACCTCTTCAGGTTGGACTTCTCGTCATTGAAAAACCAATCCTGCGAGGTTGGGCTCAACGTCGCAATTTTCAAACCCTTATCGGACAAGAGCGATGCCCGACCCTCCCATACAGGTGGACTACAACCACGATTTGACATTGCTTGAAGACGCGCTGTTCGCCGTCGACAGGCCGGGCGACTACTACGTCGCGGAACGGCTCGAACTACCGCCGCCGACCGTGAAAGTCGACGGGATCGGCACTCTGTCGTTTCCCGTGCCGGCGTTCCAGGTGGATCGGTTGATCGAGCGCGCCACCCGCGCACCTTACGGGCGGGGCGAGGAGACAATCATCGACACGACCGTGCGTCAGGTTTGGCAGATTTCGGCCGACAAGGTGTCGGTTGGCGGGAAGTTCTGGGAGCGATCGTTCGAGACGATTCTTGGGTCCGTCGCCGGCGGTCTGGGATGCGAGCGAGCGCAGGTTTCCGCCGACCTGTACAAACTCCTGGTATACGAACCCGGAGGATTCTTCAAACCGCACCGGGACACGGAAAAGTCCGAAGGGATGTTCGGCACGCTCGTTCTTGTGCTGCCCTCCGAACACAGCGGTGGAGAATTGGTGATTCGTCACGGAAACCGCGAGGCCAGAGTGGATCTGAGTGGGTCGGATCTGGGGGAACTGGCGATTGCCGCATTGTATGCGGATTGCGAGCACCAAGTGTTACCGCTCACCTCGGGTCATCGGATCTGTCTCGTCTACAACTTGGTCCAGCCCTCCGTTCGAGGGCAGAACAGGCTGCCGGAGGCGCCCTTGTACGAGTCGGAGTCGTCTCGTGCGGCGGCGGCGCTTGAAAAAGCCCTGGCGGCAAAAGATGGACCCTTGAAGATCGTCTGGCTCCTGGAACACCAATACACCCCGGCGGGGCTTTCGTTCGTTGCGCTGAAGAATGCCGACGCCGCCCGAACGAAAGTTCTGACCCAGGCGGCGTCGCGCGCGGGATGCGTCGCGCACCTCGGCATCGTGCATATCGAGGAATTCGGAATAGCGCTGCCGATCTATGACCCCGATGCCGACCGTGGATATGCGAGATACGGCGGCGACTACTATGACGACAATGACGACGAAGAGTATTCCGGCGAAGACGAAGATGACGCCGAGGATTTCGAGGTTGTGGAAGTAACCGATGGCAAGCAATTCGTTGACGAATGGATCGATTCGGAGAACCGCAGTGTGTCATTCGGGCCAATTCCTCTAAAGGCTGGAGAAATCGTTCCGGCCGGAGCCCTGGATGAAGAACCCGCCGACCGGCAACGCGTGACGGAGGCGACCGGGAACGAAGGCGCCAGTTTCGAGCGTTCCTACCGGCGTGGGGCGGTCGTCATATGGCATCGCCGCAGATATCCCGATGTGCTGTTGCAAGCCGGTGTCGGCGCGGCGGTCCCGTATTTGACGGAACAGGTGGCCGCCTGCGAAGCCGAACCGGCAAACGCCCCGCTCAGGCGCGAGACGTTGGCTGTCGTCGGGCGAATGATCGACCGCTGGCAATCCGAACTCGAAGCGCACGGCTGGCGGCGGGGTTACGGACTCAAGTCCGCGGCCAACCCTTCAGAAATGCTCGATCTTCTCATCCGTCTGGGAGACGCACGATCGATCGAGAGTTTCGTCGGCCGCATCGTCAACGAAGCTTACGATGGCGGCGAAAACGCGGCTCTGACCTCGGCGATGGCCATGCTGACCCCGTCGCGGGCCAGCGATCTGTTGTCGGGCGTCGTGACGAAGAAAATGCGCGGGTTGCACATTCCGTGTATCGATCTATTGAGCCATCTCGTTCGTTTCCATGACGCCGGCGGGCTAACGCCGGCCGCTCGATGGAAGACGGCTCTGGTTGAGGTCGCCGAGTGCCTGGTCGATGGACTCCGGGACGTCGCGCGGCCCTTGCCAACGCCTGATTTCTACGGATACGAGGAAGGCGTATGGGCTCAACCGAAGATGAAGCCGCCCGTGCGGTCCAGTCCGGATCCGGACATGGCTCTGGCGGATCTGCTGGGCTCGCTCCGTCGCTTGGAGCCTGAACTGGCCGGTCGAGCCGCGTCGATTGTCGCCGAGAGCATCGATGCATTCGATCCGGTCAAGGTTGTAGTCCCGGCCCTGGTTCTGTTGGTCGAGCGGGAGGGCGTGCGAGCGAGTCGCGGCGCGGGTTTCTCCGGCTTGTGGCGGCATGCCGCCCGGTTTCTTCTGGATCGCAGTGAACAACCGCCGGAACGACCCAAGGACTGGCGGCAAGACGTGACAGTGGGCTGCTCCTGTCCCGATTGCCGTGAGCTCAAAAGGTTTGCCCGCGACCCCGAGGAGCGGATACATCGCTTCGCGGTCCGCAAGGATCGCCGCCGTCACTTACACGATGCGATCAAGCAGGGGGACTTCGACATGACGCACGTCACCGAGCATAAAGGGTCGCCCCACACGCTGGTGTGTACCAAGACTCGTCGCGGATTCGAACGACGGCTAGCCCAGTATCGGAACGACCTTGCGGCAATGGCGGCGCTCGTCGGGATGCCTCCCCACGATGTCGAGCCGGTCAGCGTGAAACTGGCGGCCGCTTTGGATCGCGGCGAGCGATATGAATAACGCGATTCGACAGATTTAAAGTGAAATGAGTTACCGGGACATAATCACGATCGAAGCCGGCAAGCGCGGGGGAAAGCCCTGCATTCGCGGCCTTCGCATCACGGTGTACGACGTTCTCGACTACCTCGCTTCCGGGATGACCGAGTCAGAGATTCTTTCGGATTTTCCGGATCTCAATGCAGATGATATCCGTGCCTGCCTGCAATTCGCGGCAGACCGCGAGCGCAAGCTCGGCTCGCTTCCTCCCGGAGAATAGCCTAATGCTCTATAAGCTCTCTGATACCGGCCAAGGGCTTGGAAAACTTGAGCCTCTTTCCTTTTTAGAGGTTGCTGACCTGCAACGGACAGAGAAAGATCTCGAAAACCTTCTGGCTGATCATCTCTTGGATGTCCTATTTGAGGACGCAGCCCTCATGCCCATCTTTCAGGAACGTCAGCTTCAGGCTGAGGCCGATGTCTACGCTCTCAATAGGGCGGGGGAATTGGTAATCTTCGAGTTGAAACGTGGGGTGGCTTATGATGACGCCGTTCTGCAAGCCATTCGATACGCACAAGATGCAGGTCAGTGGCTCTACCCGGAATTACAACGCCGTTACGACATCTACCTGCAGAAGAAACGTATGTCAACTACAGATCTGCGGGAAGCACACAGGGAGGCCTTTCAACTTGAGAGTGCCCTTTCAGTATCCGATTTTAACTCTCGTCAGCACCTTTACATCGTGGGCAGCGCCGCGAATGAAGGCCTGATTGGTGCAATCGACTACTGGAAGACACAAGGTCTGTCTGTTCAGTTTCTCCCTTATCGGATCTATGAAATCCAAGGCCAACGGTATTTCGAGTTCTTCTCGTTTCCCTATGACCGTCATCGAAACCCAGCGACTATCAAGGGCGTGCTCTTTGATACAAACCGATCTTACGACGAAGATGCCATCTGGGAAATGATGGAGAAAGCACGAGTGGCCGCATACGGTGATATCAAGCACGTGGTCGAGTATCTCAACTCAAGAGACATCGTATTCTATTGCCACAGGGGGGTTGGAGTCATCGCTGCTGCAGAGGTAACTGGACCGCCAAGGACCGATGACGACAACGACGAAGAGTATCGCGATGTTAGATTTCTGACTCCGGTTCCGAGCCGTGACAAAGGCATCCAACAAGCGGGAGCAATGACGGCAGCGCAAGTGTCACAGGTAACAGGAAGGACTTTTTTCTGGGCGCGGACGATTAAAGTCCCTTACCTCGATCCGAAAGAGACTCAGAAACTACTCGATGAGCTAAAACGTTTCCTTGCCAACCACACCTAACCGCTGCAGGCGGCGGGTGGCGGCACAGTGTTTTGGTAGCTCCGGAGTCTCCGGGGTGAACTTTAAGCCACGGTCCGCAGCAACGGGACAGATGGAATCATTGAAAAGG
Source organism: Terriglobia bacterium (assembly GCA_965262675.1). GTDB lineage: Bacteria > Acidobacteriota > Terriglobia > 20CM-2-55-15 > 20CM-2-55-15 > JAJEDW01. The sequence continues at coordinate 2,166,110 of OZ253554.1, forward strand.
GGATTATCCAGCAAACTAGCCAGCGGCCTTCGGCTTTCGCGGGCGCTTGACGATGCGCTTGGACGGGTCGGAAGGCTTGGCAGCCTTGAAAATCGCCTTGGCGATCTGTTGGGCCGTGGCGTGAATTTCAATCAGGCGCTTGATCGGACGGCCTCGTTTCGGTTTTTCGTTCATATCGTCTCTCCCTTCGCTCTGTGCACCCCTATCGCCGTGAGAATAGCATCGGCACTGTCTACGCTGTCCTGATAGTGTGCTGCCCATGGGCGTCCGGGATGCAGCGTGTCCCAACGTGATCGTCGCTGATTGCGCCGTGTCCCTTGGTCATGGTTCCCGAAGCCGTCCACCACGACATTCCATATCGGGCGGTATTTTGAGATCAGAACTTGCTCTGTCAATCCGATCCACACCGGATCGAGAATGAGCCACCGGCAACGGAAGTGGGCCAGGTCCAGGTTATGCGCGTTTTTTATCGAGTCGGCGTGTTGCGACAGGCGACGATGCAAGACCGGGGCAGGCCGCCGCGAGACGGCTTGCCCTTGTCGCTTACCCGGGAGATCCGCCTTGCCGACGTAGATCGGGTCATCTTCGCCCATGTTGGCGTAGGCCGCGAAAGTACCGCCATAGTGGATTGTGTACACGCCGGCACCGTTGAACGCCTCGTCCGGCGGCAGATCGCATGGCGGATAGGTCATGAGCGCCCGCGCCGCGTTGCGGCCCAGTTCATCCACGCTAAGCGGGTTGTATTCTCGCCGGTGGTCATCGCCTAACGCTCGCATCGGTTACCGTTGCGGCAGACAATCCAGAAGCAATGCCGTTTTCTGGCATGGTGAGCATTTTTCCACTTCGTTGAAATCATCGGTCCGTTTCGCACCTTCACGATCAAATCACAGACAACGAATCCGGCATCCTCGGCCATCCTCATGAAGTCGCAATGCGCCCACTGCGACCGATGACAGTTCACCATGTCCGTAATCTTGGCAAGCAAGATGCCGTCCGTTTTCAGGACGCGCCGTGCCTGTTCGAGAAACGGTGGATATAGATAGCTCAGATTCCACCCATGCTCCTTGCCGCATGCAACCGTAGCTCCGAAATCCACATCGAACCGCTTCGCGCTCTTGTCCCTGCCTTGCGGCCCGACGTGCGGAGGATCATAAACCACCACTGCGAATGAATCCGCATCTACTCCGGGCATCTCGCGGTTATCCGCAAGGATATCCGGCGTATGACGCGGGTCGATGTCCATCGACACCACACGGCGCTCGGAACCGCTCCAAAACCGGCCTGAATTGTATGTCGCGTCCAGAATAGGGTCTGGCGGAATCACTGCGTAGAAACGCAGCATTTCTTCGATTAGATCGGGGTCCCGTCCGTCCCATACGCTGCTTATGGGATCGTAGGTGTCAGTCTGTAAAACCGTGCTCATGCGACCAGATCCCGGTATCGCAACCGTTTCTGATCGAACCCACGGACGATTCTGGACATTTGCGCCAGCGTGTCGAGGCTGCGAATGTTCTGACGGCCTGCAAACTCGCTGACATAGCGTTGAAGGTGCTTGGCACTCAATTTGTGGAACGTTCCCTTGTGCGCACGTTTCAGCATGCTCCAAAAACTCTCGATCCCGTTCGTGTGCGCCATATCCCGGACGTATTCTCCAACGGAGTGTTTCACGGATTCATGCGACTTGGCAACGCCGTGGTAGGCGGTCGCTTCGTCGGTGTAGACCGTGGCTTCCGGGTCAGCGTTCTCCCGGACGAAACCCTGAAGCGTTTCGGCGTCCGTCTTCTCGACAACCTTCGCGCGGACTTGCTTCGTTCCCCGATCCTTCACACCCACAACAGCCGATTTGCCAACCCCGCCGCGTCCGGCCTTGAGCTTCTTGGATTCATGCTTGTTCTTTTCCAACCCGCCGATGTAGACCTCATCGGCTTCAACGGGTCCGGCCATCAGTTCCGTACCGTCAACGAATCCTTCACGGATACGCTGGGCGAGATACCACGCGCTAGACTGCCTGATCTTCAAATCGCGGTGCAGCTTCATGCTGGACACGCTCTTGAGGCTCGTTGCAACGAGGTAGATCGCTATCGCCCATTCCTGATATCCGAGCTTGCTGGACTGCATGACCGTGCCCTTGCGGACGCTGAAGTGCTTCCGGCAATCCTTGCAGCGGTACGGCATTGGCTTGCGGTTTTTGCATGCCGAGTATCGAACCGATCCGCAGTCCGGGCAGGCGATGCCGCTGTCCCACCGTTGCGCCTCGAACCACTGTTCGGCCTTCTCATCGTTGGGGAATATACGAAAGAGTTCGGTCAGGCTTAAGCCTTCCCTGTCGGTGCGTCCGGGTCCTGAATTATTCTCTGTCATGGATAGTATTGTAGTATAAAAGCCGGACAGTTCAGGTCCGGCTTTGGCTAGTTAGTGTCTGCCCGAAAAACTCATAACTGATTGATAATGCAGTACATATAGTGGAATTCGAGTGGTGAAGATCGTTCAGATGTCGTATTATTGGGGGTGAAATCATGGATTTTGACCCCTGAATGGAGAATCTTCGCGAGGCAGGGACACGATGAGAGAAGTTCAGAGACGGCAGTTCCATCTGGGTCAGGCGGCGATCGGGCAGATCTGGATCGACCCGAAGTCGCGGGACGACATTCCGGCGGTATTGAAGGGGCTGCAGCACATCTGGGGCGAGGAGGCGTTGCGCGCCCGGCTGTTTGCGCTGCTGGATGAGCATATTCTGCCGGAGGCCGACCGCACGGTCGGGCGTCCGGGGATGGAATTGTGGCAGATCCTGGTGCTGGGGGTTCTGAAGCAGGGTCTGGGGTGCGACTTCGACCGCCTTCACGACCTGGCGAACCATCACGCGACGATACGCGCGTTCCTGGGTCACGGCGATTTCGTCGACCAGACGCGCTACGAGTACCAGACGGTGGTCGACAACGTGTCGTTGTTGACGCCGGAGTTGTTGACGGCGGTCGGACAACTGGTGGTGGAGAGTGGCCACAAGGTGGCCCGAAAAAAGCTTGGCGAGCCATTGCGCGGGCGGTGTGACTCGTTCGTGGTCGAAACGGACGTGCATTACCCGACGGATGTCAGCCTGTTGTGGGACGCGATGCGGTGCGTGCTACGGGAGACTGGGGAGGCGGCCGGGCAACACGCCGTGGGCGGATGGCGTCAGTGGCGGCATCTATCCAGGAAGGTCAGGAAGCTGTTCAACACGGTGCGCTCGACCCGGCGGGCGAAGCGGCGTCCGGAGCGGGTGGAGGCGTACCTGGAGCGCTGCCGCGCACTGGTCGCCCGGACCGCGGAGACCCTCGACCAACTGCGGGACAACGGAGTCGAGGAAACCACCTGTCAATCAATCGAAGGCTTGATCGCTCATGCCCGGCGCCAAATCGGCCAGGTTGAACGCCGGCTCCTGCGAGGCGAGACGATTCCTCACGCGGAGAAGGTTTTCTCGATCTTCCAGGAGCACACGCGCTGGATTTCGAAGGGCAAGGCGGGCACGCCGGTGGAACTGGGAGTGCCGGTCGCTCTCATCGAGGACCAGCATCAATTCATCCTGCACCACCGGATCCTGTGGGAGGGCGAGGACGTGGACGTGGCGGCGCCGATGGTCCGGGAAACCCAGGCGCGGTATCCCGATCTGCGGGCGTGCAGCTTCGACCGGGGCTTTCACAGTCCTGAAAACCGGATCCATCTCGACGCGCTCCTCGACCTCAACGCGCTGCCGGGAAAGGGGTATCGGTCCCGAGTCGACCGGGAACGCGAAGCGGAGGAATCCTTCGCCGCCGCGCGGCGCGCGCATCCTGCGATTGAATCGGCCATCAATGGATTGGAGCATCGAGGGCTCAACCGTGTCCGCACTCACGGCGCCGACGGCTTCGCCCGCGCCGTCGCCCTGTCGGTACTGGCCGCCAACCTGCATCGCATCGGATCGATCCTGCAGAAGCGCCAGCGCAAACGACCACGCGTCGCCTGACCCACCGGTCCTCCCGGAACATGCCCGATTCGGGGCCGTCGCAAGACGGCAAGCCGCCCCATGCCCGGACGCCCGAATTTTGGGCCGATTTCTTGCCGATCACTCCCCACGAGTCGTCAACCGCTCCCGTTGCGGTTCGATTTATAGTGAATGAACGTCGCTCGTTCCCCCGTCGCTCCCGAATCGACATCCGCGAGAGGGGTTTTCTGGCGGACACTAGCTACAGTGAGCCAAGGACAGTTGGTCAAGGGCCATTGCTGGCACCGGAACTGGGCGGACACTGTGAAGCGGGGTTTTCGTTTTTTGAACTTCTGTTTTGAGACAGTTGAGGATTTCGCTGAGGAGCAATGGAAACGAGGTAGCGGTGCGGGCGGATTTGTCGCCACGAATGCAAGCTTGGCGGCGCTAATAATCGTTATTGATGAGATTTTGTCACACTTGGTCGCGACGGGAGAACTAAGGCGGAGTGGTCGGACGGACGACGAACTTCGCGACGCCGTACGACCGTATCTGGCGTATATTGGTCACTTTGTTGCATCGCTCGATCACGCCGCAATCTCAAGAATGCGAAGCTTTGGCGGTGGCGGTGCAAAGATTCGGATCGCGCGGGAATATCAGAACGCGATTAACGATGAGGACGACGGCTTCAATCCCGAAGGGTTTCAACAGTGGAAGAAGGAAAGTACGCTAGTTTTCAATGCGAAAGTGAAGCCACTTTGCGAGAAGCTAAACGGGGCTCTTCGTGATTACGTCAGGAAGAGGATGAAGGAAGTTCACGGTGAGAAGAAATGGATTGAGTCCCTTCCTACGGAGGTCGCAACCAAGACGTTTGAAAGGAGGGCTCTGGAGGGCTACAAGGAGTCTCAGGAGAACTATATTGATCTCGCTGATTACGAGAAGATTATCGACAAGAACAGCGGCGAGGTGTTTGACATAGCGGTCTTCACAACTCCGGGTTTCAAGGGGGGAAGTAACAAGAAGAAGTTGTCCTGGTTCGCACCGCTGATTCGAGTCCGGAACAAGACCGCCCATCCTGAGCGTGATCCAGTCACTGAGGAGGAGTATGAGACCATTCGGATCCTTCATGATTGGCTGGCACCCCGTTTGGGTTCGTCTGACGTATCCCAGAAATCAGGACTGACTCAAGGGTGAGGCATTTGACGAATTGACCCTCCCGTCGAAATTGGAACGTCGATAACCAGAAAGTCGGGGCTTCGACAACCGGAAGATCGACCGCGTCGAGTTGAGGAAACGCGCGCTCGGTGGCTAAGCGGATGCCGGCCCTTTGACGAGCCTCTTCGTCACGAAAAGGACGGCCGCTCCGGGAATCCAGAGGAATACTGCGCTTAGAGTCGGACCCAACAGCAAATGGGTTGCGGCATGGAACAGGTCGTTGCCAAACGGGCCCGTGAACTCGGACCCGCTGAAGATGTTCTCAACGCCGGTCACCACCGCCAGCAAGATCCCGCCGGTAATGATGATTTCACCCGCCAAGATTTCGAGCACCACCAATACGAGAAGGTGCTTGTAACCGCCGAAACCGGTCGTGTGAACGCGGATCGAAAAGACCACGACCGCCACCAGGGTAATCGCGTTGATGCTGACCCAAAACGTGAAGCCGTCGGACGCTCCCGCCAATGACAGTCCGAGTCTCGCGAAGCCCACGACGGCCGTAAGGATCAGGAAGACCCGCGCGAAAAGCACGTACTCTCGAAGCGTCCTGCCAAACAGTTGCATGATCGGCCTCCCTACTTCCCCTCGATCGAGCGCATGACGCCGCCGGTGGCGAAGCGGCGTCATTCTGCGGAATTGTCTTAACGCCGGACGTTGTCCAGCAGCACCGGCGTTGACGGATAGTTGTCCACCGCGAGCCTTCCGGCATCACCATCGATGGTGGCCTCGACAAGGCGGGACGCCTTGCCTTCTCCCAAGCCGTTGGAATCCAACCGGATCTCGACCAGCGTGAACTCGTCTTCGGCCGGCATGCGTGTGGCGGGGGGTCGTGTCGTCACCAGGACGATGCGTTCGCCTCCATCCGGCATCGACTGGCGTTCGGCGTACTTGATCGCGTATCCGGAAACAGAGCTGTCGGTCCAGATATAGCCGACGGTCGCCGCTCCGGAGACCGCCGTCGTAATGGGATCCTCGGGCACATCCTCGGCATCCCCGCGACCGCGGCCTCCGCCACCGCGTCCGCCACCCCTGCCCTCGTCTGCCGCGGGAGGCTCAGGTTGCGGGTTTTCCAACGCCGCCACGAGCGTGCCCCAATCCTCGTCCGAGGACCACCGGATGAAATGGATTCGGACTCCGTTCCCGGGCTGGTCGGACAACGTCGCTGTCAGCTCAACGGAATCCATTTCGGTTGCCGGCGTCTGTGGCACCGGTCTCTCTGCCGCATGAAACGCCGGGATTGAGAATCCGGCGAACATCCCAACCGAAACCAACGTCACAACGTACCAGCGGGGGGCCCGCAGATGCAGTTTCATCGCTCCTCCTCGATACACACGCACGGGCCGGTCGAATACGAGATATGGAGGTGCGTGTCTCCCCGGTAGAGATTGGTGGTCTGGCCGTATCCAACGCCGTTAGTTCCGGGGATCGCAAGACCGGCGGCCACCCCCGTCAATATCCTTGATGTCATTCTGTTGAATCTCCGGGTCGATTCATTCTGTTGAATCTCCGGGTCGATGCATTTCGCACAACGTGTCCATTTTTGCGGTGCCTAATCCAGCGGAATAAACGCCAGCGCATCATTGGGGTTCATGGAAATCACCAACTGATTCTGAACGGAGTCATAGCACATGGAGGCGGCACTGGGTATGCCCGAGGCGATAATCTCCGCGGGCTGTCCGGACCGGATCCGTGAGACGCTGCCGAATCGGACACTACTGACATTCTTCGTACCGTCTTCTGTGACTACCAGGCCGTCGTTACCCCCTTCGACGGCGTATTCGGTATTGACCAACTCCCCTTGAGAGTTGAAGGTTGATACGCCAATTTGGGTCATTGATTATGCCACCTTTGACGAGTCGTCGCCGACGGCGTGGTCTTTGAGCTTGGCCTGAAGCCCATGCGGCGATACTTTGCGGCCCAACATGTTTAACGTGACAATGCCAGATTGAGAACGCACGCATCGAGCCGATGATCAGGATGGATGCTGATGAGAATTGGATGCGTTCCACGCCGCGTTACATCGTCGATAATAAGAAGCGGCGGATCGTGACGGACAAGTTGTTTGAGTGAATACTCAGCGAGACAGGCAATTCCTTGGGCCAGATACAGTGGGCGGCAAACTCCATCGAGCTGTTTTCACCGTCTCCGCTGGACGTAAGGATTCTTAGCCACGCACCGACACCGTAGAGAGGCGAAACCATGGGTCTGAACGACATCCTTGAAATATTCCGCGGGTTCCTCGGTTTCGAGTTGTTCGATCTGGGCGGCACCACGGTGACGGTGGCAACGACAGTGACGGTGCTGGTCATGCTTGTGGCGACCGTATGGTTATCGCGATTCAGCCAGCATGCGCTAGGGGCTCTCTTTGAGGGGCGGAGGTTGGATCTACGCACGACCGGGACCATCAAGAGCCTGACCCATTACACAATACTCGTTGTTGGATTTACCGCGGCCCTGCAGACAGCGGGAATCAATTTGACGGCGTTGTTCGCTGCCGGCGCGATATTCGCCATCGCCTTCGGTTTCGCGATGCAGAGCATTGCCCAAAATTTTGTGGCCGGTGTCATTTTGCTGACTGAAAGGACGATCAAGCCGGGAGATGTGCTCGAGGTTGAGGGGCGGGTCGTCCGCGTGGAAATCATGGGTATCCGGTCTACGGTCGCCCGGAGCCGGGACGGGGAAGAACTGATCATCCCCAACTTTGTGCTGGCCCAGTCGACGGTCAAGAACTATACGCTGGCGGACGCATATTACAGAATGCAGGTGTCGGTCGGCGTGACCTACAGTTCCGATATGGCGCAGGTCCGCCAGACGCTTGAGACCACCGCAAAGATCATTGCTCAAAAATGGGGCGTTACGAAACATCCCCCTCTCGTCGTGATGGCGGGTTTTGGCGACAATGCCGTGGAGTTCAAGGTCGCAATCTGGATGTCGAATCCGTGGCTGTGGCTTCCGGCAATTAACGAACTGCACGAAGCCATCTGGTGGGCTTTTCACGAAAACGGGATCACTATAGCCTTTCCGCAACTGGACGTCCATTTTGACCACCCGGTTTCGGAAAATTTCGGCCGTTCGGCGGCGTTACCGCCGAAGGCTTCCGGGTGACGCCGCAATATCGCCGTGCGGCTCGGGACCGGCCCCGCAACAAACGTTGGAGAATGCTCGCATCGACGGCCGCGGTCATCGGTGGGGGCCTTCTTGTTGTGGGATCGTCTTGACCCGCCTGTCTCACGAGTCGTCTGCTGCAGCGCCGTAGCCCTGACGGCGTCTCCAACTCTTCGCGACGAAAACCCGTGAGAAAGGCGGGTTAACGCCGGACGTTGTCCAGCAGCACCGGCGTTGACGGATAGTTGTCCACCGAGAGCCTTCCGGCATCACCATCGATGCTGGCCTCAACAAGGCGGGACGCCTTGCCTTCTCCCAGGCCGTTGGAATCCAACCGGATCTCGACCAGCGTGAACTCGTCTTCGGCCGGCATGCGTGTGGCGGGGCGTCGTGTCGTCACCAGGATGATGCGTTCGCCTCCATCCGGCATCGACTGGCGTTCGGCGTACTTGATCGCGTATCCGGAAACAGAGCTGTCGGTCCAGATATAGCCGACGGTCGCCGCTCCGGAGACCGCCGTCGTAATGGGATCCTCGGGCACATCCTCGGCATCCCCGCGACCGCGGCCTCCGCCACCGCCACCGCGTCCGCCACCCCTGCCCTCGTCTGCCGCGGGAGCCTCAGGTTGCGGGTTTTCCAACGCCGCCACGAGCGTGCCCCAATCCTCGTCCGAGGACCACCGGATGAAATGGATTCGGACTCCGTTCCCGGGCTGGTCGGACAACGTCGCTGTCAGCTCAACGGAATCCGTTTCGGTTGCCGGCGTCTGTGGCACCGGTCTCTCTGCCGCATGAAACGCCGGGATTGAGAATCCGGCGAACATCCCAACCGAGACCAAACTCATAACGTACCAGCGGGGGGCCCGCAGATGCAGTTTCATCGCTCCTCCTCGATACACACGCACGGGCCGGTCGAATACGAGATATGGAGGTGCGTGTCTCCCCGGTAGAGATTGGTGGTCTGGCCGTATCCAATACCGTTGGTTCCGGCTATCGGAAGACCGGCGGCCACCCCCGTCAATATCCTTGATGTCATTCTGTTGAATCTCCGGGTCGATTCATTCTGTCGAATCTCCGGGTCGATTCATTCTGTTGAATCACCGGGTCGATTCATTCTGTTGAATCACCGGGTCGATGCATTTCGCACAACGTGTCCATTCTTGCGGCGCCTAATCCAGCGGAATAAACGCCAGCGCGTCATTGGGGTTCATGGGAATCACCAACTGATTCTGAACGGAGTCATAGCACATGGAGGCGGCACTAGGTATACCAGAGGCGATAATCTCCGCGGGCTGTCCAGACCGGATCCGTGAGACGCTGCCAAAGCGGACACTACTGACATACTTCGTACCGTCTTCTGTGATTACCAGGCCGTCGTTACCCCCTTCGACGGCGTTTTCGGTATTGACCAACTCCCCTTGAGAGTCGAAGGTCAGTACGGCGTTATCGCCGATATTCACCACCACAATATTGCCATCGCCGTCAATGGCCACGCCGTTGGGCACATTCAGCGGGGCGCCGTCGACCAATATCGAAGTTTCGCCGTCCGCGCTGACCCGGAAAATCCGTTCCGGTGGCCGCGTGTTGGAGATGTAGGCGGTGCCGTCCTCACTGACTCCAATGCCATTGAGGAATGTCGCGCCCTCTACTTCGAAGGCGTTCAGAGGCTGGCCGCTTTCAAGGTCAAACGAGCGCAGCACACCTTCATCCACCGTATACAGCACACCGTTACCGACGGCGCTTCCGAGAGGATGGTTGAGGGTCAGGTTGTCCCGGGTAGCGCCGATCCATTTGGCTGTATGCACGCTGCCGTCGGGGTTGATCAATGACACGAAACCGTCATTTTCCTGCAGGTCTTGCCCCACGCCGGCATTCATGGCCAGGATCAGGTTCCGGTCGGAATCGAACGTGCAACTCTCGGCGAAACGGAAGCTGCCGTAGACTTTGACGTTGGAAGACATGGGGGTGGACACGCCGGATTCATTGACCGCACCGAGCGGATCACCCACCTGGATTGGGCCGCTCTGAGCGCCGGCCACAATGCTCGAAGCGAGCAACGTCAGACCTGTCAACAGACTAATTCTCATCATTGTTCTTTATGCTCCATGTAGCCGTTGATGGTGACGGCTGCGTGATCCTACTCCGCCTCGCCTTCCTCGCGCAACTGTCTGAAAAAGGAATACGGATCACAATGGCAGGGGGCCACTTCTTCACGGCAAATTTGTTCTCAGAAGGAGCATGATGTGGGGGATGAATTTCGAGTCATTTTCAAGTAGTCGAAGACGCGGCGGGTATTGAACGAGAGTTGGCGCATGGATTGGGCGATCGATTGAGCGGGTTTTTGAAAGGATTTGAGAATACCGACGGCAAAGCGTCGGAGGCGGGTGATGTTTTCCGGGCCGAAGCCGGTGCGGATTCGACTGCGGTCCTCATCGTAATTCCAGTCGATGATGTAATGGACGCTTTCGATACTCCAATGACCGCGATTGATGGCCAGCAAGCGTTCGGGGGAGGTTTCGCCGGGTGAGCGGCTCGTGATGCCCAGCGCGGTTTCACAGGTGAGGGCGCCGGATTTTTTGTCGATGGATTCGCGCTCGATCCGAAAGACCTGCCCCAGGTGGGGAAAGTCGAGGTAGTGGTTGAGTGCGGCGCTGCACCAAATGCGCCGGGTTTCGATGCGGCCATGATCGGGCGGCGTGACCTCGACAAAGTCGGGTTGTCCGCGGGTTTGGAACTGGAACGCGATATCGCGTTCCAGCGTCGGTTGGTTGCCTTTGACCGTGAAATGATAGTGCGCTCCCCGCTCAACCGAATAACGCGCGATCGCGCGTTGGGTCAGCAGGGCGTCGCCGGTGATGTCCTTGCCGGCGATGTCGCAGGTTTCAAGCAAGGGAACGGCCATGCCGATTTCGTTCGTGCGCTTGTGCTCCTCGCCGCCGGCTACAGGGAGGGTTCCCACTTTTTTTGGGTGTAGCAGCGTTTCGACCGATGCCCGACCACGCTCATGATGTGGGTCTGACGCCCGTCCGAGTCGAGGGCGTTCTTCATCGTCTTGCCATCCATGGCCAGCGCATCGTCCGGGGCGCCCCAGGCCCGATTCCACGCATTGAGCGCCCGGTCCAGCGCCCCCGGTTCAATCCGGATCAGGCAATCCCGAATCACAAACTCGCTGGGAACCACATAGCGGCCGTTCTCGGGCCGGCAGCCAAAACGTTCGCGGGCTTTCTGCCCCAGGGCATCGGCCCAATCCGAGATGGCTTTATAGCCGTGCATGCCGCACAGCGTCGCGCCCGCCGCGATGCCCCGCACGACCGACAAGGGATGGCGCCGTCCCTGAGAGCGGCGCGGATCGGGAATGGTCCTGAAACACTCGGGGAGTTGTCGCATCTCGGCGGCATTGAGCATGATCTTGGGGGCTCCTGTGAGTTGAAGATGTTCCCGGCCAGGGTGGGTCAGTTGCCTGCGCGCATCACGGCGCAGGGGACGCACAAAGACAAGTTTCGGGGCATCGGCTTCGGCGCTGTAGCCGTCCCGGGTGCGCCGGTATCCCCGCGTCCGTCCCAGTTCCAACCAGTTCGACGCGCGATACACGCCGCCATGGAAGCGCCGGGGATCGACAAACGTTTCCAGCAGCAGCAACCCATGACCGAACCGTTGGCGCCAATCCGGGGCGGCCCGCCGCTCGAGCCGGGACAATACTCGCGACCCCACATTCGGCCGATTCCAGCCCGGCAGAATCAAAAAGCGGCTGTTGTTGGCGATCAGTTTCAGCCGCCCATACTGCGAGCGGAAGTCCCAGCCGATCCATCGATCCCGAACCCCGCACTTCAGCGCCGCCGCCGACAGGCTCAGTTGCGCCACCCACTGCCCGCGCCATGTCGCCACGTACCAGACCGTCTCCCCGATCTTCGCCAGCGCGCCCAGATAATGATGACGCCTCATCTGCTCCCGATACTGCGCTTCCTCGCTTCGCTCCACTGGCCGGACCTCGATCTCCGACAATTCCTGGCTGGTCAATTCCGTCCACTCCATTCAGCGTGTTATACCGGAAACTCCCCGCGATGTCCAGCTTTCCCGGTTAAACTACTGAATTCGCCGTAGTTCACTGAAAGGACAAAATCACCGTGGCCACTTCTTGGTTCGGTCGCGCGAGGATGCGCGTGTTCCGGACCGTCTCCTGGAGCGTCAGCGGATCGGACAGGGAGACCGGTCCTCCCCGTCAGCCTCGCCCGTGGTATTCGAAGGAAAGGGCGTCTCCATCGATTTCAACCGATATCGCGTTGCCGTCCAGGATGCCGCGCCTCGTTCTTCGATCGCGAGAATCGCCGACTGCAGGCCGCCCCGAGGGTTCGTTTCATCCTGAACGCCATCAAAGGTTGAGACGCAGTGAGAACTGAAATTGCCGCGGATCGAAAGCCGAAGTGTAGGAGAACGGCTCGGTGACCGGTCCCAGCCGCCCTACGGGCCGGGCCGGCAGTTCCTCGAGGCTCAGCTCTCCGACCGTGCTGTTGACGGTCTTGAAGTTGGTCCGGTTGAACAGGTTGAACGCCTCGGCAATGAACTCGACGCTCCGGCCTTCGCCGAACGGAAACTCTCGATTCAGGCGGAGGTCCACCGAGAAGTAGTCGGGACCGACGCCCGTGTTGCGGCCGACACCCGGCGGCCGGTGCGTGTCGGGGTGGCGGTCGCCCACGTTGTCATAGCCGGCGTTGAGGTTGAACGGCGCTCCCGAGCGGGCGTTCAGGATGCCCGATACCGTGAAGTCGCGAATCAGCGCGTGACCCACACCACCACCGCCGTCGCTCGATCTCCAGGGCAGATCGAACACCGTGTAGGCGACGAAGCTGTGCCCCCGGTGAAAGGACGACAGCGCGCGTTCGGCCTTGGCATCCCACTGCAGGTGCGGCTGAAATGACGAGTTGTAATCCGTGTTCTCGTCCATGGTCTTGCTCCATGTGTGATGCGCCGAGATGCTGAACCCATCGGTGAAGCGCTTCCGGACCTGGACGATCATGGCGTGATACGAAGAATTCCCCCAGCTGCCGAAGACGTTGTCCTGCAGAATCAGCGGATTGTGAAAGCCCACGATCGGCCGGCCCTGAGGATCGGTTCCGGCTTGGTAAATGTTCGCATCGAGCGGACGGATCAGGTGGACACCCAGGTTGAGGTTGTATCCGACCGATAGCGCATAGCCCCCCAACTCGCGCTGGATCTCGAGGCTCCCCTGCTGCGAGTAGGGGTTCACCGCATCGGGAGATACCCGGAACTGCACCCGCAGCGGCAGGCCCGGGCCCGGGTCGATGCCGTGGATGGCCAGGTCCTGCGGCGTGATCGTGCGCGTCCCGAGGATACCTCGCCGCAAGGCGGTCTGGTAGATTTCGGCCGACGTGAGCCGCTGGCCGGTCAGCGCGCTGTCGATGCCCGCCAGGCCGGTCAGGGGGACGAATACCTGAAAGATCTGCTGCCCTTCGCCCAACAGGTCGTTGATGTAGCTGATCTGGCCTTCGATCCTCCCGTAATAGATGCCGAACCCCCCGCGGACGACCGTCTCGGCGTCCGGGCTCCAGGCGAATCCCAGCCGCGGTGCGACGTTGTTATTGTCGGCCGGGAACCGCGTCTTCGGCTCCAACTCATAGCGGCCGCCCAGCGTGAGCAGGAAGTCGGGTGTGAGCCGCCACGAGGCCTCGGCAAAAAAGTCGTACCGTTTTTTCCACCCGACCCAAGTGGGATCGCCGAAGCCCTGCTGATAGATCAGCGGCAGCCCCAGAGCATAGGCTTGCAGCGACGAGATGGGCTCGGCAACCGCGGCGCCGAGTTGCGGCAGGCCCGCAAGCGCCAGAGAGCCCTGGATCAATTGTGCCGTGCCGGGGCCAACTGCGTTGTCGATTACACTCGCCAAAGGGATCGCCTCGCCGAATTGGAAGCGTCCGCTGAAGAAGGTTTCCGAATACACGCTGAAGCGCGAGCCGCTGACATCGGCGCCGAACTTGTAGGTATGCGGTCCGGACATATGGGTGAAGGTCTGCCGCACCTGCCCGGCGCGCTCCACGACCCGGGCCGGCAGGATGAAGTCCCGGCCGAACTGGCCAAAGCCGTTGATGTCGATCGATGGGCCGTAGGGCTCCGTCGGGAACGTGCCGCCGTCGTGATAGGTCAGTCCCAGGCGGGTTTCACTGATCCACCTCGGGCCGATCATGAGCGTATCTCCGAATGCCAGCGCGAAATCGTTGATGTGGGAATTCCGCCCGCGGTTGTAAGCGATAAGCGAGCCGAACTGCGTATTCTCGCTGTCCTGGCCGGTCCAGTTGAACCGCATGAACAGGTTGTGTCCATCCCGCACCGTGTGGTCGATGCGGCCCAGCACCTGCTGGCGGTGTTCCGAGAACGGGAACACGCCGCTGTTTTCCTCGAACAAGGCAACGACGTGCGGGTAGTTGCCCGGCGTCAGCGCCCCCGTAAGCTGCCCGACAAGCGGGCGGAAGGCCGGCGCCGCGGCGTTGAGGGCACCCGCCAGCGCCTGCTGGGACGGGGTCAGCTCGTACAGGAACGCGTCGTCCCGCAGCAGGGGCACGAAGACGGATTCCTGGCGATCCAAGCGCTCGTAGGAACCGTAGAAAAACGTTCCGTCTTGTCCGATCGGACCTCCGATCGACGCGCCGCTCTGCGCCCGCGTGTAGGCCGAGTCGCTCGGGTCAAAGAAGTTCCGCGCCTGGAAACGGCGGTTGCGGAGCACTCCGAACAGGCTTCCCCGCAGTTGGCTCGTGCCGCCCTTGGTAACAATGTTGATTGCACCGCCGGGGGCGCCACCCAGCTCTGACGAGAACGAATTGCGGTTGACCTGAAACTCGTACACCGATTCCTGGCTGATCGAAGACCGCACCGTACCCGAGTCGTAAGTGTTGTTCAAGCCGTCGAGCATGAACGTGTTGCTCCGCCCGGTCCCGCCGCCGATGCTCAGCCCGGACTGCGGCGTTGCTGAGATCCGGCTGTCCCGGTCATCGACCATATGGTTCGTGTCGACGACTCCCGGAATCAACAGGGCCAGATCCAGGTAGTCTCGGCGGTTGATGGGAAGATTTTCGATGGCGACGAAATCAATGTGTTCGGCCTGCGCGGTTTTATGCGTGTCGATCACCGGGTAAGCATCTGCTGCCGCGACGACTATGTCCGCTGTGACGGCGCCAACGGTGAGTTCCGGGGAAAACGGCACGGTCTCTCCGACGCGGACCTCAAGATTTTCGATCAGGTACGGAGCGAAACCATCTGCCTCAAAACGCAACGTGTAAAGGCCGGGAACCAGATAACCGAGAACATACTCGCCGGTGGCAGAGCTGACGGTTTGCCGGTCCACGCCGCGGGCTTGATCCAACGCCGTCACGGCGACGCCCGGGATCACCGCTTCCGTCTGATCACGCACATAGCCGCGAATGTTGCCGATGTCAGTCTGGGCCTCCGATATGGCAGCACTGGTCAAGACCAATATCAGGGCCACCGCCAATCGACAGCCAGCAGCGTACAGTGGCGGTATCCATTTCATAGTCCGGTCCTTATCAATAGTTAGTACTTGGTTAGTATTGATTGGTAGTGATTTGCTTTTGCCGGGTCGGTCATGACGGCTGTACCTCATGCCACCTGTCGATCCCTTGCCCACGATTTGAGCGGACGTTGGGGGTCCGCTTCGGACTGCGCAGGGCAGTGTCGGGATTGCGTTTCGTCGCGCCACAGAAACACACCCGTTCGAGTTTATTTTATGGATATTTATGTGGAGATAGTGTGAACAAGTGTTCAATATCATGGCGTTATCGTGTATTTCGGGGCAAAGAATCGCACTGAGCGCACCCCGACTGGCACCGGGCCTCGCGAATCCGGCGCAGCCGTCGTCGCGCGCCCGTGGCGACGCTGAAAGCGGTTTTGGGCCGTAGGTGGCCGGGAGAGGACCGTTGAACGGTTTCGAGCAACTCAGGCAAGAGAACCAGGCGCTGCGGGACGGCAACGCACGGCTGATCGCGGCGATCCTGCGCATCAGCGCAAGCCTGGATGTCGATACCGTCCTGCAGGAGATCGTGGAAAGCGCCCGCGCCCTGACCGGCGCCCGCCGCGGTGCGATCACGACCATCGACGAGAGGGGAGAGGTCCAGGACTTCGTCACCTCCGGTCTTCGTCCGGAGGAGCGTCGGCAGATGGTGGAGTGGCCCGATCGGTGGCGGCTCTTCGAACACCTTCGAGACCTTTCGGCGCCGATGCGCGTGGCGGACCTGCCCGGCTACCTCCAATCTTTGGGCTTTTCCTCGAATCCCTGGAGCTCGAAGACCCTGCAGGGAACCCCGATGCACCATCGGGGCGATCATCTCGGCACCCTCTTCCTCAGCGACAAGGACGACGGAGCGGAATTCACCAGCGAGGACGAAGAGGTCGTGGCGTTGTTCGCGGCGCAGGCCGCCACGACGATCGCCAACGCGCGCAAGCACCGCGACGAGCAGCGCGCCCGGACCGACCTGGAGACCCTGGTCGACATTTCGCCGGTGGGCCTGGCGGTCTTCGATGCCCGCACCGGCAATCCGGTGTCGTTCAACCGGGAGACGACACGGATTGTCGAGAGTCTGCGCACTCCCGGCCAACCGCCGGAGCATCTGCTGAAGGTGATGACGTGCCGGTTCGCCGACGGGAGGGAGATTGCCCTGGACGAACTCCCGCTCGCAGAGGTGCTCCGCGACGCCACGCCGAGGCGCGGAGAGGAGGTTGTGATGTCGGTCCCCGACGGCCGGAGTGTGACGACGCTGGTCAACGCCGCACCGATCCATTCCAAGGACGGCGCGGTAGAGTCCGTGGTGGTCACCATACAGGATCTGGCGCCGCTGGAAGAGATGGAACGCCAGCGGGCCGAATTTTTGGGCTTGGTGAGCCACGAACTGCGGGCGCCGCTGACCTCCATCAAAGGCTCGACCACCACCGTGCTGGCGGCCTCGCCCGAGCTGGACCCCGCCGAGACACGCGAGTTCTTCCGCATCATCGACGAGCAGGCCGACCACATGCGCGGCCTCATCGGCGATCTCCTCGATGCGGGGCGCATCGACTCGGGCACGCTGTCGGTCGCGCCCGAACCCTCGGAGGTGGCCGCCTTGGTGGAACGGGCGAGGAACACGTTCCTCAGCGGCGGCGGCCGCCACGCCATCCTCATCGACCTGCCTTCGGATCTGCCCCTGGTGTTGGCCGACCGCAGGCGCATCGTGCAGGTCCTGAACAACCTGTTCGCCAACGCCGCCCGGTACTCTCCCCAGTCCTCCCCCATCCTGATCGTGGCGCTGCGCGACGGCGCGCACGTCGCGGTCTCGGTCGCCGACGAAGGCCGGGGGGTGGCCCCGGAACGGCTGCCGCACCTGTTCAGCAAGCACGCCGGCGGCGACGCCGAGGGCCCGACGGTGCGCTACGGGTTGGGGCTGGCCATCTGCAAGGGGTTGGTGGAGGCCCACGGCGGCCGCATCTGGGCCGAGAGCGGTGGGCCGGGCCAGGGCACGCGCTTCACCTTCAGCATTCCGGTGGCCGGGGAGGCCACGGCCGGCGCCGCCCACAGTTCTTCGCGGCCGTCCCCGGAAGGGCATGAGCCCACGCGCATCCTGGTGGTCGACGATGACCCGCAGGCGCTGCGCTTCCTTCGCGACGCCCTCTCGACGGCGGGCTATGCCCCGCTCATGACGGGCGACCCGCGGGAGCTGCGGCGCCTGATCCAGACCGAAAAGCCCGAGCTTGTCCTGCTCGACCTGATGCTGCCCGGCACCGACGGGATCGAACTGATGGAACGGATCCCCGAGCTCGCCGACCTGCCGGTCATCTTCATTTCCGGCTACCGCAGGGATGAAACCGTTGCACGGGCGCTCCAACTGGGGGCGGCCGACTACATCGTCAAGCCCTTCTCGCCGATGGAGCTGACGGCGAGGGTCCAGGCGGCGCTACGACGGCGGGCCGAGCCCGAGCCCTTCGTGTCAGGCGATCTCTCCATCGACTACGACCAGCGCCAAGTGAGCGTTGCCGGTCGTGTGGTCGAACTCACCGCCACCGAGTACGAGCTCTTGCGCGTGCTCTCACTCAACGCGGGCCGGGTTACGACGTTCGACACGCTGCTGCGCCAAGTCTGGGACCGGCACGGCGGTGGCGATTCGGAGCCGGTGCGCACGTTCGTGAAGAAGCTCCGCCAGAAGCTCGGCGACGACGCGGCCGAGCCGACCTACATCTTCAACGAGCGCGGCATCGGCTACCGCATGGCCGGGTCATTTGGGCGGTCATAGACCGTCCCTACATGCTCAATATTCAGGAATTTGGGCTCCCGGCTCCCACTCCCACTCCGACTCCGACTGTAGCTCGGCGACGACGCGGCCGAGCCGACCTACATCTTCAACGAGCGCGGCATCGGCTACCGCATGGCCGGGTCATTTGGGCGGTCATAGACCGTCCCTACATGCTCAATATTCAGGAATTTGGGCTCCCGGCTCCCACTCCCACTCCGACTCCGACTGTAGGTGCGGTCATGACCGCACGATTACCGCACGATCCTTTCGGACTTGATTCGGGCGGTCATTTGGGCGGTCATATGACCTTCCCCCAAAATTAGGTCCATGTCGAGAGTGAGGAATTTGGGGCATTATCCCCGCCGTTGCGGCTGTGGGTGAATTCATGGGAGTGCGAAACGATGGGACCGATCCGGCTGCGTTCTATCGCTTGATCCAATCGCGAAGCGCCTCGTCGATCCGCGTCTGTCAGCCCGGCCCGCCTGCCCGGAAATGGTGGATCACCTCGTGCGACGACCGGATCGCGTTCAGCCGTCGCCGGCCCACAGATCGGGCTGTCAGTCTTTCAGCGTGGCCCCGGCCAGTTGCAAAACCGCGGCCAGGGTTGTCTGCGCGGCGTTGAGCCCAAGGCGGAAATCCTTGTCGCTGAACGTCTCGAACACGTCGATCGGCTGGTGCCAGGTCGGGTTCCAGCCGGCCCCGGTGTGCATTCCTCGCTCGTTCTCCCGAAGACTGATCGAGGGCGCCAAGTTCATGAACGGCGTCGAGTCCGTGTTGGTCATGTGGGGCCCGACGGCGGCCGGGTAGTCCGTCGCGTACCGCTCGTTCGCCTCCCGGAAGAAGAAGGCCAGTCTCATCGCCCGATCCGTGAACCTGGACGTGGACTGGAATTCGATGTTGATGTCGGCCTCGGGCCGCTGTTCCGGGTTCCACGTGCCGTCGGCCCGCGGCATCCCGTGGTCCCACATCATCATGTCGTGCTGGATCATCGCCAGCCACATGGGTTCGGGATACCGGCCCGAGCCGGGAGGGTCTTCGATGCCCTGCAGGTCGGCGCGCTGCTCGACATAGGCCCGCGACCCGTTCAAACCCGTTTCCTCGTTGTTCCAGAGCGCGAACCGGATCGACACCTCGGTTTCGACGCCGGGCATGTTCAGGATGCGGGCCAGTTCCATGACCAGCGCCGTGCCGGAACCGTTGTCGTTCAACGCTTCGCCCCAGCCGTGCCCGTCCATGTGCGCTCCCAGGATGTACATCTCGCCTGGACGCGTGGCGCCGATCTTGGTGCAGTAGACTTCCTCGCGCGGACCGTTGGTCGCGGGTTGCCTGTTCAACTCCCGCAATCGCTGGTCGGGCTGGGCATCCGGGTCGTTGTTGACGCCCGTCTGTCGTGTGATCCCATAGTAGCGTGAACCACCGGGCCCGTTTCGGATCTCGCCGCTGGCGATCACCGGGTCGGGCCGCGTTCCACCGCCCCTTCCGCGGCCACCGCCGCCGTTCTGCGGCGGTTCCGGGTTGTACTCGTAGCGAATCCGATCTGTCTCGCACCCGTAGCTCTGGAGATGTTCCTCGATCCAGTCGACGGCTGCCCTGTTGCGATCCGTTCCCTGTCGGCGGTCGCCAAACTGGGCCAATCCCCGGAGGGTGTCCTTGTAGCTCTCCAAGTCGAGGCGTCCCACGAGTTCGGCAACGGGGCCTGCTTCTTCCGCCCGCGCCTGTCCGGCCGCCTCAGGAACGATCGCCGAACTTCCGGAGACCGAGATCAGGCCACAAACCGCTAAAGCGATGAATGCTTTGAACTGCATGTCTGTCCTCCCACGGTGGTGTTGGCGTTCGAGGATCATACCTTATCGGACCCGTGATCCTGCCCGAAGCCGTCCCCGTGTACCGCCACGGGAATTCCGGAGAGTGTATTGGTTGAGTCCAACCTCGACGAGGCCGGACTATTGCCGCCGATCGTATGACTGTTCGAACTCCGGCGGCGGGATGCGGACGATTGGCGCGCGGTGGAAGGTCATCGCTCCCCGAGGCGGCCGGCCCGCCGCCAATATGTAAAACGCGGCAACGTCCCGGGAGGTCTTCATGACTGTCGTCCGAGCGGCCGTGGCCGCCCTCGTCGTCGTTCCGATAACGTGGGCGCAGGTGGCGAACGCACGGGGGCGGTAGCAGCGGGCGGTGTTTGCGCGCCGCCGCTCTTGCGTATACAATCTGACGGATCGAACCCCGTTGCGAGGTGCCCGATGCGACCCAGGTACCAGAATGTTGCAGCCGTGCTTAAAGCTCCCTAGATGGCGTGTGCCGTGCACAATGCCTCGAAAGGCTCGGTAAACCCTTGAAAATAGAGATCCTCGAATCACTCGGTTATTCCTACTTACGGCACGTCAAACAATGCTGGCTTGTGCAGGCCAATTGGAAGGTGTCCGAACATTGGCCAAAGATCATGGACGACGTCGAACTGGAAAAAATGTTCCTTGCCATGAAGAAGAGATTCGATCCGGATGGGAAGGTATTCAAGCAAACGAAGAACGCGTCACAATTTCTGCAGCAGGGAGAGATTGATGTCTTGGGCGTTGACCAGGAAGGCGACATATACGCCCTGGAAGCCGCCTTCCACGAGGCCGGTCTGAATTATTCCGGCGGCACAGACGCAAGGATCCTCAAGAAGCTGCTGCGCACCACGATGATCCTGAAAGCCTACCACCGGACTGAAATACAGTTCCACATCTACTTCGCTTCACCCAAAGTGCACATCGGCGTCCAAAAACCGCTGAAATCCATTTTCTCTGATCTCAGAGAGGAATACCCGGAAATCGAGTGGGACCTTCTGACCAATGAAGACTTTACCGAGCGGATGATGGGGCCCACGCTGGAGAAAGCAGTTGCGGTTGCAGACACTTCTGAATTGTTCGTGCGCGCCAAGAAACTGCTGGACTTGGCCGAAACTCCGCGAAAGACCCCGCGAGAATTGGATGTGGACACCCGAGATCGGTCACCGGCAAGCGGGAACGCGTCAAGGGAGCGTGGCTCCCTTCAGCCGCTTGTGCGAAAACTGATGACAACGTTGCTGGAGGATTACCCTACCCTTCTTGATGAGGCTGACCTTCGCAACTTGATGGATCCGGACTGCTGCAAAACGAGCATGGGCCTCCAAATCAGCAATTTCCCGCTCTTGCGAGGAAGGGCAGACGGAAGAAAGGGTTCAGAGAGCGACAGACTCGAAAGGTACTATAGTAGATTGTATGCGGGGCGCTTCTTTGTTTGCTCCCAATGGTGGAAAGCGCACCATCTGTCCAATGCGAGAAACCTGCTGCAATTCGTGAACGGACTTGCCCAAAGGAAGCTGAATCACGCCGGGATGCCGGCGTTGGAGCGGAGCCAGAAAGATCTCAGAGACTTCGTTGGGTAACCAGTCTAGGAGCAAGTCGTCCGCAACAGTCCCAGCACACACGGCCTGCCCCACCATTTCATTTCATCTTCAGCCCCCCATCCGTTACAGGCTCTTCCCACGACCATCAGGTCACCAGCATAGAAGGATCCGGCCGTCGCCATGAATCCGCTGAGTTTCCTCCTTTCTCCGCGTAAACTAGAGGGTTCCCGCCCCACTGCGTTGAGGACCTTCGACGCAAATAACTGACGGTCCGCTTCGGTAGCCATCCACTTCTGCCTTACCCCTAGCGATGAGCAGAATGACCTGCGCGACAACACGACGTTGGACGCGCCAGCAACGCCGGGGCGCTACGAGAGGACGCGTAGCATACGCCCGGTACCGCGCTCGACCGCTGTCGAAAACTCCAACGTGTCTATGTCTCACCTTGCCTGATCACAATCCGAATATCGTGGCAATTGAGTAATCCGCTGACGTTCTCCGTGTCGTCGTCGCGGCCCATATAGTGTTCTTGTTTCACCAAGAAGCCGATCACTTGCGAATACTTGGCGCGATATATCAAACACTGACCGATCATTTGGGCAATGGCCCCGGTAGGAGATCTTTTCGCTAGTTTCAATTCTACGGCGAGCAGATCTGTATCGCCTCGACGAACGAAGATGTCCGGCCAGAATGAGTGGCCGAACGCCGAAACGAAGTCTCGGCCTGTTAGATCCCAGCTTTGGGTCACTATTTCATACTCCGCCCCGAGAACTCCGCGAATCTCGGCTTCAACGTGGTGCAGCAGACTCGGCCCCTTCTCTTCCTCGTCCCTGGGGGACAACTCTTCGGCCGTATATTGGTTCAAGAGTTGGAATTCGCGGAGTCTTCGTTCGACGGTCCGAGCAACCTCGGTCGCGAGGTTTTTCATGTTGGGACCTCCCTCTTGATGAATGCAGATTGTAGCCCGTGAGTCTACCGGGAATTTTAGTTGTCGCTGATCAGGCGCTGACGCTTTTCGCGGGCCCCGGCATGATCGGGCGTCCCCCGGACGCCGCGGTTGCTCCCCGATCGGAAGGGCTACAGAAATCAAAAATATGATCTACAAACTAACGGAATTAATGTAAATATATTCATTTAGTGACCGAATCCTACATTCCGCACGCGCAGCTTGCGCGACTGGCGCGCTCGGTGGCGCCCAACCGGGTCGTGGTCGTGTACGGTCCCAGGCGCGTCGGGAAGACCACCCTAATCCGCCAGTACATGCGCCGGTACGACCCGGACGCCCTGCTGGTGTCCGGCGAGGACATCGCCGTGCGTGAGTACCTCGAGAGCCAATCGGTGGCCAGATTGCAGGCATTCGTCGGCCGGCGGCGGACGCTGATCGTCGACGAGGCCCAGCACGTCCGCGAGATCGGCCTGAACCTGAAGTTGCTCGCCGACCACGTCGACGGGCTGCGTATCGTCGCCACCGGCTCGTCGTCCTTCGACCTTGCGCAGCAGACCGGCGAGCCGCTGACCGGCAGGAAACGGACGCTGCTGCTGTTGCCCCTCGCACAGTTGGAGCTGCAGGCCGTGGAGACGGCACACGAGACCCGCGCACGCCTCGAGATGCGGCTGATCCACGGGTCCTATCCAGAAGTCGTCCTGACGGAATCGAACGAAGATCGGGAGGTCTACCTGAAGGAGTTGATCGCTTCCTACCTGTTCAAGGACATCCTGCAGCTTGACGGCGTTCGACACGCAGACAAGCTGCTGCGCCTGCTGCAGGCGATTGCATTTCAGGTCGGCGGGGAGGTCTCGGTAGCGGAGCTGGGCGGCCGCCTCGGCATGAGCAGGAACACAGTGGAGCGCTATCTCGATCTCCTGGAGAAGGCCTACGTCATATTCGGCCGGCCAGGTTTCAGCCGCAATCTGCGCAAGGAGATCGCGAAGAGCCGGCGCTACTACTTCTATGACAACGGCATCAGAAACGGATTGATCAACAACTTCAGCCCTCTCGCGCTGCGGGACGACATCGGCGCTCTGTGGGAAAACTACATTGTGGTTGAGCGCCTCAAGTTCAATCTCTACACTGGGCGGCAGACCGAGAGCTACTTCTGGCGGACCTACGACCGGCAGGAGATCGACCTGATCGAGGAGCGCGGAGGGCGTCTCGACGGGACGGAAGTGAAGTGGTCGCCGCAGCCCGGGATACGGGTCCCGCGCGCCTGGCGGCAGGCCTATCCCGACAGCTCGGTCCGTGTGGTCGACAGGGAGAATTACCTCGATTTCATCGTCCGCGGGTGAGCACCCAGGAGGTCGTGCATGTCGCTGAGCACGTATCTGACGTTCGATGGCAACTGCCGCGAGGCGTTCGAGTTCTACCGGTCGGTCTTCGGGGGCGAGTTCTCCGTGATCCAGACGTTCGCGGACGTTCCGCCCGACATGCCGGTACCGGAGGAAATCAAAGACCGGATCATGCACGTTTCCCTGCCGGTCGGATCCAGCGTCCTGATGGTCAGCGACCGGGGCCCGGGTTTCGGCCCGCCGCTGGTCGCGGGCGTCAGGCAGTTCCGCCGGGGGCGGCTTCAGGCTGGTGTAGAGCACGCCGCGGTTGCGGCCGACGACGTGAATCTCTCCGATAGGAGTGGAGCGCACGATGCGCCGCAGACGGCCGTTGATCCCGTCGGCCGACCACCCGGCCTCCTCGGCGGCGGCGGCGAAGCGCTTCACGAGCGTCGCCTGCACGATCATTTGCTTGCTGTTGGCGATCGCCGGAAAGTGAAGAAATTTGGACCTTCGCCGCATGCCACATCTTCTGGTCATTGAGAGGCCTGCATTCCGAGACTGTACGGGCGGTCTTAGACCGCCCAAATCCGCACCTACAGTGGGAGCGTGCGGATTTCCGGCCGGCGGACGGTGATGACGATCTTCAACCCGGCGCGTGTTCAATAAACTTCACTTTTGGCCCGCCTTTCTCACGGGTTTTCGTCGCGAAGAGTCGGAGACGCCGTCAGAGCTACGGCGCGTTCCCCGCGCCGGGCGCGTAGCGGCGCGTTCGTCGCGCCGGATCAAGCGCGTCAGGGGGCGTGCCTGGCGGATGGATCCGGCACTGTAGCAGACAACTCGTGAGAAATGCGGGTTAGGCGATCGTTCACAGTGTGATCCTACATATTCACGGACTCAAGAGGTTATCCAGTGGAGAGGGACTACTACAAGACGATTGTTATCCTCGTCGAATATGAGAGATGGTGCAATCTTGAAGCTGTCGACTTTCTTTCAAGTCTTTCAAACGAACAGTGTAAAACCAATTTCGGCTTTGGCCTGGGCACCCCCCACCGGACCGTTTCGCACATCGCTGACGTTATGGAGGGGTGGAGCGGCTGTGTTGCGCCTACGATTAGGCAGCCATCATGGCGGGAGTACGACGCCACCGAGACGCTTCAAGACATACGAACGAGGATGTGTGACGTAGCCGAGTTGTGGCTGGCGGCGACGAAAGCATCGCATCTTGGCGGTCTTCTATCTGAAGATGGCCGCCTAAACCATCTGTTTCATCTTGTAACTCACGGTACGCATCATCGCGGCCAGCTACTTGGTATGGTCACGCTGATGGGGTTTGAACAGCCCTTTGAGGGTGGTGACTTCGGCGGCTGGTCGACTTCAGGTCCCGGAAGCTCAACTTGGCAAGAGCGATTATGAATCTACAGTCGTGCTAGCGAGGCGTCGCGCCCGCGCTCACAAGCTATCCAGCTTGAATTCGCGGCGTAGCACATCGGATTTCGCGCTGGTAATAGTCGCTCTGCTCTTCTTTGAGGGTCACTACTGTCTGAACCACCCCGGGAATCCGGGAGAGTGTTTACGGTTGAGTCCGGCCTCGACGAAACCGGACCGTTGCTGCCGATCATACAACTGTTCGAAACCCGCCGGCAGCGGATAAGCGGTATAAGCAGGGTCTGACGACTATCTCAGCACGGACAGTGTCGTCGTAAGCGTGTTGTGTTTACCCGCGCCGCGGCCGCCTCAATCAGGTGTCGGCCCAGGACCGCGCCCGACAGAACGACCAAGGGTTAGGGCGGGAGGACACGGAGAAAGCGTGCGGCGCCGAAATGGATCAGGATGCCGTCGATGAGCGTGAATGGGAAATGAGCGTCGAGCCCGGCGTCCAGCAGTCACGCCTGGGCGGTCAACCCTGCGCCGCAGGGCTTTTCCCGGGCGCCTTGGGCGTCGACCAGTGAAACCCCGTGGCCAGCCAGAGCCAGGAGCCTCGAGGCCCGGGCGCTGGACAGCCCCCCACCAATGACGACTATCCGCACCGAGGCAAAGACTTCTTGGAATTTTCCACGTCCAACACAAATATGACTGCGTGAGATTGTCAGCCGATCCCGACGGATCGGTGTGATAGTTCGCGGTGATGGCATCGAACCGACACGGCGGTGACTCGGAAGGGGGTGCGCAATGAACGAGGCCGTAAGGCCGGTGATACCCGCCGACCATCCAATTGGGGCCGTTTTTCATGCCCTGGCCGAGCGCGGGCTGGGCCAACGCGACATTCGCGACCGGGCGTCCGTTGTTTACGTCGGCAACTTGCTGGCCGAGTTGCTGCGAACCGACGACCTGTATCGCATGCGGGACTCCGACGGCCGTCGGATCGTGCACCTCGTCGACCTGGTGGCCGCCGCGGAGCGGAGCGCCGATGCGCGCGAGCGCAAACGCCGGTACCGTTACCTGGGCGACTTCACGCTGTTCATGCTGGGGCTGTTCCCGGAAAGCCTCGACCGGCCCCGGCGCCCCACCCGCCACGAGTACTATTCGGAGCAAGGCCGCCGGTCCTACCACATCGTGGCCGATTTGGCCTGGACCGACTCGGAACCCGACGTTTACCGCAGGCTCTCGGAACGCTACGAAGAGTACGTTCACGGGTTGAACTGGGTGAAGCGGTACATCGAAGACCCGTTCTTCAAGTACATGTTCCGGGAATTCCACGTCACCTGAGCCGAGCGCCGGAACGACGTCGGCAGGGCCATCCGGCGGAGCCAATCGTAACCGCGCTTCATTTGATACTCTGATTCGTGACGTTACGCTAGATCGGTATCAACCAACCACGCAACCTCCCCCCAGAAAGGATTGAACATGCACGGCCTGACGGGCGGAAGCGGACTTGCTGACCAAACCACCAACCCTCAGCGTTCCGGCGAGTGGTTGCGATCCGGCAGGTGGTTGGCCGGGGTGGCTGGCGGCGCGATCGCCTTTCCCGTCGCGGTGCTGGTTCACGAACTCGGGCACTTCGGGGCGTTCGCCGCGTTCGGATTCCCCGATCCGGTCCTGCGGTTCGCCTCGACCAGTTGGTCCGGATCCGGGGAGTTCGCCAGGCTCATGCGGGCGGGGGACTTGGAGGCTGCGGCGGCGCTTGTTCAACCTTGGCACGTGGCGGTCGGCGTGGCTGCAGGAGTGATTGTCACCTATCTGACAGTCATAGCCTGCGTGCTTGCGGTCCGCCGATTCGGCCCCGGCCCGCTTTCTCTGGTTCTCGGAGTCGGGCTGGTGGCCCCCATGCGCTGGCTGGGAGCGATTCCGATCCTCGCCTCAAAGCTCCGCGGTGAACTGCGATTCCCATCGGGCACGGACGAAGGTTGGTTGGCGGCGCTCACGGGGATCCCCGAGTCCCTACTCCTTCTACTCGGCCTCACCTGCTTCCTACTCGGATACTGGTTCCTCGTGACCGCCATCCCTCGCGGCCGGAGGACGCGCGTCGTTGTCCCGACGTTGGTCGGCGCGGTTCTGGGTGGCGTCATGTGGGTGTTGTTGCTGGGGCCCCTGGTTCTGCCGTGAAGACCGCTCATCTGCGAGACGGCAGCTGGTGGGCCGCGATGGCTGGCGGCGCGGTTTCGATTGACGATTGACCGCGCGTCCGCGCAAGCCCACAAGTTCACGAGCGATAATCGTCGTCGTCCGGTCTCTCGACCTCTCGCCACATTTCTTCGGGCCCCAGCCTTGTTTCCAACCTCTGGTCGATCCAGTTCTGGTACCGCACGATGGCAAACGAATCCCACATGGCACGCGACCGACGCTGCTCCAAGCCTTTGTCGAAAAAGTTCTTGATCGAACCGTACCTGGCCAGTTGGGCGTCGGCGGCCTGCCGGTGAATCCCCAAGTCTAACTTCACATGCTGGGCGATCCGGCCGAGTATCTCGGATGGCTCCCAGTCGAACGTCCGTCCGACATCCGCCGCGAACTTCCTCCCGGAACGACTGGAACGCCACTTCACACACGTCCCGCAAACTGTGAACCGTTCTCCAGTGGGATCGACATCGTTCTGCGGGGTCCGTTCAACCGAATCCACAGTGAGCCAAGATTCGTCCAGGATGTCGCGGGTACACCACAGGCATGTGAAATCGTCGCGCAAATGGATGGCGAGCCGCTCGTTCGCGTCAATCATCGCTTTGCCATAAATCACTTCCCCACTCCTGGCTGCCCGGGCCGAAAGCGGCCAGCGCGCGGCCGGGGGCCATCGATCGTCAACCGCTTGCGCTCGACTTGGCCCGTGGCTGAAAATCGCTGAGGCGAGTATTTCGCATGGATAGTGTGTTCGTCTATTGGGACAACTCCAACATCTTTCACGTAGCGCAGCGCTTCGCCGTCGTACGCAACGAGGGTTCCAACGCCCGCGATCGCGCGCGGATCAACTTCGAGAACATACTGAGGTTGGCACCGACCGACCGGCCGCTCAAGAAGGCGTTGGCCGTGGGTTCAGTCCTTCCGGAACGACGGCAACTTTGGAATCGGCTGGACAGCTTGGGCGTGGACGTGAAGTTGTTCGACCGCGGGGAGCCCGGCCGCGGCGAGCAGAACATGCCCGATCGCGTCCTGCAATTGCGGATGCTGGAGGACGCACTGGACTACAACGGCGATCCCGGCATCGCGACGCTGCTGACGGGAGACGGCGCGGGGCACAGTGAGGGCGCGGGCTTTCACAGCACGTTGGAACGCATGCACAACCGCGGCTGGCGCGTCGAGATCCTCTCGTGGGCGCATTCCTGTAACCAACGGATGCGGAGCTGGGCGCAGGAAAACGGAATTTCGCGCCGTTGTACGATTTCTCCGGCGGATAAGCAGTATAAGTAGGG
Organism: Terriglobia bacterium; assembly: GCA_965262675.1. GTDB lineage: Bacteria > Acidobacteriota > Terriglobia > 20CM-2-55-15 > 20CM-2-55-15 > JAJEDW01. Next base: position 2,195,122 of record OZ253554.1, read on the forward strand.
TCTGACGACTATCGCAGCACGGATAGTGTTGTCGTAAGGGTGTCGTGTCTAGCCGCGGCGCGGACGCATGCCGTCGCGGCGGTCCGACGGGCGACACACTTGGTCCTGCCCTGACCTCGCCCGAGGATGACGAGGAGGAGACTCGAACTATGGATGAAGGCTACCAGTGGCTCCAAAGCATTGCCGATCGAATGAACGATGACGTGGCAAAAGGGGCGGCGCCCAGACCCGAGCAGTTGACCGTGCGTCAGTTGCTGCAGAGGTTCGGCTATCATCGGCGGGGAGACGGGATCAACAGCCATATCCGCAACGGACTCGAGAAATTCAAGCTGCGAACGGATCAGGAGGTCACGGTTGCCTGGCTCGATTCCTCGATTACCATTGAACTCGATTCAGACGCACCGGGAGCGCCCGATACGCCCCGAACGTCCGATCCCACGCATCGGGTTGCTGCGCTTGCGGCGGCGAACCGGAGACCCGCGAGGGTCAAACCGGAGAGTCCCCTGCGGGAAGCGACCACGATCATGCAGATGAACGGCTACTCCCGCTTGCCCGTGATGAAGAACGAGCGGGACGTGTCCGGCATGGTTACCTGGCAGTCAATAGGTAGCCGCTTGGCACTCGGTCGGGAATGCACGTACGTTCGGCAGTGCATGGAGCCTGCGGAAGTTGCTCCGGGCACCACCAGGTTGTTCGACGCCATACGCATTGTCTCGAAACACGGGTACGTGCTGGTGCGGGGTACAGACAGGACCATCACTGGTATGGTTACGGCGACGGATCTGACGGAACAGCTTGGGCAATTTGCGGGGCCGTTTCTGTTCGTCGGCGAGATCGAAGCGCACCTGAGGAATCTCATACACGGACATTTCACGCTCGAAGAGTTGCAGGCTGCGTCCGGTGACGATCGGCCCATAGAGGGTTCGTCCGACCTCACCTTCGGTGGGTACTGCCGGTTGCTGGCGAGTGCGGACAACTGGGAGCGTCTTGGCCTTGGCATCGATCGCGCGGAGTTCATCCGGTGCCTGAATGCGGTGCGGGAAATGCGGAACGACGTCATGCACTTCAATCCGGACGGGCCAGGCGGCGATCAGCGCAAGACCCTGCAAAACGTTGCACGCTTCTTCGACCAACTGGCTCGCATGATTGGCGGCTGACACCTGGCGGCGGATAACCGGTATAAGCAGTGTCTGACGACTACCGCAGCACGGATAGTGTCGTCGTAAGGGTGTTGTGTCTACCCGCGCCGTGGCCGCAGGCCGTCGAACGACCGTTTCCTTGACTGCCATCGGGGCGCTTCGTTACCTTTGGTCAGTTTCCGAGACATGGGAGGCTCCATGATTCTGCGAAGAAGTACCCTGAGCAGGCTCACACTAACGAGGGTCATTGCCGCGGCGATTCTCTTGCTGGCGGGATGTTCAGGCGAGACGCCCGGGAGTGGAGACGAGATCGCCTCCGATACGGACGGGACTGTCGAAGCGGAAAACGTCCGACTGGTTGGATACAACGATCTCCAGGGACGGGAAACCCTCGTGGTCACGACCAAGTCGGATGATGCCAATGGGAACTGGGTCTATGTCGGCCACCACGAAAGCTATTACGACGGCGAACAACGCTTCAACCCGATTACCAATGAGATGGAATGGAACGGAACATCTATTATCGAGATCTCCGATCCTTCCAATCCCAGGCTGGTGTGGCACATCCCCAACGAAGTCAACGCCAATTCCCGCGGAGTCACCGTCGTATACGACTATCCATTCGACGGCTCCGGCCGGGACTATCTGATTCGAAACTCGGAAGCCGGTGAGGACTTGAAGTTCCAGATCTTCGATATCACGTCACGCGATACCGACCCTTCCGGGATCGCACTGGTCTCGGAGATCACCGGGACGCCGCCAAATTCCTGCGGACCCGGCTGCGGCGGAGACTTCATCCAACGGGCGCACAAGGGTTGGTGGTCGGAGGAAACCGGTTATTTCTATTCCGCGGCGGGAGAACCGGGGTTTGGTGGCGCACTCGTTCAGATCTGGGATCTCAGGGATCCCGAAGATCCGGTCTTCGTGGGCCGCGCCTGGGGTCCGGGCCAGAAAGACGGCGAAGAGGGTTTCGAAGGCCAGTACGCCCACCATCCGATCGTGGATGAGGAAAACGACCGGATCTACGCGGGCTTCCGTGAAGCCGGGCACACCGCATCGTGGGACATCTCGGATCCAGCGAATCCGACGCTGGTCTGGATGATCGATACGTCCCCACCGGGGCGTGGCCCGCATACGGTTTCGCCCATCGTCTATGACGAGGTTCCCAATTTCATGGGGGATGCACTGCCGAGGACCTATGCCCTAGTCGTTGACGAAGCCGGCGGTCAAGACGTCGCACCGTGTTCGAACGGCGTCCGCGCGAAGTCCTACATGTATGACATCACGCAGGAGGACAGCCCGTTTCCCGTCTCCACCTGGCAGGTGCCGGTCGACGGTTACTGCGAGAAGGGTGGACGCTTCGGACCGCACCAGTCGGCCGAAACCATCAACGGCAGCATCAACCGGTTCGAAGACAAGATCGCGTGGATAGCGTATTTCAATGCGGGTGTCCGTGTTATTGACCTTTCCGATCCTTACAACCTCAGGGAGATCGGATACTACATCCCCGAGCCCAACCAGAATTCGCATCCCATCGTCGAAGGCCAGCCAATCGTCATTCAGATCGATGACGTCGACCTGGATCACCGCGGCTTGGCTTACGCCTCGGACCGCGCCGGTGGCGGTCTTTTCATTCTGGAGTACACCGGACCCATGCCGGAAGCCGTCGCGACCTCCGATTGAAATTCCGGAATCCTGGGCGTACACGGGAACGGAAAACACCACCCGACGCCGCGGCCGGTCCGTCAAGGCCACGATCGAGGCGGGCGTCAGCCAGGATGCCGCGACGGCGCTTGTCGGTTGGCTCGATCCTGCCGCGTAGAACACCCGCAACCGCCACGGGTTTCCGCGAGGGTGATCCGTCAGCAGGAGAGCCGCCGTCAGCAAGAGCTACGCACGCGAGAGGCCCATGCCAAGGCGACAAAGGGCAAGGTCCTCAGTCTGGCGGAAACGCTGACCCGGAACGGCAACAAGGGCACAAAGGACCCCCTTTTTTAGGACCCGTGCTCAAGTCCCTGGGCTTCGTTGGATGTGCTCTTTTGCGTTCCCCCGCCCTCAGGGGTGGGCCGCGATATTAACGCTTGAACCACTAGAGATCGCGGCATGCCGCTCCGCGACAGTAGAAGCGGCGATTGAGTGCGTTGGCGGCCATCGACTGTCGCCAGCGGACGCTACGCGACCGCCTGTTGCAGTCGGAGATCGCGTGTGTGATACCCGCGTACCGTACGCGCGCCGTCTAGTGCGCGGTAGAAGATGATAGCCTGCTCGCGCTCGTCTTCCGCAGACTCAAACGCGTCAATCCAACCCTGGATACGCGCCCGGATCGAGTTGAAGTCGTTGCGGACGGCCCGGACGCGCCGTGTTCTTGCGACCGGTTCGCTTCCGAAGGGGAGACGCCAGCCATCGGGAAGCCAGCGCCACTCCGATCTGGCCAAATCTTCTTTCATTTTCCTGTGGTAGGCCGCAACCCGGTCGTCATCGAGGATATGCCTGAAGTCCTTGCCATACCGTTCGATCTTCTCACGGAGCCGCGACTGGCGTAGTTCGACGAAATCAGGATCGTCCTGGAGCGCCAGATACAACCGGAGCAGGTCGACCTGAAGGTCGTAGAGACTTGCGAGGAAGAACCGATTGAGCTCCGACACCGCCGACCGTGCATCGTCCTCCGAATCGACGTGTCTCGTCACAAGGCGTTCGTACTTCTGACGCAGATGCTTCACGTCGTGCTTCACCAGTGAGAGCTTGATCCTCACATCGTCGGCAAATCGCTGTCGGTGCTCGAATTCGGACCGGATTTCGTCGATCTGTTCCGCCGCACTTTCGAACCGGGCGTAGTCGTCGGCGTCCATGAGGCGACGCACGACCTCCACGGCCTCGTAGAGCCTGCCGAGAGTTCTCTGCGCCCGGTCCAGGCGCGCGCCGATCATCATCGACGAGACGGTCGTGAAAAGCATCACCGGCGCCACGACCGGTATCAGCGCGCCGCTGGCCGCGACAAACGGCGCGTGAGCAACGATCCCGGTCGGCCCCATGATGGCCGTTCCGACTCCCGTCCCGATGGTCATCAGTGTCGCGGGATTGGCTGTTGCCAAGAAGACGTTGCCGGCCTGCAGGGCTGCCGCCGTTGTGCTTCCGGCACCGAGCATCGGTAGCAGCCAAGCACTCTCGATTACGCCGCCGGAATCGAACGGGCGAGCCGTCGTGGACCACGATGCCCGCAATACCTCACTGGCATCGCTGCCGAGGTCGACCAAGGCAATCTTCGGGTGTCCCTTGTACGTCAGGATCTGTCCGACGGGGTGGCGCGGTAACTGCGGTACATCCTGTCGAAGACCAAGCATCTCCACGGTGTCCTCCTGTTCTTTCCAGAAACGAATCTCCTCACGCGAAAATGCGAGTCACCATCATATCCCGATATATCCTTTGCTCGGGACCGCTCGCGCCGCGCGGCTACGCTCCACCTCTTTGCGCTATTTGGTGCAGGGTGTTCGATACTGCCGTTCGGCAGACACTAATTTCTCCAGAACGGTGTGTCTTGGTTTTTATCGACGGGTACGCGTACGGCTCCAACCATCTTGGGTCGGCTGCTGCCCTGAAGCAGTGGGAGTTCCGCCCGGCAATGCGAAACGGCCAACCGGTTGCCCTGTCGACGGGATGTGTTTTACCCGTCCCGCTTCGGATCGTTCCTGACCCAGATATTCTGGCCACCGACGCACCTTCACCATTTGTGTCCAGTACGGCCAATAGATGCTCCCGCGTTATATTGGTAGGCGTATACGGTTGCCCACTGAGTTTGAACGGGACTTCGGCTTCCGGTTCCTTCAGACCCAGCCAGCGGGTAACCCACTCGAATCGCTCGATATCGTCAGCCGCTTCCTTCCGACCATTGGGTTCGTAGAGCGGCTTCGTTTCAGGCGCGTATCCTCCGATATCGGATACCACCCGAAGGATTTTCGCTATGTCGAATACGCCCTTGATCCGGATCGCTTCCGCCAGTCGGTTCACATTGTCGACGTTCACGCTTCGCACCGATGAAGTCACTTATTTCTCTCTTGGAGGTGATTTCCGGTAAGTCCGCAAACATCCGATCATTGCCCATAGCCCGTGGTATCTCCAAGGGCAAGAGTGACAGTTCTCTGGAGAAATGAACGCCACTAAGTTTTACGAACTCTTGGGCCATGCCGACCGTTGAAATGTGGTCTGAAGAATATCGACGGACGTGGTTGCACAAAGAATCGGCTGCGCCTCCCGCTGATGGACCCGGGTTCCGACAGTAACATAGCAAAATCGCGGGTTAAGGGCCGCTCTTGGGCGGATAAGCGGTATAAGCAGGGTCTGGCGATTATCGTAGTACGGATAGTGTCGTCGTAAGGGTGTTGTGTCGACCCGCGCCGCGGCCACAGGCCGGCGCGGCGCGGCCTCATCACCAAGGCGATTCCTTCGACCGCATGCTTGTGGCACAGACGTTGGCGGAAGCGTGGGCGCTCGTCAGCAACGAATCGAGGCTGGAACCGTATGAAATCTCGGGAGTCTGGTAGCGACATGGAGAACCCGTCCGCGGCGGCCGAACGCCTCCAGGAGAAGCAAATCCGGAGGTTGGGCCCGCTCGCCTCGGTGGAGTTGACGACCGCCGCCCGCCTGCGCGTCAATCATGACAAGATCGCCGAGGTCGCAATCCTCTGGACCACGACGGGCTACTGGCTGTACGACGCGGACGCGTACCTTCAGTATTCGTCCGCGGAGGACTGGGGCCCGATTCCGGTCGAGGAGCGCGATTCGCGCGGCCCGCTTGCGGCCGCCCCCAACGCCTATCTCGATGCGTTCCTCGAAGGGAATACGGACGACGTTCCGTGGGGCTATCCCTGGGTCCGCATGGCAGGCGGCATGCACACGGACACGGGATTGGACGATGACACCTGCGCGGTCCGCGTCCTCAGCGGTGTAAACATGGCCAACCGCCGCTTCGTCGTGGACGAGACGATCAGCTCAGTAGGCGTGTTCTGCACCTTCGGTGCCAGAAACCCAAACGGCAGCAGCGACGCGCCCGATACCCACCTCTTCCGTCTGGAGAATGGCGTGCTGGGCTACGTCCACACGCTGATCCATCTGCTGATGGCGGATTTCGGCGGCGGGGCGGCCGATTAGCCGCAGTTTCGAATCGATCCCGGGAAGCTGCGTTCCGTATGCTACGTCTGAGTCTGTTGGATTTCCCGGGCCGCCGTGTTATACCCAGTCGACGTGAGCTTGAAGGGCTTGTTGGTGTCTCCTACAATTAGGCGTTTCTTGCGCAGTTCGCTCAAACGTGATCTAGTCGCTCCGGCGTTCTTTCCAGTCCACGAGACAAGCTGCGTAAACGTTACCGGGTCGGGGTGTTGGCTGTGCAGGAGGATGAGTATCTCGACGCGTGTCGAGACGTCGGCGTGTACCATCCGTACCCCATCGATCTCTTCTACGAGTGTTCCAACTGGCGCACAAACGAACTTTATGAGTGCGCCCGCTTCCTCCATCGTGATGCCTGTGGCAGAGCGTACCAACTCCGCCATGATCCATGCCGCGCCGTGGTAGGTGAATTCCAAGTCGATCTTGTTGGGCTCTATCTCGCCTTTGTGGGCAATATTACGTTTGTTCCGCATCGTGTAAATCGAGCGGGCAACGCGACTGCCGCATAGCCGCAAGCCGTCTGGAAGCGTCGTGTCGTTTTCGACCCGGTTCTTCAGATAGTCGTCAACGGTCCATGCGCCACTATGCTGACCGTTCGACATCTCCTGGAGGCATTCGACAAACGACTCCACGAACTTACCAGCCGAGGCGCGCTCCAGTGTTCCAGTGGCGACATCGCGTCGCAGCTTTATGAAGTCGGCCGCAATGTCGCGGGCCAAGCCCTTCCCTACGAGCGATACGATCGCACGAGAAAGTCTCTTCTCATCCATCAATCATTGCCGTCACGGCCGCAACTCCGGGTTCCGTGACCTTGTAGATCTTTCGGGCCTGCCTGCTCTTGCCCGCCTTCTTCAGTTGTAGAACCAGCGCAGGTTTTAGTCGCTTCAACGAATCGAAAGCTCCCGTTACGTTGGACAAACCGTGCCCGAGATCCTTAAGCGCCTTGTTCACGTCATAGCTGACGAAGCTCTCCGCACCGCCGCAGATCTGCAGCCAATATGCCGCGACTAGGACTCGGTCCTTGTCCGATTGGGGATTGGCAGCTTCATGCAACTCCGCGAGGGTTTCGAATTCACGCTCACGCGGGGAATTCTCCTCCAGTATGGTTTGGCCCCCGTTTTCCTGGGCTGTTGCCAACGAACTAGATCGTGTGCCCACAACGGACGAGAGCCCTAGACGGGCAGCTATGTACTCGAAGATGCGCTGGTGCGACTCCGCGTCCAATTGTTCCAGCGCCTTAAAGACTGTCTGCATCGCCAAGATTTCCTTGTCTTCCACGTTTTTCGGTTCATCCATCAGACGGCCTCCTCTAAATATTTTGGCCAGGCAACATCAGCATATTGAGCCCGATGTCAAATGTCAAGTCACGTTGAAAAAAAGTTATGTTATAAAATTTACACCACAATTATAGAGTTCGACGAGATGGTCGTCAAATAGAGCGAATGTAACACGTTGAAAAAAAACAAGATAACAATATTTCCAGTGATTCTCTCGGCACGGTGTCCATCGGTTCATGAACGATGTTTTACAAGACTCATCGATATTCCCTCATTTTCGGCATGCATGAGTGGTTGAAAATTGTTTTTAAATCATTGTTATATAATAAGTTAGTTACAATCTTGAATATATCCAATGGAAACTTTATATTTTGTTATTATATGACCTCATCATCATATTATCTTCGTGCCGGCGAGATTCCTTCGGGGAACTTTCTCGTTGGACGCGCCTAGCATGCTGAGCCGACCTCTTCCGCGTGGAGAATGAGGTGCTGCGCTACGTCCACACGTTGACCCATCTGCTGATGGTGGACTTCGGCGGCGGCGGGGCGGCCGATTGGCCGCAGCGTCGAATTGATTCCGGGAGGCCGTCGGATAAGCCAAATAGGGGGGGTCTGACGACTATCGCACCACGGGTAGTGTCGTCTAAAGGGTGTTGTATCTACCCGCGGCGCGGCCGACGAATTGCTCGACGCCGCCGTCGACGGCGTCCGCGCGTCACTGCCGGAGTTACGGCCGTACGGCTACCACGCACAGATCCCGAACGCGGTCCGCGCGAGGCGGTTCAGGAAGCCATGGGCGGTGCCCGGCCTTGAACGGATAGTTGAAGACGGCCCCGAGGAATTGGCCGAAACCGCGAAGGCCGCGCTCGCTAGAATCGAGAATCCGGTCGAAAAGCTCAAAAACGCCGTGCTGCCTGACGCATCGCCGGATGACGGCGCTCGACTCCTATACAGGACGATCGCACAGGGCCGCGGCGCGCCGGACACGGTATACGGGCCTATTCGTCTGAGTTCCACCTTGAACGGCCCGAACGTGCGGAAGACCGTCGCCTATTGGAAGGATCGCAACGGCAAGACCGTCGACATACCGTTTTCCAGCTATGGGGTGAACGCGTTCCTTGTACCGTTTCCGAGAGCGGGCTGGGAGGCCCGTCCGGAACACGCGACTTCGACTTGGTTCTGGTCGAAACGTTCGACGAGATCCCTTACCTGCTCGCCGGCCCCTTCGACCGATCGGACCGGACGTTTTTCGACTAGCGCGGGCCATCATCCCGGCATGTCCGATCCTCCGTGAAAAACGGCTCCAGCCCTTTCAGATCGTCGATCTCGTTCGGCACGTTTCGATCACAAAGACAACAACACATCCACTTTTGACCCGGCGAGGCCCGTCCTATATCCTTCTTCCGAGCCGTTGTTGGAAGGGTCATGAATAGTCGGTTCCTCAGATGGAAGCGATCGGCGCCAACCGACCGGCAAGGGAGATAGGAGTTATGACTGGAAGAAGAGCTGTCGTCGTATTTTTCGCCGCGATCCTGCTGACGGCATGGTCGACGTTGGCGCAGGATCAGGACCCGGACGGGTTTGTCGCTCTCCAGCCCGAGTCGATCGTACCCGAGACGGGAGAGGCGATGACACGGCTGTGGATCAAGGGTGGAGTCGACGAGCCCGGTATCTATGTTGTACGCAACACCTTTCCTGCCGGCGTAACCAGCCGGCCGCATTTTCACAGCGAGGATCGCTACGCCACGGTGATCAAGGGGACGTGGTGGGTCGCCTTAGGGCCTGACGCCGCGGTCTACGATCCGGACAGCATGGTTCCGATGCGGGAAGGGAGCTTCGTAATACATCCAGCCGGTGGGATCCACTACGATGGCGCCAAGGACGAGGAGGTCATCGTCCAGATCATCGGCATGGGTCCGGTGACGACCACCTCGGTCGAACCTGACAACTAGAGGGTCGCGCCCCATGTACGGTTTACTGAACGTGGGACACGATACCAACCGCGGCGAGTCAGCCCGGAATCCGAACCGTCGTTTCCGATATCGGCGAAACCTTGATTAACGAGCCCGTCCGGGTATTCTCAGCCGCGGAACTACAGGCGCTACCTTACCGGCCGGAACTGGGCGCATCGGCAAGAACCACGGCATGCCTTGTACGAGTCTGTTTTGACGGTCGAATTCCTCCCGGCTGCCCTTGCCGGCATTCTTGGGGTCATGCTGTTCTGGCAGTGGACTTATGTGACGTCGGTCTACTGGGTCAGTTTCTTCTTGGCCAAGAGGCAAAGCCGTATCGGCAGGAACGAGATGTACACCTACATCGGCGCCATGAATGCCCCTTGGGTGCTATGCGCGTTGTTGGGATTGTACGTCTCTGTCCGCCTGATCCTGGACGGCAACTATAGCGTTCTGGGTCATTGATCCCCGGTTCCTTCCCGGGGCGGATAAGCGGTATAAACAGGGTCTGACGACTATCGCAGCACGGATAGTGTCGTCTTAAGGGTGTTCGGTCTACCCGCGCCGCGGCCGCAGGCCGTCGCGGCGCTGCCTCATCACCACGGCGATCACTTCGACCGCATGCTGGTGGCGCAGGCGTTGGCGGAAGGATGGGCGCTCGTCAGCAACGAATCGAGGCTGGAACGGTATGGAATCCCGCGAATCTGGTAGCGAATTGGAGAACCCGGCCGCGGCGGCCGAACGGCTTGAGGAGGAGCGAATCCGGAGGTTGGGCCCGCTCGCCTCGGTGGAGTTGACGACTGGCGCGCGCCTGGCGCCCATGCCGGCAAAACCGACGCTGGTCGATTTCTTCGAGCGGCGGTTCGCCGCCGTCGCCAACCATTGCCTCCAAAGCGCGCATCGCGCGCTCGCCAACGGCGCGGGGGAGGAAACCGTCTTCGCCTGTCTGATTCACGATACGGGAATGACGCTCCGGCGGCCGGATCACGGCTTCTGGGCCGAGGCCCTCTACCGGCCGTACGTTTCCGAGCGCGTGGCCTTCGTTATACGGCACCACCAGTCGCTGCGCTTCTTTCCGGCGCCGGATTACGGCTACGAGTACCCGGAAGTCTATGTCCAGTTGTTCGGCGCCGAATACGTTCCCGAGCCCTATCTCCGGGCTGAGTACGAACGCGCGCGTAACCATCCCTGGTACGAGGATGCGATGCAACTCGTCGTCAACGACGACTATAGTTTCGACCCGGAAGCGCGGCCGAGCCTGGAGCCGTTCATCGATGTCATCGGCCGGCATTTCAAGCAGCCCCCCGAGGGCTTGGGGTGGGACGCCTCGCCCAGCAACTTCATGTGGCGGACGCTGATGGACCCGAACCGGCCGCTGTAACAGCAGGGTCCGATAAATGGACTGAACCTGGTCTCGCGAGGGACTTGCACATGATCGCCTCCACGGCTATTCGTCTAGAATACAAGTTGTTACTGCGAGATGCGGAACATCTCACTATTTACGCCCGGGAGCGCCCTCGATGCGGATCCGAATGTTGCTCGTGACTGTGGCCGGAGCCCTGTTTCTCTGCTCGGCGGTGCCGGCGCAAGGCCAAAGTAACTGGCGCGGGATGCAGACCGAGAACTTTTACCTCGTTGGCGACGCAAGTCCGCGTGCGATGCGCCGCGTCGCCGAGCGACTTGAAACATTCCGCGCTGCTTTTCTGGCCGTCAGGCCACGCACCGCGGCAGCCATAAGCGATACGGATACGACTGTCGTTGTGTTCGACAGCGACCACGATTTTCGCCCTTACAAACCGTTGGCGCCCGACGGTGGGCCCGCCAATATCGACGGTCTCTATCTTGCAACGAACTATGACGTCTACATCGCGCTGACCGGCGAGCGTGATGCCGAGCGGGCGATATACCACGAGTACGTCCATCGGGTCATGAGCGAGGACCGTTCGTGGCCGGCTTGGCTGCGGGAGGGCGTCGCCGAATTCTACTCTACCATTCAGGTTCGGAACGGCGGCGAGACGGTGCGCGTGGGGATCCCGATCGATGAACATCTCCGGTTTCTCCAGAACACCCGACTGAGTCCGATGGACGAATTCCTCGATATCGGCTCCGACCCCCTTTACGACCTCGGGGAACGCGATCAAGGCCGTTTCTACGCACAATCCTGGGCGCTAACCCACTACCTGCTGCTCCGACGCCCGGGCGGTTTCGACCAATTACTCCGCTTCCTCGAGCTTTTGGACTTGGGAGGTGACACGGCCACCAACTTCAGGACTGCGTTCCAAACCGACGTAGACACTCTCTCTCGGGAACTCGACCTCTACGTGCGCAACTCCGTGACGTTGCCGGCCATCGACTACCCGCTGGAGGTCAGACTCGAGGACGCGGGTCGCTGGAACGCCGAGGACATTTCAGAAGCCGAAGCCAACTACCATCTGGGCGAACTTCTTTTCCGCGTGAATCGGGTCGACGACGCGCGAGTCTATCTTGAAGCGGCCATGGACCAAGCCCCCAACATGGTCGAACCGGTGACCGGCATGGGTGTCCTGTATGAAATGGAAGGCGATGTGGACACCGCGTTCGAATACTTCGAGCGGGCAGCAGAAATGGAGGCCGCGGGGTATCTCCCGCGGCTGCTGTATGCACAGAGACTGCTCTTTCGCAATGGGTATTCGGATCCGGAGGAGGTCGAAACGGCCACCCAACACCTGCGACGGGCTGTCGCGCTGCGTCCGGAAAGCGTTGAATCACTCCAGCGGCTGGGAGACGTCCTCCTATCCGATCCCGAGACAATGGACGAAGCACTCGACGTACTGGGCCGTGCCGTACGGTTGGATCGTGGAAATCCGAGTCTCGCTCTCAGCTATCTGAGAGCGCTCTGGCGGTCGGGGCAAGCCGAAAGGGCTCGTGAAGGGACCGAGGCCTTGGCGGGCGCGACCACCGACCCCGAGGTCAGGCGAGAGGCAGAGGCACTTCTGGACGATATCGAGCGATTCGGGGATCCGACCCGATTCACGGCCACCAGGGACATCACACCCCAACCCGAAGCGCGGCCGAACCTCGCTCGGAGCGACAACGTTTCGAGCGCAGGCGCAGACGCCGAACTCGTTCTCCCCGGCAATGCTTCGATCGTCCCTGAAGGAATGGAACAGGTCTCCGGCCGCCTGACGCTGATGGACTGCTCCGGAGACGGCGTTCGATTCCGGATAGATACCGAAGAACAGACTCTCTGGTTCGCCGCCGCTGATTCAGAGGCCGTCTCATTTGTCAGTTTCTCGTCGGAGACCCGAGACTCGATCGCCTGCGGCGAGTGCTCGCCTCCTCCTGCGGTGCGAATTACCTACAACCCGGAGTTCGAGGGCGGGGACTCTCTGGGGAATCCGGTCGTTGTCGAGTTTCTTCCGGAATAGACCGGGAAGTCTTTTGCGGAAAGCCGTCCGGGACCTCCCTAAGCCCGCTTCCGGCGCTCGGCGTAGTGGGCGTGCATTTCCGTGGACGCCGTCAAGTGTGGACGCCGTCAAGTACAGTCGCTTGTTGGGCCGCCTCGCCGCCGCTTTCATGGATTCACGGTAGGGCTCGGCAGGCCCTGTTGAGGTGAGCGAGCGCGCCAGAGAGGTCTCTCTTAAGGACTTCAGGTCCTCTGAACCAATACCCTCGACCGCCTCGTTGCTCCCACTGCTTGACGTTGTCGCTCATATTATCGATGAGCAGAGCGGCAGAGGGTGCGATGGCGACTTGGAGCCTCGATAGCGCCACTGCGCAAAGCTCTGCTTTGTCGAGCACCCTCTCTTCCCAAGAGGTCACAATCATCTCGAAGCGCTTGAATACGGCGTACTGTGGCACGATCAGTTCCGAGAAAAGAGGGGGATTCACAGTTACCAAAACCTGAGGTAATCGACACGCCTCGACAACGCGTAGCGATTCATCGAAGAAAGAAATCGAAGCACAACGTTGTTCAAGGTCTTGACGGACCAAAGGCATTGGAACATCCAGACGTTCCGCCATGAGTTTCGCGAATTCCTTGTCGCTGAGTGCCCCCGAATCCCATGCGTCTCCGTAAAGTGCATGGACAGCCTTAAACGCATCGGGCCAATCCGGAAGTTCCCGAGAAGCATGCGAGAAAGCTTCCTTCGCCAGGGTGTTTCCGAAGTCCCACAATACGCACTGAAGTTCGGAACTCATTACATCCTGTCCGCCCAACGAGCAAGCTCAGCCGCGGACAAACCGCAAAGCGGGTTGGCCGTAGGCTGCCGTCGGCTGGAGCGCCGTGTTAGACCGCGACCTCCAAGAGCGCCTTCGGGTTCTGGTACGCGATGGTCAGCAGGGTCCTGGCTGGACCAGATGGCATGCGACGGCCTTGTTCCCACTCTTGGAGTGTCCGAACCGACACGCCAAGCAAACGTGCGAATTCCGACTGGGACAGACCGACCTGTTCTCGGGCCGCCGTCACCGATGGGAAGTGTTGAACACGACCGATCTCGCCTCGCTTGAGTTGGCGAATGCCTTCCAGAATCTCTACGCCAACGTTGCGATCCTCGTGCTTAGACATCTTCGATTTCCTCGCGGATCTGCTTCAGAACGTGCGCCGGAATGTAGTCGGCCACGTTCTTAGGATACAGGGTCAGCATCCAGACCACTCCCTGCTCTGGCCGCAGGAAGTAGATCACGCGAATTCCACTCGCTTTGACAACGTAAAAAGGACCCACCCCGATCGAGTAAAAGGGACCCACCCCCGGGTTAATGGTTTGTAAGTGATTCCGCCGTCGAGGCTGCGGGAAGTGTGGGAGCCGAAGGCTTCCAAGCCCCTGTGGGAACGCGCTGGCTTTGCAGCGGGTTTCCATGGGGGCGGCACTGTCCACAGCCCGCTGCGCCCGCGGTTTTCACGCGGATCCTCCGGCGGACCGGGGTTTGTTCTTCCGTTTGCTGGCGGCGCCGAGACTGTCGGTAAACCGGATACTTTCCCAATCGAACTGGTGAATGGCGCAGTGATGGGTCAGCCGGTCCAGCAGGGCTGCGGTCAGTGCGGCGTCACCGAAGACGCGGGTCCACTGTGCAAACGGCAGGTTCGATGTGACGATCAGCGAACCCTTTTCGTAGCGGTCCGAGAAGACCTGAAACAGCAACTGCGCCCCCTCGGCCGAGAACGGGATATAGCCGACTTCGTCCACGATGAGCAGCTCGAAGCGGGCCAGCTTGGCCAGGCGCCGGTTCAGTTGCCGTTCCTCGCGCGACTCGATCAAGGTGTTGACCAGCCCGGCGGCGGTGGTGAACCCGACGCGGTAGCCTTTACGACAGGCTTCCACTCCCAGCACCGTGGCGGCATGGGTTTTGCCAGTGCCGTGCTTGCCCAACAACACGACGTTCTCGCGCCGGGTGATATAGCCGCACTCGGCATAGTCGCGAACCTGGACCGCATCGAGCACCGGCCACTTCTTCAGGTCCGTGGTCTCCAGGGTCTTGAGCAGTGGGAACCGGGCCTCCCGCAGTCGACGCTGGACCTGATTGGCTTGCCGCTGTTCCAGCTCGCGGCTGGCCAGAGCCAATAGAAAGCCGACGTAACCCTCGCCGGCTTCTTTGGCCTGCCGGGCGTGTTCCCGCCACTCCCGCACCATGGCCGGGAGCCGGAGTTGCCGCAGTGCGTCGTCGAGAACGATCTCCTGACCCGGAGTCATCGCACACCCCCAGTCAGGAGACGGTCGTATTGATCCAGATCGGCCCCAGCGATCGTCAGGTCGGTGATACCGGGCATCAACCCGGACTCGAGCGGCGCATGGGATCGAGTCGGCGTGTCCTCCCGCATCAGAATGTGCCGCACCGCGTCCAACTCGATACAGTGGGCATCGAGTGCGCCCTGGATGGCCGATGACACCCGATCCAGATCCCAGTCCTGGTGGAGTTGCAGGATGCCGATGAACTCCCGGGTGCCCCGGCTGTACCCATGCCGATCCCGCAACCGCTCCAGCGCGGTTTCGTAATGCGCCGGCCACTGGGGCCGCCACTGCCGGATCGGTCGGGCACTCTCAAACGAGGCCACCTTCCGCCGGATCAACTCCAGGTAGTGCAACGGATCGATCCGCCAGTCGCTATGACCGAAGGCGCGGTCATGTTCGGCCACCTTCTTCTGGTCCGCGTAAAGGCTCACCCGGTCACAGCCGATATGGGCCCAGAGCCGGCGTCCCACATAGGCGGTCGGCACCGAATACCGGTTCGAATCCACCTGGGCGGTCTGATACGGGCTGATCCGGACTCCCACCACCTTCGTGTTCTCGAACCGCGTGCCGGGCAGTGCCAAGAGGCGTTCTTGCTCCACCGCGTGCCGCTCCCCGATCGTGCGATCGTCGGACCGGCCGCGGATCCGCCTAAGGTCGTCGGCGCCGCAACGTTCCAGCAACTGCGCGTTCAACTCGTCGAAGTCGGCCACCTCGGGCACCGGCACCAGGAAGTTCCGGCGTGCAAAGCCGACCAGGCCCTCGACACCGCCTTTCTCCTGGCCCCGCGCCGGATTGCAGAACCGTGCTTCAAACGTGTAGTGCGCCCGAAACGCGGTGAACCGCGTCTGTTCCACCCGGCCCTTCCCGCGCAGAACCTGTTTCACGGCGGTTTTCAGGTTATCGAACACTAACGTCGGGAAGACGCCCCCGTACCAGTCGAATCCACGGATGTGACCGTCCAGGAACATCTCCTGCCGTTCCCACGGATAGGCCCGCACAAACGCCTTGCCCGAGTACCGGGATCTCATGCAGAACAACTTGACCTGACGGTCTTCACCGTTCATCCGGACCCAGGCCGTACCCCAGTCCACCTCGGCTTCACGGGCGTGTTCCGGGTCCAGCGGCACCACAGCGCCGGTCTGGTTCCAGCCCAACCGTGTCTTCCGTTCCCGAACCCAGCGGCGTACCGTCGGCTCGGCTCCGGTAAATTCATGCTCCTCCACCAGACGTTGCCACACCCGGTGCGCGGTGTGGCGTTGCTTGACGGGCCGGTCCCGGTCCGCCTGGAGCCACGCTTCTACGATCCCGGCCACCGGGTCCATCACCGGACAGGCGGGCTCCTTCTCCCGCCGATACTTGGGCTCCTGTCCGGCCAATACTTTCCGGACCGTCCGTCGCGTGTGCCCGGTCTCCCGGGCGATCTGTCGAATGCTTTTCTTGTAAACCCGATCTGCGGTTCTGATCAACTCGTACTGATCCATCCCTATCAATCCTCGCCTCCCACTCGCGTGCCTGTTCATCCAGTTCACGCTTCCGGGGAGGCTATCAGGGGTGGGTCCCTTTTCCTCGATCAGAGCCCCGTTTGGTGGGTCCCTTTTACGTTATCGAAATCATTCCACCCCGTTTCCCGCGCCCAGGTAGTGCCCACCTGAGCTTTCTGACCCCTCCTGAGCCGGGAATCACCGCCCCAGCGTGTGGATGGTTCGCCAAGTGGCTTTGGAGTTCGCGGTAGGCTTCGTCGCTTAGATAGCCGCCCAGCAGTCTTGTGAATAGCGGGGTTTCGACGAACGTGACCACATGGTTCAGTATACGTCATTGCCGTATACCACGCCAGTGGTCTAACGATGGAATTAAGCGGTGCCGCTTTGCGGCGGCCATTCCCGATTGAGTCCTGGCCTCAGGTTTTTCTGCGAGCTGTTTTGTCATGTTGATGCGCGGAATCTCATCACGCGTATGAAACCCGTTGACGCGAAACCCCGCATGGAGATTCAGAGCGAGCATTGCGCTGTTGTCTTGGATCGGGTTTGTCTCGATAACCTCATAACGGATTTCTTGAACCCAGGCATGCTGAGCTTCCATCATGCGTCGTGCAATTCCCCGGCGACGGTGTTCGGGATCAACTCCACCAAGCCAGCTATAGTATCGAGTGGGGCTGATTCCATAACCGATCTTGAAACACACAATCCCGTCCGTAGCGCGGGCCTCATCTACCCGCGGCGCGGCCGCCGGCCGTCGCGCGGATCCACGCTGTGGAGTCCCGAACCGGGGTCGCCGCGTAAGCGCGCGGATAACATTTCTCCACCTGGGCCTGTCGCCGTCACTGTGGAAACACCGTGGAACGTCGAAGTAGACCTGGGTAACATGCCGACTGGTTTTGAATACCGGCTCACCGAATTCGCGGACCCGGTCCCGAAACGCGATAGCCGAGCGATCCTTCCGTTAAACGACTACTCGCCGTTCAGGCATCTTGACGCTCCAGTCTGAACTTACGGACCGCATTGGTGTCAGGGCGGATGTCGGCTGGCGTTTTGAAATTCGACTCAATGACTGTCTCGCGATTCGGCAGGCACATCCAGTATTCAGGCGGGTCTACTCCCCGGTCTCTCTCGTAGTCATACCACTGTCCGGACATTGCGCGATAACCGATTTTCCATTCTTCGTCATCGCGAAATAGGCCAGAACATCCTCAAAGAGTCGCGGCACAAACAACTTGGCATCGAAGAATATCGACTGGACCAATCCGGTTCCGAACCGCATCGGGTAGGCATTCTGGTCGTCGGGCTTTACGACTTTGGGGGCTTCGGGTTCCATCGGGAATCAGTCAGGACTTGAGCAGCTTCCGGCGGATCAACTCCTGCCGGACCTCCTGCGGCATCGCCCGGGCGGCCGGCAGTTTCATGAACTTGGCCACATCGCCTTTCTTCGTCCCGATGATCCTCAAGAGTTCATCGACATCCAACGGCAGCGACCAGCTTCGGCCACGAAGCCAGTCCGCATGCTCCAGATCCCGGTCAATGATCACGACTCGGGGGTTTTTCGGCGGTTCGTTAGAGGACAACGGCTCTCCTTTGTGTCACGCCAACAGCAAGGCGACACGTCTGGTCCGATTCAGCACTTCGTCTCGACTCCAGACCTCGGTGGCTGTCTCGCGGTCGCCAAAGAGTTGACGGGCGAAACCGTTACCAGATCGATACCCATGAACTTCTGGGCGGATTCGCGGTATACGCAATATCTGACGACTATCGCAGCACGGATAGTGTCGTCGTAAGGGTGTTGTGTCTACCCGCGTCGCGGATCGCGATGCCACGATGCTCGTCGGGATTCTCAACGCGCACCAAGAGGCGCTGATCCGCATCCAGAAGCGCCATCGGATATGGAACGTGGCGCTTGCGCGCGGCGTTTTCCCGGCCTTGGGCTGCTCCCCTCGTCTGGTGGCTGCTCGTGGGTGGGTAACAGGCTGCCGTACCACGCTTTGGGGCGGGGATCAGACCTCCCCGCTGCGGGTTCTGGTGGAGAATGCCGGCCCACGCCGACTCAGTTCAGCGTCTCGGCAAACTTTTCGTTCTCCAGGCAGATTTCGTCGATCAGATCGGTGTCGACCACGATGCGCTGCCTCAAGGTGACGGTCCATGGCTCGGTGTAGGCCCTGGGATCATCCACGGTGACCCGTATTTCGAGGTGTCCGAAGTCCGGCCGCCGGATTTCTTCCCGCACCTTGGCGTCTTCGGTCACCACACTTCCGTTCCAATCGATCCACGTGTCGTCGCGCAGTCCAATCGTGTCGACCACCAGGGTGTCCCCGGACCAATCGGCCGACGAATATCCCTGCCACGAAGGGTTCGGGTCGACAGGCAGCGGGCGCGCGTCGGTGAACACCTGACGGTATCCACCGTTCATTTCGTTCAACACCACCAGAAGGCCGGGTTTGTGCACGAACTTCAGCAGATGCGGCAGGCCGTACGCGCGAACAAAATTGTCCGGCAGACACCGGATGTGGGGGTCGTCGATCGCCTCGTTGGCGGTACGCTCCTCGACGATCGGGACAAGCCACGGTTGATACGGCAAGCCGTCCGGAAGGTCCACCCCGATATCCCGCATCTGACGCGATGACGAGATGGCCGTGGGATCACCCGGCTCGTCGCCCTCCGTGGGCTGATTCCGATCCCCAGTCATCCATATCCCGGAAAAATCCGGTTTGCCATCCGGCAATCGCGGCGTGGGCGCGGTCATGTCCACACGGCCATCGGCCAAGCGCGGAACGCCCGCGGTCGGATACTGGATCCACTGGGAGGCCACAGGAGTGGATACCAGAAGGGCACCAAGAATGACCAATGCCCTCGTAACGGACAAGCCGTTGAGACGAGACGAAGAAAGGGGGAACTTCATCGTCGAATGATACACCGGGACAGCCGGCCGGTGAACAATCCGGTAAGACCTCGAGATTTCGGGAGAGCTCGCACCGGAATCGGCAGACAGCTTCGTCCTTATCGGCCGACAAACGACACGGCGTTCGGCCACTCCCGCTCCCACTCCCACTGTAGGCGCGGTCTATGACCGCGCAATCCCAAAAATCACGCGCTCTCAGGGCGCGCCTCCTTATGGTTTTCCAAGCTTTGGCGCTACCTCTGATTTTGTTAACCCTGATCTTTTTAATTCTGATCTTGTTAACCGCGATCTCGTTAATTTGACATCCTCGGCGAGTCGCAGTAAACACAGGGAAACCGTTCTGCCGAGGAGGGCGACACATGACCAGGAAACGGGACGACAACGCAAACGATTCGGAGCTTCGGAACAAGAACCGTCTCAGCAGACGAGATTTCGTCAAGAAAGGAACGGTCGCCGGGTTGGGCGGGGCGGCGCTGTTGCCGTCGGAGGCGCAGGTGCAAGACGCCTCGACGGGCGCGGAAGGAATCGCTTGGGATTATGAAGTGGATGTTGTCATCGCAGGCGGCGGCTGTGCGGGGCTGACCGCGGCCATTCGTGCGCGGGACCTCGGGGCGACGGTACTCGTCGTCGATCAGAATTTCGATCTTGGCGGCCGGATGTTGCACAGCGGGTCCTTCGTGTCGCTCGGCGGAGGGGACCCCGTCCAGCGCCGGGACATAAATGGCGAGAGCGACAAAGAGGGGTTCATTACCGTGGATCCGGCCGAGGGTCGGGAAGAACTCGACGACTCTGTCGATCTCCTGTTCACCGACGTCACGGACTGGTCCATCGTCGACCGCAAAGCCCAGAGCCCGTACCGGTACAACGAACGGGAGTTGGCGCGCGCCTGGGCGGAGAATTGCCCGGCCACTCGGCAGTTCCTGACGGACAACTATGTCCGTTTCGCACGGGTCAACGGCACGCACGGCGGCGGCGGCTTGTCGCGCGCACGGGGGGCGAGATGCTTCCTCATGCTGGGCGACCAGACGGACATGAAGGCGGGAACCATCACGGCGGAGGACGCCGGCGTCGCCGATCTCGAGCGTACCAGCGCGTTCGCCCCGGTGCAGATGACGGACGCGAGCCGGTTGGTCGCACCCGGCGCGGTCGGGAATGGCGCGGCCCTCGCCCGCCCTCTGGAGTTCTCGGCCCGTGAGAAGGGCGTCGAGTTCATGCTTCACCGCAGTTTCGACGAACTGGTACGGGAGCAGCCTTTCTCGGGCAGAATCCTCGGGATCCGGGCCCACTATTCGCCGCGCAATCACCCGGACACCGGCGAACTCATGCAGAGCTACTGGCAGAATGGGAATATCGATGAGCGCCGCGAGACGATGAACATCCGGGCCCGCAAGGGCGTCATACTGGCCAGCGGTGGTCATGCCGGCAATCCCCAGGTCCGCAGCATGTTCTACCCGGCCATGCGGGAACCCGCATTCCCGACAAGCGGCATCGCCCTGCAGGGGCCGCAAGGTCAGGACGCCAGCGCCTTGATCGCGGGCTTGAGGATTGGCGCCAACCTGGCAGGGATGCAGCAGAACCTGTCCTATCCCACCACGTTCCACATCTCGACACGTCTGGGCACACGGGATGCGTACACCACCATGATGCCCGGTCATCCGACTTTCGGTTTCCGCGGCTCCGCCGGGATCAATGTCGGCAACGCCGAATTCGAAGAGTTCATCGCCGTGAACCAGGTCGGAAAACGTTTCTTCAACGAGGTTCGTCTTCCCACCAGACCCGGTCGAAACGCCTACCCGGGCGATGGCGGCGCCCCGGGACAGGGTATCGAACACAAACCTCTGGACTGGCGCAATTGCCAGAAGGAGTGGGTCCGGGAGATGTACCGTCACGACCATGGCCTCGATGCCGCGTTGGCAATGAACGAGGGGTCCGAGCCTCCGGACTATTACTCCGGCCCGCTTTGGGCCATCTTCGATCGGGAAGCGGTCGAACGGACGGGGTGGGAACTCCGGTACCCGTATGTCGCCGACAACGGCTACTTCTTCCAGGCCGACACCATCGAGGACCTGGCCGAAAAGATCGCCGCGGGCCACGAGTTCCAGCGAGTGCCGTTGAAGTACCTCGCCGAAACCGTGGCCACATGGAACGACTACGTGGACGCCGGCGCCGATCCCGAATTCGAGCGCGAAACGGAAGCGCCCCTGAACCGCATCGCGACTCCGCCCTTCTATGCGCTCTCGATCATGGTCATCTGGCACGACTCCTACGGCGGCCTGCGCGTCAACGGACGCCAGCAGGTCGTGGACATGCAGGGAGAGGCCATTCCCGGTCTCTATGCGGGAGGCGAAGCCGTGGGTGGATTCAACAAGCACGGCCTGGGCAAGGGACACGTCCACGGCTACATCGCCGGCACGCATGCCGCCGAAGAGCCGGCCATCTAGCCGTGACATCGGAGTGGGAATCGGAGTTCGAGCCGAAAGGCGCCGCCGTGCGGCGCGGTAATCGGCCGTGACGCGAACAATGACGGTTTCCAGCGTCGAGGTGTCGCCCAGTGAGGTCGATGCCGGCGCCGACATCAGTCTCGACGTCGAAGTGTCATGCTCTTCCGTGGATGACGGAGCGGGAACGCGGCTGCTGATCAAGGACCACGACGGCCGGTTGGCTGCGAGCGTTGGGCTTGCCGAATTCGACGGTGAGGCTCACCGGACGGGTGCGTTGATCGTGGCCGCCCCGCGCGAACCGGGGACCTATACTTGGTCCGCCATCTGCGCGGCGGATACAGCCCCAGACGTTGCCCGTGAACAAACGCCGGCGACGTTTTCGTTCACGGTTCATCCACACAAGACGCGTGTGCTCGTGTGGGACTCGCCCTCGGCCGTCCAACGCGGCGAGACGTTCAGCATCAAACTCGGCGTGAAGTGTTCCTCTCGGTGCCGCGCCAACGGTTGGGCGTTGGAGGTGCGCGACCATGAGCAGAACAGGCTGGCGACGGCCAGGCTGGGGGATGACGTATGGCCCGAAACGGCCGCACTTTACTACGCGGAGATCGACCTGAAAGCGCCGGATCTGGAGGGGCTCTATCGCTGGGAAGTCCGGGCTCCAGGGCCCGGCCTGGAAGTGCCGCACGCTGAGTCTGTCGCCAGACTGAACGTGAGAGTCGTTCCAACGCCCGATTGCGTCGTGACCGTAGAAGCCATCGACCTGGAAAGTCTGACCCCGGTGGAAGGCGCCAAGGTCGTGGTCCATCCCTACAGGGCCTTCACTGACGAGCGCGGGATGGCGGAGGTGAAGGTCCCGAAGGGCGAGTACCGGCTCTTCGTTTCGGGAAGGGGTCATTTCCCTTTCCAAAGTCACTGTCAAGTGAACACGGATATGACGATCAGGGCGCAGCTTGTCCTGGACCCGGAACCCTCCGATGCCGATATCTGGTCGTAAACCAGGGTGCCGGTACGCGTTGGGACAGGAGGGGTGATGCTGAAGATAGCGGCTGGTGTTCTGGGACCTTGGCTCGTGATCACCCCGATTGCGGTAGCCGGGCAAGCGGGCGACACCGTCGGATTAGAGCGGGGATTCGAACTCTACCAGGACAACTGCGCGCTTTGCCATCAGGAATCCGGCCAGGGCAATCCGCCAACCTTCCCGGCCTTGAGCGGCAACGATCGGCTGGAAGACAGTGTTCGGATCGTCCGGAACATCTACCAGGGCGAAGGCACCATGCCGCCGTTCCCCGATCTCGGGGTGGAGGACGTCTCCGCCTTGGTGAACTATGTTCGCGGCGCGTGGGAAAACGATTTCCCCAGTCTCACCACTGAAGAAGTGTCGGCAGCGTTAGCGGGGGTTGATGAAATCGGCGGGACCGTGTCGGCCTGGGATGGCGTATTCACCGAGTCCCAGGCGAATCGGGGCCAAGCCGCCTATGCGGGCACCTGTGGCAGCTGTCACGGACGCCGATTGAATGGCGCTCCCGACGATCCGGATATGCGGTCCACTCCCCCTTTGGCGAGGGCGAGGTTCCTGCGCGTGTGGGAAGGACGGTCGCTGGCCACGCTTTTCGAATACATGCGGGCAACGATGCCCGAAGACAATCCCCGCTCTCTGACCGACCAGGAGTACGTCGACGTCATCGCCTACATGCTCAGTGTCGGCGGGATGCCAACTGGACCTGACGAACTCCAGCCCGATCCGCAAAGCCTTGCCCGCGCCGTCATTGAACAGCAGCCATAGCGGGTTCGGCCCGACGGCAGGGCCCTACTGCTCTTCGTACGAGGAACCCGCGAACAGGCGCCGTCCGTCCGACGTGATCACGCGGGCATTGCAGGTGTCGGTGCCGTCGTGGGCCCTCCAGCCTTCGATCTGGACCTCGTCTCCAATCTGGAGCGTTTCAGCGCTCCAACCCTGCCGGCGTAGCGAATTCGGCGTGCCGCCCTCGCACTGCCAGTTCCCCACATCGCCGTCCTCGTTGGTGACGTCCAGATAGAACCAGATGTGCGGGTTGGCCCATTCCACCTTGGTGATCTCGCCTTCGAGTTCGACGGGCTGGTCGGAATCGAACACCGCGGCAAAGGAATGATGAGCCGCAAGGGCGGCAGGAACCAACAGGACAACGACAATCAGTGACAGCATTATTTTCATTTCAAATCCTCCAAGCCGGGTTCGTCGAATCACGACGCGGGTTCGGCCGACCCGAACGTGATGTTACAAGCGCGGTTTTTCCAGGTCAAGCGAAAGGCCGTGCCCCACTTCGCCGCTTCTTGACAGTCCAGATCCGCCTTCCCATAATGAGTGCAGTTTCGACTCGGTTTCACACGGGGGTTCTTATGAGATTGCATGTTCCCAGTTCGACGATTGCGTGGACGGTCATGGCGGCTGTCCTGTTGCTGGCGCCGGCCGCTATCGAGGCTCAAGACATACCGCGCCTGCCCAATGGCAATCCCGACTTCAACGGCATCTGGGACAGGCCGCGCGTCGGCAGCGTCGAAAACGACTCGACCAGCTGCGGCGCCGCCACCACGGGATGCGTTCAGGAAGGCGCCGGCGAACTGTCCTACACCGACCTGGGCCGGGAACGATGGGAGGGATACCAGAACGACTGGACCGCCTACTGCCTGCCGTGGGGCTACACGCGCGCCTGGCAGACGTCCTACCCCGTGGAGATCATGCAAACGCCCAACCGGATGGCGATCCTGTACGAGTCGAACAACATCTTCCACATCATCCGCATCGACGAGCCCATGCCCGAAGAGGTGGAGACCACGTGGATGGGGACATCGTACTCGCAGTGGGAAGGCGACACGCTCGTCATCGAAACGGCCGGTTTCAACGGAAGGACATACGTCGACACGACCCATCACCCGATGAGCCCCGAAATGCGCGTCACCGAACGCATTTCCTTCCTCGATCCCGACCGCCTCTCCTACCAGGTGACATGGGACGACCCGGTGATGTACACCGAGCCTTTCTCGAACGACCGCATCTTCGTGCGCATGGCACCCGGCTCCGAGCTCTACGAATATTGGTGCATGGAGAACAACAAGGATCTGATCGAGGGCCGGCTGGCGCCGCTCGTCGAACAATAGGAAAGCGCCGAGCTAACGTTCCGGCGTCAACCCGCCGCTGAACAGCTCGGTCCCGTCCGGCAACGTGATCGACCGTCCGTTCGCCACCGGCGAATAAGCGGCATAAGCCGGGTCTGACGACTATCGCAGCACGGATACTGTCGTCGTAAGGGTGTTGTGTCTACCCCTGCACCCGGCACTGTCGGAGGAAATGCGCGGGTTTGAGTTCTCCACCGACGACCGGGAATTAGGCCGCCCCGAGCTGCCGCCACTGGGCAAGTGCCGCGGCTATGAGACCGCCACCATAGGGTATGGCCATATGAATATGTTCGAACTCAAGATTGAGATATCGCACGTAGTGTCTGCATCGTCGGCCGGTCCCCGTATTCCCCCCCGCCCCTGACGATTCCATTGGCGCTTACACACATCTTGGACACTTGACAAAGGATCCGAACAAGACAGATCAAGATATTGCGCGGCGATTCTCAACAGGTCGTGCCGGTGACGGATTGTGAGAAGTGCTCGATGTTGTCGGCCCCCCAGCGCGAGCCAGCCGATGTTGGCCTAGACGCCAGGAGCGTGGAACGTCAGTGCCGGGGTCGTTTCGACTAGTTCTGGCTAGCGATTGTCCTGACCTGAACCGGACGACTACTTAGGCGAAACCGGCATTTTCAGAAGGGGCCGGAAGCCGTAACGAGGCTGAAGCACATGATGCGAGATCTGTTGTTTAACGAAGAGAGGCGGATCGCCAAACAACTACTGTTAGGCAGTCGATCGCGCCGGTGAGGAATTAGGGACTTGCAAGCAGTGCTCTTTGATTTTGGAAACACTCTTGTTGACTACTACGGGTCGGCTGGTTTCCGCCCGGTCCTGCGGACGTGTCTGCGGCACGTCGCCGACACTCTCGGCTTGGCCGTAGACAAATCGACAATGGAAGAAATATACGAACAGGCTCTGGCAATCAATCGTGAACCCGGCGACTACGCAGTCAGGCCATTGGCAGGTCGATTGCGACAATTGTTTGATCAACGCATTAAGTTTACTGAGTCAAGCCTCGGAGCAGCGTGCGAAGCCTTTGTCGCTCCGATTGTCGCGACTGCCAAGCCCGACCCCGAAGCTTTTCATGTGCTTGCCGGCTTACGTCAGCGAGGAATCAAGACGGCGATTGTGTCGAATACACCTTGGGGGTGCGGTTCCAAACCGTGGCATGAGGAACTGCGCCGACACGGCCTACACGATATCGTCGATGCAATAGTGTTTTGCGTAGATGTCGGCTGGCGTAAGCCTCATCCAGCCCCATTCGAAAAAGCTCTTGAGCTCCTCGGCGTCGAGGCAAGCCAAGCCGCATTCGTTGGAGATCATCCACAATGGGATGTGTTGGGAGCCCGTCAGGCAGGACTCTATCCGATCCTTCTGGCTCCAGATGCGGTGGCGGTTATGGACTGCCTGGCAATTGATAGGCTGGCTTCTGTCTTGGAGTGGATTGATGCGCAATCTGAACCACCCCGGGTTTGACAGAAGCGGTGTTGAACGGGAAGTGCGCGGCCACGGATTCGGTATTCCTTCCTCTGGACATTGTGATCCTCCTGTTCAGTATTCTCTCGAATCACTGTCCAAAGAAATCGTGGGGCGGGGGACCTGAAAGTTTGCGGACTTCTTCTTACCTCACCGAATGGAAACTTGTCGGATTCAATGCACCCTGAAAGGCGGGGCCTATCCGGCGATCGAAATCTTGCCCAAACAGATCACGTAAAGCTTCTTTCTCCAGCGCTGTCTCGTGCGAGGTCAGGTCGTTGGCGTATCGGATCACGTGAGAACCGGATATTGAAGTTCGACCTTGAAGGAAACTTCCTGTACAACTGGGAGGTGCCGGGAAGGCAGCCGGGGCGCCTTGCGTGTCGTCACGGACTGTCGACCGATCAGGACGGCAATCTGTATGTCGCGGACTGTTTCGCCGACCGCGTCCAAAAGTTTACGCCCCAGCCAGGGGGCGGATCCGGACAAGGCGATGGGACAGATACTGCGATACGATGAGAGATGAGTATGAAAATCCACATTCTGCTGTTCTTGATGTTATTGGTGCCGGTAGCGCACGGGCAGGGTCTCGACTTCGATACCATAGAATTGGAGACCGTCGAACTCGGTGAGGGGTTGTACGTGTTGATGGGCGGCCCCGCCCAGGGAAACGTCCTGGTATCTATTGGCAACGACGGGATCTTTCTGGTCGACACCATGTACGGGCCGATGCACGAGAAGATAATGGCGGCCCTGGTCGAACTGGGTGATCAGCCGGTCCGCTACGTGGTCAACACGCACATGCACGGGGACCACACTGCGGGAAACGAAGCGATGGTCGCCATGGGCGCCGTCGTGATTGGTCACGAGAACCTGCGCACGAGGCTGATTGCGCTGGAAGATACACCGGCCGAACGTCTGCCGGTACGCACCTACAGTGATCGGATGACGCTGTATTTCAACGGCGGGCAGATCGAAATCTACAATCCCGGCCAAGCCCATACCGACCACGATTCGATCATCTACTTCAGGGACGCCAACGTCATGCACGTTGGCGACATCCCGTCATCGCTCCGGTATCCCAATATCGGCGTCAATGATGGAGGTACGGTTGAAGGAATGATGGCCGCGGCGCGTCAGGTGATGGAGGTGGGCAACAGCGACACGCGCTTCATTGCCGGACACCTCGGCCCCGTTGTGGGTTTCGACGAAATCGGGCAGCAACTCGAGATGTTTACCGTTGTTCGCGATCGCATTGCAGAAGCAATTCGCGCCGGACAGACGCTCGAAGAGGTTGTCGCGGCGAAGCCGACCTCGGACTTCGACGAGGCCCGACTGGCCGGAGCGATTACGCCCGACCGGTTCGTCACCCTCGTCTACACGGATCTGTCCCGATCGGGACAATAGCCAGTACGTATACGTGTGCAGTCACAGACTGCACCTACAGTCATTCCTCAATCCAGAAATCGAGAAATCGAAAAACTTTGGAGTTTCCAATTCAGTTCGTTCGATTTCCCAATCCTTGGCAATCCTGGATTCCCAATCCACAGATCGAAAGAACTTGACCCGCACGACGAATCGCTGCGACCGAAACCGCCGCACTGTCGCCGCGCTGCACGACCTTCGACGCCAGCAGGTCCGTGAAGACGGGCAGCGTCTCGTCGAGCGAGCGGCACGCGTAATCGCCGTAACTCAGCGTTTCGGGTTCCAGGAGCGGCATGACACGTACAACTTCACGGCGATTCGCCGGAATGGTACTACGTGCCGGCACCCGGCGAACGCGGAACCCGCCAGCGGCGTTGTATCCTAGTCGTCCCATGAGCGAACTCGCCGAACGCACCCAACTCGCCGTCCGCATCGTGCGGGAGATCGGCGCGCACGCCATCACCGACTACCAGCAGCAAGACATCGGACTCGACTTCAAGCCGGACCGCTCGCCCGTGACCCGCGCCGACAAGGAGGGCGAGGAGTTGGCGCGGCGCATCCTTGACACAGAATGTCCCGCCGACGCCATCCTCGGCGAGGAGTACGGCGAGATGCTCGGCACGTCCGGTTACCGCTGGTACCTCGACCCCATAGACGGCACCCAATCGTTCGTCCTTGGCGTCCCGCTCTTCGGCTGCATGGCCGCGGTCGAACACGACGGCGAACCCGTCGCGGGCGCGATCTGCTTCCCGGCCCTCGGCGAGATCGTCTACGCCGCGACGAAGCAGGGTGCGTGGTGGGCGAACGGCATCGGCGCGCCGCCGGCCCCGCTCGACCTGCGTCCTGCGCGCGTCTCATCCGTCGCAAGGCTCGGCGAGGCCACATTCTGCTCCACCGGCTTCCACGACTTCACCGGCATCGACAAGGCGGAGGGGCTCGCGAGGCTCCTCGGCGCGGTGCGCCGTGCGCGCGGCTGGTCCGACTGCTACGGCCACTACCTCGTCGCCACGGGCAGGGCGGACGTGATGATCGACCCGCTCATGAGCGTCTGGGACAACGCCCCGCTCCTACCCATCATCGAGGAGGCAGGCGGACGCTTCACTGGCCTCACCGGCGAGCACACCATCCACGCCCCCAACGCACTCTCTACGAACGGCCTCATCCACGACGCCGTCCTTGCTGCGCTGGGATGAACACGATGGCTGACCGCTACACCTATCGAGTCACCTGGCCCCCCGAGGACGAGTCACACGTTGGCCTCGGCGCCGAGTTCCCGTCCCTCAGTTGGCTGTGAAATTTTTGTTTGACACGAGCTGACCGAGGTGCTAGTTTTATCGCTGTTAAGTTATCAAAATAACATGTCAAAACAAATTCAATCGCTTAGTCGTCGTGAGAGACAGATCATGGACATTCTGTACCGGGAGGGTCGGGCAACGGCAGGCCAGGTTCGGGATCGGTTGCCCGGAAGCACAAGTGATTCCACGGTGCGGACTCAGCTAAGGGTGATGGAGGAGAAGGGGCACATCAGGCACGAAGAGGAGGGGCTCCGCTACGTGTATCTCCCTACCGCTCCCCGGGGGACTGTCCGGAAGTCGGCTCTCCGGCATCTGGTCGACACGTTTTTCGACGGTTCAACTGAGAAGGTGGTGACTACGCTGCTCGGCGACCCGTCGAAGCTCTCCGACGCGGAACTCGATCGTATCGCCGCCCTCGTCGAAAAGGCTCGCAAGGCAGGTGAACGGTAATGCTGTTCCTTGACTACGTGATTCAGGTTTCGATCGTCCTTGGCATCGCTCTCATGACGACGCCTTTGCTGAAGAGGCATTCCGCCGGCTCGCGACACACCGTCCTCTCTGCGGCGGTCCTCTGTGCGGCCCTGCTGCCGGTTTTGACAGTCGTCACCCCATGGGAGTGGGGTTTGACCACAGCGCAGCGTTCCGAAACGGAACCGTCCATCCAGAATTCGATTGCCTCTGAATCGTCTTCCGAGCCTCAGACGAACGACAGTTCATTGCTCGTCTCGGAAGCGGAACCGGCGCCGGGCTTTCGCGATTCGGCAGCCTTTCCTCTGGATCCGTTGCGCGTTCTGATGGGCATCTGGATCGTTGGTATTGGCGTCAACCTGAGCGTCGTATTTGTCGGAGTCCTGCGCCTGAAACGCATCGAGCGTCGAGCAAGTCCGCTCGACCACGGGCTGTGGATTCGAATCCGCGAAGGAATCGCCGGCCGCTATTGTCTGCGGCGCCCGCTCATCCTGCTCGAGAGCATTGATTCATCGATCTTGGTTACGTGGGGCGTCATCCGGCCAAGGATCGTCGTGCCGAAAGGGGCTTCGGCCTGGGGCGAAGATCGCGTGCGTATGGTCCTCGGTCACGAAATGGCCCATGTCCGCCGTGGCGACTGGCTCATGCAGATGGCGGCGGAGTTACTCCGATGCATCCACTGGTTTAACCCCCTCGCGTGGTACGCGTGCCGCCGACTCCGACAGGAAGGCGAGCAAGCGTCGGACGACGCTGTTTTCAGACTGGGGATCACCCCTTCCGAATACGCCGGAAACTTGGTGGATTTGGCTCGAAATTTGAAATCGCCCGGAAGAATCGCGTCACTCGCATTGGCGATGGCCGGTTCATCGTCACTCGAAAGGAGAATCAATGTCATGCTGAATTCCAAGATCAGTCATAGCGCGGTGACGAAGTCTGCAGTCGCCGCAACAGTGATCGTGGCCTTGGGTCTCGTTCTGCCGGTCGCCGGTATCCGGGCATCGGTCCAGGAACAGTCGTCAACGAGTCCAGCGCGTGTACCGTTGCCCGCACCAGCAAATGTCCGAACCGAGGTGCTGCCGTTGTCCGCGCCACAGCCCGCCCCGGCAATTGTCCGGGCCGAGGTGTTGCCCGCCCCAACGATCGTTCCGGCCGAGGTTTCGGCAGTGCGTGCTCCGATCCAGGAAGAACCTGCGTCCAGCATCAGGGGTGTGGTCCTCGATTTGACGGGCGCCCGTGTTCCCGGAGTCTACGTTGGATTGGAAAGCGACACTGCTCCGATCGGTCTCTACTCCAACGCCGCGGGCGAATATCGGATTCCGGACGTGCCGCCTGGGGAATACACACTGGTGGCGGAGTTGCCCGGTTTCAGGAATCACCGTCAGGAGGTCGTGATCGAAGAGGGAAACGAGTTGGTTCAGGACGTTTTTCTTTCCTTCGGTGCCGTGGCGACCGCGGTTGAAGTCAGTTCTGTTCGGCTTCCGCCGGAAGAGTCCGTTGAACCGCCCGATTCGGCAAGGCGTGTCCTCCGGGTCACTGCTGGGGTCCAGCCGGGGAGGATTATCAATCAGGTCGGACCCGTTTACCCGCGTCAACTGCGTTCCGAAGGCGTGGAGGGAACGGTCGTCCTCGAAGGTATGATCGGCAAGGATGGAGTCGTCCAAGGACTGAAAGTCGTTTCGACCGATCATGCGGACCTGGCGATGGCTGCGCTGGACGCCGTCCGTGAGTGGCGTTACGAGCCGAGCCAACTCAACGGTGAGCCGGTTGCCGTGACCACGATAATCAGCGTGAAGTTCGGGCTGTACTAGTCGCCGGTAGCGCCGATTCATCCCGATCGAAGCGAAGTGGACAGGGCCGCGTGCCGCCGGCCCATCAACCTGGCCAGTTCCAGAATCGGAAAGATGGATGTGGCGGTAGCCGCAACTGATGATCCAGTCCGTAGGTGACAGGCTGTAAGTGCCCAGCGCGTTTTGAAGAAATGGGAGGTAGATGACCCGCGCCAGCAGGATCGGCTCGAAACCGATCGCGAGGTTGAGCTATTTGTTGGCGAAAGGCCGCACGGTGGCAGGTTCATATACAGAATCTGTACTGCGCCGAGCGGCAAAGGCCAACCCAGCAGCGTTGCCGTGGTCAGCAGCAGAATTTCTCCAAGATTCGACGACGGCAGTAACGTCAGGTACTTTTTGATATTCCCGAAGACCCCGCGGCCCTCTGCGGCAGCGACGACGATCGACGCGAAGTTGTCGTCGGTCAGCGTCATATCGGCCCGCTTCTTTCTTCACTTCCGTTCCGGTGATGCCTGCGGCTATACCGATATCCGCCTTTCGAAGCGCCGGAGCGTCGTTCACACCGTCACAGGTCATGGCTACCCAGTGAGTCTGTTTCTGAAGAGTCGATACGATTCGCAGTTTGTGCTCGGGTGAAACACGGGCGAAGACCTTCAGTTCCGGAAAGCCGCGCCGCGGCCGCAGGCCGTCGCGCGGGGCATCTGTGAATCCGAGAACACTAGCGACTTCGGGGAGAACGTCAGCTCTGTCTAGGTGTTGTGTTCATTCCTGCTCGAAATTCCACAGGCCCTCCCGAGGTGGGCAAGTTCGTCAGAAAGGTCCGCTTTAAGCGTCTCTGGTCCTCTGAACAGATAGCCCTGCCCACCGAGTTGTTCCCAGCCTGTAATGTTTTCGCTCATATTGTCGATAAGGAGTGCGCCAGACGGGACGATGCTGGTCGCGAGCCTTGAGAGCGCCACTGAGCACAGTGCGGCTTTGTCGATAAGCCTCTCTTCCCAAGAGGTCACTACTACTTCGAACCGTTCGAAGACGGAATACTTGGGGACTATGAACTCAGAGAAAAGACGCGGATTCACGGTCACCACAGCCTGCGGAAGCGGACAGGCCTCAACGACACGCAGCGATTCGTCAAAGAAAGAAATCGAAGCACAACGTTGTTCAAGGTCGCGGCGCACCGCAGAGCTTGGGACATCAAGACGCTCCGCCATGAGCCTGGCGAATTCGTCATCAGTGATCTCGCCCAAATTCCATTCATTTCCGTGTCGTGCAAAGACTGCCTCGAAGGCTCCGGGCCAATCCGGAAGTTCCCGAGAAGCATGCCAGAGCGCTTCCTTTGCCAGGGTGTTTCCGAAGTCCCACAATACGCACTGAAGTTCGGAGTTCATTGCATCCTGTCCGCCCAACGAGGGAATGAAGCGGCGCCGCTTTGCGGCGTCCGCTTCAATGACGTGTTATACGCCATCACGTTTTGCCCTCTTCAGATCTGTGCTTCCTTTTAGCTGCGTTCTCACGTACCTCGATCTCGATGGAGCGCACGTCATCAGGTACGTCCTTGCCCAATTCCTTCTTGTAGAGATGCTCGATGTACAGAGGCAACGGCATCTTCCAGGGTTCCTGCTTGTGGTTGGCCATGCCTCCAAGTTTTTTGGGATTCAAGCCGAGTTCCCGGGCCATCTGGATCTGGGCGTGAGACAAGTTAAAGCGTCGGCGCGCCTCGATCCACGGCATCAGCTTCTGCGGAATAAAACCTGGTTTCGGCATTTTCGATGAATTCTAACCGTCAAGCGCATAACGGCTTGGCGTTCACCCGCGCCGAGCGAGCGTAGCGAACGAGGGAACCGCCGCAGGCGGTGCCGGGTGCAACGCCGTGTTATACGGCCCTTTCAATCCTGCGATATTCCACTTCAGGATACGAGACATCTACGTTTGTCAAAACGATCTCGGCACGATCATTGGGGCGGCATCGGCTCAGATAAAGACGTTGCCCAGGGACATACCGACGTTCGTACCGATCTCGAATCGTTGCCTCTTCTGAGTTGTTCGACGCGGCACGCTGGACGGCGCGCTCGACCGTCACTTCGAAGGGCGCCTCAACCCATATCGTTAAGTCCCAGCATCGTTCAATTTCGGGCCGAAGAAGGAACACACCATCGAACAGCAGGATCTGGCCTGCCTTCGCGGTCCGAAGCGGCGCTTTGACAACGTCGTCCGTTCGGTAGTCAAACACTGCCGTTCGAAACCGGCTGCTGCCACCAGGCCCCAGAGGGTCGAGAAGTGTCGACCTCAGTGCCTCATAGTCGAACGAGTCATGAAAATAGCCCTCAGGGGAATAGGAACCCCGACGATATCGCCGCCTTCTCGGGTGGTGAAAGCCATCAATCGATGCCCGAACGACTCCGCGTCCCGCACCCTCGATAACGGGAGCGAGTTCATCCGCGAGAGTCGTCTTTCCCGCTCCGTCAACGCCGTCAATCGCCACTCTTGGATGGTCCAGCGGAATCTCGAGAATCACGGATGCCAGATCATTGAGGCACGCAGATCGTGTCATGTCACTCATGTGCTTTCGCTCTTGTCAATATGGTCTGACCCGCATTTCTCACGAGTTGTCTGCTACAGTGCCGGATCCATCCGCCAGTGCTGCGTTCTACGGCGCGTTCCTCGCGCCGGGCGCGTAGCGGCGCGTTCCTCGCGCCGGATCAAGCGCGGTCGGGCTCCTCGACGTACCGTCCAAAGCGCACCTCCGTGCGGCAGTAAGAAGTACGCCTCCGGTGCCCTCCGGGCGCGCGCCTTGCTCTGACGGCGTCTCCGACTCTTCGCGACGAAAACCCGTGAGAAAGGCGGGCTAGCCATACAAGCCTTTGTTCTCGCTATCGTCTATTAACTCTTCAACCCAGTGCCAGAGTTTTGGAGCAAAATCTTTAATGTATTTCTTCTTGCTTCGTACTTCTTCTACCGGAATCACACCGTCACTGGCGTCGCCAGTAATTAGTGTCCGCCAGAAAACCCCTCTCGCGGATGTCGATTCGGGAGCGACGGGGGAACGAGCGACGTTCATTCACTATAAATCGAACCGCAACGGGAGCGGTTGACGACTCGTGGGGAGTGATCGGCAAGAAATCGGCCCAAAATTCGGGCGTCCGGGCATGGGGCGGCTTGCCGTCTTGCGACGGCCCCGAATCGGGCATGTTCCGGGAGGACCGGTGGGTCAGGCGACGCGTGGTCGTTTGCGCTGGCGCTTCTGCAGGATCGATCCGATGCGATGCAGGTTGGCGGCCAGTACCGACAGGGCGACGGCGCGGGCGAAGCCGTCGGCGCCGTGAGTGCGGACACGGTTGAGCCCTCGATGCTCCAATCCATTGATGGCCGATTCAATCGCAGGATGCGCGCGCCGCGCGGCGGCGAAGGATTCCTCCGCTTCGCGTTCCCGGTCGACTCGGGACCGATACCCCTTTCCCGGCAGCGCGTTGAGGTCGAGGAGCGCGTCGAGATGGATCCGGTTTTCAGGACTGTGAAAGCCCCGGTCGAAGCTGCACGCCCGCAGATCGGGATACCGCGCCTGGGTTTCCCGGACCATCGGCGCCGCCACGTCCACGTCCTCGCCCTCCCACAGGATCCGGTGGTGCAGGATGAATTGATGCTGGTCCTCGATGAGAGCGACCGGCACTCCCAGTTCCACCGGCGTGCCCGCCTTGCCCTTCGAAATCCAGCGCGTGTGCTCCTGGAAGATCGAGAACACCTTCTCCGCGTGAGGAATCGTCTCGCCTCGCAGGAGCCGGCGTTCAACCTGGCCGATTTGGCGCCGGGCATGAGCGATCAAGCCTTCGATTGATTGACAGGTGGTTTCCTCGACGCCGTTGTCCCGCAGTTGGTCGAGGGTCTCCGCGGTCCGGGCGACCAGTGCGCGGCAGCGCTCCAGGTACGCCTCCACCCGCTCCGGACGCCGCTTCGCCCGCCGGGTCGAGCGCACCGTGTTGAACAGCTTCCTGACCTTCCTGGATAGATGCCGCCACTGACGCCATCCGCCCACGGCGTGTTGCCCGGCCGCCTCCCCAGTCTCCCGTAGCACGCACCGCATCGCGTCCCACAACAGGCTGACATCCGTCGGGTAATGCACGTCCGTTTCGACCACGAACGAGTCACACCGCCCGCGCAATGGCTCGCCAAGCTTTTTTCGGGCCACCTTGTGGCCACTCTCCACCACCAGTTGTCCGACCGCCGTCAACAACTCCGGCGTCAACAACGACACGTTGTCGACCACCGTCTGGTACTCGTAGCGCGTCTGGTCGACGAAATCGCCGTGACCCAGGAACGCGCGTATCGTCGCGTGATGGTTCGCCAGGTCGTGAAGGCGGTCGAAGTCGCACCCCAGACCCTGCTTCAGAACCCCCAGCACCAGGATCTGCCACAATTCCATCCCCGGACGCCCGACCGTGCGGTCGGCCTCCGGCAGAATATGCTCATCCAGCAGCGCAAACAGCCGGGCGCGCAACGCCTCCTCGCCCCAGATGTGCTGCAGCCCCTTCAATACCGCCGGAATGTCGTCCCGCGACTTCGGGTCGATCCAGATCTGCCCGATCGCCGCCTGACCCAGATGGAACTGCCGTCTCTGAACTTCTCTCATCGTGTCCCTGCCTCGCGAAGATTCTCCATTCAGGGGTCAAAATCCATGATTTCACCCCCAATAATACGACATCTGAACGATCTTCACCACTCGAATTCCACTATATGTACTGCATTATCAATCAGTTATGAGTTTTTCGGGCAGACACTAATTAAATGATTTAGTAGGGGTTGAATCCCATCTATCACTGAAGCGAACTTTGCTTCCTCGGTAGCACGACTTTCAAATTCACGCCATAGGTTCATGTATTCGTTCTTTTGATATTCAGGTAACAAAGAAAACAATCTATTTGCGGCGCTGATTTCGGCATTCAATTTTAGGTCCTGGTTTTCTTCGTATAACCAAGTGTCTCCGGCGTCGATTTCTACTAAGTCGTGGATCAATAGCAACTTCGTAACTTTCAGCATATCGAGAGTGCTGCGGGCATGTTCCTCCAGGAGTAGTGCCATGAGAGCCACATTCCACGAATGCTCTGCTGAATTCTCGTATCTACCATCGATAGTCTTGTTGGCACGAAGTACGCTCTTGAGCTTTTCAATCTCACGAAGAAAAGTGATTTGCTCGTTCAAAGTAGCTGAGTTATCGATTCCTCTGCTCATACACATAACGACCCTGGTTCAGCGGCACCGGAACGCGCGCAGCGTGCAAAGAGAACCACGACTGCGTAGCGGTTGCAACGTCCGACTGCAACGCGTTGTTATATGACATCGCTGATTATCCCTCACCCGTCAAACTTGGGAAACTGAACGCGGTGAACCAAGACGAACGCGGACCGCTCGACAACCTACAGCGTTGAATTGCGGAACGGCACGCCCCCTGATATGGTCTTGTCTTCGACCCGGCCCGGAGGGCCCAACGCGGTGAAAAACCGGCTCTCCCGTCCGGTGTCAAGGAGGTAGGGATGACGAAGTTCTGCGGAATGGCCTTGGCCTGTTCGGTGGCGCTGGCGTCCGTGGCGCCGGCACTCGCGCACCACAGCTCGGCGGCTTTCGATACGCGCGAAGATATGACGGTCCGGGGGACCATCATCGAGGTGACCTACCGGAACCCGCACGTCTACATGATCCTGGACGTCGAGCGCGACGACGGCACACGGGGAGAGATGGAGGTGGAGGCCGGTGCGGCGTCCGTGCTCCGGCCCCTGGGCTTTACGCGCGAATCGGTGGCCGCCGGCGACGTCGTGACGATCGCGGGGAACCCGGGACGGCGCAGTCCCGGGGAGCTGATGCTGGGACGCGAGCTCTTCAAGGCGGACGGCTCGTACTACCCGTTGAACATTTCGTCCCGGAGCATCTATGAGCCGAGCGACGAATCAGCGTCCGGCATTGCCGGCACGTGGTTCTCGCCCCGGACGTCCTTCTTCGCGTTCCTGGGCGGCGCTGGCGGATGGCCGCTGACCGAAGCGGGAACGGCGGCCCGCGCCAACACCAATCCCATGGAGACACCGCAGAAGGACTGCATCCCCATCGCGGCGCCGGGCCTGATGTTCTATCCCGTGGCCAACACGATCGCCCTCGAGGACGACCGGGTAATCATGAACGTGGACTGGATGGACTCGGTTCGGACGATACATCTCGATGGCCGCGACCATCCGCCCGCCGGCGAGACGTTCCTGCACGGCCACTCCGTGGGACGGTGGGACGGCGAGGCGCTCGTCGTGGAGACCGCCAACTACACCGCACACCCCATGGGGCTGGCGACATCCCTGCCCGGCAGCACCGAGAAGCATCTGGTCGAGCGCTTCGAGGTCAGCGCGGACGGGAAGCAGATGATCTATTCGGGAGTGATCGAAGACCCGGTGTACCTGACCGAGCCCGTCGAGTGGACGGGCGAGTGGCTGTTCCGGCCCGGCATGCCGCACTCGAACGAGGAGTGCAACGTCGAGACGGCCCGGCGCTTCCTGGACGATTAGCGGGCCGTGAGCCTATCCGCGTTGACTCCGTTCGGCCGGCGAGTCGTCGCGATCACGGGGTTCACGATCGGGGTTTGCAGTGTGCACCTGTCGGCGGCGCCGCAGGGCCGCGTCGAAGTCGCGGGTTCCGCCGGTTTCCTGAACGGCGGAATCGGCATATACCGTACCAAGCTCATCACCGTCGGCACGGCCGCCGGCCGCCGCCGGGGGGATTCAAAGCAGGATTTCTCGGGCAGGCGGAAACGGTCATAGTCGCGTTTTATTGCCGCTGTGTAATTTCGATAAAAGTCCTCCGCAGAGACCGTCAATCCGAGACGGTTGTGCAACGCGTGAGTGGCTGCCCGAACGGATTTACTGTGATCCAGGAGAGTGTGGTCAATTTCGAACAGGACTACCGTTCATCGGCCTGAGCGGTCCAGCATCCGCCTATACCCCATCATCTCTTGGACCCACCGAAGACAGGGGATTGTGGGCCACTTCCCACAGGTGCCCATCTGGATCTTTGAAGTAGCCGCTGTAGCCTCCGCAGAAAACCTTCTGAGGTTTTTTCACGAGTTGGGCCCCGGCGTTCACGGCCTGATTGACCACTTCATCGACTTCTTTTTCCGAGCTCACGTTGTGAGCGATCACGAAAGCGTCGAAGCCCGTACCGCTTGAATCCACTTGAGCTTCGGCGGCTTGCGCCTCTCGTCCGTAAAGACCAAGCCACGTGCCATTCAGGCTGAAAAACGCGACCTCTTCTGCTTCTCAATGCCTCAGGAATCCCAATCCGTTCCGATAGAAATCGATGGATCGGTTCATGCCTTCCACGCCCAGCGTGATCATGCTCATTCTTGGTTTCATGATGATCAGTCCGTGCCCAGGGGCCGCATTCCCGTAAACACGAACTTCTGGACCCGCCGGTTGACGGGATCGAGCGGCGTGACCTCCGTTACATAGAGGCTGCCTTGCGAGTCCACGTCCATATGGTGAAGGGTGCCGAACTCGCCGGGCGCCGATCCCCAGTCTCCGAACGAGTCCAGAATCTCGAGCGTCTGGCGTGCGAGTACCATCACCCGCGCCTGACTCCGGTTGCCGACGTACAAGAATTGCTGCTCCGGGTCGTGAGAGAAAGCCGTGCTGGCCGCCGTGGTTCCGTTGCCGCATTCCGGGGCGAGGCACTCGCGGCCGATGAACACCTGCGACACGTACTCCCCTTCGATGGTAAAAACCTGCACTCGCTTTCCGGCACGGTCGGAGACGTAGACAAGCCCGTCGTTGGATACCTTGGCCGCGTGCACCGGAGGAACGAAGTGCGGCGGGCCGCTCCCCTCCTGCTCCTCGGCCCATGCCGGGTCGGGCTCACCGTCGACGGGTAAGTTGCCGAACGCGCCCCACATTCTTTTGAACTCTCCCGTGTCGGCGTCATAAACGATGACGCGCCGGTTGCCGTAGCCATCCGCGACGAAAAGCTCGTTGGTCGGCGGATGCACCCAGACGTCTGCCGGCTGGCCCAGATTCTCGGTGTCGAGGTTGCCCTGGCTCGCGGCGGGCCGTCCGATCTGCATCAGAAACTCCCCACTCGTAGTGAACTTGAGCACTTGGTGATCATCGATACCGTTGCCGGCAACCCAGACATAGTCGTTGTGGTCCACAAAGACGCCGTGTTCCGACTCGGGCCAATCGTATTCCGGGCTCGGGCCGCCCCACCCCTGCTGGAAGTTGCCGTCTGGGTCGAACTCGAGCACAGGCGGCGCGGCCAGCGACGCCTCCGACGGATCGAGCGAACTCGGCCGTTGCAGAATCCACACGTGATCCCTGCTGTCCACTGCCACGCTGGCCACGACGCCGAGGACCCATTCATCCGGAACGGCCGGCCAGGTGGGATCGACTTCAAACGCCGGTATTTCGCCCAGCGTCGACTCCGGTACGCTCACAACCTCTTCGCCGCCGCGGCTCAAGGCAATTACCAAGGCGAGCGACACTACCAGAATCACTCCTACCCATATCGTTCGACGCATGACGGACCTCCCGGGGATTCATTTTCCAACTCTAGCACGCTCACCTCTGAAGACAGACCGAGGAGCGGTCAGTCCGGATGGCTCGCCGGTCTCAACGATCCCTGCGTCGGCAAATCACTGCGACTGATCGACGGAGATCCCTCGCGGTCCTGGACCGCGGAAGATCTTGCCCGCGAGACGGCGATCTCCCGATCGGCACTGGCCCTGGGGTTCACCGTCATGATCGGAGATTCACCGGTGCACTTTTGGCAGTTGTGTGAGTCTGTAGATGGTCAGAGCGTTTCGGACGAAATCGCCGAAAAACCAAGAGGCAATTTCCAGGT
Source organism: Terriglobia bacterium (assembly GCA_965262675.1). Lineage (GTDB taxonomy): Bacteria > Acidobacteriota > Terriglobia > 20CM-2-55-15 > 20CM-2-55-15 > JAJEDW01. The sequence continues at coordinate 2,235,647 of OZ253554.1, forward strand.
CGGAACGATCTCTGAGGAGGATCGATGAAAGAGAAAGTGTCCGCGGAAGTACGACGGGCGTCGGACAAGTCGGAAAAACAGGGTCCGACGCCTGTCGCAGCACGGATCGTGTCGTCGTCAGGGTGTTGTGTCGACCCGCGGCGCGGCCGCAAGCCGACGCGCGGCCATCCTGGATCGTGTCCAGGAGACCAAGGAACGAATCGTTATTGCCGGGCGCGAGCGCCCGGCCGCCATGGTTGTCTAGTTGTCCGTCGCCTCGAGGAAGTCCTCGTGGGAACCGACCGCCCCGTGGATTCCCACGTGGCGTTCTACATCCAGGCCAAGACGCTCGATGTTCTCCCGCAGCGACAAGGCCGATGCATTGGATGTCCCCGGTCCGCCTCCGGCGGGCGGAGAGTAGAGATCGGCGTTCACCAGAATCTGCTCGTCGGGCAGATAGACGATCAACATGTCTTCGGCGTGATTCAACCCTTGCAGTGAGTGGAACTCCACGCTTCGCGTGTCATCGCCAATCACGAGCGCCTCCGAGCCGACCGTGTGGAATACGGGTAGCTTATCCGCTGCCATACGCGGGTAATAGGTCGAGAGGAGGTCGGGCTGCATCAATCGTGGATAGGGGTAGAGGACCAACTCGTGGTAGAAGTCGCGACTGGCCTCGTGCGTAACCAGTTCCGCACCATGTATCACGTAGGTGCGCAGCCCGCTGGAATGGTCGAAGTGATGATGCGTAACGGCCAGATGCGTGAGTCGTTTGTTCGGAATCACGCGTTGGGCTTCCTGAATCACAGCGATGGATCGTTCTTCGTTCAACGGAGCTTCGATCATCACGTAGGAGTCTTCCAATTCCACTGCGATGCTATGGTGTGACCCGCCGGCGATGCGCCATACACCGTCGGCGATTTCTTCCGATTCCACCTGAACCGCAGCGGTGGCAGCTTGTCGCACGGCATCGGGAACGGCCATGAGCGGTACGGCCACGTTCGCTTCAACACTGGCGACATTGACGTTGATGCCGTGATGCGGGCCGTTTCGAATGTCGCCCGCGTGGTGGTGGAGACGGCTCGGGAACATGAAGTCACCGCGATCCTCGTATCCGGTGTAGTCCCATTGCCACGACACGTCACCCAGCAGTGAGTCCGGAAGCCAGGTCTGTGTCCGCTCGACCATATTCTGGTCGTCTACGGCGCCCATGATCTTGTAATCTCCGACACTGTAGGCGATGTAGGTGACCTTCCGGCCGGCCGGTCCGCCGATCTTTTGGATCGTCCGGTCGTCGATGGCCATCATAACCGTGGCAGCGGTCACATCGGAAGCTGCCAAGGCCCCTTTGACGAACCCGTGGGGTGTCAGGTAGAGATCCATCAGTCGCTGGTCCCCAGCTGTCGGTTGCGCCACAACCGTATCCCCTTGCATGTTCCAGGCGTGGTTGGCGCGGCTGACGATCACCTGCTGCTCTTCCTGAATCGGCTGACGGCCGCCACCGAGAGGTTCATTGTCACCTTGAGCCCGGGTCAGATCTTCGCGTGAATACATGGCGTTGTAATCGATGACGCGCGTGTAACTGGGCATGGCCAGCGTCGGGTAATCGACGTTCGGACCGGTGGCCCGGGTCGAATAGGCCTGACCCAAGGCACGGATCGTGCTGTTGGGGGCACCTGTAATCCGAACCGTTTCGACGTTTTCGGAGCCCATGGCATCCGCAACCGCACGCAGCACGGATTGGACATCGTCGTGAATCATCGTCTGTGACATGGCTGGCTGGACCAAGAGTCCCAACGCCATCAGAAAGACAAGTGACCTTACTTTCATAATTCCTCCTAACGCCTTCCCGGCCCTACGCCGGATGCGCTATTTTTCGGGGTATACGGCCCATTATCCGGACCTGAAATACTGATTACAATGTTTATATCCAGCGAGGCGGCTCGGAGTCATCACCGCGTCGCCCGCCGCCGGGCACCCCGTACGATGACCAATACCGCGCCAAGGTACTTTTACACGCGTAAATCACGCTGGCGCACCACCGCGTCGCGCAGAGCAAGGCGCGTGGGTTTGCGTACTACACGGCCCCGGAGTGGCTCCTCCAGGACCTCCAGAAATACGACGCCGTCTTCCACTCGACGGAGGCGAACAGGACCACGACCTACGCCCGATAGCTGGAACATGTCGACGGCGAGTAGCGATGCACGTTCTACTGCTGCCGGAGCCTGCCTTCGCGATTGGACACCTTCGGGAACACCGATTTATACAATGGCGGGCGGATAAGCGGTATAAGTAGGGTCTGACGACTATCGCAGCACGGATAGTGTCATCGTAAAGGTGTTGTGTTTACCCGCGCCGCGGCCGCAGGCCGTCGCGAGGTCGAGCATTCTCGTCATCATCCTGTCGATGCTGGTCGCGGGTTGCGCGACCATCGAGGTCGGAATGACCGACGGAGAAGCGGAGGCCCTGCCGACACACTGCGAAGGGTACGGGTACTGCCCGGACGAACTGGTGGACCCGGGAATCGGCCCTTGGATGCCCGTCCCCGGCGAGGCCGTTCTGGAGACCTGCGGTTGGGATTCGAACAGCGGCACCCCGTTTTGGGAGGCGGTTCGCCCCGCGCTGGTCGCAACGGATTGCACCTTCGCCGGTAACGATGAGGCTTTCTGGGCAGCGTACAGAACCGGGGCATATGCCCGGGATCTGCGCAAGTGGGAGGGCAACCGGTAAGCAGTTGCCGCATCCAACCTGTCAACCGATTACTTCAGGGAGAATACAAGCATGACGATTCAACGAATCTTGATCGCGGCCACTGTGGTCACAGCGGGAACGTGGCTCTCGGGGAATTCGCTCGCCGCACAGGGACCCGACGACGGGCCTCCACCCGAGATGGGCTTCTTCGTCACCAGCGTCGGTCTCGGTGATGGTGGAAACCTCGGGGGACTGGCCGGTGCGGACGCCCATTGCCAGTCCCTGGCGGACGCGGCCGGGTCTGGCAACCGCACGTGGCAGGCCTATTTGAGCACTCAGGGGCCCGGTGCGGTCAATGCCCGGGACCGCATCGGTTCTGGGCCGTGGGCCAACGCAGAAGGCCTCAGCATTGGCACGAGCGTGGAGAACCTGCACTACGACAACTCGAATATCAATTGGGAACGCGCGCTCGACGAGAACGGCAACCAGTTTGCGTCACGCATCGACGGCGATCCCGACTTCACCGAACATGACGTCTTGACCGGGTCACAACTTGACGGCACGGCGTTTCCGCCGGGCGAAGACCGGACATGCAACAACTGGACGAGTAACAACGAGGGCAGTGCCTTGGTGGGACACGCCGACCGCTATTCGTTTACGACACCTGGATCTCCATGGAACTCGTCCCACGGGACTCCGGGCTGCACACAGGAAAATCTCGTCAGCGTCGGAGGCGCCGGCCTGTTGTTCTGCTTCGCCGCCGACTGAGGGCTTGAACCCACTTCGCGCGGGACTCCGGACCATGGATCGCTGGTGCTTCCGTCGTGTTCCGGACGGTGATAATCGACTAGGAGCCCGTGTTGAAACCCCGCGTCGCACCGAGACCGGGGAGGCGCCCGTCTGGCAAGGCGCGAGGAGGGAGGGTGACGGAGGCGTACTTCTTACTGCCGCACCAAGGTGCGCTGTGACAGTACGTCGAGGAGCCCGACCGCGCTTGATCCGGCGCGAGGAACGCGCCGCTACGCGCCCGGCGCGAGGAACGCGCCGTAGAACGCAGTCCAGACGGGATGCATCATCGGTCGAATGCAGCAGGGGTTTCAACACGGGCTCCTAACGTAGCCGGGCTCCGTTGGGAACCTCCTCGTGAAACCCCACCAGGACGGGTGTATCGTTCGGGCCGACGGACGCGGCCACGATCATCCCTGTCAATTCGAGACCGCGAATCCTGCAGGGTTGGAGGTTGGCGACCACGGCCACTTTCCGGCCGGCCAGCGACTCGGGCGCGTAGAACTTGGCGATGCCCGCCAGCGCCTGGCGCGTCGCGAATCCCAGGTCCGGGACCTCGACGTATAGGAGCCCGGGAGGGCTCGCGCAATGACGGAGAGCTTGGAATCAACCGACGCCGGACAAGAGCGCCGTTCTCGACTTCGAATGGCGCTTCGGTGGTGGCTGGGGGGGTGATCGCGGCGCCGGTGGCCGTTCTGTCGCATGAGCTGGGTCATTTCCTGACCTATTGGGCGCTTGGCCTGCCCGGGGCGACGCTCCATTACAGTTCAGCGAGTTGTAGTGACAGCAGCACGTTCCATCGGTTCGTGCTGAGCGGCGACATCGCGGCCGAGGCTGAGTTGGCGCCGCTCTGGAAAGGGGCGGCGGGACTTGGTATGGGCGCAACGGCGGGAACGCATCACAATCAACCCATTTCCGGGCAGCAGCGATCCACCTTAAGATCGGGAATTTCCTGTCTAAAGAATGGGGAGACCCTCAGTCGGCCGTGTTGATCGCCTTGGGCGGCCTCCCCGGTGTGGGAAAGTCGACCTTGGCCATGTCGCTGGCCCGGCGGATCGGGGCGATTCATCTGCGCGTCGACACGATCGAGCAAGCGATGCGGAACGTGGGCCTCACCGTGGCGGGACCCGAGGGATATCTAGCAGCCCGAGATCTTGCCGAGGACAATCTGCGTATCGGGCACACTGTCATAGTCGACTCGGTCAATCCGGTGGCGATTACTCGCGACTATTGGCGCGAGACCGCGGCGCGCCAGGCGGTGGAACTCGTGGAGATCGAGGTGGTCTGTAGCGACACACGCCAGCATCGCGAGCGGGTCGAAACGCGCGTCACCGATATCCCCGGTCTTGTGCTCCCGACTTGGCAACAGGTCTTGGATCGAGAGTACGAGCCGTGGAAGACGCCCATGTCATCGATACAGCAGGGCGGACGATAGAGGACACCCTGTCGGAAGTTGAGGCGATTGCAGCGCTTGGACCAGTTCATGAGCCCTCCGACCGCCGAGCACGGCCCCGGTAGAGTTGTGAGGCAGGAACCGTTCTACCGACAGACTTCGGCGCGTGCGGCTGGTAAAATGCCGAAATGAAACGCTCCATCACAGGCTTCCGCCGCGATGCGGCCGGTGACTGGACGGCGCTCCTCGGTTGCGGTCACTCGCAGCATGTCCGGCATGATCCCCCATTCGTCGACCGTCCATGGGTCTTGTCGGCCGAGGGTCGGGCCGAGCGACTGGGCGAATCGCTCAACTGCGTCCGGTGCGAACGAATGGAATTGCCGAGCCACTTCGTCGCGTATCACCGAACGCCGGAATTCTCGGCCAATTCGATGCCGTCGGCGTTACGCGCGGACCACGCGACCGGACTCGGCGTCTGGGCCAAGATCGTCGTGACGCGGGGGACTGTGCGCTATTGCGTGCCCGATCTCGCGCTGGACGCGCAACTCGGTCCCGGCCATGACGGTATCGTGGTGCCGGAGGCACGGCACAGCGTGGACCCGGCCGGGGACGCGCGCTTCCACGTCGAGTTTTACCACGCCCCGAACAGCGAGCGGAACGACGCGTTCGCGGACGCACCGGGGTGATGTGTAGCGGTCTGGCGATGATGCGACAGCCCGCCTGAAATGAGGACAGGCCTCGTTGCCGGGCTCAGTATCGAAGAAAGACAGTGATAAGGGTCAGCATGAACGCGAACAGCATCCCGACCAGCCACCTGAACTGCCGAGACGCGTTCCGGTCCATTGCATCCATCCGTCCGGCGAGTTCCTCCCGAAACCTGTCGACCTTCTGGTCCAAGCGGCAAATATGACCGGCCGACAAGCGGTATGAGCAGGGTCTGACGACTACCGCAGCGACGACTATCGCAGCACGGATAGTGTCATCGTAAAGGTGTTGTGTTTACCCGCGCCGCGGCCGCAGACCGTCGCGAGGTCGAGCATTCTCGTCATCATCCTATCGATGCTGGTCGCGGGTTGTGCGACCAGCGAGGTCGGAATGACCGACGGAGAAGCGGAGGCCCTGCCGACACCCTGCGAAGGGTACGGGTACTGCCCGGACGAACTGTTGGACCCGGGAATCGGCCCCTGGATGCCCGTCCCCGGCGAGGCCGTTCTTGAGACCTGCGGTTGGGATTCGAACAGCCCCAGCCCGCTTTGGGAGGCGGTCCGCCCCGCGCTGGTCGCAACGGATCCCACCTTCGCCGGTGACGATGAGGCTTTCGGGGCGGCGTACAGAACCGGGGCATATGCCCGGGATCTGCGCAAGTGGGAGGGCAACCGGTAAGCAATTGCCGCATCCAACCTGTCAATCGATACTTCAGGGGGAATACAAACATGACGATTCAACGAATCTTGATCGCAGTCGCTGTCGTCACAGCGGGAACGTGGCTCTCGGGGAATTCGATCGCCGCACAGGGGCAAGACGATGGGCCTCCACCCGAGATGGGCTTCTTCGTCACGAGCGTCGGTCTCGGTGATGGTGGAAACCTCGGGGGACTGGCCGGTGCGGACGCCCATTGCCAGTCCCTGGCGGACGCGGCCGGGTCTGGCAACCGCACATGGCGGGCCTATTTGAGCACTCAGGGGCCCGGCGCGGTCAATGCCCGGGACCGCATCGGTTCTGGGCCGTGGGCCAACGCAGAAGGCGTCATCATTGGCACGAGCGTGGAGAACCTGCACTACGACAACTCGAATATCAATTGGGAACACGCGCTCGACGAGAACGGCAACCAGTTTGCGTCACGCATCGACGGCGATCCCGACTTCACCGAACATGACGTCTTGACCGGGTCACAACTTGACGGCACAGCGTTTCCGGCCGGCCAGCGACTCGGGCGCGTAGAACTTGGCGATGCCGGCCAGCACCTGGCGCGTCTCGTATCCCAGGTCCGGGACCTCGACGTGTAGGAGGCCGGGAGGGCTCGCGCAATGACGGAGAGCTTGGAATCAACCGACGCCGGACAGCAGCGCCTTTCTCGATGTCGAATCGCGCTTCGGTGGTGGCTGGGGGGTGTGGTCGCGGCGCCGATGGCCGTTCTGTCGAATGCGCTGGGTCATTTCCTGACCTATTGGGCGCTGTCAGGGCCGAACTGTTCGAGCCATCTGGATCATTCCATCCGAAGTGCGACCAAGGGGTCGAGTTTCGTCGCGCGCCGACCCGGAATGTAGCAAGCCAGCAAGGCGACCACGAGGAGCAGCAAGGCAACCGCGAGGACGGTTGCGGGATCCATCGGTTCGACGCCGTAAAGCTGATTCGCGATGAGCCGGGTGGCGCCGAAGGCCCCGCCGATACCGATCGCCAGTCCGATCAGGACGACAACAACACCTTCGCCGAGCACGAGCCGCAGGATGTCACTTCTCCCCGCACCCAAGGTCGTACGGATGCCGAACTCGTGCCTGCGCTGTTCCACCGCGTAGGAGATAACGCCGTAGACGCCGATCGCCGCCAGAAACGTTCCCAGCGCGGCAAAGATGCCGAGCAGCCGCATCCAGAACTCCTGGGCGCCGGCCTGGACCTGCAGCCTCGTCCGCATCGGCATGATGTTGGAGGCGGCCACGCCGGGATCCGCCTCGGCGAACGCGCGCCGTACCGGAATCGCCAGCGCCGCCGTGTCACCGGACGTGCGCACGACGAACTGGTGCCTGGCGTGAATCCCGATAAGAAAATTGGACGCGTAGTGCCCGAGACTCTGCAGATAGGGGACGTAGATGGTCGGTATCGGGTCCGACTGGAAGCTCATCCGGGTATCCTGGACGACTCCGACGATCTCACGCTCGCGGTCGTTCTCCAGCTCGGGGTTCTGGGAATTGATGTCCACGAGGATCCTCTGTCCGATTGGATCCTGATTGCCGAAATACTCCCGCGCAACCGCCTCGTTGACGATCGCGACGCCGGGAGCGCTCTCGGAATCGAAATCCGTGATCGGGCGTCCTCGAACCAGAGGGATCCGCATCGTTTCGAAGTACGCGGGACTCACTTCGTGATATGCGGCAATTGGCAGGTCGTTCTCGCCGGTGGGGAGCGCTCCGACGATCCCGAACGGACGGAACATGCCTCCCCGAGGCGGAAGGTTGCTCGTGCTGGCGACCGATTCGACGCCCGGCAACAGCCGGATGCGTTCCAGCGCCGTCGTGTAGAACCTCGAGATCTCCGGCGTCGCCGTCCAGTCGTTGGGCTGGCGAATGCGATACCGGTCCATGCCGAACAGATCGATTTCCATCGTCAGCGTGTCGTCGGGATCGAAACCCATGTCGACGCCGGTCAATCGGGCATAACTGTTGATCATCAGGCCGGCGCCCACCAGCAACACCATGGCGAGCGCGATCTCGGCGACGACGAGAGCCCTTCGAATTCCAAGCTGTCCGCGTCCCACGACACCGCGACCGCCCTCTTTCAGCATGGCGGCCAGGTTGGGTATCGACCCGCGAAAAGCGGGTATCAGACCCGCGAGAATTCCGGTCGCCAGCGACAGGCCCAGAGCAAAGAGCAGCACGGCCGTGTTGACGCCGATCTCTCCCGAGGGGGGATAGAAGTCCGGAGCGACGAATACGAAGAGGTAGATACCCAGGAACGCGACCAGGACGCCAAGCGTGCCGCCAATCAGCATCAGGGGGACGTTCTCGACGATCGAGCCACCGAACAGCTGCCATCGTCCGGCGCCCAGGCCAGCCCGCACCGCCATTTCGCCCTGACGCTGGATACCGCGATTCAGCTGCAGATTCGCCACGTTCACCGAAGCGATAAGAAGGACGAAGAACACCGCACCCAAGAGCATGTAGACGGGTTGGGCGTATCCGCTCCGGTAAACCTCGTGGAGCGGCGTCAGCTGGACCCGCCACGGTCCCTGGGCCCCGGGGTCCTGGGCGGCCTCTTCCTGTCCCATTGTGGCCAGATCAGCCTGCGCCTGTTCGAGCCGGACTCCGGGCTTCAGCTTCCCGATGATCGGGCCCCGGTTGATGGTCATCGCACCCCACGCATCGGAGTTGGATCGTGACGGATGGACGTAGAAGCCCGGCGGCATCACGCCGATAATGACGGTCCCCCAATTGGCGCGCCATCCCGGGAGTGTCTTTCCGATGACGTCGGGATCGCCTCCAAAGGCGGTCTGCCACAGGCCGTGGCCGATGACGAGCGCTTCCGTGTTGCCGCCTTCCAGGACGACTTCGTCGGGCCGGAACCATCGGCCCAGAACTGGCTGGACGCCGAGCACGCTCAGCGTATGGAAATCCACCTGCTCCACCTGAATCCGCTGAGCCCCGGCGTCGTCGGACATCGTGAAGTCCAGTTGTCCCATCATGGAGTAAGCGGCACCCTCGATCGTGTCGCTGCGCTCTCTCCAGGTTTCGATTCTGTCGAACGCGACGAGACGACCTCGCCCTTCCAGGCCGATTTGCTCGATCCGGACGAGCTGGCCGGGATCCGGATACGGGAGAGGGCCCAGCACGGTGGCATAGAGGACGCTGAAGATTGCGGTCGTCGCCCCGATGCCGAGGGCCAGAGTCAGCGTCACGATGAGTGTGTAGCCGGGATTCCGCCCAAGGAGCCGGAACCCGTAGGTGGCGTCCCGGTGCAGCCCAGCGAATAGGTCGCGCATACCTTCCTCCGATACGGGTACCACACCGGTAAGTCAGACTCCAGGAGTCCGTGGTGAAACTCCGCGTCGCACCGAGACCGGGGAGGCGCCCGTCTGGCAAGGCGCGAGGAGGGAGCATATTCCCAATATGTGACCGACGAGCAACGCAGTCCAAACGGGATGCATCATCGGTCGAATGCAGCAGGGGTTTCACCACGGGCTCCTAGCGCCCGCCGGCGGATCAACCGCTACCATGGAAAATCCTACCGGAAGGCGGCAGCCGTCCCTAGCAGAGAATGTCAAGGGTTGCCTCGGAGCACGGCCTGAGGTCCGATCAGTCAGCCGCTACCGCGTTTTTTGGGGGGCAGTCTGCGCGACCTGCTGTCGACGCGATCATAGCCGATCTCAACGTTCGTTTCGGGTTGGTCGAGCGTGCCGTGTGCGGTGTCGTGGATTCGTACAAGCAATTGGCGCACGTCTGCTCCGCATATATGTTTCTGAGCGGTGAGCGGCGCCTGACATCGTCACAAGGGTAGCGCCGAAGCGTCAAGGGACTTAGCCCGCCTTTCTCACGAGTTGTCTGCTACAGCGCCGGATCCATCCGCCAGTGCCAGGGCGCTATATTCCAAGTGGAGGCAACCCGAGTACGGGCATAAGCGCTTGATCCGGCGCGAGGAACGCGCCGCTACGCGCCCGGCGCGAGGAACGCGCCGTAGCTCTGACGGCGTCTCCGACTCTTCGCGACGAAAACCCGTGAGAAAGGCGGGTTTGGGCAATTCCGGGGGCACAACTCCAGGCTCACGAAACCGAAATCTTGTGGCTTCACGTAGTTACGGCCTGTTTGGATGCGGACTGGAGCGACCCCCAGGAGGCGGTGTCGCGCATCGCAACCATTCTACGCATCTGCGGATAAGCGGTATAAGCAGGGTCTGACGACTATCGCAGCGCGGATAGTGTCATCGTAAAGGTGTTGTGTCTACCCGCGCCGCGGCCGCAGGCCGTCGCGCGGCTGTCCCGCGTCGCGGGAGGAACGAGCAAAAACGCTGCCATGTACGATCGCCTCGTCGAGCGTCAACGCCTGCCCCACGATACTCCGGTCCTGCACACGCTGTTCCATCCCAAGCCCAACTCCAGGTGCACTCTGTGACCTTAGCGACCCGAATCGCCTAATGATCGACAGCACCCTCGTCGGCGAGGGGCGGCCCTCAATCTTCACGTCCTCCAGCAGATACGACCGGACCAAGGCTTCCCAGTGGGCCGCAAGCATTTGCGGCGAACCAAACAGTTCGATCGCTACCACCGAGCGCCCGTGAGCGACTGCGACCCCGCTCTGGCGTGGAAGCGGCCCCCGACGGACAAGATCCGCCGCTGCCTCGGCCCGTCGGTCCTCCCGGCGGTACACGTCGTCGATATCGGCTGCCGCCGACGTCTCTGAGTGAGTTCCCGCGTCGCCCAGCAAGTCTTCGACCTCGCTCCAGACGGCGCCCTGGTCACCTCGGCGAGAACCACTCTGGCGCATCGAGTAATAGACTGCCTCCTCCTTCCGGAGGCGCACCCTGCGGGGAGTGAACGTCGCGGCTTGCCGGTACGCTTCGGCTCGACCCCAGCGGCCCTGCTCCAAGCAGGACACCGGGATTTCCAGCTTGGTCTTGGCCGGAACGAGGACCGTTCCGTTGATCGTGCGATTCTGCTTGCCGCCCAGGAAATGCTGGCCCTCGACAACCAGAATCGGCTTGGCGGTGGGGTTGTATGCGAGCAGGGTCGGAACCGAGGGGTCGTCTAGCTCGTCGATGACGAGGCCCGAATCCCGCCCTGTCGAAATCTCCGGAAGGTCACCTTCCATCAGGTAGACGGGAAAGAACGAGACTCCGAGGCGCGTGATGGGGCTGCCGATGGCGGCGGTGTCGAGGTTGGGCAGGTGTGTGTGATTGGTCATGATTTTCCTCCTGTGGATGTCTTCAGGGCACTTCCTGGCGGTTATTTATTATCAACATGACAATAAGTCTACCTAGTTATTGTCACACTGTCAATAATGAGGTAGACTTTTTTTGAGAGGCCTCCCGTCGGGCGAGACCGCGTGCTGGACAACCGCCGGCGGTCGCGCTGATGGCCATCGAGCGCGGTGCGCCGGGTGTGTCAGTATTCAAAAGGAAGGTATCCGATGAGTTCCGGCAGCGGTGGCGATTACAGGCCTCGCGACTATCCTCCAGTCGCGGTCACCGTGGACGTATCGCTGTTCGCAATCCACAGGGACGCACTCCACATTCTGCTGATCGAACGGGGAGTCGAGCCGTTCGTCGGTGCCTGGGCGCTGCCTGGGGGCTTCGTTCAGCCCGACGAGGACCTGGATGCTGCAGCGGCCAGAGAGCTTGAGGAAGAGACGGGCGTCAGGGAAGATGCCGCATACCTGGAACAGCTGCGCAGTTACGGCTCACCGGGCCGCGACCCGCGCATGAGAGTGGTCACCATCGCCTATTGGGGTGCTTGCGCCACGCTCCCTGCCCCGGTCGGAAGTACCGACGCCGCGCACGCGGAACTCGTGCCAGTGTCACAGGTCGAAGAAGGCGACATCGAGCTGGCATTCGATCATGACCGGATCGTGAAAGACGCTGTGGAGCGCCTTAGGGCAAAGCTTGAGTATACTGCGCTCGCCGCGAGATTCTGCCCCCCGAAATTCACTATCAGCGAGCTCCGGAAGGTCTACGAAACGGTCTGGAACACCACGCTCGATCCGGGAAACTTTCAGCGCAAAGTACGTGAAAACCGCGCATTCCAAAGGCTCGGCTCGTCGACGCTTTCAGCAGTCGCGCAATCCGCGTTCTACTCCCCGGCCGACATCGAGCAATTCGAGCGAGTGGACGCGGATTGGAGCGCTGCATACGAGGAACCTCTAAACCAGATGGCGTATTCACCCCGGCAAGAATCCGACCTCGGGCAGGCGAGCGCCGGGGCCAGACCCCGCAGCGGCCGGCCGGCCTCGCTCTGGACCGTCGGCGACTCCGAACTCACCCTGAATTCTCCGATCCCAAGGCGACGGGCATCCCGCAAGGCTTGATCGGAGTCACCCAAACAGCCGGCTCGACAGCCGACGTTCTCCACCTCCTTATGAACAGGTTGATCAGGCCACGGCAAGAGACGGTCAAGTCATTGCCCCCGCAACGGTGAAGCCGCCACTCGTGCGCCAGTCCAGTTTCTTATCGAGCGGTACCGACTCGAGCCATGCGGATAAACGGTATAAGCAGGGTCTGACGACTATCGCAACACGGATAGTCTCGTCGTAAGGGTGTGGTGTCTACCCGCGCCGCGGCCGCAGGCCGTCGCGCGGGGAATTCAAAGCAGGATTTCTCGGGCAGGCGGCTCGGGCGCCCTCGTCACGCGCGCCCGACAGCAGCGCGATCCACTGGAACCCCATGCAGATTCCCAGGATCGGGCACGACGCATAACGAACCACGTCGCCGCAAACGCCGAAATCCCGCTCGTTGTCCGGCATCCCGGGACCGGGCGAAATCACGATGTTGTCGAAGTCAGACGAACCAGCTCGTCATAGGACAACGCGTCGTTCCTGATGACCAGGGGCTCCACGCCGTTGGCACCGGCCACGGCCTGGGCCACGTTGAACGTGAACGAGTCGTAGTTGTCGATCAGCAGCGTGCGCATCGTCAGCGAGTATAAACGGTGCGAATGGAGGATCGGCCCTTGGCGGCGCTTTATACAGCCGCACCGAGGGTTTCACGAGCGCGGAATCGACGCGACCGATTCGTTGAAGACCTCCGGGCGGTTTCGATCACTCTCTCGCTGGCGCCGTGCCTTCTTCCTTCCGGGCTTGGCCGCCGGGCACCCGTGATCGGATGCGCTAGCGCTCCGAACGCGGCCATGTACAGCTATGATTGGACCCGAAATGCAGCAGGCAAACGATCACGCCTATTCCTAAGAATCCCCATGAAATCGGCAATAGCGCGAGCCACGCCGTTCCTGCGTTGACCGTAAACCGGAGCAAAGAGATCGATGCTACGAGCGAACCGCCAGAAAGCGTGAGCAGCAGCCGGATAAACGCCTGTCGGGTAGATTGTGCGAACTCAAGGTATCGCTCTGATGTTCTAACAAGTTTCGTTGCAAGTTTCACAAAACGCAGTGGTGTTTTCGCTTCCCGCTTCAGGATCGGCGCTGTTCTGCATTGTCTCTCGTCTCTGGCAGGTGCCTCCTGGAGAAAACCGCTCACCCGGCCCAAAAGGAGTTGAACCCCGCGACCATCCTATCGAAAACTCGGACGGCCGCCGCACTGGTTCTCGACCCGCGAGAAGTACGAGCGGAAGAACGAATGGCGGCGAGAGGCAAGAGGCGTCGTATGATGATGAGGTGCCGCAAGATGCCAAGAGTTTGCACGCACACCGTGAGAATCCAGACTGAGCGTATACTGCCAACCGTGACCGCTCGGCACGCCCAATCACTCGGAACGCGGCTCGATGCTCTCGCGTCCTTCCTTCCGGTTTTCGAAGCTCCCAGCTTTGCATTTTCCCGAAATTGTGCGCCGGGTGAGGCCACACCGGGACACATGATGATGTATCCGACCGTGCTGTCTGAGGCCGCTGAGCAGTTTGTCAAGACTGCGTATGCGGGGGGATGGGTGATCTCCGACTTCGACCGGCCTTCGTGGATCGGCACTCAAGAGGCTCTTGACCTTCGTGATGACCCAGAGGTTCTCAAGCAAGCGACCCCTGTTCAACTTGCCAAGGTCCTCACCGTGCTGATCCGACAGGAGCGTTTCGTAAACGGGGCACTGGCCAGTGCCTACGACTCCGGTCTCCTTACGGCTGTGCTGCGTCGGGCAGAAGAACTGCGGGGTGAAGTCGTCAAAGAAGGCCGCTAACACATGTCCACGCAACGCTACTTCGGCACCCCGCATTCCGTCGAAACCCTCCTCACCTTCGTCAAGTCGGGCGAGATTGCCATCCGCGGAATCCAGCAACCCTTCGTCTGGGAGGCGACCAAGGTTCGGAACCTCCTGGACCCGCTCTACGAAGGCGACCCGGTCGGCTACCTATCGCCAGGCGAACCCCTCCCATGAAGCTCAAGGACCGCACTCGGACATCCCGTGTTCGAACGCATCGCCTGACGCTACGGCCTTGGAAAGGGGAAATTCCATCTCCGCCCCGATCCATGCAACAACGCTCTGCAACAGTACAATGGACAGGTATCGTCATAACCATTTGAGCTTCTGATGGAATCCCTCATTAGTGTTGGGCCTGCCTATCGAATTCGGACAAAGAGGCTACTGTTACGTTGCTGGACGCCTGAGGACGCTGAACTACTCAGCGTGGCTATCGAAGAGAGCCTTGATCACCTCAAGCCCTGGATGCCGTGGGCGAAAGATGAACCGGAACCGCTCCAAGCCAAGACTGAGCGCCTGGGAAGATTTCAGGCCGACTTTGCGGAAAGACGCGACTTTGTGTATGGCATTTTCAATCCGGAGCAATCAAAGGTGTTGGGAGGAACGGGGCTGCACACGCGACTGGGGCCACATGTTCGAGAGATCGGATACTGGATTCACAAAGACTACATCAACCAGGGATTAGCGACTGAAGCGACCGCAGCATTGACAAAGGTAGGTCTGCTCGTAGATCGCGTCAGTCGGGTCGAAATCCATTGCGACCTGGATAATGCCCGGAGTGCAATGATTCCCGCAAAGCTTGGCTTTAGGCGCCAGGCGAATATCACGGTCGATACGCAAGGTTCCGAAAAAATGGTATGGACGATCTCGCCCGATGAGTATCGGGGAAGTCCTGTATCTGCGTCATACGCTCAGGCTTTTGACGTATCAGGCCGTCGGATTCTCTAGCGGGAGCCACTTCAAAGGGTTCTGGTGCAGACAGGCAAGGGAATTGGCGATAATGGGTCATGGCGCATCGCAAAGCGGATAAGCGGTATTAGCAGGGTCTGACGACTATCGCAGCACGGACAGTGTCGTCGTAACGGTGTTGTGTCTACCCGCGGCGCGGCCGCAGGCCGTCGCGCGGCGATCGACGATGCCACGCGCATCCGTGCCCTAAAGGATTATCCCCGCCATAATCAGAAAAACGCCATTGCCTTCGTTGAGTATGTGCTTGAGAAATTCCCATTTCGTGTGCAGAGGATCCGAACCGACCGCGGGCACGAATTCCCGGCCAAGTTTCACTGGCACGTCGAAGACAAGGGCATTCGCCACGTCTACATCAAGCCGCGCGTTCCACAGCTGCCAGGGCCTCGGGATCCTTGGCTATCGTGTACCGGCCGCACATGCGGACGGACTATATCAGCCTCGTATGCCCGTTTTCGGGCACGAGGGAATGACAGCCGTTTCCGGTTAGGTTCGGCAGGCTCCTGGGAGTCCGCGGTGAAACCCCGCGTCGCACCGAGACCGGGGAGGCGCCCGTCTGGCAAGGCGCGAGGAGGGAGCATATTCCCAATATGTGACCGACGAGCAACGCAGTCCAGACGGGATGCATCATCGGTCGAATGCAGCAGGGTTTTCACCACGGGCTCCTAGTACCCGCGCTCTTCGTGTCTCCGCTCAAGGGCCGACATCAGGGCATCGCGATCGATGCTCATCTGCGACGCGAATCGACCCGCGGGATGGTCGATCAGCCACACGTGGATCATCTCCGGGCTTCGTCGCAGCGCGATTCCGCGCGCACATTCGCCGTTTTGGGGCTCGCCCACGGGAATCAGGCCCCGAAGAAAACAGTAGTCTCTGGAAAAGACGTGATGATGCCAGAAAGTCAGTGGTCCGCCGGTTTGAGGGCCGCGCGCGAGTGGCTCGTTCGCGAGAAACATGAAACCGACGAGTTTCGTCCCCATCGGCGTGGAATAGTACATCAGAAACTCAGGGCGCTCCGGATCGAGGGCCGCGCCATCAAGCACGTACTCTTCGTTGACGAAGTGGGTCAAGGAGTCATACATCGGGGCGTAGCCGTCGGCCCTCCCGTTGGCTTCGTCGAACCAGCCATTCCGCTCGGCGCTTTCGTAGCTGCGTTCGACAAGATCCTCCGCGGCCTGGCGCTGTTCTGCAGTGGGCTCACTGCCTGGGGGATAAAGGCTGAATTCCCAGATGATATCGAGCAGAGCCTTCGGTGGCTCCGGTGGGACCTCCGATTCCAGGATCCAGTCGCCCTCGGGAGGCGTCATGCGGCGCGCGTAGCGCTGGGGTTGCAGCTCCTCGGACGAGGCTGACTGACGCGCCGGGGCCGCGGCGGCTACGCCCATCGTCGTGACAAGAGCAGCCATCAGCCCGTACCGCGCCCTCGGCAGGATTTCCACCCGCTCCTTCCGTGGTCGTTTTCCGACCATTAGCATGCACCGAAGTATAAACGATGTCTGCGTCAGTGCAGGAAGCCGGGCCTCGGGAGTCGAAACTGCGACCACCCCAGCGGATAAGCGGTATAAGCAGGGTCTGACGACTATCGCAGCACGGATAGTGTCGTCGTAAGAGTGTTGTGTCTACCCGCGGCGCGGCCGCTGGCCGTCGCGCGAAATTTACCGGTCAGCCCACAATGTCGCATGAAGTGTCCGTCCCCTTCAGAGGGATGTGGCCACAAATCGTAAATCGAGTTACATGATTCAGAACTATCACGAGCAGTGATATCCTCGTCGACACGCCCGAAGGAGCGACCAATCGAACAAAGGAGCCATCAATGGAACAAAAGAAAATTCCCGCAGAAGCGGTAGAACTGTATACGAACTATATTCACGGAGAGGTCAGTCGTCGTGACTTTCTAGCTGGAGTGCAGCGTTTCGCCGTCGTCGGTCTTTCGGCCGCGGCGATTGTCGAAGCATTGATGCCGAACTACGCGCTCGCGCAGCAGGTTGCCAGGGATGACGAGCGGATTACGGCGAGCTATGAGACCGTGCCCTCGCCCGATGGAAATGGAGTCATCCGGGGCTATCTCGTCCGACCGTTCGGTGCCGATTCACGGAGCGAGACCTCAACCCCACTGCCAGGAATTGTCGTCATTCACGAAAATCGAGGACTGAATCCGCATACCGAGGACGTCGCACGTCGCTTCGCCCTTGAGAACTTCATGGCCTTCGCGCCGGACGCGCTGACCTCAGTCGGCGGTTATCCGAACGACGACTACGAAGGCGGTCAGTTATTTGGCACGATCGATCGCGCCAATATGACTGAGGATTTCGTTGCCGCGGCGCGATGGTTGAAAGCTCGTCCGGACTGTACAGGGAACATCGGCGTCACCGGTTTCTGCTTCGGAGGTGGCATGTCCAACACCTTGGCTGTTCTGTTGGGTTCGGAATTAGCAGCGGCCGCTCCATTTTATGGCGGCGCGCCCAATCTGGAGGACGTCTCGAATATCTCCGCGGCCATGCTCATAAACCACGGCGGGCTCGATGCACGGCTGGTCGCCGCATATCCGGAGTATGAGGCGGCGTTACAGGCAAACAACATCACGTACGAAGGCCACATTTATCCGGATTCGGTTCATGGTTTCTTCAATGACGCCACGCCGTCACGCTACAACAAGACGACGGCGGCAGAGGCATGGACGAACACCATTAACTGGTTCAACCAGTACGTGGGCGGCGCATAGACCGGAAAGCGGGTGGTGACAGTCGAATTCCAGCAGAAGCTTGTGCTCACTCGTTCAAAAGGAAGGGGACGGACACTTCATGCGACATTGTGGCGTGGTGAGTAGATTCCGACTGAAGTGTCCGTCCCCTTCCGAGTTTAGCCCGCCTTTCTCACGGGTTTTCGTCGCGAAGAGTCGGAGACGCCGTCAGGGCAAGGCGCGCGCCGGGAGGGCACCGGAGGCGTACTTGACGGTACGTCGAGGAGCCCGACCAAGCGGAACGCGGCACTGGCGGATGGATCCGGCGCTGCAGCAGACAACTCGTGAGAAAAGCGGGTCAGCCACGGTCCCTAAAACCGGTCCGAATAGCCCTTGGTGCCGGAGTCGTCCGTTTCACACATTACTTTCCGGGAATCGTACTGGCCGACCCGAGTACGGTCGCTTTGACAACGTAAAAAGGACCCACCCCCTGGTTAATGGTTTGTAAGTGATTCCGCCGTCGAGGCTGCGGGAAGTGTGGGAGCCGAAGGCTTCCAAGCCCCTGTGGGAACGCGCTGGCTTTGCAGCGGGTTTCCATGGGGGCGGCACTGTCCACAGCCCGCTGCGCCCGCGGTTTTCACGCGGATCCTCCGGCGGACCGGGGTTTGTTCTTCCGTTTGCTGGCGGCGCCGAGACTGTCGGTAAACCGGATACTTTCCCAATCGAACTGGTGAATGGCGCAGTGATGGGTCAGCCGGTCCAGCAGGGCTGCGGTCAGTGCGGCGTCACCGAAGACGCGGGTCCACTGTGCAAACGGCAGGTTCGATGTGACGATCAGCGAACCCTTTTCGTAGCGGTCCGAGAAGACCTGAAACAGCAACTGCGCCCCCTCGGCCGAGAACGGGATATAGCCGACTTCGTCCACGATGAGCAGCTCGAAGCGGGCCAGCTTGGCCAGGCGCCGGTTCAGTTGCCGTTCCTCGCGCGACTCGATCAAGGTGTTGACCAGCCCGGCGGCGGTGGTGAACCCGACGCGGTAGCCTTTACGACAGGCTTCCACTCCCAGCACCGTGGCGGCATGGGTTTTGCCAGTGCCGTGCTTGCCCAACAACACGACGTTCTCGCGCCGGGTGATATAGCCGCACTCGGCATAGTCGCGAACCTGGACCGCATCGAGCACCGGCCACTTCTTCAGGTCCGTGGTCTCCAGGGTCTTGAGCAGTGGGAACCGGGCCTCCCGCAGTCGACGCTGGACCTGATTGGCTTGCCGCTGTTCCAGCTCGCGGCTGGCCAGAGCCAATAGAAAGCCGACGTAACCCTCGCCGGCTTCTTTGGCCTGCCGGGCGTGTTCCCGCCACTCCCGCACCATGGCCGGGAGCCGGAGTTGCCGCAGTGCGTCGTCGAGAACGATCTCCTGACCCGGAGTCATCGCACACCCCCAGTCAGGAGACGGTCGTATTGATCCAGATCGGCCCCAGCGATCGTCAGGTCGGTGATACCGGGCATCAACCCGGACTCGAGCGGCGCATGGGATCGAGTCGGCGTGTCCTCCCGCATCAGAATGTGCCGCACCGCGTCCAACTCGATACAGTGGGCATCGAGTGCGCCCTGGATGGCCGATGACACCCGATCCAGATCCCAGTCCTGGTGGAGTTGCAGGATGCCGATGAACTCCCGGGTGCCCCGGCTGTACCCATGCCGATCCCGCAACCGCTCCAGCGCGGTTTCGTAATGCGCCGGCCACTGGGGCCGCCACTGCCGGATCGGCCGGGCACTCTCAAACGAGGCCACCTTCCGCCGGATCAACTCCAGGTAGTGCAACGGATCGATCCGCCAGTCGCTATGACCGAAGGCGCGGTCATGTTCGGCCACCTTCTTCTGGTCCGCGTAAAGGCTCACCCGGTCACAGCCGATATGGGCCCAGAGCCGGCGTCCCACATATGCGGTCGGCACCGAATACCGGTTCGAATCCACCTGGGCGGTCTGATACGGGCTGATCCGGACTCCCACCACCTTCGTGTTCTCGAACCGCGTGCCGGGCAGTGCCAAGAGGCGTTCTTGCTCCACCGCGTGCCGTTCCCCGATCGTGCGATCATCGGACCGGCCGCCGATCCTCCGCTGGTCGTCGGCGCCGCAGCGTTCCAGCAACTGCGTGTTCAGATCCTCGAAGTCCGCCACTTCGGGAACCGGCGCCAGGAAATTTCTCCGTGCGAAGCCGACCAGGCCCTCGACACCGCCTTTCTCCTGGCCCCGCGCCGGATTGCAGAACCGTGCTTCAAACGTGTAGTGCGCCCGAAACGCGGTGAACCGCGTCTGTTCCACCCGGCCCTTCCCGCGCAGAATCTGTTTCACGGCGGTTTTCAGGTTATCGAACACTAACGTCGGGAAGACGCCCCCGTACCAGTCGAATCCACGGATGTGACCGTCCAGGAACATCTCCTGCCGTTCCCACGGATAGGCCCGCACAAACGCCTTGCCCGAGTACCGGGATCTCATGCAGAACAACTTGACCTGACGGTCTTCACCGTTCATCCGGACCCAGGCCGTACCCCAGTCCACCTCGGCTTCACGGGCGTGTTCCGGGTCCAGCGGCACCACAGCGCCGGTCTGGTTCCAGCCCAACCGTGTCTTCCGTTCCCGAACCCAGCGGCGTACCGTCGGCTCGGCTCCGGTAAATTCATGCTCCTCCACCAGACGTTGCCACACCCGGTGCGCGGTGTGGCGTTGCTTGACGGGCCGGTCCCGGTCCGCCTGGAGCCACGCTTCTACGATCCCGGCGACCGGGTCCATCACCGGACAGGCGGGCTCCTTCTCTCGCCGATACCTGGGCTCCTGTCCGGCCAATACTTTCCGGACCGTCCGTCGCGTGTGCCCGGTCTCCCGGGCGATCTGTCGAATGCTTTTCTTGTAAACCCGATCTGCGGTTCTGATCAACTCGTACTGGTCCATCCCTATCAATCCTCGCCTCCCACTCGCGTGCCTGTTCATCCAGTTCACGCTTCCGGGGAGGCTATCAGGGGTGGGTCCCTTTTCCTCGATCAGAGCCCCGTTTGGTGGGTCCCTTTTACGTTATCGAAATCAGCACAGTCCGCGCAAGTACCGCGGCGCCCACCACCAGGACGGCCAAACCGGCAACCAAGAATATTCGTGATCCCATCGTGCTTCCTCCCGATTTGGGGTCCGGCCGCAGCCGGCCGCCCTCCAGATGCCGGATTATAGACTTGGGGGGCGGCTCTATACCATAAAGAGATGCCTCCGCGCGTCGCCAGAGGGGCGGGCGGAGTGACTGGCGGATAAGCGGTATAAGCAGGGTCTGACGACTATCGCAGCACCGATAGTGTCGTCGGAAGGGTGTTGTGTCTACCCGCGGCGCGGCCGCAGGCCGTCGCACGGGGGATTCAAGGCAGGATTTTTCGGACTGGCGGCGGGAAGCCTTGCCTAGAGTTCGTCTGCACCTAGACCGCGCCACGAGCCGCCGACAAGGCGGCTTCGTAGTCCGGATGATCCGCGACCTCGGGCACATATTCGGCATACACGACGGTGTTGTGCGCATTGACCACAAACACGGCGCGCGACTCGATCTTCAGCTCGTCGATCATCGTGCCCCAAGCAGCCCCGAAGTTGCCGTCCTTGTAGTCGGAAAGTATGGTGACGTTCGCCGCACCGGACTCGGCACACCAGCGCTTCTGAGCGAACGGCAAGTCGCAGCTGACGCAGTAGACCGAAACGCCGTCAAGGCTGCCGGACTCCTCATTGAACCGCTTCATTTGCAGGTCGCAAACGGGTGTGTCGAGCGATGGAACAGCGTTGATGATCCGAACTCCGCTGGTGTCGGACAGATTGACAGAACTCAGGTCGTTCGCGACAAGGGTGAATTCGGGAGCGGCGCTACCGGCTGCCAAAGCGTTGCCCTGCAAGTGAAACGGATTGCCCTTCAATGTGGTCTGTCTGCTCATGAAATCGTGCCTCCCCGGTTAATCCAGTGGAACTTCCAAGCTAGCAGCCTTGGTTCATCGAAGTCAAACCAGGTGGGTTTCGAGCCCAAATGATCGCATCGCATCAGCCCTCACCCTGTGGAAGGCCTGCCTCGCCCGCGAGGCGGAAGATTCGGCGCGCCAGCTTGGTAGTCAGCCTCAGGTAGGCATTTCTACTTCATTTACCTTCAATTTGCATATGCTATCCTGCCGAGCATGTCTGAGAAGAGCCGCTACCAACTGGTGGAGGCCACTGGCAAAGCCATTGTGTACAAACTCAAGGAGGAATTCGAGGCGGACGAGCCCCCGCACTACGCCTGCCCCAACTGCTTCGATGCCGACGACAAGCGGTCAATCCTCCAAGTCAACCTTAGGCGCATTTTGGTCTGCAACCGTTGCAAGAATACTTTCTACTTGCGAGGGCCATGGGGCATGGCCAAGGGCTAAGAGCGTTCCAGTCGGCCTCTTCAAACGCCTTGTCGTGCGGATGGCCGCCGGGCCAACTGTTCAAGAACATTGGCATCCAGCCGCGAACTGCAGCTACGTACACGCAGTCGGGACGGCTTCGGCGCGGCACCAAACGCCACTTGACGGCCGGGTTGGGAGTCAATAGATTCAAAGGAAGGATAATCACATTACCGGCCCGCTTCCGCTCTAGGACGGGCTCCCGCTACACCTGCCATGGCAATTTCACGTGAAACGCGAAAGTTCGAAGCAGAAACAAAGCAGCTGCTTGACTTAATGATTCACTCCTTGAACACAAACAAGGAGATTTTCCTGCGCGAGCTCATTTCGAACGCATCCGACGCCCTCGACAAGCTGCGATTCGGCGCATTGACGAAACCGGAACTGATGAAGGCTGGCGAAGATCTCGAGATCCGCCTGGAGCCGGATAGCGTCAAGCGGGCGGATCAGCGGTATCAGCAGGGTCTGACGACTAGCGCAGCACCGATAGCGTCGTCGGAAGGGTGTTGTGTCTACCCGCGGCGCGGCCGCAGGCCGTCGCGCGGGGGATTCAAGGCAGTTTCCCGTCTTTCGGAGTCACACCTCGCCCGCCGCGTCTCGACATCGACCCTCAGAAGGCGTCCGGCTGGCAATCGTAGTTGGAAGAAGCGGGCGCCAGAGGCGGGGCGCGGGAAGGCAGGCCGAGGCACTCAAGGATCTTTACTGTGGCCGCGGGCGGACGAATTGCCGCAAGTATTCTCATCCTGCCGCCGCAATGTTCACACTGAATAACGTCCACCAGGAAGACGCGTTTCATCAACTCCGCCCAGGTATAGTTGCGATCGCGCACAGAAGATTCCGCGCAGGGTTCAGCCTCAACACTCGGCACGGCGGATTGCTGGGCGTCAGGATGCGGTTTCGCTTCGGTTTCGCGGCCATTGTCATTCTCGGTTGGTACGATCAGGGATCGCCACGCTGCAGCAGGGCCAAGTACTCCGCGCTACCTCGTCAGGTGAGCGCGTCGCGCCGCTTCGGACCGAGGCCGGCTCAGACGACGAGTTCCAGCAGGGCATCGGCCACGGCGTCGGGCCGATGCCTCGGCAGATCGTGCCCCGCGCCTTCCACGATGCGGCGCGCGACGAGCCTCGGGAACCTCTCCCGATCAGCGGTCGGATCCGGAGACGGGCGACCACCGAGTCCGCCCGCCGTGCCCCTCAGCACGATGGCCGGAACGTCGACCGGTGGGCGGGCGGCGAGCCGGCGCTCGACCTCGAGGAATCGGGGCTCTCCGGGTGCGTTCATCTGCCGGTGCCGGTAGGAATGGACCACGACGGCGACGAAGTCCGGGTTGTCGAACGACGGCGCGGAGCGCCCGTAGACTTCGTCGGTGTATTGCCATTCGGGCGACCACGTGTCCCAAAGATAGCGGACGATGTCGTGGCGATCCTCTTCGAGCGCCGCGGCGCCCTGATCGGTATTGAAGTACCACATGTACCAGAACCGGGCCGCCTGTCTTGCCTGCATCGGCCGGCTCGGCGTGACCGTGTTCTGCACCGAATAGCCGCCGATCACGGCCTGGCCGATGATGCGCTCGGGCTCGAGAATGGCCGCAACGCAGGCGGCACGATTACCCCAGTCGAATCCGGCCACCGCGAAACGCTCGATCCCGAGGGCGTCGGCGAAATCGATCGAATCCTGCCCAATGGCGGCCTGCTCGGCCATTCTGGGCGCTGCTGCGTCGCGAAATCGAGTCGGCCCGTAACCCCGCAAATAAGGCACGAGCACCCGATGGCCAGCATCGGCGAGAGGCCCGACGACGCCATCGAATGAGCGGACGTCGTAGGGAAAGCCGTGCAACAGGATAATGGCGGCGCCGTTCGGGGGACCGTGCTCCTCGTAGCCGATCTCGAGCACGGGAGTTTGAACGCTTCGCGGCGAGGGGCCGGCGGCAGACTGGGCCTGGGATCGTGTCATGGCGCCGGCCGTCGCGGAGGCAAGGCTCGCGGCGGCTGTGGATTTCAGGAAGTCTCGTCGACTCTGTGGCATGAGCTTCTCCCCTTGCGGACTGATACTGGGCACTCCCCAGCGCTGGGCGTGACGTTACGAACGGTTCGGACAGACGATGGGCCATTGTGAACGCAGCCGAAGCATTGCATCCGCACGAGGCAACGACACCGCCGGTCCCGACGACAACTCTGTACGATCAATCATATCGTTTCTATTCTCCGGTGTATTCTCCGGTATGGCCATCACGTTGGACTGAACACCATGCGCACGATGATATTCATCGTCCTGGTCATCCTCGCTTCGCCCGGCACGGCGACGTGATGACGCACATCGCCGTCGCCAACGATCCCGACTTCCTGGCGGAACCGATGGTCAGGAGCCAGTCGTTCCGGCTGAACGAGGAAACCGGCGCAAACTGGCTCTGGCGGATAAGCGGTATAAGCAGCGTCTGACGACTATCGCAGCACGGATAGTGTCGTCGTACGGGTGTTCGGTCTACCAGCGGCGCGGCGGCCGGCCGTCGCGCGGCACCTTGGCTGGACTGATCGAGTCACTCACCGACGCCAAGGCCGCGGGCAATCTGTCCCGGCGCCTGCGCGTGCTGACGCATCCGGCCCTGCTCGTCGTGGACGAGATCGGCTACCTCCCGGTCAACCAGGAGGGCGCCGTGTTGTTCTTCCATAAGTGAACAGAATTGGGGCCATGCCGCATTTCTCGCCGACACATGTGGTCCATCACGCTTGGACCCCACAGGTTTTTGTGGAAATCTGGATCGATTCGGGTGTATCTCCGAAAGCATCCGAAATGCCATCATGGACTTCTTGAGGAGGAAACGAACATGGAGTCTCTTTTGAGCAGACACGCCTTGGTTGGGCTAGCGGTCTCGGCCGTTCTTGTCTATCCAGCGTCGATCGCCGGCGCCCAGACCCCGATACCTACGGTCACCGGCCCCATACCCGTGACCGAGGATTCCTATCCCGAGTTGACTGTCAGTCGGGTCCAGCAAGTCGTGGACCTGGAGAGCAAGGGGTACGTGGAGGAGGAATTCTTCGTCAGCGGGAACGCCAACGTCTATGACTGGTTGGAGGATGGCGGTCTCCGCGTGGCCGCGTCGGGTTTTCCCTATACGACCCGCATTCTTGTGCGACGTCCGGCGGACCCTTCTCGTTTCAGCGGCAACGTCGTGGTCGAGTTGTTCAACAACACCCGGAGCTATGACTGGGCGTTCTTCTGGGGGCTCACCTGGGAGCACATCGTCGAGAGCGGAGACGCGTATGTCGGCATCACTTTCCGACCGCGCGGGCTGGACGCGCTGAAGGCATTCAACGCTGAAAGGTACAGGACTTTGTCCTTTGCGAACCCTCGGCCGAATCAAGTCTGTGCTGCCGATGGACCCGTTCGCGACGGCAGAGAAGACCTGAGGTGGGATATCTTCAGTCAGGTCGGGGCGTTGCTCAAGAGTAACAGTCCGGACAATCCGCTGACGGACTTCAACGTGGAGCGCCTGTATGCGACCGCTCACGAAGGCGACCTTCCGACCTACGTCAACGCGGTCCATAGCCGTGCCAGGCTGGCCGATGGCGGCCCTATTTATGACGGTTACATCCACAAGGGCGACGGTTACCCGACCTCTATCAGTGTCTGCGCAACGGCCCCTGCCGCGTCTGACCCGAGACGCATGGACCATGGCGCGGACGTCCCCGTCGTCCGACTCTTGACCGAGGGTGACGTTCTGACATCCTTCTCCATGCGGCGCGACGATAGCGATGTGCCGGGCGATCTTTACCGACTTTACGAAGTCGCGGGATCTCCGCATATGGACGCTTCCTACTATCGTCACATGCCGTTCACAGAGGACCAAGTCGCCTCGGGCCAGCCGGCGTTCCTATCCAATTGGCCGCTGGGATACAACTGCGAGGTCGATATTCCCATGGCCGACCATCCTGTTTTCACGTATGCGGCCAACGCAACCCTCGATAATATCGACCGCTGGGTGCGCGAGGGTGTACCTGCACCTCGAGCGGATCGCATCGGGGTTCGCAACGGAGGAACGGCGCAGGCGGCCTTTGTCAAAGATGAGTACGGTAACGCCGTGGGTGGCGCGCGCAGCCCGTACCTTGACGTTCCGACGGCCACGTTCCACGCGAAGACCCCCGGTCCGGCGGTTTGTGGGAACCTTTTGCGCCTGGAGTCTTTTAGCTGGCCGCAGTTGGAATCGCTCTATGGTTCCTCAGCGGGATACGCCGCCAACATTGCGGAATCCGTGGACCGTCTCGTCGGCGAGCGCTGGTTGACGGCCTCCGACGGCGAAAAGATCAAGCGGGAGGCCGCCGGACTGGATTGAGCCGAACCAGACGCTTGAATAAGACTCCGGGGCCCATCCCTGCCCCTTCCGGATGCCGATGGGCCTTCTCTTTGAGATCGTTTGTTCAGATTGAAAGACCGCGAGGGCGTCCTCCGGTACGACAAGCGATCCGGCCCCAAGGGTGACGTTCGGAAGCGTTACCTCGCGGCCTGCTGAAGACCTCTCTTTTTCGGCAGCCTGCGAGTCCGCATTTCCCACCGAGACGCGAGCCCCATACCGCTGTTTTGGAAAACCCGTCGGGTTTGCCACTTCCCCAAAGCCCCGGCGAGGACGAACTGTCAACTTGGGGTGAGACCTGACGGCCTTTCGGCATGAAATCCACCCGCTCTCTCTATCGCGGTCAACGATCTCCATGCGAAATCATCAGCCATGCAGTCTGGCTCCACTACGGATTTGGCCTCAGCCTGCGAGATGTCGATGATCTGCTTGACGACTGGTTGAGTCGACAAGGCTCCGCCTCATGTAACCACCTCGAACAGCTTGTTGATGAACTGAATCTGTTGCCGAACATCTGAATCGGCGGATAGCGGATAAGCGGTCTAAACTGAACTTTGAGAGTGTAGCCGAGCTAACCTGTTGATTTTTCAAGATAAGGCGACGAATCGAGGGCTCGCTACTGGGTACGTTCCAGGCGGACGCCGAGGAGTTTGAATGCCTCGCGCTGGAGGGGGGTGGGCCGGGTGACGACGTCGAAGGGTTCGGCGCCGGGCAAGCGGGCGGCGACCCGGTTTTTGACGATCGTCCCCAGGTCGTCGAGCAGGGTGCGGAAGCTGTGGACGGGCCAGCCGTCGGCGGTTCGTTTGCTGCGGGCCTTCTCCTGGGCGGAGATGGAGACCTGGGCCGGGGCGACGATGGAGGGGCGCGCGGCCTGGGCGGCGGCCGGATCGTCGTCGTGGAACAGGATCGGCCTGAGCCGCTGGCGCATGTGCCATTCGACGTAGTAGGCGAGCATGCAGAGGAAGACATGCGCCCGGACCCGGCGGGCGGCATAGTGGTAGATGGGCCGGACCTTGAGGTCGACGGTCTTGAAGCTGCGGAAGGCGCGCTCGACCGCGCTCAGGCTCTTGTAAGCGCGCACGGTTTCGGTGGCGTCGAGCGCGTCGGCGGGCAGGCTGGTGCGCACGACGTACAAGCCGTCCAGGGCCGCTTCTGCGGCGATGGAATCGGGTTTGCGGCGGTAGCGGAACGAGGAGTCGGCGATCTCGAGATCGAAGTGCTTGGCCATCTTGTAGCGGCCGATGACCTTGCCGACGCGCAGGGCGATCTTGTCCTGGCCCGTCAGGGGCCGTTGCGGGCGTTGGGTGGCGGCGGCGATGGGATCGAGCAGGCGCTCGGTGGCCTGGAGCAACGCCTCGCGCTTGCGCGCCCGTTCGGCCCCCAGCAGGGGGTTGCGGCAAACCATCAGGCGTTCGCCCGGATAGGCGTCCGATTTCACCTCGACCAGGTCGGTCCGGTCGAACAAGGACATCTGCACGGCGCCGGATTCCACCAGCCGGCGGATCGCCGGGGCGCGCAGGGCGCTGATCCAATCCAGTCCGGCCGGGGCGAGATCCTCGCGGATGCGCGCCTCGGTCAGCATGCCGCCCTCGCCCACCAACACGACCCGGTCCAGGCCGAAGCGGCGGCGCAGGGCGTCGATCTGCGAGGGAACGGTCGCCGGATCGGCCGTCGAGCCGTGGAAGACCTCCACGGCGACCGGACAGCCGTCGCGGTTGCATAACAGGCCGAACTCGATCTGGAGCTTGCCGCGCTTGCCGTCGCGGGAGTAGCCGTGGCGGGCCAGCGAACAGCGGCGGCCTTCCACATAGACCGAGGTCAGATCGTAGAGCACCAGCGAGCCGTCTTCCAGATGCCGCTTCGCCAGCCGCCGCTCAATGGCGTCCTGGCGTTGAAGCAGCCAGTCCATGGCGGCGTAGAGATCGTCTTCGCCGGTGTCCTGAAGCCCGAGCGTCTCGGACAGCGAGTCGCGCGCGGTGTCGGCGGCCAGACCCCGTGCCGCGGCCAGTTTCGAGCCCGGATCGAGGATGCGGGCGACGATCAGGGCCAGGACGCGCTCGCGTTCGGGACTCTCCGGGGCCCCGATCAGCCGGTCCAGGCGCAATTGGCGCAGGGCGCCCAGCACGGCGGCGACGTGACCATGGGGTTTGGAGCGGGTGATGTCGACGGCGGCGGCGAGGTCGGCGACCGCGGCGCCGCCCTTGAGGAGGATCTTGAATCCCGCGATCAGGGGCGGGGGCCATTTGGAGAGGTTGGCGAGGGTGCGTTTCTTGACTTTGCCGCCTTCGCGGTAGGACTCGCGCAGGAGGATGGCGGGCGGGGAGTTGCGGTTGGGGACGGAATCGATGTACATGACCACTCATATTAGTTCTATATACCTTATATGTCAACTATAAACCAATATATTCCTTATTATTACATGGCTACAACATACGCGACCGAAAACCGTGTTAATCCAGTGAGATCAATTGCTTGACCTCAAATCCGGTACGATCTGTTAAGGAAGTTCAGTCTAAACAGGGTCTGACCGCTACCGCTCCATCGAGAAGCATTTCGTGGGAAAGGCGAGCGACAAGGTGCTCGAAACTCTCGCAAGACCGACGCTAACCGTCCAGATCTGACGCGCCCTTCCGTCGCGGCTCAAAGCCTGCTCAGAACTGGAATCGCGCGCCGAGCTCGATTTCGCGCGGCCTGCCCGCGCTGGTCGACCGGCCAAAGTTGCGCGACGTCCTGACACCTGACGCCTGGTTGTAGTTTGGCCTGTTGAAGGCGTTGGTCATGTTGGCGAACAGGTTCACGTTGGTCCGCGTGCCGCCTGCGGCCGGAGCACTGCCCAAGAAAAACGCCTTCGATACAATGAAGTCGAAGGTGAGAAAGTCCTGCGCGGGACCGCTATTCCTCGATACGCCGGGCGGCCGGTCGTTCGGCGAGGAGTCCATGTTGTCGTCATGCCCGGTCGTGATGCTGTAGTACCGACCGGTATTGTAGGATCCGATCATCGTCAGGAAGATGCCCAGAGGCAGCCGGGCGTTGACGGTTCCGTCTCCCGTGTGAGCCTGCGGCACGGTGAGACGGGCCCAATCCGCACTCAGATCGTAGTTATCCGAAGGCAAAATCTCGGGACCGAACCCGAAGTTGTCGCTACCGCTACCGCCCACGCTTCCCGCGCGGACCAGCGCAGTACTTGCCACCCCGTCGGCAAACGAGGCGCCATAAGCGTAGCTGGCGGACACGGTAAAAATGCTGAAGCGCTGGCGGTAAGTAAACCTCAGGTTGTGTGTCTTTTGGCTGCCCGAAGACTCGACTTGGATCACGTTTCCGCGCGTCGGATCTGGCCGGAGACAGGTCTCCGCACTCTGACCTGGCGTGCAGGACTTGGGAACCGACACGGTCACATCAATCGGAGCGTTCAAGTTTCGGTTGCGAAAACGATGCACCGTGCGGGTGTAATCGTAGTCAACGCTCAGAAACAGGTTGCTGAGAAACGTCCGCTCGAAGGAAATGCGTCCGACCGACCGATACGGAGCCACGAGGTCCGGGGCCATGGAGCGGAGGGATGGAAACGTCTCGAGGACCGTACCCAACTGGAACGGATCCGGATACGAGGGCCGATCGACGAATATCTCGTACTGGCGTGTGCCGTCGAGCCGCCGGTAGAACTCGACGACATCGATCGGAAGCTGCTCGTGGAAAATGCCAACGCCGGCTCGAACGACGCTGGCGCGGCCGACGGCGTATGCGACGGCCAGCCGGGGATCGATGTTGTTTTGATCGCTCAGGTTTGTCTGCAAGTTGTAGCGAACCCCGTACATCAGGGTAAGACGCGGGGATAGCTGGTGGTCGTTCTGGACAAAGAATGACAGTTCGAACTGGCTGGCTTCGAATCGTGGATCACCTCGAGTGACACGATAGTTGAGCGGCTGTCCCGCAAGATACGCCTCGAGGCTGGAAAACGTGAACGTGCCGTCGAAATTCTTCTCGAACAGAGAGCGTTTCCTCAAGTATGCACCGGCGACCCCCGCCTTGATCGTGAGGTTCTCGCCCAGCCGCGAGTACAGGTTGCCAAAACTGTAGGTATCGTCCGTATTCTCGGAGTGGTTCTGCGCGCCTCCGCTTCTGAACGCATCGAATACGTCGATCTGGAGCCCTTCCGACAGAGGTGTGATCTCGGACTTGCTCCGGCTGAAAACGAAGGTGGTTTCGTAGATGCTCCGGGCAGACAAGGACGAGAATTGCCTCACTTCCAGTTGCCAGTTTCGCCCGGTCGACTCGTAGGCACGCTCGGGCAGCGTGAATCCCCCAACACCCTGGTTCTCCTGGGAATTCGTCCCGTACCCGAGATCGATGCTCAGGGAATTCGACTCCGACAGCTGGTAGGTATTGCGAACGTCCAAGGACCGGTTCGTCGTCGGCCGGGTGATACCGAGCGAGAATATGCTGTCCGGAAGCGTGGCACGG
The DNA here is from genome assembly GCA_965262675.1 of Terriglobia bacterium. Classification (GTDB taxonomy): domain Bacteria; phylum Acidobacteriota; class Terriglobia; order 20CM-2-55-15; family 20CM-2-55-15; genus JAJEDW01. The sequence goes on from OZ253554.1 coordinate 2,266,947, forward strand.
ATGATGTCGACGTTTTCCGCTTCGTTCTGGCTGAAGGCGAAGGTCGTCGACAAGCGGCCCGGTATGACGGGGCCACCGAAATCAAAGCTGGTCTGCCGCTCCTGGTAGGGAGGCTTGTTTTGGGCAAACCGCCTCCCTGCGTTCAGGGACTCGTCGTTGACAAAAAACTCGAAGTTCCCATGAAAGTCGCCGACGCCACCTCGCTGGATGACTTCGGCGCCACCCCCGCGAGTTCGTGAGAAGTCGGGATCCTCGGCGGTGAATGGATTGTTGTTGATGCGGACGAACTGAGTCTGGCTCTGCTGTCCTTCCGCAAGCAGTCCCGGCGCGCCCTCATCCGCCCCCGGCAGACCGGAAACTTCGATGTGGCGGTTCCATGCCGCAAGCTGATGGGGCATAAGGTAATCCTCGAGACGGGCCAAGAATTCGGTCCGCATGTAATTGATCGCCGAACGGAGCCGGTCCGATTGCTCTCCCCGCGTCGGCCCCGCGCTGAAGTCCAGGAGTTCACCGAACAAATCTTCTGAAGCCCTGCGGCGATCCTCCATCATCAGCGTGACGGCCCGATCCTGCTCGAAGGTAAAGGGAGCGTCGGCATCGGCGAGAACCGCAACCAGTTCTTCCTTCAGGACGGCCAGCGGATTCTCAGCATCGGAAGAAGCATCCTGGGCCACAGCATGCGGTCCCATCACCACCCATATCAGGACCACGATCATTGTTACTCGCTTCATGGATCACCTGGAAGACTCGGTCACACAGACGGCTCCTACTGTCGGAAACCTGTACGGGAACCCGATCTGCTCTCGACGGCACGGCACTAAAAAAGGCGCCTCTCGGCGTCGCGGGTGTCTGCGGTCCGATCTCCGATCGATGAAGTAGCCTGCGACTCCAACTGACGCCGGTGACCACGGTCACGACGAGACTGACAACGACAACCAAGCCCGTGCGGCGCCTCGACCGAAGGTTCGGCTCCATACTACCCAACGAATCGCCGCCAACGCCCGAAATACTCACTCCGATACGAAGCCCATCGTTAGCCCGCCTTTCTCCCGAGTTGTCTGCTACAGCGCCGGATCCATCCGCCAGTGCTGCGTTCCGCTTCGTCGGGCTCCTCGACGTACCGTCAAGTACGCCTCCGGTGCCCTCCGGGCGCGCGCCTTGCTCTGACGGCGTCTCCGACTCTTCGCGACGAAAACCCGTGAGAAAGGCGGGCTAGCTACCTCGAACGATTTCCGCCTGGCCGTGCCCGACGAGTTGAGAAAGGCGGGCGGTCTGAATCGACGACTGGACAATGAGTGCCCAGCGGAAAAAGAAAGGCGGAACACCGGCATCGACCGTGGGTTCGGCTTTTCTGCAAGCCCAAGGGGGGATTCGAACCCCCATGCCTCACGGCGCCACCCCCTCAAGATAGTGTGTATGCCAGTTCCACCACTTCGGCCTTCGAGAATTCGGAGCTTTGACTATTCGTCGGGGTCGGGCGCCGACTCAGCCCGAGCCCCTGCATCGGCCGGTTCGGGCAGCACCTGTTCGATCTCGACATTCGGTATGGTTGGAACCTCCGCGCCGCTTCCTATTCACTGAACCGGCGCGTGGACGGGAGATCATGATGGTCAGCGTCAGCGATGTCAACATGAAGAGCACCGCCGCCACGGTGGTCAAGCGGCGGATAAGCGGCATAAGCAGGGTCTGACGACTATCGCAGCACGGATAGTGTCGTCATAAGGGTGTTGTGTCTACCCGCGCCGCGGCCGCAGGCCGTCGCGCGAAACGAAACGAACGGCAAACCGACTACAAATGCGTGGTCAGGGATATAATTCCCCAATGAAACGACTACGGTTCGATCTTGGCATCCTGGCTCTCGTGGTTCTGCTGGGCGTCCCCCCTCAAGGCGCCGGGCAGCAACCGGGCATCGAGAACGGGGAATGGCGATACCCGGGTGGCGATTCGGGAAATACCCGGTCGGCACCGCTATTGGATCAAATCAACGCGTCCAACTTCTCCGATCTGGAGGCCGCCTGGACATGGCGCGGCGACAACTTCGGACCGAGCGTTGAGTACACCTCCCGTGCGACTCCCGTGTTCGTGAATGGCGTGCTGTACACGGTTTCCGGTCAACGGCGCCAGGTTGTGGCGATCGATGCGGGCACAGGCGAGACGCTCTGGACCTTCCGGGAACCGGAAACGTTGAGGTACCTGCGCTCCCCGAGGACAGACTTCGGCAAGGGCGTTGCCTACGCGGAGCTTGATGGGAGGGGCGTGGTCTACGTCACGTCACCCGCCTTCTTCCTCTGGGCTCTGGATGCCAGCACCGGTCGGCCCTTGGAAAACTGGGGTGCGCCGGTCGGCCTTGAAGAGTTCTCCGAGACCGGAGTCGTCGATCCGATACCCGACCTCATGGCGGACTGGGAACCCTGGCTCGACTGGAGCGAGCCGTACGACTCGAACACGGGCGTCCCGCAAAGGTTGGGCATGGTGACCAGTTCGGCCCCCCCGATTGTCGTGAACGGAGTCGTCGTCGTGCTGAGCGGCCACGAACCCAGCTACGACCAGACTCGAATCGAGAACATCCCGGGTGACATCATGGGCTACGACGCGGCCACCGGAGAGCATCTCTGGAAATTCCACGTCATCCCGCGTCCCGGCGAGTTCGGCCATGAGACATGGGAGAACGACGCCTGGCGATGGTCGGGCGACATGTCTCAGTGGGCCCCCGCGGCCGCCGACCCGGAACTCGGACTCGTGTACGTTGTGACGAACGCTTCGACCGTCCAGTCCTACACTGGCCACCGGCCGGGCCACAATCTCTTCGGCGGCAGTGTCCTGGCGCTGGATGTCGAGACCGGCCAGCGAAGGTGGCATTATCAGATCCACCGCAGCGACCAGTGGAACTACGACATTCCGACGGCGCCCATCTTGCTGGATCTCACGGTAGACGGACAGTCCGTCCCGGCCTTGATCCAGAACACGAAGCAGGGCCTCATCTTCGCGCTCAACCGGGAAACCGGCGAGCCGATCTGGCCGATCGAGGAACGAGAGGTCATCGAGACCCAGGTTCCCGGCAATTACACGGCCCCGACGCAGCCCTACCCGAGCCGGCCCGAACCCTTGGACCCGATCGTTTGGGACGGGATCACCGAGGAATTCCTCTTCGACTACACTCCGGTGTTGAAGGAACGTGCCGAAGAGATCCTCAGCGAGTTCCGCGTTGGGGGCCTCTACGTTCCACCGCTGCCTTATCCGCACGACAACGACTACATCAATGTCGTCGGTTGCCTGGGCGGATTGAATATCTACCACCCGCCCGTCGCCGATCCGGCCACCGGAATCATGTACGCGCCTCATAACCGGGCGTGCAGCGCCCCGGGATATCTCGTACCGACGAACGGGATCGACGAGGAGCGGGGGTTGCCCGGGCAGAGCGCCGAGGCCTGGCGCGGGCGTGAGCGTCATACGCCGACAACGGGAACCACCGTAGCCGCATGGGCGCCGGGCGGACCGAGCACGGGGGGCCTGCCGTCGATCGATGGCCTGCCGGTCTACAAGCCTCTCTACCAGGGACTGGCCGCCTACGACATGAACACGGGCGACAAGCTCTGGGATATTCCGATCGGCCAGACTCCCGAACGGATCCGGAACCATCCGCTTCTGGAGGGAGTCGATGTCCCCAATTTCGGGGGAACCGGACACTCGATCCAGATGGTCGTCGGCGATCTCCTCGTGCAGACCACGGAGGATCTGAGAGGCGAGACCGAGGTGAACGAGAACGGCATGGCGCTGCTGCACGCCCGCGACAAGCAAACGGGCGAGATCCTGGCCAGCGTCGAGACTCCTGTTCCCGGTCAGTACGGGATGATGACCTATATGCACGAAGGAAGGCAGTACATCCTGGTTCAGTCAGGCAGTGCGCGGCGCGGGCAGCCGAGTTCCCTGGTGGCGATGACGCTGCCGGAGTAGCCGGATCCATTTCTCGGGCGGGACTCGCGCTGCCCGGGCGGTTCGGAAGTTTCAACAATTCAGCGACTCCGATCGAGGAGGGAGCATGACAGACAGACTTGGCGTTTTTTCCGTTCTTGTTGTCCTGTGGGCGCTGGCCGGTCCCTCGGCCGACGCCCGGCAGACGGGGACCGACTCCCTGCCGCCGGGCTATCTGGATCCCCAACCCATCCTCGAAGCGGCGACCGCGGCCATCGGCGTCGACAACCTGCGATGCGTGACGATTGCCGGGACGGCCACAGCCAACATCGTCGGCCAGCAGCGCTTGCATGCATGGGAAGTCGACTGGCCCGATGCAGAGCCGCTGATGAACTACACCCGCGCCATGAACTGGGAAACCGGAACGATGACGGAAGAGTTCGAACGGGAGCCGGGACAGAATCCGGCATCCTGGAAGTGGGGCCAGGGATGGGTGGATGGAACACCGACGCAACGAAACGCGCACCAGGCGTTCATGGTCAACGGGGACGCGGCGTGGCATATCGACGGGGCCGACGGCGCTCCGGTCCCGGCCCGGCCCGAGGACGCGGAACGCTGGCAACTGGACCTCTGGCTCAATCCCCATGGATTTCTCAAAGCCGCCCGATTGCCGGGAGCCAACCCGAAGGCCGTCTGGCGATGGGAACTTGGGGAAATGGGCCGCGACGGGCCGACCAGGAATCCCCAGAGGGTGCGGGTGGTTTCGATCACGATGCTCGGCAAGTACCGTGTGGACGCCACGATCAACGAGGAAAACCTGCTGCAACGGATTCACACGTGGGTTCCCGATCCCGTCCTGGGAGACATGAATTACGAACATGAGTTCACGAACGCGAGTTATGTCGATGTCGGAGACGGCGTGCGCTTTCCCACGGGTTGGCACCATCACGCGGGTTGGGACGACAACTACCAGGCGCAAAGCATCACCGCGGGCCACAACGCGTTCGGCGGCGAGCTGACTGACATCAGACCCAACGTGTGTCCCGATCCCGTGACCGTGCCGGAGTCCGTACGGCAGGCGACGTTCCCCGTCCGTGTCGAAACGACGGAACTGGCCGACGGCGTGTACCTGTTGGGAGGCGCCTCGCACAACAGCGTCGCCGTTCGGTTCGAAGATTTCGTGGCGGTCGTGGAGGCGCCGCTCGATGAAGAACGCAGCCTCGCCGTCATCGAGGAAGTCGTCCGGCTCGTCCCCGACCGGCCCATTCGGTTCCTGGTCAACACGCACCAGCACCACGACCACATCGGCGGGATGCGGACGTACATGCACATCGGGGCGACGATTGTCACGCACTGGAAGAACTTCGATTTCTATACCCGGGACGTCCTGAGCTACGATCAACGCACCCTGGAACCCGACATGCTCTCGCTGTGGCCGCCCACCGAGCTGGCGGAAGGTTATCAGTACGAACGCGTGACCGAAAATTACGTGTTGAGCGATGGCGGCCGGAACATGCACATCTCCTACGTTCAGCCGCTCGAGCACGTCGAAGGCATGCTGATGGCGTACCTGCCCGAAGAAAGGATCGTCATCGAAGCCGACCTGCTCGACACACACGAGGGGCTTCCGGACACCGCCAGCGCCGCCAATCGAGCGCTTCGGGCTCAGGTGGAGCGTCTCGGACTCGACGTCGATACGATCGTTCCCATCCATGGCGAGCCGGTGCCGTGGGAGGAATTCCTGCGAATCGTCGAGTAGGAAAGCTGTTCCGGAAATACCGATTTCGTTCCCTCCGGCGCGTTCTCAGGCGGTTTCCTGGCGCCGGTCGCGCCGGGCGCGTAGCGGCGCGTTCTCAGGCGGTTTCCTGGCGCCGGTCGCGCCGGATCAAGCGCTCATGCCCGCACGCGGGTTGCCTCCACTGGGAATATAACGCCCTGGCGCTGGCGGATGGATCCGGCGCTGTAGCAGACAACTCGTGAGAAAGGCGGGTCAGAGGACCGCAAGGTTCCAATCTGATTGACCCGCCGCCCCGCCTGTAGTTTCATGGACCCGGGCTCGGTGGCCGGCCCTATGGAGGCCGCCCGCCCGAGGACGTCATGAATCGAACCGGCGCAACCATCCTGGCCCTGGCATGGTCGGTGCCCGCCGTGGCGCATCACGGTGCCGGCACGTTCGACCTTCGAGGCAACGTCACCTTCACCGACGCCACGCTGACGGAAGTCGAGTTGGTCAATCCACACGCGTGGATCTATTTCGAAGTCACCGGCGAGGACGGTCGCGTGGAGCGACACCGCTGCGAAATGCGGTCGGCCCACGTCCTGCGGCGCTCGGGCTGGACGGCCGATCTCTTCCCTGCCGGCGCGCGGGTCACGATCGACGCCTCGCCCGACCGTTTCGATCCCAACTCGTGTTATCTCCAAACGCTGGTGTTCGCCGACGGCGCGCGAATGGACCGTTACGGCCAGTATGTCCGGGCGCCGGATGGCGGGCTCCGGGAAGTCCGCGGGCCTCTGGCGGCGCCGGACAGGACGCGCGAACCGCGCCTTCCGAACGGCGAGCCGAACATCACCGGCGACTGGGCCCCGGTACAAATGGTGATGGCCGATCCGCGCGGCGTCGGCGGCGGCCTGGTTCGGCTGGACTCGCTGGAGGCGGCCGATCAGGATCCGGCCGGCGCGCGGGGCGGGAGAGGCGGGAGAGGTGGGAGAGGTGGGGGCGCCGGGGGCGAAGGGCTCTACGGCGGCACGACGCTGACTCCGCTCGGCGACGACCACGCGGCACGTTTCGCGCGCGGCGACAACCCCCGCTTCCGATGCGAGACCACCAGCATCGTCTTCGACTGGACCTTCGACGGCCCGGTCAACCGGATCACGCGGACCGACGACGCGTTCGTGATCGTCTACGGCCAGCACGGTCTCGAACGGACGGTCCACATGAACATGACCCGGCATCCGCCCGACGTCTTCCCCACCCGCGCGGGCCATTCGATCGGAAGCTGGGACGGCGACGTGCTCGTCGTGGACACGGTCCGCTTCCTGCCCGGCGTCTTGCGGGCACCCGTGGGTCACAGCGACCGGCTGAAGGTCGTCGAGCGGTTCGCGCTGGATCCCGAAACGATGGAGTTGACGCGCACATACCTGGCCGAGGATCCGGTCTATCTGGAGGGGGCCTACGCCGGCTCGGACGTGGTCCAACCGGCCGACGTTCCCTATACCGAGGATCGCTGCAACGAGCAGGCCTTCATCGATTACTCGCAGCAGCAGGCGCCGTAACGACTCATTGCGGATAAGCGGCATAAGCAACTTCTGACGACTATCGCAGCACGGATGGTGTCGTCGTAAGAGGGTTGTGTCTCGCCGCACGGCCGCGGGCCGTCGCGCGGAGCAAATAGGTGTCTTTTCCTCAGGTCGGTTTCTTCTCTTCGAGTTCAATGACTTCGAATGAGCAGAGATCCGACCTTCCCCCGAAATCAGGTCCATGTCGAGAGTGAGGAATCTGGGGAATCATCCCCGCCGTCGAGGCTGTAGGAAAGTGGAAAACCAGGGAGTGTTAACGCGTCTTGGTCACAAACTTGTACGCCATGCCGAGCAATTCCCGCAAAACATCCAGATTGACGCGAGACAGGCGAACCAGAACGGCGTCATAGTCGACATAATGGTCCGTCACGTAGTAAACATCGGGGGCCTCAGCGAGCAGGTGGGCGCGATCATCGAAACTCACGCGAACGACAAGTGAACCGAGTTCGGCCGAGCGATTAGTTGGCACGCATGCCAGGAGCCTTCCTCGGATCTTGAGCGCCGGGAAGCCGTATGCGTTGCTCTCCTCCACACCTGGCAACGCAAGTCCGATATTCCGTACGGCGTCAAAGTCGATTGTGCTCTTGGGCATTTGTCAGCGCGATTCCGCGGAATTTATTCTTATCATTTCGTCTTGATTGCCTGTGCGAAGGCCCACTCATGACCTTCCAGATCCTCGACTCTATAACGGCGGTCGCCGTAGAACCGATCCGTGACTTCTTCGACGATCTTCGCGCCAGCCTTACTGGCGCGTGGGAAATTGGCCCTTATGCCATTACTATCAATGAAATCAGCGCGTGCGTATTGTAAAAAAATTGACCTCAGTGTTGAAGACCGCACTCGTTCGACATCGCTTTCCATCAACGATCTATTGTCGTGATTCTCCCGTCCTGGCTCCCTCCGGCTCAACATAACACCTCGACGGCGACATTCCGGTCGTGCGTCTTGCCAGTCCCTGTACTGCGAACCCCGCTTGTTTTACTTATCCGCCGTGCTTACTACCCTCCTAACTCGGGGTCAATCGAGGATCGATCAGGCGAGTGGCACCCGGAGCCGGGCGGGAGATGTGGCGTCGATATGTACGTAGTCTCCACCAGCCCATTCGGCCAACCGGCGCAACCCGAGGCCGATCGCTCGCACGAGATCAGCGTCTCGCGCGCTAGCGGAGCGCTCCAGCCACAAGTGAGGGACGATCAGCGTGCGGGCAGCCCGATCAATCCGCAGGTCCGCCCGCCCGACGAGCCGATCGCCATGCAAGATGGGCATCACGTAGTAGCCCCATCGCCGTTTGGCGGCGGGCTTGTACACCTCCCAGACGTAGTCGAACTCGAACCATTTCGCGGCCCGGCCGCGCGCCGTGACGAACTCTAGCGGCGGCAGGAACGTGGCCTCGGTCAGCGTATCCGCCCGTGGGGTGCGCCAGGATCGAGGTACCGATCCACTCTGCACGGCTTCCAGCTGCTTGGCCCGCTCCCTAAGCAGGTAGTGCGCGGGCCCATCACCGATCTGCGTACGTACCGCCGCGCCTGACGTCAGGAGCTCGTCCAGTCTGCGACGCTCCCCGTCAGGATCCGAACGGCGGCGGGCGAGGTGCCGGAACCGATGGGCCCAGTCGCGGGCTGTAGCCAGGCCCAGCAGCGCGAGCGCTTTGCGGGCGAAGAAGTCGTCGGCCTCGTCTGCCGTCGCCGCGTGCTGCACCTCGACCGGTGCGACGTCACGGCGCAAGGCGTAGAGCCGCTCGAATCCCTGGCGCCCGTATGTCATCAGCTCACCGGTCAACCAGAGATGTCGGAGGGCGCGAGCCGTATCCTTGTCCGAGCGGAACGTCCCCCGACGCCCCCGCCCGGCATAGTCCCGGTTCGCTACCGGCCCTCGTGACGAGACGTCCTCCCGGAGCGCCTCCAGAAGCTGCTTATGCTCTGCCGCAAACGCGCGCGACTTCTCCTCGGCCGCACGCCGCGCCATATGGACCCGCCAATACGGGAGCTCGCCCATGGGCAGCACGTACAGCGTCCCGCCGTAGTCGAAGAACTCGCGGCTCGTGTATGTTAGGTGGTCGAGATGCTCAGGGCGATAGTCCCACACACGGGTGTGCAGCGCGAGATCGTGGCTCCGGCCGACCACATTCAACGGGTCGATTTGGACTAGGCCTGACTGGTGCAGAGCCCTACGGGCACCGGGACGGCCGGCCGACCGCCGTCCGGGCCAGAGTCCTTGGCAGCCGAGGATGAACCGCCGGACGGTCTGCACCGAGACCGCGAGCGGGGTCAACTATCCTCTCCCAAAACGTTGTCGATCGTCTGAGCTGCTTCTGTGAGCGACAACCGTTGCTGCCGTAGATTCGCTTGGTCCCGCAGTGCTCGGCGGTCAGTCTTGCCGTTCGGTTGCCGCGGCAGCTCGTCAACTACAACAAAGGTCGGCGGCACCATGTATGGCGGTAACTCGTCCATCGCGAACCGGCGCAGCTCATGGTGATCGATTATCTTCCCCGTCGCCGTCACTACGAAGGCCGCAAGGTCAGTGGTCTGCCCCGACCGTCGGACCACTACGGCAACCCCGGCGATGTCGCGTCTCATGCCGAGAACGGCCTCGACCTCACCCAGCTCAACTCGAAAACCTCTGACCTTCACTTGGTCGTCGGCCCAGCCGACGAACGTTAACCGATCATCGGCGTCGGCTCGTACAAGGTCCCCCGTCCAGTAGCGGCGGGCTCCGGGTGGCCCCGCCGGGTCCGGCAGGAATCGAGCCGCGGTCAGGCTGGGGCGCCGGAGATAGCCGCGCGCGAGCCCGCTCCCTCCGACGTACAGCCCGCCGGTACCACCCTGGCCCACTGGTCGCAGGTCGTCATCGAGCACCGCGAGCCGATTGCCCGGCTGGGCGACGCCAAGCGGCACCGGCCCTGCAGCGATCTGGACACCAGGCTCGATTCGATGCTCACTGCAGTTCACCGTCGCCTCGGTCGGACCGTATACGTCTAACCCGCATTCCTCATTGGTGGGACCTAAAAGGGCCGCCCTGTTTGGTATAAAGTGTTTGAAATGAAGGTTTAACCAACCAAACAAAGACAGCCCTCATGAAGGCAGAGTGTAACCAAGTCTCGTTCGAGTTTCACGGACTTTTCCAACGCAAACTGAAGGTGCGATTCGACGGCGGAACGATCAGCTCCGACGCGGGGGTTCTGCTGTTGCGGGACGTGGAGAAGCGGACCGGACTGTGGGCGGGATTGGCGGGGTGTTTCCAGGATCGCCGGGGCCCGCGGTTGATCGAGCACACGGTGGGAGAGTTGTTGGGGCAGCGGGTCTACGGCCTCTGCCTGGGCTATGAGGATCTGAACGATCACGACCAACTGCGGACCGATCCGAAGCTGGCGGTGGCGGGGGAGAAAGCCGATCCGCTGGGGGAGAACCGGCGGCAGGCGCGTGACCGGGGGAAAGCGCTGGCGGGCAAATGCACGTTGAATCCGTTGGAGTTGACCGGGGTGGCGGTGGACGCCCAGGAGCGGTACAAGAAGATCGTCATGGACCCGGACGCGATCGACCGGTGGATGGTCGACGCGTTCATCGCGGCCCACGAGGCGGTGCCTGAAGAGATCGTGCTCGATCTGGACGCCACCGACGATCCGATCCATGACAACCAGAAAGGCCGATTCTTCCATGGCTATTACGGCAGGCCTCGTATCGCAGGTTCGGAACGTCCTTTTCCACCATCCGGGCTTGGGTGCGGCGGTCGCCGTTCTCCACCAGCGTCGGGCCCCGCAGGATGAGGCTCGGGACTCTCGGCACCTCGAACACGTCATCCGCGGCAACGAGGACGGCCTCGGGGTCGATCTCCACCTTCACCAGGCGGATCAGGGTTTCCACAACGGGTCGAACAGTCGTCTGCAAAGTGGGGCGCCTCCGGTGCTTGACCCCCGCCCGCCACTCAACTGAGCGGACCCGGGCAGGGCCTTGCTTCGGCTTGATACCTACCGGAGGGTGAAGGGAAGTGTCGGGCGCGGATCAGAGCGCCGCGCGGATGGCCTCGCGATAGTGCTCGACGATCTGCTTGCGGAGCTTGTACATGACCGGGTGCAGGAACGGCCGCGGCGGGATCACGATGGTGGCGCCGTTCGGGTGCTGGATCGTCGCGCCGTACTCACGTCCCGTTCACCCAGTATTTCGTCTTGGGGCCTCCAGGCATTCCTCCAGGTACGACCCAGCCTTAGCACTCGCCTTCTCTTGAGCCGAGACGGCTCCCCCGATCCTGGTTCCAGAAAGCGGTCTGGCAAAAAAAAGCCCCCGGCTTGCGCCGGGGGTTCCTCTTGCCTACACAGCAGGGTTCAGCTTACCTGCTGACCTGGACGCTGTTTGCGCCACCGCCAAATCCGCCGCGGCCACGGCCACCACGGCCACCGCCTGGAGCATCTACGACAACGACCTTGACCCAAAGTGCGTCTTCGCCGTTGTAGTACGAGGTGCTGCCGGCGTCGCGCAGCGCATCCAGGCTGCTTTGTTCCGCGCCCGCTTCAGCGGTGGTGAAACCGGGCAGTTCAAAAACTACCCAGGAGCCATTGTCCATAGCCGACAGGGTAAGGGACACGGACTCTCTTTCTGTGTCTACCTTGACCTCGGCTCCGCTGCCAATCGTGGCTTGCCCGGGGTATTCAAACTCCCTGCCGTTACGGCTGAGTATGACCGGATCAGGAGTAGCGCCACCGCCTCGACCGCCGAAGCCACCGCGGCCACCACGACCGCCAACGCCGCCGACGGCGCCAACGCTGAGGCGACCCATGTCACCCTGACACACAGCAGCGCCCCAGGACGGCTTGATCTCACAGGCGTCTTCGTCGGATGCGATTCCGTTGTCGAAGACAATGTATGAATCGGGGACACCGCTGATCGAGCCGTCCAGGTCATGAATCGCCGCAGACAGAAAGGCTGCACTGCTTCCATGATCTCTAGACCACCTTTCCAGCCTCTCAGGGAAGTGCACCGGCTTGGCGTTAATGAATTCCAGGCCCTCGACCCAGTTGTCGACGCTCATCCCGAAGCTGGTATACAGCAGGTACGAGATCGCTCCTGTCTCGCGAGTGTCGTTGTCCTCATAATTCACAAAGGTCGTATTCTCGATCGAATGAAGGAAGTCGTAGTACTCGTAGCCACGAATCGGGAAATCCGGGGCTTCCGGCTTCGGCACGCTGCGGCCGTAAGCAATTTCCTCCGGGGTACTGGGGTTACCGATGTTGTCGGTTTCGCCCACGAACAGCGAGTCGACGACGCGTGACGTGTAGGCCGCGGCACCAACAATACCAGCCGCATGAGTGAAGCCGATCGCGTTATCAGCCAGTTTCAGATTGGTGTACAGGTGCAACTCACCGCGGCCCCAGACAGCGCCATTGCGGTTCTTGTAGCCGGTGAAATCTTCGAAGACAGCCACCACTACCTCGCTGTTCTCATCGGCAGGATCGGCACGGCTGGTAAGATTGGGGCCGGCGATACCGAAGGTGTTGTCGGGCCTGGGGCCGCGGTCGAGCATCAGGCCATCGAAATTGGAGTGGGCAACGTTGCCGCTGAACTCCCGCAGCCTGGACCGTCCGGGCCAGGTATTGGCGCCTCTCTCCGTGTCCAAGAACGCCCCTATTCCATTCGTAGGAAAGGCCATCCAGAAGCCTGTGGAATCAGAACCCGCCGCCACATTATCCCTGTAGATGTTATCCGGATTGGTGATCCAGAATGTCGCCGCGGTGTTGTCCGAGGGAAGCAGGATATGCTCGGCTTTCTGGCCATCCTCATTCTGGATAGGCAGAGAAAGGCCTGTCGGTTGACACGGCAGTGTCGGATGACACTTGGTCTGAATACCCAGGTTTTTAACGACCATGTTGCCCGTCTCGACAGCGTCTTCCATGAAGAAGCAGTGCCCCACGGTGTTGTAAGTGACATTGTTCTCGACGAGCAGATTATCCGTGCCATGAATGGTCACGCAGCGGTTGTAGGTGTCGTGGATCGCTGAGTTCTTGACGTATTGCCCCTGCACGTCGCCGTTGATATGCCAGTGAATCGGGTAGCGGGCGAGCTCCATGTGCTGACCCATTCGAGTCAATTCGATGCCGGCAACATTCATTGTGCTCCCGTCCATCGCCATGATATGCCCGCCCAGGTATGAGTCTTCGGCATCGGCGGAAGCCTGAACTTTGATATTGCGCGTCAGCAAACCGACTTCGCCGCGTTCATCGACGCCGAACGTGATCTCGCCGAAATGCATGTATTCGAGCGGCTGATCCAGCGTTAGCGTATTGCCACTGATCGCCGAAATGTGGCGCGTCTCTGCCTGCCTGGGATTGAAATCCGTTGATGCCAGGACAATTTCGTCACCGATTCGCCAGCCGCTGGCATCGAGAACGTCGATACGGGTGCTGCCGGCCTCGGCAGTTTCCGCCAGCTTGGTCCAGGCGTTTTCCCGATCACCGTGCAGGTTCAGGGTTCCGCCCATCATCATGATCCCGCGGTCACCCATTTCTTCGAGGTTTTCATCCGGGACGTTATTGGTCAGGGTAATGGTCGCATTGCGCGTGTGGGGGCTGGCTTCGGTACCAATCTCCAACTCCCCGCGCACCAGGATCCACTCAGTGGTCAGTTCAAGATCTCTATCGTCCGCGAAGCTCAGTTTGCCGTTGAGCCTTATACCGTGCAGCGGTGGCGGACTGACATCGAGGACAACTTCAATGTCTTCTCCAATGGTGACGGCGTCGCCTTCGCCGGGCACCTCCCGGTCAGACCAGGTGGCTGGATCGGACCAGAGCCCGCCGTTGACCGCTTCCTGAGCCTCAACGACGGCATGTCCGCTGAGGAGGAAAAAGGCTGCGAAGAGCAATGAAACGAACAGGCGAAAATGTACTCGCATTTCAGTAAATCCCCGTACTCGAGAAACGGATTCCCGTATTCACGCAACAAGAAACAGAGCCATTGTCAAGAAACCTAGCATATATCATGCAACGAACGGAGTGGAAGAACGAGCACGCTGTCCGGATACACCCGGGGGTGCAGAGCGCTTGGTTCAGGAATTGTGGTTCAACGTTTCTTCGTCCTGTCATTGAGATTGTTCAGCCCCAAATCGTAGTAGGCGTCGGAGAGCGAGCCTACCGAGCGTTGCTCGACGCTTACGGAATGGCAGCCGGGAGTTTCCGTAAGGCAGTCGAGCGCCAGGATTCGAGCATCATGCGTGCGTTCCGGATCTTGAGCGCCGGGAAGCCGTATGCGGTGCTCTCCTCCACACCTGGCAACGCAAGTCCGATATTCCGTACGGCGTCAAAGTCGATTGTGCTCTTGGGCATTTGTCAGCGCGATTCCGCGGAACTTATTCTTATCGTTTCGTCTTGATTGCCTGTGCGAAGGCCCACTCATGACCTTCCAGATCCTCGACTCTATAACGGCGGTCGCCGTCGAACCGATCCGTGACTTCTTCGACGATCTTCGCGCCAGCCTTACTGGCGCGTGGGAAATTGGCCCTTATGCCATTACTATCAACGAAATCAGCGCGTGCGTATTGTAAATAATCGACCTCAGTGTTGAAGACCGCACTCGTTCGACATCGCTTTCCATCAACGATCTTTTGTCGTGATTCTCCCGTCCTGGCTCCCTCCGGCTCAACATAACACCCCGACGGCGACATTCCGGTCGTGCGTCTTGCCAGTCCCTGTACTGCGAACCCAGGACCATTTTATTGTCCCGCCTCGGGACGCGGGATGAGGAAGATCGCGTAGGTTGGAAGGGGATCGGCGCGTCGCGGGGTTGCGGGAGACGCGTAAAGGGGGCCGCTTGCAGGCGTCGCATGGCGTCTTCGTGCCCGGCGGGCACAGGTGTCCAGCGGCGCGTCGCGCCCGATTCCGCAGGGATGTCGGGGGGGGTCAGGCTGTGGGGGCATTCAGGATGGCGTCGAGGGCATCCTGCGCGCGGGCGGCATAATGACGGTTGGCCTCGGGCAGGTAGCGGAAGCGCCCCTGGCAGCGCACGATGGCGATGGCGGCGTTGGTGAGGCAGGCGAGATTGCGCGGCAAGTGGCGCACATAGGCCCGGCAACGGTCTTCATCGTAGGTGAAGTCGCGGACGTAGTGCAGACGGTTTTCGATGTGCCAGTGATTCCGGACCAGGGCCAGGAGTTGCTCGGGACTGGCGCGCTCCGCATCCAGCGAGGTCAGGCAAAAGGTCACCTCGACGCTGCGCGCGCCGGTCTTGACGGTCTCGCGCTCCCGTTCGATGCGCATCGCCTGGCGGCGTCCATAGAGGTTGGCGTAACCGTCCCAGGGGGTGTCGGAGAGGTCGATGGCGGCGCAACGGCGGCGCTCGATGCGGCCATGGGCCTTCTCGAGGGTTTCGTGCGAGGGCGCGGCGCTCCAGTCGACCGACCGGAGGTCGTCATGCATCGTGGGCTGGTTGTCCTTGATCGCGGTGACGACGTAGTCGGCGTGACACTGGTCGAGCAGGCAGCGGGCGGTGTCCTGTTGGGCATGCATCGCGTCGAGGGTGACGGTGCGTCCGGCGAGGTCGAGGCCGCCCGACAGGTCGCGCACGGCGGGGATTTCATTGGTCTTGTCGTCGATCTCTTTCTGACCCAGGACCAGGCCGGAGCCGTGCTCGACCGCCGCGACCATCATCCGGCGCCCGTGCCCGGTCTGCGCCGAGGCGCCGCGCAGGTCCTTCCCGTCCATGGCCACCGGGGCGTGAGCGGCGCTGTACTGGCCGGCCCACCGGCCGATGGCGTTGTCGAGGGTCTCGGGCGGAAGCGCCGCGAGGATGTTGTGGAAGGTGGTGATCGAGGGCGCGGTGTAGCGCTGCTTCGAGGGGCTGTAGAAGGCGCCCACGGCCTGGAGTTGCTCCTGGCTGAGCAGGCGGGCGAACTGCGCAAAGGCGGTCACCCCGCGGTAGCCGGCCAGGCGGGCCGCGACGGCGAGCGTCAGCACGGTGTGGAGCGGGTAGCGCTTGCCCCGGGCGCGGCGCCGCTCGGGCACTTCGCCCAGGCGCTCGAACAGGCTGCGCAGACGCGGCGCGGCCATGGGCGCGGTTCGGGGTTCACCGTGCCACGAGGCCGGCGTCTCGGTCTGGCTCAGCGCCTCGGCGGCATGGCCGGTGAGTTCGAACACGAAGATCTCCTTGGGTTGGCCGTGATGGCGCCAGCGCGCCGCGCCGCCGGGCTCCCGGGCATAGCCGCGGGTCCGGCCCAGCCAGCGCCAGTTCGACGCGCGGTAGCAGGTCCCGGCAAAGCGGGCCGGATCCACGAACGTCTCTGCCAGCAAGACGGGGTAGCCGTGCGCCGCCTGCATGTCCTGCGACAGCCGCCGCAGGCTCAGACCCAGCGCCCGCGAGGCCAGATTGGGCACCGTGCGCGGCGTCAGGATGACGAAGCGCGCGTTGTTGGCGATCAGATGCAAGCGCTGGAACTGCTGCTCCGCGCTCCAGCCGATCCAGCGGTCGCGCGCGGCCAGCTTGAACGCGCCCGGCTGCCAGCCGATCAGCGCAAGCCAGGTCGAGCCCAGCGTCGCGACGTGGCGCAAGCCCTTCCCGAACACGCCATGAAACGGCAGGTAGTGATGGGCCGCCACCAGCCTGTCCCAGCGCCGGTGTTCCTCCGCGCCCCAGGTCGGACGCACCGCCACTGCCCGCAGATCAATATCGCAACCCTGTGCCGGTGGCCCTCCCATGACGGATACTCTGCCACATCGAAAACAAAATAGCCAGCTCCGGATTCAACCAGGGCTGCCGAAAACCGCCGAACGAACAATAAAATGGCCCTGATTGAGGGGTCTGCATTCCGAGACTGTAGCGGTAATCGTGCTATCATAGACCATCCCTGTCCAAAACAAGTTCTCTGAACGTCTCTTACTTGTCGATTGTTCCGAATCTGGTGGGACGCGATCTAACCCGTGCACGCTGGTCTCGGTTCAATCTAGCCGCGATGCTCCGGCTCAACCTGTTCATTTATCGCGATTTGCGTGACGGGCTCGATGACCCTTTTCGCAGCCATCCCGGGACCCGGTCCCCGATCAACTTCTTCTGCCCTGGCCTTATCTGGGACAGCCTCCTGCCCCATCTCAGGAGGCCTCATCCTGGAAACCATCGTTTTCCATGCGTAACTCGTTGTTTTCTCAGATCACTGGGGGCAAACCCTGTCCTGTTTTGGACAGCTGTGGTCATAGACCGCACAGTGGGAGTCGGAATGGGAGCGGAAGTGGGAGCCCGCATTCCGAAACTTCAGGGGCGGTCTATGACCGCCCAAATCAAGAACGTGTGGATCGTGCGGTCATAGCCGGTCGTCCCTCTCCATCGCCGCGTCGTAGCCGCCGGTCTCGGCATGATACTCGACCCAGCGGCATCGCGTTCCTCGACATCAATTGGGTCAGTTTGAAAATGGCACGCCACACAGTGTCCCCTCATGAGACGGGAGGGGACTTTCAGACTGACCCGCTACCGGCTGTCTTTTTCGTTGGAGCTGAAGGGACTCACGGTGCACGATACCCCCGGACCGACTCTTGACTACCGACCGAAACTCGCTCTCCCGGCTCGAAAGATGGAAGTTGCGCGCCGCTGAGCTCAGGTCCGA
Source organism: Terriglobia bacterium (assembly GCA_965262675.1). Classification (GTDB taxonomy): domain Bacteria; phylum Acidobacteriota; class Terriglobia; order 20CM-2-55-15; family 20CM-2-55-15; genus JAJEDW01. The sequence continues at coordinate 2,284,728 of OZ253554.1, forward strand.
CACCTACGCCCTCTACTTGGCCTGCCGGGATCCGCGCGTTCCCTGGCTGCCGAAGTTCCTCGCAGCAATCGTGGTCGCTTACGCGTTGAGCCCGATCGATCTGATTCCGGATTTTATCCCCGTCATCGGATACCTGGACGACCTCATTCTCGTGCCGCTGGGTCTCGCGCTGGTTATCCGGCTCGTGCCTGAAGAAGTGATGGCCGCGCATCGAGCAACCGCGGCACACAGGCTTTCTGGAACACACCATATCAAGTGGGCGGGTGCCGCCATCGTTCTCATCATCTGGGGCATTCTCCTGGTCTGGCTATTCATCCTCGCCCGACGCATGCTCGGCGAATAGTTTGTAAGACGGATAAGCGGCATAAGCAGGGTCTGACGACTATCGCAGCACGGATAGTGTCGTCGTAAGGGTGTTCGGGTCTACCCGCGGCAAGGCCGCGGGCGGCCGCACGGCTTCCGGCCGTGTGCGGAGTCTTTCTTGAAGGCTTTCGATCCCGGAGTGATTATCCCTTTCCGCGAACCGGCAAAGGCATTAGCATTCGATAGACGCCATCCTTCCGATGACTTTCGCGCGGTGGGATACGGGACTCGAAATTGTCCGACGAGTCGGAAAACGTCCAGTCAGCAGAGGGGGCCATGACTTCGGTACGCACCGCGGTGTTCGGTACCGTGTTGATGATCGCGGGCACGTGGCCGGCCGCCGGCCAGACACTGTTCGCGACCGCGGACTACCGCGCCGACCAAGAGCGCTGGACCGACCCGGCCTACTACCGGCACAACACGGCTCGGGAACTGACCGACATGCAGGTGGACGCCCGGTACGCAGAAGAAGGCTCCGGGGGCGACGACCACGATATTCGAAGCCCCTACCCCTACACGACCGCCCGGGAGCACTACGACGCATGGCTCGAGGCCGCTGGCGGCGGGACGCGGCATACGCTCGAAACGCTGCCCGATTGGGATGGCCTCTGGGGCGGCGGGGCAAGCTGGCTCAACGGCCGCAACATCCAGGCGAGCACGATTGCCGCGGCGCTGACACCCCAATTTCAGGAGTACTACGTTCAGCAAGTGAAAGCCGAGGCCGAGGGCCGCCACTGGTGGGCCGCCTCGTTTTGCCTGCCCGACGGGTTCGTCCGCGGTGTGCAGCGGGCGCAGCAATTCATCGTGCGGCCCGGGCAGGTGACGATCATCAGCGACATGCTCAGCTCCGTCCAGCTACGGTGGATCCACACCGATGGCCGGGGCCATGCGTCCGAAGAGTTTCAGTTTCCCCAGTGGGTGGGCGAATCGATCGGCTTCTGGGACGGCGATGCGCTCGTCGTGCACACGAACCAGATTCGGCAGTGGAACGCCACCCATTCGATGTTCGAGTGGAGCGACCGGCTCGAAACCGTCGAGCGCTATCAGCGCATGGGCGATGCGATCCGGGCCGAGCTCACGTTGTACGACCCCATGGCGTTCAGGGAGCCGCTCCATGCCGATTTCGCTTTCGAGCTCGAGACGAATCCCGACATCCGGCCGGTCTTCAGCACCTGCACGGACACGAACGGACCCGCCGGCAACATTTTCGTCACCGAGGACGGAACGCTCGACGAACGCACCCCGGGCACCCCGGGCTACTGGGATCCGACCGATCCCAGGCCCTGGGCGGCGCACTACGCCCTGGGCGAGAATTGATGCGGTATATTGCCCGGGAAAGGAGGACGCCGTGAACCGAACCACTGCCGCGGCGCTCGCGGCCGCTTTGCTTCTCCCGGGCACGGCCGTGTCGGGCCCGCCGCATCACTCGCACGCGATGTTCGATCACACGGTGGAGGTCACCGTGACGGGTACGGTCACGCATTTCTCGTTCCGGAACCCGCACGTCTTCCTGTACCTGGACGTGGAGGGCGAAGACGGCCAAGTGGTTTCCTGGGCCGTGGAAATGTCGAACATCGGCAATACGATTCGCCGCGGCATCGGCGGATCGACGTTCAAGCCCGGCGACGTGGTGACCGTCACGGTGAATCCACTGAACAACGGAGAGCCGGGAGGCAACTACACCTCGATCACGACGGCCGACGGCACGACCTACCAGTGATGGGATCCGCGAGACGAACGAGCGTGGAAGCGGATAAGCGGTATACGCAGGGTCTGACGACTATCGCAGCGCGGATAGTGTTGTCGAAAGGGTGTTCGGGTCTACCCGCGGCGCGGCCGCGGGCCGTCGCGCGGCAAACGCGGAAAGTTTCGCCGGTGGTCAGGCAAATAGACGAGTTTACTGTCAGGTTCATAGCTCCAACCGTGATACCGACCGGTGAACCTGCCCTCCACGCAGCCACTGCCGGAAGTCAAGAGTTGGCTGCCTCGATGTCGACAGACGTTGAGATGGCAGGCGAGTGTCCCTGAGGCGAGGCGTGTAAGTAGTAGTAAGGTGTCGTGTAGCGTCGTCGCGAGAAACTGGCCCGCCGTGCCCAGCTCGGCTTCGTGGGCTAGCAGTACAGGGTAGTTCGAGAACAACCTGTCAATTAGACGCGCCTGAGGGAATGCCAGCCTCCCACGCTGGACGTCGATTGCGCACAGAGCGTACGGGCGTGAATAAAGCGTATCGCGGCCCGGCAACCTCATCCCACAAACGCTCTTCTCGGTGGGCACTGGGGGCGCCATCTGGACCGACGACGGCCGGCGCAGAAGCGGGGCCTTTCCGGCAGATCGACATCATCGTGAATTGGTTCGACGATGTTCGCGAACGGTTGCCGGTGGCATGACGTATCGGGATGCCGGGTAACCGTCTCCATCCGAGTGACCGTTCTCGTTCCGCTCCAACACTGTCCGGCCCTACTGTCCCGGATTCCCCGTCGCCTCCTGGAGCATTTCCCGGAAATTGGCATCGACGTCCGCGACCAAGCTTCTGAATCCGTCTGCGTCCAGGCAGGTCGTGCAGCGCGGGTCGACCGGAAGGGCTGGGTTTAACGCGCGAGGCGGCTGCGGATGATTGTGGAGAAAGAGGTCGGGAGCCTCGAGGTCCTTCAGCCGCTGGAGCGTCCTCTGCGTGTCGGCGACCACGCCCGCGTGCCTCGGGTTGTCGACCAGCGGCGAGCCCGCGTTCGGAATTTCGCCGCCGCGGAATGCCACCGAGTACGTCTCCCCACCTTCTTCGACCGTCGTCAGCCAGACCGTTGCTCCCTGCGTGTGGCCCGGCGTCGCGAGCGCGCGCAGCGTCACGCCGCCCAGCGAGACCGTGTCTCCATCCTGGATCACCCGATCCACTTCCACCGGCTCGAAGTCCGGGGCTCCGATCGCCGAGTTATCCCGGCCGGACTCGAGCGCAACGGCATCACCGCCGAGTGAAGACCAGAGCCGCCTGGAGGTCGAGATCATCGCGACCGATCCCGTCTCTCGCTTTTCGATCCAGTGACTTGCGAGTCCGCCTTGTGGCCCGCTTTTCCGTTTACCCCGTTAACGGCGTATTTCGAACGCCCCTCGGCCCATTTCCGTCCGCCCTTCTCGATTGACCGACTTGCAAGAGACCCTGCCTCGGAGCGCGCCAGCGTGCCAGGCTGGACGTCGTTTTTTAAGTGGTTTGTTCCATGCGGTTGCGGTGTTCATGTTCGAGGCGGCATCGGCGCACCTCCCGCCAGGAGCGGGCCCCAGCCCTGCCGACCGACATAGATCGAAATAATGGAAACGAGTCGATTCCTCGTGCAAGATGTCTGCAGCGATCCTATCGACAGAACTTTGGTGCCGTCAAGACTCGTCCTCGGTGTCCCCGCGGGGTTGATCGCTCACGGACCACACTGATATGCAGATCAGTAGTCTGTTGATATTGAGTAGTTAGCCCGCCTTTCTCGCGGGTTTTCGTCGCGAAGAGTCGGAGACGCCGTCAGAGCTACGGTGCGTTCCTCGCGCCGGATCAAGCGCGGGCGCGCGCCCGGAGGGCACCGGAGGCGTACTTTTTACTGCCGCACGGAGGTGCGCTTTAGACGGTACGTCGAGGAGCCCGACGAAGCGGAACGCAGCACTGGCGGATGGATCCGGCGCTGTAGCAGACAACTCGTGAGAAATGCGGGTTAGTCCATCGACAATGAAGGCGCCGTGCGCCAGGAGCGGGACATGAAGATGCGAATCGCAGTTTTGCTCGCCGCCGGCCTGATGGCGGTGGCCACGGCCAGCGCCCATCACGGCTTCGGTAACTTCGCGATGAACGAGGACATCGAGCTCACGGGCGTCATCACGCGTCTCGACTTGGTTAATCCTCACTCGTGGTTGCACTTCAATGTCACGGGCGAGGACGGCGAGACCGTCGAGCACCGCTGCGAGTTGCGGTCGGCGACGACGCTGCGCCGCTCCGGCTGGACGCCCGAGATGTTCACACCCGGCAGGCGGATCACGATCCAGAGCTCGCCCGATCGCGCCGATCCGCTGGCCTGCTATACGAGCACGCTCGTCTTCGCCGACGGCACGACACTCGACCGCTACGCCCAGCGTATTCCCGCGACCTTGACCCTCACGCGCCCGGCGCGCCTCGCAAACGGCGAGCCGCACATCTCGGACGAATGGGCGGTCGAGCAGCGCGTCATGACGGATCCAAGAGGCCGCGACGGCACGCTTGTGCCGCTGTCGCAAGTTGGCGAATTCGAGCCGGGAGCGGTGCCCGATGGGCAGCGCGAGATCCCGGGTGCGCGCGGTACGCCCGAAGCCGAACAAGCGCGCAACCCCATAGCGAATCGTGGCGGGCGCAGCGCCGTCGGGCTGACCGCCGCTGGCCAGGCCGCAATGGAGGCGCTCGCCGCGATCCCGCGCGCGGAGCGCTCGTGCATTGAGGGCAGCATCATCTCCGACTGGGGCGGCGAGCCTGTCAATCGGATCACCCAACGCATCGACACGATTCTGTTCCAGTATGGCCGTCATGGGCTCGAGCGGACGGTTCACATGAGCATGAGCGCGCACCCGGCCGACCTCGAGCCGAGCTGGGCCGGCCACTCAATCGGCCGCTGGGAGGACGACGTGCTCGTGGTCGATACGGTCGGTTTTCTGCCCGGAAGGCTGACAGGTACGACGCCGCACAGCGGCGAACTCCACGTCGTCGAGCGCTTCTCGCTGGGCGCAGACGCGATGACGTTGACGCGCCAGTACACGGTCGAGGATCCGGCGTATTTCACTGAAAGCTATACGGGCCGAGAGACGCTCATCTCATCGAAAGTGCGTTATGACCCGGAGCCGTGCGTGGATTTGACGCCGCCCGTGCCCGCGTCGACGCTCAATTGAACCGTCCACAGGGAAAGACTTATGACGATTGCATCGAATATTTGGAAGGCCCGGCTCTACTCGGTGACTTTGACAGCTTTTCTGGTGGCACATCTTCCAGCCCTGCCGGCCGAGGCGCAATCCGATGGAGTCGGATTCGACATCCAGATCGATCACGTCGGCATCAGCGTGGGAAACCTCGAGGAATCAGTGGACTGGTATGTCGAGAGGCTCGGTTTCGAGCTCGTGCGTCCGATCAACAGGAATCCGGATTCGGCGACAACCACCGCGCACATCAGACGGGGAAACTTCACGATCGAGCTGTTCGAAATCGAAGGTGCAGCGCCGCTGCCGGAATACCGGCGGGATCCGTCGGCCGATCTGCGTGTGCATGGACTTGCGCATTTTGCCTTTGAGGTCGACGACGCCCTCGCTACTATGGAAGCGCTCGAATCGAAAGGCGTTGAGATCGTGTTGCGGCCCAGAGAGGGAGGGGGCCCGGCCTTCTTTTTCGTCAGTGATAACTCGGGCAATACTTTCGAGTTCATACAGCGGCGGTAACGGCGGGCGACGAACAGCCGCTGTTGCAGGAAGCGGTCAGGTCACTGGCCGACCTTACCTGTAAGAAGTAAGGGACACTTTTCTCCCAGAATTTAATCCTCCGATCAGAACAGTGTCTCTCAGCTTTTCAGTGAATTCTGTGCGAAATGCGCTGACGGGCTACACACATTTCGAAAACCGATACCGAATCTGTAGTAGAGCCCGACGGCGTGGCTTATGAGTTCAGAAGGGAATCGGTGCCCATGATCGGGAGATCGATGGCGTTTCATCGGCTCAGTCTGCCAGCCGTCGATCGGCGTGACGATTCGCTCGGATGTCGAAGGAGGCTCAGGTGCGAAATCCTCTGGCTATTACCTTGACAGTAGTTCTGCTGTTCCCTGCGATCACAGCACAGGCAGCTCAGGAATCTGAGGTAGAAGAGACTCCTCGTCCGGCGCCGCGTTGGCCGGACGGACGAATCAATCTCGGTCCGCTTCCAGGGGAAGCCGGGACGTGGGGCGGGAGTGGGGCTCCCCCGATGCTCGTGGAAATCGATACCTGGGACATGCTGGAAGACTACGCGCAAGGCCGTGCGCTGCCGATAAACATCAACCGCTGGCGTCCCACAGCCGAACTGGACGAGACAGATCCCGACCGGTTTCCGAAGCCGAAGCTCAGCGAGGTCCCGTTCCAGCCATGGGCCCGTGCGCTGTTCCACGAGCGCCTGCGAAACGAGTTCGAGCCGTACACACGGTGCAAGCCCTCGGGCGGCGCCCGGCAGGTCGCGACCGCTTACGGGACACAGATCGTCGATATGCCGGAGCTCGGGCGGCTCTTCATATTCCAGACGGGCGGTCCACGCAGCTACCGGGTCATCTTCATGGACGGCCGCGATCATCCTGAAGACCTGACACCGACCTACTACGGCCACTCGGTCGGGGGCTGGGAAGGCGATACGCTGGTCGTCGACACAGTCGGTTTCAACGAGAGAATGTGGATCGACCGGGAAGGCGTGCCGTTTACAGAACAACTGCACCTGGTCGAGCGTTTCACGCGCACGAGCTTCGACCAGCTCCTGTACGAGATCCGAATCGAAGATCCTACGGCGTACACCGCACCGTGGGAAAGCGGCTTCTACATGAATTGGAGTGACGGGGCGGAGAGTTTCGAGTTCGTTTGCCAGGACGGCAACCGGGCGGGTGAAATGATGGTGGGTACCGATTTTACGTCCGTAGATCGTGGCAGCCCCGTCGTTCCGTAAGCTGAGTAGAAGGAGTGACTCCATGCTGAAATTTGTCCGCTACAGTCTGGCGGTGATGGGGGCCTTTGTCCTTGCGGTGGCTCCTGTGGAAGGACACCACGGACCGACCGTCAAGTTCGACCCCAACCAGCCGATTACACTTGAAGGCTACGTGACCATGCTGGACTGGACGAATCCGCACGCTCATATCTACATGATTGTCCCCGAAGGAGACCGCCTGACGACCTGGTATATCGAGCTGGAAAGCCCCGTAGATCTGGAGGCGAACCTCTGGCGCCGGGATTCCCTGAGGCCGGGCGACGCAATCACCGTTGAAGGCATGGCCTCCCGGGATGGCAGTCCGCAGGCGTGGGGCAGCTCGATCGTTCTGACCGACACAGGGCAGCGGGTCCTGGAGGTCTCGCCGCCCGCCGCCCGGTTGAGTTCGGGTCGACCCACGCCGCGCTGGCCCGATGGTCAGCCCCGGCTCGGACCGCCGCCGGGAGAAGGCGGATATTGGCGACCTCGCTCCACGGTCATGACCGAAGCAGGCGTCGACGTGCCCATGGAGGCAAACGGCCAACTGCGCGACCTGGGCGACGCGGCGCGGGTGGCGCCGTTCAAGCCCTGGGCGCTGGGCGTGTATCAGATCCGGCAAGGCCTGTTCCTGGGCAGTGACCCGATGTTCTTGACCTGCAAGCCGCCGGGCGGACCGCGAAAGTTCCAGGTGTCTTACGGCGTTCAGTTCGTCGAGGATCGGACGTTCGAGCGCATCTTCTTTCTCAACGGCGGCGGGAACCATGATTGGCACTTCATCTATACCGACGGCCGGCCCTTCCGGGGACACGGGGCCGGCGATGACGGCAACCTGCTGTATTACGGCCAGGCCCGAGGTCAGTGGGAGGACGACACGTTAATCGTCGAGTCGCAGGATTTCAACGAGAAGTTCTGGTTCTCGAACGGGGGCCTGCCGCACACCGAGCAGCTTCGGCTCTCTGAGCGTTTTACTCGCACCGACTTCGACACGCTGATCTACGAGGTCACCGTGGACGATCCGGGCGCGTACACCCGGCCCTGGACGGCCACCTGGGCACTGGACTGGATCGCGGGCGAGGCACTGCCGCAGTATTACTGCCAGGACATTCGACCGTAGGAGGGGGTTGCGGATTCGCCACGAAACGCCACGTTCTGCGTTCCGCATGCTGTAACCGTACTGAATCCAAGGTGTAGCGAAACCAACTTCCAATCTGCAGATCGGGGTTCAAATCCTGTCTCGGCTAGCGATTCAGTTTTACCATCCGGGAGGTTGAAGATCTGCTTGCGGGCCGCTCGTCAGCGCTTCCGACACCCCCAAGATGACTCTGCCGCGGCGCTCGCGGCCGCGTTGCTTCTCCCGGGCACTGCCGTGTCGGGCCCGCCGCATCACTCGCACGCGATGTTCGATCACACGGTGGAGGTCACCGTGACGGGTACGGTCACGCATTTCTCGTTCCGGAACCCGCACGTCTTCCTGTACCTGGACGTGGAGGGCGAAGACGGCCAGGTGGTTTCCTGGGCCGTGGAAATGTCGAACATCGGCAATACGATTCGTCGCGGGATCGGCGGATCGACGTTCAAGCCCGGCGACGTGGTGACCGTCACGCTGAATCCACTGAACAACGGAGAGCCGGGAGGCAACTACACCTCGATCACGACGGCCGACGGCAAGACCTACCAGTGATGGGATCCGCGAGACGAACGAGCGTGGAAGCGGATAAGCGGTATAAGCAGAATCTGACGACTATCGCAGCGCGGATAGTGTCGTCGTAAGGGTGTTGTCTCTACCCGCGGCACGGCCGCCGGCCGTGGCGGCGGTGCGCCGGGGTTGCCCGGCTGGGGGGCGAAATCCAAGTCGACGGTACTGGCCCGTTAACTTCGTCTCGAGAGCATCCCCAGGAACGCCGGCGACGGGGATCTGACGGTCAGAGGAGCGGCGAGACTGGCGGCGACGCTGGCCAAACGGTCTGACGATGCCGTGTTGTTTCGAGATCTTGCCACGCTCCGCGCCAATCGGCGGCTCTTCACATCCGTCGACGCGTTGCGCTGGGATGGACCGCGGCCAGAGTTCGAGCCGTTCTGCGCGTCCATGAACGCGAAGGGCAAGTGGGCGCGCGCGGGGGCGATCGACACGGTAAGATAGGCGTATGAACGAACAACTCAAGAAGCAGGTAATCGACACGCTGAACCAGATCCTCGAGATGGAACTGGCCGGCGCGGTCCACTACACGCACTATTCCTTCATGATCTACGGGTACAACCGCATCCCCATCGTCGGCTGGCTCGAAGGCCAGGCGAACGAGTCGATCGCTCACGCGCGCGCCGCCGGCGAAATGGTGACGCAACTGGGTGAGCATCCGTCGTTGGGGATCGGGCCCTTGCTGGAGACGCACAAGCACGACGTCGGCGACATCCTTCGGGAGTCGCTCGGCCACGAACGGGCAACGCTCCGGCACTACGAGAGGCTTCTGGAATTGGTGCAGGGCGAGGACGTGATGCTCGAGGAATACGCGCGCGGACACATCGCTCTGGAGGTCCAGCACATCGGGGAGGTCGACAAGATGCTGCGCAAGCCGGGCGACATCGAGCGGTTCTCCGTGTAGGGACGCGGCGGATAAGCGGTATAAGCAGGGTCTGTCGACTATCGCAGCACGAATAGTGTCGTCGTAAGGGTGTTCGGGTCTACCCGCGGCGCGGCCGCAGGCCATCGCGCGGAGGATTCAAGGCAGGATTTTTCGGGCTGGCGGCGGATTCAAGGCAGTTTCCCGTCTTTCGTAGGGCACGCCTCGCCCGCCACGTCTCGATGTCGACCCTCAGAAGGCGTCCGGTTGGCAATCGTAGTCGGAAGAAGCGGGCACCAGAGGCGGGGCGCGGGAAGGCAGGCCCAGGCACTCAAGGATCCTTACTGTGGCCGCGGAATTTTTGACCATTCAGTCAAGTGGTTTGTGTCCAAATTGCCTTCCATGCCACGAATTCTGAGGGTGTGATCCGGTACCGCGCAATGTTTCCCTCGTGCAGGCTCAAAAGCTCCTCCTCGGCGATGTCGCGAAACCGGTCACGCTCATCCCGATGAATATGATCCCGGGTCCAGACCCCCACAAAGCCCACAGCGTGCCTTTTGTCCATGCGACCGCGCACGACAGCTCCGACGACCTTTCCAAGCACTGTTCTGTGACGCATGCGAAATGGATCGGGTTCGCCGAGCGACTGCTTGACCGCGGCGTACCGGGCAGCGGACCGGCCGTAAGCCCAGATGAATACGTCTCGCAAAAGGTCGATGCGGTTGAGTTCGTACACGCCGAGCATGGCTTCGGTATACAGGTCACGCGGCACGTCCGCGAATGTCAGTGGCGACAGGTTCGACCTGATCAGCGGGATGTTCGCACAAAGTCGGGATACCCGCTTGTTGACATCCTCGAAGGGCTGCAGATACGGGAGCTGGACCATTACAAAAAACGCCTGTTCGAACGGATCGCCGATCATTGAGGCAGTGGCGAGCACTTGGTCGAAACACTCCTCGATGAGCTGCGGTACTTCCAACGGATGAAAGACCGACCCTCCGATGGCCACGCCAATGTGACGAAGCCGGCCCGGCGCACGCGGGTCGGCCAGAAGGTTATCTGCGAGCATCGCATGAAGGTTGAGAACGGTGTATCGATTGAAGCCCACCTCCCCTGTCCCGTCCACAAGCAACTCGATGGCCTCCTTGTGGTTGAGGATCATTTGCGCATCGAGTCGTTCCTTACCTTCCGCTATTTCACCAGCCTCGATCAGAAGCTGAGTATCCAGCAGCGAATAGGTGTTCCCCTCAAGACGGCTCGAGTTCCAGGACAGGTCGATCAACAGCCTGTTCAGTATCTGCTTGGCGTAAGTGCCGATGGGCTGTGTGGAAGTACCGGTCCTGCCAATCTCCTGGAGTTGCGCGCGCTCCGCACGCGAGAGATAAAAGGTGGCGTTTGGCCGGTAGGAATCGAGAAACGCCCTGTTGTACCCAACCGGCGTGCGCGCGGCCGGAGGCTGCCGAACGTGCTCAAGTATCTCGGCTCCGCTTTCGGAGAGGGGAGGCAAGACGCTGATTCGGAAGTTGGCGGTAGGCCGACCGGCGACTGCCCGAAACGCCAATTGGACGACCCGTGGGTCGCGATAGCGCACCCCACGGCCCGCACCCACCATGACCAGGCGCCGACATTCGACGAGGAATTTCAATCGGTATTGCAGAGTCCGACGCGGCGGCGGGGATTCCAGCGCATCGTGTATCTGCTGCACGGTCATGCCTTCCGGATGGCTTCGCACAGCATCCTCAATTGCCTGAAGTTCCTCTTCTCGAATTCGCCTTGCCACTTCGTTCGCCCATTATTGCGCGAAAACATTTTTTGCGCAGGTTAAACTACTAATACGCAACTAATAAGCCAATTATGCGCCTATATTGCGCAAATACCTAGATAATGCGCAAGAACAATGGGGCGGGATAGGTCGATGATTATCTCGCTGACGTGCGAGGGCGATCCAGTGGACGGTGAATACGCGCCGACCGGAAATCCCAACGGGCGACCGTCCACTTCGGTTTCACAGGCCAATACACTATATTGCGCCACGGCCCACACACGGCTGAAGTCAGTGCCCAGGAAAATCAAGAAACTGCGGACAAGCGGGATAAGCAGGGTCTGACGACTATCGCAGCACCGATAGTGTCGTCGAAAGGGTGTTCGGGTCTACCCGCGGCGCGGTCGCAGGCCGTCGCGCGGGGGATTCAAGGCAGGATTTCTCGGGAAGGCGGCGTCATGTCTCCGTGGACGAGTATGGAGACTTCGCGCTCGGCCGCTGGTGTTAGGTGTTCTCGGAAATCAAGCCCCTAAGAACCGGTCAAGCCCGTGGCGCCCAAGGGCTGTGGGACTGGATGCCGGAAGATCTGCCGCCCGGCTGATTGCAAACCGGAAGCGTGTGAGGCAAAGTCAGCAACTGCCCCCGGCTCCCCGCTGGAGAGAGACGATGAACGACATGACCCGAAACTACCTCGACGTCTACACCACCGACGGAGGCAAGCCGATCAAGGCTTGGACCCGCGGGGTTCCTGTCGAGGAGGAGGCACGGCAGCAACTTGTCAACGCGGCCTCGATGCCCTTCGTCTACAAGCACATCGCGGTGATGCCCGACGTGCATTGGGGACTCGGCGCGACGGTCGGCTCCGTCATCCCGACGCTGGGCGCGGTCATCCCGGCCGCGGTCGGCGTCGATATTGGTTGCGGCATGGCGGCCGTGCGGCTCGACGGCATCACGGCCAACCAGCTCCCCGACTCACTGGCCGCCACCCGCTCGGACATCGAAGCCGCGGTGCCGGTCGGATTCGGGAAACACGAGCTCGGTGGCGCGCAGCACAAGGCAGTGTTCGATCGCGACATCGACACCATCGCGTTCCAGAATTGGGTCTGGGACAACCACCCGAAGATCGGGCGCAAGCGGAAGGACCGGCTGGAAGACATCATCATCTCGCAGTTCGGCACGCTCGGCGGTGGCAACCACTTCATCGAAGTGTGCCTGGACGAAAACGACGACGTGTGGGTGATGCTCCACTCCGGCTCGCGCGGCATCGGGAACGCCCTTGGCCAGTATTTCATCGAGCTGGCGAAGGAAGACATGCGCCGGTACTTCGTCAACCTCCCGGACGAGAACCTCGCCTATCTGCCGGAGGGCACGAAGCACTACGACGACTACCGGTACGTGGTCTCATGGGCGCAGAAGTATGCGCGGAACAATCGCGAGCGGATGATGGTGCTCGTGACCGATGTCCTGCGCAGGCATCTGCCGGACTTTACGCACTCGGAAACCGCGGTCAACTGCCATCACAACTACGTCGAGCTGGAGTCGCATTTCGGCCAGAACGTGCTCGTGACCCGCAAGGGCGCGGTGCGGGCGCGGAAGGGCGACCTGGGGATCATCCCCGGCTCCATGGGTGCCCGCTCGTACATCGTGCGCGGGAAGGGTCACCCCGAGTCCTTTCACTCATGCTCGCATGGAGCCGGCCGCGCGATGTCCCGCCGCAAGGCACGTGAGACCTTCACGGTCGACCAGCACCAGATGGCGACCGAAGGGGTCGAGTGCCGGAAGGACGAGGGAGTACTCGACGAGACGCCCGGCGCGTACAAGCCGATTGAGGATGTCATGGCGGCTCAGACCGATCTGGTCGAGGTCCTCCACACGTTGAAGCAGGTCGTGTGCGTCAAGGGGTAGAGACGATGGCTCAGGCTCAGGACATCTTGAATCTTTGTCTCACCAGCAACATGGCGGATAAGCGGTATATGCAGGGTCTGACGACTATCGCAGCACCGATAGTGTCGTCGGAAGGGTGTTCGGGTCTACCCGCGGCGCGGCCCTCGCTGTCGAATCAGCGCCGCGTCCGGTCTTCGGTATTCGGCCTCTCCCCTCTGTCCGCCACGTCGAGTCTCCACCGCCACCACCCGGACAAAAGAATGAGCATGAGGAAAGGCATGCAGAGCCAACGGTAGGGCCAGCCGTCCAACCGCCACCAACTCCACAAGCCAAAGAGACCCCAAAACGCGTGGAAGCTAACGATCCACCCTGGGCCCCATTTGTAGCGGGGCCACATGCGCTCCGGCATACGCCTCTGGGAGTCCTCGGTCCAGCGGTCCACGCTCTTCCACCACCTCTTCGACATCTGGGTGCGCCCCCCTGCCCGTAAAGGCAGTCTAAACTTTGCCACTCCTGGCACATATCAAAAATCCCCGCAACATCCCCGCTACGGCGGACAAGCGGTATAAGCAGGGTCTGACGACTATCGCAGCACCGATAGTGTCGTCGAAAGGGTGTTCGGGTCTACTCGCGGCGCGGCCGCGGGCTGGCGCGCGGGCGATTCAAGGCAGGATTTTTCGGGCTGGCGGCGGTTTCAAGGTAGTTTCCCGTCTTTCGGAGGCACACCTCGCCCGCCACGTCTCGACGTCGACGTTCAGTAGGCGTCCGGCTGACAATCGTAGTCGGAAGAAGCGGGCGCCAGAGCGGGGCGCGGGAAGGCAGGCCCAAGCACTCCGCTGGAGCCGATCCTGGAGGAGCTCGGGACGCTGGGAACCGTCGAGGTCGAACGCGGGTTGGCGCTGGTTTGCCTGGTGGGCGCCGATCTGAAGGACCGCCGCGGCATCGCCGCGAAAGTCTTCGGCTGCCTCGACGACGTGAAAGTCCGCATGATCTCCCAGGGCGCCTCGAACATCAACCTGACGTTCGGCGGCGGCGAAGACCGGCCTGACGGCGGCGTCCGCCGCCTCCACGACGCCTTCTTCGAGACTTTCGATCCGGACGGCTTCGCGCGCGTCGACGGTTGACGGCTCCAGGTGCCCGTTTTGCGGCACGCGAGGGTGTGAAAAGTGACTTATGATCGATCTACATGCCCTCGACCTTGCGCTGCCGACTGCTCTTCATCCTCGTTCCGTTCGGCATACTGGCCGCTTGCGGGCCCATCCGGATCGCGCTTCCACGCGCGTTGACGACCGACGTGGTCGAGCAGGGCTATGTGGCGATCGGCGAATCCCGACGGATTGCGATCGCGCAGGGCGATGCACACACATACCGGGTGCGGCTCGCTCCCGACACGTTCATTACGCTCGTTGCGGAACAGGATAACGTCGACGTTCATATTCGCGTCCGGCGTCCGGACGGGAGCCCATTCGGCGTTTTCACTACGCGGGAGCGGTACTTCGCTCCCGACGTGGCCTACTTCATCGCGGATGAAGGGGGCGTTTGGCAGTTCGAGATCGGCATCGGGGCGGACAGGCCGCAGCCCGGCGCCTACACGCTGACGCTGGAGGCGTTGCGCCTGGCAACCGAAGACGACCGAAGGTTGATGGCCTGGCACCAGGATTGGGCCGTTCAGGTCGGCCGGCTGTTCAACGCGGCCAACCGCGGCGATTGGGACACGGTGATCCCATCGTTCTATCAGTGGCTCGACGACACTGAAAAGTTTCCGGCGCGCGATCCTAAGCACAACGACGTCGCCGTTGGCGCGATTACGCTCTCGCGCGAGCAATGGAACCGGTTCCAGGCCGACGAAGTGGCCGTCGCCATGGTAGAAGCGGCGATCTCCTACGTCGGACGTGTTCGGGGGCAAGAAGACGTTCTGGAGGCGCCGATCCGTGCCTGGCTTTCGGGCCTCTACCTCATTCAGGACCGTTCCGACGATGCGCGTCGAGAGTTCGAAACGGCCCAAGCGATTCTTGCGCGACAGCCTGGAGTCGAGCCGATAGACCAGGTCGTCGTTTCGCAAGCCGCAGGACGATACTACCTGGACCGCGGCCCTCCCGGAGACGCTGTCCTTGCCCTGGAGACCGCGTATGCACTGCTGGCTGAAGGTCTGAGCCCGGTTCCGGGAACCCTCAACCAGGCAATGTACGATCTGGGGTCGGCGTATCTGTATGGCAATGACGCCCACCGTGCGCGCGCGATGCTGGAACGCGCCACGACCGACGATGCGATTCGGAATCTGCCTCCCTTCGATCGAGTCGATCGACTGACACGAACGGCGCACGCGTGCCTGGAGGCTGGCGACTACGATTGCGTGCGGTCCACGACCGAGCGCGCGCTGGGTATCTCCGAGGACACAACGATCAGCGTGAATCGTGTGTCGACGGTCCTGATAACCGACACAGAGGCGCTGATCGGAATGGGAAACTACGATGTCGCTGCCATGGTTCTGGAGCGCGCCCTCGAGAACGAGGCGCACCGCCCTCCGGATCAGGCGAACCGACTTCTTCCCAGCTACCGGATTCTCACGATGCTCGCGGACGTGGAGATCGCGCGCGGACGTTACCCGGAGGCGGACCGGCGCTACCGGGAGGCCGTGCGCGCCGCCGCGACTGTGCCGGACTATCGACCGTTCGATGCCGCACGCGCCTGGGGCCGCCTTCTTCGGGACGTCGGCCGCATCGACGAGGCTGAACGTCTCGAACGATGGGCGCAAGGTGACGGAGAACCACTCCCGGAGCCCGGGCCGGGCGCGCCCCCCGAACGCATCGGGCAGGTCCCCGGGAGGTACACGATCCTGACCCGGCTCGAAGGTCCTTTCCGACGGAACCTCTCCCCGCTGTGGGACGACCTGGAACTCGAACGGTGGGACATTCCCGACGGCGACTGCAGCACCTGCCAGTGGGAGAGCTACGACGTCGATCCCAACGACGTCACGGCCGGGATCCTGATGCGTATTATTATGCGTGGAGACGACCGCGACGTTGGGGCCATGCGGCTTTTCTTGTTCCGTCCTCGTGATCCGGCCGGTACCGACGGTTGGGAAGCCACCGACGTCCTGGATTTCGCCGAAAACCCCGGTGGCCGCTTTGGCTTCGAACACACCGGCCTCGACAACATCGTTCGCGTCAGCGTCGAGAGTGGACCCGGAGAGTTCGATTTTCTGTTCAGGCGGTTCAGCGTTGTCGACGGACGTTTCGTCCCCCTGGAAGAGGAGTAGGAACTGTAGACGGAGTTGACGGGTCTGCTGCGGACGACACAAGGCATCGAGGGTTCGGGATTGGGAGCCTTTTCGCCTCGCGCTCTGGACGCGGCTGTCGGAAGGTCTACGTTCTACAGTCGTCACTGCGCCGACGAATTCCACCAGTGACACCGTCGGTAGACCCGTTCCTCGGCACCCCGAGCCAACTGGGGGTGCCGGAAGGCCGGCCGTTCCGCCTTCTTCTTGGGGCGTGGGCCGGCCAAGCCCGTCCGGCGGGCCAACGGTCCCGCGCCGGATCTTCCTGTATTCTCATCCGCGATGGCGGATAAGCGGTATAAGCAGGGTCTGACGACTATCGCAGCACCGATAGCGTCGTCGGAAGGGTGTTCGGGTCTACCCGCGGCGCGGCCGCAGGCCGCCGGTAGGCCGTGGCGCTGTCGGCGGGTCAGTAACCCGCCGCGGCCATTCTCCGTTGGAGTTCCTCCTCGCTGACGTCCTCCACGTGTGTGGCGAGGGTCCATTGGTGTCCAAACGGGTCGGTCAACGTGCCGGAGCGATCCCCGTAGAACTGGTCCTGCACGGGGCGGATTTCCGTCGCCCCCGCTTCCAGAGCCTGCCGAAAGACCGCGTCGACGTCGTGGACGTAGATCATCAGCGACGTGGGCGATCCGCTCAACGCCTTCGGACCCCTGGCGCCCGGGTCGGGGAACTCGTCGGACAACATGACCGGAGAATCGCCGATCTTGATCTCGGCGTGCATGACCATGCCGTTGGCGCCGGGCATGCGCATCAGTTCCCTGGCGCCGAAGGCTTGCTCGTAGAACTCGATCGCATCGGCCGCGCCGTCCACGATCATGTAGGGCGTCACGCTGTGATATCCGGCTGGAACGGGTTGAACGGCCATGGCAACCTCCTCGGGGAATGAGAATCAGCGGCAGACTGTATGAGAGACGGGGCGCGCTGCAATAGTCCTCAGACGCCGTTTATTCCGCAGCTTTCGAAAGAAGCGCTCCGCCGCACGACGGTTCTTCCTCGACTGCACGAGGATGTCGATCAGGTCGCCATCTTGATCCACAGCTCGCCATGGATATCGGTGCCCGTAATGCTGCGATCGGTGGCTTTTCCTCCACTCGTTCTGACGGGGATTTGGATGACGTTGACAGAACCCTGAAGGTCACCCCAAAGCCTCGTCGACGTTCGCGATGAATGAGCCTCCGCTCACCTCTCGCTCCGGGCAGCCACTGGCAGAATTCAGCAGGATCGCGTTACGAGCGCCATTGGACCATATTCGAGGCGTCACGAACAGGATGGTCGCCCGGGGAATCCAGAACAGTGTCGTGGACACCGTCGG
This sequence comes from Terriglobia bacterium, assembly GCA_965262675.1. Classification (GTDB taxonomy): domain Bacteria; phylum Acidobacteriota; class Terriglobia; order 20CM-2-55-15; family 20CM-2-55-15; genus JAJEDW01. Next base: position 2,302,572 of record OZ253554.1, read on the forward strand.
ACCGCCCGGCAGATGGGATGCGGCATGAACCAGCCGGCTCGTCTTCCGGACCGCGAACGCAGGCATCCTGACGATATTCTCGACACCGGTGATCGAAGGCTGAACAAACTGGATGTCACCCGGGGGATGACATGAGCTATATGTCACCCGGGGGATGACATGAGCTATATGTCACCCGGGGGATGACATGAGCTATATGTCACCCGGGGGATGACATGAGCTATATGTCACCCGGGGGATGACATGAGCTATATGTCACCCGGGGGCTGAGATAAGATGTACGTCATCCAGGCGTTGACATAAGATGTCTATCGTTAAGTGTTTTGATCCGAGGTACTCCGTCCATGCCGAGAACGTTGCTCACGACGGTTGTCCTGGTGATGTTGGCGGCGCCGGCCGATGCCCAGCCCAGAACGTCCGTCCTGAGCGGCCAGGTTCTCGCGGCCGGAGGCGGACGGGCGGATGTCGCCGTTCAACTGGTCGACCAGACCTCCACGATTGTCGATGTGGTATTTACGGACTCCAGCGGGCGCTTCATCTTGCGCGCTCCGCTCGACAACCCCGGCGGCCTCTACCTCACTATTGAAGAAGAGGGTTTCCGACCCGTCCGCGAACGTCTGGACTTGCGTCAAATCTCGGGACTTCATACCGTCTACCTGGAACCGGCCGGTGACGCGGCCATCGAGCCGGTGGCGGGCGCCGACGGGTCGAACCTCGTCGATTTACGACAGTTGGCGGTACGCCTGCCGGAGGAAGCCGAAGAGGAATACGCGCAGGCCGTCGAAGACGTCGAGCGCGGTCGCACGGATGAAGCGGTTGAACGTCTGGAACGTGTCGTCGAAATGGCGCCTGAATTCTATGACGCGTGGATCAAGCTTGGCGTTCAACATATGGGTCAGAACCGATTCGAGGAGGCGGAAGCGGCATTCGAACGCGCTTGGGAAGCCAATCCGAGCGGCGCCCTGGCGCTGCTCAACCTGGGCATCGTGCGTTATCAACGTGCGCAAGAGCTGCGTGACGAAGGAAAAGAAGCGGAAGCGAGCCTGAGCTTGGAGCAGGGCCGGGAATTTCTGGGAGACGCCATTCGCCTCAATCCCGCTTCGGCCCCTGCCCATGCCTTTCTCGGGATGACCCTGTACCATCTCGGAGCCTATCCGGCAGCGGAGACGGCATTGCTGGATGCGCTGGGCCTTGATGGGGCTCCGGGAAACGTACGGCTCATGCTGATCAACGTTTACGCCCGTCAGAATCGATTGGATGCCGCCCTGGAACAGGCCGTTGCCTTTATCGACGAGAACCCGGATGCTCCCGAACGAACCTCGATCGAACAGGTGCGGGAGCAGATCGAAACCGCGCTCGGCCGATAGTCGCCGACAAACAGAGTCCGGCTCATTCGGGCTCGATTCGAAGCAAGGCTCCCTGGTCCTCGTCGGTCAAGAGGTAGAGCAGTCCGTCGGGACCCTGCTCGACGTTGCGAATCCGCTGGCGCAGTTCCATCAACAACGCCTCGCGGCGCATCTCCTCCCAGTTCTCATTGAAGACGATCCGGTGCAACTGCCCGGTTCCCGGGATGCGTCCGAACTGGAGTCCACCGACAAACAAATTGCGTTGCCAGCCGGGAAAGGCGTCACCGGTGTAGAAAGTCATGCCGGAAGCCGCGATTGACGGGACCCAGAAGACGAGCGGTCCTTCCATGCCGTCACTGAACGTACGTTCCGAAACTCGCGGTCCGGAATACTCACGCCCAAAGCTGACAACGGGCCAACCATAGTTGGCGCCGCGTCCGAGGATATTCACCTCGTCTCCGCCCTGCGGCCCGTTCTCGTTTTCCCAGATGGCCCCGGTTTCAGGATGGACGGTCAGTCCCAACATGTTGCGGTGGCCGAGGGTGAAGATTTCGGGAAGATACTCGGTCTCTCCGACAAAGGGGTTGTCGGGCGGCGCATCGCCCTCGTCGGTCAGCCGGAGGATCTTTCCCTGGTGGTTGGCCGTACGTTGCGCAATCTCGTCGTTTGCCCCGCCGACGCCCATGTAGATCATCCCGTCGGGTCCGAAAACGAACGGCGCCCCGGCCGGCGGTCCTCCCACACCGGTCTCGGCTACAAAGATCTCTTCCACGTCAACCAGTGCCATCCCCTCGAGCCTTCCCCGAGCGAGCGCGGGCGTGTGATCTTCTTCCAGGAGTCCCTTGGTATAGGTCAGGTAGACCAGGTTGTTGTCCGAGAACCCGGGGGTGCAGCGTTACCTCGAGCAAGCCGCCGCCCCCGGCCGTGTAGGTTTCGGGCACGCCGGAAATCGGTTGGGGATCGAGGACGTTGTTTCTGAGAATCCGAAGGCGGCCCGGCCGCTCGGTAACGAGCATGTCGCCGCCGGGCAGGAATGCCAGACTCCACGGATGTTCCAGATCGTTTGTCACGACCACCACGCGAATACGTCCGCCCTCGGCGGTGTCGAACACGTAGGCGTCGTCGTCCAAGGCGAGTGGGGGCATGCTGACGCCGGGCCCCTGGGCGAATGCTGGGGTCAGTGAGAGGGCGACGGTCAGCGGGAGAAATGCGAGAAAGAGGACCGGCACAATCCGAAGCATGATGTCTCCTCTGAAGGTCAAAAAGAACTCGATCCGTTACAGGCCATTGCGACCAGGGATCCTGTAGCGAACTCTCAGTCTATTGCGAAAAAATAGAATCGCCATCGCCCACAGGCGTCCTGCCGCGGGGTTCTTAGTCTATTGCGAAACAGTAGCACGGCCACTGCGTCCAGGGGTCATGCCGCTGGCCGTCAGTCTATTGCGAAACAGTAGAACAGGCCGTCGACTCCAGTGGACTCGAAAGCCTGCTGGCTGCATCTGGCGGACGTGTGCGCCGAATTCCACGAGGAGCCGTTGTCTCCCCCGCCCTGCCGGTCAAAATGGCCCAAGACCGTCTGGCCTTCGTCATCGGCCGTCCAGTTCTCGCAGGTCAGCGTCGATGCCGTGCCGTCGGCCAACTTGCCCGTCACGATGTCGTGCCGGCCTGCAATGGCGCCGGTTTCGGTCAGCGCCGGCCGCCGGGCCGATGGCAGCCAACGCCCCCAGGACGAAAAAGCCGGCGCCGATGCAATGAGTGAGCGATTTCATGGTGTGTTCTGTTCGATCTCGGTGCTCGACCTTGAAAACCGAATCCGATACTACATAATGTGACAAAGATTCAACTACAGGGGAGACAAAGATGAGCCTGCTCGATTCAAGGCAATGGACGGGAAAGATTTACGTGGATGGCTGGGTCGCCGGGAGTGGAGGTGTGTACGCCGTTCGCGAACCCGCTACCGGAGGCGAACTGGGTGTTCTCGGAAAGGCCACGCCCGACGACGTTCGCCGGGCAGCGGCCCGCGCATCCGATGCCCAGGCCGGATGGGCAAAGATGCCTTACGACGAGCGTGCGGCGATCCTGCGCAAGGCCGCGAACCTTTTTACGGAGCACGCCGGCGAGATTTCGGGCTGGATTGTCCGTGAGGCGGGCTCGACACCGCCCAAGGCGGGATTCGAGACGCACATGGCCGAGGGGTTGTCGAACGCGGCGGCGGCGCTGACGCTCCACCCCTACGGCGAACTGATCCGTTCGTCCCAGGACCGGATGAGCCTGACCCGTCGACTGCCCGTGGGCGTCATCGGGGTCATCGCCCCATTCAATGTGCCGCTGGTCCTGGCGATTCGGTACGTCGCTCCCGCGCTGGCTCTGGGCAACTCCGTCCTGCTCAAGCCCGATCCCCGAACCGCCGTATCGGGGGGTGTGGCGCTGGCCCGCGTTTTTGAAGAGGCAGGTCTTCCGCCCGGTGTTCTGAGCGTCCTTCCAGGCGGCGTCGACGTCGGTGAGGCCATCATTGCCGATCCCGCGGTCGGCACGGTCGTCTTTACCGGATACACACGCGCCGGACGCGCGGTGGCCCGGTTGGCCGCTGAACATCTCAAGCGCGTGCACCTGGAACTGGGCGGAAACTCGGCCTTCGTCGTTCTCGACGATGGCGATCTGGAAAAGGCCGTGTCGGCAGGATCCTTCGGTTCGTTCTTTCACCAGGGACAGGTGTGCATGTCGGCCAGCCGCCACCTCGTGCATTCCAGCGTTGCCGGCGAGTACACGGAGTTGATGATCGAACATGCCGATCGACTTACCGTTGGAAACCCGGCCACCGATCCGGTCGCGCTGGGGCCGGTGATCGATTCGGGGCAGCGCGATCGAATTCATGGCCTGGTCACATCGAGCGTGGATGCCGGGGCGAAGCTGGCGACGGGCGGCACTTACGAAAGGCTGTTCTACAAACCGACGGTTCTGTCCGACGTACCGACGACCGCGCCGGCCTATGTGGAGGAGATCTTTGGACCGGTGGCTCCGATCACGACGTTCGATTCTCTTGAAGAAGCGGCTCGGCTGGCGTCGAACACGTCCTACGGGCTGTCGCTCAGCATCGTGACGCGGGATGTCATGAAGGGCATGGCACTGGCTGAGCGTATCCCAAGCGGCGTTGTTCACATCAATGACCAGACGATCTCGGACGAACCGACGGTTCCGTTCGGAGGCGTCAAGGATTCGGGCGCCGGTTCCCACCTGGGTGGTTTCGGCGCCAATCTCGAAGCGTTTACGGAGTTGCAGTGGGTGACCATGCAGACCGAAATTCCGCCGTATCCGTTCTAAAGAGTTGAAATGAAGACACGTTCATTTATCGGCCTTCTTCTGGCGGCGTTTATTCTTCCGGGCCCACCGGTGGCGGCGCACCACGCTTTCGCCGCCGAGTTCGACCGGGACCAACCCATCGAGATCACCGGCACGGTAACCCGGGTGGAATGGACCAACCCACACGCCCGGTTCTACGTCGACACGGAAAACGAGGACGGCGAGATCGTCAACTGGGACTTCGAGTTGACGACTCCGAACATCCTGTTCCGCCGGGGATGGAGCCGAAATTCCCTCCAACAGGGTGACATGGTCACGGTCAAGGGGTTTCGAGCAAGGAATGCGCCGTTGGTCGCGAACGCCGGCGAGGTGATGTTGGCAGACGGCCGGATCGTGTTTTCCGGAAGCGGGCCGAACTGAAGGCCGCGTTGAAGATCGTAATCAACGTCCGCCGGCCAGAAATCCCCCCACTCCCACTACGACTCCCACTATAGCTGCGGCCGGTGCGACCGGTGCGACCGGTGCGACCGGTGCGGTCTACGAACGTACTTTCTTGATTCGGGCGGTCATAGACCGCCCCTACAGTGGGAATCGGAGTCGGAGGGGGAGCGGGAAAGGGAGACGCCGCCCGCCCGAACTGCTGACCCGGGATCACGTGTAGGAATCGGAGTCGGAGGGGGAGCGGGAAAGGGAGTGGGCACCTCCAATCCGAAACTTTGGCAGTCTATGACTGCCCGAATCAATTGATTCTCTGATTCTGGAGTTCCGACTGTAGCCGCGGCCTGGGTCCCGGCCCATGCACAAGTCGATTGCGCGAACAGGCCACACCAGCCTCGCCGCCGTGACCTCTCGTGAAGCCGTGCTGAGTGTGAACCTATCTTGGATCCCGCTGATTGGAGCGCACGTAGCTTTCGAGCACGCGGTTGATACGTGTCTGGTAGCCTTTTCCCGAGGCTTTGAAATAAGTCAGCACAGAGCGTTTGACACGCAAGGTGATCTGCTCGGTCCGGTCAGGTTCGATCAGTTTTGCCTCCTTCCAGAATGCCTCGTCCAGTTCGGGAATATCGCTGAAATCGATGCTGTCATCTTTCAGGACCGCAATCTGTCCGGGAGTGAGGGGTCTGTCGTATCCACTCATGGTAAACCTGCCTTTCCTTACGCGATGCCGGCCGGGCGGAGATCAGGCGGATCCGCCCGTCGCGATCCGTATGGGCGACCACAATCAGCGCCGCATGGTCCACCCGACCAATGCTGATATGCCGATCCTCGCCGTAGTCCTTGCGACGGTCGATCCAACTTGCAATGGGGCCCTCGAAAATGCGTATCGCAGTCTCAAATCCGACGCCGTGCTTGCGGATGTTGGCGCGGTTCTTGGTCTCGTCCCATTCAAACTTCAACCCCATCGCTCATAGTACATACAATTTGTAATTATAGCATGGGTGCGAAGGTCCAGATTTTTTCACTTTCCGGCGATCGCCAACGCGCCTCAGCGGTAGACGGTCAGATTTCGGTATGCGGCTTCGATGTTCTTTTCACGGAGCCGGTCATACTGTGCCCAGTCGGCGTACTCATCGAGCATGATCGTGGCTTTCATCTCTTCAAGGCTGAGCCCCGACTGGATCGCGGCCGAGATTTCATCGGCCAGATACTCGAAATACTCCCGCGTCTCCACGACATCTTCCTTGGTGTAGAACTGGCCGTGGGCCGGCGCCAGGATCTCGAAATCCAGCGCTTCCACCACCCGGTACGAGTCGATCCATTCCGACAGCGCATGGCCGTCGAACGGGCCGCAAGCGCTCGGCAGAGAGAGCATCGACTCGGTCACGAGCGCATCGGCCAAAAAGTCGGCGGCAAAGACCACCCCGTCGTCCGGGAAATACAGGACCGTCATGTCATCGCCGTGGTTGCGGCCCGGATATATCAGTTCGATCCTCTGGCCGCCCAATGTCAAAGCCATCCGATCGGCATAGACAATGTCCGGCGGGTGGAGCTCGGAAAAGTACTCGGCCGGCGTCATGCGGCCGTCGCCATCCAGATCCTTCCTCTCTGAAAATCGCCCGCCGCAAACTCCGGGTGAAGCGTTGGCCGGAATGCTGAACTCCTCGGGCTCGAAGGTCCCGTTATCGTTGCGGTCGATCATGTCGCCCGGCATGTGGGGATACCGTCCGTCCATGTTCTGAAGCATCGTTTGGTGACCGATGAACGTGGCGGTGTCGGCAAAGACGGCGCCGCCCTCGACATGGTCCCAGTGGCTGTGGCTGTAGACCACATACTGAACCGGAACGCCCGGAAACCGCTCGTCGAGTTGGGCCTTGAGCACGGTCGCAAACCCCGTGTTCAGGGTGTCGCCGATGAGGATACCGTCTTCGGTGACCAGTATGATGTTGTGCCACCGCCCGTTCGAGCCCCGGTAAAGATCGCCGGTGATGTGCGTAATTGTCGGAGCGCCGAACTGGGCGATCGCATCCGGAACCGTAAACAGTGCGAGCAGAGCGCACGCGGCCAGCACCCATCGCAGGGGGGATCGTTCTATGGGATTCTTCATGCCGACTCGACTCCAGTTGTCATCGATTGCGAGCGATACTGGGTGCGCGCGACCTCGACATAGGGCACGGGCGAAACGATCGCCCGGATTTCGGTCTGGACGTGGCGCTCCACGGTGGGTTTGGCGGAACCGCCGCCCTCCTCGCCCCATACGAATGTGACTTCCGTTCCGGGCACGGCGTACTCGGACTCCAGAATCGCCAGCGTGAGCATCCTGCCTTCGTTGGCGCTGTATCCGCACCAGGTCGAAATGCCGATCGTCTTGCCGCCCTGTGTCACCATGTCGTAGGGCAGCGTCGCGTATACCGCCGACGGAAAGTCGAAATACTTGGCCCGGCCCTCGGCCTGGAACATCGTTCCCAGCGCGCGTTTCACGTCTTCGTTGTTCAAAGCCAACGTGACTTCTTTCCGATGCGGCTGCCCGGCCATCTTCTCCAACGCTTCGCGCCCGATGAAGTCGTGGTCGAACTTGAGGATCCGGCCGTAGTCGAGATCCCAGGGGGTCAGGTAGTAGTCGGCGATGTCGCCCGAATAGAAGCTGCCTCCGAGCGACGCAATCGCCTCGTAACCGTTCCCGGGCAGCCATTCTCGGAACGGTTTCATCTTGTCGCCGGTATAGATGGCCGGAAGCGGGGATGGAATCCATCCGGACTCCAGCGTGTTGGACGAGTACGCGCGCGCGCCGACCAGGCGGAGACCGAACTCCTCTCCAGCCTCCACAAGCGCTGCTTTCACCGAATCGCCCTCACCCCATGGGCCGAACAATTCAAAACCGGCCTGCCCCGCCATCCCGTGCCGCAGGCCGCGGACCCTCTTACCCGTGATCGTGAAGTCGATCATATTGAAAAACCGGACTTCGGGAACGGTTTCGCCAGTCACCTTCTCCAACAGCTTCAGGGCGTTGGGTCCCTGAACCTGGTAGCGGTAGGCTTTTCGGGTGACAGGTCCGCCGCCAACCCGCGCCGCCGCCCGCTCATCGACTTCCGTCGTCGCGTCGAAACCGCCGGTCTCACAATGATATCGGACCCAATTGTGAACCGAGGGCCGGCCGACGAGATTAAAGAGGTTCTCTTCGAGATAGAACAAAACGACATCGCCGATGACATATCCATCGTAGTTGCACGCGACGAACTGTTTCGCCTTGTTGGGAACGAACTTGTTGAACGAGTTGATGCCCAGGCCTTCGAGCAGGCGAAACGCGTCCGGTCCCGACACGTACATGTCGGTCATGTGATAGCTCTGGTTGAAGAGCACGCAGGTTTTCTGGCAACCGCGTTGCTCGTCCCGCCAGTTCGTGTACTCGGGCGGAACGACCGGATAGACATAGGGACCGGTTTGCGAATTGCGAAGCAACGTGACAGGGTTGCCCGCAGCCTGGATTCGATCCTCCAAACTCTGACTCATTTGAAAATGTCCTGAAATCGATTAGTTGCGGGAAACCGAGAAGTCGCCGCTGGCCGTACCGTGAGTCCAGGTCCCGGTCATGGACCGATTCGGCAGGCCCAGATTCTCCAATTGGCCGTCGATCACATAACGTTCGACCTCGCCCGAAAACGTGCGGACATCGGCTTCGATGTGTACCGTCCAGTCCGTGTGATCCATCGTCACGACGTCAAGCGGTACCGCGTCGGGTCCGGGATTGAGTTGCCCTGTCAGGTTTTCACCGTCGTACTCCACCACCAGAACAACGGCGTTTCGGTGATTGGCGGACGGTCCCCAGTCCCCGTACCAGGCACCATCCAGTGGATGTCCCTGCTGCGCGACGGCAATTCCCGCAAGTCCGAACGAGAGAGCCGTAACGCCCAAGATTCCTTTCATTCCCGATTCCTCCCGATTCCTAAGGCACGATCCGGCTCGTTCTCGAGGCGCCGCCTTCGCCCTCGACGCCAACCATCGCCGATTCAGACAGGTTGTTGTCCTGGCAGATGTATTCCCATGCTTCGTAGGGGCTCCAGTTCAACATGAACGCGCCCGTCCAGGGTTCGGTGTAGACGCCCGGATCTTCGATGGTCACCTCATAGCGCATGCTGCGGTACGCTTCGCGCGTGAACCGCTCGATCAGGTGCATGTCTTCGGTGTGCGGCGCTCCTTCGCGGTTGAACCAGAATTTTTCGTTGTACCCGACGGTATCGACGACCAGCGTGTCGCCTTCCCACCGGCCAATCGAATGACCGAAGTAGCTGGGAACCAGATCTTCCGGATGACTGTCGGCCGTCATGTCGATAATGCGGTAGGAATGCGCTCCGCCCACATCGGTCAGTAGAATCATCCCAAGTTCCGGCAACTGGACGAACTCGTTGCCGTATGGCGTCATGAACTGGCGCGGACCCGACGATGGGTTGCAGCGCGTGTGCGGGTCGTCCTTCTCGAAGTTGGCCTGACGATAGTCGTAAAGGGCCCGCGCCCACGGCTTGAACGGAACCTCGTCGATGTCCATGTTCTCGGGAAGGCTGTTCAGTCCGTTCGTGGCGTTGGGGTTCGCGGCCAATTGGACCAGGCCCGCGGGGGTCCACATTCCGACATCCCCCTCGGCCGGCGCCAGGCTGATCGTCCCGTTGGCGAGGCGCGGTATGGCAGGGTCATCCTCCTGCGCCCAAACGGAAACCGCCGACGCGAGCAGAAGTGCTATCGGTATGAATGCGATCTTCATTGAATGTCCTCGCAGGTTCCCTTCAGTTCTGAGGTTCGGTCGGTTGGCCGCCGCCCAGCGTCTGCGCACCGCTCGATGCCGCGCCAAGAACACCCCCACCCACGGTCGCCACGGTACGCGCGTTCACCCGCGGACTGCCGTCTCGAGACATGCTGCCGTCAACAGACAACTCGTCGCCCAGATTGATGGAGGTACGGCTCCAGCCCCGCCTTTGGAGTTGATGGGGCGCGCCCATTTCGAAACCCCAGTTCTGGACTTCACCGGTCTCTTCGTCGGTGACGTCCAGGTAGAACCACACGTGCGGATTCATCCACTCGACCTTGGTCACGAACCCGCTGAGTTGAATGGGCTTTTCGGCATCGAACTCCGACGCGAACGAGTGATGGCCTTCAGCCGCGGGCGCCATCGATAAGGCAACGAGGCTGAGAACGATCACGCCGGCGAATGCGTATCCTGCGGTCTTCATTTCCTTGTCCCTCCGTCTAACGAGGATGAATTCAAAATCATCGGTCGAAAGCAGCCGGTGGCAGAACCCACGAACGTTCCGCCACGCGGCGCTAAGGCCGATTGTCCTGACAATAATATTCCGGCAACGGTTCCCCACGCATCAGGCGCAGTGTCCATCGGCTTGTCCACGGGCGGGTATAAGCCCCCGGGTCGTCGATGGTGACTTCATACTGGAGCGTATCGTAATCGAGGCGCGTGAACCGTTCGGTCAGATTCAGCCGGTCCGTGTGCGGCAGTCCGCCGTTTGAAATCCAGAAACGTTCGTTGAATCCGATCGTATCGACGATGAGCGTGTCGTCGTCCCACTGACCGAGGGACCTGCCGTAATACAGCGGGTTATCGGCATCCCCGCCCTGTTCGCCGACCTGCTCACGATCGTCCATATGGATCAAGCGCCAATGGTGGTTCCCGCTTCCCAACAAAACGAATATGCGATCCCGGGCGAGGTCTTCGACGAACTGTACGCCCTGGGACGTCATGAACTGGCGCGGTCCGCCCGGAGGCAGACACAACAGATAACCCGGGTCTTCGGCAAGGAAATTCCTCTGGCGATCCTTGTAGACTTCCAGTGCCCAAGGCTGAAACGGCGCCACTTCGGCCGCGTCTTCCACGTCCACCAGGAGGCCGTAGGCGTCCATTTGCACCGTCACGCCCTCTTCAACCAGGGAACTCACCGAGGGACCGGCCCAATAACCCAGGCCGCCTTCGTCTGGACTCAGGCGCACACGGCCATCGGGCCAGCGAGGCGCGGGACGGCGATCGGACGCCACCGGCGGCGCGGTGCTCCGGCCCGAGAGAACCTGCGCTCCGGTCGAATCGTCCACGAGCGAGTCGGCCCACATCTGGCGGCTGCCGTCACGTGCCGGCGGCCCCGTCACGGTAATGACTGTCCCCACTTCCAGTGAGTCCAACTGCCAGCCCGCACGCCCCAGATCGGCCGGGCTATCGAATTCGACGGCCCAATTGGCCACAGCCTCGCCCGAACCCACGTTCATGAACACGTGCACGTGTGGGCTCGACCAGTCGATCTGTGTCACCGGCCCGTTCAGCGTCAGCGTTTCGCCGGTGTCGAACTTTGCCGAAACGGCGTGATGAGCCCCGGCGGGGCCAACGAAACCGGCAACCGCCGTAACCGCGGCTACCGCGGCTACCGCGATCGGAATCGAAATACGAGAATTCATTACCTGCAACCGAATACCCCTTTCATTCTACATCGCCGAGTCAGAAAGGCGCATCCATCAACCCGATCCCGGGACCGACGAACATCAGAATGGCCGTCATGACGATGACCCAGACGATGCTGATGATCGCCCCGGGCTTGAACATATCGAACATGGTGTAGTAGCCCTTGCTGAACGTCAGCAGCGGGACCGGGTCGAGCGGGATCAGCATTGCGCAGGATGCGGTGAAGATGACGGGCAGGGCATAGAGGGCCGGATTGACGCCGGCCTCGACGGCCAGGAGCATGATCGGCGGAATCATGATCGCGTTGATGACCGGCGAGACCGGCAGCATCAGATGGATCAGGACCGTAAAAACACTAATCAGTCCAAGGATCAGGACCACGGGGAAGTCGCTCACTCCGCCGAGCGAAACGTCCACCAGCCACTGGGCCAGACCGCTCGAAGAGGATGCCGCGCCGAGAGTCGCCACGGCGCCGGCCATCATCAAGATATCCCATCCCGTCGCGGCCTGCGCTTCTCTCCAGGTGAACAGTTTGATGCCGGGCAGGAACATCAACGTTGCTCCGAAAACCCCGACAGTGACGACGTTGAATGCGGGCACCCATGTACCGGCGATCCAGAAGGCCAACATCAGGGACTGGATGACGATGACCTTCTTTTCGGGCGCCGTCAGCGGTCCCAGATCGGCCAGTTCCTGCTTGATGTCGTCAATGTTCCCGATGTCGTCGATTTCAGGCTTGAATGCCTTGGAAATAATGAACGCAGTGATCGGCAGCAGGATCAGCACCATCGGAATACCGATCGCCATCCACTGCAGGAACGTGATCTCGGGTCCGCCGTTGTCCTGGATGATTTGCAGACCGAGCACGTTGATGGAACTGCCCGCGATCGTCCCTACGCCGCCCACCAACGCTCCCATCGGGATGGCCAGCATCAGGCCCTTGGCAAACTGCGACTTGCCCGGCTCGAGCTTGAGTTTTTCGAAGATGCCGATCGCTACCGCCATGAAGATTGCACAGGTGGGGACGTCGGAGACAATCAGGGAGACCAGCCCGGTCCCGACCGTAAACACCAGAATCACACGCCGGGATTCGGTTCCCGCCCTGGAGATCATCGTCAGCGCGAACCGGTGCGCGAGGCCGGTTTTCACCCATGCCAATGCGACGATGAACATGATGAGAACGAAAAAGAACACCAGCCCGATAAAGTTCTCGAAGGCCGTGTTCAGATCGTTCAATCCCAGGAGCGGCTGAAGCACCAGCGCGAGCAGCGAACCAATCGCGATCGGGATGGCCTCGGTCGACCAGAGAATCAGGATCAGGACAAACAGGGCCGCCATCCTCTGGCCCGGAACACCCAATCCCTCGGGAGTCGGCATCAGCAGCACAATGGCCGACGCCAATACGGCGGCGACCAGGCCGATGAGTTCCTTATTCGAACCGGGCATGCTCTCTGTCGTCATGGACGCTCCTCCACGTGCGGTTCACATCGTCAGGTGAATCTTGGGGACTCTATCATGGCTCGGGATTGGTCCGCCAACGGATCGTTTTTCTGACTCTGACGCGCCGGTTACGGCGGCAGCGGAGCCCACTCGTTGCTCCCGTATGATCGGTCTGGTCACGGTCGATACCATCGAGCAGCGGCCACCCGAACTCTCAAGCGGTGAAACAGCGAAAGGGTTCTTTTGCGTGCGAGAGCGCCGCGCGATTCAGATCATGGCCGCACCCTACAGCTTCCGGGTGGTCATTTCCGCCGATGGACGGCGCTTCCGACTCCGGATTGACACTCGGTGCCGCACAATCGTCTCTTCTGGTAATCTCTGAGGTATCCATGCAGTCTTCGCGACAATCGATTGTTGTCCTTGCGCTGGCCCTGGTATCGGTTGCTTCCGCGCGTGCCGAAGAAGTGTTCGTCGCCGCCGCGGCGTCGATGAGTCACCCCGTCGAAGAGATCATCGAGGTCTTCGAACGCGAAACGGGTCATACCGTGAGGCTCACTCTCGGATCGTCGGGCAACTTCTACGGTCAGATCGTGAACGGCGCGCCCTTCGACCTCTTCCTTTCGGCCGACCGAAACTATGTGGACCGGCTCTCAGCGGAGGGTCTGGTCGAACCCGGATCTCTGGAACTCTACGCTGTGGGACGGATCGTCGTCTGGACGCGGGCGGACTCGGGACTTGCGCCGGAAGACAACGGAATGGCGACGCTTCTGGACCCCGCGGTCAGGCGGATAGCCATCGCCAATCCCAGACTGGCGCCGTACGGAATGGCCGCGATGGACGCGATGAACTATTACGCTGTCTACGACGGTGCGGCCTCCCGGCTCGTCCGGGGCGACAACATCTCGCAAGCCGCTCAGTTCGTTTTTTCAGGCGCCGCCCAGATTGGCATTCTGGCTCTTTCCCAGGCGCGGGCAGAAGCGATGAACGATGGCGTCTACTGGGAAGTGCCCGCCGAAGCCCACAACCCGATTGAGCAGGCGATGGCGATTGTTGCCCGGGCACGCGAGACGGGACACCTGGATGCGGTGCGGGCTTTCCGGAACGCGCTGCGCGGATCCGCGGGCCGATCCATCCTCGAGAAGTACGGATTCTCGGTTCCCTGATGTCCGAGGCGATCGAAGCCGTCATTCCCGCACGGCGGCGCGTTGTGGCGGGTCATGAGATCCGCCGCCTCCTGCCTTCCCGCCAGCGCCGGATGGTCGGTCCGTTCATCTTTTTCGATCACATCGGACCCGAGAAACTCGATCCCGGCCAGGGAATCGACATTCCCCCGCACCCGCACATCCACCTTGCGACGGTCACGTACCTCTTTGAGGGCGCACTGATCCATCGCGACAGCGTGGGATCGGTCGAAACGATTCGCCCCGGAGACATCAACTGGATGCATGCGGGACGGGGGATCGTACATTCCGAACGCAGCGATCCCGAGTCGCGGGAACGCGAGTCGGCGCTTCACGGTATTCAGCTCTGGGTCGCATTGCCACGGGACCAGGAAGAAACCGAACCCGCGTTCGAGCACTATCCCGAGGCAACGCTACCGTCGTGGAGCGATAGTGGCGTCGATGGGCGGCTTCTGGTTGGCAATGCGTACGGTTACGCCTCGCCGGTCCGGACACGGTCAAGAACGCTATACCTGGATCTGGTCATGGCCCCCGGCGCCACGTTGCCCCTTCCCGAAGGATGCCAGGAATTGTGCGCCTACGTGGCCTCGGGGATTGTATCGGTGGGAGAGACGAAACTGAATCCAGGCGAAATCACGCTGTTCACACCGAACACGCCATCGACCCTTTCCGCATCCGGACCCGCCCGTGTGTTGATTCTGGGAGGCGACCCGATCGACGGCGAACGGCATATCTGGTGGAATTTTGTTTCGAGTTCGAAAGATCGGATCGAACAGGCGAAGAGGGATTGGAATGAAGGGCGGTTTCCGGCCGTTCCGGGCGATGACGACGAATCGGCGCTGGCCCGCCTTTCACACGAGTTGTCTGCTACAGCGCCGGATCCGTCCGCCAGTGCTGCGTTCTACGGCGCGTTCCTCGCGCCGGGCGCGTAGCGGCGCGTTCCTCGCGCCGGATCAAGCGCGGTCGGGCTCCTCGACGTACCGTCTAAGCGCACCTTGGTGCGGCAGTAAGAAGTACGCCTCCGGTGCCCTCCGGGCGCGCGCCTTGCTCTGACGGCGTCTCCGACTCTTCGCGACGAAAACCCGTGAGAAAGGCGCGCTAGTCGGATGACGGAATGCGACTGTAATCGGTCCATTCCCGAAGGATGCGCCTTCGGACGTTCCGGATCAACACACGCTGATCCGTCTTGATATCGACGACCGTCGGCAGCCACACTCCCTCGGCGACGTGGCCGAATTCCAGGCGTCCGGTTGTATTGCGCAGCGTACCCAACAACCCGAACCAGAACCGGACCGAGCGCGCCATTTCAAACTCGGCCCGCACGAGACCGTAGTCGTCCATGCTGATCCAGAGGTGACCTGTCGAGTTGTTCAACGCGTTGTCGATACCGCGCCGAACCGGCAGATCGCCGTCGCGGGGAGACAGGTAAATCGCCCAGCAGGGATGGCCCTTGACGACATCCTGGCCGATGATCGAAAAATCGTAACGGTTGACAAACTCCTCGTCGAAGTCCACTCGATTCGGGTCATCGGGCCGGGGATCCTCTCCGTCCTCTCGCCGCTCGCGAACTTCTTCAGCAAATTCTTCTTTCCGCTCGGCTTCGTCCCGGAGGTCATCGGCGTCAAGCGGTTGACCTTCCATCGCAACCCATTCTTCGAACAGAACGCCTTCGAACGCATATTGCGCGTAGGTTCGGCTCTCCGCCTCTTCAACTTCACCGTCCCCGTCCAGGCGCTCGGTCTTCGAGTGGATCGTCGCCGTAAACTCGAGAGCCGCCTGGGACTCTCGCTGCGTCTGGGCGCGCCGAACGGCCCGCTCGACGATTTCGTCGGCCGTCAGTTCCTGAACAGCCGCAACGACGGGGGTCCAACCGCCCGGAACCGCCACACACACCCCAACCGAGAGTGTCAGACCACATGTCCTGAAAAATTGCATCGTCAATGCCGCGCGCGCTCCCTTTGTTTCAAATTGCTAGAAGATGGACCAGCGGCGAGTACTCATTGCCCGGCGGACACGTTCGGTGGCAATGGCGATGCCCGCCGATCGCGGCATCGATCCGTCCGATTTGGATCGCTCAAGCACCTCGAGGGTATTGGCGCCGACCTTCTCCTCGATCGCAGCCACAGTGCTGCTTTCG
Source organism: Terriglobia bacterium (assembly GCA_965262675.1). Classification (GTDB taxonomy): domain Bacteria; phylum Acidobacteriota; class Terriglobia; order 20CM-2-55-15; family 20CM-2-55-15; genus JAJEDW01. Next base: position 2,318,862 of record OZ253554.1, read on the forward strand.
GTCGCTCCCGCATACTCCAGCGCACCGCAAATGACGCCACCCGCGTTGGCGATAAAGTCGGGCACGGACAATACGCCGGTCTCATGGAGGATCTTTTCGGCGCCTGGCGTAATGGGTATGTTCGCGCCCTGCAGAATCAACGCGGTGTTGAGGCGGCCGACGTTGTCCTCGGTGATAACGTCGGGGCGCGCGGCCGGAATCCAGATTTCACATGAGATGTCAATCACGGCTTCCGAACCTGACGCCTTGTCCGGATCATAGTCGGGAACACTGTGACCGGACGCCTTGAGGTCGATCAAACGCTTGATGTCGAGTCCGTCGGGGTCGGCAACGCTACCCCAGGAATCCGCTACACCGACCAGCGATGCGCCCTCGGCTTCGAGAAAACGAGCGGCATGCTGGCCCACGGACCCAAACCCCTGAATCACGACACGCGCTCCCTGCAGGCTGAACCCGCAATAGTCCTGGGCAACTTTGGCCGCGGCCTTCAAGCCCAGCGCAGTGGCGCCGATCTCGTCCAGCGGGATACCCCCAACCGCTCTCGGAAGGCCTACGGCACGGCCGATTTCATCCTTCACCCAGGCCATACACTGTTCGTTGGTCCCCATATCGGGGCCGAAAATATAGCTTTGCTCGTTGCGAAGAGCCGCGGCAAAGGCACGAACCAGAGGCTCCTTGGCTTCGAGCGGCATATGAGGATCGCCCATCATCACGGATTTTCCACCGCCGTGAGGCAGTCCCGCCGCCGCGTTCTTGAGCGTCATGGCGCGCGCCAGGCGTCCGCATTCCGTGGTCGAGACGTCGGGCGCCATGCGTAAGCCCCCAATCGACGGCCCCGCCGCGACGTTATCGACAACCAGTGCGGCATGAAGTCCGATGTCGGGCTCGTGAACATGGATGACCTTGAAAGGACCCAGTTCGTCGTGAAATGGCAATTCGTCTTTCAGTGTCTGCATTTGTTTCAACCTGCTTTGAAAGGTGTTTTTTGCCGTGCAGGCGGCATCCGCCGCGCGGTCACGTCGCCCTACATCGATCATAGTCAGGCACGTTCGACGTTTCGAGCCAATTCTTGCACGACGCCGTGGAGAAGGCGGGTTTCCCGATTTCAGTTTCGCCGGACATCCGGTTCTTCGGTGACGAAACCGTTTATGTGGGCCACGTCGGCGCCGAAGCCGTGACGATCATGAAAGATGGCGAAGTCATCGAGGTCGTCGATGGTGTTGAAGGTCGGTCCCATGGGGTGACGGTGGTTTCGGACGGCGGTATCTGCGTCGCGGCTACCGCAAACCGGATAGTCAATAAGATCGTCCGTCGATAGCGGGTATTTCTGAAGTCCCGGGTCCGGCCCCTTGCCGGTCGAGTGGGCGCCGGCCGTACCGTACATGCCGGGTCCACAGGACCCAGCGGACTCCTGTGGGTCCTGCCAGCTTTCTCCCATGCCCCTCTTTCGTCCAGTTCAGTGAAGTCCCGGCCACGCAGCATCCCGGCAAAACAGGTTATAATGGCGGTTTGGGACAGGACGGACTTTAGTGACTGACATGCCTCACGAAACCGACGACCTTCGGATCAGCCAACTCAAGGAACTGCTTCCCCCACTGCACATCTTGGGCCAATTTCCGGTGACCGAGCAGGCCGGCACGCTCACTTTTCAGACACGGCAGGACATTCACCGTATTCTTCGGGGCGACGACGACAGACTCCTGGTCGTCATCGGACCGTGCTCCATTCACGATCCGGAAGCAGCTATCGAATACGCCCATCGGCTCAAGAAGCAGAAGGATCGTCTCCATTCGGACCTGCTCGTCGTGATGCGCGTCTATTTCGAGAAGCCGCGGACGACGGTGGGTTGGAAAGGACTGATCAACGACCCCTATCTGGATGGAAGCTTCAAGATCAACGACGGACTTCGAATCGGCCGCAAACTGTTGTTGGACCTGAACGAAATCGGCGTCCCCGCCGGGGTCGAATATCTGGACATGATTTCGCCGCAATACGTTGCAGACCTGGTCAGTTGGGGCGCTATCGGCGCCAGGACGACAGAGAGCCAGGTCCACCGGGAACTCGCTTCAGGGCTATCCTGTCCGGTCGGTTTCAAAAATGGTACCGACGGCAATCTCAAGATTGCCGTGGATGCGATCCGCACCTCGCAGAACCCGCACCATTTCCTGTCGGTGAACAAGGCGGGGCACTCCGCCATTGTCGCGACGACTGGAAACCAGGACTGCCACATCATCCTTCGGGGCGGCAAACGGCCCAATTACGACGCGGCCAGCGTCGGGTCCTCGTCCAGGGAGTTGTCCTTGGCGGGCCTGCCGGAACGGGTGATGATCGACATGAGCCATGCCAACAGTCAGAAGCAACACTTGCGGCAGTTGGAGGTCGGCAGTGACATCGCATCTCAGATCGGTGACGGAAACGAGCGGATTTTCGGCGTAATGATCGAGAGCCATCTTCTGGAAGGGCGGCAGGACCTGAAAGACCCTCGGGATCTGGTCTACGGTCAGAGCATCACCGACGCTTGTCTGGGATGGGACGACAGCATACCCCTGCTGGACATGCTGGCGGACGCGGTCCGTTCACGACGCGATTCGCGCAAGACAACAGCCGGTGGCAAAAAGACTCGGCAGACCCTGTAGGGTTTTGCCACACCAATCCGGGTGCCCCCCCTTCAGTGCCGCTTCAGTCTCTCTCACCGACGGGCCTTCCCGTGTTGCGCTCGATCTCCTCTTTCATGCATGCCGTCGCCACTACCTAATGGAGCAACAGTTGCCGGGTGGAATTCGCGCTCACTGAAGATCGGCGCCTTGTTACGGCACGCTGAGACATGCGAGCTAAACTGGAACTCGGCGGCGCCGGGCTTGTTCGGCGCTGGATTCCATCAACTCGTGAAGAGTTCGGTCGAAGCGGTCGGCGGAGCACTCTTCCCGCACCTTCGCCAGCGCATTGCCGCGTATGCGGTTCCACTCGTTCGAATCGGTGTTCAGGCGCAGGCATTGGCGGGCGAACTGGTCGGGCGTATCGCCCACAAGCAACTCCTGCTCGTCGTGCCAGACCAGTTGTTCGGCCAGCAACGAGGTCGCGACCACGGGTATTCCCTGTGCCGCGGCCTCAGTCACCTTATGCGGCAAACCGGCAGCAAAACGGGTTGGAGCGATAAAGACGCGAGCCTGTTCGTAGTGTGTTCGCAGGTCGTGGGCTGGGCCGAGGATGCGGACGCAGTCGGAAGCCAGCGCGGACACTTCCCTGGAGTTGATAACGCCGACCACGCTCAGGAAGGCGGTCGGGTCCGACTCCCGGATCCGCGGGAGAATTTCCTTGACGAACCAAAGAATGGAGTCCCCGTTCGGTGTATCGGTCTCGTGGATCGCGCCCACGAACAGGAAACCCGTTCGAGGGCTGAATGCCGGTTCGGTTTCTTCGACATCGTGCGCGTGTCCCAGGACGTGGACCGATTCGATCCCTCGATTCAGGAATTCACTGGCTTCCCTGGGCGAGACCGATATGATGCTGTCCGCGACGCGGGCCAGGCCCACCTCGGCTTCGACCCGTTTTTCAAACTCGTTCGCTCCCGCGAGCCCCTTGAGTTCGAGTTGTTTAGCCTCGCGGAACGAGAATAGCGCCTCGGCGTCGTAGACCAGAGCCGCGTCCGATACCAGGTCCGGATTTCGGTCGGTCACCTGGCGCATCCGGACCATGTTGTGCGGTCTGCTGACCATGATGGTGTCGTAAAACCCCAGTCGCTGGGTGAGGAAGGACTCGAGATTCGATTCTCCCCATTCGAGCATCACCTCGACCTCGCGGGGAATGTCCCGGTACACACGCTCCCATTCTTCAGAAATGACAGCCAGAGGGTACAGCGTTACCAAAAACCCCCAGTCCACCAGACGTTTCAGGATTCTGTTTGCCCGTGGGAAACCCGAGCCGAGGTGAGGGTGCGGAATGCGGTCGTCGATCACCAGAACACGCTTCCGTGTCCGGTCGGCGTCACGGTTTTCGAGTACATGCTCCGGGCCGGCCGAGGAGTGCTGCCGCAGCCGTTCCCGGTGCCGTTCGGCGAATATCTTCTGGTTTCGCGACTGCTTCTCTGCCGCATTTTCGGGCGTACTGGAGCCGAACTCGTAGTGCAGCACCACCGAGCGCGGTTCGTAGACCGTACGGTGTCCCGCGTCGCGAAGGCGAAGGCAATAGTCGGTTTCCTCGTAGTAGACCGGTTTGAATATCTCGTCGAGCCCATTCATCCGCTCGAACACGTCCCGCCGGGTCAGCAGGAAGGCGCCCGAGCAGTAGTCGACATCCCGGCGAAACATGAACGCGGGCGCGCGGGGGTCCTCACCGCGACCGTACCCGGCGCAGGATCCGTCACGCCAGACAATGTTTCCCGCTTCCTGAAGGCTGCCGTCCAACAAAACGATCTTGCCGCCGACCGCGCCGATGTCGTCCGCGCTCTCCAGCGTTTCCACGGAGGTCTCCAACGCACCGGGCAGCAGGATCGCGTCGCTGTTGAGCAACAACAGGTACTTGCCTCGCGCGATGTTGGCCGCCTGGTTCACGGCCGGCACGAAGTGTACGTTCCGATCGTTGCGGATGTGCCGGGCGCCCTCGATTCGGGACAACAGTTCGGGTGCCTGGTCGGTAGAGTTGTTGTCGACCACGATCAGTTCGAAGGGCGGGTTCCGCAGTTCCGCGATCGATCGAATGCACTGCAGGGTCAACTCCGCACGGTTCCAGACGACGAGGATGATGGAGACCAGGGGCGCGTCCGAGGTCTCCAGCCGCATCCGGTGGCCCGATGCCAGAAATTCCTGAAGAAAGGCGTCGGCCAGTGTCGTGAATCGTGCCTTGGCGTCAGTCCGTGTGTCGGCAGGCGGATCTTGGGCCGGCGGCGGATCTTCAGCGAGCGGCGGGGCGCCGGGTTTCGGAACGCCGATCAGTTTCCTGAAGCGGTGGGCCCACCTGCGCAGGTATTCGGTCCAACGCCACGACCGGGAACTGGTGATGCTTGCCAGTTCTTGTTCGAGTTGCCGGACTCGGGATTGCAGGCTTTCGTTGGAAGAGTGCGTCATGGCAGGTCGGATTCCGGGCAGCGATACACGGCAGCTCCGCCGGAGGTCGCTATATTGTACACATGGTTCATTCTCCAAGCCAGTCGCCGGTCCAGCCGGTTGGACGCATCAGGCCCACGCCGGCAAAGACCAGAGACCGCGGTGGAGGATCAACTCATGTCCGCGGTTGCGGGAGCGCTGAAGGTGAGTCGAAGCAACCGGAGCAAGACGATGGCGGTAAGGGGACGGTGACGGAGAGGAGCGGAGTTTGGGCGTGATGGTCGAGAGCCATCTTCTGGGAAGGGCGCCAGGATTTGAAAGGTCCGCGGGATCTGGTTTATCGTTCAGAGCATCACCGAAGCCTGCCTGGGATGGGACGACAGCATACCCGTGCTGGACATCTTGGCGGACGCCGTCCGTTCACGGCGCAATTCCCGCTGATCCCCGGCGTGTTCCTCACGCCGGGCGCGTAGCGGCGCGTTCCTCGCGCCGGATCAAGCGCGGGCGCGTAGCGGCGCGTTCCTCGCGCCGGATCAAGCGCGGGCGCGTAGCGGCGCGTTCCTCGCGCCGGATCAAGCGCGGGCGCGTAGCGGCGCGTTCCTCGCGCCGGATCAAGCGCGGGCGCGTAGCGGCGCGTTCCTCGCGCCGGATCAAGCGCGGGCGCGTAGCGGCGCGTTCCTCGCGCCGGATCAAGCGCGGGCGCGTAGCGGCGCGTTCCTCGCGCCGGATCAAGCGCGGGCGCGTAGCGGCGCGTTCCTCGCGCCGGATCAAGCGCGGGCGCGTAGCGGCGCGTTCCTCGCGCCGGATCAAGCGCGGGCGCGTAGCGGCGCGTTCCTCGCGCCGGATCAAGCGCGGGCGCGTAGCGGCGCGTTCCTCGCGCCGGATCAAGCGCGGGCGCGTAGCGGCGCGTTCCTCGCGCCGGATCAAGCGCGGGCGCGTAGCGGCGCGTTCCTCGCGCCGGATCAAGCGCGGGCGGGCTCCTCGACGTACTGTCATCGCGCACCTTAGGTGCGGCAGTAAAAAGCGCACGTCCGTGCGGCAGTAAGAAGTACGCCTCCGGTGCCCTTCGGGCGCGCGCCACGGGCGCAAGGATATACGCCGTGGCCGGCGCGAGGAACCCGCCGTAGCTCTGACGGCGTCTCCGACTCTTCGCGACGAAAACCCGTGAGAAAGGCGCGTCAAGCCTCCGGCGTTTTTCCACGAGAACTACTTGACTTCGAATTTTCACCTTCGCGTGCGATGGACGGCGCCTCCCTGTTTCGAGTACGCTCCTCTTCGATGGCTGCAATCTCTTCTCTCTTGCCGGCAAGATCCTTGTAGACGGCCGAGAGGCGCTCCCGTTCAGCGGCAAGTTCTGCTTCCAGTTCCGAAAAACGCCGCCGTTCCGCATCCAGTTCCCGCCGGAGTTCACCCAAACGCGCCACGGTGCCCGAAACCGGTTCTGGCGCGGCGGGAAGACCGACATCTTCGAACGTGCGCTTGAGGGATGTCCCCCGGCTTGCACGGAAGGTTGCTTCAAGGAAACCGCGGCCAAATCGCTGATCCGGTTCCAGATGACAGCCTTCCGCCCACTCATTCCAAGCGTTGATGAAGACGAAACGTTCCACACCCGGAAAATCCTCGCGGGTTCTCCCGAGCGACTCGTCGAGCCAATGCTCGTAGTTCGAGGGTGTGCCGTTCAGCAGATGGAAGGCGCGCGCGCCCACACGCGCCGTCTGGTCCCACGACGGACACACCGTCCGAAAGACGTTGCCGTTCTCATAGGTGCGGTTCAAATAGGACTCCGCCAGGGCACTGTAATCGACCGTAAGTCCGGAGAACGGAACGTAGAAATCAATCTTTTCATTCATTCCGCGGCAATAGTGATTGTGCGGTGGAAACTGAACGCCGCTGTCGAACCCGAATCGGGAATAATCCTCTACGTCGTTGGTAAGCGCCGCGCAGAGATGTATCGGGCCAACCCCGGAAGTTTCGCAATACTCACGCCAGACCCGGACGGTATGCAGTGGGTCCGGCAGCCGTTGGGGTTGGTAGACGATCAGAAACGGAGCACCGTCCAGACGGATATAGCGTGAATCGCTGAACAGGGGCGCCACGTCCCGGATAAAGTTCAGATCGTCGCCGGGCAGATGTTTCTGCCCCAATAACACCTCGTGGTCTACGCCATCCCAGCGGCGTGTCCAGTTTTCGTTCGCCCAGCAGAGGCAAAACGGCATGTCGCTCTCCGGATCGTCGAGCATATCGTCGAGGGGGCGGTTGAGAACGCGAGTGCCGGAGAACCAGTAATAGTGATAGCAGAATCCATCGATGCCATATTGCCTTGCCATCGCGATCTGCTCACGGCGGACTTCTCCCATACGCAAGTCATAGAATCCCAGATCCGCCGGCAGGTGGGGCTGATAGTGGCCTTCGAACAACGGCTCCGCCTGGGTCACGTTGGTCCACTCGGTGAAACCCTTGCCCCACCACCGATCGTTCTCGGGAATCGGATGAAATTGGGGCAGGTAAAACGCGATCAACCGAACCTTTTCTCCCGACCCGTCCGTCGCCGGAGTCGGCGAATCCGTTCCCCGGACCTTTGTGTCTCCGGGACCGGGGACCGCCAACCCGGGGCTCTGGGCACCCGCCCGCCGGGAAGTGCCCCCGCGTCCGTTTTCCTCCTCGAGGAGATCCATCAGGGATATCCCACGGGTTTCCGCCTGGGCCTGGGCGCACTTCACGACAACCTGGTAGACCAGTCCAAACCGGTTCTTCAGCATATTCGTACGCGTCGCACGAGGAGTCTTCCCCCAAACGGAAGCAAACTCGGTGTTCTCGGGATGCTGAACGACGAACTGTGCTTCGGTAATGGCGAGGCCGGCGCCCTCAATAAGTTCCTGCATGTTCCGGATTCCAAAAAACCGGATGTGCGTGCGATCGAGGAGTCCGGCGTCGCGGTATTCAAAATCTTCATCGAGCAGGCTGGCCAGCACTCCGCAGTATCCTGCGTTTGGAAGCGAGATGAGCAGGTAGCCGTCCCGGGCGACCCATCCCTTCATCCGATCCAGGGCCGGCCACGGATCGTAGAGGTGTTCGAGCACGTCCGCCGCGATTACAACGTCGAAGCTGCCGGCATCGGAAAGACCGGAAGGCCAGGATCGATCGTTGAGGTCGATTCGGTAGACGGTTTCGCATACGGACTCCAGCCGTGGAATCGCATCCGCATCGGTCTCTATGGCGGAAACGCGGCAGTTGAATTTGTCACGCAGGACGCGCGAGATTGAGCCGGGCCCGGCGCCAATGTCGAGAACGCGCTTGTTCCGACCGACCATTTGAACGACGCGGTCAGGCGCCGACCCATCCCCAAGTTCAATTTCGTAGTCGTACCTGTGACCCATTTCAGGAATCCGTTGAAGGACGGGACTTATGGATTCGGACGACTCAGGCCGATTCCGTTTTCTGCCAGAAAACCCCTACCCCGTCGATTTCCGAAAGTAGGGACCGGATACCGCGCTCGGCGCGAAAATCGCTGACCGCGGCCCGGCACCCATCGACAACATGATAGTCGTCCACGATCACGTAGCCACCCACACTAAGCTTTTCGTAGAGTGCGTTCAACGCGACGATCGTCGATTCGTAGAGGTCGCCGTCGAGCCGGAGCAGCGCGAGGCGTTCGATGGGCGCCGCCGGCAAGGTGTCCCTGAACCAGCCTTCCAGGAATACGATCTGGTCGTCGAGGAGTCCATATTTCCCGATGTTGCGACGGACCTCGTCCGCGGGCACCGAAAGATCGGGGAAAGTGTGATAGTCGGAATCCCGGTCGGCGGGATATTTTTCCGCATCCGGCGGCGGGACACCCTGGAAAGAGTCTGCAACCCAAACCCGGCGGTCGGTAATTCGGTAGGCCTTGAGAACAGCGCGCATCATGATGCAGGCGCCTCCGCGCCAGACCCCGGTTTCCATGAAATCGCCGGGAACCGGCTTGCGAATGACCTCCTCGGTCAGCGCCCTCAGGTTGCGCAGGCGCTTGACGCCGATCATGGTATGGGCCAACGAGGGCCAGTCCCGTCCGACTTCCCTCAGGGCAGGGTCATAGACCTCCGTGCCCAACGCCTTCAGGGGCCGGTCCTCGTATATGGCGCCCGTCAGGCAACGCTCCATGAGAGAGAGATAATCATCGCGAATCGTCTCGATCCTTGACGTCATTTCCCGCACCTGCGCTGCATGACCGCCGATGCCCACGAGGGCGCCGATATAGCCCATGACCTCTTTCCACCTGTGTTCCGCTGGCTCGGATCCCACGCGCGTCCCACGCAAACTTTTTCAGACAAACCTGCGAATTAAAGGTTGTCCATTGACAGCCCGTGACAGAACCTCACGGGGTCTTGCCACCGACTGCCAGCGGTCGCGGTCGCGGTCGACCGCAAAATTCCCATTCATGGTAGCACCGGCAAATACAGTCAGGGAAATGCGGGGAAGAACTGCCGAAGTTGTCTGCTATCATTCGCCTACAACGTGCTTGGGGAGTGGGTCCGAAGGCGGTTGACATTGTTTCCGAATCCCGCCCGGAGCGTGATCGGAGTCTCTGCCGCGCTCCGCCGGAAGTCGGCGCGACGGAACGTTCTTGGCCATCATGACGGCGATCTTGACAGGTCCAGAACATCTGGCGTCAATACGGAACGTCGAGTTTCTACTGCCGCGCCAACTCCCGTGTGATCGTTTGGGTGACCTCAATTGATTCGAGCCGAAAAAATCTCGAAGTGCTACCGGATATACCGGCATCCCGTGGATCGCCTGAGGGAAGTTCTGGGGTTCGGGCGAAAACACGGTTACGAACAGTTCCAGGCTCTCGAGGATGTCGATCTCGACGTTCCGCCCGGCTGCTGTCTGGGCATCGTTGGAGAAAACGGGTCGGGCAAGAGCACGCTGCTTCAGATCATTGCCGGCGTCTTGAAGCCAACTTCGGGTACCGTTGCTGTCGATGGACGGATTTCAGCGCTGCTGGAATTGGGCGCGGGTTTCAATCCCGAGTTCACCGGCCGCGAGAACGTATTCCTCAACGCATCGATTCTGGGCTTTACGGACGCCTCCACGCGCGAACTGATGCCTTCGATCGAGGCTTTCGCGGAGATCGGTGAATTCATCGACCGTCCCATGAAGACATACTCGACGGGTATGTTCGTCCGGCTCGCCTTTGCGGTCGCCATCCACATGGACCCGGACGTTCTTGTCGTGGATGAAGCCCTTTCCGTCGGAGATTTCTACTTTCAACAACGATGCATCCGCCGTATCCAGCAGATGAAACACTCGGGGGTTACCATCGTGTTCGTCTCGCATGACCTGGAAGCCCTGCGGAGCCTTGCAGACCGGGCAATCTGGTTGCAGCACGGCCGCGTCCGCATGACCGGGCGCCCCGACGAAGTCGTATTCGCATACACCGCGGAAATGGTCACTCGGGACAACAGGGAATCCGGAAGCGGGGAATCTGCACGGTTGCCCCGGGCGCTTACGGAGGAACTGGAGTTATCGGACGAGGCACTATCGAGAATACCCCCCTTTGTCGTATCGGTGCCCAACATCGACCGCCGCTACGGGAACGCGAAGGCGCGGGTCGAAGGCATCGGTATCTACAGCAAGGACGGCCAACCGGCAGGCAGCGTCACTCAGGGAGATCGTCTTTGCGTCCGGATCTCGGTGGAGTTTCTGGAAGACGTTGAACGACCGAATGTCGGGTTCATGTTGCGTAACAGGCTGGGAGAGGATGTCACCGGAACCAACGTCATGTTCGAAGGGGAAGACCTGCCGCCGGCGCGGGCCGGCACGCGGCTCTCCGTGGACTTCGTGATGGACCTTCCCTTGCTACAGAAGGGTTTCTATCACTTTTCGCCGGCCGTCGCCGATGGAACGCTCGATCACTACGAGATCTGCGACTGGATCGAGAACGCGTCGGCGGTCGAGGTGGTCCAGCGAACGGTGACGCACGGACAACTTCGGATTCCAATGCGCGTCCGCGCGGTCATCCTTCCCGCCGCGACATCGCCCGTGAGGTGACCCAATCGACCAGTTGGCGGCGCCAAGTCCCGTCCGGGAACAACCGGTCGCGCGCATTCCTGATTTTCAGGCCGATAACAAAGGTGTCACTCGCACGAACCGCATCCAATTCCTCCACGATTGAATCAATGGTGTTCTGAAGATCTTCCGCCTCCCTGGCTCGCCAGGCCAGAGCTTCATCCTGCAATGAGATAGTCTTTTGAAGATCCTCAACCTGACCCTCTTGCCACGCCAGAGCTTCATCCTGCAATGAGATAGTCTTTTGAAGATCCTCAACCTGACCCTCTTGCCACGCCAGAGCCTCATCCTGCGATGCGATTGTCTTCTGAAGATCTTCAGCCTGCCCCTCTCGCCACCCCAGAGCTTCCCTCTGCGATGCGATTGTTCGCTCCAATCGTCCGAGCGAGGCCTCCAGAGCGGCACAATGCCTGGCGAGCGGCTTGAGTTCATGATCCCGTCTCGCTACCGTCTCCACAAGCTCCGCGTTCATGACCTTGAGCCGGGTCAGACGCTCCTCCCAGTGCGTGAGCATCTCGGCCTGGTATACTCTTGCCGCAACCAGTTGTTCGTCGAGCGCTTGTTCTTTTTCGTTCAAACAGTCGCTTCCGATTCAGTTGAAACCGCTTCCTAGTTCGCTGGCGCGGTTTTCTTCGTTGTCTTCCGCACCGTCTTCTTTGCCGTCTTCTTTGCTGCCGCCTTCGCTGTCTTCTTCTTCGTCGTTTTCTTTGCGGTAGTCTTCTTCGCTGCTTTCTTCTTTGTGCCGGCTACCTTCCTCACCGTCTTCGGTTTGTCCTCGACATTCGTCTCCTCCTGATCCGGTTCGATGTCGGAAACCTCGGGCACATTCACTTCCGCCGGTTCCACGGGCGTATCGGAAACCGCGGACTCCGCGGTGGCCACGGCGGCCGAAGGGATGATGGCATCGCCGGGATACACACGCAGCACGCCTTGACGATTCCGTTCGAGCCGAAACACGCCCGCCTTCTGGCTCTGGCGCAGAGCATCGAGTAATCCGGCGAACCCGAAGGCACGCTCGTCGAATTCCGGTTCGACGGATTTGAGATATTGCTTGACGCCCCGTACGTACAATGGCCATTTGAGAGGCTCATCGGCTTTGTCGAAGGCGGCGCGAATCAGCGCAAGCCCCGCCTCAATCCGGTCGGATGTCTCCCGGTCGGACTCCTCGGGTTGCCCGGAAACTTCGTCTCCAGAGCTATTGTCCGCGGGCTCGTTCTCCGCAAGCCCGTTGGCTTCGGCGCCGTTATCCACGGCAGGGACGTCGTCGGCCCCGCCGTCCTCTCTGTCGGCGAGTTCCACGAGAAGACTCCGGTCCACCTGTTTGAGGGTCACGACGCCGGTCCGGGCAAGTTTTTCGATGAAATCGCGGAACGTTGTCGCCCCATAGTCGCGCTCCGAGAACGTCGAGTCCAACTGAAGTAACGTGCTCTTCAACAGCCCCAACTGAGGTGAGACCTCGCGGTCGGACAGGACTTTCAGGGAACGGCGGACCAAGGGAACAGCTTCCTTGACGGGCGTGTCTCCGGTGTTAGACCGTAGACGGCCACCGCCGGGTTGACGCCGGGGTGCGGAAGGCCGGATCAGGTTTTCGTAAGCGATGAACTCATGACAGTTCTTCTGGAGGATCGAACTTGTAAATCCGCGACCGCCGACAACGATGACTTTCTTGTCGTACTGCTTGAGCTTCTCAACCAGCGTCATGAAATCGCTGTCACCGCCAACAATGACAAACGCGTTGATGTGACCGAGCGTGAACGCCATCTCCAGCGCGTCGAGCGCCAGATTGATGTCGGCGCCGTTCTTGTCGCCTCCAGGGGTGAGATTCCGTTGAACCATCTGGATGGCGTGCTGCCCCATCTGGCGACCGTAGTCACCGGACCTCTTCCAATCGCCGTAGGCGATCTTGGTGGCAATCTCGCCACGCTCCTTGATGGCTTCCAAAACTGCGGAAATATCGAATTTTCTGTTTAGAGTGTTCTTGACTCCGATCTCGATGTTGTCGAAATCCACGAACACCGCAATCTTCAGACGATCTTCAGGCAATTAATTTTTCCTTGGGTTGCGTCTCCTGACGTCGGCAACCGGTCGTGCCGAAAGCGCGTTAACGAAAAAGGTCATCGAAAGCGCTACGTGCGTCCTTGGGCGACGAGTGGTTGCTGGTGTCAGAGACGCTGACAGGGGTTTTTGTTTCGCGCTCGACAGAAGTCCGAAATTCGAAATACGTACACTCGTTGCGTTTGTCCTTCGCCATGATGCGCGCAAGGATCGGCTGGGTGCATTCGAATTGGGCACTGGTGTCGAAATGGCGGCAGTGCTTGCAGCTACGTAGATCCGCCTGGCACTTGGGACATCGGCTGCCGGCTGTGATTTCCCGAAAATCATGAATGAGATTCCCGCACATAGAGCATCGCATCACTTCCTGAAAGCCGGGCATTCTCGGCGAACGGGGCCCATCACTTGGCCTGCGGGGCTGCTGCTGTCCGGAGCGTTGCCTCGGTTTGCCGCGCTCACGGTCCGTATCGTGGTAGCCCTGCTGACTATACTTTCTTCCCATGGTTTCCTCGCTGCACCGATCCTGTGACAGAGTCTGGGTAACGAAATGGACAAAAAAGGGGAATTTGGAGATCAATCCTTCGACCGCCAATCGAGACAGATTCATTATATTCCCGTACCAACCCCGTTCCAGTCAAATCGGTATAGAAAATGGTGGCCCTGGATGAAAGCCTCGGCAGCCCGTGGCAAAACCCCTGAGGTTCTGCAACGGGCAGCTAGCCGGATGAATCCAGCAGCCCGGCGACCGCAGCCTTGAGATCGTTGTTGATCGCCGTGTACGGGTCGGCGGCATCCCGGTAGTTCTCAGGATGAATCGGTTTGCCGATGCTGATCCGAACCGGATGCGCCTTCAACTTCCCCCCCCGGGGCCAAGCCTCGAACGTGCCCTTGATGCCGACGGGAACGAGCGGCGCGTTGATTTCGGCCGACAATATGGAAGCGCCCTTCTTGAACTCCGTGAGACCGCCGTCGAAACTTCGTTCGCCTTCGGGGAAGACCAGAAGAATCCGGTTCTTGCGCAGACCCACGGCCGCAACACGCATCGCACGCGTGAGATTCGAGTTGGGATCCACCGGAACGATGTTGACGCTCGAGGCCAGCGGACCCGCGATCGGGCCCTGAAGATAATCGGAATAGCCGAGTATGAAAATGTCCTGTATCACTCGAAACGGCAGAATGGAGCATACGAAAAACGAATCCAGATACGATACGTGGTTGGGGCAGATTATATAAGGCCCCGATTGGGGCAGGTTTTCGAGGCCGTCGGCCTTCGTCCGGAAAGGTAATTTCGCGATGAGACCGAACAGTCGAATCGTGGGGAATCCAAAGCAGGTCAGGCTCACCCTGGATTCGCGAATAAACTGCCGTGCCAATTCCTCGCTCCCTTCCGCGTTCAGTTTTTCCTTCCAGGTTCTCCCACCGCCGACCTCTTGGCCCTTGAACTCGTCGAAGGCCTGAATCAACTCGCCGATCGTGAAAATCCGATTCGCGCGCTCCTCCTCGAGCTCCATTTCCAGTTTCGTTTCGATCGTCGCGAGCAATTCAACGCGTGCCAGCGAGTCGAATCCGAGATCCAGATCGAAGTTCATCTCAGGCGACAGCGCCTTCAGATCGGGCTTGGCATCGTGAATGGCCTTTGCGATGACACCGCCTATCCCGGAACGCAATTCGGCTGCGTCTTCCCCGACATCGTCCTTCGACCAGCGGGCCTGGATTCCACGGACTTCTTCTTCGTGGATCTCGAACCGTTTCAGCTTTCGCGTCACGGTGCGCGGCAAGGGTCGATCGCGCATGGATATCGAGTGCACGCGCATGAACGAAGCCAGGGTTCTGGACCTGTTTTCGAGTTCGTATCGAATCATCTCGGCAATGGCTGTCTGGCCGTGCTTGCGAAACTCGTCCAGATCGGGCACCACAACCGCGTGCAGCGTGTCACCCGGCCCCGAGGACTGGGTCATGCTCATGACGCACATTTCCTTGATGTACGGACATTTTTCGTAGTGCTCTTCGACTTCTTCCGGGTAGATGTTCTTGCCTGTCGACAGGACGATCACGTCCTTGCTTCGGCCTGTCAGCGTCAGGTTGCCGTCGGGGTCGAGCCGACCGAGATCTCCCGTGTGAAGGTAGCCGTCACGGATGGCTTCGGCAGTTGCCTCCGGGTTCCGGAAGTACCCGGACATGAGAATGTCGCCGGCGATCGAGACTTCGCCAATGCCCTCGGCATTGGGTTTGTCGATGCGAATCGAAACACCGCGAAGCGGCAGTCCGACGGTACCGATCGCGTTTCGAGCTACGGGAGTGATCGTTGCGGCGGCGCTCGTCTCGGTCAGTCCGTACGCCTGGATCATCGTGTAACCCAACGTCTGAAAGTCTTCGGCAATCCTGGGTTCGAAGCGAGACGCACCCGTAATCAACAATTCCAGATCGGGTCCGATTCCCTGATGGATCTTGGAGAAAAGCTTGCGGCTCAACTTGGGGTTCTTCAGGCGCCGGGCCAGCGAAAACATCGCCCGGAAAATTTTTTGAGTCAGCCACGGTTGCTCGGCCACCTTACCGAAAACCCGCTTGTGAACCGCATAAAAGAACTGGGGAACACACACGAAAAACGAAATGCGATGCTTCTTGAAGGCTTCGACAATGCTTTGCGCCGTGATGGTCGGAAGAAAGACCACACCGCATCCCGCGGCGAGTGCTCCGAGGCCATTGGCCACCAGCGGCAGCACGTGCGAAAAAGGCAGGACTGAAAGGATGCGGTGATCCGGCTTCAGTGCCAATTGCTCCAGGAGGCCGTCGATGTCGCAAGACAGCCCGCGGGCCGAAATCTGGACGCCCTTCGGATCGCCGGTCGTACCGGAGGTGTACACCAGAATGACCGTTCCATCCGGAGAACTCGAAGGCGTCCACTCGCAGCCGGCGCCTCGGTTCAGAAACGACTCCCAGGATGTCGCTCCGTCGGGGTCCGGTGCGTTTGTGATGACCTCGGGGCCGTCGTCCTCGTCCTTGAAAGCGTCCTCGGCCGTTTCAAGGTTGGAAGCGTCGGTAAAGACCAGACGGCAGTCCGCGTGATTCGCGAGCCGCCGCACCGAATCCGCGGGCAGGAGCGTCGACAGGGGAACGGCGATCGCTCCAAAACGGACGACACCCATGAGGATGAAGACCCAGTCCGGGCAGTTGGCCATCAGGATTCCAACCCGCTCGCCCGGTCGAACGCCCGAACCCGCAAGTGCGGCAGCCACCCTCATCGAGTAGTCCGCGACCTCCCGGTACGTGTATTCCTCTGTTCTGTCGGGATGGTCGACGGCGAAGGCGAACCGGCCGGGGTCCGACGCAACCCACGCGTCGAATCGCTCCAGGAACCACAAATCCGGCAACCGGCGGGCCGGTTCTCCCGATATTTCGGTACGTATATTCATGAATTGCCAAGGGATCGGGGGTTGCCCGATTCCAGCCTCCAACCGGGGACTATGCTAGCATATCGAACTTGGAAATTCCGGCCCTCGTTCGGATCTCCAAAACGCCTCAAGTCCAGTTAAACAGCAGACTTAAAGTGCTTTTCAGGCGCGCGGCCCGGCACCTGGCCAGAGGGCAAGACGAGTAGCATGTCGAACAGCGCACGAAAGATCGGCCTGGCCGCATTGATCGGCCCCGGACTGATGGTTGCGGCGACCGGGGTGGGCGCCGGCGACCTGACCGCGGCCACGATCGGCGGGGCGGGCTTCGGACTCGTCCTGATCTGGGCCGTGGTGCTGGGAGCGTTCTTCAAGTTCGTCCTCAACGAAGGTCTGGCACGCTGGCAACTGGCAACCGATACCACGCTGGTGGAGGGATGGGCCGAACACCTGCCCGGATGGGTCAAGATATATTTTGGCGCCTATCTGATCCTTTGGACCATCTCGGTAAGCGCCGCCATGGCCAGCGCATGCGGCCTGGGTATCTCCAACCTCACCGGCGGCGCCATTTCCGCGCAGTGGGGTGCCATCGTCCACAGCATCCTTGGTGGAATCTTCGTCTGGGTGGGCGGGTTCAGAGGCTTTGAAAAGCTGATGCAGGTGCTGGTCGGCGTCATGATCCTGTTCATCGTCGCCTGCGCGTTCCTCACGTTTCAGGATTTGGGCGGCGCGGCGCGAGGACTGTTGATCCCAACAATCCCGGAAGGCAGCACCGGTTCGCTTCTGGCCCTGATCGGCGGGGTGGGCGGCACACTGACGGTGTTGAACTATAACTACTGGATGCGGGAAGAGAGGATCGAAGGGGCCGGATCGCTCCGCTACGTTCGTATCGATCTCATGGTGGCCTACGGCGTGACGGCGGTGCTTGCGATCGCGGTTCTGATCATGGCCAACCGAGCCTTCTACGTGACCGGCGTGGAATTGAACAGCAGTACCGTGGTCCCACAGATGGCCGCGATGCTTCAGGAGACCGTGGGACCGGTGGGTTGGTTCGCCTATTCGATCGGTTTCTGGGGCGCGACGCTGTCGTCGCTGTTGGGTGTGTGGCAAGGCGTTCCATACATGTTCGCGGACATGTACGGCATCCTCCGGCGCTATCCGGCCGAGACCCGGAACCAACTGACTCGCGTCACGAGCAAACCCTACTGTATCGCGCTGATTGGAATGGCGCTGATTCCGATTCCGTTCACGTTTCTGGACCAACCGCTATTCATTGTCCGGACCTACACGATTGTGGGCAGTCTCTTCATTCCGTTCCTGGCGGCAACCCTGCTGTACATGAACAACCGGGTCGGGTGGGCATCGCCGATCGGGAAAAACGGCTGGGGCGCAAACATCGTGATGGTTCTGGTTCTGGCCTTTTTCGCAACCGTCGGAATTCGAGACATCCTGGGAATGTTCGGGTAGGAGCGCACCGGTCCGGAGGCTGCCTGGGTTTCCCCTGAATGGGGTCACACCCGCGTGCAAATCGTTCAACGGCGTGTTCTCAGGCGCGTTCCTCGCGCCGGGCGCGTAGCGGCGTGTCAACGGCGCGTTCCTCGCGCCGGGCGCGTAGCGGCGTGTTCACGCCCGGAGCGGCTCCTCAGCGGCGTGTTCAACGGCGCGTTCCTCGCGCCGGGCGCGTAGCGGCGTGTTCCTCACGCCGGATCGAGCGCGCCGGATCGAGCGCGCCGGATCGAGCGCGGCGGATCGAGCGCCGCGGACCGGAAGGTTTCTGGCTGAGATGAAAAAGGGCACGGACGAAATGTCAAACCGGTTGACCTTCCTGACGCGCGCCTAACATGACAATGCTCTTTGGTCGCGCTTATAGTGGATTCGATTGATGGAAGGTCCGATTGATGGAAGGTCCGAACCGCTACATGTTCAAGAGTACCGGGCACTGCCCCACATGCGATCGCGATGTCGACTTCATAGCACGCGATCCATGGTTCAGAGACCATTTCGTCTGCTCGAATTGTGGCAGCATTCCGCGCGAACGGGCGCTGATGGTGACGGTTGACTCCTATTTTCCTGACTGGAGGAACGCAGTCATTCATGAATCGTCGCCCGGAAACCGAGGGGCGAGCGTGCGTCTGGCGAACGAATGTCCCCACTACATTCCCTCGCACTTTTTCCCGGATCGTCCGGTCGGAAGCCTCGTTGGAACATTTCGCTGTGAGAATCTCGGGGCGCTTACGTTTGACGACGAGAGCATTGACATCCACATCACTCAGGACGTGATGGAACACATATTCCACCCATCGACAGTGTTCAGGGAAATTGCCCGCACATTGAGACCGGGCGGCATGCCCATCTTCACGGTTCCTCTTGTAAACAAAGGTGCCCCATCAAGGCCGCGAGCACGAATGGAGGGAGATAAGATTATCCATCTTGAGCCGGAAAGCTATCACGACAACCCGGTCGGGGATGGAAGGTCTCTGGTCACCGTCGACTCGGATTCGATATCTGCCGGCATATTTTTGAATCCAGCGGTCTTTTTACCCATCTTGTTCACATCGACGATCTAACCAGAGGCATCAGAGCCGAATACATCGAAGTCCTGGTTACGGTGAAGCCCGCTTGAAGAACCGCCGGAGGCATCCACTCATCGCAGATCGAACATTCTCAAACCACCTTGATCACTCCCAGAATGGCACTTTCGAGTCCCAGAGGGCCACACACAGTTCGGCTATGTGCTGGAAAGAGATCTCCACCCGGTCTACCGGAAGACAGGCAATCAGGCTGTCGCAGACGATCGCCGCATCGAAACAACAAAGCACTGCCAGGTGTTCGATCGCGAGGACTTTTTGTACTTGTTCAACGGCTACGAGGGACGCAAATCGATACTGGTGGATTTCAAAAAGCACCCACAGAAGTGGGAGGATGAATCCAACAGCTACGCGGAATGGACGAAGGATACAGGGCGGGAAGCGCATCTCTGAAACAACGTGTCTAGCCGCAAGGTGCCGCGTGTCGACGGCAACCGGACGCAACCAAGACACTCCCCGGATGATCGCGGACGGTTTAGGTTGGGCTAATACATGAAGCTTACCTATGTAGAGAACTTGGACCAAGATCAGTGGAGTAATTTGGAGGCTGTCTGGCCCGTTCGCGTCTATTACTGCTCTCTTGGCCGAAACGCTTGGCGAAATACCTGGATCGGAAGGTACGAAGACGGGTGCTTTCATACGCAGTTGGAAACGGCCCGAGATTTTGCCGAAAAACAACGCAAGCAGGGATCAGTTTTCTATATTCGCCAGTTGCCATCTCTACTGTTGATTGGCCATCCACATGCAGTCATAACACAAATCAATACGGACGAGCCGCTCAGTGGCTATTCAAGAAGCGCGGTTAGAACCTTCGTTGACGTTGAAGAGGAGTTCAACATTGAGGACTCACTGGAGGAGGGCAATCGCATGCGCCAGGTCGTCGATTCCTTCCGGTACAACAGTTCGTTTTGGACGACGCCGCCACCACCCAAGAATTCGGTCATAACATTGTTTTATGACGACGGCGAAAACGTCGATGAATTCGAGGACTTAGATCAGGGGTCGCCCTTGTTATGGAAGTCACGACCGAACGGCCGACAGAACAAGTTTCGGTGGGACAGGATTAGGAACCGTATAGACGGTACCGCAATTCTGAGACTTGCACAGTCATGAGTTCATACGGCCAAAGGCACTAGCAGAGTGTCGGACTTGAAAGCACCCATTGAGCATCGACAAATCGACGATTAAACCTTTTGGGAACTGCCTTGAAAACGTCTGGCATTCGCTACCAGTCTCTGGACGCCCTGATCGAGCAGGCGCGAAAAGGCTACCCCCGGGGACGCATGACCCGGAAAGCCAGGTCGGAAATGGGTTTAACGATACTCTCAAGAGCGTTTTGAGTCGGAGGGCTCAGTCTCATGAACAATAAGTCGAACCTCAAAGCCACGCTTCAGTGACGCAGATCGGAGGTTGAAATGGAACGACGGCCAACACAAATACGAACGACCCTTGCCGGATTCCTGCTGACCGCCACACTGATCGCACCCTGGGCGCTTGCGCAGGACCCGGACCCGCTCGCAGAACTCCGGCGCCAAGCCGAGCAAGGCGATGGCGAGGCGCAGGGCCGCCTCGGTGCCATGTACTCCCAGGGCCTTGGAGTGCCGCAGGATGACACTGAAGCGGTCCGCTGGTTACGTTTGGCGGCTGACCAAGGCCGTGCCGATGCACAGTTCCTTCTCGGGGTTATGTACGCCGAGGCCCGTGGTGTCCCGCAGGACGATGCGGAAGCGGAGCGCTGGTACCGGCTGGCCGCCAACCAGGGCAACGCCACTGCGCAGTACAACCTCGGGTTCATGTACTACGACGGCCGGAGCGTCTTGAAGGATTCCATGCTCGCGCACATGTGGCCCAACATTGCTGGCGCAAACGGAAACGAGACTGCCAGGGAATCGCGGGACAATCTTGAACGGGAATTGACCCCCGCGGAGATCACCCGTGCAACCGAACTGGCGCGCGAGTGCATGGCCTCGGGCTACGAGAGTTGCGGGCGGTGAAAGCGATATGAAGAACTTGGGGCAGATCTGCTCGACGGCCAGAACCTATTCCACGCGGTTCACGAAGCGTTCGGCTATGCCTTCACCAACGACAACGTTTCAGCCCTTGCCGAGAAGGTTTGCCCTCAAAAGGGATCGGAACTGACCCAAGGACACTCAGTGCGTTGACCGGCGAGACCACCAACGACAGAGTTCCGCCGATCTCCTCTACCGTCTTTGCGGGCCGGTTCGGATTGGCGGAAAGTATTGACGACCCCCAAATACGTAATTACTGTAAGTACACAAATATTCTCAAGGGAACTCCTTACAATGAGAAAAGTAACTGGTGTCAGAGATATCAAGTTGATCGCCGTCGGCAATTCCAGGGGAATCCGCCTCCCGAAAACACTGCTCCAAAAGTATGGTTGGAGTGACTCCCTTGTCTTGGAAGAAACGACGGAAGGCATTTTTCTGCACGGCAGGGAAAGGGATAAGCTCTCCTGGAAAGACACTTATCAAGACATGGCCGTGGAGCATGAAGACTGGAACGATCTGGACGCGACGGTCGCCGATGGCCTGGATTGATGGCGACCTTTCCCAGGCGATATGTCATCTACCTTGCCGACCTCAATCCCACCGTAGGCGGAGAGCTTCGCAAGGTACGGCCCGTCGTGGTGGTCAGCCGAAATGAGATGAATCAGTTTTTGGACACGGTCGTCGTCTGCCCTCTCACCTCTGTCCTGCATCCTCGGTGGCGTGGACGGCTACAGATACACTGCGCTGGGAAAGACGCTGAGGTTGCCGTGGACCAGATCCGCACCATCAGCAAGCAGCGGCTGAAGAAACGTCTCGACAGGCTGTCTGGCGATGAATCGGCCGAACTTAGGCACCTTATCACGGAGATGTACGGGGAATAGTCATCGGCGCTGCGACGGTTTCGCAACGACCCCTTCTTTTGTTCCTTTAGAAAGGACATGTTCAAGTACCGGGTGGCCTCGATTCAGATTTCGTGGGCTTCAATGGCCGGTGCGCGAATCAGTCGAAGTCAACTGTCCCGGTTGGGGAAGATCCGCACGAACTCGTCCGCTGACCTCTCTTACGGTCTAATGGATTCCGGTTCAAATCGGGGGATTCAATGAGGTAACGGATTCGGACCGACAAATGTTAATACTATTATTATCAGATAGTTACGCTATTTAATCCGTCGACGATATGGGGGCGGCGCGGGGGAAAGAGAAGATGCGGGCGGGATGCCCGCATTCCCAGGCGATTGACTGTAGTGTCAGAGCGACCCGACTGGACGGCGGCTTCAAAGTCCCTTCGATGCCAGGAACTCGGCAACCACGGTGGCCATGTCTTCCCGTTCGCCGTCGACACGGTAGTTCATCCGACGCATGTCTTCTTCAGAGATCAATCCTTCCAGAAGCCGCAAGGCCGATCGGATTTCCGGGTGCCGATCGAGTGTCTCCTGACGCACCAGAGGGACGGCGTCATAGGGTGGAAAGTATCCAAGGTCGTCTTCGAGTATTTTGAGATCGAGCGCCTCGATCAGGCCGTCCGTCGAGTTGCCGGCAACCAGATCGGCCTGACCGGCGGTCAACGCCTCGTAGATCAGACCCAGATCCATGTCGCGCGGAGGATCTGGAAACGCCAATTGGTACAGATCGCGCAATCCCCGGTAACCGTCTTCGCGCTCGGCGAACTCGTAACCAAAGGCCGCCCTCCACCCGGCAGTGTAGGGGACGGCGTCGGAGATCGTTTCCAGACCCAGTTCCCGCGCGTCGGAACCGCGCACCACGATCGCGAAGGTGTTGTTGAAACCAAGCGGTTCGGTCCACTCCACGCCAAACTGTTGCCGATACGCATCCCGGACGCGCGACAGCACGGCCAGTGAATCCGTCTGGGACGGTTCTTCGAGAATCGCCTGGAGCGCGGTGCCCGTGTACTCCACATACAGATCGATCTGGCCGTTTATCAACCCCTCGTGACAGATGAAAGTCCCGGCCAGATTCAGGCGGCGGTCGATATCGAGGCCGGTCTGGTTTTCGAGGTGTTGCGCGAGAAGCTCTCCCAGGATCACCTGTTCCGTGAAATTCTTCGAAGCGACCACAATCCGTTCCGGACCGGAACATGCCGCCAGCATCGAAAGACATGCCACGCCGACAACCGCGGCCAGGGCCCGAAAACGCCTGCGCGTGGCCCTGCAGGGTTCCGCGATGGCTTGACTTGCTTTCCTTACGTCAACCATGGACACGACGCTACATTCCAACTTTTGCTCCCGAAGCTTGGCGATACCGGCCCCAGTATCGTTCCGCTCGACCCAACATGAAGTCTGCCGCAAGTGCCATGGCAGCCGCGGGAATGGCACCGGCAAGTATGACCTGAGAGTTCACCATCGCCACACCTCGAAAGATAAAGGTGCCGAGCCCGCCCGCGCCGATGAGGCCGGCCAGCGTGGCCAGTCCCACCGAGATTACCGTGGCGACTCGAATGCCGGCAAAGATGACGCCCATGGCCAACGGGATTTCGATTCGCCGCAATAGCTGCCAGCCGGTCATGCCCATCCCGGTCGCGGCTTCCCGGATCGCCGGGTCGACCTCGGCGATTCCGATATAGGTATTCCGGACAATCGGCAGAAGAGCGTACAACACCAACGCCACGATCGCGTTCCTTGCGCCGAGCCCGATGAAAGGAATTCCGATCAGGAAGCCGAAGAGGGCGATGCTGGGAATCGTCTGCATGAGATTGGCGAACGTCAGAATCGGACGCCTCAGACCCTTGCGCCGGGTCATCGCGATACCCAAGGGCAAGCCGATCGCCAGCGCGAGAGCCATGGACACGCTCACCAGAACCAGATGCTCCAGAGTCACGGCCAACACCTCGCCCCGGTTATCCAGGATGTACGCGAAGGGGTTCATGACAGCGACCCCATGAACAACCGGGCTTCAGGATCGTCGAGGTGGCGAAACTCCCCGGGAGTGACCAGTGCCGAAAGTCTCCCCCCGTTCATCAGCCCGATACGGTCGGCTAGTGCGAACGCCTCCGCCACATCGTGGGTCACAAAGATCGTGGTCTTGCCGAGCCGATTCTGAAGACTGCGAAACTCACGCCGGAGGTCCGCACGCGTAATCGGGTCGAGGGCGCCGAAGGGTTCATCGAGAAGAAGGACGCCGGGATCGGCCGCCAGAGCACGAGCCACACCCACGCGTTGCCGTTGCCCTCCGGACAACTGGTCGGGATAGCGGGTGGCAAACTCGCCGGGTTCCAGCCCCACCAGCTTCAGCATTTCGGGAACCCGCTGGGCCATCTTGTCCGATTCCCAACCTTCAAGCGACGGAACCACGGCCACGTTTTCCCAAACGGTCAGGTGGGGAAAAAGCCCGACTTCCTGGATGACGTAACCGATGCGGCGCCGCAGCCGGATCGGATCCCACTCCATCGTCGTCTTCTCTTCGACAAGGACCTTGCCCGCGGTCGGTTCTCTGAGGCGGTTGACGAGCTTCAGCGTGGTGGTCTTTCCCGATCCGCTCCGGCCCAGAAGCACGATGGATTCGCCGGGAGACACGGACAGATTGAAGCCGTCGAGAATCCTTGGGCCGCCGTCGATGCTGAACGACACATCTTCAAAGCGAATGCTGGCGGGCATCGCGTTAGGATACCGTATATATTCGCCTATACAGTGAATCGGCCATGAGAACGGAGGATCCTTGAGCTTGAACGGGTCGTGGGTGGAGGTGAGCGGTGAGCGGCTGCGCCGAAACGTTCAAGCGTTCAGAAACCTGCTTCAGCCCGAAACCAGACTGATGACCGTGGTGAAGTCCAACGCCTATGGACATGGTCTGGAACTCGCATCGGCGGCTATCGCCGGAAGTACCGACTGGTTTGGCGTCGATTCGATATCGGAAGCCCGGACGCTCGACAACGCGGTCGGAGGCAAGCCGATACTGATCCTCGGATACTTTGCCGCCGAACACGTACGCACCGTCGTGGAACGCGGCTTTCGCCAGGTGGTGTACCGCATGGATGCCGCCGAATCGTTATCCGCGGAAGCTCGGAAGCAGAACACGGCGGCACGGATTCACCTGAAGATCGAAACGGGCACGAACCGGCAAGGTATCGCACTTGCGGACGTTTCCGAATTCGGAAAGGCCGCCGCGGCGCTTCCCGGCATCGAGGTCGAAGGGGCGTACACCCACTTTGCCAACATTGAGGACACGCTCGATCCGACTTTCGCCCAAGGGCAACTCGACCGATTCCGTCGCGCACTGGACTTGCTGGGCGGAATCGGCATCCGCCCGAAGCACATCCACGCCGCGGCAACGGCAGGCATCCTGCTTTATCCGGAGACGCACTTCAGCATGGTACGCCTGGGTATCGGCGCATACGGCATATGGCCGTCGCGCGAAACGCGGATCGCGGCACGCGAGCGCGGGCACGAACTCACACTGCATCCGGCGCTCACCTGGAAAACCCGGATCGCACAGTTGAAGCCCATCGAAGCCGGCGAATTCGTCGGGTACGGGTTGTCCTACCAAGCCAGCCGCAACATGACGTTGGCGGTCATCCCAACCGGCTATTACGAGGGGTATGACCGGCGCCTGTCGAATGCGGGACGCGCCCTGATCCGGGGCCGTGCTGTCCCCGTCGTGGGGCGGGTCGCCATGAACATGACGATCCTGGATGTCACCGACTTGCCTCGGCCGCGGCTTGACGAAGAAGTGGTCTTGCTCGGCCGGCAGGCCGAATCCGAGATCACGGCTGACGAACTCGCCGGGCGGGTCGGCACGATCTCCTACGAAGTGCTTTCCCGGATCAACCCGTCGCTCGAACGCCGGCTGGTTTAGCAGCGCCACGGTCCTTCCGTCCGCAACCGTTACCGCGACCGGAGGTTGTGAAACCTTCCGATATCGACGCTGGTTTGGATGAGCGGATGAAACTGTGGTAGTAACACTGAACGTTCCGCGAGGCCGCCACGATGGTGAATCTTCCCGATCGACGGCCGCGGTCACGGGGACATGAGCCCATCGCGGCCCGACGGAGAAACTCGATGCACAAGTCAGTAACTCAAACTCGATCCGCGGAAAATGCAGAGGGAATCCTGGAACAGTTCTCGTTCAAATCGCGATTCGTTCTGGTTTTCGGGGAGATCGACCACTCGTCCGCCCACAGGACATGCGAGCGGTTGATCGCCATGTCCGAAGAGTCGGCGGAACCAATCCGCGTATTGATTTCCTCGCCCGGGGGACATGTCGAATCGGGCGATTCGATCCACGACATGATCCGGTTCGTGCGCGCTCCGGTAACCACGATCGGCAGCGGCTGGGTGGCCAGTGCGGGAACCCATATTTTTCTGGCGGCGCCGAGGGAGCGGCGGGTTTGTCTGCCGAATACGCGCTTCATGATCCACCAGCCGGGAGGCGGAGCGGGCGGTCCAGCCACGGACATCGCCATCCAGGCCAGGGAAATCCTGAAGACGCGGGAACGCGTTGCGGGTGTCATATCGAGAGAAACGGGGCAGAAGTTGGAGAAGGTCCTCGAAGACATGGAACGGGATTTCTGGATGAACGCCAATGAAGCGATCGAATACGGAATCGTTTCACGGATCGTCAAAATTCATCGGGACATCGAGTAACCGTGTTCACGTCGTTGGGCAAGCGATGAGGAACGGGTCGTGGCCGATGACCTGAGAACCGTCGAAATCGAGAGCCGCCGAGCCTGGAGGGCGTGGCTCCAGAAAAACCACAAGACGAGCCCCGGCGTCTGGTTGGTCTGCTTCAAGAAACACACCGGGGTCCCCGGCCCCACTTACGAGGAGACTGTCGGGGAGGCGCTCTGTTTTGGCTGGATCGACAGCCTGGGTCGGCGGCTGGACGATGACCGGTACCTTCGAAAGATCACGCCGCGCCGAAGCGGCAGTATCTGGTCGGACAACAACCGCAGGCTCTACGCTCAAATAAAGGCCCAGGGCTTGTTGCCGCCGGCCGGCGAAAAGGCCGCTCCCACCGGCAAGAAATACGCTCCGCCTCCGTCGATACCCGCCGAATTGCCCGACTACATCGCCCGCGCGTTCAAGGCCGATCCGAAAGCATGGAAGTTTTTCAATCGATTGTCCCCCGGTGAACGCCGAAAATTCGTCGGCTGGATTCACACCGCCAAGCGCGCGGAAACACGGGAGAAGCGCATCCGTGAATCCATCGCGCTTCTGGCGGTGGGAAAGAAGCTGGGTTTGAAGTGAGAACCAAACAGGATTATCTAACACGGGCGATTCGACTAAATCGATTAACTCGGAGCGATTCGATTGAATCGCTTTAAATGAGGACAAACATGAAACTCAAGATTGGTTACGCCAACATTTACGTCTCCGACATCGAACGCGCCGTCCGTTTCTATCGTGACATTCTGGGACTGAGGTTGTTGATGAGGGACGACAGCTTCGGCTATGCGAGCTTTGACGGCGTAACGATTCGTATCGGCATTTCAGTTGTCAAACCTGGCGCCGACAACTTTACCGAGCTCGTGGGCGGGCAAACCGGCATCGCTTTCACCGCACCCGCGATCGATCCCATTTTCGACGCGCTTCGGAACCAGGGCGTGCAGTTCCCCCTGGAACCTTCCGATCAACCCTGGGGCGGACGCCTGGCCCTGTTCTCGGACCCGGACGGGAACGTGTTTTACCTGGATCAGGTTGCCGAGGATCACTAGATGATCTTTGACCGTGCATTGGCAACCGGGCGGCGGAGCCCGCGGGCAGACGGCAGACCCCGCGGGCAGGCGGCAGACCCCGCGAGATTTTGCGACGCGCTGGCAAACCATTCCCGCCACCGACCGGACCGCGATATGCTGGACGGGGAACGATGACAATGGGAACCATATACCGGATTCGATGGGTAGGAGCGGGATCGCTCATGGCCGTGCTCGCTGTTTCAGGTGCGCTATACGGCCAGTTCGGCTTTGGCGGACGAGTCATCATCCGGCAAAACGATCCACCGCCAACCGAGTTCATTGCGGCGCGCTGGAGTTTCAATACCAACGGGCGCATCGGGCACACGGGATGGACTCACAACTACCCGTCCTCGGAGCAGCACCTGAATCAGCTCCTGTCCGAAGCCACCGGAGTGGATGTCGACCGCATGTCCTACCGGATCGTCGAACTCGGAAGCGATGAAGTGTTCGACTATCCCTTCGCCTATGTCTCAGAACCGGGCGAAATGGACATGACCGAAGTCGAGGTGGAGAACTTCAGGCAATACGTGGACCGCGGGGGATTCATCGTGGTCGACGATTTCGACGGCGATCATATCCTTAACCTCAGAGATCAGATTCGGCTGGCGTTTCCGGACCGTGAACTCATTCCCATCGGCGTCAGTCACCCGGCATTTCATTCGTTCTACGACACGGAATCTCTTGAGATTTTCGCACCGTACGTCACCGGCGGCCGCCCTGAATACTACGGGCTCCTGAACAAGGACGGCGACTTGGCGATGATCGCACTCTGGAACAACGATCTGGCCAATTTCTGGGATTGGATCGATCAGGCACGTTTTCCATTGGAGCCCTCCACTGAAGCCTTCCGCATGGGCATCAATTTCGTCGTTTTCGCAATGACGCACTGAGACCGGACCGCATCCCCACGGGAGTTTGTTCATGACCGCAAACCGTCACCGCCTGGAACTGTCCATTGTGCTGTCGGGCGTTCTTCTGATGGCCTGTGCGCCCGACACCGCAATGACGCCCGGCGCCACCGCGCCATTCTCGATCGAGTACCAAAAGTACACGCTCGACAACGGCCTCGAGGTCGTCCTGCACATCGATCGATCCGACCCGATCGCGGCCGTCGCAATGACGTACCACGTCGGCTCTGCGCGCGAGCGGCCCGGCAAGACGGGGTTCGCTCACCTGTTCGAGCATCTCATGTTCCTCGATTCGGAAAACCTGGGTCCGGGCGGGCTCGACATTCTGATCGACAAGCTAGGTGGAACCCTGAACGGCTCGACCAACCGCGATCGCACGAACTACTTCCAGGTCGTTCCGAACGACGGCCTCGAAAAGGTGCTCTGGGCGGAGGCCGACAAGATGGGCTTCTTTATCAACACCGTGACCGAAGATACGATCGCCAAGGAAAAGCAGGTGGTCAAGAACGAGAAACGCCAGAGCTACGACAACCGTCCCTACGGACACACGAGTACCGTCATCGGCGAACACCTTTATCCGGAAAGCCATCCGTATTCCTGGCAGGTCATCGGATCCCTGGCGGATCTGGACAGCGCGACGCTGGACGACGTGCACCAATTCCATGACGCCTGGTACGCACCCAACAACGCCACGCTCGTGGTGGCCGGCGATTTCGATGTCGACCGGACTATGGAATGGATCGAAAAATATTTTGGCGAAATCCCATCGAGAGACTTGCCTGCAACACCCGAAGTCGAACCGGTCGCACTGCCGGACTCGAAGCGGCTCTTTCACGAGGATAACTTCGCAAGTCTTCCCGAGCTGACGCTCGGTTGGCCGACCGTCCACATCTACCATGAGGACTCGTATGCGCTCGATATGCTGGCCGCACTCCTGTCGGAAGGAAAGAAGGCCCCTCTGTACCAGGTGATCGTTGAAGAACAGAAGCTCGCGCCGTCAGTCAACATGTATCCCAGGGTGTCGGAACTGGCGGGGGAGATGGCAATTGCGATTCGCGGTTTCGACGGTATCGACCTGACCGATGTTCACCGCGGCGTGGAAACCGCTTTCCAGCGATTCGAAGACGAAGGGTTCACTCCCGCGGATCTGGACCGCGTGAAAGCCGGCCGTGAGACCGGTTTCTACAACGGTATTTCCAGTGTGCTGGGCAAGGCGTTCGAGATGGCCCAATACAACATTTTCGCGGGCTCTCCCGGATACATCGAAGAAGATATCGAGCGGATGCTCGCCGTGACTCCGGAAGATGTGATGCGGGTCTACGACCGGTACATCGACGAGCGGCACTACGTTGCCACGAGCTTCGTTCCCCGCGGTCAAACCGAATTGATGTTGGCCGAATCGACGCCAGCCGCGATTGCGATCGAACCGATCGTGGATGGCGCCGAAGGCGAACTAACCCGGCCGGCGGCGAGAAACATCGAGTTCACCCCATCGTCGTTCGACCGGTCCGTCGAACCTCAGTTCGGAAACGCGCCGTCGCTTCCCTCCCCTGAAATCTGGACCGCGGACCTGTCCAACGGCGCCCGGGTGTTCGGCATCGTCAATTCCGAATTGCCGCTTGTACGGTTTTCAATTCGTATGTGGGGGGGCCAACTCCTGGACGATCCCGACAAGGTGGGCGTTGCGAACCTGATGGCCGAACTGATGACAGAGGGCACGGCCACCCGGACGCCCGAAGAACTTGAAGAAGCAATCGAGGCGCTGGGTTCGTCGATAAACGTCTCTGCAGGCCGTGAAAGTCTGACTGTTTCGGGCACGACGCTGAAACGAAACTACGCCGCCACAATGGAGTTGGTCGAAGAGATTCTGCTGGAGCCGCGGTGGGACGAAACGGAGTTCGAGCGCATCAGGGACCGAACGATCAATATCCTGCGGCAGCAGGCCGCGGACCCGAACTCGATATCGTCGAACACGTTCAATCGGATTCTTTACGGACCACGGCATATCCTGTCCGTCAACCGCCGGGGAGCGATCGAAACCGTGAATGCCATCGCCACGGACGATCTGCGCGCCTATTACGACAGGAACGTTTCACCGTCGGTGGCCAGCATCCACATCGTGGGAGAGATCTCCGAAACCGAAGCGATGTCATCCCTGGCCAGCCTGGAAGGACGATGGGACCCACGCGATGTCACCCGTCCGGAGTTCGAACTTCCCGACCCACCCCGCGAAGCCCGCATCTATTTCGTGGACGTTCCCGGCTCGAGCCAGTCCGTGATCCGGGTTGGCGCGATGGCGCTGGCGCGGACCGATCCGGATTTTTATCCGGCGACTGTAGCCAATCTGCGTCTGGGCGGAACATTCAGATCGCGCCTCAATCAGGTCCTGCGCGAACAGCGGGGTTATACCTACGGGGCCGGCTCCGGTTTCTCGGGCAGCGATATTCCCGGGCCGTTCTCGGTCTCGACCAGCGTCCGCTCAAACGTCACAATGGAATCGGTGGATATCGTCAACCGGATCCTGACCGAATACGGCGACACCTACGATGAAGAGGATTTGGAAGCCACCGCGAGTTATCTGGTGCGGAGCAACGCACGCGCGTTCGAGACTCTCGGAAACCAGATCGGCATGCTCCAGAACATCAGCCTGTTGAATCTTCCGTTCGACTACGTCCGGCAACGGGAACAGATTGTACGCGACATGACGCTCGACCGCATCAGAGAGCTGATCCAAAACCAAATCGATCCGTCCCGCATGGCGTTCGTGGTGGTCGGAGACGCGGAGACGCAACTTCCGCGGCTGCGGCAGTTGGGCCTGGGCGAACCGACACAGATCGCGAACGAGTGACTTCGTGGGTGCGAAGCGTTGAGGTTTTCACCGAATGCTGAAATGACGGGTTTCGGGGTTCTCTCAACCCGCCGTGCCTTGCATCCGGGGGCGCCGATGTGGGATTCTGAACGGGACGCGCCCGTTGTTCCGCCTTGGTCTTGCGGTCAATAACGGATCGGAATACCGGGACCGGGAGGGACCTCGGCGGGTGTGGAATGCTTGGTGCCTGAAGCTGCTGACCGTGTGGTTTCCACGGTTGCTATTCCGGCTGAAACGGGAGAGCCGACCGCCGTACGCATCGTGCCTGTCGATCGGATGGCAGGACTGATCGCGGCTCTCGGATAATCGGTAAGCATTCAAGAACAAAAGACAATTCAGGAACTGTTGGCTACCGCAACTAAAACCAATTCGCCCGGATACCATTCCCATGATCGCAGGTAGCAGGGCAATCACTAGGGGTATCACAATGAAAGTATTTGGTGCATCACTGGTCGTTATTCTGTTTGTTGGCTGCCCGCTGTTCGGGCAGGCGGACAACCCGAACGCGGGCCTGGCGGCATGGCGCGAGGCAATGGTGGAGTACAATCGCCAAGCGGAAGAACAACGGCAACAATACGCTGCAGACCGCGATCTGTGGCAAGCTCAATTCGAAGAGGCGACCCGGCCTCTAAGCGCTGGCAAGAAATTACTGATTGGGTTGGCTTACGCAGGTGACAAGGCGCTTACCGGTGTCGTGAATTACTACAGTAACCGTGCCGCGATCCGCTCCGAAATGGGGCGGTTCGATATGCGATTCGGTGCCCTGCGCAACGACGTTCTCGATTCGAGAACCCGTATACTCGGCGGTATCGAGGGTTCCAGAACCGATATCCTTGCCGGTATCGACGGGTCCAGAACCGACATCCTTGCGGGTATCGACGGGTCGGAAACCCGTATCCTGACCGGCATCTCCGGTTCGGAAGGCCGTATCCTGACCGGCATCTCCGGTTCGGAAGGCCGTATCCTGACCGGCATCTCCGGTTCGGAGGGCCGTGTCCTCACCAGTATCGCAGGTGCAGGTGAAACGTTGATCGAGAACCTTGGCCATATTGACGGTCAAGTCGACAGGAATCAGGAACTCCTGGAGGAGCTCCGAAATCTCACTCTCCCCCTCTGCTCGAGTCCTTTCGGATCTACGTCACGGATGCCCTGCAGAGATTAGTCGGGTGGTTGGAACCTGGCGTCCTGTCCCATGGTCAACGTTAAACCTGCTAACCATGGGACCGGACAACGGGACGGGACAACTTTCCATCGGGACAGGAAACGCGGCCAACTCGAAGACACGGGGGAAAGCCCCGCCCTGCTCACGTCTTCCGATTCGCTTTCTTTCGGGGACGGCCCCAACCGCCCCCGCCCGGTGTCTCGATTGACAGGACGTCGCCGACTTCGGCGGACGTCTTGAACTTGGACTGGAAGTCTTCGATCCGTCCATCCTTGCGGAGGATCCGATTGCGACCGCTGCCGCCCGAACGCCCGCCCCGGAGACCGTAGGGCGCGCTGGTGCGGCGATCGGAAAGCAGCGTCACCTCGACGGGCGTCAGGAAACGGATTTCTCGATGAATGCCCTCGCCACCCCGGTAGCGGCCTTCTCCACCGGAACCGGATCGTAATGCGTAGCGTTCGATCCGAACCGGATAGGCCACCTCCATCGCTTCGATGGGCGTGTTCATGGAATTCGTCATGTGGGTGTGAACGCCCGAAATTCCATCCATTGCAGGCCGCGCTCCCATTCCCCCCGCAATCGTCTCGTAGTATGCGAACGGTTTGCCGTTCCGCGGGTCGGTACCGCCAAAGGTCACGTTGTTCATCGTGCCTTGGCTTGCCGCGGGAATCCGATCGGGCATTGCCGGCGCCAGACACCGGTACAGGACATCGACGATTCGCTGCGAGGTCTCCACGTTGCCGCCGCAGACGGCGCCCGGAAGCCGAGCGTTGACGACGGTCCCTTCCGGCGCGATCACCTCCAGCGGCCGCATTCCGCCCTCGGTCGAGGGTATGGACACATCGACCAGCGTGCGAAAAACGTAAAAGACCACCGACACCGTGATGGCATATACCGCGTTCACGCTGCCGCGCACCTGGGGGTCGGACCCCGAAAAATCCACCTTCGCGCTGGAACCGTGGATCGTGATCCGGACCTTGATCCGGACGGGCGCGCTGGCGATGCCGTCATTGTCCAAAACGTCCTGGGCTTCGTAGATGCCATCGGGAATCCGGTCGATCACGTGCCGCGTCATTCGTTCGGTGTAATCCAGCAACTCGTCGATGTAGCCGCGGACTTCGCCCAGACCGTACTTCCGTACGATCTCCAGAAGACGCCGCTCGCCGATCCGGTTGGCGGCCAGCATCGCCGCCAGATCGCCGTCGCGTTCGTCGGGGGTCCGCACGTTGGCCAGAACCAGATCCCAGACATCGCGATTGATCTCACCCCGGATCATCAGCTTGACCGGCGGAATCCGGAGACCCTCTTGATAAATCTCTTCGGCAAGGGGCATCGAACCCGGCGTCATGCCACCGACGTCGGAATGGTGCGCGCGCGAAGCGACGTAAAACAGGAGCTTTTTCTTCAGGAACACACCCGATACGAGCGTGATGTCGGGCAGGTGGGTTCCGCCGTTGTACGGATCGTTCAGGACGACCATGTCTCCCGGATCGATCGTCCGGTTCCGGATCGCGGCCGCAACCGACAACGGCATCGAACCCAGGTGCACCGGCATGTGGTCCCCCTGCGCAACCATGCGCCCGTCGGAATCGAAGATCGCCGTCGAATAATCCCGCCGTTCCTTGATGTTGGGGGAGTAGGCGGTGCGCCGCAGCGTCGCGCCCATCTCTTCGGCAATCGATGAGAAGAGGCTCTTGAATATCTCGAGTTTGACCGGATCGAACGTCATGTACGCCTCGTCAGGATCATGCTCCCGAACTCGTCGATCTCGCACTGGAAATCCGGAGGCACGAATGTGGTCGAACTGTACTCGCCGATGACGGCCGGCCCCTCGATGAGGTTGCCGTACGCCAGTTGCCGGCGGTCATACACGTGGGTCATCGTCCACTGCCCGCGGGCCCGGATTCGTTCCCGGGCCACGGGTACGGCTTTGCTCCGGGTTCGAGCAGAACGCGGGATCTCAGGCTTGTTTGTCTTCCCAAGCAGCGCGGTCCGCACGTTCACAACCTCCACCGGATTCGAAGGATCGGCATGGCCATACCGTTGCTCGTGCGTCCGGTGGAACGTGGTTTCCCAATCGCGGCCATATGAAATGGTCAACTCGTAGGACTGCCCCTGGTAACGAACGTCCAGAAAATCCATGACGACGATATCGGACCGCTTGAATCCTTCGTCACGCAACTGAGCGGCGCCTTCGCGGTGCAATTCGTCCAGGGCACGGCGGATATTGGAGTCCGAACTCTCCGTCCCGGTCAACGATCGAGAAAAATCCTTCCGGGCATCGGCCAGAAGCAGACCCAACGCCGACAACGCCCCCGGATGCGGTGGCACAATGACCCGGGGAATGCCCAAACCGGACGCCAGGGTAGCGGCGTGCAGCGCACCGGCGCCGCCGAAGGTCATCAATGTGAATTCGCGGACATCATGGCCGCGTTCCACCGAAATCAGGCGGATGGCCTGTTCCATGTTGTTGTTGACCACGTCGATGACGCCATCGGCCAGTTCTTCGGGACTGGGCCAGCCGCGGGTCCACTTCAGATTCCGAAGGGCCGGCGCGATTCGATCCGTAGCCAGTTTCATTGCCCCGCCCAGGAAGAATCGTGGAAGCAGCCGGCCCAGAATGACGTTCGCATCCGTGACGGTCAGCTCGGTTCCCTTCCCATAGCAGATGGGACCCGGGTCAGCCCCCGAACTCTCCGGACCGACCCTCAGCGCGCCACCGGCATCTTCACGGGCAATCGATCCGCCACCGGCGCCAACGGTATGCATATCCATCATCGGGACGCCGATGGGCATCCCGTCGACTTCCGTCTCGTGAGTGACGCGGATCTGGCCGTCGAGCAACGCGACATCGGTCGATGTGCCGCCCATGTCGAAAGTGATCAGCTTCGAGTAACCGCTCATCTTTCCCAAGGTGAACGCGCCCACAACACCGCCCGCCGGACCCGACAATATCGTTTGAACCGGGGCATTCATGGCCGAGGCCGCCTTCACCGCTCCGCCATTCGATTGCATCACGCGCAATCGGCGGCGTCCGAGCTTCTCGGAAAGACGTCCCAGATACCGCTGCATCACCGGCGCCAAGTAGGCATTGATCACCGTCGTCGAGGTTCGTTCGAACTCGCGGTATTCAGGCAGGACGGTCGACGACAGCGAGACCGGAACGCCGAGCTTGGCGAGCGCGGCCCCAATCCGGCGCTCATCCGACGGATCGGCGAACGAAAAGAGCAGCGAAACCGCGATGGACTCCACATCCAGCGCTTTCAGCCGGCGGACCAGGCTAGCGAGTTCCCGCTGGGTCAAGGGGATTGCAGATGTGCCGTCATAGAGCGTTCGCTGGCGAACGCCGATGCGCAGGCTATCCCCGACGAGCGGATCGGGCCGTGTCGTGAAGATGTCGTAGAGGTCCCGCCGGGTTTGGCGGCCGATCGCCAGCACGTCTTCAAAACCCGCATTGGTCACCAGTGCCGTGCGCGCACCCTTGCGCTCGAGCAACGCGTTTGTGGCAACCGTCGATCCGTGAATGACATCGCCGGCCTCGGTGGCAAGGCGGTGGAGCCCCTTCAGGATGGCATCGTCGGGTGCCCGGGGTGTGGAGAGTTCCTTGATCACTTCGATCGCGCCATCGCGGACGTGAACGAAATCGGTGAACGTACCACCGGTGTCGATGGCGACACGATCGACGGACGGTCCACCCGGATCTGCGGTATGGGCCACTACCACTGGAATACCCTGAGTCTTGGATCGCGGCAATTCATGCTTTTCGCCGGACCCCTTCCAGGTTCCGCGCAATAACGAATCGGTCGCCTGTCACTTGTACACCAGGAAAAACTGTTGCATCGCGTTGTCGATGTCGAGTTTTTCGAAACGCCCGAATCCGGACTGTTCGGACAGATCCCGCGCGCCGGATTCGCCGACAATCGTTCCCAAACCGGCGCCGCCCTCGGCAAGAGAAACCGTCAGGCAATGGTATGGACTCAAGGCGGACCGCATCTTTCCCGGCGGGTTCCGGTTTTCGTTTGGATCGTGCGATCCGCTGGGTTCAGACCAGAAAAGGACGCCATCGCCGGCGAGCAGCGTTCGGATATGGATCAGCACGCCCACGGGATCCTTCATGTCATGAATGCAGTCGATCGCAAGAATCACGTCGAACTGTTCGGATTCGGGCAAGGATTCCAGGTCGATTTCCCGAAACTCCACGTTGGCGGTTCCCTCGTCGGAGGCGAGCTTGCGGGCTTCCCGAATACTTTCGGCGTGGGAATCGATCCCGACGACGGCGGACTTGGGATACCGCTCGGCCACCGCGACACTCGCCCGGCCCTGGCCGCACGCCACATCCAGAACGCGGACCCCGGACTCGAGCCGTTCGAGGAGGCGCGGAGCGGCGGGCAGCCAGGAACCAGTGAGTTGATAGTCGAACCAGGCCCGGTGCATCCGTGCGATGGCCTCGGGAATCTCCAGACTCAACTCCCCGTAGGCGATACCGCCGCCATGCCTGAAACAATCGATGAGTCGCGGGGTCAGGGCCAGCGAAGGAATCGCGAACTGGAATGCCCCCGCGGCGAACACCGGAGAATCGTCTTCGGCCAGAACCGCTTTCTGATTCGCGGTCATGAAATACGCCCCGGAATCGTCCCTGCGCTCCACATAGCCCGCACTGACCATCGCCTTCAGCCACTCACGCACGTATCGTTCGTTGAGTTGAAGGCGGCCGGCGAGATCCACGCTCGAGATCGGGCCATCAACGGCCAGTGCCCTGAACAAACCGAGGCGATCTCCGATATAGCCAAGACCGGCAACGAAAGCCCCGCCGACATCGGCAACGACGTTCTCGACAATCTGTTTGCGTGCGTTGGGGGGCATCGGTCCCTCTGCCGGTATAATACCGCGCAAGGAGAATGCCCATGCCCCGGACTGCGATTTTCTGCCTGCTTGCCATCGTCCTGCCCTGGAGTAGCGGATGCTCGCCCGCCGGCGAAACCGGCGAAACTGCCTCCGAACCGGCGTTCGCCTCACGTGTCGTCGCAACGGGTCTGGACTATCCCTGGGAAGTCACCTGGGGACCCGACGACCGACTCTGGGTGACCGAACGCGTCGGGAAGCGAATCACGCGAGTGAATCCCGCGGACGGCACACGGACCGTCGCGGTCGAAGTCGAAGGCGTGTACCAGGCGGTCGGGCAGGATGGCCTCTTGGGAATGGCACTCCACCCGGAACTGCTGGCGGGAACCGGCAACGACTACGTTTATGTGGGCTATACCTACGACGCCGATCCAGGGCCGGCGGAGTTTCCCAGGAATGCGATCCGCCGATACACCTACGACGAAGCGGCAGAGACACTTGAAGAACCCGAGGAGGTAATCGCCGGGCTGCCGGCTCACAACGACCACCTCGGCGGCCGACTCGCATACGGACCGGATAACATGCTGTATTTTACTGTCGGAGATCAGGGCAGCAACTGGTCGAGTAACCTGTGCAATCCGAACCGCGCGCAATTCGTCCCCACGGCCGAACAGGTCGCGGCCTCCGACTGGTCCGACTATCGGGGCAAGATCCTTCGCATCGATCCGGACGGATCGATTCCCGGCGATAACCCTCTTATCGAGGGCGTGCGGAGCCATGTCTTCTCGTATGGCCACCGAAACCCTCAGGGCCTGGTCTTCGGGCCGGATGGGACCCTGTATTCCGCCGAGCACGGACCGCGAACCGACGACGAAATCAACCTCATCGAGGCCGGTGGCAACTATGGGTGGCCCCAGGTGGCCGGCTATCCCGACGACCAGATGTATGCCTATGAAAACTGGGCGGGGTCCGATCCGACACCCTGCGGCGACCTCGCAGAGAACGGCTCCGGAGCCCCGGACTCGGTCCCGGTCGAGAGCGAGACCTCATGGATGCATCCGGACTTCGTGCGCCCGATCCAGACGCTGTTTACCGTACCCTCCGGCTATGACTTCCAGGTCAGCGGTGGAGCGACGATCGCCGCGGGCGGCCTGGACATCTATACCTCCGCGGGCATCCCGGGTTGGGCGAACTCGCTGATGGTCACCAGCCTCAACCGCGGAGCAATCTACCGGATGCCGCTGAGCGCCAACAACCGGCTGATCGTGGGCGGTTTGTTCCAGGAATTCAAATCGACGAACCGGTACCGCGATCTCGCGATACGTCCGGACGGCCGGGCAATCTACATCGTCACCGACAACATGGGCCGAACGCAGAACGACGCGGGCGAAGGCACGCAGGAACTCGCGAACGCTGGCGCAATCCTGGAATTCAGCCTGGTTGAATAAGAGACGGCCGGAGCGGGTTATTCGAAATAACTGCCGGCAATACCGCGCAGCCGATCCAACGTCGTCGTCGCCGGCGGGGGGATTGTTCCATCTGGTGCGCGCTGCCATAGGATAATCTGCAGTTCGCGGCGGATTCTCTGGAAATAACCTGCCGACGCGATCCGCACACGTTCGAATTCCTCCTCCGCGATCCCGTCGGCGGCAAGTTCCGCGATCCAGGAACGGACGATGGCCTCGCGTTCGGGATCTCCCTCGATGATCAGGCGGGAACCTTCGATTCCATCGATGCGCAGATCGACACGTCCCCACCAACCCGCCTCGATGACCCGGGCCTCGAGCCACGTCTTCAACACGATCAACCCCGGCATATCCGCAGTCGCAACGTCTCCGACAGCAAGGTCGGGCGAGTTGTCCATTGCCCCGCCGGACCAATTCCCGTACCGGCCGCGCGCATCGGGCAAACCGTCTTGCGGATAAAATACCAGCAGACGGTTTGCGCGCACGCCATCGAGTTGCCGCAGCACCGCGGCTGCCGGCTCCGCCGGAAACCCCCAGAGGGTCCCGTTAGGGCCGGACTTCAGAATCCGGCCCTCGGACAGGGACGCGTTGAAACTTCCGGCAACGAAGATCATGTGTTCGTCGGCTTCGGCCAAAGTCACACCCGATTCGAGTCGCTCCAGCCGCACCGGCGGCAAATCGTCCGGGACGAATGACAACACGGGAACGGGGACGTTTCCCGGCAGGGCACGCACGTCCGGCTCGGAGATCGCCCCGGCGCGCGCATCCGTGGGTGCACCACCCAACTCCTCGACAAGGACCTCGGGCTGCGCGAAAGCCGGGGACCACAGTGCCACGACGCGGCGCGCCTCGGCGAATACGATGGCACGGGAGCGCAGTCCGTCGGAGTCGAGGTCGCGCAGCATATTCCATCCACCGGTCAGGACTTGCCAGAGATCGTGCGCCGCGAACCACTCCAGCATCGACCTTTCAGAAAGCTGTTCGAAGACCTCGGCTTTGACGTCATTCAGCTCGGCGGCAGGCAACGATTCGAACATCACGTTCCGGATCCGGCCGATCCAGTCGTCGCGCATGTCCTCGGCATAGTCGGGCAGACGCACAATCGATTCGATTCGATGGATCGAATTGCCGACATTGATCCCGAAGTCGAACAGCGTGTCCGGTTCCGCTCCGCGCCGGAGAACCCGGTCGATGACCAGTGCGCTGAACCACGATTCGAATCGCGGACTGGGAATGGCTGTTGCAACGATGACTCCGCCTACGGGACGGGACGGAAACCGGACCTCGATCTCACCCGCTTCGGGCGCCATGGATGAGGGCTCATATGAAGAGGAGCGGAACGCCACTTCATCGAGAAAGGCGATTCCGCCGGATGGCAACGCGTCGGAAGAAATGACATAGGCGCGGTCGGTTCCGATGTAGGCGTCGAAATAACCCTGGACATCGGCAAGTCCCGGGACCTCCGTGCCCGGAAACTCCGGGTAGCGTTCGAACATGGTGTCGATGACCTCTACGCGAATTCCCTCGTTCGCTCCGGGCGGCCCCATCGCATCGGCGGACTCGGCAATAGCAACCGCCGCGTGGCCGAGCACGTCGAAATTGATGATGGCGTGCGAAAAGTACCGGGCAATCTCGCGGAAAGTGTCCTCCAGACTCCCAACCGGAACCCGGACGCTCATACCGATCCGATCGGGATCGTTCACGAAATCGAACTCCCCGCCCGCCAGATGCGCCGCCAGAGCCACCGAACGCGCCGGTACCGAGAGCTCCATGTAGGACCCAAACAACTCCGCGACTCCAGGGGGATACTCCTCGGCGGCGCCGTCGGCAGGAACGTATCCGAAGGCGATATCCACGTAACCGGCAACCGGCGCTTCGAGGTGGGGCAGGTGAGCCAGGCGCATCCCGTTCCGCAGCCGGTCGGCCCTCAGAACCGGAAGATCGACGTCCGGGGCGGTCGAGGCCGTCTGGGCGTCCAACCCCGCCGGCAAAGCCACGAAGAAAAGGAACGCGATACTCAAAGCGGTAATACGGATCGGGGGTTGCACGGGTTGAGACTACCTGCCCGAGGGCAGTGTTTTCAAGGGCGTTCGATTGTGCTAGATTTGGCAATCGTTCGGCAACGATACAGAAAGGTTCCGAGGGCATTTCCCACCGGCAGGTACGGGCAGCCCGTGGCAGAACCCTGGAGGGTCGCGCGGCGTTCTGCCGCGTGCTGTTGGACATCCGCACATTCGAAGGAGGATCGCCGGAAGACGCTTGGTGTGTTTCGCGTCGACGGACCCGGCGGACCCCTGCTGAACCAGCTACAAGGAGTTTTTCGTGAACGTCTACGACAGCCAAGCCATCCGCAACGTGGCCCTGGTAGGGCATGGCGGTACCGGCAAGACTTCTCTGGTCTCGTCGGCATTGTTCATCTCCGGAGCGACCAACCGCCTGGGGAGCGTCGACGACGGAAACGCGCCAACGGACTACGACGACGAAGAAATCGAACGCAAGATGACGATTTCGACCAAGATGGCCTTCGCCGAGTGGAACAGGCACAAGATCAACATCCTCGACACGCCGGGTTTCGGCAACATGATCCAGGAAGCTCGGGCAGCCCTGCGCGTGGCCGACTTGGCGGTCATCGTCGTCGACTGCGCTTCGGGCATTCAGGTGCAGTCCGAGAAAGTCTGGGCGTTTGCCGAAGAATTCGCCGTCCCGCGCTTTGTCCTGATCAGTCGCGTGGACCGCGAACGGGCCGATTTCGAAGAATCGCTGGCGTCGGTTCAAAGAGAGTTCGGACGAACCGCCATACCGGTACAGCTCCCCATCGGAACTGCCGGCAACTTGAAGGGCGTCGTGGACCTGGTTCGGATGAAGGCCCAGATCTACGATGGGAGCAGCGGTAAATTTGTCGAAGGCGACATTCCCGATGACCTTAGTGCACAGGCCGGCGAGTATCGCGAAAAGCTGGTTGAATTGGTCGCCGAATCCAACGACGCACTCATGGAGAAGTTCTTCGACGAAGGAACGCTTTCCGACGACGATCTCGTGACGGGCCTCAAGGAGCAGGTCTACAAACGCGCCATCTATCCCGTGCTCTATGCGTCCGGTACGACGAACATCGGTGTGGCTTCCCTGCTGAACGCGTTTATCGACTTCGCTCCCGAACCTACCCGAGGCGGCACGGTGCGGGGCAAGGATGCGTCCGGCGCCGACGTCGATCGCAACATTTCCAGTAGCGAGCCCTTCTCCGCGTACGTGTTCAAAACCATTTCCGACCCGTTTACCGGCCGCATCTCTCTCTTCAAGGTCTATTCCGGGACGCTCACGGATCAGACCACCCCCTACAACGTGAAGCGTGAATCGTCGGAACGCATCGGACACGTTGTCGTGATGCAGGGAAAGGAAGCCGTCCAGGTCAGTCAGATCAATGCGGGAGATATCGCGGCGGTTGCAAAGTTCAAGGACGTGCATACCGGGGACACGCTCGTCGACCGGTCATCGCCGATCGTTTATCCCGAAATCGCGTGGCCCGAACCCATGATTTCGTTCGCAGTCGAACCCAAATCGCGGGGCGACGAAGAAAAGATTTCCACGGCCATTCAAAAGATCATCGAAGAAGACCCCGGGCTGCACTACGACCGGGAACCTCAGACGAAGGAGTTCCTGCTGTCGGGCCAAGGTCAGATGCACGTCGAAATCGCGGTTTCGCGCCTGAAGAAACGATTTGGCGTCGATGTGAACCTGCATCCGCCCAAGGTTCCGTACCGCGAAACCATTCGCGGCAAGGCCGACGTGCACGGGCGGCACAAGAAACAATCGGGTGGGCACGGACAATTCGGCGACTGCAAGATCCGCGTCGAACCGTTGCCGCGGGGTTCCGATTTCCAGTTCGTCGACGAAATCTTCGGCGGCTCGATTCCAAAACAGTACATTCCCGCGGTCGAAAAGGGCGTCCAGGAGGCCCGGCTGAAGGGCACGCTGGGCGGTTTTCCGACGGTGGATTTCAGGGTCACCCTCTACGACGGGTCGTATCACACGGTCGATTCGTCCGAAATGGCCTTCAAGATCGCGGGGCGGCTGGCGTTCCGCAAGGCCATGGAACAGGCGAAACCCGTGCTGCTGGAACCGGTGATGAACGTGATGATCGACGCCCCCGAAGAGTATGCCGGAGATCTGATGGGAGATCTGAACAGCCGGCGGGGCCGGGTTCAGGGCATGGAGATGAAAGGTTCGACGTCCGTGATCAAGGCCCAGGTGCCGCTGTCGGAAATGCTTTCCTATGCTTCGGACCTGACGTCGAAGACGGGGGGACATGGGAACTACACGATGTCCTTCGGCCACTATGACGAGGTCCCGGGGCAACTGGTGGGGAAGATCGTCGAGAAAGCAAAGGCCGAATCGGACGGCCGGGTGGACGAGGACGAATAGTCTACTTCCCGTTCCGGTTGATTTCGAGCGCCACGCGCCGAGAGTTTAGCGCACCTTTCGCACGGGTTTTCATCGCGAAGAATCGGAGACGCCGTCAGAGCTACGGCGGGTTCTCAGACGCGTTCCCCGCGTCGGTCGCGCCGGAGGCTTACTTCTGACTGCCGCACCAAGGTGCGCTGTGACAGTACGTCGAGGCGCCCGCGCTTGATCCGGCGCGAGGAACGCGCCGCTACGCGCCCGGCGCGAGGATACGCGCCGTAGCACTGGCGGATGGATCCGGCGCTGCAGCAGACAACTCGTGAGCAAGGCGGGTTAGCGCCACGCCCCCAGAATGAC
This sequence comes from Terriglobia bacterium, assembly GCA_965262675.1. Classification (GTDB taxonomy): domain Bacteria; phylum Acidobacteriota; class Terriglobia; order 20CM-2-55-15; family 20CM-2-55-15; genus JAJEDW01. Next base: position 2,362,679 of record OZ253554.1, read on the forward strand.
GCCCATCACGATGAACGAGACCGCGAAGTAGCCTCCGTTGATCAGTGTATAGGTCCAGGAACGCCGTTCGAACAGCGAAAGCGTTCCGATCGCCAACGCCACCCATCCGATTCCGGCAAGTGCGCCCGCCATCGCTCCCCACTGAATCGTCGTGTCCGGGCCTGCCAGGAAGGCCGCGAGATTCGCGGCCATGATCAGTTCGAACACGAATGCCAGCCCGAAGATCTTGGCCATGTTCCCGCCGGCCACATCTTCCTTTTTCAGTCCGCTGGCTTTCATCCAGGCTTCATTAAAAAGCAGGGGCGAATACCAGAGGGCGCCGATCAGGAAGGTCGAAAGCGCCGCGGCAACCACGGCCAGATAGTTGATGTCCATGTCGCTCCTTTTGATGCATGGTGCCTAATGTAGTAGCGTTAATTATCCATTGTCAGCAAATTGGAATCCACGATGCGAACCACTCTCAATATCGACGATGATCTGCTCATCGCCGTCAAGGCAGTCGCGAGACGCAAGTCGAAATCCGCCGGAGCCGTGGTATCGGGTCTACTGCGGCAATCGCTGGCGGGCGGCGAACAGGATGGTCGGGAAGGTGAAGGGACGGGGCCCATTGCAGAATTCGGATTCCGTCCATTCCCCAAACGCGGCGGAGTCGTCACCAACGAACTCATTGACCGGCTGCGCGAAGAAACCGGCGACTGATGCGAGCGTTGTTTGGATGTGAACGTCCCGATCGCCTGGCTGGATGCCGAACATCTGCATCACGAAACCGCCCAGCGATGGCTGAGGGAAAACATCCGGCACGGTTGGGCGACCTGTCCCAACCCAAAACGGGTATTTAAGGGTAATCGCACAGCCAGGCTACCCGAATAGCTTGCCAACCTCCCTCGTTGCCCAGCGGCTACCCGAAGCGACCGCCACTGACCATCACCGATTCTGGCCCGACGATGTAAGCCTTTTTGAGTCCCGACATTGCCGACTGGCGTCAGCTGATAGGCCCGAAACAGATCACCGATATCTACCTGTTGGCGCTGGCAGCCAAGCGGCAAGGCCGGTTCGTCACATTCGACCGACGCATCACGCCTACCACTGTCACCGGGGCAGGCGATCAAAGCTTTTGCATGATTTGACGGGCGTCCCGAACCGGATTTCTCGTTGGTCCGCGGCAGGGTCGGTGCGGAACGGCGCGTTCAACGGCGCGTGCCTCGCGCCGGGCGCGTAGCGGCGCGTTCCTCGCGCCGGATCAAGCGCGCCAGGGGGCCTGACCGCCACATTACGCAGGGACCGGAAAACCAAGATGCGGAACGGCGCCGGTCGCGCCGGATCAAGCGCGTCAGGGGGCCTGGCCGCCACATTACGCAGGGACCGGAAAACCGGGATGCGGAAGGGCGCCGGTCAAGCCAGATCACGCGCGCCAAGGCGCTGGCCTGTTGGTTGTTGGCCAGAACGAAAGAGACTTCCTATCCGAAAAAGAGCCGGCACAAGAACAATGCCGCAACGAACCCCGTGAGGTCGGCCGCAAGACAGGCGATGACGGTATGGCGTCCGGTGCCGACCGCGACGCTTCCAAAGTAGAGCGCCAGCACATAGAAAGTGGTTTCCGTACTGCCGTTGATCACCGAAACGAGGTAGCCCGCAAAGGAATCGGGCCCGTTCGCTTGCATGGCTTCGGTCATGACCCCGAACGCACCGCTTCCCGAAAGTGGCCGAACCAGTCCCATCATCAAGCCTTCGGGAGGGATCGAAGTGAAGCTCGTGATGCCAGCCGCGAGAAAATCAAGGGCCCCCGAAGCCCTGAACATACCCACCGCTACCAGGATCACGACCAGATAGGGAATGATGATGACGAAGATGTTGAACCCTTCCTTCGCCCCGGCCACGACCGATGCGTATACGTCGATGCCGCGGACGAAGCCCGCAAGCAAGATCGCAACCATCAGAGTCGGCAGCAACCACGATGACAGGAGCGCGCTGGCAAACCCCCAGGCGCCCAGATCCGGCGCCGTTCGGCCCGCCTCGAATGCGATCGCGACACACATCAGGACAAGGAAGAGAGCCACCCAAATCAATCTCCGAGACGAACCGCTCTTCTGAACATCGACTTCCTCCTGAGCCCGGTCCAGGCCCTTGATGGCAGCCGTGTCGCCGGTTGGAGGGGCCTCGTCGTTCGCGCTCGATGGGTAGCGATCGAGAGCAAAAGCGGTTCGGCGTTCCAGAAGCTTGGCAACTCCCACCGCAGCAACAGTCGCGAATGAGGTGGCGAGGATCGAGGGAAGTATGATCCCGGCGGCGTCCGTCGAGCCCAGGCTGGCGCGCACCGCAATGACGCCGAGCGGCAGCACGGCCACTCCCGACGTGTTGATCGCCAGGAAGAGCGCCATCGAATTGGTGGCTACTCCGGGGCGGGCATTCAGGGCATCGAGTTCCCGCATCGCCTTCAGTCCGAACGGCGTCGCCGCGTTCCCGAGTCCAAGCATGTTCGCCGAGATATTCAGGATCATGGCGCCCATGGCGGGATGATCGGCAGGCACATCCGGAAACAGCCTGCGCATTATGGGCGCCAGCCCTCGCGCGATGGTCTGCATGAACCCCGCGTCCCGCAGTACCCGCATCAGGCCCAGCCACAACGCCATCATGCCGAGGAGCCCAATGGCGATCTGAACGGCGCCGTTGGCCGACTCGATGCTGGCATTCATCACGTCGGCCATGGTGCCGTTGAAGGCGGCGAACAGAACCGATCCCACGATCAGGACAATGAAAATCAGGTTGAGCATACGACCAGCCCTTTGTCGTTCTTATCTCACACCCACAGCGGTTCCGCGAGTGGAACGCCTCTTTCGGACGAGGGGGCACCGCGCCCGCGGGTTTCCCGATCATAGGCGCACTTCAGGATAGTAGTGCAGGTTGTCAGAGAAATTCGGATGAAAGCGCCGTTTTTTCCACGAGACGACTTTCAAGCCGGGGTCCAGCCGAATCGCTCTGCGACCTCCTCGCTTCCCCCTCCCGGACTTCCGTCTCCAGCAGCCAGGACTTCCCTTCTCAGACGGCGCAATCCCGAACTGCGGCGGACCGCATTCGAATCGGGACCCACCTAATCGGGCAAGATCCGGTTCAGCCGGGCCATCCACACCTCGCCGGCGCCCGCCGGTGTCTGTGATACCATCCGTCATGGCCGTGAACGCCGAACTCTTAAAGATTCTCGTCTGTCCACTCTGTAAGGCTCCTTTGACGTTGGTCCATGACGACGCCGGGTTGAAATGCGGCGAATGCCGCCGGGTCTATCCGATTCGCGACGATATTCCGGTGATGCTGGCCAGCGAAGCGCAAATCGAGGAATAGCGCGCCGTGCCCGATCCGGCCATCCACACTCCATCAGAGCCGGTGACCCCTTTTTTTGCCACTCTCGGCGCCGATGCCCGGCTCCTTTTCATTCGACTGCGGTCAATGGGAGATTCGCTCCTGCTGACCAGCCCGCTTCGAGCCCTGAAAAGTCGATATCCTCGGTTTCAGGTTTCGGTTCTCGTCGAACCCCAATTCGCGGCTTGCTTCGACGGCAACCCGGATGTCGACGAAGTCCTGACGACGAAGCAGGGCAAGGTCCAAACGGTACGGGAACTGTACGAACGGCCCTTCGATGCCGTCGTCAACCTGCACGGCGGACCGACCAGTCTCTTGTATACGCTCGCAGTACGCGGTGTGCGGATCGGGCTCGAGGGATACCAGTTCGGGCGCTTTTATTCCAGGCTCGTTCCGCAGGAATCGGGGCGCAGGCATACGGTGGAAAACACGATGGCCTTCTTCAGGGCGCTGGGACTCGAAATCGAACGGACGCCCCCGCTCTATTACGCCCCGCAGCCTGAAGCCGCAGAGTGGGTCCAACGAAACGCGCCCGCGGAAGCGTATGCGGTGATTCATCCGGCCGCACTCATGGATACCAAGCGTTGGTCCCCGGAGCGCTTCGCCGAGATTGGGCAGCGGCTTGAAGAAAACGGTTTACGGCCGGTGCTCACCGCTGGCCCCGGTGAAGAAGGCATCGTCGCCGAAACTGCCCGGAATCTCCCGGGTTGCCTGATTCTCCTGGGCCTCACGATTCCGATGTTGGCCGAACTACTCCGAGGTGCGCGCATATACCTGGGAAACGACTCGGGGCCGATGCACCTGGCCGCGGCTGTCGGCACGCCGACGGTGGCCGTGTGGGGATCGTCGGATTCGATCCGCTGGCGCCCATGGCAGGTGGAACACCGCGTGGTCCAGAACCCCTACGAATGCAATCCGTGTCCGGGCTATCGTTGCCTGGTTGCCCGGACCCCGTTGTGCATCGAGTCGGTTACGGTCGATCAGGTATCGGATGCGGTGGAGTCCCTGATCCGACACCCCAATCCGAAATAGTAAAAAGCAAGGAGTCACCGACGGACGATATGGCAATTCGGATCGAACGGCTGAAGTCGCTGGTGGACAATTTTCAGGGCAGGACGGTCCTTGTTCTGGGCGACCTGATGCTCGATGACTTCATATGGGGCCGGGTGAGCCGCATTTCACCGGAGGCTCCGGTGCCCGTCGTCGATGTCGAAAGCCAGACGTTTCGGGCAGGCGGATGCGCCAATGTCGCGGCCAACGTCCGGGCCCTGGGAGGTCATCCGTTGACGATTGGCGTCATCGGACGCGACGACGCCGGTGCACGATTGAAGATGCTGCTGGCGGAATTGGGGCTCTATGCCGGACATCTGGTCGAAGACGACCGTCACACGACATTGAAGACCCGAATTGTGGCTCACGGCCAACAAGTGGTGCGCACCGACCGGGAAGACCGGTCGCCGGTCGGATCGAACGTCGTGGAAGCGCTGACCCGGCAGTTCGACAAGGTTCTGGGCGATGTGGCGGCCATCGTCGTTTCCGACTACGACAAGGGTGTCGTCAATCGGGAACTGCTGGGTCGAGTGCTGCCGCGCGCGAAGCAGGCCGGGGTACCCGTGTTTCTGGATCCCAAGGTCCACCATGCCAACTATTACCGGCCGGTAACGGTGATGACTCCCAACAGTCGCGAAGCCGAACTGCTTTCGGGCATGGCGATACGCGACAGGGCCAGCTTGGTCGAAGCGGGAAACAAGCTCCTCGAACGCTTTGAATGTCCTTTCGTTCTGATTACGCGGGGCGAGGACGGGATGTCTCTCTTCAGCAAGGATACCGCTCATGACATCCCCGCGTCGGCACTCGAGGTTTTCGACGTCACCGGGGCCGGGGACACGGTGATCGCCACGATGGCCATCGCCCACGCCGCCGGCGCGACGATGGAAGAAGCGGCTTGGCTCGCCAATCATGCGGCGGGAGTCGTGGTCGGCAAGATCGGGACGGCATCGCTGACGCGCTTCGAATTGACCCACGCCATCGAATCCCGATCGTGATGCGCATCCTCCAGGTTTGTTCCGCCGATGTCCTGGGCGGCGGAGAAGTCCATGTCATCGAACTGACCGGAAAACTCCGCGAACACGGCCATCGGGTTCAGGTCGCCGGGCGTTCCGGCGGCCCTCTCGATCCCGATTACGCACTCGGGTTTCGAAACGCACTGGACTTCTCGACCGCCTACAGGCTGCGCCGCATCGTCGCACGCGAGCGCTTCGAAATCGTCCATGCCCACGTGGCGCGCGACTACTCCATAGTCGCTACCGCGCTGGCCGGTCTGGCCGGACCTCGCCTGGTTTTCACCCGGCAGCTCATCTTTCCGGTCAAGCGCCATCCGTTGTATTCGCGAGTGGACGGGTGGATCGTGACTACTCCACAGATCCTCGATTCGATCCAGCATCTTTCTCCACGGGCAACGGCCATCGTCCCCAACTGGGTGGCGGCATCCGAAATGCCCTATGCGGACAGACCGCTGCGAGCGCCCGTAACACTTGGCTTGCTTGGACAGGTGTCGCCGCACAAAGGACACGACGATGCGATCGAGGTCATGCGGGAACTGGGTGACGGATACAGGTTGCTGATCGGCGGCACGGGAAAGCCGGATTACGAAGACTCGCTCAAGACCAAGGCCGCCGGGCTCGGCATCGAGTTCCTGGGTTTTGTCAAACCAGCCCGGTTTCTGCCACAAATCGACATTCTGATTCTGCCGTCATGGGAAGAGCCCTTCGGGATCGTGGTGCTCGAAGCCATGGCGGCCGGCGTCAACGTTATCGCCACCGACGCCGGAGGTCCGCCCGAAATACTGGACTACGGACGTGCCGGAATGCTGGCGCCTCCACGCAATCCACGGGTCATGGCCGAAGCCGTCCGCCGACTTGCATCGGACGATGGGTTGAGACGGGAACTTCGGGAACGTGCGGTCGCGAGGGTTCGAACCCGTTACGACATCGAACTCGTCGTCGGGCGAATCGAGGAGTTCTACGGTCAGTTGGGAAGGCCGTAGATGGAGCTACGGATGTATTTGTTGGTCGGCGAGTACGACAACAACTTTGTTTCCTTGTCCACCAGCAGCGCCGTTGGCGTCTCGTCGTCGGGGTGGACCGACACGTAAACGATCACGTTCGGACCGCTGCCGTTCGAATCGACGACCTGCAGAATGGACCCCGCCGTGTAATAGGCGTCCTCGCCCCAGTCCTCCAGAAAGCGATCCATGGTATACACCGGTCCGCCATCCCACATCGCATAGGCTTCATCGTAGCGTTGGGCCCGAACTGCATCCAGAAAGACCTGGACCTGTCGTTCTTCAGGATAATTGATGAATTTGTAGAGGAGTCCGCCTCCAACGACAAAGATCAACCCGAAGATGACCGGAAATTTGAGACGATCCTTCCACGGACGGGCTTTCTTGGGCTCCGGGTGGTCGCCGTAAAGGAGGCTGCCCATCAGTCGCTCGGCCATGCCCTTATTCTAACCCGCCTTTCTCACGAGTTGTCTGCTACAGCGCCGTATACATCCGCCAGCGCCGCGTTCCGCTTGGTCGGGCTCCTCGACGTACTGTCAAGTACGCCTCCGGCGCCCTCCCGGCGCGCGCCTCGCTCTGACGGCGTCTCCGACTCTTCGCGACGAAAACCCGTAAGAAAGGCGGGTTCACAGCCCGCCGCCGAACCATGCCGCAATCGATTCGTCGGAAACGCGAGTCCGGGACTGAATCATTCCGCGTTTCTCCCAAAGAGTGCCCCAGTGGCTGAACACGTACCACAACGCCGGCAACGACGACCACTCGTTCATGAGTACGTATCCCACAACCGCCAAGTCCCGCGCCGTGATGTCGAAGAAGAACCTGCGGTACAGCCCCGGAGTCATGTTGTTCATCCGCAGGAGGAATCGGTTCTTCACGGAATGCCGGTTGATCGCTTTCGACAGGCTTGAACGCCGCTCGGGCGTCACGCGGCGTCCGTGACGCGCAACGGCCTGTGGCAGGTAGAACGACTTCCAGCCCCGCAGACGGCAGCGCCATGCCAGGTCGGCGTCTTCGCGATAGGCAAAGAAGTCTTCGTCGAAAAACATGGCGCCGATGGCGACGTCCTCCAGACACCCATACCGGTACAGCGCCGCGGCGGCGCTCACGCCGAACACTTCTTCGGTTTCGTCGTACTGGCCGGTGTCTTCCCGTTCGGCGCCCCGATCGAGGTGCCTCTGGTTGCGCGTCATCACGATCCCGGTCGAATCGAGCGTCTTTCCGTCCATTCGCAAAAGCTTTCCCGCAACCGAACCGGCGTCGTCGTTGCGATCCATAAACCCGGCCAGTTCCGAGAGGAAGGTGGGATCGAGAACCGTGTCGGGATTCAGAAAGAGAATGTAGGGCGCCGGATATTCGCGTGCGAGGCGATTGTGCGCCGCGGCGAAACCGATGTTGGTTTCCGAACGGATGAGGTCGGCGTCTCCAGCGACGTTCCGGATCGCATCGAGCGTCCCATCGGTGGAGGCATTGTCGAGAATCCGAATCCGGAAATCGGAGTGTGTCTGGCGCCGGATGCTTTCGAGGCACGGTCCGATGTCATCGGCGCTGTCGAACGTCACGATCTGTATGGAAACGTGACTCATGCGGCCATGACCTGACGGAGTCCACGCAGGTAGCCGCCGGCCTGATGCGGGCGGATCAGGCTCCTGGCGGCAACGCCCACCAGGAGCGCGGCTTTCAGTGCGGGCACGAAACGGGCATTCAGATGCTTCCGGACGTAACGAAACTGGTTCGCGTAGTAAGCAACCATGAATCTCTCAACGCCCAACGCCTCCAGGCTGTAGCCACCGTCGTGCTCGAAAGCGGCGGTGGGATCGAAGTAGACCTCCCATCCCGAAACAGCCAATGACTTCGCAAAATCCACGTCTTCGTACCAAGCTGGGTAAAACTGTTCATCGAATCCGTTGACGGCGTCAAAAGCCTCGCGCCGGACCATCAACGCCGACCCCGCGGGCTGATCGACACGAACCAACCCGCTCGGGACAGGCGGCGCACCGCGGCCCAGCCCAAGGTTTTCCCGAATCAGACTGCCCATCGTGGGAAGGGATCGCGGCATGTATCGCGAGTTCACATATCCCCCGACGGCCCCGGCCCGTCCGTTCCGGTCCAATACGGACTTCAGGGCGGCGATCGCCCCTGGCCGGGCACGGGCGTCCGGATTGAGAATCAAGACATAGGTGGACCGTGTTTCCCGGAATCCCCGGTTGATACCGGCCGCGAATCCCAGATTTTCATCGTTTCGGAGTATGCGTATCCTCGGTTCCGACGGATCGACCGCATCGAGAGATCCATCCGAGGAAGCATTGTCGACAACGACGATTTCAGACTCCGACGTAGAAAGGATCGATCGGATGGCCGCACCGATCAACGGTCCCGAGTTCCAATTGACGATCAACGCCGCAACGTCGCTCATGATTCGCAGGTGGAAACTGCAAACACACCGAGGAGGCCGCCGAAAGACGAGAGGCGCCCATGACATGAATTCGGAACCATCGTACTGCTCTCCCTATTGATCGAAGAACGCCTTGAAACCCCGATACAGTTCCCAGAGATCGACCTTGGATGAAACTTCGAAGGGCGAATGCATGCTGACGATACCGATGCCAACGTCGATGACGTCCATGTTCTGACCGGCAAACCAACCGGCGATGGTGCCGCCGCCGTAACCGGCGTCGTATGAATGCGTCTGCCACTTCACGTCAGCGTCATCCAGAATGCGGCGAAGACGGGCAAAGAATTCGGAGTTGGCTTCGCGGCCCGCACCGTATTCCTTGACGACCATCCCGAAACCCAGACGGGATGTCAGTGCGGCGTTCTGCGGCCCGGGAAACAGCGGGTTGAGCGCCGTCGTCGTGTCGCTGACCAGCACCTGGGTATTGGCATAGGCGCGCCGCAGATCGAGGTTATTGAAATCGCCCGATTGAGTGGCGATCACCTCGGAAACCAGTGTCGAAAACCACTCGGAATTGACTCCGGTATTCCAGGAGCCCGTCTCTTCGTTATTCACCGCGTAAGCGACCGCGGTGTATTCGGGAATGCCGGTCTCGAAAAGCGCGCGCAGGCTCAGATAGCCGGTGGCCCGGTCGTCCTGCCCGTAAGCCGCGACGAGGGCACGGTCCAGGCCGACGTCTCTGGGCGGGGTCGCGGGAACGATCTGGAGATCCGCCGAGAGAAAGTCGCGGCCTTCGATGCCGTACTCGTCTTCAAGCATCGCCAACAGCCGGTCGAGCGCCGTTTCGTGTTCGCTGCCCTCATCGGGCGGCATCGAGGCGATGATCGGTTCGAGTTCCTCGGTGCCGATGACGTTGCGGTTGGTTCGGTTGCGGTAGTCGGCATCCACGTGGGGCGCGATGTCGGTGATCAACAATATGGGATCGTCGGGCGCGGTACCGATTTCAATCCACAGCGTGGTCCCGTCGGTCTTGTCGATTCTGCCGATGACGGCAAGGGGGACATTGGCCCATTGATAGTTCTTGATGCCGCCATGAACCTGGGAATCGACGGTCACGACGCCGTTGCGTTCCCTCAGCGGACGCGTCTTGAATTCGAGGCGCGGCGAATCGATATGGGTGTTGACGATTCGAAGTCCGCTCCGAATCGGCTGCCGCCCAACGACGAACAGCACCACGGTGCGATCCCGGTTGACGGCGTACCAGCGAGACCCGGGTGCCATGTCCGCCGCCATCACCTCCTCCGACCATGGCCTGAAGCCCTGGGCTTCGGCCATGGCCACCGCTTCGCGAACGAACCACATGTGGCTCCGGGCGCCGCCCATGAAACTCTTGAAATCTTCCGCGAATGCCATCACCTCGGCCTCTTCGGCGGGGCTCAATTCAGTCCATGCCGAACTGAATCCGAAATCCTGGGCCGGCGCGGGCAGCGCGAAAAGCAGCACAATCGTCATCGGTAATATTTTTTTCATGTGATTCACCCGGAAGGGAGTTTATCGCGGGACATCCGCAGAACGGCTCATTTTCGGGCAGCGTTGGAAAGATCGTTGGACATCGTGGCTAGTTCGCGTTATGCGCCCCGTTGGTCAATTCGTTGAACATCGCCTCGTAACGATCCGTCACGGCGGCCCACGAATACAGCGCCTGGGCGCGCTCACGGGTCCGGCGGCGAAGCTCCCCAACCCGCGCGCCGTCGCCCAGTACGCTGCCGATCAAGCCGCTTAGGTCCCGGACATCGTCGAAGTACAACCCGGTGTCTCCCAGAACCTCACGGTGTTCCGGCGTGTCCTTCGCCAGAATGCAATTGCCGGCCCCCATGGCCTCGAGCAGGGCCGGGTGGGTGCCGCCGACCTCGGTCGCCTGAATCCATGCGTAGGCGTGAGAACGCAGTTCGCGATAATCGTGTCCGTAGACCGCCCCCGGCAGAAGAACGCGGTCATCGGCCATGTTTCGAAGGCGCTCGATGTAGGCGCCGGCGTATGGCGCGTCTCCGACGATTGCCAGTGGCATACCCGTATCGACCCCGCGGTAGGCTTCGATCACGAGGTGGGCGTTGTTCTCAGGTTCGAGACGACTGACATACAGCAGATATTTCCGCGGTTGGAGGCCGAGCCGGTCGAGAGTTCCGGTGGTCTCGGTCCGTTCGCAGTCCGCGCCATAGGCGATCATCGTCGATTCGAGGGCGTGTTCTTTCCTGAAGTAATCCTGGATGACCTTCGCATCGGTGACGACGACGGACGGAATCCATGCCGCCAGATACTCCGAGAGCCGGCACACGACCCGCGCCGCGGCCCCCCACTTCTTCCGCAGACGCTCGATGCCGTCCACATTGAGAGCCACTGGCGTGCCCATCAACCGGGGCAGGAGGCAGAAGATCGCGTTCGCGGCATTGCACATCAGAATGACGTCGTACCCTCGACCCAGGGTGTGAAACACGGACAGGCACGTGTGCGCCGCCGTATCCAGATGCTTGGTGGAAACCGTGGGCAGAACGACGAGGTGGACGCCGCGGTAGGTCCGCGCCGGGTGCCGGATATTGTTGGACCGGCCGTAAACCGTCACCCGATGTCCCCGCTCGACCAGCCGCGTGGAAAGTTCTTCGGCAAAGGTTTCGAAGCCTCCATAGTTGGCCGGAATACCGCGGATCCCCAGAATCGCGATCTTCATGTCGTCTATAGTAGATGTTTGAATCGGACTTCACGAGTCCGTGCAACTGGAGACGCCGGACCTTGAGTCCGTGGCGGAACCGAATCCTGAATCTCCGGCAAGGGAACAGACGGTGAAAGATCTTCTAGAGGCAGTGGAACGACTGCTGCCCGAAGGCATGCGTGTCCTGGAACGGCTTGTGAATATCGAGTCGCCCTCCTTCGACGCCGCGCGGGTCAACGAACTCGGGGACTACGTATCCGATGAATTCGGCCGACTCGGAGGCCGGGTCGAACGCCTGCCCGAACCCGGCCGCGGCGATCACCTCATGATCCGGTTCCCAGACAGCGCCGGCCCGAAGCCCGTCATGCTCCTCGGGCACCTCGACACGGTATGGCCCGAAGGTGAATTGGCGAAACGCCCGTTCACCGTGGAAGGCGATATTGCCAGAGGTCCCGGCATATTCGACATGAAGGCCGGAATTGCGATGATGTGGATGGCGCTTCGTGCGCTTCTGGCGGTGCGTGGGTCGTCGCCTCTTCCCATCGCGCTGCTCCTGACCAGCAACGAGGAAGTCGGAAGCGCCAACGTCCGTGAACTGGTGCCCCGCCTGGCCCAAGGGGCGCGTGCGGTTCTGGTGCTGGAACCGTCGCTTCCCGGCGGCGTTCTAAAAACCACCCGAAACGGCATGGGACGGTTCGTGGTTCGAGCCATCGGCCGGTCGGCGCACTCGGGCGTGAATCCCCAGGAAGGCATCAACGCGGTCGAGGAAATAGCTCATCAGGTGCTCCGGCTTCAGAAACTCGGAGATTCAGAAAAAGGAACAACCGTGGTCGTCACCATGACCGAAGGGGGAACACGCCCCAACATGGTGCCCTCGGAGTGCTTCGTCCAGACCGACTGCCGAGTCCCGACAACTGCCGAGGCCGAACGGGTGGCGGCAGCCATCAGGTCGCTCTCGCCAGTAATTCCGGGCTCGACAATCGAAGTCGATGGAGAGTTTCGCAGACTGCCTATGGAGGCCACGCCACAAAACGTCCGGCTGTTCCAGATGGCGAAGGCCATCGCGGGCGGGATTGGACACGAGATCGCCGGCGGCAGAACCGGTGGCGCATCCGACGGAAATCTCACATCGGCCGCGGGCATCCCCACACTGGACGGCCTGGGCCCGGTCGGCCTGGGCGCCCACCAGTTGGACGAGCATATCCAGGTCTCTTCCCTGCCGTGGAGAACCGCGCTGGTTGCCGGATTGATCGAGACACTGTCCCGGAATCCCGAATGACCGCTCCGGCCTCGGGCCGCCTCTCAAAAATTCAGGCGGCGATCGGGTAGGCTCAGGGCGGAAATGCAAGGGCTGCCAAATTGTCAACCCCAAGCGAAAAGAGATAGAAAGGACGGCAGCGGAAGCCCGCTGGAAATACAACCAATAAAGTTGAGAATTTATCAACTTGAGTGGTACTATGCCTCCCCAATATGGGATTGGTAGATCAACTGAATCCGATCGAGGCGTGAGACCTGTTGAAGCATTGCCTGGAACAGGGTTCGGTGATTCAGGGGCGTCACTTTCGAGACGAACTTCGCGCTGAGAAGATGGGCTGGATTGACGCTTGGACGGTCCTAAAATTTGGAAACATCTACTCTCCTCCAGAACAGAACCTGAAAACTGGAGAGTGGAAGTACAGAGTGGAGGGTTATGAGCCAGACGGCAAGTGGATCGTAGTGGTGTTCTGCTTCAAGACTGTGAACAAGATATTCTTAATAACGGTTTTTTCCGTTAAATCGCGGTCTAAACCCAAGAAACGAAGGTAACACCATGGGATTGGCAGAATTGGAAAAGGAGACAACTCAAAATGACAGTAGACACGAACGGCAATGAAATGTGCTCGAGTTGCGGGAAGCGGGCGCGGGTGGTGCGTTCGAGCTACGGATTCGATGAAAGCGGGTTGCCAGTGATGCTTCAAGGTATTGAAGTAATCAGGTGTCGGTCCTGCGGAAACGAAGACCCCATCATTCCAAACGTAGACGAGTTGATGGGCGTTATCGCTCTCGCCGTCATCTACAAACCGTGGAGGCTAGAGGGAAAAGAAGTCAAATATCTCCGCAAGTATCTGCGAATGACAGCGCAGGAGTTTTCCAGGTTGGTGGGGGTTGACAAAGCCACCATCTCAAGATGGGAAAACAATGTCGACAAGATAGGCCCTCACAGTGACAGGTTAATCCGTTTGATCGCCTTCTCGCTCGGTGACGGCCTGCAAGACCAATTGGAAGAATTGATCAAGTACCTACCATCAATCCACAATGAAAGTCGAAGCGTTGGTATCCAGATGGATGCAAATACCCTGAAATATGAATACGCATGAGACCTGGCGGAGACAGCCAATGGCGCGGCAATTTGCGGCATTGGACCATCTGCCAAGTTGCCGCTCATCGATCGATAGGGAGGCGTCGACTTCGTCGTGGCGCATGAGGGAGAATGGCGGCCATTCCGACACGTAACGCTCCCTGTCGACCGGGATGCGGAGAGCGTAGCGGCGCGTTCTCAGGCGCGTTCCTCGCGCCGGTCGCGCCGGTCGCGCGGGTCTCGCCAGAGGACGCTACTTTTCTTCATAGCATCAGGGGCGTCTTGCAGGGATTCGCTGCGGACTGCTAGAATCGATAACTGGCTGGTCACCTCGTTCCAGGTTTGGCGCACAACGGGCACCTAAGGAAAAACAGGGTGCATTCTTATTGGCTTCAAACCGGGGTGCCAGTTCGAAACGCCTTATGCGTTCTCTCGCATATATTGAAGAAGATTATTTAGCTGGCCTTCTCAAGGACTATTTCGCGGGGAACGGAAAGACAACCTACGTCGTCACCGACCCGGCCGCGAAACGCCACCTCAAGTCGCACGGCCAGGACGTTTCCCTCCCGGGACGCAATAACCTCTCACTCAAGAAAATACTCGGCGGCGAACGGATCGACCTTCTTCTGATCCAGTCCGACAATTTCGAGCGCACCATCGCAACATTGGAACTTGCCGAAGCGTACGGGCACCGGGTGCCGACGCTGGTGATCACCGACGAACGGGACCGTGTGGCCGAACGCTCCCGGTTTGTCCACTGCATCACGATGCAAGAGTTGCTCGAGGGAAACCTGCGGTGGCATATCGTTTTGGCCCAGACTGCCCGCCGGGCCGAGGAGGTGCGGGCGCAGTTCGAGCACGCCAAGTCGGTGCTCATACTTTTGCAGGACGACCCGGACCCGGACGCGATCGCCAGTGGCCTCGCTCTGCGGCATGTCCTGGGCCGGCACAGACAGACGGCGACCATCGGCAGCTTCGGCCGCGCCACCCGGCCCGAAAACATCGCGATGGCACGGCTTCTAGACATTGAAGTCGCGCAACTCCATCCCGAAGACGTGCCCGAATACGACCGCATCGCAATGGTCGATCTTCAACCGCCACATATTCGGACCCTGCTTCCGAGAATCGACCTGGTTGTGGATCATCATCCCGAGCAGTTTGGCTACGAAGCCAAGATTCGCGACATCCGGCCCGGTTACGGAGCGACGTCCACGATCCTGCTCGAATACCTTCTTTCGACCGGCCACAGCGTGGGCCAACGGCTTGCCACGGCGATGCTATACGGCATCAAGAGCGACACCTTCTTGCTGGCGCGTGAAACGAACGAATGGGACGTGGAGGCGTTTTCGTACCTGTATCCGCTGGCGAACCACAACGTGCTGCGGCGCATCGAACGACCCGAATTGCCACCGGCTGCCATCGACGCGCTCGGTCATGCGCTCAAGACACGCCATGTGGTCGACAAGGTGGCATTCGTGCATCTGGGCCGCGTCGAACGCGAGGACCTGATTCCGCAGATCGCGGACTTCAGTCTCCAGTTCGAAGGCATCGAATGGGCCGTGGTCAGCGGAATTTTCGATTCCGACCTGGTGATTTCCGTGCGAAACGTAGGCTATGTCCGCGCGGCCGGCAAAGTATTGAAGGAGGCATTCGGCGCCATGGGATCGGCCGGGGGACACGTCTCCATGGCGAAAGCCATCGTTCCAATGGCGCGAATCTGCGAAGAGTGGCAGACCGGCCCGCGCAACACCCGTGCGATCAACCGGAGACTCGAACGGCAGTTTCTGGCAAGTCTCGGAAATCATTCGAAATAGTGCGCGCCGTCGTCCAACGTGTGACTGAGGCGGCTGTCAGGATCGGCGGCGAAGAACATAGCCGCATCGGCGCGGGCCTGATGGTTCTGGTGGGCGTTGAGGACGGGGATTCTAATGAAGACGCCGAATCCCTGGCACACAGGGTGGTTCATCTACGGGTGATGGAAGACGAAACCGGGCGCATGAACCGTTCGCTGCTCGAAACCGGCGGTGCGCTGCTGGCTGTTTCCCAGTTCACTCTCCTGGGCGATTGCCGCAAGGGACGCCGACCGTCCTTCGTCCGGGCCGCGGCCCCCGAGGAAGGCAGTCGGCTATACGATCATTTTGTCGATTCGGTCAGGTCTCACGATGTTCAGGTCGAAACCGGGGTGTTCCAGACCATGATGGATGTCGAACTCACAAACAGCGGTCCGGTAACGCTGCTTCTGGACACGCGAAAAACTTTCTGAAATCCCCCCAGAGCCCGGAAACTCCGGCAAGCCGCAAATACTCCACTTTCAAGGCCGGTAACGGTTGACGGAGCATGGACAATTTTCTTATCCTGCCATGTTGCCCGTGTTGTCGAATCGGGTTTGGTTCCCGGCAGTCGGCGCGGTGCCGTTCAGACTATGGACTCCAACGAAAATCCCATTTCGGTTCCTCCCCAGGAGGATCTGCCGGATCTGACTGAAGTCAAGAAACCCACATCGCTTCTCGTGGCTCAGTTCTTCTTGTTTCCGCTGATCATCATTGCGTTCGGCGTGGGCATTTTCGTGCTGTTCGGTTACATGGCCTACGAGGAGAGATCCCCCGAGGCCTACCTGAGCCAGATCCGCAACGGCCGCGGTTCATCGGTCCTCGATCGCCGAATGTGGCAGGCCGCGGCGGAATTGACCAACGTCATCGCCGTCCAGGCCGACGAACTCCGCGATTCCCCGTTCGCGGCCGAACTACTGGAAACCTACATCGATTCCCGGCCCGATCTGGAAGATACCGATAATCGAATGGATCCGGCATCGTTGGCGACCGCGCTGCAAGTGCGGCGATTTCTTGCGATGGGCATCGGGCACCTCGGTGACGTTCGGGCGATTCCCGCACTCACGGAAGGCCTGTCGGACCCCGACGCGGAAACCCGTATCTGGACGATGTGGGCCCTCGGCAAGATCGCCGACCCCTCGGCCGCTCCCGCGGTCGTCGAGTTGCTCGATAGCCCCGACGCGGGAGTCCGTCAGATGGCCGCCTACGTTCTCGGCGCTCTGAACAATCCCCTGGCGATCCAGGACCTTCAGATCACGCTGAACGATGTGGCGCCGGACGTTCGCTGGACCGCCGCGATGTCACTGGCGCAACTGGGCGACGCAAGCGGGTCGGAGTTGTTGATATTGGTGACGGACCGCGAGTACTTTGCCAATTTCGCGGAGATGTCCGAAGAGGACAAGGAAACCGTCATCACGAACGCCGTCCATTGCCTCGGCTTGCTGCAATTGGACGGGGCCAGGGATCACCTCTCCATGTTGAGCACGGAGGATCCCAGTTTGAAAGTACGGGACGCCGCGATTGCGGCGCTGAAACTCTATTGATTCGTATTTATTGCCAGTCATCACTGAGGTCCTCATCGACTCCAGGAGTCTGAAATGAGCAAAGAAAATCCTTTGAAGTCCGCACTCGGGGCACGTTCGGGGAAACCCGCGGATGCATCCCGCCGATCGTTCTTTTCGTGGATGAGCCTGGCGTGGGTCTCCTTTACCGCGTCGATGCTCGCCGCCGGGACGGCGACAGCGCGCTTCATGTTTCCCAATGTCTTGTTCGAACCCCCGTCGACGTTCCGCGCGGGACGGCCGGAGGAATTCCAACTCGGCGTCGTCGACGAACGCTTCAAGGAGGGTTTCGGCGTCTGGCTGGTGCGTGAAGAAGAGGGAATTTACGTCTTGTCGACAACTTGCACGCACCTGGGTTGCACGCCCAACTGGCTCTCGGCCGAACAAAAATTCAAGTGCCCCTGCCACGGCAGCGGTTTTTATATCACTGGCATCAACTTCGAAGGGCCGGCGCCGCGACCTCTGGAACGATTCAGTATCAGCCTTGCCGAAGACGGTCAGGTCCTTGTCGACAAGGGTCGCAAGTTCCAGCAGGAAAAAGGCGAATGGACACTTCCCGGAGCATATCTGGATCTGTAGCACCAACGCCATACATCTTGATTCCTACAGCAGGCGTGGTCTGTAGCCGCGCAATTAATTGAAGGATTTATGAGTCAATTCAAGGAACTACTATCGAACCTGTCGCCCACGAAAATGGGCGAGGCAATCCAGAAAAGCCAGGTTTACCGTTCGGTATTTCGCATCGGCGTTCCCAGTTCCGATCGAAAGCGAATGCTGGTCATGCTGGGCAACGTCTTCCTGCACCTGCATCCGGTGAAAGTCCGGAAGTCGGGCATCCGGCTTCGGTTCACCTGGTGCATGGGCGGTATCACGTTCTTCCTGTTTCTGGTGCTGACCTTCACCGGTCTGCTCCTGATGTTCTATTACCGTCCGACGATCGAGTATGCATACGTTGACATCATCGACCTGCGCGAACAGGTACCGCTCGGCATCATGCGCGAGATTCATCGCTGGGGAGCGCATTTGATGGTCATCAGCGTGTGGCTGCACATGTTCCGTGTATTCATGACCGGTTCATACAAGCCGCCGCGAGAATTCAACTGGGGCGTCGGCGTCGTCCTGCTGGTTCTGACGCTTCTGCTGAGCTTCACCGGATATCTGCTTCCGTGGGACCAACTGGCGATGTGGGCCATCACGGTCGGCTCCAACATGGCGCGAGCGACGCCCTTTGCGGGGTATGAGGGTCCCGGTGCGGCCCTGCTGGCGCTCGGCGACAATATCCCGCTCGTCAGCAGCACAAGCGACGCGCGGTTCGTCCTTCTGGGCGGAACCTTCGTGGGCGAGGCCGCGCTGCTGCGTTTCTATGTTCTTCACTGTGTCGGGCTGCCGCTGGTCGCCGGTTTTCTGATGGCGATCCATTTCTGGCGTATTCGCCGCGACGGCGGCATTTCCGGGCCCCTATAGAAAGCGGGAAATCGAATGGATTTTATCAAGGACATCATCAATTACCTGACCGCCCCGGAAATCCTGATCACGCTGTCGGCGATTCTCCTGTTCGTGTCGGCCAGATACCGGCACGTCTTTTACACGAACAAGGCGGCGGCGATCCTTTTTCCGTCAATGTTCGTGTTTATCGCGATCAGCATGTTCGACGAAGATTTCTACCTGATCGTGACCAAACCGGACAACGTGCCCATCGTGGGCATGCTCTTTCTCATTCCTTTCTTCACGTGGTTCTCGATGCGGGAAGCGGTCCGCAACGACCGTCGCATCGAGGAAGGCAAGCCGATTCTTGAAAAGGATGAAACAGCCGAGAAGGTTCTGAGTTGGCCGGATCTGGTTTACACCGAATTGATCGTCATGGTTCTGCTGACGGTGGTTCTGGTGGGATGGTCGATCCTGATCCCGGCGCCTCTCGAAGAATCCGCAAACCCGGCAAGCACGCCCAACCCGTCCAAAGCACCCTGGTACTTCCTCGGTTTGCAGGAAATGCTGGTGTACTTCGACCCCTGGCTGGCGGGCGTCGTGTTTCCGAGCCTGATCATCGTGGGGTTGATGTCAATTCCCTACATCGATACCAACCCCAAGGGGAATGGCTACTTCACGTTCAAGGAACGCAGTTGGGAGATCATGACGTTCTTGTTCGGCTTTCTCATCCTGTGGGTCTTGCTGGTCATTCTGGGTACGTTTTTGCGGGGGCCGAACTGGAACTTCTTCGGTCCATACGAGTTTTGGGACACACACAAGCTCGAAGCACTCGTCAACGTCGATCTCTCCGACTATTTCTGGGTCCGGTTGCTGGGAATGGGCCGCCCGTCCAACATTCTGGTTCGGGAAAGTGTCGGATTTCTGGTCGTGATCGGGTACTTTCTGATCCCCCCGATGCTTCTGGCGAAGACAATCTTCAAACAGTTTTATGCGAACCTGGGACCGGTCCGATATCACCTCATGGTTTTTCTGCTGCTGGCCATGGCGTCGCTGCCGATAAAGATGGTCCTTCGGTGGCTTTTCAACCTGAAATACATCATCGGAATCCCGGAGTATTTCTTTAATATCTAGCACTTATCCGTACTGGAGAGAGCCTTGAGTAGCGAAACACCGAACGGCGGCGAAAGAACACCCGCCATTCCGCCCCCCGCAAAGAAGGACCCCGCACTGAACATCGCGTTGCGCGGAGACCGACTGTACGAAACAAACCAACTCGACAAGTGGTTTGCGATCTCCAGCCTGCTGTTGTTCGTGTTCACGGTCTGGATGGTCGTCGACGACTACAACCGGGAATGGCGGGTGTATCAACGCGCCTTCAACCGCCTGAGCGTAGAGCAGACCGTGTTGGACATTGAGGCCGCAGCGGGCGCCATTGATCTGAACAGCTTCAACGCGCTTGACGCACAACGCCTGGAAGCCGGGGAACAGTTGGCCCAGAACTCCGCGGCGGTGGCCGAAATCGGGGACAGAATCGAGGCCCTGACCGACGACCACTATGCGGCCAACCAACGCTATCTGTTTGCCCGCGCGCGGTATGACGTCGAGCGGTACGACTACGAGGAAGCCGTCGCGAACGATCCCGAAAACGCGGAACCCCTGGGCGTCAGGGCGGACGCCACGCTGGCCGAAATCAATGCGTACGAACAGGAAGTCGAACGCCTGACGATTGCTATTGAAGATGCCGAGACGGAACTGGACGGTTTGGTCGGAATGCGCAACGCCATTGAAGACGAAATGCGGGCGCTGCTCGCGGAATTCGATCGGCTTGAGAACGTCCGGGACACGTTAAATCCGGGTCTGCTCGTCACCTCGATCCGGAACGCCCCGGTTCTCGACTTCATGAACCCTTCGGAGCAGGTCGATCAGGTGATTCTGCAGAACCTATACTACGACGCGCCATTCCTGCAGATTCCACGTGTCGACCGATGCACGACGTGCCATCTGGGTATCGATCAGGCGGCCATGGCCGATTGGCCGCAACCGTTCACGGCCCACCCCCAACTCGACCGGTTTGTGGCCAGCGACTCGCCGCATCCGATCGATTCGTTCGGATGCACCACTTGCCATGCCGGTCTGGACCGTGCGGTCGAGTTTTCACGCGCCGGCCACATGCCCGAGAGCCCGGAACAGCAGGCCGACTGGGAAAACCGTCTGGATTGGCACCTGGATCATTTTCTCGAAACCCCCATGCTGCCGATGAACCGGATTGAAGCCAGTTGCCTGAAGTGTCATACCGGCGCCGGCGATGTCCCGGCCGCGGCCGACCTGAACTTGGGCCGCGACCTGATCCGGACCTATGGCTGTTTCGGTTGCCACAATATTCCCGGCTACGAAGATGTCCGCAAGGTCGGGCCCGACCTGACAACCGTTGGCAGCAAGCTGGATGCCGAGTGGGTCAAGAAGTGGCTGCGGGATCCAAAGGCCTTCAAGTCTGAAGCCCGGATGCCCAATTTCTGGTTCAACTCCAACAATAGCGGACCGGAGTACGAAGCCCGGAACAACGCCGAAATCACGGCGATTACCGAGTTTTTGTTCTCCCGCTCCCTGGACATGACGCTGCCCGTGGTGGCTCAAACCGGCGGAAATGCCGAACTCGGCCAGGCCCTGGTGGAGTCGGTCGGCTGCCTGGCCTGTCACGTAGTCGGAACAGTGCCCGAAGACCCGATACGGACTCAGCACCGCAGGCGGTTTGGCTACAACCTTGCCAGTCAGGGCAGCAAGACATCCATCGAGTGGCTTTACAACTGGGTCCGCGACCCCGAGGCGGTGTGGCATGACACCAATATGCCAAGCCTGCGGCTAACGGATGCGGAAGCCGCGGATGTCGCGGCCTATTTAGTGTCGCTGGAAAACCCGGAATGGGAAGCGGAAGTCTTTCCCGACATGGATGAGGCGGCCTTGGACGAGGTGACGTTGGAATTCCTCCGTACCGGCTCCACTGGCATCCAGGCCCGTGAACAACTGGCCGGGATGACGCTCGAAGACAAAGTCATGATCACCGGTGAGGGACTGGTGGCCCGTTACGGCTGCTTCGGATGCCACATCATTGGTGGATATGAGACGGCGCAACCCATCGGTACTGAACTGACGACGGCGGGAACCAAGCTTCTCAACCAGTTCGATTTCGGTTTCCTGAATATTCCACACGAACGGACGGCGTGGTACGAAGCCAAGTTGAGCGATTCGCGAATTTTTGACGTGGATCGGGAAAAGCGTCCCGAAGAACTGCTTCGGATGCCCGACTTCGGATTCAATGAAGAACAGGTCGACGCGATCGTCATGGTTTTGACCGGACTGGTCAAGGACGAGATCACGCTGGAAATGCGTAACAACCTGACGGCCGACATCGAAGCCGGACGCTCGATGATCGCACAGCGGAATTGCCGTGGTTGCCACGAAATCGAAGGGGCCGGCGGCGACATCCGATCAACGATCGCCGACGCGGGCCTCTGGCCGCCGCTGCTGAATACGCAAGGCGCAAAGACGCAGCCGCTGTGGCTCCATTCGTTCCTTCAGGAACCGGGCGACAGTACGATGCGCAGCTGGTTGTCGGTACGAATGCCGACGTTTCATCTGGACCAGGAAGAGTCGATGGTGATCGGAAAGTACTTCTCGGCGATCGACAATGTCCCTTACCCGTTCATCGACACGTCCATCGGGGCGACCAACGAGCAACTCGCAATCGGCAGGGAACTATTTGACGCGAATCAGTGCTCGTTGTGCCACCAGGTAGGGGATCTGATTCCCGCGCGCGATGCCGCGGACCTGGCGCCGGATCTCGGCCTGGCCTACGAACGCCTCCGGCCGCAATGGGTTCTAGACTGGGTTCTGGATCCCCAATCCATCGCTCCCGGCACCAGAATGCCCGCCAATTTTCCGGACAGCACGACTCCGTTCGAACAACTGGACGGTAACGCGGAAGCTCAGATCGAAGCCATCAGGGATCATCTCTTCCTGACGGTAGGCAACGGAGAGCGCGCCGCGGATGATTAGCGGGCCCCGGCAGCATCTATAGCAGTCCGTGGTAGAACCCTTCAGGGTCGGCAGGTTACTGCCGCGGACTGCCCGCTAATGGCATGATCGCTCGGAGCCGGCACTGCTTTCAGGCGGTGCCCCTTCATTTTTCGGTCCCGGCCAATAGCGCGGATTCGGGCGATTGCGTTAAAGTAAGGAGTTGGGCAGCGACCCGGCGGCGTGGCCGTGTCCGACAAGGGATTCATTCAACATTATCTTCAGGAGATTCCTGTAATGAATAGCAAGACAGCAATCGTTTTCCTTTTTGCGCTCGCGTTGGTGAGCGCCGGATGCGGCGGCGGCGGCGACGAATTCCAGTTGCCGGAAGGGGCCGGAAGCGGCGTTCCGAGCGGACCCGCGTACGACGCGTCCACGGCGACGGCAACCATCTCGGGCAGCATCGTGTTCGAGGGCGAGGTTCCGGAAATGCCCCTCATTCAGATGGCCGCCGATCCCTACTGCCTGGACATCGCATCCGGAGCGTCCAGCCAGGAAGTTCTGGTCACCGACGACAGCAAGCTTCAGAACGTGATGGTCTTCATCCGTTCCGGCTACGACACCGGCGTCGCCTACGCTTCCCCGGCCGCGCCTTTCGTGATCGATCAGCAGGGCTGCCGCTACACGCCCCATGTATTCACGGTGAGGGCCAGTCAGAATATAACGATTCGAAACAGCGACATGACCCTTCACAACATCCATGCGTTCCCGATGGTGAACATGGAGATCAACGTCGGCCAACCGGTCCAGGGCATGGAGAACACCGAATCGTTCACAGTGGCTGAAAGTCCGTTCGCAATACGCTGCGACGTCCACCGTTGGATGAACTCCTATGTCGCGGTATTCGATCATCCGTTCCACACAACTTCGGCCGGTACGGGCGACTACGGGATCAACGTTCCCCCGGGCACATATGAAGTCGTCGCATGGCACGAAAAATACGGCGAGTCCATACAGACGGTCACCGTGGCGGACGGTGAAACCACCGAATTGAACTTCACCTTCTCGGAAGGAACGGCAGACTGAAGTGCCCTGTCCCATAAATAAGGTGAAATCAAGGTGACAGCGGTCACTCGCAACCCGTCGATCGATGGGGGCATCGACTTGATCGATGCGGGGCATAGACAACCTCGCGGCGCCTCGCATGTGGCCCGATGGCGCCCGTAGCGCGCTCCAGCACGGTACGGCCCCGGGTTGACGGGAAACCTGAATCGGAAAACTTGGGGTTGCACCGGTTCGCGGTGTTCACGGCGCTGTCAACGACCGTCCTGATTTTTGCGGGCGGTCTGGTCACGAGCACCGAATCCGGTCTTGCCGTCCCGGACTGGCCCCTCTCCTACGGCATGTTCTTTCCGCCGATGGTGGGGGGCGTTTTCTATGAGCACGGCCATCGCATGATCGCCGCTTTCGTCGGCTTTCTCACGATGGTTCTCGCAATCTGGACCGCCCTCAAAGAGAACCGGGCATGGGTCCGCCGGCTTTCGATCGGTGCGCTGCTGGCGGTCATCGCTCAAGGCGTCCTGGGCGGAATCACGGTATTGTTCCTGCTGCCGACGCCGGTTTCGGTCAGCCACGCAATGCTGGCCCAGACGTTCTATTGCATCGTTATCGCAATCGCGTTGTTCACGTCTCCAGGCTGGAAACGGGGGCTGCCGCCCGCGGGCGAACGTGCGGGGACGCCCAGCGTCCCCTATCTGTGCGCGATGACCAGCGGCGCGGTCTACGTGCAGTTGCTCATGGGCGCGCTGATGCGGCACACCGAATCGGGGCTCGCGATTCCGGATTTTCCCCTGGCATTCGGACGCCTCGTCCCCGCGTTCGACACACCCAATATCGCGATTCACTTCGCCCACCGCGTGGGCGCGCTGGCGGTCGCCGCCATGATCGTGTGGACGCTCTTTCGCATTCTTTCAGGCCACCGCGAACACAGCCGGCTGGTCCGCCCGATTCTGGCACTAGTGCTGCTGACGGCGGTCCAGGTCGCTTTGGGCGCCTTCACCGTCTGGAGTTTCAAGGCGGTCATGATCACGACATTTCACGTCGCCAACGGCGCGGTAATTCTGGGAATATCCGTTCTGCTGACGTTACGCGCATTCGCCATGTTTCCGGCCGCTCGCGAGGCGGACGCACAACCTCATCCGCAAACGGCGTAAGCGGGAACGGTGTGGCAGAAAACATGAGTATGAGGATCGACGAGGCAGAAATGGCGATCCGCTCCGGACATATCGGGGACTACATCGAGTTGACCAAACCCCGGGTCACGTCGCTCGTCCTGGTGACCGCCCTGGTCGGCTTTTACATGGGTTCGGAATCGGGGCTGGCCAGCCTGGCATTCCTGCACGCCATGCTCGGCACAGCGATGGTTGCCGGCGGCGCCAGCGCACTCAATCAGTATGTGGAGCGCCATCATGACGCCCGGATGTTCCGCACGCGCGAACGGCCGCTCCCCAGCCAACGGCTGACCGAACGCGAAGGCCTGGCGTTTTCGGTCGCGATTTCGGTTTTGGGAACACTGTACCTCGGGTTGTTCACGAACCTCGTGACCGGACTGCTGGCAGGGGCCACCGTGCTGCTTTACGCCTTCGTCTACACGCCGCTCAAGCGACGAACCTCACTGGCGACGATCGTGGGGGCCGTACCCGGCGCGGCACCTCCGGTGTTGGGGTGGACCGCTGCCGGAGGGACGCTCGATGGTATGGCCGGGGCGTTGTTCATGATCGTATTTCTATGGCAGCTACCGCACTTCCTTGCCATCGCCTGGATCCATGACGAAGACTACCTGCGTGGAGGATTCCCTCATCTGACCGTCACACATGCCGGCGCCGATGGCGCGTCCCGGCAGATCGTTCTCTACTGCTGCACGTTGCTTCCGATCAGTGTTCTGCCGGCAACGCTCGGAATGACCGGGAACACGTACCTGTTCGGGGCGCTGGTTTGCGGCCTTGTCTACCTCGGCTACGGAACGGCAACCGCCATCGTTCGCACCCCGGTTGCCGCCCGGCGCCTTCTGCGCGCGTCGGTCGTATACCTGCCGCTTCTGTTGCTTCTGATGGTGGTGGACAAAGCCGTCTGATGCCTGTCGTCGACGTTCAAAACGTCTGCCACTCATATGGCGCGCACCCGGCACTCCAGAACGTGTCCTTCGCGGTCGAGCAAGCCGAAATTTTCGCCCTTCTGGGTCCGAATGGCGGAGGCAAGACCACGCTGTTCCGAATCCTTTCGACGCTGTTTCCGCCGGATCGGGGATCGGCCCGGATCTTCGATGCCGACATTCGTACACAGGCATCCGAGGTACGGAAGAACATCGGCGTCGTCTTTCAGAATCCCAGTCTCGACGGCAAGCTCACGGTGCGCGAAAACCTGATCCACCAGGGACATCTGTACGGAATGCACGGAAGTTCTCTCCGGACGCGCATCGGCGCGATGATGGAGCATCTGCGGATCGCGGACCGGAGCGGACATCTGGTTCAGACCTTGTCGGGAGGCCTGCAAAGGCGCGTGGAACTGGCAAAGGGCCTGCTGCATGCGCCGCGGCTTCTGATTCTGGATGAACCGTCGGCCGGCCTCGACCCGGGGGCGCGGCATGACCTGTGGGAGTATCTGGAACGGCTGCGCGACGAAGAACAGGTGACGATCCTGGTAACGACCCACCTGATCGACGAGGCCGACCGCGCCAGCCGCGTACTCATACTAAACAAGGGAGAGGTCGTCGCGACCGGCAGCCCCCACACGCTGAAGCAACGCATCGGCGGGGACATCATCGCCGTCACCAGCGTCGACGCCGAGCGGTTGCGAGACCAGGTGGCCGAAAGGTTCGGACTGCGACCGGCTCTGCTGAACGGATCGCTCAGGATCGAAAAGGCCGACGGACACCGGTTTATCGCGACGCTGATCGAATCGTTTCCCGGAATGATCGAAACCGTCACTCTGGCCAAGCCGACGCTCGAGGACGTGTTTATCGATTGCACGGGGCACCGCCTGTGGGAGGACGAATGAACTTCCTGCTTGGGACGGTCACGCTCTGGCAGCGCGAACTGGTTCGTTTCTTCCGGCAGCGCAGCCGTATCGCCGGCGCACTGGGCACGCCCCTGGTTTTCTGGCTGTTGCTGGGCTCCGGCGTTGGGCAGTCGTTCAGCCTGCCCTCCGGCTCGGGAACCATGAACTACATGGAATACTTCTTTCCCGGAACCGTGGTGATGGTTCTGCTCTTCACATCGATTTTCTCCACGATCTCGATCATCGAAGACCGGAAAGAAGGCTTCCTTCAGGCGGTGTTGGTCGCGCCGACGCCGCGTGCGACGATCGTTCTGGGCAAGATCGCGGGATCGACATCGCTGGCGTTGATTCAGGGCATGATCTTCATGGCCCTGGCCCCGTTCGCACTGGGGGCCGCGCCGCGGTCTATTCCACTGACCATCGGGGTGCTCGCGCTGGTGGCGTTCGGCCTGACGGGTCTGGGATACCTCATCGCATGGAATATGGAATCGACACAGGGCTTTCACGCGATCATGAATCTGTTTCTGATTCCCATGTGGTTGCTTTCGGGCGCGGTTTTTCCCACCGGCGGGGCGCCTGACTGGCTACAATGGATCATACGGGTGAACCCGCTGACCTACGGCGTTTCGGCGGTTCGGTGGAGCATGTACGACGCGGCCGACTATCTGGCGATCGGAGGCCCCAGTCCGGCCCTCGCCTTGGGCGTCGCTTCGGCGTTTGCGGGCATCATGTTCGTGGCGGCGCTGGCGGTCACAAACAAACGTTGATCCGTATGGGAGCCATTCCGTCATGAAATTACCTCATTGGTCTTCGCTGGCCGCAATCGCCATCGCGGTGTCCAGCATCGCTTTCGCGTTTATCGTGAATTCGGCCACTGACCAAGAGCCGATGACCTTCGGCAGCGTTCCGGAGTTTGAACTCGTCGAGCGTACGGGCCGAACCGTAACCCGGGCGGACCTGGACGGCCAGGTCTGGGTGGCCGACTTCATCTTCACCAGTTGCGGCGGCGCGTGCCCGATGATGACGTATCAAATGGGAAAGCTGAACCGGACACTTCCCGACGAGGTGCGTCTGGTGTCCTTCACCGTCGACCCGAGCCGGGATACGCCGGAAATTCTGACCGCCTATGCCGACAGAAACGCGGTCGAAGGCGACCGTTGGATGTTTCTTACCGGTGAACGCGACAGCCTGTATCGACTGGCGCGCGAAGGTTTCCACCTGGCGGTCGACGACACGATCGGGACCGCGATCGAGCCCATCGCCCACAGCAGCCGTTTTGCGTTGATCGACCGGACAGGCGAGATCCGAAATTACTACGACGGCACTTCGCTGGAGGCGGTCGACCGAATCGCTGGCGACGTCGAATCGCTTCTGGACGAATAGGCGTAGGCTGTTAGGGTTCGATGGACTATACGGACCTGCCAGCGCTCAACGCCGTTCTCAACAGCGCCTCGGCCATCCTGGTACTCGCCGGCGTCTACTTCATCAAACAAGGGAACGTCACGGCACACAAGACCTGCATGCTTGCGGCGCTGGGTGTGTCGGCGCTGTTCCTGACCTCGTATCTGATTTATCACTATCAGGTCGGCTCGGTCCGTTTCGAACGCGAGGGCCCGATCCGGATCATCTACCTGGGCATCCTGTTGACTCACACGGTCCTTGCGGCCGCGGTCGTGCCGCTGGTCCTCCGCACGGTTTACCTCGCCCTGAAGAACCGACTCGACTCGCACCGCCGTATTGCGCGATGGACATTTCCGATCTGGATATACGTGTCCGTGACGGGTGTCGTGGTGTATCTGATGCTTTACCAAATGCCGAATTTTTGATGTCGTGGAAGAGACTCGTCACCAATGCGGCAAACCCAATCGAGACATTCTTGAACTCGAGGTGGCCGATTTCGGGGCCGGGTGTCGAGGCCGTTGTCGATCAACTCACGACCATTCCCGGCAGCGAGGTTTCCCTGAAGCTTGAAATCGACGCGAACGGCATCCGTCACGCCATGCTGGAGGAACCGGAACTCACCCCGGCTGACGCTCGGTACTTTCTGCTTTCATGTACATCGTTCGTAAACTATCTGAAAGCCCAGATCCCCCGACATGGGGTTCCACGAGTCGGCGGCCAAGGTGTCCATAGTTCGCCGGTTATTTGGATCGAGCGGGGTCTTTCCAGCCGGGTCTTGGCCGGACGCTCCCCGCTCCGCCTGCGCTTGAGCGTCTCGGGAACGAACATGAACCGCCGCCGCGTCGCGTAGAAACCGCATCGAGTCTTTCTGGAGGTTCCCTAGTTGAACATGACATTGAAGAAAACGCTCTATCTGGCAAATCCCTATGGTTTCTCCCTGCAGCAGCGCGAGGGGCCGTTGCAGCAACTTGTGGCGGCTTTGGCGTCGATGGGCGCCGAAGTGTGGGAGCCGTTCGACCGCAACAATCAGATCGACCGGGCGGCGAGTTCGAACTGGGCGTATCGGATCGGTCAGGCCGATGTTCGCGACGTGCGCGAGGCCGACGGGTTGTTTGCGGTGGTCAACGGCTGTCCCCCGGACGAGGGCGTGATGGTGGAACTTGGCATGGCCATCGCTTGGGAAAAGCCGGTGTTCCTGTTCCGGGACGATTTCAGGCGTTGCACCGACAGCGAGGGCTACCCGCTCAATCTGATGTTGTTCGCCGGCCTTCCGGAACCTGGCTGGGAGGCCAGTTGGTACGCCTCGATCGAGGAAATCGCCGATCCGGACAAGGCCCTCGCGCGGTGGTTGAGCGATGGTTGAGCGGCGGCAGGCCGTCCGCGGAAATCGCGTAAGTTCCCGAGTGCGCAGAAGGCGGGAGAATTGCTGACGGCCTCAGCCCTCCGGCCCCATGCGCATACCAGAAAGGAAATCCCGCCCGTCAGCCTGAGTGGCGCGACGGGCGGGGCATGAATCGATCGATCGAACGTGACGCTGTCTAGAAACCGAGGTCCCAGGTGTAGTTGAGCCGCGTGTAGAAGAACGCCCCGTTGAAACCGAACGGCGAGAACTGGCCATATTGGTTGCCCACCGATTGTGGGCCGTACTCGTTGACGTCCGGGTAAGTGTTCAGCACGTTCTCGCCGCCGAGCGACAGCGTGACGTTTTCCCCGAGCGGGATGCCGAGCTCGAGGTCGACCAGTGCCTTGCCGCCGTAGGCCGGGTACAACGGGGCGTTCGTAGTACCGTTCTGATTCCGTGCATCCTCGCTGTCCCAGAACGCTCCGAAGAAGTTCAACCGGCCCGTCAGGTTCCACCGATCGGCGTCATGGTTGACGGTGACATTCCACCGGGTTCTCGGCAGTCCCCGTTCCAGCGTATGGATACGGAATTCATCGATCACGGAGGATTCGAGGTTCTTGATCTCCGTGTTCGTGAAGTTGAACACCCCGCTGAACGTCGTGCGCCCGGACACGATGGTCGAAACCAGGTCGATACCCTGGGTCGTCGTCGAGAAGTCGTTCAGGAAGAACCGAAACACCGGAAAATTCCGCGCCTCGGGGATCCCTTCAGCGAGCAGCGTCAGGATCTCGGGCTCCGTCAGCACGATCTCCTGGGACAGGGCGACGCGGTCGTCGATGTCGATCCTGAAAAAGTCGGCGGTGAAGGTGAACGGTCCCTCTTCGGCGACGATGCCCGCGCTGTAGTTGATCGAGTTCTCCGGCTTCAGTTGCGCGCCGCCGCGGGCCACCGCCACCGCGGAAGTGGACGGGACGACGCCGTTATTGGTCAACTGCCCGCCAATGAAGGCGGTCGTCACGTTGAACGCGTTCTGCTGCCCCGGCGTCGGCGCGCGGAACCCGGTGCTGACGGCGGCGCGTAGCGACACCTGTTCGCTCACCGCGGCCCGCGCCGAGACCTTGCCGTTGGTCGTCGTGCCGAAATCCTCGAAGTCCTCAAACCGGACAGCCGTGCTGAGGGTCCAACTCTCGCCGCCGAACTCGAACTCGCCGTAAGCGGCGATATTGCTTCGGCCCCATACTCCCGCCGTCGTGTCGGCCCGGTAGCCGTTAAAGCCGTTCGAGCCCGAACTGAAACCCTGCACCGCATACGGGCCGATCTCCCACGACGGCTGCCCACCGGCACCGATCGTGAACTCCTCGTTTCTCCACTCCACGCCGGACGCGAAGTGCACGGTATCGTTTAACCGGTAGGTGATGTCGAAGTTGAGGTTGAGGTCCTGCTGCCGGTAGATACCGGGCTTGAACGAGGTCGGCGTGTCGAATCCCACCGACGCGTTGACCGTGTCGAAGATGAACTGATCGACCTCGCCGGCGCCGATGTTGACGCTGGCGTCCCAGGTGAAGTCGCCAGCAAAGCCCCGCAAGCCGCTGACCCACGAATAGTCAGTCAGGTCGCCTCCGAATTGCGGCGTGAAACCGCCCGGAAACCGGCTGAAGAGCGTGAAGCAGTTCGGGTTGGCCTCGACCGCCGCGAGGGCACCCGCGTCGGGGACATTGTCGATGATCGGGATCGCGGGGCAGTTGCCGGCTTTCTCGACGCCGGTCTGTGCCCAGACCGCGTCGCCGACGAGCAGCGACGGGTTGCCGTCGACCTTGGGGCCGCGGAAAACGCCGCCGCGGGTGTGCGGGTTCCTGAAGTAGAACCCACCGGTCACCGTGCGGCTCGCGTAGTTGCTGTGGCCGTAGAATTGTGTACCGTTGTCGAAGAGATAGCCGAAGTTGGCGAAAAGCTTCAGGTCGTTGTCGAGTCTCGGAGTTCCCCAGATCTGCGCCGGGTTGCGCAGGTTCGAGTTGCCGCCCGAGATGACCGCTTTCGCATCGTTGCGCTGGACGCTACGGCTGGTGGGGTTGCCGTCGCCGTACTCCAGGCTGAGGTTCAGGAACCCGTTCTCACCGAGCGGCACCCCGACATTCCCGGCCACGGTGAGCGTCTTTCCGTGTCCGCCGATCCCGTTGCAGGAATGCTTGATGTCACCGATGATCCCCGCCCCGCAGCTCGAGAGGTCGCCCGGGTTCGCATCGAAGAAAGCGCCCGTACGGACTTCCAGGCTACCGCCCGAGGGAGAGTCCTTGAGTTGGAAGTTCATAACGCCCGCGATGGCGTCAGAGCCGTACTGTGCCGCGGCGCCGTCGCGCAGCACCTCGGCCTGCCGGATGGCAATCGAGGGGATGACGGAGATGTCCGGCCCCTGCGAACCGTCGGCGATGCCGTTACCGAGCCAGGTGATGACCGGCGCGCGGTGGCGGCGCTTTCCGTTGACCAGGATCAGCGTGTGGTCGGGCGCCAGGTTGCGCAGGTTCGCCGGCCGGACGATGGTGGCCGCGTCGCTGATCGGCTGAATATTGATGTTGAAAGAGGGGACGACCGTCCGCAACTGAGTCGCCAAGTCGGTACTGCCCTGTTTGGCGAAGTCCTCGGTCCGGATGACGTCCACCGGCACCGTCGACTCGGTAGCCGACCGGGGCTCCGCGCGCGTCCCGACCACAATGGTCGTGACAAGCGTACCGAGTTCGAGCATGAAGTTCCGCATCGCCGCTTGGCCCGCAACCAGTTGGACATTTTCGATCCCGGTCGCGAACCCTGGCAACGCCGCCGTGACCGTATAAACCCCCGGTGGCAGGGTGAACTCGTACTGGCCGACTCCGTCAGTCAGGCTCGTCATCGCCATTCCACTGGCGTCGTTGGTCGCGGTGACTTCCGCACCGGGTATCAATGCTCCGGTACTGTCGGCCACGGTACCGCTCAACGTGGCGTTTTCCTGAGCGAGGGTGCGTGTGGATAATCCGAACAACAGTACAAAAAACACGAATGAGATATTGAGCTTTTTCAGCATGACGTCCTCTTCTGGTTTTGGTGCGGGGGTTGCATTCTAAATTGGTTTATCCGGTGCAACGAACCTTTTTAACGATCCGTACGCTTCGATTGTTCAATAAGAGCATCTACCTAAACTTAAACAGCAATCGCACATGGATCAACGTTTATGTCGGCATATCTGGTACTTTCGAGCGCCTGAGCCGGAAATCATAAAAGGACCATACTCTCAGCTACAAAAGTAATCGGATCAACTACCATTTTGGGTAGGATGTCGAAAAAAATATATGGGAGACTCGGTACTCAGCGAGCTTCAGAGCCGGTTCAGTGGGGCGACGACAACGCGCACGCGGCAGGGTACTTCCCAGGAGCCGGATCGTGCCTGTTCGGGTGTTCATTCCTGACCCAGGGTCACCGGTTCGGCCGAACCGAAATAGATTCCGTTGAACAGAAACTTGAACGTTCCGTGAGGTTGGGCACGAAACGCGACCTCGGGACCGAAGAGGAAAAGCTTGCCGCGGCCGACATCGGCATCGACGATCGCGGCAGTGCCTTCAAGACGCTCCTGTCCCCATGCCCAGCCGCTTCGAAGGGGGGCCGGACCGAATCGGGCGACGGCCCGGACACCGGCGGCGCCCTCGTCCAGGCTGAACGCGGGGCTGTCCGAAAAGACGACGTCAACGCGGGCGCCCAAACCGTAGGCCAGAGGGTGGGTATTGTCGACCTCGACCTCGAGTATCGAACCCGGCACGTAGAACTGTTCCCGGGGTAACCGCTCGATCGCCCCGCCGGACGATTCAGTGGTGAGTGGATTCGACAGCGGAAGACCGAGATGGCTCGCCAGTGACGTCGATTCGCCAATCGCAATCACGGTACCGCCGGTCTCAAGGAACTCACGGATCGCGGGGACGGTCTCGTCGAGCGACACGTCGCCCAACCGGGCCTCGAACTCTTCGGGAACATTATCCGGCGTTCCCCGCTCCTCCCTGTTCCGAACGTTCTCACGGGACGGAATACCGTCATCCACGAAGATCAGGACGTCAAAATCATCCGCCAGATCTCCGTCATCGAGTTGCGGCGGATAGACGATCTCGAACGGAAATTCGAAATTTTCAAGAATGAAACGGGTCCAACCCGACGGTTCGGAACCGCCGTAACGGTCCCACAGGCCGATTCGAACCTCGTTCAACATGAACGCATCGGTATCGGGCTCAATCGCGGTCGCTTCGAAGCGGAGCCCCCGGTCACGGGCCAGTTGCGCGATTCCGGATTCGATGCCTGCGCGGCCACGGATATAGATGGTGCCTGCCGGCCACAGCCGGCCACCCGATTCGACGGGCTCGCGCAGCCAGTACACGTCTTCGGCGCCCACCAAGCGATTGATCGCAACGAACGCATCGTTTGTGGCATGGCTCAGGAAGTATCCGCGGGCGTCCGGAACGACGGTTATTTCGCCGGCCGGCATCTCGACCAATCCCCCAACACGTTCGAAGGGGCCGTCGAACCCTTCGAGTATCCGGTCGAACTCGATGCCCATCTGATAGGCCAGCGTCCAGCCCGTCATGTCGTACGGAGGCGTCGGAGGAGCGCCGGGATAGGCGAAATCATCGGGGTAATCCTGCGGCTCGAACATATCCAGGACATGCGGCCGAAACGCCTGCGCGGTTCGGATCGCCAAGGATCCGGCGGGGTAACCCACACCGTCCAACTCGAAGTCCCGGGTGGCCCGTTCGACCGCGATGCCGTTCTTGATGAGTACGTTGACAAAACGGGTCGCGGTCAGAAAGTCGGGTTGGCCGGCGGAAATAACGTATCCACGAGGATCGCGCAACGCGGGATTCCGCAACCCCGCCAACACGCGACCGGCATTCCCGCCAAGACTGCGGACGGCCTCCAACCGGTCGGGAGTGATCGTCCAAGTATCGCGGCTGCCGCGTTCGATCGAGTTCATCCCCATACGCCAGATGTTGAACAGCAACGTGTCGCGGTAACGCGACGCAACGTCCAGAACCGCGCGGTTCGCAGTGATCGAATACTCGATGGACTGGCGAAAATGCCAAGTCTGAGGCTCGATCGGACGAGGATAGTCTCCGCGCGGCACCTGTAGATCGAGTTCCAGGGGGATTTCGAAGGGTGTCGGACCGCCGATCGTCTCGGTCAGCAAGCCGATCATGTTGTGGAAGTAGGGGCTCGTCCGCAGCCCGCCGTTCCACCACGTGGAATATTCTCCTCCCGAACGCATCGTGGCGCCGGGCTTGTTTTCGGCCAGGAACCGGCTGTGCATCGCGCCAGCCACCAGATCGAGGCTGGTCACGATCAGCGGATCGTAATTGTAGTTGAACGGATCGCGGAACGGCGGCGCAAATAGAACCGTCCCCCGCGGACCGAACTGATGGTGGTTGTAAACGATCTGGGGGAACCACTCGCGATAAAGAATACGGTTGATGGCCTCGGTCTCGGGCTGGGACGACATGTAGAAATCCCGGTTGTTGTCGTGTCCGGTGTACTTCTGATAGAGACGCGGCAAATCGTCGAGCGAGCGCGCCAGAGGGTCGGGATTGCGCATATACCAGTCGGCAACCAGTTCGAGGCCGTCCGGGTTGACGCAGGTGGCCAGCAGAATCGTGTCATCGAGGAATCGCAGGGTTTCGGCATCGTCCTGGCTCACCATCCGATAGACGGTTTCCATCAGTTGCTGCGCGCCGAGTGTCTCGTTGGCATGGAGCCCACCGTCGATCCAGACGACGGCGCGCCCGCGACCGGCAAGTTCACGCGCCTGGTTCTCGTCGACGCCTTCGGCCAGCGCGAGTTGCCGCGCGATGGACTTGTACTCGTCCAGATTCCGGTGGTTTTCAGGCGAGGTGACGATGGCCATGTAGATCGGGCGGCCTTCGGCGGTTTCGCCGATCACCTCCAGGCTCATCCGGTCGGATTCGGTCGCGAGCCGCGTCCAATAGGATTCCAGTTGGGTATAGTTCGCCAGTTGGTAGTCGTCGCCCAGGTTGAAGCCGAATTGCTCGATCGGGGAGGTCACCGTGGACTGCCCTTCCGCAACCCCGGAAAGGCACAGCAGGAGCGACAGGAAGACTAGACTAGGGCATCTGGGCATGAGTCCGGGTGGTATCCATCGATTGTGACAAGAATCCCTTGATTGTAAGAACATGGACCCGGGCGAGCTACTCAAATGTGTAAAAATAGGGCGGACCCCGTTCTACCTTGACTGGCTCGCAAGCAAAGGACGTACCGAAACCGCAATGCCTTTCGATCCCGCTATCCGCCAGATTATCGCTTCGTTGCGACAGTCGCCCCGGTGGAACGAAGATCTCGATCTACATCTGCTGCAGGCATTCTGGCCCAAGCTTGTCGGCGAACCGCTTGCCGGATCGACGTCGGTGGTTGATGTACGCGGGTCGCGGATCATTGTACGGGTACCCGACGAGACCTGGAAGCAGCAACTGATCTCCCTCCGCGGGTGGATGTTGCGCAAGGTAAACGAACCCTGGCCGAACCGATGGATCACGGACATAGAATTTACTCATGAAGATAAGCGCAACTGACGTCGCCTACGTGGCGCAACTGGCGAATCTGGATGTCGCCGATGACGAACGAAAGGAACTGGCATCCCAGTTGACCCGAATCGTTCAATATGTAGAACAACTTGAAACACTCGATACCGACGCCATCGAGCCCACCGCACAGGTGGTTGCCCGCGAACCGCACGCCGAACGCGAGGACCGGGTCCGAACCCGTGACGGCAGTTCCGTAGCCGCCGAGACCGTGGGTCTGTTCCGGGTTCCGAAAGTCATCGGCGAACGATGAATCTCAAGGAAGCCACCGCGGGGCAACTCGCACGCGAATACCGCGAAGGAACCACGACCGTCAGCGAAGTGATATCGGGCGTCTTCGAAGAGATCGAACGCCGGGACCCCGAACTGAAGTCCTTTCTGAGGATACGGAAGGACGAAGCCATGGAAGAGGCACGCGCCGCCGACAGGGCGTTCGCCGAAAATGAGCCGGTCGGACCTCTGGCCGGCATTCCGCTCGCCGTCAAGGACAACCTGCACATTCGGGGGGAACGAACCACCTGCGGGTCGCGAATTCTCGAGGACTACGTCCCGCCGTACAGTTCGACCGCCGTCGACCGGTTGCGAAAGGCCGGGGCCATCGTTGTGGGCAAGACCAACATGGACGAGTTTGCAATGGGATCGTCTACGGAGAATTCGGCGTTCTTCGTCACACGGAACCCGCACGACACCGAACGGGTCCCGGGCGGTTCCAGCGGCGGTTCGGCCGCGGCGGTAGCGGCCGGACTGGTTCCGGTGGCACTGGGTTCCGATACCGGAGGATCGATCCGGCAGCCCGCATCGTTCTGTGGCGTGGTGGGTTTGAAACCGACCTACGGCCGGGTATCCCGATATGGACTGGTCGCGTTCGGGTCGTCGCTCGATCAGATTGGCCCCTTCTCGCGTTCGGTTGAAGACGCAGCCCGACTACTGGACAGCATGGCCGGTTTCGATCCCATGGACTCGACGTCGGCCGACGTGCCGACTTCGAATTGGAGCGGCGAACTGGATCGAGCCGTCAAGGGCATGAAGGTTGGCGTGCCGAAGGAATATTTCGTCGGCGGCATGGATACCGGAGTCCACGAGAAGGTGCGCGCGGGCATCGACAAGCTCGAAGGACTGGGATGCGAGATCCGGGAACTCAGCCTTCCCCACACCCCCTACGCCATCGCCACGTACTACCTGATCTGTACGGCCGAGGCCAGCAGCAACCTGGCACGTTATGACGGCGTGCGTTACGGACTCCGTGTGCCGGGTAAAACACTTCAAAGCATGTATCGTCAAACCCGGATGGCCGGGTTTGGACCCGAAGTCAAACGACGCATTCTGCTGGGCACATACGCACTCAGCGCCGGATACTACGATGCGTATTACCTGAAAGCTCAGAAGGTGCGCACCCTGGTGCTGAAGGACTTTCAAACCGCGTTCGAGACCGTGGATCTTCTGGTGACGCCGACCACGCCGACGACGGCGTTCAGGATCGGCGAGAACACGGACGACCCGCTGGCAATGTATCTGAACGACATCTTCACCACGACATGCAATCTGGCCGGGCTTCCGGGCATTTCGGTCCCATGCGGAACGAGCCCGGACAACCTTCCGGTGGGCATGCAGTTGATCGGAAACCACTTCGAGGAAGGAAAGGTGCTGCGCGCAGCGCATCATTTTGAACAAGCCGGGGGGTTCCATGGCTAGGCGCCCTCAACGTAACCCCGCGGGTTGGCGCAGGTTTCGAGAGGCCGCCACGCGCCGGCGGCGCGCTTTCCGCTTTGGAGCGATGACCGCCCCGTTGCTGTTCGCATACTGTCCCGCAATTGATGCGCAGATCGTCGGTTCGAAGCTCGGCGCGGTCCACATGCAGGAAGTGGTTGAAGGAAGCCCCGATTTCGAACGGGCGTCGGAACAATGGTCCCTGATCCTCGCCGAAAGAACGGCAGAAATTCAGGCGCGGCAGGAAGAACTCCGTGAAGCCGAGGCACTGTTAACTTCACCCGAAGTGCCGGCCGGAGACGGTTTGTCGGAACTGCTGGACCGAATCGACCGGCTGCGCCTCGAAATCGAACGCATGAGTACCGGTGTCCAGGAAGATCTCAACCGGCTGCGCCAGCAGTTGCTCGCACCGGTCGCCGAAAAGGTATTCGAGTTGGTGCAGACTTACGGCGAGGAGAACGGGTTCGACGTGATCGTGGATACCTCGGCCCCAGAGATCGGCCTGATTCTCGCGGTTCAGGATATCGAGATTACCGACGAACTGCTCGCAATCCTCCGCGGGGAGAACGCTAGCCCCAATGCGCAGCCGGAGGCCGATACCGACCCGGACGCCCCGCGATGATTCGCGGTTCGGAGGGCCGGCTGCCCGTCGGCTCGCGTTGTCCCAGCAGTCCGTGGCAGGACCCTTCAGGGTCGCGCACGGGGGTCTTCGGGTTTCAGGCGCGAAGAGAGGAGCGGAGCGATGGTTTCACATCGTGACGCTGCCGATATATCTAAATCCACTACTGTCCGGTTAGAAGTTGAATAGATACAACTGTTTAGCGGAAGGGTCCGGTTCTGTTCTGTAATCTTCCGCGGTAAGTGCCTGGTATAAAGGCACTTGTTCGAACGGCATGACCGACAGAATCTGTAGCATTGTGTAGAGCGGCGTGGTGATTTCGAGCCGTTTGCGAAGGATGGCGGCCAGCACATAGACCGAGATGGCGATCCACAGTTGTGACTTGACAGCGTTCTCCGAGACGCCCAGGAAGCGATTGATCCGCAAGTGTTGTTTGATCCACTTAAAGAACAACTCCACTTGCCAGCGGCTCTTGTACAGGCTGCAGACAGTCGTTGCGTCGAGGCCGGTTCGGTTGGTGAGGAACACCAACGTTTTACCGGATTTCGGATCTTTGTAGCGGATGCGCCGCAGGCGGTCGGGATAGAGGCGCCTGGTGCGAACGCCGTCGAGGGCGATGGTTTGGTCGGCGATGACGCCGATAGTGCGGTCGGTCGGCGCCGAGTAGAGGCGATGGGCGTGAAAGTTTTTCTTGGCGCGGGTGACGAAGAAGGCACCGGCCTAGTGCAGCAGGTGCAAGCGCTCGAAGTCGATGTAGGCGCGGTCCATGACGTAGGTCGCGCCCAGTTCCGGCACCAGCAAGTCCAGCACGTTCACGTCGTGGAGCTTGCCGTCCGAGATGTGGATGAAGCTGGGGATGGAGCCTCGTAAGTCCAACAAGGTGTGCATCTTGACTGCCGCCTTGGTTTTGCGGAAGGTCGCCCAGGGGAACATCGACAGGCAAAGATCGATGGTCGTCGAGTCGAGCGCGTAGGCGGTTTCATGCAACTCGATCGCCAACGGTTCGTCGGCATACAGGGCGCGCGCTTGGGCGATCAGGCGCTGGGCGAAATCCGCGTAGATGCGCCAGTCGCGGCGCTCGTTGGCGTCGGCCAGAGTGGAGCGCCGCACCGGCGCACGAAAGCCGGAGTGGTAGAGCTTGGAAGGACGGGCTGCGAGACAGGCCTCGAGATCGCGCAGGCTCTCGCGGCCAGTGAGTTGGGCGAAGGCCATCGCGCGGTAGTGCTCGGTGCTGCGCAGCGTGCGGACGAGGCGGTCACCTCGGTAACGCTCCACGATCCGGGAGAACGTCTTCCAGGGCAGGAAACTCATGACTTGAGCGAACAGGGTTTTGCCAACATACATGGAGCCAGCATACGAAGCCCCTCGCCGGACACCAAGTAGGGCTAGTAAGACCGGCGCCAACTGGACACGGGGAGGTGTCTCCCGTTCAAGTCGCGGACACCAAATTATCCTTTCATATAACTGATATACAATGAGTTATAGAGATCATCCAGCGAGCGAACCGGACAGTAGTGATCTAAATCATTGGTTTATAAGAATAGGCGTTTCTTTTGAATACAATATGAGGGACTTGCAAAACTATCGCATCGTCCGAGGTAGCTACCGCATATAGACGACGCAGGCTGACAGTTCCACAACATATTGATTTCAACCCATCGTCCGCACGAGTTTTGCAAGTCCCTTAATATATTACACATTTGTCTACCGGATTTGACGGGACCGAATCCGCTCGTGGCGCCGAATTCTTGCTTCGCCAGTCGGTGCGGTCGGCCGTGGGGGCGAGCCAATCCTTCATGTGCTCAACCATGATGGCCTCCATCGCGAGGCAAACGAAGGCGGTCCTTATGTGGTTTCGGACGACATAGGCGTTCGCCTCCCAGCTGGCCGGCTTCGAGGTTCCGGCCGCCGAAGGACACCGACTCCGGCACGATCACGGTTCGCGCAGTTTCCCGCGCCGCCAAGCCGAATTTTATTCAGGCGGATCGGGAGGAATGCGCCCTTCCTCCATGGCACGCCGCAATTCTCTTTCACAGCGTTCTCGCAAGTCCTCCGGAAGTTGGTCACCGTTCAGGGTCAGCAAATTCGTTC
The DNA here is from genome assembly GCA_965262675.1 of Terriglobia bacterium. Taxonomy (GTDB): domain Bacteria; phylum Acidobacteriota; class Terriglobia; order 20CM-2-55-15; family 20CM-2-55-15; genus JAJEDW01. The sequence goes on from OZ253554.1 coordinate 2,403,179, forward strand.
GGGGTTCTTTGCCATCGTCGAAAAGGGGGCCATCTTCAGGCCAAGCGTCTTGCAGTTCCGTAGAAAATACCTGCCGATAGTGGCCGTCGCGGTAGCCTCGGTTGCGCCGCGTCGGTACCGGCCCTACACGAATTCCGCTCGATCTATCCCATACCCGATAACTGCTACTAGGCTGCCCTCTACGCCGTCCTTCTTTGGGTTTTGGTTCCTCGACGAAAGTTAGAAAACGGTCTGCCTGCCCGTCCTTCTTGCGGGCGCGGTAGTAGAACGCACGGTGAGTTGGATACGCTGTCATTTGTTCCTCGGCGGGGCACCGTGGAAAATACCCCGTTATAAAAAATTGCAGCCCGATAGCTTGGTGCTCTTATGCGACGGGCCCAAAGTCAGTAGGCAGCGGCTCCAGCAATTCCGGTGGCAGTGCTTCACCATCATTCATCGCATCCACAATTGCCTCGGCGCGCTCGGCGGCTAGGGCGGCTAGGGCGGCGCTTCTCCACACGCTACTTGCTTGGGCCGCAGAAGGACGGTTATTGTGAAAGAGAGTAGTACCAAGGGAAGTGGTAGCCCCTTCTATATCAATGTTGTTAACGTTAATTAGTTCAGTTCCGGCGATGTTTGAGGCTTCTATTACCACGTAGTGAGCGGTTATCGCAGCCAGAAGTGCCGTCTTGTCACCTGATGCAGACGCAGCTTCCGCAGCAACAAAGACGGCTTCAGCGGAGACGGTGACGGCCTCCGTAGAGGAAAGGTAAGACTGAGCGGCAACTATTCGTGCTTCGATCACAGAAAGGTGGCGTTCGGCTGTTGAAAGCTCGTCTTCCGCTCTGGCTAGATCATCGGTTCGATCACGGTCTCCGCGTTCAATTCTGGATTTTTCTTCGGCGATCTTATCGCGTGCTTTTTCGACTGCGCGGTCTTCAACAAAAGACACGCGATGCGATCTGGCGGCGTCCAGGGCCTCGCGAGCCGGTTCTACCGACTCGTGGGCCGCGACCACTCCCCAGCGATACGATTCCAGGCTGGCTTGGTCGGCCGGGCTTTGCGCGGAGGCTAGGCCTGGAAGGGCCAGCAATAATACGACAACGGCGGTGGTCCGATGTGTGCTCTTCATTCGTCTTGCAGGGCCATTTTATTGTTCGTTCGGCGGTTTTCGGCAGCCCTGGTTGAATCCGGAGCTGGCTATTTTGTTTTCGATGTGGCAGAGTATCCGTCATGGGAGGGCCACCGGCACAGGGTTGCGATATTGATCTGCGGGCAGTGGCGGTGCGTCCGACCTGGGGCGCGGAGGAACACCGGCGCTGGGACAGGCTGGTGGCGGCCCATCACTACCTGCCGTTTCATGGCGTGTTCGGGAAGGGCTTGCGCCACGTCGCGACGCTGGGCTCGACCTGGCTTGCGCTGATCGGCTGGCAGCCGGGCGCGTTCAAGCTGGCCGCGCGCGACCGCTGGATCGGCTGGAGCGCGGAGCAGCAGTTCCAGCGCTTGCATCTGATCGCCAACAACGCGCGCTTCGTCATCCTGACGCCGCGCACGGTGCCCAATCTGGCCTCGCGGGCGCTGGGTCTGAGCCTGCGGCGGCTGTCGCAGGACATGCAGGCGGCGCACGGCTACCCCGTCTTGCTGGCAGAGACGTTCGTGGATCCGGCCCGCTTTGCCGGGACCTGCTACCGCGCGTCGAACTGGCGCTGGCTGGGCCGGACCCGCGGCTATGCCCGGGAGCCCGGCGGCGCGGCGCGCTGGCGCCATCACGGCCAACCCAAGGAGATCTTCGTGTTCGAACTCACCGGCCATGCCGCCGAGGCGCTGAGCCAGACCGAGACGCCGGCCTCGTGGCACGGTGAACCCCGAACCGCGCCCATGGCCGCGCCGCGTCTGCGCAGCCTGTTCGAGCGCCTGGGCGAAGTGCCCGAGCGGCGCCGCGCCCGGGGCAAGCGCTACCCGCTCCACACCGTGCTGACGCTCGCCGTCGCGGCCCGCCTGGCCGGCTACCGCGGGGTGACCGCCTTTGCGCAGTTCGCCCGCCTGCTCAGCCAGGAGCAACTCCAGGCCGGGGGCGCCTTCTACAGCCCCTCGAAGCAGCGCTACACCGCGCCCTCGATCACCACCTTCCACAACATCCTCGCGGCGCTTCCGCCCGAGACCCTCGACAACGCCATCGGCCGGTGGGCCGGCCAGTACAGCGCCGCTCACGCCCCGGTGGCCATGGACGGGAAGGACCTGCGCGGCGCCTCGGCGCAGACCGGGCACGGGCGCCGGATGATGGTCGCGGCGGTCGAGCACGGCTCCGGCCTGGTCCTGGGTCAGAAAGAGATCGACGACAAGACCAATGAAATCCCCGCCGTGCGCGACCTGTCGGGCGGCCTCGACCTCGCCGGACGCACCGTCACCCTCGACGCGATGCATGCCCAACAGGACACCGCCCGCTGCCTGCTCGACCAGTGTCACGCCGACTACGTCGTCACCGCGATCAAGGACAACCAGCCCACGATGCATGACGACCTCCGGTCGGTCGACTGGAGCGCCGCGCCCTCGCACGAAACCCTCGAGAAGGCCCATGGCCGCATCGAGCGCCGCCGTTGCGCCGCCATCGACCTCTCCGACACCCCCTGGGACGGTTACGCCAACCTCTATGGACGCCGCCAGGCGATGCGCATCGAACGGGAGCGCGAGACCGTCAAGACCGGCGCGCGCAGCGTCGAGGTGACCTTTTGCCTGACCTCGCTGGATGCGGAGCGCGCCAGTCCCGAGCAACTCCTGGCCCTGGTCCGGAATCACTGGCACATCGAAAACCGTCTGCACTACGTCCGCGACTTCACCTACGATGAAGACCGTTGCCGGGCCTATGTGCGCCACTTGCCGCGCAATCTCGCCTGCCTCACCAACGCCGCCATCGCCATCGTGCGCTGCCAGGGGCGCTTCCGCTACCTGCCCGAGGCCAACCGTCATTATGCCGCCCGCGCGCAGGATGCCCTCGACGCCATCCTGAATGCCCCCACAGCCTGACCCCCCCGACATCCCTGCGGAATCGGGCGCGACGCGCCGCTGGACACCTGTGCCCGCCGGGCACGAAGACGCCATGCGACGCCTGCAAGCGGCCCCCTTTACGCGTCTCCCGCAACCCCGCGACGCGCCGATCCCCTTCCAACCTACGCGATCTTCCTCATCCCGCGTCCCGAGGCGGGACAATAAAATGGTCCTGATTCGTCTTGCTCCTTTCAGCAAATATTGCTGTTGAAACAGCCGCCCCCTGGATACCATCAATATCGCTTTCGATGTCTCGAAGGTAGTTTTCGATCGACCATTTCTACTGGTCCGATCTGCGTCACTGAGGCGTGGATTGAGGCTTGATGAATCCTTCCGTCGCCACTTCGAGTCTGGCTATGCGCTCGCCCAAGGCTGTTTCCAGCTTGCCGATGCGATCGACCAAGCCTAACTCCACCTTACCCACGCGCTCGCCTAGGGCGGCAATATCTTTCCGCATGTCAGCCATGTCCCTCTGTGTGCGCTCGCCTAGGGCCGTAATATCCCTGCTGGTGCGCTCGCCCAAGGCGGTAATGTCCTTCCGCAATCCGCGAATGGTCGGAACAATGATGGCGGCAAGACCGATAGCCGCTCCAATAATGGCGATCAATTCTTGGCTCATCTGGTCAGTATAGCCTTCCACTCAGTATAGCCTTCCACCTTCTGATTCGGACCTGATTCTGTAAACGATCGCCTAAAAATGAACATTTTTGAACAGTCGCCTGTCGAGGCCCCGCGGCTGGTCAGTTCGCTGGCGAGGCCGACCCGGAGGCTATGGACGGATATCCCGGCGATCCCGGCTGCGGCCTAGACACGGCAGTTGATTTGTCCAGGCGTCAACCCGAAGACGGGCGCGGAATCGGCGGCCCCCCTGGTCATTTAGTCGCGTCATAACTGGATCTGTATGGAGGGCAACCGGAACCCGCGGTGGATCGAAACCGGGCGCTGCCGATGATGATACTTCGCCGGAATGGAGAAAGCCATATCGTCGTCCCGCACGTCGTGACCGGGGCGGCCACGACGACGGCCATCCGCCCCTCCGGAACCGCGCAACGCGGACTGTCAGGACCGCGGGTCCCCATCCCGTCCTCACTGATGCCCTTGATTGAAGCCCGCCGCCACCGTGGCGCCGACATCGGGGCCTCTGACACCGCCCCCCACGCGCGCCGTGTTCAAAGGTCATCGACATCGACGACGATCGATCATCGGCGGACCGGCACAACATCCGGTTCGCGGCTCCCGATGAGGAACTCCTCCCACTGCTCTATGAGCCGGCACCCATTGGCGATGGCCCACTTCATGACCGCGCCGAGCCGCTGGCGCAACGGGCGCGCGGTTTCGGCCTAGGCATGCCAGATCGGGGTCAGGACGGCCGACACGTCCGCGCTGGCGATCTCGTCGATGCGCCGGCCCCCGAGGTGCGGTGCCGCGTAGGTTCGAATCCGATGCCACAATTGCGCCTCGCGCCGCGGATCCTTCCAGCCGGCACGATGCACGGCGATGGTCCGGGCCGCGGCGTCCTCGAACGTGGGTATCGTTTTCGACTTCTTCTTCTCGGCCAGGGTATCACCACCGGTACGGGCCAGCCGGCGGTTGGCGAAGGCTTTGTCCCGCGCCTCGGCCAATGACACCAGGGGATAGCCGCCCAGGCCCAAAGTGCGGGGTTGGCCGCCGACGACCAGCCGCTGCTCCCAACGCCGGGCGCCGGCGGGATCGACGCGCAGGTTCAAGCCATGTCCGTCACCATAGAGACCCGGACCGGCGGTCCGGACGAACTGGGCCGTGAGCCGGTTGGTCTGGTGTCTTCCCCGAGGTTTCGTGCGAATGGTATTCTCGTTTTCCAGGGTACCCCATGGGGGTGGAAAATGCCGATTGAGAACAACATTGATATATTCATCATATTTCTGGAACAAGCGGGATTTGGATGGCGTTTCATGGACGGTTGGAAGACGTACAACCGTAATTATATGAATCTATTGAGGGACTTGCAAAACTCGTGCGGACGATGGGTTGAAATCAATATGTTGTGGAACTGTCAGCCTGCGTCGTCTATATGCGGTAGCTTCCTCGGACGATGCGATAGTCTTGCAAGTCCCTCTATTGAATGGATTTCTTTGGATGATCGAGGCGCTTGTCGGAACATACAAACTGTCTCCCACATCGTGACCGACGAACGACAAAGTCTGTGATCCGAACCCCCCTGCGCCCTATGGGTTACGGCGGCATCGGGCCATCTGCCATGTTGCCCCTCCTCGATAGATGGGGGACATCGATTTCGTCGTGGCGCCTCGCATACGGGCCCATGGCGCTCGTAACGCGATCCCGGAGGGTCCTGCCATGACTGCTATGGGTCGGGCGTCGTTGTCATGACCGCGGTCCGCAACATTCTGTTCATCATGTGCGACCAACTCCGTTGGGACTATCTGTCCTGCTACGGGGCGAGGGCGCCGCTCACACCCAACATCGATCGTCTGGCCGAGGGCGGCATGCGCTTCGACCGCGCCTACGTCACGGCGCCGGTCTGCGGGCCTTCGCGGATGTCGTTCTACACGGGCCGGTACACCTTCTCGCATGGCGCGACCTGGAATTTCGTGCCACTTCCCGCGGGCGAGCGCACCTTGGGAGACTACCTGCGCCCGGCCGGAATCCGGACGGCCGTGGTCGGGAAGACGCATCACGAACCCGACATCGAAGGGATCCGGCAACTGGGACTGCCGCCATCGGAAGGACCGGGCTTCTGGATCGCCGAAGGGGGCTTCGAGCCATATGGTCGCGACGACGGCATCCACCCGGATGGCGTCGGGATCCGGCACGCGCCGTACAACCGATACCTGAGGGCCAAGGGGTATGACGGTCCCAATCCCTGGCATGAGTATGCGAACGCGGCCTTGGATGAAAGCGGCCGGATCGCCAGCGGTTGGTTGCTTCGAAATGCGCGGCGCGCGGCGCGCATCCCCGATGAGTTGTCAGAGTCGGCCTGGACGGTCGACCGTGCGATCGACTTTATCGACGAGCAGGGCGGCGAGCCCTGGTGCCTGCACGTTTCGTTCATCAAACCGCACTGGCCATATATCGTTTCGGCCCCGTATCACGAAATGTTCGGACCCGAGGACTGCCCCGCCCCAGTGCGCTCCGATGCGGAGCGGAACACCGCCAACCCCATCTTCCGAGGATTTCAGGATCATCCCGAGAGCCGGAGTTTCTCGAAAGACGAAGTACGGTCCAATGTGGTTCCGGCATACATGGGACTGGTCCGGCAGGTGGATGCTCACGTTGGACGATTGACGGAGCACTTGCGAACCGCCGGACGCGCCGACGACACGATGATCGTTTTCACCTCCGACCACGGCGACTACCTGGGCGACCACTGGCAGGGCGAGAAGGAGTTCATGTACGAACAGGGCGTCAGGGTCCCCTTTATCGTCGTCGACCCGTCTTCCGGTGCGCGACGCGGCAGCCAAAGCGCCGCACTGGTTCAGGGAGTGGACCTGGTCCCGACGTTTCTGGAGGCGCTTGGACTACCGGCGCCGAACCATATCGTCGAAGGCCGGTCTCTTCTTCCCCTGCTTCGGGGCACGAGCGAATGGCCGCGCGATGCGGCATTTTCGGAACTCGACTACGCGATCTATCCAACGGCGCGCAAGCTGGGGCTTGGCCCTCGCGAGGCACGCATGGCGATGGTGCGGACCGATCGGTGGAAGCTAGTCCACTTCGGACGGGACTTCCCTCCGCAGCTGTTCGACCTCGGGAATGATCCGGACGAACTCGTCGATCTCGGAACCGATGCCGCCGAACAGTCCACGCGGGACGAATTGTACGGCCGCATGTTCGAATGGATGCGGGAACGACGCAACCGAACGGGAATGACCGACGAAGCGGTTGAGAACTGGCCGAGCCCGGCCGAAGCCGGAGGCGTGACGATCGGTGTGTGGTAGCCGGGATCGTGATCGGCCGGCCGGCTCGATCCGGCGGCTCCGGGAGAGCGATCTGGACGAGGCGGACCGGATCATGCGGATCGCTTTCGGAACCGCGAGGGGGTTCCGCGAACCCTCTGAGTTCATGGGTGACGCGAACTACGTTTTCAACCGGTGGAAGGCGAGTCCGGACTCGGCATTCGCACTCGAAGTGGACGGCAGGGTCGCCGGCTCCAACTTCGCAACGCGCTGGGGCTCCTTCGGATTCTTCGGGCCGCTCTCGCTGGATCCCGCGCTATGGAATCGCGGATTCGCCAATGCATTGATGGCGCCCGTGGTGGAGTCGATCGACGCCTGGGGCGTCACGCATTCCGGCCTGTTCACCCTGGCCGATAGTCCCAAACACATCGGCCTCTATCGGAAGTTCGGCTTCCAGCCCCGTGCCTTGACTTTCATACTCGAACGCACCGTATCGGCGGGCGATAGAGGGTTCGAAGGCTGGACCGCATATTCGCAACTCGGCCGGCGGCAACGATCCGAGGCACTTTCAATGTGCCGGAATCTGACCGATGCCATCCATCCCGGACTCGACGTCACGCCTGAAATCCGGTCGATCGCAGATCAGTCCATCGGGGATACGGTCCTGATTCAGGACACCGATCTGGCTGGACTGGCCATCTGCCACGTGGGCGCCGGGAGCGAAGCCGGAAGCGGCGTTTGCTACGTCAAGTTTGGGGCCGCGACAACGGGTTCGGGTGCGCGAGCCCGTTTCCACAGGCTTCTCGACGCGTGTCAATCCTTCGCGGCACAGGCCGGCGCAAAGAGACTTGTCGCGGGGATGAGCGCCGCCCGGTGCGACGCCCACGAAGACATGCTTGCGGCGGGATATACCGTTTCGCGTACGGGCGTCCGGATGCATCGGCCCGATGAACCCGGATTCTGCAGGCCGGGCGTTTTCGTCATCGACGACTGGCGTTGAAGTGTATGCGCCCGCGGCAGCACCCCGTTGGGTCGCGACCAACGGGCGTCGGGCCCTGCGTTATACTGAACTCGGCCGGCCAATTTCGCGAAAGGCAGCAAGGACAGCACGATCAAACGCACATGCCTACGGATGCACGCACATGATCAAGATTCATAGTTCAATGAGCAGCATCGACATCCACAACATCAAGAACGCGCTCGAAAGCAACGGAATCCAGTGTGAGGTCCTTGGCGAGTTCCGCCGGTCCGTGATGGGTGAGATACCCCTGAGCGAAGCTTTCGTTGAATTGTGGATCCTGGACCATACCAAGGAAAAGGCCGCACGGGAAATCATGGCCGGAGGGCTGCGGCCTGCTTCCGTGCCGTGGACTTGCCAAAAGTGCGGGGAATCGATCGAGGCCGAATTCGATCTGTGCTGGAACTGTCAGAACGAGAGGCCGGTAGAGTCCTCCGGCAGTTAACCCCCACCGGAACCGGCCGGTCCAGGAGGACAAGCCGTGGCGTACATCGTGTCGATTCTTGGCGTCCTCATCACGCTGATCGGTCTGGTGGGAATCGTCGTACCACGTTATTTCATCGAGGTCATCGGGAACTGGGAGGCAGAGTCGCGATTCATCGCGGCCGTCGGAATCCGAATGGTCATGGGCGTGATTTGCCTGTCGGCGGCGCCAGCCAGCAGGATGCCGGTCGTGGTTCAGGTCATCGGAATCATCGCCATCGTCGCGGCTGCCGTGGCCCTGCTAGTTGGTCTGGAACGCCTGAACCGGCTCGTCGAATGGTGGTTGGGGCGGCCACCGATCGTCGTTCGGATGTCCGCGGCGTTCGCTGCGGGATTCGGAGTCCTGCTGGTGTTTGCCGGGGCATAGCCGCCTGGGCTGGCGCAAGGTACGGCGCGTAGCGGCGCGTGCCTCGCGCCGGATCAAGCGCGGGCGCGCCAGTTGGACGCGCGCCAGCATGCCCAAGCCATCGTCGGTTTCCTGTCCGATCGCCTCATCCGCTCCGAACGCATCGGCGCATTGCTCAATATTGTGGCGATCCAGGCTCAACCGCAATATGCTATCTAATCGATTTTGAAAATCAGCAGGAGCCAAGAACCATGCATCTGACTCATAACGATTCGAGCCAACGTTTTTCGCTGGCCGTTCCCGCACTCGCCGTCATCCTGTTACTACTGCCCCAGGTATCGGGGGCGCAGGACATCCAGGAACACCGGGATGTCGTATACGGAACCGTGGACGGCATGGAACTGGGACTCGACATCTACATGCCGGCGAACGTGGACTCGCCGCCCTTGGTGGTATTCGTTCACGGCGGCGCGTGGCGGGCCGGCAACAAGGACCGTGCACCCATGGTCTTTCCCGAGAACGGCTTTGCCATGGCCAGCCTGGACTTCCGTCAATCGGGCGATGCGCAGTTCCCGGCAATGGTCCACGACATCAAGGGCGCGATTCGCTTTCTCCGCTCCCACGCCGATGATTACGGCTACAACCCCGAAAATTTTGCCATCACGGGGCAATCATCGGGTGGGCACCTTGCCGCTCTGGTCGGCGTGACCAACGGACATGCGGAACTCGAAGGCGACATCGGCGGCCACAACACTGTGTCATCCGACATCCAGGCCATTATCAGCTACTTTGGCGCCTCGGACCTGACGACGATCCTCGACCAGTCGACGCCGTTCGGAATGAGCATGCGCCCACCGGCACTGGAACAGTTGCTTGGCGCCCTGCCGGAAGACGCTCCCGAAATCGCGCAACTCGCCAGCCCGGTCTATCACGTGGATGCGAACGACCCGCCTCTGCTGCTGTTCCACGGGGACCGCGATCCTCAGATGCCGATCAATCAGGCCCATCAACTCGAAGGCGCGTACGAAGCGCTGGGCCTGGACGTCGATTTCGATGCCGTTCACGGCTCGGCTCACGGTGGACCCGGTTTCTTCGACGAACAACATCTTCCCCCGGCCATCGAGTTTCTGAATCGAACGATCGGGCAGTAGCGTCTCGTTCCACGGCGGAACTCGCGGGTTCCACCACGGCCTGTTTAACTCGCCCCCGGGCCATGAGAGCTCACGCCCTCATGGCCCGCGAACCCCTTCACCTTCCCTCCGCCAGTAGAAGTAGTCCGGAAAACCCGCTATTCTGAATTGACTGGAGTGGTAGACAACCTGTGTCCGAACACAAGGCACTGCTCAAATGGGAATTGACCGAGGGCGACTTTCTAAAAGGGCGATTCTCGCGTAAACACACCTGGACGTTCGATGGCGGCCTGACGGTCGCCGCGTCTCCATCGCCCGCGGTTGTTCCGGCGCCTTACTCGGACGCCGAAGCCGTCGACCCCGAAGAAGCCTACGTGGCGTCCATCGCAAGCTGTCACATGTTGACGTTCCTGTACCTGGCATCCCGCAAGAAGTTCGAGATCAGGCGATACGAGGACGAAGCGAGGGGACAGGTGGCCCGGAACGAAAACGGCGTTCCGTGGGTGGCAACCGTCACTCTCCATCCGAAGATCGAATACGGCGGCGACCGTCCGACTCCCGAGCAGGAAGAACAACTCCATCGCGCCGCTCACAAACAGTGCTATATCGCCAACTCCGTCAAGACGGCGATCGATATCGCCAGCGTCGGAAACTGACCCGTCTTTCTCACGAGTTGTCTGCTACAGCGCCGGATCCATCCGCCAGTGCCGCGTTCCGCTTCGTCGGGCTCCTCGACGTACCGTCAAGTACGCCTCCGGTGCCCTCCGGGCGCGCGCCTTGCTCTGACGGCGTCTCCGACTCTTCGCGACGAAAACCCGTGAGAAAGGCGGGCTAACGAAACCGTTTTCTCAGACGAATATCAAGGCCCACGGCGCCGGTTTCGTCGCGTGACGCGATGAACGACGTGTTGTTGTCCAGGAAGTACTCGATCAGGATGATTTCCTGGCGGTTCGACGACAGGTCCTGGGAGTAGGTGATGATGAGATCGCGCGTTACCTGCTCCGAAATCGTAAGACGCGCGACGGGATCGTTTTCAGCTCCGACCAGGAACGGGTCGATCCGGACACGGCTCCCAAGACCGAACCGCGATCCGACACGTTCCTGAAGCAGGTCGGTCAACACGGTCGCTGCCGCACCCTGAAAGAGTTCCTCGCTTGTGGGCAATGCCCCGGCGCCGTTGTTATCGGCGAGTTCCTCGCGTGTCCGGCCGCCCGCCATCAGGCTGAGAATTTCGGTTTCCGGCAACGGAGGGTCGCTGCTCGTATTCAGGCGAATATCGTCGCCGACGCCGCTCAGCGTGAGGAATACGCGGTAGTCCCGCAGTTCCGTTTCGGCTTGCATGTCGATGCGCGGCTCGATTCCAACCGGATCGACAAAATCCACGTTCCCACGAGTAATCAGATAGCGGTTGCCCTGGAGATCCAGGACACCATCCACCGATTCCACATGACCGGTCATGGCCGGCCGGCCGAACGTCCCGCCGATATCGAGGTCGAGACGCGCCTCGACCCTTACCAGTTCGTTTTCGATGTTGATGTTTCGCTCGCCCTGCACGTGAACGGCCAGCGCCAGGTTGTCGAGAGGACCCGCATCGGAAGGCAGGGCTCCACCGGTCGACTCTTCGAACAAGTCAAGGAACTCCTCGAAGCTTTCGCCGAAGGAAAGGCTCCCGACATCGACGTTTCCTTCGAGCGTCGGCGCTTCCGGCGTACCTCTCAAGGCAAGGGTTGCGTCAAAAACAGTACGAAGCCCTTCAGGCGTGCGCAAACGAACGTCGCTGGCATCCACCCGCAGTTCCATCTCTCCCGGCAGGAGTCCCTCCACCCCGATCGTGCCGCCGACGATGACGACGCCGCCGCCCGCACTTCCCTGGAGGTCGATCAGGTTAACGCGGTCGCGGTCGAACGCCATCTCGCCACTCAATTCCGTAAGGTTCATGAACACACTGGGATGGCCGACACTGACGCCGTCCAGCGTCGCGCGGCCATCCAGTTGCGGATTGGCCAGTTCGCCCACGATATTTCCGCGGAAAGCGAGGGTTCCCGTCGTTTCCAGATCCAGATAGCGGGGATAAAGCAGCGAGAGATCGAGGTCGCCTGAAACAGTCAGGTCGAGCGGGAAACCGGGAGCGAGCGACACTGCACCCTCGGCCGTCATCGAAATCACCTCATCCACCAGATCCACACTTGAAAGCTCGACTTCTTCGGTGTCGAACTCAAACGTGAACGGGGGAGAGACGATGTCGGTATCGTCCAGACGCACTCTCAATTCCACAACCTCGCCAAAGCCGTCCAACGTTTCAAAGTCGTTGAGCCGCCCTTCAAAGGCCGCTGTTCCCGTCGCTCTCACGGTTCCGGGGTCCATGCCGGTCGCGGTCGACAGATCGTAGTTCGTAAACCGTGCGTTTCCGTCAAACGGAAAGCCCGTCGCAAACGGGTTCAGGTCAAGGTCTATTCTCAATTGCTCGCCAGCGGCGATCTCGGCCCTCACGACCCGTCCATCGTGGTCCATGTCGACGACGGACCGTTCAAAGAACTGTTCCCTGAACTGAAGACCGTCGATGGTGGCCTGACCGGCAATCAGCGGGCTGTTGACGTTCCCCTCAACAGCGAATCGCGCATCCCGGACCGTACCCTCGAATTCTTCAGGCACACCCAACCAGCGATACTGGGCCAGTTCCTGTCCGGACGCTTCGAGATCGATGCGAATCGCCCCGGTTCCCAGTATGTAGTCGAGGTTTCCCCTGAGCACCGCCCCATCCTGTCGGATGCGCGCGTCTCGGAGTTGGACCGTGTCGCCGCGAACCGTTACATCGGCTTCGGCGTTTCCTATGGGTCGATCCTCATAAGCAAGCCCGGCGCCCCTGAGAGTCCCGCTCGCCGAAACCGGTTCGACCGAGTCGACGTGCAACTGGCCCGTTATCGCGCCGGCGACGGGCACCGAGAAGAAAGGATCGAGGTCGGACGGATCGAGGGCCGAGACTTCGACATCGAAATCGGGCTGGCCCGTGGTCAGATTCAGATCGCCGTCAAGAACGACCCGGGAGTTTCCTTCGAACACGCTGACGCGCTCCAGGGAGACACGATCGCCGCTGAAGTCGATATTGCCGGCAATGCGGTCGACCATCCACCCATCGAGGTCATAACCCTCGAGCGAAAACACGCCTGCCGCCTCCGGCCGGGACATCTGTCCACTGAGCAGACCTTCGAACGTACCCGAGCCGCTCAAATCCGGCCCCAGGAACGCCAGATCCCGCAGGTCCCCGGAAACCATATCGACATCGAGGCTGAAGTCTTCGGCACGAACCACTCCGGCAGCTTCGATGTGCGTCAATCCAAGCCGCCCTTCAAGGCCTTCGACCTCGACCTGCATGGGCGTTCCGCGAAAACCGGTCGACCCATCCAGCGGCAGATAGAACCCCTCAACGGGGTTTTCGACCGGAGAGGCTTCGAACGCGGCCACGCCGGAGAGATCGAAGTCTTCGAGACGGCCGCGAAACCAGCCCTCCATCGTGCCCGACACCCAGGAGCTGACGACGTATTCCGGTCCCCAGGGATAAATGTCGCGGAGAGCCTCCGCATCGATATCCCGATAGTTCAGGTCGAGTTCAACGCGCGAGAGGCCGGGCAACGGGAGCAGTCTCAAGTCGCCAGTCGCATTGCCGTCAAAAACGTCGGCGGCGAAATTCTCGGCCACCAGAACGCGCTCGGGAAAACCGTACGAATAATCCGAAGACACGTTGTCGCCGCTCCACCGGTCGAACCGGAGCGACGGTGAGGTCATGCGTCCGCTGGATGTGAAATGCGTCGTCGAGAATTCGAGGGCGCCGGCGACTTCCATCTCGCCGCCGAATTCTTCGTCGGGGAAGAAATGATTCATGAAATCCAGGCCGACCGTGCCGGTATATTCCAGAGCCCCCGAACGCCTTCGGAGAACTTCATCGATCCTGCCCTGAAGCTGGAGACGGCTCTCACCGGACTGAACGGCCATGGACTGAACCAGTGCGGCGCCGTTGGCGTACGCAAAGTCCGTCGACAGTTCGTAGGGTATTGCCGGCTTGTCCAAGCGCTCGACGGCGCCAGCGTATTCGATATGCCCTGAAAGGACGCGTGTCGCCTCGGCGTAATCGAAGCGGCCTTCCAGTTCGGACAGGGTGAAGTCGATGTCGACCCGTTCTTCGTTAAATGAAAGCTGGCCATCGGATACGCTCAGGTCTCCGATCGACACTTCGAATTCCGAAGGCGCCCCTTCGGCTCGATCCAGTGGAACCGGTATGTTTGTGGACCCGTTGTCGCCAATCTCGATCCTCAGCCGCGGACCGACGATTTCAAGCGATGTCAGGTCGACTTCCCCGCCGATCAGAGCGTTCCAGCGCAGGCCCACTTCGACTCGTTCGAACGATATCAGCGGCGGATCCGACGGATCCTCGTCGCCGCGCAGCAACAGGCCGGCGAGCGCGAAGGTCTGATTCCGGAAATCGATCTCGAAGCTCTCCAGAGACGTCTCCATCCCGGTACGGCCCTCGATCGCCCGAACGATGTTGTCCGCCGCCAGAACCCGAAAATCCTCGGAGCCGAGAAAATACACCGTGCCGCCGGCCACGGCGAACAGGCCAAGCAACAGCGTGCTCACAGCGGCAACGATCTTCTTCTTGTGGTTGGTCCAGATCCCCACATCCACTCCACAACTACCCGGCATTCATGGACACTATCGGGCCGCTACTCGGCCTTACTCGACGATTTCGACCTGACTCCGCAGGAACAGAGTCTCGGCCCACCGGGCGGCTTCCGCCTGGGTTTTTTCCAGTTCAACGATCACTTCGATAAAGTCGGCGACCTGATCGAGAGGAGCCACCTCTCCCTGCTCTTCGGCCGCGGGCGCATAGACTGTTTCGTAATAGTCCCGTATCTCAGTATCGCTGGCTTCCTGCGCGAACCGAATCAGAAAATAGCGTAGCTTTTCAATACGCTCGCGAGCGCCTTGACGCAGGTCGTCGGGCGCCAGGGGAAAGTCGAGGTTATCAGGCATCCGAAAGCGCGCAATAAACTCGTCGATGTCCCGTTCCGTGGCCCGAATGCCTGGGACCCGCGCAACCTGAGCACGAACCAGGGCGCTTTCGATCACCCAGTCCAACAGTGCCACGTCGTCTTCGGGAAGATCCTCCTCGACAAAGAACGCGGCCAAGGCACGGTACCGGTGGAGGTCTCCCGAAGTGATCACCTGCCCATCGACGATCGCCAACATGCGGTCGATGGCCTGCGTGCCGGACGCGGACACTTCGACGACGCCCAGAACCAGCGTCGCAACCGTAGCCACCAGCACTGTCGTCGTTTTCAGCATCAAAACGTGTGCCCCAGAGTGAAGAAGGTCTTGCTGCCCGAATCGCCCGGCTGCCTGTTGACGTTGAACCCGAAATCCACGCGGATCGGACCCAGGGGAGTCCGGTACCTGAAACCGAAACCGAGGGTATGCGTATAATCGCCGAAATTGAAGTCGGATATCCGCTCGAATACGGTTCCCGTGTCGTAAAAGATCGTGCCGCCAAACCCCGACAACAGGAATGGTATGGGAAACCTGTATTCCGCATTGAGAATCGTCAGGGCGTTTCCGCCGGCCAACGCACCCGCGTTATCCAATCCGAAGCCCCTCAATGTCGTCGATCCCCCCGCGAAATAGCGTTCGGTTATCGGCAACGAAAGAGTCCGCCCAAAAGGCTGGTTCCAGCCAAAGCGAGCCGAAGCGGCGATTACCGCCTGCTTTGCGGGGCGGAAAATACTGAACTGGGTAAACAGGGAGGTGAAGTTGACCTCGGAACCGAGACCGGTGCTCGCAAACTGAAACGTGCCCGAAAAGAAATTCCCGCGCGACGGGTTGAGTATGTCGTCCCGCGTGTCTCGAATGTAGGAACTGCCCAGCCGGGCGATCTGGATAATCCCTTCTTCGTCGGGGAATTCTTCAGTGCGCCGATTATCGCGAATGTCGCGGAGGTTGACTGTCTGGTAACTGACCGACAGCAGCAGGTTGTCCCGATTCGCGAACTGCTTGAGCGATTGAAAGGAGAAATCCACTCTGCTGGCGTCGAACGCCGGCTGCCGGGCGCGTTCCATGAAGAGGGACGCAAACCCATCCAATTCCCAATTGAACAGCCTTGGTTCCCGATACGTTGTCTGAAAACGCTGTTCCCGCCGGCTGCCCCGAATCCTTGTACTGATCGATCGATCCAGTCCCCAGAGATTGGAGTGGGTGACTTCAAAGGTTCCCCTGATTCCTTCCCTGTCCTGCGCGCCTACACCGTAAGTCAGCACCACCGGACCGGCGTCTTCGAGCTGAATCAGCAAGTCCCGCTCTCCGGAAGCCGGACGGTTCAGCGGCACGATCTCAACCCGGTTGAACAGTCCGGTCGCGTAGAGTTGGCGCTGCGCATCGAGTATGGCCTCCGGGTCATAAGGCCTGCCGGTTTCCAGGCCGCTGTTCCGGTGGACGATCTTTTCCTGAGTCCGGGTGTTTCCGGACACCAGGATTTGCCGGATCACAGAAGGCGAGCCTTCAACGATTCGATATGCGATATCGACCCGGTCTTCGCCCGTCTGCGCGACGGACGATTCGACCCGAACCTCATCGTATCCCCTGCTGTGATAGCTGGAGGAGATAGCTCTGCGCCCCCCCTGAACGAGGCCTTCCGTATAAAACGCCCCGGGTGCGAGGTTCACAAGGGCTGCAAGCTCGGCATCGTCGAACTCCGCCACCCCCGAAAAGAACACGTTGCCGACGACCAAACGGTCGCCTTCGTCGATTCGAATCGTGACCGCGATCTCGTCGGCGTCGGTGAGAACTTCGGTTGTGACGGCGGCGCCGGCGAAACCTGAAGCCCGATACAGACCTCGGATGGTTTCGGCGGCTTCGTCGAGCAATTCCGGGCTGTAAACGCCGCGGCTGAACAGGCCTTCCGGTGAAATGCCGATTCTTTCATGCAGGATATCGGACGTAAAAACGCTGTTGCCTTCAATGCGGACTTCACCAACGGACGACCGTTCGCCTGTGTCGATCGCAAAGGTCACCTGGGAAGCGTCGTCGAAGGGCGCTTCGAAGAACCGCGACGAGACCGTGGCCTGCAGATACCCGTCGCGCCGCAGATACTCGAGGATCGCGAACGCCCCCTCGTCGATGAGATCGGCGTCGATGCTTCTTTCTTCGTAAATGGGCAGGAATTCTTCCCGTTGCTCGTCGGACAGTTCGTACCCTTCGACCGCGAGTTGAAGGAACCGGCCCGATTCGATCGCAATCGTCAAATCGACCGTACCGGTCGCAGGGTCATGATCCTCGGCTGCCACCTCGACCCTGGTGTCCAGAAAGCCCAGGCCCGCAAACAGGGACTCGATGGAATCGAGGCCATCGGCGACGTCCTCGCCCAGAAAACGATCTCCGGCCGCGATGTCGATGGCGGCGAGCAACTCTTCGGATGAAAACGTCTCCTGTCCCGTGAAAGAAATGGTCCCGACTCGTGCACGAGAGCCTTCTTCGACAACGATCGTGGTGGTTACCAGCCGCGTGTTCGGATCGAATTCGAGTAACGGCTCGATACGGGCCGTGAAATAGCCTTCGGCCTCAAGCTGCCGAGCGACTTCGGATACGATTCTGTCGAGTTCGGCGCGTGAAAACCTCTGTCCGTACGGAAGGCCGAGGTAACTGGAAACCGAACGGTCGAGAAGCCGCTCTGGCTCAAGGCGGATCGTAGCGAAGAAATACGGGGGTTCGACGTCGAAAACCAAGCGTGTTCCGTCGGGATCGGGAAACGTGGAAACTTCAATTCGTCCATACCCGCCCCTATCGTAAAGCGACTGTATCGCCGAACGCAGGGCAGCGGGCGACAGGGTATCGCCGGAACCAATGCCGACGCCCTCCAGCATTTCCGGGCCGTCCCCTTCGATCTCGACCGAACTGATGGTGGTGTTGTAAGGGATCTGCGCAGACGACAACTCCGAAAATGCCGGAACGATCAGGATCGGGACTAGGAGGCAGATCATCCTCATGGATATATTGGACTACCGGGAATACAAAAAGCCCTGCGAACAGGGCTATGAACTGAGTCGGAACAGGACCGGACCGGATCGGGGGTTTACCCCGGCTTGACGATTTTGCCGTTGCGAATGCAACTCGTACACACCCGCATTCGCCTGGGCGTCTTTCCGTCCACGACACGAACGCGCTGCAGGTTGGGATTCCACCGGCGGTTCGTCAGGTTGTGGGCGTGGCTGATCCGATGTCCGAACATCGGCCCTTTTCCGCAGATCTCACATCGCTTTGCCATTATCGAGAACTCCTTCACATTTCGGACCGGCCTTCCAAACGGATACGATCCCGTTGCAGGCTCCAAACCTGAAGATTATACCAGACCGGAAGGCGCCGGAGGCCGGCGGCAGAATCCCGGTTAGTAGTACGTTAGGCTGTTGGTCGGCTGAAACCAATTTCCCTTTCGGAGGGCCGTTCACTCGTTCTTGAATTTCATTCATAACAACGTCAGTACAACGTCGTTCACATCAACAGCGGACTCCGCGTCACACCGGCCATGGAAGCTGGAATAACGGACCACATTTGGAGTTTGGGTGAGTTGATCGGGCTTGTAGGTTGAGCGTGCATGCGTTTGGTGAAAATGTGGCGGAGGTAATACCAAATACCACGATGGTGTTCGGTATTGAATTTCGCACGTCTTGCATTTAGATTGAGCCTTGCGCTCCGGTATTGGTACACGGCTAACCCGCTTACAGACAAAGAGGAGACGGAGTGAAGAAAAAATACCGATTTGAAGGTAGTGACGTGCTTGGGGAGGAGGTGGAGTTTGAACCGGAAAGGGAATTGTTCAATACCTATATCCTTGAGGATGGAACCAAGCTCCGCTTTAAGGCGGTAGTGTCGCGCATAACTCGTCTTGAAACGTACAAGGAAGATGGGGAACCCGTTTACATGGTCCAATCTTCAAATATCGTGGTGACGAATGTGCCAGAATCTTTGAAAAATCCGAAGAAGTGATTGTTATGGAGACTGAAAATTTTTCGTATGAACCGGACACTATTGTAGCAACCGATGTCCCGGTGTGTATCAACACCGATCGTGTCTCTAAGGATAAGGATGTTGAATATCATTTCTCTGAGGATATCGGATACAAATGGATTGGTCCCTACCGCCCAGCTCCGCTCACTGTTGTTGGAACACCTGAGGTGGAATCAACTTTATCGCGGGGTATAGTCGAGAACATTTCGAACCAGTTGTTGGATGTGCCAGAGGTGAGATTAGTGTGCGGAACGCGGGAGGGAAATGTCCTTTACGTGTTCACGGTTATCGATGAACTGGATGAAGTTGTCGAGGATCGGATCTACGACATTCAGGGAGAGATTATCGACCAGTTCATGGAACTTGAAATCGACTTCAATCTTGCCGTCCGGTGTGGCCGTGATCTGGACAAGATGCTGAACTCAAGGCATTTCGATTTTAGGCATGAACGCCCATCTTCCCGGTAAGACGACATCAGAGCAGCATCTTGACAAGGCGGATGCCAATGAGACGTTTGTTCTTGGACTTGGTCTCAAAAATCAGGCTGAAATCGATTGGGCTATAACGGCTCTGTTTTATTGTGCTCTGCACCACGTCCAAGCCTACTTCGTAAAAATGGGAGGCGATGTCCCCTTCCAGCACGCACATAGGGACAGGGCGATTAGGCGCGATAAGAAACTTAAACCGATCTATAGAAACTACTTACGCCTAAAAGATAGAAGCCGCATAGTGAGGTACGATTTGCTGCCCATTTTCGATAAGGAAGAAGTGGCAAAGATGTGGGAGGTCCTCACACGAATAAAATCAGTCGTCAAAGATGCTTTGCCCTGACTGCGGTTTCGAACCGGTTTTACTCGATGTGTCCTGAAAATCCCCATGGAGCAATTCTCAGCCGTAACCGAATTGGCTTTTCTACTTGCGTTGGTTAGCACGTCATTTGTGTAGTGGCTTCCTATTCCCGACCAACAGCCTAACGTACTGCTACCTTATCCCGCAGGGTTCCAAACTCGGGTCATGACCGGTCTCCCGCAACGGAATCGGTCCGGGCTGTTAATTGACAAAACGGAGAATGCCGCAACCGGAATTGCTCCAAATTCCCTCGTGCGGGGTAGGATGCTAGAATACTGGCCTGTCCCGGAAAAACCAGAAAGGCTCCGGAAAACTGGCCGGGCTGCTGCTTCCCAGGAGTGAAACGACCGGTGAAACGCTCCCACTCTCTCAGGTTGGCCGTCGCGGGAACATGCCTTCTTTTCATTGCTGCCTGCGGAACCACAACTAATGCGCCCTTGAGCGTCGTGGCTCGGGTCAACGGTGTGGATATCACGGCCGCGGAACTCGATGAAGTCTACCTGTCCAACATCCTCGGTGTGGATCCGGCGCCCGACGAGGAGGAAGCCGACGACCTGAAGCTCCAGCTTCTGACCGAGATCGTGACGAACACGATCATGATGCAAATGGCCCAGGAGCGGGGGTTGACCGCTACCGACGCCGAAGTGGATGTCCGGTTCAACGAGTACAAGTCTCAATACTCCGCCGAGCGTTTCCAGGAGATGCTCGACGCGCAGCAACTGACAACCGACGGTATGCGGGATGAGTTGCGAACCGGGCTGACGATCGAAAAACTGGTCAATATGGAGATTACGTCGAAGATCTCCGTCTCCGACGCCGATATCGAGGAATTCTTTGCGCGGAACATGGCAAGCTTCAACTTCCCCGAAGCCTTCCTGATCTCGCACATTCTGATTACGCCGGTTGCCGACGCGGACATCAACAACCTGGAAGGCGACGATGCGACAACGGTCGATGAAGCCCGTGACAAAGCCACGCGGTTGCTGCGTCAGATCCAGGGAGGCCAGGATTTCGGCACGATGGCACGGCGATATTCCGAAGATCCCTCGTCGGTGGCCACCAATGGCGAGATTGGTTTCCAACCGCTCGACGCCATCGCGGGGGTGGACCCGGCGCTTGCCCAAACGGTTCTGAATATGCGGGTGGGAGAAACGTATCCAAACCCGGTCGAAACACGGTTCGGATTCCATCTCCTCAAGCTGATCGACATGGATCCGGGAGGACAGAAGGATCTGAGCGACCCCCGGGTCGAGTCCGATATCCGGCAGATCATCTTCAACCGGAGGGATCAACTACTGCGCGGCGCGTTCTATGAAACAGCACGCGACGAAGCGGCGGTTCAAAACTTCTTCGCACAGCGGATTCTGGATCGAACGTATTGACCAGAAACCAGTTAGATACCCTCGTCCACACCACGCTCCAGTCCATCGCCGGACATCCCGGCACCCCGATCGGCACATCAATCGACAACGATAACCCTTGGAATCGATGTATGGGACAATACCGGGGGGACGTTCTTGCTGATTGCACTCGTTCACGATCTTCGATATTCACTGCGTAGTCTCGCCCGATCTCCGTCAATTTGGATTAATGGCGTCGTCGCGATCGCCTTGGCGGTTGGTGCTGTCACGGCTGTATTTACGGTCGTTGACAGGCTGATCTTCAGGGAACTCCCATATGCAAACGCGGACCGACTCGTTTCCGTTGGCATCCTCCATCCCACAGTTCGACAAGAGTTCTTTTTTGGCGCCCTATACGAATCGGTAAGGAGTTCCGCCAACAGCTTCGATGCCTTTACGTCGTTTTCAGGAGCGTCTGCGTGCGACGCTACAAGCGATACGCCCAGCCGGATATTCTGCGCGCGCGTCGAATCCAGTTTTCTGACGACGTTGGGTATGAACCCGATCATCGGGCGCAACTTTTCGATTGATGAAGATCGACAGGGCGGTGCGGATGTGGCGCTTATATCGAACGGGATCTGGCGGTCACGATTCGGCGCATCGAGTGATGTCTTGGAGGAGTCGATTCAGATCGATGGTCGGACGCGCCAGATCATCGGAGTCTTGCCCGAGGATTTCGAACTTCCAACGCTGGAGCGCGCTGACGTGTTGGTGCCTCAAGGCTACGACGCGAACCAACTCCGTTCCATGTTTACCGGCCCGAATCCTCCACTGAGGGTCTTTGCCCGCATACGTGAAGGCGTCGGTGTCGCTCAGGCGAGGGACGAACTGGCCGAACGAACGGATGAGTGGCTGGCTGGTGTTCCGACGGGGGCGCTGTCCGGAGCGACCGTGGTGTTCAGGCCAATAAGGCAGCGGCAGCTTGGAAACGCCGGAACTCTGGGCTGGATCCTGTTCTTGTCACTTCTCGCAGTCGTCATGATCGCTTGTGCGAATGTATCCAATCTATTGCTGGTTCGCGGAACGGGTCGGTTGCGTGAGCGTTTCTTGCTTGGCGCGATCGGCGCCAGCGAATGGAGACTGATTCGACAGTCCTTGGTAGAGAGTTCCGCGCTTTGGATCGTCGGGGGAGCGGTCGGACTTCTCGTGGGCCACGGAGCTGTCACCTTGGCGAAAGCGGTTGCGCCGAGTGGGATTCCCAGGCTCGACCAGGCGTATATCGACTATCGAGTTGCCGCCTTCGTGGCCGTGCTTTCCCTTGGCTGTGCGTTCGGAGTAGCGCTTCTGCCGGGCGCCGCCTGTTTCTGGAGGCCGTCCAACACTGCCGCGAGTGCGAAGCGACTAGGCCGGGCTGCCCAGGGTGGGTTGGTCGTGCTGCAAATAGGGCTCTGTGTCGTACTGGTTTCTGGCGCTTTATTGTTCGTCCGAAGCTATTGGAACGTGCTCAGCGAGCCTTCGGGGATGATGGCCGACGGGGTGATTGTCGCTGGCATATCACTACGACCGGACCGATATGAGGAACCGATGGATGCGGTCGCCGCGTTGGACACGTTGGAGCGAAGCCTGGCTGCGGTGCCGGGGTTCGATGTCGTTGCCGTCACTGACTCGGTGCCGCCAGCCGGAGAGATGCGCGACAACGGTGAGGAGGTATGGAGGTATGTTTCCAGCAGTTACTTTGAAGCCCTCCGTATTCCCCTCGTGGCGGGCCGCTACTTCGAGGAAGATGACCGGCGGACGAATCAAAGACTCGTGGTCCTCAGTGAGTTGGCCGCTCGTCGGCAATTCGGAGAAGATCCGGTCGGTGAGCGTATTCAACTAACGCGCTCTGGCCCGGACCATACGGTAGTGGGAGTTGTGGGTGACGTGAAGAATCGAGGTATTCACGTGCCGACAGACCCGGAATACTATCTGCTGCGGATGGCTCCTGATACGGCAATTGTTCCCCCCGGCATACCTTCTTTCTATCGACAAGCGAATTTCCTGGTTCGTACGGAGCTTGCGACGAACCGCGCCGCGGACCTGATTCGAGACCGTTTCGCGGAGTTTGACGCGACAATGCCGGTGGTCATCGAAACGGCCGCGAACCGCGTGAGGCTATCGTCTTCTCCGCAACGCTTCAGTGCCACACTTCTGAGTTCGGTGGCGTTTGTTGGCACGCTATTGGCAGGGATTGGATTGTATTCCGCTTTGTCTTTCATTCTGGCCCAAAGGAAGGATGAAATGGGCTTGCGAATAGCGCTGGGCGCCACGAGGACGGATATAGTCGGAATCGTCTTGCGACTCGCGCTCCGCTGGGGCGGAGTCGGGGTCGTCCTTGGCACTCTCGTTGCTTTGACCGTTACAGAGAGCCTATCGAGTTTCCTCTATGGTGTGTCGCCGCGTGATCTGCCGACGTTGGCCCTTGCCGTCGTATACATCACACTGATCTCCTTGTCAGCCGCCTTGTTTCCCGCCATTCGAAGCAGTCGCGCGGATCCCATGTCTCTATTGCGTGATTAGCCCGCCTTTCTCACGGGTTTTCGTCGCGAAGAGTCGGAGACGCCGTCAGGGCTACGGCGCGTTCCTCGCGCCGGGCGCGTAGCGGCGCGTTCGTCGCGCCGGATCAAGCGCGTCAGGGGGCGTGCCTGGCGGATGGATCCGGCGCTGTAGCAGGCAACTCGTGAGAAATGCGGTCTTGCGCTGAGTCACAGCCCACGAACCGTCTGCGTGCATCAGTCAGGCCCCCCGTCCAGCACCACCAACAAGTCTCCCGCTTTGACCGCCTGGCCTTCCGAGACGGCAATGCGTTCCACCAAGCCAGGCCCGGCGGCCCGTATCTCGTTCTGCATCTTCATCGCTTCAAGAACCAGGAGGCCGTCATCACCCTCGACGCCGGCGCCTTCGGCAACCATGATCCGGACCACTTTCCCGGGCATCGCGGCTCGAATCTCGTTACGTCCGCTCTTCGCCCGATTCGGGCCCCGGGCAAGGATCGCGCGACGGTCCAGAAACTCGAAGCTCAGCCGATGCCGGCCTATTCGAACCTCGTATCGGCCATCCACCGTCTCAACCTGAAGTTCAATGGAGACTCCATCGCGTTCGACCCAGAACACCTGAGGCTCGACTTCGCGAAGCCGGAGGCGGTAGCTTCGGCCCTCGATTGTCGCGCGTACCTCTTCGGGCGCCTGCGATTGGAGGTCAATCTCGATCCTCTCTTTCCCAGCCAGCGCCGTATACTTCATCGCCTCGGTTCCCGCCGAAGCTGCCGTTTCCGGCCGGCCGTTTTCCACCGACTCACCGCAACCGGCGCCTTGTCGAACCGACGATCGCGGCGCGCTTCGGAAATCGCGGCCACAATCAACGCGAGGTCGCGCGCCTCGACCGTCATCCCGCCCGTCGGCACGCGGTCCTCGAGCCATCGATCGATGAATCCCGTATCGAAATCGCCCCGAACGAAATCGGGATGCTCCAGGATTTCCGAAAAGAATGCGAGGTTGGTCCGAATTCCGGCAATCCGGTATTCGGCGAGAGCACGCCGCATGCGATCAATCGCCTCGGGCCGCGTCGGCGCCCAGGCGACGAGCTTCGATAGGAGGGGGTCGTAGTCCAGCGGAACTGTCCAACCCTCATACACGCCGGTGTCGTCGCGGACACCTGGACCGGAGGGGGCACGAAGCGAAGAGATTCGCCCCGGCGAAGGAAAGAACCCATTGTCGGGGTCCTCGGCGTAAACACGGCACTCGATCGCCGATCCCCGCATCGTCACTTCGGACTGAGCGAGACCGAGCGGTTCCCCGCCGGCGATACGGATCTGTTCCCGAACCAGGTCGACCCCGGTCACAGCCTCGGTCACGGGATGCTCCACCTGCAGCCGGGTATTCATTTCGAGAAAATAGAAGTTTCGTTCATCATCGACCAGAAACTCCACAGTGCCGGCGTTGTGGTATGCCGCTACTCGAACGACTCGAAGCGCGGCATCCCCCATGCGCTCCCGCAAATCGGAATCCACGACCGGCGAAGGGCACTCCTCGATCACCTTCTGATGCCGCCGCTGTATGGTGCACTCCCGCTCGCCCAAATGGATGGCATGGCCCAGGCGATCGGCAAGGATCTGAATCTCGATGTGGCGGGGGTGTTGCAGCAGCTTTTCGACATATACCGCGTCATCTCCAAAAGCCGCCTTCGCCTCGGAGCGCGTGGCACGCAACGCGCCAGCCATCGCCGTCTCGGACCGGACGTGTCGCAGTCCCTTGCCCCCACCTCCGGCCGACGCCTTCAGCATGACGGGATAACCGATCCGGGTCGCTGCTTCCAGGGCTTCCTCATCGGTTTCCAGCGCGTCGGTCGTCCCGGGAACCATCGGGACGCCATGGCTCGAAATCGCGCGCCTTGCTTCGATCTTCGAACCCATCAGGGCAATGGAATCGGCGGACGGGCCGATGAACGTTCGTCCGGACGATTCGACGGCGCGAGCAAATTCGGCATTTTCGGCGAGGAATCCATAGCCCGGGTGGATCGCGGCGGCGTTCGACCGTGCGGCCACATCCAGAATCTTGTCGATGACAAGGTACGATTCCGAGGCCGGGGACGAACCGATCGCATAAGCTTCATCCGCCATACGGACATGAAGCGCACCGATATCGGCCTCAGAGAAAACGGCAACCGTTCGGATGCCGAGGTCCCGGCAGGCCCGGATCACCCGAACGGCGATCTCGCCGCGGTTGGCGATGAGAATCTTGTCGAATAGCGGCATGGTCAATTCGCTTGTTCCCTACCCGATGCCCATTTACAGCGGTGGACGCCTCGTGTACCAACCGGCCGCCTGTTCATAGGCGTACGCGGCCCGCAAGACCGTCGATTCCTCAAACCCGCGCCCGATCATCTGAAGGCCGATGGGCAGATTCGAATCCGAAAACCCGCACGTCAGGGAAATGGCGGGAAGACCGGTCAAATTCGCAAGCCTCGTTGTCCTCGTCAAGGCTCGAAGCACCGGTTCGGTTTCATCGCCCCAATCGATTGCCGACTGTTCGATGAGCGGCGCTGTGATCGGCAACGCCGGCAGCACGAGAAGATCGACGTCTTCGAACACCGCGGCAACGGCCGATTTCAGGGCCAGACGGTCACGCTCCGCGGTGACGTAATCCACGGCCGCCATATCCCGCCCCAGTTGTATCCGCCGGCGGACGTCGGCGCCGTACAGTTCGGGGCCGGTTTCGAGATACTTCGCATGGTAATCGTACACTTCCGGTGTTGCGATGTTCCTGAAGATCTCTTCGTGACCCGCGGTATCGGCAACCTCGACATCGATCGGCTTCGCGCCCAAACGCTCCAGCACGGCCAGGGCCTCTTCCACCGCTCGTTCAACTCCGGATTCAAGTCTCTCGAAAAACGGTTTTCGGGGCACGCCCAGACGCAGACCGCCCACCCCGCCATCCAGTTCCCGCGAATAAGGGCGAGCCGGCACATCCACCGAGCATGGATCGCGGGCATCGAAACCGGCGATCGCTTCCAACAGGAGCGCCGCATCTTCGACTGTCCGCGCGATCGGCCCCACGTGATCGAGGGTTGGCGACAGGGGAATCACGCCGTTGAGGCTCACGAGCCCATACGTCGGCTTCAGGCCGACCGTGCCACAAAGCGCGGATGGAATTCGAATGGAACCGCCGGTATCGGTACCCAGGGATCCCAAGGCCATCGACAGGGCGACCGATACGGCGGAACCGCCGCTGGAACCGCCGGACATCCGCTCGATATTCCAGGGGTTTCGAGCGGGTCCGTAGTGAGGGTTCACGTTGGTCACCCCGAACGCGAACTCGTGCAGGTTGGTCTTGCCGACCAGGACGGCGCCGGCCTCGGCCAGTCGACGAACCACCAACGCATCTTCGGCGGGAATGCGATCCGCAAATACGCGGGAGGCCGCCGTCGTGGGAATGCCCGCCGTGTCGATCAGATCCTTGATCGACAGCGGTACACCGTGCAAGAGACCAACCCTCTGACCGGACTCGAGCGCCTTGTCGGCCCTTTCGGCCTCGGCGAGCGCCCGATCGGATGTCACCGCGATGTACGCGTTCGTCTTCGGATTCAACTCGGCGATACGTTCCAGAACGATCCGCGTCAGTTCCACCGACGAGAGGCTTCCGTCCCGGAGCCGTCGGGCGGCCGACGCCAGGGTCAAGGCCTTCAACTCATCCGGCGTCATGATCGAGCGGTTCCCGGGCCATGATTCCATATGGAATCGACACAAGAAAAAGAAACAGCATCAGGACTTCGGAATCGCCGAAGTTGTACTCGAAAAGCCCGGCGGACAAAAAGGCCATTGACACCGTGAGTCCCGCGACCGAGGCCCACTTCCTGACGGGGTCGGTGGATCGCGCGCCGCGCACCATGTCGAGCCCGATCCGAAGAAACAACCACAGGAACGCGATCAGACAGATCAATCCACGCTCGGCAGCGATCTGAAGAAAATTGTTGTGCAGATGGCCGATGTAGAGGTTTTGGATGTCCTCGCCGCGGTAGTACGCTTCGAACTCCGAAACGACCCGCTCCGGGCCAACTCCGAAGAACGGGTGATCCCGCACCATCCGGACGCCCACGCCTGCCATTTCGATTCGGCCGGTGTCGGGAGCGAAGTTTCCTTCCATAAAACTCATCGAAACGCGTCGGACGATGAACCCCGAAGCCAGAATTGCGACAATTACGACTGGAATCAGCAGCCGGCCGATCTGTCTGAACGGAAGGTAGACCGCGGCGACGGCCACCGCCGCGAACGCACCGATCCAGACGCTTCGGGTAAAACCGAAGATGAGCCCGACCCCGATGAGCCCGGCCCCGATTCGGAACGCCCCGAACTTGAGAGCCATCAGCAGTGGAAGCGCGGCGGACCAGACCAGCATCTGCCCGCCCCCGAAAGTCATCCAATGCCCCATGAAGCCGGTGGCCCGCGCCAGCACCATCGGGTCGTCGGCCAGATCGCCGGTGGACCGGAATTCGGCATATTGAAAGCCGAACTGGATCAAGCCCACCAATGCCGCCACCGAAGCCACAACGACCAGGGCCTTGACTGTCTGTCGCAGCCGCGATTCGGTGGTCACAAACGTCGCCGCCAGAAGTCCCAATGAAACAAGAACGAATTTGCGGACGGGGCCGGCGCCCACGGAAGGATCCGGCGACATGGCCAGAGAAAGGAGGGTAGCCAGCATGAACACTGCCAGCGGCACTGTATATCCGGGCCATCGGGGGCCCCTCGGACGAAGGATCGCCCAGGCGGCCAGAGTCAAGGTCAGCAGAATCTGGGAGGCGGAAATCGAAATTAGCGTCGCCGCGGCCGTCGCCAGCGTGAGCCTGAACATCCATTCGTCGGCGGATACCTTCATGTGAGCGGGATTCTAACATTGAGAAACCTCGCGTTCGGCATCGAGGTCCGAATGGCGTTCAGCCAAGGGCGGACCCGCGCCATGCGTTATCCTGATCCGGGACATTCATGAGCTACAGGATCGACCACCTCAACTTCAGGTATGCAACGAGCCCGGTCATCGACGACGTGACCCTCGAAATCGGCCCGGCCGAATTCGTCGCGATCGTGGGCGCGAACGGCGCGGGCAAGTCGACTCTGCTCAAGCTGATGGCGGGTCTCATTCCACCGGTCGGCGGCTCGGTCGCGTTCATGGGCCGACCGATTGCCGATTATCGCGTAGTGGATCTCGCGCGAAAACTGGCGTTTGTGCCGCAGGAAACTCACGTCGCATTTCCGTTCACCGCGGGAGAAATCGTTCGCATGGGTCGGCTTCCCTATCGCGACGCCTTCTTTTTCGACGCGCGAGCCGACGACGAACACGTGGCGCGCGCGATGGCTTTGACGGAAACCGGCGACCTGACCAACAAGACGTTCACCGAGATCAGCGGCGGCGAAAGACAACGGGTGGTGCTGGCCAGCGCGCTCGCGCAAACGCCCTCGGTCCTGTTGCTGGACGAGCCCACGGTGTATCTCGACATGAAACACCAACTCGATTTCTACCAGATCCTGACCCGGCTCAACCGGGAGCGGGGCATGACCATCGTCGCGGTCACCCACGACATCAACCTGGCCGGCCGCTATGCCCAGCGGATGATTGCCCTCAAAGACGGCGCCGTCGCCGCGGACGGAACCCCTCGGGAAGTCCTGACGACGGAAACGCTTTATGAAGTCTTCGGGATCGCCGCCGAAATTCTCGAGCGGAGTCACGGTGAAAGAATCGTCATCCCATCGGCCTGAGCCCGGTCGGGGGGGCCTGACACCCGGCCGGTTCCTTGCCGCCGTAGGTCCGTGCGCCCTGTTTTGCCTGGGTGTTCTGCTGGTCACGCCCTGGGTGGGCTCCGCTGAAGTGACCTGGAGCGGCGTTTGGGCGGGGCCGGGGCCGGAACGCGACATTCTGATGGTTGCGCGCCTGCCCCGAATTCTTTTCGGCGCCATGGGCGGGGGAGCGCTGGCCGTCGCGGGAGTCATGTTTCAGGCTATCCTGCGCAACGCGCTCGCCACTCCTTTCACGCTGGGGGTGTCGGGCGGCAGTTCGTTCGGTGCGGTGCTGGCGATCTGGCTGGGGCTGGACATCGTCTTTCTCGGGATTCCATTCATATCCGTCGCGGCATTCCTTGGCGCGTTGCTCACGATCGCCCTGGTGTTCACGATCGCGCGCAGCCGTCAATCGCTGCCGACGTTTACCCTGCTGCTGGCCGGCGTCACGCTGAACTTCATCTTTTCGGCGCTGATCCTGTTTATTCACTTCGCCGCCGCCGATTTCACCGAATCGTTTCTGATGATCCGGTGGATGATGGGCGGGGTCAGCGACATCAGCTACTCGATGATCCTGAAGACCGCGCCGGTCATCGCCGCGACCGTGGCGGTCCTGGTCTGGTTCGCGGCGGAATTGAATCCTCTGGCCGCCGGCGAAGACTGGGCGACGACACACGGGGTGGACGTGGAGCGGCTCAAACGAACCTGCTTCATCGCCGGTTCCCTTCTGACCGGCGTGGTCACCGCCGTGGCAGGACCCATCGGCTTTGTCGGCCTGATTGTCCCGCACTCGCTACGGATTATGGCCGGGCCGGACCACCGCATACTGATTCCGGGATCGTTCTTCATCGGGGCGGGGTTTCTGGTCCTCTGCGACACTGCGGCCCGAACCCTGTTCGCACCGACCCAGATTCCGGTCGGCATCATCACCGCGCTGCTGGGCGGCCCCTTCTTTATCGTCTTGCTGAAGCGGCGAAAGGGCGATTTGTTTTAGCACGAATTTTTTCAATCATGCCAGCCAGTCCTCGAACGTCAAATTCTCGATTCGTCCAAATTCGCTGACGTTGTGCGTTATCAAAGTCAGTGAACGGGCAACGGCTTGGCCTGCTATCAGCACATCGTAGGCACCTATGGGCGTCCCTTTGGCCTGCAGGCTCGCGCGAATTTCCGCCGACCGTTCGGCGTCGGATTTGGAGATTGGGATCACATCGAATTGCAAGGAGTGGACATTTTGCAAGTTGGCTGCTACCCGCTTGCTTTTGTACGCGCCGAAGCACAACTCGTGATGGACGATCGAGGGCATGCCAAAGTCGGACGGTTGAAAGGCGCGAAGGCGATCGAGGAACAACCGATTACCTTTGAGCAGGGCAATCACGGCGTTCGTGTCCAGAAGAAATTTCACTCGAAAACATCCAGTTCAGGCCGCGATTGATCCTCGGGTCTCTCAGCCACGGCATCGAGGAAATCCTGATCGATCGGACGCGCGATCGTGTCAATCCATGACCAGTCGTTCGCCAGAGGTTCGAGGATGACGGCATTTCCCTCCTTTCTGATCCGCACCTCGCTGGATATGAAGCGAAACTCTTTTGGCAAGCGAACCGCCTGTGAGCGGCCCGTCATGAATACCTTGGCAGTGTTCCCCATAGAGCCCCCTGATATACTCTAAAGATAGATACCATTTCGTGCGGTAACAATCAACACATGACCCGATCTTTGCCGCTCCGGGGGACCTCGCGGCTCATGGTGCTGCCCGCATCCGATTCGTCCGGCACAGGGACGAATCCGGCCGTTACAATCGGGCGCGCCGCTCCAGAAACAGTTTCTGTATAGTTGACGCCTCTCCGCCGGCCATATTCGGGAAGTGCCATTCCAATTGGTTTTGGCACGCAGCACGGATAAAATAGCCGATTGTCTACCAACATCGTTAACGGTGCCGCCAACCGCCGTTGCGGGTGTCAGGAGGATTCATGTCTCTGGTCCAAACGGGTATTCGTTCCGCACTGCTTCTGCCGGCCATCGCCCTTGTAACCGCCGTCGCGGTGCGCGGCGAAGCCCAGGGTGTCGATACACGCCTGGCGGACGCCGCGATGAACCGGGACATTGCCGCGGTCCAATCCCTGGTGGACGAGGGCGTCGACCTCAACGCGTTCGGAACCGATGGGACTCCGGCGCTGCACTGGCTTGTGCGGGTCGACGACCTGGAAACATCTCGGATGCTGGTTCAGTCGGGCGCCGATCCCACGTTGGCGAACCGATACGGCGTGACACCGCTCTATCTGGCCGCGGCGAATGGGAACGCGCCGATGATCGAAATGCTGTTGGACGCCGGCGCGGACCCGAACCAGGTGGACCCGACGGGCGAAACGATCCTGATGGCGGCAGTCCGCGTAGGCAAGATTGACGCTGTTCGGCTGCTGCTCGACCGCGGCGCGAGCGTGGATACGCGAGACCCCTCCTATCTGCAAACGGCCTTGATGTTTGCCGTGAGAGGCGAAAACCCCGAAGTCGTCCAGCTTCTGGTGGACCGCGGCGCCGATGTGCTGGCCACAACCCGCGTCGGAAATGTCCCCCGATGGGTGCTTCCCAACTCGGTTCCCGGCTTCTCGTTCGGAATCGGAATCGTTCGAGGCGGCCTGCCCGAACGCGGCGTGCGCGACCCCATCCCCGGCGGCCTGTCCCCCCTGCACTACGCGGCACGCGACAACAAGACCGACGCGGCCCATATCCTGCTGGCGGCCGGCGCCGATCTCGAACAGAAGGACCCGAACGATATCACCCCGCTGCTGATGGCAATCGGCAACAATCAACTCGAAGCCGCACACTTTCTGATCGAGACCGGGGCCAACGTCAATGTCTCGGACTGGTACGGGCGCACACCCCTCTGGCAGGCGGTGGAAGTCCGCAACATGGATTTCGACAACGGCACGCTCTTGAACTACGTGGATCGGGAACCCGTCGTGGAGTTGATACATGTTCTGCTCGAAGCCGGCGCCGACCCCAACTCCCGGTCGAAGGAAGCCATGCCCATCCGAAAGCACATGCTGCGGATCACCGGCACGCTGGCATGGGTGGACTTCGTGGGGCAGACCCCGTTCATTACGGCATCGCTTTCGGGCGACCTGACGATAATGCGCATGCTGCTTGAATACGGAGCGGACCCGCATATCGCGACGCTCGAAGGGACGACGGCCCTGATGGCTGCGGCGGGCGTCAACTGGGTCGTGGCCCAGACCTATGACGAAGGTCCCGAAGCCCTCATCGAAGCCGTGCGATTCTGTCACGAAGAACTGGGAATGGACGTGAATGCCGCCAACTCGATGGGGATTACCGCCGTCATGGGAGCGACCAATCGCGGGTCGGACGACATCGTCGAATATCTCGTCGAAAGCGGCGCACGCCTCGACGTCGAGGACGCCGAGGGACGGACACCTTTGAACTGGGCCGGGGGCGTGTTTCTTGCCACCCATGCGGCGGTACCGAAACCAACCTCGATGGCCTTGATCGAACGGCTCATGGCGGACACTACGGCAGCCAACGAGTAGCAAGAAAAAAGAAATGACGCAAAAAGTAGTTACCCGCGGCGGAATGGCCGTTCTTGCCTTGATGTTCTTCGGATACCCCGCCGATCTCGGCGCCCAAACCGATCAGGCGCTGCTGGACCAGTACTGCATTACGTGTCACAACCAGAACGCCAACGTTGGAGGCTTGGCCCTGGACGGCTTCGACCTGAACAACGTCGATGGCGAGCATGCGGAAGTCTGGGAAACGGTCGTCCGGAAAGTGAAGACCGGCATGATGCCACCCAGCGGCGCGCGCCGGCCGGAACGGACTGAACTGGACGCGTTTGCCGCACGACTTGAATCCCGGCTCGATGAGGCGGCCGCGCTGGATCCGAATCCTGGGAGCCCCGCGCTTCATAGACTGAATCGAACCGAATACGCGAACGCAATCGGGGATCTGCTTGCGCTGGACGTGGACCCCACGACACTTCTGCCCGCCGATGACGCCGCGGAGGGCTTCGACAACATCGCCGATGTTCTGGGAGTATCGCCCTCGCTGATTCAGGGTTATGTATCCGCCGCCATGAAGCTGAGCCGCCGGGCCATCGGCGACCGGACACTGCTTCCCACCCGGACCACTTACACAGCCCCACCATACCTCGCACAGGATCGCCACATCGAAGGCCTGCCGTTGGGCACCCGCGGCGGCATGTCGATCGAACATACCTTTCCACTGGACGCCGAATATGAGTTCAATGTCGGGGGTGGCAGAGGCGGTCCGCCGGTAGACTTCACCATCGACGGCGAACGGATCGAGGCCGAAAGCTACCGGAACTTCCGGATACCCGTAACGGCGGGGCCCCACACGATCGGCGTCGCGCTGGTCGACCGTGTCCGTTCGGCCGGGGTCGACGGCATCTATTCGGTGTACAACGTCGGGGGCGCTGTATCGAGTCTGTCGATCAATGGTCCGCTCGATGCGACCGGAACCGGCGAAACCCCCAGCCGGCAACGGATATTAGTGTGTTACCCGGACCGCGCCGAACAGGAAGAATCCTGCGCTGAGGAGATCGTCGCAACACTGGCCCAACGCGCTTTCCGCCGCCCCGTCACGGGCGAAGAAATCACCGGGTTGATGCGGTTCTACGAACAGGGCCGCTCGCAGGACGAAAACAGCGACTTCGAAACGGGAATCCAGCATGCGGTGGCACGCATTCTGGTCGCGCCTCGATTCATCTACCGGTTCGAGGAAGAACCCGAAGGCTTGGCCGAGGGGGAGGTCTATCGCGTCAGCGACCTGGAACTGGCGTCCCGTCTGTCGTTTTTCCTGTGGAGCACGATCCCCGACGAGGCGCTCTTTGAGGCCGCCGCGAACGGGGGCATCAACGATCCCGCCGTGCTGGAGCAACAGGTGCGCCGAATGCTTGCCGACCCGAAGTCGGATGCGCTGATCGACAACTTCGCCAGCCAGTGGCTGTATCTGAGGGAACTCGCCAACGTCCAGCCCGAATCCGACGTATTCGACGAAAATCTACGGCGGTCGTTTGCTCGCGAGACTCGATTGCTCTTTGAAACCATCCTGCGCGAGGACCGCAGCATCATCGACCTGCTCGCCGCCGATTACACCTTTGTGGATGAGCGGTTGGCCGAGCATTACGGCATCCCCGACATTCGCGGCAGCTATTTCCGCCGTATTGTTCGCGCAGAGGACGATCCGCGGCGCGGCCTTCTGGGACACGGCAGCATTCTGGCCGCAACTTCGGTGGCCAATCGGACTTCGCCTGTCAACAGGGGAAAGTGGATTCTCGAAAACATACTCGGCACGCCCGCGCCCGAGCCGCCGCCCGGTGTGGAAACCACCCTGGATCCCGACCCTGAAGCGGTGGTGCCGACGACGCTGCGGGAACGCATGGAGGCGCATCGCACCAATCCGGTGTGCGCTTCATGTCACCAGGTGATGGATCCGATCGGATTCGCACTGGAAAACTTCGACCTCGTCGGAAGCTGGAGAGAATCCGAAGACGGATCCCCGATTAACGCGTCGGGAATGCTGGTTGACGGAACGCAACTCAACGGCCCGTCCGACCTGCGCGAAGCCTTGCTCGACCGTTCGGAAGCGTTCGCCACGACCGCGACCGAAAAGATGCTGACTTACGCGCTGGGCCGGGCGGTGCATTACTACGATATGCCCTCGGTGCGATCCATCGTCCGGACCGCCGCCGACAACGACTATCGTCTCTCATCGCTGGTTCTGGGAATCGTTCAAAGCATGCCCTTTCAGATGAAAGTGAAGGCGCCCGAGGAACGTGTCGAGGCGGCCGCCGCACCGTGACGTAATGCCGTGACGCATTAAGACGTATTGCGACGTTTTGCATGACGTATTACGACGTAATGCGTGAATATTGATTTGAGGGAATCGAGCGTATTCCCGTAAGATATCCGAATCGTCGTCCCCACAGACGATATCAAGGAGGCCGACACGATGCCATCCATCATCACGAAGAAGCACCTTTCCCGCCGTACGTTCCTGAGGGGGGCGGGTGTGACCGTGGCCTTGCCGCTGCTTGAATCCATGGTTCCGGCCGCAACGCCGATGCGACAAACGGCGGCGGCGCCCAAGACGCGGTTGGGAGCGATCTATTTTCCCCATGGCGCCACCATGGCGAAGTGGACGCCGGCAGGCGAAGGCACGGGCTTCGAGTTTTCGGAGATCCTCGCGCCGCTCGAACCGTTCCGCGAAAGCGTCAACGTGATCAGCGATTTGCGGCATCCGATGGCTTACGGAAGCGGTTCGGCAACGGCCAATCACAATCGCTCGTCAGCGGTGTACCTGAGCGGCGCCTTCGCGGAGACGGGATCCCAGGCATACCTCGGGACCACGATGGATCAGGTGGCCGCCCAGAAAATCGGACAGGAAACGCCTCTGCCATCGATCGAAATGTCCATCGAAGACGGCAGCCTGAGTTGCGGCGAGGGCATGAGTTGCGCCTACCGGAACACCATTTCATGGCAGTCGCCGATATCCCCCCTGCCGATGGAAAACAATCCCCAGGTAATCTTCGAACGCCTGTTCGGCGATGGAAGCACCGACGAGGAACGCACGGTCCGGCGGCAACAGTCCATGAGCCTGCTCGACTCGGTCCTGGGCGAAGTTGCCGATCTAAAGGGGACGCTTCCCGCATCCGACAGCGACCGCCTGGATCGGTACCTGACCGACGTGCGGGAAATCGAGCGCCGTATTGAGCGCGTCGGACAACAAGTGTCGAGCGGCATTGAAGTGCCGGACGCCCCAGTGGGCATTCCCCCGGATTTCGAAGACCACATCAAGTTGATGTTCGATCTGCAGGTCTTGGCATGGCAGGCCGACATTACCCGGATTGCGACGCTGCTGATGGGGAAGGAGTTGACGACCACCGTCTACCCGAACAGCGGTGTGCGCGATGCATTTCATACCCTGTCGCACCACTCCCACAATCAGGAAAACAAGGACCGGTTCGCCGTCCTGAACAACTACCACGTGGGCGTCTTTACGTACCTGCTCGAGAAACTGCAATCCACGCCTGACGGCGACGGAAACCTCCTGGACAACTCGATAGTCCTGTATGGCAGCGGCATGAGCGACGGCAACGAGCACAACCACGACCCGCTACCGATCATTCTGGCGGGCGGGGCGTCGGGACGGCTCGAGGGCGGGCGTCACCTTCGGAATCCGGAAGGAACGACGATGTCCAACCTGCTGCTGGCCATGTTGCACAAGCTGGGGATCGAAGAAGAATCGTTCGGCGACAGCAACGAGGCAATGGCGATTTAGAATTTCACAGAGCGGCCCTCCAGTGAAAAAACCCGGCCCCATGGCCGGGTTTTTTCCTTTAATGAGCGGCCCCGCAGCGGAAAAACCCGGCGTTATAGCCGGGTTTTTCTTATTGGCGCCACTCGAACAGCATGGCGGTGGGGATGCCGCTGGCGGAGGGCGTGTTGGGGGCGCAGTCAATGTGAACGATCACCTAAAAGTGAAGTTTTTTGAACACGCGCCGGGTTGAAGATCGTCATCATCGTCCGCCGACTTGATTCGGGCGGTCATTTGGGCGGTCATAGACCGCCCTTAATTTCTCAATATTGTCAATATTCAGGGATTTGGGTGCCCCGCTCCGGACTTGATTCGGGCGGTCATAGACCGCCCCTACATTTGCTGCCCCTACAGTCTCGGAATGCAGGCCCCTCAATCACCAGAAGATGTGGCATGCGGCGAAGGTCGAGATTTCTTCACTTTCCGGCGATCGCCAACAACCCGAATAGACCCCCGCATACTCTTCCCAACCCGTTCAGTTGCCGAACAGGCGTTTGACGGTAAATGCGAGCGTCCAGTGGCTCAGGCCGCTGAACGTATTGTAGTTGAGGAAATTGGGGTCCTGATCGTGAAACGGGTGAACCGAATAATCGCCCTTGGATTCAAAGCCGCTCATCGTCGAGTAGGTCAGCTTCAGTCCCCACGACGTTCGGGCATTCAGGTCGTAGTCGAGTCCGGCGTACAGGTGCCCAGCCACGACCGTTCCGGAGAGGTCCTCGTCCTGGCGGCTGTTGTAAAACGACAGTGGCGGATCGTAAGCCGGAGCATCGCGCGACGTGTCCTGGTAGTCGGCGGAGAAGTGCACCCCGGCCACCCCGACAAAGGCGGGACCCAGCCCACCCCCCACATAGGGGGAAAGCCCATCCACGTATGGGGAGAACCGGTTGAACGCATTCGGAAAATCGTAGTACGCATTGAGCGCGAGAGTGCTTACAGCGAGATGGTCGATCGAGGCCTGACTATTGGATACGACCGTACCACCGGACCGCGGCCCCAGGGGCGTCCCATCGTACTCGGCGATGCCGGTGAACATCTGGTCGAGGTCGTTCCGCCGATGCGCGAACGAAAACTCCAGGCGGTAACGATCGTAAAGGCGGCCCGCCCCAACCTCGAACGCGGTTCCGCTGCCAACCCCGATATCGTAATTCCACCGGTATCCGGAAAGTTGCGGAACGGGATCCGCGTCGAAACACGCGTCCGTCGGATAGCAGGTCGTCTCCCGGTTCCAGCCCTCCTGGCCCATGTCCGAGGCCCATCGCGATCCGATGCCCCCGCTGAGGTACCACCCGGAGCGCGCCACGTTCTGGGCCGCCGCATCGGAGACGAAACAGAACAAAAGGATTCCACCGGCGGCGGATGCGATGAAGGATGCAAGACGCATAGTGGGCTCTATATTACATGAGGCTTGTCGCATGGATCATCCCGAAGAACGGCGGGTTATCGGGTGTTTGGGGCGCCGAAGACGGCCCCAATCCGGCTGTCGAGTCCACTGGGGAGTCGGGATGCTGAAGAACGGGCGTGATACACATCTCGCATTCCCCATGATCCCGTTTCTGGCAGATCCGAGAGGGAAGCCGACGTGAATCTGGAACTGGCCCCATGGCTGGGGATGTCAATGGCAATCGAAAACTGCACACTTTTGTGACGACTCGGAGAGCGCACGAGGGGGTCGTCAGGATGACTCGGTATAATGGGCTCCAAACTGTAGAGAGTCGCCTGGAAAAGTCCGCATGTCGTTTCGAAAAAGGGTTGATCAACTGAACGTGTGGTCACAGGGGGGCAAAAGAGCCCCGCATAAACCATTGCTCCTGCTCTTGATTCTCGGTCGGCGCGCGCGGGGTCTATCGGACGAGGTGAGCTTCGCTGAGATTGAAAAGGAACTCAAGACCCTCCTCGTCAGGTTCGGCCCATCTCGAAAGGCACACCGTCCTCAGTATCCGTTTTGGCGGCTGCAAAATGACGACATCTGGGAAGTTACTGGGGATTTTCCACTGGAGTCTTGGGCTTCAACGACCGACGTTCCAGTAACGGAACTACGCCAACAGAATGCGCGTGGACGCTTAACACAGGCGGCGTTGGATGAACTCAACGCCAGTCCCGGGTTGTCGATGGAAGTCGCACAGAGGATCCTTAAGAGTCATTTTCCCCACTCTCTGCGTGAAGACATTGCTACCGCTGTAGGGCTTGATTTCAACGCCGATGCAAGATCAGATTACGACCCGAACTTTCGTGAAAAAGTGCTGATGGCGTATGAATATTCGTGTGCGATTTGTGAATTCGATGTGAGGTTACGGAATGTCACGATCGGGTTGGAGGCCGCGCACATCAAGTGGCGCGAAGCACAAGGCCCGGACGTTGAAAAAAACGGTCTGGCCTTGTGCCCGATTCATCACAAGCTTTTTGACTTTGGCGCGCTTTCGTTCACCGATTCGGGGATCATAATCTTGTCGAAGCAGTTAAACGGGTCCGGCGAGTTCCGAGATCGTGTGCTGAAACACCACGGCACACCAATGCGGCCGCCACAGGATCCGGCGCACGTTCCCAGCAAGGAATACGTTTCGTGGCATCGGAAGCAGGTCTTCAAGGAACCGGCAAGGGCGCTTTAGCAGCACGATCCCTTCATTGGCTGACCGCTAGTTTCCTTGATCTTGACTCGTACTACTCGGTGCCCTTCAAGCCGGACGCCTGCCTGGGAAAGAGTTTCTTCCCAACCCAGCTTTGTACCGATGGTTTCTGGGCTCTTGTAAAGCCCCCATTTCTCTTCTTGCCTGGTCAGCCGACAAAAAGTCTCTCTCTTGGGGAAATCGGCTCCAACGAACTCTTCCTTTCTGTGAAGGATGGGTGGGTTGTCGGAGTCGGAATAGTCTCGATACCGAATCCGAAAAGTCTGTAGATCCACCGACAAGGCGTTACGCAACGCGGGATGCGGATCCTTCTGAAAGTCGGGATAAGACAGATAGGAGATCGCCGCCTTGGCTCTGTGCAGTTTAAGGATGTTTGCCCCTTCGACATCGCCAACCAAGGCACGCGCGCAGCCTTCATAGATTCGCAATAGCGATGGAACTTCGGGCAAGGCCGAAGAGTGAACATAGAGCGCCGTCCGTGTCAGCTTGCCAAGCGTTGAACCGTTACACGCCCTTTCGACGTTGTCCAATTCGCCGACCGAGAACAACAAGGCGTCGGCAAGGGCGCAGGCACGCTTGTAAGTAGCAAAAAACGCTCGAATATCGAGTTGCAATTCCCTTGGAAGCTGTCCGAATCTTGCCCTCTGCCCAAACTTGGCAAGTGCGAGATAGATGAGAAGGTCTTCGGCTCTTTCGTCTCCGATTCGATCCCAATCGGCACTTCCCGTGACGCGACGAACGATGGAAAATGCACGTTTGATCGTGCCGAACCGATCCAGGAGTGCAGTAACTCCCTCAAGCTCGTCGGGATGCGGAAGGCGGCCGCGCTCAACCACGAATTCCATCAATGGGTTAAGAACTTGCTGATGTTCGTCAAACAGTCGATCACTTTGGCGAACACGAGGTCGGGTGGTTATTCGCCGGTATCGTGATGCCACATGGGATTGGCGGCTTTCCGGGTCCCGAAAAACATAAAAAATGCCAGGTGCCGCAGCGACGCTTGAAACGTCCAACGTGGCGTCAATCCAGTCGCGGAGCTCTTGTTGCTCGTAGAATTTCTGGAACGTC
The DNA here is from genome assembly GCA_965262675.1 of Terriglobia bacterium. Classification (GTDB taxonomy): domain Bacteria; phylum Acidobacteriota; class Terriglobia; order 20CM-2-55-15; family 20CM-2-55-15; genus JAJEDW01. The sequence goes on from OZ253554.1 coordinate 2,443,654, forward strand.
CCCAGTCCGGTCATGAATCCATCCCCGAAAGGGGACAGAGCCACACCCCGCGCTTCATATGTCAGCCGGGCCGACACAATCAGGAGTTTTTTCGCAAGCTGCCAAGCACTACGGATTGCTTCCACACGTTCCGATGCGCGTTCAATGACGTTGAGGACGTACCCAAGATTCACTACATCGGCTTCGTGTCTCAGCTTGCCTGGGCGGTGTTCCGGGTCCCAGCCTTCACACTGAATTCCTTTGGAGCGCAACCTGCGAATATCGTCACCATGCCCACAGCCATAGTCGAGGAGGCTGGTTTCCGCATGAATCAAATCGTCATCAAGCCCCGCCTGCAGAGGGCGTGAAAGTGCTGGCCTGTGAATCGCGGTCCGCTCACGGGGAATCGTCACGTGACTACTCATCGATTGCCCAAGGATGGGGCAGCCTTCATCATGAAGCAGTTCGCAAAAGTAACGTCAGATAGTCTTTTTGGCGGGAAGTAGCGACACCAAATCCGCAACACTTCTAACTCTTTGCCCAAGCAGAACTATGCCTCTATTCAAGTGTGCACGGAAATAGTCACTCAAGCGGCTCATATCGACCCCGTCGTTGCGGCAGCGTTGCGTCAATAGCGCGACAAACAAAGGATCATACTCGCCAAGCAACGTATAGCGGTTAAACTCCCGCTCTTCTTCGGGAAAGTCCTCGGGATTCGGAATCGACAGCTCCGCCAGTGAGAGACAGAAGCCAATACGACATAAGAGGTTCGGCGTGAGGCCGGTCTTGCCCGCAGTGAACCGGACCCGGTTGGATGCATCCTTCGTGAGCTTAATTTTTGTGAGCTTCATTCTGTGTTCGCCAAAAATAACCAGATGTTGCCTGTGAACACTTTTCATTCGGATCGAACTCCAGGTGGTACGCATGCGAGACGTGGGTCTGGAGTTTATTGAAATAACGTTCGTCCACTTCAGTATCCGTTGAGAGCACAATCATCTGGTGACTCGCTTTCGGAAAGTATTCCTTGATCAGCAGGTTCCGGTGGTCGCTGTCGAGTCGTCCGAGAGGAGTGTCCACAATCATCGGTAGCGGACGTCCGGATGTGCGAGCGAGCGCCCACAACATCGAAACCGCGTAGATTTGCTTTTCGCCGGCTGACAAGAGGTTCTTTTGAAGCTCATGATCACGCCCATCCATGAGCGCAACACTAAAGTCGACAGGACTGATCCGGATCTTACGAAGAGCGTCTTTCTTCCTCAACAGGCGATTGAAGCATTCCGTTGCGTGAGTCTCGAGTTCCCTGACCTTCTTTTCAACCAGCACTCTCCGATAATCGTCAAGGACTGACTTCACACGGGGCACGACTTGGATTCTTGATATCTGTGCCGCGGCACTCGCGAGCCGATCCAATTCCCTCGAATATTCCCGTTCCAGTTTGAGCCTTTCCTCCTTTAGCGCTGTCAGTTCCACGTCCAATGAGGCTGCCTTCTGACTGGCCTCGCGTAGTTCATGATGATGATTGGAAAGTTGATCGAGAAGTGGCTTCAAGACTTCTTCTGCAGGAATCTTACGAAGCCCTTTTTCGATCTGGTGAAGCTCCCGATAGTTCCGCTCCAGATCCTCCGCAGTCCGTTGTGCATGTGATGTCAGAGAGCCACTGGCAGCCTGTATCCATTCCAGCAGCCGGATACGATCGGCGGGCGACAGATCGTGTACTGTCTCTGATTGGACTGCATGGGTATCCCCATCCAGTGCTCCATCGACCAACTTCAGGAAACGCTTTGTGATCTCAGCGCGTCCTGCGGTGGGCAGAGAGAGATCACTGAAGATCGTTTCACTCTGGATTTGTTCGTGAAGGAAGTGCTTCGCCTTTGACAGTGATTGTTGTCCCCGGCGTAGATTCTCGGCCTGCTCCTCGAGTTCAAGCTGGGTCTTGAGATCGGCGCAGAGTTTCGGCACAAGAGCAAATGGCAAGAGATCGGCGGCAAATGTCCGAATCACCTCTTCGTCCCGGTCCAGGAGGGTCCGTAACTCTATTTGACGCTTCGTGAGCTTCTCGCGGTTCCTGCCGAACGCCCCGCCCTCAGCAGCAATTTTCTGCTCTTGGGAATCAATAGCTCTCTGGATTCGGTCAACATCTGTCAGCACCGTCTGGAGTTGTGCGGCCTTACTCTCAACCTCGGCCGAGACGCGCTGGAGATCATTCTCAAGCTTCTCGACCTGGTTTCCGTTTCCAGCCCCAACCCTGGCTCGGGTCAGTCTCGACAGATAAATATTCAGATCGGCGTGAAGACGGTCCACGAGCCCGAGGCCCAGCAGTGATGTGACTGCGTGGTCGAGCGCCTGATTGTCGGACTCATCTTCCGCAAGTTTCTGGATCTTCTCCCCGTCGAAGAAGAACAATTCCGATATGCCCGATGGAATCAGATCTTGAACGAAGTCCTGCCAGCCCTCGGCTGCGACGTCATCCAGAGCTTCTCCGTCGCACGTTACTGTCAGGCTCTCCGGTGCCCGGCGCCCATTCTGGCGATTCCACGATCGCGTGATTTCGTAGTTTCGCATCACGCCTGATTCCGCATATTCGAGTTCGAGAGCAATCGAGGCAAACCCCGGCTGAATGAGAAGTTCGGAGTTGTTATAGATCCGGGAATTCAGAAGCTTTTCGTAGGTGCCACGGGACCCTGGGCGGCCAGCCCGAGATCCGTATAGACACAATTGGATGGCCTCGAAAAGAGTGCTCTTTCCTGCACCGTTCTTGCCGCCAAACAGGATGATCGAGCGCGACCCTCGGGGCTCCAGGGAGAACGAGTGTTCACCGCGAAAAACGCCGAAATTGTTAACTGTGAGCTTCTTTAGAATCATCGGATGCTTCGATCTCGGCATCAGAACGCCAATCTTCCTCAAACACCGCTGCGATCTTTTGATGGACGGAAGTACGCCGACTCATACCATGAACCGAACGCTCGATTTCAATCAGCTTGGCGACCATCTCTGGCGGTACGTTCCCCTGCCTGCAGAGTTCCTGCAGAAGTTGTCGTTCCGATGCCCCGAAACCGGGCTGTTCATCTCGGGCCCATTCGACATCTTTCCCGACCGTTTCCGAGTAAATCCGCGGGACCGAATCTTCCCAGTCCTGCTCCTCGATCCGCCAGATTCTGCGGATCTGCTCCAATTCATCGACACCAATCAGCTCTTCCTCCGGATTCGGACCCTCGGCGCGAACTCTATTTTGGACCTCGAGCAGCCGGCGCAACAGATCCTTCCGCGTGCTGAGTTTGTACGGACCCCAGTGCATAGGCTTGCCGTCCGAGTCGGTCATCACCTGACCATTTCGTCGCTTGTACTGGCGCAACTGCGATTTGACCTCCGGACGCTGAGTGTCCGCCAGCAGGTCGCGGTAATCCAGGAGAGGCTGCATCCACTCCTCGCCGCTCTCGATCATCGCCTCCATCGACTTGTCCTTGGCGACAACAGTGCAGACCCAACAGCCAAACCGGCTGTTGCCGCATGATGGTGTCGTCGTGTCGACCACAAGCGGACACTCGCCCGCTTGCGCGTTTCGGTACATGGTGACCAGATCACGATTGTTGTTGCCCCACGGTGACGGAACCTGCAACAGGAACGTCCAAACGTCGTCGACACTGAAGTCTTCGACCGGCGTGTAGACGAACGCGTTTGGCAACGAGGTGTGCCGGGAGAGTTCGGTGCCCTTGATCCGATGCAGGCTCATAACCTGAGCACGCGTGCTGCTCTCGTCGCTTCGCACCCCGAGGACAACAACGGCTTCTCCGTGTTCTGCCACGCGGTCCATGATGAACTTGTTTGCCGGATTGATCTTGAGCCGTTCCGTGCACCACCGAAAACGCTTGGAGGGTGCAGGGTATCCCTTACCGATCAGGTTGATCCAGAAACTGTCACTGACGACCGGTCTGACCTTGTGCGCGCTGAACGGTAGACCGGCCTTCATCGCCGCTTTGTTCATTCGGTCGAGCGATGTGTCGATGAACTCGACAATTTTCGGTGTTTCAACCAGGGTATCCGATGAGATGACGTAAACGTGTTTCTTCAGTTGAGCATCCGGAAGGCCTCTCAGCGCCATCCAAATTAACTGCAGCGCCGTCGTGGAATCCTTTCCACCGCTGTAACCAACCACCCAAGGGCGGTCATCGCGCAAATAGACTTGCCGAATCTCCTCGTATTTCCGTCGTAAACGCTCTTTTTCAAGTTGGGCTGCAACGAGCATCAGGATTGACCTTTCTGGAAACTGTCTTCGACCTTTTTTTCCTCGGGCGCGAGGGGCACCTTGAGAACCTGCTTCAGTGCGACGGTCGTTAAGATGACATTGTTATGGGCCTTGCTCACCCGGCCTCCGATCATCGCCCGGGTTTCCCAGAGCTTCGTATTCGCGCGCCGCCAGTCGACCTTTTCGAGGGCTCTGAGTCGGCCCTGCCAGTTTTTTGGAGCTGTCGCGATGAGATCGTGTCCGAGCAACCCCAAAGCGTGGAGAGCAAGACCGTGCGCGTGGATGTAATCGCGTCTGAGTTCTGCAGCACTGACCTTCCGCTCACGCGCAAGCTTCCATTCAGGCATGTAACTGCAAACCGTGGTCCAAAACTCGATCGCGAGCTTTTCCTCACCCGGAGAGATCTTGCCTGCTTTGGGTTTGTTGAGCAGGGCACGAGTGCCTTGATAAATACTGCTCAAGGTGAAGAGCTTGATCGAGCGATTGGAAATCGTCGTCTTTTCAGTTTCGGTTAGTCCACTAAATACGGGCACTGCCGACATTAGTTTCTTTGCGAGCGTCGATTGTGGGTCACGGTAATCATAGAGGATACCGAGGGACTTGCTGGGTCGAACTGCGTGCTTGTTGAGGTCAGCAAACATCTGTTGGCTGCGTTGAAGGCCGGGGTCAAGGAAGAACACGACGGCGATTGTCTCGTCGCCCAGTTCGGGGCGCTCCTTGAGTGCTTCTTCTATGGCCGCACGTCTGTGCTGACCGTCATTGATGATGAATTGGGCGGTCATCGGTACGACGAGTTGGCCAATGTTTCTGGAATTGTTAGTACTATCAGTGGACTGGAAATCTACTGAACCATCTATTGAGGCCGTTATTGCCGAAAAGACATATTCCTTCGGGTTCTCGCTTATGTACTGTGCTATTTCTGGGACTCTAGCCTTGTTGAGGGTTCGTTGCGCCCGAATTTCCGGCGGAATGTCACCTTCGTCGAAAAGGAAGATCTTAGGGATAAGTTTCAGCGGACACATCGCGACAAAGTAGGCTTCTCCTGCCTGCGTGCCTCGCAATGCGGCAAAAACATAGGAGAACGATTCATCGACACTAATCTGTGTCGAAGCCGAGTTTCGCATGAACTGTCCTCCGAACGCTAAATCTAGAGGAGTCGTCATTGGAAGTCAAATAGTTTGTATTGGACGTTAAATATGTGTAGAAAGAGTTCATATGCCTCTGAGTTCTGCCGTCTCAAGCTCGTCCACATAGGTGAAGAAAGCGGGCTCTGTATCAAATAGGAGAGAGTTCGCGAGGTCCAGTTCTGGAAAAAAATCGTAGCTAATGCGCCACAGTTTTTCATGCCCTTCTAATCGATTTGCAAGCTTCCGAGCTCCTGACAACGCGGATTCTGCCTCGTGTTGGCTGCATGAATAGACGCTGTGGGTGTACAGCGAAGCGTTTCTAGTGTTATTCAACCATTTGAGAAACGCGAGTCTCCATTCATTGGGTGTCAGCCTGGATTCTTTCAAAAGGACAAACTCTGTTGACATTAGGTGAACTTTTCTCGTTGGTGGGACTGCGCTTGTCCGGTAACGGAGACCATCACGTGTGTAGGTCAAGAATCCTTCCGAGTACGCTACGGACTGAAGGAAGAGGTCTAAAGCATGATGAGTGGTCAGTATCACCAGAGAAAAGAGTTTTTCATTGATGAGTTGGCGGCTCAGGCCCATTAAAAAAGCGGCGAACTGATACATGCTCTGATCTGGCGGAAGAGATCCACATTCTGACACAACCTTCCGAACCTTGGCTGTATGAGCGAGCAATAGCTGAGCTGCAGGGAGTAGATCAGGATCAGTTTTGGCCTCAAGTGCCCTACTATAGTTTCCAAGTTGTGCTTCAAGTTTCGAAGCTCTGACCTTCCACCAATAAAGTTCGTCCGCCTGGGCACTCGGGTAGTACAGGCCCTGCCGTAGGGGGTGAGAAACGTTGGAAACGAACGATTCAATTAGATCCAGAAGAGTTCTGAAGTTGACAAACAGTTTTGGGTTATGTGCCTTGAGGATGCGGATGCATTGTTCGGCAACTACCGGATTCCAAGAATTAAGACTTTCAATGAGAGCCTCCCATACGACGGAAAACGATCTCACGGCACCAAGTCCAGCCTCAACTCCTAAGTGTTCGAGCTTGGTTTCCAGATAATACAAGACATACTGCTCTTGGCCACTCGCGTTTGCAGTTGCGACGTATGCCCGTCGGGGCGGCAAGACCAAGCCTGAGCGAATGCCTTCCTTGAAGTCGTCGAGCTCCGCTCTCTTAACCAGTGCTATCGTAGGAACGCGGTCAAAGTGCCGGTTATCCCAAAGGCCGATTTCAAACATCTGGCCTGAGAGTTACCACGGGAACATCTAACAGATTTGAGAGTTTAGTTATGGCGTCATTAATCTTCTCCGATGCTAATTTTTCTATACGTTCGGAGAATTTTTTGAGATTGCGGAGTTTGAGTTTGTCGAGTTCCAAAACAGTACTTTGGCCGAGATCCCTGAAATGGTAATTGTCTCCAAGGTCTCTTATGCTTCTTGATTCCAAGGTTTCGATGTAAGAGCGCGTCGAGTCGTCCACAATCTTCTTTAGATCATTTCCAACATTATTACGCTGTTCGGCATCGAGGTCGTTAGCCAGTGATTCAAGGAAAGCTCTATTTGAATTTCTATTCGCAAGGGATGTCAGTATCAGCCGCTTCCATCCATCTCGAGAAGTTGCATTTACTATGATCCTTTCTCCGTCGTATAGCACCTTTTGAACGTACGGCATTCTGTTCTCGCAGAATTGTTTCTTTGGATGAAAAACGAGAATCTCTGCCGCGGCTGCTAGCGCTTTGGCAATTGCCACCGGCCTTAGTCCATACGCAGGAACGAGCTCGAAACACAATTCAGCCCAAGCGCGAATCCATCCCTGCTGAAAGACATTTCGAAAAAAGAGTTCTTCACCTTCATCTTGCATGCCTTCAACAAGTTTGTGCTCAAACTGCTCTTCCAGGGCTAAGACAGAAGAGCCGTCATTGTTTGATACTTTTCTGAACTGTCTGAATACGTCATCGCGATATGCAAGAGCCGCATGGTTATTGTTCTCAATCTCCTTCTCCAGCCACTCCAGGGCAGACCTGACACGGTCGACTTGACGTACATATGGCCCGGCCTCTAAGAACAAGACATTCAGAGCCGGGACTAAGTAGTCTTTGATTTGCTTTCTCAAGACTTGGACTTGTTTTGAGGAAAAATTGTCTTCACAAATCTCGTCGTAAGTCGGGCACCCATCACATTCTAGATCTGCCTCGCGAGAAGTCAGATTTAGGAGGACCGGAGCGCGACCTGGCTTACGTGCAAACACCTGCTTGAGCGCATCGGACAATATCGTCACCGTCGTAATCGAGTACGGTTTCGTCTGTTGACCGGCCTTCCTCTTGTCCCGTGTGTTCCATTCCAAGAACGGCAGTCGAGATTTCCCGAACTCTTTCGCCTTCCACTCGTCTGCTAGCAACCTGACAGAGAGAGAAGCTAGGCTTTCATCGTCCAGTAGCGTTAGGAAATGCCCGCTGACCAGTCGCTGCTTCTGATTTATGGTGACAAAGAGCTGCCTTAGATCAACTAGGATGTCCTCATCGCTTTGACCTTTTACGGCGCCTGGAGTAAAGAAAATGCAGAGAGGAATCTCAAGATTCTTCAGTAGTGTTTTTTTCTCCTTGTCCGCGGCCACGCGTTGGATTGCCTTGAACCGATGCTGTCCATCAATGACGACAAGTTTTACTCTCTCCGGGTTGTACTTTACCGTGGCAGCATATGGAAAATAGTTATGGTCTGAGCCATTGCATTCTGCAACGTACCCAGTTGGGGAATTCGACAGAGGTAACTCAAGCAAGAACCTGTCCTCATCCCAAACATATATAAGGTCTTTGCCTTCCACACGGCAGGTGTGCGTTTCGTATTGTGAAATTATTCCGGAATCGTCAAGAGCGACGAACGAGGCTAGAATGGGCGGGAAGAAGACTACGCGGTCGCTGACCGTCGCAAGATACGGCACGATTTCTTGGTCAACCCGTTCATAGTCAATGTCCCGCTGGATCAATTCATCAAACGAAATGTTCTGGAACGGAAAAGCTTCCGATGCCGTTTCAAGATACTCAAGCTGTCGGAGTTTAGCGCTCGTCTGCAGGTACTCCAACTGAAAACTGTTTCCCGTCGTGAACCGGCCATATGATCCATCAAATGAAACAGTAAAGACATTCGGACTCATTTTTGAAGCAGGAAGATCAGCCATAGTTCCTCTGTTGTTGCGAAAAGATCGGGCGGGCGAACGATTGCAGAACGATTTCGACGAAGTTCACCTGATCCTTCGTCCAAGCGTATACGGAAAAGGAGCGGAAGTTGAGATCGCTCTAAGCAACGTGCGCCGCTTGCAATCTATCATGCAACTGGGTTTGTCGTTGTAGGTGTTGATCGAGTCTAGCTGTTAAAGATTGGTCTGTGTCCAGCGCCAACTATTTTCCCCGTCGTTGAAAGATAGTTGGCGCTGGACAGATGGTCGAGGTCAACCGTGGTGATCGCCGGTCCCGTCGCTGCGAGGACCTCAATGGTCACTTCAAACCCGGCCAATGGGATGGCCCGGGACGGTTCCGGTGTAAAGCTTAAGACTTCATCTTAGAGTGCGCAGATGACAATCTGATTTCGGCTGTTATGATGTAAACGATCACCTAAAAGTGAAGTTTTTTGAACACTCGCCGGTTTGAAGGCCGTCATCATCGCCGAAGCGAAGCGGAGGCTTTGGTAAGGTAGAGCAACGCGGAGAAAGGGAAAACCCCGATCGTGACAGCGATCGGGGTTTGTTTATGGCGGCCCCGGTCAAAGGGCACGACCACAGCAATAGCAAGGTCAGAGTGTCACGACAGGCCGCCGTTGTCCACTCCCGTGCGGGGTGCGATGGTCCGGGAAGTCGTGTTGCGACAGTTGTTTTGCCGAGGGTCGGGTTGCGGGGCGGTGTTCTACATCTGCCGGTCCTGCTATCGGGGGCAGGTTTACTGTGGAGAGGGGCGCCGGCGCCGGATGAGACGGGACCAGAGGCGGCGGGCGAACCGCCGCTACGAGCAGGATCCGGAAGTCCGGGGCGATCATTGCCAGCGGCAGCGGGCCTACCGGGAACGGCGGCGCCGGGGGCGCGTGACAGATCAACCTTCCGCCGGTGGCTGTCGTTCTGGCAGCATCGGGGCGCCATTGCCCGAAACGGGAATGAGCAGGTCCATGGCGGAGGTTTTCCATGATCGGCCCCGGTTTCAGCGGCGTCAAGCCGCCATCCGCATCGTTTGCATCCGGTGTGGGCGGGGTTCGGACGTTATCGATGCGTTCGCCGACTGGGGGTGAGGCATGATCGCCCCGGAAACGGTCACCCGAATTCGCCACCTGTTTTTTGCCGAGCACTGGAAGATCGGCGCCATCGTCTCGGAACTGGGTCTGCATCGCGAGACCGTCCAGGCGGCACTGGAAACCGACCGCTTCAACCGGGCGAAGATGATGCGCCCGACCCAGGCCGAGCCCTATATGGACTTCATCCGGGCGACGCTGGAACAGTATCCCCGGTTGCGAGCCACGCGGATTCACCAGATGCTGTCCGAGCGCGGGTACGCCGGCAGTGTCGTCGCACTACGGCGCGTGGTGGCGCGGTTGCGGCCCGAACCGCGTGAAGCCTTCCTGCGGTTACGCAGCTTTTCAGGTCAGGAAGCCCAGGCCGACTGGGCCCACTTCGGGGAAGTCCGGATCGGTTCGGCCCGCCGTCGCTTTGACAACGTAAAAAGGACCCACCCCGATCGAGTAAAAGGGACCCACCCCCTGGTTAATGGTTTGTAAGTGATTCCGCCGTCGAGGCTGCGGGAAGTGTGGGAGCCGAAGGCTTCCAAGCCCCTGTGGGAACGCGCTGGCTTTGCAGCGGGTTTCCATGGGGGCGGCACTGTCCACAGCCCGCTGCGCCCGCGGTTTTCACGCGGATCCTCCGGCGGACCGGGGTTTGTTCTTCCGTTTGCTGGCGGCGCCGAGACTGTCGGTAAACCGGATACTTTCCCAATCGAACTGGTGAATGGCGCAGTGATGGGTCAGCCGGTCCAGCAGGGCTGCGGTCAGTGCGGCGTCACCGAAGACGCGGGTCCACTGTGCAAACGGCAGGTTCGATGTGACGATCAGCGAACCCTTTTCGTAGCGGTCCGAGAAGACCTGAAACAGCAACTGCGCCCCCTCGGCCGAGAACGGGATATAGCCGACTTCGTCCACGATGAGCAGCTCGAAGCGGGCCAGCTTGGCCAGGCGCCGGTTCAGTTGCCGTTCCTCGCGCGACTCGATCAAGGTGTTGACCAGTCCGGCGGCCGTGGTGAACCCGACGCGGTAGCCCCTCCGGCAGGCTTCCACGCCCAGCGCCGTGGCGGCATGGGTTTTACCGGTTCCGTGCTTGCCCAACAGGACGACGTTCTCGTGCCGGGTAATGTAGCCGCACTCGGCATAGTCGCGAACCTGGACCGCATCGAGCACCGGCCACTTCTTCAGGTCCGTGGTCTCCAGGGTCTTGAGCAGTGGGAACCGGGCCTCCCGCAGTCGACGCTGGACCTGATTGGCTTGCCGCTGTTCCAGCTCGCGGCTGGCCAGAGCCAATAGAAAGCCGACGTACCCCTCGCCGGCCTCTTTGGCCTGTCGGGCGTGTTCCCGCCACTCCCGCACCATGGCCGGGAGCCGGAGTTGCCGCAGTGCGTCGTCGAGAACGATCTCCTGACCCGGAGTCATCGCACACCCCCAGTCAGGAGACGGTCGTATTGATCCAGATCGGCCCCAGCGATCGTCAGGTCGGTGATACCGGGCATCAACCCGGACTCGAGCGGCGCATGGGATCGAGTCGGCGTGTCCTCCCGCATCAGAATGTGCCGCACCGCGTCCAACTCGATACAGTGGGCATCGAGTGCGCCCTGGATGGCCGATGACACCCGATCCAGATCCCAGTCCTGGTGGAGTTGCAGGATGCCGATGAACTCCCGGGTGCCCCGGCTGTACCCATGCCGATCCCGCAACCGCTCCAGCGCGGTTTCGTAATGCGCCGGCCACTGGGGCCGCCACTGCCGGATCGGCCGGGCACTCTCAAACGAGGCCACCTTCCGCCGGATCAACTCCAGGTAGTGCAACGGATCGATCCGCCAGTCGCTATGACCGAAGGCGCGGTCATGTTCGGCCACCTTCTTCTGGTCCGCGTAAAAGCTCACCCGGTCACAGCCGATATGGGCCCAGAGCCGGCGTCCCACATATGCGGTCGGCACCGAATACCGGTTCGAATCCACCTGGGCGGTCTGATACGGGCTGATCCGGACTCCCACCACCTTCGTGTTCTCGAACCGCGTGCCGGGCAGTGCCAAGAGGCGTTCTTGCTCCACCGCGTGCCGCTCCCCGATCGTGCGATCGTCGGACCGGCCGCGGATCCGCCTAAGGTCGTCGGCGCCGCAACGTTCCAGCAACTGCGCGTTCAACTCGTCGAAGTCGGCCACCTCGGGCACCGGCACCAGGAAGTTCCGGCGTGCAAAGCCGACCAGGCCCTCGACACCGCCTTTCTCCTGGCCCCGCGCCGGATTGCAGAACCGTGCTTCAAACGTGTAGTGCGCCCGAAACGCCGTGAACCGCGTCTGTTCCACCCGGCCCTTCCCGCGCAGAATCTGTTTCACGGCGGTTTTCAGGTTATCGAACACTAACGTCGGGAAGACGCCCCCGTACCAGTCGAATCCACGGATGTGACCGTCCAGGAACATCTCCTGCCGTTCCCACGGATAGGCCCGCACAAAGGCCTTGCCCGAGTACCGGGATCTCATGCAGAACAACTTGACCTGACGGTCTTCACCGTTCATCCGGACCCAGGCCGTACCCCAGTCCACCTCGGCTTCACGGGCGTGTTCCGGGTCCAGCGGCACCACAGCGCCGGTCTGGTTCCAGCCCAACCGTGTCTTCCGTTCCCGAACCCAGCGGCGTACCGTCGGCTCGGCTCCGGTAAATTCATGCTCCTCCACCAGACGTTGCCACACCCGGTGCGCGGTGTGGCGTTGCTTGACCGGCTGGTCCCGGTCCGCCTGGAGCCAGGCATCTACGATCCCGGCCACCGGGTCCATCACCGGACAGGCGGGCTCCTTCTCCCGCCGATACCTGGGCTCCTGTCCGGCCAATACTTTCCGGACCGTCCGTCGCGTGTGCCCGGTCTCCCGGGCGATCTGTCGAATGCTTTTCTTGTAAACCCGATCTGCGGTTCTGATCAACTCGTACTGATCCATCCCTATCAATCCTCGCCTCCCACTCGCGTGCCTGTTCATCCAGTTCACGCTTCCGGGGAGGCTATCAGGGGTGGGTCCCTTTTCCTCGATCAGAGCCCCGTTTGGTGGGTCCCTTTTACGTTATCGAAATCACGCCGCCGGTTGTCCTGTTTCGTGCTGACCCTGTCGCACTCGCGCGCCCTGTTTCTGGAGTTCTTCTTCGACCAGACGCTGGAGAACTTCCTCCGCGGCCATGTCGATGCGTTTGCCGATTGGGGCGGGGTTCCCCGAATCGTGCTGTACGACAATCTCCGCAGCGCGGTGCTGGAACGGTACGGGAATCCGATCCGCTTTCATCCACGCCTGCTCGAACTGGCCGCCCACTATCACTGTCAACCGCGTCCGGTCGCGCCGGCGCGGGGCAATCAAAAAGGACGCGTCGAGAGAGCGATACGGTACGTACGGGATTCCTACTTCGCGGCCCGGCCATTCACCACTGATCAGCGACAATTAAAACTCCCGACCAACGACAATTAGAATTCCCGTTGCCTCAATAGAAATGTTACCGATCCAAGTCGTTGATTTTGCAAGATGTTTGGATGGTAACGGATCAACAGGTGAGACGACTGATGACGCTGACACAAAGCGAAGGGACCCTGGCCCAGGCAGCCTCGAAAGCAGGAATGGACGCAAAGACGGCCCGGAAGTACCGGGAGGTGAAGCAGCTGCCGAGCCAGATTGGGAAGGCTCATGGATGGCGAACCCGACCGGATCCGTTCGAAGCGGTATGGGGGGAGATCGAGGAGATCCTTCGGTTGCATCCGACGGTTCAGGCGAAGACGATGTTTGAGTATCTGGGGCGGAAGTACCCGGGGCGATTCCAGGAAGGTCAGCTGCGGAGTTTGCAGCGGCGGTTCAAGCAGTGGCGGGCGCGATCGGGTCCGGAGCGAGAAGTGATGTTCCCCCAGGCGCATGATCCGGGGCGGCAATGCCAGAGCGACTTCACGCACATGAGCAACCTGAACGTGACCATCGAGGGCCAGAAGTTCGAGCACCTGGCCTATCACTTCGTCCTGACCTATTCGAACTGGGAGACGGTGACGCTGTGTTTCTCCGAATCCTTCGAGAGCTTATCGGCCGGACTGCAGAACGCGTTGTGGCAGTTGGGTGGAGCGCCGGAAGAACATCGGACCGACAGCCTGTCGGCGGCAGTCAACAACCTGAAGGATCCGGATGAGTTTACGGCCCGCTATCAAGGATTGCTCGACCACTACGGTTTACGGGCGACGCACACCCAGGCCGGCAAGGCGAATGAGAACGGCGACGTCGAGCAGAGTCACTATCGATTCAAGACGGCGGTCGACCAGGAACTGATGCTGCGCGGAAGCCGGGACTTCGAGAGCCGGGACGCATACGAACAGTTTCTGGCGGGGTTGATCGACCGGCGCAACGCCGGTCGCAGCCAGCGGCTGGGTGAGGAACTCCGGCCTCTGCGGCAACTCCCGCTTCGACGACTGGACCATACGCATCGCATTCGGGCTCGCGTATCCCGGGACAGCACGATCTGGGTGCGCAAGAACGCCTATTCGGTAGACAGCCGGCTGATCGGCGAACACGTGGAGGTCCGCCTGGATACGGAACGGCTGGAAGTCTGGTACGGCGGAAAGTGCGTCGAGCAGATGCCGCGGCTGCGGGGATCGGGTAAGCACGCCATCGATTACCGGCACGTGATTCATTCCCTGGTCCGCAAACCGGGCGCCTTTCCACGCTACCGGTATCGGCAGGACATGTTTCCCCGGCTGTTGTTCCGTGTGACCTACGACTGGCTGCGGGAACACCATCCGGGGACCGCGGACCGGCAGTATCTGAAGATCCTCGAGATGGCGGCCATGGACAGTGAGGAGCGGGTCCACGAAGCGCTGAGACATCGGATCGACAAGGACCTGCCGATCACAGTCGAAGCGGTGCGGGAGCACATCGACGCGGACACTCCGGCGCCTTCGCCCTGGCAGGTTCGGATCGCTCCACCCGAGATCCGACACTATGACGCGTTACTGGATCCGGTCGAGGAGGAGGCCCGGCTGTGAAGACAGAGATCGCCACCTCGCTGCGCCAGTTGCACTTGCCGGCCTTCGTCGACAACTACGACGTTCAGGCCACTGTAGCGACCAACGAAGGTTGGGCCTACGACCGGTATCTGGTGGCGCTGTGTGAACTGGAACTGGAAGAACGGCGGCAACGGAAGACCGAACGGCTCCTGCGGGAATCGAAACTGCCCCGGGAGAAGACCTGGGCGGCGTTTGAACAGTCCCGATTGCCCCGAACCGTCGAGCGACGCGTGGATGCATTGCTTGACGGAGACTTCCTGGAGCGCACCGAGAACGTCCTGGCCTTCGGGAATCCGGGCAGCGGCAAGACCCATCTGCTGTGCGCCCTCGGGCATGAACTCATCCTGAAGGGCCGGAGAATCTACTTCACTCCATGTGCGCTGCTGGTTCAGCGGCTCCTGCGGGCCAAGGCCGGGCTGGAACTGGAGAAAGAACTCAAGCGGCTCGACAAGTTCGACGCGCTCATCATTGACGACATCGGTTACGTCCAGCACAGCCGGGACGAGATGGAAGTGCTGTTCACCCTGCTGGCTCACCGGTACGAGCGCCGCAGCATTCTGATCACATCGAACCTGGTCTTCTCGGACTGGGACAAGATCTTCAAGGATCCGATGACCACGGCCGCGGCCATCGACCGAATCGTTCATCACAGCGTTATTCTGGAACTGAATCTGTCCAGCTACCGCATGGAAGCCGCCAAGAACGCGAAAGGACGACAAAAGTGACGGCGACGGGCCTGTGGAAAACGCCGCATCCGTGGAAATCCGTGCAAGACCCGGATTCCCACCGCTGCGTGGAAAAGCCTACGGCTTTACCACGTTTCCCACAGGCGGGACGGCGACGAACATCCCTTAACTCAAACAGGAATTCTAATTGTCGTCAACGGGAATAATAGTTGACGCTGGACAAACCACCCTGGGCTCGAAACAGGCGAGGAAGTTCTTGTCAAGGGTAGAAGATTGCCCCGAAGGCAAGAATTAGGTCGGCAGTTCTTTCCAGATCACGACGACATCTGTCGTCGTTTGTGAGTGGTTTCCAGCAGCCTGTTAGAGTGTGAGGCAAGAACGTCGAAGCACGGCCCTACGCCAGACGGATGAATCAGACCGAATCGGATTCGAAAAGCCCGCGTTGGTTCTCGTTGATAACGTAATCGCCTTCGTTCAAGTGAAGAACTTGCAGCGCCTCGTGAACCAGCACCCCCTCGGGCACACCGTCCGACGTCATGATCGTCGACGTTCTGTGTGTGCTATTGTGGAAGGCAGCATACAATATCGATTGAAGCCCGAACAGTCCTAGGCGCTCAAGCGACCTGACCCAAACGACTCCTTCATTGCCTTCGTACCAATCGGTTCCATTAGGATCCCAATCGTATGTTATTGGCATGTCCGCATTCCCGTGTAACAGACAATTCCTTGCCTCCCGACACAGGTACAGAAAGGAAAGCTCTCTCGGCACCTTTTGAACAAGTGTCTTAGTGTGCCTCTTCAAGTCGTCCCTGATTGCCGCCGGCGTCTTCACATATGTTTCGTTTTCCGCCTCGCTTAGCCCAAAAAATGGAATTCGAGCCCCCTCTTCTTTGACGAATTTGACCGCCGCTCCGATCCGATCCCGACGCGGCGAATCACACAGGGTGTCGATCGCCTTCTCTAACGCCATCCAGACCCACACAAACTTCGTAACCTCCTCAACATACACAGAATTCAACTGGCTCTGTGCGTCATCGAAGTCGGCAGCCGAACTGCAGTACAACACACTGCCAGTATCATCTACGAAGCTTGTGTCGACTTTAACCTCGAATATACTGGCGGCAAATTGGAGCGGTGTGGCCACGGCATCCCAGCTCCGATCGCCCAGCGGAGACTCTCGAATGCCAACATCTCTCACGATCAGTCTCAAGAGACGAGCTGTGTGATCGCGCGCATCTACAAGCCTTGCATCTCCTGAGATGTGAATCCTCATGATAGATCCTCGCGACAGTTTTCCGGCTGTTTCCTACGGACTCCCTGCGCAGCCCCGGATTCTGTATTTCTTCCTCTGGAAATGATGATTCTCCTGTTCGGTATTCTCTCAAATCACTGTCCAAAGAAATCGTGGGGCGGGGACCCTTGGGTACAACCCATGCAACAGAGGCTCACGGGAAAAGGTGCACCAAGTCGAACTTCTTTATTTGTGATTCGATAGTGCGATATCCGGCTGCGGGATTTCGAGACGATTTAGAGAACGCAACGATCCTTTTTAGTTCAGAAGTAAACAGTTGCCTTTCCGTGTCCGAGTTAGCACACAGTTCCTCGGGTACTCTGACGACAAAGTCGTGAATCGCTGCGTACTCTTTGCCTGGATAGCGCCTCAGGATTCGGCCTCGTCGCTGAACGAATTGCCTTGGATTCCGTGCGCTTGCCAACAGATAAGCCGTGCGGCACGCCGGGATGTCGATACCCTCATCAAGACATCGAATTGCGACCAATGCATCGATAGAACCGACCCTAAAAGTGTTGAGAATATCCCGCCTCTGTTCCTTCGATTCGTCAGCGGTAAAACGTGAGGTTCTCCAATCACACTCATGGAGGACCTTGGACACAAGCGCGATCTGACGAACGGAATCGCTTTCGTCCTCACCTTCAACACTCCCATCCCCGCAATAAAACAATGTGAATGGTCTTGGCGTTTCGTTTCGCAACATATTCCTCAGCACGGTCAGTTTGTTGCGTGCGCCGCCAAGCAGCCGCGCTCGTGCAAACAATAGTTGCGATAATCTAGGGTCACTTGTGACTGGTTCACCCAAAACCGCAATCCTTTTTCCGATGTCGGCACTAAGCGATTCATAACTTTCGGCTTCTTCAGCCGTGAGGTCTACTAGATGCACGTGGTAGTCATAAGGCGATAAAAAACCAGCATCGATCGCGCTGTCCAAAGCGAATCTGTACACAACTGGTCCGTAGTAATTCAAAAGGACTTCAGGCAATCGGTCATCATAATAGTCTTCAGGAGTCGCCGACAGTCCCATGCGGAGTTTGGCGGACTGGGGAAGTGCCTCACTGATTCTTGACGACGTATGGTGATGACATTCATCGCCAACAAACAAAGTGTGATCACCAGGAATACCCTTGAGTTTGTCCTGAAACTCTTCCGATACGAACGTCTTGTTGACGACGACCACTGATACGAAGTTCTTGACACCTGCCGCATATAAACGGATGACCATATCCAACGTATCGCGCCAGTCTTCCCGTCTCCCATAACAAGGGATAGGGTCGATTGAGAACTGTCGTAGCTCGTCTACCCACTGATCTGCCAAGGCTTGGTAGGGTACTGCCACCACGAAAAATAACCGCGTCATTGCCTTGTAGAGCTTTACGGCGGCGTAAATACAGGTAATCGTCTTACCCGTTCCCGTAGCCATCTCCAACACACCTCTGCAAGACTGAGACCTCCATGCGTTGAGTGCTTCCCGTTGATATTCTCTCAGTTCAAATTCTCGTCCGCTGATAACCAGAGGTATCTTAGGTTCGACAACTCGGTTCCGCTCTTCTAGGCTTTGGACCAGATCTCGTGAGATTTCCACCTCGACATCGACTCTAGGTTTTGATGTCTTCTTAGCGATAGCGACAAGCCGGTCTCTCGCTGCTTGTGGAAACTCCAAAACAAGCGTCCCCTCAGACTCGTTTTTCCAAAGCCGCTCAAAGCCTCTGAGATAGGGCTCATAGTGGCCACGTAACTCTTCTTTCCAACACTGGAAAACATTGACGGATTCAAAATTGAAGTCGGGTAGAAGTGCGTAAGCTGTCTCGTTCGCTGACCCTTGGAAAACAACCTGATCACCGTGAATGTCCGTCAAGATGCCAATCTTTTCGTGGTACATACCTTGCTTTCTGAGAGCGATTTTTACATTGAGAGAACCATTCGCGATCATCCACGCCAAACTCTCCAAACGCCTATGACATAGAAGATCCCCGATCTCTTCAACAGTCTTTGTCAAACGTATGTTGAGCTTTTCTAGTACCCTCCGGAGGTCGTAGCCCTCACGGATGGCATCTGCATCGTCGTCATCCAGCATTCCTCCGAAAATCATCCGCATCGTTCCTTCATTCGCGATGAGTGCTGATAGGCCTTGAGCGGCATAAGAAATCATAGTCGCGGAGAAAAATCCAACTGCTCTGTCATAGTGGTGAGACGCTCTGAGGGAAGGGATATAGAAGTCTTCGAGGAGATTGTTTTCGTCGGTCCGATAAACACTTCTTAGTGAAAGGTCGCGGAGCATCAAAACGAGACATCAGGAAGCACGTCTTCAAGGTCCCTGGCGCCCTCCTGAGATGCGAGATAACCCTCTGAGCGTAATGCCTCCAGGATCGCTTGATGCCCGTCGCGATCAGCCGGCGAAGCTTTTAACCAGGCATCTAGCACATCTAGCCCGGCGTTGGCCAAGTGCTCAAAAACGTCCGCCATTTCGCCCTCTCTTTCCTCGCGAAGGATATTCATGTCTCCGCTGGATGCGAGTGCAATCAGATATAAGAGGTCCATGGCTGGTTGATGATTACTGAATATCCGCCCGTCGACGAAATCGACTGGATCAGCTTGCAGAGGGATACGATTGTTTCGCTCGTAACCTAGAACTGCGGCAAAACACAGTAGGCTCCGAAAGGTAGGGAATATAGGCTGTTTGGTGACCGGGTGCGAATCAACGCAAAGCCGGCGTACAACAGATTCAAACCTGCGATCATAGTGAAAAGTTCTCATATTCCTGACACTTCCTTGATCCGGGTAAGAGTCTTTCACAGTTGTAAAGGGACGTTGTAATGCTTCTGCCATTCAGCTCAATTAAATCCAGCGGCTTCGTGTCCTGCGGGCCGCGGTTCTCTGATATGAGGACGTACTGTTTGCCGATATGTGGAGCCAGTGCTGCCATTACGTTGTCGCTCGCCTGTGAACTTGAAAGGAGAAGTACGACCTGTGGAGCCATCTTCGGCACGAACTCTGCAGTCGAACGTCTGTAGGCAGGATCCAGTTGCCCGAACGGGGAGTCAAGCATCAATGGGGCGATGGTCCCTGGTATTAGTAGTCGGTCGTCATCGCGGTTTGTTCTTTCCATCGAAAACATAACCAATGACGCGATAAAACTCAGACTCATCAATTGATTCTCGCCGCCACTTCTAGGCACTGGGCGCCCGTCTGGAAAAAACAATCCCATACGAAAACCATCAGTGAACCGGAAAGTGTAATCACGGCGGGCCGTGTGGCTAAGAATATCGTTAATAAGTTTTGTAATTCGGCCTCTTGCGTCTTCCTCGTACTGACCAAGTCGTTCAGTTAGCCACTCATAAGACTGTTGGACCAAAGCTTGCTTCGTAAGGAGCACACGCGCAGCTTTTGTCTTTGACGCGATATCCCTTAGTTTGTCCTTCTTAACTTCAATCTGCCCTTGAAGGCGCTTCTTGGCAGCATACTGTTCTCCCATTAGACGGCCGACGAGTTGAAGCTTCTTCAGCTTCTGCCTTCTGGACGCTTCCTTCAAGGCAACATGTCCGCCGGGGGTATCTTCAATCTGCTTGCTTAGTTCAGCTACCTCCTGTTCGAGTCTTCGGCCTTCGTCCAAGAGCTGCGATTGTCTGTCCCGGAGCCTTTTGAGACTCTGAGGAGCCATTGTGCGGCTTTCAGTGAGGATCGCTGCGCGGGATTTTGCACTAACGACCCGGCCCAGCAACTCGGCGTTTGAAGCGTTGTCAAGCAGCGCTGCGACCTTCTTCCACTCCTCGCCACCTGCCGCAATCCTTCGACCACAAACGCAGATTTCCTCCTGCAATAGGCCACGTACAAACTCTTCGTTATACGGGCTCGGTATTCGACCTCTGAGCGATTCTTGATCGATGAAATTCACTGTGCCGCTTGTAAGCTTGGCTGAGACGACGGCTAGGGCCTGCGTTCCAACCCATTTCACGATTTCCGCTTCCGTCTCCGCCATCTCAGCTCGGACCGCGTCGAGTTGCTTTTCCTTCGCGTCGCGCTGATTCTGGATGTGCTTAACCGAATCAGCCTTCCGAAGGGAATCGACTAAAGTTTCGACCTGCTCCTGGAGTACGTCTCGCTCCTTCTCCAGGTTTTCTTGGCGATTCTCGATTCGCGTACGCTCGTCCTCTAACTCTTCGATCTCAGTTTCGATCTGCTTCAATTGGCCCTGGCCCGGGAGGTCACCAATCTGACGAGAGAACACTCTTTCCGAGTGCCTGAGATCCCTGATTGCATTTTCAGCCAAGTTACAGCCAAGGATGTTTCGAATTGCATCACCGACCTTCTTATAGTTAGTGTCCGCCAGAAAACCCCTCTCGCGGATGTCGATTCGGGAGCGACGGGGGAACGAGCGACGTTCATTCACTATAAATCGAACCGCAACGGGAGCGGTTGACGACTCGTGGGGAGTGATCGGCAAGAAATCGGCCCAAAATTCGGGCGTCCGGGCATGGGGCGGCTTGCCGTCTTGCGACGGCCCCGAATCGGGCATGTTCCGGGAGGACCGGTGGGTCAGGCGACGCGTGGTCGTTTGCGCTGGCGCTTCTGCAGGATCGATCCGATGCGATGCAGGTTGGCGGCCAGTACCGACAGGGCGACGGCGCGGGCGAAGCCGTCGGCGCCGTGAGTGCGGACACGGTTGAGCCCTCGATGCTCCAATCCATTGATGGCCGATTCAATCGCAGGATGCGCGCGCCGCGCGGCGGCGAAGGATTCCTCCGCTTCGCGTTCCCGGTCGACTCGGGACCGATACCCCTTTCCCGGCAGCGCGTTGAGGTCGAGGAGCGCGTCGAGATGGATCCGGTTTTCAGGACTGTGAAAGCCCCGGTCGAAGCTGCACGCCCGCAGATCGGGATACCGCGCCTGGGTTTCCCGGACCATCGGCGCCGCCACGTCCACGTCCTCGCCCACCCACAGGATCCGGTGGTGCAGGATGAATTGATGCTGGTCCTCGATGAGAGCGACCGGCACTCCCAGTTCCACCGGCGTGCCCGCCTTGCCCTTCGAAATCCAGCGCGTGTGCTCCTGGAAGATCGAGAAAACCTTCTCCGCGTGAGGAATCGTCTCGCCTCGCAGGAGCCGGCGTTCAACCTGGCCGATTTGGCGCCGGGCATGAGCGATCAAGCCTTCGATTGATTGACAGGTGGTTTCCTCGACTCCGTTGTCCCGCAGTTGGTCGAGGGTCTCCGCGGTCCGGGCGACCAGTGCGCGGCAGCGCTCCAGGTACGCCTCCACCCGCTCCGGACGACGCTTCGCCCGCCGGGTCGAGCGCACCGTGTTGAACAGCTTCCTGACCTTCCTGGATAGATGCCGCCACTGACGCCATCCGCCCACGGCGTGTTGCCCGGCCGCCTCCCCAGTCTCCCGTAGCACGCACCGCATCGCGTCCCACAACAGGCTGACATCCGTCGGGTAATGCACGTCCGTTTCGACCACGAACGAGTCACACCGCCCGCGCAATGGCTCGCCAAGCTTTTTTCGGGCCACCTTGTGGCCACTCTCCACCACCAGTTGTCCGACCGCCGTCAACAACTCCGGCGTCAACAACGACACGTTGTCGACCACCGTCTGGTACTCGTAGCGCGTCTGGTCGACGAAATCGCCGTGACCCAGGAACGCGCGTATCGTCGCGTGATGGTTCGCCAGGTCGTGAAGGCGGTCGAAGTCGCACCCCAGACCCTGCTTCAGAACCCCCAGCACCAGGATCTGCCACAATTCCATCCCCGGACGCCCGACCGTGCGGTCGGCCTCCGGCAGAATATGCTCATCCAGCAGCGCAAACAGCCGGGCGCGCAACGCCTCCTCGCCCCAGATGTGCTGCAGCCCCTTCAATACCGCCGGAATGTCGTCCCGCGACTTCGGGTCGATCCAGATCTGCCCGATCGCCGCCTGACCCAGATGGAACTGCCGTCTCTGAACTTCTCTCATCGTGTCCCTGCCTCGCGAAGATTCTCCATTCAGGGGTCAAAATCCATGATTTCACCCCCAATAATACGACATCTGAACGATCTTCACCACTCGAATTCCACTATATGTACTGCATTATCAATCAGTTATGAGTTTTTCGGGCAGACACTAGTTAGTTGATGAAGAAAACGTTTCAGCGTGCTCCCCATCAAAAAAGAAATGAGGCGCCATTTCCTTGGGGATGACAGAACCTATGAAGCTTACAGGCGCGTGCATAAGGCGGGAGTTTCCCTCGGCAATCTCAAAGACCTGAAATTTCTCTCGCTTACGTTCATTGGAAATGCAGGAGCGCCGCGCGCGATACTCTTTTTCTTCGTGTTCAAAAGTGACTTCGACAGTTGCAACAGTTTCACCTTCATCAGATGCGGTAAAGTTTAGGAGTTGATTTTCCTCCTCGAATCTCGGAGTCGTTTCGCTGTAGAAGCACCAGAGCAACGCGTTGAGGAGTGTGGTCTTCCCAATACCGTTCTCCGAATGAACTAGGGTAACGTTTCGGTCTGGATCGGTCGAAAGCTCCAGTATCTGTTGACCATAGAACTGACGAAAATTCTCCAGGCGAATCTTAGTGAGTTTCATTGATCCCCATTTCTTCATCAACGAAGCGATCGATAAGGCTCGCTAATCTGCTTCGTCTTTCGGTCTGCAAAGCTGTCAGCTCAAACCCGTATTTTCGTTCAATCCTCATAACGTCCACCAGAAACGTCTGTATCAGTTCGTCTTCTATTGGCCCTGTTTCTCTATCGGGCATACCCGTACCTCACGATTATTCTGATTACTTGTATCATCTTAACTGGTGTACCACTCCGGATTCCTGGAGAATTAAACCGCCATAATCAAGCCGCCGGATCGAGAGCCAAGCGTTGCCTGGCATGAGCCAGAGACTGGAAGCCAAGACGCTAGATCAACCAGTGCGGGTCATATAGAACATGGAACTGGTGCAGAGGTATAGCCCAAAAAATGCGATCAGGGAAATCTCGGAAGGAAATGATGAGAACTGCGCTTCTTCATTGGTCAATTTTCTGAACGACCTCACACGAGACAGGGTAGTGTTCAAGACGTATAAGGATGCACTCGTGTTTGCTGCCTGCCTCGGATATTCCCGAGGGAAACGGGTACCGTTCGACAAGACGTCCGAGCCAATCAATCTCCACACCTTCAGCGGCAAGTTTGATGAAATGTTGATGAACACGTTGGCTGTCGCCGAGTTCAATGATCCGTATGTCATGGGAGAAGACCGTGAGGACGAGAAGATACGGATCTTTGAGGAGTATGCCTGTGGTGGTCTTGAGATATTGGATCACGAACTCGGACAGGGAAGCCTCACTCTTGACGAAGGACTTTTGAAGATAATCATGGAGGAGGACGAGACGGAAGGAATTCTGACCGAAATAACTGGGCTCGTTAACCTGTAATGTTGGCGATCACGAAAAGTGAAGTTTTTTGAACACGCGCCGACCGATCAGGAAGGTGGTATCTGCCACGATCCCGCCGGATGGGGCGCCGCGCGAACCAGTGCAAATCAGGTATCACGGCCTGTCCCCTTTTCTTGAGTCGGGAAAAACGAACTCAGAAACGAGGAACAGGCCGTGATTACCGGAAAATGGTTTTCAGGAACAAACCGGGATTGCCGGAGTTTTTATCCTTCTGTCAAAATGTCTTCGGAAGCCTGCCGTGCGATTGATTAACTCACCCGGCGGCTTCCATGCAAAACGTTGTGGGATCAGGCCTCGCCCCTGATCCGCCGGACCACCCGCAATACCACCACAGCGAATACACCGGCGTATAAAGGAGTGCTGATGTGGCCCAGGAGGGTGTCCAGTTGGACGCCAATCGCGGGGATCAGGTTCAGTACGTCCGCTTGTGCGGCGGCACCGCACGCAATCGCAAGCACAAGGTAGGCGACCGCGTCGTTTTTGTCCCCGACGTTGACCTCCAACACCACGTACGCCAAGCCCAGAAGGACCAGTAATAGCGATAGCATGCCGCCCGTATCGGCAGTGGGCGCCACGGTCAGCACCACTGCCACGACAACCGCCAGACTAACGATGATTCTTGTTGGCATTTTCTTCTCCTTATTCAGGTTCGCGAGTGGACAGGTCCACACGCTGTTGATTTCCCGCAATGGCCACTGTCGACCATCGAAGGGAACACGAAAGGACTGGCCAGGTTTCCGCCGTCAACGAACACACCCGGCGATTCCATAAGATGAGGAAGAAACGCACTCGGGCTCCCTTTGAGCCAATTCGAAGCTCGCAACCCGAATAAATTTTGGAAGCAGTTTGCCGAAGCTAGCACCTGTCCGCCGAGGGGTCAACCAGAAAGCACCGGCGCCGGAAAGCACCTGCGGCGTTCGACCGGACTCAACCCCTGAACACAAACGATATGCCCGGGCACAACGCGAAAAGACGGTGTTGCCGGCACCAACCTGGCGGAGGAGACCGCCGAACTGTGGGGGTCGTCGCGTGCGCAGGCGAGGAAGCCGTCGAAGATAGCGTCAGGTGTTGGGGCGGTCCGTAGTCCGAGGCTTGCCGGGCCAATGGTCGTCTCTCAAGCACCGCTCGAGCAGGTTCAGGAACAACCCAACATCGGTGACGATGCCGGTCGATTCGATGCTGCCGCGGTCGGCGAGCTTGGTCGCCACGGCGGGATTAATGTCCACGCACACCAGCCGGACCCCCGCGGGCGTCATGTTGCCGGCACCGATGGCGTGGAGCATGGTCGACAACATCAGGATCAGGTCGGCGCCTTCGATCAGCCCGCCGTACGCCGCCTGGGCATCGATCAGGTCCATGCGGGTGTCGGGCAACGGTCCGTCGTCGCGAATCGAACCGGCGAGCGCGTAGGGGACGCCAGCCTTGACACATTCGTACATGACACCGGCCGTGACAATGCCGGACCGCACCGCCGCCTCGATGGAACCCGCCGCTCGAATGCGGTTGATGGCGTTGAGGTGATGCCGGTGCCCGCCCTGGACGCCGGCCCCGCGGTTGAGATCGACGCCCAGCGAGGTGCCGAACAGGTTGGTTTCGATGTCGTGAACGGGCAATGCGTTGCCGGTCAACAAGGCCTGGACGTAGCCCGTGCGGATCAACTCCGCCAGGTGAGGTCCACCGCCGGCGTGAATGACCACCGGTCCGGCCACGACAACGATGCGGCCTCCCCGGGCGCGGATGCGGCGCATTTCCAGAGCCAGTTCCTCGATCTGGCCTTCGACCCGCCGCTCGGTGGTGACCTGTGAGGACATGAAGGCGAACTCCCCTTTTTTGCGGCGTGGATCCGGAATGCGCACGCGAACGCCCGCCTCGCCGCAAACGACCTTGTCGCCCCGGACCAGATCGCGCATCAACGCGCACCGCGCCACGGGAGGGTCGCATGCGTCGTCGACGACGATGGCGGCATCCATGCGTTGGCGGTTCACCCGCACCCATCCCTCGCCAACACGCACGTCCGTGGGGTAGATGGTGGAACAGCAGAAGTCTTCGGGTGCGATACCGTCGCGCTCGACGACGGCAAGCGCGGCGGGACCGCTTTCCTGCACGACGGTCGCGCCGAAGGGCCGCAACAGTTCAACGATCCTTGCGAGGCCCGGCTGCGCCGGCGCACTGACGACAAAGCGGGCGTGGCTGGGTTGGTCGCTTCGTTCGCCGACTCTAAAACGCTCGAGCCGGAAGCTGCCGCCCGCACGAGTTACGGTCTCGATCGCGTGGGTCATGACGTCGTCGTCGAACAGATGGCCGTCTATCTCCAGGGTTTCCGTGCGGATCGGGGAGTCAACGGCGGACCGCCGCTCAAAACCGTCGGGCAGGTCATGCTCGAGAGTCAGCGTCAGGCACTTGGCCGCGCCCCCGGCCTTGATGAACTCGGTCAAGGGCGTGGTGACGACCTGGTAGCCCCACGCTTCCATGCGTCCCCGCAACTCGCCTGTGGCGTGGTTGACGATGATGGTGTTGCCCAGCCGAACGGCGTTGCAGGCGAAACCGCACGCATCTTCGTCGCCGACCTCGATGCGCCGCTCAGGGGAAACCATGGATTCGATGAGTTGCCGCGAGCGTTCATCGAACGCCGGCGGATAGTAGAAGAGGCGCCCCTCGGGCAGCGGTACGAAACAGGTGTCGAGGTGATAGAAGCGTGGATCGATCAGGCGGAGCGACACGACCCGCACGCGCAGGCGTTCGGCGAGTGAGCGATGCGCTTCGAGGCTCGATCGCACGCCGTAACCGGCCCACAAGAGCGGCGGGCCGTCGGGGGCCGGCCACCACAGTGCGTCGCCCTCGCCTTCGAAGACCGTCTCGTCGTCCAACTCGGCGATGTCGAACCCGGCCTCCTCGGCCCAGGCGCGGTACAATCCCGCCTCCAGTCCCCGCTGGGCGACGCTGAACCTCGCCGGCGCGAATCTCTCGCCAAGGACGAAGCCGCTGTTGGCCGCGAAGCACATGTCGGGGAGACCCGGCCGCGGTTCGATGGAGGTGACATCGCACAGATCGTCGAGGATGGAGACGAAGGCGTCCCATTGACGCTGGGCGACGGATGCCGAGGCGGCGCCGACGTTGCCGGCCATCCAGGGGTTGATCACGTATTCGACGCCGAAATAGGTCGGCGGGCAGACAAGTATTCGTGTCATGGGTCGATCGAGCGCCGGAACTCCGTTCCGCCTCCTTCAACCCAACATAACACCCCGGACCCGGGTTTCCCACCGGGCGTCGTGGCACGGGATGGACCGGAATACGCAGTCACCTCACAGGGTCTCCGCCCTCGACCAGAGCAGTCAAGCAAGACCCTTGCGGCGTCAGCCACTCTTCAATTGTTTTCCCGCAGGGGTGGACATGCCGATGGAACCAACCGCCTCATTGCGAAGCGTCCACCCAGGGATTGACAACCCTGACACTTGTATTGCGGAACTCCCGCTCGTTGCGTGTGACGATGGCGAGACCACGATGCAGCGCTGTTCCCGCAAGCATGGCATCGGGCAAATGGCTGTCGAGCGGCTCTCCCAGCCGACGTTTCTTCTCCATGACCAAGGCGCAAGCCCGCGCATCGGCAACCGACCAGCCGAAGATCCGGTCTTCAAAGAAGTCGTCCAGCAGCCAGTGAAAGCGCTCGCCAAGCTCCTCACGGCGCTGTCCGGGGTCGAGTTGGCCGATCCCATTCAGAATTTCCCAGGCGGTGATGGCGGCAAGACCGATTCCTTCGGCCGCGATCCTGTCGAGAAACCCTGCGACGCGCGGCTCTGGGCCCGGGCGCATCATTTCGGAGACGACGTTCG
This sequence comes from Terriglobia bacterium, assembly GCA_965262675.1. Classification (GTDB taxonomy): domain Bacteria; phylum Acidobacteriota; class Terriglobia; order 20CM-2-55-15; family 20CM-2-55-15; genus JAJEDW01. The sequence goes on from OZ253554.1 coordinate 2,471,514, forward strand.
TATCAAGGAGCCAGGTAGTCGGAGCGGTCACGTCTGGTCGTGGTCGGGGAACCCGACCGGCCTGTAGCCATAATGTTCGGGTACCGGCAAATCGACCCCATGCTCCGGCCCGAAATACCGCCTGAAGGCCTCGGAAGGCGTTCCGCGGCCTTCTGTTTTTTCGCGCTTTTCGTGAATCAGTCGGCGGACGAACTCTTCCATGGAGACGCCACACTGACGCGCTTCGCGCTTGAGCCAGGACTTGTCGTCCGGATCGATATCGCGGACGGTAATCGCAGAATTCATTGCGGTCCCCTTATGTGTCTTGTATTTGACATCAATCCTCAAGCAAGGTTAGTGCTGGCGAAAGTCGCAGTCAACGGTCTTGAGGACGCCGTCCGGAAACGCAGCTTCCCGGACTGTATCGAACGGGCGGATAATCAGACAGGCACGACGAGGTATGGCCACGACGAGACGCGACCTTGACACAGTACTTCACAACCGGTCCGCCACCCCACGCCGGCGGGTCACAACGCACAACGCGCAAATTGACTTGACCCAGTCCCGGTGCTACGTTACGCCACGAATACATTTTCGAACTGCGGGGATATATGAATAACAGCTATCGGACGAGGGTTGCGGGTTTCCTGTTTGTGTTCGTTGCGGGATTGTTGGCCAGCGCCCCAGCGTGGGCCCAGCCCGGCCGGCCTCGGATTCCGCCGGATATCGCGGGCGAATGGAGCCTGCAGAACAACGAAGAGGACACTACCGCTCAACCACCCCTGGGCGATTACAGCGGAGTTCCTTACAACGACGCGGGGCGCATGCGGTCGGACACCTCCGCGGAATCGATATGGGGAACGCCCGAGTACCAGTGCCGGCCGCACTCGGCCCCCCACCAGTGGCGGGGCCTGGGAGGCGCGCGCATCCTGAAGGAACAGGAACCCCTCACCCGGGCGGTCCGGACCTATCACGTGCAGTTCATGCGGTCGCTGGACCGGCCGATTTTCATGGATGGGCGCCAGCATCCACCGCCCTGGGCACCCCACAGTTGGACGGGGTTTTCGACTGGCGAGTGGGTTGGAAATACGCTCAAGGTGACGACGACGCATCTCAAGGACGGTTTCCTCCGCCGGGGCGGTCTGCAAACCAGCGACATGTACGCGATGACCGAATACCTCACGCGCCACGACGAAATTCTCACGATCGTCACAGTGATCGATGACCCGATCTATATGGAGGAGCCTTGGCTTCACTCGACCACCTATACGATTGACGCGACGGCGAGCGTGGCTTTCGAGACCTGCAACGGTTCATCTTTCGCGGAGAACGGCGGAACGGACCGGCATTGGGTACCCCACTTCCTCCCGGGTGAAAACAACGCCTGGACCGAGTGGCTTCCCAGCAAGGACTGGGTGCCCGAGGTGGCCGTCCGCGGCGGCGTCGAGACGCTCTACCCGGAATACAGATCGACCTTGAACGGATCGGTCGATCCGGCTGCCCTGGCGGTTCCGTCGTCTCCATCGGCATTTTCGGCGGACGAGAGGGTTGCCTCCCAAAGCCCCCGGGACGGGCAGGTCCACATATTGCCGGTGCAAGGCAACGTATATATGTTGGTGGCCGACGGCACCAACATCACCGCTTCCGTGGGCGAGGAGGGCGTCCTGCTGGTGAATACGGGTTCGGCCCAAATGTCGGAAACGATCCTGGCTGCCGTGAACGAGCTGGCCAACGCCGTGGTGACGCCGCCGGCCGCCAACACGTGCTTCGGTGCGAACTGCCCGGGCGCTTGGGGATGGTCGAGTCCGTTCATCAACTCCGTCATCAGTTCTACGGTTCCGGCAAAACCGATTCGTTACATCGTCAACACCAGCGCGGCCCCCGACAACATCGGAGGCAATGAGAGGCTGGCCACTTCGGGTTTCTTTCCGCGCGGCGGTGGATTCGGCGGCGCCATTGCCAATCCGGGACGTGCGGCGTCGGTGGTCGCGCATGAAAACGTCCTGTTCCGGATGAGCGTACCGCCCGACGGCAGCGGTGAGTCGCCCACACCGGCGGCCGCGTGGCCGACCGACACGTTTTTCGACGAATTTCACAAACTCCCCGCATTTTTTAACGGCGAGGCGGTGATCGTCTATCACGAACCCGCCGCAAATACGGACGCGGACAGCATCGTCTTCTTCCGCCACTCCGAGGTCATCAGCGCCGGCGACATTTTTTCGACTGTCAGCTATCCGGCGATCGCCGTTGAAAATGGCGGAAGCATTCAAGGTGTGCTCGACGGACTGAACCACATCCTCGATCTGGCCGTTGCCGAGTACAGGGCCCAGGGGGGCACGTGGATCATTCCCGGCCGCGGACGCCTGTCGGATACGGCCGACGTTGCTTCGTACCGCAACATGGTGACGATGATTCGCGACCGCGTTCAGGATATGATTAACAGGGGGCTGACCCTCGACGAGGTGCAGGCCGCCCGTCCGACGATGGACTTCGATGGGCGGTACGGCTCGAACACGGGTCCCTGGACGACCGCAATGTTTGTCGAGGCCGTCTACGCCAGCCTCAAGGAGAACCAATAATGCGCAGATTGTTTATTGTTGTCGTCGCCGCGGCCGCGCTTGCCGGCACCGCCGCGTATGCTCATCATTCCTACGGCGCCACATACAACGTCGCCGAAGAAGTGAAGCTCGAGGGGAAACTGGTGCAGTTCGTGTTTCGGAACCCGCATTCCTTCGTCCACATCCAGGCGCCGGACACGACGGGCGCCGAACAGCGATGGGCGGTCGAATGGGCCGGCACGTCCCAACTGGACGAGGCGGGCGTGAATCGCGAGACCCTCCGGATTGGTGACGCCATCACGGTCGTCGGGCGTCCTTCGCGCGTTCGAGGCGAGCACCGGCTGCTGATGGTCACCCTGGTGCGGCCATCGGACGGCTTCATGTGGGGAACGCGCCCCGGCGAAATCGTCGATTAACAGAATCTCCGTCCGGCAGTGGCAACCCAACGCCGCTGCCTCTACCTGAATGTTTCCTGCGATGCGGCGTGCCGACGCGCCGCCCTCAAGGTCCATCTGTGCGGGTTCTGCCGCTCGGTCCCCGAGATCGCGCGTAATGCGCGGGATCGCTCTCTCGAAACCGCCGGACGAACCATGGAAATCCGGCGGGCGACGGCAAGCCCGTTATCTATGGGACAGGAAACGAGCCCGCCTTTCTCACGAGTTGTCTGCTGCAGCGCCGGATCCATCCGCCAGTGCCGGGGCGCTATATTCCCAGTGGAGGCTACCCGCGTGCGGGTATGAGCGCTTGATCCGGCGCGAGGAACGCGCCGCTACGCGCCCGGCGCGAGGAACGCGCCGTAGCTCTGACGGCGTCTCCGACCCTTCGCGACGAAAACCCCTGAGAAAGGCGGGCCTAGATACCGAGCGAGTGGGGCTTTGCCTTTGGCATCTTCTTGACCTGTTCAAAGAACTTTGTCTCAGTAATTTCGGTAGGCCATTCCAGGCGGATCGCAATGTCCGGTTCGTCGCTATCCCTTACGTGTTCAACGCCAATGGCACCCAGAACATCCAAGTCGATCAAATCTCTGACAAATGCCTTCCATGGGTTCTTGAGCGACTGATAGAGGTTGGTGGAACGTTCGTAAAGTAGGCGCAAAGGCATCCGATCGACCTCGAGAAGCGTTTTCAACAAACGAACCTGGCGCCCTGCGAGCACACGCCGTTTGCCCGTCTTCAGGCGGTCGAAAAGATCGAACATGACGTTTCTGTACAGGGCCTTTGAAACCTGCTTCTTGATGACCAAGAACAACCGGCGACATTGAAGTGTTACACCTTCCAGTCCAAACAATAGAAACGGCGTCAAGTCATGGTCGTTCGCTCGAACATCGCTGAGAGCCTTCAAGTAAGAGGTTTTCTCATCGTAATAGTAGTTTGACAGTGCGATGAAAAGCGCGTCCCTCAGCCCCGCCCGTTGAAGGAATCGAGCCTCGACGGCCCTGGCCGTCCTGCCGTTGCCATCCTGGAAAGGATGGATTGAAGCAAAGTGGTAGTGCAATGCCAGGGCTTGGACAAGCACGTCGTGATCGCGGAATTCATGTGCTACTGCGTATATCAAGCCATTGAATGCGTATTCCGGCGAAAGCCGCCAGTGATTCCGACGTGAAAGGCGCCACGATTCCGGGGAAAGCATCCACCCGTCGGAGCGAAGCGACGCTGGGGAGAGTTATCATTTCCGAAGTGGATGGCTTCGGTCAAACAAGAACAGCGTTTGAGGTGTAATTTGCATCGAACAATGCCTCCTCGGATGTAGATCGCTTTGACAACGTAAAAAGGACCCACCCCGATCGAGTAAAAGGGACCCACCCCCTGGTTAATGGTTTGTAAGTGATTCCGCCGTCGAGGCTGCGGGAAGTGTGGGAGCCGAAGGCTTCCAAGCCACTGTGGGAACGCGCTGGCTTTGCAGCGGGTTTCCATGGGGGCGGCACTTTCCACAGGCCGATCCCCATGCGCCGCTCGCAGAGCGGACGGTTCCGGCCGCGGCGCGGCCGGAGTCCGAGTCTCTGTGGACGGGGGGTCCAATGAAGGCGAACCCTCATTGGGATGGGGCTGGTTTCCCAACCGGGAGGCGGCGGTTTTTGGACTTTCGCATCGAAGCCCCGTCTAGTGCGATGCGATGCGCATTGTGGACGAGACGGTCGAGGATGCTATCGGCCAGCGTGGGATCCCCGATCTGATCGTGCCAGTCGGTGATGGGCAGTTGACTGGTGAGGATCGTGGATCGGGTGGCGTAACGGTCGTCGCAGATTTCCAGGAAGTCGCGGCGTTCGGCGTCGGCGAGCGGCGCGATGGCCCAATCGTCAACCAGGAGCACGTCGATCCGGGCAATGCGGTCCAGCAGTTTGGCCAGGCTGCCGTCGGCGCGGGCCACGGCCAGGTCGCGCAGCAATCGCGGCGCGCGGGTGTAGAGTGCGGTGAAGCCGTCGCGAACGGCTTTGTGACCCAGTGCGCAGCCGAGAAAGCTTTTTCCGACGCCACAGGGTCCGGTGATGATGACGTTCTGATGCTGGGCGACCCAGTCACAGGCGGCCAGACTGCGGATTAACCCGCGGTCCAGGCGGCGCGGATGCCGGTAGTCGATGTCTTCGACCGCCGCGTTGATTTTAAACCGGGCGGTCTTCAGGCGGCGGGCGAGCGCCCGGTTTTGCTTCCAGTCCCATTGCCGGTCCACCAGCAAGGCCAGACGTTGCTCGAAACTGAGGCGGAGGATTTCGGGATCCGCCATTTGCTGGGTGACCGCGTCGGCCATGCCCGTGAGTCGCATCGCATGGAGTTTGTCCAGTGTGGGTTGCATTAGCATGACGGCGCCTCCGGAGTCTTGAAGTAATCGGTTCCACGGATATTGGGATGTTGGATGGGCGTCCGGTCCGGGGCGGGTTCCGGCTCGGCCTGCCGGTCCAGACCGGCCCCGAGGATCGACTTGACGCTGTGATAGGAGCAGGCATCGAGCCGGCAGGCGCGGGCCGCGGCGGCTTCCAACCGGTCCGGGCCATAGCTTTGGCCCAGGCGCAGGATGCCCAAACAGCTGCGGAAGCCCTGTTCGGGATGGCGGCGCGATTGAAGCACGCGCTCCACCAGTTGGGAGGTGAACGGACCGGTGCTCGATGCCCAGCGGATGAGCCGTTCCGGCGTCCATTCCAAGTAGCGTCGATGCGAGGTGGGCCGATGCGCATCGACGGTGGTGTGCGCGCCCGCCTTCGAACTGCGCGGGTGACTGGCCACACGCTGGCCCCGATGAAAGATCTCCACGGTCAGGGCCGTGTAGCGCACGTCCATCTGCTGATGGATCAGGGCGTAGGGCACGCTGTAATAGTGACCTGCGATCTCGACGTGGTAATCGATGTGAACGCGGGCTTTCTTCCATTCGGCAAACGTGTAGCGGTCGGCCGGCAACCGGCCCAGCGCCGGCCGGTCCAGCGTTTCGAACCGGGTGCGGCGGCTGCCCTCGAGCTTGCGGAACGGGCGGGCATTGAGCCGGTCCAACAGTTCCGCGATCGCTTCATTCAGAGCCCCCAGACTGAAGAACCTGCGTTTGCGCACCCCGGCCAGTATCCACCGCTCGACGACAAGCACCCCCGCCTCGGCCTTGGCCTTATCCCGGGGTTTACGCACCCGCGCCGGAATGACGGCGATGCCGTAATGGGCGGCCATGTCCCGATAGGTGGGATTCAGATCCGGTTCGTACCGGCAGGGACGCCGGACCGCGCTCTTCAGGTTGTCCGGGACCACCAGTGCGGGGGCTCCCCCAAAGAACTCCAGCGCACGCACGTGAGAGCCGATCCAACAGGCCAGGTCCTGGCTCCAGGTCGCTTCGGCAAACGTATAATTGCTGGCCCCCAGGACGGCCACGAAGATCGAGGCCTCCTGGATCGTCCCCGTCTTCGAATCCACGACGGGAACCTTCGGGCCCGCATAATCGACAAACAGCTTTTCTCCGGCCCGGTGTTCCTGCCGCAGGACCACGTCGAGCTTTCCTCTCCACTGCCGATAGAGCTCGCAGAACCGGCTGTAGGCATATCCATCCGGATTCGATTGCTTGTACTCCTGCCAGAGCCACTGCACCGTGACATGCTTGTGCCGGCGCAATTCGTCGTGGATTGCCGCCCAATTCGGCGCCGGACGATCCGGAGCCCGCGTCGCCCGCGGTGGAAACAGTCGCGCCTCCAGCCCCGATTCATCCACGCCCTCGGGCAACGGCCATTCCACCCCCGCCGCTTCGGCCCGGCGGATATAATCGCCGACCGTGCCGTGATTGATCCCACAACTGCGGGCGATCTGTCGGTGACCCAACCCCAGTTCGAACTTGAGTCGTAGAACTTCTTTGATCTTTCGCATGGACAATCTCTTTGCGCGCATCTGCTTTCCCTCCTTGACCAAAAGGGAAAACAGTACCCGTCTGTTGTCCAGCGTCGCTATCGGCCTCTTCGATTCCGGAGCATCTCATCCACCATTCCGACCCGCGCCCAGATACTGGATGGCTTCGGGTCGGAATCGCTGGATGCTTTCCCTCGGAATCCCTGGATGACTTCGCTCGGAATCAGTGGTCGCTTTCGATCGGAATCACTGGATGACTTGCCCCGGAATACGCAAATTGACTCTCGTGCCCTGCGAAATGTTCGCGGAACTTCTGGATTCCAGTTACCACGCTATTTCGTTCAACAAACGTTCAGCTGCCATCGAAACGCGCTCATCGCGATGGTTCCGGAAGTGTGCGTAGAGTGACAGCGGGTCCACGGTGCGTGCGTTGGACAAACCAGCGGGGTCGTAGGTCCATGTTTCGACAATATGGGCAGCTTGATCCCTGCCAGTTTCGACGAGCCCGCAGGTCTGTGCAATCATCTTCCAATCAGTGGCCGCGACGGCGAAAGCAACCAGTCGCGGTGGGGATAGATCAGTCAGCTCGGCGAGCGCGCTCTCGCCCGCATGTTTCAGCGGTGGGACGACGTGACCGTCTCGGACGAACTTTTCGGTACGTAACGGGCTGCGCAGCATGTCATGCGCGTCATCGAACAGTTGCCGCCCTTCGGTGTTGAACCGGATATGCCGTTCCTTGCCGTATCTTTCAGTATGAGCAAGGCCGGTATCGACCAGATCATTGAACGCGCGTCCGATCGACATAGCCGAGTAGCGCAGCCGCGTGGCTATGAGAGAAGGGGTAGTCGCAGCTTTGTCGAGCCGCAGGAGGCGATGGAACAATACAGCCTGCGCTGCTGGCGAAAGACCGTTTGCGTGCCGCTTCGTGTGTGTGCGGAAACGTTCGCGCAAATCCATGGCAAGGTCAGGAATATAGAGCTGGTTGCCCGGCACGACGAACGGGACGCCTTGTCCTATGAGACGCGCGCGGTTATATGCGCTCAGCCACGGCGCCACGAAGACGACAAGGGTGTCGACGGCGGGGCGAACCAAGGCAACGTGCTTCGCAATGTCAGAAGGCGTAGCGGTGTTGTCCATGGTGGCCAGGAAAACGATGCGTCTTCCAGCGATGTGGCCTTCATGAAGGCTGTACATCCGGGAGAGAAATGTGGGGAGGCCCGGGGCATGTTCGAGTGCGTCGACCCGAGTGGGTTCGTGAAGCGTGTCTCCGAGATAGCGCTCCAGCGCTTCGGGGACAGGCCTTCCGGACATGTCGTGGCTTCTTTCTAACATCGTGGTGCATGCTAACACTGTTAATGTTAGTGTGCAAGATGCCGTTAGAAACAAGCCAATCGCCCCCTCAATGGCGCCCCATGGCGCTTGTCCGATTTCGATGTCTGCACCAGAAGCCCGATCGAAAAAGACTCGGCCACCAGGAGACTATTGTTCACGCGAATGAAGGCGCAGAGCGAGAGTCGACTTTTTTGTCAGACGTTCCACGAATCCCCTGAGCTCGCGAGGATTGCGAAGGATGAGAACAGTCGCGCTGGGGGAGCGAGTCGCCATCGCCAATTTTCGAGGGGATGTCACCCGGTTTTTCGCGCCGGAACGACGCCTATATCCTCTCGAAAAATGAGCGGGATGGAATCTCATACGGGAACCGCATCCAGTTAGCGCTACGGTTTCCATCCCAATGCGATCAGGCGGGTCGATTCGCGCCCGTAAGGATCGCCACTGAGGTCCCCGTAGAGAGCAACTTCTTCGAACCCGGCTTCCTCCATCCGGTCCCGCAGTTCCTGGCCCGAGTAGATCGTATGGTGGAATGAAAAGCGCCTTGTCTTCTCGTTCCGGATCAGGATCCACTCATTCCGAATTCGCGTCCAGTCGTCGAACACAACGTGGCGCTCAACCATCAGGCTGCCGTCGGAAAGCATCTCGGATGACGTCTCGAGAAATATCCGTGCCAAACGTTCTTTGCCCATCGTTTCGATCAGCAAGACCCCGCCAGGCCGGAGCGAGTCGAATATGTTGCGAAGAACCAACCGGTCCTCCTTCTTGTCATCAAAGTATCCAAACGACGTATACATGCTGATCGCGAGGTCAAAGGCATCGCAACGTCCAAAATCTCGCATGTCGCTCAAGACCCACTCGACTCTTACGCCTGCTCTCCGTGCCCGGGCGCGCGCCTTGTTCAGCATATATCGCGTTCGATCGACGCCGGTGACGGAAAAGCCACGCTCGGCCAGGTCCACGGAGCATCTTCCGGGACCGCAACCGAGGTCCAGCACCAACTTGCCGGCTGGTTTTGCGAGCGCCAGCACATTCCCGATTTCTTGAGGCGTGTCGTCAAACCGCTTCGCTGGGAACATAAAGGGATACGTTTCCCGCCAGAATTCTTCGTTATCAAACCATTCCTTCTTTCGTTTCCTCTGCGTCGTCGTCATTTCTCCGCCATTCCTTCACTGAGAGCCAGCGTGCGCACACACCCTGCGAGCTTCACTGCCACCCACAGCATGGACCCAAACATCAACGAACGGGCTGAAATGGAACTTTTGGGAGGTGCCCGCTCGGAGATGAACGGGCGAAATTAGTTCTAGAACCAGATAGACGCCCGTCCAGGCCGCATAATGCCTACGTCAGAAATGACGTATAGCAACGGCTCTACTTCCTGGATGGGTCGCTGGTTCGGATTGATCATCGGATTCGGTCCTTCTTAAAGGGACAATTCACTATAGCCAACACTCCGTACCCGATCAATGGCTCCGTCAGGGGTTGTGTTGCAAATCTGGCCAGCGGCGGCTGGTAGGCTGAAGAGATCATGAAAAATGCAAACCGGCCGACGATACCAGGAATCCCGCGGCGCCGTTGCCGCCACCGGCCTGTCCAATACTTGAACAACATCCTGGAGCAGGATCATCGAGCGATCAATCAACGCGTGAAGGCGAAGCAGAGCTTTCGTGAATTCCACCAGCAAGCGATCTCAAGTCCATGACGATGCAGGGGGCTGACGAGTTAAGAATCCGATCGAAGAAGACTCGTCCACTAGGCGACTAGTGTTCACGCGAATGAAGGCTCAGCGCGAGAGTCGACTCTCTTGTCAGACATTCCTCAAATCGCCTGACTTCGCGAGGATTGCGAAGGATCAGAAGAGTCGCGCTGGGGGCGTGAGTGGCTATCGCTTTCATGATGAGTGGGCGGCTCCGGCGACGATAGGCCAGAAGCCAACGCCAGAAGTCCGCGCGTTCTCGGGAGCGCCGGATTGCTCGACCAGCACAGCGAGCGAGCGAAAAGTCCAGAAGGATGATCGTGTCCGCCGCGCGGAGCCTCACGTCCGGCGCGTCATACGGTCCGAGATCGCCGTCGAGAATCCATCCCTCGCCCGCAACAAGCTCATACTGCTTCGCAACCCACTGATCCCGAGGTGTTGTGGAAGGGCCTGGCTGCCAGAACAGCTTGTCCAACTCGGTGACCGGGAGCCCTGTGATGTTGGACATCTGGACCGCGAGGGTCGACTTACCTGACGCGCCGCGACCGACTATGACCACTCGCCGCATACTCCTCAGCATGACAGAAGATCGAGGTAGTTGTGCGCGTCGAGTTCTGCAAATTGGGATCCGGCATCTCCGTGGTGGTTCAAGCGGCCGCGTGCCGCATTGCCTCGTTCTGAAACGGTGGCTCGTATCGGGACCCGTGCTAACGCCGCGCCTGTCGTCGTATTGGGTGCACTGGATCACGCCAATCCCTTCGAGAGTGAGCGCACCATTGATCGACGGGCTTCGGAACGTGGTGGTGAGAGAGAATCTTGCACGGGAGCTGTTTCCGCGGGTCCAACCCAAAAGGCTACGACGACGCCATCGAGAAGGTGATCGAGGAGCTGGACCTTGGGCTCGTCGAGGCCGCCTGGAGGGACGCCCACGGCGCAGCGGCGCCGTACTGCGCAGAGGACGCCGCCGGCGGCGGTGCTCGGGTACGACCTCTGGCAGGCGCGCTTCGAGGGTAATCCGAGCGTCATTGGCCGCTCGATCCTGGTGGGCAACGACGCGCACACAGTGGTCGGCGTGATGCCACCCGGCTTCGCCTTCCCGCAGAACGAGGAGCTCTGGACAGCATTACAGACGAGTCCACCACGCCTTGAGCGCGGCGCCGGACCGGCGCTCTACGTCTTCGGCCGACTCGCCCCGGGCGCGACGCGGGAGCAGGCGCAGGCCGAGCTCGCCACCATCGGGGACCGGGCCGCCGCCGACTTCCCCGAAACGACGCGCGCCTCCGCCCTCGGGTCCTCCCCTACACTCACGCGCTCGATGGCGTCCGGACCGTATTGTAGTGAACCCTCCAGGTCTCGTCCATTGAGGAGCATCTGCATCTTGAACTGTGAGTGGAAGTCCGAACTGCCGCGGTTACCGACGTGAAAGCCGGCTGATCGCCACGAAGCTCAAGGCACCCGCTGCCAGGCTGTAGTAAATCGGTGTATTGGCGTCGAGACCGTCGGTGAACATGAAGAACAGGGCGGTCACACTACCGAGGGCCATGCAAGTTATGGCGGCGGCGGTGGTGGCGCGTTTCCAGTAGATGGCTCCGAGCAACGGGATCAACATACCGCCCACTAGCAGGTTGTAAGCTACAGTCAGGGCGCTGATCACGTCGGTCACTACCAGCGCAATGCCTAACATGACCACCCCAAGCAGCAGGGTGAAGATACGATTTTCCTGCACATTGCCCTCGCTGGCATTGCGACGGCCGAGCAGCGGCCAGAGGTCCTGGGCAGCGGTAGTGGAGGCGGCCAGCAGCGCAGCACTTGCAGTGGACATCAGCGCGGCCAGGGCGGCGGCTACCACCAATCCGCGGATGCCGTCGGGCAGGCTGATCTGGACGATACTGGCGAAGGCGTTGTTGACGTTTTCCAGGTTCGGCAAGCGCACCTTGGCGGCCATGCCGATCACCGCGCAGGCCAGGCCGTAGAGCACACAATAGAGGCCGGCTGCGGAACCCGCGGTTTTTGCGACCTGCTCGCTGCGCGCCGTGAATACGCGCTGCCAGATGTCCTGGCCGATGAAGATGCCGAAAAAGTAGATCACGAAATAAGTGATGATGGTGTCCCAGCCGATCGCCGTGAGCGAGAAGTAGCTGGTCGGCAGCGTCGCCACCAGTACATTCCAGCCGCCGGCATCGATGATCGAGAAGGGCAACAGTAGGAGAAGCAGACCGCCGGTCATGATCAAGAACTGTAGGATATCGGTGAGGGTCAGGGCCCACATGCCACCGGTGGTGGAATAGACCACCACGATACCGCCGCCGAGCACGATGGAAACCCAGAACGGCAGGCCCAAAAGCACCTCCGCCACTGAGCCGATGGCGATAGTCGATGTCGCACCGATCATCAGCGCATAACCCAGCATGATCACTGCACTGACGTGCCGCGCCGTCGGGTTATAGCGGCGTTCCAGAACCTGCGTAACGGTGTAGATTTTCAGCTTCAGAAGCGGTTTCGCGAGAAATAGGTTCAGGCCGATGATGCCCAGTCCCAAGGCAGTAGTTAGCCAGAGCCCGGAGATGCCGTAGACATAGCCCAGGCGCACAGTTCCGATGGTGGAAGCGCCGCCCAGCACAGTGGCAGACATGGTAGCCATGTAGAAGCCGGGGCCGAGATTGCGGCCGGCCACAAGATAGTCTTCGCGAGTCCTGGCACGGCGCATTGCGTAGCCGCCAAGCAATAACATGCCTGTTACGTAGAGCAGGACGACGAAAATATCCGAAATCACAGTCGGAAGCTCCTTGAGCGCAACTTTGTTCCGTTGCTCTGCAAACGGTCCATTCTGTCTAGCAGCCGGTGGCAGGACCCTGCGGGATCACGTCACGAGCGCCATTGGACCATATGGGAGGCGCCAGGACGAATTCGATGCCTCCCCATCGACCAAGTAGTGGCAACTTGGCGGATGGCCCAATGCCGCCGTAACCCTGCAGGATTTTGCCACGGGCTGACAGGGAACAGAAATTTAGCCACTCCTGTACTTTCAGGGCCGAACGAGGCGTGTCCGATGAGGCATCGTCGTTCACATTGGACGCTACGGAACCGACACATACTATTAAGTGATGCATAATGGTCGCACGCTTTCGGCATGCATCTTGACCGTGAGTTCAATCGCCCGAAGCCAGTCGTAAAATTCCTGGATTGCATCGGTCGACCTATGGTGCCGATGTCCGCGCTTTGATGCACTGAACTAGCTTAGGCACTGACACTACAGAGAGTTGGGAAGCGTCCTATCGGGGCTGCCACCCCTGAAATCGATTCAACTGAGAAAGCCATGTTAGCGGCACATATGATTGTATGAATTGTATAAATGTAGTAAATGTCCTTTTAATCATAAGTCGACTGAGACCGACACAGCGTTTACAACCGCTAGTAATTGTACTCGTGCCGATGCCTGTGTGTATCGCGGTCGTTGCGACCGCAGTCAGGTCAGCAATTGCCGAGATGTGTTTGCGATAGTTTGCAGCACCGCGTACGCAAGTTGCGATTCATAAACGCGATTCTTCGCTCGCTGAAATGATTCAGATGTATTCGTCCGATCGCTGGTAGCGGAAAAAGAGTTGGCAGGAATGAACAACAAACTTCCAGAGGTTATTACAGAGCTCCCAGGACCGAAAGCGCGTCAGGTGATCGAAGATGACCGGCGGTATGTGTCGCAGTGTTGCCCACGAGCCTCTCCCGTAGTCGCCAATAGGGGAAGGGGCGCCATTGTTGAAGACGTGGACGGCAATCGATTTCTGGACTTCAATGCGGGTATTGCAGTTTGTTCCACGGGCCATTGCCACCCGGACGTCGTGGCCGCGATTCAGAAACAATCCGAAGAACTCCTTCACGTGTCAAGTGTGAATTCTTATTACAGTCTGTTGTCTGAAACGGCAAAGAAACTTGCATCGTTGATGCCCGGTGATGATGCATGGCGTTGTTTTTTCTGCAATTCCGGTGCGGAGGCTGTCGAAGCGGCCATGAAGTTGGCGCGTCATTACACAGGTCGATCGGAGTTCATAGCATTTCAGCAGGGCTTCCATGGCCGGACGCTGGGCGCCCTATCGCTGACGTCATCGAAGCCGATCCAGCGCAAAGGCTTCGGTCCTTTCATACCAGGTGTGACGCACAGCCCGTTTGCGACTTGCTATCGATGCCCGTTGAATCTCGAGCTCGCCTCATGTGGAACAGCGTGTGCGGATTATCTTGAAGACATAATCTTCAGATCGAGCGTGAATCCAGAAGAAGTCGCCGCAATCGTGGTCGAACCAATTCAAGGTGAGGGTGGGTACACCGTACCACCCGCAGAGTTTTTGCCGAAGCTGGAAAGCATCGCGCGCAAGTATGGAATCCTTCTCGTTGCAGATGAGGTCCAGAGTGGAATGGGCCGCACTGGTAAAATGTTTGCCTTCGAACACTTTGATTTTCATCCCGACATCGTAACAATCGCGAAGGGAGTGGCCTCGGGAATGCCGCTCGGTGTGACTATGGCTCGCGCCGAAATCATGAATTGGGCGCCGGGCTCCCATGCATCGACCTTCGGCGGAAATCCGGTAAGTCTGGTAGCGGCACTGGAGACAATAAGACTGCTACAGGAGAAATACATCGCGAATTCCACGAAAATCGGCGACTTCTTGAAGAAGCGTCTTGAAGAGCTAATGACACGCCACGGGGTCATCGGCGAGGTCCGTGGTTTGGGGCTGATGATCGGTATTGAGATTGTCGAGAACCGCAAGACAAAGCAAGAGGCGCCGCAGTTATGCCAGTCCATCGTGCGGAAGTGCTTCGAACGGGGTCTGCTGATTCTGCCGACTGGACACTCTGCCATTCGTTTCTCACCTCCGCTCATGATTGACGAAGAGCAGGCTCAATTCGCGATCGATACGTTTTCCGATGCGATTTTCGCCGCCCAGAATACGCTCGCGAGTGATGTACTTGTCAGCCTTTCTGGACAGGACGCTGGTGCCTAGAGGACCGTGTCGTCGGACTCCGGTTGGCGGCATGGTGCAAGGTTCTGAAAAAGTCCCTGCCGAGTACGAAGAAACCCTCTAGAGGCGAAGCAAGAGTGGGCGCTGAGCCTTTCTGACAGTTTAAGAATCCGACTGTATAGGCTGACGATTGTGACTGTTGCTCCTACGACCGCTCAGTTGATCAAGTCCCTCAAACCCTTGTGCGACGACGCCCTCGATCACAGGTTTAAGGTCGCCGCCGAAGCGTTCCGGAAGTACCCTCGCACCACCGTCGCCGAAAGAACAGAAATGATGCTGCGGGCGGCCCAGATTCTCGTACAAGAGTAAGGTAGATTACGTGCGGTTTGTGTGTACTCAGAGGAAGTCGGATATTGGCGAGGCGTTGAAAGCAGCAGCGTGTTGCCGCTACGACGCGGAAAGCGCAGAGCGCTGTGATGAGTTCGTTTAACCTGGATCGGCTTTAACGATTCGAGTTGCTATCGTCGTGGACACCCAAGAATTCTAAGGCTGTGACCATTTGAAAGTGGATTTCAGTTCGTCTATACTTCAGTTTAAGTGGTAGTAACTCTTGACACTTGAGGGCAGCGGATTTGGCACATGAGCGAGAGAAAAAGTCTACCAAAACTGCCGCTAGCCGATGCCAAACCTCCCCACCGGGGTTTCTGACTGTAGGACAAACCGCGCGAATTCTCGGTGTGAGCACCTCCACGCTTCGCATGTGGGAGAACATGGGCCTGATCTTACCGGCTCGCAGTTCCGGACGTTTTCGACTATACAGTCCGGAAATGCTTAAGGTTCTCAAACGAATCAAATATCTCCGTAACGTTCAACGACTCAGCGTGCGTGGCATTAAGGCTGGGCTCGGCAAGAACCTGCCGACACCCCCCCACAAAGGCACTGCGGCGACGGACGTTGGCGGCAAGTTGCGTAGATTGCGGGAGCGTAACGGATTGACTCTGGTTGAGGCCGCAGGCCGCGCCGGCGTCTCTGCTGGTTTTCTCAGCAGCATCGAGTTGTCCAGAGCCAATGCCTCAATTGCCACCCTACATCGGTTGACCGCTGTATACGATACGACCGTTTTACAGTTGTTCGAGGCTGTCCCCCAGCCCGTTAGCCTGGTTCGAGCAGGTGAGCGAAAAGCGATTGAGACGGACTCGGGCGTTCGCATGGAATTGCTGTCACCGGGCAGCAAAATGCTGGAATGTCACCTGTTTCGGATTTCCCCCGGTGACGGAAGTAACGGTGCTTACTCGCATGAGGGAGAAGAGTTCATTTATGTGCTGAGCGGCAACCTTGAAATATGGCTGGATGAAATGGAATGCCATCTTCTTCAAGAAGGCGATTGCCTTACATTCAAAAGCCATCTCGGACACCGTTGGCTAAATCCGTCGACTGAAGATGCCGTCCTAATCTGGGTGAACACACCGCCTACCTTCTAGATTCACTTCATTGACGAGGACGGACTTCGTAGAGCAGACGCTGCGTGAGAAGCTGCAGTGGCAACAACGCTTCCTCCAAAGACGTCCAACCGGCACACTGGCGCAATACTCCTTGATGCGCGTAGTGCCGTATTTCTGCACGAGCCGATTGAGCTCCTGCGCCAGATGAATGCGCGTAGACAGGTCCTTTCCGCTCGAAACAAGCGAGCGTTTTGCCGACGCTGCAGGAACCGCTGATCAGCGACAATTAAAACTCCCGACCAACGACAATTAGAATTCCCGTTGCCTCAATAGAAATGTTACCGATCCAAGTCGTTGATTTTGCAAGATGTTTGGATGGTAACGGATCAACAGGTGAGACGACTGATGACGCTGACACAAAGCGAAGGGACCCTGGCCCAGGCAGCCTCGAAAGCAGGAATGGACGCAAAGACGGCCCGGAAGTACCGGGAGGTGAAGCAGCTGCCGAGCCAGATCGGGAAGGCTCATGGATGGCGAACCCGACCGGATCCGTTCGAAGCGGTATGGGGGGAGATCGAGGAGATCCTTCGGTTGCATCCGACGGTTCAGGCGAAGACGATGTTTGAGTATCTGGGGCGGAAGTACCCGGGGCGATTCCAGGAAGGTCAGCTGCGGAGTTTGCAGCGGCGGTTCAAGCAGTGGCGGGCGCGATCGGGTCCGGAGCGAGAAGTGATGTTCCCCCAGGCGCATGATCCGGGGCGGCAATGCCAGAGCGACTTCACGCACATGAGCAACCTGAACGTGACCATCGAGGGCCAGAAGTTCGAGCACCTGGCCTATCACTTCGTCCTGACCTATTCGAACTGGGAGACGGTCACCCTGTGTTTCTCCGAATCCTTCGAGAGCTTATCGGCCGGACTGCAGAACGCGTTGTGGCAGTTGGGTGGAGCGCCGGAAGAACATCGGACCGACAGCCTGTCGGCGGCAGTCAACAACCTGAAGGATCCGGATGAGTTTACGGCCCGCTATCAAGGATTGCTCGACCACTACGGTTTACGGGCGACGCACACCCAGGCCGGCAAGGCGAATGAGAACGGCGACGTCGAGCAGAGTCACTATCGATTCAAGACGGCGGTCGACCAGGAACTGATGCTGCGCGGAAGCCGGGACTTCGAGAGCCGGGACGCATACGAACAGTTTCTGGCGGGGTTGATCGACCGGCGCAACGCCGGTCGCAGCCAGCGGCTGGGTGAGGAACTCCGGCCTCTGCGGCAACTCCCGCTTCGACGACTGGACCATACGCATCGCATCCGGGCTCGCGTATCCCGGGACAGCACGATCTGGGTGCGCAAGAACGCCTATTCGGTAGACAGCCGGCTGATCGGCGAACACGTGGAGGTCCGCCTGGATACGGAACGGCTGGAAGTCTGGTACGGCGGAAAGTGCGTCGAGCAGATGCCGCGGCTGCGGGGATCGGGTAAGCACGCCATCGATTACCGGCACGTGATTCATTCCCTGGTCCGCAAACCGGGCGCCTTTCCACGCTACCGGTATCGGCAGGACATGTTTCCCCGGCTGTTGTTCCGTGTGACCTACGACTGGCTGCGGGAACACCATCCGGGGACCGCGGACCGGCAGTATCTGAAGATCCTCGAGATGGCGGCCATGGACAGTGAGGAGCGGGTCCACGAAGCGCTGAGACATCGGATCGACAAGGACCTGCCGATCACAGTCGAAGCGGTGCGGGAGCACATCGACGCGGACACTCCGGCGCCTTCGCCCTGGCAGGTTCGGATCGCTCCACCCGAGATCCGACACTATGACGCGTTACTGGATCCGGTCGAGGAGGAGGCCCGGCTGTGAAGACAGAGATCGCCACCTCGCTGCGCCAGTTGCACTTGCCGGCCTTCGTCGACAACTACGACGTTCAGGCCACTGTAGCGACCAACGAAGGTTGGGCCTACGACCGGTATCTGGTGGCGCTGTGTGAACTGGAACTGGAAGAACGGCGGCAACGGAAGACCGAACGGCTCCTGCGGGAATCGAAACTGCCCCGGGAGAAGACCTGGGCGGCGTTTGAACAGTCCCGATTGCCCCGAACCGTCGAGCGACGCGTGGATGCATTGCTTGACGGAGACTTCCTGGAGCGCACCGAGAACGTCCTGGCCTTCGGGAATCCGGGCAGCGGCAAGACCCATCTGCTGTGCGCCCTCGGGCATGAACTCATCCTGAAGGGCCGGAGAATCTACTTCACTCCATGTGCGCTGCTGGTTCAGCGGCTCCTGCGGGCCAAGGCCGGGCTGGAACTGGAGAAAGAACTCAAGCGGCTCGACAAGTTCGACGCGCTCATCATTGACGACATCGGTTACGTCCAGCACAGCCGGGACGAGATGGAAGTGCTGTTCACCCTGCTGGCTCACCGGTACGAGCGCCGCAGCATTCTGATCACATCGAACCTGGTCTTCTCGGACTGGGACAAGATCTTCAAGGATCCGATGACCACGGCCGCGGCCATCGACCGAATCGTTCATCACAGCGTTATTCTGGAACTGAATCTGTCCAGCTACCGCATGGAAGCCGCCAAGAACGCGAAAGGACGAAAAAAGTGACGGCGCCGGGCCTGTCGAAAACGCCGCATCCGTGGAAATCCGTGCAAGACCCGGATTCCCACCGCTGCGTGGAAAAGCCTACGGCTTTACCACGTTTCCCACAGGCGGGACGGCGACGAACATCCCTTAACTCAAACAGGAATTCTAATTGTCGTCAACGGGAATAATAGTTGACGCTGGACAAACCGCTCTAGTCTCAGATTCAAGAAGAAACCGTCAAACTTGAGTGACTTCAAGAAGATTGACACAACTTAGATCATTCATCTAAGATAACGAGCGTTAACTGGGCGTCTATACGGTCTAGGACTTCTGACCCTAGTTGAGGCATTAGTGTGAGTTGATTCGGATGGAATGGGAAGGGGCAAAATGAGGTATCTGCTACTGGCATCGTTTCTCGTGCCAACTGCCCTGTCTGGTCAGTCGCCACAGCCGCTGACCGAGGTGCAGAGAGAGTTTTTCGAAACCAATATTCGCCCGGTTCTGGTTAGTGACTGCGACACCTGTCACGACGACACGAGACTAGGTGGACTAAGCCTGATGTCGAGGGACGACATGCTGATCGGCGGGACTTCCGGTGCGGCAGTGGTTCCTGGCGATCCCGCCGCGAGTCTGTTGATACAGGCTGTCTTGGAAACGGATGAAGCCAAGAGGATGCCCAAAGGCGAACCACGGCTGGGAGACGTCGAGATCGGCAACCTCCAGAAGTGGGTCCTCGATGGTGCCTACTGGCCGGGGGAAGCTGTAGAGTCGTTGGAATCCAAAGCGACGTTCTTTGAGGAACACGTCCTCTCGGTCATCGCCTTCAAGTGCTTCACGTGCCACACGAATACCAAGATGGGTGGCCTCCAGCTCGACACGCTGGAGGGCATGTTGACAGGGGGAAATTCCGGGCCGGCTATCGTTCCCGGCGACCCCGATGGCAGCCTTCTGGTCACTGCTATCAAGCGGACCGGCCTTCTGCAGATGCCGAAGAACGGATCGATGCTTTCACCGAACGAAATCGCGGACATCGTGAAGTGGGTCGAGGATGGAGCGTACTGGCCAGAAGCCCCCAGTGAAGAACCATTCGTGATGACTGTGGAACAGCAGAACCTATGGTCCATTCAGCCCATCGAGAGTCCGGAAGTGCCGGAGGTCAAGGACACGGCTTGGCCCCTGAACGACATTGACCGGTACATCCTCGCCAGACTGGAGCGTGACGGACTGACCGCAGCATCCATGGCGAGTCGCAGGGCCCTGATTCGGAGGGCGAGCTACGACCTCACGGGGTTGCCGCCAACTTTAGAGGAGGTTCGAAGGTTCGAGAATGATGGCTCGCCCGATGCATGGGAAAGGGTTATCGACAGGCTGCAGGCGTCACCGCGATACGGCGAGAAGTGGGCACGGCACTGGATGGACGTGTCCCGTTTTGGCGAGGACGATTACAGCGCCGGGGGGGAGCAGCGTGCGGAGCGCTACACCTTTGCCTACACCTACCGGGATTGGCTTATCAATGTTTTCAACGAAGCCATGCCTTACGATACATTCGTTCGGGCGCAATTGGCCGCGGATATGATGGAAGAGGCGGACCGCGACAAGCTGATTCCCGGCCTGGGCTTCAACGGGCTTGGCGTATGGAACTCAATGGCGATGGCGGCTCAGATCGAGCGCGCCAATGACTGGGATGACCGAGTCGATGTCACCACGAAAGCGTTTCTCGGTTTGACCGTGGGGTGCGCCCGCTGCCACGATCACAAGTTCGATGCCATTCCCACCAAGGACTATTACCGGTTGGCAGGCGTCTTCGCCAGCTCGCAATACGAAGCATATCCACTGGTGGAACAGTCCGTCGTTGAAGAATATGAAGAAAAGAAGGAAGAGCTTGAGAAAAAGGAGCAGGAACTGAACGATCTGCTCGAAAGCGCTGGGAAGATCCAGACAGAGGTGTACTTCCTGCAATCGGAGAAGTACATGGTGGCGGTCTGGCGCGTGGACAGCGAACGGGGCGCGACCGTGGAGAGCATCGCCGAGGAATACAGGTTGGACTTGGAATTGCTGCAGAGGTGGGTGCGATTTCTGAAGAAACCGCCAGTCAATTACAGCTACCTGAAACCGTGGCAAGAGATGGTGGCGACAGGTGGAACGCTGGAGGAAGCCGAAACGCTGGCGCATGAGTTTTTCCAGACGATCGTGTCGATCCGAGAGGAAAAGGCGAAGATCAAGGCTGAGAACGACATCGAAGTCGCTAAGACAACAGACCCCGACGCAGAGGAGCTATTCGATCCGCTGCCGAATGGCAGAGAACGGTCTTTAAACATCTACTTGACGGCCCTCAAAGGAATAGACCAGCAAAAGGGTCAACTTTACACCGACATGTTCGAACAGGATCTGCCGGATCCGAACCAGATTGGCGACCCGGAAGAGAAGCCGGGTCTGCTAAGTTTTTCGGGCTTTGCGCTCGAGAAGCGCCTACCGACGGAGTGGGCCAGTCAGGTGGCCCGCATGAAGGAGGACATTGAAACGTTCGAGACGGCGATGGGGGATCCCTATCCCTTTGTCTACGGAATCGGCGAAGCGGCGGCGCCGACAGACTTGCGTGTGTTCTTACGCGGCAATCCGGACATGTTCGGCGAGGAAGCGCCGCGAGCGTTTCTGGCAATGCTGGCGAATGGAGAGGCCGAACCGTTTACCATCGGTAGCGGCCGGTTGGAGCTTGCCGAGGAGATCCTGGAACACCCCATTGCCGACCGCGTGATCGCAAACCGAATCTGGGGATGGATGATGGGATCGGGCATCGTGGTGACAGCGAACAACTTGGGTCTGTACGGTTCGGGGCCTTCGAATCAGGACTTGCTCGACTATCTGGCAGTACGGTTCAAGGCCGACGGGATGTCGTTTAAGAAGCTGCAGAAGCTCATCATGATGTCCCGCACTTATCAACTCAGTACCGGTGATATCGAGGCCAACCGAGCGAAAGATCCGAATAATCGCCTGTACTGGAAAGCCAATACCAGGCGGCTGGATGCGGAGGGTGTTTGGGATTATCTGCTCGTGGCGGGCGGAAACCTTGATCTGGAAACGATCGGGGGGCCTTCGGAGGACTTGGCTGACGGCATGACGCGGCGTGGTGTCTACGGCGTTTCGAGCCGTATGTTCCCCAACACCTTCCAGTTGACATTCGACTTCCAAACTCCAACGAGTTCCGTCGAGCGACGCTTCACCACTACCATTCCGCAGCAGCGTTTGTTCTTTCTCAACAGTCCCATCGTTCACAACCAGGCTGCATCGTTGGCGGAGCTTGTGAGTGCGGAGATCGGCCAGGAGGCGCAGGTGAACAGACTCTTTGAGATTGTCCTGCAGCGTGAGCCTTCGTCGACGGAGTTGACTGCTTCGCTCGAATTCATGAGCAGTTTGGCAGCAGCCGAAGAGACAGCCATGGCCAATGCCGAGACTTTGGAAGTGGCTGACGCCTCCGATGAGACGGCGGCTGTCGAGGATCTAGCGGCTGTAGAGACGCCAACGGCTGACGGAGAGCCACAGTCAGAGAGCAGTGCACAGGCAGCGAACGTGGAGAAAGAGTCACCGCAGAAGGACACGCCGCTGAAACATTTGAGTTGGGCGTTGCTCAGTTCGAACGAATTTCTTTATATCAACTAGCAGGGGAATCTCGCGTATGTCTTGTAAGCATCATCCGAAGCCGGTAGGGCGACGACAGGCGCTTTCTTTCTTGGGTCAGGGCTTCGGTTTGACTGCCCTCGCCGCCATGACACAGAGTGGGTTGGCGCGCGCGGGCGTTTCGATGCAAGCCGACACACAAGAAGGCGTTCCGGGCGTACTAACCGGCAAACTGCATTTCGAGCCACGTGCCAAACGGGTTATCTTCCTGTTCCTCAATGGCGGCGTTTCGCATGTCGATACCTGGGATCCCAAGCCGATGCTGGATAAGTACGATGGCCAGCCCGTTCCCGGTTCCATACCAGTCACGCAGCGAGTTGTCGGTAACCTCATGAAGTCGCCGTTCACATTCAAGAAATACGGCCAGAGCGGGATTGAAGTGAGCGACTTGTTCCCGCACCTGGGTTCAGTCGTCGATGACCTATGTGTCGTTCGGTCGATGTATGCCGACATTCCCAACCACGAACCCACGACTACGCTGTGGAACACGGGATCGAACGTAGCGGGACGGGCGTCGATGGGATCGTGGATCACCTATGGGTTGGGAACGGAGAACGCAAACCTGCCCGGGTTTGTCGTCATGGTTCCAGCGCTGCCGATCAGCGGCGGCAGTCCAATGTGGAGTGCGGGGTTTCTGCCTGCCATCTATCAGGGCACGCTGGTACACAACAAGTGGGTTCAGGGTGAGGTATTCGACCCCAGGAAGGCCATTCCCAATGTGACGAATCCTGAGATGAACGCTGTCGTGCAGCAACAGGACGTCGAGTTCCTCCGTCGCTTTAACCAAATGCGGGGTAGCGAGGACCGGGAGATGGACGCCGCCATCCGTAGCATGGAAATTGCGTACCGGATGCAGACCGAGGCACCGGAGGTTTTTGACGTGACCAGGGAGTCTCAGGCTGTGCAGGACATGTACGGACCGGGAAGCGCGGCGCTGGGCTGCTTGATTGCGGCGCGCCTGGTCGAGAAGGGCGTCCGGATGGTGCAGATCTACCAGGGCAGCGGCGATCCCTACGATTCACATAACGACATCATGGAGCATCGTAAGGCGGCCCGTGAGGGCGACCAGGCGTACGCGGCCCTGATCAAGGATCTCAAGCAACGCGGATTGTTTGAGGATACCCTGGTGATTGGGGGTACCGAGTTCGGCCGAACGCCCGCCATCGAGGCGAACAATGACTCGGCGGATGGCAAGGTGGTCAACGGGCGCGATCACAATCATCACGGGTTCTCGATCTGGCTTGCAGGTGGTGGAATCAAGGGCGGCATGACTTACGGCGCCACCGACGATTTTGGATACAAAGCAGTGGAAAACAAGGTCCACGTACATGATTTGCAGGCCACCATCCTGTATCTGCTTGGGATCGACCACACGAAGCTGACGTTTCTGTCCGGCGGCCGCGATATGCGGTTGACCGATACTAGCGGCCAAGTCATTCACGACATCATCGCCTGATTGCACACGTTCCTCTGTTGTTGATGTGCCGTTACCTCATGAGCGGGAGAGTACCTTCGTGCCAGGACTCAGGCGTTCCCTGACGGTCTACCGCGACGGCTTTCCTCAAGGAACTCTGCAGGCGATCAAGATCAGGGTTCGAGGACGGCTGACTTTCAATTCATCTGGCTCGCAAGGCATGACGGCCGAACGGCCGTGAGGATTCCATGCGTATGCGGAAGAAGGTTTCTTGTGCCGGCTCCAGAGGCGTTTGGAGTGCCCGGCATTTCGAGGCGATTCATATGAACACACGTTTTCTCTTTAAAGTTCTTGGGCGGCTGGGACAAGCGGGGGGCCTGTGTCTTGTGGCTGCTTGTTCTCCTTCCGGTGCGGACATTGTTGTCCGCGACGTGACGGTTCTAGACGTCACGGAGGGTTCTCTGAACCCGGGCATGAACGTCGTGATTGACGACGGCAGGATAATGAGCGTGAGCGCTGATCCGTCCGCCGCCGGCGCAACCGTGGTGGATGGGAGCGGAAAATTCTTGATCCCAGGCTTGTGGGAAATGCATGCCCACGTGTGGGAGGACGAGTCTCTCTTCTACCTCTACATTGGTGCCGGCGTAACAGGGGTGCGTGACCTCGGCAGCGCTCTTGAACCTTTAAGGCAATGGGAAGCGGACGTTGAAGCTGGGAACGTGATTGGTCCGCGAATAGTCACAGCCGGGCCACCGGCGGATGGCACGGGGCCGAATCCGTACCCGAAGCTCCCGACCGTGCCCATCGGCACGGCAGACGAGGGTCGGGCAGCCGCGGACAGGCTCAAAGCGGATGGCGCGGATTTCGTTAAACCTCTGGGTGTTCCGAGGGAAGCGTACTTTGCTTTGGCCGAGCGCGCGAGAGAGATCGGTATCCCGGTTGCGGGCCATGTTCCGGGAGGTGTATCGCTTCGCGAGGCCGTGGACGCGGGACAGCGGACTGTTGAGCATCTCGGTTCAGTGCCTCTGGCATGTTCTTCGGAGGAAGCGGAAATCTGGCGGGCTCGCGAGGAGACAGCGCGAACCGGCGCCGCTGCTCCGCAGGTGCCCCGTGAGCGTATCTTGGAGACTTTCAGCGAGACCCAGTGTCGTGAAATTCTGGAGCACCTGCGTCGCAACAATGTCTGGGTGACTCCGACATTGGCGGCAGGGGTGATACGCGACGATATACGATCAGGCGCGGCCATGCAGTATCCGTGGTTGGAGTGGGTTCCGGCTGACCTCCGGGCAGGCTGGGAAGAGGGACGAACGGGGCTTGGAGCTGCGCTGACTCCGGAGCAACTCGAACAGGCTCGAAGGAATTTCGAGTACAACAGCCGGCTGATAACATTGATGCAAGAAGTTGGTGTTGGAATCCTCGCAGGCACCGACACCGGCGACCCATACGTGGTTCCCGGATTTGCCGTGCATCAGGAATTGGAGCAGTTGGTCAGGGCTGGACTGACCCCGGCGCAAGCGCTGAGGACCGCAACCCTCGAGCCGGCTAAGCTCATCGGCGAAGAAGCGACGCTAGGGTCGGTGGATCCCGGCAAAGCGGCCGATCTTGTTCTCCTCAACGCGGATCCTTTGGCGGACATCAGCAATACGCGCCGCGTTGAGGCGGTAATAGTGAAGGGAAATCTCATCGATCGTGCGGAACTGGATCGCATGCTTGCAGCCCAAGATAGCAGTGTCAGCTTACTGGATTGATTCAGCGTACCTTTACTACCGTAGATTCATCCTTAGGGTTGCCATCGACAACCGGACGTTTTGCGTATAGGTTGTCGTGGTTCAAGCGAACCGGGCCGCCCCCCCAATTCATATTGATATCGGTCGCCCAAACCTTCAGATCTGCGCTCGACTGCTTCCGTTCTGGCTTCTTCATCCGATCTCCAGAGGTAGCGAGTTTACACCTGAGCAACCTGTCTGAATTTTGGAGAGCTTCAGTCTTCCAGTCGGCAGTATTGGCTGGCATCATTGTAGGAATAATGTAAGGTGAGTATTGTGCTATCATTCCGCGCGTTCCCGAGGGTTAACTTTGGCCAATTGTGGCGATATTGTCAGAAGACGCCAATCGTGCCGGAGATAGCATGACTCGGAAGTTGAACCAGCCGCTAGGCGGCAACGAGATGCCCCGCTTCGGCGGACCGGCGACATTTATGCGGTTGCCCGCGCAGCCCGACGCGAAGGGTCTGGACGTCTGCTTCGTCGGCGTTCCGCTCGACACGGGCACGTCGAACCGCCCCGGCGCCCGTTTTGGCCCTCGCCAGATTCGCGCGGAGAGTTGCTTGATCCGCCCCTACAGCATGGCCACACGCGCCGCGCCCTTCGACAGCCTGATGATCGCCGACATCGGCGACATCGCTATCAATCCCTTTGATCTCAAGAAGTCGATCGACATCATCGAGGGAGGCTACGACGACATTCTGTCGCACGGATGCAAACCGCTGACGATGGGCGGCGATCACACGATCGCGATTCCCATTCTGCGCGCGATAAAGAAAAAGTACGGACCAGTGGGTCTCGTGCATGTGGACGCTCATGCGGACATCAACGAACACATGTTTGGTGAGAAGCTCGCCCACGGCACTCCCTTCCGGGTCGCGGTGGAGGAGGGTCTGCTCGATTGCAAACGTGTGGTACAGATCGGTCTGCGCGCAACTGGCTACGCCGCTGATGACTTCGACTGGTCGCGCCGCCAGGGCTTCCGTGTCGTGCAGGCGGAGGAGTGCTGGTACAAATCGCTGACACCCTTGATGGCCGAGGTGCGCGAACAGCTGAAGAATGGACCAGTGTATCTCAGTTTTGATATCGACGGCTTGGATCCGGCCTACGCATCCGGCACCGGCACGCCCGAGATCGGCGGGCTGACGGGCTCGCAGGCGCTCGAAATCATTCGCGGCTGCCGCGGCCTCGACCTCGTCGGCGGCGACCTGGTAGAAGTGGCGCCGCCCTACGATCCGAGCGGAAACACGGCCCTCACTGGCGCAAATTTGCTGTTTGAAATGCTATGCGTAATACCCGGCGTCGTCTATCGGAACTGACACATCCTCCGAGTGAAACCTACGCCAACCAGAAACTTGAACGATCAACGTGCAAGGGAGGTTAACAAATGAAAACCACAGGATTGATCACAGCAACGATCTTCACGCTTGCCTTGGCTTTGCCGCTTCCAGCCAGCGCGCAAGTGACGGCGCTCACAGGCGCCACGATTATCGATGGAAATGGCGGAGCGCCAATTCCCGACGGCGTGATCGTAATCACAGACGGGATGATTACGTCCGTCGGACCAAGTAACTCGGTTTCGGTTCCCGCGGGCGCCGAACGGATCGACGTGACCGGAAGATATGTGGTACCCGGATTGATGGATGCCAACGTCCATCTGATCCCATGGCCGAGCTGGACGTACATTGAGTTTCTGGCGCGGTATGAGAACAACTTCGAGGGTCTGATTGAAGAAGCCGCACAGGTGGCTTTAAAGTACGGTTTTACAACGGTCTTTGACTCTATGGGGCCGGGAGCGCCCTTGATGCGGGTACGCGACCGGATCGCAGCAGGTGAGATCGAGGGCCCTCGGATCTTCGTCGCGGGGAACATAGTGGGCTTCCGCGCGGTCTTCACTACTGTCGAGGCCATAGAGTCGGCAAGCCAAGCGTTTCGAGATCGCATCAACGCCATGTTCGAGGCAGGTGGCGGACCGGATCTTTTGTGGATGTCGCCGGAACAGGTGAAGGAAGAGATGCGCGATTATGTTGCCCAGGGGTTCGATTTTGTGAAGTACGGCGCCACCGGCGATGGGCAGCCGGTGAACAGCGAGATTGGGCAAACTAACGTGTTGCGCTTCAGTCCGGCTCAGCAACGCGCGCTTGTAGAGGCAGTACACGAAGCCGGAAAGATTGTTCAAACCCATCAGGGTTCGAATGAATCGTTGCGCATCGCGCTGGAGGTCGGCGTAGACATGGCCCAGCATTGCGCTTCTACCGGACCCGAACCCATGTATGAATCCACCATTCAGCTTATGCTCGACAACAACTTCTATTGCGGAACGCAATGGAGGCCGCTGTCGGAGGCGGAGGAGCAACAGGTCCGCGATCAGAGCTTCGGTACGAATTATCGATTAGAAAATCAGATCCGGATGATTAGAGCGGGCGTGCCTCAACTGCTGTCCACGGATGCGGGCCTCATCGACCCCGATGTGGCCAAGGATGACATCTTCGGGTGGCAGATGGGGGAAGAACAGTTCGTCCTCATGCAAGGTATGGCGCAGCGGGGAATGTCCCCTATGGCGATTATTCAGTCAGCCACTAAGAACATCGCTGAGGCCTACCACGTGCAGGATCAGCTTGGAACTCTGGAGCCTGGCAAGTTCGCCGATCTGGTGGTTTTGGATGCCAATCCGCTGCAGGACATAGAAAACATGCGAACCATTTCGATGGTCATAAAGGAGGGCAGGACGATTGATGTCGACAGCCTTCCGCTCAATCCTATTCTGACTTCTCCCGAGGCTATGAATCCCGGGCCAGTGCGGATGAAGTAAGTGGGCGTTGTGCCGGAGGCAGACGACATGGTGTACAGGCTCTGGTTCGACGGGCGATGGACCGAATCTCGTGGTGGAGGACGTTTGAGTGTTCAGAACCCGGCGAACGGCCAGAAGATCGCGGAAGTGGTCGATGCCACCCAAGAGGATGTAGCGGTGGCAGTCGAGTCCGCCAAGAAAGCTTTCTATGATGGTCGCTGGTCCAGGCGGTCTCCGGCCGAGCGATCGAACATATTGTGGAGCTTGGCTGGCTTGCTGGAGAAGCACAGCGAGGAGTTGGCGCGTGTCGAGTCGGAAAACACTGGCAAACCATATCGATTAGCCAGCCTCGGCACGGACATGCCGTTCATCGTTGACAACTTGCGCTATTTCGCTGCTGCGGCCCGAGACACGCACGGTCTGCGCGCGGGAGAATATCTCTCCGGGTACACCTCGATGTGCCGCAGTGAGCCTGTCGGGGTTGTGGGACAGATCACTCCATGGAACTATCCGCTGATGATGGCAGTCTGGAAGGCGGGACCTGCCCTGGCTGCTGGATGCTCGGTCGTACTCAGGCCAAGTCAGATGACGCCCCTCACCACATTGATGTTCGCGGAACTATCCGCCGAAGCTGGGCTCCCGCCTGGCGTGTTGAATGTAGTCACAGGTAGCAGCGAAACGGGTCAGGCCATCGTCGAACATCCGAACGTTCGGATGATAAGCATTACCGGTTCCACCGCGGTCGGCCAGCGGGTAATGGAGGTGGCCGCCAAGCGCGTCAAGCGCGTGCATTTGGAGCTAGGTGGCAAGGCGCCGGTCCTCGTATTTGACGATGCCGATGCCGAACTAGTCGCTGCGAAAGTGACCGTGGCGTCGACTTACAACAGTGGCCAGGATTGTACGGCGGCTACACGACTCTACGTTCAACAAGGTCTATTTGAATCCGTCAAGGATGCCGTTGTCGAGACCATGCGCAAAGTGAAAGTGGGTCCGCCTTTCGAGGACACTACCGAAATGGGGCCCTTGATTTCGAAAGCTCACCGCGAGCGCGTACACGGGTTTGTGGAGCGAGCCCTCGGCCAGGGCGCGAACATTCTTACTGGCGGCAGGCATTCCACGACGTTCGGAGAGGGCTACTACTACGAACCGACCGTGATCGCTGACCCTGCACAAGGTTCCGAGATCGTGCAAGCGGAGGTCTTCGGACCGGTGGTTACGATCCAGCCGTTTGAAACAGAGGCGGACGCCATTCGAATGGCCAACGATGTTCGTTTCGGACTGGCGTCCTCCATTTTCACCCAGGATCTTGGACGTGTCCTGCGGGTTTCGTCGGAACTCGAGTACGGCGTAGTATGGGTCAACGACCACATGGTGTTTGCGTCCGAAATGCCGCATGGCGGGTTCAAAGAATCTGGCTTCGGCAAGGATCTCTCTACCGAAGCCGTACGGGACTATCTGATCACCAAACACGTGATGATGGCGCACTGAGAAGCGTGGACTTCACGGCAACGAGGTCGAGTGATGAAGATTGAAAAAATGAATCCAGAAACCTTGCACGAACCCTTTGACAATCTTTATGCGCAGATCGTGCAGAGCGAAGGACGACGATCCTACCGGATATCGGGTCAGGTGTCGATAGGGCTCAGCCGCGAAAACATCGGAAAGGGAGACATGAAGCACCAACTCGAGGTCGTTTACGAATTGGTGACCAGAGCATTGAAAGCTGCGAATCTTACTTGGGAAAACGTGGTACATATCTACACGTTCACAACGAATATGGATGAATACATGAAGTATGAGAAACCGATTGCCAAGGCAGCTTTCGGTGAGACACCACCCGCCTCGACACTGGTCGAAGTCAGCAGGCTCGTCGATCCGGACTGGATGGTAGAAGTTCAGGTCGATGCAGTAGGCGATTGAATGTCGGAAGAGATGACCAACTCCAAGCCGGCGCCGCCAGCCGAGAAGGATGCCTCTCGAGATCAGTTCGATGCTGCCTTTCAGCGAGAGCTCGAAAGAAGGTTGTCGATCCTGGCTCCGGAGGACCGCGATTTTAGGCCCATCGGCGAGTTCAATGGAATCGACTATCTACTGATGTTCCTGTTTGGCGTTTTGATACCCATCCTGGCGATGACTTGGGGATGGCGCTGACGATCTGTTGGAGGGAAGAGTCGTGGGCGATGAGAAATTAAGTATCGAGGAGGAAATAGCTCGAGAAAGTTGGAATGAAGTTCTGCCGATACTTCCTCACGAGCGCATTTGGGGCTTCCTCGACTACACGCGAATCACGATCGGTCTAGCAATTGCGACATGGGTCTTCCTGATCGGCGGGATTTGCGCGCAGTTTGTGGACTTGAAGACGGGTACCGCAGCGATCCTCGCCGGAAACTCCGTCGGGGTCCTCTTTGCAGCCCTGTCTACTGCTATCGCCTCCAACAAATACGGCATTGAGCAATTTACCTTGCTGCGCAGTGTGTTCGGCTACCGGGGAACCCTTTTTCCCCTGACATTGTCAGAGATCATCTGGGTTGGCTGGACGGCGATACTGATGGCCATGTTAGGAAACGTCGCTCTCAACATCTTGAGGGCAGTGATGGAAGTACCCAACGCAGTTGAGATTTGGATCACTACCTCAGTCGCCTTGCTCGGGTTGATCTTCTGCTGGTTCGTGTTGAGGCGCGGCGCCAAGTCTATTCGGGAATTGAGCCGATTTGTGGCACCGGGCCTGGGCATCATGATGATTCTGATGGTCGTCACCATTCTCAGGGAACTGAGCGTCGGCGAACTGTTGGCCCTCCAGCCGCTCGATCAAACTCGTGACCGATGGGAAGGTTTTATTATCGCCTTCGAACTGAACCTTGGAGCGGGGTTTGGGTGGTGGTGCTTCGTGGGAAATCTAGCGCGTCTCTCGAAGACCAAGCGTTCTGCGTTTTGGCCCAACATGATCGGACTTAACCTTTTTGCCGTGATCGCCAGCGTGGTTGGTTTGGTCGCGGGGCTTCGCTTCGGCACCAGTGACCCGACGCAATGGATGGTTCCGTTGGCTGGCGCGGGTCTAGGGGTCACGATGCTATTGTTCATCGCATTCGGCAACATAACAGCGACGGTTTCCACGGTGTACGTCGCCTGTGTGGCACTCCGGCAAAGGACGCTTTTCCAACACATGCGCTGGATGCAATTGGTTACCATTTTTACGGTGCCTTGCGCGATGCTGACACTGTTTTCTGGTTGGGTGTACTCCCACTTCGGCACTCTGCTGGCCATCACGGGCACCTTGATGAGTCCGCTCGCCGGTATCTGGATAGTTGACTTCTTTGTCTTGCGAAGGCAGCGGATTGACGTTCGAGAAATCTTCGGTACGTCGCCGTCAAATGCCTACGCTTTCTGGCGGGGAGTGAACCTTGTGGCGATTGCCTCCGTGGGACTGGGTGTCGGCACCTACTTCCTCTTATTCGATCCTTTCACATTTGCCAACGGCCGCGCTTTTCAAAGTTTGTCCGCGTCCGTTCCGGCTATGCTGGTTACGATGTGCGCGTACTACCTGCTCACCCGACTGTTTGTTATCCCTTCCGGGCGCGGCGGCTACGTTCATGCCGATTGAAAGAACAACAACGCCCCTCCTCACATAACGCGATAGCGGCGATATCGTTCGCATATCCAAAACGCTGTAAATACTTGTTTCGATGTCAGGGAATAAGGTTGAAACCCTTAGAGGAGGACGGTATCGCCGAACAGGAGTCTGCTCACGGGGCGGGCCTGGAATTGCGGGCGATTCGAAGGCACTCTTGAAAGCTGGATGGACTTGCAGCCACGGTCTTCTGGACACCGTCGACGCCCCCCACGGGTCCAGAGATGCAGGGATCACTGGCTCCAGGGAACTCCACCTTAGAAGTGTCATCTTCACCGGCAAGCTGACGAGAGGTCCGGAAACTGCCGCCGCCGTGAAAATCCACACAGACTCCCACGGCGGTCGGCGGTGGAAAAACCCTTGGTTTTGCCACAAGGAGGGACTTCGTCCTAGAATTCGTAACGAAGACCGAACTGCATTACCCGTGGACTGGTTAACAGGCTCCCGTAGTTACCGAAGTTGTTACTTCTCGTCAGGTTTCCAGCGCTAAAGGGATCGAAATCGAATCGAGTGAAGTTGCCCACGTTAAACACTTCCCAGCGGATCTGAACCGAGTGGCCTTCATCATAAGGCATGTTCCACCGCTTGCTCAGCGACGCATCCAGGCTCAGGTAGCCGTCGCCGCGCAAAACGTTCCGCCCGCCCGCTTCTCCCATATACGCGAAATCGAACGACGCATGCGCCGCCGCTGGATCCGCAAACACATTCACGGTACCGTCGGCGAACTTAGTCGTCGTTGTTTCCACCGGGCGAGTCTGGGTCGCGTAATTGATGTTGGATGTCGCCCACTTTTGGCCATTCCGGATGCTTATCGGCAGGCCGCTGGTCAACCGAAACATCCCCGACAACTGCCAGCCCCCTGTAAGCGCGTTCACCCACCCGGGAGCATCCCCGCCGAAGGCTTGACCACGGCCAAACGGCAGTCCCCAAACCCAATTGGCATTGAACTGATGGGTCATGTCGAAGTCGGAAACCGCATACGTAAGGCTTTTGTCCCACGCATAGATTCTCCCAAAACGACGCTCTGTTCCGATCGAACTCTCATCGTGCGATTTGGACCAGACGTAGTTCGCGTCGAACGAGAGGCCGTCCGAAAAACGCTTCCGCAACGAGACTTGCAACGCGTGATAGTTCGCCTCTGCAGCCGACTGCCCGGTCCTCATGCTGTAAAACTGAGGACTGTAGTACACGTAGTGGCCTAGACTACTGCAGGGACTATCCGCCGCGCAGATTAGATCCGGCACATCGACGAACCAAGTGCCAAACGTGTCATCGAACAGAAACCGCTCGTTCAACAGATAGCCGCCCTGAATTGGCGTGCATGTTCCAGGATTCGAACAGTTTCCACCATCGCCGGTGTTGAGCGACGCGTTCGCAATCCCCGGATACAGATTGTTCCAGAATGCTGCGGTCGGGCCTACCAACTGTTCCGTGATCTCCGTATATGGGGTATTTTCGCGCGCCAACTGCGACATCCGTTTCCAAGCCTCCCTCGCAAAGATACCCGAAGTCGGATCTCGGATGTCTATCAACTCCGCGAAGTCCTTTTGGGCCAGCAATCGGTGCGACAAACGCCCGACATAGGAGACTTCCAGCGCCATGTCCCTACCGAGGTCTCGCGCCACCGACAGGTTGAAGGTGTAGGAATAGGGAGTCTTGACGTTGTCTGCGAGTGCAACGATGCTGTTATACCCACCGTTTTCGTACCCGACCGGCGGCGTCTGCGGAAAGCCGCCCGGGGGGGCGGGCCGTAGCATGAAACCGTCGTTCGCGTTCGGACAACCGTGGACGGGAAGCACGAAAAAGTCCTCGATCCGAGGCGCGCACTCGACCGCCTGAGCGCCGAGCGGGACTCGCAGTCGTGTGGATAACCCGAAGGATCCGTTGACGCCGTAGTTTTCGATGATATTGGTGCCTAGCGAATCGAACACCATGCTGGCGCCCGCCCGAATCGACGTCCTGCGATCGCCCAACAACCGGCCGAACCATCCGTCCCCGCCCTCGGGTGACCAAGCAAGCGAGATGCGAGGCGAGAAGTTCTTCTTGTTCGGCTCGTAGAACGGCCGGCCGCCGTTCACCTTCCCGCCCAGAACATAGGACACGACGGAATCCTGGTTCGAAGGAATGCCGTTCAACATGTTGCGGCCCCTGTTCGCATGCCACTCACTCAGTTTCACGTCCGGCACGATCTCCATGCCGTTGGTCTCCCAGGGCGGAGTCTCGTACATGTACCGCAGGCCTATGTTCACGGTGAAATTGGGCCTGAACTGGAAGGTGTCCTGAACGAAGAGGTCCAGTTGGTTGATTGCGTATTGCCGCACGATCGGTTCACCCTGAGGCAGCACACTGCCGTCCTTGTCGTAGTTGTATTGCGCAGTCGCACTACTGAGGATTCCCATCGTCGTCATCAGCGCCGCATCATAGGAACTGCTGGCGGTTCTGGCGACCATCGGAAACCCGTGGGAGAGGGGATCGAAGGCCAGTCCCGTATTCGCGACGCCGCCGCCGGCCACGGACGTAATGCCCATACCCACGCTACTGTACGAGCTACTGTCGTCGGACCGCAGATCTCGAATGAACAGCATGCCGCCGCCGAACTCGAGCGTATGCCGGCCTTTCACCCAACTGACGTTATTGACGAAATTGTTAATCGGCTGCTTCGCTACATTGGTCCGGGTCAGCCCCATCCCCCACCCACCTGTCAGCGTGATGAATGGCTCGGAGCTGTTCCCGATGTTGCCGATGCTCCGGCGCGTGAAACCCCACCGGAATTCATTAATGAGAGTCGGCGTCAACACCGAGGTATAGCCCAATGCAAAGCCCTTGCTACGATCGGCCCGGACATGCTGAGGCGTTTCTCCCGGCAGATATGGGGCACTCGTATCAAGATCTTTTTGACCGCTGCCACGCATAAAAAGGTTGTGATTGCCCGCCGCATCGATCCGGAAGTCCAATCGTCCAATATAGACGTTCATGTCCCTGCCGACCGGCGCGGCGAACCGGTGGCCGGCGCTATTCAAGAGGTCCCCGGTGGACTGATCGTTCGGAGTCGGCTGCCTCCTGAGAAGCTCCGAAACGGCCGCATTTGGCCCGATTGCGAGCGGATCCCATGCCGTCAAGTCCGCGGCAGTGACCGTCGTGATGCCACCCTGGTCGTTGAGATATAAAATATTTCCCGCCTTGAAGGAGTCCGTCGCCACAGTCCGGACGATGCTTTCCTCCCGGCGGTCTTTGCGGCCTTCGTAATTGACAAAGAAAAACAGCCTGTCTCGCATAAAGGGCCCGCCCACCGATCCGCCGTAGACGTTACGATTCAATTTCGGCGGCTTATTCGGTGCGCCGCTACTGAGCTGGGCCAGCTTGATGAAATAGTCATTGGCGCTTGTCGCTGTATTGCGCAAATATTCGTACAACGAGCCATGAAACTCGTTGGTCCCTCCCTTTGTCACCAGTGACATCTGCGCGCCCGACGAATTTCCGCTGGTTGCCGGCGAATTGAGCGTGGTGACGCGGAACTCCTGCAGCGAGTCGGGAGTGGTCCGAAGAACCGATGTGAACGCCTGGCCGCCGGCCTGATCGGTCACGTCCACGCCGTCCATGTTGATCGTCGACTGATCGCTCCGCGCGCCGTTCACCACACCGCTTCGGAAGTCCCTCATGTCCTCGTCATCGCGATCGTTCATGTACGTGACGCCCGGTTGCAGGCTCAGCAGCATGGCGACATTGCGCGATTCAATCGGAAGCTCCAAAACCTGCTCTTCCTGAAACGCGTTGCCCAGCGTAGCGTCGACGGTATTGAGAATCGGGGTAGCCGACGCCGTAACCTCGACCGTTTGCGTAATCTCTCCTACCTCAAGCTGCAGATCCAGTGTTGTCGGTGTGTCGACAAGAAGTTGCAGATTCTCGTGTACGATAGTTCTGAAGCCCGTGAGTTCTGCGCGAAGGCGGTAGGCGCCTGGTTGTATTTGCAGGATCAGATAGCCGCCCACCTCGCCGGTAAGCGTTGTCCGAGTGGCGCCAGTGCCGACGTTCTCCAGTGTAACGCTCACGCCGGGAATAAGTGCGCCGCTCTGATCCGAAGTGGTGCCTCGGATCGACGTCGTCGCCTGCCCCAACGCCGAGGAAACGCCGACAGCAAAACACAAAATCACCAAGAGAGTGCGTAACCGTGCTACAAACATTGTTCCCTCCTTGAGATCCTACCCTTTCCCACCCGTTCGAAACCGTCCTGAGCCGCGACTCCGGCTAGCCGCTACCCTGCACGACGACTTGCGGTGCCTGGTGACAACAAGGAGTCCCGATATCACCAGTGCACACGAACACACAAGGCGCGTGCTGTCGACGGTTGCAGATCTGTCCAAAAAGCTTTCGGTTGTGCAGATTAGATGATTTCTATAATGTTGTCAACAATGTTGTCAACCGTTTTTGCCTGCGACGGCGGGGCGGCGGGTGAGAGAGAATTGTGGCTTCAGACCTACAATTTAGCGGTTTCGAGACGCAACGCAGGGATCGGACGCGGTTTGCGCAGACTGCCCAAAAAGGCCGTGTACAGCGGAAAACGGCATACAGTGCAGACCACCGATCACTCGGTTGCCCAGTGTAATCCTGCAAATGGCGCTGACACGGCGCGGTCCTTTGCGGCTGCCTCGATCTGTTCGGCGACGCCCGGTCTTTTGATTGCGAAGAGCGCTCGGCCCCTGCATCCCTTCTTGAAATCTACTTGAGATGTTCGTCGTACCATCGGATCACTCGCTCGGCGCGGTCACGGTTGTGTTTCTCTAGGCTCAACGAGTGGCCGGCCCCCGGATACAAGACAAACTCGGTCTTCACTCCGTATCGCCTCAGACCTCGGTACATCTCCTGAGATTGCCCCAATGGAACGGACGTATCGTCCTCAGCCTGAAGCAACAAGACCGGGGTTTTCACGTTCCTCACATATGTGACCGGAGAGTTCCTCATATACTCTTCCGGATCCTCGTAAGGCGTTCCAAGATTCCAAGTGTCTTCCGTCGCCAGTCTGCTGTTTTCGGTTCCAAACTCGCTTGCGATGTTGGTGACTGGCGCGCCGGCGTATGCCGCCTTGAATCGGTTCGTCTGCGTCACGGACCACAGCGCCATATATCCCCCATACGACCAACCGCCGACCGCCATCCTGTCGGGATCCGCGATGCCACGCTCGATCAACATGTCCGCGCCTGCCATCACGTCTTTGATGGTGCCTTCGCCCCAGCCTTCACCGCCAAGGCGTCTGGATCGAATCAAGTCGATCATATTGTGACCGTATCCCGTCGAACCGCGGATGTTGGGATAGAACACCGCATATCCCCGAGTCGCCAGCATCTGCCCCAGGCCGTCAAAGCGATCCGCCCATCTGCCGATCGGCCCGCCGTGAAACATCATGATCGTCGGCAGTCTCGTGCCGGACCTGTACTGAGGAGGCACCAACAACAGTCCTTCGATCTCGACGCCGTCGGAACTCTCGTACCTGATAAACTCAGTACTACCAAGAGAGATCTGGTTCCACTCGTCGTTGAACCGTGTGACCTGCCGCGCCGTACCACCTGTATCCGCCAGATACAGTTCCGGCATCTGAGTAGCCGTCTCGCCGACATACGCGATTGACCCGTCCCGCGCTGGACTGAAATTCGACGGACCGACAGCATGGTCCACCAAGGGCGTCGCACTCCCGCTGGTCGTCACCGCGTATAGTCTGTTTCGAAACCCGGTCTCAACCAGCGCCTCGAAAGTGTTGTTGTCCTTCCATACGTACTGAGTGACCGGACGGTCGATAGAAGTAGCCGTCAAATTCTCTGCATCGCCGCCTTCAAGGGCAACGATGTGGAGGTCGTGCGGTCTCGGACCGTCCACTCGCGATCCCACGAAAGCGAGGATCTTTCCATCCGGCGAGACCGACAGGCCACTAAAGGGTCCTTTCGGCGCCAGGATTTCCGTGAACTCTCCGCCCGAAGCCGACAGCGAAAAGATGCGATCTGTGTACGCCTCGACGCCAGGTTCATTCGTCGCTCCAACGATGAGTCCTTGCGAATCGGTAAGCCACGTCCAATCGGAAACATCGTATCCGGCAGGTGAGACGACTCGGGCCGGGGTCTCGCCGTCTGAATCCTGGACCCACAACCTGGTAAACGAAACCGTCGGAGTGAACACCGAGGGTCCAACAATCACCACTGGGTCGTCACTCTGTCTCGGCCCTCCGCCTCCAGCCGGTGGGTCCGTCGCCAGATAGGCGATATTCGCGCCGTCGGGCGACCATTGGATCGATCGAACGCCAGTCCCGCTGTTCGTCAGCTGCGCTGGATCGGCCCCATCAAAAGACGTTACGTGGATCTGCGACCGACCGGACCGGTCAGAAACAAACGCGAGCCGCTGGCCGTCTGGAGACCAAGCCGGTGAGCTATCTTGACCTGGGGCATTCGTCAACTGACTGACTTCTCCCGATCGCACATCCAACAACCAGATGTCTTCATCTAAAGTAAATGTAACGCGAGTTCCGTCGGGCGCGTAAACAGGAGCACCGACCTGACGAACCTGACGAGTTTGGTCATAACTCAACTGGCCAAACAACGGTACCGGAAGCAACAGAATCAGACACAGCAGGAAAATCATGTGTACATCCTTCTCTCCTGAGCAACAAGCCTAAATTGAGCTAGATCACATTTAGACAATGTATACAAGCCTGTCAACAATTTTCACTCACTTTGTCGGTAGCACAAACGCGCTCATGGAGCGCAAATACCAGCAGAAGCGCGCTGACCCGCCAGGCGCTCCAAGACTGTCCTCTCGTAGCTGTCTCGAGCTTTTCGGAAGCTGGACCCATTCTTTGCGAGAAGACGACCGACCATGAGTCGATCGAACGGTACGTCAAGGCCAACTGCGAAGCCTCCGTCTATGGAGGCGATATCGGAACGGATGGACTCGACGTTCTTCTCGTTGATGGTTGGATCGTATGCGATCACGGTCGCCAAGTACCCGTACCGATCCATCGCCCATCGTCTCGTTGGCGACTGTTCGGCGGGACGCAGCTCAAACCGGTCAAGATAGGCGAGTTCAGCATCTATCAACACGGTGGTCTCTGAGCGCAGTTCGTCGAAGCGCCAGCTCTCCCCTCTGCGGACACGGCCGGCCATCAGGCCGTCCCAATAATAGAAACGGGCGCCAGAGCCCAGTTCGATCCGGATGTCCTGCCAGAGCCGGCTGTTGGCAAACGGAATAACTGGATCGACATAGTAATGCAGCTCGCCTCCCGTCTCAACTTCGATTCGAAGCGACTGGCATGCAGCCGCGATACCGGAAGGATGGATCTTCGTCGCAGACTGTGAGGTGACCAGCGCCTGGGCACCAGTCTCGACGCGAATCCGTGCCTCCAACCGATCGCCTCCGAACAGCCCGGCCGTTGAGTGCATCAGGATCACTCGGGCCAGCGAGGAGGCGCGAGAATAATGCACCCGGGTCACCTTGAACGGGACTTCATGATACTGGCGGCCCAGGACGGTACAGCCACGTCGGGCGTTGAAGCAGAGGTCGAGACGTCCGGAACGCCCAACTTCTCGGACGGGTAGCGGGCTGACCCTCGTTTCGGGTTCAGCAGATGGAAGGGGGAAGTTCGACATCTTCGAAAAGGAATTCGCGCCGAATCCAGGACACAACGC
Source organism: Terriglobia bacterium (assembly GCA_965262675.1). GTDB lineage: Bacteria > Acidobacteriota > Terriglobia > 20CM-2-55-15 > 20CM-2-55-15 > JAJEDW01. The sequence continues at coordinate 2,511,306 of OZ253554.1, forward strand.
CCTCGACTCCTTCTTGTGTCTTCAGATTTGTGAAGACGAATGGGCGATCTCCACGCATCTTGCGGGAGTCCCTATCCATGACGCCAAGATCTGCGCCTACATACGCTGCCAGATCGATTTTGTTGATAATCAGGAGATCGGAGCGCGTGATGCTCGGCCCGCCTTTCCGTGGAACCTTGTCGCCACCCGATACGTCGATCACGTAGATTGAGGCATCGACCAACTCCGGAGAGAAACTCGCCGCGAGGTTGTCGCCACCGCTCTCCAGGAAGAGAATCTCAAGGTCGGGAAACCGTGCGACCATCTTTTCGATCGCCTCGAAGTTCGACGATGCGTCCTCTCGGATTGCCGTGTGCGGGCATCCACCGGTCTCGACCGCCATGAGTCGATCCGGTGTCAAGGCTTCGCTACGAACGAGGAATTCCATGTCTTCGCGAGTAAAGATGTCATTCGTGATGACTCCGAGGCGGTAGGCGTCGCGCATCTCCTTGCACAGGCAGTCCAACAGGGTCGTCTTTCCCGACCCAACCGGCCCCCCAATTCCTATACGAACAGGCTTTCGCATTCCAATACCAATCCGATTTTCAGGACCGGAACAACCGGCTGTAGAGATGCCGGTGCTCCATCTGGCAGACGTCCAACATGGGACCAAACGATGTGAAACGTTGTGCAGGCCTTTCGAGGATGTCGTCGACGACTTCGGGAACACGAGCCAGCGCATCCCTGAGGACGTACTGCATCTCTTGCTGCCCGACCGACGCCAGCCTCAACGCTGCCGACGTGGTACCCGACAACCGCGAATAGGCAAAAGCCAGGAGTGCTTCTCTCTCGCTGATACCCAGGACACGGAACACGGCACCATGGACGATTGCAACGTTGCCGTGACACTGGTCAGATTCTACTCGCTCGAGCAGGTTTTCCAGGCCTCGTCCGGGATAGAGTGCACCGCACGTTTTCAAAAGGCGCAGTCCTATTGAACGGCTGCTCGCACGCGTTTTCAAAGAGGGTCTCAACGCGGTCAATTCGCGATCCAGACGTTCGAACCGTTGCCAGTCGCTGGGAAAAGCGCCCATGGCCTGCAAGAGCGCCGGCCCTTCGGACTTCGCGAACACCGCGTCAACGTAATGCTCCAACCAGACGCGAACGTCATCCGCATCTACAACCTTATCCCGTTGAACGGCCGTCTCCAGTCCATCGGAAAACGCAAACGCTCCGATCGGAAAAAGCCCGTCGGTCAACTGAAGGATTTGTAAGGTCTGAATTGAATCCACGCGTGACCCACCCCTCTTACTAGTCATCGGTAACCCATTACCTCACAGCCATTGACCGTGCGGTCAATGGCTGTGAGGTAATGACGACGCCACTGTCGCCGGCGTAAAAGGCCGCCTGTCCTCTGTGTATTCCACGTGCATCTGTTCAAACAGACTCCGGACGGCAGGATCCTGCAAACACACCAGTTCCTGGTCGCCGACCATCAGTTTCTGATGCCGATTGCCGATCTGGTATGCGTAGTATGCCCACTCCTGTTCGGTCTGCGGCCGAACGACATACACCGCTTCAGCGGCTTCACGTACGACTACGACAATCTGCTCTTCATCCAGGAGCAAACAGTCCCCGTCGGCGAGCGTCAGACCAAGCTCGAGCGAGATCGCGAACTCGTGCCCATCGTCGGATCGTCGTCGCCCGTGGGTCTTCTGGCGGTCTTCGATTGGGAGCGTAATCGTAGTCCAACGGTAATCAACCAGCTCTCGCTGAAGCACGTCCTCACGCGCCACCTGTTCAACCACCGTCATCTCAGAAGAGAAAGTACCGCTGCGCCAAGGGAAGTATTTCCGCAGGGTCGCAAGTCAGCAACTCCCCGTTGGCGCGCACTTCGTAGGTCTCGGGGTTGACCTCGATCTCGGGTAGCGCATCGTTCCACTTGAGATCCATCTTGCTGAGTGTGCGGCAGCCGCTCACGGGATCGAGTCTACGTCGCAGGCCGCGGAGCGCGTCGGTCTCCACGCCGGCCCGTGAAACAAAGTGCACCGAAGTCGAATCGAGGGCCTGGCCGTAATGGCCGAACATCGGCCGGTAGACGTAGGGCTGCGGCGTGGGGATCGATGCGTTCGCATCCCCCATAACTGATCCTGCGATGAACCCTCCCTTCACGATGACCTCCGGCTTCACGCCGAAGAATGCCGGCTTCCACAGAACCAGATCTGCCATCTTGCCAACCTCGACCGATCCAACCGTTCCGGCAATGCCATGTGCGATCGCCGGGTTGATCGTGTACTTCGATATGTAGCGCTTGGCCCGGACATTGTCGTTGTCGCCGGTCTCGTCGACACGGCCGCGTTGCTTCTTCATCTTGTCGCCGGTCTGCCACGTTCGACAGATGACTTCGCCGATCCGGCCCATGGCCTGAGAGTCGGAAGCCATTATGCTGAAAGCTCCCATGTCGTGCAGGATATCTTCGGCTGCGATGGTTTCGGCGCGAATCCGGGAGTCGGCAAAAGCAACGTCTTCGGGGATCGATGCCGACAAATGGTGGCACACCATCAGCATGTCCAGGTGCTCGTCCATAGTGTTGCGCGTGAACGGCATCGTGGGATTTGTCGACGACGGCAAGACATTTGATTCGCCACACAGACGAATGATGTCGGGCGCATGGCCGCCGCCGGCCCCTTCAGTATGGTAGGTGTGGATCGTCCTGCCTTTGAACGCCGCGATCGTGTCCTCGAGGAATCCGGCTTCGTTGAGCGTGTCGGTGTGGATCGCGACCTGGACGTCAAAGCGGTCCGCGACGGTAAGACACTGATCGATCGCCGCTGGCGTCGTTCCCCAGTCTTCGTGGAGCTTCAGGCCAAGAGCGCCGGCTCGGACCTGTTCTTCCAGAGCTCCAGACACCGAAGAATTCCCCTTTCCGAGAAAACCAAAATTCAGAGGGAACGACTCCGATGCCTCATACATGCGCCTTATATTCCATGGGCCAGGCGTGCAGGTCGTCGCTTTCGTACCGGTCGAGGGCCCAGTACCGCCGCCGATCAAGGTCGTGACGCCGGAATAGAACGCCTCGGGAATCTGAGTGGGCGATATAAAATGGATGTGAGTGTCGACACCGCCGGCCGTGACGATGCGCCCCTCACCGGCAAGAATATCCGTGGATGCGCTGATCAGCATCCCTTGAGTCACACCATCCATGATGTCGGGGTTGCCGGCCTTGCCGATTGCGGAGATCCTGCCCTCGCGGACTGCGATGTCGGCTTTGAAGATACCCGTATGGTCCAGAACAAGGGCATTGGTAATCACCAGGTCGGGGGCACCGTCCTCCCGTGACGCCGACGGAGACTGGCCCATTCCATCACGGATGACCTTACCCCCGCCGAACTTGACTTCGTCACCGTAGACAGTGTGGTCCGATTCGACCTCGATGAACAGGTCGGTGTCTCCGAGCCGCACACGATCGCCCGTAGTCGGTCCGAAGTGCTCCGCGTAACTGGACCTGTTGATCTTCACTCCGGTTTTCTTTCGAACGAAGCGATCGCGTTCAGGGCGCGCATTTTTACGTCGGCATCGTCCAGCTTGCCGTTCACGAGACCGTTGATACCGTGCACGACGCGGTCACCGCCCAGGGCAACCAGTTCCACTTCACGGGTGTCACCCGGCTCGAAGCGAACGGCAGTTCCGGCCGGGATGTTCAAGCGCATACCATAGGCTGCCTTACGATCGAACCCGAGCCAACGATTTGATTCGAAGAAATGGCAGTGGGAGCCGACCTGAATGGGTCGGTCGCCCAAGTTGGAGATCTCCAATCGAACGGTATCCCGCCCGGCATTGACCTCAATCGGCTCGTCCCGGAGCTGATATTCGCCTGGAATCATCGAGAATTCCCTCAGGTGATCGGTTGGTGAATCGTGACCAGTTTCGTGCCGTCAGGAAAGGTCCCTTCGACTTGAATCTCGGGAATCATTTCGGCCACACCTTCCATGACGTCGTCGACCGTCAGAATCGCGCGGCCGAGCTCCATCAATTCAGCGACCGTCTTTCCGTTACGGATATCTTCCAGGATTTCAGATGTGATCAGCGCCACCGTCTCCGGATAGTTGAGTTTTATCCCACGGTCGCGGCGTTTGCGTGCGACCTCCCCGGCTGTAAAGATCATCAGCTTCTCGATTTCCCGTGGCGTCAGATGCATCGACTTCAGTCCAATCCTGCGGAATGTACTGTGAATACTAGTCAACTTGTAGGCGGGAATCAAGGCGTGTAACATGGTGAAAATCTTCCTTTTGAGGGGCGGTGATCTGTCGCAATTGACCGTTGGCAAAGCGGGTCTTCAGTTTATCGACTGGTCGCCGATGGCAAGGGATCGCCTTATTTCGTCGGAGCCGAAGATGCAGGCAGACGGAGAAAGAGGAAGTGAACCAAATGAATATCAAAGTTAGCCACGGTCGGACCTGTGGGGTCGTCTCACACTGGCAACCGAGCGAAAGATTCGAACCGTACCGGAGCAGCGCTGCTCCTCGTTGCTATCTATCAGGGGGAACTATGAGGCTCGCTGCTGTTTTGGCTCCCGTTCTTCTTTTCTTATCCTGCAGTCCCGGGTCAACTGAATCAGAGACCGAAGGTCCCGGAGGAATATTTGAATGGATCGCATCGGGCGAAACCCAAATCGTCGATCTGACACACGCACTCAATGCGCAGAATCCCTACTGGCCTGGGCCTGGAAACAAGCCGTTCCATTATGAGATCTTCGCGACACTAGAGGAGGATCAAGTATTCGAAGGCCGCTTCACGATGGACGAGCACACCGGCACACACATAGATGCACCGAATCACTTCGTTGCCGGTCAGATTTCGTTAGACAGAATTCCTCTGAATCAACTGTTTGTACCCGGTGTAGTGATAGACGTGCGGTCAGAGACCGCGCGCAACGCCGACTACCAACTGGCCGTCGACGACATTAATCAATGGGAACAATCTCACGGCCGAGTCCCAGCAAATGCGATGGTCCTGGCACACACGGGCTGGGAGACACGATGGAACGATTTCGTGGCTTACAAGAATGCCGATAACGACGGCGTCTTGCACTTTCCTGGATTTTCGGAGGCGGCGGCCGAATTGCTGGTCGAGGAAAGGAATGTTGCCGGTCTCGGCATCGACACGCTGAGTGTGGATTACGGCATGTCAACTGATTTTGCCGTTCATCACATCAGCCATGCAAGGGGCAAATATCATTTGGAAAACTTGGCAAATCTTGGCAGCTTGCCTCCTGCCGGAGCGTTCCTGATTGTTGCGCCGATCAAGATTGAAGAAGGCACTGGCGGTCCTGCTCGCGTCTTTGGGCTGGTAGGGATCGAAGCACGGTAGATAGATCGGCGCCAGTCGCGCGACATTGTCAAGTTAACCGGAATTTCACGCCTATCCCATCCTCCTTTCAGCGCGTAACTACTTGATACGCGGTTGTTTTCTCCGAGCGCCGGTTCCCTCCAACCTGTATTTTCAATTCCCTGTGAAAAGATTGCGTTGATGGATCTGCTTATCTAATCCCCGATTTAAGAGGGGTGAATGGGGGACCATTTACGCAAGATATGACTTACAACATTGATATCACGGCGCCTTGAGTCTGAAAATAGCGGAGAGGGGGGGATTCGAACCCCCGGCACGGTTACCCGTGCAACTGCTTAGCAGGCAGCCCTGTTCGGCCACTCCAGCACCTCTCCCCGGGCCCTGACCAAGCGGACGATCGAGTCCGTCGTCAGTTCAAGAGACTGTCAATTATAGGGAAGCCCTACCGAAAACACCACAGACACGGGTATCTTGACGGGGAACTGATCCCCAGATTCGATATGGCACTGCACCACATTATCTCCAACCGCCCGGTTTCTGTTGTCCTCGCCCGGAACGCTGCCACATTACCGGATTTACGCCGACAGTCGACGCCGCTCGCGCCGGGCCAGTCCCGTATGAGAGACGGTGGGTCCTGAAAAAATTGGTCGAATTACCTAGTCAAACGGGGGAGCGAAGGACTCGGGGCACCTACTACAGATCGCTCGCACCGTGTGACAACATGAGCCCGACCGATTTCCGCGAACAGGAACCCGATACGCGACGGGCCACTCGGATCGCCTGACCCAACCGGGGAGGATCGGGCGGTCGTAGAAACCGAAGATATTTGGCACCGGGACGTAGCTCAGTTGGAACGAGCGCTGGCTTGACACGGTAGAGATTATCGGTTCGATTTTGGCCGTGTCTTTTGCGCCAACTTCCTGCCGACAGTGGTTTTGGCTCAACCTTTGATGTCGTTGATCACCGGAATCGCTTTCTGCGCGACTTCAACAAACTTCTCAACGAAGTAGTCCGTGACCTCGCCACCACCGTTTTCGTTTTCCTTATGCAAAACCGGAACGAGTGCCGTCCAATTTCTTTTGTGCTTATCCACCCATTTCCACCATGGACACCAGTTATCCCTCGTGCGGCGACCAAATTTTTCAGACAGATCGTCATCAAGACGCTGTCGTCGTTTCTTATCGTCATTCGTCATTTTTTCCGCTTCCAAAGGAGACGATACGGCAATGTACCAACCATCTGGCCCACCCCTGCCCGACGTCAGGTCGATACAGGTGCGGCAGTTTGAATCGTGTTGTTCTGTTTCCTGTTGTTCTACCTCGTAAGGAGACCAAGAATCCCGAAATAGCCAGATTCTTGATCGAACACTTTGGCCCTTTCGGGCGTACCGAGGCAAGACGCGAATGTCGACGGCAAACTCCTTCAGTTTCTCTTTTATTTCCCTCTCGATCTGAGAACACAGTCTTTTCAGAAACTTCTCACATACGTCGTCTCTGACGTCGGGCCACGATTCAGCCACCGCCAGACCGGTTGTCAGATGTTCCGGTCTCGACAAAATAAAATCATGAGCAGCCTTCCTTTCCCTGTCGGTAGTCATGGTTTGGTCTCCAAACGTCCGGTTGCAATAAATCTCCAATTCGCGCAGGAACAGACGCAAGCGGTCCGCTTCGCATTTCCTTCGGCACTCCTGGACCCAGTCGACGAACGAGTGCGGCATGCGGAGGCCATCTTCGTCGGTTCGCTCCTCGGAACCTGCGCAGTACGGCATGATCGCAAAACCGGTTGTCCATTTATCCAACTCCGTCCTCCGAATGCTCGTTTCCGACGGCCGTTCGCCGGTGGGTGGCATGTAAATAAGAAAAAACCGTTTGGGGTATTCCTTTTGGAGCCATTCCAAGTAGTCCTGGACTTGATTCTCCTGGTCAGCGGCGTACGGCTTGTTCTCGATGGCCAGACAGTAGCGTTGTCTATTGGCAACGGCAATCTCAACGAGAATGTCGATGCGTCGGCGGTGCGAGATCTCCCGCTCGCGTTGAACCACAACTCGAACCCCATGCCCGTCAAGGTCGGGCCAATGTCGCGCATTTTTCAATCCTTCCAAGCCGAGCAACGTCCGGAGGAAGAGCGTGGCCTGACCATGGCTTGCCTGCGGGTCGAGCAAATCTGCGATGACGCGGGAAAGCCCCAATTCATCATCCCGCAGGTAGTCGAAGAAGTTGAACCGCGGCACCAGTTCCCGATCAAGCTCGCGTTCCAGACTCCGCGCCGCGTCCAATCGTGCCGACACCTCGGCGAAGAACCGTTCGTATTCCATTGGCTATCCTTTCGGGGAGCTACCCGGAAGTTCTATGGCAGCGTCCTTACTCCGACGGCGGAGTCGTTCTCGCCTTGACTCGTCAAGGTGGTATGGAGGGCAATCCGTCCATGGCCCCCAATTTCGCTTTGTCGACAATTTCCACGATTCTCAGGTGGTCGAGCAGGTCTATCTGCATCGTTTCATATATGGGACATTGTCCCGTCGGCGGACCGGGTGTTCTAACCCTGTCGTCGGGCCCGACGCAATCCAACTGGATCGGGTGAGTAGAGCAGACATTCATGAACCTGCCGCAGTTTTCGTACCAATACTCATGACCGACACGGGCATCGTCTTCAACCGGCACCTAGACTCAGCACTCGGGACATTTTGCGGTGGCCGGATTCACGCAGCGTTTTCCCTGTTGGACCTGTTGGCATCGTCTTGGGCTTGCATCTCATGGAGATGGGCGGCCAGCCCCTTGAAAACAAACGAGCAGGCCTCAATAGCATCGTCGATGCCGGCGTAATAGGAATCGCGGTCGAACCTGGGATTCGCCAGACAAGGCATCAGCCAACCTTCGAAGCAGGACTTCCTGACCTCGGAAAGCATCAGATCTATCGTCTGTTCGAGATTCGGTGTGCGGGAGTTCAACATCGTGTGACCATCACCTCCATAAAGAAGCCCGAACGGGACGCCCGGACCGTGGTTATGCTCACCGTGACTTTCTTGTGCACCCGGAGTGCATGATCGACGACCTCAAAGACTCGGGCCGAATTCCTCATGCAGATTTTCGGGCCGGTTTCGAAAAGCTCCGATTTCGTCGAGTCCACTATAGCTTTCGCGCAACCAAGGGCCGGTGAAGCAAAAACCGGGGAGGCGTCAACGAAAGAACGCTGAACGTGGCATCACACCGGCCGCACTCAAGATCGTCACCACCTTCGACCCACAGCCGCAGCTTGTCCGGCGCCCCGAGTCCCTAAACGTTGGAACAGGAAGCTATCGGATACACGTGCGAGCACTTTGAGCATTTACCCCAAGTGGGATCGCCCGTGCTTCACCCCCCGGCATCGAACCGTAATTTACGCAAAAGGGAATCAAGGATATGGGACTCGGGGGACAGAACAGGGCCCTGTCGCGGAGAAAGGAATTTCAATCCATGTCCCCGCGAAGGGTCTTCCTGTTGTTGACCTTACCCTCTAAAAAACGGTCCACACTGAGAGTGAGTATTCCCGTAAAACTGAGAACGAGAACTCGCCATGAACCGGAAGCAATTTTCCGAGGAATAGATCATCTCGATTCTGAAGGAATCGGAGCTTGGTGTTATGAGCCGGGTCATCTGCCGAAACGACGGAATTACTGAGCAGACGTTTTACCGGCGCGGATCCAGGTACGGCGGGTTCCAGGTATCCGGAACCAAGACTTTGAATGACATGCCCACACTTATCGTAATAAATTGCACAATGACCAACCACGACCGCATCACGGAAAGGAAATACCAATGAAGACCGACAGAACAACCAGAATATTGCTCGCCCTGATTGCGATGGCCCTTTTCTTGAACGCCATTGTTCCGTTCTTGGAGCCTGCCGTGGTGCACGCTCAAGACGCAGAGATCGAGCGCCAGCTGAGGCAAATCTCCAATGATTTCAGACAGTTTTCAAACGAATTCAAACGGATTTCGGACGGATCCTGTTTTAATGACAAGATCTGCTGATGCTGGTGAAGACACGGAAAGAACAGTATTGTCGGACGTATCGAGGCGTAATCACGAAACCAAACACCTGCCTCGTCGCGGCCACCATTGTGGCGGGGTTGGCGACCACGGTCGGTGCGCAGGTTGAATTCACGGATTAGAATAGGGAATCATTTTTCGAGAACGCGGAGGTTTCGGACGGGACTCATTGAGCGCCGTCTGGCGCGGACCTGGACAACGCAGATGAACACGGACGAACAATGGCAAGCAATGATCCGGCGGGCAAAGGACCGAAACCGATCCGCCGATCCGAAATGACACCGCAACCCCAAATTGTCACCGCCCCGGATTCTGTTGCCCTCGCGCGGAACGCAACTCCCTTGCGGTTTTCGCGACGGCAGTCGATGCCGGCCGCCGACGGGACAACCGCGGCTCCGGGCGTCAGCACATTCCTCGAACTCATGACAATCGGCCCGCCAGCGGGCGCCCTCAGGTCGGAAGCCGAACGGCTGTAAATGGGTAATGCGATCGTTGTAGGGGCGTCATCGGGTATCGGACGCGAACTGGCCCGGGTGCTGGCAAGGAACGGATACGGAGTGGGCCTGACGGCGCGGCGTCTGGGCCTGCTCCAGGAACTGGCCGCCGAACTTCCCTCGCCCGCGTGGGTCCGGCAGATGGACGTTTCCGATACCGAGTCGGCAATGAAGGGATTGGGCGAACTCATTGAGGAAATGGGCGACGTGGAACTCTTTATCCTGAATGCCGGCGTGGGATTCTCGAACTGGGACCTCGAGTGGGGGCCGGAGCGCGACACGATCGGCGTCAACGTCGCAGGCTTTGCCGCAACGGCTAACGTCGCCGTACAGCATCTGGTCAAACGGGGCGGCGGAAGCCTGGCGGGAATTTCCTCGATCGCGGCGCTCCGCGGCGACAGCGAATCCCCGGCATACGGGGCGTCCAAGGCGTTCATGTCCAACTACCTGGGCGCGCTCCGGCAGAAGTTCGCCCGGCAGGATGTTTCGATCGTCGTGACCGACGTGCAACCGGGTTATGTCGACACCGATATGCTCAATGCCGGAAATCATTTCTGGATGGCAACGCCGCAGAAGGCGGCCGGGCAGATCTTCGATGCGATCCGCAAACGGAAAAAGCACGTCTACGTCACCCGAAGATGGCGCCTGATCGCGTGGTTGATTCGCGTCCTGCCGGACTGGATCGTCCACAGGCTTTGAGGTTACACTTACGCACTCAGTTCAAGACCGGAGGAGTATTCATGTCTCATCGATTCGCACCGACTGCAATTCTCGCAGCAGGACTGTTCTCGATAGCCCTCGCACCTGCGTCGGCCCAGGAAAGGGGAAAGGAAGCTCTCATGAATCCCGCAGAAGCCAACGAAACGGCGCCCGAAACGTTCCAGGTTCTGTTTGACACGACCAAGGGCGAATTCACGATCGAAGTGACCCGCGCGTGGGCACCCAACGGGGCCGACCGCTTCTACAACCTGGTCCGGCGGGGATACTTCGACGAAGTAAGGTTCTTCCGCGTACTGTCGGGGTTTATGGCCCAATTCGGCATCAGTGGCGACCCTGAGTTGAATACCATATGGCGCGAGGCCCGTATTCCCGACGATCCTGTCGCTGAAAGCAACGGGCGGGGTTACGTCTCCTTTGCCACGTCCGGGGCGAATACCCGCACCACACAGATGTTCATCAACTACGGCAACAACTCCGGGCTGGATTCGCAGGGCTTTTCGCCCTTTGGGCGGGTGACGGATGGCATGGACGTGGTCGACGACCTGTACAGCGGATACGGCGAAGGCGCTCCGAGCGGCAGGGGGCCGAGCCAGCAGCTATTGCAGACTCAGGGTAACCCGTACCTGATCGAAAACTTCCCCGATCTGGACTATATCAACCGGGCGACGATCGTGGAATGACGCCCTCCCGATAAGCAGTGTCCGTGCCGCCACATCGATTCCGGCGCCGCCCGGCGCCGGGGTCAGGCGAGCGCCTGGCGGAAATAGTCGATCGTCAGGCGCAGGCCATCGTCGATATCGATCTTGGGTTCCCAGCCGAGTTCCGATCGGGCGCGGGATATGTCGGGGCATCGCACCTTCGGGTCATCCTCGGGCAACTCGCGGTGTTCGATCGGGTTTGAACTTCCCGTCAGCTTCAGGATTCTTCCGGCAAGTTCCTCGACGGTCCGTTCCCTTGGATTCCCGAGGTTGAAGGGGCGGCCGATGGAGTCGGTCCGGGGGGCCGTGGCCAACCTCACGATCCCATCGATCAGATCGTCGACGTAGCAGAAACTGCGGGTCTGACGGCCGCTGCCGTATACGGTCAGCGGTTTTCCTTCGAGTGCCTGCACGATGAAGTTCGAAACGACACGCCCATCGTTCGGACGCATCCGGGGACCGAAGGTGTTGAAAATGCGAACGATACGCGTGTCCATCCCGCGATGCCGGCGGTAGGCAACGGTCAGCGCTTCGGCAAACCGCTTGGCCTCGTCGTATACGGCGCGCGGTCCCAGCACATTGACATTGCCCCAGTAGTCCTCGGTCTGCGGATTCACCAGCGGGTCGCCGTAGACCTCGGACGTGCTTGCCAGAATAAAATGGGCGCCCCTGGCCCGGGCCAGACCCAGCGCGTTGCGGGTGCCCAGCGAACCGGCCTCGAGGGTCTGGATCGGCATCTTGAGGTAGTCCACCGGGGAGGCCGGCGATGCAAGGTGAAACACCGCATCGACCTCGCCGTCGACTTCGATGTGCTCGGTGACGTCGTGGGGCCGGAACTCATAGGGGGATTGCGGCAGCAGGCCACGGACATTGTCACGGTTGCCTGTAAGAAGGTTGTCCAGGCACAGCACATCCCATCCGGCGCCAAGCAGACGCTCCGAAAGATGACTGCCCAGAAACCCCGCTCCGCCCGTAACGACCGCTCTCACTACTTCCGCCCGACGCCGTAGTAGGTGAACCCGAGTTTTCGCATCCGCGCGGGTGAATAGACGTTCCGTCCATCGAAAACGACCGGCGATCGCATGTTGGCCCTTATCCGCTCGAAATCGGGATTTCTGAACGCCTGCCACTCCGTAACCAACAACAGTGCGTCCGCGTCCTTCAGGCAGGCGTAGTTGTTTTCAGCCAGAACGATGCGCGAACCGAGAATCGAGTTGGCTTCATCCATGGCTTCGGGGTCGTACGCCACCACTTCGGCACCCGCATCGAGGAGTCCCTCGATGATATCCACCGCCGGCGCCTCGCGCATGTCGTCGGTACGGGGCTTGAACGCGAGCCCCCATACGGCGATGCGCCTTCCTTTCAGGTTTCCATCAAAATGGTCCAGCACCGTGTCGAGAAAGCGCTGGCGCTGGTCGGCGTTCACCCGATTGACGGCCTCCAGTATTCGAAGGGGATAGTGGTGGCGGCGGCCGGTCTCGATCAGGGCTTCGACGTCCTTCGGCAGGCAACTTCCGCCATAACCCACGCCGGGGAACAGGTACGACGGCCCGATCCGCTCGTCCAACCCCATCCCCTCGCGCACTAGGTCGACATCGGCGCCCACCGCCTCGCACAGGTTGGCCAGATCGTTCATGAACGAAATCCGGGTGGCCAGATAGGCATTCGAGGCGTACTTCGTCATCTCGCCAGTGCGAATGCCAGTCACGATCACAGGACTCCCGGTAGAGACGAAGGGGGCGTACAGTTCACGGACGATGTCGGCTGCCCGATTGTCTTCAGCGCCGATCACGACGCGGTCCGGCTTCATGAAATCCTCAAGCGCCGCGCCTTCTTTCAGGAATTCGGGATTCGAAATCATGTCGAACGGCTTGTCGGTACAGGAACGTATGAGACCGCCCACTTCTTCGGTCGTCCCGACGGGCACAGTCGACTTCATCACGATCACCTTGAACTCGTCGATCGCCTTCCCGATTCCGCTTGCAACGGCGCGGACGGCGGTCAGGTCCGGCACTCCGCCGACTTGAGGCGTACCGACCGCGATAAACACGACAAACGATTGTTGGACCGCGGTGGCCAGATCGGTCGTGAATCGCAGGCGCCCGTCGCGCAGGTTCCGTTGCAGGAGTTCAGGAAGTCCGGGTTCGTAAATCGTCGAATGGCCGCCCGAAAGCCGTTCGATTTTCTCGGTGTCCTTGTCGACGCAGATCACGTCGTTACCGCTCTCAGCAAAGCAGCAACTGACCACAAGGCCGACGTAACCGGTACCGATCACCGCAATATTCATAAGGTCACGTTTTCCGAAATCCCGATCCTCGACGGAAATGCTCTTGGCGGGGACGGAACTTCGGCCACGAGGGGGGCGTCATCCCGAGCCATTGCAACTGCAATGAGATCCATTGCATCCGCAACCATTTCCATTGCAACTGCAATCCGAACCATTGCAACCGCGGCCGGCATCATCGACACAGTGGTCAGAACCGGCCGACTTCGGCTGGAACCGACAGCGGCGCTCCGGTGAGTGCCCGGACCTCCTCCACGGACGAACCGTCCCGAAGCTCCTGCAACCGGAATCCCGCTGGCGTGATGTCGATCACCGCAAGCTCGGTCACGACGCGGTTCACCACTCCAACTCCGGTCAGGGGAAGAGTGCAGTCGGCAACGAGCTTCGGCTGACCGTCGCGCGCGTTGTGGGTCATTCCGACAATGACCCATCGCGCGCCCGCCACCAGGTCCATCGCGCCTCCCATGCCCTTGACCACACTGCCGGGGACCATCCAGTTCGCCAGGTTGCCGGCGGCGTCGACCTGCATGGCGCCCAGAATCGTCAGGTCGACATGCCCGCCCCGAATCATGGCAAACGAATTGTCGGTCGAAAAAAACGACGATCCCGGAATCTCGGTAACCGTTTCCTTGCCGGCGTTGATCAGATCGGCGTCGGCCTCCCCGACCTCGGGAAACGGTCCCACGCCAAGCATTCCATTCTCGGACTGAAGGACGACTTCGACGCCGTCGGGAACATAGTTGGAACACAGCGTGGGCAGTCCGATACCCAGATTGACGTAAATGCCATCCCTGAACTCCCGTGCGATGCGCCGCGCGATGACTTCCCTTCGGTCCATTTGTGAATTTCCGTCCGTCATTTCATCCTTACCGTGAGGTTTTCGATTCGTCGTTCATAGTGCACGCCCTGAACCAGGGTCCGGACGTAAATACCCGGCGTATGGATGCCGTCCGGATCCAGTTCGCCGCGCGGAACGATCCTTTCGACTTCGGCAATCGTCGTCGTTGCCGCGGTTGCCATGACGGGATTGAAGTTCCGGGCCGTCTTTCGATACGCCAGGTTCCCCCAGTCGTCGCCCCGCCAGGCTTTGATGAACGCAAAGTCGGCTTTCAACGGCAATTCCAGGATGTATTTTCTGTCGTCGAATTCGCGGACTTCCTTGCCTTCCGCGATGGACGTACCGTAGCCGGTCGGCGTATAGAAGCCGCCGATACCTGCGCCACCAGCCCGGATTCTCTCGGCCAAGGTGCCCTGCGGTACGAACTCGACCTCCAGTTCCCCCGACAGCATCAATTCTCCGAGATGCTTGTTGGCCCCGGCATAGCTCAACACCATCTTGCGCACCTGTCCGGCCTTGAGCAGCAATCCGATTCCGAAGTCTTTCAATCCCGGATTGTTGCTGATCACGGTGAGATCCCGGACGCCCTTTTGAAGAAGCCCCCGGATCAGGTTCTCGGGAACGCCGCCGGAACCGAATCCGCCCATCATGATCGACGCGCCGTCGGTCACGCCGGTAATCGCCGCCTCCACACTGGAAACGATCTTGTTCATTCCTGGTCTCCACGCAACCGTCGAACGAGGTCGCCCACGCGCTTGGCCACATCGGGCCCGTCGCAACCCGCGGCGATTCCATTCTCTATTTCACGAACGATGGCGCTGCCAACTACCGCGCCATCGGCCTGGGACCATACGGCCCGCACGTGGCCGGGTGTGGACACGCCAAACCCGACGGCAATCGGATTTGTCGTATGCTCCCGAAGCATTCGCATGAAACCCGCCAGTTCATCGGACAACTCAGCTCGCTCCCCGGTGACTCCCATCCGCGAGACCGCATACAGAAAGCCGGTCGACGTTTTTGCAATCTTCCCGATTCGTTCGGCCGAACTGGTGGGTGCGACAAGGAAGACCGTGCTCAACCCCGCCGCGCGCATCGTTTCGACAAAGGAAGCCGACTCTTCAATCGTGAGGTCACTGGCGAGAAATCCATCGAGACCGGCGCCCGAGGCACTTTCGGCAAGACGCTCGAGACCGAAACTCAGCAGGGGGTTGTAGTAGCTCATCGCAAGCAAGGGAATATCGGAGCGGCGCCGAATCCATCGGATGAGATCCAGAATTCGCGTGAGCGAAACGTCGCCCTTCAGGGCACGATCGGAAGCACGCTGAATCACGGGACCGTCGCCGATCGGATCAGAAAAGGGGACACCCAGCTCAACGATATCGGCGCCCGCGGCCTCCATGGCCAGAACGATCTCGCCGGTCGTCTCGACGTCGGGATCTCCAACCATCAGGTATGGAATAAACGCCTTGCGGCCCTCGGCGGGAAGCTGGGCGAATTTTGTGTCGATCCGACTCAAGGCTTAATCTCCTCGAGTCGGGCGACTTCGGTGACATCCTTGTCTCCACGGCCGGACAGGTTGACGACCACCACGTCACCGGAACCGATTTCGGCCTTCTCCAGATACGCCAGTGCGTGGGAACTCTCGAGTGCGGGAATGATTCCCTCGAGCCGGCTCAACCGGTGGAACGCTTCCAGAGCCAGCCCGTCGTCGATGGAAGAGTAGGCGATGCGGCCCGATTCGTAGAGGGCGGCGTGCTCCGGTCCGATGGCGGGATAGTCCAGACCGGCCGCGACCGAATGGGTCGGAACCACCTGACCCGCGCCGTCCTGAAGTATGTAAGAAAAGGTCCCGTGCAGTACGCCGGGCCTTCCACCCGCGAACCGCGCGGCATGATGGCCAAGTTCCGGACTGCGTCCGCCCGCCTCGACGCCCACCATTCGAACTCCGCGGTCTTCGAGAAAGGGGAAAAACAGGCCGATCGAATTCGAGCCGCCGCCCACGCACGCAATCAGCAGATCCGGCAACCGCCCTTCCTGGTCCATGATCTGTTGACGGACTTCGGTTCCGATCACCGTGTGGAAGTTCCGGACCATCTCAGGATAGGGATGCGGGCCCAGGACCGAACCGAGCATGTAATAGGTGGTGCGGACGTTGGTCACCCAGTCGCGCATGGCATCGTTGACCGCGTCCTTGAGCGTGCGGCTTCCCGAGGCCACGGGGACGACGCGGGCCCCGAGCAGCTTCATCCGGAAAACGTTCAGTTCCTGTCGACGGATGTCTTCCTCGCCCATGTAGACATCGCATTCCATTCCGAGCAACGCACATACGGTTGCGGTCGCCACGCCATGCTGGCCCGCCCCGGTCTCGGCAATGATTCGGTGCTTGCCCATCCGCTGGGCCAGCAATGCCTGGCCGAGGCAATTGTTGATCTTGTGTGCGCCGGTATGGTTCAGGTCCTCGCGCTTCAGGTAGATCTTGCCGCGGCCGAGGGCTTCAGTGAGCCGCCGGGCGTAGTACAGCGGCGTCGGCCTCCCCGAATAGTGATGGAGGAGGCGTTCGAGTTCCGCCTGAAAGCCCGGGTCCTTCAATGCCGCTTCGTACGCGTTTTGCAACTCCTCGAGCGGATACATCAACGTTTCGGGAACGAACTGCCCCCCGTAAGAACCATAGTGGCCTTTTTTAATGTCCGTACTCATTTCCCGTCCGCCTCGTGCACCGACTCGACAAATCGCTGCATCAGATCGTAGTCCTTTCTGCCGACCGAGCGCTCGACTCCGCTCGAAACATCGACAGCGAAGGGGTGCAGTTCTTCGACGGCGGCGCCTACGTTGTCAGGGTTCAAGCCTCCGGCAAGGACGATCCGGCCGAAGGCATTGGCCCCGCTGGCACGCGACCAGTCGAAGGTTTGTCCCGTTCCGCCCCGGGCCTGCTTGCTGTAGGCGTCGAGCAGGAGTCCGGAAACGGAATAGTGGCGCAGGTTCTCCACGCGAAAGCTCTTGTCGACACGGAATGCCTTGATCACTTTCACATTGCCGATCACCGAACAATAGTCGGGCGATTCATCGCCATGGAGTTGGACGGCGTCCAGACCGATCGACGTGGCAAAATCTTCAAGCGCTTCCGGGTCGCCGTAGTTCACGAACACTCCGATCGAAGTCACAAAGGGAGGTAACGAATCGATGATCCGCGCCGCGACTTCAGGCCTGATGCACCGGGGACTCTCCGAATGAAAATTGAGGCCGATGGCGTCGGCGCCCAGCAGTGCCGCATCCCGGGCATCGTCGATGTCGGTAATCCCGCAGATCTTGATCCGTGTCACATCAACTCCTTCAGCGCCTGCCCGGGATCGGGCGCTGAAATAAGGCGCTCGCCGATGAGGAACGCATCGGCGCCCGCGTCTCTCAACCGCGACAGGTCCTGTCTCGAATGAATGCCGCTCTCGGCGACAAACAGGACTCCGTCGGGCATTCGCGGCCCAAGGTCGACCGATGTATCCAACCGCACCTCGAACGTCTTGAGATTGCGATTGTTCACACCGATGTTCCGCGCACCGGCGCGAACCGCTTCGTCGAGTTCGTCCGCATTGTGGACTTCGACCAGGATGTCCAGATCGACCCCATTCGCCACCTCGATCAACCGCGCCAGTTCCTCGGGTTGGAGCATCGCCGCGATCAACAGAACGGCGCTCGCCCCCGCGGCCTTTGTCTCGAGTACCTGATAGGCGTCGAAAACGAAGTCCTTCCTGATCACGGGAAGTCCGGAGGCTTCGGCGGCCACGCGCACCCAGCCCAGGTTGCCTTGAAAAAAATCTTCTTCGGTGACGACCGACACCGCCGAGGCTCCAGCATCCCGATAGGTTCGTGCAAGCGCGGCGACATCGAGGTCGTCGATGAGCAATCCGGCTGACGGCGACGCCTTCTTGATCTCCGCGATAATCCGGGTTCGACCCGGCGCCCCCAGAGCGTCGCGAAAGGAGGGGCGCGAAGGCGAGACCGCGGCCATCTTCCTGACGATTGCCTCCGGGACCCTCATCTGCGCATCCGCCACGCGCTTTCGTTTGGCATCGAGAATCCTCGAAAGGACGTGTGCCGGTTCGAGTGTCTTCATGACCGGGACAGCGCCCTTAACGCATTGAGTTTCTCGAGTGCGCGTCCCGAATCGACGGCATCGGCGGCCACTTCATAGCCATGTTCGAGATCCCGCCCCAACCCAGCGGCCGTGACCGCGGCCGCGGCATTGATCAGAACGGCGTCGCGATGGGGTCCCTTCCGCCCTGAAAGAACCTCACGAACGATTTCGGCGTTTCGGGGGGGATCTCCACCCTGGATCGCCGCTAACGGCGAAGTTGCGACTCCGAAATCCGCAGGCGCGATGGAAAGATGGCGCAGATCTTCGCCCCGGACTTCGATCGCCTCGGTGGGTCCCGAAAGCGATATCTCATCCAACCCGCCGTCGCCGTGCACGACAAACGCATGTCGAGCTCCCAGGCGTCCCAGCGCCCTCGCCATCGTCTCGAGGATCGAAATGCTGTTGACGCCGATCACCTGAAAGCAGGCGTTCGCAGGGTTCGCCAGAGGGCCGAGAAAGTTGAACACGGTCCGTATTCTGATCTGGGTGCGGGCGGGCATGACGTACTTCATCGACCGATGGAACGACTGCGCGAACAGGAAGCCGATTCCGATTTCGCCGAGCGCCTGCCGGAGCTTTTCGGGGGTCATCCGAATATCCACACCCAGAGCCTCCAGAACATCGGCGCTGCCGGAACGACTGCTCACGGACCGGTTGCCGTGTTTGGCGACGATTGCGCCCGCCCCCGCCGCCACAAATGCCGCCGCGGTGGAAATATTGAACGTTCCCGAACGATCCCCGCCGGTGCCGCATGTGTCGACGACATCCATTGGGGTCCCGTCCCACAAGGGTAGAGCGCGTTCCCGCATTGCCCGCGCAAAGCCAACCAGTTCGTCGACCACCTCACCCTTCATGCACAGGGCCGTGAGAAACGCCGCGACCTGGGCGTCGGTCGCCTCCCCGGACATGATCTCGCCCATCGCGGCACTGGACTGCTGCTCGGTCAGGTCCCGGCGTTCGACCAATTGCTGGATGATGTCGGTAAGCATGCGTCGGGCTCAGGTTCGGAGGAAATTGCGCAACAGGTTCTTGCCGACGCGCGTCATGATCGACTCAGGATGAAACTGGACACCCTCGGTTGGCGAGTCGCGGTGGCGCAACCCCATTACAACACCGTCTTCGGTCGTGGCCGTCACTTCGAGGGCATCGGGAACGTCGGCAACCACCAGTGAGTGATACCTCGTGGCGGGAAAGCCTTGCGGCAACCCTTCAAAGACGCCGCGGTCATCGTGCCGGATCGAACTGACCTTTCCGTGCATCAGCGTCTCGGCGGCAACGATTCGCCCGCCGAACACTTCCCCGATCGCCTGATGGCCCAAACACACGCCCAGAATCGGCACACGGGAATGAAAGTACTCGACAACCTTTTCCGAAATCCCCGCGTTCGATGGAACGCCGGGACCGGGCGATATGACGATCCGGTCGGGGGCCAGTGCCGCAAGTTCCTCGACGGTCGTCCTGTCGTTTCGAAACACCTGGAGTTCTTCGCCCAATTCACCCAGATACTGAACGAGGTTGTACGTGAACGAATCGTAGTTATCGATGACGACGATCATTTTATAGGCGCACCCGATACCGCACCTGAAGCCGCACCCGATACCGCGTCCGATGCCGCTTGTGAAACCGCGTCCGACGCCGCTTTTGAGGCCGCGTCCGATGCCGCTTGCGAGGTCACACTTCCAGCCCGTTCGCTGCCAGTTCGAGAGCCCGGACCAGGGCCTTCGCCTTGTTCACGGTCTCCTGGTATTCGTTCTCGGGAACCGAGTCGGCGACAATCCCGCCTCCGGCCTGGACATATCCTTTCCCGTCTCGGGCAACGAGCGTGCGAATCGCGATACACGAATCCAGGTTGCCGCTGAAATCGGCGTACAGAACGGACCCGGAATAGACGCCCCGCCTCGTGGGTTCCTGTTCGTCGATGATTTCCATCGCCCGCACCTTGGGCGCCCCCGAAACGGTCCCCGCCGGGAAACAGGCCATCAGGGCGTCGAAGCGGTCCACGTCGTCCCTCAATTCGCCAACCAGCGCGGACACCAGATGCATCACGTGCGAATAACGCTCGACGAACATGAATTCGTCAACGCGCACGCTGCCGTACTTCGAGACCCGGCCGAGATCGTTCCGACCCAGATCCACGAGCATGACGTGTTCGGCACGTTCCTTTTCGTCTGCGATGAGATCGTTGGCCAATACCCGGTCTTCGGCATCGTTCTGGCCGCGTGGGCGGGTGCCGGCAATGGGCCGATACGACGCCGAACGACCCCGAACCTGAATCAGCATCTCCGGTGAAGCGCCCACGATGGCGCTGCCGGGCATTTCCATGAAGTAAGTATACGGAGACGGATTGACCATCCTCAACGCGCGATAGATCTGAAAGGGGGGCGCGGGCAGCTCCAGATCGAACCGTTGGGAAAGAACGACCTGAAAGATGTCGCCTGCCGCGATGTAATCCTTGGCACGTTCGACACCGGCAAGGTAATCGGCTTTCTCAACGTTTGAACGCACCTGGACCGTTTTCTCGGTCCGTGTCGGAACCGGCATCTCGAACGGTTGAATCAGTATCCGTTCAGTCGCCAAAATCTCCGCTTCGGCTTTCCGGTACAGATCTTCGATCGGTTCATCGTCGTCTTCCAGAAAGAGATTCGTGACGATGTGAATCTGGTTCCGCAGGTGATCGAACGCCAGAACCGTCCTGAAGAACATCATGACGGCCTCATCCATACCCAGATCGTCGATGCAGGTGTCGGGAACGTCCTCGATCAGGCGGACCATGTCATAGCCGAAATAACCGACCGCGCCCCCGCTGAACGGAGGCAGACCCTCGACGGAAACGGACTTGAATCGCTCCATCGTCGTCCGCAGGTCGTTGAAGAACTCTTCTCGCCGGCCCGTTTCATAGTGACGTTGTTCGACGCCGGAATCGGCGGGCGGGGTTGAGGGTCCGGTACTCAGCACGAGAAAGGGATCGCGCCCGAGGAATGAATACCGGGCCAGCTTCTCGCCGCCTTCCACCGATTCGAGCAGGAATGCATGGGGGCTGTCGACGCGCAGGCGGAGGTAGGCGGAAACCGGCGTGAGGAAGTCGGCAACGACCGACTTGAATACCGGAATGACGTTGCCCGCGGCCCGGAGGTTCCTGGCTTCTTCAAGATTTGGACGCATGGCGGCTTTCGAGTTCCCGTGCGATGTCTTCAAGTGCCACGCCCCGCTCAACGAGCAGAACCAGCAGGTGGTAAATCATGTCCGAAGCCTCCGCCACAAGCTCGGCGGAAGATTCGTTCTTGGCTGCAATGATGGTCTCGGCGCTTTCCTCGCCAACCTTCTTCAGGATCTTGTCGATCCCGCTATTGAAGAGGTAGGTCGTGTAACTGCCTTCCGGGCGCATTTCCTTGCGGTCTTCGATCAGACCGTAGAGCTTGCTGAGGAAGCCCTCGATCGTGGGCTCCACTTCGAAACACGAATAAGTACCCCGGTGGCATGCCGGCCCTGCCGGCGCGACTTCGATCAGCAGCGTGTCGAAATCGCAGTCGACGCGTACCTTTTTCACCGACTGCAGATTGCCCGAAGTCGCACCCTTGTGCCAGAGTTCCTGTCGATGGCGGCTGTAGAAGTACGTCTCGCCCGTCTCCAGAGTCCGTTCGAGCGACTCCCGGTTCATGTATGCCATCATCAGCACTTCGCGCGTCGCCGCGTCCTGAACGATCGCCGGTACAAGCCCCTGCGAATCGAATTGTACCTTTTCCAGAAGTTCGGGGTCGGTAGTCATCGGACAAGGACTCCTTTCTCGCGCAGATGCTTTTTGGCTTCGCCGATCGTGTGCTGACGAAAGTGGAAGATCGATGCCGCAAGGACGGCGCTCGCCTTGCCCTCGACGATGGCGTCCATAAGATGGTCCAGGTTGCCCGCTCCTCCCGAAGCAATGACGGGAATCCGGAGCGACGTGGCCACCCGTCGCGTCAGTTCGACGTCGTACCCATCGTTCGTGCCATCGGCGTCCATGCTCGTCAGAAGAATTTCTCCCGCGCCGCGATCGGCAACTTCTCGCGCCCACTCGATGACGTCGCGTTCGGTACGTGTGCGGCCACCGTGCGTATACACCTTCCACTCGGCGCCGGCGCCATTGGATCGAGGCTCTCGCCGTGCGTCGATGGCAACCACGATGCATTGGCTGCCAAACCGTTTTGCGCCTTCCCTCACCAGATCCGGCCGTTCAACCGCCGAGGTGTTGATCGACACCTTGTCCGCACCCGCGCGCAAAATTCCTCGAATGTCGTCTACCGAGCGCAATCCCCCGCCGACGGTGAACGGTATGTTGATGGAGTCGGCAACGTGCCCCACCATCTCGGCAACGATGTCGCGGCGGTCCGAGGAGGCAGTGATGTCGAGAAACACCAGTTCGTCCGCGCCTTCCTCGGAATAACGGAGACCGACGTCGACCGGGTCGCCGGCATCCCGGAGTTCGAGAAAGTTGACGCCCTTGACGACGCGGCCGTCCTTGACGTCCAGGCACGGGATAATGCGTTTAGCCAGCATGTGTCAAACCCAGGGTTTCATTCAGATCGATTCGGCCTTCGTAGAGCGCCTTTCCGACGATCACTCCTTCAAGACGGGGGTGTTCGAGGCGCCGGAGATTGACGATGTCCTCCTTGGTGGAGACGCCGCCCGAGGCAATCACCCGCAGACCGGTCGCTTCGAGCATCGTGCGGTTGGCTTCGACATTCACGCCGCCGAGTTCGCCATCCCGCGAAATATCGGTATAGACGATGAGGCGCACGCCGGCCTTCTCAAGCCGCATCGCCAAATCCAACGCGGTCATTTCGGCGCTGGCCGTCCACCCGGAAAGGCGCACGATGCCGTCGCGCGCATCGATGCCCACGGCGATACGGCTATCGAAGCGTTCGAGCGCCTGGTCCAGGAACTCGGGATTTTCGACCGCCGCGGTCCCCAGGATCACGCGGTCGACACCGGCATCGACAAGCTGCTCCACCGCGGACATGTTCCGCACCCCGCCTCCGATTTCCATCCGCACATCGGGACACTCGGCGCGAATCGCCGCGACGTACTCCGTATTGACCGGACGCCCCGCGAACGCGCCATCCAGATCGACGACATGGAGCCATCGGGCGCCCGCCACCGTCCAGCGGCGAGCCATCTCCACGGGCGTTCCGTAGACGGTGGCATCTTCTCTGCGCCCCTGGCGCAGGCGAACCGCCTTACCCCCGAGTATGTCGATTGCCGGATAAAGATTCATGACCGTGCGAAGTTCTTGAGTATCCGTTCTCCGATGTGCTGGCTCTTCTCCGGGTGAAACTGCGTCGCCCAGACGTTTCCAGTTCCGACAACGGCGGCGAAATCGATGCCATAGTCGCTTTCGGCGATCACGAGCGACGGGTCTTCAGGAGCGGCATAAAAGGAATGTACGAAATAGACGAAGCTCTCCTTGCGAACGCCTTCCATGAGCGAGTCCGCACGCCGTAGATGGAGTTGGTTCCAGCCCATGTGCGGAACGTGCACGCCCGGCGGCAACTTGATGACGCTGCCGGGCAGGAGACCCAGGCCGCGGTGGATGCCGAATTCTTCGCTATCGTCAAAGAGCAACTGCATGCCCAGGCAAATCCCCAGAATCGAGGTTCCCGATTCGACCTTGTCGATGATGGCCTCGGAGAGGCCCAACTCGTCCAGTTGCTTCATGGCATCGCCGAACGCCCCCACGCCGGGAAGAATCAACTTGTCGGCCACCATCACATCCACCGGATCCGAAGTGACGATGGTCTCGTATCCGAGACGACCGAGCGTGTTCTCCAGGCTGCGGAGGTTGTTCATCCTGTAATCGACGATGCTGATCACGATTGCTCTTCCCCTACGCCGGCCGGCGACCCTGCAGGGTTCTACCACGGGCTGCTGACAACGTCATTTCGAAAGCGTGCCTTTCGTCGACGGGACTTCCCCGTCATCGAATACGACGCGCGTCGCATGGTGAATCGCTCGGGCGGTCGACTTGAACAACGTCTCGGCGATGTGGTGCTGGTTTCGCCCATAGATGGATTCGACGTGAATGTTCAATCGTCCTTCCTGAGCCAGCGCCTTGAAAAACTCTTCGATCAACTCGGTCTGCAGATCGCCCAGCATGCGCCCCTCGAAACGAGCCCGGAAGACCAGATAGCCGCGGCCCGAAAAATCGACGACCGCGCGGCTCAATGCTTCGTCCAGTGGCACATAGGCGTGAGCGA
This sequence comes from Terriglobia bacterium, assembly GCA_965262675.1. Taxonomy (GTDB): domain Bacteria; phylum Acidobacteriota; class Terriglobia; order 20CM-2-55-15; family 20CM-2-55-15; genus JAJEDW01. The sequence goes on from OZ253554.1 coordinate 2,536,055, forward strand.
AACGGGCGATGCCCCGGCGCTCTCCGAGAGCCTCGTTCAGCGCCATTCCCAGGGTCAACCCCACGTCTTCAACCGTGTGATGCCCGTCGATCTCGAGATCGCCCCTGGCCTGGATGTCCAGATCCATGCGACCGTGGCGCGCCAGTTGCGCCAGCATGTGATCGAAGAATGGAATGCCTGTGGCGATCGCGGACTGCCCGGTCCCGTCGAGGTCGAGTCGTACGCGGATATCGGTTTCCCGGGTCTTCCTGTGTTTTTCAACCTTGCGCATTCAATGCCTCCAGTGTGTCATCCAGCGCATTCAGAAACCGCACGTTCTGGTCCGGGGTTCCGATCGAAACGCGAAGTGCGCGATCCAGCATGGGATAGTGACTCACGTTGCGGACGAGCACGCCGTGCGCGTACAGCCGCTCGAATACCGCGTCGGCCCGATAGGGGGTCCGAAACAAGACAAAGTTGGCGTGCGACGGAAAGGCAGCCAAGCCCGGACACCGCTCGAGCGCTTCCTTTAACCGACCCCGTTCTTCGATCAGGGCACGGATGGAACCTTCGACGGCATGCGCCTCGTCGATCAGCGCTTCGGCCGCCATCAACGTGAAAACGTTGACGTTGTAAGGCAGTTTCACCTTGTTGACTTCCCGCGCGATCGCGGGATCGGCCAGCATGTAACCGAAGCGGAGGCCGGCCATCGCCATTGCCTTTGAAAACGTTCTCAACACGATCAGATTCGCGTGACGATTCAACAGCGGCGCTATCGTTTGCTGGCTGAACTCGTGGTAGGCCTCGTCGACGATGACCAGGCCGCGGGCCGCCCCGAGGATCGCCTCCAGATCGCCCACCGACAACAACGAACCGGTCGGGTTGTTGGGCGAACACACGATCACCACATCGGATTCTCGGGCAGCGTCGATCAATCCAGCGGCATCGAACGACAGATCGCTCTTCAGAGGAACATCGCGAACCGTCCCTCCCATCGCCTCGGCAAGCAAACGGTACAGGCCAAAGGTCGGCTGCGGCAGGGCAACAGTTCGCCCGGGCCCCGTGGTCGCAACCAGGGTCGACAAGATCAGCTCGTTCGATCCGTTGCCGACGAGAATCCCTTCAGGCAACCATCCGGTAAACCGATTCAGAGCCGCGGTGATACGCGACGGCACAAACTCGGGATATCGACGCCATTCCATCGTTTGGAATCGCGCCAGAACCTTCTGCTTCAGAAATTCGGGAATCTCGTGCGGATTCTCGTTCTGATCAAGCTTGACCTCGGCTTCGAGGTACTCGAGCGTGTACGCCGAAGAGTCCTGAATCGCGGCCTTAATTGCGTCTAACGGTGATTGAGCGGGCATGTCCGGTCAAACCCTCCGCGATTGCGAACTTTTCGATCATGTTACCCGTACTCTCGATGGCGCGGCCCGAGTAACGTACCAGGCTGGTCCTCTTCTGAAAATCGTAGACGCCCAGCGGCGAAAAGAACCGCGCCGTTCGAGCCGTCGGCAGGACGTGGTTCGGACCGGCGAAATAGTCGCCGACGGCGGTCGGGGAATACCGGCCTACGAACACCGCCCCCGCATTGCGGATATTGTCGGCGACGCGGTCCGGTTCGGCCATCAGGACTTCAACGTGTTCCGGAGCGATGTGGTTGACCAGTTGGACGGCATCGTCGGGGCCGCCGACGATGAAGCTGATCCCGCGGTTGGCCACGGCCATTCGCGCGATCGAGTCCCGATCGAGCGTATCGAGCTGAATCTGAACCTGATCGAAAACGGCCGCCGTCAGGTCTTCCGACCAGCAAACCAGCCAGACACCCGCCTGTTCATCGTGTTCGGCTTGCGCCAGAAGGTCGGCCGCAATCCACGCGGGATCGCAGGTTTCGTCGGCGACGATCGCGACCTCGCTCGGGCCGGCAACCATGTCGATATGGACCTGACCGAAGACAAGCCGTTTGGCCCCCTGGACATACTGGTTTCCAGGTCCGACAACCTTGTCCACCTTCGGAATGGACTCGGTACCGTAAGCCATCGCAGCCACGGCTTGCGCCCCGCCGACCCGATACACTTCATCCAGATTCAACAGATCGAGTGCGGCTGAAACGAGAGGGTTCTCTTCGAGCGATCGAGGCGGCGTGGCGACGATGACACGCTCCACGCCCGCAACCTGCGCCGGAATCGCATTCATCAGCACCGAGGACGGGTAGGCCGCCTTGCCCCCCGGGATGTACAGACCCACACGCCCGAGAGCGGTCACTCTCTGTCCCAGGTGCACGCCGTCGCCGCCATAGATTTCCCAGGACTCCTGCAACTGTTCTTCGTGAAACCTGCGAATGTTGGAAATGGCGGCTTTCAGAATCTCGACGAGTTCATTGTCGGCGCCAGCGGCCGAGGTCCGAATTTCCTGCCGGGAAACACGGACATTCCCGGCGTCGAGATCGATGCCGTCGAACTTCTTCGTATACTCGAACAACGCCGCGTCGCCATGTTCGCGAACGTCGCCGACGATGGAAGCAATCGCCTTATCGACATTGACCTCCGCCGGCGGCGGCGCAAGCAGATTGTCGACGGCGTCCAGGTCGAGGTTGTCACTCAGATCCACAATCCGCATCAGGCCTCTCCTGAATAGGGGTTGAGTGCTTCAAGGCCGTCGACGAGAGCGACGATCTCGCTGCGCTTCGTCTGGTAGTTGGCGCGGTTGATCAGGAGACGCGCCGAACTCTCGGCGATCACGTCCACGATTTCCAGGCCGTTGTCGTGGAGCGTCTGCCCGGTCTCGACAAGGTCCACAATCCGGTCCGCCAACCCCACCAGGGGGCCCAGCTCGATCGAACCCGAGAGCGGGATAATCTCGACCGGAATGCTTCGACGGTTGAAATAGTCCAGTGCGATGTTCGGATACTTGGTCGCCACTCTCACGATAGGCCGATCGGTATCCGCAGACGCCATCGATTTGGGTGCGGCCACAGCCAGACGGCACCGGCCGAATCCCAGATCGAGGGGTTGCAGGACATCTGCACCCGACTCCAGCAGGACATCCCGACCCGTGATGCCGGCGTCCGCGGCGCCGTATTCGACGTAGGCCGGCACATCGACCGGCTTCACCAGAATCACGCGGTACTTCTTATCCGTGGAATCGAATATCAACCGTCTGGAATCGGCAACGTCCTCGTCGAACGCCACACCGATCTTTTTCAATACGTTCAGCGAGGGTTCGAGGAACCGTCCTTTTGCAAGCGCGATCACGAGCACAGGCGTACCACCCTTCCCTCGCGACGGAGCCGGACGGCCTCGTTGAAGCTGTTCTGATCCGAAACCCGAATCGGATTCGGTTCCGAGTCAGGCAACCGCCCATTCACAACCTGTTCCAGCCGCTCCAGCGTAAACGAGAAGCCCACGGCCGGAGTATCGTGTCCGAACTGCGCCGGCAGGCCATCGTACCTGCCTCCACTGGCCACTTCGAAGCCCAGGCCCGGAACGTAGGCCCGAAACAGTATGCCGCTGTAATAGTCGAAACCGCGGACCTCTCCAAGGTCGATCGTCAGATGGTCCGCAAGATCGAGGTCCTCGAAAATAGAATAAATTGCTTCCAGGTGCGCGATGGCCTGAAGCGACCGTTCATTGCGGACCAGTCGCGTGGCCTCTTCCAGCGTTTCCCTGCCGCCGGTGAGTTGTGGAATGGCCATCAAGATGTTCTTTCGGCGTTCTTCCATTTCAAGGCCGGCCAGCATTCGCCGGAGTCCGCTCTGATCCTTCCGATTGAGCAACTCTTTCAACTGCTCGATCCCGGCCTGGGGAAGTCCGATGCGATCGACGATGCCGCCGAAGAAATCGACGCTCCCAAGGTTGATCTGGAAATCGGGAACGCCCAGTTTCTGGAGGGCTTCCACGCAGATCAGCAGCACTTCGATGTCCGCGCTCGATGACGACGCGCCATACTGTTCGATGCCCATCTGGGCAAATTCCCTCTGCTGACCGCCCTTGGGGGTTTCGAAACGAAGAACTTCTCCCGAATAGGACAGGCGAATCGGTTTCTCCTCGCCCGACAACCGGGTCGCCGCCATCTTGGCGAGAAGCGAGGTGAATTCGGGACGAAGTGCCAGGATGTTGCCTTCGCGGTCGATGAACCGATAGATCCGGTCCTCCAACTCGCGACCCATGCCCTTGACGAAGACATCGAGGTAATCGAACATCGGCGGAATGATTTCCCGATACGACCAGCCTTCGAAAACCGAAAAGATGGTTCGCTCGACCCTTCGGCGGCGGCGGACGGCCTCCCCGATCAGGATCTGCGTCCCGGTCGGTATTTGAGTGAGCGAGTTCATGCGATCAAACCCTTGCGGTACAAAAGCTCCGCGTTGAGAATTGCCGCGCCGGCCGCACCGCGCAGGGTGTTGTGGCTGAGCACGCGGAACCTGTAATCCAGAATGGGACAGGAAGACACGGGTCCGACAACCACGGCCATTCCGCGTCCGCGGTTACGATCCAGACGTGGCTGGGGCCGGTCGGTACGACTCTCGACTATGATCGCAGGGCGCGGGGCCGACGGCAAATCGAGGTCGTCAACGTCTGAGGTGAAGTCGGCGATGGCCTCTTCCAGAGCTTGTGGCGAAGCCGCTTCCTTCAACTTCACCGAACACGCTTCGAGGTGCCCGTCCCGCACGTTGACCCGGTGCGTCATCGCGCCGATCGGAAACTTCCGGTCTTCGAAACGGCCATTTTTCCAACTGCCCAGAATCTTCAGCGGTTCCGTCTCGATCTTTCTTGCTTCGTCCCCACCCCCTATGTCCGGCAGGACATTGTCGACGATGTCCAGGGACGCGACGCCGGGGTATCCGGCACCGGAAATGGCCTGCATGGTCACGACATGCAACCCGTCGACGCCGAATCGGCGATCCAGGGCGGCAAGGGGTAGTGCCAGGCCGATAGTCGCGCAGTTGGGATTCGTCACGATGAACCCTTTTCCGCCGAAACGCTTCCTCTGGGTCTCGATGGCCTCGATGTGCGGCGCATTGACCTCGGGGATCAACAGGGGAACATCTGGCGCCATCCGGTAGGAAGACGCGTTACTCACCACGGGAAGACCAGCCCGGGCAAAATCGACTTCGGCGGTTTTGGCCACCGATGACGGAAGGCCCGACAACACGAGGCCGCAGTCCAGTCCAGGCCGGCACGAATCCACGGTGAGGGCGGCAAGATGTTCAGGCAACGGAGTCTCGAGTTGCCAGTGGGCCGCCTCCGCGTATTGCTTGCCCGCGGAGTTGCCCGAGGCGGCCAGCGCGGTGACCTCGAACCAGGGGTGGTCGATCAACATCTCGATCAGTCGCTGACCGACTGTTCCAGTCGCTCCCAAAATTGCAGTTCTGATCTTGGCCATGGCTCCCTTCAACTGAACACGCGTCCGAGAGTGTCGATCTCGGAAACCTTCACCGACGCCCGGACGCCGTTTCTTTCGAACACTCCCGCGATCCCGGCACCCACCGTTTCGGCGTCATCGGCCATTGCCAGCGCCAGGACCGTCGGGCCCGCACCGCTCAATGCCGTCGCCACCAGACCCTCGGTACGGAATGACAAAGCCTGCTCCAACCCCGGTATCAGCCCCGCACGATAGGGCTGATGGAGCCGGTCCTTCATTGCTTCGGGCAGCAGATGCCATTTTCCCGCGGTCATCGCATCGACAACCAGGGCTGAACGCTGGACGTTGAATACCGCGTCTGCCCGGCTGTAGTTTTGCGGCAACGCCGATCGCGCCCTTTCCGTCGACAACTCGAACTCCGGAATAACCAGAACGGGACGGATACCCGCGGCAACTTCAACTTTCGACACCACGGGTTTTCCATCGGCCCGCATCGCGGAAATTGTCAGCCCGCCGTACATGGCCGCGGCCAGGTTGTCGGGATGCGGTTCGAATTCGAGCGCATATCCGAAAACCTCATCGTCGGACAACTGCTCTCCGGCGAGCATTTCGTAGCACGAGATGCCCGCGATAATCGCGGTCGAACTACTGCCCATCCCGCGCGCCAGCGGGATCTGGTTCGTCACCCGAAGCAACGCCGGCTGAAACGACCGGCCGCGATGCCCGGCCACGCGATCCAGGACACGAACGATCAGGTTGCCGCTCCCGGACGGCATCTTCTCGGCATCCACGCCCGACGCCCGAACGCGGACCTTGTCGTCCGGGACCCCCATCTGCACCTCAACCTCCAGGTACACCGTCAGGGCCATGCTCAGCGCATCGAAACCCGGGCCCAGATTGGCCGTGCTGGCCGGAACCCGGACACGCGTTCGGGTGCTCATGCCATTGCCGCCCACAGTACTTCGGTCGAAGCCGCCTGCCCGGTCCACGCCTCGAACTGCCGCGCAGCCTGCGCGACGAACATTGTCGTTCCCGGGATCGCCCTTTTTCCGGACTCTTCCGCTTCTTGAAGCAGACGGGTCAGGGGCGGGTTGTACACCATGTCGAACACCACGTCGGCCCTGATGGGTTCGGACACCGGAGTCCGATCCACCTGTGGACTCATCCCGACCGGCGTCGCGTTGATCAGCAGATCCGCATCGTGCCTCGCGTAGTTCTCGATGCGATCGACCTCAACCTGCCGCGACCATTCGAGGACACCCGGCTCGCGACTCCCGGACAGGAGCGTGATGCTGCCGGCCTCGTCCAGTGCCGCGACCGCGGCGCGGGCGGCGCCGCCGGTACCGAGAATCACAACGCGGCTGCCTGTCAGCCGGACATCTTTCAACGACTCACGGACTCCATGGACGTCGGTGTTGTCGCCCATCCACCGGCCGTTGCGTCTGTACACCGTGTTGACGGCGCCAACAGCCGCGGCTTCCCTCGACACACCGTCCAGATAACGCATGGCTTCGACCTTGTGGGGAATCGTCACCGAGAATCCCGCGATGCCGATTTGCGCCGCGTTCTCGAAAAAGTCGCCCAGGTCTTCAACTCGAAATCTGAGGTACGCAAAGTCGAGGCCGGCTTCCCTGAACGCCCTGTTATGCAACTGCGGGGAACGGGAGTGCGCGACCGGATTTCCGACGATACCGATCAGCTTCGTCTGCCGGCCGATCTCACGAACCCGAAACGTATTCTCGATTTCGTTCAGTTCAAGCTGCCCCGGCGCCGAAGCCTCCCCTGCGGACGCATAGGTGAGGGCGCTACCCCGGCTCGGACCCACGACACGGGTCATCTCACCCACTTCTCCCATACCGACAACGATGACCGGCTTCGGCCACTGACGGTCCAACAGGGCGAGCAACCGCCGATTGTCGCTCCAGGAATGAACCATCGTGGCCACCTTGGCAAAGGCCGCCGGCGTGCGGCACACCGCATCCAATAGTTCTTCAAGACCGTCGGGAGTACGGTCGAAGTCGTGATACGAGCCAATGACCTCGGCGCCTTCGAACTCTTTCGCGAAGCGGTAATCGATGTCGAGGTATCGTGCGCCGTTCTGAACCGCCCGATGCAACAGCGTCAGTTGCTCATCGACCGTGCCCGTGAAGCGGCCGCCCTGTTCCCGGCCCCGGCACGTGGCGATCGTGGGAACAGGCAGTTGGCTCCAACGGACGTCAACCGACTCGCCCGGATCGTCAAGGTAGTCCAGACGCACTTCGACACAGTCCGCACCCTCGATAGGGGTACTGAAAATGTCGGCAACGCGTTGCGGCGTAACCGCGACACATAGAGGTCCGGGTAACATCTCAAGCAAACAACTCCGTGCTCAGGTACCGCTCGCCGGTGTCGCACAAGATCGCAAGAACCCGTTTCCCCGGCCCCAATTCGGCTGCGACGCGCATCGCGACGTGCAGTATCGCCCCCGATGAAACACCCGTGAGGATGCCTTCCTGACGCGCCAGGCGTTTTGCGCAGGCACGGGCGTCCCTGTACTGGACCGGAACGACGTGATCGACGATCTCGCGGTTGAGGATTTCGGGCACGAATCCGGCGCCAATCCCCTGTATCGGGTGCGGGGCGGGTGAACCGCCCGACAATACCGGCGAATCGCTGGGTTCCACCGCATAAAGTTGGAGTCCCGGAATGACCTCTTTCAGAACTTCACCGGTTCCCGTCGCCGTCCCTCCCGTCCCGATGCCCACCACGAGTGCGTGCAGGTCCTGCCCGACGGCATCGCGAATCTCGCGCGCAGTGGTTTGGCGATGGACTTCGGGATTGGCCTTGTTCCTGAACTGGTGCGGCATGAAATAGTCCGGGTTCGCGCTCGCCAGTTCTTCAGCCTTGTCGATGGCGCCCTGCATCACCTCGTTTCGGGGCGTCAGTACGATTTCGGCGCCATAGGCCCGCAAGAGGTTGAGCCGTTCGACACTCATGTCCTCGGGCATGGTCAGGATGACCCGGTACCCTCTGGCCGACGCCACCATTGCGAGACCGATTCCGGTATTGCCGCTGGTGGGTTCGACGATGGTTCCGCCGGGTTTGAGTAGACCGTCCCGCTCGGCGGCCTGGATCATGCTGAGGCCGATCCGGTCCTTGACGCTGCCGCCGGGGTTAAAGAACTCCAGTTTCACAAGAAGATCGGACCAGCCGTCCTCGGCGAGGCGATTGAGCCGCACTATCGGAGTATTCCCGATCAACTCACAGATGTTCTCGTGTATCCGGTTTGACATGGCTTGACCCTTCCGCCGTCCCGGTCTCCCTCGCCAACACGGCAATTCCCGCCAATCGAGCCACACCGGCAATCGAAGGGCCCTGGGTGGGGGACCGAAACCCTTGACATTAGCACAGATCGAGGCCAATCGATTCAATCAGGCGGCCTATGGGAGCGCCCCGCAGGGGCGAACGCAGGGGTCTTCGGGCCTCAGAGGCGAAGAGAGGAGCAAGGCCGCGGCTACCCGGTCACTTTTTCGCGGGATGGCGCTTCGCGGGGCGATCCGATTGAACCGAGGCAGGCGGTGCGGCTCCGGCACGGAACGCTCGAATCAACAGGAACGTTCCCGCAAGAAACATCGGAAGGCTCAGGAGTTGGCCCCGGCTGAGGAAACCGAGATCCATCCCGATGTGCGCATCCGGTTCCCGGACAAACTCCACCATGAAACGCACCAATCCGTAGCCTGCGAGCAGACCCCACAGTGTCGCTCCGGGGCGAAGCTGGCGTCTGTAGACCCAGGCGAGGAAGAGGAACAGCACCACGCCTTCAAGTAGCGCTTCGTACAATTGGGAAGGATGCCGGCCGATGTCGCCTCCATCGGGAAACACCATGGCCCAAGGCAGTAAGGACGGACGGCCGTAGAGTTCTCCGTTGATGAAGTTGCCGAGCCTGCCCAAACCGAGCCCGATGGGTCCCGCGACCGCCGCCAGATCGGCAATGTCCAGGAAGTTCCAGCCGCGGCGGCGGCTGACGATCAGCCCCGCGACCGCGGTGCCCACCAGCCCCCCGTGGAACGACATGCCGCCACGCCAGATCGCAAGGATCGAAAACGGATTGGCGATGTAGGTGGACAGGTCGTAAAGAACGATGTATCCGAGACGACCGCCCACCATGACGCCGAGGATCATGTAGAAGAGCAGGTCGTACAGATCGTCCCGAGACATGTTGAGGCGGTAAAGCCGCACGGCTCGGCGCATCACGAAATACGCGGCGATAAAACCCAGCATGTACATCAGCCCATACCAGCGCATTTCGAGCGGACCGATTCGCAGAAAGGTCGGATCCAATCCGTGGAACGGCAACTGAAAGAGCATATGGTTTTGAAAACTACTGAGTTGGAGCGGGGGGGCTCTGCCGCTTCTTCACGAGAAGGTGGCGGCGGCGCTCCTGCTTGGCCTTGAATTGATCGTCGATCTTGGACCAGAAGGTCCGGAAGTAATCGACCCCCGACCAGACGGCGAACAGAACAACCATGTACAGCGTGACGCTTCCAAGAGTCTCGAATACAGCGTACTCGCTACCGAGGATCAACAGCGTGATAGCGGCAACCTGAGCTCCCATCTTGAGCTTGCCCAATTCGGAAGCGCCGATGGCAAAACCCTCGGAAGCGGCAATACTTCGAAGCCCGGTCACCGCAAACTCGCGACCGATGATAATCACGACCATCCAGGCCGGTACGATTTCCAACTCGACGAGCGAAATAAAGGCGGACGAAACCAAAAGCTTGTCGGCAAGGGGATCCAGCAGTTTGCCCAGTGTCGTGACCTGATTCCGCGATCTGGCCAGGTATCCGTCCAGAAAATCGGTCATCGCGGCAGCCAGAAACACGGTTGCGGCGATGGGAACACTGTACTTGGTCAGTAACAGGGTCACCAGTACTGGAACGAGGAAAATCCTCGTCAACGTTACCGCATTGGGAAGATTCATGACGTCCGCGGCATTTTAACAGACTTGGTCAGATAAGGTCCCTGAGAAAGGTTCTCCGGCAGCTGCGAAAAACGGAAAGCGGGTAGCAACCCCCGGCAGAACGCCGCAGAGTTCTGCCGGAGGCTGCTATCATGGGTCTCCTTATGAAGGGACTTATTCTGGCCGGCGGGAAGGGAACCCGTCTTCGGCCGCTCACGCTGAACACTCCAAAACCCATTGTTCCCGTCGCGAACCGCCCCTTCCTTCTCTACCAACTCGATCTGATGAAGAGCGCCGGGGTGGGCGAAATTATCCTGAGCCTCTCCTATCAGCCACGCAAGATCGAGGATCTGTTGAAGGACGGCGCCGACTTCGACGTGCTGATCCGGTACGCCGTCGAAAGCAATCCACTCGGCACCGCCGGAGCTTTCAGGAATGCCGAGGAATGGATTGAGGAAACCACCGTTGTCTTTAACGGGGACGTGCTGACTTCTCTGGATCTCGGGGCGGTCATCGCGGCGCACCATAACAAAGGTGCGATCGCGACGATCGTCCTGACTCCGGTCGAGGATCCGTCCGCGTACGGCCTGGTCGAATTCGACGACACCGGCCGAATCTACCGATTTCTGGAAAAGCCCGGTATGGACGAAATCACGTCGAACAATATCAACGCCGGAACCTACGTGCTCGATTCGAAGATTCTCGAGTATATCCCCGGGGATCGTCCGTTCTCGTTTGAACGAGAACTCTTTCCGACGCTGGTTGAACAGGGTTTGCCGGTGTATGCCTACGTGTCCGACTGTTACTGGATCGACATCGGAACGCCGGAAAAGTATCTGGAAGTCCATCGGGATATCATCGCGGAACGTTTCGTCTCTCGAACGATTCCGCTGACAACAGCGGAGCCGGGCGCAATGCCCGACGGTCCTTCGATCGACAAACATTCGCTGATCGGTCCCGGCGTGGCGGTACAGGCCGGCGCGAAAATCGTGTCTTCGGTGATCGGACCCAACTGCAAGATCCAGAAAGGGGCGCACGTTGTGGATTCGGTCATTTGGTCAGGGAATACGATCGACGAAGGCGCACGCGTGACCGGAACCATTCTGGGCCGTGGTTGCTACATCGGCCCATCGGCCGTCCTCAAGAACGGAACGATTCTGGGCGGCAAATCGTCGATTACCGATTTCTCCTCGCTGTAGTCGCCTTGAACCCATCGAAGCCAATGATCAAGTTCGGCACCGACGGTTGGCGCGCCGTCATCGCCGACGAGTTCACTTTCGACAACGTACGCATCGCGTCGCAGGCGACGGCCGATTACTTCCTGAGCGCAGGGGGCGGCGAACGGGCGATCCTGATCGGCTACGATGTCCGTTTCCTCTCGGACCGCTTTGCACGTGCGGCGGCCGAGGTGTTCGCAGGCAACGGGTTTCGAGTCTTCCTCATGGATCGGCCCTATCCGACGCCCTATGTGTCCCACGAGGTCAAGAGGTTGGGTCTCCAGGGCGGCGTCGTTATCACGGCCAGCCACAATCCGTCTCGATTCAATGGATTCAAGGTGAAGGCCGAATACGGCGGAAGTGCGACACCAGCGATTACTTCGCAAATCGAAGGCCTGCTGGAGAACCGGCCGGTTCGGACCTCCACGGACGACATCGAAACAGTCGCTCCGGGAGCGGAGTACGTCGAGAGTCTCCGAAAGCTGGTCGATTGGCCGCGACTGGCGGATTCGGGACTTCGGATCGTGGTGGACTCCATGCATGGGACAGGAGGCCGCCTGCTGGAGGAATGCCTGACCGATACCACCTGTTCGGTCGACACGATTCGGGGCAATCCCGATCCGCTGTTTGGCGGAATCTCCCCCGAACCCATGATGCCGCAACTGGAACCGCTATCCAGAGCCGTTCGATCCGGCGGCTGCGACATCGGCCTGGCAACCGACGGCGACGCGGACCGTCTGGGCGTTGTCGACGACGATGGACGCTTTGTCAGTACGCTCGAGATACTGCCGTTGCTCATGATCCACCTGCATCGCAACCGGGGATGGGAGGGAGTCGTCGTGCATACCGTCTCGCAGAGCCAACTGGTCGGCCGGATCGGAGCAAAACTCGGACTGGAGGTCCTGGAGACGCCAATCGGCTTCAAGAACATCGCCGAGATCATGCTCGAAAGGCAGGTCCTGATCGGGGGAGAAGAAAGCGGAGGCGTGGGAGTTTCACGCCATCTTCCAGAACGTGACGGTATTGCTGTTCATATGCTCCTGCTCGACATGCTTGCGGAAACCGGGAAGTCCCTCAGCCATTCGATTCGGGACATGTGGAAAGAATTCGGGGAGTTTCACTACGCCCGGCGCGACCTGCGTGTCCCGGTCGAAACAGGCTCGCGTTTGAGCGAACAACTCCAGAACGAACCGCCAGCGAACTTCAGTGGGCATGACGTGACCGATGTTCGGACGCTCGACGGGATCAAGCTCGTACTCGACGGCGACTGCTGGATTCTGTTCAGGCGCTCGGGCACCGAACCCGTCCTCCGCGTCTATGCCGAAGCGCCCACTTCAAATGCCACGGACCGGCTTATCGCTGCCGGGGTCGAATTCGTCGAACAATTCCATTGAATCGGTGTCTAATTTACTGACACCTCCTTGGCAAGACCCTGCGGGGTTCTGCCATGGAGTGCCAGCTTGCCACGGAAAGGACCCGGCCTTCCGGTGTCCTCTTGATGGCCCGCTGATTGAGGAACGTCCGTGGAGACCCATACTTTGTGATGCTTCGTCGAGAGATTTCGTATACCGATCTCACAACGGCGGCCGGTTTGTCGACCGAAGAAACTCTCTTTGTCTCCCGACTGCGCGCTAACGAGGACGCTGCGTACGACGAACTGGTCCGCGAATACCAGACGAGCATTTATCACATCGCGCGCCGCATGCTGAACGACCCCGGCGAAGCGGCGGACGTGACGCAAGACATATTCGTCAAGGTATTCAGGAACATCGGGCGTTTCCGTGGACAGAGCAGCCTGAAAACCTGGATCTTCAAGATCGCTTTCTCGGAGATTCTGAATCGGCTGCGATGGGCAAGGCGCCGATTTCGCCACCAGACCGTATCCCTGGACGACAATCCGGCGGATGGAAACGGTTCGTTCAGTACCGTTCAACTCAGTGACAACGGTCTCAGTCCGGAAGCCGCACTGCAGATGAAGGAGCGCGAGGAAGCGATTCAGGCCGGGCTCGACAAGCTTTCGAGACAACACCGGTCGATCGTCGTTCTCCGGGATATCCAGGGTCTCTCGTATGAGGAGATCTCGCAGATTCTCAATATCTCGATTGGCACGGTGAAGTCGCGACTCGCACGGGCGAGAGAGGAACTGAAGAAACGGCTGGTGCGCTATTTGTCGGTACAGCGCATCGGCTCACTATAAAAACGAACCAGGAGAAATCGGATACGAAACATTCGAAACCACCAAGGTGTCATCATGAAGTATCGCAATGCAATCACTGGCAGTTTGAGTCGATCCGCTGACATGGGATGCCGGAAGGCGCAGTCCCTGATGAGCGCGTTCATCGACTCCATGGCAAGAAACAGCGAGGTTGCCGGATTGGAATCGCATCTTGCAACGTGCGGGCCCTGTCAGCGCCAGCTCCAAGCGTATATCTCGCTCAAGAACCTGTTACTTTCCGTGGAAGAACCCGAAGTTCCCGCGGATCTGGCGCTGAAAACCCGAGTGCGGCTCTCCCATGAACGTCTGCCGAATGGCCTCAGGCGTCTGGGAGAACGTTTGGAAGTCTGGGCTGCAAACGCCATCCGTCCCCTGGCGGTTCCAGCCGTCGTCGGCGTCTGCATCACATTGCTGTCTTTCGGCGGAATCCTGAACGGGATGGCCACCTATCGCAGCGTCCGGATCACCGACCCCACCGTTGCCCAAATCGGAAGGTCGACGCCTGACCTCACTCAAGCCATGTGGGTGGAAGTCTATGTCGATCAAAACGGAAAAGTTCCGTACTACGCCGTGCTTTCGGGTCCGGAAGACGATCCGGTCGTGTACCGCTGGCTGGAAAACCTGCTCGACGCAGGGGTTTTCAAACCGGCAACTGTAGGTGGACGGCCGATCGCTTCGACGTTCATTATGTCCTTTCCCGGCATTTCGATTGGTGTCGGAAGAAGTTAGAAGCCTGGGAGGAGCGAGGCGCTCCATCCTGCAAGGTTTCGCTACAGGCTGCCCGTGTTCTGTCCCATGAATCGCATGCTCGACGTTACCTATGAGGTCGGGGCATCACGTTCGAGTGTGCCGGCGATCGAGGCGGCGACTCTTTCGGCAACGTTACCCCGCCCAAGTTTACGCCTGAGATTTTCGTAGTTGCCGCGAATCCGCGATTGCATCCAGACGTCATCCATCAGCTTCAATGCGGCGCCCGCGACGTTGTCCGGCGTCATCCGATCCTGATAGAGTTCCGGCACCGCCTCTTCACCCAAAATGATGTTCACCAGCCCGAACATCCGAATCTTGAGCAAAAACCTGCCAAGGAACCATGTCGCTCGTCCGATACGGTACACGATGACCTCTGGTGTCCCCAGCAGGGCCGTCTCGAGCGTAGCGGTTCCGCTGGCAACGATCGCAGCGCCGGAGTAATGGATCGCGTCGTAGGTATCCTGAGTGACGAGGCAAATCGGCCGCCCGCCGAGGTAGCTCTTCACGTAGTCCGTCGACAGTCCGGACGCCACGGGAAGGACAAACTGGGTTTCGGGTTTCCGTTCGAGGATTCGGTCCACGGCCAGACAGATGGTCGGTAGAACGTAGCGCAGTTCCTTGCGACGGCTCCCTGGAAGAATGGCCACCATCGGCGCCGTCGCGGAGAGCCTGTATTTCGTCAGAAAAACACTCTTCGACATCCGTGGCCGAACCATATCCAACAATGGATGTCCGACAAATTCGACGTCGACACCCGCGCGCCGGTATATCTCCTCCTCGAAAGGCAGGATGACCAGCATCTTGTCGACAACCTCGCGGATGCGGCGCACCCGGCCCGGTCTCCAGGCCCAGATCTGCGGGCCGATGTAATACACAACCGTCACGCCGGCAGCCTTGAGGCGCGATGCCAACCGCAAGTTGAAGTCCGGAAAGTCAATCAGAAGGGCCACATCGGGGGGATCGTCTTCGATACGGTCGGCAAGTTTGCGAAATACGGAATAGAAGGCGCCGAAGTGCGCGATTGCCTCGAACGGACCCACCACCGCGGTCCGGCTGATGTCGGACACCAACTCTACGCCGGCTTCCCGCATGCGATCCCCGCCAAGTCCAAACAGGTGCGCGCCCGGAAACCGGCGGCGGAGGGCGAGGGCGACTTCAGCGCCGTACATTTCGCTGGATGCTTCGCCCGCGACGATCAGAAATTGGTGAGTCACTGTGGTGTTACTGAATACGATCCTGGATCTCGACGAATTCAGGAATCGTGCCGCGAATCGTTACCGTGCCCGACCAGATCGCACCCTGGTCACCGACGCCCGCGATAACGATAACCCGGTACTCTCCGAACGGCACATCGACGAACTCGAAGTTTCCATCGGACATAATCTCCCGGACCGCTTCGCCGAAGTCGGCGCCCAAACGCGCCTGCATTCGGGCAATGACCGAGGTGGTCGATTCGCGGCGCGCACGGCTCGAAATCAGGCTGAACAGATCCCTGTCCCGGTTCACCGCACCGATGTTGTTCGCAAAAAGGGTATCGATGCGTTGCTGGACCTCCATATTCCAGGCCAACGCCCACTCCGGCGACAGCAGTATGGCTTCTCGGAAGTCGGCGCCCTCAAAATCGGGTCCGAGCTCGACGTGACCGACAATGATTCCGTGATCGGAGGGCTCCTGGGCTGTTGAGGCGAACACGCTGAGGGCAACCGTCGCGCCAAGAATCAGTGGCGCGACCGGCAACGGGCAACACCGCGCCAGGGCCTTCATGTCAGCCTCTCGATCGACGCACCCACGGCCCGCAACTTTTCTTCAATGCGTTCGTACCCTCGATCCAGGTGATACACCCGGTCGATGACGGTTTGGCCTTCCGCAACCAGGGCCGCCAGGATGAGCGAAGCGCTGGCGCGCAGATCCGACGCGATGACGTTGGCGCCGCCAAGGCGGGCCGGCCCTTTGACGAAGGCGCGTCGGCCGTCGATCTTGATGTCGGCGCCCATGCGGACAAGTTCGCTGGCATGCATGAAACGATTTTCGAAAATGTTTTCGGTGATGACCGACCTGCCGCGCGCCTGTGTCATGAGCGCCATGTACTGGGCCTGCATGTCGGTTGCAAACCCCGGGTATTCCCGGGTCTCGACATCCACGGCCGCCGGTTCCTCGATGCCGGAGATCGAGATGCTGTCCGCTTCAGCCTCGATCCGCGCTCCAACCTCCCGCAACTTTTCGATCAAACTGATCAGCATTGACGGAACGGTGTGCGTCAACTTCAGCTTCCCCCGCGTGATAGCGGCGGCAGTGAGAAACGTCCCGGTTTCGATGCGATCCGGAATCACCTTGTGGACGACGCCGTCGAGTTCCCTGACACCGTCGATGATAACGGTGGACGTTCCCGCGCCTTGCACCTTCGCTCCCATCCCGTTCAACATCCTTGCGAGATCGGCAACTTCGGGTTCGGATGCCGCATTCCGAAGTGTAGTGCGGCCTTCGGCCAGGGCCGCGGCCATCATCAGGTTCTCGGTACCGGTGACAGTGATCTTGTCGAACATGATCTCGGCGCCTTTCAGGCGTGAAGCCCGGGCTTCCACATACCCGTGATCCGTCCGAATTTCAGCGCCCATCTTTCGAAACGCCCCGATATGCAAATCGATCGGCCGGGCGCCGATGGCACAACCGCCGGGGAGCGACACGCGAGCCTCCCCCATTCGGGCGAGTAATGGCCCAAGAACAAGGACCGACGCCCGCATCGTTTTTACAACGTCGTAGGGCGCCTCACAGGACGCGATCGATGGCGCCGAAATCCAGGCCGCGTGGTCATGCCCCACATCGACTTCCAGGCCCAGACCGGACAGAAGGCGGCTCGTCGTGTAGATATCCCGAACCAGCGGCAGGTTCTCGATCTTCACGTCCCGGGATGTCAGTAAGGAGGCGGCCATCGCCGGCAGCGCGGAGTTCTTCGCACCGCTGATACGAATCTCGCCCTCCAGGGGCACTCCCCCGGTGATTTTGAGTTTATCCATCGTTCCGGCCTTCCTTCGCGATGATCGAGGGAAGGAAATTCCTGTTTTCGGCGGTCATCGTAGTGGGTATTCTATCCCGCGCATGTCCGATGTGCGCATCCGCCGAGCCGAAGGTCTCGCCGACATCCACGCCTGCGTGGATTTGCAGCGGGAGGTGTGGAAATTCACCGAACCCGAGCACATCGCCGCACCCCCGCTGTTGATCCTGGGAAATCGGTACGGCGGATGCGTTCTGCTGGCGGAATCGAGCGACGGGAAGGCCATCGGGTTCTCCTACGCGCTGCTCTGCTCCGAACCCGATCGTTCGCTATTCTGGTGGTCGCACATGACCGCGGTCGCGCTGGCCCATCAAGGCAAATCGATCGGCTTCCAACTCAAACTCGCACAACGCAGGGAGGCGCTGTCGGAAGGTATCGATAGAATCTGCTGGACGTTTGACCCGCTTCAGGCGCTTAACGCGCACTTCAATATCCGAAAGCTCGGAACGCGGGTTCTTCGTTACGAAGCCAACCTATATGGTCAGAGCAGCAGTCCGCTCCATCACGGGATGCCGACAGACCGGCTGTTGGTCGAATGGAACCTCGAATCCCCGGCGGTCGTGAATCGCCTGGGGGGCGCCGCACACTCGATACCGCGGGATTTGGATGGCATGGCGCGGATCACGGCGCCCGGCGGCCCGGACAGTCACGCCTTTTCCCTTGAAGAAAACTCCCTGGTCCTGGAGATCCCGACCGACATCAACACGATCCGGCAGACCGATCCGGAATCGGCCCGGAACTGGCAGCGGACCCTCGAGCAGGTTTTCAATCGCTGCTTCCGAAGCGGATACGACATTATCGACTTTCTGAGGATCGAAGAGCCGCGCCCGCAGGCGCTGTACGTCCTGGAACGACAGATTGACTGACAGCCCCGGGCCACCAGTCGCCCCGGTCTCGTTCTGCCAAGACGAAACTCTGCCAGCATGATGGGTGCGTTCCGACTTATCAGAAGGCCGAAGAGAACCCCACCAGCCGCTCCAACCGCCAGGCCAAGCGCCGCCCGTCTGAAAACTCCCTTTTCCAAGTGTGGTCCGAAGGCAACTCCTGATACCATCAGAGCGACATTCTCAGAGGGAGATAGCTATGAGAAGATTCATCGTGCTCGTGCTTGGTTCTGGCATCTGTCTGTTTGCTCTCAACTCGTCGGCCCATCACTCGCTGGCTGTAGAGTTTGACGTGACGTCCCTGGCGACAGTCGAGGGCGTGGTCAACGAGGTCTGGTTCAAGAACCCGCACGTCCGCTACTACCTGACCGTGACCGACGAGAACGGGGATGAGGTCAACTGGGACACTCACGCCCACAACATTGCGGCCATGACCCGGCAGGGCTATACAAAGGACACCGTGAAAGTCGGTGACAGGCTCATCCTGGAGGGAAACGGAACCCGGGATGGCTCACCCAAACTCTTTATTCGGGCCTGGACTCTTCCCGACGGTGTGCGGCGTCCGATGGGCAACACCAATATCGATGAGTTCTAGGAGCCTGTGGTGAAACCCCTGCTGCATTCGACCGATGATGCATCCCGTCTGAACTGCGTTCTACGGCGCGTTCCTCGCGCCGGTCGCGTAGCGGCGCGTTCTCAGGCGTGTTCCTCACGCCGGTCGCGCCGGATCAAGCGCGGTCGGGGTCCTCGACGTACTGTCATCGCGCACCTTGGTGCGGCAGTAGGAAGTACGCCTCCGTCGTCCTCACTCCTCGCGCCTTGCCAGACGGGCGCCTCCCCGGTCTCTGTGCGGCGCGGGGTTTCACCACAGGCTCCCAGGCCATGAGACGCTTGGCACAGCTTGGAACGTCAGGCCCTCAACGAGCAGGGCTGCTCTCAGTGTTGGTTTTTCTATGCCTCGGGACCACAACCTCGTACGCCCAATCCAGTCCGTTCGCAGGCGAGTGGATACTGGAGATCACCCAGGGCAGTACCGTTCAAACCGGACTCCTGGCGATAGAGGAGACCGATGACGGCTTAGTTGGATTCGTCGAGAACGGTCCGATCGCACTCGCCATCGAGGGCGATCGGATCTCGATGGCGATCGACTCCAGGAATGCCACTGGTGGGGCTCTGGAACGACACCTGGAAGGCGTATTGACCGGTACGCGGATGTCCGGAGAATTCGGGCCGCCCGCAGATGCTCCCGAAGAGGAACTCCTGGTCTGCCGACGCTACCCTGGGGGCTGTGTCCATCCTTCCGGAACCTGGCAAGCGATCCCTTACGTCGAGGTACTTCCCGAATCCACGGATCCGGCGCCCGTCGACCTGTCCGGCCGCTGGGGCGGTGCATCCGGGAGCGGCATGCTGAAATGGACCTCGTCTCTGACGCCCGCGGGACTGGCCTGGAGAGATGAGTTCAATGTAGACCTCGATCTGCCTTCTTTGCGTTGTGCGAGTCGTGGAGTCTTTGCGGTACGGAGATCAGCACCAGAGATTTTTCAGCAAGAACACAAGATCACCTTTGTCGCTGGCAACGTCGTGCGTCACATCTATATGGACGGTCGCGAACCACCCGAGTTCTTCCCGCCGAGCGCGATGGGGATTTCCAGCGGACACTGGGAAGGCGATCATCTAGTTGTCGAAACGACGCACCTGGGTGCAGGCGTGAAGGGGTATATGGGGGAAATGTATTCCGAAAATTCCCGGATGCTGGAACGATTCTGGTTGAACGAGGATGGGACTCTCTCCAGTGTCATGGAACTTCACGACCCGGAAAACTTCCTACGCCCCCCCTTACAAAGGACGCGGTGGGCGAGACAAAGCCCGGATACCATTCCGATCTCCGCGGCCTGCGACGTGGATTCGTTCTTCCGTCAGATCTACGTGGATGGCCTCATGGAGGAGTACATTAACAGGTCCGATCGTCGATTCTGACCCGCTCCAAAAGTCTGGCCGGATACATCGGCATTTGCCAGCCTCCGTCACGAACGATCTATTTTCAGCTTCGTCTCTTCAGACCGAACACTTCATTTGCTACCACGACTGGACACATCATGTGCTATCGACGAGGCTCGAACGCAGCTTGACATGGTGTCGAGACTCCGTTTATCATCAACGTTTTGCGTTGGGGTCAGAGAGGGCTCAATATGCCTACGCGATTTTTGAACAAGGCGGAAGCGGTCGCGGACGACAAGTGGTTTGTGATCGACGCGACCGACCAGGTGTTGGGCCGTTTGGCGACCAAGGTCGCCACCTTGTTGAGCGGCAAACATAAAGCAGGTTACGCCCCCTTTCTGATCACTGGCGATCACGTTGTCATTGTCAACGCCGGCAAGGTCCGGCTGACCGGGCAAAAACTGGACCAGAAATTCTATCGCCGTCATACGGGTTATCCCGGCGGCCTGCGTGAAGTCAGCGCGAGAAAGATGTTCGAAACCCGCCCCGAACAAATGATCGAGGAAGCGGTTTTGGGTATGTTGCCAAAAAACAAGCTTCGCAAACGGATGGTGCGACGCCTGCGGGTGTACCGTGGGGCCGAGCATCCGCACGCGGCACAGATGCCAGAAGCGATCACCCCGGCGGAGGTTCATTGAGTTCAGTTCAGCACTACGGCACAGGCCGCCGAAAGACTTCCACCGCGCGTGTTTTTCTCCGACCCGGGACAGGCACAATCAAGGTCAACGGACAAACGTTCGAAACCCACTTTTTTGACGAAGTGCACCGGATGATTATCCGGCAACCGCTACAGCTTTCGGACACGGTCGACAAGTTCGACATCCTGATCAGCGTTAAGGGCGGCGGCGTCACCGGACAGGCGGGGGCGGTGAGGCATGGCATCTCCCGCGCCCTCCTCGAATACAACCCGGAACTGCGGCCTGTTCTCAAGAAGGCCGGCTTCCTGACGCGCGACCCTCGGATGAAGGAACGGAAAAAGTACGGACAGAAAGGCGCACGCGGCCGATTCCAGTTCTCTAAACGCTAGTAGGGAGGTCTATTTGGCAGCGATCACAATGAAAGAGCTTCTGGAGGCCGGTGTCCACTTCGGTCATCAGAAGAAGCGATGGAACCCGAAGATGAAACCCTACATCTTCGGAGAACGGAATGGCATTTACATCCTCGACCTCCAGCAGACGCTGAATCTGTTCAAGCAGACCACCCGCTTCGTTTCTGAACTCGCCTCGCAGGGAAAGAATTTCCTTTTCGTCGGGACGAAACGTCAGGCGCAGGACGCAATCGCCGAAGAAGCCGTTCGATGCAACATGTTTTATGTGAACCAGCGTTGGCTGGGCGGCTTGCTCACCAATTTCGCGACAATTCAGAAGTCGGTCAACCGCCTGAAAGAGTTGGAGGCGATGAAGGAAGACGGCCGCTACGAACTACTGTCCAAAAAAGAAGTGATCCGGCTCGAGCGGGCACGCATGTCGCTGGACAAGAACTTGTCGGGAATCAAGAACATGCCTGGCTTGCCCGATGCCGTCTTCGTGATCGACTCGCGACGCGAAGAAATCGCGGTCGCCGAGGCGCGGCGTCTGAAGATTCCCGTGATGGCCGTGGTCGACACCAACTGCGACCCCGAAGTGATCGACCACGTGATTCCGGGCAACGACGATGCCTTGCGTGCCATCCGGCTCTTCACGTCCAGGATCGCCGACGCCATCCTTGAAGGTCAGCAACTGGGTGTGAAGGCCAGGACAGCCGAGAGCGCTCCGCTGGCCGACAGTCCCGTTGTGGAGCCCGTACCGGCGGTCGAACTTTCCGCTGTCGAGGCTGCAGCCCAGCCGACCGAAATACCGGTCGCTGCAGCCGAAGCCGTCACGACCGAGGAACCCTCCGCCACGGAATAATTTCGCCGAAAAACTCATTCGACAATTCATTTCGGGAAAATCGAGATAACAGGCGGAAATCAAACGTTTTCGCCTGTTTTTTTGTAAGGAGCAAGACGACCCATGACAATCACCGCCCAACAGGTAAAGGAGTTGAGGGAAAAAGTCGGCGCCGGAATGATGGACTGCAAGAAGGCCCTGGAGGAATCCGGGGGAGACCAGGAAAAGGCCATCGTGGCGCTGCGCAAGAAAGGCCAGGCTTCAGCCGGAAAGAAGGCCTCTCGCGTTGCCGCAGAAGGCAAGATCGGTCACTACATTCATGGCGGTGGAAAACTCGGTGTTCTGGTCGAGGTCAATTGCGAAACGGATTTCGCAGCCAGAGGCGACGATTTTCAGACTCTTGTCAAAGACCTCGCGATGCATATCTGCGCGCAAAACCCGACCTACGTCGATCGGAACGATGTCCCCCAGGAGGTGTTGGATCGGGAAAAAGAAATCTACCGGGAGCAGGCACGTTCTTCTGGCAAGCCGGACAACATTGTCGATAGAATCGCCGAGGGCAAGCTGGGCGCGTTTTTCAAGATGTTCTGTCTCTACGAGCAGGAGTTCGTCAAGGACACCTCCATGACCGTCCAGGAATTGATCATGGAAGCGGTTGGCAAGATTGGGGAGAACATCCGTGTTCGGCGATTCGTACGCTTTCAGACCGGCGAAGGCCTCGAAAAAAGGTCCGCGGACCTTGGCGGCGAAGTCCAGGAATTGTTGGGCGGATAAGCGCTCAATACCTGGCACACATCGACCTTGTAAGATTCCAGCCGATGCCTGAACCTTGTTACCGCAGAGTCCTTCTCAAGTTGAGCGGAGAATCGCTAATGGGTTCTCAACCGTTCGGCATTGACCCTGAGATCGTCAAACGCGTCGCAATCGAAATTGGTGAAGTCCACGATCTGGGTGTCGAAATCGGAATCGTCATCGGCGGTGGAAATATCTTTCGAGGCCTGGCGGCAAGCGAAAGGGGATTCGACAGGGTGTCGGCAGACCACATGGGAATGCTGGCCACGGTTATCAATGCGATCGCCCTGCAGGACGCGCTCGAAAACGCCGACATCCATACGCGTGTTCTCTCGGCCATCGAGATGCGGCAGGTCGCCGAATCCTTTATCAAACGGCGGGCGGTAAGACATCTCGAAAAAGGCCGTGTCGTGATCTTCGCGGCGGGTACCGGCAATCCTTATTTCTCGACCGACACGACGGCCGCCCTGCGCGCCATGGAGATCAAGGCCGAGATCATCATGAAGGCCACAAAGGTGGACGGGATTTACGATGCCGATCCCCTAAAGAGCCTGGACGCAAAGAAAATCGCACGGATCTCCTATATCGACGTCATCAAGCGGAAGCTGCGCGTGATGGACACGACGGCCATCTCCCTCTGTATGGATAACGAACTGCCAATTGTCGTTTTCAACATCAGGGATCGCGGCAATATCAAGCGCGTGATCCTGGGCGAACAGATCGGTTCATTGGTTCAGTAGGAAAGCTGACCGATAAAATAAGAGCTCAATATGACGACCAACGAAGAAATCGTACAAACTCGGCAGCGAATGCAAACGGTCGTGGAGGACCTGCGGCGGGAACTGGCCGGAGTCCGCACCGGGCGGGCATCCCTCTCATTGTTCGACAACATTGTCGTCGATTACTACGGCGCCCAGACGCCAATCAACCAGGTGGCCTCACTTGCCGTTCCCGAGGCGAGTCTCATAACAATTCAGCCGTACGATATTTCCATGATCGCCGCGATCGAAAAATCGATTCAAGCATCGGACCTTGGACTGAACCCGGGAAACGACGGACGGTTGATTCGGGTCCCGATTCCACCTCTGAACGAAGAACGTCGCAAGGAACTTGCGAAACACGTCCACAAGGTTCTCGAACACCACCGCACGGCAGTACGCAATATCCGGCGCGATGCCAATGACACGATGAAGAAGCATCTCAAGAACAAGGAGCTGTCCGAAGACGACGAACATCGTGCCCTGAACGAAATCCAGAAGATCACCGACGACTTCATCGCGAAGCTCGAAGCAGTTGCGAAAACCAAGGAAGAAGAAATCCTGACCGTGTAGTGAATTCCGGAATTGCCGGATTTCGGGGTTTCCAGATCGAGAACGCCAGCCCGCTGTTCAAGTTTTCCAGCGTCCCATTTTTGAAGGTTTCGGTACTGCCGCGAGCTTGAGCGTGGGGTCGGCGTCGAGGTTGTAGCCGGACCGCTCTCCGCGCATCAACCTGAACGTGCCGGCAGCCGCGATCATGGCCGCGTTGTCGGTTGTCAGGATCGGCCGGGGATAATAGAAGTCGAGTTTTCTCTCGCGTGCGGCTTCGGCCATGGCTTCGCGAAGCCTTCGGTTGGCGGCGACGCCCCCCGCCAGCAGCACGGAACGAGGTCTGAATTTCAGCGCCGCCTCCATTGTGCGGTCAACGAGCGCTCCAACCACGCCTTCCTGGAATCCCGTCAGCAAGTCGAGCCGGTCCCGGTCGTTACGACTCTCGGCTTCACTGAGGGGTTCGAGCCCTTCTTTCTTGAACGCACGGACCACGGACGACTTGATTCCACTGAAGCTGAAATCCATCGTCCCGTCCGAAATCTTCGCTACGGGAAACCTCCGAACTCCGCGATTACCGAGCGCTGCCAGCCGGTCGATCACGGGACCGCCTGGATAGGACAACCCCAGAAGCTTTCCGACCTTGTCGTAGGCTTCACCGGCGGCGTCATCGCGGGTCTTGCCGATCAGACGATATTGCAAGTCCCTGTGGTCCCCGCTGCTGGTTTCCACCCAGAACAGATTCGTGTGACCGCCGGACACAATCAATGCAAGCGCTGGAAATCGAACCCGGGGACTTTCGATGAAGACCGAATAGATGTGTCCTTCGATGTGATCGACGCCAATCAGGGGCTTACCGGAAGCATATGCGAGGGATTTGGCGTAGGTCAGGCCGACAAGGAGGGCACCGACCAGGCCCGGACCGTAGGTGGCGGCGATGCCATCGAGTTCCATTACATCGGTGGCCGCTTCATTCAATGCCTCGGCCACGACCGGGCGGATTTTTCGGATGTGCTCGCGGGACGCCAACTCGGGAACAATTCCGCCGTAGAGTTTATGCGTATCGATCTGCGAATGGATGACGTTGGACAGGATGCGATGACCGTCTTCAACCACCGAGGCGGCGGTTTCGTCGCAGGACGTCTCGATTCCAAGCACTCGCATTATTTGGCCAACCCAGCCAGGGACTTGTCGTAGGGCGCTCGGGCGATGCCGCGTTCCGTGATGATCGCGGTCACATACTCGTTCGGAGTGACATCGAACGCCGGATTGAACGCCGTCACTTCTTCGGGCACGACCCGCACTCCGGCGAAGCGAGTTACCTCGGATGGATCGCGTTGCTCGATGGGAATCTCCGATCCGTTCGGGATCGACAGATCCAGCGTGGATATTGGCGCCGCGACGTAGAAGGGGATCTCATGCCGTTTCGCCAGCACAGCGACGGTGTACGTTCCGATCTTGTTCGCAACATCGCCGTTCGAGGCGATGCGGTCCGCGCCGACGATGACGGCGTCAATCAGCCCCTGCCGCATGAAGGACCCGGACATGTTGTCGGAAATCACGCGGACATCGATATTGTCCTTCCAGAGCTCCCAAGCCGTGAGCCGCGCGCCTTGAAGGAACGGACGGGTTTCGTCCGCCAGAACATTCAAGCGCTTGCCGCTTTCGATGGCGGCACGAATGACGCCCAGCGCGGTGCCGTAGCCGGCCGTCGCCAGCGCGCCGGCATTGCAATGGGTCAGGACGGTACCCGTGGAGGGCATCAGTGCCTGTCCAAACCGGCCCATCCGTTTGTTGCTTTCGATGTCCTCATCCATGATCGCAAGGGCTTCCTCGACAAGACGTTCGCGTATCGAACCGATATCCCGGCCCTGGGCGACGAGACCCTCGAACAAGCGCGTCATTCTATCGACCGCCCAGAACAGATTGACCGCGGTAGGCCGCGTCGACGCGATGGTGTCGGAAATCTTGCGGAAATCCGCTCCAGCGGTTTCCGCGTCGGTGGCCCGGGACTGTTTCATTCCCAGTGCGATCCCCATCGCCGCCGCGACTCCAATCGCCGGGGCCCCCCGAATCACCATGGATCGGATGGCTGTGGCCACCTCTTCAAAGGTCTTGAAAACGGGATACTCTTCGACGGTGGGAAGCTTGGTCTGGTCAATCATTCGAACGCCTTCCGGCGTCCACTCAATAGTCTTGATCATCGATCTGGTCTTACCTCGCGGTCCAATTCCACAGTTTAGCAGGCTGCCGACAGCCCGCGGGGGAACACCGCCGAAATCGTGTGTTAAATTGGACTCCGAAAATGAGTTCCACGACTGCAAAATACATGACCGTCATCGGATTGGAGTGCCACGCCCAACTGCGAACCGAATCGAAGCTCTTCTGCTTCTGTTCCACGGCTTTCGGTAGCCCTCCAAACGCAAACACCTGCCCGGTGTGCCTGGGCCTTCCCGGTGCCCTGCCGGTGTTGAATCGAGGTGCCGTGGCCCTGGCCGTACGTGCCGGTCTTGCTTTGAACTGCACGATCAACCCGGTATCTCAGTGGTCCCGAAAGAATTACTTCTACCCGGACCTCCCCAAGGGATACCAGATCTCACAATTCGACCGGCCCTTTTCGGAGAACGGCCACCTCGACGTCAAAGTCGACGGCCGGACGCGGAGAATCAGGATCCAGCGAATCCACATGGAAGAAGACGCGGGAAAGTCGCTCCACGAAGGATTCCCGGACTCCGATCGCAACACGCATATCGATCTCAATCGCAGCGGTACGCCTCTTGTTGAAATCGTGACTCACCCGGACATACGCTCGGCCGCCGAAGCGCAGGAATATCTGCAGCGGCTCAAAGAGATTCTCGAGTACATCGATGTTTGCGACGGCAACATGGACGAGGGTAGTCTGCGCTGCGACGCAAACGTCTCGATCTGCGAACCCGACGCGCCGGAATATGGAACGCGCACGGAATTGAAAAACATCAACTCGTTCCGCTTTCTTCGAGCCGCGATCGACTACGAAGTCGAACGCCAGATCGATCTGGTTGAAAGCGGTGGCCGTGTAGTTCAGGAAACGCGCCTCTGGAACAGTGACGCTGAACGAACGGTTTCGATGCGTACAAAGGAAGAAGCGCATGACTACCGGTACTTCCCTGAACCGGATCTGCCCTTGCTGATTCTGGACGAAGAGTGGATCCAGGAGATCCAGGCGTCGAAAACAGAACTGCCGGCGGCACGACGACTGCGCTTCGTCGACGAGTACGGTCTATCGGCCTACGATGCGGAAATACTCACCTCCACACGTGCCCTCGCGGGATACTTCGAAGCCGCAGCCGGGTTGTGTCAGAGGGCGAAGGACGTGGCAAACTGGATGATGGGAGATTTGCTGCGCTTGATCAAGGAAGACGACGCGGATCTGAACGATCTTTCAGACCTCTTGCTGAAACCCGAGATGCTCTCGGAAATGATCCTCCTGATCGAAGACGGAACGATTTCGGGAAAGATCGCCAAAACCGTGATCGAAGAAATGTATCGAAGCGGAAAATCCCCCGAGGTCGTCATTGAAGAAAAGGGTCTGAAACAGATCAGCGACAGCAACGAGATTGAACGGATCGTCGACAAAGTCGTCGACGCCAACCCGGGACCGGTCAATCAGTATCGTTCGGGCAAGACCGGTACGATGGGTTGGTTTGTCGGTCAGGTAATGAAAGAGACAGGTGGCCGTGCAAACCCCAAGAACGTGAACGAGTTACTCCGGAAGAAACTTGCGGGCTAAGCACTATTGAATGTATATTCGCCACCGGCATGAGTACCGGCAACCAGAAAAAGAAGGAAATCTCGGCCTTCTACAAAGAAGAGTTCATTCGCCACAAGTCCCGCCTCGAAACACAGAAAACGTTTTTCTCCGACGAAACGTATATCGAAATCGAAGCCGTCCTGAACAAGATCATCAAGGAAATCGACAAGATGTCTCAAGTGGACAACTTTGAAGAATTGGCCGGACATCTGCTGGCGAGAATCGACGTCGTCACCAGCCTTTCCAGTTCAAAAGTCGACCCGGTCTATCGCGTCCACTGATCGACCGCTTTCCCCTTTTTCATCGATAGCCCATCGTCAGCACGCCACTGTCGATACCATTCACCGTACCGTCCCTCAGCCACTCGAGGGATGCATTGAACAGCAGCAACCGGTTACTTTCCCACATCGCGTTGTGCGACGCGCAGCCAAGGTCGATCAGAATCTTGTTGTCGGAACCCAGATCCGCGTACAACTGGCGAACGCGTTCGGCTGGCACCTGGGCATCGTGGATACCGGCCACCAGTAACATGGGAGTCTCGGTCTCTTCCACGACATCCGGCGTCCATCCCCAGACCGTGGTCCGAGGCGCCCGGCGTACACCTGTTCCCCAAGTCGCTCCAACAGGGTCCGATGCCATCATCGCTGTCCAGACGGCCTCGCTGACGGCGGGTTCGAACTGACCGGAACAACCAATCTGCCTGTCCCAGTTCGTCACAAAATCCTGGCGGGATTGCTTGGTCATCGCAGCGCCTTCGACGGGGACCTCGGGCGAATCGGCGGGAGCTCCTCTATTGTACGCGGGGGCGAGCAACACAATGCGCTCCACCTTGTCCGGATAACGGGCGGCATATCCCCCCGCGCGAGGACCGCCGAGCGACCAACCCACCAGACTGACGCGCTCGACTCCTCTCAATTTCCTGAGGTATTCGACGACGGTATCGATATCGTGCCAGTCCGACGCTATCGTGGTAGCAGCGTAGGGGTAGCTTGGGGGACACGGAGCGTCCAGAAACAGTGGCGCCAGATCGGCTTGCTGACCCTCGGACAGATTACACGGATCGTTCATCAGCAATGGTCGCGTCGACCGGCCGTAGCCGGTCGTATCCATCGAAAACACGTCGAATCCCGCTGAGGCCAGGTGCTCCATCCAACTGTAGCCGGGATACGGAACATCGAATGCCACCTCGGCGGGGGTTCCGGCGCCGTGAACAAACAGGACGACCCTGCCCCCCAGATTGAGGCCACGAAGGACGTTTTCAGGTAGCGCACGCTCCCTGACGTAGATCTGAGCAATCTCGCCTTCGATTGCAGGCACGGTCGAGACCGTGGGGACGTAGTGATCGACAGTGAGCACTGGAGCGCTTGTCGTTTCTCCAAACTGGGCCGCGACATGTGGGGCCAGGGAAAGGAGGAGTCCAAGCGTGCAGATAGAGCGAACGGTAAGCTTCATCATCGTGCTCTCCTTCGATTGAAAATCACGTGACCGGCACCGCGATACGGAAACCGATCGCGATCGGTGTTTCGTCTAAGTCGACTCTTTTCCCACCTGCTCCGGGCTCGTGGCCGAAGTTTCGGGCACACGGGAGGACCGCGTGACGTCATATACGCCTTCGAGTCGACGGACCGAAGAGATGACCTTTTCGAGGTGCTTCATGTCGGGTATCTGGACGGTCATGTCGATGACCCCGCGTTCTTCATCGGTACGGGCCGACATGTCCAGAATGTTCGCCTGAACGCCGGATACGGCCGTTGAAATGGCGGCAAGAATTCCGGGCCGGTCTTCGCTGCTGATTGCCAGGTTGACCGAATAGGTCTCCCGGTCGGCGGGCTTGCCCGCCCATTCAACGTCAATTCTGCGGTCGGCCTCGTACATGAGGTTCTGAACGTTGGAACAATCCTTGGAATGGACTGCAACGCCTTTGCCGCGTGTCACGAACCCGGTAATCGCCTCGCCACGAATCGGATTGCAGCACTTCGCCCTGTAGACAAGCAGGTCATCCATGCCGCGAACCTTGACCGTGACATCTTCACCGAACCCGAGAACACGTTTGACAACCGACGTCAGCTTGGATTCCTGCGGCGCCGGGGTCTTTCCCAATTCCGGGTCGATCTTGTCGAGCAGTCCGCGGACCGAAATCTTGCCGTATCCGATGTCGGAGAGAAGATCCTCGGGCTTGCTGCAGCCGTACTCGGTGGCGATTTCGAGCAGGCGATCGCCCTCGAGCAGGAACTTCACACTGACTTTGTATTTGCGGGCTTCCTTTTCAAGAATTTTTCTGCCAAGTTCGACGGATTTGGTTCGCTCCTGCACGGTCAGCCAATGCCGAATCTTGTTCCGGGCGCGCGACGTGCGCACGAAATTCAACCAATCGCGGCTGGGGTGATTGCCGCTCTGGGTCACGACTTCAACGATGTCGCCGTTCGAAAGCTTGGTTTTCAATGGCAGGAGTCGACCGTTGATCTTGGCGCCCACACAGGTGTGTCCAACCTCCGTGTGGATCGCATATGCAAAATCAACGGGTGTCGCATCTCTGGGCAGAGTCACCACGTTCCCCTTGGGTGTGAACGTGTAGACTTCTTCGGGGTAGAGGTCGACTTTGAGAGTGCTCAGAAAATCGGTCGGGTCCTTCATTTCCTGCTGCCACTCCACCAGGTGGCGGAGCCAGGAAACCCTCTGGTCCTCGCCCTCGTCCGCCACCAGCTTGCCGTCCTTGTATTTCCAGTGTGCGGCAATGCCTTCTTCGGCGACGCGATGCATTTCTTCGGTCCGTATCTGTACCTCGAACGGTTGGCCGCGGGCGATGACGGATGTATGCAACGACTGGTACATGTTGGGCCGGGGCATCGCGATGAAGTCCTTGATTCGACCGGGTACCGGGCGCCATGTATTGTGGATCACGCCCAGGGCCGCGTAACAGTTTTTGATGTCGTCGGTGACGATGCGGACCGCCAGAAGGTCGTATACCTGGTCCAGCGCGATGCGCTGCCGGCGAAGTTTGTGGTGAATCGAGTAGAGCCGCTTGATACGTGCTTCGGTCCAGCAGGCAATCCGGTGCTCGGCCATCTTTTTTTCAACGACAGCCCGCACCTCGGAGAGAAACTCATCGTTGACCTTGCGCGTTTCGTCGACGGCCGCTCTCAGGCTCTCGTACGCCTCGGTGTCCAGAAAACTGAATGCCAGGTCTTCCAACTCTCCGCGAACTTTCCCCATCCCCAAACGGTGCGCCAGCGGGGCGTAGATTTCCAGAGTCTCACGGGCGATCGCCTCGCGCCGGGCCAACTTGAGATGTTTCAAGGTCCGCATGTTGTGGAGACGGTCGGCAAGCTTCACAATAATGACACGGACATCGTCGCTCATCGCGAGGAGCATCTTGCGGAAGTTCTCCGCCTGTTTATGTTCAGTGGACGTGAAATAGATCTGGCTGATCTTGGTGAGAGCGTCAACGATATGGGCGATTTCCGGGCCGAAGATTTCTTCGAGACGGTCGATCGATGTCAGAGTGTCCTCGACAACATCGTGGAGCAGTCCGACGCTAACGGTGACCGCATCCATTTTCATCTCCGCAAGGACGTTCGCGACTTCCAGCGGATGAGTCATGTAGGGTTCGCCCGACGCGCGGACCTGCCCCTTATGTTCTTTTGCGGAAAAAATATAGGCCCGGCGAACGACTTCGAGGTCGTCTTCGGGGTGACATTTCTGGATGGTTTCGAGGATTTGTTCGAGTCGAATCATCGCAAGTCACAATTGTAGCCCGTCTGCCGGTACACGGCACCGATGACTTTGCCCGCGAGGTTCGTTCTCGCCACAATCTCGCCTGAACGCAAAAAGAGCCACCCGAAGGTGGCTCTTTCCAAGACAATCGAACTGACTTACTCGACGACGCCGAACTCCGACGCGGCCGCTTCCGCGGCTCTGGCGCGCGCCAGATTGGCCTCTTCAAACCATTCATCGGCGAGAGTGATGAACTCTTCCTTTCGTGCCAAGTCGGCTTCATCTTCCGTATCCTCCGGAATCATGTTGCCCGAGACTCGAAACAAAAGGTTCTTGAAGATCATCGCATCTTCGTAGTTCGGATCCAGTTCAATGGCACGATCCAGGGATTGGTGTGCGGTTTCGATCAACGTCGCAATCTCCACCCTCCGGGCGGCCAAGTTTTCGGCGAGTTCTTCTTCAGTCATCGCCTCCTGTTCGGCCGTCAACGGAAGACTTGCAGCAGGGTCACCCGTTGTCAGGTCCGGATTGCTGAGGTTCAGCATGTGCCAGTTGATGCTCCCCGCGCTGTAGTGAGCCGTGGGGTCCTCGGGACTCACCTGAGACCAGCGCTGGTAGTATTCCCGGGCTCTGTCGAGTTCGAGTTGACTTTGATAGATGGCGGCAAGACCGCCGATCGCTGTCGTACTGTTGGGATCCTTCGCGAGAACGGACTCGTAGCTCTCGATTGCGAGCCTTGCGAACTCGTCGTTCTCCGGAGTCGAAAAATTCGGGATGAACTGACCCGCATAGGACAATCCCAGATAGAGCTCTGCATTGGGAACTTCCGGGTCGGCTTCCAACGCTGCCGCAAAAAACTCGACCGCTACGGGGTAATTCGACGCACCGTAGGCCTGGACACCCTTGTTGAGACTGTCTCTGGCTCTGAGCCAGTTACACCCACCCAACAACCCCAACGAAAGTATCGCAACCGCCAACAGGAACTTCTTCTGCCGCATGTTTTCCTTTACCTCCCGTACCTTACTGGCCGCCTGTCGCGATCTGTTCGGGCATGATACCAATTTTTTCCACGCCCGCGCCTTTGGCGATGTCAATTACCACCGCCACGTTGTTGAAAAACAATTCGTGATCCGCATTGATAAAGATCGTCCGATCGTTTCGCGTCTTGAAAATGTCCTGCAATTCCGCGCCAAGATTCCGAAGATCCGACGGATCCTGGTTGATCATGATGGCCCCTGTCTCATCGATGGAAACAACGACTGTCCTGTCCGCGGCGCCGGGTGGCGGGGGCGGCGTTCCCGGCGGGGGCGGCTGAGGTATCGCCGTATCCAGCCCCATGGGCGTCAGCGGCGTGATGACCATGAATATCACCAGCAACACCAGCAGCACGTCGATCAACGGCGTGATGTTGATATCCGACTTCGAAGCAAGTTTCTTCGGGCCTTTCTTCACCGAGAACCTCCAATTCAATTGATGGCGTCGCGACGCTCGGTCAACAGGCCGACCTGATCGACACGTGAATCGCGTACGGCATTGACGACCGAAACGACGTCACCATAACGGGCACGAAAGTCACTCTTGATGTACACGACACGGTCGACCTTGCCTTCAAGCATCCGATTGACTTCCGTAACGACGTCCCCAAGCTGCAACTCGCCAGTGTTCAAATAATACTTGCTGTCCCGTGTCACCGAAATCAACACGGAATCCTCCGCGTCCGCCTCTTCCATGTCACGGGCATTGTCGGTCTGCGCCATTTCCACGGTGACGCCCTTCTGCAACATGGGCGTAATCACCATGAAAATGATCAGGAGCACAAGCATCACGTCCGCCATTGGCGTCACGTTGATTTCGGCATTGACAGCGTCTTTGTCGCCGCCGCCACTCATAGCCATGGTTAATTTCCTCCCCGCCTCTTGATGAAGTAGTCCATCAATTCAGACGACGAATTGGTCATTTCAACCTGGAAGGCCTCGACGCGGTTTGTGAACGAGTTGAATGCCCAAACCGCGGGCACCGCCACGAACAGACCGAACGCTGTTGCAACCAGGGCTTCCGAAATACCCCCGGCAACCGCGGAAAGGCCGGACGTCTGCTCCGACGACATGCTCTGGAACGCGTTGATGATACCCACCGTGGTGCCGAACAGTCCCACAAACGGAGCTGTCGCGCCTATGGTCGCCAGACTGGACAGCCCACGCTTCAACTCCGCGTTGACGATAGCCTCGGCACGCTCACAGGCACGCCGGGAGGACGCGATCTGTTCACCGGATAACTCTCTAGAGGAGTCCTGAGAACGATACTCCTGGAGCCCCGCCTCGACCACCTTTGCGAGGTGGCTGTTCTTGTTCTGTTCGGCGACGCTGATGGCTTCTCCGATCTTGCCCTCTTTCAGGCAACCAGCCACCGCGGGGGCGAACTCGCGAGATTGCTTCCGGGCCTTCGAATACGACAAGAAGCGGTCGATCATGACACCAATGGACCATGCCGACATGACCGCCAGGATGACGACTACTCCCTTCGCCATGAGACCCATCTGCGCCCACATGGAGCGAAGGTCGAAACCGACCTCCTGCAGCAGCATCATTCCCAGAAAGTTGAGCTTGTAAAGCAACATAAGATCAAAGTCCTCCTACTGACTGAAACTTGAAACTGGATTCTTTCAAACGTCTCGTGATCTTTATCTTCCAACGCTAGTTCAAAGAAAAGGTCACCGATATGGTCGTCACGACTTCAACCGGTTCGCCATTAAGCATTGTCGGACGATACTCCCACTGGCTGACCGCATCCTCCGCCGCGGGCGCGAGCAGCGGATGTCCGACGATAACCCGTAAATTCTGAATCGTTCCGTCGGTCCCGATAATTGCCTCCAGAAGAACCAGTCCCTGGATACGCGCCTGACGGGCCAACTGGGGATACTGGGGCTGCACCTGGGAAATGATGTTCCCTTCGGTTACGCCAGCACTCACGCGGAGACGCTCCGGCGCCGGCGGCGGCGGCGGCGGCGGCGGCGGCGGCGGTGGCGGTGGCGGTGGCGCTGCCGACTGAGACTTGAGTACTCCTCCGAGAACTCCGCTCAGATTTCCGGTCGCCGTACCTCCAACAATGCCGCGTACCTGCGATCTTGGAGCCTCATCCACGATCTGCGCCACTTCGTCGGGAATCTCCGTTGGCGCGATCATCGCAGTGGGGTCGATCTCGATGATCTCCGGAACTACCACCTCAGGCGGAGGCGCCACTTCGACCGGCGGCGGCGGCGGTGGCGGCGGCGGTGGCGGCGGCGTCACCAGAATCGCCATCAACTGCTGCGCCGGGAGCGCTTCGGTGTAGATCAAGGGGACAAGAATCACGACAACAAGCAAGGCGACGTGCACGACCACCGAGATAAAGAGCGTTCCGCCTTTCTTCTTCTGATTGTCTAGAATTGAATCTTCAAACATAACGGCGCCTACCTCCCTCACCTGTTTCCTGGGTTGAACCAGGAACCGCGAGCCTGGAGCAGTACCTGCTCCCTGAAAAGACACTTCAGAATAGTAAACACAATAGCTGAACGACTATCGAGCAAAAGCTAACATAAATCAGGCGTCCACGGCCTGCGGTGGCTCAGGAGCAGTCCTTATACCAACCGATTCAATAGTCTGTCAACTACTACTTCTCTAATGCAACAAGTCCCGATTTTCCGCCGGGCAGCCCCCAGCGCCGCACGGCGTTACTAACCGGATCGCGCGGTTCGGGCCACCGCCGGGCCGGCTTGTGTGCGCAGCCGGTAATTCTGGTAAACCATCACCATTGGCGCCGCGACAGCGATCGAGGAATACGTTCCGATCAATACGCCGATGACCAGTGCAAAGGCAAAATTGTTAATGACTTCACCGCCAAAAAAGTACATCGCCAGGGCAGCGACCAGAGTCAAACCCGAAGTCAAGATCGTTCGACTCATCGTTTGATTGATACTCTTGTTCAAAATGTCCAGCAATGTCATTCTGCGGGTCGCTCTCAGATTCTCACGCACACGGTCGAACACCACGATCGTGTCGTTGACCGAATACCCGACCAGCGTGAGCAGTGCCGCGATCACGGTCAGGTTGATCTCCTGTTGAAACAACGAAAAGAACCCCAACGTGATCAGCGTGTCGTGAAACACCGCAAAGACCGCGGCTGCCCCATAGATCCACTCGAACCGAAAGGCAATGTAAACCAGTATCCCGCCTAGCGCGTACAGCGTGGCAAGAACGGCTTGCCTTCTTAGATCCTCACCGATTTTCGGCCCGACAGATTCCGAGTTCACGATCTCGTACTGGCCTTCAAACCCCTGATTCAACGCCGAGGTAACCAGTTCGCGACCGCGGCCAAGATCTTCTTCAACGACATCCTGCGCAACTCGAATGTAGACGTTGAACCCCGAGCCCGCGTTTCTCACTTCCTGAACGTCATCATCCGGAGCGCCAACGGCCCGAAGGGCTCCGCGAATGTCATCGATCGGAACTTCCTGTTCGAAACGCACCTGAACGAGTGCGCCGGCTTCGAAATCGACTCCATACCGCAGACCCTGAACCAATATGGAAGCCATGCCCGCGAGGAGCAGAACCACCGACAGGCCGAAAAAGATACGGCGTTTCCTCAGCCAGTCGAACTGAATGTTTCCAAAGTACTCGACCATTCAAGCTTTCCTGTTTGTAGACACCGGGGGATCGAAGTTGTTCCCGGAAACCTGTTTCGGTTGACGCATCGTCAAGGAATTCAAATGCTGAGACTTGGCACGCGCTCGGATCGTCCGAGAAGCCATTCAAAGAGCGTTCTGGACACGAATACCGCCGTAAATACATTGGCAATCAATCCGATAACCAACGTTACCGCGAACCCCTTGACCGGTCCGGTTCCAAACAAGAAGAGGAACATGGCCGAAATCAGCGCGGCGAGGTGGGTATCGACGATCGTCACGAAAACCCGGTTAAAGCCGCTTACGACGGACGACACCGCGGTCTTGCCGGCTCGCAACTCTTCGCGGATCCGCTCGAAGATCAGTATGTTGGAGTCGATTCCCACGCCGATAGTAAGAATGATGCCGGCTATTCCCGGCAGCGTCAGGGCGGCATTGAAATAGGCCAGGGCGCCAAACAGGATGAAGATGTTCAACACCATCGCGACCGCCGCGTTCACCCCGGACAACCGATAGTAGAAGAGCATGAAAAACAGAACCACGACGAGCGCGATTACACCGGCCAGGATTCCCTGGCGAATCGAGTCCTCGCCCAACGACGCACCGACCACACGCTCCTCCAGATACTCCAGAGAAGCCGGCATGGCGCCCGAGCGAAGGATGAGCGACAAGTCGGTAGCCTCCTGAAGGGTGAACCCTGTCGCCCCTCCGTTGATGATCCCCGAATTGGTAATCTGCGCCTCGATAGAGGGCGCGGACTGAATGCGTCCGTCGAGGATAATAGCCAATTGTCGACCGATGTTGCTACCGGTGATGTTGCCGAAGCGCTGCGATCCGTCGCGGGTGAGGTTGAAACTCACAGCCGGCAACCCGTTCTGATCGCGTGACGAGAAGGCGCCGCTCAAATCGCGGCCCGTAATCGCCGCAACGCGCTCGACGGCATACCATGCCTCTCCTCCCAGCGTCACGTCGGTTTCGACCGACGGTATCAACTCCAGGTCCAACGGCATCGTTCCGCCATAGACCGTCTGGGCTTCCTGGCGACTGGCAAACGGCCCGCTATCGACGAGTTTCAACTCGAGCAGGGCGGTGGACTGCATGATGTCCTTGACACGTTCCGGGTCGTCTACGTCCGGCAACTGCACCAGAATTTCGTACGCTCCGGGACCGCCGTGCTCCATAATCACCGGCTCGGTGACGCCAAGTTCATCGACACGGTTGCGGATGGTCTGAATCGCCTGACTGACAGCCTGATCTCTGAACATGTTCTCGTTCACGAGGTCCAACTGGATCACATAGGTGTTTGGAACGTCTCCCGCGGTCGAAACAATGCTCCATTCGGGAAACTGGTCGGTCAGCAACTGCCGGAACTCATTGTCGCGTGACGGGTCCACGCCGACAAACTGAAACCGTCCGTCCTCGACGCGCGACGACTGACGAAACGAGATCAAGTCGTCGTCGAGCAACTGACGCATCCGATCGATCGCCAGATCGGTTTCCGCACGGATCGCATCATCGGTGACGACACCCATCACCAAGTGTGCACCGCCCTTCAGATCGAGACCCAGACGGATCCGTTCCTGCATGTTGGCGAGGCTGGGCGGAAAACCGGCGAACAGGAACACGGAAAAGGACGTGACGGCCAGACTGACAAGGATGCGATTTCGAATTCGCTTTGACATAGACCTACTCTTGCTCGGGCTGCTGCAGTGAGGCTACTGCATTTCTCGAAATATCCACTTTCAGGTTCTCGGCGATGCGCAGTTGCAGTTTTTCGCCGCGCAACGCCACCACCGTCCCGAAGATACCACCAGTCGTAATCACTTTGTCGCCCGTCTTCAGGTTGTCGATCATTTCCTGGAGCTTCTTCTGCCGCTTCCGGGCCGGCATGAACACGATCAGATAGAAAATGCCGATGACCAGAATGATGGGAAGAAAGCTTCCTATCCCTGACGGCGACTGTTGCAAAAGCACTTTTGACCTCCGATGCGCGGGGAAACCTCGGATAGTCTCGGAGAAATGCGAAACGAAAAACGGACCCAGCGTCTACTGGGCCCCGGAGTTCCTCACCACAGCTAACAATTCACTAAACCGTTCAAATTCAATAAAGTGCCTTATTCTCCGCATGGTGTCAAGGTAGAAAAACAGGTTGTGGACCGTGTTCAACACCGACGACAGGATCTCTTTCGAGACATACAAATGGCGGAGGTAGGCCCGGCTGTACTTTCCGCAAACAGGGCAGCTGCATTCGGCATCGATCGGGTTTTCGTCCGAACGATATCGAGAGTTGCGAATCACGATGTGCCCATCCCGGGTAAAGAGCCACCCGTTTCGGGCATGCCGCGTCGGCATCACGCAATCGAACATGTCGATCCCGCGAGCAACGCACTCGATGAGGTCGTGCGGCGTACCGACGCCCATCAGGTACCTCGGTCGGTCTCGGGGCAGCAGCGGATCCTGCGCCTCCACGACGTCATACATCTCGGGCGCGGGCTCCCCGACCGCCAGGCCGCCAATCGCATACCCGTCGAATCCGGTCTCCAGCAACCGCCCGATACTTTCTTTGCGTAAATCGGAAAACACCGCCCCTTGAACGATTCCGAACAGGGCCTGCGACGGTGACGCGACAGCATCGAAATGCGCTCGGCTGCGCACCGCCCAGGCCATCGACCTGCGCATGGAGCGGGCCGCTTCCTCGTGAGTCGCGGGATAGGCGAGGCAGTCGTCGAGAACCATCACGACGTCGGATCCCAGCGCGGCCTGAATATCGACCGCGGCTTCGGGACTCAGATACAGCGGGGATCCGTCCAGGTGCGAGCGAAACGAAACACCGTCGTCATCGATCTTGCGCAGATCGCTCAGGCTGAATACCTGATAACCGCCACTGTCGGTCAGGATCGGCCGGTCCCAACCCATGAACCGGTGGAGACCTCCCTGATCCCGAACGAGTTCGTGGCCCGGCCGGACGAACAGGTGATACGCATTAGCCAGAATCATCTCCGCGCCTAGCGTCACCAACTGCTCCGGCATGACGGCCTTGACCGCCGCGTAAGTTCCTACCGGCATGAAAACCGGCGTTTCGACCACGCCGTGAGCCAGGTTGAGCCGGCCTCTGCGGGCCTTTGTCACGCGGTCGGTCTTAAGGAGCTCGAACTTCATTTGCCCCATGACGCCAGGTGCCAGCGAATCCCGTACATTGCCCAAGGAGAGGGCACGCACCCTGTCTTCGGTCGGCTATCCCTTGTGGGGACGTATCTTCGGTCCGGCAATCGGCCGGCGGGATTCGTACTTCGAGGATGTTGTCGGCGAACATGTCTAAACCGACAAAGATTCACTGTATTCGCCGAAAACGCTCCGAAGGGAGTCGGATATCTCCCCCACCGAAGCACACGATCGAACGGCGGTAACGATAGGCGGCATCAAATTGTCATTTCGACCCGCTGCGGACTCCAACCGATCGAGCGCTTTCCGGACGGCGGACGTGTCACGCCGGGTTCGAGCCTCGGCAAGACGTTCAATCTGCCCGGCGGCGATGCCCGGATCCAGCCGGTGGATCGGAATCCTGGGGAACCCTTGACCGCCGGGAGCTGCCTCGTATTTGTTGACGCCTACGACGCTCCGTTCACCGGTCTCAATGGCCCTCTGGAAGGCGTACGCGGAATCCTGGATTTCCTTCTGGACAAATCCAGTCTCAACCGCCGCCGGCATCCCTCCCAGCAAGTCGATGCGCTCCAGGTACTCGCACGCTCGTTCTTCCATCCGGTTGGTCAGCGTTTCGATCGCAAAAGACCCACCCACAGGGTCCGCCGACGCGGCAATCCCGGATTCGTACGCAATGATCTGCTGTGTTCTCAGGGCCAGGCGGACCGCTTCGTCATGAGGGATCGCAAGCGCTTCGTCCCTGGAGTTGGTATGGATGGATTGAGCGCCGCCCAAAACGGCCGCAACGGCCTGCAGCGTGACGCGAACGGCATTGGCATCGGGAAACTGCGCAGTGAGCGTCGACCCCGCGGTCTGTGCATGGAAACGAAGTTGCATCGACCGTTTGACCCGTGCGCCGAATCGCTCGCGTGCAATGCGCGCCCAGAGACGCCGGGCCGCACGGAACTTGGCAATCTCTTCGAGAAAGTTGTTGTGTACGGCGAAGAAAAAAGACAGGCGCGGCGCAAAATCGTCAAACGCCAGCCCGCGATGCAGGGCGCTCTCCGAATATGCAATCG
The DNA here is from genome assembly GCA_965262675.1 of Terriglobia bacterium. Lineage (GTDB taxonomy): Bacteria > Acidobacteriota > Terriglobia > 20CM-2-55-15 > 20CM-2-55-15 > JAJEDW01. The sequence goes on from OZ253554.1 coordinate 2,576,801, forward strand.
CGTCACCGAGCGTAAAGGCCAGTTCCTCGGCGGCCGTCGCTCCCGCTTCCCGCATGTGGTAGCCACTGATCGAGATGGAATTCCATCGGGGCATTTCGCGATGGCAGTACTCCACCACATCGGTCACCAGTCGCATCGAAGGGGCCGGCGGGTAGATATAGGTCCCGCGGGCGATATACTCCTTCAGAATGTCGTTCTGAACGGTTCCGCGGAGACCGCCCGGATCCACGCCGCGGCGTTCGGCAACGACCCGCATCATCGCGAGCAGAATCGGCGCCGTCGCATTGATGGTCATCGAGGTCGACACCTGTTCGAGCGGAATCCCGTCAAACAGCCTTTCCATATCCTCGACGGTGTCGATGCTTACACCGACCCGACCGACCTCCCCCGATGCCAGCGCGTGATCCGAATCCATCCCCATCTGGGTTGGCAGGTCGAATGCCACCGAGATTCCGGTCTGTCCGTTCTCGATCAGGTACTTGAAGCGGCGGTTCGCCTCGACGGCCGAACCGAATCCGGCGTACTGCCGCATGGTCCAGAGACGATCGCGATACATTCGGGACCGGATCCCCCGGGTGTAGGGGTAGTCCCCGGGGTTGCCGAGTTTGGACCGATAGGCATCACGATCGCCGGTGTGGCTATAGACCGGGTCGATTTCGATTCCCGAATCGGTCACGAATCTTGGCTTTCGTTCTTTCGAACTCATCTCGGACAAAGCGTATAACAACTGTCGCTGGAAATAGTGTCCTGTCCCATAGATAACGTGTCTAACGCCGTTGGGTCATTGGCAACGCACCGCGAGTCGGCGGTCTTCGAGGTTGCGGCCCTGGCGGCATGTCACTTCCGAACCTTCCTCGACTTCCAAAAACTGTGAATTCCAAAAGCGAGCATCGCCAACGAAAAGCAGACGGTGAGACCAACCCTCCAGATGCCTCCTTCAACTCCCGCGGCGTATCTTCGGTACTCCTGTACGATGCTGGTGATGCCAACGATGGCCAGGGCCAGAAAAAAACCGCCCACCACTTCCAAAGCAAACGTATGCAGAACGCGAATGGTGTCTTTGAATGCGGCTCGTATTTTTCCCAACATATTCATCGTCTCCCAGGCCGTCAGCTCCGCTACAGTTTAACAGCCCGCGGTAAAACCCTTCGGGGTCGCGCGCAGGGGTCTTCGGGTTACGGCGGCATTGGGCCATCCATCGTACGTTGATCCAAAATCGCCAAAAACCGGCGGTATTGGAAATCGCCGGGACACATCGGGCATTCGGCGGTGAATCGCAAGCCATTCCAGAAAGGGTTTGGAACAACTTTATGATAAGTTGACTTTCTTGCGGGGGTCTCGAGGCTCTCAATCGGATCGCCGCCAAATCTGCCCACGCGGAAAACGTTTTGGAACTGGACGACAATCTCAAGAAGCTGATGAAAGAACTCGGCGCCGCCATTAACGATGCGCTTGCCGACTCCGCCGAAATCAATGCGGCCATCCAGAATGTCAAGAAAGCCGGTTACGACATCTTCCTGGTGCTGGAGACCACCATCGGTGTCCATCGGGTCGAAGGTGAGGACACCGAGAACGCCGACCATGTGCCGGCGGCGCAAACCAACACCGACGTTCAGTTCAAGGTCAACGCGCAGGATATGAAGTTCCTGAAATCGTTGAAAATCAAGATCGACGATCCCGACAATTGACCCGGCTTTCTGACGTACAGCCCGGGGCCGCTACGACCACATTTCTTCCATCGCTTCGATCACTTCCTCCGTCGTGACGCGATCGACGGGATCCCCCGCACATAGCGGTCTCCAGGACCGATGGGGCGGTAGTGCTCCGGAAGGCTCCGGCTGAAGATCCCCAGAGTGGGAATGCCCATCAACGGCCCGATATGCATCGGTCCCGTATCATTGCTCACCAACAATCGAGCAAGCCCGATCGCGGCTGCCAACTCGCGAATTTCGAGTCCGGACAACAACCGCAACGGTGTGGTTCCCCGGACCGAATCCGCGATTTCCTCCCCGATTTCCCGCTCGCCGGACGACTCGCCAGTCAACACAAGTACCGTGGCGCCCCACGCCGACGCCGCATGATCCGCGACCGCGGCAAACCGGGACGGCGGCCATCGCCGCGAGGCCACCGACGCTCCGACGTAGACCGCCAATATGGGAGCACGTACTGGCATCCGAACGTACCGTTCGGATACCTCCTCGCTGACGCGGCCCGGAACGGAGATCAGAGGACCCGAGATCTCCGGCGACAGCGCCACGCTTCCGGGAAGTCCGCCGACGACCCGTCGGAACATCTCCGCAACGTGCAGGCTCTTGTCTTCGAGAACCGGCTCCAGATTGAAACAGAAGGAAAAGAATGCCCGATCCGCGCGTTTCATGCCAAGGCGAAATCGTGCACGCGAAAGCCACGCCAACAGGTTCGTCTCCCTGAAGCTGTGGAAGTCGATCACAAGGTCGTACCGTTCGGACCGAACCGATCGGACCAGATTGAAAATGTCCCTCCCCGCGCGAGACTTCGGCCCGTCGCGCATGGCGAGCCTGTCGACGGCGATCACTTCATCGAGTTCGGGACACAACCTCGCGAGCCCGGCCGAAGGCGTACCGGTCATCAGGGCAAGGTGCGCATCCGGGTACATCGCGCGCAGTTGGAGCAGGGCAGGCAACAACAACGCGACGTCGCCCAACCGCGCAAAGCGTATCGCGAGAATCCGCTCGACGGGACCTAACCGGGTCTCGGAACCTTGGGATGCGGGCGGCGAGGTCAAGGAAGGATGAGGCTGTCGCGGTTGTCGGCGGCCGGAACCGGCGCCACCGACGACAGCCAGTCCAGATAACGCCGACTCTTGGGACGCCCTCCCGAATGCAAATCCACGGATACGATAATGAAATCGAACACCTCGGGAACATCCCCGGCGCGAAGTGCATCGTACGCCACGCCTTGCGGCTTCATCATCAGATCGATCAGCGGCTGGACTCGCCGATAAAGGCCCATGGCGCCAGCACTGCCTTCGGGCAGGGTCTCGTAGTGGATGCCTGCATCGAGTGTCTTCATGGTTGCCTGGAGTGCCTCAAAGGCGGCGCGCACGTCGCTGTCGAGCAACGACGGATTCTCACCCCGTTCCGCCAGCACGGATTGAGCCAACACCGTGATGGCCCCCCCGCACCGATGTCGAAACTGCTGGCTGAATTCCCGTTGGGGTGGCTTTCCGGTTGGCCCCTGACGAACTTCGTAGCGGCGGCCTGCCTGAAGATAGCTGCAGTCGCTCGGACAATCGATTTCGATTTCCCGTTTCGTTCCGCAGCAGATCGAACAGATTCTGACGGCCTTGGCGGGGCAAAACCGTTTTGCGGAACGATGGGTACACAGGGGACATTTGGCCATGACAGTGGCGCAGTATAACGCGTGATACGTGGTGGTGCACAGTTGCAACATGTCACGGGTTCTGACGCGTACAGACTGGAACCGGGCCTGATTGCCCAGTCCGGCCCCGCCCCCAGTCGCTCAACCAGACCGGCAGGGTGAATTTGTCCTTCCAGTGAACTGTTTGGGATTCAGTGGTTTAACCTGGCAAGCTGGACATAGCGAGGAGATTCCTGTATAACACGCTGAATGGAGTGGACGGAATTAACCAGCCCAGAACTGTCGGAGATCGGGGTACGGCCAGTGGAGCGAAGCGAGGAAGCGCAGTATCGGGAGCAGATGAGGCGTCATCATTATCTGGGCGCGCTGGCGAAGATCGGGGAGACGGTCTGGTACGTGGCGACATGGCGCGGGCAGTGGGTGGCGCAACTGAGCCTGTCGGCGGCGGCGCTGAAGTGCGGGGTTCGGGATCGATGGATCGGCTGGGACTTCCGCTCGCAGTATGGGCGGCTGAAACTGATCGCGAACAACAGCCGCTTTTTGATCCTGCCGGGCTGGAATCGGCCGAATGTGGGCTCGCGGGTGTTGTCACGGATGGAGCGTCGGGCCGGGTCGGATTGGCGCCAACGGTTCGGTCATGGGTTGCTGCTGCTGGAAACGTTTGTCGATCCCCGGCGCTTCCATGGCGGCGTGTATCGCGCGTCGAACTGGTTGGAACTGGGACGGACCCGGGGATACCGGCGCACCCGGGACGGCTACAGCGCCGAAGCCGATGCCCCGAAGCTTGTCTTTGTGCGTCCCCTGTGCCGTGATGCGCGCGGGCAACTGACCCACCCTGGCCGGGAACATCTTCAACTCACAGGAGCCCCCAAGATCATGCTCAATGCCGCCGAGATGCGCCAACTCCCCCAGTGCTTCAGGACCATTCCCGATCCGCGCCGCGCTCAGGGACGGCGCCATCCCTTGTCGGTCGTGCTGGGCATCGCGGCGGGCGCGACGCTGTGCGGCATGCACGGCTATAAAGCCATCTCGGATTGGGCCGATGCCCTGGGGCAGAAAGCCCGCGAACGTTTTGGCTGCCGGCCCGAGAACGGCCGCTATGTGGTTCCCAGCGAGTTTGTGATTCGGGATTGCCCGATACGGATTGAACCGGGGGCGCTGGACCGGGCGCTCAATGCGTGGAATCGGGCCTGGGGCGCCCCGGACGATGCGCTGGCCATGGATGGCAAGACGATGAAGAACGCCCTCGACTCGGACGGGCGTCAGACCCACATCATGAGCGTGGTCGGGCATCGGTCGAAACGCTGCTACACCCAAAAAAAGTGGGCGCCCTGCCGGTAGCCGGCGGCGAGGAGCGCAAGCGCACGAACGAAATCGGCATGGCCGTTCCCTTGCTTCAAACCTGCGACATCGCCGGCAAGGACATCACCGGCGATGCCCTGCTGACCCAACGCGCGATCGCGCGCTATTCGGTCGAGCGGGGAGCGCACTATCATTTCACGGTCAAAGGCAACCAACCGACGCTGGAACGCGATATCGCGTTCCAGTTCCAAACCCGCGGACAACCCGACTTTGTCGAGGTCACGCCGCCCGATCATGGCCGCATCGAAACCCGGCGCATTTGGTGCAGCGCCGCACTCAACCACTACCTCGACTTTCCCCACCTGGCGCAGGTCTTTCGGATCGAGCGCGAATCCATCGACAAAAAATCCGGCGCCCTCACCTGTGAAACCGCGCTGGGCATCACGAGCCGCTCACCCGGCGAAACCTCCCCCGAACGCTTGCTGGCCATCAATCGCGGTCATTGGAGTATCGAAAGCGTCCATTACATCATCGACTGGAATTACGATGAGGACCGCAGTCGAATCCGCACCGGCTTCGGCCCGGAAAACATCACCCGCCTCCGACGCTTTGCCGTCGGTATTCTCAAATCCTTTCAAAAACCCGCTCAATCGATCGCCCAATCCATGCGCCAACTCTCGTTCAATACCCGCCGCGTCTTCGACTACTTGAGAATGACTCGAAATTCATCCCCCACATCATGCTCCTTCTGAAAACAAATTTGCCGTGACCCGCTAACGCTCTGAAGGCACCTGTCGGTTAATATAGGCGAATAGGCCTTCAAAATTCGATCAAACATTCATTCGCCCCATATCGGCTCGCTATATGCACCGCAAGGAGATTGACCACTATGAAAAAGAAAATCCCAGCGTTTAAGCCAGATAAGGCTGCGGAGCGTTTTGTCGATGAGGCCGATCTTTCTGACGATGTTCTATCGGGTGCCACACCCGTTCGTTTTGAATTCGAGAAGAAAGCATCGCGCATTAATATGCGTCTACCGGACTCTCTACTCAACGCAGTCAAAGCAAAGGCAACAGTCCGTGGCATACCGTACCAACGCCTTATCCGCGAGGTTCTGGAGAAGGAAGTGTCCGGCACATAAGGACTCAAACCACGTCTCAGCGCCTCGTGGGCGGTTTCAGCGTAGACGGTTGACTTCTATTTCACCGGCGTATTTCGGTCACCCGAACCTCGACGCCGACCTTTCGGCCCTTTTCCGCCTTGAGCTTCGCGCAGTTCTCGGCGACCTCCAGCTTTTTGTGCCGATGCCCGCACGTCTTCAAGCCCGCCAAGTACGTGTTTGCGCTCCCTTCGACATTCGGGTCAGGAACATATCGAACGGTGTACCCTTTTGCGCTCATGGCAGAACCTCCAAAAAATCGGTGCGCGTTCGGAAATCCGGGCCCGCTCTTCGAAGGCCGGGACCTGCTACCGAGTGCGGGTTGCTCATCGACCAAGCCAACGCCAGTGTCCCCAAAAACCAGAATGGCCGCAAGGGAAACCCCAGCGACCATTCCAGCGGAGAATACACTCGAATGTTGAGTAAGAGCGTATCGGGGAGCACCCTACCACAAAAAAATCGGGGATTACACGCTTAAGTTGACGGCTTCGGACAAGAAAATGGAGTTCGCCGGCAGGCGAAACATGCGAGGCCTCTCGACCATGGAACAGATGCGGCTTGTGGCCGAATGTTCCGCAAGTAGGGGCTCGGGAGGCTTACGAGGCACTCGGCGACCGCCAGCCAGCGACGGGCGGTCAAACGACGAAAGGGAGCCCGTCGGCCCCCCTTCCATCGTTCAATCGACCGAAAACGACTCGCAACTTCTAGGAAACGAATCGAATAGTCACGCTGAACGTACCACATTGCAGGTACGTGTCAACGTTCAAACTGTCGATCGTGCCCAGAACGAAAAAACGGGGGAGAAGCATTGGCTTCTCCCCCGCATGGATCGTCCGGAACGAATCCGGATTCAATTTAACCGGTGATTACTCGACTACATCCAACGTCGCGGTCGCCGAGAACGCGGCCCAATCCGAGATGTAGGCTAAACCGTCAGCGTCGGTGAAGTCGGCGACGATCATGATGTAGCCCCGGAATGTCTCCACCCCGACTTCCGTCAGTATTTCGCTCAGCAGAATCGCCATCGTTCCGCCGGCGGCCAGTTCATCGGAGGTCGTGTACGAAACCATCTCTTCGTCAGTCTGGTAGAGCTTGAACTCGATCGTTCCAGACTGCTCGCTGGCCGTGTTCATGTTGGAGATCGCGATTCCGGTGTCGTGCTTGCCGTCGAAAAGCGCGTAAGGCAGCGAGAGCGTGGTCTTGTCCGACGTCACGTCGATGACCGTCACCGGAGAGGTCATGTCGGAATCGAAGCGCGGAATATCCGACATCGCACTGACCGTGTTGCGGCGGCCCTCGAATGCGCGGCCTGTCGGTCCCACGTCGGCGGTTACCGTAACGTCCACGTCAGGGAGCGGCTCGGCCGGTTCCCCCTGAGGGAACGCGATACTCCCCCGAATGATCACCTTGTCCTTCTCGGCTGGCCGGGTCATGCCGTCGAGAGCCAGATAAGCATCGGCGGTCTCGTCAATCAAATCGGTGACGGTGTTGTCGTCGACCATCGTTTTCAACAAGTACATGAGCACGACCGCTTCGTTATCCTCGGCGGTCAACTCCACCTCGTCCGCCGGCGCCATGTCGTCCCCGACAAAGAACCCCACCTGGTCGTTACCGACAGCGGCGGTGAGCGCATCGGTAGTAGTGTCATCATCGTGATCCGCAACAAGTTCTAGTGCATTGGTTCGCACCATCTCCGCCATCGTCGCCGCCACCCAGGCATCCAGCGTGATGGTGGCGCCGGGAGGAATGCCACCGAATTCAAGGTTGATCTCCGCGTCCTCGAACGAGTCCACGGCGTTCTCGGTGATCACGAGCATGAACTGACTGTCAGCGGTCCCGTCGTTTTTCATCATGGGGGTGGCCGGGTTGTCCTTCGGAATGCCCGTGTGGCGGATCACCGTCAGCAGCATAGTGCTCTTCACGCCGGTATCCATCAACTCGTCCACGACGGATCGGACGACGCTCACGTCGTTCGCGCCGCCCGCGAACCGCAGGTCGCCGGTCGCCGAAACGCTGGCCGACACCCCGTCCAGGCCGGATCCGGCGATACCCAGCCGGACGCCATCCACGTCAACGGCTGCACATGTGCCCGTCGGGATAACGACGTTCAGGACACTGCCTACGATGCTGACGTTGGTATCGTCGCCGGTGGCCACAGCCGCGGTTCCGTCACAAATTTCGACGTCGATGGCGTCGTCTCCGGTAAAGCGATTCGTGATCGGGATGCCGTAGTCGATGCTGATGGTCCCGCCATCGTTGTTGTCGCCCGTGCCGGTCAACGTGATGCCGCCGGCCAGCTCGGCATGTCCGTTCATCCGGGCGCGCGGCGTGTTGCTGGCAGTCACCGTGAAGATGGTTTGCGCAAAGGCGCTGGAAGCCATGGCCATGACCGCCAGCACGCCACACGCGAGCATGTATTTGGATTTGATCAACATTGTGAATTCACTCCATTTGCTTGTTCAGTAATCGGGCGCGGTCACAGTGACCACACCCATCCGGGTTTTGTTGAAGCAATTCGGACGCCAAACCCGGCCCGCACACCTAAGTGGCTGAATCCACGGGCCCCGCCGATCCGGCGCGACGAAGACAGCGGCCGCCGCGTGTATCGGATCGACACATGGCCGTGTTGCCTTCGTGTGTCATATCGACACACGCCACCCGCGGCGAGCAGGGGCCGTAGAGACGGCCAGGTCCTCGGCCACAAGCCGTAAAGGCATCTTTTTACCAGACGGGGCCTCCCAGGTATGACCGTGACTCGGGGTTCGTGCGAATCCCTGTCGGCCACCTCCAGGCCAATTCAAGAAATAGGTCTACTCGGGTGCACCGACACAGACCTTGTCGGCGCTCAGATCAACCACCTACAACCGGTCGTTGGCGAACGTGATCCCGCGCGAGTCACCATTGCCCGAGGCCAGATCGAAGCCGGCGCCGGGATCAGGCTGTCCCGAGACGTCGTAGGCGTAGACCTGGTCGTCGATCCAATCCACCACATGGAAGCGGCCGTCGGCGAACGTGATTCCTTCCGGCTCGTCATTTCCGGCAACCAGGTCAAAATCCTGTATCTCCATTCTCCTGAAAACGAACGTATTGTCGGCAACGTCCGTATGGGAACAGGGGGGCCGATCGACCTCCGTTCTTCGATCATTCCGATCGACGGGATCGATGCACAGGGAGAACGTTTCTCCAGTCGCCGGGTTCGCAGCGTTGAGAGAGCTCCGGAACAACGCCGTCGCGGTATCGCTCCGGATCGCATTCGGACCGTACGGTATGTCCCTGCATTCGAAGTAGGGGTCACCTCACGAAACGAAAAAAATCGTACGCTAAGGAGAATCGCCGACTCTGAAGGTGTCAGTTTGAAGTATACCCTAGTCTAACGTCAGGGACGGTGCAAGGATGAATTTGTCCTTCCAGTGAACGTTTTGGGATTCAGTGGTTTAACCTGGAATGCTGGACACAGCGATGAGATTCCTGTATAACACGCTGAATGGAGTGGACGGAATTAACCAGCCCAGAACTGTCGGAGATCGAGGTCCGGCCAGTGGAGCGAAGCGAGGAAGCGCAGTATCGGGAGCAGATGAGGCGTCATCATTATCTGGGCGCGCTGGCGAAGATCGGGGAGACGGTCTGGTACGTGGCGACATGGCGCGGGCAGTGGGTGGCGCAACTGAGCCTGTCGGCGGCGGCGCTGAAGTGCGGGGTTCGGGATCGATGGATCGGCTGGGACTTCCGCTCGCAGTATGGGCGGCTGAAACTGATCGCCAACAACAGCCGCTTTTTGATTCTGCCGGGCTGGAATCGGCCGAATGTGGGGTCGCGAGTATTGTCCCGGCTCGAGCGGCGGGCCGCCCCGGATTGGCGCCAACGGTTCGGTCATGGGTTGCTGCTGCTGGAAACGTTTGTCGATCCCCGGCGCTTCCATGGCGGCGTGTATCGCGCGTCGAACTGGTTGGAACTGGGACGGACGCGGGGATACCGGCGCACCCGGGACGGCTACAGCGCCGAAGCCGATGCCCCGAAACTTGTCTTTGTGCGTCCCCTGCGCCGTGATGCGCGCAGGCAACTGACCCACCCTGGCCGGGAACATCTTCAACTCACAGGAGCCCCCAAGATCATGCTCAATGCCGCCGAGATGCGACAACTCCCCGAGTGTTTCAGGACCATTCCCGATCCGCGCCGCTCTCAGGGACGGCGCCATCCCTTGTCGGTCGTGCGGGGCATCGCGGCGGGCGCGACGCTGTGCGGCATGCACGGCTATAAAGCCATCTCGGATTGGGCCGATGCCCTGGGGCAGAAAGCCCGCGAACGTTTTGGCTGCCGGCCCGAGAACGGCCGCTATGTGGTTCCCAGCGAGTTTGTGATTCGGGATTGCCCGATACGGATTGAACCGGGGGCGCTGGACCGGGCGCTCAATGCGTGGAATCGGGCCTGGGGCGCCGGCGACGATGCGCTGGCCATGGATGGCAAGACGATGAAGAACGCCCTCGACTCGGACGGGCGTCAGACCCACATCATGAGCGTGGTCGGGCATCGGTCGAAACGCTGCTACACCCAAAAAAAGTGGGAACCCTCCCTGTAGCCGGCGGCGAGGAGCACAAGCGCACGAACGAAATCGGCATGGCCGTTCCCTTGCTTGAAACCTGCGACATCGCCGGCAAGGACATCACCGGCGACGCCCTGCTGACCCAACGCGCGATCGCGCGTTATTCGGTTGAGCGGGGAGCGCACTATCATTTCACGGTCAAAGGCAACCAACCGACGTTGGAACGCGATATCGCATTGCAGTTCCAAACCCGCGGACAACCCGACTTTGTCGAGGTCACGCCGCCCGATCATGGCCGCATCGAAACCCGGCGCATTTGGTGCAGCGCCGCACTCAACCACTACCTCGACTTTCCCCACCTGGCGCAGGTCTTTCGGATCGAGCGCGAATCCATCGACAAGAAATCCGGCGCCCTCACCTGTGAAACCGCGCTGGGCATCACGAGCCGCTCACCCGGCGAAACCTCCCCCGAACGCTTGCTGGCCATCAATCGCGGTCATTGGAGTATCGAAAGCGTCCATTACATCATCGACTGGAATTACGATGAGGACCGCAGTCGAATCCGCACCGGCTTCGGCCCGGAAAACATCACCCGCCTCCGACGCTTTGCCGTCGGTATTCTCAAATCCTTTCAAAAACCCGCTCAATCGATCGCCCAATCCATGCGCCAACTCTCGTTCAATACCCGCCGCGTCTTCGACTACTTGAAAATGACTCGAAATTCATCCCCCACATCGTGCTCCTTCTGAGAACAAATTTGCCGTGACCAGACCGGATACCGCGATTGACTTTCCGTCGGCAACCGCGGGATAATCAGGGTCTGCGTTCTGCAGGAGATTGGGGGTGTGTGAGTCGTGGCTGAAGTCAGAGTCCAGGAGGGCGAGTCGATCGAGAACGCTCTCCGGCGCTTCAAGCGTAAAGTCCAGCAGGAAGACATCATCAAGGAAGTCAAGAAACACTCCTTTTATCTGAAACCAGGCGAAAAGAAGCGGATCAAGCAGGCCCTTGCCCGGAAGAGAAGCCGGAAGAAGGTCCGCCGAAGAACCAACGACGATTAGCGCGGATCGTGGGAGTCTTCACGGACTCCCGCGCTTGCGTTTACCCACACCCCGCCAGCAGTGATGTGACCGCCGTCAAATCGACGATATCCTCGACGGTACTACCTCTTGACATCACGTTCACCGGTACGTCAAGACCTTCGGAAATGGGTCCGACCACGCGTCCCGCCCCGTATTCCTGCCGAAGGCGGTAGCTCGGATTCCCGGCCTGCGGCCCGCATGACACCAGGACATTCGGTCCACTTCCCAAACTCTCGATTCCGTTTGACATATGAGACTCGACACGTACGGTGTTGTCGCGCGCACGAACTGTTTCGATTGCACCGCGGACCTTTTCCTGCTGTCGGTCCTCGGCGCTCTGAAACCGTTTTCGCGAACCGAGCGATCCCGCCGCGTCGGACAAGAAAGCGACATGGGGATCGAAGCCAAAAAGACGCCTGGAACTCCGCGCGCTCCGCAGCGCGAGTTCGGCCAACTGCGCCTGTGATGGCGCCAGGACGGTGGCCGGATTCGCAATGACCACGGTTTTGCCGTCGCCGCGGGCGACCATGAAAAGTTCGGATGCGATCGAACAGCCGTCCGCCAACCCGGTCAACGATGCCGCCGGGAAGACACCCGCGCTCCCTGGCCGCAGACCGGTAATCACACCGTCCGCCTCCCGCGCACGAACGATGGCGAGGGCCAATTCGTCGGAGCCGATCAATCGTTTACGCGCTTCCACCTCCCCCACGCCCGCTCGGCGCCAACGATCGACGGCGGCCCGCAGGTACCGGCCGACCACGGCTTCCGATGGCTCGACGATTTCGACGCCGGACACGGATACGTGCTGCTCGCCGGCAAGTTCTCGAAGCCTGACTGAAGGCGCCAGCAGTACGGGGATCGCAATCTTTTCTCGATGAACAATTTCGACAGCAGGCAAGATGCCCGGAATTTCAGGCCGAGCGAACACGATTCGCCTCGGTTCGGACGCGGCGTTTTGGCGAAGTTGAACGAATACCTGCAAAGTCATTGAGTTGAAGAATAGCAGGCCACGAAAGCGGGTATCGGCCTGACAAAGTCAAACCTGAAAAAGGAAGGCTAAGCGGGGAATCTTTCGCGCTTCTTCCTGCTATTGATCCCGTGCCGTTTGATCTTCTGATTCAGTGTTGACAGGGGGACGCTGAAGCTCTCGGCCGCCTCGGTCTGACTCCACCCCGTCTGTTCAAGCCGTTCAAGGATCACCTGCCGCTCGAACGCATCCACGATCTCGGACAATCGGCGATCCGGATCGATCTTCAAGGAACTGGCAAGAGCGGATTTGAGCGGTGGATTCGTGATGGAGTCCGGAAGCAGGTCGCTTCCCATCTCCTCTGAATACGACAACACCACTGCCCGCTCCACGGTATTTTCAAGTTCCCTGACATTGCCCGGCCAGGGGTAGTCGACCAGAAGCTTCAGGGCTTCCGGACTGAAGCTGTGCAGTTCTTTTTCGTTTTCCTCGCAGAATTGTCGAGTAAAGAATTCAACGAGCAACGGAATATCTTCGCGCCGGGCCCTTAGCGGCGGCACCTCGATGTTGATCACATTCAGCCGGTAGAAAAGGTCTTCGCGGAATGTTCCCCGCTCCACCATCGACTTCAGATTGGCATTCGTTGCCGCAATGATGCGGGTATCCACCTTGACCGTGTCGGTTCCCCCCAACCGCATGAACTCGCGCTCCTGAATGACACGCAGAAGCTTGACCTGAGTTTCGGGTCCGATCGTTCCGATTTCGTCGAAGAATATGGTGCCCTGGTCCGCCAACTCGAACAGACCCTTCCTGGCCGCGACGGCGCTGGTAAAGGCACCCTTCACATGACCGAACAGCATACTCTCGAGCAAATCGACGGGCATGCTTCCACTGTTCACTGGAACGAAAGGTTTCTCCGAACGGGCACTCTTCAAGTGGATCGCCTTGGCGATCAGTTCCTTTCCGGTTCCACTCTCGCCCTGAATCAATATAGTGCTTCGGCTGGCAGCGACCTGAGTCACCAGATCCAACAACCGGAGCATGCGCTCGCTCTTGCCGACAATATTGCTGTAGCCGAACCGCTCTTTAAGGGCGCGACGCAACTGAAGGTTCTCGCTGTGGAGCTTGCGCTGTCTGGCAGCGTTATTCACGATGGCCATCAACTTGTCGTTGTTCCAGGGCTTGGTGACGTAGTCGTAGGCACCGGCGCGAATCGCATCGACCGCGGTCTCGATCACCGCCATCGCGGTAATGATGACGACCGGCAGGGCCGGGTCCATGGTCTGGAGTTCTTTCTGAACGTCAAGGCCTGAACGTCCCGGAAGCATGAGATCGAGCAGCACCAGGTCGTACGATCCCCCCCCGACCCTGGCAAGACAATCTTCGCCGTCGATTGCCGTCTCCACGGAAAGGCCTTCCGACCTGAGAAGCATTTCGAGGCTGTCCCGAATCTCTTCTTCGTCGTCAACAACGAGAACTCGCGGGGGGGAGGTATCCTGGCTTTTTCTAGACATTCACAGGCTTTCTGGACAGGGGCAACTCCAGACGGAAGGTCGTTCCCTGTCCCGGAACGCTCTCCACTCCAATGCTGCCGCCATGTTCCTGAACGATACCGTAGGAAACGGCCAGACCCATTCCGGTTCCCTTGCCAACTTCCTTCGTCGTAAAGAATGGGTCGTAAATCTTTTTGATGTTGTCGCCCGAGATGCCCACGCCCGTATCTTCGATCCAGATCCGCAGCCTGGAATCCGCACCGTCGGTCCGAATGCGCAACGTTCCGCCCTGGGGCATTGCGTCCCGGGCGTTGAGAAACAGGTTCAGAAAAACCTGCTGCAGTTTTCCCGCGTTGCCGAACGCCAGGGGCGCGGGCGCCGCGAAATCCTTTTCCACGCGTATGCCGGCGCTCTTCAACTGGTGCTCCAGCAACGAGAGCGTTTCGGTGATGATCCGATAGACGTCCAACTCCACGAACTCTGCCGGGTTGGTCCGCGAGAAGCTCAGCAGATTGTTCACGATCTCCGAGGCCCTGAATGTCTGCTTGATGATTTTTTCCATGACGGCGTGACGGTCGTCGTCTGTCGGCAACTGTTTTCGGAGCAGTTGAGAGTGGCTGGAAATGACCGCCAGCGGTGTATTCACCTCATGTGCGACACCGGCGGCGAGCAGCCCCATGGAAGTCAATTTGTCGTTCTGGACGATCTGATCTTCGAGCCGGATCCGTTCAGTGATGTCGTCCACAATGATCAGCCGTCCGCTGGTCTGGCCTTCCTTGTCCAAAAGGGGAGTCGCCGAAAAATTGACGACCAGGTCGCCCCAATGGTGCTTGTACAGATTTCGCTCCTCACGGAGCCGTTCCAACGCCTGCTCGGGGAGGACCTCCGAGGTCGCTTTCCCGATCATTTCTTCGCGCCCGCGCCCGGTCAGTCGTTCCAACGCCCGGTTCCACCCCAGAAGCCTGCCCCCGACCTCGACCATTACACCGACGCTGATCGATTCGATGATGCTTTCATTGAAGTCCTTGAGGCTTTCGTACTCGGTCGCCTTGTCCTCGAGCGACTGATACAGAGTGGCGTTTTCGACCGCAATTCCGACATAGTCGGAAATCCCCTCGAGGAGTTCCATGTCTTCACTGGTCAAAAAACCGCCGTCTTCGGTTTGCCCCATTCCCAGATACGCGATCACCCGGTCCTTGGCACGGCACGGGATGAAGTAGTTGAGTCCGGTTTCATCTGCCATGTCGGAATCCACGATGACGTATGGCTGATCGATATCCTTCTTGAGAAACGGGAAAACGGTTCCCGCGGGGATGTCCAGATTCCGGGAGCGGGCAAGAATGAAACGTGAACGATCTTGGGGGTCCTCGAGCAAAACCGCCATCCGTTCGACCAGCAGGGATCCGGAAAGCCGCTCCACGATTCGTTCGAGCACCTTGTCCAGATCGACTTCGGAGCCGAGGCGGCGGCCGAAATCAGCTACTGTGAGGCGCAGATTATATCGATCCTTGTAGAAGAACTTGTCGAGCCAGATCTGGATCCGATCTTTCGTCGGAGCAAAAAGGAGCGCCGCGACGATGGTGGCAACGATACTTCCACCGACTCCGAGTTGCGGAAGACCCTCTCCAAACAGATCGCCAATCATGACCACGGCCGTAACGTACAAGCCGATGACCAACATCGTCGCGAGGGTATATGCCGCACCGCGCTTGAAAAGGATGTCGACATCCATCAGCCGGTAACGATGTATCGCCCAGCCAAATGAAATCGGAATGAAGACCAGTGGGACGACGCTGGCGTCGGCGACCTCCGGCGGCACGAAACCGAACACGCGCGGCAGGGATTGGAACAAAAAATAGGGAACGACCGCAATAACCGTGCCGCGCGTGACCCACTTCATCTGCTGCCGGAGTTCTGGCTCCCGAACGGTCCGGTACGTGTGCAGGAGAACGACGGCGCTCAGGACAAAAAGGACTCCAAAATGAATGACGTTCAAATCGTCCAGAAGGTCGCGCAACACACGCGCGGAGGGAACCGTCGTCAGGACACCGGTCACGAAAAGAATCCCGGCCACCAGAAGCAGGACCGCTGGAACATATATCAACGGCAGCAGGAAGCTGTACCGTTCGACGCGCGGATTGCGCCTTGGAAATTCCAGGCAGAAATGCATGAATATCGGAGGCAGGAAGACGGTCGCGGTCAGATTGGACCAGTAGATCGTCCAATCGAAAACGTTGAACTTTCCGGTACTGTGGAATACATAGAAGACGAACGACATCAGGCAGACGAAATAGAAGTGCGTCGCGTGAGGCGCCCGCCAGCGTTTGGTGACCACCAACAACCCCACCAGCAGATAGAGTATGCCGATAGTTTCAAGGTAGGCATACTGACGGCGGAACCGTTCCGGTTGGGGCGAAATGACCAGCGTTGTCTCGATACTTACGCCGTCGCGCTCCAGGATATATTCGGCCTGCGACCATGCGCCCAAATCGTAGAGAACCTGTGTGACATGACGGTCGTTCTGGATTTCGATCTCCGCTATCCGATCCAGTACGTCGCCAACCTCTACACCCGCACGTCCCCCGGGGCCATCGGAAAGAACACGTGTGGCCTCGACGACACCCGGTGAGGTTTCGATCCACGACACGCCGTCGTCAGGCGCTACCCATTCCCGTTTCTGCTCAACGTTCAGCCCACCCAGAATGATCAGTCCCAGGCTCAGGATGACTGTGGCGATCAGCCGGAATGAAAGGATTCCTGTCATTGGCCTCGGTTTATGGACTCGATAACGGGAAGTCGGTCTCCGAAAACAAGCGGATGCGGGTCATTATGCAACGCCCCTTCGATGCAACCGGCATATGAAGCCAGATACGTTTTAATGAATCCATAAACCGGGATATGTCTTTTGGAAACAGAATACAGGAATTCGTATTTCTCGGGCAAGCGAACTAAAAACGAATATGTATGCCGCCTTTCAACAGCCGTGGGTGTCCGGCAAAAACCGTTCGGCGCGATCCAAAGGATGGCTCGAAAAGGTTGCGGGCATCGACGATCGCCTGAAACTTGGCGGGCAGGATCTTGAGGCTCGGCAAATCCTGGGCAACCGTGATGCTCAACGTGGGATCGTTGTATTCGGCAGTCCTCTGATATGGATCGACAGGGGCCAGCGGAAACCCCGAGACCCAGCGATAGACAGCCGTCACCGCCGTTTGGCTCCACTCGATATTCGTACTCACCCGGGCAGTTACCATATGGAGGTTTCGCCGATTGGCATCCTCGTAGAGATCTTCGGGCGACAGAACGTCGGGATCGAACGCGACGGCATTCGCGTATGTGTATCCCAAGCCGGCTTCAAGACCGCGAAAGTTCCGATCCATGAAAACCCGAACCCCTGCCGTTGGCGTAGCCGCAGCGTCGAGAAACACGAGCCCCCGTCGACCATCGTCGGCATCGACGAGGTACGCCTGTGATCCCGATTCGTCACGGAATCCGGCGAGAGAAAGTCGAAATTCGTTTGCAAACGAGTGTGTAGCCCGCAGTTCCACATGCGAATACTCTTCAGGTTGGGACGGCACGTACACGGCACGGTCGAAATACTCCCGTCCCCGAATCGGGTCGCTGGCATCGATCGGAGAGCGCCGTGAAAACTCTGCCGAAATCGAACTGCGGGGTCCCCGCACCCAGGTGACGCCAAATTCGGGGCGTATGTAATTTCCCGAGCCCACCGCATCGGTGTACCCGACGGCGGCGCCATAGGTGAGCACCAGATTGTCAGACCAATGAATCCGCTCGTCGTAGCCCAATTGGACTTCTCTGGCCGCACTCCCGTGGAAGCTGTTAAGAAGCGCCCCCTGCCGGACGTTCACCGCCACCGAGGTCCGCCTTCTGTCGCCCGAAGAGAAATCGTATGCCGCCACAAATCCGCTGGGCTTGTCGGGCGCTTCCGTATACTGGCCGGCGAAAGTCACTATCGCGTCGGAAGACACCGGCATGCTGTAAGCAAATTCCGAACCGAAAGTATCCCCGGCCCCGACTCCGGATTCCACGGCGGTGGAATACACCTGCACAAAACCCGCGGTATCCGTCGCGGAAGGCGCCGTCGTTCCCGAGTCGGCCAGATGCAAGACCGGGCGGGCGGACGGTGAACTGCGCAAGACCCACTTCATGTCCTCCATGCTGCCGCGCCGCACGCCTTGCCGAATGACGTCGAGCGCGGTCTGGAGGTTGAGGGTCATTACGAGCTTGCTGCCAGCTTCAACCTCGACGCCGCTGGCCACTGTGGGCAGGAATCTGGCCTTGGTCACTCGAAGAAGATATTCGCCCGCAGTCAGCCCGTCGATTGTAAAAAGGCCACTTCTGTCGGTAACGGCCAAGCGCTCCCGCAAAGCCTCGCCGGGCGACTGGACTGACACCAGCGCCCCCGCCAGGGGCGCACCGCCCATATCGCGGATGCGTCCGGTAATGCTCGAATCGGCATCGAAAAGCTGCGCAGCGGAAACATCGGGGGACAGGAGACACAACGAAAGAAGGGGAGCGGCGATCAGAAGGGCGCTGGCGCGGAATGCCCCGGTTGGACGAGAACTCTCAGGCGCCAATTTCAAATGCAGCATCGAGGATGCGCTCCTGATCGCATGCTGACCGATCCGCGGAGGCCGGGGGTGTGTCCGCCCGGCCCCCTTTTAACAACACCCCTTCGGGCTAGTTTTGAGGGACCGTCGTCGGCACGACGGTAAACCGGTCGGCCTGTGACGTTACGTTTCCGCCAAGATTGTCGATGACTCGCACCTGAAGCGAATACTCCCCCGGAGCGAAGTCGTTGAGAAAGATCGTCTTTGTCAGCGTCATCTGCCGGGCCGCGCCAGAGAGCTCTTCTGTGTTTTCGACGATCCGCTCTATCTGTTCACCATCGCGAAGAATGAGGGTCTCGATTGTGGCCGAGGGTTTGAACTTTTCCTCATCGACGGCGAGATGGTAGACCTGCACCCAGTAGTTAAGGTCGTCGCCCTCCCGGAACTCCTTACCGACGCTCGGGCGGACCTTCAAATCGCCAAGTGCGAACATCGAGCCGATGCTGCGCGAAGGAATCGGCTGAATCAGATCGGCAATGAGGAGCGAACTGGCAGCAAGTTGGCCTTCGGGATACCGGGGGACGGTCAGCGCCTCGGTAATGGTCCCGATGTTGCCGCTGTGCAGATCCTCGATAACAAGATCGATCTTGTATCGACCGGGCCTCAGGGAAATGAGGTTCTGATAGACATGCGACCTCTCCAGCGACGCTTCGAATCCCGCGTCCGGGAGCGTAATCGTAACCGTATCCTCAAAGGTGTTGGCAATTCGCCCGTTGATCGCGGTGACCTGTCCAAAGACATTCAGGACGGCCTGGTGGACACCCTGCTCTTCCTGAAACGCGGCATCGCTGTTGCGAATCTGGATCGTCACCGGGACGTTTACCGTTTCCTCGGTCACACGGACAAAGTCGGCACGCATCTCGAAAGGCAGCAGATTGTAGGAAACGTTCGTCGTTACGATCGCTTCGAGATCCTTGAACTTGATCTCGGGCGCGTTGAATATCTTGGAGTTCAGTTCCAGAAGATCGAACTGGTTGATGCGGCCATCCAGTTGTTCACCCGTTCGGAGGCCGTTGCCGCGGTACTGTTTCTCGCCCAGAAACTCCTCGTACAACGTCAGGCCGACACCGGGCACATTGGCCAGCGCGTCCTTTTCGTACGGCGTGAGCGCAAGCCGGTACTCTGAACAAAAACAGGGGTCCACGAACTCCAGAATGACTTCCTGCCCGATCCCCTCAATATAGCGATACCTCCACTCTTCGTAGGGATACGTCACGGTGTTCCCGCCACCTTCCGCAAAGTCACGCTGGTGAAAACCGCCGGTCGGGTGGGTTTCCTTGCTGTCCGGCTCACCGTGAATGATGTAAATACGGCCACGGTCGGTTTTCCAACCCGGAATTCCCGATTGGAATCGCTCGTTCGCATACGCAATACGCCGATAGTGTTCTTCACGGTATTCGTTTTCGATCGAGTCCGGTGTCGGGTCGCGGCGCAGCCAGAACGACTCGATGAATTGCTCGCGCTCCTCATCCGTCGTCAACGCATCGAATGCGGACTTTTCCTCGGACATGATGATGTACTGGACATCTTCGTCAAGCCAGCGCTCCAGAGCCCGGCTGGCACGCTCGAGACGCGCACTTTGGCGGTCATCCTGGGCGGATGCTGGAGTTTGCAGACTCAAAAGGGCGAAGGCAAGGGCACACACAATAACTATACGGCTCATAAACCACCTCGAAATGCACAGTGCTGACCGCGTCATAAGGACAGGTCCAAATATCATAGCACCCACCTTTCGACAGTCAAGAAATTCAATGGTTTCGGCCGTTTCGCTTCAGTCACGATCGGGCCTGCTACAATCGACCGCGCGCGGATTGGCAATTTGGCCAAAGCCCGCTTCAATCGCGAGGAACCATTGTCGACGTTTCTTCCACCACCCGGAATCAACCGCGCTCACGCGGGGAGGACGCCTGGTCACGCGCGGAGGGCGCTCTGGGCACTTTCGGCGTTGTGGTTCGCGGCGATTCTGGCCGCGCCGGGCGCCGAACTCGAATGGGTTTACCGCTTTTTCTCCGCGATCTGTCACCAGGCGCCGGATCGAAGCTGGCATCTCGCGGGCCTCCCATTGCCGGTCTGCATTCGGTGTACGTCGATCTACGCCGGGTTCCTCGCCGCACTGTCCTTCCGCCTCCCGGCACGGACCCTCTTCCTCCGTCTCGCGCTTGCCGCCATGGTGCTGGAGTTCGTCGTCGCCCGGGTCTGGATCGACTGGGAACCGGCACGTGCCGTGTCGGGTCTTCTGTTTGGACTCGCAGCGGCAGGATTCGTCAACCTGGGCGTGGGAAAACTGCTCGCGCGGCGCGATTCCCTGCCGCGGGCCACGGCGACCGATAGCGCGATCGGAACGGTGCGGTGAAAAGCTGCAGCCAATGCGGAACCACACTGGACGATCGGGCGCAGTATTGCATGGAGTGCGGGACGCCCATCGACACGCCTCCGGCAAGTGCGGCCGAACTGACAAGCGGAGATTTCGTCCGGCCGGCCCTCATCGCCGGAGCGGTCATGGGCATTCTGTCATCGATCCCTCTGGTCCAGTTCGGCAATTGCGTCTGCTGCATGTGGGTAGTCACCGGGGGCGGTTTCGGGGCTTGGCTACTGGGGAAAAAACAATCCGGAGGAACGGGGGCGTTGTCCTATGGGGACGGCGCACTCGTGGGAGTCCTCAGCGGGTTGTTCGGCGGGTTACTGGCGGCCGTGGCCAGTATTCTCCAACTCCTCACGCTCGACCGCGATTCAATGGCCGAATTGGAACAATCGCTTCTGGAATTGGCGCCCGACATCGACCCGGAAATGTTCGAGGTGTTACTCCAGTTCATGGACTTCTCACCGATTTCGGTCTTGGTGACGCTCTCGATCAACCTCATCGTGTTTCCCCTGTTCGCAATTATCGGCGGAATTCTGATGATAGCGATCATGGGGAAAAAGAAAGAATCGCAGGCTTGATTCGGGCGGCTTGATTCGGGCGGCTTGATTCGGGCGGTCATAGACCTCCCCTACACGTTCAGAGTCGCGGAATGATATCCCAATGTAGGCGCGGTCTGTGACCGCGCGTTCTTGATTTGGGCAGTCTCGAAATGCTTGATTCGGGCGGTCATAGACCGCCCCTACAATAGGGTCATCGCACGAATGGTCAATCCTGTTCGGCATCCTCGCCGCCGGATACGACAACGATGGCGTCCGGTTCGTATCGCCGGCGCGAATCGGCGGTGAATTCCATCGAATACGAGTAGAAACCCGTACTTGTGAGGGTGACGGAAATGGGATCCTCTTCGTTGAGGTTTTCCCAGTACCATCCGTGAATTCCTGGAAACGGCGCCGTATAGCTGCCCTGGGCGGCGGTTGTGGATTCGATTATTTCGAAGAACTCCGCTGTCCCTTCAGGCGCCCCGTCGGCCTCGCTGTGCATCTCGGACCGGACCGGACCTGAGGTTTCCCACGCATAGATCATGGATTGACCCGGTTCGAGCCGGTACTTGTACTCGACAAAGCCTCCGGGCTCCAGATCGAACGTGATGGTATCGGCCCGATATGGGTCTTGTTCGGCGACAATGACACCGGGGGTAACGTCCGCCGCGGTCGCCGCGGCAGGGTCGGAAAGAATGACCAGTCCCAACGCCTCGCCGATTCCGAGCGGGTCGATGCCATATTCGGCGGGAAGGATCGCGACAACCAGAACCACCGCGGCTACGGCCAGCGCCAGAACCGTGGCTTTGGCCAGTTTCGCCAGGGACGGAGTTTCAGGACTCATGTTCGCGTCGGCCACTATACCCCCCAGAAATATCCGGCAAACTGATAGCCGGCCAGAATGAATCCGCCCGCCATCAGGGCGGTGTTGGTCACGAACGAGTGCTTGATGTAGCCGGGCCGCGTGCGCCAGAAACTCAATACGATCAGGACGCCCAGCAACGCGAGAATCTGTCCGATCTCAACGCCGACGTTGAAGCTCACGATATTGGTGACGAGGCCATTCTCGGACAAAGTGAATTCTTGCAGCTTGGTGGCCAATCCAAATCCATGGAAGAGACCGAACACCAGCACCGCAATCCTTGTGTTGGGCTGGAAACCGAGCAATGCCTTGAAGCCATCCATATTGTCGAACGCCTTGTACGCCACCGAAAGCCCGATGATCGCGTCGATGGCATATGCATTGGCTTCGATGCCGCCAAGCACTCCGGTCAACAGCGTCAAACTGTGCCCGACGGTAAACAGGCTGACGTACAGGACAACATCCTTGAGCCGGTACAAGAAGAAGATGACGCCCACCAGAAACAGCAAATGATCGTACCCGGTGACCATGTGCTTGGCCCCCAGGTACATGAAGGGCCCCGCAGCCGGACCGTCATTGGTCTGGACGAACTCGGCGTCGCCTTCCGCAACACCGTGCGCGACGGCCACAGGGGCCAGGAACCCAGCCAGGGAAAACGCGAGTATCCCCAGAAATAGATAACGCTTGATCATGGGACCTCCCGTTTATCACCCCTCCGAGCGATTAACAAGTTTCGTGGGCCGATTGTGTTATCAATCGCCCGGGGCCGATTGTGTTATCAATCGCCCGGGGCCGATTGTGTTATCAATCGCCCGGGGCCGATTGTGTTATCAATCGCCCGGGGCCGATTGTGTTATCAATCGCCCGGGGCCGATTGTGTTGTCAATCGACCGTGATCAATCGGGTCGTCGATTGTCGTCGATCGACCGACGATCGTTACACCCGAGCCTTTCGAGATTTCCGAATCGCGGGATTGCGCCATTTTTCCAGATCGAGAATGATCCATGGGCCGCCGCATTCGAAGGATCTGTAAATTTTCAATTGCCCGAGGACGATTGTGTCGTCAATCGCCCGTACACACCGCTACCGTTGCCGCCCGACCAACACTCCATGGGGCTCATACGGTTCTTCCATCGATTGCAGGTCGTCCTCGTCCAGTTCGAGGTCAACAGCTTCGACCAGATCTTCGAGTTGCTCCATCCTGGTCGCGCCGATGACGACCGAGCGCACGCCCGGTCGATGGAGAACCCAGGACAGGGCGACGCGGGCGTTGCTGACGCCGTGCTTCTTCGCGACCTGGGTCACGCGGTCGACGACGGCAAAATCGCACGGCTTGAAGTAGAGCCCCTTGGAATAGTCGTCCGCCCGCGCCCGAACCGTATCGCCGAAATCGGCAGGTCGACGGTTGCCGGCGACGAAACCGCGGGCGAGGGGGCTGTAGGGAGTCACGGCAACGTCTTCATCCAGACAGAGCGGCATCATTTCGCGCTCTTCCTCGCGGTAGACCACGTTGTAATGATTCTGCATGAGAATCATTCGCGCGACGTTCAGACGGTCGGCCGTGTACAGCAACTTCGAAAACTGCCATGCCATCATGCTCGATGCGCCGGTATACAGGATCTTGCCCTCAGTGACCAGATCGTCCAGAGCCCGAAGGGTCTCTTCGACCGGAGTCCGTTTGTCGAAGCGATGAATGATCAGGATATCCACATAATCCAGCCCCAGTCGGCGCAGGCTGTCTTCTACCGAATGCCTGATGTGCTTCCGGCCCAAACCGCATTGGTTCGGGTCGTCGCCCATGGCCATGTAGAGCTTGGTGGAGACGACATACCGATCGCGCGGCGGAGCAAAATCCTTAAGCGCACGACCGAGAATCTCTTCGCTCAATCCCAACGAATACATGTTTGCCGTATCGATGTAATTGATGCCGAGTTCGAACGCCCGCTTGATGAACGGGCGGCTCTCTTCTTCTTCGAGCACCCACTTCCGCCAACTTCTGGAGCCGTAAGTCATGGTCCCCAGGCACACGCGTGAAACTTTCAGGCCACTCGACCCGAGACTGACATATTCCAAGGCTTCGCCCTCCCTCCCGTTCGCTCAGGAACCTCTGAAACACCCAGGACAACGGTTAACGTGCTTCACGGAACTCTGGCGGTCCGTGGCAGAATACGTTCGCTCCCGATTCCGCCAGGATAGCCTATTCCGCAGTTACTGGGCCCCGTCCGGCCAGTCGGCGCGGACCTCCAACCAGTTCCTCGACATGCTCGACGATCGCGCCGGCGATGTCGATATCGGTCATCGGCTGCAGACCCTTCCAGCCTGGACTGCCGTTGACCTCGATAACGTACACCTTTCCATCCGATGCCGGGAGTAGATCCACGCCGGCATACTCCCCGCCGACAACATCGGCGGCCGCCAGAGCGAGTTCCTCCCATTCTTGTGGCAGATCCGCTTTCTCGGCACGTCCACCCCTCGACATATTGGTCAACCAACCTTCGGCCGATCGCCAAATCGCGGCGACAACCCGCTTGCCGACAATGAACACGCGCAAATCCCGTCCTTCGTGGGGTAGTGTCTCCTGAACATAGTAGACAGCGCGTTCCAACTCCAGCGCACGGAACACCCGATGCGCGATCTCTTCGTCGCTCACACGCACGATCCCGCGACCGTTGGATCCAAATAGAGGCTTGACGATCACGTCTCCCATCGCCCGGAACGCCTTCATGGCGTCGGACCGGTTTTCAGTCACAACGGTCCGCGGCGTACGAAGCCCCGCCTCTTCGAGCAGAACGGACGTATAGAACTTGTCCACTGTGCGCTCGAGGACGCGGGCCGAATTGATCACTCTAACCCCAAGGCGTTCCAGCCGATGCAGGGCATCGATGCGAAAGACGATCTGCTCGAGCGATCCGATGGGGATGGTTCGAAGAAGGATGGCATCGAGGACGTCGAGGGCAGTCCCCTGAGCAACCATTGGCGGGGACTCCCCGACGCGCGCCGTCAGGGCATCGACGGGCAGAACCCGCACGCGATGACCCCGTTCGCCAAACGCCCGGCATAGATCCTCGGCGTGCCACCCCGGGCCCGAACTGAGGATTGCGGCATTCATCCGTCTTTACCGTTTCTGGAAGCTGGCGGCATTCAATCGATGTCTGCCCATTATCGAGGATTCGGTCGTCCTGATCGGCGTCAATGTCCGTCAGGAGCTCTGGATGAGATCGCGTAGCTGGAAGTGATGCTTGCCAAGCTTCCCACCGTAGTTGCCCGCAGTGATCGCAATAACGCCCGCTCGGCATGCAGCGTCGATGCCGACGCGGAGCGCTTCGCCGATTACGGCGCGGTCCAGGCCATCCACCACAATCTCGAGGACGGAATTCACGTCCTTCGACAACGCCGAATCCGGTCCAAGACGACCCTTGAGGGTGGGACAATACGCGTCATTGGTCGAGGCGATCATTTTCCGGTAGTTCTTCGCGCCAACCTTGCTGCCGCTGCGTACGACTCCGCCGGGGAATGGAAGAATGACTCCGCGCACCTGGCGCATGACCTCGACTGCCGCTTCCGCGGCGCCCAGCGCGGCGTCGGAATCTCTGGCCAGGATCAGAAAGTTGCCTCCGCCGATGGCTTTCTGGACGCCAAACTCCTCCTGAATCAGGAACTCCCCTTCCATTACGGGAATCCTCCAGTACCGTTTGCCGTCAAGGAACTTGCTCGACTGAAATTTGTCGCCAAAATGCCGCAGGATCCCCCCAACGGTCATTCGTTCTCCGGCTTCGGGCAACCCGTCGAAACATGCGGTGGTGGGACAGGTGAGGACGGTCTGACCGATGCGGTCGATCAGCCGTTTTTTAAGCCCGTCCGCGTCGAACCCAAAAACGAGGACGCTGACGCCGGGGCGACCGTCCGGAGTTTCTTCGGGAGGGAGCACGGCTTCAATTCCCGCCTCGAGCTTGCATCCGATCACAGACGTGGCGAAGCCCGTCATCGACCGGGCCGCCGTCTCGGCCCATTCCGCTGAACGCGCGGTGATGAGTACGCGCGCCGCCCGCATTCCGAATGCCTCGGCAAACGTATCGACGATTTGGACACCGCGATGTTCCATGCTCATATTTCGTGTATCTATCGACTCGCCGGCTGAGCGCCGTCATGGGCCGCCCTGGGTTCCCAGACGAGCAGTTCCCCCTTACCGGGAATCGATGTATCGCCGGAATAACGGCGATAGGCCCCTTCGGCTGGGTCACAGGGGAGGTCGAACCCGAGTGCTCCGAGGCTCCTGGAGTACAGACGAAGGAACGTGGGACTGTAAGTCGACGCGTAAAGAAACGTCGGTAATATCGGGATCGATTTCAGGCAAACGATCGTGCCCCGAATCATGCTCGCGCCCGTTCGCAACTCCGCTCCGCCGAGAACAATGGTCCCGCCCTGCATCTCCAGCCCCGCAAAGTCCCGCGCGCCGCCAGCCACGACAATCGTCCCGCGTTTCATCCGCACGCCGACTTCAAGACCCGCCGTGCCGCCGACAAGAATGGTCCCGTCCCGCATGCCGGAGAGGCTTCCTCGATAGGCGCCGCCCACTTGGCCGCCGGCGTTGCCACGAACCCGGATGAACCCGCCCGTCATCTCGGCGCCAATCCAGTCGGAGGCGTTGCCGGTGACTTCGATGGCGCCTCCCTTCATGTGTGCGCCCAGATGCATCCCCGCGTTGCCGTCGATCGTTATTCGGCCGCGCGTCATACCGCGCCCGATCCACTTCACCTTTCTGGCGTCGCCGACGATCTTCAGGTCGTCGCTGGCTTCACCCTCAACAGTGAAGAAATCGTCCAGGCGGTGCTCATTCTTTCCCAGATACACGGGGAGCGCGCGAATCCGATCGCCGGAAAGTCTGGCCACCGCATCCGGCGTGAGCAACTCGGCCTCGAGCGGGACGACGGGTTGCTCTTTCAAAGTCAATATAACTTGCGTACGTCCGCTCCTTTCAGTCGCTCAATTTCCACCGGATAGTTGGCAAAGGAGATCGTGTAAGCTTTCTCGAAGAGGGGCCGCAGGTAGTCCTCGATTCCATCGTCAACGGCTGGCTGGACAATGAACTCCTTGCCAACCGTGACCGTGCGCACATCGCCTTCTTCAACGACGACCTCTCCGCCCTTCAGGACATAGCGGGGGTAGGAGAACAGGAGTCCCGCGCCGTCGGGTCTGGCGGAATAGATTGCGATGTCCGCATCGGCGCCCACGCCCAGATGCCCCTTCTCGACCAGACCGAGGCTGCGCGCCGGTCCCGCCGAGGTAATGATCGCAATTTCCGAGAGCGTGTATTCGCGGTCGAGGTCGGCCAGCACAATGCGTTGCCGTGCCTTCGGCGCGATCTGCTTGATCTGTTCCTTTCGGAACTCGGCATCCATCAGAAGTCGGATGATTTCGGGATACCGCCAGAAACAACCGCCATTGGGGTGGTCGGTCGTCAAGTGCACCCGCCAGGGGTCGTCAATGAGCAGGAGTAGTTCGAGCCCTGTCGCCCACTGCACGGCATTGACCAGGCTGCGGTCCTTGTACACGTAGGGAACGATCCCGCAACCCGTTTCGTTTTCGACATCCAGGTTGGCCCATTTGCGCCCGGTGAGTTGGTAGAGCAGGTGCTGCCACGGACCATCGGCCGTGAGTGTCACACTTTCGCCGAACAAGACCGCGCCGGCATCCGTGGTGAGGTTCGTGTGACGGTTGAACGCTTCGGCAACCTCGGGCGCCGCCGACCGCATCGTGCCCCAGTCGTCTCCGCCGTACGCATGAAACTGCAGGTGGGCCAGATGCGCGCGATGGCCTTCGAGCAGCTTCATCGTTTCGAGCGTCGTCTCGACATTGCCCGGAATACCAAGATTGTTGCAGTGGAGATGGACCGGGTGCGGCAGCCCGAGTTCGTCCACGATTTCCGCGAGGTTCGAGATGATCCTGGCTGGCGTGAGCTTGTCGTAGCCGTAGACCGGCTCGTGGAGGACACTGGCGTTCTTTCCCCACTTCCACGCGGCCACGCCGCCCGGGTTGACCGCCTTTACCCCGTACCCCTTCGCGGCCCAGATATGCCATGCGACCACCTCTCTCGCCCGTTCGAGTTCGCCGGCCTCCAACAGATCCAGCATGATCTCGTTGTTGGCCATCAGTACCAGCGTGGCTTTGTCGATGATCGGAACGTCGCGCAGTTCTTCATGGGTGTGGCGGGCCGTAAGAACCGGCATAGCCGCCTCATTGACCGTGGTCCACCCCATCCCCGCATACAGGTACCCTGTCGCGAAAGTCGTGGGCGTAATTCCGCCGAGTCCCATGCGCAGATCCGGAGTGTGGATAAATCTCCGGGCTTGACGATAGTTTTCGGGGGTCAGCCCGCGAGCGAAGTTGAGTGCCGCACCGGCAACGTGTGAATGAACGTCCACGCCACCTGGAAACACAACCATGCCGGTCGCGTCAATCGTCCGGTCGCCATCGGCCTTCTCAGACGACTCGACAATACGGCCATCCGCGATGCAAACGTCCTTGACGACGCCATCGATGCCGTTGGCCGGGTCGTAGACCGTCCCCCCCGTAATACGGAGCGTGGCTTGACTCATCTCTTTGACATGAAGAACAACCGAGTCGGCGGGGCGGGCGCCTCGGCGCCTGAGTGCGCAACGGTATTCATGAAAAGCGAAACCAACGTCATGAGGATTTAAGCGATCGCTCTCCTCGCATCCCGGGTGGAAGGGGACCAGCCGGGCTTTTTCTCAACCGCCTCGCGAATGAGGCGAACCACTTCTTCGTCGGTCGGATAGGGCGATTTCAGCGCCGGACCAAGCGGCAATGGAATCTCGTCCATCCGGTATGCCGTTCCGGGCGCGCTTATGCCTGCGGTCGCCGTCGTGATGTGCACTCGCGACAGCCGGCTCGTGTGGGTCACCTTGGGGTCCAGGACAATCGTCGGGATCGAGGCGAGATGGTCGATCGCCGGTTGGGGCATCGTTGCTCCCGGGTCGGCGCCCAGGATAAACGCGGCATCGTTGTCTCCGCGCACCAACAGGTCCACTGTCGAGAATTCCCCGGGGTTATAACGTGGATAGCCCCTGGAAAGATCGACTCCGAACGGATACCCCGTCGTGTACCGCAGAACCACATCGGCGCCGGTAACGTTGCCATGCCCGCGCATGGGCATGCAGACAAATTTCGTGAAGGCGTTCATCTCCGCAACCAGATTCAACAGGGCGCCGGAGTTCATGTGCTTGCCGCGAGTCATCGACAGGCCCATGCCGAAGAACATCACGCCAAATCGGGCGCTCTTCATGCGTTCCACAAGATCCAGCAACTGCTCCATCGTCAACCCGGTTTCTGCCACGCGCTCTTCGTCGACCCTCTGGCCCTTGACGAGCGCGCGCAACGTGGTCAGCACTTCGAAATCCTTGCCCGGGCGGACCTGCAGGAAGATATTCGCGGCTTTCGCACTGGGGGTTTCCCGAATGTCCACCAGGACCGCTGTTCGGCCCTTGCGGCCTTCGGGCACGTATTTGCCCTTCGGAGTCAGGCTGTACTTGGTGAAGTGCCGTGGATGGCACTCGGCCGGATTTCCGCCCCAGAAAACGACAAAATCGGCGCGGTTCGTAACTTCGCCCAGCGTGCAACTAACCTTGCCACCCAACTGGGCGGCAATCTCCGTTGGGCCGTGTCAAAGCGAAGTGTGGCTGTCGACCACACCTCCCGCCAATTCGGCCAGCGCCACGGCTTCACGCTGCGCTTCGCAGGTGGTGTTGCTCAAGCCATAAACCAACGGCATGTTCGCCGCGTACAAATAATCCGCCGCGGCCTGGACCGCGACCTCCAACGTGGCCGGTTTGCCATCGACAAGAGCTTCCGGATACAGTTTCTCGGCCGTGTGATTCAGGAACCAGGCCTTCCCGAGGCTACAGGCATTCTTGGCCTTGGTGATACGGTCACCCTCGGCATGCAACTCAATGTCGTCGCACACACAGCCGCAAAACGTACATGTGGAGTTCTCGACGACGTTGACCTGTCCAATGCTGCTCACGCTGATTTCTCCTTGAATGACTCCTCAAGCCCACCCTCACGGGGCGGCCAGAAGAACGTTCAACCAAGGGCCCGGCCCGGAAAACTCCCCCTCACGCGCCGCGGCATGTACCTTCCAGCATCGACCATCTCCCAGGCAGAAACATTTTCAGTCTCCCTGTTAGGGTCAACGGCGAACTGCTCATCCAGACGCCCGTCATTCGTACGCATGCTTTGTTACTCCCGAGAACTACTTCCGGCAAACCTGGCTCATGATTCGGATGCCGGCTCAATTTCCACTTCCCAACCCTTCGAAGTCGGCATTCCCGTTCCATCGGTATTGCGACCCATGAGATGGCACGTGGGCGGTCCGTAAGGGACAATTATCATTCCCTTCGGGCCCTTCCCCTGGACGCATTTGAACATGGCCTCGCCGAATTCCGACAGCACGCGAACGCTGCCGCCGGATACGATACCCGCATCGCTCATGTCGTCGGCATGCATGTTCAGGGTGCCAACGATTGCCTTGTAAACATCGCTGTCCTTGCCGACGTTGATCTGCTGACCCTGCTTGGTCGTGCGCACGACGTTCATGAGGAAGCGTTTGTTTTCCATGGAGACTGTTTCAATACCTCTTGAATTCGGACTGCGTATTTTAGCAGCCCATGGTGGGTTTGTACACGGCCGCGCCGAGGTCCGCATAGACACGTTCGGCGCGGGCCGCCAGGCCGGCCCGGCATGCCTCTCCATCGCGGCCGGCGGCAAAGACCGTACATATGGGCCGACCGGCGCGAATCCGGCCGCCGGGACGGGGCACATCGCGAATAGTCGCCTCGCTTCCCTTCCGAAGCCCTTCCCGAAGCCACTCCCGCACATCCCCAACCGTCACGTCTGAGGTGGCAAAGACCACGGCCTTGCCCAGAGCCCGCTCGTCGCCGAACGTTCCTGAAGGGTCGAACGCCGGAAGGACCCCTGAAGCGCATGCCACCGCGTGTGCCTCGAACACCGAGATCCCGCAAGCTCGTTCCACCAGTTCCATTGAGGCACACCAACGGGGATTCACTTCAACCGGGTACGGGACGCCTCCACGCTCGACGAAATCGATTCCGTTGACGCCGACGAGACCGAATGCCTCGGTTGCGGCCGAAGCGAGGGCGCCGGCCGCCTCGATCAAGGAGGGGTCTTGCTCGCCCGGGGCCGGTAGTATGTTTCCGCAGTACCTGTAGCCGGTTGCGCCGAACGCAGGGTCGCCGATGAGTTGCCGGAACACGCCCAACGTTACGGCGCGCCCGGAGGCCGCGACGAATACGACCGAGCCCGGCGTTCCATCCACGAATTCTTGCAGGTAGCAACCCCGCGGAAGGGATTCGCCGCCAGACCACTGCCGCACCCCATGACCACCGCCGGCCGCGAGCGGCTTCACCAACCAGCGGCCCCGTCGAACCTCGCCGGCGGCTTTGCTGTGAATGGCGGGCGCGGCGTGACCGCGAGCGCGGAACGAGGCAGCGACAACCTCCGGATTCCGGACATTACGGATCACTTCACTTGTGTTGCCCCAAAGTGCCCGGTTGGCGGCAAGGCTCTCCACGGCGCCGGGATGATTCTCGAAACCGGCCAGATACACCACCGCATCGCACTCGATGCCGCGAGCGGTCAGTGCCGCATTTTTCGGGGAATAACTCTCCAGAGCCGGGAGAGCACGCACAAGCGGGTGCTGGTCAAGATCGGCGAATGCATCGATCGTTGTCGGCTTGAAGCCAGCGCGGGCCGCCGATTCGGCCGCCGCCCGTGTCGAAACACCTGCAAGAAGAACACGTTTCGTTCGGAGAGCTTCGGAAGTGCGTGACACGGCTGGCAGCCGGTGGCAACCCGATCACGCGCCGGGCGACGTAAATTCGCGCGCCACTCGATCGATGGCCTCCGCGTCGAGCACCTGATCGTTCCGCTCAAACAGACGCGCAATGCACGCCTTGTGAAGCTTCATTTTCAGGCCGCCGACGCCGAGCGCACCGAACACGGTTACGCCGTGGCGGGACTCGCCGTTATCCATCACCTCCACGCCTTCGATGCCCACGGGCGGTACGGCGTTGACATCGGCGGCCGACGAGAGTCCCGGACGGTCGGCCCAGGCGGCTTTCGGGACAAGGCAGATGCCGGCGCCACCGGCGTTGAGCAGCATATTCGCCCCTTCGAGCGTTTCCGTTGCCTGCTCCGGGCCAGCCATGTGCACGGCGCCGATAGACCCGCCGAATCGTTCCTTCGTTGTTTCGGCAACCTGCCGCGCGTACTCGATGCGGCGGGATGTCATCACCACGTCGGCGCCCCGGCCCGCCAGTAGTCCAGCGGCGCGCACACCGACCGGACCTGTGCCCGCGGTGATTACGGCACGCTTGCCGGCGGCGCCGCCCGCGGCCTGTTCGAGTTTGGCGACCGCCGCCACGGCGGTCGTGTTCGATCCGTTCGAGTCGAGCATGACCGACACGCGCATGGGACCGAAAAAGGATTCCCGGACCGCGTCCAGAAGTTTCTCGCCAGCGGCCATATCGGTACCGCCGATAAAAATCGCGGTGTTGTTCAGATGCTTGGGGCCGCGAGTGAAGATGCAGCCGTGGACCAGTTCCCGTACGGCATCCGGCGTCACGCCGCCGTAGCTCATGATCGCGTCGGCGCCGGCGTCATGAGCGACGACCTGGTCGAAGACGCTGGGATGGGGAGACGTGTCGAGTTGAAGGAGTAGCTTGCGCACGCAGACCTGCCTGTGGAGGAAAACAATGTCAGAGACCCGGACATTGAATTTGTCCGGGCCTGACAGAGCGGAAAGTGGACGGGTCTATTTCGGGCTGAACGGATGCTTGGCGTCTTTCGCTTTCGCCAACACTTCGTCAACGGTGGGCTTGCCGCCGAGGGCCCGTTCGATCGATTCCTTCGTCGCCTGATAGTTGTAGTCGTAGATCTTGGTGTTGTCCTCGGCTTCCCAGTGAATGAAGACGCCAACCATGATGCAAAGATCGTCGGCCTGGTCCCTTGGAATAACACCGCTCTCGACCGAATCGGTGACTGCTCTTGCGACGGCCGCCTGCGCGGGGCCGAACATCTGGACAGCCTGCGTGGCACCCTTGATCGTCACCTTGTTGAAAAGAATCGTGTCCGGCTTGGCGGGCAGATTCGGTGCCACCACCGCCAACAACGACGTGAAACCGTCCTTGTTGTTGGTAAGCGCATTACAGAACGCCGTTCCGGCCGGGCCCGTCTTCGAGCCGATGATCAGATCGATATGCGCGACTTCATTGCCGTCGCCAAACAGCGATTCACCGAGAAAATAGTCGGCTGCCATGTTTAAAAACTCCTTATTGAAGAAATGGGCCGTGTCAAGGCGCGCCCACAGTCTGTGGCTCTGCCGGACCTCACGGTTCGGCCAACTCGAACCTAGCTGCGCGTCCCGCACGATGCGGCGAACTTACACGCCAGGGACTAACGCAAAGGGCGGGAGTATATCATATGCAGCCCGTGGCAGGACCCTGCAGGGACCTGCCACGGGCTGCACAGCTCGAACGATACCAGGAACAGGAAACGCGGCCAGGTTCCCAGGGACCAGACCTCAGGTTCAGCGTTCCGGCGCCCCCCGCCAGAGGCGGGCCCCATCGGTGCCAAACGGCCCCACATATACCTTGCCGGCCGGGCCCAAGGCCGTCCGAACGCGCGCGGCAAGCTGCTCGCCGGCGTCTTCGCCGTCAACGATCCCGTAGACCGTGGGACCCCACGAACTCTGTCCCACGCCCAAGGCTCCCCACTCGGACATCGACCGCACCAGTTCCCGGCTCGGTCCGGACGCGAACGTGTCCCCCTGCACTGGCGCGAACCATCGGCCGGTAATCGACTGAATGGCACTTAACGCCTCGCCGAATGTTGCGAGATCGCCATCTGCGAGGGCGGGGAGTAGCCCCATCAGGACAAGATGAGAAACGCGTTCGACCTCGCGCTCCGGCGGCGCCGGGAGTTGGGCGATCGCTTCGCGCTCCGCGTCACCGCTGATACCGGAAACGGATTCGGGAACGGCCACGACGCAACGCCATGCCGGCGGGAACGGCATGCGCACAAGCAGGGGCGCGATCGCCTTGCTTCCGGCGCGCAGCCCCCCCTCGACAACGAAACCACCGCCCGAAAAGGCATACGCGCCGATAGCGGAACGGTCGCCGCGGCCCAGGGCGCGGGCGAGTGTCGGCGTGTCGGTCCCGACTTCGTAGAGTTCCGCCAGCGCACGCGCAACCGCCAGCGCGAGTTGTGTCCCGGACCCGAGACCCGAATGCGCCGGGAGTGCCCGGTGGATCGACACGTGCGCGCCGCCCTCCAGTCCGTAGTGAGTGAGCACACGCCTGGCGAACTCCTCGGCCCGCTCGGCGCCTTCTCCGGACACCTCGAGGGTATTGGTGCGGCATGCCGAAATCAGGAGGGTTGGTGCCGTGGCGGCGGCGCCGATACCGCCGAACCACCGGCCCAAGGCGCCGCGAAGGTCAAGCACGCCGAAATGGAGCCTTGCCGGCGCCTCGACAAAAACCACCTGCTGACTCACTGGGCAGATCCCTTCCGAGGGGCGGTTACCGAGCGAATGTACTCGGTGAGAAGGTCCATCGCCTTGCTTTCCCGCGGACCCGCGGTCTTGTCCACGATCGTCTGCAGCCGCTCCAATTCACTCTCGACGAAATGCGGAGACAGGATGTGCAGCCGAGTGGCATAGATGGTCGCCTCAAGCACGGCGTGACTCGCACGATTGAAACCGATGAACTCGCGGCGGACCCCGCGGTGGACCACCCTGGTTTCGATGCGTGAACGCGGCGGGGTCCGGGCGATCGATTGGACCTCCACCTCGTGCCACGAGCAGCAATCGGTGAGAACGACGCCGGCGACCGCCGCTGCGGGCTCGGTGGGGTACCTCGGATTCGAAATCGCCGAGCGAGCGAAAACGCTCACGTCGTCGGTAAGATTGACAACCGCGGCGCCCGTGGCCGAGACGTTCGAATAGGTAACCGTTTCGAGGAACGGCTTGAGGACAATGATCTCCTCACCCCACTCGACGCCCATTGGCGCGCAGTTTATCGACCCGTCCCGAGCGACGCTGGTGACAATGGTTTCGACAATCACGATCCGGCTCGCACGCGCGCTTCCGCCACGCGATGGATCTCGCCCATTCCACAGGAACGCCAACAAGCGATTTTCTTGCTGGCCGTGCCCCAGTGCCGTAACGGCGCGGATCGTTCAGGGCAAGATTTCGGTCAACTTCAAGTCCGATCCTACGTAGGTTCAGTGCCGATACTATTGGGGAAAGAGGTTGGGGTCAACGTCCTGCTCATGCGGAACGGTTCGGGTCAGAATTTGGGCCGGCTCTCATTCCGCGAGTGGCCTGGACGTCCGGTGAGCCGCACACGCCTGGACGTTTCGTCGTCGATCGGTGTGAGATACCCCCAGTCGAGGCCGCTATCCTGACGATAAGTTTTTCCGAGCGTTACGGCCAGGCTGGCGCGGGTTAGTTCCTTGCCGAGATAAAAGGCGTGCGTCGATTCGTCGACGCCGAGCTGATCGAAGATGGCCTGAGTGTCGGTGCCACGAACCATGAGTTCATTGTTCAATACCGTGATCCCCGAGCGGTCCGCGAAGATGCGGAAATTGGTATCCGTAATGCCAGCCTGCAACTCCCGCAGTTCTTCGTCTGTGAACGTGACCATGTCCCGGTCTCTGGTTGTGATGAGGCGGTCGTCAGCAACCTTGGGAACCGTGCGCCGCGTCACGGCGTCATGCATGAGCCGACGCGCCACATCCACTTCCCTGACGGCGCCGCGCGCCCAGCCGATGACCTCGGTGGTGAGTACCGTGCGGACCCTGAGTTCTTGACAGATTGCGATCAGCAAGGCGTTCACGCCGGTCGAATCGGCCGCGGTCATTTCGGTGAGGTTGCCGATTCCCATCAGCATTTCGGCGTCCGGGTACCGTCGTCGTACCTCGGCGTACCGTTCCAGCGATGCCATGAAATCGTAGCCTATCGGTTCGAGGACGGGATCGATCAGGTAGGGAACGTCCCATCGGGTCAGTTTCTGGATGCTCGGCTCGAGCGTGTCGAGCGTGCTACCGAGGTCGGGCAATACCACAAACCGGGCCCCACTGCCGGAAAGGTCGCGCGCGACGTCAATGTTCGAACCGTTTACGCTCAGGACGAGTTTGGCGCCGGCATCGACGGCCGTCCGGATTTCGGCCGGGTCGAATGTGTCCACGCTGACGCGTATGCCGGCCGAGGTCAACTCGCCGACGACGTCGCCCAGGTCGGGAAAGGAGAGCCCCGGCGTGCAACCGACATCGACGATGTCGGCGCCCGAGGCGCAGTAACCATCCGCAATACGTCTCAACTCATCGCGGGCAAGCTTGGGAGCGTTGTTGATTTCGGCGGCGATTTCGATATCCCATGCCCCATAATCCGGCAGCGTCTCGCGACCGAAATAACGTGGAATCTCGTGCAGATCCTTCGGTCCTTTCTCAACGGGGACACCCAACCTCTGCCCGATAACATCCGGGTCACCCTCGCAAAGCCCCGGAATCAACACCAGATCCGTGCCCTCGGGGACACGCAGGCGCCTCGCAATCCAGTCGGTCGTCATTAACGCGGCCACGGTGATATCGAGGACCGTAACCCTACATTCAAAGGAAAGGTCCATCCCGGCGACAACACGCCTCAACGCCGGTTCCGCAAGACGCCCGGTAACCAACGCCACGCGCCGCGGTGACGCGGGGTCGGTCATCGGCGAGGGTCGCCGCTCCGGACGAACTTGTTCGGCGTCCCTTCGAGCGCACCCCCCTCGGCGGGTAACCATAGCGCCGTGTCTTCGATTTGGCGGGCGAGAGCAAAATCCTTGTCGGTGATGCCTCCGGCGCTGTGCGTCTTGAGCTTCACCACGACGCGCCCCCAAGTCACTGAGAGATCGGGATGATGGTAGGCGGCTTCGGCACAATAACCGATAGCGTTGACGAGCATCAGCGTCGTCGGCCAACCGTCCGTCTTGTAGACCCGCCGGATCCACCCACCGTCGAAATACCACCCGGGGAGGTCTCCGAGACGTTCCGATATTCGAGCTTCGTCACAGACCGTTTCTTTCTTCAACTTGTTACCCTCCCAAAAGTAAGGGATCGCGTTACCCCATTACCGCGCCGCCACCCACATTGATCGTCTGTCCAGTGAGAAACGCCGCCGATGGCGAAGCGAGGAATACGGCGGCGCCGGCCACATCGTCGGGTGTGCCCCACCGCCTGAGAGGCGTCGAATCCGCCGTGGCCCGCCGTTTGACCTCATCGAGGCCATCGGCGAACGAGGTCTCGATCCAGCCGGGCGCGAGCACGTTTACGCGAACGCGCGGCGCAACTGAAAGTGCGAGTGACTTGCTGAATGCAAGCACACCCCCCTTGACGGCGGCAAACATTTGCGGGTTGACGCCAGACATTCCCACGATAACGTGGTCCCAACTCATGTTGATGATGACGCCGCCTCGTTCGCGCAAGATTTCCGAGGCGTGCCAGGATGCGAGTATCGTCCCGCGCAAATCCACTTTCAGCAACAGATCCAGCTTCTCTACGTTCGGGAGCGCCGATTTTTGGCCAGTGAGGATGTCCGCGCCAGCGTTGTTCACCCAGACGTCGAGTTGCCCAAGCGCGTCGCGGGCTGCCGGGCCGACCCGGCCGAGGGACTGTTCATCGGCCACATCGAGTTGGACAACCGCCGCTTTTCGTCCCTGCGCGAGAATCTCGCGCTCCACGTCCAGCGCACCTTCGCGGTTCACTCGATAGGTTACGGCAACATCGGCGCCCGCACGCGCAACGGCGAGCGCGATGGCACGTCCGATCCCACTGGAGGCGCCGGTCACAAGCACCGAACGACCCTCCAGCGGTGAATTGCCGACATCCGTCATCTATCGTTCACCGCTGTCGCCGTCGATCGAACGCATACGTTGGCTCCAGATGACCGCGCGGGTTGTACAACTCGCACACGACATCATACACTCCCCAATTCTTGGAGAACCCATGGTCATGCCTGCCTCGATCCAATCGCGAAACCTGTCGAGACCGAACCCGAGGACGGCTTAATGCGTCTCCTTGTGAGTGTCAGAAATGCAGCCGAGGCGTTGGCGGCGGTCCAGGGCGGGGCCGATCTGGTCGATGTCAAGGACCCGAGCGCGGGATCGCTCGGGGCGGCACCGATCAAGGACTTTCACGAAATCCATGCCGCGGTCAGCGGTGCACGTCCCGTGACGGCCGCGCTCGGGGACGCCAACGACGAGACCGCAATCGAGAAAATCGCAAGAACGTTCGCGGACGCCGGCGCGGCGTTTGTGAAAGTTGGCTTCGCAGGGATCGACAATGCGCGGCGTGTCCGAACCCTGACCGAGGCCGTCACCCGCGGGGTTCGAGCCGCAAGCAACGGAACTGCCGTAGTGATGGTCGCATACGCGGATGAGCGTCGCGTCGGGGCGCTTTCACCCCCGGCGCTTACCGAGGTGGCGTCCGTAGACGGGGTTGAAGGTCTGTTGATCGATACGGCAGACAAGCGTGGACCGGGACTACGCGATTTGGTCGGGTCGCGAACCTTGACCGCGTGGGTCGCCGAAGCGCACAACGCGGGACTGTTTGCCGCGCTTGCAGGGAAGTTGACAGCCGACGACCTGGGGTTTGTGCGCGACGCCGGCGCCGACATCGCGGGTGTGCGGGGCGCGGCTTGCGCGGGCGGCCGCGCCGGCGAGGTTGTAGCCAGTAGGGTTTGGCTACTGCGGGAACAATGTTCGCCGGGTCTTACGGCGAAGTCGATTTTCTGACAAGGCGTCCGCCCACAGCGCGGAATAGTGCAGCCTCATCGTCGGCCGGAACGATCGTCCACTTCATGCTCCGGGGGAGTGCCTTCACAAACCAGGGGTCCACCAACCCATCGATCGCCACTCCCGATGACTCCGACGAGCACACGCCCACACCCGGGGGCTTTACAAGGACGAGATGTCCGGCGCCGACACGTCCGGCCACCCAGGCGGCAATACTGTCACTGGTGACATCCCAGGTGTGCGGTAGCGGGTCGGACTGCTTTAACCAGCGTGAAGGTGCAAGAACCGGAACGTTGCCTGCGGCGAGCGCGGCACATGCCCCGGACAGCGAATGAACGGCACGACCGCCATCCATGCGTTCCGCGACCAAATGCGCCGACTGATCCATCGCCGACACTGCCATCCAATGCGCCACATCGTTCGAAAGTCCGTGGCTGCGATCCAACTCCCGTACAACGTCGGCGAACGGGCCGCCCCCCGGCACGACCAGCAACCGGCAATCCCGGGCACAGACGCCAATCGTCTGGACCACGGCGTCGAAAAGCGATGGAAGCGCCAGCAGGCTGCCGCCAACCTTCACGACTGTAGAAAACGATTCGATATGTCGGACCCTGTCTGGATTACTGGCGAAACGCCCCGGAGGTTGCGGCGGCCGCTGTGCGCGGACCCCGATACATAGCAAGATTCTTCCATTTTCGCGCCTCGGAAAACCGATCCTGGAAGAAAAAACGATCAGTGAATGCCGGTTCGAGATCATCGATCCAGGACGCATCCTCGTCGTATTTGGCGAAAAACAACTTGTTGGTCCAGTTCGGATCCCGCCCCTGCAGGAATTTGAGCGCGAATACGCGTTCGCCGTTGATTTCGGTGACACCGTCGACGAGAACCTTCCCGGGCGTACAGGACATCGACGGGCCCCGAACGGTCCGGCCAAGCCCGGAAACCTGACTGAGCGCACGCGTGAATATATCTAGAGCCCGGTATAGCGGTACATCGAAATACTGCCGCGGCCCGGTGTCTCTTTCCACGAACATGTAGTAGGGAATGATGCCCATATCGACCTGTTTCTGCCACATGGACGCCCAGAGGCCGGGCACGTCGTTGACCTGCCGGATCAGTGGGGCCTGACTGCGGATTGTCGCCCCTGTTCCCTGAATTCGCCGTACCGCCACGTCGGAAACGCGGGTCGAAAGCTCACGCGGATGGGTGTAGTGGGCCATGAGAGCGAGATGCTTGCCCGAATCGACGACATCTTCGAACAGGCGAAGCAGAGCATCGGCATCGTCGTTGGTAACGAAACGATGGGGCCACCAGGCCGGGGCCTTGGTACCGATGCGAATAGTGTGGAGCGATTCGATATCGAGTAGCGGACGGATATAGGTTTCGAGAACGCTGGTCTTCATGATCATCGGGTCGCCTCCGGTGATCAGTACATCCCGAACTTCCGGGTGGCTCCGAACGTATCGCACCAGTGAATCCGCTTCCTTGTTGGCAAACTTCAGTTCGTCCATCCCGACGAACTGCGCCCAGCGAAAACAGTAGGTACAGTAGGCGTGGCAAGTCTGTCCCTCGCTGGGGAAGAAGAGTACCGTTTCGCGATACTTGTGCTGCATTCCTTCCTGGGCATAACCATCGATGGACGGAACGTTCAGTTCCATCTGTCCGGCCGGGTGGGGGTTCAAATGAAGTCGAATTCTTTGGACAACTTGCTCGATGCGTTCGTTCGTAGCGCCGTTCCCGGCAAGTTCACTCACGATCTTGAAATCTTCGGGCGAGAGCATGCCCTCCTGAGGAAACGTCATCTGGAAAATCGGATCGCCGGGAATATCGTCCCAGTCGATCAGGTTGTCGACGACGTAGTTGTTGACACGGAAGGGAAGAACGCGTGAAACCGCCTGGACTGCGTTCCTTTGTTCCGTACTCAGATTTCGGAATTGAGGAAGGTTGGCGATAGTCTTGTTTGAATAAGCGCGATATCGGATCGGATCGGTGTTTTGCGTGTTCAATCAGTCCTCCCGAATCAAAAACGCCGACTGGCAATCGACCTCGTGCGGTCGAATGCCTGGAGTCAACCAGACTATCCGTGTCAACGCTGGTTCGCTCAACCACGCCACAATCGACTGGACGCGGGGCGGTCAACAAGACGCCTGCGACGTCGCCAAGATGTCGCAGGCATGAGCAGGCATCGAATCACCTGGAAAGAGAATCGATCGACAAAGTCAGAAGAATTGCCCGGTCCAAACGTTGTGATTACCGTGCCTGCGCTCGGCATTTTAGCATATGAAGTTTCGTGGCCCTCCCAAACTCATGAAACAGCAATCCGCGCGGGCCGCCAGGCGCACGAGGAATTCCCGAATATCGGTTCGGTTCAGGACGTAGCGGCTTGCCGGCCCCAAAACGCGGCAGGTCGGCCCGTGTCACGTCCATCTGGCGGATTGTGGCAGCCCCCCAGCGCGACTCTGCAGGGTTCGGCCGCGGAATGCTAACCCGCCTTTCTCACGGGTTTTCGTCGCGAAGAGTCGGAGACGCCGTCAGAGCTACGGCGCGTTCTCAGATGCGTTCCTCGCGTCGGTCGCGCCGGATCAAGCGCTCATGCCCGCACGCGCGTTGCCTCCCCTGGGAATATAGCGCCCTGGCACTGGCGGATGGATCCGGTGCTGTAGCAGGCAACTCGTGAGAAAGGCGGCTAATCGATCGTTCCTTCGAGCGGCGAGGATGCCGCCGCGTAGAGCTTTTTCGGAATCCGGCCGGCTTGGTAAGCCAGACGGCCGGCACGTACGGCATAGTTCATCGCTTCCGCCATGGCCCCGGGGTCTTTCGCCCCGGCAATTGCGGTGTTCATGAGGACGCCGTCGGCGCCCAGTTCCATGGCGAGCACGGCGTCCGATGCGGTACCGACCCCGGCATCGACGATCATCGGCACTTCGGTAATCCGCTCGCGAAGAATTCGCATCGACGTGACGTTCTGAATGCCCATCCCCGAACCGATCGGCGCACCCAGGGGCATGATGGCTGCGGCGCCGGCATCGATCAGCCGCCGGGCGACGATCAAGTCGTCGTTTGTATACGGAAGGACAATGAACCCGTCTTTTGCAAGGATCGCGGTGGCTTCGATCAGTGCCGCCGTGTCAGGGAACAAAGTCTGTTCATCTCCGATGACCTCGAGTTTGACCCACTCGGACAGGCCTGCCTCACGCCCCAAATGAGCTGTACGCACGGCATCGTCCACCGTATAGCAAGCGGCCGTGTTCGGAAGGACCATGAACTTGGAGGTATCGATATGATCGAAAAACGACTTGCCCCTGGGCGCGTTCAAATCCACTCGTCGAACGGCGACGGTCACCATTTCCGCACCGGACCGCCGGTGTGCCTCGACCATGGTTTCCATGGTTTCGTACTTCCCCGTACCCACGATGAGCCGCGACGAAAACCGCCGGCCCGCAATCACCAAACCCTCATCGGGCGCCCCATCGGCGCCGCCTCCCACGAAGTGCACGACTTCGATCTTGTCCTCTGCCGCAAGAGCGATCGTTTCCCACTGGCTTCTTGGAACAACGGACCTGTTTCTTTCCACCGCGACACGTTCGGTCGGCAGTTCCAGGTGTTCGAGCAATTGGCGGATGTTGAAAGCTTCGGGTATCTGACGAAGCTCTCCGTTAAGTTGAATACGCACGTCGGTGACGCCCCCTCTCTATCGTGTCCAAGCGATTCATATTAGCAAAAGAGTTATCGGCGGTCCGCTTCGACGTTCGGCGCCACCCCTCTTGGTCGCCCCTATTCGTCGCTTGACGCAGAGTCTTTGTGCTAGGTATCCTTACTGTCCTTCGAAGCTGAGTATCATATGCATCTCGGAATTTCGTTTGGAGAACTCCGAAAAGCCGGAAACCTATGAATATCCTCTTGTACAGCCCCGACAACGGTGTGACACGCAACTTCATGCCGCACCTGTGGATGTTCCTGCTCAAGTCTCTGACACCCCCCGAGCATCGGGTTTTTCTCATTGACGGCAATGCCCAGCCGATGAGCGAGGCTGAAGTAGCGTCCTTTGTCCGCGAGAACGATATCGAACTGGTAGGAATTGGCTCGATGACCCGG
This sequence comes from Terriglobia bacterium, assembly GCA_965262675.1. Lineage (GTDB taxonomy): Bacteria > Acidobacteriota > Terriglobia > 20CM-2-55-15 > 20CM-2-55-15 > JAJEDW01. Next base: position 2,620,052 of record OZ253554.1, read on the forward strand.
ATGATTGCCCGGGCATACCGCGTGGCCGATGCCGTTCGCGATACGGGAGCGAAGGTCGTGTTCGGTGGGCCTCACGTCACCGAGGTGCCCGACGAACCGCTTGGACGAACCGAGGAGCCCCGGCACGCGGACGCCGTCGCACTGGGCGAGGCTGACGCGACATGGCCCAAGCTCGTCGCAGATGCGGCGCGCGGTGAATTGAAGGAAGTGTACATGCCGGTCAACGAGGCCGGCGTCGAGATCAAACCTGACCTCACGAACTATCCCGTCATTCCGTGGGACCGCATCGACCTCGACCAGTTCAACCTGATCGGCCATATTCCCGACCTTCCCCGGAACATTCTGACCCGGATGGGCATGTCATGGAAGTCGCTTCACATCGTTCCCATCGAATCCGGGCGCGGTTGTCCCTACGGTTGCGACTTCTGCACGGTCACGGGCTTCTTTGGAGATTCCATCCGTTTTCGTTCAAATGAGAGCGTTATAGAGGAACTGCTGCTGCTCAAGGCGCGGGCCGAACGTGACAACGGCAAGTTCGGCGTTTTCTTCATCGACGACAACTTTGCCATTAACGTGAAGCGCACCAAATCCCTGCTCCGGGACATGATTGACCGGGGGGCGGACGTGCCCTGGATCGGGCAGATCAGCGTCAACCTTCTCCGCGACCAGGAGCTTCTGGACCTGATAAAGGCCAGCGGCGGCCGATGGATTTTCATCGGCATGGAATCGATCGACGCTGACAGCCTGAAGGCGGTCAACAAGGGCTTCAACAAGCCGAACGAATACGCCACCATTCTGAATCGCCTTTCGGACCGTGGCCTGTACGCGATCACTTCGTTCATTTTCGGCATGGACGGGGACACCCCGGGAGTGGCCGACAGAACCCTCGAGCATCTTCAAACCTGGCCGCCGGGCCTGCCGGTCTACGGGCTGCTCACACCGTATCCGGCGACTCCGCTCTATGACCGGCTTGCCGAGGAAGGCAGGTTGACACGACCGAAACACTGGCTTGACTTCAGGCCCTTCCGCATGGCGTTTACGCCCCAAAATCTTGCGGTCACGGAAGCCGAAAAAGAGGTCGACACGGCATGGCGACGGTCCTACTCGCCGCAGGCCATACGTACGGCCGTTGCCAAGATCGCCCACCGGCCATTCCACGAACGAGCGACTCTGGTTGGCGCTTGGCTGGGATTCCGCGGAATCTACTTTCCGCAGATGAGGAAACGCGATTGGATCGTTCTGATCCTGCGGAATTCGAGGACGCTTATCGGTTTGTTTGTCGAAGCTCTGATGCTGCAACTGCGGCCCCCGGTCCCGAAGGACGAAGAGCCTCCACCATCGCCGGAACCCGTTCGCGCGTCGTGAAGTTCTGAAGTTGGCGCGTCGGAAGCCGGAAAGGTACGTATCTTGGTACGGGCGGGCGTTAGATGGTCATGATACGTTCGTATTCATGATTGCCTTCTTTCTTGCAGTGTGGGGTTTGCTCGGCGGTTTTCATGTCCTCCTGTTTTTCGTAGCTGGCGCTGCTTTAATGTCTGTACCGATAACGCTCAGTGCCGCGCTCACACGGATGGCGTGCGGGCCTTCGCGATAATCTCCATTTTGCAAATTACAGAAAACCGAATGGGCGCGACCGGGCTCGAACCGATGACCCCTACCGTGTCGAGGTAGTGCTCTGCCAACTGAGCTACGCGCCCAATACCCAATAACAGTATCGTAGAAGTCTACGGCTCGCCCAAAGTCCCGTCAACCGGGGTCAAATCCCGCCAGTTGGGCCCGAACCGGGTATCGACCACAAGCGGCACCTTCAGATCCGCGACGCCGGACATCCAGCCGCTTACCTGCCCGATCACATCGTCCTCGCCTTCAGGCACTTCGAAGATAAGTTCATCGTGGACCTGGAGGACCATTGTCGTCTTCAAGTCGCGCCGCTCGAACTCATCGGCGATTCGAATCATCGCCAACTTGATGATGTCGGCGGCACTTCCCTGGATGGGAGCGTTGATAGCCATGCGCTCGGCCATGCTGCGGAGCATTCCGTTTCTCGAGTTGATCTCGGGGATCTGGCGAATGCGTCCGAACATCGTTCGGGTCAGACCGCAGTCCCGCGCCTCGGCCAACGCGTTCTCGATGTAGTCGCGGACTCGGGGATAGCGGCTGAAGTACCGGTCGATGAACTCTTCAGCTTCGTTCCTGCCGATTCCCAATTGTCTGGCGAGCCCGAATGCCGTCTGTCCGTAAACGATGCCGAAGTTGACTGCCTTGGCGCGGCTCCGCTGTTCGCCGGTCACCTCGTCGGCAGGAATATCGAGGACTTCCGCGGCAGTGCTGCGATGAATGTCCGCCCCTTTCAGGAACGCATCGATCATGGAGTCGTCTCCGGACACGTGGGCCAGGATGCGCAATTCCACCTGGGAATAGTCGGCCGACAACAGGGTTGTCCCCTGACGGGCGACGAATGCGGCACGGATGTTTCGGCCCAACTTCGATCGGATCGGGATGTTCTGCAGATTGGGATCGTGCGAGGACAGCCTTCCGGTGGCTGCGACGGTCTGGTTGAACGAGGTGTGCAGGCGTCCGCCTACGTCGATCATCTTTGGCAACACATCGACGTAGGTCGATTTGAACTTGGCCCTCTGGCGATAGTCCAGAATTAGTTGTGGCAGTGCGTAGGTTTCGGCCAGGTGTTCCAATACTTCAACGGCGGTCGAGTATTGCCCGGATTTCTTGTGTTTTCTCGGAGGTGGCAGGTTGAGCTTCTCGAACAGAACGACGCCGAGCTGTTTGGGTGAGTTGATATTGAACTCCTCACCTGCCAGTTCGTAGATCCTTGACGTCAGTCCTTTCAGTTCGCCGGCCATTTCTTCCGACATCCGCTCCAGGACGGGCACATCCAGAAGAATTCCGTTCGCTTCGATCTGGGCGAGCACGGAAACCAGAGGGAGGTCTACCCGCGTGTAGAGTTCTTCGACCTCCTGTTTGACGCGGGGCCGCAGATGCCGATGAATGCGGTGCACCCACACGACAAGATCGTTTCGGTCCTCGTCCACGGAGCTTCCGAACAGCGACTGTACGAGGTCGGCGATTTCGTATTTACCTCTGTTCGGGTCGAGCAGGTAGGCCATGAGCATCGGGTCGTCGTAGGGCGGAACCAGATTCATGCCCCGCCAAGCCAGAGCGATAATCGTGGCTTTTGCGTTGTGCACGATCTTGTGTTTCCGTGGATCGGACAACAGGGAAGCCGCTATTTCGAGCGGCACATCGTAGACCGGGCCCTCGCCGGGCCAGACGCGGGCACGGCCGTCATGAATCGAAACAGCGATTTCACCGTCAAGCTCCGGCAGATCCTCGGCGGTCACGGTCTCGAACGTCGGGGTTGAACCTCCTCCGCCGGCTTCCAGATGCGTTTTGAGAAGCGTGGTGAAATCCAATTCACGCAGCAGTGGGATGAGCGACTCGCTATCCGGTGACTGAATCTCGAGATTCCGCCATTCGATGTCGATGGGCACCGCGGTGTCGATCGTGACCAGTTCCTTGCTCAGCAGAATCTGGTCGCGGTATTCAATCAACGACTCGCGCTGCCGCTTGGCCTTCACTTCTTCGGCGTGTTCCAGGCAGGCATCGAGCGACCCAAATCGTTCGATCAGCGCCCTCGCGCCTTTCTCGCCAATGCCCGGCGCTCCCGGTACGTTGTCGGATGCGTCGCCCCAAAGACCCAACAAATCGATGATCCGATCTGGCGGCACGCCGTACAGGTCCCTGACTTCGGCGGGTCCGATGATGCGGTCGTCCTTCGACGTGTTCAGAACCAACGTGTCGGGCGTGACCAACTGCATCATGTCCTTGTCGACGGTCACGATGACGGGATGGATGCCCTCTTTCGCCGCTTCCTTCGCAAGCGTTCCGATGACGTCGTCGGCCTCCTGCCCGGGCACCTCCAGAGTTGGAACGCGCATGGCGTCGCAAAATTGTTTGATGTAGGGGATTTGCTCGCGCAGGTCCGTCGGCATCTTGTCCCGATTCGCCTTGTATTCCGGGTACCGGATATGACGGTGCGTCGGTTCGCTCGAGTCGAAGACCATCGCGATGTAGTCGGGCGGGAACTTTTCGAGGACTCGGTTGAGCATCAGGGCAAAGCCATAGGTGGCGTTGGTCGGAATGCCCTGCTTGTTGGTGAGACCGCGGATCGCATAGTAGGCCCGAAAGACCTGCGACATGGCATCGACAATCAGCAGTAGTGGGCGTTTGATCATGGGTGAACACATCTGTGGCCTGTGGCCCACAGCCAAGGTTTAGGGGTACGCTCCAAGTTGTTCATTCTATGAAGGCTTTTGTTAGGACCGCGAATTGCTATCCATGATCGATTCATGTACGAACGCACGCTTGCCGGTCCGATCGAGTTCTCTGGTGTGGGCCTCCACACGGGTGTCCCGGTTTCTCTCCGGGTACTGCCTGCTCGTGCAGCCACAGGCATCGTATTCCGCCGTGTCGATCTCGACAACTTCGAAATCCATGCCGACGTGGCGTCGGTTTCGCGCGTGGCGTACGCCACTACGCTGATGTCAAAAGGCGTCTGGATTTCCACGGTCGAACATCTGCTTTCGGCCTTCTACGGCATTGGTATCGACAACGCATACGTGGACATGGACAACCTCGAAGTCCCGATTCTGGATGGCAGTGCCCGCCCCTTTACCGATGCGATTGCCCGTGTCGGAACGGTGGAGCAGGATCGACCGCGCGAGTATCTGCGCGTGATCAAGGAGTTCGTCGTCGAAGAGAACGGCAAATCGTTGGCCATCTATCCGGCCGACACGTTCCAAATCGAATGCGCCATCGATTTCAAGCATCCGTTCATCGGTCCGCAACACTTGTCTTTGGAATGTACCGAAGAAGGCTACGCTGCTTCGATAGCTCCCGCACGTACGTTCGGATTCTACGACGAGGTGCGGGCCCTCCAGAATAACGGCCTCATTCAGGGAGGGTCGCTCGAAAACGCCATTGTCCTGACAGATACCGGCATGCTCAACGAGGAACCTCTCAGGTTCAAGGACGAGTTCGTACGTCACAAGATTCTCGATCTGCTGGGGGATTTCGCTCTGATTCGCCAGCCGGTTCTTGGCCGTCTGGTTGCCAACCGTGCTGGACATGCGTTACACACGCGCTTCGTCGCCGACCTGCTTGAGAGCGAAGAACACTGGACGATCGAGACCCGGAAACCGCGTTCGCTCCAAAGCGTTCTCTGATTTTCAATCGGTCCCCCCGGCACGGACGCGCGCCAGCGTCAGAACCTCGACCATTGACGCTCCATGACGCTTCAAAACCCTCGCGAGTTCGTTAACCGTTGCCCCGGTTGTCTGGATGTCGTCGACAATGAGCACATTTCCATTCACGCGTTTCAGGCATTCAAACGCACCGCGAACATTCAGCGCACGTTGGCTGCGGGTCATTCCGGTTTGACTTTCGGTATTTCGTCTCCGTCGAACGACGTCACTTCGACACGGCAGACTCAATGTCGAAGCCAACAGTTCCGCCTGATTGTAACCACGCCGGCGTTCACGTTTTCGATGGAGGGGAACGGGAACGGCGAAGGCCGCACTGAATTCTCCGGCTTTGAGGCAGTGTTCAAGCGCTACTCCGAACGGCCGGGCCAGCGACACACGATCGTTGTACTTGAAGTGGTGTACCAGTTGACGAAGACAGTCGTCGAACACGAGTGCCGAGCGCCCGAAATCATACTGGGTCTCGTCCCTCAAACAGGCGCCGCAGAGTCGCTCGATCGATGACGCCGGAAATCCACACCGTTCGCAGTAGGGCGGCGACTGTCTCACCAACAATCCGACGCAGGTCTGGCAAACGGGTCCCGTACGCCATTCGATGACGCTACGACCGCAGAGAACACAGTCGACAGGAAATATCAGATTCAGAATCTCGTTGAACAAGAGATGGTTCGTCGTAGCGGAAAGGCGCCTCCACTATACCACTGGGGCGTTAGCAGCCCGTGGTACAACCCTTCAGGGTCGCGCGCGGGGGTCTTCGGGTCTCAAGCGCGAAGAGAGGAGCGGAGCGATGGTTCCACATCGTGACCGACGAACGACAAAGTCTGTGATCCGAACCCCCCTGCGCCCTACGGGTTACGGCGGCATCGGGCCATCTGCCACGTTGCCCCTCCTCGATAGATGGTGTCATCGACTTGATCGATGTAGGACATCGACTTCGTCGCGGCGCCTTGCATATGTCCCAATGGCGCTCGTAACGCGATCCCGAAGGGTCCTGCCACGGACTGCTATGGGTTACGGCGGCATCGGGCCGTCTGCCACGTTGCCCCTCCTCGATAGATGGTGTCATCGACTTGATCGATGTAGGACATCGACTTCGTCGTGGCGCCTCGCATATGGCCCAATGGCGCTCGTAACGCGGTCCCTGCAGGGTTGTACCACGGGCTGTTAGTCTGAAGCTGGCAGGGTGGCGCGCCGAGGGTGCGGATCCGCTGGTCAATGCCGCTTCGCCCGCCTTTTCGCGGCCTCGGGGAAAAATATGAAAACGCGAGAATTTGAAATTCCGCGATTTCTTGCTAGACAAGGTGGGGCAGGCACTTATACTTGTTATGCAACATTAGTTGCATAACCCTGTTCAAGGAGTCCCGTGCCTCTGTTCGGAAAGTAGTTGGTATCTTCATCTTTGCCCCACCCTTTCCCGCAAAAGCCTGGAAGTTCCCGACAGATAATCTTCTAAGGAAAACGAATGACAAAGAAACTTTATGTTGGAAATCTTCCGTTCCAGACGACGGAAGAAGATCTGAGCGACCTGTTCTCGCAGGCTGGCAATGTTGAATCCGTTCGAATCATCACCGACCGCGACACCGGACGGTCGCGCGGCTTCGGATTCGTCGAAATGGGCGATGAGGAGGCCGACAAGGCCGTTGAGTCGTTGAACGGTACGGAAATGGGCGGGCGACCGCTGACGGTCAACGAAGCCCGCCCTCAGGTTAATCGGGGCGGTGGTGGTGGTGGCGGCGGCGGCGGCGGCCGTGGTGGATACGGCCGGTACTAAGTTCCGAACTCGACAAACGAAAAAGGCGTGGCCGCTTCGGCGGTCCCGCCTTTTTCCGTTCGTGACGCTTGGTTAAGTTCCGGATCGTCTCGACTGGATGGATCGCCATCCACGGTACAGGATCAATCGGTGAGCGCCTTTCTGACGGCATCGCGCAACATGTCGAGACCCTCGTCGATGTCCGGTCCCAGGTGAACGCGCAAGATTCGTCTCCCCCGCTCCGCAAGGACGGAATAGTCGCCCGCCGCCTGGGCAGCCTTCACGACGCCGAATGTACAACCCAAACCCGGAACTTCAAGATCCCGTGCGTCATCGCCGGTGATCTGAAGAAACACTCCGGTATTCGGACCTCCCTTGTGCGCCTGCCCCGTGGAATGGAGGAACCGTGGCCCGAACCCGACAGAGGTCGCCACACGCTTGCACGCTCCGACGCTGCGCCGTATTTCTTCCAGACGGTTGCTGCACGAGGAGTTCATTTCGAGATACGCCTGCAACGCGAAATAGTCCCGGGCTTCGATCCGGTTCAGGTGGATGCGGAGATAGTGCGCAAGGTCGCCCTCGATTGGCTGAAATACCGCTCGAGGCTCCGCAAACACCTTGATGTTTGCGGTCTCATAGAGCGGGGATTCCTGCGGCGGCGATCCATCGAGCCGGTACCTCTCGGTCAAAGTCCGTGCGGCAATCTTGCTTGCCTCCACATCGGGCTGATCGAAGGGGTTCAAACCGAGAAGGGCCCCGGCCGCCGCTGTCGCCAGTTCCCATCGGAAGAACTCTTGCCCGATGTCGTAAACATCTTCAACTTCAATTCGCACCACGGGATGGCCGGCCTCTTCCAGCGCCGTCACACGATCGTCCTGATTGGAATCCGGCGCCGAAGAGAGTCGAAAATAGACGAAGAACCGGTCGTCTCCATACCAATCGGGTGCACCCAACTCTTCTCCGTCGACGGGTATCACACCCTGACCGGCTTTTCCGGTGGATTCCGCGACCAGTTGCTCCAGCCACCCACCGAATGACTTCAGCAGGGGAGACGTGACGAGAGTGAGTTTGTCACGCCCGGTTTCAGCCGCCACCCCCAGCGCAATACCCAAGACGATTGCCCGATTGCGCGGTGCGGCGGTCTCGGGACCCGATGCCCGCACCATGTCTGCTGTCCGGCGGAGCAATTCGGACGTGTCCAAACCCATGCAGGCGGCGGGAATCATGCCGAAATCCGACAAGGCCGAAAAACGGCCGCCGATAGAAGGCCGACCGGCGAACACCGCGCGAAAACCTCGATCGATCGCGGTTGCTTCGAGTTCCGAACCTGGATCGGTGATGGCAATCCAATGGCGTCCGGCGGCGGCCCTCCCCACGTGCGCGGTTGATTTTTCGAAAAAGAAATCCATCAGGAGGCGCGATTCAAGTGTTGTTCCGGACTTGCTTGCGACGATGAAAAGCGTCCGCTCGATGTCAATCCCATCGAGTGCGGTCCGCACCTGCGCCGGATCGGTCGAATCCAGCACCGACAGATCCGGCCATCCTGCAACCGGCCCGAAAATGGACTTCAGTACTTCGGGACACAGGCTCGATCCGCCCATCCCGATCATGAGCGCGTGTGTGAATGCGGCGGCGCGCACATCGCGCGAAAGCCCGGCAAACCGGTCGACCGCTCGAAGCTGTTCGTCAACGATCGTAAGCCAGCCCAACCACTGGCCTTCGTCCGCGCCGGTCCAAAGCGAAGCATCGCCGGCCCAAAGACGAGCCACCCCGTCTTTAACCTGCCACTCCTGAAGGGCGGTCTCGACACGGCGTGAAATCTGGAATGGGAGGCTGAACGACTGAGAGTTCAATATCATCGATCAGTCCCGGCAAACCGGTTCCAAGTCAGTCATTGGTCGATGATATACGACCCCGTTGCGCTTCGAACGTCAAGCTCGCAGCCCGTGGCAGAACGCCGCGGACTTCCACGGGAGCCGACACCTGGATCGAAACAGCGGTTGAACAAGGTCCCCGGAACACTGAAGACCAGAGGGCAACTTACAAAGGGCCGCCGGACCGTTCGGAAAAACGGCCGACGGCCCCATAAGGCATTGAATCTGAAGAGTTCTAGTTCTGTGCCGGTTGCTGAGTATGGGAGCGCTTGTGCTCCAGCAACAGATGTAGACGCCGCCGGTGGGAGGGGTTTGCGTCTTCGAAATCGACGCCGCAAACGTTACACCGGTACCAGTGGATGCGAAAACCCGAAGAGTCGTTATCAACGGAACCGGAATCTTCCAATTCCGGGATCATGGTTCCTTTGTGCATGGTCATGATTTCGTGGAATCCGGATTCTACCCGGATTTCATTCTCCTTCGTGGCTGCCATTTCTTCTCGCTTTCCCGACTTCGCAGGTCCAATAGACGCCAAGATCGGTCGACAGCCGACCTAACATAGTAAGTCACTTTCATCGAATCGCCAATTACATTTTGGGTGCGTAACACCGAAAAATTGAGACGACATCATGTGCCGGATAGTCGAACTCATTTTCGTCGCATTGGCCGCGCACTTCGCGCGGTCCGCTACCCTACCTCGATGGATTCGCCCCCGGCGCCCCCTTGTCGCCTTGGACCACCGCACCCCCGGAAGCCGATCTTTCTGATTGATGAAAAAGGCTTCCTTAAATAGACTCAGGGCGTGCCTCCCCCTGCGAATCGCCGGAATTTTATCCGCTCCCTGATTGGCGGAGGCGCCATCGCCGCCGAGACGTTCAAGGCGTTTGGCGCGCAGTCCTCGCTCGCGACAGTCGAACTGGAAGACAACTACCGCCTGATTGCTGGAGCGGGCGCCAACGTTCTGGCCGTGGACACGGCTGACGGCACGCTTATGGTGGATGGCGGAGGGCCGGGCCGGTCGCCGGATCTGCTACGGGAAGTCGCCGGAAGCTCCGGCCCCGAAAGCATACCGGTGCTCTTCAACACTCACTGGCACCTGGAGCAAACCGGTTCGAACGACGCCCTCGGGCAAACGGGAGCGATGATCGTCGCACAGGAAAACACGCGACTGTGGATGACCACCGAAATCATTGTTGAATGGCAGGACACGGTCTACCCGCCAAGAGCGCCGGAAGCCTTGCCGAACAAGACGTTCTACCACCACGAAAGTCCACAGCGGATGTCGTTCGGAAACCAGGACGTCGAATACGGACATTTGTTCCAGGCGCACACTGACGGCGACATCTACGTATTTTTCCCCGGCCCCAACATTCTGATGGCCGGGGACACGGTCTCGGTAGGACGCTACCCGATTCTGGACTATTCGACACATGGGTGGATTGGCGGAATGACCAACGCGGCCCGGGACCTTTTGGAAATTGTCGACGACGAAACCATTATCGTACCCGGCACCGGCCCCGTTCAGACTCGGGCCAACCTGGAAGCCCAGTTCGAAATGCTCAACACTGTAAGGGAGCGCGTCGTTGGTATGCTCCGCATGGGTTACGGCGCGGAGGACATGCTGGCGAATGGCGCGACAGACGGTTACGACGAAGAATGGGGCGACCCGGAGTCCTTTGTCAGGAGCATCTACCCGGGCCTGTGGGGCCATGTCCGGGAGTTGCGCGGCATCGTCTAGCGAGGAGAAAAGCCGGGACGATCCGATACGTGAGCCTTGCGGGCGCGCAGTCGCTGACATGCGATCCCAATTTGGAAGCGTTTGATGTATGCGTTGGGACGCGATGTGGAACACTTTGATATGACGGTGGTTCGGCAGATAATGCGCGACACGGACGGGGACGACTACCGGCTGTCATCCGTCGTGATGGCGGTCGTGAACAGCACACCGTTCTGGATCAAGTAGACGCCCGAAGTCGGCAACCCGAGCGAGAACAAGAAAGAGCTTGCCGAGGCAGATCTGGATTGAGGAGACTTTGAAATGTTCATAACGAGGAAACATCTGTCCCGCCGGACGCTATTGCGCGGCATGGGGGCCGCAATCGGTCTGCCACTTCTGGAAGCGATGGTTCCGGCAGCGACAGCGATGGTCCAGACAGCAGCCGCCCCCAGGATGCACGCGGGTTTCATTTACTTGGGGATTATCCAGCAAACTAGCCAGCGGCCTTCGGCTTTCGCGGGCGCTTGACGATGCGCTTGGACGGGTCGGAAGGCTTGGCAGCCTTGAAAATCGCCTTGGCGATCTGTTGGGCCGTGGCGTGAATTTCAATCAGGCGCTTGATCGGACGGCCTCGTTTCGGTTTTTCGTTCATATCGTCTCTCCCTTCGCTCTGTGCACCCCTATCGCCGTGAGAATAGCATCGGCACTGTCTACGCTGTCCTGATAGTGTGCTGCCCATGGGCGTCCGGGATGCAGCGTGTCCCAACGTGATCGTCGCTGATTGCGCCGTGTCGTCCCTTGGTCATGGTTCCCGAAGCCGTCCACCACGACATTCCATATCGGGCGGTATTTTGAGATCAGAACTTGCTCTGTCAATCCGATCCACACCGGATCGAGAATGAGCCACCGGCAACGGAAGTGGGCCAGGTCCAGGTTATGCGCGTTTTTTATCGAGTCGGCGTGTTGCGACAGGCGACGATGCAAGACCGGGGCAGGCCGCCGCGAGACGGCTTGCCCTTGTCGCTTACCCGGGAGATCCGCCTTGCCGACGTAGATCGGGTCATCTTCGCCCATGTTGGCGTAGGCCGCGAAAGTACCGCCATAGTGGATTGTGTACACGCCGGCACCGTTGAACGCCTCGTCCGGCGGCAGATCGCATGGCGGATAGGTCATGAGCGCCCGCGCCGCGTTGCGGCCCAGTTCATCCACGCTAAGCGGGTTGTATTCTCGCCGGTGGTCATCGCCTAACGCTCGCATCGGTTACCGTTGCGGCAGACAATCCAGAAGCAATGCCGTTTTCTGGCATGGTGAGCATTTTTCCACTTCGTTGAAATCATCGGTCCGTTTCGCACCTTCACGATCAAATCACAGACAACGAATCCGGCATCCTCGGCCATCCTCATGAAGTCGCAATGCGCCCACTGCGACCGATGACAGTTCACCATGTCCGTAATCTTGGCAAGCAAGATGCCGTCCGTTTTCAGGACGCGCCGTGCCTGTTCGAGAAACGGTGGATATAGATAGCTCAGATTCCACCCATGCTCCTTGCCGCATGCAACCGTAGCTCCGAAATCCACATCGAACCGCTTCGCGCTCTTGTCCCTGCCTTGCGGCCCGACGTGCGGAGGATCATAAACCACCACTGCGAATGAATCCGCATCTACTCCGGGCATCTCGCGGTTATCCGCAAGGATATCCGGCGTATGACGCGGGTCGATGTCCATCGACACCACACGGCGCTCGGAACCGCTCCAAAACCGGCCTGAATTGTATGTCGCGTCCAGAATAGGGTCTGGCGGAATCACTGCGTAGAAACGCAGCATTTCTTCGATTAGATCGGGGTCCCGTCCGTCCCATACGCTGCTTATGGGATCGTAGGTGTCAGTCTGTAAAACCGTGCTCATGCGACCAGATCCCGGTATCGCAACCGTTTCTGATCGAACCCACGGACGATTCTGGACATTTGCGCCAGCGTGTCGAGGCTGCGAATGTTCTGACGGCCTGCAAACTCGCTGACATAGCGTTGAAGGTGCTTGGCACTCAATTTGTGGAACGTTCCCTTGTGCGCACGTTTCAGCATGCTCCAAAAACTCTCGATCCCGTTCGTGTGCGCCATATCCCGGACGTATTCTCCAACGGAGTGTTTCACGGATTCATGCGACTTGGCAACGCCGTGGTAGGCGGTCGCTTCGTCGGTGTAGACCGTGGCTTCCGGGTCAGCGTTCTCCCGGACGAAACCCTGAAGCGTTTCGGCGTCCGTCTTCTCGACAACCTTCGCGCGGACTTGCTTCGTTCCCCGATCCTTCACACCCACAACAGCCGATTTGCCAACCCCGCCGCGTCCGGCCTTGAGCTTCTTGGATTCATGCTTGTTCTTTTCCAACCCGCCGATGTAGACCTCATCGGCTTCAACGGGTCCGGCCATCAGTTCCGTACCGTCAACGAATCCTTCACGGATACGCTGGGCGAGATACCACGCGCTAGACTGCCTGATCTTCAAATCGCGGTGCAGCTTCATGCTGGACACGCTCTTGAGGCTCGTTGCAACGAGGTAGATCGCTATCGCCCATTCCTGATATCCGAGCTTGCTGGACTGCATGACCGTGCCCTTGCGGACGCTGAAGTGCTTCCGGCAATCCTTGCAGCGGTACGGCATTGGCTTGCGGTTTTTGCATGCCGAGTATCGAACCGATCCGCAGTCCGGGCAGGCGATGCCGCTGTCCCACCGTTGCGCCTCGAACCACTGTTCGGCCTTCTCATCGTTGGGGAATATACGAAAGAGTTCGGTCAGGCTTAAGCCTTCCCTGTCGGTGCGTCCGGGTCCTGAATTATTCTCTGTCATGGATAGTATTGTAGTATAAAAGCCGGACAGTTCAGGTCCGGCTTTGGCTAGTTAAATGGATAATCCCCATTTACTTCCCTCACGGCGCCGTCATGGACAACTGGACCCCGGCAACCGAAGGCGCCGACTTCGAATTCACGCCGATTCTGAAGCCGCTCGAACCGTTCCGGCAATACGTGACCGTCGTCAGCAACCTCGAAAACAAACCTGCGATCAGCCCGGCCGTCCACGCAATCACACCGGGAACCTGGTTGAGTTGCGTGCACCCGCGACAGAGCAACGACCCCTGGGGCGGTGTGACCGTCGACCAGATGGCAGCCGAGCACATCGGACAGGACACGCCGCTTCCGTCGATGGAAATCGCCACCGAAAGCCGGGGTGGGGGCGGAAACTGCGACCGCAACTATGGCTGCAGCTATGCGGGCACCATCTCGTTCAGGACGCCGAACACGCCCCTCCCCATGGAAGTGAATCCGCGCAGTCTCTTTACGCGCCTGTTCGGCCAGGGTGACACGGCTGAAGAACGCGAGGCTCTGGCCCGCCAGTATTCCAGCATTCTCGACCTTGTCGCAGAGGAAGCTGCCGCCCTCCAGCGTGACCTGGGCGCACGCGATCGGGCGATGCTGGGCGACTACCTGGAAACCGTCCGCGAAATAGAACGGCGAGTCGAAAAAATGGAAGAACAGGATTTCTCGCACCTGACCTTGCCTGAAGCGCCTCGCGGCATTCCCGACCGCTTCGACGAGCATCTCAACCTGATGTTCGACCTGACGGCATTGGCGTATCAGGGCGACCTGACCCGTGTCTTCTCGATGATGATGGCCGCCGAGGTCAGCACGATGACCTACAACCATATCGGCGTTTCAGACGCGTTTCACCCGCTGTCGCATCACCAGAACGACAGCGCGAAGATGGGACGGCTGTCGCAGATTCAGACCTATCACACCGATGTCTTCTCCAAGTTCGTCCAGAAATTGGCCGACATGCCCGATGGCGACGGCTCCATGCTGGACCATTCGATCCTGCTGTTCGGCAGCAACATGAGCAACAGCAACGCGCACAACAACAATCCCCTGCCTTCGGCTCTGGTGGGCGGCGGCAACGGCCGAATCAAGGGAAATCAGCACTTGAAGTACGCCGAACGGACGCCATTCGCCAACCTGCTTCTCACGGTCCTGGACCGGGCGGGCGTTCCTGTCGAGCAGGTCGGTGACAGCACCGGAGCATTTTCGGAGGTTTGACCGGCATTTCTCACGAGTTGTCTGCTGCAGTGCCGGTTGACGTCCGTACGGAGACGGCCGCACTGATTGAGGTTTTCGGCGTAGAACCTGGAACGCCAACAGACGGCAGCGGATTCAGGTTCGGACCACCGCGGTACCGGTTCGCAAAGGCAAGTCCAGATCAATCGCGTTTCGGCAATTCAAGGGGCGGATTGGAGTCGTCTGGCGACTTGTTCGTTTTCCCGCCATACGCGCAGCAGGTTTCCACCCCACAGTTTCGCGATATCGCTTTCAGAGTAGCCGCGTCTGACAAGTTCGACTGTCACGTTGAAAGTCTCGCTCGCATCCCGCCAGTTCTCGATTCCGCCGCCGCCGTCAAAATCCGAACTGATCCCGACATGGTCGATGCCAACAAGGTTCACGGCGTGATCGATATGGTCCACCAAGTCCGACACGTTTGCGGGTGACCGCTCCTCAGGCACAAGGTACGCGCCGAAGGCGACCGTTTGTACAACTCCGCCGTTGTCCCGAAGTGCCAGCAGTTGTTCATCGTCCATGTTGCGCGCGTGGGCATGCATGCCGGCCATGCTGGAATGCGAGGCGATCACGGGCGCTTCGGACACACGAACCGCGCCGAGCATTGCCGCTTTTGAAATATGGGACACATCCACCATCATTCCAACACGGTTCATCTCCGAAATAACCCGTTCACCGAACCCGCTGATGCCGTCGTGTTCGGAGGGCGGGTCGCCGAGGCCGGGATTTGGCTGGGCCGAATCGCTGATGTCATTGTGACCGTTGTGTGCCAGCGTCATGTATCGGGCGCCCAGTTCGTGGTAAACCTGGATCAAGTCGAGATCCTGGCCGATGACCCATCCGTTCTCGATACCGATTGCCGCAACGAGCTTGCCCGACGCCGCGATTCGTTCTACATCGTCCGCCGTATACGCCAGTTCGATGCGGTCGGGATACATGGCGTCCGTCATACGGTGAATGGCATCGAACTTGGTCATCGCGCGTTCACGCGCAAATTCGTAGCCCTGTTCGTCGCGGGCGCCCTGACCGACATAGACGATGAAAAACGCCGCGTCCAGGCCTCCTTCAACCATCTTTTCGAGATCCACCTGACGGTCCGCCCGTACGCCGGGGTCCACTTCCCCGGTCGCGAAGTTGAACGGAATGTCGTCGTGGCTGTCGATCGTGAGTACGCGCTCGTGAATATCGCGGGCGCGCGAAACCAGAACGGCTTCGTCCGGGATGGCCGGCCGGGAACAGGCAGCGGCGAGGACGCCCATCAGGGCACACGATAAAAAGAGTTTCATCGGCGTTCATTATGCCCTGAACCTGTTAGCCTTGTTTCATGATTCGGGTATTCCTGGACCAACCAGGGGCGGCGTCGGTAAATCCGCGCTCGCGACAGCAGTTGGGCACTGGCGGAGCGAAGGATCCGGGCATGACCGCCGCCTGCCGGATATTGCTGTTCCCGAGCCGGGTGACGTGCCGGTGGGCTTGGAGCAAATCGCTGTGCGCGTAATAGGCGTCCTGGATCTGCTCGGAGGGTGCGCCGTGCGGGCCCGGGCGGGCCGGCGCGAACTCTACGCCCCGGTCGAAACCGTCGCGGGCACGTCCATCGAGGCAGGCAACGCGCTGGCGCTGGCGCGCGCGTACCTGGACCGCCTTGAACTCACTGAATTGTACGTCGCCGACCTCGATGCAATCCTGGGCCGGGGGCCGCAAGATTCGGTCGTCCGCCCGCTGGCCGAACTCGGGGTACCGCTGTGGCTGGATGCGGGAGGGTCGTCAGTGGATAGCGTACGGCGCGGAATCGACCTGGGCGCCGCATCCGTCGTTGTGGGCCTGGAGACACTCCCCTCCTTTGACGCTTTACGCAACATTTGCGACGCGGTCGGCGGGGAACGCATCGCCTTCAGTCTCGACCTCAGGAACGGCAAGCCGATTGTCGCCTCCTCGGCGAGCGACGTTCTGCGAGATGGCGGACCGGTCGTCCGCTTTGCGGTAAAAGCAGCCCGTACGGGCGTCGCCAGCGTCATCGTGCTCGACCTTGCAAGGGTCGGGATGCGTCGGGGCCTCGACTTCCATTTGATCTCGACAGTGCGCGCGACTCTCCCGGGGTTGACGCTCGTCGCCGGCGGCGGCATTCGCGGGCTGGCAGACGTGAAACGTCTCGCCACGATCGGATGCGATGGGGTGCTGGCGGCGACTGCCCTCCAGGACGGACGGTTGCGTGCCGCCGAGATTGCATCCGCACGGTGAATCGATGCCGATCTGGACCGGGCGAGTCGCCTTGCCTCTATCTCAATCGTCTCAGCGCCCGTCGACCGGCTCCAGCCGAACGACGGCAGTCGGCGCGCCAGCGCGATCATCGATAGCGAGGTAGATGTACCCGTCGGGCCCCTGGCGAATGTCACGCACACGGCCGTTTCCGTGATGGAGCGTTTCCTCATGAACGACGCGCGGGCCGTCCATGACGAGCCGCGCCACCTGTTCTCCAGCCATGCCGCCGGCATCATCGAGGGTCTCGTCTCCCCGAGCAACATCGACTTCACTCAGCGTATCCTCGTTCTGGTGGGAACGGTGACGTTCTGGTTGCTGTATCTTGGGCCTGCCGGCCGATCGCAGCGGCCGTCACTCACCCACTCGGACCGGGTCGAACCGACATAGTCGAAAGAGGTCGCGACAATGGCAACGGCATCGATACCGCTGGGCGCCGCGGGTACGCGGCGCTTCTACGTCGGTATCGGGCTGTTCTTCACGCTGATCGCCCTGGTCGGTTTCTGGCCCACCTATTTCGGTCCCCTCTTTCAGGGAACGGTCGACTCGCCGCTGCTGGTCCACATCCACGCGGTCGTCTATATGGGATGGCTGTTCCTGTTCATCGCGCAAGCGGCGCTAGCGGCCACCGGCCGCATCCGCCTGCACCGGAAGCTGGGGCGGATCGGGATCGCCTACGGGACCGCCCTGATCGTGATCGGCATTCTGACGGCCTTCGGCCAATTCTCCCGCCTCGTCGAAGCGGGTCAGCTCGAACTAGCGCAGCGCCGCCTGTTGGGTCCCCTGACCGATATGGTGGCGTTCCCGATTTTCTTCGGCCTCGCCGTCGCCTATCGCCGCCGGTTGGAAATTCACAAGCGGTTCATGCTCGTGGCGACGACGACGCTCCTGATCGCCGCGGTCAGCAGGATGTCGTTTCTGGGAACGCCCGTGCCCCTGCTGGTCTTTCTGCCGGTGTGGTTCTCGCCGATCGTGCTGGCCATGGGATACGACTTCATGACGAAGCGGCTGATCCATCCCGCGTACGTCTTCGGGCTGGGAGGCCTGTTCGTCCTGCGGCTCCGGGGTAACCTGGTGGAGACGGATGCTTGGCTGAGTTTCTCGGGCTGGCTGGCCACGTTCGTCGATTGAGTCAGTAACTTGGGCTGGCCTGGGTGCGGTCAATAAAGGAAAACACGCAATGAACCCCGACGACACGCTGGAAGTCGTTTTCGAGACGATCGACCCCGCCGAGGTCGCGATCGTCAAATCCCTGTTGGAGAGTTCCGACGTCCCGTTCCTGATACGCGGAGAGGACGAGTACGACGCGTTTCGAGGCGCGCTTCGCGGAACGTTCTACAACCCCCGCGGCCGACCCGTCGAGTTCCTGGTGCCCGCCGACATGGCCGATGACGTTCGTCGACTCCTGGACGGGGGCCCGGACCCGCCGGACACCGACGGATAGCTGGCGGCCGCGCCGACGGGGTCGTCGTACAGTCAATGAATGTCCGACAGCGATCAACCGCACGACGCTTCCCACACCGATGCGGACGCGCATGGCGCACAGACCGGCACCGCACTCACGGGATGCGGGTTACGGCGATATCGGACTCGGCCCATCGGATTGATCGACATCACCGGGATCTCGTCATCGGTCGACACATTCACCACGGGCCTTGGGCCATCGCGATCGACGCTGGCCGGGACGAGGGGAGTCGCCGGGCCTTTTCCCGCGCCCTACAGGAACGAATAGCGGTCGACGACGTCCGTCAACCGGCAGTAGTGCGACGGCGCGTCGGCCGGGCCCCCGGATCGCCATCGGCACGCGGGCACCGCTCTCCTATGCCGTGCCTTTGCCGCGGCCCGTGGTCGTCAGGTACATGTTGTCGACGAAGTGGGAACCACCGCGGTACATGGACGTGCCGTTGTCGCCGACGAATATGACGTAGGTGTTCGGATCGAGCGCGTCCACGGCGGCCAGCACCTTGCCGATGACGGTATCCATCGCGTTCGTCATCGCGCGCATGAGAGCCTCACCCGAACACGCCCCCGCGTCGTCTCAGCGCTAGTCGACCGGCTCCAGCCGAACGACGGCAGTCGGCGCGCCAGCGCGATCATCGATAGCGAGGTAGATGTACCCGTCGGGCCCCTGGCGAATGTCACGCACACGGCCGTTTCCGTGATGGAGCGTTTCCTCGTGAACGACGCGCGGGCCGTCCATGACGAGCCGCGCCACCTGTTCTCCAGCCATGCCGCCGGCGAACAGGTTTCCTTTCCATTCAGGAAAACGGTCGCCCGTATAAACCATCAGACCGGAAGTGGCGATCGACGGCACCCAAAAATGAACGGGTGACTCCATGTTCTCCCGCTGCGTGCCTTCGTGAATCGCCAGGCCGGTTCCATAGTTCACGCCGTAACCGATCACAGGCCACCCGTAGTTCAAACCCGGACGCGCCAGGTTCAACTCGTCGCCTCCGTTGGGCCCGTGCTCGGTGACCCAGACGTCGCCCGTGTCGGGGTGGACGACCAACCCCTGGGGATTGCGGTGCCCGTAGCTCCAGGTTTCCGCTCGCGCGCCTTCGGTGTCTACGAAGGGATTGTCCGACGGAACGCGGCCATCGTCATGCAACCGGACGACCACCCCGTGATGGTTGGATGTATCTTGTGCCGGGTGTGCCAGAAGATCCCCTGTCGCAGGGGCCTGACGCTCGCCGACGGTGATGAAAAGGTAACCGTCGGCGTCGAAAGCGAGCCGTGAGCCGTAGTGTCCGCGACCGCGTGTCTCGGCCTCGAAAATTTCCTCGACGTTCGTCAAGGCATCGCCCTCGAAGCGTCCGCGCACGACGGCGGTGGTCGACTCGCCGCCCGCGAGCGGTTTCGAAAAGCTCAGGTAGATCAACCGGTTCGATGCAAACTCGGGGTGCGGTACGACATCGAGCAACCCGCCCTGTCCCTGGGCGAGAACCTCCGGCACTCCAGAGACGGGTTCGTCAAGGAGCTGTCCGCGCCGAACAATCCGCAGACGGCCCGGGCGCTCGGTAATCAGGATGTCTTCGCCAGTAAGAAAGGCGATGGACCACGGGTTGACGAGTCCCTCCGCCACCGGGACGACATTGTAGTCGTGGTCGGCTGACCGCATGAGGGGCGATTGGGCCAATGCGAGTGTGGCGGCACCGAAAAAAACAAGTGTCGCCAAGCTCCGGAATGTTCGACTCATAAAGATCTCCTTCTGGCCGTGGTGCCGTATGACGTCCTTTGACGGAGATGAATGCCTCTCGCTCAAGAACTCATCGACGCCCGGTATCGACTTGCTATTATCCAACACCGGGCCAAGGAGAGCAAAGGAGAGCATCGGAAGAACCAGCGGCCTACAACGAATACCAACCCCGCTCGATACTCTACGTTCCGCGCGAACGCCGGATTCGCCCGAATAATAGGTCTTCGAACATGCGGCCGGGCGGCGCCCGGCGTGGAGACTCTCGACTTCGTGCAGGCGAAGGCTCTTCGGTGTTATCTTGGCGCGAACCGCCGAACAGTCCAGATGATCGAAACCCGCCAACTCACTCGCACTTTCGGTGACACGCCCGCCGTCCAGGATCTGGACTTGCGCGTCGAGCCGGGGGAGATTCTCGGCTTTCTCGGCCCGAACGGCGCGGGGAAGTCGACGACCGTGAAGGTCCTGACCGGCATGATCAAGCCGACAAGCGGTGTGACGCGCGCTCAGCGGCGCGATGCTCAAGAACGATCTCCGTTCCGGCTGGGCAATGGACATGTCGACGTCAAGCCGGGAGAAGGGCACCGGCGTCCCGTGGTTCTTGGTCATCATGTATGGGCTGTACGGCGTTGGTGTGGCCATCGTCAGCGCCGCGATTCCCGCCTTGTTCCTGGCCGGCCTGTTAACGCTTTCGATGGTGGGAATGCTCGTCGCCATGGCCATCATCCTCGACTTTCAATCGGTGGTCATTTCGCCGAACGACTACCCCATCCTTGCGCACCAACCGGTTTCCTCGCGCACCTATTTCGCCGCCAAGCTCACGACCGTCCTGGTATACGTCGGCACCATCGGCGCGCTGACCGGCGGGCCCGCGACGCTGGCGTATCTCGTGAAATTCGGTCCCCTGGTCGCCGCGGCGTGGGTGGCCGCGTTGGCGGGCGCCATCGTCTGGATCGCGCTGGCGATGATCTTCATCTACGCCGCGATCTTGCACCTGGTCCGCCCCGACCGGCTTCGCCGCGTTCTCTCCTACGTCCAGATCGTCTTCATCACCGTCGTCTTCGCCATGCCGTTCGTCTTTCTCGAACTGACGGATGCGATGGAATGGCTGGGCGCCATCGAGATCGACCGATGGCCCGTGGCGATTCTTCTGCCCCCTGGCTGGTTCGCCAGCCTCCTTCCATTGGCCGCGGGAAGTTGGAACGTAACGGGCGTTCTGGCCGTCCTGACCGCCGCCTTCACGACCGCCGCCCTTATCCGTTACGGCGGCCGCAGGCTGTCGCTTTCCTACGCCGAGCGCCTCGGAGCGCTCGTGGCTGCGACCGACGCCAAACGCCGCCGCCGGACACGGCCCGGAGGCCCCGGCAAGGGTTGGTTCTCGCCCGAACTGCGGGCGATCATGACGCTGGTGCGCGCCCAGTTCCGGCACGACATGAAGTTCCGGATGGTCGTGCTCGCCATACTGCCGCTGACGGTTTTCTACGTCTTCATCGCATTGCTCGAGGGACCGCTGCCCGATCCCTTCGTGGAAGGCGGTTCCGGGGCGGCCGGCCTCGGGCCGATCCATTTTTCAGTGATTTTCATGCCTCCGATGCTATTGATGGAGCTGTTCCGCAGCGATTCGTTTCGTGCGTCCTGGATCTTCTTCTCCGCGCCGGTGGAACTGGCCAAACTCATCACTCGAACGGGCCTGTGCGTGACCGTCTTCTTCGTCCTCCCCTATCTCGTCGTGGTGGCGGCCATCTTTGTATGGGCCTTCGAGAACGTTTGGCACGCGCTGGGCCACGCGTCCGTCCTCGGACTCGTCCCACACATCGAGATTCAATTGTTTCTGCTGATATTGCCGCGGCTGCCCTTTTCGCAACCGCCAAGCTTGGCTCAGATGAGCGGTTGGATTTTCGGGGGGCTCTTTTTTATCGCCTGGATGACCGCGACGGTGATCCTTCCACTCGTTCTTTGGATGGTGTACGCGGAACCGGCTCGAATGATCGCCGCCATCGCGCTGCTGGCATGCGTCTCCGTTGTCCTGCCGACCGTGGTGGCGCGGCACATCGGGCCACGCGTCCGCCAACTGGAATTCGGCGGCTGAAGTGAGTTGCCGGCGACCGTTGGCCCTTTGATCCCGAAGTGCGGGCCGCCATGCGCCAGCCGAGACAGGTGGGCGCGGCAAAACGGCGCGTCGTTCCCTTACGGTTCGTCGTTCTCGTCCGCCGCATCCAGTCCGAGGGCCTCTTCGGCGTCGGCGCGCGACCTGAACCCCATGTCGATCCATCCGGGCCAGTCATCGGACCGCTGGCTGGCGGAACAGCCGCCGTCGCTCGGGTTGTAGACCGTTCCGTCCGCCGTGATGACAATCCCGATCCCGCCGCCAGACCGACCGTCGTGCAGGGGACAATGGACCATCGTGATGCGGTCTCCCGGCCTCAAGGTGAACCCATTCATGCTGGGATCCCGCCCGAGGATGGAGGCGGGGGCCGCCCCCTCGAAACCCCACTGGGTCCCATCGGCGTCTTCAAGGTAAAGCAATACGTGAGGGCTGTTGAACCCCCATCGAACCACCTCGCCCACGACAACTTCCTCGCGTGAGCGGTCGAACATCGAAAAGCTGTGATGCGCATTCACCAAGCGACCCCACGATACGAAGGCCAGCAACGCGGACAGAAAAATCGGCAGTTTGTTCAATTTTCCAGCTCCTATTGCACCGGATCGTCGAAGATCGGATTGCGCTCCTGGCCGGGCAGGCCGGCCGGCAGGTCCGGCGTCTGGCGGGGGCCGCGGATGTCGAAGTAGCCTTCCTCTCCAGGCAGGACGAACTGGGTCGTTCCGTCCTCGGTGAGGTAGGTGTTTCGGTTGGTGTCGCATTCCCAGTGCCGGATCCGGAAGCCGACGTCTTCCAGGTCGTTACGGCGCCGGTAGGTGTAAGTCAGAGTCAGCGGCGTCGTCAGTGCGAGTTCGTCGTAAAAGGTGGCGTTGACCACAAGTCTCTGATCGCCGTTCGGAAAGTTTTCGAGGCGCCAGACCTCAACGCTTTCGAATTGATTGCTCGTGGGCGGCAATCCCCGAAACCAGTCGTTCGGATAGACATCGACGGTATGGACGATCAGCATGTCATCGGCCCAGAACCCGACGGAGTCGCCGATGGCGAAGTGCGTGCCGTCGACGTTCCGATGCTCCTGACCGATGTAGATTCGCCGATTCTCGTTCGCCAGGTCATTGAGCTGCCAGACCTGGTCCGGCGTGTTGATGAACTCGCGGACATACGGTTCCATGAGAAACCGCGGATATCCCGCCGGCTCGCAGGCGGTCAAACGGTCGTAGGCCTGTTGGCCGTGTTCTTCGATCAAGTCCAGGCGCATCTGAAATGCCGCTTCGTAGTCCGGTGTAAGCACGCCCTCGATAATACTTCCGTCTTCCACGAAAGCCCCTCTGGAACCGTTGCCTCCGCCCGACCAGAGACCGCTCCACTTCGGCACGGTTTCATACGTGTGCCCTGTGCCGCCCCCATGCGTTTCGTACAGGGAATCATAGTGTTCCTGGGAGGTGTCGAAGTTGCCCGGCGGGTTCATCGGTTCAGGCACACCGGGGCCCTGCGCGAAAGCGGCCACCGAACCTGCGACGAGCCACATGCAGGCGCCGAGCGCCAACCCGAATTTCGAAACGGTCATGGAGTCCTCCTTACAGCGTGTTCTCACTCTCATGGACATATAATCGTCTCCAGCGGCCTCTCATCATCGTCATGACCAGGCTTTCAAGGCAAGCTTTTCGACCGTCCGGGCACATACAGGCGGTCGCAGGCGCCGCGACAAATTCGTGACCGTTGACAGTGAACGTCGTACGCAGTGCTTGCGCCCGTCCGAGCTTTTGGGCGAACATCCAGGCTACATTACACAACGGCAGGAGATCGAATCATGAAACGAACGTTGACTGCAACCCTCGCGGGGCTGGCGCTCGCAATCGTCGGCAGCGCGCAGGCGCCTCAGGGCATCACCCCAGAGATGATTTCGAGGGCCTTGCCCCTCGAGGGCGCGCCGCTGGCCGTGCCGGGGCCTTACGAAGTCGCGTCGGGACCCGCCTTCGGCTCTGAGGGACACGTCGTTTTCTACCCGGCCGATCTCGACGCCTTCCCGTCCGAGGACTCGCTTCCGGTGATGGCGTGGGGCAACGGCGGCTGCGCCATAAACGGCACGCGTTATTCGGGCTTCCTGACGACGATCGCCTCGCACGGTTTTCTCGTGCTGAGCACCGCCCCCGTTGCGGGGGGCGGGCGGGGACGGGCGGCGGCGAACGACCTTGGAGCGGCGCTCGACTGGGCGGAGGCCGAGAATGATCGGGAAGGCTCGCCGCTCGCGGGCAAGATCGCGACCGACCGGATGGCGGTCATGGGCCAGTCCTGCGGGGGCTTTCTCTCCGTCAGTCTCGGCGCCGACCCGAGGGTCGACACGATCGCGCCGTTCAATTCGGGCGTTTCGGCCGACGGGCGCGGCGGGACGGACGTTGGCGCGTTGGATGACCTGCACGGACCCGTGCTGCTCATCAACGGCGGCGAGGTCGACTTCATGTACGAGGCGTCGGCATCCAACTTCGACGCGATCGATCACGTGCCGGTCTTTTACGGCGCACGGGACAACGCGGGGCACACGGCCACGGTCTTTCACCCGGGCGGCGGCGAGTTCGCCAACGTCGCGTCGAACTGGCTCCAATGGATCTTGAAAGGCGACAATGAGGCTGGCGCAATGTTCCGCGGTCCGGATTGCACGCTCTGCACCGATCCGAATTGGGAGACGCGTTCGAAGGGTTGGGAGTAGCTTCATCGTCACGGCAGTCTCGGCGGCATCGACGAGCGGTTCGCCACCCGTTTCTAGACCGCCCTGACGAAGCGCCACAATGGACGGGCGGGGCGGGCGCGCCACCGCACCCACAAGCGCGACTTTGACCAGGGGTGGCAACCCATCGGACGACTCAAGACACAGCACGCCCGCATCGGCGCCTGTCAGTTCGTTCATTGGGTTGGCGGCCCGTGGCAGAATCCAGCAGAGTAGCGCGCAGGGGTCTTCGGGTCTGAGACAAGAAGAGAGGAGCGGGTCCATATCTTGACCGTGCTACCATCCCTCCATGCCGCTGGCCCGGGTCTCGCACGTCACGAAAATCTATGAGGCCGAGAGCGAACCGGTCATTGCCGTCAACGATGTTTCCCTTCAAATCGAACCGGGCGAGTTCGTGGCTCTGATGGGGCCCAGCGGGTGCGGAAAGTCGTCGTTACTGCATATTCTGGGGGCCATGGACCGTCCGAGTCGTGGCGAAGCCTGGCTCGAAGATTTCGCCATTCACGATCTGACCGAGGAAGAACTGACCGGCATTCGCAGAACGCGGATAGGCTTTGTGTTTCAGTTCTTCCACCTGTTGCCCACCCTTACCGTCGAAGAAAACGTTTCGCTCCCGCTGCTCCTGGCCAATGGTGCGGCCATGGACAATGCACGGGTACCGCAACTTCTTGAAGTCGTGGGCCTCGTTCACCGCCGTACCGCTACGCCCAACAGGCTGTCGGGCGGGGAACTGCAGCGCGCAGCGGTGGCGCGTGCCGTCGTGAACAACCCTCCCCTGGTAGTGGCCGACGAACCGACGGGAAATCTGGATTCCGAAAACGGCCGGGTCGTGCTGGAGTTGCTGTCGAAACTGACGGCGAACGGCACGGCGGTTGTCATGGCGACGCATTCAAGCGAAGCGGCTCGCTACGCCCATCGCACGCTGCAAATGAAAGACGGGCGGCTGGTGTGAAGTTCCTCAAGCTCTTCAACCAAACCATCATTCGGGATCTGGTCGGCAATCCGACTCGCACGCTGCTGACGCTGACGGGCGTGGCGCTTGGAATTGCCGTGGTGGTGGCCGTTCAGTTGGCCAATGACCGGGCCATCGGCTCGTTCAGCGACAGTATGGATCTGCTCAATGGCGGGGCCGACCTTCAGATCGCCGCCAACGGCCGCCCTCTGGACGAGAGCCTGATCGGCGAGTTGTCGTGGGTGTGGGACGTGGGCGCCATGACCGCCATCGTCGAAGGCCGTCTGCAGCGGGTGGCGCCAGACGACCAGACGCTGTTTGGGCAGGAATCCATACCTGTCTTCGGAGTGGACCTGTTGTCGGACGTACCTTTCCGGACGCGAGAAGCAGGCTCGCGGACGCGAGAAGCAGGCTCGCGGACGCGAGAAGCAGGCTCGCAGACGCGAGAAGCAGCGTTCCCGACATCCGAAGCGGACAGACCCCGGGGCGGCGGAAACCTTACGCTCGATTTGTCACGCCCGCAATTCATCGATCTGCTCGTATCCCCCAATTCGATCGTCGTGCCGCGGACGCTTGCCAACGAGTGGAACGTGGAAGTGGGCGAGACCGTCGATCTGCTCGTAGCCAACCGCGAGCAGCCGTTTACGGTCGCAACCGTCCTTGACAACAGCGGCGTTGCCCGGGCGTTCGATGGCCGGATCGCGTTCATGGACATTGCTGCCGCCCAACTCGCCATGAACCGCTTGGGCGAAATCGACAGGGTGGATGTGGTTCTGGACGATGTGGCAACCCTTGAGGCGGTGGCTGAACGCATCCGCGTGCAATTGCCCGATTCGGTGATGGTTTATCCACCTCAGGATACGACCGCCGAAACCGAACGCATGACCCGCGCGTTCCGCTACAACTTGACGGCGATGTCTTACATCGCCCTGGTTGTGGGGATGATCCTGATCTACAACACCCTGAATATAGCGGTGGTCCGCCGGCGCGGCGAAATCGGCGCATTACGGACACTCGGCGTGACACGCCGGACGATCGGCGGGATGTTTCTGAGCGAAGCCGTGCTGTTGGGCGCGGTGGGGGCCATCGGTGGAATCTGGATCGGCGAAGTTCTGGCTCGCGGGGCCGGGGCCCTGGTGTCGCGCACCATCGCCATGGTCTACACCGGGGCGCCGGGCGGCGCCTCCGGCGGCGGGCTGGATCCCGTCCTGTATATCAAGATGATTCTGCTGGGCGGCGGCGTGGCGGCAATAGCGGGCACTGGGCCGGCCTTGCGAGCCAGCGGTATTTCTCCGGTCGAAGCCATGCGCGAAAGGATAGGCCCCGGGCCAGCGGCCCGGACATGGTCGTTGATGGGGCTGGCCGCGCTCGGCCTGGGTTCGCTATTGGGCTTCGCACCGCCGGTTGGCGGCTTTCCTTTTCTGGGTTACGCGGCTGGAGTGTTATTCATCGCAGGTTTCTGTCTCTTGTCCCCACTATTCGCGCGGGCAATGATGGTGGTGCCGGGCAAGATGGCGGCTGCGCTGATGCCCGCGGAGGGGCGCCTTGCCGTAGAGACCATACGGGGGCGGCAATCGCGTGTGGTGGTGGCCGTAATGTCTCTGGCCATCGCGGTCTCCATGCTGGCCAGCGTGGCGATCATGGTCGCCAGCTTTAGAGACACCATCGTGGTATGGATAGACCAAACCTTGCAGGGCGACCTGTACATGCGGCCGGCCGCTTCGGGTGGCGACAGGGGCCGCAACGCGATGGCGTCCGAGGCCATTCAGGCGTTGGACGGCGTGGCAGGAATCGCCGCCGTCGACCGCTACCGCGCCGTGACCATCGACTACAACGGTTTTCCGGCGTTCATGGCTGCCGGCGAGTTCGAGACTCTCGCCGCGCATAGCCGCATGCTCTTCATGGACGGACAAGATACCTCGACCATTGCCGAACGGTTGATCGGACAGAATCGCGTGGTGGTTTCCGAACCATTCGCGGTGCGGCATGGCGTGGCAACCGCCGACACCATCGCACTGCCCACGCCGGACGGGTTCGCGCCATTTGAAGTCGCGGGAGTGTTTTTCGACTATTCGAACGAGGGAGGCATGGTGGTGATGGACCGCGGCACCTACCTGAACCGGTTCGAAGACGATGCGGTTAGCAACGTGGCGATTTATCTGGAACCCGGCGCCGATGCCGAACTGGTTCGGGACGCCATCGTCGAACGGATGGACGGGGTGGGCGCGCGCATCGCGACGAACGGGGAACTGCGGGCGCAGGTGCTGCGCGTATTCGATCAAACGTTCGAAGTGACCTATGCGCTCGAAGCGATCGCGTTGGCGGTGGCTGTCCTGGGGATCGCCAACACCCTGGCCGCGCTCATTCTTGAACGCCGGCAGGAACTGGCCATGCTGCGCTTCATCGGTGCATCGCGAGGTCAGATTCGTCGGACGATCATGATTGAATCGGGACTGATCGGCGTGCTCGGCGGAGCGATCGGCCTTGTGCTGGGCGGCATTCAGTCTGTCCTCCTCATCTACGTGATCAACTTCCAGTCGTTCGGCTGGACCATTCAGTTCGATCTGCCGACCGGTTTTCTGGCGCAGTCGGTGGTGGCAGTATTGCTGGCCACGTTGGTTGCCGGATTGTATCCGGCTGCGCTGGCGTTGAGGATGGATCCGATCGAAGGAATCCGGGCCGAATGAAGTTTAGAGACCAGATCACGGCGGCGTGGGTGCTGGGCTGTCTTCTGGCCGTACCGGCGTGGGCACAGGTGTCGGAACCCGAATACCTGCGTGCGCTCCCCGGCTATGTCTACTCGTTCCCGCGAGATCACGGTGCACATCCCGAATACAAACTCGAATGGTGGTATTTCACCGGCCATCTGGACGCCGCCAACGGGCGCACCTTCGGCTACGAACTCACTTTCTTTCGAATCGGAATGGATCGGGTGGCTCTGAACCCGTCGGTCTGGAACGTTCGGGATCTGCACGTGGCTCACTTCGCGCTCAGCGAACTCGACCGTCGCCGGTTTCGGTTCTTTGAACGGGCAAACCGTGAAGGGCCCGGTATCGCCCGGACCGCGGTGGAATCGCTGGATGTACGAAACGAGAGCTGGACGGCGCGACTCGACGGCGACGGAATCATCAAGCTGCGGGCCTATGCCTCGGGCGTTCTTTTGGAATTGGACCTGGAATCGGTGAAACAACCTGTAGTGCATGGCATCGACGGCGTCAGCCAGAAAGCCGCCGGCATTGGACAGGCCTCCCATTACTACTCGTTGCCCCGCATGGCGACCACCGGGCTGCTTTCGATGGACGGCGTACCGGTCGCTGTGTCGGGAGAAAGCTGGATGGACCATGAATTCGGCACGAATCAACTGGGCCCCGAACAGGTCGGATGGGACTGGTTCGGCCTGCAATTCGAAAACGGCGTTGAACTGATGCTCTACCGGATGCGCAACCGCGACGGCAGCGTAGACCGCAGTTCGAGCGGCACGATTGTGGCGCCCGACGGCACATTCACACATTTGACCGTGGACAATTTCAACATCGAGTCGCATCGCGATTGGGAAAGCGCCGATAGCGGCGCCGTGTACCGCCTGGATTGGACGGTTGCAGTTCCCGAAGAAGGCACGTTGTTGTCAATTACGCCGCTGATGGACAATCAGGAAATGGTCACCATGCGTTCTACCGGATTCCCTTATTGGGAAGGCGCCGTCCGTGTGGAGGGCACTTGGCGAGGCGAACCCGTCAACGGGCGAGGCTATGTGGAATTGACCGGTTACGGCGAGGATTTTCGCCCGGATGTCTGATCCGGTTGTCGTCGTGGCCGCCATCATCCGGGATGGAAATCGAGTGCTGCTGACACGCCGGCGCCAGGATGCCCATCTGGGCGGACTCTGGGAATTCCCTGGCGGGAAGGTCGAAGAAGGCGAATCCCTGGAAGAGGCGCTGGTTCGGGAAATATCCGAAGAACTGGGTATGACGATCCGGCCGGGAAAACTATACTTCGAAAAAGAGCACGTTTATCCGGACCGAACGGTCCATCTTCACTTCTTCGAGTGCCGGATCGTCGAGGGCGCGCCGCAGGCGCGGGACGTCGCGGATTTCAACTGGACCCCGCTGAAAGACCTGGATCGTTTCGAGTTTCCCGACGCCAACCGGCCGCTGATCCGGAAGCTGCGGTCCGAAACCCCATAAGAAAACGTTGGCGCGCCCGGGCGCCACCGCCCGGATGTCGAGGCTATTCCGGAAAGGCCCGTGCGACGGCGCCGTCAAGCGACTTTTCGACCATGGCCATACCCGGATAGGCTTCCAGCATCTTGGTCCGGAGTTCGTCAGCCGAACTGGACTCTTCAGCAAACGCCTTGAAGTTGTCGATGTAGCCGCGCATGAAGTCGGTCGTTCCGGGATCGTTGGGTGTGCCGACGGCCTGATGTCCGGCCACCAGAATCTCGGGGTTCAGCGCGTCGATCAGGTCGAACGTTTCATACAACGCCGCGGGATCTTCCGGTACGCCAAAATGTGAGTTCGCGAACAGGATATCTCCCGTCACGACCGCGTCGATCGCGGGAATGTGCACAAAGGTGTTGCCCCCTCCGTCGCCCATGAGTTCCTTCGTGACGATCAATTCGTGACCCTCGATCATCATCGGGCCTTCAAGGGGGGTCGGCAGAATGGCGTCTTCCGACGGCAATTCATCGCCGTAAGTGTCCACCCAGAAGTTCCGCCGCGCCGGCCACGAAGTCACCATGCGCTCGGCCACCTCCGGAACCGCGACGTATTGAGCTTCGGGAAATTCTTCGAGGATCGTCGCCACACCGAGGTAGTGATCCGGATGCGCGTGCGTGGTGTATACGGTCGTGAGTGTGCGTCCGGTCGCCCGAATCCGCTCGGCAACCGCGCGGGCATCGCTCGCAAGAAACTGCGGATCGATCAGGATCAGGTCATTCTCTCCATAGACCAGGGTTGAGGTGACCGAATATCCGTAGTCTTCGGACGTGTAGACTTCGAGTTGCAGTGGCGGTTCCGCTTCTGAAGGCGTTGGGGCAGGTTCGGGTTCCGCGGCACAACCCACGACAACCAGAACGGCCGTGACGATAGTCAACGTTGCTTTCATGATTTCTCCCATTCGGAAAGAGTTCGCCGATCGTACGGCCCAATGGCGCTCGTAACGCGATCCCTGCAGGGTTCTACCACGGGCTGTTGAATATACCACCGCCAATTCAGTATCGCAGCACGCGCCTGCCCCAATGCTGTACGCTATTGATACTGTCTCACGTCAATTTTACTTGTTTCTCGCTCGGACGACGTGCTTGCGATAGCGGTTTCTCCGGTATTTGGACAGGCTAAACCGAGGCGGGATGCGGTAGATTCTGCCCCCGTCCCGCCTCTTTCAACGAGGTTTCACTATGAAATTCAAGGTCTTTGACAACGAAGTCGAGGTGCCGGACTTCAAGCCACCGCGATTGGCCCCGCGCCCGATTCTGATCGGTCTGGCGGCCATTCTCGTGTTGGTGTTTCTGATGGGTTCGGTCTATCAAATCGAGCCTGAAGAAGCCGGGGTCGTGCTTCGCCTCGGACGGTATGTCCGCACGACGGACCCCGGGCTTCGCTTCAAGTTTCCGTTCTTCGAACAGGTCGAGAAAGTGCCGGTGGAGCGCCAACTCAAGCAGGAATTCGGCTTCCGCACCCAGGTGGCCGGGGTTCAAAGCACATTCCTGACCGCCGGACTCGAAGACGAGTCGCTCATGTTGACCGGGGATTTAAACGTGGCCGTGGTGGAGTGGATCGTGCAGTACCGGGTTGCCGATCCGTACGACTACCTTTTCAGAGTGCGCAACGTCGAGGAAACGTTCCGCGACATGAACGAAGCCGTCGTCCGGGCGGTGGTGGGCGATCGTACCGTTACCGAGGTGCTGACGATCGGGCGGCAGGATATCGAGGTGACAGCGCAGGTCGCGCTTCAAGAGCTCTGCGATCAGTATCAGAACGGTATTCGGATCGAACAGGTCGTGCTGCAGGACGTGAACCCTCCCGATCCGGTCAAACCGTCGTGGGACGAGGTGAATCAGGCCCAGCAACAGCGTGACCGGCTGATCAACGAGGCGTTGACCGATTACAACGCCGTGATCCCTCGCGCCAGAGGAGAGGCCGAACAGACGATACTCCAGGCCGAAGGGTATGCCCTGAACCGGGTCAATCGATCCGAGGGTGACGCGGCGCGGTTTATAGCGGTTTATGAAGAATATCAGCAGGCGCCTGAAGTGACCCGGCGTCGAATGTATCTCGAAACCATGAGCACCATGATGGCGCGGGTTCCCAACAAGGTCATTCTGGACAGCGACGCTCAGGGGATCCTGCCCCTTCTTCCGATCGACGGCATTACAAACAGGGTGGCGAATTCCGGAACCATCCAGGGAGGCAACCGATGAGTAACCCTGGAAGAATTTTCTCGATGGCAGCGCTCGGCATCCTTGTGTTGATCCTGCTATCCAGCGCTCTATACGTGGTCGACGAAACCCAGCAGGTGATTATCACTCAGTTCGGTGAGCCCGTGGGCGATGCGGTGGATGCTCCGGGGCTGCATGTCAAGTTGCCGTTCATCCAGACGGCCAACTTCTTCGACAAGCGTTTTCTGGAATGGGACGGCGACGCGAATCAGGTGCCGACGCGCGACAAGCGATTCATCTGGGTGGATGCATACGCCCGCTGGCGAATCAGTAATCCCCTAACCTATATGGAACGGCTCCGCGGGGACGAGACGACTGCTCAGTCGCGGTTGGACGACATTCTTGACGGAGAGACACGCAACTCCGTGGCTCGAAACGATCTGGTCGAGGTAGTCCGAACGACCAACCGCGTGGCCGACACTACCGAGGGCGACGAGGAAGAAACCGGCGTCCTGACAGACATCACGACCGGCCGAGCCGATATCGCCGAAGTCATCCGGCAGACGGCAGCGCCCCGTCTCGCCGAACTCGGGATCGAATTGGTCGATTTCCGTTTCAAGCGAATCAATTACGTCGCCGAAGTGCAGCAAGACGTCTTCGCCAGAATGATCGCCGAACGGCAGAGGATCGCTCAGCAATACCGTTCGGAGGGTGAAGGTGAGGCGGCGCGCATTCGGGGAGAGCGGGAGCGCGACCTCCAGCGCATCCAGTCCGAAGCCTATCGGCTTGCCGAGGAAACCCGGGGCATCGCCGACGCCGAAGCGACGGGCATCTACGCCCAAGCCTATGATCGGGACGCCGCGTTCTACGCGTTCATGAAGAGCATGGAAACGTTCGAAACAGCGATCGATCAGAACACGGTGCTGGTTCTGACCACCGATGGGGAACTGCTCCGCTATCTGGACGAACCGTAGCGCGAACGCCGGTCCGCACCGGGGAGGGTTGCGGCCGGAACAGCACAGGATCGTGGACCGGACCCGCCATTGGTCAAAAAGGAGTCCGCCCGATCACGTGCGAATCGGGTGTAATTGAGACCATGCAATGACCCGGCGTTTCAGAAAAACCTGAAACTCGGGCGATAGAAAGTCAGCAGGCGGCCGGCGCACATGACGCCGACCCACATCAGCAGCGAAACGGCGCCGATGACCCGGGCGCCGGTTGGTGCCTGGTCGCCTGCGCCCAGGTTGATGATCTTGCGGTAAAAAACCAGATAGAACACGGCCACATTGATGCCTGCGACGGTCAGGAAGGTGACCTTGAAGAAGAATGATTCGTTGTAGAGGTATTGGAATGGGGCCGCGGCCAGAAACATGGAACCGGTTGTAACATTGATCGCAAAACCGAAGATCCCCCATGGAATCAACCGATGGAGAGCGGTCAACGGAATCTGCTTGCCGACGCCAAGCAACCGCAGATCGAAAAGACCGACGGTTCCGATCAGGAGACAAAGTCCGATGAAGTGAAACGACTCGGCGATGGGCCAGGCCCAAGTGTAGTTGTTGACGAATGCACCGACCGGAGTGGATTCGAGCCATAGAACGATTTCCTGCCTGCCCATCGCGGGTCTCCCCTAAAAAAAGTCGGTCGCCATCAAACGGCTGTGGGTATATGCCAACAACCGGCCCGACGTCACCGACACCGCCCATAACCCCAGCGTCAGACCGGCAAGCACGCGATCGGCCGACCAACCGGCAGCGATACGGGCACCGAACCCGGCGACGCGCCGGCTCAAAGCCCGCACAGCGACCAGGGCCAACGCGATACAGAGCAGCTTGAGATAAAAAACCGGATTGGTCAGGGCCTTGGTCGGGTAGCTCAACAACAGAAGGACGCCCGACACGAGATTCACGATGAATCCGAACCAGACGACGGGAACGAACTTCAACATCTCCGCCGTGGGAACTCTCGGAGCAAAACCCAGCACCCGCAGGCTGAACGCCGATGTGGCGCCCACAAGAAACGCCATTCCAATGGTATGGAGCGTCAGAATGCCGGGGAACGCAAACATCGATGGCGACTCCCGTATCCAGATACTCAATCGCGTACTTTCCAACGCGATAAATAAGGCGTCCACCCTCTATTTGTCCTTTCGTCCTTGCGTTCTTCTGTTCTCAGCCAGTGCCCGCGCCTCAGAGTAAACACCGCGGAGAATGCCCACGCTACACCGGGCGCAAGCGAGCGTCATCTTAATTTTGTCTGAATTCCCTGTCAGGGGAGAGCCGTTGCGCGTCCGGCCTTGCCGGCGGCCGAACTTCCGGAACCATCTTCTCGTCGCTGGCGATCTTGCCGTCGCGAATGCTCACAACACGTTGAGCACATTCCGCGACCTCCCGTTCGTGGGTGACGAGGATGATCGTGTTCCCTTCTCCGTGGAGCAGTTCGAACAGCTGCATGATTTCGCGGCCGGTCCGGGAATCGAGGTTGCCGGTAGGCTCATCGGCCAGGAGGATGGACGGCCTGTTGACCAGAGCGCGCGCAATCGCGACACGTTGACGCTGACCGCCCGAAAGCTCGTTGGGCCGATGATGCTGCCTGTCAGAAAGTTCGACCATTCGTATCGCTTCCTCCGCGCGGCTTCTACGGTCGGATGCCGGCAGACCGCTGTAAATCAACGGCAGTTCGACATTTTGCAGCGCCGTCATGCGAGCCAGGAGGTTGAACGTCTGAAAGACGAATCCGATTTCTCCGTTCCGGATGTGAGCGAGTTCGTCGTCGTCCATTTCGCTCGCGAGGCGGCCATTCAACCAATACTGACCTTGCGTGGGCGTGTCCAGACATCCAATCAGATTCATCAGGGTCGACTTGCCTGAACCCGAAGGTCCCATGATCGCGACGTACTCGTTACGGGCGATTTCGAAACTCACGCCACTCAAGGCATTGATCACGTTGTCGACACCCATCTGGTAGGTCTTCCAGAGGTCGTCCGTTTTGATCAGGACCGAGGAGGTTTCGGTTTGGTTACCAGACATCGGCGTACTGTCCCATGGATAGCGGGATTGACGTTTGGAGCGCATCGGGGGCGTATTCGAGGAGTGACGACCCGTCGAATGTCCTGCATTGAGCTATTGTTCCGCACTGGGAGTGAACGGAAGACCGGGACAGGACACTATTCCTCGTCTTCATCGGTTTCCTGAATTCGAACAGCGGTTTCGTCCTCGAGTGTTCGCAGAACACGGTATGGGCCCACTACCAACTGCTCGCTTTCGTCCAAACCGTCAAGAATCTGAATGTCCGTCGTTCCAACGATGCCCGTTCGTACCGGACGGAACCTCGCTATCCCTTCATCGATAACGAACACCCCTTCGACCTCGGCCAGCAGCGGCTCGCCGGGGCGGGGATCATTGGTTACCGGGTTCTCGATAAAACTCGGGACTTCCGTTGCTTCGATCTCGCGAATCGTCAGGGCCTGGATCGGAACCGTCAGGGCAGCGGACTCGCTCGCGGTTTCGATGACTGCCGTGCACGACAAACCCGGACGGAGATCGGCGGGAGGATTGTCCAGGGTGATGCCGACCCTGAAGTCCTTTGCCTCATCGGTATTGGTTGTGGTGGTCGAAATGCCGCCGTTGCCGCTGGCGTTCAGCGCCGAGCTTCCGATTTCGGAAACGTACCCCGTAAGCACCCTGTCGACGAGCGCGTCCACTCGCACCTCGGCGCGTTGATTGAGCCGCAAATCCAGGATGTCGGTTTCATCCACAAGGACTTCAGCCGTGATGTCCGACATGTCGGCGATCGTCATCAATGTCGTCCCGGGTTGATTCTGCAAGCCGACCACCGCGATCTCTCCGACGTTCACGGGCAGGTAGGTGATGATCCCGGAAAGTGGCGCTGTCCGTCGGGTCTTCCTCAGCCCGTCGCGCGCCCGCGTCAGAGCCGCTTCCTGCTGACCGATCCGGAGCCTTGTCCCTTCGCGCTGTTGCAGCACCTGTGCCAGTTGAGCATCCGCCTGCGCGATTCTGGCATCCGCGGACTCGACCTGAACAAGAGCGACCATGTAAGTCGACTCCTGGCGCTCGAATTGTTCGCGCGACAGAAGCCCTCCCTCGTACATTTCCCCGGCGCGCTCGAAATCCAGCTCGCTGAGCGCAAAATCCGCCTCGATACGCCGCTTGTCCACTCGAGCGCTTTCAAGGGCGGCTTCGGACGCCCGGATCGAGGCGGCCATGCCCTCAAGTTCCGAGAGTGCCGCATCCAGGCTGGCCTGCGCGCTCTGCACGTCGGCCTCGTTTTGAATGGATTCGATCTGGATCAGGAAATCGCCTTCCTCGACGACGTCGCCTTCAGAGAGGTCCATCTGGGTGATGCGCCCCATCACGTCCGCACCGATGTTGACGTAATCCTTGGGTTTGACTTCACCGTTTGCGGTAACCGACTCGACAATGTCCTGCCGGGTCACCTCTTCGGCCTCAACGGCGAGAAGCCCGCGGTTTCGGGTCGCAACGGCATATCCCACCATCGACAGGATCATGACAGCCACGACCAAGGCGATCGATACTTTCTTCCATGGACTCATGCGGTCTCCTACGGGGCGAGTGAATGAAAGGTTGCAGAAAATTCATCGACCCAAACGTTAAGTGTGCCAAATGCTCGGGCAAAGAACCAGCAATGCCGGAATCGGGTAGTGGTCTGTTACATTGTTTCTGTATCTAGAAGGCGAGCGTGTACAGTCCATTCGTCCCGTTGTAGAACAAAAGGCAACGTGCAAGCACATCGCGTCCGATGAGTGCGTGAAACCCTTGTTTAGCCATTAACTCCGACTCGACTACCGCTAGATTGGGAATCCTGTAGGGCAGTTCGGTGCGGGTCGAATAGATCGCAAGGCCGACGTCGTATTGATCAACCATTACCTCCCCCATACCTGTGGATGGCGTGACCATCGTTGTCTTTCCGGTTGGAGGAATTTTCAACGCTCGGATTATGCTCGGGTCAATACAGGTGCAACTCGCACCAGTATCGACCAGGCCTTGAGCATTGATTGGTCCTGGGATCTGGACTTCGGCTTCCGTTAGCGCAGCGTTCCGTGCCGCGCTAACGGTGAAGAGCACGTTGATGATCGGGCCCTTTGCATCTATTTGCCGGGTGAAGTGAGGCACGGTTCGACAAACCGAGATATAAAGTGGACTTGTTCCAGCGAATTGATCTGTTTAACCAGGAACGATTCCAATTTAAATTTCTCGTAACCATCCTTTACAGCATCATCGTAGCTTGAAAAGAATCCGCAAACCTCATCGCCCTTAATGAGGACATATTTCCCCTCATGCTCGGACCAATCCGCTAGATTATTCTGATACGTTGCGAGTTCTTGCTCTAGTGCCATGGGTATATGCTCCTCGCTTGAGTTATGGAGCAATCTCTGGATCGTTCCGCATAGATTGAGTATGGGACAGAAAAGGTCCACACGAAACAACTTAATTTTACGAGACGGCGTGGTCAGTGCAGGGTCAAACCGCTCTGATCAAGTCCGCCGATGACCACACTTCGTTACCGATCCAGCTTCCATCGCCGGCGTAACATTCAGGCTCGAATGAACACGAACGAAGTTGTACCACCCGAAGTAGAATGCAGCGGCAGCCTTGAGGTTGTCGAGCTTCTTTCAGAATCGGAAGCACAGGCGCGTGATTCTCCGAATAATCGTCCTTAGGTGGTTGAGTTTCTTCGTGAATGATCCGACGCCATCCGGTACGTGACTAGTCCACAATGGAAAGGGAGTTTTTTGGTTTGAGTTTTCGGATCGCTTGCCTTACACCGGAAACAACTGTCCGGGAGGAGTTTCGAATGTCGATGAGACCAATTTTACTCAATGACTTTCACCTCTCGCAGAGGAGCTGACAACGTCGATGAGACAGCTTTTGCTCAACGACATACACTCGAACATGGAAGCGTTCGACGCTTGCATGGTGCGTGCGGAGACCGCTGGGTACGATTCGGTCCTGTGCTGCGGGGACATCGTCGGATATGGACCGCAACCGAACGAAGCCGTCGCCAGGATTCGCGAATTGAAGTCCATCGCGATACGCGGCAACCACGACCGCGTGGCTTCCGGTCAGGGCTCAGCGGACAACTTCAACGTGCATGCCCGTGCCGCCGCGTACTGGACCCGCGGTGCGTTGTCCGAAGAGAGTGCCGCGTATCTGAGGGCGCTCCCCATCGGACCCCACGACCTGGGCGGCCGCGCGCAGTTGGTCCACGGGGCGGTCACCGGCGAGGACGATTACGTGATGTCGGAAGTCCACGCCGCCCAGAGCTTCGACCTCACCGACGCCCGCCTGACTTTCTTCGGACACACGCACTTCCCCTGTGTTTTTACCTGTGACGCGGACCGGAACGTTCGACTCGAGATCCCGAAGAGCCTCGATGGTTGTCTGGCCGTGGAACTGAAGCTAAACGTTCAGTACATGATCAATCCCGGCTCGGTGGGACAACCCCGCGACGACGACGCGCGCGCCGCTTTCGGGATCTGGGATATGGAACGGTCCCGGATGGAGTTTCACCGCGTGGAGTATCCGTATGAAGCCACGCAGGACAGGATGCGCGCCGAAGGCCTACCGCAGTTCCTGATCGACCGTTTGCGCTACGGCCGTTAGCCCGGCTTTCTCACGGGTTTTCGTCGCGAAGAGTCGGAGACGCCGTCAGAGCTACGGCGCGTTCCTCGCGCCGGGCGCGTAGCGGCGCGTTCCTCGCGCCGGGCGCGTAGCGGCGCGTTCCTCGCGCCGGGCGCGTAGCGGCGCGTTCCTCGCGCCGGGCGCGTAGCGGCGCGTTCCTCGCGCCGGGCGCGTAGCGGCGCGTTCCTCGCGCCGGGCGCGTAGCGGCGCGTTCCTCGCGCCGGATCAAGCGCGGGCCGCGCGAAACCCGCCGTAGAACGCGGCACTGGCGGATGTATACGGCGCTGCAGCAGACAACTCGTGAGAAAGGCGGGTTGGCCCCGCCACGCTCAACGCGTCGAATGAGGCGGCCTTTCCGTCAGGTCTCTCCGCCAAACCTAAAACCCGCACAGGACAAGGATTCGCTGCCCGCGCGTACGATGCCTCTCC
Source organism: Terriglobia bacterium (assembly GCA_965262675.1). GTDB lineage: Bacteria > Acidobacteriota > Terriglobia > 20CM-2-55-15 > 20CM-2-55-15 > JAJEDW01. Next base: position 2,659,461 of record OZ253554.1, read on the forward strand.
ATCGGCGTTCGTCCCGGCACGTGTCAGTAGCCTACGCGCAGCACTTCTTATCGCGTGTACGCTATATCCGGAATATGAACACATCTCCCAGGACTCGGTGGCGGTACCAAGCGCTCACAACGTCGCGACGTTGGACGCGCCAAGGCATATTGGCGGGACTTGACGAGCCGCAGCGATGAATGAGAAACAGGTTTTGAAACACACGGTCCGTTACGACGAAGGACTTCTGAAAGCACTCAAAGATCCCAGAGAAGCGCGGACCTACCTGGAAGCCGCGCTGGATGAGTGTGAAGCCAGTGGCGAAACCGAAGGGCTGCTATTGGCCCTGCGCGATGTCGCCCAGGCCCAAGGGGGCATTGGTGCGCTGGCTGAGCGCTCCGGCCTCAACCGCAAACACCTCTACCGCGTGCTTTCAAGCCGAAGCAAGCCGAAGATCGATAACCTCATGGCCATTGTATCGGCCTTGGGGTTTCGGTTCAGATTGAATTTCACCAAGCTATAACGTACTGGAGCACAACACTTCGACGATCTGAACTGCGCCCCATCATTGGACAATTTCCTGAAGAATTAGAGAATAGGCAATCGGCTTAACCGGTTGTGCCGCCTGAAGAGGGATTGGACCTCCCGCCGTGAACGCGGTACCTCTCGACCGTCGGTCCCTGCACGGGTCAGTAACCCACGCGCAGCACTTCAATCTGCGGCAGGGCGAAACTCCACTCCGGCGGCAGGTTTTCGAAGCTGAACTCGTACAACCCTGTTTCATCCCGTTGGAGAGAGGAACTCAACCCCTCGCCGACAAACTCATGGACCGGCGTCCCCGCGGGGTCGTGGAAGGTCAGCCGCAGTTCGATGGATCGCAACGGCTGTGGGCTGATGTTCGTAACCGATCCCCCGACGATAAAGATGCGGTTGCCGATGAAATTCTCGGCAACGGCGATCCGAAGCTCGCCAAGGTCGACGAAACCGGACGCCTCGTCCGAAGCTTCGATGTAGGTGATCGGGCCACGCTCGGCGGATGGCGGCTGCGACATCAGCGCCCACAACGCAATCAGGCCCAGCCCCACGGCTACAGTACACCCAACGATGACGACCGAACGCATCAGGCTCATGGCTGGGAACAGGATACCCAACCGGAATGCCGGGTTCCACTTCTATTGAAGCACCGCGTTCGACGCGGTTTCGTCGACGCAGTGTCGCACAACTTCACGCTCTGCCGCATAATGCACAACGGTCCAGTGATCGGCGGCGGTCCCCCGCGCCATGATCGGCGTCAGGCCTTCGACGCGGGCGGACATCCCAAGCCGGGCGACGCCCGGCGGCGGCATGGACCATATGAGGGATGAGCGGAATGCACCCGAAACTCACACCGGCGGTCGAAACCTACTTCGCCGATCTCGGGCGGATACGCGCATCGGGCGGCGCGACCGGGGAGCGGTCGAGCTACGGGCCGCTCGCCAATCTGCTGAACGCCGTGGGCGGCGCACTCAAGCCGAAGGTTTTTTGCGTCGGCGAGCTTGCCGACCAGGGCGCCGGTCATCCCGACTTCGGACTGTATGCGGCAAAGCAGGTCCAAAAGGGCCGACCGCGCGAGGGGCAGATTCCGGAGCGCGGCGTGGTCGAAGTGAAGACGCCCGATGACGACGCCTGGCTCACTGCAGACTCCGCTCAGGTCAGCCGTTATCGGAACCGTTACCGGACGGTGCTGGTGACCAACACGCGCGACTTCGTGCTGGTGGGCGAAGACGCGTCGGGCCGTCCGGCGATACTGGAAACGTTCAGGCTGGCCGAGAATGCAGAAGCGTTCGACCGCAGTCTTCAAACGCCGCGCGTATTCGCCCGCGAAGTCGGCGCAGGTCTGGGCGAGTATCTGTACCGGGCACTGTCGCATCGGGCGGCGCTCGCCGAACCGAAGGATTTGGCGTGGTTGCTCGCCTCCTATGCCCGTGACGGTCTGGCTCGCGTCGAGGCGGCGGGCGATGCGCCGCCTCTTCAATCGGTGCGTTCGGCATTGGAGGAAGCTCTCGGTGTCCGCTTCGAGGGCAAGAAGGGGGCGCGGTTTTTCCATTCGACCCTGGTTCAGACGCTGTTCTATGGCGTCTTCTCCGCCTGGGTGCTCTGGGCGCGTACAGCCCCGACGCCTGACAGAATGCCGCTGTTTTCCAGTTACTTTAATTGGCGCGAGGCGGTCTGGCATTTGCGCGCGCCGGTCATTCGGGCACTGTTTCAGCAGCTTTCCGATCCTGGCCGCCTTCAACAACTAGATCTCGTCGAGGTGCTGGACTGGACCTCCGGCGCGCTCGACCGGGTGGACCGGCCCGCCTTCTTTGCTCGCTTCGGCGAAGGCGACGCGGTGCCCTATTTCTACGAGCCGTTTCTGGAAGCTTTCGATCCCGACCTGCGCAAGCAGTTGGGCGTCTGGTATACGCCCACGGAAGTCGTCAGATACATGGTTGCCCGCGTGGACAAGGCGTTGAAGGACGACCTCGGCATCGCGGATGGGTTGGCGGCAGAGAACGTATACGTGCTCGACCCGTGCTGCGGAACCGGGGCCTATCTCTCCGAAGTGCTACGCCGCATCGCCGCCAATCTAGAAGGCCGGGGCCTGGGTGCGCTCGTCGGCGCGCGGGTGAAGCAGGCCGCGACGGAGAGGGTGTTCGGCTTCGAGATCATGCCCGCGCCGTTCGTGGTTGCCCATTTGCAGGTCGGGTTAACCATGCAGAGCCTCGATGCGCCGTTGGAGGACGACGGTAATGAGCGCCCCGGCGTCTTCCTGACCAATGCGTTGACCGGGTGGGAACCGCGGACGACGAAGCCGCTGCCCTTCCCGGAGTTCGAGGAAGAACGCGACCGCGCGGAGCGGGTAAAGCAGGATGCGCCGATCCTCGTAATCCTCGGCAACCCGCCCTATAACGGCTTTGCCGGCATGGCGGTCGACGAAGAACGGGAACTGTCGGAAGCATACCGCTGGACGAGACGGGTACGGCGACCCGAGGGCCAAGGGCTGAACGACCTCTACGTTCGGTTCTTCCGCATGGCGGAACGGCGCATCGCCGCTAAGACGGGTCGGGGCGTGGTCTGCTTCATCTCGAACTACTCCTGGCTGGACGGCCTGTCGTTCACGGGGATGCGGGAGCGATGCCTCGAAGCGTTTGACGCGGTCCGCATCGACTGCCTGAACGGCGACAAGTACAAGACCGGAAAGGTCGCGCCCGACGGTTCGGCGGATCCAAGCATCTTCTCTACACCGGAAGATCCTGTGGGCATCCAGGTCGGAACCGCCATCGCGACGCTCGTGCGCAAATCCGATCATGCCTCGGCCGAAACGGTTGGTTTCCGTCATCTCTGGGGCCAAGCGAAGCGCGAGGAACTTAGTGAGACGGCAGAGAGGGAACCGGACTCACTCTACGACAACATCGAACCGGTACTCCCGCTCGGCCTACCGTTCGTACAAACGGCGGTCAGCTCGCAGTGGTTCGACTGGCCGGCGCTGCCCGAGCTGTTGCCTGTGTCGTTTCCCGGCGTCAAGACGAGCCGCGACGGATTTCTGGTCGATATCGATCCTGGCCGACTCAAAGCTCGCATTGGCGATTACTTCAATGCGGATTTGAGCCATGAAGAAATCGCGCGGCGCTATCCGGGAGTCATGAAGAACACGGCGCAGTTTGACGCCCGAGGGGTGCGGGATGCGCTACGCGCGCGCGGTGGGCCAAATGAAGGCGGATTCATCCGCTACGCCTATCGTCCGTTCGATAACCGCTGGCTCTATTGGGAGAAGGACGGCACCTTGGTCGATAGAGCCCGCGCTGACTACGCGTCGCACGTGTTCGAGGGGAATATGTGGCTCGAAGCGCGCGAACGGGAAGCAAAGGAAGATTTTTCGCGCGGCACCTTAGTTCGGCACTTTGCCGATAACTTTGCCAACGGGTTGTCGAGTTTTTTCCCCGCACATCTCCGCGGCGACGGAATCGTGAACGACGACAACAGCCCAGAACGCCGCCCCAACTTATCGGGAGGCGCTCAACGCTATCTCGAACGTCTCGGCGCAAGCGTGGAAGACTTGTTCCACCATGTCTTGGCCGTGCTCCACGCCCCCGTCTACCGTGAAGCCAATGCGGGAGCCTTACGCATGGAATGGCCACGCATCCCGCTTCCGGACTGGCCCGATGGTGAGGCCGACGGCGCAGTGGAAGCGCTCGCTCACTCGGCGGCGCGGGGACGAGAACTGGCGGCCCTGCTCGACCCCTATTCACCCGTTCCAGGCGTCACCCAAGGCGCTTTGCGCCCGGAAATTGCCGTGGTCGCCGTTCCCGCCACGACGGACAGCCGCAACATGACCGGCGATGATTTTTTGCTGACGGCGGGATGGGGGCATTTCGGCCAAGGCAGGGCGGTGATGCCCGGCCAAGGCCGAATCGTCGAACGCGATTGCACGCCGGACGAACGAACAGCGATGGGGGACGCCCTACCCGTCCTCGGCGAGACGACATTCGATGTGTATCTGAATGATCGCGCCTACTGGCGCAACATCCCTGCCGCCGTCTGGACCTACAAGCTGGGCGGCTATCAGGTGCTCAAGAAATGGCTCTCCTACCGCGAACGCCCCATCCTCGACCGAGCGCTCTTGCCCGATGAAGTCCAGCACTTCACCGATACGGCAAGGCGGATTGCTGCGATACTGTTGGTGGGCGCATCGACGTCGTAGACACTGAAGCCTGCTGTCTCTTGTTGGTTATTTGGAATGACGTTGGGTAACCGCTTTCGCCGCTTCGTCGATGCCAGGGAAAAGAGTCTCACCGGTGATATTCAGCAGACGCAGTTCATCGCGGATGTATTGTTTGTTCTCGTTCGGCACTTCCAACATCGAATGGTCGTAAATCGGAATCCCAGAATTCCATTTCAGGATTTCACTGCGTTCGAGTCGCTCATGAAACGCCGAAATGAGAAAAGCGCCGGACTGCGCTCGGACACGCTCGAATGATTGCTGCGGTTCAACGACAAGCACGCGGAAGAAATCTCTGGGATCTATTTGTTCCTCAAAAAATGGCTTTTCCTGTCGGATCAGATGGTACAGGCAACGCATGGCATGTTCGTAAATGTATTTGAACTGCGGCTCAGGTTCGCGCTTTCCAATATCGTCGCCTGACCAACCCACGAGCAGATTTTGCTCTGCGCGAGAGAGCTTGGAAAAGTTCGTTATGATACTGATGGAGTCACTGTTGAAGGGCTTCACCAGTTCTTTCGGCACCGAAAAGACGTGGACGCGGCCAGATTTGTCACCTGATTCACAAGCTGAAAACAAAGCCACCAGAGGATTTCGCGTAACATCGAGCAGTCGGGTCTTGAGCCCGTGGTGCTGCGCCAGTACCCATTGAGAGAGGGCTGAGGTTGTATCGTTGAAATCCGCCGGTCGCCGCGACATGAGATCAAGAAGCATTTCGCTTTCATGTGAACGAAGGTTTGGCTCATGCTTGCGCATCACGGCGGGGCGTAGCTCCCAGGTGTTAGAGATTTCCCCCCGGAAATAGAGCACGTCATCTGGAAGGTGTTTTCCAGATACGCGACTTTCCTTTATGAGGTCCGCAACACAACTGATGCGTCTGGCGTGGTCGGTGTTTGTAGAGGATCCGGACGTTGATTCGCTTTCTCGGTAAAGCTTTGCCTCCCAAGGTCGCGACCAGCCGAGATCCGCTCCCGTAAGGGTAGCTGCCGTGAGATCCGTGCCTACGAGCGTTGCACAAGAGAGATTTGCGTTTCGGAGATGCGCGTTTTCGAACTGCACATCTGTGAGGTCGGCTTGGGAAAGATCGGTTTCAGGGAACCCCGTACTCCCCATCTTGGTACGACGGAGACAAGCTCCATGCAGATTTGCATTGTCGAATCTGGTGCCGCAAAGAACGGCATCATCGAGCTTTGAATTGGTCAATTGGGCGCCTTGCAAGTTTGCCCACCAGAGGTTGGCATGTCTCAGGTCGGCACCGACGGATTGACCAGGCGTACAGAGGCAGGATTCACGGAAATTAGCCCCTCTAAGATTAAATCCCGTAAGAGGGATATAGCCATCGTCATCGAGCTTTCCGACTCTCTGAAACTCCTCGTAAATGTTTGCGCCTGCGAAATCCGGATCGAAATCCTGCTGTTCACGCCTCGCGTTCCACCTTTCAACGCCTTCGAGCAGCCATTTGATGTGTTCCGGGTTGGCCATGAAAAAACTCTTTGTCGTTTCTCCGGCGTTCAGATTTGTGGAAAACGTCCGGGCGGCTATCAATATCGTTTTCCACGGCCACAGCTTGCCTTCATAGTAGCAAGTCCCCACGCGATCAAGCTGCATTGCTGCTGGAATGCCACCCTCGACGCGTTCGGCGGCCGCGGCGAGGTAGACGTAGCTGGCCTTCGCAACGGGCGGGCATGGCGGTTGACTGTGACGTCCCCCCGAAATCGACACTAGGCGAGCACTGGAATAGAGTCCATTTCTGAGAAATAGAAAAACCCGCTTGCACCTCAGTGGTCACTTGAAAACCGGGGGGAGAGGAGGTCATGGGCGCAGGGCCGAGAGGGGGATCAGCCGCCTGCACAAGCGAAGCGGGTTTCGCGGAGTGCGGAAGGCAGGGGACACCAGGCCAAGCGGCGGCAGCGATACGCTTGACCAGCGTGAGGGTCTGGCCCCCCAAGATCTTTACAAATGAAAATATTCTGCATTTGTTGGCTTCGGGCGTTCTTTCCGCGAATGGGATCGTCACCGCGAGGCCGAGACGAGAAGGCGGCTCGGAAAGCCGCGCCGGTGCAGAGTGAAGGCGGGGACGTAAAGCCCGGTCCAGCGTAGCCGGATTTGCCGCACACGAGAAGACGATAGGGATTAGACTGAGCGCAAATCGCAAGAACGAAAGGCAATAACGAAGACATGCGCCTGTCACGAATCAAGATCGAAAACTTCCGAAACTTCTCAGCCCTAGACGTGCGGCTTGCAGGGAACGTCGTGGTCGTCGGCGAGAATCGCATTGGCAAAAGCAACCTTGTTTATGCGTTGCAGCTCATTCTCGACCCGAGTCTTTCCGATAGTGCACGACAGCTTGGTTTCCTCGATTTTTGGGATGGGCTGGAAGGGCGGTCAACCGACGATAAGATCGTCGTTTCAATCGAAATCAAGGATTTCGAAGATGATATGGACGTACTCAGGGTATTGACGGATTACCGGCTTGACGATGACCCAGAAACCGTGCGTCTGACCTATGAATGCCGCGCACGCGCAGGTCTCGAAGAGGCACCAGCCTCAGATGGCGATCTGACGTTCCTGTGCTATGGAGGCGAAGATGAAACGAAGCTCTTCGGCTATGAACTGCGGCGGCGCATCGCCATGGATGTCTTGCCTGCTCTGAGAGACGCTGAAGGAAGCCTCGCTGCATGGCGACGTTCCCCTTTGAAGCCTTTGGTCGAAAAGGCGTTCGGTAGTGTGGAACGGGAAGACCTACAGGAGGTCAGCGAAGCTGTCAAAGCGGCAACCGACAAGCTTGCTGAGTTTGACGAGGTGAAATCGCTGGAAGAGAGCATCGGAACGCTGTTTGCAGCCATGGGTGGTCCCCGGCAGGATATCAAACCGAGCCTTGGTTTTAATCCGACTGACCCGGTGAGACTCTACAGAACCATACGGCTGCTGATCGATGAGGGACGGCGCGGAATAGGCGATGCCAGTGTGGGCTCAGCTAATCTGGTGTTCCTCAGTTTGAAATCGCTCGAACTACAACAAATGATTGAGGACGATCGCCGTGACCATACACTACTGGCGATTGAGGAGCCGGAAGCGCATCTTCACCCGCATTTGCAACGATCGGTGTACCGTCATCTTTTCGAGAGCGTGCAGAGCGGCGACCGCGACGAAAGCCCTGTTTCGGTCTTCCTGACGACCCATTCTCCGCACATCGCAAGTGTTGCGCCACTGGAATCGATTCTCCTACTGAGGGATGCGGATGACAAAGGGACGATAGGCTATTCGACAACGGACCTTGCGCTATCCGGGGATGATGCGGCTGATTTGAAACGGTATCTGGATGTTACACGCGCGGAAATACTCTTTGCGCGAGGTGTGATTTTGGTGGAGGGTGATGCCGAGCGCTTTCTTATACCCAGTTTTGCCGCGGCACTTCACAAGCCGCTTGATCACCTCGGAATATCCGTTTGCTCCGTTGCCGGAACGAACTTCGCTCCCTACGTAAGACTGTTGACGGCTCTCGGAATCCCGTTCGCTGTTATCACCGACTGGGACCCGCGAAATGGCAGGACGCCGCTCGGTCTTAATCGTGCCCTGAAGCTGGTTCGTACGATTGAACATCTGAGAACAGGGCGTGTTCCGCAGGCGCTGGTCCGGGAACTGCAGGCCATTGAAAATTACGACGAGTTCGGGAACCGATGCGAGGCATTCGGAGTCTTCACGAATGTCAATACGCTCGAAGTAGATTTGTTCGACGATGCTGACTTCAGAGCGCCCATTATTGATATCTTGCGTGAGCAACACTTTAGCGCTGAACGGCAGGGCTGGATTGATGGATGGGAGGCCACACCGGACAGTCTTGATGCAAAGAATTACCTTGCGCTCATCGAAACGATGGGAAAAGGGCGTTTTGCTCAGCGGCTGGCCTCGCGCATCGATGGCATAGAGCCCCCTCCATATATAAGGGACGCGATCAATTTCGTGGCCGATCGTGTCTGATTCCACCATTTATCTTCGGGCTGCCAAGGAATTGCGTCGAAATCCCGGTCAGTGGGCCGCGTACGACTCCACAGGGCACTGTGTCGTTCTGGCGGGACCCGGCAGCGGTAAGACGAAGACCCTTACGATCAAGCTGGCGAGAATGCTTGCGGAAGACGTACGCGAGCCGCGCGGCATCGCCTGCATAACCTACAACAACGAATGCGCAAAGGAACTGGAGCAGCGCCTTGCCAAACTCGGTGTCGAGCCCAGCGAGCGCGTGTTTATCGGCACGGTGCATTCTTTTTCGCTCACGCAGATTGTCTTGCCCTACGCGAAGACGGCGCAGATCGGCCTGCCGGAGGACTTTCGGGTGGCGACAAGGCAGGAACAGCGCGGGGCTCTTGAGCGTGCACATGAACGCGTCATTGGGCGAAACGAAGACCCGCACAAGATATGGACACTTCAATTGGATCGCTACCGACGATCGATTCTCAACCGAAACAGCCAAGAGTGGCGCAGCAATGACCCTGAAACGGCCCGTCTGGTCGAAGCCTACGAGGAAGAACTGCGGACCCAGGGTCTGATTGATTTCGATGACATGCCTTTACTGGCTGTGCGTGCCCTGACGAGGCACGCATGGTTGCGACGTGCGATCCTGGCTAAGTACCCGATACTCGCCGTCGATGAGTATCAGGACCTCGGCAGTGCCTTGCATGCCATCGTGCCGGAACTCTGTTTTCGGACCGGTATCAGGCTGTTCGCTGTTGGAGATGTTGATCAGTCCATATACGGTTTCACCGGAGCAGACCCGCAGCGCCTTCAGAAATTGTCCGAACGGGATGATGTGGAGCCGATCAGGCTGCGTTTTAATTACCGATGCGGCTCAGACATCGTGACGGCCTCACAATATGCTCTTGGTGAAGAGCGCGATTACGAGGCTCCGGAGGATGCGGAAGTCGGAACGATCTTCTTTCACCCGCTGCCCGGAGACTACGAGCGACACGCTGAGATGGTGTTCTCAAGCATACTGCCCGATGCACGGGCGCGCATGCCGCTTCTGCGACGTGGCCAGATCGCCGTGTTGTACCCGGCCGCGTGGATCGGCGATGCAGTCGCAAATGCCGCGAGAGAGCATGGCTTTGACATCATCCGGACGGACCGCAATTCCTTGTATCCGCGATCAAGCCTCCTGATGCGCTGGACCGAGCTGTGTGCCATTTGGTGCTGCGGCGGGTGGCGGAAGGGAAATCCACGCTTTGCCAAGATCGTTTCGGAAGGACAGCGCATCTTTATAGAAGTGCTGATATCTCAAGAGGCGCGCCGGACCTTCGCGCGTGTCTTGCTCGCACTGCTATGGGATCGGCGCGACAGCACACTTAGTCTGCATTCGTGGCTTTGTGATTTGAAAGGGGGGCTGATTGATGAGCTTGTTGAGAAAGGCCGCACGCTTGGCGATGAGGCGGAGATCTTCGAAGCGTTTCTCAGCCGCACAATGCCGGACGGCGATGCAGCCGATCTCACCCTTGGGCAGTTTGCTGGCTATGGAGACGGAAATGATCGGGTCAATCTATCGACTCTTCACAGCGCCAAGGGCCGTGAATTTGCTCTTGTCGTTCTCTTCGGCATCGACGACGGGAGAATTCCTCACAACAGATCAGGCCCTGCACAGCAGCTTGAATCACGGCGTCTTTTCTACGTCGGCTTTACGCGTGCCGAACGTGAACTCCATATCGTCCATTCAGCAGGACGGCCCTCACCATTCGTTCTTGAAGTAAAGAACCGGCTCGAAGAATGAACCCGTCCGTCAAACATCTTCGTTGATCGGCGAGTCCTCGACGAGAACGCCTTGGAGGAATTGGGAATGACGCTCCTGAAGTTGCTTGAGAGTGACCTTCCCCCAAAATTAGGTCCAAGTCGAAAGTGAGGAATTTGGGGAATTGCCCACGCACCCACATCCTCCAGACCGCCGAGCAAGCTATTCGGCAGGCGCCCGGCCGTTGCCCCGCGCCAGAAGCCCGCGGCCGAGACGCTTGAAACCCAGATACATCCCGATCAGGCTTGTCGCAAGTCCTCCGAGGCTGAGGACGATCACACCGATATCCCAGGCCGGACGGCTGTTGTACCAGAACGCAAAATCCAGACTGTGAAACCCGTTGTAGATCCAGCGGTCGAGCCGGCCGCGGTCCGTCACGCTGCGAACCAACCGGGCGCGGCCGGGATCCACATAGAGCCATGTGTTGTCGGGATCGTCGAACTTGATGCGCAGAACCGGCAAGGGCGGGGCGCCGTTGCGCTCGTAGTAGTAGGCATCGTATTCGTGGAGCACTTCGGACTCGACGACCGCGGCATCGTCGTACGCGGCGCTCACTTGCGCCAGCAGCGAATCGGTTTCGAACGGCGCGGTTCGCCGAGCGAGCGGCCGCGCGGACAGCAGGGTTTCCACACCGGCCGTGTCGGTGGCCGTGTAGTAGGGCTCGTCCTGAATTTTCAGAAACGCAACTTCCTTGATTTCGTGGATGCCGCGGTCTCCCAACGCGCGCTCCCAATCTTGGGCGCCGGTTGAGGGGAACGTCGACATTTCCAAAGACCCGCCTCCAAGCGCTTGCCGCAAGCGGCCGGTCTCCAGGCCTCCGCCATTCGCCCAACCCCATGGGTCCATTGAAAGCAGGCCGCTGAAAACCCAGGTCAGTGTGAAGACGCCGAAGACGATCCCGGTGATGTAGTGCCAGCGCATGAGTCCCCGGTACGGCACGTAGGACACCACTCGGCGGAGTTTGAACGGGCTCGATGGCCGGAACTGAAGAAAACCCACCAGTATGCCCAGGATCGCCATGAAGCAGCCGATGGCCGCCGACCAGATGACGACCTGCGACCACAAGGGGCCGTTCACCCGTAGCGGGGCAAAGTAGAACCAGTGCGGGATTGCGGCAACCCATGCCAGGGCTCGGCTCCCTCTGGTTGTGATCACGGCAACTTCGCCGGTCTGTTCGGAAACGTAGAGTTCGGTCCACGCCCGATCGTCGACCCGAACCTTGTGCAGAGGCAGAAGCGCGCCTTGGTCGATCGTCCACTGATCCACTTCCCTAAGCACGCCCTGATGCTCGAAGCGGCCGCCGTGCGCGGGCCCCATGAAACCGTCCGCAACCGCGAGCGCATCGTCGGGACTCAACCCGGCGAGGACCTCGCCGTCGTCGGCAAAGACGGTCACCGAGCCTCGATTCGAAAAACGGTACGCCGGTCTGTCCAGAACCATCAGCAGTACGACGCCATCCGGGAGGCCGCCCAGAAAGGCTGCCTCCGCGGCTTCGGCCGGGCTCAGTTCAACTCGGGAAAAGTCGAGTGCCGGCAGACGTTCCAGGCGGGTCTCGGGAGTAAGGCCGGGCATGCCGCGCGCGTAGATCATCGCGATGCCCGAAACGAACCAGACGGCGAACAAAACGCTGAACGGAATGCCGAGGTACCGGTGAATCAGAATCGTCCATTTTCGTAGCCAGGGCATCGCGTTCTATGACCTCGCCTGCAATAAGGGCGCCGCGGTTTCGACCACCGCGCCGGGAAGCGTGATGCGGAACACGCTCCCTCCTTCGCCCGCGTTCTCGAGCGTCAGGCGGCCGCCGTGCGCCTCGACGCCCCACTTCGCGATGGAGAGACCCAGCCCCATTCCGCCGCCGTTACCGCGTGAGCGAGAGCCGTCCACCCGGTAGAATCGATCGAAGACAAGGTCCCGAAGCTCCGAGGGAATACCGGGGCCCGTGTCGGTCACATCGAGAATCGCGTTGCCCGACACGTGATCGACGCCGATCGAAATCTCTCCATTCACCGGCGTGTACTTGATCGCGTTATCGACCAGATTCAGAAGTGCCTGACGAAGCACCAGCCGGTCACCGGTCCACGAAACGTTCTTGACGCACCTTACGCTTATGGATTGCTGTTTCTCCTCGGCCAGGACGTCGAGTTGGCCGGCAACCTCGCCGGCAAGTTCGCCGAGTTCGACACGATCCATGGACAGCTTTGCCTGTCCCGTGTCCGCGCGCGACAGCATCAGCAACCGCTCCACCAGACGCGCCATCCTGTCCACTTCTTCGAGCATGCTGGCGATCACGTCCCTGTAGTCCGCTTCGGTTTTGCGCCCCCGCAAGCCCACCTCGCCAACGCTGCGTATTGCCGTCAACGGCGTTCTCAGTTCATGGGACGCATCCGAGGTAAAGCGGCGCATCTGTTCGAACGAGGACTCCAGCCGCGTCAGCGTCTCGTTGAAGACCGTGGCCAATCGGCCGAGTTCGTCATGCGGATTCTCGACAGGCAGTCGATCCTGCAGACGCTCGGCCGTGATCGAACGTGCGCGGTCCGCCATGCTGTTGACCGGCGACAGCGCCCGCCGTGCCAGAGAATAACCACCCAAACCGGCCAACGCCACCCCAACCGGCAAGCCAAACAGAAGAATCAGGAGCAACTCGAAACGCTCGCTCCGCATCGCCGCTTCAGAGCGGGCCACCTGGATGACGTATTGTTCACCTCCGATCGTGGACTCCCCGCTCAGAACACGCCAGGGCGGATCGACATCGGCGACGGATACGATTTCATCGAGGGCTTCAACCGCCAGTTCATCCATGTGCGGCACGAGACTCCGCTCGGCGATCGAGGTACTGTACAGCAGTTCTCCGCCCAGGCTACGGACCTGCAGCCATGGGCTTGCATCGCTGTCGCCGCTCTCGTCGAAAGTTTCGAGGGAACCGTCGGGCAACCGCTCCAGCATTTCACGCGGCCACTGGAAGTCGGCATACAGACGGTCGTTCAGGCCTTCGGAACCGCTTCGGCTCACAAACACGAAAACCGTGCCCGCATAGACGGCCAAGATGACAACCATGACCGCGACGTTCCACAGCGTCAGCCGAAGGCGAAAACCGGGTGTCAGGCGCGGACGTTTCACGGTTCCCCTTCCTGCAGGACGAAACCGACGCCCCGAACGGTGTGGATCAACTTTTGCAAGCCGTCGCGGTCGATCTTTCGGCGCAGTCGCGCAATGTGCACGTCGATGACGTTGTTCAACGGGGTTCCCCGGTCGGGCTCTTTCCACACGTCGCGACCGATCGTTTCGCGCGGAACAGTCTGACCCTTGTGCCGCAAGAGGTATTCCAACAGTTCGAACTCCCTGCTCGTCAATTCGACAGGACTGGCGGCGCGATCCACTTTCCGGGTTACGAGATCCATATTGAGATCCGCCGCGTTGAGACGTAACGTTTCATCCGGCCGCCCCCTCCGAAGAAGCGCGCGGATTCGAGCAAGCAATTCGGCAAAGGCGAAAGGTTTGACCAGGTAGTCGTCCGCCCCGCTGTTCAGCCCCTGCACCCTGTCCTCCAGCGCATCGCGGGCCGTCAGCAGCAGAACCCGCGTCTGCACGCCACGCTTGCGGATCGTCCTCAGAATTTCCAGCCCATCGCGGCCCGGCAGCATGACATCGAGCAGGATCATGTCGAACTGTTCGGTTGTCACGCGAAAAAACGCGTCTTCACCGGTTTCGGCGATGGCAACCTCGTAATGCTCGCCTTCAAGGCCCTCCTTGAGGGCCATGGCAACTTTGTGCTCATCCTCGACAACAAGGATACGCAAAATCGAATCCTTCCCCGACGTCCGGTGGCGGATCCGCCATTCGCGGACCATACCTCATGATAGCGTCTCAACCAACGGCCAACACCTGAAGAGTTTCTTGATTCTGGGGCAGATACCCGGATCTACAATTGCGCCGCACGCCTTCAATCGACGGCTTCGGTCCGCTCGAAAAATGGTTCGCCGAAATCGTCCCGCATCTCCAACAGATACTGGACATTTTCCTGACAGATGTACTCAAAAGTATACGGGTTCTCTTCAAACCGGATTATCCAGCCAATGGTCCACGGCGCGGTATAGGCGCCTGGATCCAAAATCGTGGCTTCGTACTCCATCGTGTACAGATCGGGCCGGCGAATCCGTTCGATGGTCACCAACTGGTCGGTATGGACATGGCCGGCGAAGTCCAGCCAGGTCCTCTCGTTATAGCCGCGGGTTTCGATGACCAGAGTGTCCCCCTCCCAATGTCCCACGGAATACCCCTGGTACGTGGGATTCAGTGCGTCGCCCTCCGGAAACGGACGTCCATCCAGGTGAATGACCCTCCAGATACGTCCCCCGCCCTGATAGAGAACAATGATGCGCGCCGGATTTTCCAAATTGATGAATTCGGCCGGGTAGGGCGCGGACATCGCCCGTGGAGCAACGCCCGACGGCAGGCAGAACAATTCGGGATCGTATTTGCCGTAGTTCGACTGGTGATATTCGAACAGGGCCTCGGACCAGGCCATGAACGGGATATCCGTTGCCCCGCGCAAGGCCAGCGCGAAGTCCTCGACGAAAGGAAACTCCCAGAGCCCTTTGCCTCCGAAATCGATCGTGCCGTCGGGGCGGCGCGGCGCGGGAGGAGGGGGGTCCGCAAAAAGAAAATCGACCTGACCCCGGACGGTCGCCGGCGCCAGCAGGGTCAACAGTACGGTCGCGATCGCGAGGGGCGTCCGATACAGCATCAGATTCAGTTGACCTCTTCTCGTATAAACGCAATCAGGCCCCGGCGTGGGCCGGGGCCTGAAATTGAGCCAGATTGTCCGATATCACCGAAAATCAATTGGCTGGAGGCGTGCTCCCAAAGAACGGGTTTCCGAAATCGTCCCTGAGATCGATCAGGAACTTGTTGTTTTCCTGACAGATGTACTCCTGGAGTTCCAGACCTTCGGACCAGTCGATGTCCCATGCGATGGTCCACGGCTCGCTGTAGGCGCCGGGATCGTCGATCATGACTTCATAGTGCAGCGTGTTCCGGTCCGGGCGGGTAAACCGCTCAACCGTATGAAGTTGATCGGTGTGCATATGCCCGCCGAAGTCCAGCCACGTCTTCTCGTTAAAACCCACCGTGTCGACGACCAGGGCGTCGCCGTCCCACTGCCCGACGGAGTGACCGAAATACGTCGGGTTCAGGACATCGCCGCCGGGGTGCTCACGGGCGTCCATGTGGATCTCACGCCAGACATGAGCCCCACCTTCGAAGATGACGATGATGCGATCCTCTTCCTGGATGATCTCCGCCGGATATGGCGTGCCGAACGCCCGGGGACCTCCCGGAGGCAGACAGAACCCTTCGGGGTCGTAAGCAACCCTGGTTGACGCGTTGTAGGCATGCATGGCCTCGGTCCATGGCAGGAACGGAACATCGTCCCCGCCGACGACCCGGGCACCGAAATTGGTAATATAAGGCAGGCTCCAGACACCGTCGCCACCCAGGTCCACGGTACCGTCCTCCATTCTCGGCGTCGGGGGAGACGGCTCGGAAGGTCCGCCACGGCCGCCGCGCTGGGCATCTGCGCTCGCGGGAACGAAGAAAACCAAGCCCGCCACCACAAGGATGGCTAAAAATTCAATAATCCGACTCTTTCGCACTGTACACCTCCTCCAGGGGGCCGCGGTCCCGTGGGTCGAGTTCTGACGAACCCGGGGAGCGACTCCCGGGGCCGATCGACTCGCACAAGAATTCAGCCACTTCGGCCAACCCCCGTTCTTCAGGGATCGCCTAGTTCAGCGTCACGGCAAAAGTGCCGGTGTCGCCTCCATGAGTGTATGTTCCCGAGAATGTCCTGTTCGTCCAGGATCCCAGGTTTTCAAGCGTACCGGTTGCGGCATAGGGCTCGATGTTGCCGCCAGCGACAGGCACCATCGCCTCGATGGTAAGGGTCCATGTCGACGGATCCAGCTCCGCGCGTTGGATTTCGATGGCGTTCGGACCGGGATTGATGGTTCCGGTGATTTCGTTTCCGTCCCAATCGAGCAGCAGCAGGATACGGTTTCGGTGATCTTCGGTCGGTCCCCAATCTCCGCTCCAGGAACCCTTGGCCGGGTGTCCCGCCTGAGACAATAGCGGCAGGGCGACAGCCAGGCACGCGACCATGCAAAGCGGACGAAACGCCTTCGTTCCGAGCCTCGTCTTCATCGTCGTTTTCATCCAATACTCCTTAACGGTTCAGGATTGCATCTGAACAGAGAAATATAGCATCAGTTTGCGGACAAGGGGAAATCGAATTCGTATACCGAGGGTCTTTCGCCAGCGGCCGCACCATGATCGGAACGGCCCCGGTACGCGCGGCACCATCGTATGCGCCGCTCTGTGCCGCCGGTCTTGACAGGTGGGGTGCCCAAGAACGACAATCCATGATCGGTCCGTACACATAATGGAGGTATCTCGATGAAAACCAAGCTAGCAATTGTGGCAGTCGTCGCAGGCGCACTTGCCGCTGTCGCCGTGCCGGTGATGGCGCACCATTCCTTTGGCGCCGAATTCGATTCTGAACAGACATTTGAATATTCGGGCATTGTCACCAAGATCGAATGGTTGAATCCGCACGTGTATTTCTACATGGATGTCACCGTCGAAGGCGGCCAGGTCGAGAACTGGGCAATGGAGATGGGAAGCCCCAACGGCCTGATGCGTCGTGGCTGGTCACGCAACTCCCTGGCGATCGGCGACGTTGTTGCGACCAGCGGAAGCAAGGCGCGTGACGGCAGCGCCAAGGGCAATGCCCGAACGGTCACGCTGGCTTCGGGTCGGCAACTGTTCGCCGGTTCGTCCCAGGAAGCCGAAAATAACTAACAGCCAATGAGGGCCGCCGCATGCGGCCCGCCCGGGCCTCGGAAGTTGAAACCTCCGTCGTGCGGTAGCCGAAGGCGCCGCTCCACTGCCGTAGTCCAAAGGCGCCGAGTTGCGAATTTTGCAGGGTAGCGCCCGCCCCGCGCCGGGGCGGGCGTTTGCGATTCTGACAGTCTGCTCCAGTTCATCCCAACACGGGCGAGTCATAAGCGGTCCTCAGGACTGGAACTCATACGTCTACAGCGCTTGGGTCCCGTTCAGGACGCATGCGTCCCCCGGAGAAGCACCATGAAAATGCGATCGAAGAAACGAAACACGTTCCTCGCCATCGGAACCGCGATGTTGATTGTCCTGGAAGGACCGCTGGCAGGCGTCGCGCCCGCCCAGGGGAACGCCCCGCAACTGGCCCAGGACTTCTTTCTGAACGTTCCGGACATGGGCGAAATCCCCGTCGACGAATTCATGGAGACGATGGGAATGTTTTCCTCCGCCCTCGGTTTGAACTGCGCGGACTGTCATACGTTCGAAAGCAGCAGCAGTTGGGAAGCGTATGCTGACGAAACTCCGATCAAGCAAACGACACGCCGCATGATCCGCATGGTCCGAACCATCAACGATCAGCATTTCGGCGGTCAACAGTTCGTCAGCTGCTGGACCTGTCATCGCGGAGACCTTCGTCCAAAGGTCGTCCCCAACCTGATCGTCCAGTACACGGCGCCGGTGGACGATCCCAATGAAGTGTTCTTTGTCCCCGATCCCGACGCTCCACCCGCAGAAGAAATCTTTGACGAATACATCGAAGCCATTGGCGGCGCCCCGGCCGTCGCCGCGCTTACCAGCTTCGAAGCTTCCGCGACATACAACGGTTTCGACACGGGTTTCGAGGATGCGGAAGCGGAAATCTACGCCAACGGTCCGGACCAGTTCACCACTATCGTTCACGCACGTCCCGGAGACAGTGTCCGCGTATACGACGGCGAACAGGCGTGGATCGCCGCAACCGACAGAGCGATGCCGCTGTTGCCGTTGACCGGAGACACCTTGGGCGGCGCCCGGCTTGAGGCGATTCGGCTTTTCCCGGGCGGACTCCAGGACAGCCGCAATTTCTGGCAGATTGGCTACACGTTTCTCAATGACGAAGATGTGCGGGTCCTGCGCGGAATCAGCCCCGGCCAGACGCCCGTAAATCTTTATTTCAACAATGACGGTCTGCTGGTGCGGATGCTGCGCTTTGTCGATACGCCGGTCGGCCGTGTCCCGACGCAAATCGACTTTTCGGATTATCGCGAAGTGGCCGGGGTGTCGATGCCCTTTGCCTGGACCTCGACCTGGACGAATGGGCAGGCGAGCGTTCAACTGAATGAGGTCCGGCCGAACGTGCCAGTCGACGCATCCCGATTCGCCACGCCGTCCCCATCGGCGCCGGCACGGGCCAATGTTAACTAGAAGTGGAGTAACTCGATGAAAATCAGCATGGTTGGGCGGGGTGCCTTCGCCAGGAAACATTTGGCGGGACTTGCCCGAATCGAGGGTGTGGAAGTCGCATCCATCGTTGGACGGGTTCCCGAGACCACGGAGGAAACCGCAAGGCAGTTCAATATCCCCCATTGGACGACAAGTCTGGACGAGTCGCTGGCGCAACCCGGAATCGAAGCGGCCATTCTGACGTCCCCGACGCAGGTGCATGCCGAACAGGCGGAGAAAGTGATGCGGGCCGGAAAGCACGTCGAGATCGAGATTCCGATCGCGGACTCGCTCGCCGATTCCCAACGCATTGTGGAAGTTCAGAAAGAGACCGGGTTGGTGGCGATGGCGGGGCATACCCGCCGCTTCAACCCCAGCCACCAGTGGGTGCGGAACAAGATTGCGGCAGGGGAACTCAACCTGCAGCATCTGGTTGTTCAGACGTTCTTTTTCCGGCGCACCAACACGAACGCCGAGGGGAAGCCGCGTAGCTGGACCGACCACTTGTTATGGCATCACGCCTGTCACACCGTCGATCTCTTCCAGCATCAGACCGGAGAAACCTCGGCCGAGGCCATTGCCGTGGAAGGCCCGAAGCATCCCGTCCTGGGCATCGCCATGGACATGAGCATCTTATTGAAAGTGCCGTCCGGCGCGGTCTGCACGCTGGCGCTCTCGTTCAACAACAAGGGACCGTTCGGGACGTTCTTCCGCTACATCTGCGACAACGGAACCTACCTCGCCCGTTACGACGATCTGGTCGACGGCGACGAGAACTCGATCGACGTGTCGAACGTGGATGTCTCGATGGACGGTATCGAGTTGCAGGACCGTGAATTCGTCGCGGCGATCCGGGAGGGAAGAGAACCCAACGCCAGCGTCGCCCAGGTTCTACCCGCGATGGAAACACTGGACCGGCTCGAAAGGTCCCTCAAGTAATTCCGGTCCCGCGGCAGGTGCGGTCCCAGCGGCCGCACCTGCAATCGCGCTTTTCCAATCCCGAAATTTCGGAATCTTCAACGATGGACGTTTCGCCGTTAGAAATACCCCAATATCGGTCCGATAACCGCCAGCAACGCCGTCATGAGGATCACCCAGACGACGCTCAATACCACACCCGGCAAGGTCATATCGAACATCTTGTAGAACCCCTTGCCATAGGTCAGCAGCGGCACCGCATCGATCGGCAGCAGGAACGCGCAAGATGCCGTAAATGCAACCGGCAACGCATAGAGCGCCGGATTGACCCCGGTTTCCATCGCAAGAATCGTCAGAGGCGGTATCAGAACCGTTACGATGACCGGGTTGATCGGCAGCGCCAGATGGATCAGGACGGTAAAGGTGCTGATCAACGCAATCACGGATATCGGCCCCCAATCGGCGATACCGCCTAACGATAGATCGACCATCCATTGTGCGAGGCCGGTCGCAACCGAAGCGCTGCCGAGCGAGGTCACGCCGCCCACCAGCAACAGGGCATCCCAACCTGTGCCTGCCTGGGCCTGCTTCCAAGTGAGAATGTTGATGCCGGGCATGAACATGGCCACAGCACCCCCAATCCCGACAAGGTAAACGTCGAACGCCGGATACCAGGTGCTGGCGATCCAGAGCGTGACCATGACACCCAAAATCACGAGGACCTTGGTTTCGGCGGGACTCATCGGACCGGTCGCCTCGCGTTCCTTCTGCACATCGTCGGCGCCGCCGATTACGGCCATTTCCGGCTTGAAGAATTTCGATATGACAAAGGCCGCCAGAGGAAGCAGGATGATCACCATCGGCATGCCAATGAACATCCAATCGAGGAACGGTACCCGAATGCCGCCGAACTGCTCGAGTTGAGCCAAACCCAGCAGATTGATCGAACTGCCCGCGGGGGTTCCCACGCCGCCGATCAGAGCGCCGATGGGAATACCGATCATCAAGGCTTTCGCGAACGACGAGCCCGGTTTCAGCTCCATTTTGTTGATGAGGCCCAGACCGATCGCCATGAAGATGGCGCAGGCCGGCACGTCGGACATGATCAGAGACATGGTCCCGGTACCGATGACGAAAACCCAGATAACGCGCGTGCTGTCGGTTCCCGCAATCGAAAGCAACCAAAGCGCAAATCGCCGCGCCAGACCCGTCACTGTCACCGCCTGCGCGACGACAAACATCACGAGGACGAAAAAGAACACCGGAGTGACCCAGGTACCGAACGCCTCCCGGATGTTTCCCGTAATTCCCATGATGGGCTGCAGCATGAGCACCAGAACCGAGGTCACGGCGATCGGTATGGCCTCGGTCACGAAAAGAATCAACGCGACGGCAAACAGCGCCGCCATTCGTTGTCCTTCGACCGTCAGGCCTTCGGGGGTTGGCAGCGCCATGATGATCAACGCCACCACGATGGAGGCGAGAATGCCTGAAACCGCGAATGTGTTATGAGGCGGCGGCGCTAAGTACAGTTCGGGTTTCGTTCCTGGAGACACGGGGTCAGCCATTGTACAGGTCCTCCGTTACGGATGATGAGAGCGGACCGGCTTCCCGGTCCGTTCGTGTGAGTGTCTGAATGGCGCACGCGATTGCACTGTAGTCTTCTGGCGGGTCCCCGTCAAAAAAATCCGCGATGCCCAGTTCTCCACACCAATCCTGCCGGCGGGCGGTGGCCGACGTCATGATGGGTTCGATCCCGATGGCAGCCAGCATTCTGGCGGCTTCGTCCATTTCGCGGGCGCGTCGTTCGCCGTGCAGTGCAACACGGCTGGTCATGTAGCCCGCCAGTTTTCCCCAGTCCAGACCCGGGAAACTGTCGCCAAGCGAGGAAAAAACCCGATCGCCGGCGCCGTACCGGCAAGCGGCAAGCGAACACTCCACCATGAGAGCCTCGAGGCCCTTCACGACGATGCTGCGGCATAACTTGATCGCGGCGGCGGCCCCCACCTTGTCCGAAACGACTTCCATCCGCATTCCGAAAGGCGACAGTGCGTCGACCAACCGGCTTGCCGAACCACCGGAAAGCAGAATCGGCGAACGATGTCCCCGGGGCCGGACTGGCGACATGATCGCCGCTTCGACGAACGCGGCGCCGCGGCCGGTCACAATGGCGTCGATGGTCTGCTTGGTTTGGGGCGAAACGGAATTGAGATCCGCATAGATATGCCGGGCTTCGAGAAATGCGGCACTCTGCCGGGCGGCGTCGACGGCCGCATTGGCAACCACCATCGACATCAGGATGTCGCTGTCAAGCGCCAGGGCTTCGGGAGTAGCGGCGAGCGGCACGCCGCTGGCCGCCGAGTGCCGCTGAATACGTTCGGCCATGCCGGGAGTTTCGGCGTTCAAATCGTACGCGGCCACCACTTCGAGGCCGGCTTTTTTGAGCCCGTCGGCAATGTGGAATCCGGCCTCGCCGAATCCGATGAACCCGATTGATGGACCGCTCACGCGCGCTCCCCGTTCCTTATCTAATTGTTGGCCGCGGCCCGCCGGTGGTCGCCGAAGATGACGTGCAATGTCATCAGGGCCTGAAGCGGATGGACGCCTTCCTTGACCAGAGGCGCACAGTAATCGCTGACCGTGCCCGCGTTCTTGACGTCGATCAACGCGTGCGCGGCGACCCGTTCGGCGTCGGTCAGTTTCCAGTCCACCGCCACCTTGTCGAAATCCGCTATGAGCTGTTGCCGCATGTCACGGCTCGTCCGGGCCTGAAACAAGAGCCGGTTCAACTTGAACGCTTCCTCGGGCGGATGCACATAGAACTCGAATCCTTCCTTCGGATATTCGTATGAATCCGGCCAATTGCCGGTGCGCTTCTTTTCGACTTCAGGCAGGAACTGCATCATCGCGTGCCCGTGATGCCAGGTCGGGGTGTATTGCAGCAGCTTCCCGTGCCGATTGCCGATGGCGCCGATCATCATGGCCCAGGTCAGGAGTTCGGTGTTTCCCGTCGCATCCAGTTGTTCCACGGTCATGTCCAGAAGCGCCTGGGTGTTGCCGTCCTCAAGCTGCCCGATCATCCAGTAATCGAAGTCGAACTCCGGCTGGGGATAGCGTTCGGTTCCCGGATAGTGCGACATTCCGCCGCTGGCCAGGATTGCATATCGTTCGGGTCGCGACTTCATGAGTTCCGCAATCCGGCGTCCCAGCGCGGCGCAACGTTTCGTCCTTGGCAGCGGGGGCATGTAGACATTGGTATGTATGGGAACGATCGGAATGTCGCGCTTCTCGAGCAGGAACTCCATCGGAACGGCGAACGTGTGACCCAGGACGGCATCTTCGGAATACGCAATGTCGAAGTCCGACTCGACCAGCCCTTTCAGTAGATAATTTGCCACACCGTGGTGAATCGGCCAGTCGTATTCGCGCCCCGCAAATTCGGCTGTCGCACTGGCCCCGGCGATCATCGCAAACGTGGGCACGCACGTTTGCGAAAACGTTTCCAGATGGTCGCTGCCCAGGAAAAGCAGCACGTCCGGCTTCGTTTCATCCAGGAGCCTGCCCAGTTGACGCATCGCTCGAACCGACGCATCGAGTTGCTCGGGGCTTTCGTCCGGAGGACGGGACAGAAGTTGCGGTGCATGGCAACTGGCCATGGCAGCTACGATTTCACCCATTGAGTGCCTCACCTCCAAGTTGCGGCGCGCGGCAAAGGGAACCGTCAGGGAGAGGACGGCAGGCCCCATACCAGAAAAATGATCGAGTCGCCGTTCCCGGCGGCGGCCCGTACGCCGACATGAAATCTATTCTTCGAACTCGACGCCGAGCCTGATCAATTTGTCTCGCATCCCGTCCATATTCAAGCCGAGTTCGCCGGCCTTCAGGCGGACGCGCTTCGCTTCTTCCTTGTCGACGCGCGCCTGGGATTTCTCGACAACGTCGAACACGATTTCGCGCTTCACCACGCAGACCCCGTCGTTGTCCGCGATAATAGCATCGCCGGGACGGACAAAGGCACCCGCGCAAACGACGTCGATGTTCACCGAACCCGGCGTTTCCTTCACCGTCCCCCTGGCGTGAACCGCTCTCGACCAGACGGGGAACTGCATCTCGGTCAGGTCGGTCGTGTCGCGTACACCGGCATCGATGATCAGGCCAGCCACGCCGTGGGCCTGGCATGACGACGCCAACAGGTCGCCAAAGTAACCATCGGTACAGTCGCCGCTGATGGCCACCACCAGAACGTCGCCGGGTTTCACGGTGTCGAGCGCGGCATGGATCATCATGTTATCGCCGGGATGGGCAAAGACCGTCACCGCGGGACCGCCAACCCGGGCCGATGGGTAGATCGGACGCATGTACGGATGCATCAGCCCGATACGGCCCTGGGCCTCATGAACGGTGGCGACACCAAACTCGCCAAGCTTCCTGACGACCTCCAGGTCGGGACGCTCGATGTTATAGATCACTCTGTGCTTCACGGTATACCTCAACAAAATCAATATATTACGGCCAGCCGACGAGACCCGGACCGCCGGTTCCCATTCGCCCTCGTTCATTGCGTCAGGCGGTGGACGCCCGGTCGCGACCTCCCGCCGGGGACCGAAAACCCGGCTGTATCATAAAGTCGTCATCACTCCGGTACAAGAGAGAACCCGGCGGACAACCGCTGACAGTGCGTGGCAGAACCCTCGGCGCGACGATGCCGCGTTCCGCCACGGCCTGCCGGGAGTTCCATGTCGGGCCGTGGCGTTTTCGAAACCGATATGTCAATATTGGGACCCTCAAAAGGCTCTGAAATGTCGCGTTCCGATACACATACGCACCCGAGACTCTCGGAAATCACGCTGCGGTTGATCGAAGCCACCGTGCAAATGCTGCGCGACAAGCGCGGCGCATTGTTGCCGATCCTGCACACCATTCAGAAAGAACTGGGCTATATCCCGGAACAAACCGTCCCCATCGTCGCCGAAGCATTGAACCTGACTCGCGCCGAAGTGCATGGAGTGGTCACCTTCTACCATGACTTCCGGACGAAAAAGACCGGCCGCCGCGTGGTCCGGATTTGCCTGGCGGAATCGTGCCAGGCCTTGGGAAGTGCCCGGATAACAGACGCGGCGAAGGCGCATCTCGGGATCGATTTCGAAGAGACCACCGAAGACAAGGCGTGGACACTGCGCAAGGCTTACTGCCTGGGGAACTGCGCGCTGTCTCCAAGTGTCATGATCGATGCCGAAGTCCACGGCCGGGTGACCCCGGAAAGTTTCAAAACGATTCTGGAGAAGGCTGGCGGCCGCCTATGACGCCCAAAGTATTCGTCCCTGGAGATTCTGGGGCATTGTCCATGGGCGCCGAGTCCGTGGCGGACGCGATCGAGGCGGAAGCCGCAAAACGCGGGACGCCGATCCAGATCTCCCGAAACGGTTCACGCGGCATGTATTGGCTGGAACCGCTGGTTGAGGTCGCCACTCCGTCTGGCCGCCTTGCCTATGGACCGGTCGCCTCCCACGATGTCGCGTCGTTGTTCGATGCGGGTTTTCTGGACGGAGGCGCGCACCCGCTGGCCCACGGACCCACCGAAGACATCCCCTACTTCAGGAACCAGGAACGGCTGACGTTCGAACGCGTCGGCGTCATCGATCCGTTGTCTCTCGACGATTATATCGAGACCGGCGGTTTCAGGGGTCTGGCCAACGCACTCACGATGAGCGGCGCCGAGATAATCGCAGAGGTGACTGAATCCGGACTGCGCGGCCGGGGGGGCGCGGGCTTCCCGACCGGCATCAAGTGGACGACCGCTTTCGATGCGCCGTCCGACGTCAAATACGTCGTCTGCAACGCCGACGAAGGCGATTCGGGGACGTTCTCGGACCGCATGGTCATGGAAGGCGACCCGTTCATGCTTATCGAAGGCATGATTATTGCCGGGCTGGCGATCGACGCCCGCGAAGGCTACATCTACCTGCGTTCCGAATATCCGCACGCACACCGGACGCTCGGCCATGCCATCGCGACGGCCTATGACTACGGCTATCTCGGCAGCGACGTGGCGGGCAGCGGCCGGGCCTTCCATCTGGAAATCCGGCTCGGTGCCGGATCGTATATTTGCGGCGAGGAAACCGCGCTGCTCGAAAGCCTGGAAGGCAAACGCGGCATGATTCGTCCGCGCCCGCCCCTGCCCGCCGTCGCGGGATTGTGGGGCAAACCGACGATCCTGAACAACGTGATTTCGCTGGCATCGGTTCCGGCAATCCTCGACAAGGGCGCCGCATTCTACAAGGATTACGGCGCGGGGCGGTCACGCGGAACGTTGCCGTTCCAGATCTCGGGAAACATCAAGCGGGGCGGGTTGGTGGAGAAGGCCTTTGGAATGACGCTTCGCGAGTTGCTTTACGACTTCGGCGGCGGCAGCCTTACCGGCAGACCCATTCGCGCGGTTCAGGTGGGCGGTCCGCTTGGCGCCTACATTCCCGAATCCCTCTTCGACACGCCGATGGATTACGAGTCGTTCAGCGGAATCCACGCCATGCTCGGTCATGGCGGCACCGTCGCATTCGACGACACGGTCGACATGGCCCGAATGGCACGCTTCGCCATGGAATTCTGCTCTGAAGAGTCCTGCGGCAAGTGCACGCCGTGCCGGATTGGATCGGTGCGCGGTATGGAAATCATCGACAGGATCGCCGGCGGCGCCGACCGCCAGGCGAACCTGCACCTGTTGGGAGACCTGACCGACCTGATGCTGAGCACCTCGCTCTGCGGGTTGGGCGGCTTGATCCCCTATGCGGTCGTGAGCGCCATGAAGCACTTTCCCGAGGATTTCGGAGCGACCGATGTGAAGGAGTTGAACCTGCCTTTTTGATACCGCACTCGGCGGGGGTGGGCTATCTTTGAGAATACCGATTCCGTTTCATCCGCGGCGACGTTCATCGGGGTGCGACTGCAACCGGACAGTGGGCCGGGAAATCGGTTTCGAGAGAGCGGGAGGCATCGATGCAATCCATAACCGACGTTGACCTTGGAACGCCAAGGCGTCATTCGACCAAGACGGTACGGCTCGAAATAGACGGCAAACCGGTCGAGGTTCCCGAAGGCAGTTCGGTGATGTACGCCGCGTCGATTGGCGGAACGCAGATACCGAAGCTCTGTGCGACAGACAGCCTGGAAGCGTTCGGTTCGTGCCGGCTGTGCCTGGTTGAGATCGAGGGCCGCCGAGGCACACCCGCATCTTGTACGACACCTGTAGCAGCAGGAATGCAGGTTCGGACCCAGACCCGCCGGCTCGCCGATCTGCGCCGCGGCGTGATGGAACTCTATATCTCGGATCATCCTCTCGACTGCCTGACCTGTCCCGCGAACGGTCATTGCGAACTGCAGGACATGGCCGGCGCGGTGGGGCTGCGCGAGGTCCGATACGGCTACGACGGCGCCAATCACCTCGACGCCGAAAAAGATACGTCGAACCCGTATTTCACCTTCGATCCGTCCAAATGCATCGTCTGCAGCCGGTGCGTCCGCGCATGCGAGGAGACCCAGGGCACGTTCGCGCTGACCATCGACGGGCGCGGATTCGAATCGGTGATTGCCGCCGGCATGAACGAACCGTTCATGGACTCCGAGTGCGTGTCGTGCGGCGCATGCGTACAGGCTTGTCCGACATCGACGTTGATGGAAAAGTCCGTTTACGAACACGGCCAACCCGACCGGACGGTGACCACAACCTGCGCCTATTGCGGGGTCGGCTGCTCGTTCAAGGCCGAGGTCAAGGGCAACCAGGTGGTGCGCATGGTTCCCAACAAGGACGGCCAGGCCAACCACGGCCACTCTTGCGTGAAAGGACGGTTCGCATTCGGATACACGACTCACCCGGATCGCATCACCACGCCCATGATCCGGGCCTCGATCGAGGATCCGTGGAAGGAAGTTTCCTGGGACGAAGCGTTCCGACACACGGCCGCCGAGTTCAAACGCATCCAGGCCAAATACGGCAAGGACGCCGTCGGGGGGATTACGTCGTCGCGGTGCACGAACGAAGAGACGTTCCTGGTCCAAAAGCTCGTCCGTGCCGCTTTCGGCAACAACAACGTCGATACCTGCGCGCGGGTTTGCCATTCGCCAACGGGCTACGGCCTGAAAACGACGCTGGGTACCTCGGCCGGCACGCAGGCATTCGACTCGGTTGAAGCCGCCGACGTGGTGATGGTGATCGGCGCCAACCCCACTGACGGCCATCCGGTGTTTGCTTCCCAGATGAAGCGGCGCCTGAGGGAAGGCGCGAAGTTGATCGTGGTCGATCCTCGGGTGATCGACCTGGTCCGCACGCCCCATGTCGCCGCCGATTACCACCTGAAGCTTCAACCGGGAACCAACGTCGCCATCATCGACGGACTCGCGCACGTGATCGTCACCGAGGGTCTGGCCAACGACGAGTTCGCCAATGAGCGGTGCGATCCCGAAGAATACGCCGAGTGGAAAGAGTTCGTCGGGCAGGAAAAGTATTCGCCAAAAAACGTCCAGGCGATGACCGGCGTTCCCGCCGATACCATCCGTCAGGCTGCGCGGCTATACGCCAAGGGGCCGAATTCGGCCATCTACTTCGGCCTGGGTGTGACCGAACACAGCCAGGGTTCGACAATGGTCATCGGAATGGCCAACCTGGCCATGGCGACCGGCAACATTGGCCGTGAAGGGGTGGGTGTCAGCCCGCTGCGGGGGCAGAACAACGTTCAGGGGTCGTGCGACATGGGTTCGTTCCCGCACGAGCTTCCCGGCTACCGGCATATCTCCGACTCCGCTACCCGCGAACTGTTCGAGAAGGATTGGGGCGTCTCTCTCGAACCCGAGCCCGGCCTGCGAATCCCCAACATGTTCGACGCGGCGCTGGACGGTAGCTTCAGGGGCATGTACATCCAGGGCGAAGACTTCGTCCAGTCCGACCCGAACACGCAACACATCGAAGGTGCGATGCGTGCGATGGAGTGCGTGGTTGTCCAGGATCTGTTCCTGAACGAAACGGCCAAGTTTGCCCACGTCTTCTTCCCCGGTTCAACGTTCCTTGAAAAGGACGGTACGTTCACGAATGCGGAACGGCGGATTCAACTGATCCGGAAAGTGATGCCTCCGGTCGCCGGTTTGGCGGACTGGGAAATCACGATGGCCCTGTCCAGGGCTTTGGGCTACGAGATGAATTACGGCCATCCGTCGGAAATCATGGACGAGATCGCGCGGCTGACGCCCACGTTCCAAGGTGTGAGCTTCGAAAAAATTGACAAATTGGGAAGTATCCAGTGGCCCTGCAACCAGAAGAATCCCGAGGGAACCCCGACCATGCACGTCGGCGAGTTCGTCCGGGGCAAGGGCAAGTTCGTCATCACCGAATACGTCGAAACCGACGAACGGTCGACCCGAAAGTTCCCCCTGCTGCTGACGACCGGGCGGACCCTCTCGCAATACAACGTGGGCGCGCAAACGCGGCGGACGCCGAACATCGAGTGGCACGGCGAAGACATCCTCGAGATTCATCCGCACGACGCCGAACAGCGGGGCATCGCCGACGGCGCCAAGGTGTCGATTGCCAGCCGCGCCGGGGATACCGTCCTGACGGCTCGCGTGACCGAACGGATGCAGCCGGGCGTGGTCTACACGACGTTCCACCATCCGCTCTGCGGCACCAACGTCGTCACCACGGAAAACTCGGATTGGGCCACCAACTGTCCCGAATACAAGGTGACGGCGGTACAGGTCGCGCCCGTGACCGAGCTTTCCCGATGGCAAGGGGAGTATCGGGAATTTTCGGACAGGCAGGAAGCCTTGCTCAAAGACCGGGAAACGGTCGAGACGTAGATGGAAGCTCAACGCCTGGTGAAAATGGCGAACGACATCGGAGCTTTTTTCGAAGGCGAGAAAGATCCGGTGAAAGGCGCCGAGGGCATCGCCACGCATATCCGCATGTTCTGGGATCCCCGCATGCGCCGCGAGTTGCTGATCCACCTGGACGAAAACGACGGCGTAGGGTTGAAACCCTTCGTTCGGGAAGCCCTCCGAAAACACAGCCACAAGCTGGATCCGGTGAAGTAGCCCGTCTGTTTCAAGTCGGGTGAGGTCGGGTCTATCGCACATTGGGTGATCGGACAATCATCATCAAAGTGAGGACGGTGTTATCGGATAAACTCTTCCGGCGTTCGGCGGGACAAAGACGTATTATTCGGCAGCAAGACTTGATTCGCCCCCCCCTTCTGCGCTATTGAAGTAGCGCCAATACCCCGGAGGCTCAGGCCGCCCAGCGACAAAGGAATGTAGACTCCGAACGCGAAGCGTAATACGATGCTCGATCCGAATTCGCGATGTCGCACGCGAAATAAACTTCGCGATGCTCGCACGCGAAATAATGTTCGCGGTGCAATACGCGAAATAATATTTGAAACCTGAAACAGGCGAGGAAGGTCAGGCTATGGATAGAAACAAATTAATCAAGATGGGAGCGTGGGCTGTCGCCGCGATCCTCGCGGTGGTGATTTTCCGCAACGAAGGTTTCTTGCTGTGGCTGGAACTGACGACATTCGGAACGTTTGTCCGCGAATCGACTTCCGCTTGGGGATACCCGACGTTCATCGTTTTGCATACCGTCGGCCTGGCGGTCGTCGTCGGGACGAGCACGATGATTGCGATTCGGGTACTCGGTTTCGCCAATACCATCCCTCTGCAACCTCTGGGACGGCTCTTTCCTCTCATGTGGTTCGGTTTCGGCCTCAATCTTTTCTCGGGCAGCGGGTTGGCCGCGGCGACGGCGACCGGACAGTTCACCAACGAGATTTTCATCGCCAAGCTGATCTTTGTGATCGGAGGCGTCATCTGCATGCGGTGGCTGCAGAAAGTTCTTTTCCAGAGTGGCATGGGAGACAACGATGCCATCCCGCCGATAGCCCGGGGGTTGGCGGGCTCACTGCTGGGGTTCTGGCTTCTCGCGATGGTGTCCGGACGCCTTATCGCATACGCCGGGGTCATCGTCGGCCGTTAGGGTTGGGTTCAAGGAGTCATTAATGAATTACGCACACGTCCACATCATACTGAACCACTTTCCGACGATCGGAACCGTCCTTGGGCTCTTGCTGTTCCTCTATGCCCTGTTGCGAAAGCACGATGAGTTGAAAGAAGTCAGTCTGGTGATCTTCATGGTGATGGCCATGCTGGGCATTCCGACCTTCATTACCGGCGCCGCGGCCGAAAGCGCCATCAGCGCGCGTTCCGATACGGTGCTTGTGGAAGCGCACAAGGACTCGGCCGTTCTGGCATTCGTGTTCCTGGCGATAACGGGGACGTTCTCGTGGCTCGGTTTGTGGCAGGCCCGACGCTTCGAAAGGATGGCAACGTGGAACAAGGGAGTCGTCCTGGTTCTGTCGATCATCACGGTGGTATGCATGATCAACACCGGAACCATGGGGGGTGAGATCAGCCACGCCGAGATCCGGGCCGAGGACGCCACGGTGGCTGCCGAAGGCGAAGTCGGGCTCAATGGCACACTGGAAGCATGGGTGCTGGACAATGCGTGGGTGTGGCCGACCGGCGAAACCCTGCACTTCACGGGCATGACGCTGTTGTTCGGGGTGGCGTTGATGACCAATCTCCGCCTGGCGGGCCTGTTGCGCGCGGTGTCGTTCAAGGCGATGCACCGGTTGTTGCCGCTGGGAATCTTCGGGTTCGGAATCTCGCTGACGACCGGCATGATGTTGTTCAACGCCAACCCCACCCGCTACATCGCGGTCCCGACGTTCTTTCTGAAGATGTTCCTGCTGGTCGTGGCCGGCGTCGCCGTCCTCTACGTCACGGTCTTCGATGAGACCTGGAATCTGGGTCCGGGAGACGACACGCCGATGAGGGCCAAGGCCGTCGCCGTCGTTACGACCGCCATGTGGCTGGGCGTGCTGTATTACGGCCGGATGATTCCGTTTCTGGAATAGGCCCGCTCACTGCGTTCCAGTAATGAGAGGTGGAACCCTGTGGCGGAGCGGAATAATCGCTCGGCGGTAATAGAACTCCAGGAGTGCCTTATGTTGGCTGTAACCGTGTTATTCGTCGTGATTGTGGTCGTGGGAATCGTCTTCGGGGCAACGTATCTGCTCGACAGGGGCGTCGATCGTTACGAAAGCGACAATAAGTAACGGGGCCGCCGCGGCCGGGAGCGGCCCGTCACGCCCCCCGGGAAAGCATCGCTCCCCATGTCTCCCGCCGGTACGGGTTTCTCAGAGACTGAAACCCCGTTCGTCGTGAAGGGCGATGTCGAGCCCCTGGTCTTCGTCATCGTCGGCGACCCGCAGGCCGATCACGCCGTCGAGCGCCTTGGCGATAATGAAGGTCAGCCCGCCGCTGTAGACGATGGTCGCGACGGCGCCGACGAACTGCAGACCCAACTGCGAGCCGATTCCGTTGTCCAGACCCACGCCGCCGAACATCTCGGACGCG
Organism: Terriglobia bacterium; assembly: GCA_965262675.1. Taxonomy (GTDB): domain Bacteria; phylum Acidobacteriota; class Terriglobia; order 20CM-2-55-15; family 20CM-2-55-15; genus JAJEDW01. The sequence continues at coordinate 2,691,650 of OZ253554.1, forward strand.
AAGACTCCGGTCAGCATCGCGCCGACGAAACCGCCGACGCCGTGAACGCCGAACACGTCGAGAGAATCGTCGTAGCCCAGGGCCTTCTTGACGCTGCCGGCCGCGATGTAGCAGAGCGTCCCGGATGCGGCGCCGATCACGATGGCCCCGACCGGGCCGACGTATCCCGATGCCGGCGTGATGGCCACCAGCCCGGCGACGGCGCCCGTGGCGATGCCCAGGACGCTGGGTTTGCCGTCCTTGAGCCACTCCACCGCCATCCAGGAGAACGCGGCCATCGCCGTGGAGATGTGGGTCACGGCCATGGCCATGCCGGCCACGCCGCCGGCTGTCAACGCGCTGCCGGCGTTGAAGCCGAACCAGCCCACCCATAGCATCGACGCTCCGACGAGGGTGAGGACCAGGCTGTTGGGCGTCATCGGCGTCGCGGGATAACCCTTCCGTCGTCCCAAGACGATGCAGAGGACCAGGGCCGCGATGCCCGCGTTGATGTGGACCACGCTGCCGCCGGCAAAGTCGAGGACGCCCATGGCGCCCAGCCATCCGCCGCCCCAAACCCAGTGCGCCACCGGGAAGTAGACCAAGGTCACCCAGAGGGCCATGAACCAGAGCATCGCGGAGAACTTCATCCGTTCGGCGAACGCGCCGACGATGAGCGCGGGCGTGATGATGGCGAATGTGAGTTGGAACATCTGGAAGACGGTTTCGGGTACCGTTCCCACAACCGCGTCGACTCCGACGTCCAACAACAGGAAGTGCCCCATGCCGATGAATGCCTGGAGTCCGCCGCCGTCCCCGAAGGCCAGACCGTACCCGTAGACGGTCCATATGATGGTGACCACGCAGGTGATCGCGAAGCACTGCATCATCACGGAAAGAACGTTCTTTACCCGCACCAGGCCGGCGTAGAACAGCGACAACCCCGGGATCGTCATGAACAGGACGAGGACGCTCGAAGTGAGCAACCAGGCGGTGTCGCCGGAATCCACCCCCTCCTGGGCCCATGCCGTCGCGGGCATGCCCAGCAGGACGAATGCGACGATGCCGTAACACAATCGTTGGTTTCTGAACGCTCTCATACGGGGGATGCCTCCTCGAAGGGGACGCACGGTCGCGTCAGAGCACGCCGTCGCCCGTCTCGCCGGTGCGGATTCGAATTGCCTCGTCTATGCTGCTAACGAACACCTTGCCGTCGCCGATCCGGCCCGTCTGGGCGGTGTCGCGGATCGCGCCGGTGATCCGGCCCGCGCTGGCGTCGGCGACAACGATCTCGAGCTTGACCTTCGGGACGAAATCCACCGCGAACTCGGCGCTGCGGTATTTCTCCATGTGCCCCTGCTGGCGGCCGAATCCCTTGACCTCGGTGACGGTCATTCCCGTCACGCCGAGCCGCGACAGGGTGTCGCGCACATCGTCGAGCTTCTCTGGCTGGATGATCGCGGTGACCAGCTTCATTACCTGCCTCCTCCGAGCCCGGGCGACGGCCGCGCGAGGGCCGCCCGGAACCCGCGCCAATATACCCCAAAGCGCCGCGATTCCGATGAAGATTTCACGTGTTTGTTACGGTCCGGACGGCGGACCCCGGGCTTCTGGCCCCCGGGCCGTCTCCGGACGCGGGAACCTCTTCAGGAAACCATCACGGTCCGCGGAAACTGCGCATTGTGTTCGAGAAACGTCTGTTTGCTCGCGAGTTCGGCGTCGGTCGCCTGGGTGACGCCGTTGACATCGGTCGCGCGGGAGACGATGGTGTGCTCGCCAGCCGCCGCGTCGTTCCAGTCGAAGCTGAAGAGCTTCCAGGAATACTGGGTATTGGCGGGGTCGAGCGCCGCCGGCTGCCATGCGCCTCCGTCAATCTGGACTTCGACCGATTCGATCGGCGTACCGTCGTTGAGCACGAAGCCCGTGACGCGATGCGTGTTGCCTTGCCGGGTGACACGGGCAATTACCGATTTGATCCGTATGCGGGTGACTTCGGTTTCGTTGAATTTTTGATCCCCGCCGATTTCTTCGCCGCGTACCGTCCGGTACCACCGGGACTGGAAGTGCCCGACAAAGCGGTCCTGCTGGACGTGGATGCCGGTCAGCCATTTCACGTTGGCCACACCGTACCATCCGGGCATGATCAAGCGGGCCGGAGCCCCGTGACGGGCGCCCAGGGCCTGACCGTTCAATTCGTAGGCAATGATCGCATCGGATTCCATGGCCGTCTGGAGGGACACACTGCGGATGAACTGGGAGTCGAGCGTGATTTCCTGCTGACGGAAGGCGGTGGTTTCCTCGCCGCGGTCGGCGCCGAAGAAGAGCACCTCGCGGGCACGGTCGGTGACGCTCGCGTCGCCGAGCAGGTCGCGCACCCGGGCGCCGGTCCAGTTGCCGCACGAAGACAGGCCCTGGACGCTGCGCGCGCTGTTGCCCGAACATTCGTAACCGGCCGGAACGTCGACCGAGGGGCGCGAGCGAATGTCGGCCAGAGACAACTCCATCGGGTTGTTGACCAGGCCCGTCACCTGCAGACGGTACGCGACGGGATCCAGTTCGGGCATACCATAGTGCGCGATCGAGAAATACTCGTCGTTGGGCGTAAACAGGCCGTCGATGTTCCGGATGTCATACAGGCGAGTCGTGCCATCGCCGCCTGGATTGAATGTGGGTGGAATATCGGTAAAGGGAACGATGGTTTCTCCCTGCGCGAGTGCGGGAATGGCCCACCCCGGAAGGACTGCGATCAGGCTCGTCGCACCAAGGCCCATTCTCAGAATCTCTCGACGCTGTATTTGTTCAGACATGTTTCTCACTCCGGTTGCTCTGAGTTGATCCGACTGTATCGATTCCAGTGCTTTTAGCACGAAGCGGGCACAATGGCGAGAGTTTCAGGGAATCATCCGGGAACCATGCGCAAGGTGCGCGGAATAAGGCGCCTGCCGGATTTTGAACTGACCGCGGGCTAATAGTCGTCGAACCCACCGCCACCCGGCATTGCCGGGGCGGGCTGCTTCACCGGCAACTCGGCCACGGCCGCTTCTGTAGTGATCAGAAGGCCGGCAACTGACGCGGCATTCTGAAGTGCGACACGGACCACCTTGGCGGGGTCGACAACGCCGGCTTTCACCAGGTCCTGATACTGATCGGTCGCGGCGTTGTAGCCGAATTCATAGTCCGCGGCGGCGAGGACTTTCCCGACGACGACGGCACCTTCTTCACCGGCATTCACCGCGATCCTGTGCGCGGGGGCTTCCAGAGCCGAGCCAAGAATCTCCACCCCCGTCCGGACGTCGCCGTCCAGTGTGGCGGCAAGCTGGGCAACCGCTTTCCGGGCGCGAAGCAACGCGGTACCGCCGCCGGGAACGATACCTTCTTCGGCGGCCGCGCGGGTTGCGTTCAGCGCGTCTTCGACGCGAGCCTTCAATTCTTTCATCTCGATCTCGGTATGCGCCCCGACGCGGATGGCCGCAACGCCGCCTGTCAGCTTGGCCAGCCGTTCGTGGAGCTTTTCCTTGTCATAGGTGGAGTTGCTCTCTTCGATTTCATTGCGAATCTGCGCGATACGGCCGTCGATTGCGGCTTTAGAGCCATTGCCCTCGACGATGGTGGTGGTGTCCTTTTCGATGACGACGCGCTTCGCCTGCCCGAGATCGGCAAGGCTGATGTTTTCCGGAGCGATGCCAAGGTCTTCGGTCAGTGCGCGACCGCCCGTAAGGGTCGCGATATCGGCGATCATGGCTTTTCGGCGGTCGCCGAAAGCGGGCGCCTTGACGGCGGCGCATTGGACGGTACCGCGAAGTTTGTTGACCACCATGGTGGCCAGCGCTTCGCCTTCGACGTCTTCAGCAACGACCAGCAGGGGCCTTCCCGCGCGCGCAATCTGTTCCATGATCGGAAGCAATTCGTTCAGGGACGAAAATTTCTTTTCGCGAATCAGGATGTACGGTTTTTCGAATACCACTTCCATGCGCTCCTGATTGGTGACGAAGTACGGCGACAGATATCCGCGGTCCCATTGCATGCCTTCGACTATTTCCAGTTCGGTCTGCATGGCCTTTGCTTCTTCAACCGTGATGACGCCGTCCACGCCCACGCTTTTCATGGCCTCGGCGATCAGCTCGCCAATGTTGTTGTCCCCGTTGGCAGAAATCGTGGCGATCTGTTGCTGTTCCTTGTAGCTCTTTGCCGGAACTGAATTTTTCTTCAGTTGTGCGACAACGGCCTCCACGCCCAAGTCGACACCGCGCTTCAGATCCATCGGATTCGCCCCCGCAACGACGTTCTTCAGACCCCGCCGATAGATGGCGCTGGCCAGGACGACGGCCGTTGTCGTCCCGTCGCCGACCTCATCGTTGGTCTTCGAGGCGACTTCGCGGACCAACAGCGCGCCCATGTTTTCGAAGCGGTTCTCGAGATCGATCTCCTTGACCACCGTGACGCCGTCCTTGGTAATCATGGGGGCACCGAACTTCCGGTCGATCACCACGTTCCGGCCCCGCGGGCCCAGGGTTACCTGCGCCGTGTTGGCGAGTTCGACAATTCCATCGAGAATTCGGTTGCGGGCATCGTCACGCAATATCACTTCTTTTGCAGGCATTTCGGCTCCTATTTTCCTGTGTGGAATCGGATATGATAACGGTTGTTGGCAGTCGCGTGTCGCGAGCGCCAATTCTAGCGGAGATCGAATGGCGGGATCAAGGGGGCGAATCGCGCTCAGCGTGGCTGGAAGAGAGCGGCCGCGGCCGGAGCGGCCCAAACGATATCGGCCTCGACTAGTCAAAGCGAGCGCCGCCGGGCGCCGCGAACCCCCTACAGATTCTGCCGCGACAGAGGCAACTCCCTCACACGGGTCCCCGTCGCCGAATAGATCGCATTCGCGAACGCGGCAATCACCGGCGGCAAACCGGGTTCTCCCACGCCGGTTGGCAACTCGGTGCTTTCAACCAGATGGACAATGGTTTCCACTGGGGCGTCGCTCATGCGCGCCACCCGGAAGTCCGTGAAGTTGCTCTGTTGAACGCGGCCGCCTGCAACCGTGATCTCTCCGGTCCGGGCCAGACCGATAGCCATGACGGACGCGCCTTCGAATTGCGCACGCACGCGATCGGGCGACACGATCACGCCGGCGTCGACGACCTGATGCACGCGGGGGACGTGGACCTCGTTCCCGTCGACCTCGACTTCGACGACCGATGCCACGTAGGAGTTGAAGCTGCGGTGGGCGGCAATGCCGATCCCCCAGCCTTGGCCCGGCCGGCGCGAGCCCCAGTTGGAACGCTCGCCCGCGATCTCCAGCACGTTGCGCAGCCGCCCGGTATCGACCGGGTACCGGTCCAACGGCGCGCCATAGTTCGTGTAGGGCACCCCCTGCGCTTCAAGGTCCACAATCTGCCCCGGACCGATCATGTCGAGCAGAAACTCCAGCGGATCGCGGCCGGCCGCATGCGCCATCTCGTCGGCGAAACTCGATGCCGCAAACACATGGTAGTTGTTCGAAACGGCGCGGAACCAGCCGATCCGCACATGCGCATCCGCCGGGCCGTTCTCTGCCCGAATGTTTCGAATGTCATAGGGCAGGTCGCTCAAGCCCATATCGTGTTCGAAATCCATTCCGTACTGCGCGCCCGTGACGAACGTCGCCGCGATGGGGGGGAATACGGACCGCTGCAGCCACGCCGTGGGACGGCCGTTGGCGTCGACCTGCGCCCGGTGGTACACGGCGGCGACAGCGTGGTAGTAGTCGAACTGGATATCGTCTTCGCGGCTCCAGACTACCTTCACTGGCCGGTCCAACTCCCGGGCGAGAAGGGCTGCTTCGGCACAGTAGTCGGGCTTGGACTTACGTCCGAATCCCCCACCAAGGAGCGTGACGTTACAGATAACATCGGAGGTATCGATGCCAAGCGCCGCGGCCACGGTCTCCTGGACGGCTTGCGGGTTTTGCGTCGGCGCCCAGAGGTACGCCCGCCCATCCCGGATTTCAGCGACGGCGACCGGAGGCTCCATCGGCGCGTGTGCATGGTGCGGCATGTAGTACATCGCTTCCATGGTCGTACCGCCGCGGGAAAATTCGTTGTCCACGTTCCCGAGGTCCCGGACGACACGCCCCGGTTGCCGCGCCGTGTCCATCAACTGCTGTTTGAATGGATCCGAATCATAACCGGCGTTGGGTCCGTCGTCCCATTCAACGTTGAGGCGGCGGCGACCCTGGAAGGCCGCCCATGTGTTGTCGGCGATGACGGCGACTCCGCCCAGCGGCTGAAAACCGTAAGGCGGGGTGAACGGATCGATCCGGAGGGTACGCTGCACGCCCGAAACCTGCAACGCCTCGGAATCGTCGAGTGAACGGATCGTTCCCCCCAACACCGGAGGATGTTCGACCGAGGCATAAGCCATTCCTTCCCGCTCCGCGTCCATTCCGAATATGGCGGCTCCCGTTACGATACCGCCCAGATCGTAGATGCTGTGGTCGTTGCCGACGTATCGCCATTCGTTGGCCGGCTTGAATTCAAGATTGGCAGAATCGGGAACCGGCAGACGCCCGGCTGCCTGGGCGAGCGAACCGTAACCGGCCCGGCGACCGCTGGGCCCATGGACGATCTCGTGGAATTCCGCCCGGCATTCCGAAGCCGGCACGTCCCACTGTTCGGCGGCCGCGCGAATCAGCATCTCTCGCGCCGATGCCCCCGCAACGCGGAACGCCTCGTAGAAATCCCGGATCGAGCGCGACCCGTCGGTATTCTGATCTCCGTAGGCAGGATCGCCGATTCCCTGCTCGATCCTCACCCGGCCCCAGTCGGCGTCGAGTTCGTCGGCGGCCACGGTCGGCAACGCGGTACGGATTCCGGTTCCCATCTCCGAGCGATGAGTAACGATGAAAACCGTCCCGTCGGGCTCCAGGCCCAGGTAGATGCTCGGGTTGAGCGCCGAGCCCGACGCGCGTGTCGCCGAATCGGCCGACTGCGCCCATGCGGATGCGGGCAGCACGCGCGCTGCAATCACGAACGCGCCCGCCGAAAACACCCCGCTCATGAAACGGCGACGGCTCATGTTTTCGATCGGTTGGACGCTGGTGTCTTTCATATCCGTGCCTCCGTTCCGCCATGATACCCGCATTATCACGTTCAGTGCACCAACCTCGATCTGGTTCCGCGGCCCGCCTTTTGAACCGGGAAACATCTTTCTTCTATCGGCCTGGACCGGCCGGCACCCATGATGTAGCGCCGATCATCGCGCTGCCTCATGAAGAGGCGGGCGAGGTTGAAACCGGGTGTTCCCGAAGACGTCCAAAACGTGTATCCTGTCCCTTATGAACGGGATGAGGGTCTCACCGGCCATCGTGGTCCTGATCGTTCTTCTATTCAATATTCGTGTCGATGCCCAGAGCCTGGGCGGCTCTCCGGCTTCAATGAACCGGCAGGAGAGGCAGGCCCGAATCCATGACTTCACGTTCATGGAAAGCGCGGCTCGCGTCGGCAGGTTCGTTGCAGCGGATCTTATCGTTGAAATTCCCGGCAACAGCGACTACAACCTTCACGATGTTTCGTATCCCTATGGCCGGCCCGCGGTAAAGCTGCTCATCGAACGTTTGTCCCGGCAGTTCCGATCGGCGTGCGGGGAACAACTGACCGTCACCAGCCTGACACGGCCGCTCAATGCGCAGCCGTCCAACGCCCACGATCAGTCGGTACATCCAACGGGGATGGCCATCGACTTGCGCCCGCCGGGGAGCCGCCAATGCCGCAATTGGCTGGAACGCGTCCTTCTTTCCCTGGAAGGGGCGGGCGTCCTGGAAGCCACTCGCGAACGCAGCCCGGCGCATTACCACATTGCCGTCTTTCCCGGGCAGTACGAACGATATGTCCGGAATCTCCAGGCCAACACCGACCCGCGGGTGTACACGGTGCAGAAAGGCGACGCTCTGGCGCTCATCGCCAGAAGGACGAACACGTCGGTGGAGTCGCTGGTTTCCACCAATGATCTGACCGGGGATCTCATCTATCCCGGCCAGGTCCTGCGGATTCCAAACGAATAGACCCGCCTTTTTCACGTCTTTTCGTCGCGAAGAGTCGGAGACGCCGTCAGAGCTACGGCGCGTTCTCAGACGCGTCGGTCGCGCCGGTCGCGTAGCTGCGCGTTCTCAGGCGCGTGCCTCGCGCCGATCGCGCCATATCAAGCGCTCATGCCCGCATCCGGGTTGCCTCCACCTGGAATACGGCAGCCGGGGAACGGCCCGAAGATGCGAGTCAGGCGTCCGAATCCGGCGCATGGATCCGGCGCTGTAGCAGACATCTCCTGAAAAAGACGGGGTAGACCCGCGGGAGGTTACCGATCGTTTTCGCGACTCGGTCTCCGGCTTCGACAGTCCGCGCTCCGGTTGCCATTCGTTGAGCCGCCCCGACACCTTCCATCGACGCCTGAAGAAGAGACCGGCGACCGCTGGAATGGTGTCAAACCTGGACGCTGGCGGGCTGCGCCTCGTTTGCGGGTTGGGCATCGAAGGTCAGTTCGCCACCGGCGCCGGCATCGGCCACCACGCGGGCTCCAGGCGGAATCTCTCTCTCGAGAATTTTCAAAGACAGCGGGTTGGAGACCATCGTCTGGATGGCGCGCTTCAGCGGTCGGGCCCCGAATGTCGGGTCGTATCCCTCATGGAACAGTACTGCAAGCGCAGCGGGGGTCAATTCGAGCCTGATCTTGCGATCCTCGAGGTGCTTCTGCAAGCCTTCGAGCTGGAGGTCGATGATCCGGACGATCTCGTCGCGGCCCAGGCTGTGGAATCGAATGATGTCGTCGATGCGATTCAGGAACTCGGGCTTGAAGTGCGACTGGAGTTCCTGCCGGATATCAGTATCGTCGTTGGCGACGGTCACATTCGAAGTCATGATGATTACGGTGTTCTTGAAATCGACGGTGCGGCCCTTGCCATCGGTCAACCGGCCGTCATCGAAGATTTGCAGCAGGACGTTCCACACTTCGGGATGTGCTTTCTCGATTTCGTCCAACAAGATCACCGCATACGGTCGCCGCCGAACGCTTTCGGTGAGATATCCGCCTTCTTCGTAACCGACATATCCCGGAGGCGCTCCGATCAATCGCGACACCGAGTGTTTCTCCATGAACTCGGACATGTCGACGCGGACGATGTTTTTTTCGTCGTCAAATAGAAATTCGGCCAGCGCGCGAGCCGTTTCGGTCTTGCCCACGCCGGTGGGCCCCATGAACATGAAAACGCCAATTGGGCGGTCCGTATCCTGCAATCCCGCGCGCGAACGCCGAATCGCATTGGCAACGGCGGCCAAACCTTCCCGCTGTCCGACGACCCGCTGCTGGAGCAACTCTTCCATGTGGACCAGTTTCTCGACTTCGCTTTCGAGCATCTTGCTGACCGGGATTCCGGTCCAGTTTCGAACGATGCGCGCGACGTCTTCCTCGTCGACTTCTTCCTTGAGCATGCGGGCCGCGTTTTCTTCGCCGTCTTCTTCGCGGTCACCCGCGCGGTCGATTTCTTGTTCCAGGTCTCGAATGCGTCCGTAACGAATTTCGGCAACCTTGCTTAAATCGCCTTCCCGGGCAGCCTGTTGCTCTTCGAGACGCGCTTGTTCGAGTTGTTCTTGCAGGGACCTCAGACTCTGGATCTCTTCCTTTTCGGCATGCCATTGCGCTTTCATTGCCGTGGACTGCTCGCGAAGGTCGCCGAGTTCTCTTTCAAGCTCAACCAAACGGCCGCGTGAGGCAGCGTCCTGTTCCTTGCCGAGCGCCTGACGCTCGATCTCCATCTGCATCACGCTGCGTTCGATCTTGTCGATCTCGACCGGCATCGAATCGATCTGCATCCGCAGGCTCGCGGCCGCTTCATCGATCAGGTCGATCGCCTTGTCGGGCAGGAACCGATCGGTAATGTAGCGATTAGACAGAAGGACGGCGGACAGGATGGCGGCGTCCTTGATGCGAACGCCATGGTGGACTTCGTAGCGTTCCTTCAAGCCGCGCAGGATGGAAATGGCATCCTCCACTCCGGGTTCGCCAACCAGAACGTTCTGGAAACGGCGTTCGAGCGCTTTGTCCTTTTCGATGTACTTCCGATACTCGTTCAACGTGGTGGCGCCGATACAACGCAGTTCGCCTCGAGCCAACGCTGGTTTCAACATGTTGGACGCGTCCATGGACCCCTCGCCGGCGCCGGCGCCGACCAGTGTGTGGAGTTCGTCGATGAAGAGGACAATCTGTCCGTCCGCTTCTTCGATTTCCTTGAGGACGGCCTTGAGGCGCTCCTCGAATTCCCCGCGATATTTTGTCCCTGCGATCATGGATCCGAGGTCGAGTGAGACGATGCGCTTGTTGCGGAGTGTTTCGGGTACGTCGCCGGCAATCACCCGCCGAGCGAGTCCTTCGACGATCGCGGTTTTCCCGACACCCGGCTCTCCGATGAGGACCGGGTTGTTCTTGGTGCGGCGAGAAAGCACCTGGACCACGCGGCGGATTTCTTCGTCCCGGCCGATCACCGGATCGAGACTTCCGTCCCGGGCCAGCGCGGTGAGATCGCACGAATAGCGCTCCAGGGCCTGATATTTTTCTTCGGGATTGGGGTCGGTGATCCTCTGGGAGCCGCGAATCGTAACCAGCGCCTTGAGGATGGCGTCCCTGGTAACGCCGTGGGCCTGGAGCAAATACCCAACGCCCCCGCACTTGGCGGTGGCCTGGGCCAGAAGCAGATGCTCGGTACTGACGTATTCGTCTTTGAACCGAGCGGCCTCGGTTTGGGCCGCTTCGAAAACCAGGGACAGTTCCTTCGACAGGGAAACGTCGGCGGCGTGCGCCAGACGCGGCAACTTGCCGATGGCTTCGGCCAGGTCGGCGGCGATTCGGGCAACATCGACGGAAAGCTTTTCGAGCACGGGCCCGACAACCCCGTCCTTCTGTTGCACCAGCGCCCACAGCATATGCTCGGGCTGCAATTGCGATTGGTGCTGGTCCCCAGCGTGGGTCCGGGCGGCCTGAATGGCCTCCTGGGCCTTTTGCGTGAACTTGTCGAACCGAATCATTACGCTAACCCTCGCCTGTTGGGCGGATGCGCGGGCGCTCCATCCCGTGGGGGAAAGAGCGCCCGATGCCCGCAGATCACTTGATGGCGATCTGTTTGGCCTTTGCCTTGTGCGTCTTCGGTAACGTGATGGTCAGAACCCCATCCTTGTGATCGGCGGCGATCTTGGCTTCATCGACCACTGCCGGAATCTGGAAGGATCGGCTGAAACTGCCGTAGGACCGTTCGATCCGATGGTAGTTTTCTTCTCGAGTGTCCTTTTCGAAACGTCTGTCCCCCCGGAGGCTGAGCACGTTGTTCTCCAGGGTGAGTTCAATCTCGTTTTTCTCGATGCCGGGAACCTCGGCCTTGACCATGATTTCGTTCTCAGTCTCATGGATGTCGACGGCAGGGCTCCAAACCGTCGTCGGGGCAGGCTCTTCTCCCCTCACCGCACGGCCGGATTCCTCAAAAAGTCGATTCATTCGGTCCTGCCGCATTCCCATCTCTCTGAATGGATCCCATCTAATGACAGCCATTGTCGTACCTCCTTAAAGTATGAGCACAAGAAGATCATAGAATCTTAGTGGAATAGTGTCAACCATTGACGTGCTTTGTCGCAAAACGCTTTGTCGCCGTGGGGCCGAAGGGCTTTTCGCCACCCTTGCCACCGGTCCTGCCTGGGTCTAAGGGTTCGGAGCGCGCATCTTTGCCGCGACGGCGCATCGAGGGAGTTCACCCGTATGCCGGTTTCGGGGTTTTCGCCGGTCCCGATCCGTTGCTCGCTGTTCCGGCGTTCGCGGAACATCCGCTTTATCCGGATGGGTATCGGCACGCGTTGAGTCGAAATTAATGTTTCGTTGTGGCGAATTTACGGTCTCGGCATGCCGCTTGTTTCGTATCGCTATATTGTTGACAGCGAAAAGGCCTTCGATATAATGCCCGCGCTAGGGAAAGGACATCACCGGAGAGTACTGGCTGGCTGTGCGGAAGCCCGTGTTCATCGTTTCCGCTGGCCTTCGGCTAGGAGCCTGCGCCGTAGGAATCCCATGAGATAATAGTGTCGCAATTGGGAGGATATTGGGATGCCGACAACATTTCGCCCCTACCAACCGGATCAAGCGCTGTTGTTGCCACCGGATTTACGAGATTGGTTGCCGGAGGGGCACCTGGCGCACCATGTGAGCGATCTGGTGGACGGCTTGGACTTGACGGCGTTTTACGCGCCTTACGAGGGGGACGGTCGTCGCAAGTCGCCGTATGAGCCGGTGATGATGGCGAAGACGCTGATCTACGGGTACGCGACGGGGGTGTTTTCCTCCCGGGGGTTGGCGCGGAAGCTGGAGGAGGACGTGGCGTTTCGGGTGTTGGCGGCGGGGAATTATCCGAGCCATCGGACGATATGCGAGTTTCGCCGCCGTCATTTGTCGGATTTCAAGGCGCTGTTTGTGGAGGTGATCCGTCTGGCGCGCGAGACCGGCGTTGCGAACTTCGGCAAGTTGTCGATTGACGGGACGAAGGTTCGAGCCAATGCCAGCAAGCGCAAGGCGATGAGTTACGGTCGGATGCGGGAGGAGGAGCGGCGTCTGGCGGGCGAGATCGAAGCGTTGCTGTCGCGGGCGCGGGAGACCGACGCGGCCGAGGATGCGCGCTTTGGGGAGGCGTTTCGGGGGGACGAGTTGCCCGAGGAGTTGCGGCGCCGGGAGGACCGGCTGGCGGCGATCCGGGCGGCCAGGGCGCGTTTGGAGGCCCGGCAACGGGAGGCGGACGAGGCGCGGGGACGGGAGCCCGGTTCGAAGCGCAACCCGAAGGGCGGGCGGCCCTACAAGCGGGAATACGGGGAGCCGGACGAGAAGGCGCAGGACAACTTCACGGATCCGGAAAGCCGGATCATGAAGACCTCGACGGAGGGTTTTCAGCAATGCTACAACGCGCAGGTGGCGGTGGAGGGAGAGAACCAGTTGATCGTCGCTACCGAGGTGTCGTGGAACGCCAACGACCAGGGCCGGATGGTCCCGCTGGTGGACGAGGTGGAGGCCACCCATGGGGAACGGCCCGAGACGGTGTTGGCGGATGCGGGCTACTGCAACGAGGACGACCTGCAGGCGCTGGAGGCGCGCGGCGTGGACGGCTATGTGGCTCTGGGCCGGGAGGGCAAACACGAGATCCGGGTGAATGCGGCCAAACATCCGGCGAAGGCCCGCATGGCCGAGAAGCTGGCGACGGAGGCGGGACGGGCGCAGTACGCTCAACGCAAATGGCTATCGGAGGCGCCCAACGGGTGGATCAAGGAGGTGCTCGGTTTCCGCCGATTCAGCCTGCGCGGCCTGAACAAGGTGAGGGGCGAGTGGGATCTGGTGTGTCTGGCATTGAACGTCAAGCGGATGCAGGGGCTTCAGGCAGCCTGATGACCGGGATACCGCCCGCAAATCAGGCCGCAAGGGGGTCCATTCAAGCATCTGTGGCGCACCCAGCGGCGCCTCGTCGTCCAAAACGCCCTTTCTCCGGCCACCGATGCCGATCAATCGGCATCTCGCGAAATTCGCCAAGTCGCAAATCGACCTACGGCGCAGGCTCCTAGACCTGTTCATACAGTCCAGCGATGGCTGTCCATTCTCAACCAGGCTCTGGAGAGACAGATGAGCAAGGAAATCGGCAAGGTAAAGTGGTTCAACAATAAAAAGGGTTTCGGCTTTATTGAACGGTCCGGTGGCGGCGATGTCTTCGTACACTACTCCGCCATTCAGACAGACGGTTACCGTACGCTAAAAGAAGGCGAAGACGTGGAATTCAGTATTACCGAAGGGCCCAAGGGCTTTCAGGCCGAAAACGTGACCCGTCCCGAGTAGGGGCACTCCCTTCTCTGTCCTTCCTTTCCAGGGGTCTTCAGGCGCCTGATCCGCACCATCCTCCATTGCTCGAAAGGCTATTTGCGGGTGTTTCCGATTCAGCGAAAACCTGCGTCTTTGCTCCTGAGCAACGTGACGAAAATCGCTGCCGCGGTCAGGTCCGCTGTCGTGCCGGGGTTGGCACTGTTCTCCTTGTCCCGCAGCGAACGGTCGAACTCTACGGTTGCGCGGCGGCCCGGCGCCGAGCGGACTCCTCCGGCTTCGAGCACGCCTTGCGCGCGCTCGGTCACTTTCCGCGCCAGCGCCATCCCCGAACGACGTGCGATATGCGTGTCGGCGGTCCCGGCCAGTAACGTAAGGAACGTTTCAACGATCGCGTCATCCCAGGACAGTCCATCGGTGCGCGCACGAGCGAGCACGGAGGCGCCGGTTTCGAACGTGACCTCGAAGCCGTTGGCGTACTCGCGTGCGATACCGTCGCGGTCGGCGGCCATCCGCATCGCCGCGAGGAGCGTGACGTCCGGTTCATCGGCCACATCCTGGGCTTCGGCTTGGCCAAGCCCGCCCGGACCGGCGAGTCGAATGGCGGCATACACATTGCGGGCATCGTCCACGCTGGTTTCTTCGAGTACACGGACAAGCGCTGCCCGAAATCCCGTGTTGACCCCGACGATGGCCGCGCGAGCGAGCGGCGCCAACAGAAGTACGATGCCGAGATTGGAATTCGAGCGGGTCCACCGCGAGGTCGCCTCGATCGCGAGGCGCACCGTTTCTCCGACGGGGCGTCGGCCGGCGCCGGCCATGGGCGCTCCTATGGCAACGGCACTGGCCAGGAAGTCTTCATAGCCGAGATCGGCAAAGTCGCGTCCCGGCGAGACGTTCCCGGGTTTGGGGGCGCTGGCCTCCAGCAAACAGGCCATCTGCGCGGTGGCGGCGATTTCCGAATTCGTCATCCCGTCGTTCCGGTTCGATTGGATCAGCCCCGTCTTGGTCCGTTCCTCCCGTGACGAGAGGGGAAGCTTCGGGGCTGTTCGCAATTGTCTGACCCATCAGGACACCAGCAATGACGCTCGCAGGATGTCCGCGTTTACATTCCCGGCGTGAAACGTGCTGCCGCTCGTGGCGCTGGTGAGCCATGCTTCTCCCGGGCTGAAGAGTAGCGGGTCAATCTTGTAGAAGTCGCGATCGTACCGATTGAAGATGTCATAAAACGGCGCCCCATAATCGGCCGACGCAGAAGAAGGAAGCCGCTCCACAAGTTCCCGGAGTTCGTCGTCCTCCGCCTGGACGGTGTAACGGACCTGTCCTCCGTAAAGGACACAATCATTCGTGCGTCCGATGGCCCGGATGTCGTTCTTGGCGACGGGTGGCAACGGCGCCGTTCCCATGGCGCTTACAACGCGTCGCACGTCAAACCCGAGCGTCTCCATTTTGTGGAGCCCCGTTTCGATCGCCCGGGCCGAGATCTGCACGCCCCCGGCCAAACTCGCAGTGGGCGCGATGGCAAAAATAATCGCTTCAGGTCTGACTCCCGCCTTCCCGGCGACCCAATCCGCCACCTCGTCGGTCGGAAGCGTGCGGCCCTCCAAGACCAACACGCCGCGTTCGGCATCTTCCGCGTAGTCGAGTTTCCCGAACAGATCTTTCTCCACCCGGGCCTTGGCGCGCAGCGGACCCGAGCCCATCGCACGGTAACCCTTCGGAGCGATGGCCCAGCCGGCGTACTGCGCTGCCATGCAGGACGCTACGGGATGGTCCGTCCACACCTGGATACCGGGCCAGTTATCGCCGCCGATCGTCAGCGGCGTAAAACTCGCGCGCCCGAGCCCTCCCATACACAACTCCGCAAGCATCAATCCGGCGCCAAGTCCTCCGGGCGCGTCTATCCCGGCGTCCAAAACCCGGGCTCCGCACCCCAGGCGGTGTACGGCAATCCGCAGTTCATCTGCTCGCTCGGCATACCGATCGGCCAACTGCCAGGCACGCTCATTCATTCCGGGATCTATCGTCATTGGTCCAGCATAAAACATTCCAGGCTTCGACGGCTCAGGCCGCCGCCCCCGTCCGTCGTTTACGGATCGTAACGCGCCGCGGTGCGCGCCTCGGCCAGCAGGCAGGCGACTGCCGCAGCCGGGCCGGGTCGGGCCACGGCCGCTCCCAGCGTACCGGCCAACTCGCCTATCGCGAGATGGCATTCCGCGGCAACGGTTCTGCCCAGAAAGCTTCCTTCTCCGGCGAGCACTGTCGTGGTGGGGGCCGCCTCGCCGAGCCGGCGCATCACCTGGGAAATACCATTCACGATCTGCCGTATCTGGGCGTCGGCGACGTGTTGGGCGATCGCGGTGATATCGTCCGGGCCGAGCGTTCCCATATCGCCACAAACCATTCGGGCAAGCCGGGCGCCAGCCTCGGATCGGCTCCGGCCTCTTCCGTCCGGCGTTTCCTCGGTGTAGGCGGTTTCATCGATCCGCCCAAGCCAGAGGTGTGCATCGGCAGCCACCGCAAAGTGCTCGGCGGCAACGCGGCAGGGACGGCCGCCAAGCGGGAGCGATTGCACGATGGCGCATATCGGCGTCCGCAGCGCCCCGGTGTAGACGAGTTCGCCAGTGACGAGTCGTCGTGTGTCGGTTTTTCCCTCGGCGGCCACGCGGCCACCGACGATCGGAATGATGTCGGTCGTCGTACTGCCCACGTCCAGGAAAATCGCGTCAGGAAATTCCCGAGCCACAAACGTCGCGGAGGCCATCCAGTTCGCCGCAGCCACCGCCATGGGGGCGTCCCTTGCCTGGCGCGCCGAGTGAAACTTCCCGTCGACGCCGTACGCCTGCAAATCGATCCCCGGAAACGCCGAGCAAAAGGCGTCGAGCACGAAAATGACGCCCTCCTGCCGGGTGGCGAAACAATCGGCCAGTTCCGCGGTCATCGTCAACGCCATCTCGCGAACGTCCGCGTCGCCACCCAGGCCCGCCGCCATTTCCTTCAGGATGGTGCTCAGCTTGTCGGGTTCGCGCCAAAGTGAAAACATGCGTTGGGCCACGGATGTCGCCGTCCAGCGGGGCGGCGCTCCGCCGATGTCCGCCTGAATGCGAACAGCCTTGACGTTGGCCCCGCCAACATCCCAACCCAGTATCGGAGACTGCATTCCCGGGTTGTTCTCCCTCATCGCATTCTCGTGGTTTCAAATGGCGACGGCCGACAAGATTCCGCCGTCAGCGGTAAACGAGACGCGCTGCCGCACATTGACCGAATCGGGTAGCGTACCGGCGCAGGCATCGAGCGCCAGAGCCGCGACATTGCCCTCGATCGCCACCCGGACGCCGAGATATGCCGTGGTGAGCCGCGGGTTGACTTCGATTATTACCGCCTCCGACCCCGTGAGAACCAAATCGACGCCAACATAGCCGCGAAGCCCTCGAAGCGCTTCGCAGGCCCGAACTGCGGCCTCGATCGCACGCCGGGCGCCGGGGTGGTCCAGCGGCGTCGTTCCGCCGTGGTAATGGAAAGATCCTGAAACCTCCATGGACTGTCCATTGACAGTCAGCGGCAGGGCACGGCGGCCCGCGGCAAGAAGCGACACGCTCGCCGGCACGCCCGCGACGAATCGTTGGAGCACCAGCGACCCTCTTCCGCTCGCCCTCCGTGCAATTTCCACTCCCTGGCGCAAGGCCCGGGCGTCTGGCGCCAGGCACACGCCGTTGCACCCCGCACCGCGCCGCGGCTTGACCACGACCGGATAACCCACGGCACGTGCCGCGGACTTCCACAAGGACCAATCGGCGCCGGGTTTGAGGACCCGGGTCCGGGGACAGGAAATCCCGCGGCGAATCAAGCGGCCCGAAATCGAGCCCTTGTCGGAAGCGCGGCGAATCGCCGCCGAGCCGGGACCCAGCACCGCCGTCCCTTGACGTTCAGCGCGCGCAGCCAAGCCCGCGAGGCAGTCGCCGGTTTCGGGCGCCACGAACCATGCGGCATCGGCAGATCCAATCAGCGTGTCGAGTTGTTTGTCGCGCACGGTGGCTGTTGGCGAAAGATTGACCACCTCGACACCGGCGGACCGTGGAATGGGAAAACGCGGGTCAGCCGTGGTGACAATCCGATGGCTGTCCAGCGCGGCGAGGTCCGCGATAAGCGCCGCGTGCATCGCCGCACCTTCACGAGCCAGTGAGGCCGGCACTTCCTGTCCCGCGAGCCCGCCCCCGCTCACGAACTCATGCACAAGAATCCGCATGCTACCCGGAAACGTTGCTGGATCGGACGAGAGGGCAGAAGCAACGAACTGTTTCAAGGTCCCCGGATTTCCAGACTGAAGAAAGGCGGAAACCGCGAGCCAAAGCTAGCTCACGTATCGTTCGTACAACGTGGTGCGTTGGCGCGCCGTGAAGCCGGCATCCGAAATAATGCGGCGCAGGTCCCCGGCCGTCGCCCAGTGGTTTGCGCCCGCCGCGCTGATCACGTTCTCCTCGATCATGATGCTGCCCATGTCGTTGACTCCGAACCGGAGCGCAACCGAGCCGAGCTTCAACCCGACCGTCAGCCAGGAAACCTGAATGTTGTCGAAGTTATCAAGGTAGATGCGCGACAGCGCGAGCATCCTCAAATACTCCGCCGGTTGGACCTCGGCCAGTTCCCGCTTGCCCAACGGCGTATTCTCTTTCTGGAAAGTCCAGGGAATAAAGGCGGTGAAGCCGCCCGTTTCATCCTGCAGGTCGCGGAGTCGGCGCAAGTGGCGGATCCTGTGGTCCAGCGTCTCACCGACACCGATCATCATCGTGGCCGACGACCTCAACCCCTGCTCGTGAGCTATGCGATTGACCATCAACCAGTCGTGGGTTGAACACTTGAGCGGGCTGATCGTCTGGCGAATCTCGTCGTCGAGAATCTCTGCTCCACCCCCGGGCATGGAATCCAGCCCGGCATCTTTCAGGCGGCGAAAGGTTTCGGCCACCGAAAGATCCGAAACCTTGGCAATGTTCAGGATTTCAGACGGCGAGAAACAATGCCGCTGGATGTGGGGAAAGCGTTCCCGCATTCCGCTCAACAGTTCTTCGTAATACCCGATCTCGAGATCCGGATGGACCCCTCCCTGCATCAGAATCCCGGTGCCGCCCCGGTCCACCGTTCCCTGGATTTTTTCGTAGATGGTCTCGTTCGACAGAACGTAGCCTTCCGCGTGGCCGGGAGGGCGATAGAACGCACAGAATGAACAATATTCGTTACAGACGTTGGTGTAGTTGATGTTCCGGTCGATGATGTAGCTGACGACGCCATCGGCGTGGAGGCGTTGTCGTATGGCATCGGCCGCAGCGCCGAGTTCAAGCAGTTCGGCATCTTCAAAGAGTTGGACCGCCTCGGCGTCCGAGACTCGGTTTCCCGAAACTGCGGCGTTCAGAATTTCGGTGCACGAACTCACAGGAAGTCGATGCTCCTCGGCGACTTGATGGCGCCAACATTGCAGGCCTTGGCGTAGAAGGTGTGGAGCGCTTCCACCCCGTCCGCGTCCATGTGATACTGCATGTTCTTCTCGAGGTACTGCAGAAGGAAATCCTTCTCGATCTCCAGCTTTTCGGAATACTGCTGGGCAATCGTGTCGAGGTGGGCGAGTCCGAACTCGCGCGACTCCACGAGTTTTTCGACGACCCCTTTGTCGGTAAATCCTTTGCGCGCAGCCCAGAAAGCAAACACGAATGGCAAGCCTGTAAGCGTGTTCCAGCGCTCGACAAGATCGAACATCTGTATCGGCTGGGGTCCGTCCTGCCCATAGTCGTCGATATTGACGGATGTCGCGTACCTGTTTTCCGATTTGAAGCGAAGTGCGATGTCCCCGATTAACAGTGCGGCGTCGGCGGCGGAGAGCATCTCCCGGGCGTCGGGCGCGGCCGGCCGGAAATCCGGCTTGTTCTTGTAAAACCCCTTCAGGATCACGCGGGCCAACGCAACCGACGAACGAGACCCGATGTCGCAAGCGACCGTTTCGACTTGCGACAAGGGAACCTTGCTCAACAGCAGGACGCTAGCCGCCCGGTACCGCGAGGTGATGGACGGACCCGGAATAATGCGAGTCCCCGGGATGCGTTGATATTCGACGGATGGGATCAGTCCGATATCCACCTTGCCGGATGCGAGTTGTTCCGCGCACTCGGCCGGAGTGGAATACACGGCTTCAAACGTATCGGCAAGGGGGCCTTCGAGAATGCCCCAGGCCAGCGGTACCGAATTGAGATATTGGACGACGGATATTCTGATTTTGGCCACAGCGGACGCTATTGTAGCAGGCGCGCGGGAACGGTTGGAAGGAGGGACCGCCGAATATGCTCCCGCCACCCGACCTGAAGGTTGCGCGTCACCGCCTCAGGCGGGGGTTAGTGGATCGTTTCGCCGGGTCCGAGCGGAAGATCTTCGGCCTTGACGGGTTCGATGTCAACCACAGACGCTGCCGAAACGGTGTCCGTGTCATCGATGTCGATCAGTTTGACGCCCTGCGTGCTGCGGCCCACCCCACGGATACCGCTGGCACGAACACGGATGATCTTGGCCTGGTGCGTAATGATCAGGAGTCCGGAATCATCGGAGACTTGCATGATCGCAACGACCTTTCCGTTGCGCTTGGTGGTCTTGATGTTGATGATGCCCTTCCCGCCACGGGTCTGAATACGGTACCGGCCAATCTTGGTTCGTTTGCCGAAGCCGCGCTCGGTGACACTCAAGATCATCCCGCCCTCATCGGCGGTAATCATGCCGACAACATAATCGCCCTTCAGTAGACGGATGCCGCGAACGCCGTAGGCCACGCGCCCCATTTGCCGAATGTCCTTGTTACCGAAACGGATGGAAAGACCGTTGTGCGTACCGAGAACGACGGTTTCGTTCTCGGCGATTAACTGGGCCCCGATCAACTCATCGCCATCGGGCAGCTTCATCGCGATGATGCCTTTCGCGCGGGGATTGCTGAACGCGGAAAGCGCCGTCTTTTTGACCTGTCCGTTTCGCGTGGCCATCGCCACCGAAGCGGCTTCCTGAAAATCGCGAACGGAAACGACGCCGGCGACCCACTCCCCCGGGCCAATATTCACCAGGTTCACGATCGCCTTTCCACGCCCACTGGCGCCCACATCGGGAATTTCGTAGACCTTCAACCAGTGCAGCTTTCCGCGGTTGGTGAACACAAGCATGTAGCTGTGAGTGCTGGCGACGTAGATGCTGGAGACGGGGTCTTCCTCGCGCGTCTTCATGCCGATCCGGCCCTTGCCGCCGCGCCCCTGGTTCCGGTAGATCGATAGCGGCGTGCGCTTGATGTACTGCGTGAGGCTCAGCGTAATCACCACGTCTTCGTCCGCGATCAGATCTTCCATGTTCAGATCGGCTTCCTCGTCGATGATCTCGGTGCGCCGTTCATCTCCGAAGCGTTTCTTCACTTCCTCGATTTCCGTGACGATGACCTGGCGCAGCCGGTTTTCGTTCGCGAGAATCTCTTTGTAATCCGCGATCTTTTCCCGAAGCTCTGCCAGTTCGCTCTCAATCTTCTGCCGCTCCAGGTTGGTCAGGCGCTGGAGCTGCATCTCGAGAATCGCCTTCGCCTGACGGTCGCTGAAATCGTACGCCGCGATCAGTCCGGTCCTGGCTTCGGCGGGCGTCTTCGCAGCCCGAATAAGCCGGATCACCTCGTCGATGTGATCGAGCGCTTTCTGCAGGCCTTCAAGGATGTGGGCCCGCGCCTCGGCCTGGGTCAGAAGATGCTGCGTTCGGCGGCGGACCACGTCGATTCGATGGTCGATGAAGTGCCGCAGCAGTTCCATGAGCGGAAGGACGCGGGGTTGTCCGTTGACGATTGCAAGATTGATGACACCAAACGTGGCCTGCATGGGCGTCAGCTTGTACAGCTTGTTCAGAATGATGGTCGGTTGTTCGCCGCGTTTGAGTTCGATCACCACGCGCATGCCGTCGCGGTCGCTTTCGTCGCGAATATCGGAAATACCTTCGACACGCTTCTGCTGCACCAACTCGGCAATCTTCTCGATCAAACGGGCCTTGTTTACCTGGTAGGGGATCTCGGTGATGATAATCGCGTGGCGGTCTCTGGTCGCCAGCGGTTCGATCGTCGCCCGCGCACGCATGGTCAGTTGGCCGCGCCCTGTTTCGTAGGCTTGGCGAATGCCGGAACGCCCGTATATGAAGCCTCCGGTCGGGAAGTCCGGGCCGGGAATCAGGCTGTAGATCTCTTCGAAAGTCGGCGACTTCTTGTTGATCATCAGGATCGCCGCCTCGCACACTTCGTTCATGTTGTGCGGCGGCATATTGGTCGCCATACCGACAGCGATACCCCCGGAGCCGTTCACGAGGAGGTTGGGCGCCCGGGCCGGCAGGTACGAGGGCTCCTGTCCCAACTCGTCGTAGGTTGGGACAAAATCGACCGTGTCCTTGTCGATGTCTTCCAGAAGCGACTCCGCGATAGCCTGCATCCGAGCTTCGGTGTAACGCATCGCGGCGGGGGGATCTCCGTCGACGGAGCCGAAATTACCCTGTCCATCGACCAGCGGGTACCGGTACGAAAATCGCTGGGCCATCCGAACGACGGAGTCGTAGATTGCGGAGTCGCCATGGGGGTGGTAGTTCCCCATGACGTCGCCGACGAGCTTGGCACACTTGCGATATGCACGATTCGAGGCCAGGCCCATCTCCCGCATGCCGTAGAGGATTCTGCGGTGGACGGGCTTGAGTCCGTCGCGCACATCGGGGAGCGCCCGACCGATGATGACACTCATCGAATAGTCGAGGTACGACCGCCGCATCTCGTCTTCGATATTTATCGGGGTTTCGTTGCCCTTGTTCGGTGTGACGTCGTCAGTCATTTCCTGCTTGCGGTGAGGCGCCGCCGCGCACGGTTAAACGTCCAGATTCTTGACGTCCAGGGCGTTTTTCTGGATGAACTCCCTGCGTGGTTCCACGGCATCGCCCATCAAGATGCTGAACAGTTTGTCCGTTGCAACGCCGTCGTTCACCTGAACCTGAAGAAGCCGCCTCTTGGCGGGATCCATCGTGGTTTCCCATAGTTGCCCCGGGTTCATCTCGCCGAGACCCTTATAGCGCTGAATCTGGAACTCTTTGCGGCCAAGAACCAGGATGTGGTCCAGCAGCGCCTGGCGGTCCGGCAATTCGACGCTCCCCTTGGCGTTGGTGACCGTGAACGGAGGCTGATCCCACGCTTCGCTCGCCAAATGCAGGTGAACCAGGCGCTGGTACTCGGCGCTAGATACCTGCTCGTAGCCGATTTCCCTCTCAATCGAACTTCCGTCGCGGAAGACAATTTTGTAGACGCTGTGCTCTTCGTCCGTCTCCACGGAGGCGATATACCCCAAGTCGCCGATCTCCCGCGAAAGCGCATTCATCGCTTTCCTGTCGGAGAGGTGGCGCCGATCGTGAACGCTGGCCGTGAGCAGGGCGTCTACGACACGGCGGTCCCGAAAGTGCCGGTCAACCCGCTGAAACACGCCGTTGATCTCGATCAATCGGTCGAGAAACTGACGCAGATCCATCCCGGTCAGCCCATCGCCCTGCGGCTCATTTCCCGCATGCACCGAGATGTCGTCCACGGCCTTTTCAAGCAGGAGTTCAGACATCTCGCGTTCGTCCTTGACGTACCGTTCATAGCGGCCCTTCTTGATTTTGAATAGTGGTGGCTGCGCGATGTAGATGTGGCCATGGTCAATCAGTTCGCGCATCTGCCGGAAGAAAAACGTCAGCAACAACGTGCGGATATGCGATCCATCCACATCGGCGTCCGTCATGATAATGATCTTGTGGTACCGGAGCTTCGCGAGGTCGAAGTCGTCGTAGCCGATGCCTGTTCCCAACGCCGTGATCATGGCGGCTATTTCCTGATGGGACAGCATCTTGTCGTATCGCGCCTTCTCGACGTTGAGGATCTTGCCCTTCACGGGAAGAATTGCCTGAGTCCGGCGGTCCCGGCCTTCCTTGGCCGAGCCTCCCGCGGACTCTCCCTCAACGATGAAAATTTCCGCCAACTCCGGATTTCGTTCCTGACAGTCGGCCAACTTCCCGGGCAACGCGGTGTTTTCGAGGACGCCTTTCCTGCGAACGAGTTCGCGTGCTTTTCGTGCGGCGTCGCGGGCGCGGGCCGCATCGACGGCCTTGCCGATTATCTTTCGGGCGATTGCGGGGTTTTGATCCAGGTAAGCCTGAAGCCCGTCATTGACGAGAGTTTCGACAATCCCCTTCACTTCGCTGTTACCGAGCTTGGTCTTGGTCTGTCCTTCGAACTGCGGTTGCGACAGTTTGACACTGATGACACAAACCATGCCCTCGCGAATGTCGTCGCCGGAGAGGTTCTCCTTGAGGTCCTTCGCCAGGTTGGTCGACGTCGCGTAGTTGTTGATCGTTCGTGTCAGCGCGGCCTTCAGTCCGCTCAGGTGTGTTCCGCCCTCGTGTGTGTTGATGTTGTTGGCAAATGCGAAGATCTGCTCACGATAGGTGTCGTTGTACTGGAGAGCAATCTGCAGGTCAACCCCATCCCGAACGCCTTCGAAGTAGATCACCTTGTCGTGCAACAGGTTCTTTTTTTCATTGAGGTGCTCAACGAAGGAAATAATGCCGCCGGTATAGTGAAACGTGTGGTTCTTGTCTTCGCGTTCGGAGTTGATCGTGATCTCCAGGCCCTTGTTCAGGAAGGCGAGTTCCCGCAATCGCGCGGAAAGCACATCGAAGGACAGGGTCGTGGTCTCGAAGATCGTGGAATCCGGTTTGAAATGCACTTTCGTGCCGCGGCGGTCGGTGTGTCCCGTCTCCCGGAATTTGGCCGTCGGTTTGCCGCGATTGTAGGTCTGCGCGTACACAGTCCCTTGACGCCAGATTTCCAGTTCAAGCCACTCCGACAACGCGTTTACAACGGAGATGCCAACGCCGTGCAAACCGCCAGATACCTTGTATGCATCGTTATCGAACTTGCCGCCGGCGTGCAGCTTGGTCAGAACGATCTCCGCGGCCGGTTTGCCATCCCTGTGCATTTCGGTCGGAATGCCCCGGCCGTTATCGGTGACGGTCGCCGAGTCGTCGATGTGCAGGTGAACACGAACTTCCGTGCAGTGGCCGGCAAGGGCCTCGTCTATAGAGTTATCGACGACCTCGTAGACAAGGTGGTGGAGACCGTCGGGACCCGTCGATCCGACGTACATTGCCGGCCGTTTTCGAACCGCCTCGAGGCCTTCAAGGACCTTGATTTGTTCGGCGCCATAGTTCGCTTCAGCTTGATACGGGAGCCCTGGTTCCGGGATCGTGTCGATGGGATTACTCATCGGGTTCTGCCCTTCTTATGGGGAAATGGCGGCCGGTAACAGCCCGTAACTCCCGGACTGTGCGCTTTTTTGTTAGCTGCTGATTTCCGGGCAGCCTGACGGCGTATCGTGTGAGGCCGGGGAACGGGTTGTGCCGCCTGTGCCTCAGGCTCACCCCCCAGCACAAGCCAATATTTTACCAGAAAACAGCGGTATATTGCGCTCGATTACCGCCTGATCAGGACCATTTTATTGTCCCGCCTCGGGACGCGGGATGAGGAAGATCGCGTAGGTTGGAAGGGGATCGGCGCGTCGCGGGGTTGCGGGAGACGCGTAAAGGGGGCCGCTTGCAGGCGTCGCATGGCGTCTTCGTGCCCGGCGGGCACAGGTGTCCAGCGGCGCGTCGCGCCCGATTCCGCAGGGATGTCGGGGGGGGTCAGGCTGTGGGGGCATTCAGGATGGCGTCGAGGGCATCCTGCGCGCGGGCGGCATAATGACGGTTGGCCTCGGGCAGGTAGCGGAAGCGCCCCTGGCAGCGCACGATGGCGATGGCGGCGTTGGTGAGGCAGGCGAGATTGCGCGGCAAGTGGCGCACATAGGCCCGGCAACGGTCTTCATCGTAGGTGAAGTCGCGGACGTAGTGCAGACGGTTTTCGATGTGCCAGTGATTCCGGACCAGGGCCAGGAGTTGCTCGGGACTGGCGCGCTCCGCATCCAGCGAGGTCAGGCAAAAGGTCACCTCGACGCTGCGCGCGCCGGTCTTGACGGTCTCGCGCTCCCGTTCGATGCGCATCGCCTGGCGGCGTCCATAGAGGTTGGCGTAACCGTCCCAGGGGGTGTCGGAGAGGTCGATGGCGGCGCAACGGCGGCGCTCGATGCGGCCATGGGCCTTCTCGAGGGTTTCGTGCGAGGGCGCGGCGCTCCAGTCGACCGACCGGAGGTCGTCATGCATCGTGGGCTGGTTGTCCTTGATCGCGGTGACGACGTAGTCGGCGTGACACTGGTCGAGCAGGCAGCGGGCGGTGTCCTGTTGGGCATGCATCGCGTCGAGGGTGACGGTGCGTCCGGCGAGGTCGAGGCCGCCCGACAGGTCGCGCACGGCGGGGATTTCATTGGTCTTGTCGTCGATCTCTTTCTGACCCAGGACCAGGCCGGAGCCGTGCTCGACCGCCGCGACCATCATCCGGCGCCCGTGCCCGGTCTGCGCCGAGGCGCCGCGCAGGTCCTTCCCGTCCATGGCCACCGGGGCGTGAGCGGCGCTGTACTGGCCGGCCCACCGGCCGATGGCGTTGTCGAGGGTCTCGGGCGGAAGCGCCGCGAGGATGTTGTGGAAGGTGGTGATCGAGGGCGCGGTGTAGCGCTGCTTCGAGGGGCTGTAGAAGGCGCCCACGGCCTGGAGTTGCTCCTGGCTGAGCAGGCGGGCGAACTGCGCAAAGGCGGTCACCCCGCGGTAGCCGGCCAGGCGGGCCGCGACGGCGAGCGTCAGCACGGTGTGGAGCGGGTAGCGCTTGCCCCGGGCGCGGCGCCGCTCGGGCACTTCGCCCAGGCGCTCGAACAGGCTGCGCAGACGCGGCGCGGCCATGGGCGCGGTTCGGGGTTCACCGTGCCACGAGGCCGGCGTCTCGGTCTGGCTCAGCGCCTCGGCGGCATGGCCGGTGAGTTCGAACACGAAGATCTCCTTGGGTTGGCCGTGATGGCGCCAGCGCGCCGCGCCGCCGGGCTCCCGGGCATAGCCGCGGGTCCGGCCCAGCCAGCGCCAGTTCGACGCGCGGTAACAGGTCCCGGCAAAGCGGGCCGGATCCACGAACGTCTCTGCCAGCAAGACGGGGTAGCCGTGCGCCGCCTGCATGTCCTGCGACAGCCGCCGCAGGCTCAGACCCAGCGCCCGCGAGGCCAGATTGGGCACCGTGCGCGGCGTCAGGATGACGAAGCGCGCGTTGTTGGCGATCAGATGCAAGCGCTGGAACTGCTGCTCCGCGCTCCAGCCGATCCAGCGGTCGCGCGCGGCCAGCTTGAACGCGCCCGGCTGCCAGCCGATCAGCGCAAGCCAGGTCGAGCCCAGCGTCGCGACGTGGCGCAAGCCCTTCCCGAACACGCCATGAAACGGCAGGTAGTGATGGGCCGCCACCAGCCTGTCCCAGCGCCGGTGTTCCTCCGCGCCCCAGGTCGGACGCACCGCCACTGCCCGCAGATCAATATCGCAACCCTGTGCCGGTGGCCCTCCCATGACGGATACTCTGCCACATCGAAAACAAAATAGCCAGCTCCGGATTCAACCAGGGCTGCCGAAAACCGCCGAACGAACAATAAAATGGCCCTGCCGCCTGATCGTGGCCGAAATCGCCAGAAGAAGGAAAACCCGCACCTGGAAGCGGCTGGCGTTTTTGTGGTTTATATCTCAAGAACTTACCAATGGTTTCCATCGTGACGCCGTCAGATGCGCATTGGCATCACAATATAACGATTGTTGTAGTCCTCTCCAGGCAACACCCGCAATTGCGTCGCGCTCTCGCCGTCCTTGAATTCAAATGAAACTTCAGTTTCAGGGATCGTGGAGAGGAAGTCCGTCAAGTACTGATGATTGAACCCGATCTGGAATTCTTCACTGTCGTACTCGATCTCAATTGTTTCGTTAGCGTCGCCGAGGTCGGAATGATTCGACGCGATGTCCAGCGTGCCTTTGTTAAGAGAGAAACGAACTGTCTTGGATCGCTCGTCAGCGAGAATGGATACGCGCCGGATGGCCGCGGCCACGACATCCCGAGAAATGGAAAAAATTCGGTCGTTGTTCCTGGGAAGAACCGCCTCCCAGTTTGGGAACTGCCCGCTGAGAACTCGAGAAACCAATAGGCGATCCCCGAGATCGAAAAACAGTTGCTTCTCATCCCGGGAGAATACGAGATTCCCCCCTTCTCCCGTCTCGGTGAGAATTCGGGACAATTCCGTCATCGCTTTCTTCGGGACCAGGACTTTCATGTCTTCAGAAAGACCGGCCACGTCGCCTCGCTTTTCCACGTAGGCCAGTCGATGACCGTCGGTGGCGACCATCGTGAGGGAACCGGGCTTGAGAACCAGCAGGGCGCCACTGAACGTGTATTTGGAATCTTCGGTGCTGATGGCGTAAATCGTCCGTGAGATCAACTGCACCATGGTCGCAACGGGAATTACGATTCCGCCTTGGGCCTGCTCCTGAATTTGGGGAAAATCTTCCGGTGGCAAGCCTGCAATACGAAAGCGGCTTCTCGCACAGGTCAGAGTCATCCAGCCGTCTTCGGCTTGCTTGAACCGGATTTCCTGATCGGGTAAAGCCCGAACGATTTCATACAATCGCTTTGCCGGCAGCGTGATCGTCCCGCTCTTTGTCACCTTCGATTCACATGTCGACTTGATGCCTATTTCCAGATCCGTGGCCACGATTCTAAGCTGCTTGTCGGAAGCATGCAAAAGAACATTGGCCAGAATCGGGATTGTCGTCTTGCGTTCAACGACACCCTGAATCAAGGTGAGTTCCTGCAGAAGGTCGAATTTCCGAACAGTAAATTCCATATGGGTATTCTTTATATGATGATCTCTATGTCTTGTGGATTGTGAGGATGCCGGATGCAAACCTCATATGGTGTTGCGGTTGCGTGATCCTTGTCCTGTGGAGAGCTTATCCGCATAACTGTGCAACATCCGTGGAAACAGAACCCCGCTTATCGTATCCACAGTATGTCCACATTAGGACCCACCGGTAGCTGAGGAAAGATTTTTTCTTTGGCTGGGGGGAAGAGGATATTGGAGGCGTCTTACTTCAAGGAATCCAGGAAACCCTGGATCAGTTTGTTGATTTCGGAATCCGTCTTGCGTAGTTGTTCGATTTTTGAAATCGAATGGAGGACAGTTGTGTGATGTTTTCCTCCGAATTCCCTACCGATCCGCGGAGTAGATGCGCTGGTGATCTGCTTGCACAAGTACATGCAGATTTGCCGTGGAAGCGCAATAGACCGTGAATTGTTTCTGGACTTCAATTCCTGAACGCGGAGGCCGTAATAATCGGAGATGGTCTTCTGGATCATCTCGATCGATATCTGTCTTTCTTCCGGATGAAACAGCGCGCGAAGAGCATCTTGTGCCAGCGGAAGGTTGATCTCGGTGCCACGCAGGGACGCGTAGACGGTCAGACGGTTTAATGCGCCCTCGAGTTCGCGGATGTTCGATTTGACCTTACTGGCAACATAAAGGGCGACATTGTCTGGTAGCGCGATCTGATCGCGCTCGGCTTTCTTGTGAAGGATGGCGATTTTAGTTTCCAGGTCTGGCGGTTGTATGTCAGCGATCAGACCCCATTCGAAACGGGAATGCAGGCGCTCTTGGAGTGTAGGGATTTCGCGTGGAGGACAGTCCGCTGAAAGAATGAGCTGTTTCTGGATGTCATAGAGCGCGTTGAATGTGTGAAAAAACTCTTCCTGGGTTCGATCCTTGCCGGCGATAAACTGGATATCGTCGACGAGAAGAACGTCGTGGTTCCGATAGCGTTCCCGGAAAGCCGAAATGCGGTCATAGCGAATCGCATTGATCATTTCGTTGGTGAATTTTTCGGTCGAAACGTATGCGAGCCTCCAGGAGCGATTACGCGCCTTGATGGTTTGACCGACCGCGTGCATGAGGTGAGTTTTCCCCAACCCCACGCCACCATACAGGAAAAGCGGGTTATAGGCTTTCGCTGGCCGCTCGGCGACGGCCAACGCGGCCGCGTGAGCAAACTGGTTCGATGACCCGACAACGAAATTGTCGAAGGTGTAGTTGGGGTTGAGAGTGTTTTCAACGGAGTCGAAATCCAGCACACGCTGGGGCCCGGGTTTGTCGATCCCCGCTTTCTGCTCTATGACGTAGACGACGTTGACGTTGTCGATCCCGGCGGTCTTTGCCGCGTCGATAACGACATTGGCGTGGTCGTTGAGCCAGTCTCGAAACTGCGCATTCGGAACCCTGATGTAGAGAGCGTCCCCCTTGTGGCGGACCAGTTGCGTTGGCTTGAACCAAGTGTTGTAGCTTTGTTTGTTGACCTTCTTCTCGACGACGGAAAGAACTTGTTGCCAAGTGTCCATTTACAGTCCGTTTACGCCCCGTTAACGTTCCAGTTACAATCCAGCAAAGCGCAAACGGTAACATTTCTGGAAGGCGTGTCACCGCGAAAGATTTTCGTTCAGCGGGATCTTTTGCGGGGGAGGCGGGGTGTTTGTGTGACGGACGCGGCGCTTGACCGCAGGCCGGGGTGGTGGTAAATTGGCGGTTTTCGGTGGAGCATAATAGACGATGCCATTACGGACCTTTCAGCCCAATAATCGACGGCGCGCCAAGAAGCACGGGTTTCGTCAGCGCATGAAGACAAAGGCGGGCCAGGCAATACTTAAACGGCGGCGCGCGAGGGGAAGGCAACGACTGTCCGTTGACCATTACTGAGCGCAAACGGAACGATGGGATAAACGCCTCGTTTCCTAAAGACTGCCGTCTCCGAGCGTCCCGGGAGTTCCGGTTCGTCTATAGCGAAGGCCGGAAGAGGACCTCGCGGTCGTTTGTCGCCTTTATCTTGCCAACCGCAAAAACAGTTACCCGCTTTGGATTGACGACCCCCCGCAAGCTGGGGAAGGCGCATGACAGAAATCGAATCCGGCGCCGGGTTCGCGAAATCTTGCGGTATGAGCGTTCCCTGCTTCCCGTCGGGCGCGACATTGTGTTGAATCCCCGCCGGTCTGTCCTTGATCGCGACTGGGAAGAGCTTCGGACAGAGTTGCTGCTATTGCTTCGGTGATGCCATGAAAAAACCCATCACGCCCAACGTGGGTCCGGGGGCGCGAGTCGCGTTGGGGTTGGTTGCGTTCTACAAATATGTAATTTCCCCGTGGCTTCGCCCGGCTTGCCGCTTTGTTCCCGTTTGTTCGGAGTATGCGGGAGAGGCTGTGGAAAAGCATGGTCTCTGGCGGGGATCGAGGCGCGCATTGGGCCGCCTGTTGCGCTGTCATCCCTTTCACGCCGGCGGCGTGGACCTGGTTGACTGAAAGGAGGCGTTGTGGAAGAAGGAATGGAAAAGCGCCTTCTCCTCTCCTTTGCGCTTTCTATTCTTGTCCTTTTCGGGTTTGGCTGGTTTTATTCGACGCCGGCAGAAGAAACCGCACCTCCCGCTGTCGAGGTGGAACCGGGACAACCCGCCGCCGTTGCCGCCCTCGGGCCGGTCGAAGAGCCGGCCCCCGAAGCCCTGGAAGCCGCGCCCGCCATTGCTCAGGACCAGGACGTGCAGGCGGAGGCAGTATCCTCGACCTCTCTCATTTCCGGACCCTTCGAACTCAGCTTCAGCAACGAAGGCGCCGTCCTGACCAGCATTCGGCTCCGCGACTATATCGACGGCGCCGGCCAGCTCCTGGAACTGATCGGCGGGGAGGTGGCGGATACCACGGGCTGGCCGCTCGGCATTCGGACCGGAGACCCGGAGACTGACGCCGAGATCGAGGCGGCACTCTTTGCGGTCGAAGCAACCAGCACTCAAATCCGGATGGAATACGGCGCCGCAGGGTTGAACGTTGTGAAGACGTTTCGGGTGGTGCCTGACAGCTATCGCCTTGAGGTTGAAGCCGACGTCAGGCGCGACGGGGATGCCGTACCGTTTTCGCTGTTGTGGCAGGGGAACTTCGGCGAGGACTATTCGTCCGGCGTGCCCCTGGCGGGTGCGAGCGGGTCCAGCATTGTTTATCGTGACGGGTTGTCGTTCGAACGACTCGACGTGGGCGGCATTGAAGATCCAAACGAAGTCCCCGCGACCATGTATGCGGGTGTTGCCGACCGCTACTTCGTGGCGATGTTTTTGCTGAGCGATGCGCGCCCGCCCCTGGTGTCGCAGGTGCCGGTGGATATGGGCGATGGCGAATTGCTGGCGACCCCCCGACTGGAGGTTCCCTATACCGGCGGGCCGGTGGAGCTCTACATTGGACCGCAACAGGAACAGCGCCTCACGGAAGTCGATCCAGCGCTGGCCGACGTTATCGACTATGGGTTTTTCGGCGTTCTTTCGCGGCCCATGATGTTTGGCCTGGCCTTGATCCACGACAGCCTCATTGACAACTGGGGCTGGTCGATCATCGTACTGACGATTTTTATCAACTTCGTCTTCTTTCCGCTTCGGCTGAAGCAACAACTGTCGATGCAGAAGATGCAGAAGATCCAGCCGCAGATGCGGACGCTGCAGGACAAATACAAAAAACTGAAGGCGAACGATCCGCGGCGGCCTGAGGTCCAGGCCGAGATGATGGGCCTCTACAAGAAAAACGGCGTCAACCCGTTGGGCGGTTGCTTGCCCCTTCTGTTGCAGATGCCTTTTTTGATTGCGATGTTCGGGCTCTTGCAGGTCGCGATCGAGTTGCGGCAAGCCCCATGGGTTTTCTGGATCCAGGATCTGGCCGCGGCGGACCCTTACTACGTGTTGCCGGTAGGGTTCGGCCTTTCGATGTTCGCGCAGCAGAAGACAATGCCGACGGCCATGGACCCGATGCAGGCCCGCATCATGATGATCATGCCGGTCATGCTCACCGTGATGTTTCTCGGAAGCCCCAGCGGACTGATGCTTTATTGGCTCACAAGCACGGTTTTTGGCGTTGGCCAACAGCTTCTTATTCGAAAGTACTGGGCGCCCCCCGAGAAACCAAAGCGCGCACAACTGTCGGCAAAGCCGGAAGAAAAGCCCGCGATCGAAGCCGAAGTCGTGAGCCCGCCTGAAGACGATTCCGCGGGTCGCCGGAAACGGCGCCGCAAAAAGTGACCCCCCCGTCTCCGCCCGACGACACGATCGCCGCGGTATGCACGCCTCCGGGGCGCAGCGGCGTTGGCGTGATTCGCCTGTCCGGCGCCGACGCCCTCCCACTGGTCGAAAGGCTGTTCCAATCCGCGGAAGACCTTGCCGACCGCTACGCCCGCTATGGCGTCTTCAAGGATGCCGCCGGCGCCCCGGTCGACGATGTCGTTGTGACAGCCTTCAGAGCGCCCAGATCCTATACCGGTGAAGACGTTGCCGAGATCAGCGCGCACGGCAACCCTGTCGTTCTCAACGGCATTCTCGGTGCCCTCATCGCTTCGGGCGCGCGCCAGGCGGGCCCCGGCGAGTTCACCCTGAGAGCCGTGGCGAATGGAAAGCTCGACCTTGCGCAGGCCGAGGCCGTTCGCGATTTCATCGCTGCGCAAACCGAAACACAGGCCCGGACGGCCATGCGGCAGATGGCTGGCGCTCTCGCCAAGCGGATTCGGCCGAAAAAGGATGCCCTGGTCGGAATTGTTGCCGAACTCGAGGCCGGCATTGATTTTGCGGAAGACGATGTTCCGATTCCGGACAGCGGGGCGCTGGGCGTCCGCATCGCGTCGGTCGCCACCGATCTCGACGGCCTGAAGAACACCTTCCGATACGGCAGAATACTTGCCGACGGACTAGCGCTGGCGATCATCGGCAAGCCAAATGCCGGCAAGTCGAGTATTTTCAATGCATTAACGTCGGAGGGGCGAGCGATCGTTACCGACGTTCCAGGTACTACGCGTGACGTATTAACGGAGACGACAACGATCGCGGGCGTGCCGCTACGGTTTTCGGACACGGCGGGGGTGCGCGTTACGGAGGACCGTGTAGAGGCGATCGGGGTCGACCGGACCTTCGAGGCGGTGGCCGACGCAGATCTTATCCTTGTAGTAATAGATCGTTCCCGCGCCCTGGATGCCGACGATGATTCTGTGTTGGCCCTTGTTCGCGAACGGCCGCACCTGACGGTCATCAACAAGAGCGACTTGCCGTTGGCATGGGCGCCGACGGCTTTCGAGGGCGCGGTTCACGTGAGCGCGCTGACCGGTGAAGGCATGGACCGGCTGCGCGGAGCAATCGAGCGCTATTTGACCGAGACGCGCCCCGCCGACGCGGACGATTTCGTGATTACGGACCGCAGGCAACGGGACAGTCTCAACGCCGCGGTTCTGAAGTTGGGGGAGGCGGAACAAGGCCTTCAGGCCGGCGTCCCGCACGAAATGATTCTGTTGGACCTGTACGCCGCGCTCTCGTCGCTCGGCGAATTGACCGGAGAGATCACGACGGAAGATATACTGGACCGGGTATTTTCGACGTTCTGCATAGGAAAATAGAGGCATGATGCGCGCGAACGAAGAATTCGACGTGATTGTGGTCGGTGCCGGCCATGCCGGATGCGAGGCCGCGTATGCGGCCGCGCGCATTGGGCTGTCGACGGCGATTTATACGATGAACGCGGACCTCATTGCGCAGATGTCGTGCAACCCCGCGATTGGCGGGATCGCGAAGGGCCACCTGGTTCGCGAGATCGACGCGCTCGGAGGCGTCATGGGGGTGGTTGCGGACCGCGCCGGGATTCAGTTCCGCCTCCTGAACACGAGTCGCGGCCCTGCGGTCTGGTCTCCACGGGCTCAGGCCGACAAGGCGGGTTACCGGGTTGAAATGCGCAGGGTTCTGGAGCCTGAAGAGAATCTGTACATCAAGCAGGCGGAGGTTTCGGGCCTCCTTTTCGATCGGCAACGTGTCGCCGGAATCGAACTGGTCGACGGCCGTAAGGTCAGCGCGCGCGCGACGATCGTCACGACGGGAACGTTTCTGAACGGATTGATCCACATCGGCGAAAAGCAGTTTTCCGCGGGTCGTAGCGGTGAACCGGCCGCGACGTCGCTCGGCAACGCGTTCCGCGCGCTGGGATTTGACTGGGGACGCTTGAAGACGGGAACGCCGCCGCGTCTCGACGGTCGGACCATCGACTTCGAACGCTTCGAACGGCAGCCAGGCGATGTCGAGCCCACGCCTTTTTCGTTTCGGACAGAAACGCGCCCGGAAAACAAGATCGCCTGCTACGGGACAAGGACGAACCCTGAAATCCATCAGTTGATCCGCGACAACATGTGGCGCTCCCCGCTGTACAGCGGCAAAATCCAGGGATTGGGACCACGTTACTGTCCGTCCATCGAGGACAAGGTGGTGAAGTTCGCCGACCGGCCCGAGCACCGGATCGTCCTCGAACCGGAAGGCCTGGACACGCACGAGGTATACGTCAATGGGTTGTCGACGAGCCTCCCGATCGATGTCCAGCAAGAAATACTGAAACGCATCCCTGGCCTTGATTCGGCCGAGATGATCCGTCCGGGCTATGCCATCGAATACGATTTCGTACAGCCGACCGACCTCAAGGCGACGCTGGAGACAAAGCGTTTTCCGGGCTTGTTTCTGGCAGGGCAGATTAACGGCACGACAGGGTATGAGGAGGCCGCCGCTCAGGGCCTGATGGCGGGCATCAACGCGGCGCGCGGGGTCCGGGGAGAAACGCCGATCGTTCTGGACCGCTCGCAGGCCTATATCGGCATCATGATCGACGACCTGGTAACTCGCGGAACCAGTGAGCCGTATCGGATGTTTACATCTCGGGCGGAATTCCGGCTGAACCTGAGGATCGACAACGCGGATACACGGCTCACACCGATAGGCCGGTCCGTTGGCTTGGTCGGCGAAAAGCAGTGGCGCCTGTTCGAGAAGCGGCAGGCCCGGATACGCGCGCTGCGTGAGGCGCTTGACGGTGGCCGGGCAAACGTTGAAGATTCGTTCTGGAGCGACCGGGAAATCCGTTTCCGTCACCGCCCCACGCTGGCCGAACTGCTCAAGCGGCCTGAGGTGCGTCTCAAGGAGTTGTGCGTCGCCGGACTGGTGGCGGGCGAGGGCCTTCGGGCCGAGGAAATCGTCTCGGTCGAGACGGCAATCAAGTACGAAGGCTACCTGAAGCAGCAGGAGCGCCAGATCGAACGGTTGTACAAGGCCGAATCCCGCACCCTCCCCGACGATCTCGACTATGCCGAAATGCCGGGACTTTCTGCCGAGATCGTCGAGAAGCTCTCACGAATTCGTCCGCGCACGCTCGGGCAGGCCGGACGTATCCCGGGGGTTACGCCGGCGGCGCTCGCACTGATCCTGATGCGCCTGGAACTGCGCCGCCGCCGCACGAAAAGCAAGAAAGCGGTTTTTCCGGTGGCCCGCTAGCAGCCCCGGGCTCTCTGAGCGGGTCGTCACAATTTACGGACAGCCTGTTTGACGGGGACCACCAGTGCCTCGACGCGATCCGCTCGACAGCGCCCTCGAATCTCTCCAAATTGCGCCAGACGACACGGCGCGGGCCCGACTTGCGCTTTACCTGGACCGGCTGGACCATTGGAACCGGTCGATGAACCTGACATCGCTGGAGGGCTTCGAGCGGGCGCGGCGACTTGTTGCCGAGCCACTTTGGGTGGCCCGGCACCTGAGGCCGACCGGGTGTTATGTGGACATCGGGTCGGGCAATGGTTCCCCCGCGGTCCCGTGGCTCATTTTCGCCGGGTTCCAGCAGGCACACCTAGTGGAGGCCCGGAAGCGTAAGGCGGTGTTTCTGCGGCAGACCGTCAGAAAGCTCGACATTCTGGAGGCGAAGGTTCATCCCGTCCGGTTTGACGAATTCGTGCCTCCGGCACGCGCCGACTGGGTCACGCTTCAAGGTGTTCGGCTGACTTCCGGCCTCCGCGAACAGATTGCGTCCGCACTTCCCGGGGCACGGATTGTATGGCTGACGCAGCGGTCGCCGCCCCCTACACCCCCAACCGAATGCCTTGAAATTCCAGGCTCCGACCGTTGTGCGCTCGTTTTTGGGCCATAGCCCGCACAGAAAGACAGGTTCGGGGGACCTTATCTGGGTGCCACAAGCGCGAAACTTCCGGAAGTCGGCGAGATTGTTCCACGTGGAACACTCGAAGAATACGAGGCGCCGCCCAATATGGGAAGAATCATCGCAATTTCGAACCAAAAGGGGGGCGTCGGCAAGACGACGACCGCCATCAATTTGGCCGCCTCGCTGGCGGCCGCAGAGATGCAGACACTCCTTGTGGACCTGGATGCACAAGGAAATGCGACCTCCGGGCTGGGTGTCCAAAAGGGCAGCTTCGAGCGATCGACCTACCACTCACTCGTATTCGGAGAGCCCCTGTCCTCCATCGTCTTGCCGACGGAACTGGAGTCGTTGTTTCTCGCGCCCGGTAGCAGGGATCTGGTTGGCGTAACGCTGGAACTTGCCCAGACAGAGGGCCGTGACCGGCGGTTCGCCGCACTTCTGGAGCCACTGGCCGCCGACTACGATTTCATCATCGTGGACTGCCCGCCCTCCCTGGACTTGCTTACGGTGAACGCCCTCGTAGCGGCGGACAGCGTACTGATTCCGATCCAGTGTGAATATTTTGCGCTTGAAGGGATTGCGGAATTGGTAGAGACGGTCCGACAGATCCGTCGTCAGAGAAACCCGGCCCTCGAGATCGAAGGCGTTTTGATTACCATGTTCGATGAACGAACCAATCTCGCGCGACAAATTCACGCCGACCTGCGCTCATTTTTTGGTTCTCAGTTGTTTGAGACCAGGATCCCCCGGAACATACGGCTCGGAGAAGCGCCGAGCCACGGCCAGCCGATTTTGCTTTACGACATCCGCTCGAAGGGCGCCGAAAGCTATATCCGCCTGGCCAAGGAGGTCATAAATGCCCGGACAAAGAAAGGCCCTGGGGCGGGGACTGAGCGCACTGCTCGGCACGCCCGACCTTGAGCCTGATCGTCTCCGCGAAATCGACGTCGACAGGATCATCCCGAGCGTGGATCAACCGCGCAAATCCTTCAACGAAAGCAGCATGGAAGAACTCGCCGCCTCCATCGGAACACACGGCGTGGTACAGCCGCTTGTCGTGCGCTCCCTGCAGGATGGCGTGTTTGAGATCATTGCGGGAGAGCGCCGATGGCGGCGGCCCAGATGGCCGGCCTCACCAGGGTGCCCGCACTGGTGCGCGAGACCCGGGAACATCAGGCTCTCGAGTTGGCTTTAGTGGAGAACGTTCAGAGGGAAGACCTGAACGCCGTGGATCAAGCCCGCGCCTATCAACGACTCTTGTCGGAATTCAATCTGACCCAGGAGCAGGTGGCCGAGAGGGTCGGGAAAAGCCGGACCAGCGTCGCGAACATGATTCGTCTGCTGAACCTGCCGGGGGAAGCTCTCGAATGGCTGCGAGAGGGGCGCCTGACCGTTGGACACGCGAAAGTGCTGCTTTCCTTGCCGGCCCCGGAAGCGATTTTGAAGGCGGCCCGCGAGATGATCCGCGGCAGGTATTCGGTTCGCCAGGCGGAAGCCCTTGTCGCCCGTCCAGGAAAAAGGCGTGCAGGCAAAAGCGGGGAAGTTGCGGCCGCGGACCCGAACGTGCGGGCCGCGATCGATGCACTTGAAAGGGCCCTCGGGACAAACGTTACAATTCAGGGGACCCAGGCGAAGGGGCGAATCGAGATACATTATTATTCCACCGCGGAATTGGACCGACTATATCGGGGGCTGGCAGAAGCGCGATTCTAGCGGCCAGGGGCAAACCTCCGCAGGAGGCTGCCGCCCGCCGCCGGGTGTCCTGTACACGGATTGGACGCTATATCGATGAGGCGGGACACTGGTACCGCGGGGAGGATCGAAGGAGCAACCATGGGACGCAAGAGATTGAGGGCGGGAGAAGTCCCTGAATTCCTCGATCCCGGAACGGCCGTCACCGGGGAATTGCGGTTCTCCGGAACATTGCGAATCGACGGCGAATTTCACGGATCGATCACCACCGACGACGTGCTGGTCGTGGGGCGCCATGCCGACGTGCATGCCTATATCCGCGCCGGTGAAGTCGAGATCTATGGTTCCGTTTCCGGGACGATCGAGGTGACCCGGCGCCTCGAAGTGAATTCCGGCGGCACAGTTCGTGGCAGGCTTGACGCTCCGGTTCTGATTTTGGAGGAAGGCGCCGTTCTCGATGGTCAGAGCCGGATGACGAGCTCGCCCGAAGGCCCGAAACCCGGCACAAGCGGTGAATAGTTCGAAAACGTCAATGAATCTAACCAGTTTTGCAAAATCGGCGGGTTGTGCCGGGAAGCTAAGCCCCAAGGCGCTTAGCGCCGCATTGAACGGAATCCGCCGGCAGACGATGCCGGAGATTCTGGTCGGCTTCGATCGTTCCGACGATGCGGGCGTTTACAAGCTTTCCGACGACCTGGCGTTGGTCCAAACCGTCGACTTCTTTCCGCCAATGGTCGACGATCCCGGAGTGTTTGGCCAGATCGCTGCGGCCAACGCCCTCAGCGATGTCTACGCCATGGGGGGCCGCCCTATTACAGCCTTGTCGATCGTTGGATTTCCAGCCCAGGGAATTGACCCGGCTGTTCTGCGCCAGATCATCGATGGCGGCCTCGAGAAGCTAAGCGAGTGCGATGTCGCTCTGCTGGGAGGCCACTCCCTGCGTGACGAAGAAGTCAAATTCGGATATGCCATTACGGGCACGATAAACCCGTCCGACATTTGCGACAACAGCAGCGCCGCTGTCGGCGATCGCGTATTGTTGACCAAGCCGCTGGGCGCCGGGTTAATCACGACCGCGCTGAAGAAAGGGCAGATCGATCCGTCCCATCTGAATGCGGCCATTCGTCAAATGACGACGACCAACCGGATTGCCGCGGAAACCGTTTCGAGATTTCCCGTGCGCGCGATGACCGACGTGACAGGTTTTGGGCTGGCGGGTCATGCAACGGAAGTAGCTCGCGCAAGCAATCTCACAATCGCCATCGATCATTCAAGGCTGCCGGTAATGGAGGGCGCCCTCGACTCGAGCGCAAGCGGATACTGTGCGGGAGGCCTCCACAGCAACCGCGAGTTCTTCGGGCCCGAAGTGTCGTGGGCAGCGCCGGTGTCCAATGATTACCAGAACCTGATTTTCGACCCTCAAACTTCCGGCGGCCTGTTGATCTTCACACCGGACAAGATTTGTGCAGACCTGATGACTGCGTTGTCGGACGCCGGCGTTTCGGCCTCCGAAATCGGCGTGACGGAACCCCGCGCGGAAACCGCAATTCGAATCTTTTAGCCCGCATTTCTCACGGGTTTTCGTCGCGAAGAGTCGGAGACGCCGTCAGAGCTACGGCGCGTTCCCCGCGCCGGGCGCGTAGCGGCGCGTTCGTCGCGCCGGATCAAGCGCGTCAGGGGACGCACTGGCGGATGGATCCGGCACTGTAGCAGACAACTCGTGAGAAATGCGGGTCAAGCGCGCCGCCGAACCCCGAAATGGCCTTGCGGCGGTTGACACCATGAACCCGCCGATGCTATTCTCGTCGGTTTGTTGCGGAGCGTTGGGGCTTGGCGGACTCCCTTCTCGCGACTTGATAGGAGCGATCGAATTTCAGCCGCCTTCATGGCATCCAATTCGTCAAGAATTCCGGGAGGATGCCGACGATTCGAGTTCACCCCCGCGCCGCGCACGCAATGCTTACTATGGCCGTAGTATCCAGTCGTTACGCCCGCGCCCTGTTTGCAGCCATGTCGGCGGACGGGGGCCCGCAGGCCGATCGGGGATTGGCGGAACTTCAGGGCTTTGCCGACGTTCTGGCCCGCGAACCCGCGGCGCGCCAAATTCTACTGAACCCGGCGATCCCTGCCGACGAGCGCGAGCGTTTCATCGGCAAGATCGTTGCGGTCCTCGAATTGGACGTGCGCATACACAGGCTGATCAGCCTTCTCTGCGATCGCCGCCGGCTGGATATTCTTGGCGAGGTTGTCGAGGCCTACCGGCAGATGCTCGACGAAAAGAACGGAGTCGCCCGAGCCACGGTGACTTCGGCGACGGCCTTGACTGAATCCGAAGAGAGGGAGATCACCGAACGCCTCGGGAAATCGTTAGGCAAGCGCGTGATCGTGGAAGTCGAAAAGGATCCGGCCTTGCTGGGCGGCGTGGTGGTCCAGATCGGTGGCAAGGTGTACGACGGATCGCTGCGCCAGCGCCTGGCCGGTTTCAGGGCTCGTCTGGCCGCAAGTTGAAAGTGGATCTTTTACCGGCCATATCCAGTTTCGATATGGCCGGTTGAACCAGGAGCCGCATGGAGATCAAAGCAGAAGAAATCAGCAAAATTATTCGGGAACAGATCGAGGGATACCGCCCGGGTCTCGAAATCAGTGAAGTCGGCACCGTGATCTCCGTCGGTGACGGTATCGCCCGTGTCTACGGCCTGGAGAAAGTCATGGCGGGTGAATTGCTGGAATTTCCACATGGCGTGATGGGGTTGACACTTAACCTTGAAGAGGCCCAGGTCAGTGCCGTGCTACTGGGCGAGGCCGCCGGGATCAAGGAAGGCGATCAGGTCAAGCGTACCGGGCGCATCATGGAGGTGCCCGTCGGGGACGCGCTCGTCGGGCGTGTCGTGGACGCTCTGGCCGAACCCATCGACGGCAAAGGGGCCATCGGCAGCGATCAAACCAATCCCGTCGAGCGCATTGCGCCTGGCGTGGTCGACCGCCAACCGGTGAAGGAACCCCTGCAGACCGGATTGAAGCCGATCGACGCGATGATCCCGATCGGTCGTGGCCAGCGCGAACTCATTATCGGCGACCGTCAGACAGGAAAGACGGCCGTTGCCATCGACACCATCATCAATCAGAAGGGCCAGGACGTCATTTGCATTTACGTCGCCATCGGGCAGAAACGTTCGACGGTGGCGCAGGTGGTCAAGACCCTCGAAGATGCCGGTGCGATGGAATACTCGATTGTTGTTTCGGCCTCGGCCAGCGACCCCGCGCCAATGCAGTTTCTGGCACCGTATTCCGGAACCGCCGTTGGCGAATTCTTCCGCGACAGGGGCCAGCACGTCCTTTGCATCTACGATGACCTTTCAAAGCACGCCGCGGCCTACCGTGAGATCTCCCTGCTGTTGCGCCGCCCGCCCGGTCGCGAAGCGTATCCCGGCGACGTGTTCTACCTGCACTCGCGACTGCTCGAACGCGCGGCCAAGCTCAGCGCTGAAAAAGGGGGCGGATCGCTTACCGCACTGCCCATCATCGAGACACAGGCGGGCGACGTTTCCGCCTATATTCCCACGAACGTGATTTCGATTACCGACGGGCAGATCTACCTCGAGGCCGACTTGTTCCACGCGGGCATCCGTCCCGCAGTCAACGTGGGACTTTCGGTGTCGCGCGTGGGCGGTAGCGCGCAGATCAAGGCCATGCGGCAAGTCGCCGGCAGTCTCCGCCTTGATTTGGCCCAGTTCCGCGCTCTGGCCGCATTCGCCCAGTTTGGCTCCGATCTGGACAAGGCGACCCAGGCCCAACTCAGCCGGGGTGAACGGCTTACCGAGATCTTGAAGCAGGACCAGTACATGCCGCTTCCGGTTGCCAGGCAGATCGCGCTCGTTTTTGCGGGGACCAAGGGCCACCTTGACGACATGGACGTGTCGTCACTACAAGATTTCGAACTGGCGTTGTTCCGCTTCCTCGAGACGAGCAAACCGGAGATCCTCACGAATATCGCTGAAAAGAAAATCCTTGACGACGAACTGACCGCCGAACTTGAAGCCGCGATCATGGAAGCCAAAGAAGGCTTTCTTGCGGATCGGGACGTGGCATAAGGCGGGTCCTGGCAAGTCATGGCGAACCTTCTCGATATTCGGCGCAGGATCCGCTCCGTAAAGAACACCCAGCAGATCACCCGCGCGATGAAAACCGTGTCCG
This sequence comes from Terriglobia bacterium, assembly GCA_965262675.1. GTDB lineage: Bacteria > Acidobacteriota > Terriglobia > 20CM-2-55-15 > 20CM-2-55-15 > JAJEDW01. The sequence goes on from OZ253554.1 coordinate 2,734,389, forward strand.
CCGCCAAACTGCGTCGCGCGCAGGACCGCATCTTTGCGGCGCGGCCCTACGCCACGCAACTCAAGACCGTTCTTGGGAACCTCTCGGCCCGAATCGAGAACATTCGGCACCCGCTCCTGGCTGTGCGCCCCGAAAAAAGGATTCTCGTGGTGGTGGTGGCGGCCGACCGGGGACTGTGCGGCGCATTCAACTCCAATGTGACGCGAACTGCCCACGATTTCATGCGGGACCGTGGCGACAAGGACATTCAGGTGATGCCGGTCGGGAAGAAGAGCCGCGATTTCTTCCGTCGCGAAGGTGCGGCGATTCTCGAAGAACACATCGGTATTTTCTCGCAATTGGATATCGTTCATGCGCGCACCATCGGAGAGCGGATCGTTGGGTTGTACGCCACCTCGGAGTTCGACGCGGTTTATCTGGCCTATAACGAGTTCAAATCCGTGATTCAGCAACGCCTCGTCGTGGAACGGCTTCTGCCCATGAGTGCCGGCGAGTTTGAAGGCGAGGTCTCGCAGGTGGATTACATCTACGAGCAGCCCCCCCAGGAGATATTCAACCGGCTTCTACCGCAGTACGTCGATATTCAGGTACACCGGGCCTTGCTTGAATCGGCGGCCGCTGAACACGGCGCGCGAATGGCCGCCATGGATACCGCGTCACGAAATGCGGCGGAGATGATCGAGACACTTACACTGAACATGAACCGCATACGGCAGGCGGCAATTACACGGGAGATCATCGAGGTCGTCAGCGGCGCGAGCGCATAACGGTCAGGACGGCCCGATCAAAAGCGAGAAGGAATCATAATCAATGGCGAATATCGGAAAAGTTCTCCAGGTCATCGGTCCGGCGGTCGACGTTCAGTTTCCGGAAGGCGATCCGCCGGCGATCTACAACGCGCTACGGATTACCAGCGAGGGATTCGATGTGCCCGAGCCGCTCGATGTGATCGTTGAGGTGCAACAGCACCTTGGCGAAGGCAAGGTCCGCTGCGTCGCCATGCAGCCGACAGACGGCATGGTTCGAGGCATGGCCGTCGAAGACCAGGGCGCTCCGATCAGTGTCCCCGTCGGCAAGGAAACCCTCGGACGGATTATGAACGTGATTGGCGAACCTGTCGATCAGGGCGGCCCGGTGCTTTCCGAACGTCGCGACCCGATTCATCGCCCCGCGCCCCTGTTTACGGAACAGAACACGAAAATGGAAATGTTCGAGACGGGCATCAAGGTCATCGACCTGATCGAGCCATACCTTCGAGGCGGAAAGATCGGACTGTTCGGCGGCGCCGGCGTGGGCAAGACCGTCATCATCATGGAGCTGATCAACAACATCGCTTCGAAGCACGGAGGCCTGTCCGTTTTTGCGGGCGTGGGTGAACGTACTCGGGAGGGCAACGACCTCTGGCTCGAGATGAAAGAGTCGGGCGTTATCGACAAGACCGCGATGGTCTATGGCCAGATGACCGAGCCTCCGGGGGCCCGCGCCCGTGTCGCCCTGACCGCGTTGACCGCGGCCGAATACTTCCGCGATGACGAAGGCCAGGACGTGCTCCTCTTCGTCGACAACATTTTCCGGTTCACCCAGGCGGGCTCCGAAGTCTCGGCGTTACTTGGCCGCATGCCTTCGGCGGTGGGATACCAGCCAACACTCGCCTCCGAAATGGGCGAGTTGCAGGAACGAATCACCTCGACGTTGAAGGGCTCGATCACGTCGGTGCAGGCCATTTATGTGCCCGCCGACGATTACACCGATCCCGCGCCCGCGACGGCGTTTGCCCACCTGGACGCCACGACCAACCTGTCACGTTCGATCTCGGAGTTGGGCATATATCCGGCCGTCGACCCGCTCGCTTCGTCTTCGCGCATCCTCGACCCCCGCATCGTCGGCGAAGAACACTATGCGGTCGCACGTTCGGTGAAGACGGTTCTTCAGAAGTACAAGGATCTTCAGGACATCATCGCGATTCTCGGAATCGACGAACTTTCCGACGATGACAAGCTTGCCGTCGCGCGGGCACGCAAGATCGAGCGTTTTCTTTCGCAGCCGTTCTTTGTGGCCGAACAGTTCACCGGTACCAGTGGCAAGTACGTCAAGGTGGCCGATACGATCAAGGGCTTCCGGGAAATTGTTGAAGGCAAGCACGACGAAATTCCCGAGCAGGCGTTCTACATGGTGGGAACCATCGATGAAGCCCTTGAGAGAGCCGCCGAAATGCATGCGGTGAGTTAGGAACGAGAGTCGAACGGAAGACCATGGCAGACAAGCTTCATCTCACCGTTGTGACCCCTGAACGTGCGCTGATCGACGAGACGGTCGATCGGGTACAAATCCCCGGCTTCGGCGGTTACCTGGGCGTGTTGCCTGGGCACGCCCCTCTTTTTTCCGAACTCCAGACCGGCATTCTCACCTGCGAGACGCGCGGACAAACACGACGCCTTGCGATCTTCCAGGGATTCGTCGAAGTTCTCGACAACGCCGTCCGGGTTCTGGCCGATGTAGCGGAAAATCCTGAAGACATCGACGCGGTGCGTGCCGCCAAAGCGCGGTCCCGCGCCGAAAAGCGCATCGCCGGCGGCGACAACGACACCGATTACGGTCGGGCGCAGGCGGCCATCGATCGCGCAGCCACGCGGTTACAGGTTGCCGACAACAAAGACTAGAATGTCGCCCAAGTTGCCGGCTTTCAATGCATTGAGTACCCGGGACGTACGCAGGACGACATTGGAAAACGGGCTGACCGTTCTCACGCGTGCGACCCATGTGTCGCCCACCGTCACCAGCATGATTTGGTATCGGGTCGGATCGCGTCACGAAGGAGCCGGCGAAACCGGCCGGTCTCATTTTCTGGAGCACATGCTGTTCAAGGGAACCGAACGATACGCCAAGGGCGAAATCGATTTGGTTACGATGAAGAACGGCGGAAGCAACAACGCGTTTACTTCTTACGATTTCACCGCGTATTACTTCAACTTCGCATCCGATCGCTGGGAGGCCGCCCTCGAAATCGAGGCCGACCGGATGGTGAACACCGTCTTCGATCCGATGGAGTTCGACGCGGAAAAGAAAGTCGTTATCGAGGAATTGAAAGCTGGACTCGATCAACCCTGGGGAGCACTGATGCAGGACCTTAACGCGAAAGCCTTCGAGCGTCATCCCTATCGCAACCCCGTAATCGGCTGGCTGCCCGATGTCGAAGCGGCCACGGTTGAGGGGATGCAGTCTCACTACCGCAGGTATTACCATCCCGGGAACGCCACACTTGTCCTGGTCGGCGACTTTGAAACGGACCGCGCTCTGGATGAAGTTCGCGCTTGCTTCGGCCGCATTCCCGCGGGTCAAACCGTTCCGGATCCCGCTGAGATCGAACCGGCGCAGAACGGGGAACGCCGGTTCGAACGCTCCTGGCGGTCCGAGGTCTCGCGATTGGCGATTGCCTACCACACGCCCGGGATCGGGCATCCGGACTCCTATGCCTTACAGGTTCTGGCTGTGATCCTGGCCGAGGGCAGGGCCTCCCGCCTCTACCAGAGGCTGGTCGAAAGAGAACAGGCCACCACTTTCGTGTCGGCGGAATACGGGGAGTCCAGAGACAACACGCTCTTCTACATTCGCGGTGAAGGCCGGGGGACGGTTCCGCTTTCGGGCATCGAAGCGAGCATTTATGACGAACTTGAACGGATTGGATCTGTCGGGGTTTCCACGCATGAACTGGATCGCGCAAGGCATCAGATCGAAGCGCATTTCGTCTTCTCGATGGAGTGTGCCCAGGATCAGGCGATGCTGTATGGACAGATCGAGACGCTCGACCACCTGTCCTATATCGATAGTTATCTGCTGCTGATTCGGGCCGTTACCGCCGAGCGCGTCAGCCAGGTATGTGCCCGGTACCTGAGGGAAGAGAACCGGACCGTGGGCTGCCTGGTCGATGAGTCCGGGGAGGCGCCGCATTGACAGCGGCCGAAGCGCGCCGCCGCGCGTTCCATCCCGAGCGGTTCACACTCTCCAATGGGTTGCGCGTCCTTCTCGTCGAAAACGACGCCCTTCCATCGATTTCTCTGGCTGTTACTGTCTTGGCCGGTGCGGGGACCGATCCTGAGGAACACGCCGGATTGGCGTTCATGGCAAGCCGTCTTCTGAACGAAGGCACCGCCACTCGAACCTCCCTTGAAATTGCCGACGCGATCGAATCCGTCGGCGGGGCTATCGATTGCGACAGCTCCCATGATCGAACGACGGCATACTTGAGCGTCCTTCGCCAGGATATCGAACTCGGGCTGGACCTGATGGTGGACGTCATCGCCAATCCGGCCTTCTCGCCGGCAAGCATCGATAACGAACGCAACCGCGTGCTTGCCGAGATCCGCAGCGCGGAGGATCGTCCGCAGGTGATCGCAGGATGGGAATTCAACGAACTCATTTATCGGGGCCATCCGCTGCATCGCCCCGCCCATGGCTATCCCGAGACGCTCAAGCGAATCGAGCGGTCGAATCTGGACTCCTTTCATCGCGAACACATCCGCCCGGGTAACGCGATTCTTGCCGCCGTGGGCGACTTCAAGACCGCCGAGATGCTGGACCGACTCGAACACGCCTTTGCCCGTTGGCTTCCCGGCAACGCGCCCCGGGATCAAAGGGTGGGCCCGGTTCGGCAGACGGATGTTCGGCGAAAGTTCCTTCCCATTTCGAGTCAACAGGCACATGTGTTCTTCGGACATCTTGGAATCCGCCGCACCGATCCAGACTACTACGCCATCCAGGTTTTGGACACGATTCTCGGTGGCGCCGGGTTGACCTCCCGGATTCCACGAAAGCTGCGCGACGAACAGGGACTCGCCTATACTACTTTCGCGAGTCTGGCCGGTTCGGCGGGAATCAACCCGGGGAAATTCGTGGCCTATATCGGCACTTCGCCAGAAAACGTCGAGCGTGCCATTTCGGGCTTCGTTGAAGAAGTCGATCGCATTATCGTTGAGCCTGTCGGGTCGGAAGAACTGGCCGCCGCTCAGGCTTATCTGACCGGCAGCTTCGTCTTCGGTTTCGAAACCAATGCCCAGATCGCGAGGTTTCTGATTAACGCCGAAGTGTTCGGACTTGGGTTCGATTACGTGGAACAGTATCCAAAGTATATCGCGGCCGTGGATGCGGCCCAGATCACCCGCGTGGCCGCCGAGCATCTGAGCACGACCAGCTACACCCTGGTAATCGCGGGGCCGGACGACGATCCTGGCCTGCGACGTTTGGGCGCGGCCCCGGCCGAATAGAATCGAAGGACAAGTGGGGTTCGTTCAATTGCCGCCACTTGAGATGACCGGACACCAAGGAGGTATTTCAATGCGTCACAAAACTGCCATCGTTGCGATGGGCGTGATCCTTGCCGTTGTTTGCGCCCTTGTACCGGCTGTCGATGCCCGCCAGAACCGCCCGGACCCCGAGCGGTGGGAAGATGTCATTACCGCATGGGAAGCTGAAGATCGGGAAACGCCCCCGCCGGACGGGGCGATCGTGTTCGTGGGCAGCTCGAGCATCCGGTTCTGGGATTCCGTCCACGAAGACATGGATCCGCTGACCGTTATTCACCGGGGCTTTGGCGGGAGCTGGATGCTTGACGCCGTGCACTATGTCGACCGCATCGTGACCAATTACAACCCACGCGCCGTGGTGGTTTATGAAGGCGACAATGACATTGGCGCCTCCCGCCTACCCCCCGAAGAGTACATGAACGATCTCCGCGCGTTCGTGTCCCGAATCCATGCCGTACTCCCGGAAACCCGTATCTATGTTCTGGCCATCAAGCCCAGCGTGTCACGGTGGGACAACTGGGATCTGATGGACGAGGCGAACCAACTCACGATCGCTGAAGCCGCGCGTGACGATCGGCTCTTTTACATCGACGTTGCAACGCCCATGCTCGGCCCCGCCGCCGCCCGCCCGCCTGAAGACATCTTCGTCGCCGATATGCTTCACATGAACGAGCAAGGCTATGCGATATGGACCGATGTCGTTAGACCGTTTCTGATGGAGCATGAAGCCGGTTATGAACGGTAAGCTCCTGGCGCGGTCGCGTCCTGTTGCGGCGTCGCTTCTTCTCGTCGCATTCGTTGCCGCCTGTGCCCCCGCGCCCGAGCGCGTCGCGCCGACAACCGGGCCCGATCCAGGGGCGATCGATACCCGCCTTCAGGCAGCGGTCGATGATGGAGTTGTGCTCGGACTGGTCGCGATGGTGACTGACAGAGACGGCGTCGTCTACAGCGGGGCTTTCGGTTTTCAGGACGTCGCGTCGGGACTGGCCATGCGGCAGGACTCCATATTTCGAATGATGTCGATGACGAAGCCGATTGCGTCAGTTGCCGCGATGATTCTCCATGATGAAGGCGCTTTCGATCTGGACGATCCAATCGCCGATTATCTTCCCTATGAAGAGACCAGAGCGATTGTCGAGAGCATCGAGACGGACAGCGAGGGAATCCTCTCGATGCGAATGCAAACGCTGGAAACGCCGGTAACGATTCGGCAGGTGTTCACGCACACTTCCGGGGCCGGCTACGATTTTTCCAGCGCGCTGTTGACCCGCCTGAGGGAAGCGACCGGGGAAGACCCCTTCGGTTTCCCTCTTCTGTACCAACCGGGGACACGCTGGAACTATTCGGTCAGCACGGATCGCCTGGGAGAACTGGTCGAGAAACTGACGGGAACCGCATTCGATGAATTCCTCCGTACGCGAATCTTCGAACCGCTCGACATGACAGACTCGTTCCACGCCGTTCCGGCGGGCAAGCTTGCCCGCGTTGCGACCACCCATCAGCGCGGCGCGGACGGAGTCCTGGCAGAGGCCCCGAACCCCCCAGTCCTTGAAGGGCCGCCATTGGGACGTACCGGCCTGTACTCGACCGCCCCCGACTACATCCGCTTTCTTCGAATGCTGTTGAACGATGGCCGGGGCCCGAACGGGCCGCTGCTCGCACCGGAGACCGTCGAATCGATGCGCCGGAACCACATCGGTGACCTCACGGTTGTGACCCAGACGGGAGTCGATCCACAAGTGGCCCGTCCGTTTCCGATCAATGCCGGCGCCGACAAGTTTGGCCTCGGCTTTCAGATTGCGGTATCGGACAACGGAAACGAGGATCTCCGTTCCCCCGGCAGCTATAGCTGGTCGGGTTTGTACAACACGCACTTCTGGGTCGATCCCGGTCGCGGCCTGGCGGGCGTACTTCTGATCCAACTCCTGCCCTTTTACGACCCGCAGGTCATGGAACTCTATGAGGATTTCGAGGTCCTGGTAAACCGGGACTTCGGGAACTGAGCGATTCGAAAGATAAACCGCCTATTACTCGGTTGCCCGGTGTGCACAACGTTGCTGGAATTGACAGCTAACCAAGCATTGAAAGCAGGAAGCCCGCGGCCACGGCAGACCCGATAACGCCGGCAACATTGGGACCCATCGCGTGCATCAGAAGGTAGTTGTTCGGGTTCGATTCGAGGCCCACCCTGTTGACGACACGGGCTGCCATCGGGACGGCGGACACGCCGGCGGCGCCAATCAGAGGGTTGACCTGGCCACCGCTCAGGCGGTGCATCGCCTTGCCCATCAGTACGCCGGTGCCTGTACCCACCGCAAACGCAACCAGCCCGATCAGCAGGATGCCGATGGTCTCGGTCGTCAGGAACTCTTCGGCGTGGAGTCTGGAACCGACCGCGAGGCCCAACAGGATAGTGACGATGTTGATCAATTCGTTCTGAGCCGTATCCGACAGCCGCTTCACGACACCGGACTCGCGCAGAAGATTCCCAAACATCAGCATTCCGACCAGGGGCGAGGCGGTCGGAAGCAGAACAACGACAAGCAGCAGCACCGTAAACGGAAAGAAGATGCGTTCCGTGGTCGAAACCTCGCGCAATTCTTCCATTACCACCGAGCGCTCTTTCGCGGTCGTCAACGCCCGCATGATCGGCGGCTGAATAATGGGCACCAGCGCCATATACGAATAGGCCGCGACGGCGATCGCCCCCAACAAGTCCGGACTCAAGCGCGAGGCGAGGAAGATGGCGGTCGGGCCATCCGCACCGCCGATGATCCCTATCGCCGCCGCATCCGCGAGTGAGAATTCCACACCTGGAACAGCGTTCATGGCAAGAGCGCCAAGCAAGGTAAAGAAGATTCCGAACTGTGCTGCTGCGCCGAGGATCAAAGTTTTGGGATTGGCGATCAACGCGCCGAAATCGGTCAATGCGCCAACGCCCAGGAAGATAAGCAACGGGAAGACACCGGTTGTTACACCGACCGAATAGAAATACCCCAGGATCCCTTCCGGACCACTCATATCGGCGACGGGGATGTTAGTCAGGATCGCGCCGAACCCGATCGGGATCAGCAGAAGCGGTTCGAATTGCTTTGCGATGGCAAGATAGATCAATAGCCCGCCAATGGCGATCATGAGGATCTGGCCAGCGCCGTCGAAATTCGCCAAGCCCGTTGTTTCCCAGAGCTTCAGGAGTAAGTCGGATTGCATTCGAATAAGCTATGCGATGTAGAGCAGGGGGTCGCCCTTCCGGACCTGGCTGCTTGCCTGAACCGCGACAGAAACGACGCGCCCCGCCTTAGGCGCGCTGACGCTTGTTTCCATTTTCATCGCTTCCAGCACAAGGACAACTTCACCGGCCTGGATGGCTTGCCCCGGCTGCACCTTCACGGCCACAATCGTTCCCGCCAACGGCGATGGCAGGGGGGCGCCGTCGCCGGTCACGACGGGAGCGGGCGCCGCCGAGGCCGGTTGCGGTGGCGCGGCAACGGGTTGTACCGATCCGATGGTTCCCTCGGGGTGGACCTCGACATCGTACGCGTTGCCATTGACGTTGACACGATAATGGGCCGGGCCGGTTTCAACGGCCGCGGCAACGGGCTCCGGAGGTTGGGTTGTGGGGGTGCCCGCGGATTCTTCCCAAGGTGCGGGTTCGAACGCCGACGGGTTGTTTCTGTTTTGGAGAAACTTCAAACCGGTCTGAGCGAATAACGCATAGGTCAGCACGTCTTCCTCGGGGTCCGACGCCCGTTCGAAGCCTTCGCTCGCGGCAAGCCGGTTCACCTCTTCGGTGAGGCGACCCATCTCCGGTTCGAGCAAATCCGCGGGGCGGCAAGTCACGGGGGCATCGCCACCCAGAGCGCGTTTCTGAAGGTCGTCGTTCACGGGCGCGGGAGTCTTGCCGTATTCGCCGCGCAGAACGCCGGCAGTTTCCTTCGTAAGCGACCGATACCGTTCACCGCTGAGGACATTGACGATCGACTGGGTTCCCACAATCTGCGAGGTCGGCGTGACAAGCGGTATGAGACCGAGATCCTCGCGCACGCGCGGCATTTCCTCGAGCACCTCGTCGAACCGGTCGGACGCATCCTGTTCCCGGAGTTGATTCTCCATGTTGGTCAGCATTCCACCGGGAACCTGGGCAATGAGAATCCGTGCATCCACACCACGGAGGGAGCCCTCGAACTTGGCGTATTTCTTGCGAACCTCCCGGAAGTAAGCGGCGATTTCCTGGAGCAGCGTCAGGTCGAGGCCCGTGTCCCTGTCCCGACCCTCCAGAATCGCGACGACCGACTCGGTTGCAGAGTGCCCATAGGTATGACTCATCGAGGAAATTGCCGTATCGACGATGTCCAGACCGGCTTCGACGGCCTTCACCGTCGTCGCGGTACTCATGCCGGTTGTGGCATGCGACTGCATTGCGATAGGCACCGAAAGCGCTTCCTTCAGCCGCGAAACCATCTCTTCGGCGACATAGGGTTTCAGCAACCCGGCCATGTCCTTGATGCAGACCGAATGGCATCCCATGTCTTCCAGGCGTTTTCCGAAGTCAATCCAAATGTCCATCGTGTGGACCGGACTCACCGTGTACGAAATGGCGCCCTGCGCGTGTTTGCCGGTTTTGAGCGTCGCGCGAACGGCCGCTTCGAGGTTTCGCGTGTCGTTCATCGCGTCAAAAATGCGAAACACGTCCATGCCATTCTCGGCCGCCTTGGCGACAAAGGCGTCAACAACGTCATCGGCGTAATGCCGATACCCCAGCAGATTCTGTCCACGGAGCAACATCTGCGTACGGGTACGGGGCAAAGCCTTCCGGATGCTGCGCAGCCGCTCCCAGGGATCTTCCCCAAGAAAACGGATACAGGCATCGAACGTCGCCCCGCCCCAGACTTCTGCAGACCACAATCCGACCCGGTCGAGTTTGTCGCAGATTGGAAGCATGTCTTCGATGCGGAGGCGGGTTGCGAGGAGGGATTGGTGCGCGTCGCGAAGGACCAACTCGGTTATGGCCAGGGGCTTCTTCATGATCGCTAACGTTTGCCTTTACGGTATGCGTGCACGGCAGCGGTTATGGCCGCGACAGTCGCGCCGCCGTCACCGGCCACCCGTGGTGGCGCCGCCCGGTCTGCGGAGGGGATAGGACCCTGAATCGAGAGAGCCAGATGCGACATCGCCTTCAGGGCGAATACCAGCAGGATCAGGAGGGAAAAGACCACGGTCATCCCTGTGAGCATAAGCTCGACGCCTTCGCGTAACATTTCAGCCAAAACGACAGACCTCTTTCCGGAGCCTTCGCGCTCCGTCCAAAGCTCGACATCTTAGCACAAGAAACGGGTCTTGGAAGGGCGTTGACCCCTGGCGCAACATTTGCGGCAACCGTCTAAACCGGGACAAGACCGGGTCAGTATCCGGTCACATGAATAGCGTTGGGCCCGCTACCTATGGGAGTCATCTCCATTACTCATGGACGTCACAACCGTCACAAATGGGCAGGACTCAGGCTCCTAGAAGGTAAAACGGAATCCGAGTTGCGCCTGGAACGGGGCCAGAGCCGCACGGCCCTTTCCGAACGTCGACGAACGCTGGTTTCCGTTGAAGTTCACAACGTTTGCCGAGTTGAACAGGTTGAACATCTCCCACAGCACTTCGACGTTCCTGGTGTCGTCAAGGAAGAAACGCTTGCTCAAACGAACATCGGTGTTGAAGAAAGACTCGCCGCGCATCGAGTTGACACCGACCCCGGGGGCGCGGTCGTTTCGCGCGCCATCGCCATTGTTATCCAGCCCCGTGGTGGGATCGAACGGCGGTGAGCTGTTTGCCGTGACGATTGCCGCAACATTGACATCGAAGGGGAACGTATAGACCGCGTTGCCCGTGAAGCGGTGCCGGACATCGTTTTCGGTCGGACCGAAATGAACATCCCCAAACTTGTTGTAGGGGTCCGAGGGCCTCGCGCCGATGATGGTGGGGAACCCCCCGCGGTTGAATTCTTTGGCGGCGCCGAATGTATAGCCAGCCAGGAAACTCAAACCATTCGAAAATCTGCGGTTCAGCCGAAACGTGAGCGAATTGACATGAATGCGGTTGCTCTGATCGTTAGACAGATTCATGCGGAAACAGGGATTCAGTCCCCGTGCGCTGAACTCCGCAGCGAACGGGCAGACGCCGTTCAGGGGCGCGTTCACATTCCGGCTCAGCAGGAAGTTCAGTCCCAAAATGCGCGTGTAGTCGGTCGTGAACGACATGTCGGGAGTCACTTCATAGTCGAAAGCGACATTGATCTGTTGCGTATATGGAGTGTCGGCAGTCGGACTCGGAACCTTGGAGACGTTGACCGAATCGACGGGAAGATCGGCCGCATCCGGAACGTTCGGGAAGAAGTCGGGATTGGCCAGTTGAACCGTTTGGATATTCAAACCGTTGTAGCCGTTGACGACGCTACGCATGACGAGGGTCGGAACGCGATCGTGAAAAATACCGTAACTGGCCCGGAGCGCTGCGGTTCCGTTGCCACTGATGTCCCAGGCGATTCCAAGTCGCGGCGACAAGTCCAGTGTATCGGTCGGGACAGGGCGCCAGGGTTCCAGGCCAAGACCTCCGGCGGCGCCGAGCGCGACGTTCAACCAAACTTCCTCTGGGCGGTCCCGCGAGAAGCCGGGCTGTTCAAAGGCATCGGGCCCCCCGAGGTCGCCTTCGAGAACGCGCAGGTCGTAACGCAAACCCATGTTGATCGTGAAGTCAGGACGAACTCTCCATGTGTCGTTGACAAACAACGCATACATGTCCATGTCTCTGGAAATCATGGTGATCTTGGGGTCGAGAGAATCGCCTCTTTCGAACTGCAGATTGAAACCTGCCAGATAACGGTCGGGCACAAAGGGCGCGGTATCGGAGGTGAACTCGAATTTGCCGTTGAACCTTTCGTTCGTGTCGTTCCCGGCGACGATGTCGTTCATCTCGGCACCCCACTTCAAACTGTGCCGGCCGATTTCGTGACTGGTTGAATTGGAAATGATCCAGCTTTTCTGATTACGGCTTTGCGGCGTCGCGCTTCCGTCGGTTCCTATGTTGACCGACGGAAAGATCAATTCCGGAAGGTAGACCTCGCCTTGGCGAAGACTCCGAACGATCCTCTGATTGGACCGGTTTACGCGCAGTTCGTTCACGGTGCGCGATCCGATGGAACTCGTCAGGCTCGCCGTTGCGAAATAGGAGTTGTTCAGATCGTCGAAACCCCGGTCCGCGGCATCGGACCCGCCAATGTCCTTGTTACGATCATTGTCGTCATCGTACATGTAGGTCACGTCGAGCCGGTTCCGGTTGTCCAGATTAAACGTGAACTTCGCGACAGTGTTGACCTGTTCGCGGGTTGTGGGAACGGTGCTTCGAGTGTCGTAGCCCATGTTGAGACCGTCGACGAACGCCTTGACTGTCGCCGGGATTGTCACCTCGGAACTTGCTTCCCTTGTTCTCCTTTCGATCGAGAGGAAATAGAATGCCCGGTCGCGGACGAACGGACCCCCGACGGTGCCGCCATATTGCTGAGACTTGAAAGGCGTCACCCCCGAAGTCGGCTGCACGACTCCGCGCACGAGTCTGAAGTTCGGTTTGTCGAAAGAATCGTCCCTGAGAAAATAGAAGCCGCTGCCATGGACATCGTTGCCGCCGGATTTGAGAACGACATTGATCGCTCCGGCTCCGCTCCGGCCAAACTCGGCCGAATAGCCGGTGGTCATCACCTGGAACTCCTGAATCGCTTCCTGGCCGACGGGCGTCCGTGTGCCCCGCGAAATGTTGGTGCCCCCGCCGATGACCTCGTCGTTGAAATCGACGCCTTCGAGCCATACCGCCTTGTGGGACTCATCCATGCCGAAGAAGCTGATCGAGTCGGTACCGGTGGAGTTCCTGGCGGAACTCTGATCGAGGACGACGCCGGGCGCCAGAAGCGCGAGATCCATGAAATCTCGGTTTTTCAGCGGGAGATCGCGAACGAGTCGGTTGCCGACGACGGTTTCCATCAGGTTACGTGTGGTCTGGACCAGCGGGGCTGCGCCTTCAACCGTAATCGACTCGGCTGCTCCACCGACCTGAAGCTCGAAATCGATCTTGAGTTCGCCCTGGATCGGCAGTTGGATTCCCGTGCGCGCGATCGTGGCAAAACCCGGCAGTTCCACCGTCATTTCGTATTCGGACGGTGGAAGGCCGACAAGGCGGTATCCTCCTTCGGCACCCGTCAGGGTTTCGCGCGTGAGGCCCGATTCGGGGCTCGTGACGCGGACCACGGCCCCCGGAACGAAAGCACCTGAGGGGTCGACGACATCGCCCAGAATGGATCCGTTCGTCGTCTGTGCATGGGCCACGGACGCCGCAGTCACGACCAGAACACAAACAATCGCGCCGCCGATAAGAGAACGCATCATATTTTTCCTATTCTCCTGTCCCTGTTCTCGCTGCTTCAGATGAAGTTGGATTCGGGCCAAACCAGAGTAGTTGGGTGCGGGCGCCACCGTCAACCATATGGACGCCAATATTTCGGGGATGGGAACGTGGCGTTGAACGGTTCGAATCGGACCGGCGGAAGTCAGATCGCCGCTAGGTCCTGGGAGCCCTGGCAGAACCCGCAGGCTGTTACAGCAGTTCCCTTACCGCCTCGCGCAGTTCTTCTTCAGAGGCGAGCCCGACGTGTTTTGCGACAACGGTACTGTCTCGATCCAGTATGAAAGTCGTTGGAATGGCGTAGACGCCTCCCAGGGCGTCTTCCAGAATGCCGTCGCCGATTGCGATGGTGTAGTTGATTCCCAGTTCTTCAACCTGGGCCAGTATGTCCCCGAGGTTTTCCGGATCCTGCGCAATGCCGATCACATCGAACCCCCGGTCTCGGAATTCGTTCCGAAGATCCACGAGAAAGGGCATTTCCTCACGGCACGGCGCACACCAGGAAGCCCAGAAGTTGACGATGGCCACCTTGCCCTTGAGAGAGGACGATGCGATGGAATCCCCGTCCAACGTCTCGAGTTCGAATTCCGGAAACGGCCCGGAAAAAGCGGGTTGGCTCTCGATGTGAACGATGGAGTCGGAACCGGATGCGGTGACGACTACATGAAACACGACTTCGTCACCCACCGCAAAGCCCCGAGCGACGTCCGGGTGACCCAGGGAAAACGGCATCGTCATTGCCGGCATGTAGTTGGCGATCGCGTCGTGCGACAGAACGATCATTTCTCGATCTTCGGGCAACTCAACAACAATGCCGCGGGCCTCGTACGCGCGTACGGGAGTTGAATCCGTGCAGGCGGCAGCGACCGACAAGCAGGCACCCAGCAGGGTTGCCTTTCCAAACCTGATTCCCATGCCTGCATTGTCTCGCATTCCCATATGAGAGAACGAGCCATTTTTCTTGACCGCTTTATGAGATACATTCCAGAGAAGGTTTGAGTCAGGCGTAGTGTCATATTCCGAAACGTACTCCCGGTCGGGCGATTCGAGGCGGATTCCGCGGCTCCTCTTTGGAAACGCCCTCATGCGTGTCGCCGGAAGCGCTGGCGGAGTCGTTGTTGGACTTCATTTCGCCGCCGAGGCGAATAGCGGCCGCGGCGTGAACGAAGCGCTTGTGGGGATCCTCGGGGCTACATGGTACGCCGCCGAGTTGCTCGCCGCGTTGCCAATCGGAATGCTCGCGGATGTCTTGCCTCTTCGACTGCTCATGGTTTGTGGGAGCCTGTTTGGCGCGGCCGGCGTCGGCATTCTGGGTTTGTCCCGGACCATGCCCTTGTTTTTTCTTTCCAGAACGTTGGAGGGGGCTGCCGGGGCCGCAACGGCCACCCCGGTCCTGGCCTGCCTGACAGACGTTACTCGACACGCCCGACACGTTCGCGGACGAATCATGAGCTTCTTCGAATTGACGCTGCTGGCAGGAATCGCGCTTGGAGGGCCGGTGGGAAGCGGGCTCTGGCGGCTTTTCGGTCCGGGCGCCTTTACGGCACTGGCCGCTGTCTATTTATCGAGTTCGGGGTTGTTCTGGGCCGGAACCGCTTCTCGGGCAGTTCCAGTTACACCGCCGCGTCGCGGAAGATTGCGGGACGCCCTCGGCCAGGAAGCGATTCGCCGGCTCGCTCCGGCCTGGATTGCAATAAATGCGATTATCGGACTCTGGCTGGGCCCGATGCCGACATTTTTGTTCACCCGGCGCGACGATGGCCCGCAATACCTGAACGGATTGTTCGCGGATTCGCCCGAAACGGTTGGATGGGTGTTTCTGGTTTACGCCATGGTGTTCGGCGCCGGGGTCGGAGTCTGGAGTCTGTTTCTGGATCGCCTGTCACGAAGGAAGGTATTGGCCATCGCTCTTGGCGGATTGATGTTGGCATGCGCGGGGCTTTATGTATTGAACCGATCCGGAGACTGGTCCGATGCGGCACGGTGGACACTGATCGGCGGCGTCGCGCTCGCCGTCATGATCGAAAGCGGCTTCACTCCCGCGGCCCTCGCGCTGCTCGCCGACAGGGCGGACTCCGGGGGAAACCGAGGGACGGTGATGGGAATCTATTCGGCACTTTTTGGCGTCGGCGCCCTGGCCGGTGCGTTAATCGCCAGTCTGGTTGGGCCGTGGTTCGGTGTTGACGGACTCATTCTCGGAACCGTCGGGCTGGCCGTCATTGCCTTGGCCGCCGTGGGCCGCCTGGCCGAAGAAGGTGCGTAATGGATGAGACACCCTATGACATTGTCATCATCGGAGCGGGTTCCGGGGGTCTGACCGCTGCCAGGTTTGCTGCGCAACTTGGCGCGAAGACCGCCCTGGTCGAAAGGAACCGAATAGGCGGCGACTGTACCTGGACGGGATGCGTCCCCAGCAAGGCGTTGCTTCGGGCCGCAAAGGTGGCCAACGAGGTCCGGAACGCCGCGCGGTACGGTATCGATGCGGGTCCGGTGTCGATTGACATGGTCCATGTTCGGCGATTCGTCCGGTCCGCGATCGAAGAAGTGTACCAGTACGAGACACCCGAAGTGCTGGAGGCCGCGGGGGTCGACGTCATAGCCGAACGGGCCGAGTTCGTGAGCCCGTCAGCGATCCGGGTTGGCGAGCGAACGATCACTGGAAAGATCTTTCTGATCGCAACCGGTGCACGCCCCGCCATTCCCCCGATACCCGGTTTGGGGGACGTCGAATTCGTCACGTACGAAAAGATTTTCGAAACCGATCGTCTACCCGGCGCCTTGGCGATCATCGGCGCCGGCCCCGTCGGTACCGAACTGGCCCAGGCCTATCGGCGGTTCGGCTCTCAGGTTACATTGATCGATCGCAATTTCCTGCCACGAGACGAACCGGAAGCCCGGCAGACGCTCCGCTCGGTCCTGGAGCGGGAGGGGATTCGATTCGTTGACAACCGCGCGGAGTCTGTGCGGAACGAAGGTGGAAACATCGTTGTGGAGGCGGGAGAATCCCGAACGGTATGCGACATGTTGTTGGTGGCCACCGGCCGTGCGCCCGCGGTGGCTGAACTTGGACTCGACAAGGCGGGCGTCAAGTATTCGGACCGGGGAATCGGCGTCGACGACCGGCTCCGGACCAACGTCAAACACATTTATGCGACCGGGGACGTCGTCGGCAAACAGCAGTTCACACATCTGGCGGGGTGGCAGGCGTTCCAGGCGGTAAGGAACGCCATGTTGCCCGGTGGTGGATCCGGTTTCACGGACCTCGTGCCTTGGGTCACTTACACCGACCCGGAGGTCGCACACATTGGACGGACCGAGGAAGACGCCCGCATCGAGTTTGGAACCAGCGTTCGCGTTCACTCGCGCCCGATGAAGGAGGTCGACCGGGCCATCGCCGAAGGCAACACCGATGGGTTCCTGAAAATAGTTACCGGAAACGACGACACGATCCTCGGGGCCACGATCGTTGCCAGCCGCGCCGGGGAACTGGTCGGAGAATTTGTGCTCGCCATTCAAAACCGGCATCGCCTCAAGGACATTGCGGGCGCCATCCATCCGTACCCCACCTATTCGACGGCGATTCAGCAACTTGCGGCGGAAGCGACAATCGACCGCATGCTCGAGGGAACATCGGGTATGTTCATACGCGGACTCTCACGCCTCATTCGATAGAGCAGCAAGCGGAGTATTGAAATGAAAAAACAGATACCCCAGGCCGCGACGAAGCCGAAGGACGCGGATCATATCTTTTACGAATTGACCCGCAGCATCTGTCCGGAGTGCCGCAAGGTAATCGACGCCCGGATCATCCTGAGGAATGGCAAGGTATACATGCGTAAGCGATGTCCGGACTGCGGACCGTTCGAAGGGCTCGTTTACGGCGATGCCGAGATGTACGTTTCCCAGAGCCGGTATAACAAGCCGGGCGCCATCCCTCTGGAGTTCAGCACGGACATCGAGGAGGGGTGCCCTTACGATTGTGGATTGTGTCCGGATCACCAACAACACGCTTGCCTGGGAATCATCGAAGTCAACAGCACCTGCAACATGGACTGCCCTCTGTGCTTCTCGGAAGCCGGTCCCGGCTTCAATCTCACGCTGGAGGAAGTCGAGGAGATGCTCGACGACTTTGTCCGCACCGAAGGCAACCCCGAGGTCGTCCAGTTTTCGGGGGGTGAACCGACGATTCATCCGCAGATCGTCGACTTCATCAAGGCGGCCAAGGCACGCATTCCTTTCACGATGGTCAATACCAACGGCAAGCGAATCGCGAACGACGACGCCTTTCTCGCCGAGATGGCAGAAGTGAGGCCGTCGTTTTACTTCCAGTTCGACGGATTCGACAGTGAGACGTACCGGATTATCCGCGGCGAACCCCGCATCCTCGACGAAAAGCTTCGCGCGCTGGATCGACTCGCCGAAGTCGGCCTCTCCGCGACTCTGGTGCCTGCAATCGAACGCGGGGTCAACGATCACGAAGTCGGCAAGATCATCGAGTTCGCCATCGAGCACCCCGCGGTTCGCGCCGTCAACTTCCAGCCGGCATTCCATGCCGGGCGCCATCTGGCCCACGATCCGATGGAGCGGATGACGATTCCGGACGTTCTGAAACGAATAGAAGAACAAACCGGGGGCCAGTTCCTTGTGAGCGATTTCGTGCCGGTTCCCTGTTGTTTCCCGACATGCAACTCGGTCACCTATGCGTTCGTCGATGGAGACCAAGTCACGCCGATTCCCCGCCTGGTGAACGTTCACGATTACCTGGACTACATCGCCAATCGCGCGCTGCCCGATCTGAACCAGGAAGTTCTGACGGCCCTGGAAGGTCTCTGGTCCTCGTCAACGGTCCCAGGTTCGGACAAATCGGCCCAACAGTTGGCCGCATCATGTCAGGCGTGCGGGATTCCGGAGTCTTTTGCACCGGAACGGATCGCCGACCGGATGATCATGATCATGCTGCAGGATTTCATGGATCCCTGGACCTTCAACCAGAAGAACCTTATGAAATGCTGCAAGGAGTTTCTGCTTCCGGGAAACAGGCAGATCCCGTTTTGTGCTTACAACACGCTTGGCTACCGGGAGCAAGCGCGCGCGCAACTCGTGGAGGCTGAGCCGGCGCGTCGGCAGGCCCGAACCGAAGGGTCGCGGTTCGAGCCGCGACCGATCCGTTTTTCGTTTCCAAAGGAAAAACGATGAGCGAAGCGGCAGGTTCCCGCACTTCGGACGAAAACCTCAAATCGTGTTGTGCACGATTGTACGAGCAGGACATCGTCCGCCTCTTGCTGGGCGAGTCCTATCATCCGGGTGGTTTCGGAATGACATCGCAACTAAGCAGACTGCTGAATCTGACACCGGATTCAAGAGTTCTCGATGTGGCTTCCGGCACCGGCGCCAGCGCGATGCACATTGCGCGAACGTTTGACTGTGAAGTCGTCGGCATCGACTACAGTGCCGCCAACGTCGACCGGGCCAACGCGGCGGCCGAGGGCGATGGCCTCGCCGGCCGGGTCCGTTTCGCTCAAGGCGATTCCGAGCGGTTGCCCGTCGCTGACGAATCGTTCGACGCCATCGTTTGTGAATGCGCTTTCTGCACGTTTCCGGACAAGTCAGCCGCGGCGCGCGAGTTCCGCCGGGTGTTGCGGGCAGGCGGCCGATTGGGCATAAGCGATATCACCCGCGCAAGCATGCTTCCCGACGAACTGGAAACCTTGATGGCGTGGGCCGCCTGTATCGCCGACGCGCAAACGATTGCCGAATACAGCGCGATTCTCGAGTCCGCCGGTCTACAGGTGGAACACGCCGCGCGCGTGGATGACGCGCTGAAAGAGATGGTTGGACAAATTAGGATGAAGTTGTTCGGTCTGGAGATCGCCGCCGGGCTCAAAAAGATCGAACTGCCCGGCGTAAACTTCGAATCCGCGAGGGCAATGGCATTGGCGGCCGTGCGAGCCATAGACAACGGGCAGTTGGGATATGCCGTGATTCAGGCGGCGAAAGCCTGAATTCGGCCACGTTCTTCCAAAATCGAACGGCAAAATCGTCAGACAGCAGTCCGGTTCGTTGGACCGGTCTTGGGGAATTTGCGAACGATGTCGAGAATAGCCTCCGGCGCCGGACGGTCCGCTGGTCCGCGGCCCACGTAACGGAGACGGACAAGGCCATCGGGATCGATCAGAACGTCACCGCCCAGTTGATCGAATCTGCCATTCGGTAGCCGCGGACGGCGGCCGCGAAACATCAGCTTTACATAGACCCACCATGCCGACGGGCCCAGTACATCCCACAAACGTCCGCGGCCCATGCCATAGGCACGATAAAGGTGCAAAGCGTCGTCGATGAGGATCGGCCAGCCGAAGGCTGTCTCACGGATGTATGTCTCGACGAACCGCCCGCCCTGAAACGTCACCACGGCGACTTGTACGCCGAGACGCGCCAGTTCGTGTTCCTGCTGTCGCAACTGCGACAGGTGCTCGCGGCAGGGCAGTCAGGCCAGATGCCGATGAAACACCAGCAGCAGCCACTGTCCGGAGTAGTCTTCGAGTTGATGAACGCGGTCGCGGATGTCAGGCAGACGAAACGGCGCGGCCGGGGCTTCAAATTGCGCGTTCATGGTCGAACGGTATCAGATTCCGAGCCGTTCAGCGACATTGTCCGAAGAAACCTTCGATGACAAGACCGGCACCGCAAGGCGCGGCCTTCAGGCGCCGCGATCACTTGCGAGACGCGATCGCCGCGCGAGCGATCCCGAGAAATTCACCGACGGTCTTTGCCTTGAGGTCTTCGCCCGTTCGCAACCGGACGGCAACGGAATCGGCCTCGGCCTCCTTGTCTCCGACTACGAGCATGAACGGAATCTTCTGTATCTGTCCCTTACGGATCTTGGCGTTCATGCGGTCGGCGCCGTCGTCCAGTTCAATGCGAATACCCGCCTCGGAAAGTCGATCGTACACCTTTCGGCAGTATTCGACGTGGCGATCCGCAATCGGAATCAGAACCGCCTGAACCGGCGCCAGCCAGACGGGGAAAGCCCCGCTGTGGTGCTCGATCAGGATTCCGAAGAAGCGTTCCATACTGCCAAGCAATGCCCTGTGAATCATGTAGGGACGGTGGGGCCGTCCGTCCTCGCCGACATAGCTCAGGTCGAATCGTTCGGGAAGGTTGAAGTCGAATTGGACGGTGCTCAATTGCCAGGGACGTCCGATCGCGTCGGTCAGGACGATGTCGATCTTGGGTCCGTAAAACGCCCCGTCGCCGGCATTGATCTCGTAGGGCAGACCGGAACGTTCGAGAGCGGTTTCGAGAGCGGTTTCGGCTTCGTCCCAGTTCGCTTCGCCGCCAACCCTTTTTTCAGGGCGTGTACTCAGGTACAGCTTGAATTCACTGAAGCCGAATGCCCGCAGGATATCGAGGCTGAAGTGGAGCACCTTGTCGATTTCGGCCGGCATCTGGTCGGGACGACAGAACAGGTGTGCGTCGTCCTGAGTGAACCCGCGTACGCGGGTCAGGCCGTGCAGCACACCACTTCGCTCGTAACGATAAACAGTGCCCCATTCCGCCATACGGACGGGCAGGTCACGGTAGGAACGAACGCCGCTCTTGAAGATGTTTACATGGAACGGGCAGTTCATCGGCCTGAGGTAGAACTCCTGTTCGTCGATCTGAACGGGGGTATACATGCTGTCGGCGTAAAAGCCCAGGTGCCCGCTGGTTTCCCAGAGTGTTGCCCGTCCTATATGAGGCGTGTACACGAAATCGTACCCGCCTTTCAGGTGCTCGTTCTTGCAATACTCCTCAACCAGATGTCGAATCAGCCCCCCCTTGGGGTGCCACAGCACCAAACCGCCGCCAACAGTATCCGGATTGATGCTGAACAGGTCGAGTGCCGTCCCCAACCGCCGGTGATCCCGCTTCCTGGCTTCTTCGAGTCGATGAAAGTATTCCTTCAGCGCTTTCTTGTTCTCGAAGGCGACGCCGTAAACACGCTGCATCTGGGCGCGAGACTGGTCGCCCCGCCAATAGGCACCGGAAACCCGAGTCAGCCTGAACCCATCTGGCCGGATGGCCCCGGCGTTTTCAATATGCGGCCCACGACACAGGTCCACGAACTCGCCGGTCTTGTACACGCTGACGCTTTCGACGCTGCCACCGACCAGGTTCTCGTCTTCCAGATCCGCGACGGCTGTGGTGCCTCGACTCCGCAGGTCGTTCAGGAGTTCGACCTTGAAGTCCTGTCCCATGCCGCGAAAACGCTCGATCGCGTCGCCGATCGGCATTTCGGTTCGCTCGAACGTCAGTTTCTCCGATACCTTGCGGCGCATGACTTTCTCGATTTTCCCAAGATCCTCAGGCGTCAGGGGCCGGTCCAGACAGACATCGTAGTAGAAGCCGTCTTCGATAACGGGGCCGACTCCAAACCGGGCTTCCGGGTGGAATTCCTGGATGCTGGCGGCCATGAGGTGGGCCAGCGAATGGCGTATGGTTTCCAGACTTTTCTTGTCAGACATGTGGAATCATTCGAAGTTGATCGTTGACGATTGGGGGTCCGGAGAGGAGGTTATTGAACCGGGCGGCCCCCGACTGAAAGAGCAGCCACCGATTACGTGGACCGACCGCGAGAGTGACTCGCGGCGGTTTGCTCCCTGGCAACTCCTTCGAGCGCAAGAAGTCGGGCTTTGACATCGAGTCCGCCCGCATAACCGGTCAGCGATCCATTGGCGCCGATGACGCGGTGGCAGGGGACGATGATCGGGATCGGATTCGTCTGGTTGGCCATTCCCACCGCCCGCGCCGCACCGGGCTTCCCTACCGCCCGTGCGATGTCGCCGTAGCTGCGGGTTTCACCCCACGGGATCTGCAATAGTTGCAACCAAACAGAACGTTGAAACGGCGTCCCCCGGAGCGAAAACGGCAAGTCAAACGTCCGGCGCCGCCCGGTGAAGTATTCGTTCAATTGGACCAGGCCCGGGAGTTCGGAGTTCACGTCTTCGACCGAACCCTCGGGTACCGCGTTTCCGAACCGTACCGACTCGAGACCATCGTCACCCGAAACCAGGGTCAGTAAACCAACGGGGCTTTTCATTCGCGTGTACTTCACAGTGTTCAAGGTATCTCAATCGGAATGGACAGACAAGCCTCGAGAAAGTCGGTAATGGACCCCGGTTTCGTGAGATGATTTCAAACGCCCGCCCGTGTCGAAAATACCGGCCTGTGTCCGCGCGCGTTCGGGGATTCCCGTGATTGCAAAAGGTTTGGTGTTTTGTTATGTTTAGCGATTGTCACGAGTGAAGAAATTCTCCCCACGTCAACGGACCGAGAGAGTCCGCGTCAACCACCGCATTCGGGCACGAGAAGTTCGTGTAATCGACGGAGAGGGAGGACAGCTCGGCGTGATGGCTCCGGAAGCTGCAATTCGCATCGCCGAGGAGCAGGGTCTGGATCTGGTCGAAGTCGCTCCATCCGGCAAGCCTCCGGTTTGCCGGATCATGGACTACGGCAAGTATCTGTACCAGATGAAGCGCAAGGCCCACGAGGCGCGCAAGCATCAGAAGAGCATTACGGTCAAGGAAGTAAAATTTCGTCCGAATACGGACGAGCACGATTACGAATTCAAGAAGAACCACATCATCCGCTTCTTGAACCAGGGCGACAAGGTAAAGGCGAACGTCTGGTTCCGCGGCCGGGAAATCGTTCACAAGGAAATCGGCAGGAACCTGATTGAGCGTTTGATGGAAGAGCTCGAGGAAATCGGTTTCGTCGAGAATCGGCCGAAGATGGAAGGGAACAACCTTGTAGCGATCTTCGCCCCAAAGAAGTAGAAGCGGAGATCGAAAAGCGGAGAATGACAAGGAATGAAGCCGGGCCCGGCCTGGCAGGCGGTTAGAAACAGATGGGCTACAAACTCAAGACGCACCGTGGTGCCAAGAAACGGTTCAAGTTGACCGCCACGGGCAAGGTCAAACGGGGCCATGCCTTTATGCGCCACATTTTGACCAGTAAATCGCCGGGCCAGAAGCGCAGGCTCGGGAAATCCGCAATCATGGATGCCTCGGATGTCGCCAAGGTCAAATTGATGTTGCCTTACGGATAAGAGGGACTTCCGATACCGCGCCGCTTTTTTTGATTCCCAGTTGACTTCAATTACGTTCAACCAAGCGTTCAATCGAGAAAGATAGAACAGCGAGAAGGATAGAACAGTGCCGAGAGTGAAACGCGGAACGAAACGGCATGATCGCCGCAAGAAGATTCTGAAGCTGGCCGAGGGCTATTTCCTGGGCAAGAGCAAGCTTTACCGCTACGCCAGGGAGGCCGTCGACCGGGCCGGACAATACGCCTATCGCGATCGGAAGACGCGCAAGCGCGATTTCAGGCGCCTCTGGATCATCCGCATCGGTGCGGCCGCCCGCGACAACGGTATCAACTACAACCAATTCGTCCATGGACTCAAGCAATCCGGCATTGAACTGGACCGCAAGGTGTTGGCAGACATCGCACTCGACGATCCGGCCAGTTTCACCCAGTTGGCGGAGAAAGCAAAAGCGGCAATCGGCCAGGCGGCGTAGGGAACTCCAGCCATGGCCGGCACCGACGAACTTCGGCGGATCGGCGAACAGTTTGACCGGGACAAGGCTTCCTTGTCCGACCGTCGGTCGATGGACAGCCTCCGCGCGAAATACCTTTCCAGAAAAACCGGACTTCTTACTCTGCGGTTGCAGACACTCGGTGAGCTTCCGAAAGAAGAACGTTCCGAATTCGGCAAAGATGCCAACCGTCTGAAACAGCGCATCGAGTCCGAATTCAAGGCAATCGAAACCTCTCTGGTCGAACGGGAGCGGAACGACCGGATGGCCGCCGAAGCGCTGGACGTTTCTCTTCCATCCACCCCACCCCGCATCGGACACCGGCACCCCATCACGCTTGCGCGCAATGAAATGGAAGGAATTTTTGTCGCGATGGGCTATTCGGTAGAAGATGGCCCGGAAGTCGAGACCACGTACTACAATTTCGAGGCCCTGAACATCCCTCCCGAGCACCCGTCCAGAGACCCGTCCGACACGTTCTACGTCTCTGACGATGTGGTGCTCCGGACACAGACATCTCCGGTCCAGATTCGCACAATGGAGCAACGGACACCGCCCCTACGCATCATCTGTCCGGGGCGGGCATTCAGGCGGGATCAACTTGACGCCACTCATTCGCCGATGTTTCACCAGATCGAAGGCCTGGTGGTGGACGAGGGTATTACGTTCGCGGACCTGAAGGGAACGCTCGAACTGTTGCACCGGCAGTTTTTCGGAGAAGCGACGCGCACGCGTCTTCGGCCCAGCTACTTTCCCTTTACCGAACCGAGCGCGGAAGTGGACGTTTCGTGCATTTTCTGCGGTGGAGACGGATGCCGGGTCTGTAAGCAAACCGGGTGGATCGAAGTGATGGGCGCAGGAATGGTCAATCCGGTTCTGTACGACTACGTCCACTACGACGCCGAACGATACAGCGGTTTCGCTTTCGGGTTGGGAATCGACCGCTACGCGATGCTCAAGTACGGAATCAGTGACATGCCGCTGCTTTTCCAAAACGACATGCGGTTTTTGAGCCAGTTCTAAGGCGGTCAATGAAGATCAGCTTCCAGTGGCTTCGGGATTTCCTTGACCTCACCGACGAACCGTCCGCGGCCGGAGACAGACTCACCATGGTCGGGCTCGCCATCGATGGTGTCGAAACGGTGGGTGACGACACGATTCTGGCTCTGGACATCACGGCGAACCGCGGAGACTGCCTCTCTCATCTGGGAGTCGCCCGCGAGCTCGGAGCGATTTACGATGTCGATATCGGACGGCCTGAAACGCACCTCGATGAAGGTTCCGCTTCCGCTGAAGAATCGTGCACGATTTCGATCGCCGACGCCGAGCTTTGCCATCGTTATTGCGGACGTTTTATTTCGGGCGTGACGATCGGGCCGTCTCCCGACTGGATGGTGGAACGACTTGAAGCGGTGGGCATTCGATCGATCAACAATGTCGCCGATATAACGAACTACGTTCTGATGGAACTGGGGCACCCGCTGCACGCATTCGATGCCGATACGCTGGAAGGCTCGGCAATCGTCGTCCGCCGGGCCGTATCCGGAGAGACGCTCCGGACGCTCGACGGCCAGGAGCGAAAACTCGACACGTCGATGCTGGTCATCGCCGATGCGGAACGCCCCGTCGCTCTTGCCGGAATCATGGGTGGTTTTGAAACGGAAATTTCCGAGAAGACCGCCAATGTCTTGCTCGAGAGCGCGTGGTTCGATCCCATTTCAGTGCGGAAAACGGGGCGCCGGGCCAACCTGGGAACAGAAGCGTCGTTCCGGTTCGAACGCGGTGCGGACATCGGGATGGCGCCGATTGCCCTGAACCGAACCGCCCGAATGATTACCGAAATCGCGGGTGGCGTCGTGCATCGGGGTTTGATCGACGTTCGTCCAGAAGCTTTGGAACCGGTCGAGGTCCGCCTCCGGCGAAGTCGAATCGCAAGACACCTCGGCAGTGCGGTGCCGGATTCCGACGTTGAACGAATATTCAGGAGACTGGAGTTCGCGCTGACCGAAGTGTCCGCTGACGGCTGGACATTTAGCGTGCCGAGCCATCGGCATGATATCCATCGCGAAGAAGACCTTCTGGAGGAAATCGCACGGCACTACGGTTACGACCGGTTCCCTTCGACCTTGCCCACGTGGTCGGGCCAGGGACGGTATCTGGAACATCACGCACAAGAAACCGCGGTTCGCGATGCCCTGTCCGCGTTCGGTTTTTCGGAAATCTGCAGTCTGGCCTTCAGCGACCGGGAAACACAGGAACGGTTCGCGCCGGGCGTACGCCCCGTCCAAGTCATCAACCCGTTGTCGGATGATGCCCCGGCGCTGAGGACAACGTTGGTTCCGAGTATTCTGGGTTCGCTGCAGTGGAATCTGAATCGGGGAATTCGCGATCTTTCCATCTACGAAATCGGCAAGATCTATCCGCGGACGGGAGAACTCCGCCAACTCACGATGGCTGCCACCGGCGCCAAACACACCCAGACAGTTCATGAATCCCGAAAGGAAGCGGATTTCTTCTCTCTCAAGGGAGCGGTGGAAGGTCTGCTGGCACGATTCGATATCGACCTGGGGGTGTCGGCGGATGACCTGCCGCCCTATCTGCATCCCGCCCGCTCGATCCGGCTCGGTTCCGTTGCCGTTGTTGGAGAACTCCACCCGGACTGCGAAGCTTTGTTCAAGGTTCGCCAGAAGGTCTACGTCGCAGAAGTCCAAATCGACCAGGTGCTCGGTGCAGGTCTCAAGAAGATTGCGGCGGCTCCGATTCCGAAGTACCCTGCCGTACGACGCGATCTGTCATTGTCTGTAGACGCCAGGATCCAGTACGGGAGCGTTGTTGAAGCCATCGGCCGGGTGGGGATACGCGAACTGGCCGACCTGTTCCCGTTCGACAGGCTCAAGCGCGGGTCGTCTTCTGAATCGCGTTACAGCCTTGCCGTAACACTGGTATTTCAGTCCGCCGACCGCACTCTGACCGACCGCGAGGTTCAGGATTTCGAGCAGCGGATCCTTGCGGAACTTCGGAAGATTGGCGTCGAACTAAGGAGTTGACCTGATAACCCGACGAACCGGGGAGACCCCTGCTGCTATGAAGTCGATCGGCGCCGATGCCCTCTCCAGTTTCAGAGTCCTTGAGAATCGCATAGAAAGGGCCCTCGAAGCCCTGGCGAACGCTCGCCGTGAGAAAGCGGCAACCGAAAAGGCCCTGGCGGACGCCAGGAGCGAAATCCGCAGATTGAGACAGGAACTCGAAGGGATGCGCGCGGAGCGTCTCAAGATCCGCAACCGAGTCCAGCGGCTTATCTCGAACATCGCTGAATTGGACAAGAATAAAGAAAAGAAAATTGTCTAAGAACCCAATGGAAGTCATTGAAGTCGATATCTTCGACCAGCGTTACCCTCTACGCCTGAATACGCCCGCCGAGCGGGAAGAAATCCTCAAACTCGCCGCGGAAGTCGATATGCGCATGCGGGAGATCGCCAGTCAGACACGCACGGTCGATTCGCTGAAAGTGGCCATTCTTACGGCACTGCATCTGGCTCAGGAGAAGCAAGAGAAATCCGTGGACAACGGGCAACTGGAATCCGCAGTCGAGTCCGGCGCCAGGAAGTGGATCGAGGCAATCGACAGCGCCCTGTAGCAACAGGCGGCAAAACCCGGCGGGCTGCTAATGATCCTGCCAGGCGCTGCCGGCCAAATTGCCGGCAAGCAACCTTCGGATTGATTTCGTTTCCGTCATTCACCTACAATCGATTCCGCCCTGCGAAGTAAGTGCTGGTGCAACATTATTTGACCTATGTCTTATTTGAAGGGGTCCGATTCTCGCTGCGGTGAGCGAACCGTCCCCTCCGGGTTGACGGTTCCCTAAAGCACGGATAGGACACCCGCCCTGTTTCGACAGGTCCAAATAAGAGCACCACACGACCAAGCGGGGCTTTATCGTTTGCGCCTTCGAAAACCATGAACGTGCTCTTCATCGGCGACACAGTTGGGCGCGCGGGACGGGAGTGTGTGCGTACACATCTGAAATCGATCGTTGAAGAGCACGGCATCGATCTCACCATCCTCAACTGCGAGAACGCCGCGGCGGGATTCGGTATCACTCCCAAGATCGCCGACCAGATGTTGGGATGGGGCATCGACGTACTCACTTCCGGGAATCACATCTGGGACAAAAAGGAAATTTTCGGTTATCTGGATTCACAGGACCGAATTCTGCGCCCCGCGAATTATCCACCCGGAAATCCCGGACACGGCAGCGCGGTCGTCGCGACGAAAACGGGTGAATTGGTAGCAGTAGTGAACGTTCAGGGCCGGACGTTCATGCCGCCAATCGACGATCCGTTCCGGTCGGTGGACGCCGAGATTGCTTCGTTTCCTGAAGAAGTCCGGGTCATCGTCGTGGATTTGCACGCTGAAGCGACAGCGGAGAAGGTGGCGATGGGATGGCATCTCGACGGACGGGCCTCGGCGTTGCTCGGAACGCACACCCATATTCCAACGGCGGATGAACGGATACTGCCCGGGGGTCTCGCGTATCAAACCGACGTGGGCATGACCGGCCCCTTCGATTCGGTAATCGGCATGACACGCGAATCGGCGATGGACCGGCTCCGCAAACAGGTTCCGGTGAGGTTTTCGGTCGCGACCGATGGGGCCGAACTGAATGCCGCAGTTATCGACATCGACGCCGAAACGGGCAAGGCACGGTCTATCCAGCGCGTTCACCGCAGCGGGGCGGAAACAACCCGAAGTCAACAGGAAACAGTCTGAAATGATGATGGTGTTTACAGAAAAACCGCTCCGTCCTTCACCCTCGGCCACCTCCACACGTGAAATCGTATTCTGTGCGATTCCGACCGATCGCAATGTTTGAAAACCTGTCCGACCGGCTTCAACGAACACTCAAGAACCTTCGTGGCGAAGGCAGACTCCGCGCCGAACACATCGAAGAAGCGCTCAAGGAAATCCGGATGGCGCTGCTCGAAGCGGACGTCAACTTCAAGGTGGTCAAGCAGTTCACGGGGAACGTCCGGTCGAAAGCGCTCGGACAGGAAGTACTGCAGAGCTTGAGCCCCGGTCAACAGGTCGTAAAAATCGTCCGTGACGAATTGGTCGAGATCCTGGGCGGCGAGACGGCGCAACTGAAATATGCATCGCAACCGCCAACAGTGATCATGCTGGTCGGACTGCAGGGTTCCGGAAAGACTACCTCGAGCGGAAAGCTTGCCAACTGGCTCAAGAAGCAGGGGCACCGGCCGATGCTGGTATCGGTGGACATTTACCGGCCGGCGGCGCGCGATCAATTGAAAATCATCGCCGGTGAGATCGAGGCCCGAATATGGGAAGGGCAATCCGGGGACAAGCCGCTCGCCTTGTGCGAGGGGGCGTTCAGGGAAGCGCGGGATTCCGGACATGACGTCCTTATCGTTGACACGGCTGGCCGCCTCCACATTGACGAAGAGTCGATGGCTGAACTGGCCGAGATCAAGGATCGGTTCACGCCAAGTGAAATTCTGTTCGTCGCCGATGCCATGCTCGGCCAGGATGCGGTCAGGAGTGCGGAACAGTTTCACGCACGCCTTGGATTCACTGGATTCATCCTGACAAAAATGGACGGCGACGCACGCGGCGGGGCGGCCCTGTCGATCAAATCCGTGACTGGCAAACCCGTCAAATTTGTCGGTGCCGGGGAAAAGTACGACGCCCTTGAGCCATTCCATCCGGATCGGCTGGTTTCACGAATTCTCGGCATGGGCGATATCCTTTCGCTGATCGAAAAGGCCGAAGAGGTTGTCGATCGAAAACAGGCCATCGAGCTTCAAAGGAAAGCCGCATCGAATGCCTTTACCCTCGAAGACTTTCGCGATCAAATCCGGCAGGTCCGAAAGATGGGGTCACTTGAAAGCATTCTTGGAATGCTTCCCAATATGGGCCCTTTCAAGGATCTGAATAAAGCACGGGTCGATGAGAAGGAACTGACGCGGACCGAAGCCATCATCGACTCGATGACCCCCAAAGAACGCCGGAATCATCAAGTCATCAACGGCGCCCGGAGGAAGCGGATCGCGCGTGGAAGCGGCACATCCGTTCAGCAGGTGAACCAACTGCTCAAACAGTATATTCAGGCCAGAAAGATGATGAAGGGCATGACCGCGGGGTTCGCGAAAGGAACCGCCGGCGCAAAGGGCAAGAAGGGAAAACGAGGGAAGAAAGGTCACAAAATGAGAGGCATGCAAATACCCAGGATGCCCCGTTCGCCAATGTAGTCAAACCGGCAGGTGCCCCACCGACCGTCGAGGCAATTCCCTGTTGACGGTCTTTTTACTTTAAAACTATACTTCTTAAATACTTAGCGGAGGCTCCGTCAACCGTGGAGGCACCAGTCTCTCTGGGGCAAGGGGGGTCTTCTTTTTTGTTTCGCCATCGATTTGAAATTTGGAGGCAAGCCATTTGGTAGCGATGCGTCTGACCCGAATCGGGTCCAAGAAACGCCCCTGTTACAGAATTGTTGTCATCGAAAAACGCCGGGCGCAGAACGGACGATTTCTTGAAATCGTCGGTCAGTATAACCCGCTGGTGGACCCGAGCCGGATCGAGTTGAACGAAGATCGGGCCCGCTACTGGTTGTCGAAGGGCGCGCAGCCTTCGGAAACAGTCCGAAGTATCCTGCACAAAAAGGAGATTGTGTAGGTTCGAATCCGCCGCAGCGTCGACTGCGGACCGGGAAGTCCTTTGCGGGCTCGGCCGATGTCTATATGAAGGTGCTCAGGAGGTCGCGTGAAAGAGCTCATCGTAGAGATCGCGAAAGCGCTCGTGGACAATCCCGAAGAAGTATCCGTTCAGGCTGTCGAAGGCGAACAGACCACTGTGCTGGAATTGCGTGTCGCTCAGAGTGACTTGGGCAAGGTCATTGGAAAGCAGGGACGAACGGCGCGATCCATTCGAACCATTCTCAGCGCTGCCGGAATGAAGCTGAAGAAGCGGTTCACGTTGGAAATACTGGAGTAAAGCGCTGGAGTAATGTCCGACCCCGATCACGAATCTCTCATACCCATCGCCAGCATCACACGAGCGCAGGGCCTTCAAGGTGCGGTTCGAGTCCGGATCGAGTTCAACGACGACCGGCTGTTCACTCCCGGCCGCCGGGTGATCCTGGGACTCAACGGAAGAGCGCTGGAAACGGAGATCGTGGATTTCCGGCATCGGCACGGCCGCTGGGTGACATGGTTGAAATCGATCGAATCGATCTCCGAGGCGGAGGAATGGATAGGAGCGGACCTATCGATCAGGAAGAGCGATCTGCCTGAGGTTGAAGAAGGTTCCTACTTCAGCTTCGACCTGGAAGGATGCACCGTTTACCGGGACGGACAACCTATGGGGTCGGTCAAGCGGCTGCTGGACTACGGCGCAACGTCGATTCTGGAAGTCGACGGGAACGGCAAGGAAATCCTGATCCCCTTTGTGAAGGCGTTTTTGAAGGAAGTCGATACCGCGGACAAGAGGATCGAGGTGGAATTGCCCGAGGGGTTGATCGACCTGAACGAAAAATAGCGGCAGGCCATGAAGACGAGCAGGTTCTCGGCGCTGACCACGCCTCGGGCCAGGAGTTGGCAGGGGTAAATTGTTGCTCGCTTTTGACGTAATCACGATCTTCCCCGACTTTTTCCGCGGCCCTCTCGATCACGGGATCATTCGCAGGGCCAGGGAACGGAAACTGATACGGGTAGGGGTTCACGATCTGCGCGGCTATACGCATGATCGGCACAGGATGGTTGACGATCGGCCCTTTGGGGGCGGGGAAGGAATGGTACTGAAGCCCGAACCGCTGTTCGAAGCGATCGAAACGGTTCGGGAGTCGGCGCCCAAAGTCGCGGAAGTGGTGATCTTGAGCGCGGCGGGCCGGGCGTTCAACCAGGCCGAAGCGCTCCGGTTGTCCAAGGCCGACCAGGTGGTTCTGGTTTGTGGCCGCTACGAAGGCATCGACGAAAGA
Source organism: Terriglobia bacterium (assembly GCA_965262675.1). GTDB lineage: Bacteria > Acidobacteriota > Terriglobia > 20CM-2-55-15 > 20CM-2-55-15 > JAJEDW01. The sequence goes on from OZ253554.1 coordinate 2,766,692, forward strand.
GTCGTCGACAAACTCGCCACGGCCGAGTTGTGCATCGGAGACTATATCGTTTCCGGAGGAGAGATCGGGGCGGCGGTTGTGGTCGACGCGGTAACGCGATACGTCCCGGGCGCAGTGGGAAAGGAAGAGTCGGTTCTGAGAGATTCGTTTTCAGATCCGGCAGAAGCGGCGCCGGTCGTGGAACATCCGCACTACACCCGGCCCGCCGAGTTCCGCGGATACCGTGTACCGGAAATATTGCTGTCCGGAGATCACGCGGCGATAGCGCGGTGGCGGCATGAACAGTCGTTGAAAAAGACGGCCCGAAACAGGCCGGACCTGGTTGCCACAAACGTCCCCGGAGAGTTGGACCTTGGGACGCTGGAAGAAGCGAGGAAACAATGAACGTCATAGACACAATCGAGCGACAGCAACTCCGGGACGATCATCCCGACTTCAAGCCCGGTGACACGATCAAGGTTTACGTGAAGATCCGGGAAGGCGACAAGCAGCGTATCCAGATCTTCGAAGGTGTCTGTATCGCTCAGAAGCATGGAGGTGTTCGTGAGACCTTTACCGTGCGAAAGATCTCGTTCGGACACGGCGTCGAACGCGTGTTCCCTTTGCACTCGAAGGTGATCGACAAGATCGAAATCGTAAGGAAGGGGCGCGTCCGACGAGGCAAGCTGTATTACATTCGCGCCCTCCGAGGGAAGGCCGCTCGAATCAAGGAACTCCGGAAGTAGCCGATCGGCAAATGGCTCGGCCACGGAATCGGTGGCCGCCCCGCTGCTTTCGTGATCTCTCCATTTCTTGGTAAAGGACACCTTCAGCCATATTCATCCCCCGCGGACAATGAATCGAGTTCTCGAGATCGTCGCGGTTCTGTTCTGTTTCGAACTGGCGGTCTTTCTGATAATCGTTCCATGGTCCAGCCTGTGGGAGAGCAATATTCTGTTTTTGTACGCACCGGGTGTCCGTTCGGTCATGCTTCATACGCTCGCCCGCAGCGGTGTCACCGTCCTTGGTTTCCTTGATTTCCTGATCGGAGTGTCCGAAGTCCGGCGGCTCCTTCACCCCCGCTCGAGATAGAGATATGCGGAGCTATTACGTCACCGACCGCAAACAGGGCGACGTGATGGCATACGTCCGCCAAGCCGTCGCTCGCGGCATCGAGATGATTCAGGTTCGCGAGAAGGACCTGGATGCACGGGATCTGCTCAGCCTGACCCGGGCGATTGTCGAGGCGGCCAGAGGTACGGCCACGCGGGTGCTGGTCAACGATCGCCTCGATGTCGCCCTGGCAGCGGGCGCCGATGGCGTCCACTTGCCCTCCGGCGGACTACCGCTCGAAAAGGCGCGAACGATCATCGATCTGGTGGGCGTCTCCACCCATACTCTCGACGAACTTCGGAAAGCTGAAGCAGGCGGCGCCGACTTCGCGGTCTTCGGTCCGATCTTCGATACTCCGGGAAAGACAGCGGTTGGACTGGAGCGCCTCAATGAAGCGACCCGCGCGACGGACCTTCAGGTCTACGGAATCGGCGGCATTACGGAGGAAAACGCTGACGACGTCATCGCGGCCGGAGCGGTCGGCATTGCCGGCATACGGCTTTTTCAGCGCTGACCCGCATTTCTCACGGGGTTTCGTCGCGAAGAGTCGGAGACGCCGTCAGTGCGCCCCCTGACGCGCTTGATCCGGCGCGGCGCTCGATCCGGCGTGAGGCACACGCCGCTACGCGCCCGGCGCGAGGCACGCGCCTTAGAACGCCGGATGGTCCCGAGAGAGTTTCACCTTACCAACCAGTTCCCTGACCGAACCGAACCCCTTTCTCTTGAGGAAACGGGACAGTTCATCGACTATTCGGGCCGGACCGGACGGGTCCTTGAAACTCGCTGTCCCAACCTGAACGGCCGAGGCGCCCGCGAGCAAATACTCCACGGCATCGGCGCCGGATTCGATACCGCCCAGGCCGAAGATGGGTATCCGTACGGCTTGTGCGCACTGATACACAAGACGTAACGTAATCGGTCGAATCGCAGGTCCGGACAGCCCGGCAGTCACGTTCCGGACCCGCGGCTCGAACGACTCTGGATCGATTGCCATGGCAAGGTAAGTGTTGGCCACGGTCAGCGCATCGGCGCCGGCCTCTTCGGCCGCGACCGCGATCCCGGCGATATCCGTGACGTTGGGCGAGAGCTTTACGAAGACCGGTCGCGATGCCGCCGCGGCCACACGGCCGACAAGCTCGCGTGTGGCGTCGGAACTCGATCCAAAGACCATGCCGCCTTTTTCGGTATTCGGACACGAAATGTTCAGTTCGTAAGCGGCGATTCCAGCGCAATCGTTCAGTTTTCGAACGACCCTCAGATAGTCGTCGATGATGAACCCGAACACGTTCACAATGACCGGGCAGCCGGATTTTCTGAGGAAAGGCATCTTTTCGGAAACGAAGCGTTCGACGCCGACGTTCTGCAAACCGATGGCATTCAACATGCCCGACGGTGTGGGAAAAAGGCGTGGGGGGAGGTTCCCTTCAATGGGTTCGGGGGAAGTTCCCTTTACGGATATTCCCCCGATGCGGCCAAAATCGATCAGGTGTTCGAATTCTTCGCCGTAGCCAGCCGTTCCGCTGGCCAGCAGGACCGGGTTCGGGAACACAACTCCGGCGATCTCCACGGTGAGGTCCGGAACCCTGCCCATAGCCTTTCGAATCTATCATATAATCGCTGCCTGATGACATCGAAGGTCCGCCAACAGTTGCTCAGCGCCATCGAAATGGGGCAGTTGTTGAAGGTCATGGCTTTCAACATTCTGGAGTCACGTCCGGACGCTCCACTGATTCTCCTGGGTATCGAACGCCGGGGAGGCCCACTCGCCAGGCGACTTGCGAAAATCATCCGTCAGCAAGGCGTCGAGGTCGAAGTCGGGACCCTCGATATCAATCTTTATCGTGACGACCTGACCATGGTCGCAGAACAGCCCGTTGTTCGAAGGACGATACTGCCGACCGGCATCGCGGACCGCGACGTGATCCTCGTCGACGATGTCCTGTACACCGGTCGAACGATACGCGCGGCGTTGGAAGCACTGAACGACTATGGCCGGGCCAGATCGATCCGGTTGGTGGTGTTGATCGATCGTGGCCTGCGGGAGCTGCCGATTCAGCCCGACTTTGTGGGTCGAAAAGTGGAATCGGCGTCGAACGAAATCGTCGATGTCCGCGTAATCGAGATCGATGACGAGGACGGGTGCTGGATGACGGAAAAAGAGTCGGCCTGAACATGGCAAAAAGGGACCTGCTGGGCACGCGAGGAATGGCGGCTGAAGAGATCTTCTCGATTCTCGACTCCGCCGAATCGTTTCGTGAGATCGCAGAGCGGCCGATCAAAAAGGTCCCCACGCTTCGTGGCCGAACCGTTATCAACCTGTTCTTCGAATCCTCGACCCGGACCCGGACTTCTTTTGAAGTCGCGGGCAAGCGACTCTCCGCCGATGTCATCAACGTGTCGGCTTCGGACAGCAGCGTTTCGAAAGGGGAAACTCTGGTGGATACGGCCCAAACGCTGGATGCCATGTCGCCCGATTGCATTGTCATTCGCCACGGGTGCTCGGGAGTTCCGAATATGATCGCCGCGCTTTCGAAAGCCTCGGTCGTCAATGCGGGCGATGGTGCGCATGAACATCCGACGCAGGCTCTTCTGGATGCGTTCACCATACGGAGACGCAAGGGGCGGCTTGACGGTTTGAAGGTCGCCATCGTTGGCGACGTTCTGCACAGTCGCGTCGCGCGATCGAACCTGTACTCCCTGACGACCCTCGGTTCCGATGTGTGGCTCTGCGCCCCGCCGACGCTTGTCCCTCCACATCTGGCCCTGATCTCATCCAACGAAAACGGACGCCTCCATGTGACGTACTCCATCGACGAAGCGGTTGAAGACGCCGATGTCATCATGATGCTGAGGGTCCAGTTCGAGCGTATGGAAGAGTCGTTTTTCCCGTCGACTCGCGAGTACTGCCACTATTTCGGCTTGACGCTGGATCGGGTCAAACGGGCAAAACCGGACGTGGCGGTTATGCATCCGGGTCCGATCAACCGCGGAATCGAGATCGATGCGGAAGTGGCCGACGGTCCATTTTCGGTCATCCTCGATCAGGTCGCGGCGGGAGTGGCCGTCAGAATGGCCGTGCTCTATCACTTGTTGGGTGGCGCATGAAGCTTGCTTTAAGAAACGGCCGGTTGATCGATCCGGCTCGTGGCCTCGACAGGGTGGCCGATCTGTTGGTCGAGGACGGCCGAATCGTCGAGATCGGAAAACTGGACGAACTCGACGCGGCGACATTCGATGCGTCGGGACTGGTCGTGGCGCCCGGATTCTTTGACATCCACGTCCACCTTCGGGAACCCGGAACCGAAGAGGCCGAAACGATTCGCACCGGCGCGGCCGCCGCGGCGGCCGGCGGATTCACCGCGGTGGCGGCGATGCCAAACACCCGGCCCCCCATCGACACGGCCGCGACGGTTCAGTTCGTCGTCGCCGAGGCGGCGCGTCATTCCGCGGCGCGGGTGTTCCCTATCGGCGCGATCACTAAGGGTCAGCGCGGTGAGACGCTCGCCGAGATCGGGGAGATGGTCGATGAAGGTATCGTCGGCATTTCGGACGACGGCAAGCCGGTCATGGACGCGCAACTGTTCCGAAGGGCCCTGGAGTATTCTCGACTATTCGACCTGCCTGTGATCCAGCACTGCGAAGACCTGAACCTGTCGTCGGGAGGGGTGATGCACGAAGGCGCGGTATCGACCCGGCTGGGCCTGAAGGGCATCCCTTCCTCATCGGAAGACTCGATAGTGGCCCGAGACCTCATTTTGACGGAGAACACGGCAGCCCGGTATCACGTGGCTCATCTGAGCACGGCCGGCGCTGTGGCGATGGTCCGGCGTGCCAAGGAGCAGGGGTTGGCGGTCACGGCTGAAGTGGCCCCGCACCACTTCACTCTGACCGAAGATGATGTCGGCGACTACGACACGAACGCCAAGATGAAGCCGCCCTTGCGCAGTCGGGCGGACATCGATGCGTGCATTGCCGGTGTCCAGGACGGCACCATTGACGCCATCGCCACCGATCACGCACCGCACCACGCAAACCTCAAGATGCTCGAATTCGACCGCGCCCCTTTCGGTATCACTGGATTGGAAACGGCCGTGGGTCTTGCAATGACGCGTCTGAAGCTTTCGTTACACAGGCTTGTCGAGTTATTCTCCACTAACCCTCAAAAGATCATGAAAATTGATCGCTGGGGCCTTTTCGAAGGATCGATGGCGGATTTGACCTTGATCGATCCAAAAAGGGAGTGGACCTTCAGGGTGTCCGATTCCCGATCCTTGAGCCGTAACACGCCCTTCGACGGATGGTCGTTCAAGGGTAAGGCCGTCGCAACGATTGTGGGCGGCAAAGTTGTTTATGAAGATCGCTAGAACTGTCACCGTTTTGATCGCGGCGTTCGCCGCCGTTCCCGCCCTGGGTCAATCGACCGAATCCCGGGTCCTCCAGATTCGGGAGCGCGCCGACTACCAGCGGGCCATGGCGTTCGTCGACCGCGACTACTCGCGATTTGTCGATGAACTCATCGAGTTGACCGAAATCCCCGCGCCTCCGTTCGGCGAACAGGAACGCGCCGCGGCATATCTGGAGAAACTTCGCGGACTCGGCCTGGAGGACGTAGAGCAGGATCTTGAAGGCAACGTGATGGGAATCCGCCACGGCACGGGCGATGCATTGATTGCAGTCGCGGCACATCTCGACACCGTTTTTCCTGAAGGCACCGATGTACGGGTTCGAAGTCGGGCGACGCAGTTATCCGCACCCGGCGTCGGAGACGATACCAGTGGACTGGCCGCCCTGCTGGCGGTCATTCGGGCCATAAATGCGTCCGGTCTTTCGCCCGATGCCAGTATCTTGTTCATCGGAAGCGTGGGAGAAGAAGGGATCGGCGATCTCCGTGGCGTGAAATATCTCTTTCGAGAGGGAAGGTACCGAGACCGGATCGACATGTTTGTCGCTGTTGAGGGCGGCCGTCAACTCGACATTACAACGCAGGCGCTGGGAAGCAAGCGCTACCGGGTGACCTTCAGAGGTCCTGGTGGACATAGTTATAGCGCGTTCGGCCTTGTGAATCCGGCGTTCGCCCTGGCCGGCGCCATGGCGAAGCTCGGAGCACTCGACGTACCGGAAAGTCCCAAGACCACCTACAGCGTTGGAAGAGTCGGCGGCGGAACGTCGGTCAATTCGATTCCGTTCGAGTCGTGGATGGAAGTGGATCTTCGGTCGGAGAGCAAACGGGAGTTGGACGAACTTGGCCGTCGGTTTCTCGCCCTGGTTCAGGATGCCGCAGACGAAGAGAACGTTGCTCGTTCGACCGGACAAGGCGGCATCGAGGTCGAGATCGACATCATCGGCGAGCGCCCATCGGGAGAAACACCCCTCGATTCGCCCATCGTTCAACTCACGGCCGAAGTCTACCGTGCATTTGAAATCGAGCCGTCTTACAACCGGTCCAGCACCGACGCCAACATCCCGATCAGCCTCGGCATTCCCGCCATCACCATAGACCGGGGCGGCATCGGCGGGCGCAGCCACTCACTGGACGAGTGGGTCGATGTCAGCCAACCGGAAACAGTCAAGGGGATCCAGGTCGTGCTGACGACAATTCTTGCACTGGCCAACCTCGCGGAATAGCGTTCAATGTAGGTGCAGTCTATGACTGCACAATCTTGATTCAGGCGGATCTTGATTCGGGCAGTCATAGACCGCCCCTACATGTTCAATATTCAGGGATTCGGGCACCCCGCTCCCACTCCCCATGTAGGTGCAGTCTACGACTGCACGATCTACGGACTTGATTCGCACGATCCGCACGTTCTTGATTCGGGCAGTCATAGACCGCCCGTACATGCTCAATATTCAAGGTTTCGGCGCCCCGCTCCCACTCCCCATGTAGGTGCGGTCTACGACCGCACGACTACCCGAAGCAGTTCCCGATCAGGCAACAACGAGATTGAGGATCTTGCCGGGAACGTAGATGACCTTGAGGATTTCCTGGTTCTCGATGTGACGGCGGAGATCGTTGTCGTTTCGGGCCGCTTCCAGCACGCTTTCTTGAACCGCGCCGGTGTCCAGCGTGAGTCTCCCACGCATCCTGCCATTGATCTGAACGGCAATCGTCACCGTGTCGAAGGTTGTGAACCGATCGTCCCACTGGGGCCACGATTGCTTGAAGACAGATGGCGCATGTCCGGTCCGTTCCCACAGCTCTTCGGCAAAATGGGGGGCGAACGGAGAAAGCAACACGAGAAACACGTTGATCGTTTCCCGGTCCGGCTTCTCGTCCATGCCATGCACGGCGTTGATGAATTCCATCATTGCACTGACGACCGTGTTCAGCCGGAACGTTTCGAGGCGTGCGGTCACTTTCTTCACCAGCAAATGACGATGTGTGAGCATCTGTCTTGACGGTTCTTCCCGCCATTGGCCGTTCGAGTCGCACACCCACTTCCACGCCCGCTTCAGGAAGCGGAATGTCCCGTCAATGCCTTCGTCGTTCCACACGGCATCCATTTCTGGCGGCCCAACAAACAATGCGTAGAGACGAAGGGCGTCGCATCCGTGGCTGCGGATCAGATCGTCCGGATTCACGACATTGCCCTTCGATTTGGACATCTTTTCGACACGCCCGGCCTTGCCCTTCCGGGTGATCATGCCCTGGTTGAAAAGCCGCTTGAACGGTTCGCTGAAGTCGATGACGCCGACATCGTGGAGAACGAGCGAGAAGAAGCGGGCATAGAGCAGATGGAGGATGGCGTGTTCAACGCCGCCAACGTACATGTCGACCGGCAACCACTTCTTGCCTTCCGGCCCCATCAAGGTGTCATGGTTGTGGGGCGAAGCATAACGCAGGAAATACCAGGACGACCCGGCCCACTGGGGCATCGTGTTGGTTTCGCGCTTACCTGCCGCCCCGCAGGCAGGACACGTCACGTTGACCCAATCTTCGATCGCGGCGAGAGGCGATTCGCCGGTGCCGGTCGGCTCGTATCGTTCGACTTCGGGCAACGTTACGGGCAATTCGTTCTCGGGCACGGGGACCGTGCCGCACGCACCGCAATGAACGATCGGAATCGGTTCGCCCCAGTACCGTTGTCGTGAAAACACCCAATCGCGGAGCCGGTACTGAATGGCGCTCTCGCCAATCCCCTTTTCGGCGATCCACCGGACAATCGCCTTGCGGCCTTCAGCCGAGGGCATGCCGGTGAACTTGCCGGAAGCAATCATCTCCCCGTCGCCGGTATAGAAGCCGCCGCCATTGGCCTTCCCGGAGGCGATAACTTCACGAACCTCGAGGCCAAACGTGTTTGCGAACGCGTAGTCCCGTTCGTCGTGGCCGGGAACAGCCATGATCGCACCGGTTCCATAGCCCATCAGGACGTAGTCGGCGATCCAGATCGGGATCTTTTCCCCGTTCATCGGGTTCACGGCATAGGATCCGGTAAACTGCCCCGTCTTTTCGGTGGCGCCAGTACGATCGTGTTCGGCGGCGTTCCGCGCTTTCTCGATGTAGGTCTGAACCTCGGCGGAGCGGTCATTGGTGGTCAGCTTGGAGATCAGCGGATGTTCGGGCGCCAGAACCATGTATGTGACGCCGAACAGCGTGTCGGGACGAGTCGTGAAGATCTCCAGCGGATGCTCGCGGCCATCGGTATCGAATGCGGTAAACCTCACCCGTGCGCCTTCGGAACGTCCGATCCAGTTGCGCTGCATTGTCTTGACCTTTTCCGGCCAATCCAGTTCGTCCAGGCCATGGAGCAAACGCTCGGCATACGCCGTAATCTGCAGCATCCACTGGTTCAGATCCTTCGTACCGACGACGGCCCCGCAACGGTCGCACTTGCCCCCAACGACTTCCTCGTTGGCGATTCCGGTCTTGCAACTTGGGCACCAGTTGATCGGCATCGTTTTCTGGTAGGCGAGCCCCTTCCGAAACATCTGAAGGAAGATCCATTGCGTCCATTTGTAGTACTCGGGATCCGTGGTATCGATCTCGCGAGACCAGTCGTACATCGGGCTCATCTCGACGAGTTGACGCCTGAAGTTTTCGATGTTCTCTCTCGTGTTGACTTCGGGGTGAATCCCCTTTTTGATCGCGTCGTTTTCAGCGGGGAGACCGAACGCATCCCACCCCATCGGATGGAGAACGTTGTACCCCTTCAAGAGCATGTAACGCGACCAGGCGTCGGGAAGGACGTAGCTTCGCCAGTGTCCGACATGCAAGCCGGAGCCCGACGGATAGGGAAACATGTCGAGACAATAGTATTTGGGACGCGGATCGTCGTCATTCGCCTTGTAGAGTTCGACCTCGGCCCAATAGTCCCGCCACTTCTGTTCGATCTCTCTGAAGCGATATTCGATTTCAACTGTCATTCGGGATGCCGTCGTTCAGAAACCGTCACGCAATTTCGAAGGGATGGTCCATGTTTTCCGGATCGTAGAGGATCCGGCCGCAACTGTCGCAGGGGATGATCGTATCGTTCTGCCGCACATCCTGGAAACGCTGCGGTCGCATTCGCACGTTACACACTATGCAGGTTTCGTCTGTTGCCTTGGCCAGCGCCACGCCGTCCCGCGCCTTCCGGACTCGTTCGTATCGAGCGAATGCATCTTCATCGATGCCCGGAACCAATTCGTGTCGCTCCCGGATGTAGGCTTCCAGCGTCTCGATGTCCCTGGCGTTCAGTTCTTCCAGCTTGCCACGCTCGACGCCAACCATTTTTTTGTCTTCGGCCAGCGCTTCTTCGGCTGTCTTCAGGTCTTGGGCCAGGGATTCAGCCTGCTCCATCATCGCCAGAATCTGATCTTCTTCCTTCTCGATGGCTTGCTGGTTGAACTCGATCTCCTTGTTCATTGCCTTGTATTCTTCGTTCGTCTTGACTGACATCAACTGCTCTCGATACCTGGAAACACTGGCCTCCATGTCGGCCACCCGCGATTCGTGATGCTTGCGCTTGGCATGTGTTTCCCGAATGGCGGCCTTGGCGTTTTCTACGGTTTCGAGAGCCGACGCAAGCTTCTCGTCCAGCGCCTTGGATCTGCCCGGAAACGCCGCTGTTTCGGTACGATACTGAGCGATTTCAAGGTCGATTTCCTGGAGACGAATCAGTTTTTTGAGATCAGAGTTCATTTTTTAGTGGGCCCAGTAGGACTTGAACCTACGACTGCCCGGTTATGAGCCGGGAGCTCTAACCAACTGAGCTATGGGCCCGAAGTACAAACCGTCGATTCCTCCCGGCGCACTGCGCTACCGGCAGAATCCACCGCCCGGCCCGCATTTCTCACGAGTTGTCTACTACAGCGCCGGATCCATCCGCCAAGCATGCCCCCTGACGCGCTTGATCCGGCGCGACGAACGCGCCGCTACGCGCCCGGCGCGAGGAACGCGCCGTAGCCCTGACGGCGTCTCCGACTCTTCGCGACGAAAACCCATGAGAAAGGCAGGCTATTGTCCGTATGCCTGCGGTTTCCTGTTTTTGGGCCCCTGGGCCGCCAAATGTAATGGCATTCGACCCTTGGCCAGCCACGGGCCATCAATCAGTCTCTGCTGGTGCCGTCAAGGAAGGCCCTGAGGCGGCGGCTGCGGCTGGGATGCCTCAGCTTCCGCAGGGCCTTGGCTTCGATCTGGCGGATGCGTTCACGGGTCACGGCGAAGTTCTGGCCAACTTCTTCCAACGTGTGCTCCGTTCCGTCTTCGAGACCGAACCGCATCTTGATGACGCGTTCTTCGCGTGGAGTCAAGGTGTTCAGAACCTGTTCGGTCATTTCTTTCAGGTTGATGTTGATCACCGCATCCGACGGAGACACGACACCGCGGTCTTCGATGAAGTCACCGAGATGGGAATCTTCTTCCTCTCCGATCGGTGTTTCCAGCGATATCGGTTCCTGTGCGATCTTGAGCACCTTGCGAACCTTGGATACCGCGATATCCATGCGCTCGGCGATTTCTTCACTCGTGGGCTCGCGGCCAAGTTCCTGTACGAGAGCGCGAGAAGTCCGGATCAGCTTGTTGATCGTTTCGATCATGTGGACCGGAATACGGATCGTCCGGGCCTGATCGGCGATTGCACGCGTAATGGCCTGGCGGATCCACCATGTGGCATAGGTTGAAAATTTGTACCCACGCCGGTACTCGAATTTGTCGACCGCTTTCATCAAACCGATGTTGCCTTCCTGGATCAAGTCGAGGAACTGCAGTCCACGGTTCGTGTATTTCTTTGCAATCGAAACGACGAGCCGGAGGTTGGCCTCCACCAGTTCTCTCTTGGCGTTCTCGGCTTCGATCTGGCCGCGTACGATCGCTTGCAGCGTCCGCCGCACTTCGAGAGCCGACATCTTGTGCTCTTCCTGGAAGTCCTTGAGAAGCCCCTTGACCGCACGAATTTCCTTCCGGACAAGTTTCCGATTCGATTCTTTCTTTGTGTAGTCCGCCTTCCGCTCAAGGCGTGCCAATTCCCGCTCCAGAGGACGAACCCTGGACACCGCTTCCTGAACCAGTCTTGTCAGCCGTACCTTTTCGTTCGCGGAATAGTGCAGTGTGCGGACGAGGTTCGACAGATTTACACGTTTGCGGCCCAGCTTCCAGCCCGCCTTCCGGTACTCCCGGCGTTTACGGGTCCTCGAAAGAGCATCCAGGTTCGCGCGCAGTTCGTTGGCAATTCGGTAACCCTTGCCGATCTCGGCGATCGTTGCGGCAACCTGCCGGTGTTTCGCTTGCATCCTGGATTCGGTGTGATCCTCCTCGGTGAACGTCGCCAGATCCTTGATGATGCTCGGATCCGTCTTGAGGCGTTCTCCCACCTCCATGATTTCCTTGATGACGATGGGCGTGCGGGAAAGCGCCTGCAGAACCCTGAGTTGGCCCCGCTCGATCCGCTTGGCGATCTCGACCTCGCCGTCCCGCGTCAGCAGCGGAACCGTTCCCATTTCGCGGAGATACATGCGAACGGGATCGTTGGTTTTTTCCAGCGATCCCGGCGTCAGATCCAGTTCGGCACCGCGACGCGATTTCGTCCCCACGCCTCGGCCGTTGACGCCGTTGGTTTCACCTTCAATGACTTGGATTCCCGCCGCACCGAACGCCGCGAACAGGCCGTCGAGAGCCTCGGCCGACGCCGCGACCTCCAGCGGAATATGCTCGCTTACTTCCTCATAGGAGAGGTATCCCTTCTCCCGACCCATGTCGATGAGCTTTTGAACTCCATCGTACCTGTCTTCGAGTTCCATGGTCCTCCAAGTAGTAACTACCTGTATTTCAAGAACTTAGCAGCGTTCTTGCCGTGTTGGCATGTGTCTCGACGGTGCAGCATGGGGCGCTGAACACTCTAGGGGTCATCGAAGTATGGTCAAGCCAGATACCCAGAATAGGACGAAAAAGTCTATTTTCAAGGATTTATCTGCGCTTTGTCCGCAAAATTTTCCGTCCTTAGTCGATTTGCTCAATGTATTTGACGTAACTGGGTCTTCTGCTTGAGTATTTGCATTTTCCTTTCGAGAAGCTCCGTCGGCGCCGGCCCGGTGCACTGTCTGAACTGCTCCTGGAGATGCCGCTCTTCCTTCGAAAGATATTCTTCATATAGACGACCCATCGAAACAACCGCCATTTCCAGGGAAACCAGGCCGTGCGGCTCCATTACGGCCGCCCGTACCGCCTGTTCCAAATCGGTATCCTCGACGTCGTCCATGGCGCGTTCGATGTCCAGACCCGGGTTCCGGATCAGCTTCTCGATCACCGGACCCGACCAGACATCGTTCAGAAAATCGTTAACCAGGAAATCGCTCAGGGGCGCGGCAACTTCGGGATTTCCCGTCACGGCATGAATGATCTGTTTCTCGGCGTCGCTCAATCTGCTCTTTCGCGCCGAGCGCCCAGTCGTGGAAACCTTCGGCTGGCGGCCTGTCCTGAGTTGCTCCATGGCAATGTCGGCCGGGATTCCAAATCTGTCAGCCACCGATCGTGCAATCTCCGACTGCACCAACCGGTCCGATATGCTGCGGACATAACCGAGGATTTCACCGACGACGCGGGATTTCACTTCGGGTCGCGTCAGATCCTCCTGCCGATGGGCCTCCGCGACGAGGTGCTCCCAGAAATAGGGTGCCTTGTCCAGAAGTGCGCGATACGCATCGGGCCCCTCGCGGCGAACGAAATCGTCGGGATCGAGGCCACCGGGCAGCCGCAGAATGCGTACGGTGAGACCGCGCTCCAGAAGCCGCTCGATCGACCGGCTGGCAGCCCTTTGTCCGGCGGCGTCGGGGTCGTAGTTCACGACAACTTCGGGAACATGTCGAGACAGGATGCTCACCTGCTGCGAAGTCAGGCTGGTTCCGCATGACGCGACCACATTCTGAATCCCGTTCTGGTGGAGGCTGAGAACGTCGAAATAGCCTTCGACAACAACCATCTTTCCGGCTTCGCGCGCCTGTTTCTTCGCGAGGTGCAACCCATAGAGTACGAACGACTTTGAATAAAGCGGGGATTCGGGCGAATTGAGATATTTGGGCTCGCCGTCACCGACAATGCGGCCCCCGAACGCGATCACCTTTCCGCGTTCGTTCCATATCGGAAACATCAACCTCCGGCGAAAGCGATCGTAGACGTCACCCCGGTCGTTCTGTGTAAACAGACCTGTTTTCATTGGCTCTTCGGGATTGAGCGTTTTCAGCAGACCATACTGGGGAGCGTATCCGATCCCGAATCGTTGGGCGAACTCCGGCTCGATCTGGCGATCTTCGAGGATGCGGCGCGCGCCGGCGGCTTCGGGTGTGCCCAGGCGCTGCCGATAGAAATCGGCGGCACGTTCGTAGATCTCCATCAAGCCATCCCGCTCCCGTAGCGCCCTCTCGTCTTCAGCGGAGGGTCGAGGCAGCGGAATGCCGCACTTCTCGGCGACGATCCTGATCGATTCGGGAAACGAGACCTGTTCGATAAGTTGGACGAACTTGAAAACGTCGCCGCCCGCGCCGCACCCGAAGCAATGAAAATACTGCTTTTCGCCGTGAACCGAGAATGAAGGCGTCTTTTCGCCGTGAAAGGGACAGAGCCCCTTGAGGTTGGCACCGCTCTTCTTCAGCGACACATAGTCGCCGACAACGCGAACGATATCCGCGGAAAAGCGGATCGATTCAGCAATGTTTTTCATCCGGGATGGCTGACCGTCTAAAGAAAACAGGAAGAATGTATTTTAAGCCGTGGACGCCTCGATGGCAATCTATTCTGTCGATCCGGTTCGACCACGGACTGCTGACTTCAGGAAGGCGTCTTCGATGGGAAGTCTCCGGATTTCCAACGTGAAATATTCAGGTTTCAATCCTTCAAATAGGCCAGGGTGGCACCGGTTCCGCCCTGGTTTGGAGGCGCGGCCTCGAATCGATCGATGTGGGGACTGGATTCGAGCACCTCGCGGACCGTTCGGCGCAGGACTCCCATCCCATGACCGTGGATGACCCGTACCATCGCCAGACGCGCAAGAAACGCATCGTCAAGAAACTTGTCGAGCTTGTCCCGGGCTTCGTCGGCATCCAAACCGATCAGCTTGATTTCGTTGGAATCCAGATCCTTGCTTTTGAAGTCGAAGCTGACGTTTCCGGGCAGGGAGATCGCCCCGGAATCGACGATTGCAATGTCGTTGAACGGGCGACGTACCTTCATGTTCCCCACGGCGACTTCGACTTCCCGTTCGGAGACGTTCGAAACGGCGCCCTCCACGCCAAGCGACCGCACGCGAACTCTGAAACCGGCTTTGACCGACTCCGGGCCGAGTTCCGGGACGGCGGGCGCTGCCGGTTCGACAGGATTCCAACTCTTCCGCGCTTCCCGGCGGAGGGTAGCGCCGGCGTCCACGCGCGCCCGTTTCAGCTTCTTGTCAAAACGATTGACCGCCATGGCGCCGAGTGCCTTCAACTGGTCGGAGGCGTCTTTTCGGATCTTGTCGACAATCGCGTCAAGTTGTTTTTCGACACGCGCCAGTTCCTTTTTTCTCTCGTCTTCTATTTGGCGCGACGTGTCAAGCTTCCACCTTTCAAAGGTCGCCTTCTCGGCTTCGAGTTCGTCTTTTTCGTTTTCCAGGTTCGCAACCCGTGCCTTCAACTCTTCGACGTAACGCGCCGCATCCAACTCGCTGCGGTCGAGGGCATCGCGTGCGACGGCTATCAACGCACCGGGCAGCTTCAGCCGTTCGGCGATCTTCAGCCCGCTGGATTGGCCGGCAAGACCGTGGATCAAACGATATGTCGGCGCCAGCGTTTCCTCGTTGAATTCCATTGCGGCGTTCCGCACGCCGGATGTCGTCTCGGCATACATTTTCAACCGGTTGTAGTGGGTGGTCGCAACGGTCCGGGAACCGGCGTTGCGAAAGTGATCGAGAACCGCCACTGCCAACGCCGCGCCTTCGGCGGGTTCGGTGCTGCTCCCAATCTCGTCCATCAAAATCAACGAACGCGCGCTCGCCAGCGTTACCATCTTCGAAATCGAAAGAATGTGAGCCGAGAATGTGCTGAGCTGGTTGGCAATCGACTGTCGGTCGCCGATATCGGCGAGAACGTGATCGCACAGGGGCAACACCGCCCTTTCCGCGGGTACCGGGATGCCCGACTGCGCCATCAGCGTGAACAGTCCCACGGTCTTCAGGACAACGGTCTTGCCCCCGGCGTTGGGGCCGCTGATCACCAGAATCCGATCGTTCGCGTCCAACGTGAGTTCGAGCGGCACCATCGTTTTGCCGGCGTCGGGGGATCTTCTCAGCTGGTCCTGAAGCAACGGGTGGCATGCCCGTGTCAATGCCATCTCTCCGTCTGAAAAAATGGGTGCCGCACAATCGAAATCCCGACCGAACCGCGCAATTCCGAAAAGAACCTCCAAATCGGCCCAAAGGCCGGCCGCAACGTTGAGTTCGTCCGCGGAGTTCCGAATCCGATCGGTCAATTCGCCCAGAATCCGCCGGATTTCCCTCTCTTCCCGCTCGAGCAAACGGACCAGTTCATTGTTCATCCCGAGCGTATCGAGCGGTTCCATGAAGACAGTCGCACCGCTGGACGAAGAACCATGCACGATGCCGTCCACTGCACGCCTTTGCCCCACGCGAACGGGAATCACGTATCGGCCGTTCCGAATCGTCACCAGCTTGTCCTGCAGGTGGTCTGCATGCTGCGGGTCTTTGACCATGGACTCCAGCTTGCGGTTCAGGCGATGCCGCACCCTTTCCGTTTCCCGCCGAATGCGTTTGAGATCGGGGCTGTAGTCTTCGTTGATCTCGCCCCCGCCCACGGCCCGATGAAGCAATGAAGCCAAGGCTTTGAAGTTGGAAAACCGCCGGGTTTTTTCGGCCAGAAGCGGGTACTCGGCAACATCGTCGCTCCAGCGTGTCCGAAACCCGGTCACCTCGCCGAGAAAATCCCGGACAGCCTCGACCTCGAAAATCTCCAGAGTGATTCCGGCAGGTTTCAAACGTGGAAGCAGCGCTCCCAGCAACGGAATGTCGGCGAAACCCACGCGGTTTTCCCGCAAATATCGCATCGCCTCCCGATTGAGGGCGTGCAGTCGCTCCAGATTCGCAAGATCGTTCGTCGGGCGCAGTTGGTCCAGACGTCCACGGCCCATGTCGCTTCCCACGTACCGTGTGAGGAGTTCCTTCAGACGGGGAAATTCAAGCGATTCGAGGGAGAATTCCGGGACGGTGGAGGTCATCGGAGACGATTGATGAGGCTTGCGACGACGCCGGCGCCGTAGCCGTTGTCGATATTGACGACGGTGACATTCGAGGCACAGGAATTGAGCATTCCGAGGAGAGCGGCGATACCGCCGAAATTTGCGCCGTAGCCGACGCTGGTCGGCACGGCAATCACCGGAGCGCCGACGAGGCCGCCCACCACGCTGGGGAGCGCGCCCTCCATCCCCGCAACGACGATCACGACTCTGGCGCCCACCAACCGGTCGCCCCGGTCTAACAGGCGGTGCAGTCCCGCTACGCCCACGTCGAAAAGCGAGTCCACCGTGTTCCCCATGACCTCGAGTGTGACGATGGCTTCTTCGGCGACTGGCAGATCCGAAGTCCCGGCCGAGATGACCAGAACCGTTCCGCTTCCTTGGATTGCATGGTCCTTGATCACGGACACCATCCCGGAACGGGGATGGAAAAGCGCTTCGGGTGCGAGTTCCCGGATGCGGCCGGCAACGTTTTCGTTGGTGCGCGTGACGAGCACGTTGTGGTCGTGGGGAAGCATCGCGCGAACGATCTCGACCACCTCGTCATCGGTCTTGCCCTCACCGAACACGGCCTCGGGAAATCCCTGCCGGACGGAACGATGGTGGTCCACGTTTGCGAATTCCAGATCCTCGAATGGAAGCTTGCGAAATCTGTCAATGGCATCCGCGACCGACAAGTCGCCGTTCTTGTAGCGCTCCAGGACCCTTTTGATTTCTTCGCCGGTCATGTTTCCCTTATTCTGAGCACACTCGATCGGAATCAGGCAACTATACCCCGACCGGAAGATTTGTCGCCGCCCCAGCCCAATACTGGCTATCTTGGGGGTTGCCTGACCAGTCGGGGAAGATGCCCGGGGGACGAACGACGGTGTTGAACAACCTCAAAACAACGCTTGAAATGATCAAGTTCGAACACACGGTCTTCGCGCTTCCGTTCGCCCTCATTGCAACCCTCATGGCCGCGGATGGGCTGCCGGCATGGGACCGTCTGCTCTGGATCGTCCTGGCCATGTTCGGCGCCCGCAGCGCGGCAATGACATTCAACCGGATCGTAGACCTTGAATTCGATGCGGCGAATCCCCGCACCAGGATTCGAGCCCTCCCCGCCGGGAAGTTGACCATGAGTTTTGCCGTGTCGTTCACCGTGGCGATGTCGGCGTTCTTCATAGTCTCGGCGGGTATGTTGAATCGTCTGTGTCTGTATTTGTCCGTTCCCGTGCTGGGAATCCTGTTCGGGTATTCCTATACCAAGCGGTTCACGTCGTTGAGCCATCTGGCGCTCGGGTTTGCGATCGGCCTCGCCCCTCTCGGCGCCTGGGTTGCCATTCGAGGGGAAATTGGCCTGACACCGATGCTGCTGACCGGCGCAGTGATGTTCTGGATTGGGGGTTTCGATATCATCTATGCGTGCCAGGACACCGCCTTTGACCGGAAGGCGAAGCTGTTTTCGATGCCCTCCCGATGGGGCGCCGCAACGGCGTTGAAGGTATCGTCGGCCTTCCATGTCGGCACGGTTTTTCTGCTTGCGGGTGTCGCGCGCCTCGGCGGGCTCGGCATCGTGGCCTATCTGGGAATCGCGTCGTTTGCAGCCATACTGTACTGGGAACATCGCATTGTCCGCCCCGACGACCTGAGCCGGGCAAATGTGGCGTTCAATCTGAATGGATATGTCGGCCTGTTGCTGCTCGCGGCGATCGCAACCGATATCCTGATCGCCTGAGGGAGTTCATATGAAACGAAGCGCATTCGCGGTGCTGCTGATGGTCGCAACGTCCTCTTTTGCGATCGAACGGGAACCGTTGGAAACCTACCGTGGCCGGCGGCAACAACTGGCGGGCGAATTGAGCGGCGCGGTCGTGATTTTTGCCGCGCGTCCCAACGATCTGGTCGAGTATCAACAGGATGACAACTTCTACTATCTGACGGGATTCACGGAACCGAATGCGATTCTGTTGTTGGATGCCACCGGCGACCGCATCGAAGAGTTCCTGTTCATTCCGTCGCGCGACCGCGACGAGGAGCGATGGACGGGTGTCAAACTGGGACCCGGCCCTGAAGCTTCCGAAGAAACAGGCGTGGCCACAGTGCTCCCGCTCGACGAGTTCGAGACCCGATTCCGGGGTGTCGCGGCGGATGCGGAAGCTATCCATACCGTCACGAGTCAGAGCGAAAACATGGCCCGGCTGCGCGCAATTGCGCCGCAGTCGGAGTTTCAGGACATGGGCCGCGCGATCGCGAGCATGCGCCTGGTCAAATCCGACACCGAGATGGACCTTCTGACGAAGGCGATCGACATCACGATCCAGGCCCATCGGGCCGCGGCAGGAATGATCCGGCCCGGTGTCATGGAATATGAGGCCGAAGCGATCATTGAGTACGAATTCCGGCGAAACGGGGCTGAACGCCCGGCGTTCCCGTCAATCGTCGGCTCGGGCCCCTTCGCAACGATTCTCCACTACGATCGCAATGACCGGCAGATGCGCGACGGGGATCTGGTTGTCGTCGACATCGGAGCGGAATACAGCGGCTACGCCGCCGACGTCACACGCACGTATCCTGTTAACGGGCAGTTCACCGATCGACAGCGAGAGATCTATCGGATCGTGCTCGGCGCCCAGGAAGCCGCGCTGGCCCAGGTTCGCCCCGGGGCGCGCCTGAACGGGCCGAACAGCATTCATGCGGCGGCTCGGGAATATATCGACGCGGCCGGCTACGGCGAATACTTCATTCATGGAACGAGCCATTACATCGGACTCTACGTGCATGACGTCGGCGACACCCGGACATCGTTGGAACCCAACATGGTTCTTACCGTTGAACCCGGAATCTATATCCCGGAGGAAAACATCGGCGTTCGCATTGAAGATGACGTCGTTGTGACCGAAGACGGCTATCGCATGCTTTCGGATTTTCCGCGAGAGATCGCCGAAATCGAGGCACTGATGGCCGGACAAGATTAACGAGCGATTTGGAAAGGCAATAATTCAATGATTCAGGCAACACAGTTGCGGCGCGGGAACATCATCAGACTTCGAGAGGAGTTGTTTCGCGTCGTCGATTATCAACATCTGACTCCGGGGAAGGGGAAGGGCCACATGCAGACCAAGCTCAAAAACCTGCGCTCGGGGTCCATCGTCGACCATCGGTTCCGGTCGGACGATTCGATCGACAAGGCGATTCTCGACAAGAAAGAAATGGAATACCTCTACAGCGAGGGAGACAACCACTTCTTCATGGATACCGAGTCCTACGAACAGATTCACTTCACGACTGAACTGCTCGGGGATTCAATGCAGTTCCTGATACCGAATTCGAGCATCGAGGTCGAGTTTTACTCGGAGAGTCCGGTGGGAATTGAATTGCCCGCGACGGTCGATCTCAAGGTTGTTGAAACCGAGCCCGGAATGCCATCGGCAACCGTTAGCAACGTACAAAAGCCCGCGAAAACCGAAACGGGACTCATCGTCCCGGTACCTCATTTCATTTCGGAAGGAGAGACGATCCGGGTCGACACGTCCGAAGGCAAGTACGTCGAACGCGTTCGCACATGACCCGCCTTTCACGCGAGTTGTCTGCTGTAGCGCCGAATCCATCCGCCAGTGCTGCGTTCCACGGCGCGTTCCTCGCGCCGTAGAATGCGGCCACTGATTATTGCGATTAATGCGCCAGGGCTTCAACGAGGGTGGCGAGCAGTGAATCTTCTTCGTCGCGAGCGACGGTCCGTAGATCGAGCAATACCCGAGCTGCTTCGATGCGGACGATCACGGGACAGGCGGACTGGCGCAGCCGCCGTTCAAGCTCGACCGGAGACAAGTGGTCCGGCGAAAGGCTGAGCCCCCACGACGGAATTTTCCCGCCAGGAACCGAACCGCCTCCGACCACGGAAGTGAGCGGTACGGGCGCGACCGCTTCATGGGCCGCGCGACGTGCCAACGTTTCGGCACGTTCCCGAATTTCGCTTTCCGGGGCGCTGAGCATCCGCCAGATCGGAATCCGGTTTGACTCGCCGCGGAGGTTTGCGAGCAGGACCCATTCCAGGACTCCCAGCGTCAGCTTGTCAACGCGAAGCGCACGGAACAAGGGGTTCCGGCGCGCTCGATCCAACAGGGATTTCCGTCCCGCAATGATTCCGGCTTGCGGGCCGCCCAAAAGCTTGTCGCCGCTGAAGCACACCAAATCGATTCCATGCCCGATACTTTCTTGCGGCCGGGGCTCATCGCCGATTCCGGTGGCCGCGAGATCGGCGATGCATCCGCTGCCGAGATCTTCGAACGTCGGGATTCCACTGCGACGCCCAAGTTCAGCAAATTCAGCCAACGACGGTCGCTCGGTAAATCCCACGATGGTAAAGTTGCTGGGATGGACACGTAACATGAGGC
The DNA here is from genome assembly GCA_965262675.1 of Terriglobia bacterium. GTDB lineage: Bacteria > Acidobacteriota > Terriglobia > 20CM-2-55-15 > 20CM-2-55-15 > JAJEDW01. Next base: position 2,787,857 of record OZ253554.1, read on the forward strand.
GCGTCTCAGGCCCGATGGCCGATTCATAGTCCTCGATACGAGTTCGGTTGGTCGTGCCGATTTCCCGCAGTCGAGCCCCGCTTTTCGCCATGACCTCCGGAATCCTGAAGGAGCCGCCGATTTCAATCTCCTCGCCGCGCGCGACCAGGACCTCACCGCCCTCGGCAAGCGCGTTCAGGACCAGCAGGACCGCGGCGGCGTTGTTGTTCACCACGATCGCCGTTTCACAGCCCAACAACTCGGAAAGAAGGTTCGAGACATGAGAGTCCCGCTTTCCTCGCCGTCCTTCGGCGATATCGAATTCCAGATTGGAGTAGGCTGCCGAAACTTTTCTGACGTGGTCCATGGCTTCCGGCGGCAGCGGCGCTCTCCCCAGATTCGTATGCAGCACAACTCCGGTTGCATTGATGAGGGGTCGCAGCGAGGGGGTGAGGAATGTTTCGATGCGCTGCTTCAGCTCCACCGCGATGCGCGAAGCCAACACGTCGCGAGTGAACTCGGCGTCTTCCCCCCGGATTCGTTCCCGCAACTCGCCGATCACGTCGTTCAACATGCGTACCGCAAATGGCTGGGCAAGGACGGTCTCCATACCGGCGAGTTCGGGTCGCTCGAGAACCTGATGAACCGGTGGAATTTGCCGAAGGGCTTTCATTTGAGTCATTTCAGCATACGGGAACCCTGTTTTACAATTTCAGGTGAGGAGTTCGGATTTGAAAAAAGTTAAACGCGCACTGATCAGTGTTTTTGACAAGCAGGGAATCGCGGGATTCGCACGCGAACTTGCCGGGATGGGTGTCGAGATATTGTCCACGGGGAGCACGGCTCGACTCATTCGGTCGGAAGGGATACCGGTTCGGGAAGTTTCCGAAATGACCGGATTTCCTGAAATGCTGGACGGCCGGGTCAAGACGTTGCACCCCCGGGTCCACGCGGGTTTGTTGGCTCTTCGCGACAACCCGGAACACCGGAAGCAGATGGCGGACCATGACATTCAGCCGATCGACATGGTTTGCGTGAACCTGTATCCATTCGGCGAAACAATTCGGCGCCCCGGCGTGACGTTCATGGAAGCGATCGAGAACATCGATATCGGCGGACCGGCGATGCTACGTTCAGCGGCAAAAAATTTCATGGATGTCGCGGTGGTGACGAACCCGTCCGACTATTCGACGCTGATCGCCGAACTCCGCAAGAGCGGCGGCCGGTTTTCGCACGAACGCCTGTTCGCGCTCGCACAGGATGCCTTTGCCCATACCGCCCGGTACGATGGGCAGATCGCACAGTTTCTTTCCGGGGTCGAACCATCCGGGGCGGGCTTCACATTGCCGGACAAAAACGGGTGGCCGCGACGCGTCTTCATGAACCTTGAAAAGGTGTCCGAACCCCGGTACGGAGAGAATCCTCACCAGAAGGCGGCGTTTTACCGCTGGGGATCGGAGGCGCCTCACGGATTGGCCTCCGCGGTACAACTTCAGGGGAAGGCACTCTCATACAACAACCTGGTCGACCTTCAGGCGGCACGGGCCCTCGTACAGGAATTCGAAGATCCCGCAGTCGCAATCGTCAAGCACACCAATCCTTGCGGCGCAGCGATCGGGACCGATCTGCGCGATGCCTACCTCAAAGCTTACGCGGCAGATTCGGTTTCAGCTTTCGGTTCGATCATCGCCGTCAACCGAACTCTGGATGCGGCCACGGCGGAGGAGATGGCGAAGCTCTTCGTCGAAGCCATCATCGCTCCGGAGGTGGCCCCGGACGCGCGCGATATTCTGGCTGCGAAAAAGAACCTCCGCGTCCTGGAACTGGGGAGTTCGGAAACGCCCGGGGGGATGGCTGGCCTGGAAATGAAGGGGATTTTCGGGGGAATCCTGGTACAGGATCCAGACGTGTCGGACGATATCCGTGCGGGAACGGCCCGGCTGGTGACGGCCCGCAAACCCTCTGTGGAAGAATGGAGAGATCTGTGGTTCGCCTGGCAGGTCGCACGCCACGTCAAGTCGAACGCCATCGTCCTGGCAAAAGGGGGCCAGACCTGCGGCGTCGGCGCCGGACAGATGAGTCGTGTCGATTCGGTCCGCATCGGAGTGGAAAAGGCTGGGTCGAGTGTCCAGGGCGCCGCGCTTGCTTCCGACGCGTTCTTTCCGTTCAGGGATGGCGTCGACGAGGCCGCACGCGCCGGGGTGCGAAACATAATCCAGCCCGGGGGTTCACGGAACGACGCCGAGGTCATTGCCGCCGCCGAGGAACATGGCATGTCGATGGTGCTGACCCGAATGCGGCACTTCAAACATTAGGAGCCTGTGGCAGAAGTGTGCGCGGTCGCGCCGATGGGGCTTGGCGGGCGAGGTCCCGCGCCGCGTTCCACGAAATTCCCGAATCGGATATTCGAGATTCCCCTTATAATGCAAAAACGTAAAAGTTTGTCGAATTGGCACATCCCATGAAAAGAATGCTGCAACTGTTCGCGGGTCTTTCGGTCGGCGCTCTGTTGGCCACGACAAGTTTGTCCCAGGCGCAGGAATCGACGTCCTCTGCCGTATCCACGGCGGCCGAGGCGTACTACCAATTCGCACGCGGGCACATGCTTGAAAACGACGGGGATTGGGAGGGCGCGCTCGAAGCCTACGAAGAGGCGTTGGCTCTGGACCCGACCAACTCGACAATCTATTCCGAGATCGCCGCGAGCTATGCCAGACGAAATTTCTGGCGCGACGCGGTGGACTACGCCAATCGTGCAATCAACATCGATCCTGACAACCTTGACGCGCATCGCCTGCTCGGCGGCGTCTATACCAGTCTGGTGAGCAACAGCGCGGGACAGGAAATCGCAGAGGAATACATCGGGTTGGCGATCGAGGCACTGGAACATGTGGTTCGGCTCAGTTCCGAGGAGACCGACGCCTACCTGACGCTGGGCCAACTGTACCGGTTTTCAGGCCAACCCGAACGCGCGTTGGAGCTGTACCGCGACTTCATCCAGGTCGAGCCGAGTTCCGAAGAAGGCGTGATTGCCCTGGCGGAACTCCAGATGGGTATCGGCAACACGGGGGAAGCCATCGATCTCCTCGAGGCCTTTTCGACCAATCAGCCCGATTCGAACGCGGTCTGGTATCTCCTGGGTCAGGCGTACGTGCAGGTCGACGAACTGGAGAGTGCGGCCGACGCGTTCCAGAGGGCAATCGATCTCGGACGCGATGAAATCGAACTGGTCAAGGAACTGGCACGCATTCATTTCGTATTGGAAAACTGGGCCGAGGCTACCGAAAAATATCGGGAATTGATCGCTCTGGATCCCGCCGATGCCGTAGCCCTGCTCCGGTTGGGGCAAATCGAACAGCAGAACATGAATTTCGCCGAGGCACGGGCCTATATGGAACGGGCCGATCGGATTGTGCCCAACAGCCCGGATATCGGCTTCGCCGTTGCGATGCTCGATCGCGATGAGGGGCGGTTTGCAGATGCGATTGCCGGACTCCGCGGTCTGCTCGATGCGTCCCGGCAACCCGGAAACCGCTACACCCAGGTTGAGCGAGGACGTCGTCAGCTCTTCCTCAGGCATAGCGCCATTCTTCATACGATGCTCGAGGAGTACGAAGACGCCGTCGCGGCATTCGAAGAGATGAAGGCTTATGTTCGGGAACGCGACGGCACGGTCGATTCATACATCGTCGGCACGTACCGATTGGCCCGGCAACCTGAACGTGCCCTTGAAAAAGCCGAATCCACATTGGAAGTTTTTCCGGATCATCGCCAGTTGAAGCTGCAGCGCGCGGATCTGTTGGGACAGACGGGCCGTGCCGAAGAAGGGATTGCCATGCTGATGGACATGCTCGAGGACCGGGAATCGGATTTCGAGATCTACGCAACCATCATTGGCATTTACGAAGAAAATAAAGACTGGGCGGCAGCGGAACGCGTGATCGTGGATATGCTCGAACGTTTCGAGAACCAACAGCAGCAAACATACTTCATGAGAGGCGCCCTCCTGGAACGGCAGGAGCTGGACGTGGACGCGGAAGAAGCGTTCCGTCAGTCATTGAACATCGACGCCGAGAATCCGGCCGTCCTCAACTACCTGGGCTATATGCTGGCCGACAATGGAGAGAAACTCGAAGAGGCCCTCGATATGATCCGGAAAGCGGTCGAGGCAGAACCGATCAATGGTGCCTATCTCGACAGTCTGGGCTGGGTGTACTACAGGCTCGATCGTCTCGATCTGGCTGAGGAATACCTGGAACGGGCGGTCCTGTTCGCCTCGACCGATCCCACGCTTCATGAGCACCTCGGCGATCTCTATCGTCGCCAGGGTCGGCCCGAGGACGCCCTTGAATCTTATGAACGTTCGTTGGAATTGTCCGAAGAACAAGAAGAACGCGAAACGGTTCAGCAGAAGTTGGACCAACTCCGATAGCAAATCTGACCGCCCGATTCCGAATCATCGTCCGCTGTAGAGAAGCGGCAACAAACCAATCGTGAACCCTTTGGCCCCCGACAGTGTCTTGAACAATGGCGACTCTGTCCGCTGGACGGAGGCTGAAGACAAAAGAACCGACTTCGACCTCCTGGTACAGGAACACCGTCCGTTTCTAATGCAGATTGCTGTCGCTTCGACCCGGAACGTGGACGATGCCGAGGACATCGTCCAGGAAGCCCTGATGCGGGCATACAAGGGGATCGGCAACTTCAGGGGAGATTGTCCGATCCGCTCGTGGCTGGCGCGAATCGTCGTACGGGTCTCGATCAACCGTCGCCGCAGCTTCGTCCGTATGGTGAAACGTTTGACGTTGTTCGGCGACCTTGAACGCGAAGATTCGGACGGGAAGACGATGCACTTCGATGCCGCCGACCCGAAAACCGGGATTGACCGGGAAACCATGATTGATGTCGGGCGGCATGTCGAACGACTGCCCAAGGAGTTTCGGATTCCGCTTTTGATGCTCGCGGTCGAAGGCATGACGATACCGGAGATTGCCCGGATACTGGAGATTCCCGAGGGCACGGTAAAGTCGAGAATTTTCTACGGGCGAAAACGTTTGAAGAAAGGCCTGCAACACCGGCTTGGAACACGGGATCGGAACTCGGTAACGGAACACGGGATCGAAAAATGACCGACAAATGCAAGTGGATGGAACCCCATCTCGAAGCGTACTTTTCAGAAAGCATCGATCCCCCCACACGGGCTCGGTTGGAACAGCACGTGGAGGGTTGCACGGACTGCCGAGCCGAACTGGATGAATTTGCACAGGTGGATGTCCTCGTTTCCGCGCATTTCAGACAACAGGTGGCCAGGGCCGGCAGGACCGCTCATTGGCCGATTAGACCGCTGCGCCTCGCAGGCGCATTCGGCGCGGTGCTGGTCGCAGCCGCGGCCATATGGATCTCCAGCGGGATGTCCGGCGGCGGGATGCCCGGTGGCGAGATGTCCGGTCCGGTGATTCAGGATACGGTTGGCGCCGTACAACAGGCCGCCGTTTCGTCGCCTGAAACGGACGCACCAGATGTAAATGGAGACAAGGCGGAAGAAGAACTCGATGCCAGGCTCGCGAAAGCCGACCCAGTATTGGACGCGGCTTCGGACGCCCGGTTTGACGCGGCGCCGACGATGGACGGACCGGCAGTTCCTGTCACCCGCTTCCATGTGCAGGACGCCGCGGGGTACTTCCACACGCTCGAAGATTTTTCCGGGTCGGTACTGGTGCTGGGTGTCGTCGACCGGGACCCGGCCGGGTCCGCGGCGTTTGCGCAGGCGTACGAGCGGTACGGTTCCGACGCCAAAGTCCGATTTCTGGGAGTTCCCGCGGATGGGATCGAACCCGGGCCAGTTCGCTTCCCGACGATGGTCAACCGCGAATCGTCGCTTCTCGAGACGCGCACAGGAGAGTTCGCGATCGTGGCGCCGGACGGTACGGTCCATGCAAGAGGATTGCTGGATGAAGAAACGCTACGGTCGACGATCGACGCGAGCCTCCAACTCCTTGGCGCCAAAGTCCCGGGCGATGAGGAGTGAATACATTTGGACCTTCGCCGCACGCCACATCTTGTGGTCATTGGGGTGCCCGAATCCCTCAATATTGAAAATGTAGGGGCGGTCTGTGACCGCCCGAATCAAGATCATGCGGTCATCGTGCGGTCATAGACCGCACCTACAGTGGGAAAGTTCGTACGGATCGTGCGGATTGTGCATTGGGACAGTTCCCGCGTGTCACTCTTCCAGTCGGATCAGATCGTCATAGGTCTCACGCCGCCGCACGACGCTGAAACTTTCACCGTCCACAAGCACCTCGGCAGGACGAGGCCGCGAATTGTAATTGGAGGCGAGCGCGGAACCATATGCCCCGGCCGTCATGACCGCGACGAGATCGCCGGTTTCCAGGCGTGATACCTCACGGTCCTGGGCAAGAAAATCCGTGGACTCGCAGATCGGACCGACCAGATCGATCACCTCGGTTCCTTCCCGTTGGCGAACCGGGCGCAGCCCGTGGAAGGATCCGTAGAGCGGCGGCCGGATCAGATCGTTCATTCCCGCGTCGACGATGACAAATCGCTTCTTGCCTTGCGTCTTCTTGCGAATGACGCGGCACAGCAGAATTCCGGAAGCGCCCACGATCACGCGACCGGGTTCCAGAACCAGCGTAAGCCCCAATTCCCTGCTGATGCCGATCAACGTCTCCGCATAGACCTGCGGTGTCGGTGGCAGTTCCCCATCGTATGAAATCCCCAGCCCCCCTCCAAAATCCAGGTATTTCAGAGGAATACCCCGGTCCTTGAGGTTCGACGCCAACCCCGCGATGCTTCCCGCCGCCTCCCTGAACGGTCCGAGATCGGTAATCTGCGAACCGATGTGACAGCCGATTCCGGCGACCTCGATACCGGGCATTGCCGAGGCGTCCGCAATCAGAGCAGGCGTATCTTTGAAACTGACTCCGAATTTGTGACTTTTGAGACCCGTCGAAATGTAGGGATGTGTCCGGGCATCGACGTTTGGATTCGTTCTGAAGACCACGCGCGCCGTTCGGCCCGTTTCGATCGCAACCTCCGCAATCGTCTCCAACTCGGCGCGCGACTCGACGCTCACAAACAGAATGTCCCGGTCCAGCGCATACTGAATCTCGTCGCGTGTCTTGCCGACGCCGGAAAGGATGATCCGTTTGCGATCGGCGCCGGCCTGAAGTGCGCGAAACAACTCACCGCCGGACACGGCGTCGAAACCGATTCCCCACTCAACAAAACGGCGTAACAAGGTCAGGTTGGAGTTGGCCTTGATGCCATAACACACTAGATGGGGGACCGACGCGAAGGCGTCGTCGAACCGCCGGACCGAGTCGTACAGAATCTTCTGGCTGTAAACGTAGGTCGGTGTACCGACCGAGTCCGCGATCGCTCCGAGACTCACGTTTTCGCAGGTCAGGCCCTCGCCGTCATATCTGAATTCGTCCATCGTCTCGGCACTTCCAGAACTATTGGCTTCCGGGCGACTCGTTCTCGGCAACCAGTTCCCGTCCGCTCAGGTATTCCCGCCCGCGCGTCATGATCGCGACGAATTCGTCGGAATCCCCGGCCCGGATCACCGATCGAATTCGTTCGACGGCGTACGAGAGAGCGGCCAGGGCTTCGCTTCCGTACTCGTTCAGGGATTGGATCTCAAAATAGAGATTCGGGTTGTCTCCGGCGACTCGGGTTGCGATTTCCAGTTGGGCGTCAAATGTCGTACTCGACAGGCGGGCGAGTTGTGGGGCCGCTTCACCGCTTTCTGCGAGAGCGGTGAAGAAGGCGACATTCGTGGCATGCGACAGTCCCAGAATGTAGGCGACAAGACGATCATGGGATTCCAGGTCCATGTCCACCTGAACGGCCATCGTGGAAGCGAACAGTTCCCGGGCTTGGCCGGTGGCTTCGGGTGATCCCAGATCGATGAAGATAACGTGCCGCCCCGAAAGCATCTGCGTGTCTGGTCCGAACATGGGGTGAATCGATGTGACCGCGACGCCGGCGTCCGCCAGCGCCCGCAGACCGGGCCGCAACGGGGATTTCAAGGAACTGATATCGAAAACCACCCCCCGCGGGCGCCTCGCGGCCAGGTCTTCGAGAATTCTTCTGCACAACCGAAGCGGCGTGGCGACGATGATGATGTCGTGGCCCAGGTCCGATGCCTTCCAGTCGGGGATGTGACGAACGTTGTCGGGTGCACCGGAGGGGTCGGCGACCTCGACGGCGAAGTTCTGAGATGTGAGAAACCGTACCAGCCACCGGCCCATATGGCCATTGCCGCCGATCACCAGGACTCTGCGGCCGGTTCCCCTGGCGCCTGCATGAACGCGGTCCTGTTCCTGCGTCGTCAACGATTCGCGAATTAACAACAGCATCAGGTCTTCGGCGAATCCGGCATTGACGCCGAGGGCGGCCGCGGCCTTCTTGGCGCGTTCGATCACTTCCTTTTCCTGCCGGTAGTCCCGTGTGGGACGGCCCACAGCCGCCTTCAGCCGCCCGATCGCGGTGACGATGCGCTGACGCTCGACGATTTGTCTGAACAGGGTGTTGTCCAATTCGCCCAGCTTGTCGCGTAGCGTCCTGAGCTCGTTTTGCTCGTTTCCGTCCATCGAATCCTCGGTTCCAGGAGATCCTATTCTACCTGCTTTTTCCGTGCCGGCGCTTCGCCCCGCTCCCATGCCACGGTGTCACCGGTTCGAATCGTCCCGCCGTTCAGGACCTGGGCGAATGCGCCGCCGTACCAGCCGTTGTACATGGCTTGTTCAAGACCGTCCGCCACGGCCTCCATTCGCTCGCATGGTTTGGTTTCTCCGGCGATCAGGAGCCGAACAACACCGATCCGCAGAACGCGATTGCGGGTGTCGGCCAGCGATATCCCGCTCAACATGAGGTTCGCGCGGCGCGAGGACGGCGGGGCATCGGAGCCCGTTCGGCTCGTGACTGCCTCCCACATCTCACGTTCAATGATGGTGATTTGGCGGATCTTTCCCTTGTCGGCGTTGCCTTCGAGGCCGTGACCGGGGATTGCGCGCGCTTCCCCCACCGCGTCCATCGATCCGCGGTGCGCGCGTTTCAACCAGATTGCTTCGAGCCGCCCGGGCCCGGGCCGCTCGGATGGATTCATTGCCTACTACCCCGTGCGCCTACCCGTGCGGGTGCGCCTCGTAGTGTTGCCGCAGAAGGTCTTTCCCGTAGTCGTTGCCATTGGGCGTCCGGACGACGGAGTGGATATGTTCCTGGTATGGAACACCCGGCGGATACAGGTGGCGAAGTCCCACCGGAGTTTCGTGATCGAATTCGATCATGATGACCGGGCTGTGGATGCGGTAGTAATACACCGAATCATCCGCGGTGCCGCCGATCCAGGCAAAGTACGTGTCGTCGAGATGTGCCTCAACCTCGGACATGCGGACCCTGGCGTGCGCGTCGCGCATGTTGCCGACGTACAGTGCGATGAGATCGAGCAGCTTCCGTTTCTGGGAGTCGTCCAACGAGTCGGCCCGGATTCCGGCATAGTCCAGAACAACGTTGTCACTGAAAGCCTGCGACAGAATATTGTTTCCGGTTTTGGATGTCTCAAGGATCGCGTCCCGCTGCTGGTTCGGCGTCAGAGCGCGGATCATGGCCAGTCCGCTGTCCTGTTCTTCGGTCATGATCGACGTGCCGGCAAACTTGCCCGATGTTGCGACGGCGGGTTCGGAACCCCAGAAGGCCGGAGTCATCACGACCTGGTCGCCCATGACGAAATAGTTCAGGTTCAGGTGATGACCGTCCAACTGCCAACCCCACGGCTCGGTGGCCGACGGCTCGCCCATGATCGAAATCCAGTACTTCCACTCGCCGTATTCGACGAAATTGTTGTTGTTGAGTTCTCCGAGCGTTTCGTTCAGCCGCATGATGTCGCGCGTCAGATCCAGACCCTTGGCGCTGAGGGACGCTCCGAGCATCGAGAACGCGGCCTCGCGCTGTTGCCCGGTCATCGCCTCGAAGGAAATGCCGTCCCGGTAGTAGATGTGCTGGTTGGCCCACTTGCGCCACTCATCGTCGTTTTCGGCAAACACCGTGCTGCGCCGTTGCTCTGCACTGAGCGTGCCGAGGAACCGGTCGGCCGCCTCTTGGACGGGCGCCGTCGAGACCCCCGTCGACCGAATCTCGAACAGACCCGGGACCACCTCGCCGTTTGTCGTCAAACCCGTGAACGGAGAGGCGAGTCCGCGGCTCTCCATATCGGCGCTCCATTGACGCGATTGTTCCAGAAACCGTTCGAGGTCAGAGTCCTGTGAGGGACCGCCAAACGCCGCCGCGCCCAACGCGGCAACAAAGCTCAGACAGATTGCATACACACGCCAATATCGCTTCATTTTCGATCTCCTGTTCGACCCTTGCGCCGAAGGTTGTTGCTGTCCGTATGATCGAACCGCCTGCCGTAAATTTCAAGCACTGTGGTTTCCGCGTAGCTCAGCGTGTGCTCGCTTACGCTGAGCGAATGGCTGAATCCCAGCGTCCGGGCATTGTCCCGCATGAAAGGCGATTGAATTACACCCCAGTCCGGATCGTCGATTGCCGCCTTGACCGTCAGGGTTGTCGTGCCGTCAGCCTCGGATGCCCTTCCCCCGGCAAGTACGCATACGGCACGCGGAATGGTCAGCGACTGCATGACGAGGTTTCTCGACGCATCCCACATCCAATACCCGGTCTGGTTGTGAAACACCTCGTTATTGGACTTGCGGCTGACAGTCTGTTGATATCGTATTGCCCAAATAACCTGAGACTCCGCATTCTCCACGTCTCCGCAAGCCGTGAATTCCAGCGTCTCGTAGAAAGGGCTTTCCGCCGGGCCGTCGGGTTCCGGAGCGAAGTCCATTCCCTTGTCTCCCGTCCAGAGGCCGATCAGTCCTGCCAGAGGTCCGTATTCCGCCTCCTTCATACTCTGGTTCGCATCCGTCACTTTGCTGTTTCCCCCTTGCTTAACAGCCTGTGGTGAAACCCTCGCTGCATTCGACCGTCGATGCATTCCGCCTGAACTGCGTTGCTCGTCGGTCACATATTGGGAATATGCTCCCTCCTCGCGCCTTGTCAGCCGGGTGCCTCGCCGCTCTCGGTGCGACGCGGGGTTCCACCACAGGCTGTTAGTGGTTATGGAGTCATGCTTCCCTGGATAAGCGTACCCAACAGAAACGCCAGGAAGAGCATGCCATTATATGCGGTGTGCACGATCACCGGAGGAACGAGCGAGTTCGTCCCGTGCCGTACCTTGGAGAGAACAAGACCCACACCAAAGATGAGGAACATACCGGCCGGGCTTCCCCAGTGTTGCGGCACATGGAGCAGACCGAAAACGACAGCGGTCGTCCATACGGCGATCGATGCGCCCGCCATTTGTTCCAAAACACGGAAGAGGAATCCCCGGACGATCACCTCTTCGAGGAGCGGTGCGAACAGAACGGCGTAAACCGCAACCATCGCGACGGCTTCGGGCGTGTTCAGAAGCTGTTGGATCGGCGGATCGTCCGGAGGAAACAAGGTCGACAGGATCATGACCGCAAACGCCAGTGTCATGCCCAGCAAGACCAGAGAACCGTTTCCGCTGGAATACGCCCGGGTCCAGCGCAGTTCTTTCAGAAAGGGCAATCCGTAGACACCGCGGACCAGCACGGCGACAAAGGCGACAAGAGTCAACTGAAGAAGAAGCGTTCCGATCAAGACCCGTACGGTATCGGCGTTCTCACCCTCGACGGGTACGATGTCGATGATTGCGGGAACGATCAGAATCAGCGCGATGAACGCAAGTCCGAAGAAGGTGATATCGCGGCCGCGCCACGCGTGCTCCGGCCGATCCAATGCCTGTGTTGGAAGAGGCTGGACCGATTCGAATTCAGTGTCCATTGCCGGTTCCCGGTTGTTTCAGAGCGGCGGCGATCAGCGGCAGCATGATCTCGTGATGTCCGGTCAGTGCGATCGCCCGGCCGCCGCGCGCGGTCGGCCGCTTCAGGACGTTTTCGCCGGGACGGTAGTGTTGAATGAAGTCGAGATTGGCGGTGGTGATGCGGTTGATCGAATGTCCCAGGTTGAGGGCTGCCGAAAGCGCTTTCAGGAACACCTCCGGAAGAATCACCGCCGAACCCAGGTTGATGTAAACCCCGCCCTCCAGTTTTGTGACCAGTGCCGACAAGAGCTTGAAGTCGTGCATCGTGGCCTTGCCGATCAGTCGGCCGGACGCGGTTGGATGGTTGTGGATGACGTCGGTCCCGATAGCGACGTGAACGGTCGTAGGGATCGAGCGTGCGTACGCTTCGTACAGAACGCTCGAGTCGAGGTGCCGAAACTGGATTCCGTGACCCGAATCGTGAAGGAATCGTCCAATACCTTCGCCCGCGCCAATCCCGTCCGTCGCGGCCTGGTTGATGGCCCGATTCAGGTATTCGCCGGTTTCGCGCGCCATCCCGAAACGCCCGGTCTTCAATTCGTTCTCGACTTCTTCGGATGTGGACCCGTGCAGTGCGATTTCGAAATCGTGAATCGCCGCGGAACCGTTCATCGCGATTCCGGTCACGAATCCGCCGCGCATCATGTCGACCAGGATCGGTCCGAGGCCGCACTTGATAACGTGTCCCCCCATTCCCCACAGAATCGGATTGCCTTCGTCTTTCGCACGCCTGATTGCGGCGATGAGATCGCGAAGCTGATTTCCGGCGAGAATGCGAGGCAGCTTGTCGATGAAATCGCCGACGGTGTCGTCCGGTGTGGCCGTCCGACCGAAAAGTCCGACATGCACCTTGCTCGCCCTATCGGAGATCGAATAGGTCGATATGTCGTCGAATTGGAGAGGTCGAATGGAATATTTGGACTCGGTCATGAGGAATCGCGCGGCGTTGTCAGTCCGTGGTGTAGGCGTCGGGAAACAATGTGCGGTCAACCAGTTCGCACAACGAATGTCCGAGCAGGGTATGGGTTTCCTGGATCCTGGGGGTTACGCCCGACGGAACGCAAAACAGAACCTCTACGATGTCCTTCATTCTGGACCCATTCGCACACCCGTTCTGGCCGGCGAAACCAACGGTATAAAGGCCGGCGTTTCGGGCCGCCTCGAGCCCCCTCAAGACGTTTTCGGAGTTGCCGCTTGTGGATATGCCGATGGCGATGTCGCCTTTCTGTCCATGTGCCTCGACCTGCCGCGTGAATATCTGTTCGTACCCGTAGTCATTCGCCAGTGCGGTCAGGATCGAAGTGTCGGTCGATAGGGACATTGCCGGGAGTGCCGGTCTATCGGGAATGAACCGGCCTACGAACTCGGCGGCGATGTGCTGGGCGGCGGCGGCGCTACCCCCGTTTCCGAAGAACAGAATCTTGCCACCCTTACCCATGCGTGCGGCAATCGCGTTGGCCACGTTCAGGATCGTCTCCCGATTGTCGGCAAAAAACCGTTCCTGTGTCCGGTGGCTGTCCGCAACCAATCGGTCGAGTGCCTGTCCCGGATCGTTCATCGGTTTCCCTGGCTTTCCTGGCTTCCGTGGTTTCCCTTTCTTTCCGCAGTGCGCGGTTTGCCGGAAAGAAGCGTGGTGAGAGCGGCCCCCGTATAGGATTCTGCGTTGCGGGCAACGTCTTCCGGAGTCCCTGCAACGACCAGACGGCCACCCCGCTCTCCGCCGTCGGGCCCCAGATCCACGATCCAGTCGGCCGTTCTGATGACGTCCAGATGATGTTCGATAATGATCACCGTGTTACCAAGGTCTGTCAACTGCTGCAACATGTCGAGCAGCTTCCGAACGTCGTCGAAGTGAAGGCCGGTGGTTGGCTCGTCCAGTATGTAGAGCGTCTTGCCTGTGGAGCGCCGGCTCAACTCGCGTGCCAGCTTGATACGTTGAGCTTCACCGCCCGAAAGCGTCGTGGCCGGTTGTCCGAGCCGGAGATACCCAAGTCCGACGTCGACGAGCGTCTGAAGCTTGCCGCTGACCTGAGGAATGTTTTCCAAAGCGGGCAGCGCATCCTCGACGCTGGAGTCCAGGAGATCGCAGATCGACATGCCGCGGTATCGGATCGCCAGAGTTTCGCCGTTGTAGCGTTTGCCTCGGCACACTTCGCAGGTGACATAGACGTTCGGAAGGAAACTCATTTCGATCTTTCTCAGGCCGTCGCCCCGGCAAGCCTCGCAACGGCCGCCCTTGACGTTGAAGCTGAACCTCCCCGGCTTGTATCCGCGCGCACGCGACTCGGGCATCATCGCGTACAGATCTCGAATCGGCGTGAACAATCCTGTATATGTCGCCGGGTTGGACCGTGGTGTTCGGCCAATAGGGGACTGGTCGATCTCGATCACCTTGTCGATGTGGTCCATCCCGCGGATGTCCTTGTGCGCCCCGGGTTCGTCCATGGCCCGATACAGCTTGCGGGCCAAAGCGCGATACAGAATGTCGTTCACGAGCGTGGATTTTCCTGAACCCGATACGCCGGTCACGACCGTCATCAGGCCTACCGGAAACGAGACCTCGATGTCCTTCAGGTTGTGTGCCGTCGCACCGCGCACCTTCACGACTTTACGTGAGGGTTTGCGCCTCTTTTTCGGGAGTGGAATTTGGAGCTTTCCCGACAAATACTGGCCGGTGCGGCTTTCTGGCGCCGCTGCGACGGTTGCGGGCGGTCCTTCGGCCACGACCTGTCCCCCGGCGATACCGGCGCCCGGTCCGAGGTCGACAACGTAGTCGGCCCGGCGCATCGTGTCCTCGTCGTGTTCGACCACGATGACGGTGTTGCCAAGGTCGCGTAGCTGTTCCAGGGTTTCAAGCAGCCGTCGGTTGTCCTTGTGGTGAAGGCCGATCGAAGGTTCGTCCAGGACGTAGAGAACGCCCCGCAATCGCGATCCGATCTGGGTGGCCAGACGGATCCGTTGACTCTCGCCTCCGGAAAGCGTGTTGGCCGCACGGTTGAGGCTGAGGTAGTCGAGTCCGACGTTGCTCAGAAAATTCAATCGCTCGACGATTTCCCGTATCACTCGCCCTGCGATGTGCGTTTCTCTTGGACCGAGTTCCAAATCGCTCAGGAACCCGAGACATTCCCTGATTGGAAGCTCGGCGATTTCGGCGATTGTGCGGCCGCCGATGGTTACGGCCAGGCTTTCTGCCCTCAATCGCGTGCCTCCGCATTCCGAACACGGATTGGTCGCCATGTATTCCCCGAGTTCGTCGTCGCCGGACTCGTCATACAATCGGTTCAGGATATCGATGATCCCTTCGATCTTCTTCGACCGGACGCCATGAAAGATGGCGTTCTGCACCTTCGCGGGCAGATCCTGGAACGGGGTATCCAGGTTGGCCTTGTAGTGCCGTTCGATCTTTTTCAGAGTCCTTTCGATCTCGTCCTCGAACCAGCCGTTCAGGCTGAGCCCGCCGTTCATGATCGACTGCGTGGGATCCGTGACGATCCGGCCCGGATCGAAATCGAAACGGACTCCCAAGCCGTGGCAGCGGGGGCAGGCCCCGTAAACGCTGTTGAACGAGAATGTGCGCGGTTCGATCGTCGTCAGGTTCGTGCCGCAGTCGATGCAGGCCATTTTCTGTGAATACAGATGTTCTTCTCCTCCGACGACCGCCACCTGGACGAGACCGTTCGCGAGCTTGATGGACCGTTCGATCGAAGATTCCAGCCGCCGTTCGATGCCTTTCTTCACCATCAGACGATCCACCACGACTTCTATCGTGTGGTTCTTGCGGCGATTGAGTTCGATCGGTTCGTCGAGGTTGTGCAGGGTCCCGTCGATTCGGGCTCGGACGTATCCCGACCGTGCCAGCGCCGCAAGCTGGGCTTTGAACTCGCCTTTGCGGCCCCGAACGATCGGCGCCAGAATCATCACCCGTTCGCCGTGCGGCAGAACTCTCAGATTGCGTACGATCTGATCCGGACTTTGTTGAGTGATGGGCTTTCCACAGTCCGGGCAATGGGGCAGGCCGATGGCCGAAAACGCGAGCCGCAGGTAGTCGTATATCTCGGTGACGGTGCCCACCGTTGAACGCGGGCTGCGCGCGGAGCTTTTTTGTTCGATCGATATCGCCGGCGACAAGCCTTCGATAGAGTCGACATCCGGCGGTTCCAAACGGTCGAGGAACTGGCGCGCGTAGGCCGACAACGACTCCACGTAACGGCGCTGCCCCTCGGCATAAACCGTATCGAACGCGAGGCTGGACTTTCCCGACCCGCTCAAACCGGTGACAACAGTGAGCGTGTTGCGCGGGATTTCCAAATCCAGATTCTTCAGGTTGTGCTGCCTGGCGCCTCGAATTCGAATGGATTGGATCGGCATTCGGCCGGCAACTCCTCGGTTGGGTCTGGTGGGTCGACCGGAAACCAACTATTGTATCCGGGTATGCACTGAACAATGGGGTTGAATTGAATCGGGTTGCCGCGGAAAATGGCGCATCGACGGTTGGCCCGCCTTTCTCACGGGTTTTCGTCGCGAAGAGTCGGAGACGCCGTCAGAGAAAGGCACGCGCCCGGAGGGCACCGGAGGCGTACTTGATGGTACGTCGAGGAGCCCGACCGCGCTTGATCCGGCGCTACCGGCGCCAGGAAACCGCCTGAGAACGCGCCGCTACGCGCCCGGCGCGAGGAACGCGCCGTAGAACGCAGCACTGGCGGATGGATCCGGCGCTGTAGCAGACAACTCGTGAGAAATGCGGGTTAGCCGGTTGCCTGAATGGGTGTTTTGCCACGGCGTGGTTCATCTTTGCCCGGCATTGTGCGAGCAGTACAATGGCCCCGATACGATGGCCACGTGAAGAGTTGTTTTCCGAGGAAGCATAATGAGTCCAGGTCTGAAAGACCGTCCCCGCGATAAAGAGCCCGCTATCTGGTCGATAGCGCCCGATGCCTCTGTCTTCGATGCGATCAGGCTGATGGCCGAAAAGGATGTCGGCCTGCTGCTGGTGATGGACGACCCGAATGGCTTGCCCGTCGGTGTGATTTCAGAGCGCGACTATGCGCGCAGGGTCATTCTGCGGGGCCTCCGGTCGAAGGCGGCCTTTGTCGCCGACATCATGACGCGCGACGTCACGTTCGGGACGTCCGATCAGACGGTTCGGGACGGCATGTCCCTGATGACCGAAGGCCATTTTCGTCACCTGCCGATTGTTGAGGACGGACGGGTAATCGGTGTCGTTTCGCTTGGAGGTCTGGCCAAGGCCGTCCTCGCAGACCGGGAATCCCTGTCCGAACGCCTCGATACCTGCATTGCGGGTTAACAGCCCGTTCGGGCTAATCCAGCTTTCGGAGGTGTTTGGAAAGCTCCTCGTAGAGCGACTCGATTTCGTCCTTGATGTTCGAGTAACGCCGGTTCGTTTCATTCCAGTCCAGCCCGGACGGGGCGCCCTGAAACAATTGTTCGATTCGACGCAATTCTTCCTCGTCGTTCTCGATTCGCGATTCGATTGTCCGAACGGCATGCTCGACCTGTTCGCGTTTGTTCTTGCTCAGTTGCGGTGTGGGCGTGTTGGGCGATATCGCCGATTGGTGCGATTTCGTTTCGACCGGTGTCCCGTCGATCGTCTCGCCGAGCCAGCGCTCGAATGAATCGAAATGTTCGAACGTGCAGACCCCTTCATCCCCAATGTAAAGAATATGAGTGGCAATGCGTTCCACGAGCCGCCTGTCGTGAGTGACGAAGATCATGGTTCCGGGGTATTCCATCAAAGCCGATTCAAGTGCTTCGCGCGCCGCTATGTCGAGGTGGTTTGTGGGTTCGTCCAACGCCAGCAACGGAGGACCCTTGTAGATGATTTTGGCGAGCGCCAGCCGCGATTTCTCCCCTCCGCTCAAACTGCCGACGTCCTTGAACGCGTCTTCGCCGCGAAAAAGAAACTGAGCGAGGAATGAACGCAAGGCGCCGTCGGTCGCCCGCGAATCGATTGTCCGCAATTCTTCGATCACCGTGGCCGATGGGGATAGGTCGTCCAGTTGCTGGTCGTAGTAGCCGATCTCGATCCGTTCGTCCCACGTCAGATCGCCCTCCAGGGGCGCCAGGCGTCCAATGCAGGTTCGGAGCAAGGTGGTCTTGCCCGATCCGTTGGGTCCGAGGAGGGCCCACCGCTGGCCGCGTTCGACGCTGAGGTTGAGATGTTCCGTAATCCGGTTGTCCAGGTACCCTATGGCCAGGTCCCGTGCGGTCATCACGTAACGTCCGGCCCGAATTGACGAATCGAACTGGAATCGAACTCCGGAATCTTCAGTCGCGGGGCGTTCGATGCGCTTCATTCTCTGGAGTTGAGTGCGGCGGGATTGGGCTTGCTTCGTCTTCTGGCCCGCGAGGTTTCGCCGGATGAAGTCTTCGGTCCGTTCGATGTGCTCCTGCTGATGCCGCCATTCCTTTTCCTGAAGCGCGCGGCGTTGTTTTCGCTGTTCGAGAAAGGCCGAATAGTTGCCCGAATAGGCGGTGACCCGTCGGCCGTCGATTTCCAGAATCCGGCTCACCACCCGGTCCAGAAACAACCGATCGTGCGACACCATGACGATGGCTTTGCCGGTGTCCGACAGAAAGTGTTCGAGCCACTCGATCGCGCGGATATCGAGATGATTGGTGGGTTCGTCCAGGAGGAGCAGATCGACATCGGCAAGCAGCAGACACGCAAGAGCGAGACGGTTCTTTTCACCTCCGGACAGGGATAGCGCCTGCCGGGAAAAAAGATCGCGCGTGAAACCCACGCCGAAGAGCGCAGCCTCGGTTCGCGCACGATAGGTGTATCCTCCCCGGAATTCGAACTCGTGCTGCAGCGTCGAGTAGGCCTCCAGCAACGCGGCATCCGTGGGGTGGTTGGAGATTGCCGCCTCCAGTTCGGCGATCTTGTCTTCGGCTGTTGCCAAGGCGGCGAACGATTCGACCGCAACCTCGAACACGGTGGCGTCCCCCAGATCGGGAATCTGTTCCAGACGGCCGATCCGGAGACCCGATCGGCGGGCGACAGTGCCGGTGTCCGCTTCGTCGGGTATCTCGAAAAGGCGGAGCAGAGTGGTCTTGCCCGAGCCATTCGGACCGATCAGTCCGACTTTCTGCCCGGCCTGAAGTTCGAAGCTGACGTCATGGAAGAGGTCGAGGACGCCGAACGACTTCGAAACGTCGTTAAACCGAACCAGCATTGAAAACGAGGACTTCAGGCGGCGTCTGCGGCGCCGGCGCTGTCCTCGCCAACCCCGGTCAGGAGTTCGATAGCGCGTTCCAACTGAAGGTCGGCATCCGGGTCGTCGTCCGGATCGGGTACGGCCAACGGGTCCAGCGCCTGGGCGTTACGCGAGATTTCGACCGTCGGTTGTACACCTGCGGTGCGAATTTCATCGCCGTTCGGCGTGTAATAGTTGGCGACTGAGAGAAGCAGAGCCCAGCCATCGTCGAGCGGATGCAGGCGCTGGATCGATGCCAGGCCAAAGGTCCGTACTCCAACGACGTCGCCACGGGAGTTGTCCCGGATGGCGCCCGCGGCGATCTCCGACGCCCCCGCCGTTCCCTCGTCGATCAGGACGGCAAGCCGCAGTTCGGGGAACGCCGCGTCCGGATTCGCACTGAACGTTTCGCGGGCAACCGTCTGGCCTTCGAAATATCCGAGCGTGCCGGACGCAATGAACAGATTGGCCAGCGCGGTCGCTTCAGTCTCTCCACCACCCGCGGAACTTCGCACGTCGAGCACCAGGGAGGATGCGCCTTCCGCAATCAAACCATCGAGTTCCGCGCGGACCTCGGCGACCGTGTCCGGCCCCATGAGCGGGATCTGCAGATATCCGACGTTCTGTTCCAGAACGCGCGCGTCGACCGGAGGAACCTCGACGACTGCCCGTGTCACAGTGATCGTTTCGGTAGCGGCCGCGGCGCGCCGAATGACGTTCAGTTCGACGGTCGTTCCCGGTTCGCCCGCGAGCAACTGCCGTACCTCAACCAGGTTGTATTCCCGCAGCGATTCTCCGCCGATTCCCTCAATTGCATCGCCGGTTCCGAGCCCTGCCATGTCGGCAGGCCCGCCAGGGATTGCCTGAATGATTGCGGGAAAGTCGAACCGGCGACCGAGAATCACACCCACGCCGGACGAGGACAGCGGATCGTAATCTTCATGGAACTGGACGCTCTCCGGTGAAAGATAGCCGCCATTGGGATCGACCCGCTCGACCATGCCCCGAATGGCCGCTTCCATCGCTTCCGGGATGCTGGGTTCGTCGACGTAGTCGTTCTGGATGCGTGTGATAACCTCCGTCAAAATGGTTATCTGCGGGTATGTCTGGAAAAGCTCCGTGAAAATGGACAGTTGGGGGAATATCCCGTTCTGGGCACGGACCCGGCCCATCATTCCGCCAACGACGGAGTAAACCACCACGACCGAGGAAACCAGCAGAACGCCGAACTTGACTCGTGAACTCAAAACGACCTCCCAATGGGACAATCTTCGATTATAGCCGGGAAATCCGAAATTCCGGGATTCCAAGCCGAAAACAGCAGTAGTCCAGTCTCGGTGAATCCCTCTCGCAAGGGATCGAGAGGCGACATCTTTTGCATAGGAGGTCGACTGGCAGGGTTTTCCGTTTTTTCGAGTGGACCATGAATGGATCGTCAGGGCACTTCCTTCGATACGGTAAGACCGCGGTAGCCCACGATTCCGGACCACTGATTTTCAAAGTACCCGTTATGATTGGGGTGTGGCTATGCATCCTCGCACGATGGCCCTGGACATGGGGGACAGGAGAATCGGTATCGCCATCACCGATGCCATCGGGATGACGGTGCAGGCCCGGCCAACCCGCGTCCGGACGACGTTGGAGCGGGACATTGCGCACATCCAGACCCTGATTGTGGATAATGGCGTCGAACGGCTCGTGGTCGGGCACCCCCGGCACATGGACGGCAAGGCCAGCCGACAGACCAGGAAGACGGAGGCGTTCGTCGAGCAACTGGAAGCTGTCCTCGGCGTCCCGATAGTCCTCTGGGACGAGCGTCTGACCTCGTTCGAAGCCGAACAGCGCCTTGAAGAGATGGGCATGGATTGGCGAAAGAGAAAGAAGCATGTGGACGAATTGGCGGCGATTCTGATTCTGGAAGACTTCCTGAGCCGCCGGCAAGCAATGGGTCGGAACGCATGAGTCGAGTGAGAAAGGCGATCCTTGTCGCCGCGGTGCTGGTGATTGCCGCCGTTCTGGCGACGGCGGGTTACGGCTGGCGCCTCGTCGCCGAACCGCATCGGCCGGCCGGCGGAGAAATTGTCGTCGACATTCCAGCGGGCTATGGGTCCGAGGAGATCGTCGATCTTCTTGTCGCGAATGACGTGCTCGAATATCGATATCCCGCCCTGATTTATCTCTATTTCAGCGATCACCGTGGCCGACTCCAGGCTGGCGAATATGTCTTTGGGGAGATGCTTGACGTTGACGGCGTCTTCCGGAAACTCTCCACGGGAGATATTCGCCTGTATCCGTTCACGGTTCCCGAAGGCTTGCGAGTGGAACAGATCGCCGATATCTGGGAAGAATCCGCCTTTGGGTCCAGTGAAGCATTTCTGGAGGCCGCGGCGGCCGTTCTGCCGGCGGTCCTGGAAATGGATACCCGGGCCGTCTCGGTGGAGGGTTATCTGTTTCCCGAAACGTACCTGTTCCCAAGAAATGTCACCGCCGCCGAAGCCGTGGATGCCATGCTGTCCGGCTTTCGTACCACGATCCGGAACCTCGAAGAGATTGTGGACCGCGCGGAATGGCCGCTGGACATGCACGATACACTCGTTCTGGCTTCGCTAGTCGAAGGCGAGGCGGCCGTCCCCGATGAGCGCAGCGTGATCTCGTCCGTGTTCCACAATCGGCTGGACCGCGGCATGAGGCTCGATTGCGATCCTACCGTCATCTACGCTCTCATTCGGGCAGGCCAATACCGCGGCCGGCTTCTGCGTGAAGACTTGACGTTCGACTCCGAATACAACACGTACGTTTATGGAGGCCTGCCGCCCGGGCCGATTTCGAATCCCGGCCTTGCGCCGCTCATTGCGGCCGTTCAGCCCGACACGACCGATTACATCTTCTTCGTCCGGACCGAGGGCGGAAGGCACGCATTTTCGCGTACCTTGGCCGAGCACAATAGGGCCGTGGCCGCGTACCGTAATCTGCAATAGGGCGATCCATCGCCGACCTCAGAAGGCAGGATTCGCACGGTATTCGGCAAAGTCCGGGTGTCGGCGGTCGCGTACCGAAAGAATCGGAGTCGCGATGGGCCACGAAATATCCAGATCGGGATCGTTCCATCGAAGACCTGCTTCGCACTCCGGCCGGTAAAATCCGGTTTGCTTGTATTGGACTTCCGCGGCTTCCGACAACGTCGCAAAACCGTGGGCGAATCCGATGGGTACCCATAGCTGCTTCTTGTTCGCGGCATTCAACTCGATCCCGTACCACTGGCCGAAGGTTCTGGAGTTGGACCGCAGATCGACGGCCACGTCGAAGATCGCGCCAAACGTGCATCGGACGAGCTTGCCCAGAGGCGCGGTGGCATCCTGGTAGTGGAGTCCCCTCAAAACGTTTTGCCCGGAACGCGAATGATTCTCCTGGACGAACGTTTCATCGAGACCGGCAGCCCGAAAATCCCTTTCGTTCCACGACTCGACAAAAAAACCGCGTTCGTCTTCAAAGCGGTCGACGTCCACGACGAAGAGTCCTTCAAGGGGGGTCGCAGTCAATGTCGTCTTCATGCGTTCCGGAGATGTTGGGCGTGGCGGTTATTCCCGGACCAGCGCAAGCAGCCGCACCGGCCCACCGGTGCCGTTCTCGATCTTGATGGGCGCCACAATCGCCCAGGCGCCGGTGGGCGGGAGTTCTCCCAGATTCGCGGCATTTTCGATGTGATATTTCCCCTGTCCGTGGCTGATGGCATGCACCTCGAAATCGATCGACATGCCATAGTCGACGCTCAGCGTGTCGATACCGAGACCCGCCACGTTCCGTTCCGTGACCAGTAGCGGCGCGGCCGCAGGGGCGAAACCGGGGAAGTGCATCAAGCCTTCGTCGTCTTCATTGCGATAACTTTCAAATTCCGCGAAGCGTTCATCCCATCCCGTATACAGGAACACAAGCGTGCCGGGACCGATGGTCCCGTTGACGCGTTCCCATGCGACGATGTCGCCGGGGGTGAGCTGATAATCGGGATCGGCCCCAACCGCATCCCGGACATCGATCACCACGGTTGGGACAATCAGTTGTTCCAGAGCAATTTCATTCAGGCCGATTTGTCCCGCTGCAAAATGATTCGGCGCGTCCAGATGCGTGCCGGTGTGTTCCGCCATCGAAAAACGTCCCGACAAGACACCGTCCTCTTCGAGCGTGGCGAATGTTTCGTACGCGAACGGTTCGTAGCCGTTACCGGGCCAGTAAGGGTTCTCCGGATTCAGAGCATGCGTCAGGTCGACGATCGCGGTCCGTCCCGTCGCGAGTCCTTCCAGCAAACCGGCCGGTGTCCGGACCGCGGGCAGGGGTTGTTGGATTTCCTGCACCACGTCGCATCCCTGAAGAAATACGGCCAGTCCAACAAGGATCGGGCATGAGAACCGCCCGAGCCGCCAATCGTGATTAAATGATTTCATGGTGCGCTGCTTCCTGGCCCTCGGATCGAATCTGGGCGACCGCGAGTCGCATCTCCGGGAAGCGCTGGTTGAACTCGGCCTGCGTGGAGTGCGCGCGGTCCGTTCCGCTTCAATCTATTCTACAGAGCCGCGGGGTTTTTTGGATCAACCGTGGTTCTTGAACACAGCCATCGAAGCCGAAACCGCGTTGGAGCCCGGTGAACTGCTGCGCGTCTGCCTGGCCGTGGAACGGAGCCGAAACCGGCGGCGGTCGACACCGAATGGACCGCGAACCCTCGACGTCGACATCATTCTTTTCGGTGACCTGATTGTGCGCTCTCCAGACCTGACGATACCGCATCCTCGCTATGCGGCGAGGCGTTTCGTGCTCGAACCCCTCCACGAGATCGCTTCCGACGTTGTCGACCCATCGACAGGCCGGACCGTCGAAGCGGCTCTCGAAGCGGTCGAGGACGAATCCAGCGTTACTCGCGTCGGCCCGCCCCTTCTTTGAAATCACGGCGGCGTTGCGTCTCCACTCTACTCAAAGACCCCCGTCACGCGGCCCTTTTTTTCGTCGACAAAATAGAGCAGTACGAAACCGACGATGAAAAATACGATGAGCGAAAGGATGCCGCTTCGCGAGGAGCCGGTAATTACCCCGGCCGCGCCGAACACGAAAGGACCCCAGATCGCCGAAAACTTGGAGAAAACGGAATAGAAGCCGTAAAACTCGGCGCTGGCTTCGGTAGGAACCATCGATGCGTAAAGCGAACGGCTCAACGCCTGCGAGCCTCCGAGAACGATTCCGATGATCATGCCCATGATGAAGTACTGGGTTGCGCTCTCGATGGTGTAGGCGTAGACCACCACCCCGGCCCAGATCGCAATGCTGACCAGAACCGCGTTCCGGGTTCCGATCCGTCTGGCCAGCATCGTGAACAGGAACGCCCCCACGGCGGCGACGATCTGAATCGTCAGCAACGTCATCATCAGAAACTGGTCCGTCAAGGCCAAAGCGTCCTTGCCGTAAGTCGATCCCAGGGAAATGACGGTCTGAATACCGTCGTTGTAGAACATGAACGCGACGAGAAAGAGCAGAAGATGTTTCAACTTTCCGACCTTGATCGCAGTCTGCCACGTTCGAGAAAATCCGAGGGCGGCATAGCCTATCGGGCCTGGAAATCGCCGGTACTTTTCGGGCAGGCGGTTTCCGATTCGAGGCTCTTGCAGGTACTTCACCGTCAACAGCGTGAAGGCGGCCCACCACACTCCAGCCATAGCCATGGCCGCCCGCACGGCCGTCTCGGTCGAAATACCGATGCGTTCGCTGCCCAGAACCAGGAACAGACCGATCGTGAACTGCACCGACCCGCCGATGTAGCCGTATATGTAGCCCTTGCCGGAGACCGCGTCCATCTTGTCTCTTGAAGCGATCGATGGGAGGAACGCGTCGTAAAACACGTTGGCGGCGACGAAGCAGGTTTGCGCCACGACAAAGAGCGCCAGGGTCCGTATGATGCTTCCGGCGCCCGAGAAATAAAGGGGGACCGTCGCGGCCGCCCCCATGTAGGCGAAAAACAGGAGAAGGCGTTTTTTCGCACCCGCAAAGTCCGCAATGGCGCCCAGGACCGGAGCGATGAGAAATGTCAGGCCAGCCGAAATTCCGATCGCGAAAGGGAAAAGAGATCCGGCAGGGATCGCGATACCCATCAGTTCGATACCGTCCGGTGCGATGGTGGTCACCATGAACGGTCCCAGCAGTCCCGCCGTTACAGTCAAAACAAAGGCGGAATTGGCCCAGTCGTACGCGTACCAGCCGTAGAGATTGCGGGGATCGTCTTTCGGCGGGGGTGAGGAGGTCATGACGCGTCAGTCCTTATGAAGATCGATGCAAATACCCAACCCTGGACCAGTGCGGCAAAGAGCGCCGCGGCCGCCGGTTCCCCCGTCTTGCGGGCGATGAATCCGGTCATCCACCAGAGCAGGAGCCAGAACACCAGCACCAGATGCATGAGGATCACCAGCAGGCCTTCGTCGCGGTTCAGCAGCAGCACACCGGTGACGACACCCGCCCACATGAGAGCGCGAGTGACGATGAATGTACCCCAGCGCTTCCACCGTGAGGACATTCGGCGCAAAGATTCTTCGTCGTAAAGAAACAGCGGAAAGCCAACCGCCGCCAGGACCGGCATGCGGAGCCATCCGGTTCCGTTCGGTGTCAGATCGACGAAGTGGTTTCCGATCGACAGTCCGAATACAACAATGGCATAAACTGCCCCCAACGATCCGATGGCTATGCCGCGCGCCGACAGCGCGAAGCTACGTCCCTTCCAGAGCAGCAAGCCGGAGATCAGAACCACGCTCATCATGTAGTCCGTGGCGAAGAGCCCCAACCATTCCAACGGTGCGACGAACCGCAACGCAACCACTGCGACCGACAACGCCGCAATGTATTCGACGATGACGTTTCTTGCAGCGGGCGGTTCCCTTCGCCGCGCCAGCGCCTCCGGCAAACGTTCCAGGGGCAAGGCGAACGGAAGGATCGAACCGGCTACCAGCATCAGAAATAATCCACCTCGCCGCCGATTCGTACGAAGGTCATCGGCCCGGCCCCCCATCCATCCGACCACGGCCCGAAGTGGCGCCATGCGAAAGAGGGCCGTGGAATGGGTCCCGCGTGGATATTTCCACCAGAACGCGCGAAGACCGCTTGCGTCGAGCAGGCGCGGAATGAATTTGGAAATTCGGGGTGCTTCGAACGATCCCCCGCTGACTACGAGCATTCGTTTCGGGTTGAGCCGCTCCAGGGGGACGGGCGCCGGAGAGTACAACACCATCGTCTCGAAGTCGGTGGTTCCGGACGCCTCGATCAGAACGGCGCCTCCCATCGAATGCCCCACCACCGTGGTTGCCGGCCCCAGGTCGGATATCAACTGCTCGACGACATGGACGCTGTCGCCAAACGAAATGCCGGCCGGGGAATCGCCATGACCCGGCTGATCGATCGCATAGACTTCGAAACCGCCGTCGGCCATCGCCATGGCCGCCGTCTTCATGTACTCCTTGCTGGCATCGATGCCGTGAAGAACGAGAACGGCGCCCAGCGACGGGCCTTCGGGCAGAAAACGGACGTAGGGCGTGGGGGGATCCGTGGAAAAAATTCCGCGCAACTGGTCGGGACGGGCGGCCTGGAATATCCAGAAACCGATTCCGAACGCAGCCACGCACACGACAACGATGCCAAGCCGAACCTTCACAAACGCGATGCTATACTACTGCCCTGTCCCACTGCCAACACACCTGCGATGTCCACTCAAAAAATCAAAAGCGTCGATGAAGCCGCTCGATTGGCGGACCAGTGCCATTCGGCCGGGAAGCGGGTCGTGTTTACCAACGGCTGTTTCGATGTCCTCCATCCGGGTCACGTCGACTTGTTCGACCGGGCCCGCCGGGAAGGCGATCTCCTTGTCGTGGCGTTGAACAGCGATTCATCGGTCCGGCGTCTGAAGGGAAACAAGCGACCCATCCTCGGCCAGGACGAACGGGCGGAAGTCGTAGCCGCGATGGAGGCCGTCGACCTGGTTTGCGTTTTCGACGAGGACACTCCCCTGGCGACCATCCTGAAGATCCATCCGGACGTGCTCGTAAAAGGCGCGGACTGGGAGGTAAGGGGCATCGTCGGGCAGAGGGAGGTCGAGGGTTGGGGGGGCAATGTGGTTGTCCTGGGGCTGGTGGACGGTCAATCGACGACCGGGATCGTGAACAGGGTCGTTGAGCGGTTGTCCTGATGGAACTGGTACAAACCCGGCTGCAGAAGACGCTTTCGGCCATCTTTGAACTCACCGATGTCCGTCGCATCGTGTCGGAAACTTTGAAATCCCAAACGCCGGTGAGCG
This sequence comes from Terriglobia bacterium, assembly GCA_965262675.1. Taxonomy (GTDB): domain Bacteria; phylum Acidobacteriota; class Terriglobia; order 20CM-2-55-15; family 20CM-2-55-15; genus JAJEDW01. Next base: position 2,815,302 of record OZ253554.1, read on the forward strand.
TTTCGGGTCTGGGCGGGTCGGTTCGCGCACTGTTCGTTGCCGCGCTGTGGCAGGGGTTCAGGCGCCCGCTGGTCCTGATTGTTTCCGACCCCGCCGCCGCCGAAAGCCTGACGACCGATGTGGCTTACTTTCATTCGCAGTTGAACGACCGTTCCGCCGACCGCGTCTGCGGCTTCCCCGCGTGGGACAACGACCCGTACTCCGGACTCTCGATTCATGCGGATGTGGCCCAGGCTCGTGCCCGGACACTCTGGCATCTTCGCGCCGAGAACGCCGACATCGTCGTGACGTCCGCGCGCGCATTGGGCAGCCGGCTCCCATCGCCCGCCGATTTCGACACGTATGGCCTGCGGATCGACGTGGGTGATGAGCTGTCGATGGAACTGATGCTCGACCACCTGATCCGCGCAGGGTACGTGCGGCAGGAACCTGTTTCGTCCGTTGGCGAGTTCTCCCAGCGCGGCGGGATCGTCGACATATTTTCTCCGCTGATGACCTACCCGGTACGCATCGAATTCTTCGGGGATTCTGTCGATTCCATTCGTCAGTTCGATCCGGATAACCAAAGGTCGAAGGCGCCATTGCAGCACATCGACGTTCTTCCGATGCAGGAACGCATCGCCGGGAGCGAACTGTTTCGCAAGTGGGCTGCCGATGCCCGCCAACGATGGGGCGAGGAACGGTATCGCGAGGATCTGGGCGAGAAGCTGGTATTGGCAGACGACGGTTCTTCGTTCCCGGGGTGGCAGTTCCTGATTCCCGGTATCGCCCCGCTCGCTTCCGGCATGGCCGATTACCTCGATGACGCAGTGTTCATCGTCGATGAACCCGAGCCGCTGCACGAAGAGTACTCCCGGCACTTCGACATCCTTGTTCAGAGGCGCGAACAGACCGACCGGGCCGGCGGCCTCGCGTTGGCGCCGGACACGCTTTTTCGACCGCCCGACGAGTTGGAAGCCCTGATTCGAAAGCATCGATTTCTTCAGTTGGAAGAACTCGGAAGCGAAGGGCCCGATTTTACGGTTCCCGGACAACCCGCGCGCCGCTTTCACGGGCGAATGCGCGAATTGGTCGAATCGATCCGGCAGTCGTGGGAGGCTGGCCGTCAGGTCGTCATGCTCGGTAGCACGCTGGGTATGGCCGAGCGCATGCGCGACATCCTGCACGAGTACGACCTGCCGTTTCGCGCGGAGTTCGGCGAACCACCAGCGGGCCGGCGGCAACCCGAGAACAACGCCCCGGTGATCGCCATCGGCCGCATCTCCTCCGGTTTCCGGCTGCCCGATATGGGCATCGAGGTCTTTGCCGAGACCGACATTCTGGATGAGTCCGAGCATTTCGTACCCTCCCGCCGCGCCCCCTCGAAGACAGCGGCGTTCCTGTCGAATCTTGAAGACCTGAAGGCCGGCAGCTATATCGTTCATGTCGACCATGGGATCGGGCGGTACGAAGGGGTCGTCACCATCCACGACCGCGAATGCATGAGCCTGAGCTACCACGGGGGGGACACGCTCTACGTTCCGCTGGAACGCGTGGACCTGGTTCAGAAGTATTCGGCGACGGAAGGGTCGCATCCGAAACTGGACCGGCTGGGGGGAACGACATGGGTCCAGCGCAAAGCCCGGGTGCAGCGCGCGATCCGCGACATGGCCGAAGAGTTGCTGAAGCTCTACGCCGAACGCAAGGTCGCCCTGGGGCATCCGTTTCCGCCCGACACCGAATGGCAGAAGGAATTCGAAGAAGCGTTCCCGTATGAAGAAACCGCCGACCAACTCACCGCCACCGCCGACATCAAGAGAGACATGGAGGCCCAGACGCCGATGGATCGCCTTCTCTGCGGCGACGTGGGGTACGGCAAGACCGAGGTCGCGATGCGGGCGGCGTTCAAAGCCGTTGGGGACAACAAACAGGTTGCCGTTCTCGCACCGACGACGGTGCTGTGCTTCCAACACTTCGAGACCTTCAAGGAGCGTTTCGCCGCGTTCCCGATCACCATCGCCATGCTCAGCCGCTTCGTGACGCCGAAGGAGCAGAAGCAGGTCGTGGCCGACCTCGGTACGGGCAAAATCGATGTTCTGGTGGGAACGCACCGTATTCTCTCGAAGGATGTTCAGTTTCACGACCTGGGCCTTCTGGTGGTCGATGAAGAGCAGCGCTTCGGCGTTTCGCACAAGGAACGGCTGAAACAGATCAGGAAACAGGTCGATGCGATCACGATGACGGCCACCCCGATACCCCGGACGCTGCATATGGCGTTGACCGGACTCCGGGACATGTCCGTAATCGAAACGCCGCCGCGCGATCGGCTGGCGATTCAGACCTCCGTATTGAAGTTCAACCCGACCGTCATTGAAAACGCCATCAATTACGAATTGGACCGGAGTGGCCAGATCTATTTCGTTCACAATCGGGTGGGGTCGATTTATTCCATGGCCAACTATATCCAGCGCCTCTGCCCGCGTGCGCGCGTCGCCGTCGGCCACGGACAGATGGCCGAAAAGGAGTTGGAGCGGGTCATGCTGCGGTTCATGCATCACGAGTTCGACGTACTGGTCGCGACAACAATCATCGAGAACGGATTGGACATTCCGCTGGCAAACACCATGCTCATAAACCGGGCCGACCGCTATGGGCTGTCGCAGCTCTATCAATTGAGGGGCCGTGTCGGCAGGTCGAATCGCCGGGCATACGCATATTTGCTGATCCCTTCGGACAAGACGCTGACTCCCATCGCCCGCCGGCGTCTGGCGGCCATTCGAGAGTTCAGTGAACTGGGCGCCGGATTCAGGATTGCAGCACTCGATCTGGAACTTCGCGGCGCCGGCAATCTGTTGGGCGGCGAACAGCATGGTCACATCGAAGCGATCGGGTTCGACCTTTATTGTCAAATGCTTGAACGAACCATGGAGGAATTCCGGACCGGAGTCGAGCCCATGGCCGTCGAAACCGCGATCAACCTGAAGGCTGACCTGAAGATTCCGAAGGAATTTGTTTCCGACGAGGCCATGCGCCTTCGCATCTACAAGGGCATCGCATCCTGCCGGACCGAAGAAGAAGTCGATGCGCGGTACCAGGATCTTGAAGATCGCCTGGGCGCCTTGCCGCGGCCGGTAGAGAACCTGCTCGAATATGCGCGGCTCCGCGTTCTGGGCCGCGTGATTGGCGCGCGGTCGATCGATTTAGAGCGAGATTCAGTCGATATCGCGTTCGACCCCCAGGCCCGAGTCGAGCCCGACCGGATCGTTCAACTGATTGAGCGCCATCCGGATCTCGGGTTCATCCCTCCCGCGACGCTCAGACTTGGAACGGGGGTCCGCGGTCCCGTGTTGTTCGAGCGCATCCAAAATGTGCTCCGCGAGCTTTCTTGAGCTATGCTTTGACTTTGGGAGAAATCGGATGAAGAAATACGCTTTCCTATTGGCGTTCGTTGTCGCACTGCCGCTTCCGGCAGGTGCCCAGATAGTCGTCGACAAGATCATCGCTGTTGTGAACAGCGATATCATTCTCCAGTCGGAGCTTGAGGAGCAGTCGATCACAATGGAGTCGCTCCTGACGGAGACCTACGAAGGCGCGGAGCTTCTCGAGGCTGTAGAAGAGGGCCGGGCCAACCTGTTGCGGGACATGATCGATCGGAGCCTGCTCATCCAGAAGGCCGAGGAGTATGGCATCGATGGCAGCCTCGAAGTCGTTCGGACCATGGAACAGCTCAGGGAGGACTACGATTTCGAGACGCTCGAGGATCTCGAGGGGGCCATTATTTCCCAGGGAGATTCTCTCGAAGAATATCGAGAAATGATCCGCACGCAGTATCTGACCGAAGTCCTGGTGTCCCAGGAGGTCTACCGAAACATTATCGTTACCAATGAAGAGGCGCGCGAATATTACGAAGCCAATCTCGAGTCCTTCGACAGCCCCCCCGGCGTTCAGATTCAGGAAATAGTGATACTGCGGAGCCCCGACCCGGAAGCCGACGAAGCGGCACGGGCCAAAGCCGATGAAGCGCTCGATCGCGTCAGGGACGGCGAGGATTTCGGCCTCGTCGCATTTGAAATGTCGGAGGTGGAATCGTCTCAGTCCGGCGGCGCTCTTGGATTCTTCGAAACCGGTCAACTCGGCGAAGTCTATGCCAATGCCGTGACCGAACTCGACCGGAACGGCGTCGGCGAGATCATCGAATTGCCGGACGCGTTCCTCATCCTGAAGCTTGTCGACCGGCACGACGGGGGAATTCGCGCGTTCGAGTTGTCGTTTCAGGAGATACAGCAGTTTCTGGCAAGTCTTCAGTACGACGATGCGCGCCGCGAATACGTGAATGAGTTGAGACGAGAGAGCTTTATCGACGTCAAGGCCGGATATGTGGATACGGGTGCCGTTTCTGAAGATGCGGAGGAGTAGCGGGTGGCGCCGTGCGGCTCGATCGATACCTCAAGTGGAGCCGGGTGATACTGCGGCGCCCGATGGCCAAGGCCACGTGCGACGCGGGCCGTGTTCGAGTCAATGACTCCGTAGCGCGACCGGGCAAGGAACTGTCGGTTGGAGACGTGGTCACGGTTGACCTGCCCCACCGCGTGATGAAGTTCCGTGTGTTGGTTGTTCCGGCCAGGGCGCCCGGGAAGTCCGAAGCCGGCGACCTGATCGATGTACTCGAGAACAGGAAAAAAGATCCTGACGCGTGATCACTCTCACACCGCTTGAACTCGCCATCATGAAGTCGCTTTGGCACCGGCGTTCCGGTATGGTCAAGGACGTCCAGCCCGACCTTCTCCCGGACCGCAAACTGGCGTATACCACCGTGATGACCGTGATGGACCGTCTCTTCAAGAAAGGAATTCTGCGCCGCACCAAGAAATCGCGGGCTCACGTATACGAGCCGGTCTATAGCGAGGCCGCTGTGCGGGGGGACGCGGTGAGCAGCCTGATCGACAATTTCTTCGATGGTTCCGAATCCCGGTTGAAGACCTACCTGAGCGCCAACGGCGAACAGCCACCGCCGCCTGCCAAGAGTTCGGAGGCGCCGCGCGCGCGCGTCACGATCGACGACTCCATCCTTTGAACCATCCCCGCCCATTTGGTCCAACAGCGCCCGAATCCCTCAATTTCGAAAATGTAATGTAGGGGCAGTCTATGACTGCCCAAATCAAATACGACCGCCCGAATCAAGTCCCAATATGACTGCCCAAATCAAGATCGTGCGGTCGTAGACCGCACCTACAGTGGGAGTCGGATTCGGAGTCGGAGCCGGAGTGAGCGTCTGTCCGCATTACGAACGTGTAGGAGCGGTCTACGACCGCTCGAATCAAGAATCTTTGGATCGTGCAGTCGTAGACTGCACCTACAGTGGGAGTCGGAGCGGGAGTGGGAATCCTCTTAATGTAGCTAATGTAGGGGCAGTCTATGACTGCCCAAATCAAATATGACTGCCCGAATCAAGTCCGAATATGACCGCCCAAATCAAGTCCGCTCCGCCTTCCTGAAGAGCATGTCGTAGAGTTGCTTGCGTCCGACACCCAGGCGCCGTGCCGCGAGCTTCACGATTTCCTGCCGGGACATGGAGTTCAGATCGACGGCCGGTTCGCCGCCCTTCGCGTCCCTGGCCCCTTTGACGACGATCACGGCCTCTCCGCGCTCGACGGCTCGTTCAAGTATCTTGCCGATCGGGCCGAACACGTACTCTTCGTGAAGCTTGGTCATTTCACGTCCCAGAAACGCTTCGCGGTCACCGAATGCACTCTGCATATCGGCGAGCGTCGATCGCAGCCTGTGAGGTGCTTCGTGGAACACCAGCGTGGCTCTCAGGCCGGCGAGCTCTTCAAGCTTGCGGCGTCGAGCGTCTTTTTTAGGTGGCAGGAATCCGACAAAGAAAAACTCGTCCGTCGGGAGCCCCGAAACCGAAACCGCTGCGACGGCCGCCGCCGGGCCGGGGATCGGGATTACAGGGATGTCACTGATCCGGCATGCGCGCACGATGCGGTAACCCGGGTCCGAGAGTGTGGGCGTGCCTGCGTCGGAGACCAGGGCGACGGACGTTCCGGCCCGGATCCGGTCGACCATGCGCTGTGCTTTTTCCGCTTCGTTGAAATCGTGGTAGCTCTCGAGCTTCCGATCGATGCGATAGCGGGAGAGCAGTTTCCTGGTGTGACGGGTGTCCTCGCACAGAACCAGATCGACACCCCTAACGATTTCTTCGGCGCGATGGCTCCAGTCGGCCATGTTGCCGATTGGTGTCGCAATGACGAAAAGAGTACCGGTTGAATGGTCTGGCAACGTCGGTGGCATCGCTACGACCTATGCGAAAACGGCGTTCGGGACAGGCGGTCCGGACTTTTGGATACTCCGGGGGGCCTTGACCGGGTCGCCATACTGCAATCCTCAGAGTTTCAACGACTTGAGATAATCCCGGAATTCGCTTCCCAGGCCCTCCCGCTGTAACGCGAACTCCACTGTCGCTTTCAGGAAGCCCAGCTTGTCGCCCGCGTCATGGCGCGTTCCATCGAATTTGAAGGCGTAAACGGGTTGTTCCTTCAGCAGCAGACGGATCGCGTCGGTAATCTGAATCTCTCCGTCCCGTCCCGCCTTCGTGCGCTCGATGGAATCAAAGATTTCGGGCGTGAAAATATAGCGGCCAATTATCGCCAGATTGGACGGCGCTTCGTCCCGAGCGGGCTTTTCCACGAGGTCCTCAACACGAAGGACGCGGCCTCGATGGCCCTCAAGCGGGAGTCCCTTGACGATGCCGTAGCTCGACACGTCGGATTCGGGTACTTCGCACGTTGCGATGATCGACGATTGAAGTGTTTCGAACAGGGCCAGCATTTGTTTCAGGCAGGGTACTTCGGCGTCGATGATGTCGTCGCCCAGCATCACGGCAAAGGGTTCGTTCCCGATCAGAGGGCGGCTTGTCAAGATGGCGTGTCCCAGACCCAACGCCTCCTTCTGGCGCACGTAGGACACGTCGATCATGCTCGAGATGCGCTGAACCTCTTTGAGTCGCGCCAAGTTGCCGCGCGCTGCGAGAATGGTCTCCAGTTCGTACGACACGTCGAAATGGTCTTCGATCGCGTTCTTGCCGCGGCCCGTGACGATCGTGATGTTCTGGATGCCCGAATCGACCGCTTCTTCGACAACGTACTGAATCAAAGGCTTGTCGACCAGCGGCATCATTTCCTTGGGCTGTGCCTTGGTCGCGGGCAGGAACCGTGTGCCCAGGCCCGCCGCCGGGAAAACGGCCTTGCGAACGGATGCGGCGCAGACGTGTGTTTTTTCCCTCAAGCGGACTATTCCAGAGAGTCGATCAGCGGATCATCATTCCGGTACGGAACCATCGGGTCTGGCCCAGGAAGTTGGCCGCGACCGATCCGTATCCGTAAATGCGTTGCGGAATCGAGCGCCGGCCCGGCGTATACGTCCCCCCGTCATAAGACCAATACACGAACAGCGGCTTTCCGATAACGTCCCGGTCGCTGATGAAGCCCCAATAACGGCCGTCGTTGCTGTTGTCGCGGTTGTCCCCCATTACGAAATAGAAGCCCGCGGGTACTGTGACCGGCCCGTAGTTGTCCCGTACGCGAAGCCCCTCCGGCGTCCAGGGTTCGTCGCCGTACACGTGATTGTCAACGTGGATCTTGTATGGCTCGTCGAGTGGGGCGCCGTCGATGTACACCACCTTGCTTCGAAGGTCGACATCTTCTCCCGGCAAGCCTACAATGCGCTTCACGAACGGTATGTTGCCACCGTCGGGTGCATTGAAAGCGATGATGTCGCCCCGCTCCAGAGTGCGCTGAGGCAAGAATGGTTGGATGCCTTCCGGATAGTTTGCCGGGAACGCGAACTTGTCGAGAAAGAAATGATCTCCAACCATGATGGTTGGCTTCATCGATTCGGTCGGAACCTGTGTGGCCTGCGCGATGAAGTTGGTGAACAGAAGCACGAAAACGATCGTGAATGTCAGGCTCTCGATCCATTCCCGCGCAACGCTCTTTCCCCGGGCAGTTTTTTGGCCGGTGCGGGGTTCCCTTGCGGGTCCTTGACGCAGATAGGGTTCGACAGCGTCGGAAACCGGCGGTCGGCCGGGAGGTGTGGATCCGGTGTCCGTCACGCCGAGAGCCTCTCCTTCACTATCCGGCTGACATTGCCGCCGTTTACTGTTTTTCCGGCAAGCCGCATCAGGGTTGCCTTCATGACGCGGCCCATGTCCCTGGGGCTGGCCGCCCCGGTTTCCTCTACGGCAGCGGCGATGGCCGCCAGTATTTCTACGTCCGTTGCCGGGGCGGGAAGGTACGTTTCAATGATTCCGATTTCTTCTTCTTCCCTCAGTGCCATTGCCTCCCGGTGGCCCTTCCTGAACTGATCGGCGGAATCGCGGCGTTGTTTGACGAGCGTATTGAGGACGCCGATGGCCGCATCGTCCGACAGTGCATTTCCTGTCTCGACCTGCTTGTTCGTGAGGGCGGTCTTGACCATCCGGAGCGTGCCCAGCCGGATTGTTTCCTTGTTGCGCATGGCCGACACCATGTCGGCCTGTATCTGTTCGTTCAGAGACATTGTAGTGAACCGCACATCCTTTGAAACCGTTCCCGCGCGATCCTATCACTATACCCGAGGGCATTGGGCGGCGCCCCGAAAACCCGCCCGCCGTCGGCTCCTATATATCCAGTTCGACGTTCCAATAGAGGTAGTCGCGCCAACTGTCAGGCGGAGACTTGATGCGGAAGGTGATGTGACTGGCGGGCAGCCATTTGGGTTCGACGGGTTTGCGAATGAGCGACATTCGGGCCTGGGCCGGAGTTCGACCTCCCTTCTTGTGGTTGCAGCGAAAACAGGCCGTGACGATGTTGTCCCATTTCTTCTTTCCACCGCGGGCGGCCGGCACCACGTGGTCGAACGTCAGGTCTTCGGTCGGAAATCGCTTGCCGCAGTACTGGCAGTTGTATTTGTCGCGTGCATAAATATTCGCGCGTGAAAACTTTACCCGGTTTCGGTTCTTGACCCGGACGTATTTGATCAGGCGGCAGATCGACGGAAGCCGGACGGAAAACGTGATGCTGTGGACTTTCTGGTCATACTCGTCGATGACTTCGACCTTGTCGGCGAAAAGAAGCGTGATGGCTTTTTTCCACGAGATGATCCGAAGGGGTTCGTAGGACGCGTTCAACAGCAATGTCCCTTGCATGCAATACCCTCCGGTCCTCAAAATTTTGTTAGCCGGTCCGCGGGCTTGTCAAGGGGTTTTCCGTTGAACCGGCCAGCGAATCCGGGTTGACAGTGAGACGTGAATCTCGTGCCGGGGCAACGGTCCCGGCGGGAGTTCGGCCCCGACGATCTTCCGGATACTGATATAATGACAAATTCTTTCTTGCGCGTGACCACTCAATTGGTACCCATGACCGCCCGACTTGCTCAAAAAGAAAACGGCCTCCGGCATATCCTGTCGGAGATGGGTTCCTGTTTGGTGGCGTTCAGCGGCGGCGTCGACAGTGCCTATCTTGCCGTCGTCGCCCGGAATGAGCTCGGCGGCCAAGCGCTTGCCGTCACCGCCGAAAGTCCCAGCTATCCCACATATCAGAGGGAGATCGCGCTTGACATTGTGGGCAGCTTCGGGATTCGGCACGAGTTCATCCGATCCGAGGAACTCGCGGATCCGAACTACGCCGGGAACCCGGTCAATCGTTGCTACTTCTGCAAGCACGAGTTGTATACCAAGCTGACCAAGATGGCGCTGGATCGGGGTTTTCGTTACGTTGCCGACGGCAATAACCTTGACGATACGGGGGACTACCGTCCCGGCCGTGCCGCGGGTCGCGAGTTGTCGGTCCGCAGTCCGCTGATCGAGGCCGGCCTGACCAAGTCCGAGATTCGCGCGTTGTCGCGGGAGCGGGGTCTCAGAACCTGGGACCAGCCCGCTTCGGCCTGCCTGTCCTCGCGGATACCTTATGGATCGGCGGTAACAAAGGAGAAGCTCCAGATGATCGACCGCGGAGAAGCCGTCTTGCGCTCTCTCGGTTTCCGTCAGAGCCGGGTCCGCCATCACGGCGATGTCGTTCGCATCGAGATCGCTCGCGACGAGTTGGAGCGGGCCCTGAGTCTGGACATGTTCGAACGATTGTCCGTGGAGTTCAAAGCGATCGGATTCCGTTTTGTCACCATCGACGTCGACGGGTATCGAACCGGCGCTCTGAACGAAACCCTCACCCAGATCGAGGCCGGCCAACAGTGAAGCTCCTCGTCGTGGGTTCCGGCGGACGCGAACACGCCCTGGTCGATACGCTTCGACGCAGTCCGAAAGCGTCCAGTATCTACGCGGCGCCGGGTAACGGAGGGACGCGCGAACACGCGGAACCGATACCGATTGCCGCCGACAGAATCGGCGACCTCGCCGCGTTCGCCGAAAAGAACGCGATCGATATGACCGTCGTCGGTCCCGAAGTCCCTTTGACCCTTGGAATCGTCGACGAATTTAGAAGGCGGCAACTCCCCGTCATCGGCCCCAACGCCGATCTGGCACGGATCGAAGGAAGCAAGACATTCACGAAGCATCTTTGCACCGAGCACAGGTTGCCGACCGCAAGCTACTCGGTTTGCACGACGGCCGAATCCGCCTATTCCGTTCTCGAGAGCGTGCCGTACCCCACGGTTGTCAAGGCCAACGGCCTGGCCGCGGGCAAGGGGGTTGTCGTTGCCCAGACTCCCAGCCAGGCACGCCGCGCGGTGCACGACTTCATGGAGCGGGCGACGCTGGGCGAAGCGGGCTCCAGCGTGGTCATCGAGGAGTTTCTTTCCGGCGAAGAGGCCTCGTTCCACGTTTTTGCCGATGGCACCGACTTCAAGCCGATGGTGTCGTCGCAGGATCACAAGCGCCGCTTCGATGGGGACTTCGGGCCCAACACAGGCGGCATGGGCGCGTATTCGGTCGACTCGATCCTGTCGGCCGAACAGCGGCAGCAGGTAATTGACCGTCTGATCCGGCCGACGCTCGAAGCGGCCAAGACATACACCGGCGTTCTCTACGCCGGGTTGATGTTGACCGATGACGGCCCAAAACTTGTCGAATACAACGTCCGTTTCGGGGATCCCGAAACCCAGGTCATCCTGCCGCGCCTCGAAACCGATCTTCTGGATGTCTTTCTCGCGATGAGCAGCCACACACTGGCCGGTATCGATTTGAGTTGGAAGCCGGGGGCATCGGCGTCGGTCGTGCTGGTGGCGGATACGTATCCCGAGAAGGCCGGGAAAGGAAAGAAGATTTCCGGACTCGAAGACGCGGGACGCCTCGAAGGCGTAACGATTTACCATGCCGGGACACGGTGGGAAGATGGCAATGTCTATACGAACGGCGGCCGCATATTGAACGTGACGGCCGTTGGCGACACACTCGAACAGGCGTTGGAGAAGGCCTATGCCGCGGCCGAAACGATCGATTTCGACGGCAAGGCATATCGGCGCGATATCGGTCGGAAAGGATTGAATAAAAAATGACGGAAATACGCCCCGTAGTGGGGATTCTGATGGGGAGCGATTCGGATCTTCCGGTAATGAGCGCCGCGATCGACACGCTCGCGAAGTTTGGCGTTCCCACAGAAGTTGAAGTGGTCAGCGCGCACCGTTCGCCCGCCCGCGCGGCCGAGTACTCGCAAACCGCGCGCGCCCGCGGTCTGAAGGTAATCATCTGCGGCGCCGGCGCCGCCGCCCACCTTGCCGGTGTGATTGCGGCCGACACGACCGTTCCAGTGATTGGCATTCCCATCGACAGTTCGCCGTTGAAGGGATTCGACGCGCTTCTCGCGACGGTCCAGATGCCTCCGGGCATACCGGTGGCAACGATGGCTGTCGGCAAGAGCGGCGCCGCCAACGCCGCATTGTTCGCGATTCAAATTCTGTCGACTGAAGATTCCTCGCTGGTCGAGAAGATGGACGCGCACAAGAGAACGCTTGCCGCCGGTGTGGCCGAGAAAAACGCGCGGCTTCAGGACAAGCTCAGGAGCTGACGGACAACGGAATGCCCGACGAACGCTTCCACATCGCCAACTTCGGCTGCCGCGCCTCGCAGTCGGAGGGCGCGGCCATACAGGATGAACTGACCCAAGCCGGTGCCAGGGAGTCGGTGTCGCCCTACGACGCCGACGTTCTGGTGGTGAACTCCTGTACGGTGACCGGGGAGGCCGACCGGGAGGTCAAGCGGTTGATCCGGCGCGTTGGCCGCCGCAATCCGGATTCGCGAATCGTTGTCACCGGGTGTTTCGCGCAGCGCCGTCCCGACGAACTGGCCGCCATGCCGCACGTGCGTTACGTCGTCGGAAACTCCCACAAGCACATGGTCAGCGGGTTGGTTCTGGAATCCCTCGAGGATCCTCAGGGAGAGGGTCGCGCTGAAGTCTTTTGCAGCGACATTTTTGAAGAGAAGGTGCTCGATGTGTCCCGGGCTCAGGGTTCGGCCGGCCGTACGCGGGCGACGGTGAAGGTGCAGGATGGTTGCGATGCCAACTGTTCGTTCTGCATCATTCCTTCGGTCCGGGGGCGGAGCCGCAGTCTCGATCCCGACCGTGTGATCGATCGGGTGCGCGATCTGGTCCAACGAGAATACCGCGAAGTCGTTTTCTCCGGTATTCATCTGGGTTCCTATGGACGCGATCTGCAACCGCGGACTTCCTTTGTCGACTTGGTTCGACGAACGCTGGATACCCTGCCCGCACTGGAGCGGCTGCGTCTGAGTTCGATCGAGCCTCTGGAAGTCACATCTGAAGTCATCGAACTGGTGGCGGCCCATCCACGTGTCGCCGACCACTTGCACGTGCCGATGCAGAGCGGTTGCACCCGGATCCTGAGGCGGATGCGGCGGCCATATACGGCGGATGCATACGCGGCCCTGGCCGGGCGACTTCGGGACGCGGTTCCCGATGCGGCGATCGGCGCCGACGTGATGGTCGGTTTCCCGGGTGAGACCGACGACGAGTTTCTCGAAACGTACCGTTTGATCGAAGCTTCGCCGCTCACCTATCTCCATGTGTTTCCGTTTTCAGCACGCCCGGGCACAGTCGCGGCGGACATGGACAACCCGGTTCCCGAACACGTGGCCCGATTCCGGGGCCGGCAACTCCGGAGTCTGATCGCGCAAAAGAACGCGGCATTTCGAGAGTCATTCGTCGGGCGGAAGCTGGACGTGCTGGTTCTGGACGAACCTGTCCAGGGCAACTCGCGTTCGGGTATCACCGACAACTTCATCAGGGCGCGAGTGCCCGGAGATCTTGACGTGAATCGTTGGCGCCGACTGGCTGTGACTGGACTCGACGACGCCTGCCACGGTATCGCCGCGGCCTTGTGAGGGCCGCGCCAATCGAATGGCTGCCTCGGATTCGAAGACCGTGAAGACGTTTCAGTCCGCTTCCAGGATCACCACCGCGGCCGAAACCAATTGATCGTGCGTCAATGAGACATGAAATCGGCTCGCACCCAACTCGCCCGCCCGTTTCAGCGCACCGCCATGGAGGATCAACCGGGGCTGTCCCGACGGAAGGCGTTCAACCTCGACGTCTTTCCAGTGCACGCCCCTGGCCCATCCGGTTCCCAGTGCCTTGAATGCCGCTTCCTTTGCGGCGAATCTTGCGGCAAAGTGGAGGGCGGGGTGTGCGCAACCGTGACAGTACGCCGACTCCTTGCGCGTGTAGATTCGGGATACGAACCGGTCGGGAAATCGCTCCAGTGAGCCCGCGATGCGCTCGTTCTGGATCACGTCGATGCCGATGCCGATGATCAGGAGACTCTCCGTTTCTTCAGATACGATCCCGGCGATCCGGACCGCCACCCATCGTTGAAGACCGATCATGTTACACATCCGCATGAAATCCGGCATCACCTTTCTGAAGGCGCCGGTTCTGGAATCGATTCCAGGCCTTGTGCATGCCTTCTCAACGCGCCGCGCGGAAGGCGAGGACCTCACGTTTGGCGGGGGCGGCCGAATCGCCGCCGCCGATCTGACGCGTTTCATGGCCGCGGCCGAATTGGAAGCGTGGCCGATTGCGCGGCTGAAGCAGATTCATTCGAACATCGTCCACGAGGTCGCGGGCAACACGTTTCCTGGCGACCCCCCAGAAGGCGATGCCGCCGAGACCTCGCTTCGAGGCATCGCAATTGGCATCATGACGGCGGACTGCGTTCCGATCCTGATTGCCGATCGGCGAGGGCGTTGCGTGGCGGCCGCGCACGCGGGTTGGCGCGGCACGGCTCAGGCCGTCGTGCGCAAGACCATTGAAGTCATGGCCTCCCGGGACGGTATCGCCGCCCGTGACCTGTGGGCCGCCATCGGACCCCACATCGGCGTCTGTTGCATGGAAGTGGGCGAGGAAGTCGTCGATCGATTTTCGCAGCCTGAAATTTTCGAACGCCGCCCCGGTTGGATGAAGCCGCACCTCGACCTCGGCAAGGCGAATCGATTGCAGATGATTGCCGCGGGCATGCCGCCGGAACGCATCCAGGTTTCCACGTTGTGTACGCGTTGCCGGGGGGACATGTTTCATTCCTACCGCCGCGACGGGAATCGGGCCGGCAGGATGTTGTCGGTCATCGGGCTCCAACCGTGAGCAGGCGCCCACGCCAGTCCGAACGCGAAGCGATGGTGGTTCGACAGTTGGTGCGTCGTGGAATTCGCGATCGACGGGTGCTCGACGCATTGAGGCGCATTCCCCGTCATGAGTTCGTTCCGTCCGAATCGGTGTCCGATGCCTATGCGGACTCCCCCCTTCCGATTGCTGAAAAACAGACGATCTCCCAGCCGTACATCGTTGCGGCGATGACCGAAATGCTCGATCTTCAGCCAGGGCATCGCGTCCTGGAGGTCGGGACCGGTTCGGGCTATCAGACCGCCGTTCTGCACGCGCTGGCTGGCGAGGTGTATACGATCGAAATCCGGGCCGCTTTGCAGGAATCCGCGCGCCGGACCCTGGAAACCGAAGGTTATCGCGGCATTCGCTACCGCTTGGGAGACGGCGCTACGGGGTGGCCCGAATTCGCCCCCTTCGACCGCATCGTCGTGACGGCGTGCGCCACCGAAATTCCATCCGGACTCAGCGGCCAGTTGGCTGCCATGGGCCGTCTTGTTCTGCCGGTCGGCAGTCCGAACGGAGATCAGCGTCTGGTCATCGTGACACGCGGTCGCGACCAGAAGATGGACATCGCGGAAGGACTTCCGGTACGATTCGTGATGATGACCTCGTTCGAAGAGGGGGGAGTGGAACCTAAAGCATGAAAGTCACAAAATACGCCGTCGCGGCGGTTGTCCTGACTCTGATGGCGATTCCCGTCATGGCGCAGGACTTCCCCGCACCCAATATTTCCGGTATGTCCGTTCAGGGCATGACCGTCAACCTGAACTATTTCAGGGGTGACAAGAACGTTCTGATCATCTTCTACCGGATGCACAATTGAACGTACTGCCAGGCGCAGCTAGTTGAGCTGCAGGAAAATTACGAAACGATACAGAGCTTCGACGCGGAACTTGTGGCGCTGAGCGCCGACCTTCCGTCCCAGGCTGTCGTGACGGCGTCCGATTTGGAACTGACATTTCCGATTCTTTCGGACTCGCCCCGCCGGTTCATCCGCGACTACAACGTATTGCATCCCCAGGAGGGCATTGCACGGCCTTCGCTGTTCATTCTCGACCGGGACGGTATTCTTCGCTGGAACTATGTCGGAATGAGCGCCGCGGACCGGCCCCCGATCGCCGTCGTTCTGGAACAGCTTCAAGCGATTCAGTAGCGACCGGCGGACAGTGAGAAGTGAAGGGCCGGAGTCCCGATTCCGGTTCGTCGTTCAGCAATCGGCGGCAGAGTCCTGCACGGTTCTGCCGCCCGCCGTTGGCGTGCGTGGTCCCCGGGCCATCCCACCGAGCCCCGTCCAGCGTGTTACCATCCAGAAGTCATGGGTGGACGCAATCCTTATTTCGACGAACTCGAGGGCATTGAGGCCCCGACCACCAAATATACCGTCACGTTTCTGCCGATGGGGGTTACCGTTGAGGTCGACCCGTCGCGGTTGCCCTTTGGAGACACCGGTCTGCCCGGCAGCATCCTCGACATCGCCCTCGAGCACGGATTCGAGATCAACCATGCCTGCGGCGGCGTTTGTGCGTGCTCCACGTGTCACTGCATCGTTCAGGAAGGCGCCGAAAGCCTTTCGGAAATGAGCGACGGCGAAGAAGACCAACTCTCCTACGCCCCCGGCCTCACCCCGAACAGCCGCCTTGCCTGTCAATCCGTCGCCAACGGATGCCGCAATCTCGTCGTGTATGTCCCCGATTGGAATCGAAACGCTGTCATGGAATCGCATTAGCGATCCGGAGAGTTCTGTCGCGTCTCGGTATGCGAACTCAGTCGGCTGCCGTTGCCGCGGCCTTTGGTTCAGATAAATGCATGAGAAAGAGGAATTCGTCGATTTCCGTCGCGGCCCGGTTTCGATCCCCTGCGGCGGGACGCGGATGGCAATTGAAGCTGAACGCAAAGACGTGTCGAGCCCGACGTGTCTCCGGGAAGCGCATGCTCGCTCCGGGCCGTGTCTGGAGGGGAGCGGCGCTCTCGGGACCGGAGACCTGGCTGACTACCGCCGGACAGATCACTTGCTACAAACCCCGGACTTTTTTGCTCCCGACAGAGACGGTTAGAAACGTTGCGGAGCGCGGAGCACCATAATAAACTAAGTGTAATGAAGAAGTTGGGCCGCTACCGAGTGCCTTCGACAAGCACGCTGATCGCCTTCGAGGCTACGGCGCGTCTGGGCAGCGTCACGTTCGCGGCGCGCGAGCTCGGCACGACGCAATCGGTCGTCAGCCGCTATGTCACGAAGCTGGAGCGGGAGTTGTCGGTGCGCCTGTTCAGGCGGTCGCGCACGGGGATGTCGCTGACCAAGGCCGGACACCACTTCCACGACGCCGTGGTCGCCGGCCTGGGGGCGATCCAAGCGGGCAGGGAGGAGGTCGTCGAGTTGCCACACACACCACAGGTACGCATCGCCTGTTCGCACGACGTTTCCCATCTCTTGATGATGCCGCGGCACGACGCCCTGCAGGTGGCGGTGGGAGAGGATATGCAGATACGGTTTCTGACCTATCTGCGCCATGGCGCCCATCGACGTTGCCGACATCGTGGTGAGCTGGGGCGCCTCGGACGCCGTGCCCGAGGATCACGTCCTCATGGTGCCCGAGGAGGTGCAGCCGATCTGCTCGCCCGACTATGCCGCCGTGAACGCCGAACTCCTGCGGGGTCCATCCGCCAGTTGGGGCGCCCTGACCCTGCTCGACATGAGGAAGCCCAACCTCGGTTGGGCGAAATGGCGGGATTGGTTCGACACTGTCGGACACCCGGACGTGCCGCCACGGGTTGAAGATTTCGATTCCTACACCCTGACGCTCCAGGCGGCGGTCGCGGGCCGCGGTGTGGCCCTGGGCTGGAGATATTGCATCGAATGGTATTTGGACAGCGGCGCCCTGGTCACTATCGGCGACGCCTACTACCCGTTTCCCGATGGCTGCTTCGCCGCACTCACGGGCAGGGGCCGGCGCAACCCCGCGGCGCGCAAATGCTTCGCGTTTTTCGAGAGCTTCGCCGAGCGCCAGCTGCCGCGAGAGAAGTTCGATTCGCGGGATCGTTCACTTCACATCGAACTCCCGAGCTGGCCGACCCAGGAAACCGACAAACTCCAGTCGCGATCCTGAATCCGCGCCACGCCACCGTCCGGGTCGGCCGCCGCCCCGTGGCGACCGCCGCGCCATCCTGTCCGCCTCCCTCCTTTGCGAATGCAATTTCTTCCCCCTCCCGGCTCGTTCAGAACCGGACAGATCATGTGCTACCGACACTTGCGTCAAATTATGTTGACCCGATTTCGGTGGATGACTAAGACTAGGGCCATCATGACAATAACCCGATCTTGGAAGCTGGCGGTGGTGACCGTCTGCTTGTTCAGCGTGCCCGTTTCAGCCAGGGGACAAGGCAACCCCGAGACCGCGTCGGATCCGGTATCGGTCGATACGGCGGATCAATTCCGGCTACGGGTCGAAGTTCCTCTGGTCAACGTGACAGCCACGGTTCTGGATTTGGCGGGCGGGTACGTCCAAGATCTGGATGGAGAGGACTTTACGATCTTCGAGGACGGCGTAGAACAAAACCTCTCCTTCTTTTCCCATGACGAGGGTGTTCCATTGAGTCTGGGGATTCTGGTGGATGTCAGCGGAAGCATGCAGTACAAAATGCAGCAGGCCCTGCAGACCGCCCGCGAAGTTGCGGTGGCCCTGTCGCCCGAGGACGAGGTCTTCGTCATGACCTATGCCGACGACTCGAATGTCCTGACCGACTTCACACAGGGCGGTTCCCAAATACAGGAAATCTTTCGCGGTATACGCACAGGCGGCGAAACCCATCAGTTCGATGCGATCGGGCTTGGCCTGCAGATGATGGAGAACGCCCGGCATCAAAAAAAGGTGCTGCTTCTGCTCAGCGATGGATTCGATACACGGAGCAGACTGGGCATTGATGATATCGACGAAATGTTGAAGCGGTCCGAGGTTCTGGTCTATGCGATCGGAATCGACGACGACGATACCGACCCGGAGGTCCTCCGCCGGAAGCGATATCACGTCTATCACTACATGCTCGCTCGCCTGACGGACGGGACCGGGGGCCGGGCTTTCCGAATCTATACCGGACGGCGTTACGCGCTCCAGAGCCTGGCGGCCATTCTTCTTGAAGAACTGCACCAGCAGTACACGCTCAGCTACTACCCGACCAGCGGCAGTATCGATACGAGTTGGAGGGAAATCCGCGTCCGGCTGAATGACCCCACCGCGACTGTGCGTCACCGCACGGGGTATTACGTTACCGATTCGATCGGAGTCGAGTGATCTCAAAGTCACTTTATGCCCGGTTCCCCGTACGCGCGGATAGAGACCCTGGCGCCGATCAATGTTGAAGCCCATAATTCCTGCTGGATGTCATGAACCAGCATGATTCTCGATATCGCTGCATCAATCCCATAGATATCCATGGCAAATGTTTGTAGAGGGTAGGAGATAGGCAGCGTCGTGGGTGACGGACGGTCACGATCGGCAGTCGGATACGTTTACGCGAAGCGGTTATAATTCCCGCTCGCTCCCCGATTTATCCTGAATCGGGAGGAATTCGGAATATCGGCCGCGCCGACTGGGTTTGGGCGGTACGCCGGCTTCGAAAGTGAGGCTGCAATGGTCAAAACGAAGACTGGGTTTCCCCAACATCCGATCGAGGACAGGGCGGCGCCCGTGCGGAGAGACCTCGGCAAGAAAGAATACAAGAAGGCGATGGACCGGCTTCAGATCGAGTTGGTCAAGCTTCAGAAGTGGATTAATGACAAGGGCCTGAAGGTAGTCGTCATCTTCGAAGGACGCGACGCGGCGGGAAAGGGCGGCGCCATCAAACGGATTACCCAAAGCCTCAATCCTCGCATTTGCCGGGTGGTGGCGCTGGGAACACCCACCGAACGCGAAAAGAGGCAGTGGTATTTCCAGCGCTATGCCGTTCATCTTCCCGCTGCCGGCGAGATGGTCCTCTTCGATCGCAGTTGGTACAACCGGGCCGGCGTCGAGCGCGTCATGGGTTTTTGCACCGACGAAGAGTACGACGAATTCATGCGATCGTGCCCGGAGTTCGAGCGCATGCTGGTTCGCTCGGGAATCAAGTTGATCAAGTACTGGTTTTCAGTTAGCGACGCGGAACAGGAGCATCGTTTCAGACAGCGTATCGAGGACCCGATTCGCAGATGGAAGATCAGCGATATGGATCTCAGGTCGCGTGAAAAGTGGGTCGACTATTCCGTTGCCAAGGATGAGATGTTCAAATACACGGACATCGAACAATCACCCTGGTACGTCGTGGAAGGAGATGACAAGAAGCGGGCCCGGCTGAATGTCATCGCGCATCTTCTGAGTCTCATTTCATATAACGAACTCAAAGCGCCGGAACTCGAGTTGCCGCCTCGCCAACCGGACAATGACTACATCCGTCCGCCGATGAGCGACCAGGCGTTCGTGCCGGAACTCTTCTAGGAGCCTGCCCACCGTACCTTGAAGGTGTTCTGGACTCCATTGTGAAGAGATCCTTGGTCTGGAGAGGGTGCAGCACGCGGGCACCTGGAGACTGAGCAATGACCGAAGAAAGATTACGTCCCCGCGCGCGCTTCGTCGTGAGAGTTTTGCTCGCGGTGCTGATCGGCACGCTCGCCGGCGGTGGGCTCAATGCCGCGCTGGGCCAGCAAGGCGCGGACACGCCAGCGCTCGCGTTGCTCGGCGGCGGACTGGCACTCGGCATCGTGATCGTGGCGCAGGCCCGACGGCGAGCGCGGGAGGCAAAGGATGACTGAGGACGCAACTGTCGCGTCCTTTACGGGCCTGCATTCCGAGACTATAGGGGCGTCTATCCCGGCTCAAATCCGAAACTGTAGCAGTGATCGTGCGGTCATAGACCGCACCTACAATGGGAAACGGAGCCGGGAGCCCAAATCCCTCAATTTCGAAAATGTAGGGGCGGTCTACGACCGCCCGAATCAAGTCCGAGTGGATCGTGCAGGGATCGTGCGGTGATCGTTCACAGACACCCCGTCACACAAGCCCGAGGTCCTTCAAGAATTCGAGTGCCAGGTCGGCGCATGCCTCCGGCTTTTCGAGTTGGAGCAAATGGGTCGTCTCGGGTACGAAGTCATAGTCGAGGTGCAGGAGTTCCCTGAGGTCCATGCTTGGCATATATGAGTGCCGGACTGTTGGGTCGGTGCCGATGGCCTTCGTGGGGCAGCGAACACTCTGGAGGTCCACAGTCATGGACCAGCAAAAGACATACTCGTTGATCTGGGCTTCGTATTGGCGTGGGCAGCGTAACTCGTAGCCCATCCCATCGACGGATGGGCGAAGCGTCGTCCGGGCAAAAAGATCCACTCCAGCCGGGTTCATGAACTCGAACACGTTCCTGCGGGAGAGTTGCTCGGCGAACTCTTCCGGCGTCTCAAACCGGTTGCGGCGCCTGCGGGCCGCCTCACCCAGCTTCCGCCCAACGTTCTCCAAGTCGTGTGAAAAACCGCCCGGCGGGCAGACGGGTGGGTCGAACAGGATCAGGGCCGAGAACCCGGGGTCCGCCGGGGAATCGTGAAGTGCCACCAGCGACGAAAGCGAATGAAATAGCCCAATCTTCGGTTTCTCTCCGAAGCGCCCGTCGATGTCCCTTGCCACGCACGTGTTGTCGCTGACGAACGTGGGGACATGATGCGTGCGCCGGTCGCCGACCGGGTTCCAGCCGTGGCGCCGGAGATCTTAGATGAACAGATCGAAACGGCCGGTGAACCGCGACCAGAAAGGATAGTAGGCATCGATCGAAAACCCGTTGCCGTGGCTCAGAACGATTCTCGGGCCGACTGGATTGCCGTGACGCCGGACGGTGATGGGAAAATCGTCGGCCGCACGCACGTCAAAAGCGGCTGGGGTTCGGGGATTTCCCAGCGCCCGGGAGTAATCATCCTTACGTCTCCGATCCCGTCAAGCCGGGAATCGCGGAACCTGCAGCCGTAAGCGCAATCATTATTCCAACCATCCTTCTCCGGTCAATCTGGTGGGGAAATTGTGTCCTATACCGTCTCTTCTTCGAGTCTCCCTGGATGTCCGCGTTTTCGTGGTGACGTCCGGTATGACCGCCTCAGATTATCGTGCCCGGTGGTATGACGGCGTTCTTGGGGACGATGACGATGCCGTCGCGAATGTAGAAACCGTCGCCGTTGCACTCCGCCGTGCCGCTTTCGTTGAGGATCTTCACGCCCTCGCCGATATGGGCGTTCTTGTCGATAATGGCGCGCCGTATTACCGATCCGGCCCCAATGCCGATGTGGGGGATGTTGGCCCGCCTGTCCTGAACCCGGTCGTCCTCGTCCTGGTAATAGTCGGCGCCCATCACGAGGGTTTCTTCGAGAACGACATCCGTACCGACAATGCTCCGGATGCCGATGATGCTGTTGGCGATGTCCGCCGCGTTCAGGATCGAGCCCTCGGCGACGATGGTTTCACGGATGTTGCAGCCATCCAGGCGCGAGGGCGGAAGGAAACGCGGATGGGTGAACACCGGAGAGATCATGTCGTTGAAGTCGAAGTGCGGCGCCGCTCTTGTCAGGTTGATATTGGCCGTGAAGAAGGCACCGATCGTACCGAGGTCTTCCCAGTATCCGTCAAAGAGATAACCGCGGACGTCGTAGCGTTCGATGGCTTGTGGTATGACCTGGTGGCCGAAATCGTCCAGGAATCCGTCGGACAGCATGTCGATCAGCACGTCGCTTTTGAACAGGTAAATGCCCATCGATGCCAGGTACGGGCGCTTGGCCGCGGCCTCGGGCGAGTACCCGAAAACGGTCATATCCGTTTTCATCTCGCGCAAAGCGGCGCCCTTGGGCTTCTCGCGAAACGTTTCGATACGCGCATCCCGGCCCAGCTTGAGCAGCCCGAGCGAGCCGGCCGCCGCTTCGTCTCGGGGAAGCGCGCAGACCGTGACATCGGCGTTCGAGTTCCAGTGCTCGCGGACGAGCCCCTGGTAGTCCATCCGGTAGAGTTGGTCGCCCGACAGGATCAACTGATAGTCGGTGTTGCGGCCGGTGAACCGATGCAGATGTTGGCGTACCGCATCGGCGGTCCCCTGGAACCAATTGACATTTTCCTCGGTTTGTTCCGCCGCAAGAACCTGGACGAACCCGCCCGAGAAGACGTCGAAGTTGAACGTGGTCCGGATGTGCTGGTTCAGCGAGGCCGAATTGAACTGGGTGAGAGCGAAAATGCGGCGCAGGCCAGAGTTGATCGAATTGCTGATCGGAATGTCGATCAGCCGGTATTTGCCGGCCATCGGCACGGCCGGCTTCGATCGGTCCTTGGTTAGAGGAAACAGGCGTTTGCCCGCCCCGCCGGCCAGAATTATCGTCGTTACTCTGGACAGGGTCTGGCGACGCTTGGCCACGGTTGTTCGATTTCCTCCGGCCGAATGATAACACCGAAAACATGGGTGAGGAGGCCGGTCAGACTCCGCCTCCCGCTCCCCTTGTAGGTGCGGTCTACGACCGCACGATCTTGATTTGGGCGGTCATAGACCGCCCCTACACTCTCCCAATGTAGGTGCGGTCTACGACCGCACGATTACCGCCCGATCCTGAAATCAGTTGAAGGTGTAGGTTTGCGGTACGACGACGATACCCTTGTCGGAAACCGTAAACCGTTGCCGGTCCATTTCCGGTTCCAGCCCAATCGCGGTTCCGGGCGGGATCTCGACGTGTTTGTCGACGATGCAGCGCCTGAGTATCGCTCCATCGCCGACGCGGACTCCATTGAACAGGACGGACCGATCGACCAAGGCGTTGTCGTCGACCCGGACGTCGGGAGACAGGATCGAGGATACGACCTTCCCACCGTTGATGATCGTACCCGAACAGAGCATCGAGTCGATGGACTCCCCATTGCGTCCCGAAGCGCTCTTCGTCGTTCTCGCGGGGGGACTCTGGCGTTCATAGGTGCGGATCTCCCAATCCTGCTGGTACAAGTCCATGGCCGGAACCGGCTGGATGAGATCCTGATGGGCCTCGAAATACGCGTCGATGGTGCCGATGTCTCTCCAATAGCGATCCGCCCTCACGCGCCCCAACGATCCACCGAAGAGATACGCGGCCACGTTCGTCTTTCGAATCAGCGTCGGCAGCAGATCCCTGCCGAAGTCGTGCAGAGGCGTTTCCTGGAGGTCCCCAAGGCCCCGAAGGAGCAACTCGGTCGAAAAGACATAAACTCCCATCGAGGCCAGAGCTTTCGTGGGGTCGGAAGGGTCCGGCGTGGGCGAGGCGGGCTTTTCCTGGAAATCGACGATGCGCTGGTTTGCATCCAGGCTTACCACGCCGAACGCCGAGGCATCCTGCAGCGGGACTCTGAGGCACGCAACGGTCACGTCGGCCTGGCGGTTCCGATGAAGTTCGATCATCGCGGCGTAGTCCATCCGGTACACGTGATCTCCTGACAGGATCAGGGCATATTTCGCGTCGCTCCGCTCGATCAGGTACATATTCTGGTAAACCGCGTCCGCGGTGCCGGCATACCAGCTTTCTCCCGTGCGCATTTGCGGCGGAACCGGTGTGATGTACTCTCCCAGCGACGGGTTGAAGATCGACCAGCCGTCCCGCAGGTGCTTCTGAAGAGAATGGGACTTGTACTGGGTGAGAACCAGTATCTGGCGCAGCCCCGAGTCCAGGCAGTTGCTCAGCGTGAAGTCGATGATCCGGTATTTGCCGCCGAACGGTACGGCCGGTTTCGCGCGTTGGGCTGTCAACGGATACAGACGGGAACCGACGCCGCCGGCAAGAATGAGCGTGATCGTCTGTTGGATGATGTTGGCCAAGGCAGGAACATTTTATCGCTGCGTGCCGGGATTTCGACGGTTTCTTCGCGAAATGCTTCCTCGACTCCACTCGGGGTCCCGAAGAGCGCTAATCGACCATGTGGACACTGGAGTCCGTCCGGACAAGGCGCCCGGACTCTCGAAGCGCTCGTCTGCAGTTTTCGGGGAGTGTCCCAGGCAGTTCTTCCCACCGAAAACGCCAAGTCCAATTGCCTTCCGTGGTTCCCGGTGTATTCATCCGGTGCTCCGATCCCAATCCCAGTAGGTCCTGCATCGGCAACACGGCCAATTGCACCGGAGATCGGTATGCGTGGTCGATAAGCGTTTCCGGAATTCGGTCGGGGGCCACTCCCAGCCGCCGGCAGATGCTGTGCCGGGCGTCGGTCGGCAGCGACCGCGACCACCCGACTGTCGTGTCGTTATCGTGGGTGCCGGTGTAGACGACAGCGTTGGGCGTGTGGTTTTCGCGAAGGAATGGGTTGTCGTCCGAACCATCGAAAGCAAACTGGAGTACCAACATCCCGGGCAGGTGGAAATCATCGCGAAGCTTGCGGACCGAAGGGGTAACGATACCGAGGTCCTCGGCGACAAGCGAGCCGATCATCGAATGCTCGGCCAATGCTTCGAGTAGCGGGCCTCCGGGGCCGGGGACCCACCGTCCGTTTCGGGCGCTCGTCGCGTCCGCCGGGATCTCCCAGTACGAATCGAACGCCCTGAAGTGGTCGATCCTCAGAAGATCGAAACGATTCAGTTGTTGGCGGCAGCGATTTATCCACCACCGGTAACCCTCCGACCGCAGGCGGTTCCAGTCATAGATGGGATGTCCCCAGAGCTGACCATCCTCCGAAAAATAGTCCGGAGGCACTCCCGAGACGAAGGCCGCGCGTCCTTCGAGATCAACCTGGAACAACTCGCGCCGCCACCACACCTCGACGCTATCGGGATCCACATACACGGGCATGTCGCCGAACAGGTAAACGCCGCGCCGATTCGCATAGTCCTTCAGTTCGTGCCATTGCTCATGGAACAGGTACTGTTCGAACATCGTCTGCCGGATGCGGCGCCGTTCATCCCTCCGCGCCCTTCCGATCTCTTCGGGGTCGCGTGCGCGGAGCGGCTCCGGCCATTCCCACCACGGACGTCGGCCGTGGCGGGACCGCAGAGCCTCGTAGAGAGCGAAAGGTTGAAGCCAGGCCCGTTCCCTCCGGACGAAAGTCAGGAATCGATCTTTGTCCCATTCCGGGGCCAGCCGGCAGAAGCGGTTCCACAGTTCCCTCAGAAGCGGGCGGCGGGTTTCCCAGGCATTTGCGCTCTCGGTCTCGGCGCGCGTCGGCCACCATTCAGGGGGCCGGGGTGGATCGAGATCGATCAGCCGGGGGTTTCCCGCATCGCCCGATCGAACGGAATAGGGAGAAAGTGTCGAGTCGACCGGACCTAGCGGCAGCATTTGCCAGATGCTGAAGCCGCTTTCCTCGAGCAGATCGATGAACCTCAGCGCGTCTTCGCCGAGCACGCCGCAATCGGATGGTCCGGGGAGCGAGGTGACATGGAGCAGGATTCCAGCCCGGCGGCGGTCGAAGAGGTTGACTCGGGAATACGGCATGCCTTGCAACTGAAATCCTACCATCCCCCGCGTGCCCGCGCACCCAACGGTACGATCGAGCGGAACATCGCAGCATCGACGCAATGCGGCCGCCCTCGCTTGCAGACAACGCAAATTCCCGCGCCGAAGTCCCCGGATTTCCTTCGGATTCCATTACCATTGGGACGTGGCGGGTAGAAATGAAATCGATGACCGGGCCCTCCTTGTCGAGGGACGTCTCCACGATCCGTTCAGATTGCTCGGCCGGCACTCGGCGCCGCCGGACCGGGTCGTGGTCAGGGCCTTCCTTCCCGGGGTGGCAGAGGCGTGGATCGTGGAGGCCGGCGAGCCCATGGAACGCGTTGGCAGCGATGGCTTCTTCGAATGGACGGGCGCAGGCGATTCGTTGCCTCGCCGCTACCGGATTCGATCGGTATCGGACAAGGACGAGTCGGTGCGCTTCGACCCCTACGCCTTTCCCGCGCAACTCGGGGCGCCGGAGCTGGCGAGTTTTGGGCGGGGGGAGCATTTTCGGGCCCACAATCTTCTGGGAAGCCGCGCACATGAAGCCGACGGTGTGGCCGGTGTGTTGTTCGCCGTTTGGGCGCCGGAAGCCGAGAGAGTCAGCGTTGTGGGAGACTTCAATCGATGGGACGGCCGCCGTCATCCGATGCGAAGCCGGGGAGCTTCCGGAGTGTGGGAAATCTTCGTCCCGGGTCTCGATCCCGGCGAGTGCTACAAGTACGAGATACGGAACCGGGCGTTGGGGACACTTCATCTGAAATCCGACCCGTTTGCCCGGGAAAGCGAGCATCGGCCGGGTACTGCGTCGAGAATTCCCCGTCCATCCGGCTTCGCATGGAGCGACGCGGAGTGGATGGGGCACAGGGCCGGGTGGAACTGGGCCGAGAGCCCGATATCGATCTACGAATTACACGCCGGTTCCTGGCGCCGGTCCGACGATGGAGGGTTCCTGAACTATCGCGAGATCGCGGACCGGCTCGTGCCGGACATCGGAGCGCTGGGCTTTACGCACGTCGAATTCCTGCCCTTGGGCGAACATCCTCTGGATGCATCGTGGGGATACCAGACGACGGGATTCTTTTCGCCGACCGGTCGTCACGGCTCTCCCGATGACCTGCGCTACCTCGTCAACACGCTCCACAGCCACGGCATCGGAGTGATACTGGACTGGGTTCCGGGCCATTTTCCCAAAGATGACCATGGGTTGGCCCGGTTCGACGGCAGTGCCCTGTTCGAGTATCCGGACACACAGAAAGGGGAGCATCGCGAGTGGGGCACGCTCGTCTTCAACTACGGTCGCAATGAGGTCCGCAGTTTTCTGATATCGAACGCGCTTTACTGGTTGGAGGAATTCCACTTCGATGGCCTGCGTGTCGATGCCGTCGCCTCGATGCTGTATCTGGACTACTTGAGGAACGCGGGGGAGTGGACGCCCAATATCCATGGCGGCAAAGAGCATCTGGAAGCCGTGGAGTTTCTGAAGGCGTTCAACGAAGCCACCCACAGCCAGTTTCCGGGAACATTGACAATCGCGGAGGAATCGACGGCCTGGCCGGGCGTCACGCATCCAACGTGGTCGAATGGCCTCGGTTTCACGATGAAATGGAACATGGGGTGGATGCATGACACATTGGAATACCTCGCCGAGGATCCCTTCCACAGGAAGCATCACCACAACCGTGTTACGTTTGGACCGATCTATGCCTTCAGCGAGAACTTTGTCCTTCCCCTGTCGCACGACGAAGTCGTCCACGGGAAATCGACATTGCTCGGGAAGATGCCGGGCGATGGTTGGCAAAGGTTTGCGAACTTGCGGCTGCTCTACACGTACCAGTGGACCTTTCCCGGGAAAAAGTTGCTCTTCATGGGATCGGAACTCGGCCAGCCCGACGAATGGGATCACGATGGGGAGGTTCCCTGGAATCTCGAGGGGGTGCCTGAACATGCGGGCGTTCGCCGACTCGTTTCGGATCTGAACGCTCTGTACCGCGGGCGCCCGGCTCTCCATCGGTTCGATTTTTCCGGGGACGGGTTCGAATGGCTTCAATGGGACGACAGCGACCGTTCCGTTCTCAGCTATGTACGCCGGTCCGGAGACGGCGACCTGTTGATACTTGTCAATTTCACGCCCGTCCCAAGGTACGAATACCGCGTCGGAGTGCCTTCGAGGCGCCGCTACAGGGAAATATTCAATTCAGACTCGCGATTCTATGGAGGTTCGGACGTGGGCAATCCCGTTCCCGTCGAGTCCGAGGGAGTGGGTTGGATGGGGCGTCCCGATTCGATTCTTCTGACGTTGCCTCCGTTGGGAGGAATCGTGATGGAGCCGGTCGAATCGTTTGCTTTCGGTTGGCAGGGCGCCGGGACCGGCGATCGGGAACCGGCGGCAGGCCCTTGAGAGTGGCCGATCACCTCGATTCCAGAACCATCGCCGACCTCGACTCCATCGCCAGCAGCCGCTCCCCGATCGGTGGCTGGTCGTCCGGGGGCAGGATATCCCCTGGAGAGGCCAGCGACGTGTCGACGGCGCGATACCATCGGTGATCCGGTACAGGCGGAACTTCAACCCTCCGGCGTTCCCCCGACAGGTTAAGCATGACGTGAAGATCCCCCTCGCCCCGGGCCTGGCCCGCCAGGGTGAAGCGCAAGACGCCGGACGCTCCCTCATTCCAATCCGGCGCCTGAAGCCGCTGGCCATACCAGACCACGTCGGGCTGGCCCTGGCGGCCCGAGTTGGGCTCACCCGTCAGAAAACGACTTCGACGAAGCGACCGATGGCGCTTGCGCAGCGCGATCATTTCCCTTACAAAGCGCAGCATTTCCGGGTTGTCGCCGGCAAGGGACCAGTCGAACCAGCCGATTTCGTTATCCTGGCACCAGGCGTTGTTGTTGCCACGCTGGGTCCGAAGGAGTTCGTCCCCGGCCTGAAGCATGGGCATGCCCTGGCTCAACAACAGGATGGCCACGCAGTTTCGTACCTGACGCCGACGCAGCCCGAGTATTTCCGGATCTTCGGTGGGCCCTTCCGCGCCGCAGTTCCAACTCAGGTTGTCGTCCATGCCGTCCGCGTTGTCCTCGCCATTGGACGCGTTGTGTTTTCTTTCGTAGCTGACCAGATCCCACAGCGTGAATCCGTCATGGCACGTGACGTAATTGATGCTGTTGCCAGGCAGCATGTTACGGCGCTCGTACAGATCGCTACTCCCGCTGATCCGCGCCGCAAGTTCGGACATGATGTCCCCATCGCCCCGGACTGCGCGGCGGATCGTGTCCCGGTACCGCCCGTTCCACTCCTTCCACCGCAGGCCCGGAAAACTTCCGACCTGATAGAGCCCGTGGGCGTCCCAGGGTTCCGCGATGAGCTTCGCGTTCCGGAGAACGGGCGATCGCTCGATGGCTGAAATGACCGGTGGGTGGGCCATCGGTTCACCATCTTCCCCTCGTGTCATCGCACTGGCCAAATCGAGTCGAACGCCGTCGAGATGCATTTCGCCAACCCAATATTCGAGACATCGGACCACGAAGTCCGCAACGAGCGGGTGGTTGCAGTTCAGCGTGTTGCCGCAGCCCGTGTAGTTGCGATAGCGGGTACGGTCGTCCGGTTCCAGATGGTAGAAGGTCTCATTGGCGAGACCCCTGAAGTGTATCGATGGTCCCTCGGCGTCGCCCTCCGCGGTGTGGTTGAGGACAACATCCAGGATGACGCCTATTCCCGCACGGTGAAACGCTTTCACCATGTCCCGGAACTCCCTGCGAGGGTCGTCGGTACCCGCGTAGCCTGGATGGACGGCGAAGAAACCGTATGGGCTGTAGCCCCAATAATTGGACAATCCCAATGCGGCCGTCTCGGGAGGTACGTCCTGGCGATCGAATGCCATTACCGGCATCAGTTCGACGTCGGTTATCCCCAAGTCAGCGAGGTAGGGAATCTTTCCGACCAGGGCGCCGAAGGTGCCGCGGTTGCGGACCCCGGAGCCGGGGTGCCGGGTGAAACCTCCAACGTGGAGTTCGTAAAGGATGCTGTCTTCATCGGGGCGGCCGACGGGCTCGTCTCCTTCCCAGTCGTAGTCGTCATCCGGTTCGACGCGGCCCCTGAAAGCGTTTGAAACCGAAGGGGCGCGAAGCACCTTCCGGCGATCCCACAACCGGTCGCTTACGGCTCTCGACCAGGGATCGAGCAGCGGACGCCGGGAATCGAAACGCCGGCCGTTCGCTGTTTCTCCAGAGCCATCGGCTTTCCAGGCGTAGTGGACGCCGGGGCCGGTGCCCTCCACAAAGACGTGCCAGAAGAAGAAAGTGCGGTGCACCTTCGGATCTAGGGGGATCGTCCGCTCGGGTTCCGCGTCCGTCGCGTTCCGGTAAAGGAGAAGGGAAACAGAGGACGCGTCCCGGCTGAAGACCGAAAAATTGACGCCGTCGCGCTCGGTTGTCGCGCCGGGGGGTTGCCAGCGTCCGGGCCGGATGCCGCTCAACCCGGAACTCGAGGCCGATTCTGGGTCCATGCTTCTGCTCAGGGGTTTCTATTTCAGGTTCCGGGGTAGGATAACATTCCCGCGGGACGCGGTTCCCGGCACAGGAACTGGCGCGGGTTCGACTCGCTTACCGATTAGTGGTCCCGATTCCGGGACCCGCATACCCGCCGGCGAGGGGTGGTCAGTCCGGCTGGATTCACGGGATCCTTCGCTTCTTCATCGCGTGATCGTAAACGTTCAGATACCGGGCGGCCGACGCGTTCCAACTGAAATCGCGCTCCATGCCGTTCCTGACGATCCTGGGCCAGTCCGGGCTGCTCCAGGCGTCGATGGCGCGTTCGATGGCGTGAAGGAAATCGTTTGCATCGTATGACGAGAATCTGAATCCCGTGCCTTCCCGAGTCTCGGGATTGTACTCCTGGACAGTATCGGCGAGCCCGCCGGTTGCGCGAACGACGGGTACGGCGCCGTAGCGGAGCGCATACATCTGGGTCAGGCCGCAGGGTTCGTATCTTGAAGGCATCAGGAAGATATCGGCGCCGGCCATGACCTGATGGGCGAGCGTGTTATCGAAGGCGAATCGGATGCCTGCCTTGCCGGGGTGCGCGCCGGCGATTGCCTCCAGGCGGCTCGCGATGGCCGGGTCTCCCATGCCGACCAGAACGAACCGGACGTTGCTCCGAAGGAGATCGTCCAGGATCGAGAGCACGAGATCGAATCCCTTGTGATGGTCGATTCGCGACACCATGGCAAGAATCGGCCCGCGGCCGGTTCCATCCTCGAGTCCGAACGCTTCAAGGAGATGGCGTCGATTGGCCTGCTTGTCCTCAGGCGCCGGCGCCGAGTAGCGTGCCTGGATTCGCGTGTCGGTTTCCGGGTTCCACTCCGTTTCATCGATGCCGTTCAGGATCCCAAACAAATCAGGCCGCCGCTGGGCGACGACTCCATCCAGGCCGTATCCGAATTCTTCCGTTTGTATCTCGTTCGCGTATGTAGGACTGACCACCGTGACCGCATCGGCGGTGAGGATCCCGCACTTCATGAAGTTGAGTTGTCCGTAGAACTCCAGAGATCCTCCGGGATGGCTCAGGTGGCCGGGCAGTTCAGGCCCGGGCACGCCCCCGATCGGAAATGCGCCCTGATACCCCAGATTGTGAATCGTGAGCGCCGTCGAGGTCTGCCTGAAGACATCGCGGGGCCGGTACGCGTGTTCCAGCAAGGCGGGTACGAGTGCCGTCTGGTGTTCGTGGCAATGGATCACATCGACCTCGGGACATTCACGTGCCAGGAGCGTCAGCGCGGCCTGCTGAAAGAACAACCATCTCTCTGCCTGATCCGGATACTCGGTCAGCGTCGAGGGGTCCACGTAGATACCGCCACGTTGAAAATACCGGCCATTCTCGATCATGAGCACCCGCACGTTGGAATCCGGCAGCGTAGTGCGGCGAACCGATGCGAGCGCCGTCTTGTTTCCGAAATCGACCCGGAGGGGTTCCAAATCCTCTGTCGGTCCGCCCTCCGTGCACCCATCCTCAAAGGGGATGATGACGTCGACTGCCAGGCCCAAACTTTCAAGCGCCTTTGGCAAGGAGCCGGTGACGTCGGCCAGACCGCCGACCTTGATGAACGGCACGCATTCGGTCGCTACAAACGCCACATGGACGGGCCGGCTCATTCGGTGAGTATACGGATGTTTCGTTCAGCCGGACCGGTTTGTCTTTGTATGGAACGCGGTATGAACCCTCCGGCGCCATATTTCGGTTTTCCGGGGAACGCCAAACGTCCCAACCGGTTATAATCGCCGCTTGCGATCGACCGACCGGCCATAAAGCGTGCGGAAAGCGGCGGCGATATTCCAGAACCGGACTTGCAGAAAGATCTTCCGCCTTGGACGAAACGCCTTCTTTTTTTGCTTCCGTTAATTTGACGCGATAGCGACGCGATGAATCGAAGCGACCGATCCACAGCCTATTTTTCGATGGAGATCGGGATAGACAACCACATCCCGACATTCAGCGGCGGGCTGGGAGTCCTGGCAGGGGACACGATTCTGTCAGCGGCAGACTTGGGGCTGCCGCTTGTAGCCTTCACTCTGCTCTACCGAAAGGGTTACTTCGAACAGAAATTCGATTCAACCGGCCGACAGCTGGAAGTTCCGGTACCCTGGCGAGTCGAGGATTATCTGAAGCCCGCCGGACCCGTTGTTTCGGTGGTGATCGACGGGCGAACCGTTTATGTGCGGGCATGGGCGTACACGGTGAGCGGCATCGCGGGACATACGGTCCCGATATATTTCCTGGACACGGATCACCCGGATAACTCCGAATGGACAGGACGGTGACCCACCAACTGTACGGGGGCGATTGGTACTACCGGTTGTGTCAGGAAATAGTTCTGGGAATTGGCGGCATTCGGATGGCTCGCGCACTCGGGTTTCAGCAACTCCGCCGGTTCCACATGAATGAGGGACACGCGGCGTTCGCAACCTTTGAACTGCTCCGCGAGTCCGCGCTCCGGGACGAGCGCCTGCGTGCGAATGGGGCCGACATCCAGGAAGTTCGCCGCGCCTGTATCTTCACGACGCATACGCCGGTGGCCGCCGGACACGACCGATTTCGCCTGTCGGGAGTGGAAAACGTCGTCCACCCGCTCAGGGAACTGTTCGACCTGACCGACCCGGCTGTTATTCAACTCGTCTCGCGGATCGTGGAACGCGGCCCGCATCCGGCTTCGCTGAAGGAGGTTGTCGGCGGCGATCCGTGGTTCAACATGACCTGCCTCGCTCTCAATCTGAGCGGTTACGTGAACGGAGTTGCCAGGAAGCACGGCGAGGTCTCGCGCAAGATGTTTCCCGGGTATACGATCGATACCATTACCAACGGCGTCCATGCCGGACGCTGGACGGCGCCTCCATTCCATCGTTTGTATGACCGTTACATCCCCGATTGGAAGAAGAACAACTTTGCCTTGCGACACGTCGTGGAGATCCCCCGGGCGGAATTGCGCGAGGCCCGCGTCCAATGTCAAAAGCGGTTGATCGATTACATCAACGCGACGAAGGGCGTCGGCATGGAACTCGGAGTGTTGACGATTGGATTCGCGCGGCGTGCGGCGGTGTACAAGCGGGCCGAACTGCTCTTCAGCGATATCGAACGCCTCAGACGAATCTCTCTCGGCAAAGGACGCATTCAGATTGTCTATTCGGGCAAGGCGCACCCGCGTAACCTGCAAGGCAAGGACACGATCCAGCGTATCTTCCAGGCGATCCGGAAGCTCGATCCCGATCTCAAGGCAGTGTATCTGGAGGATTACGATATGGAGATCGGCGCAATGCTCACCGCGGGCGTCGACGTCTGGCTCAATACTCCGGAACCCCCGATGGAGGCGTCCGGAACCAGTGGCATGAAGGCGGCGCTCAACGGCGTTCCCAGCCTGAGCGTGCTGGACGGATGGTGGGTCGAAGGTCACGTCGAGGGGATTACCGGCTGGTCCATTGGAGAAGGCGACGACCGATCGCGCGACGCCGCTTCGCTTTACGAAAAGCTGGAAGATGTGGTCGTTCCGCTCTTCTATAACGAACCCGACAGGTTCATCGAGATCGTAAGGCAATCCATTGCCTTGAATGGCTCGTTCTTCACAAGCCACCGCATGCTGCAAGAGTATGCCGTGAACGCCTACCTATAACCCTCGACGCGACGCCGCGGGGTTCTGCCGCGGGCTGTTAACCGAACTACTCGATTCGACCACGCGGCCATCGACCGATACGGGCCAGACGCATCGCGCTCCTTTCCCGCGTTCCCGCGACCCGTGGGGGGGCATCGGCTTTCGGAGATCTTCCGGTTGCTCCCTCGCCGCCGGTGCGAACCCTTCCCGGAAAGACGCCCGAGGCTTCCGCGAGCACACGATCTTCCGCCGAATGTTCAACGGTGAAACGTGGATCGAAAACCTTATTCGATGCGCAAGGCAGCCGAAGGATCGAGTCGAGTCGCGCGCCGTCCAGGAACGTAGCACGCGACCAGAGAGACAGAGAGCAGCACAAGCGCGACCGCCGCTATCGTCAATGGGTCCATGGGTTCGACACCGTAGAGCAACCCACCCATCAGACGCGTCGCCGCGAATGCCCCGGCAACTCCCAGAACCAATCCGACCAAGGTCACGAGAATCCCTTCCCGTAGAACCAGTCGGAGAATGTCGTGGGATTGGGCTCCAAAGGTGGTGCGGATTCCGAACTCGCGGGTTCGTTGCTCCACCGTGTAGGAAAGGATGCCGTAGATGCCGATCGCGGCCAGGAAGACGCCCAGTCCCGCAAAGATTCCCAGTAGCCGCATCCAGAATTCCTGTGTGCCCGCCTGGAGGGATATGCTCTCCCGCATCGGCGTGATACCCGCCGCTACGACTGTCGGGTCCACCTCGGCGAACGCTTGACGAACCGGATTGGTGAAGCTTGCAGGGTTGCCCAAGGTCCGTACGGCGAAATCCTGCCTTGCATGAATCCAGAAGTTCGCGAAGTTCTGATAGTCCGTCAGGTTTTGGCGGTACGGCACGTAGACCATCGGTTCGAACTCCGACAACAAGCCGGTTCGCGTGTCCCCTGCAATGCCGACGATCTCACGAACCCGGTCCCCCTCGAGTTCCGGATTCTGGGAGTTCATGGTTACATGGATCGACTGGCCGATCGGATCGCGGTCCGCAAAGGCGCGCTCCGCCAATGTCTGACTGATGATGGCGACGGCGGGGGCCGTCTCGTTGTCGCTTTCGTTGAACGCCCGGCCACGGGTCAGGGGTATCCGCATCGTTTCGAAGAAGTCCGGGTTTACCTCATGGTACCGTGCGGGCAGGGCGTCTGCGCCCGGCGCCGCACCCCCGATCACCCGAAGCGGCATTATGGGGCCGCCACCGGGCGGGAGGCTGGTGGTCATCCCTACCGATTCCACGCCGGGGAGCGCCGCAATCCGATCGAGCACCGCCGTGTACAGGTTCGAGACTTCCGGCGTGACCGAATAGTGGTTGCTTCCATGGCGGGTCCGGTAGCGATCCATACCCGACAGGCTGACCTCCATCGTCAAGACATTGTTGGGATCCATACCGATATCGACGCGGGTCAACCGGGCATAGCTGTTGATCATCAGACCTGCGCCGACCAGCAACACCATCGCCAGGGCCACCTCGGTGATCACCAACGCGCGCCGCAACCCCAGACGCGCCCCTCCCGCTTGTCCACGCCCACCCTGTTTGAGTCCGCCGTGGATGTCCGGCGTCGAAGCTCGCAAGCCGGGAACCAGTCCGGACAGGATCCCGATTGCCAAACACAAGGTCAGGGTGAAGAGGAGAACCGCCGGGTTGATTGCGATCTCGTTTGAGGGAGGATAGAAATTGGGAGCGACGATCAGAAACAGCCGGATTCCGAGGTACGCGGATAGAATGCCCGCGACTCCACCCGCCAGGGCGAGCGCGGTGTTCTCGATCACCAGTTGGCGAAACAATCCCCACCTTCCCGCACCCAGGGCAATACGCGTGGCCATTTCGGCTTGCCGGGTCACGCCACGGTTCAGTTGCAGGTTTGCCACGTTGACCGAGGCGATCAGGAGCACAAAGCCCACGGCGCCCAGCAGCATGAACAAGGTTTCGGCGTAATTTCCGCGATAGACATCGTGCAAGGGAGTCAATTGGACCCGCGAGGCACCGGCAACGCCCTGACCCGTATCGTTCGGCTCTTCCGGACGGCCCAGAATATCGAGTTCGGCCTGGGCCTCTTCGATGGATACGCCACCGGCAAGCCGCCCGATCGTTCGACCCGGGTTGGGCGAGATGATGTACCACGCGTCGGTGTTCACACGGGACGGGTGTGTGTAAAAACCACGAGGCATCACGCCAATGACGATCTCGCCCCATCCGGCGTTCCACCCCGGCAGGCGTTGCCCGATGATCCCGGGATCGGCGCCCAGACGTTGCCACAGTTCGTAGCCGATCACGATCGTCTGTGCCGTGTTGCCCTGGACGAGCACTTCGTCCGGCTGGAACCATCGTCCCAGGATCGGATCGACGCCGAAAACGCGGAATGTCTCGAAGTCGACCTGCTCGATCAGAATGGGTTCGGCGCCGCCGGGTCCGGAGAGCGTGAAATCGACCCGGCCCATGAGCGCGTTGGCCACCGCATCCAGGGTCTGGCTTTGTTCACGCCAGACGTCAAGTGTATCGGGCGCGAGGATTCTAAACTGACCCTCACCGTTGGTTTGCCCGATCAGAACCAGGCGGTCGGGTTCGCGGTAGGGCAGCGGCGCCAGAACCGTCGCGTCAAAGACGCTGAAAATGGCTGTAGTCGCGCCAATGCCAAGGGCGAGCGTGAGCCCGGCGACGATGGTGAAACCGCGGTCCTTGGCGAGCAGCCTGACTCCAAGTTGGAACTCCCGCCAGAGAACTTCCAGGAAGGAATGCATTCGAACCTCACTTGAATGGGACGGTAAACTGCGTGGATCTGTGCGTGACCTCGATACTTGGACACCGGCGCCGCAATAAAGTTTCAATCATAATTGCCTGTCTGCGTGGTCGGACGACGGCGGCGACGATCGGGCTCAGGATGCTGGGGTAGGGTCAATCTGTATCGAAATGATCACGTTTGACGTTAATAACGCCGCGCATTAGTATTCTTGGGTGATCGTATCCTTCAAGGACGCTGACACTGAGGCGCTCGCGGTCGGGCGCAGGATCAAGCGGTTCCAGAAGATTGAAAGCGTCGTACGGCGCAAGCTGCGGCAGTTACAGATCGCAGGTCGAATTGACGATCTCAGAGTTCCACCCGGTAACAGGTTGGAAGCGCTCAAGGGCGGACGGGCGGGTCAATACAGCATCCGTGTGAACGATCAGTACCGCATTTGTTTCCGATGGTCGCCTTCTGGCGCCGCAGATGTCGAAATCGTCGACTACCACTAGGGAGGTAGAAGGATGGGGAAGTTGAATCCAGTGACACCCGGAGAACTCCTGCTTGAAGAGTTTCTGAAGCCCATGGGCATTTCACAATACCGTCTGGCCAAGGAGATCGGTGTTCCTGCCCAACGTATCAGTGAAATCGGGGCTGGCAAACGCTCAATTACGGCGGATACGGATCTGCGTTTCTGCAAGTTCTTTGGCCTCTCAAAGGGATATTGGCTACGAGCGCAGGCGGCTTACGATACGGAAGTAGCGGAGGATGCCCTCTCCGACACATTGAAGAAGATCCGGCCTTGGCCGAGCGTGAAGAGATCCGCTTGAGGCGTCCCCTGAGTGCAAGAGACTACCGGGAAATACTGAAGCAACTTGAAAATGAGGGGACTATCGACATGCGCTCAACAAAGGGCAAACGACGCGCCGGGACCTTCGCCGAACATGTGCTGATCCGTTTTCCCGTGGGAGTGCACATTGGCAACTAACTCGTCAATCGAATGGACGGAGTCCACCTGGAATCCCGTTGCCGGTTGCACGGTCGTCTCACCGGGATGCACCAACTGCTACGCGATGCGACTGGCAAGCCGGCTTGAGGCGATGGGACAGTCCAAGTACGCGGGCACAACTCATATCACGGGTGGCCGGTCAAAGTGGAACGGCGTCGTCCGTGTCGATGAGCAAAGCCTGAAGCTTCCGGCTACGTGGAAGATGGGGCGAATGATCTTCGTCAATT
Organism: Terriglobia bacterium; assembly: GCA_965262675.1. GTDB lineage: Bacteria > Acidobacteriota > Terriglobia > 20CM-2-55-15 > 20CM-2-55-15 > JAJEDW01. Next base: position 2,853,441 of record OZ253554.1, read on the forward strand.
CGATGTCCGACCTGTTTCATGAGGCGGTACCACTGGAGTTCATCGAGCAGGTGTTCACCGCAATGAGCGAGACGCCCCAGCACACGTACCAAATCCTGACCAAGAGGGCCGAGAGGCTGGAGGAATTATCGGACGCCCTTGAGTGGCCGGAAAACGTCTGGATGGGTGTCAGCGTCGAAAATGCGGATTATCGATTTCGGATCGATCATCTCCGCCGCACGAACGCGTTGGTCAAGTTTCTGAGTCTCGAACCTCTTCTCGGGCCATTGGATCGTTTGGACACCGGCGGGATCGATTGGGTCATTGCCGGTGGAGAGAGTGGTCCGGGCGCACGGCCAGTAAGCCCGGACTGGGTGCGGTCGATCCGGGACCAGTGCGTTCGCGCTGGCGTCGCATTCCACTTCAAGCAGTGGGGTGGAACGAACAAAAAGAAGACCGGGCGCACACTGGACGGCAGGACTTGGGATCAGTTCCCGGTACCCACTGATTTCAAGGCCGTCGCCAACATTTACTAAACCTTGATCGAGAACGGCGTGAAATCGGTCTGGTAATCGTAGTGGTCTTCACGTTCCGCCTTCTTCAGGAACGACACGGCCTTGTACGTGATCGGGGTAATTGCGGCTTCCCATCCGACCTTGATGATGTAGTTCGAGATCATGACTTGCACCAGCAGTTCGTTCGACCAGACACCGAAGAAAGCGGCCGGGTAGAAGACCGCCGAGTCGATGCCTTCGCCGACGACCGTGGAACCGATGGTGCGCAACCAGAGGAACCGGCCCTTCGTACGGATCTTCATCTTCGCCAGCACGTAGGAGTTCGACAGTTCGCCCACGAAGAAAGCAGCCATCGACGCGAACACGATACGGGGAGTCTGGCCGAAGACGGTCTGGTAGGCGCCCTGGTCGCCCCAGTCCGCGGCCGGCGGCAGCGCAAGGACGATGAAACTCATCAGGGAGGCGAAGATCAGGGCGCCGAACCCGGCCCACACCACCTTTCTCGCCCGCGCGTAGCCGTACACCTCGGTCAGAATGTCGTTGAAGATATAGCTGATGGGGAAGAACAGAACCGCGGCGCCGAAAGTGAACCCCCACAGCGTGGCCACCTTTGCGGCGCCGATGACGTTCGAACAGATCAGCACCGTGACGAACGCGGCCATGACTAGATCGTAGTATTTGTACTGTCGGCGTTTGGGCGATTCATCCATCGGAAGGTGGCCCATTGTAGCAGATCCCCTGCCGCCCCCCCCGTTTTGGCGACTGAGATACCGGGGGATAGTCGAGCCGCCCAAATCCGCCCCTAGAGTGGGAGTGGGCGGATTTCCGGCCGGCGGACGATGATGACGATCTTCAACCCGGCGCGTGTTCAATAAACTTCACTTTTAGGTGATCGTTCGCGAAGCCGGCGACCGCCCCTCGACGGACCACGCCTTCATCCCATTTTCATATGCGAAGGGTGTCTGGTTTCGTCCATGCGCCGGCCTGACATTACCCGATCCGGGAGGTGCTGGACCCTTGACCGGCGGCGGCTGATGGGATACCATAAGCCTATGATCCCAAAACACTTACACCCATTGTTTTGGGATACGGACCTGGAAACGTTCGATCCGGCGGCGCACCCTGTCTACACCGTTGAACGTGTGCTCGAACACGGGGATGAGGAGGCGGTTTCCTGGCTGGTTGGCGTCTTCGAGATGGAGCAGATCCGCGACGTTCTTCGTACCGATACGCATCTGTCCGCGCGTTCCGCCAACTTCTGGGCGCTGTTCTTCAACCTGCCTGCTGGCGAAGTCGCCGCACTCGGCGGCAACCGCCGCCCCCTTCGTCACATGGCAGCCGCTCGCGCCGTGCACTGACAACCGGCTCAGGGGCGATCCACGTGTCCGAAATCCCGTCATCATGGCATCCCGAAGTCCTCCCACGGGGTTGGACACGCGCAGCGGCCGATCTCGAGGCCCGGTCCGTACTGCAGGACTTCTACCTGGCAGGCGGCACGGGTCTGGCCTTCCATCTGGGTCACCGGCGATCGATCGACATGGACCTGTTCCGGGAAGCGGAATTTTCCGGCACGAATATCCGCGATCGCCTGCGCGGTCTTGCCGGGCAGCAGAATCTGGAGACCTCAGTTGGAACGCTGCACATGGAACTCCACGGCATCAAGATCAGCCTGCTCCACTATCCGTACCCCCTGCTTTTTCCCACACGGAAGTTCCAGAGCATTGCTGTCGCCGATCCGCGCCACATCGCCTGCATGAAACTCGATACGATCGCGAACCGTGGCAGACGCCGCGATTTCGTCGATCTGTACGTCGCCGCTCAAGCCTTCGGCATCCGTGAAATCTTCGCCTGGTTCGAGAATAAATACTCGGCCTTGTCATACAACCGGACTCACCTGTTCAAGGCACTGACCTACTTCGGCGATGCCGAGCGCGATCCGCTCCCGGACATGCGGGTACCGCTAGCCCGCCTTTTTCACGGGTTTTCGTCGCGAAGAGTCGGAGGCGCCGTCAGAGCAAGGCGCGCGCCCCGAGGGCACCGGAGGCGTACTTCTTACTGCCGCACCAAGGTGCGCTGTGACGGTACGTCGAGGAGCCCGACCGCTCTTGATCCGGCGCGAGGAACGCGCCGCTACGCGCCCGGCGCGAGGAACGCGCCGTAGAACGCAGCACTGGCGGATGGATCCGGCGCTGTAGCAGACAACTCGTGAGAAAGGCGGGCTAGAATGGGATGCCGTCAAACGATTCTTTGCCGCCGAAGTTCCCGGCCTGACGCGCCTTTCGTAGACGGTGCGCGGGTCCGTTCATCGACCGCGTTACGAACAATCCAGGCCGGAATCTACCGGCGGCCCTTCAGATCGCGGATCGCCGCTTCGACGCGGGCGGTAAAGCTCCGGTAGTCTTCGCCCTCCCCGGCCTGAAGCGGCTTGCCGATCTTCAGCCTTGCCCGCCCCCGTTGGGGCCATCGCCTTCCGACGGGCAGCATCTCGAACAGGCCCTCCACCCGCAGCGGTACGACGGGTACGCGCAGCCGAACGGCCATGAGTCCGACACCGGGCTGGAAGCGTCCGAGTTCCCCTTCTATGGACCTCCGGCCTTCGGGAAATATCAGGGGAAAATAGCCGTCGGAGAGCAACTCGCCGGTGTAACGCAACGAATCGCGAACCCGCCCCGGATTCTGGGGCAGAGGGTAGGCATTGAAAGCGAGGCAGGCCAGGAAGTAGAGAATCGGATAGCTTCGATCTCCGGCCGGAAAGAAGTATTCCTGCCGCATGGCAGGTGCCAGCCAGCGGCGCCAGGGATCGGGGAGGGCTGAAGCGATCGCCGGTACGTCGAGATGACTCGTGTGGTTTGCGGCGAACAAGACCGGCGCCGGAACCCGATCCAGATGACCGGCCCCTTCGACGTCGATACCGGCGAAAATGCGCAGCAGCGGTCGAATGAGCGCGCCCTGCAGAATGCGGCGAGCGGTTCGGGCCGGCATTGTCCGCGACCACCGGGGAGGTCTGGGCGTTCGGGCGGGAGAAGCCGCGCGTTGGGACAGGCCGGGCGACTCGGTGTCCGGAGTGGGCGACCCAATGCCCGGCGCCGGCCGAGCGGCGCGCGGTTTGGTGAAACGGCGGAGTTCGCCCACGGTCTCGACGGCGGCGAATTCCATTTCATCGATATCGATCCCGTAACGTCGTTCCATCTCTCCCAGAAGATCGACCCGGTCCAGCGACGTGAGGGCGAGGTCTTCCGCGAGACGTTTTTCAGGCGTCGCCGCGAGGGCCGGATTTCCCGTCAGTCGAGCCAGAATTTCCTCGACTCCCGGTGCCCTCTCCGGCGCCGGCCCCGTCGGCTTTCCGGCGACTGCGGTGGCGACGAGCCTTCTCTGGAGCTTGTGGGTCGATTCGGTCCGAGGAAACTCGGGGTCTGGCCAAACCGACCAAAGGCCGATCCGCTGCTCGGGTTCCAGCTTTCTGTTCGCGGCCTCGACGAGGATTGACGGTTCGGTCACCGCGTCGTCCAGGATAAGCGCCGCATGGGCCCGATCTCCGCTTGGGCTGCTGACCGCGACGACGGCGCTGTCGCGGATGCCCGGCTGGGCGTTGAAGACGCGTTCGATGTCTTCAGGATGGATGTTCAGTCCATCGGCGGTCACGATGACGTCTTTCTTGCGGCCCCGGTAGGTGAGCCTCCCATCGGCGTCCATCTCGCCCAGATCGCCGGTGTGGAACCAACCTTCATCGTCGGTGGTCCTCTCGAAGCGCCCACCGGCGGCCAGGTACTCGCCGGAGACGCTCGAGCCGCGGACCAGGATTTCCCCGTCGCTGGCGAGACGCACCTCCTGATCGCCGACGGGTTTGCCCAGCGAACCGCGCCTGGCGTGGAATGGGTGGTTTACCGAAACGACCGGGCTTGTCTCGGTCAGTCCATAGCCCTGGATGACCAGCCAACCCCGGCTCGCCCAGAAGGCCTCAGTGTCTTGTGCCAGCGGCGCCCCCCCGACGACGGCGGCCCAGAACTTCCATCCGAACTCGCCATGGATATGGCGATGACGCCACCAGCGGCCCAGGACACCCTCCGAGGTCCGATTCGCTGGGCGGGTGTCGGGATGCCGGCGCTCGACATCGGCCGATATCGCTTCAAGAATTCGCGGCACCGACACAAGCACGGAGACCCGCTCCCGGCGGATCGTTTCGCGGATCGATCCAGGGTGAAGTTCGTTCATGAAGACAACCGCTCCCCCGAGGACAGGCGGGATGAACAGACCCATCGACTGGCCGAACATATGGCTGAGGGGCACGGTCTGAAGAAACCGGATGGGTTGGAAGGGCCGCGCCCAGCGCCGGTAGCGGGCGATTTCTTTGGCGATCGGCGTCAGGTTGGAGCAGATGTTGCGGTGCCGGTGTACGACGCCTTTCGGGTCCGCCGTTGTTCCCGACGTGTAGAGCAACTCCACTATCTCGGATGGATCGGCCGGATCCGGGCGGAATTCCTTGGGGGCCGGTAACGTGGCGAGATCCGAGAGTGGAAACACCGAGCCGGATTGTGGCAACGGCCGGTCGCCGTGGATGATCGACCGAGCTCCGGATTCGTCGCGGATGCGTATGACGCGTTCAGGTGTGGAGTGGATATCGACCGGAACCAGTGTCACGCCGCGGGCGAGACACCCCCAGAATGCCGCGATCCATTCCGGCCGGTTCTCGCTCCAAACAACCAGGCGCTCGCCCCGCGAAAAGCCTTCGCCGTCGAGGTAGGCGGCAAAACGGGCGGCTTGCGATACCAGTTCCCGGTAGGACCAGATTCGGGTTCTCAGCCCATCGGCGTGGCGAACGGCCTCCTGGTTCCCGAGGGACTTCGCGGCGTCGAAAATTTCGAGCAGGGTATTCAAGGGAACGTCGCGCCCGCCTCTGACGGACACGTACCACCGATTCAGGCGCATGACCCACGTGGGCCCGGCGTCTACCTTTCGTCGGGCGGGCCCCCAGTCTGTTTGATCACGCTCATTGCCGTGGCGATAATCGACGAGACATCAGCCATATTTGCCGGCAGGATCATCGTATTGTTCTGCTTGGCCAGCATGCCAAGCTTCTCGACATACTGTTCGGCGACGCGCAACTGTACCGCTTGAAACCCACCGGGCCCCTCAATCGCTGCGGCCACACTGCGAATGCCCTCGGCCGTGGCGGCCGCAACGGTCTTGATGGCAGTGGCTTCGCCCTCCGCCTCATTGATTTGCTGCTGCTGTGTCGCCTCGGATTCCTTGATGACTTTCTGCTTCTCGCCCTCGGCCGTGTTGATAGCGGAGTCGCGGCGGCCTTCCGACTCCAGAATCGCGGCCCGCTTTTCGCGCTCGGCCCGCATCTGCTTTTCCATGGCCGCGAGCACATCGCCCGGAGGGTTGATGTTCTTGATCTCGTAACGGAGTACTTTGACACCCCAGGGTTCCGTCGCTTTATCAAGCTCATCTACGATCTGAGTGTTGATGTGGGCTCGTTCTTCGAACGTTTTATCGAGTTCGATTTTTCCGATCTCACTTCGCAGCGTCGTCTGAGCAAGCTGCGTGATCGCGAACATGTAATTCCCGATACCGTAGGAGGCACGCTGGGCGTTAAGCACTTTCAGGTACAGTACGCCGTCCACTCCCACTTGCACGTTGTCACTCGTGATGCAGATTTGTTCCGGGATGTCCAGGGCCGCCTCTTTCAACGAGTGGCGGTAATGAATGTAATCGACAAAGGGAACCAGAATGTGGAACCCGGCATCGAGCGTTCCGGCGTACTTTCCAAGCCTCTCGACAACGTACTGACTCTGCTGTGGAACGACCACCGCTGTTTTGGCGATAACGATGATAGCCAACAGGATCAACGCTCCAACAACGATCACACCTGTATTCATTTCTTTAAGTTTCCTTATGCGTTCGGCCAAGGGCCTGCAAGTAGAAGTAATTCGACACTCCATATCGACGCCAAGTGCCGTAAACCCGTGTCGTGGTCATTATGGACCAAAAACGTTCTTTCCCCGCCGACTCCTAGCAGCCTGTCGGACTAACACCGAATCAAAAACCTAAGTCATTCATATGACTGTGTTTACCGTTTCGGGCTAAAAAGGGCCGTTGTTGAAAACAAAGGACTTACGCCGAAAGTCCGACAGGCTGCTAGTCGGCTCGAACCCACAATGTCAGCCCGTCGACTTTATCTACGCGGCACAATTGGCCCGGCCCGATGGGCGCCGTTCCCGCATTCCTCGCTTTCCATGTCGTCCCTCGCAGTTCCGCTTTGCCCCAGCCGTTGGGAACGATTTCGTCTCTGACCACGGCATTCTCGCCAACAAGGCTGTCTATCTTCACATCGCCTGAACCCGTCTGCATTTTCTTCATGATCCGGGGACGGAAGAACAAGACCGAGAACAACGACAGGAAGGTAAACAAGACTCCCTGCAACCAGAGCGGCTCAGTCCACCCGAGAGCGGTCAACAAACCAACCGCCAAGGCTCCGCAGCCGAAGAAGAAGAGGTAGAAAACACCCGGAGACGCCAACTCCAAAGTCAGCAGAGCGAAACCCGCTATCACCCAGATCCACCAATCCATAGTCAGTCCCGTTATCCCGTGAGCCCCGATTGTAACCGCTCAGGCCACCACAACACAAAGTGCCGTGCGGCCCAGCAATTCTCATTATGAGTGTTTTCCGCTGTTCATCCCCGCTCTTGGTCTTGAGGTTTTTCGATGTCGCGACTGATTGAGTTGTGCGCCTGCATTCCGCGACTCCAAAATTAATTGTAGGGGCGGTCTATGACCGCCCGAATCAAGACTGTGCAGTCATAGACTGCACCTACAGGGGGAGTGGGCGTGGGAGTGGGAGCGGGGAGCCCCAATCCCTCAATATTGAAAATGTAGGGGCGGTCTGTGACCGCCCGAATCAAGTCCGAAACCCGCACCTTTATCATTCCGACACTGTCGGAGAACAGCGCTCCGAATGTAGCGATCTATGACCGCCCGAATCAAGTCCGAAACCGCACCGACAGCATTCCGAAACTGTTGGAGAGAGCGCTCCGAACGTCAAACTCGCTATCCAAGGGACAGGACACTAGAAATCGCGTATCGGAATCCGGTCGCGAAGGCGATCGAGCGCCTCATCCTCGGGCGGTTGTGCCCAGAGGTCTCTGGCCGCCTTGCCGATGATCTCCAACTGGTCCTTGTAGCGCCTGCACTTCACGCAGAGAAACAGATGCAGGCGGAGCAGGAGGCGGAATTTCCAGGTCGCGCCCGCTTCGTCACTGGCGAGCTGCCGTGCAACTTCCTTGCAGTCGAGACCCATCATCTTGGTTTCATGTTGGTTTCATGTCCGTTTCATGTTCGTTTCAGGCCCGTCTCATCCCGGTTTCACGCCTTTCGCTTCCAGACATTCCCGCAGGCGATTGCGCCCGCGGAAGAGAAGCACTCCCAAGTTAGTGCGCGATACGTCCAGAATATTACAAATTTCTTCCGTACTCATTCCCTCGACCTCACGCAGGACGAAAGCCACACGCTGGGAGGAGGACAAACTCTGCTGGCAATCCTCGAGAAACTCGGCGATCTCGGCGCCGTACAGAGCGATGGCCTGGGGAGGAGATTTCCACATACCCTTCCGATCGAACCGGCCCTCCATGATTCGATCGATGTCGTCGGAACGCCGTTCCCTGTCCAGGCCGCGGCGCGCCTCGGCAATCTTGCGATAGAGGATGCCGAACAGCCACGTCCTGACGTGCGAACGTCCTTCAAAATCGGGGGCTCTCTCGATAAATGTCGCAAATGTCGCCTGCGTCACGTCCTCGGCCCGCTCCGGCGCCAGTCCCGATGCGCGGGCGGTGTTGAGAATGTGCGGCAGATACGACTCCACCACATCGCGAAGAGCATTGGAATCGCGTGTCCGGATGCGCTCCACAAACTGGGAATCTTCAAAATTCATTCAATCGCAGTGTAAGGAATCCGCCCCTGCCTCCACTCATTCCCGAATCTCATGACGCAGCCTCAACCATGCGTCGTCGAATATTCAAGGAGAAAACAACATGAACTTCAAGAATATCCAACAAGGAGCCATTGCCGGTATTGCCGGTGGAATCGTCTTTGGCGCCATGATGGGGATGATGGGCATGTTGCCCATGATCGGACAGATGATAGGCTCGCCGACCGCAGGGGCGGGATTCGTCGTCCACATCGTCATCAGCGCATTGATCGGCGGATCCTTCGGGCTGATTTTCCATTCTCAGGTGCGCGGGACCGGATCCGGTCTCGGCTACGGGGCACTCTACGGCGGCGTCTGGTGGATTCTGGGCCCGCTGACGCTGATGCCTCTGATGATGGGAATGGGCCTGGGGGTGAACTGGAACGGCGCGGCAGCCGCTGCCATGTTCTCCAGTCTGATCGGACACCTCGTTTATGGATTGGTACTGGGTTGCACCTTTTCGTGGCTCGGACGCCGAGCCGAACCGGTGTCGACGGTCCGGACCGCATCGCACACCGCATGACCGGTTCCGTGGAAGTCTCGGAAGCGGCGATCGGGGTCCCGCTGCGTGTATAATCGCTCATCCGAAATGCCCCCTTTTTGCCTGACTTCATCAAAGACTTTATTCGCACGGCATGGGGGCATTTCGGGCACTTCCGCTGCCATGCCGCTACCGACTCCTCGTCAATCGTGTTCGATCGGGAAATGGTAGCGGCCCGGCGCCGTGACGGCGCGAATCGTCCAGGGTGAAGCTTGGTTGAGTTTCGGATCAATCCCTCGGGTATGCACAACCGGGCGGCACACGCGCGACTGACCGCCCTAGCGGTGTGTCTACTCGTCGGGCTGGCCGGCTGCGCGCGGGGGCGGCCCGAGCCACCCGTCCCGCCTGCCCTCGGACCAGTACAGCAGCTCCTCCAGAACGTCGGCGACGCCATGCGGGGGCCGGGCGTCGAGCGTGCGGTCTGGGGCGTCGCGGTCAGGTCGCTGGAACGCGAAGAAACAGTCATCGAACTTGACGCCGACATGCTGCTTGTCCCCGCGTCGGTCGCCAAGCTGGTCACCCTGGGTGCCGCCGTCGAGGCGGTCGGGTGGGACTATGCGTTCGACAGCACGCTCGGGGCCAGCGGCACGGTGACGGACGGCGTGCTCGCCGGCGATCTGGTGGCCAGCGGAACGGGCGATCCCACAATCGAGGGGCCGGGCGGGCCGGACCTCTCCGGCTGGGTCGATGCCGTCCGCGCCAGCGGCATCGCCCGCGTTTCGGGGCGGATCGTCGGTGACGACAACGGCGCCCAGGAGCCGCTTCCGCGATTTGCCTGGGCGTGGGACGACCTTGGCTATCCCTACGGCGCGCTCCCCGGCGCACTGAACCTCGGCGGTAACGCGGTGCGGATCACGCTCGCTCCCGGACCGAGAGCGGGAACGCCAGCGGTGCTGATGGTGGCGGCGGGTGCGCGGGATCTGTCCATCGCGAGCGACGTCGCCACCGGTCCGCCGGATTCGACGGCGGCGCTCCAGCCCATTCTCCAGCCGGGCGGTCTCGGCCTGCGGGTCCTTGGCACTCTCCCGGCCGGAACCCAACCGGTGGCTTTCTCCGTTTCGGTGGGCAATCCGACGCTCTGGTTCGCAACGATGCTCCGACAGCGTCTCGTCGAGGCAGGCATCGTCGTCGACGGCGACCCGGTGGACATCGACGACCTGGAGGAGGGCCTGGCGCCCGGCCCGGTCACCGTTCTCCACGCGCATCGCTCCCCGCCGTTGTCGGCCATCGCCCGGCCAATGATGAAGGACAGCCTCAACCTCTACGCCGAGACCCTGTTGTGGCTGAGCACCGGGCTCGCGGGGCCTCGCGTCACCGACCCCGCTCTCGACGCCGTGCGCGAGCGGGTCGCCGCCTGGGGGATCGCCGTTGGGGACCACCAGATGGTGGACGGGTCGGGGCTCTCACGGCGCAACACGTTGACGACGCGTGCGTTGGTCGCCGTCCTGGGCCGCTTCTACGACCCGGAAGGCACCTCGCCGTGGATGCGGGCGCTGCCCGTGGCGGGGCGCGACGGTACGCTCGAATCGCGCCTGAACGGCACCGCGGCCGAGAACAACCTGACAGCGAAAACAGGCTCGATGTCGAACATTCGCTCACTCGCGGGCTATGTGCGGACGCAGGACGGCGAACCGCTCGCGTTCGCGATCATCGTGAACAATTTCGAGGGCTCCGGCAGGGACGCCGAAGCTGCGATCGACCGCATTGCCGCCCTTCTCGCAAGTTTCAGCCGCGGCGGCTAGCCCGCCTTTTTCACGGGTTTTCGTCGCGAAGAGTCGGAGACGCCGTCAGAGCTACGGCGCGTTCCCCGCGCCGGGCGCGTAGCGGCGCGTTCGTCGCGCCGGATCAAGCGCGTCAGGGGGCGTGCCTGGCGGATGGATCCGGCGCTGTAGCAGACAACTCGTGAGAAATGCGGGCTAACAGCCCTGGAATCTTGCGAGCCGAATTCCCGACAAAACATACTTGCCGGTACTGGCCCGAACGTCGCCAGCCGTTGGAATGGTTGCGGGGTTCAGGGCCCCGCGATTTCGAATCCCTCGGCGCGCAGGAGTTCGACCACACCCTGCGGTCCGGCGATATGTGCGGCGCCTACGGCCATGAAGTGGCTTCCCGAACCCTCAAGCGTTTCCTTGATCGTTTGAATCCAGATCCGATTTCGCCCGACGAGCAGGGTTTCGTGAAGTTCAGGCGCCGCCTCCCGCGTTTCGCCGTTCATCACCGCGTCGATGGTAGCGATATCGCCCGTCTGCCAAGCCGTCACGAGTCGATCGAGTTCGTCTCCGGCGCCTTCGAAGTCCCGCAGCATCTGTTCCAGGTATGCAACCTCGATTTCCGACGGCAGGTCGGCCAGGAAACGAACCTGCTGTTCGAGCGTTTCGAAATAGGCAATGTCCTTTCCGGTGGCGCTCGCTTCCTGCCAGAGTACGTAGTCCACACCGGATGTCGGGTCGTATCCCTGGGACTGGATATAGGACAGGCTCATCGTTATCGCCGCCAGCCACGGGCGCATCCCCTCGAGGTTAGCGGCGCCGATTCCAAGCCCGGCAACGATTTCCTCGAGAAGAGCCCGCGCTTCTTCGCTGATTTGAGCGGACAATGGATTTCCGGGTTCGTTCAGGCCATACCGAGCGACCAACTGGATGGTTTCCAACTGCGCGTCCGGGTCGACGGCGGGAGCTTCGAACCATATCGTATCGGCATTCGCGAACGCGGCGGCCATTTCCAGGCTTTGCCATTCCATTTCGGGCGGCAGAATGTGGACCGTGCCGAATATATAGATGTCGGAGTCTTCGTCCACCAGATGCCATATCGCGGGGTCCGCCGCCGCTGGGACGACGAGTACGGTCAGCATCAGGGTACAGGCGAAAAATTTGTTTCTCATGAAGGGCGGCATCGCAGTTTTCCTTTCGGGATGATCGGTTCGGTCGAAGTCGTCGCTTTGAAATTTTCATAGGGATGGCCGTATGTCCATCGAAAAGGAGACAATGTTGCCATGAACTATTTGACGACTCCCGATCGATCTAGGATGCCACACGTGGGCGGTTTGCGGTGAAGCGTCCCCCCCGGATCGGTCTTCTCCATCCCGGCGAGATGGGCATTTCGGTCGCGGCGTCGGCCCAGAACAGCGGCTGCGAGGTCGCTTGGGTGTCGGACGGGCGCGGGAATTCAACGCTGAAGCGCGCGGCGTCGGGCGGCCTTGAAGATGCCGGCACGCTTCGCCGGTTGGCTGACCGATGCCCGATCGTGCTGAGTATCTGCCCGCCCCATGCGGCGGAGCAGGTCGCCCGAAGCGTTCTCGATGCCGGGTTTCGGGGGGTGTACGTAGACGCCAACGCCATCGCGCCCGAACGGTCCATCGCTCTTGCGAAAACGATGGAGGCCGAAGGCGTCCGTTTCGTCGATGGCGGCATCGTCGGGAAACCGGCGTGGCAGACCGGTACGACCTGGCTCCACCTCTCCGGCGAGGCGGCCAGCGAAGTGGCCGCGTGTTTTGCCGCCGGGCCGCTTCATACGACGATCCTGGGCGATGCCGTCGGCCGGGCGTCGGCGTTGAAGATGTGCTTCGCCGCGAATACCAAGGGGACCACTGCGCTGCTCGCGGCAATCGTCGGCGCCGCCGAGCGTTTCGGGGTGCGCGAAGCGCTCGAGGCACAGTGGGATGCCTGGAATCCGGGATTTTCATCGCAGGTGTCGGATCGCGTGCGTAACGTCACCCGCAAGGCATGGCGATTCGAAGGAGAAATGAGGGAGATTTCGTCCACCTTCAACGCGGCCGGTATGCCGGGCGGCTTTCACGCCGCGGCAGGCGAGGTCTACCGCCGCCTCGCCGCGTACAAGGACGTGGAAACGCCCCCTGAACTCGTCGATGTCCTCGATGTCCTGCTCGGAAATACCGATTCCGCCGCCGCCGGTGTTGGGGTTTCCGAAGACGGGGCGGACTTTCGCATCCGGCCCGGCACCCCCGCGGACATACCGGCCATTTTTGAATTGGTTCTGGGGCTTGCCGACTACGAGAAACTGAAGCATGCGGTTTCGGCGACCGAAGATGGTTTGCGGAACACTCTGTTCGGTGCGAAGCCGTCGGCCGAAGTGCTGCTGGGCGTGCCCGGCGCCGATGCCGATGCCGTCGGGATGGCGATCTTCTTCGAGAACTATTCGACGTTCCTCGCGCGTCCGGGGCTCTATCTGGAAGATCTGTTCGTGACTCCCCGGTGGCGGGGGCGGGGTCTGGGGCGGCAACTCCTGGCGCGCCTGGCTTCGATCGCCGTTGAACGGAATTGCGGACGATTGGAATGGGCGGTGTTGGATTGGAATGAGCCGGCAATCGAGTTCTACCGGCATTGCGGCGCAAGGATGTTGCCGGAGTGGAACCTCTGCCGCGTTACAGGCGAAGCCCTGAGGGAGATGGCCGGTAACGGCGCCTGAGCAAGGGCAATCGGCGCATGGGCGGTCTTCCGGGTACAATACCCCTATGAAATGCGACCTCTGCAGCGACGACGATGGCAAGGGAATCCACTATCACGCGTTCATCGACGGCAAACACTATTGGGTCTGCGCATCCTGCAAGAAGAAACACAACATCGAATCCGAACATAACGATGAATAGCCCGCGGCCAAGTCCGAATAGCCGGCCGCCAAGCCGCCGTCTGGAACGCGCGTACCCGAACCTCCGATAGACGGTCGGGCGATGGATCTTCGAACCCGATACCAGTACCACCGCGACCGTCTGGTCTGCCTGATAGACCGCCATCTTCCACGGCCGCTCGGTAACGCGCTGCTTGCGGAAGTGGAGACGGCGCTTCGAGCCCCGGCCCGCAAGAAGGACTTCATGCGGTTTGCCGACTCTTTCCAATCCAGAATGTTCGAACTGTTTCTGCGGGGCTACGGAACCGAACCGTTCGCGAAGCTTATGGCATTGAAGCTTTCCAATCTCGCCGTTGCCCAGTACCACTATCGGCACCGTCATTCGGTCCTTGTTTCGCGTCCGGTTCAATTGACCGTGGACCCCACCAATGCGTGCCAACTGGGATGCCCGGCATGCGTCCACACCACGAACGCTCCGTATGCCGCCATCTTCGATTGGCCGCGCCAGACCTTGCCTGTCGAGACGCACGATCGCTTTCTGGCCGGGATGGGACCGTTTGCGTTATCCACGTTGCTCTACAACTATGGGGAACCGCTTCTGCACAAGCAGTTTTCGAAGTTCGTTCATTCGGCGAAGAAGTATCTTCTGTTCGTACACACTTCGACCAACTTGTCGATGCCGTTGTCCGACCCGGACGAACTGGTCAACTCCGGCCTGGACCGAATGGTCCTTTCCATCGACGGCACGACACAGGAAACATACGAACGGTATCGCCGAAACGGCAATCTCGAACTGGTTTTCGAAAACGTGCGGAAACTCGTCGCCGCCAGGAAACGATCGGGTCTGCGGACCCCGTACCTGTGCTGGCAGTTCCTGACCTTCGAACACAACGCCCACCAGACGGCCGACGCTATCGCCAGGGCGAGGGAACTGGGTGTGAACGAGATCCTGGTTGAAACGCCTTTCGCCGTGGATTCGGACGCGCCCGAAATTCGGGCGGTAACGGTTCGCGAGCGCGGCAGGCACGTTTTCGAGGAATGGGACGGAAACTGGAGTTCAGCCGAATGGCGGCGTGGGGCGGGCGATGCCGCCACCGCCATCGACGACGAATTCGGCCGTTCCTGGGAGCAGCGTTTTTTCGAAGAAGGTCAGGGAAAGGAAGAAGAGAACAGAAGCGGTGCGCCGACGTGCGACTGGCTTTATCAGAACGTGACGCTCGACGGCGCCGCGCGGATCATGCCCTGCTGCATGGCACCCGAAAAATCGGGCAAACGGCTCGTGTTTGCAAACTTCGGCGAAACCGGCGCCGCGACGAACCTCGATCCAGTGAACACGCCAATGGGCGTCCGCTCCCGTCTGGCGTTCGCGGATCGTGCCGAATATGATGCCGAGGTCGGGCCACTGACGGATTCCGCCCGGCCGTTTTGCGCCGAATGCCAGGAGAAACCACCTCCGTACCATATGGACAATATTGGCGGTGACATTCGCGCGCTGGACGATTCCGGTGTCTTGCCCCGGTCGCTTGCACAGGTGCTCACCGACTGGAAGCGTTGAGTGCTAACCCGCCTTTCTCACGAGTTGTCTGCTACAGCGCCGGATCCATCCGCCAGGCACGCCCCCTGACGCGCTTGATCCGGCGCGAGGAACGCGCCGCTACGCGCCCGGCGCGAGGAACGCGCCGTAGCCCTGACGGCGTCTCCGACTCTTCGCGACGAAAACCCGTGAAAAAGGCGGGCTAACCGCGCACGGCGGAAATGAGGGATGCCGAAACCGCCGCCTCAATCCTGACCAATCACCCGCCGTGCCGGGACTCAGTTTCGGAACCGGCGGAAGAATTTCACCACTCTGAACCCGACGATTTCCCTGAAGGGCGTCATCGCCATTGTGTAGTGACCGCAAGGAAGAATGACGCGTTCGTACGCAATGTCGTGCCTGTCGAACCCGCCGAAAGCCAGTTCAGTGAGGTCGAAAGGGAAACTGAGATCGTATTTCCCGACGAGAAAAAGCAATGGCCGCCGACTGCCGGCAAGACTGGGGATGAAGGGGTACGGACTGATCGGCAACCACCACCGGCGGAGTTCCTCGAGATTTACCGCTGGCTCCAGGGATTGCCGGACATGCGACGTAGATAGACCGTTCCATACCACATCGGCAAAGAGCGATGAGACGTGGATGAACGCGTTGTATTCCAGTCGCGGGTCATGAACCATGGCCAGGAATCCCACGCACGAACCAATGCTGGTTCCCAGCACTCCCAAACGTGTGTAACCCTCGGATTCGAGCCAGTCCGCGGCTCTGCGTACTTCGAGAACCGCTTGACGGGTCGACGCGATGGTCTGGCCGATACTGGGCCCGATCAGGTAGTCGGCCCGTTCGAGGTGACCGGGACGCCGGTCGTCGTGGTAGGGCATGCTCATTCGGAGAGCCGACACGCCGGCACGCTGCAGGATGCGGCACAGTCCGATGTGGCTCTCCGGTTGTGCGTTCCACTGGCACAGGACGATGACGGCCAGTGGCCCATCCGCACGGAAAAAACGCGCGCGAACCGTATTGTTGACCGCATACGGCGTTTCGATCGGACTCGGGAAGTTCAGGTTGTAGCCGTCGAACCCAAAATCGGTACAGGGAGCGGGAGAGTAGAACCGTTCGCTGTTAGCGACAGCTTCGTCGGCGTATCGATCCAGAATCGCCTTTGGATCGGAACCGTTTGCGATCCCCAGGTGCTCGATCCCCCATTCGAAGGCCCTCGGGTGACGATTCGTGTCCCGGTTGTGCCACCGGCGTTCGCGCCTCTCGATATGTCTACGCAGCATGGAGCAGGGTTTGAATGGTATCCGCGGGCGCGGGGGCGATTCCGGCCAGACGCAGATTTTCTTCGACGTGGGATGGCTGGCTCATTCCGACCAGGGCCGTCGTGATGCCCGGTGTGGACCGGACAAACTGGATCGCCCGTTGACTGTCGCTGTCCAGACCGGGGAGATGTTCCGACAGAAAATCGGGCAGGTTCCGGCTGAGCCGGGATTGCAACATGGACGCGCTGGCCATTACCGTCAGGCCCAGATCGGCCGCGGCTTCGAGCGTTGAACGGACGTTGCCGTCCAATTGCTGATTGCGGGTGGTATATGCCTCTCGCATCGCGAAGTTGTATGGCAACTGAACCGCGCCGAAGCGGTGATTGTCCCCGCCGGCTTCGCGAGCGCACTGGACGATGTCCGCGAGATTCAGGAAGCCCCGGGACCGGGAGGATCCCCTGAACGCGTTCCACGTTGCGATTCCATACATTCGAATCTTGTTGCTCTCGACCGCGGATTCCAGAAACTCGAAGGCGGCCCGCAATCGTTTCATGAACTCTTCGGGGGCGACCTCTTCCAACTGAGTTTCCGGGTTGTGGAGGTAAAAAATGTCCACGGTTTCGATTCCAAGATTCTTCAGGCTTCGGTCCAGTTGATTTTCGAGATAGCGGGGCGCGATCGAATGGGAGGAAGCCGCGATGTCCTCCTTCTTGAGCAGGCCCGTTTCGATGTAGGTTTTCTCATAATATTCTCTCGGATTGGACGGAGGCGTGGTGTCGAAACTCAGGAACCCGGCCTTGGTCGCGACAATCAGTTCATCGCGCGTGAACCCCTTCGCTGCAAGCTGGGCGAGGGCGGTTCCAACTGATCGCTCGCTGCGTTGAAATCGATAGTTAATGGCCGAATCGATGACGTTGACGCCGATTTCGACGGCCCGTTTCACGGCCTGGACGTACCGCCGGTCGGTGCGTTCGTCCGCATTGCCCAGATACGTTCCAAGGCCGATCGAAGAAAAGGCCAGACCGTTCCGTTCGCGGAAGTGTCCGTCGGCAGCGTCGACGAATCGTTCCCGATACCGCTTCGTTCCCTCAGGGGTAGCAGATCCGGTCAGTATGCTCACAAGGTTTCCACTATCGAGTGACTTGCCCGGTCTGGAGCGCGTCCAACAACGCTTCCGCCGGGTGTAACGCCGTTCGCCCGGAGGTATCCGCGATCTGTTGCCGGCACGAGATGCCCGGCGTAATCACGATGGCATCCCGTTCTCGAGCGATGGCCGGCAAAAGGCGTCTCTGGCCCACGGCGAGCGATACGTCGTAATGTTCTTTTTCGTATCCGAAGGATCCGGCCATCCCGCAACAGCCCGAATCTATTTCCTCGACGGCATATGCTTCACCGAGAACGGTCTTCAGGAATCCGCTGCCGACCAGCGCTTTTTCGTGGCAATGCGTGTGCAGCAGAGCCCGGGGCCTGTCCGGCAGATACCGGACTTTCCAGCGGCCCGCCTTTGTTTCGCGGTCAATGAACTCTTCCAGAAGAAACGACGCCTGGGCCACCTCGGCCACCTGGGCGCCGGGGATCAGGTCTCGGTACTCATCGCGGAACGTCAGCAGGCAACTGGGTTCGCATCCGACTACAGAATAACCCGCCGCCACCCATCGATGAAGTTCGCGAACGTTGTGGCCGGCGTGGGTTCGAGCCGCATCCGCAAGACCTTTCGAGATCATGGGGCGCCCGCAGCATACCCGGTTCGCGAGACGGACTTCGTATCCAGCCGCTTCCAGCAGTTGGGTGGCCGCCTTTCCAATTTCGGGGTGATTGTAGTTCAGGAACGTGTCGTGAAACAGGATCACGCGGCCAACCCGTGGGCCGGTTTCGACCGGCGTTCGCTTTCGAAACCAGGCTTCGAAGGTTTCCGCGGCGAAGCGCGGCAACCGACGCCGTTCGTCTATGCCAATCCAGCGGTCCATCAGGCGGCGCAGCAGGGGATGTTCGATCGCCCAGTTGGAGAGGCCGGGCGCGATCGCGGCCAAGCGGCTCAGCTTGTGGATGTGCCCGAACATCGCCGAACGCAGCGGCGTACCGTTCGTGTTGTTGTACTGGGCCAGGAACTCGTACTTGAGCTTGGCCATGTCGACGTTCGATGGGCATTCGGCCTTGCATGCCTTGCACTCCAGGCACAGATCCAGGCCGTCATGAAGACGTTTGCCGGTCCATTCTTCCGGGGGAAGCTTTCCGGAAAGGATTTCGCGCATCAGGTTGGCGCGGCCCCGTGTGGAGTGCGCCTCGTCGCGGGTCACCATGTACGACGGGCACATCGTGCCGTTGCCGGTCTTTCGGCAGACCCCCATCCCGTTGCACATTTCGATGGCGGTGGCGATGCCGCCTTCTCTCGAGAAATCGTAATGGGTTTCCAGATGGATCGTTTCGTATTCTTCGCCGTAGCGGAGATTTTCGTCCATCGGCGGCGCATCGACGATCTTTCCGGGATTCATCCGGTACTCGGGATCGAAGGCTCGCTTCACCTGTTGAAACGCCCGGAAGATTTGCGGCCCGAACAACCTTTCGTTCAGGTGGCTCCGGGCCAGCCCGTCCCCGTGCTCGCCGCTCATGGCGCCGCCGAATTCCATCACCAGTTCGGCGATCTCGACGGTCATGTCCTTCATCTTCCGAATCTCGGACCGCAGCTTGGTGTCGATCAGCGGGCGAATGTGCAGGCAGCCCACGCTGGCGTGACCGTAATAGCCCGCGCTCGTGTCGTATTTGTCGATTACGTTACGAAACCTGGTAAAGAATTCGGGAAGGCGTTCGGGCAGGACCGCACAGTCTTCGACGAATGCGATCGGCTTGCGCTCACCGCGCGTGCCCAACAGCAGGCCCAGTCCGGCCTTTCGCAGTTTCCAGACCTGCTCTTGTCCCGGCCCGTCCAATGCGCGGGGATAGGCGTATCCGAGCCTTTCTTTCCTGAGGGCGGCCTCCAGACCGTCCAGCTTGGCGGTCAGTTCCCTCTCGTTTTCGCCGTAGAACTCCACCAGCAGAATAGCCCCGGGGTTGCCTTCGATGAAGCCGATCTCGCGGGAACACTCGAGCGAACGCCGGGCCAGGCCGAGCACCATGTCGTCGATCAACTCGATGGCCGAAGGTCCAAAGGGCAGAATCGTTTCGCTGGACCGGATCGAATCGACGATATCGGTGAAGTGGATCGTCATCAGCGCCATCGCCCGGGGCCGGGGTTCGATCCTCACCTTGGCCCGATGGGTCATCGCGAGCGTGCCTTCGGAGCCAACCATGATCTTGGCAAGGTTGAACTTGCCGTTTCGCACGAACTCGTCCAGGTTGTAGCCGGTGACCCGGCGCATGAGACGCGGGAATCTGGCTTCGATTTCCTCCCGATTCAGTTCCACGATATCGGCGATGCGACTGTCGAGGCCACCGCGCCGCCGCGCTTCCTCGATGCCAGTTTCCTTGAATAGCCGCCGTTCGCCGGAGGACAGCACCGCGTCGATTTCCATCACGTGATCGACTGTTTTCCCGTAAAGAATTGAATGCGAACCGGCGGAGTTGTTGCCCATCATTCCGCCGATGGTGGCGCGGTTGGCCGTCGAAGTATCGGGACCGAAGAGAAAGCCCATCGGCTTCAGGTGGCGGTTGAATTGTTCCTGAACCACTCCGGGCTCGACCCATGCCCAACCTTCTTCGGTGTTCACTTCAAGAACGCGATTCAGGTATTTGGAACTGTCGATAACAACCGCATGACCGACGGTCTGTCCGGCCAGGCTGGTTCCGCCACCCCGGGGCAGCACGGGCGCACCGAATTCACGCGCCACTTCCATTGCCGCGAAAATGTCTTCGGGAGTGCGGGGAATGACCACGCCTATCGGCATGATTTCATAGATGCTGGCGTCGGTGCTGTATAGCAGGCGCGATGCGTCGTCGAAGCGGACTTCGCCTGTAACCCGTTCTTTTAGTGCGGCTTCCAGATCGTGCATCGAACCGGAAGTGTAGCATGGGAGACGGAGGCAGGAACACGGGCGCCGGGGGGGCCGTGGCCCGTGCCCGGCCGGCCCTTGCCGCTACGGAGGTGAATTCTTCCGACTGTAGATCTCTTGATTTGGGCGGTCATAGACCGCCCCTACAATAAGAAGATTCGGGATACCGGATAGTCCGCTAGAGCGGAGAGTCCCGCAGTCCTTCGGCGCAGGCAAACTCGCGAAGTTCGTCGTTGGGAGGCGACGCTCTTCGGTAGGTGCGTGTAGTCTCCCAGGGTTCGACGAGGGCAACCGGGTCGTAGACCGTAATGCGGTCCTCCAGGATATCCGTGTCGATGAACCGGATGCGTTCGGTCACCGTCATCTCTTCGCTGTGCGGCGATGAACCGTCGATGAAGGAGTTGGCGCTGAGCGACACCGTTTCGACGACGAGCGTGTCCCCTTCCCAATGGCCGGTGGAGTAACCGGCGTATGTGGGGTCGTTCAATACCCGTTCCGATGGCTGGCGCCCGTCCAGATAGACGCGCCGCATCGCGTCCTGCCACTCGCTGAAGAACGTGATCCTGTTCTCGTTCTGCATCACTTCCATGCCATACGCCATGCCCATCATTGCCGGCATGCCGGGAGGCAGGCAATTTGCGATGTTGTCGTATTCGTAGGACCCGCTGATCCGCGATTCACGGATGATTTCCCATCTCTCCATATATTCGGGTGTGAGTTGTGGGGCGTTGGGTCCACGTCCCTGTGAACCGTCGCTGGTGGGCGCGGTCCGGGTCGGAGGCGGTGGGGGCGTGTTTGTCGGGGCCGGCGGTGCGGCGCCGCGACCGCGGCCTCCCGGGTTGAAGGGGTAATACACGCCCGTGAAATCGGGCGTTTCGGAGGCGGAAATCTGAGATTCCGCGTTCAGGCCGGTCGATATGAAAAGGGTGAGGCCAAGCAATGCCCCCGCGCACGATGTCCAAACAACGATTTTACTCATCGACGGCACGTCTCCAAGCATGGTTGTCACGTCCTCTTTTTGCAGGCTTGTACCGGCGAAGGCCGCCGGAGGGCCTATTGAAAGAAATTGGGCGAATTGCCCAGGATCGTTCCGTCTTCCTTCGTGACCCGGGCAATGATGCCGAAACGGCTGCCGTCCTTTGCGGGACTTGCGTGCACGGTGACGGTCTCGCCCGGTTCGAGGACGTCTCGATCCCAACCGGCACGGCCCAGTATTCCCGGCGCCCGGCCCTCGACGGCCCACTCCTGTTCTTCCCCGTTTTCATCCTCGACCGTCATGTAAAGCCAGGTGTGCGGATTCGACCAGCGCCATTCCGTGACGACGCCGGTCAGGGTCATGATTTCGTCCACCTGGTATGCCGAGTTGCTGTGGTGGGGAATCGCCGGCGTGGCCGCGATCGCGACCACGGCAATCGCCGACAGAATCGGCAAATACATCCGCATGAGAAAGACCTCGCTGTTGAGATATCGGGCGACTGGCGTCAGATGGCGCCTGATAGCCCGTGGCGGAACCGGGCGGCGTTTCGACACAGGGGTTGCCATGTCATTCCACCCAGTCGGCGATAAAAACGTTGGTGTTGCCCTCGTCCACGGCAAAACGGTTGGACGCGAACAACAGGCTGGACCCGTCGGGACTGAAAATCGGGAAACCGTCGAAGGCCGAGTCGAACGTCAGGCGTTCGAGGCCTGTTCCGTCGATACCGATCATGTACAGTTCGAAGTTCGGCACACGCGGGTTTTCGTTGTCCATGTCCGAGGCAAAGATTATGCGCTCACCGTCGGGATGAAAAAACGGCGCCCAGTTCGCGCCTCCGAAGGACGTGACTTGACGTTTGTCGCTTCCGTCGGCGCGCATCACCCATATCTCCAGGTCGTCGGGCATCACCAAGTCCCGGGAAATCAGATCGTCGTATGCCGCGATGTCGTCGGATTCGGTCGGGTGCCCGGCCCGGTACACGATCCACTGGCTGTCGGGCGAAAAGAACGGGCCGCCGTCGTAGCCCTTCTCGAATGTCAGCCGTGTCTGCTCGCTTCCATCGATGTTCATCGTGTAGATCTCGAGATCCCCGTCCCGCGTCGAAGTAAAGACGATCTTTTCGCCATCGGGCGAGACTGTTCCTTCGGCGTCATAGCCATCCGCATCGGTCAACCGCACGATGCCGGTCCCATCGGCGTTTGCCGAAAAGATGTCGAACGACCGATAGAGCGGCCACACGTATCCGGCCGAGGGATCCGGTTCGGCTGGACACTCCGGAGATCCGAGGTGGGTGGACGCATAGATGATTCTCCCATCGGCCGTGAAATAGCCGCAGGTGGTTCGTCCTTCCCCCGTCGACACCATCCGAAGGTCCGATCCGTCGAGGTTCATCGTGAATTGCTGGTCGCAGTCCGCGTCGCCGCGCGTGGACTGAAAGACGATCCGCTGCCCGTCGAAAGAGAAGTACGCTTCGGCGTTTTCCCCGCCAAAGGTGAGTTGCCGGATGTTGCGAAGATGAGTTTCGTCCGGGTGCAGCGCGACTGCTTGTGCCGTTGCCGGAGACCCGGTGTCGTCGGGCGACTCCACGTCGCCCGGTGTTTCCATATTCATCGAGCATGCGGCCATAAGGATCGGCAGCACGGTTGCGGGCGCTAGTCTCGACAGTCTCATTGCCTGGCCTCCAATGTGACATCGGCTTCGATCCGTTCGTCCCCGCGCATGACCGCGATCGGTACGATGTCGCCGGGTTGTTGCGCCTGCAGCGCGTAGGTGAAGTCGTAAAGATTTTGAATCCGGTTGCCGTTGAATTCCACCAGGATGTCGCCACTGGTGAAACCGGCGTCGTCGGCGGGGCTTCCCGCGGTGACATCCGCGAACATGACGCCGTCAACCTCTCTGAAATCCGGAATCGATCCAAAGTAGGGACCGTAACCGCCCCCGCTGCCGGCGACCGGACGAGGTTCATCGACCTGGACGTATTCTGGCCGGTCCACCTGGTTGGCCAGTCGTTCCATCGAGCGGTATGCCAGCCGCAGAACCTTGAGCGCTCCGTCCGCGTCGATCTTGTCGGCAGTATCCGATGGCTTGTGGTAGTCGCCGTGCAGGCCCGAAAAGAAGAAGAGAACGGGAACTTCCTTGATATTGAACGACATGTGGTCGCTGGCGCCCATGCCTGAATCGGAATAATCCAGGGCCAGCCCGGTGTCGTTCAGGCTTTCCAGCATCTCGGGAAACCCTGATCCCGTGCCGACGCCGCTGGCGTAAACCCGTTCATCGCGGAGCCGGCCGATCATGTCCAGGTTGATCATGGCGGCCGTGCTGTCCAGGTCGATCGTCGGCTCGTTCACGAAGTGATTGGAACCGAGCAGTCCGATCTCCTCTCCCGAGAATCCCATGAACAGGATCGATCGGCCGAGGGATTCGCGATGCAGCGATGCGACGCGCGCCAATTCCAGAATGCCGGCCGTTCCCGATGCGTTGTCGTCGGCGCCGTGATGAATCTGCCCTTCTCCGGCGGCGCCCGCCAGCGAGAATTCGGCATCGCGCCCCAGGTGATCGTAGTGCGCGCCCACGACGACCCAATCGTTGCGCAGTGCGGGGTCGGAGCCCTCGATTTTCGCGATGACGTTTCTCAACTCCGAGTGGACTCGTTCGACATCGGAGGTGAGGCTGGCCGAACTGCCGGGCAGTTCGAACGAACGCGGAACAAGCTCCGAATCGATGGCGCGTTGTGCCTGGAGCAGGTCGAAACCCCGCGCTTCGAAATATTCCAGAATCGGTTCCATCCGGACGTATGCCGCGATCAATCCCGAATCGTCGCCGGTCGTGCGCTCGGCCGTGGTCAGCAACTCCTGTTCATCGGGCTCGTGGTTGTCTGGATCCATGATGAACAGGATGGCGGCGGCACCGTGCTGTTTCGCGTTGATGGCCTTGTTCATCAGGGATGCATGGCTGGTGAATTCGAGTCCCGCAAAGGGGCTGTCCTGGTCGTTTTCCTGAGGCTCGTGCCGGAACGCGACCACGATCTTGCCGGTCACGTCGATACCGCCGTAGTCGTCCCAATGCATTTCAGGGGCGGTGATGCCGTATCCCACGAAGGCCAGTTCCCCGGATGCGCTCCCGGTTGCCGAGAACCTGAGGGGCACGAAATCCACCATTGGGTCCAACATGCGGGATTCCAGCGCCAGGGCGCCTCCGGTGCCAAGGCCGGTGTCCGTTGTCGCCTCGAAAACCTGGAAATACGAGCCATCTTCGCCGGCAGGCTCGAGTCCCCAGATCCGAAACTGATCCGCAAGGTACGCGGCGGCGTCTTCCAGTTTCGCCGAACCGTTGCCCCGGCCTTCCATACCGGGCGACGCCAGAAACTGGATGTGTTCGATGTATCGGGCGCGTGAAAGGTCGTTTGCGGGATCCGGCGATGGGTCGGCTCCGGGTCCGGGCAAGAGGGCCAGGCCAAGGGATGCGGCGACTGTCACAGCGGCCGCGAGCAGGGCAATCGGGTAGTGTTTGGGACGCATTGGGGAATGATAGCGATAACTGGACGACCGGCGCAACGAAAGGGGACTGCCCGAAAGCGAATGCCGTCGGGGTCTGGGCGGCGGGTTCGCTGTCGCCCGTTCGAATTTGAACATCAAGGACACCAGCCAAATGTGTCCACACGGTCCCGCCATCCGCACGCCGCGCCGTCCGCGTCTGCGGACCCAACCCTCACGCGCCCCTCGAATCCGATGCCAGCAGGTCTGGACCGAAGGGCGCCTCGACTTGAGCATTTATCGGAACACCTGTGACGGTTGGTCACAGGTTACGTCTATACACATTGTCATTTTTTCAATGACTTACAGTCTGGTTACCAACTTGCACACCACGCCGGCATGAACCACTCAATCCTGTCTGCCCTTCTGTTGTTCGCAACCGTACAGGGTGCGGTCGCACAGGTTCCGGCGCCGCTGGACGACACCGTCATTGCGCGAGTCGAGGTATCCGGGATCGCACTCGGCCGGTTGAGTCCCGGCCTCCGTCAGGACCTCGATGCGTCGATCGGATCGCCTTATGCCGCCGAATCCGCCGCCGCTCTTGCCGCAAGGATCGAGCAGGAGCAGCCCGAATTCGTTGCGGCTGTCCGGGCGGCGCCGCTTGGCCCGGATGGCGGTATTGAACTGATTTTCATGGTGGCCCGCATCAGCGGCGACCGAGACCTCGAATCCAACATCAACGCGCGTTACATGGTTGAGGACGTCGAGATAACGGGCGTCCCCGAAACCGGCTTCAGCCCCGCGCTTCGCGCGGACATACATGCCCTCACCGGTCAGCGGCTCGATCCCGGCAAGGCCGATGAGATCCAGCGGCGCATGGAGCGGGAGCTGCCCGGTTACGACGTGTATCGCCGCATCGAGCGTGGGAGTGAGCGCGGCCGGATCCGCTTGAGCTTCCATGCGGAGAGGAAGCCGTGGATTCCCTTCACGGGCGACCCGTCCCGGTTTGCCTACCACTCCAGGCAGGGATTCGGGGCTCTGTTCGAAATGCCGGCCGTTGTCTGGAACAACAATCGATTCGCTGTGGGTTCCGCGTTCCACCAGCAAGACGATCTGATCGAGCGTTATTCCGGATTTCGGTTGAGTTACGAGAATCGAATGGCCGGTACCGAGCGGCTGGGTTTGCGCGTCGAGTTTTCGCGATTCGGTCAGAAATGGAGGCGGGTCACGCTGCTGGCCCTTGAAACCGCGCCGGATGGGCCCGAGGCTTATCGCACGCGGCAGACTTTGGAGCCTGCCGTCACGTTCGCGTTCAGTCCGGAACTGCGCGTCCGGGCCGGAGCAAGCTTCACGAACCTGGAGTCGCATTCGAAGTCACCCGATTCCGAAACAATCGGTGTGGGCCTTTTGTCGATTCACTACGAACACGGCCGGGACGGCGATTCAGGGCATGGGGTTGAGGCCGCCTATGAAGTGCGGACCGCGACCAGCCGGCTCGAAAGCGATCTGATCTACACGCGCCATTTCGGCGAGGTGAACTACGAATACGAGCGCGGGGACAGCGCCGTCGAAGCCTCGGTGTTCGTGGGGCGCATTTCGGGGCGAGCGCCGCTGTTCGAGCGTTTCTCACTGGGCAATGCCTCGACGCTTCGGGGGTGGAACAAGTTCGATATCGCTCCGGCGGGTGGAGACCGGGTTGCACATCATTCCCTTGAGTACCGTTTCCATGGTTTTGCAGTTTTCTATGACCTTGGCTCGGTCTGGGATCCCGGGGCCGAAGCCACGATACGGGTAGCCAGCGGTTTCGGGTTTCACGATGACGCGTTCACGATCACCGTCGGATTTCCGATTAATTCGGAAAGCGTCCGGCCGATTCTCATGGCGAAGGTCGTGTTTTGATGCGCGGTATCGAGCCCCGGTGTGTCTCTCGCCTTCTTCTGCCGCTCTTGCTCCTGGGAGGTTCGGGTGCGAGTTCCTGGGCACAGTCCCTGAATGTGAGCCTTGACGGCAATGAACTGGCGATTCGAGTTCCCGATCTGCGCTTCGTCGAGGGCGAGTCCCTGAGGAGGCTTCAGGATGGCGCTTCGGTGATCTACGTCTTCAGGCTCATTGCTTCGAACAGGCGCGGAGGCCCTTCGCTGGAAACAACGGAAGCGCGCTTCCGGGTGAGCTACGATCTCTGGGAAGAACGCTTTGCCGTTGCACGTGCCGGGACCGATCCCGCGGCGATATCCCACTTGACGGCGCGCGAGGCCGAGGATTGGTGTCTCGAGAGTCTGATGCTTTCGTCCCAAACCCTTGCCCAGGGGCAGTTCTGGATTCGCCTGGAGTATCGGGTCGAAGTGCCTGACCCCGATCGGGACGGCGGCGGCGATTCCCTGTTTACGCTGGGAGGGCTGATCGATACCCTCAGCCGTCGTGGATCCGAAGAACAACCGGCCGGTTCCGTCGAAGCGGGCCCTTTCCGGCTATCCGAACTTCGCTGAGGACACCGCATCGTGCATCGCCTCCGAAATCGATTGATCGCCGCGTTCTTCGCGGCAACGATCGTTCCACTGTTCGCAACGATCTGGATCACCACGTCGTTGTTGGAACGAAGCCTCGACTACGCGACCACGGAGGAACTGGATCGCCTGTCGCGTTCGCTGGAAGAAACGGTTCGCGAGTTCTACCGCCGTGACCGGCTGGCCTTGCGGGAGGCCGTCGAGGCCGGTGACGTCGCGCCAACCTTCCATGACGCCGCCGCGCCCCAGAACTGGCCCACCGCGGTCGAGGAATTCTGGAACGGGACCGAAACCGATCGCTTTCAGCTTTCGGGGCCGGGAGGTGACCGGCTGGACTATCTGCGCCGGGAGAAAAACGGCGTATCGGTCTATACGCGGGTCCTGGGCGGCATACGCATGGAAGAAGTGTCGGACGACTTCCGTGAGGCCCGTGCATTGGTCGATTCCATGCGGTCGCGTGACTTGCAGCGCGGGTTTACGTTGACGTTGATTCTTCTGGTCGCCGGGGTCTGGTGCGTGTCGTTGGGTCGCTCATTTTTCTGGCTCACCGAATCAGCCGTCCGATTCAGGAACTGACAGCGGAACTGACCGCGTTGGTTTCCGGCAAGCTCGAGAGCAGACTCCGAGCCGAACGCGATGACGAAGTCGGACGGGCCGTCGAAGCGTTCAACCGGATGGCAGGCCAGTTGGAACAAAGCCGCGAACGTCTGGTCTATCTGGCGCAGATCGCCAGTTGGCAGTCGCTGGCGCGAAAGACGGCGCACGAACTGAAGAATTCCCTGACGCCGATTCGACTGACTGTTGAAGAGATCCTGGCGCGTCAGGCCGGCGGCGACCGGGAGTTCATGGAGCAGGCGTCTCAAATCGTGGTGAATGAAGTCGAAACGCTCGAACGGCGGGTCCGGGCGTTCACGGAGTTCTCACGCGAACCTGAAGTGTCTCCGGAGGTTCTGGACGTGAACGCGCTTGTCGAGGAGCGCGCGTCGTTTCTCAAGCCAGTGCATCCCGAGACCCGGTACGAATTTCAGCTCGACCGGGCCGGTCCCAGAGCGCTGGCCGACCCCGACTGCGTCAACTGGATTCTGACCAATCTGATCCAGAACGCCGCGGAGGCCGCGGGCGACCACGGCACTGTCCTGGTCACGACAAGTTCCGAGAACGGGAATGTGATCGTCGAAGTTCACGACTCGGGTCCGGGGTTGAGCGAGGCCGCGTCGCGCTCTCTGTTCGAGCCGACGATCACTTTCAAGAAGAATGGAATGGGCCTGGGCCTATCGATCGCGCGGAAAGACGCATTGCTGTCGGGTGGCGACATCATGACCGTCCCGGGTGTGCTCGGCGGCGCCGCGTTCCGTGTTGTTCTGCCCACCGCGGGTCACTGAAACGTCATGGCAAAAAAACGGATTCTGGTCGTCGATGACGAAGACAATATCGGGCGTTCCCTCCGGTTGATCCTCGAGCGCGAAGGCTTTGGTGTGGAATTGTGCCGTTCGGCGGCCGAGTTTGGCGCCTGGATCGGAAGGGATCGCGCCGACCTCTACCTGTTGGACCTGCGTCTCCCTGACGGCAACGGGATTGAACTGCTTCAGGCGCTTCGGCAGAGCGGGGACCATGCTCCGGCTGTCATGATCTCGGGTCACGGAACCATCGCTGAAGCGGTGGAGGCCACGCGGGCCGGTGCGTTCGACTTTCTCGAGAAGCCCCTTGCGCGTGAACGCGTGTTACTGGCCGTCCGGAATGCCCTGGAACGCTCCAGTCTGGAGCAACAGAACCGCCGGTTTCGCGAACGGGTTGGGGACGAGCCGAAGATGGTGGGGAAGAGCCGGATATTCGGCAAGGCCGTGGATGAAGCGCTGCAGGTTGCCCGTTCGGACGTGCGAATAATGCTGATGGGTGAGTCTGGAGTCGGCAAGGAACTGATTGCGGCACGCATCCATCATGAAAGTCCCTTTGCGTCGGGACCGTTCGTAAAGGTGAATTGTGCCGCCATTCCCCCCGATCTGGTCGAAAGTGAACTTTTTGGCCACGAAAAGGGCGCCTTCACGGGCGCGGCGGCACGGCGCCGCGGGCGATTCGAACTCGCGGACCGGGGGACGATCTTTCTGGACGAAGTCGGCGATCTGCACGAATCTTCCCAGGCCAAACTGTTGCGTGTGCTCGAAGACGGCGAGTTCCAGCGCCTGGGCGGCGAACAGACGGTTCGCGTGAGAGTTCGGGTTGTTTCAGCCACCAATCGAACCCTCCCGGAACTGATTGCGGAAAATCGTTTTCGTGAGGATCTGTACTACCGATTGAGCGTCGTACCGATCCGGGTTCCGGCACTGCGCGAACGGCCCGAAGACATCCCCGAACTGGCAGCGTGCTTCCTGACTGAATTTTGCCGACGAAACAACTTCAGGCCCAAGATCCTGGCCGCTGGCGTATGTGCCGAACTCGGGGAATATTCATGGCCGGGGAACGTTCGGGAACTGCGCAACACCATCGAACGCATGGCCATCCTGACACGCGGAGATGAAATTACAGCGGACGCGATACCCATCGACGTGCGTTCGGGTCGCAGGACGAAATCGACAGGTTTGCGCGGCGTTCGCAATTCCGCCGAGCGCCAAAGAATTCTACAAGCCCTGAAAAACACCGGATGGAACGTGTCGGGCGCCGCGCGCGCCATGGGGATCGAACGGACCCACCTGCACAAGCGCATCAAGGCGCTCGGACTGGTCCGCGAGAAATAGACAGGTTCGGCAGAGGCATTCATCGAAGTACGAGCCTGTGGTGAAATTCTTTGTTGTTGAGATGAGAGGCGCCGGAATCGTCCGGGTGGTGACACAGAAGTTGCCGCGGAGGAAGGGGCACGTGTTCTAATCGTGCAGTCATAGACTGCACCTACAGTGGGAGTGGGCACCTGCATTCCGAGAGTGTAGGGGCGGTCTATGACCGCCCAAATCAAGGCCGATGAGGCGTTGCCTTACGTCCCAGGCCTCTCTATCTGACGATGACGCCTTCTTCTTCGAAATGTTCGATCGTTTCCGGATTCCGCCGCATGATTTCCACAATCGAGCGCTCGGCCAGATACTGAAGGAAGAGGCCGTAAGGAACCATCCCCGCGAAGACGACGAAGCTGTAGACGTAGTAGCGGTAGTAGACCAGCACCAGGGGAACGAAGATGAAGAGAAGCATCAACCGATGAAGTATGACGCCGGCGACGTGGTTGGTCCGCCACCAGTACCACGCTTCTTTCCGGACGACTTCGAACGGGAGGGTTTCCTCGGACGTTTCAGGCATTGATGACGTGAGCCGGATCCCAGGTTTCCTTCAAGTCGTGTATCCCGATGCCGGAACTGCGGCCGACCTCGTCGAACGGGGTCCGAATGTCCCCCAATTCGTTCCTGATGAAGTCTCCGAGCATGGCTGCCCGCTTCCCGACCGAACGCCGGACGGTCGCGGGAACAGTGTCATCGAACAGCACGAAGTCCAGCTTGCCCTTTCCGGCGGTGTTCCACTCCCAGATACCGACGACTTCTCCATTGTGCAGCACGGTGGCGGCGGGGTCATTCGACAGACGCCCGTGGAATCTGGGAAATGGCTTGTCGGAGTGTTGGGGCCGCATGAAGCGTACGGCAATTTCCCGCTGGCCCTTGAGATAGATGTCGCGGAAAGGGATCAAATTGATTGCTTCAGGCACCGATTGGAATTCGCCGAGTTCATCCAGATGCGACCCGAGAATAAGGAACTCGTCCCGGCTTCCCTCCACGGCCACGGGCTTGAGCCCGGGTTTGACGGCCGCCGCCGCCCGCATGGCCTCGGTCACGTGAAGGCCGGACCACCAAGCGAAATCCTTGATCCGCGCCGGGCCTTCAGCCGCGAAATACGAGGCAGCCAGGGCCGTGTTCGCCAACTCCGGCTTCAACTCGAAGGGGTCGATCTGCGGCAGGACGTTCGAAAGCAGTCCGAAAGCGCATTCGTCGGTGTCGAGCCGCTTGCCGACCGGCACTTGAACGATTCGGCCTTCCTCTTTCAACAGGTTGATCGCCAACCTGAGGCTGTCCGTTATTCCGATTCGCCGGAGAGTCGACGGGAATTCCCGTATAAGCCCGGACGGCACCGCATTCAGAATTTCGTCCGCCCTCCGGGTTCCGGATTCCAGCGATCCGAGGACCGCGGACTTGAGTTGTTCCAGTTCTCGGGGGGCGAGAGGCAGTATGTCCCCGGCTTGTTCGGACAAATCGGTAAAGGTTCGGGTACGTACCCGAAGCGCCACGACCACCTGCTCGGTCGGCACCAGCATCGTCGCTCCGCGCAGGGTTTCAAGCGGGATCAGCTTCTGCTCTTCGAAAACGAGACGGTTCAGCGTGGCCACACTGAAGCTGGACATGCGCGCCCACAGGGATAGGTAGGGGGTGGCGGAGCCGGGCGAGTGGAGCCAGCCAATGGAACGGATCAGTTTGAGCGGACTCTTTCCCGTGTAGGGACGATCGAGCCACTGTTTGTGCATTCGCCAGGCATTGAGGCGGCCGATGGAAAAAGGCCTCGGCTTCGGGTTTGTCATAAGGTCGTTGTGCTCATAGTCCCGTCGGCAAACACGCCCCCGGCCGCGGCTTTGGGCCCGCCCCCGTATGCTAAACTCGCCTGTCTGAACAGAGAGATTGATTCTAGCAGCCTGTGGTGGAAGTGTACATGACCGCGTTCGGAGCCTATTCGTTGTCGGTCGCCGGTCACGATGAGAGAACATCGTTCCCCACCTCTCTCCTCGAGTCCGCAGCCGAAGACCCCTCGGCGCGGCCGCGCACACTTCCACCACAGGCCGCTGATTTCCGGGAGTTGTCGAGTCAATGATTCCTCAGATGATAGGCCTGCGGCACGCGGCGTTGTTCGTGAGGGATGTCGACCGGTCTGTCGAATTCTACCGGGACGTGTTCGGAATGGAGTTGGAATGGCGGCCGGACGCGGACAACGCGTACCTCACTTCGGGATCCGACAATCTGGCCCTTCACAGTCTGCCGGCGGACCGCGAACCGGGAGACGTTCAGACTCTGGATCACATCGGTTTCGCCGTTCACAGGGCCGAAGACGTGGACCTGTGGGGCGAACACATGACCTCGAAGGGCTTCGAGTTGACCGCTCAACCGAAAACCCATCGAGATGGCGCCCGCTCCCTGTATTTAGAGGATCCCGATGGAATTCTGATTCAGGTGATCCACCACCCACCCATCGGCGATAAGTGACGAATCGCGGGCGGGGCCATGGTATAAAAACCATGAAGAGCAAAAACACCTGAAATAACGACGGAGGTAGTCCATGTCCCTGCTCTCCGAGAAGTTCGATTCGGCGGTCGAGAAAAACCGCAACCGGACCGCCTTGGTTGACGAGGCCGGCCGGCGGTGGACATTCGGCGAACTGGGCGATGAAGTCCAGCGCCTGTCGGCCAGAATCGCGAATGAAGTTCCGGGCGATACGGTCGGCATCCTGTTGCTCAATTCCGAACGCTATCTGGTGTCCATGCTGGCGATCTGGCGGGCCGGGAAGACGGCCGTGCCCCTGAATTACCTGCTGCCGCCGCAGGATGTGGGTTTCATACTTCAGGATTCCGGCATGTCGGGTCTGATTGCCTCCGGGTTCTTCGACGAGGCTTTGAAGAAGATCAGACCGTTGTTCGGGGATCGCGGAAAGATTCTCATGGCCGACTCCGACGATTTTATTCCAGACGGAGCCTCCGGCGAAGGTGGGGGAGATCGGACCGATTCCGCGGGTCCGGCCCTGCTCTTGTATACGTCGGGAACGACAGGCCGGCCCAAGGGCGTGATGTTGACCCACGAAAACCTCATTTCGAACGTGGATTCCTGCCAACAGGCCGGGATGTTCGATGAGAGCGACAGTTTTCTGTGCCTGCTGCCTTTCTTCCATACCTATGCCATTACGGGCACTTTTCTGCTGCCGATTCTGAATGGCGCAAAGATGATCCTGGTCGATCGCTTCCAACCGGTGAAGGTGCTCAATCTGATTGCCGAGAACCGAATCACGTGTTTTCTCGCGATACCGTCAATGTACCGGGTTCTGGCCGCCACCGAAGACGATTCCGATTTCAGTTCGGTGCGTTTTCCCATTTCAGGTGGAGAACCGCTCCCGTGGGCCATTGCCGAGGCGTTCGAGAAGCGGTTTGGAGTGGAACTCTTTGAAGGGTACGGGCAGACCGAGGCCGCCCCAGTAATCACGCTCAACGTTCCGGGCACACGAAAAGCGGGAACCGTAGGGCGTGCCTTGCCAAACGTGGAGGTGGCGATCTGGGACGACCGGAAGGCGCCGGTGGCGGCCGGACAAATCGGAGAGATCATGGTTCGCGGCAAGAACGTGATGGCCGGTTACCACCACCTTGCCGAAGAAACGGCCAGCACGATCACCGATGGCTGGCTCCATACCGGCGATCTGGGTCACATCGACGACGAGGGATACGTCACGATCACCGGCCGCAAGAAGGATCTCATCATTTCGGCGGGGGAGAACATCTATCCGCGTGAAATCGAAGAGGCTCTCATCCAGCACCCGTCGGTCAAGGAGGTTGCGGTGATCGGGGTTGCCGACGAGGTTCGCGGCGAGGTCCCCAAGGCGTTCGTGATCGGCGAAGAAGGCGCAACGCTCGACGCCCGTGAACTGAGGAGTTTCTGCAAGGACCGGATTGCCGCCTACAAGGTGCCGAAGGTCTTTGAAATCGTGCCCGATCTCCCGCGGAATCCGACGGGAAAGGTCATGAAACGGATGCTGAAATAGCGGCCCCGTGGCCGCTGCACTGCCGCTTGATTTCGCCAAAGCGGAGTGTATAATGACTTTTTTCGGACGCAATTGTTGAAGTCAAGGAGAGTTTAATGACCTACATTATCGGTTCGCCCTGCATCGATACGAAGGACACGGCATGCGTCGATGCCTGTCCGGTGGACTGCATCCATCCGAAGTCGGACGAAGACGGGTTTGAAGAGACCAAGATCCTGTTCATCAATCCCGAAGAGTGCATCGACTGCGGCGCGTGCGAACCGGCCTGTCCGGTTTCGGCGATCTGGCCCGACGACAGCGTGCCGGATGAAGAAACAGAGTATATCGCGATGAATTACGAGTACTTCGGTCAGACCGCACCGTAAGTACCCCGGAAAGTTTCGAGCCCTACGACGGGTGGCCGGCCGGCCACCCGTTTTGTTTGTGCGCCAGGCATGGCGCCCAGGGCCATCGGCGGGCGCTGGACAACCGGAGAGAGTGGAACGAACGGCAGCCCTTCCGGAGCATTCTCCCTGAACTGTGAATCCGGAAAATGCGGCGGCCGATTCCCGAACAAAAGGAAGTGTGATGCCGGACACCAACATCGAATCCAACCTGAACGAAGTACGCGTTTTTCCTCCCGACAAGGAGTTCTCGGCACGATCGAACGTTGGCAGTATGGAGGAGTACGAAGCCCTTTACAAAAGGTCCATCGACGATCCAGACGGGTTCTGGTCCGACATCGCCTCGGAGTTGGAATGGTTCGAGCCGTGGAACCGGGTAATGGAGTGGGATGAGCCATGGGTGAAGTGGTTTGTCGGTGGCAAGACCAACCTGTCCTTCAACTGCCTGGATCGCCATCTGACGACCTGGCGCAAAAACCGCGTGGCGCTTCTGTGGGAGGGCGAGCCTGGCGATGTTCGTGTACTCACCTACCAGATGCTCCACCGCGAAGTTTGCCGGTTTGCGAACGTCCTGATTTCTCTCGGGCTCAAGGCCGGCGACCGCGCCACGATCTATCTGGGCATGGTGCCCGAACTCCCCATCGCGATGCTGGCCTGCGTGCGGGTCGGCGTGACGCACAATGTCGTTTTCGGGGGGTTCAGTGCCGACGCGCTGCGGGACCGCATCAACGATTCGGAGTCCAAAGTCGTGATAACCGCCGATGGCGGACATCGGCGCGGTGGCATCGTTCCTCTGAAGAAAAACGTGGATGAGGCGGTGAACGATACACCGTCGGTCACGAACGTCATCGTCGTCCGCAGGACCGGCGAAGAAGTGACCATGAAGGACGGGCGCGATCTCTGGCTCCACGATCTCGTTGCCGGCGTCCCGGATCGGTGCGATGCGGTTCCTCTCGATGCCGAACACCCCTCTTTCATGCTGTACACCAGCGGTACCACGGGCAAGCCGAAGGGAGTTGTCCACAGTACCGGCGGGTATATGGTGAGCGCATATGCCACCACGAAGTGGGTTTTCGATCTCCGGGACGAGGACACGTTCTGGTGCGCCGCCGATTGCGGCTGGGTGACGGGCCATACCTACATCGTTTACGGTCCCCTGATGAACGGGACCACCTGCGTGATGTACGAGGGCGCCCCGAACTTTCCCGAACCGGATCGGCTATGGTCGATTATCGAAAAGTATCGTGTGAACATTCTGTATACGGCGCCAACAGCGATTCGCGCCTTTATCAAGTGGGGCGACGAGTGGCCGGAGAGGCATGACCTTTCCAGCCTGCGGCTGCTCGGGACCGTGGGGGAGCCGATCAATCCCGAAGCCTGGATGTGGTACCACACGAAGATCGGCGGTGAGCGGTGTCCCATTGTGGACACCTGGTGGCAGACCGAAACCGGTGCCGCCATGATCTCGCCGCTTCCCGGCGCCACTCCGACCAAGCCCGGCTCGGGAACCCGGCCGCTGCCGGGAATCGTGCCCGATATCGTCGACAAGGACGGTAATTCGCTGCCCGACAATCAAGGAGGATTCCTTGTCGTGCGGCGGCCCTGGCCGTCGATGATGCGTACGATCCACGGCGATCCGGAGCGATACAAGCGCCAGTATTGGAGTGAAGTGCCCGGTGTCTACTTTACAGGTGACGGCGCGCGCCGGGACGAAGACGGATACTTCTGGATCATGGGACGAATCGACGACGTCATCAACGTCTCCGGGCATCGCATCGGCACGATGGAAGTGGAGAGCGCCCTGGTGTCCCATGACAAGGTTGCCGAGGCCGCCGCCGTGGGTATAGCGCATGACATCAAGGGGCAGGCCGTTGTGGCGTTCGTGACTCCCAAGGGATCCTCACAACCCGGCCCGGGATTGAGAGATGAACTGCGCGCACACGTCGCAAAGGTCATCGGCGCGTTCGCCAGACCCGAACAGATCCGCTTTACAGATTCGCTTCCCAAGACTCGATCCGGAAAGATCATGCGCCGGCTTCTTCGCGATCTTGCTTCAGGTCAGGAAACCGTTGGCGACACGACGACTCTGGAAGATTATTCCGTGCTGGCAAAGCTGAAGGAGTCCGAGGAGGGATAGCTCCTGAGCGGTCCCAGGCGGCGAATGGAGGATTCCACGGGTTCCTTTCCCGCGAGTCGACAAGCGCCGCCGGGCACGCGGCCCGTTACCGGTTCATCGGCATCTCTCCGGACCGGAGACGACGCATGTAGTCGTGGTACTCCCTCATCGCTTTGCGCGAAAAGATGAGGATGATCGGGATGTTGGCGAACAGCATGACGCCGGTGCCGATACCGGTCATCCCGTCCAATTCCACATCGGTCCGGATGAACCCCGATGTGGCAACCACCGCGAGCAGGCAATATATGAACTTGTAAGTGCGTATCCACGGGGTTCCGAACATGAACACCACGCCCTGTTCGCCGTAGTAAGACCACGAGATCATTGTAGAAATTGCGAAAAGCCACGCGGCAATGGTGACCAACCATCGCCCGAGGCCGCTCTGAACGCGGTCGAAAGCGTGACTGGTGAGGCTGGCGCCGGAATAGACGACGTAGACGCCCGCGTCGTGTATCCCCGGGGTGGAATCGCCTGGGTAGGAATTCCAGTCCACCGTGAACGTACCGTTCGAATCCTGAACCGTTCCGGTGAGTTGCACCAGCCCGGTGCCGGTATCTCCGCTTTCGACGCCGGTGTCGATCAGCATGAACACGTTCTGCCCGTCCTGCCACGCTGTTGCCGTGTTGGCGGCGAGGCTTCCGGATTCGATCGTCCACTGTCCCGGTCCGGCCGCTACAACCTCGGGCGGCGTATCGAAGATGCCCTCGGAGGCCCTGTTCCATGCGCCGCTGGACAGAATTACCAGAGCCGTCAATGTGCAGACGACGATCGTGTCGACGAAGGGACCGATACCCGCAACGATGCCTTCACGGACCGGTTCGTCGGTTTTGGCCGCCGCATGGGCGATCGGCGCCGAACCCTGGCCGGCCTCGTTCGAAAACAGCGCGCGTCGCATGCCCAGCAGAAACGCGTAGCCGAAGGTACCGCCGATGAACGCTCCCTGCGCCTCGGTCGCGCTGAACGCCGAAACGACAATCAGACGGAACAGACCTGGAATTTCGCCGATGTTGAGGATCAGTACGTAAATGGCGGCAACCAGGTACAACACGCACATCAGCGGCACCAGCTTGCTGGCAACGGCCCCGATTCGCCGGATTCCGCCGATGATGACCAGTCCCGTGACAACGGCAAGTATTGATCCGGTCAGCAGTTCGGGCACCCCGAAATTCAATCGGGTGACGTTGCCGACGTTCCATGCCTGAAACATGTTGCCGCCGGTAATCGTGGAAATCATTAGCGTGATGCAGAAGACGTATCCGATTCCGCGTCCCAGCCCGGCCAGAGCCGGTTTCATTTCGGCCAGTCCGCGGCTCACGACGAACATGGGGCCGCCGTGCGGATTGTCGGGGTCGCTCGTGTCGCGATACAGCATGGATTGCGTGACCTCGGTCATCTTCACTGCCATACCCGCAATCCCGACCACCCACATCCAGAAGATGGCGCCCGGGCCGCCAAGGGCGATTGCCAGCGCGACGCCGCCGATATTGCCCAGGCCGATCGTCGCCGACAGGGCCGCCGACAAAGCCTGAAAGTGGCTGATCGCGCCCGGATCGTCCTTGCGGTCGAACTTTCCCCTGACGACCTGGACACCGTGTGTCAGGGCCACGAGCGGCCCCAATCGTGTCCAGACGATCAGTAACGTTCCAACGCCCAAGACAATGTAAAGGACCCAGTTGTGCCAGAGAACATCGTTGAGGGCTGCAAGAATCGCGTTGAAAGTTTCCATTGGGACCGGATTCTGACCTGCCTGCCCGGATGTCTCAAGAACTTTCGGACATATCGATTCTTTTCGAGAATGGATCTATGATGTAACCCGTGCCGCGCCGGCAACGTTAAGGATTATAAGAGTAGATTTATATTTGTTCCCGCCCGGAGGAAATGGATGAACCGCGTTTTGGCCGTATTTGTTGTTGTGACCGCATTTATGCTGGCATCGCCAGTGCAGGCGCGGTCCCAGTCGGACGCGCTGGAACAGGCCGCGGCCGACCGCGCGGAGGCCGGGCGGTTGTTGCTGGAAGAAGGCATTCCAGGTCTGCAGGAAACCCTCCGGCAAGCCGGCGCACCCGCCATGACCTTCAACCAGGAAACCCAGGTCCGATCCGTTTACGACGCCCACCTGCGGGCCCTTGACGACATGATCGAAGAAAACGGTGAAAGCCGCGAGGGCATCGAACCCCGGATTCGCGAACTGGCCGATCAATTATTGCTGGCGGCGTTGAAGTTTCTGAACCCCGCTCAAAGAACGGGCTTGACCGGATCGGTTGCCGCCGAGGGCTTCGCCGACCTGAACAGCGACCTTCCCGAAGATGAAGCCGAGTTGATCGAATACCTCGGGGACCTTCGCAGCCCCGCGGGAACCGAGGGCGAAGAATTCAACAATAACAACAATTTCGGCGGCGGCGGCCGTGGCGGTAACGGCGGCCGCGGCGGCAATGGCGGCAACGGCGGCCGCGGCGGTAACGGCGGGAACGGTGGCCGCGGCGGTGGCGGTGGCGGCGGAGGAGGAATCCTCATCGACGGGTTCAGCGGCGGGCGGATGCCGAATCGGGACGAGATTCAGGAAATCCGGATCAACGAGAATGGCTTCACGTCCGAACAGAGCAATCAAACGCGTGGACGCACCGAGGTGATCACCCGTGGCGGAGTCGGGCGCTTCAATGGAGACCTGACGTTCAACTTCGCGGACGAATCGCTGGATGCCCGAAACGCGTTCGCGCGATTTCGGGCACCCTATCAGCGGCGTGATCTTGTGCTGAACCTCAGTGGGCCGCTCATCCGCAATCGCCTCACGGCGACGTTCAGTTACCGGCGGAATGAATCCGAAGAGGGAGACACTCTTCAGGCCATTACTCCGGACGGATTGATCAACGATGCGATTACCCGGCCTCAGTCCAACCGGGAATATACCGTCAGAGCCACCACTCAGTTGTCGGAAAGCAACGTCCTGAATTTCAGCTACGGTTGGGGCGATCAGGCAGGGAAAAACCAGAACGTCGGCGGGTTTGGCCTCCCCGAACAGGGTCTGGACCGAGCCCGGGACAATTATACGTTTCAGATCAAGGAAACGGCCGTTCTGTCTTCGCGGTTCAACCACGAAGTGCGCTTCAGGGTGAACGAGTTCACCGACCGCCGTATTCCGTTCATGACCGGGGTCCACATCCTGGTCCGCGACGCGTTTGCACGGGGCGGGGCGACCCAAAAGGCCGAGTTCGGCCGCAAACAATACGAGTTCGGGAACCTGCTGATGTTCACGGGCAACAGCATTGCAATCCGAGTGGGGTACGACGGCGGCCATGAACGAATCGGCTCGAACAGCGAGCAGAACTTTAATGGAACGTTCGAATTTGCAACTCTTGACGATTTCGTGGCCGGAAATCCGAGTCTGTACACGGTGAGTCGAGGCAATCCCATGCAGCGGGTGACCCAATTCCAGTCGGCGGCCTTTTTGCAGAGTGACTGGCGTGTGCGGCCGAACCTGACGTTGTACTTCGGAGGACGTTACGAGTGGCAGGAGAACATCGACGACTACAACAACCTGGATCCCCGGTTCGGTTTCGCATATTCGGTTGGTCCCACTACCGTCCTTCGCGGCGGGACGGGGGTATTTCATCAGCGGTTCCAGATTTTCGCGCTCAACAACCTTCGACGGGGCGACGGCATCGTGCAGCAAAACATCGTAATCCGCAACCCGTCGTACCCGGACCCGTTTGCAGGTGGCGCGGAGGCAACGCTGGAGGATGTCGAGGTGCGGGTTGCCGATGAAGAACTGGCCGCGCCCTATACGTGGAATTCGGAGGTGTCGATCGAAACGACGCTCCGTAACGGATTCGTTTTCACGGGATCGTACGGCTTTATCCGCGGAGTCCACCTTCTCCGGAGCCGCAACCTGAATTCACCCTACGATGTAACCGCGCCGTTCCCACGATCGTGTTCGGCGACACTGGACAGTGCCCTTTGCCTGCGCCCCGATCCCACCAGGGGCAACGTCGTCCAGCTTGAATCGACCGGGACCTCGAGCAACCATACGTTCCGGATCGGCTTCCGGCAGCGCATGAGCTTCCTGAACCTCAACGGCAGCTATACCTTCAACTCGAACTACGACGACATCCCCGAAGGCGACAATGGATTCGCTCTTCCCGCGGACAACTTCGATCTGGCTTCGGAATGGGGCCGTTCCGGCGCCAGGCACCGGTACAACACGTCGGCCAGTTTGCGGATGCCGTGGAACGTCAATGCCAACACGATCTTCAAC
This sequence comes from Terriglobia bacterium, assembly GCA_965262675.1. Lineage (GTDB taxonomy): Bacteria > Acidobacteriota > Terriglobia > 20CM-2-55-15 > 20CM-2-55-15 > JAJEDW01. The sequence goes on from OZ253554.1 coordinate 2,894,331, forward strand.
TGGGGTAGCGGCGAGCCCTATACGCTTCAAACCGGAAAGGACGACAATCAGGACACCAGCACCAATGACCGTCCGCCCGGTATTCCGCGCAACTCGCTGACGGGACCGGGGTTTTTCGAGGTCGGGTTCAACCTCTCGAAGGCCATTACCTTGCGGTCCGACGGGTCCGAACTGGCCCAGGCCGGCGGCCCGGTGGGGTCCGACGGCTTCTACGGGCAGCGAACCGGATTGCGCATGACGCTGACGGCCCAAGTGGAGAATCTGCTCAACAACGTAAACTACCAGAGTTTCAGCGGTGTCATGACATCTCCATTCTTCAATCGCCCCACCCGTGCCCGCGATGGACGCCGGGTGACATTGACTGCCCGGTTCGATTTCTGAGGCCGGGTTCGGCGCCCGCGACAGGGGCCTCTGCCCACCCACGGTCTCGGCAAAAAATTCCGCCTGGAAGGGCTGTAACCTCCGGATCGTCCGTAGCGTATACACTTTGAGTAAGGGGATTTCGATCACCCTCCGGGGATTATCGCTTCGGCTTATTCCGGGAAGTTGCTACTATTTATTGTTCTGATCCTATTCGCGGCGCTCCCATACACCGATCGCCCCGACGTTTCGCATTCATAGGAGATTCAAGGATGTCCCTGTTTCGCTTGGTGCCCGTGCTGGTCCTGGGTTTTGTTGTTGCCAGCGGGTTTCCGGTCCAGGGCGCGCCCCTGGCGCTGAACCTCGAAGAAATTGTCGATTTGCTTTCGGCGACCGAAGAACCGCTGTCCGCCGGGCAGATCGCGGCCCTCGCTCCGATTCTGGAGGCGGCCCCGCCCGAAGCTTCACAACGTGGGGTCATCGTCAGCGATGAGCTCCGCGAACAGATCCTGGGGATCCTTACCGAGACCCAGAACAACGCCCTCCTGCGGGCCGAAGCTGGCCAGATGCTGTTGGCCGAGGGTGTGGAAGGTTTGAAGGTCACCCTGGCCGCGGCGGATGTACCCGCAATCACGTTCGATCAGGAAACACAGGTTCGGAGCGTCTACGAAGAACACGCCCGGGCGCTTGAAGACCTGCTCCGAGAGACCGGGGGGAACCGGTTACCGGTCGAACCCGAGATCCGGGCGCTCGAAGACCAGTTGCTTCTGGCCGCACTCAAGTTCCTGAACCCGGTGCAGCGAACCGCACTTGCAGGTTCCATGACCGCGGCGGGATTCGCGTCGCTCAACAGCGACCTGCCTGAAGACGAAGATGAACTCCGGGAATACCTCTCCGATCTCCGGAGCCCGGCTGGCGGTGGCGGCGGGGGTGGCAATTACCACGGCGGCGGTGGCAATTACAATCGCGGTGGCGGTGGCGGCGGCAATTACAACCGCGGTGGCGGTGGACTGAGCATCAATGGTTTCGGAAACGGCGGCCGCATGCCCAACCGGGATGAGATCCAGGAGATCCGGATCAACGAAAACTCATTTACAGCCGAACAGCCCAGTCAGGGACGCGGTCAGACTCAGATCATTACCCGGGGGGGCACCGGCGGTTTCAACGGCGACGCGACTTTCAACTTCGCCGACGAGTCCCTGGATGCCCGAAACGCGTTTGCCGCCAGCAGACCTTTTTATCAGCGGCGCAATCTGCAGGCCAATTTCAGCGGACCGGTCATCCGGGACCGCTTGACGATGACGTTCGGCTTCCAGCGCAACGAATCGGAAGAAGCCGCCAACATCTTCGCCACCACGGAGCACGGCATCGTCAACGACGCGATCACCCGGCCCGGTTCGAGCCGAAACTACAGCTTCCGCAGCACCGCTCAACTGGCCCGCAACCATGTGCTGAATTTCAGCTACAGCAAGGGAAACCAATCCAACGACCTGAACAACGTCGGCAACCTGAATCTCATTGAACAGGGAAGCCGCAACGAGCGCAGGAACTGGAACATCCAGGTCAAGGAAACCGCGATTCTGTCGAGCCGTGTCAATCACGAGGTCCAGTTCAACCTCACCCGCTTCGTTCAGCAGCAGGAACCCCTGACGCCCGGTCAGTTCAACGTCAACGTGCGCGGCGCCTTCCGTAAAGGAGGGAACACCAGCGACAACGTCAACCGGATCCGCAACTACACGTTCGGTAATCTGCTGATGTACACCGGCGATACCGTGTCGATCCGGGTCGGATACGACGGTACTTTTCGCAATCAGAATTCCGTGTCCCGCAGCAATTTCAACGGAACCTACACGTTCGCGAGCCTGTACGACTATTGCGGCGCCGCGCTTGGCGGATTCGTGACCAGCCAGTGCCAGATCGAACAACAGGACGCGCTGGCAAGGAAAGCTTTGTTCGAACAGGGCAATCCGGACAAGACACTGGATATCACGCCTCGCATCCTGACTTTTACCCAGAACTCCGGAGACCCCAACCTGTTGATCAATCAGCTCCAGTCGGCCCTGTTTGTCCAGAGTGACTGGCGGGTACGTCCCGACCTGACTCTGAGTTTCGGGGCCCGATACCAGTGGCAGCAGCGGCTCGGGGACTATAACAATCTGGATCCGCGGTTCGGTTTCGCGTACTCGTTTGGCGCAAACACGGTCCTGCGCGGCGGCGCGGGCATCTTTCACCGGCAATTCGACACCAGCGCGGTGAGCAACCTGCTCCGGTACGACGGCACGCGCCAGATACGTACGATTATCACCAAACCGTCCTGGCCCGATCCGTTTCTGGGCGGTGAGGTGAAAATCCCGCCGACGGAGATTCGCGTGCGTGCCGAGGAGTTGGCGGCCCCATATACGATGCACTCGGAGGTCTCGCTGGAAACGTCGTTCGCGAACGGGCTGACACTCACCGGTTCGTACGGATTCGTTCGGAGTATCCACCAGTTCAGAAGCCGAAATCTGAATGCGCCATTGGATCTTATTGCCATGGCCGCCGGCATCACGCAGTCGTGCCGGCCCGGTCAGGATGAATTCATCTGCGGTCGGCCCGATCCGTCACGCGGCAACATCAATCAGTTGGAATCGACCGGCGTGGGGAGCGATCATCGGTTGCGAGTCGGGTTTCGACACCGTCTGAGTTTCCTCAACCTCAACGGCAGCTACACTTTCAGCTCCAATTACCAGGATAGTTCGGGCGATTTCGACCTGCCGTCGGACAACTACGATCTGGATTCGGAATGGGGCCGTTCCGGGGAGCGGAATCGGCTGAACATGTCTGGCAACGTCCGGCTGCCCTGGAACATCAACGCCGACACGATCTTCAACTGGAACACCGGCCAGCCTTATACGCTTGAAACCGGAGGGGACGACAATCAGGACACCCAAACCAACGACCGGCCGGCGGGGATACCCCGAAACTCGCTGACCGGCCCCGGTTTCTTCGAAATGGACATGCGGCTGTCGAAGGCCATCCAGTTGCGGTCCGAAGAGGTCTTCATCGAAGGTACCGAGACCGGCCCGGCAGCTTCAGGCGGCTATTATGGTCAACGGACGGGACTTCGGATGACGATACGGGCCGAAATCAACAATTTGCTGAACAAGACCAATTACCAGGGATACAGCGGCGTTCAGACTTCACGGTTCTTTGGGCTTCCGACGCGCGCCCGCGACCCGAGGACTGTGTCAATGTCCGTTCGTTTCGATTTCTGATTCAAACCTCGAATGGGGCGTCCTCGACGTCCCATGTACGCGATTCTCCACCCCTCGGATAGGGACCGGCAGCCGCCGGAAATCCATGTAAACAATATGTAAAGAGTGCGTTGATGCCTAACGCGTGATTGACCGCCTGCCGGCCATCGGATAACCTGATCGATCGGTTGGCCTCATGTCCCGTTATCCGAATTGGTATCTCGATGCGTTCTCGATTGTTATTGCTCCTCATTCCGGCTGTACTCTTTCTCAATCCCGCTTTCGTTGGTTCCCAAAGTCAGTCCGCCGATCGCGAACCCGGAGTCGATCGAGTTGAAGCCGCTCGCACGCTCCTGGAAGAGGGCGTCGAAGGCCTGCGTGCCATGCTGGATTCGGTCGACGCGCCTCCGCTGACTTTCGATCAGGAAACGCAGGTCCAGTCCATATACGACGATCACATCCGCGCTCTCGATAACCTGATCGAGGCCAACGGTGGAGTTCGTGGCGGAATCGAGCCCGATATCCGCGCTATTGAGGACCAGCTTTTTCTTGCCGCGATCAAGTTCCTCAACCCGGCCCAACGCACCGGGTTCGCGGGTTCGATGTCGGTGGTGGAAATCGCTACGCTGAATAGCGATCTTCCCGAAGATCCTGACGAACTCCGCGAATACCTCACCGACCTGCGCAGCCCGGCGGGAGGCAACGACGATCTTCAAATCGACGGATTCGGCGGCGGGCGGATGCCCGACCGCGACGAGATTCAGGAAATCCGGATCAACGAAAATTCGTTTACGGCGGAACAGAGCAACCAGGGGCGCGGCCAAACCCAGATTCTGACCCGGGGCGGCACCGGGCGTTTCAATGGAGATCTCACATTCAACTTCCGGGATGAATCTCTGGACGCAAGAAACGCCTTCGCGAACTCAAGGCCTCCGTATCAACGCCGGAATTTTAACGGCAACGTCAGCGGCCCCGTCATTCGGGATGTCTTGACGTTGACGTTCAGCGCACGGCACAACACGTCCGAAGAAGGGAACAACCTTCAGGCGATCGGCCCCAACGGACTGATCAATGACGCCATCGTTCGTCCCGGTTACAGCCGCGGATATTCGACCCGCGCGACCGCGCAACTTGCGCAGAACCATGTCCTTGGCGGCAGCTTCGGCACTGAGAGCCAAGGCCAGGAGAACAACGTTGGCAACACGCGTTTGCCAAGCCAGGGCAGTATGCAGATGCGTGACCGTCTGAATTTTCAGATCAAGGAAACGGCTATTCTGTCTCGTTCCTGGAACAACGAAGTGGAGTTCCGTTATCAGACCAACGAGCAGCAACGCACCCCCAATTCCGAAGGCGTTCACATCAATGTCGCGGGAACCCTTCGTACCGGCGGCGCACAGCAGAACACGCGATTCACGAACGCTCAGTATCAGTTCGGGGATCTGCTGATGTACACGGGAAGCCGGATGGCCATGCGAATCGGCTTCGATGGGGGACATTCGAGTAACTGGTCGGATTCGCGCAACAATTACAACGGTACGTTCAATTTCGGTTCTCTTTACGATTACTGCGGTGTGCTTGAATTCGCCGGCACACAGTGTCAACTTGAACTGGAGGCCAAACAGGCGGAGCGGGCGCAGTTCGAAGCCGACAATCCAGGCGAGACGCTGGACATCGCACCCGATCCGCCCCAGACCTTCGGTATCCGGTTCGGCGAGTCGGTCAGTCAGGTGAAACAGTTCCAGGGCGCGGGCTTCGTTCAGACCGATTTCCGCGTGCGCAACGATCTGACGCTGAGTTTCGGGGCGCGGTATGAATGGCAGCAGAATCTGGAGGATCGCAACAACCTGGACCCGCGATTCGGTTTCGCGTACTCGCTGGGGTCGAACACGGTGCTGCGTGGCGGCACGGGAGTGTTTCACGACAGACTTTCAGTGAGTCAGGTCAACAATCTGATTCGCGCCGACGGTACGCGGCAGCAGTCGATCCAGATCATCAACCCGACATACCCGAATCCGTTATTGGGCGGGACGGTTGAAGAATCCGACCCGGCGCTGTCGACGGTAATGGTTCGTGCCCCGGAACTGGTCGCGCCCTATACGTGGCATTCGGAAGTCACCCTGGAGACTTCGTTCTCGTACGGTCTGGTTTTGACGGGTTCGTACCGTTTTATCCGGGGACTGCATCTCTACCGGGAGCGCAACCTGAACGCGCCGTATACGGACTGTACCGCCTTGCTGCTGGAGAACCCGTCCAACAACGAAGTCGCCCCCTGCCGGCCGCTGCCTGGCCGGGGCAACATCGTTCAGCTTGAATCGACTGGAACTTCGCGGGATCAGCGAGTGCGGTTTGGATTCAGGCAGCGGATGAGCTTCCTGAACGTCAACGGGAGCTATGAATTCAGTTCGAATTACAGCGATGCCGCGGATAATCCGGCGAACAACTACGACCTCGATGCGGAATGGGGGCGGGATGGCGCCCGGCACCGGTTCAACGCATCGGTCAATGTGCGTCTGCCCTGGAACATCAACATGGACACGCGCACCGACTGGCAGTCCGGAGAACCCTACACGCTAAGGACTGGAACCGACGACAATCGCGATACGAACAACAACGACCGGCCCGTTGGCGTTCCCCGCAACTCCCTGACCGGCCCCGGATTTTTCGAGGTCGACATGGAACTCTCCAAATCGATTCAACTCCGCTCGGACCGGGTCGAGGTTGAAGGCGCCGCCGGAGGACCGGTGGCCTCGGGCGGTTACTACGGTCAGCGCACCGGTGTCCGTATGACTCTCTCGGCCAGCGTCGCTAACCTGCTGAACACGGTCAGTTTCCAGAACATCAACGGCGTCATGAGTTCGCGCTTCTTCAACCTTCCGACCCGCGCCCGCGACGCCCGCCGCGTTTCACTCCAGGCCAGATTCAATTTCTGAGTTCAGGTCAGATTTCAACATCTGACCCCGGGTCAGATTTCAACATCTGAGCCCTCACTCTCCCCCCTCATGAATGGTGACGTACCGGTCGGCGTCCATTCCGTCCAGCGTCTCGGTGCCGCCGCTGGGCCATCGAATTCGAATTTCATCGACGCGTTCGGTCTCGCCCAGACCGAAGTGCACCCTCATGTCGTTGTGCGAGAGGTAGCTGCCGCCGCTTCGAACCTCGCCCACCCGTGTCCGTCCACCCGCATCGATTTCAACCCGAGCGCCGACCGCGTCGCGATTGCTGGTACGGCCAACGAGCCGGAAGCCAATCCAGTGGTTCAGATTACCGCCGTCGTTCCGGTAGAGGCTGGGTAAGGCGTTGGCGTTGACCACCACGATGTCGATGTCCCCGTCGTTGTCGTAGTCGCCGAACGCGGTGCCGCGCGATGACTGGGGGACAGTGAGATCGCCTTCCAGATCTGACGTGATGGCCGCGAACGTTCCATCGGCCAGATTTCGGTAGATTTCCTTGGGTTGGAGGTGCCGGCTGGTTTCGTTCAACTCGTCCATGCCGGGATAGACGTGTCCGTTCGCCACGAACAGGTCTTCCCATCCATCGTTGTCCAGATCGACGAATCCAGTGCCCCAACCCACGTGGGGACGCGAGGCCCGCGACGCTCCGGACGCCGCGGTCGCGTCGGCGAAGAACATGCCGCCCAGGTTCCTGTAAAGCGTGTTCGTGTCCTCGGCAAAATTGGTGACGTAGATGTCGAGTTCGCCGTCGCCGTCGTAGTCGCCGACGCCGACGCCCATACCGGCCTGGGCCGTCCCGAACAGGTTGAGCGATGCCCCAGACACCAGGCCGACTTCCTGGAACGTCCCATCGCGATTGTTCCGGTACAGCAGATTCGGAACCGAGTCGTTGGCCACGTAGATATCGGGCCAGCCATCGTCGTCGAGGTCGCTGAAAACGACACCGAATCCGTAGTGGCTCGGACCGGCAAGCCCGGCATGGCTGGATACATCCGAAAAGGTGCCGTCACCGTCGTTGGAGTAGAAGATATCGGACGCGCCGATGAGGCCTTTCGGTCCGCAAAACACCTGGAGTACTCCCATATAGACGCATGCGTCGTTACCACGGCGGAGAATGAGGTTCTCGTCGAAATCTACATAGTTGGCCACGTAGAGGTCCACGTCGCCGTCCCTATCGTAGTCCCCGAACGCGCAATTGCTGCTCCATCGGGTGTCGGCAACGCCGGAAGCGGCGGCACGTTCCTCGAACGTACCGTCGCCCCGATTGCGGTACAGAAGGTTGGCGCCATAATCCGTCACGTAGAAATCGCTGTTTCCGTCGTTGTCGTAGTCCGCGACACAGACGCCGAAAGCCCATCCCGTGGCATCGATGCCCGCATCCTCCGTGTTTTCGCGGAAGATTCCATCCGTGTTTTCGTAGAGAGCGGCCACGGGATTGCCGCCCTGAGAGTAATTCGCGATTGTGGAGCCGTTGGTAATCAGCAGGTCCAGATCGCCGTCGTTGTCATAGTCGAAAAACGCGGCGCCGTTGCCGTTGGCTTCAATGATGTAGTCGTTGGTTCCCTCGCCGCTGAGGTTCATCAACCTAAGCCCGAGTTCGGAGGCCACGTCCGGGAAGGCCGGAAAGTTCTGGGCAGTGGCCCGGGCTGTCGTCATCAAGATAAGAATGACCAGACACGAGAGGGTTCGTTTCGAGTGGAACATGGCGGCCTATTCCGGGGCGTAGACGATCAATTCCGAGTCTCTTCTTTCAAGGTAGATCTGCCGGTGCCGTTGACTGGCTTCGACGGCGCCCGACTGGCGATCGAATTCGTAGGCAACGTACTCGAGCCGATCCAGATCGAGCTGGATCTCGAAGTCGCCGGGAGAGATGCGGCTCAGGGTCAGGTAGAAGGACCCGTCGGTCTCGAACGTGATTTCGTAGTCCCCGGGTTCGATTCCCAGATGAACGAAGTCGCCGCGCTCGTCGGTCTCCAATTCGTAATGATCGCTGAAGCCCTGATCCTGCCGGTCAAAGTTGACTGTGACTCCCGGTACGGGCTGTCCGTCGTTGGCCCGTACCTCCCCGCGTACCTGGCCCAACTGTGCCCATCCAGGTTGCCCAAGAAAACAGATCGTAGCTGTCAGCAACAGCCAGCGTGTTGCGAATTTCACCTTGGCCTCCGTCTTCAGTCTGGTCCGCCTCCGAATATCCCTCTGGAGCACGACAAATTCCAGTGTGCCAGATTGTATCTTTTATCGTAACGGCGCGAAAGCGTGTCGATTTTGGCTCGGCTCTTGATCTTGGCTCGGCCGCTTGACTATGGTGGGAGGTTACGTAGTCCAGTAAATCAGGGGCCGTACAGCCGGAGCAATCGGTGGCAAACAAGAGAATTGGAATACTGACTGGCGGAGGCGATGTCTCGGGGCTCAATGCCGTCATCAAATCGCTGGTGTATCGAAGCGTGGAAGTGGAGGGCTTCGAGGTCGTGGGAATTCGCCGCGGCTGGCAGGGGCTCACCCATGCGAATCTGGATGGGGGCTTCGATACCGAAAACTTCCTTCATCTCGATCGGCACAACACGCGCGCGATAGACCGCACCGGCGGGACCTTCCTGCACACGTCACGCACCAAACCGTCCAGAATGCCGGTCGACGCCTTGCCGCCTCATGTCCGTCAAAAACTCGGACGCTGCAAGGAGGTCGAGCCCGGGGTCTGCGATCTGACGCCAGTCGTGATCGAAAACCTCGAGAAACTTGGAATCGACTATCTCCTGCCAATCGGCGGAGACGACACGCTCGGCTACGCTTCGGTGCTCCACCAGCAGGGGATCCCGCTGGTCGCCGTTCCGAAAACCATGGACAACGATGTCCGGAATACCGAATTGTGTATCGGTTTTTCGACGGCTGTGACCCGGGCCGTGGATGCCATTCGCCGGCAGCGTACGACCGTGGGTTCGCACGAACGGATCGGGATCTTCCGCATATTCGGTCGCGACGCCGGCTTTACGGCTTTTTACACGGCCTATGTCGCCTCGATCCGCTGCTGCGTTCCGGAAGTGCCGTTCGCGCTCGAAGACCTGATCGAAGTGCTCGTGACCGACAAGAAGAACAATCCGAGCCGGTATGCCCTGGTTGTCCTGTCGGAGGGCGCCACATGGACGGGACGATCGGTTCAGGAGTACGGCGAGCCGGACGCGTACGGCCACCGAAAGAAGATCAATGTCGCCGAGGCGTTGAGCAACGAGATCGAACGCCGCACCGGAAGCGATACCATGGTCAGCGACTTGACTTACGACCTTCGAAGCGGCGAGCCCGATTTTCTCGACAAGATGATCGCCTACACCTTCGCTTCAATGGCCATCGAGTGCATGGCCGACGGAGGGCGGGGCCGGATGATGGCGATCCGCAACGGCCGCTACACCGACACCGACATCCCTGACTCCAAACTCGGTCCAAGAACCCTGGACGCCGAAACCATGTACAACAGCAAACGATTCCGTCCGCATTACTCCGGCAAGAACTCGCTGCCCGTTTTCCTGACGCGAGCTTAGCGGGAGCGGCGCCGTCCGCCCCTTTCGCCCGGGGCCGGCAGGGTTGCCCCGGGTTGCGAGCCAGGTTGCGCGCGCGTGTCGTCTTTCGGCATTGTTACTGAATAACGGGATACAAGAGAGGCTGAGCTTCAACCCTCCGTCGGCTTAACAGGGTTCGACCCGCTTCATGCGGCCAAAAAGTCATCGAAGGCGTTGGACATCGAGCATTGATTTCGTGCATAGAGATAGAAGTCGTGGCTCTGGAAGGTCGCCGTGGAGGTTCCCGACCCGACCCGGCCTTCGATCGGAATTGGAGATCCAGCGTCTGTGAACCTGGCAAACCTTTCATACCAGACCGTACCCGGCCACTACGACGAGTTCATGGCGCCCGACGGCGCCGTCCGCAGCCACTGGCGGCCGCTGGTTGACGTCCTGGAAGGATTGGGCCCCGACGAGTTGAACCGGCGGGTCCAGGACAGCAGGAGGATGGTTCGCGATAACGGAACCACCTTTCAATTCCAGAAGGAGAAGGACGTCGACGGCCATCGGGACCGCCCTTGGCCGCTGGATCCGGTGCCCATAGTCATCGATCGAGCCGAGTGGGACTTTCTGGCCGCGGGCGTGGCCCAACGTGCGCGGTTGCTCAAACTGATTCTGGCCGATCTGTACGGCCCGCAGACACTGCTCCACGATCGTCTGCCTCCAGGGGAACTTCTCTTTGCACATCCAAGGTTCCTGCGCCCCTGGTCGGGTATAGAGCCGGGTAATGGCGTGTGTCTGACGGTGTATGCAGTCGATCTTGCCCGTTCCGAGAACGGGAGTTGGTGGATCATCGGGGATCGGACGGATGCTCCCACGGGCTCGGGTTTTGCCCTGGAAAATCGGCTCGTGACCAATCGGGCTCTATCTGAAGCGTTTGAGGCATCGAATATCCGACGCCTTTCGGGATACTTTCGGACGCACCGGGAAACACTGGCCCGTGCGGCGACCCGGAATCACGACAACCCCCGCATCGTGTTGTTGTCTCCGGGTCCCGACACCGAAACCTATTTCGAACAGGCATTGCTTGCACGATATCTGGGCTACACCCTGGTTGAGGGATCCGACCTGGCCATCAGGAACCGCCGGGTGTTCCTCAAGACGCTGGGGGGCCTCCTGCCGGTGGACGTTGTTTGGCGCCTCCAAAAATCCGAGTCCTGCGATTCGTTGGAACTGGGAGGCGGATCCGCGGGGGTTACTCCGGGTTTGCTGGACTGTGTCCGTGGAGGTCAGGTCACGGTTGCCAACGCGCTGGGGAGCGGTCTGGCGGAGTCGCCAGCGCTGATGGCATTCCTGCCCAATCTGGCACGCCGCCCGATCGGCGAAGACCTGTGCATTCCCTCGGTGGCCACTTGGTGGTGCGGTCAGGAGGGGCCGTGCGCCGAAGTCCTGGACAGGATTGGCGAATTGGTGATCAAGCCGACCTTCCCGGGCCCTCGGCGGGAGCGTACGTTTGGGTCTGAGTTGGGGAACGAAGAAAGGAAGGCTCTCAGAGACGCCATCCTCGGACAACCCTACGCCTATATCGCGCAGGAACAGATACCTCTTTCGACCGTTCCTGTCGGAATCCCCGGTTCGCTGTCTCCGCGGTTCATGGTCATCCGTGCTTTCGCGGTCTCTGACGGCCAATCCTGGGCGGTGATGCCGGGCGGGCTTGCGCGGGTTTCGCCGAGCCTCGGATCTCGTGACGTCACCGTACTCGGTGGAGGCAGCAGCAAGGACATCTGGGTCGTGGGCGAGTCCGACGAACTGCCCGTCACTCTTCTACCGAGCACACCGCGTCCGATCGGTGTCAGCCGCGCCACGTTCGATTTGCCCAGCCGCGTGGCCGAGAATCTCTACTGGCTCGGGCGTTACGCGGAGCGTTTGGATGCGGCGGCAAGGCTCATTCGGGCGACCGTCCCTCTTCTCTTCGGCGAATCGTCCCGGTCCTCGTCCGCATTGCGCGGGACTCTCGGATTTCTTGAAGACCTCGGATACGTACAAAGCAAACCCGATGGACCTGGCCCTCAGCAACTCGAAGAGGCTTTGGAACGTGCCATCGGGATGGCGGTCGCCGAATCGGTCCGGAAGGGGAGTTTCGGCTGGCAGATCCACGGTAAGGTACGAATTCACGGAAACCAGCCGTGCGGTATTTTCCACCCGTTCCAGGTATCGGCTGGTCCAGTAAAGGGAATCGGCGAGTCGGCTGAGCATCAGGACACGGCTCCACTGGCGGCCTCGGTTCGGGCCGTGGAAGCCTCTCCCGACAGCACCCACGTATCCTTGCTTCCGCCGCCCTGAGAAGAATTGACAACGAGGGATCCTTATCTTCAGTGCGACGCGAGTGAGTCCGCCGGGCATCACATAGATGTCTTCGCCGTAAAGAATATACGGCCGCAAATCCACGTGGCGTCCTTCGAATCTGTTTCCGGCGATCACGGGCACCCTTGAGAGCGACAGTGTGGGTTGGGCAATATAGTTGCGCGGGTTCTCCTGGTCGGTATGTAGGCATAGATCGCCTTGTCGTCCGCGATCCCGCAGCCAGGGGCGTTCGCCAGCGCCACCCGCCCCCTCCTGTAGACTTCGAACATACCGGGTACGCCGAGACGGGACTCTTTCCGAGAAACGAGGGGATCCAGAAAGTCGTCGTCGATCCTCCGACAGAGCACATCGACCCGCTTGGAACCTTGGGTCGTCCGCATGTTGACATTCCCATCCAGGACTGCCAGATCGCGTCCTTCCACCAATTCGACCCCCATCTCCCGTGCGAGAAAGGAGTGTTCGAAGTATGTGGAGTTGTAGATTCCGGGAGTCAGAACGGCAACCGTGGGGTTCTCGCGGCCCAGGGCCAGGGATTCCAGCGTCGATAGCAAATGGCTCGTGTAGTCGCTCACGGGCCGGACCTTTGAAGTCTGGAAAACGAAGGGAAACGTTTCCTTCAGCACCCGCCGGTTTTCAAGCACGTAGGAGACGCCAGACGGACAGCGCAGGTTGTCTTCGAGCACGTAATACTGCCCGTCCCGGTCGCGCACCAGGTCGGCCCCGTTGATGTGACACCACACGCGCCGCGGTGGATCGAGTCCCATGCAGGCTTCGCGGAACGAGGGCGAAGACCGGACCAGTTCCGTCGGCACGATCCCGTCCTTCAGAATCTTCCGGTCGTGGTACACGTCATCGATGAACAGGTTCAGCGCCAACATGCGCTGGCGAAGACCCCGCTCGATTTTTCCCCATTCCGCGACCTCGACAATTCGGGGGATGATGTCGAAGGGAAAGATGCGCTCTGTTCCCGCACCGTCGCCGTACACCGTGAACGTTACGCCCGCGCCGTAAAATGCCTGCTCGGCCGCTTTCTGGCGGGCATGGATTTCGGAGATCGGGAGTTGCCGGATCCTTTCCGCAAGTGGGCGGGCTCCGGGGCGGGGCTTCCCGGGCGACGCAAACATCTCGTCGTGAAAATCTCCAGGATCGTAGTTGCTGAACGGCACGGCAATCCCAAACTATTCTATTCCGCGAAACCTTGCAAACCGCCGGGCGTTTTTGGGGGAGCGCTCGCTCCAACAGTTTCGGAATGATAAAGGTGCGGGTTCGGACTTGATTCGGGCGGTCATAGACCGCCCCTACAATTCGGAGCGCTGTTCTCATACAGTATCGGAATGCAGTTGTTGCCCTCCGACTCCCACTGTAGGTGCAGTCTATGACTGCACGATCACGACCCGTCTTTCTTGTCCAGATCGAGAGCCGCCGAATTGATGCAGTAGCGCAGTCGGGTCGGATGCGGGCCGTCCGGAAAAACGTGTCCGAGATGCGACCCGCACGCCCCGCACATCGCTTCGACGCGGGACATGCCGTAGGCGTTGTCCGTCTCCGTCGAGACGTTTTCACTGGCAATGGGTTGGTAGAAACTGGGCCAGCCGGTTCCGGAATCGAATTTGGTGTCCGATTCGAACAGCTCGTTCCCGCAGCAGACACACGTGTAGACGCCCGTGTCCTTGGTGTCATGATATTTTCCCGTGAACGGCGGCTCTGTCCCCTTTTCGCGGCAGACGTGAAACTGCTCCGGTGTGAGCCGGGCTTGCCAGTCCCGAGCGCTCTTTTCGATCTTCTTCATCTTGAAATCCTCAGAAACGATGGGTATAGACGAACTTCGAAGCGAGTTGGCTGTTGAGCGTGTCGACGAAACCGGCCGGATCGCTTTCCCAGTTGTGCGTGTAGACCAGATAGAGGTCGTTGCCCGGACTGAGAATCCACCGGAACCGCGCCTGCCAACCGATCGCACGACTGACCGTATCGTATTGCACGTTGCTTGAAAGTGAAACCCACGGTCCGAACTGGCTGTTGACCCTCGTTCGGAAAATGCTTGTCGAGAAATCCCCTTCCGGCAACTCAACGCGGCTCCACTGACCGCCGATTTCAACGATGAGGCCGTTACGCGGGCGGAGCGACACGGTCGGATTGTAGTCGGTTCGCGTCCCGCTGAAATAATTGCCCCAGACCGCACTGCCACTGACGGCGACAGGCCGCCGGTTGCTGGTCTGTCCCTCCACGCTGTATCGAGTGAAGGCGTACTCGGTTCCGGCGGGTAGAACCGCTTCAGCCTGACCCTGCCTCGAACGGTTCATTCGAAAATCGGCATCCAGGCGCTCGTACTGCGGAGAGACTCCGAACAGGAGGCGATCGTCCGCGTGGGTGTTCACTCGAAACGCCGTCACGTTGACGGTCCGTGACAGGAGCACGTTGCGGCTGTCGCTGATCCCGTCGTATTCGATGGAGAACTGAAGCTGGCGGATCAGGGGATGATTTTCGGGCCGCGGACCCCACTGGAAGAACGAATTGAGGTTCTTGACGCCCCGTCGAAAGACGAAGCCGACCGCGGGGTCGAAATTCTCCTGCGTCTCCTCAAATCGAATCCGCGCGGCAAAGCGGTCGTTGGGGTAGTCGATCTCCGCGCCGTACCGCGCCGCCTTGCCGGTCCCGTCAGGATTTGTCGTGTCGATGTGGTGCGCCTGGAACGCCAGGTTCTGATTTCCCCGAAAGCTGCTCGTGGCAAGGCGAAAGTCGACCGCGATCGTGTGGAGATCGTCGCCGGGGTTTGTCGTCGCGGTCGCAAATTCGCTGGGCCGCCGAGCGCGGCGTGTATACAGCATCCCCACGTGAGATTCGTTCAGGAAACGCCGGCGGCCCCGGAATACGGTGAAGTCTTCACCGAGAGTCCTGCCGCTTTCGGCGGACGCTATTTCTGCCGTACGTACCTGCAGCATACCGACGTCGAATGCTCCGACCTGACCCGTCAGCTTGGCGCCGTAATCGATCCGCTGAGGCAGGCCGTCATTCAGACCGATTCGGCGGCTGAAGTACACGTCCTCGTAACCGGAAAGTCCAAAGAAGTTTCGGCCCTCGAGAAAGAACTGCCGCTTTTCCGGAAAACGCAGTGGAAAACGCGTGAGATTGACCTGCCGATCGTCCACTTCGGTCTCCGCGAAGTCCGTGTTGATCGTGAAGTCGGCGCGAAGGCTCGGGGTGATGCTGTAGATGAAATCCACTCCGACGTCGCCCCTGAAATTGTTCCGCCGGCCGGGATCGGGCGCCGCCAAATCGTTGCTTGCGGACCCCACCGCATACGGCCGTATGTCCAACCCCACTCCCTGGCTGACATCGGTTATGCCCGTGACGAGTCCCGCGTTCGACAACGTTCGGAGGTTCGTATTTCTCTGGTAGCCGGTCCAGACGCTTTCTTCCGCTTTGCGCCGGACGGTTCTCTGGAAGTTGATTCCCCATGAATCGTTGTTGGGATCGAAGTTCAGAGTCCGAAACGGTATCTCGATTTCGGCGATCCATCCGATATCGGTTTGCACGATTTTTGCAGTCCAGATGCCGTCCCATGCCCGTACATTCTCACTACCGCCAGCCTGAAGCAGTGCGTCGCCCATCGAACCGGACGGATTGATCTCGAAGAAATAGCCGGTTCGGGCGTCCAGATAAGTATCGAACACCCACATGAAGCGGTCATCGGCCGACAAAAATGCGTCCCGAAGCATGGTGTTGCCCCGCATACCCGCGGGTTCGGAGTCGTAGGCGACGACGCCCATGTAGAAATTGTTCTCGTCATAGACGATGTGCACCGCGGTGGGTTCGGTGGGGGAAACGCCGTTGACCGGATCCACCTGGATGAAGTCGGCGGCCGGAACGGCTCGTCCCCAGGCCGGCTCATCGAGGACGCCATCGAGATCGATGGATTCGCCGGGCGCCATTCGCAGGGCGGTCATGACGCGGCGATCTTCAACGGGCGCCAAGGGCGGCGCCTGGATCTCCTGTGCGGACAGGTTGGACAAATGTATCGCGCCGACAAACAACGCCGCGATCGGAAGGCAGACAGATCGTGTCATCTGGAACAAGAACCTCAAGTGGCATTTCATGAAAGAAACCAATCGCCCGTGGAAAACCCGGCATGCAGTGAAACAGGATGTTGCAGAGGTTTTGTTGGGCGGAAGGGGTGCGGACTACGCCAATCTCAAGCGATGGCGATGCGCCTGGACAGACGAGCGAGTCCAGGCGCATCGCCGGCGTTGTTATGCGAACAGATCGAGCGGTTCGAACCGTCCATTCAGCAATTCGGAACTGCTTCGGTGTCCGAGCCAACCTTCGATCATCGTGGCATAGACCTGGCGGAAATCAGTGGTATGCGGGAGGTTGTCGCCTTCCGCGAGAGCGGTCAGGCTTGGGACTTCACCGTAGTGCCCGCCCCGGACGTTGTTGCCCACGACAAACATGACGTTGGCCGCGCCGTGGTCCGTGCCGAGGCTCACGTTTTCAGGCACCCGCCGGCCGAACTCCGAAAAGATCATCAGCGCGACATCGTCGGCCCTTCCGATGCGTTCCAGATCCTGCATGAACGCCGAAACCGCGTCGGCCGTGTAGGTCAACAGACGTTGGTGCAGGTCGTTCTGGAAAACATGAGTGTCGAACGCGTTGTTCCGGTACGAGACGTAATACAGCCGCGTGGGCATTCCCGCGTCCAGGAGCGACACGACCTTCGGAAGGTCCAGCCCGGCAATGCCGTAATCGATGGGCGAGTCGTAGTTGGCCCAAGCCTCGCGAACCAATGCCGAGGCATCGTTGGCGCTGCGGGCGATATCGAGCAGGTAGCTGCGGGCCGGGTTATCGACGCGCCCACTGTCGGGCACCACTGCAAGTACGTCCTTCTCCTCGAAGAACGATTCGCGCATGAACTTGTCGGGGTCGTTGAACACGACCGGTACGTGTTTCTCGCTCCGAACCGCAAGGGACTGCCGTGAATCGATATTCACGATGAAGTTCGGCGGCGCGGACGGGTCCATCGAATCGGCCAGTCTTCCGACCCAACCGTACTCTTCACCGCTGTTCGGTGCGGCCGTGTGCCAGTAGGCCATCGAGGTGAAATGCGAGAACGACGGATTGTCGTAACCGCAGCCATGTACGATGGCCATCTTGCCGTCCTTGTAGAGGCGTTCGAAGCCCGTCGTGCCGCGGTTGAGCCCAAAGTGGTCATCGAGCCTGAGAAGTTCGTCGGCGCGAAGTCCGATGTTGGGACGGTGGCGGTAATACGCGTCGTCCCCATACGGTACGACGGTGTTCAAGCCGTCATTCCCACCGGAAAGTTCGAGAACCACGAGGATCTTCCCGTTGTCGGCAGCCTGGGCCGCAAGCGATTCGGCGGTCCTTCCAAAGAGGGAAGGGGCACGGAAAATCGTGTCCATGGCGCCGATGCCGAGTCCGGCCATGCCGGTCCGCAGCAAGTCGCGGCGGTTCAGTTTGTTTCGAAACAGATCGTGCTTCTTCATGTTGATCCCCTACGCCAGTTGATACTCGGGTTGGCTCATGATCAGGTGCAGTACCAGCCTGAGCGAGTCTTCCATATAACTTTCCGCGGCCACGATATCGGAAGTCCCCAGATCGTTGTCGAGGAACTCGACCAATAGCCTTTTCGCGTCATCGCCGGGCTCTACGTTGACGAACCGGTGGATGAGGTAGTCGACGACTTCGGTCGTGTCGGTGAGGTTCTGTTCCAGTACCATTTTTGTCAGGTTGATGCCGGCTGTATGGCGCGGAATGGGCTTGACTCGTTCGATCGCCATCTGCCAACCGCGGAAGCTGCCGTAACGCGTGTTGAAGTCCTCGTCCCGGTCGGCCAGCATGTTCGACTCGGCCATGATGCCGCCTTCGCCCAGGCTGGAGGGCTGCGTTGCCGACGTGATATCCAGACCCTGCCGGATGCGATCGGCGACGCTGCGGATTTCAGGGTTGCCGTTCAGCCGGTCCGGCGGCACGAAATTGATGTCGGGGAACAGGATATCGCGCGCGAAGTTGCCCCGTTCGAGCAGTAGTCCCGGTGTGACCCAGCTTCTTCCGTGGGCCCATCCCGCAACGGTGGGTGGGCGGAACAGCAACTGGCCAAGAGCGCTGGTTGCCGAGTTGAAGTCGGGAACTCCGGGCACTTCGGTCAATCCGAGTTTGCGGTAGGTGGAGATGGCGAGTTGGACGGGACTCTTGATCTGTGTACCGACCGAGGCGGCACTATAAAAGTCTCGCGACATGAAGATCGCTTCGAGTAAGGGAGCGACTTCGTATTCGGCATCGCGGAATATGTTCCCCAACTCCTCCTGCAGCTTCGGGCTGAGGTCCTGGCGCACAAAAAACCGGTAGATCTTCCCGGCAATGTATTCCGCGGTGACCGGCTGGTCCATGATGATGTCGATGACTTCGACGCCGTCGAAGTTGCCGGTTCGGCCGAGCACCGTCTTCGGCCCGTCGTCGTGCTGGTCTTCGTTGATCACGAAATCCATATCGACATAGTTCCAACCCGTAAACGCGCGCGCCGCCTCACGGATGTCGCTTTCGGAGTAGTTTTCCACTCCCATCGTGAACAGTTCCATGATCTCGCGGGCAAAATTCTCGTTGGGCGCGCCCCGGACATTCACCCCGGCATCCAGGAAGGACAACATCGCCGGGTCCTGAGCGATCGCCACCATCAGATCGCGAAAGTTGCCGGTACCCATTTCGTGGAACATTTCGACTTCGCGAAGCAATTTGCGATAGTCCCGGACCTTGCTTTCGTTGACCGCGTAGTGTCCGTGCCAGAACAACGCCATCTTTTCCTGAAGGGGACTGTTGCTGGCGACCATGCGGTTAGCCCACCAATAGGCCACTCTGTTGGTTTCGAGCAGGCTGGCGCGGAGCCAGTAGAAGAACTTGTTGACGACCGGTTGCAGCCGCCGATTCCCTGCTGGCTTCACCTTGATTCCAAGGGCCTCTCCGGTTTCCTTGGCCAGATCCGTCGTGGCGGGACGGCCCGGAGGGAAGGGTTCAATACCTGGATCGTGGATGCCGGAATGGTCGAACCCGGGGAGGTGGCTGTTGTCGATGTCCTCGAAATAGACCATGGCGCGCACGACCTCGCCAGGCGTCGCCGCGGCCAACTCCGCTACCTGTTCGGGGGTTCCGCCGAAACCCGCACGTTCCAGCAGATGCTGTGCCATGTCGTAATTCCAATCGGCGGGTTCGATCGGCACCAGGTCGTTTTGCCAATCGACGGGTCCTGTCTGGCCGGCCACGCTGGGTGTGGGCGCCGTAGCTGCGACCACCGCCGCCGCGATCGACAGAGCGACAATCCACTTCAGTTTTCGAAGCATTCTGACAATCCTCCGAGAGTCGACAAGAATACCGATGAATTCTAATGCCGGATCAGGGTGCGAATCAATTAAATGATATCGCACCGGTTGTTCGATTCTTACCCGACTTAAGTATGGAATCTCCACGGGTTCCCTATGCGTTGTGGGTGCTTCGCTGGGGATCGGCATCCCGGCTCTGGCATTGCGCCGTACCGCGATGAGTGCTGCCCTGCGGTTTCTGAAGAGCTTGGAAAATTGCAAATTGTTCGATAAGTTTCCGCCTGGAAATCCGAGGGCGTTCCGATGAAGAACCTGTTGATGAGGGCTTGGCGCTGGCGGGTGCGGACCCAGAGGGATCAAATCACGTCATTATTGATCGCTTTCTCATCACAACTACCGCTCATACCCTTCTCCACCGTGCTCAGCCTGTTCGATGTCGGATTCTGGGATTGGTTGATTTGGTACGCGTCAATTGGCTTCCCGGTATCGTTGACAGCCGGTTTGATCGTTTTCAAATTGCGTGTGCCTGAAGAGGCGCCGTAGTAAGCAGTCGAAGTAGCGCTGTCGAGCGGGCGCGGCTGCGGGGAGTGGCCAGCGCCCCTACAGTTTCGGAATGCAGGTGCCCACTCCCATTCCCCCTGTAGGTGCGGTCTATGACCGCACGATTACCACAGCTGTCCAAAACAGGACAGGGTTTGCCCCCAGTGACCTGAGAAGACAACGAGTTACGCATGGAGAACGACGGTTTCCAGGATGAGGCCTCCCGAGATGGCGTCTGGGGCTGTCCCAGATAAGACCAGGGCAGGAGAAGTTGAGCTGGGACCGGGTCCAGGGGTGGGGTGCCAACAGGGTAGGTCCGGTCTACGACCGGACGATTCAAACGATCCGCGCGAAGTTGATTCTCTTCGCGAGTGCACATGTAGGTCCGGTCTACGACCGGACGATTCAAACGATCCGCGCGAAGTTGATTCTCTTCGCGAGTGCACATGTAGGTCCGGTCTACGACCGGACGATTCAAACGATCCGCGTGAAGTTGATTTTCTTCGCGAGTGCACATGTAGGTTCGGTCTACGACCGGACGATTCAAACGATCCGCGTGAAGTTGATTTTCTTCGCGAGTGCACATGTAGGTTCGGTCTACGACCGGACGATTCGGACGATCCGCGTGAAGTTGATTCTCTTCGCGAGTGCACATGTAGGTTCGGTCTACGACCGGACGATTCAAACGATCCGCGCGAAGTTGATTCTCTTCGCGAGTGCACATGTAGGTCCGGTCTACGACCGGACGATTCGAAGATTCTTGATTCGAGCAGTCGTAGACCGCCCGTACATGCTCAATATTGAGGGATTTGGGCGCCTGTCATCTCAACAACAAAGAATTTCACCAAAGGCTCTTGAACCCGTACTTCAAAAAATCACGTCATCAGGCGGGTGAGAACCTCCCGCAGGTTCTCACGCCAGGGCTTGAGGTTTCCAATGCACGCTTCGGTCTCGCCGAGGTCGAGTACGCTGTAGCCTGGGCGCACGGCCGGTCGCGGATACTGGGCGGATGTGCAGGGAATAACGCGGCAGCGGGGGTTGACCTGTGCCGTGATCGCCGCGGCGAATTCGTACCAACTGCACTCGCCGCCGTCGGTGACGTGAAAAATGCCCCGCGCTCCGGAGCTTTCCAGCACCAGCGAAGCAGCCGCCAACGGTTCGACACTGCTGGGGCGTCCACGTTGGTCGGCGACCACTTTAAGGGTCGCGCGTTCCCTGGCCAGTTGGGCGATCGTACGCACGAAGTTATTTCCCCATGGCGCATACAGCCAACTGCTACGCACGATCAGGTGGGAGCAACCGCTCTCGATGATAGCTCGTTCGCCGCGGGCTTTGCCGCGCCCGTATGCGTTGACGGGATCGAGAGCATGACCGGTGGGGTAAGGAACGGTGGACCGACCGTTAAAAACGTAGTCGCTGCTGTAATGCAGCAGGGTGGCATTGGCCGCCCTGCAGCGTTCAGCGAGCCATCCGACCGCTGTGCCGTTGAGATGTGTCGCCGACGCCTCATTCGTTTCGGCGCCATCGACATCGGTCCATGCCGCGCAATTGATGACCACGTCGATGCCTTCCATCACTCCAGCCTCAATGCTGTCGCGATCGGTGAGATCGAGTAGGGTGTGGCTGAGTGTGGTTCCCGCCAGCCCGCTCCCATCCAGCAGGGCCTTCCATGCGTGTCCGAGCATGCCCGAGCCGCCAAGCAGAAGATAGCGCTTTCGATTAACTGTCACGACCGCAAAGTCGCCGAACGCCGTTCGTAGTTCTGCTCCAGCCAATCGCGATATGCTCCCGATCGTACCTGCCGCACCCAATCGGGGTTGGTCAGATACCAGTTCACCGTCTTCCGGAGTCCCGATTCAAAGGTTTCGGTGGGCTGCCACCCGAGTTCGGTGCGCAATCGGGTGGTGTCGTTGGCATAACGAAAATCATGGCCGGGCCGGTCTTTCACGAACGTGATCAGGCTTTTCGTTTCATCCTCGGAGCGGCCGGTGTGTTCCGCCACCAGGCGGCAGACCCGATGGACGACATCGATGTTGCGCATCTCGTTGTAGCCGCCGATGTTGTAGGTTGCGCCATCCCTGCCTGCCTCCATCACACGCCAGACCGCTTCACAGTGGTCGGTGACGTAGAGCCAGTCCCGGACGTTCAAGCCCTCTCCGTAAACGGGCAGCGGCTTCCCTTCCAGACAGTTGAGCACCATGAGCGGTATCATTTTTTCCGGAAATTGCAGCGGGCCGTAATTGTTGGAACAGTGCGTGACGCGCGTTCGCAGGCCATAGGTGCGGGCATAGGCGCGCACCAGATGATCGCTCGATGCCTTGCTCGCCGAATAGGGGTTCGAGGGGGCGTAGCGTGTGTCTTCGGTGAACAGGCCCTCACTGCCGAGTGAGCCGTACACTTCGTCTGTGCTCACGTGATGAAACAAGCCCTGCCGATTCTCCCAGTGCCGGCGGCATGCTTCCAGCAACTCGAACGTGCCGAGAATGTTGGTTCGTACAAACTCGGCCGGCCCAAGAATGCTGCGGTCGACGTGGCTCTCCGCGGCGAAGTGCACGACCGCATCGGGGTTGTGACGCGCGAACACACTCTCGACAGCGGCGGCATCCGCGACATCGACCCGTTCCAGACTGTAGTTCGCCGCATTGGCGATCGCCTCCAGACTGTGGAGGTTCGCCGCGTAAGTCAGCTTGTCAACGTTGACGAAGTGGTGTTCGGGGTGGCGCGGAACCAAGAGGTTCAGAAAGTTCGCCCCTATGAAGCCGGCGCCGCCGGTGACCAGAATTCTCATGTCGATGCGTTATAGCGAAGAATCAACTTCGAATCCATTCTCCCCGCGGGAACCGTGTCCCCGCCATGTTGTATTCGAAGTTCGGACAACCGTCTGACAACTTCCGATTCAAGTCGTTCGTTACCGCCAATCGTTTACCGCTAATCCAGCGCGTACACCCATACGGATCCGCCCTCGGGAACCGGCGGGAGTTCGCCGGGATAGACGCGGTTGAGCGTGGCCTGCATCCCGCTCGAATCGCCACCCCAACCCGAGTGGACGGCGATGTATTGCTTGCCGTCCACAGAGAACGATGTCGGCGGTGCCAGGATGCCGGATGGCGTCGGCGATTCCCAAAGCAGTTCGCCGGTTTCTGCGTCAAACGCGTGGATTTTCCGGTCGTTGGTCCCGCCACTGAAGACAAGACCGCCGCCGGTGGCCAGCATACCGCCCCAATTCGGACTTCGAGCGTACTCGTGGGTCCATACTCGCTCGCTGGTGTCCACGTTCCAGGCCTGCACCTCTCCGAAATGATCCGCTCCGGGAACGATCGGCAACTGGCCGCTGCCCTGTCCCCGGACGGTGCCGGTGAAACCCCGTCCAGCCGTGTAGTTCACTTCTTCGGCGCCCATGAGTTCGCTGCAAAGATTGTTGTTGGCGGGGATGTAGATCATCCGTGTTTCCGGACTGAACGCGATGGGCGGCCAGTTCTTCCCGCCGTGAAGGCCGGGACAGAACCGGGCGAGCTTGCCCGAACCGGGTTTTCGATCCGGGTCGACGTCGGGACGTCCGGTAATCGGATCGAGGCCGCGGAACACGTTCTGGAAAACATAGGGCATGCCTTCAACGAAGCCGATGGGACCTTCGCTGCGTTCCAGGAACCAGAGATAGCCGTTCCGTGCGACGTTAATAAGGCCGCTGACCATGCGTCCGTCGCGCTCATAGTCCACCAGAATCGGCGGCGACACTTCGTCCCAGTCCCAGGAATCATTGGGGTGGTACTGGAAGTGCCCCTTGATCTCGCCAGTCGCGACGTCGAACGCAACGGTCGAGGACACATACAAGTTGTCGCCGGGACGCTGGTCGCCCATCCAGGGTCCGCCGTTACCCGTACCCCAGAATGCGAGGTTGGTTTCCGGATCGTAATTCCCCGTGACCCAGACGGGTGCTCCGCCCCGGCGCCACTGGTCGCCATCGGGCCAGGTCTCGCTGCCGGGCGCCCCAGGCGCCGGGACCGTATAGGTCCGCCACAGTTCCGCGCCGCTTTCGGGATCGTAGGCCGCAACGAAACCCCGGATACCGAACTCTCCACCCGACGCGCCGACCATGACTGTTCCACCCGCGACCAGAGGCGCCAGCGTGATGTAGTAACCGGCCGAGTTGTCCGCGACCGTTGTTTCCCATACCACGTCACCCGATCTGGCATCCAGAGCGACCAACACGGCTTCTCCCGCCGCCCAGAGAACGTAGTCGCCATGGAGCGCAACACCGCGGTTGGTTTCATGGGGGACGGACGATCCCTCGCGACGGGTTCTGCGGTGACGCCACAGAAGGTCCCCGGTTTCGGCATTGAGCGCGATCACCTGATTGTTCGGGGTCGTTACAAACATCACGCCGTTGTTGACGACCGGCGCCGATTCGTGAACGCGCGTCTCGCCCGTGGCAAAACCCCATACGGGTCGTAACCGCGTGACGTTTTCGGGCGTAATCTCATTAAGGGGACTATATCCCCATCCGTTGTACGTGCGGCGGATGGATAACCAGTTCTCGTCTTCAGGGTTCAGAAGCCGCTCGGCGGTGACCGTCCGATAGTTCTGGAGGATCTCGGGCGCCGCAGCCGGCGGTTGTTGACCGCGGATTGAAGGGATCGATACGAATGTCGCCGCACCTGCGATTAGGGCGGCGCAGGCCATCGTGCCAATTTTCATTGGATGTCTCCTCTGTAAATCAAACTACAGCGGGGTTCGAGGTCAAGCAATCAGTCTTTTTCGCACGGATTCCGATGGAAACGGTGTCATGGGCGCCAGCGACTCCCGGATCGGGTTGAAGGAGATCTATACGAAGGTTCCGGAGCCCGGCCGAATGTAACGAAAAGATTACTGAACATATGGTTGACACGGCAACGTAATCGAAGGTAAATGAATTAGTTCAGCACTATATGGAAGTGCCATGGAGGGGAGGTGTCCCTTCAAAGTCGGTACAGCCATTCTCAATATCTATTTTGGTCCTTGGCGCCTGAACGACGGAGGGTAGTTTTGAACACGAGAATATTCTCAGGGTTTTCGGTAGCGGTCATTTCGGTGGCGTTGTTTTCGATTCAGGCCGCCGAGGCGCAAACTTCGCCCACGGACCAAATAGCCCAGCAACGTGCGCTCCTCGACCAGTATTGTGTGGGTTGCCACACAGCGGGAACCAACGTCGGCGATCAGACCGGACTCTTTCTGGACGAATTCGACCTTGCAAGTCTTGGCGATCACGTGGAGATCGGCGAGAATATCCTTCGGAAAGTCAGCGCGGGCCTGATGCCGCCGTCGGGCGCCCGCAGGCCGTCCCCCGAGGAGTTGGCATCGCTAGTCAAGTGGATGGAGGACGAGATCGATGGCAACTCGGAGATCCATCTGCCCGCGCCGGGCCTTCACCGCCTGAACCGCGCCGAATACACGAACGCGATTCGCGACCTGATTGCGCTCGAGATTGACGCGGCCGATTTCCTTCCTTCGGACGATTCGAGCCACGGCTTCGACAACATGGCCGGAACTCTGACCATGTCTCCCGCGTTGATGGAAGCCTACCTGTCGGCCGCGGGAAAGATCAGCCGTCTTGCAATCCGGAGCGAAACCGCTCCCACGATGAAGGTATTCGATGCGCCCCTGGACACCGCGCAGAACAACCACGTCGAAGGACTCCCGTTCGGTACCCGCGGCGGCCTGCTCCTCGAACACGAGTTTCCGGCCGACGGCGAATACGTTTTCACGGTCAAGGGCATGACGGGTTACTTCACTCGCGTTCTCGGCAATGTTTCGGGGGAAATGCTCGAGATCACAATCGATGGCGAGCGGGTATACATGTTCGATTGGGATGAGGAAATTTCCCCCACCGAAGGCGCCGGCGGCCGGAGTCCGGCGATACCGATCAAGGCCGGCTTTCATACCGTCGGAGTCACGTTCCTGGCGACCAACGATCTGCCGGACACCGAAATAAACCGGCCGTTCATGCGAACGATGAATTCGCCGGGCTTTATTCCCGGGTTCAATTTCTACCCGCACGTAGGCCAGGTCTTCCTCGAGGGCCCGTACAACGGAGTTCGCGCGAGCAACACCGGGAGCCAGGACAAGATCTTCGTTTGCCGCCCCGAAACCAATAGCGAAGAAGCCGAATGCGCGCGCGAGATCGTTTCGACTCTGGTTCAGAGCGCATTCCGCCGTCCCGGGACCGACACCGACATCGAGTTGCTGATGGATTTCTTCGACATGGGCCGCGAAGAAGGCCAGAACTTCGATTCGGGAATCGAGGCCGCGCTCGAGCGCATCCTGGCCGATCCCGAATTCATTTACAGGGCCGAGATCGAACCGACCCAACTCGCCGCAGGCGAGACCTATCGGATCGGCGGCCTCGAATTGGCGTCGCGGTTGTCCTTCTTCATGTGGAGCAGCATCCCCGACGATGAGTTGATCGAACTGGCCACGGCCGGGCGGTTGAGCGACCCCGCCGTTCTCGAACAGCAGGTCCAACGGATGATCGCCGATCCGCGTGCCACCGCGCTGATCGATAACTTTACCGGACAATGGCTCAATGTTCGCGGCATGGCCGCCAGCGAGCCGGTCGTTGAAATGTTTCCCGATTTCGACAGTCAACTACGGGACGCCTACGCGCGTGAGATCGAACTGTTCTTCGCGAGCATCGTCCACGAAGACCGCAGCATTCTGGATCTGCTGACGGCCGATTACACGTTCGTCAACGAGCGGCTCGCCAAGCAGTACGGCATCCCCGATCTCTACGGGTCGCAGTTCCGACGCGTCAACCTGGGGCCCGATCTCGACATGCGGCGAGGCTTGTTGGGCAAGGGCGCGTTGCTGACGGTCACCTCCCAGGCAAACCGCACATCGCCGGTCCAGAGGGGAAAGTGGTTCCTGGAAACGTTCCTGGGCGTCAGCCCGCCGGATCCGCCTCCGGGAGTCGAGACAGACCTTGCTGCGGATCCCAACGCCGACGCACCCCGGACGTTGAGAGCTCGACTGGAGGCGCATCGCGCCAATCCGGTTTGCTCCTCGTGCCACAACATCTTCGAGCCGATGGGAATGGCTTTGGAAAACTTTGACGCGGTCGGTACCTGGCGAACGCACGACGCTGGCGTGCCGGTCGATCCCACGGGCGTCATCGCGGATGGGACACCGTTGGAAGGCGTTCACAGCCTTCGCGAGGTCCTGGTCGAGAGGTCGGACCAGTTTGCGAAAGTCGTGATCGAAAAACTCCTGACATACGCGCTGGGGCGCGGTGTCGAATATCAGGACATGCCGATCGTACGGTCGATCGCAGAGGGCGCGGCCGACAGCAATTATCAATTTTCTTCGATCTTGATTGGCATCGTCGAGAGCCCGGCGTTCCAGATGAACATGAAAGCCACCGAAGATCTTCAACAACAGGCGGCTCGTTAAAGAAAGTCATAAGAGGAGAGAGGACATAATGTTTATTACCAAGAAACACATCTCACGCCGAACGATCCTGAAGGGCGCGGGTGCGGCCCTGGCGCTACCGTTGCTGGACGCGATGGTACCTGCCGCGACCGCGCAAGCGCAGACGGCGGCGGCGCCGGTCCCGCGATTTTTTGGGGGGTTCGTATGCCACGGCGCGGCCCCGGGCTATTGGGAGCCTGAAGCCCCCGGCGCCTTGCCCGACGAACTTCCGTTCATCTGGAACTCATTCGAACCCTACAAGGACCAGACGACGATCGTCACGGGTCTTCACGCCACCTCGGCCGAACCGCCGCCGGGTGAGACCGGCGCCGACCACTGGGTGGCCGCGGCGTTCCTCTGCGCCGACAAGCCCAAGAAAACGGCGGGTGCGGACGTTCGTGCCGGACATACGATCGATCAGATGATTGCCGAAAAATACGGGCAGTCCACACTCCTGCCCTCGATCGAAATGAACGTCGAAGACCCGGGTTCGGGTTCCAGCAACTGTGGCGAGGGCTACAGTTGCGTATATACGAACACGATCGCATGGGCGTCGCCTACCACGCCGTTACCGATGGAACTGAACCCGCAAGTGGTGTTCGAGCGCATGTTCGGAAATGGCAGCTCACCCGAAGAACGGGCTGCTCGCCGGGAACGCAGCCGGAGCATTCTGGACTCTCTGGCCCCGAAGATTTCGAGCCTCCGCGGCGACTTCAGTGTTCCGGACCGGGCACGGATCGACGACTACACCGACAACGTCCGTGAAATCGAGCGCCGTCTCGAGATCGCGGCAAATGCTTCGGCGGCCGCGCCGGAAAATCTGGATGTGCCTCCGGGCATTCCGCAGTCCTTCGACGAGCACATCAAGCTGCAGTTCGACTTGCTGGCACTGGCGTTCCAGGCCGACATAACGCGAGTGGGCACGCTCCTGTTTGCCCGGGATCTGACCGGTCGCCGGTATCCTGCAAGCGACGCACCGGGGCTGGGCTTCCACGGCGGTTCGCACCATGGCGAAGATCCCGCCCGGATCGACCAGTTCTCGAAGATCAATGAGTATCACGCCAGGATGCTGGCGCATCTGGTCGAGAAA
Organism: Terriglobia bacterium; assembly: GCA_965262675.1. Lineage (GTDB taxonomy): Bacteria > Acidobacteriota > Terriglobia > 20CM-2-55-15 > 20CM-2-55-15 > JAJEDW01. The sequence goes on from OZ253554.1 coordinate 2,923,125, forward strand.
CTGGCGAATACCGAAGATGGCGACGGCACTTTGCTCGATCATTCGTTGCTTCTGTACGGCAGCAACATGGGAAATCCGAACCAGCACCTTCACTACGATGTGCCGCATCTCCTCGTCGGTGGGTTGAACGGACGAATGGAAGGAGGGCGCCATCTGGCGTACCCGAGCAAGACCTTATCGACCGGGAATCTGCTGCTGAGCGTTCTGGACAAGTTCGACATTCACCAAGACAGCATCGGTGACAGCAACGGAAGACTGGACGACCTGTAATCGGGAATGTTCGAACCTGGAGGTAGTGAAAAATGCGTGTAACGAACATCGCTCGATTGGTTGTGGCGGCGCTCATGCTGACAACCGCGACCGTATCCATGGCGCAGTCCGATATCGCGGATGCGGCCATGCGTGGAGATATGGACGCGGTCCGGGCCCTGGTTGACCAGTCGGCGGACGTGAATGCAACCCAGGGCGATGGTGCAACGGCGATGCACTGGGCGGCATACCGAGGTGATATGGATCTGGCGCGCCTGCTGATCGAGGCGGGCGCGGACCCCTCGGCGGCGAACCGCAACGGATCCACTCCACTGTGGCTCGCATCGACGAATGGGGACGCCGGGATGATCGAGGCGCTTCTCGACGCCGGCGCCGACCCCAACGAACAACTTCCGCTCGGGCGGAGCCCGCTCATGCTGGTGGCGCGGACCGGTAACGCCGAAGCGGTTGCCGCGTTGATCGAGAGCGGCGCCGACATCAATGCACGGGAAACCGCGCGTGGAACCACTCCCCTGATGTGGGCCGCCGACCAGGGCCATACGGCGATCGTGGCACTCCTGATCGAAGAAGGCGCCGACATCGCGGCCCGTTCGAATCCGGCGGCGCGCAACGCCAGGTATAACATCGGAAAGGACAATGACCCGCGCGCCGCCGTCCGGCGGCAGGTTGAAGCGATCCTGACCGCCCAGGCCTCACCGGACCTCGATGTTCTGAGAGCAGTGTCGGGTCTTCCGGGCCAACTCGAACGCGAGGCCTCCGCCCAAGCCGAAGAGGCCGAGGCGAACGAAGCCCCGCTGACAGAATTCGACGAAGCCGCGCCGGAAGTGGACGATGCCGCACCGGTGGCCATCGACGAAGCCGCGCCCGAAGCCCAGCCCGGCGATGCCGATTTTCAGGGTTTCGACAGGCGAGACAGGGAGCCCGACCGGGACGGAGGTGAGCTGACTGCCCTGGTCTACGCCGTCCGCGGGAACGCCATGGACGTGGCGAGCATTCTCCTGGAGGCGGGGGCCGATGTAAACCAGGTCACTGGATACGGCTGGAGCCCCTTGCTGGCCGCGACTCAGAATCGAAACTATCGACTCGGAGCGTACCTGATCGAGAACGGCGCGGATGTGAACCTCGCCCACGACGGCGGCTGGACTCCGCTTTATCTGGCCACCGACAATCGCAATATCGAAGACGGGGACTACCCCACCCCGCTGCCCGACATGGATCATCTGGATTTCATCAAGCTGCTCCTGGATGAAGGGGCCGAGGTGAACGCCCGGATGATCGACAGTTCCGAAACCCGGACGGTCTTTACGAATCAGTGGCTCGACGAAAATGGAGCGACGGCGTTCCTGCGGGCCTCCCAGTCCGGCGATACCGAGTTGATGCGGCTCTTGCTCGAAAACGGGGCCGACCCGCATATCAATACGGTGTTGAACGTCACGCCATTGCAGGTGGCCGCCGGTATCGGCTGGGTCGAGGGCGTGACGACCGAGCATTCGACCGAGGAGACGATCGAAGCGGTAAGGCTGCTGCTGGACCTGGGTATCGACCCCAACCTCCAGGCCGAAACCGGTCGCGTGGCCCTTCATGGCGCGGGCCACAAGGGGGCGACCGAGGTGGCGCGGATTCTGGTCGACGCAGGCGCCCGCATGGACATCCGGGACTACGGTAACACCGACAACCGGGGAAGCCCGGAGTTGGCTGCCCACACCTGGCTGCCGGTGGACTATGCCGACGGTCTTGTCCGCGTCGGCGTGCAGTCGGCGATAGGGCATCCGGAAACCGGGCAGCTCTTGCGCGACCTCATGATAGAGGCCGGGCTCGATCCGCCGCCCATGGGGCGCACGCTCGACTCGATCTGCATTGTGGAAGCCTGCGATTTGTTCCCTGTCGAGGTATTTGGCGAGGGGTTTGCCGAGCAGTTCGAAGCGTTGCCGGAGTAGCATCTTGAGTCACCGCTAGTAGCAACAAGTCGCGAATAGAGAGGCCCGGTTTTCCGGGCCTCTTTTTTTGGCGCGCCGGGTCATGGCGCGGACCGCAACGCTTTGACGCTGGGCAACCGGGAAGCGGAAAGGAACCGGGAATCGGAAGCGAACCGGGAAGTGAGCCGGAAGTGCAAATCCTCTGGAGATTCGATGACAGGAAATCGGAAATATGTCGTCGGGAATATGTTTGACAAGTGCCCCGTCGAGTGGGATAAGTGCCCCAATAAGATCAGTCCCAGATTGCGGAAGTGCGGTTCGAACGTTTACGGATGAGGGCCGCAAACTACTTGTCACCCGATGGATGGCTGACGGAGGGGATACAAATGGAGAGTCGCAAAATGATCGCACGGTTGTTGACAGTTTCCATGATCTTGCTGTGTATCGGTATTGTTGCGCCGTTGCATGCCCAGGTGGGCACGAGCGCCGTCAACGGGTTGGCCGAAGACACGACCCAAGCCCGAATTCCCGGGGTCGAGGTGACGGCGACCAACCTCGAGACGGGAATCGAAACCGTCGTCCTGACGAACGACGCGGGGGCGTACAACATACCCAACTTGCAGGCGGGCGGCTACACGCTTCGGGCGGTGCTGCCGGGTTTCCAGACCCAGGTCTTCGAGAACGTCACGCTGGTGGGCAACGACACGCAGCAGTTCAACTTCACGCTGGAGGTGGCCGCCGTACAGACCGCGGTTGAAGTCACCCTCGACGCCCAGCAACTGCTGACGCAGACCGGGGCCACGGTCGGTGACGTGTTGCCCGACTACTCGCTCCGGAGCCTGCCCCTCGTGGGCAACGACGTCCTGGATCTGGTCAACGTCCTCGGCGGCGTCTCTCTGGCCGGCAACCAGGGCAACGTCGCGTTCGGAGACGCCCAGGAAGCCGGCGGGAGCCGGTTCACGACGCTGGCGGGTGTGAGCGCGACCTACGTGAACACGACGGTCAACGGCGTCAGCGTGACCGACGACTACTACGCCGGCGTCGGCGAGCCGGACAACACGTCGGGCATCATGTCGGTCACCCGTATCAACCCCGAGTTGGTCCAGGAAGTCCGCCTGATCCTGACACCGGTGGACGCGGCGCTCGGACGCGGGAACGGCCAGGTTCAGTTGACGACGCGCTCGGGAACGAACGACTTCCGCGGGACGGCGCGTTGGGACATTCGGAACCCGGCGCTCGACGCGCGAAGCTGGAACGAGAACCGGCTCGGGACCGAGCAGAACTGGTTCAACCAGAATCAGGGCACGCTCGCCTTCGGCGGTCCGATCGTCCGGAACCGGACGTTCTTCTTCGCGCTCTGGGACCAGAACCAATATCGGGAGCGTACCAACGTCAACAACACGGTCCTGACACCCTGCGCCCGCAACGGCGTTTATCGCTACTTCCCCAACTGGGTCAACGGCAACTCCAGCCAGCCGGCGCCCGTCCTGAACGGGGCGCCCAATCTGGCCCGCGCGGCCGTTGACGGCGCCGGGAACTCGGTCATGCCGACGGCCAATCCGGATGGCTCGCCCTATACGGAATCGCTCCGTTACTTCAGCGTCTTCGGTCCGATCGACTCGGCGAACATGCCGTCCTCGGTGGCGGCGGACTGCTCCAATATCCCGGTGCTCAACGGCAGTCTGGCGGGGGCGTCGAGCCCGGCCACGGCCTGGGACGCCAACCGCTGGAGTGCCGACCCGACCGGGTTCGTGTCGAAGGTGCTCAACGTGATGCCGCAGCCGAACAACTACGACACCGGCGACGGCCTGAATACGGCCGGCAACCGGTACATCCGGCGTCGGAACGGCGTGGACGGCGGCGGTTTCTTCGGAAGCGTGGGGACAACCAGCGACCGGGCGAACCGCAAGCAGATCAACATCAAGGTCGACCATCAGTTCAACCAGGACCACAAGCTGGCCGTGCAGTGGAGCTACGAGCGCGACAGCTCGCAGGCCGCCGCCCCCGCCTACGAAGAGGGGTTCTGGGGCTCGGTCGAGCGCCGGCCGCAGATCTTCTCGGCCAACTTCAACTCGACGCTATCGCCGACGATGGTCAACGAATTCATCTTGGGGATACGCCGCACGAACAACAGCAATCTGGAAGCCATCGACACCGACGAATACGGGGAAGCCACGAGGGAGTTCTTTCCGTCTATCAACGGCATTCCCGCGTTCACGAGTCTGGCGATCGTCGGCAACCCCATGATGAGGGGCAACAACGCGACCAACGGGAACAGGACGCGCCAATTCGTCTTCAGCGACAAGCTGAGCTGGACCATGGGAGCGCACTCGTTCCGGTTCGGCGGCGAGATCCGCAGAGCCGAAGCGATCGCATTCGAAAACCTCGACATCATTCCGCGCGTGTCCGCGGGGGCGGGCTCGGTTCCGGTGGCGGCGCAAATCTGCAACTGCGACTTCGAAGACCTGATCGACGCCGACCCGAACTACGGTAACGGCGATGGGAACCACTTCCAGAGCAACAACCTGGGCATGCTGGAGAATCTGCTGCTGCTCCAGTCCGGTTCGATCGGAGAGATAGTGCAGCACTTCTTCGTCCAGGACATCAACGACCTGGACAACTTCCAAAGCTATTCGACCGACGCGACCAAGCAGCGGGACTGGCGGCAGAACGAGGCGGCCTTTTACGTCCAGGACGACTGGAAGGTCACGCGCGACTTGACGCTGAACCTCGGCGTTCGGTGGGAGTACTACGGCCCGCCGCACGAAGCCGCGGGGCTGTTGCCCACGGGGGTGGGTTCGAGCCTGAACGGCGTGTTCGGGATTTCGGGCGACAACTGGGATGACGCCTGGTGGCAGTCCGATCCCAACCCGTTGCGGAACTACCCGAGCGACCCGACGGTGATGGAGTTCATCGGTCCGAACTCGCCCAACCCGAACCGGTCCATCTATCCGCGCGACATGAACAACTTCGGGCCGGTATTGGGCTTCGCCTGGAACGTTCCCTGGTTCGGCGCGGGGCAGACCGTCGTGAGGGGCGGCTACTCGGTGACCTTCCAGGGCGGCGGCAACATGGCGGCCCTCGACGGCACGGTCGGCGCGGTCCCGGGCGCGGTCTACGATGCCGAGTTGGACGCAGCGCACGACACCTTCTTCCGTCTGGCCGACTTCGGTTCGAACCACAGCAGCCTGACCACTCCGGCGACGTTCGACTTCCGGGATTATCCTCACACGGCCGTCGTGCCGCTGCCGGAAGATACGGTGACGCCGGGTGTGGCGCTCCGGCCCATGAACCCGATCCCGCCCCGGAACCGCGTGACGATCTTCGGCCCGATCGAGTTCCTCGACGACACCTACGTCGCGCCCTATGTCCAGAACTTCAACCTCACCGTGACGCGGAATCTCAGCCGGAACATGACCCTCGACGTCAGCTATGTCGGCACGGTCGCGCGGAAGCTCTTTACCGAAGCGCCCGTCAATTCGCCCAACTTCCTGACCAACGGGCTGAAGGCCGCTTTCGACGCCGCACGGGCCGGTGGGGAGTCACAGCTTCTGGACGATCTGACCACCTCGGTCAACGGCGCCTACGGCGGGTCGGGCGCCGAGTGGCTGCGCAACCAGACCGTGGGCGGCTGGCGGACCGGCTTGGCCAACAATCTCGCCAGCGGCGACTACGCCCTTCTGGCCCGTGGCTTGGCGTGGACCAACGGCACGCGGTTTACCGGCGGCGTGGCGCCCCGAGCGCCGGGCGAGGACGGCGCGGTGCTGCACAACAGCTTCAGCGAGCGCTGGCCGAACGGCGTGCCCGACAACTTCATCAGCGCCAACCCGCAGTTCGGCAGCCTCAACATCGTGACGAACCAGAACAGCACCAACTACCACTCGCTCCAGACCAAGTTCACGCTGCGGCCGACGTACGGGATCAACTATCAGGGCACGTTCACCTGGAGCAAGATGCTGGGCTCGCCGACGGCGGTGAACACAGGCGGCGGGCGGATCGGCTTCTTCAACCCGGGGGACCGGCAGGCCGACTACGGTCTGCAGTTCCAGCACCGGACCCTGGACTTCCGGAGCCACGGGACATTCGTCCTGCCCATCGGACCCGGCAAGCCGTTCCTGGGCAATACCGACGGTTGGGTGGCCCGCGCTCTGGAAGAGTGGCAGTTCTCTGCAATCTTCCAGATGACGACCGGGATGCCGATGTCGATCGTTGCCCGCAACGGCCTGTTTGAAGGTCTGTGCAGCTGCAACTTCGGCGGCACCAATCGAGACGGCCATGCGCCTCCGGACGTCACCGTCGCGGGCGACCAGGCGCTGAACGGGGTGCGCGGCATCGGAGAAGTGACCTGGCAGGGGGACGTCGGTACCTACTTCGGCGACCACAACTTCACCAAGGTTGCCGATCCGCAGTGCCTGGGCGTGGCCGACGCGGCCTCCGGCTCTCAGACGCTGCGCCAGCGCTGCATGAGTCGGCTCCGGGCGCTCGCGCTGGACGGGTCGATCGTCATGCAGAACCCTGCGCCGGGCACGTTTGGCAACCTCGGCTTCAATACGCTCGAAGGGCCCGGAATGTGGGCGCTCGACGCGTCGCTGAGCAAGTCGTTCCAGATCGGAGAGAACCGCCGGTTCCAGGTCCGGTTCGACGCGACGAACATCTTCAATCATCCGCAGCCCAACACGCCCTCGTTCTATGCCTCGGGCTTCTTTACCGGCGGTCTGCGCGGAACCAATCTCGCGTTGAACAATCCGAACGACTTCGGCCGGATCGGCGTCAAGAACGGACTGTCGAACCGCCGGTTCCAGGCAACGCTTCGTATGGACTTCTGATGGGGCCCGCCGATTGTTCGGCGGGTTGACATGTCTTCTGAAAAACTCCCCCGCCCCGGTGCGGGGGAGTTTTTTTGGTCCTTGTTCTCTCTTACCTGCTCCACTACGATGAAATCGGTTTTGCTTCCAACCCAGGAGCCAGCATGAAGATGCATGCCGCGAACCGGATCGTTGCCGGTGGACTCGTTGCATGGGGTGCCGCGTTCGGCGCAGCCAGCGCCGCGAGTTCGATACCGCAGGAAGGCCGCGTCCATTTCTCGAACGTCGCTTCCGAGGCCGGAATCGATTTCAGGCACGAAAACGGGGCGAGCCCGGAAAAACATTTTCCCGAAATCATGGGTGCGGGCGCGCTGATTTTCGACTTCGACAACGACGGCTGGTCCGATGTCTTTTTTGTCAACGGAGGTTCCTTTGTGGATGACCGAGTGGCGGAGGGGGCCCACCACCGGCTCTACCGCAATGAGGGAGGATGGCGTTTCTCGGACGTGACCGAGGCCTCGGGCATCGGAATTTCCGGTTTCGGTATGGGCGCCTGCTCGGCGGATTACGACAACGATGGATGGCCCGATCTTTACGTGACCAGCTACGGCGCGAACCGGTTCTACCGGAACACTGGGGGCGGCCGTTTCGAGGACGTTACCGCCCACACCGGCACGGCCTCTAGCGCCTGGAGCGCCAGTTGTGCCTTCGGCGATATCGATAATGACGGGGATGTGGACCTTTATGTCGCGAACTACGTCGATTTCGCGGTGGAGAGCAACCAGGACTGCGGTCTCGGAAACGTTCGGAGCTACTGCCATCCCAATGTCTACACCTCCGTGGCCGACGTGCTTTACCGCAACAATGGCGACGGCACGTTCACCGACGCGACGCGTGAAGCCAACGTTTACAGAACGGACGGAAACGGGCTGGGGGTGGTCTTCGGCGATTACGATGATGACGGCTGGGTCGACATCTACGTGGCGAACGACGCGGTGCCCAACTTCCTCTTCCATAACCAGGGGGGTGGCAGGTACGAGGAGGTGGGGCTCTGGGCCGGCGTTGCCGTCGGCATTACCGCCAAGCCTCTGGCCGGGATGGGGACCGACATGGGCGATGTGAACGGAGACGGGCTCCCGGAGATCTTCGTCACGAATCTCGATCTGGAAACCCACACAATGTACGAGAACCTTGGGGACGGACTTTTCGACGACGTGACGCTCCAGAGCGGCGTCGGTGAGGCCACATTGCCTTTCGTGGGTTTCGGCGCGGCTTTTTTCGATTACGACAACGACATGGACCTCGATATCGCGATCGCGAACGGCGATGTCGATGACAATGCCGCACGCCTGGGCGACACCAAGACGTTCGAACAGCCGAACCTCCTGCTCGAAAACGATGGGTCCGGCAAGTTCCGGGACGTGGGATCCGTGTCGGGCCCGGGCTTTGCTCCAAAGAAGCCCAGTCGCTCCTTGACGGTCGGCGATCTCGACAATGACGGGGATCTTGACATCGTGATCGGCAACCTGGGGCAGACCCCGGATATCCTGCGAAACGATGGGGGAAACCAAGCCAATGCCCTGCTCGTCCGTACCGAAGGCGTCACCAGCAACCGCGATGGCATCGGCGCCCATTTGACGCTGTCGGTGGGGTCCACCGTGCTTGTACGTGAAGTTCGCGCCGGTTCGAGCTATCTGGGACAGAACGACCTGAGAGTCCATTTCGGCTTGGGGCAGGCGGCTCGGGCCGATCGACTGGAAGTGCGGTGGCCGAGTGGTGAAGGCGACGTAATCGAGAACATCCAAGCCAACCAGATCCTGATTGTTCGGGAAGGCGAAGGCGTTGTCGAACGGAAACCCTTCGATGGGGATTGAGCCCGGGACGACCGGCCAACGGGGATACGGGGATTTTCGATGCGCATGAAATTCATGTCTCTAGTGGCGCTTCTGTTGCTCGCGTCGATGGGGTCTCAAGGCGCGCTCCCCGCGCAGGATGTCGAGGCCCGGTGGAGAGTCCAGCACGAGGCCGGACTTGGAGCGTTCGAACAAGGCCGCTACGAGGAGGCGGCCCGATCCTTTCGGGCAGCCATCCGCGAAGCCGAGGACCTCGGACCCGAGAATTACCGGCTCGCCGAAAGCCTCGGCGCCCTGGCCGAGACCTCGAGGCTGTTGGGTGACCTTGAGGAATCGGAGACTCTTTCCCTGCGAACTCTGGGAATTCTCGAACGCATTCTTCACCCGCAAGACCCCATCATCGCCATTCATCGAAACAATCTGGCCGAGACCTATTTCCAGCTCGGCCGGCCCGAAGAAGCCGAACGACACTACCGGCAGTCGCTGCCGATTCTGGAAAGCGCGTTGGGACCCGGCCATCTCGATGTGCTACGAAGCACGAGCCGCCTAGCCGTGATCGCTGAGGCACGGAACGACCACGAGGAAGCCGCCGAACTCTACGAGCGGCGCCTTTCCGGGCGATGGGGCGGCCGGTCCGAATCGCCTGCGCTTGCGGTCCTGGACAGCCTGGCCGCGCTCCTTGTAATTGCGCACTTCCCGGATGGGGAACGCGACGAAGCGATCCGCAAGTTTTTGGAAACCCTTGCCCAGGTCCGGCCGGTGCCGGTTCTGTACATCGCAAGCAGCCGTATGTTGTTGCGGCAGCAACTCGTGGACACGGCCGAAGAAGTGATGCTCCAAGCCGTTCTGGAGTTCCCGGACTCCCGCGGAGTCCGAGCCGAACTGGCGGAACTGTACGCGGAAAACAAACGGCTTCTAAGCGCGCTCGAAGCCTTCGAGCAGGCCATTCGGCTCGAAGGAGGATCGAGTGCGGTCCCGGATGTCGATGACCGGGAACGGCTTCTCCTTCATATTCGTATTGGACACATGCACATCGAACTGGGGCAGTTCGACGAGGCCGCGGCGGCTTTTCAGCGGGCTCTCGCAATCACGCCGGACGCGATGGAGGCCCGCCTCGAACTGGCCGGGCAGTACCTGATTCGGGACATGGTGGACGAAGCCCAGGCCGAATACACGCTCGTCGTTGCCGCCAGTCCCGGGACGGCGGACGCCCACTATGGCCTTTCGGAACTGTATCTGCGTCTGGATCGGTTCGGCGACGCGGCCGAAGCGGCTGCGGAAGCTCTTGAAGTCGATCCGGAGCATCAGCGGGCTCGCTACACGCGGGTGCGGGCCCTTGCCCGGGCGGGCCGGGACGAAGAGGGCCGGCGGGAATTGGCCGAGTACCAGCGGCGCGAAGCGATCGCCCAGGCGGCGGCGGACAAGGAAGTGCGGGAGTCCGCGATCAACCGGAGCGGGGCCGCCGCATTGGTCGAAGGGAGACCGGAGGAGGCGATCGAACTGTTTCGCGGCGGCATCGAGGCTCAACCCGACGCGGCGATGATCTATCTGAACCTGGGTGTCGCTCTCGCCAAGCTTGACCGCCATGAAGCCGCCATCGAGACGTTCCAGACCATGCTCGATCTGGGCTGTTGTCCTTCAGGCGACAGCTTTCTTGTCCAAAGGAGTCTTTTTACGGAATACGAAGCGCTCGGCGACACTCGATCCAGTTTTCGTCATCGGGCGCCTTACTTGAGGGAGTACGACCGCGCGTTGACGGCCGCTCTCGACCGCAGGTAGCGAACCCATGGCCTTGTACCGGCCGTCTTGCTGCGCCGTTCCCGGGTTGTCGGTTGCGTGGTTGGGGTGTCCGGCAGCGCCGGGCACGCGGGATCATGGCTCGGATTGGACCCGCCCCGCGCCTTCCCGAACAAACCAGTACCGGCCGCCCTCGACGCCGTCCAGGTTCTCCCATTCGCCATTGGGCCACCGGATGCGGATTCGGTCGATTGCGTCGACGTTTCCCAGTCCGAAATGGATGCGCATGTCGTTGTGCGACAGGTAGCTGCCGCCGCTCCGGACTTCCGCCACCCGCGTCCGCCCCCCGGCATCGATCTCGACCCGTGCGCCGATGGCGTCGCGGTTGCTCGAAACACCGGCAAGCCTGAAGCCGACCCAGTGATTCCGGTTGCCGCCCTGGTTTTGGTAGAAGCTTGGACCCTCGTTCGTGTTGATCGCGATCGCGTCGATGTCGCCGTCGTTGTCGTAGTCAGCAAAAGCGGCGCCGCGCGTCGACTTCGGAATTGCAAGATCCCCGGCCATATCCGCCACGATCTCCTCGAAGCTGCCGTCCCCCAGGTTCCGGTAGACTTCCTTCGGCTGCAGGTAACCGATGCCGACGTCGAGTTCGCCGATGTTGGGGTAGACGTGCCCGTTCGCGACGAAAAGATCCAACCAGCCGTCATTGTCGAGGTCGACAAAGCCGGCGCCCCAACCCAGATGGAGACGAGACGGTGTGCCAGTCGCCGACGCGACGGTCGCGTCGACGAACAACATCTCACCCAGGTTTCGATAGAGAGTGTTCGTGTCCTGCGCGAAATTGGTGACAAAGATATCGAAGTAGCCGTTGCCGTCATAATCGGCCACCGCCAGCCCCATACCCGCCTGCTCGGATCCCATCAGGTTGAGGGAGGTGCCCGAAAGCAGACCTATCTCGGAAAACGTTCCGTCCCGATTGTTTCGGAACATGAAATTCGACAGCGAATCGTTGGCCACATAGATGTCCGGCCATCCGTCATCGTCGAAGTCGCTGAACTGGACTCCGAAACCGAAGTGCCCGGGATCTTCGATGCCGGCCTCGGCCGTCACGTCGGTGAACGTGCCGTCGCTGTTGTTGCGGAAGAGCACGTCAGACTCCCCGGGAAGGGAAAGAGGGCCGACCATCACCTCCAGTTCGCCCATATACAGCGGATTGCCGGGGGCGCCCCGCCGCGGGATCGTTTCTTCGTCGAAGGTAAGGTAGTTCGCCACGTACAGATCCACGTCACCGTCGCGGTCGTAATCTCCGAACGCGCAGTTCGTGCCCCAGCCTGTGTCGGCCACGCCGGCACTCTCACCCGTTTCTTCGAACGTCTGGCCGCCGCGGTTGCGGTAAAGCCGGTTGGCCCCCCAGGCGGTCAGATAGAAGTCGCTGCTGCCGTCATTGTCGTAGTCGGCGATACAGACACCGGAGCCCCAGCCGGTGTCGTCCAATCCGGTCTCGCTTGTGACATCCCTGAAACGGCCGTTCGAGTTCTCATACAATGTTGCGACCGGATCTCCACCTTCACGATAGCTCGAGAGCGTGGAACCGTTCGTAATCACAAGGTCGACGTCGCCATCGTTGTCGTAGTCGAAGAACCCGGCGCCGTTGCCGTTGACTTCAATGATGTAATCGGCGGTCGCGCTTCCGCTGACCTTCGTCAACGCCACGCCCAACTCGTCGGCCACATCGGCCAATACAGGAAAAGATCTCGTCTGAAAGGCAGCGGCAGGCAGAGCCGCAAGGAAGATTGCCAATGAAACGATTGTCCTCATCCCGCTCCTTTGTACCAAAGTAATTCCGTCGTACACATTTACCACGGGCGCCAAGGCCCCCGGTTGAAAGACGCGGTTCGGGCGATCCCTTCGCCTTCGACGATGACGACGATCCGATTGGCCAGATCGCCATCGTTGTCCAGATCCTCGACAGCCAGCCAGTGACCGACTTTTTTCAGGGCGAATTCCCGTTCCGAGAGCGGCCCGACATCGGTGAACCTACCGGCGCCGTCATTCGCCAGCAGCAAATTCCGCTGTTCGTAGGTGCGACTGGGATAGACGATATCAATGTTGTCGATGACCTCGCCGTTGGAGACAGCCAGGTCGAGGTCGGTATCGTTGTCGATGTCCCCAAAGGCACGGCCTGCGCTACACAGTTCGGTGCCGACACCGGCAATTGCGGTCATATCGACGAAGTGGCCCGATCCGTCATTCCTGTAAAGAGCGTTCGCGCCGACGCTGGTGACGTAGAGGTCCGGCCACCCGGCGCATCCATTTCTTTGATGGTTTCTTGATGGTTCCTTGATGGCGCCCAGGCAACACAAAACGCCCAGCAGTCCGAGGCTCGGGCGGAGGTTTCTAACAGAGCCTTTCACGCCTCAAATCTATACTTTCGGTAATGCCAAGACAAGCGAAAGGGGCCTTGGAAGCGGGTGGCAGAAATGTGCATGGCCGTGTCGGAGGGGCATGTGAGAAGCGTCACCGATCGGCTGTCAGCTGACTGCCCTCGCTCTCGATGTAATCGTCCAGACTGTCCAGCGAGCCGTTCTGAACTTCATAGGCAACCTCCAGGAGTTGACGGGCCTGGGGTTGAGGAAAATCGAGGAAGACGGCCCGCGCGAGCGCCGATACCGCTGGGTCGACGTTCTGGTCGTTGAAGTGGGCCACGCCCAAAAGGAAGTAGAGTTGGGCTTCGGGGACGGAGTCGGCCGCCCGGCCATAGGCGAGTGCCGCATCTCGAAACTCTTGCTGTTGAAAGTGAACCATGCCGAGGGCTGTGTTCGCCTGGGAGACCATCGCCGCTTTTTCGAGGTCCTCGATCTCCGCCGAGTCCGGGCTTGTCACATAAGCGTCCACCGCGTCCACCGCTCTCGCGGCGTAGTCTTCAGCGGCTTCGAGATGTTGGGTACGGGCCGGGCCATCCTCTGGCATTCGCTGCGGTTCGGCCATGATCTGCGACGCGCGCGTCAACACTTGCCTGTCGTCGGGCTGGACCTCCAGGAACCGTCGAGCGTAAACGAGTTCGTTTTCCAGATTGTCCAGAAACTGGTAGGTCCCCATCATTGTTCCGAGCATGACGGTTTGTCTGGCCAGGTGCCGGTCCCGTTCCACGGGGAAGCCGGCCGCGGTCTCGTCGAATTGTTGGATGTAGAGGGCCCAGGTTTCGTCTTCCGCCTCAAGAGCCATCTCACCGTAGCTGAGCAAGTTATCGGCGTCCTCGAGCGACTGATACGCTTCCATCATCGCCTGGAAGAAGATCGATTTCTGGTTGGCAAAGTCCAGGCGAAAGGCCGGTACTTCCGGGACAATCCCGGGATCGGTAATGAACCCCATCTTGCCGTTGAAAAAGAACTCATGGGCATCCAGAGCTTCCTCGGCGGCTTCGACGATCTCCTCCGGTTCGCCTTCGGTGTACAAGGTCTGGAAACGCATGCGGAGCACCAGGTATGTGAACTCGCTTCCAGTCGTGGACGCCTCGCTGTCGATCTGGCCGATATCTCTGGGCCGCGTGATGGGAGTGTTGAAGCCCGGATCGATGTCGAACCCCCCCAGTTGGTCTTCTCCTCCTCCCACGTCGGCAAGTTCGTCGCGGTATTCGCCCGAAAGGAATTCGTTGATAAGCCGGAGACGCGTGTTGGGGTTCTGTTCGTTTTGAATCCTGACAACGGCCTGATACTCCGTTTCGCTTCCAAGCGGAGACACTGGCGCGTTGGCGTCGAACCGTATCGTCACGAGTTGAGCGGATGCCTCGGGCCCACAAAGCAACGGCGTCAGGATGAGGGAGAAGATAAGGGCGGTCGAATGACGGACATTCATGGAAACTGCCTCCTGAAGGCTCGGACGGCGAGCTATTGTCGCGCGAACTCCAACAATTGACGTGCGGTTTCGGCATCGGGGCCGTCCGGCACGAGTTCCAGGTATCGCTCCATCGCGGCGATGGCATCGGGTATGGCGTCTGGATTGCCCAGGTAGGCCAGCCCCAATTGATAGTAAGCGTCGGCCATTTCGGGATCGACTGCGACGGCACGTTCAAATGCCTGGATCGCGGCTGTCCCCTGACCGGCATTCGTCAACACGACGCCGACGTTGTAGAAACTCAGGCCGGCGCCCTCCGAATCGAACTCGACAGCCTTTTCGGCGTTCTCGATCGCTTTCTCAACGTTGCCCGCCGTGGCGTAAACGAGCGTCAGATTGGTGTAGTAGTTCGTCGCGGCTGGCGAGATCCCTTGGGCAACGGCGGTCTCCTGGGCCAACTCGAAGGTTTCGGCGGCTTCCTCGTAGCGCTCGGCGCGTTCGTAGGCCAGTCCCAGGTTGGCATAGATGACGTGTTGGGGTGTCGGAGAGCCTTCGGCGGCAATCGTGAACTGACGTATGGCTTCGTCGAGGTCCCCGGCTTCGATCGCCTGCCGTCCGGCATCGAATGCCTCTCTCATGGCAGCATCGGCCGCCACTGCGGCCGCCCTGTCCCCGGACTCGTCGAACGGGTTCTCCGATGGGATCGAGACGGCATCTCCCTCGCCGACCAGCGTGACGTCCCGTACGACCCTTGTCGCAACTCCGAGATCCCCGGAGAACTCATCCGACTCGATCTCGAGCCTCTGGAGGTCCACTCGCAGCGGATTCTCGCCTGGCCTCACACGGACCTCGGTGACGGCCCGCGGCCGTCCGCCGAGCTCGATCGTCATCTGGTACCGGCCCTGGCCGACCGAGAGATGGATGAAGTTTCCTCGACCGTCGCTCTCGAGCTCGTAGTGCCTGTTCCCGTTGATCTCGTCGAGCATGATCCTGGCCCCGCTCAACGGCTCGCCGTCCTCCCCGTAGAGTTCACCGTCGATGCGTCCCTGTTGCGCCGGGCAGACCACGGCGAAGACAAGGATAAAAACCATCGGAAACAGCAATCTGGTCATGGTTGTCACGATGACCCTCCTCTATTCGTCTGATTCGAACGAATGTGGTTCGTCTAGTTCGGACGAACACGGTTCGTCTGATTCGAACGAACATGGTTCGTCTAATTCGGACGAACACGGTTCGTCTGGTTCGGACGAACATGGTTCGTCTAGTTCGAAAGAAACCACGGGCACAGAATCTGTATGATTTTATCTTGTCTCCCCACCAAGCTCGATCAAGAATAGTTCGAGGACCCATGAGAATTAAATCCGCGATCTCCGTTGCAGTGTTGGTTGCCGTTGCCGTTCTCGCAGGGCGCCTTCCCATACTGGCGCAATCAGGCGGCTTCGCGCCTGTCACCGAGGAGATGTTGCGAAACCCGGCGCCCGGCGACTGGCTCAACTGGCGTCGGACCGACAACGCATGGGGCTACAGTCCGCTCGATGCCATCACCACCGGCAACGTTGGGCAACTCCAACTGGTATGGTCCTGGGCCATGGACGACACGGGGGCGCAGGAGGCGACGCCCCTGGTCTACGACGGTATCGTGTATCTGCCGAATCCGCGGGGGGTCATCCAGGCGCTGGATGGCGCTACAGGAGATCTGATCTGGGAGTATCGCCCGGGCATCACTCCCCGGGCAGATGAAGCTTCAGGGCCCGCAGGTGGACGCCCCGGAGGCGAGTCGACCATCATCCCGCGACTTCCGCAACAGCCCACCGCCCTCGGCGGCGCCGGTCGGGGAATCCAGAAGAACATCGCTATCTATGACGACATGATCTTCGGCACAACCCAGGACGCGCATATCGTGGCACTCGATGCACGTACGGGACGGTTGGTCTGGGACACGACCGTCGCCGACTCGAGCCTGGGTTATCAGTACACCGCCGGTCCGCTCGTGGTGCGCGGAATTCTCGTTACAGGTATCACGGGATGCAGCCGCTACAAGGACGATGTCTGTTTCATTACCGGCCACGATGCCGCGACGGGCGACGAACTGTGGCGCACCTCCACCGTCGCGCGCCCCGGTGAGCCGGGAGGCGACACCTGGGGTGATCTGCCGCTGGAGTTCAGGGCCGGCAGCGACGCATGGATTACCGGAAGCTACGATGCCGAAGCCGATCTGGTCTATTGGGGAACCGCGCAGGCCAAGCCCTGGGCCCGGTCCGTTCGCGGGACCGACGGCGACGCGCTCTATACGAATTCCACTCTGGCGCTCGATCCGGAAACCGGCGAAATAGTCTGGTACTACCAGCACCTGCCCGGTGAATCCCACGACATGGATGAAGTGTTCGAAAACATCCTGATCGACATCGGCGGTCGCCGGTCCTTGTTCAAGATGGGCAAACTGGGCATTCTCTGGCAGCTCGATCGAACCGACGGCGAGTTCATTTACGCCAACGATCTCGGCTACCAGAACATCGTGGATGTCAATCCGGAGACCGGGGAGGTGAGCTATCGGCCGGGAATGGTCCCCGAAATCGGAGTCGAAGTGGACATGTGCCCGAGCACTTCCGGGTTCAAGAGTTGGCGTGCGATGGCATTCAGTCCGGAGACCAACGCCCTTTACGTTCCGCTGACACTCAACTGCGAACTGGCCACGTTCGGTCCGACCGAGTTGATCCTGGGTGGAGGCGGCACCGGGCCCGTGCGGCGCAGAGACTACGTGCATCCGGAATCCGGGGGTAACCTGGGCGAGTTTCTGGCGATCGATATCACGGATGGGGAGATCATGTGGCGTCATCGCACTCCGTCGCCCATGAACACCGCCGCGCTCACAACCGCCGGGGGAGTGGTGTTTGCGGGAGACTGGGATCGTCACATGTATGCCTACGATGCGGCGACGGGGGACATCCTGTGGCAGACCCGCCTGGTCACCTCGGCTCAGGGTTTCCCGATCACGTATCTGGCGAATGGAAAGCAATACGTTGCCATGCCGGCGGGGATCGGGGGTGGAAGCTGGTCCACTCTGATTTCACCTGAATTGGCACCCGACATACGGCGGCCCAACAACGGGAATTCCATCTACGTGTTCGCGCTGCCCGACCGATGACGCGACGGATCTTCTCGATATCGCTTGTTCTGACCGCGGGTTGCGTCCTGTTCGCGGCTGGCGCGCCTGCCCAGGAACGTACCGTCTGGGATGGCGTCTACACCGCGGAACAAGCCATGCGGGGTGCGGCCGGATACGCCCAGGCCTGCGCCTCATGCCATGCTGAAGACTTGCGCGGCGACAGCAATTCGCCCAGCATTGTCGGAGTGAGCTTTACCTTTCTGTGGGGCGATATGTCTCTCGGCGCGCTGTTCACCAGGATCCGAACCGGAATGCCGTCCGACCGGCCGAACAGCCTGCCTCCACAGACCTACCTCGACATTCTGGCGTACATCCTGGAAGCCAATGAATTTCCGGCGGGTGAGAACGAACTTGGGTCCGATCCGGCATCGTTGGAGCAGATCCTGATCGCCGCGAGCCCTCGATAAGACCCGCGGCGCCGCTCCCGTTTTCCTCATCGGGCGTTCGTGGCGGATAGGTGCCGAATCTCCGTACCGGACCCCCCTTCAATTTCCCGATTCCAACTCTTTGCGAACAATCCCCGCGCCAGCCACCATGGCTTTCAGCTTCCCGAACGCTGCGTCTCGGGGAAGGTACTTCATGCCGCAGTCCGGCGCGATAGTCAGGCGTTCGGCGTCGATGTAGGGAAGAGCGCGCCGGATGCGTTCGGCGACCCGCTCGGGTGTTTCGACCTCGGGCGTCGAGAGATCCAGGACTCCCAGGACGATCCTCTTGCCGTTCATCCGGCCGAGGACGGAGCAGTCGAGTGACGACTGGGCCGTTTCGATGGCGATCTGCGTTGCCGTCGTCTTCGCCAGGTCGGGAAGGATTTCGTAGGCCGAGGGCCGACCCTCCACCATTGCGGCATAACCGAAGCAGACATGAACCGCGGTCCGGTCTTCGACGCCGTCCAGCGAGCGTTCCAACGCGGCGAGGCCGTATTCACGAGCATTTTCCACTCCGGCTTCCAGATACGGATCGTCAATCTGAACGATGTCGGCGCCGGCGTCCAGGAGGTCGTTCACTTCTTCGTTGACCGCCGCCGCATAGTCCAGCGCCATCTCTTCGGCGGTGTCGTAGAAATCGTTGTAGGCCTGCTCGGACATCGTGAACGGCCCCGGAACCGTTACCTTCACCAACCGATCCGTGTTCGCCCTCAGGAATTGAACGTCGCGGACTTCGACGGGATATTTGCGGCGAATCTTGCCGAAGACGCGCGGGACTTCGTTCTCTCTACCGCTTCGTCCACGCACGACGACCGGATTTTCGAGATCGATGCCTTCCAGTGCCGTTGCAAACCGGTTCGAGTAGCTTTCACGCCGAATCTCGCCGTCGGTGAGAATGTCGATCCCCGCGCGTTCCTGATCGTGGATTGCCCGAAGTGTGGCATCATCCTGCGCTTCTTCGAGCCACTCGGCCCGCACGCGCCACAATTCGGAGGCCCGCACGCGCGGAGGCAGACGCTTGGCGAGCATGGTGCGGTCAATCAACCAGTCCGGTTGCGGGTAGGATCCGATTAGCGAGGTCGGCAGCAGTTTCGTCGTCATAGGTCTCCATCCGGGGTTCGATGTATAGTAGCCCGAACCGGAATTCAAGACGGAGGTTGTCCCATGAAGAGATGGAGTTTTTTCGCGGCTCTGGGCCTGATCTTTCTCGTAGGGGTTGCGGATGCGCAGGCGCCGCAGGCGGCGCGGGGGACCCTGGAACGCATCAATGTCTTCGGTGCGTCTCTCGAAGGCAATCTGATGGGCGAGTCAACATCGCCGGAAGTATCGGTCTACCTGCCGGCCAGCTACCAGAGCGAGGCAAGCCGCCGATATCCGGTGGTATATATCCTTCATGGATACACGGGAACCGACCAGGGCTGGTTCGGACCCGACGGACGGCGTCAGTCCGAACTCATCGCCGATAGCGTTTTTGCCGGCGGCGGCGCGCAGGAAATGATCCTTGTCATGCCCAACTGCTACAACGCCTACGGGGGGTGCATGTACGCCAACTCGGTGACGTCCGGCTACTGGGAAGACTACATTTCCGACGATCTGGTCGCCTATGTGGACAACCACTATCGGACCATTCCGGTTCGTGCCGCGCGCGGCCTGGCCGGACACTCGATGGGCGGTTATGGAGTCATGCGTATCGGAATGAATCGCCCCGACGTGTTCTCATCGCTCTATGCGTTGAGTTCCTGTTGTCTTAACGAAATGAGCCCCCGTGGCGGGGAGCGCGCCCTGGCGATGGAACGGATCGAGACAGCCGAGGATCTTGCCGAGGCGAACGGAGCATTGCGGACCTTTGCGGTGACCGCAGCCTGGGCGCCGAACCCCGTGAAACCCCCTTTCTACTTTGACCTGCCGACGAAGAACGGTGAAGTCATCCCGGAAGTCGCGGCCCGGTTCGCGGTAAACGCGCCGATGGCCATGCTCGATTCGCACGCCGGCGCCTTGAAAAAGATGACCGCGATCATGATGGACGTCGGTGAACAGGACGGTCTGATTGGCGCCAACAGGGCGCTCAGCGAAGCCATGACCCGGTTCGGTTTCCACCACACGTTCGAGACGTACGAAGGAGACCATTCGAACCGGATCTCCGAACGCTTCGAAGAAAGTGTATTGCCGTTCTTCTCACGGCACCTGATGTTCAAGTGAACCGTTGAAGGCTGGCGTCCTCCGGGTATCGCCGGACGCCGGAACTGCCGAGGGCGCTACGGTCACTACGCGCGCCGTTCGACCCCAAACCGTGAATTCACCGCCCGATCGTCGATGGCGATTGGGCAGTGTTACTTTGAATCGTTACGGAGTTGAGGACCTAATGAGAGCGAAACAGACACGCAGGCAGTTTCTGCGTGCCAATGCGATGCTCGCCGCGTTGCCGGCAGTCCATGCCGCAAGCTCGGCGCACCCGTTTCAGGGCGCGCGAATCCGCACCATTGCCGGAACCGGCGTCGCCGGGACCGCGGCCGATGGCGATATCGCCGACGAAACGGGGATCAACAATGTTTATGGCTTGGTGATCGGTCCCGATGGGCGCTTGTTCTGGTGTGACCTGGGAACGCACCGGATCCTCGCGATGGACCTGGAAACCCGGCGCGTCTCAGTGATTGCCGGAAACGCTACCGAAGGGTATTCGGGCGACGGCGGCCCAGCAACCGAGGCGCGGATGAGCACGCCCCACGAACTGCGTTTCGACGCGCGCGGGGACATGGTGTTTTGTGAACGCGACAACCACGTCGTGCGCAAGATCGACATGCGGACCCGGGTGATTTCCACCCTCGCGGGAAATGGGCAACGCGGATACGGCGGTGACGGGGGTCGGGCCGGGGCTTCTCAACTGGCCCAACCCCACAGCATTGCCTTCGACGCCCAGGACAATCTCTATATTTGCGATATCGCCAACCAGCGCGTTCGGCGTATCGATCCGGATACCGGTGTCATTTCGACCTTCGCCGGAACCGGTGAACGCGGCCCGGCCCCGGAGTCCGGGCGTTTGCTCGAGTCGGCGATGGAAGGTCCCCGTTCGATCGACGTGGCGCCGGACGGCACGATGTATCTGATCCTGCGCGAAGGCAATGCCGTGTATTCGGTGGACACTGCAGCGGGAACCTTCCAACGCCTGGCAGGCACTGGCGAATTGCGGTATTCGGGCGATGGCGGTCCCGCGTCCACGGCGACTTTCGGACGGCCCGGCAACCCGCTGAACGGGCCGAAGGGGATCGGTTATGCGCTCGACAACAAGCTGTACATCGTGGATACCGAAAATCACGCAATCCGCGTGATCGATCTCGACTCCGGCATCATCTCGACGGTTGCCGGAAACGGCGAACGCGGCGACGGACCCGACGGCGATGCTCCCCTGAATTGCCGGCTCGCACGTCCCCACGGCGTGTATGTCACTGGGAATAGCATCTATATCGGAGACAGCGAGAACCACAGGATTCGGCTGCTCGAAGTCAGTTGATTCCTCCGAGGAGGGAACGACCATGAGAATCGGGGATCCACACACGCGAACCGCGAAATACGCCACTGCCGCGATCCTCTTGCTGGCCCTGGTGGCGGTTTCCGCTCCGGCGCAGTGGCTGGAATATCCCACTCCGGGCTTGCCGCCGAACGCGGACGGCTCGCCGAATCTGGACGCACATGCGCCGCGGCTGCCTGACGGGCGCCTCGACCTGTCCGGCGTCTGGGTGGCCGACACGCCGCGCTACCTTGGCGACCTCTCCGGGGGGCAGGACGTTCCATTCCAACCCTAGGCGGAAACTCTCTATGAGGAACGGCGGGCCACCCTGGGACGCGACGATCCAGAATCCCGGTGTTTGCCGCATGGCGTGCCCAAGGTCAACACGCTCCCCTATCCCTTCAAGATTTTCAACACACCCAACGCCGTGGCTATTCTTTACGAAATGTACTACCTCCACCGGCAGGTGTTCACCGATGGCCGCGAGTTGCCCGATGAATACATCGCTCCGAGTTGGATGGGATATTCGATCGGGGAATGGGACGGCGACGAGTTCGTAGTCACGACCTCGGGTTTCAACGACAAGATGCGGATGGATACGAATGGACATCCTCATACCAGCCAATTGGTCGTGACCGAGCGCTTCAGGCGACTGAGCCTCGGACGTATGGAAATCGACGTCACCATCGACGATCCGGGAGCGTATACGGCCCCCTGGGGCGTGACGATGAATCACCAGTTGCTTCCCGACACCGAACTGCTGGAATTCGTGTGCGAGGTGAACCGGGATCCGCAACACATGGTCGGAGATCAATAAAGATATCATCGATAGAGATATCCATGAAAAGTGTCCTCATCGCATTTGCCGCCGTTCTGCCAGGGATTGCAATCCTGTCGATGCCGGCCCTCGCGCATCATTCGTTTGCGGCCGAGTTCGACACGGATCAGCCCGTCGAACTTCAAGGGACGGTTCTTGAAGTCGAATGGGTCAATCCGCACGCGTGGATCCACCTTACCGTCGAAGGCGTTCGCGGTTCGGAGCAATGGGCGGCCGAACTGGGCAGTCCCAATCTGCTGATGCGGAATGGATGGCGCAGCGACTCGCTCAAACCCGGCGACGAGGTGGTCATTACAGGACACCGTGCCCGGGACGGTTCGTTGCTGGCGAGCGCCCGGACGGTGCGGATGAAAGATGGCGAACGGATTTTCAACGCCGGCTCCTCGGGTGAACAACAATGACTACATTCCGCCGATATTTACGGACTCTGGCTCTCGCCGCCGTGTTGCCGGCCTGCTTGTCCGCGTGTAGCGGGCAACCCGCCGACCGCTCGATTAACGTGAACGGAATCGAGATCCACTATCTGGAGTGGGGAAACCCCGACAACCCGCCTCTGATCATGCTGCACGGCATCGGTCGTATCGCGCACACGTTCAGTCACATCGCCCCGCACTTCGCCGGCGAATACCGGGTCATGGCAGTCGATATGCGCGGCCACGGCGACTCGGGATGGTCGCCTGACGGCGCCTATCTTGTCCGCGACTACGTTAGCGACATCGAAGCGATGGCCGAAGAGATGGACCTGCGGGACATCGTGATATGGGGTAATTCCACGGGCGGCCGCGTCGCACAAATGTTTGCGGGGTTGCACCCGGATCGTGTGGCCGCGGTCATCGTCGAAGACGTGGGTCCGGAACGGCCTCGAACGATTGCCAATCGGCTTGCCGCTCAGATCGAACGCGATGACGCGAACGGTTGGGCTTCGGTCGATGAATTGACCGCGCAACTTCTGTCCCAAAGTTCACGGACCAACCCCGACGTGATTCGAGCCTATGCCCGATTCGGCTCGAAAACGCGAGCCGACGGCCGCGTTGTATGGAAGCGGGACCCCGCCATCGGCAACGACTTCATACCGATGCAACACTGGCCGTACATCCGGCAGATTACCGCGCCAATCATCTACATCCTCGGCGGGAACAGCACGATCGTTCCCGTGGATACGCAGATTGAACTGGACCGCCTTTTGCCGCAGGTCGAAATCGTCACGATGCCGGGCCTCGGCCACTATCCCAGCGAAGAAGACCCCGAGGGCTTTCTTGGAATCGTCGACAGGTTTTTGGCGTCCCGCTGAACCCTGCGATGTCTGGAGACCTGTTAAGTCGGGTGACCTGTTTAATGGATATCGCGAAGCTCGGTATCCGTGACGCCGGGGTCGTATTCTCCTTGGCCCTGTCTTGTCTGGAGGAGCGGAAATCGTGCTGTCGTAGACAGCACCTACAAGGGGAGAGTGTAGGAGCGGTCTGTGACCGCTCGAATCAAGTGACCGCTCGAATCAATAATCTTCGAATCGTCCGGTCGTAGACCGGACCTACATGTGCACTTGCGAAGAGAATCAACTTCGCGCGGATCGTCCGAATCGTGCGGTCATAAACCGCACCTACACGGGGAGTGGGAGAGGGCGCCCAAATCAAGGCGGGCTAATCGAGCGGCTGCAACTCCACCTCAACGCCTTCGGGCAACGGATACTCGTCCGTGTTCAGTACCAGCGAAACCAGGCCGTAGTAACCGACGGTGCCGATGACGTCCACGACGCCGCTTTCCCTTTGAAACGCGTAACCGAACGGCATGACGACGACCAGGGGCGCCAACGCGCCGTCGGCAATCATGTTGTCGAGGATGACGTGCGCCCGGCCGCGTTCCGTCCAGGTTGTCTGGGTACCGCCGGCGCCGTGGAGCAGGTACAGAACCGGATAGCGATCCGATGAAGCCTCATAGCCGGGCGGCGTATAGACAACGACGTCGCGGTTGGTACCCAGCGCCGTGGAACGGTAGGACACGTCATGGACAGTTCCGTGAGGAACATCGCGGACTTCCAGATAAGCGGGCACTTCCGCGTCCTGCGCCCCAACGGCAAGCGGGACCGCGGTCGTCGCAAGACCGAACACGAGCACGAATGCCGGAACGGCGATTCGAATTTTCATGGAGACTCCTGATTCGGGGCGATTATAATCGGTTCGTACTCAACGATATACAATAACGCTTCCGATCGGATTCAAGCTCATGTTTCGACGCATCGCTCAAACTCCCAACGACCTCACGTTGACGATCCTGCGGTTGGTTCTGGGTCTGGTCATTTCAGCCCATGCGACGCAGAAGGTTTTCGGCTGGTTCGGCGGACCGGGGTTCATGGGGACGGTCGAGATTTTTGTCGGTATCGGGATCCCTCCCGCGCTCGCAGTTGCCGCCATCATCATCGAGGCGGTGTCGTGCGTGTGCATAATAATCGGGTTCATGAGCCGTCTCTCCGCGATAGGGATCATCATTATCATGATCGGAGCCATCGTCACCTATGTCGGTCCGAACGGTTTTTTCATGAACTGGTTTGGCCAGATGGATCCCGGCCTGGAGGGGTACGAGTATCACCTCCTGGCGATTGCGATGGGGATTGCCGTCGTCGTTCGTGGAGGCGGGGCGCTGTCGGTGGATCGAATCTTCTCGGAAAAATACATTTTCTGACCGCATGCCCGCGTCGTCACCCCCCCTCGATGTCCAGTCTCTCATCGATTTCCGCCTCGCCGGCGCCTTCCAACTGCCTGTCATCGTCGTCGGTGGCCTGTGGTCGTCCTTCTCGATGGTTTGGACACCGAGGGCGTCAGGCATCTGGCGCCATCTGTCGTCATGTTCGTTATTGGCCTCTGTCAAGGAGTAGCAAGCGGCTTCCCCGCCGAACCGGGGACCGTCGTGGCAACCAATGAGTGAAATGAGTGAAAGCAATTTTTCGATCGAGTGGCCGTCGGAAGGCGTGGCCCGCGCGCCGCTGAAGGTCATGTCCGATCCGGACGTGTACCGACTGGAACAGCAGCGGATCTTCCGGGGCGCGACCTGGCACTACCTCTGTCTGGAAGCCGAGATCCCGGACACCGGGAGTTTTCGAACTACGTATGTGGGCGAGACGCCCGTCATCGTCGTTCGAGGCGCGGACGGTGGCGTCAACGCGCTCGTGAACCGGTGTTCCCACAAGGGCGCCATGCTGTGCGTCGAGGCGGGAGGGAAGCGGAAATCCATTGGTTGCGTGTATCACGGTTGGAGCTACGACCTGGACGGCAATCTGGCCGGTGTCGCATTCCGGAACGGAGTGAACGGAAAGGGCGGCATGCCCGATGATTTCGATTTTGCGAATCACGGCCTCGAGCGCATGCGGGTCGAAAGCTTCAACGGCGTCGTATTCGGGACATTCAGCGCCGCCGTCGAATCGCTCGAGGACTATCTGTGTCCGGGCATGACCGCTCACATGCGACGCGTTTTTCACAAGCCGGTCGAGGTGTTGGGCTACCACCATCAAACGATGGAGAACAACTGGAAGCTCTACATGGAGAATTCCCGCGACCCTTACCACGCGACGATCCTGCACGCCTTTTACACGACGTTCAAGCTCAACCGCCTCACGATGGATGGCGGGTTGATTGTCGATCATGGCGGCTGGAACTCGATCAACTTTTCAAAGGGCGCCACATACCGCGAAGGCGAATACCGGCCAGGTGAGATTCGGTCGCTCATCGAGGGCGTGACCTTGGAGGACCCATCGTTGATCGAAAGCCGCCAGGAATTCGACGACGGCATTACCGTCGCCATTCAGTCTATCTTCCCGACCTGTGTCAACCAGCAGATCTACAACACGCTGGCGTTGCGGCAGGCGATTCCGCAAGGCGTCGACCGCACCGAATTGCACTGGACGTTTTTTGGCTATGCCGATGACGATCCCGAGTTGCGTGCGATGCGCCTGAAACAGGCCAACCTGATCGGTCCGGCCGGATACGTATCGATGGAGGACGGCATGATTGGCGAATACGTACAGCGGGGCATTCAGGGGACCGGCATGGACCGTAACGCGGTGATGGAGATGGGCGGCCGCGAGATCGAATCGACAATGGGTTCTCGCGCAACCGAGACCACCCTGCGAGGCTTCTGGACCGGATACCGCGCCGTCATGGGTTTTTGAGATGGGAGTCGCCCCCGACAGCATCCAAGGGGCCGTCGAAGACCTGCACAGCCGGTACGTTCGTGTGATCGACGACGACAGGATCGAAGAGTGGCCTTCCCTGTTCACCGGCGACGGCCTGTACCGAATAATCACCCGCGAGAACCATGATGCCGGCATGCCCCTGTCAATCATGGAATGCCAGGGGCGGGGCATGATGAAGGATCGCGTGACGGGCCTCCGCCGTATCAACGTCTACGAGCCTCAACGGTATTCCCACCAGATCGGCGGACTCGTCATCGACGACGTCGCGAGCGGCTTGGTCAGTTGCCGGTCCAACTATCTGGTCGTCCGCACGATGGGCACGGGCGTCATGACGATCTTCGCTGTCGGCATCTATCTGGACAAGATTCTTCTGGACGCGAACGGCGCCCGTTTCGCCGAACGCATCGTCGTCACCGATTCGCGCCGGATCGACACGCTGCTCGTGATCCCGTTGTAATCGTCGATCGTTATCCGACCGTACGATCTTGATTCGGGCGGTCGGTGCGGTCTACGACCGGACAAACTTGATTCGGGCAGTCATAGACTGCCCCTACATTCTCAATATTCAGGGATTCGGGCACCCTGCTCCCACTGTAGGTGCGGTCTATGACCGCACGATTACCGCGCGATGTTGATTCGGGCGGTCGTAGACCGCCCCTACACTCTCCCCATGTAGCTGTGGTCTACGACCGCACAACCTGCTTACTCCGTGGACTGACGTTCTACGTAGCTGAGCGCCGCGCGAGCGAGCAGACCAGACCGTGTTTCCCCTTCTCGCGCCGCGGCTTCGTCCAGGATCGCCAGAACGCGGGCGGGCACCGTGATGTTGATCCGCTTCGACTTGCTCGACAGCTTGGAGATATCGACACTGACCAGTGCCCAAATTCCACCCTTGTAATCATCGCTCGCCTGGTGCGTTTCGAACGATTCCGTCGCAGGTATCGGTTCTCCATCCATGAGGAGTCCCTCCAAATGGCAGGCGATGGCCTCCTGCGAGGACTCGACGGCTTCCTCAAGCGTCTCGCCAGCGGAAAAGCAGCCCGGCAGGTCCGGTACGGTAACCCCGTAAACGCTCTCGACATCTTTGTGGATCACAACCGGGTATCGCATATCAGCGGTCCTCCCATTTCCAGTTGGCTTGCCGATAGATGTTACGCAGAGTACCGAGGGGAATCTCTTTGCTGGGGTGCTTGACGGTGACCCGTCCGGGCTTTTCGGGGTGAACCAATTGGTGATGGCTTCCACGCACGTTCCGGACCACCCAACCATCCCGTTTAAGTCTGCGAATAACCTCGGCGCTTTTCATTATACGCATCATACACACTTTGAGGTGGTTAAACCGGATACCGCGCCGTCATGGGTTTTTGAGATGGGAGTCGCGGCCGACAGCATCCAAAGGGTCGTTGAAGACCTTCTCAGCCGGTACGTTCGTGCGATCGATTTCGAATCCGGCAATTTCCGCGAGGGGCCTGCTACCAACCCACCGCGGCCCCATCCTTCCTCGGATCCGACCCTCCCATCAAGACGCCGGACTCCCGGTCGATGACGATTCCCTGATACCCGCCAAACCCGCCGAACGCGTCGGCAATCCGGTGTCCCCGTTCGGCCAGTGCCCGGCGGACATCCGTGCCGATCGCCGACTCCAAGGCGAGTTGCCCGGGATCGTGGCGAAAACGGGGCATCTCTCCGGCCTGCTGCACGTCCATCCCGAAATCGATCATGTTGGCCAGCACCTGGAGGTGGCCCTGCGCCTGCATGTCGCCGCCCATCACACCGAACGATAGCCACGGCCGGTTGTCCCTGGTGACCATCGCCGGGATCAGCGTGTGCGCGGGCCGCTTGCGCGGCGCCATTCGATTGGGATGAGCCGGGTCGAGCGAGAAGCCGTTGCCGCGGTTATGGAGACAGATTCCCGTGCCATCGGCGACCACGCCGGAACCGAACGAGCCGAAAAGGCTGCCGATGAACGACACCGCATTCCTGTCAATGTCGACGATCGTGAAGTAAACCGTGTCTCCCGTCGCCGAGGCTCCAGGCGTGGCGAGGCCCGCCGCTCGCCGCAAATCTATCTGTCGGCGGCGAGCGTTGCCATGTTCCTTCGATATGAGGCGTTCGGTGGGAACGCTAGCGCGATCGGGGTCCGCGATGTAGCGTGCGCGATCTGCGAATGCCAGCTTCGTCGCTTCAGTCAGTGCGTGAATGTAGTCCGGCGAATTGTGTCCCATCGCCTTCAGGTCGAAGCCTTCAGCGATGTTCAGCATCTCCAGAGCGACGATGCCCTGGGTATTGGGAGGCAATTCATGGACCTCGTATCCCCGGTAGGCGGTCGAGACCGGTTGCACCCATTGGGCGTCGAATTCTTCCAGATCTGCCCGGGTCAGAAAGCCTCCCAGGGCATCGGAGGTTTCGACGATGGCGCGCGCGATCTCTCCCCGATAAAACGCATCGCGCCCGTCCCGTGCCAGCAATTTAAGCGACCGTGCCAGATCGCGATTTCGGAACACTTCGCCATGCCGGAGCGCCCGTCCCTCGGGCATGTAGGTTTCAGCGGCGTTGCCGACGGTCCTCAGGTAGTCTTCGATCCGTTGCCATTGCCCCGCGACGATTTCAGACACCGGGAATCCGTTGTCGGCATAGTCGATCGCCGGGTCCAGCAGGCGGGTCATCGGCAACGTGCCGTAGCGGTCATGAAGTTTGAACCAGCCCGCGACGGCGCCCGGAACGGTCACGGTTTGAATACCCGACAAAACGTCGATACCGGCAACGGTCTCCAGGCGCGCTTTCGAACCGGCCCATCCGCTGCCGTTCAGACCGATCGGGCCGCCGTCTTCCTTCATGAACACCAGCGCGAACATGTCCCCGCCGATTCCCGTCATCGTCGGTTCGACGACATTCAGAACCGCCGCGGCGGTAATTGCCGCATCGACCGCGTTGCCGCCCTCATGCAACACGCCGAGCGCCGCAGCCGACGCCAGGGGCTGGCTCGTGGCCACCATGCCATTCAATGCGAGAACCGGAGAGCGAGTGCCGTCACGGCGCGGGGCCGGACGGTCTCCGTGGGTGGGGCCGGGGCTCACGCGCCGAACAGGGCGATGCCGAAGACGCGATCCATGATCAGCAACAAACTCATACCCGTGAACACGACAAAGCTGATCCAGCCAAACCAGGTGGCAAACCTCGAAGGGTAAAACAGCTTGTCCTGTTTGGGGATCACCGCGAAGCAGTAATAGAGGTTCAGAAAGAAGATCACCGGAGCGATGAAATACGCCAAGGCCGATGCCACCAGGACCAGGTAGACCGGTCTGGGAGTACCGGCGACCACTGCACTCGCCGTGACAAGCGAAAAAACCATCGTCATGCGGTAGATGTTGTATTCGGAATACCACTTGCTCCGATGATCCGGGCCCAGATCGCTTGCGGCGATGCCTTGCAATTCAGACGTTCGGCGGAACAGATTCCGGCAGCAGGCGCCCACGACGCGCGGCCAGCCGTCGAAGTAGTTGAACGCGGTCGAGAACGTCGCGGCAAAGGCGCCCAAAAGGAACACGATCATCATTCCCGAACCGAGGCTCTGCGAAAAAACCTGCCCGATCTCGCCGATCACCGCGTTGCCCGAAACTTCGCTGGGGTACAACCAGACTGCCGCCAGTAACAGGAACACGCACGCGATCAGAAAGGAGATGACGTGCCCGGTTCGAAAGTCCCATAGCCCGATGTGGAACCAGCGGCGGCAATATTCCAGCGCGTGGGGCGGCAGCGTGCGGGTATCCATCGCCAGATCTTCCTTTCTCGAGCGGAACGGATCGAAGCGCTGTATCCGTCCCTGGCTTTCGAGTTCGTTCCGGACCTTGCCCATCCCCACTTTCTTGGCCTTGCCCCACTCCGATGCCTGAAGAGAAACGTCGATACCGGTTGGCAGCAAACCCAGGAACGACGCCAGAATGAGCCACGATCCTCCGGGTATCTGCACCTGTACGAAGTTGGCCAGAGCCGACAGCGGCGCCGGTTCGGCAAAATACGCGGCCGCGCTGGAAACGACAAGCATGCCGGCGAAGATCTTGGAGGTAAGTTCCAGGGCCTTGTATCTCTGGAACATCAGGATCGTTACCGATATCAGTCCCAGGATGAAGCCGAAGACCGCAATTGGAAGATCCATTCCCAGGTATTCGAGGAAAAAGAAATAAACGACGGCCGCCGCCGCGCCCAGTCGTCCGGCCTGTCCCACCACGCATTGAACCAGGGTCGTGACCAGCACGTACCACAGCGGCCATTTCTTCCATGCCGTCGAATAGGCGTCGAGCATGCTGCGGCCCGTCGCGTGGGTAAACCGGAACGCCATTTCGAAGCCGTAGTACTTGAAGATGTAGGCGACCGGAATACACCACAGAAGAACGTATTCGAAGCGTCCTCCGGCGGCTGGCGCGGTGACCAGATGGCTGGTACCCACACCGGTCATCATCAGGATCATTCCGGGGCCGAAGTGCTTCACCAGCCCACGGAGGGTTGTTTCGGGAAGCGGGAGGTTATCGAGCGTCTTGTTGTCGGGCATTGGCGGGGATTCTCGCGTTTCTAGTCACCGGGCACAAGCAGCCGAATGATTCCATCTTCCTTGTTCATGATGAACACCTGATTGTCCGGACCGGCGCCGTATCGAAGGTCGGCGCGCGTTGCCGGCTCCCGGCCCTGTTCGCGGTTTTTTCCCTGGACGACCTGAAGCAATGTTTTGGCCGTGCCGTCGTCGTTGAGAAGGATGCGGCGGATGGCGTCCTGTCCGCCTGTGGGCAGGTTGTCCGCGTCCACGTAGAAAATCTCTCCGCTCGGCATGTCGCCCCACAGTACGAGGTTTTCGAGTTGCGGAATGCTGTCGCCTCGATAAACGTAAAGACCGGTAGCCGCGGACTGCGGTTGCAGCAAGGGATCGATCTGACCGTACTCGGCGACCGGATACGTGACATCGGGATCGCCCTGGGGATCCTCCAGACTGACCTCGGCGCGGCTGATGAACGCGAAGCTGCCCTCCCAGTCGTTCCAGCCGAGGTTGGCGCCGTTGGTGACCAGGCTGATTTCCTCGACGATGTTCTGGCCGATCTCGCTGAAGAACATGTTGCCGTTCAGGGGGTCCCAGGCGAAGCGTTGAGGATTTCGGACGCCGTACGCATAGATCTCGCCGAGGGTGGCGTCGTCTCCGTCATCGGCGAATGGATTGTCTTCCGGGATTCCGTACTGGCCGTTCGCGCTGTTGTCGCCCAGCGGGTCGATCCTCATGATCTTGCCGAATCCCGCGTTCAGGTTCTGTGCCAGATTGAGTGGATCACCGCCGCTGCCCCCATCGGCAATGCCCACGTAGAGCATTCCGAAGTCGGCATCGTCCGGCGATGCAAACGGGTTGAATCCGATCTGGCCGCCGTTGTGATTTCCGAACGGTTGTTCGAATCGCATCAATTCGCGCGGCGGAGGGCCATCGTAGGTTGCGGAATCCGGGGTTTGAGCCGTCCATTCCATCACGACGGTGTCGTGGGTGTTGCCGTCGCCCCCCGCGACGAAATCCGGTTCCGGATCCATGTTGGACGAGTCGGTCCAGGTATAGAACTTGCCGGCGCCCGGAGTGCCGGCTTGACCGAACTGCGGATGGAAGGCGAAGCTCTGCATCCCCCGCTCCCGGCCCGAGGAGTTGACACTCACGCCCCAGCCGTCGTCGATATCGATGTAACGGGTCACCGTCTGACCGTCATAGGTGACGCTGTAGATCGGGCCGCGCATATCGTTGACGAACATCCGGCTCGTACCCGGCTCATCCACCATGATCATGACGCGCGCCGTCTCCTGGTCGATGTCGGGAATCGTGGCAAACTCGACGAAATCGACAACGATAACGTCTTCAACCGCTTCGATGGGATCCGGAAAAGGATCGTTCGTCGTTTGTGCCAGCGCCGGAGTCACGGCGAGCAACCCCGGCAACACCATTTGAGCCATGCGTTCAACCATTACGACTTCTCCTGCTGCGGAAAGCATCCGTTCCACGTGGGAACAGCGGCCAGCATATAACAGACTTGGGGGAGTGTGACTGTGATATCGTCACCGATTCGATCTTGCGACAAGGAGTCCTTGTGCGGTTTTTTGGTTGTCTTTCGATCTGTCTGTTTGCGGCCGGTTTTGTTCCGGCATGTGCCTCCGAATCTTCTCCTTCGGGGACCCAATCGCCCGCTTCCGGTACGGTCGAGACCGAGGATCAAAGGATGCTGTATACCCTGGGTCAGATTCTGGGCGAAAACGTCGGAAACGTGGGACTGACCGAAGAGGAATTGAGTACGGTGTTGCTCGGTATCAGCGACAGTGTCCTCGGGCGCGAATCGCAGGTCGACCTGGATCGTTATGGTCCCATGCTGCAGGTCTTCATGCAGCAACGCAGCGAGGCCGCCGCGGAATCCGAGTTGGCTGACGCGACGGCGTTTATCGATTCGCAGGCGGGGGTTGAAGGCGCCGTCCGGACGGATTCGGGTATCGTCATTCAGGAGATGACCGTGGGGAGCGGCGCCAGTCCAACCGCCGCCGACACGGTGAGCGTGCACTACCACGGCACGTTGAGAGACGGGTCGGTTTTTGACAGTTCCGTGGACCGGGGCGAACCGGCAACCTTCCCGTTGAATGGCGTGATCCCGTGCTGGACCGAAGGCGTTCAGACGCTGCAGGTGGGTGGCAAGAGCCGTCTCGTGTGCCCGCCCGATCTGGCCTATGGCCCGGCCGGCCGGCCGGGTATCCCGGGTAATGCGGTTCTGGTCTTCGAGGTCGAACTTCTCGGAATAGAGTAAGGCCGAAAGCGGAACCGGGATTTCAACGCTCTCGTCGATTCCGTCCCAACTGCGCATTCACCAATCGAACGATCTCATCCAGCGTGTTGGACTGGAGTCCCTGCTGGCTGGCGATCCGTCGAACCAGGCAGTCGACGCGCTCGATGTGTTCGGCCCCGCCGAACAATGCGCGTGCCGCCGATGACGGCTTGGTCAGACCTTCGGCGGCCTTGGCGTATTTTTCGAACGGAACCAGATCGGCATCCTTTGCGCCGAGTCCGGTGCAAAGCCTCCACACCCAGTTGTAGACTTCCCGCGACCGGTCCACGCTTCGGTGAACCGCGTCGCGAATCGGAATAATTTCCTCGGCCTGGATGCAGCGGTAGTTGCCGGCGACCAGCATGGGCCACTTGGCCAACGGGACAAAGATCGAGTCATGTACCTTGAGTTTTACGGGAATCTCGATGGCCCCGTCACCCGGGTCGAACCGTGCGGCGGCGATGTCGGTTTCCAGGTTGCGCAGAATTTCAGTGGGTTCGGCGGCTTCGAAACGTGCGGCCTTGAAGTTGGTCGGCAAGCCCACCTGAAGCACGTTCTTCGGTTCGTTCGGTGGGCGAAATGCTTGGGGATCCGGACTGGCCAACGACGTGAGCCCGGGCTCGAAATCGTCCCAGACGCCGGGGTCCGCGTAACACGGCTTGAGAGCATCGGTCGAAAGTCCGGGAATCCGTTCCAGATAGGGCAGCGGCGGCATGTTCATGATTGCGAGAGAGGGGACGCGCGATGCGGCCACGCGGCCCATCAGTTCCCTGACTCCCGGCGAGCCGTACTGGGCTTCCTGCATTCCCAATACCACCAGATCGAAAACTCCGGGATCGATGCCGTTGGGACTGCTCGCTGAAAGCGTGCCGGGGAGTCCCCTTGACGGAATCTCGACCAATGAATCCCGCCCCCGGATCGGGAAGCGCACGACGGTTCCCGCGTTGTCGATCAGTTCGGCCGTAGGTTCGGTGCACACCAGCGACGCATTGTGCCCCGCCATCAACAACTTTGTCGCGAACAGGGATCCGTATGAAGCGCCCAGAATGAGTACGTTGTATTGCAAGACTTGCGTTCCTCAGATTGCGCCCTGGCCGCGGGCGGCTTCAATTTCCTCTTCATTCAGACCCACGATCGTTTGCAGGATCTCTTCGGTATGTTCCCCCAGCAGCGGGGCGCGCTGGACATCGGATGGAGAATCCGAAAGCTTGATCGGGTTGCCGACGGTCAGATACGTGCCGCGTTCAGGGTGGTCCACCTCGACCACTGTGCCGGTTGAGCGGAGGGACGGCTCCACGGCCAGTTCCTTCATCGAAAGAATCGGACCGCAGGGCACGTTCAGGGGATTGAGCGTGGCCATGACTTCCATCTTGTCCTTGGTCATGGTCCATTTTTCGATTTCCTCATAGACCTGCGCCAACCGGGGAAGCCGCGCCTCGGGTGTATTCCAGGCCGGATCTTCAAGCCAGTCCTCATGGCCGATGGTACGGGCGAGAGCGGGGAATGCCTGGGCCTGGGTGATGACATAAATATAGGCGTCCGGGTCGGTTTCCCAGCCTTTGCATTTGACGATCCAGCCCGGGTGGCCGCCACCGGACGCATTGCCCGCGCGGGGCACCGCGTCGCCAAAGGTGCCGTTGGGGTACTGCGGATATTCCTTGAGCGGACCGTGCGCCAGACGCTGCTGGTCGCGCAGTTTCACGCGGCACAGGTTCAACACGGCGTCCTGCATGGCGCAGACCACGCGCTGGCCCTTGCCGCTCTTCTCTCGATGCAACAGTGCGGCCAGAATGCCCGCGACCAGATGAATCCCGGTACCCGAGTCGCCGATCTGTGAGCCGGTCACCAGCGGAACGCGGTCGATCTCACCGGTTGTCGATGCCGACCCTCCGGTGCACTGGGCGACGTTCTCGTAAACCTTGCAGTCCTCGAAGGGTCCGGGACCGAAGCCCTTCACCGATGCGTAGATCATTCGGGGATTGATTTCCTGGATCCTCTCCCACGGAAAACCCATGCGATTGATCGCGCCCGGAGCGAAGTTCTCGACCATCACGTCGCATTCTTCGATCAGCTTCGCGAATATCTTGTTGCCCGTTTCGGTCTTGGGGTTCAACGTCACGCTGCGCTTGTTGGCGTTCAGCATGGTGAAGTAGAGGCTGTCGACGTCCGGGATGTCCCGTAACTGCCGGCGGGTGGCATCGCCGACGCCCGGCCGCTCGATCTTGATGACGTCGGCGCCGAACCACGCCAAAATCTGGGTGCAGGTCGGACCCGACTGCACGTGAGTCATATCCAGGATGCGAATACCTTCCAGAGCTTTTCCCATGACCGGCCTCTTTCTATCCCAATAAATTCAAACAAAGAATATCGGAACGATGTTGCGTTTGTGCGTGATCGAACCGCTCCGGAACATCGCGGCGAACCGGGGCGAAACTCCAATTCTAACCCCGACGGGAGTATTCGGGAACCACCTGTCGTCCGGTCGCGGTAATTTGGTCCCGGAATCAGATTCCGTTCAAACCCTCGGTCAGTTCGATGGAGGTGCCCCAGGGGTCGGTCAGCAGGGCGGTGGCGATGCCGGATGGACGCTGGCCATAGGGTTCGTCGAACTCCACACCGGCGTCTTCAAGCCGCCTGCAAAACTCTTCGAGGCCCTGTATCTCGAGACCGATGTGATCCAGCATGCGGCCGCGAGTGGGCGCCAGTGCTTCGGGGGCGCTTGAAAAATTGAAGTTGATTCCCGGCAGGTCGACCGCATCGTACTGCCACCTTATTCCAGGTGTGGCGCCGAACATGCGTGCATACCAGTCTTTCGCTTCGCTGACAGCAGATTCGGGGAGATAAAGGTGAATATGATGCGAGATTATCGGTGCGCCGATCGCACGATTGTGGCGCTCGGCAACAGGATCGCTTCCTGGGCCGTCGATCGTGAACGTCAGATTGGTAGCCGTCTCGTCGAACAGTTCGATTCGCTCGCCTTCGGGCGTGAACACCGAGGCGATACCGATGAAGCCCTCAAGTCGTTCGACTTCGAAACCCGCGGCAGCCACTTCGTCCAGCGATTCCACACGGAAAGCGACGTGATCGATCACCGACCCTTCGGTGTTGCCGGACGATTCGCCTTCACTGAGCATTACCAGGATATCGGGAAACTTCACCACCGCGGCCTCGCCCAGCGTTCCCGCGGGTTCGCCGCCGAGTCGCACCCAGAAATCACGGTTCGCCTCAACGTCGCGCACGTTGTAGTGCAAGTGTCCCATCGCCACGCCTGCCTCGTTGGGAGGCGCCAGTTGTGCCCAAAGCCCGGTGGCCGGCGTCAGCAGTACCAGCATCGCCAGAGTGAGGGTGCAAATTTGTTTCTTCATATCGACTTCCCCGACCATCCTTCCACTTCCAGGACTATCCTGCCCCGATAGGCTGTCGAATGCCAGATTTCCGGGGTGCGTTTTCCTGAAGCCCGCCTTTCTCACGGGTTTTCGTCGCGAAGCGTCGGAGACGCCGTCAGAGCAAGGCGCGCGCCGGGAGGGCACCGGAGGCGTACTTTTTACTGCCGCACGGAGGTGCGCTTTAGACAGTACGTCGAGGAGCCCGCGCTTGATCCGGCGCGAGGAACGCGCCGCTACGCGCCCGGCGCGAGGAACGCGCCGTAGCACTGGCGGATGTATACGGCGCCGCAGCAGACAACTCGTGAGAAATGCGGGCTAGTGTGACTTTTTTGGTCTCAATCGCGGGGGCCCGTTCGCCGCCATTCAGCCAGCGAGAATGGCAGTAGGCGAAGCAGTGCCGTACGCCCGGCGAGCGACTGGCCGATGGCATCGGAGAGGCTGAACTGTTCGCTGCCCGTAAGGACGAAGAGGCTGGTCCGCCCCTGCGCGTCGGCGAAAACCTGCAGGTAGGAGCAGGAGTTGAGGTCGGGAAAAATATGTAAATCTGAAAGTAGAAGTTTCAATTACACATAATCGAGATGTGGCAGGCTACGGGATTGGGCATCCTCGAACTGCCATGGCCATTGGGTCGCGCAGCGGCCTCTTCTTCCTGGCTGAAGCGGATCCGCGCCCCGACCGCAATCGAACCTCTTGTCGGAGACACGTATCTATAATACATCTCTGCAAGGAGGGTATTTCGATGGGCGCAAAAACGCACATTTCCAAATGGGGCACTAGTCTGGCGGTCCGCATTCCCAAACCCATTGCCGAGCAATGGGGCGTTCAGGAAGGTTCAGCCATCGAAATTGTCTCGCGCGGCGACCAAGTCGTACTGCGCAAGAAATCCTGTAACCTGGACGACATGCTTGCCAGTGTGACGCTCGACAATCTCCATTCCGAGATGGACTTGGCGGCGTCGGAGCCTGCGGGTGTCCGGTAAAACATATAACCCTTCGCGGAATTTGTTGGCGGACGGGTTCACGTCGGCTTGAAATAAAAGCCTCCCGCTGTAGGTGCGGTCTATGGCCGCACGATCTTGATTTGGGCGGTCATAGACCGCCCCTACATGCTCAATATTCAGGGATTCGAGCGCCCCACTCCGACTCCGACTCCCATTGTAGGTGCGGTCTATGACCGCACGATTACCGCACCGCGGGCTTTCTCCGGGAAGTCAGGGCATCACAGGGACCTTCCCGATGAAGCTGCTCGCCCGATTTCCCGCTTGTGCGCATGCCGCGGGCTCGGATGCCGAATCCCCGGCTCAGGCCATGTATACCGCATCGTGTGGAAGGGCGCGCCGAAGCCCGCCATCGAGAAGGCCGGCATGTGAGAGACCGTGAGTCAGCCCGCGGTAGAACTGAAGTTGACTCTGCATTCCCCGACTATATAATTTCCCCCACTATGTCGTATATCGCCCCCCATACCGCTCCTTGCGTGGCTTCGACGACAATGCGTTCCCGATTCATCGGCGCCCGGGCCATGGCGTTTCGCTTTCTTGGCATCGTGTCTTTCGGTATCGTAGCGCTCGCGCCGGCCGGCAACCTTTCCGTGTACGCCCAGACGAACACAGGCAGCATCCGGGGTTCCGTCACCGACGCGACCCAGGCTGTGATCCTGGGTGCG
The DNA here is from genome assembly GCA_965262675.1 of Terriglobia bacterium. Lineage (GTDB taxonomy): Bacteria > Acidobacteriota > Terriglobia > 20CM-2-55-15 > 20CM-2-55-15 > JAJEDW01. Next base: position 2,961,532 of record OZ253554.1, read on the forward strand.
ACGGTCACGGCGATTGACGAGAGCCGTGGCGTGGAACAGCAGGCGGTGGAGACCGGTACCGGCGGGTTCGTTTTCAGTCATCTTGTGCCCGGAATGTATACGTTGCGCTTCGAGGCACCGAATTTTGCGCCTCTCACGGTGGAGGGCTTCGAGGTGCGCGTCGGCGAGATTTCAACGTTTTCGCCCGCACTCGAGGTCGCCGCGACCGCGACCCAGGTGGTCGTGTCGGCGGTATCCACGCGATTGGCCATCGAACCCGAACGCGTGCAGCAGTCCAATCACATCGACTCGGTTCGCATCCAGAATCTCCCGATCAACCGCCGCGACTATCTGGATCTGGCGCTGTTGACCCCGGGCGTGGTCGATACCAACCACGTCGCCAATGCAATCGATCGCCGCATCGCCCCCACCCCCTCGTCGGGATTGGGAATCGGCGGGGGCAACGGCCGCGGAAACACGTTCACGATCGACGGACTGGACAACCTGTACAACTCCGGGGGCGTTCGATCCTCCATCAGCCAGGATGCCGTCCAGGAGTTTCAGGTCAACAGAAACTCGTTCTCCACCGAACAGGGCGGGGCGCCGGGCGGGGCGATCAATATCGTCACGAAGGGAGGCTCGAACGAGTTGCATGGAACCCTTTTCGGCGTGCTGCGCAACCGCCGCTTCCAGGCGCGCAATTACTTCGACCCCGGAAAGGCGGCCTACACGCGGGCGCAGTCCGGCATGTCTATCGGCGGTCCGATCGAGCCGAACAGGACGTTCTTCTATGCCGCGTACGAACGGCTGGACCGCCACGAATCGCAGATCGTTCCGCTGCTCTCCGACAGATCGTTCCTCACGTCCCTGACCGACTCCCAGCAGTCGCTGGTCGACGTGCTCCGTGTCGCGGCGCCGGCTCTGGCGCCCGTGATCGATCAACTCGCCGGTGCGCTTGTCCCGGCGAATAATCCGTCCGTGGTGTCGCTGTTCGAGACCAACAGCGGGGTCTTTCCGTTCGGGGAACTGCGCCAACAAGTCATTGCGCGCATCGACCACACACCGAGCGGCGGCCACACCATGTTCGTCAGGGGAAACTGGACGGGGCAGGACAGCGACAACATCAATTTCGGGGCCCTCACCGCGCGCAGCCGAGGCAGCAACTCGAACGTCAAAGACTTCGCACTCGCGTTGGGGGATACCTGGGTGATCAATCCCCAATGGGTCAGCGAGACACGCCTGGGTCTCGGGTATCACGACTTCGGCGTGTATCCGACCGACACGTTCGGTCCCGCAATCGATATCGGCGCGGTCAGCTTCGGCAGGGACTACATCCTCCCGGTGCGAAACATCGAGCGCTTCTTCCAGGTGCGTCAGAACTTCATGCGCGTTTCCGGCCGCCAGACACTCCGGTTCGGCGCCGACATCAATCCCCTTCGAGACAGCGCGGTGGCCGAGACTTTTTTCAGCGGAAGATTCGTTTTCGGAGAGGCCGTCCCCCTCAGCAGTATTATCGACAACACGGTGGGCGCGGGAACGTCGCGGCAACTCCAGGGTCTGCTGTCCCTTGCCGGCGCGCCGCATCTGGCCAGTGCCGTCGACGAGCCCATTTCGGCAGTGCAGGCGTTCTCCCTCGGTTTGCCAACGGTCTACCAGCAGGGCTTCGGGAACCCAACCTGGCAGGGCTGGTCCAACCGGATGAACTTCTTCGTCGAGGACTCGGTTCGGGTTTCGCCGAGTTTTCTGCTGACACTTGGACTGCGGTACGAGCTTGAACTGAAGACAAGGTTCCCGGGCGATTACAACAACTTCGCGCCGCGGGCCGGATTTGCATGGAACCCGGACCCGGCGACGGTGATTCGCGGCGGTTTCGGAATCTACTATTCCCGAATTCAGGGCCACATCGCGCTCGTCAACGACCTGCTCGGAGAGCGGCAACAAATCAATCAGGTGTTCATCCCGTTGACGGGTCTCCCCGGGATCGATAGCCCGTTGACGGGAACCCGGTTGACCTCGGCGGAGATCTACCAGACACTCCTGGCCCGGGGAGTCCTTGGTCAACGGGGCATTCTGGCCGAAGACCTGGCGCCGCACGGTATCGTGCCGGGTCCCGGATACCCGCTACGCATTGGCTTCAGGGTGGCGAAAGACGTCGTGAACCCGTATTCCATGCAGGGCAGTCTCGAAATTCAGCGCGAAGTTGCCGGTTACGCCGTGTCGGCGGCCTACAACTTCAATCGCGGCCTCCACCTCATCCGGCCGCTGGACCCCAACATTTTCCAGGCCGGCGCCGACCCGGCGACCGGCCGGCCGATACCGGGTTTCCACAACCCATTGATTTATCAGGACAACGTGTACGGCAGTTGGGGAACGTCGGACTACCACGCGCTGATCGTGCAGTTGGAGAGGCGGCTCTCAGACGGGTTTTCGATTTCCGCGCATCACACCTGGAGCAAGGCCATGGACGAGGCCACCGACTACAATTCGTCGTACGAGCCGCACATCCCGTGGGACGCCCGTAACGAATGGTCCCTCTCCGCCTATCATCGCGGGCACCGTTTTGTCGCCAACGTCGTGGCGCAATCCCCGTGGGAGGCCGCACGTGGGCGCGGCTTCGGAAACAACCTGCTGGCGGATTTCACCCTATCGGGAATCGTGACGGCGAACTCGTTCGCGCCATACAACCTGACCACTGGCTTCGATTCGCTCGGCGACCGCCACACCGACACACACCGTCCGTTTGGCCTCGGCCGCAATGCCGGCATCGGCCCCAACTTCTTCAGCGTCGACATGAGGCTCAATCGCGAGTTTCCGCTGTCGGAAGCGGTGAGTCTGCAGGTCACCGGCGAAGCATTCAACCTGCTGAACCGTACCAATTTCAAGACGGTGAACGGCGTCGTCGGAAACCTGTCCCTCGAGGACCTCCCGGAAAGACTCGTTGGGCGGCGGGGTCCCGTCACGGAGCCGTTCTCGTTCGCTTCGGCCTTCGATCCACGGCAACTCCAGTTCGGGCTCCGCTTGACGTTCTAGCGGCCTCGTGCAGTCATAGAATCGCGCCGTCATAGACTGCGCTGGATCCTACAGTGAGAGCGAACGTCTGGATTACGCAAGTGTAGGAGCGGTCTACGACCGCTCAAATCAAGCTCGTCTGAATCAAGAACGATTGAATCAAGATCGTTTGGATCGTGCCGTCGCAGACGGCACCTACACTTTCAGTCCCGTCGAGGGCTGCTGCAGGAATCAAGATCGATTGGATCGTGCAGTCCTACAGTGAGCGACGACGTCTGCATTACGAGAGTGTAGGAGCGGTCTACGACCGCTCAAATCAAGCTCGTCTGAATCAAGAACGATTGAATCAAGATCGTTTGGATCGTGCCGTCGCAGACGGCACCTACATTTTCAGTCCCGTCGAGGGCTGCTGCAGGAATCAAGATCGATTGGATCAAGATCGTTTGGATCGTGCCGTCGCAGACGGCACCTACATTTTCAGTCCCGTGAAGGAACTCGTGGTCGACATGGATGCCTCTTCAATGATTCACATTCCTTCGGGGCCGTTCTGGATGGGTTCGGAAGATCATGGAAAACAGGAACGCCCGAGACATCGTGTATTTACGGATGCGTACGAGATCGCGGCCGCAACGGTACGGCGGTCGGAGTACGCGCTGTTCCTGGGACAAACGGGTCATGAGGAACCCCGCGGTTGGCACGATCCGGCGTTTGCGGATCCGAACCAGCCGGTGGTTGGCGTGAACTGGTTCGACGCGACCGCCTATTGTGTGTGGTTGTCCCGCTCCGGCGGTCTGGAGTATCGATTGCCGACCGAGGCGGAATGGGAAAAAGCCTGCAAGGGCGGCGACGACACCGCGATTTATTCATGGGGCGAACAGGCGCCCGGCGGTATCGCCTACTACCAGGGTGAATGGACAGCGCCCCGTCCTGCGGGTGAACGCCCTCCAAACGGCTACGGACTCTACAACATGGGCGACAACGTTCATGAATGGTGCCTGGACTGGTATGGGGCTGACTATTATCGGATCTCCGACCGACCGAATCCCGAAGGTCCCCCCACGGGCAAGCGGCGCGTCTCGCGGGGCGGTTCCTGGCGGCACGCCGTCAAAGCGTCCAGGGCCGCTCACCGCAGCAGCCTTCCGCCCGATTTCCGATACACGGATTACGGCATCCGGATCGCCCACGATTCGAACTGAATTCAGCGGCTCCCAGCCGATATTATTGCGGGAGAGTTCCGTTGCCCCCTGCTCTGCCCTTCTATAAACTGAAAGATTCGAAAACATGGCGACCGTCTCTCGATATGAGCCCGGATTTCCTGCCATGCGATCCAAGGTCGAGGAGACTGAATGCGTTACGCCGCCCCGATGTTACTGTGTCTGTTGACATTACCCCTGTCTGCTTTTTCCCAGGAGACCGGCGCCCTGGAACCGGACGAAGTCGGACGCATACTGCTCGAGGAAGGCGTCGAAGGGTTGCAAGCCGCCCTGCAATCCGCGGGCGTGCCTCCGATGACGTTCAATCAGGAAACGCAGGTGCGGCCGGTTTACGACGCGCACGTTCGCGTCCTCGATGATCTCCTTGAAGCGAATGGCGGCAGCACGGAAGCCATCCAACCGGAAATCGACGCCCTCCGGGAGCAGCTATTCCTTGCGGCTCTCAAGTTTCTGAACCCCGCCCAGAGGACCGGTCTCATCGGCGCCGCGGCCAATGCGGAATTCAACGAGACCAACACCGATTTACCCGAAGACGAAGCCGAACTCCTCGAATACCTCACCGACCTTCGAAGCCCCGCGGGGACGGAGGATACCAGTTCCAACTCGAACAACTTCCGCGGCGGCGGCGGTGGCGGCGGCGGTGGCGGCGGCGGTGGCGGCGGTCTGATCATCGACGGTTTCAGCGGTGGGCGGATGCCGAACCGGGACGAGATTCAGGAAATTCGAATCAACGAAAATTCGTTCACCTCGGAACAGAGCAGCCAGACCCGCGGCCGCACCGAGGTGATTACCCGAGGCGGCATCGGCCGTTTTAATGGCGACGTGACGTTCAACTTCGGCGACGAGTCCCTGGATGCCCGGAACGCGTTTGCCGGGTTCCGGCCTCCGTACCAGCAACGCAACTTTGTGGGCAACGTCAGCGGCCCGGTCATTCCAAACCGGTTGACCATGACGTTCAGCGTACGTAACAACAACTCGGAAACCGGCCAAACCCTTCGGGCCATCACTCCCGGCGGTCTTGTCGACGATGCCATTGTCAGGCCCCAGGTTCAGCGGGGTTACACCACGCGCGCCACGTTGCAGCTTTCAGAGAATCACAACCTCAACACGAGTTACGAATTCGGCTCGCAACTGGGTAGGAATCAGAACGTCGGAGAATTCGGCCTGCCGTCCCAGGGCAATGTCAACAGCCGCGACAATTTCACGTTTCAGATCAAGGAGACGGCGGTTCTTTCATCCCAGTTGAACAACGAGGTCCGTTTCCAGCACAGCGGATTCCTTCAGGATGCGGATCCCCTTACCGAAGCGCCGTTCATCGATGTCCGGGGGGCGTTTCGAGCCGGCGGCTCTATCAACAAGAGGGAATCGAAAGTCCGCCAGTACGATTTCGGCAACCTTTTCATGTACACCGGAAGCAGTTTGGCATTGCGGGTGGGGTACGACGGGGGATTCAACCGCATCGATTCAGACTCGGAGATCAACTTCAACGGGACGTTCACTTTCAACGGCCTGTACGACTACTGCGGTATCGCACCGGGAGAAGCCGGCAAGCCCCAATGCCTGATCGAACTCCAGAAGCTGGCCGGAACGCCTTTCACCTATCCCACCTACAGCATCAGTGTCGGCAATCCCTTACTCACGGTGACTCAATGGCAGAACGCCGCCTTCGTTCAAGGCGATTGGCGCCCCACCAACCGGTTCACGTTGAGTCTCGGCGCCCGGTATGAGTGGCAGGGCAATCTGGAGGACAGTAACAACATCGATCCACGGCTCGGATTCGCGTATCAGATCGGTTCCAACACCGTGCTCCGAGGCGGTTCGGGGACCTTCCACCAGCGCATGCAGTTCTTTCTGGTGACCGATTTGATTCGGAACGACGGAACCAACCAGAAGATTTTCGAGGTTACGGAATCGTCCTTTCCCGTGCCGTCGGTTGGAGAGGGCGCCGAAGTCCCGACGACGACCCGCGTGCGTGCGCCGGAACTGACCGCACCGTACACCTGGAACAATGAACTTTCGATCGAGACCTCGCTCGGGACCGGTCTGATGGTGACGGGGGCCTATCGCTTCATTCGCGGTCTCCATCTGTTTCGCGGCCGGAATCTCAATGCCCCCTTTCCCGAGTGTACGGCGCTGATTCCTCCAGGATTGGATCGCGTCAGGTTGCAGCCCCTCATCACCGCATGCCGCCCGGACGCGGCTCTGGGAAACATCAACCAGACGGAGTCGACCGGAACCTCGAGCAGCCATACTTTCAGGGTTGGCATCCGGCAACGGCTCAGCTTCCTGAACCTCAACGGCAGCTATGACTTCGATTCCACCTACGACGACATTCCCGCTTCCGGCGGACGTGGCGGCGGAAATGGTGGAAACCGCAACGGGGGAGGCGGAGGCGGAGGCGGAGGAAATATCCGGCTTCCCGCGAACAATTACGATCTGGATTCGGAATGGGGACGCTCCGGCGCACGGCACGCATTGAACATTTCGGCCAACCTGAGGCTTCCGTGGGACATCAACGCCAACTCCATCTTCAACTGGAACAGCGGCAGTCCCTATACTCACGAAACCGGGGTCGACAACAATCTGGACACTACCCGCAACGACCGGCCCGCGGGCGTGCCCAAAAATTCGCTCACGGGTCCCGGATTCTTCGAAACAGGGCTGGACCTTTCAAAGGCGATTCAGCTTCGGTCCGATCAGGTCGAAGTCGGGCCGAACGGCGCGGCCGCCCAGGCGCCGGTCGGTACGGGGGGCTACTATGGACAGCGTACCGGCGTCCGGATGACGATTCGCGCTCAGGTCACCAACCTGTTCAATAACGTCAACTTCGAGAGTTTCAGCGGCGTCGAAACCTCAAGTTTCTTCAATCTCCCGACGCGCGCTCGAAACCCCAGGCAGATCGTACTTTCGGTGCGGTTCGACATTTAGAGGTCCGCGGCAGGACCGCGTGATCTTGATTCGGGCAGTCGTAGACGATTTGGGCAGTCGTAGACTGCCCGTACATGCTCAATATTCAGGGATTCGGGCGCGCCGCTCCCACTCCGACTCCCAATGTAGGTGCAGTCTATGACTGCACGATCTCGAATTGGGCGGTCACAGACCGCCCGTACAATAGACCGCCCCTACAAGACGAGGAGCGGGAATGAACAGCGGAAAACACTCATAATGAGAATTGCTGCCGTTGTCCCGCCTTGCTTGCGGTTAGCGGGGCGATCTGTGAAAATCGGCTGGAATCGGGGGCTTTACTGTTGAAAACGCGAACGCACAAATTCTTCCACGGAATTCCGTTTTGCGTCTTCGCAATCTCGCTCGCCGCCGCGCTGTCGGACGCTCCCGCCCTGGCGCAGTCCGCCGAGGACTTCATCGACCAATACTGCATCGCCTGTCACAATCGGCAGCTCCTTACGGCGGGATTGGAACTCGAAACGCCCGACCCCTCAAACCCCGGTCCCCATGCGGAAATCTGGGAGGAAGTCGTCATAAAACTTCGTGCGGGGTCGATGCCCCCGCCCGGCAGCCGCCGCCCGGACGAGGCGTCATACGCCGCGGTTGCGGGCGCGATCGAGCGGGGAATCGACGCGGCGTGGGAAGCCGATCCCAACCCGGGTCGAATTGCGGCCGTTCACCGGTTGAATCGCGTGGAGTACAACAATGCGATTCGCGATCTCTTCGATCTCGATCTGGACGTGACACCGCTGCTGCCCGGCGACGAGACCGCCGACGGCAGCTTCGATAATTTTGCGGACAGTCTCACGATTTCCACTGCACACCTCGAACGCTACATGTCGGTGGCGCGGCAGGTGACGCGTCTGGTAACCGGACTTCCGCCCGGGAATCCCGCGATCGAGGCGTTCGAAATCCCGCTGCATGTCTTGCAGAACGACCGGCAGAGCGAAGATCTGCCGCTTGGCTCGCGTGGCGGCATGGCCATTCCCTACAACTTTCCCGTCAACGGCGAATACCGCATCCGCGTCAAGCTGCAGCGGCAGTATCAGGCGTATCTGAAAGGCATGGGTTGGCCGCAGCAGTTGGATGTACGTCTCGACGGCGAACTGCTCGAACGGTTTACGGTGGGCGGCCAGGCCCAGGGCCGTCCCGCGGCTGCGAGCTTCGCCGGGGCGGGTGAAGTGGATTTTGCCGGCGACCCCGAGTGGGAAGAGTATATGCAGTTGACCGGCGACGCGGATCTGGAGCTCAGTCTGGCCGTGGACGCGGGCCCCCACATTGTCGGCGTGTCGTTCGTCCGGGAACTGTGGGAGCCCGAAGGCCTGCCGCAGCCGTTGCAACGCGGCCGTGTCATCGGAAACGATCAGGTGTACATGGACTACGCCAACGTGGGCTCGGTCGAAATCGGCGGTCCGTACGAGAGCTTGGGGCCGGCCACGGCGACGCCTGCCCGGCAGGCGGTTTTTGTCTGCGAGCCCGAAGCGATTTCCGAAGAAGGAGCGTGCGCCGAAAGGATCCTCGAACGCATGGCGCGTCTCGCGTACCGGCGGCCGGTGACTCCAGATGACGTCGAGACGCTCGTCGAGTTCTTCGACGCCGGGCGGAACGAAGGCGGCAGTTTCGAAGCGGGCGTGCAGTTTGCGCTGGAACGCATGCTTGTGGATCCCGATTTTCTGTTACGCGTGTACCGCGACCCCGCCTCCACGGGCGAAGGCACGTATCGGCTCAGCGACATCGAACTGGCGTCCCGCCTGTCGTTTTTCCTTTGGAGCAGTCTTCCGGACGATCGCCTGCTTACGCTGGCCGAAGACGGACAGTTGACGAATCCATCGGTTCTCGATCGGGAAGTGCGGCGGATGTTGGCCGACGCGCGCGCCGTCGACGCCCTGGTCCATGACTTCGCCGCACAGTGGCTGAATTTGCGCCGCGTTCCTGAAGTGGTCGTCGATCCCGGAATCTATCCCAACTATGACCTGAGTTTGATGGACGGATTCCGGCGGGAGACCGAACTTTTCGTGGCCAGCACCATTCGCGAAGACCGCAGCATCGTCGATCTGATCGACGCCGGCTATACGTTCGTCAACGAACGGTTGGCGCGGCACTACGAAATTCCCGGCGTGTACGGCAGCCGGTTTCGGCGCGTGATGCTGCCCAACCGCGACCGGCGTGGAGGTCTGTTGGCACAGGGCGCCCTGTTGGCGACCACTTCCTATCCCGACCGCACGTCGCCGGTACTTCGCGGCAAATGGTTGTTGGACAACATCCTGGGCCTGTCGGTCCCCGCGCCTCCCTCGAATGTGGACACGACGTTGGAAGAGACGCCGGGGGCCGTGCCACCGACCATGCGCGAACGACTGGCGATGCACCGATCGAGTCCGTCCTGCAACGGTTGTCATTCGGTGATCGACCCGTTGGGTTTCTCGCTGGAGAACTTCGACGTGATCGGCGGTTGGCGGACGCTCGACGAAGCCGGGCGGGCCATCGATTCCAGAGGCACGACCGTCAGCGGCGCCAGCGTGGATGGACTGGACGGCTTGCGCCGGCTGTTGCTCGACGATCCCGAAGCGTTTCCACGAACTGTTACCGAGAAGCTTCTGGCATATGCGTTGGGTCGAAGAGTAGAGTTTTATGACAAGCCGGCGATAAGAAAGATCGTCCGCGAGGCCGCGGCGGATAACTACAGTTGGTCGTCGCTGGTCGGCGGCATTGTCCGCAGCGTGCCGTTCCGGATGAGAAATGCGGAAGAAGGCCCGACGGCGGCGGAATAATGTGTAGCACGGTGGAACGGAGAACCCGGCGGCGGCCGGGAGGAGTTTGAATGTTCATCTTCAATAATGCGTTGTCCCGGCGAACCGTGTTGCGCGGAATGGGCGCGGCCATCGCCTTGCCGTTCCTGGACGCGATGGTTCCGGCGGCGTTGGCCACCCAGGCAGCGAGGCCGGCGAGCCGGTTCCTGGCGTTCTATGTGCCCAACGGAATGGCCATGGAGTACTGGTCGCCTGAGACCGAAGGCCGCGATTTCGAGTTGACTCCGATCCTGGAGCCCCTGGCCCCGTTCAAGGACCAGATGCTCGTTCTCTCGGGGATCAAGGCAAACTGGAACTACATCCATGCGGGCGCTTCGGGTTCGTTTCTGACCGGAACGGCCCGGGGTGGACGGAACGAGATCGAGATCGTTGCCGACGTGTCGATCGACCAGATGATGGCCCGGCACTTTGCCAACGAAACCCAGGTAGCGTCCCTGGAAATGTCGATGGACGTGCCTGCCAATGCGGGGGCATGTACCGGTAACCTGAGTTGTGTTTATACGCACACGCTGTCCTGGCGCAGCCCGACGCAGCCTCTTCCGATGGAGTGGAATCCGCGCGCCGTATTCGAACGACTGTTCGGCGATACCGGCAGTACCGACCCTGCCGTTCGCGAGGCCCGTTTGCGCCAGCACCGGAGCATCCTCGATTCGGTCAACGCGAAGCTGTCCAGCCTGAGGAACGAACTCGGACCCGGCGACCGGAACAAGGTCGACGAATACACCGAAGCGGTTCGCGACGTGGAACGGCGCATTCAAAAGGCCGAAGAGCAGACCGATCTGGAACTTCCCACGTTGGAGCAACCTCAGGGCGCCCCGGCCGAGTTCGAAGATCACCTCGATTTGATGCTCGACCTGCAACTCCTGGCATTCCAGTCCGATTTGACCCGCGTGATTTCCTTCATGTTGAGCAAGGAACAGAGTGCGCGGCCGTATCCACAGATCGATGTCCCCGAGGCGCATCACCCGTTGTCGCATCACAATGACGTTCCCGGCGTGATCGCGCACATGTCGAAGATCAACCGTTACCACACGCAGTTGTTTTCGAAGTATCTGGCCCGGTTGCGCGCGACGCCCGACGGCGACGGTTCGTTGCTCGACCATATGATCGTCCTGTACGGCTCGGGCATCTCGAACAGCACGCGGCATTCGGGCGACAACCTTCCGCTTCTGCTCATGGGCGGCGGCGCCGGAAAACTGCAGGGGGGCCGGCACGTGAAGTACGAGAACGAGCCGACGATTGCCAACATGCTTGTCTCGGTCATGGACAAGATGGGCGTCCCGGTCGATCGGGTGGGTGGAAGCGACGGCGCGCTTCCGCTCGACGTGTAACCGAACGAATACCAATGGTGATTTCGAGATAGGAAATTTCTGAATTGAAGTCTCAATCGAAGAGTGCAAAGCGCCAGACGCGGCCGATGGCCGTGGCCCGACTCCTGATCGTGGTCGCCGCGGTGGCGTCCGGCCTCGTGCTTCGTGCTGCCGTCGTGCCGCCCCTGGTCGAAGCCGTCAGAAAGGGCGACACGGCGATGCTGCGCACGCTCCTTGAACTGGGTGTCGATGCGAACACGAGCGAGGCGGACGGCACGACCGCGCTGATCTGGGCCAGTTATGGCGACGCCGCCGTTAGTGCCGGCCTGCTGCTCGATGCGGGCGCCGACGTGAACGCGGCGAACGATCTGGGTGCGACCGCGCTGTGGGCGGCCAGCCAGAACGGGAGCGACGCGATGGTGGGCCTGCTGCTCGATGCGGGCGCCGATCCCGATCGGGCGCTCTTGCTGGGTGAGACGCCCTTGATGGTTGCGGCCCGCTCCGGTTATCCCACCGTCGTCGAAAAGTTGATAACGAGCGGCGCCGACGTCAACAGAATCGCGGCCCGTCGACAGACCGCGCTGATGTGGGCGGCTGCCCAAAAGCACGCATCCGTAGTCGAGGTACTTCTTGAACACGGTGCGGACATTCATGCGCGGTCCGAGGTATGGCGCCAAGTGATGGCCGTGCCGCCGCACAGCATCGACGAATACAACCTCGAGATTCCACATGGAGGCGACACGCCTCTGATGTTCGCGGCGCGTTCCGGGGATCTTGCCTCGGCCCGGTTGCTGGTCGCGGCCGGCGCCGACGTGAACGCCGCCGACGCCTGGGGAGTCAGCGCGACGTCTCTGGCCGCGCACTCGGGTTTCGGTTCCTTGTTGGAGTTTCTGCTCCAGGAAGGCGCCGATCCCGACCCGCCCGGTCCCGGGTTTACCGCGCTGCACAACGCGATCATGCGCAACGACCTATCGATGGTGCGCGCCCTCCTGGACCACGGCGCTGACGCCAACGCGCCGTTGACAACGTGGACTCCGACGCGCCGATCGTCGCGCGACCTCAACTATGCTCCCGAATTGGTCGGCGCGACGCCGTTCTGGCTTGCTGCCCGTTTCAGCACGCCTGCGGTGATGCGCCTTCTGGTCGACCATGGCGCAGAACCGCTGGTGGTTCACGAAGGAACCTACTACGCGATCAGCATCACCGACGCGATCGTTCGGCGGCGGCACGTCACCACGGCTCTGATGGCCGCTCTGGGAATGGGCGGCGGCCGGGCGTGGGTTCAACTCGACCGGAGCGAGCGCGAGGCCCGCGCGCTGGAAGCGGCAAAACTGGCCGTGGAACTCGGCATCGACTTGAGGGTGGCATCCGCCGATGGCCGTACGGCGCTCGACGCCGCCCGGGGTATGGAATCGGTGGTCGAGTTCCTGGCCGGCCATGGCGCCCCGGCCCGAGACGATTCACCCTGATTGCCGGGTTCGAACGCCCTTTTCTGCTAGATACTGCAAACGCTGCAAACCCCCAAGGACCCTGCGAATGCCGTTCAACAAAAAGATTGCCATCGTCACCGGTGCTGGAACCGGCATCGGCAAGCATACCTCGCTGGCTTTCCTGCGGGAGGGATACGGCGTGACGTTGGCGGGCCGGCGCAAAGAGCTTCTGGAACAGACCGCGCGAGAATCCGGTACCCCGCAAAACGCTCTTGTCGTCGCGGCGGACGTCTCCGACCCCGGCGCCGTCCGGGCGCTGTTCAACAAGACCGCAGAACGCTTCGGCCGGCTGGATGTGCTATTTAACAACGCCGGGATTGTAGCGCCCCCGGTACTGCTTGAAGACCTCACCCTCGAGCAATGGCAGTCCGTGGTCGACGTCAATCTGACCGGGGCTTTCCTGTGCACCCAGGAAGCGTTCCGCATCATGAAGAAGCAGACGCCGGCGGGCGGGCGGATCATCAACAATGGATCCCTGTCCGCGCACGTGCCGCGGCCGGACTCGGCCCCGTACACCGCGACCAAACACGCCATCACGGGTCTGACGAAATCCACCGCGCTCGATGGCCGTAAGTACGGCATCGCCTGTGGCCAGATCGATATCGGCAACGCGGGAACGGATCTGACCGCCAGTTTCAGCGAAGGCGTGCCTCAGGCCGACGGCCGGATCATGGCCGAACCCACCATGGATGTCGAACACGCGGCGAAGGCGGTTCTCCAGATGGCGAGTCTTCCCCTGGATGCGAACGTTCAGTTCATGACGATCATGGCAACCCGGATGCCCTTTATCGGGCGGGGTTGAAGCACCCGGCGGCCATCGCAGTCATTGCAGTTCCGTTCCGTAGTTACCAGCCCGCCTTTCTCGCGGGTTTTCGTCGCGAAGAGTCGGAGGCGCCGTCAGGGCAAGGCGCGCGCCGGAAGGGCGCCGGAGGCGTACTTGACAGTACGTCGAGGAGCCCGACCAAGCGGAACGCGGCACTGGCGGATGGATCCGGCGCTGCAGCAGACAACTCGTGAGAAAGGCGGGCTATTCAACCCGTTCCTTGCGGGCAAGCTCCAGTTCGGCCGGAGTCCCGACGTCTCTCCACGAATACTCATCGGCACGGAAACCCACAATACGTTGTCCCCGGCCGGCAAGCCTGAGGTAGGCGTCGACGATTGAGAAGGCGCCCGGATCGGTCAACATCGGCAGCAGTCGAGGCGAGATGACGTGGATGCCCGTAAACGCCAGTTCCCGCGGGTTTGCCACGGGACGGACCAGTTCGGTGGTGGCTTCGGCCGGCACCCGCCGCCCGCATAACTGGGCCTGTTCGTCAAAGAGCAGATATCGTGCGGTGGCGCGGTCCTGGACTCCCAGCGTCGCCAGTGCCCGGGCATCCCCGTGAAACTCCAGCATGCGTCGCAGATCGATCGTACTCAGAATGTCCACATTGTGGACGATGAACGGCTCGTCCCCATCCGTCCCGTTAAGAAAGAACCATCCCGCCTGTTTCAGTCCGCCTCCGGTATCGAGCAGGTCCTTTTCACGGGACACCTGTATCCTCACCCCGAAGTTCCGGTTTGCCGCAAGGTAGTCCACCACCATGTCCGCGAGGTGGTGAACGTTGACGATGATCTCGTCGACGCCGTATTTCCGAAGGCGTTCGATCGCGATTTGAAGCAGCGTCTGTCCTGAAATCTCGACCAGCGGTTTGGGACGGCCATCGGTCAACGGACGCAGGCGCGTCCCCAGGCCCGCGGCCAGAATCATTGCCTTCACCGGTCCGGTTTCTCCAGTTCAAGGTGGCGGATGACGACTTCGACTCCGTCGCCGCTCCGCAGATGCCTGGCGAGGTGTTCCGCCAGATAGACCGACCGGTGCCGCCCGCCCGAGCAACCGAACGACACCATCAGGTTCTCGGAGCCTCTGCGGCGACAGGTGCTGACGCTGGCGTCGACGAGCGACGTCACGTTGGCCAGATACTCGTGGACGCTCGGCTCGGCGGCCAGATAGTCCGCCACCGGAGCATCCTTTCCCGTCAGCGTTTTGTAGCGTTCCTTACGGCATGGATCCGGAAGGTTGCGGGCATCGAATACGAATCCGCCGCCGTGCCCGTTTTCATCGGCGGGCACCTCATGTTGAAACGAAAAGCTGAAGATTTGCACGGTCACGTCTTCGCCTTCCGAGGTCAGGTTGCGCAGTCTTTCGGAGGCCAGCATGCTCTGGAACGCGGCGAACAGCGCCGGCAGTTCGACCGGCAGTTCGACGTTGCCGAGGAGCCACCGCAGGTTCTTCAGGGCAAAGGGAACACTGTGAAGAAAAAGAGGTTTGCGTTCGAAGAATCCGCGAAACCCGTACGCGCCCATGGCCTGCATGATGCGGACAAATACGTACGCGTAGTAGTGCCGCATGAACGCGGGGCGGTCGAGATCGACGTGCGAGGACAATGCATCCAGGTAGGCGTCGAGCAACCGGCTGCGCAAAACCGGAGGCAGATCCGCTTTCGCGTCGAACAACATCGATGCGATGTCGTACTGCAACGCTCCTTTCCGCCCACCCTGATAGTCCAGAAAGAAAGGCTCGCCGTCGCGCAGCATGACGTTGCGCGACTGAAAATCCCGATACAGGAAGTGGTCGCGGCCGGCTTCGAGCAGAAAGTCCGTGAGACGGCCGAAGTCGTCTTCGAGCGACTGTTCGTCGAACTCGATCCCGGCGAGGCGCAGAAAGTGATATTTGAAGTAGTTCAGATCCCAGGCGATCGACTGCCGGTCGAAACTGCGGCGCGGGTAGCACACGTCGTAGTTCAGGTCGCGGCCGGCTTCGACCTGAAACAGGGGCAATATCCGAACCGCTTTAAGGTAGGCGTCCACCACTTCGGCGCCAATGCGGTCTGCGGTGCGGTTCGCCTGGAGGAACTCGTAAAGTGTGGTGTCGCCGAGGTCTTCTTCGAGGTACACGCCCCGGTCGAGGTCCTGGGCGTAAATCGCCGGGACGGGCAATCCGTGACCGCGAAAGTGCCTGGAGAACTCCAGGAACGCCGCGTTCTCGCGACGAACGCCGTACACGATGCCGATGGCGCTCGAGATGTCGTTAGCGAGGCGAAAGATTCGTCGACTCGAACCGCCGAGTTGTCCCTGCAGTGCATCGACGCGATCGGGCGGTGACTGGAATTGCTGCTCGAAGAGCCGTTGGAGTTCATCGGTTGCAGCCATGATCCCTTGAAAGATACCACTTTCGCCGAAAGAGCCGCCGCCCGGACCAAGCGGCCCGTGGCAGGATCCTGCAGGGTTCTACGACGGGCTGCAAGCCTGCTTCTCATTCGCATGGACATGGCGATAGACTGTTCCCATCGCCGCGGCGCGGGCGTTCGCCCCGCGCGCGGTATCGATCAATCTGCTCACTGGAGGGTGCGATGTCTGGCCGATCACGATTGAACATGAATCCGGTTCTGACCTTTTTGATATTCGTTCTCGCCGGCGCTTCCTCGGCATGTTCCCCGGCCGAAGTCGTTGAAACGCCCGCGACGGATGCCGCCGGCGAGACGGCCCTGACATCCCCGCGACTCTACGTCATGGATTGCGGAATCATCACGGCGATGGATCCCGAGAACTACGATCTGAGGGTCGAAGAGATCGAGGGGACCACCGACTTTTATACCCCCTGCTATCTGGTGGAGCATCCCGAAGGTACGCTGATGTGGGACGTCGGCCAGATTCCGGATGCCGACTTCCCCGAGGACGGGTCGATGGCGTCGGCCGGTGTGTTCATGGCCGACATGCCTCTGCTCCCGCAGTTGGCCGAGATCGGTCACGAACCGTCCGACATTACCTATGTCGCGCTGTCGCACTATCACACCGATCATTCGGCCAACGCCAACAGCTTTGCCGATTCGACGTGGATCGTCCAGCGTGCCGAACGCGACGCGATGTTTGGCGAAGAACCCGCCGGATTGTCCTCGCGCGACAACTACGATCGACTGGAAGACGCCGACACGATCCTGCTGGAGGGCGAGGATCACGATGTGTTTGGCGACGGATCGGTGGTGATCAAGTTCACGCCCGGCCACACGCCGGGACATCAGTCGCTCTTTGTCGACCTGGCCAACAGGGGGCCGATCCTGCTGTCGGGGGATCTGTACCACTATGTCGAGGAACGCACACTGGACCGGGTGCCTGGATTCGACTTCGATGGAGAGATGACCCGGGCGTCCCGCCGCGAGATCGAGGACTTCCTGGTCGAGTCGGGCGCCGAACTCTGGATCGAGCACGACATCGCTCTCAACGACACATTGGACAAGTCCCCGGCGTTCTACGACTAAGCGAAGATCGTGCGGTCGAGATCGTGCAGTCATAGACTGCACCTACAAGGAGAGTCGGAGTCGGAGTCAGCGGGACGCAAATCCCTGAATATTGAGCATGTACGGGCAGTCTGTGACTGCCCAAATCAAGTCCGAAACAGTTCGAGTCAAGTCCGAGATCGTGCAGTCATAGACTGCACCTACAAGGAGAGTCGGAGTCGGAGTCAGCGGGACGCAAATCCCTGAATATTGAACATGTAGGGGCAGTCTACGACTGCCCAAATCAAGTCCGAACCCGCACCGACAGCATTCCGAAACTGTTGGAGAGAGCGTTCCGAACTGTAGAGGAGTTGATCGTGCGGTCGTAGACCGCACCTACACTGGCAGTCCCGGACAGTTTCCGTCCCTGAACTATGGACCGCCGCCGCAAGGTGGAATAGCATTTTCCCTCAACCCACGGAGGCCCTATGACCAAACGATTCGTACCTGCCCTTTCTGTGTTCTCAATCGTCGCCCTGGCTGTCCTTGTCATCGGAATGACGGTGCCTGTCATCGGAATGATGTCGCCCGGGGAAGTGCAACCGGCCCAACGCGGAGGCAACGACGAGCCCCTCGCGCCCTGCGGTCCGGCCGGCGACCTTTCAGACGAATTCAGCAACAATGTCGCCGCCGACTCCCGCTGCTTTGAGTTGCGGCTGTACACGGTGGACCAGTCCCGAGTTGGGGTTGGAAATTTTGAAGGCGGCATCGACGAACTGCACCAGCGGTTCCGCGAGAAAGAGGTCGAGTTGTTCGAAAAGCATGGCGCCGAAATAGTCGGAGTCTGGCAGCACCTGGAAAACCCCGACACGCTGGTCTGGATGCTCGCATACCGCGACCGGGCTCACCGCGAGGAAGTGTGGGCGGGATTCGGCGCCGATCCGGAGTGGACAGAGTTGAGAAACAAGTACTTTGTGCCCCTGACCAACGACACGTTCCTGATGAGCGCGTCCGATTATTCAGCGCTGAAATAGCGCCCTTTCGAGGTCATGAAGACCCCGCATGCGATTTGTATTTCGTCCCGATAGCCGGCCGACGCCCCGGGTTGAACGATCGCACTGGTCCGGCCATCGTTGCGGACGCCGTCCAGGTCGAAGATGTGGCATCTGGACGGTGTCAATGATAGGATTTGCGGACAGATTTCGAGGGTCGGATTGCGCGTGTGCTGTTGGCCCGCCTCGCGCCCAGTGACGCGAACTGTCTCAACCCTATTACCGGGAGATACGATGCCCTACACAGTAACAGTCAACGGAAACTCGACTACGGTCGACACTCCGGAGGATATGCCCCTTCTGTGGGTCCTCCGGGACGTTCTCAAAATGAAGGGAACGAAATACGGTTGCGGCGTGGGCGCTTGCGGCGCCTGCACGGTGCAGATTGACGGCCAGCCGGTGCGTTCCTGTCAGACGCCGATTGCCAACGTCTCCGCCGATGTGACGACCATTGAAGGTCTGTCCGAGGATGGCACGCATCCCCTGCAGCAGGCCTGGATGGAACTGGATGTTCCGCAGTGCGGATATTGCCAGGCTGGACAACTGATGACCGCATCGGCCCTGCTGGCAAACAATTCAAATCCGACGGACGCCGAAATCAACGCCGCGATGAACGGCAACATCTGCCGTTGCGGAACCTACATGCGGATCCGCGAGGCCATTCACCTTGCGGCAAGCAGGTAAGGGGGCGACATGAAAGCAAACACAACAAAATCGCTCGATCGTCGTACCTTTCTGAAAATCACATCCGTTGCCGGTGGCGGCGTCATGTTCGGACTGTATGCCGGGACCGAAGAACTGCTGTCACAGGGACGCGGCGCGCCTGCTCCGCCTCCCACCCCGGATGTTTACATCACGATCAATCCCGACAATCGGTTCACGATCATTGCCAAGAACCCGGAAACCGGTCAGGGCATCAAGACGGCGTTACCGATGATCATCGCCGAAGAACTAGACGTCGATTGGGATCAGGTGGACATTCAGCAGGCCGATCTCGACCCGAAGTATGGCCGGCAGATCGAGGGTGGCTCGACCGCCATCCCGAACAACTACAACACGATGCGGCAGGTTGGCGCCGCCGGACGGGCCATGGCTCTGGCTGCCGCCGCCCAGACGTTCAACGTTCCCGTCGGTGAACTCACCACGGCTTCGGGCGTGGTCACTCACGGACCATCGGCACGAACGGCAACCTACGGCTCGCTGGCCGCGACCATTGCCGGCATGACGCCGCCGGATCTGGCTACCGTCGCCATGAAGGATCCGGCCGACTTCAAGATCGTCGGTCAGCCTCTTCCTGGAACCGAGAACTTCCAGATGGTGACCGGACAGCCGATCTACAGCATCGACCTTGAACCCGAAGGCATGCTCTTTGCCGCCTACCAGAAGTGCCCGGTGTTCGGCGGTGTGGCCCAGAGTGCAAACCTGGACGAAATCCAGGCGCTTCCGGGTATTCAGCACGCCTTTATCGTGGACGCCGACGGCCCCGCTTCAGGTGTGGCCATCGTGTCCGACAACTGGTGGGTCGCCAACAAGGCGCGCGAGCAGTTGAACGTGAACTGGGATGAAGGTCCGACGGCCGTCGAGAGCACGACGCGTTACAACGACCAGGCCGCTTCGCTGTCCTCGCAGGCATCGACTCCTCCGACCGGCGGCGGCCGTGGCAGCGCCAACATCGGCGATGTCGAAGCCGCGTTTTCGAGCGCGGCTCAGGTGCTCGAAGCGGAGTATTACTTCCCGTTGCTGTCGCATGCTCCTCTCGAGCCCCAGAACTCGACGGCCCACTTCAGGGCCGACAACACTCTTGAAATCTGGTCTCCAAGCCAGATTCCAGGCCTGGCCGGACCGGCCGGTGCGGCGGGTATCGAGAACGATGCCGTGACGATGCACCTGGTGCGCTCCGGCGGCGGTTTCGGCCGTCGGCTGTACAGCGAATACGATCTCGAGGTTGCCGCAATTGCGCGCACCGTCAGCGAGGAACGAATGGCCGCCGGGCTGCCCACCGTTCCCGTGAAGGTGCTCTGGACGCGTGAAGACGACATGCACCATGACAGGTACCGGCCTGCCGGATACCACTTCTTCAAGGCGGGGCTCGACGGAAACGGACGCGTGACCGCATTCCGCGATTTCGTTCCGAGCATTGCGTCGGTGGTTCCCGCGAATGAATTCCCGCGGGGATTCGTGCCCAACTTCATGGCCGGCGCCATCAACATCACCCCGTTCAGCATTCCGACCGGGGCGATGCGCGCGCCGAGCACCAACGGCGTATCCTTCGTCATGCAGTCGTTCATCGACGAATTGGCGGTGGCGGCCGGTGCCGACCCGCTGCAGTTCCGGTTGGATCTGCTGGCGAACCCGGTCGCTGGCGGGCCGGCTGGTGGATTCAACGCTTCCCGCGCGGCAGGCGTCACCGAGGCCGTGCGCCGGATGTCCAACTGGGACAATGCGCGTGCGAATCTGGGCGAAGGCCGCGGCATGGGTTGTGCGTTCCAGTATGCCCACGCTGGCTACGTGGCCTACGTGGTTGAGGTCAGCGTGGACGCAAACCAGAGCGTGACGGTCGACAACGTCTGGGCTGCAATCGACATCGGCAGGCAGATCGTCAACCCCAGCAGGTCTCGCAACCTGGTGGAAGGCGGCCTTGTCGAAGGCATGAGCCACATGATGAACTGGGAGATCACCATCCAGAATGGCAGTGTCGTCGAGAACAACTTCCCCGAATATGAGCCGACGCGCATTTCTCAGGCGCCGTCCAATATCGAGGTGGAGTTTGTGCTCAGCGACAATAATCCCACGGGGTTGGGTGAACCGTCGTTGCCGCCGGCCATCCCGGCGATCACGAACGCCATCTTCGATGCCACCGGCGTCCGAATCCGGAAGCTGCCCATGAAGCACGAAGGGTATACCTGGACCTAGTCCGAATTCCCTGACCGGCCGCCGCCCTTCGCGGCGGCCGTGTCATCTCTCAACATGGGGCCGACCGCCGTCAGGCGGTTCCCCCGGGTGAAAATCCTTTTTTCCGATCGAAACGGGGCGGGCGGGATTCCGGCAATCACTGGAATCCGCTTCGCCCTTGTTTCTTTATATCCTTATATCTCCATGGCTTCCCCCCACCACTGTCACCACTGTCACAAAATGAATACATCCCGGCGTTTACTCCTGGTATCCCTGTTCGCCCTCCTGTGGGTTGCCGCCTGCGGACCGGATACCGATACCACCGTGGAGTCCCCAGAGACCGGCCCCACCGTGACGCTCTCAATGAGGGTCGTACCCGCAAAGGAATTCATCGACGTCACCGGCGCCGGATTCACGCCGAATGCGAACGTCACCTCGCACCTGCTGCAGCCCGATGGGCGCGAGTTCCCCTACCTGCCGCTCCTGACCGACGGCAACGGCGGGTTCGCGCACGAAATCGATACCCTGCTTCTGCTGGTGGGAACGCATGAATTGTGGGTGGACGACGATACGACGGGTGAGAGATCCAACATCGCGCGGTTCGAAGTGACTCGGGAACAGGAAACCGAACCGTAGGGAATGGGAAAATTAGAGGGCTGTTACCCCCCGCGGCTACTGCCCTTCCTCGGCCTCGGCCGCTTCCACGGCCCGTGCGGCGCTCAACATGTTGAACATGCCGTTGTTTCCTTCGTGGCACGCGTATTCGAAGATTTCGTAGGTTGGTTTGTCCACGAGCGGGATACCGACCGTCCATGGCGCGGTCCAGGTGCGGGGATCGTCGAACGTGGCCTCGTAGTACACACGGTCCGGCGCGATTCGCGTGATGCGTTCGGTAATCACCATGTCTTCGGTGTGGCGATTGCCGCCGCCGTTCGCCGCAACTCCGGTCCGATCGGTCAGGTTGCGGGTTTCGACCACCAGAGTGTCGCCTTCCCAGTGTCCGCGGGAGTCTCCCGTGTACATCCGGATGCCTTCACCCACATACGGCGTATCGTCGAGCGGGATGATTCGCGCTTCGTGGATCATTTCGTTCATGATTCCCACGTAGCCGGGGCCTTGAACGATGCGTGTGCCGTTGCCGTAGACGACCGGCCAGACCGAGCCGGTAACCCCCCGGGTGATGCAGCGGATGTAGAGCGTGAAGGCCAGATGCGATCCGGGAGATTCAGGTTCGAATTCGCCCATCCGCGGCCTGGACTCTCCGTACGGCGTCATCGGTGGAACCCGCCCATTGGGCGGATCGATCACCAGCGATGCCTGGCGTGAGGCTTCCTCCGCAAACTCGCTCCAATGCGACGGTGGGCCCGTTCCGATGTTGGCATCTTCGGATTCGAACTCGATCTCAAACGTCGCCGCCCGCTCGTTGATCTGCGTGACCCGCTCGTTGTATTCCTCTTCGTTAAGAAACAGCCTGTCGCCAAACTCTTCGGGCCGATTCGTGGGTATACGCAACGAGTCGTCGCTGGTATAGGTCCCTTGAAGGTCGGGATCGCCCCACGGAGTCCGGGGCGTTTCGTAGGTCCGGCCGCCCAGGACGGTCGTCGACGCCGGAGTCTGGCCGAGGGTAGGAATCGCGAACGAAAGCGCTGCAACGAGCGCCACGGAAGTAAACGATAAACGGTCCATGGTGTGGTCTCCCTAGTCAGTATTAGTTACTAGACCCAAAACAAGCGCATAACCAGATGGCGAACGGCCGGTTCCCAGCCATAAAGTTGGAGGCATAACCTTCCGTTCCGGGATCGTTTTGTCCCGGCCTCCGGTTCGTGTTGCGTCTGTTTCAGTGGGGGCCTCGCCGTGTCTGTTTGAAGGGTTGACAGCAACCGGGACCTCGACCGCCCGGGCTCAGATTCATGATCGGGTCAGCATCGCAGGGGACGACGCAACACATCCACGGCACGGAACAAGACGGACAACCACGGGCTCCAGGCCATGAGCCGGAAGACGATGCGCCGGCCGGTACGCACGAGTTGGCACGGCAGGAGGATGAAGGCGTTCAGGAACGTTTTGAACTCCCAGCGTAGAACGGTCTGCTTCTCGGCCCGATACTTCGGGGCCCAGCGTCCGGTTTCGGGAAGCAGCAGCGCAAACCACGCCTTCAGGGTCCAGGCCAGCGACGCCATCACCATGGTGGCCCAGTTGCCGGTCCGGTCGCCCACCGGCATTTTCAAGGCCCGGACGCCGTTCTTGAGTTGTTCGATGAGATTCTCCTGATTGCACCGTTGATTCGCGCGCTTCACGATCCGGTCGGCGGGACCGGCACGGTTCGTGATGTAGAAGAAGTACCGGATCTTGTCGAACAACACCCACTCCCCTTTGGCCTCCGACAGATTCTTCCGCACCACCACGACGCGGTAGTCCCGCTTACAGGCGCCGGGCCGGTAGGTGAACTCGGCCACGTCTTCGCCCCGCAACCGAATGTTCTTGAAACCGCGTTCCCGAACGATCCGTTCCTTGACCTTGTCGGGACGCTGGCGGGGCTGGGTGGCCACCTCGTATCGGGCCTCACGCTCCAGAGCTGCCCAGCAGTCCGGCTCCAGCGCATCGGCCCGCGCCACCAGGTTCGCCCTCGCGTCGATACCGAAGATGAAGTCCACGCCCTGGCCGTCCCATCCATCCAGATGCCGGGTCTGGCTGAAGTCGGTGTCCCCGCGCAGCAGGATCCGATGGAACCCGGCGCGCTGGCACAACCCGATCGCCTGATCGAACCGCGGGGCCGCGCCTTCATGCGAGGGCCGGTTGCCGCTCCGGTTCACCAGGTATAACGGCTCGGCGGTGTTCGCCAGTGAAATCAACAACGGGTGATAGCCCCATGTCCCGTCGTAGGCGATATCCATCCCTTCCTTGCATTCCCCGCTGGTCGGCGCCAGGGTCCCATCCGCGTCCAACACCGCCTCGCCGAAAAAACCGGCCGGTTGCTGCCGCCACACATTCAGCCGCACTTCATTCGCCGCCTCCATCAGGTTCTCCACGTCGCCGGGCTCGAATCTCCGGCAAAAGTCGCCCGCCGTCGTCGGGTCCGGTATCCGCTGCGCCCCCAGCGCATCCAGGTATGCTTCGTCGTTGCGCCGCAACTCGATGTCTTCCAGACACGTCCCTCCCGTCAACGCGTTGTAGGCGATGTTCAACACGTGATCCGACTCGTGATACGGCAGATGCCGCTTCAGCACATCCACCCGCGCGTCGATGGCCTCGATCAGACCCGTCCGCCGCGCCACCCGATGCATCGCCCCGATGCCGCCCACCGCCGTCCCCCGCGTCCGCTTGCCCATCTCATAGTGCATGTTACTCGCCGACAACATCGGCGCCGACTGTTCCCTCCAATGCCGCTCTCCAAGCCGACGCTCGATTCGCCGCTTGCGATTCCTCATGTTCTTGCGCGTATAATCGTTCGTCCGAAATGCCTCCTTTTCCGTCAGGATTTCGCAAATTCCTTTTCGCACGGGACGGGGACATTTCGGGTACTTCCGCTACTTTTTCACCATCGATACTTCCTCAATCGCGCTTATTCAGGGCCTAGAGTGCACCGGTGGTGTCAATGAGAACGACGTGCGGCAAATCCCTCTTCCCACTCCCACTGTAGGTGCGGTCTATGACCGCACATCCTCGATTTAAACCGCCCGTACATATTCGCGATTAAAGGTCCCGGATTCCCCTCCCGATTCCCATTCCGACTCCGACTCCCCACTCCGACTCCGATTCCGACTCCCCCTGTAGGTGCCGTCTACGACGGCACCATCTCGACCGCACGATCTCCGAATGATCTCGATTTGGGCGGTCATAGTCCGCCCCAACATTCGGAGGGCTGTTCTCATAAGTTGTCGGAATGATAAAGGTGCGGGTTTCGGATTTGATTCGGGCAGTCATAGACAGCCCCTACATGAAGAGTTCGGACTTGATTCGTGCTCCCCCTCCCATGTCCACTCCGACTCCGACTCCTGACCCCGACTCCGACTCCCCCTGTAGGTGCCGTCTACGACGGCACAAACTCGACCGCACGATCTCGGCCGCCCCAACATTCGGAGGGCTGTTCTCATAAGTTGTCGGAATGATAAAGGCGCGGGTTTCGGACTTGATTCGGGCAGTCATAGACAGCCCCTACATGAAGAGTTCGGACTTGATTCGTGCTCCCCCTCCCATTCCGACTCCCCACTCCGATTTCGACTCCCCATGTAGGTGCGGTCTATGACCGCACAATCTCGACCGCACAATCTCGACCGCACAATCTCGACCGCACAATCTCGACCGCACAATCTCGGCGGGATTGGAGTGGAACATCCCGACATGATGCGGTGTCTGAAACATTGGGAGGCAGAAGCCGCTATGTTTGAAGACTCAAATTTTGACGATGGCAAGAAGAAAGGTCGAACCCTCCGGGTCTCGCTGGTGGTGAGCGTTGGGTTATTCGCCGTCTTGATTCTCATCCCCGTGATCTACACCGAAGCATTGTCTGCCGAGCAGTTGAGAGTGATTCTGGTGACGCCCCCGCCGCCGCCCCCGTCCCCGCAGGTTGAAGTGGCGCCTCAGCCTGAGATTGCGGTTCGGGAGATCATCGAGCTCGACCGCACCGGGATGATCGCGCCACCGCAGATTCCTGACGAAGGGGCCCAAGTCGTTAATGAATCGCCGCGACAGCAGGTCCGCCAGATCGTTGGCCAGACGTCGAGCCGCCCGCGTGGTGTGGTGCCCGAACTTCCGGGGCAGTATCCCTTGCCGGGGTTCCCGCCCCCACCGCCACCGCCCCCACCGCCACCGCCCCCGCCTCCACCGCCCCCGCCATGCCTGCGCCCACAGGGCCCGCCTCCTCCAGCGGAGCGTATTCGCGTCAGTTCGGGCGTTACAGCCGCGAACCTCATTACTCGGGTGGAGGTTCCCTATCCCGCACTGGCACGGACGGCGCGTATCTCGGGCATCGTACTACTGGAGGCGATAATCGGACCCGACGGAACAATTCAGCACTTGTGCGTCATAGTCGGGCATCCGCTGTTGGCGCCAGCGGCCCTGGAGGCAGTAGGGCAGTGGAAATACCGGCCCACCATGATTAACGGCGAGCCGGTCGAAGTCATAACGACCATTTCGGTGCCTTTCTCCCTGGACTAGCCTTCGCCACCGAATGTAAACGAGACGCCGCTGCGAATCGTGAACGGCAAGCCCGGGAATCCGAGTGTCTGGCTGTAGTTCCGATTCAAGAGGTTTTCGATCGACGCATACCATTTGACGCCCGGGCGCAATCGATACGATCCGCTCAGATCGAGCTTCTCGTAGTTTCCCGACAAATCCTTGTTGGGCAGAAGCATGGAGCTTCCGAAAAAGCCGTCAGACAGAAACGTGCTCCCGTCCTGTTTCCCCACGAAGCTGCCGGTGAGTGAAATCTGTCCCGGCCCGCGGGCCCAACTGAAGGTCAAACCGCCCGAGTGGGTCGGACGGGCGAACGGTCGCGCACCCACCAGCGGAGCGTATTGACCGATCTCAATGTTCGGAAAGGCGGGGTTGACGGTGGGTGTCAGGGCTCCGCCCGAAAACGATTCGGTCACCTCCGCGTCGAGGAATGTGTACCAGCCCGAAAACAGGAACTGATTCGCCAGCGCCACGTCTGTGGAAAGCTCCAGTCCCTGCGCATCGAATGAAGCGGAGTTGATCGTCGCGCCAAAGCCGACCGAATTGGCCACATCGGCCGGCACTCCCAATTGCGGTAGTATCTGGCCATTCACAAACTCGATCAGATCCTTGTTGCTGTTGTTGAAGTACGAAACACCAGCGCGAACCCGGCCTTCCCAGAACCTCTGTTCGAGTCCGGCGTCCAATGTGCGAACGCGTTCCGGACCAATCGGGCCGACGCCGAACCGATCGATCAGGTCCGGGCCATTGTCAAGCCCGCTCAACACGGCAAACAGCGACGAGCGGTCATCGGACACCGTCGGCGCCTTGATTCCCTCTCCGACGTTGAACATCAGTTTGGTTTCGCCGAACGCGCCGATCGAAGAGGGTTGACGGGCGTAAAATGCCAGCGACAAACGCGGAACCGTCTCGTGTCCGAAAACCGCGTTGTTTTCGAAACCGACGCCGCCCGTCACGAAGAAGCGCTGATGGATGTTGCCGCGGCCTTCGATGAACCAGCCGTGGTTTCGCCGGCCGGCCAGAGACGCAAACGTCGTGAATCCTGCTTCGTCTTCGATCCGTCCACCAAACGACAGGTCGAGGCCGTCGAGCAGCTCCAGGTCGGCCTTTCCGGTAAACAGGTGCCGCCTGGAGTTGGTAGAGAAGATTGACGGATACACTCCTCCGTAATCCAGAATTGCCCGCCCGGTGACGCTGTATCCGTTCTGGCCCGTGATGGTGACCGGGTCACCCAGATAGTTGGCGCCGAAACCGAAGGGGTCGAACTCTTCGCCGGTAGGCGTGGGGTTCGTGTACAAGGCGTCCTGCTCCGTGTAGGAGTACTGGAACGTCGTGCGAACCCTGTCGATGTCCGATACTGACCGAACGGTCGAATAGGTGAATCGGCCCCTCGAGTTGGAGTCGTCCGGAATACCGTAGAAGTGAATGCCGTTCGGAGAACCGAAGCCGGTTTCGACTCGCCGCAATGTCGCGCCGATGTTCGTCGTGCTCCCAAGGAAGAATCCGACGCGGCTGACCAGCGTGTCGTTGCGGTATTCGTTGTTCGGGACGTCATTGTCGGTGTCGTAACGCGAAGCATCGACGAAATAGTCGAATCTGCCCACGGCCTGACCCAAGGCCAGTTCGTTTCTCGATGTATGCAGGTTCCCCCCGTCAACCGCGTACGTCAGTTCCGGAAGCCGTGTTCTCCCTCGGCGTGTCTCGATGCTGACAACGCCGCTCATCGCATCGGCACCATGGAGAACGCTGTTCGCCGTCCGAAGAACTTCCACACTCTCGATGGCGGTCGTTGACAGAGCATCGAACGAAAACGCCCCCCCGATGTCGTTCGCCGGTGCGCCATCGATGAGGACCTTGGTGAAGTCCGCTTCACCTCCGCGAGTGAACACCGAAGTCGCGCCGCCCCGGGCTCCGGTCTGAACGACCGAAAGTCCGGGAACGGTCCTCAGTGCTTCGAGGACATCGGGTTTGCCCAATCGTTCGATGAGGTCCTGGCCGATGATCGAGACCGGTGCGCCAATCTGTGCCACAGGCAATTCAGCGGAGGCGGCCGTGACGCTGATCTGTTGTTCCAGAGGACCGATCTGGACTGAAACATCGACGGCCATGTTGCCCGTCGACCCCACGAACACGGCTTCGGACATCGTCGCCTCAAAACCGGCCGCGGAAGCCTCCAATCGGTACCGTCCGGCTGGCAGCCCGGCGAACGTGTACGCGCCGTCGGTTCCACTCGTCGTCTGCGCGACCTCCGCGCCATCCCGGTACAGGACGATCGTACCGGCCACGCTCGCGCCCAGTGGGTCGACAACGGTCCCGCCGATCGATCCCGCCTGAAACGCCAGGGCCATTAGCGGCACGGCTGCGACCGCGAAGGCAATCACCGCCATCGAACCCACGGCTTTCACAAGCCTCGCGGCAAACGGTTGTCCCTGGTTCGATTCGATTTCAATGGTGGAAGAACGAACGCGCTCAAGAAGAGTTTTTGAAACTTTTTGTGGTGGGTGTCCGAAAAATCGGGTGTCCATACAGCCCCTCCTTCGAAGGCTTGAATGAGATTCGGCATCCAGGAGATGCCGGCTACCGACAGGTCTTCGGACTTGCAGGCGACCAAACTCGATCCTACTAACCGCGGCTTCCCAGCCATTGGGCCAGTGCACTGATGCGGCGTTCGTTCCTGCTTACCGCTGCGGGACAGTTCCGGATTCGCACCGGATTCCCTCGTGGGCCTTCAATTGAAAGGCCATCGGTAACGGCTTGAGAGTAACACAATGTAGGGGCGGTCTATTGTACGGGCGGTCTGTTGTACGGGCGGTCTGTGACCGCCCAATTCGAGATCGTGCAGTCATAGACTGCACCTACATTGGGAGTCGGAGTGGGAGCGGGGAGCCCAAATCCCTGAATATTGAGCATGTACGGGCAGTCTATTGTACGGGCGGTCTGTGACCGCCCAATTCGAGATCGTGCAGTCATAGACTGCACCTACAATTTCAAGTCTGAAAGGATCGTGCGGATCGTGCGAATCGTGCAGTCATAGACTGCACCTACATTTTCAAGTCCGAAAGGATCGTGCGGATCGTGCGGTCCGTGCGATCATAGATCGCACCTACATTGGGAGTCGGAGTGGGAGCGGGGAGCCCAAATTCTTGAATATTGAGCATGTAGGGGCGGTCTATGACCGCCCGAATCAAGTCCGTCCGCCCGAATCAAGTCCGACCGCCCAAACCAAGTCCCCAGTTGGAGGGTTTATGAGATTGCTTCTCACGCTGTTGTTGATGACCGCAAGCGCGTTCGGCCAGTCGAACCATCATGTGTACGTGGTCAACAAGTCGGCGGATTCCATTTCGATCCTGAACGCGGCAACGCTTGAGGTCGGACATACGGTCGCGGTCGGCGGCAACCCGCACGAATTGGCCATCGCCCCGGACGGATCCAAAGCCTACGTCGCAAACGCCGGCGGCAACTCGATATCGGTCGTGGATCTGGAAACGTACACCGAGACAAAGAAAATCGCGTCCCCGGATTTGTCGTTTCCGCATGGAATCGTCTTTACGCCGGATTCCCGTTACGCCCTGGTCACCAGCGAACGGGCCCAAAAGATCGTTGTCATCGACGTTGCGGCCGATGAAGCGATCCGGTCGATCGATACAGATCAGGGTGGAACCCACATGGCGGCAATCGATCGGGCGGGGGAGTGGGCCTATTTCACAAACCGCGAATCCAATACGGTTTCGTTCATGGATATCGAGAACTTCCGGATTGTCGCCAACGTGGCGGTAGGCCCGGGGGCTGAAGGTTTTGCTCTTTCGCCGGATGAAAGCGAGATCTGGGTTTCAAATCGGAACGCCGCTACGGTCAGCGTCGTCGATGTCGCCCAACGGCAGGTCGTCGCGACGATCCCGGTCGGCGAGCGGCCTAATCGCGTCACGTTCACCCCGGACGGCCGCCACGTCCTGATTCCGATGGGATCGGGCGAAATGAGCGTGTTCGATGTGGCAAGCCGCGAGATCGTTCGGTCGATCCAGCTTGGATCGTCCGCGGGGGGCCTCGTCCCCTCTCCCGACGGGGGCCGCGTCTTCGTCGCCGTTGGCTCTGCCGATGAGGTCTACGTCATCGATACCGGCAACTGGACGGTAACCGCCAGAGTGGCCGTGGGTGGCGGGCCCGACGGGATCGCTTTCCGATAAACGTCGACGCTAAACGTCGACGCTAAACGTCAACTAACATTGCGTCCGGCGGCCCTCAGCACCGGATCGTCTTCCGTTTCCGGCCCACTCTTCCCATCCCGTCGATCTTTTCGATATAGGCGGTGGCCAGCGGAACCTTGCATGCCGTGTCGCCCATGTTCACCGATACGACGCCGATCCTGGCGGCCACCGACCGCGCCCGCTTCGTCAGGGGTTCGACATAAGCCCCGACCGAGATCACGAATCCGTTCATCGTGTAACGAACCCGATTCGGCGCCCGGTCGATGCCCTCCACAACCTTCCCAAGTAGATCCTCGATCTCTTTCAGGTCCAGATCCGGGTCCGGCACCGTCGCGACGATACCGGAGTAGGTGCACCAACCCGCGGATGCGATGTGTTCCCGTTCGGACTCGATCCACTTCAACGCGATTTCGCGCGCACGCGGGTTTTCAACCGCCACCCAGGCCACGGTGTTCTCCGCTACCATGGACATGCCGGCGGCCCTCTTCGCCCATCCATCGAGTTGCTTCCGGGTCATCCTTGAACCGTCCGCCACCATGCCGGCCAGATACATCGCGTCCAGATTCCCGGTATCGTAAATCGCGCACGCGAGATCGTGTTCGCCCTTGATGGTTTTTGCGACTTTCTTGAGATCGGCCACGCTCACGCCGAAGCTGCGATCGGCGGCCATGCCGTGCCGCGCATAAATCTTGCGCGTCTGTTCGCGTCCCATGGATTCGAGCTGGATCATGATCGATTCGACGGTGGGCATGCGACTCCTCCGGATCTGTTTCAATGCTTCCACTTCGGCACCTGCCGG
This sequence comes from Terriglobia bacterium, assembly GCA_965262675.1. Lineage (GTDB taxonomy): Bacteria > Acidobacteriota > Terriglobia > 20CM-2-55-15 > 20CM-2-55-15 > JAJEDW01. The sequence goes on from OZ253554.1 coordinate 2,992,666, forward strand.
TGTAACTTATGGTACTCGGAATCGAACGATCCCGGACTGTGGCTTGTCAGGTCAGAGGGATACTTGTCAGGGGGATAAATGATCGAGGCTTGCCGGCACGGCATTCGATACCTTCCGCTTCTATTGGTTGTCGTTGCGCTGGCTGGTGCCGGGGTTTCGGCACAGGTGCCGACGGGGCGGTCCGCATCGCCTCCGGATATCGCCGGTGAATGGGTGCTGGAAGGGAACGAGGATCGAGGCGCCGTGGGCAGTGTGCAGCCGTCGCCGGACGATTACCTGGGCATCCCGTTCAACGACGCCGGGCGCCAACGCTCGGACACGACGGCGGAATCGCTCTGGGGAATGGCGCAATTCCAATGCCGCCCGCACTCGGCGCCCCATCAGTGGCGCGGCCTGGGCGGTGCGCGCATCCTGAGTGAACTCGATCCGCTGGGCCGAAACGTCAGGGCCTATCACATTCAGTTCTGGCGGTCGCTCGACCGGCCGATCTACATGGACGGCCGCCCGCATCCGCCCGCCTGGGCGCCGCACAGTTGGTCCGGGTTTTCCACGGGCGAGTGGGTGGGGAACACGCTGGTCGTTCAGACGACTCATCTCAAGGACGGATTCCTGAGACGAGGCGGCCCGCAAACCAGCGACATGCTGACGATGACCGAATTCTTCACCCGGCATGACGACATGCTCACGATCGTGCAGGTGACCGACGATCCACTCTACATGGACGAGCCTTTCGTTCAATCGACGACCTACCTGTATGACCCGACGACGCGGGTGAACGCCGAAAGCTGCAACGCCGGAACGTTTGCCGAGTCGGGCGGTGTCAATCCCCATTTTGTTCCGCACCACCTGCCCGGACGTGAACCGTTCATTTCGGAGTGGCTTCCTTCGGAAGACTGGATTCCGTTCGATGCCATCCGCGGCGGCGTCAAGACGATCTATCCCGAGTATCGAGCCGTAGTGGACGGCTCGGTAGACGTGGCGAGCCTCTCCGTTCCCTCGTCGCCGACCGTTTTGCCCGCCGATGTTCGCGTTGCGGCCCAGAGCCCGGAGGACGGCGAGATTCACGTGCTGCCCGTTCAGGGCAACATCTATATGGTGATGGCCAACGGGCGAAACTTCACTGTTTCGGTGGGTGGGGACGGCGTCATGCTTGTGAACACCGGCCCGGCGGACATGACGGACCGGATTCAGGAAACCATCGCCGAGTTGGTCAATGGTCTTTCGCGGCCGTCCACGCTCGATTGTTTCGGGATGAACTGTCCGGGCACGCCGACCGGGTGGACAAGCCCTTACACGAATGCGATCATCAGTTCTCCGGCGCCGCCGCGGCCGTTGCGGTACATCCTCAACACGAGTGCGGCCCCGCATAATGTCGGCGGCAATGCTGCCCTGGCTGCCACAGGCATCGGACGGGGCGGACGCGCCGCGATCATCGCCCACGAAAACGTATTGATCGCGATGTCGTCTGGCGAAGGCGAACCCTGGGCTATGGACAGGGAGGCATGGCCGACCGAGTCCTTTTACAGCGACATTTACAAGATGACTGCCTACTTCAACGGAGAGGCCGTCATTGTCTATCACGAACCCGCGGCCAATACCGACGGCGACAGCATCGTGTTTTTCAGGCATTCCGAGGTGATCAGCGCCGGCGATATCTTTTCGACGGTGAGCTACCCACGGATTGATCTCGATCGGGGAGGCAGCGTTCAGGGCGTGATCGCCGGGTTGAATCACATACTGGATATGGCCGTCGCCGAATACCGCTCCCAGGCTGGAACGTGGATTATTCCCGGGCGGGGGCGGCTGTCCGACACGGCGGATGTCGCGTCCTATCGAAACATGGTTCAGATCGTTACCGATCGTATTCAGGCCCTGATCGATCGAGGCATGTCGCTGGACGAAATCCAGGCGGCTCGTCCGACGATGGATTTCGATCCGCGGTTCGGATCCGACACGGGCGACTGGACGACCGGTATGTTTGTTGAGGCCGTCTATCGGAGTTTGACCAATTAACAGGTTGGAGGGGCAGGCCGCCGCCCGAAGACGGCGACCGATGTATTTTCGGCATGTCCCGCTGTCCGGCATGAAGAGCCTCCATGCCGGCGCGTACATTGGCGCACATTGGCGGACATTCAAGGAGAGTAGACGAATGAAATACCGAATATTTCTGGCGATTGTGGTTGTGACATTGCTGACCGGCACGGCAGCGTATGCGCATCATTCTTACGCCGCGACATACAACGTCGAGGAAAAGGTTCGGCTCGAAGGCCGGCTGGTGCGCTTCGAGCTTCGCAGTCCCCATTCCTACGTGCATCTCCAGACTCCCGATGCGACCGGGGGCATCGAGCGATGGGCGGTGGAATGGAGTGCTCCCGGCTCACTGAACCGGCAGGGTGTTTCGCGCGACACGCTCCGGAGCGGCGATGAGATCATTCTCACCGTGAATCCGTCCCGCGTAACGGGCGAGTTTCGGGCGCTGATGCTCACGCTCGAACGCCCCGCGGATGGACTGTCGTGGGGAACCAACCCCGATGAGGTTGTCGACTAACGCGATGGGTTGTCGACTAACGCGATGGGTTGTCGACTAACGCGATGGGTTGCGACAACAAGATGGATTGCGACAACAAGATGGATTGCGACAACAAGATGGATTGCGACAACAAGATGGATTGCGACAACAAGACGAGTTGTGGACTAACAAGATGCGAATAAAGGTTTCAGACGTTTCCATGTTTCTTGCCGTAGTGGGGCTCCTGCTTGTTGCGGCGGCGCCTGCCAACGCTCAACGCGGCGGCCGGGGTGGACAAGGCGGCCCTCCCCCGACGGCACAGGCATCGGCGCCCATCGACATGACCGGCTATTGGGTCTCTGTCGTTACCGAGGACTGGAAGTTGCGGATGGTCGTTCCAAACCCGGGAATCTTCGACGGGTTGACGCTGAATGCCGAAGGCCGGAACGTGGGCAACTCCTGGGATCCGGCCGCTGACGAAGCTGCCGGGCTGGAGTGCCTGGGCTATGGCGCCCCCGCGATAATGAGGCTTCCCGGGCGTTTTCATATCACCTGGGAGGACGACGAAACGCTCCGCATCGACACCGATTACGGCACCCAGACGCGCCTCTTTCACTTCGGCGCGTCCACCCGCGGCGAACCGTCCCGGCAGGGGCACTCCGTTGCCGAGTGGCAGGGTGCGCCCGGTGGCGGCGGGGGCCTCAAGGCCGTGACCGACAATCTGATGGAGGGCTATATCCGCAAGAACGGCGCTCCCTATAGCGACCAGACCGTAGTGACCGAGTACTACGATCTCCATTCGATTCCCAACGGCGATACGTGGCTCAACGTCACCACACACGTTGTCGACCCGGTGTATTTCAGCCGTCCATCCATAACGACCACGGACTTCAAGAAACTGCCTGGCGACGACGGGTGGACCCCCACGCCTTGCTCGGTAAGATGAGCTCCTTGAAATAAAAAATACGAGGTAATCGCATGTACGCTCGAAGAACAATGCTCCTGTCCATCGCCGGATTGCTGTCGATCGGTCTTGTTGCAACCGGCCAGACCGTTGACGACGCGACACTGAGAAATATCGGCCAGACCGGAGAGGATTGGTTGAGCTACGGACTGGATCCGGAAGAAACCCGCTACAGCCCCCTCGATCTTATCGATGAAGACAACGTTGGCCGTCTGGGACTGGCCTGGTCGGTGGTCGTGGGCCCAGGCGGAGGCAACCAGGAAGCGACGCTTCTGGAGTGGAACAATACTCTTTACGGAATCACGAACTGGAGCGTTGTCTTTGCCATCGATGCCCGTACGGGTGAAGAACTCTGGCGCTGGGATCCGCAAGTCAATCAAACCGCAACGCGTCCGGTAATTTGTTGCGGCGTTGTGAACCGCGGCCTGGCGATCTACGGCGACATGATCATCGCGCCCGCCATCGACGGCCGCCTGTTTGGTCTCAACGCCGAGACAGGAAAGCCGGTTTGGGAAACACGTGTCGGTTATCCCCAAGACTACTACACCGTCACGATGGCGCCCCGTATCGCCAACGGCAAGGTCATCGTTGGAGTCGCCGGCGGCGAATACCCGGTGCGTGGTTATTTTTCGGCGTTCGATGCCACGAACGGGGATGAAGTCTGGCGCTTCTACACGGTTCCGGGCGATCCGTCGCTGGGGTTCGAGAACGCCGCGATGGAACTCGCGGCCGAAACTTGGTCGGGGGAATGGTGGAGGTTGGGCGGCGGCGGCACCGTGTGGGATGCCATCTCGTACGACCCTGAAGCCGACCTGATCTACGTCGGAACCGGTAACGGCGGTCCGTGGCCCGAATCGCTCCGCCAGTCGGTGGGGCTCGACAACCTGTTCGTTGCCTCGATTGTTGCGGTCCACGGCGATACCGGCGAACTGGCCTGGTACTACCAGCCCGTTCCCGGCGATTCGTGGGACTACGACAGCGTCCAGCATCTGATGCTGGTCGACATGGTCATCGATGGGCGCGACCGCCAAGTGCTCATGCAGGCCAACAAGGACGGTTTTTATTACCTGATCGACCGCCTGACCGGCGCCTTCATTTCGGCCGAACCGTTTTCATACGTGACGTGGGCCAGCGGGATCGATCAGGAAACGGGCCGGCCGATCATCAACCCCGAATCCCATTACGACAGAACGGGCCAGCCCGTAGAGGTTTCCCCCGGCCCGGGAGGTGCCCACAACTGGTCGCCGATGTCGTACAACCCCAATACCGGCCTGGTTTACGTTCCTACCACGACCCGCAGCAGCATCACGCTCGAAGTGGACCCGGATTTCGAGTATCAGCCCGGACGAACCAACATCGGTTTGCTGCGGCGCGGACGCGGTGGACGGGGCGGCCGTGGTGGAGCGGCGGAAGAAGCCGCCGCGGATGAGGAACCCCGGCCCGAACCCGTCGTGCCTCCGGCAATCGGCCCGGAGCCTGTAGAAGGTGTCCGCGGCGTTCTGGTGGCATGGGATCCAATCACGCAAACCGAACGCTGGCGCACCGAAGGCGGCGGCGGCATTGGCGGCGGTACCGTTTCGACCGCGGGCAACCTGGTGTTCCAGGTCATCAACGACGGTCGGCTCATGGCCTACCGCGCCGACACCGGCGAGCAGTTGCTGGAAATCCAGACCGGCCTCCGCGGCGGCATGGGCCCCCCGATCACCTACATGGTTGACGGACAACAGTACGTATCGCTGATGGGCGGACAGGGCAGCTCGGGTAATCCGGCTGCCGGCGGCGGAGGTGGCGGCGGCGGTGGCGGTGGCGATGCTGAGGCCGAAGGTGGGGACGACGCTGACGCCGGTGGGGGCGACGCTGAGGCCGGTCCCGACATTGAAGGCCCCGAGGCCGAGGAAGCGCCCGGCAATCCCACGCCCAAACTGTTGACCTTTGTCCTCGATGGCACGGCGCCGATCCCCGATCCCGTTGACGTTGACGACGACGATGACGAGAACGGCGACGACGATGACGACGACGGCGATGACGGCGATGACGTGAACTGAGCCTTCGAAGCGGGTGCGCTAACTGGCAGTCCGAGGCGGAACCCTGCAAGGTTTTGCCACGGACCGGCAGGCCGCATCCGTGAGGCGATTACCTTTCGAGCGCATTATCGAACGCCGATCCCGATCGAATCGCTGTTGCCGGTATGGACCCCCGCCGGTCTTTCAGTAATAATCACGCGATGCCAAAGACCCGTAGCGTATCGTCGCCCTTGCTTTTCGCGTTCCTCCCTGTTGCGCTCGGTGCGTGCGCGGCCGATGTGCCCGAGGTAGACTTGCCCGATCCAGGCATACCGATCGCGCTTGCGGCCCACCGCGCGGAAACAATCCGGAACCTCCGCTACGAACTGTCGTTCGACATCCCCGAACCGATCGACCAACCCATCGATGGACGCATCGCGGCCCGTTTCACTCTCGAGGACGCGTCGGCGCCGCTGATATTCGATTTTGCGCCGCCATCGGATACCGGAGCGCCGGGAGATCCCGGATTTGTGGAATCGGTAACCGTGGAGGGCTCCGATGCCGACTTCCAGCACGTCAACGGACACATTGTCATTGCTCCCGAAGCGCTCGATGCCGGTGAGAACACGGTGGAGATTTCCTTTCGAGCCGGAGAGCCGGCGCTTCACCGCAACCCCGAGTTCCTGTACACCCTGTTCGTGCCCGCGCTCGCCCACACGGTATTTCCCGTCTTCGATCAACCCGACCTGAAAGCACGGTATACGCTGGATTTGACCGTTCCAGCCGACTGGCTTGCCGTTTCGAACGGTGCGGAAGCGTCGCGTGAGCCGGTTGGCGACCGCATCAGGATTCGGTATGGCGAGACCGCGCCGATTCCCACCTACCTCTTCGCCTTTGCGGCTGGCCGATTCCAGACCGAAGAAGCCGAACGCGGCGGGCGGGCGTTCCGAATGTTCCACCGCGAAACCGATACCGGGAAAGTGGAACGCAACCGCGACGCCGTTTTCGATCTTCATGCGACGGCGCTTGAACAACTCGAAGCCTACACCGGCATTCCCTATCCCTTCGGCAAGTTCGAATTCGTCCTGATACCGGCGTTCGAGTTCGGGGGCATGGAGCACCCGGGTTCGATCTACTATCGCGATTCGGGCATCCTGCTCGACGAGTCGGCCACCCAGGCTCAGTTACTTCGCCGGGCCAGCCTGATTGCGCACGAAACCGCCCATATGTGGTTTGGCGACCTGGTGACGATGCGGTGGTTCAACGACGTGTGGATGAAGGAAGTGTTCGCCAACTTCATGGCAGGGAAGATCGTCAATCCATCGTTCCCCGACGTGAATCACGACCTGCTGTTCCTGACCCAAAACTATCCGGTGGCCTATGGCGTGGACCGGACCGGGGGAACGCACTCGATCCGGCAGGAACTGGACAATCTGAACGAGGCGGGCAGTCTCTATGGGGCGATCATTTACCAGAAAGCGCCCATCGTGATGCGGCAACTGGAGCGAATTCTGGGTGAGGACACGTTCAGGGAAGGTATTCGGTCTTACCTCAGCGATTTTCAGTTTGCCAACGCCACCTGGCTCGACTTGATCGAACGCCTCGACGCGCGGGCACCCATCGACCTGGCGGCCTGGAGCCGGGCGTGGGTCGAAGAGCCCGGGCGTCCCATGATCGAGACCGAACTGGCGACCGACGATGAGGGACGCATTTCAAGCCTGACTCTCGTGCAGTCGGACCCGGTGGCGGGGCGCGGCCTGCTGTGGACCCAGCAAATCGAAGTCCTGGTCGGTTCCGAAGGCACGTTCCAGACCCTTCCGGTCGAACTCGACCGGGAACGAACGCCCATCGCCGGCGCCGAGTCGATTCGTGCGGACTTCGTACTGGCCGCGGGCGGAGGTCTGGCCTACGGCGAGATCGTGCTGGACGAGGCGAGCCGTCGATACCTGCTCGATCGCTTCACCGAACTGGGCGACCCGCTCGTGCGCGGCGCCGTATGGATCACGCTCTGGGAAGAGATGCTCGGTGGACGCGTGGCGCCTGGAACTCTGATGGATCTGGCCCTTGACGCGTTGCCTGTCGAGGACACCGAGCAAATGGTTCAGTTGATGCTCGGTGGTGTCGGGCAACTGTTCTGGCGTTACCTGTCCAACTCGGACCGAGAGGCTCGGGCGCCGGATGTGGAAAGCGTGCTTCGGGCGGGCATCGAACGGTCCGACTCTTCGAGCCTGAAGTCGGCCCATTTTTCGACGTTCTATTCCGTCGTGACCACGGAGGCCGGGATTGAATTCCTCGAACAGGTCTGGAGCGGGCAGGTCTCGATCGCGGGGCTGACGTTGTCCGAATCGGACGAGACGGCGATGGCCGAACAGCTTGCCCTTCGTTCGCATCCGCGCGCTTCCGCGATTCTGGACGAACAACTCGACAGGATCGAGAATGCCGACCGGCGGCAGCGTTTCGAATTCATCATGGATTCGCTGTCCTCCGACCCGGTTGACCGGGCCGGGTTTTTTGCGCGTATCGGAGATTCGGCCAATAGGGGGCGCGAACCTTGGGTGCTCGATGGCCTGGCGTATCTGAATCACCCGTTGAGAGCCGTGGACTCCCGGGACGAGATCCGGCCGGCGTTGGACATGCTTCGCGAGATTCGGGACACGGGAGACATTTTCTTTCCCCAAAACTGGGTGGGGGCCCTGCTACGCGGTCATAACACGGCCGAGGCCGCCGCGATCGTTCGAGAGTTCCTCGACGCCCAGGGACCGGACTATCCGATTCGTCTCCGCCGCATCGTTCTTCAGGGGGCCGACCCGTTGTTCCGGTCCGTTCGAATCCTGGAAACGGCAGGGAACTGACAGTCTTCAAACCGGACTTCCATGCGCCTGTCCATTTTTTTGTTTGCAGCCCCGGCAGTGCTTCTCCTGATTGTCCTTGCCGCCTTCTTCGTGTCTCCATCGCTCGGGCCCGCCGCCGGCCCGCATCCGGATTTTGTGTCGTTGGACCAAACCGCCGTCGGCTCGCAGGCAACCCTGTGGTGGGGATATGCGATGGCTCTCGCGCTTCTTGCAACGCTTGCCGTCTCGACCGTGATCGGCGTGCGGCGAGGTGGCCGGATGGGCCCCCTCGGTGCATGGCTGGTGGCGGGATTTCTCGGTCTCGGTCTCCTCTTCACGGTGCTGGTATCGAGCTACGCCCGCTATGCCGGAGGCGTCGAGACCCGCCTGTTCCTTGGATTGCCGCCGCCCACGGCGTGGATGCTCTACGGCGTGTGGCTCTTTCCGTTACTGATCATTCTGGTCTGCATGTTCCACTTCGACAGGTATTTTTCGAAGGACGACGAACGCGCCTTCGAAGCACTGATTCGCAAAAAACGGTCTGAAAAAGAGGGCGTCGACTGATGGAAGAGTCACGTTCCCTCATCATTTTGACGACCGTCGGAATCTATATGGCTGTTTGCGTGGCCATGGGGCTGTGGGCGTTCGGGCGAACGAAGTCGACCGATGACTTCTTCATGGCCGGCCGCAACCTGGGCATCGTCATTACGGCTTTCGCGATTTTTTCGAGTACGCTCAGCGGCTTCGGATTCGTCGGGGGGCCGGGACTGGTTTACCTGATGGGCATGAGCTCGATCTGGATTGCGATGGGTGTCAGCCTTGGCGGTGTCGTCATGTTCGCGCTGATCGCGAAACGAATTCGATTGTTTGCCGAATTGCGAAACTGCATTTCGTTGCCCGACGTCGTTGCGACCCGGTATCAGAGCGACACGGTACGGGCTTCGGTTGCCGTCGTCATTCTTCTGGGGGTGATCGGTTATCTCGCGACTCAGATTCTTGCGATGGCGATCGTTCTGCAGGACATCCTGATTGGCGCGGGTGTGTTCGAAGGCATCGGTCTGGGGATGTGCGTGTTCATCTCATGCTCCGTCCTGGTCTTCTACACCGTGACGGGAGGCATCCTGGCATCGGTCTACACCGATCTGGTTCAGGGCGCCGTGATGGTCGTGGCTTCGCTGCTGATTTTCGTTACCGTGCTGACGACCTTCGATGGCGGTCTCTCCGAAATCAGCCAGATCGTGATGGCCGACGACCGCGAAGCGATGGGCCCGTGGGGCACTCTCGGAATCATGGGATGCTTGTCCTGGTTTTTCATGTTCGCCATGGGCGCCGCCGGCCAGCCCCACGTGATTACGAAGTCGATGATGGTTCGCCGGATTCGAGACATCAAGTACATCATTCCGTTGAATTTCATCGCCTATGCGGTGGCTGCGCTGCTTTGGCTCGGGATCGGCCTGGCGATGCGTGCCCTGGTGGTGAGCGGGGCTCATCCCGCGCTGGCCAACCCCGACGCCGCGGCGCCGCAGTTCCTGCAGAACTACACCCATCCGCTGCTGGCGGGCATCGTGTTCGCCGGACTGCTGGCCGCGATCATGTCGACCGCGGACGGATTCCTGAACATCGGCACCGCCGCGATCGTGCACGATATTCCCACCGCGATTCGTGGAAAACCCGTGCGTAGCCGATTGCTGTGGGCCCGCATCACCACGGTGTTGATTGCGGTCGTCGCGGCAACGGTCGCGCTTTATACAGGCGATCTGGTTGCCATCCTCGGCGCGTTTGGGTGGGGCACCTTTGCCGCGGCGCTTGTCCCGGTCGTGGCGATCGGTCTGAACTGGAAGCGGGCCTCCGCACTTGCGGCGAACGTGGCCGTCATCGTCAGCCTGATCATCAATATCGGCAGTCAGGTCACCGGCATTTCGCCGCCCCTTGGAATCGACGTGGGCGCCCTGTCGATGATCGTCTCCCTGGTTCTCTTTGTCGGCATCTCACTGGCCAGGAATCCTCCGCCCATCCATCCGGATGTGGAAGCGATCATGGATATGTAGATGCGGTCTACGACCGGACGATCTTGATTTGGGCGCCCCGCTCACTCCCATCGGACTTGATTTGGGCAGTCATAGACTGCCCCTACATTCTCAATATTGAGGGATTTGGGCGCCCCGCTCCCGCTCCCCCTGTGCGGTCTATGACCATCCCTGTCCAAAACAAGTGCCCTGAACATCTCTTACTTATCGACTGTTCCGAATCTGGTGGGACGCGACAAGACCGCATCTTCCCCGACTGCTGTTCGATGGCCCTCGGGACGTCCTCCCATCGCTTCGCCCGGTGGCTGCTGATGAATTCACGCGTCGCGAGAGCAGACCACCCGAGAGGATGCCACGCTCCAGAAGCGGATGCGCCAACTCGGCGTGATGCGAGATTCTGTGTAGGTAGTACGTCATGGCAGACGCCTCCACTTCAAGAGATTCTGGTATTTCGATTGATAGACGCGCGCACCTACAAGTGCCGTGTGGGTAACATCCGATCATGCAATATGCGAACCACAGCGATTCCGAAATCGGTTGTGCGGTAATAGACCACGTGGCGCCCTACCCTGCTGCGGCGGTAGCCTGTGCGGATGTGATCGCAAGCTGTTCCTGGTTGCGGACCAACAGCGAGTTGAGCAAAACCATCCGCCAATTCATCCGTGTAGCGATTGGCTTGTTCCAACCCCCACTCTTCGAGCGTATAGAGCCAGATGGCTTCAAGGTCACGTCTGGCTTCGGGCGTTAATCGATATTCAGCGGACTTTTTTGGCATGTTTGGCGGCCATTTGTTCTTTGAAGAGGTCGCCGTCGAACGCCTGTGGTTGCCCGCTTTCTTCGCCCTTGATCAACCCCCCCCGGATCGCATGAACCTCGAACTGGCGGGCTTGGTCACGGCGGATCAAATCGCGGATATATTCGCTGTCATTGGTGAAGTCACCGCCATCGATCTGTGCCTTGATCCATTCGTCTTGTTGTTCAGTCACGGTGATGGTCTTGCGGGTAGTCCCCATTTTGGCCTCCAATGAGCGTATGAAAAAATCATACCATTGATGCAGTATGGATGGAAACACGGCGAATGCGGCCGGCGTGGAGGGCGCCAATGAGTGAGCCATTGGGATTCTCTGTGAAAATATTCGTTCCCAGTGGCGACCCGGAAGGGCCACGCGTAATCGAGAAATCAAACTGGACTGGACAGGGTATTGTTTTCCCCGTTCGCTCTTTGCCGAGGTTCGCCACCGGGAGGAATTTACCCGCGCTGGTGTGTATGTCGTGTGGGGACCCGGCCAAATCAAGATCGTGCGGTCATAGACCGCAGCTGTCCGAAACAGGACATGGTTTGCGCCCAATGATCTGAGAAGACAACGAGTTACGCATGGAAAACGACGGATTCGGACGATTCGAAGATTCGCACGAAGTTGATTCTCGTCGCGAGTGCACATGTAGGTCCGGTCTACGACCGGACGATTCGAAGATTCTTGATTCGAGCGGTCGCTTGATTCGAGCGGTCGTAGACCGCTCCTACACACTCCCCTTGTAGGCGCGGTCTACGACCGCGCGAATCAAGTCCGAATATGACTGCCCGAATCAAATATGACTGCCCAAATCATCCCCCGGAGCGCCGGCGATCATGGAGCTTTCGGGCGCACCACGCGAAGCCCAAGAAGTAACGCCTGAGGCCGGCGGCCGAATCCGGCGGCGCGTCGGCGTCGAAGAACAGACGGCAAAACTCTTCCCGCGCGCGCAGGACCTCCTGACACCGGTGGCCCAGCCAGCGGGGATCGGCGGTGGTCATGTCGAACAGCTCCAGGGCCCTCTCGAAAGCGCTATCGAACCGGTCCGTCCGCCCGGCGTCGTACGCCCGGATCGCGCGGTCCACCTCGCTGCCGACGTTTCCGAGTTGCTCGACCAGCTCGAGCCGCGCCCAGCCCCCGCCCGCCGCGTTCTTGTGAATGACTCGAGTCACGGCCAAGTCATTCCGGCGGCAACAGGGATCCGACGACCTCACGGATGCGAGTCCGGGTCCGTTCGTCGTCGACGCCGCGTGACCGGTTTCCCTGCCCGGGGCGCACGTTGATCATCGAATCGAACTCGATCCAGTCGGACCCGCTCTCGCCCGGATAGAGATTGATTCCCCATAGATCTTGCTGGCGCGATCCATCGGCAAGGAGCGCCGCCTCGTCGTCCGCGTGCAGATCCCCCCCGACGGCCATGATCCCGCGCGACAGGTCGACGACGGCCTTGATCCAGTCCCCGAACTGATCCTCGGCCATGCGCGCCAGATCGGCACGCGAGATGCGCTCTCGTACGATTCGTCCCTGGGTCATGTCGTCGGTTCCGCGCGGGCGGGGTGGCTCGGCGCGATGCCTGGCCAGCCCGCACAGCCAAGCGACTATGGCACAAGGACCGGTGTCGATGGCAACTGAAAACTGCACGATCGTGCGGTCGTAGACCGCACCTACACTGGGAGTGGGCGCGGGGTGCCCAAATCCCTCAATATTGAGCATGTAGGGGCAGTCTATGACTGCCCGAATCAAGTCCGAATATGACTGCCCAAATTAAGATCGTGCAGTCATAGACTGCACCTACAATGGGAGAGTGTAGGGGCGGTCTGCGACCGCCCGAATCAAGTCCCAAATCAAGATCGTGCGGTCATAGACCGCACCTGCATTGTCATGACAATGAAGCATCGACTGCCATGTTTCCTGATTCCTCTGGCCCTGACGATGGCCGCCGCGCCGGTTTTCGGTGCGCAGGGTGGCGCCGAACCGCTGTCCTGCGCGGATAAATCCATCGTTGCCAGCGCGGTGCGCACGCCGGAGGATGTTGAGGCGTTTGTTCAATGCGCCTACGAGCACGTCCAGGCCGTGGGGTTTGCCGAGGCCCGGCGGGCTTTCCACGAGGACGAGCGTTGGAGAAGCGGCCCGATCTATGTCTCCGTCGATGAAATGACGCCGTTGCCCGGGGCATCTCGCGCTTTCGTCTTCCCGCCCGACCCAGCGCGTGAAGGGGTAGCGTGGGGACCGCTGGTCGACGACTTCGACAGCGACCTCGCCGTGGAAGTGCATCGTGTCGTGAGTAGCTTTGGCGAGGGCTGGGGCTACTACTCCTTCCCAAATCCAGAGACAGGCAGGGGAGAGCCGAAGGCCACCTACTTCAAGGCAATCGACTGGGACGGGACCCCCGCCGCAATCGGCGCGGGCATCTACCGCCGCGACATTCCCGGCACGTGCGAGGTGGACGAGGTGAACGCCAGGGGGCTCGATGCCGCGCCTTCCAGCGAGAAGCTGCAAGAGTTCGTCCGTTGCGCCGCGATGGAGATTGAATCGCAGGGGTACTTCGCCTCCCAGACGCTGTCCACCGATCCGCGGTGGAATAGCAACTCGATCTACGTGTTCGGTCTGGATACCTACGGCAACATGCTGTTCAGCGGCGATCCCTACAGCCAGTGGTTTGGCGTCTTTTCGCGAACTCCCGAGTTGAACGCCCGTCCGGACGGACCCTTTGCCGGCCGGGACGTGATCGGGGTCGGGGACGCGTTTGGCGAAACCTTCCTTTATTACTCGGCGCTCAATCCCACCACCGGGCGCCCGGAGCGCAAGGTGGCGTTCGTCAAGAGGGTGGTGGCCTATGGTGTGCCGATCCTGGTTGGCGCCGGCTATTATTCCGACGATGGGGGTCAAACCGGCTCGGCAGGGGACGGTAACGGAGGTACGGAAAACCCGGCAGGCGGCGACTCCCGTAGTGCGGGCCAGGGCGGCACCGCAACGCTCCTCTATTGGCAGGACCCAACCATCCTCAACCCCTACCTTTCCAGCGGCACCAAGGATGCCGAGGCGGCATCGCTCGTCATCGAACCGCTCGCCGAGTTCAACCCGAACGGCGAAATCGTCCCCGTTTTGGCCACCCGGGTCCCGACCCTCGACAACGGTGGCGTCTCGGACGACCGGACTCGGATTACCTGGAATCTTCGCGAGGATGCGGTCTGGTCCGACGGCACGCCGCTCACCGCGAACGACGTTGTTTTTACATGGCAATACTGCACCGCACCCGGCGGCGGCTGCGCTCAGGCGTCGAGATTCGAAGAAGTGGCTTCCGTCGATGCAGTCGACGAGCGAACCGTCGCCATCACGTTCGATGGCCCGATATCATTCCCCTATGCCGCCTTCGTGTCCGCATCGAGCCCCATACTTCAGGCCGCGCAGTTCGCCGGCTGCCTGGGCGCGGCGGCCGCCAACTGCACCGCGGCCAACCGCAGGCCGATTGGCACGGGTCCATACTCCGTAGTCGGTTTTCGAACAAATAACACCGTCCTCTATCGGTTCAATCCTCTCTACCGTGGCGTCGAGTCCGGCCTTCCATATTTCGGTGAGGTGATAGTGAAAGGCGGGGGGACGGCGGCCGATGCGGCGAGATCCGTTCTTGAACTCAACGAGGCCGACTATGCCTGGAATCTCCAGGTCGAACCCGAAATCCTTGCTTCGATCTCGGCCGGCGGGGGCGGAACCATTGTCTCGGCCTACTCCACGTTGGTCGAACGCCTGATGATCAACCAAACCAATCCCGATGCCGGTCTGGGCGATCTTCGTTCGGAGTATGCGGACGGTACGAACCCGCACCCGTTCCTGACCGATCCCCTCGTCGGCCGGGCTCTCTCACTGGCAATCGATCGCGACACCCTGGTCAGGACCGGTTACGGCACCCACGCCGGGCGGCCGACCTGCAACGTCTGGCCGGCGCCACCGGCCCAGGCATCGACCAACAACGATGAATGCCTCGTCCAGAACATGGATCTCGCGAAAGGGATTCTCGACGATGCCGGGATCGTGGATACCGACGGCGACGGCGTGCGGGAGCGCGAAGGCGTTCCGCTCAAGATCCTCTTCCAGACTTCGACGAACTCGGTGCGCCAGACTACTCAGGAACTGATCAAGGGTTGGTGGACGGAGCTTGGCGTCGAGACCGAACTGAAGATTATCAATCCAGCGGTCTTCTTTGGCGGTGACCCGGACAGCCCGGATACCCTGGGCAGGTTCTATGCGGACGTTCAGATGTACGCCAACAGCGGCGTCGACCCGGAGAGCTACTTTGGCTCCTGGATTACCGGCCAGATCGCTGGAGCAGCCAACTCGTTCAACGGTCGAAACATCCAGCGCTTCCAGTCCGACGAATACGATCGGCTTCATGCCGAGCTGCACAACACGGTCGATATCGAACGGCGCAACCAGATCACGATCGCGCTCAACGACCAGCTAGTCGGGAGCTATTCGATCGTCCCATTGATTCATCGTGGAAGGGTGTCGGCGCACGCGAACGACATCGAGGGTGTCCGGATGAACGCGTGGGATTCGGAACTGTGGAACTTCGAAACGTGGACGCGTCGCGGCGATTGACACTGCCTTACCGAGGCTGGTTGTGTGCTTGTTCGATCCGCGGGACCGAGGCGCCTACTCCCGCTCCCACTCCGACTCCCATTGTAGGTGCTGTCTACGACAGCACGATACGCACGAATTTGATTCGGGCGGACTTGATTTGGGCGGTCGCAGACCGCCCCTACACACTCCCACTGTAGGTGCTGTCTACGACAGCACGATTAACGCACGATCCGCACCGCAAGCCTAATACCACCCGCCCTGACGCACCTCGATCCCCTCGTTCACCAGCGAAGCGAACAGGTCCAGATCGCTGCCCATGTAGTGGTAGGGATACACGATTCCCGGCTGGAACTCATTGACGGCATCGGCCGCCTGGTCCTCTGTCATGGTGAACGGCAGATTGAAACAGACAAACGCGACGTCGATGTTTTCGAGCGCGCGCATTTCGGGGATGTCTTCGGTGTCGCCGCTGATGTAGACGCGTGTGCCACCCATGGTGACCACATAGCCGTTACCCCGGCCGTTCTCGTGATACCCGAGCCGGTCTTCGGTCAGGTTGTACATGGGAATCGCGTCGACGGTCAGATCCAGCAGCGCAGCCTGCTCGCCGTTGGCCAGTGTGTCTGCCTGGGCGGCCAGCGCCTCGGGCAATTGTTCGATCACCGCGGCAGGCGCAATGATCGTCGTGTCGGCGCCCGCCACCGCGGCCAGCGTGTCGGCATTCAAATGATCCCCATGGACATCCGTTACAAGGATCAGATCGGGACTTGGCAATTCCGCATACAGTGACGCGTCACCGACCGGATCGACATAGACGGTCTTCCCGTCCCACCCCATGGCGAGCGTGGCGTGGCTGATCGGTTGAATCACAAGGTCTCCGTTGTCGGTGGCGATGGTGTCACCGGTCACCATCGGCCCCTCGGCGGCCGGTTCGGGGGCCGGCGGCTCCGTGGTTTCCGCCGCGGGTTCGGAAGCACAGGCGGCCAATATCAGCAAGGTCGCGGTCAGGAACGCAACTAACGTATTGAATCTCATCCAGGTCCTCCTCGGGCCATTCAGGTCGTGAATGCCCGAATCGTACCCCCCGTGCCGGTGAGTGTCAAACTTGGCCGTTATCGGGTCGTGCCGACGTCAACTTTCTTCCTTAATGATGCGCTGTTCGTATTTGATCTGCTCCATTTTCTTTTCCTTCCGCATGGGAGCGTACTGCCGGCGTCCCGCCGCGAGGTTTGCCTTGCGCGTTCCCTCGGAATCCACCGCAAAGCTCGATATCAGACGCTCGAGCTTCGTGCTTTTGCATTCGGGGCAGGCGGTGCTGGTGGTCTTCGGAAGGATGAGGGCTTCAAACTGATGCCCGCATTCACCGCACTCGTATTCGTATATCGGCATGATCTGGTCCTGTTATTCGTGGTTAACGCTGTTACCTTTGTTAACGGCCATTGTTAACGGCTCGTGTTAACGGCTCGTGTTAACGGCCCGTGTTTTCGGCCCGAGAGTCGTCCGCGCCCGCGTCACTCGGCACGTTGCCCATCCCGTCGTTGCCCTCATGGTGGCGTATCGATGCGCTTCGAGCCGCTTCGAGTCACGTCAGTGTGCCAACCGAATCACGGGTTCATTTCACATTCCACGATATTGCCAATTGGGTTGAGGGACTTGCAAAACCATCGGATCGTCCGTGGAAGCTACCGCATATAAACGACGCAGGCTGACAGTTCAACAATATATTGATTTTACCCCATCGTCCGCACGAGTTTTGCAAGTCCCTCGCGTGTCCAGCTATTTTCAGTGGACCGCGGGATGGTATCCTATGGGGTTTCGGCAACGGCTCGCCATTTCAAGTTTTGGCCCGCAGTCGTTGTCGAATTGTGGGGCGGGCATCCCGAAAATCGGACAAAGGGCTAATTCGAAGGAGATATTCGATGGGACAGAGGATTGAACTCAAGGCAAGTGACGGACACACGTTCGATGCGTATCGTGCGGAACCGGATGGCACGCCGCGCGGCGGACTGGTGGTGATCCAGGAAATCTGGGGCGTCAATTTCCACATTTGCAGCGTTGCCGACGGCTATGCCGCGGACGGTTATCTGGCTGTTGCGCCGGCCATTTTCGATCGCGTCGAACCTGGTATCCGGATGGATGAATACAACGACGAAACCATGGGACGCGGGTTTGCCACGATGCAGAAAGTCGATGCCGACAAGGCGCTGCTTGACGTGCAGGCGGCCGTTGAAGAAGTTTCCGGCGCCGGAAAGGTGGGCGTCGTCGGTTTCTGTTTCGGGGGACGGATGGCCTGGCTGTCCAGTTCACGCCTCGACGGTATTTCGGCATCGATTCCGTATTATGGCGGCGGCATTCCCGGCCTCGCTTCCGAGCAGCCAAAATGTCCGGTAATTCTGCACTTCGGCGAAAAGGACGCGCATATACCGGTGGCTTCAGTCGAAGAGTTCAAACAGGCACATCCGTCATTGCCTGTCCATATTTACGCGGCCGACCATGGCTTCAACTGTGATGTGCGCGCGTCCTACGACGCCGCGGCTTCAAAGTTGGCGCGCGAACGAACGCTGGCGTTTCTGCGCCAACACGTCGGCTGATCCCCGGTACAAGGGGATCGAAGTTCGGCGCGAAGCGATGGTCCCGGCGCGAAGCGACTGGCCCCGTCGATGTCGACGAAGGGTTAGCCGCGCCGCAACGGCAGCGTCAGGCAGGTCGGTCCCCCTCCGCCGGGAAGGCAGATCTCGCTTCCGTCGATTTCCGCCACCTGGCAACCCGCCGCCTCCAGGCGCGATCGCGTGAGGGGATTTCCACCTGATATCACGACATTGCGGGGCGACAGCGCCAGGACGTTGCATCCCATCGAGTCGTACTCTGCGTCAGGTACATCGACGATCCGGGTCCCGCGTTCCGACAACAGTTCAAACACCGTCACCGGGAGAAGTTTCCGATAGACGAGGGCGAGGCCGGTGTCGATGGGACTGAGGAATGACATCAGATGCAGCACTTCAGCCGCCCCGTTCCAGTACGGAAGATGCACCGGAACAACCTGAACGCCAAGAGGTTGGAGCAGCGCCGAGAGTTGCTCGATTCCGGCTGCGTTTGTCCTGAATCCCCGGCCCACGACAAGAGTGTGGGCATCGAGCCACACCATATCGCCGGCCTCGGCCGTCGCCTCGCCGTCAACTTTCCCGAGAATTGGAATGCCCCAGTCTCGGAACGTTTCTGCGATGGCCGGTCCTTCGCGCCGCCGGGCCGGTTTGCCGGTTTGCAGGATGATGGCGCCGGCGTCCGTGATCAGGACTGGATCGCGAACGTACAAGGAGTCCAGGCCGACGCCTTCGGCGGCGGGCAGGTAACGCACTTCGGCCCCGGCGTCTTCAAGAAGCGAAACGAACCGCCGATGCTGGTGACCGGCGCGGGCCGCATCGGGCGGTCGAAGGTAGTTCAGGGCCTTCCACTCCGTCTCGATCGCCGCCGAAGATCGAAACGCCTCTTCGGGCCGCTTCACCACAACCGATTTCAACGGCGCGACCATGTCTTGGCAGATCGTTTTCATTAGAAAGTTCGGATCGTTACAGCGCCGGGAGGAAGTCGAAACCCGCGCGAAACGCACGTTGTTGCCGGCGCCGAATCCCCTTTCCGGGCGAAAAATCGATTCCATTCGACAGAAAATTCAGTACATTATTATGCGCATGGGAATTTTGGGGAAGTCATCGCATCTGAAACATTGTCATCCGCGCGCCCTTTGTCTGGCCGCGGCACTGCTCACTCTGGGCGCCGCGTCCGATGGATACGCGCAGCGGGCCCCTTTCGATCGACTGCCGTCCGAACAATCCGACATCCGCCCGCCTTCGGACCGGGTGACGGGTACTCCCGGCAGAATGAGCGTCGAGCAGACGTCCTGCAGGACGATGCCGCTGGACGAATTACGCCGGCGCATTGTCGATGTGGCCGCCCAGGAGTGGGCCTACTTCGGGTTTTCGGTTGTAGATCGGACTATCGAGGTGACACCCGAACCCGGCGCGTTCCGGACGCGCGGCAGGCGCCGGGCCCGGATGAGCGCCGAAGAGTCGGTGCGCGTCGCAGACTCCATCGGCGGGTACTGGACGGCGACTCCGGACGGGAGTTGGATGATCGATCGGCAAAACGATCGATGGAACGGTTCCGCGGGCGTGGCATCCCGATGGCGCGATCCCTGGTCGGCAGCCTTCATCTCGTGGGTCATGTGCGAGGGCGGTCTCGGCGACCGCGGTCAGTTCCAACGCGCGATCGCGCACCACACCTATATCGATCAGGCCATCCGTGCCCGCGACGGCAGAGCCCCGGCGGCGGCATTCACTGCCTATGACGCCGGTGAAGCCGAAGTCCAGCCCGGCGATCTGCTGTGTACCGGCAGTCGGCCCAACTATCGCAACCTCGCGGACCGGCGCCGGCAGATGGGAGTCGGCGCCCGAACTCATTGCGATGTAGTCGTGAAAGTCGATGACAAGTCCGAACGGATTCTCGCGATTGGCGGCAATGTCCGCGGCACCGTGAGCATCAAGCTTCTGCCTGCGGTATTGGACGGTGAGAATCTGAGCCCGATCGCGCGCGGGGGCCGTCCAGTGTTCGCCCATCTCAAGCTCAAAGCCGATCCCGTCGAAGATGACGCACTGGATCGCAGCCCGACGATTCGAGCCGTCGCGTGTGCAATAGGCTTTGAAGTCCCGGCTCAAGTGATCCCTGCCGCCAGCCGGCGGTGCTGAACATCCTGCGGGTATCCGCTCCAATTGCGATTCGGACTTCCACTGTAGGTGCGGGTTCGGGGTTTGGGCTCTGTCCCATTCGCTGTTCTCATACGTTGTCGGAATGATAAAGGTGCGGGTTCGGACTTGATTTGGGCAGTCGTAGACTGCCCGTACATGCTCACCTTTGAGGAATTGGGGCGCCCCGCTCACTCCCTTTCGGACTTGAAAATGTAGGTGCAGTCTACGACCGCACGATCTCGAATTGGGCGGTCCGCAGCCCGCTAGAGAAGGAAGTGTTCATGACCGAGATCATCTTCGAAGTGACTGAAGACGAGGTGGACGGCGGCTATTCGGCCAGCGCACTCGGGTACGGCATCCACACCCAGGGCGACTCTGTCGAAGAGATCCGCAGCAACGTCAAGGAGGCCGTCGCCTGCTACTTCGACGACACGATGCCGCGGCCGAAGTTGATCCGTCTGCACTTCGTACGCGACGAGGTCGTCGTGGCATGAAGTTGCCCAGTAACGTCAGCGGCGCGAGACTACAAGCGTCGCTTCGACGTCTGGGCTACGAGACCGTGAGACAGCGAGGCGTCCCGCTCACTCCGATTCCCACTGTAGGTGCAGTCTACGACTGCACGATCCACACGATCGGACTTGATTTGGGCACCCCGCTGGGACTTGATTCGGGCGGTCGGACTTGATTCGGGCGGTCGTAGACCGCCCGTACATGCTCAATATTCAGGGATTTGGGCGCCCCGCTCACTCCCTTTCGGACTTGAAAATGTAGGTGCAGTCTACGACTGCACGATCCACACGATCGGACTTGAAAATGTAGGTGCAGTCTACGACTGCACGATCCACACGATCGGACTTGATTTGGGCGCCCCGTTCCCACTCCCCCTGTAGGTGCAGTCTACGACCGCACAATCGCGACTTCGCTCATCAGGACCAGATTGTTTCCGTCCGGATCCTTGAATCCTGCCATCCACAGTTCGGAGCTTTCCGTGGCGTGCACCTTGTGGGGCGCGCTCGAAAACTTCACCCCTCGATCCTTGAGAGTGTCGTACGCGTCCTGTATCGAATCGACCCGGTAGTAAATCATGGGGTTCGAGTTGAATTCCGGTGTCTCGGGCGTACCCAGATAGAGCCGAATTCCGCCGCAGTCGAAGAAGGCCATGGGTTGTCCCGGGACTTCGAACAGCAGTGTCATCCCCAGGGTGTCGCGATAGAACGCCACGGCGCGCGGGACATCCTTGACACTGATGTGAATTTGTCCGATCGCGTCGATGTGCAGATCGTGGGCCAATTGGATTTCTCCTTTATTGCCTATTGCCGAGCCGGAGCCTTACGGATAATCCTGCCACGGAGCTGCCGCTTCAAACCGTGCCTCATCATATACGTAGCCATCGCCTCCGCCATCGCCTCCGCCGGCGCCTCCGCCAGCGCCTCGCGGCCGCAAGCCCTTGCGTCGTTGACATCGACCCCGATTGAAGGGATTATTCACCTGATCGCCGATTGAAAAGTTCTTTCCTGAGAGGGCTATATGATTCCGATGCTGAACCGCTCAAGGCCTTTGGCGTGGACCGTCCTGCTGGCCATGGCCCTCGTTTGCCTGAGGTCCGACGCCTTGGGCCAGGATTCCGAATATGCCGCACCGCGGCTTGCCGACGGGCGGCCCGACCTGAATGGCATCTGGCAGGCTCTCAACGAAGCCAACTGGAATCTCGAACCCCATGCCGCGTCCCCGTCCGTGTTACTCGAACTGGGGGCACAGTACGCCGTTCCGCCCGGAATCGGTGTGGTCGATGGCGGCGAGATACCGTACCTGCCTGCCGCGCTTGCGCAGCGGAACGAGAACTTCGCCAATCGCCTCGAACTTGACCCCGAAGTCAAGTGCTACATGCCCGGCGTCCCGCGGGCCACGTACATGCCCTATCCGTTCCAGATCATTCAGAGCCGGGACGTGATCATGTTCAGCTATGAATTTGCCGGCGCCGTGCGCATCGTCAACATGGGCGCGCCCACCGAGGCCCCGGCCGATAGCTGGATGGGCTGGTCGAACGGACACTGGGAAGGAGACACGCTGGTAATCGACGTGACCTCGCAGAGCGAACAGACATGGTTCGATCGGGCAGGCAACTTCCATACGAATGCCCTCCGCGTGGTCGAACGCTATACGCCGCGCAGTCCCGATACGCTCATGTACGAGGCGACGATCGAAGATCCCAACACGTTTTCGCGGCCCTGGACGATCCGCATGCCGCTGTATCGACGTGTCGAAGAAAACGCCCAACTCATGGAATTAAAATGCCCGGAATTCGCGGAAGAGGTCCTTTACGGCCATCTCCGCAAGCCGCCTGAGGATTAGTAGCTTTGCAAGGAGAATCCGATATGCGAACCCGAATCGCCTTTGTCGCAGTGGTCCTGGTGTTCACCGCCATTCCCGTACTCGCGCATCACGCGTTCACGGCCGAGTTCGATGCGAACCAGCCGATCCAGTTGCGCGGAACCGTTGCACGCGTCGAACTGATCAATCCTCACTCGTGGTTCCACATCGACGTCACTGAAGAAGACGGCACTCTCACACGCTGGAGGATCGAAGGCGGCACCCCGAACACGTTGTTCCGTCGCGGCGTCACGCGAAACTCTCTCCCCGTCGGTACCGAAATACTTGTGGACGGCTATCGTGCGCTCGATGGGACCAACAAGGCGAACGGGCGGGACATGACGTTTGCGGATGGACGCAAGATCTTTCTGGGTGGCACATCGGCAACGGAGCAGTCGCAATAGAGTGCCCTTCACCCCTCGTTTTGCGGCGCCTCGCGGGCCGTGTTCCCGGGCGGCGATATCGGGCAGCGCCCTGTCTGCCAGTTTCCGGTATCGGTCACGTTCGGGTATCCGATGATTCGTATCCGCAAGAGTCAGGATCGCGGTCACGTCAATCGCGGTTGGCTCGATTCCCGTTTCACCTTCTCTTTCGCGGATTACCACGACCCCCGGCACATGGGCTTTCGCGTGTTGCGGGTGATGAATGAAGACGTCATCGCTGCTGGTCAGGGCTTCGGCCCCCATGCCCACCGCGACATGGAGATCGTGACCTACGTGCTCGAAGGCGGCCTCGAGCATCGGGACAGTATGGGCGAGCGGCACGTTGTCCGTCCGAACGAGATCCAGACGATGTCGGCGGGCAGCGGCGTGGTTCACAGCGAGTTCAATGCTTCGGAATCCGAGCCCGTCCATCTGATACAGATCTGGATCGAGCCCGCTGCCGAAGATCTGGCGCCGTCATATCAGCAGATCGGATTCGCCCCGGCCGAGAAGCGGGCCTGCCTGCGCCTGCTTGCCGGCCCCGAATCCGGCGACACCAATTCTCGAACCGTGATCCGTCAGGACGCTCGAATCCATGCCGGCGTGTTGGCCCAGGGAGAATCCGTTGCCGCCGAGCTTGCTCGAGGGCGGCATGCGTGGATTCAGGTCCTGGGCGGCGGTGTGTCCGTCAACGGCGAAGTGCTTTCAACCGGTGACGGGGCGGCGTCAAGCGGCGAGCGCAAGCTGTCCATTTCCGGAAACGCCGTGGGCGACTCCGAGTTCCTGTTCTTCGATCTTCCCTGACCGCGATGCCTTCGAGCAACGTTCTCATCGTGTTTTATTCGCGTTGCGGTTCCACCGAGAAACTCGCCGCGACGGCCGCCGTTGGCGCCGCCCAGGCCCGGGCCGCCATTCGTCTCCGCCGGGTTCCCGATGCCGACTCGCACGACGATGCCGACGATTGTCAGGACGCCATGGTGCGAATGCGGCGCGAATACGTAGCGCCTGCCGAGAGGGATGTGGTTTGGGCCGATGCCATCGTCTTTGCCGCTCCCGACAAGGGCGGAGCCCGTTCAGGGGATTGGAAATCCTGTTTGACACTCTTGGGCCGGTTGCGGGACCAGGGAAATCTCGACGGGAAACTCGCCGTCGTCCTCAACCCCGCGTCTCCATCCGAAAACAGGTCCCGGGCATCGATCTCCTTGTCGGCGTCGATCCTGGACCTGGGGTTCATCGTCCTGCCGCCCTCGCCTGAACGACCTGAAGATCGTGGCGATTCGCCGGTTCATCGTGCGTTGATTCAGGGTCGGCGCGTGGCAGCGGTCGCCCGGGATCTGAGGGCGGGAAGCTCAACCTGGAAGGACGCCTCGAATCTGCTTTCGGACGACCACGACATGCCACAGTAGGTGCGGTCTACGACCGCGCGATTCCCGCGCGAAGTTGATTCTCTTCGCGAGTGCACATGTAGGTCCGGTCTAAGACCGGACGATTCGAAGATTCTTGATTCACGATTCGGACGATCCAAAGATGCTTGATTCGAGCGGTCACAGACCGCTCCTACACTCTCCCCTTGTAGGTGCTGTCTACGACAGCACGATTCCCGCACGAAGTTGATTCCCTTCGCGAGTGCACATGTAGGTCCGGTCTACGACCGGACAATTCGAAGATTCTTGATTCGAGCGGTCGCTTGATTCGAGCGGTCGCAGACCGCTCCTACACACTGCCGCTTTGGAACTCGCCGTGCCACACATCGACTCATGGCAACTCCAAGGCGACTTCTGCGGATCTTTACCCAGTGGCCGATCTATTTCGTCACGTCCGCGACCGAAAAACGGCGAAAACTTCTGGACCGGGACGACGTTCACCAATCATTCATCCAGTTCGCACGGAACGGGCCCATTCGCGGGGTGTGGGTCGGTCGCTACGTCCTGATGCCCGACCACGTCCATCTCTTCGTCCGATTCGGCCCTGATTCGATTTCTCTGTCGATGTGGCAGAAATCCTTCAAAAACACGATCTCGAAAACCTTGAGAATCGCGAATTTCGCCGCCCCGCATTGGGAAAAAGGATTCTTCGATCATGTAATGCGTTCAAGGGAAAGCTATGACGAGAAGTGGAAATATGTGCGGGAGAATCCGGTACGTGCAGGTCTGGTCCGGTCGGCCGAAGAGTATCCCTACGGAGGTGAAATCTTCCGACTGTCGATCTCTGGAATCGGAATTTGATTTGGGACTTGATTCGGGCAGTCATATTCGGACTTGATTCGGACGATCCTCACGAAGTTGATTCTCTTCGTGAGTGCACATGTAGGTCCGGTCTACGACCGGACGATTCGGACGATTCGCGCGATCCAACTCTTGGGGAATCGAAGGGGAATCAAACAGACAGCGGATCGGGTTGCAACCGTCCGGTGCTGTCGCCGAGACTGTCGATGTGGACGTCCACGTTGTCCAGAATCGTCAGCAAGAGGTTTGCCATGGGCGTGTCCGCCGGGTATGCGACGTGATGACCGGTTCGGAACCGGCCGCCGAGCTTGCCGGCCAACAGACACGGAAGGTCCGCATGACCGTGCAGGTTGCCGTCGCCCATGCCGCCCCCGTACAGAATGAGGCTGTGGTCGAGCAACGTGCCGTCGCCGTCCTCGATCGACTGCATCTTCTGCAGGAAGTAGCTGAACAATTCGATGTGGTAGGTGTCGATCTTCGCCTTCTTCTCGATCAGTTCGGCCTCGCCCCGGTGATGCGAGATGGAATGGTGTCCCTCGGGCACGCCGATTTGAGGGAACGTCAGCGAACTGAGCTCGCGTCCCATGACCATGCTGGTGACGCGCGTCACGTCGGCCTGGTATGCCAGCACCTGCAGGTCGAACATCATCCGGGCGTGTTCGTCCCACGAATCGGGGATGTCGGTTGGCCGGTCGGGTAGTTCCACCGACAGCGCGCCGCGGGCTTCCGCATTCTCAATCCGCTGTTCGATCTCGCGAACCGAATCGAGGTACTCGGTCAGCTTGTTCCGGTCTCCCGGTCCGAGCGTATTCGACAAACGTCCCGTTTCAGCCATCACCGAATCCAGAATGCTCCCTCGGGATTCGAGCCGCGCCAGCCGTTCTTCGGCAGACCCGCCGTCACCGAACAGTCGTTCAAAAACGAGGCGCGGGTGGACTTCGGTCAAATTTGGAGTGGTTTCGTTCCGCCACGACACCGTGTTGACGTAGAAGCAGTCGCCCGAATCGCATGCGCCGGCGCGCGGGACTTCCAAGGTCATTTCCAGTGAAGGGAGGGCGGTTTCCATGCCAAGTCTGTCGGCGGCGATCTGATCGGCTGTCTTTGCGAGCCTGACTTCCACACCCGGTTGCGTGCGGTCGTAGGCGTGAACCCCGGTCAACCAAACGGCGGATGCGCGCGGGTGGTCTCCCGTGCCGTCACCCTTGCTGTCGGCCTCGCGGTGCGCCAAGCCCGTCAGAACGTTCACCTGATCCTGCACGGGGCCGAGCCCTGCGAGAATCGGCGGCAGGTCGTATCCGGTTCCCACGATCGTGGGTTTCCACTGGTCCAGGATCACTCCGTTGGGGACGTACACGAATCCCAGCCGGGGCGTAGACGGCGCCGACTGTGCCGCGAGTGCGGGCACCATTGCGTCCAACGTCGGCAGCGCAAGCGCGGTGCCGCCGAGTCCTCGAAGGAACGTCCGGCGCGATAGCGATTTCCTGGCGATGAACATCGATTTCTCTCCCTCAGTCAGATCTTAAATCAAGAGACGCCGAAATGCCCAATGAACAATGCACAATAGAAAAATGACCACTCGAATCAAGAATCTTTGAATCGTCCGGTCGTAGACCGGACCTACATGTGCACTCGCGAAGAGGATCAACTTCGTGCGGGAATCGTGCTGTCGTAGACAGCACCTACATTATCAAGTCCAAAACAGTTCGCAAGTCCGAGTTGATCGTCCGGTCGTAGACCGGACCTACATGTGCACTCACGAAGGGGATCAACTTCGTGCGTTAATCGTGCTGTCGTAGACAGCACCTACATTTTCTTCATTCCCCCGCGCTCGTCATCCTCATCTGAAAGGGTGCGCTCTTCACAACCCCCAGCACCAGCGATGTGAACCGGTAATTGTCTTCCCGGGCCTCGCGGACGATAGCCCGCACGGCGGGTGCATCGTAGTACTGGACGTTGCGGCCGACGGCGAACATCAGCAGCTTCTCGGCGACCGCGTTCGCGAACTGTTCAGGTTGACGCAGCAAGACCTGCTTCAGGCCGTCGATTCCCTCGAACGAAGCCCCACCCGGAAACACGCCCGCCGTGTCTATCGCGTCCCCCGCGTCGGTGTCGCGCCAGCGGCCGATCGCGTCGAAATTCTCCAGCGCAAATCCGATCGGGTCCATCGTGGCATGACAACTGGCACACACCGGATTGGCCCGGTGCTGGATCATGGCGTCCCTCATCGACAGAGCCTCGCCCGATTCGCGGCTGTTGGTTGTCAGCGCCGGTACGTCCGGAGGCGGGGGAGGCGGCGGGGAGGCGAGCAGGTTGTCCAGAACGAATTTGCCCCGCAGCACGGGCGAGGTCCGCGTCGAGTATGACGTCAGCATCAGGATGCTGCCCTGGCCCAGCAATCCCCCCCGGCGGCTGTTGCCGGGAAGCAGTACGCGGCGGAAGTCGCTGCCCGAAACGTTGGGAATGCCGTAGTGATCGGCGAGCCGTTCGTTCAGAAACGTGTAGTCGGCGTCGATCAGTTCCAGAACGCTGCGGTTTTCGCGCAGGATACTGTCGACAAACAGTTCGGTCTCGCGTTCGAAGGCCCGGCGCAGTGTTTCGTCGAAATGGCGAAACACCAGGGGGTCGGGTTCTTTCAATTCGACATCGCCCAGAAACAACCACTGCGAAGCAAAGTTGGTCACCATGGACTCCGACCGCGGATCGGCCAGCATGCGCAAAACCTGCTGTTCCAGAATTTCGGCGTCGGCGAGCCCCCCGTCCAGCGCGGCGTTCAGCAACTCGTCATCGGGAATGCTGCTCCACAGGAAGAACGACAGACGCGACGCCAATTCCAGGCCGCTCACCCGATACGCGGTATCCGCCGCGATGCCGGTCGGTTCTCGTTCGATGCGGAACAGAAACTGCGGACTGACCAGAAGTCGTTCCAGTGCCCTCTGAATCCCCCGATCGAAGTCGGCCTCCTGCCGTCCGATGTCAAAGAAGGGCCCGAGATCTTCCAGATCCCGGTCGGTTGACGGCCGGCGGTATGCCCGGCGCACCAGGTTCGAAAGTATCCGTTCGGCGCATTCGGCTTCTTCGGCCGGGTTCTGGGGCTGGCACAAGAAGATTTGCCGGCGCGAAGGCGTGTTCCCGGGGCCGATTACGTCATACGGTCCGCGGATCGTGGCGCTCGCAATTGCGGGTTGCGTGCCGCGGCTCCGTGTTCGCGGCCGCAGCGTCGCTTCGTCCAGAGCGGCATTCCGTTGAACGAACGTAATGCCCACCAGCTTCGGCCCGGCTTCGATCGGAATTCGGAATTCGGTGGGCCGAGGGTCCTCGCCTCCAATCGTGACCAGTTCGACCCGTTCGCCGTCGATCGTGATTTCAAGCTGATGCGGTTCACGCGCCCTTCCGGCGAGTTCGACGTCGATGACGTAGTCGGCGTCGACCGGGAAGTAGCCCTCGACAGCCAGTCCGCCGCGTGTGCCGAAAGGCAACGCTTCAACGCGTGCGTTCTGTACCGATTCAGGATGAATCCTGTGAATGTTGACCATTTCAGGCGCTGTCGGATCGCCGACGGCAAGGCGGCTGATCTTTCTTGCCGCTTCCAGGTACCGTTCCATTGTCGTCGGGGAAACGAACAGCAGGTCGGCGATGTTGTCGAAACCGCTGCTGGCGTTATCCGCGGGCAAGAGCAGGTCGTAATCCATCTCCCTGGGAAGATTTTCCAGCGCCAGCAGGTCGCGAATCGCGTTGCGGTACTCGGTCCGAGTCAGCCGGTGCAGCAGGGGAAGGCGGCCGGGATTGACGTTCGCTGTAGACGCCCTGTCGAGTTCGGCTTCCAGAAACGACGCCAGCGTTTCGTAGTCCTCCGGTTCGGGCCGGGGAACATTGACCGGGGGCATGGAACCGGCGCGCAGCTTTCGGATGACCTTTTCCCAGGTCTCCGCGTTTTGACCGGCATCGGCCAGTTCGGCCGGGTCCAGCACGAGCCCGGCGGTTTGGGCCCGCGCGTTGTGGCATCCCGTGCAGTACTGGGAGACCACGGCCGCGGGTGCGTCCGTGTCCTGCGCTGCCGGTGTCGCGGCGACTGCAACCGGCGGAAGGCCGGCCAGAATTACGGCGGCGCAGAGTCTTGTGAACATGGTTGTTTTCATCCGATATCCGCGCCATTCATGGCGCCTGGCCAGTCTCCGGAGAAAGCGCGCGTCGGGGCCGCGCCGGTGCTTCCCTACCCGATGAACCGCCCCATTATCCTTCATGGGACTCCGCCGGTACAAGAACGGTATACTGTTGGGCACACGGAGACTTCGATGAAAAAATCAAGCTGGCTTCTTTGTCTCGTGGCGTTGTCCCTTGGCTGCATTGCCTGGACCCAGGCGGGTGCGGGCCAACTGGACGATCCGATCGACGCCGTCAAACGGGACGACCCGGACGCCCTGCGCGCTCTGATTTTGCGCGGGGCGGACATCGATGCCACGGACGCGGACAGTTCGACAGCCCTCCATTGGGCTGTACAGCGCGACGACGTGGACATGGCGAGTCTGCTGCTGGACGCCGGCGCCGATCCTGCCGCTCGGACCCGCTACAACATAACACCGCTTTCGCTTGCGGCCGCCAACGGCAGCGCCGCCATGATCGAGCGATTGCTCGACGCCGGAGTCGATGCGAACGGTACGTCCCACGAAGGCCAGACCGCGTTGATGACCGCCGCGCTGAATGGCCGCGTGGACGCGATCGAGGTATTGCTGGACCGCGGGGCCGACATCAGCGCCGTGGAACCGTTCAGGGGTCAGACTGCTCTCATGTGGGCGGCCGGCAAAGGTAACCGATCGGCCGTCGAACTGCTGATCCGATCGGGCGCCGGCGTCCATGCGGAATCCGAAAGCGGTTTCAACTCGATTCTGTTTGCCGTCCTCAACAACCGGATCGACACGGTTCGGGTCTTGTTGGAACATGGCGCCGCCGTCGACGCCCTCGCCCCGGACGGCACGAGTGCCCTCAACATGGCGGCCGTGAACGCCTACTACGATCTGGCTTCCGTGCTCCTCGATTACGGCGCCGACCCGAATGCGCCCGATGCGCGCGGCTCGACCCTGCACACGGTCGCATGGTTGAAGAAGCCGGGCGCAACGGGTACTGCCGCGGTTGGCGGCGACCTGACCGGCCCTCCAATGCCGACCGGCAGAATGACAGCGCTCGAGTTGGCCGAGAAGCTTCTTGAGCACGGCGCCGATCCCGATATTCGCGTCGACTGGGAAGAGCGCCCGTTCGACAAGGGCGGCGCCGCGGTCACCAATCCGCCGAACATCCAGCTTGGCCGGCACATACTGACCTATGTCGGCGCGACTCCGTACTGGCTGGCCGCCAACCACGGCGACGTGGCGCTCATGCGGTTGCTGCTTGCATACGACGCCGACCCGTCCATACCCAACCGCTTCGGCGTGACCCCGCTGATGGCCGCGGCGGGACTCAACTACTACGAAGGAGAGACGCCGGGTCCGTATACGGGGACGCCTGAAGCCGAGAGGCTCGAAGCCGTGAAGCTGGCCCTCGAATCCGGAAATGCGATCGACGCGCGAGCCGATTTCGGCGACTTCCCGATCCTGGGCGACCCCGAGTACACGCTGATCTACTACCCCACCAATGTCGACGATCTGGCCGGCTTGGGCGTGGGCGATCCGCGTTGGGACGGCAGTACCGCACTGCACGGCGCCGTCGTTTCGGGTCAGCCGTCGATTGCGAAGTACCTCATCGAGCAGGGCGCCGACGTGGACGCGGTGAACGATTCGGGATGGACGCCCCTGATGTTGTCGCGGGGCTTCTTTCTGGCGAACGCCGAGAAGGTATATCCGGCGGTTGAAGAAGTGATTACCGAAGCGCTGATCGCCCAGGGCCTGTTCGACTCGAATCGATAGTACACGTAGTACAAATTCCCGCGGGCAATTTCAGCCGGAAGTTCTGGATGGTTCGCTTTCGTCCTTTGGCCCGCCTTTCTCACGGGTTTTCGTCGCGAAGCGTCGGAGACGTCGTCAGAGCTACGGCGCGTTCCTCGCGCCGGGCGCGTAGCGGCGCGTTCCTCGCGCCGGATCAAGCGCGGGCGCGCGCCCGGAGGGCACCGGAGGCGTACTTGACGGTACGTCGAGGAGCCCGACGAAGCGGAACGCAGCACTGGCGGATGGATCCGGCGCTGTAGCAGACAACTCGTGAGAAAGGCGGGTTAGCCCGCCGCAGCCCGTCCGGTGATGGCCTCGCGTAATCCTTCCAGCAATCCTTCAAGCTTCGCCATGCGTTCGCGGAGGTCGCCGATCTCGCCGCGCAAGGCGTTGATCTGCGATTCCAACCCGTCGATCCTCGCAACCAACCGCGATTCCAACCCGCCGATCTTCCCATCCAGGCGGGATTCCAACCGCGCCATCTCCTGCCGCAGTCCCCGATTGCCGGTCAGGATCATCCCTGCCAGGGTCCCTCCCACCGCCAGCACCGCAATCAATACCGCGATGAGTTCAACACTCATTTCATTCTCCAATCGGCCAGTTCATTCTCTCACGACCCCAGGACCAGAACTACAGGCAAAAGGCGCCGATCCCGCCGCTCGGACCCGCTACAACGCGTGTAGGGGCGGTCTGTGACCGCCCGAATCGAGTCCGAATCGAGATCTGTAGCGTGTAGGGGCGGTCTGCGACCGCCCAATTCTAGATCGTGCGGTCGTAGACCGCACCTACAATGGGAGCGTGTAGGGGCGGTCTGCGACCGCCCGAATCAAGTCCGAACGAGATCTGTAGCGTGTAGGGGCGGTCTGTGACCGCCCGAATCAAGTCCGAATCGAGATCTGTAGCGTGTAGGGGCGGTCTGTGACCGCCCGAATCGAGTCCGAATCGAGATCTGTAGCGTGTAGGGGCGGTCTGTGACCGCCCGAATCAAAGCCCTATCGGAGCGGAATGAACTTGACCGCCTTCTTTGAGATTAACGCCAGCAAAATCACCATAAAGGGTTATGCCCATTCCTGGAATGTGGGCCTGAGCCAGGTAAATGTTGGTCTTGAACTTTCCGTCCGCACCTGAGACGGGTCTTTCGTCTATTACTGGCAAGCTCAATTCGGCGGCCAACAGGTTGTCCGGCAGGATATAGCCGCGCCGGTGTCTACAAAACCATGACTTCCGGTGATTCCAGGTTCTGGTCGGGTCTTTCCTGGACTCCAAACAGGATCAAACCCTATATCCACTAGAACACTCGGTCCCTATTGCACAAGAAGATTGGGGTTTTTAAAACGGCACTCCACTTAGGCGACCCGAAACATGATTGAAGCTGGCAAAGTCACGCTCTCAACGCCGACCTGCCGTATGAGGTATGGTCCGCGTCCAAATTTCTCAACCGCATCCCTGGCCGCGGCATCGAATGAATCGTAGGTTCCAATATGTTTGTCGTTATGCAAAACAACCCATTTTCCCGTGTGGTCCAGCGCGAGGCTGTTTTTCATCGCTTCGAATGCCGCGATATTGGTCTTTAGATCGCTCATGCGGTCTCCTGTTGTAGACAAATCTGGACCGACCAAGAATGTATACCATTGGACGGATATCTCTGGCACGTGTGAAGAGAGCTCAGCGATTACCGAAGCGCCGATCGCGCAGGGCCTGTTCGACCCGAACCAATAACTGTGCGGTCTATGACCGCCCGATTACTGCGCCTACAGTTTCGGAATACGGGTTCCCATGTTTCTATTGGGTGTGCGGACGCCGCCGACCCCCGCTGTCCCGACCGCTTCTCTGTGGTTTTTGTCTTGCGAACCGTGGGAGAATGCGCCGACGGATTGATTGGGAGAAAGTATGATCACGGAGTTGACTGGCATCCTGATTGCGATTCTGGCGGTAGGCGCGACTGTGGCAGGGTTGATAGTGACCAGCGTCCGCGGCCTGCGGCAGGACATCCGGCAAGACATGGCGCGGCTGGAATCGCGTCTGGTTGCGAAGATCGACGAGTCGGAATCCCGTTTGGATGCGAAGTTCAACGGGTTGGACGCGAAGATCGACGGGTTGGAGGCGCGAATGCGAGAAGACATGAAGCAGTTGTCAGATCGCCTGGCCCGGGTCGAGCATAGCCAAGCCAAGCTCGAAGGGTTGCTGGAAGGATTGCGCGAGGCAATCACCGGGCGCGCCGCCGCCAGCTAACGCCGCTTATGCAAGCGCCCAGTACAGTTTGAATTCCCACTTCCACTCGCACTCCCATTCGCATTCCGACTCCGATTCCCACTGTAGGGGCGGTCGCAGACCGCCCAATTCGAGATCGTGCGGTCGTAGACCGCACCTACACTAGATCGTGCGGTCGTAGACCGCACCTACAATATTGAGCATGTAGGGGCGGTCTGCGACCGCTCGAATCAAGTCCGAAACGGAACAAATCAAATCCGACAACGCCCGAATCAAGTCCGAATAATGATCGCGCGAATCTCCGAGACTGCAAATGTACGGGCAGTCTATGACCGCTCAAATCAAGTCCGATCCCCCGAATCAAGACCGCCCTCCCGACCGCTTCTCGGTGGTTTTGTCATGCCAACCGTGGGAGAATGAGCCGACGGATTGATTGGGAGAAAGTATGAGCACCGAGTTGGCCAGCGTCCTCATTGCGATCGTGGCGGTAGGCGCGGCCCTTGGCGGGTTGATGGTGGCCAGCATCCGTGGCCTGCGGCAGGATATGGTTCGGCTGGAATCGCGAATGCGCGAAGACATCAATCAGCTGCGCGAAGACATGAAGCAGTTGTCAGATCGTCTGGCCCGGGTGGAGCATAGCCAAGCCAAGCTCGAAGGGTTGCTTGAAGGATTGCGCGAGGCGATCACCGGACGGGCCGCCGCCAGCTAACACCGCCAATGCAAGCGCCCGGTACAGTTTAGATTTTCCACTTCCACTCGCACTCCCATTCGCATTCCGACTCCGATTCCCAATGTAGGGGCGGTCTGCGACCGCCCAAATCTAGAACGTGCAGTCATAGACTGCACGTACATTGGGAGCATGTAGGGGCGGTCTGCGACCGCCCAAATCAAGTCCGAAACGGAACAAATCAAATCCGACAACGTCCGAATCAAGTCCGAATAATGATCGCGCGAATCTCCGAGACTGCAAATGTACGGGCGGTCTGCGACCGCCCGAATCTAGAACGTGCAGTCATAGACTGCACCTACACTGGGCGGTCATAGACTGCACCTACAATATCAAGTCCGAAACATGTGTAACAACGACACACCCGTGTGCACGCCGTGTGAAACAATGACACCCGCGTTCGGGACAGTTTGCAATCGCAGTGTTGTAGATTCAATAACTTGGACGTGCGGCGCAAATGGTCACCGGAATGCATAAAGAGAGATGACGTGCGGTCATGGGGACCGCGGTCCGGTGTTCGCTCCGGGTTCGCAAAAAAGGGGCGTAATCGACCGGCGGATCTGGCAGGATACCGGACGGCTTGCACAATTGGCATGGCCGTGCATTTTAGTTCGCTGTCAAAAGCGGGCTTCAACCTTTTGATTAGGAGAAACATTCGAATGTTGAAAACAAAATACGCGCTTTCCGCATTGGGATTGCTGGTCGCCATGACGATGGCCACCGACGCCCTTGCGCAAGGTGTTTTTTCGGTGAGCGGGAGCAATCAGCCCCGAGCCCGGCAGAACGGTCACACCGAGTTGGCCGGGGGTATCACGCTGTCGCGAGCGGCTCAACCTACGAACCAACTTGCGGGTGGAACCGTAATGATCGACTACGGCGCGATGATCACGAATACCGTGTCTGGGGAAGTCGACAGCGCGCAGCCGCCCGACACTATCGACGTGCAGATTTGCGCCACTGAAGGAGACTCCACGAACACCAACCTGGTCGGCAGTACGTTGACGATCACTGTAGCCGCCGGCCAATGCGATGCCGGCTCGGCCATTAACATTGACGGCGTCCTGTTGGGGATCGCCGATTCGGGCCTTACCACGGTCAATGCCAGCATTTCGTCGAGTGGTGATATACGGCTCGGAAGCGGCGCGAACGACATCCCCATCGTCAGAAACGTCGTCGAGGAGATTGGAGGATTCCAGCGTCAAGGTTGTGCGTAAGCTGACGGTGGTCCGCCACACTGGAGATCCCAACCCGGGTCACAAGGCGGATGAGGACGGAGAATTTCGGTTCCATCTCGCGGTCGCCGAGCCCGAAGTGGACTCGTTCGATGATGCGCAACTGAAACTCGATTTCTCCGGCATTCCGACGGGCGCGACGATAACACTGGATGCCTGGGTGACGGCGTCATCTAACATTGGACCAGGAAAGCGGGGTCCATACACGAGATCAAGAGCGACGCATGGCGACAATCCGGACACAATGGATGTCGAAACGACTTTCGACATCACTGATATCGGTAATGACCAGATCGGGTTCTCTACCGGTCGGAATACCGCCA
Organism: Terriglobia bacterium; assembly: GCA_965262675.1. GTDB lineage: Bacteria > Acidobacteriota > Terriglobia > 20CM-2-55-15 > 20CM-2-55-15 > JAJEDW01. The sequence goes on from OZ253554.1 coordinate 3,028,539, forward strand.
GCACCCTCAAAGCCCCGTCGGCAACAGCGAAAGTGACTCCCACAAGCAATTCAGCGACGGTCTTGCCGTACTTGTTTCAGGATGGCCTGGTGGATGTCGACACCACTGACGGTCTGCTCGAATCTTCTTTGCCAGATCTGGACGGCATGCTCACAACCCAGAAAGACACGGTCGTTATCCGGGGGAAAATAGTGTTCGACGACGATGATGCGGGGCTTCCACTGGAAAGCCTGGACATCCAGGTTTCGGTGGATGTGGGTCCGAGCGGCGACGAGGATCCCGGCGATTCGGGCTACTCGGGCGTCCCGCGGTTTGAATCCGATCCGATCACCCCGGTCACCGTGATCGACGTCGACTCGTTGCAGACCACCCTCGTGGCGTCGTTCGCGCTTCTGGAGCAGGGGTACAATACCGGATTCGCGATCTCGAACATGAACACGGGTGACGAACAGGCTGGCGCGATCACGTTCATGCTCTTCCAGAATGGCGACGATCCGATCAAGTACACCACCTCCGCCGGTTCTCCCGGCATAGGCCTGACCAATGGTGGTATGCTGGCAGCCGGTACAACGTATCGGGTTCTGCTGACCGAAATTATGGACGCGGCTGGTGTGACGGGCGGTTTCTCGGGCTACGCGGAAATCACTACCGACTTCACCGACGCCGACGGCATCGCCTTCATCTCGGATTGGGCCACGTTCTCGGCGACGGCAACGTTGGAAGCAAAATAGTAATAACCGGTTAAAGAGAATCCGGATTTGTTCCGGACGATCTAAGCGGGGGAGAAGCCGATGCTTCTCCCCCGTTTTTCGTTGGTACACGCCTGTTTGGACTGTAGGGACTTGATATTGTAGGTGCAGTCTATGACTGCACGATCTACGGACTTGATTTGGGCAGTCGTAGACTGCCCGTACATGCTCAATATTGAGGGATGTGGGCTCCCCGCTCCCACTCCGACTCCCAATGTAGGTGCAGTCTATGACTGTACGATCTCGAATTGGGCGGTCACCACGGTGATTTTGTCCTTTCAGTGAACTACGGCGAATTCAGTAGTTTAACCGGGAAAGCTGGACATCGCGGGGAGTTTCCGGTATAACACGCTGAATGGAGTGGACGGAATTGACCAGCCAGGAATTGTCGGAGATCGAGGTCCGGCCAGTGGAGCGAAGCGAGGAAGCGCAGTATCGGGAGCAGATGAGGCGTCATCATTATCTGGGCGCGCTGGCGAAGATCGGGGAGACGGTCTGGTACGTGGCGACATGGCGCGGGCAGTGGGTGGCGCAACTGAGCCTGTCGGCGGCGGCGCTGAAGTGCGGGGTTCGGGATCGATGGATCGGCTGGGACTTCCGCTCGCAGTATGGGCGGCTGAAACTGATCGCCAACAACAGCCGCTTTTTGATTCTGCCGGGCTGGAATCGGCCGAATGTGGGGTCGCGAGTATTGTCCCGGCTCGAGCGGCGGGCCGCCCCGGATTGGCGCCAACGGTTCGGTCATGGGTTGCTGCTGCTGGAAACGTTTGTCGATCCCCGGCGCTTCCATGGCGGCGTGTATCGCGCGTCGAACTGGTTGGAACTGGGACGGACGCGGGGATACCGGCGCACCCGGGACGGCTACAGCGCCGAAGCCGATGCCCCGAAACTTGTCTTTGTGCGTCCCCTGCTCCGTGATGCGCGCAGGCAACTGACCCACCCTGGCCGGGAACATCTTCAACTCACAGGAGCCCCCAAGATCATGCTCAATGCCGCACAGATGCGACAACTCCCCGAGTGTTTCAGGACCATTCCCGATCCGCGCCGCTCTCAGGGACGGCGCCATCCCTTGTCGGTCGTGCTGGGCATCGCGGCGGGCGCGACGCTGTGCGGCATGCACGGCTATAAAGCCATCTCGGATTGGGCCGATGCCCTGGGGCAGAAAGCCCGCGAACGTTTTGGCTGTCGGCGGGAGAACGGCCGCTATGTGGTTCCCAGCGAGTTTGTGATTCGGGATTGCCTGATCCGGATTGAACCGGGGGCGCTGGACCGGGCGCTCAATGCGTGGAATCGGGCCTGGGGCGCCCCGGACGATGCGCTGGCCATGGATGGCAAGACGATGAAGAACGCCCTCGACTCGGACGGGCGTCAGACCCACATCATGAGCGTGGTCGGGCATCGGTCGAAACGCTGCTACACCCAAAAAAAGTGGGAACCCTCCCTGTAGCCGGCGGCGAGGAGCACAAGCGCACGAACGAAATCGGCATGGCCGTTCCCTTGCTTGAAACCTGCGACATCGCCGGCAAGGACATCACCGGCGACGCCCTGCTGACCCAACGCGCGATCGCGCGTTATTCGGTTGAGCGGGGAGCGCACTATCATTTCACGGTCAAAGGCAACCAACCGACGTTGGAACGCGATATCGCATTGCAGTTCCAAACCCGCGGACAACCCGACTTTGTCGAGGTCACGCCGCCCGATCATGGCCGCATCGAAACCCGGCGCATTTGGTGCAGCGCCGCACTCAACCACTACCTCGACTTTCCCCACCTGGCGCAGGTCTTTCGGATCGAGCGCGAATCCATCGACAAGAAATCCGGCGCCCTCACCTGTGAAACCGCGCTGGGCATCACGAGCCGCTCACCCGGCGAAACCTCCCCCGAACGCTTGCTGGCCATCAATCGCGGTCATTGGAGTATCGAAAGCGTCCATTACATCATCGACTGGAATTACGATGAGGACCGCAGTCGAATCCGCACCGGCTTCGGCCCGGAAAACATCACCCGCCTCCGACGCTTTGCCGTCGGTATTCTCAAATCCTTTCAAAAACCCGCTCAATCGATCGCCCAATCCATGCGCCAACTCTCGTTCAATACCCGCCGCGTCTTCGACTACTTGAAAATGACTCGAAATTCATCCCCCACATCATGCTCCTTCTGAGAACAAATTTGCCGTGGGGCGGTCACAGACCGCAGGTACAATAGACCGCCCGTACAATAGACCGCCCCTACATGCTCAATATTCAGGGATTTGGGCTCCCGGCACACATGTTTTTTGGGTACGCGCTCGTCTTTTTGGGACGTGCACGCGTCTATTCTCTGGTATGAATACGACCCAGGAGTGAAGCATGATACGCGTTCAGTCCCTGTCCGGCCTCCGGGCGATGTTGCTGTCGGCGTCCCTGTTGACGGTCCTTCTGGCGGTGCTTCTCACGGTCCCGCTTGCGGTCCCGGTGGCGGCCGCCGCTATGGAGAGCCCCCCCGAGGCTGTCCAGACCCCCGGCCCCGAGTCCCTCCGCCCCAGGGCCGAGGAGTACTGGCGCCTTCTGGTTTCGGGCGACCGCTTCGGCGCATCTCAGTTCCTGCGTCCCGAAGACCGCCCGGAGTTCTTGCAGGGCCGGGAGCAGGCCTTCAGGGACCCCGTTGTCGAATCCATCGAGTTGTCGGACGATGGTGCCCGCGCCACCATGGAAATCGCCTTCGACATGATGACCCCCGTCGGCACCTTCCCCTGGAAGATCCAACAGGAATGGACCGCCGTGGACGGCGAATGGATGGCCCTACCGCGCCAAAGCCCCGGCAACCCCTTCGCCACTCCCGCCGGCGATCCCGAATAAGGACTTGATATTGTAGGTGCTGTTTCGGACTCGATATTGTTTCGGACTTGATTCGGGCAGTCATAGACTGCCCCTACATGCTCAATATTGAGGGATGTGGGCGTCCCGCTCGGACTCCCAATGTAGGTGCAGTCTGTGACTGCACGATCTCGAATTGGGCGGTCACAGACCGCCCGTACAATAGACTGTCCCTACATGCTCACTATTGAGGGATTTGGCTCCCCGCTCCCACTCCGACTCCCAATGTAGGTGCAGTCTATGACTGCACGATCTCGACTTGGGCGGTCACAGACCGCCCGTACAATAGACTGCCCCTACATGCCCTTCCGGTTCGAAAGCGAGTCTTTGTGACACACCGGGCACTCCCGGCGCGCCGCAATGACACAAACGGGCGGGGGTCCGTCCGGGTATTTCCTCTGACGATTCAACGCTTTATAAGGCCTGCCCCCGTATGGCAGCGAGATTGCTATAATCCTATGGCCCGGTAACGGAAGCAGCGTCCCCTCGGGGCTCCGGCGCGACCGGCGCGTATCCGATGGCCGGGACTATTGTGCGACTGCAATTTGAGTCGATCGAAGACAAGACCCAGGGGAAACTTCGAATGTCGAAATACCGATACGCGCTTTCCGCATGGTGCGCGCTGGGGGTCATGACGATGGCCGCCGGCGCGTTCGCGCAAGGCGTCTTCTCGGTTAGTAGCGGCGTCGAGCCACGGGCCCGGGAGCACGGACAGACCGAACTGGCCGGGGGCATCACGCTGACGCTGGAGACCGTCCCCAGCACCGCTGGAGACGGCGCCGGCCTCGGAACCCTGAGCATTGACTATGGCGCTTCGATCACGAATGCCGTCGGGGACAATGCTGAAGAGAATGAAATCGTGGTCTTGGGCAGTGGCTGTTTCGCGCAAGCCGACGACCCCGGCGATCCCCTCATCGATGGCAGCACCCTCACGATTCCCGTTGGGGGCGGCGACCCGCGGGCGGGCGTCACAGGTTGCAGCAACGATGGCAGCGACACCATTGACGTTACCGGCGTTCGAGTGGCAATCGCCGGGTCGGGCTTCACCGGCGATATCGAGGCCAACATCGGGGTGTCGGGAGACTTCCGGCTCGTGTCCGGTGGGAATCGGGTCACTGTCATCAACTCCGTCGTGGACGAGCTGGACGACGCCGGCGTCACAACGGTGTTCATGGCGGGTAACAGAGACGTCGACCATAAACTGACGCTGATCCGCCACACCGGCGAGACCGAAGACGGCACGGCCCGGCCGTTCGTTCTCAGAATCACGGAGAACACCGTCGACTCCTTCGAGGGCGCGGAACTGCTGTTGGAGTTTTCCGGAATTCCGGCGGGTGCGTCCATTGCGCTGGACGCGTGGGTGTCTGACGAGGATGCGGCGCCGAACACCGATGAACGGATTAACGCGGCCGCTGTCGCCGCCGCCGCCGCCGAGACTCCACCCCGTACGATAACGGAGGCCGGCAATGACGAGGTGACGGTCGACACCCCGGTGGACGCCGAGGAGAACGAAGCGACAATAGTACTGTCCCTGGTCGACGATGAGGGCGAATCGCACGCCGATGCGGCACTGGGTGGCATGCTCGACCCGGCTAGGCGCGACACCGTCACTGTTCGGGGCGTTATCACTTTCGATGAGACGAAGGGCGCCGAGTTGCCGCTGGACGACCTGGACATCCAGGTGAGGGTGGACGTGGGGCCGATCGGCGTCGCAAAGCCAGAAGGCAGCGCCACCCGGGCGATCCCCCGGTTTGCCTCGGACATGAGCGCGCCCGTGACGGTGATCGACGTCAAATCGTCCCAGACCACGCTCGTGGTTTCGTACGCACTATTCGATGGCGTATACGACACTCTATTTGGGCTGTCCAACATGAACGTGGACGACGGCCAGTCCGGCACGATCATGTTCAAGCTCCACCATGATGGCGACGATCCAATCGAGTACACGACATCCACCGGTGCTCCGGGCTTGGGTCTGATGGGTGGTCAACTTGAAGCTGGCGCAACGTATTCGGTTCTGCTGAGCGATATATTGGACGCGGTGAGAATGCCGATTCCGTTCGGGGGCTACGTGAAGATCACTACGGACTTCACCGGTGCCGACGGCATCGTCTACATCACGAATTGGGATGGCTTCACGGCGACGGTACCGTTGAAGGCCGAAGGCGACGAATAACCGATCAAGGAGAGTCCGGATCCGATCAGTACGATCCATGCGGGGGAGAAGCCGATGCTTCTCCCCCGTTTTTACTTGGTGTGCACTCGTCTTTCCGGGGCGTGTACGCGTCTTCTGTTGGTACGCGCCCGTGTTTTTCGTTGCGCGCATAAGGGTTTCTGTGGTCCGCAAGGATTCTTGTGGCGCGCACAAGCGGTCATTTGCCCACATGTCGCCTCTCATACGATCCAGGAGTGAAGTATGACACGCTGTCCGTCCCTGTCCCTGTCAGGCCTTCGGCCGATGTGGCTGCCGGCGTCCCTGTTGACGGCCCTTCTGGCGGTGCTTCTCACGGTCCCGCTTGCGGTCCCGGTGGCGGCCGCCGCTATCGAGAGCCCCCGGGGGGCTGTCCAGACCCCCGACCTCGAGTCCCTCCGCCCCAGGGCCGAGGAATACTGGCGTCTGCTGATTTCGGGCGACCGCGCCGGCGCCTCCCAGTTCCTGCGTCCCGAAGACCGCCCGGCATTCCTGCTGGGCCAGAAGGAGCCCCTCAGGGACCCGGCCATCGAATCCATCGAGTTGTCGGACGACGGCGCCCAGGCGACCGTGGAAATCGCCATCGACGTGATTACCCCCTTCGGCGTCCTCCCCTTGAAGATCCGGCAGGAGTGGATCGCCGTGGACGGCGAATGGATGACCAACGGCCGCGAAGAATGGATGACCGAAGGCCTCGACACCTCCGGCAACCCGTTCCGCTCGTCTGCCCCCAATCCCCAATAACGCGTCCCTTCTTGCGCGCGGCAGCGCACCACGCCCGTTCTTCCTCCCATTCCCGCGCCCACGATCTTGATTTGGGCGGTCATAGACCGTCCCTACAGCAGGAAGTAAGAAGATATGCACGATCTTGATTCGGGCGGTCATAGACCGTCCCTACAGCAGGAAGTAAGAAGATATGCACGATCTTGATTCGGGCGGTCATAGACCGCCCAGTCACCGGACGATCTTTCCCAAGGTCAGTCCCTATCCTGAATATTGCGTCCCTTCTTGCGCGCGGCAGCGTCGAGCTGGTCTCCCTGGTCGAGGCACGCGAGAAGGCGCGGGCCAACCGCAAGCTGGCCCGTGAGGGGGGTGATCCTCTCGCCCAGAAACGATGCGCCCAGGGCATACCGAGCTTTGCCGAAGCCGCCGCGACGGTTGTGGAACAGAAACGGGCCGGTTGGCGGTCTCGGAGGTGACCAGCGCCGATGTGCTTGAGATCCTCGCCCCGTTCTGGCACGTGAAGGCGGTCACGGCCCGGCGCGTGTGCCAACGGATCCGCGCGGTTCTGGAATGGGCCGTGGCGATGGAGTTCAGGACCGACAACCCTTGCGACCGTGTGGGGCCGGTCCAGGGACCGCAGGACGCCGTGGAGCCGCGCTACCGAAATCCTCGACCAGGCACGGACGCTGGGCGAGGAAGCCGGTCGGCTGATCTTCACCCGCGGCGGCGCTGGCGCATGTGGTCCAGAACAAGGTCGAGGCGGCCTACCGGCGCACCGACCTGTTCGAGCGCCGGGGCCGACCGATGGATGACTGGGCGGCTTACCTGGCCAGCGGCGAGAGCTGAGAACCTGGGGGCGCTCCCGGTCTGTTGTATGCCTTGCGATGCCGCAGAGCTCACAGGTCCGGCGCCAGCGTGCCAGATTGATCAACGACAATAAAAACTCCCCCGGCTCGGTAACGTTTTCAATGAGTCAATGCGGTACGCCAGGTGTGGGGCACGCGTTGTTTCCGTGTTTTGCGATACCGGCGCGTGATTCGTTGCTCGAAGCCGGGATTTGGGAGTTCCGCCTCAATCGGGGCTCGGTCTGCATCTGCGTCGCATTTCGGGGACACAAGGGCGGGGGGCACGATGTCGTCCGTTAGCGTGGGAGAGGCCAGTTCCTTCGCATGTCTCCAGAATGCATCCTGGAGTTTTTCCAGCTGTCGTCGGAGATCGACCGGATCCGAACGTTGATAAATCGCGGCAAGGCGAACGCGAGCCTCCTGGTTGAGCGCATCCGAATTCGAGAGCCGTTGATAGGGCGTTTGCGCGATATCGTAGCGTTTCGTCACCTGCGATCCATCGCGGGTCCGGGTCTTGAGCTTCATGGACGGCTGGAAGAAGTTCACGTAGAACCGGACGACCCGATAGAGTTCCCCAAGCTGTCTGTAGGCCAATGAGCCTTCGTAGCGGTCGTAGCCGACCAATTGGCGGACGATCGAGCCGTTCTTTTGTTCGACGAAGCACTGGTCGTTCTTCCGGCGTGCCCGGCCTCGGGTGAATTGAATCGTTTCACGCTCGCAGTAGGCGAGGAGTCCGTAGTTCATGAACTCGGAGCCGTTGTCGGTATCCAGGCCGACAAGCTGAAACGGAAGGATCTGCCGTGCCGTGGTGAGCGCCTGCAGGACGTCCGCCTCCGTACGCCGTAGCAACGCCAGACATTCGGTCCAGCCGGTCGCCACGTCGGTCAATACCAGGGTGTGGAGGAAAGGGCCTTCCGAGTTCCCGCCGCAGTGTGCAATCAGGTCCGCTTCCATGAATCCCGGCCGCGTGTCTGCCCAGTCCGCGAATGTGCGAATCGGAACGCGGTGTTTGAGTCACTGTCCGGACTTGGTGGTGGTCTTGCCGTGCGGTCGACGATCGACTCGGAATTGACGGAGGATCCGATCCGTCGTGGCGGCGCTCAGCTCAAGCAGGCGCCCCCGCGTTTTATCGGACAATGACAGATGCCCGTGACGCTCCATGGTCGGGATCAGCTTCGGCAGAAACGGAACGAGCCGTTTGCCACACACATAATTGACCGTGCGCCAGGCCGCGATCGGGGCGGCCTGCACCGCGGGGCCGTATCGACGGACCCGGCCGCGCGGTTCCCGTCGGGGCCGTTCGCCCCTCAGGATGTCGTTCAGAAGCCGTGTCGCGTGCTTCCGATGGAACCCGGTCGATTCCAGGAACTCATCGAGGATTCGCTTCTTCTCCGGTCGCGCCGCATTCTTGTAGCGGACCGCCGTTCGCAGAGCCAATTCCCGTCTTGCCGCAACAGTCATGTGTGTCCTCACTTCCCACCTCCGTTCTCATAGAATTGGGTAACATTTCTAATGAGGCAACAACCCTCGGTTCGGTAACATTTTCAATGAGTCAATGCGCCGGCGGTTGTCGTTGGAGGCGTTTCAACTCGAACTTCGCCCGTGAGGGCTGGTTTGTGATCATGGTGAGGAAAAAGTCGCGGTGGACGCGATCCGGACGGCTTTCACTACGCCAACCGGGGCACCGACACTGACAGGCTGTCGGCCGTGTGAATTCAGGACGCGACAACGGCGAAGAACAAGCCGACGTAATGTTGACATGGAAAAATTTAAATGGTCCTGGGTCGTTTACGTCGCTTTATGTGCTTATTGACATGTTCTCTGTTCATGAACAAGAATCATGACATTCGGGTATGCCAGACAAGGAGAATCATGGCAAAGAACGACCCAAGCGGAAGCGATGACCTGCTAGCTAAGGCCATGCGGAAGGTGTTTCAGGAATCCGTAAAGGCCGGGATTATTCCACGGAAGAAGGAGATCGACGTGGCGCGTCGGGAAACACAAGAAGGATTCGTGAAATTCAACCACGATGGGAACGACAGGAGCACACAAAATGGCCGACAGAAAACAGTTTTTGGGTGATATGTCCATTAACCCTAGACTTCTAGAGTTGCTCGATTCGTCGGCAGGAATCATGGCGACCGAGGAAGATTTGAAAGCGCAGAGAATTAGTTTTGCTTTCGGGAATGCTCCCGCGGACGTGAAGGGCATTACTAAAGAGAGCGTCAAGTTAGCCTCTGAGAATCTTCGGCTGAAACGCTAGGCGGCGTAGGGCCAGCCACCTTTGCTGGCCCCCCCCTCCATCCCCATGTCGATTCGCGAAAGAGAACACCCCCAGCTCTACCGGACAGTTCAAGAACAGAATCTCCTGCGGCAGTACGATCTGTTGGCTAACTGCGTTGAGATCGGCTTGGAAAAGGGCATCGAATCTTTCGATAAGTATATGCTGTGGGAGTTAAACCACGTGGCCGTAGCCAATATCGCCCAGCAAGGTGGCCGGTTCAGGCATGACGTTCGACTCCCTTAAAGTTCAACAAAGCATATAAACACAGTGCGACGACTGAGCGAACCTATAACACTTTCTCCGTCCACCGGATGGATGTAGGCGCGCTAAGGCCCGAAGGATTCTGACGGAACTGCAAGGTGGTGCGGACGGTGGGTGGGAACGATCCGGCCTGAAGGATTCTGATTGACCTGGAAGATGATGCGGACGACGTGGGGGCGGCGCGGGGGAGGAAGAGCTGGCGTGGCGCGTTTACCGGCGCGAGGAACGCGCCTCACGACGCGCCAAAGAAGAGATGCCCGGCGTTCAAAGGCGTATATCCTTGCGCCGGTCGCGCCGGATGAAACCCGCGCCAAGACCTGAAAGGTTTCTGACTAAAGCGGAAGATGCCGGGGAATCTGGCAGCCGTGTGCGTGAACCGACGGGGTCAGTCAAACGCGCTCAAAGTACACCTTGCCGGTAATCTCTCGATTTGGATCGCGACTGCTCAAGTTGGGATCGTAGAACGCCCACAGTTCGTCTCGATTCATGACGCATTCCCAGACAAGAAGGCCAAAGATCAGGCCAGATTGCTCTTGGACTTCGTGTTCGTCTGTAGCTTCTCCCAACATCTCTCGGGCGATGTCGTATAAATGCGCGATCGGATATCGCCAAGGTGTCAGCGCTGATCCAAGGGACGAACTGCTGAAAGTTCTGCAGCCGGTGTCTGCGTCGGGATGCATCTCATCGATAAGACTATCCAGACCAGTACGGACAGCTTCGAGACGTTCGGCGCCAAGGAGCCCGCAAAAGGCATTGAAGTCTTCCGGATGCGGGACCCTGCTAATCGGCTTTTCATCGATAGTTTGCAGCATCATTCTACCTCGCGCGGCTCAGGACAGCGTATGCTGGCCGATCCTGAACACGGATTCGATCGCTCATGAAGGGCATGCCCTGCGATCGGCACATCGCAGGAGCCTGTGGGCGTTCCCCTGGGTTGCGGCGTCGCGGGGTTTTTCGCCGCCCGATCGGCTTCGGTTTTGGAGATCGGCATCGCCTCGAATTGCAACATCACGTCGAATGTCAATGCCGAATATCAATTGACTGTTTAAGGCTTGGTGACCATGCTTACTGATGTGGTCAAGAGGGCTGCGGTTTCGCGGTCCGTCGGGGCAATGCGCCCCGCTTGGCTACTTTTTTGCCCATCCATTCGATCTATTGCGCCACCCTCCGACATATCCCTCGAAAGCAGCCGAGCAGTGAGATTGCCTTGAAACTATTTTGCTCAGTCGCATAATCGACGGACTCACCGTGCAGCACCTGGTGGCGATTGAGTGCGTCGAATGACGAGTCCCTTTCCGTTTTGTTGGCCCACAATGGGTTATTATCACCGGTCTTCATCGGCTCCAGCAGGGTCAACATGGTGGCAACATAGCGGAGTTGAGGATCATCCTTGCAGTCTTGCAACGTACGTTTTCGCCGTTTACTTGCGGCGAAGAAATTTTCATCGAACCGATCCTGCCAAATCCCATCGGCCTGAGAAAAGAAAACTGGAATTGACAGTGTATATTTCCCTGCTCTGTGGGCCTCGAACGCATCATGAAGGATTTGACTCCGACGAGGATACGATTCGGATAACTCTCGTTCTATCGAATCAATTCGCTTCCTCAGAAAAGAACCAATGGCATCTTTTTCACAACCGGCCTTCTCGGCCAATGAGTCTGTAAAAAGCTGAAGTTGTTCTATCGGTGTATCCGGACTCCAAAACCACCCATTGTCACTCAACGTCTTCAAGCACTCTTGTCGCTGTTTCTCCAATTCATCGACTCGAAGCCCGATCGAGTGGATCATCTTCTGGCGATCTGTTGTCGAAAATGACTGCGCCAGCCCACGGGTGCTTTTCGGGCCTTCCTGGAGCCGAGCCACTATCAGCCTCTGAAGATCTTGGATTTGCCGATTTAGAGATTCGTCATTTTCCTCCGGACTTGGTCCCGCCGCATCAATCGTAATGTCGTCTCGAGTAGATTTCATTTCTTCATGACTCCTTGGTTCCGTTCCTCCATTGGTCACAAATTGCACGTTCAACGTGCTACGAGCGCTTCGCCGGACGGAGCCACCGGATCACGGAGTTGCGACTGACCCCAGGCACCAGCGATTAACGGCTTACTCAGTCCAGCAATGCGAAGGTGGTTGACTTCGGGCGGCCCTTGCCTGCGGTCATGGCCGCCCGTGCGGTTTTCCATCCTTTCGTGCCTGGTCGACCTCCGTCTTCACGCGATCCCGCAGAATATCACGCGTAAACTTCGCAAACACGGGCAGCACCTCCGTTAGTGTTGCCGATCACGAGAAACCGCGGTTTTTTGAACACGCGCCGATCAATCATGAACGTCTCGCGGGAGCCCTGGGACGGCCCAGTCGCCGTTGAGGAGGACGAAAGTCGGCTAAGGGGTCAATCCAGGCGCTGTGACGCAGGCATTTCACGCACTGAGACAGAGGCAGGCGCTCGTGATCGCGCGAGTTCGTGACCGAACGCACAGGCTGATGCGTCACGTCTGCCCGGGACTGGCGTCTTCGATACTCTCGCTGGCGCAACGAATGGCACAGCTTTCCCTTCAGAGACGCTTGATAGCGGCGACCAGCGGCGCGGACTTGCTGTTGTCGCATCCTCTGTCTACAGGCAACGCTGCAGTAGCGCTGTCCGCGATCCCGAATAAGGACTTGATATTGTAGGTGCAGTCTATGACTGCACGATCTCGAATTGGGCAGTCACATTCGGACTTGATTCGGGCGGTCATAGACCGCCCCTACAATTCCCGCACGATCCTTTCGGACTTGATAATGTAGGGGCGGTCTATGACCGCCCAAATCGAACGATCGGCACGATCCTTTCGGACTTGATTCGGGCAGTCATTATTCGGACTTGACTTGGGCAGTCATAGACTGCCCCTACATGCTCAATATTCAGGGATTCGGGCACCCCGCTCCGAGTCCCCTTGTAGGTGCGGTCTATGACCGCACAATCAGGACCGCCCCTACAGTTACAGTTTCGGAATGCACGCGCTCCCTCCCCCCTGGAGTGCTCGATCCGGCGCGAGGCACGCGCCGGATGAGGCGCGCCAAGTCCTGAACGTTTCTGACTGAACTGGAAGGAAGCGCGGACAAATTCGGTGGAAGTATTGATACTGGTTTTGACCAACGGAGGCTGAGTCCCTGACACCTATGGCGGAACGAACCGTCAGGAACTAGACTGAGCGGCAATCGTACCCTGACTGAGGTTAGGGTTTGACTGCGGCTGTGCACCGATCAGAATGGAGACAAGAAAGGAAAAGGGGAAGATACCCACCGTTCAGATCGGCGAACCGACTTCGGGATGGGGACTTCCCCTTGCTAGATCTCGGACTTTCGTCCTGAACAGACAATAGCACAATCAGATGCTTGTCATCGACACTTTTCAAAGTCACACTGCTGCGCGGCTGCTGGATTTCTTCGGGACATCGACACCTTGGCATCGACGTCTATGGACCAACGGCCTGATCCTGAATCTACAGGAAATCCTCGAAGCCAGCGAAGCTGTCCGATCTGGTGTTTTGACCCCTAACAACCTGAAAACATTGTCATCTAACACGTTGTCCCCGATGGGGTCGGATCCAGGCGTTGGTTCGGCCGAGCAGAGGAAACTCCTCGACAAGTCTCTCAAAACAGAGATTCGATTCAAAGGTCTCGAGTACCGCGTCATCGAGGGGCTTACTCACAATATCGCGGCAAGCTACCTGACTAAATGGGCAGCAGTATTAATGGGCGATAAACACCCTGCGCCAGAGCGAACGGCCCGAGCGATTGCCTCACATCTGCTGGATGCTGGCTTCAGCCCGGAATTCCTACACCGCTGGTGGACCTACAAGATCAATCACGAAGAAGGCGCCCGATCCTTGTCGGATCTTGTCAGAGATGCCCATGATTTACTCGGCGGGCCAAAAAAGAAATATGCAATCCTCGTGGCCTTCTCCTCTGTTCCTGCCAGTGGGTCTGGCAGGCCCGGCCACTGGCTAGCTGCACCGGACGTGTCGAAATGGCTCAAAAATAATGGATTTGACGCTAGACGTATCAGACAGGCTGGCGGCGTCGAGCTGGAAATCGAGGCGCGCGATCCCTAGTCTGCCGTTGTAACCGCAACTGAAATAGTCGACACCTTTAGAGCACGAGTTTCCGTTAGCAGCAGTGAGGAACTCAAACCTATCGGGAACGCATGGGTCCGCGACCAGAAAAAGCCCTTCAAACTGAAGTCACGCAGAAGGGGGATGGAGGTGCGCTCACTCTATCGTGAAGACAGGCTCTACACCGATGGCCAAGATACCATTGTCGACGCCGCATTTGAATTGCTGGAACCCCTTGCCTCCGGCTCACCGGGCCCAGCAGTTGCCGGTGGATGGGCTGCCATTGAGGCACTGTTGGCCATGCCAGGAGATTCCCAACGCGGCTTGGCCGGTGATCGCTTGGCATCTATTGTCGCGGCTTCCTTTCCACGAGCCGAATTGACTGTTCTTGCGTACAAGATTATCGAGGCAGGAGGTGCACTCGGAGAGCGAATCAAGGCAGCTGAAACAAACCGGGAACGATCTGGGTTGGTAGCCGAAGCAATATTGCAGGACGAAGAAATCTCATTAACACATCAGCCGGACATGGCTGCCAAGAACAGAATGACGACGCTCCTGAGCGATCCTCATTCGGCATTACAGGACATCGAGCGTCACCTCCAGGGTGTGTTCCGTCGTTTCTACAAGAATAGAAACCTGGTCCTCCACTGGGGCCGCACCACTGCTGTCGGCCTTCGGCCTGGTCTAAGAACTGCCGCACCTCTAGTCGGAGCAGGCATGGACAGGATTGCCCATGCGTGGTTTGTGGATGGAACTGGCCCTCATGAACTTGCCGCGCGTGCGGTGACGGGATTAGCGCTTGTGGGAACAATGGGTGGGGTCGGTCCCCTGGACCTCTTGGAACCCTATTGACTCAATAATCGCTCGGAAGCATCATCCTGTTCCCGCCGACCTCATTGGGCATGCGCCACAGAATCTCGAGACTCGATGGGTGGAGCGTGCGGGGGAGTGATGAACCAGTCCTTCTGGAACCTCACGGTCGAAACCATCGAGTTGTCGGACGCCGGCGCCCAGGCCCGCCCCCACTCCTCCTGTAGCGACTGTCTTGAAAATCAAGCACAAGGAAGCTCCTGACGCCAAGCAACGCGATCGCGGGCGATGGCGTTGAGGATGGTGAGGAGTTTGCGCATGCAGGCGGTGATGGCGACCTTGGGACGTTTACCGGAATGACGAAGGCGCTGGTAAACGACGGCGATGGATGGATTGTGGCGGATGGCGACGAGGGTGGCCATGTAAAGGGCGCGTCGTACAGGAGCGCGCCCCCCCATGATCATGCGGCGGCCGCGGAAAGTGCCGCTGTCGCGGTTCATGGGGGCGACGCCGACCAGAGAGGCCACCTGGCGGCGATCCAGACAACCCAGTTCGGGGAGATGAGTCAGTAACATGGTGGAGGTGGCAGGGCCGACACCGGGAACACTGCGCAGAAGGTCGTCGGTCTCGTGCCATATGGGGCTGGACCGGATCGCGTCGTTGATATCGTGGTCGATCTTGGCCAGATCGCGTTCCAGAGAACGGATATGTTTATTGATTTGAGTCCGAATCGGCTTCAGAGCCATCGCCCGACGGTTTTTCTCGGCGACGATCATCTGCACGATTTGCTGTCGACGGACGGCAAAGGCGCGCAGTTGGGTGGTTTCGGGGTCCGAAATAGGGCGGATCGCGGGCCGGACGCGGGCGGCGAATTCGGCCAGGACGTGGGCATCGATCCGATCGGTCTTGGCCAGCTGGCCCATCGAACGGGCGAAATCACGCACCTGACGCGGATTCACAACCACGACGGGCAATCCGACCGCGGCCAGAGCCAGCGTCACGTCATGCTGATATCCCCCGGTGGCTTCCAGAACGATCAATTCAGGGGAAAGACGGGTCAGTTGGGACACCAGTTTGTCGTGGCCCCGGGCGTCGTTGCTGACTGTGGCGATGGTCTGGTCCGATCCGACAACGCCCACATCGAGTGTGGATTTAGAGACATCAATACCGACGAAGTTTGGTGTGTTCATTCCTGTGGACCCTTCCTTGCGAATGCGGGCTTGAAATCAGCGGCCCTGGTCGACTGTTCGGGTTAGTGCAGGATACGGACGTGACGACCTTGCTACACATCGGTCTTGGTTGGACCTGGGGCGGTACGGTCTGTCACGTCCGTTCTCGATCCCCGCATAAACTACGGGAATCCAGAACTCGTCATTTTATGTCTTATTAAAAGATACAAGGTGCGGTCTATGACCGCACGATCCTTTCGGACTTGATTTGGGCGGTCATAGACCGCCCCTACAGTTACAGTCTCGGAGATTCGGGCAGTCATTATTCGGACTTGATTCGGGCGGTCATAGACCGCCCCTACAGTGAGAAGGGAGAAGTGAGAAGGAAGGCGGAAGAAGATTTGGGCGCGCTCGATCCGGCGCTCCTTCAAAAAACCGCGGTTTCTGATGCGCGCCTACAGTCGAAGCCGGCGAACACTTTGATCGAGAAGATATCGGACGCGGGCGTCGGTCTCTTTGCACCTTCCAGATCGAGAGAGTCGCAAAGGCCGAGGCAGCAGCCGCGTTGATAAGGGCAGAATCTGAAATTCAAATAACCGGCATCCAGAGACGAGCCGTGCATCGACTGGTTGAGGAGGAAACTCAATACCAGAAGAACATGGAAGGTATTACCGCCAAAGCCTTGCCGCAATTGGACGAAAATGCGGATCCCAATTCCATCGAGAACGATTGGATCGTCAACTTCTTCCAGAAATCCCGGATCGTGTCTGACAATGAGATGCAGGATTTGTGGTCCCGTATCCTGGCTGGCGAGGCGAACGCTCCTGGGACCTACTCGAAGCGAACCGTCAACTTCCTTTCGGATCTGGACAAGGCCGAAGCCGACCTGTTCACCAAGCTCTGCGGCTTCGTGTGGATGATTGGAAAATTAGAGCTGTTGGTGTTCGACGAAACGGCGGAAATCTACAACGATCACGGGATTGATTTCGACAGCTTAAATCATCTTGAAAGTATCGGTCTTGTTCAATTCGGAGAATCGGCCAATTTCATAATTGGAGGTCTCCCCAAGAGACTTACCGTGGTCTACTACGACCGGTTGCTCGTCTTGAATATGCCCAAGGATGCCGACAACAGGCTTACCGTTGGAAAGGTGTTGCTCACACGCACCGGGACGGAACTGGCCCCGATATGCGGAAGCCAGCCCGTGGATGGATTCGTGGAGTATGTGAAGGACCAATGGAAGCAGTACCTGCCGAAGCCGGCGACGGAATAGGGATTGCCGCCAAGCCGCCCTTTTCAATGCGGTGTCGAAGACGAAGCGTTCTCCTTCCACACCCCATCGATCCCATCAATGATCCTGGACAAGTTCTGACGACCCGCGGAAGCGATGATAAAATGCGACGGTGCTTCCTCCCATGAAGTCAAAACATCTCCCGATGGCTCTTGCACGGATCGAGGGTCTTATGAAGCGGCTCCCGACGGCGCCGACAGCGGAGTTGGATCTCAAACTCAAATTGAAAGAGAGGCAAGAACAGCAGTGGAAACGAATATCGAGAACAACGCATAAGAAGATCCGATGATTTCGTCAATCCACATTGAAGGATTCAGGGGGTTCGGGCGCTTCGCAATGGGCGATCTGGGTCGGGTAAATCTCTTGGTTGGAACCAATAATAGTGGCAAGACCTCGCTCCTGGAAGCGCTTCATCTCCTGACCAGTCAAGCCAATCCGATGGCCTTGTCGGAACTGCTTTGGCGCAGGGGTGAAAGGGCAATCGAGAAAACTCGCCGATCGGAAACCCTGCCACCTGAAGTGGACGCTTCGCACTTGTTCAATGGACACGAGCTTCATTTGGGGTTGGTGTTTCGTCTGTTCGCAACTAATCAGAGTCCGGAACAGTTCCTCAGCGTCGAAGTGGCGGAGTTGAACGAAGAAGAGCGAGCCTCGATCCGGCTCCCGGGGGGAGGTGTTCCGAATCTGGGTCTTCGTTTCACGGGTTCTCCCCCACCCGTCATCAAGCTGATTCCACTAAGTGCCTCAGGCACTTTGTCGATGGATTCTCTTGACATACCGCGGCGAGCGCGGATGCGACAAAGGTCGATGGATGAATCGCGCGTACAGTACATAACGACAGAAGCGATGGACGGCGACGATCTTGTCAAAATGTGGAACCTTATAGCCTTAACGCCAGACGAAGAGCTTGTGCGTAACGTCCTGGCGTCTCTTGATCCTGGAATCGAGCGAATCGCCCCCCAAGTCACAACCAACTATTGGGGAGGAACTCCCAGTCGGTCAGGATTCATCGTCAAACACAAGAAATTTGAGAACCCGATACCGATTGGAAGCATGGGCGACGGTATTTGGCGCCTATTTTCGTTGGCCATTGCCATCACCCAGTGTCGTGGAGGAGTTCTCCTCGTGGACGAAATCGATACGGGGCTGCACCATACTGCAATGTCCGATATGTGGAAACTGATAATCGAGGCATCGCACAAGTTCGATGTGCAGGTGTTTGCCACCACCCACAGTTCCGATTGCCTTGCAAGCCTCGCGTCAAACACCACCGAGTATCTGAAAAACCTGTCCTCGGTACCGACTGTGTCGGTGCAACGCATAGAACGCGATAACGGTCACGCCGTTCCGTATACTCAGGAAGAAATACGGATAGCAACTCATCACGCCGTTGAAATTCGCTGATGGCCAACACGAACTGTCGGCGCCTGGTGGTCGAGGGCTATGCGGATCTGTATTCTGTTCGCGGGGTAATGCGCCCCTACATTGACTGGCCGACCACTCAAGACGCCTCCCGGTATCCAGTGTTCATCGACAGGGGAGGAAGCGTCGCTGAAATTCTGAACCAGAAATTTCTAAATGTGCTTTTGACGTCTCCAACAATCGAGATCCTCGGGATAATGATCGATACGGACGAGACCCCAGCCCAGCGCTATCGTACGCTTCATGGTTTCTGTAGAGGTTCGTTCCCGGAGATGCCGGATGTGCTGCCGACGGATGGGCTCATTGTGAACAATGCATCGAACAGGCGCCTCGGGGTCTGGATCATGCCTGACAACCATTCCGAAGGCGATCTGGAGGCGTTCTTGCGCAATCTGGTCCCGAGTCCGCGACTCTGGGAGCACGCTGAACGCAGAACTGAATTGGCGAAGAAAGACTACAACGCACCCTATCGCGATGCACACGTAAACAAGGCCAAGCTGTATTCGTGGCTTAGCTGGCAGGATCCGCCGGTCCAAAACCCCGGCAAGGCACTGGACAGCAGGTCATTGGACTCGACACTACCGGCCGCACAGACATTCGTAACGTGGTTTCGCACGCTCTATGATCTTTAGAGGGGTTTTCGCGTCCGGATCAAGGCGCGCAATTCCTTCAATAAACACACGAAACGGCACGTTTAAACCCAGACGCGAAAAAGTTGGACTTCGTGTGGTGAAGCCGTGGCGCCAGTTACACGGAGTGGGGGAGAACGCTTGTAAAACTTGGACCGAAGCCTGGAATGCCAATCTGCTGCCGGTACCGGTCCGCAGTGTGGCGACTCGCTATCTCCGGAACCGGCGAACGCCGGGAAGGACGCGCGTCATCAACTCGGTCTTGGACGAGTTGAACGACCGCGATGTCACGACGGGGTTCCTTGCGGCCGGGAAATTGACCGTTGTTCGCTATGACGGAAGGAAGGCGACTGCGCCGGCGCCTCCGAGTTCATGCGTCCCGAAGACCGCCCGGCATTCCTGCAGGGCCGGGAGCAGGCCTTCAGGGACCCCACCATCGAAACCATCGAGTTGTCGGACGATGGCGCCCGCGCCACCATGGAAATCGCCTTCGACCTGATGACCCCCATCGGCACCTTCCCCTGGAAGATCCAGCAGGAATGGACCGCCGTGGACGGCGAATGGATGACCGAAGGTCTCGACACCTCCGGCAACCCGTTCCGCTCGTCTGCCCCCAATCCCCAATAACGCGTCCCTTCTTGCGCGCGCAGCGCTGGCGCGCTTGATCCGGCGCGAGGCACGCGCCGTTGAACGCGGGCCAAGGCCTGAAGGTTTCTGATTGAACTGGAAGATGGCGCGGACGGTGTGGGCGCGGCACGGGGCCTGGGCCGGCGCAAGCACATGCGCCCTGGCTCTGACGGCGTTTCCGACGCTTCGGGACGAAAAGGCGTGAGAAAGGCGGGCCTACCCGAGGAAGCGGTTTCCAACCACGATTGCCAAGATGGTGGCGAGCGGAAGGGATATCGATAAGGCCGCAACAGTATTCCCGGAGCCGGCAAGATAGGCGGAGATAGCAAATCCTGCAACGGTGATTACTCCGCCGATCGACATTGCCCATTTCTTGCCGGTCGAGTCTCTGTTTGCCCGATCCATAGCGTACTTGTAGTGGCGTTCATCGATGACATCCGCCTAGTGGAGGATTGCTTTCGACAACTCAAGAACCTGGTCGGAATTCAGGGGTTCCCAAGCCGATGGCGGAATATTATGGACGTTGATCTGTTGGTTGAACTGGATGGGGGCCTTCGTGTCCGGCGTGAGGGGCGGCGATGGGATTTCTTCTTTCACCACCTCCATGGCAGTCCCGTCTTCTGTGCTCGCCGGTACCTCTTCAGGATCGTCGTTAGAAGGTAGTGGTGAATTTTCGTTCGCCATAATCCCCAAGAATATCAAGCATGCGACGCATGCGAGTCTGTGCCAATTCTCGCTGGTTTGGCGATACTGGAGTTGCTTCCAATACACATTGCGGTTCATCGCAGTAGACCGATACATGCATATCGGGAAACTGTTTTTTGATTGTCTTCTCGTATTCCCTGAGCCAAAGAACGACTTTCGCCCGATCGCGAGGCGATACGCGTGGAGGCATGTCTACAACCATGCGCCAACCGCCACCCTCAAGCTCGGACTGGGTCGTCACATTGATCGAACGATCTGACCGGTAGGCGGTCTCCGGTGCATCGAATATTTTCATAACGTTATTTGAGGGCCTGCAGTGGCCCACGAGTTGTTCCAACGCGGCATTGCCCGCCTGCACATTGTAGTACTTTCTTACAATCGTCTCGCGTTTTCCAGCCAAGAATGCCGATCGATGACAATAAAAATTCCGATGCGGGAATAACGAGGGAGCCCGGGAAGATTGATTCATGCCAGGCACGCTGATCCAGGCAAGAGGTCGATGACGGCCAATGACGGCCAATGACGTCGGCTACGGTGTGCCTTCACCTGAGTTCCTCCGCCCCAAGGCCGAGGAGTACTGGCGCCTTCTGGTTTCGGGCGACTGCGCCGGCGCCTCCGAGTTCATGCGTCCCGAAGACCGCCCGGCATTCCTGCAGGGCCGGGAGCAGGCCTTCAGGGACCCCACCATCGAAACCATCGAGTTGTCGGACGATGGCGCCCGCGCCACCATGGAAATCGCCTTCGACCCGATGACCCCCATCGGCACCTTCCCCTGGAAGATCCAGCAGGAATGGACCGCCGTGGACGGCGAATGGTGGGCCGTACGCCGCCAAAGCTCAGGCAACCCCTTCCGGGCGCCCCTCCCCGATCCCGAATAAGGACTTGATATTGTAGGTGCAGTCTATGACTGCACGATCTCGAATTGGGCAGTCACATTCGGACTTGATTCGGGCAGTCATTATTCGGACTTGACTTGGGCAGTCATAGACTGCCGCTACATGCTCAATATTCAGGGATTTGGGCACCCCGCTCCCCGCTATCCGGACCGCTTCTCTGTGGTTTTGTCCTGCGGGCCGTGGGAGAATGGACCGACGGATTGATTGGGAGAAAGTATGAGCATCGAGTTGGCTGGCATCCTGATTGCGATCCTGGCGGTGGGCGCGACGCTTGGCGGGTTGATCCTGGCCACCAGTCGTGGACTGCGACAGGACATTCGGCAAGACATGGTGCGGCTGGAATCGCGTCTGGATGCGAAGATCGATGCGTCGGAGTCGCGACTGCGAGAAGACATGAAGCAGATGCGAGAAGACATGAAGGAGATGTCGGATCGCCTGGCGCGGGTGGAGCATAGCCAAGCCAAGCTCGAAGGGTTGCTGGAAGGATTGCGCGAGGCAATCACCGGCCGGGCCGCCGCCAGCTAACGCCGCTTTCGGACTTGATTCGGGCAGTCATAGACTGCCCCTACACGCTTACTATGGAGGGTTTTGGGCGCCCCGCTCCTACTCCGACTCCCAATGTAGGTGCAGTCTATGACTGCACGATCTCGAATTGGGCGGTCACAGACCGCCCGTACAATAGACTGCCCCTACATGCTCAATATTCAGCGATTTGGGTGTCCCGCTCCTACTCCGACTCCCAATGTAGGTGCAGTCTATGACTGCACGATCTCGATTTGGACGGTCATAGACCGCCCCTACAATAGACTCCCCCTGTAGGTGCGGTCTATGACTGCACGATCTCGATTTGGACGGTCATAGACCGCCCCTACAATAGACTCCCCCTGTAGGTGCGGTCTACGACCGCGCGATCTCGATTTGGACGGTCACAGACCGCCCGTACAATAGACTCCCCCTGTAGGTGCGGTCTACGACCGCGCGATCTCGATTTGGACGGTCATAGACCGCCCCTACAAGAGTTGTCCATCGTGCGGTAACGGACGGCTTCCGACACGTGGAGAGGCTCGATGGTCACCGATCGAGCGAGATCGGCGACGGTGCGTGCGACCTTGAGGATTCGCGTGTAACCCCTGGCCGAGATCGACAGCCGGTGGATCGCGTATTCCATGATGCGATTGCTCTCCTCGTCCAACTGGCAGTGTTCGTTCATTTGCCGCGTGGACATTCCCGCGTTGGTTCGAGCGGGGGTATTCTTGAATCGATCGAGTTGGAGTTCGCGGGCCGCGACCACGCGCCGCCGGATCGTGGCAGAATCCTCCGCGGGTTGAACGTTCGTCATTTCCGAATAACTCACCGCGGGCACATGCACCTGGATGTCGATGCGGTCGAGCAACGGGCCCGAAATCCGCGACCGATACCGCTGTATCTGACCGGGCGTGCACGTGCACTCATGCCGGTCGTCTCCCAGGTACGAACACGGGCACGGATTCATCGAAGCGACCAGTACGAAGGCCGCCGGAAAGGACAAGGTCATCTGGGCGCGGGAGATCGTGACCCGGCGTTCTTCGAGCGGCTGCCTCAGAACCTCCAGAACGTGCCGCCGGAATTCGGGCAGTTCATCCAGAAACAACACGCCCTTGTGTGCCAGGCTGACTTCTCCGGGACGTGGAGTGGATCCGCCGCCAACCAGACCGGCATCGGAAACCGTGTGGTGAGGGGCACGGAAGGGACGATGCTCCACCAACCCCTTGCCGGGCGGCAGCGTGCCCGCCACCGAATGGACGCGTGTCGTTTCGAGGCTTTCTTCGACCGTCATCGGCGGCATGATCGAGGGAATGCGGCGTGCCAGCATGGTCTTGCCGGCGCCCGGGCTGCCGACGAGCAGGATGTTGTGCCCCCCGGCGATTGCGACTTCAATGGCCCGCCGGGTGTGCAGTTGCCCCTGGACCTCCGAAAAATCCTCCGAATCCGAAGGAGTTTCCGGCGGTGTCGTCGATCGGGCGCGATGGGGCCGCCTTTCGAGCCTGCCGTTGAGATGCTCGACGACTTCTCCCAGTGTTCGCAGTCCATACACCGCCACCGAATCGGCCAGTGCGGCCTCGGAACCGTTGGCCTCGGGCACGATCAGGTAGGGAACCCGCTGGTCCCGGGCAAGCATTGCGACCGACAGCGCGCCCCGGACCGGCCTCATGCGTCCGTCCAGGGCGAGTTCTCCGATGATCAACGTGTCATCGATCTCGCGTTGAATGACGCCTATGCTCGCCAGGATCGCGACTGCGATCGGCAAATCGAACGACGATCCTTCCTTCCGCACGTTGGCGGGTGCGAGGTTGATCGTGATTTTCCGGTATGGCAATTCGAATCCGGAGTTGCGAATTGCGGCCTCGATGCGAGCGCGCGATTCGCGAATCGCCGCGTCTGGCAGACCGACGATTCGGATATCGCCGTTACCGCCGGGCGCCACGTGGACTTCGACATCGATCAGAGCCGCTTCGATACCGTAAACGGCGCCGCTTCGGGTGCGAGAGGGCATGGATTGTTGTATGGGATCGAAAAGGAAAGGGTGCAACCAGTGTACCGGCGCGCTTGGCCGGCGGCCACCGAAAAACGGGAAATCGTGCGGTCATGGTGAGTCTTCCTGTCTTCCTGTAGTCTTCCTGTCTTCTTGTAGGGGCGGTCTATGACCGCCCGAATCAAGTCCGAACCCGCACCTTTATCATTCCGACACTGTTGGAGAGCGCTCCGCGCCGCCGCCGCGAAGTGGAGTGCTGGGTGCCTGGTCACCCCGGCCCTCCAGCATTGCGAACACCCGATCCTCGAGACTCCCGTCCCCGGGAACCGTGTTCATGGAACCGGAGAAACGGACCCGTCCTCGATCGAGAATCGTGACCTCATCGCCGATCGTCGCAGCGAAGTCGATCATGTGCGTCGCGACCAGAACCGAGCGGCCATCTGCTCGAAGACCGCGGAGCGTCTCCTTCAGGCGCCGCACGGCAACGGCATCCAGATGGTTGGTCGGCTCGTCCAGAATGTACAGGTCCGGTCGCTGCACCAACGCACCCAGGAGCGACACCTTGCGGCGCATTCCCGCGGACAAGGACCTGCACAGCTTGTCCAGACCATCCGACATCTCGAACATGGCCACCAGTCTCTCGCAGTCCTCGTCCCAGTCACCGTTCGCAGGGCCGGCTAACCTCAACGCCATGGCCAGAAACTCGCGCACCGTGAGGTACTCATAGAGAGCCGGGTCTTCTGGCTGATAGGCCACTCGACATCGACCACCATGCCTGGTGGCACCCAGCACGACCCGTCCCGCGTCAAGTGGAATTAACCCGAGCAAGGCCCGGATCAGCGTGGTCTTCCCCGCTCCATTGGGGCCCAGGAGCACGTGAACGCTCGATGGATCGACGGTGAGCGAGACGCCGTCGACCGCGATCTGACGCCCAAAGGACTTCGACGCGAGTTCAACTCGCAACATTGCTTCGCCCATTTATCGCTTCTCGGTATGTGCACCTGAAGTGAGGTGCGCCTTCGCCCATCGCCGCGGGTGCCGCCCCGCCACATGAACGACCGCATACCCGACTCCGAGCCCTTGGACCAGGACCAGGGGAGGGGCACCCAGGAACAGAATCATCCGTACCATCCAGAAGACCAGCAGCACGACACCGGCACCAATGAAAAGGACAATCGACACAACAGTATTGGTGCTGTCGCCGGACAGGTAATGAGCCGCTACGCCAAACGAGAAGCCCAACTCTGCGGCGCCCAGGCCTAACACAACGAATATCCACGGCGTCTCGTGCCCGATGTGGAAGGCAGCTACGATCAGATAGGCGGCGGCGCCAAGGATGCCCGGAACGACAGCTTGGCCGGCTACCAGTTGTCGCCAATCGGCCCGAGTCAACGAGCCCGGCCGCTCACGCAGAAACCGATGTTGTGGAGTCAATTCATCACGCATTCGGCGTGAGAAAGTCCACAGAAGTACGCTGGTTAGTATCACGACAAAGAGAATAGCCTGCGGCCTTCCATCCAACTCTTCGACACCGCGAGAAATGATGCCGATCAGTACAGAAAATCCTGCAAGGATGACCAACGTACGCCACGTCGTCCTCATTGCCAGTAGCGCGCCGGTCCAAATCAGCGAGCCACTTCCTCGAAATGCGGCAGGTCCCAGATCGGTGGCGTACGTGTCGGAGTGGGTCATCCAACTGCCGAGACCGCGCCACAAGACCGCCGAGCCCACGAGGGCAAAGAATCCGAGAGGGACAGCCCACAGGCTATAGTGCCAGGGGATTTCATTCCCCTGTGCAGCGATCGACACCATCTCGACCAACTGTCCGGCTCGTGCAGCGAAGGGCCACGCAATGGCCAGTCCCAATACCATCGCCGCAACGACAGAAGCTGCTCGCGTGACTCGCAGCCTCGCCACGAGAGATGCGAGGATCGAGACGATAAGGCCCGCCCACTCGCCCAGCACGACTCCCGATATCCACAACCCGGGTGCGAGCGCCACCAAGCGCATGGCGATTGGAGAACCTGCAGCAACGGCCGGCGCCAGTTGAAGGAAGAGTACGCCGTAGGCGACGCCAATCCAGGCGGCCCAGGACATAAGGTCAACCAGGCGGTCAACCTCAGAACTGCCCCCCAACACTTCCCACGGCTCGAGGGGGCGGACCCCCTTCCGGAGTATGTGTCCTGCTCGAAGAACAACCGCGATCCCCGTGAGGATCACGATGTACCACGCGAAGAGCCTCAGAACGGCTGGCCCGTTCACTGTCCAGTCGACCCTCCATACACGGACCGCGACAAACGAAAGGAACGCTAGCGTCACCAGTACTCCCGCCAACTCGCTTGGCTTCCTCAGGGTGGCGGCAAGCCTGCGCCTCCACGACAGGACGCGGACGCGGAGGAGCAGCAGCAACTGAATCGGCGCCGGCAGGAGAGACTGCATCGAGGTCACCGCCACGATCGAAGCCCGACGCCGAGAATGGCCATGATTTCAGCACTCATCCAAACCGCCTCGTTCGGTTCGGGGCGGCGCGAAAAACTCTTCGTCGCTCAACACGTCCTCGACGACGGGGTAAAAGCCCATCTGAGCGGCCAGCTCTTCGGACGCCTCGAACGCCTCGCCGCTGGCAAAGCATTCGTTGAATTCCGCCGGGGTCGTGGCAACGGGGATACGGGGCCGGCGGTCACTATTGGTCATCATTCGGAAACCACCTGTTGGGGGTGGGGGCATTGGGGCCAGGTCGAACAGCTTCCGGTCTCGGTCACGTTACAGGAAGCTATCGAGGCCGTGCATCAGCCACGGTAGCACAGGCGCATTCAGGGCCAGAAGCGCGGCGACGGGGTTCTGCGATCCGGCCCGAAACGGACACGAAAGATACCCCGCGGTGGAGGCCGCATGGCCAGGGACACTCGATCGTTCGGTGGTATCATCGGAAGCCCCGGGATAATGAAGATACTTTTTCTTGCCGCCTATCCACCGGTTCTGAACATGCACGGAGGCGGCGTCCGGATGTACCACAACATCCGGATCCTCGGTCGAAAGCACGATGTCCATGTCGTGTCGTTCGTCGAAAACGATGAAGAGCATGACCGTGTTCTCGGGATTTCGGAAATCTGCAGTTCGGTGCGGGCCATCCGCAGAGTCCCCGGTACCGGACCCCGGCGTCTGTCGCGGATCCCCTCGCAGGTGCGCCACTTCGACACGGCTGAAATGCGCGAAGCGGTGAACGACGCGTGCCGGCGGCACGCGATCGAGGTGCTCCACTGTGAATACGTCGAGATGGCTCAGTTCCATCGAAGCGGCCTGTTTACCGTATGGTCGGTCACCGATCCCCTGTCCCCGAGCTTGAAGGACGCCTTCCGGTCCGAATCGAACCCCATCGGCCGGGCCCGTGCGTATTACCGCTGGAAGTCGATGTTGAATTACGAAACCCGCGCCGCGCGCCGGTTCGACCGCGTTGTCACGATGACGCCGAACGATGCCGAATTCATCAGGGGATGCGCGCCCCGGTCGGATGTCCGGGACATTCCCATTGGCGTCGATTCCAGGCACTATCGACCATCGGAAATCGATCCGAACGGCCCGTTGCGCGTCGTCTTTCTCGGCAACTTCAGGCACACGCCCAACATCGAAGCCGCCCGGTTTCTGAGGGACAACGTGGCCGGGCACTTTCCGGATCTCAGGTTTGAAGTCGCGGGAACGAACCTTCCTGAAGGTTTGCTCGATGGATCGGCCGTCGAAGCGACGGGGTATCGGCCCGACACCCGAAGTTTGTACAGGCGTCCGAATACGATTGTGGCCGCCCCCCTGTTTTCAGGTCGCGGGCAGCGGGTGAAGCTTCTCGAAGCGTTCTCGATGGGCATGCCCGTTGTGACTACCTCGCTTGGCGCCGCCGGTTTTCCCGTACGCCACGGCCAGGAAGCGTTCATTGCGAATACGGCCGAAGAGTTTCGTTCTTCGCTTGCCCTGCTTCGCGAATCTCGCGAATTGCGAGAGAATCTGGGTACAAATGCGCGTCGGATGATTGTGGAGCGATTCGACTGGGATGTTCTGGCCGATCGGTTTCTCGATGTCGTTGAGCGGGAGTGAGCGTCTGTCCGCACTACGAACGTGTAGGAGCGGTCTGTGACCGCTCGAATCAAGAATCTTTGAATCGTCCGGTCGTAGACCGGACCTACATGTGCACTCACGAAGAGAATCGAATTCGCGCGGGAATCGTGCTGTCGTAGACAGCACCTACAGGGGGAGAGTGTAGGAGCGGTCTGTGACCGCTCGAATCAAGAATCTTTGAATCGTCCGGTCGTAGACCGGACCTACATGTGCACTCACGAAGAGAATCGAATTCGCGCGGGAATCGTCCGGTCGTAGACCGGACCTACATGTGCACTCACGAAGAGAATCGAATTCGCGCGGGAATCGTCCGGTCGTAGACCGGACCTACAGGGGGAGAGTGTAGGAGCGGTCTGCGACCGCTCGAATCAAGAATCTTCGAATCGTCCGGTCGTAGACCGGACCTACATGTGCACTCACGAAGAGAATCGAATTCGCGCGGGAATCGTCCGGTCGTAGACCGGACCTACAGGGGGAGAGTGTAGGAGCGGTCTGCGACCGCTCGAATCAAGAATCTTCGAATCGTCCGGTCGTAGACCGGACCTACATGTGCACTCACGAAGAGAATCAACTTCGCGCGGGAATCGTGCTGTCGTAGACAGCACCTACAGGGGAGAGTGTAGGAGCGGTCTGTGACCGCTCGAATCAAGAATCTCTTGATCGTCCGAGACCGGACCGACATTCGCATTTACATATGCATTCCTCACCCAGAATCGACGTTCTGACGCTCTTTCATAACGGCCGTCATCTGGTGGACTCCTACCTCGATGCTATTGCCCGTACTTCGGTTCCCATCGCGCTTCACATCCTTGACAACGGTTCGACCGACGGCACGGCCGACGCCATTGCCGCGCGCCTGCCGGGACTGGACTTTCCGGTTCACCTCCATCGTTCCGTCCGTAACCATGGTTTTGCCGGAGGCATGAATCGTCTCGCCGAGCAGGTCGACGGCGAGTTCATGTTCGTGCTGAACTCCGACGCGCGGCCGGTGCCCGACTGCATTGAGCGTCTCGTTTTACGTGCGCGGTCCGATCCCGAAATCGGCATTTGCGAAGCGCGTCAACGCCCTGAAGAACATCCCAAGGCAGTCGATGTCCGAACCGGTGAAACGACGTGGTGCTCGGGCGCCGCGGCGCTGATTCGCAGTCTGCCCTTCAGGGAAGTCGGCGGGTTCGACGAGAAGCTGTTCTTCATGTATTGCGAAGACATCGACCTCAGTTGGAAGATGTGGCTCAGCGGTTGGAAGTGCGTTTATGCCCCTGAAGCCACTGTCGAACACCGGTCTGGAGCCTCGCGGAATGCGAATCCACCGGCGGCGGCCATGCGCCGGCGGGAGCACTATTTCAGTTTCAGAAACTCACTCTTCATCTATCACAGGTACCGAAAGCCCGGAGAAACACGCGTGCTTCTGTCCTTTCTGTCGAAACGTTTCGTTTCCGGGCGTTACTCATTTCGTAGCAAGGCCTTATTCGCGATTGCGTTCATCGATCACATTCGCTATATTCCCTATTTGCGCCGAACCCGGCGGACCTGGGGTGTGCGGAATCACCTGTGGATACGGCTGAAAGAGACATCGTTGGCCGAGTAAGTCTCTCAGTCTTAAACGTTTCCGGTCTATCATCCGTCTACGTTACGTGGTGTGAGCAGGGAACGACAACTCGACTTGAATAATAGCGGCCACCAAGGAAAATTCCAGGTTCTGTAAGTGAATACTCTGTCTGTCATCATACCCACGTTGAATCGTGCGGAACTCGTGACTCGCACGATCGAATCGATCGAATCGCAGACCATTTCCCGAAGCCGGTATGAGGTCATCGTTGTCGACAACAATTCGACCGACGATACTCAGCTTGTACTGGCAGACTGTGCGGACCGCTACCCGAACCTGCGTTTCACCTCCGAAACCAGGCCTGGAGCGGCCCGCACGCGCAACGCGGGTCTTCAGTGCGCCGATGGCGATATCGTTCTTTTTATCGACGACGACATCGAAGCGGACCCCGAATTGATCGAAGGACACTTGAAGTGCCACGACGAGAATACCGACGTGTCGGGAGTTGGAACGATTCGTACTCAGTGGGAATCGACCCGGGATCCCTTCCTTCGCTATCTTCGGGACCGCCGCATCTACAACCCGCAAACCCTGGGTTCGGGCGAGATGGACTTTTCGTACTACCACACCGGTAACGTTTCGACTTCCCGCGCCATGTTGAATGCCGTTGGCGGTTTCGACGAACGTTTTTCGGTGTACGGAATGGAAGATATCGAGCTGGGGTATCGGCTCGAGCATATCGGGTGCCGCATGGTTTCAAGTCCGAATGCCATCGGAACGCACCACTACTTTCCGAGCTTCGAGCAGTTTACCGCGCGTTGCGAGCAGGCTGGGTTCTCTCTCGGTCTGATGATTGCCCTGCATCCCGAACTGCGAAACAGGTTTACCGAAAACAGTGCCCTGTCCGGGCTGCTTCGCCCCTTCCACAAGGCGTATCGCGTGGTCGTCCCGCTGGTCGAGCCCCTGGTTCAAACCCTCAACATGTTGGAGTGGCGGCAGGGAACCGGTCCGGTGTCCGCGCCCTTGGGATTCCATTACAACTGGGCGTTGCGTTACCACTTCTTTGTGGGCTATTCGCGGTATTTGTCCGACGCGAATGCGCCGGTGGCGGCGATCGAGGCACGTCCGGTCGAGGATTTGAAGCTCAAGGATACCGCTCCGGCAAAGATCGGAAACAGTTCAGTCGTCAGTAGTTGACGGCCTGCATGGTTTTTTCGCCGTCTGCGGGCCCCCCTTTCTCTTCACTTCATCTCATCGGGCGTAATTCCGGTCACCCAATTCGAACGGATATCGTATCCCCTGTCGTAAACTGAAGATTCGATCTGTTGAAGAACCGGACAACCCGTTCGACTTTTTCAGATGGTTTCGCGTCTTTCAAATATGTGAGGTCAGTTTTTGAACCTGGAACGAGCCGACGACCGGAAAATTATCGAGAGAGTGCTCTCCGGAGACACCAACTCGTTCAACCTTCTTGTCTGGCAATGGGAGAAACCCATCTACAACTATATTTTTCGGATGATCGGACGTCCGGAAGATGCGATGGACATCTGCCAGGAGAGCTTCATGAAGGCGTTTCAGGAGTTGGGCACACTCAAGGACCGCGATCGCTTCTCGCCATGGTTGTACCGAATTGCGCACAACCTTTGTTATTCGCGATTCAGGAAAGACCAGGGCAAAACCTTCGTGGAATTGAATCCGGACATTGGCGCAACACGAATGCCGCTCGAGAACAGGCTCGCTGTTGAGAAAGCGCTTGGAGAGTTGCCCGAGGATCAGAAGGAAGTGGTGGTGCTGAAGGTGTACCAGGGTCTCAAGTTCGACGAAATCGCGGCGGTGCAGGGTGCGCCGGTGTCGACCGTCAAATCGAGGCTGTACATGGCTTTCGACAAGATGAAATCGGTCCTGGGAGAAGAGGCGCGCGTGAGCGGCCGGCCCAGAACCTCATCAGACAGGTGAATCCCTATGTCTCATTTAGAAGACCGGCTTGCCGAGTTTGTTTTTGAAGAATTGCCGTCCGAGGAAATGACGACTGCGCGCCGGCATGTGGCGCAGTGCCTTGAATGTCAGGGCCGAATCTCCGACTTTCAGAAGATCCGGCATTCGCTCGAACAGTTGCCCGATGTCGATCTTCCCCGGCGGATGGTGTTTGTGCCCGAGGGTCCTTCGCTCAAGCGCTCGCCGCGAAGCTGGTTCTCGTTTGGGTGGGCGGTTCCGGGCGCGGTGGCGGCGGCCTTGATCGCTGCCGTCGTGCTGGCGGGTCCGGTCCGGATCGAATGGGGTGACCAGGGGTTCCTTATTGCCCTTGGACAGGAGATGGCGGAACCCCAGGCGGTGTCGGTTGCCGCGGCAGTGGATTATGACAACCTGGACTACGAGCGGATCGCGGCGCGCATCGAATCCGAACAACAGATCGGGGTCGACGCACAGTTGCAGCAGTTCAGTTCTGAAATCTCTGAAATCGCCCGGCTCATCGCCGCCAACGACGATGCCAATCGCATTGAAATTCTCAGGCTCCAATCCGAGGTGGAAAGCCTGTTCGATTGGTCTCTTGCCTCTGCACGCGACATCTACCGCCAGGGCGTCGCGCTGGATGTCGTCCAGCAAACGGCCGGACTCGAATAGGGGGCGGATCGTGATCCACCGGCAAATTTCAACTCTGTTGTTCGTGCTCGCGTTCGTTCCCATTGCCTTGGGCGAGGTTCGATCCGGTCCCGACGTCGATCCGGAACACGTCGTGGCCCTGATGGCCGATGTCGATGCCGGTCTTGGGGCCGTCGTCCCCTCCATCTTTCAGGAAGCCAAGGGCGCATACCTGGAGGACTACGGGCTTGTCATCACCGTTGAAATCGCCTTGGAACCCCGCCGCAGTCCGTTCAGTACTCGGAGGAGTCCCGAGGAAATCAGGAGTTCGAGCCATGAACGTCTCGAAGCGGTCCGAACGACTGCCGCGGCGTTGCTCGGCGATCGGGTCGCCGACCTCGATGGGCTACTGCCCAACGAACGGGTGAGCCTGGTCATCCATATATTGAACCCCAGTCCTGTCGACCTGCCGGATCTGCCGGCCCAGATCGTTCTTACCCTGCGAAAACAAGACGCCATGGATCGTCGCTCGGGGGCTTTGAGCGATGCGGACTTCCGTCAACGCCTGACGATCCGGGAACGTTGACTTGAAAGGCCTCCTATCGACCGACCGCAAGCTGTTTGGTGAAGTGTTGCGCGAAAAGGGTCTTGTTTCCGAAGAAGATCTTTCGAACGCGTTGGCGCTTCAGAAGGAGAGCGGCGACCGGATCGGCAAAATCCTGTCCGATCTCGGCTTCGTTTCCGAACGCGACGTGTTGGCGGCGCTCAGCGAACATATGGGAGTCGCGATATTCAGCGGCGACTATCCCGCCGTACCGATCGAAGCCGATCGATTGTCCTACCGTTTCCTGCGTGCCGCGACGGCGCTGCCCGTGCATCTGGAAGGCGATGTGCTCTCGCTGGCGATGGCCGACCCCCTGGATACCGAAACGCGATCGGCCATTGGCCAGCGCACGGGGTACCGGCTCGACATTTACCTGGCCTCGGACGCCAATATCGTCGATCAATTGGATCGGCTGTATGGCGAAGACGATTCGGACCGGTTGATCGAAACGTTGGGCGAGGCGATCGGCGATGACGACATCGAGCAACTCCGGGATCTTGCGTCGGAGGTTCCCGTCATCCGGATGGTCAACCTGATCATCTCCCGCGCCGTTGAATCGCGCGCGAGCGATATTCACATCGAACCGTTCGAGAAAGAACTCCAACTGCGCTATCGCGTCGATGGAGTCCTGCATAACATGGATCCCCCGCCCAACCAACTGCGCGCGGCCGTCATTTCGCGTATCAAGTTGATGGCCAAGCTCAATATCGCGGAGCGCCGGTTGCCGCAAGACGGCCGTATCAAGTTGAAAGTTTTGGGGAAGGAAATCGACCTGCGCGTTTCGACGCTTCCAATCATGTACGGCGAGAGCGTTGTCATGCGCATCCTCGACAAGTCGAACACCGATCTTATCGACTTGCGGCGGCTCGGATTTCCGGAAGACCTGTATGCCTCGATCTGCGCGATGACTTCAAAGCCCCACGGAATCTTCCTGGTGACCGGCCCCACC
The DNA here is from genome assembly GCA_965262675.1 of Terriglobia bacterium. GTDB lineage: Bacteria > Acidobacteriota > Terriglobia > 20CM-2-55-15 > 20CM-2-55-15 > JAJEDW01. The sequence continues at coordinate 3,062,387 of OZ253554.1, forward strand.
GGGAGCGGAAAGAGCACCACCCTCTATAGCGCGCTGAAGCGGATCAACATTCCCGACCGCAAGATCATCACGATCGAAGACCCCGTCGAATACCAGATGGACGGAATCAACCAGATCCAGGTGAACTCGCAGATCGGTCTGACGTTTTCGACGGGTTTGCGCCACATCGTCCGGCAGGACCCGGACGTGATCATGATCGGTGAAATACGCGATTTGGAGACGGCCGAAATCGCCATCCGCGCGGCGTTGACCGGACATCTGGTGTTCAGCACGCTGCACACCAACGACGCGCCAAGCGCGGTGACCCGTCTGATCGACATGGGTGTCGAAGACTACCTGCTGGCATCGTCGTTGATCGGGATTCTGGCTCAACGACTGGTGCGCATCATCTGTTCGCACTGCAAGGCGCCGGCGCAGGTGGCGGCCCGGTCAATGGTGGACTCCGGCTTCGCCCTCGACCACGAAGGCGAGTTCGTCGACGTGTTTCGAGGACGCGGATGCGAGGCCTGCGCCCATTCCGGATTCGAAAGCCGGCGGGGCATCTTCGAACTGCTCGACGTGGACGACGACATGCGCCGCGTCATCACAACCAGTCCCGATTCAACCGTGCTCAAGGCTCAGGCCGAAAAAAACGGCATGCGGCCCTTGAGGGATGACGGCTGGTCGAAAGTTCTCTCGGGCATGACCACACCCGACGAGATTCTTCGCGTCACGCAGGAAGTGTGATCGGATTATTCTAATGGGTACGTTCGTCTATAAAGCGGTCAATAGCCAGGGCAGGCCGACCGAGGGACGTCTGGAAGCCGCGGATTCGCGGGCCGCTACGTTCAGCCTGGAGAAGATGGGGCTGATTCCGGTTTCGATCGCGGCGCCTGTTTCCAGGGAACCTCTGAATCTGGCCCGTTTCGGTCTGAGTTGGGTCAGCCGCCGCGACATTCTCTTTTTTACCGAGGAGTTGTCGACCCTGGTGCGGGCCGGCCTTCCACTGGATCGCAGCTTGAGCGTGGCCGCCGAACTGACGCCGAACCCGACTCTGAAAAACGTGATCCTCGACATTCTCAAGCAGATCAAGGGCGGTCAATCGCTGGCTGAAGCCATGGGGGGACATCCGAAGTATTTTTCGCCTCTTTACATCAACATGATTCGTGCCGGTGAAGCCGGAGGCATCCTCGACGCCATCCTGGAGCGATTGACGGAGTTCGAACGGTCTTCCGACGAACTGCGCTCGTATTTGACCGCGGCCTTGGTATACCCGATTCTGTTGACGCTGGTCGGTCTGGGATCGCTGGGTATTCTGTTCTCGCTTGTAATACCGCGTTTCGCTACGATTTTCGAAGATGTGGGCGCCGAAATACCGCCTCTCACACTGGCAATGTTGACGGTGTCGACAACGGTTCGGTCGTATTGGTGGATCATGATCCTGGCTGTAGCCGCAATCGTTCTCGCGGCGCGAGCCTGGACGCGGTCCCGTTCGGGCAGTCGGCGATGGGACGCCATCAAGCTTCGAATACCGCTCGTCGGCCCTACATTGCTCAAGATCGAGGTTTCGCGCTTCTCGCGGACGCTGGGAACGCTGCTCTCCAGCGCGGTCCCTTTGATCACGGGAGTCCGAATCGTTCAGGACATCGCAGGAAACCAGATTGTCTCGGAGGCCATTTCGAAGATCGCCGACGGCGCCAGGCGGGGAGAGGGTTTCTCGCGCCCGATGCAGGAAGCCGGCGTGTTTCCGGGCTTGGCGACCCATCTGGTGAGCGTGGGAGAAGAAACCGGAAGGCTCGACACGATGTTGCTTCAGTTGGCCGATGTGTATGAAAAGGACGTCAAAACATCGGTGAAGGCGCTGACTTCAATATTCGAGCCCGTGATCATTCTCGTCATGGGGGTGTTGATCGGCACGCTCGTCTTGTCGATGCTGATGGCCATTTTCAGCATCAACGAAATCGCTCTATAGGAGCATGTGACGAAATTCTTTGTTATTGAGATGAAATGTAGGAGCGGTCTACGACCGCTCGAATCAAATACGACCGCTCGAATCAAGAATCTTTGGATCGTCCGGTCGTAGACCGGACCTACATATGCTCGAATCAAGATTGTGCGAATCGTATGAATCGTCCGGTCGTAGACCGGACCTACAATATCAAGTCCGAAAGGGAGTGAGCGGGGCGCCGAAACCTTGAATATTGAGCATGTCGGAGCGGTCTGTGACCGCTCGAATCAAGATTGTGCGAATCGTATGAATCGTCCGGTCGTAGACCGGACCTACAATATCAAGTCCGAAAGGGAGTGAGCGGGGAGCCCGAATCCTTCAATATTGAGCATGTAGGAGCGGTCTGTGACCGCTCGAATCAAATACGACCGCTCGAATCAAGAATCTTTGGATCGTCCGGTCGTAGACCGGACCTACATATGCACTCACGAAGGGAATCAACAACGTGCGAATCGTATGGATCGTCCGGTCGTAGACCGGACCTACATGTGCACTCACGAAGGGGATCAACAACGTATGAATCGTATGAATCGTGCGGTCTACGACCGCCCAAATCAAGCGGGTATCACGCTCATCGAACTGCTCGTCGTCATGGTCATTATTTCGCTGTTCGCGACAGTGGTCGGGACGCGAGTGATCGGCCGTGTCGACCAGGCGCGCCAGACGACTGCCAGGACCCAGATTGCCGAGTTCTCGACCGCCCTCGACTTGTTTCGGCTGGACGTGGGCCGTTACCCGACCATGGAGCAGGGATTGGGGGCGCTGCGTATCGCACCTGCCGGCGCCAACAATTGGGATGGCCCGTATCTGCAACGCGACATCATCCCCGACCCCTGGGGCACACCCTACGTGTTTCGAATTCCCGGAGAGCACGGCGATTTTGACCTGATTTCCTACGGGGCGGATGGAGTCGAGGGCGGCGAAGACGACAATCGGGATATCGTCAGTTGGGAATAGACTTTTTCCCGATCCCTGGCGTCTTTATCCTTGTGCCGCGACTGTAGTCGGGGCCCAACGACTCCATCATGATACCCAAGACCACTGTAGGACTCGAACTTGTCGGCGGAACCCTGCGGATCGCGGTCATCCGATCGTTCCTGAATCGGTGCCGCCTCCTGGGCACGTTCGAAATTTCCGATTTCACTTCTCTTTCCCCGGCCGATCAACGGCGGCAACTACTGGACCTTCGGAAGAAGCACCGGTTTTCGGGATCTCGAGTGCATCTGGCGGTGCCTCATGGGGATGGGGTTGTGCGTCAGATCGTCTTGCCTCTCGAGGTTCAGGACAAGTTGGACGACGTGCTCGGCTTGCAGATGGAATCGCTGTCCCCCTGGCCGGTCGACGAAGTCTACTGGACCTACTTGAAGGCGCCCCCGGCGAAGGGTGACAGGACCCTTCTCGTGACCGTTGTCGTTGTCCCCAGAACCACGCTCGACGCTTATGCGGCCCTGTTCCGTTCCGCTGGATTACCGCTCCGCGGGGCAACGATATCGGTCGCAGCCTGGGCTGAAGGCGCCTCGGTTCTTTGGGGCGCCGCGGCGCCGACGATCATTCTTGGATGCGAAGAAGGGCATGTCGACGGCGTGGTCGCCACGGGAAGAAAGTTCTTCACCACGAGCGAAGCCACCGGTTCCGACGCGGTTGCCGGGGCGCGTTCGGCCGTCGGCCAGCTTATGGCGCTTGCCCGCGTGCCCGATCTCGAAGGTGTGCGCCTGGTGGCCTGCGGCCCCACGGCGGATCGGCTGCCCGAAGAGCCCTCGGTTCGGTTGCCGCTCGAGGACGCACCCGCGGGCGCCGGACTGAAGTTCGGCGTTATCGCGGCGGCACTGGCGGGGATTTCCAAATCTGGATGCGCGCCCAACGTCTTGCCCCTGGCGATGCGCTATCGGCAGAGTCAACGACAGTTTGTTCCGGCCTACGCCCTCGTTTTGCTGATCGCCGTGGTTCTGCTGGCGATGGGGTTGCGCGAGCCTTTTCAGAGCCGGTTGTATGCTTCGCGGATCGAGCAGGAAATTGAACGGATCGCACCTCAGGTCGACCAGGTGGCCGACCGCGAGGCGCGGCTTCTTGCCGCGGAGGACCGGTTTGAAGCTCTGGCCGGACACGTGTCGAACGAGAATCGCGCCCTGGACGCGTTGTACTTTCTTGCGACAACGCTTCCCGACACCGACTGGATTTCGGATTACCGCTACGAAGACGGCCGCGTGACGATATCCGGTCTCGCCGCGGACACGTCCCTGTTGCAGGGGCTGATCGAGGCGGACGCCCTGTTCGAAGAAGTCCAGTTTGCCGGTGCGGTGACGCCCGATCCTTCCGGCAGCAGCCGGTTCACGCTCGAAATGACGCTCGAGGCCGCCCCATGAAGATCCGGTTACGGGACAGAGACAGGCGTGCGTTGATCGGCCTCGCTCTGGCAGTCGCCTTGTATGTAGCGACCGTTGAACTGGTTCTGCCGCAATGGGATCGCCTGCGGGAAGCGCCTGAACTGGCTGCCAACAGTGAATCGCAGCTCCAGCGCTACCGGAGGGCCATATCGCGCCAGGGCCGGTACGAAGAGTTGGAAGCTCTGGTGGCTGCCCGCGACGGCGAACTCGAATCGTTGCTGATTAGCGCCGAAAGTGAGTCGCTGGCGTCGGTCGAACTCCAGTCGATCGTCGAGTCGGTGGCCGCCGATATCGGGGTCGTTTTTGGAGAGAGAAACATTATCGCGCCCCGGATGCTCGACGACTTTTTCAGCGAAACGGCCATGTCGGTCGCGTTCGACAGTACGCCCAACCAACTCGTGTCGCTGCTGACAGCCTTGCGCGATCTGGAAACGCTGATAACGGTGCGCGAGTTGAATATCCAGCCGAAGCCGGACGAGGGGCAGGATCTGACCAAGGAATGGCAGGTTTCGCTTACGGTCGGCGCGTTGATCGAGAACTCAGGAGACTGAACAAATGAACATGCGGCTTGTGCTTCTCAACGCGGTTCTCGTCCTTGTCGTGGCGACTCTGGTGTTCCAGTTCCGGCGCGGATTGCTCGACTATGAAGCGACTCACGATGTCTCCTCGATTCAGGCCGAAGCCGAGATCGACATCTCGATTGCCGGTATCGAAGGACTTGAAGGCGGTTCGGAAATAAGCGACTGGAATCTGGTTTCGGTGCTGAATCCATTCAGCGCGGACCGCAACGATATCGCGGTTCTGGGGCCCGCCCCCGCATCCGAGGCGGTGGACACGGGCGAGCCCGTTACCGGGGCACCTGCTCTGATCGGCACCCTGCTGCTTGGCGACGAACGTGTGGCCCTGATGAATTCGCCTGGGAGTCCGGCATACATGTCGCTTCGGGTTGGCGAGAGAATCGGCGGGTGGCAATTGGTCGAGATCGATCGCAAACGCGTCGTCATCGAGGCCACCGGCAGACGCCTGGATGTCGTGATGAACGACCCGACAATGTCGGTTTCGGGAGCACGGACAAGGGCACCCGCGCCCCCGGCGGCCGTTGTCGCAAGCCAGCCTTCCACACCCGCGCCCGCGCCTGGCGTTACCGCGCCCGGCGTTGCCGCGCCGCAACCGGCACCGGCCGCGGAGTGCGTTATTCAAACCCCATTCGGCCCGACGACAAGACCGTGTTAACAGGAATAAACATAATGAAACCACAGAAGAGCGCAGGCATTATTCTGCTCGTCCTCATCCTTGCAAGTTCGGCGATCGTGGCCGCGCCTGGCGTCGCCGGGCCGTTTCAGGAGCAGCAACCGGGCGATGACGACCTGTCGCCGGTTCAACTCGATCTGGTCGGTGCAAACATTTACGAGGTTATCCAGATCATCGGCGACACCCTTGAACTCAACTATGTGATCGATCAAAGGGTTCAAGGCACCGTCAACATCAACACTTCAGACACGCTGCGGCGGGCGGACCTTCTGCCGATACTCGAAACCATTCTGAAAATCAACAATGCCAGCATGGTTCGGACCGGAAACTACTATGAGATCCTTCCGGCGGATGCCGCGGTGCGTGCGCCGCTGGAGGTTCGGACCGAGGCGGTCGCCGAGTCCGGGGACGATCGAATGGTCATTCAGGTAATCCGCCTCAGGTTTGTTTCCGCCACCGAGATGTCCGCGCTCCTGGGCCCCTATCTTGGCGAAGGCGCGAGCATCGCCGTCCACGCGGGTGGAAACGTGTTGATGGTCACCGAACGGCTGAGCAATCTGCCGAAGATCATGGAGGTGATCCAGATATTCGACGCGGCTGTTTTCGAGAACGAACGTGTGCGGATGATCCCTGTCCAAAATGCGCGCGTTGCCGATGTCGTGACCGATCTGCAATCGGTTTTCTCGGGCTATTCGCTTTCCGGCGATACCGACGGCGGCGGTGTACGTTTTGTTCCGCTGGAACGGCTGAACTCGGTTTTGGTGATCGCGTCGGTCGAAGACACGTTCCGTGAGGTCGAGCGATGGTTCGAACGGCTCGACCAGCCGTTCGCCAACACGGGGATCCGGAATTACGTGTACAAGGTTCGAAACTCCAAGGCCGCGGACATCCAGAGCGTGCTGTCTCAACTCTACGGAGGAGCTCTCGCGATACCGAGCCAATCGCAGGCTTTCATCCCTTTGAATGCGCTGCCGGGGACCGAGGCCGTGGTGCCGGTACAGACTCCCTTTGGCGTGGTGCAACCGGCCGGCGGTCAAATTTCCCCGGGCGAGGACGAGACCCGCATTATTGCCGATCCGGTGACCAATTCGCTGATCATCCATGCGACGCCGCAGGAATACGAGCAAATACTCCTGACCATCGAGCAACTGGATCTTCTTCCACGGCAGGTGCTGGTGGACGCACAGATCTATGAGGTCACCCTGGACGACTCCCTGTCGTTCGGCGTGACCCACACGCTGCAGAACCGCCAAACATTGGGCGTTACGGAGACCACGGCGTCCTTTGCCGGGTCCCCGCCGAGTCTCGCCGCGACGACGTTCACGCTTGTTGGAAGAACCCGGCAACTGGTCACGTTCCTGAACGCGGCCGAGAACCGGTCGCGAGTCCGGACCATCTCGGCGCCTTCGGTACTGGTGAGCGACAACATGCAGGCGCAGTTTCAGGTGGGGGCCGAAATACCGATACCGACCTCGTCTTCGATCACTCCCGTGCAGGCGGCCGGAACGAATCTGTTTGCGCAGACCATTCAATTTCGCGAGACGGGCGTTTTGCTGAACGTGCTGCCCCAGATCAACGAAAGTGGCCGGGTGACGCTGGTGATCGAACAGGAAATCAGCCAGGCTGGCGCCAACACGACCTCCGACATCGTCGCGCCCGTGATCGGAAAATCGTCAGTCACGTCCACGATTGTGGTTCAGGACGGGCAGACCATCGCCCTGGGTGGGTTTATTCGTGAACATCGCGAATTCGGACGCAGCCGCATTCCCATACTGGGCCGGATACCGGTGTTTGGGGCGCTGTTCGGCAACACTCGGACCATCGAGAGCCGATCCGAACTGATCATCCTGATCACGCCGCACGTGCTGCGGGACTTCGACGACGCCGGGGTGGCGACCGAGGAATTGAAATCCCGGCTGGAAGAGATTCAGGATCTTCTGGACGAGGACGATTAGGAGCCAATCTTTATTGGTTATATGTAGGAGCGGTCTACGACCGCTCGAATCAAGAACGTGTTGAACGTGCGGTCGTAGACCGCACCTACAGTATCAAGTCCGAAAGGATCGTGCGGATCGTGCGGATCGTGCGGATCGTGCGGTCGTAGACCGCACCTACAGGGGGAGTCGGAGTTGGATTGGAAGCGGGCAGCCCAAATCCCTGAATATTGAGCATGTAGGGGCGGTCTACGACCGCTCGAATCAAGTCCGAAACCAAGTCCGAATAATGACCCCAAACCTCCGAGAGTGTAACTGTACGGGCGGTCTACGACCGCCCAAATCAAATATGCAAATCAACAACCATCGTGGACATCATTAAAGAGATAACAAACGTTCTCGATATCGAGATCGAGGGGTTGCGGGCCGCCAGGGAACAGATTTCGGCGCCGTTCGCCGAGGCCGTTGAACTCATAGCGAACAGCAGCGGCCAGGTGTTCGTCACGGGCGTGGGCAAGTCCGGGATCGTTGCGCGCAAGATCGCGGCGACGTTTCGGAGTACGGGGACGCCTGCCATGTTCCTCCATGCCGGCGATGGCCTGCACGGCGATGTGGGCATGATTGGCGGCGGCGACATGCTGATCGCCATCGGCAAGAGCGGAGAAACCGCCGAGTTGAACATGCTGTTGCGTGCGGTACGGACCCAGGGCACGCGAGTGGTTTCGCTGACTACAGGTGGGGATTCCGCGATGGCGGGTCTTTCGGATATTGTGCTTCGATTGCCCGTTGCGCAGGAAGCCTGTCCGCTCAACCTGGCGCCGACCACAAGTACCACCATTGCCCTGGCTGTCGGGGACGGCCTTGCCGTTGCCTTGATGAAGCTCAAGAACATTTCCGAAGAAGATTTCGCACGGCATCATCCGGGGGGGCAGTTGGGTCGAAGGCTTCTGCTCAAGGTGGGCGACATCATGCGGAAGGGCCCGGGCAACCCGGTCATTCCAGTCACGAGTTCGGTCCGCAATATGTTGGGCCGGATCACCGCGTTCCAGGTGGGAGCGATTTCAATCGTGGACGCGTCGGGACACTTTCTGGGGTTGGTGACCGACTACGACATCCGCCAGGCCCTGGAAACCAACCGCAACATCCTGGAAATGACGATTCCTGAACTGATGAATACGGCCCCGGACACGATCTCCGCGGACGAACTCGCGGTCACGGCGCTGGAGCGGATGCGCCAACGCGCCAAGCCGATCGCCGTCCTGCCTGTCGTCGACGAGAACAGGCATCCCGTGGGTATGATTCACCTGCACGATCTTGTCGCCGCCGGTCTGTAGCCCGAATCGAGATCGCGCGAATCGAGATCGTGCAGTCATAGACTGCACCTACATTGGGAATGGGAAGTGTAGGGGCGGTCTGCGACCGCCCGAATCAAGCGAATCGAGATCCATTTCCTATGAATGATGTCCTTTATCATTCATAATCACCCCCCGCCCCCGATCTCCATAGAATCACATCTTGCCGGATCGCGCCCTCACCTGTGGCAGGATCGTATCCCACGCGATCCCTTCCAAACCGGCTTGGTTTCACCGACTTCCAGAAATTCTCGACGTGCTCCACGGCATGGACGCAAGCCACCTGGAGCGTCAGGGGGTGGAAGAATTCTTCGGCGCCGGGGCCGGCCGCGTCCGGCGAACGGCACCGACAGATGAAACTCGGCAACAACTCGCGGGAAACCCGCGATTACCGGACCCCGGGCATGATGACGCAGTTCAAGCTCGGCACGTTGGTGGGGGCCCAGGAAGCAGCGAGCGCCTGGAACTGAGCCACTGTCGGCGCTGCCCATCGCACAGCCTGCAGTTCATCGGCAATCTGTTATACGGCGAAAGGAATCACTCCAGCGGACGAACGTGATTCTTTATCCAAGCGGCCAGTCCTTCCCGGTCGTATTCGCCGCTTGCCAATTCCAGCATCAGTGTTTCCTGCTCGTCAACGGATGCGTATATTTCCTTGCCGTTGAGCATCAGGAACGTTTCCATTGCCGCATGTCCAACACGTTTATTGCCGTCAAGGAACGGATGGTTCTGGACAAGAGAGAATCCAAGGGCTGCTGCCTTCGCTTCCAACGAAGAATGAAGATCCTGACCGCCAAAGGTGGCTTTCGGTTGTGCGAGCGCCGAGTCGAGGGCTCCAAAGTCGCGGAGGCCATAGGCTCCGCCACTTCGGTCAATGACGGCTTTGTGGAGGGCAACGACCTCCGCCAGCGTCAGATAACGCATTACGCGAGTCGTCGATACAACTCTTCATTCTTCTGGAGCACTCGGGCAGATGCGGCCTTAAAGGAGTCATCGGGCGTAGCGAGGAGGTCTGCAACGGCAGCATGGGCTAACTGTTCCGGCGTTATGCCCAGACTTTCTGCTTCGAGCCGGAGCTTTTCGGCTTGCGCTGGTGTCAGTTCCAAGGCGACTTTCATGGTCTCTACTCTAAACTGAGGGGGGTCGTATAACAAGCGGCTGAAGCTGACGCGTAGGGGCGGTCTACGACCGCCCGAATCAAGCGAATCGAGATTGTGCAGTCATAGACTGCACCTACATTGCGAATCGAGATCGTGCAGTCATAGACTGCACCTACATTGCGAATCGAGATCGTGCAGTCATAGACTGCACCTACAGTGAGAAAATTCGTACCTACATTATTGGACGAACTCGGGAACAACGTCCCGCTCGATGTGATTGAGCCTCAGCGTGTTGAGGAATAATCCCAGAATCAGATCGTACTCCAGTTCGTAGCTGTAGACGCGGCGAATCGATCGCCTCGCCGTGCCGGCCTGTCCCACGGCCAGGATCGCGGGGGCCTGGGGAGGTCCGAAGTTCATGTAATCCCGCGCCTCGGTTCCGGAGCCGCTCAGCAGGAGGTCGATCTGATCCGGGTCGACACCCAGCCCCATCCGACGGGCCTCCACGATCCGGTCCGCGTCTTGTTCGTCGATCCCCGGCACGGACATCAGAACGAGCTTCGGGGCGATGTTGGGATCGACGAGCGGCCCGCTCGGCCCGGTGGTTACGAAGGCGTGCAACCCCTCGCGGACCCTGAATCGGCCTGAATCGGAGACGACCCGCCGCTGCTGATCTTCGCGGCCAAGCCCCCTGATCAACAGGGTATCCGCCGTCCCGAGTTCGTCATTGCGCGGCAGATAGCCGCTGTTCTGGTATGCCAGGGTCTCGGCCCCGAACAGGCTCAACTGGGTGTCGGTATCTCTCCAGTCGGAAATCGCGGCGGCGATCTCGGCGCCCCGGGTCGTGTCATCGGTCCACAGGGTAAAGAAATTGGCGATGAGTTCGTCCGAAGCGGTCGAAAGATTGATCTTTCCGTCCTCGCCCTCGAGGAACAGATCGATCGTGCCCTCGGGCAGGGTGAATCGATAGCGTCTCCCGCCGGGGGCAACCGTCACCGGCACGCCGGTCAACTCGGCGAGGTCCCGCGCCTCGACGTCCGGAGTCCGGATCTCAAGATAGTCGGCGATGGCAAGGCCGGATTCGGCCAGAAGTTCGGCCCTGAGGCTGTCTCTGCCGGCAATCGAGGTGTCGATTTCGGTGCGGATGGCTACCGCCAGACTGAGTGCCACAATCGAAACCAGGGCAACCACCCAAAGGACGACGATGAGCGCGAATCCAGGTTCCGTCGACGATGGCCCGCGGGATTGTTTCATCGCAAGTTCCCGCCCAGTCGACGGCTTGGCGCCGAATCAATGGGGATGACGATCCGTTTCGTGCCGCCGTTCTCGCCGGTCAGGACAATGGCGACGGCTTCGGGGAGCAGGTTCTGTTCGGAATTCCACGAAGTGAACCACTGACCGGGTTGGCCGGGCGCGTCGCGCCTGAAAAAGCGGAACCGAACGCTTTCGGCCAGAGTGAGTCTGACGGACCAATAGGGATCGGTTTCCGGCCGATTCTCCGGAGACAGAATGCGATGTTCGCTCAGAACGATTGTCCCATCGGCCGGTCCCGGTTCCCGCGAGATCGACACCCACCGCGGACCGGCCCCCGGCCCATCGGGGATGCTGTAGGGGCTTACAAAGTCGATACGCTGGTCAGTGCCAACGAAGACGAGTCTCGCCGCCGAGTTTTCAAGATCCTGGAAAAAGGGGAGTGCCGAGCGAAGCTGTTCCCGGATCAGGTCCAGATTCATGTTCTCGTACCGAACGCGCCGGAGTGCATCGTTTCCGCGCGACCAGGCCGACAAAGCGATGTTGAGCCCCGAGAACGTCGCGACAACAATCAGGCTCACGATCGTGAACGCGACCAGGAGTTCAATCAGGGTGAAACCGCGGCTATTCGGGCAGTTGGAGCGCATCGAGTTGTTCCCGAAGAGGTTGAATGTTGTCAGGGATAATCTGTTGAAAACGATAGGTGTGAAATTCCGCCTGCGAACCGTCCTGTTCGAGGGCGACGGAGATCTTCAGCAAATGACCCGTGTTTGTTGGCCGCGGCGCGACAAACATCGAAGTTTCAACTTCCCATTCGGTCCCGTCGGCGAAGCGGCCTTCAGCCCGCTGACCCGGCGCGATTACCGGTATCAGTTGAAGTTCGGACAGCGTGTTCCGGGCGTGATCGACCAGAGCGTTGGCGCGTTCAACGCGGGGGATGCCGGTCAGGGATTGGGATATCTGGCCGAACAGCACGACGAAGGCAATGCCCATGATGACCATCGCGACCACGACCTCGATGAGCGTGAAACCGGCGGTCCTGGTCGTCATCGCTGGCCCGTGGGGGGTGGGGTGCCGTCGTCGAGGTCGAAGTGTCCGGGTTCCGGTCCCAGGACAAGCGCCATCCGGCGGCCGCGCCGGTTTTCGAACTCCAGCCGCGCCGGTCCGGATATCTGACCGGAACCATAGAAAAGATACGTCGATTCGTCGGCGCCGGCGAGTGTGATTCCCGCGTTCAATTCCAGGACTCTTGAAGTGCCGTCGTCCGACACCAGCACGAGTTCTCCGTTGGCCACCTGAATCGCCAGAGTTCTCTGTTGCGCACGTGCATCCGCCTGGACTCTTCGAAAGTTCGAAGCCACTTGCAGAACCGTCGAGCGCAGGGACATGGTTTCCAGGCCCGCCCCCACGGCCGGTCCGGCGAATGCCGCGGCCAGGCTCAACAACGCCATCACGATCAGAAGCTCGATCAGCGTGATTCCGGACGCACCGGGAAACCCGATCCTCATCTTCACCGCGGAGTCCTCCGATTCGATCTGCATCGCTGTCGTTAAAGACGCCGCGCCCGCCCCGAAAGACGAACCGATCTGTCGAATCGGCACGGTCTTCATTGCAAACGGAATTGGCGGATCTTTTCGATCACGCAATCGACCTCTTCGTCCCGCAGTTCGGGGAAGATCGGCAGCGCCAGACAGGTTTGCGCGGCTTCCTCCGCCCCTGGGCAGTCGCCGGCCTTGCCCGTCATCGGCGCCAGGCCTTCCTGAAGGTGGAGCGGAATCGGGTAGTAGATCCGGGTTCCGATTCCATTCCGTTGCAGATGCTCCCGTAACGCATCTCGTTCAGAAGTTCGAATAACGAACTGATTGTAGACGGGCTCGTTGTTTTCGGCGATAAGAGGAAGCGAAACGACACCGTCGAGCCCCATCCGATACCGATCGGCGATCTGCCTGCGTCGCCGGTTCCATTCTTCGACGTAGGGGAGCCGCACCGACAGCGCCGCGGCCTGGATGGAATCGAGCCGGCTGTTGATTCCCAGGGTCTTGTGTTCATGCCCGCCTGCGTCGCCGTGGGCCCGCAGCAGTCGAAGTCGAACGGCTGCGCCGTCGTCGTCGGTCACCACCATTCCGCCATCCCCGATCCCCGACAGATTCTTGGTCGGGTAGAACGAGAGGCATCCGCAAAACCCCATGGCGCCGGCGTATCGCCCGCGGTGCCTGGCGCCAAAGGCCTGTGCCGCGTCTTCGATGATCGGAATACCGCGGTCCCCGGCCACGGCCTCAATCCGGGACATGTCGGCACAGTCGCCGTAGAGGTGGGTGACGATCGCCGCGCGCGTTCGAGGCGTAATCCTGCGGCGGAACTCATCGGGATCCATTTGAAACGTTCGGGGGTCGATGTCGGCAAAAACGATGTGTGCGCCGAGTCTGAGCGCCGAAGACGCGGTCGAGAAGAACGAAAAGGCGGGTACGATCACCTCGTCGCCCGGGCCGACCCGGGCCGCCATCAAGGACAGCAACAAGGCGTCGGATCCCGATGCCACGCCGATTCCGTGTTTGACGGAGAGGGCATCGGCGATCTCCCGCTCGGCCTTCGATACCGCCGCTCCCAGGATAAAATCATGCGAATCGACAACACGCATCAACGCTTCGGACAGTTCGCTGCCGATTCGACGGGTCTGGCGGCCCAGATCGAAGAACGGCACATTCATGGAATGCGCGCGTCCGGGATCGGCCGATCCCGCCGCCGTTCCGTTTCGAATGACTTCCGGTTTCCGTGCTGCCATCCGATTTCCCTTAAACATCCCATGAAAAGTATCGTCCAAGCCTGAAAGCGTAGCAGTCCGTAGCATAACGCTACAAGGTCCCGCGCGGAATGCTCCGAACTGTAGCGGCTGTCTATGACCGCCCGAATCAAACGATCCGCACGAAGTTGATTCTCTTCGTGAGTGCACATGTAGGTCCGGTCTACGACCGGACGATTCGGACGATCCGCACGAAGTTGATTCTCTTCGTGAGTGCACATGTAGGTCCGGTCTATGACCGCCCACTTCAAGAATTTCCGGATCGTGCAGTCATAGACCGCTACAGTGGGAATCGGAGTCGGAATGCGAATGGGAGTGCGGGTGGAAGTGGAAAATTAAACTGTAATCGGCGACTGCATTGGGGGCATTAGCTGGCGGCGGCCCGGCCGGTGATGGCCTCGCGCAATCCTTCCAGCAACCCTTCGAGCTTGGCTTGGCCGTGCTCGACCCGGGCCAGGCGATCTGACAACTGCTTCATGTCTTCTCGCATCCGCGCCTCCAACCCGTCGATCCTCGCATCCAACGCGTCGATCTTCGCATCCAGACGGGATTCCAACCCGTCGATCTTCGCATCCAGACGGGATTCCAACCCGTCGATCTTCGCATCCAGACGCGATTCCGACTCGTTGATCTTCGCATCCAGCCGCGATTCCAGCCGCGCTATGTCTTGCCGGATGTCCTGCCGCAGGCCGCGGACGCTGGTCACTATCAACCCGGCAAGGGCCGCGCCTACCGCCACGATCGCAATCAGGATGCCAGCCAACTCGATGCTCATACTTCCTCACTATCGGACGGTCCATTCTCTCACGGGCCGCAGGGCAAGACCACAGAGAAGCGGCCGGGATCGCGCGGACTGCCGGATCGAACCCGCCCGAATCTTCCTTTCTCTCTTCCTACTGTAGCGACCGTCTATTGTACGGGCGGTCTATTGTACGGGCGGTCTGTGACCGCCGAATTCGAGATCGTGCAGTCATAGACTGCACCTACAATGGGAGTCGGAGTGGGAGCGAGGCGCCCAAATCCCTGAATATTGAGCATGTAGGGGCAGTCTATGACTGCCCAAATCAAGTCCGAGCGGGGCGCCCAAATCCCTGAATATTGAGCATGTACGGGCAGTCTACGACTGCCCAAATCAAGTCCGAGCGGGGCGCCCAAATCCCTGAATATTGAGCATGTACGGGCAGTCTATTGTACGGGCGGTCTGTGACCGCCCAATTCGAGATCGTGCAGTCATAGACTGCACCTACAATGGGAGTCGGAGTGGGAGCGAGGCGTCCAAATCCTTGAATATTGAGCATGTAGGGGCAGTCTACGACTGCACGAATCAAGTCCGAGCGGGACACCCAAATCCCTGAATATTGAGCATGTACGGGCAGTCTACGACTGCCCAAATCAAATATGCGTATTGGGTTCTTTCCTGTAAAATCAACAGGCACATAACATGGAGTCCACGATGTTTCGAAAACCGCAGGTCTTGTTTCTCTCCCTCATCGCACTGATAACGGCCGGACTGGCCATCGATGGCCTTGCCCAGGAGGGCGATCTCAGAGACGAGCAGCCGCCGATCCCCGTCGAAGAAATCATCGAGCAGTTTGTGGCCAAGGAGACCGAGTTTTCCATCGCGCGAAGCCGGTACACCTACCGTCAGGACATCACCGTCCAGGAACTGGACGGCGCAGACAGGGTTCGCGGCGAATACCGGATGGTGAGCGATATCCTGTTTGAAGACGGCGGACGCACACGGACAGAGCGAATCGTCTTCGCTCCCCCCAACACGCTCGACCGGATCGTGCTGACCCCCGAGGACCTCGAAGACTTCGAAAGCATCCAGCCGTTCGTGATGACCGAAGACGAGGTCCACCTGTACGACGTCGAATACATCGGGAAAGAGCAGATCGATGAGATCGACTGTTACGTTTTTGAAGTCGGACCGAAAGTCATAGAAGAAGGCGAGCGCTACTTCGAAGGCCGGATATGGGTGGACGACCTGGATTTGCAGATTGTCAAGACCTACGGAAAAGCCGTTCCCGATATCCGGGACGGAGACCAGGACAACCTGTTTCCCCGCTTCGAGACCTATCGTGAGCAGATTGACGGTGAGTACTGGTTCCCCACCTACACCCGCGCTCTCGATACGTTGAACTTCCGCTCGGGGCCGGTTCGGATTCGGGAGGTCATCCGTTACCAGGATTATCAAGAGTTCGTCGCGGACGTGACTTTCACTTTCGAAGACGAAGTCGTCATTGAAGAAGCACCCTCGGAACAGCCTGAGAACTGACCCTGCGAGGTCGTTTCGGTCATGCCGGTGGACTTGTTCCAGCGGTTCTCCAGTCGTTGTCTACCCTGCCCAGACAGCCCGTGGCAGAACCCCCGCGGGGTTCCGCCAACCGGCCATCGGCCCACCTTCGCTGTGCTAAACTGTTTTTCGAATTGCACCTCAAGGAGCTGTCATGTCGGGCCATTCCAAGTGGCATAGTATCAAGCACAAGAAGGCTGCCACCGACGCAAAACGCGGAAAGGCATTCACCAAGGCGATCAAGGAAATTACCGTGGCTGCCCGGTTGGGCGGGGGCGACGAAGAATCGAATCCGCGGCTGAGGACAGCCGTGGCGGCGGCGAAGTCCAACAACATGCCGTCAGAAAACATCAAGCGTGCCATCATGAAGGGCACCGGTGAACTCGAGGGTATGTCGATCGAGGAGATCGTATACGAAGGTTACGGTCCCGGCGGTGTGGGGCTGATTGTGGAATGTCTGACGGACAATCGAAACCGGACCGTGAGCGAAGTGCGTCACCTGTTCGACAAGTACGGCGGCAACCTTGGTGAGAACGGCTGCGTTTCCTGGATGTTCGACAAGCGCGGCTACATTCTGGCGCCTGCCGCGGGTATGGGCGAAGATGCCGCGATGATGCTTGCGATCGAGGCCGGCGCCGACGATTTTTCCGTTCAGGAAGATCAATACGAGATCCTGACCGCCCCCGAATCCTTCCATTCCGTTCTGCACGAACTCGAGAAAAAAGGCCTTGAGCTTACCAACGCCGAACTCTCGATGGTGCCGCAGAACTATGTGAAGGTTCAGGGCAATGCGGCCAGGCAGGTGGTCAAGCTGATGGACATGCTGGACGACCACGACGACGTTCAGGCCGTCCATGCCAACTTCGATATCGACGAGTCTGAATTGGCTGACGCCGTATAGGCTTTCGCCGGCCTCTGGGAGCTGTTGGGCACATGCGCGTTCTCGGAATCGATTGCGGTTCGAGGGTGACCGGATACGGAGTGATCGATGTTGAGGCTTCCAACTATCGTTTCGCCGATTGCGGCGTCGTTCGGCCCGGCCCTTCCGAGGCGCTTTCCGGCCGCCTCCAGTGTATCCATCGAGCGCTGATGAAAATTATTCAGAGGCAATCGCCGGACGTGGCCGCTTTCGAGAACGTTTTCTATTCGGTAAACGCCCAATCCGCGTTAAAGCTCGGTCACGTTCGCGGCGTGTCGCTGCTGGCCGCCGCCGAGGCGGGGATCCCGATTTTCGAGTACTCCGCGCTGCAGGTCAAAAGCGCTGTCACCGGCTATGGACGCGCCGAGAAGGCTCAGGTCCAGCAGATGGTCAAGTCGCTGCTTAAGCTTGAACGGGCGCCGGCGCCATTCGACGCTTCTGACGCGTTGGCGGTCGCCATCTGCCATGCTCAGAGTTACCGATACCAGGAGGCAATCGCTTCCAAATGACCCATCTTCTCCTTGCAGTCGCCTTCATGTTGCCTGCGCCTCAATCCGATGGATTCGACCGCTTCAGCTATTGCCGGGAAAATCCGGCCTTGGAGGTCCCCCTTCAATGTGTCGATCTGGACGCCGATGGGAAAGGGGTGTTCAGTTTTACTCCCCAGGAAGCCGACATCATCAAGGTACCCTTCGAGTTCTCGGCCGATGGCCTGGAACGGTTTCGCGAATTGCTTCAGGCGACCGACTACCTTGTCGAGGGCGACCGCTACGAGTCTGACAGGCGTGTAGCGAATATGGGAACCAAGACCATGGTCGCCGAAGGATCATGGGGACGGAGAGAGGCGGTCTTCAACTATTCGACGATTGACGAGGCGGCGGATCTGTCGACGTTTTTTGAGTACTTGATCGTTCAGGAGATGCTTCTGTTCGAACTGGATGTTGCTCTCGACTTCGATCGTCTCGGCATTCCGGACCATCTGGATCTGATCCAGCGTGAAATCCAGTCTGGCCGTCTCCCGGATCCAGGCCGTGTGATCCCGATACTGGAGAGAATCGTGTCGGATAACCGGGTGGTGAACTTTGCGCGAACGAACGCCACTCGGATGAAGCAGGAACTCGAAGAGTTGCTTGAATCCAGAGACTGATTCGCTCCCGCTCCCACGCTGAGGAGCCCAAATCCCCCAATATTGAGCATGTACGGGCGGTCTGCGACCGCCCAAATCAAGTCCGTGCGGGGCGCCCAAATCCCTCAGTGTCGAAAATGTCGGAGCGGTCTACGACCGCTCGAATCAAGAACTTCCCGATCGTGCCGTCGTAGACGGCGCCTACAGGGAGAGTCGGAGCAGGAGTGAGCGTCTGTCCGCATTACGAATGTGTAGGAGCGGTCTACGACCGCTCGAATCAAGAACTTCCCGATCGTGCCGTCGTAGACGGCACCTACAGTAGTCAGTCTTCGTCTTCGGTTTCTTCGTAGTTGTAGAAACCTTTCTTGTGGCGGACCCTCAGCCTTTCGGGCTCGCCGTCGTCGTCGAGGTCGATCGGCTCCACTTCGATCTCGATCTCCCGAAGGTCGTCGTCCTCTTCGAGGCCGGTGGGCACAAACCCGATGCTGTACTGATTTCTCATCAGAAAGCTGACACCCTCATAGATGGAGGGATATTCGCCGCGGAATCTCGGGAACCATGCCATGCCGCCCGTATTCTCGGCGATCGAGCGAAGCGCGACTTCCGCCTGGAGGAACGACATCCGATCGATGCTCGAAAGCCTCTGCTCATAGATGGTCCTGAACATCTGCGCCATGCCGACGGCGTAGATCATCGTGTTCGTATCTTCAGCGCGCCTCAGCGTATCCCCGTAGTTCGCTCTGCTGAACGTGTCAAAGCCCGTGCTCAGCAGAAAGATGGCCTTTTTGCCGTCGATGTTATCGAGCCGGTCGAGTGTGAAGTTGACCGCGTCGTACAGGTTGGTTTCGCTGAAGGACGGGTACGTGAGTGTGCGCAGGCCGTTGAACAACTCGTTCTGGTTTTGAGAGAAGTCCGTGACGATCTCGGTATTCAGATCGTAGGAAACGATGGCCGCCCAGTCGTCTTCGCGAAGCGACTGGATCATTCCGACAGCCGGATAGATCACGTCGTCGTAATACCAGCCGAACGTGTTGGCAAACTCGATGAGAAGCACGATGGTCAGCGGGCTGTCGGTGGGACGGAAGTTGGTGATGGTCTGTTCTACGTCGTCGACGAACAGCCGGAAGTGTTCCTTCTGGAGTCCCGTGAGCGGATTGCCGTCGTTATCGGTAACCACAACGTCGACGTTGTGGACCTCCACGTCGATGGAAAGCGCGAACCGGTCGTCGATATCGAGGGCATTCGGATCGGGTTCGGGCACCGGCGCGAGGGGTACGTTTCGTCCGATTTCTCTGTTCGGTCCCTGCGCGATTGCGAAGCCGGTTGCCAGAACGACGCAGGCAACGATTCCCGCCAGTCGTTTTGATGTCATGATCCTCTCCTGGTTTCTATCTCTTGAGCGTATCCCGAGGCCGGTCCCCGCTGCAATCTTTTAGCCGCCTTTTTCACGGCTCTCTGCAACTGTAGGAGACGAGCGCTCCGAATTGTAGGGGCGGTCTATGACCGCCCGAATCAAGTCCGAAACCGCACCTACAGTGGAGAACTGTAGGAGAACAGCCCTCCGGATCGGAACGATCCCTCTCAGATCGTTAGTGTCAGGACGGGTTGGTGTGCACTTCTGAGGACCTTGTCTACCGTGGTGCCGTAGAAATGCTGCTCGACCGGGCCGTAGCCTTTCGCGCCCATGACAATCATCGTGGGCTCGATCTGTTTCGCGGCGTCAAGGATGCAATCGCTCGTGGGACCCAAATCAACCCGGACATGGACGGTTTCGTCCGATATGAATTCATCGGGGATCACATTTCGTGCCTGGAGCTCGGCCCACTTGCGGGGTTCGTCCAGTGACGATGCGATCTGGTCGGGCCGCAACAGACTGCGCAGCATGGTGGGTGTCTTGACGGCGTAGACAAGGTGAATCGGCAGGTCGAAGACCTTCTTGATCTCGAAAGCATAGTCAGTGACCTTTTTCGACTGGCGCGAAAAGTCCGTCGCCACCAGAATCGACGCCGAATGACCGAAGTGGGGGCGCGTCTCTCTCCGTTTGAGTAACTCTTCCGAACTCGAACCGACATTGTGGACGGGGATGGCAAGAACGGGCCGGGTCGAACTGCGTACCACTCTCATCGTCGTGACACCCCTTGTGCTTCCCATGACGATCAGATCGACCAGTTCCTTGTGCGCCATTCGACAGATCTCTTCGGGCGGTTTGCCCTGCGAGATGATCGGTCGAAAACTGGTCGCCTGCTTCATGTCGTCACGCAGCGCATCCCTGATTTCCGTTTCGACGTGGAAGTCCATTTCTTTCTGAAGCTGGTGGACGTCGAACAACGATGCCCAGTGCGCGTGTTGACCGAAGAAATTGTTCACGACATGCAGGACGATGACTTCTCTTTCGTCGAAGTTCAACGCATGGAAAGCCTCGCTCAATGCCATGTTTCGATCCTTGGAGAAATCTGTTGGAAAAAGAATTCGTTTGAACATATTGACTCCCAGTCTTTTAGATAATAGCGAGAATAGACAGGCTTCGTTTAAGCGCGGACTTGATTTGGGCGCCCCGCTCCCACTCCCCGTGTAGGTGCGGTCTATGACCGCACGATCTCGAATTGGGCGGTCACAGACCGCCCGTACAATAGACCGCCCGTACAATAGACTGCCCGTACATGCTCAATATTGAGGGATTTGCGCGCACCGCCACCCGAACTTTCAAACGCGGGCGGGGTGACATAACGGTCAGGAGAGGCAAGCTTTCCGAGGGAATGCGCCGAGCGTGCGAAGGCTGTGGGGGCCAAAGCTGTCCGCTTCAGCCTCCGATGCCGTCCGCACAGGATTCAGCCACCAGGGTATCGATTTTTTGTGTCAGGTTCGCTACGTGTTCCCTGAGCATGTGCCGGATCGAAACCATACCCTCGACCTTGCCGTCGCGGGTGATCGGTAGATGGCGAATTCGACGGGCCAGCATCATGCGGATGGCCTCGTTGACAGTCGCGTTTGCTGAAAGAGTCCACACTTTGGAGGTCATGACCTCGCGAATCGGGGTGATTTCAGGGTCGCGGTGGCGCACTGCGATGCGCAGCATGATGTCGCGTTCCGTCAACACTCCTTCGAGCCGGTCATCTTCGACGACAAACAGACTGCCGACGTTTTCACGTTGCATCAATTCGATGCCTTCGAAGACGGTGGCGTCGGGCTGGATTGTTATTGCCGGGACACGAGCTACTCGCAATATGTTCATCGTCTCTCCTCCTTCAGCCCTGCGCGATTTGCTGCGATTAATGGTGTAACACTACCGCCTCAGGTTTCCCCAAGTCCAGAACAATAAAACTGCCGCATCGGTCTGCTTCGTTTTTGTGCCGGACCCCGAACGGGACCCCGCCCCGGCGCCCCCGCGACAAGCGTCGCAGCTTCGGTCGCTTTTTCAACGCTGCCCCGGCGGCGCGTACCGTTCCGTCATGTGTGCGATCCGAGAGTCGATCCTGCCATCGCTCTTGGTCGTAAGTGGAACAATCGGACCGTCTTGCCATGCTATCCTGCCTCCACGGAGGAATGGCCGAGCGGTCGAAGGCGGTGGTCTTGAAAACCATTGTGCCGGAAACGGCACCGGGGGTTCGAATCCCTCTTCCTCCGCTCATCAACTGCGACAGTTCTGTTCCGTGTGCAGCACCGTGACCGGATTCATTCGTGCGGCCCGGCGAACTTGAATTCGAGACGTCCGGTATCGCACAAAGGGTCCCGAAACCGGACACCCGGATACCGTTCCCGACTTCAATTCTTCAACTAAACCCTTGCTCATATTGTTCTTGACGAAACGGTTACTCTGGACGGCAACGTGCTGTAAGAGGAGGCACAGGATTGTGAGAACGGGTTCGGTGTACCGGGTCCGGCGTACAATATCAGTCAGCTCGAATCAATCAACCGGCTCCGAACCGCCCCACACTTGAGTGAGGTGCCCATGCGTTCCAACCTGCAAGATCTTTGGAGGGAGTTCCGCCACGGACTCCGGCTCCTGTCCAGGAACCGCAACTTCACAATCATCGCCGGTCTGACGCTCGCCCTCGGGATCGGCGCAACTACCGCTATTTTCAGTGTGTTCTACGCGACCGTCCTTGCGCCGCTCCCCTGAACCGGCATGTCAGTTGTTTGAAGTAAGCGGTCGAAGCGCCCGGATCGGTCCTGGGTAACGCATGACGACCTGGTCCGCCGACAAAAGCGTGAGCCCTTCGATCTGGGCCTGTGCGACCAGGATGCGGTCGAATGGATCCGTATGGATTGGTGGAAGCAGATCCACGGCCACGGCGTGTGCGCCGGTCACGGGTAGTTCCACGTAACCGTTCTCCAGCAACCCCCGGCGCAGCAGTCGCGGATCGACGCTGAACTCCTCTCGCCCCAGACTGTTCTTGATGGCTACCTCCCAAAGCGACGCGGCACTGAAAACCAACTCGTTCTCCGGATCCTCTATCAGCGCGCGCGCATCGTCCGGCAACCGACCCGATGCGCTCGTTGCCCAAAGCAAAAACGCGCGGGTCGAGGAGGAGATTCAACCCTCACCTTCGAACATGGATTCGATCTCTTCGGAACCCATGCGGTCGAAATCATCGCATACCGAGATTTTCCCGGCCATGAACCCGACCCGGCGGGTTGACCCGGCCCCCGGCGCTTCCACGGCGACGACTTTGACGACGGGCTTGCCCGCACGCGCGATAATGAACGGTTCGCCATTGGCGGCGGCCTCGACGAGACGCGAAAGATGGGTCTTGGCTTCGTGCATGTTGACGGTGCGCATGACAACATTCCTTGAACTTAGTCTGAACAACTTAGTCAATCAGGACAGCGCCTACAAGTCCAGTCGGACGAAGCGACCCAGATGTGGAAACTGAGCCAGACGATCACCGCGTTTCAGGACGGCATCGAACGTCCCGTGAGCAGCGTCCTCAGAATCGGCTGCGATGTGGGAGTGGATATCGGCAAGAGATCGTAGCGCTCGATCAGACCAGACGACCTTCACCTGGAGATCTTGAGCTTGTCACGGATCTCGTCACTGCTCCACGTAATGCCAGCGTCCAGATCGGCGATTCCCTCTTCAATCCGCTGCCGCTCGAAGACCAACCGCGCGAAATCCGTCCAGGTTGCGTCCTCGGGCAGCGCGGCGACAAGTCGACGGGCCTCTTCTTTAGCATGTGCCGTTTCAGACATCGATTTTCGACTTGGCGGCAATTTTAACACTGCTTCTCCGAGGTCCTCTAGAAGAGCGGATTGAATTCCGGTGTGATTCCCAGACTGCCGGACGCACTGTCAAAGCGGTACTATCGGAGATCGTCAGGGGGCAACATGTCTGAAGATCTGGAGAAGCTGCGGTATCCGATTGGCCGCTTTGAACCTCCAAGCCAAATAGACCAGGACCAGATCGAGAGGTGGATCAGCGACATCGAAGCCCTTCCTGCTGACCTCAGGAGAACAGTCAAGGGATTTCCGGACACACAACTCGACACGCCCTATCGTCCAGGCGGCTGGACGATCCGGCAGGTGATTCACCATTTGCCGGACAGCCACATCAACAGTTTCATCCGGTTCAAATGGGCCCTGACCGAGGATCGGCCCGAGATAAAGACCTATTTCGAGGACCGGTGGGCGGAACTGCCGGACTACTCAGTTACTCCGGCCTCGGCATCTCTGGATCTGTTAGAGGCGCTTCATCGACGTTGGGTGACGCTCTTACGTTCCCTGACCCAGCAGGACCTTGCCAGAGAGTTCATTCACCCCGAATCCGGCCCTGGAAATGTGGCAGAAACCATTGGTTCCTATGCCTGGCACGGTCGGCATCATCTTGCACATATTCAAGAGACGATCCGCCGCGAACGGTGGAAACAGCCATTGTGACTCCGTCATCGAAGGAAGCAAACAGTGGCGACGGGGATCGAACCCGCACACCACACCCAATAAAATCAGTAATTTACAGAATAGGAATTGACGGACCTCAAGAGGAAAACGCGCGTTTTCCGGTGTGATCGTGCGGTCATCGTGCGGTCATCGTGCGGTCATCGTGCGGTCATCGTGCGGTCATAGACCGCACCTACAGGGGGAGTCGAAGTGGGATGCGAAAGCGTCGTCGAGGGCAAAACACCAGTTGATTCCGGGGCCGCCAGCATGCTCGGTGAGAAGCCAATTCAGAACGTCTTCGGGGTCGCGTTCGGCTTGCCTGGAAACCTCAACGCGAAATGCCATGCTTGCCGCGTAGCTCGCTCAGAAACTCATCGGCGGGGCGGGTACGTCCATCCTTTACGTCCTCGTAGCCTTGCTGGATGCCTTGAACGGCTTCTTCGAAGTCCTGACGCTCCCACTCCAAGTAGGCGCCCACGGCTTCATCGAGGGTTTCGGATGGATTTTTGCCGCGCTGTCGGGCGAACTCTTCCAACTCGGCCTGACGCGCGGGCTTTAACGATATGCTCATGACCTTTCCTGACTCCTTATCCTAAGGCCGTCATGGCGCCGGGCCAAAGTGTTCCTTGGATTCGAGACGGACAATTGCTATCGGAAAATCATCCAGACTCGGATTGGCCAGCAGACTTTGATCCGAACGACTCGGTGAGAGGCACACAGCGGCTGTAATTCTGGAGCAGGGGGCTTCGCAATGTTAGTATTCGCTCAAACGCTGCACGTTCGGGATACAGCGGAATGGCGTTAGTGACTCTTTGGGGTGCGCTCTGATTGCCGGGCATGTTGACATCGGTTTTAGGAGAGGGAGCGCGAGACGAAGATTCAGCGGGATGTCTTTTAGAAATCCTACACGTTACATGCGGGAGGTATTTCGCGATGGCAAGGGACGAGAAGATTAGAGCGTCGGCTGTTCTCGCGCTGGCAATTGTTTTTCCGATCGTGAGTTCGGGATCGATGTTCGGTCACCATGGAACGGCTGTCTCATACCATCAAGATCAAGAACTGGTGATCAAGGGGATCGTGACCGAATTCGCCTGGCGAAATCCGCATTCCGCCTTGTATTTGGACGTCACGGAAGGGCCGTTTGCAGGTCAAAACTACGCGGTTGAACTGAACAGTCCAGGCGTGATGCTCCGGTGGGGTTGGACCAGGAGCGTGTTCAAGCCTGGGGATGAGCTTACTCTTACTGTGAATCCATCTAAAACGGGCCGAGCCGTCGGTGAGTGTCTGAACTGCACAGTGCTCATCAACGGGACAGAGATTGTAGAGCCCAGATAGCGTGCCGGCCCGAGACCCTGAGTAGTCTCTTGAGGTTAACAGCCTGTGGCATGACCCGGTGAAGCCGCGTTACGAGCGCCATCGCACCGGATATGCCGCGCCTGTCTGGCGAGCGCTCGCTTCTATCCGGTGGCCGTTCCCTTTGTGGGTGTGCACTGTTCGATTGGAATGGGTGGAATGGGGCGCCGAAGGTTTCACTTCGAAGGAGTCTGACAATGCGTGGTCGTGTTCTCGGTTCAACAACTGCGTTCGTTTTGACGGTAATGGTTTTCTCCTCCGTCGCGCTTGTTCAAGCGGGTCAAAGAGGCGCTGACCAAAGCACTGGCGTCGCGGCGAGTACTCCGCATGACCCACGTGACCTGAGCGGAGTTTGGCTCAGCCGGGGAGGCGGCCCGGGAAACATAGATATCGATCCGGCGGTCGCGGACGAGCGTGGCTTCCTGCGCGATGGCGGCCTCCTCACAGAGTGGGGGTCGTCGTCTCCGTTGACACCAGCGGGACTTACGGCACGGTGATTTTGTCCTTTCAGTGAACTACGGCGAATTCAGTGGTTTAACCTGGAATGCTGGACACAGCGATGAGATTCCTGTATAACACGCTGAATGGAGTGGACGGAATTGACCAGCCAGGAATTGTCGGAGATCGAGGTCCGGCCAGTGGAGCGAAGCGAGGAAGCGCAGTATCGGGAGCAGATGAGGCGTCATCATTATCTGGGCGCGCTGGCGAAGATCGGGGAGACGGTCTGGTACGTGGCGACATGGCGCGGGCAGTGGGTGGCGCAACTGAGCCTGTCGGCGGCGGCGCTGAAGTGCGGGGTTCGGGATCGATGGATCGGCTGGGACTTCCGCTCGCAGTATGGGCGGCTGAAACTGATCGCCAACAACAGCCGCTTTTTGATTCTGCCGGGCTGGAATCGGCCGAATGTGGGGTCGCGAGTATTGTCCCGGC
Source organism: Terriglobia bacterium (assembly GCA_965262675.1). Classification (GTDB taxonomy): domain Bacteria; phylum Acidobacteriota; class Terriglobia; order 20CM-2-55-15; family 20CM-2-55-15; genus JAJEDW01. The sequence continues at coordinate 3,088,944 of OZ253554.1, forward strand.
TCGAGCGGCGGGCCGCCCCGGATTGGCGCCAACGGTTCGGTCATGGGTTGCTGCTGCTGGAAACGTTTGTCGATCCCCGGCGCTTCCATGGCGGCGTGTATCGCGCGTCGAACTGGTTGGAACTGGGACGGACGCGGGGATACCGGCGCACCCGGGACGGCTACAGCGCCGAAGCCGATGCCCCGAAACTTGTCTTTGTGCGTCCCCTGCGCCGTGATGCGCGCAGGCAACTGACCCACCCTGGCCGGGAACATCTTCAACTCACAGGAGCCCCCAAGATCATGCTCAATGCCGCCGAGATGCGACAACTCCCCGAGTGTTTCAGGACCATTCCCGATCCGCGCCGCTCTCAGGGACGGCGCCATCCCTTGTCGGTCGTGCGGGGCATCGCGGCGGGCGCGACGCTGTGCGGCATGCACGGCTATAAAGCCATCTCGGATTGGGCCGATGCCCTGGGGCAGAAAGCCCGCGAACGTTTTGGCTGCCGGCCCGAGAACGGCCGCTATGTGGTTCCCAGCGAGTTTGTGATTCGGGATTGCCTGATCCGGATTGAACCGGGGGCGCTGGACCGGGCGCTCAATGCGTGGAATCGGGCCTGGGGCGCCCCGGACGATGCGCTGGCCATGGATGGCAAGACGATGAAGAACGCCCTCGACCCGGACGGGCAGCAGACCCACATCATGAGCGTGGTCGGGCATCGGTCGAAACGCTGCTACACCCAAAAAAAGTGGGCGCCCTGCCTGTAGCCGGCGGCGAGGAGCACAAGCGCACGAACGAAATCGGCATGGCCGTTCCCTTGCTTGAAACCTGCGACATCGCCGGCAAGGACATCACCGGCGACGCCCTGCTGACCCAACGCGCGATCGCGCGTTATTCGGTTGAGCGGGGAGCGCACTATCATTTCACGGTCAAAGGCAACCAACCGACGTTGGAACGCGATATCGCATTGCAGTTCCAAACCCGCGGACAACCCGACTTTGTCGAGGTCACGCCGCCCGATCATGGCCGCATCGAAACCCGGCGCATTTGGTGCAGCGCCGCACTCAACCACTACCTCGACTTTCCCCACCTGGGGCAGGTCTTTCGGATCGAGCGCGAATCCATCGACAAAAAATCCGGCGCCCTCACCTGTGAAACCGCGCTGGGCATCACGAGCCGCTCACCCGGCGAAACCTCCCCCGAACGCTTGCTGGCCATCAATCGCGGTCATTGGAGTATCGAAAGCGTCCATTACATCATCGACTGGAATTACGATGAGGACCGCAGTCGAATCCGCACCGGCTTCGGCCCGGAAAACATCACCCGCCTCCGACGCTTTGCCGTCGGTATTCTCAAATCCTTTCAAAAACCCGCTCAATCGATCGCCCAATCCATGCGCCAACTCTCGTTCAATACCCGCCGCGTCTTCGACTACTTGAAAATGACTCGAAATTCATCCCCCACATCATGCTCCTTCTGAGAACAAATTTGCCGTGGGACTTACGGCGGTCGAGGCTAACATTTCCGGAAAAGGACCCAGAAGGGTCCCTCCGGTATATGCCAACGATCCACTCGGAGATGCGAATCCGCCAGGGCTGTTACGTGCTCTGGTTTATGGCAGACCATTTCAGCTTATACACCTTCCTGACAAGGTGTTGCAGATCTTCGAATGGACTCGTGTTTGGCGTGAAGTTTGGACGGATCGAGAAATGCCTGACGATATTGAGCCTTTCTGGGGAAGATGGTACGGGTACTCTGTCGGCAAATGGGAAGATGACACCTTTGTCGTGGAGACAGTCGGACTGGATGCCAGGGCTTGGCTCGACATGTGGGGAACCCCGTTTGGCGAAAGTTTGCGTTTGGAGGAACGTTGGCGGCGTCTGGACCGCGATACGCTGGAACTCACGCTGAGAATCGACGACCCTGAAACGTACACTGAGCCCTGGGTGACCGATCCCAAAGTGTTTCGGCTCCAACCGAAAGACTCGCCTTACGGGGAACTCCTCGAGGTGATCTTCGCGCCGATGGATGAACGGGAGTTCAACGAAAGAATCCGGGATCCCGCCGGCAGGCCATAGGAAGGGGAAGCATTGTCCTGACAACCACTACCCAGCAAGGCAACCTCGATCACCTCTATGGAGATGTGCGACCGCTTTTCCAGGTCGACATAGAAAAACCGCGATCGCGCTAACGGTCGGGGTTTTTTACTTTCCGCCTTCGGCTCCCTACCTTACCAGAGCCTCGCCAAGCCTCGGCGATGATGACGGCCTTCAAATCGGCGACTGTTCAAAAACTTTACTTTTTGGGTGATCGTTTACAGTCAGTATGTTCGCTTGGCCGCTGAACCCAAAGAGATAATTGTCAAAAAGCAATTGACATGCGGAAGAGCAACGACTACGCTTTGTTTCCACATGAGCAATCCTATCCCTAAGGAGCAAGAGATGACAGCGAAAGACGCCATGGCAGAGGACCTGCGCCTAAAGACGGTCACCATTGAAGTAAACGACCACAAGGTCGAGATGCCCGCCGGACCGGCGACGGGACTCGAGATCAAGGAGGCGGCGATCAAGCAGGGAGTCAACATTCAGTTGAACTTCGTGCTGCAGGTCCAGTTGCCGAACGGCTCGAGCAAGGTGGTCGGCGACAACGACAAGGTTGCATTGACCGAACACCTTACCTTCACCGCGATCGCGGCGGATGACAACAGCTAGGGACGCACCGTGAAGCAGGATGTCGCGAATGCGATCGAGGAGCTGAAGCGGGCATTTCCGTCCTCGGGGGTGTGCAGTCGGGAGGACGGAAGCGGGGGCGCCTATGTCATCGTTGAGGACGTTGCCATTGGGGATCGATACCGGCCGTCGTCGATGTGGGTTGGGGGCCACATCACGGCGCTCTATCCTTATGCGGACATCTATCCGCTATTCATGGGAGACGCAGTGCGTCGCGTCGATGGCGTGGCTTTCGAGGCGCCTGTCACCCCAGGTGCGCAGTTTTTTGATCGTGCGGCTCTACAAATTTCGAGGCGCAACAACCATACTCAGAACTATCCGCAGACGGCCGTCGCGAAGTTCTTGAAGGTGCTGCATTTTCTGGAAGAACTGCCATGAACGGAGGGAGTTGCGACATCCTGGTGACTGCCGAGCTCCACCAGCGGATCATGGAGCATCTCTTCCCCGGCGACCGGGACGAACACGGCGCGATCCTGCGCGCGGGCATCGTGCAAAACGGGTCCTCGTTCCGGTTGCTCGTCCAGCACGTGCAGTCGGCCGAGTTTGGCACCGACTACGTGCCCGGCCGATACGGCTACCGGGCGCTGACACCTACCTTTATTCACCGCGAAATTCTCCGATGCCGGGATGCGGGCTTGGCATACCTTGCCGTCCACAATCACGGAAGCGACCGACATGTAGAGTTCAGCCGAGTCGACCTCGAGTCGCACGAGCGAGGTTATCCCGCGCTTCTCGACATTGGCCGTGGTGTCCCGGTCGGTGCGCTGGTGTACGGCCGGCGCTCGGTCGCGGCCGATATCTGGCTGCCGGATGGCAGTCGTCGAACGCTAGGAAGCTATCGCGTTATCGGCCACGAAATCACCAGACTCTATTCGCAATCGTGCCAAGAAGGTGAGTCGGACACAGAACACGATCGGCAGGTGCGCATGTTCGGCGCGGCTGGGCAACACATCTTGCGAGCGAGCAAGGTCGCGGTCATCGGGCTCGGCGGCGTCGGTTCACTGGTGGCGGAATATCTTGCCCGACTTGGCGTTGGTAATCTCGTTCTCATCGATCCGGACGAGATCGAGAGCAGCAATCTCTCGCGTGTGGTCGGAGCGACCCGAGTCGACGTCGAAGCAGGGCAGCTCAAGACTCAAATCGCCGTTCGCCATGTGCGCGAGATGGCGATTGATGCCATGGTGCTGCCGATCGTCGGCGATGTCGCGAGCGACTCGGTCGCACAAGTCCTGCGGGATTGCGACTTTATCTTCCTGGCCGCCGACTCCATGCGAGCCAGGCTTGTCGTCAATGCGCTCGCCCACCAGTACCTCATTCCTGCGGTACAGATGGGCGCGAAAATCCGGCGGGGCGATTGCGGTAAACTCGAAGACGCCATGTCCGCGGTGCGGCATATCAGGCCGGGCACGGGCTGCCTGTGGTGCAATGGCTTGATCGATCCGACGCAGCTAGCAATCGAGGCGAAGTCCGACAGTGAGCGGAAGGAACAGGCCTACGGCGTGCAGGAACCAAACCCCAGCGTGATCACGTTGAACGCTGTCGCTGCCGCCCATGCCGTCAACGACTTCCTGTTCGATTTCCTGGGGCTTCGAACCGGTGACGTGGAAGCCGCTTACCAGCACTTCCATTTCGATCGCGGCAAGGCGCAGAGCGTCATACCGCGTCGCGACGCTGAATGCAGGGAATGCGTCCATAGGCTGGCCATGGGCGACGCGCTCGAACTTCCGGTGGTGGATGGATAACGTGGTCGCGCTGCGATTTGGTCGGTGTTACGAGGCTGCATCAGTCAACGGCCTGCTGGCGTACTGCGGACGAGCATAAAGGAACCTGTCAATGACTCAACGGCTTAACTTCGATTTCGAAGCGTTCTACAAGGCACTGAGCGCGACCGTGGCGGCCCGCGACATCAGTTGGAAAACCGTAAGCGAGGAGACTGGCGTCTCTCAGTCCACGCTTTCCAGGATGTCCAAGGGCCGACAACCGGATGCCGCCAGCCTGACGGCGTTATCCGCGTGGTCTGGCCTCAATCCGGTGGATTTCACCGCCGCGCCGAAGAACAGTCCCGAGCCGGTTGCGATGGTGTCGAGGCTGCTCCGTGCAGATCCGAACCTCGATGAGGACAGCGCCGATGCGCTCGAGGCCATCATCACGACGGCTTACGAGAGGCTCAAGCGGCCGTCGTCGAATTCCTAGTCCTGGTTCTCCTTTCTGGACTGGGACGGCCGTGAAGCGGCAATTCGCAATTCGGCAGCAAGTTCCTCGCGCTGTCTGATGTTCTCCGTTATCTCCGGGACGGCCTTGTCCATCTCTCGACGCAATTCATCGAGCATGGTCTGGTCGGCCGTCGCTGGCGTGCATTTTTGCAAGTAGTCCTTGAGTCTTTGGTTCATTCGTGTCCTCCGGGTTCTGTCGTACCTCCGTCCGTACTTGTCGACGCCGGTGATTCGATGACCGGGCGTAGATTGAGTTCCATACGTGGCAGAGGTCCGAGAGTGGTGCGATCGAGGTGGATGGGCGTGGGACGCATCTCTGCGGATGAACGATCGAAGACGTGTGCCACTTCCTCATCATGCAGCAACCAAATCGGCATCTTGTCCGTCGAACTCGCGGTGGCGTCTACGATGGCCCGTGCGGCAACGTGTGCGGCTTGCCATTGCGCAACACTGCAATACTCAACGACCCACACGAATTGAGCTGTTTCCAGGCGCATGATCAGCCCCACGAGGGTGTCGCCCAAGAGCGACCGATACTCGTGCGCGTGTTCTCGCAGCCTCGAGACCGTCGTGATGAAGTAGCGCTGCAACTCAAGAGGTTCCTGGTTGGGTCCGTGCGAGCGTTCCAATGATCTCTTGATGCCTCGACACGTGACTTCTATGGCGTCGGCCGGATAGTAGATTTTTTCGGGCAGTGCGACGATGAACGAATTGAACAAGTCAGCGGCATAGGACGGCAGTTGCGGCGCGGTCGGGTTCGATTGCAGGGGCACGGTGGCGTAGGGAAGCAGGTTGTCATCGACGGTCAGCAGTGTCTCGACTTGCGTCCAGACATGTGACGCCGAAGTCTGCGGCGATACTGGTGTTTTCTTCCAGTTGTAGCCGACGATGACTACGGCATGCGTCTTGCTTGGGATTTCGACGAACAGCGGGAACCCGGATTCCAGATAGGCGAGAAACTGCGAGAAGAACGCCTCGTCGGAAGAGGAGTTACGCCTGCCGACAAGCAGCGGGAAGCAACCTGCCGCCTGAAAAACGCGTTCGGCTTGAAGAACATTGAAGCCCAGTGATGGCAGCAATCCGCCAGGATCGAACGGCGCGGCCAACTTTGTGATGTCGTGCAGGAGGTATTCCCGATGCTGGGGGAAGGTCTCGCTGTAATATCGGAGAATGGCCCAGCAGGACACGTGAGCGCACACCGCTATGTCAATGTGTTGAGCCATCGAGGGGAACCCCCATACCGGGAGGCGATGACCAAGCAGGTTGACATGGTGAAGGGACTGAATGGCCCTTCCGCGCGCGCCCAAGCGCATGTCCGGAGAGAGCAAGGATCGCCCCAAGGTGGCAACGATGGTGGGCCTTAGTACGATGTAGCCGAAGTAATGGTCCTGCGGGCGATTGTCAGTGCATGCGAGATCGGTCCGGGCTTCGTAATACGAAACCGTGCTGTCAAAGAAGTGCAGACGGACGCAGTCGGGTCGGTACTGACGGCCCTTCGTGGCGTAGAAGTTATAGAAAGTGCTCCGATAGTCCTTGTCGACGTAACCGTGTTCGACAAGCACCCCCTTGGCGGCGTCCGTGAGCTGGGTTTTGAGACGCTGGGCAATGCCCTTGGGATCGAACTCCGGGTCCAAGACTTCAACCAAGCGATCGTACCCGTCAGGCGTATTGAGATCGATCCAATCGTAGGAGGCCAATGTCCCTATTCCCAGTTGGTTCTTTCTTCAGCCCTCGGATGCCGTTCTTGCGTCCCCAAGTCAATTACCGATCCCGGAACTACATCGTTTGATCGCGTCCCAGTCGACGATGAAAGCTGCGGGACTCTATTAAACTTCGGTCGAGCAGGGGCGAAACGCTCAGGCCGTCACGGCTGGCTACTGGAGCATTGTAGCGCGCCGGAGCCAATGAACCCAGCGTCGATTACATTGAGACGGCCCAGTTATTCTCTGACGCGGGGTAGATATGTACGAGCCCGTCGGAGAGCCTCGTTCTTGTGAGATTCCGGCGTCACAAGACTCGAAACGCTCCGAAGAACTCATGAAGCACTCACGCTTCAATCGGCAACCCCTCCCGGTTTCCCCACTCTCCCCAGGAACCCAGGTAATTTCGGACTTTCGGATAGCCGATCGGCCGCAGGGAACACTTTTACCCCCCGGAAAGATTGTTTCCGGTGTGATTTCCAGACTGCCGGACGCACTGATAAAGCGGTACTATCGGGGATCATCAGGGGGCGACATGTCTGAAGATCTGGAGAAGCTGCGATATCCGATTGGCCGCTTTGAACCTCCAGCCCAGATAGACCAGGACCAGATCGAGAGGTGGATCAGCGACATCGAAGCCCTTCCTGCTGACCTCAGGAGAACAGTCAAGGGATTTTCGATCACACAACTCGACACGCCCTATCGACCAGGGGGCTGGACGACCCGGCAGGTGATTCACCATTTGCCGGACAGCCACATCAACAGTTTCATCCGGTTCAAATTGGCCCTGACTGAGGAGCGGCCCGAGATCAAGACTTATTTTGAGGACCGGTGGGCGGAACTGCCGGACTACTCAGTCACTCCGGTTTCAGCATCTCTGGATCTGTTAGAGGCGCTTCATCGACGTTGGGTGACGCTCTTACGTTCCCTGAGCCAGCAGGACCTTGCCAGGGAGTTCATTCACCCTGAATCCGGCCCTGGGAACGTAGCAGAGACCATTGGTTCCTATGCCTGGCACGGACGACATCATCTTGCACATATTCAAGAGACGATCCAACGCGAACGGACCCGGAACGTCCGCTCAATGGCGAGCGACCACCAAAACACTTTATGAGCGAACTTGAAGGCAAAAATCGGAACTACATCGTCCACCTCTCGTTGTCGTGCAGCGGTCCTGATAAGTCAACTACCAGAACAGGGCCAACAGGTGTAATTCAAAGAAGGGATGGTGCGGATCTAAAATTCACGACGGGAGATGTGGATTGGCTTCATTCGCACTTCATGAAACCAAGGCCCGATTCAGCAACTATCGAGAAACACTTCCGCTGCGTGAACCCACTGAAAGCCGATTTTCTACGTACGATTGACGAAGCAATAGCGCATCTAGCTCAATTCCGTTCGAACCCAGATTGGGACGGGGGTGGGCTAATGCTCGTATACGCTGGTCACGGAACTGAGCACACCGGAGCGATCATTTTCCCCAATGCGCTTCTTGAACCCGAAGAATTGGCTTGCTATCTAGCTCGCAGAATGCCGAAATCACATCGGCGCCTTCGCGTTGATCTGTTCTTTGATTCTTGCTTCGCATCAGCTTTTGTTGCTCATTTCCTCACCTATGCATGGAGCGAGTTGGAAGATGTCCTATCTCCCTGCACTCTCTTTGCCGCTGCGTTGCCAGACGAATACGCTTGGGAGATGCCAAAGCTAAGTCATGGCGTGTTCACTCACGCGTACAAAACAGAAACCGAGTCTCCGTCACTCGTCCAGCCGAGGTTGCTGCTGATTGTGAAAACGTTGTGGAACCGCTGGAGAAAAAGAGAACCCCAGCGCTTAAATACGGGTGGAGTCAGCTACATCACGAATGATGCCCAACATTCCCTAGAGTACGAAAACGGATTTTTTCAACTGCACGGGGCTGGTGGTTTTCACATTTCGGATCTCAAGTCGGTGTCAGTGGCAAACATCATCTCTGGGATCGAGCGCGTAAGGTGACCGGTGGAGATTGCTGTGGAGTGGAGGACTCCGATGCCTTCGGCTGTCGTCGTGCCGGGAACCCTCTATGCGCTTGCAGCGGAGGCAGCGTGAACACCGGTCTTGACGCTCGTGACTTCGAACGTGGCGTGAAGCGAGTGGCGAAGGCCTTCCGGCGGGTACTCCGGAAAACCATCGATATCAAACAGATCGAGGCCACGGAGCACTTCGACGGTGCGTTTCGGACCGACGTAAACGCCGTCATCGGCCATCTCTCCCGTGGCTACGAGGCGGTCAATGCTATCGGGCTCCACCGCTCTTCGGAGAAGCCGCCTTATGTGCAGCAGGCCTTCTTCTTGTTTCACGAAGCCTTGAACCTGACGTTCGTGGCGCTGCGAACGATTCGCGGCGGCTCAATTCTCGCAAGCGACGGCGTCCTCCGTCAGGCAGTCGAGCTTGTATGCGTTGCGTACCACATCATGTCCGACAGTTCTGGAGAGACGCTAAGGAGGTTTCTTCAGGAAGAACTACGCGGTCCAAAGTCGATCTCCGTGACGAAGAAAATCTACCAACCGATCGGACGGTTATATGGCATTCTCTCGAACTCAGCGGTCCACGCGTCGCTGGAGCACGTTCAGCACAGCATATCAAGGGCCGTGCCGAGCGGTGAACTTGGACGCATTCGGATCGGTGCTTCCTTCGACCCGGAGGACCCCAGCAAGTTCAAGTTAGGCATCATCAGGATGGAGCGGGTGGCAGTGGCCGTTGTTGCGGTCATCGAGGCCGGACTGATCGACTACGTGGAACAGCCGCGGCTTTGGAGGAAGACCGCGTCAGGCCTTGAGTGGATCGGTGATCCAGAAATTGAACGGCGTTTGGCTCTGGCCGAAAGAGAGCAGAAGGCTATCGAAGAACCGTACACCGTGGTTTATGCGTGGGCTGACCCGGAAGATCGGGCAGAGGTTCAACGACTTCTTGGCGCGACCGAGGGGCCAGCCATCAGTGACGTGACGCGCTTGCGTGAGCTTGCACGAACCAATCCTCGTTCGTTCGTCGCACGCTACCTGCATGGCGCCGCACTGCAGGATGTCGGCGACTTCGTGGGTGCTGCGTCGGAGTTTGAGGAAGCGTTGGCCCTACGGAATGACGGCTACGACGTGTGGTCACGCTTGGAGGGCATCTACACGAGTTGGGACGACTCGCGTCTTGAAAGCTTCTACCGACGATCGATGGAACGCGACCGCGAGAGTTATGTCGCCGCGCACAACCTGGGGATGCTGTATAGCCGCCTTGGCCGGGATGAGGATGCGCTTGAGTGTTTCAGGTGTGCTCACGAACTGAAGCCAGAACGATTCATGGCCGTGTTCAATGGTGCGAACTCACTTCTTAGGCTTGGTCAATATCAGCAAGCCATCGACTCCTATGGTCATGCGGCCGAGCGTGATCCAGACAATCCCGAGCCGTGGCACAGTTCGGGCGTAGCTCATGCACACATGGGCGACCTTCATGGGGCCTACAGAGCGTTTCGCCGGGCGGTGCTACTGGACCCAGGCTACCTCGCCTCATGGGCGAACCTCGCGGGCGTGTGCCGTGAGCTGGACCTTCGCCGCCGTGCGGTAGCCTGCGCCACGCGAGCGCAGCAGTTGGCTCCCGGGGACGACCGGATTACTAGGTTAGTCGACGAGTGCCATGCTGCGTTGCGGCGTCAATGATCGCCCCGGACCTCCGGATCCTGCTCGTAGCGGCGGTTCGCTCGCCGCTCGCTTTGACAACGTAAAAAGGACCCACCCCGATCGAGTAAAAGGGACCCACCCCCTGGTTAATGGTTTGTAAGTGATTCCGCCGTCGAGGCTGCGGGAAGTGTGGGAGCCGAAGGCTTCCAAGCCCCTGTGGGAACGCGCTGGCTTTGCAGCGGGTTTCCATGGGGGCGGCACTGTCCACAGCCCGCTGCGCCCGCGGTTTTCACGCGGATCCTCCGGCGGACCGGGGTTTTTTGTTTCGTTTGCTGGCGGCGCCGAGACTGTCGGTAAACCGGATACTTTCCCAATCGAACTGGTGAATGGCGCAGTGATGGGTCAGCCGGTCCAGCAGGGCTGCGGTCAGTGCGGCGTCACCGAAGACGCGGGTCCACTGTGCAAACGGCAGGTTCGATGTGACGATCAGCGAACCCTTTTCGTAGCGGTCCGAGAAGACCTGAAACAGCAACTGCGCCCCCTCGGCCGAGAACGGGATATAGCCGACTTCGTCCACGATGAGCAGCTCGAAGCGGGCCAGCTTGGCCAGGCGCCGGTTCAGTTGCCGTTCCTCGCGCGACTCGATCAAGGTGTTGACCAGCCCGGCGGCGGTGGTGAACCCGACGCGGTAGCCTTTACGACAGGCTTCCACTCCCAGCACCGTGGCGGCATGGGTTTTGCCAGTGCCGTGCTTGCCCAACAACACGACGTTCTCGCGCCGGGTGATATAGCCGCACTCGGCATAGTCGCGAACCTGGACCGCATCGAGCACCGGCCACTTCTTCAGGTCCGTGGTCTCCAGGGTCTTGAGCAGTGGGAACCGGGCCTCCCGCAGTCGACGCTGGACCTGATTGGCTTGCCGCTGTTCCAGCTCGCGGCTGGCCAGAGCCAATAGAAAGCCGACGTACCCCTCGCCGGCCTCTTTGGCCTGTCGGGCGTGTTCCCGCCACTCCCGCACCATGGCCGGGAGCCGGAGTTGCCGCAGTGCGTCGTCGAGAACGATCTCCTGACCCGGAGTCATCGCACACCCCCAGTCAGGAGACGGTCGTATTGATCCAGATCGGCCCCAGCGATCGTCAGGTCGGTGATACCGGGCATCAACCCGGACTCGAGCGGCGCATGGGATCGAGTCGGCGTGTCCTCCCGCATCAGAATGTGCCGCACCGCGTCCAACTCGATACAGTGGGCATCGAGCGCTTCCTGGATGGCCGATGACACCCGATCCAGATCCCAGTCCTGGTGGAGTTGCAGGATGCCGATGAACTCCCGGGTGCCCCGGCTGTACCCATGCCGATCCCGCAACCGCTCCAGCGCGGTTTCGTAATGCGCCGGCCACTGGGGCCGCCACTGCCGGATCGGCCGGGCACTCTCAAACGAGGCCACCTTCCGCCGGATCAACTCCAGGTAGTGCAACGGATCGATCCGCCAGTCGCTATGACCGAAGGCGCGGTCATGTTCGGCCACCTTCTTCTGGTCCGCGTAAAAGCTCACCCGGTCACAGCCGATATGGGCCCAGAGCCGGCGTCCCACATAGGCGGTCGGCACCGAATACCGGTTCGAATCCACCTGGGCGGTCTGATACGGGCTGATCCGGACTCCCACCACCTTCGTGTTCTCGAACCGCGTGCCGGGCAGTGCCAAGAGGCGTTCTTGCTCCACCGCGTGCCGCTCCCCGATCGTGCGATCGTCGGACCGGCCGCGGATCCGCCTAAGGTCGTCGGCGCCGCAACGTTCCAGCAACTGCGCGTTCAACTCGTCGAAGTCGGCCACCTCGGGCACCGGCACCAGGAAGTTCCGGCGTGCAAAGCCGACCAGGCCCTCGACACCGCCTTTCTCCTGGCCCCGCGCCGGATTGCAGAACCGTGCTTCAAACGTGTAGTGCGCCCGAAACGCCGTGAACCGCGTCTGTTCCACCCGGCCCTTCCCGCGCAGAACCTGTTTCACGGCGGTTTTCAGGTTATCGAAGACCAATGTCGGGAATACCCCGCCGTACCAGTCGAACCCACGGATGTGACCGTCCAGGAACATCTCCTGCCGTTCCCGCGGATAGGCCCGCACAAACGCCTTGCCCGAGTACCGGGATCTCATGCAGAACAACTTGACCTGACGGTCTTCACCGTTCATCCGGACCCAGGCCGTACCCCAGTCCACCTCGGCTTCACGGGCGTGTTCCGGGTCCAGCGGCACCACAGCGCCGGTCTGGTTCCAGCCCAACCGTGTCTTCCGTTCCCGAACCCAGCGGCGTACCGTCGGCTCGGCTCCGGTAAATTCATGCTCCTCCACCAGACGTTGCCACACCCGGTGCGCGGTGTGGCGTTGCTTGACCGGCTGGTCCCGGTCCGCCTGGAGCCAGGCATCTACGATCCCGGCCACCGGGTCCATCACCGGACAGGCGGGCTCCTTCTCCCGCCGATACCTGGGCTCCTGTCCGGCCAATACTTTCCGGACCGTCCGTCGCGTGTGCCCGGTCTCCCGGGCGATCTGTCGAATGCTTTTCTTGTAAACCCGATCTGCGGTTCTGATCAACTCGTACTGATCCATCCCTATCAATCCTCGCCTCCCACTCGCGTGCCTGTTCATCCAGTTCACGCTTCCGGGGAGGCTATCAGGGGTGGGTCCCTTTTCCTCGATCAGAGCCCCGTTTGGTGGGTCCCTTTTACGTTATCGAAATCAAGGCAAAGCAGGTGCGAGGGCCTGGACATCGCAACGTAGTGCTGTCGAGTGCCGCTTCCGAAATCTCCTCGCCAGCGGAGCCGAAAAATCATTGCGGTAGCGGGAAGTCGATCCATTTTCCGGCAGGATTTAGCGCTGTTTCGCTTGCAACGTCAAGTGTTGCATTCGATACTGGACCAGTGCGGATAGTGCACGCCGGATTGAGACGTTTGTTCGAGCGCGGTGACGGTCGGCGTTTGAACCCAGCCCATGTGCGGCGCATCCGGCGCGTGCTGGCGGATCTGGCCGTCGCGTCTTCTCCGACAGACCTGGATCAGCCCGGTTACCGATTGCACCCGCTGACGGGCGACCGGCGCGACCAATGGAGCGTGCGCGTATCCGGCAACTGGCGCATCGTCTTCCGTTTCGTGGACGGCGTAGCGGTGGACGTGGATCTGATCGACTACCACTAGGGGGAAGCATCCATGCCTATGTATGACCCACCGCATCCCGGCGAGATGATCCGAGACATCCTGGAGGATGAAGAGGTCGGCTGGAGTGTGACGGAGTGTGCGCGGCGTCTCGATGTGGCGCGGAACACACTGTCGCGGCTACTCAATGGACGTCTTGGAATATCGCCACGAATGGCGCTGGCGCTGGAGCGAATGGGTTGGAGCAACGCGGATCACTGGATGCGTCTTCAGGCGGCTTATGACTTGGCACAAGAGAGGCGCAAGCAGTCGGCCGCGTGAATCATGGTGAATCTGGGAGGATTGTGCGAAAGCCATCACCGGACTGGCGGGTAACACCATGACACGAGGCGACAACCTGACACCATGCGCTGAGAATGTCCGCGCCGCACATCACCCCGATATCCATTTCCTGCCTTCTCCAGACAATTCGGCACCACACAGCAATCGACTATATATCCGCCGATAATGTATAAAGGAAACTTGATTCAATGGTACCGGCACAGCCGCGATGGAGAATCGGATCTCAATGAAAAATGTCAAGCAATCCTGTCATGCAGCAACCCTGGCGTTGGCAACGGTTCTGTTGCTCGGTCCCGGTACGGCTTACGGGCAAGGCGAGCCCGAAACGCTCCCGGACTGGAGCGGAGTCTGGCAGATGATCGGCGGGACGGTTTTTGACCGCGCGACCGTCGAAGGCGAGGGCGGGGCCACGACTCCAGGCTTACGGGAGCATCCTCCGTATAACGACGAGTGGGAAGTCATCTATGAGCGGAACCTCGCGCTTCGGGATCAGGGCCTGTTTCCGGATCCCCTGAGCAATTGCGGACTCCCGATCGGGTTTCCCCGGATCATGAACGTTCCCGATGTCTACGAGTTTGCGGTCACCCCGAAGCAGGTCTGGATCCTGACCGAGAACGGTCCGAACATCCTGCGAATCTTCACGGACGGACGGGACTTGCCGGCCCCCGAAGACAGATGGCCGACCTTTAACGGCGTTTCGGTGGGTCAATGGGAGGGAGACACGCTGGTGTTTCGCACCGTCGGTGCGAAGGGTTCGATGGACGGGGACGCCATCGTCGACAGAACGGGCCTTGTGCTGAGCAATCGGTTGGAGGCTGTCACACGGATGCGCAAGATCGACGACGAATTGATCGAGGCGCAAATGACGATCGAGGATCCGGCAGCCCTGACCGCGCCGTGGCAAGTGACGAAGCAATACCGCAAACTGCCCGAAGGCACCTTCGTCTACGACTATGCTTGTGCCGAAAACAACCGCAATCCGGTCGATCGAGAGACGGGCCGGACCCTGACCCTGGGCCCGAATGGCGAGGTGCTCGGGGAAACGAATTGACCGATGATTCCTGAAAGTACACGTCCCCGACCGATCGTTTGCGGTCTTCGAACCGCGGGAGACTAAAAATGAACACATCTCCGAATTCAACGCACTTTATCTATCTGGCCGCCGCTGGACTGGTCCTCGCCACCCTGGCCCTGGCCCCAGCCGCTCAGCCGGCGTTTGGACATCACGCGGGGGCGGCATGGGACCGCGAGCAGGTTCTGGAACTCCAGGGCACGATCAAGGAGTTTCAGTTCACGAACCCCCACACCTGGATTCAGCTTAATGTCGAAGCGGCAGACGGGACAATTGAAGAATGGAGCATAGAATGGGGCAGCCCCAACTCGCTTTCGCGGAGGGGAATACGCCCCTCGACCTTCCCGGCTGGAATCGAGGCGACTATGCGAATCAATCCCATGAAGAGCGGTGACAAGGCCGGTGGATTCGTCGGCGCGAAGTTCGGGGACGGAACCGTTGTCGGCCGATGGGAGGATTGACCGGTTCGGGCGAATCTGAACCATCCGCTTCGGTCTTCCCGCTACGGTCTTGTTGAACGTGTGGAAAGCGCCGATCCCTTGCCGATCCCTTTCCTGGAAACCGAACTCTATTCGCCGCCCGGACCGATCGCCGGTCCACGCAAGCGGCCTCCGCTCGTGTTGTTCTCCTGACAGATGTACTCCATCAGGTCATCGTTTGGCATGAGGCGGGCCCGGCTGGTCACTGTAAAGGGCTTCTCGTAGGCCGTGGGATCGTCGATCGTGATGTCCCACTGAAGAGTGTTCAGGGCCGTTCTCGTGAAACGCTCGATCGTGTGGAGTTGTTCGGAGTGTGGATGGCCCTGGAAAGAAAACCAGAACAGGTCGTTGAACCCGACTGTGTCGACCACCAGCGTATCGCCCTCCCACCGTCCGATGGAGTGCCCGAACCAAGTGGGGTCCGGATCTTCGGGATGGTCCCGTCCGTCCATGAAGATCTGGCGGTAACTGTGGATATTTCCCTCGAAGATTATGAAGATGTGGGTCTCGGGTCCATGCGTGGGCGTCTGAATCATCCGCCACGGGTAGGGAGACATCCGCGGCACGCCTGAGGGCAGGCAATACAGGTTCGGATCTTCATTGGCCGCGTCCTGGTTGGGGTCTTGCCGGTAGTCGAAGATTTCTTGAGCCCAGGGCGTCATGACCATCTCTTCGCCCGGCGCCAGAGAGCCAATGCCGCCACCGCCATTCCACAGGCCTGAAAAATCGGGCCTCTCGTCCGGAAGACGGGGCGCAGGCGCGGCATCCGCATCCTGGGCATTGCCCCCGCCACCGCCCCGGCCCTGCGACAGGGCGGCGGGTGCGGGTGAAACCAAAATCAAGCCTGCCGCAAGCGCCGCGGCAGAGACGGCCACACAGACCAAACGGGTTCTCATTTCGGATTCCCCCTCGATTCCCTGGTCATTCCGGCTCCCCGGCAAACAATAGACGCCCGTCGTCCAGCCTCAGGTTTCCCCTTGAATTGCCCCGGTTCGAACCGTCGCGAGCCATGTACGCATTGACGGTAACTTCATCGCCCACGCCAAGCGCGTCTCGTGTCCAACCGTTACGGGTCAACGTATTCGCACTCTGGAGCTCGAGATCCCAGTTGGTAAGCACACCGTTCTCGTCCACGACATCGACATAGAAACGGACGTGCGGATTGGTCCATTCGATCCTCGTGACCACGCCCTTGAGTTCCTTCTGGACGTTCGCATCGTACTCGGCCGACCACGCGTGGTGCGCATACGTCTGAACCGAAACGTTCATGAAGATCGCAATTGCAACAAGAACCGCAAATCTGATTTTCATCGAGCAACCTCACTGCGGAAATCGGTCATTACCGAACCGATCACGATCATCGAAATACGCATCATTTGTGCGATATCGATCACGACGAATCTTATCACCGTTGGAAAGCGGGTCAAGATGTGCGTACCGCGGTTCCAACAGGACGGCTTCTGTCACCGTTGGCCAGCGGAACAAGATGTGCGTGCCAAGGTTCCAACAGGACGGCCTTTATCACCGTTGGTAAGCGGGTCAAGATGGCATGCGGCGATGGCATTCGGCGGTTCCGAGTCGCCCGATTGCCCTGCCAAGTGTGGCGGCGCCTCGGACCGGAAAATCGCCCACCCCGTCGACTCACCTTTTCACGGCGCGTTTTCGCCAGTGTCGGCAGAAAAGAAAGGATCGAGCCGGCGTCCGAACAGATAGAATTGTCGATATGTCGGGATCGGTTTCGTATACTGTGAAAACTGACTTGGGGGAGATTCCAGATGAAGCACCGACTTTCGCGTACCGTCTCGTTCTTGGCCGGAGCCCTCGTCCTCACTGTTCTGCTCGGCAGCCTCCATGGCGCCGGCGCCTTTGGGCGTGCGCAGATTGAAGAGGATCTCGATGAGTCGCTCCGAATATTCGGGCAGCTATTGAACCTGATGGAAGTGAACAACGCCACGCCGGTGGACCCTGAAACCGCTGTATACGGTGCGATTGACGGAATGCTCCGATCGCTCGATCCCCACTCGGCCTTTATTCGGCCTGAAGATGCCGCCGAGAGGCGTCAGGATCTACAGGGCACCTATTACGGTCTCGGCATCCGTGTCGCGGCCCGCTTCGGGAAGGTCACAATCGTGGAACCCCCATTCCCGAACTCGCCCGCGAGAAAAGTCGGCCTCAGGGTTGGCGACGTGTTCAGCCACGTCAATGGCGAACCGATCGAGGGATGGAACCTCGACGAGGTGGTCAACAAGCTCCGGGGGCCGAAGGGTACGCCGGTCGATATCACAATGCTCCGCCCCGGCGTTGAAGAGCCGATTAACATGACGGTCATTCGCGACGAAATCGGAAGTTTCTCCGTCTCAAACAGGTTCGTGACGGATGACGGCATCGGCTATGTCAAGCTGTCAACGTTTGCCGAAACAACCGGCCAGGAACTTCGGGGCGAGCTTCGTGCATTGGCCGCCGAGAATATTCAGGGTCTCATTTTCGACCTGCGCGGCAATCCCGGGGGCTCATTGCAGGCGGCCATCGAGGTATCGGAAGCGTTTGTTCAAGAGGACCAACTGATCGTCGAAACACGCGGGCGGACACAAGGTTCGAATCGTCCGTTCGAGTCGCAGCGAGCCAACAACGACAACCTCTTTCCGCTCGTCGTACTGATCGATCGAAACAGCGCGAGTGCTTCCGAGATCGTCGCAGGTGCGATCCAGGACCATGATCGCGGTCTGATCGTGGGCGAAAACAGCTTCGGCAAGGGTTTGGTCCAGTCCCTGCTTCCGCTCAGCAAAGGGGCGATACTCACTCTGACGACCCAGAAGTGGTACACGCCAAGCGGCCGCCTGATCCAGCGGGATTATGAGGGCGTGTCCCAATTCGACTACTACAACAACCGGGCGACCGATGCGGATGACTTCGTGCCGAGCGAAGACGACATCACTTATTCCGACCTTGGCCGTACGCTCTACGGCGGCGGCGGAATCCGGCCGGACAGACTGGTGTCGCGGGACGAAGCCAATGAATTCCAACGGACCATGTCCAGCAGTTACACGTTCTTTACCTACGTTCAGGAATTCCTTGAAGGCAATCCCCCGATCGACGCGTCGTTCGAAGTGGCCGACGCACTGCTCGAAGATTACGCGGCACATGTCCGGGGTCGCGGAATCGAGTTTTCAGACGAAGGGTTTGCCGAGAACAGCGATTTCCTGAAGCGGGAAATCCAGTACGAGGTTCTCTACAACCGGTTGGGCACGTCAGAAGCCGAGCGCATCCGGCTCCAGACCGATCCGCAATTTCTGGCCGCACGGGAATTGATTCCCGAAGCCCAGGCGCTTTCGCTGCGAGCCCGTGCCGCGATGAGCGAGTCGCGGTAATCCGTTACCGAACGTCGAGAGGCCCCTCTTCCGCATGCGGGAAGCGGGGCTTTTCCTTTGTCTCCAATCCGTCACAAGTTCGCTTGAACTTCAATGGGACGTGAAATCGATCTCCGGATCGGCGGAGATTGGACAAGTCACACCTCCAAACCCAGCGCCCGCATCAACTCCAGCGCGTTACTCTTCTCAACCACTCCCGGCTTCATCCGGTAATCGAAAACCATCGTGCCGCCCTCGATCCGGTCTCCGAAGTGAACGTTGGCGACCTGTGTGCCCAAATCGGCCATGACGCTGGTCAGAGCAAGATCGTGAGTCGTCGCCAAACCGATTGCGCCACGCCGCAACAACCCGCGGAGGATCCCTTCGGCCCCCTGGGCGCGGTCGTGAGAGTTCGTGCCGTGCAGTACCTCATCGAGAAGGAACAGCACATTGCGATCCCCGGAAGTCAGTTCGACGATCTTGCGAATCCGTTCGATCTCCGCGAAAAAACGGGATTTTCCATCCAGAAGCGAATCCTGAATTCGCAGTGTGGCGCCGATTGCCATGGGAGAAAGCGCGAGCCTTTCAGCGCGCACCGGCGCTCCGGCCATTCCCAGGACGGCATTGATACCGATGGTCCGCAACAGCGTGCTCTTGCCCGACATGTTGGAGCCACTGACGACCAACATCTGCGGCTTGGCGCCGAGCCGGACATCGTTCGCAACGGAACCGGACGACGGCAACAGCGGATGCCGCACCTGATGCCCAACGAACGTCGGCCCGCCTTCAACGATTTCGGGAAACGAATCCGCGGGGTGCTCATAGGCGTAGCCCGCCAAGGCGCACAGGGCCTCGAATTCACCGATCGCGGCAAGCCATCCCGATAACGCCTGCCCGCATTCCCGCCGCCAGGCTTCCAGGGCGAAAGCAACCTGCGTCATCGCGATCAAGAAAAAGAAGAACAGCACGAACATGGGGTTCCGGCGCATATCGGCCAGGTCGCCCTGCCGCGCAAAGCGCGCAAGCTGAGCGGAGCACGATTGCCCCGCCGTCCGGATCGACGCCTGAAGCCCTCGCAGTTTTGAAGATCGGAAAGGATGAGATTCGATTCGCTCGACCAGTTTCGAGAGAAACTTGAATTCGCGGCCGTGGTGGTCCGCTCCTGCCAGCACCTCTTCGACACAACCGCGAAATTGACGAACGAACAACCACTCGACGATCAGCAATGCGATCAGGGCGAGCCACGCTCCTCGTGTGTCGTTGACCACTGCAGAGAGAATCCCGGCGGCCGTGACCAGGGCAAGAACCGGGGCGACGAAGCGCGGCCACCGGCTCGTGAGGGAGTCGGGCGTCTCTCCCCAGGCGACAATCGAATCGGGGTGAATGGAAGCCACGACATCGGCGCCTAGAGTGGCCAAGTCTTCGCGCAGATCCAGCATCGAACGCAACTCTTCGAGTGCCTCCTGACGGGCCAGAATCTCGGCGGGTTCGGCCGGTTCCAGGAACCAGCGCGCCAGCGTCTCCTGTCCCGTGCGTGTTCGGGCGGTCGATATCAGTTCAAAAAGCGAACCGCGGCCGAAGATATCGAGGTCGACGGCATAAAGATGGCTGTCGCCGGCCGGAAGGATGTCCGACTGCCCAAGCCCGGCCCAGCGGTCCTCGATCCTCGCGACACCGAGTTCGTAGTAGGCAACGGCACGTCTGACGCGAATCTGAGCCTCGGCAATACGCGAATGAACGATGGCCAGGGCAACGAACACGGCGAGAGGCACAATCAGCCACAGTCCGGACATCCATCGCTCAAGTAGACTCATCCACGCGATCGCAACGAACAGCAACGCGACGCCCAGTCGGGCAACCGCGATTCGGGCGTAACTGGCCGCATACCGATCGAGCGAGGCCGCCAGGACAGAGAGCCTTGAACGATATTCAGTTCTTGGGTCGGTCTTCGACATCACAGGTTAAACGTTACCATTCGAGGGACTTGCAAAATTATCGAATCGTACGAGGAGACTCCCGTATATGGACGACGCAGGCTGGCAGTTCCACAATATATCGATCTTAACCCATCGTCCGCACGAGTTTTGCAAGTCCCTCCTTCATCAGTCCTTGCGGGTGCGGACTCTGCTTGTAGAATAGAGACGCCGGTCAACGAATTGAGCCGATATCCCCTATCGATTCGATCTTCTGTAAACCTGTCACCCTGCAACAGGAGGAGCACTCACTGTGATTCACGCATCGATCGTTCGAGATTCGAGACTTTCCGCTGCCATGATGCTGGCGTTCGGGCTGGCCGCATGCGCGTCCGGACCTGAAGAGGCCCCTGCGCCGGTCGATGAGGCGGCGCCGGCCCCAGCGGGCCCCGTCCAGTCCGGATGGACTGCCAACGACGGGATGGATGCGCCCGAAAGCGTCTATTTTGACGAGGCGTCGGGTTCGATCTTTGTGTCGCAGATCGTCGGCACACCCGACGGACGAGACGGCATGGGCCACATCACGCGCATGGACACGGCCGGAATCGTGGTCGATGCGACGTGGGTCGACGGCTTCAACGCACCCAAGGGCCTGCGGAGTCATGACGGCATGCTGTGGGTTTCGGACATCGACCAGGTGGTCGGAATCGACATCGAAACCGGCGACATCGTTGAGCGGATCGTCATCGATGGCGCGATGTTCCTGAACGACGTGGCTGTCGGCGGCGACGGCACCGTCTACGTTTCGGACATGCTGGCAACGACGATTTACGCCGTGGCCGACGGGAGCGCTTCAGTGTTCGCCGAAGGCGCGGATCTCGAATACCCGAACGGACTTCTCGTGGACGGCGACCGGTTGATCGTTGCGGCGTGGGGCGCACCCAATGAGGATTTTTCTACCGAAGTTCCGGGTCGGATCTACGCACTCGACCTTGAAACCGCCGAAAAAACGCTTATCACCGAAGAGCCTCTGGGCAACCTCGATGGTCTGGAAAGCGACGGTCGGGGCGGTTTGATCGTATCGGATTACCTGGCCGGCAGGATCGTCCAGGTGACAGCCGCCGGCGACGTTGTCGACCTCCGCCAGTTCGGACCGGGTACCGCGGACCTGGCCTACATCCCGGACGGCAACGTACTGCTGGTTCCTCACATGAATGAGAGTGAGGTTACGGCGTACGACGTTTCGGACACGATCCAGTAAGACCTTTACATGGCAACCAATTCGAACAAGATTTTTCCGGAAAGGAATCCTTCGGAACAATGGAGGTCGAACGGAATGAGCGGAATGAACGCGATAAAGACAATGAAGGCGACGCTGACTATAACGGCGATTGGCGGCCCGACATGACCGGATACTGGGAAGGCGGCTTCTTTGTCGGGATTCAGAACGTGGAAACGCCTCGAACCATCGTATCGCCCGCGGACAACATGTTGCCGTACCGACCGGAGTATCGGGCCGAATCCGATGCGATTCGCGCCAGCAACATGTTCCTGGAGCCGGAACTGCACTGTTACTCATCGGGCGTGCCGCACCAGATGTATCTTCAGTTCGGTTTTCAGGTTGTTTCCAATCCCGGAATCGTGGCGATGGCCTGGGAGTTCATGGACAGTTACCGGATCATTCCCGTCGACGGACGCGAGCATTTACCGGCCAACATGAAGCTGTGGATGGGAGATCCCATCGGACGCTGGGAAGGCGACACTCTTGTGGTCGAAACCACAAACCAGAACGGCCGGACCTGGCTGGATACGGGCGGTCACATCACGACGGATCAGCTTCATGTCGTGGAGCGATTCAACATGAACGACATCGATACCATCGAATACGAAGCCACGCTCACCGACCCGGTTGCGTTTACCGAACCCGTCGTCATGGTTGAAACGTTCCGTCGAAATTCCACCCCCGGATTCGAGCAGATGGAATTCGCGTGCATCTCGGGCAATCAGGACCGTGAGAACTATCCTGCCAGCCAGGGCGGCCCGGCACCCGATGTCGCTCCCGAGGACCGCGCCGGCGCAGAGTTCGAAGAACAATAGAGCGAATCATGCCTGGGCTCACGGGATTCGTCCTTGCCGGCGGAAAAAGCCGGCGCATGGGGACCGACAAGGCGCTTCTACCCTGGAACGGGCAGACGCTGCTCGACCACATGACCCGCACGATTGGCACGGTGGCGGATTCCGTTCGGATCGTCGGGCGCGACGGGCTTCTCGACAGGAATCCGGGCCGAGGACCCGTCGAGGGGATCGCAACGGCATTGGCAGCAACAACGACCAGGGACAACCTGATTGTGGCCGTGGATCTGCCCTACATCGAATCGGCCTTTCTGCGTTATGTCGCCGACCGCCTCGATGAATCCCCGACCGGCTTCGTCGCCTGCTCGATAGGCGGACCGCCTCCGCTTTGCCTGGGTCTTCGGCGCAACCTGTTGGCGGCAATCGATGCTTATCTGGATTCGGGAGAGCGCTCGCTTCGAGGGCTGTTACAGTCGGTGACGCACGATGGAATCACCGAGGGACAATTTCGCGAATCGGGATTCTCCGCCGGAATGTTCCGAAATCTCAACACGCCCGAAGACCTTCCCACGCGTTCGACACCGTAGCGATCTTGATTCAGACGGTCGTAGACCGTCCCTACACGTTCTCAATGTAGGTGCAGTCTATGACTGCACGTTCTTGATTCGGGCACGTGCTCAATGTAGGTGCAGTCTATGACTGCACGTTCTTGATTCGGGCACGTGCTCAATGTAGGTGCAGTCTATGACTGCACGTTCTTGATTCGGGCACGTGCTCAATGTAGGTGCAGTCTGTGACTGCACGATCCAGCACGATCATGTGAGATCCCGCAGCAGCCCTTGGCGGGACTGAAATTGTAGGTGCAGTCGATGACTGCACGATCCAAACGAGCTTGATTTAGACGGTCGTAGACCGTCCCTACACGTGCTTACTGTAGACGCGGTCTATGACTGCACGTTCTTCAACTTCGGGCGATGGGCAACAAAGTATTCGATGTCGACATCGACATCTGCTGGCAAAGTGCTTGCATTATTCTGCTGCCGAGCCTACACTTCGGCCACAGAGGCGCAACCATGGCATCGCTCACGATTCGGAACCTGCCCGACGACCTGATCGAACGGCTCAAGGAGACCGCTTTCAGACACGGCCGCTCCATGGAACAGGAATTGAGGCTTCTCCTGCAATCGAGATACACCAAGAGATCCGAACTGTTGGACCGTGTCCGCGGCCAGTGGGACGATGCCGTGGCGCCGAAACCCGGCGAGGTCGACCGCTGGCGCCAGACCGGCCGCAAATGAGAGCGTAGGAGCCTGTGGCCTTCGACACGATGGTGCTGGTATACGCTCTTCTCGGAGTGGAACCGTTCAGGGACGATGCGATCGGGGCCCTTCAAAAACCAGCAGACATCATCGTTCCGGATTCCTTTTTCGCTGAGTTTGCCAATGTCCTCTGGCAATGGGTCAAGAACCGCGATGTTGCGCTCGATCACGCGACGGCCTTGCTTCACGACGGGGAAGCGCTTGTGACTGAAATCGTTTCGGCGCCACAGTTGACAGCACAGGCGCTTCAACTCGCGGTGGAGTGGAATGTGGCCGTTTACGACACCCTGTTTGTATCGCTCGCCATCCAACGAAACTCCAAACTCATCAGTTTCGACGGGGAATTGCTGCGAAAATTTCCGGATCTGGTGATCTCGCCGTCGACCTACGTCGGCAGAAAGAGATAGCCGGAACCATGCGTCAAAGGCATTTGAGGCACCGAATGCCCTGACTGGAATCGATCATTTCCCGAGTCTGAAGCAACGTGATGGAACCGAACGACCGTGTTCGTTGAACACAGGAAACGGTGCCCTGCGCTTTATTCGAATGGAACCGAACGGCCATCGTCACTGAGCCGAACGGCGTCCAACGCCGAACTTACGCCGACACACCCGCTGCCCGAAGCGCGGCAAGCACACGGTCGCTCCGGAACGGAGCGCGGCGGACCCGCACGCCGGTGGCGTCGTGGATTGCGTTGGCGACGGCCCCGATCATGGGTTTGAGTGCCGCTTCACCCGCCCCGTAGTGGGGCAGATCGTCCCGGTTCGGATTCGGATCCCCGTTGACAAGGACGACGTCGATTTGTTCGGGGGTGTCCGCGTGCCGGAGCGTCGGGTGAGTGATCCAGTCCACGCTGGTTACTTTCTCGGTGTCGAATTGAACTTCTTCGTGCAGCGCACGGCTCAGTCCATGGAGCAGATTGCCTTCAATGGTGTTGCGCAGTCCGTCGGGATTGATGACGAGCCCGCAGTCATGAGCGCAGACCAGCCGCTTGACCCATACGTGTCCGGTCTCGCGGTTTACCTCGACTTCGGCAATTTCCGCGACGAGGGTCGAACTGCGGTAGCAGTACGACACCCCGCGTCCGGTCAGAATGTTTCCGCCGCCCACCGGCCGGGGCGACGGACGGGTATCCCAACCATAGGCCTGGGCGGCCGCTTCGATGACCGCAATGGAGCGGGCCCTCCGAAACTGATTGTCATCCCCCTCGCCGGCGCGAATGTGCCTCAGCCGGAATTCCACCGGATCCGCATTGGCGGCCGCTGCCAGTTCATCGAAGAACGCCTCGCCCGCAAACGTCGTCTGCGGGCCGTTGGGATCGCGCAGATTGCCCAGGCGAAGCGGCGTTTCGAAATTCAAGGGCATGGGCACGACCTCGGTCTCCCGGCGCCGGTTCGGGATCGCGTACATTTCGGCCGGCGCCCCCGCTCCACCCGGCGCGGGATTCGGCCTGCGAATACCCATCAGTTGGGCGATCAGGACGGTATCGGGCTCGTTATAGCCGATGTGAGCATAGTCGGCGACGCGGGCCCGGTACTCCATGGCGACGAGGTTGCCGTCGTCATCCAATCCGCCGCGGAGATCGAACGTGAACGCCGGCCCCTTGGTGTCCCAAGCCGTTTCTTCGTCTCTCATCCACTGGACGCGAACCGGACGGCCGATTTCCCGGGCCAGATATGCGGCTTCAAAGCCCGCATCGTCGGCGGCCGTGCGACCGTAGACCTGAGGGCCGTCCATGTAAATCACACGAACCTGCTCGGGCGGCATTTCGAGAAACTCGGCAACGCCGTTGCGAAGGCCGTACGACTTCATGTCGTTCGAATAGATCGTCATCTGCCCGTCGGATGGATCCGCCAGCGCGTGTGCCGGCCCAATCGCGGTGTGTCCCTGAAACCCGATCTCGTACTCCGCCTCGACGACAGTCGCCGCGTCTGCAAGCGCGCCATCCGGGTCACCCTCGACATTGGCGGCGCCGGTCCGCGTCGTCGACGACGGCGTAGCGTCGCGCATGAACGTGAAAAGGTCTTCGGATGAGGGGAATGGCGCCGTCGCCGGACGCTCCCATTCGAGGGCGAGCGCGCGCGCCGCATCGATCGCCTGCTCTTCCCTTTCGCACACAACAGCGACGTAATTGCCCCGGCTGACGACCTGAATGAAACCGGGAAGATCGCGAACCGACGATTCGTCGATACTCACCAGCCGGGCGCCGGCCAGCGGTGGCCGCACGTTTCGTGCATGCACCATGCCGGGAACCCGGACGCCAACGGCCCATCGGAGCGAACCGTCGACCTTTGGCGGAATGTCGTACCGCTGGATCGACTGGCCAACGATGCGGAGGTCCCGAACGGGCTTCACCTCGGCCACGCCGGTTGTCGAATTGATGTTGTTGCCCGTGAGGGCGACGTTGAATCGCCGCCCGCCAACGAGTTCGCCGTACGTGACACGGCGTGCCGGATCGCCCGCAACAACGATCACGCCCTCCGAAACCTCAAGCTCGGCCAGCGGAACGTTGAAGCGGTCCGATGCCATTTCCAGCAAGACCCGGCGCGCTTCGGCGGCCACGCGCCGCATCGGCCACCCATCGGTCTGAATTGCGTCCGAACCGCCCGATCCTCCCTGATCGACGGTCGTATCGGTACGGCCCATGATCAGCGAACTCTGGTCGTAGCGAAGATCCAGTTCGTCGCACATCATCTGCCGGAACGCCGTGCCGGTACCCTGACCGCCGTCGGTCTTTCCGACGTAAAAGGTGGCCGTATTGTCGTCGTTGATAACGACCCATGAGTCGAGCTGCCGGAAGTCGGGATAGGGATAGGGACCCGCGGCCTGTGCTTCCGCGTCTTGAGGCCCGCCGGCGACCGCCCCCGTACTGAGGCTGACGACCAGGAAACCCGAACCTTTCAGGAAATTCCGGCGGGAGATTCCTGCCGATCGTTCCAGTGCGTCTTCGATTTCTTGCGATACGTTCGCGAAGGGAGTCATGCCTGCACCTCCTCGTTCGAGTCGGACGCATCGGCCGCAATCGATTGCGCCGCACGTTTGATTGCCGCCTGTATCCGGTAATAGGTCATACAGCGGCACAACGTGCCATTCATCCCCTGACGGATCTCGGCGTCTGTTGGATTCGGATTCCGGTCCAGCAAGGCCTTCGCGGTCATGATCTGACCGTTCTGGCAGAAGCCGCACTGTGGGACCTGTACGTCGATCCATGCCTGCTGCACGGGGTCCAATACGCCATCGTTCGACAGCCCCTCCAGCGTCGTGATCCGGCCGTCGACGTTTGCCGTCTGCGTCACGCACGATCGGACGGCACGACCGTCGACGAGCACGGTACAAGCCCCGCACTGCCCCAGCCCGCAACCGAAACGCGGACCTTCGAGCCCGAGATCGTTACGCAGGATATAGAGCAGTGGAGTCGTCGGCTCGACATCCACGGTACGGTTTTCCCCGTTCACGGTCAGTGTAATTTCGCTCATTCTTGCTCCTTCGGCTTCTCGACAACGTCTCCTGTATAACAGAAAAGCGGGATTCGAAGGTCAGGAAACCTCACCATCCCGCTTCTCGCAACACCGTCACTTGTCAGTTGTCCCGCTGGGTGCCTCCGAAGAACAACGGAGTACCGTCGGCAAAACTCATGTCCACGCCCACGGCCTTGTTCTCGCCGTCGCGCGAGCCGTAGCCGTCGACGTACAGTTCGGCGCCGATCGGAATCGTATTGCGGTCAATGCCACGGCGCAACAGAGCGTTTGGGCTGCCGCCCTCAACCATCCAACTCGTAACGGTGCCATCGTCGCTTTCGACGTCGAGATGGATCCACGAATGCGGATTGATCAACTCGACCCGTGTCACCGTGCCCGTAAACTCGATAGGCCGTTCGGCGTCGAACTCGGTCGCGAAGGCATGATGGGCCGAAGTGGACGTTGCAGCGACCATGGACAGGAGCCCGCACGACAGCAGCACAGCCATGGAAAACCTTATCCGACGCATCCTTATTCTCCTCGAAAATTCTCCTCGAAAATTCGCTCGGCAAACCGGCGGCGCCTACTGCCCGGAGGCCTGACGGGCTTCTTCAGCGCGCTGGCCGGACAGGATGTTTGCAATTCCGTAGTTGCCCTCGTGACAGGCGTACTCGTAAAGGGGACCGTCGATCGCAGCCAGTGGATAGACGCCCGACCACGGCGCGGACCACGTGTCGGCATCATCCACAGTGAACCCGTATTCGACGGTGCTGTCGTCAATGCGCGTGATACGTTCGGTCACCTTCATGTTCTTGCTGGAGCCTCTCCAGGCCGCCTGCTCATGGAAGTTGGTGGTCTCGACGACAAGCGTCTCTCCTTCCCAACGACCGACCGAAACGCCGTTCCACTGCTGGAGGTTTCCGGCGGCGTGTTCCCCGCCATCGGTAGGAATGATGCGGGGATCGCCCATCTCGGCCTGAATCATCACGTACCCGGGGCTCTGGAAGATCTGCATGTTGCTGTTGTAGCCGCCCGGAAGGATCGGAGGCAGGGTGCTCGACCAGACGATGCAGCGCTCGGTCAGCGACCGATTTTCGGGACCGTCGAACTCATGGCCTCTTCGAGCTTCGTTACGTGCGTCGCGACGCGCCACAGCGGCATCCACCTGTTCCGGGAGGCGTCCATTCGGTGGATCCGTAACGATTGAGGTGCGTATATTCGTTGCAACTTCGTTCTGGAACTGGCTGAGTCCGAACTGGTCGAAGTCATAGTGAACGTCGGCTCTGGTTCCACGTTCTCTTTCCAGAGGACCCTCGCGCGGGGCCAGACGCGCGGCCGCCCGTGCGGCGGCTTCTTCAGGAGAATAAAACTCCTGCTCGCCCAGTTCGCGGGGCCGCTGCAGCGGGACCACGGACGAAGTGGTGAAGTAGCCGGAAATGTCAGGATCTCCCCACGCTGTTCGCTCACCCTGCGCCGCAATGGTCGAAGGCGCGGCAAGCGCGACCGCAACCGCAACCGCACCCACTGCCTCGATTGTTCGTCGAATCATCTCAACCCCCATTAACCCTCAAACTAGTCCTCGGACGGCTTCCGCAGATGCCCATATAGTATCTCTTCCGAAAATTGGACACACTTGAATTCCAAAAACTGAAAATCGCTCTCGACACGGCGGTACAGCGGCAGGCCGATCGTCCATGGCCGCGAATAAATCGTGGGATCCGTAATGGTGACCTCGTACTGCAAATGATTTGGCCCCATGGGCGTGTACCGTTCCTGAATGCGGGCCATGTTGCTCGTAAAGTTCCCCGCCCGATCCAGCCACGTCACGCCGTTCACTCCGGTGACGTCCACGACAAAGGTGTCCCCTTCCCAGTTGCCATTCGACCATCCCATCCACGTGTCGATGGGCGCTTCGCGCGTTCCACCCACGTGGATGTTCCGCAGCGCGGCAGCGAACTGATACACAATGATGACGTTCGTGTCGCCCTGCAAGATCTGGAAGGGATTTGGCATGTACGTCGATCGCGGCACGCCGCCCAGGTAGCACTTGGCTTCCGGGTCATTGCCAAGGCGGTTTGCGAAGTTCTCGTCTCTTTGCGCCAGCGCGTCGGGCAAGTAGGGGATTTCTCCGCCTTCCACAACGCCCTGGCCGGGAGGAATTGCGAACTGCGCGCCCAATTCGGAAAGGACCGGAAAGTCCGCGACGTGAGGTTCGATATCCCAGTGGGCGTTGCCGAGGGCCTGCCAGACGCCGGTCAAGTCAGGTAAACCCTGAGGAGTCCGCGGAAATTCGGTTCGAAAACCCTGGGCGGAAACGGAGGTGGCGATAACCAGAACTCCGATCGTCAACAGAATGGCCCATAACAGGCCTCTACCCGATGCGCTTCGCATGAGTCGCAATTCCCTTTCAAGCCCAAGTGACAACAGGCTTTCGATTGGATAACGTTAGATCCTATTCGAACTCAAGCGAAATCGCAATTTGCGCGTTGGCACGGTGGAGGACGTCCCACTCGACGAGCCCGGACCTGCCAGTGAACCGTGGCGAGTAGCATGATTCCGTGATCGGGCGCGGCGGCGGTGGCGGCAAATCCGGTATCCGGTAACCGCATGATGGACATCCAAATACCGTCGGAAGGATCATATGAAATTGTGTCGTCGCAAATCGTCTTCGGTCCAATGGGCGAGCTTCACCATTTTGCGGAGCGTCCCGATAGGGAAGTCTGGGAATCTTTCGAGAAAGCGACGGGGACAACCCGTCCGTCCGTGTGGGTGAAGATGTGGTGGCTTTCTGCGATGCGGTCGAGAACGAATCCGTCTTGGAGGAGGGCTTTGGTGAATCGGCGGGCGGCTATGCCACGCTTCAAACGGTGACCACCACTGCGGCAGATTCAACCTCCTGAATCGCAGGAACAGGCAACCCTTTCTCAATCCGCATCTGGACGAGCGTTTGGAGGAGTTCGTCGATTCTCTGAAAAGCCACCTTGCGGGTATCGCCCCACGTTACCGCTTCCTCAATATCGGGACAATACGCTTGGTATGCTTTGCGCCCATCCTCGTGTTCGTCCAACTCGATGACGACTTTGAAAACGTAGCTTGTCAATGAGCACCTCCTTGCCAAATGGTAACACTCTGGCCGCTTGGTGAGGAACCGGGCCGAGGGGATCGTTCGCGCGCCATCACGGTCGCCGCTTCCTCGTCGAAACACGTCAGCCATCGGGACACTCAATCCGCAGGTCCAAGATCTCGCCGTCCTCTTCCATGGGAACAAGGCGTGGGTCGATAAGACCTGAGAACGACGGAATGACATTGTCTGCGAGGCTTTTATGGTCCGGAATACGCGCTGCGCGCTTTCGTTTGGACGCGACCTGGAGTATAAATCCTGAACATCTACAGTCCGGAGGACGATTCAATGACGCGACAGCAGGGAACGATCTTGTTGGGGCTCCTGATAGCAACGGCATTTGGCCTGACGCAAACCATGGCGCAGCAAGGCGCCACCGATGGCGAATGGCCCGCATACGGCGGCGATGAGGGCAGCACCCGCTACTCGCCGCTCGACCAGATCGGGCCGAACAATATCGATGACCTGGAAGTCGCATGGGTATGGAAATCCGACAGCCTGTTGCCCAACGCGCAAGCCGGCAGCCAGACCACGCCGCTGATGATCGATGGTGTCCTGTATTTCACCATGGACCAGCGGCGTTTTGTTATCGCGGCCGACGCGGGCACTGGCGAAACGCTCTGGATCTACCGTCCGGATGAAGGGGAGCGATTCGAAGAGTCCCCGCGCAAGGTTCACCGGGGCGTGTCCTACTGGACCGACGGACAGGGCGACGACCGTATACTGTTCGCCACCCCCGGTTTCCAGCTCATTGCACTCGATGCGGACACCGGCCGTCCGATTCCAAGCTTCGGCATCGATGGCGCCGTCGACATGGTCGAAGCCCTGGATCTGGACTTCGACGGCGACCTCCTGGGACGCATCAGCAACACCTCTCCGGTAGTGATCGCACGCGACACCGTGGTTGTCGGCCCCGCAATGGGCCGCCTCACTCGATCGAACCTGAAGGGTGACGTTCTGGCGTTCGACGTGGTGACCGGCGAAAGAAAATGGGCTTTCCACACCATTCCGCGCCCGGGCGAGTTCGGCTACGACACCTGGCTGGACGGGTCGGCCGACTATACCGGGAACGCCGGTGTCTGGGGACCGTTTTCGGTCGACCCCGAACTGGGCTACGTTTACCTGAACATCGAAGCCGGCACCAACGATGTCTGGGGTGGCGCGCGGCCGGGGAACAATCTTTTCACGAGCAGTCTGGTCTGCCTCGATATCGAAACCGGTGAACGGATCTGGCACTACCAGTTGGTCCATCACGACATCTGGGATTACGACAATCCGCCACATCCGATTCTGATCGACATCAATGTGGACGGGCGACCGGTCCAGGCTGTCGTCCAGTTGACGAAACAGTCCATCGCCTACGTCTTTGACCGCGTGACAGGCGAGCCGGTGTGGCCCATCGTCGAGACTCCAGTGCCACAAACGGCGGTCCCGGGAGAGTGGACTTCGCCGACGCAGCCCATCCCGACCGAGCCACCGCCGTTCGACGTCGTGGGACTCACCGAAGACGATCTGATCGATTACACGCCCGAGTTGAGAGCTGCGGCCATCGAGGCGATCGCCGCCTACACGACGGGTCCCATTTACACGCCACCGTCGCTGGTCTCGGATACGAACAACGGCACCATTGTGGTCCCGGGTTATGGAGGAGGCGCCAACTGGGAATCGGGCGCCGCCGATCCGGAAACCGGCTTCGTCTACGTCGGCTCGACGACCAACCCGTCGATCATCGGTTTGGTTC
The DNA here is from genome assembly GCA_965262675.1 of Terriglobia bacterium. GTDB lineage: Bacteria > Acidobacteriota > Terriglobia > 20CM-2-55-15 > 20CM-2-55-15 > JAJEDW01. The sequence goes on from OZ253554.1 coordinate 3,121,217, forward strand.
CGAACGACCCGCTGGGTCCGGGTGAAGTTCCCGGCCCGGATTACGCGGCCTACAGAATGGGCGGCAGAGGACCGCAACTTCCAAACAATCTGCGGCTGCTGAGGCCTCCGTACGGACGAATCACGGCCTACGACATGAATCGGGGTGAGATCGCATGGCAGGTTCCCAATGGCGGTACGCCGCCTAACATTCAGGCCAACCTCGACGCCGCCGGGTTGACGAACGTACCGCCAACGGGCAGTCCGTCTCAAGCCGGACTGCTTGTCACCAGAAACTTCTTGTTCGCGGGCGAGGGTTCGGGCGGACAGCCTGTTTTCCATGCATACGACAAGGCAACCGGTGAGAGCGTATGGCAGGCGCCCCTGCCCGCCGGACCGCAGACCGCACTCCCGATGACGTATATGCACGAAGGACGTCAGTACGTGGTGGTTGCGACCAGCGGCCGGGCGCCGGGTGAATCGACCGGCGCCGCTCAGCTTGTTGCGTTTGCCATCGCGGAAGATCCCCCGGCCGGCGGGCGAGGCGGACGCGGTGGACGCGGCGGACGCGGAGGGCAGTGAAGGGCGTCATACTCGCGGGCGGTCTCGGATCTCGCCTTCTGCCGTTGACCAAGGTGACCAACAAGCACCTGCTGCCGGTGTACGACCGGCCGATGATCTACTATCCGATCCAGACTCTTGTGGACGCGGGGATCCGCGACATTCTGCTGGTGACCGGCGGAAACAGCGCCGGAGACTTCCTGCGGCTTCTCGGAAATGGCCAGGAATTCGGGCTCGAACACGTCAACTATACCTATCAGGAGGGAGAGGGCGGCATTGCGGACGCCCTGCGGCTGGCCCGTTTCTTCGTCGGAAACGACCGCATCGTCGTGGTCCTTGGCGACAACATCGTTCAGGACTCGATTGCTTCCTACGTGCGTAATTTCGAGCAACAGGAAAGCGGCGCGAAGATCCTTCTGAAGGAAGTCGAAGATCCGCAACGCTTCGGCGTGGCCCAGTTGGAGGACGGCCGGGTGATCGGAATCGAAGAGAAACCGGCGAAACCTAAATCCAACCTGGCGGTGACCGGAATCTATATGTATGACGCGGCCGTCTTCGACATCATCGAAACCCTCGAACCTTCGGAACGGAACGAGTTGGAAATCACGGACGTCAACAACGATTACATCCGGCGTGGATTGATGACCTACGACCTGCTGGACGGTTGGTGGACCGATGCCGGAACCTTCGAATCCCTACACAAGGCAGGCAATCTGGCGGCGGATCGACCGCGGAAGTCGTAAGACACAGGCTTGAAATCGACGCCGTTTTCAGAAGGCTTCAGGTTGAACTGAGCCGCTTCGTGTCAAAAAAAAAGAGCCGAGAGACCGCAGTCTCCCGGCTTTTTATACTACGCGTTCGATAGCGCCTACGGGACGATCGTCGTCGTCCGATCGATGGAATCGTAGTCGCCCAGCATGAGTTCGTTGGCCTGATTGCCCTGCTGACAGACATATTCGAACAGTTCCGGCCCTTCACCCCAACGAATGGGGAAACCTCCCGTCCAGGACGACATGTAGACATGGGGATCGTCGATGGTGATGGTGTAGTCGATTTCCCCGTACGAAACCCGCGTCAAGCGTTCCAGCGTACGGAGTTCTTCGGTATGCGGGATACCCCGCCGGTCGAACCAGGTTCCTTCATTGAATCCGGTCGTCTCGATCACCAGGGTGTCGCCTTCCCACCAGCCGATGGAGTGACCCAGATAGCTCGGCTCAAGATCTTCAGGGTGCGTGCGGCCGTCCATATAGATTGTCCGCCAGGTATGCGGGCCACCCACATCGAAAATATAGAGGCGTTGAAGCTCGGGCAGTTCCAGAATCTCAACACCGTAGGGGGTCTGAAACGGCCGCGTCCCTGCGGAGGGCTTGCAGCGCGCATGAGGTTCCAACTCGTGCAGTTGCCGGTCGTCGAACAATGCCCGCGACCAAGGCTGGAACGGGATCTCGTCAGCGGGCGCGATCGGTGTCCCAAGGCCGATTCTGCCAGTCCACAGGCCCTTTGTGTTGGGTGTCTCGCCCTCGAATACGACCCGACCGTCGGCGTTGCGCGGCACGGGCCGGGGGTCCGGCTCCTGAACCCCCCCCACGCTGCGCGCCCTGGGCCAGGAGCGGCAGGAGCAACACCACTCCAACGATCGTCAGCATACTCCGATACGGCATTGAATTCTCTCCCCCTGGATGGTCCTCTCGATATAGAACAGGCGCAACAAGCGATGCTCGTTGCGCCTCTTTTCGATCCCTGTCGCCGCAGCCAAACAATCAGGGCACGATGGTGGTCGTGCGATCCACGGCATCGTAGTCGCCCAGCATGAGTTCGTTGGCCTGATTGCCCTGCTGACAGACATATTCGAACAGTTCGCTGTCGGCTACCCAACGCAAGTCGAAACCGCCGTTCCACCTATCGGTATACACTTCGGGATCGTCGATGGTGATGTCATAAACGATCGTTCCGTGAGTGGTACGCGTAAGGCGTTCCAGCGTACGGAGCCTTTCGCTGTTGGGCGCCCCTCGGCGATCCATCCACGTGCCTTCGTTGTAGCCGGTGGTTTCGATAAACAGCGTATCGCCATCCCACCAGCCGATCGAATGACCGAGGTAGCTGGGTTCCAGATTTTCAGGATGCGTGCGGCCGTCCATGTAGATCGTACGCCACGTGTGCGGTCCGCCGATGTCGAAAATATAAATACGCTGGAGTTCGGGCAGTTCAACAATTTCGACCCCGTACGGCGTGAGGAACGGCCGCGAGAGACTGGATGGTTTGCAACGCGCGTGCGGTTCCAGTTCGTGTTCCTGGCGGTCGGCATAAAGTGCCTCGGACCAGGGCTGGAACGGAATGGTTTCGGGTGGCGCCAACGGATATTGAGTATTCACCGTCGGCAGCCAGAGGCCCTTTTCGGAAGGGGTTTCCCCGCCCAAAAGGACCTTCCCGTCCGCGTCACGGGGAGTCGGCTCTGCCGGTTCGACAAAATCCGGATCTCTGAGGAATTCCTGTGCCGGTTCCTGGGCGCCAAGTATGGGTACGCCCAGCAGCGGCACGGCAAGAACGCTCAGAATGTAGCGTCGCATGAACTGTCTCCAATCGAAACCAAGTCGTTACGGCGTTGTGGTCTCGCTCGAGTTGGCGTCGAGAGTCTCGCCCGGACGACCTCCAGTAGCTGTCAGGGTGACAGTCCTGGCGTTCATGTTGTTTGTGCCGTTCTTGGCGAGCGAACCGGCAACGAAAACTTCGTCACCGATCTTCAGTGTTTCACGCCGCCATCCACGCCTCTGAAGTCCGTGCGGGGGGCCCATCTCGGCGCCCCAATTTTCGACCTGGCCGGTCTCTTCGTTTCTGACGTTGATATAGAACCAGACATGCGGGTTCACCCACTCGACCTTTGTCACGATGCCTGTAAATTCGGTCGTCTTGTCCCTATCGAATTCAGCAGCAAACGAATGGTGAGCTGCCATCGGCGCTGGGGCCACGATAATTCCGATCGCGAGAATCAAACCGGCAACGACAATACCTTTCATATGTAACTCCTCCTGCTTGAACAGTGACTACGTTAGTTTGTGGCAAATGGCATGTTCATGCAAATGAAACCAGCCATCGAACCGCCGATTTCAAGGTCTGTTTTCCTGACAAAAGTGCATCGGCAGTTCCTGGCCGGCAACCCACCGGAGCGTCCAGCTACTGGTCCAGGACCGGGTATAGGCGCCCGGATCGTCGATGGTGACTTCGTATCGCAACGTGTCGAAATCGGGACGCGTGAACCTTTCAGTCAGAGTCAATGCGTCCGTATGCGGCAGACCGCCATTCGAAAACCAGAAATCTTCGATGAAACTGGAGGTTTCGACAACCAGCGTGTCCCCTTCCCACTGACCGGCGGAACGGCCGTAGTAAAGGGGGTTGTCGTCGTCGCCACCCACCTGTCCGACCGGATCGCGGCCGTCGAGGAACATGATGTGGAAGTTTCGATTGCCGCTGCCGACGAGCACAAAGACGCGCTCACGCTCACGGTCTTCGATGAGTTGAAACCCCTCGGGCTGATGGTATTGACGCGGCCCGGCCGGAGGCTTGCAGTTCAGAAACGTGGGATCGTCCCGAAGTTGCCGGCTCTGGCGGTATTCGTAGAGTTCCAGCGCCCAGGGCTGAAGCGGCGCAACGCGATCGGAATCGTTGATGTTTTCGAGCAATCCAAATTCGTCCACCGCAACATTGGCGCCTGTCTGCACCAGCGCGTTGGCCGACGGATACGCCCAATATCCATCCACACCCCCGGGCAAGGGACCCAATCGGGGCTGACCGTCAGGCCAGCGCGGTGTCGGCCGGGATGCGAGCGGGTCGGGAGGTCTCATGGGCACAACATCCATTACGAGCCTGCCCGTTTCCGTCATTACGATCGAATTGCCCCACACCTGCCGGGTGTCGTTCCGGGCGGCCATACCATCGACGGTGATCGCGTCTCCAGCCCGCAGAGACTCCCTGCTCCAACCGGCGCCCCGCAGAACACCGGGGCTTTCGATCTCGACCGCCCAGTTCTGGAATCCGGGTCCGTCGGCGACATTCATGAAAATATGGACGTGCGGATTTCGCCAATCGATCATCGTGACGATTCCTTCGAGAGTCATCGCCCGCCCATCGTCGAACTTGCCTAGAATCGAGTGATGTGCGGCACCTGGTATTGCCGTCGACAGAAGTCCGCCGACGAGGAGAACCGGCAGCACGATTGCACGGAACTTCATCGTGTATCCTCCCCTACTGTCGTTGGATTTCAAAGGGACCGCTTGCGCTCTCGTGACTCCACGAGCCGGTAAACGTCCGATCGTGGAAAGCGAGGTTGTCGAGCACGCCTTCGACAACGTAGTTCAGTTCTTCTCCCGACGGACTCTCGCCCGTCGCTTCGAACCGCAGAACCCATCCATCGGGATTGAGCGTGGCGTTCTCGATTTCGATGTTGTCGGTACCGGGATTGATGATGCCCGAGATATTTTCGCCGTCCCAATCCATGATGACGATTACATCGTTGAGATGATCCGCACTCAGGCCCCACATCCCGAGCCAGGAACCTTTTACGGGGTGACCTTCCTGAGCCGAAACCGGTGCCGAGAGAACCAGAACCGCGAATGTCAATGCCGTTACGGCGCGTAGCGCTCGCATAGATATTCCTCCTGATGTATTACTGAAGCCATTGATAGTAGGTCATTCGGTGAAACTCCTTCAAGCAAGAAAAATCATTGCCGTCCAACGTACGCGCTCCCCCTGATCGGAAACGAATGGCCTGGGGAATTCTCCGGCGTACGGCGAACCGGAAGTTTCCATGAAAAAATGCCGATATACTTCGAATCTGCATCCGATACATAAGCTGCTCACAAATGTCGACGAACAAGACACGACCGACCACCGCCAGCGTTCACAAGTTCATCTCTTCGATCGAAGATCCATCCAAAAGAAAGGATTGTGAAGTACTGCTGTCCATGATGCGCAGTTTCACGTCCGAAAAACCCGTGATGTGGGGTGAGAGCATCATCGGATTGGGGACTTACCCCTATCGCTACGCCAGTGGCCGCGAAGGAATCTGGTTCCGCGCCGGGTTTTCCCCGCGCAAGAATGCACTGGTACTCTACCTGATGCTCGATCTCGGGAAACAGACCGGCAATCTCGCAAGACTTGGCAAACACAAAACAGGAAAATCCTGTTTGTACATCAAGAAGCTCTCCGATGTTGATCTGAATGTCCTTGAGGACATGATCGGGGAATCTTTCCAGCAAGGCGACGATTCTGCAAGTTGCGGGTGAATTGACGGTGCACCTGACGGAACCGAAATAGCAATCGATTCACCGGCGTCGGGCCACCGATCCACGCGACTAGAATCCGGGTTTGGTATCGGCCAGAATCTGAAGAATATCCGCGCGGTCCGCGTCCGACAGATGGTCGAAGCGTTCCGAGGCGTCGATACCCTCCAGCACCTCGAACAGTCGATCGCGGACGCGGGTTTTGACCGGTGGGGTCAACGCATCGAATGCGTCGGAATAGATCAGAAAGCTGAGCGGATATCGAAACAACCGGCGTTCGAGATCCAGGTCGCGGAGGGACCGTCCGGCACGATCGGCCGGTCCCCGGTTCGAGAAGTCCCCGGCGAACTCCGAGGTCCCCTGTACGGGCCCCTCGAGAGCGGCTTCCCCAACGAACAGCATCGCCTCCACCAGAGACTCCGCCGCTTCGTCGACTCCATTGGGGCGGATTGCGGACTCATGGTTCGCGCGCGCAATCAGGTTCAGAACATGGGTCTGATGGCCCAGAACCATGAGCGAAACGATGTCGCTGTCCGGCCTGACGTATCGGGCAGTGTCAAAGCGGCCGGACAGGTCGGTAATGTTGGCGCCGGCGGCACTGTCCAACCCCGCAAGTTCCCTCCGGATGTCGATCGTGTTGTTGAACACGTCGAACTGCAGCGTGTCCGCTGTAACCGTCAGATTCCCCAGATGATGTTGATCGCCGTGTGTCCCCGTGACGTACCACCCACCCCAGCGTTCTTCGAACGGGCTGCGGTCGGTCGTCGTCAGCGCAGCCCGTCCCAGAGCTGTTCCATCGCCGTCGGGAAGGACAGAGAGGACCAGAAGGCGCGGGACCTGCAGTCCGGGCGTTCGGGACGAGTCGTGACAGACGAGACAATCGCGCGTGTTCGGTTCGAACCGTACCGGGGCGTCAGGTGTCTCTTCGAGCGTATAGAAAACGGGCCCGATCCTGGGATCGACAGCGGCAAGTTCCAACACCGGCAGGCCCAACACGCGGCCGATATACACATCGTCGGTGTAATAGATCGCACGGGGAGTCTCCGGCGAGACCTGAAAAATCTGAAAGCTGGATCGGGCGAAGGGCATGACCTGAGATGAAACCGGGATCGAAAGCTCCTGAAGAAGGGCGGGAAGGTATCCATGTTCAGCGTCGAAATTCAGTGATACCCGTCCGTCGTCGATGGCCTGCTGCAGGAGTGCGATTCGATCCGAAGGGGCACGGTCCGTGCCGGGAACGGCGCTCTCCTGCGCCGTCGCCGCTGCCAGGAAGACGGCAACCGATGCGGCAACCGCAATCATCGCTCCGAAGACTCGAAACATGAAAGAAACCAATCGCTCAAAATCGTAACGATATTCGTCCAAGGCCGTTACGGTAGAATATACGGTGAGTCGCCAATGAAACCAACACTTGCCATCGGAGTTCTCGCCATCGCAGCGATGTTAACCTCCGCAAACGCCCGATCCGAAAGTACCCAACTCGATCCCGATCGAGGGCTCGATATCATGAATCGCTCCTGCACAAGTTGCCACGAGATCAGGGCGATCGAAATACAGGCGCTCGACAGCGACGGCTGGATCGCCACGCTCAATCGGATGATCGACAACGGCGCCGAGATTGAAACGCTCGACCAGTTGATTCTGCTCGACTACCTGGTCCGCAACCACGGTCCGGTTCCCGAGGGCGCCGGCAAGGAGCTACTCCTCAACCGCTGTACGATTTGTCACAACCTCAGTCGTGTGCGGGCGCATCGGGGGACCCGGGTCCTTTGGGAAGATGCACTTCAGGCCATGCGAAACGAAGGGGCGTTCCTGACCGATTCGGAGTACGCGATCATGGTGGACTATCTCAGCGAGAGTTTCGGACCGCAGGACTGAACGCCCTCGCGCCAATTTTCTGGGCCAGATGCGTGCGCCTCGGTCCCGTCATTTGTTCGGTCGAGATGGTTCTGCCGCGAGGGTTCTACCGCGATGTCACGGATCGAGACCCGCTTCGAGTTCCTCGAGCGAATCGAACTGCCGTTCCATGCAGATCTCCACGATACATATGGATTCAACGACACGATTCGGCGGCGGAACGGGCATTCCACGTTCAATCATCATTTCCCGGATCCGCCGCGCAACTTCGGGGTGATTTACGGCCGACTGCACGCCCACGCGCACCAACCCGTCAGCGTAGTCGATGGCCTGCCAGGTATGACCCGCGAGTTGGGACCCGGCCTTGTCCGTATCCCGGCTCCCGTAGTCGCGGGTATCGAGCAGGGCTCCGGATTCGGCCAGAGCCTCGATCACCTCGATACGTCCCTTCATGGCCGCGCCCATCAGCGGCGTCCGGCCGTCCTGGTTCGTGGAGTTCCGGTCCGCACCGAGGTCGAGCAGCATCCGCACGGCTTCCAGGTTCTCATCGCGGGACCACTCGAATGTGACGCCTTCGACCCAGCCGATACCCGCCGCCGCCGAAAGCGCGGTGTCTCCATATTCGGTCGGGATAAATGGATCGGCGCCATATTCCAGCAACATCCGCATCAGGGCCGTGTCGCCCGACTGGGACGCGCGCACCATAGCGGTTGCCCCGGTTTCAAGGAACCACTGCATCGTAAAGATGGTTCGGGTTTCGGTGTCGGAGGCGACTTGATGGTTGGGGTCCGCACCGCTCATGAGAAGCAACCGGATGTACTCCAGATCGTCGGTATCCGCGGTGGGAACCGGATAGTCCCCGCCTTCGATATTCCGGTTATCGGTCGCCAGATACAGAGGAGTCATTCCACCCATGTTGGCAAGGTTGACGTCGGCGCCCCGATCGATCAGGAAGGCGCCCAGTTCGTACCACCGGTTGTTCGTCGCGGTCAGTAACGGCGTCCATCCATAGAACGACTGCTGATTCACGTCGGCGCCAGCTTCGACGAGCAGACGCGCACATTCGAGGCATCCTTCGCGTGAGGCGTAGATCAGCGGAGTCAGTCCGCCACCGCCACGGCCCACGAGACCGGCCTGAGGTCCGTCGATCTCGTCCACGGCTTCGGCAGCCTGCTGGCGGCGGCCCTGCCCCTGAGGACCCGTGGCATCGTCCTGGGAGGCATCTGCCGCGCCATCGCCTGCAAGTTCGACCCTGACCGCGGCCTCGAGTTCTTCAAAATCGATACCAAACCCCTCGGCCTGATCGCGAAAGTCCTCAATTAATTCGTCGACATCGCCGCCGGGTTGAAGTTGATTCAGCACAAACGCCACGAGCGTCTCGATGTCGAAACCGAACGCGCCGCCCGGATTGTTGGGTTCGCTGCCGGCGGGACCAAGCGCTTCACGGCGAGTCTGGTACTCTTCCTGCGTCAATCCTTCGGCCACGGCCTCGCGGAGCAGTTCCTGAGCACTCTGTACGCGATCGACATTCACTCGGTTGGCCATGTAGCGGCGAGGCAATCCTGAATCGGCGGTCTGCACTGCGACGTTGGCGCCCCCGGCAATCAACACGGCCACGGCTTCGGGATGCTGCTGTTCAATGGCCCACATCAGTGCTGTCGTACCGCGAACGTTTTCGGCGAAATTTGGGTCCGCTCCCGCTTCGATTAATGTTCGAACCGCATCCGGATTGCCGTTTCGGGCGGCCAGCATCAGAGGAGTTTCCGTATTCGGACCGGCTTCATTCGCATCGGCGCCGGCGTCCAGCAGCCTTTGAATTACCGCCACATTGCCGTAAAGAGATGCCATGAACAGGGGACTGATGCCTTCGCGAGTCTTCACCGTCACGTCGGTGCCCCGATCGATCAACAGGTCCACCGTTTCGGCATCGTCACGGTAGATGGCCCAATGAAGAGCGGTCGAACCATTCCTCTGAGCGGCATTGACGTCGGCCCCCGAATCCAGGAGCGACCGGACCGTGGCCATATCTCCGGCTTCGGCGGCGTCCGCGAGATTTTGCCCGGTTTGGCCCAACGCGAACGTCGAGACCGACAGCAACGCGGCCACCGTGAAGGCGATGAGTGATGGTCGATTCATCATGTACACGACTCCTTGCGACTGCCTCTGGCTACAGTTCGGTCAACCTGCCCGTACTGTCGCCTTGGGATTCCTGGTGAATTCCGTAGATGTCCAGGATGCTGAGCAGCAAGTTTCCGGTCGTCACGGTCTTCCGGTCATAGTGGAGGTGCCGCCCACCCTCGAGTCGATGGCCGGCGCCGCCAACCAGGACATGAGGCACATCGTAATGCTGGTGCTGGTTGGAGTTGCCCATGTTCGTCCCGTAGAGGATGAGGGAGTTATCCAGAACAGTCCCGTCGCCTTCGGGAATGCTGTCCAGTTTTTCGGCCAGATAAGCCATCGTATGCAGGTGATACCGGTTCAGTTCGGAGTACCGCTGGATCTGGGCCGGATCGTCCTGATGGTGCGATCCGCCGTGGAAGCTCACACTGGTGCCGCCATTGGGAAAGTATTCGTTGGTCGGGAACCGATAGGTCTTGCCTGTCAGATCGCGAGCGCCGAGCAACGTCGCCACTCGAGTGATGTCCGCCTGGAAGGCGAGAGCCGTGAGATCGAGATGGAGCTTGATGTGTTCGTCGAAGTCCGAGGGAATCCCGGCCGGCTCGTCGATCTGGGGAACGGCCGTCGACTTCGTGGCGGCAAGTTCCAACCGACGCTCGATTTCACGAACTTCGTCGGTGTACTGATTGATCGTCAACCGGTCGCTGGCCCCGACATCGCTCCTCAGGCTCGAAAGTTCACCCAGAAGCGAATCGAGAATACTCTGGCTTTGTCGACGACGAGCCTCGCGGACCTCTGGGGTGGCGCCGCTGCCGAACAGGCGTTCGAAAACCACCTGCGGGTTCAGCTCCATCGGCAATGGACTCGTCCGCAGCCATTCTTCCGTCTCGGGAGTCTCCTGAGCCACCCATGAAAGGGAATTCGTGTAGGAACAACTGTAACCCTCGCCACAGTTGCTCGAATTGGTACCCGGGTCTTCAACGGCAAGCTGAAGCGACGGGAGGAGGGATTCCTGTCCGATTTTCTGAGCGATGACCTGATCGATGGTCGGGCTTCCGACGCTGGCGTCCGAACCGGCCGTCTTCTTGGGTTTGATCGCGGTCATGAATGCGGCAGCCACCCAATGGTCGGAACCAGTGGTTCCTTCCGGCGGCTCCGCGGACTTGGACCACAACCCGGTCATGATCACCGACTTTTCACGGAGGTTCTGCAGCGGTTCCATGATGTAGGGCATGTCGCCGACCAACCTGTCTCCGGTCGGCTCCCACCAGCCCGGCGCCATCCCATGGGGATAGAAGATTCCCATGAAACGCGGGTCGGGATTCGCCGCGGTCTGCGCCAGAGCCGTTCGGGCGGGGATCATGGCTTCAAGAAGTGGCAACCCCAACGTGACGCCCGTCCCTTGCAGAAACCTGCGTCGCGGAATGTGCTTCTTGGTGATAAACATGATCAGTTAGCCTCCTGTCGCTTTTTCAAGAACAAATATGATTACGATTCACTGCTCCTATTCGCTCGCCTGCAGTTTGGCGTTCATCGCGAACGGCCCACTGTTGACAACTCCCATGACGAGGGAAGAAAACCGGTTGTCGTTCTCGGCGGCCTGGCGGGCAATCGCCCGAACCACCGGCATGTCCCGATATTCAACACCGCGTCCGAGAGCGTAGGTCAACAACTTTTCGACGGACAACTGAACAAACCCGTCCGAATAGGTCACGAGCCATTCACGCAGTTCCGACGGACCGTCGACCGACGCGCCGTCAAACAGGGTCGTGGAAGCATCGATCGGACCGTTGTCGTCGGTCCGCCACTCGGCGATGCCGTCAAAATTTTCGAGAGCGAAGCCGATCGGATCCATCAACTGGTGACACTGCACGCAGTCGGCACGAACCCGGTGGTCCAGCATCTTCTGCCGCATCGACGGTTCCGCGTTGGCGCCGCGAGCATTCGGGTCCGGCGGCGGCAGTGGCGGGACGTTCGGCGGCGGTTCCGGCGGGCTGACGCCCAGTATGTTCGTCATGACCCACTTTCCGCGCGTGACGGGCGACGTTCTGTCGGGCTTTGCCGTGGTTGAGAGAATTACTGCCTTGCCGGTCAGGCCACGGAGAGCGTCGAATTCTTCCCCAAGCAGAACGCGCCGGAACTGGCTGCCATAAACGTTTGGAATCCCATAATGCCTGGCAAGACGTTCGTTGATGAACGTGTAGTCCGACGTCAGCAGATCCACCACGCTTCGGTCTTCACGGACGATGCTGTCGAACAGTAACTCGACTTCCTTCCGCATCGCCTGACGTAACGGGTCATCGAAATCGGGATAGATCAGCGGCAGGGGGCTGTGGCTTTGAATGCCCCTCAAGTTGAGCCACTGGCCGGCGAAGTTCTCAGACAGCGCGGCCGAGCGGGGATCGGCCAGCATGCGTTCCACCTGCTGCTGAAGCCGTTCGGGCTCACTTAGAGAACCGGCACTGGCCAGTTCGACCAATTCCGCATCCGGCCCCGTGCTCCAAAGGAAGTAGGACAGGCGCGACGCCAGTTCAAGATCCGAAATGCGGTAGGTATCGCCAACGGCGAGTTCAACCGGCTCATCCTCGATGCGATACAGGAACCGCGGTGCCGCCAGGATGCGTGCGAGCGCCATCTCGATTCCACGGTCGAAATTCTGCTCTTCGCGGCCCATCTCGTAGAATTCCATCAAGGGCGCCAGATCGGCATCGGTCACGGGCCGCCGGTATGCCTGGGTCGCGAGATTGTCGATGATCTCTTCGGCGCATCCCACCTCTTCGTTTACATTCGCGGGTTGACAAACAAACACTCGGTCTCGCGAGGGCGAATTCTGCGGAACCGCCGAATTGAACGGCCCCTGGATCCGGATGCTTCCCACATGGGGGAAGAACGTATAGCCGGGAGTCGGACCGGTCTGGATAGTCTTGCGCTCGAACTGGCGATTCAGGTCCAGAAGCGGGGCAAAATTGGTAGCCAGAAAGGTCACGCCCACTTCATGCGGACCGCCGGTCGTCTCGAACGTGACTTCCATGGCGTTGCCGCCGTCGCGGTCTTCGCCGAATGCCACCCCCTGACCTTCCCGATTCCCGACCCAATCGAGCAACTCCTCCAGTTCCCCGTCCAGCAGAACCTCAATCTTCTCGTTGGCAATCGTTCCAAAACCCTGAGGCGACATGTTGTCGCCGAAGATCGGCGTGATGCTGAGCGTGTATTCGCCGTCCGAAGGGAATATATGGTTCACGAGAATGCCGCCCCGCGTTCCGAACGGAAGTCCTTCGATGTGGTAGTCCTGCGAGGTGTCTTCGGCGACGCGGTAGATGGCCAGTCGAGGAGTGGCCTCCTCGCCGACGGCCATGCGGCTGATCTTGCCCGCCGCCGAAACATAGGCTTCAACCAGAGTGGATGAGAGACCCAGCGTTCCGGCCATGTTGTCGAAACCGAAGCTGGAGTCATCGGATGGCAGATAAACCGACGGATCGATTTCAAGACCCAGCATGTCGCGAACCGCATTGGCATACTCGGTGCGGTTGAGGCGGTGGAGCCCCGGAGGCGCCAGATAGATGGGCGCGTCACGATCGATTTGGTTCTCGATCCACGCGGCCAGACCGTTGAGGGCATTCGGGTCGTCGGGGCGACGCATGTTGGCCGGCGGCATCATGCCGGCGTTGAGACGCCGGATCACCCGTTCCCATGCTTCCGGGTCTGCTGAAACGTTGTTGAGATCGAGAACGTCGAGAGAAATCTTCAAGGAAGAGTCGACACCGGTTTCGGCGGCCCTCTGGTTGTGGCACCCCAGACAATAGCCGTCGATCAAAGCCTGCTGTGCGGAGATGTCTTCCGCAGCAGCGGTCTGCGCCAACTCGACAGGTTCGGTGCCCTGAACGACGAAGACGACCGACAAGAGCGCCAGAGAGCAAACCAACAACATTTTCTTCTTCATCGAACGCTCCGCGCAGTATAGGTCGCTGCGAAGGAATCGAATGCGGCTGAATCTCCAGAGTTCTCGCGCGGATTATTCACGAGGAGATGCACGCCAGCATCCCGGATTCTTAGCCCCTACTATAGCAATCTTCGCGAATTTTTCTGAAGGAATACGTCGCGAATGCAATCAGGGACACGGGTGCCGACTGGTCCGGCAAGAGGCCTAAACTCGGATTGCGCCGAGGCGCCACCCCCCGGTCGGAAGGACCGGGGATTGGCATTCGCCGAGATCGATTCTTACGGGGTGAGTTGCTGACTGGAACCCGCGCCCAACCGCTCGCCGGTATGCGTCATCGTGACGTTGCGGGCATTGACGCGATTGCTGCCGTTCCGCGCGAGGCTTCCGGCAACGGTGACTTCGTCACCGATGCTGATGGTCGTGCGGGTCCATCCACGAGCCTGAAGCAGATGGGGCGGGCCCATCTCGAAACCCCAGTTCTCGGTAACGCCGTTTCCGTCAGTGACGTCGAGGTAAAACCAGATATGGGGATTGGTCCATTCGATCTTGGTTACGAGACCGCTCTTCGTCGTCGGCTTCTCGGAATCGAATTCGGCCGAGAACGCATGATGGGCTATCGCGGGCACGGAAGCTACCAGAGCGAGAACAAATACGCCCAGAACAAATGCCATCGAACCACTGATGTGCAGCTTCATCGCTAACTCCTTCGGATCATAGGGAATGATTTCGTACTGGCTTTTAAATCTTTAACACACCTGTAAACAAAAACTGAATGTTAATCTTGCCCGGCTTATGGCCTGTTGTCCTGGCAATAGTAGACAGGCATCTCTTCGTCCGGGATCCAGTCCAGCGTCCAACTGCTGGTCCACTCGCGGGTATAGGCGCCAGAATCGTCAATGGTCACCTCATATCGCAGCGTGTTGTAGTCCTCGCGCGTCACCCGTTCGATGAGGTGGAGCGCCGCGGTGTGCGGCAGCCCCCCGTTTGTGAACCAGAACCGTTCGTTGAATCCCACGGTGTCGATAACCAGGGTATCGCCGTCCCATTCGGCGACCGACCGTCCATAGAACAGCGGGTTGTCATAGTCTCCCCGGATGTCGCCGATCTGCTCTCGCCCATCCAGATAGATGATGCGGAAGTTCCGGTTCGCCCCGCCCTCCAGAAGGAAGATGCGTTCGCGGTCCTTGTTCTCGACGAACTGCACGCCGAACGGACTCTGGAACGTGCGGGCCCCCCCGGGCGGGATGCAGTACAGATACATCGGGTCGTCCACCAGGTTGTTGTTCTGGCGGGATTCGTAAATCGCCTTTGCCCACTCCTGAAATGGCGCAACCTCGCCTGCGTCGGCGATGTTTTCGAGCAATCCGTCCGCTCCGAAAGCCACACCGGACCCTTCTTCAACCAATGCGGTCGCACTGGGATTGCTCCAATATCCGGACTGGCCCATCGGCGGCCCCAGCATCGGAAGCCCGTCGGGCCATCGTGGCGCCGGGCCGTTGTTCGCACTCGCTTCGGGCATGTCGGCGGGATCGAACTGAAGCACTGCCACCCCCGAAGCGACATCCACAACAGACAATCCCCAAGCCTGCAAGCTGCCGTCCCGCGCGCGAATCCCCTCGACCGACAATTCGGCGCCGACACTAACCGATTCTCGGGTCCACCCACTCATTTCCAGCAACGTGGGGCTTTCCAGTTCGATTGCCCAGTTGATTTCGTCCGCGCCCTGCGGCACGTCGATGAACAAATGGACGTGGGGATTCAGCCAGTCCACCTTGGAAACCAGCCCCGTAAACGACACCGATTGATCCGGATCGAATTTGGCCGAAACCGCGTGGTGTGCAATGGCGGGAATCGCCGCCACAAGAAAGGCCAAGCATATAATGAGCAAACTGCCGAAGAGACCGTGCTTCATCAAAAATCCTCCTGCGTTTCTTCCATCAGGGAACTTTCGCAGACCCCGATCATAAAGGTCAACAATCTATTTTGCACCAGTTGTCGGCCGGCAATCTCAGGGTTTTCCCGAAACCGGACCCAACAGCATCGCCTCGATCGCCAGACCCGGGCCAAATCCGAGCAGAACCCAGGGTGGCGGCGCTCGGCGGCGACGAAGACGCTCGACGATGAACAGGATCGTCGGAGACGACATATTGCCATATTCTTCCAGCACGCCGGTCGACGGTCCAATATCCACGGCGTCAAGGCCCAATGCTTCGGCGCATGCCGACAGAATCCTGGGCCCCCCCGGATGTATCGCCCACGAACCGATCCGGTCGATGCTCATACCTGCCGAAGAAAGCCATTCGGTCAACCATGCCGACAAACGATCGCGGATCAATTCGGGTACCTGGGCCGAAAGCTTCATCTCAAAGCCATGGTCTCCGATATGCCAGGTCATCGATTCCGAACATTCCGGAAGCTTCACGGACCCGGACGCCCATATGCCGAGGCTCGAATCCGGGGACACGCGCGTCGAATCGCCGCATCCCACAACAGCAGCCGATCCGTCGGCGAACAACGCATTCGAGACCACGTTATCGGGACTCCACTCATACTGCTGGTGAAGCGAGCACAATTCCACGGAACAGACGAGCACACAGGCGTCCGGATCTTCTGTCGTGAATGCGCCCGCCGTACGCAATGCGTTGAGGGCCGCATGACAACCCATGAATCCGACGTGTGTACGGGCAACGCCGGGAGACAAACCGAGCGTGTCAATCAATTCCATGTCGACGCCCGGGGCGGCAAACCCCGTACATGAAACCGTAATCAGATGGGTAATGTCGCCCGCCGGGATCGCGGCATCCAACAGGGCGCGCCTTGCCGCGACGGCAGCCAGCGGCCCCGCTTCAGCATCGAAACGTTCCATCCTCTGGCGGGTTGTCGGACCGCGGTCGCCCTGGTGCGCGGCTGATGGATAGAACTGCTTCCAGCGGGTTTCGTCGGGCTCACAGGAATCGAGCAGCACGCTGTGCCGGTAACGCACTCCCGCACGGCGATACAAAGTCTTCAGCAGCCGGCCCCGGTCGTGACCATCGTTGTACAGTGCAAGGGCCCAACGAGCCGCAATGTCCTGGGCAACCGGGTGTCCGGGCACGGCCGTTCCGATCCCGAGAATATTGAAGCTCACGAGCTCGTCTCTCCGGCGAGCGGCGGAACGGCATTCAGTCGACGGACGCCCATCTTGGCCAGCCCAGGCAACCGCGTGAGCAACCGAACGCCGATTTCCGGCAACATGGGTGTACGCAAGGCGATTCCGACGGCCCGGCAGATGCGCTGTCGACGAACAGCCAATCGTTTGCGATCGTTCGTCCAACCTCCTTCCACGCTCCCGGTCCACTTCTCGATCCCGCGGTGTACGAACTCTTGAACGGCCACGGCATCGGCCACGGCCCAGGCGATACCTTCCCCGGTGAACGGCTCCACGTAACCGGCCGAATCGCCGATCGCAAGAACCCGCCAAGCCGCGGGACGCCGCAGAGTTTGTCCGAGCGTCGTCGTACCATGCCAATCGGCATCGTCCAGATCGCCGGGAATCGTCAGGCATGCTCTCTCAAGGATGCCCCGTATCGCAGATCGGGCATCTCCACATAGCTTCAGATATTGCGGGTCGACGGCGGCGGCAATGTCGAGTCGGCGGTCTTCGACTTCAACAATGCCGACATATCCCGACCGATCGACGGCCATGTGGATCGTGCCCGGCTCGAATCCGTCCGTATGTTCCAAAACAGCTCCCAAACCGATTCGCGAGCGGCGGATGATGGTTGAACGGAACTCGGGAAGTCCCCCCAACGATGGGTGTCCGAGACCGTCGGCGGCGATCACGACACGCCCGGCGACGTTCATCTCGAAACCGTCCATGGCTCGCAGCCGCACCCGGCGGGAATCTCCCATGAACCTTTCCAGCGGCGCGGCCCGCGCCGACACACCACTGAAAAATGACACGCCAACGCCAACAGCCGACCGAACGAGCGCCTCGTCGAACGCTCGCCTCGTGACCGCCACCCCTTCAGGCAACTTCAAATCGAGCCGCCCTCCACCGCTGGTCTTGAGATTCAGGTTCGAGAACGGCCGCCCACCCAACCGGTTCACGGCGCCGCCCAGCCCGATCGATTCGAGGATCGCGAGCGAACGCCCATTGAGACACCCGCCGCACACCTTGTCGCGGGGAAAAGTCCGGCGATCGACGAGAAGCGTCGCAAGCCCGGAACGCGCGAGTCCGTGTGCCGCAACGGCCCCTGCAGGGCCGGCGCCGATGACGACGACGTCCCATTCCGGCAAGGGCGGGGTTGACGAAAGGGCGATCATGGAATTTCGGGAACCGCACTCAGAATAAACCGTTGCGGCCACCGATGCTCGATTTCGATTCCGGAAAGCCCCGCGCCGACGCCCAGGATTCGCGCCTCCTCACCGGTGAACGCTCCGGCAACGGACAGCGGACCGTCCTTGTGGACGACCGGCGACCGGGAGAGCAAACGACAGCCCGCCCATGCCAGCGCATAGCCGAGGCGTGTCCGGCGGAGATCCTGAACGAGCACGAGCCGACGCGCCGCGGAGTTCATCCGGGACAGGATCGCCAGCGCATCTTCCTCGTCGAAGTGGTGCAGGAACAGCGAACACATCGCCACATCGTATCCGTCCGGCAGCCGTTCGGCCAGCACATCGTGACGGAAGAAGCGGCAAGCGCTGGCCCCATTCGAATCGGCATGGCGGCGGGCGTACTCTACCGCGAAGGGGCTGGCGTCACATCCGTCGATCTGGATCTTTCGACCCGTCGATTCGGCACGATGGTAGAGCGAGACGACAACGTCTCCGCCCCCGGCGCCGACGTCGAGAACACGGAGCGGTTCGGATGAGGATTCCATCAAGCGATGGATTCGGGGCCAAAGGGTCCCCGGGCTGTCGGTGGAACGGTTGATCCGGCCGAGGCCCTCAAGGGCACGGGCGTGAAGCTGTTCGTCGAGGCCGGGTTCGTCCATCCATTCCGGCTGCCGTCGGCGTTCCATGAGCATCATGGTCCTGTAAATCTCCAGTCAGGTCCGAGCCACCTGTCAAGCTTCCTTTCCAGCCCCAGTCGCCAGGACGCGGGACGGCAGAGTTCGCCCGAGCACCCCCCCGATGAAATCGGAAGCATGCCGGATCCCGGACAGCCGCACACCAGTTTCGATGCCCAAGCGGTCGAACAGGTAGAGTAGCTCCTCGGTGGCCACGTTACCCGAAGCGCCCGGGGCATATGGGCAACCACCCAGGCCTCCAGCCGCACTGTCGAAAGTCGAAATTCCCATTCGGAGAGCTTGATACGTGTTCGCGACGGCCATCCCATACGTGTCGTGAAAGTGCATGGCAAGACGTTCTGGTGGGCACACGCTGAGCAGACGGTCGAGAGTGGCCTCGACCTTGGCTGGCACGGCCCCACCGATCGTGTCGCCAACCGACACTTCGTCGACGCCAAGAGCGAACAGCTCTTGAACGATTCCGGCAACTTTGTGCTCGTCCATCGGGCCCTCGTAGGGGCATATCCACGACGTCGAAACGTAGCCGCGAACAGAGATGCCCTGTTCGAGCGCACACCGGACCAGGGGACCCAGCACCGTGATGGACTCACGCGTATTCATGTTGATGTTTCTTCGATTGAACGTGTCGGAGGCTGCGGTAAGGACTCCGATCCGTGACACGCCGGCTTCGATCGCGCGTTCCAACCCGCGCATATTGGGAACCAGTGCCGCGTAACGCACGGCGTCAGTTTCTGGAAGGCGCGCAAGGAGTTCATCCGCATCCGCCAACTGGGGCACACGCTTGGGATGAACGAAGGATGTCACCTCGATATCCTGGAGTCCCGCCGCTCGGAGGCGCTCGAT
Source organism: Terriglobia bacterium (assembly GCA_965262675.1). Taxonomy (GTDB): domain Bacteria; phylum Acidobacteriota; class Terriglobia; order 20CM-2-55-15; family 20CM-2-55-15; genus JAJEDW01. The sequence continues at coordinate 3,140,802 of OZ253554.1, forward strand.
AAAGGTGACCTTGTCGGCCAAGGCAATCGTAACGGGTTCGTTCTGTAAGCCATCTCGTGGACCGACTTCGACGATCCGTACCCTTGCTGGAAACTCTGTCACCCCTGTCATCCCACCCTCGCAAACCGTCGTCCGACCGGTCTTGGAACCCGCAGAACACTCGAGGGGCGCTCTGCGAGCGTCCAGCAAAGGAGGGGCATGGACCGCCCACTACCGATTTCAACGAGTTCTGCCACGGACTCGGTCACGGCATCATCCAGGGTGGCTTCCGGCCTTCAAGAAAGGACTTCATGCCGGCCTGACCTTCTTCGCTGGAACGCGCCCGGGCAAGGGCTCTCTCCGCGTAATCGGTTGCCGAGTCCATATCCTTTGAGGAAATTTCAGCAATCAGGGCCTTGGTAGCGGCGACTGCACTCGGGGAGGCTTCAAGAACCTGCTCCAGCTTGGAATCGATCGCTGTATCCAGACTTTCCAGATCTGGATACACGCTGTGCACCAGACCAATTCGGTGAGCCGTATCGGCCGAGAACTTTTCTCCAGTCGTAAAGTACTCCCGCGCATGGCCAGCGCCGATACGGGGCAGGACAAAGGGTGAGATGACACCGGCAACCACGCCGATACGGACCTCGGTAAACCCAAAAACGGCAGATCTCGCGGCGAGTGCGATATCGACCGCGGCCACCAGCCCCGAGCCGCCTCCCAAGGCGGCGCCATGGACACGGGCAATGACAAGTTTGGGGCAGGCCGCAACGGCCCGGAGCATTCGCGAGATCGTGGCGGCGCCGGAACGGTTTTCTTCAAAGCTGAGACCGACGGTCTGCCTCATCCAATTGAGGTCTCCACCGGCGCAAAAGGACTTGCCGTTTCCTGCAAGGACAACAGCCCGGACTTCGCGACGACCCGCCAGATCCTCAAAGGCCGCCGTTATCCTCTCGACCAGAACATCATTGAAGGCATTGTGCACGTCCGGACGGTTGAGGACGACCCGGGCCACCGGGCCATTGATTTCGATTTCAAGCATCGCGATCCTAACCCGCATTTCTCACGAGTTGTCTGCTACAGCGCCGGATCCATCCGCCAGTGCTGCGTTCCGCTTCGTCGGGCTCCTCGACGTACCGTCAAGTACGCCTCCGGTGCCCTCCGGGCGCGCGCCTTGCTCTGACGGCGTCTCCGACTCTTCGCGACGAAAACCCGTGAGAAAGGCGGGGTAATCCTCAGCAAGACACTGTCAGCCCACGGCGATTGCGGCGGGAAGCTACATTCTGAATACGCCGAATCGTGTCGGTTCCTCCGATTGATTCATGGCCGCGGAGATTCCAAGGGCCAGCACATTTCGTGTCTCGGCGGGATCGATAACACCGTCGTCCCAGAGTCGTGCAGTGCTGAAATATGCATTGGCTTCGGACTGATATCTATTCACAATCGGAGCGACGAACGCTTGCTGTTCCTCAGGCGACATGTCTTGATCACGCGCCCGCAACTGATCGCGCTTGATCTGGAGCAAGACGCTGGCGGCCTGTTCCCCGCCCATCACCGAGATCCTGGCGTTGGGCCACATCCAAAGCTGGCGCGGCTGGTATGCGCGCCCGCACATTGCGTAGTTGCCGGCGCCGTAAGAGCCTCCGATGATCACCGTGAATTTCGGGACCGTTGCGCTGGCGACTGCATTTACTATCTTGGCGCCGTCTTTCGTAATGCCCTTGTGTTCGAACTGTTTGCCGACCATGAAACCCGTGATGTTCTGAACGAATACGAGCGGAGTTCCGCGTTGACAGCACAGTTGGATGAAGTGGCTGCCTTTGAGTGCACTTTCGGAGAACAGAATTCCGTTGTTCGCAATGATCCCGACAGGATATCCCGCGATGCGAGCAAATCCGCAAACCAGCGTGGGTGCGTATAGTTTCTTGAATTCCTGGAACCAACTCGCGTCCACAATTCGTCGGATGACGTTGCGGACATCGTAGCTCCTCCTGGGATCGGCCGGTACCACCCCATAAAGCTCGGCGGGATCCTCATGAGGATCTTCAGGTTCGGCAACCTGAAGCTGCCGCTTCCGCGGGGGCGGCATCGAGAGAAATATATTGCGTACGATCCGCAACGCGTCGGAGTCGTCTTCGGCATAGTGGTCAGCCACGCCTGAAATACGGCAGTGCACGTCGGCGCCGCCGAGCTCTTCGGCGGTCACATCTTCGCCCGTGGCCGCCTTGACCAAGGGCGGCCCGGCGAGAAAAATCGTGCCCTGGCGTTTGACGATCACCGCCTCGTCACTCATCGCCGGCACGTAGGCGCCGCCGGCCGTGCAGGATCCCATGACCGCGGCGACCTGATAAATGCCAGCGGCCGACATCCGGGACTGGTTGTAGAAGATCCTCCCGAAGTGGTCGCGGTCCGGAAAGACTTCGGCTTGCAAAGGCAAGAAGGCGCCACCGGAGTCGACCAGATAAACGCAAGGGAGCCGGTTCTCCATCGCCACTTCCTGGGCCCGCAGGTGCTTCTTTACTGTTATCGGCAGATACGTGCCGCCCTTGACCGTTGCATCGTTGGCGATGACAACGACCTCGCGCCCATGAATTCTCCCGATTCCAGTGACGATTCCAGCCGAGGGAACGCCGCCGCCATACATGTCTTCGGCGGCCAGGGCTCCAAGCTCGAGAAACGGAACTCCGGGATCGAGTAGAGCCGCGATGCGGTCCCGCACGAACATCTTGCCTCGACCGCGATGTTTCTCGGCCGCAACGTCGCCGCCTCCCTGCCTGACGCGCGCGAGCTTCTGACGCAGTTCTTCGACAAGAGGCTCCATCGCCCGTCGATTTTCTTCGAATCTGGAATCGGATTTCATGGAGATCTACCGACCGAGAACTTCCCGCGCGATCAAGATACGCTGGATTTCACTGGTTCCCTCTCCGATCGTGCAAAGCTTGACATCGCGGTAGTACTTTTCGGCGGGGTAGTCTTTGACGTAGCCATAGCCGCCGTGAATCTGAACGCACTCGTTTGCCACGCGCACTGCGACCTCGGACGCATAGAGCTTCGCCATCGAGGATTCCGCCGTGAGATTGGCCCCGCTGTCTTTCATCCAGGCCGCGCGATAGGTAAGCAGCCTGGCCGCATCGATTTCCGTGGCCATGTCGGCCAGTTTGAACTGAATAGCCTGGAAATCCGAAATCGGCCTGCCGAACTGCTCGCGTTCCCTGGAATAGTTCAAGGCAGCTTCGTATGCGCCCTGAGCGATCCCCAACGACAGGGCCGCAATCCCGATTCGGCCACCGGAGAGGATTTTCAGGGAGTCCCGAAAACCGTTCCCCTCCTTGCCCAACAGGTTCGATTCGGGAATCCGGCAGTTGTCGAAGATGACGGTCGAAGTATCACTGGCACGGAGCCCCAACTTGTTTTCTTTCTTTCCGTGCCGAAAGCCGGGCGTCCCTTTCTCGATGATGAATGCCGAAATGCCGTCATGGCCCCTCGTGGAATCCGTTTGTGCCATTGCGACGCAAATGTCGGCGGACGTCCCGTGCGTTGTGAACGCTTTCTCACCATTCAACACCCAGGTCTCGCCCTCGCGCTTCGCCGTGCTTCGTATGGCTCCAGCGTCGCTACCGGCCCCCGCCTCGGTCAAACTCCACGCGCCCAGCTTCTTTCCCTGTGCCAATGGCGCCAAGAATCGCTGACGCTGGAATGGGTTGCCGGCAAGGTAGATGTGTGACGCACACAGTGAGTTGTGCGCGGCAACTGAAAGACCTACAGACCCGTCGACGCGAGACAGTTCTTCGATTATGGCCACGTACTCCTGGTATCCGAGACCTGCGCCGCCGTATTCGGTAGGAACCAACACGCCCAGGCAACCCAATTCCGCAAGGCGTGCGAGGATCTCGCGGGGGAGATGCTGGTTTTCGTCCCAGTCCATGACGTGGGGACGAATCTCTCTCTCGGAAAACTCGCGGATTGTTTGCCGAATTGCCTTAACTTCCTCAGATTGGCTGAAATCCATGATCCGCGAAGGGTTCGCATTTGCGTGTCAATGAGAAGTCGATTGAGGTTTGATGAATCCTTCCGTCGCCACTTCGAGCCTCGCTATGCGCTCGCCAAGGCTGCTTTCCAGCTTGCCTATGCGATCGACCAAGCCCAACTCCACCTTGCTCATGCGCTCGCCAAGGGCCGCAATGCCCTTCCGTGTAGTCTCACCGAGGGCTGCAATATCTTGCTGCGTTCGCTCGCCGAGGGCCGCAATGTCCTTCCGTGTAGTCTCACCGAGGACTGCAATATCTTGCTGCGTTCGCTCGCCGAGGGCCACAATGTCCTTCCGTGTAGTCTCACCGAGGACTGCAATATCTTGCTGCGTTCGCTCGCCGAGGGCCACAATGTCCTTCCGCAAGCCGCGAATGGTCGGAACAATGATTGCGGCAAGGCCAATGGCCGCGCCAATGATGGCGATCAATTCCTGACTCATGTTTGCAGTATAGCCTCGCCGTCTATCCAAGGGTACTCCAACCCGATCTCGTACCCGATCCTTCTTCCCGAGCGGTTCCCGATTCCGTATCCGATTTTGGCGGTCCGCAAGCGGTTTTCGACTGCAATATGCCGGACCGGCGCAGTCTCGAGTCGACGCTCGACGCGCTGGAAAAACGGACCGGCATGCGCGCCGGCGCCACGGAATTCCTCGACCGGGGCATAGCGTTTGACGAGAATCTCAGCCAGATCCGTCAACGCGGATCGCACTATATCGTGGCGGGGCGGCAGTCCGAGAGGAATGAATGGTTGGACGAACGGGAACAGGACGACGATTGGGAGACGCTGGATTGCGGGCCCTCCGCCCGGAATCGGTTTCAGAAGAAATCGCGCGTCGAGGTCAAGCGGCGGCGGAAAGGCGATCTCGTCTACCTTCTTTGCTGCGTCTTCCAACGATCGTGAACGCCGGTTCCGGGCATCGTGAAAACAATTTCCTGTCGAATGCGGGCTAACACCGTCACCTGAGAAGAACTAAAGACAAAAAGAACCAACAAGACAATGTGTTTGAGTTTTTGTGTGAAGCAGGCGCTTTTCCGGCTGAACTACGATCCCAAATCGGGATGACCGCATCTATTCTATCGGTTTAGCCATTTCTCAAGTGGTCTCTTGCTTCTCCGTCGCCAGACCTGCTCCTGCCCCTTCCGGGAGTCAGTATCGCTCACAAACACAAAATTCCTGACAAGCTGGTCGGTTCGTGTTCGAGCCGGCTTTTCCGATTATCGTCTACGCGCTCGCCCCCTGGAAGTCGTCCATGGTCTCCTCGACCGACGCGTCCATGTGCACGAGATGGGACAATGCCTCAACGAGCGCCCGCGGGTCCCGATGGCCCCACACATTGCGGCCGACAACGGCCCCGGCGGCCCCGGCGTTCAGAGCGCTTCGGACCATTGCGAACAGCGCCCGCTCATCATCCATCTTCCTTCCGCCAAGCACCAGCACAGGTCGAAAACAGTTCTCCACGACGGGTTTGAAGCTGTCCTCCGATCCTGTGAACTCGGTCTTGATGAGGTCGGCTCCCAGCTCCACACCGATACGAGCTGCCAGCTGCACGTTCTTCGGAGTGTGGAGTTCCATGTTGCTGAAACCTCCGGGCAATACCTCCGCCATCAAGGGCATACCCCAGTTCTGGCATTGGCCCGCCAGATTCGCGAGGTTGCCCAACGTCTGTGCCTCAAACGGCGTACCCGGAAAGCCCATGCACACCACCGCGTCTGCCCCCAGCCGCAGCGCGTCCTCGACAGAATAAAGAAGTCTCGATTCCGGAGCCTCGCTGAGCAGCGACCCTCCTCCATCCATCCTCAAGATCACGCCCAAAGACTTCAATTCACCGGAGTAGCGGCGAATTGTGCCCGGATTCGCCAGGACCGCGTCGGCCCCACCCTCCGCGACTTGGGCGATTACCCGCCCTGGATCCGACAGTTCCGGGTACACATGGATGCCGGCGCCATGGTCCATCGCGACCACCAAGCTCCGTCCATCTTCGCCGAATAGGCGGTGCACCCTCCTATTTTTCCCTAGCGCATCATCGAACATTCAGTCTCCTACGGTCGGAGAACCTTGATCTACCTGCATTCCCGGATCCAGAGATCCAGGCGGCCTTGAACTATGACTTCCCGTAACGGGCCGCGTCGCCGCGGGCGATATGACCGCTCTCGCGCAGCCAGTGCTCCGTTCTTTTCATTCCTTCGTTCAATGATACGCGAGGTGCGTAGTCCAGCACACGTCGCGCCTTCGAGATGTCAAAGGTGCCGGTTTGCGTCCAGCAACGAACTTCGATGCGGGTAAGTCCCGGCGTTCCTCCAATGATTCGAACACCAAACTCGGACAGGAAGGCCATGCACTTCGCCCGAGCGAGCGAAATGCTGGGCAGGGGATCGCGGCCTATCATTCGCGCGTAGTACCCGAGGAATTCGCTCCAGGGAGTCTCGGCGCCGTCGCTAATGATGAAATCCTCGTTCACCGCCGAGTCCGTGCGGGCAGCCGAAAGGATGGCGTCTACCAGGTTGTCGATGTAGACATGGTTGGACTGCCCGCGCCCGTCATCGATGAGAGTGAGCCTTCCCGCGTCTATCATAGCCAACAAGCCGACCGTCCAGAACGAGGACCGGGGGCCGTAAACGTTGGCTGGCCGGATAATGACCAGTGGCAGATTCGTTCGCTCGGCGTGCCGGGCGACTAGCTCTTCCGCCTCGGTCTTGGAGTCGGAGTACGGGATTCCGGTAGTCTGGAAAGTGCCCGTCTCGTCGGTGTGTACCCTGGGATCGATACCGTACACCGCAATACTGCTGATATACACCAGCAGCTCGACGCCCGCGTCCGTGGCTGCGTCTAGAACATTGGCCGTCCCACCTACATTGACCTGCCGGAAACCCTCGAGCGTGGCATCGGCGTCGTGCATGAGTGCAGCACAATGAAAAGCCAGGGAGCAGCCTTCCATGGCTCGGCGAACGGATGCGGGATCCGTGACGTCGCCTTGGACGAGCTCGATGCCAATCGATGCGAGGTGGCCAGATTGTTCTGGCGAGCGGACCAAGGTCCGCACCTCGGCGTGCTCTTCATTTGTAAGCCGCTCTGCTAAACGGCCTCCGATGAATCCGGTCGCTCCTGTAACGAACGCTTTCTTGCCAGCGAGTCTCATGTCACACCGCCGCCCGAGTTGATGACGGAAAATTGTTCGGTTAGGGAGCGCACGCATTTTGGAGCGAAGAGCCCCTGCATATAGCACCCGCGCTGCTCACGGAGTGAGCGGCCCATGTCATCCGGTCCACAACCGTGGGCGGATTACAGCTCCATACCAAATTTCTCCTCATACCATTTTTTGAAATCCCCCGAACTCATGTTCCGGCCTGCTGCCACGAATTCTTCATCCGACATTTTGGCCCGGCCCGCCACCCACAGTTCGGCGTCCTCCCCTACCAAATAACGCAGCTTCGGCTGATCGGTCTCGATGGCATGCCGAATCGTCGTGGCCACCAATTCCGGCGGAGACGGGCCCTGGAGACGTTTCTCGAAAATCGCCATGAGCCGGTTGAAAGACTGCACATAGGGTGAGTTCGTCGGGCGCTCTCCCGCCGTCGCCTTGTCAAAAATGGGCGTCCTGATCGCACCGGGCTCAATGATGGAAACCCGCACGTTATACCGAAAGGCCTCTTGCGCGAGGGCTTCGCTTGCCGCCTCCAGCGCATACTTCGACGACGCATAGGGTCCGTGAAACGCCATGACAAACCTGCCGGCTACCGAGGTCAGGTTCACAATGTGGCCGCCGCCTTGAGCGCGCATGCCGGGCAGCACAAGTTGCATCATGCGCCAGGCACCGAAGAAATTGGTCTCCATCGTGTCGCGCAGGTCTTTTTCGCTCGTTTCCTCGATCGAGCTACCGATCCCAATCCCGGCGTTGTTGACCAGAATATCGATCCTTCCCGCCGAATCGAGCACGCCGGCCACGGCCGACTCCATCGATGCGTTGTCGTTTACGTCCAGCGGAATCACTTCCACCTGTCCTGAGGAAACCATCTCTGGATCCGCCGCTTTTGGATTTCGCATCGAAGCAAATACGTGGTAGCCGTTTTTCGCCATCTCGATCGCCGTCGAGCGACCGATGCCTGTGCTCGTTCCAGTGATGAGTGCGACACTCATATTGTCCTCCGTATCATCTAAACGCAAAGCCTTCGTTGAACCGTCCCGCGTTTTCCGAAGGCCTTGTTTCTTAAGCGGATTGAGGTCATGGGAAGACCGAGCAGGTACTCACCCGAGGTACGCGAGCCTGCCGTCCGGATGGTGTTGGAGCATCGGGGCGAGTACGCATCGCAGTGGGCGGCAATGTCGTCGATCGCATCGAAGATCGGCTGCACAAGAGAGACGCCGCGGAACTGGGTGCGCCAATCCGAACGCGCCACGGGCCAACGTGCAGCCTTGACGACCGTGGACAGGCAACGGCTGAAGGCGCTGGAGCGGGAGAATCGTGAGCTGAGACGCGCGAACGAGATTCTGCGGAGGGCGGCGGCGTTTTTCGTCCAGGCGGAGCTCGACCACCGAGGGAAGCGACGGTGGACTCTATCGAGGCGAATCGGGATCGGTATGGGATCGAGCCGATCTCCGGCATCCCGGAGTCGCTGGGTCGACGTTCCATGAACACCGGGGACGGCGACGGGACCCGGCACGGTTGCCGTCGCACGCGAATCGGAACGCTATCGTCCGTGCGGCGATCGCTCGGGTCTGGTCGGAGAATCGCCGGGTCTATGGGGCGCACAAAATCTGGAAGCAACTGAATCGCGAGGGGATGGGCGTGGCGCGCTGCACGGTGGAACGCCTGAGCTTGGCGATTTCGCGTTCCGGCTTGGACCCATGGCACACTAGCCCGCCTTTCTCACGGGTTTTCGTCGCGAAGGGTCGGAGACGCCGTCAGAGCAAGGCACGCGCCGGGAGGGCACCGGAGGCGTACTTGACAGTACGTCGAGGAGCCCGACCAAGCGGAACGCGGCACTGGCGGATGGATCCGGCGCTGCAGCAGACAACTCGTGAGAAATGCGGGCTAGATCCGGACTATGAGCCAAGACCTACGACGCGGATTTGATGACGGGAAAACCCGAAGCTGGATTCTCCGCCCGACCCTCACGCTTCAAGCTGGTTTCATCCTCCTTCCTCTCGGGCAAATCTCATCAAGCACGCGAGTCCTCAATCGCCGGGGTGCATCATGACGAGCACGCTCGGGCCGTCCCCCAAGGGAAACGTGGAGTACGGCAGCCATAGATCTCCGGTCTGGTAGTCGAGAAGGATCATGCGCAGCAGTGCCGGTCCTCGCGGCAGTGGAAATTGGGTAAACTCGGTCGTATTGGTATCGAAACGAAAAATTCGATCGGACGAGTTGGAGCTTACCCAGACGACCTCCCTTTGAGGATCCCAAGTTGCGCTGTAGGGCGCCGCGACCGTGTCGGGAAGATCATACCTACCTAACTCCTCGCCGGCAATGGTGTCATGGACGACAAGCTGACCCTCTCCGAACAAAGGTATATAGAGGATGTCGTTCTCCCCGACCGCAAGTCGGCGGGGTCCGGCACCTTCCGCGAACGGAAGAATCGTCTCGACCTTCAGAGTTTGGGTGTTGAACTCGCCCACCACGCCACCGATTTGGGAAAACCAGACGTTTCGGTCCGAGGTCATCACGCATCCGTAAAGCAAGGTTTGCATCGGGGAGACTTCTGACAGCGGCATTGTGTAAAGCTCCACCTCGCCGGTCGTTGGATCCAGACTTCCGAGCATGTTCATGCCGGTAAACGTCATCCAAACCCTGCCTTCGGCGTCGAACGCCACATCGTGGACGTCGTCCTGGCAGATGTCGTGGACGATCCCGGTTCCTCCGGCTCCCAACACATACTGTTCCCCCCACGAGTTGGTACGCGGATCGAATATCGCCACCTCACCGCTCTCCTCGAGCGTGACCCACAGGTTACCCTCCTTGTCCGGCCATATCGAGTGGGGGCCCGACGGCCTCGAGGGAGTCTCGTACCACTCCTGATCCCCGTTGTCCGGATCCAGCTTCAGCAGGCGGTTCTTCAAAGTATCGACCCCCCACACATCGCTCAACCCGTTGACGGTCGACACCTCCCGAACAAGGGAAACTCGCGGCAGTTCGTACACTTTGAAGTAGGTGTTCTCGTTTGCTCCGAGCGTGCCTCCTTCGTTGTACGTTTCGCGGTAGTCGCTCACACTATACGTGCTGAAGTCAGTCGGCATGTGCTCGGCCAGGAAAGGCGCAATGATGTCTTCGTCATCTTGGTTGTGACGGCTGTTCTCGGGTTGGATGTATGCCTGGAACGACTCCGCGGCCGGGTCGATGTCCCACCGCAATCGGTGGACTTCCTCGTCCGTGGGCGCGAAACTTGGGGTCGCCATCGTGAACATCGCGGCTCTCATGAACTCGATGGCCTCGCGCCAGGCTTCCTCGCGCTGATCCACGGGCAGCCCCTCGAGTGTGCTGGCGAATGCCTTCACCCGGGTCCCCGGGGTTTCATGGCAGTCCGAACACTTGTAAACCATTCTGCGGCGGGCGTTCGTGTCGGGCATGAGCGATATCCAGGCCGACCCGGGCACCTGGTCCGCCACGTTGTCGACCGGAGTGAGAGTGAAGTCGACCTGGGCAGCACCGGCCGCTCCCGCCGAGGGTGCGGAGGGAGTCTGCTCGCTCGATTCGTATCCTGCCTTGCGGCTAATGATCGTGACACCATCGGCGGAAATACTCGGACTCAGCTCCGGAGTCTGGTACGCGCCCGCCGGATCCGTGAAGACGGCCACCTCGCTGGCTCCCAGACAATCGCAGCGCACCGTGACCATGGCGCCGGCAACGGGGTTGCCCTGGGTATCGCGGACCGTACCGGTGATTCTCGAAATGTCCTGATCCGGTATCTGACCCGACGCCACCGGGACGCCGGTCCCCGCAACTGCCAACGGCGCCGAAAGCACCAGCGCGATTCCGATTCGAGAAATCGTTCCGAGCATGATTCTTCTCCTTGTTGGTTACACCTGTCGGATCAGACCGCGGCCCGTCCGCATCTCGAGGCGGGTCGCTATTTCCTGATAGAAAAAGCCCACCAATATGCGCTCCATCGGCACTCCGTTACGCTCGCTCGTGCTTATCGAAGCTCAGATCGGCACGCAGGATGGTGTGATGAATCGTCTTCGAGACTGCCGGAATTCCCGTGATTGCCTTCGACCAGCTGTCTCCTTCATCGGCGCTATAGTAGATTTCCCCGTCAGTGTTGCCGGCGAAAAGCTCGCAGGACCCGTTGCAGGCCTCCAGGATCATCGCTTCGAAGCTCGAGTTCAATTTTTCCGGCATCCCGTTACCCAGCACTTCCCAGGTATCCCCGCTGTCGCGACTGCGGGCAATGCGCGGATTGGCGGACTTGGTCTGCATCCAATGATAGGGGTCGTTCTCTCCCCCGGCAAGAAACATCAGCTTCTCATTGGTGGGATGAATCACCATGGGGTCGGGATAACCGATGCGCGCGATCCGCTGCCCGATGTTCTCCCATGTCTCACCTCTGTCGTAGCTCCTGTAGAACCCGTACCCCGTGGGCAAATACAGCGTGCTTGTGTTGGAGGACAGGATCAGCAGACGATGGCAATCGTCGTTGAATCCCTGAAGTTCCTGCCACGTTTCGCCCGCGTCCAAGCTCTTGAAGAGCCCTCCCTGTTCCACACAGGCATAAACGACATTCGCCTCCTTCGGATCGACGGTAATGTTGATGACGTGCGCGTCATTAGGAGGGGCCGGAAATGTCCACTTCGACACACTTGGGACCGTTCTCAGCGAGGGCAACTCGGTCCAGGTTCCGCCCATATCGTCGCTGAAATATATATGTGCGGGTTCCGTTCCCGCATAGAGCCGGACCATGTCCCCCGATCGGCCATAGGTAAGACTGTAGACATTTTCGGAAGCCAAGCCGGTCTTGCGAAACTCCCAGGTCTCGCCGAAATCCGTGCTTGCCGCCACACCCGCGTCGTGCATCGAAGCAAAGATGGTCTGGCTGACCGGCTCGATCATCAAGGCAATCACGTGGTGCTCCCGAAGACCTTTCTTGTCGACTCTCCAGGCGCTGCCCACTCCATTCCGTTTGCAGAACACAACTCCCTCGACGGTTGCAACCAACAAGTCGTTTGAGGGAGATTCGGAAGAATAGATCGTCGTTCCCCCGTGCGATAAACAGATAGCCATTGTTGTTTCCCTCCTGGTTAAAGGTACCCTGTGTTTCGAGACTCGACACCGGAAGGTCCACGACGGGACCGGACCGGAGCGTCGCAATTTCCGCTGCCTAATTCCTGAGTGGACCGAAGCTCGAGGCGATGCGCTCCAGCCCCCCGCGCATAACCGAGATGTCGACGGCACAGGACAGTATCTTCACCCCTTGTGTGATCCAGCGTTTCGCCCCTTCGACGGATTCCGCATGCATTGCGGCAATTTTGCCACTATCTTTGATCAGCGTCAGTACGTTGTGGACGTTCGCGAGCAATCCGGGGTCATCGAATTGCCCCGTGCGGTCCATCGACTGGGATAGATCCCCCAGGCCCACGAACACGACATCCAGACCCGGGACGGCGCAGATTTCGGCGGCGTTTTCCACCCCGCGAACCGACTCGATTTGAACCATGGTCATCGTGCGCCGATTGGCCTCGGCGAATACTTCCAGCGGCGTACCGCCGACCCCGTATCTCGTTCCCCGGCTGGATGAGCTGTACCCTCGTTTCCCGATCGGAGCATACTTTGCCGCACTCACCACCGCCACGGCCTGATCGGCAGTCTCCACCTGCGGCACGTTTACGATCCCGGCGCCAGCCTCCAGCACCCGCAACACATGAGACGGGCTCCGGTCCGGAACGCGAACCAGGGTCGTCATCTCGGTAACATCGGCCGCGCGGCAGAGCTCTTCAACTTTCCCGAAGTCAGCCGTGGCGTGCTCCATGTCGAGCCAGACGAAATCGAAGCCCGCGAGGCCAATCAACTCGACTGCGACCGGCGACAGTGTCCGGCAAACGATGCCAAAGGCAGGCTGTCCCGCCCGGACCTTCTCCCTCACATTGTTTGTCCCAGCTAGCATGGCATGTTCGCGTCCTTGAAGCGCACGTTAGACGAGTACCAATTTACGGAACTTCCGCATCGAGATTATGAGTCGAACGCGCGCTCCTCAGTCCAGACCGATCACGACGTTCTTGATGCGAGTGAATCGCCGTAGCGTCTCGGCGCCGTCCACCGACCCGAAGCCGCTTCGCTTGTACGCGCCTGCCGGTGCTTCCAATCCAGCAGGAAAGTAGCGGTTCACATAGACACTACCTGCCTCGAGATTTCGCGCCATGTAATGTGCGGTCTTCAGATCGCTTGTCCACACGCCGGCGGCCAATCCGTACTGTGTTCCGTTAGCAATGTGCAATGCCTCGTCGGCATCCGAAAAGCTGAGAACCGAAAGTACGGGGCCGAAGATCTCCTCCTGGCTGATCCGCATCTCGTGCTTCACCCCGGAAAAAATCGTGGGTGCGACGAAGTATCCGCGCGCAAGATTGCCCTCGGTCAAGCGACTGCCCCCCACCGCGAGCGAGGCGCCCTCTTGCTTGCCGATGTCGATATAGCTCGTCACACGGTCGAGCTGTCCTTCGGAAATGAGGGGCCCAAGGTCGGGATTCTCGAGACCCGGACCGACGCGAAGCTGCCGGGTCGCTTCCACCAGGCGCTCGAGAAACTGATCATGAACACTCTCGTGCAGCACCAGCCGCGAACCGGCAACACAGATCTGTCCGGAGCATGTGAAGATGGCATACGAAGCCCACATCAAGGCCGCATCCAGGTTCGCATCGGAAAAGACAATGTTGGCCGACTTGCCCCCCAGCTGGAGGCCGATCGGAACGACGTGATCCGCAGCGAGCTTCATGACCGTCGTCCCCGTTTCGATGGAACCGGTAAACGACACCCCGTTGATATCCGGATGTCCGGCAAGGGCCGTTCCAGCGTCGGGCCCGAAGCCGGTGACGACGTTCAAAACGCCGTCGGGCAGCCCTGCCTCGGTGGCTATCTCCGCCAGCCGCAACACGGTGAGCATCGCTTGCTCCGCGGGCTTCACGACGACCGCATTACCGGCGGCAAGCGCCGGCGCAATGCACCGACTCCCCTCATACAATGGGCTATTCCATGGAATGATGGCCGCCACCACGCCCAGCGGCTCCCGCAACGTGAAGTCCACGTTATTTCCAGGCACCGGGACCGTCTCGCCCCCGAGCTTGTCGGACAACCCGCCGTAGTACTCGAAATTACGCGCGGCCACGTCCCGGCCCACCAATTCCGAATCCCGCAACGGAAAACCCGTATCCAGAGTCTCCAACCGCGCCAACTCATCTAGGCCCTCGAGGATACGGGTAGAGATCCGGTGCAGGATGCGGCCTCGATCCCTTGGCTCGACCTTGGACCAACCGTTCCATGCGTCGCGCGCAGCCGCCACGGCGCGGTCTATGTCTTCAGCGGACCCCTCGGCTATCTCGGCGAAAGGCTCTCCGGTGGAAGGGTTCACGGTGGCAAAATATCTGTTTGCCGCCGGTGCCGCCCAGGCGCCGGCTATGTAGTGATCGTACTTTTTCAAGCTCACGGTCGGTTTGTCTCGATTGGGGCCCCGCTTAGTCGGCCAGGGCATTGGCCCAGCGTGCAAACCTTGGAAAGTCGTCCTTTAGATGTCGATACAGGTCGCGGTAGAACTGCAGCAACTCCGTGTAATGGGCGTGGTGGATCAAGTTTGGCTCGAAACGGGCCCTATATTGAACCATCGTTTCCGCTCCTTCGGAAAGATCCCCAAACACGCCCGACCCCCACCCGGCAATGATCGCGGCGCCAAGCAAGCTGGAATCGCTCACGCTCGGGACCAGCACCGGCTTCCCTACCACATCGGCTTTGATCTGATTCCACACATCGTTGCGTGAGGCCCCGCCGGCTACTTTGATCTGGCTGATCTCCCCGCCTGCTTCCTGGATGACTTGGCACACATCACGAACCGCGAGCGCCACCGACTCGAGCACTGCACGAGCGAAATGGGACCGGCGATGCCGTTCTCCAACACCGAAAAAGACCGCCCGTGCGTCCGGGTCGTTGATTGGCGACCGCTCACCAACCAGATAGGGCAGCACCAGTAACCCGCCGGCACCCACCGACACGGATGCGGCCTCTTCGCTCACGACCCGATACGGGTCCCGCACCTGCTCGTAGAAGCGCCGAACGAACCAATCGAGCATGATCCCGCCGCTGGACATCGCTCCGCCGAAGATCCAACCTCGCTTCCCCTCGCTCTCGACGATGTGCGGCATCGACTGGACACGGCCGAGTGGGTCCTCGAGTGCTCGGTCCCAGACGAGCGCTACCCCATCGGTGGTTCCAACCGTATTGCAAAGCTCCCCTCTTTGGAGAGTGGCGGTGCCCACCCATGCGGCAAAAGCGTCCACCGTGCCGGACACTACAGGCAATCCTGCCGGCAAACCGGTCTCCGCTGCCGCGCGTGGAGTGACTCCTCCGATGACCTCACCCAGCGGCGAGAGGTGCGAGGGAAACTTCTCCACATCCAGACCGATGTCGAGAATGTCTTCACGCGACCACGGCGAGGGGAGGCCCGAGGGCAAGACCGTCACTGCTTCGCCGGTCAGCATGAAGCTGATATAGTCGAACGACTCGAAAAAGTGACAGGTCTGCCGATACCTCTCGATCTCCGCACGCTGCAGCCACAAGACCCTGGGCAACGTGCTGAAGGCGGCAAACGGTCCGAGCCTTTCGGTCAGCTCCCCGATTTCTGCAACGGCCCTCTGGTCCGACCAGATCGGTGCCGGGCCCAAGACCTTGCCTCGTTCGTCAACGCAGATCAGTGCCGGCGACAGTCCGACAACACTTGCACCCCGGATTTGCTGCGTCTCGACCCGAGCGGCGACCTCCCGGATGGCCCGGCAACAGGCCGCCCACCACGCATTGGGATCCTGCTCGACCCATCCCGGCCGGGGGTTGTTGGTTGGGTACGCGGCTGAGGCTTTGGCCAACAATTGGCCACTGGAATCGAAGACTCCAGCCTTGGCGCCGGAACTGCCAATATCCACCCCGAGCAACAGGCTCCCAGCGCTCATGCGTCAACGCCCCCTTCCACCAACACGAAAATCAAAGCTTGACAACCACACGCTGCGTCTCGCCCGCGGGCTTGGAGCCCAATTCTGCAGGTAATTCCTCCAACGTGATCACCTTGGAAATCAGCGGGCGAACGCTGATGGATCCGTTGCTCAAGAGCGCCGCCGCCTCGTGGAATTCCTGGTCCGTGTGGCCCTCGGTCCCCGTGATCATGATTTCTTCGTAATGCACCCGATTCCAATCCAGGTCCAGCATGCCCGATGGATGCAGTGAGGCGAAAAACACCAAGCGTCCCGTGCGCCCGACGCATTTCAATCCCTGCTCTCCGGCGTCGCGGCTACCCGCCGCCACGATCACTCCGTCCGCCCCTCTGCCCGCAGTGAGATCCTTCACAACGGCGACGAGATCTTCGGTTTCGGGATTCACCGTTCGATCCGCCCCGAGTTGACCGGCTTGGGCCAGGCGCGCCGGATCGATATCGCTGACGACCACGCTCGCGCCTGCCAGTTTGGCCAGCATCACGTGCATCCCGCCCATGGTGCCGGCGCCGATGACCAGTACGGTCTCACCGAAATTAATCTGAGCTCTCTTCAAACTGTGGATACAGCAGGCAAGGGGCTCGAGCACGCTGGCTTCCTCGAGATCGACATGGTCTGCGAGCTTGACCATCTGACTGCGCCGCAGCGCCACATACTCTCCGAATCCGCCACCCATCTGGAAGTAATCGTAGTCCTGGCGAAACTCGAACATCTTGACGCACTGGTTGTTGCGCCCCTTCACACAGTAGTAACAACGACCGCATCGAATCGAGGCATCGATGGCGACCCGGTCCCCGGGCTCGAGGTCTGTTTCGAGGCCGTCAACCCGCTCGACGGTACCGGTAAACTCGTGCCCACCGATCATAGGGTAGTACTTCATGTGTCCGGAAAAAACGCGTCGCTCGGCCGTACAGATTGCCGCCGCGTGGCAACGCACGAGTGCTTCACCTGGGGCTGGAACCATCCGACCCACTTCCTGAAGTGAGGCCTCGTTGGGGCCTGTGATGACAACAGCCCTCATTCGGTCGCTAATCATTTCGTTTCATCGCCGAAACCGGCATCCTGCATCGAGCGAGAACCGGCACATTGAGGCCGCCTCATACCGTGTCAGAAGCTTCAACTCGTAGCTTCCCCCTCTCGCCGGCGGGGACTCGCTGTTCTGCACTCGAACGGGACTGTCCAAGCGGCCATGGGATCGCCGCCGCCCCGGACATTTCCTTTACGAAAGCGCGCCGAGACAGTGAAGATTCGCCGACGTGCGAATCGGAAACGTGCTTGTTTTCAGGTTCCGCGGCACCCGGCACGGTTATTCCCTTCTTCCCTTGATGTGCTCGGTTGCCGCCAAACCCTCACCTGGCTTCTTGTAGGCACCCCGAGGGGGACTGAAGATGTCCATGATCGTGGCGCCGTTTTCTCCCGTGCGCACGCCGTGAGGGGTATTGGCGGGCGTATGCCAGAAGTCACCTGCCTCCATCGCAACTTCCTCGTCGCCCTGAACCCGAATACATCCGCCTTTGAGAAGGTACCCCCACTGTTCTTCGGGATGACTATGGACCGTTGAGATCGTGCGCGGCGCAATTTCGGCAATCGAGAGCATGACATTCTCGCCAAAGAAAATGTCGGTGCTGATCCCGTCCTCTAGCTTCCGGTGAAGCCCTCCCTGGCGCGCTTTGAAAAACCACTTCTCAGGCATTGACCCCTCCTATCTTGAGTCTCTCGAGTTCAAACGCGAAATCGATCAATACTTCGGGCGTGCCCCCTGCCAACGAAGCGTCGCTCAAACTTGTCTGGATTGTGATCTGTTGAATAGAATTTGCGTAATTGTGCCAATCAGGCGTCTAGCGTGTTGAGCTTCCTGCGCATGATCTTCCCCGTGCTGGTGGTCGGAAGATCCGGAACGAACTGCAACGCGCGAGGAACCTTGTAAGCGGCAAGATGTTCACGGCAGTGCGCCAGAATCGACTCTTCATCCGGTTGCGCGCCTTCCTTGAGCACGATGTAGGCTTTAGCTACTTCGCCTTTTACCTCATCGGGCTGGCTCCCAACCGCTACCAGCGCAACCGAAGGATGCGAGGCCACGACACGCTCCAACTCCGCCGGATAGATATTGTAACCCGCCGTGATGATCATGTCCTTCCTCCGGTCGACGACGTAGATATATCCGTCGGAGTCCATGCGAGCCATATCGCCCGTATGCAGCCACTCGTCCGGCTCTATCGTCTCGCGCGTTGCCTTCTCGTTCCCGTAATAACCCTGCATGACGATCGGCCCCCGCACCATCAACTCGCCGATCTCGTCGCTTGCCAGCGTCTTGCCGGGATCTCCCGTGTCGGCGATTCGGCACTCGACATACGGGATCGCGATTCCGATAGACCCGCTTCGGTTCGGACCGTATGCGGGATGCGTCGTTCCCAAACCCGCGATCTCGGTCATGCCCCACAGCTCGATCAGCGGGCAGCCAAATCGTTGCTCGACTTCCAGCATCCTCGACACCGGCATGGTTTGCCCCCCCACCGTGCAACGGGTCAAGGACGACAGATCGTACCGTTCGAGATCGGGGTAGTTGAGCAGGTACATGTACATGGTCGGCACCCCTTCCAGCATCGTCGCCCGGTATTGCTGGATTGCCTGAAGCGCCGCCTGCTCTTCGAACCGCTCGAGCAACACCAGCGTCATCCCGATGAGAAACGCCCCGTTCATGACGACGTTGCCGTAGACATGGGCGCAAGGCAGCCCGGTCACAGTCGTATCACTCGAGGTCCGCGCGTGAACGTTCGCCGTCATGCTCGAATTGAGCAGAACGGCCCGGTGACTCAACATCGCGCCCTTGGGATGACCGGTCGTGCCGGATGTATATCCGATCGTCGATAGCGCCTCCGCCTCGATCTCGACATCGTCGAACTCCGATGGACTGCCCTCCAACAGTTCGTCGAACGACCGCGCCCCCGAGGGAACTTCCGCGGCAAACAATATGATTTCGTTCAGGGGCAAGTCCTCCTTGATCCCCAGCAGTGCGCTGCCTTTGTCCTGAGAAGAGATCAGCACCTTGGCGCCGCAGTCCTTCACCACAAATAACACCTCTTCGGGCGTGAGCATCACGTTGATCGGATTAATGACGGCGCCGACCCTGGCAATCGCATAGTAGCTCACGATCCATTCCCAGCTATTCTGCGAACAGAGCGTGACCCGATCGCCGGGCTCCACGCCCACGCTGCGCAGTCCATTGGCGACTCGGCCCGACATCTCACACAACTGGTTGAAGCTGAACTCACGGCCCTCGAAAATCAAACCAGTCTTGTCGCCGTACTTCCGAGCCGCGACGGGCAGCACCTGACCTAGGTTCTCCAGCATCTCCACCCCTCAGAGGTTGACTACTCGTGGTGTGTCAGAACCGTCACCGTATACTTTTCATCCTCGTATGAAGGTCGGCATGTTCAAGGCAACATTGGCGATTGACGCGTCCCACGCCACTGGGGCTCGTCCGAGCAACAGCATACGACGCCAGAAGCTCGGCTCCCGAATCCTTGCCGATGCATCATGCCTTTCTCTGCGCTTGCGTCCAGTAATTGTTACGCAACTCTCGCTTGAGAATCTTACCGTACGCGCTCTTGGGAAACTCATCTACGAAATCCACGGACTTCGGCTTCTTGTAACCCGCTACGCGGTCACCCGCGAATTCGATGATCTCTTCCTCGGTCGCACGGGCGCCGTCGTCGAGAACAACGACAGCTTTGACCGCTTCGCCCCACAACTCGTCCGGAACCCCGATCACACAGGCCTCCGAAATTGCAGGGTGATCGAGCAGCACCTCTTCCAGCTCGCGCGGAAAGACATTGGAACCACCCGAGATGATCATGTCCTTGGTTCGGTCCATGATGTAGACGTAACCATCTTCGTCCATGCGTGCCAAATCTCCGGTGTGCAGCCAGCCCCCGCCGAGCGCCGCTGCCGTCGCTTCCGGCCGACGCCAGTATCCCTTCATGACGGACGGGCCGCGAACGCAAATTTCTCCGACCGCGCCCCTGGCTACCTCCTCATCATTGTCATCGAGTATTCGCAACTCGATTCCGGACCGGACATGCCCACAGGAGGCGAGCCGCTTCGATTCGGGTCCCTCGATCCGATGCTCCTGCGCCCGAAAGTACGTTCCGGTCATTGGCGTCTCGCCCTGGCCATAAAGCTGCACGAATACGGGTCCGATCCGACGGATGGCCGCCTTCAAATCCTCGACATACATCGGAGAGCCCCCATAGACCACCCACTTCAGGCTCGACAGATCCCACTTTTCCAAATCCCCGTAGTTGAGCAATATCTTGATCTGGGTTGGAACCAACCAGGTGTTTGTGACGCGATGCTTCTCAACAGTGGCGCAAAAATTTTCCGGATCGAAACTATGTGGGTCGGGCAATACCTGTTGCGCGCCCTTGAGCGTCAACGCTATGGCATGAAAGCCGGCGCCATGTGTCAGCGGCGCGGCGTGCAAACCCACGTCTTCCGGCTCCAGCGGCATGAGGTCGGCGACCCAGCCGACCGCCATGAAGGACAAGGTGCCGTGTGTAAGCATGGCACCCTTGGGTTTTCCCGTGGTGCCGGAGGTATAGAACAACCAAGCCAGATCGTCACCGATCGAGTCGACCAGAACGTCGTGGCTGCCATCGTGGCTCGCAATCAGTTCCTCGTAGGAAATCTGTCGTTGGCCGGGACTCTCGGTACAAACAAAATAACGGGTCGTTCGCAGTTGATCCGCGAGGTCGGCCATCATTTCGCGAAACTCCTCGCCGAAAATGATCGCGGAAGCCTCGGCATCGTCAAGGTGATAGCGCACCTCTCCCGCCAGGAAGCGAGCGTTGAGCGGGACCGCGCAGGCGCCGGCCTTCCATATCGAGAAAAAGCTCTCGATCAGCTGCGGGCAGTTGTGCATGATCACGCCCACCCGATCGCCCGGCATCACGCCCAGAGATTGAAGGCCCGCGGCTAGTGCGTTCGCCCTCGCGTTCGTCTCCGCATAGCTCGCGTTCCGATCTCCGCAAACCAGCGCGGGTTGATCGGGATGACGTTCGGCGGCTTGAGCAAGGAATTGCCCAATGTTCATCGATAACCCTTCACTTCAAACGGGGAGATCTCCCTATATCTGATCAACCGAGCGACGTCATTGATCGTCCAGTGGTAGATTTCCGGCATCTTGTTCCGCTGCGCTTTTCGCCGGGCCTTCAACTTTCACCCACGGTGTACTTTGCAACCGCCTTTTCGTTGAGCTCCACACCCAGGCCCGGTCCTTGTGGAATTGGCAGGTATCCGTCGTCGTCGATCGTGATGGGCTCAACCAGCAGGATGTCCCGCATCTCCAGAGTCCAGACGGGCGGCTCCAGGATGTACTCAAAGTAAGCATAGTTGGGAATCGATCCTGCGACTTGCAGATTGCCGGCCAACCACAAGCCCCCAATGCCTCCCGTGTGCAGGATGCATTGCTTGTTCATGGCCTCCGCCAATATCGATATCTTTCGAGCTTCCAGGATGCCGCCGCACCAGTGTGGGTCGGGTTGCACAATGTCGTAGGCGTGGGCCTCCATCATCTGCCGGAACCGATGAATCCCCCACTCAAGCTCTCCACCAGCAATCGGAATGTCGACCTGCTCGGAGAGTTTGGCCAAGCCGTGGAGATCATCCTTCGGAAGCGGTTCCTCCAGCCACACAACGCCCAGCGCCGATAACTCCTTTGCCATCCACAGGGCAGTGCGAAAAGACCAGTAAGGAGGTTCCATGGGCCAAGCCTGATTGGCGTCGACCATGATGTCCATCTCGGGTCCGACCGCATCCCTGACCGCGGCAACCACTTCCAGGTCCTGGCTGGGTTTGTGCCGATGGGCCCGCAGCTTCACGGCACGGAACCCTTGCTCGAAGTACTTCAGCGCGTCGGCCGCGTGCTCCTCTGCGGACTTTACCTGCAAGGTCGAAAGATATGCCTTCACTCGATCCTGAGCTCCGCCGAGCAGTTTGTACACGGGTTGGCCGCAGGCCTTGCCGATGATGTCCCAAAGCGCAATCTCTATGGCCCAGGGCTTTGGACCCACAAAGGCCGCGTAGCGCAGCTTTGTCATTATCTTCTCGACACCGAACGGATCCATCCCAATCAGCAGGGACTTGAGATTGGATAGCCGCGAACCGGTGATACCCATCACGTGTTCCGGGGTCAGCTCGACCGCGTTGCCAACGATGCCTTCGTCCGTGTAGATTCGGATCAGCGCAAGGGGGAAGGAATCGTAGGAAGCCGACGGCTCCCAGGCCGGGTGGATCGGCTTGTCCAGTGGAATCTCGATACTCAGGAACTTCACATCGGTAATCTTCACTACGAGCCTCCAAGCAACTCCTCGGGGTCGTGCTCTACACCGTTTCTGATGTCCCGCCAAATCGAACGAACGTTGCAAATATCGGCTAGTGGATCCGAGTCGAGGATGACCATATCCGCCAGACCGTTATGACAAACTTCACGGACCATCTGCCTGCGGCGGCGGAGGACAAGCCAAGACCTCCGTTCTCAGGAACCCGCAATGTTCGCGGATGGAACTCATGGAGGCGAGGTCGCGCCAAGAGCGGTTTACGACAGAGGCACTAAGCTCCGTTCAACAGCTTCTTGGCCTCGGCTTCGACGACCGTGCCGTCGAAAAAGTGGGGATTCACGCCCCCATAGAACGAGACCGGGTTGGCGAAAACAAAGTCGCGGAACTCGTCGTCCGTAATGAACTTTTTCTCGACCAACTCATGTGCCTCCGCGACCACCTCCGTCATGTCTACGACATCCCAGTGGCCGATATCCGAGCTGAACAGGGCATTGAGGCGACCTCCGAAGGGATTGAGCTTCCGGTTGAAAGCCCAAGCGCTCATGGGGTCATCCGCCTCGCAGCCAAAGTAAAAGTGCGGCAAAAACAAGTCACGGATATCCTCGGCGCGCTCGATCTGACACGCCGCCCATTCGTCGAGCGTTGCCGGATCTTCCTGATCCACCTCGAGCAACCCCAGGTTGTTTCTCACCCAGTCGATCTTGCCTTCCATCATCTTACCGCCGTACTTGCTGTAGAGCTCAAGCAACAACTCGCGATCCAGATTCGCGGGCTTCGTGTTTTCGAGGGCTTCTAGATTTCGCTTCTCCCAGTGCCCGACTAGGTCGGAGTAGAGACTGCATGCCCAGCCGACCCCACACTCGAGAAAAGCGAATTTCAAGGTCGGAAAGCGCCGTGTCACGCCCCCGAAAAACAACGACTTGCACACCGCCTCGCCGGCGGCAGCGAAATGCCCAATGCGGTTGTAAACGAAGTTCGAAACCGAGGTGCGGCTTCCCCACCCGATACCCAGCGAGTGAAACGTGGGCACCGCCTTCAGCTCGATGCATCGCGCCCAGAACGGATCGTAGTCGTGCGCACTGTCCAGCCCGAAGGTGTCGAGCCAGAAAGCCGCACTCGCCGCCTCCGGTGACCGCTTCGCGACTGCGGCTACGGGCCTCCGAACATAGCTCGGCAACATCAGAACCTTGTGACCGCACTCCTTCACTGCGTATTCCAACTCTTGCAGCCCTTCCTCCGGCGTGTGCATCGGAACGATTGCGGCCGGCACGATGCGATCCGAGTATTTGCGGTAGACGTCCGCGTAAAAACGGTTGAATGCCCGGCAGGCGCCCCGGCGGAGCTCCTCGTCCTCGAGGTGGGCAACGGGCAGACCCAGCGTCGGATACAGGACCACGAGGTCCAGGCCCATATCATCCAGCCGTTCATACAGTAGGCGGGGCAATGTCACGGTGGCTCGGTCCAGCGTATTCTTGGTCGGGACACCCCACCATACGTTGCGAGCCACCCTGTGATCCCAGCGCTCCTGTGACGACATGCGGTTCCACCGAAACAGGTTTTCGGAAGTCCAGGAATTGAACCGTTTCACCAGACGATCCCCGCCGACCTCGCGCAACGAGTCCAGGATGCCGCCCTCGAACTCAATCATGTGCCCGTCGGCATCGATGACCGGATGGTTCAGCCGGGCGCGCGTCTTCGCGGATGCAGAAACTTTCGTCATAAGCCCTCGTCCTCACCGGTCGAGAACGGAAGATCGCTGACATCAGGAATCGGCATGTTGGCGCACCTCCTGTCCTGCATGAGTCACGTCTTCGGACCAGGTTCGGTACGGACCGAGCCGGATGGCCATGGCCGCGGCTACAAGCGACGCAACCCCAAAAGCGAGCAGAACCACGGAGTACGACTGGGTCGCGTCAAACCCGATTCCCATCACCACCGGGCCGACCACCCCGCCAAGCGTGAAGCTGATCAACCCGTAGCCGTATATCTGCCCGAAGGCGCGCAGACCGAAATATCGCCCGGTCAGGTACGGAATGATCTCCCCTGTGGCGCCCATGCTCAAGCCGATAAGAAATGCGGCGACGAACGGCACGATGCCCGCCTCGAGCGCCCAAAGCAACAGCAACCCGATTGAGGCGCTCACAAAAAAGCCCGTTACCACAAACGTAGCGAAGAGTCGATCCAACAAGTAACCGGAAAATACCCCGCCAATCAGTGACGCTCCCCCCAGCACTGCCACAGCCAATGCCGCCCTCTCGGGTGAAAACCCGCGATCCGTAAGCAAGGGTACAAGATGAATCAGGGCGGCCATCACGCTCGAGGAGACGAGAAAGAAGGCCGTGCTCAGCAGCCAGAATACTCCCGTCCTCAGTGCTTCTGGACCCGTCAAACCTGGGGCCGTCGTAGATGTTCCGCCGGCGGTTCCTACGGCAATTTCCCGGTCCTCGTCCGCGGGCTCACCGTCGGTTGTCAAACCCATATCTTCTGGTCTTTCCTTGAGCCACAAGACAACGACCGGTATCGTGATGACGAAGACCGTCGCTCCGATGACCAAATAGGCGCCCCGCCAGCCCAGCCCGCTGATCAAACCTTGCGCGAAGGGAGGCATGATGAGCGATCCGAGCCCGGCGCCCATGGCAGCGAGAGCCAGCGCCAACCCCCGTTGCTTGTCGAACCAGTGCGAGACCACCTTGGAATAGGGCATCGTGGATGAGCCACCGCCCGCAATCCCGGCTACAATGTACACGCCATAAAAGTACAGCAGGCTATTCGGCAGAAAATTCAACGAGGCCAGCGAAAGACCCAGAAGAAGGATCGAAGGCACGATGACCGACTTGGCGCCATAGCGATCGACCAGGGGACCGGCCACCGGCATAGCCAAACACATTGCGATCAGCGACAAGGAAAACGCCAGTGAGACTTCCGTACGACTCCATCCAAACTCCTCGATGATCGGGTTGGTGAATACACCGAAGGTGAAGCCGACCGAGGAGATGTAACAGAACAACATGCCGATTGCGGATACGGCCACGATCCACCAGCCGTGAAACATACCGCTTCGTCTCTCGAGCCTACTCTCGGCCATGAGATGTTCTCTCCGGTTCGCCTTACTCCGGCGCATATGCCAGGTCGGGCCGCCGTCTATGCTCGAACGCCTCCAGCTTCACCAGACATCGGCGTTCATCCCACCGCAACTCCCTGGCGCCGTCTTCGCCCAGCGCCTTGACAAGCGCGCCTTGAAACGTGTGCTGCTCGTAGAACTGCGACGGATTGTCGAAAGGCACCACGTAGCAATAGACTTTTCCTTCGCCGTAAAGAGTCTTGCCCTCTCCGATCACCATGCGATACGCGGACCAGCCAATGGGATAGTCCGCTTTCCGTACGGCCGCCATCAGGCGGCGAATCGCCGCCTTGTACGGCTCCGCCTGCCCGGTACGCAAGTAGTGGATGTTCAGGATGGCGTGCTTCGGTGCCTCGACGACGGAACTCGGCGCTTCATAAGTAAACTCGGCAACTCGCTCCAGGATGAGCAATCGCGTGGCTTGCACCGACTGGGCGGTCGCCATCCAGAACTCGTTTGCCGCATCCGGATCGACCGACGCCAA
Source organism: Terriglobia bacterium (assembly GCA_965262675.1). Taxonomy (GTDB): domain Bacteria; phylum Acidobacteriota; class Terriglobia; order 20CM-2-55-15; family 20CM-2-55-15; genus JAJEDW01. The sequence goes on from OZ253554.1 coordinate 3,166,924, forward strand.
GAGTTGTTGGAATCGCCGCTGGGTCACTCCCGTATCCGGATCCAGATCCTGCAGCGAAGTGAGCGGAAACGAGTAGAAATAGGAGGAGTTGTGCTGACTGGCGTGCCACTGGAATTCCGATCCCAGCTTCGCCTCGCGCATGGACCGAACCAGCGTCCCGATCCCTTGCTCATACCGGTCCGCCTGCGCCACATCCACATCTTCCACCTCTACCGCAACGAATCTCGACTTAGCCGCGGTCATACCCCAGTACTGCCGTTCGTAATCAAACGACTGCCTCGTGCACTTCACGGGCCACGCGCAGACCGGATTGCAAAGCCCCTTGCATCCACCCAGGCCACGGAGAGATGTGTTCGCCCGCGAAGTGAATCCGTCCCACCGGTCGGCCAATGTGCGGGAGGAAATCGATCATCTGTCCGGGCTTGAACCAGGCGGCGGCCCCCCGGGCCCAGGGATCTTCGTCCCAGCACTTAGAGACGCCCCCCTCAAGATTTTCGCGCATACCCGGGTATATTTGCTCGACCTGATTCACCGCATAGTCGATGCGGTCACGTTCAGGCATGGCAGCGACGCGACGCGCCTGATCTCTGGCCATGAAGGAGTGAAGGATGCCGCGCGGCCCCTCTTGATCGCGTGTCTCATCCGCGATGATGGTCGGGGGGGCATCAATGGCTGCGTCGCCCGAAAAACCCTGATCCATCCAATAGCGCCGTCGCGATTGCAAGTAAACGCGGGAGATGGACATGTACGGCAACTGCTCGATCACGCGCTGCTTTTCCGGCGGAAACGGCGGAGAAACCGCCACGTTCTTCAGAACGCTGAACGGGATTCCGCATATGAGATAGTCACCCCCGATCGTGTGCGGCAGTCCGCCCTGCTCGAAAGCGGCACGGACACCGCGCGGGCCCTGCTCGATACGGACAACAGGGGCCCCATAGCGGATCTTATCAGCCAGTTCCCTGGCGAAGCGCTTCGGCAGCTGATCGTTTCCCCCCTTGATGGCATACGGCTGATCATGCGAGAACTGATGTCGAATCTCCCGCATCAGCATCAGTGCGGAGATTTCATCGGTGCCCTCACCCCAGAGATCGTAGTAGCCGAACCCCAATAGTTGTACCGCCCCGGGCGACGCTCCCTGCCGCAGGAGGAATTCCGCGAAGCTGACTCGATCGTGCTGCCGCAGTTCGGGCGGAATCCAATCCGGAGACACAGTGATTTGCTGGTCCTGGTGTCTGGGTATGCGCAGGAAATATTTTTCCATCAGTCCTTCCGGCCCCAGCTCTCTTTCCTCCGGGGTCAGGTCGAAGGGCCAGTGAAAAGTCTCGCCGGGCATGACCGGTAACCGTTGTCCTCCGATCCACCGCACCGAGGCCTGATCACTCGGTCTCGCCCTAACGAGCTCGAGACCGAAAAGGCGCACGTACTTGAGCGTCAGGTAGTGGTTTGCGGGGATCTGACTGGCACCCGCGTCGACGTATAACCCATCCGCAAACGGCTCACGCAGAGTATAAACGCGACCCCCTGCCCGTTGTTGTGCCTCGAGGATCGTCACACGGTGGCCGGCTCGCACGAGCTCGTAGCCGGCCATGAGCCCGGCCAGTCCCGCGCCAATCACGATCACCGTCTTTGGCTCGGAGGCTGGTTTGAGGCTGTGGTCCACCGCGGATAGATCGCGCAAGAGACCGGTAAAGGCCGAGGGAGAAACGGCGGCCAGCCTGAGCAAATCACGCCGAGTAAGGTGGGGGGTCATCGATTCCAAGGGTGCAGGTAGAGAGAGTTTCGACCGTAGAAATGATTCCGGGGCGAACTTGTCGCCCACCATATTCTATTTTTGAGAAGCGGGTCGACCGGGTCGTGCCACGGCTTCTTGACCCAGCCTTCCTCGTAAGGACTCATCAGTTCCATCTTCAGACAGATTGCCTTGAAGCGCCACTGTCCGGCGCCTTCCTTCACGACGTCGGCATCATTGCCTCGATATCCGCCAAACGGCCAATCCGGCGTGCCAGGTATTCCAGCTTCACTCGTTTCTTGCCTTTTGCGCCCACTCTTCGATCTCCCGACAATTGTTCTCGGAACGAACCCGCACCCGGGCGAGATTATCCTTCCTTGGGCGTCATGTTCGGCACGTCGATCGGCACGAATCGTTCCGCGGGGAAACCGTCGATCACGCGCGGCTGTTGGTAAAACTCCACCGCCGGAGCCACTTCCGCCAGCGAAAGGGTCAAATTGAGTAGTCGTTGCGCATCCTCCGGCATGCTGTTAATTGGAATCTTGTTCAAGTACTCCATGATCGCTTGCATGCGCGGCAGCACCGTATCATACAGCGACTGAATCTCCGACATCTCGCTGTTGAGCCGCTTGTGGTTGCGTTCGCGCTCGGTTGGCAGCGCCCAACCGGCAAAGGGCTCCAAATTCTTGAACTCCTCGGGTAAACTCTGCTTGGTCATGCTGATTCTCCCTTTGTACTCACTAAGGAACTCGTGTGGGGACTAGGCGTCGACGGCGTCGTCAAGTACCTTGGCAAAGTGGCGCACACATACGTTGCTGGTCCTGCGGCACGCAATGACTGATCGCCCCGGACTCCAAACCCTCGTGACTCGCATCGAGCGTGCTTCCGTCCTCCAGGCATGCATCGCGCAGTAGTTCGCGGCTGTACTCGCGGGCCCGGGTGTGTTGGGAAATTGTCCGTTGGGCCACGTACAGGCGCGCTTCCCAAATCGCTCGATTGTGAAAGATCGGCCAAACCTGGTGCGTGAGATACATACCAGAGAAGAGCAAGAAGATGGAAACTCGGGAAGAACATTTACTCGTCGGAATTCGCTGCCGATCAGTCCCGCGCGATCAATCCCCTTGCTGATTCCTCCACGACGGTCCCGTCGAAAAACTCCGGATTCAAACTTGTGTAGAACGAGACCGGATTGGCAAAGACGAAATCTCTGAAATCCCCCTCGGTGATCAGGCTTTCCTCGACCAACTCATAGGCTTCCTCCAGAACTCCGCTCACGTCCGGCACATCCCAGTGGCCAATGTCGGAGCCGAACAATGTGTTGAGGCGGGCGCCGTGGCGATTCAACTTGCGGTTGAACGCCAGTGAATTCATGGGATCATCCGCCTCACAGCCAAAGTAAAAGCGAGGCACGAATAGATCGTGAATGTCTTCGGGACGATCGATTCGGCACGGCGCGAATTCGTCCAGCATCTCGGGTTGCTCGCGCGTGGAGGCAAGGATACCGAGCATCTTGTCCAGTTGGTCCAATCGGCCTTCGACCAATTTCCCGCCATGCTCGCGGTAGAGTTTTCCCATTAGGTTGCGGTCCAGATTGGCGGGGTTGTAGTTCTCCAGGCCTTCACGATTGCGTTTTTCCCAGTGCCCGTGCAGATCCGCATAGAGACCGCAGGCCCAGCCGACCCCTCCCTCCAAGAACGCGAATTTCAAATTCGGAAAGCGCCGCGTCACCCCGCCCAGAAACAGCGCCTTGCACAGGGCCTCGCCAGCCGCCGCAAACATGCCAATATGGTTGTAGATGTAGTTGGACGTCGAGGTCCGGGACCCCCAACCGAAACCTGTGGAATGAAACGCCGGGTTTATCTTCAGCTCTTCGCATTTGGCCCAAACCGGATCATAGTCGTACTCGCTATCCAGGCCGAACGTGTCCAGCCAGATAGCGTCCGACGCAGCCCCGGGTGCATCCCGGACGATCGCCTCGATCGGCCGGCGCACGAAGCCGGCACACATCGCCGCTTTCAGTCCCAGTTCCCGCACCGCGTATTCCAGTTCCTCGATGGCTTCCTGCGGAGTGTGCATGGGAATGACCGCCACCGGACACAGGCGATCTGCGAACTCCTCGTACGTCTCGGCATAGAAGTTGTTGAAGGCCCGGCACGCGCCGCGGCGCAACTCGTCGTCCTCGATGTGAGGAACGGGAAGGCCGAAGGTCGGATAGAGCACGGAAAAGTCGATTCCGATCTCATCCAATCTGTCGTAATACAGCTTCGGGAGCGAGGCCGTAGCCCGGTCCAATGTGTTTTTCGTGGGCATTCCCCACCAGGTAATGCGGTGGAGTCTACGATCCCGGCGCTCCTGGGGCGTCGCCCGATACCATTGGAACAGGCTCTCGTCTCCCCAGGTCTTGAAGCGTTTGGCAAGCGAGGGCCCCCCGACGCGATCCAGGTGGTCGAGCAACGCCGGCTCGAACTCGATTTGGTGTCCGTCGGCGTCAATGACGGGATGCTCCAAGCTATCCCGGATCTGGGCCGACCTACCAGTTCTGGAGCCGTTCATCTTCTTCCGGTCCTCGCCACACGACGCTATCCTCGATCTAGACCCTCATTCGCCAACGTAGTCCGCAATTACCTTGTGAGAGTGGCGCACGAGAATCTCTTGATCTTGAAGCACAAAGTGCTTGATGTTCCGTGAGGAGATGGCGGCCTGGATGTTCTCCAGGGTGCTCAAGTCCTCGAGCCAGGTGTCCCGGAGCGCGCACTTCGCGTACTCCTGGCTGAAGCGCTGCCCTGCATTCTCCGGCGGCGGGTAGTATGTTCGTGTCTCCCACATCATCCGATCAGCCGCCAGTGGCCAGAAATGGTAGGTGAAAAACATCCCATCGAAGACGAAGATCGAGAAATTCGGAAAGATGTAGTTGGAATCGAACATCCAGATCGGGCTGCGGGTCGGATTGACTCCCGGAGGCAGCCCCTCCCCGGAGCCATCGCGGCTGATATAGGACTTGCCGAACTGATGCGCGCAGATCTGAATCGGCGTCGGCACGAACTCCGCGTTCCCCGGCACCGACATCATGCGATGAAGTGGATAGATTCTGAACTGCAACACGTGGATGAAGGGGTTGTCCTTGCTCGCGTAGGCTTCGCCGCCCGATCGCTTGTGCACGAATCTGGCGTGCCAGGCTTCCTGAAAGGCGTCGAGCGCGACCTTCCAGTTCACGTCGACCTCGGCCTGGTAGTGGTCCCGCATAACCATGCTCCCGAACCCATACCCCTGGAGGGCCTTGCCCCAGTCTCCTAGGAACTCGGCCAAAGTTTGCTCGGGCTCCGGATCGACGTTGATGAAGATGAAACCTTCCCAGACGTCGGTCGCCACGGGAGTCAAACCACAACTCGATTTGTCCAAACCGAAGAACTGATCTTCATCGGTCACGTGGATGAGATCGCCGTTCAGGCCATAGGCCCACCCGTGAAAGCCGCACACGAACCCATTGCCGTTTCCCCTGCTCGCCCGGGCTACCTTGTTCCCCCGATGCTTGCATACGTTGTGAAAGCCACGGATCAAGCCGTCCTTCCCCCTTACGATCAAGATGGAGCTATTGATAGCCGCAATGTCCTTGACGAAGTAGTCTCCGGCTCGCGGCAGCTCGTCTTCCCTTCCGACGTTGAGCCAAACACGCCGATATATGCGTTGACGCTCCCGCTCGTAATACTCGGGAGAGAGACACGGTTCTACCGGGATCGGGTTGGTACCCAGCTCCGGATACTGAGCCGCCCACTGTTTGTCTTCCGTTGTCGGCGCCATCTCATTCGCCTCCTTTCTTCTGTCCACGCCGCGCTGGCGCGGTGTGCTGATCACCCGATGAACAAAATACGGACCGTTTTGCGAAGTCGCGCACGTATAGAACTGTTTCTCGAAAAGCCCTTCTCTACACAACGGGCCAGCGTGTCTTCAGCGGCAGACCGATGCGCTGATTGCATTCCTCTGCCTGTTTCGCCGCCTCGTTCAGAACTTCCCTTTCGTCGATCACGGTGAACTCGCCCTCTTCCAGGACCACGTTCCCGTCGATGATCACGGTATCGACGCTCTTGCCGTCAGCAGACCACACGAGTGTGCTGACCGGATTCCACATGGGTACCCACTCGGGTCGCATGCGATCAAAGAGAATGACATCTGCCTTCTTTCCCGCCTCCAGGGACCCGATAGAATCCTCCATTCCCAGGGATTTCGCGCCGTTGATCGTAGCCATCTCCAGCGCCTGCTCAGCGGGAATGAGCTCGCCGTCCATACGGCTATCCTTGAACAGCGCCGCGGCAATGTGCATGGCCCTGCCCATGTCGAGAAAGTCCGACGAAGTCGCCCCATCTATTCCGAGCGAGACGCACATCCCTTGAGCGAGCATCTCGGGGAACTTTCCGTGACGCGTAATCCCGTACGCGAGCCTCAAATAGGAGGTCATGTCCGCGACGACCTTCACGTCGTGTCGCGCCATCACGGCTACCTCTTCATCCGACGTGAAGGCCATGTGACGCAACCTGAGATTGTGTCCCAGCGCCCCGATATCCTCCAGATATTCAATGGGCTTCTTCCCGACCGCTTCTACGCATTGATCCACCTCGGCCGCGTCCTCGTTTCGGTGCATGCTCAGCGTCACCCCGTATCGATCTGCCAGCGCCTTGGCGCCCTTGATCAACTCATCCGAAGCCGTTCCAATACCGAGCAGCATGGGATGAAAGGAGATCCGTGGATGATTCCGGCCACGAAACTCCTTCAGCAGGCGTTCACAATCCCGTAGCGCCTCTTCGGTCGTCATCAGGAACTTTCGGCTTTCCTGTACCAGATCCCAGCTCCAGCGTCCCAGCACGGCGCGAATCCCGGTTTCGTCGACGGCACGAGCCACGCTCGACACATCATCGGCGCTCCCGCCCTCGGCGAAGGTCGTCGTTCCCGTGCGGATCATTTCCAAGCTTCCGACCTTTGCGGCTTGGTATTCGTCTTCGGGGGTAAAACCCTCGTACATTGGAAAGACCCATTCATAGATCATGGGGTACGAGTTCACGTTGTCCGGCACGAAGCACCGATAGAGCGTCCCGGTGATATGCACGTCTCCATTGATGAAACCCGGCAACGCCACGTAGTCCGCTCCGGCAATCCGCTTCTTGGGCCGATACTTCCCCTCCAGATCCGAGCTCTTGCCCACTTCCAGGATACGATCCGCCTCGATGGCAATGGCACCATCGCGGATCACCCGGCGCTCGCCATCCATCGTGACGACGGTTGCTCCTTCGATGAGTATGTCTATGCCGCGCATTGCCCTCTCCTAAGTTGCGTACCGTCTAGTTGCGCGCCCTCGCCAAGGATATTTCGTCCAATCTGGCCAGAACGAAATCCCGCTCCAGTGTCGCCAGAAAGAAACCGACCGGAGGAGTGAAGCGCGCGGTCATGAAACTGTCGAGGACTGCCTCGGCCGCCTCGCGCAGGCCAATCGATGTCTCGTTACGAACCCGATGAAAGCACCGATGCAAATCGACGCCCTCCCAGCGATCGAGACTGCGAAAGGCATCGGCGACTCGGCCGAGAAACAGACGCTGCTTTCGATTCAATAAATCCGCGCCCGCGGGCGTCGAATCGTAAGCGAGGACGCTTTCCATGCTCCAGTTGCTCTCCCGCTCTGCCTTCTCGCGATCGGGCCGGATCACTTCACCGCCCTTGATGGTCAACACTGGCACGATCAGCTGTTTGCCTTCTCGGGCCGACCCGGTTGCGTCGGAGAAGCCAAAGCTGCCTTCGCGAAGCTCGATGACGGTCACATCCGCCGGCAGCCCGTTCGCAAGGCTGCCCATCTTGTGCGTCAAGCCCAGCTGCCGGGCGGGATTGATCGTCACGCGCTCGACGACGTCTCGCAAGCTCATACCCAGCAACATCATTGCGGACATCACGTGGGTCAACGAGTAGGTCGGGCCCGTTATATTGATCTGCTGCAGATCGCTGCTGATCGTCGAGGGAACGATGCCTTCGGCCATCACCCCCTCGGCCACATCGAAACCGAAGTTGAAGCTCCCGAACGCAACATCGAAATGAACACCTCGGTCGCGCGCCCGTAGCGCCTCGGGTAACAACTTCCCGTCCGGTCCCAGCAAGTTGCCCGGACACGGCGTGAAGCAATGTGTCACATAGTCCCCGGCCGTCAGCAGGTCCAGCGTCTGTGCCGTATAGGTCCGAGTCGGTGTTTCGAATATGTCTCCGATGTGCATGTACAGCGGGAGCTCGAGCACATCCGCCACTCCCTTGGCCATCTTCATCGGTCCCAGCCCGAGTGCGGCAAAACCCGCCATCTTCAGGCCGACGATTGTTTCTCGATTGGCCTCCACGATATCGAGCATGGAATTGATCGGCACGTCGATCAGGCTGCGGACCGTCTTCCACGCATCCTGGAAACCGAATATGCCGGCGGCGCCCATCAGCAGCCAGAGGTGAATATCCGTCTTCGTCTGGCCCAAGATCAACGCCTCGAATTCGTCCCAACTGTAGGCTCCCGCGCCCCCCGCATCGCACATCGTAGTCGTCCCCAGGTTGACTCCGATGCTGTCGGGGTCCGCGAAGGCAATCCCGCCGTAGGCGTGCACATGGACATCAATGAAGCCTGGACATACCACCTTGCCCGAAACGTCCAGTACATTCGCCTCAGGTGATACCGAAAGGGCATCACCGACGGCACGGATCCGGTTGTCCGAGATCAGAACATCGGTGGTTCGGTCGATATCCTGTGCGGGATCGAGCACTCGTCCGCCTTTCAGGAGTATTTCGTTGGACATCACCGCTGCCTGTCGTCTCGAGTCAATGCTTCAGCCACACGCTGACGACCCCGTCTTTCACGTTCAGATCGTGCACCGAGAGGTTGAACCCCGGACAGTTGAGGCCCCGCCCCGTGTCTACGGAGAACATGAATCCGTGAACCGGACACTTCAACATTCTGCCGACCACGTGGCCAGCCACCATATCACCCTGCCGATGCGGGCACCAACGATCCATCGCCACCAAAGTATCCCCGTATCGAAAGAGGACCAGTTCCGTGTCCTCCACCTTCACAGAAACCGGACCCTCCAGTGGCGCCTTGTTCAAATCCCAGATCTGAACGCAGCCTGCGTTGTCGTGGGTCATGGTTGCGCATTACTCGTCATGGTCTTGTCACGGTTTCGTCACGGATGTGGCTCGACGTGCGAGTCATGCGGCTCGGAGTCTGTCCCGGTAATCGAATCGATGCCGACCACGGTCCACTTAACGTATAAATATGCTCGACGCAGAGCCGCCATGCTCCACTTTATACTCTTCATTTCAGCCGATTTCAGTTCTGTACTCCACTTACGCCAGACCGAAGAGGTTACGGGGACAGGTTCCTAGCCGACTATCCTCTCGTACGCGTCGCCAGCACGCAACACCGTGGCGTCCTCCCCACACCGGCCCACGAGCAGCATCCCGACCGGCAAGCCCTCGGATACGCCGCAGGGCACGTTGAGTGAAGGATGGCCCGTGACGTTGAAGGGGCAGGTATTGGCGACCTGCTCCAGCGCCCTGGCAACTCTCTCGACAATGTCGGCATCCTCGGCCGGCAGGGGCCGCGCCTTCATTGGAGTCGTCGGCAGCGCCAGCAGGTCTGCTTTCTCGAAGGCCTCGTCGTAGTTGCGCTTGAGCGTGAGAGCCAGGTTTTGAGCTTTCGCGTAGTAGTGGCCGCGATATCGGTCCTGGAAGTGACGGCCGATCAACATCACGAATTTCGTCACGGCTGAAAGCTTCGAGGAACGCTCGGCCACGCCGCGAGCGTAGGCGTCTATCAAGCTCGTGACGTAGAATCCCTTCCAGCAGTTGCCCATCCCATGGCCCGGTGAGATGACCCTTGTGACGCCCTCGAGCCCAATTCCCATGAAGATCGGCATGCCGTCTCGATGAAACGGCAGAGAGACCGTGGAGACCGACGCGCCCCGCTCCTCGAACCGATGCGCGGCCTCCCTCACGGCTTCATCCACATCCGATTCGGACATTCCCTCCCAGGCAAACGCCTCTTTCACAACGGCGATGCGTAGTCCTTTCACGTCTCCCGACAACGAGCGGCTGTACGACTCGACACCCGCGTTTGCCGTGGGAAAGTTCACCTGCCGGGAATCGTATGCGTCGGGCCCAGCGATGACGTCGAGCAGGAGCGCGGCATCGGCCGCCGTGCGCGCCATGGGGCCAAGATGGTCGATCGTGTATTCGAGCGAGGATGCGCCGGTATAGGGGACCAAGCCAAACGTGGGCTTCAACCCGAAGATGCCGCACCATGAGCTCGGCACCCGGATCGATCCTGCTTGATCCGCGCCAATGGCCAAATCGACCTCTTCGCCTGCCACCAAGGCGGCGCTGCCACTCGAGGAACCCCCGGACGAATAGCCTCGCCTGCGGGGGTTGTGGGTCGGACCCGTGTCGGCCATGTGGCTGCCGCCGGAGAGGCAAAAGCTTTCGCACACCGCCTTGCCGGCGATTTCCCCGCCCGCATCCAGAATCCGCGTCACCACGGTTGCGTCCACATCCGGGACATACCCCTCGAGGACATCGCTGCCGTTCATCATGGGCATGCCGGCCACGCAGACGTTGTCCTTGATCGCGATTTTCTTGCCGGAAAGCAGGCCCGTTTCGGCCCCCTGGATCGAGCATTTCCAGTACCACGCATTGAGCGGGTCTTCGTCGGATGACGGTCGTCGCCCTCCACTGCGAGGGTACTTCACCGGCGGCTTCGGTTCTTCGAGCTGGTCCAACCTTTGGAAGAAGCCCAGGACTCCCTCCGACAGGACCGTGAATGCAGCCATCTCATCGGAGCTGACGTCCAAACGAAGAGCCTCCGCTGCTTCGCGCAAGTCGTCGAGTTTGGGTTTGCTGGCCACCATGCGGAATCCTCCTTCGGCAAGGCGCGGCTTAACCGCGCGGACTAACCTACGGCTGCCCGGTTCCGGGTTCGACAATGTGAAAGCGTTCCGCGTCGAACACTCCCGACTCGTCGGGCTCACCCAGCAGTTCGATGGCTGGAGCTATCTCCATCAACGATAACCCCATGTTGAGCAGCCTCGGCGCGTCCTTGGGCATCTCATCGAGGGAAAACTGGTTGAGATAACCAACGATCTCGTCCATTCGCGGCAGGATGGCATCGTAGAACTCTTGCAGCTGCTGCATCGTGCTCGACCTCCGCTGCCGATTGCGCTCTACTTCGCGCGACAGGGCCCACTTCTCAACGAACGGCTCGAGATCCTGGAACCCCTCTGGCAAAGCGACTTTGGACATCGAAACGCCTCCTGTTCCCCACCGAGCTAGCCAAACCGCACCGCGTCGTCGATAACCCTGAAGGTGTGCCTCACGAGCAATTCCTGATCGGATAACGGAAAGTGCGACAGACCCCCGGACGCCAATCCGGTCTGAATACTCTCAACCGTGCTCAGGTCTTCTCGATAGAGATCACGGGTCAGGATCTTCGAGAACTCCTGGCTGATCCTTTCCCCGGCATTGCTCGCGGGGCTCATGTAGAGCTCCGCATCCCATCGGGTGCGATCCACGGCCTGAGGCCAGAAAACCAGCTTGTAGAAAAAGCCATTGCCGACATGCAGAATCAGGTTTGGAAAGATCCCATTCATGTCAAACGCCCAATTGGCATTGTTCTCGGGATTGACTCCGTTCGGCTTGGCGGACTTCGCCTTCTCGCCCTGAATCACGGTGGGGCCGTATTTGAACGCCAGTCCTTCGGCGGGGGAAGGCACGTGGTTCGGATTCCCGTACACCGAGCAAGACCGGTGACGTCCCTGAAGCCGCACTGACAGAAGATGACACAACGGATTCTGCTCACCGGTAGCCGCGTCCGGCACGATGCGCCGGTGCAGCCTGGGCACGTGGTAGCATTCCAGGAACGCCACCATGAACACCTTCCAGTTGACCCGGACGCTGGTCGTATAGTGCCCAACGGGTCGCATTTCTCCAAAAGGATAATGCGCGAACTGTTCCCCCCATTCACCCAGCGCTTCACCCAGCGTCTCCCTCGGCTTGAGGGAAGCAAACACAAACCCGTTCCATTCCGCCGCTTCAATCGGGGTCAGTCCAAAGTCCGACTTGTTCAAGTCGTGAAACTGATCTTCGTCGGGCACATGAACCAGTGTTCCCGTCGTGTCGAAGGCCCAGCCATGAAATCCACACACGAAGCTGTTCGCCTTGCCGCTACAGGCCTTTGCCAGTATGTTGCCCCGATGCTTGCACACATTGTGGAATCCGCGAACGCGCCCATCCTTACCACGCACCAGCAGAACCGACGTTCCGAGAATTTCCAACTCGCGAACGATGTAGTCCCCGGGTTCGGGGATCTCACTGGACGTAGCGATGTTCAACCACGAGCACTTGAAGACATTACGGCGCTCGCGCTCGAAGTATCCGGGTGATATCGTCGCCTCTACCGGCACCGGAGACGTGCCGAGTTCCGGATACTGCAGGGTCCACTTCTTTCCTTGGATAGCCGAGTCCATCGGTACCTACTGATGTTCGTCGCGGTTCTGCAGAATCACAAATCCCACGACGCGAATCACAAACAAACGATCAATATTCACATTCCAAACAAGGACGTGAGAGTCAAGTCCTCCAACTCTCGTAGGCTTGCACGAACTCGTCCACGATGCGGTAGTGATGGCGCAACTGGATTTCCTGATCCGACAGCGGCATGTGGGTGACCGCTCCGGACACCAGTCCTGCCTGCACCGTCTCCAGCATGCTGAGGTCTCCACGCGCCAGATCGCGCGTGATCACTTTCGAGAACTCCTGGATGATCTTCTCGCCTGGGTTTCTCGGCGGATTCATGTACAGCTTGTTCTCCCAGTATGTGCGATCCACGGCAATCGGCCAATAAGAGTGGGTGATGAACCAGCCGTTGCCGACGTGCAGGATCAGGTTGGGAAAGATCGCGTTGCTGTCAAAAGCCCAGTTCGGCACCTTGTCGGGGTTGACACCTTTCGGCAGGCGCTCGTCTCCACCGGTCCCATCCAGCACGGTCCCGCCGCCTCCGAAGGCGATTTTTTCCACGGGTGTCAGCTTGTGGTGTGGATTCGAATAAATGCTCGAGGAACGATGCCGCCGGTGGATGCGAATCGAGGGAAAATGGCAATAGGGGTTGTTCCCGCCCACGTTCGAATCAGGCACGAGTCGCCGATGCAGGAACGGGACGTGATACGACTCCTGCGTGATGTCCATGAAAACCTTCCAGTTCACACCAACCGTGGCAGTGTAAGAACCGAGTACTGCCATTTCGTCAAAAGGGAAGTCTCCGTACTGTCCGAACAACTCGCCCATGGACTCCTTCAACGTCTCCGTCGGCTCGCTATCGGCGTTGATGAATATGAAACCTTCCCAGACCTCGGTGGCCACCGGGGTCAACCCGTAGTCGCATTTGTCGAAATCGAAGAACTGGTCTTCATCCGGCACGTAGGCCAGATCTCCCTCCAGATCATAAGCCCAGCCATGAAACCCACACACGAAACTCTTAGTCTTTCCGGCGCAGAGCCTGGTCAGTTTGTTGCCACGATGCTTGCATACGTTGTGGAACCCGCGCACTTTGCCGTCCTTGCCGCGCACGACGATGATCGAGGTACGGAGCATATCGATGTCTCTGACAAGGTAGTCGCCTGGCTTATGAACGCTCTGGACGCGGCCCACGCACAACCAGCAGCGCTTGAAGATCCGCTCGCGTTCCTTTTCGAAGTAGTCCGGCGAAACGTCCGGCTCGGTCGGGACGGGGGCCGTTCCGAGGCCAGGGTACTTGCTCGCCCATTTCTTCTTCGATTCCGAAGCTGCCATTATCACTTGGTCCCGTCTTGTCCGTCTACTCGCCGCCTGTCGCCGTTCGAATCACTCCAATGTCTCACGCAGCAGGCACTCGCGATCGATGATTTGCCCGTCCTGAATGACGGCATGGATTTTTCGGGTATTCGTGATTTCCGCCAAGCGATCGCAGTCGATGACGACAAGGTCGGCCCTCTTTCCCGATTCGACGGTGACGACCGAGAACGGTTCGAACCAGACCAAAGCCTGGCGGAAGCAGCCGGCCGAGCCGGCCGTGCGAGTGTTCGAATCGGGAGGTGTCCAAGACGGCGAACGGTGTAGCCGCCAAGAGCTACGGCCTACACAAAGGTCGGCGAGTTGACCGTGGAGCGGGATTTTTTATCCAGAAGTTCGGCCGCTGAGCAAAACGGGCCGGGAAGCGATAATTGACCGGGAATACCGGGGGCTGTTCATCCACAGCAGTTATTCCTCATCTACGCTTTCTCCATTTCCGGCGTCCTCCATCTGCGCGGGATCGTAGGCGATTCCCCCTTTGACGACACGATGAATATCGTTGACGTTTCGGATGTCAGCCAGAGGATCCGCGTTCAAAATCACCAGATCCGCCAGCTTGCCAGCCTCGACCGAACCCAAGTCCGCCTCCCGCCCGACCATTCGTGCGGCGTTGATCGTCGCCGTCTGCAGCACCTGGTGCGGCGTCAGGCCCGACTCGGCCAGCAACTGCAACTCGACCTGTAGCGACAGTCCATTGATCACGCCGGCCCCCGAGTCTCCCGTGTCGGATCCCGCGACGACCAAAAACCCTGCTTCGTACGCCGTCCTGGTGTTGGCGCGTAACACGGGCATGCGCTCTCTCATGTAGGCGAAGTTGTCCCAGAGTGCCTCCCACTCCGACGCCAGCTCGGGACTCAAGCCGTTTTCTATCTCAACCTGCGATGTCCGCCCGCTACGGTCGAATTCCTGCAAGCGTTGCGCCCAGCCGCCGATGTCCCCCGCGGCTTCGAAAATCGCGTGCGTCGTCATGTAGAAGGCTTGGTTCTCTTGCATCAACTCGATGAACTCCTGGTCGATTTCCTGGTCGATGATACCGTGCACGAGTCCGTCGGCGCCCGCCCGCAAGGCTTCCTTGGCGTAGTCGAGGATCGGGGCATGAACCATCGCCTCGAGACCGTTCTGGTGCGCCTCGTCGATGATCGCCTCCATCACCTCGGGCTCGAGTTGGGGAAGGCCCGCCTGGAGCGCATAGGTCACCGGGCTGTAGACGAACTTGATGCCGTCGGCGCCGGCGGCTGCATTCTCGCGTACGCCTTCCCGAGCCTCCTCGGGCGTGGCCGGCGCAAAGCCGCCGATGGAGCCATGACCGCCCTCGGCCCCGAACGTCATACCCACACCATAGAAATGGGGATACGGCGAGGCCGGATCCGAAGAAATGCGCTTCAGGTCTCCGTAGATTTCCAAGTCGGGGATTCCCGTCGAGTAGACCGAGGTAATCCCCCAGGCCAGGAGACTCGCGAGGTTCCGTTGATAATCCTGCTCCCGTTGGCCGAAACCGAACCTCCCTTCCGCCAGATGATTGTGCATGTCGGCCAGACCCGGGATGACGAACTTGCCGGTCGCCTCGATCACCTCAACGCCGGACGGCACCGGCACCTCGCTGCTCGGGCCGACTTGCTGGATTCGAGATCCCTCGACAAGAATGACCGCATCCTGGATCGAGGCGCCCCCGGTCACGTCGATCAGCGTCGCGCCGCTGATGGCCAGGGTGGGCGGTGCGGGAGGGGTGCCCTCCGGCTCTTGCGCGCCGGAACAGCCCATTGCGACGACGAGACATGCGGCCAGCAGGTATGTCAGATTGTGGTTCATGTTCACTCCCTTGTGATTGAGGTCACGACAGCGGGACGTTGGTCGTGTCCCATTTCGGGTAGGGTTCGAGCTTTCGCATCAACGTCAACCCCACGATGAGGGAAATCAGTAAAGCGCCCAGGACCCGACTATAGGAACCGGTCATGTCGAATGCTATTCCCATCAGCGGCGGGCCGATGACACCGCCCATGGCAAAGCTGATCAGAGCGTAACCGTAGATTTCGCTAAAGGCGCGCAAACCGAAGTATCGGCTGACCAGGTACGCGATCGTTTCTCCCTCCGCGCCCACGCCCAACCCGACCAGGAAGGCGGCCACGAAAACCCACGCCCCTGCCGCGCCGGTCCACAGGACGAAGATGCCGAGGCCGGCGCCGCCGAAGAAAAACATCGCCACGGTCGGAGCGAAGAATCGATCCATGAGAAACCCGCTGATTATTCGACCCGGAATCACGGCGCCACCCAGCAACGAGGCGGCGAACGCCGCCGCCTGCGGCGATATTCCACGCTCGGTCAGGATTGGCACGAGTTGGATCAGGCATCCGATCACGCTCGTGGCCACGAAGAGGACCGCGGCAAAAAGCAACCAGAATGTTCGGCTCCGCAGGGCCTCCCGGCCCGTCATCCCTGCCTCCTCGGCGGGCGCCTTGCCGTCGGCAGGCCGGCTACGGACTTCCCCGTCGGGCCAGAGCCCCAACATCGCCGGGTTCTCCTTGAGGAAAAGACCGACGGGCACGGTGACCACCAGGACCATGAGGCCGATCCAAAAATAGGCCGCGCGCCATCCGGCATCGGAGATGAACAGGAATGCGATCGAAGGCATCGCGAACGAGCTCATCCCGACTCCGATCGAGGCCAGCCCCAGCGCCAGACCGCGCCTGCGGTCGAACCAGTGGGAGATGACCTTCGAGTAGGGAACGATCGCCGAACCGCAGCCGAGCACACCCAGAGCGATATTGAGAGCGTAGAAATGCCATAGGTTGGCCGACAGACGGGAGAACCCCATCAAGCCCGCGGCAAACAGAACCAGTGAGGGGACGATTACCCGGCGGGCACCCAGGACGTCGACCAGCTTGCCGACGAACGGCGCCACGACCGAGTAGGCGATGAGCGACAGCGAGTACCCTAGCGTGACGGCGAAACGGCTCCACTCGAACTCACGTTCGATCGGACCGGTCAGAACGCCGAAAGTGTAGTTGTAGATCGCACCGTAGCCCATGAACAGGCCGATGCCCGACACCAGCACGATCCACCAACCATGGAAGACCTCCCCACCGGTCCATCGAGATGCAAGCATCATCGAGATCGAGTCCGATCCGTCAGGTCAGCCCCTCCCAGCGGTATGGTCCGCGACCGAAAACTATCTCGCCGCCTGGTAACTCATGTCCGGCCGCAACCGGTAGTCATGAGTTTCCATGGTGACGACGCTGCTCAACTGACCGCCGAGCAGTTGAGCCGCGCGCTCCGCCCCGACCGCTTCTTCCAACGCCGCGCCGAAGGGGTGTTCCTCGTAGAACTGGGACCGGCTGTCGAATGGCACGATGAAATAATAGGTCCGCCCGCGATCGAAGAAGACCCGTCCGTCGCCGATCACGGTACGATAGGTGTTGAACCCGATCGGGTAGGCCGATTCCCTGATTGCCGCGATGATCTCGGCGGTCGCCTGCTCGAACTGTTCGACGCGCGCCGCCTGCACGCGTAACGTCACCACGTGATTGAATTGGGGATTCTCAACCACGGAGTCCGCGGGCTCGTAGCTGTACTCGGGCACGGGTTCCATCACCGAAAGGTGATTCCCGCGAATGGCCGGCGTGGTCAAGGTCGCGAACTGCGCGAACGTAGCCTCGTCCATCGCGGTGGCCAACTGCGCGTTTCGCGCCTGCGCCTGGGGAGAATCGAGATCGATCTCCCCCAGCGATCCGACTTGAAACACGTAGAAATAGGAACTCTGATACTGGGTCGCGACCCAGTTCATGTCCGAACCGAGGTTCGCTTCCTGCATCGCGGCGACCGCCAGTTGAACCCCCTCCTCGTACTGTGCGGTGAGCGCCGGATCGATGTCTTCCTGCTCCACGACGTACAGCGTGCGGGCGGCTTGCCGGGCCTCGCATCCCTGCCACGCCAGCAAACCCAGCGGCAGAAGCAATAGCCTACGAATGATCCTCGTGGTTGTTGACATGTTCCTCCTGCTTCCGGCTAGTGAAAACTCAACGGGTCCAAACGGCGACCCTCGATCATGATGAACCGAACCTTGGCCAGATCTCGAATCTGAACCAGCGGATTGCCTTCGACGCTGATGATGTCGGCCAGCTTGCCTGGCTCCAAAGTTCCGATTCGATCCCCCATTCCGAGTCCCAGCCCGTTGGCGGCGACCCGCGTGGTGGCCTGGATCGCTTCCATGGGCGTGAATCCTCCCTCGACCAGAAACTCGATGTTCAACAGCAGTGTCCCGTGCAGCGAATCGGTGCCGTGGCTAATCGGAACCCCGCGCCGGTGCGCCTTGAGCAGCTGCGCCTGATAAGGCTTGATGCCCGGCGTATAGTCCACACTCTGGGCGTCGGCAATATCGAACACGTCCTGCGGGCGGTCCTCGGTTTCACCCCGGGGATTGTTTCGTCTCCCCTCCTGGATGGTCGCGCGGTTGAAGTCGATCCACTGTTCAATGCTCGTCATCTCGTTGTCGAGCCGCCACCAGATCTCCGGGCTCCACCGGATCCCGCCGGCAATGAAGATCAACGGGGTGATGTTGAGGTGCGACTCGTGCTCGACGAACAGGTCGATGAATTCATCGGTGATGGGTCGCACGTGCTCGAAACTGTCGACCCCGCAGTCCAGCGCCACACGAATCGAGACGCCCCAGTTGCCCACCACGTGCGACGTGATCGGAATGCCCAGCCGGTGCGATTCGTCCACGGCCGCGCAGACCTCTTCCCTCGACAGGATGGTCGTAGTGGGCGACGTGTCACTCAGGTACATCTTGGTAAATCGCGCGCCTCCGAACACGTTTTCTCTAATGCGCTTGCGTATGCTCTCGACGCCATCGGTGGGCCATAGCGGTCCGGCACCGGCGCTGGTGGGCACGATGGGCATGCCCGCGGCAATGATTCGAGGCCCCGGAATCACACCCTCGTCGATTGCCGTTGCCAACTGAAAATCGATACCGCTGCTCTCGCCCGTGACCCGCACCGTGGTCGTTCCCCCCAGCAGACTTATGCGCATGTTCCGGATGGCTCGCACCATCTGCTCTCCGCCCGGCGCCATTCGCTGATCGATCATCGGCTGCAGCTCCAGCGAGTCCGCACGCAGCGTCGGATGGTCGTGGCTGTCGATCAGGCCGGGCAGCAGCGTGTGGCCCGGCAAGTCCACGACGGTGGCGCCGGTTGGAACCTCGACTTCATCGGCGGAACCGACCGCGACGATCTCATTGCCGCGCACCACGACCACACCGTTGTCGATCGGCTCGGACCGCACTCCGTCAATGACGCGCGTGGCCCTGATCGCGGTCACCTCATCCTGTGCTTCGGCCAGCCCGCACAGAGAGTAAAGGAGCAGGGCCGGCAGAAACGATTGAATCAGCCAATTCCTCTGGATCAGTTTATTGGGCATGCAGAAACCTCCGGGATCAATCTGGCGATTTGCCCGCCCCTCTAACGAGCGCGCGAACTCGGAGCGGACGTTGCCAGTGCCGAAATTCTCTCACAGTACGGGTTGACTGGGTACTGTGAGGTGATGAGTCGCGAGCCGGGGATGCGCCACCCGGCCCGAAGCCAGCGTTGAAGCCTTTACGAATCGCGCGCCCTGCCCGCTGCCGTAGCAGCGGGCAGGGCCATCGCTACGCCATTCGCTAAAAGATGAACTTGAGACCGAATTGCATGATTCGCTCCGAGGTCGAGGTGCTCAACACACGGCCGAACGCCGCCCCGTCTTGCAAGTCGTTCTTCGGCACACCGAAGTTCGGGTGATTGAACAAGTTGAACGCCTCCCAGCGGAACTCGAGGTCGGTGCCTTCGGAAACATTGAACACCTTGGTGAGCCCGAAGTCGAAGTTGACGATACCGTCAGTCAAGACGACGTTTCGCCCGGCGGTCCCGTTCATGACCGGGCCCTCGGCCCGCACGAAAGCTCCGGTGTCGAACCATTCCTCCGGCGTCTTCGGCCCGTCGTTGGGATCTCGGATCAGATTGGGGCGGTCCCCGGAAGTGCCGTCGAACGATTGATCCGAGCCATCGAGCACGGTGAACGGCGAGCCCGACTGCAGCGCCGTGATCCCGTTTATTCGCCAACCGCCCAGGATGTGACCGAGCGCGTCGGATCGATCCCTGAGGAACGGCAACTCGTAGATGTAACTGAGGACGAAGCGATGCGCCAAGTGATAAGCGGACAATCCCTTGTCATTGGACAAGTCGGCGGCATGGCCGGGATCGAGCGGTTGACCTGGAATGTTGAAGAAGGTCCCGAACGTGGATGCGTTGTCGATCGCTTTCGACCAGGTATAGGCCGCCTGGAAGCTGAGTCCTTGGCTGAACCGCTGGGTCAGGGTCGTTTGCAGGCTATGGTAGCTCGAATGGAACGCATCGGTGATTATGAAGGCGTCACTGAGCGCCGGCATCGGGCGACGATCACCGGCCGTGGCGCGCGTGACGTTGGGCCCGAATACGGCCTGATTGGGGTTGGTCATGCTGTTGAGGTTCCATCCGGAGTTGCCCACGTAGGCCACCTCGAGGGCCATCGCTTCGGTCAACTGGCGCTGCAAGGTGAGATTCCAGTGGCCGACATTACCCAGCTCGAGATCAGGATCCAGCGTGGTGACGGGCAACCCGGCGATGATCGGGAGCGGCGGTGTCAGGTCGCCAGCCACCGGGCTGTTGCCGCCAAAGGGAGCGGCATAGGTCGTGCTGGGGTCGAACGCCGTCAAAACAAAATAGAAGGCCTGCAGCTCCGGCGGCTGCTGCAGCGTCGTGGTCGAGATCAACGCCGTGTCGTCGAAGAAGATGCCGCCGCCGGCGCGCAGACTCGTTCTGCCGTCACCGGTGAGATCCCAGGACAAACCCAGCCGCGGTCCGAAGTTGTTCGTGTCGGTGGGGAAAACCCGCCGGCCGACGCCCGGATCGCCGGGGCGCACCAACCCCTCCGGCAAGGTCGGGCTCACCGTAGACTTGACGCCCGGCAAGAGCGCGAAATGCCGGTCCTCCTTCTCGATGAACCCGGGCGCCAACTCGTACCTCAACCCCCAGTTGAGGGTAAATCTCGGGTTGATGCGAAAAGTATCGTGAACGTACAGGTACATATCGGTCTTGAACAATTCCTTCACCGATGCGCCGGCCGTCTGCAAAAAAAAGCTGGGTTGACCGAGCAGAAAATCGGCGTACGGGCTGCCGGTGACAAAGGCGAAATTGAAATTGAAGTTCCCGTGATTCGTCGATGGGAAGTCACTGAAGACATTGTAACGGCGAACGTCCACTCCGATCTTCAAGGAGTGACGCCCCGTGTTGACCGATACGTTGTTGGCAAACTGCAAGGTTCGGCTGATTCGATCGTTGCCGCGGACGGGATAGCCGAGACCGGAGTAGGGGGCAATCCCGTGCGCCGGAAAAAACTCGCCTCCCTCGCCCGCCGTGGGGTAGGTAAAGCCGAAATCCCGATTGTTGATGTCGCTGACCTCTTTCCCACTGTTGACTCGCGCCCGGACGTATGCGAAGCGGAACTCGTTGATCACCGAGGTCCCGAAGATGTGCGTATCGGCCAGCGTGAGGTTCTGGAACCGGTTCGCATCGGTAAAACCGAATCCCGGGGCATCGATGAATCCCTGACTCTGCCCGAAGAGCCCGTTGGGCCGTATCAGGTTTCCTTGATCCACGAAGTATCGTCCGGTCAGCGTGTTCGCGCCACCCATGGACGAATGATCGATCCTGACCATGAACTGGTTGCGATCGTGCGATCCCACGGGCGTCGCCACCCAGTTGTCGGGTCCCTGGTTGGGCAACGGCCACAAGTCGAGGACTTGCCTGGCGACCGGATCGTGAAGTTCCAGAGGAATTATGTCGTCCGGCCACGGGTTTCCAGGGTCGAACGGCATGGACGGGCGGCTGGCTTCGGGCAAGTCCGAGAAATCACCCTCGCGCAACTTCAGCGATGGGACCAAGGTATTGGTCGGGCGTCCCTTGCGCTGGCGAAATCCTTCGTAGCCGGCAAAGAAGAAGGTCCGGTCCCTGACGATCGGACCGCCAAGGGTGGCGCCGAACTGGTTCTGCTTCAGGACCGGCACTTCAGGTACGAAGAAGTTCCGCGCATCCAGGGCGTCGTTCCTGAGAAATTCGTAGACCGTCCCATTGACGGCGTTCGTGCCGCTCTTGGTGACCACGGTGACGACCGAGCCGCCGGAGCGACCGTACTCGGCCGTGTAGTTGTTGGTCAGGATCCTGAATTCCTGGATCGTGTCCGGAGACGGCACGACCATGGCCGCGCCCGTCATTCCTTCCACGTTATTGGTCCCGTCCAGCAGGTGATTGTTCGACGTGATCTTCATCCCGTTGACCGAGAACTGATTGGTTGTTCCGCCCGGGCTGTTGTCGGTTCCGCTCCCGGTCGCCTGAATGCCCATCGGAGCCGCGACCACGCCGGACTGCAACGTTCCAAGCTGCAGGAAGTTCCGTCCGTTCAGAGGGAGTTCAACGATACGCCGCTCCTCCACGACCTTTCCCACACTGGCCGTGGTGATATCCACCTGCGGCGTCAGGGTCGCGTTGACGATGACCTCCGCCGTCACCTGCCCCACTTCCAGAACCAGGTTGGCGGGCGTGGCCTCCGTCGCGTGCACCTCGACCCCATCCTGCCGGGCAGGCGCGAAACCTGGCAGCGTGACCGACAGGCTGTATGTCCCCACAGGCAGCAGCGTGAAGCGGTAGCCTCCCTGGCCATCCGTGATTGCGGCTCGCGTGAGGTTGGTTTCGCTATTCTGCGCCTGCACGTCCGCTCCAGGAATTAATGCCCCGGAGGTGTCGGTAATGGTCCCGTAAACCTCGCCGGTCGTTTGAGCCTGGCTGTCGATGGCAGTGAAAACCATCGCTGTCGCGACGAGCAGCACAACACTACCGTATCGAAGAAACAAACTGCGTCTATTCATGTCTTGTCTCCCTACCCTGCCGCTGCCATAGTGGATAGACAGGGGACAGAGTTTCCTTGTTACAGACGTACCTGCGGCGAAATTACCTACAGAGACGTCCAGCCCGCCTGGGTCCCCAAAATCAGCCAAATGAGGCCAGATCGATCTCAATCGCTCCACAACTAGGCACCCTTTCTCGGTGATGCAAAAATCCGATCGATCATGGGTTCGAAATGCTCCAGCGAATAGCTGTCGTAATTCGGGTCGAAAGCGGTTTGATCCCAAGCGTCCGCGAACTGGCACGCCAGTCGATACCACGGTCGGTCTGCATATCGCTTGCGCTCGTCCGGATCCTTTCCCATGAACGTGTAAATGTATTTCCCTTGAAAATCCTGGTGCGCGCGGATGATTTCGTACGTTTCCGAGGAAACGTAGGGCCGCAGGATCTCCGCGCTGATCGCCGCGTGGTTGACGTCGGAGATGGCTTTGCCGATGTCGTGGCAAAGGGACGCGACGATCATTTCTTCCGACGCGCCGACTCGCTCCGCGCGCGTGGCGGTCTGGACGGAGTGCTCAAGCTGATCGACTGGAAACCCGTCGACATGCGAGGCCAGTTGTCGCAGCATCCCCCTGATCACCCCGGGCATCGCGGCCTGACGTTTCGCGAGCGCATCGCCGATGATCTGGATAGCGTCCATTTCGGCCGTGAGCTGATCCATTCGGGTGAAGGCCATCGTCCGTCCTCTCCTTTCTCGAAACCCTTTCTATTCTGCCCGTCGGCAATACAGGACCATGCAGTTCCCCACCCGCTCCATGCGCGTGCACTCCAGCTTTGCCGGAGTCGCCTCGACACCTCCTGGAATTTCGGCAAAGCCCGGCGCGCCCCGATCCCCTATCAAAATCGGGAGCTTGACGATCTGCAGCTCGTCCACTAGGCCGGACGAAATTGTGAGCCAGTTTAGAGTTGCGCCCCCTTCGACCAGCAAAGATTGGATTCCCTCCTGCGCCAGCGCTCTGGCGAGAACCTCGATATTCACGAACTTGCCGTCACCCGCACCAACCACCTTCACGCCCAAGTCTCGGAGTGCCTCTATCCTTTCGTCGGGGGTTTCGCTCGCGACCGCGACGATGGTCGGCGCCTGCTTGTCATGAAACACCTTCGATTCGAGTGGGACCGCACCCTCAGGATCCACGATGACGCGCGTGGGGCTACGTCCATCGACGGCCCGAACCGTCAGGCTCGGATTGTCGATCACGATCGTGTTACCGCCGACCATAACCGCATCGACGGAAGCTCGCATGTCGTGCAAGAACTCGACGACCTCCTTGGTGACGAACGCGCCGAGCGAGCCACTCGTAACACCGCGGCCGACGGTCAACTTGCCATCGAGCGTGACGGCGGACATGATCACGATATAAGGGCGACTGGAATCCGGACTGGCGGGCAAAGTCTTAGGCATTCCTTAAGATCTCGCTGGTTCTTCGAGGCGGCGTGCCGTTTCTACCACTTGTCGCACCTTCTCGAGGTCCACGGCGTTGGCATAGACCCCGTCTTTCTTGAAATACGAGCCGACAATGGCTCCGTCGGCCACGGAGAGCAACTCGGAAGCGTTGGCTACGTCCAAGCCGCTGCCAATGATGACCGGTGTTTTGCCGACCGCGTTTTTGGCACGTGCGGCAGTCTCCACCGGTGGTGCGTTGCCCGTGACCTGACCGGTCACCACAATCGCATCGACGCCCGACATGGCAGCCCCTTGAGCGGAAAGCTCGATCGAGCGCTCGGCCATCATGGTGGTGTACTTCACTTGAATATCGGCCAGCACGGCAATATCGGAGGCTCCCAGACGGGCGCGATAGCGGGTCATCTCGCCTGGCAGGCCTTGAAAGACGCCGAATGAGGTCAGCACGGCTTCATTGAAGCTGACTGAACGAATGAAGCGCGCCCCGGCGGCTACCGCCACGCCCAGCGAGGTTCTGTCTCCCGGTTCCATGTTCACCACCACACCCACCGGAACACTCGACGCATTCACCACTTCGTGGGTACATATCGCCATCGCGGCGCCGAGATGTGGTTCGATCACCGAATCGATCGGAAAACTAAAGGTGTTCTCCACCAGGAGCCCGTCGATTCCCCCTTCGATCAACGCTCGGGCGTCGGTCAGAGCCATCTCCAGTACTCGATCCATGCCGGGATAGTTCGGATAGGTCGGCAAAGGCAAAAGGTTGATCATCCCGATGATCGGCTTCGACGTGCCGAAGATGTCTCGCAAGTTCACGATCACTTCACTCTCCTACGGGAGCTCGCACCGTCCGCAAAAAAACAGGCCGTCTCTCATGACCCCTTCGACTCTTTGCGTGCCGGAACGCCAAAAATCATGAAAAGTGCGCTTTACCAAACCTTCGGAGTACGGACTCATGAACTGCGTCCGTAACCGAACGTGGCTGATTTCCGGCAATGACTGATCTACAAATGGGGAGAACGTCAGTCGCCAACGGGCTCGGGAAACGGTTCGACCCCCAATGGGGCCGGTATTGAAGGTCGATGGCACGCTACCGCCATTTCTGCCCATGCGCGAGCAGCGTAGGTTTTTCATTGTGGCACGATCAAACGGCTTCTCGTGCCAGCTTGAGACAATGTTTCTCGACCAGGACCCTCGCTTGAAACTCGATTGTCTCGAGCAACAACACCACCCGATCCTGATTGTTGAGTTTCCGCTCGAACATCCCCGTAAGTCCACGAAAGGGACCTTCCTCGACGGTCACGCAATCGCCCTTGCGGAATGCCGCGGAATCCAACCTCACGTATCCCTCGGAGTTGATCCTGGCTTGAATCTCGAAAATGATTCGCTCTTCGACGGGCAGCGGCAGATCCCCGAAACCGACCACGTAACGAACGCCCCGCGCGTACCGAATGGAATGCAGGTGAGCGTCTGGGCGAAACTTGGCGAACACATACCGGGGAAACAACGGCTTGAGCACGGGGTAGGAAACACCCCAAACCAACTTATGACCGAGTCTCTTCGGGATAAAGACATCAATCCCGAGCCGCGCGATGTTCAGCGCGGCCAACTCCTCCTGAGACGCCTTGGTGTGTACGGCAAACCAGCTTTCCGTCCGCCACAAATCCATAGAACCGACCGACCCCGCAACAGGCAACAGGCGTTTCCACTTTGCTGCCGAGAAGTTTGTCCCCGAGATTCTACTCTTTCCCACCCGTTCGAAACCGTCCTGAGCCGCCACTCCAGCTAGCCGCTACCCTGCACGACGATTTGCGGTGCCTGGTGACAACAAGGAGTCCCGATATCACCAGTACACACGAACACACAACGCGCGTGCTGTCGACGGTTGCAGATCTGTCCAAAAAAAAGTTTTCGGCTGTGAACGTTAGATGATTTCTATAATGTTGTCAACCGTTTTTGCCTGCGACGGCTGGGCGGCGGGTGAGAGAGAATTGTGGCTTCAGATCGACAATTTGGCGTTTTCGAGACGCAATGCAGGGATCCGACGCAATTTGCGCAGACTGCCTAAAAGGCCGTGCAAAGCGGAAACCAGCATACAGTGCAGACCACCGATCACTCGGATGCCCAGTGTAGCGCTGCATACAGCGCTGTCCTTTGCGACTGCCTCGATCTGTTCGGCGACGCCCGGTCCCTTTATCCCTTGTTGAAGACTACTTGAGATGTTCGTCGTACCACCGGATCACTCGCTCGGCGCGGTCACGGTTGTGTTTCTCAAGGCTCAACGAGTGGCCGGCCCATCCATCCAGATGCCGGGTCGGGCTGAAGTCGGTGTCCCCGCGCAGCAGGATCTGCCTGAACCCGGCGCGCTGGCACAACCCGATCGCCTGATCGAACCGTTCGGCGGCGCCCTCATGCGAGGGCCGGTTGCCGCTCCGGTTCACCAGATATAGCGGCTCGGCGGTGTTCGCCAGTGAAATCAACAGCGGGTGATAGCTCCATGTCCCGTCGTAGGCCATATCCATCCCGTCTTTGCATTCCGCACTGGCCGAGGCCAGGGTCCCATCCGCGTCCAACACCGCCTCGTCGAAAAACCCCTCCGGTTGCTGCCGCCACACATTCATCTGCACTTCATTCGCCGCCTCCATCAGACTCTCCACGTTGCGCGGGGCGATTGGACGACGCAATTAGACTCGATTAGGGTTGACCGGTCGCAACGATCGGCCGATGATCGCAAACCAATGATTACCGAGAGCACGATAATCGCATTGGCCGGACTGATCGCTGTCATCGCGTTGCTGTTCCTGCTGATTGCCAGGTTCAAGTGGCACGTTTTTCTCGCGCTGCTCGCCCCGATTCTGCTTTTCGCGGCGATTCCGGGAATCGACCGGACCATATTCATCGAGGCATTCGAGCAGGGATTCGGCGGCACAATCGAAAGCATCGCCGTTGTCATTGTTCTGGGCTCGCTCCTGGCCGAAGCGCTCAAACACACCGGTGGCGTCGAGCGCGTGACCTCGTCGATGATCGGGTGGGTCGGCCGAAAGCGGATGCCGCTCGCCCTGACATTGAGTGGCTTCGTGATCGGCATCGCGATTTTTTCGGATGTGGGTTACGTGATTCTGAATCCCCTGGTCCACTCGGCGGCACTGACCACGGGCACCAACATGAGCGTCATGGCGACGGGCCTGGTCGGCGCCTTGCAACTCACGCATGCGCTGGTCCCACCAACGCCGGGACCGCTCGCCGCCGTCGCCCTGGTTGGAGCGGATCTTGGGAAGGTGATCGTCCTGGGCATCCTGATCACGCTGATCGGGGCAATCGCCGGATGGATCTATGCCCTGCTTGTCGGTCCGCATGTGGAATCGCCGCCATCGAAGGAATTCGTCGGCCAGTCGTTCGTGGAACAGGGCCGCGAATCGGAATTGCCCTCCACGGCATGGGCGTATGCGCCGATCCTCGTGCCCCTGGGTTTGATCGCCGGTCAGAGCCTCGCAGGATTCTGGCTGCCTGAAGCGCACATCGTCAACAGGATCATGCTTTATCTCGGCTGGCCGGTGGTGGCCCTGACGGTGGGAATTTTTCTGGCCTACCGGAGCACGAAACCGGAGCACGGCGGCGAACGCACTTCAACCTGGGTCGAAGAAGCGCTGCGAACATCGGCCATGATCATCGTGGTGACCGGGTTGGGGGGCTCGTTGAGTCAGATCCTGCGTGCGACGCCCGCGGTGGATACGGTTGCCGAATTCATGGTCGGGACGGGACTGCCGTCCATTTTTCTTCCGTTCGTGGTGGGCGTGATCGGGAACATGATCACCGGATCCACCACGGTTGGGGTCATTACCGCGGCGGCAATCGTTGCTCCGATGATGCCGACTCTCGGCTTGAGCCCGGAAGCCACCATGCTGGCCGGGGCCTCCGGATCCATCATTGTCAAATACGTCAACTCAAGCTACTTCTGGGTATGCACTTCACTGTCGCGAATCCCTCTGAAAGGGGCCTTGGTTTCCTTCGGCGGCGTCACGCTGGTGAACGGGATCACGGCGATGGCCGCCGTGTACGTCCTTTGGGTGTTGGGAGTCATTTGATCCGGATGAAGAGGCCGGATCTCACAAGGAACATAGCTGTGCGGAATCGATTGATCACTGTTTTCGTCTCGATCGTGGGCGTTTGCCTGCTCCTGCCCGCCGCGCCGTCGGGCCGACAGTCGCCGCCCTCGGAAGCGGGTGCGGCAACACCGCGTTGGAGCGACGGCAGGGTCAACCTGGGGGCACTGCCCGGCACCAAGGGTCTTTGGGAAGGCAGCGGCCGTTTGGTAATCAACCCGAACAGTTACGATGCGAACCGGGGAGTGCAGTCCGCGCCGATTCACATCGACGACGTACCCTTGCAGCCGTGGGCCCGAGCCCTCATCGAGTACCGGCACATCAATTCGTTGAAGGACGAACCGTATACCCGATGCAAACCCTCTCCAGGGCCCCGATTCTTCGGTACGGCCTATGGAATAGAGATTCTGGATCGCCCGGATCTGCAGCGCATCTACATTTTTGTGATCGGCGGCCCCCATACGTACCGGACGATCTATATGGATGGGCGGCCTCATCCGACGGATCTCACACCCACCTACCTTGGACACTCCATCGGTCATTGGGAGCAAGACACTCTGGTCATTGACACGGTCGGTTTCAACGAGCGGGCCTGGATGGACAGAAACGCTATGCCGCATACCGACCGGCTCCATATGATCGAGCGTGTGACGCGGGTCGATTTCGACACGTTGGAATACGAGGTGACGATCGACGATCCCGGTGCGTATACCAGGCCGTGGACCACAGGCTATTCGAAGGGTTGGTCGGACGGTGAAGAGATGTTCGAATACGTGTGTCAGGACAACAACTACGCGTCGGAGTTAATGATCGGCGAGGGCACACTGGCGCATCGGGACAGCCGGATCACTCCCTGACAGCCCCCTCTGACCGAACCGCGAAAGACGCGGTCAGCGCCGGCGCCACTCCAGATCGAAGCTGTAGCCGGAGGCGCCTCCGGAGTCATCCTCGATTCGCACTACCGCCGTATAGCCGTTCCCTTCCCAGGGTCTTTCGACCAGTTCCACGCGGCCGCGACCCCGGACATTTCGGAGATCGATGTCGACGGACGCCGATGGAAGCGGGCCGGTCATGTCGTATCGCTCATCCCGAAGCCGCCAGCCGCCGAAGTCCTCGAACCCGACGCGGTTTCCGCGAATCGTAATCGCGGTCACGTGATCCACTCGTCCGCGAAATGAGAAAACTCCGCGCCCGAGACCGAAATCGAAAAAACCGATCCCTGAAGAATCTCCGAACCCGCGGTTTCGGTTCCGATCCTCCCGATTCAAGCTCCAGTTCAGCCTCAGGTGATATAGATCCGCCCCGCCCGCGTCGTCATCGATCCGGATCGTTGCCGTGTAGTCGTTGTCGCGGCTCGGAACCTCAAACAATTCGACATCGCCTCTGCCTTCGCGCTTGTCGAGTTCGAACCGCCCCAAGGGAGCGCGGGGGATGGGTTGCGAGAAGGTCAGGCGTTCCACACTCAGCGGTCCGCCGCTGACGATCTGTTGACTGATCTCGGAATCCTTGAGGTACACGAACACTTCGCCGTCCACCCGCAGGCGGATATCCAGGACGCCTTCCGCCGCCGGTTCATTAATTGGCCGCTGAACAGGTTGAGGTCCGATAAGACCGAGAGCCAGCAAAGAACTCAAGATTAACGTCATGGTTATCCCCCATCTAACCCGCCTTTCTCACGAGTTGTCTGCTACAGCGCCGGATCCATCCGCCAGTGCTGCGTTCTACGGCGCGTTGCCGCGCTTGATCCGGCGCGACGAAAACCCGTGAGAAAGGCGGGCCAAAACTGCTGCCGGGCGTGTCGCGTACTGAAAGAGGCACGCCTCACAGTCCGCCTCTATATAGTACTGCGCGAAACCGGGAAGGAAAGTGGCAGATGCGCGGGTTCGAAATCTTGTCCTGCCTAATCGACCGGAAAACCCCGGTCGCGCATCAGGGCGTCAACCCGCGCGTCACGGCCCCTGAACGCGCGATAGGCTTCCGCCGGATCGAGGGAATTCTGGGGCGCAAACAAGTTGTCGAACAGCTTGCGAGCCAACTCCTTGTCATAGAAACCACCCGGCGCATCGGCAAACGCCTCGGCGGCATCGGCGGTCAGGACATCGGCCCACAGATAGCCGTAGTACCCCGCCGCGTAACCCTCGCCCGAGAAAACGTGGCCGAAATGAGGGCTCCGATGCCGCATAACGATCTCGCCGGGCATGTTCAGTTCGGCCAGAACTTCGCGTTCGAACGCATCGGGATCGATACCGGAGGGATCGATCATGTGATACCGCATGTCGACGAGCGCCGACGCGAGGTATTCGGTCGTGGCAAAGCCCTGATTGAAAGTCGCGGCGTTCCTGATCCGGGCAACCAGTTCCGCCGGGATCGGCTCTCCCGTTTCATGGTGGAGCAAAAAGCCCTCAATCACCGCGTCGGTCAGCAACCAGCGCTCCAGGAGCTGAGACTGGAACTCGATGTAATCGCGCAAAGCCCCGTTAAGAGTCGGATACGCCACGTGCGATGAGAAGTAGTGCAGGGCGTGACCGAACTCATGGAACAATGTCCGGGCGTCATCCCATGAAATCAGGATGGGCTCGCCCGGCGCCGCCTCGATGAAGTTGGAATTGTTTGCCGCCAGTACGGTTTTCTTGCCATCGAAGGTCTCGTGGCGCCGGTAGGTGGTGGCCCAGGCGCCCGATTCCTTCCCCGGACGGGCGTACGGGTCGAGATACCAGAGGCCGATGTGATTTCCTGAATCCCTGCCGGTGACCTCCCAAACCCGAACGTCTTCGTGAAACACGGGAACCGACCCGTCTGGAACCGGTGAAAATTGAAAATTGAACAATTCGCCGGCGACAAAAAACATCGCCTCCCGAAGCTTGTCCAGTTGCAGGTACTGGCGCACCTGGTCGGAGTCGAACCCGTACCGGGACTCCCGTACTTTCTCGGCGTAATAGCGATAGTCCCATGGAGCAATCGCGATGCCGGCGGCGTCGGCGTCGGCAAGAGCCTGCATGTCGGCCACCTCTTCGGCGACACGAGCCAGCGACGGGTCCCAGACAGCCTCCATCAATTCCCGTGCGCGGCCGGGTGTTTTCGCCATGCGATCTTCCAGACGCCACGTGGCGAAGTCGGGATAGCGCAGGAGCTGAACCCGCTCATGGCGGAGTTGCAATATCTCGGCGATTATCGCGTTGTTGTCGTGTTCGTCGCCGTTGTCTCCCCGGTCGTAATAGGTCCGCCACACCTCTTCGCGCAGATTCCTCTCGTCTGAAAAGGTCAGGAACGGATCGATCGAAGACCGCGTATTGGCGATCGCGTATTCGCCTTCGCGGCCCCGCTCGGTTGCCGCCGCGGCCGCCGACTCGATGAAGGACTGTGGC
Organism: Terriglobia bacterium; assembly: GCA_965262675.1. GTDB lineage: Bacteria > Acidobacteriota > Terriglobia > 20CM-2-55-15 > 20CM-2-55-15 > JAJEDW01. The sequence continues at coordinate 3,198,378 of OZ253554.1, forward strand.
AACCCGATGAGTTGCTCGCCGGTGAGATAGTGGACGTATCCTTCCTCGTCGGCAAGAACGTTGTTGGAAAACCGGGTATACAGTTCGGCCAGGCGTTGGTCGATGGCCGCGTACCGTTCTTTCGCCTCCGATTCGAGCGCGGCGCCGTTGCGGGCGAACCTGTCATATACGAGCCGCACCAGCCTCTGCTGATCCGGTTGGAGCGCCGACATCTCGTTTCCTTTGTACACCGCCTCGATCCGGGCAAACAAAGCCGCGTTCTGTACGATCGTCGAATTGAACTCGGCCAGACGCGGGGCCATCTCCCGCTCGATTACCCGGAATTCGGGAGTCGAGAGGTTCGAACTCCAGATACCGAAAAACGGATATACGCGATCCAGCAGACGCCCGGCTCGTTCCATCCGAACGATGGTGTTCTCGAACGTGGGCGGGTCGGAACGGCTGGCGATCGCGTCGATTTCGGCAAGACTCGCTTCCATTCCAGCCTCCAGAGCGGGCTCGAGGTCGGCAAGGACCATTCGATCGAACGAGGGAACTCCGCCGTAGGGTCCGCTCCAATCCTCCAACAAGATGTTCGGTTCGGTTGTGTTCATTTCGTCTGTAGTACATGCGGAGGCCGCCAGGAACGCCGCCGCGCCGGCAACATGCATCAAGTTCCTTCGCATGGTGAACTCCTGTGGATTTCGGTGGAGAATTGTAGCACTGTGAGCGGATCGCGGACACCAATCGAAGGTCCCGCAAACCGGAGGAACGATGGCCGCTCCACGAAGTGTTCTGCCCGGGTTTCTGATGGCGCTGCTGCTTCCCGTGGCGGCTTCCGCCGAAACCGGCTACGACGCCTGGCTGAGATATGAGGCGCTCGACGAATCGGTCGCCCTTTCCTATCGCCCCAGGGTGCCCGCCGTCCTGGTCACGCTCGGCAGCGATTTGCCCGTCGTCAGCGCCCGCGGCGAACTGGCCCGCGGGATTCGTGGAATGCTGGGACGCACGTTGCGGCTCGAATCCGCCGTGCCCGAAGAATCCGCCATTCTTCTGGGAACCGTCGCCGACATCCGGGCCATGGCGCCCGAATTCGCACCGGATTCCGACATTCCTGAAGACGGATTTCTGTTGCGAACGGTCCAGCACGACTTCGTGTCCTATACGATCGTCACGGGAAGCAATGACCGGGGCGTCCTTTACGGCGCGTTCGCGTACCTCCGGAAGATCGCACTGCACCAGTCGCTTGCCGGTCTCGATCGGCAGGAGTCGCCGTACTCTCCGATCCGTTGGATCAACCACTGGGACAACATCGACGGAACGATCGAACGCGGATACGGGGGCCGGTCCCTGTTCTGGGACGACGATCGCGTGCATGAGGATCTGTCGCGAGTGACCGACTACGCCCGTTTCCTCGCCTCCATTGGGATACACGCGGTATCGATCAACAACGTGAACGCCAATTCGCGCGTGATCGAAGCGGACATGCTTCCCGACGCCGCCCGTATTGCCGAAGCATTTCGTCCATGGGGCGTGCGCATTGCATTGTCCCTGGATTTCGGGAGTCCGATGCGAATCGGAGGTCTCGACACGTTCGATCCGCTGGATCCGGCCGTTGTAGAGTTCTGGGAGAACGCGGTGGACGAAGTTTATGCCGCAGTCCCCGATCTCGCCGGTTTCGTACTCAAGGCCGACTCCGAAGGCCGTGTCGGACCGTCGGCGAATGGACGCACCCACGCAGACGCCGCCAATGTCATCGCACGCGCGTTGCAGCCTTACGGGGGAACGATCTTTTACCGTGGCTTCGTCTACGACAATCGAATGGACTGGCGCGATCCTGCCAATGACCGGGCGCGTGCCGCACACGACAACTTCATCGATCTGGACGGCGACTTCGAACCCAACGCCATTATTCAAATCAAGAACGGTCCGATCGATTTCCAGGTTCGCGAACCGGCGTCGCCCCTGTTTGGGGCACTGAGAGCGACCGGAGAGGCCATCGAACTTCAGATCACCCAGGAATACTTCGGCCAGGCCCGGCACACCGTGTTTCTGGCGCCGATGTGGAAAGAGGTGCTCGACTTCGATATGAGGGCGGATGGCCGGGCGACGCCCGTCAAGGCGATCGTCACCGGCAAGGTCTTCGGACCGAGGGGCGGTTTCGTGGGTGTATCCAACGCCGGCCTGGATGACAACTGGTATGGCAACCACATGTCCCAGGCCAACCTCTATGCCTTCGGCCGCCTGGCATGGGACCCGGATCTGACGGCACACGACATTGCGGACGAATGGACGCGGCTCACGTTCGGACACGACCCGGAAGTGGTTCGAACGGTGTTGGGCATCCAGCTAACCTCATACGACACTTTCGAGAAATACACCGAGCCGCTCGGATTGCAGACCCTGACCGATATTACGGGCAATCACTACGGTGTCGCCGTCGAGGCTTCCGAGCGCAACGGTTGGGGCCAGTGGCACAAGGCGGACGAGGAAGGCGTGGGATTCGATCGCTCCGTGGCCACGGGAACGGGTTTCGCCGGGCAGTTTCCCTCTCAGAACGCGGCGATGTGGGAGTCGGTTGAAACCACGCCCGACGAACTGGTCCTGTTCTTTCATCACGTGCCCTACACGCATGTTCTCCATTCGGGCAAGACCGTGGTTCAGCATCTGTATGACACCCACTACGAGGGCGCCGACGCGGTGGCAGGTTACGCGCGAGCCTGGGCCGAACTCGTCGGACGAGTGGACGAGCAACGCTTCAGCGAGATACGGGACCAACTCGAATATCAGGCGGGCCAGGCGGAAGTCTGGCGCGATGCCGTCGCTCGCTGGTTCTGGAGAACATCCGGCATCGACGACGATCGGGGCCGTGTCGGAAACTACCCCGACAGAACCGAAGCCGAATCGATGAATCTAACCGGTTACGACTTCATCGAAGTCGACCCGTGGGAGGGGGCCTCGGGCGAAGGCGCCATTGAATGCAATGCGGCAACCTGCGCGGCCACTCTGGAATATGAAGGGGAAGCGGGATGGCGGGACCTGGTCGTCCGTTACTTCGACCACCTCGGTGGAACCGCACGCTTCGAAGTCCGAGTCGCCGGACAGACGGTCGACGAATGGAGGGCCGACGATCGCGTCCCCACGCGCCGCCCCGACAGTTCGTCGTCGTCCCGGCGCGTCATATCCGGAATCGCGTTACGTCCGGGCGACGAGATTCGGATCATCGGATTTCCGGAAAATGACGAAAAAGCGGAGTTGGATTACGTCGAGATTCGCGAAACGGCTCAGTCGGCCGATCGGTAGACGCTCTTGAGGGCAGGGTAAAGCGACCGGTACACGGCGTGGCCTTGCCGATAAGTCCCTGTAGTGCCGGGGTCGGGCTCGTACCGGCCCACTTCCCGAACAGCTTTGCGCGAAACCTCCTCGACCGAACCGGAATCGCCCGTTCCGGCCAGCGCAAGCAGGGCGGCGCCGTAGGCCGAACCTTCTTCTCTCTCGAGGACCGCAACGCGCTTCTCGAACACGTTGGCCAGAAGTTGCCGCCAGAACGCACTGCGGGCGCCACCGCCCGACGCACGGACAGACCCGACATCCACTCCCATGCCCTCAATGATGTTCAGGCAGTCCTTCTGACTATAGGAAACGCCTTCGAGCAGCGAGCGGATCATCTCGGCCCTTGTGTGGCGCGCGGTAATCCCGACCCAGCCGCCACGCGCCAAAGCGTCGAGATGCGGCGTCCTCTCACCCATCAGGTATGGAAGCCAATAGAGACCCTCGGAACCCGGCGCCGCCCGCCGAGCCTCGGCCATCAGCGAGTCGTAGCCGCTCCCCGGCGCGAAGGTGTTCCGAAACCATTGAAGGCTGAGTCCCGCGGCCTGGGTCACCCCCATCACGTGCCATGCCCCGGGAACGGCATGACAAAACGTATGGACGCGCCCCTGCGGGTCGTACAACGGCGCGGTCATGTGCGCGAACACGACCCCCGAAGTGCCAAGCGTGCACGAAGCGATACCGGCTTCGACGATGCCGTTGCCCACGGCGCTTGCCGCCTGGTCGCCGGCGCCCCCGACCACCGGTGTCCCCTCGTTCAAACCCGTTTCCGCCGCCGCGCCCGGCGAGACGGCGCCCGTAACCCGATCCGATTCGACCGCGGATGGCAGAACCGACGGATCGATATCGAGACCGGCGGTCATTTCCGCCGACCATTCTCGGTTCACGACATCGAACAATCCGGTCCCCGACGCGTCCGAAACGTCGGTGGCGCAGTCTCCGGTCAGTCGAAACCGGACATAGTCCTTGGGCAGGAGCACTTTGCGTACACGACGGTAGTTTTCCGGTTCGTTGTCGCGAACCCATAGCAATTTGGGAAGCGTGAAGCCGGTGATGGGCGGATTCGCTGTCCATGCAACAACGTTCTCGACGCCCAGTGTGGCGTTGATGCGATCGACCTGGATCTGGCTGCGCTGATCGCACCAGATCAATGACGGCCGAATGACCCGGTGGTCGCTATCGAGGAGGACCAGCCCATGCATCTGCCCCGAAAGACCGATGCCGCGGATGGCGGCGGGGTCCGTCTTTCCGCCGGCCAGAACGCCGCGGACTGCCTGGACCGCCGCATCCCACCAGTTTTGCGGATCCTGTTCGGCCCAGAGCGGCCGGTCCATACGCATGTCAATGTGCGGTGCGGAAAACGACTCGGTGACGCGGCCCCCGTCGTCGACAAGCAACGCTCGGGTGCCGCCCGTCCCGACGTCGATTCCCAGCCAGTACATCAGCCGATGATCGTGCGGCCGCGGTGGAGTCCAAGCAGGATCTGGAACAGCCGATGACCGATCAGTTCGTGCAAGGTCATCAGTTCCTTGTTGGCTTCGAACAATGCGTCCGCGTCGGTGCCTGCCCGAACGCCCGAACCTGCATTCAGGGCGGCGGTGGCTTCGTTCAGAACCGGATCTTCAAGAACGTCGCCCGCGATTTTCCACAACGTGATGAAACGATCGACCGCGGTTGTGAAACTCACCGTGAATACGCCCCAGTTGCTCGTGGTCCGGAGCGGTTTGAAATCGAGGTTGAACGGTCCCTCGTAACCGTTCGATCGCAACAACACGAGCACATTGAGCCAGTCCAGCGGATTGATCATTCCGATGGCGATGTCGACGTCATGCTTCAGGCGATATCCGTCGTTGATGTCCATGTGCCAGAGCTTCCCCGACACCATTGCGCGAGCGAGCGCAGCCCGTGGGGCACCGCCCCACATCAACTCATGAAGGTACTCGGGATTGACTCCTACCATCTCGGGGTGAGTCAGCAAACCGGAAGTAATGAACGCCAGCATCGCGTCGGTGGTCGGCAACAGAATCTCGGCCTGCGGCTCGAACGGCTTGGCCTCCAGACAGTGTTTCAACGTGCCGCGCCCATGGGCCGCCGCGGCAGCAATGTCACGTTCGCAGGCCGCGTTGAGGGCTTCGGCATACCAGGCCAGCGACTGCAGTTCGTTGACGGCGCCCTGAACGAAATAACCGAGCGAGCCCGGCCAATACACCGCATAGCGTGCGCCCAACTCGTGTCCGATATCGACAGTGTTCTCAACCCGAAACTTCACATATTCGCGCAGTTCGGGAGCTTCCGGCGCGGGACCGGCGGCGAACGCCGCGTTGAAAAATGTCTCGGTCGTCACCATCGAACATTCCACACCGTTGCCGGACAAGGCCTCGAGGATTCGTTGGACGATGGCGTCCTGGCGCTCCGTGCCCAGATCCTCAGCCGGTATCACATCGCTGTCGTGCGTTGCCCAGTGGCCGATGCCGATGCTGCCAAACTCACGGATGACGTCTTCGAATGTTATAGCCTTGCGAGTCGGGGCATAGAAAAGTGCCTGCCCCCGGTAGGCTGCGGCCCATTGCGGTCCGGATATGAAATACTTCCGGCGGTCGTCAGGGCTGTACTCCCCTCCGCACATTCGACCGAGGCGCTCGACCAGCGCCTGCTGCTTGTGAGGCGATATGGGTTCCATGACGAGTAAAATAGTGCAGCCCGACGCAAGGAACAAGCTGGAATCCGGGCTGAAGGCGCCCGGCGCCGGTGTAAGGACTCTCGGGTTCGCAGCGGTCTCCGGCAGAGCGGACTAACAGAGGCAGACAGGCTGAAACCATGACCGTCGCATCCATCTTCAACCTCGTCGCGCTACTGATCACGCTGGCCGCCGTGTTCGGGTGGGTGAACCACCGCTGGCTCAGGCTCCCCCACTCGATCGGGCTGGTGCTGATCGCATTGGTTGTTTCGCTTGCGTTGCTGGTCGTCGACGGGCTTTTCCCGACCCTGCTCCTGGGGACGACCGTCCGGGAAACGCTGACCGAAATCGAATTCCACGACACGCTCATGCGGGGGATGCTCAGCTTCCTGTTGTTCGCTGGCGCCCTGCACGTGGACCTGAATCGGCTCCTTGAGCGCCGTTGGGCCATTTCTTCGATGGCCACGATCGGAATCCTGATGTCGACGGCAATCGTCGGGGTCTGTTCTTTCTATTTTCTGAGATGGACTGGCTTTGACGTGCCGCTGTCGTACTGTCTCGTCTTCGGCGCCTTGATCTCGCCAACCGATCCGATCGCTGTCCTGAGTATCCTGAAGCACACCGACGTGCCGGAAACGCTGGAGGCAAAAATCGCCGGCGAAAGTCTGTTCAACGATGGAGTGGGGGTCGTGTTGTTCACGATTCTCCTCGCACTGGCGACGGGCGAAGGCAGTCTGAGCTTCGTGGGGGTCACGACACTGTTCGCCACGGAAGCGATTGGCGGCGCCCTGCTTGGACTCGTGGGGGGATACATCGCCTATCGTGCGATACGGGCGATTAACGAACACAACCTTGAAGTCATGATCACGTTGTCGCTGGTGATGGGCGCCTATGCCTTCGCGTCTCTCATCCACGTTTCGGGTCCGATTGCCATGGTGGTGGCCGGACTCCTGATCGGCAACCACGGCACGCGCTTCGCAATGAGCGAAGTCACGCGCGATCACGTCGAAAAGTTCTGGTCCCTTCTCGACGAAGTACTCAATTCTCTCCTCTTCCTGGCGATCGGTTTCGAGGTCGTCGCTTTGACTTTCACGCCCGAGTTGGTTGGAGCGGTCGCGTTGATGATCCCCCTCGTTCTGATCGCTCGATTCATCAGCGTCGGCATTCCGATCCGGGTACTTGGAATCTGGCGGGATTTCACGACGGGGGCGATTCCCGTGCTGACATGGGGAGGCCTCCGGGGGGGCATCTCGGTCGCGCTCGCGTTATCTCTCCCCGACGTACCGGCCAGAAATACCATTCTTGCCGCGACTTACGGAGTGGTCGTCTTTTCGATTCTCGTACAGGGGTTGACGATCGAACGGGTCGTCAGTGCGACTGTTCGCACGAAAAAGCCCGAGATCCGGCGCTGAATTTTTCGGAGTCTTATCGTCCGCGCGCCGCGGCATCCAGCGGATCGAGTCCACTGTCGTAACCGGGGTCCATCGCCGCGATATCCGCTCGGTAGCTCACAACATTCGCCGTTGGAAAGTTTGCGGGGACATCCTGGGTCACGCCGCCCGTTGCCGCCCATTCGGTCCCACGTTGAAACGTAACGACAAAATCGACGGAGCTCAGGGCGTTGATGTCATGTCCAAGTGTCGTGTGGAAGATCCTGCCATCGCCGTATTCCAGCGCCATGAGCATGGGTTCGTCTCGTCCGGTACCGCTGTTGCCTGGATCGGAATACGCCGTGGCGAGGACAGTCATGTTCGTTCCGGGCCCCCGAAGCCTCGCGTAGAGTTCGTCACCCTGATGCATCCACGACTCGGGCAGTCCGCTGGTGATGGGATGGTCGGCGCGAACCTCGATCCGGAACGGTATTCGTCTGCCGTGGCTTCCGGCACGCCCTGGAGAATCGTCCGCCACCAGGGCCCCATCCCTGTAATACCAGAGCGGCCCCACGTCCTCGGTTCGGCCCCGCCATCCACCGACGCCGATCATTTCGTTGTAGGCCGTCCAGCCCGGAAAAGCGTTGTCGGCGGCATGAACGATAACGACCCCGCCACCGGCATCGACGTATTCTTCGAACGAGGTCTTGAGTTCGGAGGGCCAGCGTTCGTCGGGTGCGTCATAGTTCAGGACCACGGCGTCGTAGCGGTTGAAGTCGGGCATGAACGTGCCGAAGCCGGCCTCGGGGGAAGGCGCCGTAACCACATCCAGATCGAACAAACCGGTCTCGTCGAGTTGCCTTGCGAGAACCGGCGTCACGAGTTCCCACTTGTGGTAGTTTCCCGCGCTCTCGCCATCGAGGAGCATGACGCGGACCGGATTTGGCGCCTGAGACGCGGGCGCACCGGCCAGGACACCACCGGCCATTACGATCAATACGACTCTCATCGTCTTCAACATCGGTGCGGTCTCCAGTTCGACTATTCTTCGAGCGCAAAGGCGTACAGGGAGCTGCGGGCTCCGACGACCACATATTGCCGTCCGTCAAGCATGTATGCGATGGGGCCATTCCCCACTCTGCCGATTGGCGCATGCCACAGCGTCTCACCGTCACTGGTGCGGAGCACCATCAGGTTTCCGGGAATATCTCCCGTTATGGCCAGTCCGGACGCCGTCGTCAGGACGCCCGCGGTGCCCGCGCCGTCTCCGATCGGATGGCTCCATGCGATCTCGCCGGTCCGATAATCGATGGCTCTCAAAAAGCTCTTCCCCGCGATGTTGTAGTCCGCTCCGGCCCAGCCATACGCTCCATGATCGGGCTTGTAGAAATAGATCCCGTAGCCGTCCTGCGCGCTGACCAGGAGCAACCCGGTTTCCGGATCGAAGCTGGGCGACCGATAGTTGGTGCCTCCGGCTTCGTTGGGCGCCACAAGAACGCCGTCGGGTTTCGGCTCCTTTTCGGGATCCGGGATCGGACGGCCGCGCTCATCGAGTCCCAGAGCCCAATTCACGGTCGTAAACGGGGCCGTCAGCAGGTTCTCGCCATTGGTCCGATCCAGAACGAAGAAGTACCCGTTGCGAGAGGCCTGCAACAGCATCCGCCGCTCTTCGCCGTCAAAAGTCCCGTCGACCAACACCGGTACTTCGGCGGCATCCCAGTCATGAGTGTCGTGAGGCGAAGCCTGATACCCCCAGACGAGTTCTCCGATGTCCGGATTGAGCGCGACGATGGCGCCGGTCCACGGGTTGTCGCCGGGGCGGGACTCGCCATTGAGAACCGGCGTTGGATTCCCCGTGCCCACGTACATCAAATTGAGTTCCGGATCGTAGGTGCCCGACATCCACATCTGGCCGCCGGTGGCGCCGCCGCTGATCGAATCGGGTGTTCCGGGCGGGGGTGTGCTGTAGAAAATCCACTGCGTCTCGCCCGTGTCCACATCCACCGACTTGAGCTGACCCGGGAGGTTGTCGAAATCTCCGGATACGCCGACAATGACATGATTTCGAATCACCAGCGGCGCGTTCGTCGACCAGTAGCCGCGGTTGGAATCCGCGATCACGACATCCCACCGAAGCGTGCCATCGCCGGCATCGAGTGCGAGCAGGTGCGCGTCGGGCGTCGTCAGATAAACATTGTCCCCGTGGACGGCCACGCCGCGATGCCCGATATGAAACGCATCGTTCATCGGGTAGGTGTAGTGCCAGAGCTCTTCGGCAGTCCGGGCGTCGACCGCCCAGAGGTTGTCGGGTGTGGTGACATAAAGGACGCCGTCGACCAGAACGGGCGTGCCCTTGATTGACGGGGGCTGGCCGGTGTCGAACCTCCAGACCTCGGTCAGCCGATCCAGGTTGCCGGCATTGATTTGAGTGAGGGGGCTGTGGCGTTTACCGGAGTAGTCGCCGTGGTAGGTCAACCAGTTGTCGACCGGCGGCTCGGCGAACTGAGCGGGATCCACATCCTGCGCGTTCGAAAAAACCGCCAGCGCAACAACAATTCCCAAGCCGACAGCAAAGCCTGTTCCCGGATTTTTCACCTCAACGTCTCCAGATAGGCATAGAGGTTGTGCATGTCCTCATCGGTATACACGCCGAGCAGGTCGAAATGAGCCGCCATTGGATCGTCGACGGTGAATTCCACCTCGTCTGTCGACCACGAGTGGCTCGCACCGTCGCTGTCAATCAACGCGATCGTGAATTCATCTCGCGATGCAAGCTCACCGGTCAACGTTTCGCCGGTGGGCAGGGTGACCGTGACAGTAGCCGGTGCCGGGGCGGGTTGCCCGAATCCGGGATACAGCATGCGCCTCAGCAAGGCCAGACCCTCGAAGCGGCTGGCAATCCCGGCCAGGTCCCCGGTTTCCGAATGGCACTGGGCGCACCCGCCGGCGCCATTGAAGTACCGTTGACCAGCGGACGCGTCTCCCGTACGGAGGTCGTCCGCCTCCACGAACCGGCGGCCGCCCATCGCCAACTCCGCCTGTGTCTTCCGATCGTGGATGAACGCCACGATCAGTGTAAATTCTTCGTCATCCAGGTCGAACGCATGCATGTCGCCGGCAACCCGGCCCGAACGCAACAGATCGCGAATCCTGTCGCCGTAGGTATCCTCGGCCACCAGTTCCGAACGTGTCAGGTCGGGACCGCCTTCACCGCCACCGGCATCGCGCCCGTGACAGAAACCGCACCGCGCGGCGAACCGGGGTTCGCCGGCTTCCACCAACTGGGCCGGATACACCTGAGGCGCCACGGTGGGCGGAGGGGGCTCGGCGGCAGGACTCCGCCCGCGCTGTGGGGCGCCGCCGGCTGTCGCGCCGCTGACGATTACAACCATGGCAATGGAAGTCAGAATCGATGTTTTCATTACGATGCAATGCTCTCTGAAAAAGCGGTCCAATACAATCCGCAGCATATCAGCCGACTGCGGAACCCGACAGGGTTTAGCAGCAGCCGATAGCGAATCGGATACACTTTCGTGCCTCGGAGGAAGTCATGGCCATTGAACCGTTCGACCCCCAATTCATGAGGATCGGAGTGCTGACCGCGGCACTGCAGGAATTGACGCCGCGCGAGGTCCGCGATCCGGATCCGGATCGGGCCATCGAAGACTGGCTCGTGTTCGCAACCGAGCTCGGCGCCGACTATATCCAGCTCTCGGCGGCGCTCCATCCGTCTCAGGCCGACGTGCCGCCCGAAGCCATGCTCGACCCGGTGGCCAACACGCTGGACCTGCGTGAACCGTTCGACGCCAAGCGCGCGAATCGCGTCGCAGCCGCGATGAAAGCTTCGGGGATCGGCTTGTCCGACATCGCCTACTTCGACAACATGCTGCACGGCGACCCGAAAATCCGGAAGAAGAAGGCGGACTTCATGCTGAGGGTGTTCGACGCCGCCGTGCTGCTGGGTACGGATGCGGTCTGCGGCTTCGTCGGCAGGAATCAGGAACGCGGCATGGATGAGAATCTCATCGACTTCGAAGAGCACTTCGTCCCGCTGTTGAAAGCGGCCAAGGATCGCGGGCTGACGTTCCGGGTCGAACAGTGTCCGATGCCGGGCTGGACAGCGAGCGACAACTTTCACAACAACATCGCCTATACGCCCGGCGCGTGGATCGCCTTGCACCGGATTTGCGAAAAGCACGGCGTGGGCGATCGGTTCCGCATTCACTACGATCCGTCGCACTCGATCCTGATGGGGCAGGACACGCGCTCGATGTTTCAGTATCTGAAGGACGCCGGATACGGCTTTTTGATTGGAGGCTTCCACGTGAAAGGGCAGGTCATCGATTCGAGCGGCGTGTCGGCATGGGGCTACGGTGGACAGACGATGGAGCGCGGAGACTGGATCGATGGCAAGCCGTCGGCCAACCCGTCCGATCAACTCAACGCGTGGAAGAAGCAGGTGGTGTTGTGCGAGCACGAACTGCCGGGCACCGCACGGCACGATCCGCTGGCGTATCTGCAAAACCGCACCGTGGACTGGCTTGACCACCAGTTGGCGGCGAGAGAACTGCTGCCGTTGGACGTCGCCAACACGCATCTGGTCGTCGAACACGAATACCCGCCGGCTCGCATCCAGGACAAGGAACGGCTGAAGCCGATTCTCAAGGGGTCTATCGCTTTCACGAGAAAGATCGACGAGGCCGCCGCGTGCATGTACGCGCTTCAGAGCAAGGTGATGGGCGCTCAGGAAATTCCTGTTCAGGGTGTCGGGCGGGAAGCGTACCGGTCTTGATCCCGAAGGTTCGGAAAGTTTGACAACCGGACGCGGGATTGAAATATGCTGGGTCCATCGAACAACGGTCCTCCACACCAATTTCGATGAATACTGCCGTACAGTCGAGGCTCGGTCGTCCCATCGTCCTGACCGGCACACTGATCGCCTTGCTGGGCCTGCTTGCATTTCTGCAATACCGCTGGGTCGGTCAGGTGAGCGTTGCGGAGCGGGAGCGACTCGAAGCAAGCCTCCGGACTGCCACGCAGGAACTTGGCGAAGATCTGTATCGCGAACTCGCGCGCGTCGGGATCGGCTTCGAACAGAGGCCGCCGGGTTCCGATACGGACCTTGCCGGGCAACTCGGCCGCCACTACGATTTCTGGCAAACGACCGCGCCCTACCCCGGCCTGATCGGCGACATCTATGTTGCTGTCCCGGGCCCCGATGACGCACTTGCGCTACAACGGTTCAATCCGGCATCCGGGCTTCTCGATGAAGCCGACTGGCCCGAAACGCTCGTCGAATTACGGCGCCGCGTCGAGGATCTGCGCGCCTCGCCCCGCCCTGGATTCGACTTGATGTGGACCCGCCGCGGCCGCGGCGGGCTCGATGTGGAAGCCATCGACGACTCGATCTGGCTGCTGCTCCCAGGCGGCGGCAGATTCTCGCCCCCCGAAGGCCGGCAGGGTCCGCCGGGGTTGCCTGAATGGACATTGGTTGCGATCGACGTGGACTATCTGAGAACCGAGGTTCTTCCCTCGATCATCGGCGCCCACTTCGACCCCGAGGAGTATCTGGTTGGGATCTTCCGATCCGAGGGCCTGCTCTTCGCCAACGCGGACAACATCGCGGCGGACGACATTGCCGATCCGGACGCGCGGGGAGCGGTGGTCACCCCCTTCTCCGACAGACGCGGGCGCGACCGCGTCGGCCGTTCCGGCATCCGGAACGGAGCGGTGGTCACCGTTGTTGGCGCGCCCTGGCAACTGTGGGTCAAGCACCGGTCCGGTTCGCTCGACACCGCGGTGATGACCGCCCGCAAGCGCAATCTCGCCGTGGGTTTCGGGATTCTGGTATTGCTGGGGGTTTCAGGCGCGTTAACGATTGTCTGGGCCGAACGGGCCCGCTCGCTGGCGCGCCTGCAGATGGAGTTTGCGGCCGGCATGTCGCACGAACTTCGGACGCCGCTCGCCACCATCCGCATGGCGGCACACAACATCTCGTCAGGCGTTGTCGAAAACCCCGAGAAGGTGAAAGAGTATGCCGCAATGGTCCAGTCCGAAGGCCGGCGGCTTTCATCGATGGTCGAGCAGGTGATCCAGTTCGCTCAGACCGAGTCGGGACGGCGGCGCTACTCCCTGAATCCGGTTTCCATCGAACAAGCCATCGACGGGGCACTGACGACGACGTTTTCGAACCCGAAAGAAGCGGCCGAACGCGTCCGGGTCAACGTACATCCCGGCACTTCGCCTGTACTCGCCGACGAGACGGCGCTGACCCACGCGCTGGTCAACCTGCTGGTCAATGCTCTGAAATACGGCGTTCGCGCCGATGCCGGTCGCGACGAAGCGATCGAAATCGACGTTTTCGAAGAGAAATCGAGCGGTCAGGTACGGGTTCGCGTCAGTGACCACGGACCCGGAATCGACGCCGGCGACATACCGCACATTTTTGAACCGTATTACCGTGGGCGCGACACGGGCCCGATTCCGGGAAGCGGCCTTGGACTCAGCCTAGTCCAGAAGATGATGGAAGGAATGGGTGGAGAGGTCTCCCTGACCGAATCCACCGGACAGGGCGCCACATTCGAACTTCGCCTGCCATCCGCGTCCACGAACGAGCGAGGAACCGAATGACTTCCCCCCATGGGGAGGCACGCCAACGCGTTTTCCTGGTCGAAGACGAACCGGCGCTGGCTCGGGCAATCTCCGATATGCTGGCCGGGAACGGGTACGATGTCGAAAGCTGTGCCGACGGTCAGGAGGCGCTGAACAGCGCGAACGACCGCTCCTACGACTTGATTGTGCTCGACGTGATGCTGCCTTCGCTGGACGGCTTTGAAGTCGCCGCCCGGCTCAGGCGCAGTGGAACCGACACCCCGATTCTGATGCTGACGGCACGGGATGAGTTGAGCGACAAGGTGATGGGGCTGAAGTCCGGCGCCGATGACTATCTGACCAAACCGTTCGAAGCCGAAGAGTTGCTCGCACGCATCGAGGCGCTGTTGCGGCGGGCGTCGCGCGACTTGGGTTCCGACCTTCGAACCCATGACTTCGGAGGCATGCGGATCGATTTCACGAGGCGCAAAATCATCCGCGACGGTGAAACAGTCGACCTGTCAGATCAGGAGTCCAATCTTCTGCGGTATCTGATCGAGAATCGCGGCAAGGTTGTTTCGCGAGACACGCTGCTGAAAGAAGTCTGGGGTTATGACACCGTTCCGATCACGCGTACGGTCGATGTCCATATCGCCTGGCTACGGCAGAAAATCGAAGCAGACGCCAAATCTCCCCGATTCATCGTTACGGTACACGGGAAGGGTTATCGATTCGAGGGGTAGGAAACTGAAACGGCGAGCCGCGAACTTTCGGCTCGCCGCTCGCCATGGGCGGTTACCCGGCAGCCCGTGGCAGGACCCCACGGGTCTGCCACGGGCTACTGGTGTCCGACGGCGTCAATCGACCTCCTCGGAAGCGGCGCCGCGCCGGCCGGCCCCTCTTCGGCCGGTGCCGTCGAAGCCGGCCCCCCCAAGGAAACCGGGCATCGTCGCCCGAACACTTTCGAACTGCTCCCGCTGGGTTTCCGTGAGCAGGTTGGTGAACCCGTCGATGAAGATCCGATTCGCATCCTCGAACTGCTGTCTCAGGGCGAGTACCGCGTTACCGATTGCCGCGGGGTCGCCGCCCTCCTCGCCCCGTCCGTTCAGCGCCTGACGGGATCTCGGGCCTTGTTCGCGAATTGCCTCGATGGCCGTGTTACGCCGATCCAGCAACTCCTGTGCGGCGGCGACTTGCGACTCGTCCAGTTCGAGCGCGTCGGTGAGCCGGCCCAGGGGGTCGCGTTCTCCGATGCGGTCCGCAAGCCGGTCCTGACGTTCGCCGTTGGCCCCCCGGAATCCTCCGGGACCTCGCTCGGCGGTCGACACCAACGCAACACCCAGAAACAATGCCGCCAAACCAAGTACTTTGACTCTCATTTCGGTATCTCCTTCTTTTTCTCTGCTTTGAGTGATGCCGCTTCGCGTAATTGCGTTTCGGCTGTCTGATGGGTTGGACACGCCAGCACTGGGAAAGACGCGTTAAAGGATGTTAAAACGAGGGGACTGGCGATGACCTCTACGAGGTCTCTTCGATCGTCCGTACCGTCCGATGGCCTTGAAGCAGTTCCGCGCCGATCCGTTTACTGAGGTAAAGTTTCGACTCCCGATTGTCGCGGTGGTTCGGCTGGAATTTGACAACGTTGAAGTTCAGGAGATCGAGCGTGGACCGCATGGGGTAGAACTTGTTCTTGGTCTTGACGACCAGTTCATGATAGCCGCGTTCGTGGGCCCATTCTTCCTGCTGTTCGGTCAGGGCACGATAGTGTCCCTGACCGCGCCACTCTTTTCGTGTACCGCCGATCCAACTGTAGAAGACCTTCCGGTCCGAGAACTCGACGCAGCCGGCGAGCTGACTGACAATATCGACGAGGTCGGCCTGGGTTTCGAACTCCTTCAGTTGGTGGCCCACCTTGAACGCCACGGGGATGAGTTCGTCGTCTTCAGAAGAAGCTGGCGCCATCGACAGCAGAATCAGGTATTCCCGATCGGCAAGTCGCGCGACGATCTCGTCGGCGAGCTTGCGATTCCGGAACTCGGAAAAATTTTCTTCGATGTACTGAACCTCCAGCGCGCCCTGTTCCAGACTGTACTGTCGGATGATGTGTTTCATCTTGTCGGCCACGTTTCAGGTGTACAAGGAAGAAAAATCCGGAATGAAGAGATCGAAGAGTCGGATACGCCCTACCGGTCAGCCGGGATCAGACGAGGCTGGGACTGAATCAGGGCGCCTCGATTCACTTCCACGGCTTCGCCGAAATTCTCGTAACGCCTGACAAATTCGGGATCCCGATAGGCGCCTGAAGGCGCGTCTTCCCAGGCAAAGAGGCGATAGCGCCCCGGGGCGATGCCGCGCATTGAAAACCGACCGTACTGATCGGCGCTCGCAACTTCATAAAGATCCTCGCGAGCCGCGTTTTCGGGAACGAGCACGACCTGTGCTCCGGTGAATGCGGTGGTGGATTCCAACGCCACGGCCCCCTCGATGCGGCTTCCCCCGCCATCGATCGAGAATTCGAGCAAGCCGGCATCCGGCGTCACAAGGATCCCTGAATTCAACGCATCGGATGCCCCCACGCGGGCCGCGGATACGTACGCTTCTTCAGGAAGGCCGGTCAGCGACACGCGATACCATGTCTGGTTGACGTTGTCGAGAGTGAAGGTGCCGTCGTCTTCGACCCGGGTATTGATCCCACCCAGGGGCAGCGAGCCCATCGGTTCGAGCCGAACGCGCAATCGCGAAACGTCGATCTCGGACGTGCCCGGTTCCAGAAGAACGCGCCCCATTACCGGAACACTCTGCCGAACGGCAACCACGAGGTTGTCGATGTCCTGCCCACCGACCTGGACGTCGGCAAATCCAGCCAGTCGAGGCTGCTCTCCGGCACCGCGGCCGCCACGTCCGCCGGTGGCCCGTACGGTCGCGACGATCGTATACGAACCCGGCGCAATGCCGGTCAGTTCAAAAGTGCCATCACGGCCGCCGCTACTCCGGCCCCTTGCGCGGCCAACCCTCAAACTGTTTCTCCGCGGAGCAAGCGCGGAATTCTGCGGCACGATGCTGACGGTCGGAACGAATCCCTCATCGGGAGAATACGGACCCACGACCCGCCCGCGAACCGTGACCGCGCGCGTGGGCAGAACCGTGAAATCCACGGCCCGCACCTCGCTGCCCTCGGCCACCTGGATCGGAGACGAGGCGAGAGGGTCGTGCGTGCCCGGATAATAGGTGTCGACATAGATCTCGTCCACCGGACCGCCGGCCGAACCGCCCAGCCGTACCTCGAGGTTGCCTATCTCCGCGCGCAAAGCGTCAGTCAGTCCCTGCAGGGATGCGCCGCCCGGCCCGCCTCCGTTGGCCGTTACTACCATCTGGATATTCGCTGCCGCCCGGGAACGGGCCTGGAACGTGGCCGAAACCCGGTACTCGCCGGGCGTGAGCCAGTACAATCGGTATTCGCCCAGATCGTTGGTCCGGGCCTGACTGGCCGAGTTCAGCACCCGTTCTCCATCGTTGTAGTCGTATCGCATTGCCTGGACATTGACGCCTTCGATGGGTTCGCCATCCTGGTCGTAAATCCGGCCGGCGATCGTGCCGGTGGGGACCATGCTGACGACCACGTCGCGAACTTCCTGCGCATCCGCCAACACCAGGACGGTTCCCGGACGAGAGGAGCTGATCTGGCCGTATTCGCGATCGACGTATCCGTCGCGCTCGACATGCAGCCGGTAGTTGCCCGCCTGAATGTTCTCGAGCACAAACTCGCCGTTGTTCCCGGTGACCGCCCCGTACAAGGGGCTTCGTCCCTCGACCGGGCGCAGCATCACCTCCGCCTTGGCGAGCGCCGCGCCGCCGGCGCGGACCACGTATCCCCGAATGGAGGTGGTTGCCCGAGCGCCGTCTTCACGGGCCGCGGGCACACTCAAGGGTGGCTGCTGGCCCAGCGCCGCCGCTGCCGCCAACATCAGACCCGTTGCCAGAATCGAGCTCGCAAGCTTCTTCATCGGAACTCCCGTGGCATCCTTGGGGACATCTATTAACCGTACCGCTACGGCTATCAATAGTCTACGAATCCATGGCGTCCATGGGTAACGCCATCCGGGCCGTAAGCGTAAAAACTTGTAAAGCCCCTGGCCCCAACCCGGCCAGGTATATGGCAACATCTCTCCAACCATGCAGGACAGAGCCCGCCGACAATCCCTGTTCCACGTCTTCAACGACCGCAAGATGCCCTACCTCCTGTTACTCGGATTCTCTTCGGGCATGCCGTTGTATTTGACAAGCCAAACGCTGGGAACATGGCTCAGCGTTGAGGGAATCGATCTCGCGACAATCGGATTTTTCAGCCTTGTCGGCATCCCCTATTCGCTCAAATTTCTGTGGTCCCCTGCAATCGACCGGTTTTCGCCCCCGTTCCTGGGGCGGCGGCGTAGCTGGATGGTTGTGACCCAGGTCCTGCTCATGGCCGCGCTGATACTCATGGCCTTTTCCCAGCCCGACCGGACCGTCTCACTGATCGCGGTCGCCGCGGTAGCCGTCGCCTTCTTCAGCGCCACACAGGACATCGTAATCGACGCGTACCGGGCTGACGTCCTCGCTCCAAACGAAATGGGCGCCGGGGCCGCGGTCTCCACGCTTGGATACCGCATCGCATTGTGGGTGACCCTGTCCGTGGCGCTCGTCCTGGCCGATTATGTGGGTTGGCGGACGGTGTATCTGCTGATGGCGGCATGCATGTTGCCCGGACTGTTCGCATCGATCCGGAGCCCGGAACCCGTCAACCCCGGCACGCCGCCGAAATCCTTGAAGGAAGCGATCCTAAAACCGTTTGGCGAGTTCTATACCCGGGTCGGACCGAGGGGCGCCCTGCTCGCACTCGCCTTCATCGCGCTCTACAAACTGGGCGACAACGTTGTCACCAACATGACGGCGCCGTTCCTGCTGGCATCGGGTTTTACCCTGACCGACATCGGTCTGGTCCGGGGCACAATGGGCCTGATCGCGACGATGCTGGGCGTCTTTGCCGGCGGCGCACTGATGAGCCGGATGGGAATCTGGCGATCGCTGTGGATATTCGGCTGGCTGCAGGCCGGGACCAACATCTTCTATTTCATGCTGGCGCAATCGGGCGGAAATTATCCCCTCATGGTCGTCACGATCAACCTGGAATACTTCGCCCAGGGATTGGGCACCGCGGCGCTGGTGGCCTTTCTGATGAGCCTCTGCAACCATGACTTTTCGGCAACTCAATATGCCCTGCTCTCGTCGTTCATCGCACTCAACCGCGACATCGCCGCCGCGCCGGCGGGTCAACTGGCGGAGACAACGGGATGGCCCCCATTCTTTCTCCTGAGCATCCTGCTGGCCGTTCCCGCCCTGATCCTGTTGTGGTTGATGCGACGCCAATTCGGCGGACCGGAAGCCGGGCCGCCACCGGTATCAATTTGAAGGGAGATATGGTACCGTCCGGCCATTGAGAGCCTGATTCCGCCCTACCGTTCTCTTGCGAGTTGGGGCGGTGTCGGGCGATCGAAACCGGCGTTCTAAATCGTCACTAATTCTGACCCTGGGAGGAACGATGAGCGGATTGGAAGCAGTATTCCGATGGCTGCATGTCTTCGTGGGCATCATCTGGATTGGGCACCTCTATTTCTTCAACTGGGTCAACGGCGCCATGGCGGCTCAACTGGACGGGCCGACAAAAAAAGCCGTCGTTCCCGAACTGATGCCGCGGGCCCTCTACTGGTTCAGATGGGGAGCGGCGTGGACTTGGATCACGGGCGTACTCCTTCTGCTGCTGGTGTATTACCACGGCCAACAGGCTCTCGAAACCGGAGCAGTCTGGTCGGCCGGCCCCATCGTCATGATCTTGGTAGCGTTCCTGGGCGTGTTTGTTTACGACGGACTGTGGAAGACGGGCCTGGCCGGCAATATCCGGGCTGCGGTGATCGTCTCGTTCCTGCTTCTGTCCGTTGTCGTTGCGCTATTTGTTTACGTCGGCGACTTCAGCTATCGCAGCACGTTGATCCATACCGGAACCCTGTTCGGATCGGCAATGGCTTTCAACGTCTGGTTCCGCATCTGGCCGGCACAGCAGAAGATCATTACCGCGGTGAAGAACGGCGATGCGCCCGACGGCGCCCTGGTCAAACTGGCCGGTCTGCGGTCGAAGCACAACACCTACATGTCTCTGCCCCTGCTGTGGTCCATGGTTGGACAGCACACCACGTACTTTGCGGGCGGCAATCTGGGTATTCCTTCCGAATACTACTGGGTATTCTGGCTGGTAATAATCGCCCTCGGATGGCACATCGTATTCCATTGCTACCGGAAGTCCGGAAAGGTGAAAGGCTTCTAAACACGACACGGTACGGCCATACGACCGCATGGCCAGTTCCGGGCCGGCGCCGGGATAGTCGGTCTTCATGAAGCTCGCCGACTCGAAAATCCAACCTCGAGCGCTCGTTGTGGGTGCGGGCACGACGGGCAGGGAACTGCTCAAGCGACTGACGGCGGTCTGGCTCGTCTCCATCGTCGATATCGATTCGGCCCGGCTCGATCTGATTGACGTACAGGTCGATACGGAACGGGTTCAGAAAACCGTTGGCGACGGTACCAGCCGGCTGATTCTGGCTGAAGCCGGCATCGAACACGTCGACTATGTCATCGCCGTTTCCGATTCGGACGATGTCAACCTGGAAGTCTGCCGGCTGGCGCGGGACCATTTCGGCAAATCCAACCTCTTCGCG
The DNA here is from genome assembly GCA_965262675.1 of Terriglobia bacterium. GTDB lineage: Bacteria > Acidobacteriota > Terriglobia > 20CM-2-55-15 > 20CM-2-55-15 > JAJEDW01. The sequence continues at coordinate 3,219,074 of OZ253554.1, forward strand.
GCAGTCAGCCGCTTTTCGGAACGCGAACGGTATCGGAAAGCCGGTATCGATTTCGTCACTCCTTCATACGCGGCGGCGGTCAACCTCCAACACCGAGTGCTGCATGGCGTCGGAACTTCGTTGAGCATCGCGGAGGCTCACGGTGAAATCGTCGAGGTATCGGTCCTGCCGTCGTCCCCGATGATTGGCCGAACCCTGTCCTCGATTCGCTCCCAACGCTGGCACGTCGCTTCAATCTTCCGCAATGACATGCTGGTCGTCCCAACCGGCGCGGTCGACATTCAAGTGGACGATCGGGTGATACTGGTCGGAGAAAGGGAAATCCTGCCGTCGATCGCGAAGTTCTTCAGGCTCGGGGAACCCGAGTTTCCTCTCGAGTTCGGATCCAAGGTCCTGCTATTGACGGAAAGCGCCGCCGATTTTCGAGATATCGCCAGCGAAGTCCGATATGTGATGGATCACAGCAGGGCGCGAGGATTGGAGATCCTGTTCTGGCCGCATGAACCGGAGATTCAGACGACCCTGGATCAAACCTGCGGTGAACATGGAATCGAAGCTTCGAGCCTGGCGGTCTTTGGGAACTATGGCGAGGTGGGGACCAAACACGTTCTCAACAAGGACTGCGGTTTTCTGATCGTGCCCGACGAGCGATTTCGATTTCTGGAGCGCCTGGGCCTCCGCAGAACGGTGCTGTCGGGCATCCTCGGAAAGATGGAGGCGCCCTTCGCCATCCTGCGGGGCAGCCAGCCCTACAAGAGGATCCTGCTGCCCGTCACGCATGACAATCCATCGATGCAAGCGGCCCGGCTTGCCTTCGACCTCGCGCGGATATACAAAGCCGGTGTCACAGTCGTCACCGTCACGCCGCCGCGTTTCGCCGGCGGCGTGAAAGCGCTTGGAGAGCAGAAGTCCGCGCTCGACCAGATTACGCATCTGGCCATCCTCTATCACCTCGAAGTCGAGCGGATTCACCTCGAGGGAAATCCAGTGGATCGGATCCTCGTCCTGGCCGCCGACTACGACCTGCTACTGCTATCGCAGAGCCGGGACCGGCGTCGGTCTCTGTTCGACCCGGATGTCAGCCAGCATTTGTTCCGCCGCTCGCCCATCACCACGATCGCTCTCCCCGTCTAATGGAAGATCAGGCGCCCACTCTGCTTCTGATCGCACTTGGCGCCTTCATCGTCCCCATTCTGAGCGGCCGGATCGGAGTTCCAGCCGCGGTCGGCGAAATCGTTTTCGGCATTCTGGTCGGACCGTACGTCCTGTCAGTCGTATCGGAAGGGGAGTTCTTCGACGTGCTTGCCGAGTTCGGTTTTGCGTTCCTGATGTTCCTGGCCGGACTTGAACTGGATTTCGCAAGTCTGGAACGGCGCGGACCCCGGCCGTTGGTACTGAGCGGAATTATCGCTGGACTCATCGTGGGGCTGGCCTTTGTTGGAGCGTATGCGATGGGATGGTCGCCGTTCTTCGGAATCGTCCTGGGCGCCGTCTCGATCGGTCTGGTGCTGGTGAGTCTGCGCGAGATGGGAGCAGCCCGATCCGAATTCGGGCAGACCGTGATCCTGGTGGGATCCGTTGGAGAGTTCCTGACGATCATCATCGCGACGATCTATAACATCGTGTTCTCGGTGGGGATCGGCATCGTGTTCGTTGTCGAGATACTGGGTCTGGCGGGCGTTTTCGCGATCGCCTACCTCGTCCTGAAGACGCTACGCCTGCTGGTGTGGTGGTTCCCTTCCCAGTTCTCCCGCCTGGTGGACAGTGAAGATCCTTCCGAGATTGGGGTTCGCGCCGGTCTGGCACTGATGATTGCGTTTGTGGCGGTCACGGAGTTGCTGGGAATGGAGGCCATTCTAGGAGCGTTCCTGGCGGGCGCACTGTTCACTTTCGTGTTCCGGGAAAAGGGGATTCTCGAAACCAAACTTGCGGGAATCGGACACGGGTTTTTCATCCCCGTCTTCTTCATTCATGTCGGTGTGGAATTCAATCTCCAGGCTCTGGGCACACTGGAAATCTACCCGCTGATGGGGCGCGTCATTCTCGTCTCGCTGGCAGTCAAGATACTGGCATCGCTAGTGTTCGTAACGATGGGTTTCTCTATCCGGCAAATCGCCGGCGCCGCGCTTCTGCTGGCGACACCTCTGACGCTGCTGGTGGCCATTGCCGAGATTGGCCTCGATCTGGGCACGCTAACGGAGTTGGAAAACGCGACGATCATCCTGGTCGCGGTACTTTCGGGTCTGCTTTTCCCGACGGCGTACAAGTGGTTGGCAAAAAAATCCAAAGCCGGCGCGCAAATATCGGAAGAAATTCAGCAACCCTGACGGCGCCATTAAGGGCAACAGACCTATCTGGCAGCGATGATCAGCGGTTCGCTCAGGGTAAACCCCAGCAAAGTCTCTGCCGGTATATACAGTTGCTCGCCACCGGTCAGCACCTGAACGGTGGCGGCGGCTCCGGCGCCGACGCCGGCGCCGATAGCGGCGCCCTGCCCTCCCCCGGCGATTGCGCCGATGATAGCCCCGATCCCAGCGGCCGTACCGACGCGGCGCGCCGTTTCCTCGCCGCGCCCTTCCCTCACTTCAGCGTATTCCGCCGTATTCAGAGCGTAAGGCACGCCGTTGACGACGATTCGGGTCAATTCGAGCCGCAACTCCACGGCCCCTCGAACTCGCCCGCCGCTGGAAACCTGTGCAATCCTGCCGCGGATATCGACCCCTCGCGGCGCCACTTCAATACCTTCAACCAGTAGAGGCTGCTCCAGCGTCGCGGCGAAGGTTTCTCCGACCTCGTTCTCTTCGCTATCGATGGCGTCGATCATGCGGACCATCAGCCTCGAACCGCTCGGAATCGTCCAGGCGGTATTCAGGGCGTTTTCAGCCTCCGGGCTTCGGCCAACCTCTTCACGCGTCCGGAGCCGCACGGACTCGTCATCCGTTTCCGGATTTGCCCTGACCAGCGCCGGCGGTTCGGTCCCGGTATCGGACGGCGGGACCGCCGCGGCCTGTTCCACTACCGCCGGTGTGGATGAAACCACGTCGTCGCCGAAGCGAATCTCCTGGACGGTAAGAAGATCGTATTCGCCAACGCCCGTGTCGGTCCGGAAGCGAATGACTCGCGAACTTCCGCCTTCATAGTATCCGGAGATCCGGTTGCCGTTTCTGAGCACCAGGGTGTCGGCATAACCGATCCCGGACAGCGATATTGCCGCCGCCGGCAAAACCATCAGCAATAATATGTATTTGAAAGCCTGCCGCATGGGACCCTCCATCTGGACATACTGGACATACGCGTTGAACAACCGGCAACTCGGCGTCTTAGACGCCTGAATTGACCGAATGTTACCATCCCAGCCAAGCCCGGATCGGGGATTCGGACGATGGATTGAGCCGACGGCACGTGGCCCGACCCCCACGGGTTGTGCTACGGGCCGCAAGACCCCCGTCCGAACTGCTAGAATCGTTCCATGCGCCCGTAGCTCAGAGGATAGAGCACCGGCCTTCTAAGCCGTAGGTCGCAGGTTCGAATCCTGCCGGGCGTATTCATTCAGCAGGCACTTCGGCGGTCACCGCAAAAAGCTCGATCGCCCCCGGCATTCCGGTGCCTGGGAACCGAATCCGTGGGCGATTCGGGCAGACGATTCATGTTATAGTTATCGGCTGTGTGCGGTCCCAAACCGCGCGTCTGGAACAAGCCTGCAATACATTGTTTTCCGAACAGGCGTACAGGAGAGGTCCAGAAGAAAGCAGAAGAAAGAAAGAAGGAGCCAGAAGTGTCACAGCAGTCCCCCGGCACTGCGGTGCTGGACGAAGGTGGTGGAGGAGAAACGGCCCCTGCAATAAACGACTTCAGTATTCAGGTGGCCACAATCAACGGTTCGGGCAGTCAGTCTGCCAACATGGTGCTGATGCGATCCATCTTTCAGATGGGCATCCCGGTCAGTGGCAAGAACCTGTTCCCTTCCAACATCGCCGGCCTTCCAACCTGGTTCACGATCCGCGCCAACAAAGATGGCTGGACAGCTCGCCGGAAGGATCTCGACTTCCTGATTGCGATGAATCCGGCGACGGCCCGCGAAGACGTCATGAATCTGGGCCCGGGACGCGTCGTCGTTTACGAAGAGCGGTTGAATCTGTCCGATCTGCGCGACGACCTGATCTTTTACCCTGTCCCCTTCGCCAAGCTGGCTACCAAAATCACCTCCGACTCGCGGTTGCGCAAGCTGCTGGCCAACATGCTGTACGTGGGTGTGGTCGGCGAGTTGCTGGCCATCGACACGAACGAGATCGAAACAGCCATCAAGAAACAGTTCAAAAGCAAGAAGAAAGCCGTCGAACTCAACATGCAGGCGATCGCGATCGGAATGCGATACGCGCGGGAACAAATCGCCAAGGCCGACCCGTTTCGCTGCGAACGCATGGACAAGACGGTCGGCAAGATCATTGTTGACGGCAACTCCGCATGCGCGCTGGGCGCCATGTTTGCCGGTGTGACTGTCGCCACCTGGTACCCGATCACACCGTCGTCGGCGCTTTGTGAAAGTCTGATGGGCTACATGGACCAGTACCGGCGTGACAAGGATGGCAACGCCACCTATGCGATCGTCCAGGCCGAAGACGAACTCGCCGCCGTGGGCATGGCGATCGGTGCAGGTTGGGCTGGGGCACGGGCGATGACCAGCACTTCCGGACCCGGCATCTCACTGATGTCCGAGTTTGTGGGTCTGGCGTATTACGCTGAAATCCCGATTGTCATCTACGACGTCATGCGCGTAGGCCCCAGCACGGGCCTTCCGACCAGAACTCAGCAATCGGACCTGCTCTCCCTGGCTCTGTTATCTCACGGGGACACCAAGCATGTCGTCATCATTCCCGGCAACATCGAAGAATGCTTCACCCTTTCGCTGGAAGCATTCAACCTTTCGGAGGGACTCCAGACACCGATCTTCGTCATGACGGATCTGGACCTGGGGATGAACAACTGGATGGCCGATCCGTTCGAGTACCCCACGGGAACAATCGATCGCGGCAAGGTGCTTTCGGCGGAAGACCTGGAACGCATTGGCGAATTCGGACGTTACCGGGACGTGGACGGCGATGCCATACCCTACCGGACAATCCCCGGAACCCATCATCCTCTGGCGTCGTACTTTACGCGCGGCAGCGGGCACGATGCCGATGCCAGGTACAGCGAACGCGCCGACGACTATGTGAACAATCTGGATCGACTGAACCGCAAGTACCAGACCGCGCGAAAGATGGTGCCGGCGCCCGTCGTCGATTACGTCGACGGTGCGAACGTGGGCCTGATTGCATTCGGTACGACTGATGTCGCGGTCGAGGAAAGCCGGGCAGAGCTGGAAGAGCAGCACGGCATGCGGGTGCACTACCTTCGGCTCCGCGCGCTTCCCTTTACCAGCGAACTCGCCGAATTTATCGATCGGTGCGACCGTGTTTACGTGATCGAACAGAATCGCGATGCCCAGATGGCAGGCCTGATGCGGATGGAGTTATCGGGCGACAGAATCGCCAAGATCCGAAACATGCTGCACTATTCAGGTATCCCGCTTGACGCGCGCTTCATTACCGACGAGTTGATTGCGAGTGAACAGAAGGAGAACCGCTAGTCATGTCACCCACGACTGCTTCGCCACCGAAGACGAATCGGATCGGCCTCGCCATCAACCAGTACAAGGGCGGCGACTCGACTCTATGCGCGGGCTGCGGTCACGATGCGATTACCAGCCAACTGATCCGGGCTTTCTGGGAGTACGGGGTCGAACCCCATCGTGTCGCCAAACTCAGCGGCATCGGATGCTCAAGCAAGACTCCGGCGTATTTCCTGAACCAGTCCCACGGGTTCAACAGTGTTCATGGACGTATGCCTGCCGTCGGAACCGGCGCGATGCTGGCCAACAAGGATCTGATCGCGGTGGGCGTGAGCGGCGACGGCGACAGCGCCTCGATTGGTCTGGGACAGTTTTGTCATCTGCTGCGCCGCAACGTTCCGATGATCTACATCGTTGAAAACAACGGCGTCTATGGCCTCACGAAGGGTCAGTTTTCGGCAACAGCCGATTACGGATCGAGATCCAAGGGCGGGACGTTGAATAACCTGCCCGCAATCGACGTCTGCGCCCTTGCCATCCAGATGGGGTGCAATTTTGTCGCGCGCTCCTTTGCCGGCGACCCCAGGCAACTCGTCGCCCTGATCAAGGCGGCAATCAGCCACCGCGGCACCGTCCTTCTGGATGTGGTCAGCCCTTGTGTCACGTTCAACAACCATGAGGGATCGACCAAGAGCTATCCGTTCGCGAAACAACACGAAGAACTGCTGCACGAAATCTCATACGTGCCTTTTTTCGAGCAGATCGAAGTGGACTACGACGAAGGAACGGTGGCAAACGTCAAGCTGCATGACGGTTCGCATCTGAAGTTGCGCAAGGCCGACCGAAGCTACGACCCCACCAACAAGGCCGAAGCGCTGCAAATGCTGATCCAGACCAATACCGACGAGGAGCTTCTGACCGGGTTGATTTACGTCAGGGAAAACCAACCGGACTTCCTGTCCACGCTCGATCTCTGCGACAAGCCGCTGGCGCACCTGGGCCCGAAAGATATCGTCCCCAGTGCGGACGTTCTCCGCGAAGTCATGGAATCGCTGATGTAGTCCCTGGACCAGGCGCGCAACCCTCCGACGGATCTATTACGAGATGAACCGGTTCGATGGGCAGGATCGACCGCGCAATCAACTGTGCGTTTCCCCAGAATGTGCCGGTCGATGGGCAGGATCGACCGCGCAATCAACTGTGCGTTTCCCCAGAATGTGCCGGTCGATGGGCAGGATCGACCGCGCAATCAACTGTGCGTTTCCCCAGAATGTGCCGGTCGATGGGCAGGATCGACCGCGCAATCAACTGTACGTTTCCCCAGAATGTGCCGGTCGATGGGCAGGATCGACCGCGCAATCAACTGTACGTTTCCCCAGAATGTGCCGGTCGATGGGCAGGATCGACCGCGCAATCAACTGTGCGTTTCCCCAGAATGTGCCGGTCGATGGGCAGTGTCGAGCGCGAATTTAACCGTGTATTTCCGCCCCCCATTCCACCAATGTCTTCTCGGTGACTTCTCCGCGGCATCGCGGGCACCGGGCCGGTTCCGAAAGGATGTAGTCCACGTCGGATCCGTCACTCCCGGTCACTTCGTCCAGGAGCCAGTCGAACGGCGTTTCGGCCTCGGAAGAGCAGAATTCGCAGGCGAGGATCAGGGATTGGGCGCGGTAGGCGGTTGACTGAGACAGAGCAAGGACCCGGGACATGCGAGGGTCGATGCACCCGCGAATCCAATCCTCAAACACTGTCGAATCAATCGATTAGGGCTTCGAGTATTCGGGATTGTCACAGAAATCGCGCCATAACGGTCACGTTTTTCCGTCGCGGTTCATCCGCCCCGGTCGTCGGCCGGGCACAGCAGCATCCGCCAAAGCCGCTACGGACGAATGTTGGCAGATGTGGTAAATTACAGGTTTCACCTACTAAGGTTATTCCATGCGTAACGTCATCATCATTGGATCTGGCCCGGCCGGACTGACAGCGGCTGTATATGCCGCCCGAGCCAGTCTGAAACCCCTTTTGATCGAAGGTGCGGAACCTGGCGGGCAACTCACGCTCACAACCATGGTTGAAAACTATCCCGGCTTTCCGGAAGGAATCATGGGACCGCAACTCATGGAGGACATGAAGAAGCAGGCCGAACGGTTCGGCACCGAATTTCTTACGGGCTATGTCGACCGTGTGGAACTGGACGCAAGCCCGTTCCGGATCTTTGTCGACGAACAGAAATTCGAAGCCCGAACCGTGATCATCTCGACCGGTTCTTCGGCAAAGCTGTTGGGTCTCGATAACGAGCGTCGTTTGATGGGCCATGGCGTATCCACCTGCGCCACCTGCGATGGGTTCTTCTTCAGAGGCAAGAAGATAGCAGTCATCGGCGGCGGCGACTCGGCGATGGAAGAGTCGACGTTTCTGACCAAATTCGCCACCGATGTCCAACTCATTCACCGCCGGGATGCCTTCAGGGCCTCGACGATCATGGCCGAGCGTGCACTGTCGAACGAGAAAATCAACGTGCACTACAGCACCGTGGTCGAAGACGTACTTGGAGATAACGAAGTCACCGGAATCCGGATACGGAACAACAAGGCTGACAAGACTCGGGAGATCGATCTCGACGGTGTTTTCGTGGCGATCGGGCACAACCCGAATACCGGAATTTTAAGGGGATATGTCGACCTGGACGAGAAGGGCTACGTGAAGACCGTTCCAGGCTCGACTGCGACGAACATCCCGGGCGTATTTGCTTGCGGTGACGTTCAGGATCCCGTATTCAAGCAGGCGGTGACTGCCGCGGGGACCGGATGCATGGCCGCCCTGGAAGCTGAAAAATTTCTGGAACACTGATAGGCAAACACCCATGGAAGACGCAGAACACATATTCACTCGCGGCGAGGCCAGGAGCGTCCTGCCCCGCCTGAAGCCGCTACTCCGGGAAATTCGTGAAGAGTGGCTCCGGATCAAGGAACTGAACCCCGAGATCCAGAAGACCCGTGAAAAGGCCATGCTGGACGGGTACAGCCCCTACGGTGTCGAATATGTGGAGTCCGTGTCCCACCTGATGCACGTAATGAGTCAGGTTCGGGAAATGGGCGTACTGATCAAGGATCTCGACAAGGGGCTGGTCGATTTCCCTTATTTGAAACACGAGCGTGTGGTCTATCTGTGCTGGCACCTGGGTGAGGAATCCATCGACTACTGGCACGAAACGGAGTCTGGTTTTTCGTCGAGAGAACCGCTCGACGAAAACGACGTATAACTTCCCATTCATTTCATGACCGGGCAATCCGACAGGGTTTTCGTTTCCGAGATCGAATGTGCTTCCGCCATCGGCGTCACGGACGAAGAGCGTGCCGCGCCCCAGCGCTTGTCCATCGATGTCGAGGTCATGACCGACCTGCGCGCCGCAGCTGCCAGCGATGACGTTGCCGATTCCGTGGATTACGGGCAAATCGTCCGAATGGTGGCGGACATGGCCGGCAATCGGGAGTACCGCTTGTTGGAATCTCTGGCCGAGCGCATTGCCGGTGGCGTTCTCACTGTACTGGGCGGCGATTCCGTCCGGGTTCTCGTGCGAAAACTGTCGGCCCCGATACCGACGCCGCTGAAATTTGTATCGGTGGAAGTCGTGCGGCAGAGCAAGAATCGAGCGTAACCGATTCTGAACGAAAGCCGCTTGGGCCCATATTTCTATTGAAGAACCCGAAAAAGCTGCGCTATTCTACGTCCCACCTATATGACAGCTCGGCAAACTGTACCTGTCAGACTGAAAACGGAAATCTTAATCAAATCTGACCGGTTTCAATCGACCGGAAAGCGCTTTCAAGACTACTGTTCAGGCGGAGAGAAGCGCGCGTTCCCAAGGAGGCACCTTTGGCACCCTTAACCAAGCAACAATCAGTCGGTACCCGGGCAATGAAGTTTGTGGACGCCGCTGTCTGCTATTCGGCGGGAAAGACCCTTGACACGATTCAATACGTGGCGAAGTATGACGTGAAGGCCTCATTCACTCCGAAATGGGCCGAAAAACCCCTCCAGAAGTCATGGCAGAAGACCAAACCTGCTCTGGGGTGGCCACGGCAAACCGACTCGCTCTGTCCGAAGTGCGTACTGGAAGCCCGCGAAGCGATCATCAACGGCACGCAGGACTGGACAACGCTGCTCCACGAAAAAGTCGGCGAAGTGAAAGCCGACATTATCGAGCGCGACGGGCAGGTGTGGATGGTCAAGGATTGCCCGCTCCACGGTAAGGTCGAAGACATGATGGCGGTGGATGTCCGCTTCCTGGAATGGATCGAAAAGAATTTCCCGGGACGGGACATGCCGTCGCACAACGACGAAGACCTCCACAATCATGGCTCGAGCACGATCAAGCATGGGCGGGGCTCGGTGCTGACCGTCGATCTCACGAACCGCTGCAACATGATGTGCGATCCGTGTTTCATGGACGCCAATCAAGTCGGTTACGTGCATGAACTGACATGGGACGACGTCAAGGAAATCATGGACAACGCGATGGAAATCAAGCCGCGTCGTCAGATGTCGATCCAGTTCTCCGGCGGCGAACCGACGATGTCTCCGTTTTTCCTGGATGCCGTCAGTTACGCCCGGAAGTTGGGTTTTTCAAGTACGCAAGCCGCGAGCAACGGTATCGAGTTCGCCAAGAGCAAGGAGTTCTGCCGCCAAGCGGCGGAAGCCGGTCTGCGGTTCGTCTACCTGCAGTTCGACGGCGTCGGAAACGATGCCAACAGCCACCGCCAGGTGGGCAACCTGTTCGATGTGAAACTTCGGGCAATCAACAACCTGCACGAAGCTGGCGTGGAGATCATCCTGGTGGTGACGCTGGTCAACGGCGTCAACAACGATCAGGTGGGTTCCATTCTGCGTTTCGCGATGGACAACCCCAAGAAGATCGCGTTCATCGCGTTCCAACCCGTCTCGTTCACGGGGCGTGACGAAGAGGTGACCCCCGAACGGCGTTTGCGGCAACGGTATACGCTGTCGCATCTGGCGCATGACGTGAAACAGCAGGTCGGTATCACCGAACCCACACGCGACTGGTTTCCCCTGTCCCTGATGGGCTCCTTTGCCGACTTTGCCGACCTCGCTCATGGCCCGGGCCGCGAATGGGGGCAGGTCAGTTGCGGTTGCCACCCGAACTGCGGTGTCGGTACGGCGCTGATGATCAACAAGGAAACCAAGGAGATGGCACCCGTCCCGCAGTTCCTGAATATCCCGGGACTGGTCTCCGACATGCAGAAAATCACGGACATGGGCCGTGGCAAATGGATGTCCAACGGTCTGATGGGACTGGCGCTGCTGAAGCACTACAACCCCCACAAGGCGCCCGGCGGCCTCACATTGTCCGCCCTGTTCAAGAAGTTCGACAAATCGTTCGGTCTGACCGGAAGAAACTATGGTTCCATCGATGGAAATTCCCGTTTGGATGACGTCGAGAAACGTCGTTCAGACCCCTGGAACTTCCTTTTCGTTGCGGGCATGTGGTTCCAGGATCTGTTCAACTATGACTTCCGCCGCACCGAGATGTGCATCATTCCGTACGCGACACAGTTGGGAGAGATCTCCTTCTGTGCGTACAACACCGGAATCGGCTGGCGGAACATCATCGAAAACATGTTCAAGACCCACACGGTCGCCGAATGGTATCGGGAGCATGGAAAGCACGGCGTCTATGCGGGCGGCAAGAACGTTGAACTTGAAACCACCGAACACAGCCTCAAGATTCGCGCCGAGGATGCAAACCGGGTCCGCGACCGCGGCGAACTTCCCATGACGGCTGCCGATGAAGAAAAGCAACGCCGGCAGGCCGAGCGTGAAGCGCAAAAAGCCCGGGAGATCTACGAAGAGATGGTGATGGGCAAACGCCCGAGCAAGATGGATCTGATCAAGATCGAAGTCCTGAACCGCAGGGAAGAAGATAAAGAAGAGGCCCTTTCCGCCAGCAAGTAGCTACCGCATTCAGCCAAATATAGAAGGCGGCCCGAAAGGGTCGCCTTTTTTGCTGGCCCAGCCGGCCGCCCCGGCAAATTCGTCAATCGGTATCTGCCTCTTTGCGGTATATCCTATGGTTCAGGTTGTTAGAGGACAGGAAATGAGTTGGGTCACCTTAGCGTTGGGATTGATCCGTGATGTCGCGACCACCGAACAGGGTCAGGAGATCATTAACGACATCAGATCGGGAACAACCGGAAAGCGCCCGCCAAACCCCGTACCGCCTCGGGAAGAGGAACTGGGCAAGTGGCGTCAATCGGTAGAAGAACGCTTTTCGGTGACGGATCGGAACATCGGGATGTTGGTCGGCATAGTCAATGCCCAGAACGAAGCACTGGTCCGGATCCAAAAACGGCAGCGCGTGTGGAACATCGTCCTTGCCGCCGCCGTTCCGATTGTGGTCTCCGGTGCGAGCCTCTGGTGGTTCTTCTTTCGAGGCTGACTGAAACCGACCGCTTAGAGCCTTTCGATAGACGATCCCACGAAACGGCTCATGGCGTTTCGATAGACGATCCCGCGAACAGGCGCCGACCATCCTGGGTAATAACCCGGGCATTGCAGGTATCGGTTCCATCGTGAGCGCGGAAACCCTCGATCTGCACGTCATCTCCGGTCTTCAGCGTTTCGCTGGTCCACCCAAGACGGCGTAACGAATTGGGCGTCCCGCCCTCGCACTGCCAGTTCTCGACATCCCCATCCGCATTTCTGACATCCAGATAGAACCAGATATGCGGATTGGTCCACTCCACCTTCGTGATCTCTCCATCGAGTTCAACGGATTGGTCGGAATCGAAGACCGCCGCAAACGAGTGATGGGCCAACGCCGCGGCCGGTAGTAACAGGGCGACTGTACAAAGTGTCAGTATTGCTTTCATCATTCCTTTCATCCGGGCCTCCGACCGGCTGAATGTTTCTTCCACCGCAGTGGACGGACCGGCCAGAACGGATGGTACAAGTGGCCGTTGAAGAGGTCAAGGAAAAGGCTGAAATACGTCCCTCCTGAACATCTTGGAGAGCCAATCCGATGCAACGTCTCTTGACACCCGCTCTTGACACCCGCGAACAACCGTACCCATAATCGGGGCCACTATCGATCGCCACACCAGACAAGGGGTTCCCAATGAAAATTCGCTTCTCGAATTGGACCGTTGTATTCGCTGCCGTTGCCACGATCCTGCTGCTCGTACCAACTGCGACCGAAGCCCAGGACTCGATACCGCGACTCCAGAACGGCAAGCCCGACTTCAGCGGCATCTGGGACAAGCCGCGTGTGGGCAACATCGTCACGGACTCGAACACCTGCGGTGCGGCGAGCACGGGATGCGTTCAGGAAGGCGCCGGCGAACCCCCCTACACGGAACTGGGTCAGGCACGTTGGGACGGATATCGAAACGACTGGACCGGCTATTGTCTGCCCTGGGGATATACGCGGGCCTTGCAGACCTCATATCCGGTCGAGATCGTCCATACCCCCCGTCGCATGGCGTTCCTGTACGAATCCAACAACATTTTTCACGTCGTGAATGTGGACGGAGAACAGCCAGAAAACCTGGAAGCAACATGGATGGGACGATCGGTATCGCGCTGGGAAGGCGATACGCTGATTATCGATACCCGCGGATTCAACGGAAAGACCTATATTGACACGGCGGAACATCCGATGAGTCCCGACATGGTCATCACTGAACGCATCGGCTATATCGATGCCGATCACCTCTCCTATCAGGTCACCTGGAACGACCCCGTCATGTACACCCAGCCATTATCTAACAACCGCATCTTCGTTCGAATGGCGCCCGACGCCGAGCTTTTCGAATACTGGTGCATGGAAAACAACAAGGATCTGCTTGAAGGCCGGCTGCCGCCGCTGATCGAACAGTAGGTCGAACGGTAAGGAAATATCTGTGCGCACAAAAGTGAGTGCGCACTAACATACGACTCTTCGATTCGGAAATCCGCGATTTCCAATGGTCAACGTCCGGGCGTCGATCCTCCGCTCCTCAAACACTCTGATTCGGGACACCGTACCTTCTCTACTGAATCGCATCCACGCCCGCTTGCGCCGCCACGCCGTCCTGCGCTCCACTTCCGCCGGAAACGCCAATGCCGCCAATCACCTGTCCATCCACGATAATCGGCACGCCGCCATCGAGTGGGACGGCGCCCCGCAGGTTGAGAAGACGCACGCCCTGGCCTCCGGTTGCGACACCATCTTCGAAAACCCGGGTCGGACGCCGGAACAGCGCCGCCGAACGCGCCTTGTCGACCGCAACCTCGACACTGCCCGTCTGAGTGCCGTCCATCTTTTCGAAATACACCAGGTGTCCCCCTGGATCCACGATCGCAATCGCCATCGTCCAACCGTTCGACCGGGCCTCTTCCGCCGCGGCCGACGCCACGGCCCTGGCGTTCTCGAGGTCGACCGGCATACCGTAGGGGATCTGTGGAGGAGGAGCGAAACCCTCCTGCGCGCGAACGGTTGGAGCCAATATCGCCAAAACGCACAGCAAGAGGTGGAAACGAACGAATTGCCGAACCATAGACCTTTTCTCCTCGTCAGCGGGGACGTTATCAGAATTCGGGGTTCGAATTGTATCACCCGCGCAAAGCTTGTCAACCGAGCAGCAGTCGTTGCGCCCGGCGGTCTATTCTGAAAGAATCCCCACAGTTTCTTGACCGGCCGAGAGGGTCGTGACCAATGCAATCTACCAATACAAATAACCGTTCCCTTCGGTTCGCGGTCATTCTGACAGTCGTGGCCGTCCTGTGGTTCATACCCGCACCCGAGGGAGTCCAGATCGAGGCCTGGCATCTGCTTGCCATCTTTCTGGGCACCATATTGGGACTCATCCTGCAACCGGTACCCATGGGCGCGGTGGTCATCATGGGTTTGACAGCCACGGTATTCACGGGAACGCTCGAAATGGCCGACGCCCTGCTCGGCTATCAGAGCGCAACCGTGTGGTTGATCGTTTCGGCGTTCCTTTTCGCCCGATGCCTGAACAAGACGGGCCTCGGACGAAGAATTGCGTTTTTTTTCATTCGACTGTTTGGCCACAAGACTCTGGGACTGGGTTACGCGCTGGGAATGGCCGACCTTGTTCTGGCGCCCGGCATCCCTTCCGGGACGGCCCGTACCGGGGGCGTTCTGTTTCCCGTCGTCAAAAGCCTGTCCGTCGCATACCGATCCGAACCCGGGCCCTCGGCGAAGCGCATCGGCGAATTCCTGATGATCTGTACCTATCAAATCCATTGCATCACCTGTGCCATGTTCCTGACTGCAATGGTGGCCAACCCATTCATGGTGGAAATGGCCCAGGCGGTTGCCGGCATCGAGATTACCTGGACCGGTTGGGCCTTCGCGGCTTTCGTTCCCGGAATCGTCAGCTTCATCGCCTTGCCGCTGATGTTGTTCGCAATGATCAGGCCAGAGATTCGCGAAACGCCGGAAGCGTCCGAGCTGGCTCGGGACGAACTCGACAAAATGGGTCCCATGAGCCGGGCCGAACGTTCGGTGATGGCCGTGTTCGGACTGGTTTTCCTGCTTTGGATCACCGGTTCCTTGACCGATCTGCATCCAACGGGTGTCGCGTTCCTGGGGCTATGCCTGATGCTCGTGCTCGAAGTCATCACATGGAACGATGTCCTCGAAGAAAGGGCAGGCTGGGACGCGTTGGTGTGGTTTGGAGGATTGGTCGGCATGGCGACCATGCTCAGCCGGCTCGGGCTCACCGAATGGTTTTCGATGTTTGTCGGCGGATACATGGAAGGCTGGCCATGGCTGTACGTGTTGGCGGTGCTGACCCTGGTGTATCTGTACGCGCACTACTTCTTTGCGAGCCTGACGGCGCATACAACCGCCTTGTTCGCGCCGTTCCTCGTAACAGCCGTCGCGGCAGGGGCCCCGCCGTATCTTGCGGCGCTCACGCTCGCGTATTTCTCGAGCCTCTGCGCATCGCTGACCCACTACGCGGGCGGGCCATCGGCCATCTTCTGGGGTGCGGGATATACCGACATCAAGGGGTGGTGGAGTACGGGGTTCGCGACCTCCGTTCTGTTTGTCGTTATCTGGATGGGAATCGGACCGATCTGGTGGCGAACGCTGGGTCTTTTCTAGCGCGAGTTTACTGAAACAGTCCTTCAGGTTCCAAATATACGTAAACTCGCGCGAGCCTGCTTTTCTCACGGGTTGTCTGCTACAGCGCCGGATTCATGCGCCCTGGCGCTTGATCCGGCGCGAGGAACGCGCCGCTACGCGCCCGGCGCGAGGAACGCGCCGTAGAACGCGCCCGCGCTTGATCCGGCGCGAGGAACGCGCCGCTACGCGCCCGGCGCGAGGAACGCGCCGCTACGCGCCGTAGCTCTGACGGCGTCTCCGACTCTTCGCGACGAAAACCCGAAAAAAAGGCAGCCTGAATCAACGCACGTATACCTGTCCGTCCATGATCCGGCGCGCCGTTCCCGCGACCGCGGCCTTCGTCAACTCGAACCCCGAATCCGTCGCTTCGACCTGTATCAGAAAACTGGACACTCCCGACGGGTGTCCCACGCGGACGACACCGCCGTCGCCGGCCGCGGCACGGGTCACCCGCTCAACAACCGTTCCCTCGATGCGCGCCGCGGCGCCGAGACAAATCCCGCCGGTCACGGCATATGCCTTGTGCAGCACCCCGAAAGCCAACGTCCGAGCCAAGAGATCGCAAGCCGAACCCGAAACCGTCTCGCCACCGATCGTCCGGTAATCGTCCGGGGGCGCGACTATTCCGACCTTCGGAATAGCGGGCGATACACTGTCGGCATCCGGCGCCAACTTCATCATCAAGGCGCCCTGAACGCGGATCTCATCCATGACGGCCAGAATTCGACGATCGCGTTCGAAATCGTCCGGCAGCTCGCGAGCCGTGAGCCCGACATCGGCGGCACGAGCGAAAATCGCCGGCGCCGCGGCATCGACCAAACTGACCGCTACCGGACCACAGCCCTTCACGTCGATCGTGTCCACTACATTGCCGGTTGGCAACAGACTGCCCGTCTTCGACCCCGAAGCGTCGAGAAAGTTGACGATGATCCTGGCACCGGTTCCCGGCACGCCATGAATCGAATACCCACCTTCGGTAACGGCGCGTCCGTCCCGAACCGGCACCTCGGCCACCATCCGCTTTCCGGTGTTCGTGTTGAAGATGCGGACTGGAGTGAACGGCTCCACGGCGGGCACGAGGCCTTCGTCAACCGCGAACGGCCCGACACCCTGCGAGATGTTTCCGCAGTTCCCCTGATAGTCCACCAAGCCCTTCTCGATCCCAACGTATCCCAGCGTGTAATCCACGTCGGAATCGGATCTGGAGGACGATTCGACAATCGCAACCTTGCTGGTGAGCGGGTCCGCACCGCCCAGGCCATCGATCTGTCTCGGATCTGGACTGCCGAAGATTGAAAGGATCACGCGGTCGCGGGCCGCCGGATCGGTGGGCAGATCCCGGGCATGCACGAACACGCCCTTGCTGGTTCCTCCGCGAATAACCGCTGCCCGAATACGTTTGTTCTCATTCACGAATGGGGGCCTCGGCGGATGGTGGCCAAACTCGCGGGGCCCTGCAGGGTTCCGCCACTGAATGCGGTTCGCTCGTATTCCCGGCGGGTGACGACGCCATCGGCCATCCGTCAAGCCCGCCATCCCGGGAGACCAGGCTCCTAGTGGTAGTGCTGGTGCTCCTCGGACCACACACCCGAAGGGCGAGCTTCGTCGGCATCGCGATTGGACAACGCGTTCAGGAAACCGAGCGCGCCAAGAAGAAGGACACCGCCCAGAACGATCGCAAGCCACTTCCCACTCGACTCAATTCGATCCGCGGATTGCTCGCCGTGACACTGCTTGTATTTCTTGCCACTGCCGCAGGGACAGGGAGCATTGCGCCCAACCTTTTCAGTCTTCATGGTGTTCGACAGTTTATCCGATCTTCAATATTCGTTTGCAATCAAAAATCGAGGCGGCTTCACTGGTCCCGGCCAGTCGATTGCCCGAAGTTCCCGCCCGGTCCGGCATGCGCGTTTCCCACCTTCGAATGTGTACTTTCAACGGGGCCATACGGCCTCGATATCAATGGTGGAACCAGAAAACCTTCGGCCACGTCTTCGACTGACCGCTAACGCCGGTCGAGAAATCGGCCCAGGCGTCTCAGAACCGGAACGTGTACTGCAGCTTTGCCGTTACTCCGCGGTCCGCCATATCGAATCGCATTCGCCCGTCCGGCTGCTGTTCCCGGATCCATCCCTGATTGAAGACGAAAAACAGATCGCGGCCCGGATCCAGGATCCACTGGACGCGGCTCTGCCATCCCAGATTGTTCGAGTCGTTGTCGAACTGGATCAGGTTGAAGAAAGTCAGAAATGGCGTTACCGAATAGTCGGCCCGCAGAGTGAAGATCCGGGCGGCGAAGTTGCCTTCAGGGAGACGTGCGAATGTCAGATTGTAGGACGCGGCGGCATCGAGGTTCGGGGCCAGTTTGTACTGGAACTGACCGGACAACTCGTTGGCCCGGCCCGACCAATACGATCCGAACCACCAGGTGGCGCCCACTTTCCAGGGACGATTGTCCGACGAAGAGAACTCGACGCGGTACCGGTCGAAACGGTAGTCGCCCGGCTGCAGTTCGATGCCGTCCGATATTTCGAACGGTTCGAAGAGTCGTTCGGACTGGCCCCGCCAATTCAACTCGAACCGGTCGCCGGAGTTCCACGTCCAGTTCAGCGGTGCGGTGAAGAACTGCCAACTTTCGACCTGGCCGGTGTCTATCCGCGTATGCCGTGTGAACGCGAACTGGTGCAGCATCTGGCGAATTCCGAAGAAATCGCCGGGGCGTGGAGCGAATTCAACGGTGAAATCCAGACGCGTGGTGTCGGGACGTTGAACGAACCCCATTGCCGGATCGAAATTCTTCTCGGCACGAAGCCAGGCGCCTTCCAGCGACCAGAGGTCGTTGGGATAGGCCACCGCCACCCGGTATGCGCCGGAATCTCCCGATATCCCCTCGTTGCGGACGCCCACCGCGAACGCCTGGATGTTGAAGTTGCGCCCGGTACCCAGAAAGTTCGATGTTCCCAAGAGCAGGTCGCCTCCGTAGGTGTGCGCCGAACGGCCGGTTTCCGAGCTTCCTTCCGTGTAGATCATTCCCACATAGGACTGGTTCAGGATGTTCCGCTTGACGCGCGCCGCCAGGTAGTTCTGCGCGTCGGTAAATCCGGTTTCCCGAGTGCGTGCGTCCAGAATGCCCACGTCGAAACGACCGGCCTTGCCGGCAAGTTTGACGCCGGCGAGGATCGGGACCTCCCGACCGCCGAGCAGGCCGATCTTTCGACTGAAAAAGGGCAGCAGGGTCGGTCCGAAGCCACCGCTGACACCAAAATCGAACACGCCGGCATTCTCAAGGAAGAACGATCGTTTCTCCGGGAAAAACAGGGGAAAGCGGTCCAGATTGATCTGGCGATCGTCCACCTCGGTCTCCGCGAAGTCGGTGTTGAGCGTGGTCGTCAACCGGAGGCTGGGCGTGATGTTGTAGAAGAAGTCCCCGCCGACGTCACCTTCCCGCAGGTTGTTTTCGTCAAAGCGAGAGTCGATCCATCGGCCCGAAACGAACGGACGCACATCCAGTCCTCGCCCCTCGTCGATTCCGGTCAGGCCCTCCATGTCGCCGGCCTCGGAAACCTGAACGAAATCCGCGTCCAGACGGGCTCCGGACCAACGATCTTCCTCGCGTTTTCGGCCGATCGTGCGGGAGACGTTGAAGCCCCATGCCTGTAGTCCCTGCGAAAAACTCAGGCTCTTGAACGGGATGGCGAACTCGGCCGTCCATCCATCGTCGTTCTGCCGGATGCGGACGTTCCAGATCGCGTTCCAGTCACTGTTGATTTCGCCATTCTCGATGATCAGGCCGTCGACCAGGGCACCGGCCGGATTTGTCGAAAAGTAGAAGGCGTTGCGCCGGTCCCTGAATGTGTCCAACAGGACTTCGATCCGATCGTCGACCGAGAGGTCGGCATCGCGGGACATCTGGGTCGCAACGATCCCTCCGGGGTCGGAGTCGAAACAGACGATGCCAATATAGAGTGTCGCGCTGTCATACAGGACGCGGACCTCGGTGCGCTCGGTTGGCGCAGCGCCTTCCACGGGCTCGCGCTGCAGGAACTCTCCGATCGGCGCGGTAGATTGCCAGTCCGATTCCGACAGGTCCCCGTCCAGAGTGATCGGCGACATCGTCCGGACCGCGATTCCGCGCCGCGCTCCGCCGGTTTGACCGCCGGGTTCGGCGCCCCAGGCGGGCTCCAGACCGAGAATCAGGATAACGATGGTTTGGATGAGAATCGTGACTCGGAATGTGGTTTTCATTTCTTCTGGTGTCGTTTCCGCGGGTATCGATCTTACAGGTGTCGATCCAAAGCGGCCGTGGCATCCGCCTTGCGCAGTTCCCGGAGGACGTTCCTGCTCCTGGCACGAATGCCTGGACTCTCCTCCCTGCCCGTTGCTTCCAACGTCAATCGCAACTCGCGGCGCAGTTCGGCGTAGGGGAGGGCGATGTTGCGGGCGGTGAATATCGCATGCGCGCGAACAGCGATAGGCTGCCGTGGGGACGCGGTGATTTCGATGGCGGCGTCGAAGACCTCACCGGCAATATCGTCATCGATCTCGATGAATGAAAGCGCGCGCCACAACTCGCGCCGCATGCTCGCATTCTCGCAGTCCACGAGCATTTGCCAGATCAGGCGTTGCGCTCGGGCGCCGTCGGGCCGGTTGCGTTCGACGAAACGAGAGAACATCCACGTCATGTACCACTTCACTGGGAGCTTCCGGCGGCGCATCTCGTCGAAAAACGCTTCGAAGTCTATCCCTTTGCGCGCCATGAGACCGGCCCAACGCGCGACGTTCGGCGTCGTGCGGTCCGAAGCCAGCGAGTCGGCCAATTCCCGAGGCGAGAGCGGCGAATGGGAACCAGCGGCCGTCAACGCTTGCGAAGCCTTGACGACGGGTCCGGATCTTTCGGCATTCATGACACCAAAAACTCGGTAATGTCTCGGTTCGAATGCCGTCAGAGACAAACTCCACAATCTCAAACCTGGACACTACGAACAGTTCTTTTTCCTATGCAGTAGCCCTCAGCTAAAATACCATGCTTGGAAGCTTTGGAACGGGTTGCATAGTTCTCTTGATAAACGACTTCGCCCACGGGGAATTGCTCGTGATCGAGTGCTTGGGAACGCTCAACGTTAAGGAAGGGTGGTCGATGATTCGTAGTCTGCAATTTGCTGTTGTGCTCCTGTCGGTGGCTGTATTGGGCGGCACGATCGTCCGGGCTGCGCAGAATAGTGCCGTGGCCGACGCTGCACAGGCGGGCGATCTCATTGGTCTCGGCAACCTCATCGCGTCGAACGCGGATGTGAACGCACCATCGGGCGACGGATCCTCTCCGCTGCTTTGGGCGGCCTACAGGTTCGACGTCGAGATGGCCGAGGTTCTCATCGCTGCCGGCGCCGATCTGAACCTTGCCAATAACTACGGGATCACGCCTCTTCTCCAGGCGGCTCGGACCGGCGACGCGGCGATGACCGAAGTCCTGCTCCAGGCCGGCGCCAATCCCAATCTCGCCCACACCGAGGGCGAAACACCCTTGATGGCCGCATCGCGCGCGGGCAGTGTTGCCGCCGTGCGCCTGCTGATCGACAACGGCGCCATCGTGAATGCTGTGGATACGTTTCAGAACCAGACCGCGCTGATGTGGGCCTCGGTGGAAGGGCAACTCGATGTCGTGGATGTGCTGCTTTCCGAAGGCGCCAATCCCAATCATCGGGCTCGGGTATCGTCGATCGCCTCACGCAGAAACGCGGATCATCCGACAGGGGGCTTCACGGCCCTGATGTGGGCTGCAAGAAACGGCGAGGAAGATACCGCGCGGCGGTTGGTCGAAGGGGGAGCGGACCTCAACCTCAAGAACGGCGACGGCGCTTCAGCTACCATGATCGCCATCTACAATGACCGCTTCGATACGGCGGGGACACTGATCGACCTAGGCGCCGACGTCAATGACGGATCGCTGTACACCGCAGTCGAGATGCGTCGGTCGACGACAGACCAGTTTGCTTTCGACGGCTCGCGCCTGCGCCCGAATCACGAGAACAGGCTAATGGCTCTGAATCTGATCGCCACCTTGCTCGAGCGCGGCGCCGACCCGCACCAGTGGTTTCAGGGCCAGTTTCATTCGACGTCGATGCCCAACGGCGACCGATTCGCCAATTCGCCGTTTTTCCGCGCGGCGGTTTCCGCAGACGTCGAAACACTGAAGGTCTTTCTTCCCTATGTATCCGATATCGATCAGGCGCTGGTTGTCCCGGAGGTTGAAGACGACGGTGGGAGCGGCGGTCCGGGCGGCCGCGGCCGGGCCAATCCCAACGCCGGCCGGACTGCGGCCATGGCGGCTATGACCGGAGGTCGCGCTCCGGCAATGACGGGTGGTCCGGGATACATCCGATCCGGCGAGGCGCCCTATCGCGAACCGGGGAGCCGGAAGCCCGAAGACGCGTTTGCCCTGTTGCTCGACGCCGGTGCGAACCCCGATGCCAAAGCGCCGGATGGTTCGACGTTGCTGCACCAAGCCGTCCGGTCTCGCAATCTCGACATCATTCGGGCGCTCGGCGATGCCGGCGTCGACTACAACCAGGCCGACGATGACAGCTTGACGGCACTCGACGTTGCCGAAGGCAGACGACCCGAGGGCGAGGAAGACCCTGGCGCCGGCCCGGCTGGCGGGGGCGGCGGTCGCGGGGGTCCCCCTCCTCCTGAAGTCGCGGCGCTGCTGCGTGAACTGATGGGCTTGCCGCCGGCGCCCGAACCGCCAGCGGTTATCGAAGATGAAGACGCACCTTTGACGCCGGCCGGAGACGCTCAATGAAGAGGATGCTTCTCCAAACGGCGGCGCTGATCCTCGTCCTCGCCGGCCTTCCGGCCCTCAGCGAAGCCCGGCAATCGCTGGCGGACTACCAGGGGTTGGTTGATCAATACTGTGTCACCTGCCATAACCAGCAGACGCGCATACCCGCAGGGGCGCCGCTCGCGCTGGACACGGTAAACCTTCAAGACCCCAGTGCGGATGCCGGGATTTGGGAGAAAGTCGTTCGCAAGCTCGGCCTGGGCGCGATGCCTCCACAGGGTGCGCCGACACCTGGTCCGGACGAATTGACGGCGTTCCGATCGACATTGATCGCCAGCCTCGACGACGCCGCGGCGCAAACGGACAGCCCGGGACGCTACGTCCTGCACCGTCTGAATCGCAGCGAATACGGCAACGCCGTCCGCGACCTGTTGGGTGTCGAAGTGGATGTCAGCGAACTCCTCCCGAGCGATGGCGGCGACTTCGGGTTCGACAACATCGCATCGGCGCTCACGATTACCCCGATCCTTCTCGAGGGATACCTCTCGGCCGCGTTGCGCATTGCCGATCTTGCGATCGGCGATGTCGAGGCCGAACCGGGCACGTCGACCTATTCGATCAGCACGATCGTCACACAGAGGGAGCACGTGGAAGGACTGCCGCTCGGGACGCGAGGCGGCATTGCGGTGACCCATACGTTCCCGGCCGACGGCGAGTACGTGTTCTATGGACGGCTCCTGCGCACGGTTGCGGAAGGCTACGTCGGGGTCGAGGGCCATGAATCGCCGTTTGACTTCATCGTGACGGTCGATGGCGAGCAGGTGTTTTCGGCGCCGGTCGGCGGGAGAGAAGACCACGAGTCCAGTTCGGAAAACATCACAGTATCGAAAGATGAAATCGACGAGCGCATGACCTCGCCGCCGATCCCGGTTACGGCGGGTCCGCACAAGATCGGATTCACGTTCATCGATCGGCCCACTCAGGAACAGAACGTGTGGAAACCGGTGCTGCGCGAGAGCCTGGAAGCACACAACCCCTCGGGCATTCCGAGGTTGCGAGCCGGAAACGTCGAAGGACCTTACAACGTCACGGGCATCGGCGACACGCCGACGCGCCGGCGCCTGTTTACGTGTCAGCCGGCATCGGCGGCCGACGAAGCCCCGTGCGCTGCTGAAATATTGTCCAATGTGGCAAGACGCGCCTTCCGGCGGCCCGTCGACGCCCCGGACATACAGGCGCCGATTGCCTTCTACGACGCTGCTCGATCCGAAGGTGGCGACTTCGACGCCGGAATCCGCGCGGGTCTGGTTCGGATCCTGGCCAGTCCGTCATTCGTATTTCGTGCGGAAGAAGACCCGGCGAACCTTCCGCCCGGCGCCGCGCATCGCATCACCGATATCGAACTGGCTTCACGCCTGTCGTTCTTCCTCTGGAGCAGCATTCCCGACGATGAGTTGCTGGATCTGGCCATCGCTGGCCGATTGAGTGAGCCGGACGTTCTGGAGGCTCAGGTCGGGCGAATGATCGCCGATGGCCGGGCCGACGCAATGATCACCGAGTTCGTCGGACAGTGGCTCCAACTCCGCAACATCGACAAGGTAACGCCCGATCTTCTGATGTTCCCGGACTTCGACGACAACGTCCGGCAGGCGTTCCGCCGCGAAACCGAACTGTTCTTCACGAGCATCGTTCGCCAGAATCGAAGCGCGCTGGAGCTTCTGGATGCCGACTATACGTACCTTAACGAACGGCTCGCACGGCACTACGGCATCCGGGGCGTCCTTGGTTCCCAGTTCCGCCGGGTGCGGGTGGAAGATCCGAATCGGCGGGGCCTGTTGGGCCATGGCAGTGTCCTTACGCTGACCTCGGCCGCGAATCGGACCTCGCCCATCATCCGCGGGAAGTATGTGATTTCGAATCTTCTGAACACGCCGCCGCTGCCGCCGCCGGCCAACGTGCCGTTGCTGGAGGAGAGCGCGCCGGCGGACCGGCCTTCAACGGTCCGTGAACAACTGGAACTGCATCGTGCGAATCCGGCATGCGCGGCTTGCCATCGCAATATCGACCCCGTCGGATTTGCGCTGGAGAACTTCAATGCGGTGGGCCAGTGGCAGGATACGACTCGAGAGGGGCTGGAGATCGATTCCGCGGGAGTTCTGGTCGACGGTACGTCGGTCGACGGTCCCCTGGAACTGAGGAACGCACTCCTCGCCAGACCCGAGGTGTTCGTTGGCACGGTCACCGAAAAGTTGATGACCTACGCCTTGGGGCGGGGACTCGAACCCATCGATCTGCCCGTGGTACGCCGCATCATGAACGACGCCGCGACAGATGATTACGCCATGCAATCGATAATTCTGGGGATCGTCCGAAGTTCCGCCTTTCAGATGCGTACCAAGTTGACGGATACTGTTCCAATCAATCGACAGACAGCAGAGAGGGATTAGCCCATGATCATTACAAAGAAGCATCTGCCTCGCCGGTCGTTCCTGCGGGGGGCCTTGGGGACGATGGTGGCGTTGCCGTTTCTGGACGCCATGGTTCCGGCCTTGTCGGCCCAGACCACGGCGCGGCCGTTCCGATTCGGCGCGATTTACGTGCCGAACGGAATCTACCCGCAATTGTGGCATCCGGACACGACGGGAAGCGACTTCGAATTCAAGTCGATCATGGCGCCGCTCGAGCCGTACCGCGACTACTTGGTCACGCTCAGTCAGATGAAGGCTCCGGACGGGAATCCGGAGATGGGTGGTGTGCACATGGGTGCCAGCGCGGCATGGCTGAACGGCGTCGGTCCACTCACCGGCCAGGCAAACTATACCGTCATCCAATCCAAGAAGACCATCGACCAGTTCATCGCCGACGGGATCGCCGGAGACACTCCCCTGCGGTCCCTCCAGGTGGGAACCGAGGACATGGGAACTTCCGCGGGCGCCTGCGACGGCTTTCCCTGCGTCTTCTTCAACACCGTTTCATGGCGCGACGACACCAGTCCGCTGCCCATGGGTATCAACCCGCGTGTGACTTTCGAACGCATGTTTGGAGAAACCGGTTCGGCGCGTAAACGGCTTTCGAACCTCAAGCTGAAGCAGAGCGTGCTGGATTCGATCGCCGAGGAAGCGGCCAATATGCAGCGAAGGCTGGGGGCCGCCGATAACGCCATTCTCGATGAGTACCTGACGAACGTTCGCGATGTCGAACAGCAACTTGACCGCATGGAAACCCGCTCCGACGCCGTTCCCGAGGGCACGTCCGCTCCGACGGGGATCCCCGATACCTTCGACGAACACATGACGGTAACCTACGACCTGATGCGCTTGGCGTTCCAGGGCGACATCTCACGCGTGTTCACGTTCATGGTCGGTCACGAGGGAAGCAGTCGGAGTTATTCCCACATCGGAATTCCCGAGCCGCACCATCCGGTATCGCACCACGCGGACAACCCCGAAAACATCGAGCGGTACGCGAAGGTCACCACCTACCATTCCGTCAAGCTCGCCGAGTTCATCGGCAAGCTCCAGGCGACCCCAGACGGCGATGGGACGCTCCTGGACCGATCGGTCATCTACTATGGCAGCGGCATGAGCAACGGCAATGCCCACGACCGCAACAATGCCCCGGTCCTCCTGATGGGCGGTGCGAATGGCCGGTTGAAGGGCAATCGCCACATCGCCGTGGAAAACAAGGAACCGACAGCCAATCTTCTGCTCGGCATCGCCGATCTGGCCAATGTTGAGGTCGAACAGATCGGCCACAGCACCGGCCGGCTTGTCCTTTAGTCGCACGAGTTCAAAGAAAGGGGCGGGGGCGCTGTTCTCCTACAGTTTCGGAATGCTGTCGGTGCGGTTTCGGACTTGATTCGGGCGGTCATAGACCGCCCCTACAATAAGAGTTACGGAGTTGGGCCCAGTTTTTCCGGAATACTCCAGACCGGTCGCCACGAGGGAACCATTTTCGCGTTTCTTACGTTGCGCTTGATCCGCGTTTTGCCTCATGCTTCAATTCTGGAGTTGAAGGCAATGAGATCCATCGTTTCAAAGTTCCCGAAGACATCGGGGTGTGCCACGGCCGCCATCGTCCTGATTGCCGCGGCCTGCGTCTGGACCGAAGAGGCCACCGCGAGGCAGACCGGCGATGCCGCCGGTGCAACGATTCCACGAACCGCGGATGGACGTCCGGACTTTCAGGGCATCTGGCAGGTTCGGAACCGGGCCTCGTACAACCTGGAAGATCACGCCGCGGGGTACGGCATGCCTCCCGGCCGGAGCGTGGTCGATGGCGGGCGAATTCCCTACCAGGCGGCCGCGGTCGAACAAAGGGACGCGAACTTCAGAGACCGGGAAACCGCCGATCCGCTTTCAAAGTGCTACATGCCAGGCGTTCCGCGGATCATGTACATGGAGCATCCCTTTCAGATTTTTCAAACCCCCGACCACATTGCGATGACTTTCGAATGGTCGCTGGTCCACCGACTGATCTACACCGATGGGGAACCGCAACGATATTCCGGACTGGAGTTCTGGATGGGGGATTCGCGCGGCCGCTGGGAAGGCGACACGCTGGTCGTTGACGTGACCGGCCACAACAACCGCACATGGTTCGACATGTCCGGCAACTTTCACAGTGAGGCGATGCGACTGGTTGAGCGGTATACGATGCTCGACCCGGACACCATCGAATACGAGGCGACGATCGAGGATCCCCAGGTGTTCACCCAGCCATGGACGATCCGTATGCCGATCTATCGGCACAAGGACATGGACCGGGTCCTCGAGTATCATTGCCAGGCCGAAGTCGAAGAGGCGAACGGGGCGTTCGAACGCGATGAACGCACCTGGTATCCTGGGCGGTCGGAGCCATGAGTCACATTCCGAACGCCCCTTCGAGCACCCTTTTCAATCGAGCAATCCGAATGAACCACCCGAGAAATCCGATGAAACGACGGCGCAATTTCCTGCTTCGAGCCGTTCTGGCGGCAGCGATAACGACACCCCTGGCGATGGCGCCGCAATCCTATGCGGCCCAGGGACGTGGGAGTGCGGATTCGGCGCCGTCCGGACCCATTCGCCGACTGCCGGATGGCACGCCCGACATTTCGGGCCTCTACCAAGCCGACGGAGGAGGCGCAAACTACGGACTCGAACAGAAACCCCGGGACTTTCTGACTCCGGCGTCAAGAGGCGTGGTTGTCGATCCGCCCGATGGCATACTGCCGTACCAGGAATGGGCGCGAGCGGAACGGATCGACCGCTATCTTCCTCACCGTGGATATGACGATCCGACGGCACATTGTTTCGTGGCCGCAGGCGTCCCACGTTCCCATTACGTACCGTCCCCGTTCCAGATACTGCTGCCTCCCGGATATGTCGTTATTCTGTTCGAGCGGATGGCCTGGCGCCAGATTCCCCTTGACGGGCGGGATCACATTCCGGAAGACATCCGGCTATGGAACGGCGACTCCGTGGGCCGATGGGAAGGCGATACGCTGGTCGTCGAGACCACGAACATGAACGGCAAGACATGGCTGAACGAAGTCGGAGACGTGGTCAGTCACGCGCAGACCACCGTCGAACGGTTCACGCCTCTGGATGCCGATACCATCACATACCAGGCCACGGTGACCGATCCCATCGCCTACACGGCGCCGTGGACGATGGAAATACCATTGAACCGCAGGGACGACGAAATCCTCGAGGTCGCGTGTCTCGAAGACAATCAGGATCTGGAACATCTCAAGGATGTCCGCGACGCATGGCGGGCGGAACAAGGACAAGGAGAGACTGGACGATGAGGGTTAATTTCAGCAGAACGATACGCGCGCTCGCCACGATTGCGTTCGCCGTGGGCGTGTTTGCCGTTTCGGCCGGCGCACATCACGCCTTCACCGCGGAGTTCGACCCGAACAGCCCGATCGAGGTCACTGGCAAGGTGACGGATATGTTGTGGTCCAATCCACATGCCTGGATCTATATCGATGTCGAAGGACCCGATGGCGAGGTCGTCAACTGGTCATTCGAGTCGGGTTCGGCGAACGGGTTGATCCGGCGCGGATGGCGGAAAGAAGACCTGATCTTCGGCACCGAACTTGTGATCACGGGCTGGCAGGTACGCAGTGGAGGACCCTCCGGGAACGCCAGCAGCATCACTCTTCCGGACGGGCGCCGACTGTTTGCCGGCACGTCCAACCCCGACGCTCAGGAGAACGAGTAACCCCCAAGCGGACTGAGCGCGCGCCTTTGGGACTATGGGCTCTGTCGGGAACTGTCTCGTTATTCCGGCAACGCGAACACGTAGATCTCATTGTGGCCGCTTGGCGGATTGACGCCCGCGCCCCGTGCCAGGGCACCGCCCTTGTCGCCTGTTGTGACCGCGACATATTGCGTACCGTCCACGGCATAGGTGATGGTGCTGATCGAAATCGGCCCGCCCAGGACGGATTCCCAGAGCTGTTCCCCCGTATCCACATCATAGGCACGGAAACGGCGGTTCACGTCGCCGTGAAATACGACGCCGCCTGCCGTCGCGAGAGTGGATCCCGTGCTGGGAATGGCACTGACCCCGAAGCGCATGATTTCGCCCGTATCCAGATTCACCTTCGCGACACCTGCGAACTCGTCGGGATTCCCTTCGGGACGTGCCTCGCCGAACCGCCGTTCGCGGTTGTCACCGTCGGCTCGAGTCATGTTGAGGCAGTTGTCGACATAGGGAATGTATAGCGAATTTGTGCCGGGGTGGAACGAAGACGGCCAGAAACTGGTCGTGTTGAAGAAGCAGATCAGATGGTTTTCGCCCGGTTCCTTCAGGACGAGGTCCCAGTTGAGCTCGGTCCGGCCCGTGGCGCCATCGATGTTCGAAATCAGGAATCGTTCGGTGTCGAACGGAAACGGCGTGGCCCAGAGGAACTCGCCCGTTCGGCGGTCGTTCACAAATATACCTCCGCCCTCTCCCACCATTACCGTGGCGTCGCGTTCCTCGCCGCGAGGAACGTTCGGATTGAACCACTTGACGTATTCCGGCTCGGGGTTGAAACGGATCGTGGTCAAGATCCGTTCGTTGGTGTAGTCCTCGTCCCAGTCGTCCCCGGGAAGGTGTTGGAAATACCATTTCAACTCACCGGTGTCCGGGTCCAGCGCCAGCGTGGAGTTACTGTACAGATCCGAAGGCGACGTGCGCGGAATCGTGTCGACTTCGCCGTCATGACGCGCCGCCCGCGTGTTTGGCATCGGATTGGCGACGCCCCACAGCACGGTATTGGTTTCGGGGTCGTAGGATCCGGGCAGGCCCCAGGTCGATGCCATGTTCCTGTCGTGCGTTTCAGGAGACGGGTTGCCCCAGGTTTCGTATCCTGGCTCGCCCGGACCGGGAACCGTAAAAAACTTCCACAGTTCCTCGCCGGTTTCGATGTCGTGGGCAGCGATGAAGCAGCTCTCGCGGGTCCGTGCGCATGCGCGTCCGGAAATCACCTTGCCGTTGACGGCCACGGGGCCGGAAGTGTGGTCGGCTTCACCGGCATAGGTCTGCCACCGGACCTCGCCATTGACCGCGTCCAGAGCGACAATGTAGCCGTCGGGCGCCGTGTATAAGATCACGTCGCCATAGATCGCCAGGGTCTTGGTTCGTGCCCGCCCGGCGGCATCGCCCGCATCGTGGCGATATTCCCACAAGCTGTCGCCGTTGGTGGCATCGACCGCGCGCACGACGGCGCCGGGCTCGACGATATACATCACGCCGTCGTGGACTATCGGAATCGCTTCGGCGCTGCCATTGTTCATTCCCCGAGACCAGGCCAGGGTGAGCCCCTCGACATTGTCCCTGTCGATCTGTTCCAGCGGGCTGAACCGTTGCGCATCGTAGGTGCGACTGAACATGAGCCAGTCGTCGGGACTCGGGTTCTGGAGCATCGCGTCGGAAACCGGCTGGTAGTCCGGAACCTGAGCGATGGCGGAAGGAACGAACAACAGGAACAATGAAATAGCGGTCAAGTGTCGAGTGAGTCTCATGGACCCTCCTGAAAGAGTGCGAGCCGATCGCCGATCGATCGTCCGGCCTGAAATTCCTGTTTGACAATCGGTTTCCCGACAACGATACAGATTGCGGTCCAGGGAGTCGATCTCTCGATCCGGTTTTTCGTCTCGGCCGGTTGAGCGTTCCGGCGAGACTTTCTGGTTTGCCAGGTTCACTCGCCCGCGGACGGAGGTGCCGTCTTGTTCACGCACGCGATGGCCGGCCTGCTGGCGTTCGGCATGCTCGGCCAGATGGGGTAACGCGTCTCTCGGGCCGCTACTGATCTTCTTCGTCGAACTCTTCTTCTCCCAGGCGGAAAGCCTGGGCCAGTTCCGGGTCGTCGTCGATCCCTAGCGCACGCCGAGCGATGTACTCCCCGATTACCGGTCCCGACTTGAAGGCCTCGGCCGAACCGCCTCCGGCCAGCCAGACGTTGTCGAAGTCGGGGTGTTGATCGATGATGAAGTTGCGGGTCACGCTGAACTCGTAGTGGCAGGACCGCGTTTCGTTGATTGCGGCGCCCACGAGATCGGGGAAATGCCGTTCCAGAATCTGACGCGGCTGATCGTGATACCGGGAATCGATCCATCGATCGCTCACGTCGGGGTCGGCGGGCGGGCGGCCGCCCGTTCGTACGCGGAAACCCCTGTAATCGGGTCCCAGCGCGGGCCAGCCCGTAACCCCGGGGATGCCATAGCTGGGCATGTTGGGGTAGACCCACCGCGGGTCTCCGGGCGGCGTGGCGAAGTAGTAGACATGGCCCATCGGAATGCGGATACGGCGTCCCATCAGTTCGGGAAACACTTTGGGAAACCAGGGGCCGCAAGCGAAAACGAACGTCGACGATGCGATCGAATCCCCGGTTTCGAGCGTGACCGTTTGAAGAGCGCCGCCGGACCGGCTGCCGACGGAAGCGCGGCCCAAGACCAGCGCGCCGCCCTCCTGTAGAAACACCTGGGCCACGGATTCGATCGCACGGCGCGCCCGGACCACACCCGCGCCGGGTTCGTAGAGAGCGGCCCCGAGGTTTTCGAACCGGATCCAGGGCCACCGATTAGTGACTTCGTCAGGGCTCAGGAACTCGTAGGGAATCCCCAGGGCGTCCCAGTTTGCGGCGGACCGCTCCAGATAGGGGATCATCTCCTCACGAAGGATCAGGTCTCCGGTGTTGTAGAACAACGGCGGCAGGAGCCGGTCGGTGTTTTCCTCGTCCCAGTCTCTCCAGCGCCGGATCGACTCGACGGCCCAGCGTGTCCAGAGCAGTCCGTGCGCCTCGTCGCCGTATGCGCTGCGGACGCCGCGGGTTTCCCCTCCCGAACTGGACCTGGAGTTTGCCGGCCCATACGGGTCGACCACGGTGACCGACGCGCCGAGGCGGAGCAGGTGGAGCGCCGTCCACATCCCGAACGAGCCCGCGCCGACAACGACCACATCGGGAGAGCCGGCCTGGGGTTTGCCGACGGATGTGAGGCTGAACGTTCCCCGCGCGGCACCCGGAGCCGCGAGGCCGAGAGCCGCTGTCTTGAGGAAGGTCCGACGGTGGAGCGACGCCTCTTTTCTTCTGGAAGTCATTCCCCACCCCCGCCGATCAAACCCGTCGTATACGCCTTGCCCGGGGGGATCTGGATGGGGGCGAGGTCGTTCACGTTGTGCTCGTTGATCTCGGTCCAGTTGATGTAGCTGTTTATACCGGCTCCCGGCCACCCGTGCAAAAAAAGCGCATCCGATGACGGCCGCCCCGCACGCGGACAGAGGCTGGAACCCCGTTTTTTTCAGGGAAGCGCCATCGCCGTCAGCGTGCTTCCGGTTTGAAGCATCACATACTGTTTGCCATCGTAAACGTACGTCATCATACCGTAACGACTGCCGGCCGGAACATCCACCGTACCCACGCGCTCTCCCGTCGCCTTGTCGACCGCATAGAGGCGTGGGGAACCGTCGCCCGCGGCGCCGGCATAGATCAGCAACGTTTCGGTCACGGTCATCGGCGCGACGTTGCCCGAGCCCGTGTTCGGGATGTCCATTCCCTGTAAGTCGGGATGATTCGCGACGCGGTCGGGCGTATCGCCGACCGGAATCCACCAGAGGTGATCCCCGGTGTTCATGTCGATTGCCGTGATCCGGCTGTAGGGTGGCTTGTACAGAGGCAAACCGTCGGGTCCGCGAGCCGCCGCGCTTCCCCCCACCGCGAAATCGGCGATCGTCGTGCCGGTGGGTGCGTCCTCGCGTGCATCGCGCTCGGCGCC
Organism: Terriglobia bacterium; assembly: GCA_965262675.1. Lineage (GTDB taxonomy): Bacteria > Acidobacteriota > Terriglobia > 20CM-2-55-15 > 20CM-2-55-15 > JAJEDW01. Next base: position 3,251,866 of record OZ253554.1, read on the forward strand.
TGGGACAATGATCCGCGAGGTGCATGCCTTGCGCGAGGTCACGTACAGGATTCCCGTTGCGGGATCGGCGGCCGCCGGCCCGTCGATGTTCACGCCGCCGACATCTCCGGGACACCAGAGCGCCCCGCGCTTGTCGAGGTCGTTATCCCGATGAAGCGGGGGATTGAACAAGGGGCCGATCTGGAACGGCTCGAGCGCTTGGAGCGCCCGCTCCCTCAACTCGGGAGTGAAATCGATCAGGTCGTCGACCGTGAGCCCTTGCATATCGTACGGCGCCGGGCGGGTCGGGAAAGGCTGGGTCGGGGACAGTTGTTCGCTTGGAACGAGCGATGCCGGGACCGGGCGCTCCTCGATCGGCCAGAGGGGCTCCCCGGTCTCGCGGTGGAACGCGTACGCGAAGGCCTGCTTCGTCACCTGCACGACGGCGGGAACCTCTTCCCCGTCGACGGTCACGTCGAGCAGCACGGGCGCCGTCGGTGTGTCGTAATTCCAGATGTCGTGATGCACGAGTTGGTAGTGCCAGGCTCGCTCTCCGGTCTGCACGTCCAGTGCGATCAGGCTGGTGCTGAACAGGTTGTCCCCGGGCCGGAACCCCCCGTAGAAGTCGATCGTGGCCCCGTTGGTCGGAATGTAGACGATGCCCCGCTCCGGGTCCGCCGCCATCGGCGCCCATGACGACACGTCGCCGGTCCATTCCCATGCGTCGTTTTCCCACGTTTCGTGACCGAACTCGCCGGGGCGGGGAATGACGTTGAACTTCCACAGGAATTCTCCCGTCCGGGCGTCGTAGGCCAGAATGTCTCCCGGAATATTCTCGATGCGCGACTGGTTGTAGCCTTGTTCCGCCGAATTGCCCACGATCACGACATCGTTGATGACGATGGGCGGGGACGACGCGGTGATGTAGCCGACTTCCAGCGGGATACCGTCATAGACATCGTACTCGTGGCCCAGATCGGCGAGCAGGTCGACCGAGCCGGTCGGCCCGAACCCGTCAATCGGAACGGACCCGCCGAAGCCTTCCAGAGGCTGGCCCGTCCCGGCGTCCAGGGCATGGAGGAAGAACGCCGGTGTCGTGATGTACACGACGCCGCGGCCGTCGATCTCCGCGTATGCGACGCCCTTTCCGTAGTCCTGCCGCATGGAGTATTCCCACCGGCCGGTGTTGGGCTCGCGGAACGACCAGAGCGTCTCTCCGCTTGCGGCATCGAGTGCGACGACGTGGCGGCGTGGACCGGCGACCGTATACAGCTTGCCGTCGGCGTAGACCGGGGTCGAGCGCCCGCTGGCGGCGTCAAAGCTGGCGCCGTCCCAGACCCATGCTTCCTGAAGGTTCTCGAAGTTGGAAGCGTCAATCTGGTCGGCCGGAGAGTATCGCGTGTGCCGGGCATCGCCTCCGACGAAGCGCCACTGGCCGTCTTCGGTCCCGGTCTGCGCTCCGAGCAGGGCGGGGGTCCACAGGATGCCGGCGGCAATGAGCGCCGTTGCGTATCGTCCGGGTAGGATCATGGCTGGGTCTCTCCTTATCGGGCGGCGCCGTTGGCCGCCACGCTTCCGCATTGTCACCGGGATCGGCTCGGTTGTCGACAAGGATCGTCCGGTCGGGCGCTCACAGGGCGTGGACGACACGGGCGCGATATTTTCGACCCGCCCTGACTCGTCGGCATGACATTCCAGACAAATGTCGCCGAAGTCATTCACGTCGTCGCAGGTACAGTCCTGGTACATCCGAGGGCCGCGATTCGCGCTTACGTTGGATGCGCAGAGCAGTTCTACGGGCAGCTGGGCGACGCTGATGCCAACTGCAAACCGAAGGAACAGAGCCGACGTTGTCGCCGCTGATGTGGCGGTTTCCTCAAACAGATCGATTCGGCGCCGAAGCCATCTTCTTGACTGTATGGCCGTTGCCAACCTATATATGAACCTGCGAATCGCCGGGTACCGAGTCGACGTATCGAGCCAAGGGGAGATCGACCACATGAAAGACGGGTTGCGTGGTGGAATCATGGTCCTGGCCGTGGCGGCGGCGATCGTCTCGATAGGGGTGGGAACCACAGCCGCACAGTCGGCGGGCTCGGACATTCAACGTGCCTGGGACGGCAACCCCGATCTGAACGGGATCTGGCAGGCAATCGGTACCGCACATTGGGACATCCAGGATCATGCGGCCGCCGCGGGGCTGCCCGAAATGGGAGCGATCGGTGCGATTCCTCCGGGCCAGGGCGTAGTGGACGGCAACGAAATCCCGTATCGGGAATGGGCTCTCGAACAAAGGCGACAGAATTTCGAGAACCGCTTCACCGAGGATCCCGAGATCAAGTGCTACATGCCGGGCGTCCCACGCTCGACCTATCTCCCGTATCCATTCCAGATCGTCCAGGGAACCGGCAAGATGATGATGGTCTACGGGTTTGCCGAAACCAATCGCACCATTCACATGGACAAGGAAAACCCTGAGCCCGCGCCTATCGACAGTTGGATGGGGCGGTCCCACGGGCAATGGGAAGGCGACACGCTCGTCGTGGATGTCGCCGGTTTCAATGGGCAGTCGTGGTTCGACCGGGCAGGTAACTTTGCCAGCAGCACGTTGCACGTGGTCGAGCGGTATACCCCGATGGGCGCCAATGCAATCATGTACGAGGCCGTCATCGAAGATCCGAACGTGTTCACACGCCCATGGACCATGCGGATGCCCCTGTATCGACGTCTGGAAGACAACATCCAGATCCTGGAATTCAAGTGCGTCGAATTCTCCGAAGAACTTCTTTATGGCCATCTGCGCCGGCAATCGCCAGACCGAGACCAGTAACGAGGTAAACACGCCATGAAAGCGAAACGTGCAGTCCATATGCTCCTTATCGGAATCGCGTTGGCCGCCGCCGTGTCAGGCGTGGCCCGCGCAGCCGATTATCATCATGTCCACCTCGCGGTCCCGAGCCCGACCGAAGCGGTCGCATGGTATGAGCGGTACATGGAGTGTGAGGCGATTCCGGAACGCACGGACGCCGTCTCGTGCGGCGGTGTGGAGATCCATTTCGATGTCCTCATCACGGTGGGCGGGAGCCAGGGCACCGGCGTGAACCATATCGGCTTCTCGTTCGCGGATCTGACAGGCAAGATGACGGAACTCGAAGGAGTGGGCGTCGGGGGCCGGGGCGTGCGACTCCAACGGTTCGACGACGGCTCGACTCTGAGCGACGTACCGGGACTGTTCACTCACGGCTTTGTGTTCGATCCGTGGGGGACGCGCATCGAACTCGTGGAGGACCCGAATTATCTCGGGTTCCATCATGTCCACCTGAGTTCCACCGACCCGGAAGCGAGCCTGGACTGGTATCGGGAGAATCTGGGGGGCGAGAGAGCCCGCCTCAACGGACAACTCGACGGACTGTTGTTCGACAACGTGTGGCTCATCGTTTCGGCCCACCCCGAGGGTACGCCCCCGCCGGCGCCTACCGTGGGCCGGGCAATCGATCACATCGGTTTTCTCGTATCCGACCTGGACGAGGCAGCGGCCGACATGAGTGAACGCGGGGTTGCGCTCGAGGGCACGGAGACTGGCCGGACATCGGCGAGACGGGCCTTCATTGCGGGTCCGGACAACGTGGCTCTCGCGGTTGTGGAGCCGGGATGGGAGGGGGTCGTTGCAAATTCTCTGGCAGCGGACATCGGCGCCGTTCCACTTGGAGAACCGTACACGGTGCCCAGAACGCCGTGGGGCACCCCGGATCTGCAGGGCGTCTGGACTTCGAACCGGGCACACGGCATTCCTCTCGAACGCCCCCTGGACCTGGCGGACATCGAGGAACTGACTCCCGAAGAAGCCGCCGCGCGCCGCGAACGGGGAACGCTGGGAAGCATTTGGGGTTACGAACGGGAATGGCGCGATACGACACTGGGGTTGGTCGGTTCGTCGCCGTCGACCCAGGTGGCCATGGTGGTCGACCCGCCCGACGGACGCGTCCCCCCGCTGACGCCGGAAGCCCAGGCGCGGACCGGCGGGGGACGCGGAGGCCGAGGCGGCCTGCCGGCGGGGCCCGAAGACCTGAGCAATTACGTGCGGTGCATCACGCGGGGTCTGCCCAGCCTGATGATGCCGGGCATCTACAACAACGGCCTGCAGATCGTGCAAAGCCCCGGTCATGTCGCGATTCAGAAGGAGATGATCCACGAAACCCGGATCGTTCCAACCGACCCGAAACCGTATCTGGGAGAGAACCTGACCCAGTGGCTCGGCGATTCGCGCGGCCGCTGGGAAGGCGACACGCTGGTGGTCGAGGTGACCAACTTCAATGGAAGGGCCGTATACCGGAATTCCAGCACGGCGATGAAACTGACCGAGCGTTTCACGCGCATCGGTCCCGAGACGCTGATGTACGAATTTACCATCGACGATCCGTCCACGTGGACTCGGCCATGGACCGCGATGTTCACGTTCGAGAAGGACGACGACCAGTATGAACTGGTCGAATACGCCTGCCATGAAGGCAACTACGGAATGACAAACATCCTGAACGGCGCCCGCGCGCAGGAATTGGCCGCCGACGAAGACACCGGGAGATAAGACCCATGCGAACGACTCTTGCCGTCATTCTGGCCTCTGCTCTCATCCTTACGGGCACCGCCCCGTTGATGGCGCACCATGCGTTTTCCGCGGAGTTCGATTCCACCAAGCCTGTCCGAATACGTGGCAAGATCACGCGCATGGAATGGATCAATCCCCATGCCTGGATGCACCTCGACGTGACACAGGATGACGGCACGGTAGAAAGCTGGATGATCGAGGCCGGCCCCCCGGGCGCGCTTGTCCGCAGGGGATGGAACAGGGATTCGGTGGTTGTCGGCACGGAGGTGCTGGTGGAAGGCTATCGGGCTCTGGACGGGTCGAACCGGGCCAACGGCCGCGATGTGACGTTCCCGGACGGCCGCCGGTTGTTCGCGGGATCCTCCGGCACGGGCGCGCCAATCGATGGGACCGACCCCACCGAGCGGTAGCCGCCCCCTTCGGCTTTCGCGCTCGGACCTGCAAACCCGGCACCAATTCCGATTGTTCCATATTGAGAGAGGCCCGCCTGACGCGCTAAAATAACGCCATGATTCGGAAAGTCATTCACAAGACCCGCCTGCAGGACAGCCAATCGCTGCAACGAGATCTGGACTATTGGCTCAGCCGTTCCCCCAAGGAACGAATCGACGCCGTCGGGCGCTTACGAAAGCAGGCCCATGGATCTGGAATCCGACTTCAAAGAACTGCTCGAGTTATTCAACGCCCGGAGCGTTGAATTCCTCATCGTCGGCGCCTACGCGCTGGCTCAACACGGCATTCCAAGGTATACCGGCGATCTGGATATCCTCGTCCGGCCCAGCGCGGACAATGCCGTGCGAGTGATGGAGGCGCTAAAGGCATTCGGATTCGGAGAGATCGGCTTGGCCCGCCAAGACTTCGAAAAGGCCGGCAACGTCATTCAGCTTGGTGTGCCACCGGTCCGTATCGACATTGTCACCTCGATTTCCGGTGTTTCATGGGAAGAGGCCGATGGCGAACGGATTGAAGGGCGCTACGGAGACATCGCGGTCGGCTTCCTGGGCCGGGAACAAATCATCGCAAACAAGCGCGCTTCGGGACGAAAAAAGGACCTCGCCGACCTGGAAGCTCTGGGAGAAGAATAGTGACCGTGAATCCTCATCTTGTTTTCAGCGGTCAGTGCGAAGAGGCGTTCAAATTCTATGAACGCTGTCTTGACGCCAAGATCAAGTTCACCCTTACCTGGGGCGACTCGCCCCTTGCAAACCAGGTACCGCCGGAATGGGGCGGCAAGGTCCTGCATGCGACTCTGTGGGTCGGCGACACGGTGTTGACGGGAGTGGATGTTGTTCCCGAGGAGTACGAACCGCCGAGGGGCTTCTCCGTAATGCTTGGCCTCGACGATCCGGTAGCCGCGGAACGTATCTTTGACGTGCTGGCGGAAAATGGAACGGTGGGAATGCCGCTACAAGAGACTTTCTGGGCCGCACGTTTCGGGGGAGTTGTGGATCGGTTCGGGATACCCTGGGAGATAAACTGCGAAGCAGCGACCTGACCTGAAACTTAACCATAAGTCATTGATTTTATTGACTTTAAATGGGAGCCTCAAGTGGTTGAGATTCACTCTTGAATGATCTGCCGCAGGCGGGGGCGCGACTAACCCGCGTTTCGCGTCAATCGTCGGCGGCGCCTTGTTTCGCCTCGGGCCGAAAGATCCTGAAGAGCCTGCGAATCGGGTCGTAGAAGTCGTCGTCGACGCGTTCCTTCAACGGGATGATCGCATTGTCGGTGATCGTGATGTTTTCGGGGCACACCCGGGTGCAGCATTTCGTTATGTTGCAGTATCCGATCTCCTGAGCCTTGGCAAGTTCCGCCGTACGATCTTCGGTATCCAGCGGATGCATCTCGAGTGCCGCGGCATGGACAAAAAACCGCGGTCCGATGAACTCGTCGTGAAGCCGGCGCTCCCGCAGCACGTGGCATACGTCCTGGCACAGGTAGCATTCGATGCATTTCCGGAATTCCTGAACCCGATCCACGTCTTCCTGAGACATCCGCCAGGTTCCATCCGCGGCGTCGGGAGGACGGGGTTTGAACTTCTTGATCCCGGTCTTGACCTTGAAATTCCAGGACACGTCCGTGACCAGATCGCGGATGAGCGGGAAGCTCTTCATCGGTTCGACAACGACGGGCTGGCCGGGTGGCAACTCATTCATCCGTGTCATACACATCAACCGGGGCATTCCGTTGATTTCAGCCGAACACGACCCACACTTCCCCGCCTTGCAGTTCCACCGTACGGCAAGGTCCGGCGCGTCTTCGGCCTGTATCCTGTGGACGGCATCCAGGACGACCATGCCTTCGGAAATCTCGGTTGCGTACGTCTCGAAACCGCCGTCTTCCCCGCTTCCGCGCCATATCCGAAAGGTTACCCAGCTCATTGCTGCTCCTCTATCACCCGTTTCAGTTCCTCCGGCATTTCCCCGATTCTCCGGGCCTCAATCTGCATTTCGCCGTCGGGGCCTTTCCGCACTCTGAAGTTCAGCTTTCCGAAGGCTGGGTTCTTGCCAGGATAGTCGTCGCGGAAATGGCCTCCGCGGCTCTCCTGCCGCCTGAGCGCCGACCGCGCGATGGCTTCGGACACGACCAGAAGATTCCCAAGATCGAGCGCCGTATGCCACCCCGTGTTGTATTCGCGGTTACCGTTGACGGCGACCCGATGCGCTCTCTGTTTCAGGGCTTCGATTCCCTCGAGCGCCTTGACGATTTCCGATTCGGTTCGGACAATACCCACCTGTTCCTGCATCATGCCTTGAAGATCGGCCTGAATCGCATAGGGCGCTTCGGCGCCGTCCTGAGCGGCCCGGTCGAAAGGCGCCAGCGTGTCGGCAGCGATCTTGTCGACCCGATCCGAATCGATCCGGCCGGGCGCGTTCTCCCTGGCAAACCGTGCGGCAAACTCCCGCGCGCGTTTCCCGAAAACCAGCAGATCGGACAGCGAATTGCCTCCCAGGCGATTGGCGCCGTGTAGTCCGGTCGCGCACTCGCCGGCGGCAAAAAGCCCCGGGACCGTCGACATCTGGCTTTCGGGATCCACGAAGATACCGCCCATGACGTAGTGTGTCGTCGGCCCCACTTCCATCGGAGTCGTGGTGATATCGATGTCGGCAAGTTGCTTGAACTGGTGATACATGCTCGGCAGCTTGCGCTTGATATGGTCGGCCGCGTTCGGGAGCTTTTCCTTGATCCATGAGATGTCGAGGTACACGCCCCCATGCGGACTCCCGCGGCCTTCCTTGATCTGCTTCACGATGCACCGCGCAACGTGATCCCGGGTCAGCAGTTCGGGCGGGCGGCGGGCTGTCTTTTTGCCCTGCGTGTAATCCCACCCTTCCAGTTCATTGTCCGCCGTCTGGTTACGGTAAGCCTCGGGAATGTCATCGAACATGAAGCGCCGGCCTTCGCTGTTTCGAAGGATGCCGCCTTCCCCGCGAACGCCTTCGGTGACCAGAATGCCGGCGACGCTCGGAGGCCACACCATACCGGTCGGATGGAACTGCACGAACTCCATGTCCATCAGATCCGCGCCAGCATCGTAGGCCAGGGAATGACCGTCGCCGGTGTACTCCCAACTGTTGCTCGAGATACGGTAGGCTCGGCCAATGCCGCCGGTTGCCAGGACAATCGCAGGCGCGTCGAACCGCATGAAGCGCCCCCGCTGCCGATCGAAGCCGAAAGCTTCGGCCACACGGCCGTCATCTTTCAACAGCGACGCCAAGTTGCATTCCATGTGGACTTCGATCCCCTGATGGATACCATGATCCTGAAGCGTGCGGATCATTTCGAGGCCGGTTCGGTCACCGACGTGGGCCAGGCGGGGGTACCTGTGTCCGCCGAAGTTCCGTTGCAGGATTCGGCCGTCGACGGTCCGGTCGAACACCGCTCCCCAGGCTTCGAGTTCGCGAACGCGTTCGGGAGCTTCCTTCGCGTGCAGCTCGGCCATCTTCCAGCTACTAAGGTATTGTCCACCGCGCATGGTGTCCGCGAAGTGGACCTTCCAGTCGTCGTCCGAGTTGACCGTACCCAGAGATGCCGCAATACCGCCCTCGGCCATCACCGTGTGGGCTTTACCGAGAAGCGATTTGCAAATCAGGCCCACTCGCGCACCGGACGATGACGCTTCGATCGCCGCGCGGAGACCGGCCCCTCCGGCGCCCACGACCAGGACGTCGTACTTGAAGGTCTGGTACTCCGGCATCAGAAGATTCTCCAATCGGCGACGACGCCCATGGAGCACATCCGTACGTAGAAATCGGAAAACCCGACCCAGAAAAGGCTGCACCATGCCCACTTCATGTGCCCGCGGTTGAGGCAACTCGCGCAGTTGTATCCGGCGCGCCCGAAAATGCCGTTGCTCGGCCGGTCCTTGCCCCCGCCCAGCAGATGCCTCATCGAGTGACACCCAAGAGCGTACCCTCCCAACATGACGACGTTGACGGCCAGGACGATCGTTCCGACGCCAATGCCGAACGACACCTCGCCGGCGGCATCTGTAAACCAGAGGGCATTCCAGACATCCGTGGTGAGAAACACAAGAAAGACGATGGCCAGGTACAGAAAGTATCGATGCAGGTTCTGGACGATCAGCGGGAACGAATTCTCACCCAGGTAGCTCTTCCGCGGTTCACCGACCGCGCAGGAGGGCGGGTCGGCCCAGAAGGCCTTGTAGTAGCTGCGGCGGTAGTAGTAGCAGGTGAGTCGAAACCCGCCGGGTGCCCACAGAATGAGCAGTGCCGGTGAAAACGGCAGCCAGACGGGCCATGCGGAAGGGACGGAACCGAAAAGGCTGTGGGGTGAATCCCCGAAGATCTCCGGCGAATAGAAGGGAGAAAGGTACGAGCCAAAATAGTAGTGCTCACCCTGGAACGCCGCCCAGGTTCCGTAAACGATAAAGGCGGAAAGTCCCAGGAAAATCGCCAATGGCTCGACCCACCAGCGGTCCCTGCGCTACGTGTGAGCGAAGCCTTGTCCATGAAGCGAAGACGCTGATTGGGCCACGCTATGACTCCTCACAAGTGTGTTGAAAAAAAGCAGGCCCACTATAGGCAAGTGAGTCGGCGTTTGCAACAGCCGCTCGGAATCGCCTACCCGAGTTGGACATCCGATTTCCCGGGCGGCGCCTCTTCCTCGGGCAGCAGCAAACCCAGCACCGCCTTCGACGCTGTCGCATCGCCGCTCGTATGGTAGGCTTCGTGATTTTTTGCAATATCGTCGAGTTCGTAACGGTAGTTCACCATCAGCCCGGCCGAGGGCCGCATCCCTTTCTCCGAAACGTCGGCGAGCCAATTGATACGCTCCAATCGCGCGCCGTTGTTGAGGTGGAAATTGCCCACCCGGTCCACGGCACGACCGTCCTCCCGTTCGTAGAGCAGGAACTCGGCACACAGCCTCATCAGCGGTCCCTTCAGCGCGTTGGCGGCTCTCGGGTCCAGATGCCAGTTCGCGGATTGGACGAGGTCGGCGAGCGATTCCTTGTTCGCAGCACGAATCGCTCCTTCCAGCGCCTCATGCTCGGCCGGCGTCAAACGGAGGCCGTCGACATCCCGAACGCGAACGCTCATGTAACGCCCGAAATCCGGGACCGGAGACAGCGTCGCGAAGGTCCGCAAGTTGGGAAGCTCGCTCACCAGGCGGTCGACGACGCGCTTGATAAGGAAGGTTCCCAGATTTACGCCCTTCAATCCCTTCTGCGTATTCGAAATCGAATAGAAGATGGCCGTGTTGGCAGTGGCCGGGTCGCGGCGGGCGTCTCTTTCGCCGAGCAGTGCCTGAATACTGTCGGACATGCCCGACACCAGCGCAACCTCAACGAATATGAGGGGCTCCGTGGGCATTCTGGGGTGGAAGAAGGCGTAACAGCGCCGATCCTCTCCAAGGCGATTCTTGAGGTCATCCCACGATTGGATTTCGTGGACGGCTTCATAGGCGATCAGCCGTTCCAGCAACGCCGCCGGCGACTCCCAGGCAATTCGCTCCAGATTCAGAAACCCGACATCGAACCACGATGCGAGCAGTCCCTTGAGATCTCTTTCGAGGCTTCGCAAGTACGGGTCCGAACCCTCGAAGCGCCGCAGGTCGGCACGCAAGTCGACCAGAAACTTCACTCCCGACGGCAAAGAGTTGAACTGTGTCAGCAGTTTCAGGCGGCCTGGAGTCAGAACGGTCCGCAGGCGTTCCTCGATCTCGAGCGCGGAAGCTCGGTCGTCGTTTTCGCGGATCTCGCCGGCCGCGGCCACGAGCGCCTTCCAGTCGACACCAAAATCGTTCGCTAGGATCTGCAGGAAACGCTTGCGGCCCGAATCGTTCAGATCCATGTACGATTGCCCCAGAGCGGCGGCTCGGGCACGGCCGGACACCTCGCCGCCTCTGCTTTCAAGGCATTCGCGCATCAGGCGCCGCAAGGTTTCGGCGTCCTTGTCGGGCAAGTCGGCGCGGAGACGCGGGACGTCACCTGCTCGAGCCGATTGGCTGATCGAACGCCAAGCGTTACGAATATTGACCAGCGTCCGCTGCAGGATGCCCGCGACAGGTGAAGTCATTTCGTGCGCCCCCTGGCGTTTGCGGAAAGCTTGGTATTCGTCAGTTCAGACGGTCGTCGGCACGGTAGCGGAACCGATCGGCTTCAGTGCTCAGCGCTCTCGTACCGGTCGGCAAACTTCTCGATCGAATATCCGGCCGCGGCCAGAACGGCGACGGATGCGGCAACCACGCCGACTACTTTAAGGACCAAACCCCAATCCATTGGGTACCCCCTCCGGACACGTTAGAACGAGTTGCCGAGAAAGGGCAACATCCGCCCGAAGTAGATGACGCCAAGCCAGAGTGCGATCGTAGAAACGGCTATGACCTTCCCGTGCAGCGGCGGGTCATCCTGCGCTCTCAGCTTCCAGGCATCGTCGAAGATCGTAAAGTAGATGACGTTGACGCCCGCGATCACTATCAACAGCATCTTCAGATGGAACGACAGGTTCTGCGTATACTGCCCCGGCGCCGCGATGAAAAACAGCATCCCCGTAATGCCGTTGAGTGCGAAACCCAGCACGCCCCATGGCAGCAGCCGGTGCAACGTCGAAAAAGGAAGGTTCTTCACGATGCCCAGCATTCGCAGGTTGACCAGCAACACCACGCCGAACAGAAGCCAAAGACCGATGAAATGGAGCGTTTCGCTCGCCGGCCACGCCCATGTTTTTTCGACAAACCAGATTCCCAAAGCGGTGCTCCAGCCCACGGCCTCTTCACTGGCAACGATCTCCGCCCCCTGACGAACCTCCGTGTGACGGATTTCTCCCCCAAAACTCGCCGCACGGGCCATCAATCCGACCGCGATCAGCGCAACGACGAGGACGGCCGACAGGTTCCAGGTAGTCGTGCGTGCGATCCGGCGGTATTGCCACAGCCCGAACCATGCCAGAGCGCCCGCAATCTGCATGAAAATGAAGGCAAGCAGCGCCGCATCCTGATGGCGGTGGACGTAGGCTTCGGATACCCCGGGTCCCTCCAGCAGCACTTCCTCCGCCATGTTGCCGGTGACATACGCCGGAATGGTGAGCAGTCCGATGACCACGAACAGGCCCAGGCTGGCGCGGGTCAGATCCTTACTCTTCCAGACGAGAGCGACGATGAACAGTCCCACTCCAACAATGGCGCCGATGGTCGGAAAGTGATTCAGGAGGATGTGCAGATGCGCAAGATTCATGATTTACCTTCGGACTCCGCCACCAGCGGCCCGTGGCAAAACCCCGCGGGGTCCCGGCACCAAAAACTGGGCCGAGTCTACAGAACGATCCAGTGGAGCGCAACCCGCTCTCCGGATGTGTCGGGAACCGCGCAGCTGGCCGTCGGCCACTCCATCGGTTCCCGACGCCTCACGCCGCAACAGGCGAATCCGGCTTACCGCTTCGGCGCGTTGTTCGAAGCGCTCGGTTTGGGATATTGGTCGAAATGCCGGTCGCCGAACGGATTCCACATTACAGTGGCCCCGGCACGGCTCCGAACCACTCCAGATTGTTAACTCCAGAGCTTAACCATTGCCGTTACTATCAAAGTCATGACCGGTATCGAACCGATTCATCCTGGAGAACATTTGGCCGATTTTCTCGAAGAACTCGGAATCAGCCAATACCGTTTGGCGAAAGCGATCGGCACGCCGCCGCGGCGCATCAACGAGATCGTCCACGGACGCTGATCGATCATGGCGGACACGGCGCTACGGTTGGGGCGGGCTTTCGAATTGACACCGGAGTTCTGGCTGAACTTGCAAAACTTGTACGACCTCGATCTTGCCCGCGCCTCGATCGATACCGGGACCATCGAAGCGCTGCGTACGGCCCAATAGCCGGGCGGGTCCATTCCGCGGCGGACGATCCGGAAGTTGAAGTCCACGAACGAAAAAGCACGGGGCCAATGAATAGGAAGTTCGACTTTGTGAGGCGGTTCCGGTGATCGAGGAGTCTGTCGGGAATTGGCTCCCTCGAACTAAGAATCAACAACTTACGAGCCATCCTTGGTCTGTAAGTTGTTGATTCTTGGTTGCAGACTTCTTATTCCCGACAGGCTCCGAGATGGCTGCCTTTACACAAACGCTCCGAATACTCCACCATCGCTTGTAGCAACGCCGAGCAACTTCGCGCGAACCCGGTGAGCTGTGTCTAACGAGATCGGTCCGCCGTGCACTGCTCGGTTCCGGTAGGGTTTCACTACTTCTATTGCCTTCCGCAACCTATGAAGGTCAATCCCACGCGTGTCGCAAAACTCCTGCAGTTCCGTACGCGGCGATTCCAACGCCAGCGCAATCTCACCCAGGTTGAGTCGATCCTTCTGACGCCCCCCGATTAGAATCCTCGGGCGGCGACTACCATTTTTGAGCAGTTCGGAATCAGGAAAATTCCGGAGTCCGCGCCTTCTGAGAAATTCGCAGAGATCATCCAGAATCCCCGTCTTGAGTTGAGTTTCGAAGGCAAAACCGAATCCGGCTATACCGAGGCCAGGATCAGGGCAATCGGGATCCTGCAGGGTTCGCTCAGCGGCAAGGGCCTTTGTCTGGGCATCCTCAGACAGGACGTCCCACACCTGACAGGTGAGCTCTGTCTTGAGCGAATCTTCAACTGCGCGCATTTCAGGCGGATTGCATTTCATCTGATCCACGACAAGCTCGATGCAACGCTCAAGACGCTCGTATTGGTCAATAAGGGGAATCTGTGAAGCGCTTATCGAATCTAACCTGTCCATCACCTGCTGAAAACGTACGGCATAGGGGTCGTCACGGGGCGCCGTGGCCGAGGCCTCCACCGACGCCGCGCACCATGCCAAATACAGGATATGCCGCCAATCGAGTTCGCTGATATCGGAGGGATTCCCAGATGATCCTCGGACGAAGTTATCCATCAGGATCTGCTGCCAATCGCTACGTTCGGTTTTGACTTCAATGGAAACAACGCCTTCGAGATCGTTCAGGTCTCGATCTGTTGCTGTTGGCAACGTCAATGGCAACTTTGGCATCCAATGACCATTCCGTGTCGTGACATCACCGTGTACTCCAATGACGTTCCTGGCGGTCAGGAGACAGAGAAACTCGTCGTCCTTCAATCTCTGCACGAACATCGCGACCGGACTGCGATCTTCTGACAAACGCCACACGCACCAGGGATGGCGAAGAGACTCCTCGTTGTCGTCCTCGCTTCGAAACCGCGGGAGGTGAGTCTCTTCGTAACGGCGTATGGCACCGCCGGCGGGCATGTACATCTGGGCGGCTCGAATCCCGAGGAGCCGGAACCACTCATCGACTTGCCTTCCTTCTGAATTCAATGGATCTTTCCACTTATAGTCGGTGATGCCATTTGCTTGCGCCTCGCTTGGCAGCACAGGATACCCGGCCGCTTTCCATTCCAGGGAAAGCTATTCCGTCGCTCGGTCTTGGTCACAGTTCATGCAGGAAACGCATCGGGCCAGAAGTTCCGAGATGGTCTTCAGATTTGTATGATCGAATTTGTCTAAAGCCTGCTTCAGGGCCAGACGTTCCGTATCGCAGTGGGCACAATCCGCCAAGTGTTGGCGATAATATCCCAGTGGCCAACCGTCGAAATTGTCAAGGCAACCGCGAGTCAGAAGCGTTTCTTGTTGCCCCAGCTTTTCGCAAACGTCCGTGCCTTCTATTAACTCCTCTCCCCAGGCGATGTCATCATCGGGAAACAGGATCGTCCCCCACGTTCCGACGAAATCGAGATCGAAATCCGGCAATTCATCCGGCGTCTGCATCGCGAGGGGAACGGCTGTATCCGAGTAGGGCATGTCGGAAAGACGCCGCGCAGCTTCCGCCCGTAGTTCTTCCGAAAACAGTGTTTTCCACTCTTCGTTCAAGACTATGGCCTCGATCGTCAGGTCGGGCCGGCCGCGAGCGCAGATATCGACGGAATCGTCGGACGGTGGCTCCGAAAGCAGTTGCTTGGCGGCGCGCGCCCCGCCCAACTCGCGCACGCGCTCGATGTACTGGTTGGGAGCGTACTTACAGTCCGCAATAACATGCCGAATGAAATTCATGATTCGATCATTGAAGTTGTTCTCGACAAGTTCGCGTTCGGTCCATCTCAGCAGCATCTCAGTCTCCATCGCGCGTGACATTCATCACGGCTCCATAGCAGTCGTCTTCCGATTTCCGTGCTTCGAGCACGAGCATCTCGTGAGTCTATTCCTTCGTCGAATTACTTCGCTCTCTACCGCATCGTATCTGTGCGTCCGCGGACCGACGCGAGAGCTTCATCAATGACCGCCGCGCCATGCGTGGTGTCCGACCGCACGTGCTTGCGCAGAACAACGCCAGAGAGCTCAATCCTCAAAGGCCGACCGTTCCATCACATCGACCCGAACCTCCGGCGCATCAGGCACTTTGCCGCCACGCGCCTCGGTCATCGTGCTGCGGTAGAGATCTTGCACATCACGCTCGGTGGCGGTGGTCGGCGCAAGCACGCGGCGGTTCATCGCCCGTTTCCGTTCCATCAGGCTGTCGAGCTTCAAATCGAAGCTGTATTCGCCGAAACGCGGGTGCCGTGCCAACGGCAGGTAGACGTGCACGGTCCGGCGTTGTCCGATACGGAAGACGCGATCGGTGCACTGATCCTCCACGGCCGGATTCCACCACCGCGAAAGATGAATGACGTGGTTCGCCGCCGTCAGCGTCAGACCGACGCCGCCGGCACGAGGCGACAGGAGCATAACGTCAAAACCCATACGGTCCTGGAACATGTCGACGCGCGCCTTGCGCCTTCCACCGGAGACCGCGCCGTTGATGACGAGCACATCCTCGCGAAGCCGAAAGCGGTGTCTGAGCGCGCCGATCAGGAAGTCCTGCATTTTGAGCGACTCGACGAAGATCAACACTTTCTCGCCTTGGTCGGCGACCCCCTCCAGAATCGCGAATGTCTCGGATAACCGCGCCGATTCCCGTATGTACTGATCGACGCTGCGATCGCCCGGCACCGCGGGATGCAGGGAGGTATTTCGAAGTTTCTGGAGCGTCTGAAGCACACCGCCATCCTGTCGGCCGCGCAGCACGATCTCCGCGTACGCCTCGGCCTGGAACGGCGGCATCTCAACCACGCGCCGGTGCACCCGCTTCTCCGGCAGCGTCGCGAGATGGTCTTCCTTGAGCCGGCGCAACATCAGCGCAGGACCCGTCGACTCCGCCGGCTTCGTCAGCGTGCGATGCAAATCCTCGAGTATCGCGTGGCCTTCCGCGTCTCGTCTTTCGTATCTCCCGCTGAAATCCTTCAGGGTTCCGAACATCCCGGGTTCGGTCCGGTCCAGCAACGACCAGATATCCGCCGGGCGATTCTCCACGGGCGTGCCGGTCATCAGCAGGGCAAAGTCGACGTTCATGGCAAGCGCCGCGTCCGTCAGGCGAGCGTTCGGGTTTTTGATTTTCTGGGCTTCGTCAAACACACCGGCGCGCCAGTGGATACGTCCGAAACTGTGCTGATAGTCGCGAAGAGTTTCGTAGGTGGTCAGCACCCAGTGGGCATCCTTCAGTAGAGCAATGTCCAGGAGCGGTTGTCCGAAAGCGAGATCGTCGCCACGATCCGCCGCGTGTTTCTTTCGGAGACGCCGCAATTCGCCGCCATGCGCTTCAACGGCCCGGCCGAGTCCTTCTCCGGCGAGATGTTTCGCATGTTCGTCCTTCCAGTTCTTGAGCAATCCGGTCGGAGCGACAACGAGCGTGGGCTGTTGCGGCAACCCCTCGTTTACGGAATGCGTCTTCAGGCAGGAAAGAAAAGCCAATGCTTCGAGCGTCTTGCCGAGTCCCATGTCGTCGGCAAGCAGGGCACCCCAACTGCCGGCTTCCCATCTGGTTTCGAGCCAGGCAAGACCCTCCTGTTGGTGGGGAAGAAGTTCGGTCCGCAAGCCGGGCTTGGACGTCGAAATGCCGGGCCGGCGCCGCTTCCGCTCACGGGTGAACCGAACGGTTTCCAGGTTGTCGATAACGATCAAGATCTGATCGTCATCGTCGCGTCCGACGGGTGCTTTGTCCGGTTCGGTGCTCGTCCTCGGACGCTGGGCTGACTGATGCCTGCGGATCAGTGCCTCGACGGCGCTGATTGTGGCCGAATTCGCCGGGATATCGGCGCCGCTATCGGTCCGCACGGTCGGTTCGCCACGCTCGACCGCGCTCTGGATTCGTTCGAGCAGGCCGGACAGGTCGTCGGGAGACAGCGGCACCATCTGCGAACCGATGCGAAGTCCCGATTCGTCTGGAGGCAACCACGGTTCCGCGGCGTGCCGGATCCACGGAACCGTCTTGTCGACCCAGATGCCGACGCCGCTGACACGGTCGCTCAATCCGTCATCGCTGAAGACGCTGTCGAGTTCAAACTCGTGCGTGTCGAATGCGCCGCGCAGGTAGCCCGAAGCGTTCCGCAGGAAATCTCGACGCTCATCGGGCGTGCCCGACTGTGCGCGTTGCACGATGGCGAGAGCCTGTTGGACCTCCGGCGTAAGCACGACAAAGGCCCCGCCCCCGGCCGGGTATCGATGCCTGACGCCGGACAGGGCGCGGAAGCGCCGTGCGAAATCCTGCTGGCGGGCCTCTGGCAGCGTGCGGTCGAACGCTTGCTCGTGATCACCCACATCGGTCGCGCGAGTCGCCCGCCTGCCGACGACCGGGTCGAAGTCCGGTTCGCCGTCCTCGTTCACAAACGGATCCAGCTCGAAGCTCGAAGCTACGACGATCTTCAGCGAACGCAGATTGTCGTCACCGACAACGGCGTCGGCCGGCAACATCTCGGCGATCCGTCCCCATCGAAGCATTCGCGATTCCAGATCCGCCTCGTCCGCCCGGTTGAACAGGTCGATGGCATCGGCGATGGAGTACAGAGGATCGAGCAGCACGAAGTCGCCGCCGCCCGCATGCAGCCATGCCCCCTCACGTCGCGTGCCGAGGACGCGCCGTCCGTTGCGGAGAAAGCCGTAACGGATCTGGAAGTCGGCGTCGTGTATGGCGTTGTTCGCGACGACCTCGATCGCGAACGGCGATGCATCGGGAAGCCCGATGTACCGCAGTTCGCCGGGGGTCAATCCGGCGACGCTCGGCCAGGAAACCGACAATGAACAACCATCGTCCTTCTCGACGGCGCCGCCGTCATCCCGAAGTCGAATCAGCGCGCCCACGCCGGCCGATCCGTCGGCGATCGATGTCCACTCGCGGACGGAAACCGGTGGATCGCCCTGCATCCGGACGATCAAGCCGTCCGGCGTCGGCTTGAACCTGAGGCTGTTAGTCATGGAATCACCACACGGAACGGGATTAATTCACCCGCCGGACCCGGCGGCGGCACCGTCGAGCGGGACGCGGTCATCGAAACGTTGAGCGCCATGAGCGGCTGCGTTCCGATCGGCGCAGCGTGGGTGGGAAGTACCGATCGCGTTCGATTCTGACACCGGTGTTGTCTCGCAACCATTTCGCGATCTTGTCCTGCCACCGGCCGTATTCGCTGCCCATGTGCGCTTGCAAATGTGCTCCGGCGATCCGATGGTATTGGCGCGTATGTCTCAGTTCGTTGGCGAAGTAGGTATTCTTGTACAACCCGGGTGTTCCAGAAGTCCCGTCGAGCCACATGTGGCACGAGCCGTTGTGGCTCCATTCGGCTATGGTCACTCCAGGCATGCGAAAGAGCAGGACGGACTGGTCACTCTGGCCGCCGCGCAACGCGCTTGTCGTTCCGAGCCCCCCGTCGTTCTTGTTCATCTTGCGGAGCACATCCGCCGCGCGACGACCCAGCACGAACCAGATGTCCTCGATCAGTTCCCTGGCGAGAAACGCCCGCCAGAAGGCTTCCCGGTAACGCCAATGTCTGTCGAGTGCGGTCTCCTTGACGAGAAGGAAGAACTGCTCCAGCACACGTTCGACGAGCCATCGGATCACGACGCGCGTGACGTCGTCTGGCACGCCGGACCATTTGTGTTTCCCGGACCGCAGGCGGGGGTCGCCGAAGTGACGCAGAAAGAACGATTGCAGCCGTTCCTTGACTTCGGGCTTCGGAGACTGGTCAACGAAAGGACCGAGCAACTCAACCGCGGTCCTTACCCGCACGGCCGGTTCGTCGAAGCGCAATTTGCCGTCGCACTCCAAAAGGGACAGCAACCGCTCGAGGCGGGCATCGCCGAAGCGATTGTTCGTCAGCCGGGCTCGTACGTCCGGGAGATACGAGCGAACGCCCGATTCGAGAAACCCGCAACGCGCGAGTCCGGCATCGATCCCGGCTTGGCGCAGGATTTCTTCGGGAGCCGCGTCCGCGGCCGTCATCAACTGGTTCACGAACGACCGGCCACCGTTATTCTTCAGAAACCCATAATCCTTGCAGCGCTGACGCCACCGTTTCAGTGACGGCGGAGGTGCTGACGAAGGACCTTGGATGGTGTTTTCGAGCAACCGGCGTAGATCGTCGAACGTCGGCAGGTCGACCGGATAGACGCGCAAGAACTCGTGCAGCAGCGCCAGTGTGGACCGCGTGCGGCCGCCCTCCGACAGCCAGCGCCCGTATTCCTGTACGAAGCGGGGGCGCGCGCCCAACCACCGGGCACGGCCCGCGTCCGGCGGTGAGTAGAACAAAACCCATGGCAATCGCCGGAGGTCGCCGGTTGAGAGGCGGTCGAGAGAATGGTAACGGCGCCACGATTCATTGGCTCGCCGATGCAACGTCTCCAAGTCGTAGGGCTCGGGCGCTTTGGGCTGAACGTCGCCCAACCGCTTCGCTATACCGGCCGCCGCAGCCCGCGTCCGGCGGGGTTCGAAAGCGCGGTCAATTTTCGGGAAGCCGACCCAGCGATCGAGCGAATCCCTCAGCGAAGGCGTGTTCACCGCGCCCCTTCGCCGACCCGTTCACGAACATCGGTCTGGACATCGGGTTCGCCCGTCGTCAGCACGCCCTCGGGAGGTTCAAGAAGGAACCGCAGATCAATGCGACGGTGGATGCGTCCGGCGTCGTCGGCCGCGGCACCGAGTGGCGCCGACTGGAATTCGCCGCCGGGTACCGGCCGCGTGGCGCCGTAACCGCTGGTGCTCAGAATGGGATAGTTCTCTGTGTTCAGCAGGCGCGCCACGCCCGGTTCGCAAGCGGCGATCATGCCATGCACAGTCGCCGCCCGCATCGAGGACAGTTCGAGATTGTCTCTGAAGCGGTTGCCGGCCGCGACGGGCACATCGTCGGTGTGGCCCTCAATCAGCAGGGTCTCGAGGAGCCACGGAAACCGCTGTTCCCCGCATTCATACGCGGATGGATCTGCGGGAAGTTGACAATAGGACAGCGCGACGGCGTCTTCGCTCGCCAGTGCGTTCCCGTCCGTCGCCGGAAGCCCGATCAGTTCGCCCGAGACGTAGCATGGTACGACCTCGGCGATGGCCTCGGCGAGACGTCCGACGTTGACGTGATGTTCAGGGACCGGAGTATCGCTGCCCGACGGGAAGTTGATGGCGTTGTCGGAAAGGCGCAGGACGCCCTGTTCGTACAGCACTTCGACCCGGATACCGGAATCCTGGAGCAGGCCGGCGATGTCCCCGAGGATCCGGTCGCGCGTTTCATCCGCGGCGGTGAGTTCCTCGGTGACGTTGGCCTGTTCCTCGGTGATGTTGGCGAGTTGATACGCAAAGACGGCCAGCATGATGATGAAGACGAAGATGAGCGACGAGACGAGGTCGCTCACACTGGCAAGATAACTCTGCCCGCCCTGGCCGGCGTCCGGCGAGGGTCTGGATCCGCCGACCATCACGCACGCCTCCGGAGATGCTCGCTCAGATCCTCGATCGACGAATGGAGTTCGTTCGTTGCGCCGGCCAGATCCTGTGTGATCTTCGACGTAGTCCCGTCCAGTTCGTTGACAAATTGCGTCACCTGTTTGCAGTATCCCGACAGACCTTCGTCGAGCTTCTGGAACACTTGGGCCAGCGAGCCATCGATGCCCTCGAAGCGTTCCCGATACCGGTCCCAGTTGCCGGCCACCGTTTTCTGGTGCTGTTCGAGCGTATTGACCGCGGCGTCGATACGGCCGACGAGTTCGCTCGTCCGCCCCAGCGCTGCGGCCGCCTTGTCGCTGGAGGCACGGATCTCGCTTGCCGCGCGGCCCATAGGTTCAGCGACATCCGCGATCTGACGGTGGGCGACTTCAATCGTCTCGCGCAACGTGTTGATCCGATCAACGAAACTTGTCATGCTGGCCAGCACCTGCTCGCTCTGTCGTGTGGACCGGTCGAGACTGTGCGCGGCGGCCAGCAGGCCGTCGAGCGATCCGGAGATCTGCGAGGCGGCCTCGACGCCGGCCGCGGCGGCGGCCGTCCCGGCGCCTGTCAGCCGTTCCGCCAGTTGATGCGAAGCATCCGCCATGATGCGGGTGACATCGCCGAGCGATTGTTGCAACGTCTCGGTCATCGCGGTCGCGCCTGCGTCCATCGATGTCCTGACCGTAGTCATGACCGAACTGAGCGCCGCTTGGACGTCCCGTTGCGACTGGGCCAGCCCGTCGGATGAGTCCTTCAGGGTGCGGTTCAACTCGGTGACAATAGCGGCCATCTCGTCGAACTGCGATCCGGCGCGTTCCTGCATGGCCGAGGTAAACCGCTCGAGCGTCTCCTCGATCATCCTTCCGGAGTCGGTCGACCGATCGACGCGAAGTCCCTCGACGGCTTCGACGAGCCGTTCGAGTTGCGGCGACAATCGGCCGGCGATCTTCTCCTCGAGTGCCTGTTCGAGAGAGAAAATCAATTCACTGTTGAAGCGTTCGAGCTGCATTGTCGCGCGTGTCGCCTGTTCGAGTTGCTTCAGGGCGACGCCTTCCGGCGTGACGCGCTGCAGGCGGGTCTCGATCGATCCGACCCACTCGTCCAATGCGATGTGGAGTCGCCGGGAAGCGAAGCGTTCCCCAAGTACGAACAATATGGAACAGACAATTCCGACGATCGATGTCCAGAAAGCCAGCGACGCACCGCCCAGAAGCTGCTGCAGGGAGGCTGTTATCTCCGCCGGATTGCTGGAGGACAGACCCGAGCTTGCCGATCCGACCCCGCCTGCCAAACCCAAGAACGTACCCAGGATGCCGGCGCCTGTCAGCAGGTTCGGCACGGCTTGGTAAAAACCGAAAGGGATTTTGGGGAAAATGACGGTAGTGTCGTTCAGATATTGCGACACCACTCCGGTGTTCCGGATCGGGTCGCCGGAATCCGGTTCAGGAAGAACCAGCGTTTCGACGAATTCCTTCCACGGCAGACCGAAGGCCTTTTCGACGCGCATGTTGTATTCGTCGAATGCGCCGACAAAGCCTTTTTCTCCGTCAACGCGCTCAAGTTGTTCGCGCACCCCGCGAAGCCTTCGATATAGCGGGCGCGCGCCCAAAGCCAGCATTATCGCGCAGACAACAGCTGACAGAGCAATGATCCCGCAGTACCACCATACGAAGCTTTCGGTGAGGAAGAAGCTCATTGCGGCGTAAGATAACCTGGAAAGATCCGCCCGACGGGAGGGCGATAGGACCGTCGGCGAGTGCGTGTTGCGGCCGTGTTACCGACATACCAAGACGTTGTCATTTTCAGATGTCAAACAAGTTCGATACGAAGCGTGATAATTCGCGCTGGCGGGTCAACATTTCTTCCGGGAAGGCACAAGCATACATCAAGGAAGAGGGTGCGGCAACGAGGGCAAATTCGTATCGGGAGTTCCGCTTCGAGTTGGGAGGGGTCGCGGTCTGCGGCTCAGTGAATGCGCCGTCGGTAGCGCCTAGCATGGTGGGAGGCGGCGGGAGAGGAACGCGTACCGTGGATTGCCGGGACGGGCGGGGACATTCCCTTGCGCGTCCGAGAACGGGCGACGCTTCATGGACCGTGCGCCCCTGCATCCGCTCCCTACGCCTCACTCCGCGCCAGGCCAAGCCGGCTTATCGACTTGGGTAGTACACGCTGTCGATTGGCTGGGGCTCGGTCAGATAGTCCAGTTCCTTGAACGGATAGGTCGGACGGTCGTGCGAATTGATGAACGCCGACAGATGCTGGGCTTCTTCGTCGGTCGTGCTGCCCGGATCCATGTACGGCATCATGTGACGGATGATCCCGGCCAGCGTATAGATGCGTGCCGCGCCGGCGCCGTCGTTCCACGAGTCCGGCCCCCACAACGGCCCGGCCTTCTTTGTGCCGATCTGGACTCCCTGCCCGTCCTCGCCGTGACAGTTGGTACAGCGCTCCAGGAAAATGGTCTCGCCAAGCATGGGGTCGAGTTCATCCAGAGGCAGTCTGTTTTCGGGAGGGATCGTGTTCTGACGCCGCCAAGGTGCATTCTCTCCCGGCTCGAATCCTCGTGAAAGCCAGCGCAGATACGTTGCCAACGCCTGGACTTCCAGTGTCTCCGGCGTTGGAAGGATCGTATCGTCGACTGCCGGGTCGCGTGCCGGAAGGTGGCCCGTGGAATTCTGGCTGCGGAAAAAGCAGCCGACGATTCGATCCTCGATCGTAAAGTCCCGGCCCGCCCGCCGGTTGTATTCCGGGAACATGGCCGTCACTCCGATCAGGGGAAGCGATTTTTCGCGTTGTCCGGCATTCAGGTGGCAGTTGTTGCACGACATGTTCCCCCCGCTAAGATGGGGGGCTTCGCCGGGTGTATCGGTGAAGATGCGGTAACCCAATCGGATCCGTTCCGCCAGATCCGAATCGCCCAACGTTGGGTCGGCGATCGGGTCATTGGGAACGTCCCAAGCCGTGGCCATCGTCGTCGACGAGGAAATTATCGGGGCCGGAAGCTTGCCCAATGCCGGATCGAGAGGATCGATTTCGGGCGCGCAAGCCGTTGCCGTCAGGCCTGCAAGCACCAGAACAGTCGCGCGAAAAGGCTCGTTCATATCGTTCGAGAGTATAATCTTTGGCGAAAATCCGAATCAAGAAAGCGAGGACCCATGCCCGAAAAGCCTTTGAAATCGCCCGTGGCACGCCGTTCATTCCTGAGGCGCCTGAGTACAGGCGCAACCGCATTCGGCGCCGCTTTCGCCGCCGGAACAGCATCGGCGTCACCGCAGACCGGATCGATTGGAAGCGATTGGACGCCAACCCTTCACGAACTGGACGACTGGTTCGACCGGATGCCCGGTGGCCACCGATTTATCCTCGACAACACCACCGCGGACGGATTCGCCGGAGCGATGGCGTACGCGAACAACTTTTTCCAGGTGAACAACGACTTTTATGACCTCTCCGACAGCGACTTGGCCGTCGTCCTGCTCGCCCGGCACTTTTCCACGCCATTCGCGTTCAACGACGCGATGTGGGAAAAATACGGCGCGAGTTGGGCCGATATGGCCCGCTTCAACGATCCGCGGACCAATCAGGCGCCCACGGCCAACCTGTACAACGCGGGTCCGATAACGGGATTGGGGAACCGTGGCCTGACGCTGGACGGTCTGGTTGGGCGAGGAATGAAAATTGCCCTTTGCCAGGTGGCCGCGCGTGGATTCGCCGGAGGCGCCGCGCGCGCAGCCGGTGCGGACGCCGACGAGGTGTTCGAAGAGGTCATGGACAACCTGCTCGACGGGGTCCAGCCGGTTCCGGCCGGCATCGTCGCGATCGGCCGCGCCCAGGAACGCGGGTTCACGTTCAGTTTCACGGCGTGACCGGCTGCTGCTGACTGCAGCAGTGAAGGGTTCCGAGACCATGGAGCAGGGCCGTGGAACCGACGCCCACAACCCGGTGGGACGGAAAACAGGACTGGATCGCCGCCAAGGCGGTCCGGTCTTTTTGGGGTTGTCCGAACGTCGGCACGACCACGACACCGTTTCCAATATAGAAGTTGGCATAGCTTGCCGGCAACCGGCCCTCGGGTCCGATGATCGGATCCGGCATCGGAAGTTTCAGCACGCCAAGTTTCCGACCCTCTTCATCCCTTGCCGCAACCAGACGTGCGTAACAGTCCTTGAGAATCCCATGGTTTTCGTCGGCCGGATCGTCCTCGAAAGCAACCAGAACGGTTGTCGGATCGACGAACCGCGCGATGTCGTCGATATGGCCGTCGGTGTCGTCGCCGGCGATGCCCTCCGACAGCCAGATCGCGTTCGAGGCGCCAAGAAATTCTCTCAGGATGTTCTCGATTTCGGAACGCCCCAGATGCGGATTCCGGTTCGGGTTTAACAGGCACTGTTCGGTTGTCAGCACCGTCCCGCGCCCGTTCACATCGATCGAACCGCCTTCGAGTACGATGCCGGGGTCGAACACGGGCAAATCCAGATGCCGGTTCATCTGGGCCGGCACGCGGGCGTCGGCCTTCAGGTCCGCGTACTTGTCTCCCCACGCATTGAACGTCCACCGGACCATGGCCGTCTTCCGGGTCCGATCGTTTACTACGAAGGTTGGACCGTAGTCCCGGATCCAACTGTCCACGGTCTCGATCGGGTAAAAACGGAGCCGCGATTCGACACCGCGATGACCCAGGGATTCGACCGCGGTGGCCCGAACCTCTTCATTGTCGACCAGGAGTGCAACGCGTTGCCGATTCGAAAGGGCGGCAATAACCTCGACATAGGTCTGTCGAACATCGGCGATCCGATCCCGACCCCAGGTTTCGAGGTTCGTCGGCCACGCCAACCAGACGCATTCCTGCCGCTCCCACTCGGCCGGCATCCGGTAACCGAGCGACCACGGTGTGGGCCGATTCATCGAACAAGATCCCGATAGGTATCCGGACGCCGGTTTTTGAGAAATCCCCAGCCGTCCCGGGACTCTCGCACCCGGTCGAGGTCGATCTCGACGACCAGCACCTCCTCGCGGGTCGATGACGCCCGGGCGATAACCTGACCGAACGGATCGGCAACGAACGAACCGCCCCAGAACGTCAGGCCGCCCTCCTTTCCGACACGGTTGACGGCAACTGCAAATACACCGTTCATGGACGCGTGAGCCCTCATCGCGTCTTCCCAACGCCGGGCCGAAAACGGTTCCTCCCGACGCAGTTCACCGAACCAGCCAATGGCCGTCGGATAAAAAAGCACTTCCGCACCACGTATGGCGTTGGCCCTGGCCGCCTCCGGAAACCACTGGTCGTAACAGACCAGGGGCGCGACCCGGGTTTTGGGCGTATCGGCCTGTACGTATCCCAGATTCCCCGGCGCAAAGTAATACTGCTCGTAGTACATGGGGTCGTGTGGGATATGCACCTTGCGGTACTTGGCTGCCCGATTTCCATCGGGACCAAGGACGAGGGTCGTGTTGTACCGCCTTCCATCGCGCCCCTTCTCGTACATCGAACCGCCCACCAACGTCACACGGTTATTGGCGGCTGCGGACGACAGAAACCGGGAAATTTTTCCTGGAATCGGCTCCGCGGTGTCCAGAACAGAGGGGTCTTCGGACTGCGCGAAGTAGGGACCGGCGAAGAGTTCCTGAAGACAAACGATCTCGGCGCCCCGTTCCGCCGCATCCCGAATGCAGGCGGCGGCATGCGCGAGATTGAGATCCATGCCGCGCGTAGATCGCATCTGGACAAGGCCAATCCGCAACGGTCTGTTTCGGTGCTGTTCGGACGGCTTCGTCACGGTACTTCCTCCGGGCAACCCATCGTCGCATACCCGGATGACAGCTTCCAACCGACGGGACCTTCGTTGACCCAACCTTGCTACACTACGCAATATGAAGCGTGTGCTCAAAAAGCCCGAGAGGCGCTTCCCGGGAACAGGCATGCATGCAAACCGGGAACCGGCCAAGGGATGGCGGCACTCCGGCGCCAGGAATTCAATCGAATGAGCAGTCCTCCGAAAACCGTTCCGCCCACGATGGTTGCCGCGGGCCTCTTGGCCTGCCTGCTGGTTGGCTTCGGAACGCAGTTTCTTGCCACGCAAACCGGCGACGAAGCCGGCCGCCTGGCGATCTACTTCGAAGACGGACCGTTTATTGCGGAAACGTCCGTTCGAAACGGAACCACGTACCTGTCGGTCATCGAACTGGTCCGCCGCATGACCCTTCCCTACACGGATGCCACGGCAACTGAAACTTTTACGATCCGGGGGCCGGGAGCGACGCTCGAAATTCGCAATGGCAGCACGACGCTGACACTCGGTACGCGCAGTATCGAAATGGGGGCGCCGGCGTCGCGGGAAACGGGGCGATGGTGGGTTCCCATGGAGTTTCTGACACTCGGTTTGGCCGACGCCTCAGGCGTCCGTTTTCGGTACGACGATCCGAGCCCCCGCGTGTTCGCGGGTACGGTCGTCCCGACGTTGCTCGACATGAACGCCGCACAAACTGAAGCCGGCACCCGTCTGACGATCCGCACCGGCCAGAGCGTGAACGTCCGCGTCCAGCAGGATCCGGCGGCGAATCGCGTCGTCCTCTCCATTGACCCTTCCCCGCTCGACCCCACGCGGGAAGCGTTGGAATATCGCGATGGTTCGATCCGCGCGGTCAGGTTCGACGACTCGGAGGGCGTGGCCCGGATCGTGATCGATACCACCGAACAGTTGGCAAACGTCCGTCTCGTACCGACAGATGAGAACCGAACCTTTCATTTGGATTTCGTCCCCGAGAACACGCCTCCTGAAACCGTCACGGGCCAACCCGCCACCTCGCCGGATCCGCTGTCGTCTGCCGGCACGGCACGAGTGATCCTGATTGACCCGGGACACGGTGGACTCGATAACGGCGCCAGTGCCCACGGCATTCTGGAAAAGGATCTGACCCTGGCTTTTGCCCGTCGATTGCGCTCCGCGCTCCAATCCCGGTTCGATGCCACGGTGATTATGACCCGCGATGACGATCGCGAAATGAGCCAGGAGGAACGGGCCACCATCGCGAACAATAGCGCCGGGGACCTCTTGATCGGTCTGCATGTTGGGTATTCGTTCGATCGCACCGAATCCAGTTCGTCGCTCTTTGTCATGCACCCGATTCCAGGCCGGGACGGCGAGGCGCCATCTGAAGAGGCTCTCTTTCAGCCGTGGTACCGGGCATACATGCAAACCGGCGCCGAAAGCCGGCGTTTCGCCGAAATCCTTCACCGGAATCTGGACTCCGCGATCCGGCGCTGGGAGTTTCCGGTCCGGCAAGCGCCCGTGGGACTTCTGGCCAGTACGACGATGCCCGCGGTAATCGTCGAGCTCGGGAACGCGAATAACGAGGGTGATCTGGCAATGCTCAACGATCCGGACGTTCAGGACGGTATCGTCGCAGCGATCCTCGATACGATCGGGACGTACGGCGGAGGGACGTGAACGATGAGGCGGCAAATGCTCCTCAGTCTCGGAATCATGGCGGTCGCCACGTTATTGAGCGTGATCTACCTTTTCGACGTCACCCGTATGGTTCGGACCAGCGCGGAAATCGACGAAGAAGATGCCGGTTTCACCGAACCGGAGCCGCCGCTTTTCGAGCCAACCGACCTCCCGAGGGAGATCCGGATGTTCTTTCCCGCCACGAACAACGACCTGCTCGTTCGAACCCGCAGGATGACCATTTACGAGTCTTCGGAACCGGTCAACCAGGCGCGGCAGATCATCGATCACCTGATCGCGGGGCCCGGAAACAACAACCTGTTCATGTCACTACCGGAGGGAACCGAACTCAACGAACTGTTCATTTCCGAAGACGGCGTCGCGTACGTCGATTTCAACAGCGCCCTGTCGGACAATCATCCCGGCGGAATACTCCCCGAACAGGCGACGATTTATTCCATCGTCAATTCCCTCGCCTACAACCTCGACAGCATCGAACGGGTGAAAATCCTGATCGGCGGAACCGAAAAAGAGACGCTGGCTGGGCATTGCCTCATTCTGTTACCGTTGCAGACTGATCTGACGATCACCGATATTGCCTACCAAGCCGAGTCGGTGGCGGAAAACGCCGGCCAGATACCGTGACGGCGATAGCCTTCGTAACGGCACCGAACGGAACGCGCTGACTGAAAGGAATCGATGCGAGACGACGGACGACGGCCCGACCAACTGCGACCGGTAATCATCACACCCGATTTCATTCCCCACGCCGAAGGCTCGGTTCTGATCGAGGTCGGCCGGACACGCGTAATCTGCACCGCGACGGTCGAAGACGCTGTTCCCCGGTTCATGAGGGGATCGAACAAGGGTTGGGTCACGGCCGAATATTCGATGCTGCCACGCGCAACCGAAAGCAGAACCCCCAGAGAGGCGTCGGTTGGAAAACGGTCCGGTCGAACCCAGGAAATTCAACGATTGATCGGACGTTCGCTGCGCTCGTCGGCCAATCTGGAGCGGTTGGGCGAACGCACGATATGGGTCGACTGCGACGTCATCGAAGCCGATGGCGGGACCCGCACCGCGTCGATCACCGGGGCGTTCGTGGCAATGGTCCGGGCAATGGATACGCTCGTGTCCGACAAGGTCGTCGAGTCGCTTCCATTGCGGTCCAGCCTGGCCGCCGTCAGTGTCGGGATCGTCAAGGGTACGCCGATGCTGGATCTGAACTACGAAGAAGACTCCGCCGCGGAAGTGGATTTCAATGTCGTCATGACCGGTGGCAGCGAGTTTGTCGAAGTTCAGGGCACGGCCGAACGTCAGCCGTTTCCACGGCAACGCCTGGACGAGCTTCTGGATCTCGCCCAATCGGGCATCGCCCAGCTGATCGAAGCGCAACGGTCGATCATCGGCACGGTTCCCCAATGGTGAAGCGGCTCGTCGTTGCCAGTACCAACCCGGGTAAGGCCCACGAAATCACGGCTGGATTGGAAGGTCTGGATGAATGGTCCGTCGAGGCGCTGCCCGCCGGCCTGCCGGTCGCCGAAGAAACTGGCGCCGCCTTTACCGAAAATGCCATCCAGAAAGCCGAGTTCTACAGTGGACTCCTGGGAAACACGGTCTGGGTGGTCGCCGACGATTCAGGGCTGGTCGTGGACGCGCTTGGCGGGCGGCCCGGCATCAAGTCCTCCCGCTACGCGCCCACCGACGACGCGCGCAATCTGAAACTCCTGGCGGAGATGAGGGGTGTCGAACCAAACCGGCGGTCGGCCCGTTTCATCTGCGCACTGGCTCTTGCACGAAACGGCAGGACGCTCTGGAAAGCCGAGGCCCATGTCGACGGGGCGGTGGCAGTCGATCCGGCAGGAGAGAACGGCTTTGGATACGACCCCCTGTTCTGGGTTCCTGAATTCGGACAGACCATGGGACAGTTGCCGCCGGAAACCAAGAACCGAATCAGCCACCGCGGCCAAGCCCTCGCGATGCTGCGAACCTGCCTTGAAACCGGGAACTTTTAGTTGTTTTCAGCATGCGAGCGGCCATTGGCCGAACGCCGCATTAAACGCTATCAGATCTGGCAGGTCTAATCGGATATGACAGGAGGCCGCCCATGACTTCGGTATTGATCGCCGTATTGCTTTTGGGACCGGTTGGCGCTACCGGCCAGGGTCCCAGAGATCTCGATTTGCCTGGAGAGATCCAGCCGTTTCTCGTCGTGCCGGAAGGCACTGTCATCCCGATCGTGTTGACAAGCGAAATCTCGACCAGGAACGCCAAGGAAGGCGACGGCGTTTACGGCCGCACGGTATTCCCCATCACCGTGGACAATCAGATCGTGATTCCGGTCAACAGCTATGTCCGCGGGCGTATTGTCGGTTCCGAGCGCGCGGGAAGAATCAGCGGGAAAGCCGAACTGACGATCAACTTCCAAACCATCGTGCTGCCCAGCGGTCTGACATTGTCGATCTTCGGCAGCCTGGGAGGAATTGGCGGTACGACGGGCGAACGGCGCGGTGAGGCCACCGTGGAGGCCGACTCGGGCACGGGCGCGGATGCGGCGACAATTGGAACCAACGCGGGAATCGGCGCAGGCGTTGGCGCCATCGGCGGGGGAGCGAGAGGCATCGGCATCGGCGCAGGCGTGGGCGCTGCCGCCGGAGTCGCCCAGGTCTTGCTGGGACGCGGAGAAGATGTGGTCCTCCGGCCCGGCACGATGATCGAAATCGTTCTCGACGTACCTCTGGAACCTTGAAGGTCGAGGCGCAACTCCGCACTCCGCCGGGTCGCCTTCCCACGACGAGATGACGCTTTCGAGGATTCCGATTCACGTCCCGGAAAACAGGAAGCGCGGCCCGTGCCAGGGCGATCGGAGGAGGGTCAAGGCATCGAAGCGAAAACCTTCCCTATGGAAATCCCATGGATCCGCCTTTGCAACCGTCCTCCTTTTGAATTACCTTGGACACGACGGGGCGTAGCGCAGCCTGGTTAGCGCGCCTGCTTTGGGAGCAGGAGGTCCCCAGTTCGAATCTGGGCGCCCCGACTTTTAGAATCAAAGAGATACATGGATTTTGGCATATCTGTTTGTACCGTAAACTCCGTCCGCACTGAAAACATTGCAGTTACAGGATTCCGGCGACAAGCTTCGGTGGCCATGATACGAGTGATTTGTTGCCTGATGGCCGCGCTGTGTTAAGTGTCTTTGCGCCGAACCCTGAAATTGTACTTTCTCTACTACTGGCATTCGCGGACTCACTTGGCGCTGGAGAAGGATTCCCCACAGACGAGAGCAGTTCAGCTCCTCGGAACTGGGCCTGTTGTGGAACTGCCACAAGTCGGCGGGTTACACCATCGTTACGAACGCCGCGCCGCCTGAACCGTCAGACAGATCGTGACCGCACGCAATCGACGTACACAAAGTTTTGTCAATACCCTGCTGAATCTCCGAATCGGATCTCCGTATGAACGGTCATGCCGAACCTGACGGTCATCTCGAACGCGGAAAGTAGCGTTTCGCCGTACACGATCTGACCGATTTCGAGTGCGATGGAGTTTCTGGTAGGGACAACCCGTTATGATGGACGATTGACTGTGCCGCCCACCAACATCGCTGTTCTGGCAGAAAAGCCGTCCGTTGCACGAGACATCGCCCGCGTCCTGGGTGCCGGCAAGAAAGGCGATGGATTTCTTCACGGCAATGGCTATGTAGTTACGTGGGCAATCGGGCACCTTGCATCGCTCGCTCAACCGCACGAGATCGATCCCACCTGGAAACAGTGGCGACTCGACACACTCCCGATGCTGCCCAGCCGATGGCCGCTCGTGGTCTACGAGAAGACAAGTCACCAGTTTGAGGTCGTCAAGAGGATCCTGCGTTCCGAGAGAATCTCGGAACTCGTGTGCGCGACCGATGCCGGACGTGAAGGGGAACTGATCTTCCGGTACATCTACGAAGCCGTCGAATGTGGAAAGCCGTTCCGGCGTTTATGGATCTCCTCACTCACAGCCGATGCCGTTCGAAAAGGTTTTGAGACGTTGCAACCCGGTGCCGACTACGATTGGCTGGCCAACGCCGCGAGGGGACGAAGCCGCGCCGACTGGCTGGTCGGTATGAATCTTTCGCGGGCGTACTCCCTCACATTCAACGAAGAGCTGTCGGTGGGCCGCGTGCAGACGCCAACGCTGGCGATGATCGTGGAGCGCGAACTGGCGATCCGGAGTTTCGTCGTCGAAGAGTATCTCGAAGTTCATGCCACGTTTCGGACCGGCGGCGGAGTCGATTCGTATCGAGGCGTGTTCGAAAAACGTCTCCCAAAAGACGGCGTCCAGGCCACGGCCATCGTCGAGCGCGCGCGAACGGGCACGGCTTCGGTCGAATCGGCCGAGGCCAACACGCGACGCCAGGAACCGCAACTGCTCTACGACCTCACCGAACTGCAGCGGTCTGCGAACCGTTTATTCGGGTTCAGCGCGCAGCGGACTCTCGATCTCGCTCAGGCACTCTACGAGAAACACAAGCTCATCAGCTATCCGCGGACCGACAGCCGCCACCTGTCGAAAGATGTGGCAGAGACGTTGCCCCGCATCGTCAAGACGATCGAAACAGCCTATCTCGAAAACCTGGCGCCAGGAACAGGCGAGCTTCCTCTTGGGCCGCGATTCATCAATGATGGCAAGGTCACGGATCACCACGCAATTATTCCGACGACCATCTCGCCGGACACAGTTGCCATGTCCAATGATGAGCGTGCCATCTACGATTCGATTTGCCGGCGCCTCCTAAGCGCGTGGCATACCGAACACGTCTGGTCGGTGACCAAGGTGGTCAGCGCGATCCGGAACCCCGGCGTCGTCGATCGATACCACTCGACCGGCAGTCTTGTCCAGCAGGTGGGCTGGAAGGCTTTGGACACGGTTCATCCGAAGGCGAAGAGAGGCAAGGCACTCGACGCGCAGGCTTTCGAACAGCCGCTTCCTCCAGACCTTGCGCAAGGTCAAGGGCTTGACGTGGTCGAGGTCGAATCCCTGAAGAAGAAGACGAGGGCTCCGAAGGGTTTCACCGAAGGAACGCTGCTCACTGCAATGGAGACAGCAGGAAAGACGCTGGACGAGAGGGAACTCTCGGACGCGATGAAGGAAACCGGCCTGGGTACTCCTGCCACTCGAGCGTCGATCATCGAGGTCCTGCTGAAGCGCGGCTACATCGTTCGTAGCGGTAAGACGCTTCAGGCCACCGACAAAGGCATCCACCTGATCGAAGTCGTTCACCCGGATGTCAAAAGCCCGGCGATGACAGGACAGTGGGAGGCCTTTCTCAAGAGAATCCAGCGCGGTGAAGCACAGCTTGAGCCGTTTCTCAAAGGTATCGAGGACTACGTACGAGACGTCGTCGGCAAGAGCCGCCAGATTTCGCAGACGCCACCCCAAACTGCCGCAGCGGCGAGGGATGACCGCCGGCACGGCGCTTCCGCCCCACCTGCAATCGACCAAACACCATTGCCCGAACTTCTTCGCAACGCGTTTGGTTTTTCATCGTTTCGTGCGAACCAGGAAGCCGTCTGCCGCGCTGCCATCGAAGGCAAGGACGTACTGTTGGTGATGCCGACCGGCTCCGGCAAATCGCTGTGCTATCAATTGCCGGGCCTCGCGCGCGGCGGAACAACCCTGGTCATCAGCCCACTCATTGCGCTCATGGAGGACCAGGTCGCGAAGCTCAAGAACCAGGGCTTCAGGGTGGAGCGGATCCATTCGGGCCGGGACTCGGCGTCCTCGCGTCAGGTCTGCGCCGATTACCTCAGTGGCTCGCTCCAATTTCTGTTCATCGCGCCAGAACGATTGCGCCTGTCCGGTTTTCCGGAAATGCTGGCGAAACGCAAGCCCACACTCGTTGCGGTGGACGAAGCCCATTGCATATCGCAATGGGGACACGATTTTCGGCCGGACTACCGCCGTCTTGGCCAGCATCTCCCCTTGCTGCGGCCGGCTCCGGTGATTGCGTTGACAGCGACCGCAACGCCCCTGGTCCAGAACGATATTGCCCGGCAATTGGGGCTTCCGCAGTTGACGCGATTCATCCATGGCTTTCGCCGGGACAATCTTGCGATCGAAGCCGTCGAAGTCGTTCCATCCCAGCGGGCACCGCTCACAGG
This sequence comes from Terriglobia bacterium, assembly GCA_965262675.1. Lineage (GTDB taxonomy): Bacteria > Acidobacteriota > Terriglobia > 20CM-2-55-15 > 20CM-2-55-15 > JAJEDW01. The sequence goes on from OZ253554.1 coordinate 3,286,306, forward strand.
CGAAGTGTTAAGCGATGCAGAACGCCGTCCCGCCATCGTCTATACGCCAACGCGAAAAAAGGCGACGGCACTTGCCGCCGAACTGGGGCGTGACTTCCCGACGGCCGCCTACCACGCGGGTTTGAACTCCGAACTGCGCGGTCGGGTCCAGGAGCAATTCCTCGCGGGGAAGATCGAAGTGATGGTGGCCACGATCGCATTTGGAATGGGCATCGACAAGCGGGATGTGCGGACGGTGATTCACACGGCCTTGCCAGGCAGTCTCGAAGCGTACTACCAGGAAGTGGGCCGCGCTGGCCGCGACGGCGCGCCGAGCCGGGCGATCTTGATGCACTCGTATGGGGACCGGTACACCCACGATTTCTTTTTCAAGCGTGATTATCCGGATGTCGCGTTGCTGGATCGTATCTTTATCGCGCTTGGAGAGGAGTTGCAGGAGAAAGCCGATCTGCACAAGAAACTGGGCATGGATCCGGACCTGTTCGACAAGGCTCTGGAGAAACTGTGGATTCACGGCGGAGGCGTTCTGGATTACGCGGAACGAATCACTCGCGGCCAGACGACATGGCGCGAGTCCTATATCGCCCAGGGCGACCAGAAGCGCTCGCAGATCGACCTGATGATCCGTTACGCCGAAACGAACAAGTGCCGCATGTCGACGTTGGTTCGACATTTCGGGGATTTCGCCGATGGGCAAAACTCCTGCGGCATTTGCGACTTCTGCGCGTCCTCGCAGTGTGTCGCGCAACGCTTCCGGACGGCGACCGCACGGGAGTGCGACGCGTTGTCCCGCGTCCTCGCCGAGCTGCGATCTGGTGGAACCCGGGCCACAGGCCGCCTGCATTCGGGGCTATATCCTGGCAATGAACTGATCCGTGACACCTTCGAGGAGGTGCTCGGTGGCATGGCTCGGGCCGGTCTGGTGCGCATGTCGGATGCGTCCTTTGAAAAGGATGGAAAGGCGATCCCTTTCCGGAAGGTGAGTCTGACGCGGGAAGGTCAGTCCTTCGAAGAAGGTACGCCGATTCATTTTGTGATGAAGGAAACGGGAAAGCCCACAAAGCGAAAACGCCAGAAGAAGACGGCCACACCGGCACCGAAGCCGCTAGCTCCCGTGGACGCCCGCATCGAAAAAGCGCTGCGCGCCTGGCGCCTGGAAGAAGCGCGACGCCTTGGCGTCCCTGCCTTTCGCATTCTGACCAACAAAGCCGTGACGCAGATCGCCAGCCGACGTCCCGCAACGGCAGACGAGTTACTCGAAATTCCCGGCATCGGCATGAGGACCGTTGAAAAATACGGTGCTTCGATCTACAGCATCGTGCGTGAAAGAGGCTGAAATTCGATGTCGAAGGGCGACGATCTCCAGCTGAGTGTCCGAGCTCCTTTGAAAGTGCACTCGAAACGATGAGGCGGAATATCGGCATTGACCCGGCGGTGATGAACTCGGTTCGCGCGAAGAGGATGGTGGCCCTGAAGCGAGTCCGTCGCAAACGCTGCTACCGGCGGACAAGCAAGACGAGGCGATGATGGCGGTGCTGAAGCAGGCCGGCGTGTTGTCGGCTGGGTGGATGGTGTGATGCAACAGTTGGCCATCGATACAAGCTCCGAGTCGCCCCAATTACTGCGCTGCGGTCTCACACCCGGTAACCAGATCATTCTGCGGCATGGCTCACCGCAGGACGGGCCACCGCTACCATCTTCCGTAGAAAAGCGCATCACGGACGCATTCTCGAAAGGCCGTGGGCACGGCGTGCTGCACCTCGGTGCCGCTGAACTCACCACCGAACTCGATCCGACTCTGGGATTCTGGCGTGACCTGGGCCAGTCGTTCATTGCCAAGGTCTGTGCGGCTCTGGACCCATCCGAGCCACAATCGCTCGTCGTTCCGGAGCCCGAGCCCGACGAGTTGGATGCGCTGGCCGACTCCGTGCCTCCCATGCAGGGCGCCGAGCTGATTTCGAGCGTGCTGCTGGGCGAGGTCTGGACCGACATTGGAGAAGCTCTAGCCGTCGAGGCTGGGGAGCACAAGGAGGGCATCCAAGGCTATCTCCAGGCCAACAGCTCGATCTGGAATGTTGTCGGTCGCGTATGCTTCCACCTGGCGGAAAACAAGCGAGACCCAAACTATCCATTCGCCTTCATCGCCACTTACGCCCACAAGGTTTCCAGACAGGCCAGGCTACAGCATCTGCCGCTCAATCGAGCCCTCAAGGAATATGCCGGTGCCAGGGACAAGAAGAAGCTGCTGGCTCTGCTCTCGCCCCTGCAACGGTCGGCGGAGCGCAGCGAGCTGATGCGCGAAATGGTCGACTCCGGCGATGTGTACCATCCGCTGTCGTGGACTCCGAAGGAAGCGCATCGGTTCTTGTGCGAGATTCCGGTCTACGAGCAGGCTGGCGTGGTCGTGCGAATGCCCGATTGGTGGAGCGTCCGTAATCGACGTCGGCCCAAGGTTTCGGTCTCAGTGGGAAGCAAGCCGCCCTCCAGCCTCGGTATGGACGCCTTGCTCGACTTCGACGTCAAGCTCACACTCGGCGGCAAGGCTTTGTCGAAGACGGAGATCGAAGCTCTGCTCGCGTCGAGCGAAGGGCTGGCGCTGATCAAAGGAAAGTGGGTTGAAGTCGATCGCGAGAAGCTCTCCGAAGTCCTCGAACAGTGGCATGAAGTGCAGGAGCAGGCCGCGGCGGGAGGGGTCACTTTCGCCGAAGCGATGCGCATGCTGGCAGGCGCCGATTTGGACGGCGCTTCCAGGGACGAAGTCGCGGATGCACGACCCGAATGGTCTGAGGTCATGGCCGGAAAGTGGCTGACCGCCAAGTTGGACTCGCTACGATCACCGCAGGTCCGTACTGAGATCGAGTCAGGTGCGGGCCTTACTGGCGAACTTCGCCCGTACCAAAAACTCGGCGTCCAATGGCTCTGGACGTTGCGCAGCCTGGAGTTGGGCGGATGCCTTGCCGACGACATGGGGCTCGGCAAGACCATTCAGGTGCTGGCCATCCTCTCGATGCTGCAGCGCCAAAACATACACGGCGCTGACCTTTTAGTCGTCCCGGCATCGCTCATCGACAACTGGCGCTCGGAAATGCAACGTTTTGCGCCCAACCTCAAGCCACTGATCGCGCACCCTTCACACTTCCAAACATCGGAGCTCAAGGCTCTGCCGACATCTGAGGTCGAGGCTCACGACGCCGTGATCACCACCTACGGTACGGTGATGCGCACCGAATGGATCAAGAACTACGCGTGGCGTTCGCTGATCTTGGATGAGGCCCAGGCAATCAAGAATCCCAGCGCTAAACAGACGCGCGCAATCAAGGAGCTCAAGGCGAAGTGGCGCCTCGCCCTGACCGGAACGCCAGTGGAGAACAAGCTTGGGGATCTATGGTCTGTCTTCGACTTTTTGAGCCCGGGTCTTTTGGGATCGGCCAAGGCCTTCAACGGTTTTTGCAAGTCCTTGGCGTCGCGCAAACACAACGCCTATGCACCGCTTCGCAAGCTGGTTCAGCCTTATATTCTCAGAAGACTCAAGACCGACAAGAGCGTGATCTCCGACCTTCCCGACAAGACCGAGTTGACGGCGCACTGTCTGCTCAGCAAACAGCAGGCGACCCTCTACCAGAAATCGGTTGAGGAGTTGACACGGATCATCGAGGAGGTCGAGGGCATCGAGCGTCGCGGGGTGGTCCTGGCGTTCCTGATGCGCTTTAAGCAGATCTGCAACCATCCCTCACAGTGGCTCGGCGACAACGAATACGCTGCCGGCCACAGCGGCAAGTTTGCCCGGCTTCGGGATCTCTCGGAACCGATTGCCGCGCGCCAGGACAAGCTGCTGGTCTTCACGCAGTTCCGCGAGATGACAGCGCCTCTGGCACGCTTTCTTGCCGAGAGTTTCGGCAGGCCGGGCCTGATTCTTCACGGGGGCACTGCCGTCAAAAAGAGGCAAGGCCTGGTCGAACGGTTTCAGCAAAGCGAGAACATTCCGTTCATGGTTCTCTCGCTCAAGGCGGGTGGCACGGGCCTCAACCTCACCGCCGCCTCACAGGTCATCCACTTCGATCGCTGGTGGAATCCGGCCGTCGAAAATCAAGCGACCGATCGGGCTTTTCGCATTGGACAGAAGAAGAATGTCCTCGTGCACAAGTTTGTCTGCAAGGGCACAGTGGAGGAACGCATCGACAAACTGATCGCGGGCAAGCAGCAGCTGTCCGAAGAGATACTCTCCGATGGAGCCGAGTCCACATTAACCGAGATGAGCAACGACGAGCTGCTTGCTCTCGTCACACTCGACATGCAAAGCGCATTGGAGGCGTAGGAGAGAAGGAATGAGATACGACGACTACGGATGGCAACCCTTTGTTTCAGCGGCGGAGCGGCGCAGGCGCGCCGCCCAGAAGGTCGCCAAGCTCAGGAAGTCCGGGCGTGTAGTCAGTCCTGTCGAGATCGAGGGCCTCAAGATCGCCCGGACTTTCTGGGGACAGTCATGGTGCAATAACCTGGAGGCCTACAGTGATTATTCAAATCGGCTTCCGCGGGGCCGAACCTATGCCCGAAACGGCTCGGTGATAGATCTGCAGATCGAAGCAGGCAGGGTCCGAGCTCTTGTAAACGGCTCGATCTTCTACAACGTGGAGATCCGGGTCACGCCGCTGGCGCCGAAGAGATGGCAGGCGATCAAGTCGCGGTGTGCTGGCAAGATCGACTCGATGGTGGAACTATTGCATGGATCGATCTCGAAAGGCGTGATGGAAATCGTAACCCGGAAGGGCGAGGGTCTCTTCCCCGCACCAAGGGAAATCTCCCTCGGTTGCTCGTGCCCGGATTGGGCAACGATGTGCAAACACGTAGCGGCGGCGCTTTACGGGGTAGGGGCTCGCCTCGACCACGAGCCCGAGATGCTGTTTACGCTTCGGGGAGTCGAGCCCGCTGAAATGATCGCCGCCGCGATAGCTGATGTTCCGACGACCGGAAAGCGAGGGCGGGGACGCATCTTGAAGACGGATGACGTTTCTGCTGTCTTCGGCATCGACCTGGACTTGGGAGCTGGTTCGAACAGCGAGAAAGCGCCTCGTCCGACGCGACGACACAAAAAGACGCCCACCGGAAAGGCGACCAGGAAGCCAGCGGCTGCGTCACGCACGGGACCGATAGCTGGCGCCAAAACGGTAAAGAAGGCGGCATCTGCCAAACCGCTGAGCAAGAAGAAACCACAGTCGAAGAGAACGAAGGCCGTCGCCAATAAGACAACGGCTGCGAAATCAGGCACGACCGAGGCCAGCGCGAGCAAGACGACCGTCAAGAAAGCTACCGCCACAACGCGAAAGAAGACACCGGCAAGAGCGGGAACAACCGGGAAGATACGCGCCGCCACCAAGAAGAAGCGCACATGATCGCGAAAGGCGACGGTATTGTCGCAGTATGAAATGGACGCCCTCATCTGGAGTGATAGGCTTGAGCGCTGGCGCGGTGACCACTCTGTGGCGAATGCCTGGCTTCCTTTAGATTTCAGGGACTTGGACAAGGCGCCCGGAATCGGGCCCAGGCTCGTAATTGTCGATCGATCCCGCGCGGCTGCCCTGCAGATCGGCGAATTGCAGTCCGGCTCTTCGCCTCGGAAAAAGCGAATGTAGATAGAATCGTAGCTGCCGGAATCCCCACGCTTCCAAACGTTCCCACACGAAACCGCCCAAAACCAACAACGCCTTTAATTTCAATATGATCGCAAGTCGCCCGTTTTGAACAGGATGTGAAGAACGTTGCGATCTGCTTTGGGAGCAGGAGGTCCCCAGTTCGAATCTGGGCGCCCCGATTGTTTGACGCCTGTGTTTTCACCGCGCGTCTGCCTTTTCTCTGGTTTCCAAAGACGGAACCGAAAAGAAACTGTCAGAAAACCAGCCTTGGCCGGCCACCGGCGTAAAGGAAGTCCTGCCCCGCTCGTTCGCCCACCGATCGAGCTTCCGCCGCCGCACATCTCTTTTCTGGACCGTGACGTGTTGACGCAAAGCGATGTTCTCCAGGGCGACATGTATGTGTCCTCCGAGAACCAAAAGAATCATGCGGAATCCCTGCAGAAGCCATTTCAGCAAAGTCATTCCACTGTCCAGTCATCGTCTCGGGAATTCAACAGCTCGGGGAACCGTGAGGCTATTAGCGAAGGACAACCCTCAGCGACAGCGGAATCGGGCGGATTTCATACGCCAGTCCAGCAGACATCGCCGCAATGTGATGCCATCCGGACCAAATCAGCCAGCGATCGTTTCGACATCACCTGGCAGCTTACTGACGATGAGCTTTTGAAGATTGACCTTTCTGCTGGCGTTGTCGATATCGATGCCGACCAAATTGCCTTCGGTGTCGTAGTCGAGGAGAACGCCTTCAGAAACCTCTCGTGTGTCGGCGCTCTCCGCATCTGACAGGTCAATGTACAGCGAATCCGTTTCGACGTGGTAGTTTACCTTCATGGTTTGAACCGTCGGTCCAAGAATGCGTTATGGATCGTAATCTTGTTTGTCCTATAGCGTAACGACTCTCAGATAGCGGTCATCGAGTTCCGGCACGCTCGCCCAGAAACGATGCCGATTGTTCTCCTGTGACTCAGAGCGAATCGCCTCCTCGACAACCCGGATACGCCACGCTTTCTTGAGATACGGACGCTTCCGGAGAATTTCATTCTCAAAGTAATCCGTGAACCGGTACTCTGGCACCACTCAAGCATAAACGTATCCACTTGCTGAACCCACCACTCTGCGATCACTCTGTGGTCTGGGCCTCACTGACCCAAATCGTCAGATCACCCCGTTAACGCAAGCTCTCATCATATTCTGTCCAGTTGATCACCTGGTACCGCGCCTTATCGAACTTGTGCCGTCGCGCTCGGTTGAACTTATGTGGCATCCAAATTATCCCGAGTGTCAAAAACCCTAACGATGAGACATCCTTGGGAATGATCCATGCAACAAGGTCCCAACGATGGGGTGGAACAATTCCGGTCAGCTCACAGCAACATCGGCGTGCAGGTTCCGGTCAAACGTACATGTCACGCTTCATGATTACGCGAAGATCTGTCCGCAACCCCATTCCCCTTTCAATTTCGACGATGCGCGCCAGACCCGGCGACAGCTCGCTGGCATCGAGAGCGCGAAAGCCTCGGCGGGTATAGAACGGGGCGTTCCAAGGTACGTCTCGAAACGTCGACAGGGTTACCGCGGGACATCCACTTGCTCGGGCCCCGGAACAGACGGCCTCGAGGAGGGCCGAACCCACACCCTGGCGTCCATGCGCGGGTAACACATCCAGTTCGTCCAGATGCGCCAAACCGTCTATCTCCAAAACAAGCGCAAAGCCAACAGGCGCATCCCGATCATCCGTCGCAACCCACAGCAACCCGGCCTCCCGCGCCGTTTCGAAAGTTTCCACGGAGTCCACTGCCACCGGACGTTGGGGGCCGAAGCCAAGGTCTTCCTCCAGACCCGCAAACAACACCAGGGCCTCGCGTTCGACCGAAGGCAGCACTGGGATGTCCGTCAGGTGGGCCGGGCGAATCTTGTATCCATCAATCGACATGGTTCTTTGATCTACTTGTGGGTCTTGGCAAAAGGTCCAAGTATTTGGCGGTCAGTCCTGGTGAAAGGTCGTGGAACACTCCCACGAAATGTCTTTCCGTCGTTCGCGGTCGAAGGCATCAGCGCCGTATAACGGCTCAATGCTGAGCCGCGCAGAGCGTCGGCTATAGCGTTTTGTTGGGCTGCGTTTCTCGGGGTAGAATCACCGCATGCCCTCACGCGCGCAAGAATTTCTCCGCGAAGCCCTCGGATGGTCGGTTGACGAGCGAGCCGAAGTGGCTGCCGAACTACTCTCCAGCTTGGACGAACCCCTGACAGACCTCGCCGACCTGGAAACCGCATGGGCCGCCGAAATCGAGAGGCGAGCCCGCCGTGTGCTTGCCGGGGAATCATCAGGCATACCCTGGGATGAAGTTCGTCGCCGGGCAGACGCTGAATTGCGAAATCGGTGAGTGCGTCGGTTCGTTTCGAGCACGAGGCCGACGCCGAGTACCGCGCCGCCGGACGATGGTATGAAGAGCACCGGCGTGGACTCGGTACAGAATTCTTCGATGCAGTCGACGCGGCACTCGGCCAAGTCGTCCGCCTTCCCCGAGCCGGCGCGCGCGTGCCGCGCGTGCCCCCAGACCTTCCTGTACGACGCGCTCCTGTAAAGCGTTTCCCTTACCACGTGATCTATCTCGAAGCGGAGGACACCATCCGCGTCCTCGCTGTCGCGCACGACCGCCGTCGACCGGACTATTGGAAAACTCGAGTGTAGCGCTTTCCGTTGACAGCCCAACGGCTGACGTCCAGCCGCAAGCCGCGCGTGCGCTCGTCGATCGAGGCAGGCGGCATGGCGCATAGCGGTGCCAGCGCGGCGTCGGTCCCGACCTTCTTTATGAGTTCTTCTGGAAGTAAGTCCGCGTCTCGCGGACGATGAGCCCCGACAGCAGGAGCAACCCGATCAGGTTCGGGATGGCCATCAGGCCGTTGAGCACGTCGGACAGCAGCCACACGACCTCAACCGTGCCGAGGCTGCCGATGAACGCGGCCAGCACGAACGCGATTCGGTACGGCATGACGGCTCTCGCGCCGACCAAGTACTCCAGACTCTTCTCGCCGTAGTACGACCATCCCAGAATAGTGGAGAACGCGAACAGCGCGAGGCAGACCGCGACGACGATCCCGCCCCATTGGCCGGGCAGACCCGTGGCGAAGGCGTTTTGCGTCAGGGCGGGTCCGTCCAGCCCGGTCTGCCACGCGCCGGTCGTGATGATGGCAAGCCCGGTGAACGAGCAAACCACAAGCGTGTCGATGAAGGTCTGCGTCATCGACACCAGCGCTTGGCGCACCGGCTCGCGCGTCTGCGCCGCCGCGGCGGCAATGCCCGCCGATCCCAGGCCCGACTCGTTCGAGAAGATGCCGCGCGACACGCCGAAGCGAACGGCCTGCGCAACGCCTGCACCGAGAAACCCACCCGTCGCCGCCGTGCCGGTGAACGCACTTTCGAAAACGAGCCCGATTGCCCCGGGGATTCCTTCGTAGTTCAGGATCAGGATAACCGTCGTCGCAGCCACGTACACCAGAATCATCGTGGGGACGAGCGTGCCAGCGATCCGGCCGATCGACCGGATGCCTCCCAGAATCACCATCGCCGCCAGTACCGCCACGGCCAGACCGACGACGCCAGGATGCACCGGCAGGGCGAACGTCGCCGCCGAGTTGGACACGGCCAGCGAGATGGCATTGGACTGCACCATGTTTCCGATACCGAACGCCGCGACCGCCGCAAACAGGGCGAACGCTCGGGCCAGCCAGCGGCCGGTTCGGTGGCCGACCCCGTGCTCCAGGAAGTACATCGGCCCGCCGCTTTGTCCGCCTCGGGAGTCGGTCGTTCGGAAGCGAACCGAAAGGAGCGCTTCGGAGTACTTCGTCGCCATCCCGACCAAGCCCGTCATCCACATCCAGAAGAGCGCACCGGGCCCACCCGCGGCGATCGCCGTGGCCACGCCAACGATATTGCCGGTGCCGACTGTGGCGGCCAGCGCCGTCATGAGCGCCTGGAAGTGGGTGATGTCGCCTTCGGCGCCGGGCTCGCGGCGCACAACCAACCCCAACCAAAGTGCGTTCGGGAGCTGCCGGAACTGGAGGCCGCGCAGCCTGATGGTCAGGTAGAGGCCCGTCAACAAGAGGAGTGGGACGAGGAACAATGGGCCCCAAACGAAGCTGGACACCTGGTTCAGGAACTGTTCGATCGCGGCCATGCCCGGCCAGTATAGCAACCCGTATCTCGACTCCCCCAAACGAATGAATTTGTGGCTCTCGTCGGCTGCTGCCGGAGGAACGCTCTCGGGTCGTCGATCGTTTCAGACTGCCGTCATCTCTCCTGCCTTCTTCTGGAGGCGTTATTTTGCACCTGGCGTAGTGTGCCTATCGACGCGGTGGTAGTTTTCGGCTCAAGTTAGACGAGGTCCGCATCCATCCGGGCGTTGGAAACGGTAGACAAACTCACAGTCGCACTGGATAATTGGCAGCAATATTCTTGTGGCATCGAGAGTGCGCGGTATGCGTGCTCCCGTCGACTTGGGCCACAAATCGGGAGAGCCAATATTGGTTAAGCACAGCGTAGCGGCAGCATTTCTGACTATTTGCGGCGTGCTCGGCAGTGTCCCGGCTGTCGCGGCGCAGGACGGTCCTCGGCAGGCACAGTGGAGCGTGATCGAGGACTACTGCTTCGGCTGCCACAACAACCAGGTTCGTGCAGGAGGCAAAGCATTCGATCTGATGTCTCCCGACCGGATCGCCCTTGACGCGGAGACGTGGGAAGCCGCGATACGCAAGCTTCGCGGCGGCCTGATGCCTCCGGCGGGTGCCCGGCGGCCGGATAGTCAATCTGTGGCGGAACTGGTCTCGTGGCTCGAGAACGAAATCGACACCGGGGTTGGGGATCCCGAACCCGGGCGTGTGGCACTGCGCCGCCTCAACCGCCGAGAGTATGCCTACGCCATACGCGATTTACTCGGGTTCAATATCGACGCGGAGGCATTGCTGCCCGAGGACAATATCGAGGGCAACTTCGATAACAACGCGGCCACGCTGCAGGTATCCCCCAGTTTTGTCGACCAGTACGTATACGCCGCGCGCGCAGTCGCGCTCGAGGCGGTCGGCAACCCCGAGACTCCCGCCGTCACGACCACTTACGGCGATGTCGCCAACATGGTGATTTCTCTGCCGCCGCGAGGCGCGCCCGGCACCGGAAAGCAGCAGCATCGCATTGAAGGGATGCCATTCGGCACGCGCGGGGGCTTCATCGTTGAACATAACTTCCCGGCAGACGGCGAATACGAACTCACGATCGGCGACATGGCGCTCGCGCGGGAAGTGCCGAGGATGGAATTCGAGAACACGGTGATCGCCCTGCTGGACGGCGAGGAGTTCTATCGCACGAATATCGGCGGCGAGGCCGACCACAAGGCAATCGACCAGTTGCTGGATCCCGTGGTCGAAGAGATCAATGGACGGCTGCGGAAGATCCGCTTCACAACCACGGCCGGGCAGCATCGATTGGCGGTCACATTCTTGCATCGCAGCTTCGCCGAAAGCGACGAGCGTACCCGCACCATCGCGCTGGAGGGCGGTCAGGAGCGCATACAGGCTGCGCATGCCTTGCAGATCCGCGGGCCTCTATCGGTGACCGGCATCAGTGAATCGTTCAGTCGAGCGAAGATTTTCATCTGTCAGCCTTCCGAGACAGTCGACGAGACACCGTGTGCCGAAGAAATCATCGGGAACCTCGCGCGGCGCGCCTTCCGCCGTCCGGTGACCGACGAGGATGTCAATCTGTTGATGCCGCTTTATGACTCGGGATATGCGTTGGCAGGTTTCGAAGGCGGTGTTCGCGATGCTCTCAGTGCGATCCTGGCAAGCCCTCACTTCCTCTATCGCGCGGAATCCGGAATCGAGGCCGGCGGGACTCGCACACTGAGCGATCTGGAGCTCGCTTCGCGTCTTTCCTTCTTCCTGTGGAGCAGCTTGCCGGATGAGGAACTCCTGAACCTCGCCATCGAATCGCGCCTCGGCGATCCCGGCGTTCTCGGGCGTCAGGTGAGCCGTATGCTTGCCGACCCGCGCGCCATGTCTCTGATCGACGATTTCGCGTTTCAGTGGCTCGACCTTGCCAAGCTTGACGAGATTACCCCCGACAGGGGCCAGTTCCCTCACGCGAGCGGCCTGCTCGATCCTCGGGCGATGTTGAAGGAAGAACTGCGGCTGTTCATCGACAGCGTCCTGCGTAGCGAGCGCAGTGTCGTCGAGTTGTTGACAGCGGACCATACGTTCCTCAATGAGCGCCTGGCGATGCACTATGGCATCGAGACCGTCAAGGGCAGCCGGTTCCGTCGAGTGACGCTCAACGACACGGCGCGCCACGGCTTGTTGGGTAAGGGCGCCATCCTGATGGCGACCGCTTATCCCAATCGCACCTCGCCCGTGCTACGCGGCGCCTGGATACTCGACCGCGTTCTCGGGGCGCCATCGCCCGAGCCGCCCCCAGACGTCGAACCGCTTCCGGAAAACAGAAGGGGTCAGCCGGCGCGAACACTGCGGGAGAGGCTTGAACAGCACCGCGCGAATCCGACGTGTTTCGCCTGTCACGGCGTGATGGATCCACTCGGGCTGGCGTTGGAAAACTTCAGTGCGGTGGGTCAGTTCCGTACCAACGACCCTGAAACACGGACCCCGATCGATACTTCCGGTCTGTTGCCGGATGGTACGCCGATCGGAGGACCTGAAGACCTGCGCCGGGCACTGGTAGCGCGGCCCGAGCGGTTCGTTCAGGCATTCACCGAAAACCTGTTGACCTATGCCCTTGGCCGCGGCATCGACTATCGCGATATGCCCACGGTGCGCGAAATCGTGCGTCGTGCGGAAGCCGACGATAGCCGTTTCGAGGCCATTGTCCTCGGCATTGTATCGAGCGACGCTTTTCGCAAGCGGGAAGCCCTGGCAAGCCAGAGCCGGATATCTGCCGAGTAGTCACAGGCTGGAGGATTCTAGTCATGTTTCTGACCCGAAAAAACATCTCGCGACGGACCGTGCTGAAAGGCGTCGGCGTGTCGATCGCCTTGCCCTTGCTGGACGCCATGATCCCGGCCCGCACGGCGCTTGCCCAAACCGCAGCAACGTCCGGCCCGCGCCTGGGCTTTGTGTACTTTCCCCATGGCGCGCTCCAGGACCAATGGGTGCCGACACGAACCGGCCGCGATTTTGAGTTTCCGTTTATTCTCGAGCCCCTGGAATCGTTACGCGAGCATGTGACCGTCGTCAGCGGTCTGCGCAACAAGGGTGGGGAAAGCGGCAGCCCGCACGGCATCACCCAGGAAACCTGGCTGAATGGCGTCAGCCCGCGCCTCCGCAATGAGGAGACAGGGGTTGGGGTGACCATCGACCAGATCGGAGCGCGGTACCTTGGAGAGGATACGCCGCTGCCGTCGCTGGAACTTTGCGGCGAGCCGGGTGGCATCATCTCTTTTCGGACGGCCCAGCAGCCGCTCCCGATGGAAAACAATCCGCGGAAGGTGTTCTACAGCATGTTCGGGCAGGGCGATACGACACAAGAACGCCAGGCCATCCTGAACACGACGAACAGCCTGCTCGACTACGTGAGGGAATCGACGGCCAGTCTGAACCGCAACCTCGACGCCGGTGACCGGGCCAGGGTGAGCGATTATCTGGACTCGGTCCGCGAGATCGAGATCCGCGTGCAAAGACTCGAGGAAAACGCCCAGTCGTTGGCCGATCTCCCGGATGCGCCGCTGGGTCCGCCCGAGGATTTCGGCGAACTGCTCGACATTCAGTTCGAAATGATCGCCCTCGCCTGGCAGACGAATCGGACCAAGGTGGCCTCGATGAAGATGGTCGAGGAAGCCAGCATGCGGACCTATCCGAACCTGGGGGTCGGTGAAGCCTTCCATCCAACCTCCCACTGGGGCGGATTTCCGGAACGCGTAGCCAACTTGAGGCTCATTCAGAACTACCACACCGCGGTTTTCGCAAAGTTTGCCCGGCGCCTCAAGGAAATGCCCGATGGCGATGGATCCGTGCTCGACCATTCGATCATCCTGTTCGGGAGCAACATGTCCAACAGCGACGCCCACAACAACGATCCGCTTCCGCAGGCGTTGATCGGCCGCGGTGGCTCAATCAAGGGTGGCCAGCACTTGAACTACCCTCAGGACACTCCACATTCCAATCTGCTGGTCACGATTCTGGACCGCGCGGGCGTGCCGGTCGAGGAGCTAGAGAACTTCGCCGACAGCACCGGCCCCATCTCGGAGATTTGACGATGAGAAACATCCCCGGCATCCTCCATACAACGGCACTGATCGTCGTGTTGGCCTCCGCTTCGGTTGGCGTACAGGCCGCACAGGAACAAAGTCTGAACGCCGAAGTCAATCAGCGAGGAGTCGATGGCAGCACACCACTACAGTGGGCTGTCTACGAGGGAGACGCCGCCGAGGTAAGGCGTTTGCTGGACGACGGCGCCGATGTGTCCCTGGCCAATAATTATGGCGCCACTGCGATGGGGCTCGCCGCCGAAGTCGGAGACACCGACATACTGAAGCTGTTGCTCGAAGCCGGCGCGGATGCCGACTCGCCCAATGCCGACGGACAAACAGCACTATTGGCCGTGGCAAGGACCGGCAATGTCGAGGCGGCCCAACTGTTGCTGGATTACGGCGCCACAGTCGATGCCCGAGAACAATGGGGCGGACAGACGGCGCTGATGTGGGCCTCCGCGCGTCGACACCCGCGAATGATCGAGTTCCTGATCTCCAATGGCGCCGACATCAATGCCCGATCGATCGATCGCGACTACCAGCGCCACGTGACGGCCGAAGGACGTCCCAAGAACATGGACAGCGGTGGATTGACGCCTCTGCTCTATGCCACGCGTGAGAACTGTATGGCTTGCGTGGAGGTGTTGCTCGAGAACGGCGCGGACATCGACCTGCCGGATCCCGATGGCGTCTCGCCGCTACTCGTGGCCATCATGAATGCCAACTGGGACGTGGCCCGGCATTTGATCCTGGCCGGCGCCGATGTCAATCAGTGGGACATCTACGGAGAGGCGCCCCTGTTCGGCGTGGTGGGCCTGCACAGTCAGACTGACGGTGGACGAGCGTCGATCGACCCCCTGAACGAAACAGACGGCATGACGATCCTTCGCATGTTGCTCGATCAAGGCGCCAACCCGAACATGCAGCTTTTCTTCCGTCCGGCCAACGTCCGGGGCTCGACGAATACCCGAGGCTCCACGCCGTTGATCCGCGCGGCCAACAACGCCGACCTTGAGGTGGTCGAATTGCTGTTGGAGCACGGCGCCGACGCCAACCTGCATATGGCCGACCGCCAAACCCCCATCACGGTGGTGCTGGCAGGCCGCGCCCCCGAGGCGCAAGCCCTTGAACTGATCCGCGTCCTTTATGACGCTGGTACGGACATCAATGTCACCGCCCTGATCAACCACAGGGAAGAGGTTCGCGGTGGCACGGCGCTGCACTACGCCGTCCGCAAGCGATACAAGGAGGTCATCGGGGAACTCGCCTCCTACGGCATCGATATGAACGCCCGGGATCAGGACGGCCTTACCGCGCTGGACTATACGAAGTCCCGAGGTTTCATGCCCTTTATGGCGCTGCAGACTCCACAGTACGAGGAAGAGGCGGCGCTTCTGGGCGAACTGGGCGCGACCGAACAGATGGAACAAAGCCCCGCGTGGCCGGTCCTGGGCCCACCCCAGGGCGTCTGGGCGGACATCTGGCCTCTCGGCGAGTCGCGAGTTCATGAGCCGATCTACACGCATTCAATCGACTGAGAAACGGTTTTCGCGACGGCGCTTTCTGCATACGGGTGCTGTCGCGTTCGGCAGTGCGCTGATGCCTGCCGCTTCCGCCGGCGCGCGACAGATTTCTCCACAAATTTCGACCACCGAGCTGGGTGGGGCGGCGTTACTTCAGGGCGCCGGGTGCAACGTGATCGCGATATCAGGCGAAGACGGCGCACTGATGATCGATGGGGGCCTTGCGGCCAATGCCGATGGCCTGCTTGCGGCCGTCAGGGACGTGACAGGCAACAGTCGCATCCACACGCTGATCAACACGCACTGGCATCCCGAGCAGACTGGCGCCAACGAAACGGTCGGTCGCGATGGCGGCGTTATCTTCGCTCATGAAAAGACACGGATGTACCTCGGCAACACGGTCTACTCCGTGACTTTCGAAGGCCGCCTGCCCCCTCTGCCTGAGCCCGGCCGGCCGAATCGGACAACCTACGGTGACGGGTCCATGGAGTTTGCCGGCCAGCGGATCGACTACGGTTACATGCCCGCGGCACACACCGACGGAGATCTTTTCTTGCATTTTCCGGAAATGAACCTGCTGGCCGCCGGCGGAGTCGTGTCGGGGGAGGCATGGCCGATCCTGGACTACCGCAACGGCGCATGGTACGGGGGGCGCGTCCGCGCTCTGGAACGGCTCGCAGATCTGGTCGATCCCGACACCCGGGTCGTGCCTTCCGACGGGCCTCCGATGACAGGCAGCGACATCGTACGTCACCGCGATATCTATCAGGAACTCTTCGTCACCATGATTGCCTACATGAACTTGGGACTGGGCCCTGAAGATGCCGTCGAACGAAACCCCCTCGCACCATACGAGGACGAATTCGGCGACCCCTCGACCTTCCTCGATGGCGCCTACCGCAGCATGCTTATCGCTTACGTGCCGGACTGATACACGCCGGGTATTGAAACGTCAATCTATCAGTACCGAATACGAGACCAGTATCGAGCCCTCGTCCATCGACGACGCTAGCTCAACGACATTGGCGAGCGTCGGATCGTCTCTCCGATATCCATCGGCTACGGACATCGCGCCGGCGGACTGGATCAGGTGGCCACCGTTCTTTCCGAACTCGCAGAACGCATTGATCCGGATCGTTTGGTCTTAGCCCGCATTTCTCACGAGTTGTCTGCTACAGCGCCGGATCCATCCGCCAGTGCTGCGTTCTACGGCGCGTTCCCGCGCTTGATCCGGCGCGAGGAACGCGCCGCTACGCGCCCGGCGCGAGGAACGCGCCGCTACGCGCCCGGCGCGAGGAACGCGCCGCTACGCGCCCGGCGCGAGGAACGCGCCGTAGCTCTGACGGCGTCTCCGACTCTTCGCGACGAAAACCCGTGCGAAAGGCGGTCTAACCGCGCAACGTACCCCAGTGCGGCTGGTGGGGGCGGGAGTTGGCCGGTCGACCGGCGGCATCGGATCACGCGTTATGGCTGAACGGTGGATTCAACATTTAACGTCTCGACGCGCGTCAAGCGTTCGTTCATCTCGTACATCCGTCCGTCCAGCGTTTCTATGCGTTCGCCAAAAGTTGCGATCTGCGACTGCAAGCCATCGAGCTGAACTTGCGTTTGCGACTGGAACATGAACATGAGTCCCGCCAGGGCAAATCCGACTGTAACGATGGGAATCCGACCCTTCATGACGGCATCGTATCACGACCCCCGCCTAGAGGTACTTTGCGGCGGCGGCCCTACGCCTTCACAGAGCAGAGATGGCATGAACTTCCAGGCCACGCCCCCTGAGGGCTCACCATTCCGGAGATAGGCAGCCCGGGTGTGGCGCAACGACAACGGCGCCAACGCGGTTTTCGTTGGATACGTCCAGGCGCGAGGCCGGCTGACCAACCGCTTCCCCGTGGGTTTCGTCGCGGTCGAGAACTCGGGGACGCGGGAAGCGACATCCCGGCTTTACACGCTCCGCTTTCCCACCGCTCCCACAGCGCCGACGGCGGGAGATCCAATCCCTCTTCCGGCGGCACAACCGGTTAGGCCGATTACCTATTCTCTAGTTCTTCAGGAAATTGTCCAATGAAGGGGCGCAGTTCAGATCTTGACAAACGATTCTCCTATATTCGATACTTCCCGTGAGTCAGCCCCGACTACTAATCCGAATGGGGCGACTTACTACAGGGCTCCTTCGGGAGCCCTTTTATTTTTGCCTCACCTTTACAGAGTTTAATCAAATGGATCGAGTCGCAGTTTTTGTGGACGCAGGCTATCTTTTTGCACAGGGCTCAGTGGCCTTGGCTGGTCAGAAGCTTCAACGTGGCGGCGTCTCCCATTCCCATTCCCACTCCGAATCCCCCTGTAGGTGCGGTCTATGACCGCACGATCTTGATTTGGGCGGTCATAGACCGCACCTACAGTTCGGAACGCTGTTCTCTTACAGTTTCGGAATGCAGAGAAGTGCGACCGCTGCCGCTGTCGCGAAGAGTCGATCTCTCAGCAAGCGCATACGCTCATCTTATCCAAGTCTCCGAAAGACTGGGCAGTCCCGACAGAGAACGGAGATAATTGTATTTGCATCCCGAGCGTTGTGTTTTACGCTCGGACAATCGATCTGTAGTTCCTGGGGGATGCGATGTCGCGGAAACTGATAGCGTCGGTCGTCGTGCTGGGATGCGGAGTGTTGCTGGCGTCGGGTCCGCTTGCGGCTCACCACTCGTTCTCGGGGGAGTATGACGGCGACCAACCGGTCAATGTCACCGGTGAGGTAAGGAAGGTGGAGTGGACCAATCCTCACATCTGGTTCTACGTCGAAGGGCGGGACGAAGTCAGCGGCGAATCCGCGATCTGGGGTTTTTCAGCCGGCGCGCCGGGCGCTCTGATGCGACGAGGCATCGGCCCCAACGTCCTGGAAGTAGGCGACATTGTCAAGGTAGAGGGTTTCAGGGCCAAGGATCGATCACCCAACGCGTCCGGTGGCGTAGTCACATTCGCCGACGGCCGGGAAGTGTTCACTGCTTCTGCTGAAGACCGGGTGCCGGATTAGCCGAAAGTAGACAGTTCGTTCGGGGCATACCGCGCAAGACGGACGAAAGGAGATTTCGAAAATGTGGGAACTCCCCGACATGAGGTACGGAACGGTGGTTTCGTTGGCCGGCGCATTGGCCCTTCTGGCTCTTGTTCCAGTATCCGCCAATACCCAGGATGTCCAGGCGGAGATTCCACGGCTCCCGAATGGCAAGCCGGATTTCACGGGAAACTGGGACCACTCGCGCGCGGGGAACCTCGCCAATGACTCGCAAGGCTGCGGCGGGGTGAGCGCCGCCGCGGGCAACCTCGATCTGACGGGAAGTCCGGACTGCACACAGGAAGGCGCCGGCCCGCTGCCGTTCACACCCGCTGGACTGGCCGCGAAGGAAGCGAACCGTGAGTTCGAACAATCGGGCAATTGCTGGCCCTGGGGATACGTGCGCCTCTATGGCACGCCGTTTCCGCACTCCTATGTCCATCATCCCGATCGGCTCGCGATCTTCTTCGAGCAGGATAACGCATTCAAGATAGTCCCCACCGATGGACGGGAACTTCCCGCCGACCCTCTCCCAACGTGGAGAGGGACCGCCATCGGCCATTGGGAGGGCGACACGCTTGTCATCGAGAACGTCGGCTTCAACGGCCAGGCTTGGCTCGATTCGGCCCGCGATCCGAACAGCGACCAAATGCGGGTCACCGAGCGGATGTCGTTCATCGACGCCGATCACATCCGGTGGGAGGTCACAATCGACGACCCGGTGTACTACACCCGTCCGTTTTCGAACGTGCGGACGTTTTTACGGATGGAACCGGGAGAGGAACTCTACGAATACTTTTGTCGCGAGAACAACAGGTGCGCCAACGGTGAGTGCACGCCAAACGAGATTCAATTGGAGCAACCGTAAGGAAAGTTCGCAAGTAGCCAACCCAAACGTTGGGCGGGGCAAGCGACACGGAGCGAAACCATGACAAATCAGAGGTCCCTGGCAACCCGTGGCGGAACCCTGGCGTTACTGGCCGCCTTCGGCGTGGGGCTATGCGGGTTACCGGCCACGGCTCAGGCGCTTCGCGTTTGCGCGGATCCCGACTACCTGCCCTTTTCGAATCTGGCCGGCGAGGGTTTTGAAAACGAGATCGCCGCGGAGGTCGCCAGCGCGCTGGGGACGACGCTCGAATACACTTGGGCAAACACGCGCGAACGCGGGTTCCCGCAGTTCCTCGAAGATACGCTCAAGGCGCAGGAATGCGATCTGGTGATGAGCATTCCATACGGCAGCCGCGAAGCGTCGTCCACACAACCCTACTACGTGTCCTCGTACGTCTTCGTTTTCAAGAGAAGCATGAACTATGCCCTGACCAGCATGAACTCGCCGGTGCTCAGTCAAGTCAAGATCGGTTATGAAATGGGGACGCCCGTCGAAGAAGGATTGAAAATGCGCAGCCTGGTTCCGGGCGTGCCCGGGGTTATTCCCTTCGCGGTAGCGGAGACCAGCGGACAGTCGCCGGAATCGATGCTCGATGCGCTCGACAACGAGGATATCGATGTTCTGATCACCTGGCTACCCGCCATCGGCTCGTTCTTGAGCAGGCACACCGACCTTGAAGTGGTCGTTGTTCCGAATGACCGGACGCTTGGCCCACCGGAGCAGTATTCTTTTCCAATGTCCATGGGAGTCCGGGAGGGCGACGAAGCGTTGCGAAGTCGTCTCAACGATGTGATCGCCGAGCGCCAGTCGCAATTGACGTCGATCCTGACACGGCACGGAATCGGATTATTCGTACCGCGGTAACGCGCCGGGTCTGGAAAAAGATATTGCACCGACGAGTTGGAGTTTTGGGCGGGGTTGTTCTTTCGGCGGCAGCCCTCTGTGCGGCCGAAGAGGTAGGGAGCGGGACCCGTATGGCGAACGCCCCTCAAGCCGAGGCCGACAGCGGCGTCGAGGCGTTGATGGCGGGTAGCGACTGTCGTGCCTGCCACACGCTCGATCGTGAACTGGTGGGGCCTGCGTATACGGAGGTGGCCAGCCGTTACGAAGGCCAGGAAAATGCCGTTGAGGAACTGATGGGGAGCATTCGGGAAGGCGGTTCGGGTCGCTGGGGCGATATCCCCATGACGCCCCATCCGGACTTGAACGAACGTGACCTGGAGGAGATCGTGACCTGGATCCTTGACCAAGGGGACCACGTTCCCACTGCGAACGAATCCGAAACCACGCGGTATGCCTATACGCTTGGGGACGGTCGGACGGTCGACCTGGATTACCAGTTGTTTCTGGAGGACGATTCGGGCCGGGTCACCGAGGACGTCTTTCGGGGATATCTTTACTACAACTCGTACTGCTACCGATGCCACGGGCTGGATGTGACGGGGAGCGAACTCGCTCCGGACCTGCGCGATTCCCTGGAGGGAGGCCTGATGGCCCAGGACTTTCTGGCCACGAGCATGGCCGGCCGCGAGGCCGAAGGGATGCCGGGTTGGGCCGGGTTCATGAGCGAGCAGGACATAAGGCAGATCCTGATGTACGTCGAAGCGCGGCGGTTCGAGTTGATACCGGTCGGCAGGCCCCGGTCGGAAATCGAATGACAGCGCCTCCGAGGCGCAAACAGATTCAGCAGGAACAGGAAAAGGAGAAGGACAAATGCTCTGGATGAGACGCGGTTCGCTTCTGGTAGTCGCCTTGTTGGCCTCTACTCTCACATTCGCCCAGGGAACTGAAGACCTCGACCAGATGTCTCAAGATCCCAATCAGTGGGTATTGCCGCTCGGAAATTATCACGGGACTCGCCACAGTTCGCTGGATCAGATCGATAGCGAGAACGTGGACCGACTGAAGGTTTCCTGGACCATGTCGACCGGCGCTCTCCGGGGACACGAGGGGCAACCGCTGGTTATCGGCAACATGATGTACGTTCAGAGCGCATTCCCCAACCACGTTTACGCCGTCGACCTCGACAATGTGGGACGCATCGTCTGGAATTTCACTCCGCAACAGGATGCGTTCGCGCCTTCGGTCGCCTGCTGCGACTTGGTCAATCGCGGCGTTGCCTACGGCGACGGAAAGATTTTCGTGGCCGCATTGGACACGAAGCTTTATGCCCTTGACGCCATGACCGGCGAAGTCCTCTGGACTGCCCAAAACGGCGATCCGCAGTTGGGTCAGACAATGACGATGGCCCCACTGGTGATCAGGGACAAGGTCCTGGCGGGCATTTCAGGAGGCGAGTACGGTGTCCGCGGCTACATTACCGCGTTCGACACCGAGACCGGAGAGCAGGTGTGGCGCGCCCACAGCGTCGGGCCGGACACGGAATTGCTGGTCGATCCCGAGACGACCATCGACGGCGCGACCCAGCAACCGGTGGGCGCCAATTCCAGCCTGAATACCTGGCGGGACGAGGATTGGATACTCGGAGGAGGCACGACCTGGGGCTGGTACACCTACGACCCCGAGTTGAACCTGTTCTACTACGGCACGGGGAATCCGGGAACGTGGAATCCCGACCAAAGGCCCGGAGACAACAAGTGGGCGATGACGATCTTTGCGCGCAATCCGGACACCGGAATGGCTGCCTGGGCTTATCAGATGACTCCGCACGATGCGTGGGATTACGACGGCATCAATGAGAGCGTGCTCACCGAAACCGAGGTCGATGGCGTTATGGTACCGACCCTGACCCACTTCGACCGGAATGGGTTTTCCTATTTGCTGGACCGGCGCAACGGGCGGCTTCTGCGAGCCCACAAATTCGACGAGTCGGTGAACTGGGCGACAGGAATCGATATGACCACCGGCCGACCCATCGTGGATCCCGAGAAGATGACCGAGGCCGATGTGAACGTAACCGACATTTGCCCGGCCGCGCAGGGCGCCAAGAACATGCAGCCCATGGCCTACGATGACAGCACCGGACTCTTCTATGCGGGAACGAACCATATCTGCATGGATTACCAGGCTTTTACGGTCCTGTACCGGAGCGGCTTCCCCTTTGTCGGGGCTCTTCTGAGCATGTACCCCGCCGACAACGGTGACGTGCGGGGCAGGGTGATCGCTTTCGATGCCGTGACGGGAGAAACGCAGTGGTCCATCGACGAAACTTTCCAGGCCTACAGCGGCGTGCTCAGCACCGACGGCAATCTCATTTTCTACGGCACGCTTGACGGATGGTTCAAGGCAGTCGACAAGGAAACGGGGGTTGTTCTGTACGAGTTCCTGACGCCATCGGGCATCATCGGCAACCCCATTACGTACATGCATGACGGTACGCAGTACATCGCCGTTCTCAGCGGCGTCGGGGGATGGGCGGCTATCGGGCTTGCGGAAGGGTTGACCGAGGGGACCGAAGGGCTCGGCGCTGTCGGTCTCACCCGATCGCTATCCGACTACACCAACCTCGGTGGGACGTTGATGGTTTTCGAACTGGGTAACTAGCGTCCTAGATGACACTGAATGCGATTGGCGAGAGAAGCCGGGAGCGGTCCGAAGACGGACAAAGCAGTCCGCAGACGGACTAAGGGGTCCGCCGACGGACTAGGCGGTCGCGCACCCATCGGCGAACGGGACTGGAGGAAGTTTCGAATGCGGCGATTTGTTGTCTCAGGCACCCAGGTTTTAGCAGCCCATGCCGGAACTCTGCGCACGATCCCTGCAGGATTCTGCCACGGGCTGCTTGTCATACTGCTCGTGGCGGCATACGCATCCGCGCAGCATACGCCCGGTGCGAAATTCGATTTGACCGAACCGCTGGTCTTGACGGGCGAAGTCACCCAGATCGACTGGGCCAATCCCTACGTTCACATCCTCATGAAAGTGCCCGGTGAACCGCTTCCCGCCTTGTGGGCCGCGGAAGTCGATGGCGCGATCATTCTCGGGGATAGGGGGTGGAGCGCGGAATCGCTGCCGTTGGGAGAGACCATACGCGTCGAGGGATTCGCCGCCCTGGATGGCAGCAATCAGATTTCCGGCAATTCGGTGATCATGACGAGCACCGGAGGGAGCGTTTATACCGGAACGAACGGTACGCCGCCCGCGCGGCCTGTTGCCTCCGGGCCGACGCCGCGGTGGCCGGATGGCCACCCTCGACTGGGACCGCCGCCGGGCCAGACGGGTTATTGGGGAAATCCCAGCCGGGCAGCCATGGTGGAGGACGGCGTGAACGTGGAAATGGACGCCTACGGGCTTTTGAACGACATCGCGGACGCCGGCAGAATCGCGCCGATGCAGCCGTGGGCCCAGGGCGTGTATGAACTCCGGCAACGCATGTTCCTCCGGACCGATCCGATGTTTCTGTCGTGCAAACCGCCGGGCGGACCCCGCCAGTACCAGCAAATCTACGGAGTTCAGTTTGTCGAACAACCAGACTTCGATCGTGTCTTCGTCCTCGTGGGTGGCGGCAACCGCAATCGGCGGGTCATCTATACCGACGGACGAGACCATGTCGGCCAGATTGGCGGCAACGACGACAACCCTCTGTTTTATGGCCACGGCGTGGCCAACTGGGCAGGCGACACGTTTGTTGTAGACATGCGGCGTTTCAACGAAGGATTCTGGTTCGACAACGGCGGACTCCCACACACCGAACGACTTCAGATGACCGAAAGGTTCACGCGCGTCGATATGCGGACGCTGCGGTACGAAGTAACGATTGACGACCCGTGGACGTATACGCGGCCATGGACAAGTACCTGGACGCTGGAATGGATTCCTGGCCAGGAGATGCCTTATTTTCTGTGCCAGGACAACCGGCCATGAAGTTTCGATCGACAGAGAGGACTACAAGATGACTATCCGCTCAATGAACACCATGTTCGCAAAGTCTGCAGCTGTCTTATTGGCACTGGTGCTGACGACCGGTTCGGGCCTGGCGGCGCAGCAAGGGGGGGCGGACGAGGAAGATGCGGAACCGGCCGCGCCCACTCCGCGATGGCCTGACGGGAAACCCATGATGGGCTCGGTTCCGGGACAAGGCGTGGGCGGTTGGAGCGCTGGCGTCACGACGTTGCCGCGGGATCAGGAACTGGACGACATTCCCTTTCAGCCATGGGCAAGGGCCGTTTACGACATCCGCCAGATCGATCAATTCGAACCGCATACGCGGTGCAAGGCATCCGGTGTGTCGAGACAGTTTTCAACGCCGTATGGCACGGAGTTCGTCGACATTCCCGAACTCGAGCGCCTGTACATCATGGACAACGGGGGGCCCAATTCCTATCGGATCATCTTCCTGGACCGCCGCTCGTTTCCTGACGACATTGTACCGACCAATTACGGGTACTCGATCGGTCATTGGGAGGGAGACACGCTGGTTGTCGAAACCCGTGGCCTGAACGAAAAGTTCTGGATCGACACCCGCGGAACACCCCACACCGAACAATTGAAGTTCATCGAGCGTTTCACCCGCCTGGACATGAACACCATGCAGTATCAAGCGACAATCGACGATCCCGGGGCATACACGCAGCCATGGACCACGATCGATTTCAACCTGCGTTGGAGACCGGACGCCGAGTTGTTCGAATACATTTGCCAGCAGGCCAATCAGGGCCCCGAGTTGATGCTCGGAAGTCAGGAAGACGTGGACAACACCCGCTTCTTTGTTCCGTAGGCTGTGCCAAGCGAGGTATCGAACCGATGCGAACGAAATTTATGCGCTCATTGATTCTCTGTGCCGCCGTTCTGGTACTCGCGGCGCCGGCGGTGGCTCAGGAAGGGCACCCGTTGAAAGGCACCTGGTACGGTGACTTCGGAACGGGAACCGACCGGCATGACCTGACGGTCGTTCTCGACTGGGATGCGCCCCAGATCACGGGCGTCATCGATCCCGGCCCGGACGCGATCCCGATAAAATCCGCCGAACTCAACATCACTCCGGGAATACCGGCGGGCGAGGGGCAGAGGTCGACAGAAGGCACACCTCCGGAATTCCGCGTCCGCATTGAAGTGGATGCGCCGAACGGCGCCGGCGGTACGGATTCCTTCATTTTTGAAGGAATGATCTTCAACCCGGTGGCAGGCAACCGCAGGATCGTTGGGACCTGGACTTGCGGGGACACAAGCGGTAATTTCCAGATCCGGCGGCTCTAGCGACCATGGCTCGGGGAGTCCGGCGGCTCCAGCGGCTACAACTCCTGGAATCGATGTGTCATCGCCCGCGTTGGACTTGTTCAGGAACGGACTGTTGGCTGTTCGAGTTCCATGGACCTCAGGCCGCCTCTGGCGAGCGAGCCGCAACAACTGTCAGGTAAGGGACATGTTCAAACTCCAGGCGCACTGGACAATGGTTTCCGCGGTCCTTTCGATGTCGCTCCTGCTGCATGCCGGCGCGCCCGCGCGGGCATTCGCTCAGGAGAGTGGAAACGAGATTCACGTGCTTCCGGTCAAGGGCAACATCTACATGCTCGTCGGCGCAGGTGGCAACGTCACGGCATCCATCGGCCCCGATGGCGTCATGCTCGTGGATACGGGTTCCGCTGAAATGAGCGATCTACTCCTGGCCACGATTCAACAACTGTCAACGGCAGCCGCGGCGCCACTGGTTCCAGCGACCTGCGTCGGGTTGGCATGCGCCGCTTCCCGGAATCCCTACGGCTGGTCGAGCCCGGCAATCAACGCGATTATCGGCTCGCCGGCGCCCGCCAAGCCGATTCGCTATATCGTCAACACCCACTACGACTCCGAACATTCGGCCGGAAACGAAAGAATTGCGATGGCCGGAACCACCTACACCGGAGGAAACGTCACGGGTACGATCGAAGACGCCGGGGAGGGCGCGACCATACTGGCCCACGAGAACACGCTCTTCTCCATGGTCGACGCCTCGGAACCGCCTGAAGCGCTGCCCACCGAAACGTATTACCTCGACAAGTACAAACTGAGCCATTACTTCAACGGCGAAGGCGTGCAACTGTTCCACCTGCCGAATGCGCACACCAACGAGGACACGATTGTCTGGTTTCGCTTCTCGGATGTCATCAGTGCGGGAGACATTTATTCGACCGAAACCTACCCGGTGATCGACGTGGAGCGCGGAGGCAGCATTCAGGGAATTCTCGATGGCCTGAATTTCATTCTCGACCTGGCTTTTCCCGAGTTCCGATCGCAGGGAGGAACCATGGTGATTCCCGGTCATGGGCGGTTAAGCGATACGGGCGACGTCGCCATCTACCGGAATATGGTGTCGGTCGTGCGGGACCGGATTCAGAACATGATCGATGAAGGGATGACTCTGGATCAAGTACTGGCGACCCGGCCGACCAGAGACTTCGACGGCCGCTACGGTTCGGAAACGGGCCCTTGGACAACCGGCATGTTCCTTGAAGCGGTCTATCGGAGTCTCAGTGGCGAGTAGCAGAAATACCGATTCACGGGAGGCAATGCGATGAAGGGTGCGGTGCTTCTTTTTGTCTTTTTGTTTACGCTGGCCCTTGGTGTGACCGCCCACGGCCACCACTCGCTCGCGGCCACGTATGACTCGAACATGGAGATCACGCTCGAGGGAAGGCTGGTCCAATTCCAATTCCGGAACCCCCATTCGTTTGTCCACGTCGAGGCGCCTGACGAGAACGGAAATATGCAGCGATGGGCCGTCGAATGGGGCGGCGCGGGACAGTTGCGGGGACAGGGGGTTACACGAACCACCCTCAAACCCGGAGACGGCGTGATCATCACCGGCAGTCCATCACGGGAGGCCGGAGCTCACAGGGTGAAGATGAACACTCTCCACCGCCTGTCGGACGGATTCGGCTGGGGCGAGCGGCCGGGTGAAGTCGTCGATTGAGAAATTCGAGGAACCGGGCAGGCCGGGGCCACGGGCTCGGGTTCCTCGGCTTGTCAGGAGAGGCGCGATGCTTTACCCCACCTTCCACACGTCCCGCAAACCTCTGTTCGCCGCGATCCTCTTGTGGGTGGCTGTTGCGGCGGGATCTGAAGTCCACGCCCAGTCGGCGCCCGACGCAGCCCCTTTCGATATGACCGGCTACTGGGTTTCGGTGGTCAGCGAGGACTGGCGCTCGCGCATGATTACACCGCGCAAGGGAGACTACGAACACGTCCCCATCAACGACGAGGGCCGGCGCGTCGCCGACACTTGGGATCCGGCCCGAGACGAAGCGGAAGGCAATCAATGCAAGTCTTACGGCGTCGCCGCGATCATGCGGGTGCCCGGACGCTTTCAAATCGCCTGGGAAGGCGATAACACCCTGAGGATCGACACGGACGCGGGAATGCAAGAGCGCCGGCTCTATTTTGGAGACGTTCCCTCGCCCGGTAGCGAGCCGACATTGCAGGGACACTCCGTCGCCGAATGGCAGTTTGCCGGCCGGGGCCAGGAAGCGGGAAACCTGAAGGTCGAGACGACACATTTCGCGCCGGGATACCTGCGCAAGAACGGCGTTCCTTATAGCGAAGACGCCTCGGTGACGGAATACTACAATGGGATCGCCGGACCCGATGCGAACGAGTGGCTCATCGTGACCACGGTAATCGTCGATCCGCTCTACCTGAACGGACCGTTCATCACGAGCAGCCACTTCAAGAGGATTCCCGATCGGTCCGGATGGAATCCCGCACCGTGCTCGGCAAGATGACACAACGAACCCGATGCGCGCGATGCGCACAGTTGAGCGGGGACGCCCCTCCTCCGCGCCCGGGAGTGGATATGCAAACCTTCAGTCGAGCGATGCTGGCAGGGCCCTTGTTTCTACTGGCGCTCATGCTGGCGAGCCTTCCGGTGTCGGCCCAGGTGATCATGGAACTGTCCGGCGAGTATGAGCGGCACAACGATCGGGGAGAGCGCCCGGGCGGGGATCCGCCGGGCGATTACCTCGGGATACCTCTCAACGACATGGGCCGTATGCGAGCCAATACAAGCAATCCCACCGACTGGGGATTGCCGGAGTTCCAGTGCCGTCCGCATCCCGCCCCCTACCAGTGGCGCGCTAACGGAAACGTCCGGTTCATCAAGGAGATCGATCCCGTATCGCGGCAACTCACCGCGTACCACGTTCAATGGCTGCGCGCCCTGGACCGGCCCATTTACATGGATGGACGACCGCATCCTCCGGAATGGGCGCCTCACACCTGGTCGGGTTTTTCAACGGGAAGATGGGAGGGAAACACGCTGGTCGTCACGACGACCCACCTCAAGGAGGGCTACCTTCGCCGCAACAACGTTCCTTTCAGCGACCGCGCCCGGATGACCGAATACATCATTCTGAACGACGATCGGTATCTATTGATCGTCATGGTCCTGGAAGACCCCATCTACCTGGAAGAGCCTTTCATCGAAACGTCGAACTACTTGCGGACGACCGACTCTCAACTGGCTTACTACCCCTGCACGATCATTCAGGAATCGACATCGACCGAAGTGCCTCACTTCCTTCCGGGGCAGAATCCGTATCTGACGGACTGGCTGGCCGAGGATGGGATACCCGAAGAGGCTGCTCAAGGCGGCGCCGCAACGCTCTATCCTGAATACCAGGAGAGAGTAAAGGAACTGCTTGCGGCCCCGTCCACGCCACCCGATTAGCCCCTGCTGGAGTGCCGCTGGGTCATCTCCAGCGGTTGGCGAGCCTTTCGTTCATGGACAGTTCCTGGAATCGAACCGATTGCAAGGGATTCGCCGGTTTCCGGTTTCAAGCAAGGCGGGACTTCGAAATACCTTCGGCCTTCGTCAAGAGGGTCGTCGTCTATCCCCACGGCAGATCGATTGTGCTCGTGTCTTCACGCAATCCATCCGCCCACTGCGCGATGGTTTTCGACAGGCCCGGGTCGACACCGGCATGACGCAGGTTGGCGGCGCACTTCCCGATCAACTCGGCGCGTTCCAGAGGCTCGCGCACGCCGCCGCGAAGATGCGGCTGGCGCTCCTCCACCACGGTTCCGCCGGTTAGAGTCGCGCGGATTCGTCCGGTATAGTTGCGCGGATATTCATCGTCCGGACTAACCGTATAGGCGACTCGATTGGACAGGGCCAGAACTCGGGGATCCTGAATCGACGATTCATCGAACTCGGCCATTCCCGCATCTCCCCGCAGGAAGGCGACGGCGATACAGTAGGGTGTGCTGAACTTCGCGGAGTAGGCGTTCGGTGGGTTCCGTTTCAGTTCGAGTGGCTCCCACAGGCGGTGGACCGTTCCTTCTCCAACCGAGCACATCAGTTCCGAAATGTCTTCGGCTCGAATACCGCGGTCACGCAAACGGATTGCGCAATCGACAAAGGGTTGGGCCATCGTTCCGCAAGCGAACGGTTTGAACGCAATCCGCGCGGCTTCCCACCGTTCGCCGAGTTCGGCAGTCAGCAAACTGAAATCGGGGGACGCCGAGGGAGCGAAGGCGCGAAAAAACCCGTGTTTGCCTTCGAACACGGTTGCCGGCCCCTTGAACCCGGCCCGGCCCATGGCCAGTGCGCGCAGGCCCGATTGCGCGGCCCAGCCCGCATGCATCTTCTTGGTCCACGAACCGTCAGCCAGATATTCGATGATGCCCGACGCCATGCTTCCGGCAATTCCAAGCGCGTTGGTTGTCGCATCCCCAGTGGCGCGGGTTGCCGCCGCCACGGCGGCCGTCGAGCCCATCGCCCCGATCACGGCTGTGGGATGAAAGCCCGCGGAGTGCGGGCCCTTCCCTGCGACCGAACCCATGCGGCACATCAGTTCCTGGCCCACCGCGACTCCCCGCAGGACGTCAACTCCGCTGAGCCCCTCGGACTCGGCCACTGCAAGCACGGATGGGACGATAACCGCACCCGGATGCACCGGGCATCCTTCGAACGTGTTGTCGAAATCCTCGCCATGCGCCGCGGTGCCGTTGATCATGGCCGCGGCCTCGGCCCGGAGGCGCTCCTCCGAACCGATGACCGTACAGGGTCCGGTTCCTGTCCATGACTTCGAAAGCGCCGCGATGTAATCGGAATCGCGGGCGGCAAATGCCAGACCCACGGTATCGATGACCGTATCCGCACAGGCACGCGTGATGGCGTCGGGCAGCGTTTCTGCCGAGAGATCTTCGATCCAGCGCGCGAAGGTGGCGGCAACCGGGTGTTGTAAACGCTCCGTACTCATACCCTTACCCTGCCCCGCTTGCCGGCTTCCCACGGGTCGCCGCGAAAACACGCCCCGTCAGGGAACCGAGAAGGAACAACGCGGCGAAGGACAACAGAACCACGGCGACTGGATCTTCCAGAAAAATCGAATGGCCGCCGCCCGAGAGTACAAGAGACCGGCGATAGTTCGACTCGACCAGAAAGCCCAACACCACACCGAGCACGGCAGGGAGCAACGGCAATCCCAAAATCCGCATCGCCACCCCGACGGCGCCGGCGGCGAGCACCAGTCCTATGTCGAACAGGCTGTAGTCAATCGTGTAGATACCCGAGAAGATCAGCGCGTAGATAAAAGCCATCAGCACGGCTTTCGGCCGGTTGACCAACCAGAGGCACACCGGAAGCATGGCGCGGCCGATGACAAGCAGCGACAGGGTCGCAACGAACAATCCCACGTAGAGCGCGTTGACGACATCGGCGTTCTCCTCGAAAAGGCGCGGTCCCGGCAGCAAGCCGTGAACGAGAAACCCGCCAAGCAAAATCGCGGCGGAGTTGGATCCGGGAATTCCGAAACTCAACAGGGGCACGAGCGCGGTTGCCGAGACGGTGTTGTTGGCGGTTTCGGGCGCGGCGATTCCTTCCGGCGAACCCCTGCCGAATTCCTCCTTGGCGTTCGACCAGCGGCGTGCTTCGTTGTACGAGAGAAACGATGCGATCGTCCCCCCCGCCCCCGGGATGACGCCTTCGACTGTACCGATCAGGGAACCGATCAATTGGGGTTTGCGCAACCGCCGCCGCAGTTTCCTGTCCGGAAAACGGATCCTCGCGAATTTCCGGGAGGTTTTTTCCCACGGCGGCTGGCTGGCCTGGAGAAACAACTCGCTGACGGCGAACAATCCGACCATCACCAGGATGGGCGCGATGCCGTCCAACAGGGCCACCTGTCCGAAAGTGAAGCGCTGCACTCCGGAAATCGGGTCCGTACCCACCGTCGCCACCATCAACCCCAACAGACCCGCGGCAAGCCCCTTCAGTATGGATGCCCCCGCCAACGCCGCGATCACGCTCAAACCCAGAACGCCAAGAGCAAAATACGACATCGGGGTGAAAGCCAGAGCCAAGTTCGCCAGAGGCCTCGTCAACAGCACCAACATCGACAATCCGATGAAACTGCCGATAACGCCGGAGTACAGCGAGATCCCCAGGGCCTCGCCGCCGCGGCCCTGCTGCTTCATTGGATAGCCGTCGAGCACCGTAGCGGCAGCGGCATTCGTACCCGGCGTATTGATCAGGATGGCGGGTATCGACCCTCCATATTCCGCTCCGATATACGTGGACGCCAGCAACACGATTGCCGTACCGGGTTCAAGGCCATAAGTGAGTGGCAACAACAAGGCCATGCTGATCGAGGGCGAGATCCCTGGCAGCGCTCCGCCCAGAATCCCCCAGGCGACCCCGGCGATGGCCGCCGGCACGATCGATGTGGTGACCAGCAGTTGGAGGGCATCGATCAATCCTCCCACTATCCCCCCCACAGTGCCGGCCAGAACCCGGGTGGCATGTCGATTCCGAGCAGACGATCGAAGAAGATCCAGAATACGGCGGCGCCGCCGAATGCGATTCGGGCGAGACGCCAGCCCGCGGGCTCGCCCTGATACAACGCAACCAGGGCAATCACTGCCGCCAGTGAGACCGGATAACCGCCAAACGTGACGCCGCCAATGTAGGCAACGCCAATCCCGAGCATGCCCGCGGCGCGCAACAGTCTGCGGCCTTCGCCTTCGAGTCCGTGATCCCGATGGTTGCGGCCGGCCGGCAGGAAGCGCCAGGCGATCAGCGCCTTGGCTGCAAGGGCGAGCGCAATTGCGGCCAACAGCGTGGCGTAAATGACGGGAAGTCCCCCTGCTCCGATTTCGTCGTCCAAGGCGCTTTGGCCGATGCCGCTCGCGAAGATGTAGTATCCAACGGCGACCGGCAGCAGGATCAACGCGCTTATCAGATCCTTCAACATGAAACGATCACCGTTTCCGAACGACGCTGCAGGGGGTGCCGCAAGTGTCCTGTCCCATAGATAGCGAGTTTAACGTTCGGAGCGCAACGGGGTCGTATTCGAGGAGTGACGACCGAACAAATGTCCCGCATTGTGAGTGGAGGAACGACAACGAAGACGGCCCCGTTCCGCCCGAACCCTTCGGGCCGATGGGCGTTGGTAGCGACCTCGTTGTCGCTCGACGTTCACGATGAATGAGCAACCACTTCCGTCTCGGTCCTCGATCTCGCCGGCCAATACCCATCGGCGTTAGGCACGTTATTTATGGGACAGGACACTAATCAATAATGCCGGATTCGACCAGGAACGCTTCGGTTTCGGCCGCGAAGGTTGCAATGAAGCGCGCGTACTCGGTTTGTGGAAGATATCGTGGCGAGAGCATCGCACCCGAATACGCCTCGCGATAGTCGGGGTTCTCCAAAACCTGCTGTATCGCACTCTCCCAGGCTTCGACAATTGCCGGTGGCGTACCCCGGGGTCCCATCAGTCCTCTGAACTTCGTAACGACGACGTCGTAACCCGATTCCAATACGGTGGGCAACTCGGGCAGTTCCGGCAAACGTGTTTCGCTGAACACGGCCAGCAGGCGCAACCGCCCGGCGTCGAGTTGGCTCCGTATTTCCTGAGCTTCGCCGACTCCGATATCGAGGGTCCCGTTCAATACGTTGAGGATGAGATCGCCGCCGCCTTCATGGCTGACGATCGCGGCGTCCACATCCGCGGCGCGCTTGAGACGTTCCAGCGCCTGCCGCTCCAATGATCCGGGTGTCGCGGCGCCCCAACGGCCTCTTGCCGAACGTGAAGCCTGGATCACGTCGGCAAGGATTTCAAACGGGCTTTCGGTGCGGGTGTAGACGACTTCCTGATCGGAAAACAAGTTGACGATCGGATCCAGATCGTCGTAACCGATCGACGGGTTGCTCATCAGCGAGGTGAAGATAAAGCTGGGCGTCGCGGCATAAAAAACGCTGCCGTCCGCCGGTGAGTTGGCAAGCCGGCTCATCGCCCGCACGCCACCGCCGCCGCGAACGTTCTGGACAACGAAGTCCACCCCCATCTGGGGCCCCAGGTGCCTGACGAGTTCGCGTATGAACACGTCGCTTCCGCCTCCCGGGCTCGAATGGGTGATCAGGGTAACGACATCGTGCGGGTATGCGTTTTCGGAGGCGTCTTGTCCCGGTTGGGAACCCGCGGTAGTGGAGGTGCTCTCATCGGTGGCGCAGCCGGCGGCAAGCACCGCGATCATGACCAGAATCGATGAGAATGTGGCTTTTGCCATTGTCCTGCCGTCGGGTCTTGCTCGTTCTATCACGATGTCCTCATCGATGCTCGCAGATGCGGAGGTCTGAAATCAAGGCATGAAGCGGCCGCCGCTGACGTGCAGAGTCTGCCCGGTCACGAACTGTTCATTGGGATCGGCCAACCCCAGGACCGTACGGGCGACGTCGCGGGGATGGCCCGCCGCATGACCCTCGTCGTCCAGAAACCTTGGCCGCCGCCCGCCCGCCGGAATCGCGGTTTCGATAGCTCCGGGTACGACGCAATTGACCCGGATACGACCGAGGCCCTCCTCGGCCAACGACCGCGTCAAGCCGATCAGCCCGGCCTTCGCCGTAATCACGTGGGCCCGGTTCGTTCCCGGACGATGCGCGCTGATTCCGCCGATGTTGACGATCGCGCCTTTCCGTTCCACGGGCAAGCGGCGGAACAACTCGCGCGAAGTCAGAAACGCGCCGGTCAGGATCACGTCGAGGACCGACGTCCAGGCATCGCGGCTGATCGTTGTCAGCGGCTCGTACGGCCGCCGCGCCGCGTTGTTGACGAGGATGGATACCGGGCCGAGCCGCGCTTCGATCCGATCGAAAGCGCCGAGGACCGCAGCTTCTTCCTCAACCTTCACGAGCATCCCGATTCGATCGGCCTCGTCCCCTGCGAGCACACTCAACGCCTGTTCCAATGCGCCGGCATCGGAGCCTCCCCAGATACAGACACGCGCACCGGAAGCCCGCAGGGTCTCGGCGATCGCGAGACCGATGTTTCGGCTTCCGCCAGTGACCAGGGCCACTTCGTTACTGAGGTCCGTTCGATAGCTCACATTCCCGGTCCGATACGTCGCTTGCCCGGACAGATCGATCTCCGATGATCGAAACACATCTAACCCGCCTTTCTCACGAGTTGTCTGCTACAGTGCCGGATCCATCCGCCAGTGCTGCGTTCTACGGCGCGTTCTCAGGCGCTTTCCTGGCGCCGATCGCGCCGGGCGCGTAGCGGCGCGTTCCTCACGCCGGATCAAGCGCGGTCGGGCTCCTCGACGTACCGTCATCGCGCACCTTGGTGCGGCAGGAAGAAGTACGCCTCCGGTGCCCTCCGGGCGCGCGCCTTGCTCTGACGGCGTCTCCGACTCTTCGCGACGAAAACCCGTGAGAAAGGCGGGCTAAAAGCCGGATTGGCAATCGAGCGGTCCGTGCCGATCATTCTATAGGGACGCGCGCGTTGGAAGCTACGGCGGAAGTGGACTCCGGCCCTTCGCGATATGGTCAAAGCCGGTTTGCCGAGTACTTCGCCGACGGTGGGGTTGGCGACTGAAGCGCTGCACTACGAAACTTTTCGTTGACACTACGAAACATCTCGTAGATACTCTGGCACATGGCAAAACGATCCGTCCTGAAACCAACCGACGCCGAACTGGCAATCCTGCGGATCCTGTGGAATCACGGACCGTCGACGGTACGACAAGTGAACGAAGTTGCCGCCACGGATCGGCCGATCGGCTACACCACCACACTCAAGCTGTTGCAAATCATGACCGACAAGGGCCTGACGGTTCGCGAAGAAATGGGTCGAAGGCACGTATACGCCGCGAGTCACGAGGAGGAAGTAATGCAGCGCCGTCTGCTGGACGACCTTCTCGAACGCGCTTTCGGGGGTTCGGCATCGAAGTTGGTGATGCAGGCGCTGGCCACCCGGCCGACATCGACCAGGGAACGGGACGAGATTCGAAGACTGATCGCTGAGAAATCGAACGAAGGAGAACGATCGTGATTGAAGCAATCGCCGCAAGTCCGGCCGTATATGCCATTGGATGGTCACTGATACAGTTCGCCTGGCAGGGTACGATCGTCGCCGCCATCGTCGCGCTCGTCCTGGTTGCCCTGTCGGGCGCCGATGCCCGGATTCGATATTGGACGGCGTGTGCGGCAATGCTGGTGATGGTGGCGTTGCCGATACGGACTGCCGTCGGTGCCTATATGGCCATGGCGCCCGAATCCGGCCGAAACCGAATTGCTGCCACGGTCCCGAGTGCACTGATCCCAGGTCGGGCTGAAACAACGGGCTCGCCAATGCCGGTGACAGGAACGACCCCCTCCGGCGGCACGGCGGCCGGCGGCAGTTGGACCTCGGCTCTCGACCTGCGATCGTTCATCCCGGCGATCGTCGTGGCCTGGATCCTTGGCGTATTGGCGCTTTCGATCCGTATCGCCGGAGGCTGGGTACTCGTGCGGCGCATGCGGCGGCAAAGCGCTCGAGCCAGTGCGGAACTCGCGGAAACCGTGAATCGAATCGCGCGGCGAGCGCGTTTGGCACGGCCCGTTCGAGTTATCGAGTCCGCAGTATTCGAGGTGCCGGCCGTTGTGGAATGGCTCCGGCCCGTCCTTCTCTTGCCTGCCAGCGCGGTCACCGGACTTTCGCCCGAACAGCTGGAGGCGGTTATCGCCCACGAATTGGCGCACGTTCGACAACAGGACTACCTGGTAAACATCTTTCAGACGCTCGCCGAAACGCTCCTCTTCTACCATCCGGGTGTCTGGTGGCTCTCAAATCGCATCCGCGCCGAACGGGAACACTGCGCCGACGATTTCGCCGTGACCGTCTGCGGCGATGCCGTGCTTTACGCGCAGGCGCTTTCCAACCTCGAGACTGCAAGAGCCGCCGCGAGACTTGCCGTCGGTGCGGCCGGCGGTTCCTTGTCAGGCCGCATCAAGAGCATTCTGGGCCAACCGCCACATCGAAACCGGCCCGCATCGGTCGGGCTGGCGCTCGCGGTCACAATCGCGGTAGTACTACTTGGATTCGGTGGCTCGCAGGCGACCATCGCAGCATCGCCGCTAATGAAGCTTCCGGCGCCGCCCCCGATGGAAACGGTCGAACCGGCGTCCACCCCGCAAGAGCGGCCGGTCGAGGAACCCCAACCGGCACCTGAACAACCGACTGCCCCAGAACCCCCGAACGGTCGCCAGGAAACCCCGGCCCAATCCGAAGAGCCGCCACCCGCGGGCACGGGCTTCGGTGGAGGCATCGGTACCGGACAAGGTACGGGTATCGGTGAAGGTCTCGGCACCGGTCTTGGCGAGGGAACGGGCGCTGGTTTCGGGGGCGGTCTTGGAGAGGGAGTGGGCGGTAACGTACAGATCTTCCGCAATGGTCAAGAGGCCGTGGACCTACCATTCCCGATCCGCGTGGAATCAGGCCGGCAAGAACCAGTCCGGATCCGTGTGGAACCAGGTCGACAAGAACCAGTCCGGATCCGTTTCGAACCGAATCAGCCAGAATCGAGTTGGATGGGTGTCCGGATTGAAGACGGCCCGGATCGGGGCGTCGTCGTGACCGGGGTTGAGTCCGATGGGCCGGCCATCGAAGCGGGAATCCAGGAAGGGGACCTGATCACCGCGTTCGATGGAACGGACGTCGTCGGCGCCGTTCAGTTGACGCGACTGGTCTCCGAAACCCCCGTCGGCCGGACGGTCGAGGTCACATTTTCCCGAAACGCCGAGGAGCAGAAAGCCACGCTGACAATCTCGGCCAGACCCAGCCCATTTGAGAGGGTTATCCAGATGTCCTCCACTAGTTCATCAACAACCTTGGGCCCAAGTGGCCCAACCTTCATCAGCAACAGAGGCAGGGGCCGCGTCTTTGTTAGCGGCAGAACTATTGGAGACAACGCCTCGCTTCTTGGAATCCAGGTCGACGAAATGACGTCCGAACTCCGCCAGTTCTTCGGCGCGGACCCGGACGCCGGGGTCCTGATCGTGTCCATGGATGACGATTCCATCGGCGCGGGCGCCGGGCTGCAAGTCGGAGACGTCATCGTCGCGGTCGACGGAAACCGGGTGGGTTCCGCGTCGGATCTGAGGAACCTGTCGGGCGGCGTTCTGGCAACCGGAAATGCCCTCACGGTGACGGTCATGC
The DNA here is from genome assembly GCA_965262675.1 of Terriglobia bacterium. GTDB lineage: Bacteria > Acidobacteriota > Terriglobia > 20CM-2-55-15 > 20CM-2-55-15 > JAJEDW01. The sequence goes on from OZ253554.1 coordinate 3,324,005, forward strand.
GCGATGGGTCGGAACGCGAAATCGAGGTCGAATCGCCATTCGATCTTTAGGCTGAACCACTTGAGGAGGGTGCGACCGTCACGCGGGTCCGCACCCTTCCCTTTCAATCCAGCCGACCGCTGGCCGCCAATCCAACCGCGCATGGCCGCGGGCCGCTCCCCGCACGCCCTTCAGTCGAAATTCGCCTGATCCACATCCGCAATGGACACCGCGCGCCGTCGGGCCATTGCCTCCGCCGGGCCACAATTTGCAATAGCCCCCGGAGGCGGTGAACATGGTGGGATATAGTACGAACTCAGACTCTGGTTGCCTGAACCCGGAACAAACGAGCTAGGAGTAGCGACGAGCACATGAGCCATGGTTAGCGAAATCCGATTGGGGGTTGCGAAGGCGTTTTTCTTCGTCGGAGACAATGCGGCGTTCGGTTTTCGAAGCCTGCACGCCGCCGTCAAGCGTCCGTTTCACTTCGAAGAGACGTTGCGCCAGATTTACGAACTCGGCTACAAGTCCGTCCCACTGATTGCCGCCGCGGGTATCGCCGTGGGCGCGGTCATGTCGATGCACACCCGTGCGACGCTGGAGCGTTTTGGTGCGGAATCGTTGATTCCCACCGGTCTGGGCCTGGCAATGATCAAGGAAACCGGACCGCTCGTGGCAGCCTTGCTGATCGCCGGGCGGGTTGGGGCCGGAATCGGCGCCGAGTTGGGCGCCATGCGGGTCACCGAGCAGATCGACGCGCTCGAAAGCCTCGCGATCGATTCCTTCAAGTTCCTGGTGGCCACACGTGTGATGGCCTGCATGATCATGATGCCGCTGCTGACCACGATCATGAACTTCACCGGAATCCTCGGCGGCTTTATCGCCGAATACGCGATCAGCGGCATGGGGTTCCAACAATATTACGAACAGGCGTTTCTTCTGATCGAGTTCGACGACTACCTCACGGCGACGTTCAAGACGGTGATTTTCGGTTTCATCATTTCGGGGGTCGCCTGTTATCAGGGGTACTACACCACCGGGGGCACAGCCGGTGTCGGGCAATCCGCGACCCGCAGCGTGGTCGTGAGTTCGATTCTGCTGATCATCAGCAATGTGGTCATCGTCAAGGCCATTTTCTTCTTCCTGCCCGAGGCAGCGTAATGACCGAAGACGACATTGCGATTCGTTTCGACGGCATTACGAAATCGTTCGGCGATCGAACGATTCTCGATGATATTTCCTTCGAAGTCGTACGGGGCAAGGCGTTCTGCCTTCTCGGACGCAGCGGAAGCGGAAAGAGCTTGACGCTGAAGCACATGATCGGACTGATCGCACCCGACTCGGGCGAGATTTATGTGGAGGGGGCGCCGATCACGAATCTCCACGGCGCCGAACTTGCCCGGGTTCGCAAGCGAATGGGCTTCCTGTTCCAGTACTCGGCCCTTTTCGATTCGATTACGGTGGGAGAAAACGTGGCCTTTCCCCTGCGCTGGCACACCGAACTGTCGTCACCCGAGATCCGCAATCGCGCCACTGAATTGCTGGGCCAGGTGGGGCTCGCCGACGACTACGACAAGATGCCCACGGAGTTGTCAGGCGGGATGCGGAAGCGCGCGGGCCTGGCTCGCGCGTTGGCGCTCGAACCGCCAATCCTGCTCGTCGATGAGCCCAGCAGCGGCCTGGATCCGATTACCGCCGTCGAGATCGACGACCTGCTGCTTCGTCTCAAGCAACACAAGGGTACGACGATGGTCGTGGTCACACATAACATTCCGAGCGCCCAGCGGATTGGCGACCAACTGGCATTGCTCGAAAACGGCAAAATCGTGGAACGAGGGTCACCGGACCGGCTCCGGCAAAGTCAGAACGATACTGTCCAACGCTTCATGTCTGCAACAGGAGGAACGTGAACGTGAATTCATCTCGAAGAGCGATACTTGGAGCTTTCGTCGTTATCGGTGCGTTTCTGTTCGCACTCGGCCTGTTCTGGATCGGCGACCGCCGGCAGATGTTCTCCGATAACATCGAACTGCATGCCAATTTCCTGAACGTCAGCGGCCTGTCGCGAGGATCCGTGGTGCGCGTGGCGGGCACGGATGCCGGCGAAGTTCTGGACATCGGGATCCCGACGGCGCCCGGCGATCCGTTTCGCGTCCGCTTTCGGGTGAATTCCGACCTGCAGCCGATCCTGCGTGAGGATTCGGTCGCGACCATTCAGACCGACGGACTCGTCGGGAATAAATTCCTGCAGGTCGCCGCGGGCACAGCCAATGCCCCTGAAGCCGGTCCGGGTGGCACGATCGGTAGCCGCGAACCTGTCGAAGTCGGTGACCTGATGCAACGCATGAACGATATGGCCGTCTCGGGCAACCAGGCGGTTGCGGATATCCGGTCCGGGATCAATCGGACTTTCGATGCGTTGCTGGAACTGAACGCCGAAACGACCGGAACGATCGATCGGATCGGAGTCGAAATCCAGAGCATCACGTCGGTTGGCGACGGTATCGCGACCAATATTGGCGGCATGGTCGAAGATGTCCGTGCCGGACGGGGGTCGATCGGCCGAATCCTGACCGATGACGCCCTCTACAACGATATGCGCGCCACCATGAACGAGGCCGAGCAAACCATCGCCAACTTCACGGCCTTGTCCAATGATTTTCGGGCGATATCCGAGGACTTTCGCGAGTTGGATCTTGGCGAAAGAATCGACCGTGTCGGCGCTAACGTCGAAGCGGCGACCCGCGAAGCGGGAGAGTTCACCCGGGAGGCGACGGAACTGATTCGAACATTTCAGGGGACGACGGGACCGGATGGCCTGATGGCCGACGTGCGGACTACACTGGACAACACCAACCGCGCGTTGTCGAACATGGTGGACAACACCGAGGCCCTCAAACGCAACTGGTTCTTTCGGGGCTTTTTCGACGACAGGGGTTTCTTCAACATCGATTCGGTCAGCATCGATGAGTACCTGAACACACGTTTTCTCGCCGACAAGCAGCGAATCACCCGCCGGTTGGATGCAACCGGCATGTTCGATTCCAATGGAACGGCGGCTCTCACCGATACGGGAAGACAACGGCTCGATACCGTGATGGCCGAATACATCCGCTACTCGAAGGAAGACCCGCTGATGATCGAAGCCTACTCCTCGGGCTCGGATCCTGAAGACCTGCTTCTCGCGCGGGATTGGGCGGTCGCCGTTCGGCAGTACCTGATCGGCAAGTTCGAACTGCAGCCAAGCTACGTTGGCGTCATGCCCATGATGTTGACCGACATCGAGGCCCAGAACGTGACCGACAGCGGTGTGGCCCTGGTTCTTTTTGCGACCCGGGGCCGATGATCCGATGGGCCGTTCGGAGCCGGGTTCTCTTCCTTGCGTCGGCGCTCCTGACGGCGGCGGCGCCGCTCGATTCGCAGGGGCAGGTCTTGTTCCGTCCCATACTGGGCGGTCTGCCGGCGGACTCGGGTCTGGCGGCGGGTTTCGAACTCTTGCGATACCGGACGATCGGGCCGTTCGACGCGCGCGCCCGAATCGTTGGCTCCCTTAAAAAATACGAACACGTCGAGTTGTCGCTCGAATCCCCGCCGGCGGCGACCCATGACTTCTTTTCGGAATTCCGCCTGAGGTACCGCAACTATCCCCAGGAAGATTTTTGGGGATTGGGTCCCGACTCGAACGAGGACCGCCGCTCGAACTACCGGTTGGAGGACGTTTGGTTGACAGGAACCGCGGGCCTTCATTTCAGGTCCGGACTTCGGGTGGCCGCTTTCGGAGGGCTGGTCGAGGTTAACGCCGGGCCCGGCACCGACAAGAAGCATCCCTCGACGGAACAACAGTTCACGGTAGCGGAGGCAACGGCTCTCGAGGCCGCTCCCGATTACTGGCGCGGCGGCATTCGAATGGATTACGACCGCCGGGACGACCGGGACGATCCCAGGGTCGGCGATATCGCGTCATTCGAGTGGGCACGATTCGAAGACAGGGAACCCGGAGACTACAGCTTCCACCGGTATGAGTTCGAATATCGGCGTTTCCTTTCCCTCTCCGAGGACGGACGAATAGCGGGCCGGGCGCGTGCGGTGCTGACCGGAAAGGCATCCGGGCACGAGATCCCGTTTTTCCTGCAGCCGAGCATCGGCGGGACCGATACCGTCCGCGGATTCGATCAGTACCGGTTTCGATCGGGCAATGCCCTGCTGTTCAACATCGAATACCGTCGCGCATTGATGGGTTTCCTGGACGCCGTGGCCTTTGTCGACGCTGGCAGCGTCGCGGCCAGACCCCATGATCTGAGTCTCAATGAGCTCCAGGGCGCGGCGGGCGGCGGCGTCCGTGTCCGGTTTGGGGGACGCGTATTCTTCGGTTTCGATGCCGGGTTCAGCCGTGAAGGCGCCCACTTCTGGTTCCGGTCCGGGCATACCTTCTGAATCACCGCCGGATTGGCTGCGCCGTTCGAACGGGGGTCGTCGATTGTTCCGCGTCCGCGAAACTGGTGGTAGAGTTGCAACAATCTTCGCTGATCATGAACGCAATGGCACATCGGCGGCGACGGCCGCCTTCGATGCGTGGGGCCCGGTATTCCTCGGCGCTAGCGATTCTTCTTTTCCTGGCCGCCAACTGTACCGGTTCTCATCCTTCTTCGGCGCTTGCCCAGGAACCTGGGCTGCCGCTCGGCACCATCGATTTTCCGACTTCGGGCGCCCCGGAAGCGCAGGAGGAATTCATTGTCGGAGTCCTGGCGCTCCACAGCTTCTGGTACGAGGAGGCGCGCGACCGCTTCGTCCGTGCCCAGCAGATCGATCCCGGCTTCGGTATGGCGTATTGGGGCGAGGCCATGACTTACGACAACGCGCTCGGCACCGTTCCAGGACTGGAAAACGAGAGTGAGGGCGCGGCTGTCATCGCCCGAATCGACCGGCTCGATTCCGAGGGCAAGCTGAGGTGGACGGCACGAGAGCGCGCCTATGCCGATGCCGTCCGGGAACGGTTCCTCCCAGAACGCTCACCCGAGGACCGGCGCCGCGCTTACGCCGGCGCCATGGATCAACTCTCCCTGCAGGCGCCCGATGACGACGAAGCCAATGCGTTCGCCGCTCTCGCATTCCTGGCTCTCCCAACGTTCGACCGCGACAGCGCACTTCACGTGGTAACCGTAGCAAGCATGCTCGAAGAGATTTACGAACGGAACCGGGAACACCCCGGTGTGTTGCACTATCTGATCCACGCCTACGACACTCCGACGTTTGCCCGGATGGGCCTGCGTCAGGCGAGGCTCTACGCCCGGATCGCACCCGCTTCGTCGCACGCCCTCCATATGCCGAGCCATATATTTCGTCATCTCGATATGTGGGAAGAGGTTGCCTTATCCAACGAAGACTCCTACCGGGCTTCAGTGGATTGGCAGGAACGAACGAACCGTCCGCTCGGCATGCGCGACTATCACGCGCTAGACTGGATGCTGGCGGCGTATCTGAACCTGGGGCGTCTCGACGATGCCCTTGGAGTGATCGAGGAGTTGGCTTCGATCGACGAAGAAATTCAGCGGCGCGGCGAAGACGCGGGCGATTTTCCATCCATTGCCGCATCGATGAGGGCATATTACGAAAGTGAAGTTCCGTGAGTTGAACGACTGAGAGGGTTCCGAATCGGACCCGAACCGACAGGAGGTTCATTACCATGACCGAACGACAATGGATTTTGATCGTGCTTCTGGCCTGTATTGTCCTTGTTCCGGCCGCCGCCCAGGCACAAAGGAACGGGCAGCCCGCGAGCGACCTGCTTGGCCAGGAAGACCTGGACGGCAACCCGACCTTCGTCGGAGGCGTAACCAACGGCGGCCCCGCCGGCCACAGTGTGTGGTGACCGCCTCAGGGGGCGCTGGATCGCGTCCATAATCGACTTTTCCTCACGGGTAACGGCAACGGCCGCATCGAAGTATTCAATCTCAATGACGACGGGACCCTGGCAAGCCCCACCGTGGAACACATTCTGGGCAAGCCCAGTGCTTACGCACGCCGTTCGGCCGCCGGTCAATGGTCGGAGAGCCAGGTCGAGTTCCCCGGCGCGGTGGCGATCGATCACGTGAATCAACGATTGTTCACCGTCGACAGCGCCACCGGGGGCAGCAATGACTCTGGCCAGCAGATCATGGTTTTTGACATCGACCCCGACCGCATCCGGACCGGAGCTCCCGTGATCGCCGTGCTGGGGCAGCCCGACGCGGGCACGAAGACGCGCGGACTCGCCGCCAACCACGTGGGACGGGGGGTCAGCCTGGCGATCGACGATGCGAACCAACGGTTGTTCGCCACCGACAGCGCCAACAACCGTGTCCTGGTCTTCGACATCCGGTCCGAAGGATTCGGAACGGGCATGGATGCCGATATCGTCCTCGGCCAGACCGACTTTACTTCGAACACCCCGGGCCTGGGACCGGACAAGCTGTCCCGGCCCGGCAACCCGGCCTATGACGCCAAGAACGGGCGGCTGTTCGTGGTCGACGGCGGGAATTCGCGGATCATGGTTTTCGATGCCCGGCCCGAGGTTCTTGAGAATGGCGCGTCCGCAATCGGCGTCATGGGACAACCGGACTTCACGACGAACGATCGGCACGAGGGGTTGAACGACTTTGCGACCGGCGGGCTGACCTACGACGACCGGAACGACCGGCTCTTCATCGCGGAATCCCACTCCCGCATCGAGCACATGCGAATCGCCGTCTACGACGTGGCGCCCGGACAGCCGCTGAACGAGGCGGAACCGACAATAGTGCTCGGAAAGCCCGGTTTCGACGCCTACGATCCGATCGTCTCCAGGACTCAATCGGTTTGGCCGCGCCTGGGTGCGGGTTCGATCGATACCGAACGACAGCTCCTTGTGGCCACTGAGGGATATCCCGGTGGAAATCGTGCGATGATCTGGGACATCTCGCCCGAGAACCTGAGCACCGGCGCGCCGGCCGTCGAGGTGGTCGGCCACCTTGACGACAACATGGCGCCGGACTTCAATCGCCGGTCCGCGAATGACCGCGTCAATGCCCGGAACATCTATCCGCGGGATGTCATCCTCGATCCGGCGGACCATCGCCTGTTCGCGATCGATCAATACAACAACCGCGTCATGGTGTGGCAACTGGATTCCCAGAACCGCATTCTGGACCGCGAGGCGCAATGGGTGATTGGACAGCCGCACATGTACACGGCTGAATTGAGACCCATCAGCGCGAATACCCTCAAGATCCCCATCGCGCTCACCTACGACACCCTGAACAAGCGGCTCTTCGTCAGCGATGGGTGGGGCAACCGCATCATGGTGTTCGACGCCCATCCCGACAGGCTGCGAAACGGGCCGGACGCGATGGCCGTACTCGGGCAACCGGATTTCACGACCACGACGGCCGCCACCAGCCGGACCGGCATCAATCTCGACACGCGCGTCGGAACTGGGATCACGCCGGGCCGGCCCCGGGCCACGGCGCTCACTCACGATCCGGTCAATGACCGGTTGTTCGTCTCCGACGGCGGGAACAACCGATTGCTCGTTTACGATACGGCGCCCGAGAACCTGCGAAACGGGATGGCCGCTTCCGTGGTGATCGGGCAACCCGATTTCACCAGCAATGCCCCGGGGCTGGGTCCCGCATCGCTGCGCCAACCGGCGGCACTGCATTACGACTCGCAGCATCATCGCCTGTTCGTCTCAGATGGGAACAACAACCGCGTATTGGTCTTTGACGCGGACCCGCCGGCGCTCCAGAACGGCGCCGAAGCGGTGGCGGTGATAGGCCAGCCGGATTTCGATTCGCAGACTGCCGGAAGGAGCCGGAGCGCCATCGACGGGCCGGACGGCGTGACGTATGACTACGCGAACGACCGCTTGTTCGTTTCAGACCACGGGAACGACCGGGTCACGATCTATGATTTCGCGCCCGAGGAAATGCGCAATATGCCCGAAGCCGTCGGCGTGATCGGCCAGCAGGACTTCGAATCTCGAGAATTGGGGCAAGTCCGGGCGGACGAGCTCTGGGACCCGCGTGGACTGACTTTCGACAGCGAGCACCAGAGGCTCTACATTTCGCAGGGGTTTGCAGCCAACATCATGATCCACGACATGGCTCGGACGGCCTACGAATTCGGTTTTCCGTCCAACAGCGTGCGGTCCTATCAGTCGGCCGGCGCCGATGTCGATTCAAACCAATACGCCGGTTACGCCATTGCATCGGGCGATGACTCGGTGTGGGGCGGCGCCGCAACGTTATCGGTCATGAGGACCGTCTTTGACCGTGAATCGCAACGCGAGAGCCGCGTGCTGGTCAGCGAAACGGGTTTTGGGGCGCCTCCGGAGGTCGATGCCGCCATGGCATTCGTCGATTCCCGAGCCGAGGCGACCCGCCTCCATGTGGCGAACCGGCAGCCGGATACCCTGCGCCTCGATTTCGTTCTTCGGGATGAGGAAGGAAATTCCATCGACTCTCCCGCGGTTCGGGAACTGGGCGGAGGGGAAAGTGCATCGTTCCAGATCCAGGAACTGTTCGGGCGGACCGTTCCGGGCTCGGTCGGCATCACCGGCAACGGCGACTTCTTTCTGACAGCCGCCCGAACGACAGGTAACGACCGAAATGAGGAAATCATCACCGCCATTCCGGTTGCTTACGGCAACGACGGAAGCGGTCAGTCAAGTCTGACAATTCCACGGATTCAACTAGGTGGCGGATACGATGCGCAGATCGTCCTTTTGAATCCCGGCGACTCGCAGGTCGACGGCACGCTTCGATTCGTGACCGCTCTGGGCGAGCCCATGGCCGAAATCGGAGAACAGGGCGCCGTCCAGTATTCAATCCCCGCCAACGGCACGTTCGTTTACGAGGCCGGTTCCACCGGCAACACTGCCGAAACCGGTTTTCTGACGGTTTCCGCGACGGGAGGCGCTCCGGTTGGAACGGCCATCGTGCGCTTCGGCAAGTCCGGCACTCTGGTTACCGAGAGCATCGTGGGCGGCGGTTCTTCGAACGAGGCCTGGTTCGCGGTCGATACCTATCCGTCCGTGGTCCGCCACGGGCGCATCGATCATCGGCTGACGCTGGCAAACGGCGAGGACGAACCCGCCGACGTTCGCGTCATCGTCTACGACCCGGACGGCCAGGTTCTGACGCGGACGAATCAGATCATCCCGCCGAACAGGCAGGTCGAGTTCACACAGGTCGATCTGGCGGACAAGGGCAGGTTCAAGGGGAGCATTCGCGTGGTGAGCGACGTCCCGATCGCGGCCGCATCTCATCGGCTCGTGCGGAACATCCGCAACGAAACGATCGTTTCGAACGTGCCCTCGATGAGTTCACCCGGCGGGCGTCCCGATGGCGTCGTCTTTCCCGGTTTCGTCGATGGGCCCAGGAATGCCACACAGATGTTCGTTCTGAGGAAGGGAACGGGACCGGCCGATGGAAGGCTGGAGTTCATCGACGAGAACGGGGAGCCGCTTGTGGTGGTTCTTCGTTAGCCCGTGTTTCTCACGGGTTTTCGTCGCGAAGGGTCGGAGACGCCGTTGTCGTACGTGGGGCCGGCCACCGTTACGAAACTGCGTCTCCGAACATTGTTCCTTCCTACCGGGTTTCGCTTTCCGGAATGACATCCAGATTCAGGTTGAGTCCATCGCCCTCCTGAATGCTGACGCGTTCGCCGCGAGCCTGGAACCGGCCCATGAACTCGGCGTTCAGGTACGGTACGGACTGGGTGCCCTCCCAAGCAAAGAGGCGGTACTCTCCCGGCCGGATGCCGGCCAGCGAGAATTCCCCGTCGGTACCCGTCCGGGTCTGTTTCAACGACGCGGGCGGTAGATCGCCGTGCGCCGTTTGAGGCATATCGAGCGGTAGAAGGGTAATCGTGGAATTAGGCATCGGTTCGCCGGACCGATTCAATGCAACGCCGTCGATGCGTCCTCCATTGGGGCTGACGAGCACATAGATCTGCTGGTTGAAATCGGGAGGAATCGCGATCGTGTCCCCGGGGGCGACTTCCAAGTTGCCGACCATGATGCGCTTCAGATACAAACCCCGATTCAACGCGTTGAGGTTGACCGTGTATTCGCCCGGCAGAAGGTTTTCGATCAGGAAGCTCCCTTGCGTATCGCTGGGTTGGCTAGATCCTGAACCAAACGCGGAATCGCCCCGGAGCATGACTCGTATCTGGGTCATGTCGAGACCGGAAACGGTTTCCGATGCAGCGGCCGTCGTGGCGTCTTCGATGAAGACACTTCCCGAAACGTCGACTCCGGGGGTCATCGTGAGCGTCATGTTCTCCAGATCCCGGTTGGTTACTTCAACCGCGAGAGCGGCACTCATCTCCTCGCCTCCGATCACTTGCGCACGAACCTGCAGCGTGTACGCACCCGGCGCGACGTTCTGAATCGTGAAGTTCCCCTGCGCGTCAACCGGATTTGCATTGAAAGAAAAGGACATGCTCCCAAGTGCGCCTCGATTGGAGGGTTGTATCGTCACTATCGCAAAGCCGCTGATCTGGCTCGGACCGATGACGCGGCCCGAAATCGTGTACGTCTCTTTCGACGCCAGCCGGACATCGATCCCGGCCAGTTCGTCACCGGCACTGACGCGGACCGGCGTTGCGAGGGCCGCATCGGGCACTCCGGGATAGAACGCCGCCATCTCCTCGACTGGAGGTCCGCCGATCGAACTCGATGACGATAATATCCTGATGCTGCCGCCCACCGCATTGCCGCCCATGGAGACGGGGCCGATTCCGCTACCGGACGTGCTGGCGCTGATGAAGTATTCGCCGGGAGTCAGCCAGAACAGCCGATACTCTCCGCGGTCGTTGGTGGTGTCGGTCTGCATGGTCGCAAACGCCTCTTGGCCGTCGGGGCGGACCTGCGGCTGCATTGCCGCCACCGCGACGTAGGGGACCGGTTCGCCGAATTCGTCATAGATGCGTCCCGTGATCGTCCCGGCAGGAACCAACTCGAAGGAGGCTTCAAAAGCTTGATCGGCAATCAGTTCGACCGGCGTGCCGGGAGTCGCGGGTCCCGACTCGCCATGCTGCTGGCGGACGAAACCGTTCCGGGAAACGAGGATACGGTATTCGCCGGGAGCGATGTCCTCGATAATGAAGTTGCCGCCCGCGTCGGAGGTGGAACTGGGAATCTGGCTCCGATTCCCCAGGGCATTCAATATCGCGGTCCGGTCGTTGGGGTTCGTTACCGGCTGCAGGGACACTACCGCGCGACCGATCGGTACGCCCGACCCGACGCGTGTAACGACGCCTTGAACAGTGGCGCTCGCCTCCGCAGTGTCTTGTCCGACCTCGAACGGTCCAGGAACCTGGGGCGGAATGCCGAACGCCTGAGCGAGGAGAAATGTCCAGAAAAAGACCCCGATCGATGACATCGCAATACCCCCATGGAACACGCTTGGTGATCGTCCGTTTGGCTTTCTGGTCGTTTAGACACGGGAGATCCGAAAAGGTTCAAGGAAATACAGCCGTACATCGATTTGAAGTCCCGCGGGAATCAGTGGGCGGCCGGGAGTGGAATTTCGGGGGAGTGTTTCGGCCGTGCCTTCAGTAACCGGCTAGGATTCAACGATAGGCATCAAAGTTGGATGGCAAATTCATGGAGTCGTCATACGAGTGGTTCAGCACGATTCGAACTCGATGAGATTCTTGTCCCGCCGATTGAATGGCCAATGCCTCAGAAGTCGTCGTCGGGAAAGGCGATTGGCAACCAGAGTTCGATCAATCGAGTGTCGGTCATCGTTCGCATACGGACCTTCGTCCTGAAACTCGATCAAGCGCCAGATGACCCGCGTGCTCAGGCGCCTGCTGGAACATCAACTCCTTCACCCGGCGTTCCAAAGACGCAACGACGCCACGGCTCCGGCTCTCGACACACGTCGCACGTATCGTTCGTCGGCCGTGACGAAGACGCCGCCGCGGGCAAGCGCCACGGCATGGTACGCGGCATCGTAGAACGCGACCTCGTACCTCACGGCGAGAGCCACGGCCTGCGTTCGCCACCCTGAATCCAGCCGGGCTTCCGTCAACTGGAAATCCACCAACGACCCCAGAAGTTCGACCGCGTCTTTGGGGAACCGACGCGCCAGCGTGTTTCCCACTTCGTAGATCCAGAGTTGGGGAACGACCAATTCGACGGCCCCGGCGACGGCGTCGTCACGCAGCGATAGCGCCGCATCCGTATCCCGCTCGTCGTCGCCGGGAAGGACCCACTTCAGCAGGACGGATGCGTCGGGGACCACGATCACGATGACGGTCGCTCTCGCTCCTCGCGGATCCAGCGGACGACCTCGTCCGTGGCGATGGCCGGAAGTCGTCGGCGGAGCGCATCCATGCTTGCTGCTGCGTCCCGGCGCGCGACAGCGCGCGACCAATCCAGAATCGCGGAATTGACGGTGCGGCTCCGAGCGCCGCGTGGCAGCTTCTCGATAACGCTCCACGCTTCATCGTCCATCATGATGTTGACTCGCCGCGGCATTGCGAACGGCCCTCCTGTCGGTGCGGTAGTGCGCAACTCATTACACACTTCTTGCGCACACTTTGCAAACCCCCGGCCGCGGAGCGGCTCATCGCCGCGCGGCCGACACCTGCGTTCGGTCTGGATCGGTTCGGCGCGCCCTGCCGATCCGCGCCGCGCTCGCGATTCGATTGCGCGGCCCGAACAAGATGTCGTAGGGTACGACGTTGAATGAAGGGGTCCGACGCCGAGACCTGGCCCGGCTGACCCGGCATCACGGTCGAAGAAGCGTTCTCGACCGCCCTGCATGGTGAGGTTCCTTGCAACCGAATGACGTGACCGACCGCGCCCGCGGTCTGATGACAGGCATCGCAACCGGCAATCTCCTTGGGATCGTGCAAGAGGGCTGGTCGCGGCGTCGAATCGCCGAAGCGTTTCCGGACGGCGTCCTGGAAATCGCGGCAACGACCGGCGATCCTGACGACGACGATTTGGCCCAAGCGATCGTCATCGCCGCCGCTGCGGAGCGCGGCCCTCTCGATCCGGACGATCTGGGGCGGCGCCTCTGGGAATGGGCGGAGACGAATGGCCTCGGTATTGGGGTTTTGACCCGAGATGTCCTGGAATTGTACGGGGGACATGTTCCGCGGCGCCCGGCTGCGACGCGGCACCCCCCCGTTCGCGCCCGGAAGCCGACCGGAATGCCGATCACGAAAGCGTCCCAAGCCGCTTGGGGTGGGTCGAGGGCCGGAAACGGCGCGGCAATGCGGTGCGCCCCGATCGCGATTCGCTGGCGCGACGATCCCGTGGCACTGGTACGGAACAGTATCTTGAGCGCGGTACCCACCCACTGGGACGAGCGATGCGGCTGGTCGTGCGCCTTGTTGAACCTCGCTGCCGCGTCGGCGCTGCGCGGAGAATCGATCACGGCCGACGCGTTGCTCGACAGCGGCCTCGACGGCGTCCGGGCTTCGCTGCCCGAGCTGCGGCCGTACGGCTACGACACGCGTGTGCCGGACTCGATCCGCAGGGCGGTTCGAAACGCATCCGACCGAGAGATCGCCGATGTCCGTTTGGACGGCAACACGATGGGCTACACGCTGCTGGCGCTACAGGTCGGATTGATCGCGTACTGGCGCGCGGCGAGCTTCGAACCCACCTTGAGCCGCATCATCGAAGCCGGCGGGGACACGGACACGAACGGGGCGGTTGCCGGCGCGCTCCTTGGCGCACGGTTGGCCCGCTTTTCTCACGGGTTTTCGTCGCGAAGAGTCGGAGACGCCGTCAGAGCAAGGCACGCGCCCGGAGGGCACCGGAGGCGTACTTGACGGTACGTCGAGGAGCCCGACGAAGCGGAACGCGGCACTGGCGGATGGATCCGGCGCTGTAGCAGACAACTCGTGAGAAAGGCGGGTTAGGGCTCGAAGCAATTCCGCGGCGGTGGCGTGACCGGGTCACGCTTATCCGCGCGGGACGGACATCGATGGAATCGCTCGCGGATCGGTTGTTGCTGGCAGCCGGAGGCGGGGGCCTTCCGGATGGAAGCGTGCCGACCGGCGAGCAAACGCCTTCTTGAATCCGGATGCGATCAATGAACCTGCCGTCCGTGGTCGAGCCGTTCCGACGGCAATAACGACGGATCGATCAACGCTTCGATGCCGGACACATTCGACACGCCGCGCGCCGCGTGCATCGGAGCGATCAGCCCGCGGGTCTTGCCGCCGTGAGCAGTGTCGAGCCTGAAAATCGACGCGATTTCGCCGCCCAGCCTGCGCACCCAGCCTGCAGATCAATCGTCCAGGATATCCTTCAGCGTCTTGCCGGCGGGCGGTTCGTCTGTCCGCGCAGTGAACTCCGGAGGGGTGAACAGGCGGTTGCCGGGCGACCACAGTTCGAGGCTTTCGGCGTGGGCCTCATAGTACGCCGGGTCGGTCGTCACCCGGACTCGCTCGGTCATGCCCGGTTCGAGCACGCTATATTCCCTTGGCCCCATCTGCTGAACATCGAAGCCGGGCGGCATGAGATCGGGGGATCCGATCACCCGGTCGAGGTCGTCCATGGTCATCGGCGACGGCGCCCGTTCCGGGATGGCAAGGTCTTCGTCCGTCACCGCATCGATATCGAAACCTCGCCCTTCGGCTTCCCTCGCCTGTTGCTCGATTGCGTCCACCACATTGGCGCGTCCTCGTTCATCCCGGCTTTCTCCGGATAGTACGGTTCGGGAAATCGTCCGGGGCAATTGCGCCAAAATTGGCTGCAAGGGTCCGACCACGGATTCGAACAGGCCGATGCGGGTCCGGAGTGCCCGGTAGACGTCGGTTTCGACCGTGCCCTCGTAGTGCAGGTTGACGATCCGAATGATTCCATGTTGCTGGCCAAGGCGATCGATGCGGCCGATCCGCTGCTCCACCCGCATGGGGTTCCACGGCATGTCGTAGTTGATCAGGGCACCGCAGAACTGAAAATTCAGGCCCTCGGCGGCCGCGTCCGTACACAATAGAACATCGGCCTCGCCGTCGCGGAACCGGCGTTTGGCATCGTCGCGGTCGATCCTGCGCCAGGAACCGTCGGCGGAGGGTATTTCTCCACCGCGTCCCGAAAAGCACATCAACCTCAAATCGGTATCCTTCAGGAGTGCCCCGCGCAGGAAATCCATGGTATCGGTGTACTGAGTAAAGACCATCGCCTGCCGGTAGCCATCGTGGCGCAGTTCGGCGATAGTGGTCTCCAGAGTTTCGAGCTTGCTGTCGGGGGGTAGTTCACCAATGCGATGGAGTATGTCCTGGATATCCGCCTTCTCCTGGGTGGCCAAGACCTCGCGCTCGAGCACCCCCAAATCACTGACATCCAGAACTTCATCCACGGCCTCATCGTCCGGCGCGTCTTCGTCCAGACCCGTCAATTGCACGAGGTGGCTGGCGACAATGGCGTCAAGATGGTTTTGAAGCGTATTTCGCAGAGCGTTAAAACTGCTGGCGAGCCGGCGGCGGTAGATTGTCATGACGAATCCCACCGCCGTGCGCTCCTTGGCGCTGGCTTGGTTGTAGGTGCTGGCGATGTAATCCTCCACCGCGTCATAGAGCGACCGCTCTTCGGGCGTCATATCGATGAAGCGATCATTGACCTTGCGGTCCGCAATCGGCGTGGTCAGCATCCCCGCCTTGAAATACCGCCGCAGGAGCTCGCGTGTATGCCGTGAGATCAGCTTTGGGAGCGGCGTTTGGGCCCGCATGACCCTGAGCGCCGCCTGGCGCTCGGTCGATTCCAATTGACGACGGGGGATACTGGCGTCGTTACGTAGCGCACGAAGCACCTTGCCGGACTTAAAGCGCGACAGGCCGGCCAAGCGTTGCGCATCCTCGGTCCGGACCTCGCCATAGCGGCGCTCGACCGATCGAAACAAACGAGCCATGCGTTCAAGCGCATCCGAGGACGGGTTCGGCTGTTCGATGTCGTCGAAAAAGCCAAGAAACGCGTTGGCAGTCCACTCCGGCGGGAGGCCGAGCAGGTTCAGTAGGTCCCAGACCTCGACGGGATGGACTTGCATAGGCGTTGCAGTCAGAAGCACCAGCCCGCGGGTGCGGTCCTTCAATCCCTGCATCAGCCGGAGAAGGGCGTTCGGCCCGCCCTCCTGCAGGCTTCCCGCGGCCCTGCGCCGGGCATGGTGGGCTTCGTCAAGCACCACCAGATCCCAGGGTTCGGCTTCCTCCAGAAGCGCCGCCGCACGGTCGCTCCGGCGCATCAGTTGACTGGACGCAATCACCACCGGTTCGCGATGCCAATGACCGCGGTCGACATCGCGCTCGTTCCGTCCACGCCATGCCTGCGAGGGATACCAGACCAGCTTGCGGCCATCGTAAATGGGCCAATTCAGATTGAACTTCTCGCGCAGCTCGATCTGCCATTGTTTGAGGACAGCCCGGGGCGCCAGGATCAGGACCCGTTTGACGCGTCCGGAAAGCCAGGCTTGGCGCAACAACAGGCCCGCCTGGATGGTCTTTCCGAGACCGACCTCGTCGGCGATCAGAAGCTTGGGGGGCCAATCGCGATAAAGGCGTTCAAAAGCCCGAACCTGGTGCGGCCAGGGGGTGAGGGCCGCGGTCATCTCGCCGACGCGCTCGCCCCCGTGCGGCAATGAGGGGGCATGCTGGATGAAAGACCAGACGCGACTTCTCAACTCGCCGGGATCGACCGCCGCCGGCTTTGCGGATTCCTTCGCCTCGGGCACCGGTTTCCCCGAAGAAGACGTCGCGGGCTCATTCTCGGGTGTCCTGAGACGAGCGGGCTGATCGCTTGCCGGCATGAATCGCATCAAGTTCTGGCGCACGGCGCCGGGCACATCGAGGACGATCACACGCCGCGTCTTCTTGCCCCATATGCGTGCGAAGTTGGTCTCTTCATCTGCGACCCGCTGGGGCTCTGGTCCCCAGCTCGTGTAGACGTTGATACTCTCCCAGTTGTGCCGCCAGCCGGCAGCAGTCTCGTTGAGGCTGCCGTTCCAGGCAATCTTGTCGCCGCCCCGGTCCACAATTACGCCGGCTTTCTCGTGGAAGATGCCCTCCGCCGGGATCGGCTTCCTATTGGCGTCGCAGGGCACGGCGACCTTCACATCCAGATATCCGCGCGCGATCATCCAAGCCAGCAGTTCCAGCGCGTCGGATGCCTCGGTGCCGGACGGCGCCAAGGGGAGGTTTGTCAAATGCTTTTCGACAAGATCGCGAAGCCGCTCGCCTTTTTCGATCGCTTCGATCTCGGGCGGATCCAGAGTGCAACCTACGATCAGGCGCATGCGCCCGCCGTTTCGGACCAGACCTTCGATGCCACGCGCCGCCAGCGTCAGGGCGTGGGCATTGAAGTATCCAGTCAACCGGTCGTAGCGCTCGGCGTCCTCCAACGCAGGGATATAGAACAGCCGAACGAGGTCGCCGTCATCGGGAGTGTATTTGAGCTTCCATGTGCGGTCGCCGAGCATAGTCAGGCGTTTTCTTCCTGCCAGAGCTTGAGTTGCTCGGGCTCGTCAATCTGGTCGCCATAGGCGAGGCGGACCAGGTTGTAAAGGGCCTCGAAGTCGCTTCCCGAGGCCGCCGCTCCTCCTTCAAGTTTGATGCCGGTGAATGCCTGCGACACCGGCAGCACCTCGAGCACGGCTTCCAGGGCCGCGAAGAAGCGCGGTTCCCGGTCCACCAACGCTTTGGCGAGCATTTCCTGAGCGGCGGAGAGGGAACGTACGCGGGCCATGTTGGCGGCATGGTGGATGGCGTCGATCATCCCGCGTGAACCGTCGGCCGGGCCGAGCGCGCCCTTGGCGGCCCGCCGCGCACTATCCCAAAGAACGATATCGCTACTCTGCTTTTCCGCCAGCCGGCCAACGATGTCCTTATCGAGATCGACGCCGACGGCGCGCCCGAGCCTCAAGGCCTCGTCGTAGGAAAATTTCGGCGCCTTGAAGGCGTCCCAAGCCAGGACGAAAAACGCCGTGGCCGGATCGAGGTCGGCATTCGCCTTCAGGTGCGTCAGTTGTTCCAGCCGCCAACGCTTGACCTCGCGTCGGGCTACGTCGAGTGCGTCTTCAGGCGTGGCGGCGTAGGGGTCCCATTCCTCCTCGAACAATACCTGCTGACGCCGACGCCGGCGTTCCTCGGGAATCTCGCGCGGCGTGCCGCGCTTCAAGGGCCAATGGCGCGAGAACTCCTCGAGAGCGGGTCCGAAGGACGCGAGATATAGATCGACTCCGGCAATACCCGCGGACTGAAATTCCTGGACCCGCGTCCGCACGGAGTTGGAGATCCGCGGTTCCATGTCCTCCCAGTAGAGATCCTGTTCGGGTTCCCTGTTGTCGATGCGCGGTCGACAGACCAGAAAAATGGTGCTATTGGCCGCCGCCTTGTCCTTAATGTGCAAACTGCCTTGGGCTTCGGTGTTAATGGGCCAGGACGCGGTGATGGCGAAGCCCGCTTCCATCAGTCCCTTGGTCAGCGCGTCCCATGCGCCGCTCGCCTTGTGCGTAAACATGAGAGTCATGACGCCGTCGGGTTTCAGCGTGCGGCGGCACTCGGCGAAGATGGACGCCATCCTCTCCTGATAGTCCCGTCCCGCGAGCGCCTTGGCACCTTTTTCGCCCCTGAACCGTGCCGGATTGGCGACGGCTTCGTTGTCCTTGTCGGTAAGGTGACGTCGGAACAGCTCGGGGAAGACATGGCCGGCAGTGCGCTTGAGCCAAACATAGAAGAAGTCCGACAACTCGGCGTACATGACGTTGTCGTAATAAGGCGGGTCCATGACCACCACGTCGATGCTGCCCTCCTCGATATGGTCGAGGCTGTCCCCTGGTTTGCAAGTGATAGTGACCGGCGGCGGGGTGTATTTCGCCGCGTCGTCACCTGCGAACAGGTAGCCGGAGCCGCCATTCTCTTCCGGGCGGAGCAGCGAGACGAGTTCCTTGATGCATTTGGCGGTCTGTCCGATGGCCCAGTCGTAGCCGAGGCCGGCGATAAGAGGGGCCATTTCGGCGTGGGACCAGCAGAATGCAAAGTCATGGCGGTTGAACGTATTTGCAACCACCTCTCGGGTTGGCATCCATACCGACATACGAGAGTTGTAATTCAGTAGCTTGTCGAGGGAGAGCGCCAGATACCCATACGCCGCTCGCCGAACCTCTGTCAGTTCGCCGTTGGCTCGGTCGGCGTCGAGCATCTCCCGTAAGACCTCAACACTTGTCCCATGGCAAAGAAGTTGACGGGGTGAAAACAGATCGCGCCACTTGTTGACGCCATAGATCTTTGAGCGGTCACAATACATATGGTCATAGCTCTCGCCCGGTACCATGTCGAGCGCCTCCCACTCGGGCAGCTTCTCGGCAAGCCTCGCCTGAATTTCGGCGCTGTTATCGTCCTCGGGCCGCGGAGCGCGGTAGCCGCGAACCCATTTGTCTTTTCCGCGTTTCCCGGTGTTTAGTTTCTTTTCGACGCGATTCTTGTAAACGACCGCGAAGAGTTGCTCGCCCATCTGGCCGGCTTGGGCCTGACGTTTGATTTCGTCGCCATCGATGATGCGCCCGCAGTCGGAGTAAGGGCATGTACCGTCTCCACGCGACACCGTACCTTGCGATTGTTCATTGGCGGATTCGACGATCTCGAACGAACAGATCCGGCCATCGGAGCCCGGGCCGGAACCAAGTTTAGGCTTCAACCGGACGCCAGTTCCGTTGGGTGTCAGCCGCCAGTTGGGCGACAACGGCACAAGGCCCTCGCAATAGGGGCACACGATGGTGCGGGCCCAGATGAAATTCGTGGAGATGGCGTCTGGATTTTCTTCTGGCGGAAAATACGGGGCGAGGCGTTCTTCTCTCGTGCAAGTGAAGAGCTTCGACAGATGCTCGAATTCAGATTTGAGAGCGCCTCCATATCGTGAAGGCCACTCGATTGATGCACGCATTATCAGCGTGGATACCGGGTTGAGATCATTCGCTACAGCTTCCGCACCGACCCGTATCACCTCGAACGGAATGCTTCCGCCTCCAGCGGTTGGGTCGAGAATCGTCAAGCTGTCCAAGGAATGACCAAGAGTGTCTATCAGCCAGTTTTTGTCATCGGGATCCGGAACGTGACCAAACGCCCGGGGATAGCTGTACGCCTGCCCTTCAAAGCGTTCCCCTCGACGACGGGCAGCGTCGATCTTCCGCCGAACAGCCACCGGATCCCCATGAATCCCCAGCACGTGCATGAACTTCTCCCGATCGGCATCCGCGGGCAGCAGCGATGCCAGGATCGCCGCCCGAGACGCCACCAGTGGCCGCCGCGCCCACCAGACGTGGAGATAGTAGGTAGGTGGCAACGCCGTCATGGATCGGCGCTCGCGAACGCTCTCTTCGCCAAGAGCAGCGATTGGCAACCAGCGTTCAATCAGGCGGGTATCGGGCATTCGTTCAGACCCAATCCTGAGGTGCCGCGACAAGGACGCCCTCAGCGTATGCTTCGAAATAACTTCGGCTTGTAGTGAAGAACCTGGGCAAGCAGTTTTCCCTATCTGGAAGAAGCTCGACGCGCGCGGCGGCTTCCATTACTTGAGAATCGTTAAAATGACTTTCCCAATTCTCATTTAGTGCCTGCCAGCGCTTCTCCCGCGCCAGCCGCAGACGTTCGACGTTCAACCCCAGGATTTCGATGGTTTTTTTAACCTTGGCCGTCCCGATGCGGTGGGCTTTGCATGCGTCCTTGTCAGCCTCGATTCGACCATCGAAATTCACCCGCGTCACAGATGGCAGCGCGGGTAACATTCTGGGGTCGATGAAGTCTGCGTCCACCTTATCGCCCTTCGCCTGTCCGCAGCTCATATTGTCCGGTACGGGAGCCAGGAACCTTTCGGCGTCGTCCGACGGCTTTGTCCCGCCGAGACAGCAAACGATCAAGTTGGTGAAGTCCAGTTCACCGGCGCCGCCGTGTTTCAGGTCATCGCGTGGAATGACGTGCTCGACCTGCCATGCGTTTTTCCGAAGACCGTCAATCTCACAATAGCCGCAAAGCCCATGTTGTCTTCCCCTGAGGGTCTCAAGAAGCTCTCTGTGGCGGCTCGAACTCCCGCGAAAATGCTCCCAGTTTACTTGCCCGCCAGCGTCATCGAGGTATTGGCGCAGCAGGGGCGTGGGGCCATCCAACGCCCGGATACGCTTCACTGCGACTTGTCCATGCTCTTCAGCAGCTTCCGCCGCCTGATCTCGATATCGGCGGTATCGAGCGCGTGATCACGCGGAGAGAGGCTTTCGAGCTTGCGTCTGAGAGATACGGCATCTTCGGACTCGCCCCGGCCGTCGCCGACAAGGCGCATATACTTTTCCAATTTTTTCACGAAATTATTATCACGTGGCCGCTCGCCAACCCCCATCTCCGTGGAAAGGACATCGCCTGCTTCCGCCCCAAAGGTCGCCGCCGATGCTTCTCCAGCGACGATGAGGCCGCCCTGGCGGCGCAAGGAAACAATATGTTCCGGCCGGACCGTAGTCAGCACCTGCGGGCTGTGGGTGGATACGATGAACTGAACATTCGGAAACGTTCGCGCCAGATCCGGAAGGACCCGTTGCTGCCAGGAAGGGTGTAGGTGTAGTTCGATTTCATCGATCAGAACGATGGCTTCAGAGGCGAGCGGATCCTCAAGATGAGGGTTGGCCTGGGCCATCCGCCAAGCGAGGTCGGCCGCCAGCGCCAGCATGATGCGATAGCCGCCGCTCAACTGATTCAGAGCGAGTTTTTCCGCCTTGTGCCCGGACTCCACGGATACGACGAAACGGAGCGGCCCAAGTTCGATACGGGGGTCCGATACTCCGCGAACCAGGCGCGTGATCGCCTGCCGTACCGCGTTCAGGTCCTTCCGTCGGAAATCAAAGTCCCGCAACGCTTTCTGCTCCCTTAACTCTTCGTTCTCCTTGGCATAGAACCACTTGAAGAATTCTCTGAAGTTGGTTCGTGCCGACAGCGCACCCTCGAGCGCTGCGTATCGCGGGAACTCGGTTTTGAAACCGCGACGCCGTTGTGGCGCGTCGAGCGCGGCGCGGTTCGCGTCATAGTTCGCGACAATAGGGAGATCCAGCGGTTTGGCCCCCGTCCGGTCCGCATCGACGATGCGGTCGATCGCTTCCTTCAAGCCTGACTCGACGATTGTTGTTCCCAGTCTACCCACTCCCCGATCCCATTTAATTTCGCGGCCATTTCCGTCGCTAGCCGTCAACATGACCCGCAACGGGTGGAATCCACGTCGATCCGTCTTGCGGAATCCAATGCCCGATACATCGGGCATTCGTGTGGGAATACGACCCAAACCCACGGCGATGGCATCGAGTATGCTGGTCTTTCCATGCGCGTTCTCGCCATGCAACACCGTCAATGCCGGGTCGGGTTTCAGGTCGAGTCGCTCGATCGCCCTGAAATTCTCGATTCCCACGTATGTCAGCTTCACGACGAGTGCCTCTGTGTCCGTGTCGCCGTCAACAGGAACAACAACGCGGTCAGCACCCGTCGCGGTTTCTTCCGGTGTATCGCCATGCAAAGCGGGGGAATCGG
The DNA here is from genome assembly GCA_965262675.1 of Terriglobia bacterium. Classification (GTDB taxonomy): domain Bacteria; phylum Acidobacteriota; class Terriglobia; order 20CM-2-55-15; family 20CM-2-55-15; genus JAJEDW01. The sequence goes on from OZ253554.1 coordinate 3,346,520, forward strand.
CAGCCAGGGTTCAATCAGGCGAGTGTCAGGCATCGGCTCTAGGCAGCATAGTCCCTGAGATGACGGGCATCGCCTAAAGTCGCGACCGCCCACTTTGTCCCTGCAGCCAACGGACGCCTTAAACGAACTGAACCGGAAGGTGCCGTCAGTCGCCTGAACTTGGCCCCGGATTCCCGTAAGGTCCGTTCCACGGCCCGGTCTGCGTGATTGGGGCGGCTCGGCGTGGGCATCGCTTTCGCGGTGACGTAGGCGTTTGGCGTGGCCGCCAAGATGCGACGGACGTCGTGCCTGGTTGGCAGGATACGGCCCCCCAGCCGCCAAGGCGTCAGAACGGCGATGCAGTCGGACTCCAGCATCTGCAGCCATACTTCCGGTTCATCGGCATTCTTCGAACCGTGATGCGGAACCTTGAAGACCGACGCCTGCCCGGGCGGACGCGCCGTATCCTGAAGAACCGCCTTCCAACCCCGTTTCTCAAGATCGGCACCGAGTAGTAACGCGAATTCGCCGGCGTCAACCCATATCGCAACGGATGCTTCGTTGGGGGCCACGCTTCGAATCCGTGTCTTGGTCTCGCCTAGATTAGGGATCATGCGTTCGACCGACCTCAGGAAGCGCTGAAATACGTCGTCCCCAGGCGAAAGCGACCACAATCGGCAAGTCTGTCGTTGAATGATGGCGCGATCAGCGACCGCATGGATGGGTGGCTTTCCCGTTTCCTGAAGATGTGCAAACACGCCATGAATCTCGCGCAACCCGGATCCCGAAGCAGAAAAATGACGACCTTCAAGCGCGCCGACCAATTCGAGGAATTCTTCGCGGCAGAGCGCCGCCGCGCAGCAGAAGTGTGCCGACCGGCACGTCTTGACGACTTGCGTCAACCCACGGACATGATCGTCATGCCAGTGTGTCGCTACGACTAGCGTAACGGCTGTGGCCGGGTCGACGCCCATGCCCTCCAGGTATCTCAGGGCTTGCGGTTGTCCGTCCCGGTCGATACAAGAGTCGATCACCGCCCAGGCCCCATCACCGATGTGCAAGGCAATGCTTTCCCCATATCCGGGACCGAGAAGCGTCAACTCGAACTCATCGCTTCCAGGCGGCTGTCCAATCACGCTCACGGGTTGAACGATCGCGCGACCTTGCGCGCCCAATCCTCGCCTTCCCGGCGATCGGCGGCCGTCATTCTGGGCAGGTCTCGAAAGACGATCTGCGACACTCGCCGCCGTGTTCCTTCCGGGGATTTCTCGTAGCCGATGACCCAACGAAATATCCTGCCGACGACCATATTGGCGGCGTCGCACTCCGAAATCTCGGCCAAAGGAATGTCCGCTTCTTCCTCCTCATGCTCCGCTCCAGCCGTTAAGTCAATCAACCGTGCCATGAATTGTTCGGCACCGATCTCAAGGACGTATCCTTCCCACTCCTGTAGTGCATGGAAAGTCGATGTCCGCGGCGGTTGCGGTTGCGGGAAGTCAAATATACGGGAGCGTACCGCTTCGTTCCCTTCGTGACCGGAGAACGCCCGCAGGATTGCCACATTCGTATCCCGGTCGGACGCTCCTGTTTTCACGGCGTTCGTTACAGGCTCTAACGCCATACGGGCGACTGCCTGGTCCGCAGTCCGGGCGAGGTTCTCCCGTGCGGGATACTCATCAGAATTGCTGCGCCCTTCAGGTGTATTAACGTATTGAGCCCCCGTGAACAGATCCGATTGGAGCATGAAATTTAAGCCTCCTGGTACGCCGCCAAGGACATGATGTGATCGACTATATTATTGCTACGACTAAGTGACGTTTCGAAGTTGTCCTCAAGAAATCCTATCAAGCGCGTGCCTGCCCCAGGGACGGCGTCATCGATTGCGTAATGATCGTTCACGTCAACGTAGACTCCCAGCCCCTGGCCGATCCGGTTCGAGGGCTGCACCGTAACGTTGATCATACCGCCCTTCGGTCTTCCCTCGGGATCGACTTGCGACATCGTCAATGAAGTCATGCCACTATGTCCGCTTTCCAACTCGAGGTCGCGGCCCCAAGCTCCCCATGGCTGGAGAGGCGCCAACGTTTTGCCGATTCGATCTCTGTCAGCCAGACTCCGAACCTGAAAATGAACGCTACGGTTGATTCCCAACGCGTCGAGGGGGGTATGGTACAGATGCTCCTTGAACACGCGCACGACGAGGTCGCGTAGACGTATGTGGGGCGCCTGCAAGGTTTCAACCTTGAAACGTTTGTCCGTGACCTCCAGGCGGAGCCAGTCGGTGGAAAATGCGGTCACCTGCTGGTGGGCGACCTGTAAATCGGCGGCGGTCGCGGCACTCTCCGGCAGAAGGCCGTACAGCGAGAACCAGGCGGGCGTGAAAATCGCCGGGTTGAACTTCCCGAGCAAGACGATGCTGACTCCACTTATCTCTGGCTCAATACGCATGCTACTTTTTTAGTCGGAAACCGCTGGCGTCGTCACGATCGTATGCGGCTATCGGTCACCTTGTGCCACCTCGCCCCCAATGGGGGCCGTCCCTGAGCCACTGACCGTATTCTATCTCCCTTTTACGTCACTGCAAGCCTGCGGAACTGCAACTCCTGCAACGCGTCACCGATCCGTGTCGTTTCTTACCGACAATTTTGCTCATCGTTTCGGTGCCGTCAGAAGAAACCGCAACGCGGTCAGCACCCGGCGCGGGTGCTTGCGGTGCATCGCCATGCCGAGCCAATATGCGGCTTCCTCGCGTCCCATGGCCTCGATGCCCTCAGCCACCGCCCGCATGTTGTCGCGGCTGCGCATCGGGGCAAGCGTGCGGAAAAGCAGACCCAGCGTCAACGCCAGATCTTCAGTCAACGCATAGCCGCGCTTTCGGGTGTCCGCGCTTTGTCCCGGCTTAACGCCGTCTCGCGAAAGCCGCTTGAGCACCCGGTGCTCGACCAGTTCGAAGTTGCGGCCGTGGAGCCCCGCAACACGTGCCGCGGAGGTCAAGTGAGGGGTGGCAATTGCCGGCACCTGCCAGATTTCATACTCGGCGTCGCCCGGCCCGTGACGGCGCACCCGCAGTTCGTACCGTGGCGCGGAGTCCGGCGTCTCAATTTGTGCGATTCTCTCCAATTTCGCCATTTACGCCCTGACCTCCGCCGTGGCGGACACATAGGCGGCCCCACTCGAGAACTTCGAAAGGCGCTCGGTCAGTTTCTCCGCCGCATCTCCTTTCATGGGAAGACCTTCGGCGAACGTCAAATGGAAACCCGCTTCGATGTTCCTGGAACTTGCGTCCCGAAGCTGGGGTTCCAGAAATTCCTTCACCGGGTGAGCGTCCGACACCGGCCCGTGGAACTCCAACTCGAACGATCCACCCTCGCGCGTTTCGTAGCCTCCCCTGATCGTGACTCGCTTATCCGCGCCGGATACGGCCCCCACCGCACCGAGTAACCGGAATCCGTCGCCGGCCTCGAACATGCGGATGGTCAGGCGCCCGATGCTCTCGACCTTCTTCGCCCGCGCCTTTTCCCACAACTGGATCAATGCCTCTTTGAGTATTCCTTCGGCGCTGAACGATCGCGGCGACGCTTCCGTATCGCCGGTGCGGCCGGACCGGTCTCCGATCGTCTCGCCGGATTTGCCCGTCTCTTCGCCGCACTGTTTTTGCGACGTCGATTCATCGGCCTTTTTCCTGGGCCAGATGCCCGCATTCCGGGCATAAACCATGGTGAATACCACGGATTGCTCGTCAATCGTGATGCTGGCGGCCGGATCGTCCGGCCCGAACAGCAAGTCACCGCACCGATAAACGTATTCGCCCTGTTCGATACCGCGCCGTACGCCGCGAATGAAGATGTCGTCACCGATCAGGAGGGGTAAGGCCGGGTCGCGCCGGAACTCGTCGCGCAACGCCAGCGTGGTTATCTGCCCCTTCTTCAGCGGCGTGCGGTCACGCACGAAGGCGGGTGAGTCCGGCTCGTCCTCGGACATCCGCAGCTTGTTAAGGTCACGTAATGCACGCACGATCTGTAGCTGGCCCGCGCCGGGCTGATCGGAAGTGGAATGGACGTCGATGGCCGAATGGGCAAGATCGACATCGCTCGCACCGACCCGGTTACGGGATGGATAGAAAACGTGCCGGTAACACTGTTGAATGGCGAGCGCGAGTTCCTGCTCGGATCGGGCTTCCAGCTCGCGCACCTTGGCCTGCTGGTGCTCGGCCAAATCGATGAGGCGCTCAGGCTTTTTCAGTTCCCGCAAGGCCAGACGATAGTCCGTCTTGCGGCGCATTTCCTCCTTGCGGGCGTCGTCCGCGACCACGAACGCCAGATTGTTTCGAAGAGCCCTCAAGGCCGAGCCTTCCGAGCCTTTTCGGGTATAAATCCGTTCGATCGGTTCAGGCACGTTCTCGACCGAACTGCCGATGGTCACGCCGTCATAGGCCAGGACGACAAGCTTTGGCCGGCCGTCGGCGACCTCGTCGGGAACGTCGAACGGCCCTCCGGGAAATGACACCGTATCGAACGTCCTGCCAGAAAATATCGCGCGAATACGGTCGTTGAGTTCGCCACGTGCCTCCCCGGCGTCGATGTGGCGTTCCTCGCGGCGGATGATCTGGCGCAGATTGGCCTCGGCAAGAAAGCGCATCGGCGAGCCGGGGCGGTCGTCCAGGTAGGCGGACTCGACAATGAACTTCTTGCGCGCCTCCTCGATAAAACTGATGTCGGTTGCGGGACCCAGAATCGAATAACGTAACTGCTCCGGCGAAATCCCCTTGAGCGGGTCGTTGAAGGCGAGCGTGTGCATGAAGATGGTGCGGGCAACGCAGACCGCATACGGCGGCAGGCCGCCGTGATGGCCGGCGTCGATCTCTTGTGCCAGCGCCTTCTTCCCGACCGATCCGGCGGCAATATCGTTAGTAATGGCCGGCAGGTAGGCGGATTGCCCGAGGCGCGTCACGATCTCCTGACGGATCGGTTCGTGGCCTGGATCGATATGGTGCAGATGAATCGCTGTCGCGTCCACGGGCTTCTGATCCCAAAGATGCGCGATCGTGCGCGCCAAAAGCCGCAGCATGCCGCGTACCCGTTGGAAATTGCCGAGGGTGGCGGTCTTGCCGGTCAGGGTTTCCAGGACTTCCGGATGCAGCGGGTAACTCGACCGGAAGGTTTCGGCGGTCTCGGGACGGTCGGCGTCGCCGGAAAGAGATCCCTTGTTTGCCCCCCAGAGTTCCCGATAAGCATCGATCGCCGTCGGGATCCGGGCCGCATCGATGGATTCGAACAGGCGGCGGCGAAGTACCTGAACCGTCTCGTCTTCCTCGGTGGGATTCAAGAGCGTCGCCTTGCGCGCGGAGACGCTCTCGGCTTCCGCCATGTAATCGGCAATGAATTGGTTTTCTTCGTTGTAGGCGTCGGCCGTCCGGCCATCCTTTCCTATCGCCAGCGTATAGACCAGGACGGCGTTGGGGGCGCTTTCGACGGCCTTAAACAACGATGTCAGGAACGCCGTCATCTGATCGCGGGCGTCTTCGAGGTTATGCACCTTGCGCAGGTAAACCGACAACTCGTCGAGCAGGATCAACGTCGGTTCGCCGCCGAACAACTCACGCAGGGTCTCGGCCCCCGGCGCTATGCGGCTTTCGTCGCTCTTGCGCACCCGCGAATAACCATCCTTGCCGGCAAGGCCATAAGCGATCTCACCCCAGGGGGTGTACGCCAGAAGACCGTCTTCCATCGTCCGGCCATTGGCCGGATCCGCGTTCTCGCCGTCGAAAGCCGCGATGCGGACCGGCCCCGACGGTAATAACGACGGAGCGATGAACGCTTCGATGCCGGACACATTCGACACGCCGTGCGCCGCATGCACCAGAGCGATCAACCCGTGGGTCTTGCCGCCGCCGTAGGCGGTGTCGAGCCTGAAAATCGACGCGACTTCGCCGCCCGCGCCGGTCAGCCGCCGGCACACATTGGCGAGCAGGTTCTTGAGGCCCCGTGTGGGATAGGTATTGACAAAGAAACGTGCCGGGTCGCGATACTCCGCGCTTGCCGTGCCCACGATCACTTGAGCCAGATCGGCGGCGAAATCGGCATCGGCCACGGTCCCCTTGAGAACATCGGCGCGCGGGCGGCAGGTTTCGAATATGGTCGGGATGGTCATGGATGGTGCTCCGCCTGTTCGCCGCGCCAACTATGGCAACGGTCTCGCACCGTCCTCTCGATGCGATCGTAGATCATAGTGGATGCCGGGCGACATAGTCGCGCATGGACTCCGGATTTATTTCCGAACGTTCCGTTCAAACGCGTTATCCCAGATAACGCGGCCTTTTCAGGTCCTTCAGACGAACCGTATGGACTAGAACTGCAACCGAAGGCCGAACTGCATCTCCCGCGCGTTCTTTGCGCTGAAGATGCGGCCAAAGCCTGGCGTGAAGGCGATGCGGCCGGGGATGTCGAAGTTGGCCCGATTGAAGACGTTGAAGATTTCCCAACGCAACTCGAGGGTTACGGCCTCGGACACCGGCACGGACTTGCGGGCAGAGACATCAACACCCGCGAAGCCCGGCGCGAAAACAGTATTTCTGCCGGCATCTCCAAACGTAAACGCGTCGGGCATCGAGAACACGCTCGTGTCGAACCAGCGTTCCGGAGTCCGGCCCGATTCGAGGTTCGGATTTCCCGACACATTCGGACGCTGGGCGGGCCCCGATCCGATATTTGCACGATCGACGCCGAGGTTTACCGTGAACGGCGCGCCCGACTCCAGCCGAACGATGCTGCTCACGGTCCAGTTTCCGCCGATGGCTTCTTCCAGACCGCCCCGCCCGTTCAGAAAGTCCAACCGATAGGTGGCGCTCCCCGAAAACAGGTGCCGGTGGTCGAAGCTGGACAAAGCGCGCTCACCGCCGAAGACGTTGCGGACGTCCTGGGGGATATTCGATTCGAAGGCCGTCGCCCCGGGGCTGGACGCGTCATCGATGGATTTGGACAGCGTATAGTTGGTCGAAAACGATAGGCCGTCGCTGACGCGCCGGTCGGCCTTCAGTGTCAGGGCGTGATAGATCGAGTTGCCGTCCCACCGGATTGCACGGATGCCCGAAAGTTCGGGGACGGGGCGCCGGGCGTCGATCGGCCCCGGGCCGGGCTCGGGAACGTTGCGGTACGTCGAGTTGTCCGCGCCAACCGTCCGGGACCCCATATAGAACCCCTCGACAACAGTGTCGGTTGCGATCTCATGCTGAATTCCCAGAGTCCAGGTCTGCGTGTATTCGGTCCGGTAATCGTGGTCCATGATCGAACCGCCGAGACTCCCCGTCGCGTTCGTGGTCAGTATGTTCGCCGTGCTCAAAACAGGAACTTTCTGGTCGACGGGCACGTCCACGCTCTTCAGCAGAAAGAACGGTAGATTGCGCGTGAACGCCATCTGCACGCCGTAAGCCCACTGGTTCAGAAAAATGCCGTACCCTGCACGCAGGACACTTCGGTTCCCGCTTCCGAAGCTCCACGCCAGGCCGATCCTCGGCGCGTACCGGCGATAACTGGGCCGCAAGAGGCCCGCGTCCCAGCCGATCTCATTCGACGTCACCCATGGGATTGGAATCGATGGCAGAAGCGCCTGGGCCTGGGAGGAAATTCCGCCCCCCTCATCGCTCGCGATCACGAACCGTCCCCCCGGCACGGACAGGTCGATCGTCGACAAACGATTGTCCGTCTCCTCCATGTGCTGGTTCACCTCATACCGCAGTCCAATGTCGATCGTGAGATTCGGACGGACTTCCCAATCGTCCTGGATGTAGGTGTGCAGCCAGTTGGTTCGCGTGTCTTCCGAACCGTTTCCGATTCCAACGTTGGCGGAGGTAGGGTAGCCCAGCATAAAATCGGCCAGGGCGTTCCCCGTCCACTGGCCCGTGTATCCAAACGAACCGCGCGCGGCCTGGGGGTTTCGCGGACGAAACCTGAGATGAAACCAATAGGCGCCGAACTTGATGCGGTGCGCGCCGCGATCGACAAAGACGTTGTCGTAGACTTCGAAGTGTTCGTTGTCGCGCGAAACGAACGTCGTGGGATCGCCCATCGTGCTGAACTGCCCCGAGGTCGAGATCTGTGGAAATCCGACGTCGGGGGGTTCGCGCGTCACGCCGTTGAGTCCGGCCTCGGCCGCGAAGTCGACGCCTTCGTTTTCGCTGGTCTGGCCACCGGAAACAGACAGCCATCCCAATCGCAATTCGTTCAGCAGGGTGGGGCTGAACGTGTGGGTGTGGCTGAAGGCGGCATTGCGGCTGGTCGTGGCCAGCAAGCGGCCAAAGCCGGGAACGAGGTCTTCGTTCTGAACGCTGGTGCCGAATGGCTGAACCTCATCGGCGTCGAATGTGCTGAAGCGGAAGAACAGGTTGTCGTTGTCGGTCACGCGATGATCCAACCGGGCGGTGAACTGGTGGGTATCCTTGATCTGCTTCCCAACCGACGTCAGGTTCTGAACCGAACCTCCCCCGGTGGAAACCGGAACGTGGGCCAGAAAAGACCGGGCCACAGGATCGATTCGATCCTGCGGAATGCGATTGTCCGGAAAGGGGGCGCACTCGCCGGCAATTCCGGAAAAGGGGTCGCAGATGGTTTCGCTGCCGAAGTTGCCGGACCGCATGTCCATCGTCGGCACCGAAAACGTCCGGGTAATCGATCGCCGCGTGCTCTGTTTTTCATAGCTGCCAAACAGGAAGGAGCGGTCGGAACGGATCGGGCCGCCGGCTGAAAATCCGTACTGGCTCTCGCGCAGGGGAGGAACCGGCTGGTCCGGGTCGTCGAAATAGTTGTGCGCATCGAAGCGATCGTTGCGAACGAATCCGAAAACGCTGCCGTGGAACGCGTTGGTTCCCGCCCGGGTCGCCACGTTGATCAACGCCGACGCCTTGCCGCCGAATTCGGCCGGATACATCGATTTCTGGATCTTGAACTCCTGGATGGAATCCACGGATGGGTTGATGACCAGATTGTTGAACAACTCGTCGGTCACCTTGACGCCATCCATTAAATAGATGTTGTGGCCGGCACGCTGCCCGCCGACGTTGGGGAGCGGTCCCGCCTGCTGCAACGCGGCCCCGCGTGTACCGCCCGGAGGAATCACCACCGCATCGCTCAACTGCGCCAACTGCAGGAGTTGGCGCCCGTTCAACGGCATCTGGATGACACTCTCGTTTTCGATCACGTCGCTGATCTCGGCGTTCGTACTCTGAAGAAGAGGCGCGGTTGTCGCGATCACGACCAGTTCATCGGTTACGACACCCACCTCCAGCACCAGGTCGAGATCCAGGGTCTGCCCAATCGACAACGACACCGATGAAGTGGCCCGCCGGAATCCGGGGAGCTCGGCACTCACGGTATAGGGTCCGGCGGGAAGGGAAGGAAGAAAGAACCGGCCCGAACCATCGGTCACGCGGTCGATCGCAAAACCGCTGTCGTTGTGCAGGGCATGCACCTCAACCCCGGGAAGGACGGCGCCCGTTCGGTCGGCAACGACGCCTGCGATCTCACCCGTGTTGAACTGCCCGAAAGCGCCGATCCCGAAAAACAGGATGCAGGCGATCGCTTTTCTCACCCGAGCACCGGACATGGACAGACCCCTCCAACATTCCCCTCTACGAGGAAGCCATGCAAATAGACCGATTATGAATTCTAAGGGTTTGAAATACGAAATCCCAATGGAACCAACAGATTCAAGCGTAACTCATCGGGACACGATCCGGAAGGCGCCGCAACCGGTCTCGAAAGGTCAGTCTTCCACGTTGAACCGGTCCATGACATGTTCCTCCACCCACCTGCTATCCCACCACTCGATCGGGTTGACGGGAACACCGTGAAGAAACATGCTGAAATGCAGATGGTCTCCGCCGGCCAGTCCCGTCTCGCCGCTTCGGCCCAGAATCTCGCCCTTCGCCACCATCTGGCCCGGCGAAACATCGATCGAACTCATGTGGCCGTAAAGCGAGAGCAGGCCCGCACCGTGGTCGATCAGGACCGTGTTTCCGTAAATGCCGAAGTACTCGGCCAGGATCACCCGGCCGGCATTGGTGGCTTCGATGGGATACCGGGCGACGACGGACAGATCGAAACCGACGTGATCCTGCTGATCCACGGGTTCGCCCCGGTATAGGTAGGTCCGCCGGTCGGCGAAGAGAGACTCGACCTGGGAGTTACTCAGTTGCAGAAATCCGCCGTCCCACAGGAACTCTCCTTCAGACGCCACCGACAGCTCCGCGATCCGGGCGTGATTGAGTTCGCGCAAGCGGCTGTTGATCTCGACATAGGTGTCGATCAGGCTGCCCTGATCCCGGACTTCCCGGGTTTGCGACATGATTTCAGGCACGGCTTTCTGAAGAAAGCCATCGTCGACGGAGAGCTCCCGACTCCTGAACGCGCGGGCCGACACCCGGTTGGGCACGCCGGCGACGGATTGGTTTCCAGCCGCATCGCTGGCGACAACCCGTACCGCCGTGTCGACGGGAAGGTCGTATGCGAATGCGAAAAGGGCGAAGTGGGCTTGCGGGTCGTCCGGGATCGACGCGGGGAACCCCGGGAAGAAATGTGGCCCAACCTCGACCCCCGATGTCACGGCGTCCTCGGACACCCGGTAGAGCAGATTTTCGGAGCCGCCCTGGTTGATGTACAGCAACGGCGAAAGCACCTGCACTTGCGGAGGATACAAATCGAACTGGAACTCGCGAGTCAGGGAACTTTCGTTACCGCGGTAACTCCCGTCAATCGCGCTCACGGTCAGGCTTGCAGTCCCTTCCTGAGGAGAAAAATTGTCGGCAATCAGCTGGCCGATGTCGTACGTCATGGGCACCCCTTCAGGCGCTTCCTCGAACGTCTCGTCCACCAGCACGGCCGCTTCCGTGTCCGGGGCCTGGCTGAGCAGGACCCGGACACTGGCAACGCCTCCCCGGACGTCCGAAACGGTCAATTGGAGATCCGGTGCGCGGCCCAGGACTTCGAATTCGCGGTCCAGGGAAATCTCTGGCGGGTCACCTTCCATGATGCCGCATCCGGCAAGGGCCAGAAACACGACCGCCAGAAGAGCCCAAGGACGGCGGGCACAAGCGGCACACGCGTTCATCGGTATCTTGGTGGACATCGTGAACGGCGCCGTGAATGGCGTTTTGAACGGTATCTTGAAGCCGATCTTGGTCATTTGGAAAACGTAGCCTCGCGGCAGGCCAGAACCGGACCTTCGGGTTCCCCACCGGCCGAAAAAATTCCAGGTTATCGACCCGATCATGGAAGGACGCGTTCGGCGAGTTCGTCGAACCAGTTGAAGACGAGATTGACCTGGCGCAAGGGCGGCCCGTCGGAATCCACGCGGTCTTCCGAAAACACCATCAGAAACCGTTCGCCGTCGCCGGCGATGTCATAGTCCCGATACGTGCTGAAAACCGAAAAGCCGCTGATCGGAACCGCGCGCTCGGGACCGAGCACATAGGTGTCCGGATCTTCGATGTCCACCGCGATCAGGCGTGTTCCGTCGATGGCGGCCGTCCCGGGACGACGATAGAACAGCTCGCTGCCATCGGGCGACCAGAGCGGAAAAACGCCGCCGTCGATCGTGATGCGGTGGCGAATCCCCGAACGTGGCACGGGCTGCACCCATATCTGGTTGTCGCTGTTGGATTCATTCGAGTAATAGGCCAACCATTCGCCATCGGGAGAAAACAGGGATCCGTTCTCGTGGAACCCCTCGGCGTCGTAAAACTCCGAATTTTGGCGAACCTGTCCGTCTTCGACAGCCAACGTCCAGATTCCGCGTGCCTCGCCATCGACGACAACGTAAGACAGCGTTCGGCCGTCGGTGGACCATGATTCCGGCCAATGCTGATTCCCTTCCGCCGCTGTCGTCAGGCGGACGGCGGGTGCGCTGCCGTCGGCCGGCTGCCAGTAAATTCCCCAGGTTCCGTCGCGGTCGGAGGCGAAGGTGACGCGCTGGCCGTTGGCGGTCCACACGGGCCGGGTGTTGTTCCCGTCTGGCGTCAATTCGCGGCCCTGCGCGTTGCCGTTGAGTTCGTACACCCAGATCGAACTGCGATCGTCGTCGGTCACCTGGACCGCAACGCGCGTTTCGTCTGGCGATAACCGTGGACTCTGAAACGGCATAGCCGGCAGGTCGAGCGGTTGCATCCCGCCATCCCGATCCACAAATGCGAGAATCCGGTCATCTTCGAGCGGGGGGCCGCCAACGTATGCGAGCGATCCCTGATCGGAGAACGCAAATGCCGCCGCCCCGGAATCGCTCGGAACGACGCCCTCCAGAACCGGCACCGGCTCGGACAGAACAGTCCGCGTATTGGGATCGAATCGCGCCGCCATAAGCTGGTCGCCGACTCCGTAAACGATGTGACCCGTGGCAGCGTACCGGGCCTGCCCACCCTGGGGGATCAGAATTTCATGAATCCCCGTCTCCATATCCAGAATCGCGACCTGAGAGTTTGCCGCGCCCAGACCGCTGCGGATCGTGAACAGGACGGCATCCCCGCCCGGAAGAAATTCAGGCCACAGATGATCTTCACCCGCGGCGGGTGTGGTCAGTATTTCGGCGTCGCCTCCCCGCGCGGGCACCTCAAACAAACCGGTCGATCCATCCGTGGTCGCAAAAACGACCGTGTCGTCAGGCCCCCAACTGGCGCCCCGTGACACCACGGGCAGTTCGACGATGGTGGCGGTGGGGCCTCCGGCCAGAGGCATTCTTTTGAGTGTTCCTTCGGACAGGGCATAGAAACCGATCGAAGCGCTGTCGGGGGAAAAGAACGGCGTGTCGAGGGCGTCGTTCGACAGCAGGCTGCCTTCAATCCGGTCGACCGGACGCAGGTACAACCCCCGGTGACCATCGACCTCAACACCATAGGCCACGGTTGAACCATCGGGGGATATGGCAAGGTCGGTCGTCAGTCCTGACAGCCGGATCGCCATACTGGGGAAAGCGGAGACCACGAAGCGTCCCGACGGCGCCGGAGCCGGGGTTCGGACGTACCAGCCCGCGACGCCCCCGGCGACGGCGACAAGCAGGGCAGCCGCCGCCAAAGCCAGGACCGTCTTTCTGGCAGGCGTCCGGTGCCTCGATGCCCGAACGATCGAACCCGCGGGACGTGCCAGCACGTGCGTGAGTTCGATCCGTACGTCGCCGACGTCCCTGAAACGCTGCTTCGCATCTTTCTGGAGACAACGGTGCACCACTCGGCGCAGGGCCGGGTGGTATCGATCGAGGAGCGTATCGTCGGGTTCCCGAGCAAGGATCGACGCAATAACGTCGGACACCATTTCGCCCGTGAACGCACGCCGTCCGGTGAGCAGTTCGTAGATGATGCAACCCAGGGCCCAGATATCGGTCCGTTTGTCGACGGCGGCGCCACGCGCCTGCTCGGGCGACATGTAGGCCGCGGTTCCCAGAATCGTGCCGGGAACAGAGAGGCCTGAAAGATGACCCGAAGACGCCAGGGGGTCTGTCGGGTGGACTCCCTGTCCGGGCACTTCCATCGCCTTGGCCAATCCAAAGTCCAGGAGTTTGGTCTGGCCATCGCCGTTGACGACGATGTTTGTCGGTTTCAGGTCGCGATGGACGACGCCTTTCTCGTGGGCGGCCTCCAGGGCCTCGGCAACCTGGACCATCAACCGGAGCGACTCTTCAACGGGAATCGGCATCCGCTTGACCCGATCGGCCAGCGTTTCCCCTTCGACGAATTCCAGAATCAGGCAGTGGATTCCCTCGTATTCCTCAAAACCATAGATGGCCGCAATCCCGGGATGGTTGAGAGACGCAAGAACCTGAGCTTCGCGCCTGAATCGAGCCACGCGGTCGCGGTCAGCGGCAAACTCGTCGGGCAACATCTTGATGGCGACTTCCCGGCCAAGCCGCGTGTCCCTGGCCCGCCAGACCTGTCCCATCCCGCCGCGTCCGATCAGAGACAGAATTTCGTAGTTGCCGATCCTTCGGCCGACCATGGATCGATCATCCATATTCATCGCTGTCGCCAGCACTTCGATGGCCGACATTTCAAGGAACTCCCCGGCCTGTTCCTCATGTTCAAGAAGGGATTCGATTTCGCGCCGCAACTCGTCGTCGCCAGCGCATCGGGAAGCAATGAAAGCCGCTCGCCGGGTCCGGTCCAGCTGGCGAGCCTCGTCGTAGAGCGCTTCGATCCGTTCGAGCTTCTCAGACTTCATGGCCTTGTCCTGAAATCTCCCGGTGAAGCCACGCCTTGGCCAGGTTCCAGTCGCGAATCACCGTAAATGGCGAAACCTCGAGCACTTCGGCAGTTTCGTCAACGCTCAAACCGCCAAAGTAGCGAAGCTCGACGACCTGGCTTTTTCGCGGGTGTTCGGTGCGAAATCGATCGAGAGCTTCATGCACGGCAACCACTTCGCCACTCCGGGTCTCCGACGCCACCATTTCTTCGTCCAGAGGCGCCACAACCTGTCCACCGCCGCGCTTGCCTCGCAGTCGCGCTCGCGCAAAATCGACCAGAATCTGCCGCATGAGACGGGCGCAAATCCCCCTGAAGTGCGCACGATCGCGCCACTGGACCTGCCCCCTGTCGATGAGCCGCACGTATACCTCATTGACCAGAGCGGTGGGACCCAGCGTGTGACCCTGCCGCTCGCCGGCCATTTGCCGCCTCGCAACGCGATGAAGTTCGCGGTAGACCAATGGCGTCAGCCGGTCCAAAGCATCGGAGTCGCCGCCGTTCCACGCGAGCAAGAGCCCCGTCAGTTCCGAATCGTCGTCTACCTGCTGCATTGGCTTATGGTTTAGACCGCGTTTCCAGGGTTTGGCCGTATTTCCATCGAAATAGGGCGACTCCCCTTCCCTCTGGTGGAACTCCAACGCGAAAAATGAAGTTCAAGTTCCTTATAACTCAGAACCGGCACATCCGGGAAGGCCCGGCTACGAACTCAATTCAGGTCCGACCCGGGAAAAACCGGCCAGTCCAAGCCTGGCAACACGACCAGCGGCCGATTCGGGCCCGCAGTTCGCCGCGGGATTCACAATTCCTGGAACAATGACACGTAGCGTTTGGCAAGCCCGGTCCAATCCAGCGGACGGACAAACTCTTCGGCCGCCAAGACCATCCGCACCCGGCGCGCCTCATCGGTGAGCAATTCCTCGATACGATCGCAGAAGGCATCCCAATCGTCTTCGACGAACGCTTCGCGCCCGGACTCCACCGGAATGCCCTCGATACCTTTCGACGTGCTGACAACGGGAACGCCCGAAGCGAAGTAGTCGATGATCTTCATTCGTGTGCCGCCGCCGCTCATCAGGGGGACCACCGCGACTTCGGCGCCCTTCAACCATTGGGCAACCCGCCCCACGCTGCCGACGAAATGCACTCGCGGATGAATCGGCTCGGGTGGCGCGTGTTTTCCGATGGCAACCAGATGGACATCCAAGCCGCGGTCCACCAGGCGGGGCAGCACTTCACGGGCGCAAACCTTCACCGCTTCGAGATTCGGGGGGTATTCGAATGTGCCGTGATAGGCCAGGATTCGTCCGGTCTCTCCAAGATCGAGTTCCCCTCGGATGTCCCAAGGGGTGTCGCGCCTGAATCCCTCCAGATCGACACCATGGGGAATGATGCGGAGCAGTCGCTCGTTGACGCCGTCACTCGACAACCGGCGGCGGTCGTCGTCCGAAACACATACGACGGCATCCGCCAGATTGCACAGACCGACTTCGACATCCTTGAGGAACAGGTACTGGTCGTCGGTCAGGTCCGGATCCTGATCGCGCAGCCGCTCGTATTCCACGTTGTGTTCCACCGCGACCACGCGACCGCCGCGCACGCTGCGGAGACGCAGGCACGGTTGAACGAAGGCGGGAAACTCGGCCTGGTAAACATTGGCATTCAGAAACCGCGCCACGTACAGGGCCCTCCAAGTGAAACCGAGGTCCCTGAGCGGCAGATAGAGAAAGGCGTTCGATCGGGGGAAATTCCCGTTTGTGCGAAAGAGCGATCCGATACCCGGCGGAAGACCCATCAGCCCGAGCCAACGTGGAAAACGCCGATCATGAAGTTCTCCGTTCCGGTAGTGCCACCAGACATCCCGCCGATCGCTGACGATACCCACTTCGTGACCGTTGAGGGACAAGCCGCGGGCTGTTTCGACGATCCTGACGGCCGCGCCGTGATCGGTTGGATAGAGATCCGAACGGGTGACCATGACGACGTTACCCGGCGAACGATCGGCGCCCGGCTTCGGGAGCTTTCTGACGGCCTCCCGCACCGTCTGCCGCAACAAGGCCTTCAAGGACGGGCGCCGGCCACTGGGCGCATCCAATGACAGTCGATGATTCCGGACGTAGAGTTGGGCTACCTGCCCGCGCAGGTCTTCGATCGTTCGCTCGTAGTCCTGACGCGTTTCGTCCCATCCCTCCACCTCCTGGCGCAGTCGTTCGAACTCGACCCGGTCCTGCCGGGAAAGCGAGATGAACGCGCCGCCCCCCGCCAGTTCCGTAACGGGCACTTCGACCAGGTTGTCGATCAACTGTGCGAGGGGCGCGATTGCCGAATGGACGTTCAGCTTCTCATGGACCAACCTGAGGGCATTCGCGCTCTTTCCGGCCCAAACGCCGGGCCGGGAGGCGATACCCCGAATCGTTCGTCGAAGTTCGTCGATATCGGTAACGGTCCAGCCGGCGTCGAAACCTTCAATGTCTTCCGCGATCGACAAGTATCGGTTGCAGATCACCGGCAACCCGTGACTCAGGTAATCGACGACACGAAACGATTGACTGAAGTAGCGCTCGATGTTTCTTTCCGCCAGTTCAAGGCCAATCTGCGCCTCACGGGTCAGGAACCCGGAATAATCGGCATGGGAGGTCAGGTCCAGACGGCCGATCGATTCTTCACCCGCGGTTTCGGGACGGCCAGCGGGGCGTTCGACGATACGCGGATAGTTGCCGCCGAACTCCACAAACCGCATCGACGGCGCCTGACGGCGAACCTCATCCGCAACGGCGTCGAACCACGGCCGGTGATGGCGCCAGGGCCACTCCACGCCCCCTCCGACAAAGGTCATACGCGAAACGGGAGCGGCGGCCGGGTCCGGATACGGCGAAACCGCGGCAATGGGAACACGGGCCACAGGCAGGCGTTGACGCAGGTCGTGTCCGGCCATCAGCAGATACGGAATCAACAGGTGTTCCGTGCGGTCGCCGGCGACGACAAAACCCTGGGCGCGCTCCAGGGCCCTCAACAACCGTCGCATTTCGGTATCGCGGCGGTCCGGGTCCTCGAACAGCGCTTCGAGCGGACGCGGCGCGATGAAATCGACAATGACCGGCGCCGTCACCGAATCCGGCAGGTCGAACACCAGGTTCCAGTATCCGGCAATGACGATATCCGGAGATATCTTCCCGATCAGGTCCGCCAGTTGATTCGGCCCATCGTACATCGACGGGTTCCGATCCACCGTTGAGCCGTCATACGGGGCTCGCCAGACATGGGCGACTTCGAACCCGCGATGTTCCAACCCGGCAATCAGGCCGCGCGCGCGAACCGCGTTTCCCCGAACCACCAGAGCCGGATCGAACGGGGATTCCAGCGTTAAATAAAGGATCTTCATCGCCTGAACGGTGCACCGACTTTGACAGAGCGCCAGCCTACCACAGCATCCCGACAGGTCAGCGGGCTGCGATTGCCCGACCCCGCCTTTCTCACGAGTTGCCTGCTACAGCGCCGGATCCATCCGCCAAGGCCGCATTCTACGGCGCGTTCCTCGCGCCGGGCGCGTAGCGGCGCGTTCCTCGCGCCGGATCAAGCGCCAGCGGGCGCCACGGGCGCAAGGATATACGCCCCAGCTCTGACGGCGTCTCCGACTCTTCGCGACGAAAACCCGTGAGAAAGGCGGCTGATTTTTCATCCATATTCGCAAAGGGAGCTTTACTGTTCGAAAATGCTACGATGATTCAATCCCAGATGCGTTCCCGACCGCAAACTCCGATCCGCCTGTCGTTGTTCGCGTTCCTGCTGTATCTGGTTGGTCCAAATACCGTTGCGCCACCCCGGGAGGGATCGGCCGCACCCGGCCAGGCAACCGGCGGATGGCCTGCGTTCGTCGATGTGGCCTCGGACTCCGGCGTCACCGTACTGAACATCAACGGGGACGAGGACAAGGACTACATCATCGAGGTCAACGGCAATGGCGCCGGCTTCTTCGACTACGACAACGATGGCGATGTCGACCTTTTGATCGCCAACGGGTCCACGATGGAAAACCACGGGAACGGCGGCGACCCCATTCTGGTCCTCTACCGGAACGACGGCAGACAGTTCGTCGACGTCACCGCGAGCGCCGGACTCGCGCGCAACGGATGGGGAGTCGGAGTCTGCATCGCCGACTACGACAACGACGGCAACCGCGACGTCTATCTCACCGCGTTCGGGCCAAACGCTCTCTTCCACAACAACGGAGACGGCACCTTTACCGATGTCACCGGGGAGGGCGGCGCCGACGACGATCGCTGGAGCACTAATTGCGCATTCGCCGACTACGACCGCGACGGCGATGTCGACCTGTACGTGGCCAACTATATCGCGTTCAGCGAGGAAACCATTCCCCGCCGAGGCGAAAGCGATCTCTGCAATTTCATGGGAATCGAGGTGATGTGCGGCCCCCGGGGACTGCAGGGCGAGCCCGATACGCTCTACCGCAACAACGGTGACGGCACGTTTACCGATGTTACCCGGGAAGCGGGCATCGAGGATCCGGACTACTACGGTTTCGGGGTGGCGTTTGCGGATTTCGACGTCGACGGGTGGCCGGACATCTACGTTGCCAACGACTCTGTACCGAACTTGCTGTTCCGGAACAACGGCGACGGCACTTTCGAAGAAATCGGTCTGGTCTCGGGTACCGCGTTCAACGAACAGGGGGGCGCTCAGGCCGGGATGGGAGTCGCTGTCGGCGACTACGATGCGAACGGCTTTCCGGATATCTTCGTTACCAATTTCTCGCATGACACGAACACGCTCTACCAGAACCTTGGCGGCATGCTGTTTGTCGATACCACGCTGCCGGCCGGTCTGGGAGAGACTTCCCTGCCCTACCTGGGCTGGGGAACCGCTTTTGCGGATCTCGACAACGACACGTTTCTGGATCTGCTGGTCGCCAACGGACATGTCTACCCGGAAATCGACGATCTCGACGTTGGGACGCGTTTCCTCCAGCCGAAGCAGATCTATCGCAACCGGGGAGACGGCACCTTTGGGGAAATCGTTCCGGAAGACGGCGGCGATCTTGAAGTCGGGAAGTCCGCACGCGGCCTGGCATTGGCCGATTACGACAACGACGGAGACCTCGATTCGGTCGCGATCAACATCAACGACCGTCCCAGCCTGTATCGGAACGACGCAGCGAACGCGAATCATTGGATTACGTTTCGACTGGAGGGAGTCGAAAGCAATCGCGACGCGATCGGCGCACGCGTCCGAATCGAATCGGGAGGGCGGACCCAGACCAGAATCGTCCGGAGCGGCGGAAGTTATTTGTCGCATCACGACCTCCGCGTACACTTCGGACTGGGTGGTGAGCCACGAGTGGAGAAGGTCAGGATCGAGTGGCCGAACGGCAACATTCAGGAATTGAGCGATATCGCCGCCGACCGGTTCGTCACCATCCGCGAAAGCGCAGGTATTGAGGAAATTCTGGAACCGTGACCGGACTCCGAATCGTTTTTGCGATCATGCTCGCGGCGATGTCCCTGGCATGCACCGGCGCGTATGCGCAGACGCCGCCCCCCGGCCCGAACGACGCGCTGACGGGCGTCATTGGGAATCTGAACCGCGGACAGGTGTTCGAAGCAATCGCGAACCTTCGTGAAATCCTGATTCGGACACCGGCATTTGGCCCGGCTCACTTCTATCTCGCCACGATTTACACGGAGATGGGGCAATACGAGACGGCTCAAGGGCATCTCCGGCAGGCTATCCTATCCGACCCCGATGAGGCCGTTTACCGCCATCAGACGGGCATCATCCAACATCGGCAACTCAAATGGCCGGACGCACTGCAATCCTTTCGACACGCGCTGGAACTCGGGATGGGTGCGGATGAAGCCGATACCTGGCGCGAAATCGGAGACGTTCAGGTCGAATTGTTCGACCCCGACGCGGCGATGGCGGCATTCGAGACCGCGGTTCGGCTTCGGCCCTCGGACTCGGCAAGCCTGCTCGCCCTCGCCAACCGCCATCTGGGCCGGAACAATCCCGGCGAAGCGATCCGGCGCCTGAGCCGCGCCATCGAACTGCGGCCCATGCTTCGGGAGGCTCACGCCGCACTGGGCCGGGCCTATATGAGGACCGGAGACTTCCCTCAGGCGGTTGCGACGCTCGCCGCGGCGCTCGACCTGGACCCGTCGAATCTGGAATCGAGGTACGCCTTGGCCCAGGCGTTGCTGTCCTCTGGGAACGTCACAGAAGGGCGGCTCCAGATCGAAACATACAGACGTCTTGAAGAGGCCGTCCAACAGACGGATCTGCTTTTCGACCGGGCAATCGAGAGCATCGACGATGGACGGTGGGAAGAAGCGCGAATCCTGCTCGAGGAAGTCCGCCTGCAGGCACCCACCTTCAGCCGCGCGCTCCATGCACTGGGCATCGTTCTGAATGCGCTCGATGAACCGGTAGCCGCAGTCGAAGTCCTGAATGCCGCACTCGAGCTGAACCCGTTGACCGCCACGGCTTACCTCGACCTGGGCGGGGCCTACCTTGAGACCGGACAAATCGAGGAGGCGCTCGACGCGACGGAACGTTCGCTGGTGCTCGACGAAGACAACCCCGACGGGTTTCGGCAACTCGGGGACCTGTACCGGATTTTGGGGCGTTGGGCCGAAGCCGCCGCGGCCCGCTAACGTGCGGACGAAATGCCTCCCCGCCCAACGCCGCGTGCCATCGACCGCCTGACAAATAGTGGCATGGATCGCCGGGAAGCGCCGGAGTAACGCCATGACGTCTGCCCTCCGGACATCGATGGGTCTTCTGATTGCCGGCGTGCTCGTCCCAGCCGCGCTTGCGGCGCGGCAATTTCCGTCCTTCACGGATATCGGTCCGAGGGCGGGAGTGACGCTTCTGAATGTCTCTGGCGGCGCTTCGAAAGACTTCATTGTCGAGTCCATCGGAAACGGCGCGGGGTTTCTGGATTACGACAACGACGGGGATATGGATCTGATCGTCGTGAACGGTTCAACGCTCGACAAGTATCCGGCGGGGGGCGACCCGATGGCCGCGCTATACCGAAACGACGGCCCATCGTTCACCGACGTGACCGAGGAAGCCGGAATTCGGGCCGACGGATGGGGGATGGGAATTTGCGTGGCCGACTACGATAACGACGGCTATCGCGATTTCTACCTCACCGCGTACGGACCGAACGTTCTCTATCGGAACCGGGGGGACGGAACGTTTTCGGATGTGTCCGCCGACGCCGGGGTCGCCGATGGCCGCTGGGGAACGAACTGCGCGTTCGGGGACTACGACCGCGATGGAAACCTGGACCTGTACGTCGCCAACTACGTGGACTTCGACGACACGATCGTCCCCCGGCGGGGCGAAGACGAAAACTGCCGCTATCTCGGTGCGGCGATATTCTGCGGCCCACTGGGACTTCGGGGCGAACCGGACGTGTTGTTTCGCAACGCCGGCGACGGCCGTTTCGCGGACGTCACGTCGGAAGCCGGAATCGAGGATCCCGGCTACTATGGCTTCGGCGTGGTCTTCAGCGATCTCGACAACGATGGCTGGCTCGACATCTATGTCGCCAACGACGCGGTTCCCAACCTTCTGTTCCACAACCAGCGGGACGGAACGTTCGAAGAGATCGGCCTGCTCTCGGGGACGGCGCTCGATGAAACGGGCCAACCGCAATCGGGCATGGGGCTCGATTCGGGAGATTACGATCAGGACGGAGACATCGATCTGTTCGTCACGAACTTCGCCCGCGACACCAATACGCTGTACGAGAACCGGGGCGGGATGTTTTTCATCGAGGCCACGGCAAGAGCGCAAATGGCGGAAACGTCTCCCCGATTCCTCGGGTGGGGCACGGCATTCGTCGATCTGGATAACGACGGCCTCCAGGACATCTTCGTCGCGAACGGACACGTCTATCCGGAGATTGCCCATCTGAACGTGGGGCAGGACTACGCGCAACGGAAAGAGGTTTACCGCAATCTCGGCGAGGGAAGGTTCGCCGAAGTCGCCCTTGAAATTGGAGGCGTCCTGACCGAAGGACGGTCGGCCCGCGGCTTGGCATTTGCCGACATCGATAATGACGGAGACCGGGACGCGGTCGCGATCAACATCAACGACCGCCCCAGCCTTTACCGGAACGAAGGGGGTAGTGGAAATCACTGGTTGACGATGCGCCTCGAGGGCACACGCGGCAACCGGGACGCCATTGGAGCCCGGATCGAGGCCGAAGTAGAGGGCGTTACCCGCGTGGCCGAAGTCCGGAGCGGCGGCAGCTTCCTCTCCCACAGCGGCATGCGTGTCCATCTGGGTCTGGGAACCGCCACGGTTGTCGACCGTCTCCGGATCCGCTGGCCCAACGGAAACACGGAAGAATGGACCGATGTCGAAGGCGATCGTTTCATCGCCATCCGCGAAGGCGCCGGAATCACCCCCGTGGCACCATAGCAGTGGGTATCTGGACTCCACCGGGATCGGGTTGCGAACGCGATTGGGACATAAGCTAGGTGCCGCGACGAAGTCGATGTCCCGCATCGATCAAGTCGATGACACCATCGATCGAGGAGGGGCAACGTGGCGGATGGCCCGATGCCGCCGTAACCCGTAGGGCGCAGGGGGGGTCGGGTCACAGACTTTGTTATTCGTCGGTCACGATGTGGCAAGCAGTGTGCGTGTTCCGACAAGCACCTCGATCTTCCAAAGAAATCTATTCAATAGATTCATATACTTACGGTTGTATGACTTCCAGCGGTCCATGAAATGCTATCCAAATCCCGCTTGTTTCAGAAACAAAATGAATATATCAATGTTGTTCTAAATCGGCATTTCCCACCCCCATAGGGTGTCCTGGAGAATGAGAACGCTATTTGCACCAAACCTCAGGGAAAACACCAGACCAACCGGCTCACGGCCCACTTCGTCCGGACCGCTGGGCCCGGTCTCTATGGCGACGGACATGGCTTGAACCTGCGCGTGGATCCCTCCGGCGCCCGGCGTTGGGTGCAGCGGCTGGAACGGTCCCGGACCGCCGTTACGGTGGTGATCCCGGACTGGCCGGAACGCGACCTGCACGATGATCGTCGCACTAGCGAACTCAGAGAGCAGGACGGAGGTATCGCCGAGGTAGATGGAGCCCCAGCCCCCGATGTCCAGACGGTGGGGACTCCAGCCTCGGCGCGGATCGGTAGCCGGACCGGGAACGCCGACCTCGCCGCCTCTCGCGGCCGTCACTGGCCGTAAGCGGAGGCACAAAGATACCCCAAATGGAGTGAGGGCCGTGGACGCAATAGCCGCTGCGGTTGATCGAACGCGCGCAAAGCGACCCGGAGATTATGAGAATGGCCTGACCATACCGCCCGTCGGCCGTATTTTCACAATCGCCCCTCCCCTTGGTCTCCTATCCCGCGGGGAAGAGTCGCACAAGCAGCCAACGGTGACCTATCTCCGATAGTTGTGTCACCACCAGTGAAGTTTATCCAACCGCCGCTTGTATCGTTCAGCAACTTCCACAAATCGTTCCGTCGAGCCTCCGAATAAACCCGCCTTAGTGAGCGGCCAGTTGCTACCCATGCTCGTTGCCTCATCCATTAGCTCAACGTACGGGCTCCCGCCATGCCTGCCGCTGTGCTTCCATGCAAATCGGCCGGGAGGCCCCCAGTCGTCATCCCTCACATGGGCGTAGGTCAACGCCAAGAGGATTTCGAATCGGTCAAAGTGTTCGTCGTACGCGCGGCCGAGGAAGAGGAGATCTTCGAGTAGTGCCTGCTGTTGCGTGCGCAGGTGTTCACTGCGGGGCACGTGGTGGCGTTCATGTCCGGGCAGCCGTTTGAAAAAATCCACGATCTCGGTCAGTTGTCCGATGACGGGTATAAGAAGCGGCTGCAAGTCGCTGCCGTCATGCGGCTCTGCGTGCACAGGAGTGGTCAAGATCTTGGCGAGAGTCGTGTATTTGTCAGCAGACAGGGCGGCAACGCCCGCAGAGTACATGAGATACAGGGTTGGATACCAACCCAACTTTAGCCACAAGACCTTCCCGCTGGATCCCTTATCACCCTCGGCCAACCGACGAAGCGTCTTGGCAAGGATTGGAAGTTGGTCGGCGGTGCACCAACGTCCCATAAGTACCGCCATTGTCGCCAGATTAGCGATTGTCTCTTCGTAGGCAGCTATGCGTGACGCGAACGCTTCATTCGTGACCTCGACACCCTGGACGGGGAAGCGTTCCAAGCTCGTCGCTTCGATCGCCGCACGAATGTGTGTCGAGGCGAAATCATCGAGTCGGATCTGTTCGCTCGGCGCAGCAAGAAGCTGCTTTAGAGTTTCTGCAAACGCTTCCCGCGCCGGCAATTGGACAGAGCTCGACCCGATCACCTTGATCGGAACGTCCGTTACCTTCTCTCCATCTTCGGCGTCTTTCAAGGTGTCGGCGGCGAAGACGAAGTCTCCGTCACCATCGAGGAAACCATAGTGCGGTGTCTGTTGGGAATACTGGTCCCTTGCGACCTTCTGATACACGTACGCCATCACACCGCTTGCGGTAATCGCCTCTTCGGTCTTGGCACCCCCTTCGAGCGCATCGAGCAAGTGGCCAGTAAACAGTGAGTGACCCGACCGGGGGCCATTCGCATCGGCTACCGCTTCGTCGGCCTTTCCGGCGGTGAGTACTTGGCGCGAAAAACGTCGAAGCATGTCTCTCAAGAACCGCATGCTCCCTGTCGACACTGGGTTTCTCGTAAGCGCCAAGCCGCCGTAGCAGGCGTCCATGACGAAGAACATGTGCTTAGCCGAGATCAGGTCGGCGTTTCGGGTCAGATCGTCCCAACGGATAAGCGTCGACAAATCTGACGGGTCACCATCAACGGGCAGTAAAAACCCCGTCTCACCGCGACGACCCGGAACAGTGTGTCCGTGGCCCGCGAAAAACACGACGATCCGGTCCTCCTTCCCGACATTGCCGCCCTGCGCGTACTTCATGAACACGCCGAGGATCTCCCTCCTGGTAGCGTCAGCATCGGTCAGTATCGTTACGTTTTCCTTGGTGAACTCAAATCTCTGCTGAAGCACTCGCGCGAGTGCCTGAGCATCGTTCCGCGCATGCCCGAGCCGAGGAGCATACTCGTAGTCATCGATTCCAATTATCAGCGCGTGGCTTTGGCCGTAAGTAGGTTCGTAGATGTTGGTTGTAGTCATGTGTGCATGTGAGCCGTTGGAGTTAAGTGTCACCTGCCATGCGCGCAGTCGAGTCGACACCGCAGGAAACACATATGGACCCGGGCGACTCTGACGCGGGACGCCGGTCGACCGCGGAAGCCGGTTTTGCGATCTCGCCCAGGTCGGATTTTGTGGAATGCGTCACGATTTCCCGCGCGGGTGTCCCTTGATGGGTTCGGTCCTGAGTGATCTGGCGGAAGGCATGGGTATAGTCCAATCTCCTGTTTTCTAGGCCGCCATCGAAAGGCAAGTCCCGAGAGATGTTGCGGATCGGGTCCGCGCCTCTAGTTCTGCGCCGTAGTCGAGCAACGCGGTCACAACCGCGACGCCCCCGCAACGTCGGCGCGATGCAACGAGGTTCCGCGGTCGCGGGCTGGAAGAACGGCAAGGTGCTCCAAACCGCGCACTGGACTTGAACTGGGGCCGGAGGCGTTTGGCCGCAGGCCGACAAACATGCCAGCTTGCGGAGCATACCAGACCAGAGGCCACGCTGCGGAAACTGCCGCCGGTGTCGGGCTAGGTCGGGCCGGGTTGGCCGTCCCGAGCCGATACGATGGGCCAGTGCCCGCCGTCGCGGCGAATGCGACCCATCGTGTTGGTCCACGCCCTTGACGTCGGCGCGTCGGCCGCGCGTTGCCAGCACGAAACGTCAGCCCGAATAGTTGTCAGCGACTAAGTCGTCTTCGTCTCTGGTTTCGCCGAGGCCCGCGACGACTTGGCGCAAGAGGGTCTCGAGTTCGAGGCTCGCGCTGATGCGCAAGCTCGCAGCTCTGAGTCCGAACATGCGGTCGCGCAGCAGCGTGTTCTCTCGCCACAGGTTGTCGGAACCGATCAAGTCTGTATCCACGTCGTCAACATCCGAGGCAACAGCTACCGGATGTGAGAACACCAAGACGTGGTACGTTCCGGATCGGGGCAACGTCCCGAGTCTGTGCCGCGGTGAGGTCGAACCATCGCAGCCGAGCGATGCGTTGTGTGTCGGCCTCCGGTCGCTCCGCTGCCTGCGTCCTCCACAAAACGCCGAACTGCGATCCTGAGGTCCCCTTCGTGCGCTCTCGGGACCGTCATAAAAGTGTGCAGTCAGTCTGCGATTGCCATTGACATCAACCGGAGAACTCCCATCGAAGTAAGCCGTTTCTGGAAATTCATGGCAATCACACCACTGAAATCTTGGGACGATACGCCCACCCCTTCTCCGCGGAAACCGAGGCCGCTTCCTCATCTCGTTGGGCAGACGAACCTGAACCCAGGTCGTCTAGTCGATCCATCTCCACGGCGGCTTCCTTGACAATAGGAATCCTTCGGAGCTAGCGAATCGTCTCCGGATTTCTGCCTTTTTTCGGTGTTCTTCGTTCACGTCCACTTCGTCGTCGTGTCAGATCGCGACGGTTGAGGATCTTACCTTCTGCTGCCAGAACTCCTCCGGATGGAACTCGTCATCTTTCATACCGAGCTTCATGGTAGGATGCTCTTCGTTTCTGCGATGGTAGCGTACAATTTCAGAGACATCGTCCGCAGTGCACATGCGGATGGACGGCCTAGCGTCCAGTGGGCAGCGTCACCCCTTATTGAAGCGAGAGGGGCTCGAGGGGGCGTTCGGGTTGGTTACAGCTCCACGACGCGTTATTGTCCATGCGACGGGTGAGCGGCGGCTTCGTCGCCTCACTCCGATCTGGCGCGGTCATGCGGTGCTCCGGTGGCACCGTCACGCACAATTGGAAGCCTATGCCTCGCCTGCTCTCGCAGCCGCACGGAGACCGCCTCGGAGACCTACTGATCCGTCGACTGCAAGATCCTCAATGGACGATATTCCGATCCGCCGTCGCGTTCGTGAAACGCTCCGGCATCATCCACATCGCTGACAGCTTGCAGGCGTTCGCCCAACGCGGGCACATCACCATGGCGGTTGGTGTCAGCATGGGCGGAACGTCCGTCGAAGGATTGGAGTCTCTGCTCGAATGCCTTGATGGTCGCGGCGAAGTCTGGGTCTTTCACAACGAGAACGGCCCGACTTTCCATCCAAAGATGTACGTCTTCAGTAACGACAGGAACGCTGAGGTTTTCATCGGGTCAGGTAACCTTACGCAGGGCGGCCTCTTCGACAACTACGAGGCGTCAGTCGCGCTCGCCTTGAATTTGGCCGACCCTAATGATCGCGTGCTCCTGGCGAGCGTTGAAGCTGTTATTGAGGCGTATACCGATCACATTCCGGGAACGGCCGTCGCACTGTCCTACGAAACACTCGAACGTCTGCGCGCTGCCGGCTACGCCGTTCCGGAAGCGCAAATGCGTCGCCCCACACGAAGACCGGCGACTGCGATTCAGGAGTATGAGGTGCCCACGCCGGGAGACCAATTGTTTCGGCACCTGGCAGTTCCCCCGCCGCCTCCCATTCCGGTGGTCCGCCGCGACGGCCCGACGCCGCGAGGCGTGGACGAGACTCACGACGCGTTCTACATGATCCTTCAACAGACCGACGCCGGCACCGGTCAGACCACCCCCGGCACGGCCCCGCGATCCCCGGAGATCTTTATCCCTCTGGCGGCGCGCAACGCGGCCCCGGAATTCTGGCAATGGCCCGACGCATTCACCGAGGACCCGAGTGTGCCCGGTAAAATGGACCGTACGGGCGTTCGGATGGCCATCGGCGCTACGGTCGTAAAAGTCGGAATGACGTACTTCCCGCATCGGCACGAATTTCGACTCCGCCATGAAAGGTTGCGCAGCGCCGGCACCGTCGGTGATATTCTGCGGATCGAGAGGACGGACGATGCGCAGGAACACGTTTATTCCGTCACCGTGATTCCAAAAGGCGGCCAGGGCTACGAGGGAGCTTTCGCACGATGCGCCAACGCGGTCTGGGGGAGGTCCCAGAAGAGGTGGGGCTACGAATGATACGGGGCGGTCAACGCTAGGAGCGTCTCGGAAGCACCGGCGTTCCGCTTGAAGATATCGCGGGAGCGGAGCATGGCCATCGGGAGTTCACTCTCCCGGCCGTACCCGAGGGACTCGGCGATATCGCATAGGAGTTCCGCCGTCTTGATCTCCACACGTTCGTTGCCCGCAATGGTGTGATTCACGCCTACGACGACGTACACGGGAGCCCCGGGTTTTACTACCGGTAACAGCTCATCGAAAACAGTGCGCATGTCGAAGAAGTACTTCGCCAGGAGCGCCGCCATGTTTCGGCGGCGAAACCCCACAGTGCCGTTTGCGTTCAACGTGCTGACGCGCCTCGCCAGATTACTAACGGACGCCGGCAGCAGCGCGGAGTTCCGCTCGAAGTACTCCCAGTACTCCCGTCGCCTGCGGTCCGTGATTTCGCGATTGCCGATCATCCCGAGGTCCGTCTCACGGTGTTTCGTGCGCGTCAACATTCCTAGGTAGCACAGATTCAAACGGTCTGTATCCAGGTACGGCAGCGCCGTTGCGTACGGCGGAGAGGTGACTACCGCATCGACTCTGCCTCTCCAGTTCCGCCACCAGCGATTCAATTGCCGAGCATCCCCTTGCACAATATCCACGTTGCCGGTGCGCGTCTGTCCGTTTTGGTATAGGAAGGCTGCAATCGATCGCACTGATTTCCGCGCCTCGCCCACGAACGTAGTCACGGCATCCATGGAAGTACTTTCGATGTCCTTCCGAACACGGAGATCGTCTGTCTTCTGCCAGGAAATGCGGCGCAGGACGTTGCTCAAGGCAATGAACAGCATCTCGCGGGCGGCGGCGTCGCGCACCGGACGAATCGCTGCAACGATCGCGTCAAGGTCTCTGAGTGCACCATCGGAAAACCAGCGCCGCAGATACTCCTGGTCAGCGACGGGGATCTCACCGAAATAGCGCAGTTCTCCAGCACACGCAGGCCGATCCGCGAGACGCAATTCGACAGACCGGACGGCTCTTCGAAGGCGTTCCGGATCGGCGTGCAGAAGCATGCACTTCGCGCGTGACAGCCTGACTGACAACGGGTTCATGTCCAGACCGACCGCTGTGCGGCCGGCGAGAACCGCCTCGACCAGCGTCGTTCCGCTTCCGCACATCGGATCCGCGACGACGCCGTCCACAGGAACTCGACCGATGTTGATCAACGCCTTCACGAGCTGGGGAAAAAACTTCCCTCGATATTCATGTAGTCCATGTGTTGCGTATCGGAGGCATCGGCGGTTGACCAGCGGCACGTCATTCCAAAACGGCAACACCTGCCTGAACCCCTCGATCGGCGTCCCATTTCGGGCCACGGAAACCGTCGCTTCGCGCAAAGCTTGCTGCGTGTGACGTGCTATGCCGTCGTCCACCGATTCCCAGTACGCCAGGGACGCCGCCAGCGTCTCCGCCGTCGCTGAGGTCCTAATGTCCACACAAGTCGAAGACTCGTGTCTCTCCGCCGAAACCGCGCCGATGTCCGCAACAGCACCCAGTTCAGCAAGAGCAAGCGCACGCTCGAACGGCTGAATGTATGGTTTCATTCGACACCGAATGTTAGTCGTCATTTCGATGCCCTCCTCCGTTACGGAGGATCACGATGTATTCCCGCTTGACCTTACCAATAGACGGGTTGAATGCTTTCTTGGTATCGAGCAGGCGCCGCTGTATGCGCGCTTCTTCGACGAACCCCTGTTCCGCTGCCGCCTTCGAGATCGTGTCCGCGTTGTTGAAGCGCCGACCGCGAATCGTGGAATCTCCGACGACGACGCAAGCATATCCATTTCTGCGCAGACAGTTCCTCAGCCAGCCGAAGACGAGCGACATCTCGTCCGCGAAGGTTGAAATCGTTGCCGCACCGGACCCCTTCCGGCTGTACTTCCGATGGCTTCCAATCTCCACGGTCTTAAACGTGGGCTGATCCATTCCCATCCAGACCATGCGAGTCATGTGATAGAGGTGATAGCTGTAGGCGTTCGGGTAAGGCGGTGAGCAGACGACTAGATCGAGTGGTTCGACCGGCGGTCCGTCCAGAATGTTGGCGTGATGAACGCTTCGCTGAAACCGGGGCTCAACGAGTGCCGTCAACTGGGATGACGCTTGCGCTGCCTTCGTCAGGGAGCGCGAGAACCGGCCGAGTGCATCACCCGGTCGGACGGTTTTCTTCCGCCGGACGTACCGCGTATCCGAATCCTGACGGGAAACGGCGACCACGATCGCAGAAAACGCTGCGTCTGCGATGGTACGCGCTCGGTCGGTCGGAAGTTCGGCTGTCCAGGCCCGTATCTGAGCAAGTTCCTTGGCGACCATAGGCTCGAACCAGAACCGGATTGCGTCGCTGTCCGGGACCTCTGCCCCGAGCAAGTCGGCCGGCGAAAAAAGCGCCTGCTGCCCATCGGCGCTACCGATCTGCTCCGCTAAGGCCCCGGCGCGAACGGCGAGTTCCTGCAGTGCCGCCGTATCGTCGTCCGTGACGCGGGTCGTCTTCGCCCTGCTGATCAGACAAGCGAGCGGATTCGCATCGATACCGACGGCGTGCCGCTTTAGAAGCAGTGCCTCCACCAACGTGGTACCGCTACCACAAAAGATGTCGCACACGACGTCACCCACCGACGAAAGTTCCTGGATCAATGCGTTCGGAATCTGCGGAATGAACTTCGCCGGGTAGGGATGTAAACCGTGCGTCAGGTAGTCTGTCTTCGCCGCGGCGAAGTCCCAATCAAGCGACTGTAAGCGCCCTAGGGGAGGTAATGGTTCGATCAGCTTCCCGTCCTGCCCGGCTTGCGCGAACTCCGCAATGCGCGCAACTTCGTGGTCTGTGAACCGGCGCCATCCATTTCGGTCACGACGCGGCTCCGGTACACGCCCCTCCCGTAACCATCGGAGCAACGTGTCGCGATGAACACCGACTTGGCTCGCGACTTGGGCCGTTAAGAGCAATTCACGACGGGTCATTGGCTGGTTACATATATTCGCATATAGTTTTATCCAGCGCAAGAGCGCTGAATCCCGGAATCCCGGGTAGTGGTGCATTTCCTGTTGATGAGAGTGAAAAAAATTGCGGCGTGTGGCACTGTGCAGCAATGAGGCTATTCTGAGTCAGCGACGTGCCGGAAGTACGCGGTGAGGGCGGCGACACTGACGAGTTGGCGCGATGCGTTTCTTCGAGGAGCCGCCGACGGGTTGAAGAGCCGGACGGGGGAGGCCATCACGGTTGAGCATGTGAAGGATTGGATCGCCCCGCGGCCGACCGCCCCGACTGGCGAAGCAAGAATTCGGCGCGACGGGCAACTTCGGTCCCGGCGAACCCGCTAGAGAAATGTGTAATATATTGTATTCATCGGAAAAACCAGTCTCTATAACCTACTGTTGAATAATGATTTAGATATTTCCCCAGCGTGACGATGTGGACCCATCGCTCCGCCCCTCTCTTCGCGTCTGAGACCCGAAGACCCCTCGGCGCGACCGCGCACACTTCCACCAGAGGCTGCTTGCACCCCCCGCGGCCACGTTGACCCCGTTACGGGGCTCGGATAAGATCTACTCGACTTCGCCGTGGTGCCTCGCACAGGGTCCAATGGCGCTCGCAACGCGATCATTCAAGTTTCTGTCGCGGACTGTTTGGAGGACTGCAATGAGGCCGCTTCCGAAGTGGCTGGCGCTGATGTTTACGGCGACCTTGGGTTGGCCGGCCGGGCTGATGGCGGCGCAAAACTCATTTCCGACGTTCGACAACGTCGCGGCTGACGTGGGGATCGCATTCACGCACCGGAACGGCGCCACCCCGGAAAAGTACATGCCAGAAACCATGGGGGCCGGAGGGCTCTTCTTCGACTACGACGGCGACGGCTGGCTGGACGTTTTCCTGGTCAACGGAGGCTCGTTCGTGGATGAGAGCATGGCACGGGAGGCGATGCATCGGCTCTATCGCAACCAGGGCAACGGGATGTTTGTGGACGCCTCCGCGGGGGCGGGCATCGGTATTTCGGGCTACGGCATGGGAGCTTGTTCCGCCGATTACGACAATGACGGGGATGTCGACCTCTATGTCACGAGCGTGGATGCCAATCGACTGTACCGAAACGACGACGGCGCCTTCACCGACGTGACGGATGAGGCCGGCGCCGGCTCCAGAATGTGGAGTTCCAGTTGCGCCTTCGCCGACATCGACAATGACGGAGATGTCGACCTCTACGTCGTCAACTATGTGGACTTCGGGGCGGACAACAACAAGTACTGCGCGTACGCGGGCGGTGCCCGCGTCTACTGCCATCCCAATGTCTACAACGGACTCTCCGACATCCTGTATCGCAACGACGGCGACGGCTCGTTCACCGATGTCAGCGCGGAATCCGGAATCAATATGACCGGTGGCAAGGGGTTGGGCGTGGTTTTTGCGGATTACGACCTGGACGGTTGGACCGACATCTATGTGGCCAACGATTCGGTCCCCAATTTCATGTTCCACAACAACGGCGACGGGACGTTCGAAGAAACGGCCCTGTTCCTGGGCGTCGCGGTCGGCGGCGACGGTCAACCTCTCGCCGGAATGGGGACCGACATGGGAGACCTTGACGGCGACGGCTATCCCGACGCTTTCGTGACCAATCTCGACCGTCAGACCCACAACCTGTACATGAATCTCGGCGGCGGCCTGTTCATGGATGCCACCTTCGAGAGCGGCGCGGGCGAGGCGACCCTGCCGTTCGTCGGATTCGGTACGGTGTTCTTCGATTACGACAACGATGGCGATCTGGACATTGCCGTCGCCAACGGAGACGTCATCGACAATGTCGCCGAGTTCAGGGACAGCACCTCGTACCCGCAGCGCAACCTCTTGCTCGAAAACGACGGCGCGGGACGTTTCGAAGATGTCGGACCCGGCCGGGGCGCCGGCTTCGCTCTCGAAAAGGTGGGCCGTGGCATGGCCACAGGCGACTTGGACAACGACGGGGACCTTGACCTCTTGATCGTGAACAACGGCCAGGCGGTCGACCTGCTCCGGAATAGCGGCGGAAACTCCGGCAACGCCTTGTTGATTCGCACCGTGGGCACGAAGAGCAACCGTGACGGAGTGGGCGCCAGACTCACGTTGACGGTCGGGGATCGGGCCCTCGTCCGCCATGTGAAGGCCGGATCCAGCTATCTGTCACAGAGCGACCTCCGCATTCACTTCGGGCTCGGCGACGCGACCGGCGCCGACAGTCTCCGTATCGCATGGCCGAGCGGCCAGGTGGACCTCATCGAAGGACTCGAAGCCAACCAGATCCTGACCGTGGTCGAAGGTCAGGGGATACGGGACAGGACTCCGATCAACCGATGATTCTTCTAATCATTCTGCTGGCGACCGGGGCCTACCTCTATGCCCTGCCTGGAGCGTCGTTGTTCTTCGTCGCCGGCGTGCTGCTCCACATCGGGGCGGGCGCGATCGCCATCCCCTGGCTCGCGCGATTTCTCTTCTCCCGGTTTCGCCAGGCATCGATCGCCGCAAAGACCGGATGGCTTCTGATCGTTGCCGGCGCGGCGCTCGGCGCGGCGCTGACCGTCACCGGTACGACACGGCCCTATCAGCCTCTGATGATGGTCCATATCGGTCTAAGTCTGGCCGGACTCGTCATTGTGGCCGCCGATGCCTCTGGCCCTCGGCGTCCCAAGGCGGTTCTCGCCCGGCTGGGCGTGTTGATCCTGGTGGCCGGTTTTGGGTCCGCCGGCGCGTCGGCGCTACGGGAAGGCTGGGAAGGATTCCGAATCGCGAATCCCGAACTCCCGCCCGCAAGTATGCTGGGCGAAGGCGATGGACCCGGAGGGCCGTTCTTTCCCAGTTCGTCCCGGACAAATACCGAGGGATTCGTCCCGGTCGACTTCTTCACGGAATCCGAAAAATGCCAGCGATGCCACGAGGACGCCTATGAACAGTGGTTCTCTTCGGCGCATCATTTTTCGTCGTTCAACAATCAGTGGTACCGCAAGAGCATCGAATACATGCAGGATGTCGTTGGGACCGAGCCGTCCAAGTGGTGCGGCGGCTGCCACGACCCCGCCCTCCTGTTTACGGGCATGATGGATACGCCGGTTCGCGAACTGATCGACGAACCCGAATCGCAGGTTGGATTGGGCTGTGTCATGTGCCACTCGATCGCTGTCGACAGCAGCATGGGCCAGGGCGGCTACACGATCGAATACCCGCCGCTCTACCAGTTGTCCACCAGCGAGAACCCGATCGTCGAGGCGTTCCACGACTTCATCGTGCACGTCAATCCCGAAGCCCATCGGCGCAATTTCCTGAAACCGGCGCTCAGGGACCAGACCGCCGAATTCTGCTCCAGTTGCCACAAAGTGCATCTGGACGAACCGGTCAACAACTACCGATGGATCCGGGGCTTCAACGATTACGACAACTGGCAGGCCAGCGGCGTGTCGGGGCAGGGCGCGCGTTCGTTTTATTACCCGGCCACCCCGCAGACATGCACGGACTGCCACATGCCGCTGCTGCCATCCGACGATTTCGGGAACCGCGACGGATTCGTTCACAGTCATCGCTTCCCCGCGGCCAACACGGCCTTGGCCGTAGCCAACCGGGACCAGGACCAACTTGACGCCACGATCGACTTTCTTCAGAACGACATCGTCAGCATCGACATCTTTGCCGTGTCGGCCCAGGATCCAGTCGAAGAAGGGGTCGAAGGGCTCCTGACCGGGGAACTTTCAACGACATTCGCAGTCGGCGAGGAAGCCGATGTGGCCGGCCCGGTCTTTCTGTTGGACACGGCGCCGGTATCGGCCCCGATCGATCGCGTCGCTCCGACTCTCCGAAGAGGCGATTCGGCACGAATCGACGTTGTCGTCAGGACCCGCCGGGTCGGGCACTTCTTCCCCGCGGGCACCGTCGATGCCTTCGACGTCTGGGTTGAATTGATCGCCACCGACAACACCGGCCGAACGTTGATGTGGAGCGGCATGGCCGAGGACGACGGACGCGGCCCGGTCGATGCCGGCGCCCACTTCTATCGGTCGCTTCTCGTTGACCAGCACGGAAACGCCATCGACAAACGCAACGCGTGGGCTGCCCGCGCCGTGGTCTACACGCGGTTGATTCCGCCTGGCGCGGCGGACACCGTTCATTACCGGTTGGAGGTTCCTGAAGACGCCGGCGACGAGATCCGGATCGAGGCCAGGCTGAATTACCGGAAGTTCTCATGGTTCAACACACAGTTTTCGTACGCCGGAGTCTGGCAGGGCGAAGACGCGGACCGGACGGCGGATTACGACGACGGGAGCTGGAGTTTCGATGCGGATACGAGTGGCGTTTCGGGCGCGCTGAAGGAGATTCCGGATCTTCCCGCCGTCAGGCTCGCCGAAGACGCGGTGACGCTCCGAGTCGTGAACGCGGACGCCGCCGTGCCCGACGTCGTTACCGCAACCGAGGCACGGGACTGGGAACGATGGAACGACTACGGGATCGGACTCCTGTTACAGGGCGATATCCGTGGAGCGGAATCTGCGTTCACGCGGGCGACGGAAGCCGACCCGGACAATGTCGACGGTTGGGTCAACATCGGACGGGCCCGAATCGTCGAGGGAAACCTGGACGGTGCACGCGAGGTGTTGGAACGGGCTCTGGCGTTGGACCCCGAACTGGCGCGAACCAATTTCTTCTACTCTCGTATCCTGCGGGAGGAAGGAGACTATGCGGGTGCGCTTGAACGTCTGGAACGTGTGACCGCGGAGTACCCGAGGGATCGGGTCGTGCTGAACGACATCGGCCGCATCCACTTTCTGGAGCGCCGATACGACGCCGCGATCGAAGCGCTTGAACGGGTTCTTGAGATCGATCCCGAAGACCTGATGGCCCACTACAACCTGATGCTCTCCTACAACGGTCTCAATGAACGGGAACGCGCATTGGAACATCAGGCGTTCTATTTGAGATTCAAGGCCGACGAGTCGGCGCAAGCCATCACCGGCCCATACCGCCGCGAACACCCTGAAGACAACAACGAAAGGCAACCCCTCCACGAACACCGGTCGATCGATCCCCCACAACAGGCGGGTACCCCATGATCGGGCTTGAGAGAACGGAATTCTTTCCCGACTCCAAAGAAGCGGCCGAAGGACGGTGGGGAAACGCGGGATCGAGTCGCAACAGGCGCGCCCATACCGCGCACAGTCCGATTATCGTCCTCGCGGCACTCCTGCTGCTTCCGCCATCGCTGACGGCACAGGACATCGTGTTCGAAGACGTCACACAATTCGCCGGCATCGATTTCACGAACAACAACGGCGCGACCGGCAACAAGTACCTTCCCGAAACCGTCGGCGCCGGCGCGGCCTTCATCGACTACAACGGCGACCGGTTTCCCGACATCTTTTTTGCCAATGGAACGAATTGGCCTGGAGAGGACGGCCCCAGCTCGACCTCGAGGCTCTACCGAAACGACCGGGATGGAACGTTTACGGAGGTGAGTGCGGAAGCTGGACTCGACATCGAGATCTACGCACTGGGCACCGCCGTAGCGGACTACGACAACGACGGGGACGACGATCTGTTTGTAACCGCCCTCGGCCAGAACCGTTTGTTTCGGAATGAGGGAGCGGGTACTTTCGTGGATCGAACCGAAGAGGCTGGAATGATCGGTCCCGAAGAGTTTTCAACGAGTGCGGCGTGGGCGGATTATGACAACGACGGAGATGTGGACCTTTTTGAAGCCAACTACGTCGACTGGTCGATCGACGGCGACATTCGATGTGCGTTCGACGGCGTCAACAAATCGTACTGCACTCCGGAATCCTATGAAGGCGCGTCGTTGCGCCTGTGGACCAACAACGGAAACGGCACCTTCCGGGATCGAACCGCGATGGCCGGCCTTCTGGACCCGTCGTCGAAGGGACTGGGCGTCGCGGCGTTCGACCACAATCAGGATGGCTGGACCGACATCCTGGTCGTCAACGACACCGAACCGAACAAGCTCTACGAAAACAACGGAGACGGGACGTTCGCGGAAGTGGGCCTCCTCGCCGGCATCGCCTACAGCGAGGACGGAATCGCCCGCGCCGGCATGGGCGTGGATGCGGCCGATTACGACCGGTCGGGCTATCCCAGCATCGTCATCGGCAACTTCTCCAACGAAATGCTCGCGCTTTACCACAACGAAAGCGGCAATGGCCTGTTCATAGACGTCGCGCCTCAGTACGAGATCGGACGAAACAGCTTTCTGACTCTGGCGTTCGCGTGCCTGTTCATGGATTACGATCTGGATGGGTGGCTCGACATCGTGGTCGCGAACGGGCACGTTGTGGAGGTCATCCAGCAAATCCAGCCACGAGTCAGCTACGCGCAACAGCCCCACATGTTTCGCAATCTGGCCGGAACGGGTTTTGAAGAAGTCACGAATCGGCTCGGCGAAGATTTCAACACTCCGAGAGTGGGCCGCGGCATGGCGCTTTCGGACATCGACAACGACGGAGATCTCGATGTGCTGATGACGACGAGCGGCGGTCCCGCCGTACTGTTCCGAAACGATGGCGGGACCCGCCAGAGCCTGCGAGTCCGGCTCGAAGGCAACACTTCGAACCGAAACGGCCTGGGCGCCCGGGTCACGGTTACCGCCGGCGAGGATGTCCAGACACAGACCATGCGTAGCGGAGCGGGATACCTTTCGCAGAACGAACTGGTTTTGACGTTCGGTCTCGACGCGCATCGCGTGGCTGATCGGATCGAGATTGAATGGCCGGGCGGCCAAATCGAACGTCTCGACAACATCGAAGCCGGGCGTATGATCACAGTGCGGGAAGGCCGCGGTATCGCCGAGTCGCTTCCGTTCCCGAATTGAGTAGGAGCCACCAAAGCCATGAAACGCAAACGGATCGCTATCGCGACTATCGCCTTCGCGGGGACCGTGCTGGCCGGGATCCTGGTAACCGGATCGCCGCCCGCGGCCCCACAGGATGCCGGGGAACCCGACGCCGCGCGAATCGACGCCGTACGCCTGAATACGTTAGGCGCGGCCAACTTGACCCGCCAGTCCACCGTCGAGGCGCTGGCGCTGTTCGAGCAGGCGTACGAAAGCGATCCCACTTTCACGACGGCCCGCCTGAATCAGGGCATCGCGCTGTTCAACCTGCAGCGATTCGAGGAGGCGCTCGACATCCTGACCGCACTGACCGTCGAAATTCCGGACTACACCCGTGCCTGGTACAACCTGGGATGGACCCTTCGCACGTTGGGCCGCTCCGAGGAAGCCGCCGAAACGTTCGGGCGCGCGGCCGAACTCGACCCGAACGATCCCGACATCCACTCCATGCACGGTCTGATGCTCTTTCAGGACCAACGGTATGAGGAATCGATTGCCGCCTTCGAAAGGGCGCTCGCACTCTCGCCCAATCACGCGTCCGCCACTTTCGGTCTGAGCCGCACCTACAGTCTGATGCGCGATGTCGAACGCGCCCGGGAAGTGACCGCCCGCTATCAGGAAATCCAGAGCCTGGAACTGAGCACTCCCCTGGGAATGTCCTACGGCGAGCAAGGCGCGTACGCCCTCGCCGAAGACGCGTCGGACCTCGCCCGGAGGCCCGAGAATGCCATCGAGGTTCGATTCGAGGAAACAGCCGGGGCACGGGGGATCGACTGGACCCACTCGACATCGGGCGATGGGGCGGTCGGTCTGCTTGGCGGCGGCGCCTGCGTTCTCGACTACGACGCCAACGGGTCGGAGGATCTGTTTCTGGCGGGAGACAACGAGGACAGCGGTTTGTTCCGGAATTCCGGAGACGGCGATTTCGAACGAGTCGACATTGGCGAGGACCTAAGTGTTTCAGCGCTCGGATGTACGGCCGGAGATTTCGACAATGACGGATTCATCGATCTTGCGGTCGGGAACCCGAGCGGCGTCAGCCTGCTAAGGAACACGGACGGCGGAGGTTTCGAAGACATCTCCATGAGCGCCGGGCTTGCAGCCCCCGTCCCCGGAGGCGACGCATTCCCGCTGGGGCTGACTTTCATCGACTTCGACCATGACGGCGACCTGGATCTGTACGTCGTCTGGTCGGTCAATTTTTCGACCCCGGAGGGGCGCGAAGCCTTCACGCTGCCCGCCGACGTCATCTCGCCCGGAAACACGCTTTGGCGGAACAACGGAAACGGCACGTTCACCGACTGGACCGACGAAACGGGAATGGCATCGTTCGGCCCCGGTACGGGAGTCGTGGGGACGGACATCGACAACGACCGCGACGTCGATTTCGTTTTGACGGGATGGGCCAACGCGCCCGAAATCCGGCTGAACCCCCGGTCAGGCGCCTTCGACGCCTTCGAATGGACCGGGCAATTCCCGTCGACTCCGGCCGGCGTCGTTGTCATCGATTTCGACAAGGACTCGTGGATGGATCTGGCGTTTACCCACTGGGGCCCTCCAGGAATCACGCTGTGGCGCAATCTCTCCGGGGAAAGGTTCGAACAGGCGGAGTTGCCGAACGTCGATTGGTCGCGGGGATGGGGCATCGCGGCTCTCGACTACGACAATGACGGCTGGATCGACCTGGCAGCCGTGGGAGAATCGGCGTCCGTCGATGAAATCCGCGTTTTCCGGAACCGCGGCGTGGACGGGTTCGAGGACACGACCGCGGCCCTCGCACTTTCCGGTGTCACGCCGCTCCGTCCACGAGCGCTTGCCGGTGCGGATTACGACGCCGATGGAGACACAGACCTCCTGCTGACTCAAAATGGGGGCGCTCCCCTGCTTCTCCAGAACGACGGAGGAAACGCCAATGCGTGGCTGGGAGTGCGGCTCGAAGGACTCGCCGACAACAAGAGCGGTATCGGCACCAAGCTCGAAGTCTTCTCGGGCATCCTGCGGCAGAAAGTCGAGGTCCATGCAGGCGGCGGTTATCTCGGCCAGAGTGCCTTGCCCGTCAACTTCGGTCTCGGAAACAACGTCGAAGCCGATTCCGTCCGACTGTTGTGGCCGACCGGCGTTCCCCAGGACGAAACCCAGTTGCAGGCCGGGCAAACTCACGATTTGCTCGAAAGCGATCGGCGTGGAAGCTCCTGCCCGGTCCTGTTCTGCTGGAACGGCGAAACCTACGAATTCGTGACCGATGCGATCGGCGCGGGCGTTGTGGGCCACTGGGTCGCGCCGGGACAACGCAACATTTCCGATCCGACCGAGTACATCAAGATTCCGGGTTCGTCTGTCGCGCTCCGAGACGGAATGCTGAGCTTCCGGATGGCCGAACCGATGGAAGAACTGGTCTATCTGGATCAGGTGCGGTTGCTCGCCGTGGATCACCCCGCCGGCGTTGAGGTCTACCCCCACGAGTATTTCGCGGCCGTTCCTCCCTTCCCCGAGTTCGAGGTCATTGCCAGCCGCGACGCGCGGTTGCCCGCCGGCGCCTGGGATGACAGTGGGCGGGACGTTTCGGATCGTTTGCGGGCCATCGACCGGCGGTACGTCGACGGGTTCGCCCCGGGCTCTTTCACGGGATTCGCCGAGACACACTCGCTTGAACTCGATCTGGGTGACATCGATACCCGAGGACCGGTCCGGCTTCTGATGCACGGGTACATCGAATACTTCACGGCGACTTCGGTCTTCGCCGCACACCAGGCCGAAGTCGTTCCCATACTGCCCTATATCGAAGCCCTCAACGCCGATGGCGAGTGGGTCCGGGTGATGGACGATCTTGGTTTTCCGGCCGGGCTCGCGCGCACGATGGCCCGCGATATCACCGGGCGCCTCCCCGAAGGCGCACGGCGCATCCGGATCACGACCAATCTCAAGATCTACTGGGATCGGATCCTTATCGATACGACTCCCGGCGACGTTCCGTTCCGGATTACCGAAGCGCCCCTGAGCGAAGCGAGTCTGGACTGGCTGGGATACCCTCTGGCAGAGGAAGGCGCGCTGAAGGCGGACATCAAGTACGTATACGACCGGGTCAGCCCCACCGGACCGTATGCCCGGCACGCGGGCGCCTATACGCGGTTCGGGGACGTCCGCGATCTTTCGACCGACTCGGACGACATGTTCGTGGTTTTCGGATCCGGCGAAGAGGTTCGCATGGAGTTCGATCCCTCGGGCCTGCCACCACTGCCCGACGGCTGGACGCGCGATTATTTTTTCTACGCGGATGGATTTGCCAAGGACATGGACTTCTACGAAGCTCATGCCGGGACGGTGGAGCCCCTGCCCTACCACACTGAAGAACCCTATCCATACGCGTCCGGACGCACCTATCCCAACACCGGGGAATACCTCGACTATCAACTCCAGATCAACACGCGGCACGAGTCGGGCGCGGCCGCGGCGACGTGGCAATACCAATACGATTGATTTCCACTATCGATGAACGATCCGATTCAATTGTCAGCGACCCGCATGGCCGAGGGCGTTCGAAACGGCGAATGGTCTCCCCTCGATCTGGTTGAAGCCCACCTGGAACGAATCGAGCACCTCAATCCCCGGCTGAATGCGTTCTCCTATGTCGATGTCGACGGCGCCCGCGAGGCGGCGCGCGCCTCGGCCGCACGGATGGCGGACGGAGGGAAGGCCGGACGGCTCGAGGGCGTGCCGGTCAGCATCAAGAGTTCGATCGCCGTCCGTGGTTTTCCGTGGGAATGCGGCTCGATAATCCGGCAGGGCATCCACGCGGATACCGATGCGCCACTGGTGCGGCGGCTCAAGGAAGCCGGGGCCATCGTCCTGGGAAACACGAACACGCCGGAATTCCTCATGGCTTGGGAAACCAACAACAAGCTCCACGGCCACACCGACAACCCGTGGGATCTGGAGCGAACGCCCGGAGGATCGAGCGGCGGCGAATCCGCCGCGATCGCCGCCAGGATGTCGGCCGGCGGGATTGGCAGCGACGGGGGCGGATCGATCCGCGTGCCGGCGCACTTTACCGGAATCTGCGGTTTGAAACCCACGCCGGGCCGCGTGCCCGCGACGGGCCACTTTCCAGTCCCCGCGGGACCCTTTGCGCCGATCGGAGTGGTGGGTCCCATGGCACGGACCGTGGCGGACACGCAACTCCTGTTCGAGGTTATCGCGGGGCCCGATGACGGAGACCCGCATTCCGCACCGGTTCCGGTGCGTCGGTTTCACCCGGAGGCAGAAAAAAAGCTCAAGGTCGGTTGCTTCGAGGACGATGGACGGACGCCCGTGACCACCGAAACACGCATCGCAATACGCCGGGCCGCCGCGGCACTCGAGCAGCAGGGGTTTACGGTCGAAGCCTTTCGGCCGGACAATCTCGAAGAAATCCGGCAGCTCTGGTGGAACCTGTTCGGAAGAGCCGGCCGAACCGTACTCGAACCCATGATCGACGGGCGCGCCGCCGATCTTTCTCCAACGTTCATTCAGTTCATGGAATACACACGGGAAAGCGACCCCCTGACGCTGGACGAGTTCATGCAAACGCTGCTTGCCCGGGACGGTCTTCGGCAGCGCCTGTTCGAACAGATGCGGGAGTTTCCGATCCTGCTCTGCCCAGCAGCGGCCGTGCAGGCTTTCAGGCACGGCGAGCGCGAATGGAGAATCGACAGGAAGCAGGTTCCCTACCTGGACGCGTGGAGCTATACCGAATGGTTCAATCTGACGGGGAATCCGGCGATGACCGTTCCAATCGAGATTGCGAACAATCTCCCCATCGGTGTCCAGATCGTGGGCCGCTGCTGGGAAGAAGAAGCCGTCCTTGCAGTCGCCGCGCAACTTGAAGAAGCCATCGGCCCGCTTGCCCCGCCGCCAATCGACACGATGGGGTAAGAGCCCCCATTGTATTGGAGTGCAGGCGCCCTCTCCCACTCCTGCTGTAGGTGCCGTCTACGACGGCACAATCTCGACCGCACCATCTCGACCGCCCCTACGTTCGGAGCGCTGTTCTCATACAGTGTAGGAATGATAACGGTGCGGGGTTCGGACTTGATTCGTGCGGTCATAGCCCGCACCTACAGGAAGAGTTCGGACTTGATTCGTGCTTCCCCTCCCATTCCGATTCCCCCTGTAGGTGCCGTCTACGACGGCACAATCTCGACTGCACCATCTCGACCGCCCCTACGTTCGGAGCGCTGTTCTCATACAGTGTAGGAATGATAACGGTGCGGGGTTCGGACTTGATTCGTGCGGTCATAGCCCGCACCTACAGGAAGAGTTCGGACTTGATTCGTGCTTCCCCTCCCATTCCGATTCCCCCTGTAGGTGCCGTCTACGACGGCACAATCTCGACTGCACCATCTCGACCGCCCCTACGTTCGGAGCGCTGTTCTCATACAGTGTAGGAATGATAACGGTGCGGGGTTCGGACTTGATTCGTGCGGTCATAGCCCGCACCTACAGGAAGAGTTCGGACTTGATTCGTGCTTCCCCTCCCATTCCGATTCCCCCTGTAGGTGCCGTCTACGACGGCACAATCTCGACCGCACCATCTCGACCGCCCCCACGTTCGGAGCGCTGTTCTCATACAGTGTAGGAATGATAACGGTGCGGGGTTCGGACTTGATTCGTGCGGTCATAGCCCGCACCTACAGGAAGAGTTCGGACTTGATTCGTGCTTCCCCTCCCATTCCGATTCCCCCTGTAGGTGCCGTCTACGACGGCACAATCTCGACTGCACGTTCTTGATTTGGGCGGTCATAGACCGCCCAGTCTCGGAGTGCAGGCGACCGCTGGCCGGACGTCGATCGGACCGGGCATCGATCGGACCGAACGTCTATCGGGCGGAGCATGGGGTGGGGTTCCAGCCTTCCCCATCCGGAATCTTCTGGAAGTCGGTGCTGGTGACGAACGGTTCGTTCAGATAAGTCGAATCCTCGACAATGGTGGTCACGACGAACCATGTGTCGCCGCCGGGCACGTTGTACAAGCTGTAGTATTCGCGCACCACCGCCCCGTCGCTGTAAGGCGCCCCGTTCTTCCTCACATAACCCGCGCGAAGCCCGGTCGTCACCACTTCAAGCGTGCGGCCACCGCTTCCGACGCGGACGGCGCCCAGCCCCGCCCTCGGAGTACCGG
This sequence comes from Terriglobia bacterium, assembly GCA_965262675.1. Taxonomy (GTDB): domain Bacteria; phylum Acidobacteriota; class Terriglobia; order 20CM-2-55-15; family 20CM-2-55-15; genus JAJEDW01. Next base: position 3,390,857 of record OZ253554.1, read on the forward strand.
TCCCGCGAACCGCGAGCTCCCACCGGGCTGAAGAGTAGCTCTGGAACGTGGGCACCCAATCCGCGGGCCGCTCCCCGCCAAAATTGAAAACGCGCGTCTGCATTCCCGCGTCGGTATCGATCCTGAGAGTCTCGTCGTCTTCCCACACGATATGCAAACGCGTCGGCGCCCTCATGATGCCGCCTGCGCCGTACGCCCGGCACTCGGCGCCGGCAGCCTCGACTTCATCGGGGTCCCACGCATCTCCCACACGCCTTCCTTCCTGGTTCAGTGGAATACCTGCGAAGTCGCCCCGGGCGGGAGTGACCATCCGCCACCGCCAATCTTCGGTGATGATCGAGACCCAGTCGCCGGTGAAGTCGACCGGAGCGGCTTCCCGCGCCGAGGGCGGCGGACCACCACGGCCACCGCGGCCACCCCGCTGAGCCTCCCCAATCGAGGGAATCGGGAGCAGGAGCGCAGCCACGCACAGATTGCGAATCGATTCTCTACGCACCGGTCAGACTCCTGTACACGGCTTCGACAAACATGTCGGTCGTCCACTCTTCGCGGTCGCCGTGATATTCCGCATCGTAGTCCAGGGTTGGCCGCGCCGCACGCACCTGCTCCAGCGACATCCCGTCGTCGATCAGCGCCTGAATGCGGTCGCGGACTATGGTCAGCATGTTGCGATACTCGGCAACTTCAATTTCCTCGGATAGACGGCCGTGGCCGGGAATCACTCTTGTCCCGCCCTCCTGCATATGGGCCGGCACGGTCAGCCTCAGTATGTAGTTCAACGCGTCGATATATCCCTGGACACTCCCGCCGTTATCGATGTCGATTACCGGGAACCGGTCGGGCGTGAACACGTCGCCGGTACTGATGACGTCGGACTTCCGGAAGAAAACGATGCTGTCCCCGTCCGTGTGAGCCGCGGGCATGTGATAAAGGATCACGGCCTCGCCATTCATGTAGAAATCGCGCTGCAGGCCGAAATAGGTGTTCTCGGGCCACACGCCGACCGGTGGCGGAGATTCCATGCCGGCAATACGCAACAGCACGTTTTCATGGGCCATGATCGAAGGGATGGCTGGAACCCGTCCCGATCCCAAATCGAGCAGCGCCGCGCTGCCCATGATGTGATCGGGATGGTAGTGGGTGACAACGATGTTGCGAATCGGACCGGGGGTCAGCGTCCGGATGGCCTCCATGACGCTCGGAGCATTGGACTCATACTGCGAATCCACGACAACGAAACCGTCATCCCCGATCTGTACGGTCGTATTGCCACCGTCGCCGACGAGCATGTAGACGTTTCCCTGGACGGGAAGAATCTGTACTTCATCGCTTCCTTCGCCTTGAGCGAGTACGGCGACCGGGACCAGGACGAGCAGGGCCGCGGCTGGCAGCAGGTTCTTCATCGTATTCACTGGCAATTGAACAGACCCTGACACGAGCAATACCGCTCGCACATGGCGGGAGGATTGTATGGCCCCATCCGCATTCGGTATTCAGGGTACAGAGTCTCGGCGCCACCGCGCGTCGCCTCGAACGGGAGTCCGAATCGCTGGGCAAACTCCATCAGGTTGGGGTTCTGCCCGGGCAGGTGGTGGGGTACCGTCCCTTCGGGAAGGGGCACCTCGACCTGAGTCTCGCATCCGAAAACGCCGATCTGCTGGCCGGGGTCCAGAAACCAGTTCGTACTCCGAACCAGCGGCTCGGTCAGAAACACGGGGTCGTCGATAACGGCCACAACCGTCAGATAGTCCCCGTGGCGGGTCCAGTGTTCGGTTACCGTGGCCTGGTCACTGCGGGGGACGCCGTTGCGCCGCATGTAGTTGGTCTTCAGGTGGGTCGTCGTGATCGTCAGCATGTTGCCTTCCCATACGCCGGTTGAGAACCCCGGGAAGGTATGCAGAGCGTTCTCCGGAGGATGGGGGCGTCCATCCAGATATATGGTCCGTTCGTTGTCGTAGGCCAGCATGCGCGTCTGGAAGGCCACGACATCCTGAGTGGCCGAATCGATGACCCGGGAGACACGCAGGTTCCCCAAGCCCCGTATTCCGTAGTCCGAAGCGTGCGGCCGGCACTGATATTCCGTCACGACCGAGATTCGGCCAGCGTCCCAACTGTCGGCCTGGAGACGCGCGGCTTCGTTCATTGGCAGCCCAAGGTAATCCGCCAGTTCCGGACCCGGGCCCCGATCCGGAGCATCTTCATGGTAGATGGGCGCCCACTCTCCGGAAAAATCGATCTGGGCAACAGCCGGTGCGCCCTCCAATGCAAAACTCAACATGAACATTACCGCGAAAGCCTGACGCATATGCCTCTCCCGAACGGGATACCGAGTGTCTGGAATGCGCCCCATTATAACCCCTGCCGTCGGCACGGCGTTTGAAGGGCACCCATACACTCTCTCTTCAAAGCGAAGATTCGGGCCGGTGGCCGCCCACGGCCCGGTCACGGAGCCAGATCGCTCCAAACACGACGATAAGGACCGCGGGCAACACCGCGACGTATCGGAACGATGTCTGCGCGGCGGCGTCGAGGGCAGCATTGAGTTCGGCACTGCCTTCGGCCAGGGCGTTGAATGCGTCCTCTCCACCGGCGACCTCGATCTTGCGGCTGTCGTAGACCTGACCCATCAGGGGCAGCACGAACTGGATCGACAACGTGCCGGCGGTCCCCATCAGGCCCATCAGCAGCGCACCGCCGCGGGGAAAGCGTTCCGAAGCGGTCGCCAGCATCGTGGGCCACATGTAGCAGACACCGATTCCCCAGAGTGTTGCGGCCAGCAGTCCCGTGACCGGAGAGGTCGCAAAACTCAATGCGACCAGGCCGAGCGACGCGCCAATGCAAGAGAACCAGAGCACGCCGATAGGCGAAAGCCTGTGGACCAGCGGACCCGCGAAGTGCCGCATCACGAACATCAACCCGCTCACATAGACCAACAGCAGGATACCGGGCATACCCACGATGTTCGACAAGGCAAAGTCCACCCATTGTCCTGGGGCAAGCTCCGACGCGGCGGTCAAAAACATGGAAAGGAACAGGACAAGGAAGAGCGGGTTGAGCAGTTCGCGAAACATTTGGCGAGCGGGAACTCCCGATGCGGCACGTTCGGTCGGAGGAAACTTCACGCCGATACAGAGCGCAACCACGGCAACCGCCGGCAGAATCACCATCGCAAGCTGGATCTGCCAACCGATGTCCGCGCTACCCATATATGCCCCGAGGAGCCCGCCGATCACAAGCCCGGCCGGCCACCACGCATGCAGAACGTTGAGTTTTTCGGTCTTGGCGTTTGGGTAAAGCGCCGCGATCAGGGGGTTCACGACCGTTTCGACCAGGCCCCATCCAACACCGGTCACCGCGGCGCCGTACCAGATCACGTTGTACACGCCAGCTCCCGAGGACAGGTCGCCGGCAAAAATCATCAGGACGGCGCCGATGGTGAAGCAGACTCCCGACATCGGGAGCATCCATTTCATTCCGATGTTGTCGAGCAGCGGACTTCCGATCGCGATCGTTATCGCGAAGCCGAGGAACGGTACGCCGAGAACGGTCCCCAACATTTCGGCTGACGCGATCGGATCGATCGAATCGAAGAAGATCGTCTGCAGGTCACCCCCCGTACTGGCCCGGGTGGCCGCGCCAATGCCGGCCATCGTCAGGGCCAGGCTGCTGACAAAGAACAGGCGGGTGCGCTTGTACGGACCTTTCGTATTAGTCATCTATGGGTTCGGGACCTCCACCCAGTTGCGTTGCCGGTGGCTGGCGAGCGCGGCTTCCAGCACTTCCATCTGTCGCAAACCGTCGGAAAACTGCGGATATTCCGGTTCCCGATTCGCGTCCGCGATCGATCCGTAGAACCGCCGGAAGACCTGTTTGAACGTGTCGTGGTAACCCTCGGAATGGCCGCCGGGCAAGTCCGCATACGACCGCGCGGTTTCATTCATCAGCGACGGGTCCTTGACCAGTACCTGATTGTTGGCATTGCGGCGCCCCATCCACAGTTCGTCGGGCCGTTCCTGGTTCCAGGCAACCGAACCCTTCGAACCATAAATTTCAATAAACAGCCGGTTCTTTCGTCCGGCGGACACCTGGCTCACCGTGAAGCTCCCGCGCGTCCGCGGCCCCATCCGGAGCATCACCGCGCCGAAGTCCTCTGTGTCGATCTCGACCTCGACCGAGTCTTCGGGCGCAAGGGTCTTGCCGGCAAACGTTTCGACCGACCCCGTCGGCCGCTTCCGCTTTTCATGGAACGTCTGCAGGTCAGCCACCAGCGACGTGATGCGCTGCCCGGTAATGTGTTCGACCATGTCGCACCAGTGGGAGCCGATATCGGCAAGCGCGCGGGATGGGCCGTTCGCCGCGGAATCGATTCTCCAGTTCCAGTCGGTGTCATAAAGCAGCCAGTCCTGGGAATAAGTCCCCTGAACAACCAGGATCTCGCCCAACTCGCCGGCTTCGCGCATGCGCCGCATCTGCTGGACCATGGGGTAGTAACGCAGGTTGTGACAGGTGCAGTTCCGCAGTCCGCGCGCGCTGGCCAGATCGACCAGGTTGCGGGCTTCCTGGCTTGAAATCGCCAGCGGCTTCTCGCAAAGCACGTGCTTGCCCGCTCGAAGAGCCGCCGCGGCCATCGGCGCATGCAGTGCGTTGGGCGTGCAGATATGCACGGCATCGATGGACGGGTCGGCAACGACGGCTGCCAGATCGGTCTCGGCGCGCGCCACTCCGAACGCCGAAGCCAGATCTTCGGCGGCATCGCGGCGGCGGGCGCACACGGCCGCGACATCGACGAATCCCACGCGTCGAACCGCCTCCAGATGTACGCGTCCCATGAATCCCGACCCGACGATCGCAGTCTTCAAGCGTGACATGTCGAAATGTCTCCAAGGGCTCAACCACAGGCTGCCAATGCCGCGCAAAGGCTATCAACATTCCGAACGCCGAGGCAAGGCCGGCCACGTCTGTCAGGAACCGGGTCAGAGCCGTGGGGTCAATGCTTGTCAGCCTGACAGCGTTCGGATACGCTGGCCGACATATTCGATACGGAGGCAGCTACGTGGGCAAGTGGATGGGACTTTCGGCCCTTGGCCTCGCCTTGGGCTTGACGATACCGACCGGTCTCGATGCGGCACGGCTGCAGTTGATCAGCCGGCCCGTCCCGGCCGAGGATACCGTGGAACGCGGGCGGCAGGCGTTCACGATCTCGTGCGGTTTCTGTCACGGAATCGATGCCAGGGGAGGCGAAGGCGGCCCCGATCTGGTGCGTTCCGAAATGATGCTGAAGGATGAAGGCGGGGACCTGCTCGGACCGTTCATTCGCATCGGCCGACCGGATCAGGGCATGCCTCCGTTTCAGTTGAGCGACGCCGAAGTGGCCGATCTGGCCGGGTACGTCCGCGCGCAGAGCCAGGCCGTGATCAATCGGAACCTCTACGTCATTCAGAATGTGGCTACGGGGGACCGGGACCGGGGCGAGGCCTATTTCAACGGCGAAGGCGGTTGCAGCGGCTGTCACTCGCCGACCGGAGACTTGGCCGGCATTGCCAACCGGTTCGATCCTCCCCGTCTTCTGAACCGATTCCTCTACCCGGGCCGCGGTGGCCGAGGCGGCCAGTCCCAACCGTTGCCACCCGAAGCAACGGTCACCCTTCCCGGTGGCGAGTCGTATTCGGGAACTCTCGAATACATCGACGATTTCAACGTCGCGGTTCGCGACGGTAACGGGGACTATCGCTCTTTTGAACGTACGGATGCCGCGGTGGAAATTCGCAACCCCTATCAGGCTCATATCGATCTGCTGGGCCGGTACACGGACGAGGATCTGCACGATCTGATTACCTATCTGGTGACGCTCCGATGAAATCGACAATCGCACTGCTCGGACTGATCTCACTCACATCGCCCTTGCTCGGAGAACGGTTGGCGGGCCAGGGTCTCAACCCCGCCACCCTTCTGGAACTCCCGACCGACGCGTGGCCGACCTACAACGGAGACTACACCGGAAGGCGGTACAGTCCGCTTGTGGAGATCGACCGCGACAACGTCGACAACCTGACGCTTGCGTGGTCGTTCCGTCAGAACACCCGTGGACAGGCGCCGGGAGCGGGCTCGATCAAGGCGACGCCGCTGTACGTCAACGGCGTGCTCTACTACGCGGCCCCCGATCATGCATGGGCCATCGACGCACGGACCGGCCGCGAGATCTGGCACTTCGGCTGGGAGACCTCCGGGGGCATCCACATCGGCAACCGCGGGATGGGGATGTTCGGCGACTGGCTTTATTTCGAGACGCCGGATTGCTACCTGGTATCCCTTGACGCCAAGACGGGCGATCTGCGATGGACGCAACAGATCGCGGACGTGAGGCAGGAATATTTCTGCACCCCGCCCCCCATGGTGATCGGCGACAACCTGTTGACCGGCGTCGGCGGAGATTCTCTCGACGTGCCGGGGTATCTAGAGTCCCGAGACCTCGAGACAGGCGACCTCAAATGGCGCTTCAATACGACGCCGCGAGGCGATGAACCCGGTGCGGAAACCTGGCCGAACCGGGAGTCGATGGAGCACGGCGGCGGTATGACATGGATCCCCGGCACCTACGACCCCGAACTGAATCTTTACTTCTTCGGCACCGGAAATCCCAACCCGGTTTACGCGGGACACAGCCGCCAGGGCGACAACCTGTATACGTGCTCCATTATCGCCCTCAATCCCGACACCGGCGAGATGGAGTGGTACTACCAGGTGTCCCCGCACGACACGCACGATTGGGACAACGTCGAAACCCCGGTCCTGATCGATGGCACGTTCGACGGACAGCCTCGCAAGATGCTGGCGCAGGCGGCACGCAACGGCTACTTCGTTCTGCTCGACCGCGAGACGGGCGAACACCTGCTGACCACGCCGTTCGTGGACACGCTGAACTGGTCGTCGGGGCTCGACGCCGAAGGCCGGCCACGCCCCGACCCGGCCAAGGAACCCCAGCCCGACGGCACGCTGGTCTCACCGGCCGAAAGTGGGGCAACCAACTGGTACGCGCCGTCGTTCAATCCCGACACGGGCCTGTTTTATGTGCATGCGACCGAATCCTACGCGCTCGACTTCGTGACCGACACCGGAGACAACCCCCAGGGGTTCGCCGGTATGAGTCAGGGTCTGTATTCGCAACACCTGCTTCAGGCGCTGGACTACCAGACCGGTGAAATCGCGTGGAGCCATCGCTACTCGGGTGGCGGCGGTACCCGATCGGGGTTGCTCAGTACCGCCGGGGGCCTGTTGTTTGCCGGGGATCCGACGCGGAACCTGATTGCGTTCGACCCTGAAAACGGAAACGTACTCTGGCACGTGCCGCTGCATGCCGCGGTAACCAACGGGCCAATTACTTACGAGATGGACGGGCGGCAGTATCTGGTGGTCGGCGCCGGGGACATGTTGTACGCGTTCACGCTGCCCCGATAGGAGATCCGCAATGAATTCGTTTTCAAGATTCGCCGTCGCCGGACTGATGCTGGCGACCCTGGCCGCCTGTACCGCGCCGACTGAAGAACTCCTGGACGCAACGCCAATTCCGGACGCCGTCTCTATCGACACGGGACTGGTTTCAGGTATCGACGGAAGCAACTACCCCGAGGTTCGCGTATTCAAGGGCATTCCCTTCGCCGCGCCCCCGGTGGGCGACCTACGGTGGCAACCGCCCCAGCCGACCGCGTCGTGGGAAGGCGTCCGTGCAGGGGACGAGTTCGGTGAGATATGCCTTCAGGGCCAGGGCGGGAGCGACGACTGCCTCTACCTCAACGTCTGGACCGGCGCCGAATCCTCTGCAGCCGGACAGCCCGTCTTCGTCTGGGTCTACGGCGGCGGCTTCAATGGCGGATCGGGATCCATGGACTGGTACCACGGCGAAGCCATGGCGTCCAAGGGCGCCGTGGTCGTGACGCTGAACTACCGCCTCGGCCGGCTTGGATTCTTTGCGCATCCCGAACTGACGGCTGAATCCGAACATGACGCTTCGGGCAACTACGGTCTGATGGATGTATTGGCCGCACTGGAATGGGTCCAGCGCAACATCGCCGGTTTCGGCGGCGATCCCGGAAACGTGACTGTCGCCGGGGAGTCGGCGGGGGCGATCGCCGTGGGCGCCCTGGTCGGCTCGCCTGAAGCTGCGGGGTTGTTCCACAGAGCGATCGGTCAGAGCGGTGCGTGGCTGGGACTGGCGCCGGGCCGGATGACGACGCTCGAGGCGGCCGAAGAGGCTGGACAACGGTTCGCCGAAGAGGCCGGCCGATCGACGCTTGCCGACCTCCGTGCCATTCCGGCAGAGGAACTCAGCGGCGGTTCCGGCGGAATCGTCATCGACGGCTGGATCGTTCCCGAAGACCTGACGGTGACGTTTGTCGAAGGCCGCCAGAACCCCGTTGACGTGCTGGTTGGCTCCAACGAAGACGAAGGAACCTTTTTCAACCGCGGCGGAACCACCGCGGAACAGTTCATGAACGGCACCCGGAGATTTGGCGACCTCGCCGACGAATATCTGGCCCTCTATCCCTCCGGCAGCGACGAGGAAGCAGCCGCGTCCCAGCTTCGAACCTCGAGCGACCAGGTGGCTTGGGCGATGCGCCGGTGGGCCCGTGCCCATGTCGACATCGAACGCTCGGCGTACCAGTATTACTTCACCCGAGACGAGCCAGCGGCCGAAGACCGGCCTTCGCGGGGCGCGACACACACCGCCGAACTCTATTACATGTTCAATACGCTCGGGGCCGCCGAAAGGAACTGGGAGGACGTTGACCGGAGTCTGGCCGACCAAATGTCCTCGTACTGGGTCAACTTTGCCCGGACAGGCAATCCGAACGGAGACGGTCTGCCCGAGTGGCCGGAATACACGGGTGACGACAACGCCGAAATCATGATCCTGGGCGCGGAGGTCATGGCGGGAACGGGGACCCCGCCCGGAAGTCTGGAATTCTTCGACCGGTATTTCGAAACGTTGCTTCAGGAATAGAGTCCTCAAGCCTCGGGTTGCCTTGCTGTCCGGAGGTGCCGCGTGGCCGACGCCTCCGGACCATCCCCGGTCGATCACTTCGGAGTACGAACCTGGCACCATTCGAGAACATGGAAAAATTGGCATCGACAAGCGGACTCGTCGTCAGACAGATCAAGGAATGGGGCGAGATTCTCACCCCATTCGAAACCCGCAACAAGTACGCGGTATCCGATACCTCTTCGGGCGATGAAATCTACTTTTGCGCCGAGGAAGCCGGCTCCAGCCTGGTACGCACGATTCTGAAGGCGATGCGTCCGTTCAGAATTTCAGTGCTCTCCAAGGACGGGCAGGCCGTCCTGACAATCGCGCGGCCTTTTCGCTTCTATTTTCACGAGGCCGAGATCGCCAATCCCGCGGGGGAACCGCTGGGCAGGGTCTTGAGACATTTCTCATTGGTGCGCCGCATCTACTCGGTTGTCGACTCCAACGGTGCGGAGATCTGCCAGATGTTCGGCCCAATCCTCCGTCCATGGACCTTCAACATTCTCGTCAACGGCACTGAATTCGGTCAGATTCAGAAAAAATGGAACGGCCTGCTCAAGGAAGGCTTTACCGATGCCGACAACTTCGGTGTGACGTTCCCCCCTCAATTCGATTCCCGGCAAAGGGCGCTGATTCTGGGCGCGGTGTTTCTGATCGACTTCGTTCATTTCGAAGAGTGAAGTGAGTCAAGCGGCCCGAATGTCGGCCGATCGAAGCGTGGGAGGCAGCCGCGACTCCGCAAATCTTGTGCCGGAATGCGGGCGGGTCGCCCGCGCTCCATTGACGCCCTCCACAACGCATTGAGCGTCGACCTCGCACCCGGAGGCGCTCGCAAACCCGCTGTCTGGTCCAGGTGTTATGATTGGTTGGGCTACATTGTTGAAAACCGCCAAGACGCCGGAGGCGCTCCTTGAAAAGTTACGTTTTCAAGGTCGTCGTAGAACCGGATGAGTTCGAGGATGGGCGCAAAGCGTTTAGCGTACACTGCCCCGAACTGCCGGGGGCTCTGACTTGGGGATACACGGAGGCGGAAGCCCTCGAAAAAATCAAGGAAGCGATCCAGCTTGTCCTCGAAGAACTTCGGGACGAAGGCAAGCCGATCCCGCCAGCCGCCATCCTCGCCGAAACCGAATCGCCCGCAGTCGTGGTGAGCGTTTGAAGCGGGGCATCACGGCCCGCCAGCTTACCCGCGCTATCCAGAAAGACGGATATCAACTCAAGCGAATACGCGGGAGCCATCACGTCTTTTCTCACCCTGACGGCCGAATAGTTGTCGTTCCCTACACAAAGGATTCCGACACGTTCCCCCAAGGGACACTTCGGCAGATCGCTTCGGCGGTCCGCTGGACGGACCAGGATCTGACCCGCCTTTCTCACGAGTTGTCTGCTGCAGCGCCGGATCCATCCGCCAGTGCTGCGTTCCGCTTCGTCGGGCTCCTCGACGTACTGTCATCGCGCACCTTGGTGCGGCAGTAGGAAGTACGCCTCCGGTGCCCTCCGGGCGCGCGCCCGCGCTTGATCCGGCGCGAGGAACGCGCCGCTACGCGCCCGGCGCGAGGAACCCGCCGTAGCTCTGACGGCGTCTCCGACTCTTCGCGACGAAAACCCGTTAGAAAGGCGGGCTAAGACGACACGATTTCTTATGACCGTCCGTTCTGTACCGCACCTGATTTCCCGAACAGAGTAAACCCACAATAATCAAGGCGCCGACTCATGATGCCCTCCGTCCGCTGGACCTCACTCTGGCACGGACTGCTGCCGAAACATCCGGTCCCTCAGGCACGCATCGCGTTATAGGTAGCGAGGCACCGCTCGGCCGTTTCGATCGACGAGAAGCGGCTGCCTTCCTGCTCGATCAGGTAGTACTCGATCCCGCCAACGGCCTCGGCCGCTTCAAAGATATCCAGCCAGGGTGAGGCGCCTTCGCCGAACAGTACCCGGTAGCCGTTGCCTTCGCCCGGCCCCCAGTCCTTGCAGTGGATGCTTCGGATCCTTCCCGGATTCCGCTCGATCCATGCCACCGGGTCGGCGCCGGCGGCAACCGCGGTTCCGACGTCGAGTTGCAGGGTGACCTCATCGGGAGTGTTCGCGGCGAGAATGTCCATCGCGTGCCGGCCGTTGTCCACTTCGCTCCATTCCGCGGCGTGGTTGTGGAATCCCGCGCGCATGCCCAGAGGCCGCAATTTTTCGGCCGTTGCGGTCAGCATCTCGGCCACCGACATCCATCCGTCCACACCCTCAACCCGAGGAGGACTCGCCATGACGATCGTTTCCGATCCGATGAGTTGGTTCAACTCGATGGCCTTGTCGATGCCTTCGGGCGTGAACGAGTTGGCGCTGTTGTGCGTCGACGGGCAACGAATACCCAGGTCGTCCATCAGTGCCTTGATGCTTCGCGCGTATTCGGGAGTCCACTGATAGTAGGGGGCATAAAACTCGACCACTTCGTAGCCCATGCGGGCGACGGCCGTCACGGTCGCTTCCTGGTCGTTGGCCAGTTCGTCGCGAACCGAATACAGCTCGATCCCCACCGGAACCGAGCCGGCATTCTGCCGGATTCGCCTGAAGGGCCTTGCTATCGGAACGGTTGCTGCCATTGCCATAAATTGACGCCGTGACAAGGAATGGAGTGTCTTCATGGGAGAAAGATACCACACCGAATTGCGAACTTCTTGCAATTAGGGAAGCACGAAAACTATGATCCTCGCTCAATGAGACGACGAGAATTCATGACCATGTTGGCCGCTTTTCCAGCCGTTTCCCATGCGTTGATCCTCCCGGAATTGCACGGCCAGCAGGGCGCCGCGACTGAACTGGTTTTCAGTTCGCCCGACTTCGCCGCCGACACCACGCTTGAATTCTTCAACGAAGAACAGTTCGCAGCTCTTTCCCGGGTCAGCGGCCTTCTGATGCCTCCGATGAACGGCATGCCCGGAGCACTGGATGCACGCGTTCCCGAGTTCCTCGATTTCCTGATCGGCGCCTCCCCCGACGATCGTCAGCGGGTTTACCGCGAAGGTCTCGATGCGATGAACGGACGGTCACGGAGTCAGTACCTACGACCGTACTCCGAACTGACCGGCGCGCAGGCCGAAATCATGCTGGCGCCGCTGGGTGAACCATGGACTTACCGTCCACCCGAAGATCGGGCCGCACGCTTCCTGGTGACTGCCAAGATGGACGTGCGCACGGCAACACAGAACTCGGTGGAATGGGACGCGGCCGCCCAGGCCGCCGGTGGAAACGGACGCCGGGGGCAGTACTGGCGTCCCCTGGGCTAAACGGACCGGCGCGGCACGGACCATGAAGATGGAAGCAACCGATCACCACGTTCTCATTGTCGGCTCCGGCGCATCGGGCGGCATGGCGGCCAACATCCTCACGCGCCAGGGCATCGAGTGCCTGATGCTGGAAGCCGGCCCCGGGGTCAACCGCAACGAAGCTCGGGAACTGCGCTCCGCCCACTCGCTACCCTATCGTGGAATGGGAACCCCCGGCAAAGTCCCCCATGTCTTCCAGGCCAACGAGTTCAACGAGAACCAGTGGGTGGATGAAGGGGAGGTGCCCTATACCCACGATCCGGACAAGCCCTACAACTGGGTCCGCATTCGGATGGTCGGCGGCAAGTCCTCGTTCTGGGCCCGAATGTCATATCGACTGAGCGACTACGAATTCAAGGCGGCCGATCATGACGGCTTCGGCGACAACTGGCCGATCGATCACGCCACGCTGGCGCCGTATTACGATCAGGTCGAGTCGATACTGCGCGTCTCCGGACGCAGCGAAAACTTCCCACAGATGCCGGGCGGCAACTTCGTCGAGGACGACTCTCCCTGGAGCGTCGTCGCGCAACGCTTTGTGGACGCGGCCGGCGCCCGGGGTATTCCCGTCACCAAGGGCCGACGGGCATTGGGCAGCGGGGGCCTGGCCAGTTCGGTCAATCTGACACTGCCAGGCGCGATGGAGACCGGCAACCTCACGATCGTTCCCGACGCCATCGTTCGACAAATCACGACCGATCCCAATACCGGCCTCGCGAATGGCGCAGACTTCGTGGACCGGCATTCCGGCCGCGAAATGCACGCCAACGCGCGCGTGGTGGTTCTGGCCGCATCCTGCCTGGAGAGCACCCGAATCCTGCTCAACTCTGAAATCGCCAACTCCAGCGGTGTGCTGGGCCGGTACCTGATCGACCAGTTCTACATCACGCAAGCGGTTCAGGCGAGCGTCCCCGAAGCTCGCGATGGACCCGCGGCACAGGGGTTCATTGGCGGAGGAGGCATTGCTCCGCGCTTCAGGAACATCGATTCCGAACACGCCGGCTTCATCCGTGGCTATGCCTACGACTGGGGAACCGGCGGGACGCCCAATGCGGCGCACATCCCGGCCTACGGCGCCGAACTCGAACGCGCGCTCGAAAGCTATCGGGGCTCAGGCGTTTCGGTGACGGTCATGGGGTCGGTCCTGCCCCGCTACGAAAACCACGTCCGGCTGAACCGCGGCGTCACCGACAAGTGGGGCATCCCGGTCCTCCATGTCGACGCAACGTACACGGACAACGAGTTCAATATGGCCCGAGACGCCGTCGACACGTTCGAGGAACTCTGCCTGGACTGCGGTTGCGACATCGTCTCGAAGCACGACGAAATGTTCCCGCCCGGTTACAGCATCCACGAAGTGGGCAGTTGCCGCATGGGGGACGATCCGCGAACCAGCGTCCTGAATCGGTGGAACCAGAGCCATGACATCCGGAACCTGTGGGTCGTGGACGGCAGCAGTTTCGTTACAGCCGGATGGCAGAATCCCACGTTGACGATCATGGCCCTGTCGATGCGGGCATCCGAGTACATGGTGGAGCAAATGAGGACCGGCGCCGTTTGAGTTCGTGGGTGTCGTGCCGAGTCCGGGCGGAGTCCGGGCTGTCGCTTCTCTTCCCCAACCGGTGCTAACATTCCCCGCCTGACCATACATGGGAAAACCGATTCGACGAAGGCCTCACCGACAGCAAGAGCTACGAAGAATCCGTAATTCACGTCATTTATGGATATAGAGTTAGGAGACACGAATGGTAATTGACTCGCACGCACACGTTACCGCGCCCGATGGCCTCTACGTCTACAAGGCCGGCCTCCTCTCGCATCGTGGAGGACACGGACGCGGGACCCCCCCTGGAATGTCGGACGACGATATCCGGGCCGCGCTGAACAAACCGGTGTTCAACTCGGGTTCCCATCTGGAACAACTGAAGGAAGCCGGCACCGACATCCAGATCATATCGCCCCGTCCTTACCAGTTGATGCACAGCGAAGATCCCAAGCTGGTGAAGTGGTGGGTCGAAGAAAACAACAACGTGATCGCGCGTGAAGCGAAGATGATGCCCAATGTCTACCGCGGTGTCTGCGCGTTGCCGCACAGCCCGGGAGTCAGCCCCGCCGACTGCATTCCCGAACTGGAACGATGTATCGGGGAACTCGGCATGGTGGGCTGCCTGATCAATCCCGACCCGGGCGAATGCAGCGGTCACGAAACACCGCCGATGGGCGACCGATTCTGGTATCCACTATATGAAAAGCTGGTCGAACTGGACGTTCCCGGTCAGATCCACTCGGCCGGATGCCATTCGGGCCGGCTCAGTTATTCGTTGCACTTCATCAACGAAGAAAGCATCGCGGTGGTTTCGCTGCTCAACTCGCCGGTGTTCGACGACTTCCCGACGCTCAAGATCATCGTGTCCCATGGCGGCGGCGCAATCCCCTACCACATCGGCCGCTTCAGTGCAGGCTCGTTCAGGCAGGGAGGCAAATCGTTCGCCGAGAAAATGAGACGGCTGTGGTACGACACGGTACTCTATTCGAAAGACGCGCTTGAACTGCTTTTCAAGACCGTCGGAGCGGATCGTTGCCTGTTCGGCACCGAGCGCCCGGGAGTGGGGACGGTGAAGAATCCCGAAACCGGACTCTGGCTCGACGACACACGGCCCATCATTGAAAGCCTCGATTGGCTGAGCGCGGAAGAAAAGAAAATGATTTTTGAAGACAACGCCAGACAGGTCTTTAATCTCAAAGACCTCGACGCCTGAGACAACGGGCAAGGGATAAAACGATGAGGAATGAACGCGAATGTTTCCGAATCGGACGATTTGTTTTGATGTTCACCCTGTTGGCCGGGCTGGCAGGGTGCGCCGGAACCGAAGACACCGCGGAAGGCGATTCCGGACTCCACTCGATCCGAATCAATTACCCCACGCTGAGTGGCGGATCCTGGCACCTGTTCATGGCGAAAGAAGGCGGGTACTACGAAAAATACGGCCTCGACGCCGAATTGCTGTTCGGACTGCACCCCGCGGGTATCGCCATGCTCACCAGCGGCGACGGACAGATGGCCGACTATTCGTTGGAACAGGCCCTGATCGCAAGTTCGCGGGACGGCAGCATGCGGATGATCGGCGGCGCGCTCAACAAGGGCACGTTCGCCTTGATGGCGTCTCCGGACCTGACGAGCGTCGAAGACGTTCGTGGAATGCGGTATGGCATCAGTCAGATCGGCGACGCGCCGTACAACTATTCGGTCGCGTTGCTTGCCGAGTTCGGTCTGACTTCACGCGACGTGCAGTGGACTCCGGTCGGTACCGGCGCCGCCGGTAGAGCCGCGGCCTTGGCGGGCGGACGCGTCGACGCCACGCTGTTGACCGCGCCGACATATTTCACACTCGAAGAAGAGGGCTTCACCAAGCTGGCCGACCTTACCGATTTCGACAATATATTCGCGTCCAAGGTCTACCTGCTCAGCAACAACGAGATTGCCGAGCATCCCGAGTTGCCCGAACAATTGATCAAAGCCCATGCCGAAGGGGTCAAGCGGTTCTACGAGGACAGGGAGTTCGCCATTGACGCCTACCTGGTTTACGACCCCGAAGCCAGTCGCGCCGACATCGAACGCATTTACGACAGCTACTATGAATCCAGCATGTGGGAACGGATTCCCTACGTGCGTGCCGGGGCGGTCGAGTCGGTTCTGGCTCAGGCCGACCGCGAAGCCAACCCGCAGTTGGACACTTTCGACTTTTCGACAGTGATCGACAACAGTGTCATCGACAGGTTGATCGAAGAGGGTTTCTTCGAGGAACTCTACGGCCCGGAAATCGTCGAGGAACAGGAACGGGCGGCCGCCCTCGCATACCGGTAGCCCTTGGACAGTGCAGAAGCTCGATATTCAAAACGTCTCGAAACGCTACTGGCTGGAACGCGAATCGCGAGAGGTCGTGGCATGCCTGGACGTCACCCTGTCGGTCGCCGACGGCGAGTTCGTCGCCCTCGTGGGACCGAGCGGATGCGGCAAGACATCCTTGCTCAACATCGTCGCGGGCCTGCTGCCATACGAAGACGGCAATGTCGCCATCGATGGAGTGAAGGTCGTCGGGCCGGGCGTGGACCGGGCCGTCGTCTTCCAGCATTCGGGCTTATTGCCCTGGCGGACAATAACGGGAAACATCCGGTACGGGATGGAACTGCACGGCCGGTTTCCAAAGCCTGAAATCGAAAAACGCACGGCCATGTTCGTCGATATGGTTGGCCTCAACGGATTTGAACGGGCCTATCCGTCGGAGATCTCCGGGGGCATGCAACAACGCGTCAACCTTGCGCGCGCCCTCGCATCCGACCCCAAGGTCTTGTTAATGGACGAACCGTTCGCGGCCCTGGACGCACAGACCCGCGAATTCATGCAGGCGGAATTGCTGAAGATCTGGCAACAGGCGCGGAAGACCGTCCTGTTTATCACCCATCAGATCAACGAAGCCGTCTATCTGGCCGACCGCGTCGCCGTCATGAGCTCCCGGCCGGGCCGTATCAAGGAAATCTTCCACATTCCGTTCGAACGTCCCCGAACATTGGGGCTCAAACGGGATCCGCGTTTTCTGGAGATTGAAGACAGGGTCTGGAAGCTGATCGAGGAAGAATCCGAATTTATTCTCACCGGAAACGAATCCGGAAGCGGCGACTCGACCGCTACGCCCGCCGGCGCCGGTGTTTCCGGACCTCGGATGGGTAATTGACATGAAGACCGAAACGCTGGCAGCGACCGCCATCGAAGTAAAGCCCAAACGACGGCGCAGTTTCTATCGCGAGTACGAGGCCTTGATCCTTGGCGGTTCGGCCGTTCTGATCGTCCTGATCGCCTGGGAAACCATCTGGCAGTACGGACGGGGATACCGGCTGGACTCGGAACCGATGATTTCGGCCTTGTTCTTTACCGGGCCGTCGGCGGTCTGGCGGGCTTTCCTCAATACCTGGGCGAGCGGCCAGCTCCAGTCGGATCTGCTCCACAGCGGCGGCAATTTCGCAATCGGATTCAGCAGCGCCCTTCTTGCAGGCGTGGTTCTGGGAATCATCATCGGCTGGTACCGGACCATCCGGTTGCTGCTCGATCCGTTCCTGAACGCCTTTTATGCCACGCCCAGAATCGCGCTGGTGCCGTTGATCATCATTATCTTCGGTATCGGACGGTTGCCGGCAATCGTCATCGTTTTCCTGAGCGCGTTCTTCCCGATTCTGATCAACACGATTGTCGGTGTGAAGACCATCGACGACGACCTTCTGAAAGCGGCCCGGGCGTTCTGCGCTTCCGACCGTCAGATCTTTACGACGGTGGCACTTCCCGGCTCGGTTCCGTTCATCCTGACGGGCGTCCGGCAGGGGGTGGCTCACGGCCTGATCGGCGTCGTCGTCAGCGAGATGTTCGTCGGAGGCGAGGGAATTGGCTTCATGATCGCCTACAGCGGCCAGACGTTTGCGACCGAACGGATATTCCTGGGAGTCGTCATCATGGCCGGTTCGGGCATTCTGCTCACGATGGCCGCCGAGAAGCTTCAGGCCCACTTCTCACGCTGGCGCCCACAGCGATAAAGGCCTGTGGTGGAATTGGACGCGGCCATGCACCATACGACCTCAGGCTGTCAGAGCTAGGAAACAGCCACGCGCGCTTCGGGCGCGCAAGACAAAACCGAAACACCATGTCCAACGCCGTCTCACGCCTGCTCCAACTCGACACATGCGCCGTGTCCGACGCCATCGACAAGCTGGGACTCCCCAGCGCCGTCACCGGTATCGTGCGCCTTTCCACCGACCGCCGGATCGCGGGCCGCGTGTTGACCGTCAAGCTCGACCGGGCTGAAGGCCGGCCGCCGTCGGGTCGTCATCTGTGTACGGCCGCTATCGAATCGGCAAGACCGGGGGACGTGATCGTGGTGGAGCAACGGACCGGACTGGACGCGGCCTCATGGGGCGGCACACTGTCGCTGGGCGCGCGGATGCGGGGCGTGGCCGGTGTGATAATCGAAGGACCGGCGCGGGACATCGACGAGAGCCGCGAACTGGACTTTCCCGTGTTTGGCCGCGGCCACACCGCACACACGGCCCGCGGGCGGATCGTCGAGGTCGCAACGGGCGAGCCCATAACGGTTGGAGACGTGACGGTGACGCCCGGCGACTACGTCATTGCCGACGGCACCGCGGTGGCTTTCGTCGCGCAGGCCGATATCGAAAGGGTGCTGGAAGCCGCCGAGTTCATCGCGGCAAAGGAAAGGGCGATGGGCGAGGCGTTGCGCGCGGGCAAACCCATGAGCGAAGTCATGGGCGCTGACTACGAGGGCATGCTCAAGAATCGATAGATTCGGGCGGTCATAAGATTCGGGCGGTCATAGACCGCTACAGTAGGAACTCGGGAATCGAAGAATCGATAGATTCGGGCGTACTGCACGCTCCAGAAACTCTTTTCCCACTGATAGGTGCAGTCTATGACTGCACAATCAAGTTTGTACGGTCGTAGACCGCACCGATCGCCCCTACATTGAGAACAGGAAGACTGAAAATGACCAGTCGGTCCGACCCCAACGTTGAACGTGCCGCAAATCTCGACACTACCGCGCTGAGCGATGCCTTGGATCGCCTGGGTATCGCGGGCCAGTGCCTGGGTATCAAACCGCTCGACCCGGGGTTTCGCCTGGCGGGCCGCGCGTTCACAATCCTGTACGGGCCCTCGGCAACGCCGTCGGGAACCGTGGGGGACTATATCGACGACGTCCCCGTTGGCGCTGTCGTCGTGCTTGACAACGGAGGCCGGGAAGACGCGACGGTCTGGGGAGACATCCTGACCATGGTGGCCAACCGCCGCGGCATCGCCGGCACGGTCATCGATGGCGCGTGCCGCGACACCCATCTGGCCCGCGAACTGGGGTATCCCATGTTCAGCCGGAGTTATTCCATGCGAACCGGAAAGGACCGCATCCAGGTGGAAGCCATGAACTGCACGGTCAACATCGGGGATGCCCGGGTCAACGACGGCGATCTGCTCCGCGGCGACGGCGATGGTGTGGTCGTGATCCCCCGAGCCCACGAAGAAGCCGTTCTGGAGGCAGCGGAAGAAATCGATCGGAAGGAAGACCAGATCCGCAAACTCGTTCTCGACGGCCTTCGCCTCGACGACGCCCGCAAACAACTCGGCTACCACACACTCCAGACCAAGAAGTAGATTCCACTGTAGGTGCAGTCTACGACGGCACAATCTCGACCGCACGATCTCGACCGCCCCTACATTCGGAGGGCTGTTCTCATAAGTTGTCGGAATGATAACGGTGTGGGGTTCGGACTTGATTCGTGCGGTCATAGCCCGCACCTACAGGAAGAGTTCGGACTTGATTCGTGCTCCCCTCCCATTCCGATTCCCCCTGTAGGTGCAGTCTACGACGGCACAATCTCGACCGCACGATCTCGACCGCCCCTACATTCGGAGGGCTGTTCTCATAAGTTGTCGGAATGATAACGGTGTGGGGTTCGGACTTGATTCGTGCGGTCATAGCCCGCACCTACAGGAAGAGTTCGGACTTGATTCGTGCTCCCCTCCCATTCCGATTCCCCCTGTAGGTGCAGTCTACGACGGCACAATCTCGACCGCACGATCTCGACCGCCCCTACATTCGGAGGGCTGTTCTCATAAGTTGTCGGAATGATAACGGTGTGGGGTTCGGACTTGATTCGTGCGGTCATAGCCCGCACCTACAGGAAGAGTTCGGACTTGATTCGTGCTCCCCTCCCATTCCGATTCCCCCTGTAGGTGCCGTCTACGACGGCACAATCTCGACCGCACGATCTCGACCGCCCCTACATTCGGAGGGCTGTTCTCATAGGTTGTCGGAATGATAACGGTGCGGGTTCGGACTTGATTCGTGCGGTCATAGCCCGCACCTACAGGAAGAGTTCGGACTTGATTCGTGCTCCCCTCCCATTCCGATTCCCCCTGTAGGTGCCGTCTACGACGGCACAATCTCGACCGCACGATCTCGACCGCCCAAACACCGAGTGCGTCCACGCCACTTTGGACCCAAGCGTGCCGTACATCGTCTCATGGCAACTCCAGAGCGACTTCGATGGACCTTTACCCAGTGGCCAATCTATTACGTCACGGCCACGACCAACAAACGGCGACACCTTCTGGACCGCCCCGACGTTCACCAATCATTCATCCAGTTCGCACGGAACGGGCCCGTTCGTGGCGTGTGGGTCGGTCGCTACGTCCTGATGCCCGACCGCTTCCATCTCTTCGTCCAATTCGGACCTGATTCGATTTCTCTGTCGATGTGGCAGAAGTCCTTCAAAAACACGATTTCGAAGACCTTGAGAATCGCAAATTTCGCGCCTCCGCATTGGCAGAGGGGATTCTTCGATCATGTGATTCGTTCAAGGGAAAGCTATGACGAGAAGCGGAGATACCTGCGGGAGAATCCGGTACGTGCAGGTCTGGCGTCATCGGCCGACGAGTATCCCTACGGAGGTGAAATCTTCCAACTGGAGATCAATTGATTGGGGCGGCCACTCCCACTCCCAATGTAGGTGCGGTCTATGACCGCACGATCTTGATTCGGGCAGTCGGACTTGATTCGGGCAGTCATAGACTGCCCCTACACTCTCCCATTGTAGGTGCGGTCTACGACCGCACGACTACCGCCCCTACTCTTCCGGCTCGGTGATTTCGATGAGGCTGTCGATCGAAATGCCGTCTTCCACGCTGCTGGCCGCGCCGCTGGGCCACGTGATGTCGATGCGGTCGATCGTCGAGGCGTCGCCCAGGCCGAAATAGAGCGGCATGCTGCTCTGGCTGAGATAGCCGCTCTTTCCGTCGTTGATCTGGGTCAGTTCGCGGCCGCCGGCCATCACCGAAACTTTCGCGCCCAGTGCATCCCGGTTGGACCGTGTCCCGACGAGCCTCACCTTGAGATAGTGCAGGTCGTCGCCGCGCTGTTCGCTGAGGTTGCTCAGGAGCACCTGCGGAGCGGCGCCGAACTCGTTGGTGACGATGTCGAGATCGCCGTCGCCGTCGAGGTCGAAGATCACCGACGATCGGGTCCCCAAGGCGCCGTTGACGACAACATCGCCCGTCCGGTCGCCACAGTCGTCGTGGCCGCGGTCGACGCCGCCGCAGGCCAGTCTGAACCAGGGCTTTGTCGTTTGCCCGCCACGGCGGGGCTCGACGCCCACGATGTATTCGGCGTCCATGAACCCGCCGCCGGCGTTGTTGATCAGAACCGTGTTGGGAGCGTATCGGAACGGGAAGCTCATGCTCGCAGCGATAAACACGTCCTGCCAGCCATCGGCGTTCAGATCTCCGACGCTCAAACCCCACGGCCAGAAGTTCTCGGCGTTGACCTCGTCCGATACCTCATCGAACGATCCGTCGCCATTGTTTCGATAAAACGCATTGCCAAACACGCTGCGGCCTTCGGTAAGCAGGAACTCCTCGGTCCACTCCTCGACAAGCCATGCGGCCTTGAGTTTCTCGCTGGCCGCGTCCTCGCCCTGAATGTTGAGGGACATGTCCGAATGCATGTCGGTGAGAATCATGTCCATATCCCCGTCGTTGTCGTAATCGAAGCTTTTGACGCCCATGGCGCCCCACGGCGTGCCGGGGAACACGTCGGCGGATCGGTTCGTGAAACGCTCGCCGTCCTGGTTAACCCAGTAGTTGTCGTGGCCCTGCATGTTCAGGACGTACAGGTCGGGCCAACCATCGTCGTTGAAGTCGGTCGCGGTCGCGTCCCCCGAAAAACCAAGGTCATCCAAACCGGTCTGAGTCGTCACATCGGTGAAACGGTTGCCGCCCTCGTTATGAAACAGGCGGCTCTGGCGAAGCCGTTCCGGAAACAGATGGCCCGAGAACGCGTCTTCGTATCCCAGATAAAACCGCGGAGTCAGGCCTTCGACCCGCTCTTCGTCGACCGTGCCGGTGACTTCAACGATCTCGTCGGCCGTGTATTCACCGATGACCGTGAGAAAAACGTCGAGCAGGCCGTCGCGATCGTAGTCGAAGACCACCGCCCCCGAAGAGTGCTCGTTATAATCCAGCCCCGAACTCGCCGAGATATCCCTGAATGTGCCGTCCCCGTTGTTTTCGAAAAGGCGGTTGTCGCTCCGGACATTCGTCACGTACAGGTCGGGATCCCCGTCATTGTCGAAATCGGCAAAGCTCGCGGTTGCGCCGATGGGTTCGGTAACGGCGACGCCGGCCCGCTCGGTTATCTCTTCGAATCGGCCCCCGCCCCGGTTCCGGTAGAGACCGTTCGGGCCCATCTGCGAAACCAGGTAGATATCCAGCAACCCGTCCGAGTCCACATCGGCCACAGCGATACCGTTGCCATGATCGTAATGGACCGGCTTGTAGTTCTTGCCGGCATCGTCGACGATGCGATGCAGGAACGTCACTCCGCTGTCCGGCTGAGTGTCCTCGAACGTGAAGTCGTAGAAGACATTGAACCCGTTCCGGGTGGCGAGTTGGTCTTCACGCCTCTGGCTCATCCAATCGGACGTCTCGACGCCCTCGGGAATGTACACGGCCTCGACGCCCTGTTGCCGGGCGGGGGCGGCCTCCAGGGTCGAGGGTTGAACCCCGGGTAACCCCACCGACGCGGCAAGCCATGCGGCAAGCGCGGGAATCACAACGTCACTGCGGCCATGCTGCATCAATCCGTCGCTCCGTCTGCAAAATCAGTGTTCGTGACCGTGCTCCTGATCCAACTGGCCCTCTCGCCGGTGATGGTCGTTCTCGCGGATCGTTTCGCGCTCTTTGGCCAAGTCGTCCCAACCCATGAGTTTCTTTTCGACCACCAGGCGCTCAAGCGCCATCAGCCAGTAATCATAATACCGCTCGCCCGTGTTGAATTCGCCTCGCTCCTCGGCCCCCCGGAATTCGCTTCCGAGACGGTCGGCCCATTCTTTTTGGTTGACCAGGCCCGACTTGATGAGTTCAGCGACGGTGGCGAAGGCCTGAGCCTGCCAGGGCTCGGCAAAAACGGGCCCCTCGTCGTCTTTCGGAAGCAGAGGCAGGTTTGACAATTCGCCTGAAGGTTCTCTCATGTTTCAATCCGCCGCAACAAGATGGTCGTCCCAGAGGTCGACATGAATCCTGTCTGCCGGGTGACCCTGCCCGCCCCACAATTCCGGTCCGGTAAACCGTACCGTATACAGGTGCTGCAGCCGGCGTTCCTCACCGGCGGGGAGCGCATCCTCGAACGGATGCACTCCGTGGTCCATCACGATGATACCCCGGCGGCCGCGAACGTACCGCGGGACCCTGGTGTGCCCGACGGGTTCCCGATTCCGCACGACCACGGGATCGCCAACCGAAAACAACGCCGGAATATTCTCGTCGAGTTCGGCCGAGGCGTCCTGCAGGACAAAGGCGAGGAAATCTTCGGGTCGGGCCGGCTCGAAATCCGCGATAGCGGGCATCGTGAGCGCCCCGTCAGGATTCGCCAGTTCCTCGGCCGTCACCAGACCGCTGGCCAGAACCGCCTGTTCCTGTATGTAGAGCCACCTGGCGTAGTACGGCATGGCCAGGTACAGTGCGGGTGGAATCGCTTCGATTGCCCGACGGCCCCCCGTGGTCACTCCCTGCACACGCAAGCTGAACAACAGCCCCCAGACCTGCCGTTCCCACTCCTCGGCAAGGACCGGCCCCTGATCACGCTCCGGCAGCGTGAAACCGTCCATACCGCCGAGGTCGTGGATACCTTGCATCAAGATTACTCCGGCGGGTTGAGCTTTTCGGCGCCAACCATCGAATCCCGCGTCACGAGTTCCGCAAGTTCTTCTTGTGAAAGACCTTCGGCACCCGAAGGCCGCTCTGGAACGACCAGATACCGGATCTCGGCCGTGCTGTCCCAGACCCGGACCTCGATGTCGTCGTCGAGTTCGAGCCCGAACTCCCGCAGCACACCCCGCGGATCGGCCACGGCCCGCGCCCGATAGGCGCTGTCCTTGTACCAGGCCGGCGGCAAACCCAGCAAGGGCCACGGATAGCAGGAACAGAGCGTACAGACGACGAGGTTATGCACCTCGGGCGTGTTCTCCACGGCAATCAGGTCGGTACCCTGGAAACCCGCGATGCCATCGTCGCGGGCCACCGCCCGCGCATCGGCAAGCAACCGTTCGCGGTAATCCGGGTCAACCCAACTCCGGGCCACCACCCGTGCCCCGACATGCGGGCCCACCCGGTTTTCGTAAAAATCGACAACCGCGTCCATGGTCGCCGGATCCACAAGTTGTTTGCGCGTCAGCACCGACACCAGGGCACGGGTGCGGAGCGAATAGTCCGATTGGACGAAGTCCCCTGTTTCGTCCTGAGCCTGTCCTTCGCCGGCGGTGGCCCCGATTGCCGCTCCCGACGCCGCCAATGAGCTCTTGCTCAGGAATTCTCGACGAGTCACGTTCTTTTCGCCCACACCACCTCCCTCTTCAAATGTCGACATCGCGAACCTGTCCGATCGCTATCTGGCGCAAAAAACGATTCTATTCGTGAACGGAGAAGGATGGGCAAAAGAATCTTCCGAGGTCTCGCCGAAGGTGGCGCTCCAACTTCATTGGAACCGGGTGCCGTGCCAAGCCTTTCTTCAATCGGTCGGGTGCATCTTCGTATTCGACCTGTCCGACAACAAGTGTGTGGTAGCCAACGAACTCGGCGTTTCCAAGAGCCAATTAAGTCTGAATCGACATTGCATCGAAAATTTTTTATCACATTTAAATCGTTTGTGTGCTTTATGTTATTTGTAGAATGCAAAGGAGGAGGGCGGACATGTCGAGTGCAATTATGCAATTTGCGACTGGCATCCCCGGTCCACGGGAGGCCAGTCTGGCGCAGGCGTCTGCGCAGGCGCTTGCAAGCAAGCTTGTGGGTCATCCAGACACGATCGCAATTCTGTTTGCGGAAGACACCCGTGAAGTGGTCGAGCTTCCGTTTGAAGCAGTGCGTCTATTGATTGACCTTCTCAATGAGATGGCCGAAGGCAATGCGGTGTCGCTTATTCCAACCAATACGGAACTGACGACTCAACAGGCTGCTGATCTCATCAATGTTTCAAGGGGTTTCATGGTGAAACTGCTCGACAAGAAAGATATTCCGCACCGCAAAGTCGGGACCCACAGGCGGGTCTTGTTCAGCGATCTCAAAGCCTACGATGAACAAACCAAAAGGGCGCGCTCAAACGCCTTGGACAAACTGACAAATGAAAGCCAATCGCTGGGAATTGGCTACGAATAGGGCGATGGAGGGTGCTCACGGCGCTAATCGATGCGAATGTGCTCTACCCAGCGCCACTCCGCGACCTCCTGCTGCAGCTTGCGACCGCGAAGCTGTTCCGCGCACGCTGGACAAGCACCATCCATAAGGAGTGGATCCGGGCTGCGACGGCGAACCGTCCCGACATAGACCCTGCCAAGTGGGCCCTGCTGCGGAACCTGATGAACGCCCATGCGGAAGACTGCCTTGTCACAGGCTATGAACCGCTGATCAATGTCGTCACTCTGCCTGACCCCAATGATCGCCACGTCATGGCGGCCGCCATCAAGGGCCGGGCGGACATCATCCTCACGTTCAATCTGAAAGACTATCCCGCTGACGTATTGGAGGCATACGACCTCGACGCCCAGCATCCGGATGTCTTCGTCCGTCACCTTATCGACTTGCGCCCTGACGCTGTGGTTGCTGCGGCCGGCACAGTGCGCGCCCGGCTGAAAAACCCGCCCCGCTCTGTCGACGAATACCTCCAAACTCTGGAACGCCAGCGGCTTGTATCGACCGTTTCTGAACTGCGCGCATTCGAGGAGGTGCTTTGATGCCGCATTGACTCATTGAAAAAGTTACCGAACCGGGGGAATAACGACTGACGCTGGACAGGAGTGATTACCTTCCATTTGCCGGTTGTCGTATCGTCTGATTGACGTTTGGCAAGCCATCCGATTGCTGGAATGATCGGGTGCTCGATTGCAAAGCGCCCGATTCGGGTCGACTATCGCGGCGGTGGCCAGATCATCAATCCGTCGTCGTCGAGCAACCCCATCTCACTGAGCTTCCTGACGGCGTCGGGGCCCGCCCGGCCCGGCTGAGAACCGTTCAGGTTGCCGGCCGCAACGATGTTCAGATCTTCGAACACGCCGTTCGCGATGTCGATCATGTCGGTGAACCGGAGGTTGGAACGCATTGGACCGTCGTTGATCTGAATCGCGCGCGGCCACATCATCGGCACATTCCGGATATGCTTCCAGGCAATCAGCTTGACACTGTCGCCGGCGGCAAAATCGCTCCGGTCGAATCCGTACTCTTCCATGATGCGAATCGGATGACTTTCGAGTCGCCATTTTTCTCCAGCAGGCACCTCCCCGCCGGTCGTCTCAATTTCGATGGCGATATGGGGATTCCCCCAGATTACCCGTACGATTCTGCCTTCCACGTTGACGGTGGGCGACCCGAACGACCCGTACTCGGCCTGAGTATTGTGATGGGCCGGAAGCGCCGTGGACGGCGTCAGGCCGATCGTCAGCATCAACGAAAACAATGTAAGGATTTTCATCGCAATACGCCTCTGTTTGTTATTCGACATTCGCGGGAGGGCCTGCCAGACCGAACCGAAGTGGATCGTGCGGCCAATCCCAATTGTGCGGCTACTCCCAAATCAGACAACCGGCATTGCATCGGGCCTCGGAAACGCTGCCTTCTTCGATTGTGGCATTCACCTGCCAGTGACCGGTGAACTCGTCGATTTCGACGCTGCAGATGTTGGAGTCATCCGGGCCCTGCATCGCTTTGAACTGAACCTTGGTCAGATAGCAAATTGAGTTCTCCGCGCTTACCAGGAGCTTCGAATACACACCGGTATATCGCGTTCCGTCCACGATGGAATCTTCGACGTTGTCCACGGTAAAGCTCAGCACGGTTGGACTGAACTTCGTGACCAAGGCCTCGTGGTTGGACAGTTCATCTGCCAGCCGATCGACATCGCCACCGGCGCCTCCGGCAACCTGAATCACGACAACGGCCACGACCGCCGCAATGAGGGCGCTAACCAGAGCTTGCTTCATCACACCTTCCTCTCGGTCTGCGCTGGGAATCGAACCCGTCAAGATCCGGTCCCGTACGCGGTCCGTTAGTTCGACTTCTTCGTGCGTCCGACTGGTGAACTCAGTTCAACCATCGACCGCCGACCTCTTCGGAGCAGATTCCGGGCTCGGGCTGCTGAAGGCCGGGGGCATACTTCCACTGCCGCGAGTCGCGGAATGGTGCTGTCATGTACTCGGGGTCGAACAACTCCCACTCGGCAGTGATCCTCGTGCCTCCCTCCGCAAGAGAGTAGCGCTCAATCACATGTTTTTGGCCACCGCTGGGAATGCCCTCGCCGATACCCCAGGGATTGTCGGCGAAGAGCCTGGTGTCGACCACGAACGTGTCGCCATCCCAGTGTCCGATCGAGTGCCCGGCCGGTGTGCGCTCGCCGTCCTCGGGATGTTGGCGACCGTCCATATGTATCGTGCGTTCACGCCCGACGCCATACGAATCGCGCATGAAAATGGAATCCCCGCGGTCCTCTACCAGGATGACGCCGGGTGTGCGTGGAAACACGGGCCACGGCGTACACCATGGGTTGTCCGGATTGTCTCTCTCAAACCGCGTCAGCGCCGCACGCCCCCGGTCGTTGAGGAACCCGACGGCTTCCATCGCATACTCCTGTTCCGAGGCGTTCGGAAATTGTTCGCCGCCCGCGATAAGAACGGCCATCCGCTTCTCGGCCCAGTCCGGGGGATTGGTCAGGTTGAACGTGTCGAGCAACCCCACCCAGATTCCGAACAGATCGTCACTGCGCGCGTTCGATTCGAGAAGCTCCCTTCGAATGTCGCTGTTGGGGCGTCCTATTCGTGTACCGTCCGGCCGCGTGTATGTTGCGCTGCTCCCGTGCAGTTTGGTCGGATCGGTATGTGGACGTGTTTGAACCGTAATTCTGTCGCCGGGTTGCAACGTGTCTCTTGTCCATCCCTGGCGAGTCATGGTGCTCACGCTGTTGTTCTCGAACATCCACTCCACGGTCTGACCGTTCCCGTCCACGGTCTCGACGAAAACATAGACGTGGGGGTTCCTCCAGTCCATTCTGGAGACGACGCCCTCGATCTGGATGCTCTCGTCAGAGAACTTACCGATCCGCCCGTGATGCGCAAGCAACGCTCCGGCCGGAATGGTCCAAAGGACGACGGCGGCGGCTACGGTCTTGATGTTCAAAATGACCCCCTTCATGTAGGTCGGGCAACACGTCGGTCCCCTATCTCATGGCGCCTGCGCGGCGGTTCAAAAGTCGATCCTGCACCGGCGCGCGAGGCAAGTCCAGAATTTTAACAGAACAAGGTGTCGTGACGTCCCGCGTCGCGGGAATAGACGGTTGCGCCGACATCGAAACGATCGGGCCTACACGCTCGCATCCACCGTTCGGATGTGACCATCGGTGGCGTATGCGAGGAGGGCGCGGCGGCGCCGAGCCGCGAGTCGCCGTTTACAGCCCAGATCAACACATGCGTGTCAAGTACGATCACCGCACGGCGGCCCAATCGGACGGATCGAGGGCGGGACCGAAAGGATCGTCATAGGCGAGGACCGAACACCGCATCGCTCCGATAATCGACGATTGCTTGTTCGTCGCCGGCAAAGGTGACAACACTGCGACCGGCCGGCCACGATTCGTAATTGTCACCGGCTCGCGATCCTTGTTCATCTGGCCGATCACGCGGAGACATCTGGCCTTGAACTCCGTTGCGCCGATGGTCTTCACACAGCATCCCCCACCATGTCAAAGTGTAAAAAGTAATTGCTTTTCGCCCGAATCGCGAAACGAAAGGTCAGCAACCAGATTCGCGGGCCAGTCGCAACATCTTGTCAGTCATCTTTCTCAGATGTGGACACTTGTCCCATACCACGGCAGGGTCCAGTTTGGAGAATACGTTCGTGCCATCCACGATTTTCTTGTAGTCCCATTTTAGTTTTTCACGATAAAGGCGCTGCAGCAGCTTCGCCGGTGGCTCGTCGAAGTTGACGCTCTCCGGGTGTTGAGCCTTGCCTGGTAGCGCATTTCTCACCGCGACTGGCAAGACCTCCGGCTGGCTCAAAATCCAGGCTTCCAACTCGTGGACCGCACAGAACATGTGGAACTTCGGGTGGGCAACCTTTTCCTCAAAGTGTTGACAAAGCCAGTCGTAAGACTCTTGGACAGAGAGATCGTTCGGCAGGTAGGTAACTCCGTACAAGTCGAGAATTCCGATAGCTGCAATGAGGTCGGATCGTTTCGGACCGTCGAGGTGTTTAAGGGCGGCTGTTGGAAGTTTCTTCGTGAACTGGTTGACACCCTGGAAACGAATAACATTGATTCCTACATGCTCAGAGGTCTTCGAGTCCATCCAACCGCGGAGGAAGCTTGGAAGGACGCGTTGCTCAAGGTGGCCTTCGACGAAGACGACAAACCTCACCTGACAGTCTCAAGCTGGCCTGAGCGATACAGTTCGCCTAACGTGTACTCCTTCTTCAACCAATAGTCGAGTTCGGCGCCGGACAGCACGGAAAGTGTCGTGCAGCCGTCGGCCCACCCCACCACGGTCGTCGTGGGAACATGATCACCAAAGGCGTCGAGCAACGATGGCGAGTGCGTTGTGAATATGACTTGAGTGCGCGAGGAAGCCTGAACGGCGTACTCGGCGACGATGGGGAGCATCGCCGGATGCAGGCCCGTTTCCGGCTCATCGATGGCTACCAAAGGCGGCGGATTGGGACTTGCCAGTACCGCAAGCAAGAAGAGGAAGCGCAGGGTGCCATCGGACAGGTCGGCCGCCGATTGCTCCCTGCGTAGCGATCTCCACCGAACCCTCAACTGGAACCGCTGATCAGCCGCCGGCGGAAAAACAAGCTTTTCGAATTCGTCGCCGAAGGCTGCTTTCATCGCAGCGTCTACCTCGCGTTCGAAATCACGATTCCCGGAATAGAGTGTATGTAAGACCGGCACGAGATTCTGCCCACTTGGCTCCACCCGCTGGGCCAAGCGGGCTACGGCAGCCTGACGAATCGGCGCATCCCGATTTGTATAGAGGTCCTGATAGATGCTCCACTCTTCAAGCATTCGCCGGTAAGCAGAAATCGTTTCGTTAGCCGCGAACGGTCCCGCCGCCACTGACAACAGCGTCTCATCCTCCGCAAATGATTTCTCCGGTGCCTCCAGGCGGCGCTCCTCCTCGTCGTAGACCACGGCGCGCATCAGTTCGCGTTCAAGGAGCTTGAACGGCTGTAACTTATCGCCCGTCTCAACTCGATAGAAATTCCCCAGCAACTCGTTCTGGATTCGATAGGTACTCGTTCCTTTCAGATGGGCAAGCTTGAGTTCATATGTCAGGCTGTCGCGAACAGCGTCCCGCCATTCATCGATTGGAGAAGTCTTTACACGGGTCTCAATCGCGTCAGCCTGGCCATCCCAGATGAGCGGTAGCATGCCTCCCGCTGTCTGCACATAGTCACCGAGCTTGCCGCGGGCCGAGTCGGCGAGCATCTCCAAGGATACGGAGGACGTTCGACTTTCCGCTGGCGTTCGGCCCGATGAGAACATTGAGGGCCCCGGGCTCCCAGTCCACGTCCGATAGTGATCGGAAACCTTGAACTTGGAGTCTAGTGATCTTCATCTCTGGCTCACCACGTCAATATCGTACTACACCACTCTCCGGTTAACGACTTGCCGATGGGCGTCAACTGACTGTTCCAGCACGGCTTAGTGCTGTTTCCCCCTTGCCGCGATTTGAAGGGATGGGCTGGAGTTGCCAACCCGGCCTGCGTGGCCCCGACACCCACGGGGAGTAATGACACCGCACATCCCTCCGGGAAATCGTCGGCGTGCACGACCGCCACCCCCCAATCGATCCAGTTGAGGGAGTCAGTCGAGAAAACTTGATGGCGGACGCGGGTCTTGTTGGGCTTAAAAAGTCGTCCGAAGCAGCCAAATCACCGCGTTGCCACTTCAGCAGTCGCGTCTCACCGTGCAGCACGGTCCAGCACTTCTTCGGCCCACTGGTTCAGGCTCTTGCCGGACAGTTCCGCCGCCAGCGTGGCCTGGCGGTACACCTCGGCGCTGACGCGAAACATCATCCGGCCCGAATAGGGCTTCTGGGGTTGCTTGCCGATCCTGGCACAGGTCTCGATATAGTCCTCCACGGCCTCATGGAAGGCTTCCCGAAGGGCTTCCACGTTATCGGCGTGAAATCCGACACCATCGCGGATGCCCGCGATCCGTCCGGTGAAAATACCGTCGTCGTCATAGTCGATACGGGCCGAGTAACCCTTGGAAGTCATTGTGTTCGTCATGGCACTATCCCCATTCTTTCCAAAAACGCGCGCGCGGCGCGAACCTGATAACGCTTGGCCTCCTTGGCGGGGTGCGGGCGGTGGAAAGTTTCGACCTCACCATCCTTCTCGAACCGCACCCGTGACCCCCGGCCCTCGATCGCCCTTGCGCCCGCGTCGATCGGCAGCCCTTCGATCGCCAATCATTCGATGGTGCCGGACACTGGATCATGAAAGACGGCTGCAAGGGTCTTGCGCTGCTTGCCCTTCATGTGGGAACGCCAACAAACGCCTGCAATATGCCCAAGCATAGGCACGTGTAGTTTCAACGGCAGGCTGGCGAATTCGAATTCGGAAAGCACATCGCCGACTGGGTATGACGTGGCCGCCAGGAAGGCGTCGGCGTCGGAGAAGACCTCCACGGCCGTCGCCACAGCGCCCACCTGCATTTCGAAGTTCCGCCTGAAGTCCTGGCCGCCACTAAGGTTCGCTAAGGAAAATGCGATCAGTTCTCGATTTTCCGGTTGTCGGTGTGTTTTCGGCCATATCCAGGCACTATGGAGTTGACATCATATGTATTTCAATTCATAAGGAACTGAGGTTTAGCGCGGCCAATGGCGTGTGGAGAGTGGCCTTTGCCTTCGACACGGAGCGCAAAGCGGTCCTGCTCATTGCGGGGGACAAATCAGGCGGCAACGAAAAGCGGCTCTATCGCGAACCGATTCGCAAGGCCGATGACCGTTTTGACGCGCATCTGGCCCGACTGAATAAGGAGGGGAAGTAATCATGCCCACGAACGTGAATGACATCATCGGAAAGTTGAGTCCCACCCAACGCAAGAAGGTTGAGGCGCGTGCGGACGAACTGATCGCCGAAGAGATGACCCTGCGCGAGCTGCGGCAAGCGCGCAAGCTTACGCAGGTCCGGTTGGCCAAAAAGCTCGGGATCACTCAGGACAGTGTTTCGCGCCTCGAAAAGCGGAGCGACCTCTTGCTGTCCACGCTACGGAAGACCGTCGAGGCGATGGGGGGGCGCCTGTCACTGGTCGCCGAATTTCCCGACCGTGCCCCGGTTGTTCTGTCAGGCATTGCCGACGACGATCCGGGGACGAATCCCGGAGTAACCACCGTATAAGGGACCGATACGTGAATGACCGATCGGCATTGCATCACGGCATCGCTGATCGAATCGGTACCGCAATGCGGCTTCACATTGCCCGAGCCCCCGAAAACCCGTCGGGGCCGGATTGTTCGAAAACCGCTACGCGACCCCCACCCATCAATGGTCTTCAACCACCCGCTTGGCACTGAAAAACAACTCTATTCGTGGACACCGCAGACTGGACAAAGGGAACTGAAAATTTCGAGTGCCGGGGTCAAGGAACTCGATCATTCGATGGCCTACAACAATTTACATTTGTTAGTTTACGAAAATGGCACGGTGATTTTGTCCTTTCAGTGAACTACGGCGAATTCAGTAGTTTAACCGGGAAAGCTGGACACAGCGATGAGATTCCTGTATAACACGCTGAATGGAGTGGACGGAATTGACCAGCCAGGAATTGTCGGAGATCGAGGTCCGGCCAGTGGAGCGAAGCGAGGAAGCGCAGTATCGGGAGCAGATGAGGCGTCATCATTATCTGGGCGCGCTGGCGAAGATCGGGGAGACGGTCTGGTACGTGGCGACATGGCGCGGGCAGTGGGTGGCGCAACTGAGCCTGTCGGCGGCGGCGCTGAAGTGCGGGGTTCGGGATCGATGGATCGGCTGGGACTTCCGCTCGCAGTATGGGCGGCTGAAACTGATCGCCAACAACAGCCGCTTTTTGATTCTGCCGGGCTGGAATCGGCCGAATGTGGGGTCGCGAGTATTGTCCCGGCTCGAGCGGCGGGCCGCCCCGGATTGGCGCCAACGGTTCGGTCATGGGTTGCTGCTGCTGGAAACGTTTGTCGATCCCCGGCGCTTCCATGGCGGCGTGTATCGCGCGTCGAACTGGTTGGAACTGGGACGGACGCGGGGATACCGGCGCACCCGGGACGGCTACAGCGCCGAAGCCGATGCCCCGAAACTTGTCTTTGTGCGTCCCCTGCGCCGTGATGCGCGCAGGCAACTGACCCACCCTGGCCGGGAACATCTTCAACTCACAGGAGCCCCCAAGATCATGCTCAATGCCGCACAGATGCGACAACTCCCCGAGTGTTTCAGGACCATTCCCGATCCGCGCCGCGCTCAGGGACGGCGCCATCCCTTGTCGGTCGTGCTGGGCATCGCGGCGGGCGCGACGCTGTGCGGCATGCACGGCTATAAAGCCATCTCGGATTGGGCCGATGCCCTGGGGCAGAAAGCCCGCGAACGTTTTGGCTGCCGGCCCGAGAACGGCCGCTATGTGGTTCCCAGCGAGTTTGTGATTCGGGATTGCCTGATCCGGATTGAACCGGGGGCGCTGGACCGGGCGCTCAATGCGTGGAATCGGGCCTGGGGCGCCCCGGACGATGCGCTGGCCATGGATGGCAAGACGATGAAGAACGCCCTCGACTCGGACGGGCGTCAGACCCACATCATGAGCGTGGTCGGGCATCGGTCGAAACGCTGCTACACCCAAAAAAAGTGGGAACCCTCCCTGTAGCCGGCGGCGAGGAGCACAAGCGCACGAACGAAATCGGCATGGCCGTTCCCTTGCTTGAAACCTGCGACATCGCCGGCAAGGACATCACCGGCGACGCCCTGCTGACCCAACGCGCGATCGCGCGTTATTCGGTTGAGCGGGGAGCGCACTATCATTTCACGGTCAAAGGCAACCAACCGACGTTGGAACGCGATATCGCATTGCAGTTCCAAACCCGCGGACAACCCGACTTTGTCGAGGTCACGCCGCCCGATCATGGCCGCATCGAAACCCGGCGCATTTGGTGCAGCGCCGCACTCAACCACTACCTCGACTTTCCCCACCTGGGGCAGGTCTTTCGGATCGAGCGCGAATCCATCGACAAAAAATCCGGCGCCCTCACCTGTGAAACCGCGCTGGGCATCACGAGCCGCTCACCCGGCGAAACCTCCCCCGAACGCTTGCTGGCCATCAATCGCGGTCATTGGAGTATCGAAAGCGTCCATTACATCATCGACTGGAATTACGATGAGGACCGCAGTCGAATCCGCACCGGCTTCGGCCCGGAAAACATCACCCGCCTCCGACGCTTTGCCGTCGGTATTCTCAAATCCTTTCAAAAACCCGCTCAATCGATCGCCCAATCCATGCGCCAACTCTCGTTCAATACCCGCCGCGTCTTCGACTACTTGAAAATGACTCGAAATTCATCCCCCACATCATGCTCCTTCTGAGAACAAATTTGCCGTGACGAAAATGGAGCACACGGTTGACGCCGGTCGCCCGTATGTGAGAGATTTATTGGCTACATGTGGGAGAATTCCTAACCCCATGTGGCGGAAATGTTCGCGCTACCGACTCTGAATTACTGCAAGTGGAGGACAAGAGTAATGAAAACAGCATTGACACTGACGATGATCGTTCTGTTGCTTGGTCTGGCGCCGAACGCCATGGCCCAGGAGACAGCGACCGTCACAGGTACGGTCACGGATGCCACCGGCGCGCTGATTCCGGGCGCCGAGGTAACCGCGACCAACGACAACACAGGTATTTCGCGGCTGAGCATATCGGGCGAGACGGGGAACTACACGCTCCAGGCGCTGCAGCCCGGCGCCTACACCATCGTCGCCTCGCTGCCCGGTTTCAGCGATGCCGCGATCCAGATCAACCTGTCGCCCAACCAGACCTATCGCGAGAACTTCGAATTGCAGGTGGGCGCCGTGGCGACTGCCGTCGAGGTGGTCTCCGATGCCGATGCTCTGCTGGCCACCACGGGCGCATCGGTGGGCGACGCGCTTCCCGAAGAAGAAGTCCTGGCGCTGCCGCTAGCCACCCGCGATGTGTTCGACCTGCTCGACACGACGGCGGGCTTGGTGCGCGACCGGAACGAGGACGACGCGACCAACTTCGCCGGAACGCGCGTTTCGGCGGTGAATACCACACGCGACGGCATTCCCGTCTCGGACGGCCGCTACCTTGACTGGAATGGCGCGTTCTCGGCGACGTATTCGAGCCCGGACCTGATCGAGGAAGTCCAGGTATCGGTGGGTACGGTGGACGCGGCGGCCGGTCGGGGATCGTCTCAGGTGCGATTGCAAACGCGCTCCGGAACCAACGAGTTCCACGGCGCATTGTTCTACACCACCAACAACTCGGCCCTCAACGCCAACGGCTGGTTCGACAACCTTCGAGGTAACGAGAAGGACTGGGAGAACCGGAACCAGTACGGCGGCCGTCTCGGCGGGCCGATCGTCAGAAACAAGATGTTTTTCTTTGTCCTGATCGACAACCAGGCATACCGGACCCGAGAGAACATTATCGGTGACGTCTGGACCCAGGAAGCCCGTCAGGGCATCTTCCGGTACTGGCCGGGGGCGGAAAACGACAATGCGCTCGGCGGTGCTGGTGCCTCGGTCGACTTCAACGGCAACCCGGTCCAGCCCGCTGGCGCCACCGGTCCGCTGGCCACCATCAACCTGTTCAGCGACGTCATGGACCCGAACCGCGGAACCGCCATCTCGAACAACGCCTATCTGCAGGAAACGCTCCGCCGGATGCCCGCGCCAAACGACTTCACGGTCGGCGACGGGTTGAACACGGCCGGCATCTCCTGGGTCCGGCGCGTCTCGGGCGACGACAACGCGGCCGGCACGTCGCAAGACACGAACCGAAAACAGTTGAACGTTCGTTGGGATTACCAGATCACCGATAACAACAAGGTCAACCTGGTGATTTCGCGCGAGCGCAATGAAGCCGACAACTCGGAGCCGACCTGGCCCGACGGGTTCGCGGGTGCGCAGTTCCGGGCGCCCCGGATCTACACGGCGCAGTACACTGCCTCGATCACCCCAACCGTGCTGAACGAGTTCCGGTTCGGATACCGCGTGACCAACTGGCACGGCCGGACCGCGTTCACCGACGGCTGCTGCTTCGGCGAGGGCCAGTTCGACGACGGCCTGACCGATCAGGCCCGCGAGATCTTCGACACGTACTTCCAGTTCTCGAACGGTTACCCGTGGCTGCAGAACCTGGAATCGATCGGGGGCAACAAATGGATGGCCGTTCCGGCGCTGGGTTCCACGCGCACCCAAAACAGTCCGCTGTACACGTTCTCCGACAACGTGAGTTGGGTCGTGGGTTCGCATTCGTTCCAGGCCGGCTGGGAAGCCACCTGGGCCGATTCGGACGGCTGGAACGGCGGCAGCCTGTGGCCGAACGTCGGGATTGGCGACGGCAACTTTCCGATCACCAACATCCAGGGCGGCTTCGAGGGTCTGCAAAACGCCGATGCCAACACGGCCGAAGAAATCCTGAACGACCTCTCGGGTTCGGTCGGCAGCCTCGCGATGGGCTACATCGTCAACGATCCGTCGCGCGGATTCGACGACATCCTGGTCACGCCCAAGCAGAACCTGAACTATCACCAGGACGACTGGGCGGCGTTTTTCAAGGACGACTGGAACGTCACGCAGAACCTGACCATCAACTACGGCGTCCGGTGGGACGTCTACGGCGTGCCGTATGAGGCCAAGGGCCTGAACACAGCCCCCGACAACAAGCAGCGGTTGATCGGTGGCGGGGCCAACAGCGACAGCACGCTGATCGGCTTCATCCAGGTGGGCCGGTTCAGTCCGAACTCCGACCTGAACCTTTATGACAAGGACTGGAACAACATTGCGCCCAGCTTCGGCTTCAGCTACCGTGTGCCGTGGCTCGACCGGACCACGGTGGTCCGCGGCGGATACGGCATCAGCTATTCCGGCGCCCCGACGTTCCTGCAGTACGACTTCGGACCGGGCCGCAACCCCGGCAAATCGTTCACTGCTCGCGACACGCCGGATGTCTTCACTGCCGTACCGGGCGTCGTGGGCAATCCGAATGCCGCCACGGTGCAACTCCCGCTGCCGAACCCGATCGAGCCGTTCGGCACGGTCGGGCTGACCAACCGGCGCTCGGACGCCTTCGCGTACGCCCCGGACCGGCGGATTCCCTACATCCAGAACTTCAACCTCTCGGTCGAGACCGAGATCGCGCCCGACACCAACCTGAGCGTCTCCTACCTGGGCACTACGGGCGTGTCGCTGTGGGGCGAGCGGGAGTTGAACGAATACGAAATCTTCAACAACGGCATCCTCGACGCATTCAACATCGTGCGCGGGGGCGGAGTGGCCCCGTTGTTCGAAGACATGTTCGAGGGTCTCAGCTTCCGCGGCACCTGCGCGGGATTGGACAGTACGATCATCGGCCAAGGCGGTTGCACGGCGTCTTCGGCGCTGCGCCAATGGACCTCGACCGACGACTTCTTCGCCGACGGCGAGGCGGCCGGTTTCGCCGAGTTCGTCAACGCGACCAACGCCGGCGGCGGCGGATACGGAGGGATGCTCCGGGCCAACGGCTATCCGGAAGACTTCATCGTCATCGCCCCACAGTTCGACGATGTGGACATCTACGGCAACCAGGACCACTCGACCTACCATTCGCTGCAGACCCAGGTGACCAAGCGGTTGTCATCGGGCTTCAGCGGACAGTTGACCTACACCTGGTCCAAGTCCATCGGCAACGCCGCGACCGATGTATTCCGGGCCCGCGAGGATCAGAGCGGCACGGTCCGGGATCCGCGGAACCTCAACCTTCAGAAAGGGGTGGTCGGGTTCCACCGCACGCATGCGTTCAACTCGCATGGCGTGTGGTCCTTGCCATTCGGTCCGGGCCGGCTCATCGGTTCGGGCGCCCCGGCCGCGCTGGCCCGTATCATCGAGGGCTGGCAGTTGTCCACAATCTTCAGTTGGGTTTCCGGAACGCCGATCTCGGTGGTAGTCGGTACCGATCCCCGGGGGCCACGCGACTTCAGACTGAAAACGATCGCGGGCAACGATATGGTCAACACGCCCGATCTAGTCGGCAGTATCGACGCGTTCCCGAAGTCACTCGGAGAAGTCCGGGTCGGCACCGACGGCAACGTCACCTATTTCACCGGCCTGACCCGCGTGCGCGAACCGGTGACCGACTACTACGGCTCCAACCCCGACAACCTGCAAACGCATGCCGATCTCTGGCAGATCGTCGACGCTTCGGGCAACGTGATTTTGCGGAGCCCAAAGCCGGGGACGACGGGCAACTTGAGCGGCAACTGGCTCGAAGGACCGGGAAGCCTGGGTTTGGACGCCGCGCTTTCCAAGTCCGTTCAGATTCGGGAAGACATGGACTTCACGATCCGTATCGACGCGATCAACCTGCTGAACACTCCGTTGTGGAACAACCCGAACCTGGACATCAGATCGGTCAACTTCGGGCGGATTACCTCGGCGGGCGGCGCGCGCACCTTCACGCTGAACGCGCGCATCGACTTCTGATCGACCCGATCGATTTGGGCGGACCCAGGCAGGTCCGCCCAGACAGTTACCATAAGTAAAAAAGCTCCCCGGCATGTCCCGGGGAGCTTTTTTGTGTCCAAACTCCACAATCGGCATCTCCAGGAAAAATCTACTGCCGCGGACTCCACCTTCACTCTCACGGAATCTTGTCTTACCTGGACAGTGCTGCGTTACCATTGGCGTCATCCGAATCGGGGAAGACAAATGCCGCAGATCCGGTATCCGCAAGAACAGATGCATCGCATCGCGTACACCCAACTCACTGAGGCGGAGATTGACGACAAGCTGGCAGCCGCGGCCGCGGGCCCTTCGAGCGCGTCGAGTTTGTCCGATGCCTTCTCAGGCACAACGGTGAAGATCGTCACCGACAATGGCCCGACGCTGACCTACGGCTTCGGCAGTAACCGGCAGCTTTCGGTCTCGGAGAACGACGGTCGCGCAGTTGACGCCGGGTACGGCGCGTTGACGCTCGATCGGGTGGCCTTCTTCTCGCACATGGTCCCGGGCACACAGCGCGGTTACAACGTGGTTGTCGACGAGGACACCGGCTTGGTGACGGTATTCAAGGTTTGGTTCAGCGGCTACCTCGACAACCGTGAGGTCCAGCGCGAGGTGTACTTCGGATATGTGGAAGAACCCGGCGAGCCAACGCCCGAGGCGCGGCACGGAAGAACCAACCGCGTCGAAGGCAAGGGATTTTATTGGAAACAGGACACCGGCGTCGAAACACTCGAGTTCTATCCTTCAACGATATACTCGAACTTCGTCGAGCTCACGCGTTTCGGCGGTGAACTCGGTTTCTGCGGACCTTCCGACTACATCAAGATCAACGACGATTTCTATATCTATTCCCGTACTGAATGCGAATTCTCGGGCACCATGACGCTCTACGTCCTCGATCTGAACCGCGTCGAGCAAGTGGGCATCCGTCTCGGTTTCGACGCCGACGACGCTCTCGAGTACTACGTGTTTCGTGGCGAAGGCGAGTGGCTGGGTCAAATCGCGCAGTTCGAGCCATTCGGCGACGTCGGCGATGCGGTCGCGGCGGGTCCCGGCGCGGCGCCGGCCGAGAAGGGAGCGCGCCGCGTCTATCGTCCCATGCGCAACGACTGGACGATGACGGAAGCTGAAGTCGCGGCCCTGACCGGAACGTCGGTATTCGCGGGGCCCAGCGCGATGGCCGGCAACAAGAGT
Organism: Terriglobia bacterium; assembly: GCA_965262675.1. Taxonomy (GTDB): domain Bacteria; phylum Acidobacteriota; class Terriglobia; order 20CM-2-55-15; family 20CM-2-55-15; genus JAJEDW01. Next base: position 3,431,226 of record OZ253554.1, read on the forward strand.
CCGGTCAGCGACTTTCTCGCCGGCAAGACAATGACGCTCCGTTTCGACGACGGTTTCGTCATCGAGTACCAATTCGACGAGATCCAGACACTCCGCTGGCGCCATGAGGGCGAGAGCGCCTGGCGTCGGGAGCGCTACGAGTCGTGGGAATCGGCGCCCGGCGCGATCATGTTCGGCCATTTGCTCAGCGGCGCACCGGATCACGACTGTTTGAAGGTCGTCGCCGATTTCGATCAGGCCCTTGTCACCGCCATCCATGGCACGATTGGCAAGCCGTACATTGCCAACGAGGCCGCGGCCGAGACCTGGTTCGGTGTCATCGAGATGGCTGGCTTGACCCCGCCCAGGTATCGCCGCCACTCGTTCACCGATGCGCTGGTCGGCCGCGCGCTGACCTGGAATTACTCGCCCGGGTTGACCTCGATGCACCTCTATACGACGCCCCATTCGCTGTCATGGATCATCTTCGGCCAGAACGGCGCGGGCGGAATGGAATGGAGCGGCCCGGCGTCATACGTGAAAATTCGCGACGATCTCTATCTCGCCTACTGGCTCGAAGAGGCCTGCAACGGCACGCTCGGCACCATACTCGTCAACATGCGGACGATGCATGACTGCGGCATCGGCTACCACTGCGGAAGGGACGGCTTGAGATTGAGTGCCATGGGCGCGCATGCACGTCACGCGGGCCGTTTCGATGTCTCCAGGTTCTATGACCTTGAAGCCTGAGGTGTGCAGAATGAACACGGACAACGTTTCGACACGCCGCCGATTCCTGTACAAAGCCGGCGCCGCTCTGTCCGCCCCGCTCGCGGTGGCGGGCGCCAACGTTTCTGCAAGCGGTGCCCAAGACCGCACCTCGACCGATGCGCGCCTGGCCGACCTGGAGGACTTGAACCGAATCCGCAAGCTGCATCGGACCTATGCGGCGCTCATCAATCGACAAGCGCACGACGAAGTGGCCAGCCTCTTCGCCGTTCCTTCCAAGGCCACGGTCGACGAGAACATCGGCAGCCTGTCAGCGGACCGCTTCGGCGAGGAAGATGTTATCGAACTGGCTCCCGACCGCCAGTCCGCGACCGGCCGCTTTCACTGCAATGTCCAAACCAAGACCGCAATAGGGCCGAGCTGTACGCTCGTCGAAATGGCGCGCGCCCAAGGCGAAGGCTTCATCGAACGATCGCAAAGGCACGTAATCGAGGCCGCATACGTGAAGCAAACCGGCGTCTGGAAGATCCGGCGCGTGCGGATGATGGCAACCTGAAGGGGAGTTCCGGGGAAACTCGATCTGCAAACCTGCTCTTTGTGTTCGCTGGGGTGTCGGTAGCGAGACAGTTTTCGTCAAATCAGTGTGATGCAGGCGTTCGTATCCAGAAGATAGATCAATCGAAAACCTCGCGTCCGGGTGTTGCCGGCTGCTGACGATCTCCCTTTTTCATGAACGGATTCGGTTTGAAGCGGTCCAGTTCGGCGAACCACTTGCGGATATCAGGAATGACAGGCTCCAGTAGAACGCCATCTCCAACGCGACGAATTCTTACTTTGTCTCCCTCGAAACGGAAATCGCGAGGCAGGCGGACCGCTTGGCTGCGGCCGTTCAGAAAGAGCTTCGCCGTCTTGGTTTCGGACACTTCACGCACCTCCATGGCATTCGTATATGCCGATAATATATACCAATGAGTTTCAACAGCTAACGGGATGTCCTCCGTACTTGCGGTGGCTTACGTATGGGATGTGAGAATTCCCGACGACAATGCGTTGCAGGAACTGCTGGCGCTCAACTTTTCGGAGGCAGCTACAAAGTCAACACTACTCTTAGGCCCGATCACCAAAGCGGACTGACACGCATATCTGCAGTAGTAATCATGATATACGGAATTAGACCTTCGAAGTTTTCGCGCCCGTTTTCTAATGAACCCAACATTTGAACCCTCTGATCTCCGTTCGTCATAGCAGTGATCCGAGTATCAGTCCACTCGGTAATTTGCTCTCCCCGGAGAGTGACTGGTCTAGTTTCAGCGTCCTCAAGAAACACTTTATAGTACAATTCCACAGAACCCTTCTCCGAACCAAACCCGGTACCGATAATTTCTAGTCTGCTTGCTTCATCAAATTCTGTATCCAGTCCGAAGATAATTGGCCCCTCCGAAATTAGCGCTAAAGCGTTTGTATCTTGCCCCTCTGTATCACTTTGTTCCTCTTTATCGTCTTGAGTAACTCTGGATAATGCGTTATTCGCATTAACAGTAGTGGATTCAAATTCTGTATCGAGGTTATTCAATCGGATGGAAAAGAATCCCACGATTACGCCTGCTATTGCGATGATTAAGGATCCGGCCTTCCAAAGAAACGCACGGCGCCTATCACGTAGTCGATGTTCAACCAGCTCAACCAAGAATTCTGGCGTTATGTATGGCTGTTTGACTTCGCCTGAGTCTCCTACAAACGACTGGGGTTTCGCGCCCTCTGGTTTCGCTTCGACCATCACTCCATCCAGAATCTCTGTGTTGGGCCTCTGACCCGGATTATTCACCGATAGGACCGGAAACGTCCACATAATATAGGCAAAGGGTTTTGAAAGAAACACTCGGAGCCAATAAAAGAGGCGGCCGTTATAGGACAGAGTTTCATGGACTTTCTCAACGCAAAGTGAAGGCGCGATTCGACGGCGGAAAGATCACCTCCGACGCGGGGATCCTGCTGTTGCGGGAAGTGGAAAAACGGGCCGGGCTGCTGGTCGGACTCGACGGGTGTTTCGGGGATCACCGGGACCCGCGGTTGATCGAGCACACGGTGCAGGAGTTGTTGGGACAGCGGGTCTATGGTCTCTGTCTGGGCTATGAAGACATGAACGACCACTATGAGCTGCGGAACGATCCGATGCTGTCGGCGGCTGTGGATAAAGCCGATCCGCTGGGAGAAAACCGGTGGCAGGCCAGCGACCGGGGCAGGGCGCTGGCGGGTAAGTGCATGCTGAACCGATTGAAGCTTCCCAAAATCGGTGCTCGAATCCGTCTGACGGTCCGCAACGTCTGGATCGCGATGCCGGAGGCCTATCCCCGGGCGGGGTCTTCGCCGTTGCCCTTCGCAACCTGCAATCAATCCCGCTCCGCAGTTGACAGCACCGCTGGCCGACCACCCCGAAAACTCCATTCGCTTCTCCAGTCCGGCCGAGGTGTGCCTCCAAACGCTCCATCACCCACTTTTCCACCCGACAACCCCATCGCCACCGTCATCCATACACCCCGGATTTCCAACCTCCCTCCGATTCATCAACACGAACCGCCCCATGGCAAAAGCCGTCTGCCGGACCACACGTCCCAATTTTCTTGCTCCTCTGTGACATTATCTGTCGAAATCTTGTTGGATACCCAGTCCGGAGTATGATACTGATCTGAAGTCACATTAGTCCCGAGCCGCTCCCAACGGAGTTTTTCTGCCGCCCGAAGTCCGGTGTCCGGCAGTAATACTGTTGCGGCTGAATCTGAATCGCTCCAACGTGGAGGAAAGATGAAAATCGTTTTGACACTGACTACGATCATTCTGTTACTGAGCTTGACGCCCCATGCGATGGCACAGCAGGCAACGGTCACCGGAACGGTGACGGACGCCACCGGCGCGCTGATTCCAGGCGCCGAAGTGACCGCCACCAACACCAACACAGGAATTTCAACACGAGGCGTATCGGGCGAGACCGGTAGCTACACGCTTCAGGGCCTTCAGCCCGGCCCCTACAGCATCGTTTCATCGTTGCCCGGTTTCAGCGATGCGACGATTGAAATCAATCTGGCGGGGAACCAGACTTACCGCCAGAACTTCGAGATGCAGGTCGGCGCCGTGGCGACGGCTGTAGAAGTCGTTTCCGATGCCGACGCGCTGCTGGCTACCACCGGCGCTTCGGTCGGCGACGCGCTTCCCGAAGAAGAAGTTCTGGCGCTCCCGCTGGCCACCCGCGACATTTTCGATCTGCTCGACACGACGGCGGGCTTGGTGCGCGATCGCAACGAGGACGACGCGACCAACTTTGCCGGTACGCGGGTCTCGTCAGTGAACACCACCCGCGACGGTATTCCCGTCTCGGACGGCCGTTATCTGGACTGGAACGGCGCGTTCTCGGCCACCTACTCCAGCCCCGACTTGGTCGAGGAAGTGCAGGTTTCGGTCGGCACGGTCGACGCGGCCGCCGGCCGCGGGTCGTCTCAGGTGCGATTGCGAACGCGCTCCGGAACCAACGAGTTCCACGGCGCGCTGTTCTACACCACCAACAACTCGGCATTCAACGCCAACGACTGGTTCGACAACCTTCGCGGTAACGAGAAGGACTGGGAAAATCGGAACCAGTTCGGCGGCCGCCTCGGCGGGCCGATCATCCGGAACAAGGCCTTTTTCTTCGTCCTTCTCGACGAGCAACGATTCAAGAGGCGCCGGAACATCCAGGGTGACGTGTTGACCGCGGAGGCGCGGCAGGGCATCTTCCGATACTGGCCGGGGGCTGAGAACGACGACGCTCTGGGCGGGGCGGGCGCATCGGTAGATCGGAACGGCAACCCCGTCCGACCCGCGGGCGCCACCGGGGATCTGCAGAGCATCAACCTCTTCAGCGATGTCAACGACCCGGACCGGGGAACGGGCATCAGCAACAATCCGTTCATCCAGGAATCGCTGCGCCGGATGCCTTTGCCGAACGATTTCACCAACGGCGACGGCCTGAACACGGCGCGATACAACTGGGTCCGCAGCGAATCCGGAGTCGATAACGCAGCCGGGACCTCGCAGAACACCAACCGGGACAACCTGAACGTCCGGATCGATTACCAGGTCAACGATGCCAACCAGCTCAACTTCGTAATGTCCCGCGAGCACAACTTCAATGACGCGAACCTGGCGGACTGGCCAGGCGGGTTCAAGGGCGTTGCCACGCGGTCGCCTAGGATCTACACCGCATCGTGGACCTCCTCGATCACCCCAACCGTGCTGAACGAGTTCCGGTTCGGAGAACGCGAAACGAGTTGGCATGGCCGGGGTGCCGACGAAGTCGGGTGTTGCTTCGGCGACGACGAACGCCTGGACAACCTGACCCCAGAGGCCATAGAAGCGCAGACGTTCGTTCCCGCCACGGCGAACGGGTACCCCTACTCCATAGACCTAAGCGTGATTCCCAACGACGGCTTCCTTAATCGCGGCACGCGAAGCCAACGCAGTCCGCTGTATACCTATGCCGACACAATTAGTTGGATCCAGGGTGCCCATTCCTTCACCGCGGGATGGGAAGGCGTCTGGGCGGACTCGGACGGATGGAACGGTGGAGGCCTGTTCCCCAGCGCGAGGGTCGGGAGTGGTAACTTTGACGTTACCAATATCCAGGACCAGAGCGAGCCCGGGGGCAAGTTCGAGGGCCTGCAGAGTGCCGATGCCGACAGGGCGGAGGATCTCCTCAACGATCTGTCCGGCACGCTCGATCGTCTGCAGCAGCAATATATCGTGAACGACCCTTCGCGGGGCTTCGACGACATCCTTGTGACGGGCAAGCAGCAACTCAACTTTCACCAGGACGACTGGGCGGCGTTCTTCAAGGACGACTGGAACATCACTCAGAACCTGACGCTGAACTACGGCGTTCGCTGGGATGTCTACGGCGTGCCGTACGAGGCCAAGGGCCTGAACACGGCCCCCTCCGACATCGACCTGTTGATCGGAGGCGGAGCGAACAACCCCAACAATCTGGTCGAGATCATCACGGTCGGGAAGAACAGCCTGAACCCGGACCGGAACCTCTACGACAAGGACTGGAACAACATCGCGCCCAGTTTCGGTTTCAGCTACCAAGTTCCCTGGCTGGACCGGACGACAGTGGTCCGCGGCGGATACGGCATCAACTACTCGGGAGCCCCGACCTTCCTGCAGTACGATTTTGGAGCGGGCCGCAACCCGGGCAAGACCTTCCAGTCCCGTGTCGCGCCGAACGTGTATACGGCCCTGCCGGGATCGACGAATCCGGACGCGGCCACAGCGCAGTTTCCGCTGCCGCTGACGATCGAGCCCTACGCAACGATTCCGCTGACGAACCGGCAGAACAACGTGCAAGCCTACTCGCCGGACCGGCGGATTCCCTACATCCAAAACTTCAACCTCTCGATCGAAACCGAGGTGGCGCCCGACACCAACCTGAGCGTGTCCTATATCGGGACCACGGGCGTGTCGCTGTGGGGCGAGCGAGAGTTGAACGAGTACGAGATCTTCAACAACGGCATCCTCGACGCGTTTATCGAAACGCGCCAGGGTGGCGACTCGGCACTATTCGAAGACATGTTCGAAGGTCTCAACCTAGGCAAAACCGGTGTCATCGGCACCGACATTTCAGCCTCATCGGCGTTGCGCAAGTGGGCCCTGACCGACGACTTCTTCGCCGACGGCGAGGCGGCCGCTTTCGCCCAGTTCATCAACGGGACCAACTCCGGCGGCGGCGGTTACGGAGGAATGATCCGGGCCAACGGTTATCCGGAAGACTTCATCGTTGTCGCCCCTCAGTTCCTGAACGTGGACATCTACGGCAATCAGGACCACTCGACCTACCATTCGCTGCAGACCCAGGTCACCAAGCGGTTGTCCTCGGGTTTCAGCGGCCAGTTGACCTACACCTGGTCGAAGGCTATCGGCAACGCCGGGACCGATACGTTCCGGGCCCGCGAAGACCAGAGCGGGACGGTTCGCGACCCGCGAAACCGAAACCTCCAGAAAGGGGTGCTCGGGTTCCACCGCACCCATGCGTTCAACTCGCATGGCGTGTGGTCCTTGCCCTTCGGCCCGGGCCGGCTCATCGGTTCGGGCGCACCAGCCGGGCTGGCCCGCATCATCGAGGGTTGGCAGCTCTCCACGATCTTCAGTTGGGTGTCCGGAACGCCGATCTCGGTGGTAGTCGGCACCGATCCCCGGGGGCCACGCGACTTCAGACTGAAAACGATCGCGGCCAATGATTTTGTCAACACACCGGACTTGGTCGGCGGCATCGACGCCTTCCCGAAGACTCTTGGGGAGGTTCGTGTCGGTACCGACGGCAACATCACCTACTTCACCGGGCTGACACGCGAACGCGAACCGGTGACCGACTACTATGGCTCCAACCCGGACGACCTGCAGGCGCACGCCGATCTCTGGCAGATCGTTGACGCTACGGGCAACGTGATTTTGCGGAACCCCCATCCAGGGACGACGGGGAATCTGTCCGGTAACTGGCTGGAAGGGCCGGGAAGTTTGGGGCTGGATGCCGCACTGTCCAAGTCGATCCAGATCCGCGAAGGCACGGAGTTCACGATCCGTGTGGACGCGATCAACCTTCTGAACACTCCGCTGTGGAACAACCCGAACCTGGACATCAGATCCAACAACTTCGGGCGGATCACCGCGGCGGGCGGCGAGCGCACGTTCACGCTGAACGCGCGCATCGACTTCTAATTATCTGTTTGATTTGAGCGGGCCCGATGGGTCCGCTCAGAAAGCAAAAAAACTCCCCGGCCCATGCCGGGGAGTTTTTTTGTGCCCAAACTCCAAAATCGCTTCGACAAAGGCCTACTGCGTGGCTGGAGACCGGAGACTTTAGATGGCGAGTCGCTGGAACTGGATCGGGTCCGCCCGGCTTCAGCGCCTGCAGGCGACGGGGGCCGTGGAAAAGCCGGTCGCTCAGCGGCCTCGGAAAACCCGTCCAGTTTGCCACCTTCCCAGCTCAAATCTGTCTGATTCAGGAATCTCAGTCGATGCCCGGAAGTCCTTATCGATATTCGAGAATCTTATCGATGGTAAGACCGATGTCCTTTGCGATCCGACGCAACAGGAGTGGCGAGATGTCTCGACCCGAGTGGAAGGGGACGGTGTGCCTCTTCCATCGGGATGCCGGAATTGCTTATGAGAGCCACGTTGCCGGACCTCGGCAACACCGAGATGCTTCAAAATTGCAGCCACTTCGCGCGGTTTGAGTACCGGCGCCTCTGTCATAGTCAGCGGAGAGAGATTCGTTGAGTTCCGACAAACTCGCCTTCAAGTGTTGGCTCACCATCTTCCAAAAGCATTCCCATCACTTCGCGAAGGTTCTTGTTGAGTTCATCGAGCGTCTCGGCTTGGGAGTGAGCTCCGGGGAAACCGGGAACGTAGCCCACATAGAGACCGGTCTCAGGATCTTGTTCGACCACCGCTGTATATTCTTTCATGACTGTATGTATCCTTTATTTTTGGGAATTATACATAATGTTATCCAGCTACCATGTCCAGGTGCGGCGGTTTGAACCAGGTTTTTCGGCCACGAATTCGTAACGAAATGGGCAACAACAAGATCAACTTCAAGCGTGCCGACTCCGCGCTTGGCCGAGAGACGCCACGCCGGAGGCTCTGGCGAGCGCGGCGATAAACGGGGGCGAGTGCCCAAAGCCGAAGGATGAGATTTCACTCGATGGGGTCGAGCGTATTCTCGACTGAACGGAATTTCACGAGCCGGAATCGGAACCAGTCCTGCCTTTCTTGTTTAGCTGTGGACGGGGATGCCGTCGGACGTTTTTTGGGGGTTCCTTGTTCCGATTTATTGATATGTTCCCCGTTTGTGGTACATTGTCAGCGAACAAGGCGGGGAGGGGCCCAAAATGGCCAAGACCGAAATGATCCGTGCCCGTGTTGAACCGGAGTTGAAGAGCCAAGCCGAAGAGGTCTTCTCGGGGCTTGGGCTGTCGCCAACCGAGGCGATCACGCTGTTTTATCGACAGGTAACGCTTCATCGCGGTTTGCCATTCGCTGTGAAGGTTCCCAATGCTGAGACCATCCTAGCGTTGCGGCAGGCCCGTCGAGGAGAGGGACTCACCGAATACGCCGACCTGGAGGATCTCAAAGCCCGGCACGGTTGATCAATGCGCCTGCTCACCACGAAGCGTTTCGAGAAGGATCTCAAGCGTGGCAGGAAGCGTGGCAAGAATCTCGACAAGCTCTGGAGTGTCGTGGAGCGGCTTCTGTCTCGAATCAGCCTCTCGACGCGCGTCATCGGCAGCATCGATTAACCGGGGACTGGTTTCCTTGTTGGGAATGTCACATCGAACCGGACTGGCTGTTGGTCTGGGACTAAGGAAGACGATACCCTCATTCTGATTCGGACTGGAACCCATACCGATTTATTCGATTAATACAATGACCCGATTGATTTGAGTGGGCCCGATGGATCCGCTCAGTAAGCGCAACAACGAAAAACTCCCCGGCCCATGCCGGGGAGTTTTTTTGTGCCCAGACTCCGAAACCGCAACGATCACGACTTACTGCGCGGCTTGAGACTGGAGGAATTCCTCGAGCAAGACTTGATTCCGTGTCACGCGCTCGTTCAGTTCGTAGACCCGGTCATCAAGGCGAGTAATATCGGTCTGCAAGTTTTCGATCTGGCTTCGCATTCCCGTCTCGAAGTTTTCGATCTGGCTTCGCGTTCCCGTCTCTAACATAAACATGAGAGTCGCAAGGGCAACGGCTACGCCGATGATCGGGATCATGTCCTTCATGCGAATTATGGTATGGCAAGTATTTGCCAAACGCAATAAGCAGCGAAACGACTGTCGGTAGAACATGATGTATCCGGTGGCCGACGTGCAGAGCCACGACCGCAGCTTCCCCAGCGTCGCTGCCAAACACAATAAGCCGCGACCGGTTCGACGCCATCACTCCTTCGCAATGCCACCCGCGGAGTTGGAGTTGGGGTCCACTTCTTATTTTCGCCAATTGGAAGAGTCCCGCACAGCGGGTTTGACCGAGATAAAGGAGTCTCCGGAATACCCGAGGCCGAGCGGGTACAGTGATAGAATTCCGTCATGCCACCAGAAACCGATAAGAAGCGAGTGATCGAAGCGTTACAGGCTCTCCCGGAAGACGCTACGATCGAAGACGCAATCGAACGATTGTACTTCATCGCAAAGATTGAAGAGGGTTTGCGCCAATCTGAATCAGGTCAAGTTGTCCCGCACGAGGACGTCAAGAAACAGCTATTGTTTATCGGAATGTTGGTGGGGACCGAGTTCACATTCTGACCGTTCGCCATAGCGCCAGAGTCTTTCCGGCAGATGAGTTAGACCCTTAGTATCAGCCGACAATATCCTTCATGATCGGCTTGGGCGTGGTCGCAGTACTTATGGCGTCGGGAATGCCGCGAGGTCACCCGAATTCGTTTGGAACGGAAACGGCCACTGGCGTTATGATGACCCGATAAAAGCTTTCGGTCGAAGGGAGAATGCCCCATGTTGATTCGCGTATTGAAACGATGGACGATTCTGCCGGGCCTGATTTGCGTGATAGCTTCGGCTGGCGCCTCTGAAGCCATGGTCCTCGAGCCCCAGGGCGAGTATGCCTACGCCGAGAGCGGGCCGTTTTCGGTCCAGGATGTGGAGTCGCTGACCCTCGCCGACCGGCAACGCGGGACGGACGTGCTTGTCCGCGTCTACTATCCGAACGGCGACGGCCCCTTTCCCGTGATTGCCTTTTCACACAGCGTGAACGGCAGCAAGGACCTCTTCGGCGCGATATCGACGCATTGGGCCAGTCATGGTTACGTTGTGGTGCATCCGACACACGATGACACCGGCGTCCGTATGGGCCCCAACGGGATGCAACCGCCGGCGGAAAAGGTTCGCGAGCGCCTCCGCGACGTGACGGCAGTCCTGGATGCAGTGGAACAGATCGAAACTCGGATCCCGGACCTCCAGGGAAAACTCGACCCCACACGCTTGGCTGTTGCCGGCCACTCTTATGGCTCGTTTATCACAATGCTGTCCGGTGGCGTCACCGTGAACATCGGCCAGGAGATTAACGCGAACCTTGGCGATCCCCGGGTCCGGTGCATCCTGCCCATCTCGCCGTCCGGCCGCGGCGACTACGGCATGAACGACGCGAGTTGGGACAACCTGACAATCCCGGCGCTCTTTATCACGGGAACAGCGGATCGGAGAGAGGGGCGGCACGAGGGCTGGCGGATGGAACCCTATGAGTTCAGCGCGGCCGGGGACAAGTACCAGATCGTCATCGAAGACGCCGCTCACTCCTCGTTCGGCGGAGACCGTCCGGACGGCGACGCGCCGACCTACGTCAAGGCGGCTTCCGCGGCCTTCTGGGATTTCTGCCTGAATGGCGCCGGCCAAGGGAAAACCTGGCTCGAGGACGGCTTCCTCGATTTCGCGGATGGCGCCGCGACGATGGCGTTCAAATAACCGCCTGCCCCCGAACCGCAACGTCGCCGAATGGACGTTGCTATCTCGCCGCGGGGCCGGAACCTCGAAAAGCGGCCGTGCCATCCGGCATGACCAATGGACCGGACACGTTCATCGATTCCGGGTCCCTTGAAGGGTTCCCTTCAAACGATACTTCTGTTCCCGGATTCAACGAATCCCGTCTCCACCCGGCGCGATACAGTTGGTTCGGCGCCTGAATCTCGACCTTGTAGACCACCAGGTTGCCGTCGGGGCCCTCGGCTTCGACCAGAACATAGCCATGGGGATTGGTCCACCCGATGTCCGTGACGATTCCCGTGAAATCGATCGTCCTGTTCCTGTCGAACTCTGCCGACTGCGAATGATGGGCCAAAACGGCGCTGGCCCCCAGGAGCAGTCCGGCAACCGCAACCAACGCACTCCGCAGTAGATGTTGCTGCATATCTTGCTTCATCGTTGCCTCCCTCCGGTTCGAAACTAATCCACGACTTCTGGCGGTGTCCACGAGATGACGCCGCTTGAAATGAGATCGAGATTATTCTCGGTGCACGAATATTCCATGATCTCCCACTCCGGCCGCAGCACCCAGGTCTGGGCCTGCCTGATCGTTTGGGTATAGGTCTTCGGATCCTCGATGATCATTTCGTACTCGATATGACCGAAATCGGTTCGCGTGATCCTCTGGATCAGATGCATCTCGGTACTGTGTGGATGTCCTACGGTATCCAGTTTCGTGTAGCCGTTGACACCGATCGTGTCGACGACCAATGTGTCGCCTTCCCAGTGGCCCACGGAATTTCCAAACCATGTGGGATTGTCCATGGCATCGGCGGGATGAGGACGCCCATCTATCGGGACTACGGTGAACCACGAGTTCTGCTCGAACAGGAACGCCAGAAAATCTTCGTGCTGAACCAGTTTCATCGGATGCCGGGCTACGATTGCGCGCGGGAAACCATACGGCAGGCAGGCGCCCGCATAGTCGTTCGCCGGATCATGGTTGTCCCACTGCATCTGCCCCCATTCAGTGAACGGAAGTTCCGAGACGCCGACCTGGCGGATACCATCGTCAGTTGTAAACGATTCGGTGATGTCCCGGATGGCGGGTCGATCCCAGACTCCAGTCAGATCCGGCTTGCCACTGGGAAGACGTGGCGTGGGCCCATTCAGATCGTAATCCTTACCTGCCAGGAAACCACGGTCGGATGGCTGTTGAGACAAGGCGGGCAGGGCCGCACACAGGACCACAAGCACGAAAACCGCCGACAATGCATTAAAACGGACTACCATTTCAAAACCTCCTCTGCCGTCCAGCGTTCCAGGGCCGGCGCCGTCGTCAGGGACATGTCCGGAAATAAGGCGCCGACAGCCGCCTTCGACGCTGAACGAGGCATATACCAAACGGCCACACCGCTCCCAATGGCCAGTTTGGGATGCCGGTCAACTGGCAACGGGGACGAACGCGATCACCTTCCCCGGCTGACCACCGAAGTATTCCGTGCGCAGATTGTACAGGCTCTGTCACAAATTCCGCTACGGCAAACGAACAGCATGAATCAGCCGCGGCCCGCAGGGGCCAATGACGCTCTTCATCGGCGGCGTCAACCGGAACGCGCGACCGGAGTATCCATATAATCCGGAAGGCAGGGTAAGGCTCCGCAGTGTATCGGTCTGGTGTATCGGCCCGGTTGGCAGAGCTATCCCGATGAGGTACAGTCTGTTTGACGGGGACCACCGGTCCTGACACCATGACCCAACGAAACAGCGTTCGCATCCTGATGGCTGTCCTGTTCCTGGCAGTTGTCCACCCGCCGCCGAAAGCTGCCAGGGCCGAACAATCCAACGCATCCGAAGAGGCGGCCGCCGAGCGACAACTCGGTCTCGACTTCTTTCGGGACGGTCAGTTCGGTACGGCTATCGAGGCTTACCGGCGGGCGCTTGAACTCAACCCCGGCGACGAAAACCTGTATCTTGAAGCGGCCGATGTCCATATCGCCGCCCGGCTTCCCGCGGAAGCCGAATCCCTTCTGGCGGAGGCATCGGTACGCTTCCCGGATTCGACATCGCCAGCATACAACCTGGTCTACCACGATCTCGCCGAATTGTGGGTGGATCATGGAAGGCTCCCCAAGGCCAGCGACGCGATGGAAGCCGCCAGTCGGCGGTATGGACCCGTCCCTGCTGAACTGATCTTCAAGAGGCTGGGCGACTTCAACGCCGACCTTCTACGGCTGGACCGGGCCTTGGCGGCCTACCGAACGGCCCTCGGCCTGGAACCCGACAACCTCGCGATACAAGTCGCGCTGGGCAACCTTCAGTTGCGGCGCAACAGTCTGGACGAAGCGGAGGCGTTTTTTTCGGGTGTCGCCGACATTGCCCCGAACAGCGTCGATGCCCTGCACGGACTCGCCGAAATCCACAGGCGCCGCGGTCGGTTCGAGGAAGCGCTCGGCGCTGCCGACGCGGTGCTCGGGCAGGCGCCCGATCATCGCGGCGCCCTGTATATCAGCGGGACATCCCTTGTCCGGTTGGGGCGGCGCGATGAAGGAGACCGCGATCTCCAGCGATATCGGCAACTTCTGGCCGAGGCTCAGGCCGATGAACACCGGCGTAGAGACATCAATACATTCCAGACGGGCGGAATGCACCTCGTGCTGGCCGGACGGTACGACGAAGCGATCCGGTTGCTAGAGACGGGCATCGAATCCTACCCGGGCGCCGGCCTGCTGTATTTGAGATTGGGGCAGACTCAGGGTGAGGCGGGGCGGCACGAGGCCGCGATCGAAACGTTTTTGGGCATGCTCGAGTTGGGAGTCGGCGAGCCCGCGGCGGCTCACCTGAACCTCGCCCGTGAATATCTCGCCGTCGGTAACACCGAGGCCAGCTTGCGGCATCAAGCGCTCCATGAGGCCGAATCCGGGACAGCCCCCGGCAGGTAGAACCAGAGTACGAAAGATTGAAAACTCCGGGAATTGAAATCGGAAATTCGAAGAGGCGCGCCTTCGCTCTGGCGGCAACGCTCGCGCTTCATTGCGGGAGTGCGCCGTTGGGCGCGGTGCCGGTTCAGGAAACTTCGGAAACAACCTTCATCGACGCGGCCGCCGAATCCGGGATCGATTTCGTTCACGCGAACGGGGCCACACCTTCGAAGTACCTGCCTGAGACGATGGGCGGAGGCGTTCTCATCTTCGACTACGACAACGACGACTGGCCCGACCTGCTGTTCATCGACAGCGGCTCCAGCGTCGACGCTCGAATCGGGGACGGCCCACGGCACCGGTTATACCGCAACGAGGGCGACGGAACCTTTTCGGATGTCTCCGCCCAAAGCGGCATCGAGGCATCCGGCTACGGGATGGGCGCCTGCTCGGCCGACTACGACAACGACGGATGGAGCGATCTGTACATCACCTCCGTCTCGTCCAATGCGCTGTATCGAAACACGGGCGAAAGCAGATTCACGAACGTGACGGCGACCGCCGGTGTGAACTCCGACCGGTGGAGTTCCAGTTGCGCATTCGGGGACATCGACAACGACGGCGATGTCGACCTGTACGTGGCCAACTACTTGGATTTTTCTTTCGACAACAACAAGTATTGCGGTTTGCCCGACGTTCGCATCTATTGCGACCCTAATGTCTACAACGGTCTGGCCGACGTCCTGTACCGCAACAACGGCGATGGGACTTTCACGGATATCAGTTCGGATTCAGGAATTCATTCCTCTGAAGGCAAAGGACTTGGAGTTGTATTCGCCGACTACGACCTGGATGGTTGGATCGACATTTACGTCGCCAACGATCTGGTTCCCAACTTTCTGTTTCACAACACCGGCAACGGTGTTTTCGAAGAAATCGCCCTGCTGGCTGGAGTGGCGGTGGGGGGAGACGGCCGCCCGATGTCGGGCATGGGAACCGACTTGGCCGACATGAACGGCGATGGCTTGCCCGATGCATTTGTCACCAATATGGACCGGGAAACCCACAACCTGTACCAAAACATCGGCGGCGGATTGTTTGTCGAAGTCACGTTTGAAAGCGGTGTGGGCGAAGCGACCCTGCCTTACGTGGGCTGGGGTACGGCGTTCATGGATTACGACAACGACCGGGACCTGGATCTGGCGATCGCCAACGGCGCCGTTCTGGACAATATCGATTACTTCAGGGACACCACTCACGCACAACGCAATCTGTTGCTTCGCAACGACGGCAACGGCGTATTTTCGGTCGCGGGTTCCGACGCCGGAACGGGGTTCGGAATTGAAAGCGTCAGCCGCGGCCTGGCCGCCGGCGACCTTGACAATGACGGCGATCTCGACATCGCGATCGCCAACAACGGACAGGCTGCCAACGTTCTGCGAAACGAGGGGGGAAACGAACGGAATTCCCTGTTGGTGCGGACGGTCGGATCCGCCAGCAACAGGGACGGCATCGGCGCCCGCCTCAGTCTGTTTCTCGGCGAACAGGTGCTGGTGCGGCAAGTCAAGGCCGGTTCCAGCTATCTGGGTCAGAACGACATGCGCGTCCATTTCGGGATGGGCGATCGACCGCGGGCCGACCGTCTGGAGATCTCTTGGCCAAGCGGAAATGTCGATATTCTTCAAGACATCGAAGCGAATCGAATTCTGACGATCCGGGAAGGCGGAGAAGTGATTCGCCGAACTCCGTTTTATTGATCCCCGTTCCCGAAAGGCGAATAGAATAGTTGAGTTCGAGAGTTCCTTTATGTAGAGGCAGTTTCCGAAGAGGTATCGGTATGCGCAAGGTGTCGGGGCTCATCACGATCTGTGCGGCACTGACAGGCGTCGCATCGGCCCAGTTGCAGGGCCGCGTCGTCGCGTCGGGCGCCGAACGCAGCGACATTCTCGTGTCATTGCAGAGGGAGACCGGCCAGATCGTTCATCAGGCGTTTACCAGTTCACGCGGCACTTTCCTGCTGGAAGGCGTCGGCCTCTTCAGCGTCAGCAACAACAACCCCTACTATCTCGTCATCGAGGAGGACGGATACAAGCCCTATCGGAGGCGCCTCCAGCAGTTGGACTTCCGCGGGGGCGGCGCGGTTTTTACCGTCTACCTGGAACCGGAAGAATTTGGCATTGTCACCGCTTCGGGCGACGAAGACGGGTCGCTGACGGTCGACGTCAGACAACTTCAGGTCGAAATCCCGCGAGCGGCTTTCATGGATTACGAGGACGCGCTTGAAGCCGCGGCCGACGGAGACCACGAACGCGCGGTCGAACGCCTGGAGCGCGCGGTCGAAGCGGCGCCCGACTACTATGACGCATGGATCGATCTTGGGGGCCAATACGACCGGGTTGGCAGATATGAGGACGCCAAGGCCGCGTACACGGAAGCCAGCGAAGTGAATCCCGCCGGCGCGCTGGCCGCGCTTAACCTCGGGGCACTCTATTACCGGCAGGGAGAACGGGAAAGCACTGAAGAAAACGTCCGCGCTTTCGGCACCTACGGTCTCGCCCGGGAGTGGCTCGAAAAAACGATCGATCTGAACCCGGCGTCCGCGGAGGCACGCTTCTTTCTGGGTGCGGCGCTATACCGGATGGACCTGTATGCCGAATCGGAAGAGATGCTGCAGACCGCGTTGACGCTCGAAGAAGGTTTCGCCGATGCCCGGCTGTTGCTGATCAACGTCTATACGCGGCAGAATCGTTACCCAGATGCACTCGATCAGGCAGTCGCCTTTCTGGCCGAGAACCCCGACGCACCGCAAAGCGATGCCATCGAACGCGTACGATCGCAAATCGAAGACGTCCTGGGCCGATAACGGAGCGTCAAACCGAAACTGTAACTGACAGTAACTGAAGGTACGGTCCATGACTGCACCTTCTTGACGAAACACGATCACATCTTCGTTCCCGGAGGCCGGACCATTGAAAAAAACTATTGTGTTCATTGCGGTCATGGCGTTGTGGACGCCTCAGGCCATCGCCCAGAACACCTTCGGCGGGCGGGTCGTCGCCGGTGTCGAAGGTAGCGGAATTATGGTATCCATCGAGCGGCAGAGCGGCCAGATTCTCATGCAGACCTTCACCGACTCGCGCGGGGCGTTCCGCTTCCAGGACGTGTCGGCGGCCGACCGGTCCAACGACAACTATGTGTACCTGGTTGTCGAAGAGGAAGGCTTCGAACCCTATCGGGAACGACTCGACGCAACCCAGATTCGGGGCGGCGGCGTGTTTACGATCTATCTGGAGCCGGAAGGCGGCGTGCTTGGCGCCGGAGATGGAACAGCCGTCGATGTCCGCCAGCTTCTCGCCGAGATCCCCGAGGACGCGCTCGAAGAGTACGAACGGGCACTCGAAGATGCCGAAGATGGAGACCACGAAGACGCGGCGGAACGGTTGGAGCGGGCCATCGAAATTGCACCGGACTATTACGATGCCTGGATCGATCTGGGTGGGCAGTACAACGAGCTCGAGCGTTTCGACGATGCCAAACGAGCCTACGAACAAGCCGTTGCCGTGAATCCCAATGGCGCCCTCGCCCATGTCAACATTGGAGCGCTATATTATCAGGAAGGCCAACGGCACGCCGCCACTGAAAACGGGATCGAAGCGATGGGAACGTTCGCCGAAGCCCGGGCTTCGCTGGAAACCGCGATCGAACTCGACCCGGTTTCCGTTGCCGGACATTTCTATCTGGGAGCAACCTACTACCGAATGATGCAGATCGACGAAGCGGAATCGGAACTGCAATTGGCGATTGACATCGCAGGTCAGCACGCCCAGTCCCGCCTGATGCTCATTAACGTCTACGCCCGTCAGCAACGCTTCGGCGCCGCCCTCGAACAGGCGAACGCTTTCCTCGACGAAAACCCGGATGCTCCGGAACGGGAAACGATCGAGCGCGTACGGTCGCAATTGGAAGACGCGCTCGGACGATGACGTCCCGAAACGGTTGACATGAGCGTGACAGGGGCTCCATAAGAGCACGAATTCAAGTCCGGTTTGTCCGGCTTCTAACCGCACTTGCAGTTTCGGGGGGATGCTTCCCGGCTGCGGGAGTGCTATTTTTCAGCAATAACAACCTGGGAGGGTATTGATGAGATCCACTGTTTTATTGACCTTGCTGACCGCGACATTTCTGGTGCTGTCGGCGTGCGCTTCGGAACCGGAACCGGCGGAACCCGTTTCGGAACCGGAAGCGGTCACGGCCGACACGGCTGCGGATCCCCTGAGCGGCACCTGGACGGGCGATTGGGGGCCGACGGCTGATCACCGGAACGCGGTCACGGTTGAACTGTCCCTGGAAGGAGACACACTTAGTGGAACCGTCAATCCGGACGCGGAGGCCATCGCACTGAGCGCGGCTTCGTTCGATTCCGAAACGAATATGGTGACCATGGAGGCCCAAGCCCAAAATTTCAGGGGCGAGACCGTCCAATACACGATCGACGGCCAACTCGACGGTAACACCATTTCCGGCTCATGGATCCACGACGACGTGGAGGGCGACTTCTCGATCACGATGCAGTAACTGCAACGGCACGATGGCGTAACCGCACTCGGGCACGGGGCGGGAGCGCGGAAGTTCTCGAGGGGCAGGCGTATGGCAAAACCTTCAGAGCGGAACATGGGTGCAAAAGGCCTCAGCCGGCGCGGATTCATGAAAGGAGCCGCCGGTGGCGCTGCGGCGTTGGGCGGCGCGGCCGCTTCCGCACAACCATCGCCGGCCGCCACTCCCGCTCCCGGCGTCACACCGCCGACCGTGCAGCAGGTCGCCCAGGAAGCCGGAGCCCCGCCTCCCCCCCCACCCGATATTATCGTCGAGCACCCGCAGTCGGACTTCATGGTCGACGTCATCAAGGCGCTGGGGATCGAGTACGCCGCCGCCAACCCTGGCTCGAGCTTCGACTCTCTCCAGGAATCCATCATCAACTACGGCGGCAATTCAGCGCCGGAGTTTCTCACCTGTACCCACGAAGAATCATCCGTAGCCATGGCCCACGGCTACGCGAAAATCGAAGGCAAGCCGATGTTGGCGCTGCTTCATGGCACGATCGGAATTCAGCACGCATCGATGGCCATCTTCAACGCGTATGCCGACCGGGTCCCATTACTGATGGTCGCCGGCAACGGACGTGAAGCGGTTCGGGCACATGCGGCGACGGATATGGCTGCGATGGTGCGGGACTACGTAAAGTGGGACCGGCAGCCGCTGTCGCTGAACGAATGCGCACAGGCTTTGATCCAGTCCTATCGGCTGTCAATGACGCCTCCGATGGCGCCCACACTGCTCGTCGTGGATTTAGACATGCAGCTTGCACCCAATCCGAACCCGGATCGGGGGGTTCCTGCAATCCAGATGCCCCTGCCTCCGGCAGCCGATATCGGATCGGTTCGTGAAATCGCACGCCAACTCGTGAATGCGGAAAACCCGCAAATCAATACCGGACGTGTCGCGCGGACGCCCAATGGAATCGACCTGCTCGTCGAACTGGCCGAACTGCTGCAGGCACCGGTCAGCGGCGGCAGCGATCGCGTCAACTTCCCTTCCCGGCATCCGCTTGCCGGAAACGGCGTGGGACAGCCCGACCTGCTCTTCAACCTCGAAACGGGAGGCGGCTTTGGAGGCGATAACGCAAGACGGCTCACAATTTCGTCCGCCGAATTGTTGATGACCGGCAACTACGAAATCTCGCCGGGACCTGCTGGCGGGGATCTGGTCATCGCTGCCGACGCCGAAGCCTCACTTCCGGGATTGATTGAAGAAGTTCAGCGCCTGATCACACCGGATCAACGGCGTGCATTCGACGAACGGGGACAGGCCATCGCCGAAGCGCACCGGCAAGCGCGCCGCGTTTCGATCGAGGAAGCCCGTCACGGATGGGACGCCAGCCCGGTGAGTCTGGGGCGCCTTTCGGCAGAGCTCTGGACGCAGATCCAGAACGAAGACTGGTCGCTGGTTTCGCCCCAGGGATTCATTAGCAACTGGCCGAGCCGCCTCTGGAACATGGACCGGCACTACCGTTACATCGGGGGTCAAGGCGCCGGCGGCATGGGATACGGTGCACCGGCAGCCGTGGGTGCGGCGCTCGCGAATCGGAAATACGGGAGGCTGTCGATCAACATCCAGACCGATGGCGATCTGAACTATGCGCCCGGCGTTCTTTGGACCGCAGCGCACCATCGGATTCCCCTGCTGACGATCATGCACAACAACCGTGCCTACCATCAGGAAGTCATGTTCATGCAGCGCATGGCAAACTGGCACAACCGGGACGCGACACGCGCCAACATCGGCACGACGCTGAAAGATCCCAACATCGATTACGCAAAGATGGCCGAGTCTTACGGGATGTACGGTGAAGGGCCCATCGCGAACCCCGACGATCTGGCCCCGGCGATCGCTCGAGGTATCGCAATGGTCAAGAACGGCGAACCCGCCCTGATCGACGTGATCACACAACCCCGGTAGAGCAATAGTAGGAAAATTCGCAATGCGACACGCAATACGAGGTATAGCGGCCCTGTTGGCCCTGGTACCGCTTTCGATCGCTTCAGTGCCCGCTGCACCCACACCCATCGCGCAAACGGGCGAGGCGGAACGCGGCGCGGAATTCTTCACCGAATTCGGCTGCTACCAATGCCATCTGTATTCCGGGCACGGATATACCGGTGCACCGGGTGGGGCGTCACTGATCCCCATGACGCTGACCGAGGACGGCTTCATCGCTTACATTCGCAATCCCGCAACGCCACGGCGCATGCCACCTTACTCGCGGGAGAACCTCACGGACGAGGAAGCCGCAGACATTTACGCGTTCATCCGGACGTTCCCCCAATCGCGTGACGCCGGCGACATTCCGTTGCTGCGCGAAATCCTCGAAGAGAACCAGGCAGGAAGAGGCCCGGGGAGCCGCTGATTCCTGACCGGCAAGACGGTAATTACTGACAGACAAAACCAGGAAACAGGAGCCTTGCCCCCTTTTTTCCGGTAAGCTTTCCGGATCGCCGTTGACGGCGAAACGATTGTTGTGACCATGCGGAAAACCACCATTCGAATGGCGGAGCTCGGACTGGTGCTGGCCCTTATTAGTGTAGTGCTTGCCCCGGGTTCTGCTTTCTCCCGGCAGGTTCAGGTATCGCCGTTCCTTGCCGCCGACGAAGCCGCATCCCAACTACCGCGGCTGCACAGCATGTTGATCAGCCGCAATGGCGAACTTCTTTTCGAGAACTACTACAACGGCACCGGCCCCGAGCGGCAGGCCAACATCAAGTCGGCGTCCAAGAGCGTCATTTCAGCACTTGTGGGAATCGCAATCGACCAGGGTCTCATCGAAGGCGTCGATCAACCGTTAGGAGACTTTTTCCCGGATCTGCTCCAGGGCGATGAGAACGCGGCCAAGCGGGCCATTACGATCGAAGATTTGCTCACGATGCGTTCGGGCCTTGAAACCACCAGCAACAGGAACTACGGCGCCTGGGTGGCGAGTTCCAACTGGGTGCGGCACGCCCTGAACAAGCCGCTCGTCGAGAACCCCGGGGGCCGTATGATTTACAGCACCGGGAGCACGCACCTCTTGTCCGCGATCCTCACCAAGGTGTCCGGCGTCACCACCTGGCGCTTTGCTCAGGACTGGTTTGCCGAGCCCCAGGGATTGAATCTCGCACGCTGGCTGCGAGACCCGCAGGGCATCTATTTCGGCGGAAACGACATGACGATGACGCCGCGCCAGTTGCTCGCATTCGGAGAACTCTACCTGAACGGCGGCCGTGCCGGCGACACCCAGGTGATTCCCGAATCCTGGGTCCGGTCATCGTTCGTCGGCCGGACGGCGTCGCCCCGGGAGCGAGGCCGCTTCTACGGTTACGGATGGTGGATCCGGCCAATGGATCGGCACGCGGTTTTTTATGCGTGGGGCTACGGAGGACAGTTCGTATTCGTCGTCCCGACACTGGACCTGGTTGTCGTGACCACATCGAACAGCAACCCCGGTGATGGCCGGCAAAGCCACCTTCGACGTATCTATGCGCTGGTCGAGGACCATATCGTTGCGCCTCTTTCCCGCTCGACCAGCAACGACCTGCTCCCTGCCGCCGTTGAATAGTTCTGCCCGCGCAGGTAACATTCGGGTCCGGACGAAACAGGGTCCGGACAAAACCGGGGTCCGGACAAAACCGGAGTCCGGACAAACTTCATTTCACCCAGGAGGCCATGCCAAATGCCGCCAGTTCGAATGCGTATTCGGGTCATCGCCGGCTGTGCCGCGTTGGTCCTGACCGGGGCATCCACGCTAACGGCACAGGAACACAGCTATGCGCCGGCCGACATCCAGGCCGGGCAGGGACTGTTTCAGGGTAATTGTTCGGGCTGCCATGGACAGGGCGGTGACGGTGTCCAGGGCGCCGACCTCAGCACAGGCCGATTCCGTAGAGGCAGTTCCGACGAGGATCTGATTCGTGTCATCCGCAGCGGAATTGCGGGAACGTCCATGCCGCCCCACGAATCCCTGTCTGTCGGCGACACACGAACCATCGTCGCGTTTCTGAGATCGTTGCCGGCTGGCGGCGTCGTACCCGTTGACGACCGTGAAGTCCGGGTGGGAGACGCCGACCGGGGACGAGCCATTTTTGAAGGCCGCGGCGAGTGCATGACCTGCCACAGCGTCAACGGCGAAGGCGGGCTGCGGGGTCCGGCCCTCGGTGGGATCGGCGCCCGGCGCAGCGCCGGATCGCTGGAACAATCCATTCTGGAACCATCGGCGGAAGTCCGGGCCGGAAACCGTTCCTATCGGGTGGTCGACGCTACCGGCACTACGATGACGGGCCTGTTGTTGAACCAGGACACGCACTCGATCCAGATGATGAGCACGGACGAACGCCTGGTGTCGTTTCTGAAATCCGAGGTTCGCGAATTCGGTTTCGTCAGCTCTCCGATGCCGTCCTACCAGGACGAACTGTCCGGGGACGAGGTCGCCGATCTGGTTGGTTATCTGCTTTCGCTACGAGGTGAGAACGCCCAATGAATTTACGTGGACTTGTTTTCGTAAAGATCGTCGGCCTCGCCGGCATCCTGGCCACAGGCTCAATCCTCGCGTACGGCCAAGTCACCTCCGAACGCCTGCTCGAAACCGCCCAGGAGCCCCGGAACTGGCTCATGTACTCGGGCGGTTACGAAAGTCAGCGGCATACCACGCTCACAGGGATTACGCCCGCGAACGTTGCCGATCTCCAGTTGGAGTGGGTCTATCAGGTCCGGTCCCGGGCGGGCGCCGCCGAAAAGTTCGAAGCCACGCCTCTGGTCGTGGATGGGGTGATGTACACCGTGACGCCTCCCAACGATCTGGTCGCGCTCGACGCGCTCACCGGACGGGCTTTCTGGATCTACTCGCACACACCGTCGCAGGATGCCCGCGTGTGCTGCGGACGCATCAATCGCGGCGTGGCGATTCACGGCGACACGCTGTTCATGGGCACCATCGACGCACATTTGCTCGCCATCGACGCGCGAAACGGACGGCTGAAGTGGGACGTCGAGGTTGCGGACCCGGCGCTCGGGTACGCGCTGACCCTCGCCCCGCTGATCGTCAAAGACAAGGTCGTCATCGGTCCGGCAGGCGGCGAATACGGCATTCGCGGCTTCATTGCGGCCTACGACGTCGAGACCGGTAACGAAGAGTGGCGATTCAACACGGTGCCCGGCCCCGGAGAACCCGGCAGCGAAACCTGGGAGCGGGAGGATTCGTGGAGAACCGGCGGCGGATCCATCTGGGTCACCGGTTCATACGATCCGGAACTGGATCTTATGTACTGGGGCGTCGGCAATCCCGGACCCGACTGGAACGGCGACTCGCGGCCCGGCGACAACCTCTACACCGATTCGGTCGTTGCACTGGACCCAGACAACGGCGAACTCCGGTGGCACTACCAGTTCACACCGCACGACGAGATGGACTACGACGCGGTGCAGGTACCGGTGCTGGCCGACATGAACTGGAGAGGCGAAGACCGTCAGGTGATGCTCTGGGCCAACCGGAACGGTCTGTTTTACGTGTTCGACCGAACCAACGGCGAGTTCCTGCACGGCTCGCCCTTCGTCGAAGTCAACTGGATGGACGGGTTCGATGAGAACGGGCGTCCGAATCAGATTCTCGCGCCAACCGAGGGCGGAACGCTGATCATGCCCAACAACCAGGGCGCCACCAACTGGTATTCGCCATCGTACAGTCCGGAAACCGAACTCTTTTACATCCCATCCTGGGTCGACACGTTCTCGGTCTACACCAAGCGGCCGGTCGAATACGTCGAAGGTCAGCAGTTCGTGGGTGCGTTTCCGACGATGGCGATGCCTGCCCTCGGAACCCAGCCCACCAACGTGAGGCTGCCTGAAGAAGGATTCGGCGCGATCCAGGCCGTCGATCCACAGACCGGCGACATCGAGTGGATGTTCGAAATGACCGATGTCACCGACAGCGGCGTCCTGACCACAGCCAGCAACCTTGTCTTTGCCGGTGGGCGCGAAGGGTATTTCTACGGACTCGACGCGCGCGACGGCAGCATGCTCTGGAGTCAGAGCCTCGGAGGCCAGGTTTCGGCCGGACCGATGAGCTACGAGGTGAACGGACGCCAGTACGTTGCCATTGCCGCGGGCGCCGGCTTGTTCGTCTTCGCCTTGTCTGAATGATCCGCACTCTTGCGATGGCTGCCGCCCTGGCCTTCGGGGTGGCGGCTTCGACAGTTTCCGGCCGGGCCGCCGCCCCGCAGGCTCAGGCAAACTTCACAGCCACGGAACTGGACTATGCCGAAGGCGGCGCGCTCTACAGGAATCGCTGCATGCGTTGCCACGGCCCCGACGGCGCGGCTTTGGAGGGTACGGACATTGCGGCTCTGAGCACGACGCTTTCCGACGATGATCTTCTACCCGTGATTATTGGCGGAATACCGGGGACCGCCATGTCGCCGACCGGCCTTACCGCATTCGAAGCGGGAACGGTTGCCGCATATCTGCGTTTTGTCGCCATCGATCGGGTGACCGAGGCCCAGGGGGATGCGGCGCGCGGTCGGGCGCTGGTCGAGGGACGGGGCGGGTGCCTCGATTGCCACACCA
The DNA here is from genome assembly GCA_965262675.1 of Terriglobia bacterium. Taxonomy (GTDB): domain Bacteria; phylum Acidobacteriota; class Terriglobia; order 20CM-2-55-15; family 20CM-2-55-15; genus JAJEDW01. The sequence continues at coordinate 3,456,508 of OZ253554.1, forward strand.
TTGTGGGCACGGGTGGGTTGGTCGCACCCGATCTCAGCGATATCGGCAGCCGGCGCAGGTCGGGTGAACTCCGCGATTCCCTGCTCGATCCGAACGCGGAGGTTCGAACGGAAAACCGATTCGTGGATGCCCGCCTGACCGGCGGGACAACCCTACGGGGACGGCTGCTCAATCAGGACAGTTTTTCAATCCAAATCCTCAGCATGGACGAAAGGCTGACAGCGATTTCGAAAGCCGATCTCGAAGAACTGGAATTTATCGACTCTCCAATGCCCTCGTTCCGCGACCGCCTGTCTCCGCAGGAACTCAACGACATCGTCCGCTACCTGATGACGCTGCGGTAGGCGTCCCGCCGGCGACGAAGCAGTCTCTCCCCTCCCAGAGAAAAGACTCCCGCAGTGAACGGCATTGATGAGGATGAGCTTGACAGAACCGATCCGACGCCCAATACTTACTTGATAGCATTATTTGCTAATCCTGTTTAGGTGCCTCTTGCCTCTGTTCGGAGAGTACGCTGGCTTATCCGGCATTCCTTCCCCACAAAGCCTGCGAAGTCCCTCTTCAGAAAAATTGAAGGAAAAAACAAGAAGATGAGTAAAAAATTGTACGTTGGAAATCTGTCGTTCGATACGACGGAAAACGATCTCAGCGACCTGTTCGTGCAAGTCGGCGAGGTCGAATCGGTTCGGATTATCACGGATCGCGATACTGGACGGTCCCGAGGCTTCGGTTTTGTGGAGATGAGCGATCAAAATGGTGAGAAGGCGATTGCTCAGTTCAACGGAACAGAGTTGTCTGGCCGTGCGCTTACCGTCAACGAAGCGCGGCCTCAGACAGACCGGCGCAGTAGCGGCGGCGGAGGCCGGGGCGGTTATAACCGGTACTGAACAGGACACTGGAGGCACGGGCGATACGCCCGTGCCCGAGCAGCCCGTGGCAGCTTTGCCGGGAAACGGCCGTAACGCAACCACCCAGGCGGCTTCGCCATCGGGATGTGCGCTCGCAACCCTAATGGCCGTCGACCGGCAGATTCGGATTTAACGCTATGCCACTGACATCTCGAAGAACGGACCGCAAGTTGTACTTTGGCGTGATCTGCAAATACTGCGGCGTGCCGATCCTTTTCGGCGTGGATATCAGCGAGGGTAACAGCCCGATGAGCCGTGCCGTGAGACTCATTCTGACGTGCGCGGCGGCAGACTGTGGGCGGCAGTCCGATTATGACGGCGTGCCCGTATCGCGCTATCGCAAAAATGCTGAACAAGTAGAACTAGTTGCGGACACCAAGCCAGGCAACAAATGAAAAAAGCTGTTTTAGAAGAGACTTCCTTCATGAATCTGAAGATCTGGTGCGATCGGTGTTGCATACGCATCGCGCCAATTGAAGAGCGCATCGAAAGGAACGGAAGGTGCTATCACCTCCGTTGCCGACCCAAACCCCATCGCTCTACCGACAGGAACGTGACCAGAGGTTGAAACCAACACCAACAGGCTTCATGCATATACCGCGAAGCTTCATGCATATACCGCTGGTGTCAATCGCAAGGGTCCCCACCAGTATTCCCAGAGGAAGATAGATGTCCCATCGTAATGGCGACCGCGCACGCGCGGACCGGCAGTGGAAAGCGAAGATTCGTACCAGAGCCCGCATCCGGGCATTGGCGCAAGAGGCCGCAAGGAAAGGCATGAAGGACGCGCCGCCGCCGGAACCGACCGCCTGAATCCCCAGGAACTCAACGACGTGGTCCGCTACCTGACGACGCTGCGGTAGGCGTCCCGCGGCGACAAAGCAGTCTCTCCCCCCGCGAAAAGATCTCCGATTTTGCCCAACGTTCTGCCCCGCGGCCTCGCGATGCCGCGCAGTTCCCTGCCGGTCGATCATGCCCTTCGTGGCAATCGATCCCGCGAAAGCCATCGCCGGTTCCAGGCGCAACGCCGCTCGGCAAACGTTGTTTCCAGAGAACAATCTTCTCGTTGGGATGTCCCCTACTGCATGAGATCCTGAACCGCAGGCGTGATGGCATCCGCCCAGATCTGGTACCCCATCGCCGTAGGATGAAGCCCATCTCCCATCACTTCCGTCGTCAAGGTTCCATCGGCAGTAAGGAACTCGTCTCCGATATCCAAGTAGAAGACCCGCTCATTGTCGGCCAGCTTCTCAAGCTCGGAATTGATTTCCCCGATCGTCTCGCGAACCGGTGCGTTGGCGTCGGCATTACGAGGGAAAATGCCCAGCAGCAACACCTTGGCCTGAGGCTGATGGTTCTTGAACTCTTCGATGATCAGCCGATTGCCGTCGATAATCTCGGCGTTCGGATTTCGATTGATGTTGTTCGTGCCGAGCATCAGGACGATCAGCTTCGCTTCGAATCCTTCCAACTCTCCATTTTGCATGCGCCACAACACACCCTGCGTGGTGTCGCCGGCGATACCGAAATTCGCAGCCTTCAAAGGCGCGAAGTTGGCTTCCCAAACCTCTCCTCCGATAGCCTCGCCATTGCGACGCGGCCAGTAGAACCAGTCCGTGATGGAGTCGCCGACGAAGAGAAGATCGATATCGCCGGCTTGCGCGATCTCGACGAAGGTTTGGTGACGTCCTTCGGTGCGCTCGTTGCGAAACGGAACATTGGCCGGAGCCGCCACGCCTGCGGGGCCTCGACCTCCTCGACCAACCGCCCCGCGACCGGGTCCCTGACCGCCCGCTGCCGGGGTCTGGGCCACCAACATCGCGGGCAACAGCGACAACGCCAGCAACAGAATCAAGCACATCGACTTTCGGTTCATGTAAACCTCCCGATCCCCCTCGAAATCCTTGTCTATCAAAAATGTTAGCAAGCACTCACAATCGCGGGCATCATACTAAAGATTCGAAACGGCAACAAAACAGGTATGCCGGGTCCTGCGTTGAACAGCGGGACGTTCGCGTTGAGCGAACGGAACTATTTGCACCGCCGACGTTGACTCTGGCCGCCGCGGCCGCGCCCAAATCGGAAGGGCCTGTGGTTTTACTGAAATCGGATCCTCTGCTAACCCGCCTTTCTCACGGGTTTTCGTCGCGAAGAGTCGGAGACGCCGTCAGAGCTACGGCGCGTTCCCCGCGCCGGGCGCGTAGCGGCGCGTTCCTCGCGCCGGATCAAGCGCGTCAGGGGGCGTGCACTGGCGGTTGGATCCGGCGCTGTAGCAGACAACTCGTGGGAAAGGCGGGCTAGATCCCTTTCATAAGCAACCGCGGTTCTCCGCGCTCTTGAAGCGCGCCAACCTATTCATACGAGATTACGATGTGAAGACTGTCCCGCCGAGAATCGCTCACCACAAGCGTTGCGGCAGCGACTGTTTCGACCTCAATGGCACCAGAGGCGTCCCAATCTCTCCATCTGAGATAGTGCAAGGAAGAACATCATGCGATCGAGACGAATCCAGACACTCGGGTTACCTGTAGCGGCCCTGATGGCGATTGGGCTGCTCCAGGCGGGAGCGGCCGCACAGGAACCCATTGACGCGGCGATGGTCGAGGCCATCCGGGACGAGGGGCTGAATCGCTCCCGGGCCTCGGATCTCTTTTTCACCCTGACGGACGTGCTCGGTCCACGCCTGTCGGGATCGCCGGCCTACGACGAGGCCGCCCGCTGGGCCATCGACCGCTTCCGGGAGTGGGGACTGGCAAACCCGCACCTCGAGGCGTTCGAGTTTGGCCGAGGCTGGTCGCTCGAAAAGCTCACCGTCGAGATGACCGCGCCCCGCTACATGCCCTTGATCGGGTACGCCGAGGCCTGGTCCCCGTCGACCACGGGATCGCTCGCGGGCACACCAATTTACATTGGCGACAGTTCCGTTGAAGAGATCGAGGCACTGGGCGCCCGCCTCCGGGGCGCTATCGTCCTGACGGCCCGGCCCCAGACGGAGTTCCTTCGCGCGGACCGCCCGCAGCCGGCCGTGGGCACGGGGCCGGTCCAGACGGGGAACCCGCCATTCCCCGGCCCGTCCAGCGCCACGCCGCGTTTCGAGATTCTTCAACGTCTTCAGGCACTGGGCGCCGGTGTCGCAGTCAGTCCGGGAGCGACCGAGCACGGAACCGTGCGGGTTCAGGGCAACCGGGCGACGGCCACCGACGCTGTATCCTCGGTCGTGCTGGCGGCCGAGCAGTACAACATGCTCGTCCGGCTCGTTGAAGCCGGAGCGGGCGTCGAACTCCGCGTTGAAGTCGGTGCTCGCTTCGACGAGGACAACCTCGACAGCAACAACATCCTGGCTGAAATCCCGGGTACCGATCCGGCGCTTGAGGACGAGGTCGTCCTGGTGGGGGCGCATCTGGACTCCTGGCATACGGCTGCCGGCGCGACCGACAACGCGGACGGCGCCGCCGCCGTGATGGAAGCGATGCGCATCCTGTCCGCGCTCGATGCCCGGCCTCGCCGGACAATCCGTGTGGCACTGTGGGGAGGCGAGGAACAGGGGCTCCTCGGCTCGCGGGCCTGGGTGGAGCGGCATCTCGGAGACGAGGTTGCTCGCGACCGCATCGCGGTATATCTGAACGACGATCCCGGGACCGGTGAGATCTACGGCTTTTACATGGAAGAGAACGCGGCGGCGAAGGAAATCTTCGACGCCTGGCTCGAGCCGCTTTCGGACCTCGGCGTGCGGCGGAATATCATCGAGGGCATCGGAAGCACGGACCATGTGCCGTTCGTTGCCTTGGGCTTGCCCGCGTTCAACACGATCAAGGAGTTCGAGAACTACGACGTACGTACGCGGCACACCAACGCAGACCTTGCGGATGCCGTGAACGTCGAGGGTGTCCGGCAATCGGCTGTCGTGATGGCCGTCGTCGCGTGGCACGCGGCAATGCGCGACGAGCGAATCCCGCGCAGTCCGCGGCCTTGATGACTTCGATCGGGACCGCCCGGTCACAGCCGCGTCCATCAATCATCGCGTAAGGGTGGCGCCATGTGTGCGAACGATCACCTAAAAGTGAAGTTTTTTGAACATGCGCCGGGTTGAAGTTCGTCATCATCGTCCACCGACTTGATTCGGGCAGTGTCGGATTTGATTTGTCCCGTTTCGGACTTGATTCGGGCAGTCATAGACTGCCCCTATATGCTCAATATTTAGGGATTTGGGCGCCCCGCTCCCATTCCCACTGTAGGTGCAGTCTACGACTGCACGATTCGCACGAAGTTGATTCTCTTCGTGAGTGCACATGTAGGTGCCGTCTATGACTGCACGATCTTGATTCGGGCGGTCATAGACCGCCCCTACAATAGACCGCTACAGTAAGACGATTTGGGCGGTCGTGATCTCCCGCCGAGTTGGGGGATGTTCACTGCTGCTCATGCAGTGACTCTCCTACGGCATTGATCAGCCCATCGATTTCTTCTCTAGTGGCTACAAACGGGGGCGCAAGCAGCAGCGTGTCGGTGCCCCAGCGTACATAAAATCCTTTCTCGAGACATTTCAGCCCTACGTCGAAGGGTCGTCGCATCGGTTCACCGGGAAAGTCTTCCAGGCTAATTCCCCCTGCAAAACCGTAATTGCGAATGTCGGTCACGAACGGTGCAGACCGCAAACTGTGGAGCGCCTCTTCGAATACCGGAGACATTTCCTTCACCCTGTCCACCAGGTTTTCGTTTACCAGCAGGTCCAGCGCTGCCAAACCAGCGGCACAGGCGACCGGATGAGCGGAATAGGTATAGCCGTGGGGGAATTCCACCATGTAGTCGGGCCCCCCATTGTCCATGAACGTGTCGTAGATCTCCGAACCGAGAACTACCGCCGCAAGCGGGATGGCGCCATTGGTAATCTGTTTGGCCAAAGTCATGATATCCGGTGTGACCCCGAACTCATCCGCACCGGTCATGGATCCCAGTCGTCCAAAGCCGGTAATGACCTCGTCGAAAATCAGCAGGATATTGTGCTCATGACAGATTTCCCGGAGTCGGTTCAGATAACCCTTCGGCGGCGGTAACACCCCGCCTGAACCGGATAGCGGCTCGACAATGACAGCGGCAATATTGGACGCATCATGCAGCAACACCAGTTCTTCCAGTTCGTCAGCAAGATGCGCGCCGGTTTCGGGCATGCCACGACTGAATCGGTTCTCATCCAGCACTGTGTGACCGATGTGATCGGCGTCGACGGACTGTCCGAACATTTTGCGATTGTCGCCAATGCCACCGACACCGACACCGCCGTAGTTGACGCCGTGATAACCCTTGACCCTGCCGATGAACTTGGACTTGCCCGGCTGGCCCTTGCTGCGCCAGTATCCTCTGGCAATCTTGAGTGCCGTATCGACCGTTTCTGACCCGGAATCGGTAAAGAACACATGGTCCAACCCTGAAGGTGTCAGTTCGACTACTTTATTGGCCAGCTTGAAACTCAGCGGATGGCCGTACTGGAAGCCGGGAGAGTAATCCAGCTCCGCCACCTGTTTGCTGACCGCTTCATTAATCTCGTCACGGCTGTGGCCGAGCCCGCAGGTCCACAAGCCCGAGAGTCCATCGAAGATCTGACGGCCTTCACTATCGGTATAGTAGGCACCCTTCGCTCTGACCATGAGCCGCGGTGATTCCTTGAACTGGCGATTGCCGGTAAACGGCATCCAGTGGGCGTTGAGTTCATCTTTGCTGAGTGTCACTGATTTGGTCCCGATTGATCGAAAATTGCCTGTCAGCCCGTAGCAGAACCCTCCAGGCTCGCCAGTTCCTGGCGGTACTGTCTTTCCAGTTTCTCATCCGGCCACATGATAGTGACTACGTACCCCACAAGCAATGCCGAAAGGAATGAAGGTGGCATGGTTTCCAGCGCAATGAAATAGGATCCAATGCCATCCATTGCCTGCAAGACGAACTTGCTGATGATGGTCATGAAGAAGCCGGTCAGCATTGAGGCGATCGCAGCCCGCTCGGTAAACCGCGGCCAGAACAGGGACAGGATAATCATGGGGCAGAAGGTCGCGGCGATGCCGGCCCAACCGAAGATCACAAACCAGAATATGGTTCGCTCCGGCGACAGTATAGACACCGCGACTGCCACTAACAGCGCACAAGCTGCCAAAGCAATAGTGCTGCGGCGACACATGCGGGCGGCATCGGAGTCGGACAGTAGCGGGTTATAAATCCTCTCGTACAGGTCATGGGTGATCGCCCCGGCGGCCATTACCAGCAACGACGAGACCGTCGACATGATGGCGGACAAGACTGCGGCCACGTACAAGCCTACGATCCAGGGTGGGAACGTGTACTCCACCAGTTCCGACAGGACATTCTGCGCACCATTACCCAACACTGCATCCGGCTCAACCCCCTGGGTCGTAAAGATGTAACGACCCAGTACGCCGATGCTGACGGCTGAGAAATCCACCAGAATAGTAAATACGATGGCAACCCACTTGCCGCGATGGATCTGCGCTTCGCTCTTTATAGCGATGAGCCTGGCAAATACCTGGGGCGAACCGAGAAAACCGAGACCGATCAATCCCATCCCGATAACGACCGACAGGTTCATCAAATTGAAGCCGCCGGCACCCCACACGTTAACCAGTCCGGGTTCTATGGCTCGCAAACCTCCGTAGATGGAATCGGCATTGGACAAAGAGAGAAACGCAACCACCGGCAGCAACATCAGGCAGATGAGCATCACGGCACCTTGGAATATATCGGTCCAGGCTGCCGCGAGAAAACCACCGGCGATACAATAGATGGCAACGAAAACGAAACCAACGATGGCCCCGGTGAGGTAATCCCAATCCAGGAAGGTTTCAAACGCCGACCCGGTGGCGTCGATCTGGGCGGAGATATATATAAGCACGAAGATACACAGCACGAAGGCGGACATCACTCGCAGCAGGTGGGTCTTCGCCTTGAAGCGGCTGACCGTGTAGTCGATTACGGTCATGGAATCGTACTTGTCGGTGAGGCCCTTGAAGCGGGTAGCCATCAGAAACCAGGCCGCCGCCACACCCAGGAACTCACCCACTACAACCCAGTAGGCCGAAAAGCCGACCATCGCGCCCATGCCGGTCAGACCCAGAAGTAGCCAGGCAGATTCACCTGTGGCCTGAGCCGAGAATGCGGCAACCCAGAAGCCTAAGGATTTTCTCCCGATCACAAAATCATTCATGCTGCGGATACGCCGCGATGCCAGGTAGCCCAACAGCATCAACACACAGAAATACAACATGATCATGGAGTATCTTTCAAACATGGCGCCGCCGGTATCGACTCGAGTTCCCGGATAATACCTTTGACGATAGCAAGTTACACGCTTCGATCCCGGATGTGGCTAATCTTTGCCAGTGATTGGGCTGAGAGCGATAAAGAGCTGGAACGGCACCAGTTCTATATAGGAGATCCAGTGTCCTGTCCCATAGATAGCGAGTTTGACGTTCGGATCGGAACGGGGTCGTATTCGACGAGGAGTGACGACCCGTCGAATGCCCTGCATTTGAGCGTGAGTTCAATTCCACACTCTTGATTGGGGGGTCCGAGGAAATGCGGAAACGGCTCCGACCCCGATTACTCGCCCGCGATCTCGTCCATCCGTTCGTACGCGCGGATCGTAACGCGAGAGTCGACGCCCGGTGAAGTGAGATTCGGATAGTTGTCCTGGTGGTTGGTCATGTCAAGCTGCTCGGCTGCTTCTTCGGCAGTCAGGCCCTGATCTCGGAGATCCGCAATCTTGGTCCAGATGTCCCGCAGGTAGGCCTGGAGATCGTCAATCCGCCCCCGATCCGTGAATGCCGGGCCATGGCCGGGCAGTACCGTTTCGAAATCGATCTCCCTCAACCTTTCGAGCGAATCGGGCCACTCGTCGATGTAGGCGTCTCCCATATAGGGTACGCCGGGAAGAAAGAAGTCGCCGGTGCATACGATTCCTTCTTCGGGCAGATACACGATGACGTCGCCACCGGTATGGCCCTGTCCCGGATAGATCAACCGGATTTCCCGATCTCCGGCAAAAACGGTCATCTCGTCGCTGAAGGTCACCGTCGGCGGTGTAGGATTCACGGCCTCGAGGGCCAACATGTACTGTTCCTGAACCTGCAACCGCGCTTCCAGATCCGCAAGCTCTTCGGGGTCTTCGGCACTCTCGATCTGGCTACGGATGTTTTCGACCTGATCGGGCACGCCACCGGTGAACCCCACATAGGTGCGCGATTCGAAGATCGCCTGCGGATTGGAGAGCATCCGGTGAGTGAATTCGTGGCCGATGATTTCGACTTCCGGACCGAATATCTGATTACCGTGAGCGTGATCGAAGTGGAAGTGCGTGTCCACGACATAGCGGATCGGCTTGTCGGTAATGGTCCGGATTTCCTCGCTCAACACGAAGGCCGCGGCTGGGGTGATGTGAGAATCCACGATCATCACGTCTTCGTCGTTGATGATAATGACCGAATTGGTGCCTACCGACATCGTTCCCGTACCGGTGGCGTGGTAGATGTCGTCGGTGATCCGGTTGAAATCGAAAGCGGGGCCGTTTCGGAGCGTACCCGGAGGCGCGGCATCGGCGGCCGGGGTTGCGACGCCATCGTCGGGCGCGGGACCGGTACAGTAGGCGGCCATCCCTGCCGCCACGAAACAAACGAGAATCGTCGGTAGCCGTTTCAACATACTCTCCCCCCAAAAGGGCGACTGCTTATTCCTGAGGCTGCCCGCGCTGGGAGTAGGTCTTTCCGTCAGTCGCCGTCACCGAGACGAACAGCCCACCCGGATCGCCGTTGATCAAGGGGCGGACAACCGCGGTTACCGCGTCTCCCGGCTTGACTGTGGACCGGGTCCACCCGGCGCGGATCAGAAAACTGGGCGCGGTCATTTCCAGCGTCCAGGTGACGGTCTCGCCACCATCGCCGGGAACGTCGATCTGCATGAACGAGTGCGGGTTCTGCCAGCGGAATTCCCGGACAGTTCCTTCAATGGTCGCGGTCTGCGAGCGATCGATTCCCGCGGCCGAGTGGTGCGCCAATCCGTTGCCGGTAGCGATCAGCAGCATGCACGCTGCCGCAATAAAACAAGTTTTCATGACACTCTCTCCATTCGAGAATCGTTGAATGTGCTCACCGTGCGTGGCGTGCGATCTCGCGTCGTCGCGCCTTGCTCTACCTGACATTGAACTCCGACTGGACCGTCGGCATGTAATCGTTGAGATCCGGCAGACACTGCACCTCTGCGATGTCCCGGTCGTTGACCCGGCGCCACCGCTTGGTCATCGTCCAGTCGCCCTCCCAACTCTTGGGATCGGTGAGCGTGTATTCGAATTCAAGGGTATTGCCCTCGTCGATCATGCGGATGCGTTCCACGATACTCAACGCGTCGCTGGCCGGAATCCCGGTATCGATCCAGTGGTGGTGCCCCGGAAAGGACTGCGTCTCGATCACGAGCGTGTCGTCTTCCCAGCGGCCGATGGATTCGCCGTTGAAGCTGGGTACGACCAGGTCGGGGTCGGTGTGGGGGCGGCCGTCCAGGTAGACGATGCGCAGGCTGTTCATGAATTCGCTGACCATGTAGATCGACGTGGGGAGTTGGATCATCGCGATGGGCCAAACCCGCGTCATGATCACCGGCAGTCCCGCGGGCCAGCAGAGGCCGATATCGTTGCGATAGACCTTGCCCTCGGCCGCGGCCTGCTGGGCGGCGTCATAGTGGACTTGGGCTTCCGGAGTCAACCGGAAGCCCTCCGGCGGGCTGAACCGGAACGAGTTGCCGGGTCCGCCGGCGTGCAGCCAGAGTCCGGTCAGATCGAAACCGGGCGCGGGGCGCGGCTCGGCGAAGTTTTCCGGGGCCAGGGCGCCCAGCGACTGGGCCGAAGCGACCGGTAACGCCGCAACCAGAAAGGCGGCCCCAAGCAAGAAGGTCCCGATGCCATGCATATTTTTCATCCTTTGCTCCGGGAAACTATTGTCCCCCGCCTCCAAGCCGCATTCGAACAATGCCGTCCTCGTCGACGTATTCGCGGTTGTTGTCACACACGAATTCCACCATCTTGTATCCGGGAATGCGCCGGTAGGCCAAGGTGTATGTGACGGGTCGTTCCAGGACCACGGGGTCGTCGATCGTTATTTCATCGTGAAGCACATCGGGAGCGACCATACTCAGGCGTTCGGTGACCCGCATCTGGCTGCTGTGGGGCATCCCACGGTAGCCGCGCACCGTTTCCTTGATGCCTATCGTGTCGATCGTCAACGTGTCGCCATCCCATGCCCCGACCGAGTGACCGTAATAGCCAGGCGGGACGGATCCAATTTCCATCTGCGGCTCGTCCATGTAGACGCGGCGAACCTCGCTGAAAGCCTCGGCAACAATGGTCACCTGCGAAGTCCTTTGGATAATCTCCACCGGATACACCGCTACCGACATCATCGTCGGAACGCCGTAGGGCAGGCAGAACGATGTCGGCGGGAGCGGCTCGCCCCGCGCCGTCGCCGCGGCGGCCGCGGCCTGCTGTGCCTCGTACTCTGCCGCATAGTCGGGCCGGAAAACGAGTTCGCCCGGTCGCGGCGGCGCAAACTCGCCCCGCCGCGCAGGATGCCCCAGACACCGGCAAGGTCTACGCGCTCGCCAGTCGACTGGGCGCCGGCACTGGGCGAAACCAATAACCACAGGGCCAGTGCCGCGGTTCCAGCCATCGTTCGCCGTCGAATACCTGTGGGTACAATGTCTGCCATCAATCCTGCTCCGTCGACGTCAGCGCCCGGGTCCGTTGGGGAGTTCACGCCCGTCCGGAAGCGTCACACGGCCCAGCAATCCTCCGGGCTGACCGTCCCGGAGAGGATTGAGCGTGGCGCTGACACTATCCCCGGGCTTGATGTCGTTGAACTTCCAGCCGCTCTGCATCAAGATGCTCGGGCTGCCGAGCTCGATCGTCCAGTGCCGTATGGCGCCGTCATCATCGGTCACGTCGAGTTCGATGTACGCGTGGGGATTGGTCCACTGAAACTCGGTCACCGTTCCGGCAAGCGTTATCGTTTTTCCGGTGTCGAACATCGCGAACGAATGGTGGGCCTGGATGCGCGGAGCCGGAAAGAGAATCCAGATTGTCGTGATTACACGCAGCAGAATTCGCGTGGCATGGCGGCTCGATTCGGTGGTGTTGCGACTCGTCATCGGGAAACGACCTCAATATTGTAGTGCGGCGCTTGGGGCGTAATCTATCAGCGCGATTCCGAAAATGCCAGAGGAATTCAGAGGGCTGGACGACGTGTGCGATGGCCGGAACTGCGTCGATGGCATCGGAGTCGAAAGAACACCTAAGGCGGCCGGCCTGTTACACACCTTGTGTAACGACTTTCCAGCTTTGTCACGTGTGTTTTAGCGGATATAATTCAGCCGACTCGATGACGATGCAAACTCCTGAGTAAGCCAGGTCTCTATTAATGAAACGTTTACCGAAGTCGTCGATCAAGCGTTCGACCAAGCGTTCGACCAAGTGCTTAATGACGCGTTTGACGGTATTTGCGGGCGTATTGGCTGTCCTTCTCGTCGCTTCTCCCGTCGCGTTCCGGGCGCAAACCGCCACGCAATCCGCGGAGGCCGGTTCTTCGGCAAATGAGCTCGATGGGCATCGCGCGCTGGTGACGACCTATTGCCAGACGTGCCATAGCGACGCCGCACAGCTTGGAGGGCTTGCGCTGGAAGGGATGGACCTCGGCACCGCCGCCGATGACGCGGAAATCTGGGAGAAAGCCATCCGTAAGCTACGAGGACGGCTGATGCCGCCGCCGGGCAGCCCGCAGCCGGAACAGCCGTCGATCGACTCCTTCGTTGGCTGGCTTGAGAACACTCTGGATACTCAACTAACGGGGCCGAGAGCGGGCCACGTATCGATCCAGCGATTGAACCGCACCGAGTACGCGGCAGCGGTGAGAGAACTGGTGGGCGTGGAGGTGGAACCGGATGTGCTTCCGCAGGACATCGCGGTTGATGGTTTCGACAATATCGCCTCCGTCCTCAGTGTCTCACCTGCGTTCGTCGACCAATATATCGCCGCGGCCCGGTTGGTCGCCGAACAAGCGGTCGGGGGGGAGATCCTCGAGAACCTGAAGTACACCGTCGCGGAAAATTCCGATCGAGAAGGCATGCCGCTCGGGCTTCGCACCGGGATCATGTTCAAGCACAATTTCCGGGCTGACGGCGAATACCGTGTCAATGTCCTCTTCCCCGATCAGACGGTTGGCCTCTATACGCGAAGTCTGGAGAACGAGAACACTCTCGTCATCATGGTCGATGGCAAGATCCTGTTCAGGGCGCCGATTGGGGGGCTCGAGGACCTCATGCTGAACCATCGCCTGGCCGGCGACGGACGCGCCGAGATTCTGGAGCGCTTCACCAAGGTTCCCATCCAGGTTCAGGCCGGTGTTCGCGACGTTGTCGTCGGGTTGATCGAACGTTCGCAGTTCGAATCGACCGCCAACACGGGGGGCGGCCGAATAGGCGGGAACCAGCCGCGTCTCGGCGATGTCGAGATTGTGGGACCGTACAACTCGACCGGTGTTTCAAGTCCCAGCCGCGAATTGGTGTACGTCTGTGATCCGGACACCGTGGGGGAAGCGGCTTGCGCACGGCAAATCACCGAGAACCTGGCGACACGCGCCTTCCGCCGACCGGCCACGGAAAACGACGTTGCCCGTCTGCTGCCCTTCCATGAAGCCGGACGCACCGAAGGCGGAAGCTTCGATGCCGGCGTGGCGCGGTTGGTCGCCGCGGTGCTGGTGAGCCCCGATTTCCTGTACCGCGCGATACGCGTTCCCGAGAGCTCTGAAGCCGATCTCAGCGGCCTCGAGTTGGCTTCGCGGCTGTCCTTCTTCATCTGGAACACGGGTCCGGACGAGGAATTGCTCGACCTCGCGGCCGCGAGCCGTCTCAGCGAGCCGGACGTTCTGGACGCGCAGGTGACGCGCATGCTCGCCGATCCGAAAGCCTCCAGCCTGGTCAGCAGCTTCGCGATGAAGTGGCTGGGGCTGGACAATCTGGAATCCGTGCGGCCGGACCCCATGGTGTTCCCGGAATTCGATGACCGGTTGTACGAGGATTTCTCCAAGGAGATCGAGTTGTTCGTCGGCAGCATTCTGCTCGAGGATCGCAGCATCTTCGATCTGCTGACGGCGGATCACACTTTCCTGAACGATCGACTGGCCCTTCATTACGGGATCGACGGGGTCGTGGGTTCCCAATTCCGCAAGTTCACACTGACCGACGCTACCCGTTATGGTCTGCTCGGGAAGGGCGCGGTGCTCTTGAGCACGTCCTACGGCGACCGCACCTCTCCGGTGCTTCGGGGCGCCTGGGTGCTCGAGCGTTTGATGGGCACGCCGCCGAGCCCGCCGCCGGCCGAGGTGGAGTCATTTCCCGACAACCCGGAAGGCGAGCGGCCCCGCACGGTCCGCGCGCGGCTGGAACAACACCGGGCGGCGCCCGCGTGCAACCAATGCCACGGCGTGATCGATCCGATCGGCCTGGCACTGGAGAATTTCGACGCGATCGGGCGATGGCGGACAATGGATCGCGCGGCCCAAGCCCCCATCGACGCCAGGACCGTGCTTCCGGCAGGTGTGGCGATCGACGGTCCGGTGGCGCTCCGGGGGCAGTTGGCCCGAGCGCCGGCGATGACGGCAAGTCGCCCGACGGAAGCCCCCGTCGACACCGAAGCCGCCATTCCGACCGGCGTGACAATCGACGATCTGGTGGGGCTCGAGGAGCAGGTTTCCGGCGCGCCGGCGATGTATGCGCAGACCGTGGTCGAGAAATTGATGATGTACGCGCTCGGCCGGGAGCTTGAGTATTTCGATATGCCGCAGGTGCGCGCGGTGATTAGCGAGGCCGCAAACGACGATTACCGATGGTCGGCGATCGTATCGGGAATCGTTCACACGGACGCCTTCCGAAAGCAGGGGCCGGCGGAATAGTAACTGATCGGGGCTCTGCCCCGAACCCCGGCGCCTTCGCTTGCGCGGCAAGACAGCCTCGCTGCGGACGGTGTGGAGGCGGTGGCCGCAAACTAGCAATTATTGGAGACGCGTTATGTTCATAACGAAGAAACATCTTTCCCGGCGAACGGTCCTCAAGGGGGCGGGCGTGGCCGTGGCCCTGCCGTTCCTGGATGCCATGGTTCCCGCCGCTACCGCGACGGCGCAGACGGCCGCGGCGCCCAAGCTCCGCGCCGGGTTCTTCTACATCCCGCATGGCGCGATCATGCACAACACCGCCCACGGGCCCGAGTGGGACCGATGGACGCCGAGCGGAACCGGCGCCGACTTCAAGCTGAGCACGATCATGTCGCCGCTGGAGCCTTTCAAGGACTATGTTTCGTCGGTCGGGAATCTCGTGAACGCGGCAAGCGCGGGATCGGTGCACACCCTGAATCCAGCCACTTGGCTGAGTTGCGCACGCCCGGGCGGTGGCGCCTTCGGCGGCGGCGCGAACATGGCCACGACGCTCGATCAGATCATCGCGCAGAAAATCGGCCAGGAGACCACGCTGCCGTCTCTGGAAGTATCCTCGGAAACAACGGTTCAGCAGGCCGCAGGGAGCGGCGGCCCCTACACCACCCTGTCGTTTCGAGACCCCACCTCCCCGCTTCCGATGGAATACAACCCGAAGAAAGTCTTCAATCAGTTGTTCGGCGAGACCACGGCTGTGGAACGCGTCGAAATCGCCCGGGAGAACTATAGCCTCCTGGACCTGATCATGGACAGGACCGCGGCTCTCAAGAACGAGCTCGGCGCCGGCGACCGCGCCACGCTCGATGGGTTTCTGGAAAGCGTTCGTGAAATCGAGCGGCGCACCGAGTTGATCGCCTCGCAGGACGTTTCCGACATCCACCTTCCGGAGCGTCCGGTCGGCGTACTCGACAATTTCGACAAGCAGGTCGATCTCCTGTTCGATCTGATCGCGATTGCCTATCAGTCGGACCTGACGCGCGTGGCGTCATACATCATGGTGGCCGAGGGCACGAACCAGACCTACAACCACATTGGCGTTCCGGACGCTTTCCACCCCGTTTCGCATCACGCCAACGACCTCGAGAGACTCGAGAAGCTGGTGAAAATCCAGACGTGGCACGTGGACCGGTTTGCCGCGTTTCTGGCGAAGATGGCGGACACTCCCGACGGCGACGGCTCGCTTCTCGATCATTCGATCTTCCTGTATGGATCGAACATGGGCAACAGCGACCGGCACGGAAACTATCCGATCCCGACCGTCATCGTCGGAGGAGGCAACGGCCGGATGAAGCGGGGCGGGCAACAGATCGTCATGCCGGACCGGTCGCCGCTGGCCAACGTGCATCTGACCCTGTTGAACAAGTTCGGTATCGAACAGACCGAGTTTGCCGACAGCACCGGGATGATTTCAGAGTTGTAGACTCGACATGACGGTATGAAAAGCCACCAGCGCCCCAGCCGAGGAATGACATCATGGATCGCAGGCAAGTACTGAAAGGCGCCATGACCGGGATGCTCACGCTCTGGGCATCTTCTCGGGCGAACGCCCGCCAACAGGAAGCTGGGGTCAACGGCGTTGGCCGTTTGAACGACAAGATCGCGGTCGTGAACGCGGGCGGTACCAATGTCGTTGCCCTTTCCACCGGCGATGGTCTTCTACTGGTGGACAGCGGCGTTCCGGGCTACGGCGACTCACTCGTCGGCGCACTCAATGGCGTGTCGGCGAATTCGAACGTCCATACACTTTTCAATACCCATTACCATCCCGATCAGACCGGCAATAACGAACGTTTCGGCGCATCGGGCGCAACGATAATCGCGCACGATCGCACGCGCCACTGGCTCTCGACCGATTACTGGCTGCCTGCCGAGTATCGTTATGAGAAGGCGCGCCCCCAAACCGCCTGGCCGACTCAAACGTTCTTCAACACCTTGGAATCCAGCGAGGCCGGCGGTGAACGGATTGAATACGGCTACCTGCTTGCGGCACATACCAGCGGCGACATCTATGTGCATTTTAAGGATTCGAATGTGCTCGCCGTCGGCGATGTGGCGTCGCCTGTGAAAGACCCTGAACTGGATTGGATTACGGGTGGGTGGATCGGCGGGCGCGTCGACGCGATGGATCGGTTGCTCGATATCGGGAACGAGCAAACGAGGATCGTTCCGGGTTCGGGTCCGGTGATGACTTATGCCGAGTTCAAGGCCGAGCGGGAACTGATGGAAGTCGTGCGGCAGCGGCTGTTCAAACAGATTCGCGTAGGAGAGGGCCCCCAGGAAATGTTGGAAGGGGGCGTGATGGACGGGCTCGAACGCACGTGGGCCGACCCCTACAAGTTCCTTTATGACGCGGCCAGAGGCCTGTGGGGAAACCATAACAAGCTGGACGCCGATGGTATCTAGTTGTTGGAGGAACGAGTGAAGCGTTTCATTCTCGCCATTGTTTTTGTGGTTTCCGCCACTTCGCTCTATTTGGCCCAGGATCGGCCAGGGAGGTTGGCCAGCCTGATTCAAGCTGGAAACCGCATGGCGGCGCTCGACATGATTCGGTCCGGCGCCGATGTGAATGAAGCGCAGCCCGACGGAACGCGGCCGATTCACTGGGCGGTCTATCGCGTCGATCATGAGTTGATGACCGAGTTGATCGGGAGGAACGCCCAGGTGGACGTCATCAACGAACTCGGGTCCACGCCCCTCACTGAGGCCGTCAAGCTGAGTGACCCCGACATGGTACGGATGCTTCTGGACGCGGGGTCGGGCCCCGAAGGCGCCAATCCGGAAGGCCAGACCGCGCTGATGCTCGCCATCAAGAGCGGTGACCTGGGGATCGTTCGGATGCTCGTCGATGCGGGGGCCGACGTCAACGCCGTCGAGCAGGTTCAGGATCAGACGCCTTTGATTTGGGCCGCCGCCGCGAATCGAAACGCCGCCGAGATGGTGGATATTCTTCTTGCGAATGGCGCAGACGTGAACGCCCGCGCCAGATTCACCGACTGGCCGAGTCAGATCACGTCCGAGCCACGTTGGCAATACCACGCGTACGGCGGTCTGACCGCCCTGTTGTACGCGGCCCGCCAAGGCTGTAACGAGTGCGTCGAATCTCTGGTCGGGGCCGGCGCGGACGTCAATGTGCCCACGCCTGAAGGTGTGACCGCCCTGATGATCGCCCTGGACAACACCAACAACGAAATTGCGAAATTCCTGCTGGATCAGGGCGCCAATCCGCATGTTTGGGATGTGTATGGGCGCACGGCGCTCTACATCGTCATCGATCGAAAGAACCGTGGCGGTGGCGGAGGTTTCGGGTTCGGCGGCGGCAGAGGCGGGCGCGGCGGTGGTCCGCCGGTTGACCTGCCCCCTGCTCCCGACGGCCCGGAAGTCACGAACATGGACATCGTCACCGCGTTGCTGGACGCCGGCGTCGATCCGAATCCCCAACTCAGCATGCGCCGTCCGAGCAATCAGGGTGGGCGTTTCAGCGATCCTCTCCTCAGCACCGGTGTGACGCCGCTGTTTCGCGCCGCCATGGACAGTGACATCGAGGTGATGCGGGCCTTGCTCGACAAGGGCGCCAATCCCAACGTTATCGGTATGGGGGCGACGCCGTTCCTGATAGCGGCCGGTGTGGATCCCACCCGCCGCGGGGGCGCTGGGGGCGGCGGCGATACCGAAGTCCTCGACCTTTTGATCGAACACGGCGCCGACGTCAATGCCCGGATTACCGGTGTCCTGTCGTATTCGATGCGCATTGCCCGCAGCGTCTCCGACGACGAGGGCATTTCAGCTCTTCACTACGCCGTTCAGTCCGAAAATACCGATATGGTTCATTATCTTCTGGAGCATGGCGCTCGCACCGATCTCCTGGATTGGTCGGGCCGGACTCCGCTGGATGTCGCCAATGGCGTTCCCGCGCGGCCATTGCCGCTGGACGCCGGAGACGCCAGAGTCCCCGATCCCTACGCCGTAGTCGCGGTCGAGACCGACGAAGAGAACGCTGCCGCCCCCGCTGTTCCTCCAGTTGGATTCGGGGGTCGAGGGGGCCGTGGCGGCGCGGACTCTGAGGCACTGATGGAAATCCGAGCCCTGCTGGAGGCGGCAGCCCAGGCGGAGTAGATCGCGGATTCTAACCCAGGAATGGCCCACCGAAGACGCTTGGGCCATTCCTCAATACCGCTACCGGAACGAAACGGCTGATCTTTATCCGTCCGGGCCTCGATCCGACAACACGCGGGTCCATACCACGGCGATCGCCACAAGGACGATAGCTCCCATGACGCCACCGGCCCGTGCCCCGGGGTACGCGCCGTCAACGGCTGTGCCCAGCCCGTCTGCGGCGAGGATGGTCGCAAAGATCACCGGCGCCAACGCCGGGATCGCCGCGACACTTCGGACGACGAAGTAGTACAAGATACCGACTCCCAGACCCGCGGCCACCCACATCACGGCCGATTCCTGAACGGATTCAGGGATATCGACGAAGCCGACCGCCAGCACGGCGGTCCAGAGCACGATCTTGGGAAAGAGTCCCGTCCGCAAGGCGAGGCCGCCCAGCAGCAGGAGCGCACTCGTGCTCAGCACATAAGGAACGATCAGCTCACCAACGTTCGTCAGAACGGGCACAAACGAGACCGCACCCGAAGGATTCGGCCAACGGGGCAATCCGCCGAACGTGCCGAAGAACATCTCGGCTATGCCCCCGACACCGACCAGGACGAATCCCAGCGCAACGCCGAAAGCGGGCGCGGACTGTCGCAGGTTGTTTCGATGCCAGGAGTGAGCCAGAGCCGCCAGTAGCGCGATCGCAGCGGCCCCCACCAAGGCGATCAGGACCATCCCGAACGCCGCCGCGCCGGCCTGTAGTCCCCACGGTTGTGTGGGGCCAAACTGAGCCGTGATTGCAGGCCACGAGTTGGCCTGAGACAGAGCCATCACAACCAGGGCCGCCGGCAACATGACGACGAGGGCGCGCACCACCAGCGTGCCCTTGGCAAGAGCGACGATGGCAAGGACATCGGCAGTGCCGATCATCAGCACCAGTAACGCGGCAAGGCCGATGCCGATCAACTCGCGGCGTGTCGCCGCGTCACGCCGGCTGCGCTGCCACTCTTCGGGCACGTCCACCGACCGTGTCAGGTCGGTGAGTTCGTCGCCTGCCAGTCGGACCGTGACACGGCCTTCCCCCTCCACCTCCGGCAAGGCGTCGGGATCCTCGAAAACGAAGACCCAGTCGACGCGATTCGGGCGTGCGGTCTGGTCGGCAACCACTTCCACCAGGCGGGCCGGGTCCAGATCGAAGCGCTCCACGATGTGGTCCAATGCGAGGGTCCGTGCCGCGTCTTCTTCCAGTTGGGCGCCCTCGCGCGCTTCGGGAAGGATATGCACAACGCGCAATACCTCTTCAGCCGGGCTTATCTGAACCTGAAACTGGTCGACACGCTCCTCGGATTCGGCATCGAAATCTATAAAGCGGACGCTCCAGCGCGGCTCTCCCAGATACCGTCCCAGCAGAGACGTGTATGCGGCTTCTCCGGCTTCCTCGAAGACATATCGATGGTCGTCACCCCGTTGGAAAGGGGTCGCGGCCAACGCCGTCCATTCCTCGACGGAGTTGCCTTGATTCTCGAGGGCCTCGCGGGCAGTGGCGATCGCTTCCGTGCGCGACTGCGTGAGGCGGGGGACTTCGCCTCCGGATCCGATCGAGAAGAGCCACGCCGCGGCACCGAGGACGCCCAACACAAAGACAACCGTAGGAGCAACAGGCAGACCTTGCCGCGGTGGTTCTTCAGCCGTCTCGAGAAAAGCGTCCGCGGGGCCGGCGGCAGTGGTATCGGCCGGGAGTTCGGGAGGTCTCCAGGCACGGTTGTATGCCCAGTCGGGCGCGTTGCTTCGCGCGCGCCCCTTGCGCCGCGCATTCAGAACGATCGCGAGCGGCAGCAGACCGACCAGGATAACGATGGCCCGGTCGAACCAGACTCCCGGCGTATCCGAAGCAAACAACGGGATCGAGAACAATGAAAGATCGTAGGTGAAGTGTGCCAGCACCGTCGGCACCAGGCCGAAATACAGGTAGGCCACCCCCCAGACCAGGGCCGGCACCGAGAGCTCAACAACTCGCGCGTACGCGGGCTGCTGCGGATAGTTGGCGTGGCCGGCGGCAAAGATTACGGCCTGAAGGACGATCGCGATCCAGATCCAGACGTTTTTTCGTCCGTAACGTGCACCAAGCAGTGCGGCGCACGCGATGGGGACAGCGCGAAAGAGACTCTCTTCCCAGAACGCGGCCAGAAGCGAGTTCGAAACGGCCGTCAGCCATGGCTGGAACGTCGCCAGCAGATCCGGTTGAACCAGTGCTTCGGCCGGAGACCACCACCCGTCGAGTCGCGAAGTCCCGAGATAGAATAGAACGACATATCCCAACTGCATTCCCGCCAACAGATAGGCGGCGACGGTTCGTCCGAGGGCAGGGTTGGAGGCGGCGACTTCCGGAGACCAGAATCGCCACTGTTGCGGATGCGCCGGGAACGCCCGCCGTCCCAGCGACTCACCGGCAAGATAGAAGAAGGCGATCAACGGCGTACCGGCAACCAGTATCAGGACCGCTGTGCCAATCTGCTGGGAGAGAAAAACTCCCGCCGAGACGGCAGTGTCGTACGCGTTCCAGGCAAGCGGGAGTGCGTTCAACTGGTTCAGACCCAGCAACAGAGCCGTGATGCCGCCCCAGATGAGCGGCTTCCGCCATAGGACCCAGCGCTGTCGCATCAGGATGACAGTCCCGATTCCAGCCGCCAGGATCCCGAACACCAAGAGAAAGAAACCCTGAGAAACGAGCGCGATGGCATCGTTGGCCGCACGCATGTCGGCGAATCGCTGCGAAAACGCCTGGGGTACCTGGACAAAGTGCGTCAATTCGGAAGCACCCTCGCCCGCCACCGTGACACGCAGCCGGAACTGCGCGTCGGCAACCGTGACGTCTCCACGTTCGAACACGATCGTGTGATCGATGCGGCCACCCGGCAGGGTTTGTTGTGACGATTCGAGCAGTTCGAACGGCGTCAGGTCGACGCCCCATTCCGCGGCGGCCGCTTCGCCGACGGCAAGCGCCTCCTCGTCGGAAAGGTTTCCGTTGCCGGGATCGTCCTCGGAGAGACGCAGCCGAAATCCGTACGCTCGTCCGTCAGGTGTGAATCGGACGAGGCTCTCCTCGACCGATCCTTCCTGGAAGCGCCGCACGCTCCAACCATAGGGGTGGTAGATGTTCTCGTCGGCGAGGTTGACAAACGCGTCCTGTCCTCCACCTTCAAGCTCAACGTAGGTCTGGACTTCAGGATCGAGCTGACCGAACGTCGACGCCGACCGGGCATCCGCCGGACTCCAGCCGTACTCACCCGCCAATTCAGCCGCCCGCTCAATGGCCGTCGCCTGGTCCATCTGGATGTCCAGGTCGATGATTGGGAACGCTCGGGGAAAGAGCCAGACTGCGATAACGAAGCCGGCCGCTCCGAGAGCGGAAAACAGGATCCAGAAAAGCGGTTTGCGCGTCATGAGATACTCCGGAGTTTTCGGACCCAACAACCCTCCGACACATCGTCCCGGACAGGCGATATCGAATCTGAGCACCTGCGACTTGCCTGAACTCGGGGCGCCGATTCCGAGCAGCATTCGTATGGTGGTGGTCTTTCCCGACCCGTTTCGTCAGAGAAAACCAAACACAATGCCCCGACGAACGCCGATGCCTGGTCCATCGACCGCTCAAACGTCGGAAAAATCACACGTGAGTGCTTGCGTCTCGATTTTGTTGTCTGCCTTGGGCGGCATTTTACAACATCGGCCTCGGATCGCAATCAAGCTCCAGGAACCTGTGGTAGAAGTGTGGGCGGTCGCGCCTGGGGCGAACCCGCCGATAAGCCAAAGGTCTTGGCGGGTTTGCGTTTGTGGATATGGCGGAATTGACGCGGACAGTCGAACTTGACCGCAGCGTCCAACCGAAGAAGGAGTAAGTTATGGCCAATCGAGTCGAACTCATGTTGCATGAGGAGCTGCTTCTGCTCGCGTTGCGGGACAAGGAAGGAACGATTGCCCGTGGATCGATGCACCAATACACAATGGCGGGCGCCATTCTCGCCGAGCTTCTGCTTCGCACCCGCTTCCGCCTCGATTCCCGCAAGGGCAAACTGATCGAAGTGGTGAACCCAAGTCACCTCGGGAATCCACTCGTCGACGAGTGCCTGCACGAGGTTCGCGATGCGAAACGGCGCAAGACGCTCAAAGCCTGGGTTGCGCGTTTCGCCTCGAACCGCAAGCTCACCCAGCGGGTCGCCGAGCGATTGTGCGAACAGGGTATCCTCCGTGCGGACGAGGACAAGATACTCCTCATCTTCAACAGAAAAATCTACCCAGAAATCAACCCTGGTCCGGAACGGGAAATGATCGAACGGCTGCGGAAAGCGATCTTTACTGAATCGATGGACATCGACCCGCGAACCGCTGTCTTGGCATCCCTCGCGAACAGTGCTGATCTTCTGGCCCAGGCTTTCGACAAGAAAGCGCTCCGGCAACGCAAGAAGCGCCTCGGCCAGATTGCCGCCGGGGAGGTGGTCGGCAAGGCCGTTCAGGAATCCATCGACGCGATACAGGCGGCGTTGATGGCGGCGGTTATTATCCCCGCTGTCGTCGTCACACCGTGTTCGTAAGGTCACGATTTCCGTCAGTAGTCGTCGTCCGGCGTGTACGGCCGGCTCCAGAGCACGACTTGCAGGACCACTGACTTGAACCATGCATCGTGCATCCGGTCGACGGCCTCCTTCGGGTGTCCCTTTTTTTCAAGAAAGGGACGAATGGTCGCCGTTATCGGATAGATGAACGCGATCATATAACGCAGTGGAACGATCGGGGCCGCATCCACGCCATCGGTCTTGTTCTTTTTTACTCGATGGTGTCGAAGCGCCACTTCGTGCTGGTAGTCCAGCCACGATTGATCGTACTCCCTCTCGCACGTATCGCGAATCCACTGCCCGAAGCGCTTGCGAACCCCCTCCAGGTAGCTGCCGACAGGTTGCCCGTCGGCGCCGGCAAAGTACGCCAGAAGGTGATCGTTCGAGCCGACAAAGCCGTACCAAACGTCAAGGATGTCCTCAACCTGGTCGCTGAGGACGGCTCCGGCCTGGCGCAAGGCCTCGCGGTCGTCGTCCGTGAAGAGCAGCGTTTTTTCGAGCAAGCCAAGGTCCTGGACCGAGAGCGGCGAACGCGCAAGATCGGACGCTCCGTAGGTGTATCCGGGAATCGAATTTGACATGGGTTCCTCCCAATAAGGTAGCGAGTCGATACGAAGGTGCAGGATAGATCAACACCTTTTCGTTGTCAATGTGGTGTTGAGTCGATACATTGGGGCGTGGCCGACTTGACGATTCTCCTCGAACGGCTGACCAGTCTGTTACGGGCAGAGCAGCGCGAAGGGGCCTCGCAGGCGGCGCTGCAGCCGGTTCATCTGTCGTCGCTGCTCTACCTGTCGCGCGCCAACCGGTACAGCGATACACCCGCCGGCCTGACAGAATATCTGGGCTCGACAAAGGGAACCGTTTCCCAGTCGCTGCTTGTCCTGGAACGGAAGGGTCTGATCGTCAAGCGCTCCGACGACAACGACCGCCGGGTCATCCATCTCGAACTGACAAACGAAGGCAGGCAGCTCTTGGTCCGAACCTGGTCATCCCTTCGAGTCCGCGAGGCGGTCTCGGCACTGGCCGAATCGCGACGGAAGCGTCTCGAAGACGCCTTGCTCGACTTACTCACATCCCTCCAACGTGTCCACGGGTCGCGCAGCTTCGGCCTGTGCCACACGTGCAGCCTCTTCGAGCGGCTTGGCGACGGCGGATTCCGCTGCGGACTCACCGCAGAACCGCTGGCGGACAGGGAGACCGAGAAGATCTGCCGAGAGCATGAACCGGTTGCCCGAGATCGCCGGAGCAGCCGCGATCCTTGAGCCAACTCTCGGAGTTCTCATCGCACGCCTTGAGAAACCGGGCTGGTGCAGCGTGGTACATGTCCCGGTTCACGCGGCTGTTGCGGCGCAGTTCGAAGCACGCGGCGCCGGCGAACCCGCCGCCGGAACGAGCCGTCTTCAACCGATTGACATCGTATTTGCCCGCTCCCTCGGACCGGTCTCGATAACAGTGCGATCATCTTGTGGGCAAGCTATCAATGTGATATCATTTCGAAATCACTGGAGAACACGATGATGCAAGAAAAACCGATCAAGGCAATCAGTGGCGGGCTGGTGCTGCTCGCGTTGCTGGCCGGGCTCGTTTTGGGGATCGCGTGGCTCGTATTGGCCATCCGGGATGGCGACGTGTGGATGATCCTCGCGAGCGCGCTGTTTGACACAATCGCGTTCATTCTGTTGTTTGGCCTGTTCGTGGTCAACCCGAACGAGGCGCGGGTCCTGCAACTGTTTGGCCGCTATGTGGGCACCGTACGCGATCCCGGGCTTCGCTGGGCCAATCCGCTCTATTCCAAGCGGCGGATCTCGGTGCGGGTGCGAAACTTCGAAACTGAACGTTCCAAGGTGAACGACACCGACGGTAATCCCATAGAGATCGCATCCGTGGTGGTTTGGAAGGTCGTGGATACCGCCGAGGCCTCGTTCGAGGTGGACGACTACGTTAACTACGTGCACGTCCAGAGCGAATCCGCCGTCCGCGATCTCGCGTCACAATACTCCTATGACACGCAGGAAGATGGGCAATTGTCACTGCGCGGTAACACCGAGCAAATTGCGAGTCAACTGAAGATCGAAATCCAGGGACGGCTCCAAGCCGCGGGGGTCGAAGTGCTTGAAGCCCGGATCACGCACCTGGCCTATGCTCCGGAAATCGCGTCGGCGATGCTGCAACGGCAACAGGCCGGGGCCATCGTCGCCGCGCGCGGACAGATCGTGGAGGGCGCCGTGAGCATGGTGCAAATGGCGTTGGAACAATTGGCCAGTCAAGGCATCGTCCAACTGGACGAGGAACGCAAGGCGGCCATGGTGAGCAATCTCCTGGTCGTGCTTTGCGGCGACAAAGGAACGCAGCCGGTACTGAATACGGGCACCCTCTACCAGTAGACCCGACATCCGACGCGCCCGGCCCCGGCGCGGATTCAGGAGGATGCAAACGCGCAAGCCGTTTCTCGTGCGAACCGACCCGGAGGTCCTGGTGGCGTTGCAGCGCTGGGCCGCTGACGAATTGCGTAGCGTCAACGGCCAGATCGACTTCCTCCTGCGCCGTGCCCTGCGCCAAGCCGGGCGTTTCCCCGCGCCGGCGCCGCCCGAAACGGATGTTGCCGGCGAGGCGCCCAAGCGCGAGAAGTCCTGATGGTTTCAGGGGCCGACGGGCTCGAAATCGAGCAAACTCGTGCCGTCGTAAGCCGAAGGGCGCAGGGGCGTCGGATCACAGACTTTGTCGTTCGTCGGTCACGATGTGGAACCATCGCTCCACTCCTCTCTTCGCGTCTGAGACCCGAAGACCCCTGCGCGCGACCCTGCAGGGTTCTGTCACGGGCTGTTAATTCGGACTGTAGGCCGGTCCCGCGTTCAGCGTCTGCTCGTTGACGAGGAAGCGAAGGTGTATCCTCCCCTCGTCGAGGTCGCTGTCGAGATCTGCGTCGAATTGTTGCCCGCTGAACGAACCCATGACGCGCCATTCGTGTTTGGTGTACAGGACACCCTCGAAGGTGTCTTCCGAGATCTCGACGCGCTCCTCCCCCGCAAGATAAAGCAGTGTCGCCTGTGTGACGAGCCGCAGCTTCTGTTCATCGTCCAGGCGCGATGTGCCCATCAGGAAAGTGAAGCCCCAACGCATCGTCAGAATACCGCGATCGGATTCAACGGCGAGCCCGTGCCTCCTCGGATCGGGAGGGGAGCGGCCATCAGCAGAAACTCCCACCGGCCGCGTTCCGCCGCCGCCTCGCCGAGCGCCTCGAGGTCGCAGTTGTCGAAGATATGAACTCCCAGATAGAGCAACGCGAAATCATGGACGGCGCCCGGAAGTTCGGATGGCGCGACGTACTGGGGATGATCGCTTCCGAGCAATGCTATGTCTCTTTCTTTCAACCACGGGATCACCGACGGGTGCAGCCCGGCGGACAGGCCCCCAGGCCGGCGTCCCCGCAGCCACGGTCCCTCCGTCTGCCGGCGGGCCCAGACGCCGGTGCGGACAAACAGCGCGTCGCCCGACGACACCCGGATACCGGTCTGCTGTTCCCACTCCTCCAGATCTTCGACGTAGATGGGGGTTCCCGGTTCCAGGTAGGGGACGCCTCGCATCCGGGGGATGTCGATCAGGACGCCGCGTGTCACGATGCCATCCTTGACGTTGCGAATCGAATTGCGTGCGTGGCCGTTCTCAACGACGGCCTCGGGGTCGGGCTGGTAACCGTTGTAGAAGACACCGTCGGCGTTGACATGCGCAAGGGCATCCAGGTGCGTATGGGCGATCCCGTGGTAGCTGACCGCGATTCGGTCCGAACTGATACCCAGCATCGTGTGTTCGTAAGGATTCGGGTTGTCGACGGCTTCGACCGTGTCGGCGTCGCCGGCGAGCGATACCGTCACGCCGTCTTCGACCAGCGCGACGGCCTGAAGGCGTTTGGCCGGCGTGATCAGGTTGAGCGCGCCGATCTCGTCGTCTTCGCCCCAGCGGCCCCAGTTGGTGAGATCCGTCTTCCACTGTTCGTATTGGGTTTCGGTGACGGGCGGACGGCTCTCGCCGACCTGAGGCATTGACGCCTGAACGGCCAGGCATCCGGCGAGCGCGACGGCCGCAAGGATCGTTGGTGGTTTCCACATAGAGGCCTCCTTTTCGCAGAATAGTAAATCATACTCGGCCGCGTGCGATTTGTACGCCAGAAGGGCCTTTCCGGAGCCACGCGTCTTGACGCTTCGATGGACGGCTGTGCCGGCCACGGCGTCGAAACATCCCGTCGGCGCCGAAACATCCCGTCAGTGCCGAATCATCCCGTCGGTGCCGACCACTCAAGTCGGCACCGACCGCTACCCGTCGCTGTGCTTCAGCGCCGCCAGCACATCGGCGTAGTGCTCAAGTGCCGCATGGCCCTTCGGCGTCAAGCCGTAGACTCCGAGCGGCGAATCGGGGGCGCGTTCAAACCAGCCATAGATATCGGCGTACATTATCGCCCGGGCTCGGGCGACTCCGGCCGCTTTGGCGACGAGGGATGCCTTCGTCGGACCGTTGAGACGAAGATGGGAGGCGCAACGCAGGGCGTCTTGCCGGTACGCGGTCATGATCGTGCGACGGGTCGAGCCGCCCTGGTTCGGATCTCCCACCCGGCGTTGGAACTCCCGCAGCAACCGTCCGACGTCGCGCTTGCGACGGCGCGGCCGGTAAGGCCCCGGATCGAGCAGTGCCTCGACGAACGGCGCGGGCTCGAGCCGAACCGTCAGGAGCCCGAGCCCGAGCCGACGGCAAAGCTTCAGTGCGTCGTTCCGGCGGGTCGTGCGGCCTGAAAACGGTGGAACCGCGAGATAGACGTTGTCGGAGAGGCCCTGTCGCTCGATCCCCTGGAAGACCAGCGGCAGGGAAAAACCGATCTTCAATTCGACGATAACCGGCGGCTCCCCGCCCCGTATCGCGACGACGTCGCAATCGTTGACCTCGCCCTTTACTTCATAGCCCTGTGCTTCGAGGAACGCCTTTACCGGCGGGTAGAGCGTCTGTTCGCGCATACCAGTAATGTGCCATGAACAGCTCACCCATGAAAGTGCAGGGTGGCCAGGCCCGGTTCACATCCTTCTCGTCGGATGAACGGCCAGTCCCGACAGCGGGAACGCCCGCCTGCCGCGCCCATCTCGGGCAAGTCTTCTCCAAGGGACTCCGCTACTGCATCCATTCCGCCACGCTCAATTTGCAGAAGCCGGAGTAGACGATTCCACTCCGTCGACCGGAGCGTCCAAATCGTCGAGTTCCGGGCTGTCGGCGGTGGCCGCTTCGCCCCGCGCCCATCGGATCACGCCCGTGTCGTCGACGTAGAAGGACCGGCTCTCGGCTTCGGGCGGCGCCGTGACCGTGGCGCTGTAGCCGTCGGCCGCGGGCGTCGGATGGATTCGAATCGCATATCCGCTGTCGGCCCATGACGGTGCGTCCGGAATCATCCGCGTCTCTATCAGCTCTTCCATGAACTGAGCGTAGCGGCGGCGTGTCGCCATGAACGCGGACTGTCCCTCCCGGATGTCGCGAATCGCGTCCAGGGCCGCCGATTCGTCCAGCAGGGCGACCGGCAGGGCCTCTTCGGTGGTATCGGCCAGGGGACCCGCGCCGCCGCATCCGGCAAGAAGCATGATCGATATGAACACCAGGCGTTTCATCGTGCCTCCTTGAGAGTAAAACCCAGAACGATCGGATCGTGGTCGGAAAGGGACGGCCCGCCGCCGGCGAGCCCTTCCAGTATCGCCGGCGCCTGCTCGGGGGATGCTTCCACGCCCCGGCCCGCGAACCAGTCCAGTTTGAGGGCGCAACGGCCCCCCTGGGGGGCGAGCGCCCAGTCGATGAACCAGAAACACCACTGCGGGATCCACTCGCCCATGTTCTCGTTGGCCGCGAGATCCTCGATTGAATAGTGCAGCGTGCAGCCTCCGGGGACGTTGAGGCTCTTGTAGTCGTAGCCGCGCCGCTCCAGATCTCGGAACAACCGGCGTTCGAACCAGCGGTCCGGATAGGGGTAGTGATGGGCCAGCACCCGGCGAACACCCATCAGCACACGGAGGGCATACCCCAGGATCGAGTAGAGCGCGCGGCTCGCGTTGTGCGTGGTCGTATTCCAGTCTCCCCCGATCAGCACCGGAAGCGAGGGTGACAGCGTATCCAGGTGGTCCATGACGATCTTCATCTGGCGGTGGCGGTGGGACTGCGCCGAGTGCGCGTCCATGTGCAGCACGACGGCCCGAAACGTTCCCGACGGGTGCTCGATGTCCGCCACGATGGCGCGCTGCGAACCCAACCGCTTCTCCCGGCCGACCATTTTGTCCTTTCCATTGGGAAGGGCCACGGCGTGGGCGTTCCGGATCGGGTACCGCGACAGCAATGCGTTTCCGTGAAGGGCCAGCGTGTTCTCGCCTTCGGCATCGGCTTCCACGCCGGCGCCCTTGTTCAACGCCAGGTAACAGGGCGCGAACACATAGTTGAACCCCAGCGCGTCGGCGATCTCCTGCGCCACGTGCCGGTTGCCGGCCCGGGCCATCCCGTAGTCGACTTCGGTGACGTAGAGAACGTCGGCCGCGGCCAGGACGGGGTCTTCCACCAAGACCCGGATGATCCGATCCAGTTGTATGCCCCTCTCGATGTTCCAGGCGACGCCGCAGATTGCGCCGGCGTCGGGTCCGGGCCGGGGCGCGCCGACGCCCTGCTCCAGGGCGGTCAAGACGCGGACGATATCCCCTCGGAGCCGGCCGTACAGTTCGGACCGCTCGCACTCGTCCGTGCTCGAGAACCGGGCCAGCGCTTCCATGTAGGGCTGCAGCCGGTGTTCGAGGGGAGAGGGCGGCGGCATGAGGGACGAACGCGTCATGTAAGGTCCACCTTAACAGCCTGAAACGCGTGTTGTGAAGAGGCGGCGGCCGATCCGTTTGGCTCACTCGCGTGTCGACGACAGGCATCATATTTGGTTGGAGACCGGACGGGCGCAATGGTACGTTCCGGGGACAGTGAACCCGTGTCTCGCGGGAGGCTGCTTGACGGCATCTTGTCCCGATCGAGATTTGAGGAGGCGCACTAATGATCAAGCGGACTTTGGGTTGTGTCGTTTTATGCGGGTTGGTGATGGCCAGTGGCGCCTTGCAGGCCCATCATTCCCTCTCGGGCGTATACGACATAAGCTCCCGGATTCGGCACTGACAGCCCGTGGTGTAACGTCAGTTTTGGAAGTCGGCGCTGTCGGGGCGCGAACTCCCACTCCCACTCCGACTCCCACTGTAGGTGCGATCTATGAACGCACGATCCGGAAGTTCTTTTCCCACTGTAGGTGCAGTCTATGACTGCACGAACCAAGTTTATACGGTCGTAGACCGCACCGAACGCACCGAACGCACCGACCGCTCCTACAGTGATTTGGGCGGTCGTAGTTGATTTGGGCGGTCATAGACCGCCCCTACATGCTCAATATTCAGGGATTTGAGTGGTCCGGGTTCATCTCCCGGCAAGCGGCTAATTCTGGCCGGCCGCTCTCTGCAGAAACGCCTTTATATGAGGAGTCTCACGTTCCTGGTCGTAGGCGGCGATCAGGAAGACGGGCTCGAAACTTGCCGGATTGGCTTCCATGAACACCCGGATAACAAGCTGAACGTTTCCCATCAGTGACTGGTGCTCTGCGACGCGCAACCTGCCCGTGTGTTCGAGCACGAGTCGGCAAGAAGCCGACCGGCACCGAACGTCGATTGCCGAGAATTCGGGCCCCGTTTCGCTCACGTGCCTTTCGATTCGTGGCGCCATCGAGTCGGCCCATTCCGAATCGACGGGCTCGGAGTCGAATCTGATGTCAGCCCTCAGGCGGTCGTGGACCATGGTGGAGAATTCGGCGTTGACGATCTCGTCGACCTGGTTCGCATCCAGGCCTCCAGGTTCCGCGCCGGCAAAGCGGAGGACGAGGTGGCCCTCATCGTCTGTGAATACGAAGTCCCGGTCGTCCTGTGCAACTGCAAGCTGCGGCCAAAGGGCGGCAGCCAGACCGAATGATGCTGCGATGGTGAGTAATGGAAATTGCATTGACGGGCTCCGGGTCAAACTCTTTCACGTTACCATTTTGCCGCGAACGATTTAAATTTCAAGTCGACTGGTCCGCGCGCCCGATTGACTCAATAGTAATCGTTCGAATCGGCTATTGCCTGGCCATGTCCACGGCCATTCGGAATGGTATGCGGCACGATTGAATCCGTTTGAACCTCAGCGGGCCATAGGCCTGAACGCCCGTACAACGGTTGAGAACGGCGCGAACCTGTTGGTATGATCTCCGATCACTGTTGAGAAAGCATACCTTTAAGAAACCGCACGATCGGAAGCGGAGGTGGAAAGCGATGTCGTATGCATTTGGCCGGATCATGTGGTGCTCGGCGGTGGCGCTGGGGTTGGCTGCGGGCGTGGTCGTCGCCCAGCAACCTTTAGAGCGGACCGCACTTCTCGATTCTCCGAACGAAGAATGGCTGACATACGGCGGGGACTACGCCGAAACCCACTTTAGTCCGCTGGATCAGATCGACGACTCCAACGTCGAACGGCTCGGCCGGGCCTGCACGGCAAATTTGTTCTCAGAAGGAGCATGATGTGGGGGATGAATTTCGAGTCATTTTCAAGTAGTCGAAGACGCGGCGGGTATTGAACGAGAGTTGGCGCATGGATTGGGCGATCGATTGAGCGGGTTTTTGAAAGGATTTGAGAATACCGACGGCAAAGCGTCGGAGGCGGGTGATGTTTTCCGGGCCGAAGCCGGTGCGGATTCGACTGCGGTCCTCATCGTAATTCCAGTCGATGATGTAATGGACGCTTTCGATACTCCAATGACCGCGATTGATGGCCAGCAAGCGTTCGGGGGAGGTTTCGCCGGGTGAGCGGCTCGTGATGCCCATCGCGGTTTCACAGGTGAGGGCGCCGGATTTTTTGTCGATGGATTCGCGCTCGATCCGAAAGACCTGCGCCAGGTGGGGAAAGTCGAGGTAGTGGTTGAGTGCGGCGCTGCACCAAATGCGCCGGGTTTCGATGCGGCCATGATCGGGCGGCGTGACCTCGACAAAGTCGGGTTGTCCGCGGGTTTGGAACTGCAATGCGATATCGCGTTCCAACGTCGGTTGGTTGCCTTTGACCGTGAAATGATAGTGCGCTCCCCGCTCAACCGAATAACGCGCGATCGCGCGTTGGGTCAGCAGGGCGTCGCCGGTGATGTCCTTGCCGGCGATGTCGCAGGTTTCAAGCAAGGGAACGGCCATGCCGATTTCGTTCGTGCGCTTGTGCTCCTCGCCGCCGGCTACAGGGAGGGTGCCCACTTTTTTTGGGTGTAGCAGCGTTTCGACCGATGCCCGACCACGCTCATGATGTGGGTCTGACGCCCGTCCGAGTCGAGGGCGTTCTTCATCGTCTTGCCATCCATGGCCAGCGCATCGTCCGGGGCGCCCCAGGCCCGATTCCACGCATTGAGCGCCCGGTCCAGCGCCCCCGGTTCAATCCGGATCAGGCAATCCCGAATCACAAACTCGCTGGGAACCACATAGCGGCCGTTCTCGGGCCGGCAGCCAAAACGTTCGCGGGCTTTCTGCCCCAGGGCATCGGCCCAATCCGAGATGGCTTTATAGCCGTGCATGCCGCACAGCGTCGCGCCCGCCGCGATGCCCAGCACGACCGACAAGGGATGGCGCCGTCCCTGAGCGCGGCGCGGATCGGGAATGGTCCTGAAACACTCGGGGAGTTGTCGCATCTCGGCGGCATTGAGCATGATCTTGGGGGCTCCTGTGAGTTGAAGATGTTCCCGGCCAGGGTGGGTCAGTTGCCTGCGCGCATCACGGCGCAGGGGACGCACAAAGACAAGTTTCGGGGCATCGGCTTCGGCGCTGTAGCCGTCCCGGGTGCGCCGGTATCCCCGCGTCCGTCCCAGTTCCAACCAGTTCGACGCGCGATACACGCCGCCATGGAAGCGCCGGGGATCGACAAACGTTTCCAGCAGCAGCAACCCATGACCGAACCGTTGGCGCCAATCCGGGGCGGCCCGCCGCTCGAGCCGGGACAATACTCGCGACCCCACATTCGGCCGATTCCAGCCCGGCAGAATCAAAAAGCGGCTGTTGTTGGCGATCAGTTTCAGCCGCCCATACTGCGAGCGGAAGTCCCAGCCGATCCATCGATCCCGAACCCCGCACTTCAGCGCCGCCGCCGACAGGCTCAGTTGCGCCACCCACTGCCCGCGCCATGTCGCCACGTACCAGACCGTCTCCCCGATCTTCGCCAGCGCGCCCAGATAATGATGACGCCTCATCTGCTCCCGATACTGCGCTTCCTCGCTTCGCTCCACTGGCCGGACCTCGATCTCCGACAATTCCTGGCTGGTCAATTCCGTCCACTCCATTCAGCGTGTTATACCGGAAACTCCCCGCGATGTCCAGCTTTCCCGGTTAAACTACTGAATTCGCCGTAGTTCACTGAAAGGACAAAATCACCGTGGGCGGGCCTGGGAATGGGAAATCGGCGGCACGGCCGGAAATCTGGAAGCCACACCGCTTGTACGCGACGGCGTGATCTACGCCACCGGAACCTGGAGCTACGTCTTCGCCCTCGACGCGCGAACCGGAGAGCCGCTCTGGCGTTGGGATCCGGGGATCGTGCGCGGTAACGCCGCCGGGGGGCCGAGTGTCTGTTGCGGACCGGTGAATCGAGGCCTGGCCATGTACGGCGACAAGGTGTACGCGGGTCTGCTCGACGGACGACTCGTTGCGCTCAACCGCGAGACCGGCCTGGTGGAATGGGCGGTCCAGACCACTCCGCTCGGACAGGACTACAGCATCACCGGGGCTCCGCGCGTCATCAACGACATGGTGGTGATCGGAAACAGCGGGGCAGAATACGGCGTTCGCGGCTATATCACCGCATACGACGCCGAAAACGGCGAAGAGCGTTGGCGCTTCTACACCGTGCCCGGGAATCCGGCCGACGGTTTCGAGAACGAAGCCATGGAGGCGGCCGCAGAGACGTGGAGCGGCGAATGGTGGGTGATCGGAGGCGGAGGCACCGTCTGGGACGGTTATGCATTCGATCCCGAGGAGAACCTTCTTTATGTCGGCACGGGAAACGGTTCTCCCTGGAGCCGCGCCATCCGCAGTCCGGGAGGCGGCGACAACCTTTACCTGTCCTCCATTGTCGCCCTGGACGCCGACACCGGTGAATTGGAGTGGTACTACCAGACCACGCCGGGTGACGATTGGGACTATACGGCCGTGCAGCCATTGATGCTGTTGGATATTGAGATCGACGGACGCGAACGGAAGGTGATCGTCCAGGCGCCCAAGAACGGGTTCTTCTACGTGATCGACCGCACGAGCGGCGCGTTCATCTCGGCCCAGCCGTTTTCGGACGACGTCACCTGGGCGAGCGGCATCGATCGGGAAACCGGCCGTCCCATCGAAAACCCCGATGCCCGATACGACGCATCAAGCGAAGGCAACTGGGTGAGTCCCGGTCCCGGTGGCGCTCACAACTGGCACCCGATGTCGTACAACCCGAATACCGGCCTGGTCTACTTCCCAGCGGGAAGCAGCAGCTTTTTCTACTCCATGGATGCCGAGTTCGAGTATCAGGCCGGGGTGTTCAACACCGGTGTTCCCTTTGGTCGCGGCGGAGGCGACGACAGGCCGCCGCAACCGGAGCTCCGCGGGCCCCGCGGTGGGGTGGTTCTGGCCTGGGATCCCGTGACGAACAGCGAAGTCTGGCGCACGGAACGCAATGGGACCAGCGGCGGTACCCTGTCGACAGCCGGTAACCTGGTGTTCCGGCCGGGAGACGGACGGATTTGGGCGCACAATGCCGAGACCGGTGAACCGCTATGGTCTGGATACCTCGGCAGCAGCTTCGCCACTCCGGTTGCCTACGAGCTCGACGGGCGTCAGTATATCGTGGTCGAGGTCAACGGCGCAGGCGGCGGGGGTGGCAGGGGCGGCAGGGGCGGCAGGGGCGGCAGAGGCGGCGGGGACGACGACGGACCCCAGATTCCGGCACGCATGGTGGCATTCGTGCTGGACGGCGAACCGCTCCCCGATCCGCCGCCGCCCGAGGAAAACGAAGACACGGACGACGACAACCAATAGTCACCCGGGCGCCCCAAGAGCGGGTGGGCGCGCCGCCGTCGATGCGCATAGTGGACGCCGGAACGGCTCGTCGGTCCGAATGCGCTCAAAATGTCAGGCTCGCTATCTATGAAACATGACACTCGTTCGAAAGGGACCAGCGGCCCTGTCGATAGTTGCGCAACCCCGATTCTTCGGGAAAGCATTCCATCGAGCCTTTTCTTGATCCGCGAATGATGGCACGATAGGCTGACGGAATGAGTGGACGCCCGAGGCTCGACCCAACTCGACAGGGAGCAAATTTCATGAAATACACAGGATTGATCATCTTGACGCTGGCGTTTTCCGCGAGCGCGTACGCACAGACGGATGCAGAGCTCATCGAGCGCGCGCTGATGGCCGCTCCGGCAAGGTCTCGCGACGCGGTCGGCATCATCAAGTGGAACGACGACCATACTTACGAGACGCTGAGGGAGGGCACCAATCCGATGGTCTGCTTCGACCGGTCGGGCCAACTGGGTGAACCGCCGTTCTCGGTCCATTGCACCAGCATGGGCAACCTCCCCCGCGTGGCGCAGAACCGGATGTTCGCGGCCGAGAGCGCGGACACCGAGGCGATGCGGGCGCGGCATCTCGCGGCTGAGGAGGACGGAAGCCGCATCGCGCCCGAGTTCGGGTCGCTGTTCATTACCATGCGGGGCGAGGACCAGGCAAGCGCCAACAAGCACACGACCGTCGCGGTGCCCGGCGCGACGGCCGAATCCCTGGGGCTGCCCGAGAACCCGAACCAGGGCGGCGCCTGGATCATGCAAGCGGGCTCGAGCTACGCGCACATAATGGTTCCCGGCACTTAGGCGACAGGTCATCCGGCGGCGCTCCGCGTCATCGTTCCCCGACTCCATGGGCGGTGCGGTTTCTGGCTACCGCCGGGAATCGCGGCAGATGTAGGGGAAGGCCTTGCCGTTCCATCGGCCGATCGAATGCCGAAGTAGGTGGGGAGCAGGTCGCGGCTTCCAAACCAGGAATGGCCCACGCAAATCGCATGGGCCATTTTTCTTTTCAGAAGAAATCCGGCAAGACCGACCACCGAGGCCCGATGCGACGTCCGAAGCCGTGGGCGATACAACGGCCCCACGCCTATAATTCGTTCAGACCGGCAACGAGAGGAGAAGTTCGATGAGACGCATTACTTTGATGTGGATGGCGCTCACAGGCGCGCTGCTCGCCCCCACGGTCGGCTTCGCGCAGATTTCGTGCACGCGCGAAGGACTGCAGCGCGCTGCCGATCTCTACATCGCCGCCCAGACCGAGGGCGATACGTCGGGACTACCCCTGCCGCCGGGTGTGGGTTACATGGAAAACATGGCGCCCGCCGATATCGACACCGGACTGATCAACAAACCGATGGAGATCGACCACCACCGCAGCCTGCTCGACACGGCCACGTGTCAGACTTTTACGGAAGTGATCGTGACTGACGAGGAAGAGCCCTATGTCCTGGGCACGCGCCTGCGCGTCAACCATGACAAGATTGCCGAGATCGAAATCCTCTGGACCACGACGGGCTATTGGCTATTCAACGCCGACAACTATCTGCAGTATTCGTCGTCGGAGAATTGGGGCACGATCCCCCCCGACGAGCGCGATACGCGCGACACGCTGGTCGCCGCCGGCAACGCCTACCTCGATGCGTTTCTCGAAGGGAACACGGACCTGGTGCCGTGGGGCTATCCCTGTGTCCGCACGGAAGGCGGCATGCACACCGGCACCGGTTCGGACGATGACACCTGTGCGGTCGGCGTCCCGAGCGGCGTGAACATCGCCAACCGCCGCTTTGTGGTGGACGAGACGATCGGTTCGGTCGTGGTGTTCTGCACCTTCGGGGCCGGAAGCCCGGACGGCGGCAGCGGTGCGCCCGACACCCATCTCTTTCGCGTGGAAAACGGCACGCTGCGCTACGTGCATACGCTGACGCATCTGTTGCAGGCCAATTTCGGGGGCGGAGGCGGCGGAGCGGGTCCGAACAATTAACGACGGGAAGGATAGCCATGTCACTTGTTGAGCAGTCTCCATGGAAGGGCCACATCTTCAACGGTTCGTGGGAAGCGGCGAAGGGAGGCACGCTCGACGTGACCGAGCCTGCGACTGGAGAAATCTTGACCCAGGTCGGTTTGGGCAGCGCAGCCGACGTCGAGGAGGCCGCCCGCAGCGCGGCCGCGGCGCAGGCCGCCTGGGCGGCGACTCCGGTGCGGGAACGGGCCGATGTGCTGCTCCGTACGGCCGCCATTCTCGCGAAAAATGAGGAGGAGATCGCGGTGTTCATCGGGCGCGAAACCGGGGGCACCGTCCTGAAGGGGACACACGAGGTTCGCGAGGCGCAGGCACAACTCAAGCAGGCCGCCGGAATGATCCTGCAACCCGACGGAGTCGTGCTTCCCAGCACACCGGGGCGGCTGAACATCGCCCGCCGAGTACCGCTCGGCGTCGTCGGGGTCATCTCGCCCTTCAACTTTCCGCTCATCCTGTCAATGAGATCTGTCGCGCCGGCCTTGGCGGTGGGCAACGGGGTCGTACTCAAGCCGGACGCGCGGACGCCGGTCACCGGAGGGTTCTTCCTGGCAATGGCGTTTGAGGCGGCAGGGCTTCCCGAGGGATTGCTTCACGTGCTGCCGGGCGAAGCCGAAGTGGGTGAAGCGCTGTGCGTCAATCCCAACGTGCAGATGATCTCGTTTACGGGGTCCACCGCAACGGGCCGCCGCGTTGGCGAACTCGCCGGCAAGCACTTGAAGAAGGTCGCGCTCGAATTGGGTGGAAAGAACTCCCTCATCATCCTCGAGGACGCAGACCTCGACCTCGCCGCGAAAAACGTAGCCTGGGGCGCCTACCTGCATCAGGGCCAGATCTGCATGGCCACCGGACGCGTTCTCGTTCAAGAGGAGATCGCACCGGCACTCACGGCAAAAATGGTGGAGAAGGCTACGCATCTTCCCATCGGCGATCCCGCGAAGGGCAACGTCGCCCTTGGCCCGCTCATCAACGAGCGTCAACGAAACCGCGTCCATGAGATTGTGCAACAGGCGGTCGGGGAGGGCGCCACACTCGAAGCCGGCGGCCGCTACGAAGGGTTGTTCTACGAGCCGACCGTACTCTCGGGCGTGCGGGCCAGCATGCGCGCCTTTCGCGAGGAGGTTTTCGGACCGGTCGCCAACATCACCTCTTTCGCGAGCGATGCCGAAGCCGTCGCGCTCGCCAACGACACCGAGTACGGACTGTCCGCCGCCGTCATCTCCGGTTCGGTGGGCCGCGCCATGGCCATCGCCAACCGTCTCAACGTGGGTCTTGTTCACGTCAATGACCAAACCGTAAACGACGAGGTGGTCAATCCCTTCGGCGGCTGCGGCGTTTCGGGGAATCACACCAGCATGGGAGGCCCCGCAGACATCGGCGAATACACCCAGTGGCGCTGGATGACCGTGAAGGACTCTCCCCCGCCCTACCCTTTCTAACCCGCCTTTCTCACGAGTTGTCTGCGGCGGCGGCGAAGAAAGCGCGCCGGGGTGCTGACTGTGTTGGCGATCGCCGGAAAGTGAAGACATCCGGACCTTCGCCGCGTGCCACATCTTCTGGTCATTGAGGGGCCTGCATTCCGAGACTGTAGCGGTAATCGTGCGGTCATAGACTGCACCTACAGTGGGAATGGGAGTGGGCGGATGAATGCGCCATGGAGCGTGCCCCGGCGCTTGATCCGGCGGGAGGAGAGGCTCCGCGCTTGATCCGGCGTGAGGAACACGCCGCTACGCGCCGGAGAGGAGAGGCTCCGCGCTTGATCCGGCGTGAGGAACACGCCGCTACGCGCCCGGCGCGAGGAACGCGCCGTTGAACGCGCCGCTGCTACTGGCGGAAGCGTCCCACGTAGGCTGACTTGGCCACCACCTTGCCATCCATCGCGGCCAGAAGCGCATCCCGGCTCGAGTCAGCCGGAATATCCAACATCTCGCTGAGAGCGTAGAGTTCAAACACGTAGTGGTGATACCGGGGGCCGGCAGGCGCCCCGGGTCCGAAGTAGTTACCACGTCCGATTCCCGAGGTGCCCTCGACCGATCCATCGGGAAGACTCCCCTCGGGAATGCCCCCGGCCGAAGCGGGGATGTTCCAGGCCAGCCAGTGCAGGACGTCGTCTGTATTACCGCCGAAAGCGACATCCAGGTCGTGGAATATGATTGCAAAACTGACGGTGCCGTTCGGGACGTTCGAAAACGTGAAGCCCGGCTGGACGTTTCCGCCGCGGCCCGCGTACATCTCGGGGACGATCCCGCCGTCCGGAAACGCATCGGTCTCCATCAACAGGGTCGGGATGACGCCTCCGCCACGCCCGCCTCGCCCGCGCTGTGCGGCGGCTTCGTACCCGAGCGCGGCCATTACCATCAGGACCAGGGTTCCTGCCAGTGCTCTCCTTCGCATGAGTGTTTACTCCTTGGAAGCAAGTAATCGAGACCGTGAAAAATTATAAAGCAGAAAGATGCGATCAGGCACACGGCAACGGCAGGCCATGCAAAGGATTCCACGGAGTTTCGGCCAAAAAAAAGGACGGCATGCCGCGTTCGGCATGCCGTCCTTTAACGGGCAAGATCAGTTCGATCTGGAAATGGGATATTCGTAGAAATCACGAGCCCATTCGAAGGTCCAACTCGTCGGCTCGACGTAAATGTTCTTGTCTACGCCAAGAATCATCCCATCCTTGATCTCTGCCATCGAAGTCAGATATATGCGGCGATCGTCTTCGATCTTCTCGCGCATTACCGAGGACGGTGGATACAACTCGCGGACACGCGCAACGGTGGGTTCGTCATTCACCCAACCATCCACCCCGAACTCGCCCTTTGGCAGACGACTGCCGCCTTCGTCAATCCAGTCCCTGAGGTCATTGTTGGCGCGGTTCATTCCGTCGATGTGGCAACTGATACATGAACTCGCAGTGTTCAGTCGATGATCGCTTACACGTCCGGTCCTGCCAAAGCCAGTCAGGTTATCGAGCATCCGATCGGAAACCTGTGTCTGGAGTCTGGGATCGCGAACGATGTTGGTAAACGCGTCTACACGACGCTGATTCCAGGCGCCGAACAGTACATATCCCTGAAGTCCGTTGGGCAAGCTCCAGATAGCTTCCTCCGCCGACTGTTGAGGACCGTCCGCTCCCGTATGACGACCCACCGATCCACGGAGGTCGAAGGAGTAGCCGCCAAGCGGTAACGTCGCCACGTAACTGAGGTCTTCAGGCGTCGTGCCGCCTTGATTGGTAATAAACTTCGGGATTGGATTCGACCAGAACGGATAGGTGACATCTCCGTTTCGATAGGCGTGATCGATGTGCCAGCGTTGCGGATCGGCCTCTCCCTGCGTGAAGATATCGAACGTCTTCCAATAGAAGCCCCCACCTTCGGTCTCGGCACGCCACATGAAACGCGAATCAATCGTGATCGCCTCATACGTCACCATGTAATCGTACGAGTCCATACCTCTCGATTTATCGACGCCCAATTCTCTTTCGAGTTCGTGAGAATACCCTGGAAGGGCCATGATGGCGTTGTAAACATCCGGACGAGTCAGCGTATAGGTCAGTTGGGCCGCCTCTGCGTAGACCAGACTATCCGGAATGACGATCTCCTGCCCATGCGGGCCAAGTTCCTTGGTTCCGATGAATCCATCGAGATTCGGCGGGAGAGTCTGGCCTGCGGCCGCGCCTTCCGCGTTCCCCTTGAGGACCCGGGCCCAAACAAGGCGGGCAAACTTTTCGTCACTCGTGACTTCCGGTTTAAGCTCGTGGACCATTTCCCTCAGCGCGCCATAAGATATGGGCTTGCCATTCAGATCTATTTTGCTCTCGGCGAAGGCGAGATCATCGTCGGATCCACCATAGAACAGCGCAAATTCCGGATCTGAAGTATCAATGAGCGTGTGTCCCCAAAAGTCGCGAATATCGAATCTGTAGAGGATACCCATTCCGTTCACGTCGACTGGATTTGCAATTTGCGGCGCCCATCGAGCCGTGCTGTTCAATGCTTTGGACAGACCGACGCGAGCGTGGTTCAGATTCTGAGCGTTGATGCCGGCGTTGTGGAGTTCATGGAAGGATGAATATTCGATGAACTCCCGATCCGCTTCGGGAATGGTTGCTCTGTCAGCC
The DNA here is from genome assembly GCA_965262675.1 of Terriglobia bacterium. Lineage (GTDB taxonomy): Bacteria > Acidobacteriota > Terriglobia > 20CM-2-55-15 > 20CM-2-55-15 > JAJEDW01. Next base: position 3,498,430 of record OZ253554.1, read on the forward strand.
TCGATCCACTCAATAACCTGCTGCTGCGTAATCTTCGTGGATGCTTCGACGCCTCGAGGAACTTCGGGAATCATGTCGGCAACCGCGTCACGCCAGGCGGTTACCGCCTCCAACATGTCCGCGGCCGCTATCGCGCAGCTTCCACCGAAACAATTGTGGCGGTCGATGCCCATACGAACAACCAGCTTGGAGTTGACGGGTTCTCTGAAGTTGACACGAGTCAGTGCATATTCATGCGCCAGATTCACATCGACATCCGCGTGAAGCGGCGCCTGAGCCCCACTTCCGGTAGTATTTTGGGTGTTGTGGCATCCAGCACAGTTGGCTCGGACCAGCGGATAAACCGTGTCCTGGAAAGCACTCAACGACCGTGCCTTGTCGAAACCCATCTCCTCGGTATAGACAATGGATTCCAGGTTGGTTCCACCGCGTCCGTCGGGAAGCTCCGAGAACCCGGCATCGGTATCCACCACGATCTCGTTCAATACCGTCCGTGCGGTGGTTGCCTCGGTCGCGGGCGCAGTTGTCAGCACTACCATTGCCAATAGAGCAAATCCAAATAGTATTCCAAATTTGAGGGTGGTTCTTTTCGTCACTGGTCGCTCCCCTGTTTGCAACTGGTTCACGGATTCCTCAGGCTCGCCCGGGAAATCAAGCGTCAACAGTTACTACTCCTCGGCACTGTCAATTGAATCAGGCGGGCGCAGGGGGCGCGCAGGGCGAACTCACGCGAACGCAGGGCGCGGATGTGGAAATCTGTCGTCCGCCTGCCGCAATCGGAAACGATCGGTCGGCTTCTCTCTTCTCTTCGCATCCGCGCCTTCGACGCCGGAAGCCCGGCCGGCAGGAGCGGCCGATTAGCCACAGTTTCGAATCGATTCTGGGAAACCGGGCATCGATTGCCTTGCTCAATCGATGCGATGCACGGTGCGGAAGTTCCAGAGGTCGTCGCTCACAGCCCATTGCGCGAGCGAGGACGCCATCGAAGCCCGTCGAAACGCTCCATGACATCCAGCAAGGAGGCCGTGTCGATCAAGTCAACGCCTGGCATGACGCCGGCTCCATGGAACACGGGAAGTTCAACGGTAGGGCGATCGGTTGCGCCGCGCCGTGACAGGGACTCACGGACGGCATCGTGAATGACGGCCGTCAATGTCCGTCCCGACTCCGCGGCAACGCGCTTCAACTCAGCAAGCAGGTGGTCGTCCATGTGGATCGTCGTTCGCATGCATAAAAACGTACTTGTTGAACATATTGATGTCAATCGCTCGGCGGACACACCCGTGGACTTGAGGCCTCCATTGAATCAGGGGCCGAAAAAACCGTCTTCCATGATCCGTGAACGCAGGGCCTCGATGCTCTCGGCCTGTCCCGTGAACAGGTCCGTCGGGAACTGGCGATACCGGATCATCGAGTCGCGAATTTCCGTGCCGATGTTGTTGTTGAATCCGACCGCGGCGAGGTACTGGAGGCGCAGGTTCCGGTCGGTGTTGATCTCGGCGCCGGCGACCCACGGAGCGAGATCCGGGCCGCGCCCCGAGTAGGTCTGGAGCAGGTCGACAATAGTGAAGTAGCCGACCTCGGCGAGCGAGGTCTTCACTGCTTCGTACGCGGGGCTGTCGATCCTTGCCTGCCACGCGTCGACGTCGATCGGCGTCTCCTCGACGCGCCCGACCAGCACCACATCGTAGCCGCGTCCGTTGACGTCGTCATTCCGCCACACGGTGCCGTTGGGGAACACCGCGAGGAACGTCGCGATCTCGCTGCGCACCGCGTCCTCGGTGCTCTCGTACAGCGGCACCCACTGCGTGACGACGCCGCCCGGATTGAGGCGCGCCTTCACGTGCTCGAAGTACTCCTTGGTGTACAAAGCGGCCGCGCCCTTCACCCAGGGGTGGATCGGGTCCGATGTGATCACATCGAATTTGTCGCGCGTTGTGAGCATGTAGTGGCGGGCGTCGTCGTATACGACCTCGACCTTCGGATTCGCCGCGACATCGTAGTTCACTTCGCTGAAATACGTCGAAACGACGTTCGGGATGAGCGGTTCCAGTTCGCAGACCACGATCCGCTCCACGGTTGGATGGATGCTGATCGCTCCGGCGGTGACTCCCGCGCCGAAACCGACCACCAATGCGCTCTTCGGGCCATTCTCGTCCATGAGCGCGGTGAGATGGCCGAGGAGGCGCTGGAGCCGCATGTCCTGGGGCTCGGTGGAGGCCTCCACCTTCCCGCTCACGTGAAAGTTGCGCCAACCGTTGAAATCCTCGGTGACGGCGACAGAAGAGTTGATACCCTCGCCCACGTAGAGAGCAAACGGGTCGCCCTGCCACGAAAGCAAGCGGCCCCACGCTACCAGACCAGCCGGAATTGGCCGCACGTTTGCCGTCGCCCATAGCGCGCCAAGCAGCAGGAAGCCGAACACGAACATTGCGCCTCGGCCCAGCACTGCCGGGGGGGACTCGCCCTCGCCAGCAGTGATCGAAGCCGGCCTGAAAAGCGGCGCCAGCGCGAAGGCGGCCGAGGTTACCGAGACGATAATCAGCAAGCGCACGGCGCCGTCGGTGCCGATCAGGGGTACACACACAAGGCCGGTCAAGAGCGCGCCTCCGAGGGCGCCCAGCGTGTTGGCGGCGTACACGCGGCCCACCGTGAGGCCGGTATCGTCGTCGGGTCGTGCGGCCGCCGCTACCGCCAGTGGGAAACTGGCGCCCCAGAGCACGGCGCTGGGAAACGTCACGACCAGGGATCGGGCGATGTCGATCTGAAAGTTGAACCACGCGCTCGGCGCGAGCGACGGGTCGACAGGCCAGTACGGGAGTTGCTGCGCCGCCATCCATGCGCCGTAGGCGACGGTGAACGCGAGGAAGAGTTGCACCCAGCCTAGCGTGACACGGGCATTGGCCGTGTTGCGGGCGACGATCGAGCCGATCGCACTGCCGATACCGAGTCCGAAAAGGAACACCGCGAGGATGACCGACAACGCGTACGTCGTCGCGCCGAACAGGAGCGAGAGCAGACGCGTCCACACGACCTCGGCCCCGAGCGCGGTGAAGCCCGACAACGCGATGACGACGTAGACGCCGGGCGGCGACCACGACGTGGTTGGCGTGATGCCCTTTAACGCCGCCCTCGCTCTGCCGAGCACCGTCGTGTGTTTCCCAGTGACTGACGCGTGAGGCGCGCCGGGGCCCTTGGTCACCGCATGCGACGGAACATACGGCGCGCGCATGGAGAGCAGGAAGCCGCCGGCCGCAACGACGGCATTGAGCGCGACCGCCGTCAGGGCCGCCGTAGTGAGGTCGTATACGCGCAGCAGGTAGAACCCGGCGGCGAGTGCGCCGATCACGGCGCCGAGGATGTTGCCGCCGTAGAAGAACCCGAGCCAGGCAACACCGGAGGGCGTTGCTTTTACGTAACGAGAGATCGCCGGAAGCGTCGCGCCCATCAGCATCGTGGGCGGCAGGAGCAGGATGACGCTGACCAGGGCACGGAGCGCGATGCTGGCTGGACCGCCGCCCACCGTCGTGTAGAGTCGGCCCACGAGCGGCATCAGCACGATGAGCAACGCCCCGATCACACCGATCGCCGCCTCGAGCTTCGCGTACACAACGAGCGGGTGCCGGGCAGGCGAGACGTACCGAGTGAGCAGGAGCGAACCGGCAAACATCCCACCCATGAAGGTGCCGAGCAGTACCGCCAACGAGACCGCCGACACGCCCACAACGAGTTGAAGGACCTGAAACCAGACGATCTCGTAGATGAGCGCCGCACAACCCGAGCCGACAAAGAGAAGCAGCATCGGCGGCAGGTAGCGGGCGGAGGACGCGGTTGTCGACGAATTCATATGAGAATCGTAATTGCCTGACGGACGCGGCCCGTGAAGCGCCAAACGCTGGGTTTCGGACTCCGGGTTCCGCTCCCATCCCCACTCGATTCGCGATTTGGCGCTTCGCTGACGGTTGCCTCATCGAGCCGGCATGTTTCGTTCTCGCTGCACTATAACAGTCCGGGGCGAAACCCCGCATGGGGCAATGTCAGCAGAAGAGAGACCGCAAGGCCGCTTTGAGATCCCTGTCGCCGGTAAAGAACCGAGACCTGCGAATTTCCTCTGACAGTGCCTGCGCCCGGGCTTAAAAAGCGGCGTCTTGCGCCCAGGCCTAAATGGTCATATAAATAGTCAGAACAGCGAATACGCGAGGGACACATGAGCAAGGCGTGGCAGGTTCATGAGGCGAAGGCCCGATTCAGCGAGTTTCTTGAGGCGAGCGTCAGGGAAGGGCCGCAGATCGTGACGAAGCGAGGCGTGGAGGCCGCTGTGCTTTTGCCGATCGAGCAGTGGCGGAAGTTGCGGGCGCTGGCGCAGCCCGATCTGAAGGAATGGCTCCTCGCACCGGAAGCCCGAACGGAGACGCTCACACCGCCGCGGGCGCGCCGCCGCCGTCGCCCGCCATTGGCCTTTGAGTAGCCCGGTGTACCTTTTGGATACCAACGTTGTTTCGGAACTTCGCCGTCCCAGACCGCACAAGGCGGTGTTGAACTGGATCGAAGCGGTTCCCGCCGACCGGCTGTTCCTGTCGGCCGTCACGGTCGGAGAAATTCAGGCTGGTATCGAGAGGACGCGCGAACAGGACACGGCGAAAGCGGCGGAACTGGAATCCTGGCTCGGCCTTGTCATCGACGGCTACGGTATCCTGCCGATGGACGTGGTGACTTTTCGGGAATGGGCGCGCCTCAAGCACCGGCAGCCGGATTCGCTGTTCGAGGATGCGATGATCGCCGCCACGGCTCGCGTTCATCGGCTTACGGTGGTGACGAGGAATGTCCGCGATTTCCATAAATTCGAGGTGGAATTGTTTGACCCGTTCAAGGGCAAGTGACCGGCGCCGCGCACGAGAGATCTGAGCGACGGCAGCACCTGATCTCATTGCGCATGTCGCTGGAGAGAGGGACGCTCGGGGAAGAGATCGCGAATGCCGGACGCGTTGAACCACTCCATCCTTGCGGCAATCGATGACCTCTAAAAATCCGATTGAACCCAAAACACGCTCGACACCCATCTTGTCTGCGAAAGGCGCTGGCAGTATCGTGTCCTTGTGCCACGGTTGGAAGAACTGAGCGAGATCGCGCGCCAGGCGGTCCTGAATTTCCCCTTCATCGAACACGACGACTCACCTCTGACGATTCTCCAGAAGCCGCTGTCCGAGGCGAAGTTGGCGCTCGTGACCACGGCGGGAATCCACCTGCGGAGCGACACTCCTTTTTCTGGTGGCGACCAAGGCTACCGGGTGATCCCAAGCGGCACTCCGCCAGGCGACATTGTGCAGAGCCACACCAGCATCGGTTTCGACCGCGTAGCGATGTACCGCGACATCAACGTGTGCTTTCCCGTCGACCGCGTCCACGAACTGGTCGAGCGGGGCGTCGTCGGGAAGTTGAGCGACCGTTTCTATTCCTTTATGGGAGCGCAACGGGACCCCCGCCACATCGTCGAGGTGACGGGACCGGAGGTCGCACACCAACTCAAGGGCGAGGGCGCCGATGTCGTGTTGCTGACGCCGACCTGACCGCTGTGCACGCACACGGTCAGTGTGCTGGCTCGCGTCTTCGAAGAACACGGTCTCGTGACCACCGCGATCGCTCTGCTGGCACCCCCGGTCGTGCACGTCAAACCGCCTCGCGCCTTGATCGTGCCCTTCCCATATGGCTACGCGCTGGGCCGTCCCGACGATGCCGCCTTCCAGCACCGCGTGCTGGACGACGCACTCGAACTCGTGGTTCGAAACGACACCCCGGTCATCGCCCAGTTCCCGGAGACCCTGGACCGTCGGGCGCGCATTATCCAGGCGGCTGACGTCGATATCACGATGCTTCCCGGCCCGAAGTCGGCCGCGGACGAGGTAACCGCACTGCGCGTATGGTACGAGCGTTGGAAACGCGACCACGATGGACGCACCTCCGTCGGCGTCAGCGGTGTGCCCCAGCGCCGTTTCCGTCCAGTGATCCGTTTTCTTGAAGCATATGCCCGCGGCGAGGAGGCCGATTGTGGCGAACGGCCTCCCGATATACCCAAGCAGCGTTTCATCCGGTATGCCATCGACGACCTGAAGGCCTTCGCCTACGAGGCTCGAATGGCTCAGCGTCCCACCGACGACGAAGAGGCGTTACACCGATGGTTCTGGGGCATGACGGGCATGGGCGCACTTATCCGCGCAGTCGCCGCGCGAATGGCCGGCAGCGACGACCCGCGGATCCGCGCGCTGGTCAAAGGCCTTGTCCGATGAGACGCCTTACGAACCGGGTTCCGGCCCCCTCGAATATAGCAAGCCAGTACCGCGGGAAGCATTCTCGACGCCGAGGGCGGCCGAGGAGCCTGTGGTCGAAGTGTGCATGGCCGCGTTCGGGGCGCCATCGTACTCAGACCGAAGGCGCCGCAATCGATCGCCGAACGCCATCGGATCTCATCGATCTCATCGAAGCCAAGGGCTTGGAGATCGCTGAGGCTTTCAAAGCGTTGAGGGCACTGGCTTCGTGACCGAAGGTCACCAAGACACCGGTTTGTGGAAAGCGCCCTTCGCATCGGTCAACGCCGGGGGAAACTGGCTGGCGATCAGGTGGGATTGCCTGATCCGCTTCAGAAAGGTCGCGACGCGCTTCAGTTCGGCGCTGTGTTGCTGATGTGGGTTAAGCATGCCGACCGGCAGGTTCAGTTCTTGCCGAACAATTCTCACCGGCTCAGCGAGATCTGAGTCGTTTGTGATCAGTACCGCGACTTCGAACGCGCGCTGAAATGCGTCGCGAACCAGGTGCGCGGCCAGATTGACGTCTGAACCCTTCTCTTCGGTCTTGTCGACCCAGACACGCTTGGGCGGCGTCACGCCAGTCAGAGCCATGGAAACGGAATGGGTCAAGAAGTGCCCATACGTGATTGACAGGTTTGGGATAGAGCGAAGTGCCCGCAGGTAGATCTGCTGGTCATTCGGTGCGCCTGGATTGCCTGGCCGGGCGCTGATGCGAGCCGTGTAGTACTTGATGGCGATCACCCGATCGTTGGGAAGCATTCTTGTACACAGCCGCCCGAGATCGAGCCATTTGTACGGGGTCCGCTTGAGCGAACCGTAGTACAGATTGAACCCGTCCACGTAAACGATGGCATCAGCCACGATGGACTCTATCCTTGGGTTTGACCGTCCCGTTTCGACCGCGTATACTCATATCCATTAATCCCCCCTCTTCCTTCGGGACGAGGGTGCGAAACCGGCCGCAAGGCCGGTTTCAGTGTTTTTGGGCACTTTTCTGGTCCGGCTGGCGCCCCTCTATTCCAGCAATCGGCCTCGCCCCGTCCCGCGCTCCAGGTTTGCCTGGCTGGCTAGCGAAGTAGCGCTCCTGAATCTCCATGACACGCTCAGGCCGGTTCTCGCGGAACCGGCGTTACCGCGCCGCATTCCGACGGGCCGCCTGGCAATACTGCCGCTTGTCGTCGGTTCGTGCCGGCAAGGACGTCAGGCAATGCAGGCAGATTCGTAGGGCCTTCAACGTCGCTCAGGCTCGTGAGTATTCGTCCAGGCGATAGTCCTTCCACACTCGCCCGTACTCGCTGGGGGTAAATGTTCGCGTTGTGTGGACCATCCCACTGGCAAGTCGCAGGCCTGGGTAGACGAACGGAGGTTCGCCCTCGCCTGCGCCTTCCCTTCCTCCCTCCTCGACTCCGCCTCCGAAGACCCCTTGGCGCGACCGCGCACACTTCTACAACAGGCTCCTGTACGAGTACACTATTTGTGGCGGGGCGCCAGGAGCGCTGGCATGGAACCGCAAAACATGGGGAGAAGACGATGACACGGACGCACGTTAAAGTATTTTGGCTGACCGCGTTGGCGGTTCTATTGGTGGCGGCCTGTTCGCCCGAAGATGCGCAGCAGGAGGCCGCTGAAGCGCCGTCGACACCGCGGCTCTACGTGCTCGAGGGAGGCGTGCTCGTCTCCGACCCGGGCCGATATCAGCTCGCCGAGGACGAGGTCGCCTCGCCGAGTCTCGCGATTGCCGCGTATCTGATCGTTCATCCCGACGGCGTCCTTCTCTGGGACACCCTCGGGATCAGCGATGAAGAACGTATTCCCGAAGGCACCGGCACCGAGCAGACGATCATTCGCTCGGACATGCAGGAGCGGCACGTCACGCTGGGTCCCCCCTTGCTCGATCAACTCGCCGAAATCGGTTACGCGGCGAGCGACGTCACACATCTCGCAATATCCCATTTCCACTGGGACCACACGGCCAATGCGAACGCCTTCGCTTCATCGACGTGGCTTGTCCGCCCCGAAGAGCGCGCTGTCATGTTCGCGGACGCACCCGGCGGCAGCGCTCGACCGGCGACCTACGACATGCTTGAGAACAGCCAGACGACCCTCATCACCGTAGACGAGTTCGACGTGTTCGGAGACGGCACGGTCATCCTGAAGGCCGCGCCCGGACATACCCCGGGCCATCAGGTGCTCTACGTGAATCTGGCCCAGACCGGCGGCGTCGTCCTGTCCGGCGACCTGTACCACTATCCCGAGGAGCGCACGCTCGACCGCATGCCGGTGGCTGAGGAAGAGGCGGGAACAACTGGCGCTTCGCGAGAGGCGGTCGAGATGTTCCTGGAGCGCATGGACGCAAGTCTCTGGATCGGCCACGACCTGGAAGCTCACCGCCAGCTCAACAAATCTCCGGCCTTCTACGATTAGGGGCGGCGGCGGTGACCGGCGAACAAAGTCACGGGGCGGGTTAGCAGCCCGTGGTCGAACCGTGCAGGGATCGCGTTACGAGCGCCATTTGCGGCAGCGGCTCGGCGCGGTCATGAAGTGTGCCATCGCAAATGGGTACCGGCTGGACAATCCGGCCGGCGGGGATCTGGGCCAAGTGCTGGGACGGCAACGCGAAGGCCGGCATCACCGCGCCCTGCCTTACGCGGAGGTGGCCGAAGCGATCCGGACCGTTCGGGAGTCGAACGCAGGGGAGGCGTTGAAAGAGGCGTTCGAGTTTCTGGTGTTGACCGCTGCCCGATCCCGCGAGGCGCGTCTGGCCCGATGGGATGAAATCGACATGGCCGAACGCCTCTGGACCGTGCCCCCCGAGCGGATGAAGATGTGGCGGGAGCATCCCGTGCCGCTATCGGCCCGCGCACTGGAAATCCTGGACGCGGCGCGGGAGAGAACCGGTGGGGCCGGCTGGGTGTTTTCCAACCCTCGCGGGGGGACGCTTTCGGCCTCGACGCTGTCCTCCCTGCTGACGAAGCTGCGGATCACGGCCGTGCCCCACGGATTCCGGTCCAGCTTCGACGGCTGGTCCACAGAGCGAGCGAATCTCCCGCGCGAAGTCATCGATCTGGCGCTGGCCCACGTGGAGGCGAACAAGACGCGGGCGGCTTATGCGCGATCGGACCTGTTCGAGCGCCGGCGCCGGCTGATGGAGCAATGGGCGGAGTTCCTCATCGGAAACCGCGAACCGGAGGTCGTACCGGCATCTTCCGACTTCGCGCAAGCGAGGTGAGGCATGTCGAAGGCGATCAGTGTGAGAAAGAGCGAAGGCCGCCCCGTCGGCGACATGGTCCGCCTTCGGCATTTCGGATGCCGGTCCACCGACCTCGGCCTCCTTCACGATCTTGATGATTTGATCTTCAGTGAATCGTTACCGCTTCATGCTGAGTTCTCCCTGATCTTTTAACCGGAAAACTCACTCTCGAAGTGGACCGTCTTGTGGGGGAAGGTCAGAATGGACATTAAGAATTTGAACCTCCCCGTTCACTGCCTATTCATACTCGGGACCGCAGTGTTGCGCGAGGTGTGAACGCGATCTGGCAGACGCAGCAGCAGCGGCGGGAACGGCAGCGCGGGCCGGAGCGAGACTTTGGTTCCGGCCGCAAAAGGGCCTTTCGGCTGCTCGCGTCGGGATATTGGAGAAAAAAGGACGCAAACATGACGAACCATCGAAACGGTCAAGGACTGGATTCCGAGACAATCATAATGCTTGTTTTGATCGGCGTGTTTTTCGTGAGTGCCGCCGCCTCATATCTTGCAGTTGATAGCCCTATACTCACGGCATTTTGCATGGGCCTGACGGCAACTGCCCTCCTGTACCGCTTTTTCGGCGGCGTCAAAGGAAGCACCTTCACGGTCGCGACATTCAAGGCGAGTGGAAGTGTTGCCGTATTTGCATTTGTAACATGGTTTGTGAATGGCGAACTTGTGAAGCAGAATCCGGTCATTGATCCGGCCCCCTCGTCTTGGGTCGCGATCAACAGAAACGGCGCATCGACTGCAGTCACAATCGGAGGGGAAACGTATAGCCAAGACGTGTCTACATTCCTGCGTGATGCGGTCTGGGGCACTAAGCGTGATTCTGGAATGATCAGAGTTACGGAGCGGGCATATGACTTAGGGAGGATCGATTTTTCGTCGCTCGGTCAATTGGGGCTTTTCGACAGCATGGAGATGAGTCCGGGAAGAGGCATACGATTTACCGGGGAGTTGACCGCCGGGGCGGAGGCGGACCTGAGCCCGGTCTATCCCTATAAGATCCGAACTACTCAATTCACTGATAGTTACAACGGGTTTTCTGTATTGGATGAGCAAAACGCTGTAGTTCTCGGAGAGGGTTTACTGAGGACAAGGGACTTCCAGCTCTTCGAACATGGCGGTGAGCACTTTCTGATCTTCGTTTCGCGAGCCGTACACAACGACCCAATGACCGCGCCATGGGCGGTTTTTGGGTTCGCTCAGGTCAACGCGACTCTAAACGGACAGGATCTTTCGGATTAGCAGGAACTGCTGTGCTGTGGAGGTGGCTCTTGAGACGGAAGGCATCGGAGGGCTTCGGATTTCTGGCCTTTCTCAAAGCGTGTTCGCGCTTCGTTCCACTGTTTATTGTCTCGGGGGAGCGGGAGAATGGCTGGACTCGGGGAGGTAGGCCAATATGCCTAGGAGCGTAGACGATCAACTCCACTGCATCAGTACGCTGATTCTTTCTACTTGGCAAGAATCTCAGAGTAGCGCGTCAGGATTTTTCTACGATGTACTTGGCACGCCGGGGCCAGCCGGCAAAGACGGCGGCGCATGGCGAAAGATCGAGGAATTGTGGCTTGTTACCAACCGCCATGTTCTCGTAAATAGCGCGAACGAACTTGCTTCATCCATTACTTTTCATCACCGAAAAATCACAGCGAAAGGATTTGAATGGGTTCCAATTACAATCTCAGGAACCGATCTTCACAACCGTTGCAGATTCCACCAATCGGACGATGTCGACGTCGCAGTCGTTCGGGTTCTTGATCTATTAAGCGATGTCCTTATGGAAAAGCGAGAGGTTGAAACTCACATGGCGTTTCAAGCTGTCTCAGAAGATTTATTTCCAGGCATCGATAAGATGGTCTCTGTGGGCGTTGGAGATGACGCCTTGATTGTGGGTTACCCAAGAGGTTTTTACGATGACTTTTCGAAGTTCCGAATCGTCAAGTCCGGTGTGATCGCGTCGCGATGGAACTCGCCTTTTGGAGGCAAACCCTATTTCCTGATTGATGCGAAACTATTTCCAGGATCTTCTGGCAGCATCGTTATTTCTCGTCCAATTGACTTTGTGCTTCGAGATGGACAAATTTACCAACCGGCAGGGGGAGCTAAAAAGTTCTTATTTTTAGGAATCTTCTCGGGCGAGCCATTTCGCGAACTACGTCCAATAGAAACGGATAGTTTTACAATCATTTCAAAAGAGGGATACAACGTGGGGGTCGTTTGGTACTACCATTTGGTTCCAACGATTATTTCGCAAGGCAAGCAGCATCCCTCCCAAGCGGTCTGACTCCTTTAGCAGCCCCTCACGGAGCACGATAAGTGCCTCTATCTGTGTGATTACACATTTCACTCACCGTACGACAGGTGATCCACGTCCGCCCCAACTGCCTTGATCTTGGATTCGTTGTTCACGTTCACGATGTGCAGTCTCGGCAGCATGCAACCTCCCTCCGGCGCGAAATCGTAGATCACCAACTCCGGGTGATAGCTGTCGAACGACTGTCCAAAGAACACGCACGCCGCGTTGGACGCGCACGGCAGTACGTGAACGGTTTGCACGCCGTGCACGTCCCGCAACCGGTGAAGAAGTTCCTGCATCCGCTGCCGGAAGGAGGCGCCGTCGTCCGGGTGGCCCAGTGCGCCGTTGCCCAAGTATTCCGTGCGGGCAATTACCGATACGACGCTCATGCCGAGGGACTCGGCCGTCGAATGCATCGACTCCGGCGCGGCCGTCAGCCCCAGTCGCAGGCATACCTCGCCCTCGCAATCCGATAGTCGGTCCAAACCGTCGATCATATAGAACTCGCCGCGAGGCTCGTTAACCGGCCAGTACCACAGGCCGTTCTCGCGGTACCGCAACATCGGCATTATCTCGCACTTGTTCCCCAGCTTCGCGCCGAGCGCGATGAGAGCGGGCATTAGACCCATTGCAAAGAGGGCGGCCCTGTATCCCTCGCCGTGTGCCTGTTGGAGGATGTCGGCCGCCGTCTGCTCTACAACCGTGCCGACCGCGCGCCAGAGGTCCTCACCATCCAACGATCGCAATAACGCGTCGTTGTCATTGACTGACCGAAGCTGGCCGTCGAGCCGCGCACCGATGGGCTTCAGTGCCCGGGCGACCTGCTGCGACGAGGGCAGCGCAATCCTTTGTCGGTGGACGGGCCACGCGACGCAATAAGCAGGCGTTGGCGCGAGTGCCAACGCGTCCAGAAGCCCAGTCGCCTCCTCGCAGAAACGCCTACGCATTGCCGACAGCCTGGCTGCCGGATAGTCGGCCTTCGCGACCTTATCTACCAAGCGGTGGTGTGTCTCGCAGAGCAACAGAATGTTGTCGGGATTATCCGCTAGGGAATGTGAAAGGTATAGCACCCCTCGAGTCCCGCCCTCCGACGACGCCACGTTGTGCGCTAGCGTGGCGAAATTGCCGCGTACCCGCGTCACCGGATCCTCCGTCAGGTCGGCGCCGCATCCCTCGAACATGCACCTTCCGTGGGCATCAAGCAGGACTTGGTTGCGCGTCGCAGTGCCGATCCCGGTGCCGCGACCTTTCTTGCGGTCTTCCTGTTCGACCTCTTCAAAGAACGTCCGCCAGTCCTGGTCGGCCTGTACCTTCCGCTGACTGGACGATTGCTTCCAAGCATTAGTTAAGTCGGTCAAGCTTTGCGTCTGTTCGCTCGTCATCGTGTGACCTTGCCAGCACCGCAGTTCCATCGGACCGGTCGTGCCTTGGTCGTACGCCCGTAGCGCGTAGACGCTCTGCGCGGCTGGCAGACAGAAGCGCGAAGCGCCCGCGACCGTGTCGCCGTCAAGGAGCACGGTCACGATTGCCTGCAGTCCGTCGTCTATCAGCACGCCAACGCTGTTCCACGACACAAGCGCCCTCACAGCCGCTGCGTGGTCCCTCACAGCGTCGAGCGCCGTCATCGGCGATTCGCGTGTCTGCACGACCGTCGTCTCTTTCGGATCAATCAATGCCATCACTCTCGGAATCCGGCCGAAGTGGCTTGAAGCGCCATCTCGTGCGCACGAACACACGAACCTCCTCGGTTCCCACAAGCGCGAATGCAAGCGGCCGCCCGCGGTTCGCCCTTAAGCAAGTAACCCAGTCGTTAAGGTCGACCCTCGATGGGGTGGGCACCGGCTCCGGGTGCGAATGCCATGTCCCGAGATAGATCGCGCTGCCGTCCGAAGAGGCGAACTCCCGACTTACTGCCCGCTGATGCCCTGGGTCGCGAAGCGCGAAGGAGAACCGCGAACACCTGTCGCGCGGCATGGGGGTGGTCACCGCCTCGATCCAGATCTCCCGCCGGTCGACGGACGTCGTTCCCATCAACACGCCGAACGATTCGGCTGCGTTTGGCTCCGTCTGCCGATACGCACACCAGACGCCCGCCACTTCATCGCTCACGTGTACCCGCCGACCGCACCCGTGAAAGCGTTGCACGCCGCTATCCACCACAGAGGTCGCAGTTCACGTCGTGAAGCGGCAGGATCCGCAACGACTCGCTGAAATGCCGGTATCGCCACGTCACGTCAAGAGACGCGCGCATCGCTTCCGCGTCTCCCCCCTTCCAGCTCACCTTCGACGACATCGTCACCTCCCCCGCAAGACAGCACACGGCCAAGTTAGCGGCCATCGTCGCCGTGCAGCTTGCCGCAATCCCGCTGTAGGGCAGGAACTGCGTGCCGCAGCCCCCGTGGTTGCGCATCACTACCTGGTCCGGTGCTAGGAAATTCAGATTCGACGCGAGCCCCCGCGTGAGCGTTCCTGGATCTACGTACGCGCAATGCCAGCATCCCTTGGTACCGGGCACTACTAGGACCGCATGGCCGCCAATTCCGTAGCCTTCCAGCCAGCAGCTTATCGTCGGCACGTCTATCGGTTCCTGGGCGCGATATTCCGCGAATACCCGTTCGATGTTAGACGAACCAATCGCAATGACGATCAAGTCGAATTCCCGTAGCACGGCCGATTTCCGCAATTCTTCCAGCGGCTTGCACCAATGCGTCACCTGAGCCCAAGGGTGCTTGAGGGCAATCTCATCGGCCAGCGCCTCGGTCTTTAGTCGGCCGATGTTGTTCAACGACAGGGTGTGGCGGTAAAGGTTCTCTTCAGACAACTTGTCCGGATCGGACACGGTGAGACGTCCTACCCCGGCGGATGTCAGCCGTAGCGCAAGTTCGCTGCCAACCGATCCGCAGCCGACAAGGAGAACGGACTTGCCCCTAAGGTCCAGGGAGCCACCGCCCCGGGGAACCAGCGATCCCTGAGATAGGGACCTGACCGTGTAGGGCGTAGCGGTCCAGCCTCCCGCCTCTGTCTCTGCTGCTGACGTTGGCAGCCCGCTTTGCGAACGCGTGTGCCAGTGAATTGCGAACATGGTCTCCCCGTCTGGAACCGGGGCCGAGAAGACAATCCAGATCTTTTGATTCTTTTTGTTGTGCAGTCTTTGAAGTTCACGCCTGCCTGTGCTGTCCATGTGATCGACGAGCCTGAAATACCATGGCAACAGTTCGCGCTGCGCCGCTGGTGCGGGTTCCAGTTCGTTCAACGGCACGGCGAGCGCCTTCCCGACAGCCGGGCGCGTCTTCCATCCAGCGCTATTGCGCACTGATGCCAATCGCGGATCATTCACTAACGTCCAAGCCAGTGCGATCGGCCTTGTCCGCAAGTCGCTGCCCGAATTGGACTGAGGTGGCTTCAGCTGCAGGCCTTCGACTTTGTCCCCATCCCACACCACGAAGAGTTCATTCGGTTTCCCTCCCGACTCCCCGCACAGGATTTTCCAATGGGCGTCGAACTCCAGTAACTGCTCCGCCCGGTTGTACGCAGGATCCTCGATTAGCCGTGTCAGCAGTCGAACGTGTTCTTCAACGGTGTCCCGGTAAGCCAGTTCCGGCCGATCGGTGTTGACCGCAGCCGATGACGGGTCGGCGATGCACACTTCCCCGGATTCGCCATTCTCGTCCGTGAGCACGTGCGCAAGCTTCCCGAAGCCGTGGCCATCAAGGAGGTAGAACTTCGGCAGGCGCAGCAGTTCGTCCGGGAACGTGTGGGCGAGCGTTACCGTTCGCCCTTGAGCGACGAACTCGACCATCAGCTTGGATCCGTCCTCCGTCAACCGGGCATCGTAGCCGAGACCCGCGAGGCAACTTTGGATTCGATCCCTCTTCATGCACCGACAGATGCGGTGACAATTCCGGCCCCTGAGTACTTTGCCTTCTCCGTCTTGGAGCCTCTCTTCGGCGGATCCGGGACCTCGAAGTCGTCGCCGAAGAGCTTGTTGAGGATCTGGCACTGCTCCCGCTCGTCGCTCAATCCCTCGGCCTCAGCGAGCTTCTCCTTGAGCTGCTTGAGCTTGTTGTAGAGCTGTGTTCCGGTATCCAGGCTCGAACCGTCGAAGATGTCGCGCCAGGGTTGCGCTGGAAGATTTACACGGACCCGGTACCGTCCGGTCTCATGTTGGGCAAAGTAGCCCGCGTCCAGAATCGTCCCAACGGTCTCGCGCAGCGCCGCCAGGTCCCGACGAGCGCCCTCCGTACTGAAAGACGGCTGGAACTCTTTCTTCACCATCACGGTGAGCCCGATCGAATACACCTTGGCGGCCACCGTGTCGCTAAACTGCACGTCGCGCCAGCGCTTGAGGTAACGCACGAGCCGCCGGAACTGTGCCAACACGTCCTTCGCATCGTCCCTGTCGTACCCGCTGTCGTCGTCGATCCATGCGATAAGCCCGACAGGATCCGCAGCCGACCATTCTCGGTTGTGCTCGTCCGAGTTCCTCTTTCCCACCGCCAGATAGTGCTGGCCCCCCGACCGCTTGTACACGATGAAGTCGATGTGGACATTGTCACTCGCGTAGTCCGCGGTCACGCACGGCTTCTTGATCTTCGCGTTCTTGAAGCCCCGATTCTCAAGGACTTCGAGCGCCTTCTCCTTGGGCGCAACCGGGTTCTCCGGAGCGTTTTCCTCGTCGATCACCAGGGCTCTGTCTATGTCGTAGTCGCCCGAGATCGGCACAATTCCCGTGTTGGTCTTCAACGAACCCTGGATGAAGTCCGCAACGACGGGATAGCCTGCCTCGCTGAACGCGGTCTTCACCTCCGCCTTGATACTATCGTCGCGGTTCCGCGCCTTCTTGTACGCGTCGTCCTCGCGGCCGAGCTTGATCTTGCCGTGAAACTTGTCGAAGTGGGTCTGGATGCCCATGGTTCCTCCGTTGCCTATCGTTGTTGCCTATGAAAACAGTAGTTTACTATACATACCAATAGGCTTAAAATGTAAACTAAACTAAGGGAAAGGAAAATGATTGCAGATCGATTGAGACTCGCGCGCCGGAAGGCGGGACTCTCCCTGAGGGGCCTGTCCGCAGCGATGGATGGCCGCGTGACGGCGCAAGCGATCGGGAAGTACGAGCGCGGCGAGAGCATTCCCAGTTCAGGCGTCCTTCTTGCGTTGTCCAAGGCTTTGGGAGTGTCACTGAGCTATTTGCTGGATGTTCACGGCATTCGGCTTGCGGGTGTTGAGTTCCGGAAGAAGGCCAACACCAGCAGCCGCGACCGCGCGCAGGTTGAAACCGAAGTGCTTGAAGGGGTTGAGCGCTATCTGCAAATCGAGACTCTTCTTGAGCTCGACAGCGCGGAGTGGCAATGTCCGGTGGCGAAGGCGCGGCGGCTGAAGCGTCCTGAAGATGCCGTGCTTCTCGCCGACGAGATCCGGAAGGATTGGAATCTCGGTCGCGACCCCATCCCAAACATGACGGAGTTGTTGGAGGAAAAGGGCCTCAAGGTTCTAACGGTCGCACTCCCGGATCGAGTTTCGGGATTTACTTGTCTCGTGAGGCGCAATGGCCAGAGTGACCTCCCCGTTATCGTAGTGAATAATAAGTTTCCACTGGAACGAAGGAGGCTGACTCTTGCGCACGAGCTTGCGCATCGGTTAATCGATACGCGCAGTCTCTCCGACAAGGACGAGGAGCGAGCCGCGAACGTCTTTGCAGGTGCGTTCCTGATTCCGGATGAGCATCTGCTTAGAGAGGTTGGCAATCACAGGAACGCTCTCGGATACAAGGAGTTGATCGACTTGAAACGTCTCTATCGGGTGAGTGGCGCTGCGCTGCTTGTTCGGCTGCGCCAGCTTGACGTGATCAGTGGATCGACTTTGACTTACGCATTTCAAACGATCGCCCGAGGATGGCGCACGCAGGAGCCTGAAGAGCTTGAGCCGTCAGCGGAACGAGGGACGCGTGAGCAAGCGCACCGTTTTGAACGGCTGTGCTACCGGGCGCTTGCTGAAGGGCTTATTTCATTGAGTAAGGGCGCTGAGCTACTCCGGCTGCCTGTGCCGCAGATAGCGGCAGACCTGAAGGGGCCACAGGGCGTCAATGCGGATCGTCGTCAGTGATAGCAGTTGCCTAATCGATCTCAGGAAGGCTTCGCTCTTGGGGGTCTTCCTGCGACTCCCGTACGAGTTCCTGATTCCAAACACACTGTTCGAGGAAGAGCTCCTGAAGTTCACAGACGAGGAGAAAGCTATTCTCCTGCGCGGCGGTCTTCAGGTCGTGGACCTCCCTGGAAGCAGCGTTGAGCGAGGAGTGGAAATTGCCGGCAGCTTTTCGCATCTCTCGGTTCACGATGGGCTGGCCTTTGCCCTCGCCGAGAGCGTGGAGGAGTGCATTCTGCTGACGGGCGATGCTGATCTCAGGACGTTGGCTCAGGACCATGACATGGAAGTGCATGGCCTGCTCTGGTTGGTTGACGAGATCCACAGCTACGCCCTCGCGTCCGCTGAGCAGCTGGCTGTAATGCTGCGAAGCTTTGATGAGGACCCTACCGTTCGGCTGCCGCGCCGCGAGCTCGCGGCCCAGTTGCGGCGGCTTGAGGGGGCGAAGTGAAGGAGACAGAAGAACATCGCAGAGAACGTCTTGGCTACATGATGCCAGGACGGATGACGTCTGTTCGTACACACTTTCGCGGCTGTTTCTGATCTTCATCACGGGTCTGACCACTTTGTGGAAGAATCGTCTTGTGGCCATGACTGATCCCGCGTCCGCCCTTCCCTCTCGTCACCGAGAAATATAGTTTTTTGGAGTTTCCGGAAAACCCGAGGTGGTTCACCAACGTTAGTTGGTGAACTGGTCTCAATGGGGCAAGTCATTCCTCAACGGCCCGGATGAAAGCGTTCCAGTCATGGGCCATCGCCTACGACAATTCCACCAATTTCGGCACCAGATCCGAGACGGCGCGGAACTCGATGTGAAGCTCGCCGGGGGTAAGCGAGATGGAGGAGGCGGCACCGACGCGGATGCTGGGCAGCCCGACCATCAATTGCCGAGCGCGGCGCTCCCCGACGCCGAAGAGTGGCTCGACGGCTTGGCGATCCAGGTGGTTAGAGTCCATGCTGCGGAGCATGTCGAGAATTCCTGGAAGTCGATGAGAGCAGGTCGGTTTGGAAGGCATCGCCTTGGATCCGATTATGCTGCATGTGAGGGCGCGATCCGGCACTATACGATTTTATGGAAAGCGGTGTCGATGACAGTCAATGAACGATAATGGACATTATCGTTTCAGCCGCAGACCACGATCGGGCTGGTCGACCTCCCATACCAGGGCCGAAGGCGCGCTGCTTACTCGGTCTTCATTCCAGATCGGGTCCGAATCAGGACGGGAAGGCTTGCCTTGCCGCCGTCGCAGTCGGGTTTGTGCTCACGTCCTGAGTGCGAAAACTGAACGAAGCAATGGCTATCGGCCATCGAGGTATGCCTTCATTGCGACCGCACCCACCTTGCGCTTCTGGGTGTCGGGCAGCAAACCGAACGGCTTCTGGGCCGCCCGCCCGAAGACGAACAGCGACGGCTCGCCGCCTACTTCGTACCATCGTGAGCGGATCTCGTACGGTCGCGAACGAGGTCTGCCGTTGCCTGCTCGCTCGAAGGTGTGGAGGGGCTTCCACTCGGTCATTGGCGCGAACTCAATGCGCTTGAGGTGGTCCTTCGCCACCGACAGTGCCACGATTTGCGGCCGCAAAGCCACGAGCAGCGTGTGCCAGAGCGGGCCGCCGTCGGCCTCGAGGGCCGTACGATCGGTCTTGTCGAGTTGGTTCCATGTCGGGCTAGTCGCGATGGACGAGCAGATGTCGGTGTGGATCGCCGTCGATGATTCGTCCCCGTAGTAGCTCGCTCCCGCACCGTTGAGCAGCGGTTCAAACGCGCTGAACCAGCCGCGGTACGGGTCCGTGCGGAAGTAGGCCGACACCGCATCAAGATAACGGCCCGGCTCCCGGTCGCTGAGGTCACCGGTCAATCGTGGAAAGCGTTGAAATCGTTCGCCGGCCGGAAACTCAATCCAAGAGGGATTCTTCCCGACCGTCAGCACGCGCAGTTCCGATTTGTTTTGGTACGCTTCGAGGTCGCCGAAGAACAGGATGGGCGCGGCGGGACTCACGCGCGACGGCCATCCGTCGGCACGATCATACGCGCACCAAGCTTGTTGCACCACCGCTCGAAGGCCGTCGCCTGGGCGCGCTGGATCGTACCTCGTCGTCATCGCCATTCTCGGAATCGTCTACGAGGATTCGGCATCGTTGATCCGCTTCAGGACGGCCCTCAGGAAGACAACACGCGGATGCGTGCCTGCGGTACCGCTTCCCGGCATCATCGCAGCAATATCGTCCACCAGATCGGTGCCGGTCGACGCCGGGAACTGAAGCGGCGCGCCATCGGCGCGAAGGTCGCCCTCGGAGATGCGTTCGATCGACGTCGTATCGAGCGGTTCAATTTCGCGGTTCAGGATGCGTAGCTTCTCGGCCAGCGGGACGTTCCCCGCATTCGCAGAGCCCGGCGGCAGTCCAATCGCGGCCTCAACATCCCGCCAACTGTATCCCAACGCAGCCATGCCTTCTTCGGTGAAAGCGCGACCGGGGCAGGAATGAAAGGGAAAGGCGCGAATGCACTCGAGCAGCAGACTTGCGAGCTTCGTCACGTGCGCCGCACAACAGGCACCGATGTCCCGGCCCGTGAGGTCCTCCGGTACCGCGTCTGGCTCACCTACGAACCGGTAGGTCCATCCCCCGTCCGGAAGAGAGCCGCCGGCAATGGAAATCGGTCCCTCCTTCTGCGAAATGTTCCGCAGGTTCAAGAAAAAAGCCATCGAGGTATCAGCCTTCATCCGAACCTGCTGCTGCTCGTACCAGGAGGCGAAGCCGGGCACATCCGACATGGCCTTCTGAAGAACGAAGGAGACGCTACGACTGGCGGAGAGAAAAGCATTCAATTCGAAATGAAACTCCGATCCGTTCGAGTGAATCAGACGAGCGAGGAAGTGCTCCGCTTCGAGAAGCTTCTCGACGGGATGGCGAAGCGTAGTGAAAATATATGGCATGGGTTCTGGTACATGGATGCTAAACCGTCGATCAATGCACTGGAAGCCACCCAATTGTAGGCGAAAGGTGGGGTGACCTGTCTACGGTGTTCATCGAGCAGCGAGAACTGCCGAAATCTGGACAGCTCGTCGATCACAACATGTAGGGGCCAGGATTGAGACACTGTCCTGAAGGGGCTAGTCTGGACGAGCGTTCGCGGAGCCGTCGTCCATGCCTTCAGCCGGGCGAAGCCGGAGCGGAGCGCAGCGACGCGCCTTCACGGCGGCGAGCACACGCGCACGCTCGGTCTCGACGGTGGCGTCGGCGACCGCAACATCTTGCGGTTTCACCGGAGTCCAGAATCGAAAGCAAACGCGTGATCGGCAACATACGGCGTGTGGACGAACGAGGAATGCACAGGGTGCGGCCTACGGCGGGCCGATCGTCCGGGGGGGCGGCCGCGATGTCGACGGGCGACCTGCGCGAACCGGCGAAGGCGTACGCGGTGGTGGTCTTGGCGTGCGGTCGATGATCGACTCGGAATTGACGGAAGATCCGATCCGCCGTGGCGGCGCTCAACTCAAGCAGGCGCACCCGCGTTTTATCGGACAATGACAGATGCCCGTGACGCTCCATGTTCGGAATCAGCTCCGGCAGAAACGGAACGAGCCGTTTGCCACACATATAATTGACTGTGCGCCAGGCCGCGACCAAGGCGGCCTGCACCGCGGGGCCGTATCGACGGACCCGGCCGCGCGGTTCCTGTTGGGGCCGTTCGCCCCTCAGGATTTCGTTCAGAAGCCGTGTCGCGTGCTTCCGATGGAACCCGGTCGATTCAAGAAACTCATCGAGGATTCGCTTCTTCTCCGATCACGCCGCATTCTTGTACCGGACCCCCGTTCGTAGTGCCAATTCTCGCCTTGCCGCAACAGTCATGTGTGTCCTCACTTCCCAGCTCCGTTCTCATAGAGTTGGGTAACATTTCTCGTGAAGCAACACCCCCGGTTCGGTAACGTTTTCAATGAGCCAATGCGCAGGAGAGCCGTAGTGATCGCCGTCAGGCCTGTCGAAATACATCAAATACCGGGTAGTGCCCTTTTCCATCGGGCGACCCCATGATGTAAACACCACTAAAATTCTTGGGCCGCTGCAACTTGATGGTTTTAAGGTACTCAGGCAAGGTTGCTTCATCGTCGAGCAAATAGTCCTCATCGGTCAAAATCAACAGGAACTGCCTGGACAGCGAATTGTCCTTGCCATTCCTTTTGTGCTTTTTCCCCACTTTCTCTTCCTTGCACTGGACTATTTCCCGCAAGCGCCCCTCGAACTTCTCTAAGGGCCATTTCGGCGGCATTGGTTTTGGAAGTTTATCGAGTGCATGCGGTCCCGGCTCCACCATCTCCACCAGCGGGGGAATTGTTGGGTGTTCGTTAATCGCTTGTTCATCAACCAACTCGGTCACTTCGATGCCAATTTTCTCCCCATCCATTTCAGCGAAGACGTCTGGAGGATCGTTCCGATTCACCTCGATTTCACAGATTCGTATTGAGTGGCTCCGCCTGTTCATTTCCTCGGCCCAACACCTTGAGGCGAAAACTTCCATTGGCTCTTGGAATTCTCTTTCTGCATGCCAATAAGATGCGTGTCCGCGTTTCCGATCCATATTCTCGATTCGCTTCATCGCCTCGATCAATTCCTGCTCATGATCATCAACAGGTTTATCGGTCATGGCTTTTCTGGATCTCGTGGTCGCCATTCCTGCGCTAACCGTTGGGCTTCGGCGACTTGTGAACCAGTCATCACCTTTTCGCTCTCGTCCTTCGCCCATTGGATCGCTTCTGGAGATTTTTCAACCGGTTTTCTTGCTGTTGCCAAGTTAAACCACTTCTGGGCTTGGAAATAGTCCTGGGGCACTCCAGTGCCGTAGAAGTACATCTGCCCGAGCCTGTATTGGGCACCAGCGGATCCCGGCTCGGCAGCTTTGCGATACCGACTCACAGCCTCGACATCGTTATCCGGCACACCAGTCTGCCTCCTTTGTCTTTGTACATCTGACCAGCCTACAGGCCGCTGCCTGCCACATTGAGCGCCAGCAGTTTCCGCAACGCCTCATCGTCAGAAATCCCCGCGTCCCAGCCGTAGGCCGTTGCGACAGCGGTGTCGAGGCTCGCGTGCGCATCGGCGAGCCATTGCGGGCGAGCGTTGTAGAGGTTGGTCAAGGTGCGTTTCTTGAGTTCCTTCGCCGCTGCATCGTCACGAGGGACAGGGCGCTTGGGATAGCCCGGGACCGGCTCGTCGATCCATTCCACCCATTCGGGCGGGTTGAGCCAGCGGTCGCGCAGCTCGACGAGCCGCCGTGCGGCCTCCGCGATGGCGGCGGCGCGTGGGTCGCCCGCATAGTCGGGATCGGGGCCGTCGGGCGCCAGGCCGGGTGGGAACGGAAACGTCTCGAAGGTGGTGGTCGGGGTGTAGCGCGGATCGTTGCCCTTGCCGAGCCAAGTGCCGAGCCGGAGCGACCAGATCTCGTGGAACCGGCTATGGAGGTTCCCGAACGTCGTGTCGTCGTCGCGGGCGATGGCGATCAACTGATGATCCGGGCAGATGCGGGCGTCGCACCAGACGAAGAGACGGTGCTTGGCAACGGTCGGCGTTGCAATGAAGCGCGACAGGCCGTCGAGAGCGCCCCACATGTTAGGCCGTGGCCGATGGTGCAACCACCACGAATCGCGTCTCTCGGCTTCACGTTGCTTGTCCCATGTTGGCCAGACGTGTTCTTTCACCAACCGGAAGGGCTCTTCGTACAGCGCTGCGTCCTCGGCTGACATCTTCAATCCGAAGTCGACGATCCACTTTCCCGCAGGCCGACGAGTCAAATCCATGCCGTTCACCCATGGCTTCAGAACGTCCGCATTCGTCCTGCCGTTCGGGTTCGCCGGCAACCGGAGCCACTCGCGGGCTTGATCACCCGCCACGTCGAAGGGGCCACCCTTCGTGTCGCCCATGAACGCCACGCCGGCGTTTTGCGGAAGACGCTGGACACCCGTGAGATCGACGCCCGCACCGCCACGCCGCGCCGTCAGATCCGCGAAGATCTCGTCGACGGGCTGGCCATTGAGGCGAGCGCCGTCCACGGATTCGTCCCGCGCGAAGCAGACCAACGACACTCGGACGGCTGCGCCGTCGATCACCCACGGCTCGTCGCTCCACGCCTCGAAGATCCGCCGCCCCGCAGTCGCAGCTTGCAGCGCCCGCCGGTTCGCTCCACCTCGGATGGAGTTGGTCGCAACAAGCCCCGCGCATTGCGCCTTGCCCGAAGCGATCTGCTGGCCTGCCTTCACGAACCAGTAACAGACGAGATCGGCTTCTGCTGGAACGCGGCCAGAGTAAGCCGCGAACATCCGCGAGACGTAGTCCTCGCCGAGGTGGGTGATCAGGAGCTTGCCGCCCAAAAACGGCGGGTTGCCGATCACAACGTCCGCCTCCGGCCAGTCCGGTTCGGCGGTGTCAGGCGTCAGGATCGCGTCGCGGCACTCGATGGTGTCGAGGGGCTTCAGAATTGGGTTTCGCGCTTCCGCGAAGCCGTTGCGCCGCATCCATTGGATTTCGCCGATCCAGACCGACACGCGGGCGAGTTCCGCTGCGTAAGGGTTCAACTCGATCCCCTGGACGTTGGCCGGTCCGACCTCCGGAAACCCTCGCTGGAATCCGTACGATTCCCCCTCAAGCTGCACGCGGTGTTCGAGGTCCTTGAGCGCCTGCAATGCGAGATAGAGGAAATTCCCTGAGCCGCAGGCCGGGTCGAGCACGGTAAAATTCCGAAGCCGTTCGAGGAATTCGCGCAGTAGGCGTTCTGCCTGCCGGTGTAATCGCATCCCTGCCGCCTTCGACTTCGCCGCATCCGACCGTTTAAGAACGGCTGCAATCTCGGCGTTCCGCGTCTCCCAGTCTGCAAGCCAGGGACGGATGATCACCGGCTCGACGATCCGCATAATCTTGGCGCGGTCCGTATAATGCGCGCCAAGCTGTGAGCGCTTGTCCGGGTCGAGTCCGCGTTCGAAGAGCGTGCCGAGGATCGAAGGGTCGATCTCCGACCAATCGAGGGCGGCCGCCTTGCGCGTTGTTTCGATCTCGGTTTTGGACAGCGGTAAGACGGTGTTGTCGTCGAATAGCCCCCCATTGAACCATTCCACCGTCTCGAACCCAATCCTGCCTCCGGTGGACATTGCCCCGAATAGGTCCCGTGCCATGGATGTGAAAGCGCCGGGGCGCGACACTGCATGTTCCAGCATCCGGGTGAACATGTTGTCGGTAAGCAGGCCCACATCCTCGGCGAACATGCAGAACACCAGCCGGTTGACGAAATGCGCCACCGCCTGCGAATCGTGGCCCCGTTCCCGCAACGATTCCGCCAATGAGGCAAAGGTCGCCGCCGCGCGTTCGGTCAGGGCCTGCCGCGTCTCACCGGGCTTCAACCGGTCGGGATCGGACATCGCCCATTTGAGCGTGTCGCGAGTTGCCGCGTCCGCAAGCTCTTCCAGCGCGAACTCGTGGGTCCGGCTGACGCTGTTGGTCCAGTTGGTGCGGATGCGGAACCGCTCCATATCGGAGACGATCAGCAGCGGCGGGTTCTCAAGAGCCAGCGCGTATTGCCGCAATTGTTTGAAAGCCGCGTCGAGGTTCGCGTCACGGTGAATTTGTCCTTCCAGTGAACGTTTTGGGATTCAGTGGTTTAACCTGGAATGCTGGACACAGCGAGGAGATTCCTGTATAACACGCTGAATGGAGTGGACGGAATTAACCAGCCCAGAACTGTCGGAGATCGGGGTACGGCCAGTGGAGCGAAGCGAGGAAGCGCGGTATCGAGAGCAGATGACGCGTCATCATTATCTGGGCGCGCTGGCGAAGATCGGGGAGACGGTCTGGTACGTGGCCACATGGCGCGGGCAGTGGGTGGCGCAACTGAGTCTGTCGGCGGCGGCGCTGAAGTGCGGGGTTCGGGATCGATGGATCGGCTGGGACTTCCGCTCGCAGTATGGGCGGCTGAAACTGATCGCCAACAACAGCCGCTTTTTGATCCTGCCGGGCTGGAATCGGCCGAATGTGGGCTCGCGGGTATTGTCACGGACCGAGCGGCGGGCCGGGTCGGATTGGCGCGAACGGTTCGGTCATGGGTTGCTGCTGCTGGAAACGTTTGTGGATCCCCGGCGCTTCCATGGTGGCGTGTATCGCGCGTCGAACTGGTTGGAACTGGGACGGACCCGGGGATACCGGCGCACCCGGGACGGCTACAGCGCCGAAGCCGATGCCCCGAAGCTTGTCTTTGTGCGTCCCCTGTGCCGTGATGCGCGCGGGCAACTGACCCACCCCAGCCGGGAACATCTTCAACTCACAGGAGCCCCCAAGATCATGCTCAATGCCGCCGAGATGCGCCAACTCCCCCAGTGCTTCAAGACCATTCCCGATCCGCGCCGCGCTCAGGGACGGCGCCATCCCTTGTCGGCAGTGCTGGGCATCGCGGCGGGCGCGACGCTGTGCGGCATGCACGGCTATAAAGCCATCTCGGATTGGGCCGATGCCCTGGGGCAGAAAGCCCGCGAACGTTTTGGCTGCCGGCCCGAGAACGGCCGCTATGTGGTTCCCAGCGAGTTTGTGATTCGGGATTGCCTGATACGGATTGAACCGGGGGCGCTGGACCGGGCGCTCAATGCGTGGAATCGGGCCTGGGGCGCCCCGGACGATGCGCTGGCCATGGATGGCAAGACGATGAAGAACGCCCTCGACTCGGACGGGCGTCAGACCCACATCATGAGCGTGGTCGGGCATCGGTCGAAACGCTGCTACACCCAAAAAAAGTGGGCACCCTGCCTGTAGCCGGCGGCGAGGAGCGCAAGCGCACGAACGAAATCGGCATGGCCGTTCCCTTGCTTCAAACCTGCGACATCGCCGGCAAGGACATCACCGGCGATGCCCTGCTGACCCAACGCGCGATCGCGCGCTATTCGGTCGAGCGGGGAGCGCACTATCATTTCACGGTCAAAGGCAACCAACCGACGCTGGAACGCGATATCGCATTGCAGTTCCAAACCCGCGGACAACCCGACTTTGTCGAGGTCACCCCGCCCGATCATGGCCGCATCGAAACCCGGCGCATTTGGTGTAGCGCCGAACTCAACCACTACCTCGACTTTCCCCACCTGGCGCAGGTCTTTCGGATCGAGCGCGAATCCATCGACAAGAAATCCGGCGCCCTCACTTGTGAAACCGCGCTGGGCATCACGAGCCGCTCACCCGGCGAAACCTCCCCCGAACGCTTGCTGGCCATCAATCGCGGTCATTGGAGTATCGAAAGCGTCCATTACATCATCGACTGGAATTACGATGAGGACCGCAGTCGAATCCGAACCGGCTTCGGCCCGGAAAACATCACCCGCCTCCGACGCTTTGCCGTCGGTATTCTCAAATCCTTTCAAAAACCCGCTCAATCGATCGCCCAATCCATGCGCCAACTCTCTTTCAATACCCGTCGCGTCTTCGACTACTTGAGAATGACTCGAAATTCATCCCCCACATCATGCTCCATCTGAGAACAAATTTGCCGTGAGGTTCGCGTGCTTGCCCTTGTATTCCCAGGCGAAGTGGTGGCGCTTCCACACGTCGGCCCAGCCGTCGCCGCCGGTGTCCTTCCGCGCCCCGCGTTCGAAACAGTAGTGATCTCCGGTTGGGTCGGCTTCAGCTGGCGTCGGCTCGCCCAGCAACCGGCACAGGTCGATGAAATGTTCCTGAGAAGCCGAGCGCTCCTTCAGCTCGGAGGCCCGCCACTTGGCAATGAACTCACCCGGCGTCATGACATCGACCACATGGGCGCCGCGCGTCCTCTATCTCATCTGACATGTTCACCAGTTCCTGGAGCCTGGGAGCGGCCGAAGAATGTTCATGTTGCCGCTAATAGTACAGAGAGTTGGAAGCCATACGGGATAATGCCCAAAATTCCTCACTCGCGACTTGGACCTAATTTCGGGGGAAGGTCAATATCGCACCGGCATCTACCTATTCTCCCAGGTATGTGCCGGAAAAGGGCAGCTACGCCTTTTCGGCTCAGTTGTTAAACGGGAAAGGCGGTAGCAATCTCGCCAGCTAGCTCATCGCGAACCCGCTGTACCTCTTTGGCACGATCCTCGGCGATTTCCGCCTGACCCGATCTTCCGAGGCCATCATGGACCATGCCTAGAAGGTGCCATGTCTGGGTCTTCCACGGCGCCAGTTGTGTGGCATGCTCAGCGGAATCGATAGCGCCGCTGTAATCTCCTGCTCGACACCGAAAAGCGGCTCGCTGAAACGGAATCTCCCAATACTCTGGATAAAGCGATTGAGCCTGGGTAAGTACGGTTTCCGCCTCTTCGTATTTCTCCGTCCACTCACGGAATCGCGCCAAGTAGCAGAAGTCGTCGGGTTCTCTCATCTCTTCATCGCGAACGATCTGGGAAAAAAATTCTGGAACCTCCGGTACAATCACGCGTTTCCCGTCCGTCGTCATCTGACCGATACAGAACCCATCCGCTATCGTCGCCGCTCGAACCCTTTTGAGCTTGACGAGGTTATGTCGCGATACCGGATCTGTTTCGTAAACCTCGGAAATCCGCTTGAGCCAATCATCACAAAACTTCAAGCAGCTCTTGTGGTCATTGACTCGATCGAGACAGAGAGCCATAAGGTGGGCTAGAAATAACCGATCTGAGTCATGTAGCGGCATATCTAATATAGCTTTGATCTCTGCCGAGCACTGAACGTAGGCTGTCATCTCCTGCAGCGCGATCGTCAATTGAAACCGTGCCGGAAGATATTGCGGATTCAGATCCTTGGCCTCACGAAGAAGGCCCGCGGCGAGCTTCAGGTTCTTGACGGCCAGCGGCCAGTTGAGTTCACGAATGCTGTCAGCGTACTTGCAGTGCAGAGCCCCTACTTCGTGTAACGAATGGACATCGCGTTTGTGAGCCAGAATGAGTTTCGCGGTTTCCGCCGCAGCCTCAAACGCTCCTATCGCAGTCTCTGCCACGAGAAGGTTGCCGACAAGATCTTGATCGTCTGGGTACAGCCGCAATCCGTCGAGTGCGATTTTCGCGGAGGCACTGTGGTCGGATTTCCTGATCAGAGCAAGTGAGAGGTTGATGAAGTACTCGGCAGGTTTCACTTTTGCTGCTGAGAGGCATTCCAACGCCTCAATTGCGTCATCGGCTTGGCCAAGTTTGACCAGACAGAACGCATATCCGATGGTGACGGACTGATTGTAAGGGTCGTCTGGGACCGCCGTCACCATCTCCGGTACGAACAGACTGTCGAAAATTTCCTCCGCTTTCTTGTAATCCCCCACCGCAGCGAGCGCGTCCGCTTCCCGTATAAATTGCTCGATCTCGGCTCCTTCGACGATGCAGCGAGTTCCATTAGAGTCCCAGGTTCCTTTGGCCGACTTAAGGTGGTCACCGTACGTCCTTGCACCCACCATGGGCATTGCATATCGAACGCTGGGGAGAAATTTCCGGTAACGGATGTTCCTTTTCTTTGCCGCTTCCTCCAGCGCAAGGTCGAGCGAATCGTAGTCAGGTGGTCTCTTCGTGGGATCTTTCTCCAGACACTCTCGTATCAACCTCTCCGCCCCAAACGTAGTCTTTTTGACAAAGCCGCCTAGCGACGCCGGTGCCTCGAACAAGTGCTTCAATCGGATCTCTTCCACCGTGGTGCCAGTGAACGGGCAACTACCTCCTTCCCATTCATACATGAGGCAACCCAGGCTATAAATATCTGTTCTATGATCAAGGTCCGTCTCTCCCCGAAGCTGCTCCGGAGAGGCGTAGAAGACGGTGCCCAGGAAACTACCCGCTGCTGTCAGTGCTGCAGGAGCGCTGCCACGACCGACGGTCGACACGGGCGATCCCGCTTTTGGTGTCTCGATGGTCAAAGGTCGGGCCAGGCCCCAGTCCGACACGAATGCCTGACTGGCTTCATCAAACAGGATATTATCCGGCTTGAGATCTCGGTGGATAACCTTGTGCTGTTGGTGCGCCCAGGCCAGGGTTCCGACGATACGGGCCATGACCGAGAAAAAGAACTCTGGGGACCGGTTCTTGAGGTGCCTCCTGAGATTGCCGCCTTGCATCCAGCGTGAACATACAACCGGGAGTTCATCGACCCGAATGATGCAAAACGCCTCCACAACGCCCTCGCAGGCCGACAGTGTAGTCCAGAGGCGCACTTCACGGAGGTATCGGGCCCAGGCATCAGAATCTTCAACGATGTCGCGTTGGATCACCTTCAGAGCAAACGAAGCTTCACCCTGGACGACGCGGATGCACTCGCCCATGCCACCCTTCAGGATGCGATCAACCCTGAATTTCTGCGAGGCCAAGCCGAGGTGCTCCGCCAATTCAGGAAGTCTTACGATTTGGTCCGGGCTAAAAGCCATTTATTGATCCATTTTTTGCCATGATCGCTGACCCCGACAACATCACTCAGTAAATTATTTTGCGTAAGAGTCTGTACGCTATTTGGCATTGATGAAGCGGGCCGCAGGCCTCAGTGGTCACTTGTGCTAACGGCTCCTCATTTTGTTCAGTACGTCAGAAGTCAAATGTTCCAAGGACATCTCCCGATAACTGAATGGGCCGTCCCCTGGCAACATCGGCTACACCCTGAATTGGCGGTTCGCAACCACGGTTCGAGCGCGCCATGTTCCGTGGTGCTAGAGCCAGTCGGTGTGCGTCATGCTTTCTGCAGGCAGATGTCCACGATCATGACAGGTCCTGACGGCGGGTCTAGTCAGATAGTCCAAGTCTTTCCAAGAACAAGGCCATCTGTTCAGCGGGCTCGATCGGCGTTACAGCTTTGTGGTAGGCCCTGTTCATAAGGGCAGGAGCTTCGGGATGGTCCGTCGCGTGAATCATGTAATACATCACGCCGCCCCCACTCTGTCGTTGATAAATTGGCCAGGCCTTGACTGATATCTAGCCGAGTTCTTCTCTGAAACGATCTACGAATGCCTCTGAACGGATTCGGCCTTGCTTATTCACAATCTGCTCTTCCCAGTCCTCTCGTCCCCACCATTCCAGGAGTACGGAATCGCGGTTCTTCAGGCCAGATATCGCTCTGTTCAACCAGGAATTTGGCAGAAAATAGAAAAGTTCGATCTTGTGTCCGGAGGACTTGTAGCTTGCAATTGATGCCACCGTCGCCCACTGACATTCGAAGGTCCGTTGATCCAACAGACAAAAAGCTGCTTCTTTCGCTGGAATTTGGTCGGGATCGAGAATCTCGGCGATACGGTTGTTGAAGTCACCCAAGTAAATATTTACGTCCCTCTTGGGCTCACGTCGAGTCTTGTCCCTTCCCGGCTGGCTGTCTTTTAGATCAATGAGAGCTTTGTGGCTGGTGGGATCGATCTCGAAGAAGTGAAAATGGCGGAACCAACGGGGCCTGCTTTCCAATACCATTTTCGCGGCCCACATAGAAGGTGACTCCTTATTCTGCGGGCCAGCAAAGCCGTCGATATAGGTTCCGTGCTTTGTAATAAGAACGAAGTAATACAGGTAGCGTTCGATCAGCTTCGCCTTGCTTTCCGTCCAGACGGGATACTTAAGACGACGGGTTGGCTGCTCCCGAGGCTGCGCCTTCCAGTCAGACGGTAGTTCGAAAAGGTATCGCTCATCAGTTTCATGGGTTCCCACGATTTTCCAGCATCTCCAATCACCGTGCGTTCGTTAAGCAGGCTCTTCTTGCCAGTCGAACCTAATCGCTGAACTCCTGCTTCCGAGGAGCCTCCTGCGTTCGTTCCGGTCGGGAATCGGAACGATAAGCCTAGCCGGCAGTTGATCGTATGTCCGGCCGTTAAGGGAACGACCTTTCTTCGACTTCTGAAATCCACCCCACTGTTTGAAAAAGAAGGGAACACCAGCATCCTCACATTGACATCTGATTGATTCAACCCATTCCTGGCTCATCCGGCGCGCCCCAGGGCCGCTCTCACCTCCAACAATGACCCATCCAATACCATCCAGATTGAGTCGCCCGACATCCATCAAAAGAGGTTCGATTGAAAGGAACCGGATTCGGGCGTCTGTGGCCCGGAGATGTTCAATGCGGGGCACTCCATGAACTCGATCTTCAACACTAACCCCCCACCAGATATGATCCGTTCCTGTCCGATCAAATCTTGGACCGTTTAAGAAATCACGCATTCGTACGGATCTTTTCGTTAGAACCTGGTAGGTATGCCATTTCGCCAGTTTCATAACATCAATGACTGATTCGATGTATTCATCTGGCACACCATCCTGAAAAAGATCGCTCATCGAATTCACGAATACGGTTTTCGGAGACGTCCATCTGAGGGGTTCAAAGAGCTTTTCGGGGATCAGCTTGAGATCAAAGCCCTGTTCGTACGGGTGACCCGGAACACCGCGAAAGCGTTCAGCAAACGTCTCCGCATAACAGTGCTTGCAACCGGGACTTATCTTTGTGCATCCCCTCACGGGGTTCCATGTCGCGTCAGTCCATTCGATCTTCGATGTGCCAGACATCTTCAATCGCTCCTATATTTCAAATATTCTGAACAATAATCCCGACTCATAGCAAGGCGGTGGTGCAGTTCTTCGATTGCTTTCGCATGCGTCCTGCCCGTCAGATTAACGGCAGAACGCATGTCTCCTTCTCCATCTAAGGAGGGACAATGCAGCCAGGTTCCTTTATACAGCACATCATTACGCGCCCCCCAGACCCTTGAACACCGCATCCCGGAGAGCGGAGTAGAAGCTAGTCTGAAACTTTTCAAAATAACTCTCCAGGGATGGTCGGGATATGTAGGCGCGCATTAGAAACCGCGGTTTTTTGAAGGAGCGCCGGTATTGGGTCGCTTTTACGTTATCGAAATCATATCTGGTCGTTCATCCCGACGGTGTCCTTCTCTAGGACACTCTCGGGATCAGCGATGAAGAACGGATTCCCGAAGGCACTGGCGTCGAGCAGACGATTATTCGCTCGGACATGCAGGAGCGGCACGTGACGCTGGGTCCGCCCTTGGTCGATCAACTCGCCGAGATCGGTTACGCGGCGAGCGACGTCACGCATCTCGCAATATCTCATTTCCATTGGGACCACACGGCCAATGCGAACGCCTTCGCGTCATCGACGTGGCTTGTCCGCCCCGAAGAGCGCGAGGTCATGTTTATGGACGCGCCGGGCGGCAGCGCTCGACCGGCGACCTACGACAGGCTTGAGACCAGCCAGACGACTCTCATCACCCAAGACGAGTTCGACGTGTTCGGGGACGGCCCGGTCATCCTGAAGGCCGCGCCCGGGCATACCCCGGGCCATCAGGTGCTTTACGTGAATCTGGCCCAGACCGGCGGCGTCGTCCTGTCCGGCGACCTGTATCACTATCCCGAGGAGCGCACCCCGAACCGCATGCCGGTGGCCGAGGAAGACGCCGGAATAACCGGTGCTTCGCGAGAGGCGGTCGAGATGTTGCTCGAGCGCATGGACGCCAGTCTCTGGATCGGCCACGACCTGGAAGCTCACCGCCAACTCAACAAGGCTCCCGACTACTACGATTAGGTTCGGCGCCGGTGACCGACGAACAAAGTCAGGGGTCGGGGTTAACAGCCCCTGGTAGAACCCAGCAGGGATCGCGTTACGAGCGCCATTGGGCCGTATGCGAGGCACCACGACGAAGTCGATGCCCCCACATCGATCGGGGAGGGGGAACGTGGCAGATGGCCCGATGCCGCCGTAACCCATAGGGCGCAGGGGCCGTGCGTACACGCGGGTCTTTCGGCAACGGACGATTGTCCGCTGTCGAACGAAACGCTGAACCGGATCTTGGCCGATGCCCGAGACTGGGCGGGTGTCGGTCTCCTGTCCCCCGCATCCGGACAACGCCGCCGCCGATCCCACGCCCCCCCGTCCTGACGCATCCCTTTCACGCCCCACTCCCAGGCTCAACCCGCCTGCTTTCCATCCTGATGCCGATCAGTCGGCGTGGCGTGAAATAGTCCTGAGGGCAGCCCGTCGACCGCTTTCCCTGCCTGTTCCCGCGTGATATGGTTCAGCCATACGCAAACACGATGGCGGACTTGCAATGAAGACCACCCTCAATCTGAACGATCAGGTCCTGCGCCAGGCCAAGGGTCGGGCCGCACGGGACGGAATCACGCTTACCCGATTCGTCGAGGACGCGCTCCGTGCCCGGTTGGCGCCATCGCGCGAAGCCGGGCAGCCGTTCCGGTTGCGGCTGGAGACCGTGACCGGGGACAGGCCTCCCGAAATCGACGTCTCCGACCGGGACGCGCTTTATGACGTAATCGACCGCGCATGATCGCCGTCGATACCAACATTCTGATTTACGCGCATCGGGGCGAAACAGAGTTTCATGACAGCGCTACGGCGCAGATCGTCGCCTTAGCCGAAGGTATGGAACGGTGGGCGCTCCCGGTCTTCTGCGTAACCGAGTTCATGCGCGTGGTGACCGACAGGCGCGTGTTCAACCCGCCGTCAACATTGGCCCAGGCGGCCACGTTCATCAAGGGGATTACGGCCGCTCCGAACTGCGAGATCCTCCAACCCGGGGCCGAGTTTCTTGACCGGCTTCTCGCGGCCGCGTTCGAGGCCGATGCACACGGAAACCTGATGGTCGATTCACAGATCGTCGCGCTGTGCAGGGAACACGGCATCGATACCGTTCTTACGAATGATCGCGACTTCGAACTCTTCGAAGCGTTGCAAGTCCGCCGTCTCGACTAGGGACAGGACCAAGACTGCCCCGCCCTTCCGTACCCTGGACCGTGGACGCCACCGGCTCGGCGCACGGTATTGATTGGACAGCCCTGAGCCGTTCAGATCGACCTCTCTCAACCGAATTTCTGGCGCGAAATAGAGGATGTCTCCCTCTCTCAAGTCGCCTCCTCTGATTCCCGTCCGTACCCTGTTCGCTTGCGCCAGTTATGTTGAATGATCAACGACGATTAAAACTGCCGGCTCGGTAACGTTTTCGATGAGTCGATACGCCCTGACATTCTCTTTCACGCAGGGTGAATTTGTCCTTCCAGTGAACTTTTTGGGATTCAGTGGTTTAACCTGGCAAGCTGGACATAGCGAGGAGATTCCTGTATAACACGCTGAATGGAGTGGACGGAATTAACCAGCCCAGAACTGTCGGAGATCGGGGTACGGCCAGTGGAGCGAAGCGAGGAAGCGCAGTATCGAGAGCAGATGACGCGTCATCATTATCTTGGCCGACTTTCGAAGATCGGGGAGACGGTCTGGTACGTGGCCACATGGCGCGGGCAGTGGGTGGCGCAACTGAGTCTGTCGGCGGCGGCGCTGAAGTGCGGGGTTCGGGATCGATGGATTGGCTGGGACTTCCGCTCGCAGTATGGGCGGCTGAAACTGATCGCCAACAACAGCCGTTTTTTGATCCTGCCGGGCTGGAATCGGCCGAATGTGGGTTCGCGGGCATTGTCACGGATGGAGCGGCGGGCCGGGTCGGATTGGCGCGAACGGTTCGGTCATGGGTTGCTGCTGCTGGAAACGTTGGTGGATCCCCGGCGCTTCCATGGCGGCGTGTATCGCGCGTCGAACTGGTTGGAACTGGGACGGACGCGGGGATACCGGCGCACCCGGGACGGCTACAGCGCCGAAGCCGATGCCCCGAAGCTTGTCTTTGTGCGTCCCCTGCGCCGTGATGCGCGCGGGCAACTGACCCACCCTGGCCGGGAACATCTTCAACTCACAGGAGCCCCCAAGATCATGCTCAATGCCGCACAGATGCGACAACTCCCCGAGTGTTTCAGGACCATTCCCGATCCGCGCCGCTCTCAGGGACGGCGCCATCCCTTGTCGGTCGTGCGGGGCATCGCGGCGGGCGCGACGCTGTGCGGCATGCACGGCTATAAAGCCATCTCGGATTGGGCCGATGCCCTGGGGCAGAAAGCCCGCGAACGTTTTGGCTGTCGGCCCGAGAACGGCCGCTATGTGGTTCCCAGCGAGTTTGTGATTCGGGATTGCCCGATATGGATTGAACCGGGGGCGCTGGACCGGGCGCTCAATGCGTGGAATCGGGCCTGGGGCGCCCCGGACGATGCGCTGGCCATGGATGGCAAGACGATGAAGAACGCCCTCGACTCGGACGGGCGTCAGACCCACATCATGAGCGTGGTCGGGCATCGGTCGAAACGCTGCTACACCCAAAAAAAGTGGGCGCCCTCCCTGTAGCCGGCGGCGAGGAGCACAAGCGCACGAACGAAATCGGCATGGCCGTTCCCTTGCTTGAAACCTGCGACATCGCCGGCAAGGACATCACCGGCGACGCCCTGCTGACCCAACGCGCGATCGCGCGTTATTCGGTTGAGCGGGGAGCGCACTATCATTTCACGGTCAAAGGCAACCAACCGACGTTGGAACGCGATATCGCATTGCAGTTCCAAACCCGCGGACAACCCGACTTTGTCGAGGTCACGCCGCCCGATCATGGCCGCATCGAAACCCGGCGCATTTGGTGCAGCGCCGCACTCAACCACTACCTCGACTTTCCCCACCTGGGGCAGGTCTTTCGGATCGAGCGCGAATCCATCGACAAAAAATCCGGCGCCCTCACCTGTGAAACCGCGCTGGGCATCACGAGCCGCTCACCCGGCGAAACCTCCCCCGAACGCTTGCTGGCCATCAATCGCGGTCATTGGAGTATCGAAAGCGTCCATTACATCATCGACTGGAATTACGATGAGGACCGCAGTCGAATCCGAACCGGCTTCGGCCCGGAAAACATCACCCGCCTCCGACGCTTTGCCGTCGGTATTCTCAAATCCTTTCAAAAACCCGCTCAATCGATCGCCCAATCCATGCGCCAACTCTCGTTCAATACCCGTCGCGTCTTCGACTACTTGAGAATGACTCGAAATTCATCCCCCACATCATGCTCCATCTGAGAACAAATTTGCCGTGACTAAAACGGTCTCCGGGAAACCCGGGGCGGTTCACCCCCTCAACATGTGGAAGAGTTGCGCCTGGCTTGCTGATTTAAACCGGCGAATCTGTCGTTCTTGGTTTCGCGTCAATTGGTGTGAAATTTCAGTTCGGCTGTTGGCATATCGTTCGGTGTGATGATTCACCGACGGCATGATCGTCCGGAGCGTCGCACCGTAACTCGTCACCCAATCGACGACGAGCCGAAGAGGTGGCCTTCATTGGCCCTTCAGGAACTTGCGGAGTAAGAGCACTGCGGCATGGCGGTTGCGACGAGACTGAACGACGATCTCGATCACCTCCACGTCCTCATTCACGGCCCGCCAAACGCTTGGCCGCTGGCCATCGATCGTCACAAAGACTTCGTCGAGGAAGCACCCTGTCTATCTGGATCAACTATCGTTTGGAGCACATCACAATTCGGAACACAGGGGAGCCAGAGCAAGGCCGGGCATCTGTGACCTGTAGACTGGAAGTTTCAATCGCGGCAGCTACCCCCTACAAAGCCCCCCTACAAATACGAAAAGGCCCTGTCCCTTTGACGGAAAACAGAGCCTATCTATTTGATTATAAAAGTCGGGGCGCCCAGATTCGAACTGGGGACCTCCTGCTCCCAAAGCAGATTCCAGTTTTTTTCGCATCTTATTCAAAACAGGCGGCTTGCGATCATATTGAAATCAAAGGTGTTGTTGGTTTTGCGGGGTTTCGCGTGGGAACGTTTGGAAGCGTGAGGATTCCAACAGCTACGATTCTATCTACATCGGGCTTTTCAACGACGCGAAAAGCCGGTCTGCGATTCGCCATATCCAGGCCAGCCGCGTGGAATCGAAGACAATGGGCAGCCAAGGCTCGGTTCCCGGCCCGTCGTGTAAATCATTGAAATTTAAGGGAAACTAGTAATTCGCCACAGACAAGTTCGGCGCGTCATTGCGCCGGAATCGAAAGCCCGGTTCAAGCGACGAATCCGGGAGATCACGCGAAGGGCCAAAAGCGTCAGCATGGAGTCGACGATTGCGGAACTGGCCCCGTACATGCGGGGTTGGCGCAATTATTTTGGCTTCTGCGAAACGCCTCCGGTGTTGATCGGTCTGACTCGCTGGGTGCGCATGCGGCTTCGGGCCGCGCTGTGGCGGCAGTGGAAGACACGCCGCCGTCGCCGAGCGGCCCTGCTGGCCCTTGGAGTCCACCCGCGACTGGCCCGCAACACGGCCAGTAGTGGGCACGGACTGTGGCGCCTTGCGCGGTCCCAGGCTCTTAACATCGCGCTTCCTAACGCGTACTTCCGTTCTCTTGGGCTTCCCAGTTTGTTCGACGAGTGTTAGCGCAACCGACTCGAACCGCCGTGTACGGACCCGTATGCACGGTGGTGTGGCAGGCGTCGGCGGGTGACCGCCGCCCCTATGCCGATCATGTCGTGATACCGGAAAGGTGGATTTGGGACTGCCAGGTTCTAGGATGGGCTTGCTTTGGCAGCAGGTTGCATGGAAATGCTGGATTCAAGCGATCGAACAGCCTGAAGTCTCTGGTCCAATCCTGCCGCCGTATACGTATCGATGTTGACGCCGATGCCGTGCCCGAGTTGATCGGCCCTAGGGATGCGTCGGCATTGTCCGCCTTCCGTCCACGATAGGCGGAAAGTCCATCGCCTCGTCATACATCTCGGTGATGAAGCGATCCTTACTCTGCTGCGTGTCGCCCTGGGTCGTCGTGTCATACGGCGCGGTCAGGTCTGCGGCCAGAACTTCCTCCAGCGATTTTCCTTGTTCGCGCAACGAGGTAACTTGTGCCAGGATGTCAACCAACATGGCGCGATACGGCAGGAGATCCTCCCTATGGATCAGCGTGCCATGGCCGGGGATAAGCCACGTGTCCGGTCCGGCGATCTTCTGGAAGAGATCCACCGCCTCGATCATGCCCCTGATCGAGCCGCCACGGGTCTGAGCGGCGAAGGGGTAGCCGAAGTTGCGGTAGAAATCCTCGATATAGATCACATTGGCCTCGCGGAAGCGTACGACGGTGTCGCCAGCGGTGTGGGACGGCATCATCGGGATGAAATCCACCGTTTCGCCGTTCATGTCCAAGGTAACAGCGGGCTCGCCCGGCACGGCAGGGTCATAGCGATAGGTCACCAGCGGAATGGCGGCCATATCGAGCGCCGGGGCCGGCTGTCCGTTGGGACGCCGCGGATTGATCATGTCAAGGCGTAGATTTTCCTGCGCAAAGATCAACGCCCCCTGCTTGGCGAAGAACGCGTTGGCGCCGGTGTGGTCGCCATGAATATGCGAGTTGACCAAGACCTTGATGGGGGCGTCGGTGAATGACCGGATCGTCGCCAGTGTCTTTTCGGCCACCTGTCTGTTCTGGGTATCCACCATCAGAACGCCATCCGGTCCGAAGAGCACCATGACCCTGCCGCCGGACGCGTCGGGGTGTGCCCGATCAAGGCCTTTTGAACCGTGCAGAACAAAGAGATTCGGCGACATCTTTTCTGTCACCATGATCTGAATCTCGTCCCAGGGCGTCTGGTAGCCCTCCGGAAACGTGTACGGACCCTCGCCCGTCGGGATCACGATGATGGGGTATTCCGCTCCCTGCGCCAAAACCATCGAGGGAACAGCGACCATCGTGGCCAGACACAATAACAACCATGCGATTTTCTTCATTACCAACTCCTTTCGACGGACGTAGCGATATCCCACTGACGGTTGCCATCGGAAGCGGTTGGCGTCTCACTGCTCGTCATACACCAGTGTCACCAACCCTGAAGCAATGACGCAATTCGCGTTCAGGATACCAACTCTTGACGGATTGCGTGGCCGTCCCACCAGCTTCGACCACATTGGCCATCGGGGTTTTGGAGGGGCTTTTCCCATTCGTTGAAATCCCAAGCCGTGTGATCGCAGGAAAACCCCATGAATAAAGGCCTTTTGACTATTCCGTGTAGGCGGTTTACCAGGAGTTGGACGTTCTGATTGCTGTTAACCCCCGACTGTAGTCATATGTACGGGTGATTCAACCCGGTTTCAAATCTTTCGCACTATGAAGTCGTTTCTGCCATCGGAACAAGGTGCAATGGGTCTCCTGGGGGAACCGCAGAATGCGGTCGGTTCCAGACGAGACGCAATCCTCACCCATACCGTGGAACGGTGTGATCGATGATCGGAAAACGTCTCGGCCACTACGGAATCGTTACGTCCCTCGGTAAGGGAGGTGCGGAGGCCCTCGAGGCAGCGCCCGTGAAAATCCAGTTTGGAGCCGATTGCGTCGCCAAGACTTCCGGTAGGATGAGCATGGGACGCGACCTCAACCCAGGCTGCTCCTGCCGGATCCGGAAACGCGGCCGACAGCCAGCCGAAATCACCAGGGAGAAAAGATTATGCACGCAGCAGACAGCCTGTGCGGCAAACGGTTCCCGGTTTCGGCCGCCGTGCTGTCGTCGCTTCTCTTGGGATGCGGTCAAACAGCCCCGAGTCCACGCCCTTCGAGTCCTGAGCTTGACACCGCAGCTGATCAGCGTCAACTATTATTCCCGTCGCATTGACTCATTGAAAAAGTTACTTTGCGGGGGGCCGTTGCCTCACTAGAAATGTTACCCAACTCCAAGGGATTTAGGGAGG
Organism: Terriglobia bacterium; assembly: GCA_965262675.1. Lineage (GTDB taxonomy): Bacteria > Acidobacteriota > Terriglobia > 20CM-2-55-15 > 20CM-2-55-15 > JAJEDW01. Next base: position 3,538,959 of record OZ253554.1, read on the forward strand.
TGGGACGTGAGGGCATACATGAGTTTGTCAGCAAGACGAGAATTGGCGTTGCGGACGGCCGTCCGTTACAAGAATGCGGCACGACCGAAAAAGAAGCGGATCCTGGATGAGTTTCTCGCATCGACCGGGTTCCATCGAAAACACGCGACTCGACTCTTGAACCAGATTCTCCGTGGCACAGCACCAGCCCGGGAACGGCGCCCCCGCACGCCCATGGTACGGCCCGGTGGTCCGGGATGCTCTGATCACCGCCTGGCGCACCGTGAACTATATCTGCGGCAAGCGGTTCGTGCCGTTTCTTCCCGAGCTGTTGCCCATCCTTGAACGTCACGGACACTTATCGTTATCCGAGCAGACCCGACAACAGTTGTACCAGATGAGTGCGGCCACAGCAGACCGTGTTCTTCGCCAGTTTCGAGTGGCGAATCGGCCGCAAGGCAAGAGCACCACAAAGGCGGGACAGTTACTCAAACACCGCATTCCTGTCCGAACCTTCGCCGACTGGAAAGATAACAAGCCGGGATTCATGGAAGCCGATCTGGTCGCACACTGCGGAGTGCATGTCGACGGTCCGTTTCTCCACACGTTGGTGTTAACGGACGTGTCCACGGGATGGACCGAATGTCAGGCGTTGTTGCACCGGACTGAGGCCGACGTGATACAGGCGTTGCAAACCGTGCGGCAGTTGCTTCCCTTTCCGCTTCTCGGTCTGGACACCGACAACGGTTCTGAATTCATCAACTACGGTCTGCTCGCTTACTGCGAGAAGGAGTCGATCCAATTTACGCGGGGCCGACCGCGTCGGAAGAACGATCAATGTTTTGTGGAGCAAAAGAACGGTTCGATTGTCCGACAGTTGGTCGGCTACGACCGGTACGAGGGATCGCTCGCATACCGACAACTGGCGGAACTCTACCGGGTGGTCCGGCTCTTCGTCAATTTCTTCCAACCTTCGATGAAACTGACCAGGAAGAGTCGCCACGGCTCCAAAGTGAAGAAACAATACGACATTGCGCAGACCCCGTATCAGCGGTTGTCGAAGTCGAAAACGCTCGACAAGAACATGCGGGAGCACATGAAAGTGCTCTACCAACAGTTGGATCCGGTCGACCTGTTACGCCAACTGGAAAAACTCCAAGACGCATTCTGGCGCCACGCCAATGAACTCAGACCGAACCAAGTGCCGGTCGATGTCCTGCGTGCGGCACCTGTCTCGGGTCACTCCAATTCGCACGGTCCAGTGCCGTCAGAGGACAGTCTGCTGCTGGCTGAACTCCAACTTCCAGTCTTGGAGCAACGACTAAAACGCCGGTATCGCCGAACCAAAAAGTCCGGCACGCCTCATACCTGGCGTACTCGAACAGATCCGTTCGACGGTGTCTGGAAGGAAGCTCAGTCATGGCTTGAATCTGAACCGAGTTATAACCGAAAGTGGTGTTTGAGGGATTGAAAAAAAGCGGCGTATCTGGTTGATTTGTTGTGACAAAACACCAAAACAACCATAGGAGATACGCCACTGTGAGCAAGAGTACCGTGATAGGACCGGAAGGCCGAGAAACGATTGAAGATCCGGTAACAGAGCTACTACGAGCTGGGGCACAGCAACTGATCCAACGGGCTGTGGAAGCCGAATTGTCGGAATTATTATCCCAGCACAGGGATCGGAGAACGGAGACGGGCCATGCCGGGGTGGTGCGCAACGGTTATCTACCCGAACGCGAGCTGCAGACCGGTCTGGGGCCGGTAACGGTGCAAATTCCGAGGGTCCGTGCCAAAACTGGCGAAGCGGTGACGTTCCGATCGGCGTTGGTACCACCCTACATTCGGAAGACGAAGTCGATGGAAGCGGCGGTGTCGTGGTTGTATTTGAAAGGCGTCTCGAGCGGCGAAATGGGTGAAGCCCTAAAAGTTCTTGTCGGTCCCCAAGCGCAGGGACTGTCGGCGAGCACGGTATCGCGCCTGAAGCAAGTCTGGGCCGAGGAATACCGTCGGAGTTGCGAGGAACGTCTGGATACAGACCACTGGGTTTATGTATGGGCGGACGGCATCTACAGCGGGCTGCGGTCCGAACAGACCAAGTTGTGCTCCCTGGTAGTGATCGGCGTGAATGAACGCGGCGAGAAGCGCTTTCTGGCGATCGAAGACGGTGTCCGAGAATCGACACAGAGCTGGCGCGAGGTCTTGTTGAAGCTGAAGTCCCGTGGGATGAATATCCCGGAGTTGGCGATCGGTGACGGTGCGATGGGGTTCTGGGCGGCACTAGAGGAAATCTATTCCGAAACACGCCAACAACGGTGTTGGATGCACAAGACCATGAATGTGCTCAACTGCCTGCCCAAGTCCGCGCAGGCGAAGGCGAAGCAGGCCTTGCACGCGATCTGGCAGGCCGAGACCAAGGCAGAGGCCGAGAAGGCATTCGAACTGTTCACTGAAATCTATGAGCCGAAATATCCAAAAGCCACTCTCTGCCTCCAGAAAGACAGAGACGAACTGCTGGCCTTTTACCAGTTCCCGGCCAAGCACTGGCAGAGCATTCGAACGACCAATCCCATTGAGTCGACCTTTGCCACCATTCGACACCGCACAAAGCGATCCAGGGGCTGCCTGACACGGGATGGGATGCTACACATGATGTTCAAGCTGGGCCAATGCGCTCAGAAGAACTGGCGACGATTACGAGGATTCGATGATCTGGCGAAGGTGATTACTGGAGTGAAATTCAGCGATGGAATTGAGGCAACAGACGTCGATCAGGTCGCCGCTTGATTCAATCGCCTAAACACCACTCTTGACAATAACTCATCTGAACCCGGGCGGACGGCAAAGTCGTTGTTTATCCAGCTACAAGGGCAGTATCCTGCACGCTATTCCGATGGCCAGTTACGGACGATGCAGCGTCGGGTACGCGAATGGAGGCGCGGTATTTTAGTAACTTTCAATGCCGAGTAGGTCGAACAGGATCGATTCGGTTCGATTCCACAAGGTCCAAAATCTCCTGGCGAGGAGGGCTGTGGAAAAGATGGTCACTTCGCGACCGTGGAAAACCCTTCGGGTTTACCACTTTCCCACAGCCTTGACGGCGGAAAGACCCCTTCCAATTGAGTGATCGTTCGGTAACATTCTCAATGAGGCAACGACCCGGATTTCGGTAACATTTCTATTTGAGGCAATACGACGGGAATTTTAATTGTCGCTGATCAGAGATGTCTTGAGCAGAATCAATACTCACGTCTTTTTGGCCGTTGGCGTTATCGCCACGTTCACTCTGATTCTTACCGTCACCGCGCAGCAGCCGCGCACTGTGGATGCTGACGTTCTCGAAACTGCCGGGACCGACCAGGACGCTCTGCCCGGCACCTGGCTCACTTACGGTCTCACGCAAACCGAACAGCGCTACAGTCAGTTGACCGAGATCGATGAATCGAACGTCGGCGATCTGGGCCTGGCCTGGTCGGCGCCACTCGTCGCCCCGGAGGGAGGCCGCGGTGGCACCGAAGGCACGCCTCTGGTGCGGAACGACACGATCTACCAACCAATGGACAACAGCATCGTGTACGCCCTCGACGCGCGCACCGGCGAACAGAAGTGGATGTACGATGCCCAGATCGATCCGGTCACGCGGAGCCATATGTGTTGCGGCACACACAACAAAGGACTCGCGATCTCGGACGGCAAGATCTTCCTGGCTGCCAACGACGACCGGCTGATCGCGCTCGATGCCACGAGCGGCGAGGAGTTGTGGCAGACCACGGTAGCGGACATCAATGAGTACTACTCGTTAACCATCGCGCCGCGCATCGCGGGCGACAAGGTGGTGATCGGTGTGACGGGCGGCGAGTACTTCATTCGCGGCTTCTTCGCAGCCTATGACATCGACGACGGGTTGCTCGCGTGGAAGTTCCATACGGTTCCTCCGGCGCCGGGCGAGCCCTTCGAGGACCAGGCCCAGGAGGATGCGGCTAAGACCTGGACAGGGGACTGGGCGAAGTACGGCGGCGGTGGCCCGGTGTGGGATGGCCTGGTGTACGACCCCGATACGAACCTGGTGATTGCCGGCACGGGTAACGCCGAGCCGTGGCCGCAGGAACTGCGCGGCATCCCCAAATCGGAGTGGGGCCACTGGGACAACCTCTACACCTGCTCGATCGTGGCCGTGGATGCGGACACCGGCGAGTTGAAGTGGTATTACCAGACGGTCCCCACCGATAGTTGGGACTTCGACTCCGTGGGCGGCCTCATCATGGCCGATATCGAGATCGAAGGCCAGACGCATACTGGTCGTCGAGGACGATCGGAATCTGCCCGAGTTGATCCGAAGCCGTCATCCTTGCTGCAGGCCGAGAGGGCCGAAAGTGAGGAACGATGGAAACGGAGATCAAGAAGAAACCGAAGCGGCGGATGCGAACGAAAGCCGATCGATTGTTGTCGTGAGGATGATCTCCTCTCGACAACAGCCTACGAAGGGGCGCCCTTCCTTATAGCGTATAAGCGAGGTCTGTCGACTATGGCAGCAGGGACAGGGTCGCCGTATAGGCGTTATGTCAACCCGCGCGCGGCCGTTTCGACGTCATCGTAGCGCACGATCCAGTGCAACGCAGGCGTGCCATAGTGGCCCGGGGCGTTCACATCCACATCCTCGGCCAACAGGCCGCGTATGGCTTCCACGTCGCGATTCATCGCGGCGTCGGCGATTTCATCTGCCGCCGCACCGGAGGTCGGCGCACTCATCAGTGCTACGGTAAACGACCCACAAAGCAGCGAACGAATCATGTGTCCTTCCAAGTGCCGAGATAACTAAAGAAACAGGACCTCCGACGATTAGGTGTTCATCCTTCTGAGAGCGTACGAGATGCCGCCTTCGGCTTTGAAGCGATCGGTAACTTCTCCCAGGGCCCGGGTCTGGACTACGCCAGGCCAACCCGTCAGCCAGGCTGCGTTAAGGCCCAGGTCAGCATGTTCCGCAATGCTGAGCTGCTGCGGTAGGTCGCCACGCATCGCAGAAAAGGTCCCCTGAGCCGCGTCGCGTGCGCGTCTGATTTCGTCAACCGATTGCGGTCTGGTGAACTGAACCCAGTCGACGCCAGTTTCGTTTTCATACAACGGAATCCGGGTCAGCAACTCATTCATGCCGCCGTTAGTCGCTTCACGGGCGTAACATTGCGCCTGGATCACAAAACTTGGATCCAGCTCGTTCCTGGCCTCGACGGCTGCACTGTAGCGTTCGACTGCATCCTCTCGAGAAACAACCACAATGCCGCTACTTCCCGTTGAGCGCTTCGCTTCAATCGCCTGGTCATCGATGCGCACACCGGCCAGGCCGATCTTGATGCAATCCTGCACGAAACGTCGCACGGCTGGCGGGCCACCATGTCCTGTATCGCCATCAAGAATGAGTGGGAAGAACACGGACTCCGCCATGTACTTTGCCATCCAGAGGGCCTCGGTCGCCGTTACCAGGCCTTCGTCTGGGAGGGCGGCAAAGCGCCTGAACACCAGCCCAGTGCCGATGAACGCACACTCGCAACCCGCAGCCTCCATCTTCGTGGCACCTATCGCGTCCGGTACTCCGAGTACGGGGAGTACCACGCCCTCTCGGGACAGAAGGTCCCGGAGCTTCTGTCCCTGGCTTACACGGGCGGTCTGAGGTGTTTGTCCAGGGTAGACTCCATGCAGGCCGCCTTCTGTACCCGTCTGGCCGATTGTTGATTGAACTGATTGGGACTCGCCGGGTTGGCAACCGGCGAGACCGATCGCGGTGGCCATCTGCGAAGCGACCAGGAACTGGCGCCGCGTGATTGCGGGAGTCTGTTGGGCCTTACCGGTTGATTCCGTCGATTTATCTCTAATCATCGCGCCTCCTAATTTCCAATTCGCAAAATCCATCTCTCCCGCTCTTCAACCATTCGTGGTGGCACCGAGACTCGCCGTCACGAACTCCGGACCGCGGCTCTGGAATTCGGCCAACGCCCGGTCCACTGCGTCATCAACCTCTCCACCGGGGCCTTGGCCCCAAATAGAGTTCAGACCCAGTTCACCGTACTGCTCAACCGTGGTGAAGCCTTGTGCCCATGAACCATTCATGCCACCGAAGAATTTCGTGGCGACGGCACGGCCTCTTTCCATCTCCTCGCGAGACTGAGCTCGCGTAAAATGCACCCAGTCGACGCCCGCAGCTTCATAGAGTGGGATGCGGGCGAGGGCCTCCTCTAAACCGCCATTTTCAGCTTCTCGGGTGTACATCTGTGACTGGATCACGAAATTGGGCTCGAGTTCGTCGCGCGCCTCTGTGGCGGCTTGGTAGCGCTCTACCGCCGCCTCTCGCGACGCAACCATAATGCCGGAGTTTCCCGTCGTGCGTTTCGTTTCGAGCAACTGATCATCGATCCGAATGCCTGCGAGACCCACCTTGATGCACTCATGAATCAAGCGCCGCACCATAAACGGACCGCCGCCTCCCGCGTCCCCATCCAAGATCAATGGATAGGTCGGGACGGCTTCCGTGAAGTACTTGCAAAGGCGCATTTGTTCCTCAAGTGAGGTGACGCCCCGGTCTGGAAGGTTGGTCCAACGGCTCTGGACGCCGCTCGTGCCGATAAAGCTCGCCTCATAGCCCGCGGCCTGCATCATCTGTGCCGACAGCGCATCATGTGCATGCGCGACGAAAACGGGCTGGCCTGGCCGCGCCAACATGGCTCTGAGCCTGACCCCGGTGCTCTCAGGAGTGCCTGGAGGCAGTCGGTTGATTTGAGCCAAGCCGGTGCCTGACATCAGACCGATCGCTACGGCCCCTCCCCCGACCTGCAGAAACTCTTGCCGTGACATCATCGGACGTCTTCCAGCTTCCAGTTCCGGCGTCTCGACCGATCTCCTTTCGGTGTGTTCATTGCCCTTTACCATCTTCTCCTCCTACAAAGAAATTGCCCTCTGCCGCCGGCCAAAAGTGAATCCCGACGAGGTATCAGCTTTTATTTCAAAAACATCCAACCAGAGCATGGAATCATCGATCCCTTATTAATGCCGAAGGGCGACTGGCAAGGGGGAACCGATGCCCTTGCCAGCCGCCCGCAGGCGATACTACAGAACGAACTCAGATCAAAAATTCACGTTCAGGCCAAATTTGATCATTCGGCCAATCACGATTTCATCGACCCGATGAAAATTGGATCCCAGTCGGTTGGACCAATCTGTGACAGTGTTGATGTTCCCAACGTTCAGGATGTCCAAGACGTGTTGAACCGTCAGGCTCTCGGAGATCTCGAGGTCCTTCCGCACGCTGAAATCGAGCATGTAGACGTTGGGAAACCGTATTTCCCCCTGCGGAGCAGCTTCCACAGTCACCGAACTCTGGTTGAGACCGAACGTGCTTCTTGACGCCCTGACGGTCTGCCTGTCCGGCAATCCCGTGACCGCCTGAAAACTTCCGCTGACATTCACGCCATACGGGAACTCATAGAGACCCGACATCTTGAACTGCCATGGAGAATCCAGATCCATCGGGCCCCGCCGAAACCTGAAATTGGGGTTGTTGAGGTCGGACCTGGAGCTCATGTTGTTCCCCAGATTGATGTCGCCATGGGAATTTCCATGGCTCAGACTGCCCAGCATACTCCATCGGCTGCTGAAGCGTTTGGTCACGGTCAGATCGAAACCATTGAACTGGGCGTCCAGTTCGTCGTAGTTGGACCAGAAGTTGTCTCTCAGGCCTATCGTTGCGGGATCCTGATTCCAGAGGGTAAAGTTTACGCCGCTGATGGTGGCATCTATGGGACTGTAGCCTTCCCGCGGAACGAGTAGATTCTTGACACCAATGTTGCCGCGGTTCTCCCGATGGAAGTAGGCTATTGCTACCCTGATCCCCCCGGGAAACTCGTGCTCCAGCTCAGAGGAAATCTCAAGCGACCAGGGCCGCTTGATATCCGGGTCGTACCGGTTCGCCGTACCGGCGGAAAAGCCGCTCCCCGAGGCGAAGTCAATTTCGTTCAATTGGGGATCCAAATCGCCGTTGAGATCGGCCCAGTCGAGCTCATCGCTGGTCAATCTGACCGGATTCACCCGATTGGTATATGGCCTGCCCAACCCGAGGTCATAACGATTCACCGACAGCTTAAGCGCAGTCCTGCCATCGCCGAAAATATCCCAGATCACCGCAACCCGTGGATTCAGGGTCAGGAAGTCCGGAGGCTCAATCTTGCCGAAAGACTGTTCTACGGGAACAAACGGCGTCACCGGCTGGACGGTCGGTTCGATCCAGCCCTTGGTCTTCTGCACCCGCACACCCAGACTGAGCGTTATCCCTGGGGTTAGCTGCCACTTGTCCGTCACGAAGAACGAATGGTTGCGTTCTTTCTCCACACTTTGCACCGGGGTGTTCCAGACTTCGACGTGATCCGGCACACCAGAGCGATAGACAGCGAGCAGCCCCGATGGGAAGTGCGAGATCCCAAATTCGTTATCCTGGTAAAAGGTGCCCATGTACTGGTACCCGAATTTGAAATCGTGATTCCCAGCATAGTAGCTGATATTGGCGTTTGCGGTGTAGCGCCGGTTCGGCTCATTATTGTAACTGGGGTGGGCCTCTGTAGCCCGTTCCGTGTCTTCGTCGTACCTCGGTATAGCGCCCGATAACAGCCCCCCCACTCCTGGCTGGGGCTGCCGAACGTTAAAGCCATGAAACACTCCGACTGCGACCTCGGTCACAACTACAGGTGAATGAGCTGCGGTCCACCTCAAGCTGTCAAAGGCCTTACCGTTGGGAGCCTGCCGCCGCGTAGCGTTATACGTGCAGAACCGTCCAAAACACCCGAAATTGTAAGACTGCTTCCGGTTTTCCTGGTGATAATAGTGAAGCTGCTGGTCTGGGTTGAGCTGCAGCGACAGCTTACCCGTAAAATCATACTTTCGATTATCATCCACGGTCTGTGTGCCGTCCGGATTGTAGCTGCCCAGCTCGGCCTTATTCAGCGAGGAGAGTGCCGCAGATCCGCTGAACCACAACCGGTCGCGAATGATCGGTCCTGTTACACTCGCAACGGTATCGAACATGCCGTAGACTTTTGCCGTCGGTTCCAGGTTCGGATTGGCGTCAAGGATCTCGGCAGGAATGCCGGATATCAGGTCTTGGCGAAGCGCCGGCGTTATGTTGTTCGACTGCAAACTCTCATTGCTGCCGGTAAACTGGAGGCTGCCGTGGAATTGGTTTGTCCCCGTCTTGGTTACCAGGTTGTACACGAGACCGCCCCGTTGACTCTCGGCGCCGGACCTGCCGGTCTGATAGTTGACTTGTTCGAAAACCGCCGGATGGATATACATGGCCAGCGAGGCGCCGGCGTTCAGGGCAGAACCAAACTCCAGGCCATCGATCGTGAACGCTCCTTCAGCACCCTGCGAGGCGCCATGTACGTTGCCTCTCGACTGCGAAAAGGCGTCCGCACCACCGACATCCACCTTGTTCAAGACGATGGCCGGTACCACTTTGGCTATATTCCACAGGTCATTTCTCGACGGCAACACGTCGAGCACCGCGCGGTCCATAACGGTCTGCTGCAACACAGACGTCGTGTCCACCAGCGGTGCTTCTGCGGTCACCGTCACTACCTCTGTCAGTACACCGACCCGCAGCGTCAGATCAACTCGGACGGTGACGTCGGCGTTGACCGAGACGCCATCGCGGACTGCGGTACTGAATCCCGGCAACTCCGCCCTCACGCCGTAACTGCCCGGAACGAGCTGGACAAACTGGTAGACTCCGTTCTCGTTGGTGAGCACCTCTTGACCCTCACCGACTGTTCCAGCAGTCAAAAGAAAGACACTTGTGCCGGGAATCACCGCGCCGGACTCATCTGACACCGAGCCCCGTATCACTCCAGTCCCACTGGTCTGCGCCAGAGCGGCTAGCGACAGGCAGGGCAACAACAGGAACACGCTTATTACGACTCGCGTACTCACTTTCCTTCTCAAGAGATTCATTTAAGCCTCCTTCATCCCAAACGAAAGACGAACTCCGCTATTTGCGTAGCTCATTACCTCTGTTCGCAAACTAAATTTCCGGTTCCAAGTCTTATATCTCCGCCACTTGGTCACGCGCAAGAAAGCAATTGTGATACTTTGTCGCACGCGTACGCTAGAACGCATTCCTCTGAAAGAAACGCTTGGACTGAAAAGGGAACAGGCCGTGGAAGCCGTCGGCTTTGTGAAGCGTATGTGGAGCTCTCCGGCTCTGGCGATCCTGTTTAGAGCGGACGCGAGGGTTGTCCGCCCGGGAGGCCGTTAGGCTAGATTCTTCAGAGTTGAGTTATAAGGGATCCCACGGACCTGTCGAGTCCATTTGGCAGATCCGAGTCATTCGGATCACGAGGAGTATGAAAGTGCCATCCGTTCAGTACCGACATGGGGGGCGCTGCGCAGGTTACTCGTTACTGCCGATTTCCTGGCCTTCGCGCTGAATGAATTCTTCGAGGCCATCTTGCGACTCGTTCTCTAGTTCGTAGACCCGTTCCAGCAGATCACGAGCCAACTGCTCGGTTACTCCTTTGAGGTAGACCGATCGGGCTAGGGACTCGATCGCCTCTTCAGGCTTGCCATCTTGGACGTAGGCCTCGCCCAGCCGGAAATAGGCCACGGGATCGTCCGGCACGGCTTCCAGCGCCCGACGATACTCATCCTGAGCATCAGCGAGCTCATCCTGACTCAAATACACCAGACCGAGTGTCGAGTGTGCTGCGGACAGCAAGCTCGCACGCTCGGCCAATTCAGTCTGAGCGCCAGGACCCGCAAGAAACCGCTGTAGGCTGTCGAGCGCACTTTCAGCGTATTGTTCCGCAAGGGCAAAATGACTTTCGCGTTCATCCTCGTCGGCCGGCGGCCGCTCGGCCATAACACTCGACACCGTAATCAGTGTTAGAAGATTCTCTGGGTCTATCGCCAAGGACCGTTGCCCATACTCCACCGCCTTTGTCGCATTGTCCAGCCTCTGGTAGGCGTCCATGATCACCTGGAAGTAGAACAACTGGTTCTGTCGGTGGTTTTGGAGCGCTTCGTCATACGCCGCACCGACCTGATACAGTGTCGGACTGAACTCTTCCCAATCCCTCTCGAGAACTTCCAGGGCGAACTCGCCATTCTGGGCTGCGCTTGCGAAATCTCCGAGGGCCCGGTGGGCATTCATCAGAGACTGATAGGCCACTCTTTCCGCAATCATCGATTCGTGCCGGAACGCGGCATACCCGGGAACTGCCTCCAGCCCGGGGAATTGGGCTCGCTTGGCATCCTGAAAGGCGCGTTCCGCCGCGAGAGCGGTCTCAGCCGCCTCGATCACCAATCGGTGATTCTCAAGATCGACGTGCGATTGCAATCGCATGCTGAGCACCTGGTGTGTCAGCTCGCTGTCGGGATATTCGGACAGGAAACCCTCGGCCAGGAGCAGCTTGCTAGTCGGATCTGTTTCTGCAACGACCGCATTGAATGCATCCAGTTCTTCTTGCGATTGCGCAATCACAGAGAACTCCGTTCCTTCCTGGGACGTGAGCGTCCCGGCTGTTCCAGTCCAGGAGAGAAACAACCACAGAACGATGCCAAGTAAAAAGCATCCTGTATGTTTCATGTCAGTTCGAGTAATCATCCTTGCGTCCCTCTTCAGCGTAAAGCGGATCTTGTAGCGCACAACGAAGCCAACCGAGAGCTCGTCGGCTTCAGACCTAACGCGCATGTACTCGGTTACATCTCTAGCTGACTAATTTCCTCGGGCCCCCGGGGTCGTGCAAACTCAGTCGATAACCCTCCCCGTATATAGTGTGGAGGTATCGAGGTTGATGAGGATCAACCTCGATCTTGGATCGCAGGCGCGCCATGAAGTGGTCCACAGTTCGAGTCGTGGGCACCTCATCATAACCCCACACAGACCGCAGCAGCCGTTCACGATTCACCACCATGTTGGAGTGAATTGAAAGGAAACGCAGCACTTCGAATTCACGGGGAGTCAACGAAAGGGCTGTCTTGCCCTTTATTGCATGTAATCTGACGAAGTCAATGTGTACGTCATCTAGATCGATTTCATCTGGCGCTGCATACGATCGACGAACCAAGGCATGCACTCTCGCTAGCAGTTCCTCAAGCGAAAACGGTTTGGTGATGTAATCATCCGCACCCAGATCGAGGGCCCGAATTTTATCGCTGTTCTTTTCGCGTGCACTCACAACGATCAGGGGTATGTGTACAGGCGCTTCACCAATCATACGACAGATCTCGAAGCCGCTGAGACCCGGCAACATCAAGTCCAGCAAAACTAAGTCGGGCGGACAAGAACGAAGCGCTTTCAATGCCGACTTTCCATCTGCAACACACTCGACGGAAAAACCATCATAGACTAAATTGTCTCTGACCAGGCGTGCTATCGCTGGGTCGTCTTCGACAATCAGTATGTTCAGATCCACACTTTCAGCTCGAATCTCTGGGTAGGTTTAACGTTACCGTAGTACCAACGCCACGTGTGCTCTCGATGGAAATGCTACCGCCGTGGTCTTTCAAGATCTTGTCAGCAATGGCCAATCCCAATCCGCTGCCGACGAACCCTGCATTCTTTCCTCGAAAGAATTTGTCGAACACAGAGGGAAGATCTTCTGGCGCAATGCCTCTACCCTCGTCTCTCACTGAAACGCGCGCGTACCTGGAATCGTGAACGACGCGTATCGTGATCTTTCCGTAATGGTCTGAGTATTTGAATGCATTGACTATGAAATTTTCCAAGGCGCTAACTATGGCTTCGCGATCACAGCGCACCTCCGGCAAGGATCCGGGAACCTCAACTCCCAGGTCAAAGTGCCCTTCATCAATTTGCGGCTGGAGCATTGTCAGCGTCTCGGTCACCAATTCGCCAAGATCGACATTAGTCATCTTATAAACGCTCTTCGAATCAACGATACTTGCAACTGTGAGCACGTTTTCGATCAGTCGACTTAGGCGAGCCGCCTCTTTGGAAACTAACGCACCATACTCCATGGACGATCGCTCTGAAACGAAGCGCCCCGCCGACAAGGTCTCCCCGATTAAGCGAATGCTGGTGAGTGGCGTCTTGAGTTCGTGGCCCATCATCTGCACGAAATTCGCCTTGGTCGCTACTAGATCGAAGTTCGCGCGCCACAGACGAATGGCGAGCAACAAGCTGACGGCCGAGGCCAGGATCGCGAAGAGAATTAATGCCAATGTACGGCTTGCGCCTGTGGTGGCGGCAGCGAGAAGAGGATCGTCTGCCACCGCAGCGCGCGCAATCCACCGTTGTACAGGATCGCTACCAAGTGTGATGCCGGGTGTGGATAAAGAATCGAAAAAAGCGAGCGGAAATTCTACCTCAGTGAAGGGCCCATCGCCGTTGGACTTCTGAGTTTGTGTTACGAGTTTGCCCTCCTGATCCACGATGGATAACGAGTACGCGCCAGCGGCGCTTGTAGTTCCGGCCATGCGTTCGATTTGGTCGGTAATTTCCGAGAAGTATTCGGCCTCGACCCAGTTTAGATTCACGGTGAAGCCGACTATCGCGAAGATCTCTGATCTCTGGATTCCATGATAGAAAACCCGAGTGATGACCTGGTACGGGATTCCGGCAATGGTGGTTTCGAACACTGCTACCTCTTCGCCAGGCGAAACGTGATTGGCCGCCAAATCTGCCAGCTGACCGGGTTCGGGGGAATCTCGAAAAAGCGCTACAGGAAAAGCGGCGGGTGTCCCGTTTGTTTTCGCCCACTCCGGCGGTCTGTCGGCACGATTGAAGAGCACGCTGGCATCTGGACTGGGCTTCCATACAAAGAAAGATTCGGGATATGGAAATCGCGCAAAGGCGCGAGCCACTCGATCAGTAATCTCATACGGTGCATCCAAATCTAAATGTTCTGTCGCTAGCGGCATCAAAATCGTTTCTTGCACACCGCGCATATCTCTGACCAAGGCAGTGACTAGTAGCGCAGCGGTCTCATCGACCCGCCGCTCAACGACCAGAGTGGCGGTTGCTCTCCATAGTTGGGTCGCCCGATTCGCAAGCCAAGCTAACGAAAGGACTGTAAGTCCCAAAACCAACGCCACAATCAGAGAGGATATCGTGAGATTCGGGCTGCTCAAGTCAAATAGCTTCTGCCGGGTCGAATAGTGCCGAAAGCGGCCGAGGACATTTTTCACCGCTCTGAGGTTCATCTCAGTTGGTGCTCTCGATAGAATCGTGCTGCGCCAGGATGCAACGGTATCGGCGTTCCTGCGGCACGATCCAGGTGGATCGTTCGAAGCTCAGGTAGAGCTACGACCAGTTCGGGAATGGAGTCAAAGAAGACACTCAAGATCCGGTAAACAATATCCTCTGGCAAATCCTCGTGACAAACGATAATCCTCTCCACTCCAAACGTTCGCACATCTTGGCTCTGTCCATATGTTTCCGCAGGAATAATCGCCGGCCTCAGAAACGGATACTCTTCTCTCAGACTTGTTATCTCCGCTCCCTCGATAGAGACCAGACGCGTTCCGGGTATCGCAAGTGCACCTCTAATTACGGCAGTGCTAGCCAAGTCGAATACTGCGTCAAGAGAGCCATTCGCTAATCGCCCGGGAATCTCTGCAGGAGCAACCTGATTTAATCGAGAGATTCCAAAGGCAGATAGAACGAGCCGGGCGGTGAACTGCGTGGCAGTCGCCACACTCGAGACGCCGATTTGCTTTCCGCGGAGGTCCCGCACACCCTGGAAGTCAACACTCGAACCAACTATAAGGTGCAACGGCTGGTTGTAGAGGACCGCCATGCCTCTGAGTTTCGTGTGGGGGACCGGATTTAGATCCGTTCCGTTTGTAAAGGCTCGATAGACAACATCTGCTTGTGCAAAAGCAATATCTGCACGGCCATTCTCGACCGCATCTGTGTTCGCAACAGCCCCTGAGCTGGCCTTAGTCAAGAATGATAGATCGCTCAGCTCTTTTTCGAAGACCTCCAAGAAGCGTCCTGCAGCAATCGTCGTGATCTGGATCCGCTCGTCTTCTTGCGAAGAACGTTCCGATCTGCAACCAACAGCCAGCACCACAATGACGACGAAGCCGATGTAGCATAGGAGGCTGGAATTCCGCACGGAGTTTTCGTCTTGCCCCATCTCTCCCATCCTTGAAGGCTGGTCAGAACCTAACCCCAGTCAACAAGCGCAAACGCGTTGGAGATTGGCAGTACCAGCATTACTTCACTTATTGCGACAATGTTTCACTGCACATAATCGCATTTCAAGCACTCAAATTGTCGCCTGCTGCCTGAATCGGCATGCCGAACAAGAGGAGATGGCGATCGAGACTGTCGGTCAACCGACGAATCTCGGAGGAGCTAATCCAATGGCAGCCCGCACGTCCAGTCTCGCACACCCGAAGTACAAGACGAAGTACTCGGTCAAAAATCGGTCGGAGTACAAGCAAGGGCTCCGCAATCGGGGCGACGTCACGATCTGGTTCAGTGAAGACGCCATTGGGGGTTGGACTCCTCGCGGAGAGCGCAGCCGAGGCGCGCAACGACGCTATTCTGACCTCGCCATAGAGACCGCTCTGACGCTGGGGATTTTGTTTCATCTCCCACTCCGCCAGACCGAAGGCTTTGTCGGCTCATTGCTACGCTTGATGGATCTCGACCTCCGACCACCGGAACACAGCACCTTGTCGCGCCGCGCGAAGCAGCTGGACATCCAGCTCCCATCAATCGGAAGAAAGACCGCGATCCATCTCGTGATCGATAGGTTCAGAACTCCTGATCTCGACGGAAAGACCAGTGGGGTGTTTGCCGTTGTGGGAAAAGGGATTACGGGATTTCCGGGTGCAGAGTCTGCGGTGGCGAAACGGAAAATAAAAATGTACTTTCAACCTCTTCAAGAGAACCGTGAAGATCGAGGAGGTAGGGACCTTGCCGCAAGCATTATTACCGCTGATCCCGGATGGGGCGACACGCATCAATGAGCGGATCAGTGTGGTTCGAAACAACGGGGAGTGGACCTGCCTGATTGGCATCGCTCCGATTTTTCGGCATTCCGAAGAGGACCGGCGATCGTTTCGGATGTTTACGGCACAATTGATTTGCCAGGGAGGCTCCACCACTGCCCATGCTTCGCATACAGAACACCTGGACTTTCTGACGCTCGCCATCCAAATCGGCGACCGCTTCATACCAGTCGATCTGCGCTTCCTGGCCCCAGGCATAGCTTTGCGGCACGAACGTCTCTTGCCGGATCAAACCCATCTCCCGCTCGCGCCCTCCAACATACCGCCGTACCGTCGATTCCCCAATTGGATGTTCCGGAAGTTCCATCCGGATCCGTTCGTAGATCCGGTGACTGGTGTGCCGCTGTTTCCGTGGTGCCTTCCGATCCGCCTCCAACACCTCGTTGATAAATCCCATCACCGGCTCCAGCCGGGGCTTCTTCCGCTCCGGGCTCTTCCTCGCCGGGGGCACGGCGTCGCTCAAGGCCTGCCGCACCATCCGCCGATGCACCCCCAGTTTCCGAGACACTCCCTGGATGGTGCCTACCCCGAACTCGTGTTCCCTCCGGATCTCTTCAAACAATTCAACCTCTGATCTCCTCGACACCGGGGCCCTCCGTTCCAACTCCAAGCTTGGAACAGCCTCTCCGGATCAGCGGTCAGGGCTGGGCCAAATCAAACGATCAAATGTGGGCCATGTCAGAGTAGCGAAATCAGACGAATCGCCCCGTGGTCAACCCCCGCTGGCGCGACCTGGACAGTCGCTTTCGATCGCTCAACGGTAAGCTCCAACGGCAACGGGCTCAGTTCGCCGCCCACACGCTTCACCCCGAATCCGATACCGGGTCGGTGCCGAAATGGGAACAACGCAAAAGCGAGATCGTCGAAGCCATCGAGCAGCTCGAACATGAATGGGAGGGGGTGAAACAGCAGCGCCAAGACACGCCCCACCACCTGGACTGGGACCAGCTTCGGGCCCAGGATCAGTTCGAACGTCTCGCGCCCAGCCGGAAGCGGCTCACCGACACGGTCAAGCTGATCGCTTACCGCACCGAAACCGCGTTGACCCGGATCGTGCGAGAAGTCTTGGCCCGCCCGCACGATGCCCTATTCCTGGTGCGCGACTTGTTCCGTTCCGAAGCGGATCTATCGCCCGACACCAAGGCGGGAATGTTGAGCGTCGGCGTGCATCCCATGGCCAATCCGCGCTCCAACCGCGCGATTGAACATCTGCTGGGCGCACTCAACGCTGCCGAGTTGACCTATCCAGGGACCACCCTCAAGCTGGTTTATACCCTCGTCGGCGTTCCTCCCAGCTGAAACCCGGTCACTTTATTTTCCGCCGAGATCAGGAGTTCTGAATCTGCCAGGAGATCACAAATTCCCAGCGACCAAGGCTTGCCGCGCCCATCGGCCCGCGCGGATGAGCAAAGCATCGCCGCTGCCGACCGTGAGGCCAGCAAACCTTTCCCATTCCTCAAGGTCGGATACGTATACCGGCGTACTGAATTCCAGCCACTCCACGCCTTTCAACAGCGGCATGTCGACCAGGATGGCACGCGTCACATACCGGGTCCCATTCGATCGGCTGCCAAGTCCTTGCAACCTTAGCTGATCGAGATTCTGTGGATAGCCATTGAACACGATCCGCTCCCCGTCCGCCGTTAGGGAATGAGTTCGCCTCGAGCATATGTGCCAGGATGTCCAAATTTGCGCTCTCATCCGGTCTTGGGCGGTTGGCTGGCGGCATCGTCTTCACGACCCGGAATAGGGAACTCAACCTCTCTTCTTCTAGCCAATAACCCATAAAAATATTTCCCTTGAGTGCGGACCCGTTCCTGCCGGTTAGATCTACGCCATGAGCAGGAACTGCAATACCTGCCGAAATGCTCTATCACAGCGGCCGCTACCGCGTCGTGGCCATGCGACAAAGTCTTACACTTGTGTTGTTGCGCCGGGAGTGCTCATGGAGCGAAACTATTAGAAATCATGGGCAATTGGTCCAAGCAGGGACGTGTTACAGTGAAGCCACTGACGGCCTTTTCTGTATCCTGCTTAGTTTCCTAAACTCCGGAGAGCCTGATGAAGAAGCATTCTCTAGCTTACATAGCGGTCACGCTGATTGTTGTAGTTGGCGGGGCCTCCGCCTCCTTGGCGTCGCAAGGGCAGACCGGACGTCAAGCCTCGAATTCCGCCGTGTTGAAGCCGCGTGCGCTGGTCGATCAATACTGCGTCACCTGCCACAACCAAAGAGTGAAAACTGCGGGTCTCGTACTTGAAGACATGGATTTGAACGAGGTCGGTGAAAACGCAGAAGTGTGGGAAACCATGGTCAGGAAACTTCGTGCGCGTTACATGCCTCCAGTAAGCAACCTTCGCCCGAGCAGTGAGCAATATGACGGGCTAATTGCTCATATGGAGACGCTGCTTGACCAAGCTGCCGCCGCCAATCCGGAACCTGGAAGTCCATCGGCGCTGCGCAAGCTGAATCGAACGGAATACAAGAACGCTATCCGCGATATTCTGGCTCTCGACATTGATGTCGAATCCTTGCTTCCCAAGGGCGAGTCCACTTATGGATTCGACAATATCGACGCCGGAGGTCTATCCCCGATGTTGTTGGAACGGTATGTGTCGGCGGCCATAAAGATCAGCCGCATGGCGCTCGGCAGCTTGGGCGTTGCTCCCGACGCGCGCGTGGTCAGAATTCCTGCAGATCTGACGCAGGAAAGACACATAGCCGGCCTGCCGTTCGGCACTCGCGGGGGGGCCGTCTTTAAACATGATTTTCTCCGGAACGGTGAGTACTCGTTTGAAATCCGACTCACCCGAGACCGAAACGAGATGACCGAAGGTCTGCATGAACCGCATCAAATGGTGGTCCTGCTCGACGGCGAGGTCGTCAAGGAATTCACCGTCATACCTGAAGAACGCAAGCAGTTCAATGAAACGGCATCCAAGGCGTATGCGTATATCGAGCGTCCGGCGGACGAAGACCTGAATCTGAGAATTCCTGTGAAGGCTGGACCGCATGAGGTTGCTGTCACATTCCGCAGGAATCCCTCGATTGCTCCAGAGAAATTCGACCAGCCCTTGCAAGCCAATTTCAACCTGGACTTCAGCCCGAGAATGCAGCCCGCAGTCTACACTGTATCTATAGCGGGTCCATTCAATGATTCCGGCATCTCGGAAACGCCCAGCCGTCAAAGGATCTTCATCTGCCGCCCTAGTCAGGCTTCCGAAGAAAGCGCGTGCGCCAGAGAGATTCTCTCCAGGCTTGTTCGTCAGGCTTATCGCCGACCGATCAATGAGGTCGACCTCCAGGTGCCGATGGCTGCTTACCAGGAAGGTAGCGCGGAAGGCGGCTTTGAATTTGGCATTGAAAAGGCTCTCCGCCGAATTCTGGTCAACCCGTCCTTCCTCTATCGGGTTGAAGAAGCGCTGCAGTCAGTGGAAAAAGGTGCTGTTTATCCGTTGAACGATATCGACATGGCATCCCGCTTGTCTTTCTTCCTGTGGAGCAGCATTCCCGACGAAGAATTGCTTCGCCTCGCAGAGCGCGGACAACTGAGCCAGCCTGAAGTGCTCGATCAGCAGGTAAAGCGGATGCTCCGAGATCCCAATGCCGATGCGCTGGTCACCAGCTTCGCCGACCAGTGGCTCTATCTGCGCAATGTCGAAGCCCACGTTGCTGACGCCGAGTTGTATCCCAGTTTCGATGATAATCTCCGCTGGGCTATGCGACGCGAGACGCAGCTCCTCTTTGACTACGTCGTCGAAGAAGACCGGAGCGTTCTCGAGCTATTGACGGCCAACTACACCTTCCTGAACGAGCGTCTGGCGAATCACTATGAGATTCCTAACGTGTACGGCTCACGCTTCCGAAAAGTGGAACTTGCCGGCAACAGTATTCGCGGAGGCATACTCGGCCATGGAAGTATTCTCACCATAACTTCTTACGCTAACCGGACGAATCCTGTGAAGCGCGGTAAGTGGATCATGGAAAATCTTCTGGGCGCGGCCCCACCGCCCCCGCCGCCAAACGTTTCTATGCTCGAGGAGGTCAGTCACGACGGAAAAGCTCGAACCGTGCGCGAACTGATGGGGGCCCACCGGGTTAATCCGGTCTGCGGGAGCTGTCACAACATCCTGGACCCGATCGGTTTGTCCATGGAAAATTTTGATCCGACCGGGCGCTGGAGAGATTATTACAAGGGAGGCACGCCTATCGACTCCGCCGGGAAGCTCCCCGATGGAACAGCCTTTGATGGATTCACAGGTCTTAGGCAAGCGCTGCTGAAGCGTCCAGACTCCTTTGTGTCCACCCTGACAGAGAAATTGATGATCTATGCGATTGGAAGGGGCTTGGAATATTATGACGCCCCGACAGTGCGCGGCATCGTGCGTCAGGCCCGCGAAGATGACTACCGTTTCTCGTCGCTGATTACCGGCATCGTCAATAGCGCGCCGTTCAAAATGAGGAGGGCCCAGTGATTATTACGAAGAAAGCTCTACCACGGCGGACACTGCTGAAAGGCATCGGTGCGACCATCGCATTGCCATTGCTTGATGCCATGACGCCTGCTCTGGCCGCTCTCAACCAGACAGCAGCCAGGCCGCCGCTCCGCGCCTGTTTCGTATTCGTCCCCATGGGTGCAGGGATGGTTCACTACACTCCTCCAGGAGAAGGCAAGCTTACGGATCTGTCGCCAATTCTCGATTCAATGACGCCCTATAAGGACTATCTGACGGTCGTTACAAACCTTCAGATCAAACCAGCCTATACTGCAGGCAGCGGCAACCATGCTAGTTCCAATTGCAGCTTCCTATGCTGCGCTGCACCAAAGGCCACCTCTGGAACTGACTTCTACCTGGCGACGACTGTCGATCAGCTTATTGCGCAAGAGATCGGCCGCGACACCCGGCTGCCATCCTTGGAACTCAGTATGGATCTGTTGGAGCAGGTCGGAGTCTGCGACGACGGTTATGCATGCGCCTACATGAACTCTATTTCGTGGTCTTCGCCAGCCACTCCGCTTCCGACCGAGGCTGATCCCCGGGTCGTATTCGAACGGCTCTTCGGCGAAGGCGGCACGGCCGAGCAGCAGCTCGCCGCAACGGAGGAACGCCGCAGCATCCTCGACTCCGTCGTCGAGGATCTAGCTCGCCTGCAAAGGAAGGTAGGACCCAGCGATCGCACGAAGATCGATCAGTACCTGACGTCCGTCCGTGAACTGGAGCGCCGCATTGAAACAGCCGAACAGAACATTGGTGTGGAACTGCCGGATCTGGAACGGCCCCTTGCCGCGCCCAGCGAGTGGGAAGCGCACGTCCGCATCATGTATGAATTCCAGGCGCTCGCGCTCCAGGCGGACATCACGCGCGTGATCTCGTTCCAGATGGCGCGCGAAGTCAGCACCCGAACCTACCCGCAGATCGGAGTACCTGAACCGCATCATCCACTGTCTCACCATCAGGAAGACCCGGTCCGCATTGCCAAGCTGGCCCTGATCAACGCCCATCACATGTCTCTCTTCTCCGAGTTCATCGGAAAACTGAAGGAGATTCCTGAAGGCGACGGTAACCTGCTGGATCATACGATGTGTTTCTATGGCAGCGGCATGGGCAACTCTAGCGCCCACGACCATACCAACATCCCGATCGCAATACTCGGAAAAGCCGGCGGCCTCATCAAGGGAGGACAACATATCCGTTATCCGAGGCCCACGCCGTTGGCTAACCTGCACTGGACGATTCTCGACCGCTACGGCGTGCATCTCGACAAGTTTGCCGATAGCACTGCAATGGTCGAACAACTGTAAGGAGAATCGGAGATGATCCACGAAAGAACACTTAGTCAATCATTAGTCGTTCTCCTTCTGTCGCTCGGCCTTGGAGGCCAGGCAGGGGCAGCGACTGTGCGGCTCGTGGAGGGAATCAAGCTCGTGGACGCAATCAAGAATGACGACAAGGAAGCGATCCGCGCCCTGCTACAAGATCAGTCGGAGGTGCAGGCTCAGGAACCTGATGGTACAACGCCGCTCCATTGGGCCGTTTATGTGAACGATGCCGAAACTACCGAAGCGCTCATTCGCGCTGGCGCAGACGTGAACGCGAAGAATGAATTCGGGGAGACGCCTCTAACGGTGGCCGCAGTCAACGGCAGCGGACCCTTGATGGAGGCGCTGCTGAAGGCTGGGGTCGACTCCAACACGGTGCATCCTAACGGCGAGACCGTCTTGATGACGGCTGCGCGCACAGGGAAAGTCGATGGCGTACGCGTCCTGCTGGATCGTGGCGCCGACGTCAACGTGAAAGAACCGGAGCGCGGACAAACGGCCCTCATGTGGGCGGCAGCCGAAGGCAATGCTGGAGTTGCTCAACTCCTGATTGACGCCGGGGCGGAGGTCAACAGCCGTTCCGATGTCGGTTTCATGCCCCTTCACTTCGCAGCCCGGGACGGCCGGATTGACGCCGCCCGAGTTCTCGTTAAAGCAGGGGCGGACCTCGAAGCTATGACCGGGGAGTACATCACCCAATGCTGGATCTGCCGCGGCGACATCAACAACCGAGGGGCTTCCTCCAAGGATCCGGTTGGTCCGAACCCTCTCTTACTGGCCGCAATGAACTCCCACTTTGAATTGGCGGTCATGCTTCTGGAGGCGGGAGCAAATCCAAACGCAATGCCGGAAGGCTTCTCCGTCTTGGACCGTCTTGCCAGAGTGCGTAGGGGCCCCCGTGATTTCCAAAGACCGGAAATGGTTGGCTCCGGAAACGTGACCGACCTTGAGTTCGTCCGCAAGCTCGTCGAGCATGGGGCCGATGTGAACATCCGGGGAACCGGAGGCGGACCGTTGATTGCCGCAGCCGGAGCCAAGGACGCAGAGTATATGCGCCTGCTCGTGGAGTTGGGCGCCGAACCTAACGTCGCCAACAAAGACGGCGTGACCCCGTTGCTTGCCGCTGCGGGAGTCGGCACGGGTACGGCGGCTGCCTCACCAGGAACGGAAGCCGAGTGCATAGAAGCGACCAAGCTAGCCCTCGAACTCGGCAATGACATCAATGCCGTCGATAGGGAAGGAAACACCGCTATGCACGGTGCGGCTCTCAAGGAAGCTCCGGGCCTCGTCACATTTCTCGCGGAAAACGGCGCCAAGGTTGAAGTCTGGAACAGCACCAACGAGGATGGATGGTCGCCGTTGTTAATTGCCACGGGCATTCGTCGAGGCAACAACTTCCACTTCCACGACGAGACTGCGGCGGCCATACGTGAAGCTCTCAGCGGAGTGGAACCGGTCGAAGCGTCGGACAAGTGGGAGGGTGAACACCCCGGCTTCTGATACCACGGGATGGCTGTCCCTACCAGAAACTCCATCGCACCTGAAATTGGTCAGATACGGCGTCGGCTGAACGCCGAGGGTGCGTTCAAGTGACCGTCAACATCGGCGAGATCTTGAAGGAGATCCGAATCAGTAGGGTATTGACCGAGTTGTGCGCACGTCGATCACGCACTGAGGTGATGAGCGGTCTGTCGGCTCAGGCGGCCCGACGTTCGTAACGATGGTGCAAGCCGCTGACTTGCGGAATCTCGACAACCCGTCCGGTTTCTGAAGACTGAACTGCCCTTGGATTTGGGGAATCCTTGTCCAATGCCAAGTGGGTTCTCGAATGCGTGTAGTAAAGAAAATACGACTTCAGGGTTCGGCGCAGAGACACTTCGTTGAGGACAACGATGTGGTCGGTGCACTCGCGCCGGATCGAACCGATCAAGCGTTCCACGAAGGGATTCTGCCAGGGCGATCGGTACGCCGTGACGACTTCCTCGATGTCGAGATTCCGCGCTTCTTGCTTGAAGACCGCGCCGTAGATTGAGTCCCGATCTCGCAACAGATAGCGCGGTGCCGAGTCCCATGGGAACGCTTCCACCAGTTGTTGTCGTGTCCATTCCGCGGTCGGATGCGCGGTGACGTTGAAATGGAGCACACGTCGGCGATCATGAGCCAAGATCACCAAGACGAACAGAATCCGAAACGTCAGTGTGGGTACGACGAAGAAATCGGGCACTTCGGTTAGAATGTTCGTCCAAGGTGCGACCCATTCCCACACGCGGCGAGGGCAGCCCCTTGACCTCTTTTCCCTACCTGTTCCCGCATGATATGGTTCAGCCATACGCAAACACGATGGCGGACTTGCAATGAAGACCACACTCAATCTGAACGATCAGGTCCTGCGCCAAGCCAAGGGTCGGGCCGCACGGGACGGAATGACGCTTACCCGATTCGTCGAAGACGCGCTCCGTGCCCGGTTGGCGCCGTCGCGCGAAGCCGGGCAGCCGTTCCGGTTGCGGCTGGAGACCGTGACCGGGGACAGGCCTCCCAAAATCGACGTCTCCGACCGCGACGCGCTTTATGACGTAATCGATCGCGCATGATCGCCGTCGATACCAACATCCTGATTTACGCGCATCGGGGCGAAACAGAGTTGCATGACAGCGCAGCGGCGCAGCTCGTCACCTTAGCCGAAGGTATGGACCGGTGGGCGCTCCCGGTCTTCTGCGTCACGGAGTTCATGCGGGTGGTGACGCACAGGCGCGTGTTCAGCCCGCCGTCCACATTGGCGCAGGCGGCCACGTTCATCAAGGGGATTACCGCCGCTCCGAACTGCGAGATCCTCCAACCCGGGGCCGAGTTTCTTGACCGGCTTCTCGCAGCCGCTTTCGAGGCCGACGCACACGGAAACCTGATGTTCGATTCCCAGATCGTCGCCCTGTGCAGGGAACACGGCATCGATACCGTTCTTACGAACGATCGCGACTTTGAACTGTTCGAAGCGTTGCATGTCCGCCGTCTGGATTAGGAGCCCGTGGTGAAACCCCGCGTCGCATCGAGACGGGGGAGGCCCCGTCTGGCAAGGCGCGAGGACGGAGCATATTCCCAATATGTGACCGACGAGCAACGCAGTCCAGACGGGATGCATCGCCGGTCGAATGCAGCAGGGGTTTCACCACGGGCTCGTAGCGGGAGGACCAAAACAGCGCCGCCCTCACCCGAGTCCGGCGAGCGACAGCACCAACCGCACCAGGTCCGCCTGCCGCGAGATGTAGTGCTTCTCGTAGATCCGCTGCAGGTGCCGGTAGATGGCGGGTTTCGTATGCCCCGTCGCATCGGCCATGTCGCGCACGCTATTGCCTTCCGCCAACCAGACCGCCACCTGAGTCTCCGCTGGCGTCAGTTCCAGGGTCGTGGCCACCAGTGCGGGATTGATGCGATGCTGGCGCCCCGGCTCGACAATCAGCAACAGCGCGGCAACCTGCCGCGCTCCGTGATCCGGTTGAGGGCCGCCCACCGGCTTGACGTGCACCACGAACGGCGGCGATCCACCTTAAGAACCGGAATTTTCTGTCCGAAGAATGGGGAACACCTCATTTGTCGTTCATTCCGTTGTCCCCATTGGCAGTGTCGCTTTGACAACGTAAAAAGGACCCACCCCGATCGAGTAAAAGGGACCCACCCCCTGGTTAATGGTTTGTAAGTGATTCCGCCGTCGAGGCTGCGGGAAGTGTGGGAGCCGAAGGCTTCCAAGCCCCTGTGGGAACGCGCTGGCTTTGCAGCGGGTTTCCATGGGGGCGGCACTTTCCACAGCCGGCCGCGCCCGCGGTTTTCACGCGGATCCTCCGGCGGACCGGGGTTTGTTGTTTCGTTTGCTGGCGGCGCCGAGACTGTCGGTAAACCGGATACTTTCCCAATCGAACTGGTGAATGGCGCAGTGATGGGTCAGCCGGTCCAGCAGGGCTGCGGTCAGTGCGGCGTCACCGAAGACGCGGGTCCACTGTGCAAACGGCAGGTTCGATGTGACGATCAGCGAACCCTTTTCGTAGCGGTCCGAGAAGACCTGAAACAGCAACTGCGCCCCCTCGGCCGAGAACGGGATATAGCCGACTTCGTCCACGATGAGCAGCTCGAAGCGGGCCAGCTTGGCCAGGCGCCGGTTCAGTTGCCGTTCCTCGCGCGACTCGATCAAGGTGTTGACCAGCCCGGCGGCGGTGGTGAACCCGACGCGGTAGCCTTTACGACAGGCTTCCACTCCCAGCACCGTGGCGGCATGGGTTTTGCCAGTGCCGTGCTTGCCCAACAACACGACGTTCTCGCGCCGGGTGATATAGCCGCACTCGGCATAGTCGCGAACCTGGACCGCATCGAGCACCGGCCACTTCTTCAGGTCCGTGGTCTCCAGGGTCTTGAGCAGTGGGAACCGGGCCTCCCGCAGTCGACGCTGGACCTGATTGGCTTGCCGCTGTTCCAGCTCGCGGCTGGCCAGAGCCAATAGAAAGCCGACGTAACCCTCGCCGGCTTCTTTGGCCTGCCGGGCGTGTTCCCGCCACTCCCGCACCATGGCCGGGAGCCGGAGTTGCCGCAGTGCGTCGTCGAGAACGATCTCCTGACCCGGAGTCATCGCACACCCCCAGTCAGGAGACGGTCGTATTGATCCAGATCGGCCCCAGCGATCGTCAGGTCGGTGATACCGGGCATCAACCCGGACTCGAGCGGCGCATGGGATCGAGTCGGCGTGTCCTCCCGCATCAGAATGTGCCGCACCGCGTCCAACTCGATACAGTGGGCATCGAGTGCGCCCTGGATGGCCGATGACACCCGATCCAGATCCCAGTCCTGGTGGAGTTGCAGGATGCCGATGAACTCCCGGGTGCCCCGGCTGTACCCGTGCCGTTCCCGCAACCGCTCCAGCGCGGTTTCGTAATGCGCCGGCCACTGGGGCCGCCACTGCCGGATCGGCCGGGCACTCTCAAACGAGGCCACCTTCCGCCGGATCAACTCCAGGTAGTGCAACGGATCGATCCGCCAGTCGCTATGACCGAAGGCGCGGTCATGTTCGGCCACCTTCTTCTGGTCCGCGTAAAGGCTCACCCGGTCACAGCCGATATGGGCCCAGAGCCGGCGTCCCACATAGGCGGTCGGCACCGAATACCGGTTCGAATCCACCTGGGCGGTCTGATACGGGCTGATCCGGACTCCCACCACCTTCGTGTTCTCGAACCGCGTGCCGGGCAGTGCCAAGAGGCGTTCTTGCTCCACCGCGTGCCGTTCCCCGATCGTGCGATCATCGGACCGGCCGCCGATCCTCCGCTGGTCGTCGGCGCCGCAGCGTTCCAGCAACTGCGTGTTCAGATCCTCGAAGTCCGCCACTTCGGGAACCGGCGCCAGGAAATTTCTCCGTGCGAAGCCGACCAGGCCCTCGACACCGCCTTTCTCCTGGCCCCGCGCCGGATTGCAGAACCGTGCTTCAAACGTGTAGTGCGCCCGAAACGCGGTGAACCGCGTCTGTTCCACCCGGCCCTTCCCGCGCAGAATCTGTTTCACGGCGGTTTTCAGGTTATCGAACACTAACGTCGGGAAGACGCCCCCGTACCAGTCGAATCCACGGATGTGACCGTCCAGGAACATCTCCTGCCGTTCCCACGGATAGGCCCGCACAAAGGCCTTGCCCGAGTACCGGGATCTCATGCAGAACAACTTGACCTGACGGTCTTCACCGTTCATCCGGACCCAGGCCGTACCCCAGTCCACCTCGGCTTCACGGGCGTGTTCCGGGTCCAGCGGCACCACAGCGCCGGTCTGGTTCCAGCCCAACCGTGTCTTCCGTTCCCGAACCCAGCGGCGTACCGTCGGCTCGGCTCCGGTAAATTCATGCTCCTCCACCAGACGTTGCCACACCCGGTGCGCGGTGTGGCGTTGCTTCACGGGCCGGTCCCGGTCCGCCTGGAGCCACGCTTCTACGATCCCGGCGACCGGGTCCATCACCGGACAGGCGGGCTCCTTCTCCCGCCGATACCTGGGCTCCTGTCCGGCCAATACTTTCCGGACCGTCCGTCGCGTGTGCCCGGTCTCCCGGGCGATCTGTCGAATGCTTTTCTTGTAAACCCGATCTGCGGTTCTGATCAACTCGTACTGATCCATCCCTATCAATCCTCGCCTCCCACTCGCGTGCCTGTTCATCCAGTTCACGCTTCCGGGGAGGCTATCAGGGGTGGGTCCCTTTTCCTCGATCAGAGCCCCGTTTGGTGGGTCCCTTTTACGTTATCGAAATCAGGCGTGCGAGTTCCGGTGTCCGGGCGGTTTGTTATGTCCCCGGAACTTCGAGAGAACATCGCTCCTGGAGAAGGCTCCTGGCTGGACGCAAGCGTCGGTTTCGGATACCGGTTATGAAGATCCCACGTTGCCGCGAATTCCAATCTCGTTGTCCGCTTTCGACCCCGCGATCTATTTTTTCTTGTTGTCCTTTTTGATTGCCGCGCTCCGGTGCGCGTAGTGCGGGCTGTATGTCAATCCGAACGGCGTGTCCTGCTTGTGTTTCTCTTTTTCGGCCTGAAACTCTTCCATCGACTTGCGGATCGATGCGAGTTCTTCCTGGGTGCAGTCGCGCAGCGTGACCTCTTCGCGCGGCACGAAGAAGACTTGGCCGACCGGCATGTTGTGGTGGCCCGGAAGCCCGTCGCCCGGTTGCAGGACATAACGAAACTCGCTCGTGTGCGCGTACCAGTCGGTTTCGACCCGAACGGCCAGCATCGGTGCAATCGGCCGGTCGACCATGTTCAAGACCGGCGAATACACGGTGTCCCAGCCGGGAGGCGTCTGAAAGTTTGACGCACCCCGAAGCGCAACCGCGCCCGGAGGAGTGCCGAAGTCTTCAGGAATGATGAACGTTTTGGCAAGCTGAACGGCATCGGCCTGTGAAACCTGGGGCTTCTGGACCATGAACTGGACCTCTTCCTTCATCATCCCGATGCTTCCCACCGGAAGCGTCAGCGTCAGGGCGAACACCGGTTGCCACTGTCCACTATTGCCCGACAGGAAATACATGATCCGATAGCGCCCATCCCCCTGGTACTCGATATGAAACGATTCGTTCGGCTTCAGAGCGGGATAGACCAGATAGCCCAGCGCGCTGCCGGCTTCCAGCACCGGGCAGTGTCGGGAATGCTGCGGGAGTAAGGGACGGGAGCCCTCGCGGCGCGGCGGCATACCGACGCCCGGGCGCATCGAATTCGGGAAAACGCGAACTTCCATGGGTCGATATTATCAGTCTTCGGGAACCGGCGGGGTGGTTACGATGTCGTGAACGATTCGGCCACCGACCATCGTTATCACGGGCTGGATGTCCTTGATCTCATCGGGAGGAACCGTCAGATAATCCCTGTCCAGCACCAGCAGGTCCGCAAGCTTCCCGGACTGGATCGACCCGAGATTGTTCTCCTGAAACACCAGGTACGCGTTCTGGCGAGTGTGGGCGATCAGGGCATCTTCGCGGCCGATGGTTTGCCGCAGAACCGTTCGGCCTCCCACCATCTTGCCGGTCACGGCCCACCAGAGCGTGGTGAACGGGCGATACTGGTTCACCTCGAAAGCATCGCTCCCCAGCCCCCACACGATTCCGCTGTCCTGGATCAGGGCCAACGAGGGCATGTCGAGCGAACGTTCCCCATGCGCCCGGTTGAAGATGGCGCCCATGACAGTCGGCCGCGTATGCACCGCCAGATACATACCCAGGTCCTTCATTCGCTCGAGGTGCGAAGCGTTGACCTGATCCACGTGGGCGAGCGCCCATCGCAAGTTCCGAACGGGGTATTCCTCGTTGATCGCCTCGATCTGGTCGAGAAAACCCGTGATCGTGTTCTCGATCGTGGCGTGGACGTGCAGCGGAAGTCCGGCGCGAGCGATCTCGGTCGCGATGCGGCGCCACTGGAAAAGCTGGTCCTCGGTGGGATTCGTCACCGGAGCGAGCATGCTGTCGTGCAAGGGGCGGTAGACACTTTCCCCGTACGCGGTCAGATCCACCCAGTTATCTCCCTGGAACGGTTTCAGCTCGGCAATCCGCGGCAGAAGCTGGTCGACCTGTTCGGCAGTGTTCGATGCGCCGCCCGATGGCAGGAAACAGAAGAAACGCATGTTGAGACGACCCTCATCCGCAAACTCCCGGAAACGCGGAACGAGATCCGATGGGCACGGACCGCCGGCCGTGGTCAGGCCCGCGCGATTCATGTCCATCACCATCGCCAGACTGCTGGACTCGAAGATTTCCTCAGGCGGCGCGGGACGCGCGCCACCCACGACGCCGATGCCGTCGGCCTCGATCACGCCGGTCGGTTGCCCGGACGGGTCGCGGACGATCCATGGCGCGTCCATTCCTTCGAGTCCGATCGCTTCGATGGACCGGCTGTTGAGATAGGTGTGCGAGCGGGTGAACTGCAGGAGCACCGGATTGTCCGGAGCCACACGGTCAAGTTCCACACGTGTGAAATGACTGGAGTCGTCGGTGAACTGATCGGTCGCCCACCCGCCCAGTGAAAAGACCCACTCGCCCGGTCCGAGCGCGATCGCACGATCCCGAATCATCTCGAGTGCCTCGGCCCGCGTCTCCACGCCGTCCAGGCGCAACTCCAGTTGCCAGATCGGACCTTCTTCCATGATGTGGGCGTGGTTGTCGATCAAGCCGGGTATTACGGATCGTCCGCCCAGATCGATCGTCCTTGTGTTGGGACCGGCCAGGGCGGCAATCTGCGGGTCGGTGCCCACCGCCGCAATGCGTTCCCCCGTTATGGCCACCGCTTCGGCGATTCTGAAACGATCGTCCACGGTGATGACCTTGCCGTTCGAGAGAATCACATCCGGCGCGGGCCGCTGCGCATGTACCGCCGGCACAAACAACAAGAAAACGACGATTGGTTTCCAACTCGATTGTTTCACGGTCCGTTTACTCCAATATCCAGTTTGCCAAGGTTTGGGCCAGCGCGTCCCGCGCGCGGCCGAACGAATGATCGTCCTGATAAACCACAAGTTCAAGATCGCGGGTACCGAGACCCCGGAGCACCCGGTACAGGGGCAGGACGTGGTCTTCGATCGGAACCCGTGCGTCGTCAAGTCCGGCAACGAGCAGCAGACGCTTTCTCGCAAGTTGGGGCGCGGCGAATTTCAGGTCCCAGCGGCCGGTGCTCTGCATCGCTTCCTTGATGAACCCGAAGAAATCTCCTCGCTCCCATCGGACAGCCTCGCTGCCCCCAAGGGAAACATTCAACGCCGCATCGAGAGCCCGAGCGTAGACCGGGTCGCCCGCGTAGCGATCCATCGCGACAGCCTGATCGAAGCCCGAAATGGAAAACACTTCGGTAACGTTCAGATCCGTTGAGGCATGGGCCATGGCCAGCCCGCCGCCAACGCCGTAACCACCCACCACGACGGATTCCGGATCGACATCGAACCGGGCGCGCGTTTCATCGGAACGAAGCCAGCGCCGGGCCGCGGCCAGATCCTGATCCACTCCAGCCAAGGTGAAGAATCCTTCGCTTCCGTGCGTCCCGCGGTAGTTGAACGTCAGGACGTTGATGCCCGCCTCCGACAGCGCGGTTCCAAGACCGAGCGGCCCATTCGCCCGGACGTCCGTATCGGGCAAATCCGGAAGCAGGAGAATTGTGGGTGCCCCGGGGTTCCCGGCGGGGAAAAATCGCCCCTGCAACACGTTGCCGCCGCCGGTAAACTCGATGTCGGCCGGTGCAGGCGCCACCTGCCCCGGCAGATGCCCCGGCAACATGCAAAGAAGTGCCAGACAACGGAACCAGGGGACAAGGCCGGGTTTGGCTGGATACATGGTTCACCTCACGGGACCGGGGCTCGATACGTTTAAATAAATAAACGCTTAGGAGTGTTCCGAGTATTTATCACATCCCATGGGAGACGGGATAGCGAATCGGCAGGTGGGCAAGGTTTGCCCGTTTGCGGGTCCTTCTATAGACTACTGGCCTGACAATCCGGATTCAACTTACCGAGGGAGTCTTATGAAAACGAAGTTCCTGTTGGCGCTCACAGTCCTTGGTCTCGCATCGGCGCCAGTGTTCGGCCAGTCTGGAGAACTGCTTCCCGGAGAGCGGGAAGCGGTAGTGACCGCCATACCGGGCGTTGTCGATGCCGGGGCCGAGTGGGAGTTGATCTGGGCCGATTTCGAGACCGCCGACGGCATCGTGGGCACGCCTGACGGCGGAGTGCTTTTCGCGCAGGAGCAGACCGACACGATCGTCAAGCTCAACGCGAACGACGAAGAGTCCATCTTCCTGAGGGACACCAACGGCGGCGGGTCGGTTTCGATGGACACCCAGGGCCGCGTGTACACCGTACAGCGAACATGCACCGATTCGGCCATCCCGTTTTACGAGAGTTGTCAGGAATTGACGATGGTGTCGATGCTGTTTCCCGAATATCGGATACTGGCCAACAGCTTTCCCGACGGAACGACGCTCGGGCGCGTCAATGACCTGATCGCCGACGGCCGGGGCGGGGCGTACTTCACCCGAGGCGGGGCCTTCTATGCGCCTCCAGCCGGCGGCCAGGTCTTCACCGTCGCCGACCAGGACATTCGCTCGAACGGCATCATGCTGAGCCGGGACGGAGAAACGCTGTATGTGACCAACGCGACCGAAGTCCTCGCATTCGACGTGCAGCCGGATGGAACGACCGGGAACCGGCGAGTGTTCGGATCGCTCAACGGGGACAACGGCGGCGACGGCATGGCCATCGATTCCGAGGATCGGCTGTACGTCACCGCGAACGGCGGTGTCCACGTCTTGTCTGCCGATGGCGGACATCTTGGCGTTATCGAAACGCCGCGTCGTGCGATTACGATAGCCTTCTCCGGACCGGACAAACGAACGATTTATGTCCCCATGCTCGGTGCCGTCGGGCCGGACGGGCAGCCCTGGACAACTCCCGAGGGCGTGCGGAACACGGGCATGTCCATCTACAAGATGCGGATGCTGTCGCAAGGCTTCGAAGGGCGGCCCAAATAGCAGCCGGATTTCCAGGTCCCGATACGCACGAAACCCGTTATTAACGAGAGACCTTGTACCGAACGAGAGACACAAGCAGAAGGAGAACAAGATGAACGGCATGAAAATCATTGTTGCCCTGACAGTAGTGGCAGCGTTTCTGATTATCCCCCAGGGCGTGATGGCTCAGAGGGGCGGCGGCGGCCCTCAAGAGCCCATGGGATTCTTTATTACCAGCACGGGGCCCGGCGACGGCGCCAACCTGGGCGGCCTTGACGGCGCAGACGCGCACTGTCAGAGCCTGGCCGCGGCGGCCGGCGCCGGGGATCGAACCTGGAGCGCGTATCTGAGCCAGACCGCGGCCGGCGGGGCGCTTCCGGTCAATGCCAGGGACCGCATCGGATCCGGCCCCTGGTACAACGCCAACGGGCAACTGGTCGCGGCAAACGTCGCCGATCTCCACGGAGACGTCCAGCGCGACCGGAACAACATCCGCAAACCCACCGCACTCGATGAGAACGGGGACATGGTGAACGGCGTGGGCGACCAGCCGAATCAACACGACATCCTGACGGGTTCCGACTCGCTTGGCATGTCGCTCTTGGGGCGCGCGGACGTGACGACGTGCAACAACTGGACCAGCAACGAAGCCGGTAACGCGATGGTCGGCCACCACGACCGGCTCGGTGGCGGCAACGCCTCATGGAACGCGGTCCACGCGAGCAACGGCTGCAGCCAGGAGAATCTGGTCGGAACGGGCGGAAACGGCCTGTTCTATTGTTTCGCGGCCGAGTAGAGACTGTTTCGCTGCGGATTAGAGGCTGCGGATTGGAGATTCTTTCACGGCCGAGTAGTGACAGTCTCGCAGCCGAGTAGAGATTGTTTCGCTGCGAATTAGAATAGTTGGACTGCAGGTGCGTCCTCTGCCGCGCAGGTGACCTTCGATTGAGGCGCCTGCGCGGGAAGACCGGCCGCGGAACGGCGCCGCGCTGGCCGCGCCAAGCTCACTTGCAGGCTACTGTTACGGTCCGACTTCGAACGAGGAGCCGGCAAACACGCGGCGCCCGTCACTGAGCGTCACGCTGCGCGCATTGGCAACATTCGAAGGCTGCTCCCGCGTTCGAAAGCCTTCGACAGTGACCATCGTTCCCGGAGGCAGGGAATCCCGCCTCCAGCCCCGCCGCATCAGTCCATTCGGCGGCCCGAGTTCGAAATCCCAATGAACGATCTCCCCGTCGGGACCGTCCGGGTCAGGGCCGTCCACGTAGATGCGGGCATGCGGATTGGTCCACTGCACTTCGACAACGGTTCCGGTAACGGTCAGTGGCTGGTTCCGATCGTACTCGGCATCGAATGAATGATGCCCTTGTACGGTAACGACAGCCAAAAACAGGCCGAAACACGCCGCCTCGACCCAAAATTTCTTCAATTTCATTCCGCATTCCTCAACGTCGGAGACTCATTCCTGGCGTATGATACGCTGACCCATATCCACAGAACAGGTTATTCGAGGAGGCTCGATGAAAGCGTTGATCGGTACCGCGGCTTTCATGGCAATCGCCGCGATGTCGTTGCCGGCTTACCCTCAGTGGCCGCTCTACCCGACGCCCAACGTTCCCAGAACGCCCGACGGCGAGGTCGATATGGACGGCCCTGTCCCGCGGACCTCGGACGGCCGCCCCGATCTCACGGGACTGTGGACCGGCCGTGGGGCGCCGACCGAGGACGGACCGCCCGTCGCCGCCTTTCGCGACGTCGGCGCCAATATTGAAGGGGGGCTGCCCTACCAGCCATGGGCGGAACGACTGCGCGACGAACGGGTCGCCGACGGCAGCAAGGACAATCCTGAAGCGCACTGCCTGCCAATGGGCATCATGCAGTTCCATACCCAGGGCGCGCCGCGCAAGTTCGTTCAGACTCCGGGGCTGATCGTCATCCTCTACGAGGCGAGCATGGGGATCCGGCAGATATTCACCGACGGTCGGCCGACGCCGGACAACGACCCCCAGCCCTGGTTTTACGGTTATTCGACCGGTCGATGGGAGGGCGATACGCTGGTCGTGGAAACCACCGGGTTGAGGGACGGCGAGTGGCTCGACATCAACGGGAGCCCGTTGACCGATGCCGGGACATATACCGAGAGGTTCACCCGAACCAGTTACGGGCGGATGGAAATCGATGTCACCGTCGACGACCCGGAAGCATACACCGAGCCGTGGACTGTCCGCGTGAACAAGGAAATCATGGTCGACGAGGATCTGCTCGAGTTCGTCTGTCTGGAAAATCAGCGATTCGGAACACAATAGAGAGAAATTCCGTTAGAGAGAAAAGTGAGAGACAAGTCAACAGACACCGCCATCAGCTTGACCGGCGTCACCAAGACGTTCGGCCGGATGGTGGCCGTCGATAACCTCGACCTCGCGGTACCGCGAGGAGGACTGTACGGGTTCATCGGACCGAACGGCGCCGGCAAGACCACTTCGATCCGGATGATCATGTCCATTCTTTTTCCGGATTCGGGCGAAATCTCCATACTGGGGCATCCTTCCGCAATGGATGCCAAGGACCGGATCGGTTACCTGCCCGAAGAGCGCGGCATGTACAAGAAAATGAAGGTGCAGGCCTTCCTGGGATACGTGGCACGCCTGAAGGGCGTCGATGGCGCCGGCCTCGGTCAACTCATTTCGGAATCCCTGGAGCGAGTCGGCCTCCCGGGAATCGAGCGCAAGCGATGCGACGAACTTTCGAAGGGGATGTCCCAAAAAGTTCAATTCATCGCGGCAACCATCCACAAGCCGGATCTTCTGATCCTGGACGAGCCGTTCAGTGGGCTCGATCCGGTCAGTTTGCGGCTGCTTCGCGATCTGATACTCGAAGAACATGCACGCGGCGCCACCATCCTGTTTTCTACACACGTCATGCCTCAGGCTGAAGAAATCTGCGAACACGTCATGATGGTGCACAAGGGCCGCAAGGTGCTGGATGAAGATCTTGGGGCAATCCGAAGCCATTACGACCCGCGCGCGATCCAGTTTGACCCTCTCGATCCAAAGGCCGGTACGGCGACGCTGGCGTCGCTGCCGCAGGTGGAGCGGATCCAGGACAAGGACGGTAGTTGCGAGATCCTGCTCAAGGAAGGTACGGACCCTTCGGCGGCGATGCGTGCAATCCTGGAGGCCGTGCCCGCGGCGCGCATCGAGATCTCGCGTCCTCGACTTGAAGACGTGTTCATTCAACTCGTCGCCGACAGTACCTCGGCCGATGATGAACAACGCCTGCGCACGGAGTTCCGAAGCGCCGGCGGCGATGGAGCGGCGGTATGAAGCGTATTCTCCAGATCGCGGTCAGGGACTTCACCGCGGTAGTGGTCACAAAGGGGTTCATTATCGGCCTGCTCGCCATGCCGGTCATCATGACCGTACTGTTTATCCTCGGTCCAAGTATCTTCGACGACAGTGACTTCCAGATCGAGGGCGAGTATGCGGTCGTCGATCCCACGGGCCAGGTTTTCCCGGAGATGGACGTGGCGCTCGATGGCGGAATGATCGCCCAACGGCGGAGCGAAGAGTTTCAGCGGGTTCTGGAGGATGCGCCCGAGATGGTTCGCGCCCTGGCGGAGTCCGCCATCGAATTGGAACAGGCGATGGAAGAGGAGCTCGGACCGACTCCCAACGTCCGATTGAACCAACTACCTCCCGACACCGACGTCGAGGCGGAGAAAGCCTGGTTGAACGAGGAAACGGACGGACTGCGCCATATCGCGCTGATCGTCATTCACGAGAACGCCGTCGAACGGGCCGGGGCCGAGCCGGAGTTCGGCGCATACGACCTGTTCGTGCCGCCGGGCCTCGACGACCGCGATCTCGATTTCATTCACGCCAACGTTCGCGAAGCGATCATCAGCGCGCGCATCGCTCGACAGTCGCTGGAGAGGGACACGGTCGAATCCATTCTACGGGTGCCCCGGCCATCCTCGACCACGGTCAGCCAGGATGCGGAACAGGAGACCGTCAGAGGCTTCAGCATATTTTTGCCCATGGCATTCATGATGCTTATGTTCGTGGGAATCATGACCGGCGGCCAGTACATGTTGACCTCGACGATCGAGGAGAAGTCGAGCCGTGTGGTGGAAGTCCTGCTGTCGGCGGTGTCGCCGATGCAACTCATGGCTGGAAAACTGCTGGGAAGCGTCGGTGTCAGCCTCGTCGCGATGGGACTGTACCTTCTGATGGGACTGGCACTGCTGACGTCGCTTTCGATGTTCGGGCTCCTCAATCCCTGGCTGATCTTCTATCTCCTGGTCTTCTTTTTGATCGGGTTCTTTGTCGTGGGATCTCTGATGCTGGCAGTAGGTGCGTCCGTCAACGAGATCAGCGAAGCCCAATCGCTGCAAATGCCGTTGATGCTGATCGTGATGCTGCCCTTGTTTCTCTGGCCCGCCATCTCGCGCAACCCGAATTCGCTGCTCGCCACGGTCGTCAGCTTTCTTCCACCGATCAACTCTTTCGGCATGCTGCTCCGCATGGCATCCACTCAGCCGCCGCCGTGGTGGCAGATATGGCTATCGATCGGTGTCGGTGTGGCGTCGGTGGCAGGTGCGGTGTGGGTCGCCTCGAAAGTATTCCGGATCGGCCTGCTGATGCACGGCAAACCGCCCAACCTGAAGACCCTTATCCGGTGGGTTCGGGCGGCCTGATTCGAAGACCCCCTATTCCTCTTCCTCGACCGGTTCGATCTTCAGCAGCGCGGCTTCGTCTTCGTCGGTGATCAGATAGATCAGATCGTCCGGCCCCTGTCTGATGTCGCGGACCCGTTGTTTCAGATCGGCCAGCATCACTTCCCTCCGAAGTTCGCCACCGTTGTCGGCGAAAACGATCCGCTCGATGTGACCCGTCCCGGGAATGCGTCCGGTGGTCATCGAACCCACGAAGAGGTTGCCCTGCCAAGCCGGAAACGCATCGCCGGAATAAAACATGATTCCGGAAGCCGTAATCGAGGGGACCCAGAAGACCTCCGGCGGCACCATGCCTTCGGGCCGAGGCGTTTCGGAAGCGATCGTGCCGTCGTATTCCCTGCCGTAAGTGGCAATGGGCCAACCGAAGTTCTCGCCTGCCCGCAAACGGTTCACTTCATCGCCGCCCTGCGGTCCGTTCTCGGTTTCCCACACTTCTCCCGTCTCGGGATGAATCGTCAAGCCCAGGACCGTCCGATGACCATAGGAGAAGATCTCGGGGCGATACCCGTCCCGGCCGACAAAGGGGTTGTCATCGGGAATACTCCCGTCGTCGTTCAGGCGAATGATTTTTCCGATCAGGCTTTCGGTGTTCTGCGGCGCCTCGGGATCCCTGCGGTGAGAGGATGCCAGATAAAGTGTGCCATCGGATGCGAACACCACGCGCGAACCGTCGCCACCGCCCAGGGGCGCCCACGCCGCATCGGCGACGAAAATATCCGCAACGCCGCTGAGCCGCTCTCCGTCGAAGTGTCCCCGCGCCAGCGCCGTTGTCGCCCAGTAGCCTTCACTGCCGTCGGGCCGCTCGCCCGACTTGATGTAGGTGAAATAGACCAGGCGATTGGCTTCGAACTCGGGATGGAGCGCGATGTCGAAGAACCGGTCGATGTCGAGGTCCGGCAATCCCGGTACGGGTTCAGGATCGAGAACACCGTCCCGCACGATCCGCAGGGCGCCCGCACGTTCGGTAATCAACATGCCGCCCTCCGGAAGAAAGGCCATGGTCCACGGGTGCGACAATCCCTTGGTGACCACCGAAACGCGCACCGGTGGCATGTCCCGCTCGAACGTATCGTAGATCCACGGGCCGTCGCCCAGCGGGCGGGCCGGGGGACCGAACTGGGCCATGGCGGCCCCGGCACACACGAACGCCAATACCGCAATCAGCGAAACTTGGCGAATACCGAGAAATCGAATCCGCTTCATGAACTCGCTCCTTCGTAATGACGCCGATCAGGGCGAGGATAGCACACGCCATGTCGGGAGCTGACCGCACGGGCAGCATTACATCCGACAGCAACTGCCCGGAAAATGCCGTGCCAGATCCGCGCCAGGAGCGAGCCGAAGACCCCAATTGTCGGGCGAATACTGAATTTGTACATTCGAACAAACACTGAACTCTTACACTCAGCGATCACTCTTAACGATCGTCTCTTCGAGCTGTTCCAAGAACCAAAGAGGCGGCTCGTCTTTCACTGAAATGTCAATCGGCATAACGATTCGTCGTTCAACTGCGGTTGCCACCCCTCTTCGATTCCGGCGAATCCCCCGGACGCCTTTTTCCCTCAGCCACCTGTCGGCTCGCGCTTGCCAAGCTACCCACGATCGCATTCAGACACGACTGGAACGCCGAACCGCTCGAAGACGGACAACGCTGCGTCCGAGACGATCCAGGTTCGAACGACATCCCTGGTGCGGAACGAGTCGTCATCGACGAATTCGTATGTGTCCAGTGCGATGACGGCCGGTGTGATTCCACATGCCGGATAGAAGCGTCCGCGCGTTGGAATTATGACGTCCGTTGTCGCATCTTCGGGCTGCAGTTCGGCAATAGGCGTCTCGTCCCATGAGAATAGCTCTTCACCGGAACCAAGCGTCGCCTTCCAGAAGAGTGAAAGGTCCAGAAACGACCGGGAGTCGAGATCGCCGGCATCATAGGGAACATCCCACTTCATGATTTCCTGGATCCCTTCTAAATCGTCGATGATCACTCGGTTCTCCAGTGGCCCGCCGTGCACCATCACGAGTCTGGGCCAAGCCGCTTGCAACGAAATGACGGAAACCAAGCCCAGAAGCATGGCCAGAACGCAGGCGGCGAAGGCGCGCGGGAACTCTCGACTTGACATCTCTATCCTCCCTTTACTCCAACTGCAGGCACCGGGTCTTCACCCCGTCCGGCCAATGACCAACGCTCGGCCGCGCGCACGTCCCCGACCGGCGGCTAGTATTCGACCGGCACCCAGATCGATCCCGCCGCGCCCGCGGTCATATCCTTAACGACGATCGGGAGTCTTCCGGTCTCACTCCCGGTCTGGAGAGTCTTTTGAACGATGAATCCGGTTTGCCGGGCAAGTTCAAGTTGTTCGTCGTTCAGCCGGATCGGGAACTGTTCGCTGGGGAGAACCGAAATTTTCCGGCCCTCTCCGGGATCGAATTACATCGCCACATCGATCGTGTCCTCTACGGGTGACGCTGTTGGCAGGAACGGACTCGCCAACCCCTGAATGACGGCGAACGGGAGCGAAAACCATCGACGTAACGACATTAGGCACACCTTATCCGAGAAGCAGGGGAATCGATCATTTATTAAACCCGCGATCAATAGTCCGACGTCCATCTATTTCACGAAACCGCGAAAAACCGGAACAGCGCGATGCCGGTTGTTCGACCGGCGGCAGGAGTACGCAAAACAGGGCGTCAGTGCCTGGGTTCTGCTAAGATCCGTTACTCATTCCGAACTTGGGGGGGGCAGGTCCACGATGCCACGCTTTGGAACTTCGATCGCCATGGGAATACTTCTTCTGACCGTGACGGCCTGTCAGGGGGCCGACCCACCGCAAGAGGGAACATCGCCCACAGTCCCCATCGACACGGCCGCGGAGCCGTGCGACCGGGCGTGCCTGGAAGGATTCGTGGACCGGTACATGGACGCCATGATCGCTCACGACCCCGGCCAGGTTCCATTGACCGAAAACTTCAGGATGACCGAAAACGGCCAGCGGCTTCCGGTGGGCGATGCGCTCTGGAAAACCATGGTCGGAAAGGGAACCTACCGCCTTTTCGTGACCGACCCCGATGCCGGACAAGTGGCGTTTTTCGGCACGATTCGCGAAGAAGCCAACAACAACCCCGAAGGATCGGCCGCCGCGATGGCGCTCCGTCTCAAGGTCGAAAATCGGCAGATCTCGGAAGCGGAGGTGTTGATCGTTCGCAGCGACGGAAGCGGGTTCGGCAACGCGGCTGAGAATCTGGAACAAATCGGCCAACCTCACGAGGTCTATACCACCGCGGTTCCACCTGAAGAGCGCATGTCGCGCGACGAGTTGATCCGTGTCTCCAACATGTATTTTTCCGGGCTGGAACAGAACGACGGCCTGGGTGAGTATCCGTTTACCGACGACTGCGACCGCATCGAAAACGGCAGCCTGACCACGAATCAGCCCACACTTCCCGGTGAGACGCGGCCCGACCCCGCAACTGCCACGGGCTACTCCGGGCAGTGGAGTTGTCTTGAGCAGTTCGAGTCCGGCCTCATCCATTTTGTATGGCGCATTCGCGACAGGCGTTTCGTTGCCGTCGATCGGGAATTCGGCGTGGTCTTCAGCTTCGCTTTCTTCGATCACGCGCTCGGCGAAGACCGAACGTTCGAAGCCCCGGGCGGACGCATCGTCACCGGCGGCCCGGTGGCGCCGTGGACATGGGAAATCGCTGAATTGTTCAAGGTCGAAAACGGACAGATTCGCCGTATCGAGGCGATCCTGACACGCTCCCCATACGGCATGGATTCGGGATGGAGCAGTTGGGAAGACTCGATGTCGAGTGAGATTCAGAACGTGACCGGGCTATAGATGCCGCGGGGTCGCGCACTGGGGTCTTCGGGTCTCGGACGCGAAGACTGGGAGACGGCGTGCCAGGGACCTCGTCTTCGCATTGTTCGTCGTTCCGGCTTCTGGTTGTTCGGCGTTGCTGCTTCTAAAACACGAAGGAACCGCCATAATATTCTTTTCGGTAGGGAACACCGTTTGGGCTATCATCGATCTGTTACGACAACACGGAATTGGACAATGAAACTGAGGTCGTTCATCGCCCTGATTGCGCTGTCAGTAATCGCACTCCCGTTGCTGGGTCACCATGCCGGCTTCTTCGACCCGAACAGGGTCGTCGAGGTATCCGGAACCGTCGCACGCTTCGAGTGGACCAATCCGCACGCATTCCTCTTCATCGATATCGAGAAAGACGACGGACAGTTGGAACGCTGGACGGTTGAGGGACGATCCCCCAATCAACTCACCCGAACCGGATGGACCCGCGAAACCATAAAACCGGGCGAGACGATCACCGTGGTGGGGCGTCCGCCCCGCGAGACATCGGAACTCACTGAAACGGCGGCAAATTTCCTGGGTGCCGGACCGGTCGAATTGCCCGATGGCAAGACATTGATCTTCGGCCCGATTGTCACGTCGGACGAATAACGCCCCA
This sequence comes from Terriglobia bacterium, assembly GCA_965262675.1. Taxonomy (GTDB): domain Bacteria; phylum Acidobacteriota; class Terriglobia; order 20CM-2-55-15; family 20CM-2-55-15; genus JAJEDW01. The sequence continues at coordinate 3,580,976 of OZ253554.1, forward strand.
GTTCCATTCGAACCAAACTCGATCCAGCCTGAATTCGTTGCTGGGGTAACCTTGTTTTGATTTAAGATATTCTTCATATTTCAGGAAGTCGATCGCTCTCGGGAACTCCAGAATGGCCACTCTCCATCGACGGATGTCGACATGTATCGGACTCGTTGCCGCCTCGGTTCTGCTGGTCGGAATTGTCGACGTCGACGCCGGCGCCGCGCGGCGCCCCCAGGATTCGACGGTGGATGCCACACAGATTCCGGCGCATCGGGACCTGTTGAACGAGTACTGCATTACGTGCCACAACGCCCGGACGCGGACCGCGGATCTGGCGCTCGACGAACTCGACCTCACCCAGGTTCCAGGCGATGGCGCGGTCTGGGAAGAGGTGATCCGCAAGTTGCGCGGCGGTATGATGCCACCGCCCAATGCCCGCCGGCCCGCCGACTCGTCATTGCAGGAACTGGCCGCATGGCTGGAACAAACGCTGGATGAGGCGGCACGGGCCAATCCGGAACCGGGGCGTGCGGCGCTTCACCGCCTGAACCGAACCGAATACGGAAACGCGATTCGAGACCTGCTTGACCTCGAAATCGATGTCACCGAATTGCTGCCCGCGGACGACGAAGCGTATGGTTTCGACAACGTGGCCGACGTGTTGCGCGTCTCGCCATCCCTCGTCGAGCAGTACCTGACGGCCTCGCGCAGGATCTCGGAACTGGCCGTCGGCGATCCCGAAATCGCGACGATCGGTTCAGTGTATCGGGTTCCACCCGACCGCGCCCAATCCGACCACATCGAAGGGCTGGGGCTCGGAACCCGGGGCGGCACACTCATTCGTCACACCTTTCCGCTCGATGCCGAATACGACTTCAGCGTGTTCCTGATGCGCAACATCGTGGGCTACATGAAAGGCCTCGAATGGCCGCATGAACTGGAGATCGCAATCGACGGCGAGCGCGTGTTTCTGGCGCCGGTGGGCGGCGACGCCGACAACGCCATGTCGGACGCCAACTTCGCGGCGGCGGGCGACGCCATCGACGAGCGCTTGCAGGCACGCATCCCGGTAACGGCTGGACCGCACGACGTCGGCGTTGCGTTCATCCGGAAGAACTATTCGGAATCGCACGAGCCGCTCCAGCCTCACACACGCGACCACGACCTGCAGAACATGAACGGCGTTCCGCTGGTGGATTACATCGACATTACCGGCCCGTTCGCGGTTACCGGGCGCGGCGACACGGCGAGCCGCCGGCGCATCTTCACGTGCAACCCGGCGCCCGGCGACGAACAACTGTGCGCCGCCGAGATTCTTTCCCGCCTGGCAACGCGCGCATTTCGACGCCCTGTCAACGATGACGACATGGCGCTGTTGATGGAATTCTACGACGCCGGACGCAACACCGGCGATTTCGAAACCGGCATCCAGAACGGTCTGCGTCTGGTCCTGTCGAGTCCGGAGTTCCTGTTCCGCAGCGAACCCGACCCGGAAGGAATTCGACCGGGAGAGATATACCCGATGGACGATCTGGCGCTCGCCTCGCGCCTCTCGTTTTTCCTCTGGAGCAGCATTCCCGACGACGCGCTTCTGGCCCTCGCCGTCGAAGGCCGGTTGTCCGATCCTGAAGTTCTTTCGGGCCAGGTGGAACGGATGCTCGCCCACGACAGATCGAACGCTCTTGTCGAGAACTTCGCCGGTCAATGGCTGTTTCTCCGGAACCTTCAGAGTGTGAGCCCCGACACGAAGCTGTTCCCCAATTTCGACGACAACCTGCGGCAGGCGTTCCGAACCGAAACCGAACTCTTTTTCGAAAGCGTCATCCGTGAGGATCGAAGCATTCTGGACCTGCTGACGGCGGAGTACACGTTTGTGAACGAACGTCTGGCGCGGCACTACGAAATCGACAACGTTTACGGCAGTCATTTTCGCCGTGTAACGCTCGAAGACTCGAACCGGCGGGGACTGCTCGGCCACGGAAGCATACTGACGATCACCTCGATGCCGAACCGGACCTCACCGGTACTGCGCGGCAAGTGGGTGCTCGAAAACATCCTCGGAACGCCGCCCCCGCCGCCCCCCTCGGACGTGCCCGACCTTGAAGAAAACCAGCCCGGTCAGGAAGCACGGTCGGTGAAGGCACGGCTCGAAGAACATCGCGGGAACCCCGTCTGTGCGAGTTGCCATGCAATGATCGACCCCGCCGGTCTGGCGCTGGAAAACTTCGACGCCGTCGGACGCTGGCGGACGAAAGAAGAAGGCGGCCTGGTCGAAACGGACGGACAACTCGTGGATGGCACGCCCGTGGACGGACCCGTGGCACTGAGAGAAGCCCTGCTCGACCGGTCCGGCCAATTTGTCAGGACAGTCACTGAAAAAATGCTGACCTATGCTCTGGGTCGCGGATTGGAACATTACGACATGCCCGTGGTGCGATCGGTCGCCGAAAACGCCATAGCGGACGATTTCCGTTTTTCGTCGCTGGTGATGGGCATCGTCAACAGCCCCCCATTTCAAACCAGGAGAGCCACTGGCCGCGAAACCGCCCAAGCCTCCGCGCCGTAGGAGACCGACGACCATGTTCATCGCAAGAAAACATCTGTCCCGCCGAACGCTGCTCAAGGGCGCGGGCGCTACGCTGGCACTGCCGCTGTTGGAATCCATGGTTCCCGCGCTGACGGCACAAAGCCTGACGGCGGCGAATGTTCGGCCCCGGTTGGGATTCGTCTACCACCCGCACGGTGCGATCATGGACCGTTACAGGCCCGACACCGTGGGCCGGGGCTTCGAGTTCAAGGAAATCCTCAAGCCGCTGGAACCGTTCCGCGATCGGTTGAACATCGTCAGCGGTCTCGGCCATGCCGCTGCCGACACGACGGCAGTCCATTCGCTGAGCCCGACGACCTGGTTGAGCGGTGTGCGTCCCAAGCCAACCCAGGGCGTGGATGCGTATGCGGGGGTCACGGCGGACCAGATCGCCGCCGCTCAAATCGGCCAGGACACGATGCTCCCGTCGATGGAACTGGCGACCGAAGATCATTCGGGCCTGATCGGGGCGTGCGACCGCGACTACGGGTGCATTTACATGAACACCCTTTCCTGGCGGACCCCCACCACTCCGATGCCGATGGAAATCAACCCCCGCAGGGTTTTCGAACGCATGTTCGGCCAGGGCGGGAGCCCCGAAACACGCATCGCGCGCCAGCTTGAAGACCGCAGCATCCTGGACGCCCTCGCCAGACAGGCCGCCGACCTGAAGCTGCAACTGGGGACCGACGACAACCGGCGCGTCGATGACTATCTGGAAAACATCCGTGAGATCGAACGCCGCCTTCAGCGCGCCGAAGCGCAACTGGACCGCAATCTGGATTTACCCGACGCGCCAGTGGGCATCCCCTTCGGTTACGAAGACCACGTCAACGTCATGTTCGACCTGCTGGCCCTGGCCTGCCAGGCAAACGTCACAAGGGTCTTCACGTTCATGCTGGCCCGAGAAATCAGCAATCTGACCTATAACCAGGTGGGTGTTTCCGACGGCCACCACGCGATTTCGCACCACCAGAACCGCGAAGAAAAGATGGCCAAGAACGTCCTCATCCAGAACTATCACGTCACGCTGTTTTCGCGTTTCGTCGACAAGCTGCGGGCGACGCCCGAAGGCAACGGATCGGTTCTGGACAACACGATCCTGTTGTACGGCAGCAACATGTCCAACAGCAACGCCCACAATCACTACCCATTGCCGAACGTCGTCATCGGCGGATCCGACCGTATCGCCGGAGGCCAGCACATCAGCCATGAAGAACGGACACCGATGACGAATCTGCTGGTCACGATTTTGAACAAGGCCGGAGTCGACATCGACGCATTGGGTGACAGCACGGGTGTGGTTTCGGAACTCTGACATGAAGCAATTCAAGTTCATCGAATGGATCGGGACCCCGGCCCTCGTTCTCGTTCTTTCGCTCTCTGCCGCTGCCGGCGACCTTGCCAACGCGGCACGATCCGGTGACACGGCCCGCGTCCGGGCACTGTTGTCGGCGGGGGCCGATGCGAACGACGCGCAGGTCGACGGCACCACCGCGCTTCAGTGGGCCGCACGGCTGAACGACCTCGCCATGGCCGACGATCTGATTACCGCGGGCGCCGATGTCCAGGCCCGTAATCGCTACGGCGTGACGGCGATGAATCTGGCGGCGATCAACGGCAGCGCGCCGATGATCGTTCGGCTGCTGGACGCGGGCGCCGACCCCAACGAGATTGCAGTCGAGGGCGAAACGGTTCTGATGACGGCAGCCCGCACCGGAAGCGTGGACGCCGTCGCCGAACTGCTGGCGCATGGAGCGATAATCGACGCACGCGAAGAATGGCGGGGACAGACCCCCCTGATGTGGGCCGTGTCCCAGGGGCACGCCGACGTGATCGATCTGCTGATTTCAAACGGCGCGGACGTCAACGCGCAGTCCGCCCTTCGCGAATGGGAACGCCAACGATCGGCCGAGCCGCGCGCCAAGTGGATGCCCCTGGGCGGTCTGGCCCCCCTGACGTTCGCGGCCCGGGACGGTTGTCTGGATTGTCTGGAACTGCTTGTAAGCGCCGGGGCGGGTATCGACTTCACCGACCGGGACGGGGTGACTCCTCTGGTTGCGGCCATCGCCAACGGTCACTATGACGTTGCCGCCAAATTGCTCGATCTTGGCGCCGATCCGATGTTGGTCGACACGACGGGCCGGTCGCCGCTGTATGCCGCCGTCGAATTCAACACGATGCCCGAATCGAATCGCCCATCGCCCGAAGTCCTCGGAAACGAGACAACGAGTTTCGAATTGATCGAGATGCTCGTGGCTGGCGGCGCGGACGTCAACGTGCAACTCGAACAACAGATCCCCTACCGGACCAAGCTGGATCGCGGAAACGACACCATGCTGACCACCGGCGCCACCCCCCTGTTGCGGGCCGCCAAGGCCGCGGACGTTCCGGTAATGCAACTGCTGCTCGAAAACGGCGCCGATGCCACCCTGACGACGCGGAGCGGTATCAATCCATTGATGGCATCGGCGGGACTGGGCACACGGGATTCCGACTCCACCGGACGCTACAAGACCGCGGCGCAGATGATCGAAGCCATTCAGCTATCGCTGGATGCCGGCCTGGATATCAACGCAACGAACGGACGGGGCCAGAGGGCCATGCACGGCGCCGCGATCCAGGGTTTCGATGAAGTCATTCGGTTTCTGGGTCAGAACGGCGCCGAGGTGGATGTTGCCGACGACAACGGCATGACGCCTCTGGACACGGCCCTGGGCCTGGCTGGCGGTTTCGGTTTTTCGGGTCAAGACGGCGTCGTCCGGGAATCCACCGCCGCCGTGATTCGGGACCTTCTGGGTTCGGCGCCCCGATCGACATCGGTCCAGTCGCAATGAAACGATTCCAAGTCGTACTGCTGATGGGCGCCTGTATGTGGACGGCGCCGGCCCTGGCCCAGAACGACGGCATCCCCCCCATCGGAACGATCGAAATCTACGGACATCGGACGCTCAGCGAGACTGAAGTCCGCGACGCGCTGGGCTTCAGGGAAGGCGACTATTCCCTGCCGCAACTGGATATGACGCTGGGGCCCCAACTCGCAAGCCAAATGGGCGTCGCCCGTGTCCAACTCGACGGCACCTGTTGCGACGACGAGGGTAACGTGCTGGTGTACGTCGGCATCGATGAAGCCGGAGACTCCACTCTCACATTCCGTCCGGCACCGGTGGATGACGTCCAGTTGCCCGGAATCGTTTACGAAACGTTCCTCGCGTTCAACTCCGCGGTGCGCACGGCGACTGTCACCAGCTTTCCGACCGAAGATCTGTCGGAGGGCCATTCGCTGATCTCCGACCCGACGGCCCGTAGAGAGCAGGAAAAATTCCTCGTCTTTGCGTCCGAGCAACTCGATATCCTCAAGCAGGTTCTCAACAACTCACGCGATCGGAATCATCGCGCCGCCGCGGCCTACGTCATCGGGTATGCCGCCGACAAGCGCGACGTGATTTCGGACCTGACAGATGCGTCGCTCGATGCGAATTCTTCAGTGCGGGTGAACGCGACCCGAGCGCTGGCCGCGATTGCGGCATTGGGGACCGCGCGCCCCGAACTCGAAATCGTTATTTCTCCAGACCCGTTCATCGACATGCTCAACTCGGTGATCTATGCCGACCGCACCATGGGGGTTCGGGTCCTCCGATACCTCAGCGCGGGCCGAAACCGGGAAGTTCTGGCCGCGATTCGCGAAGGAGCGTTGCAATCGCTGGTTGAAATGTCGCGGTGGGGCTACTCGGGACACAACTGGGCGCCCTACCAAATTCTGGGACGCATCGTGGGACTCACCGAAGACGAGATTGTAGCCACGCGATACGAGGGTCGCGGCGCCGTGATAGAACGCGCGCTGAATCCGGATTAACGGATTTGCCACATCGGGGCAAACGCGGCCTGAGCGTCGAACACTCACTCACTCTGGACATGCGGCGGACCATTTTGTAGGCTCGACCTACCTTGATGTGCCGGTCGGCGTGACCGGTGGGGTCAGCGAACGGGCTCGGGAGGAATCGGCGCCTCGTATACGCAAAGGGCACCCCGCCCCGGAGAACCTGTCGTTGAGTCTCCTGCTAAAACTCGGCGTACAGATGAAGACCGTTCGGTGACGACACCGAAGAATTGCCGATCCTGTCTGGCATGTGAGGTATCGATCCAGGACGCCGGCACTGGCTGAGGCGGCCGGCGCCGGCTTGTGAAGCTTGCGAGCAGAAAGGAAAATCCCATGGGTAGTGACACCGAAGACCTCAAACGCGAGGTCATGCTTTTGCGCCAAGAACTGCAACGCGCGCAGTTGGCGAACGAGACCACCTACTACTATTCTGAGGCAGCACTCGAAGCGCCGTCGGACACCACCGGCATCCCGCTTCACGGCATGCCACCCAAAACGGTCAGAACCATGATCGAAAACAGTCATGCCATCGACTTTAACCAGAAGCTCAACACCTCCTCATACGTCAACGTCGAGTTCGAAGAAGACGAAGAGGCGGTCGCCCTGATGGGGTTGCGGGTCAACCTCGCCGACCAGACGGTGTACCCGCGGTCCTACGAAATTCACGACGCCGTTGTGAACATGATCGCGCGCCTCTGGAACTGTCCGGAACCGGCGGATTTCGCGGAATACCACGTCTTTCCAGGCGCGGGTACCGTCGGTTCGACCGAAGCGTGCCTGCTTGCAGGCCTCGCTCTCAAGTTTCGCTGGCGCCGATGGTACGCCGACCGCTACGGCAAGAGCAACGAAGAAACCCGTGGAACGTTGCCGAATCTGGTGATTTCGTCCTGCTACCAAGCCGCTTGGGAAAAGCTCTTCAAGTACATGGACATCGAACCTCGTTTGATCTTCCCGAGCCGCGATACGTTCACGATCGATCCGGATCTGATCCGGGATGCGGTCGATGAACGGACCATCGGGGTCGTCTGCATCATGGGCAACCACTACGGAGGACAGTACGACCCGGTCTGGGATGTCAGCGCGGTCCTCGACGAGATCAATCGAAAGCGGGGCCTGCAGGTCGGCATTCACGTCGACGCGGCGTCGGGAGGGTTCATCGCACCCTTCCAGAACGTTCCGGCCTGGGACTTCCGCCTGGACAACGTCCTGTCCATCTCGGCAAGCGGGCACAAATACGGCGAGTCGTGCTGCGGCACCGGCTGGATCGTCTGGAGAGACCGGAAGGCACTCAGCGAGCACGTGGCTACGTCCGTCACCTATCTGGGCGGCAAAGCCGATTCCTATACTCTCAACTTCTCGCGACCTGCCACCGGTATCTACGTGCAGTACTACAAGTTCCTGCGCTACGGGATGAATGGATACCGGCAGGTCTGCAAGAACATGATGGGGAATGCGAAATACATCCGCGACGGCCTGAAAGCGATGACCTTCAAGGGAACCCCCCGGTTCGTCCTGCTGGACCACGGCGACGACGGCTGCCTTCCCGTGGTCGCCGCCGCCCTCAATCCAGCGTGCGGTTTCAGTTATGACGACATCGACATGCAGCATGCGCTTTCACAGCATCATTGGTATGTCGGCGGATACCGCATGTCGTTGACGCATCCGCTGAGTGAGGAGACCATCCCACTCTTCACCGACGCAGAGTCAGAGCAGAGCATGTTCAGGATCGTCGTAAAGAACAACCTGACGCGAAGGATGGCCGACCACCTCCTGAGCTCGTTCGAGGAGACCTTCAAGTTCCTGGACGCCGTCGACTTCTCCGGCCTGCACCAATTCGACAGCCGACAACTGCGGCACAAGGATCAGCGGCGACTGACGAATCACTGCTGATCGTCCCGGCCCGAGCCGACCGGCAAAGCGCAAAGAAGGCGCCTTATGGGCACAATCGACTCCGTATTCCGGAGCGCATCGTGGAACTCGCCGAAGACGAGATCGAGCGCGCGCTGAATCCGGATCAGCGGCACCCCTGCTAAAATTGCCGAAGGGAATTCACGATGAGCCGTATCGAAGACATTGAGAGTCAGGTCAAGGAACTCCCGCCCGACGAACTCGCCACATTCAGAAAGTGGTTCCAGGAATTCGACAGCGATGCCTGGGATCGCCAGATCGAAGCAGACGCAATCGCGGAACGACTCGACACGCTCGCCGAGGAAGCGCTCAGGCAACATCGGAATACTGCTGCCGTAATCCGGTCGAGAATCCACCGACCAGGTCAATCGAGCGTCACCCAGAGCGCACCGGCGGCTCGGGTCGCCGGGTCGCGGACGACGACTCGCAGCCACCCCGTGCCCGAATCGTAGCTCTGGAGGCTGAGCAATTCGAGACCGTCCAGGCGCGCCGCCAGGTATTCCTGGTCAGTCAGGCGCAAGACGAGTTGAGCGAAATCAACCGGCGCGGTCTCGTCTCCGGGCTCGATCACAACGGTCGCCACACTGACTTGTCCCGTCCACATGCCCTCGGCGTAGTCCATCCGGAGATCGTTCACATCGAGGGCGACTCTGGTCGTGTATTCCCCGGCGCCGGGACCGACCGATCCGGTCGTCGCAAACAGACCGATTTCGGTCGCGCCCGCCGGGCTTGTCAGCAGGTCCCGAAAGAGTTCTCCGAGATTCTCATCGATAACTTCGCTCTCATTGCCAAAACCGTAGTACCCCTTGCGATGGCGCACCTGAACGTCGTCGCGCGCCACTTCGACGCGGAATTCGTGAAACGCGCCATCCAGCGGGGCGTTCTGGGGATAGAAGCCCAGCGTGTAGACGAACTCGGTGTCATCAACGGCCTCCTGCATGGCTTCGGCGATGCCGTTCGTGTAGTAGAACGCCTTTCCTCCGGTGGTATTGGCGATGTTCGTCATCGTCTCCATCGCGGGCGTCGGAAACAGGCCCCAGGTACTGATCGGATAAATAGCAACGTTGGCATCCGTAATCACGCGAGCCGCTTCGACAAGATGCGCCTTCGTGTCCTGTCCCACTTCCGTGAGCGGAAAGTATGAGTAGGGATCGAACGTGAACGGAAACGTCCCGGCAACCCACACCAGGTTCTTGCGGCCGGGAAGATGCGCCATCTGGCTGGCGATGGACTGCAATACATCCGCCGTCGTTTCGAGACGGCTTTCTCGATAGTACGAGCCAACCATGCGGTCCAACACCACGGTTCCCAGTGCCTCGATTCCCGCTCCGGGATTTTCCCGCATTTGGACCAGACGCGGGTCGAGGCCGATCTCATCGGGTTGCGCTTCGAATCCGCCCGTGATTCCCGCACCTGAGGACGCCTCGAGTTGAGAAGAAAATTCGGCTGGTGCGCCGGCCAGGGAGCGAATCGGGCCAGCGCGGTCGCTGGTGTAGTCGTGAACCAGCCGGAGGCTGGTGTTCAGTTCGTAGATCGCCACCTGGTGCCGCAGATCGAGGGATTCCAGGAACCGGGTCGCGTGCTCGTTCGCGCGAGCCCGTTGGAGAGCACCGGTGTTGAGCCGATCGATCAACAAGACGGTAGCACTGGCGGGCAACTCGCCCCGGCCCAGGCCCGGGCGGTTCGTGACGGCGCCTTCAGGGAGCTTGGGAAATTCGACGCCGTTCCCGGGGCCGGCGTCTTCTGCAGAAACGACTTCGAACAGGGCGATGTCCTGCGGGACCCCATCGGCGAACAACCTGAAATCATCGGCGGCAAGATCCGTAACCGGGCCGTCGTCGTTGCGAACCACCACATCGACCTGAACAAGCCGGGTTTCCACTCGCAGGACGTCCGGACTCTCAGACTGCTCCCGTGCTGAAATCGTCGTCGCAACGATCGTTATGGCCGCGACCGACAACAGCGGCAGTGGGCGGATGCGCATCGACTCCCTTTGTGGTTATCTTCGCCAAGCCTGTCGAAGGGGATTCACGATGTGGACTGGCAGCCTGTGTGCGCGCGGTCATGGCGAACGAGCGAGCGCCGCGAGGGGCGCCCGTTCACCTACCCTGGAACCGGTTTCAGTTCGCGCGCGTCTGGACGTACTCCAAAGCGAAAGTCCTCAACCGCTCCGCCGTCAGTCCAAGGTCCGTGGCTTCGGCCATGGCACGGTCGGTATCCCAGCGATCCACCATCACGCGCTTGATGAACCACATGGTGGCTGCACGTCCGCCCCCGGCACAGTGAATGAACGCAGGTTCCGTGTCGGGCTCTGTGATTACTCTGAGAAATTGGTCGGCCACGCCGGGATCGAGATCGGGTCCGCCAAAGGGCAGATGCACATACTTGATTCCGGCCGCGGCGGCCGCGGCGGCCTCCGCCTCGACGTTGGCGCCTTGCTCAGTCGCCCGGCGCAAGTTGACGATGGATTCAAACCCCATGTCTCTGATGGCCGTAACCGAGTCCGGCGTGATCGCACCGGCGCACGCTACCGTAGTTTCGATGCGGGCAAAGTTGGTGATGCCAGCCACGTCTTCGCGAGTGACACCCGTCTGGGCCGTGGCCACGGATGCGAATACCGCGACGAGAACAGTCAATAAAACCAATCGCTTCATAGCACACTCCAATTCAGCAGGTTTCTTCGCGCTTGGGTCGAGTCGGTGTTGACTCCATTCATGTCTGATCCCAACTCTCATCCGCCAGGAGGCCTCGAGGCACTGACGTTTTCGAAAACCCGGTCGACCGCCAGGTTTTCCGGCAGAACGCCGGCGCTCTAATGCAACTCCAGGTGTTTTTCCGGATCGACACGCACCACCAGATAGACCATCTCGGTCAAGGCGCCGATATTGACCTGATGCGGCGTGTTCGGCCTGACGATGAACATGTCACCGGGTCCGACCCTTTGGTCCATATAGTCGGTGCCGGTTCCACCAGTGCCCGGACCGGCCACGCGAGTCGAGCGGGCGGTCGGGTCCTGGATGTCTCCTCCATGGTAGATGATTCCTTCACCTTCCAGAACATAGTAGACCTCGGCGATGTCGTCATGCGTCATCAGGGTGACGGATCCCTGGGACTCGCGTGGCGAGAGGCGGATGACAAAGACACCGAGGTTGGATTCTCCCGCGATGTCGAGGACACGCAGTGGTTCATCCTGTCCACCGGCCGTCACCATGTCTTCGATCTTCGCCTGCACCTCACTGCTCGGAATCAAGATCGCCTGACCTTCAGGCACCGGGCTCTGAGCGTGGAGAGTCGTCATGGAACAGGCAAAAATCGCAAGGAGGCTCCAGATTCGTTTTTTCATTGAATTCTCTCCTGAAAAGGATCGTCTCTGGTGCGCGACCCATCGGTTGACCCCGCAACGACTCTCTACTTCGGTCGATCCCCGAAAGGCCCGCGGGGATAGTATCCGCCAACCCTCCGCGACCGGTATAGCCAAAAACAAGTGGCTGAGCCCGACACGGCTAATCCGGCAAGCCCGCCCGCGCACGGGCCAGGCGTTCGCTGGTGCTCGACAAGCGCTCGTCGAGAAAAGCCTCGAAGTCCTCTGGCCATACGAAGGGGTGGGGCGCCCCCGGTGCGCGTTCCGCCAGAATCTGGGCACGCTGGAATATGAGCGACGCCCACGGGTGACTCGTCAGGTTCACGTCGACATCACTGAGGGTCGCTTGCAATCGTTCTACCGAGGCAATGAACTGCTCGAATGCCTCTGGTTGGTTTGTTGTCACATTGTGACCGCCAAAATGGAAAGCCTTGTGGGTCTGGTCTCCATCGTGCACGGGATACTCGATTGAGAGCACTCCCGGTGTGTGGCCGGGCGTGACATGGAACCGAAATTCGGTGGCGCCGACGCTCAGGGTGTCGCCGTCGGCGAGCACCATGTCGCGTGTCGGCGCCGATCCGGAAGCTTCGATCAATTCCCAGTCGGCAGCCGTGGCCCCGACGCGGGCTCCGGAAAGTTCTTGAATCTCGAGAGCGCCTCCAAAATGATCGGTGTGTCCGTGACTGACGAGGACGTACCGGATCTCGCGGGGGTCCAGACCAATCGAATCAAGCCCCTCGATCATTTCACGCGTAAACCCCTGGTAAAGCGAATCGATCAACACCAGACCGTCGCTGGTTTCGACAACGTATGCACTGACGTAATCGGTGCCCACGTAATACAGATCGTCGAAAATGCGGATCGGGACCGACAGCCTCTGTGTCGCCGGGACCGCGGTTGCGGGCCGTTGTCCGTCGGTTGCCGCACTTGGCCTCTGGGCCTCCGCTCCAGGCATCACCAGGCCGTTCAGGGCCGCGCCGACAAACGCCATCTTCAGGATCGTTCGCATCACTTTCCCCCTCTAGAAGCGGAACAACCGGTTTATTTTCACCACGAAGGCGCGATTGACAACCGGCAGGAATCCGCCCATCTCCTCAGTATCGCGCGCGTCGCTGTACACGACAAACAGTTCGCTGCCGGGACTGTATTCCCAACGGAACCTGGCATTGATGCTTAGCGTGCGGCTGCTTGTATTGTACTGAGTGAGCGCGCTGACGAACATTCTCGGCGTAAACGTGTAGGTCGTGCGTTCGGTGATGACCGAGGAGGTGAAATCACCGCCCGGCAAGCTCAGCCAGTTCAGGGAGACACTCGGCTCGAGCGTGAACTGCGGGCTGATCTCGACCCGCCCACCGCTTAGGCCCAGGGTCTGTTTGGTGCCGCCGTAGAGAGACCCGTGCTCGAACGATACCGTACCGGACACTCTGCGCTGCTGGCCCATGAAGTAGGAGGCTACCACGTTCTGGTATGTGTAACCGCCCGCCGGAACGGTAACGTCCCGCGCGATCGCAAAGGGTCTGGGAATGAACTCGTAGTTGCGCGCGTAGTTGACGTTCAGGCGATCGCTGTTGAAGAACTCAATGCCGAATTCCCCAGACTGCTCTCGAAAATCCAGCCGTCCCGCGTTGTTCTCGATGTACTCGATGCCTCCCTGAAAAATGAAGCGGCGGATCCCCGGCAGTGTTCCCTCCGGCGGCCGCGGGCTGAACCGCGCCTGTGCGAAATCTCGAACGAAATCGGTTCGCCTGAGAAAACCCACCTCCGGGTTGAACTGAGCCCCCACTTTCAGATGCTCGAGTTGGAGGCCATACCGGTCGGCGACATAATCGAAGCGCGTAAGGTAGCTGGCCGTGTCTCCGCTGATCCCCACCTTTTCCGTGCGCGCATAGTATCCGTCGAGATTTATCGCGGGCGAGATCGAGTAGAGTCCGTCCACACCCCATGTCTCGCCCGTCGCGGCGCCCGTCGTCGAGGTTTCATCGCGGCGCGTGTACATCACGCCAAAGCTGCTCCGGTCCAGGATGTCCTGCTTCATGCGGAGGATGCTGAAGTTCGTCGGTTCCGACCGCGAAGGATCATCTTCGCGAGACTGAATGTTCAGCATCCCGAATGCCGTGGCGCCGACGCGGCCGGTGAGCCGGACTCCGCCGGCAATAGGGACGGGACGTCCGTTGTTGAGGCCGATCCGCCTTGTGAAGAACATGATCGGTGTGTTGTTGCTGGCCGTGGCCGAGCCAAAACGGAACAGACCCTGGTTCTCGAGAAAAAACTCCCGGCGTTCAGGGAAAAACTGGTTGAAACGGGTCAGGTTCACCTGCTGTGTGTCTTCTTCCACCTGAGCGAAATCCGTGTTGTACGTCGCGTCGAGCGTCAGGCTGTCGGTGAGCCCGTATTTCACATCCAGGCCCACGTCGGTGTCGACATCGTTGGCATAGGGAGGGTTCGCGCTGTGATCCGTGCGAATGCCCGAGATGGCGTAGGGTTTCACCTCGAGATCGATGCCTCTCGGAGGTGTCTCGACATCCACGAGGGTGGCGGCCAGCGAGATGTAGAAGATGCCGAAGCTTTGGAGGTAGGCCGGGATCGGGGCCATGTATGTCCATTCGTTCTTCCAGCGGATGATCCGGCGAAGGTTGAGGCCCCAAATCTGCTCGGGTCTGGAGTCGTAGCGAAGGGATTTGAACGGGATTGCAAACTCGATCGTCCAGCCTTCGTCGAACCGCGCCGTTCGGACGTCCCACACCGTGCTCCAGGTCAGATCCTGCCGAGGTTCGGTTACGGTGCTGTCGCGCTGCCCGCCGAGCAGATTTGCCTGAAACAGGTATCCGGTGCGCCGGTCATAGAAGGTATCGATGAGTACGCCAAAATTCTCGTTCTGGAGAATGCCGCCCGAGTCCCGCCGCATTTCATTGGCGATCATGCGATCCGGCTGGGAGTCCCAGTTGCGCGCGGAGACATACAAGTTGTCATCGTCGAAAAACACCCAGGCCTCGGTCCTCTCGGTGCTGGGTTCCCCTTCGTTGGGTTCCTGCTGGACGAAGCCGGTGATCGGGACGACTTGGCTGTAGTACGGCTCGTCCAGGCGGCCATCCACGTCCAGATTTTCGATGCGCACGGCCCGGACCGTGACACCTTCGGGTGTGCGCAACACGGTTTCGGGGGGCTCCGGAACAGCTTGAGCGGCAGCCCAACCGGGAAGGCCGGCCAGCGCGCAGAAGAGGAGTCCAACCACTGTCAACTGAATGTTCCGGATCACACGAACATACCTTTCACTATCGAGCCGCCGATGAAACGGAGACTGAATACAAGCAGCTACGCAGTCTAGCCCAATCGGGACATGATTTTAGAGAGTCTTCTATTCAATCAAGTCAGTCGAATTGAGGAATAGCGATTACATTCGGAATCCCGGAGAGGCTTGACCTCGGACAGCTCGATGAGGCGTGTCCAGCTTCCTTCGGTGCACTGACGGCATTATCAGGTTAACGACTTGGGCGACACCGGGAACGGCAGCTGGCGGCTTCACCTCGCTCGGCCATGCGCAATGTTTGTTTCAGGTTCACCGCGTCAATCACAATCAGTACGTCCACTCTTCATGGGATAGCGGAGCCTTGTTCAACTCGTCGCGGAACAACCGCCATTGGGGCATGGCCCCGTCCATAAGATGCCTGAAACGATCGTCGTGGCGGCGTTCAAACAGATGGACCATCTCGTGGACGAGGATGTATTCAAGGCAGGACGGCGGTTTCTTTGCCAGTTCAAGATTCAGCCAGATCCTTCCGGCCTCCGCGTTGCACGTTCCCCAACGCGTTTTCATCCTCTTGATACGGCACTCGGCCACCTTGACGCCAACGACCGGTTCCCACTTGGCGATCAGTTCCGGAATCCGATCGCGCATCCATAACCGGAGCCATCCATCGACTAGAGCCTGCCGTTTGGCTCTGCCCGTCCCGGGACGGACCCGCAACTGAATCGTCCGCCGGTTCGGGACGGTCACTCCCATCCGCCCGTCGGTTTCCACCACATCGAGTCGATACCGGCGGCCTCTGAAGTAGTGACTCTCTCCCGTCACCATTTCCCGCTCGGACTGGCGGCTCTGCCCTTCGAACCCGGCTTGTTGGCGGCGAATCCATCCCAGGCGGGAGATGACCGCCAGCCGGACCGCCTGATCGTCGATGTACAGCGGCGCGGCCACCCGAACGCGGCCGTCCGGGGGATAAACGCCGACATGGAGATTCTTGATGTCCTTGCGAACGATTTCGATCCGAATGCCGCGCACTTCGAACTGCTTCCGTTCAGTAGTCATGCTGGTTCTTGACGATTTCGAAGATGGAATCGACCCGGGTCGCGTCGGCAATGACCGATCCGATGGCCCCGCGGACTTCGCGTTCCTTGAACTTGTTGCCTCGCCACGCTTCTTTCATCACGCCTCGAATGGCCGCGTCCACGGCGACTGCATGGTCGGCGGCGGAACCGCCACGTTCCGCCTGCAACTCAGCGTTAGACAAGTCGCGGAGGTTGTCGTACAGCGACCGCAGTGGGGCGCTGTCGATGTTGGACGGGTATGACGCATGCGCCTCGGGTTCTGCGACTTTCCTGGTCAATTCGACAATCCGTGCCATGTATGCCTTGTAATCGAGCGCTTCCCTCTTGCGCTGCGCGATCAGCGCGTCCAGCAGCTCCGACATATTTTCGTAATACCTCGGGTTGACGGCCATCTCGTCGATGATGAGCCGCCGGACATTGTTCTCGATCGTCTCGGCCATCGCACCGCGGTTTTTGCGAATGCCGCTGGGAAGCGAATTGACCGCGTCTTCGCCGCGCTCGACAATCAGTTGCACGAGCGTCAGATCGTCGAATGCCGACAGCTCCTCACTCTCCTCGGCGCGGATGTACGTATCCAGCAGATGGCGCATGGCCGGCTCGTACATCTTCATGTCGATGTAGTCCCCGCTGGCAAGCTTGACTTCCTGGCGGACCTTCTCGTAGTGGTCCACCTCGGCTTTGATCTCCTTTATTTCGGCGTCGGAATAGCCAGCCTCCCCCATCTCGTTGGCGAGGTTGGCGTAGGCCCGCAGGAATGCCGCCGACAGCTTGTACAGGGCGACGCGCTTCGGTTCGTTGTCTTTGAGTTGCCCCGCGTTCCCGCTTTCGGCAGCGCAAAAGAAACGGATGTGGGCCGCGGTATCGCCCGGCGGCTCGACCGGTTCGCACAACGCCTTGACTGCCTCGCGCGCCTCTTCAAGCCGCTCCCGGCCCTGCTTGAGCCGGTCTTTCAACAACCCCCTGACGTCGGCGGCGTCGTAGTTGGAGAAGGCCTCGCCCGTGTAGTCCTCGATCGACTGCTCCAGCGACCGGAACAGGTCCTTGTAGTCGACGATGTAGCCGTATTCCTTGTCTTCGCCGTCGAGGCGGTTGACACGGCAAATCGCCTGGAACAGACCATGGTCCCGCATCGACTTGTCGATATAGAGATACGTGGCAGGCGGAGCGTCGAAGCCGGTCAGCAGCTTGTCCACGACGATCAACAACTTCATCTGCCCCGGTTCGGCGACGAAGCGCTTTTTAACTTCCCGCTCGAACCGCTCCACCTTGCGCATTGCGGATTTTTCGGAGTCGTCAAAGTACGCGGCCAGCATCTTCCGGTAGCTGTCGTACTGGCGTAGTTTTTCGGTGAGCCCTTCGCCTGTCTCCTCGCCCTTGATGTCCGCCGCGGCCGGCCTGTAGGAGGTCACGATGGCGCACTTGCCCGCCAGATCGGTCTGCTGGAACATCTCGAAGAAACGGCAGGCCGAGTAGATGCTGCTGCCGACGAGCATGGCGTTGCCGCGGCCACTTTTCAGCCGATCGCGTGTCTCCATATCGAGCAAAATGTCGGCGACGATCTTTCTTAGCCGGTCCCGCGAACTCAGGACTTTCTGAATCGTGCCCCAGCGTTGCTTGAGCTGGGCCTTTGCCACATTGGTCAACCCCCGGGTCTTGATCTCGAACCATTGATCGACCTTCGTCTGCGAGGTAATGTTCTGGTCGATATCGCGTGCCTCGTAACGCAGATCCAGAACTACTCCGTCGCCTACGGCCTCATCGTACTTGTAAGTGTGAATGTACGGTCCGAAAGTCTCGATGCTCCGCCGCTTGTCGACCTTGAGCAGCGGCGTCCCGGTGAAACCGATCAGCATCGCGTCGGGCAACAGCGCCTTCAGCGCCTCGTGCAGCTTGCCCGACTGGGTGCGGTGGCACTCGTCCACGAAGACGAAGATCGCGCCTTTTGCGCGGAAACCTTTGGGCAGGTTCTTCTTCACATCGTCGATGAAGGCATCGACATCTCCTTCGTCCGACGCCCCGAACTTGTGGATTAACGAGCAAATCAGCCACTCCTGACTGGCATTCAATACACTCACCAGGTCGGCGCCGCTCTTTGTGCGGTGGATGTCCTCGGTGACGCCCTTGAAGACCTGCTCGATATGCTCGTCCAGGTCGGTGCGGTCGGTAACGATCAGCACTCTCCCATCGAGCACATGCTCACGAATCCATTTCGCCAGCCAGACCATGATCAGGCTCTTGCCGCTGCCCTGGGTGTGCCAGACGATGCCGCCTTCGCGATGCTCCACGCGCACCTGTGCCGCCCGCACCCCGAAATACTGGTTGTGGCGGCAGGTCTTCTTGATGCCAGCGTCGAAGACCATGAAGTCGTGCACGATCTCAAGTAGCCGGTGTTTTCCACAGATCTGGCCCAACTCGCGAAGCAGCGGGTTGTCGCCTGCATCCGGGTGGGCCTCGACTTCCTTCCAGCGCAGCCAGTACTTCTCGGGAGTCGCGATTACGCCGTAGCGCAGTCCTTCGGTGTCGTTGCCCGCCATGACGAACTGCACAGTCGCAAAGAACGGCCGGATAAATTCCTTTTTCTGGCTGTCGAGGTTCTGGCGGATGCCCTGGGTCACCGAGACCGTGGAACGCTTCAGCTCCAGCACTCCCAGGGCGATGCCGTTGACGTAGAGCACGAGGTCCGGGCGTTTGGTGTTCTCGCCGGTAACGGTCACTTCCTCTGCGATGGCGAAATCGTTGTTGCCGGGGTTCGCCCAGTCGATCGGCCAGACGGTGACGGTTTGCGCGCCGATGTTGGGCTTGATCTTCACGCCGTAGCGCAGCAACCCGTAGACCTGGCGGTTGGCGTCGTAGAGTGTCTGGCTGCCGCCGAGCGCCGCCGCTTTGTTCAATTCGAACAGTGCCTTGGCGATGATCTTTTCGTCGTGACCCTGACGCTTCAGCCACCCGGTGAGCAGAGCCTTCTCGATGTTGGCATTGTCTTGGCGGTCTTTCCAATCCCCAAAGTAGTTGTAGCCGAGTGCGTCCTGGAAGAACGCGACCACCCGCTGCTGGGTGAGGATTTCCCGCTGGCCGACGTTACTCATGGCAGTTATCCAGGACTTCCCAACGGCCCTTCTTCGTCGCGCCCACATGCCGGATACGACCTGCTTTTCTGAGATTGCCGAGATGATATCCGACACCATCGGCGGTGATGCCGATGCGCGCTGCCAAGACATTTCGAGTGAGCCTCGGATTCTCGCGCAACAACGTGAGAATTCGTTCTTGGGTAGTTTCTTGGGTAGTGGCATCCGTTTCTTGGGTAGTTTCTTGGGTAGTCCTCCCCGATTTCGGTATGGGCTCTTGCCCTGTGACTTGCACCCCAGCTTGACCTCGCCCTGGCTGCGACTCTGGCCGTGACTCTGGCTGCCCTGCAAGTGCTGCTCGCGGAGCTGTCGTTACAAACCCACGGGTGACGGCGAAGTCCGGTTCAGGCCATCCGGCCTTCACGCAGGGGCGAATCATGTCCAGCGTTTCCGTCCCAATCGGTTCGGTGTATTCGCCATTGACAACGACTTCGGTCACGACTTCTTCCGGAATTTCACAGGTCTGGGGAGTCGGACACATTCTCCGCCTCCGAATCGCGGTTGCCCGCGGAATGGCCCATTTCCGTCGGCGCGTCAGGTCCGATACAAACTGCCCGGCCATCCTGCCACACGACCGCGTACTGCCCCAGCAGCCGCTTGCGCTCCAGCGCTTTGGCTACCGCTCGTGTCAGGGCATTCAGCGCCTCCGCTTCAAAGTCGTCCGTAGGCGTCATGTCTGCCTCCAGTTCTCCAGGCTCCGACCAGGCGCAGGCGGCCGGTAAAGAGTTGCTGCATCATGCCCTGCCTGACGGCGCGGTTCTTGTTGCAGCGCTGCTCAAGAGCGACGATTTCGGCAAGCGCTCCGATCAGGGATTTCATACTGAGATGCTCTCATCCAGAAAGTGCACGATCCTCTCGCGGTTTGCGGTCAGGCTCGAGAACTGCTTCTCGCTGACGTCGCTCAGACGCGCCAGCACCTTGCGATTGATCGACTCCTGATCCTCGAAGATGGCCAGGGAACGGAACAGAATCCCCCACTTCTCGAACTGAAACAGCGCGATCGTGGCATCGCGGGTCCCGCCGTCGCCGGTAAGAGCGTGAACAAAAAGCGGTCGGGACATTCCGTTGATCCGGCAATCCACGGTGTACATCCCGCGGGGGTCATGTTCGGGATCGCTCCAGTCGAAGCTCCTACGCTCTTCCGGGACAGCTTCACTTAACAGCGTCCGAAAATCGTCCATGAAAGTGGACCGAACCCTTTCCCGCGACAGGTATGACACGTCGGAGATCTTGAGCAGCGCCTGCACAAAGGAAAACAACGCATCACCGTAACGCTCGTCCGGCACATCGAGCACCAACTCGCCATCGCGGTCCTCGATCCGGAATGTGGACAGCGCGTTCGAGATGATCTTCTGGCGCGTGCCGCTATGAAGATCCTTCTCATCGATGTCATATGTGAGGTGCATGTACGTGTGCGCCTCATCGGACAGGACCCACCGTGCTCCCTCCTTCTTCAGGACAATGGCCAGATGGTCGCCGTCGTCGAACAGAAACGGCGTAAACACGCGAAAGCGTTCCATGCCCTCGGCTGCCAGCCGAACCTTCGCCGAAACCTTCTCCTGAAAATCTCGCTCCATGGTCTCGATGGACATCGCTTATGCCTCCTCGAAAAGGCCGATCTGCGGATCGGGCGGGACAGCGAGATTCGCGTCTTCAATCAGACAGCGAAGGGCGCGTGACTACCCGCCCGCTTGAATTGCCTTAAGGCATTCCTTCGCTACAGCCTCGGCAAAGTCACACGGAAGCGCATTGCCGATGATGTCGCACGCGTGTTCCATGTAGGGGGTGTCAATCTTGTAGTCTGGGGGAAGGGTTTGTAACAATGCCGCTTCTCTCACAGAAATCGTCCGGTCCATTTCAGGATGGCCGAACCGCCCCTTGCTGAAGGTTGTACATCCGGCTGTTATCGTTGGCGCCACTTCGTCCCATGTCATCCGTCCGTAGACGTTTCCGAAGCCAAAATAGGTTCCTCTGTGACACTTGGGGCGGAGAGTTTCGGGAATCTCTACCCATGATTGTCCCGGCCGTGCATGCTGTAGTCGATGCTTATTCGCCTGAGACATGGAACGAACCAAGTGCCAATTCGAGCGCTCGACCGCTGCATTTTTTTTGGCATCTGACAGGGTAATGGGTTCGGTCAAGCCCTGAATGGTGTCCCTGACGGTACGCCAGCGTGTGAGGCCGCCGTCCCCACCCTCGGAGTGAGTCGGTTTCGGGATAGGGATTGTAAAGCCATATCCCGCTAGCACTACCAGCCTGCGGCGACTCTGTGGGACGCCATAGTCCGCAACCTGTAGTACCTCCACCGTTGTCTCGTAACCGAGCCTTTTGATCCGGTCCAGGAACTCGTCCAACAACGAATTGCCGCGTCCAGCCAAACCTGGCACGTTTTCCATCATTACCGCACTCGGTCTGGTTTCCTCTACAAGCCTTGCCATTTCCAGGACTAATTCGTTTCTTGCATCTGGTCGCTTGTATTTGGACGTCAAGCTCGTGAAGCCCTGACAAGGTGGACACCCGGCGACGAGTGATATCACCCCGTCGGGGGCCAATGCCTTCAGGTCATCGCCATTCATGGAACGAATGTCCTGCTTGTATGTCCTGATCTCTGGATGGTTGGCCGTAAAGGTGGCGAAGGCGTGTTCTTCGATCTCGACCGCTGCCAAAACGGAAAATCCTGCACGTTTGAGCCCGACTGTCAGTGCCCCACCACCGGCGAACAAGTCGACAGCGACAGGCAAGTATTTATTGCTTAATGTGTTCAATGTTCCGCTTCTGTCTGCTCGCCTCAGCCAGGAAATCCCTGTGCATCTGTTCAGTTCTGAGTAGAAAAGTACTCCAATTTATATGCGTTAACGTACCATCTGCCATGTACTTGTCGAATGAGACCCGTTGGGCACCTACCAATGCCAGACCATCGCACACCAAGGTGATGTGAACTGAACGAAATATGTCTCGAAACTCCGTATTCGCCGGGTCGCCAAGGAATTTCACCATGACATCATTGTAGGTGATGATTCTGTCCATCTCAGTGTTTGTCAGCTTATGTATCGGCTTCTTGATCTCAATGATCTGCAGCCCATTGTCCTGGCTCGACAACACGAAGTCTGGCCGCTTCCTCGTTTCCGAGAAGTCCCCCAGACTGATTTCTTCACCGGTTTCTTGTTTGTAAGCTTTCTCGAACTCCGTTCTGAGCGTGGTAAAGGCTTGATTGGCCGTGATTGGCGCCCATTGCGGATTGATCAACCATGGCGCGTACTCGATCAGATCTTGTAGCTGTTGCTCAGCCGTTTCCGGTAATTCCTTGAGCCCTTGCACCCTTTCAATAACTTTGAGCCTGTCTTCCGCAATCCTGCCAAACGACGACAGTTCGGCCAACCGGGCGGTTCTCAATATTCCACTGATCACCGCCATGGGCGTGCTCTCGGCATCAGCCGCTTCTCTCAACTTCTCGTCGAGGGTGATATGTGGCGCCAAGGTAAGTGTCAGATCGACCATCGGGTCGACAACTTCGGTATCTTCTACCTCCCCCGGTCGAATTGCCTGACCAAATAACTTCGCGAATGCTTTGGCATTGTTCCTGATCGCTTCCTGACCCGGTGCCGGGAACTCCTCCGCTATTCTCTCTTCAACGCGGCCGATTTCGACAAACCGCTCCCATGTCTTTTTCCTCATGGGATCGCGGGCCAAGTATCCTATTTTCTGAATGACTTGCTGACCCCATTTCTGGAATTCATGAGCGACCTCATGAGACCACAGGATGTCCCGGCGGTCTGTCTGGATCAGGTCTTCGTTTTCGTCCAGCCAGTCAGCATGTAGTTCGCCCACCAGATACGACCGGATGCTGTGTTCTCCGTGGAACCCCGCGCCACGGTTGAACACGGCGGTCTGTGCTGCGATTTTGCCCCTGCAATAGATTCGGATACCGGCCATCAACTCATCTTTGTAAGGATTCTTCGCATACGCCGCCCATCCGGTTACCGGGTAAAAATGTCCGTCGTAGTTGAATCCAGCACCAAACTCCTTAATCTGCTCTCCTTGCGGACCGACCGCATGGAATTGCGCGTCGTCCTCAACGGATAGGTTTGGTCTCGCCGGTCCTTGGAGCGTTATCTTCGAGTTATCCATGATCTCGACCGAGAACGGTCCGACAACGGCTTCATAGTCATCCGCTGTTTCTGTCTTTGTCGTGTCCCGGGTCGTGATGATCCAGTCGCCGGTTGGCAGCCCGAAACGCTGCGACAACTGTCGTGAGAATTTCGAATGGTCGGAGACACGCCGGTATGCAAAACCCGTCAAAATGATGATGGTGCCGGAATTCTGCCGCAAGGTGTTATCCAGAATTCCAATATCCGGCTCGTAATTGAAATCCGTGTCTTGGAGAATATCGGTCCTATTCAAGGTAAGATGCGCCGTGAGAAATCCTTTTTCCGGTTCACCATTGACTCCGGGCCGCTCGACTTCGTCACCACCGGCCGTAATTACCTCAATGACTTCGCATATGCCAAAGGGCGCCAGTTTCCCAACGCCTTTGCGCCCCATGACTTTTCGTCCGAATATCGGCGAAGTATCGCCTCGGCCGCGACGATTCTCAGTACGTCGTTCCGCGCCAACTCGAAGGTAAAATTCGTTCACCTCTTCCGGAGTCATGCCAATACCGTTGTCGATGACGCGGATTTCCTTTCCTCTGTCAGTAATCGTCCCTCCGGCCTTCGACGCAAGATACATCCCCATAGGAGCTTCAACCGTGACCTCTGTAGCGTCGGCGTCATAGCTGTTGGAGACGAGTTCGGCAATGACTGCTGAAACCTTGTCATACAACTTCACGCCCAACTTATCGACGGTTAGGCGCGAAATCCTCATAGCGTACTTATTCGCCATGGCTCTTCAATCCTTCATCTGTAGCCGCACCCGGCCGGTGAGGAGTTGTTGCATCATGCCCTGCTTGATGGCGCGGGTCTTGTCGCGGCGCTGCTCAAGAGCGGCGGTCTCGGCATCCATGTCGGAGAGAACGGCGGCGATGGCGCGTTGCTCGGGCACATGCGGAAACGAGCATTGAATATTTGCCAAAGCTGCGGGACTGATGTGGACAACTGCATCGCCCTGACCTTTGCTCGCTTTCTGTCGATTGATGGGGCCGGTATTCAAGTAGTAACCGAGAAACAGGGGATCAGCCTCTTCGCTTCGTAGTATGACAATGTCACCACCCGCATAAGCCTCGATGTCATCCACAAATGCGGCGCACTTGCCAATCTCATCCTTAGTCTCGCCGGATCCGGCGAACAGGATGTCTCCTTGCTCCAAACGTGTTGCGGTCGCCGCAACCTCCTGCGAAATCCATGAGTAGAATGTTTTCATATAATCGTTATGTCTCGTGTAAAGCTCGCCATATCGAACACAAGGTAGGCTGCCGCTGACCGACTCGTCCCTGGTGACTCCGCCCCCTTTCAATAAACCACCCAACTTCCCCAACCGCTTCACCTCCCACTCCCCCTTGAAATCCGGCAAGCGGGTTTTGCCGGTGAGGAGTTGCTGCATGGCGGCCTGCTTGATGGCCCGCTTCTTGGCGGTCAGCGCCTCCAACGACCCGAGCAATCCATCCGCATCCGACAACGCCTCGGCGATGGCGCGTTGTTCGCGGAGGGTAGGCTGGGGAATGAGGAATGAGCGAATCTGGTTGTAGTTGAGACCCTGTCGGTTTCCCCCGGCTTGATAACTGTCGATCTGCTTCTGTCCGGACGCAGAAAGCAGGTAGCTGCTGAGAAAATTGGGATAAAGCTCTTGCAGGTCCGCGCGAATCTCGCAGACATGCTGATTTACGTTGCCGTGAGCGACATTTTTTCTGCCACCGCGCAACGTCCGATCGATGCACCCGTGATGTTTAGAAGCACATCACCTTCCTCAATTTCGCTCCCCGCAAATGACGCATGCAGTTCATCTGTTATATATGCGATGTCAACAAGGTCGAGCATTCCCCAACCCACGTTTTGGCTGCGAAGAAATGGCCGTCCTTCCGTCACATAAGCACGCTCGCCGCCAGAGGGAGTGATTCCGCTGCCAATGTGCGTAGTCAGATCGCCGAGCCGAACACATTTCCAGTCCGCCGGCATCACCCCCACCTCAGTCCGCTTGTAACCCACCGGCGCCTCTTTCGATAGCGCACCGCTTCCGGCTCCAACGGTGCTGCCCATCGTCTCTTGTCTCTTGTTCATCACATTCCAATATTATCGAACCGCAGCAGCGAGGCTCCTATCGTCGGAAATTATCCTGGAACACAGTTTCCAGGGTCAGGCGGTCAGTCTCAGGAACTGAGCAGGCGTTACAATCCCTATTCCGCGAAACGGATTTAGAACAAGCAAGTCGTCATCTCCTGTGACGATGTACGTCGCATTGCCGCTGACGCCTAACTCCAAAACTCGGTCGTCTTTGGGATCACGGCATATCTGGACGACCTCGGTGGTCTCTATCAGGTCCGATTCTCTTATCAGGGATTCAAGAAACACGGCGCGCTCTTCACCGGTAACATATCGGTCGAATTTGTCCCGGCCGAGTACACGGCTCAACTCTCCCACCAATGCCGCGGAGACGAGAATCGTTCCATGATCCAAAGCTCGAAGGAAAGCCCGCCCGGGTAAGGAATCGACGAAGAGTAACGCGCTGATAATGACGTTTGTGTCGAAGACGAATCGGGTCATTCTTTGTCCAGGATGGACCGTAAGACCTCGGGAGTCAGACCGCGCCGTTGGGCGTTGCGGCTGATTTCAAGCATGGCGTCCCTGAGTGATTTTCCTGATTCTGTCGCATCGCGCAAACACAAATTGACAAGCAAATCCAGTTTGCGCCGATCGCTATCGGGAGCCGAACGGTAGAGTTTGGCTACATCGGCATCCACTGAAACGGTTATTCGCTCTGCCATTGGTGTTCCTCCAAAATGAACGACTTCAAATTGCCAGCCCATGGCCGGTTATCGTGCAACGCTCGCCCTATACCGCGGTCCGAAGCGACGAGCATACGGGGCTCCGACACGTCTTCTCCATAACGGTACGAAGCCGTCCCTCACGACGATAGCCCCATTTTCTTCAGGTGGCCCTCGACCTTCTCACTGAATTTATCAACATCCCGTTCCAGCACCGGCACCGGCCGGGCATACCGCTCATCCAGTTCTTTCACGCGCCCGGCGAGCCTTTGGGTCACCCGTTCTACCTCGCTCTCAATGGAAACGCGGACGCTGGCATACCATTTTTCGTCAATGACAAGCGTCTTGATCTGGTCCTCGGTGAGTGTGGCGTAGAGCGCCAGCACCGTGGCATCCAGCGTGGCCTGAGCGTCTTTCACGGCCTTGCTGGCGGCGGATTCGGCGTCGATCAGTTCCAGGCAGCGCGTCAGCGCGCAGCGTTCTTCGTCGCTCTCCGGCTCGTCCCCGATGGCTTTGAGCCGGTGCTTGACGCCGCCCTTGGCGACCTTACCTTTGTCGTTCGCGACGTCCTCCAGCAGACCCTCCCCGCCGGTGTGATTCTCGACAAACTCTTCCAACTGGCGGGCGGCGGTCTCATCCCTGGCCTGCAGCGCTTCAATGGCAGCCTGCTCCACAGCAAAATACCGGGCGACGATCAATGCCGGAGGCACGAGGTCCATCTTGTACTTCTTGCGCTTGACGGTCAGATCCGGAGTCTCTTTGATCTTTTTTTCCTTGTCCTCGATGATCCCCCTTGGTTTGGCCGCATCGACCCAACCCTCGGCGGTGATGAGGTGCATATCGTCCTGCATCGGCTCGCCCCAGTAGTCCATGACCCGCTGATAGACATCATAGCGATCAAGCAGAGGCAATTCGGTGAAGCGCGCGAGCAGGTCTTCCGACAAGGCGTCGATGACCGACCCCGGGGGAGTGGCACCATTGATTGCCAGGAGACGACCCTTGTGGGCATCGAACCATGTATCGAAGATCTCCCCAACCCGCTCCTGGTACTCCTTGAATTTCCCATGACCGAGGATGGCGGACTTTACCGCATGAGTCTCGATCCGAATCTCGCTGTAGTCCGCTCGGCCGTTACCCTCGAACAATGCTTGGCGCAGCTTGGGAAGGACTGTCCAGTAGTCCCCCAACGCATCGATGTCGCGGTTGGGAATGCCGCCGTTCAGGTGCGCGTCCAGGTCGTGCAGGTCCTCGGGCTCGCTGGAATCGATGTAGCGCGGGATGTTGAGGTTGTAGTCGTTGGCGGGGCCGGCGATCTCGGCCACCGGTACCATGCGCGCGTACCGTGGCGATTCGATCTGATTGTTGAACACGTCCACGATCCGGTGGATGTCCTGCGCGCGCAGGCGGTTCTTGTTGCCGTCCTTGAGGTAACCCTTGCTCGCGTCGATCATGAAGACGCCGGTACGGGCATGGGCGTTCTCCTTGTCGATGACCAGAATGCAGGCGGGAATACCGGTACCGTAAAAGAGGTTGGCGGGCAGGCCGATGATGCCCTTGATGAACCCACGACTGACAAGGTTGCGGCGGATGTCGGCCTCCCGGTTGCCGCGGAACAGCACGCCATGCGGCAGGATGATCGCGCCCTTGCCCCGGCTCTTGAGCGATGCGGTCAGGTGCAGCAGGAAGGCGTAGTCCCCGTTCCTGGCCGGGGGAATGCCGTACTCGAAGCGCCGGTATACGTCGTGCACCGGATCGAGACCGCTGGACCACGCCTTGGCCGAGAAGGGCGGATTGGCGACCGCGAAGTCGAAGGTCTTGAGGCTGTCGTCCGGGTTCTTGAAGTACGGAGCGGCCAGCGTGTTGCCGCGCCACAAATCGGCGGTCTCATGGCCGTGCAGGATCATGTTCATCCGCGCCAGCGCCCAGGTGGCGTTGTCCATCTCTTGGCCATAGACAGTGATGTCGTGTGCCTCGTCGGCGGCCTTGAGCAACAGCGAGCCGGAACCGCAGGTGGGGTCGTAGATGGTCTGGTCCGGGCGCGTGCCGGGGCCGATGCCGATCACCTTTGCTATGATGCGCGAGACTTCGGCCGGCGTGTAGAACTGCCCCTTGCTCTTGCCCGACTCGGTGGCGAAATGCCGCATCAGGTACTCGTAGGCGTCGCCCAGCAGGTCGTCGCCTCCGGCGCGGTTGGCACGGAAGTCGAGACCGTCGAATATGGCAACCAGCTTCGAAAGCCGATCCTGCATTTCCTTGCCCGTGCCGAGCCTGCTCTCGTCGTTGAAATCGGCCTGATCGATGACGCCCTTGAGATCGTTGGCATCGGCAAGTTTGCCGATGATCTTGTTGATCCTGTCACCGATCTCCTTGTCGCCCTTCAGGGCCACCATGTCGGCGAAGCCGCCCCCGGCGGGCACTTCGATGACCGCGTTGGGCTTGCCGGCGTACTTGTCCGACACGTACTTCATGAACAGCAGCGTCAGGACGTAGTCCTTGTATTGCGAGGCGTCCATGCCGCCGCGCAGTTCATCGCAGCTTCGCCAGAGCGATGAATAGAGTTGGGACTTCTTCAGGGCCATGGGTCAGATCTCACTGGAAGTACCGTGAATTCGATAATGCGATACGGGTTCGCGTGGCACATGCGAATCGGCAGATTCAATACGATCCTTTACTTTCGCAAGGAAAGTACTTTAATCACGGATGGATGTCACGCGCTCAATCGGATTGTCCCTGCCGTGAAAACGATCACCAAAAAACGAACTTTTTGAATAGTCGCTGGTTTGAAGGTCGTCATCATCCCCAAAATGAAGAAGCGTCTTCGATAAGGTAAGCTCGGTGCGGAAAGAGGAGCATTTTCTCCGGGAAACTGTTTCGTTCGCGCGATAAATTTTCGCGGGGATACCTGACGCTCTCCTGAAAACTGGCCGGGAGCAGATTCTAGGACGTCATGCGATCTACGATCTCTTCCAAACTCTCTAGTGTCGTTCCTTCCGAAGACCATCCCGCCGCAAATGACACATCATTCGAATTCGGTAACTGCTCAGCCGTCAATGTTCGCAACTTGATTTTCGTTGGAATCGCTGATGCCTCTCCAACAAACAGAGCTTCCTGCCTCGGAAGTGATGACAACATTTTTGTCATACCTGCCAAACTATCCGGCAAAAATCGAGCCACATGCTCTTGATCTGACCTGTTGCTCAATCTTAGAACGACCCACGAATTGCATTGGGAGATAACAGTGCCTTCAATGTCGGCCGGACGTTGCGATACCAGCATCAATCCAAGACCATATTTTCGACCCTCCCGTGCGAGTCTTCGTACAGCGCTTTGGGCGACCTCGTATTGCGCGTCACCCCGATCAGGCACATATCTGTGAGCTTCTTCACATACGAAGAGCATCGGGTCACGTTCTCTTTCCTCTCGAGTTTGATGGATCTTGTATTGGAACAGTAGACGTGCAATCGCGCCGGTCAAGGGACCAGCGACCTCGTTGGGTAGGCCCGAAATGTCGACAATCTTCAAGAAGGCGTCTTCTCCTCCCTGCACATTCAGGAATTGGCTCAAGATCTGGGAGAGGCGCGGACCGCCTTCAACACGTTCGTTCATCAGGAACTTGATTCGTGGATCTGTAGTGAGGATACGAAACTTGTTCAGGATTGCCGCATAGTCTTTTTCGAATGCTGATGGCGTAACATCAATCCAACCATCATTTGATTTACGTTTGGCCTGACGACCGGTGATGTGTGCTCGAAACTCCTCCAACTTGAACGGCCTGGGCCGATCGCGGTCGAACGAAATAATTTGCTCTGCGCCCACTCCTTCACAAGGTATTGGCTCTTCTGGATGTCGTCCGTCCAAAAGGTCGACCTGAATATCCCCAATTGCAGAACGCGCGAGCCCAGCTTCAACAAGTCTCGCATGTGTCAATGCTTTATAAACAGTGTTCGCCTGAGACGTTGCCTCGAATTCCGTTTTACCTATTACAAGAGACCGAAACTCGTCGCCGGACATGAGCCAGTACGGAAGATCAAGATTCGCGCCTTCACCACCGCCTTGGCCCAAAGCATCATACGCACGGTATACGATTGCCTTGTCCCCGAAGGCGCTTGAATACTCGCCGTGAGGGTCGATCAGGATGATCGACGGACGCGTTTCAATGTTTCCTCGAGACGAGTGCTCAAGAACGGAATGAATAATCGCCGCAACGGCGCTCGATTTTCCGGATCCTGTCGATCCCAATACGGCGCAATGCTGTCCGAAAAGCTTGTCAATATCGGCGCGACACGGCACCCGGGTTGCACCTACATAGGTGCCAATGGGGATATGTCTCAAGATGCCGTCTTCTCTTGCTTCTTCCGCACTCTGAAAGAGTTGTTCCGTTTCCTCTTTCGTAATGAGATGAACAGCTTGCAAAGGAAGGGGGTAGGTCGATACTCCGCGCGTAAATGCCAATTTCCTATCAATCGAATTGTACCAGCCCTCGCCCAACAGGTCGGCCTCCATGACACGCCGGTCCTGGCTACCGGCAGAATGACCGACTGACGCAGATAATGCAGCCGTTTCTTCGTCAGATTGCAATCGCAGCAGCCTCACCGTCGCGAAGATAATTCGGCGACCAAGATGGATCTTCAGGATGCTGCCAATCTGCCCTACATCGTATACACGACCGCTATGGCTTCTCGTGAGTTCCTTGATATCGCGACTTAGCGCGATCTTCAACGAACTGCCGGCAACTTCAAAGACTGTGCCTATCTCCAAGTCCGGATCGATGTGAAAGCTGCTCATTGCATCTTCTCCAGAACATCTCCAGGCAATCCTTGAGCAAATAGTCGCGTGACACCGGCAAATGTCCACCAATCTCGTGAACCTTGAGTGTCTGCGAAAAACGGGCCAGACGCACCCTGGTACAATCCCCGAGCGCTCGCCACGAATACCTGATTTCCCCATCGGCTCTGCATGCGCCAAGACTGTAACTTTGCCGGTAACTGACCATCTGGTTCGTCGACGAAGGCAATAACCGTTAACTGGCTTCTCGGGGCCTCCAAGGCAATTTCAATTTCAGCGTTAATGTGCTCGTCGCCAAACGAGTAGCCGCAAATCAGCAAAACTTGATCAGCACCCTGCACCAGCCTTTGTCTGAAACGTTGGAAAAGTTCTGCGAACGGGTCTCTCTGTGCATTGAGATATTTAGTAGCTTGTGGGTAGATCATGACCACGCCACCATCACCTGGGTAAGTGTCACCTGTACGCACCCGAAACAACGGCGAAGCGTTTTCTGTCGTACGATGCCAGTCTACGGAACCATGGAGTTTAGTGACTATTGCGCGGGTAGTGTCGCGCGGCTCGTAATTCTTTCTCATCCAAAAACCGACACCACCTCCTGAAAAACCGTCCTGATAATCGATTTGATTAAGTGCCAATGCATCTTCGAGCAGCGTGTCGTAGTTGGTCGTAAAAAACTCAACAGGTGTTCGAATCATCTCTAACCCTGCGCGACCAGAACTGAAGATGGCTTGAACAAACTCCAAGTGTTCCTTGACCTCAACAATCCCCCTGCCATTTTGCCCGACTTTTTCTGCCTCGATCTCCTCTTCGTCTTCTCCACGAACTGCCGGCTTGTAACCCCAACGAACAGTCTCAGCGATGATCCGAAGCAAGAAACGGTGCACCAGAACCAGATTTTCCTTAATGACGTGTTGGCCATCCATCGAAACACCGCCCGTTCGGGATCGTTCGGCCATCGATATGAAATCTCCCAGGTGCGTGAGGAATTCCTCTATGTTGGCATCTTCTTTAACATCACCTTGAATAAACCGAATGATTCGACTTTTCTCATGGTTTTCGGCCAATTCGACCGTATTGGCGACTTCCAGCACCCTTTCTGTCAGCGGACGCATCAAGGGTATGTTGGAAGCAAAACTGACGCCTGCTCCCAACAACCAAGTTTGCTTCGGGCTGTTTAAGTGCTTCTCAAATTGTTCGGCGATATCGATGGCATCTGACATAGCTATTTTTCAATGGGGATTATCCATTTAACTAGTGTCCGCCAGAAAACCCCTCTCGCGGATGTCGATTCGGGAGCGACGGGGGAACGAGCGACGTTCATTCACTATAAATCGAACCGCAACGGGAGCGGTTGACGACTCGTGGGGAGTGATCGGCAAGAAATCGGCCCAAAATTCGGGCGTCCGGGCATGGGGCGGCTTGCCGTCTTGCGACGGCCCCGAATCGGGCATGTTCCGGGAGGACCGGTGGGTCAGGCGACGCGTGGTCGTTTGCGCTGGCGCTTCTGCAGGATCGATCCGATGCGATGCAGGTTGGCGGCCAGTACCGACAGGGCGACGGCGCGGGCGAAGCCGTCGGCGCCGTGAGTGCGGACACGGTTGAGCCCTCGATGCTCCAATCCATTGATGGCCGATTCAATCGCAGGATGCGCGCGCCGCGCGGCGGCGAAGGATTCCTCCGCTTCGCGTTCCCGGTCGACTCGGGACCGATACCCCTTTCCCGGCAGCGCGTTGAGGTCGAGGAGCGCGTCGAGATGGATCCGGTTTTCAGGACTGTGAAAGCCCCGGTCGAAGCTGCACGCCCGCAGATCGGGATACCGCGCCTGGGTTTCCCGGACCATCGGCGCCGCCACGTCCACGTCCTCGCCCTCCCACAGGATCCGGTGGTGCAGGATGAATTGATGCTGGTCCTCGATGAGAGCGACCGGCACTCCCAGTTCCACCGGCGTGCCCGCCTTGCCCTTCGAAATCCAGCGCGTGTGCTCCTGGAAGATCGAGAAAACCTTCTCCGCGTGAGGAATCGTCTCGCCTCGCAGGAGCCGGCGTTCAACCTGGCCGATTTGGCGCCGGGCATGAGCGATCAAGCCTTCGATTGATTGACAGGTGGTTTCCTCGACTCCGTTGTCCCGCAGTTGGTCGAGGGTCTCCGCGGTCCGGGCGACCAGTGCGCGGCAGCGCTCCAGGTACGCCTCCACCCGCTCCGGACGACGCTTCGCCCGCCGGGTCGAGCGCACCGTGTTGAACAGCTTCCTGACCTTCCTGGATAGATGCCGCCACTGACGCCATCCGCCCACGGCGTGTTGCCCGGCCGCCTCCCCAGTCTCCCGTAGCACGCACCGCATCGCGTCCCACAACAGGCTGACATCCGTCGGGTAATGCACGTCCGTTTCGACCACGAACGAGTCACACCGCCCGCGCAATGGCTCGCCAAGCTTTTTTCGGGCCACCTTGTGGCCACTCTCCACCACCAGTTGTCCGACCGCCGTCAACAACTCCGGCGTCAACAACGACACGTTGTCGACCACCGTCTGGTACTCGTAGCGCGTCTGGTCGACGAAATCGCCGTGACCCAGGAACGCGCGTATCGTCGCGTGATGGTTCGCCAGGTCGTGAAGGCGGTCGAAGTCGCACCCCAGACCCTGCTTCAGAACCCCCAGCACCAGGATCTGCCACAATTCCATCCCCGGACGCCCGACCGTGCGGTCGGCCTCCGGCAGAATATGCTCATCCAGCAGCGCAAACAGCCGGGCGCGCAACGCCTCCTCGCCCCAGATGTGCTGCAGCCCCTTCAATACCGCCGGAATGTCGTCCCGCGACTTCGGGTCGATCCAGATCTGCCCGATCGCCGCCTGACCCAGATGGAACTGCCGTCTCTGAACTTCTCTCATCGTGTCCCTGCCTCGCGAAGATTCTCCATTCAGGGGTCAAAATCCATGATTTCACCCCCAATAATACGACATCTGAACGATCTTCACCACTCGAATTCCACTATATGTACTGCATTATCAATCAGTTATGAGTTTTTCGGGCAGACACTAGCTAGAATCTTCGTGCGTTTCAGTCCCTCGTTCTGAAGGTACCGTAACGTGAGATTGCGCTCCTCACTCTTGGCTTCCTCGGCCAGCATGATTCGTTTGTAAAGCACAGATTTTGGCTGGTCATTGAGTTGTTCGACAAGTTTCACTTCTGCCGCATATTTGGCTTCACTCGGAACAGGTGATTGCCAATCGAATTCTGCGCGTAACGTCATTAACAAATTCCGCGGAACCGATTTCTGTTTCGCGTTTATCGTTACGAACATATTCGCTTGGTCTTGCCCTGGAAGATCGGCGAAGGCGACAACCGGAATCACGTGAGAAAAACGTTCTTTGGTCTGACCATATCCGAAAAGGCGGTGTTGTCCATCGATTATCATCGCGCTATGATACTGACGTGGGAGGTGTAACACCCCGAGGGCGGTCTTCGACGCGTGCTCGCCACCACCTGCCAGATCAAATTGCAGCGGTGATTTGCTTTTCGAATGAATGTTGAGAATCACCGAGTTCGGAAAAAACCCGTCTTCGTTTTCAATATAGTGCTGGATCTCTCGGATGCGACTCCGCTTGACGAGGCGCTGATACTTGCTCAGGTCGCTACTCGTCGCCGACGTTCGATGTAGCACGTGTCCAATCTTTAGAAGCAATTCCGGCTCGATCAAGAACGAATAGATGACGCGGCCTGCGAGTTTTGCGCGCAGCGCTGGTACCCGTGTGTCCAACTCCGGAATCTCCTGATCCTCAAACAAACGACTAAACAACTGGTATTTTGCCACCGGGCCCAAGTGGGCAACAAGTTGCTCGTAGTACGAAAGTTCGTCTTCGGAAATGTGGAAAATATTTCGCTCCTTCAAGCGCTCTTGATCCGGGTCACTGACTCTGTAGTTGTGGGTGACAAACAGCCACGCCGTCTTGAGTTTCGTTCCAAACGCCTTTCGTAGATGATCATTCACGCCCATTCGGATGTCCGAGATCTCATGAATGGCTGGCGCAAACGACGGCGGCGCTTTCCGACGCTCTGCCGCACTCTTGCATTCAACGATAATTGCCGTTTCGTCGTCCGCCGCGAAGACGTCAACCTGCTTTCCCTTGTCGTCGGCATTTTTGCTGTGGCGCAGTCGGAAATTACGGTCCTTGTTCATCCATCGCCAGCCGAGCTTAGATAGCATGACCCAGGTCCGATCCTCCAGCATAACGTCATGCGACTTCGGTCTTCGCATTCTGCAAGATTTCTTGTTTTTCTTCGCTATCTCCCAACGCTCATCTTCGTATTCTGAAATACGCCTCCTTGGGATAGTCACAAAAACATACGGCGAGCGGCGAGCGCGCAACTCTTGGGTAATTTCCTCTTCGGTGATGAGTCCCGGAATGTGGGGCTGTGGGCTCGAGTTGTTTGTCATTAACCGTATCTCTGGTCTTTCTGAAACGAGCCGTGGTGCTCGCTCAGCCGAAGAACCCGCCGCAACTTACGATTTTTTCCGACCATCGTGGCGCAATTCTTCGTGCATCTTCTCGACTGCGGCCCGTACTTCGCTTGCCGCCTTCTTGTTCTCCTGCTTGTCGAGATAGGTCGCCTTCGCCGCGTCCATGTCGGACGGCTCAACATCGACTCCCCCGTGCAACAATCGAAGTCTGATGTTCCGTCTCTTTGCGGCTTCATTCGGCGGCTCCGGCTCGAATGCATCATCTGGCTGTGCCGGATGGTCCTTAACTTTCAGACCATAACGGGCAAGCAACTCATGAAGTGAGCCTGGCCGCCAATCGTCCGCACCGAACCGTTTCAGCCGCGACGACCGCGAGCCGGGCGCAAACGAGGTTCCGGCGCGACGTAAGATGCTCGCCCCAGGAGAGTTACGAACTGGGTCCTCCGGTGGATAGGAACTTACAAACTCGCGGGCCCGCCCCTCGAATGAACGGACACGATGGTCCCACGTTCCACCCGTAAGGACACCGAATGCCTTGGCGTACTCGTAATGCTCGGGCGCGTCGATCAACTCACGGGCATCGTAGTACTTCTTCGTGAATATTTCTTCCATAGCTGCAGTTCTGCTTAGGAGACCGTCGGCTGCCTCTCAAAAACCTCCTCGGAATCTTCCGATTCACCCAAAGGCGCAGTGCACTCCGCTCCGTCGTGGGCTGCCAGGACACGACGGAGAGCTTGATAGACCGCATTGGCCGAATTCAGCTGGAAGGTTTGTCCTTTTGCTCGGGCATTCAGCCGGAAGGCCAGCGATTCCAGAGCGACGTAGTCCGCAAGTGCAATCCCGTGGCGATCATAGTTGTACTTCAGAAATGGATACAGCTTGCCGTTTAGATGATGCAGATCAAAACCCATTTCCTCGAAAAGATAGTACTCGAACTGCTCAAACATGATTGAGCCAGGTACCGGCGTAAACAGCATCGGAACCAAGCCTCCAACCATTTCTGTAGCGTAGAATATCGTATTGACAACGTCCTGCAGTTTCTCGTCCGGCATACCGAACAGAATGAAGGCGTTGACTTCCATGTCGTGTAGTTTGAAGTTTGCCTCATGGCACACCTTGACTGCCTGTTCAAACAACCCAGCGTGAGAGTGTCGACGATTCCAGGCCTTCGTCACATCTCGTGACATCGTTTCAAGCGGAAGATAGACGCTTTCAAACCCTGTCTCACGCATCAGTTTGACAAATTCGACGTCTTGGTGGAGAAGCCTGACCTCGATTCCCTCAGGCGCGTATAGTCGGAGGTGCGGCATTTCTGACCGGTGTTTCAGGAGGAGCAGCAGAAGGCGTTCAACGTTCGGTTTCTCGAGCAGGAAGTTGTCTTCGTAAAAGGCAATCTCCCGGACGCCGTACGTGTGGTACTTGTGCCGAATTTCATCAAAAGTATCCCGAGCAGAACGAATCCTGACCTTCAGACTGCCCTCGTTGTACGCCTTCTGCGCACAATAGGCACAATCGAACGGACATCCCCTGCTGGTTGTCAGGATCGCGTATTTCGGCAAACGCTCCTCACCCTGCAGCGCCCGCGTCATCTGCCGATAACACTCGAAGTCAAGGTCCGCGTTCGAGGCTTCCGGAATCTCGCCAGTCACTATGCAATCGCTGTTGCGGACCGCCACCTCCCGATTTCGCTTGCCGACATCCAAGTCTCGACCACGAACTATTTCAAAGTCATGCCCCTGGGCCAAGAGAGCGTCACGAAGATGGTGAGGCGCAAGAGTCGGATAAATGCCC
This sequence comes from Terriglobia bacterium, assembly GCA_965262675.1. Lineage (GTDB taxonomy): Bacteria > Acidobacteriota > Terriglobia > 20CM-2-55-15 > 20CM-2-55-15 > JAJEDW01. The sequence continues at coordinate 3,618,095 of OZ253554.1, forward strand.
CCGATTCTGATCCGTGCGCGCGGAAATCGGCGTTTCATTAACAGCGCCGTATCCAACGTGCTTTCCCACCAGTACGTCATGATCGATGTAATCCACACTTCATCGGGAATCCAACACTCCTCCACGAAGAAATCGCCTTGGTCACGCGCAGCCAAATGCTCGTCGACCGCCTGAAGTCGCAGGCCGAACTCATATTTATAACGATGGTGCTGAGGCAGTTCGATAATCGTTTTGCCGGTATTCTCCTTAACCATTTCGCGGTAGTCGGACAAACTCCATTCAAGAGTGGAACCCACCTGTACGATCTTCTGGATTCTTTGTCTGACCTCTCCGTTTCGATTTGGATACAGGCAGTCGATCAACCTGAGTTCGTAACCAAGCTCTCGCAGCCAAGTCGCGACCTTGAGCAACCCACTAGGCCCTGAATAAGCGCGATTGAGGAAGTATCGATGGTGAAAAAGTAGCGGAAGTACCCGAAATGTCCCCGTCCCGTGCGAAAAAGAATTTGCGAAATCCTGACGGAAAAGGAGGCATTTCGGGTGAACGATTATACGCGCAAGAACATGAGGAATCGCAAGCGGCGAATCGAGCGTCGGCTTGGAGAGCGGCATTGGAGGGAACAGTCGGCGCCGATGTTGTCGGCGAGTAACATGCACTATGAGATGGGCAAGCGGACGCGGGGGACGGCGGTGGGCGGTCTTGGGGCGATGCATCGGGTGGCGCGGCGGACGGGTCTGATCGAGGCCATCGACGCGCGGGTGGATGTGCTGAAGCGGCATCTGCCGTATCACGAGTCGGATCACGTGTTGAACATCGCCTACAACGCGTTGACGGGAGGGACGTGTCTGGAAGACATCGAGTTGCGGCGCAACGACGAAGCATACCTGGATGCGCTGGGGGCGCAGCGGATACCGGACCCGACGACGGCGGGCGACTTCTGCCGGAGATTCGAGCCCGGCGACGTGGAGAACCTGATGGAGGCGGCGAATGAAGTGCGGCTGAATGTGTGGCGGCAGCAACCGGCCGGTTTTTTCGACGAGGCGGTGTTGGACGCGGATGGGACCCTGGCGCCGACCAGCGGGGAATGCAAGGAAGGGATGGATATCGCCTACGACGGGACATGGGGCTATCACCCGTTGTTGATTTCACTGGCGAACACCGCCGAGCCGTTATACCTGGTGAACCGGAGCGGCAACCGGCCCTCGCATGAAGGCGCGGCCCCGCGGTTCGATCAGGCGATCGGGTTGTGCCAGCGCGCCGGGTTCCATCGGATCCTGCTGCGCGGGGACACCGACTTCAGCCAGACCCGGCATCTGGATGGATGGGACGGCCAGGGCGTGGACTTCATCTTCGGTATCGACGCGAGGGCGAACCTGGTGGCGCAGGCCGATGCGCTGGAGCCGGACTGCTGGGCAGCGCTGGAGCGTGAGGCCCGATACGAGGTGGCCACCCAGCCCCGCCAGCGTCCCGACAAGGTCAAGGAACGGATCGTTCGGGAACGCGGTTTCAAGAACATTCGGTTGCGGGGCGAAGACGTGGCCGAGTTCGCCTACCGGCCCGGCGCCTGTAAGCGGGACTACCGCGTCGTGGTGGTGCGGAAGAATCTGTCGGAGGCCAAAGGGGAGTGGGTGTTGTTCGACAAGATCCGGTACTTCTTCTACATCACGAACCGTGCCGGTCCCGCCGACCGGATCGTGAAGCGCGCGAATCAACGGTGCCATCAGGAGAATCTCATCGAACAACTCAAGAACGGCGTCCGGGCCTTGAAAATGCCGGTGGGCGACCGGACCGGCAACTGGGCCACCATGGTGATGGCGTCGCTGGCCTGGACCCTGAAGGCGTGGTTTGCGTTGCTGCTTCCCGAATCCGGACGCTGGGCCCCGAAGTATCGGGCCGAGAAGCAGACCGTTCTACGCTGGGAGTTCAAAACGTTCCTGAACGCCTTCATCCTCCTGCCGTGCCAACTCGTGCGTACCGGCCGACGCATCGTCTTCCGGCTCATGGCCTGGAACCCGTGGTTGTCCGTCTTGTTCCGTGCCGTGGATGTGTTGCGTCGTCCCCTGCGATGCTGACCCGATCATGGATCTGAGCCCGGGCGGTCGAGGTCCCGGTTGCTGTCAACCCTTCAAACAGACACGGCGAGGCCCCCACTGAAACAGACGCAACTCGAACCGGAGGCCGGGACCACACGATCCCGGAACGGAAGGTTATGCCTCCAACTTTATGGCTGGGAACCGGCCGTTCGCCATCTGGTTATGCGCTTGTTTTGGGACTAGGCATACTCCACTCGGCGTAGTATTGAGTGTCATAAATCGGCGGTTGCACGAGTAGCGTCTTCATCGTGCCCCCTGACGACGTTTCCAACTCTCTGTAATGAGCGTTTCCCTGACCAATTTTGCTACGTGTCCGCTATCGAAGAAGTCGAAGGTGGAGCTTTTCACACGCCTGTTCAGAAGATTCTGCCAACGGACTAGGTTCGCGTAGTCCGAAGGTCCCAGGCGCGCGCCGTTCCCGACGTATGGAAACCACTGAGGGCTCCCCCTGAATGGTTCGGCCCATCGCGATCGCCGTTCCTCCTCGGTAGTGCGGTCCAGGTCCGGCGAGTAGCCGAAGGGTTTGAGAATCACAGACTGAAAGTAATTATTCAACTTGAGCGTCGAGTCGACGAGCTCATCCAAGTCGTCGTCGGGAAGACCCATCGCAACAAAACCCGTCACTCTTCCGCGTTCTGCCAACGGGCTTGCACTCTTGCCCAATCGCTTCGCCTCGCGCTCGCTCGTTACGAAAGACCGAAGCGTCTCATACGCATCCGAATGGACACCGCCCCCCAATGATCGAGCGTGCTCCACAAAGAGGGATCGAAAACCGGCTCGGTTGATTTGATCGAGGCTCTTGGAAGTCAGCGATCGAGGCTCAATCCCAACGATCCCCTCGATCAACACTTGACGCGGATGCTCCTCGACAAACGTGCAAACGTCCTCCAATCGACTAGCGCTCGAGCACACATCTGAATTGAATAATGCCACCGTGATGACGGGCACGCGAGCGAGCCCCCTTTTCTTGTTCGCCTCCTCCTTCAGGGATAGGCACTCGCTCAAGTGATCAACCACCGACGGATCTTCGATGTCAAGAGCAAAGAAGTTCGGCAACCGTCGCTCGGCGCTTAGATAAATACGGAAATCCGGTATACACTTGACCGTGTTGACGCGTCGCGTGAACGCAACATCCGCATCAAGTTGGCCCTGCGCGTGTATCGGCTCGAATTGCGGGTAATTCCCATATAAACAGAGCTGCGTTGCCTTTCGGTTTTCCCTTCCGAGATGGGAACAGAGTCTTATCAGCAGTTTCTCGATACTGACGTGCCAGTATGAGGTGAGACTGGATACAAGGATCAGGTTCGGCTGCCACTTCTCATTAGCAGCGCATTCTAAATATGATTCAAATTCGTCAAATTGCTTACCGAAGTGCCAAAGTTGATCGGCGTACTCTGATCCAGTCCAGGTTTCCTTGACCTTGTGTTTGGTTACGCGGCCTGCCTCATCCGGAAACATGAAATCAAAGATGTGAACGTCGATGCCAGGATGCACTTTCTTAAGCCAGGTACTGAGGCGCAGAAGCTCGCCTGGTTGGTTCCAACGCAGCCAATGGTAGCGTCGTTCCTGAACGGGTGGGTTTATCAGTAGCACCCGAGCCGACCCGTCAAGGTGGTGGCGGAGGTACCTCTCTGTCTCAGCGATAAGACGCGCCATGACTCACTCCACCCTGAAGGCCAGCATGTTCAACGCTAGTTCCATCATTGCGTCACCGTTCTCTGGTGCGGCGTAGTGAGCAAGTCGCAATAGAATCGCGGATTTTAGGAAGGCTGCATCGTCCATATGCAGCTTGACTTGATGTCCCCAGTTGACGTAGATGCGCCGTTTCGCTGTGTCGAACTCACATATCGGGTGTTCGGGCTTGCCCTGCTTAATCAGGACGTCGTAATAGTCGCCAAGCAAATAGACGGTATTGCTCCAGATGTCTTGTGCGAAATCGATCCAGACTAGACGCTCATCGAAGTCGATACCGGAGTTTCCCTCCTTGTTGGCTGATCGCGACTCGAGTTTGAACCCCGCCAGAGTACGCTCAGGTCGTAGCCTTACCTCTCGAGCGAGCACCAGACCGTTTGCCTTTACCGACCGGCGGAAGAAGTCCGCCAGTGCCGCACCAGATTCTCCACTGTCGCGACTATAGAAATTGACGGCGCTGGAAACTTCGACGAGAGCCCTCCGTCTGTCCCTCGCTGCAGCGAGGACTTCCGTGAGTTGTGAACGAACATGAATCCGCTCAAGAATCTTCCGCACAGCATGGCCTACGGTGCCACCGATTGTCTCTTCCAAACCGACTAGGGCGCGGCGCAAAACGCGGTAGTGGATGTTTTCCTCGTAGAAGCTCTCACGCCCAGGGTTGATGGCGTCTGCTGCGTCCAACCCGCTGGATACAAATATCTCCCCCGTTATCTGACTCAGGGCAGCTTTGCGCGGCCCCGAGAGAATGTGCTCCCAACCCAAGAACGATGGTTCCCCAATTGCCACGTGCCGAACCCGGATGGATATCCCCCGTAACTCTGCCGGATAGATAATCTCACTACGGGCCAACAGATAGCCCTCCGCCCGCAACCCGTCTTGGTTGATATTGATCGGTACGAGGCCATCGTCCAGTGGTGTTCTTTGGCCTTTTGCCAAATACACAGCGCGCCTAAGCGTCACCGACTCCTCATTGCGCCACTTTACGATGAGATCCGGGAGCCCAGTTCTAGCTTGCAGTGTGTTCAGGCGTTGAACTAGTTCGTATCGTGCGTCTTCTGGAATATCGTTTATGATTGGCGCAGTTCTAGCTAGTCGCCACAGGAACTGTTCTTTCCCACTCTTGGAGACGACGTTTCGAGCTTTTCCCTTTACCCGCGGTGCGCTCAGGTCTCGGATCACGAAGGGCTTCAATTGATGCAGGCGAATTCTTGAATACGCCTTGTCTCGGGGGCTCCTCTCGGTTAATTCCACCGTGCAAAAGTCGTCGATTAGGCCAAGGTCGGCCTTTCGCTCGAGGCCCAACAGGTAGTCGAAGTCTAATACCGCACGGAGACGCAGTCCCTTGCAGTCAACCCGGTAGTCGAACTGAAGGTGGCTACCCATTCGGCTGAGCGCACTAACCAGATGGACGCCTTTCGAGTCAATTACGTAGTCACCCTTCAGCCGCAAGAGGATCCACTTGGAATCAGATAGAACTCGAACGGCCACGATCTTCAGCCTCTTCTCTAAGAGAGAGGTTTGAACGCTATCGCCCACAACGTCGCGAAGCGGAATCGTCCTGCGATTCCGTCGCCGTACCGTTTCCTGACTCGTGTACGGCGTACGACTATGAGATTCCACGTGTAGAGCGCTGCAGTATCGAGCGACGGCTAAGAACCCAATTCCTTTGGAACCGATCCGTGGGCGACCGCCCGGACTTGTACCCTCCTGGAGCCAAGCCGTACTGCCACCAAGCCGAGTGAAGCTTTTGTGGAAGTCGAACGGAGTCATCCCAATCCCATTGTCGAGCACATCGATTGACGAGAAATCTTCGCTCAGTGTGACGGAGACTTCCGTCGCATCCGCATCGTAAGCGTTCGAGACGAGTTCTTTGAAGGCCTTAACAAAAGGCTTGTAGATACCCGAGAGCTCTCGAATGATACCGGGATCGATTCCACTGAGTCGCATTTCCGTCTTTCCGTGAAATTGATTCTAGCCGCTGCTGCAGACGCCGACTCGCTGAAGTAATATGCCAGTCGTTGTCAGTGATCTTACATCACAACCGGACGCTAAAAAACCGGGTTACAGGCACGGGAACAGGCACCCGACGCGTCCGAGGGCCGACCACCGCGGTCGGGCCCAGGCCGCCGAATTAGATCTGTCTTGTCGCGGCGTTTGGAAATGAGGACGCGCGGGGCCAAGTCGGCTGATTGGCCGCGCACGGGCCGCTCGGGCGCGTCCGGATTCCCGTCGAGAAAGGCGGTCGCCAGTTCGAGCGCGGATTCCAATCGATTCTGCCGTGCGTGGACGTTGATCAGCATCGGCCGCCCGTTACCCGACGCTCTCGCGAAAGCCTCTAGCAATGCCGTTTCCGCCTATGGGAACGCTTCCAGGCGGTAGAGCGTCAACCCGCGGTAGGAGTCGGCGGGCGCCGAAACGCGATCGAGTCGAATCGAGTCGACTAGAAATTCGCGGCCCTGCTCGAAGGCCAAGTTCGCCTCGCCCTGTCATTGGCGGGAGCGTCCGACGGCTTCACGGGTTGGGTCAGCATCAGCGCGGTCACATCGGTGGCGGTCGTTGTCTTTTCGATCCGCGTTCACACGACCGGTTTCGGCGGTTACAAGCACCTCCTGGCATTGGTGGCGCTCGAACTGCTGGTGGGTGAAATCATCATTACGGGCGGGATCTTGCTGGCGGTGGTGACTGGCGTTGAGAACATCTTCAGCAGTCCGGTGAACGCGGGCCCGTACAACAGCCAACTGTTCCATGCCGCATCCCATTTGCTGTTGGGTCCGACTCTAAGCGCAGTATTCCTCTGGATTCCCGGAGCGGCCGTCCTTTTCGTGACGAAGAGGCTCGTCAAAGGGCCGGCATCCGGTTAGCCACCGAGCGCGCGTTTCCTCAACTCGACGCGGTCGATCTTCCGGGCGCCGGTGCGCGGAATAGCTTCGACGAAGTGCACATCGACCGGCCGTTTGTATTTGACCATCGACTCGTTGCAATAGGCGAAGAACTCTTCGTCGGTCATGTCCTGCCCGCGGTCCAGAACAACGAACGCGACAACCACCTCGCCGAGTCTCGGATCGGGCTTGCCGACGGTCGCGGCTTCACGGATCTAGGGATGGTTGAACAGGACCTCGTCGACCTCCCGCGGGTAGACGTTGTAGCCGCCCACGATCACCATGTCTTTCTTCCGGTCGACCAGGAAGACGAAACCATCGGCGTCCGCGTATCCGATATCGCCGGTATAGATCCATCCGTCCTTCACGGCACGTGCGGTTTCCTCGGGATTCGCGACGTATCCTTCCATCAATTGCGGTCCTTTCACCCTCACCTCGCCGGCCTCCCCGAGCGGAAGCACCCGGTCGCCGGTTTCGATGTCAACGATCTCGATCCAGGTTTCGGGCACTGGATTTCCCACCGAAAGCATCTTGCGTTCTCCGTCCTTGGGGTTCAGACAGAACGGAGCGCCCTCGGTCATCCCCCAGCCCTCGAGCAATGGACCTTAATGCGAATACGCGCAACAACCCGCTGAAGTGCGTGGACCGGGACTGGGAGGGTCTTGAAACCGTCTTGGATGCGGCCAACGTCGGCATCCGGATCGCCTCGTTCGTCGGCAATGCGCGGGAGGGGAACTACGCGTCGGTGGCGGTGGCCGCGGTGGGGGCGATTGCCTACAATCCGATCGTCACGGGAATACTGCAAGGTGGACCTTCTTCATGCCTCAGTGGTCACTTCAAATGCGGCCAACGATGGTCACCGCAAAACCGGCCAATGGGATGGCCCGGGACGGTGGTAGTTTTACCCTTTCTGGAGGGGGCTGGGCAAGCCCGTTTTGGTCCGCATTTGAGGATGTGACCATGATGGAGCAATCGGTCCAGCATCGCGGTGACGGCGGCGCTGTCACCCAGTAGTTTCCCCCAGTCATCAACGGGCCGATTCGAGGTCAGCAGCGTGCTGGTTCGCTCATAGCGCCGCATGACGATTTCCAGCAGTTACTCGGCCGCGGTTGGAGGCAGCTTGCGCATCCCGAGGTCGTCAATGATCAACAGGGGGATCGTCGCCAGATTCTCCATAAAGGGCTTACGTGCGTCATCGATGGTGGCTTCGGCAATGTCGTCGAGTAGCGCATGGGTTTCGCGATAGAGGACACGGTATCCCGGCGCGATCGACGCCAGTCCGATGGCCTGGGCTAGATGGTTTTTGCCGGCGCCGGGGGGTTCGAGAAACAAAGCGTCTTCGTGTCTGGAGATGAATCGGGCGGTGGCCAAGTCGAAGATCAGACTGCGATTCATCTTCGGGTTAAATGTAAAGTCGAAGGCGTCTAGGGTGTTCTGAGGATCCCGGAAACGGGCTTATTTGCGCCGTCGTTCAAGCAACCGCGTACCGCGACGGTCCAGTTCATCCGAGACCAGCCAGGACACCAGATCGATGGGCGCCATGGATTCGGTTTGCGCCTGTCGGAGACGGGTTTCCAGAACCTCGGCGATGCCGCCGAGGCGGAGTTGCCGCAAGGCGCTGGCTGGTCCGAGCGGTTCGGCCAGTTCTTCCAGAGCCTTCAGAGCCGGTTCGATTTATCGCTCACGCACGATATTTCTGACACTCCTTTGAGAGTGGACAACGGGAGACCAACGAACTAATTCTGGAGGGCTTGAAAGTCCCCGGGAAGAATGAACTTGACGTCCTGATCGCCAATGATGTTCTCTATATCTCCAACCGTTAACTGGCCGTTCAGCGCGTGGCTCGGATAGAGCACCCGGATGTCTCCCTGAGCGTCAGATACGACAACACCGACCCATGATCGTGTTACTGCGAGCGTTCCCGTCCGACCGTTCGAGACTTCAGTCCATCCCAGTTCCTCGGTACGTTCAAACAGCTCGGCCGACACAACCGGAATACCAGCCGGTCCCCTTGGAAACTCGCCAGGATACAGTTGTTCCACTGCGTCGTTTGCGAAGACATTGGCCCGAGGTGGCCCTGTCTCATACGAATAGGCCAACGGATCAAAACCGAGCGAGGAATTCTCAAAGTAAGGCCGTTCTACCCAACCTATACAGTCGGGACAAATTTCCCGCCCTCGGTCCTCCGTCGACGCAATACAACCCAACGACTCGGGTTCAGCACATTCAAAATACGTACTCGCCACCAGATCATACGCCCGAGTCTCTTGCGCGGGCGACGGTGCCAACCACGACACGACAACCACAATCAACGCGAGGGCACGGACCGCCAAGCGCATCTCACAAACCCCACCACTACGAGCCAACATCATTCCCTCCTCCGAAACCGTCCAGGAGTTTTCCGATCCGTCTACCAAAAGACTGATTGAGAGAGCGATAGAACGTCAACTGAAAGACTCCCGCAAGTATCCCTAGGCCAGTACAGAGGAACAGCAGCCTTGCAAGAGTAGAATCAGGCCCAAGGAGCATCGCAATCCCGCTCAATGGTGCCACAATCAATAAAGCGAGCACGATACTCGATACTGGGGCAAGAAGTAGAGCTAGCGCCTCATGCCGACCATCCGGTAGAGGAGCCTGCATCCCGGCGATTCGCAGCGCCAGACCGATCACGCCACCACCTAGGCCGACGAGTGCGTACAACATCCCAAGCAACACTACCTCGCCCAACGGAATCAGCGTCCGCTGGATCAGATTCTGGTCGTTGACGATCTCTATCAAATGACAATCTTTTCGCGACATTCGCCTTTCGTTGCACTGGACCACCTAGTCTGCATTTTTAATCGTTGGGGCGTCCAACCGCTTGCCAACAGCCTTATGAACTTGCACAGCGGCAAGAGTGAGCGCGACGAAAGAAAGCGTGATCGCGATAAGTACCTTGGGTTTGGTCATGAACTCAGTCCTACAGCAGCCGTGGGACGCCATGAAGTAACAGGAACGACAAGAGTCATGTAGCATACAGTACGTTGCGCGCCAAGAACATTTCGCATTGTGTGTCGGTAGCACATGAACGGGTTTTCCCTATTGTTGGAACGTTCCAGGGCCATCTCCGGCGCGACGGGGTGAATTCGGACATTATCGAGAGGTTGATTCGTGAATATGGCAAACAATGGTGAGGGAGAAACCGCCAGGAGTATTCGTGAACTTGGAGGCGAAATCTACGCTGAGCTTTCCTACCGAATCGGGGAAGAAGTGAACTCGAAACCAATGCACAAAATAGTGGATATTGTTATGGGCGTCTTTGCGCGATACGCCCCGCAGATCATCAGGAACGACGAGCGCATGCCGGTAGAGCCTCTGCCTGAATGGACGTTTCGCCCAAACGCAGGTCCGCCTCCAGACTGAGGAATTTATGGAATTGTGGCTCCGTCTGCCGGGCAGATATCGATTCGTATTCCGGTTCCACAATCGCCTTGCGCATCTTGTACACGGCGCGCCCTGCGTCGCTTTCCAGTTTCGGTTTCATTTCCTCCCGAACGCCAGCGCCTTCGGCCGGTCCCGGCGGGCCGCCAGAAGATTCCGCAGATCCGTCGGTCCTGACCTTCCCCATGGCCACACCGCCGCCGTCATCGGCGCTCGGCGCCAACTGCGCCACGACCGCGCCGTCGCCGGGGTCGCCTCACCCGAACGCGAACGGTCCATCGCCCTGATCGCGGTCCGCATCCTCGACCCGGGATCGAAGCTGGCCACCGGCCGGGGCCTGGCTGCAGCCACGGCGCGCGACTCGCTGGCCGGATCGGCCGCGTCCGCCGTATTCCTCTGGATTCCCGGAGCGGCCGTCCTTTTCGTGACGAAGAGGCTCGTCAAAGGGCCGGCATCCGGTTAGCCACCGAGCGCGCGTTTCCTCAAATCGATGCGGTCGATCTTCCGGGCGCCGGTGCGCGGAATAGCTTCGACGAAGTGCACATCGACCGGCCGCTTGTATTTGACCATCGACTCGTTGCAATAGGCGAAGAACTCTTCGTCGGTCATGTCCTGCCCGCGGTCCAGAACAACGAACGCGACAACCACCTCGCCGAGTCTCGGATCGGGCTTGCCGACGGTCGCGGCTTCACGGATCTTGGGATGGTTGAACAGGACCTCGTCGACCTCCCGCGGATAGACGTTGTAGCCGCCCACGATCACCATGTCCTTCTTCCGGTCGACCAGAAAGACGAAACCATCGGCGTCGGCGTATCCGATATCGCCGGTATAGATCCATCCGTCCTTCACGGCACGTGCGGTTTCCTCGGGATTCGCGACGTATCCTTCCATCAATTGCGGTCCTTTCACCCTCGCCTCGCCGGCCTCCCCGAGCGGAAGCACGCGGTCGCCGGTTTCGATGTCAACGATCTCGATCCAGGTTTCGGGCACCGGATTTCCCACCGAAAGCAGCTTGCGTTCTCCATCCTTGGGGTTCAGGCAGAACGGAGCGCCCTCGGTCATCCCCCAGCCCTCGAGCAACGGACAACCGGTTCGCTCGAGCCACTCCCGGTGCAGACCGGCCGGGCACGGCGCACCGCCGGTGGGGCAGTACTTGAGAGAAGATAAATCGAACCTGTCGAAGGACGGCACGGCCATGAGCCCCATGTAGATCGGCGCGGGCCCGCCCGCGAACACCGTCACCTTGTAGCGATCGAGTGATCGAACAACCTGCTCCGGATCGTACCGCGGCATCATCACCAGCGTGCTCCGGCAAAAAATCGGCACCCACGTCGCATAGGTCAGGCCCCAGGTGTGGAACATGGGAGCGGCGTTCAGAAACACTTCCTTGCCGTTTTCAAGCGGCCAGACCGATATGTGCTGTAACAGCGACCACACCAGACCCCCGTGTGTGTGGTTGACACCCTTGGGTACCCCGGTCGAACCCCCGGTGAAAAGAATGAGCGCGCGGTCATCTGCCAATGGAAGATCCGGAGGAGGATGGTCCAGGTATCGGTCGTCGATCCAGCGTCCGATATCGAGTCCGCCCGGCTCGAAGCTCAACACCTCCGGAATTTCGAGGCCATCGGCGACCTGCCGGGCTTTCTCGCCGGTGTTCCGATCCGTGATGACGGCGGCGGCATCGACGCTGGCCAGAACCGACTCGAGCTCGCGCACCTTGAAAAACGGATTCGCCGGGGCGGCCTGCGCGCCGGCTGTCATGATGGCCATCAGGGCGATGTCCATCTCGATCGAGTTGGGCATGACCAAAACGATCCCTCGGCTACCGATTTCGAGGGCCCGGAGCTCGGCCGCCAAGCCATTGACGGCGCGCCCAAACTCCCGATAGCTGATCGTCCGATCTTCGTAGATGACCGCAATCCGGTCCGGCGCCTGCTCGATGGCGTCACGGAACATGTGGACAAGGCTCCGGTACCGGGGCAGGCTGGCGTCGATTTCCCGTTTTGGCGGAATCGTGGAAAGATCGTTTGTCATTGCCGGATAAAAAAAGAGAGCGAGTCCGCGGGGACTCGCTCTATCAAAAATGGATTTAGAGTCCCTTCTCTATAGATCCATGGCGCCGGTGCTGTCACCGAAGACATCCATGTCGAGCCCTTCCCTCTGGGCCATTGTCAGAAAGATGTTGTTCATTGGAGTGTGCTCCGGGTTCCGAATGTGCTTGTTCCCCGAATACCGGCCAACGGCGCCCCCGGCAAGGATGACCGGAAGCGGTCCGTGGTTGTGCTCGTTCGAGTTGCTCATCGGACTACCGTACAACACCAGCGAATGATCCAGCAACGACCCGTCCCCATCGGGCGTCGAGCGGGGCTTGCCGCGCCATAGCGGGCGCTGTCCACATACCCAGCAGCATCAGGACGGCGATCCATCCGATGCGAGGAGTGTTCGTCGTCTTTTTGCCTGGATCGCGCAAGGGTTATCTCTAAATGGACGATAGGGTTGGCGAACTGAATTTGACTTTATATCATAGGAAATCGAGCACATCCCACAGAACGAGGCAAGCGGCAGATGCGACGAGTGGAGCATTCCATGCGACGAGGCGAGCGACACGTGCGCATCCAGTGGACCGCGTTCTTCGTACTGGGAACCGTGCTCACGAGCGGCCAGGGCAACGCACAGGAACCAACCCCGGCCGGTGAAAACCTCGGGCCGTGAGACCGGGTTTGTCAGCTGCCGATGACGATGGCGGCTGATGGTTTCCTGCGCCGCTCCACTCCCGCCACGCGCCTGCTGTATGGTATCGACCCGGGTCAGCTATCGATTCGCCGGCAGCAAAGAGTAACCTGCCCTGCTGCCGGAGCCGCGGAGGGTGACGGATATGAGCCTCGACTTTCACTGGCGGTTGGGATTGTGGCACGTGATGCTGGTGCTCCTGGCGTTCCTCATATTCGGCCCCGGGACCGAAACCATCGTTTTCGCGTCGGTCGTTCTTGTCGCCGCCGCCGTGCTCGTATTGCGCCTCCGGACCCAGTTGATCGGGCCGTTGTCGAAGTTGTCGGCCGCGGTGCGGTCCGCGGCTGTAGGTTCGGCGCCGTTGCCTTCGATGTTTCGCGGCGCGCGGGTAATCGAGGATCTTTCAAAAAGCCTTGGAGATTGGTCCGACAGTGTACATGAGCGGTTGAAGGATACTTCCGATGCGCGGAGGCGCCTGGAATCCATCCTGGATGCCATGGTCGAAGGCGTTCTGGTGTTCGGCCCGGACGAGCGCATCATCCTGAGCAACCAGGGCGTTCTGCGTCTGATGGAAGGACCGCGCGACCTGAACGGCAAGACGTGCCTCGAGGTGTTCAGGAACGAATCGCTGGACCTTGCGGTTCGCGATACCTTTCGGGGGAAGCATGCCGACACTGTCCAGTTTCACACCGGATCGGGCCGTGTGGTGAGGGCGCTGCTGTCTCCCGTGATCGATGAGGACGAAACCGGCGTTGAGGCTGTCGTCACCGTTCTTCATGATCTGACGGACATCCAACAAGCCGACCGGGTGCGGCGCGACTTTGTGGCCAACGTTTCGCACGAATTCAAAACGCCGTTGACGTCGATCTGTGGATACGCCGAGACCATCATGTCTGAAACCGGCAATGAGTCGCAGAAGGAATTCGCCAAAATCATCCATCGCAACGGGCGTTATCTGGAGTCGCTTGTCAACGATATTCTCGTCCTGGCGCGCATCGAGTCCGAACAAGCCCTGGCATTGGAATCGCTGAACCTGCAGTCCTTGATCGACGAACAGATCTCGATTTTTCGGCGGTTGCCCGCGGCCGAATCGATGAAGATCGAGGTCGACTGCCCGGAGATCGGAATGCGGGCGGACCGGGGGCGGTTGAGAACGGCACTGGGAAATCTGATCGACAACGCGATTCGCTACAATCGTCCCGGCGGCGAGATCCGAGTGACGGCCCGCCGTGACAATGCCCACGTCGCGATCGCGGTCAGCGACAGCGGTTTTGGCATTCCCGATGAGGAATTGCCGCGGATCTTCGAGCGTTTCTACCGCGTCGACAAAGCCCGTACGCGCGACAGCGGCGGCACCGGTCTGGGACTTGCGATAGCGAAACACGCGGTGGAGAGTCATCGTGGTGTCCTCAGCGTCGAGAGCACGGTAGGTTCCGGATCCACGTTTACCATTCGACTTCCCGCCAACATGTAGCCCCCTTTCTCGCGGGTTTTCGTCGCGAAGAGTCGGAGACACCGTCAGAGCAAGGCGCGCGCGGGGAGGGCGACGGAGGCGTACTTGGCAGTACGTCGAGGCGCCCGACCAAGCGGAACGCGGCACTGGCGGATGGATCCGGCGCTGCAGCAGACAACTCGTGAGAAAGGCGGCTTAGATAAAGCGCTCCGGTCAGGCATTTCTTGTACACTGTGAATCGATATGGCCGAGGTTAGAGAGTTCCTGAACCAAAATCCGTTGGTCGCGACGCTGATCGGGCTGGCCGCGATGTTTTTGGCCGCCTATATCGCCGACTGGATCGCGAAACGGGTATTTCTGAGAACGATCACCCGCATCGCTGTGGAGACATCGTTCCAGTTCGATGACGTCCTCATCAAGTTCAACGTATTCGAACGTTTGGCGCACATCGCGCCGGCGATCGGCGTTTATTACGGGATCCTGCTGGTTCCGGGCGTGCCCGATAACGTCGATGCGAAGGTTCAACAAGCGGCCTCCGCCGCGGTAGTCCTGATTGGGGTTTCCGTCGCCGCCGCCTTTCTGACCGCCGTCGAGAAGTACTACGCGAAAAGTCTGATTGCCCAGGGGCGCCCGATCGAGGCGTACGTCCAGGTAACGAAGATTGCCGTCTACGTCGTCGGTGCAGTCATTTTCGTTGCCGTCCTGGTCGGTCAGAGTCCGATGGTCATGCTTGGCGGATTGGGCGCCCTGATGGCCGTTTTGCTCCTGGTTTTTCGCGACACGATCCTTTCCTTTGTCGCCAGCCTTCAGTTGGCCAGTTATGACACGATCCGCGTCGGCGACTGGATCGAGATGCCGCAGTACGGCACCGACGGTGACGTCATCGAGTTGAGCCTGCATACCGTCAAGATCCAGAACTTTGACAAGACGATCACGGCCCTTCCGACGCACAAGCTGATCGAGGAACCGTTCAAGAACTGGCGTGGAATGGAGGAATCCGGAGGACGACGCATCAAGCGATCGTTCTTTATCGATATGAGTTCGATCCGGTTCCTGACCGGGGAGGACTTGGACAGGCTCGAGAACTTTGTCGTACTCCGGAATTATATCCGTCAGAAGCGGGAGGAAATCGCCGCCTCCAACAAGGAAATCGAGCACGATCCGCTTCTGGTGGCCAACGCTCGACGGCTGACGAATGCAGGTACGCTCAGAGCGTACCTCGTCGCCTATCTTCGCCAGCATGCCAAAATTCATCAGGGCATGACGCTGATCGTCCGCCAACTCGATCCGACACCCGAAGGCCTCCCCTTCGAACTGTATACGTTTACCAACGTCACGGGTTGGTCCGAGTACGAAGACATCCAGTCCGACATCTTCGATCACATTTTTTCCATAGTTCCCGAATTCGATCTCCGCGTGTTCCAGGCGCCGACCGGTTCGGACTTCGAACGGCTCGGTTCGTCGAACGATGGGTAATCTGGCGCAAATTCTTTCCGGCAACGTTGCCGGCGACTTCTTTGTCGACAATTCGTGCATCGATTGCGACCTCTGCCGGCAAATTGCGCCTGATGTGTTCGTCCAGGAAGACGGATACTCCGTAGTCCACCGGCAACCGCGCTCGGAGCCGGCAAGGCTTCAGGCTCAGAAGGCGCTGGTGGCCTGCCCCACCGGATCGATCGGTACGCGCCAAAAAGCGGATCTTTCGGCGGCGATCGGCGCTTACCCAGAGCACATCGCGGGTGACGTCTACTTTTGCGGGTTTGCGTCGAAGAACTCATTCGGGGCCAAGAGCTATCTGATCGTCCGGCCCGGCGGCAACGTTCTGGTCGATTCGCCGCGCTTTTCGCGACTGCTGGTCCGCCGGCTCGAAGCAATGGGAGGGGTCGGGATGATGTTCCTGACGCACAGGGACGATGTCGCCGACCATGAGAAGTTTCGCGAACACTTTGAATGCACTCGTGTCATCCACGGCGACGAAGCGGTTTGGTTTGACGCCGAGCACCTCTTGGAGGGAGTGCGGCCGGTCGAATTGGCCGGCGACCTCACTGCGATTCCGACGCCCGGACACACGCGCGGGCATACCGTCCTTCTCTACGACAACCGGTTCCTGTTTACCGGCGATCACCTCGCCTGGTCTCCAACCGACGCACGTTTGATTGCCTTCCGGCGCCACAATTGGTTTTCATGGCCTGAAACGATTCGATCGATGGCCCGTCTCAAGGATTATCGGTTTGAATGGATTCTGCCCGGCCATGGACGCCCCGCCCATTATGGGGCCGATGAGATGCGCCAAAAAGTGGGCGACTGCGTGGAATGGATGCACACCGTTGCCTAGCCATAGATAGCGAGTTTAACGTTCGGAGCGCAACAGGGCCGTATTCGAGGAATGACGCCCCATCGAATGTCCCGCATTGAACCAATGTCTGGCACCGTGAGTGGAGGAACGATAATGAAGACCGCCCCGTTCCGCCCGATCCCTTCGGGCCGATGGGGGTTGACGGCGATGGTGCCAGGCCGCGGTGCGAAACGTCCGATTCTGGCAGGCGTCATGCTTGTCTCCATGGCGCTGGCGGCTCCCGCTCAGGAACCGGCTCCCTCAGACGTTCCGTTCGACATGTTCGAACTCGACAACGGCCTGCGGGTGATTCTGGCCGAGGATCGCTCCGCGCCCACTTCTTCGATTGCCGTGGTTTACGACGTCGGATCGCGAAACGAAGAACGCGGGCAGACAGGTTTCGCTCACCTGATCGAGCACTTGATGTTCCAGGGTTCCGACAACGTTGGCCGCGGTGAACACTTTGTTCTCGTCCAGAACAACGGGGGCGGCGCAGGCGCCCGGACGACGGCAGACCATACCAGCTACTATCAGACCCTCCCCGCGAATCAACTGGACCTGGGATTGTTCCTGGAAGCCGATCGAATGCGTTCCCTGGATTTCTCGGCGACAAGCTTCAATGCGCAGCGCGATGTCGTAGCCGGCGAGCGGAGGGTTCGCCACGATAACGCGCCTTACGGACTGACCGAAGAGACGATCCTCGAGGCGGTGTACGATAACTTCGCTTACGGCCATCCCGTCATCGGTTCCATGGACGATCTGAATCGGGCGACGCTTGACGAGGTGCGGGAATTCTTCCGAAACTACTACGCCCCGAACAACGCCGTCATCGCCCTGGTCGGGGATTTCGATTCCGAAGAAGCTCTGGCAAAGGTCGAACGGTATTTTGGGGATATTCCGCCGCAGTCCAGCCTCCGGGAGGTCTTTGTCGAGGAGCTTCCTCAGGCACAAGAACGGCGCGCCACGATTCAGGATGATTTCGCGCGTCTGCCCCAACTCGACATCGTTTTCCGTGGGCCGCCCGGTAGTTCGCCGCAATGGTACATGATGGCGATCCTGGGCGACATTCTCGCCAGCGAGCAAATGGGCCGGCTGTATCGGCGGTTCGTCGAAGAACAGCAGGTGGCGCTCGACGTTGTGGCCCGAATCGATGAAAGGCGAGGGAATTCATTGTTCCGGATTTCGGCGATACCTGCCGAGGGAACAGAACTGGAAGACCTGGAGGCCATGATCCATGCCGAGATCGACCGGTTGAAGCTGGAGTTGGTCGAAGTGTCGGAACTGGAACGGGCACGGGCCCAAATGGAACAAACCGAATCCCAACGACTGCAAGGCACGATGGCACGGGCGATTACGCTTGCCGCCAATGAGGTTTACTATCGCGACCCGGGTTTGATCAACCGCCATCGAGCGTCGCTCGACGGCATTACGCGGGAATCGATCATGCGCGCCGCCGACATTTATCTGCGGGAGTCCAACCGGACCGTCGTGATGACCCGCCCGACGAACTCCGCGACAGTTTTGGGAGGCCGCAGGCCATGAACTTGCGTCAAATGGCGGTCGGCGGGGTGGCCGTGCTGCAGGCCGTAGGCCTCGCCGGTGTCGAGATCCATGCCCAGGACATCGCTCCGGAGTTGGCGTCGGTCGTCCGAAAAAACCTGGCGCCGATTTCCGACGACCTTCTCGATGTCCGGTTCCCCCATGCGGTCCGGTCGGAGCTCGATAACGGGCTTACCGTAATCATTATCGAGGATCGTCGTTTCGGACTGGTTTCACTGCGGCTCGACATTGCCGGATCGGGCGCTTTATACGATCCTCCGGGAATGAAAGGGCTGGCCGGTATCACCGCCGGCATGTTGGGCGAGGGGACGACCACTCGGACGGATCTTGAAATAAGGAACGACATGGCGCGTCTGGGCGCCAGTTTCTCGAGCGGAACCGGCTTCGAATCGCAGGCCACAACCATTACCGCTTCCGGATTGAGTCGTCGCCTGGAGGACTGGTTTCCCATCCTGCGCGACATCATAGTGAATCCGGCCTTTCCGGAATCGTCATTGGTTCAAATGCGGCTTCAGGGCGAGACGGGCATAAGCCGGCAGCAGGCATCGGCGTCGTTTCTGGCTGAACAGCGGTACCATGACGCGCTTTACGGGGAGCATCCCGCCGCCAGACGTAGGGTGACGACGTCGTCGCTGGACGCCGTCACGGTCGAGGCAGTGTTCGAGTGGCACCGCGAACGGTACGTCCCACAGAATTCCATTCTGACGATTGTCGGCGACGTCGATCCGGACGCGCTCGTTCCCTGGCTCGGCACAGAACTCGCCGAGTGGAAATCGAACGATTTTGTCTACGTACCGCCCTCGGCCCCGGTCCGTCCGACAGCCGTGGACATTTCCCTGATCGACCGTCCGGGATCTCTCCAGGTCATGCTTCTGATCGGAAACCTGGCAGTCGAACGCAACCACCCGGACTATGTTGGCCTCAGGGTTGCCAACGAACTGTTGGGCGGCGGGCCCGCTTCACGTTTGTTCGGCGCCCACCTCCAGGACCCACCCGCGCCGTACACGGCCTACAGCACGCTGTCCGCTCTGAACTACGCCGGTCCCTGGACCGTCTCGGCCGCCTTTCGGGCCGAAGATGCGGCCACTGCCCTGGAACGGATTCCGGGTGAGATCGACCGGTTGAAAATCGAGCCCATTGCCGCCGCCGAACTTGAGGGGATCAAGCGGTCGGTGGCCGGGAGTTTCGCGCTGTCGCTTGAAGCGCCCGAAGCGCTCGCCAATTACGCCTTCCTTGCCGAAACTCACGGCCTTCCCGACGGCTATTGGGATGCCTATGCCACTGGAGTGATGGAAGTTACCGCCGAGGACGTGGCCCGCATCGTCGGCGAGTACCTCAACCCGGAAACTCTTCGGATCGTCGCGGTTGGCGATGGCGCCGAAATCCTTTCGGCGTTGGAGCGGTACGGACCCGTTGAAGTCTACGATATCGATGGCAACCTGCTGAATTAGCCCGCCTTTCTCAGTGCGCCGTGAATACCCGCCGGCCCCTTGTTTGGAAGGTCCCCCCACTTTTGACGGGCGTCACGCTAAATGCTGCTAAATGGTTGATCGTGTTATCTTACAGGCTGGTTGGGGTTGTCGGGCACGGCCTTTGAAGCGCTTTCACGGCATGGAAAGACGGAAAAAACTCGAGTTGCGGATTCGCGAACTTCAAATGGTCGCGCGCGGGTTGCTGTCCACCCGCCATCCGATGCTCGCGCACATCATTCCGATGCGCCGTTGCAACTTGGCGTGCACCTACTGCAACGAGTACGACAACTTCTCTCCGCCGGTTCCGACCGAGGAGGTCTGCCGCCGCATCGACAAGCTGGCCGAGTTGGGGACGTCCATCATTACGATCAGTGGCGGCGAGCCGTTGATGCATCCCGAAATCGAACGGATCGTCGCACGAATCCGGTATCACCGCATGATCGCGGGCCTGATTACAAACGGATACCTGTTGATGCCCAGGAAGATCGAGGCGTTGAACGACGCCGGGCTACAGCATCTGCAGATCAGTATCGACAACGTGGAGCCCGATGAGGTGTCGCTCAAGAGCCTGAAAGTGCTCAGGAAGAAATTGGAGTTCCTCGCCGAGTATGCGGACTTTGACGTGAACATCAATTCGGTAATCGGCGGCGGTATTCAGACGCCCGAGGATGCTTTGCAGATCACTCAGTTGGCGCAATCGCTGGGATTTGCCACCTCGCTGGGTATCATTCACGACGGCTCCGGACAGTTGAAGCCGCTGAACAAGGCTGAAGAGCGGATCTACCGGAAAATTCGCAGCCATGGCAGCCGCGGCTACGCGGGTTTGAGCTATTTCCAGGACAACCTGGCCCAGGGAAAACCGAACCGCTGGCACTGCCGTGCCGGCGCCCGTTACCTCTATATCTGCGAGGATGGACTCGTCCACTATT
Organism: Terriglobia bacterium; assembly: GCA_965262675.1. GTDB lineage: Bacteria > Acidobacteriota > Terriglobia > 20CM-2-55-15 > 20CM-2-55-15 > JAJEDW01. The sequence continues at coordinate 3,638,658 of OZ253554.1, forward strand.
GTTCGCAGCAGCGCGGCTACCCGGGCATTCCACTGGCGGACTATACGGTCGAGGACGTGCGCCGGGAGTTCGAGACCGCCAAACCGTGTGCGCCCACCTGTACGATCGGATGTGTCCAGAGGGTGTCGATGACAGACCACTGGCGCGGCCCGCAATCGTCGGTAGCCAAGCTCCCGGCCCATCGCGACAATGCGGGAATCGCGGTCGGCTGACAGCCCGTGGTCGAACGTCAGTTTTCGAAGCCGGCCGTCGCCGAGGCCGGTCGTTTCCGTTCCGCGTAGAACTTCGCCCACTCCGACTCCGACTCCCACTCCCACTGTAGGTGCAGTCTATGACTGCACGATCTACGGACTTGATTTGGGCGGTCATAGACCGCCCCTACAATAAGAGTTTCGGATTCAGACTCCCGTTCCCACTCCCACTCCGATTCCTACTCCCCCTGTAGGTGCGGTCTATGACCGCACGATTACCGTCGCTACGGTTCGGACACGGGGTTTCGAGGTTCGGAGATCGACTCCGGATCACGCACCGAGAATGTGGTACCCGCCATCCACATAGATCACTTCGCCGGTGATGCCGCGTGAGAGCGGACTGACCAGGAAAAGCGCGGCGTCCCCGACTTCTCCGATATCCGTTGCGGAACGGAGCGGAGCGCGTTCGGTGTGCATTTTGACCATGCTGGTAATCCCCGATACGGCTGAGGATGCGAGCGTCCTGATCGGTCCCGCCGAGACGGCATTGACCCGGATCCCTTCGGGACCAAGATCGTTGGCGAGATAGCGGACCGAGGCTTCAAGAGCGGCCTTGGCAACGCCCATGACGTTGTAGCCGGGAACCACGCGTTCGCTGCCCAGGTAGGTCAGCGTGACAATGCTTCCCTTGCGGTCTTTCATGAGAGGCGCGGCACGACGTGCCACGGCCACCAGCGAGTAGGCGCTCACGTCAAGCGCCATCAAAAACGCCTCGCGGGTCGTATCGGCATAGGCGCCCGACAAGGCTTCGCGCGGGGCATAGGCGAGAGCGTGAATCACGAAATCCAGACTGCCGATTTCCCGCTCGATCGATTCCATCGCCCTATCGATCTCTTCGTCGTTCCGGACGTCGCATTGCAATAGGAGCGGGTTGTTCAGTTCGGGCGCCAGTTTTTGCGCATTCTGTCCGAGCCGTTCGTTTTGATACGTGAGAACGATGCGGGCACCGGCTCTATTGGCGGACTGGGCGATGCCCCATGCAATGCTCCGCTTGTTGGCCACGCCCATCACAAGGCCGGTCTTTCCTTCAAGTTGCATATCGATCCCTCAGCGGGGGCCCGCGGCGGCGATCAATTCGCCCATCTCGCCTGAAAATTGCTCGAAGTTTTTCTTGAACAGTTTGGCGAGATACCGGGCCTGTTTGTCGTATGCTGCCTTGTCCGCCCAGGTGTTGCGTGGGTTCAATACGTTTTCCGGAACTCCGGGGCAGACAGTCGGCACGTCAAGATTGAAGAGTTCGTGCCTTTCCATGGGTACTTCAGCCAGTGTTCCATTCAGGGCCGCTCGTACCATGGCACGCGTGTGCTGGATCTTCATCCGGCGTCCGATACCGTACGATCCGCCGGTCCAACCCGTGTTCACCAGCCAGCAGTCGACCTTGTGCTCCTGCATTCTCTTCCGGAGGAGATCCGCGTAAACCGTGGGATGCAGAACCATGAAGGGGGCGCCGAAGCAGGTGCTGAAGGTGGCTTGCGGCTCCTTGCCCAGACCGGATTCGGTCCCGGCGACCTTTGCGGTGTATCCGGAAACAAAATGGTACATGGCCTGTTCCGGCGCCAGTTTCGAAATCGGTGGCAGAACGCCGAATGCGTCCGCCGTAAGCATGAGAATGTTCTTCGGATGACCGCCCATTCCGCTCTTCTCGATGTTCTTGATATACGTGATCGGATAGGCGGCACGCGTGTTTTCGGTGATTGAATCGTCGTCGAGGTCCAGTTGGCGGGTGGTATCGTTGAGGACCACGTTTTCCAGAACGGTACCGAAACGGCGCGTCGCGCGATAGATGTCGGGCTCCGCTTCGGGGTCGAGTCGAATGACCTTCGCGTAACAGCCGCCTTCGAAGTTGAACACGCCGTTGTTGCTCCAGCCATGCTCGTCATCTCCGATCAGGAGACGATCCGGATCCGCCGACAACGTCGTCTTGCCGGTACCGGACAAACCGAACAGGATTGCGCTCGAACCATCCTTGCCGATGTTGGCCGAGCAGTGCATCGGAAACACGCCGCGCTGCGGCATCAGGTAGTTCATGATCGTGAACGCCGACTTCTTGATCTCGCCGGCGTAGTGCGTCCCGGCGATCAGCACCATGCGCTTCTTGAAGTTGATCACGACGAAGGCCGTCGAGTTGGTCCCATCGATTTCGGGGATTGCATTGAAGTTGGGAAGGCTGATGATCGTGAACGCGTCTTCGGTGGTGGTGCGCCGAAGGAACAGGTTCCGCACGAACTGGTTCTGCCATGACATCTCGGTAATCACCTGGAGCGGGATACGGTAGTCCGGATCCGCACCGACGTAACAATCCTGGAGATAGACATCGCGCCCCTGCAGATAACCCTCGAAGCGGTTGAGCAGCGCATCGAAACGTTCTTCTTCAATCGGGATGTTGTTTCCCCACCAGACCTGTTCGGCGCACGATGGTTCCATCGTGATGAACTTGTCCTTGGGGGATCGTCCGGTCCGGGCTCCGGTGTGAACTACCAGCGGACCGCGATGCGCCATCTTGGCCTCGCCGCGACGAATCGTGTGTTCAAAGATCGCCGCAGTCGGAAGATTGCGATACACGTTGCGGACGCGTTTGAGAAGAAGGGAGTCGCTCATTTATTTCATCCTGCTCTGACAATTTCGGCTGTTGTGGTGACGATATTGCGTGTCGTCTCGACGACGGTGCGTGTCGTCGTGACGACGGTACGGGTTGTGGAAAAAAACGCTGCAAATTGTGGCACGGGCCGCAAGGAGTTCAGATGTTGGCGGTCGAACATCAAAGCGCCGACCATGACTCGGACAAGGCAATGCAACAGATATTTGTACCACAGTTGTCAGGCCGTTTTCACCCGCCAGATGGCGGATTCCGGCCTATTTTCAAATGGCGTCGCGGAAAGCGGTGCAAGAAGAAGCGTCGGGGAAGAGCACGAGTGCGTTGACGCGTTCCTCCGGAACTAACAGCCCTGACGAAATGGAGGCAAGGGAGGGCAACGCCGCCGCTCATCTCTCGGCGTCAGGGACCCGAAGACCGCTGTGTGGGACCCTGCCGGGTCGGGCCGCGGGCTGCTGGACGCGGTGCTATAATTCGGCAAATGGATGACGATCGCAACGCACTTCTGGAGATCATGCGAGAGCATTCTCTCCGGACCGGCGATTTCGTACTCGCCTCGGGCAGGAAGTCCACTTACTACCTGGATTGCCGCGTCACGACGCTGCATCCCCTTGGCGCCTTCCTTACGGCCCGGCTCATCCTGCGGACGATTCGCGAAAAGGGAATCCAGGCTCAGGCGATCGGCGGTCTGACTCTGGGAGCGGATCCCATCGTCGCCGCGGTTGCCGCCGTCAGTGTCATCGAAGAAACTCCGATGCCTGCCTTCATCGTTCGGAAGGAAGCCAAGAGACACGGTGCGAAGCGGCAGATCGAGGGATGGTCCGGTGAGAAGGGCGCCGGGGTCATCGTCGTCGATGACGCGTGCACCAGCGGCGGTTCGATTCTTGAAGCCTGCGACAAAGCCGAAGAGGCGGGATATCGGGTCGTGGCCACCATGTGCGTTGTCGACCGCGAAGAAGGCGGAACCGAATCGGTGGCCGCCCGGTATCCCTTTTACCCGCTCTTTACCGCGAAGGAATTGCTCGCGAATTGCTCATAGGACGTCTCATGCTTGGCAACCCGTGGCACAACCCGGCAGTGTTCGCAATATTGATGACGATCGCGATGGTTCCGTTGGCGTCGTCTGCGGGCCCGCCACATCCGGTTCAACTACCCGCCGCCCCGATGGGCACGCTGGATAACCGCGAACCCATTCCGTATTTCATTGCCGACGGTGCGGGAATTCCCGGGTATGAGGCCAGCGATCGCGGACTGGCTCGCGCGGCCCTGGACGCATGGGCTCGTGAAAGCAATGGACGACTACGGTTTGTCGAAGCCGAATCCGAAGACGCGGCGGCGGTTCACGTCGTATGGATTCCTCCCGGAGGGGGACTCTACGGCGAGATGAGACGTGTTCTGGTGGAGGGCGAAATCCGGACGTTCGTCTATATCACGCCCAGCATCGAAGGACAGGGTCCGGCCATGACACGGCTGACGATGGAAGATCCTCTGTTGAGAGACACCATCGTCTATCTGACGTGCGTGCACGAACTGGGTCATGCCGTCGGCCTGGGGCACACCAGCGAATTCGAGGACATCATGTACTCGTTCGGTTTCGGTGGGGATATCGTGAACTACTTCATGCGGTACCGCCTGCAGCTTCAGGACCGGTCTGACATAGAACGCAACTCCGGGCTGTCGGCCAATGACAGGGCCACTCTGCTTCGCCTTTATGAGAATCCACGCGGGGATTAGGCCGAATGCGATACGACTTCCTCGTTCAAACCTACGAGACCGAACGCCTCAAGATTCTCAGCGTGTGGAGCATGTTCGAAAATGAGGATCTGGGTTTTCGTCCCAAGGCCGACGATCGGCGTGGGCGCAGCGTTCTTGAGCAGATGGTCCATCAGTGCGTGAGCGAGGATCTGTGGTTTCGTAACATCCTGGGAATCCCCGCGGATGCCACGCCCTTGCCCGAAGAGGAAAACCGGCTGGGTTTCATTCGGCGTTATGGGCAAGCCTCGGCCGAGAGGCTCGCGGCCTTGCGGGCGACCAATGAGAGTTGGTGGGAGCAGAGCGTCAAATTCTTCGAAACCGACCGAAGCCGCGCGTGGGTGATGGTGCGGCGCGTGTCGTATTCCTCGCATCACCGGGGACAACAGATGGCCATGCTGCGCATGCTGGGACGCGACATTCACAGCAACTATGGCCCAACCGCGGACACCGGAGGCCTGATGGCCAACAAGGCGCCCGTCATCTACGCCTACGTTGGAGTCGACGCGTTGATCGACGGTGAGGTGGCCGGGGGAAGAAAGGCCGGCCTGCCGGGTCCCGGAAAAAACGCCCCGACGGAGCGGCCGCCGGGTTAGCTTGTCTTGTCTTCAAATTGAAATGCGGTCTTGCACACCTCGATCGGTTACGGGTGCGCGACAAAAAATGCGCCGACCGCAACCGGCGGCCAACAGGGAGAATTTGAAGTGGCGACAGCCTTGATCGCCGATCCCGGATTCCGGGACCACGAAACCGGCGCGCATCCGGAGACGCCATTGCGCCTCGATGCGATCCAACGGGCGCTGGAAGGGGACGAAGAACTCTGGGGCGGGCTGACGTTTCCGGAATGCCGCCCCGCCTCCGAGGACGCCATTGCCCGCTGCCACTCGCGTGAACTGATCGACGACATTCGGGAGGCCGCCGACACCGGCATCGGGCGGCTCGATGCGGATACCGTAATCAGCCGTGCCTCGTTCGAGGTGGCGCGTCTCGCCGCAGGTGCGGCTACGATGGCTGTCGATCTCGTCTTCGGCCACGGAGACGATGAAGCGGAGGTCGTGGACAACGTGTTTGCCGCGGTTCGGCCTCCCGGCCATCACGCCGGTACCGAGGTGGCCAGAGGTTTCTGTTTGTTCAACAACGCGGCCATCGGCGCTCGGCACGCACAATCTGTCCACGGCGCCGAGCGCGTCCTGATCATCGATTGGGATGTCCATCATGGAAACGGTACCCAGGAAATCTTTTACCGCGATCCTTCGGTCTTCTATTTTTCGACCCATCAATACCCGTACTATCCCGGTACCGGGGCGCGGACCGAAACCGGGGATGGTCCCGGGGCCGGTTCCATTCTCAATGTGCCGCTGACGGCCGGGACGCCGGCGGCGAGCCATCGGGAGGCCTTTCGGGATGCTCTCGCCATGATCGAAGACCGTTACGTTCCGGATCTTGTGATTATTTCGGCGGGATTCGATTCCCGGAGAGGGGACCCCTTGGGTGGGTTGCTGCTCGAAGACCGGGATTTTGCCGAAATGACCCGGGAAGTGATGGATCTTGCCTCGCGCCATGCGAATGGCCGCGTGGTGTCATTGCTGGAAGGCGGCTACAATCTGAACAATCTCGGCGGCGCCGTGCACGCGCATGTGTCGGCGTTGGCGATGGGTTGACCTATCGCAGTCCGAGGCAGAACCCTGCAGGGTCGCGCACACGGAACATTCCGCGGCCCTGTTCCGTATCGACTCCCGGGAGGATTGACGAATGCCTGCGATGCACGAAGTGGAATACAAGATCTTTGGCGACGACATGCAGTTTGTCGAGGTGGAACTGGACCCGGGGGAGGCCACCGTCGCCGAAGCCGGCGGCATGATGTACATGGACCAGGATATCGAGATGGAAACCATCTTCGGGGACGGTTCCCAGGCCCGGAGCGGCTTCATGGATTCGCTGGTCGGCGCGGGCAAGCGTCTGTTGACCGGGGAATCGCTGTTCATGACCGTCTTTCAGAATCGGGGATCGGGGAAACGGAAAGTGGCGTTCGGCGCGCCTTATCCCGGCAAGATCATACCGATTCATCTGGCGGATATCGGGGGCACCTTCATTGCGCAGAAGGATTCGTTCCTTGCGGCCGCAAAGGGAGTCTCGATCGGGATCGCGTTCCAGAAACGGCTTGGCGCCGGCCTTTTCGGTGGTGAGGGCTTCATCATGCAGCGCCTTGAAGGCGATGGATTTGCGTTCGTCCACGCGGGGGGCACCCTGTACGAAAGGAAACTGGGCACCGGCGAGATGCTTCGGGTGGACACGGGTTGCATCGTGGGGTTCCAGCCGACCGTGGATTATGACATCCAGTATGTCGGGAAGATCAAGTCCGCCCTTTTCGGCGGTGAAGGTCTGTTTTTCGCTACACTCCGTGGACCCGGCTCTGTATGGTTGCAATCCTTGCCGCTGAGTCGACTGGCCAATCGGATCGTTTCGGCGGTACCATCGGCGGGTGGCCGCGCGGTGGGCGAAGGCTCCGTCCTGGGTGGCATCGGGCGTGTCCTGGATGGCGATCGTCCTTTCTGACTGACTTGAAACTTGACCGTAAGCCGTTGATTATTATGGGTCACCCATGCCAGTGGTGGCAGCAATTCTCAATTTGGCCCCTGAGGGCCTGGGAACGATATCCCATTCCCATTCCCACTGTAGGTGCAGTCTATGACTGCACAATTACCGTGCGATCTTGATTTGGGCAGTCTCGAAATGCAGGCGCCCAACTCAACCAGTCACGACATCGAAAAACCTTAAAACCAGGAGCGGGAACGAACAGCGGAAAACACTCATAATGAAAATTGCTCCAGTGGTGGCTGCGAGGTTACCCTGAAAAACGTATATGCATATGCTATACACTACCTCCGGTTTCACCGGGGCTGCGCGGGCCTATGTAGCGCGGGGTCCGAAACGCATCGTCTTGATCGACTGTGACGAATCGGCGCACCTGATTGCCAAGCACGAAAAAGAAATCTAAAGACGATGGATAAAGTTAATTCACGCCAAGATTCCGGCAGTTGGACGTAGCAGGGAGAGACTCTAGTGGGCCAAGTAAACTTCCGAATGAAAGACGAGCGGCTGGCGCTCATTGACCGGGCGGCTGGGATACGGGGCGTGACGCGCACGGAATTCGTGCTCCGGTCGAGTGAAGCCGCGGCGATCGAGACGTTGAATGAGCGCCCCGTCATTGCACTCGACGATGAGTCATACGATGCATTCGTCGCCGCGCTCGATGCGCCTGTAGAACCGAACGCCCGTCTGAAAGAACGATTTGCACAACCGCCGGCGTGGGAACGATAACCGCTCCGGCGCCGATCGGCGAGCGTCATGACGTGTCGCAGTTCGACTCTGGCGTGCCCAGCCTTAATGCCTGGCTCCAGCGCAAAGCTCGGTTGAATGAAGCGAAGGGAGGCGCCCGGACGTACGTTGTTTGTGATGGCGCCCGGGTGATCGCATTTTACAGCCTCGCGGCCAGTGCGGTGGAAAAGCGGCGTCTGTCGTCTCGCGTCGGCAGAACCATGCCCGAACCGATCCCGGTGATCTTGTTGGGACAACTGGCGGTAGACACGAACTATCAAGGAAGGGGTTTGGGGTCCGATCTGTTGATGGATGCCGGGAAGAGAGCATTAACGGCGGCGGATGTGATCGGTGCGCGCGCCATCGTGGTCCAGGCGTTCGACGAAGCCGCCAGAAAATTTTACGAACCATTCGGTTTCTTGCCATTCTCAGATCGCGAACCACTGATGTTGATCCTCCGGATCTCTCAACTGAGGATTGCGCTTTATGGTTAGATCGGCGTTTCTCGATGGCATCGGAGATGTGAGCAAGTCGAAAGCCGACGGATGACGGGTTGTTTGCAAAAGGTGGCGAAATCCTGCGTTCAGCAAGTGACCGCGCGGCCTTGAGCCCGGCGCCATAAACCCTTGGAGTTCAAGACCATGAGTGAGCAGATGACAATGGCGTAAATTCACGTCGGCGTTACGATCCTCGGGTTCGCCGTCGAATCGCGCCTTCACTTTGCGTTGAAAAAGTCCGTGAAACTCGAACGTGACTTGGGTACACTCTGTCTTCATAAGGGCCGTCTCCGTTTGGTTCGTTAGACGTTCATTTCAAACACTTTATACCAAACAGAGCGGCCCTTTTTGGGTCCCACCCATGAGAAATCGGGGTTAGCGGCCCTTTCCGGAGGTATCGACAGTCAGCATGCCTGAACTCATAGAAGCTCCGAGCGTCATTGAGGCGGTGGGGACCAAACCCAAACGGATCGAGGAATATGCCGGGCGCGTCAACACGGGCCACGCCGGCGTCAGCGTCGCCCGTATGGTGTCCCCCGAAGGCTGGCTCGAACCGGGCCAGACACCGGACTTTGAAGAAATAACGGTTGTACTCAAAGGAATGCTCCGCGTGGAGCACGCTGCCGGGGCGCTTGAGGTTCGCGCCGGCCAGGCGGTCGTCGCACATCCCGGCGAATGGATTCGTTACAGCAGCCCGGATGCGGGTGGCGCCGAGTATGTGGCCATATGCCTTCCCGCCTTCTCACCCGACACCGTGCATCGGGATGAGGACGGTTAAGGAATAGCGAATTGGGCACGAGTTGGCTATTGAACTCCTTTCTGGTTGGCGCCGGCGGTTTCATCGGTTCCATTCTCCGGTTCGGTATGGGGGGCCTGACGTACCGGATTTTCCCCGCCGCCACCTTGCCTTACGGCACCCTTGCGGTGAATGTGATTGGGTGCCTGATCATTGGCGTGCTCGGCGGAATCGGCGATGCGCGCCAGATTGCGGCTGGGGAACTCCGGTTGTTTCTCTTCATCGGTATTCTCGGCGGTTTCACTACTTTTTCTGCTTTTGGCTACGAGACTCTGGCGCTGGTGCGTTCGGCGGAGTTGTTTCGCGCCACTGTCAACGTGGGATTGCATCTGGTTCTGGGCCTTACGGCCGTCTGGGTGGGTTACACCGTCGGTAACCAGTCGTGAAACGCGTCTGTGTCTTCGCGGGTTCCAGCCCCGGGCGCCGTTCCGAATACGAAGCGAGCGCCCGCGCGCTCGGCGAGTTGCTGGCCTCGCGTAACATCGGATTGGTGTACGGAGGTGGCGGGACCGGGCTGATGGGTGTGCTTGCCGACACCGTGCTCGGAGCGGGTGGACAGGTGACGGGTATCATCACTGCGCAACTTGCCAGAAGCGAAGCCCATGCCGGGTTGACTGAATTGCGCATAGTTTCCTCGATGCATGAGCGCAAGGCCACGATGGCGGATCTCGCCGACTCCTTCATCGCATTGCCCGGAGGGTTGGGTACGCTCGAGGAATTCATGGAAATCTGGACCTGGGCCCAGCTTGGCATCCACTCCAAACCCTGCGGACTGCTGAATATCGCTGGCTACTACGATCCGCTAGTGGAGTTTGTCGATCGGATGGTCCATGAGGCGTTCGTCAAACCCGCCCATCGCGCCATTCCGATCGTCGAAAGCGATGCGTCAAGACTGATCGATCGGCTTGCGGCATCGAAGCGCGCGCATTGAACTGAACGGGGTCGCGGACGGCGAAACGTGGCAGGCGCCCCGGCATGCCTTCCGGGCGTGAACCCGAAAACTACAGACCGCTTTCCATGACGTGGCCGCAGCGCGGAGGTACGATGTGCGATCCCGATTATTGACCCGCGTCGGAAACCTGCGCCAGTTCGTCCTCGATGATCGCCGAATAGGTGGCGTACTCCTGTGCCCCGCCTAGCGGTCGGCCGTTGATGTAGATCGTTGGAGTGCCGGTCACCCCGGCGGCCATTCCCGCCCTCAGATCCGAAGCGACCCGATCGGCGTATTTGCCCGAATCCAGACAGGCGCCGAACGCGTCGGTATCCAGTTCCAGGTTGACCGCCTTGAATTTGAGGCTCGCCACTTCCAGTTCGATGGGTTCGGCGAACATCGCGTCATGCATCGGCCAGAACGCGCCCTGATCGCTGGCACAGAGGGATGCCTCGGCGGCCTTCTGGGCGCGTGGATGGATGTCGTTCAGGGGAAACTGCCGGTAGACCATACGAATCCGGTCGCCGTAGTTTTCCTCGATCCGATCCAGAATCGGTTGCGTGCGGCGGCAGAACGGGCACTCGAAGTCCGAGAACTCGACCAACGTGACCGGTGCGTCCTCGGGTCCCCGGTACGGGTGGCCGGCAGTTTCGACTTCGACCCGGTAGGGACCCAACCGCGCTTCCACCCCGTGCTCGGATCGGAGGTTCATGACGAAGGCTTCCAACCCGATTTCGTAATTGCGTTCGAGCAGGAACTGGCGGACCTGCGCCATTCCGACTTCCCTGGAAACGCCCGCCATCAACTGCTGGTTCAGTTGATAGATGTTGTCCATCTCCGCCTGCGTCGGTTCGGCAACGTTGCTTTCGACTTCAGTGGCGAGCAATTCGCGGGTTGTCACGCTACGGCGTTCCGCCTCGGCCTGAATGACGCGGTCGGCGATGATGCCATCGAGCGCCTGCCGGAGCGCTTCATGTTCCCTCTGCTTGGTGCTCGCCAGGAACTGGAGACGCTCGATTTCGATCGCATCGAATTCATCCGCGGCTACCGCCCGGACGTCGGCTTCGGTCAGCACCGTACCGTTGACGATCGCAAGTGTCCGGGATTCGGACTGCGCCCAAGCCGCGGGCGCCATCAGGACGGCCGCCATCGGAAGAAATACCCACCGCCTTCGTTTTGAATCCATGAACTCCGTCTCCGTCTGTCGTTTCGACGTACTCTGCCATGCCCGCGGCCCGTCGCGGAACGCTTGATTGTTCGGTTGGCCTGCCAACGAGTGTGATGCGTTGAATAGCCGGACTGCTAATTCATCACGTTGGCCAAGGCCGCGAATGGTCCGGTTCCGCCATGGCCGCCCACGACGGTTTCGACATCCAACCCCGCCGCGACGACGGCGTCATAAAACGCGCGCGCATTGGCGTTGTCCGCTTCCACGGGATTGGGCGGCGAGTAGAGGTCGCTGACGAACACCACGCGTTCTTCCGGGAGGTATGCCACGACCATCCCCGCGGCGTGGTTATTTGGCACTTCCACGATTTGAACGGTTCGGACACCGTCGGAGAGTTCCATCGGTTCGGCGCCGACGCCCTCGACGGCCGGAGTGAGGCCCGACTGCGAGAGCATATCGGGTCGGACCGTGCTGGAGCTGTTCACCACGGTTTCAAGGAACGGAACGATGCTTTCATGTCCGATGACGGTCGCTCCCTTGCCGGCGTATGCGCGGATCCCGCCGCTATGGTCCGCGTGATAGTGCGTGACCACCGCATAGCGAATCGGCTTGTCGGGGAATCGTGCTTCGATCGCTTCGATCACTCCGATGGAACGCTCTTCAAAGAGCGGCGCCTCGACGACGATCAGGTGATCTTCCATTTCCACGACCATGCTGTGGTGGGAACCGCCGACGGCATGAAACAGTCCGGGCGCGATCTCTTCCAGAGGCGCGACTACGGGCACCTCGGCATATCCTGGAAGCGGTCCGAATCCCATTCCGGCACGACGAATCGTGATTTGCGACAGGATTCGTTCTCCGGGCTCGGATGCACTGCGAACTTCGTCGGGAATATCGAAACTCCCGTCATCGAAGGTTCCGTTATTGATGATGTTCCTGAAGAACTCTTCGATGAACAGGTCGCCATTCAGATACATGGTCTGGGTAAAGGGGAGTTGGATCAGGATTGCCCGTCCTTCTTCCGTCGCCGCGATCTGGGACGGGGCCCATTCCGAAAATACAATCTCGTTTTGCGTGTCGCCGTACAACGGATCCGTTTCCAGATAGATAACGCTGTGCGGGAACTTGCTGAAACCGTCAATCCTTACCAGAACCTCCACGGCAGCGCCGTTATCCGTGTATTGCAGGACCTGATACGTCGTCTCGCCGATGACCCGGTCTTCCGCGCGTGTCAGATCGCCGGCGTCTCGGGCGATGAAGGGAAAACGGACAGGCAGGCGATTGACGTCCCGCATGCGCGCCGCCACGCGGCTTCCCTGTATCCGTTCGACGGTTTCTTCATCGTCGGCGCCCGGTGTGAACAGGGCTCCAACGTCGCCGTCGATGACTTCGGTAAAACGTACCGGGGCGGGACTCGGATAGGATCGCGTTCCGTTGAACTGGAGGCGCATCGACCCGCTAACGATGTCGACCATCAGGTTGCGGTTGAAGATGTTCAACTCGCGCTCGCCCCCAGGCTGCAGTGCTTGATGGGGTTCCCACTCGGTTCCCTCGCTGACGAGTTCCTGTCGTTCGACCATGGAAAGCAGGTCCCAGCCTCCCATCGTCACGACCACTTCCTCAAGAAGCTCCGCGCCTGCTTCCGGCCCCGTTTCCGGTCCCGAACCGCACGCTGAGAGAAGCAGCATACTGGCACAAACCAGAATCCACATCCGTTGCATGAGATACCCTCCAAGTCCAAGGTTTGTCGCCGTCCTGTTGACCGAGCCTACGCCAACCTTCGCCAAAGATCAACGAAGCCGGGAGGCTCCTATTGCGGCTGCCAGAATTTTTGCCTGTTCCCCGCGGTCGTGGGGATGTCAGCCGCGGGGAAGCCAAAGCGAACGTGCCGTCAATTCGCGATGATCCAGATGCGCGGCCTTGTCCATCAGCCGGAGCGAAGCGGGAAGTTCGGCCCCTATGCGCCATTCTCCGATTTCGCCGCCGGCATCGTTGAAGGCGTCCGCCCATTCGTTCCACCAGGGGGCGATCCGACGGGAAACAGGTTCCACGATCAGTATCGACGCTCCACTGCGGTGTGCCGCCAGCAGCTTGTTTCGAATGTGTCCGCGTTGCCCGGGATCCAATTCGTTGATCGTAAACGCGGCCACGATGCCCGCGCCGGGCACCCCGATCGGCGCCTGGGTCAAATCCATGCAACGGATGGTTCCTCGAAGACCCAGCGTGCGCCAGGTCCAGCGCGCCTCGCCCGCGGCCCAGGAATGACGTTCGATGCCGACGAGCGGCACGTCTTTCCCGGTCTCCAACGCCCACGCCGCTCCGGCCGTTCCGGTTCCACATCCAAGGTCGAGAATCTTGTTCACCGAGGCGCCGGCGCCGATCCGCCGGATGATCGAACGCACCGTCAGGAAGTGCAGGGGCGCATAGAACAAGGCGAACGCGGCCCGCTTTCCCGCGCCATCGAGGGCCCCTTCGACGCTGGAACCCCGTTTGTGAACATACGCGACGGACAATGCCTGAACCGCTCGACGCACTTCCTGGAACGTGAGATCGGCCATGTGCCGCTTTTCCAGTGCACCGTGCCACCTCTGGAACGCATCGGTATCGGCCGGAACGCCGTGTTCATGTGCCGGATGCGCCTTGGTTGTCGTCGGTTCGGACATCGTGTTCGGGCGGGGGCGAAAATACGGCTGAAATCAATCTGTCGTACCGCGTCGAGATCTTTTCAGTCGAACGGTTCACACTCGATGACATCATAACGCGGAGATCGACGCAGGCGTTCGTTTCCGGCGTTGCTCCTCTATTTTCAGCCTGCTGGACACGGTGCCGGGCCATCGGGGGCGGGTCAGGTTGGAGTTGGCGGGGTCAGGAGTTCCGATCGCGGTCGATCAGTATCCGTCGCAGGATCTTGCCCGATGCCGACTTCGGGATCTCATCGACGAACTCCAGGCGCCGGATCTTCTTGTTCGGTGAGACACGTTCGCTAACCCATGCGATGAGTTGGCTTTCGCCCAAAGTCCCTCTCCGCACGACAACCCCCTTGGGCACCTCCCCGGCGCCCGGGTCCGGACTGGGAATTACCGCGGCATCGACGACGTCGGGGTGTGTGAGCAGCAGCGCCTCGAGTTCCGCGGGCGCCACCGGATAGCCCTTGTATTTGATCAACTCCTTCGCGCGGTCCACGATATAGAAGTTGCCGTTCTCGTCCGTGGTCACGATGTCCCCGGTTTGGAGCCAACCGTCCGCGTCCAGCATTGAGGCGGTCTTGCCGGGATCGTTCAGGTAACCCTTCATGACCTGCGGCCCCCGGACGTAGAGTTCGCCCCGATGGCCCGCTTCCCGTTCGACTCCTGTTTCCGTGTCCAGTACCCGGCACTCGGTCCCGGGTACCGGCGGTCCGATCGATTCGACCGGAATGTTTCTTGCCGTTCTCGGCGCCAGATGGGTTACCGGACTCGTTTCGCTCAGGCCATACCCCTGCGTAACGCGGCAGTCGAATCGCTCCGAGAAAGCTCTGGCTGTCTCGGCCGACAATGGCGCGGCACCGCTCTGAACGGTTCGCAGGCTTCCGAGACGCGAAGGTTCGAGATTGGGATGTTTTGCGAGGGTCAGGATCAGCGGTGGCACAAGATTGGCATGCGTGATGCCGTAGCGTTGGACCGTGTCCAGAAAACTTCCCATCTCGAAGCGCGGCAGAGTGACGTCAGTGGCCCCGAGGTAGAGACCCAGGTGGAGCACGACGGTCAAACCGTAGATGTGAAAGAAAGGAGGCAGTCCGACAATGGTGTCGTCGCCGGTGAAGATACTCGACTCGATCTGCCGGAGGTTCGCAACCAGGTTTCGATGCGTTAACTGGACGCCCTTGGAAATTCCGGTCGTGCCGCTGGAATAGGGCAGGGCAACCACATCGGTTTCAGGAGCGATCTCGGTGGGCGGCGCGGTAATTCCGGATTCGAGCAACTCTTCGAGCGGGACGGTCCCCGCAGCATCGCCCATTGTAATGGTGCGTTTTCGGAGTTCCTCGTTCTTCGGCGCCTTGTCGAGCAGTTCCGGAACCGTGAACAGGTAGCGGGCTCCGGAGTCCTGCAATTGTGTTTCTATTTCCGGAGGGGTTGAAACCGGATTGAGCGTGGTGTTGACACCGCCGATCAGCGCCGCGGCCAGAAAGACGATGCCGTACTCGGGGCTGTTCGGTGCAAGCAGGGCAATGACATCTCCTTTCCTGAACCCCCTGGCGTATAACCCGCCCGAGGTTCGACGCACACGGTCGGCCAAATCGTTGAAGGTGTAAGTACGGCCGGTGGGACCGTCGATCAGCGCTTTTTTGTCGGCAAACCGTTCGGCACGACCGAGAATCAATTCGGGAAGCGAGACTTCTGGGATGGTAATTGCACCGTCGGGACTGCGGAAGATCACGTTGTAATCTTAACAGCCTGTGACAGAACCCTGCAGGGTCCTGCCACGGGATGTACACACCGGACAAAACGTCCCCGTCCCACCGCCCGATAGAGAGGGAGATACCGTCGGGGTCGACCAATCGCCAGATCATCGCAGAGTTTCCTCCGAAGGTCCCCTTGTGTTAGCTTCCCTGCCATGCAGTCGGTCATCGGATTCATCGGACTTGGGATCATGGGCAAGCCCATGGCGCTGAACCTGATCCGGGCGGGCTTAGGGTTGATCGTTCACAACCGAAGCCAGGGGGCCGTCGACGAACTGGTCGCCGCGGGCGCCGACAGGGCGAGTTCGCCCAGGGAGGTCGCCGAGGCCTCCGCCGTCGTGATTACGATGCTGCCCGACTCCCCGGACGTCGAACGGGTTGTCCTGGGCGCCGATGGCGTACTGGAGGCCGCCAGAGACGGGTTGCTGCTGATCGACATGAGCACGATCAACCCGCTGGTGTCCGTGAAAATCGGAACGGAACTTGCGGCCCGGAATGCGGCCATGCTCGATGCCCCCGTCAGCGGCGGGGAGCAGGGCGCTATCGACGGCATTCTCTCGATCATGGTTGGCGGCAGCCAGGACGACTTCGAACGTGCCCGGCCGTTGTTCGACGCCATAGGCCGAACCATCACGCACATGGGCCCTCTCGGCAGCGGTGGTTTCACAAAACTCGCCAATCAGATCATCGTCGCAATCAACCTGAGTGCGATTGGCGAGGCGCTGGTGCTCGGCGCCCGCGCCGGCGTCAATCCCGGCAAGATGGTTCAGGCTCTCTCGGGTGGCATGGCGGCGAGTCGTTGCCTCGAGATGAAAGGCGAAAAGATTCTGTCGGGAGATTTCGCGCCGGGTTTCAGGATCGACCTGCATGCCAAGGACCTCCGGCTGGTACACGAGGCCGCGGACGTTCTGGGCGTGCCGATTCCGACGACCGCGCTCGTCGAACAGTATTTCAGCGCGTTGCGGGCTGACGACAGAGGTGGAGAAGACCACTCCGCCGTTGTCCGATTTTTCGAGCATCTGGCCGGTATCGAGGTCCGCTCGGAGGCTGAAGAGCAATGATTCGTCACATGGTCCTGTTTACACTGAAGGATGACATCGAAGAGAACGACCGGTCATATATCCTCGGTCAGGCGAAAAAACTGGCGGGAATCGAAAGTGTTCGCAGACTCGAGGTCGGCACTCTTCTGGACGCGAAGGACGAAGGATACAAGGAGCGTATGTGGAGTGATTTCCAGAACGCGCTATTGATCGACTTCGATGACGAGGACGGGCTGGAAACCTATCAGAAGGATCCATTTCACGTCGTCTTCGCCAAGGAGCTCCGGGAGCGGTCATCAGCCGTCAAGGTAGTCGATTTCGTAACCCCTTGACCCCGAGTTCGGCGGCGGACACAGGCGGAAGTGGAATCGGGACGACCGCGGGCCATCCCGAATCGTGTCAATCCCGAATCGTTTCCGCGTAGTTCAGGTAGCTTTCAGCCGACGCTGACAGGGTATCCAGATACTGGGCCCAGTCTTCCGGTGTAAATCCTGTCGGCGTTTCGCCGTTCCTCATCATCTCGATAGCCGCGACCGCCCGCTCCCCGTACTCGATCGCACCGGGAATATCGTCCCGTGTGAGCGCGAGGTTGTAGGTCATCGCGATCAGCGCCTCAACGCTGTTTTCGTCTACCGCCAGCATTTTTTCGGCGTATGCGACGGCATTTTCCGAGTCCTGCTGCTGGTTGTAGATATTCATGATCATCGTGAAGATCTGGAGATCTACCGGTGAGCCGGGAAACTCGCTTTCGAACTGCATCGCAAGTTCCAGCCGCTCACTGTCCGACGTTGCCGCTTCGATCAGGCCGAAAAGATCGTCCTCGGGGCTCCCGGCGATCAGTTGCGCGGAGGCCGGGGCCGAGACCAGAAACAGAATGGCCAAGGCACCTGCGGTGTATTTGAATTTCATGGTCGTCATGCTCCTGTCAGGTAAGCAAATCTAGCAGAATTTACCGAGAGTTATCACGAAATTTCGATTCAGTGACGGGTCGTACCGAAACGCGTCTGAACGTATTCGTTGAGAATGCCAATGAACTCGTCGACTATAGTGGGTCCCTTGAGCGTCGTCATCAGCCGGGCGTCCACGTATACGGGCGCTTTTGGTTCTTCGCCGGTACCCGGAAGGGAAATGCCGATGTCGGCGTGCCTGGATTCTCCGGGACCGTTGACAACGCAACCCATTACCGCCACCTTCAGGCTTTCGACGCCGGGATGCCGTGATTTCCAGATCGGCATCTGGCGTTCCAGATACCCGTCGATTCCGGCCGCCATTTCCTGAAACAGCGTGCTCGTCGTCCGGCCGCATCCCGGGCAGGCGGTCACCTGGGGAGCGAATCGTCTCAGATCCAGGCTTTGCAGCACGTCCCGGGCCACGCGAACTTCTTCGGTCCGGTCGCCTCCGGGCGCCGGGGTCAGGCTGACCCGAATCGTGTCTCCGATACCTTCCAACAGCAGCACGGACAGTGCCGCGGTACTGGCGACAGTTCCACGCCGCCCCATACCGGCCTCGGTCAATCCCAGATGAAGCGCACAGTCGGTTTGAGCCGACAGGTCCCGGTAAACGTCGATCAGATCCTGAACCTGCGAGACCTTGGCGCTCAGGATGATCCTCGTCCGGTCCAATCCGCAGGATTCCGCAATCCGGACCGAGTCGGTTGCGCTTCGAACCATTGCCTCAAGGATCACTCCCCGTGCGTTCTTGGGCTCGGGCCGTTTTGCGTTTTCGTCCATCAGCCGCGTGACAAGCGATTGATCCAGAGAACCCCAGTTGACACCGATTCGTACCGCTTTCCCGTTGTCGCGCGCGATGCCGACGATAGTCTGGAAATTGGCGTCGTTCCGCTGACCGATACCCACGTTGCCGGGGTTGATTCGATACTTGGACAGATTCCTGGCGCATTCGGGGAACTGGCGTAGAAGCTTGTGGCCGTTGTAATGAAAATCGCCGACGATCGGGACAGAAGTGCCAAGATCCCGGAGCCTGGCGACGATTTCGGGAACGGCCGCCGCCGCTTCAGGTGTGTTTACCGTGACACGGACCAGTTCGGAACCGGCCTCGGCCAGAGCGTGAACCTGTCGAGTCGTTGCTTCGACGTCCGCCGTGTCGGTATTGGTCATCGACTGAACGACGATCGGATGCCCACCGCCCACGGGCACTCCGCCGACATCCACGGCCACGGTCGAACGTCGCTTCGCGGTGGGATCGTCAGTCATCGGTCAGCACACATCCAGCATATGCGCAGTATATGAGTATGGGCAGTATACAAGTATGGCCAGTATACAAGGATTTACGGAACGTACATGTTCAGGATCTCGCGAGCCATCGCGGCAGCCATCTCGGTACGGCCCGACGCTCCGCCCATGATCGTGATCGTTCCCATTTCAATGGTTTCGAACTCGACGATTTTCTCGGTTCCCTGAATTCGGTAGAACGAATCGTCTTTTCCATAGAGTCTCGGACCAACCCAGATGGATTCGCCGTCATAGGTGCCGACCAACTTCCATGTCCGTCCCGACGACACCGCAACCTGGGGATCGACGTTTTGAATCCCATCGATCCGAATATCATCGAAGTGAAAGTTGGCCCCCGTCGCCGCGTTGACCATGATGATCATCTTGGCCGCCGTGTCGATTCCATCGATATCCTGGGCGGGATCCGGTTCGGCGATTCCCAGATCCACAGCTTGGGCAAGACCCTCATCGAATGACCGGCCCGCCTCCATTTCACCCAGAATCAAGTTGGTCGTACTGTTGGCCGCGGCTCTCATGTGAGTGAGCGAGGCGCCCCTGATATCCCGTATTGCCGTGTTGACCGCCGGAAAGGCCCCGTCGATGCAGAAGCGAAACATGGCGCCGGTCCGATGCGCCTGAAGATTGAGATCCCTGTATGCGGCGACCAGAGGTCCCTTGTTCACCGTCAAAACGTCAATGCCGCGATCGAGAACTTCCTTGAGCATTGTCGTGGCCGGTTCGCCGTCCGGATAAACGCTGGGAAGCGCTTCGATGACAAGATCGGCGCCTTCGATGGCATCGATGCCCGAGCCGGTCACGGCCTGGTAATCGAGTGCGTCCAGATCGATCGCGCCGGCAAGGTCGCCGCGCCACACACCCGCTTGGCGAAGGACGGCGGCCACGCGCAACTCGAGGGGAAAATGGTGTCTGTTCCAGTATTCCAGCAGACCGCGAACCACGTTTCCGGCCCCCAGAAACGCGGCGCGGAGTGTCCTCTCCGAACTCATTCTGTCATGGTACACTCGCTCGTCGAACCAGGGAAATCGCGGCGCGTTTTGCCGCAGGTTGCTGATGCATGCTTGGCGTACCGTTTCACAGGCTGATCGTTTATCTTCCGATCGTTCTATCCGTTGCGGCCCTGGCCTATGACGCCTGGGCACTGTCATCGCGCGAAGGACGGCGCCACGAGACAGGGTCCCGTCTTTCGAAATGGGCGGCACTGACGGCCGTCGTGGCGGTGGCGACAGGATTCAGTCTGGCTGGCGCATCCGGTCTGGGCAGTCGCGGGGACGTCACCGGACACGCGGCTTTCGGTGCGGGGGCGGCTCTGGTCCTGGCCGCGCTGGCATTTATCAGGTATGCGGGCGAGAATCGTGTGGATCTTCCCGAAGAGGCCTACACGAACCTGTGGCTGGCCGTGCAGATACTCGCGACGATTCTGATCGTTGTAACGGCGGTCATTGGATTTCGGATGTAAACCGCGCCACGAGGAGTAGGCCGCGCAACGAACAGTAGGCCGCGCAAAGCAGAAGAATCGGAGGTACGGGCAGGGTATGGCGGATTCAGCAAAGCCGCGGATCGAAAAGGTTTCGGTCCCGGATCGAATCGAACGGGATTCGATGGGAGAAATGCGTGTTCCCGCCGAAGCCTTGTACGGCGCGCAAACTCAGCGTGCCGTCGAGAACTTTCCGATAAGCGGCATTGGTTTCCAACGCGATTTCGTTCGTGCGATGGGCATCGTCAAGATGGCCGCTGCCGAAGCCAACGTCCAGCTCGGGCTGCTGGACAAGCGGCGCGGACGGGCGATCGTTCGAGCAGCCGGCGAAGTGGTCGATGGCGCCCTCGATTCACAGTTCGTCGTCGATATCTTCCAGACCGGTTCAGGTACGTCAACCAACATGAACGCGAACGAGGTTATTTCGAATCGCGCCATCCAGTTGCTGGGCGGAAAGGTGGGTTCGAAGGAACCGGTTCACCCCAATGACCACGTCAACATGGGCCAGTCGTCGAATGACGTGATTCCGACGGCGATGCACGTAGCTGCGCTGGAATCGATCGAAAACTCGCTGATTCCGTCGCTCGCCAAGCTTCGACGCGCTCTGTCGGCAAAGGCGCGGCAGTTCGACCGCATCGTCAAGATCGGACGCACTCACCTTCAGGACGCGACACCGGTTCGATTGGGACAGGAGTTCAGCGGATACGCCCGGCAAATCGAGTTGGGAATCCGGCGGCTCAGGAAGCTTCGGAATACGCTTGGGGAACTTCCCTTGGGAGGTACTGCCGTCGGAACCGGAATCAATACCGACCCTCGATTTCCGGAGGCGGCGATTCAGAACATTTCGAAGTTTACCGGGATTCGATTCCGTGAAGCGGCAAATCATTTCGAAGCTCAGGGGGCCAGGGACGCCATCGTCGAATCCAGCGGCGTGCTGAAGACAATTGCCGCGAGCCTCATGAAAATCGCGAATGACATCCGGTGGCTGGGTTCGGGTCCACGTTGCGGTATCGGTGAAATCATCTTGCCGGAAACTCAACCCGGTTCCTCGATCATGCCGGGGAAGGTCAACCCCGTGATCGCCGAATCGGTTTGTCAGGTTGCCGCGCAGGTGATGGGTAACGATCTGACCGTTCTGGTTGGAGGGCAGGCCGGCAACTTCGAACTCAACGTCATGATGCCGGTGATGGCCCACAACGTCCTCGAATCGATTCGGTTGCTGTCGGCTTCGGCCCGGAACTTCACGGACCGATGCATCGACGGGATTCAGGCCGATACGGTCCGGACCGGCGAAATGATCGAGAAGAGCCTGGCGATGTGCACGGCCCTGGCGCCGGAGCTCGGATACGACGAGGCGGCGGCAATCGCGAAGGAATCGTTTCGGACCGGCCGGACGGTCCGTGAGGTCGCCGCCGACCGAGGGACCGTCTCGCCTGAAAGGCTTCAGGCCATTCTGGACCCACATGCCATGACCGAACCTGGAATCGCTGCCAGGAAAACGACGAAAACAAAGCGCGGGAAACGCTGAAACGGAAGCCATATGGACGAAAGACGTTTTTATACGGAGAAGGACGAGGTCAAGACGCACCAACTGCAGTGCCCGTCGTGCCGTCGTTCCAACGAATACAAGATCCGTTGGCGGATACGCACGAAGAAAAAATCGTTAGCGCGCCAAGCCGACGAAGACGATCGCAGGCGGTTCGCCGCGGCGCGCGACTACATGGTGCGCATCGACGACATGGTCCGCTGCACCACGCCCCGGTGTGGAAAGAGAATCGAGATCACCAGCCTGCAATCGGTGGTGTTCCTCTAGCAATCCGCGGCGGATGGCCCCATGACGCCGTAACGCGATCCCGGTAGGGTTCTGCCACGGACTGTTCTGCCACGGGCGGCCAGGAGGGAGTTCACCGCGGAGGGACGCCTCCGCAGTGAACCATTCAAAGGCTAACTTGCGGACGAATACTCCTTCAGACTGTCGAAGTTCGGCTTCATCGCCTTGTCGCCCTTCTTCCAGTTTGCCGGACAGACTTCACCGTGTTCTTCCGTGTAGTCGATCGCGTCCAGCAGGCGGAGCACCTCGTCGACATTGCGGCCCAGATCCAGGTCGTTGATCGTGGCATGCTTGAGGACGCCTTCCGCATTGACGATGAACAGGCCGCGAAGCGCCACTTGGAAGTCGTCTTTCAAGACACCGTATTCCCGTGAGATTTCCTTGCTGAGGTCCGAAAGGATGGGATAGCGCACACCGGCAATTCCACCTTCTTCCCGGGGCATCTGAGCCCAGCCGTAATGGCTGAAATGGGAGTCGATCGATGCGGCCACGACTGCCGTATTGCGCGATTCGAACTCGTCCAACGCGTCTGAGAACGCCAGAATTTCGGTGGGACAAACGAACGTGAAGTCCAGGGGATAGAAGAAGAGGACAACTTTCTTGCCTTTGAAATCGCTTAGCTTGATTTCCTTGAACTCACCGTTGTGATAAGCCTGCCCCGTGAATTCGGGCGCAGGTTTTCCGACCATTGCTGCCATGTGTAGCCTCCATGCTAGAAGTAATCACTCAGAATACACTGTGCCAATATTCGGAACAAGCCCCCGGATTTCCGGGTTCGCAGTGCGGTTCGGGGTATTTCCGGTCAGGAATCCAGACCAGGTCAGCTTCCGGTCAGCCAGCCGAGCACGAGGAATCCGCCGACCAGCAGCACCAGGGCGATTATCGAAAGGATCTCGAAATATTTTTCAATGAACGCCCGAACCTGCGCTCCGAATGCACGAATCAGAGCGCCGACCAGGAAGAAGCGCAGCGAGCGCGTAACCGCGGATGCAATCAAGAAAGTTCCGAAATCGATGTCGAAGACTCCGGCTGTGATGGTGGCGACCTTGAATGGGATTGGAGTGAGCCCCGCAATTGCGATCGCCAGCGCATTGTATTGGTCGTAGAGTTCGGCGATGCGATCGTAGTGACCTTCGAAGCCATAAAACCGAACGATCGGTTCTCCAATCAAGCCATAAAACTCGTGACCGATCACGTAGCCGGCGGCGCCCCCGAGCACTGAGCCGGCACTTGCGATCAGAGCGAATCGAAACGCGCGAGCGGGAATGCCAACGGCGAGCGCGATCAGCAGGATGTCGGGCGGAATCGGAAAGAAGGATGCCTCCGCGAACGCGATCCCAAACAGAGCCCAAGCCGCGTATGGACTGTCCGCCCATCCAAGCACCCAGTCATAGAGACGTTTCAGCCAGGTTGTGACCGGTCCGAGCATATCCGACTGAGGACCTTACCATAGCAGTCCGTGACAGAACGGCCCGGGGCTCTGCCACCTGCTGCCGACGGCTGCCGCTTGCCGCTACATGGATAAGTGAATCTGCCCGGTCTTGATGCGGTTTCGAATGCGATTTCGAAAAAACGCTTTCACCGGATAGCGGGTGACGGGAATCAGAAGCAGGAATCCGGCGATGTCGGTGAGCAGGCCGGGCGTAATCAGAACGACGCCGGCAATCAGAACGAGAAGGCCATCCAGGAGTTGCTCCGTGGGCATGACGCCGGAGTCAAGATCGCGCTGAATGCTCGCGAGGATCCTGAAGCCCTCCATCCGGGCGAGGTAGGCACCCAGGATTCCCGTGCCGAAAATCAGAATCAGCGTGTCGATCGTCCCCAACCGGCGCCCGATCTCGATCAGCAGGGCAAACTCGATGATCGGAATGAAGACAAACAGCGACAGCAGAACCACGAATACCCGCATTTGTTTATGTTAGCATGATGATTGTGAGGCACTTGACGATCGCAGTGGCGCTCGTCCATTTCTACTTCCGCGTCGTTCCCGCCGGTTGGTACCGGCGTTTCCCGTTCCTTCCCGTTCCACCTCGAAAGTATCTGAAATGGCGCTTTCAGACCGCATACGGCCGCCAGAAGCCCGGAATCCGCGTGGTTGTGGCCGATCTCTGGCAGTTTGGCGGTTGGCTCGCGGATTCGGAGAGGGCGGCGCGCTGATGGCAGCGAATTCGGCGCCAAAGAGAGTGAAGCGTTCGGTCGCGGTTCTGATCCGGCGCGGCGGGCAACTGTTGACGTTGCGAAGACCGGATGACGATGACGAACTACCCGGTGTCTGGGGGCTCCCGGCGGGAAGTTATCGAGGTCGGGAGTCGGTCGATGAGTTGGTTCGGCGTGTTGGCCGCGAGAAGCTCGGCGCGAAGCTGAACCCCGTGAGGCGATTGGCATCCGGACGCCAGGAGCGGCCCGCGTATGTTCTTGAAATGGACGTAATTGAAGCGCGTATGCACGACGGGCCCCGCCGTGGAGAGTGGAAGTGGGACACCGCGACCGTCCTCCAGGCCGGTCGGGACCGGGGCTCGCTGTGTTGTGAACTGGTACTGAGCCTCGAACGGATCTGAGCGGCGCCTCTCGTTTCCGGAGGAAGCCTACCCACCCCACCGCAGCAGGATGCTGCCCCAGGTGAAACCGGCGCCAGCACTGACCAGAAGTACTAGATCGCCATCACTGATAACTCCTGAATCGGCCGCTTCCGACAGACAAATCGGAATCGTCGCTGCCGTCGTGTTCGCGAAGCGGTCAATGTTGACCGCGACGCGCGACATGTCAATCTTCAGTTTGTCGGCAACGGCCGTGATGATTCTCAGGTTTGCCTGATGGGGAACCAGGAGCCGGACGTCGTCCGTTGTCAGGTCGTTCCGCTCCAGGATGGATTCGGATACCGCTTGCATCCCCTTTACGGCAAACTTGAAAACGTTTCGCCCATTCTGGTGGACGTAGTGCATCTTCTGGTTCACGGTTTCGGTGGAGGGAGGATTCAGGCTCCCGCCGCCGGGCATGTACAGGAACGGACCACCGCTGCCGTCGCTCCGGAGTATCCAGTCCAGGATGCCGTTCCCTCTATCGGATGCCTCCACCAGAACCGCTCCCGCCCCGTCACCGAACAGGACGCAAGTGGTCCGGTCTTCGAAATCGACGATCGAACTCATCACGTCGGCGCCGACCACCAGGATCTTCGAATGCCTGCCCGTCTCGATAAACTGCGCCGCGGTCGTCAGCGCGTACAGGAAACCGGAACACGCGCCGGACAGGTCGAATCCCCATGCGTTCGATGCCCCGATCTTTTCCTGAAGGACGCATGCGGTTGACGGAAACAGCATGTCGGGCGTTACGGTCGCGACGATGATGAGGTCGATCTCGTCGGGCCCGATTCCTCGCTGGGTCAGGACCTTGCGCGATGCCCGAGCGGCGATCTCACTGGTGGGCGTCCCTTTTTCGACGATCCGGCGTTCACGGATTCCCGTGCGGTCAATGATCCACTGGTCATCGGTGTCGACCATTTTCTGAATATCCGCATTGGTAAGGCGTCCCTCGGGTACATAGTGCGAAACTGCTGTGATCGTTGCTTGTCGTTCGGGCAATTCCTGACTTCCTCAACTGTCTGAATATTTCTGATATCCTTGTGGATTGGGTGGTGCGCAGGGCGCTTCCATAGGCCGCTAACCGACAGGAAACAGAGAAATTAGCACAATCCTGTGTGTGTTACAATTACCGACCGATGACTCAGACTTACTTCCAGAAGGGTTTTGGGTTGCGCTCCGAGGTGCGCCCCGAACTGGATTCAAGCTACCGTAGCAGAATCGTCGACAGGATGCGCGAGGATGGTTCCCGGCTGACGGCAGGCGATCTCACCTTTCTTCTGGCTGAGGAGTTCGGTTTTTGCTACGGAGTCGCGCGTGCCGTCGATTATGCCTATGAGACGGTACGAAAGTTTCCGGACAGACGGATCTTTCTGGCCGGCGAAATCATCCACAACCGGCACGTGAATCAGGAACTGAATCGGCTCGGTATCCAGTTTCTGCCGGATGTTGTCGATCCTTCGATCAGGTACAGCGCGGTATGCGCGGAAGACGTGGTCATTCTTCCGGCGTTCGGAGTGCCCCAAGCGGATCTGGAAACTCTGGAATCCACGGGATGCACCGTGGTGGATACCACCTGCGGTTCGGTTTTGAATGTCTGGAAAAACGTCGAGCGGTATTCTTCGATCGGAGTTACTTCGATTATCCATGGCAAGCACGAACACGAAGAAACCCGTGCCACTTTCTCGAGAACGACGTTGGTTCCGGACGCCCACTATCTGGTCGTTCGCAACAGGGATGAGACCGCCTGGGTGTGCGATTACGTCGTCAACGGCGGGGATCGTTCGGAGTTCCTCGTTCGGTTCGACCGGGCGACTTCGCGGGGTTTCGACCCGGACCGCCACCTGGAACGTGTCGGTCTGGCCAACCAGACCACAATGATCAGATCCGAATCGCTTGAAGTGGCCGAAATGTTCAGGCGCGCTATGACCGAGCGTCATGGGACCAGCGGTATCGGTCACCGGTTTATCGCTTTCGACACGATTTGCAGTGCCACCCAGGACCGCCAGGACGCGGTGCGGGCCATGCGGCACATGGGCCTCGACGCGATGATCGTGATCGGCGGCTACAACAGTTCGAACACGAACAATCTGGCCCGGATCGCTGGGGCGTTCACGCGATCCTTCCACATTCAGGATGCCACCGGGATCACCAGTGCCCAGGAGATCTGCCACAAGCTTCCCGGCGAGAAGGAAGAGACGCGAACCCCCGGCTGGCTGGCACCTGGACCGTTCAAGATCGGGTTGACCGCCGGAGCGTCGACGCCGGACAATCAGATCGGTCAGGCCATTGAGCGAATTATCGGATTTCGCGATACAAATGCACTTTTGCAGTTGAAAGAATCTGTCTATGCCGGTAGCTGATCCGTGCGATACAATGGCGCTTTCCCAGTTGAAGGAATCTGTCTATGCCGGTAGCTAATCCGAAGAAAGTAAATCGTACAGCCATCATTCCCGAGGCTCCGCGCAAGATTACCCGGAAAAAGAAGATCCCAAAAATCCTTGCGGTCGTCAACCCGGACAACTGCACCGGATGCGATGCCTGTGTGCCGTTCTGCCCCGTGGATTGCATCGAGCATGTGCCGCGCGATCCTTCCGACAATGTGGGTGTCGTCATGCAGCCGGTTCAGGTTCGCTTCGACGAGTGCATCGGTTGCAAGATCTGCGTGAATGTGTGCGAGCGCATGGCGTGGGACGCGATAGCCATGTATCCGGCATCCGACGTTGCCGAATATTTCGGCATCGAACTCCACGAAAAATACGACGAAGCCGTCGCCGCACATTCCGGTCAGCCTGTAGGCAATTAACCCGCCTGTCTTATAGATTTTCGTTGCAAAAAGCCGGAGACTTCGGCAAGGGCGCATATCCTTGCACCGGCTCTTCCTCACATCCCCATGCACACGATTTTTTCCACTCCCATTCCCATTCCTCCGGTCCCACTGTCCCACTGTGCAGTCTATGACTGCGCGATCACGACCGCACAATCAAGTTCCCAACAGTTCGGAGCGCTCTCTCCAACAGTTTCGGAATGCTGTCGGAGGGCTGTTCTCATAAGTTGTCGGAATGATAAAGGTGCGGGTTTCGGACTTGATTCGTGCCTCCCCTCCCATTCCGATTCCCCCTGTAGGTGCCGTCTACGACGGCACAATCTCGACCGCACGATCACGACCGTGATCAAGAGTTCAGATTGTTCGATCCCAATCGTGCGGCAATAGCCCGCATGACGGATTCGCCGTGGAAGCGTCCGTTTTCGATGAAGATTTCCTTGTGGCGGCGGCCGGCGACAACGGAACCGGCCAGATAGACGCCGGACACGTTGGTTTCGTAGGTGTCGGGATTGAAAGCCGGGAGCAGAATCTCGGCGTCGTATTCGACACCGAGTTGATCGAAGAATGTCGTGCTGGGCCGATATCCCGTCAGAGCAAAAACCTGATGGGCTTCCACCTCGATGATTTTCGACCCCTGGCGTGCCCGAATGCGATCCGGCAGGATCTCTTCGACCACGGTATCCAGAAACGCCCGCACTTCCTTTCGTTCGATCCGGTTTTCAATATCGGGTTTGACCCAATACTTCAGTGAAGTTCCCAACTCGGGTTTGCGGTGGATCAGGGTCACGCGCGCACCGGAACGGAACAATTCCAGGGCAGCCTCGGCGGCGGAATTCTGTCCACCGATGACGACTACGTCCCGGTCGAAGAACGAATGAGCTTCAGTGTAGTAATGCGAGACATGGGGGAGATCTTCGCCTGGAATGCCGAGCATGTTGGGGTTGTCGTAGTAGCCGGTCGCAATGACGATGTTCCGGGCTTGGTAGGTGTCCAATCCCGTTGTGACGCTGAAAATGTCTCCGCTGGAAGACAGCGATTCCACTTCTTCGTATTGATGCACCGCGAGTTCGTGGGTCTGAACCGCACGACGATAGTATTTGAGGGCTTCGATCCGCGTTGGCTTCTCCCCGGTGCATACCATCGGCAGGTTGCCGATTTCGAGCAACTCCGGCGTCGTGAAGAAGGTCATGTTGGTCGGGAAGCGAAAGATCGAGTTGACGACGCAACCCTTGTCGATCACCAGGTATCGAAGCCCGAGTTTCCGGGCTTCGAGAGCGGCTGCAAGGCCTGTCGGGCCCGCGCCGACAATCACGACATCGAACGCCTCTTTCATGATTCCGAATCGAAATACCGGCCTTCGGCGACCACACTGGCCGTAGAGATCAGTTTGAGCCGGTTGTCGCCGGATCCCCACTCGACATCGAGGACGCCGTTTTCGGCATGAACGGTGACCTTCCGCTCGGTCCGATCGTTCAGGACCGATGCTACCGTGGCGCCGCACGAACCGGTGCCTGACGCGGGCGTTCGGCCGGCGCCCCGTTCCCAGAACGCGACTTCGATCTCGTTCCGGTTCAGGACATGAATGAATTCGACGTTCGTCTTGTTGGGAAACGCCGGGTGGTTCTCGAGTTGCGGTCCCAAGGTGTTGACGATGTTCGAATCGATGGCGTCCACAAAGAGGGAGCAGTGCGGATTTCCGGTGGCACAGGCCGATACCCGGACGGTTTGGCCGTCAACCAGGAGAGGATGGTCCACCACCCTGTCGATGTGCACTTCGGTCCTGAAAGGGATCCGTTCAGGCTTCAACTCCGGTTGTCCCATATCCGCCGCGTATCGCTCTCCGTCCTTCCGCAACGTATAGATGCCCGATACGGTTTCGAGTCGAACCTCGCCATCGGTGGCCCGCCCGGCGTCGCACAGGTAGGCCGCCATGCATCTCAGTCCGTTCCCGGAACATTCGGCTTCGCTGCCGTCGCTATTCACGATCCTTAGCTTCACCGTGCCGGCGGCGGGTTGCCACAAGATCAGTCCGTCGGCGCCCACGCCCAATCGGCGGTCGCAGATCCGCCGCGCGAGCGAATGGGGGTCCCGGCCGTCGGCGAGGTTTGCCTCGACGAGGATGAAGTCGTTGCCCAATCCTTGAGTCTTGACGTACGGCAACATGGGCGTCATCCCGGATCTACTCCAGTTAAAGAGACTCGAACTGCGTGAGCTTCCTGAACTGCTCGAAACGAGTGTCGATATCGGTTTTGGTCAGCGCGGACAGTTTGCCAAGGCTGAATGCCTCGACATTGAAGGAGGCCATGACGGATCCGAATATGATTGCCTGCCGCAGGGTGGAGTCCTGGACATCGTCCGCCCGCGCCAGGTGTCCCATGAGCCCGCCTGCAAACGTGTCGCCGGCACCGGTCGGGTCGAACACTTCTTCGAGCGGATACGCCGGCGCGCCGAAGATGGAATCCCCGTTGAACATCAACACGCCGTATTCGCCGCGCTTGATGATCAGCCGTTTCGGTCCCATGGCCAGAATCCTGTTTGCCGCCTGAACCAGGTTTGCTTCACCCGCGAGCATGCGCGCTTCACCGTCGTTGATAACCAACATGTCGATCCGCTGGAGTGTCTTCTTGAGATCATCGAGTTTGGCGTCGATCCAGAAGTTCATCGTGTCGCAGGCGACGAGTTTGGGATTCTCGATCTGGTCAAGTACCTTGACCTGGAGTACCGGGTCGATGTTTCCAAGGAACACGTAGTCACAGTTCTTGTAGTTTTCGGGTATCTGCGGCTCGAAGGTCTCAAGCACGTTCAGTTGAGTGTCCAGCGTCTCAGCTTCGTTCAGTTCGAATCCATATCGCCCTTTCCAGCGAAACGTTTCTCCGGTGGTCTGTATCAGACCCGCCGTGTCGATATTGTGACGCTTGAAGATGGTCTGGTGATCGTCGGTGAAGTCCTTTCCGATGACGCTGACCATCTTGACGGGCGAAAAGTAGCTCGCGGATACCGAGAAGTAGGTGGCGGAACCACCCAGAACGTTGGCGGCTTCGCCGAACGGTGTCTTCACCGAGTCGAACGCAACCGAACCCACAACAAGAATAGAACTCATGCTCCTCACTCTCCTGACGATGTCGAGGCGCTGTCCTCGTAGACCTTCCCGGGATGACGGGTCAGCAGCGAACTCAGATCCGGGCTGACATCCACTCGTTTCGTCAATACGACCGCCACTATGGCCGCGCCCATGATGCCTGTAACAAGAACCCCGGCTTCAGGTCCGTATGCGCCGCCGGTAATCCAGTCAGCGCCGTTGGCTTCCGTGTGAAGGATCGATTCGAGATTCATCCCCGAAAGGGAGAATCCGGAAATCGGTCCGAGTCCGAGATTCCAGGCGATGTGGATGCCGTAGGGGAACCACAGGGACCGGGTTCGGACGTACGCCAAACACAACAGTATACCCGCAAGCGCAGTGTTCCCGGTGCCCAGCCATGTCGCGTTCGGGTTCAGATGATGTCCCAATCCAAAAATCGCCGACATGACGATCATGGCGGGCCATGGCCCGATCCCGGCCATCAGAACTTGTAGCGGATAGCCCCTGAAGATGAGTTCCTCGTTCGCCGCCGCCACGCAGAGGACCAGGACGATTCCCGCCAACCCGAGCGGCGACACCGTGCCGGCCGCCATGTTCAGTTCACCGGTGACGGCCATGCCGCCAAACAATCCCCCCAGCATGAGAACTGCCAGAACAACTCCCCACTTGAGGTCGCGCCGCCAGTTCTTGTGGAATCCGGCGCCGAAGGTTAACACCGGCACCCGGTCGACGAAATGGGACATGACCTTGAGTGCGAGGACGCTGGGGACGGCCAGGGCGACCGCATTGAGCGCAAGAAGACCCAAATCTCCATCGAAGATCGAGGGAACGAACATGGACAACAGGATGGCGGTCGCAAAGAGAATTATCACGAAAACGGCCGCGTAGGTCGCAAAGCGCCATCCGGATCTCAGGTCCAGTTGTTCGTTGAGGAGTATGGACATCACCCGCGCCTGGCGAACTTCTTATAGATACTTGCCGACCAAGAGGCTGAGTCGTGTCCTGGTTGCAGCCGGCACCCGTGCCGGGTCGGTGATCAAGGCGTGCCGGAGCGCGTGGCCGCAGCCGCACTCCCGGTCCCTGGGCATCGATTTTACGGCTGCCTTGATCAATGTCCGCGCGTTGAGACTGTTTTTCTGAAGGTTGGCGATGATGTCCGCGACCGTCACGGCATCGTGATCCGGATGCCAGCAATCGTAATCGGTCACCAGTGCCATCGTCGTGTAGCACATCTCGGCTTCGCGGGCCAGCTTGGCTTCCTGCAAGTTGGTCATGCCGATGACGTCCATGCCCCAACTTCGATAGGTTTCGGATTCCGCCTTCGTAGAGAATTGGGGACCTTCCATGCAAAGGTAGGTTCCGCCTCTCTTGACCGGAACGCCGCAATCGGCGCTTGCGGAAACCACCACGTCGGCCAGTTCGGGACAAACCGGATCTCCGAAGCCGACGTGTGCCACCAGTCCGTCGCCGAAGAACGTTGAGACCCGTGCCTTGGTCCTGTCGAAGAACTGGTCGGGCAAGACGATATCCAGCGGGCGGTGCTCTTCTTTAAGTGAACCGACCGCGCTGGCCGAGAGAATGCGTTCGACGCCGAGTGCCTTGAAGCCATAGATGTTCGCTCGAAAATTCAGTTCGGACGGCGAAATGGTGTGGCCCCGGCCGTGACGCGCGAGAAAGGCCACGCGTTGCCCCTCGAGCGTCCCGGTGCGGTAGCTGTCGGACGGTTCGCCGAATGGCGTTTCCACGTTGACTTCCTCGATTTTGGCGAGACCTTCCATGTCGTAGAGGCCGCTGCCCCCAATAATGCCGATGCCGATGCTATTTGCCATGTTCAACCAACTCCAGTAAGACCCCGTTCATGGACGACGGGTGAATGAATGCGATGCGTGTATCGTTGGCGCCGGTTCGAGGCGTCTCGTCGATCAGTCGAACCCCCGCGGCCCTCAGCTTCTCCAACGACGCTTCGATGTCATTCACCCGGATTGCCAGGTGATGGATGCCCGGACCGCGTCTCGACAGGAATCGCGCGACGGGAGAGTCTGCGCGGGTGGGTTCCAACAACTCGATCCGGCTCTCGCCCACGGGCAGCATTGCGACGCGCACGCCCTGATCCTCGACCTCTTCGGTCCCGGACACCTCCAGTTCCAGGCACTCGCGATAGGGTTTCATCGCTTCTTCCAGAGACCGTACGGCGATTCCAATATGATCGATGGTCATTTGAGTTTCTCGAAGCGGAGCCGATCGATGATTTCGTCGACGACCGAATAGGGATCGCGTTCACGCCGCACGATTGCATCGACGACGTCATCGAATTCGCGGTTGGAGAATACGCTCCGGATCGCCTTCGGTACAAGTCGTTCTTCAAGCATCTCGTGGACCCGCAGCTTGACCACGCGCCGCCGCCGTTCCCCGAGTTCCGGCCGACCGTTTGCTTTGGCGCGGATATCGTCGATCGCATTTCGCAGTTCATCCAGGCCCTTGGCCTCGGTGGCGACGGTCTTGACGATGGGGGGGACGATCGCGCCGGTGGAGTCATGGCCCGGGGTGTTCGGGGCCAGGGCAAGCATGGCCCTCAACGCCCGCTCCATTCGATCCGCCCCGTCCCGATCGCATTTGTTGATCACGAACACGTCGCCGATCTCCATGATCCCCGCCTTCAAAGCCTGGATCTCGTCGCCCATGCCGGGTACCAGGACCACGACGGAAATATCCGCCAATCGGGCGATTTCAACTTCGTCCTGGCCGACGCCCACCGTCTCGACGATCACGGGGTCCCGACCCGCGGCATCGAGGACCGTGACCACGTCCGCCGTCGTCGAAGCCAGACCTCCAAGATGGCCGCGCGCCGCCATGCTTCGGATGAAGATGGCGGCGTTCTGTTCGAGGTCCGCCATCCGGATTCTGTCCCCGAGTATGGCGCCTCCGGTGAAGGGGCTGCTCGGATCGACTGCCACGATACCGACTTGGTGCCCCGAATCGGCGTAGCCCGCGGCAAGTTTGTCAACGAGCGTGCTCTTGCCCGACCCCGGGCTGCCGGTCACCCCGACCACGGTCGATTTTCCGCTTTTGGGGTAAAGGTCTCGCAGCAGTCGAATGGATTCCGGAGTATGGTTTTCAACCGCCGTGATCGCACGCGACAAAGCCCGCGCATCGCCGCGTTCGAGTTGACTTGGAAGCTCATTCATCGGGCAGGAGTCCGGGGCGCCGCTCGGTGACGGTGCCCAGTGCCAAGCAGCCCGTGGTAGAACCCTGCAGGGATCGCGTTACGAGCGCCATTGGGACATATGCGAGGCGCCGCGACGAAGTCGATGTCCCGCATCTATCGAGGAGGGGCAACATGGCAGATGGCCCGATGCCGCCGTAACCCGTAGGGCGCAGGGGGGTTCGGGCCACAGACTTTGTCGTTCGTCGGTCACGATGTGGAACCATCGCTCCGCTCCTCTCTTCGCGTCTGAAACCCGAAGACCCCAGCGCGCGACCCTGAAGGGTTCTACCACGGGTTGCTACAGCTTCGGGTCGATCATTGTCCAGGCGGTTTCGCAGTCACCGCATTTGTAGCGGTGTCCGGACGATTCGAAGCTGTCCAGACGAACGAACGACGATGAGCAGAACGGGCAGTAGTTGATGGCGCCGTCGGGTTTATATTCGGCGTCGATCTGGCCGCGGAATTCCTCGACCGAGGACAACAAGGCTTCGATAATCAGCGCCTGCCCGTGCCGCCAGTCGTCCTTGGCTGGCCAGAAAGTTTCCATGACGATGGGAAACCATCCATGTGGAATCCGCGGGGCGATTTCTTCAGCGTCGCCGGGGGGCGTTTCCTCGACGTTCTCGCCGTCGCGGCTGTCGCTGTAGTTCACCATGCAGTCGGTCCTGCAACCCGTGCCCGCGAGCTTGCCTTCCAGGATTCTGAGCCACTCCATCATCTGCTGCAGTCCCGAGTTTCCGCGCACTTCGGTTTCAAACCAGACGCTTTCCTCGGGCTGGTGGCCGGCACAACACGCGGTGACGTTCAGCCATGGAATATCCGCAAGTTTGATTAAAACAGGCCGCAGAATGCGGTCCGCCTGATTCAACAGATCCGGATTCGACATGCTCAGAAGGATAGCATGGGACGGAACGTCAGGCCCGATCCCCACGACTGGAATCGCCCACGCAGTTTGACATGCCCTCGGGGCTCAATTAGACTCAAATTGTCCGTTTTTAGTTGAAAATAATGGGTTTATGCTTGCCGGCGAGGTTTTTCGCAGCCTGAATTGGCGTCTGCTTTCCAGGCAGTCCGTGGCTGGGCCGAGACCTCCCGAAGGATTCCTGAATGAGTTTCTGGATGAACCGGGTTCAGGGTTGTGTGCCCCTGTTTGTACTGTTCCTGCTCCTGGCGGCGCCGGTTCTCGGTCAGCAGCCCGCATTCTTTCCCGTCGATGAACTGCGTGAGGGAATGCAGGGGACCGGACGGACCGTGTTCCATGGAACCGGCATTGAGGAATTCGATGTCGAGATTCTGGGCGTTCTCCGCAACAATTCCCCGAACCAGGATCTCATCCTCGCCCGCCTGTCCGGCGAACCGCTGGACGAGACGGGCGTCCTGCAGGGAATGAGCGGCAGTCCCGTCTATATCGATGACCGGCTCGTGGGCGCCGTTGCCTACGCGTTCGAGGGATCGCGCGAACCGATCGCAGGCATCCAGCCGATCGGGCAGATGGTGAGTGTTCTGGGTTCCGCCGAGCCGGACCCGTCAGTCGCCGGCCTGTCGGCAGGGACGCTTCCCCAGGAAGGCCCCGCCGCGTACATGTATCGCGTCATGAATGCCCTCCGGTCGGGACAGCCCGTCGCCGACTACCTGTATCCAGAATTGTTTCCGGGTTTGACGGCGCCGGCGAATGGCACAACCGGGGGCGGCCTGCGGCCCATTCGAACTCCCTTGTTCTTTTCGGGATTGTCCCCCCAGTCCGTGACGCAGTTTTCAGGCGTTTTCGAGCGTTTCGGCATGACCACGGTTCAGGGAGGAGCGGCCGGGGCGGCGGGACAGTTGTCCGGAACCGGCCCGGTCGAGATCGAGCCCGGAATGTCCATCAATGCCGAACTCGTGCGCGGAGATATTCGCGTGAGCGCGAACGGGACCGTGACGCACGTCGATGGCGACCTGGTGTATGCCTTTGGCCACCCGTTCCAGTCTCTTGGCCCCACGGACGTTCCAATGTCGCCCGGATATGTGATGGCCCTCGTACCGTCTCGATCCACATCCTTCAAAATCGCGGCTCCACTCGATCTCGTCGGGACTTTCCGGCAGGACCGGTCAACGGGAATTCTAGGACGCCTGGACCGGGAGGCGGCGATGATCCCGGTTCGCGTTGCCGTTGAGACTTCGCGCGGCAACGTCGAATCCTATGAGTACGAGGTCGTCGACGACCGCTTCATGACGCCGCTCATGATGAATCTCTCGCTGTTCGAACTGATCCTGGCTACCGAACGAAGTCTCGGCGCGCTGACACTTGAGGTGGAAGGAACCGTTCGTCTTCGAAACGGAGAGACGGTGGAGATCGGGTCGGCCGCGGCCGGAGATCTCAATTCCGTCGCCCAAGCGGCATTAGCCGCCGTCGCTCCGATTACCTACCTGCTCTCCGGCGACTACGATCCGCTCCGAATCGAAGCGATCGACCTTGCCATCCGGTCCAATGACGAGCGCAGAAGCGCCCGCCTCGACGCGGTGCGCATCGACCGGACGGAAGTGCGGGCCGGGGAAACCGTTGAGGTGGAAGCGACGCTACGGACGCCGTCGGGCGAGGAGTTTCGTGAAAACTACACCGTGCCGATTCCCGCCGGACTGGCGCCGGGCCGGGTCGAGTTGTTGATTGGCGACGGTGTTTCCATCACGGGTTTGGACCTGCGGCGTGCGCCTTCGGCCCCGCCCCGCGACATGGATCAGATTCTTCGAGAACTTCGCATGTTGCGCAAGATGGACCGTCTTTATGTCAAGGTGCTCGCTTCCGCGCCCGGGGTGGTTATCGGCGGCGCCGAACTGCCCTCCTTGCCTCCCTCGATGCTGGCCGTGCTGGGAAGTTCGCGCAGTGCGGACAGTTTCACTTCGAGTACGCGAACCTCACCCGTGCTCGAGTTTGAACTGACTCCCGCCGGTTACATCGTGCAGGGGCAACAGTCGCTTGGAGTTACGGTCATTCCGTAACTCGCCGCTGGTCGGAGGCTCGTAATCTGACACCCCATGAGTAAATACAGAAACATTTTCGGGTTGTCGCTATTGCTGTTTGCGGTTCCGGTTCTGGCCGTGATTCCGCAATTCTGGGAAACGCGAACCTACGACGATTTCAGCGGCGGCGAACTTGAGGGTCTTTCGCTCACCGGAGACGGGCAGCTTGTATTGGCGCCCGATTTCGATGCGGTCTTCGACACCGGCGAGCCCGTTATTCTCAGTGCGGCCGCCGACTCCGCGGGCCGGGTTTATCTGGGCACGGGGCATGAGGGGAAGGTCTTTGCGGTCGATCGGGATGGGACCGGTGCCGAGATCCTCGACCTCGGTGAACTGGCCGTGCTTGCGATGGCAGTCGATGACGACGACACGCTGTTTGTGGCCACCTCCCCCAACGGCCGCGTCTATCGTGTCGATGCGGATGGCGCCGCCCAAACGTTTTTCGATCCAGGTGCGTTGTACATCTGGGTCCTGGCATTCGACGGCGAAGGGCGCTTGCTGGTGGGTACTGGCGACGACGGCATCATCTATCGGGTCGGCCCGGACGGCGACAGCGAAGTTTTCTACGACAGCGAAGAAACCCACATTATCTCACTCGCCGTCGACGCCACCGGAAACGTTGTGGCCGGGGGCGACCCAAAGGGTTATCTCTACCGCATCTCCGACGATGGCCGTCCGTTCGTTCTTCACGATTCGGAAATGCGCGAAGTGCACTCGGTTGCGGTTGCCGCCGACGGGACCATCTACGCGGCTGTCGTCGACGGTGCGGGTTCAACAGGTTCGACCGCCGCGACCGCGGGCTCGAGTATCACCAGTGCGGTTTCCACCAGCATCGTCATCACGAATTCGACGCCGCTGGCCGCGCAGGACGATGTCCAAGCCGACGGAAGCTCGTCCGTGGGCGCGGGCAATGGAAACGCCTTCGACACCGGTGCCGAATCCGGCGATTCGGGTAGCATGATCCTCGAAGTCCGTCCCGATGGGTCGGTTTCGTCGATCTGGCAGTCATCGGACGAGATGGTTTTTGGGCTGTTGTCTATCGGAGACCGTCTGCTTTTCTCGACTGGAACCCGCGGACGCGTGTACCGGTACGATACTCCCGGCCGGGCCACGCTACTGGTGGAATCGAGTGAGGAACAGACCACCCGTTTGGTCGCGACCGGGGATCGGATCGTTGCGGCTTCATCCAATGCCGGAAAGCTGTTCGAACTGGGAAGCGACGCAGGGGCCTCGGGTACGTATACGTCTGTCGTCAAGGATACGTCTTCGGTATCGAGTTGGGGAAATGTGGCATGGTCGGGCACGGGGGTCGAAATCCTGACTCGCAGCGGAAACACCGCCAGTCCCGATCCCACATGGTCGGACTGGACCCGGGCCGCCGACGACGGTACGATTTCGAGTCCCCGGGCCCGGTTCATTCAGTGGAGGGCCGAGCTGTTTGGAGATCGCGACGACTCCGCGCGGCTCGAATCGGTCACGTTGCCCTATCTGCAACAGAACTTTCGGCCCGAAGTCTCGAACGTTGAGGTCCTGAGACCGGGAGTGGCGTTGAGGCCGGCTCAGGCGGCGGCCGGAGTCGCCAACGGTCCGAACAACAACAATCGCGGCGGGACCACGGGCCGCGTTGTCCCCGTGGCGCAGGCGCAGGCGCCCCGGTCGGTAATCGAGAACGGTGTCCAGGCGCTGAGGTGGACGGCTGAAGACGACAACGACGATATCCTCGTCCACTCGATCCTGTATCGTTCCGGGAGCGAAAACGACTGGAAGGTACTCGCCGACGGTATCCGGAACGACTTCTATACGATCGCGCCCGACACGCTGCCGGACGGCATGTACACGGTGCGCGTCGTCGCGAGCGATATCGGGTCGAATCCGCCCGAGTTGGCTCTTGAAGGGGAGTTTGAAACCCGGCCGTTTTCGATCGACAATACACCACCGGCCGTATCCGTTCGCCCGGGGGATATCGAAGATGGCCGTGTCCGGTTGACGGTGGAAGCCCGCGACCGGACCTCGGTGCTGAAACAAGCCGAGGTGTCGGTGGATGCCGGCGTCTGGACGCCCGTATTTCCCGTTGATGGCATCATCGATTCCACGGGCGAAGACTTCGACTTTCTGTCGGTCCCGCTGGGTGCGGGAGAGCACGTGGTTTCGGTCCGGATCTACGACCAGAACGACAACGTTGGAATTGGATCGGCAATCGTTCGAATTTCCCCGACTGGCGTAGACTGAATGGTTAGACGAAACCGGGGTTGGATCCGTCTAAACCCTTTGAGCCGGAATCCGAAACGGCCCGTGACCCGCGTTTCCGGCCAAGACCCATCGGCGTTAGGCCCGTTATCTATGGGGCAGGACACTGAGTTACATGAATATCAGGCAAGGTGGTGCAAGTTCGCACGTTGTCGCGCAAGGTTGTGCATGATGAACAATTTTCGAGCTCTTCTGGTTGGTTTGATCTTTGCGGCGCCTGGACATGCCCAGACCGTGATTCCTTCGAACAACGATCGCCCGCCAATTGACGTCGAGTCGTATGTTGTCGAGGCGACGCTCGATCCCGCCCGAGGCGAGTTGACGGGGACGGCGGAAATCCGCTTCCTTCAACTCGATCGCCAGAGTTATGCCGTATTCGACCTGGACCGCCGGTTGCGCGTTCGGGACGTCTATCTTGGCGAAGAGGAACCGCTTCCGGTCCGATATCTCCAGTTCGACCTCGATTCCACGCTCGAAGTGGATCTTTCGGACCTGGGGCAGTTCGATCAGCCATTCATCCGTGTCGAATATTCGGGGCTCATGGATCCGTTCAACGAGTTCGATCCCATCCTGTCGCGGGTTTCCCCTGAAAGCGCCTTCTTTCTTGAGGAATCGACGTGGTTTCCGATGAATGGGGTCCGTGTGGATCCGGCTTCGCTAGAACTGAACGTCACGCTGCCCGCGGATTGGCGGGTGGTGAGTCCGCTGACGGAGGTCGGTTTCGAATTGGCGGATCCGGTGGCCCGCACGGTTCGGCGGCGGTTGATTGAGCCCACTCCGGGTTTCTGGGGGACTCTGGTCGCGGGGAGTTACGAGTCCGTCGTCTTCGCAACGCCTGACGGCTTCCACATCGAAACGATCGTGTTTCCGCGGTCGATGGATGCCGC
The DNA here is from genome assembly GCA_965262675.1 of Terriglobia bacterium. GTDB lineage: Bacteria > Acidobacteriota > Terriglobia > 20CM-2-55-15 > 20CM-2-55-15 > JAJEDW01. The sequence continues at coordinate 3,678,817 of OZ253554.1, forward strand.
GCTCGCGATAAGTGAAGCCGCGGCGGATTTCTTCAGTTACTTCCGCGATACGTTGGGCGACCCAGTCGACGCTTCCTTTCGGATCATTGAGATTGACGGCGCGAACTGGGACTCCAGGTCGAGCCCCGGAATGCTCTTGCTTCCCACCTCCGCAATCGATCTCGATTTCGAACCTTTCGAACTCGCTCAACATGTCGCCGCCCAGTGGTTTCCGCTGACCTATCGCGTCGATGATCCGGTTTCCGACGCATGGCTGGCTGAGGGCCTGAGCGTTTTTATCAGCCTTCGCTATTTGGAAGACAACCTTTCTCCGTTGGATTCCGACGATTATGTCGAGCGTACTCTGGTGAAGGCGCTGAGCTATCAGGACGGACTTCCGCTTCGGCAAGTCGGAAATCTTCCCCGCGATTCGGCGGAGTACCAGGCCCTGGCGGGCTACAAGGGTGGGTTCATCCTGAGAATGCTCGGCGACGTGATGGGCGAAGAAGCGTTCGAACGAATGTTGACCGCTTTTCCGGAAACGTTCGCAGACCGGGCGCTGTCTACGGGCGCGCTGCTCGAGGTGTCTTCGGAATTTGCCGGCGACGACCTGACCTTCTTCTTCGACCAGTGGTTGAACTCGTCCGGGATTCCCGAGTTCACTCGTGTGTTTCAGGTTTACAGAACACGGGAAGGATACGAGGTGGTCGGTCAGCTTGAGCAGGACCTCGATCTGTTCCGAATGCCGGTGGAGATCGAAGTGGTCACCGACGGCGAGCCCGAATTTGCTACGATCATCGCGTCCGGTCCTTCCAGCGACATGGACCTGGCGACCGTGCGGAAGCCCGAGGCGGTCCTCATCGACCCCCGCATGAAGCTGCTCCGGCTCTCTCCCGAAATCCGTGTCAAGGTGAGTATCAGCCGCGGCGAAGACCTGTCGAATCAGGGTTTGTTCAGCGAGGCCATCCGCGAGTACGAAGCGGCCATCGACCAGGACCGGCTGAGTTCACTCGCCTACTTCCGCATGGCGGAGGCGTACTTCGAACTCGGCAATCTGCAGCTTGCCGCGAGCCTGTTCAGGGAAGCCCTGAACAGCGATCTCGATCCGATTTGGATCGAGGTCTGGTGCTACATCAACCTCGGCAAGATCTACGATATGCGCCACGACAGGGAGCGGGCCGTGACCGAGTATCAAAAGGCCATCAACACGCGGGACAATGCATATGACGCCCAGGCCGAAGCGGACCGGCTTATCGAACAGCCTTTCGAGGGCGCCGGTCAAATCAACTTTTAGGGGAGCTTGATTCGGGCGGTCGCAGACCGCCCCTACACGTTCTCAATGTAGGTGCAGTCTATGACTGCACGATTGCCGCACGCTCTTGGTTGGGCGGACTTGATTCGGGCGGTCGCAGACCGCCCCTCCCGTCTTGGGTCTTCTCAGCAGGCATGCCGATGTGTTCGAATGGTGGCATGGCTGAAATAGTACTTGGGATCTGGACGACGCACGGCCCGCAACTCAGCACGACCCCTGAAGAGTGGATGTATCGGGTGCCCGCCGACCGGGCCAGAAAGCACTGGTTCAAGGGGCACACCTATTCATTCGACGAACTTGTCGAGATGCGGCGGGACGAGAATCTGGCTGAAAAGTCGGCGCTCGAAGCGCGCACCCGCAGTCATGCGACCTGTCAGAAGGCGATCGCGCGGGTGGCCGAGATCTGGAGGGAAGTCGATCCCGACGTTTGCGTCATTTTCGGCAACGACCAGCGTGAACTGGTCCTGCCGGCCATGCAGCCGGCGTACACGGTCTACTGCGGCGAGACGTTCTGGAACGGTCCAATCGCCGAAGAACGATCCTCGACGCTACCGCCCGGGATCGTCCAATCGGAATGGGCCAACCGTCCCGAAGCGCATACCGAGTACCCTGGCCTGCCGGATCTTGCCTTCCGCCTCATCGAGCGCGGCCTTGACGAGGGATGGGACTTTGCGGCATCCAACCAGTGGCCGACGCATCCTTCTCCGCATCATCACGTCGGCACGCCTCACGCCTTTGCCTACATCCTGCGACGGGTCATGGAGGACCGCGCCATTCCAGTGCTGCCCATTATCGCGAATACTTTCTTTCCACCGAACCAACCGCGTCCCCATCGGTGCTTTGCGCTTGGAGAGTTGATGCACAAGGTCCTTTCGGATTGGGACCGCGATGTTCGTGTTGCGGTCATCGGTTCGGGTGGAATGACGCACTTCGTGATCAATGAAGAGTTCGACCGCAAGTTGTTCGACGCCATCCAGGGCCGCGACGCCGAATACCTCAAGGCGATCGATCCCAACATGATGCAGGACGGGACATCGGAGTTGCTGAATTGGGTTTCAGCCTCGGGATGTATGTTTCAGACCGGACTGAGCGGCGAAGTGATCGACTACGTGCCGTGCTATCGGACCGAAGCAGGTAGTGGAACGGCGCAGGGGTTTATGACGTGGACTTGAGACAGGTTGGAATTTGGAAATCGGAAATCTCGATTTCGCTCAACAGAATCGTCCCGCCGCCCGGGGCCTACTCCATCTGGTAGTTCGGCGCTTCTTTCGTAATAAACACGTCATGGACGTGGCTTTCCTTCAGCGATGCGTCGGTGATCCTGATGAATTGCGTTTTGGTTTGCAGGTCTTCGATGCTGTTGCAGCCGCAGTAGCCCATACCCGATTTGAGCCCGCCGATCAATTGATACACCATCGAGGCAAGAGCGCCCTTGTGAGTAACGCGTCCCTCGACGCCTTCCGGAACCAGCTTGGACGGCTGGGTCTTGTCCTGCGAATAACGGTCGCCCGATCCTTCCTGCATTGCGCCCAGCGATCCCATTCCGCGATACGACTTGTAGGTCCGTCCCTGGTACAGGATGACTTCTCCCGGGCTTTCATCGGTTCCGGCAAACAGGGAGCCGATCATCACCGTATCCGCTCCGGCCGCAATGGCCTTGGTCATATCGCCTGAAAACTTGACGCCGCCGTCGGCAATAAGCGGGATGTTCCGCTCGCGGGCCACCTGGGCGCATTCCATGATCGCGGTGATCTGAGGGACGCCCACTCCGCTGACGACGCGAGTGGTGCAAATCGATCCCGGACCGATACCGACCTTGATAGCGTCCACCCCGGCGTCGGTCAAATCCTTCGCGGCTTCCGCCGATGCAATATTGCCGGCGATCAGTTCGGACTCGGGGAACCTGGACTTGAATGCGCGGACAGCGTCCAGAACCTTCGCCGAGTGTCCATGGGCCGTGTCGATCACGACCACATCGACGCTGGCCTTGACCAGTTCGGCCGCCCGTTCCATGAAATCCCCGGTGGCGCCGATCGCCGCGCCGCTTCGGAGCCTGCCCCTCGAGTCCTTGGCGGCCAAAGGGTACTTGATTTTCTTGGTGATGTCCTTGACCGTGATCAGGCCCTTCAGCACGTAGTTGTCGTCCACAACCGGCAGCTTTTCGATCCGGTGCTTGTGCAGCAGTGTCTGCGCCGTGTCCAACATCGTTCCGACCGGAACCGTGATCAGGTTGTCCGTGGTCATCACGTCGCGAATCGGCAAATCGAAACGATCCTCGAAACGAAGATCCCGGTTGGTCAGGATGCCGACCAGCTTGCCGTTCTCGGTGATCGGCACGCCCGAGATCTTGTAATTGCTCATCAAGTCGAGGGCGTCCTGAATTCGATCGTCGGGCGACATCGTGATCGGGTTGACGATCATTCCGCTCTCGGAACGTTTGACCTTGTCCACCTCGGCGGCCTGTTCATCGATGGTCATGTTTCGATGAACGACGCCGATGCCGCCCTGCTGAGCGAGCGCGATGGCCAGGCTGGATTCGGTCACCGTATCCATTGCCGCGCTCGCGATCGGAATATTCAGCCTGATATTGTTTGTCAGCCGGGTACCGGTTTCGACTTCACTGGGAAGAATGTCAGACCGGAGAGGGACCAGAAGTACATCGTCGAAAGTGTACGCGTCCTTGAACTGTTGTTCGCTCAAACTGTCACCCCGCAACATTTCTTGTATTTCTTGCCACTGCCGCACGTGCAAGGATCGTTCCGCCCAACTTTCGCAGCGTCCCGCCTGATCGGTTTCTTGGATTTCGATTCGCCGCCTTGGTTGGACGTGATGAACTGTTGCCGTCGTCTGCGCCGCTCCATCTGCTCGGCCTGCTTTGCGCGATCCACGGGCTGCAACAGGAACAGGAACCTGATGGCGTCTTCGTCGATGCGATTCATCAAGTCCTGGAAAAGCTCGAACGATTCTCTCTTGTATTCGACCAGCGGATTGCGTTGTCCGTAACCTCGCAGACCGATGCCTTCCTTCAGGTGGTCCATCCCCAGAAGATGGTCCTTCCAGTGATTATCGACGATCTGCAACATCAACATTCGCTCGTGGAAGCGCATGGACTCGACGCCGATCACCGTCTCTTTCTCGTCGTATTTTCGGTGCGCGACCTCAATCAGTGCGTCTTCCAGTTCTTTCGAGGCGAGTTCGTTCGGATCCAGCTCTTCCTGCTTGTAGTCGAACCCGAACTGACGGAGAACGCTGGTGCGGAGTCCTTGCTGGTCCCATTCGCTCGGCGGTGTCGCTTCGGACGCATACTGGTCGATCAGCGTTGCCATGATGTCGTCCGCTATCGATACGACGTACTCTTTCTGATTTTCCTGTTCGAGCAACTGCTTGCGCATTCCATAGACGGCTTCGCGCTGCTTGTTCATCACGTCGTCGTACTCGAGGACGTGTTTTCGGGCCGCGAAGTTCTGGCCTTCGACCCGTTTCTGCGCCGATTCGATCTGTTTGGAAACCATCCTGGATTCGATCGGCACGCCTTCCTCCATGCCGAGGCGTTGCATGATGCTCGAAATACGGTCGGCCGCGAAGATCCGCATCAGGTCGTCTTCGAGCGACACGAAGAAACGCGATGAGCCGGGGTCGCCCTGGCGGCCCGACCGTCCGCGCAACTGGTTGTCGATTCGCCGTGCCTCGTGCCGTTCCGTGCCGATGATGTGCAAGCCGCCCAGTTCGACCACTTCGTCATGCTCTGCCTGCATTTCGGGCCGTATCGTCTTGACGGCTTCGACCATCTGCTCCGGACTTGCTTCGTCGGGATTGATGTTCTGTTTGCGCAGAAGGACCCGCGCCAGAAAATCCGGATTTCCGCCAAGGACGATATCGGTGCCGCGCCCGGCCATGTTCGTTGCAATCGTGACGGCGCCCTTCCGGCCGGCCTGAGCGACGATTTCGGCTTCCTTGGCGTGGTACTTGGCGTTCAGGACAACGTGCTTGATGCCCTTGCGCTTGAGCATCGAACTGATCTTTTCCGAACGTTCGATCGAGATCGTGCCGACCAGAACCGGGCGTCCGTGTTCGTTGTTTTCGCGAATGTCATCGAACACCGAATTGAACTTCTCGCGCTCCGTCCGGTAGATGACGTCGGAGTATTCGATGCGATGGAGCGGGCGATTGGTCGGGATCACCAGGACGTCGAGTCCGTAGATCTTTTCGAACTCTTCGGCTTCGGTTTCAGCAGTTCCCGTCATGCCGGAGAGCTTCTTGTACATCCTGAAATAGTTCTGGAAGGTAATGGATGCCAGTGTCTGGTTTTCCTGCTGAATCTTGAGTCCTTCCTTGGCCTCGACCGCCTGGTGCAGGCCGTCGCTCCACCGGCGGCCGGGCATCAGTCTTCCGGTGAACTCGTCGACGATCTGCACTTCGCCGTCTTTCACCACGTAGTCCGCATCCCGCTTGTACAACGTGTGGGCCTTCAGCGACTGGTTGATGTGGTGCAGAATGTCCATGTTGGCGGGGTCGTAGAGGTTCTCGACCGAGAGCAACCCTTCGGCCCGTGCCACGCCTTCTTCGGTGAGCGTCGCCGTACGGCTCTTTTCGTCGATCTGATAGTCGATATCCCGCCTCAGCCGCGGCACGATCTTGTCGAGCCTGTAGTACTTGTCGGTTGCCTGCTCACTGGGTCCCGAGATGATCAACGGTGTTCGTGCTTCGTCGACCAGGATCGAATCGACTTCATCGACGATCGCAAAGTTGTGCGGCTTCTGGACCAATTGAGAGGCCTGGAACTTCATGTTGTCTCTCAGATAGTCGAAACCCAGTTCGTTGTTCGTCGCGTATGTGATGTCGGCCAGATACGCCGCGCGGCGGGTCGGTTCGTCGATCCCATGCTGAATGACACCCACCCCGAGTCCCAGGAAATTGAAGATCTTCCCCATCCACTGCGAGTCGCGCTGAGCCAGATAGTCGTTCACCGTGACCACATGAACGCCCTTGCCTCCAAGCGCGTTCAGATAGGCCGGCAACGTTGCAACCAGCGTCTTGCCTTCTCCGGTTTTCATTTCCGCGATGCGGCCCTGATGCAACGCGATGCCGCCGACCAGTTGCACGTCGAAATGGCGCATCTCGAGGGCGCGCTTGCCCGCCTCGCGCCCTACGGCGAATGCCTCGGGCAAGAGGGCGTCCAGGCTTTCCCCGTTTTCGATACGTTGCTTGAATTCGGCGGTTTTGAATTGGAGTTCTTCGTCGGTGAGGCTCGAAACCGAGAGCTCCAGTTCGTTGATCGCGACGACCTTGGGTTGGATCTTCTTGATCTCGCGGTCGCTTCGGGATCCCACGAACTTCTTTACCAGACTGTCGAGCATTATTAAATATAGACCAATTCGTTCACGGAAGGTAGGGGGACGAATTCAAGAGGTTTGGAGCGGGGCTGTCCGCCGCTTCAGGTTTGACAGTCTTCAGCCGCCGGACCCGCGCGAAAAAACCCGCGGTGTTCCGCCACGGTTGTTGTCAATCGGCGGTCCGGCCGGGATTCGCGGGCAGATAGTTCCGGGGGTTGACCGCACGGTCGTTCAACCGTACTTCGTAGTGCAGGTGGGGACCGGTACTCCGTCCGGAACTACCGACATATCCGATCGGATCGCCCTTTTTCAACTGATCTCCGACACCGACATCCAAATGCGACAGGTGGCCAAACCGCGTGGTAATGCCGCCGCCGTGATCCAGGACGATCAGGTTTCCATATGCGGATTGCCGGGCGGCAAAAACGACGTGTCCGTTGGCGGGGGCGCGAACCACCGATCCATAAAGGGCCCCGATATCGAGTCCCTGATGTAATTCGGGCTCGCCGGTGAAGGGATCCCGGCGCCGCCCAAAGCCGGAGCGGGTCGATCCGGTCACAGGCCAGATGGAAGGCGTCAGATCGAGCTTGCCGTTCCGCGTCAGGATCAGGCTCTCAACGAACTGAAGCTGATCTTCCAACTCGAGAGCGCGATTGCGGGCCAGGTCCAGATTGTCGAGCGTGTTAAGGCTCGCGATCATCGTAGCGGTTGGATAGTTGTCGAGGCTTCCGCCAACTTCGATGGATTCGGTCAGGCCCAATCGCTGGTTCCAGGTGTCGGCCTGCATCATGTCCTGGATCCGCTCAGCCTGGTCTTCGAGTCTTAGCAGTTTGACGTTCAGTTGCCTGGTGGACATTTCGAGGTTCTTGTTGTCTACCTGGAGCGTGGTGTTTTCAGCGAGCACCTGTTTGTGGTCGGCGGTACGCAACGCCATGCGCGCGTAATTGAAACCCAGGCCAACCGCGCTGAAGAAGAGGAGAATTCCAAGAACCGAACACGCGTAGACCGCCCAGAGCGGTATCCTCAATTTGTGGAGACCGGAAGTGGAATTGGGGACGATGATTAAAGTATAAAAATTCTTAGGCATCCAATCCGATGTAATCCCTGTCGCGCGACCGCCCGGCTGGCGTGAAACGGCGGCCTAATTGTATGATTCCTAGATATTTAGCGTTCAACAAGGCAGAATCCTAACAAATGGGCTTTCCGAGGGTCAAGCTGAATATTTTCAACAGGTTGCCGCTTGGCCTCGTCCTGCTGGCTCTGCTGTCGTTCCTGGCCGCCTGGTCGGATCTGCTTCCGGCACGGTTCGTGGAGGACTGGTATTCCCGCGGTGTTTTTCCGCTGCTGTCCGCGCTGATGGCCCCGCTGGCGGCCATGACGGGCGGTTCATTGTTGGATGTCCTGCTGCCGGGATCGGTCATGTTGGTGGCCTATCTCGTCTACCGTCGCCGATTCCTTCCGGTTCTTGGTCTGCTGGCGGCCGGTTACCTCATCTTTTTCTGGACTTGGGGACTGAACTACCACCGCCTCCCCGTCGAGGCAAAAGTCGACTTCCGGTCCGACCGGGTCAGCGAGGAAACAGTAGCCGCGTTGGTCCGTGAAGCGGCGTCCGAGATCAACCGCACCTACGTCGAGCGCGGTGACGCCGGCCCGCCGGATTACGAGCAGGCCTTGGTCGATGAAGCGGATTCCCGGATCCGCACCGTGATCGAAGCCATCGATGGTCCCGCATCCGTCCGGTGGAACGGTGTCGTCCAGGTCAAGTCGTCGGTGTTGTTGAACCCGCTGTTCCGGGCCGGAAGCGTGAGCGGGATGTTCAACCCGTTCGGGCACGAGGCCCTCGTCACTGGCGGCCTGTTGCCGTTCGAGCGCTCCATGGTCATGCTGCACGAGATCGCCCATGTCCGCGGATACGCCCATGAGGGAGAGGCCAACTTCATTGCCTTGTTGGCGGCGGTCGGTTCTGCCGATCCTGAACTGCGCTACAGCGGTTGGCTGTCATTGTGGATGTACATGCGTTCCGCCGAAAACAACAGGCTTCTCGACGACGGCCCGCTCCGCGATCTGGAGGCGATCGATCGACGCATCCGGGAAACCCGGGTGGTGTGGGTGAGCCGAACGCAGGGACGAACCCTCGATGTCTTCCTCCGAGCCAATCGCGTGGAGGACGGCATCCGCAGCTACGCCCGAATCGTCCAGCTTGCGGCCGGGACGCGGCATCTGTGGAATCGGTTCGAGGCCCGATAGGAGAACGGCGTCCCGCCCGCGGCAACTTTAACGTTCTAGCGGCGTCAATCGAGCCCGACGCCATTACCGCGCTGTTCCCATGCCCGGTACCCCGTTTTTGTGCCGGCTCTGGGCTTCATCCGCGCTCCGTTGGCCGGGTTGAGCGCGGTTGTGCGCCGTTGTTGACCTGCCGAATGGCTGAGAGTAGTATCTTGAAACTCCTGAAATCCTTTTATTTCGAGTGTCCGAGAGGGGCATCCGCATGTATCGAGTGCGATCGTTCGAGCGACCGCAACTATTGAGGAAACGGTGGTATCCATGAATTCAAGCAAGCACGTCGGTATGTTCTATGTCCCGGGTCTTGTGGCGTTCGGGTTGACAGCGGGAACCCTGGTCGCCCAGCTTCCCGCCCCGAATGCGTCCGGCGTTACGACCGGCCACATCCATTTGCGTGTGTCCGATCAGGCACGGCACCGCGAGATCTGGACGGCTCTTGGGGCTACCGAGGCCTCGTCGGGACGACTCCAGTTGCTCCAGTTCCCCGGTATGTATTTCCTGTTGACCGAAGGCGACCCTGGAGTTCCGTCGATCGAGACCACGGCGAACCACGTGGGTTTCAACGTGCAGAGCTATGAGGACATTCACGCCAAACTCGAGTCCGTTGGCGCAACGTTCGCGGTCGACAACGCGGAAACCGGACAGATCCTTGCGGACCTGCCCGATGGCGTTCGCGTCGAGATGCAGCAAGTGGATGGACTTGCGAACCCGATCGAGTTCCATCACATCCATCTATCGGTAACCGAACAGGCAGGGTTGCGCGACTGGTACGTCGAGGCCTTCGGCGCCGAGGTGGGTGAACGCCGCGGCATGCCTTCGGCCGTGGTGCCTGGCGGGCGCGTCGACTTCCTGGGCGCGCGCGGCGGTCCGCCAACGCCGACCCAGGGCAACGCCATCGACCACATCGGATTCGAGGTCGCCGATATGGATGCGTTCTCGGCGCGAATGGCCGAGATGGGTGTGGAGTTCGACAGGGCGCCGAGCGAGATTGAAGCCATCGGACTGACGATCGCGTTTATTACCGATCCCGAGGGAACCTACATTGAGATCACTGAAGGATTGGTGAACGCACAGTAGCCAGTAACCTTCGTTTCCCGATTCCCGAGAAAGGCGCTGCTTCGGTGGCGCCTTTCCTATTGGTGGCGGGCCAGACATGGCGCCGAGCGCCATGAACGCGTGCCGGAACGGGAGAAGTTTTCTCCGCAAACCGCCACGTCGAAGCTTCCGATCAGTTCACTCAGTTCACTCCGGCGGCGCGAGCTGAGTAGTCCCTGTAACGCCTTCATAAAAATAGACTTGTGGATACTAGTCCGACCGTGGTCCCCTCATTGTACCCCTCATTGTATGCGGGAATCTACTGGACCATCGAAGCCGTCCGCGGACAGGGCTTGGCCATCCCAGCGACGAACCGCGAAGTCCCGTGCTTTCGAGTCGGGTAGTGCGATAGCCGGAATCGATTGACCATGATCCGCTTGAAGAGATCGGTGCCATGCTGTCGTCCAAGGCCGAAACGAGAGCAAAACAGGACGGCCGCGGCCTGGCTGAAGCTGACGTGCGGATCGACGAACGACCCGCCGGGGCACCGGCTAGTCCGGGTACCGCGTGCCCCTGCGCGCCATAGGCTGGCTTGCAGATCTGATTCCCAAACCGGTCCCGCCGATGCAGGTTAGGGTTTTTCCCGCGTATCCTCTTCGCGTTTTCCCAAGCGATTTGCTTCTGGTACTCAGTGGCCATCCAACGTGCCGCCGGCGGGACGCGTGAAGACTCGGACCCAAGCATCTGAATGCCGTATCTTGCGATCTTGTGCCAGAGTTTGCGCGATCTGTACGGAGAGGGCAGTGAAAATGTCTATTCTGCGCTAGACTGTGTTCATGCTACTGCGATTCCGGGTTTCCAACCACCGCTCGATTCTAGAGCCGGTGGAGCTGTCGATGATCGCCGTCGACGAGGATCGGGCGGCGACGCGAGGGTTCGACGGCCTTTCGGAGCGCGTCCTGACCGTCGCCGGAATCTACGGGCCCAACGCGTCGGGCAAGTCCAATGTCCTTGATGCCATGGCTTGGCTGTCGATGGCCGTTGCCACGTCGCTTCGAGGCTGGGAGGACTACATTCCGCGCGATGCTCACAGGTTCGGCAAGGGGCCTGCATCTCCAACGCAGTTCGATCTGGACCTGGAAGTCAACGGCGTCCGATACGCGTATCGGCTCGAAGTGGACGACTCGGCCGTGCTGTTCGAGAGCCTGGACAGCTATCCAGAAGGACGACGGCGAAACCTCTTCACACGCCGGAAGAGCGAAATCGACTTTCGCCGGGGCCTCGACGGAACCCGGGGAATACGGGACTTGCTGACTCCAACGACGTTGGCGCTCTCCGCTGGCAGGCGGGTAGGTGATACCGCCTTCGGAAGCGTCGGGCGAACGCTAGCGACAATGCGCGTTCTCGGGCTCCGGAAGAGACGGTTTCTTCGGGCCGGTGGCGTCAGCCCGTTCGACCCCACGATACGTTTGCTCTTCGAGGATGAGGCCAATCAGCTACGACTCTTTGGCACTCCAGAAGGTCGAACAGCGGTCACGGATCGTAGCGTTGCGATGGACTTGCTTCGCTTCGCCGATCCGGGAATTGATGATTTCGTGATGACCGAAGAGGAGTCCGGGCGCCTCGGGGGATCTCGTCGTCACCTTGCTCTCGTTCATCGCGGAGAAGGTGAACCGGTCACCTTCGGTCTGGAGGATGAATCTGCTGGAACCCAGACTTGGTTCCGTCTGATCGGTCCGGCGTTCGCGGCGCTCAGATTCGGTGGGGTCCTTCTGCTCGATGAGATCGACGCGAGTCTTCATCTCCGTCTCTCGGCCCGACTGATCGAGATCTTCCAGGATCCCCAGACCAATACCCGCGGGGCTCAACTCGTCTTCACTTCCCACGACACGTCCCTGCTGAACAGCTTGAACCGCGACGAGGTCTGGCTCACCGAGAAAGCGCCTAACGCGACCACGCGCCTCGTTGGCTTGGCCGAGTTCGGGGGTGAACGCGTGAGGAGGTCTCTGAACCTGGAGAGAGCCTACCTGCAGGGTCGGTTCGGGGCCGTTCCCGAAGTCGACCAGGTCGCAGTCCGCAGAGCCCTGGGGCTCGTTTCTCAGCCTCGCGATGGCTAAGCCGACTGGACACAGGCCGCGCAAGGACCGCTCGCTCCGCCGCAGGGTCGCGTTTCGCACGCCCAAGCGGACTTTCCTGGTGTTCTGTGAGGGCACGAGGACCGAGCCTGACTACATCAAGGCTCTGAGACAGGAGCCAGCGGTCCGCGACTCGGCCGCGGTTGACATCCGAATAGACCTGAATGCGAGTGGCACCGTGCCGCTGACCCTGGTAAACGCGGCGGCCGAAGCCCGAGATCGCAATTCCCAAGAGCAAGGTGAGATCGACGAGGTGTGGTGTCTCTTCGACGTCGAATGGCCCCAGAACCACCCCAAGCTTCCTGAAGCCAGAGCCAAGGCTGCAGTGAGCGACGTCCGTCTTGCCATTTCAAATCCGTGCTTCGAGCTATGGCTGGCTCTCCATTTCGAGAACCACACGGCGTGGCTCGACAATCAGGCTGCCAGGAAGCTGATCCGCGGCCACGACAGGAGTTCGGGGAAGGGACTCGACGGCGCGCAGTACATGTCGCGGCGAGCCGACGCGGCACACCGTGCGCGTGCCTTGACTGCCAAGCACGCAGGAGACGGAACCGAGTTCCCGGACGACAATCCATCTTCGGGCATGTACCTCCTCCTTGAGGCGATAGAGTCCAACGGGTAGGACGCCCTTGCTACAACGGGTGATCCGGCGGCGGGGCAGTTCGATACAGCGTCAGGCCGCGGGTGCAAGAGTGGTCCTAATCGCCGACGCGGCCGATCGGCTGATGGAAGTAGTAGCAGAGGCCGTCGGGCGCGACCACGAAGAACACCCGGTACTGCTCGCCGTCCCGCTCATCCACGCGGCAGTTGGCGGTGTGGACGCCGTTGGCCTCCAGCTCGTCGCGGGCTCTCTGGATGTCGGTCACGCGGATGGCGGCGCCCTCCTTGCCGGGGTCGCCGCCGTTGACGGCGAATCCGATTCGCACGCCGTTCCGCTCCAGGATCACCGTTGGCAAGGGGTTGTCGCGCCGCTCGATCTCGACGAGACCGAACCGGACGCCGTACCACTGCATAGGCCGCCTCGATCTTGTTGGGGATCACGTGCGCCAGCGCCGCCCGACTCGTTGCGAGTTACCATTCACGTTGGCGACGAAGACGACGTGAGGTGCTGATTGGAACAAGTGGGCGTTCGAGCAGTTCAGGCTCTAAAGGAGGCGCTTGTTGGTGTGAATGGGCGAGATGCGCTCGCGCCAGACGGATACGCGGCCGCCTTGAAGGCCAATCTCCTCCACCCGATGTCGCCGGAGACGCAGTGCGACTTTGCCTCGGCGCTTGGATCGTGGGGGTGTGACGGCGGAATCGGCTACAACAGCCATCCCCGCATTAGCGGGATTGGGCCGGATTTCGCGACACATCCTGACCGGCTCAGTCCGCGACGACCAATCATAGATCACTATCAATAAACAGCTTATGGGTCTATCTGCATGACTCGGGACGCTAGTGGAACGCTGTTGGGTGTTAAGGCAGCGCGAAGACGTAAATGGCGTTGTTGCCCCGTCCGGGATCGATGTCGACCGGCATCGGGCCCATCGTTCCGGCGATCAGTCCCGGCTGCGCCAGGTTGTCTCCACTGATGACCGCGACGTATTGCCGCCCCTCGACCGCATAGGTGATCGTGCTCATCGATACCGGTCCGCCGACGATGGATTGCCAGAGGAGTTCTCCACTGTCGGCGTCCAGCGCCTTGAAACGCCGGTTGATGTCGCCCCAGAAAATGAGATCGCCCGCGGTGGCAAGAACGGCGCCGGTCGTCGGGACCGGCCCCTGCGGCCAGTGGGTCATCTCGCCTGTCGCCATGTCGATGCGGGCCAGACCGTTCATTTCTTCCGGTGTCGAACCCTCGCGCGGAATGCCCACGCGGCGCTCGGGGGCTCCGCGTCCCCCACGTCCGCCACGACCCCCGCGGCCTCCATCTCCGCCCGGAGCGTTCGGATCGGCCGAGGTCATGTCGAGGCAGTTGTCGATATAGGGAACGTACAGCGCGTTCTTGCCGGGGTGATACGCCGATGGCCAGTAGCTGCGTGTGTTGAAGAAGCAGATCACGTGCCGCTCGCCGGGTTCGTCGACGATGAGTTCCTCGTTGATGTGGGCGATACCTGTTTGGACATCGATGTCCTGCAGGATGAAGTTGTTCACGTCGAACGGGAATGGCGTGGCCCACAGGAACTGTCCGTCGTTCTTGTCCAGAACCCACATTCCGCCGCCCTCGCCGATGTTGACGACGACGTCGCGCTCTTGTCCGCGGGGAATGTCCGGGTTGATCCACCGGACGTGATCGGGATCGGGATTGAACTCGGTACGCAGGACGATCCGCTCCTGGTTGATGTCTTCGTCCCAGTCGTCGCCCGGCAGGTGCTGGTAGTACCAGACCAGTTCGCCGGTGTCCGGGTCGAGAGCAACGGTCAAGTTGCTGAACAGGTCGGCGGGCGAGGTAAATCCGATCGCGTTCGAATCTCCGTCATGCCGTGCGGCGCGTGTGTTGGGGGTCGGGTTGGCGGTGCCCCAATAGACCAGTCCCGATTCGGGGTCGTAAGAGCCGGGGAGTCCCCATGTGGACGCCCGGCGCGTCTCGACAGCGGCGCCGCCCCAGGTGTCGAACCCGGGAGGATCGCCGGGTGCCTGGGCCGTGTAGAACTTCCACAATAGCTGCCCAGTCCGCGCGCCGTGAGCGGCAATATAGCAGTTTTCCCGAAGGCCGCCCGTACAGGTGCCGCCCGAGATGACCTTGCCCTCGACGACGATCGAACCGGAGGTGTGCCCCCGGTTGTCGGCCTGCGACTCCCAGCGCACTTCGCCGGTCCGGGCGTCCAAGGCCACAAGCGTCGCATCCGGCGCCGTGAAGTAAACCATGTCCTCGAAGATCGAGAGCGTCTTGGACCGTCCTCCGGGACCCACGCGGTCGTTTTCGTAGTCCCGGTTGTACTCCCAGAGGATGTCTCCTGTGGTCGCGTCCAGCGCCTGAATATTCGAACCCGGTACCGTGAGGTACATGATGCCGTCATATACGGTCGGTATCGTTTCGGTGGTGCCGTCGGCGAGTCCCCGAAACCATGCCATTCCGAGTTGTCCGACGTTGTCACGGTTGATCTCATCCAGCGGGCTGAAACGTTGCGCGTCGTAGGTTCGACTGAACATCAGCCAGTCATTCGGACTGGGATCGAGCAGCATGTCTTCGGTGACGGGCGTGAATCCGGGTGCCTGTGCCTGGGCAGGCACCACGGCCAGAACAAGGAAAACTGCCGCGAAGGATCTTTGAAACATGGTTCTTCTCCAGCAATCGGGTCGAATCGGATGGTTTATCGCGCGGTCATGGCCGAGCTGGGCCGCGCCTGCAGTTTTCAGCCCGGCAGTTTCTACTTGGGCAGCGCGAACACGTAGACGGCGTTGTGCCCCCGCGGGAGTTCGAGTTCGGGGACGACGCCGAGCAGTTCCGGAACCTTTGGATTATCTCCCGTCATCACAGCCACATACTGTCTGTCGTTCACGGCATAGGCGATCGTACTGACCGACACGTTGCCTCCCAGCACGGTTTGCCAAAGCTGGTCTCCGGTCTCCGCGTCGAAGGCCTTGAACCGACGGCTCATATCGCCATGGAACACCAGGTTTCCGGCCGTCGTCAGTGTGGCACCATTGCCGGGCGCTCGTCCCACGTCGAAGCGGGTCACTTCTCCGGTCTCGAGGTCGATTTTTGCCATACCCGTCAGGGCATTCGGATCCGAGCCGGGGCGGGGAACGACCCGCCATGACCCCCGACCGCCCCGCCCGCCGACGGTGGATATTTCGCGGCAGTTGTCGATGTAGGAGGTGTACAGCGAGTTGGTTTCAGGGTGGTAGGCCGTCGGCCAGTAGCTTCGCGTATTCCAGTAGCAGATGACCTTCAGTTCTTCGGCCCCCGTCGTGACCAGATCGTAGTCGATGAATGTCTGGCCCGTGACCGGGTCGACGCGGTCGAGCAGCATTTCAGGGGCGTCCTGAGGGAACGGAGTCGCCCAGAGAAACTCTCCGGTGTCGCGGTCGTTCAGGAAGATGCCGCCTCCTTCCGGGAGCGTTACCGCCACGTCGCGCACTTCGCCGGGGCGGATAGCGGGGTTGATCCATTTGACGTGCTCGGGATCGGGATTCAACGCCGTTCGAACGAGCGTTCGCTCATGGGTGTGGTCCAGATCGGCGTCGTCACCGGGAAGGTGCTGGTAGTACCACGACAACTCTCCAGTGTCGACATCGAGCGCGATCGTCGAGTTGCTGTACAGATCCGAAGGCGAAGAACGCGCCGTGCCATCGGGATCGCCGCCGTGCCGGTCCATTCGCGCGTCCGGCATGGGATTGGCAACGCCCCAGTAGAGCAGGCGCCGTTGGGGATCGTAACTTCCCGGGAGTCCCCATGTGGACGCCTGCCGGTTTTCGAGCGCGGCCCCGGCCCAGGTCTCATCTCCGGGCTCTCCGGGCGCCGGCGTCGTATAAAAACGCCACAGTTCCTCGCCGGTACCGGCGTCGTGAGCCGCAATGAAGCAGTTTGCCCTGTTGCCGAAGCACGAACCGCCCGAGATGACCTTGCCGTCGACAACGAGAGGCGCGGAAGAGTGTCCGCGCCCATCGGCGGGCGTTTCCCAGCGAAGTTCGCCGGTGCGCGCGTCAACGGCCACAACGTGGCTGTCCGGGGCCGTGTACAGAATCACGTCGTCGTAAATCGCCAGTCCCTTCGTTCGGGTGCCTGAGGCGCCGGGTCTTTCGTATTCCCAGATCAGATCGCCGTTGGTGGCGTCCAGCGCCTGAATGGTTGCGCTGGGCGTGACCACGTACATGACGCCCCGATAGACCAGCGGTATCGTTTCGGTCGCGCCGTCCGGCATGCCGCGGGTCCAGGCCAGAGTGAGTCCGCCCACGCTGTCGACATCGATCTGATCGAGCGGGCTGAATCGCTGCGCGTCGTAAGTGCGGCTGAACATGAGCCAGTCGTTGGGGCCGGGGTTGAGCAACATCTCGCCAGTGACCGGGACAAAGTCGTCTACTTGAGCGAACCCAGGGGCTGCGAAGGATGCAACAACGATTGCAAGAACCAGTGTTCGTGGCATTCGATCCTCACCATCCGAATTAATCCAGGTCCCGTCCTCGCCGAGGAGGGGATCGCACATACCGAAAAAAGAGGCCAACCATCGGGTGGTCTCTCGATATACCGAATACGCGTGCTAATCGGGCAGGGTTAGCCACATGATACCCTCAAGTCATTCGTAACAAGTGACTTACTGTTAATAGTCCGGCCGCGCTTCCCTTGTTGTACCCCTCATTGCAGACGGGTACCTACGAGACTATAGAAGCCCTCCGTCGACGGCAAGCAGATCCAGAAGCTGAGTCTCTGCCACTTCGTCGAGCACGGCGAAAACCTCATCCTGCCCGGGCCGCCCGGTGTCGGAAAAACCCACCTGGCCGTGGGTCTCGGTTTCAAGGCCATCGAGCAGGCCGGCGGTCTGCCGTGAAGCTGTTGAGCAGGTGAAGGAGCTGTATGACCGAGCTAGAACGGCAGTTGACGGCAGCCTTGCGGAGGTTGTCCGTGCCGTCCGCGCAGAAGCAGCAGCGAGTCGAGCAGCTTGCTGGGCAAGTGACATGCTTGGACGCGGACTACAGGACGCTCGCCGTGACATTGCGCACGCGCTGGAACTGATGCGCCAGCCCGGTCGGCAGCACGGACCGGAGAGACATCAGGGTCCGAGCCGCTAAGGAAGATGACCCGATGCTGATTGCTACTCCGTAGTTGCGCGTGATCTGCAGGCGTGGCTACAGTGCTGGGAGGAACCAGACACGACCACAACACTATCCCCAGACCTGCTCCGTGTTCGTGTCGTAGATGTGCACCTTGCACTTGAACTTGTGCTTAATTTGCTCGATGTGCTGTCGGTCTTCGTCCGAATAGACGCCAATGTACACGCTCCAGAGCTTCCTTGGCGGTTTCTGCCTAGCTGCACGATTAATAGCATCGATAATATGCTCATCGTAATCGCCAAAATTGAATCCGAACGTCACGAGCGACCCCTCGACGGTACACAGGCTCTCATAGCTGTGTGCCAGGTAATGATTGTGCATTATGTGCGTCAGCTTCTGCCGACCGTCGCCGGCGGTAACGAAGATAGGGTACTCCGCCGATTCCATCCGCGCGCTGATTTTCTGCAATAGGTAGCCGTACTCGTCGTACTCTTCCTTGATCACCGCGACACCATCGTCGAAGAACGGCAACGACCCGTGCAGATAGAAGACATTTTGGTCGTCGCGATGCTTGCCCCATACCAATTCAGACCAGAAGTGGTCATCCGGTGGATCGTCAGGATTCTCTAGCTCTCGACCAAATCCGTCTACATGACCCACCACGCTGTTCCGCATGAGTACCCAGTACAGCAGCAAATCGTAGTTGGTCGAGTATAGACGGCCGCCAGCGTGAAGGAACGTCATCAAGAACGAAGCGCAGGCCTCACTCTGCCTTTTTGGCACCTCAAAGACGTGCTCAGGGTGAAGTGTCTTGACCGCATCTAGAAGGCTGCTCTTCAGCCTCGCACCAGCGTCCTCAATCCGCTGTCTTAGCGCAGGGTCGCCACCGAACGCACCAACGAGTGCTGCACATGTATCAAGTTGCTGCATAATGACTTCGAAGTTCTTCGTTTCGATGACGCCCAGAATCGTTTCGAGATCCCGGTCGTGAGAATCCTGGATGAAGTCATGCAGGGCGTTATAGGAGAAGATGGCTGAATCGTACGCCATACTGAACCCGTTACCGAGAAGCAGATGAAACGGGCGTCCTTTGTTCTTCTTAATGGAGGCAAGCACGTCTTGGAATGTTTCGAGCTTCACGACAAGGACATATACGGTGTTACGCGTCTTGGAGAAGGGTGAGATTGGACATTGGAGGCCGTCGCGAGCCGGAATCTCCCCCGGCACCAGATTATCCCAGAGCTCGACTACGAGTTCAATGCACTCCTCGGCCGCAGGATCGAAGGCCTGTCTCTCGATTTTCGGACTTCGCGGGCATCGCCTGAACGTATCCGTTATTGCGGGATGTCGACATGTGCCCGGCCGGATCAGTCCGCCAGCCGTCCTCGCGGGCGGCCGAGAGAAGCCGCCCAGTCGTCGATCAATCGCCGCCGCCGCTCGAAGAGGTCCGACCGCGCGTAGGCCGCCTCGACCCTGTTCTGGACCATGTGCGCCCGCGCGCCCGCGCCTACCGCCCTAGCGGGCAACAGACGGCCGGCGGCTCAGGGACTACTGCCAGAATGAGAACCGATCTCCCGGCGCGATTCTGGAGAATGCTGTCCCCAAACTCGGTGGCCCAAATAGGCCGCTAGCCGAGGTCGTCTGGGATGAACTAGGTGTCGCTGGGCTTCTTCAAAAGGCAGGATCGGACAACCAAGTTGAGGGTGGGGCACTCCTACTCACAGACTCAGTCGACAGTCTTGTCACGCTCATTAGCAACCCGATCGCATGACTTTCCATTAGGTGCCACGACGCACGGACAAGGCGGCGAGGATTCTCCCGATGAGGTCGCTCGACATAACGCTCGAAGTTGTTTCGTCCCGTTCGCTCTTGATTATTCCTGAATCGCCGAAGTCAATAACCGCCTCGGCAAGCTTTGCCAACAGTAGGTCCCTTTGTTGGGGCTCAAGTGCGGAGTTGACGAAGCTCTCGATGCTGTTCGCGACCCTCACGCGATGCCGGTTCTTCTCCACCATGTGCAGGTGAGCGCGGAATAACCGGACACAAATTGTTGCCGCGGCACCTGCAGCACTCAGCACAAATACCCTCAGAAGAGTGTAGTAAAGCGCGACGGGCCAGTTGTCGCCGTCCGGCAACGGCCAGAGCATGAAGGCGAAAGGAAGCGTCACGAGTACACCGACTGACCCGGCGGTCAGCCAGCCCCACCTCATTGCCTTCTTCTGAAGCTCGCTGGTGGCTTCGGAGAACTGGCGCTGCGCCTCGTCGACGGACATTCTTGTCGCCGACTTGCGAGCACGTGATTCAATCTCGTCGGCGAGCTTCTTTGCCTCTTCGACAGCCTTGTCGACCTGCTCCTTTACCCGAGCGAGCGTGGCCTCGGTTTCTGTCTTGAGTTCGTGGACTACGCGCTCGTACTCCCTGCGGATACCTTCATCCTCCAGGAAGCCTCTTTCGAGCACAGCTGAGCCCGCGAACGACGGTAGCCACCTCTTTGCTTCTTCGACTTGTTCGCGTATCGCGTAAAGGAAAGCTTCACGTTCATTGATGTATTCAGCCGAAGGCCGGTCGGCCTGAGCCTCCATGTGATTCGCGATTTGCTCGAGGGTTGAACGAGCCTCTCCGACGTACTGGTCATGAACCGTAGCAGCATGTCGTTCGGCAAACGCCGCAAGAGACTTTATCTTCTCCAGATCGTCGGCAAAGACGCGATCCAGGGATTCGATTCCAAGGTCCTTCCGAAGCAATTTGACAGAATCGATCGCGTTTAGCTTGTCAACTGTCGCAGCCAGTTCCTGAAGTTGTTGTTCGCTTGCCACTGGATCAGTCCCTCCTCGGGACAACCTCGCCGATACTGCGCCTTTATCGTGTTGACATCGCTCTCGCAGGAATGAGGTGGAGGATACTGGAAAGCGCCGAGCGCATGGTCGACGCTCATTGCCATTGTACCCCACGAACGGCCGCTGATCACGGCAACTGTGGCCTACGCCCTCGACTCGGAACCGTGCGCCGCCTCACCTTACCGCTCGCTTCCGCAGCCAAAGGCGTTCGCATGCGATCGTAGTGATTCGTTTTCGGCGGCTTCACACTGCCGTACCACGTGTCGCCTGAAACCCGCCGATGTTTGTCGGGCAGGTCGAGGTTAATGAATGGATCTCGTCGCTGCGTCAGCGACGCGGCGAGTTGCCCGATCCGTGCTGTTCGCTTTTCAGGTACACCGACCAGTCGTTCATGAGCCCGCGCCGACGCTCGAACAGGTCCGACCGCGCATAGGCCGCTTCGACCTTGTCCTGGACCACGTGAGCCAGCGCCGCCTCGATCACCTCCTACGGATGATCCGTCTCCTCGGCCGCCCAGTCCCGGAACGACGCCCTGAACCTGTGTGCCACGCCCGCGACGGGGTGGTACTCGAGCATCTTGGGCAGCGTCGAAGCGGATATCGGCTTCCCGCTGCGCGTGGGAAACACGAGCCCGCTGGAACCGTCGCCGAGCGTCCGCGCCGCTTCGAGAATCTCTAGCGCCGGTCGGCGCTGCACGATGTCGTTTTGGGGACCGAGCACCGGCAGGACGCGGTCGCAAGGGTTGTCATTTCGCAAGTCCATCGCGATCGCCCACTCCAGCGCGCGCCGGGCAGCGTGGGCGAAGGTGGGCATGCCCTCTGCGCGGCACTTCTCGGCCAACGGGTCGCCGCCCGAGCAGGCGAGCTCACGGTTGGTGAGCCTCGGCGAGGGTGACCAGCGCGGCGGCGCCGAGTTCGAGTTCGCGGCGGCGTCCGCTGATGACGAGCCGCTGGCGCCAGCTTCGGGTGCCGTTCGGCTGAACGAACAGGAACAACCCGTTGCCGTCGGCGTGGCGTCCTGGCGGGGCGGAACCTACGAAGGCGGCCGAGAGCGCCTTGTCGGGATGCCGGCCTCGGCGCTTGGTTCACGGGTGTGGCGGCGGTCTCGATTTCAGCATCCATCACCGCATCGTATGCGGGAACGAGCCGGATTTCACGGTACGTTCTGACCGCCTGAGTTCGCGACCGGTGCTTTATAAATGATGTGTAATCAATAACCTAAGGCACCACATGCACTATTCTGGACGCTTGTGGAAAGCCGCTGAGTGTCAAGGCAGCGCGAACACGACGATCGAGTTGTTGCCCTGCGGCGCGGTCAGTTCGGCGAGTCCCATCAACTGTCCGGTCAATGCGCCCTGACCCACGAACAACGCGATGTACTGCTTGCCATCGACGGCGTAGCTGATCGTGCTGTTGGTGATCGGTCCGCTGACGATGGCTTCCCAAAGGATGTCGCCGCTCTCGACGTCGAACGCGCGAAAACGGCGGTCCAGGTCGCCCCAGAAAACCAGATCGCCCCCGGTTGCGAGCATCGCGCCGTTTCCGGGCGCCCTGCCCTTGTACACGTGCCGGATCTCACCGGTTTCCATGTCAATCCGGGCGACGCCGGAATACTCGTCGAGGGTTTCGGAGTGAACAACCGGTCCGCGCGTATCGCGGGCCGGAGGATCGCCCGCCGTCATGTCCAGACAGTTGTCCACCCAGGGTACCCACATCGTGTTGGTTCCGGGGTGGTAGGCCGACGGCCAGTAACTGGTCGTGTTGAAAAAGCAAATGACGTGCTGCTCGCCCGGATTCTGAAATCCCAGTTCCTCGAAGTTGGGATACACGTTGCCGGTTTCGACGTCGATATCCGCGATCGCAAAGTTCGGTGTGTCGTAAGGAAAGGGAGTCGCCCACAAAAACTCTCCGGTGTCCCGGTCGATCACCCAAAGTCCACCGGGTTCGCCGATGGCAGTCAGGACATCGCGAACTTCACCGCGTTCCACATTGGGGTTGATCCACTTGACATGTTCGGGGTCGGGATTGAAGGGAGTCGAAAACAGGATCCGCTCGTTGGTCACGTCCTAATCCCAGTCGTCCCCGGGCAGATGCTGGTAATACCAGACCAGTTCGCCGGTATCCGGATCGATCGCCACAGTCGAATTGCTGTACAAGTCGGCCGGGGAAGTTCTGGGGATCGCGTTCGGGTCGCCGCCGTGGCGCGCGAGGCGCGTGTTCGGCGTCGGATTTGCGACACCCCAGTAGATCAGATGCTTATCGGGATCGTACGAGCCGGACATCCCCCATGTAGAGGCTGTTCGATCGTTGAGCGGAACGCCGGCCCAGGTGTCGAATCCCGGCGGGTCGCCGGGGGCCTGCGTCGTGTAGAACTTCCAGAGGAGTTCCCCGGTGAGAGCGTCGTGGGCCGCGATATAGCAGTTGACGCGGCCGCCCCTACAGGTGCCTCCAGTAACCACTTTTCCATCGGCCATGATCGGCCCGGAGCTGTGTCCGCGGGCGTCAGCCTGCGTTTCCCACCGCACTTCGCCCGTGCGGGCATCCAGGCCGACCACGTAGCTGTCCGGGGTGGTGGTGATGACGACGTCTTCGTAAATCGCGATTGTCTTCGAACGCGTATTCCCCTGGTTCGGATTGGCATATTCACGTTCGTATTCCCAGATCAGGTCGCCCGTTGTGGCGTCCAGCGCCAGAATGTTGGATCCGGGCTGAATCAGATACATGATGCCGTCACGGACGATGGGAATACTCTCCTGCGTCCCGTTGCCGGTTCCTCGAGACCAGGCCACCCGGAGCCCGTCGACGTTGCCGCGGTCGATCTGGTCGAGTGGGCTGTAGCGCTGGGCGTCCGGGGTACGGCTGAATGCGAGCCAGTCGGCCGGGTCCGGATTTTCGAGGTCTTCGGTCGTCACATTGGTGAAGTTGTCCACTTGTGCGAGCCCGACGGCGGGAACGAAGATGAAGATCAGAAGCGCGACTGCAGCCATACCTGAAAATGTGTGTTTCATTCCATTCATCCTTGCCGGCTCAAAAGATCGGGGGCGGGGATTAACCCGCCCCGTTCCCGATCGTTAGCCCGCCTTTCTCACGAGTTGTCTGCTACAGCGCCGTATCCATCCGCCAGTGCTGCGTTCTACGGCGCGTTCCTCGCGCCGCTACGCGCCCGGCGCGAGGAACGCGCCGTAGCTCTGACGGCGTCTCCGACACTTCGCGACGAAAACCCGTGAGAAAGGCGGGCTGGTGTCTTGCCGTCAACTAATTGCCGCGTCCTCCCGGAGGCGGCGGAGGCGCTTCGAACACATCGGGCGCCGCGCTGGGGGCCGGGGCTGCCGTTCCGCCCGAGTCGGTAGTGTAATGGAGGTTGTCGGTGTTCCCTTCGACGCAGGCGAATTCCAGGATTTCAGCGTTGGGATTGTTCCCCCGCGACATCGGCGCAGCTACCTTCCATGAGGTTGTGTAGGCCTTCTCGTCCGTAAACGTTGCTTCCCATGACCATGCATTCTGATTGATCGGCGTGAAGCGTTCCCTCACCTCGAGCGCGTCGGAATGCCGGTCGCCGTTGTTGTCGAGCCATGTGATGGCGTTGTTGTTCGTGGTCTCGATGACCAGCGTATCTCCCTCCCAATGGCCGACTCCGTCTCCCATGAAGAGCTTGATGTCTTCTGAAATATGGTCGCGTCCATCCAGCGGGACGATTCGGCGCGACCCCTGGAACTCATGCAGGAATACCACGTAGCCGGTCGTGTGCTGGATCACCAGTCCAGCCCCCAGATAGGACTGGCGCCACATGTGGCTGGGAACGCCCGACATGTAGCAATGCAGTTCCGGTTCCTCGAACATCCGCTGGTCGGATTCCGCCCTCAACTGGGCATAGACGGGGGTGTAGGGAATCGCCCGGTCATCGCCTTCGACAGCGACACCCCCAACCTCGACGATGTTGGGGGTGATGTTACCCAATCCGCCCCGAACCCTCCATATGCCATTCATGTCGGGCGTCCCGTCGGGCATGCGGTCGAACGGTCCAGGTTCCGGTGGCGGAGCGGGCGCCCCGCGTCCGCCTCTCTGGGCGGATGCAAGCGCCGGAGTCAGCGCAATTGCGGCTGAGAGGGCCACTATGGCGGCCATCGAGTTCAGTAACCTGTAATGCATCGGTGTCTCCTTTTCGCGCTCATCTTCCCGCTCGTCTTCGTAATCTTTCGCCGCCCCTCATGCCGCGTTCATCAGGGCACTGTTGGCAGTTCGGGCGGGCCCAGGGCGTTGTCGGCATACGCATGGCATTCGTATTCCAGTATCCGCTTTCCGGGATCCTTGTGCCGGTACAGATACAACTGCATCGTCCAGGGTTGGGTGAAATCTTCAGGGTCCGCCAGAGTGGCCCGATACTCGATCGTATCGGCGTCGATCGGCGTGAAACGTTCGTTGACCCGCAGCGTTGCGCCGCCGGCATGGTTTCCCGACTGGTCCAGCCACACGTCGGGATGAAAGTTGAAAACATCCGTCACCAGCGAATCGCCGTCCCAGCTTCCGACCGAATCTCCGTTCCACAGATCGATTTCACCTTCGCCAAAGTGATCGTCCCGATTGAGGAATATGAAACGCGTGTTGTGCATGTATTCGGAAATGATCGTCAGGAAGTTCTCGGACTGCACGATCTGAAAGGGAAAGGGGACGTAAGCCAGATGCGGGACACCTGCCCTGTAGCATTTCGCGAACGGATCGGCCGTCTCGCGGTTCGCCAGGTTCTCCGCGCGCTTGGCCAAACCGGCGGCGGTGTAGGGTATCTTCCCGTCCGCCGGGTCGACTATGACTCCCGTGCCGGCGGGCACTCCATAGCTGGCGCCGTGCGGTTCCACATTGAAATGCGCCGAGGGGTCGAGGACCTGCCATATGCCCTCGATGTTCGGTTGGCCGTACCGATTGCGCGGTGCGGTATACGTTTGCGCGCTGGCATCCAACGGCAACGCGACAGCGAACAAGCTCGCAATGACTGTTGTCGAAACGATCCACGCGAGCGTCCGGTTCATCATCTGTAAACTCCTGTCAATGCCGTAGCTGTGGGGTTTCGTGAAGTCTGCGCGTTCAGAATCCGCAGACGCCGAGCCCGAAGTGCCGTGTCAGCGTCAGTTGCCCGGGAGAAGTCCCGCGGGAACACCCTCCGGATTCTGCGAAAACATGCTCAGCACCGTCCGTGGCTCAGCCAGAGCCTGTCCGTTCTGGGCAGTGATACGGACGTTCTGAGCCCACATTCTCGAGGTGCCGTTCTTGGCCGCGTAACCGCGGACGGTGATCGCGTCGCCTGCCGTAAGCTCCGAGCGCCTCCAGCCCTGCCGGATCAACTGGTTGGGTGGAGGAGTTTCCGCTTCCCAAATCTGCTTTGTACCATCGGGAAGCGTCACCTCGAAATGAACCCAGGAATGCGGGTTGACCCACGGTGATTTTGTCCTTTCAGTGAACTACGGCGAATTCAGTAGTTTAACCGGGAAAGCTGGACATCGCGGGGAGTTTCCGGTATAACACGCTGAATGGAGTGGACGGAATTGACCAGCCAGGAATTGTCGGAGATCGAGGTCCGGCCAGTGGAGCGAAGCGAGGAAGCGCAGTATCGGGAGCAGATGAGGCGTCATCATTATCTGGGCGCGCTGGCGAAGATCGGGGAGACGGTCTGGTACGTGGCGACATGGCGCGGGCAGTGGGTGGCGCAACTGAGCCTGTCGGCGGCGGCGCTGAAGTGCGGGGTTCGGGATCGATGGATCGGCTGGGACTTCCGCTCGCAGTATGGGCGGCTGAAACTGATCGCCAACAACAGCCGCTTTTTGATTCTGCCGGGCTGGAATCGGCCGAATGTGGGGTCGCGAGTATTGTCCCGGCTCGAGCGGCGGGCCGCCCCGGATTGGCGCCAACGGTTCGGTCATGGGTTGCTGCTGCTGGAAACGTTTGTCGATCCCCGGCGCTTCCATGGCGGCGTGTATCGCGCGTCGAACTGGTTGGAACTGGGACGGACGCGGGGATACCGGCGCACCCGGGACGGCTACAGCGCCGAAGCCGATGCCCCGAAACTTGTCTTTGTGCGTCCCCTGCGCCGTGATGCGCGCAGGCAACTGACCCACCCTGGCCGGGAACATCTTCAACTCACAGGAGCCCCCAAGATCATGCTCAATGCCGCCGAGATGCGACAACTCCCCGAGTGTTTCAGGACCATTCCCGATCCGCGCCGCTCTCAGGGACGGCGCCATCCCTTGTCGGTCGTGCTGGGCATCGCGGCGGGCGCGACGCTGTGCGGCATGCACGGCTATAAAGCCATCTCGGATTGGGCCGATGCCCTGGGGCAGAAAGCCCGCGAACGTTTTGGCTGCCGGCCCGAGAACGGCCGCTATGTGGTTCCCAGCGAGTTTGTGATTCGGGATTGCCCGATACGGATTGAACCGGGGGCGCTGGACCGGGCGCTCAATGCGTGGAATCGGGCCTGGGGCGCCCCGGACGATGCGCTGGCCATGGATGGCAAGACGATGAAGAACGCCCTCGACTCGGACGGGCGTCAGACCCACATCATGAGCGTGGTCGGGCATCGGTCGAAACGCTGCTACACCCAAAAAAAGTGGGAACCCTCCCTGTAGCCGGCGGCGAGGAGCACAAGCGCACGAACGAAATCGGCATGGCCGTTCCCTTGCTTGAAACCTGCGACATCGCCGGCAAGGACATCACCGGCGACGCCCTGCTGACCCAACGCGCGATCGCGCGTTATTCGGTTGAGCGGGGAGCGCACTATCATTTCACGGTCAAAGGCAACCAACCGACGTTGGAACGCGATCTCGCATTGCAGTTCCAAACCCGCGGACAACCCGACTTTGTCGAGGTCACGCCGCCCGATCATGGCCGCATCGAAACCCGGCGCATTTGGTGCAGCGCCGCACTCAACCACTACCTCGACTTTCCCCACCTGGCGCAGGTCTTTCGGATCGAGCGCGAATCCATCGACAAAAAATCCGGCGCCCTCACCTGTGAAACCGCGCTGGGCATCACGAGCCGCTCACCCGGCGAAACCTCCCCCGAACGCTTGCTGGCCATCAATCGCGGTCATTGGAGTATCGAAAGCGTCCATTACATCATCGACTGGAATTACGATGAGGACCGCAGTCGAATCCGCACCGGCTTCGGCCCGGAAAACATCACCCGCCTCCGACGCTTTGCCGTCGGTATTCTCAAATCCTTTCAAAAACCCGCTCAATCGATCGCCCAATCCATGCGCCAACTCTCGTTCAATACCCGCCGCGTCTTCGACTACTTGAAAATGACTCGAAATTCATCCCCCACATCATGCTCCTTCTGAGAACAAATTTGCCGTGCGGGTTGACCCAATCCATCTTGACAAACACCCCTGCCATGTCGAGAGGGCGCTGATTGTCGAATTCCGCTGAGAAAGCATGGTGCGCGAGGAGCGGCACCGCGCCCAACAGCAGCGCGACCGAGAGAGCGGACACAACCATGGTTGTCTTCGTCGTCATTCAAACCTCCAAAAGCCAAACCGCCAAAAACGGAATCCGCACAAACGGCCCGCACCAGCCGCGGGCGCCGGAACCCTCTTGAAGGGCGTCATCAAGTCATGGCAGTGCTGCCAGTATACAAGTCGACCGCTGTTGGGAAACCACTTCTTGAGCCCGATTCAACGTCCTGCCGCGGCCAGAAAAGCCTCCCGCGGAACCGTTGGTCCCGGGTTCGGGCGGTGGACCGGAACGAATTGATCGTAGGCCATTCCGATGCGATCCAGTTCGCCCGCCAGGTGGACCAAGAATGGATGCGGCCCCGCGTCGGGCCCACCCCCGAAGGCCGGGTTCATCCAGGGCTGGACCAAGTCGGCGGAGACGATGGTATTGATACTGGGCAGGTAGGCGATCATCATGTCGTTCGCATGAAGGCTGCCTTCCAGCTTGTAGAGTTCCAATAGTTGGGTAGCGTCTTCGAGAACGTAGGTGTCCGCGGCGCCCATAACGGTTGCCGTCGCGCCGGATTCCGACAGCCGGTCCGGATTCATGGTTCGCGGATTGTCGAGGACGTCTTCCAGAAACGCCATGTTGTCCTGATGGGTGATGATCGTCGCACCTTCGGCGACCATGTCCCGTATTCCGCCAATGTGGTCGAAGTGCAGGTGTGTATTCACGTAGTAACCAATCGGCTTGCCGGGAATCGCTTCCTTGGTGATCTCGATGATGTCGGCCGCGCGCGCGCTGTTCTGCAGACCGTCGATCACAACCGAAAACTCGGCGAATTCGACGGCAACGGACTGATATCCACCATCGATGACGAAGATGCCTTCGCCGATTTCCACAAACGGCGGAGGCGGATCCGCGTCGGCGGCGCCGCCGCGCCCTCCACGGCCGCCAAACCCCCCACGGCCTCCGCGTCCACCGCCCTCCGGAGGAGCGGCGCTGGCGGTGGTGTTCGCCACGACGGTATCGACCGTCAGGTTGAGCGTGTCGAACCCGCCCTGCTTCTGCACGTACGAGGTTGGGAACATCACGCCGTCGAAATCCTGGTAGTTGCCGAATTCGGCTTCGATCGGCATGTCCCCATAGACGGGGTTGTCGACCCAGGTTTGCACCGTTTCAAGGATGTTGGTTTCGGCGTTGAAGTAGCCGCGCATTTCATGAGAGATATCGTCGTCGGCGACCGCGAACGAGGCCACGTTGTATACGGCTCCGTCCATGGTTTCCGCCGCGACCGACGGGTTGCTCCCAGCGGCCAGATCGAGGAAACCGTGCGGTGTGAGCCAGATCTGAAGTTTCTGGTTGAAACCGGAGTCCGCGGTCACGGTTGTATTCTGATTCTGGGGCCCGGCGCCGGGCTGCGCCCCTCCGCCTCCGAGCTTGCCGGGATCCGCAATCTCGCGCACTGCCGATTGCCGCGAAGCCGTTGCCGCGTAATCGATCACGCGGTTGTAGTCCTGGACGTCCCACATCGGCCAACCTTCGTTGATGTTCCACGGTTGGCCGACGGTTGCGTCCTGACCGGCGCCGGAGATCTCGATGGATGTCAGGTTGTCGCCGCCCATCGCCGTCCGGGCTTCGGACAGCAACGTGGCAGAATCCGGCGGGGGCGCCGGTGCGGGTTCGCCGCACGCGACCAGAAGCAAAACTGCTGCCATCAGGGTGATGCACGTTCTAGACATATCCGTCCTCCGATCGAGCCGCGTTGCGTCGAAAAGTTGACTCGACCCGTTTTCAAGAGTGTGGGCCGAGAGCGAGTTCAACAGCCCTTGACAGAACCCTGCAGGGTCCTGCCACGGGCTGTTATGGCAGCGTGAACGTCACAAACTGCCCGTTGGCGACGATACCGACGTATTGCTTCCCATCCGCGCCCATGTAGGTGATTGGATTGGAACCGCCGTTGCCTGCGAGCGTCGCGGTCCAGAGTTCTTCTCCGTTGTCCGAATCGAAAGCCCGGAATCGGCGATCGTTCGTCGCACCGACAAAAACCAGGCCGCCCCCTGTCGCCGTCGGGCCGGCGCTGCCGCTGCCTCCGACGTTCTGCTTGCCTTCGGGCAGGTTCTCATTGATCCCGAGAACGGTTTCCCACGCGATGTCGCCAGTGTTGGCGTTCACCGCGATCAATCTGGACCATGGCGGTTTCTGGCACGGCATGTTGCCAATGAAGTTTCCTTCGGCGTCTTCGACCCGGGCGTTGAAACCGTTGTAGGGACCCGGGCCGTTGATGCTCGCCCTGTCGTAGGGCTGGTTGGATCCCTCGGTTCCGCGGCCGTAGTTGCCGCCTTCGACTTTTTCCTCGATCCACCCGGCCAGGGAACTGTCGCTGGAGTTGACAAACACGTAGCCGGTCGTCGGATCCGCGGACACGCCGCCCCAGTTCACCCCTCCGCCGGCACCGGGGAACTGCACCGTGGTGACGGGCGGAGCGTCGGCTTCCTTGAACAGGAATGGGGTGTAGGGTCCTTCGTTGCGGAACCCCCCGCTACGATCCCAGAGGTCGCGGCAGGCGGCCGCATGTTCGGGCATCGTGTCTTCGGCCGTGACCATCTCATCGGGCGTAAAGCTCATCCGCGCGAGCGGAGGGGGCTTCACCGGAAACGGCTGTGTCGGCGAATACCATTCATCCGGAACGCTGCCCGCCGGCACCGGACGCTCCTCGACACCGAAAATGGGCTCTCCGGTCACACGATCGAGGATGTACATCAACCCGGTTTTCCCGACTAGAACGAGGGCGGGAACCGACTCGCCGTCCCTGACGATGTCCAGCAGCGCCGGCGGCGCGGGCTGGTCCATGTCCCACAGGTCGTGATGGACCGTTTGAAAATGCCAGATGTACTCACCCGTATCGGCATTCACCGCGACCAGTGAGTTTCCGAACAGGTTCGAGCCCGGACGGTCCCCGCCCCAGTAATTCGCGGCGGGACTCGATAGCGGCATGTACAGGATTCGGCGATCTTCGTCGACCGTCATGTTGAAGGCCCAGACGTTCACGCCCGATCGGGGGTCCCAGCCATCCTCCCAGGTGTCGTGTCCGATTTCACCGGGTTGCGCGACCGAGTTGAACTCCCATAGCTTTTCGCCCGTGCGTGCGTCGTAGGCTCGGGTATTACCGGGATCTCCCTGGGGAACTTCGCCCAACGTCGCCCCCACCATCACGATGTCGCCAAGCAGTGTTGGCGCTCCGTTGTACGGCACTTCGATGTCGGTCTCGCCGCCGGTCCCGAACGCGGTGACCTGCTCGCCGGTCAATGCGTTGATTGCGATCAGCCGTTGGCCGGCCGTGTAGAACACTCGCGGTGGCGTGTCGCCATCGCCGGGCCAAAGAGTCAGGCCGCGATTGGACCCTCGCCCGCCCTGAAGCAGGTAGGTCCATCGAGGTTCGCCCGTCTCGGGTTGGACAGCCGTCACGCCCTCGGGGCTCGATATGTACATCACGCCATCGGCAATGATCGGAACGGTCTGTCCACCCGCGGGGTGGGACCATGCCGGGACCAGCGAGCCGACGTTGTTCCGGTTGATCTGGTCGAGAGGAGAGTAGCGCGTTCCGTCCGGGCTGTGGTTGTAGTAGCGCCACTCGTGGGCGGGATCGATTCCCCGTTGTGCCGCGAGGGCGGTTCCGCTGACAGCCAGGGCGATTCCGCTCACTGCCATTGCCGCCGCGGCCACCCCGGCGGCCCACTGAATACGCATGTCCAAACTCCGTGCCGCTCAGATCAGGGAAAGGATGTTACGTGAAAGCCGGCACAAACACACGTTTCTTGCCCATTGGGCGCCGCGGCCTGTCAGGCCGCAACGGCCTGGATCGCCAGGCTGATCCTGACTTCATCTCCGACCATCAGTCCGCCGGTTTCCAGGACCGCGTTCCATGCCAGATCGTAGTCCTTCCGGTTGATCCTGATTTCGGATTCGAAGCCGGCCCGTTCGTTGCCCCATGGATCCTTTGCAAAACCGTTGAAACTGACCGGGAGCGTGATTTGCCGGGTGACGCCGTGGATCGTGAGATCGCCGGACACGTCGTATTCTTCGTCGCTCTTGCTGGAGATGCCCGTGCTCTTGAAGGTGAGCGTGGGAAATTTCTCGACATCGAAGAAGTCGGCGGATCGAAGGTGAGTGTCGCGGTCCGGTTCGCCGGTATCCACGCTCGCGGCCTGTATCGTCAATGACACGGACGAATTGTTCGGAGTGTCCCTGTCCAGTTCCACCGCCCCTTCGAATTCCGTGAAGCGGCCGCGGACACGCGTAATCAGATGACGGACCTGGAAAAAGGCTTCGGAGTGCGTTTTGTCGATGTTGAATGTCGCCATGATAATTTCTCCTGGAAGTTATCAGGACGTTATGGCCGAGCCAGTGTCAAAAGTCAACCCGGGCTTCGTATGTGCTGGCCTTGCCTCCATTCGTGTGGCATTCTCACGGGCAATATTGCCGAAAGGCGTCACAAACCGCTGAATTTGAATCGGAAGGAGGCGTGGTGAATCTCAAGCAACCTGTCCTTGGAATCGTGGCCTCGGTGATCGTCATGGTCATCTCACTGGCCCTGATTTCCCTGTTCGATTACGCGACGTTTGCCGGATGGGTGACCTACGGCCTGATCTGCATCATTCCGATCGAAATTGTCGTTGGCATTACCTGGGCATGCAAGCAGCCGCAGTTCGCGGCCAGGCAGAGCCAGCCACTCCAGGGGATTCTGCTCGTCTTGTTTACCGCCGTCGTCGGTGTCGCGGTGGGGCTCGTCCATTTCTTCACCGTTGGCGGGGGAGTCGGCCCGCCGGTCCCGATGGTGATCCAGTGCTTGATCGTGTCTGTCGTTGTGACGTTCTGGCTTGCCATCATGTGGGGCGGTTGGCCGTTCACGAAGATCGCCAATCAAATGGTTTCGGGATTGTCGTTGCTCGCCGGCGTGTACCTGATCAATTTCATCCTGTTCCAGATCCTGTTCAACTACAGCTTTCTTGAAGGTGCCCCCGTATACGTGCCGTCCCTGGATCCGGGCGGGATGTTCAACGGCGGCAACATGGTGGTGTTCTACGTCACCTTTATCGCGATCATGTTCCTGTTCCTTCATTTCGATCTCTGGCCGCTGACGACTTCACCCTCGCTCATGGCGCAACCGGTGCTGGGTATCGTATGGACGCTGATCGCGCTGGCGCTGGGAGGCGGACTCTTTCATCTGGGTATCGGGACGTTGGACATGGATCCCCAGGCATTCCTGATCACGGTCCCGATTCCGTTCATCTTCGGGACGATCATCGTCCTGAACATGCTCCAGAATTCGGTATTCGCGAAACTGGCCCAACCGGTCAAGGGATTGGCCAATACGGTGCTGGCCGCGGCGGTTGGTACGGGACTGGCGCAGTTGTACAGCGCGCTTTTGGGAAGCGTGACCGGAGAAGTTGCGGTTGGGCCCCCCGCGTACGAATACGAGATATGGATGGCGTCCGCGCTGCTTGCCGTGACTTTCCCCTTCCTGATCTATTTTGCCGAATTCTTCAAGATGTGGCCGCTGACAAAGAGCGAGTAGGTATACGGGCTGCTCGACCGCATTTCTACCAGGCGATCGAGAGTAGGCAGACCGGATGGAGAAAACCACCAACCCCGCTCATTTCTCCAAAGAATCCGGCGCACTGGCTTCGGTGCCCGACCCTATGGGGTCGACTCGTAAAAGCAGGCATTGGACGGTATCGTCAAGAAACGCGGTGACATTCCGCCGGCCGTGCTCGCTCGCATTCGGCGTTTTTGCAAGGAGGTCATGTCATGAGCCGAGTGTTGAAATGGGTTAATGAGGAACTCAAGCACGACGCCGACCTTGCGGCGCGCGTGGACACCGATCTCACGCGTCTCCGTATAGAGCAAGACCTGATCGGGCTACGCGAGGAACAATGCCTCTCCCAACGGGACGTGGCGCGGCGAGTAGGCGTCAGCCAACCAGTCATTGCGAGAATTGAGGCCGGAACGGCCCAAAACCTACAGCTAAGAACGCTCCTGAAGATCGCGTCGGCGCTCAACGGTCAGGTGGACATCACGATTCGCCCGCGCCGACGAAAGGGTCATCTCACGAAACGGGAAAATCGTACGCCAAAGCCGATTGAACGTCGGTAGGGGCCGGAAGTCGCTCTGTTCGAGTTAAAGTGCGTCCTACCCGTTGGACTCTATCGCCTCCAAGAAGAGGTACATGCCCGAAGATGGATTGTCGTTCGGGAACTCGGTTCCGTCTCCTGCGTGCTTGGCGGTCAGGGCGCGCGCCCGCCGCGCTCCGGCAGTTCGCCGGGGCATGTACTGCGCGCCGTCGAGTCCCTTCCCCGAACTCCTTCGTGGTCGCGGATCAGCTTCCTGGCAGCCTGATTGTTGAACCACGCGGTGTGGTCTTCGAAATGGAGCGCAAGCCATAACTCGAAGCACGGATTCGAAATGGCAAGTCGGACGTCGTTCCTGTCGGCCCTGGCTTTGGCTTCAGGAAGGTCAGGGTGATTCCGGGGCCATTCGACGTCAAAGAGACAGCACACCTCGTCGACCTCGCCTTGCTCTCGGGAGGTGCGAGTCCGGGCTTCGGCAGCCGCGTTCACCAAGGTCAACGGCACGGCGCCACTCGCCTCCAGGTCAACGCGGATGTCAACCGAGGCCGAGTCGCGGACCGCTGGGTCCTGTCTCAAGGCCTTGAGGTAGTCGCGTTCCGTCTTCGTGCCTTCGCAGAACACCAGGAAGGTCCGCTTGGGAGTGCGAACGGCGACTTTGCGGCGGAGCGATCGCCCCTTGCGCGGCTTGCGTTCAGTCCGCTTGGCCATCGCGAGGCTGAGAGACGAGCCCGAGGGCTCTGCGGACTGCGAGCTGGTCGACTTCGGGAATGGCCCCGAACCGATCCTGCAGGTAGGCTCTCTCCAGGTTCAGAGACTTCCTCACGCGTGCGCCCCCGAACTCGACCAGGCCAACGAGGCGCGTAGTAGCGCCAGGCGCTTTCTCGGTAAGCCAGACCTCGTCGCGGTTCAAGCCGTTCAGGAGGGACGTGTCGTGGGAGGTGAAGACGAGTTGAGCCCCGCGGGTATTGGTCTGGGGATCCTGGAAGATCTCGATTAGCCGGGCCGAGAGACGGGGATGAAGACTCGCGTCGATCTCATCGAGCAGAAGGACCCAACCGAATCTGAGCACCGTGAGCGCCGGACCGATCAGACGGAACCATGTTTGGGTTCCGGCAGATTCATCCTCCAGATCGAAGGTGACCGGTTCACTTTCTCCGCGATGAACGAGACCAAGGTGACGACGAGGTCCCCCGAGGCGCCCGAACTCCTCTTCGGTTATCACGAAATCGTCAATTCCCGGATCCGCGAAGCGAAGCAAATCCATCGCAACGCCACGATCCGTGACCGCTGGTCGATCTTCTGGAGTGCCAAAGAGTCGTAGCTCACTGGCCTCATCCTCGAAGAGCAAACGTATCGTGGGGTCGAACGGGTGGACGCCACCGGCACGAGGAATCCGTCTCTTCCGGAGCCCGAGAACACGCATTCTGGCTATCGTTCGCCCGACACTAGCAGCCTGTCGGACTTGAAAGCACCCATTGAGGGTCGACGAATCGACGATTGAACCTTTGCATGTAAGCGATCATCAGAAAGTGAAGTGTTTTGGACTCTCGCCGGTTTTTGACATCATCATCCGCGCCGAAGGCGCGTTCTCGATACAAGACGATTCCTGCGTGGGTTATCGTGGCACGTATGCCCATCTCCAGAGTAGATGACCTGTCGGACGGCGTTAGACTACGTTCATGTTGTGACCCAAGCTGCGGTGTGATGTTCACGATCTGCTTGGGCTGTGATCGCGGACAGCGCTACTGCAGCGTTGCCTGTAGACAGAGGATGCGACAACAGCACGTCCGCGCCGCTGGTCGCCGCTATCAAGCGTCTCCGAAGGGAAAGCTGTGCCATTCGTTGCGCCAGCGAGAGTATCGAAGACGCCAGTCCCGGGCAGGAGTGACGTATCAGCCTGTGCGTTCGGTCACGAACTCGCGCGATCACGAGCGCCTGCCTCTGTCTCAGTGCGTGAAATGCCTGCGTCACAGCGCCTGGATTGACCCCTTCGCCGACTTTCGTCCTCCTCAACGGCGACTGGGCCGTCCCAGGGCTCCCGCGAGACGTTCATGATTGATCGGCGCGTGTTCAAAAAAACCGCGGCTTCTCGTGATCGGCAACACTTTGCAGGGCGATTCGGTGAAAAAGCGCCAAGAAAGGCTGTGATTCGACATTTCCGGGCCTGCGCAGGGACCGGAGCGGTGTTTTCTCGACCGGGGACGGGATCTGGAACCCGGATCGACGGTCGGCGATGAGTGCTGCCGGGAGAGATTGAAGAGCCGCTTCAGATTCCAGGCCATGCTGACCAGCGTCCATATCTCCGGAGACGTCGTCGAGTCCTCGGAGGTGAAACTGTCGAAATCCCAGCACCGATTCGATGATTCCGAACACCGGCTCGACCGTCGACTTCCGTTCGGCGTAGATGGCCCGGCCTTCCAGCGTCGCTAAGCGATGCGCCATCGCCTCGACCGGACCGGCGTCCGGAGCCAAAGGCGGAGGAGGGGTCCAACGCTGTTCGACCGGCGGGTGATGGCGCTCCCGTCCCATGGCAATATAGGGCGTCACGCCGGCAGCCTCGCAGGCCTTCACGTTGGCTTCGCTGTAATAGCCGTTGTCGGCCAGCAGCGCGTCGGCTTGTCCGAGCGGTTCGGCCAGTTCTTCCAGAGCCTTCAGCGCCAGCTCCACTTCTTGTTTGTCGTTGGCGTGAGTGGTGACGGTTTCGGTGACCACCAGCATGGTCCCGGTATCCACGCCCGCCTGCACGTTGTAGGCTTGCTGGAAACTCTTCCCACCGGCGGGCATGATGCGCGATTCCTCGTCGGTCAGATTGATCTGGTCGTTGGGGCGCACGCCCGGCTCGGGAGCTTTCGGTGGCTTCCCTCCCGGCCGTTTCCCCGTCTCTTTGGCCCGGGCCTCGGGTTTGGCCATCTTGGCCTCGTATTCGGCCTGCTCGGCGGCATGACGTTCCTCGGCCCGCGCTTCCAGCTTCGCCTTCGCCTCGGCAATCGCCTTCAGGCGGTCTTCCCGCCGCTTCAGTTCCTCCGGGATGTCCATCCCCTCGGGCACGTCCGCGTCGGCCGCCGCCGCCATCGCCATCAACCGCGCCACTTCCGCCTTCAGTTGCTGTTCCAGTTCGGTCGCATGACCCCAACTCAACGCGCTGTGCTTCGACGCATTCGCCTGCACCTTGCTCCCATCCAGGCTGATCTTCCCCAGATTCAGAAACCCCATCGTTCGCGCCAACAACAATATCTGCACGAACAACGGCTTCAACTGTCTCAGAAACCGTTTCCGGAACGTGGCGATCGTGTCGTGATCCGGATGCGTGTTCGCCGCGATATACCGGAACGCCAGCGAATCGTAGGTCGCCTCCTCCAGCTTCCGGCTCGCAAACACTCCCGTCGCGTATCCGTAAAACAGCAACAGCATCTCGGGATGGTAGGCCTTCGTTCCTCTCCCCGCGTACGGCATCTCCAACTCATGCAGGTCCAGCTTCGACGCCACCTCCACCACAAACCGCGCCAAATGCTGTTCCGGAAGCCAATCCTGCACCGACGGTGGCAACAAGTACCCTGCGTCTCGATCCACAGCTCGGAATCGTTCGCTCATGCTCCTTTTTTCCCCACACTCGACGTCCAGTTCAGGTCCCGAAAGTCCGACAGGCTGCTAGAAAGCACCCTCGGCGACCGTATATC
Organism: Terriglobia bacterium; assembly: GCA_965262675.1. Lineage (GTDB taxonomy): Bacteria > Acidobacteriota > Terriglobia > 20CM-2-55-15 > 20CM-2-55-15 > JAJEDW01. Next base: position 3,716,656 of record OZ253554.1, read on the forward strand.
CAAGGTTGAAGGCTTGTTCGAGGGCTTCACAAAATCTGCGCCGCAATCCACGCCTCAGTGAGACGCACTCACTCTATCGCCTGAAAATCACTGGATCACCGGAACCACCGGCAGGGTGGTGAAGATGTGGTTGCCGGGGTCCATTTCCAGGGCTACGGCCGTAAACAGCCCCTCCCCTGTCGCGGCGCAGCGCACCGACCCCGAGAAGTCGGACGTATCGGCGGCGAGGAACGCCTGGTCGATGAACCAGGCCGTCTGCCCGTTGGCCGCAAGAGGGATGCTGGCGGCGTCGCGCAACACGCCCTCTTTCCTCAATTCGCACCGCACCAGCCCCGGACTCGATTCCAGGTTGTGGAGCGCGACCCCCGTCGTGATTCCTCCCTCCTGGCGGCGCACCGGGAAGAGGGCGTCGCTGAGGGGGAGGCTGGCCCCCACCCCGGCCACCCCGAAGTCGGGATGGCCAAGGCGGAGCATCCCGCCGATGGGACCGTCCGAAACCACCTTCACCGATCCCGACAGCAGTTCCCCCCGCCCATGAGTCGAGATCGTGAGCACTCCCAGCGGCTCCATCTCGGTGCGGACCGTCAGCGCGCCGTCCTCGGTGACCTCCAGATTGTCCGTGATGTCCACCACCGATTCGGCGGCAATCGGATTGCCCGCGGTGTCGTAGAAATAAATAACGGGACGGGTCGGAGGGATCACCGTATGAAACGGGGTGAGGGGAGGACCGCTCGGCCGCGTCTCCAGGTTCACGAACACCAGATCGGTGATCCAGGTCCCGTTGACGAAATGCGCAAAGTCCAGAGTGGTCGCCTCGGGCCGTCCCCGGTTCACCTCCACCACCGGCAGCGTGGTGAAGGTGCGGGTGCCGGGATCCATTTCCAGGGCCACGGCGCTGAACCGCCTGCGGCCGGGCGCGGCGCATCGCACCGACCCCACAAAGTCCGATGTATCGGTCGCGGTGAACACCTCTTCGATGAACCCGGAGGTCTGGCCGTTGGCCTCCAGAGGGATCTCCGCCTCTTCGAGCGCGACGCCCCCGCGCATCAATCGGCAACGCACCCCCATCGGTTCCTCTTCCAGGTTGTGCAGCGCCGCCGCCGTGCGGATGCCTCCCGCCTGGCGGCGCACCGGGAAGAGGGCATCCCGGACGGGGGGGCTGGCCCCCACTCCGGTCACCCCTACATCTGGGACGCTATAGCGCAGCATCCCGCCCATGGGACCGTCCGAGACCACCTTCACCGATCCCGACACCGGTTCCCCTCGTCCGTGGGTCGAAATCGTGAGTTCGCCCAGGGGCTCCATCTCCGTTCGAACGGTCAGGCTGCCGTCCTCCGCGATCTCCAGATCGTCCCTGAGGTCCACCAGCGATTCCGGGTCGATGAGATGGCCCTCCGGATCGTAAAAGTAGAGGGCGGGCTGGATCGGATAGGGGGCCACGCTCACGAGCACGATCTCGGAGGTGATGCCGGTCCCATTGGCGAAATGCGCGAAGTCCAGAGCCACCGCCGCCCGTGGTGTCGCCTCGGCCGGGTCCGAACCCGGGCTCCGGCCGATCCGGTTCACCGCCCGCACCTGGAAAACGTAGACCGTACCGTTGACGAGACCGGTGACCGTATGGGTGGTGTCGGTAGAACCGATGGAAGTCCATCCCCTCCCGTTAATCCCGTACTGGTAATCCGTGATCGCGGAACCGCCGTCGTCTTCGGGCGCCTCCCAGGTCAGCACGGCCTCACCGTTCCCGCCCGCCGCCGTCAGGTTCCGGGGAGATCCCGGCGCCGTCAGTCGCGGGCCACCGCCACCTCCGCCCCCTCCACCGCCACTGGTGCCACCGCCGCCACCACCACCGCCGCTGGTGCCACCGCCACCACCACCCCCGCCGCTGGGGCCGCCAGGTGGCTGTGGGGCGGCGCAGACGGCCCCCCGAAAAGTGATCGTCGCCAGCCACGCCTGAAATGCAGTATCCGCTGGCGCACACACAGCGGTCGACCGTATATCCAACACCGAGAGTTGTGACAGCGCCGACAGGGTTAGCGGGAGGGGCCCGCTCAACTCATTCTGGGAGAGATACAGATGCCGGAGGCTGGTCAGATTCCCCAGCTCGGCCGGGATCTCCCCGCTCAACGTGTTCTGGTCGAGTGCCAGGATCTGGAGGCGGGTCAGATTCCCCAGCTCGGCCGGGATCTCCCCGCTCAACGTGTTCTGGTCGAGTGCCAGGATCTGGAGGCTGGTCAGATTCCCCAGCTCGGCCGGGATCTCCCCGCTCAACGTGTTCCGGGAGAGATACAGGATATCGAGGTTGGTCAGATTCCCCAGCTCGGCCGGGATCTCCCCGCTCAATGTATTCTGGGAGAGAGTCAGCTGCTGGAGTCGGGTCAGATTCCCCAGCTCGACCGGAATCGTCCCGCTCAACGTGTTCTGGGAGAGATACAGGACCTGGAGGCGGGTCAGATTCCCCAGCTCGGCCGGGATCGTCCCGCTCAACGTGTTCCGGGAGAGAGTCAGCTGCTGGAGGCGGGTCAGATTCCCCAGCTCGACCGGAATCGTCCCGCTCAACGTGTTCTGTTGGAGAGTCAGCTGCTGGAGGCGGGTCAGATTCCCCAGCTCGACCGGAATCGTCCCGCTCAACATATTCTGGGAGAGAGACAGGACCTGGAGGCTGGCCATATTCCCCAGCTCGGCCGGGATCGTCCCGCTCAACGTGTTCTGGTGGAGATACAGCCACTCGAGGCGGATCAGCTTCCCCAGTTCGGCCGGGATCTCCCCGCTCAACGTGTTCTCATCGAGTGCCAGGACCCGGAGGCTGGTCAGCTTCCCCAGTTCGGCCGGGATCTCCCCGCTCAACTGATTGGCCTCGAGAGGCAGGATCTGGAGGTTGGTCAGCTTCCCCAGTTCGGCCGGGATCTCCCCGCTCAACGTGTTCTGGTGGAGATACAGCCGCTCGAGGCGGATCAGATTTCCCAGTTCGGCCGGGATCTCCCCGCTCAAAGCATTGCTTTGGAGATACACTTCTGTGACTCGACCGTTCCCATCCGTGTTAACGCCGTGCCACTCCGAAAGCGACTCCTCGCTCAACCAGTTTGTGTTTGTCTTCCAGTTCGCACCGTCAGTCGCGTTGTAGAGCGCCACAAGCGCCGCCCGGTCCGTCGCCACGCTGCCCTGCGCATAGGCGTTTCCGCCCGTCAAAAGGAGGAGGGCCGCGAAGACGAAGACAGCGCACTTGCGCCCGTCATGGGAGTTGGAAGCGATGTCCTGCCTCAATTGTGCCGTGTCCTCTTGGCTCTTATGATTTTGCGCATCGATTCCCCTTTCCATTGTCAAGCTCTCTGGGAATATCTGGCAACTTTTTCTTCCGCAAATTCTTCCGCAAAAACCTTGCCCCTGCTTGCACCGAAGCCCCCCTACAGCCCGAAATCTTAACGCAAACGTGGTGGAAATACATCGGATCATGGCCGTGCGGACCGGATCTGGAATGAACACCACAGTCAGCCCGCCTTCGGCTGAGAATCACCCGTAAATAACGTCCACTAGCCCCAAAACAAGCGCATAACCAGATGGCGAACGGCCGGTTCCCAGCCATAAAGTTGGAGGCATAACCTTCCGTTCCGGGATCGTTTTGTCCCGGCCTCCGGTTCGAGTTGCGTCTGTTTCAGTGGGCGCCTCGCCGTGTCTGTTTGAAGGGTTGACAGCAACCGGGACCTCGACCGCCCGGGCTCAGATTCATGATCGGGTCAGCATCGCAGGGGACGACGCAACACATCCACGGCACGGAACAAGACGGACAACCACGGGTTCCAGGCCATGAGCCGGAAGACGATGCGCCGGCCGGTACGCACGAGTTGGCACGGCAGGAGGATGAAGGCGTTCAGGAACGTTTTGAACTCCCAGCGTAGAACGGTCTGCTTCTCGGCCCGATACTTCGGGCCCCAGCGTCCGGTTTCGGGAAGCAGCAGCGCAAACCACGCCTTCAGGGTCCAGGCCAGCGACGCCATCACCATGGTGGCCCAGTTGCCGGTCCGGTCGCCCACCGGCATTTTCAAGGCCCGGACGCCGTTCTTGAGTTGTTCGATGAGATTCTCCTGATTGCACCGTTGATTCGCGCGCTTCACGATCCGGTCGGCGGGACCGGCACGGTTCGTGATGTAGAAGAAGTACCGGATCTTGTCGAACAACACCCACTCCCCTTTGGCCTCCGACAGATTCTTCCGCACCACCACGACGCGGTAGTCCCGCTTACAGGCGCCGGGCCGGTAGGTGAACTCGGCCATGTCTTCGCCCCGCAACCGAATGTTCTTGAAACCGCGTTCCCGAACGATCCGTTCCTTGACCTTGTCGGGACGCTGGCGGGGCTGGGTGGCCACCTCGTATCGGGCCTCACGCTCCAGCGCTGCCCAGCAGTCCGGCTCCAGCGCATCGGCCCGCGCCACCAGGTTCGCCCTCGCGTCGATACCGAAGATGAAGTCCACGCCCTGGCCGTCCCATCCATCCAGATGCCGGGTCTGGCTGAAGTCGGTGTCCCCGCGCAGCAGGATCCGATGGAACCCGGCGCGCTGGCACAACCCGATCGCCTGATCGAACCGCGGGGCCGCGCCTTCATGCGAGGGCCGGTTGCCGCTCCGGTTCACCAGGTATAACGGCTCGGCGGTGTTCGCCAGTGAAATCAACAACGGGTGATAGCCCCATGTCCCGTCGTAGGCGATATCCATCCCTTCCTTGCATTCCCCGCTGGTCGGCGCCAGGGTCCCATCCGCGTCCAACACCGCCTCGCCGAAAAAACCGGCCGGTTGCTGCCGCCACACATTCAGCCGCACTTCATTCGCCGCCTCCATCAGGTTCTCCACGTCGCCGGGCTCGAATCTCCGGCAAAAGTCGCCCGCCGTCGTCGGGTCCGGTATCCGCTGCGCCCCCAGCGCATCCAGGTATGCTTCGTCGTTGCGCCGCAACTCGATGTCTTCCAGACACGTCCCTCCCGTCAACGCGTTGTAGGCGATGTTCAACACGTGATCCGACTCGTGATACGGCAGATGCCGCTTCAGCACATCCACCCGCGCGTCGATGGCCTCGATCAGACCCGTCCGCCGCGCCACCCGATGCATCGCCCCAAGACCGCCCACCGCCGTCCCCCGCGTCCGCTTGCCCATCTCATAGTGCATGTTACTCGCCGACAACATCGGCGCCGCCTGTTCCCTCCAATGCCGGTCCCCAAGCCGACGCTCGATTCGCCGCTTGCGATTCCTCATGTTCTTGCGCGTATAATCGTTCACCCGAAATGCCTCCTTTTCCGTCAGGATTTCGCAAATTCCTTTTCGCACGGGACGGGGACATTTCGGGTACTTCCGCTACTTTTTCACCATCGATACTTCCTCAATCGCGCTTATTCAGGGACTAGCCACTCGCCCCACGCCCGCGCAAAACTGCCAAGGAGCCCAAAGAACAGCGCCGTCAGCGCGACAGGCAAGAACCACCCGTGCATCTGCAACGGGATACGGTGTGAGTCTCTGATCTGCTCGCTCCTGCTTTTTGACGCGGCTTCTTCCCCGTCCAATGTCTGCCGCAGAGTGCGGAGGTTCTCAACCGCCTTGTCTGTTTCCCGGCTGAATCTCTCTAGCAGCCTGCGCCGTAGGAATCCCATGAGATAATAGTGTCGCAATTGGGAGGATATTGGGATGCCGACAACATTTCGCCCCTACCAACCGGATCAAGCGCTGTTGTTGCCACCGGATTTACGAGATTGGTTGCCGGAGGGGCACCTGGCGCACCATGTGAGCGATCTGGTGGACGGCTTGGACTTGACGGCGTTTTACGCGCCTTACGAGGGGGACGGTCGTCGCAAGTCGCCGTATGAGCCGGTGATGATGGCGAAGACGCTGATCTACGGGTACGCGACGGGGGTGTTTTCGTCCCGGGGGTTGGCGCGGAAGCTGGAGGAGGACGTGGCGTTTCGGGTGTTGGCGGCGGGGAATTATCCGAGCCATCGGACGATATGTGAGTTTCGCCGCCGTCATTTGTCGGATTTCAAGGCGCTGTTTGTGGAGGTGATCCGTCTGGCGCGCGAGACCGGCGTTGCGAACTTCGGCAAGTTGTCGATTGACGGGACGAAGGTTCGAGCCAATGCCAGCAAGCGCAAGGCGATGAGTTACGGTCGGATGCGGGAGGAGGAGCGGCGTCTGGCGGGCGAGATCGAAGCGTTGCTGTCGCGGGCGCGGGAGACCGACGCGGCCGAGGATGCGCGCTTTGGGGAGGCGTTTCGGGGCGACGAGTTGCCCGAGGAGTTGCGGCGCCGGGAGGACCGACTGGCGGCGATCCGGGCGGCCAGGGCGCGTTTGGAGGCCAGGCAACGGGAGGCGGACGAGGCGCGGGGACGCAAGCCCGGCTCGAAGCGCAACCCGAAGGGCGGGCGGCCCTACAAGCGGGAATACGGGGAGCCGGACGAGAAGGCGCAGGACAACTTCACGGATCCGGAAAGCCGGATCATGAAGACCTCGACGGAGGGATTTCAGCAGTGCTACAACGCGCAGGTGGCGGTGGAGGGAGAGAACCAGTTGATCGTCGCTACCGAGGTGTCGTGGAACGCCAACGACCAGGGCCGGATGGTCCCGCTGGTGGACGAGGTGGAGGCCACCCATGGGGAACGGCCCGAGACGGTGTTGGCGGATGCGGGCTACTGCAACGAGGACGACCTGCAGGCGCTGGAGGCGCGCGGCGTGGACGGCTATGTGGCTCTGGGCCGGGAGGGCCGACGCGCGGTCGCGGTGGACGCGGCCAAACATCCGGCGAAGGCCCGCATGGCCGAGAAGCTGGCGACGGAGGCGGGACGGGCGCAGTACGCTCAACGCAAATGGCTATCGGAGGCGCCCAACGGGTGGATCAAGGAGGTGCTCGGTTTCCGCCGATTCAGCCTGCGCGGCCTGAACAAGGTGAGGGGCGAGTGGGATCTGGTGTGTCTGGCATTGAACGTCAAGCGGATGCAGGGGCTTCAGGCAGCCTGATGACCGGGATACCGCCCGCAAATCAGGCCGAACGAGGGCCGATTCAAGCACCCGCGGCGCACCCAGCGGCCCGTCGTCGTCCAAAACGCCCTTTCTCCGGCCACCGATGCCGATCAATCGGCATCTCGCGAAATTCGCCAAGTCGCAAATCGACCTACGGCGCAGGCTCCTAGCAGCCTGTCGGACTTGAAAGCACCCATTGAGGGTCGACGAATCGACGATTGAACCTTTGCAGGGCGATTCGGTGAAAAAGCGCCAAGAAAGGCTGTGATTCGACATTTCCGGGCCTGCGCAGGGACCGGAGCGGTGTTTTCTCGACCGGGGACGGGATCTGGAACCCGGATCGACGGTCGGCGATGAGTGCTGCCGGGAGAGATTGAAGAGCCGCTTCAGATTCCAGGCCATGCTGACCAGCGTCCATATCTCCGGAGACGTCGTCGAGTCCTCTGAGGTGAAACTGTCGAAATCCCAGCACCGATTCGATGATTCCGAACACCGGCTCGACCGTCGACTTCCGTTCGGCGTAGATGGCCCGGCCTTCCAGCGTCGCTAAGCGATGCGCCATCGCCTCGACCGGACCGGCGTCCGGAGCCAAAGGCGGAGGAGGGGTCCAACGCTGTTCGACCGGCGGGTGATGGCGCTCCCGTCCCATGGCAATATAGGGCGTCACGCCGGCAGCCTCGCAGGCCTTCACGTTGGCTTCGCTGTAATAGCCGTTGTCGGCCAGCAGCGCGTCGGCTTGTCCGAGCGGTTCGGCCAGTTCTTCCAGAGCCTTCAGCGCCAGCTCCACTTCTTGTTTGTCGTTGGCGTGAGTGGTGACGGTTTCGGTGACCACCAGCATGGTCCCGGTATCCACGCCCGCCTGCACGTTGTAGGCTTGCTGGAAACTCTTCCCACCGGCGGGCATGATGCGCGATTCCTCGTCGGTCAGATTGATCTGGTCGTTGGGGCGCACGCCCGGCTCGGGAGCTTTCGGTGGCTTCCCTCCCGGCCGTTTCCCCGTCTCTTTGGCCCGGGCCTCGGGTTTGGCCATCTTGGCCTCGTATTCGGCCTGCTCGGCGGCATGGCGTTCCTCGGCCCGCGCTTCCAGCTTCGCCTTCGCCTCGGCAATCGCCTTCAGGCGGTCTTCCCGCCGCTTCAGTTCCTCCGGGATGTCCATCCCCTCGGGCACGTCCGCGTCGGCCGCCGCCGCCATCGCCATCAACCGCGCCACTTCCGCCTTCAGTTGCTGTTCCAGTTCGGTCGCATGACCCCAACTCAACGCGCTGTGCTTCGACGCATTCGCCTGCACCTTGCTTCCATCCAGGCTGATCTTCCCCAGATTCAGAAACCCCATCGTTCGCGCCAACAACAATATCTGCACGAACAACGGCTTCAACTGTCTCAGAAACCGTTTCCGGAACGTGGCGATCGTGTCGTGATCCGGATGCGTGTTCGCCGCGATATACCGGAACGCCAGCGAATCGTAGGTCGCCTCCTCCAGCTTCCGGCTCGCAAACACTCCCGTCGCGTATCCGTAAAACAGCAACAGCATCTCGGGATGGTAGGCCTTCGTTCCTCTCCCCGCGTACGGCATCTCCAACTCATGCAGGTCCAGCTTCGACGCCACCTCCACCACAAACCGCGCCAAATGCTGTTCCGGAAGCCAATCCTGCACCGACGGTGGCAACAAGTACCCTGCGTCTCGATCCACAGCTCGGAATCGTTCGCTCATGCTCCTTTTTTCCCCACACTCGACGTCCAGTTCAGGTCCCGAAAGTCCGACAGGCTGCTAGAAAGCACCCTCGGCGACCGTATATCCAAGGTTGAAGGCTTGTTCGAGGGCTTCACAAAATCTGCGCCGCAATCCACGCCTCAGTGAGACGCACTCACTCTATCGCCTGAAAATCACTGGATCACCGGAACCACCGGCAGGGTGGTGAAGATGTGGTTGCCGGGGTCCATTTCCAGGGCTACGGCCGTAAACAGCCCCTCCCCTGTCGCGGCGCAGCGCACCGACCCCGAGAAGTCGGACGTATCGGCGGCGAGGAACGCCTGGTCGATGAACCAGGCCGTCTGCCCGTTGGCCGCAAGAGGGATGCTGGCGGCGTCGCGCAACACGCCCTCTTTCCTCAATTCGCACCGCACCAGCCCCGGACTCGATTCCAGGTTGTGGAGCGCGACCCCCGTCGTGATTCCTCCCTCCTGGCGGCGCACCGGGAAGAGGGCGTCGCTGAGGGGGAGGCTGGCCCCCACCCCGGCCACCCCGAAGTCGGGATGGCCAAGGCGGAGCATCCCGCCGATGGGACCGTCCGAAACCACCTTCACCGATCCCGACAGCAGTTCCCCCCGCCCATGAGTCGAGATCGTGAGCACTCCCAGCGGCTCCATCTCGGTGCGGACCGTCAGCGCGCCGTCCTCGGTGACCTCCAGATTGTCCGTGATGTCCACCACCGATTCGGCGGCAATCGGATTGCCCGCGGTGTCGTAGAAATAAATAACGGGACGGGTCGGAGGGATCACCGTATGAAACGGGGTGAGGGGAGGACCGCTCGGCCGCGTCTCCAGGTTCACGAACACCAGATCGGTGATCCAGGTCCCGTTGACGAAATGCGCAAAGTCCAGAGTGGTCGCCTCGGGCCGTCCCCGGTTCACCTCCACCACCGGCAGCGTGGTGAAGGTGCGGGTGCCGGGATCCATTTCCAGGGCCACGGCGCTGAACCGCCTGCGGCCGGGCGCGGCGCATCGCACCGACCCCACAAAGTCCGATGTATCGGTCGCGGTGAACACCTCTTCGATGAACCCGGAGGTCTGGCCGTTGGCCTCCAGAGGGATCTCCGCCTCTTCGAGCGCGACGCCCCCGCGCATCAATCGGCAACGCACCCCCATCGGTTCCTCTTCCAGGTTGTGCAGCGCCGCCGCCGTGCGGATGCCTCCCGCCTGGCGGCGCACCGGGAAGAGGGCATCCCGGACGGGGGGGCTGGCCCCCACTCCGGTCACCCCTACATCTGGGACGCTATAGCGCAGCATCCCGCCCATGGGACCGTCCGAGACCACCTTCACCGATCCCGACACCGGTTCCCCTCGTCCGTGGGTCGAAATCGTGAGTTCGCCCAGGGGCTCCATCTCCGTTCGAACGGTCAGGCTGCCGTCCTCCGCGATCTCCAGATCGTCCCTGAGGTCCACCAGCGATTCCGGGTCGATGAGATGGCCCTCCGGATCGTAAAAGTAGAGGGCGGGCTGGATCGGATAGGGGGCCACGCTCACGAGCACGATCTCGGAGGTGATGCCGGTCCCATTGGCGAAATGCGCGAAGTCCAGAGCCACCGCCGCCCGTGGTGTCGCCTCGGCCGGGTCCGAAGCCGGGCTCCGGCCGATCCGGTTCACCGCCCGCACCTGGAAAACGTAGACCGTACCGTTGACGAGACCGGTGACCGTATGGGTGGTGTCGGTAGAACCGATGGAAGTCCATCCCCTCCCGTTAATCCCGTACTGGTAATCCGTGATCGCGGAACCGCCGTCGTCTTCGGGCGCCTCCCAGGTCAGCACGGCCTCACCGTTCCCGCCCGCCGCCGTCAGGTTCCGGGGAGATCCCGGCGCCGTCAGTCGCGGGCCACCGCCACCTCCGCCCCCTCCACCGCCGCTGGTGCCACCGCCGCCACCACCCCCGCCGCTGGTGCCACCACCACCACCACCACCCCCGCTGGTGCCACCGCCGCCGGGGACAACGACACGCGCCGCGGACGAGCAGTTGTTCGTCTTGTCAGATTCATCCGGCAGCACGTCCACACACGCGCCATAGTAGTAGGTCCCGCCCGCCGCAGGCGCCATCAGATCGATCCGCTTCATACTCGTTCCCGCCGCTGACAGCGCGCCCACCGCGCCCGTGACCACCTCGGTATCCGAGGTCGTGATCGTGGCGTCCGTCGACTGGTAGAAGCGCACGGTCGTCGCCGCCGCGTCGCCGTCGCCAGCGTTGCGCACCGTGGCCGACAGGGCAAAGCTCGCCTCAACATCCGGAGCGTCGTCGCTCACCACCACCGCCTCCACTACCAGGTCAGGGTAGGTCCGCGCTGGTGGCTCCATTGTGGTGGCGCGGCCCGAGGCCGACCACGGACTCGTGCCCTCGTCGTTCGTCGCCTGCACCTGCACCTGGTAGGCGGTGTTCGCGGTCAGGCCCGAGATCATCGCGCTGGTGCCGCTCACGTTCTGGGGGCCGGTGGTCCAGTTCCCGCTGGTGCCCTCGCGGTACTGCAAGTCGTAGCTGTCCACGTCCGGGCCTCTCGGCCCGCGTCCCGGATGCCGGCCGTGTGGGCTTGGAGCCCTCCCCTCCGCCAGCGGGGGCGGCGACCACGACACGTCCAGGCTAGTCGCATCGACGGTCTGGACGGCGGGCGCGGCGGGCTGGAGCGGAGGCTCATCCACGTCGGTGATGTCGATGCGTATCGGGATTCTGCGGTACGTGCAGTACCTTTCCGAGTCCCAGACTTTCGCGTCCACCCGCACAGTCGCGGTGAACGTCGGCATCGTCTCGTGGTCGTACTCCCGGCTGGCCGGCACGTTAGTCCTCACATCGCGGAATATGGGGTAGAACCAGGGCCTAGGCGTCAACCCTTCGAATCTGAAATCCAGGGCCACGTCGTTCGGGTGGACGACAGAAATGTGCCCGACGAGCACTCCGTGCCCCTGGAGGTCGGGCTGGCGGGTGTTCTCCGCGAGTTCGAATATCTGCGTTCTCGTGCTCACGGAGTAGGCGTCTGAGCCTGGGCCTGTTTCTTCGGCCAGGCAATTCGCAGCTTCGGCCGGGGGCGGCGATGCAGCGCTCAGCAGCAGGGCCAGGGCAGTGCAGACCAAATTGATCGATTTCCTTTTCATAACGCATCCTCCATCCGTTGTTTTGGCCAATCACCGCGCCGACGAGGGTCCATTGTCAAGCCCTTAATTCGATATGCTGCCTTGTTTTCGAGAGGGCACCGTTTACACAGCCCCCAACCTCTGTTTGATCTTGCTCGTGACCCGTCTGAGCTGGGCCGCCGCCACGCTACCCTGCGCACAGGTGGCGCTGACGCTCTCTCTGGAAAGACCAGAAAACCGAAGCTCTCAGATGCTTCCATCCACAGTTCGATAAGCCGCTTTATCGTGCGGTTCCGATGCACTCAGTTTCGAGACCCGCGAATCCGACCGATCAGATAGTCGCTCATACGCTGGGCTTCAGCAGCGGCGCGGTGAATCTCTCGCGGGTCTTCTTCGAGCACCTTCACCCAATTCTCGACGTAAGCGGACGCGCGCTGTGGGTCGTGCCCCACACCGACGCGCTCCCCCGTCATCATGGCGGCAATCTCGGCCCGTAATTCTTCGCGGGCGTACTCCGGCGATCCAAACCCTTGCTCCATCCCGTCTTTGAGCGTGTCCCGGTCCATGCGATCCGGGTGCCCGGTCGAGTGGACGCATTCATGCAGCGCCGTTTGATAGTAGGCCCGATCTCCGGCGACGTGCTCGACGGTCGCACCGCTCGCCTCAATCACCTTCTCCGCATCGCCATGCGTCGCCCATTCGGGCGGCGGTTGCTGGAAGAAGCGCGACGGAAGGTCAAGCCCATCGGCTTGCTGGATGTTGAACACCGTGTACTGCCGGGTCATGGACCGGGCCTCCTGCTGCGTCCAGAACAAGACCTGCGTCCCTTTCTCGCCTTTGCGGACGTGACCGTCGGCGGCTTCAATCTGTCGATAAGTGCCTCAGCGGGTGTCGCCAAACCCTTGCTGGATGCACCGGCTCATTAGGTAGACGCTGTTGCCGGCGATGTATCGCTTGCCGGTCGAGAAGTTCTCCGGCGCGACCCGCTCGCCCGGCTTCCAGGGCTTCTGCCAGGGCGCAACCCCCTGCTTGATCTGCTCGATGAGATCATCGCTGACCCGGCGGGCGTAGTCGGTTCCGAACTTCCCCAAAAGCGAGAGGAATGGGGGCCAGCTCCACCACCCCGCACCCGCCGCGAGGATGTCGGCAAGAGTGCCCACATCCTCGTTCATAGGCACTCCGATCTGCTCCGCAAGCTGCAGCGGCGTTTCAATCCACCGCCCGCGCCGCAGGGCTTCGTGCCAGTCATCCTCGGTGTCCACCGTCAGGTATTTCTCGCCGTCTTCGTCTTTCTTTTCTTGAATCACTTTTGTCTCATCCACCAGCGAGCCGGAATATCATCAGCGCGAGAAAACCGCCCGCTAACCCGGCCAGGATGCAGAGCATGAACACCAAGGCTAGAAAGCCACTCCCTAGATTCTTGAACCGCACCGTCAATGTCTCGACCCGCGCCGCCAACGCCTCCAACGACTCGTGCCACGTCTGGATCTGCGCCACGCAGCCCTTCAGGTCCCGGTGGCTGGCAAGCACCGCTTCTTGCAGCTTGAGCGCTTCCGCATAGAGGCTCCGCGCTTCTCTGAGCGTTTGGTGGATGCCTGCCATTACCGGCTCGGCCCCACGTCGCGCTCGTGTCCGCGTGTGGGCTGAGGCGAGCGGGGCGTATTGCTGATTTGCGGCCCCGCCGCGTGGGAGTATTTCTTTGTGAACTCGGCGGTCCTCTCGGCCCTGGCCCTCTCGTACCCTCCCCCATGGACCCACTCCCGGTCCCGCTCCTTCTCCCACGCCTTGACCCGCTCTCCCGCCGCCCGGATCTTCTCCGGGAGCGCCTGAAGCTCCCGATAGATCCCCGCGATCCTCTCCTTGATCCGCTCGATGAGGCCGTCCCGCTCCTGCCGAAGCGCCTGATTGTCCTTCTCCACCCGCTCGGCCCGCGCCAAAACCCCGCTTCGCTCTGCCTCGCCCCGACGCTCCAGGTCTCCGGCCCGATACGCCTGCGGGCCGAGGTGGACATTGGGCTTGCGGCTCAACTCCGCCGCCTGCTCCAGGTCTCCGGCCCGCTCCGCCTCGTCCCGCCGCTCGGCCAGGCTGCGGTGATCGATTCGCTCCCCGCTCAACCGAATAACGCGCGATCGCGCGTTGGGTCAGCAGGGCGTCGCCGGTGATGTCCTTGCCGGCGATGTCGCAGGTTTCAAGCAAGGGAACGGCCATGCCGATTTCGTTCGTGCGCTTGTGCTCCTCGCCGCCGGCTACCGGCAGGGCGCCCACTTTTTTGGGTGTAGCAGCGTTTCGACCGATGCCCGACCACGCTCATGATGTGGGTCTGACGCCCGTCCGAGTCGAGGGCGTTCTTCATCGTCTTGCCATCCATGGCCAGCGCATCGTCCGGGGCGCCCCAGGCCCGATTCCACGCATTGAGCGCCCGGTCCAGCGCCCCCGGTTCAATCCGTATCGGGCAATCCCGAATCACAAACTCGCTGGGAACCACATAGCGGCCGTTCTCGGGCCGGCAGCCAAAACGTTCGCGGGCTTTCTGCCCCAGGGCATCGGCCCAATCCGAGATGGCTTTATAGCCGTGCATGCCGCACAGCGTCGCGCCCGCCGCGATGCCCCGCACGACCGACAAGGGATGGCGCCGTCCCTGAGAGCGGCGCGGATCGGGAATGGTCCTGAAACACTCGGGGAGTTGTCGCATCTCGGCGGCATTGAGCATGATCTTGGGGGCTCCTGTGAGTTGAAGATGTTCCCGGCCAGGGTGGGTCAGTTGCCTGCGCGCATCACGGCGCAGGGGACGCACAAAGACAAGTTTCGGGGCATCGGCTTCGGCGCTGTAGCCGTCCCGGGTGCGCCGGTATCCCCGCGTCCGTCCCAGTTCCAACCAGTTCGACGCGCGATACACGCCGCCATGGAAGCGCCGGGGATCGACAAACGTTTCCAGCAGCAGCAACCCATGACCGAACCGTTGGCGCCAATCCGGGGCGGCCCGCCGCTCGAGCCGGGACAATACTCGCGACCCCACATTCGGCCGATTCCAGCCCGGCAGAATCAAAAAGCGGCTGTTGTTGGCGATCAGTTTCAGCCGCCCATACTGCGAGCGGAAGTCCCAGCCGATCCATCGATCCCGAACCCCGCACTTCAGCGCCGCCGCCGACAGGCTCAGTTGCGCCACCCACTGCCCGCGCCATGTCGCCACGTACCAGACCGTCTCCCCGATCTTCGCCAGCGCGCCCAGATAATGATGACGCCTCATCTGCTCCCGATACTGCGCTTCCTCGCTTCGCTCCACTGGCCGGACCTCGGTCTCCGACAGTTCTGGGCTGGTTAATTCCGTCCACTCCATTCAGCGTGTTATACAGGAATCTCATCGCTGTGTCCAGCTTTCCCGGTTAAACTACTGAATTCGCCGTAGTTCACTGAAAGGACAAAATCACCGTGTCTCCGGGGCCTTCGCGTTGTAGCGCCGGAACCACTGCTCCCGGCTGCGCTCGATCTCGTCATTGGCCCGCTCCGAGATCATCAGGTGCGCATGGGGATTCTCCCCGTCCGGGCCACCCCGATGGATGGCCAGCGTATAAGGCAGCCGCTCCCCTTCGGTCACCCCCGCCGCGAACCCGGAGGCCAGTTCCCGCCGCTGCCCCTCGTTCAACTCCTTAGGCAGCACGAACGTGATCTCACGGAATAGGGAGCCGTTCGCCCGTTCGTGCTCGTCCGCCGCCTCCCAATAAGAGCGCGGGTCTTCCTCGCCCCACTCCGGCATGTGGTCGCTCTCGCGGTGCTCCAGTTCTTCCCGGTCCTTCTCGTAGCGCCCTTCGCGCTCAATGTAATCGGCCTTGGCAACGGCGGACTGCCCGCCGTTGCGACTTCCGACACTCACTTTCAGGTGAAAAACCGCCATCTTTTCTTACTGCCCGATGAAAGAGGGCCGCACAGCGTTTCTCGCAGAGAAACACCTATAGTGCGCCTTCTCTTTCGTTCGGGGTTTTTAACAACGCATCGTAGACGAGCAAAATTGATCCATCTTCCTAAACGATGCTACCATTATCTGAAGCGATGAAACCACAAGAAGAACTCAACCAACTGCGGGAACGCCAAGAGGCCCTGCACCAGGAACTCAAGGAGCGGAAAAAAGAACTCCTGGAAGCTCAGCGGACCAGGAAAGAAACCCTCAAACGCCAGATCCGGCGCGCCCAATCCCGCATTACCGCCGCCCAGCGCAAGCGCCGCACCCGCCGCCTGATCCTCATGGGGAGCTATCTGGAGCACGTCACCGGCGGCGATCCCGGCAAGCGAGATCGCCTCATGCAAGGTCCCGATGGTTTCTTAGAACGGGATCGGGACCGGGAACTGTTCGACTTGGCCCCCAACAAGGAGAATGCTGATGGCAATCCCGACTGAACCTATTACCGATGCGCTCTATCAAGCTCTGAGCAGCCCCGAACCGGACCCCCAGGTGGTCCATGCCGCCATTGAGGAGATTCGGTATCTGAGCGGCCACAACGTCATTGCTGCCATTGAAGCCAAGATCGACTCCCAAAGCGCCCGGATCGATGTCGCTTTGACAACGTAAAAAGGACCCACCCCGATCGAGTAAAAGGGACCCACCCCCTGGTTAATGGTTTGTAAGTGATTCCGCCGTCGAGGCTGCGGGAAGTGTGGGAGCCGAAGGCTTCCAAGCCCCTGTGGGAACGCGCTGGCTTTGCAGCGGGTTTCCATGGGGGCGGCACTGTCCACAGCCGGCCGCGCCCGCGGTTTTCACGCGGATCCTCCGGCGGACCGGGGTTTGTTCTTCCGTTTGCTGGCGGCGCCGAGACTGTCGGTAAACCGGATACTTTCCCAATCGAACTGGTGAATGGCGCAGTGATGGGTCAGCCGGTCCAGCAGGGCTGCGGTCAGTGCGGCGTCACCGAAGACGCGGGTCCACTGTGCAAACGGCAGGTTCGATGTGACGATCAGCGAACCCTTTTCGTAGCGGTCCGAGAAGACCTGAAACAGCAACTGCGCCCCCTCGGCCGAGAACGGGATATAGCCGACTTCGTCCACGATGAGCAGCTCGAAGCGGGCCAGCTTGGCCAGGCGCCGGTTCAGTTGCCGTTCCTCGCGCGACTCGATCAAGGTGTTGACCAGTCCGGCGGCCGTGGTGAACCCGACGCGGTAGCCCCTCCGGCAGGCTTCCACGCCCAGCGCCGTGGCGGCATGGGTTTTACCGGTTCCGTGCTTGCCCAACAGGACGACGTTCTCGTGCCGGGTAATGTAGCCGCACTCGGCATAGTCGCGAACCTGGACCGCATCGAGCACCGGCCACTTCTTCAGGTCCGTGGTCTCCAGGGTCTTGAGCAGTGGGAACCGGGCCTCCCGCAGTCGACGCTGGACCTGATTGGCTTGCCGCTGTTCCAGCTCGCGGCTGGCCAGAGCCAATAGAAAGCCGACGTAACCCTCGCCGGCTTCTTTGGCCTGCCGGGCGTGTTCCCGCCACTCCCGCACCATGGCCGGGAGCCGGAGTTGCCGCAGTGCGTCGTCGAGAACGATCTCCTGACCCGGAGTCATCGCACACCCCCAGTCAGGAGACGGTCGTATTGATCCAGATCGGCCCCAGCGATCGTCAGGTCGGTGATACCGGGCATCAACCCGGACTCGAGCGGCGCATGGGATCGAGTCGGCGTGTCCTCCCGCATCAGAATGTGCCGCACCGCGTCCAACTCGATACAGTGGGCATCGAGTGCGCCCTGGATGGCCGATGACACCCGATCCAGATCCCAGTCCTGGTGGAGTTGCAGGATGCCGATGAACTCCCGGGTGCCCCGGCTGTACCCATGCCGATCCCGCAACCGCTCCAGCGCGGTTTCGTAATGCGCCGGCCACTGGGGCCGCCACTGCCGGATCGGCCGGGCACTCTCAAACGAGGCCACCTTCCGCCGGATCAACTCCAGGTAGTGCAACGGATCGATCCGCCAGTCGCTATGACCGAAGGCGCGGTCATGTTCGGCCACCTTCTTCTGGTCCGCGTAAAAGCTCACCCGGTCACAGCCGATATGGGCCCAGAGCCGGCGTCCCACATAGGCGGTCGGCACCGAATACCGGTTCGAATCCACCTGGGCGGTCTGATACGGGCTGATCCGGACTCCCACCACCTTCGTGTTCTCGAACCGCGTGCCGGGCAGTGCCAAGAGGCGTTCTTGCTCCACCGCGTGCCGCTCCCCGATCGTGCGATCGTCGGACCGGCCGCGGATCCGCCTAAGGTCGTCGGCGCCGCAACGTTCCAGCAACTGCGCGTTCAACTCGTCGAAGTCGGCCACCTCGGGCACCGGCACCAGGAAGTTCCGGCGTGCAAAGCCGACCAGGCCCTCGACACCGCCTTTCTCCTGGCCCCGCGCCGGATTGCAGAACCGTGCTTCAAACGTGTAGTGCGCCCGAAACGCGGTGAACCGCGTCTGTTCCACCCGGCCCTTCCCGCGCAGAACCTGTTTCACGGCGGTTTTCAGGTTATCGAAGACCAATGTCGGGAATACCCCGCCGTACCAGTCGAACCCACGGATGTGACCGTCCAGGAACATCTCCTGCCGTTCCCACGGATAGGCCCGCACAAAGGCCTTGCCCGAGTACCGGGATCTCATGCAGAACAACTTGACCTGACGGTCTTCACCGTTCATCCGGACCCAGGCCGTACCCCAGTCCACCTCGGCTTCACGGGCGTGTTCCGGGTCCAGCGGCACCACAGCGCCGGTCTGGTTCCAGCCCAACCGTGTCTTCCGTTCCCGAACCCAGCGGCGTACCGTCGGCTCGGCTCCGGTAAATTCATGCTCCTCCACCAGACGTTGCCACACCCGGTGCGCGGTGTGGCGTTGCTTGACGGGCCGGTCCCGGTCCGCCTGGAGCCACGCTTCTACGATCCCGGCCACCGGGTCCATCACCGGACAGGCGGGCTCCTTCTCCCGCCGATACCTGGGCTCCTGTCCGGCCAATACTTTCCGGACCGTCCGTCGCGTGTGCCCGGTCTCCCGGGCGATCTGTCGAATGCTTTTCTTGTAAACCCGATCTGCGGTTCTGATCAACTCGTACTGGTCCATCCCTATCAATCCTCGCCTCCCACTCGCGTGCCTGTTCATCCAGTTCACGCTTCCGGGGAGGCTATCAGGGGTGGGTCCCTTTTCCTCGATCAGAGCCCCGTTTGGTGGGTCCCTTTTACGTTATCGAAATCACTCTCCCCGCGTACGGCATCTCCAACTCATGCAGGTCCAGCTTCGACGCCACCTCCACCACAAACCGCGCCAAATGCTGTTCCGGAAGCCAATCCTGCACCGACGGTGGCAACAAGTACCCTGCGTCTCGATCCACAGCTCGGAATCGTTCGCTCATGCTCCTTTTTTCCCCACACTCGACGTCCAGTTCAGGTCCCGAAAGTCCGACAGGCTGCTAGAAAGCACCCTCGGCGACCGTATATCCAAGGTTGAAGGCTTGTTCGAGGGCTTCACAAAATCTGCGCCGCAATCCACGCCTCAGTGAGACGCACTCACTCTATCGCCTGAAAATCACTGGATCACCGGAACCACCGGCAGGGTGGTGAAGATGTGGTTGCCGGGGTCCATTTCCAGGGCTACGGCCGTAAACAGCCCCTCCCCTGTCGCGGCGCAGCGCACCGACCCCGAGAAGTCGGACGTATCGGCGGCGAGGAACGCCTGGTCGATGAACCAGGCCGTCTGCCCGTTGGCCGCAAGAGGGATGCTGGCGGCGTCGCGCAACACGCCCTCTTTCCTCAATTCGCACCGCACCAGCCCCGGACTCGATTCCAGGTTGTGGAGCGCGACCCCCGTCGTGATTCCTCCCTCCTGGCGGCGCACCGGGAAGAGGGCGTCGCTGAGGGGGAGGCTGGCCCCCACCCCGGCCACCCCGAAGTCGGGATGGCCAAGGCGGAGCATCCCGCCGATGGGACCGTCCGAAACCACCTTCACCGATCCCGACAGCAGTTCCCCCCGCCCATGAGTCGAGATCGTGAGCACTCCCAGCGGCTCCATCTCGGTGCGGACCGTCAGCGCGCCGTCCTCGGTGACCTCCAGATTGTCCGTGATGTCCACCACCGATTCGGCGGCAATCGGATTGCCCGCGGTGTCGTAGAAATAAATAACGGGACGGGTCGGAGGGATCACCGTATGAAACGGGGTGAGGGGAGGACCGCTCGGCCGCGTCTCCAGGTTCACGAACACCAGATCGGTGATCCAGGTCCCGTTGACGAAATGCGCAAAGTCCAGAGTGGTCGCCTCGGGCCGTCCCCGGTTCACCTCCACCACCGGCAGCGTGGTGAAGGTGCGGGTGCCGGGATCCATTTCCAGGGCCACGGCGCTGAACCGCCTGCGGCCGGGCGCGGCGCATCGCACCGACCCCACAAAGTCCGATGTATCGGTCGCGGTGAACACCTCTTCGATGAACCCGGAGGTCTGGCCGTTGGCCTCCAGAGGGATCTCCGCCTCTTCGAGCGCGACGCCCCCGCGCATCAATCGGCAACGCACCCCCATCGGTTCCTCTTCCAGGTTGTGCAGCGCCGCCGCCGTGCGGATGCCTCCCGCCTGGCGGCGCACCGGGAAGAGGGCATCCCGGACGGGGGGGCTGGCCCCCACTCCGGTCACCCCTACATCTGGGACGCTATAGCGCAGCATCCCGCCCATGGGACCGTCCGAGACCACCTTCACCGATCCCGACACCGGTTCCCCTCGTCCGTGGGTCGAAATCGTGAGTTCGCCCAGGGGCTCCATCTCCGTTCGAACGGTCAGGCTGCCGTCCTCCGCGATCTCCAGATCGTCCCTGAGGTCCACCAGCGATTCCGGGTCGATGAGATGGCCCTCCGGATCGTAAAAGTAGAGGGCGGGCTGGATCGGATAGGGGGCCACGCTCACGAGCACGATCTCGGAGGTGATGCCGGTCCCATTGGCGAAATGCGCGAAGTCCAGAGCCACCGCCGCCCGTGGTGTCGCCTCGGCCGGGTCCGAACCCGGGCTCCGGCCGATCCGGTTCACCGCCCGCACCTGGAAAACGTAGACCGTACCGTTGACGAGACCGGTGACCGTATGGGTGGTGTCGGTAGAACCGATGGAAGTCCATCCCCTCCCGTTAATCCCGTACTGGTAATCCGTGATCGCGGAACCGCCGTCGTCTTCGGGCGCCTCCCAGGTCAGCACGGCCTCACCGTTCCCGCCCGCCGCCGTCAGGTTCCGGGGAGATCCCGGCGCCGTCAGTCGCGGGCCACCGCCACCTCCGCCCCCTCCACCGCCACCACCCCCGCCGCTGGTGCCACCGCCGCCACCACCACCACCACCACCACCACCACCACCACCACCACCACCACCCCCGCTGGTGCCACCGCCACCCCCCCCCCCGCCGCTGGGGCCGCCAGGTGGCTGTGGGGCGGCGCAGACGGCCCCCCGAAAAGTGATCGTCGCCAGCCACGCCTGAAATGCAGTATCCGCTGGCGCACACACAGCGGTCGACCGTATATCCAACACCGAGAGTTGTGACAGCGCCGACAGGGTTAGCGGGAGGGGCCCGCTCAACGTGTTCTGGTCGAGATACAGATGCCGGAGGCGGGTCAGATTCCCCAGCTCGGCCGGAATTGTCCCGCTCAACGTATTCTGGGAGAGAGACAGCCCCTGGAGGTTGGTCAGCTTCCCCAGCTCGGCCGGAATTGTCCCGCTCAACGTATTCTGGTCGAGAATCAGGACCAGGAAGTCGGTCAGCTTCCCCAGCTCAGCCGGAATCGTCCCGCTCAACGTGTTCTGGTCGAGATACAGATACCGGAGGCGGGTCAGCTTCCCCAGCTCGACCGGGATCGTCCCACTCAACGTATTCTGGTCGAGAGTCAGCTGCAGGAGGCGGGTCAGATTCCCCAGCTCGGCCGGAATCGTCCCGCTCAACATATTCTGGGAGAGAGACAGGGCCTGGAGGCGGGTCAGCTTCCCCAGCTCGACCGGGATCGTCCCGCTCAACGTGTTCTGTTGGAGAGTCAGCTGCTGGAGGCGGGTCAGCTTCCCCAGCTCGACCGGAATCGTCCCGCTCAACATATTCTGGGAGAGAGACAGGACCTGGAGGCTGGCCATATTCCCCAGCTCGGCCGGGATCGTCCCACTCAACGTATTGCCCCAGAGATACAGCTCCTGGAGGTTGGTCAGCTTCCCCAGCTCGGCCGGGATCTCCCCGCTCAACGTATTCTGGGAGAGAGTCAGGATCTCGATGTTGGTCAGATTCCCCAGCTCGGCCGGGATCTCCCCGCTCAACTTATTGGCGTAGAAATACAGGTGCCGGAGGTTGGTCAAGTCGCCCAGTTCAGCCGGAATCGTCCCGCTCAACCCATTGGCGTAGAGATACAGGATCTCGATGTTGGTCAGATTCCCCAGCTCGGCCGGGATCTCCCCGCTCAACGCATTGTCGTAGAGCTCCAGCTTCTCGAGGTTGGTCAAGTCGCCCAGTTCAGCCGGAATCGTCCCGCTCAACCCATTGTCGCAGAGATCCAGCTTCTCGAGGTTGGTCAAGTCCCCCAACTCCGCCGGGATCTCCCCGCTCAACTCATTGGACTCGAGAACCAGTGCCGTGACACGGCCGTTCTCATCCGTGTTAACGCCGTGCCACTCCGAAAGCGACTCCTCGCTCAACCAGTTTGTGTTTGTCTTCCAGTTCGCACCGTCAGTCGCGTTGTAGAGCGCCACAAGCGCCGCCCGGTCCGTCGCCACGCTGCCCTGCGCATAGGCGTTTCCGCCCGTCAAAAGGAGGAGGGCCGCAAAGACGAAGACAGCGCACTTGCGCCCGTCATGGGAGTTGGAAGCGATGTCCTGCCTCAATTGTGCCGTGTCCTCTTGGCTCTTATGATTTTGCGCATCGATTCCCCTTTCCATTGTCAAGCTCTCTGGGAATATCTGGCAACTTTTTCTTCCGCAAATTCTTCCGCAAAAACCTTGCCCCTGCTTGCACCGAAGCCCCCCCCTACAGCCCGAAATCTTAACGCAAACGTGGTGGAAATACATCGGATCATGGCCGTGCGGACCGGATCTGGAATGAACACCACAGTCAGCCCGCCTTCGGCTGAGAATCACCCGTAAATAACGTCCACTAGCCACTCGCCCCACGCCCGCGCAAAACTGCCAAGGAGCCCAAAGAACAGCGCCGTCAGCGCGACAGGCAAGAACCACCCGTGCATCTGCAACGGGATACGGTGTGAGTCTCTGATCTGCTCGCTCCTGCTTTTTGACGCGGCTTCTTCCCCGTCCAATGTCTGCCGCAGAGTGCGGAGGTTCTCAACCGCCTTGTCTGTTTCCCGGCTGAATCTCTCTAGCAGCCTGTCGGACTTGAAAGCACCCATTGAGGGTCGACGAATCGACGATTGAACCTTTGCAGGGCGATTCGGTGAAAAAGCGCCAAGAAAGGCTGTGATTCGACATTTCCGGGCCTGCGCAGGGACCGGAGCGGTGTTTTCTCGACCGGGGACGGGATCTGGAACCCGGATCGACGGTCGGCGATGAGTGCTGCCGGGAGAGATTGAAGAGCCGCTTCAGATTCCAGGCCATGCTGACCAGCGTCCATATCTCCGGAGACGTCGTCGAGTCCTCGGAGGTGAAACTGTCGAAATCCCAGCACCGATTCGATGATTCCGAACACCGGCTCGACCGTCGACTTCCGTTCGGCGTAGATGGCCCGGCCTTCCAGCGTCGCTAAGCGATGCGCCATCGCCTCGACCGGACCGGCGTCCGGAGCCAAAGGCGGAGGAGGGGTCCAACGCTGTTCGACCGGCGGGTGATGGCGCTCCCGTCCCATGGCAATATAGGGCGTCACGCCGGCAGCCTCGCAGGCCTTCACGTTGGCTTCGCTGTAATAGCCGTTGTCGGCCAGCAGCGCGTCGGCTTGTCCGAGCGGTTCGGCCAGTTCTTCCAGAGCCTTCAGCGCCAGATCCACTTCTTGTTTGTCGTTGGCGTGAGTGGTGACGGTTTCGGTGACCACCAGCATGGTCCCGGTATCCACGCCCGCCTGCACGTTGTAGGCTTGCTGGAAACTCTTCCCACCGGCGGGCATGATGCGCGATTCCTCGTCGGTCAGATTGATCTGGTCGTTGGGGCGCACGCCCGCTTCGGGCGGTTTCGGTGGCTTCCCTCCAGGCCGTTTCCCCGTCTCTTTGGCCCGGGCCTCGGGTTTGGCCATCTTGGCCTCGTATTCGGCCTGCTCGGCGGCATGACGTTCCTCGGCCCGCGCTTCCAGCTTCGCCTTCGCCTCGGCAATCGCCTTCAGGCGGTCTTCCCGCCGCTTCAGTTCCTCCGGGATGTCCATCCCCTCGGGCACGTCCGCGTCGGCCGCCGCCGCCATCGCCATCAACCGCGCCACTTCCGCCTTCAGTTGCTGTTCCAGTTCGGTCGCATGACCCCAACTCAACGCGCTGTGCTTCGACGCATTCGCCTGCACCTTGCTTCCATCCAGGCTGATCTTCCCCAGATTCAGAAACCCCATCGTTCGCGCCAACAACAATATCTGCACGAACAACGGCTTCAACTGTCTCAGAAACCGTTTCCGGAACGTGGCGATCGTGTCGTGATCCGGATGCGTGTTCGCCGCGATATACCGGAACGCCAGCGAATCGTAGGTCGCCTCCTCCAGCTTCCGGCTCGCAAACACTCCCGTCGCGTATCCGTAAAACAGCAACAGCATCTCGGGATGGTAGGCCTTCGTTCCTCTCCCCGCGTACGGCATCTCCAACTCATGCAGGTCCAGCTTCGACGCCACCTCCACCACAAACCGCGCCAAATGCTGTTCCGGAAGCCAATCCTGCACCGACGGTGGCAACAAGTACCCTGCGTCTCGATCCACAGCTCGGAATCGTTCGCTCATGCTCCTTTTTTCCCCACACTCGACGTCCAGTTCAGGTCCCGAAAGTCCGACAGGCTGCTAGAAAGCACCCTCGGCGACCGTATATCCAAGGTTGAAGGCTTGTTCGAGGGCTTCACAAAATCTGCGCCGCAATCCACGCCTCAGTGAGACGCACTCACTCTATCGCCTGAAAATCACTGGATCACCGGAACCACCGGCAGGGTGGTGAAGATGTGGTTGCCGGGGTCCATTTCCAGGGCTACGGCCGTAAACAGCCCCTCCCCTGTCGCGGCGCAGCGCACCGACCCCGAGAAGTCGGACGTATCGGCGGCGAGGAACGCCTGGTCGATGAACCAGGCCGTCTGCCCGTTGGCCGCAAGAGGGATGCTGGCGGCGTCGCGCAACACGCCCTCTTTCCTCAATTCGCACCGCACCAGCCCCGGACTCGATTCCAGGTTGTGGAGCGCGACCCCCGTCGTGATTCCTCCCTCCTGGCGGCGCACCGGGAAGAGGGCGTCGCTGAGGGGGAGGCTGGCCCCCACCCCGGCCACCCCGAAGTCGGGATGGCCAAGGCGGAGCATCCCGCCGATGGGACCGTCCGAAACCACCTTCACCGATCCCGACAGCAGTTCCCCCCGCCCATGAGTCGAGATCGTGAGCACTCCCAGCGGCTCCATCTCGGTGCGGACCGTCAGCGCGCCGTCCTCGGTGACCTCCAGATTGTCCGTGATGTCCACCACCGATTCGGCGGCAATCGGATTGCCCGCGGTGTCGTAGAAATAAATAACGGGACGGGTCGGAGGGATCACCGTATGAAACGGGGTGAGGGGAGGACCGCTCGGCCGCGTCTCCAGGTTCACGAACACCAGATCGGTGATCCAGGTCCCGTTGACGAAATGCGCAAAGTCCAGAGTGGTCGCCTCGGGCCGTCCCCGGTTCACCTCCACCACCGGCAGCGTGGTGAAGGTGCGGGTGCCGGGATCCATTTCCAGGGCCACGGCGCTGAACCGCCTGCGGCCGGGCGCGGCGCATCGCACCGACCCCACAAAGTCCGATGTATCGGTCGCGGTGAACACCTCTTCGATGAACCCGGAGGTCTGGCCGTTGGCCTCCAGAGGGATCTCCGCCTCTTCGAGCGCGACGCCCCCGCGCATCAATCGGCAACGCACCCCCATCGGTTCCTCTTCCAGGTTGTGCAGCGCCGCCGCCGTGCGGATGCCTCCCGCCTGGCGGCGCACCGGGAAGAGGGCATCCCGGACGGGGGGGCTGGCCCCCACTCCGGTCACCCCTACATCTGGGACGCTATAGCGCAGCATCCCGCCCATGGGACCGTCCGAGACCACCTTCACCGATCCCGACACCGGTTCCCCTCGTCCGTGGGTCGAAATCGTGAGTTCGCCCAGGGGCTCCATCTCCGTTCGAACGGTCAGGCTGCCGTCCTCCGCGATCTCCAGATCGTCCCTGAGGTCCACCAGCGATTCCGGGTCGATGAGATGGCCCTCCGGATCGTAAAAGTAGAGGGCGGGCTGGATCGGATAGGGGGCCACGCTCACGAGCACGATCTCGGAGGTGATGCCGGTCCCATTGGCGAAATGCGCGAAGTCCAGAGCCACCGCCGCCCGTGGTGTCGCCTCGGCCGGGTCCGAACCCGGGCTCCGGCCGATCCGGTTCACCGCCCGCACCTGGAAAACGTAGACCGTACCGTTGACGAGACCGGTGACCGTATGGGTGGTGTCGGTAGAACCGATGGAAGTCCATCCCCTCCCGTTAATCCCGTACTGGTAATCCGTGATCGCGGAACCGCCGTCGTCTTCGGGCGCCTCCCAGGTCAGCACGGCCTCACCGTTCCCGCCCGCCGCCGTCAGGTTCCGGGGAGATCCCGGCGCCGTCAGTCGCGGGCCACCGCCACCTCCGCCCCCTCCACCGCCACCACCCCCGCTGGTGCCACCGCCACCACCACCCCCGCTGGTGCCACCGCCACCACCACCCCCGCCGCTGGGGCCGCCAGGTGGCTGTGGGGCGGCGCAGACGGCCCCCCGAAAAGTGATCGTCGCCAGCCACGCCTGAAATGCAGTATCCGCCGGCGCACACAAATTGGTCGACCGTATATCCAACTCCGAGAGTTGTGACAGCGCCGACAGGGTTAGCGGGAGGGGCCCGCTCAACGTATTCTGGGAGAGATACAGGTACCGGAGTCGGGTCAGATTTCCCATCTCGACCGGGATCGTCCCGCTCAACTCATTCCGGGAGAGAGACAGGACCTGGAGTCGGGTCAGATTTCCCATCTCGACCGGGATCGTCCCGCTCAACTCATTGTCGTAGAGCTCCAACCCCTGGAGGTGGGTCAAGTCCCCCAGTTCGACCGGGATCGTCCCGCTCAACCCATTGCCCCAGAGATCCAGATCCTGGAGGTGGGTCAGCTTCCTCAGCTCGGCCGGGATCTCACCGCTCAACGTATTCTCGGCGAGAGACAGTTGCTGGAGGCTGGTCAGCTTCCCCAGCTCGACCGGAATCTCACCGCTCAACTCATTGTCGTAGAGATACAGGTGCCGGAGGTGGGTCAAGTCCCCCAGTTCAGCCGGAATCGTCCCGCTCAACCCATTGCTCCAGAGATACAGGGTCTCGAGTCGGGTCAGCTTCCCCAGCTCGGCCGGGATCTCACCGCTCAACTCATTGTCGTAGAGCTCCAACCCCTGGAGGTGGGTCAAGTCCCCCAGTTCAGCCGGAATCGTCCCGCTCAACCCATTGTCGCAGAGATCCAGCTTCTCGAGGTTGGTCAAGTCCCCCAACTCCGCCGGGATCTCCCCGCTCAACTCATTGGACTCGAGAACCAGTGCCGTGACACGGCCGTTCTCATCCGTGTTAACGCCGTGCCACTCCGAAAGCGACTCCTCGCTCAACCAGTTTGTGTTTGTCTTCCAGTTCGCACCGTCAGTCGCGTTGTAGAGCGCCACAAGCGCCGCCCGGTCCGTCGCCACGCTGCCCTGCGCATAGGCGTTTCCGCCCGTCAAAAGGAGGAGGGCCGCAAAGACGAAGACAGCGCACTTGCGCCCGTCATGGGAGTTGGAAGCGATGTCCTGCCTCAATTGTGCCGTGTCCTCTTGGCTCTTATGATTTTGCGCATCGATTCCCCTTTCCATTGTCAAGCTCTCTGGGAATATCTGGCAACTTTTTCTTCCGCAAATTCTTCCGCAAAAACCTTGCCCCTGCTTGCACCGAAGCCCCCCCTACCAGGATGAATTTGTCCTTCCAGTAAACGTCCGCAAATTCAGTGGTTTAACCTGGCAAGCTGGACATAGCGAGGAGATTCCTGTATAACACGCTGAATGGAGTGAACGGAAATAACCAGCCCAGAACTGTCGGAGATCGGGGTACGGCCAGTGGAGCGAAGCGAGGAAGCGCAGTATCGAGAGCAGATGACGCGTCATCATTATCTTGGCCGACTTTCGAAGATCGGGGAGACGGTCTGGTACGTGGCGACATGGCGCGGGCAGTGGGTGGCGCAACTGAGCCTGTCGGCGTCGGCGCTGAAGTGCGGGGTTCGGGATCGATGGATCGGCTGGGACTTCCGCTCGCAGTATGGGCGGCTGAAACTGATCGCCAACAACAGCCGCTTTTTGATTCTGCCGGGCTGGAATCGGCCGAATGTGGGCTCGCGGGCATTGTCACGGATGGAGCGGCGGGCCGGGTCGGATTGGCGCCAACGGTTCGGTCATGGGTTGCTGCTGCTGGAAACGTTTGTCGATCCCCGGCGCTTCCATGGCGGCGTGTATCGCGCGTCGAACTGGTTGGAACTGGGACGGACGCGGGGATACCGGCGCACCCGGGACGGCTACAGCGCCGAAGCCGATGCCCCGAAACTTGTCTTTGTGCGTCCCCTGTGCCGTGATGCGCGCGGGCAACTGACCCACCCTGGCCGGGAACATCTTCAACTCACCGGAGCCCCCAAGATCATGCTCAATGCCGCCGAGATGCGCCAACTCCCCCAGTGCTTCAAGACCATTCCCGATCCGCGCCGCGCTCAGGGACGGCGCCATCCGTTGTCGGCAGTGCTGGGCATCGCGGCGGGCGCGACGCTGTGCGGCATGCACGGCTATAAGGCCATCTCGGATTGGGCCGATGCCCTGGGGCAGAAAGCCCGCGAACGTTTTGGCTGCCGGCCCGAGAACGGCCGCTATGTGGTTCCCAGCGAGTTTGTGATTCGGGATTGCCCGATACGGATTGAACCGGGGGCGCTGGACCGGGCGCTCAATGCGTGGAATCGGGCCTGGGGCGCCCCGGACGATGCGCTGGCCATGGATGGCAAGACGATGAAGAACGCCCTCGACTCGGACGGGCGTCAGACCCACATCATGAGCGTGGTCGGGCATCGGTCGAAACGCTGCTACACCCAAAAAAAGTGGGCGCCCTGCCTGTAGCCGGCGGCGAGGCGCGCAAGCGCACGAACGAAATCGGCATGGCCGTTCCCTTGCTTCAAACCTGCGACATCGCCGGCAAGGACATCACCGGCGATGCCCTGCTGACCCAACGCGCGATCGCGCGCTATTCGGTCGAGCGGGGAGCGCACTATCATTTCACGGTCAAAGGCAACCAACCGACGCTGGAACGCGATATTGCGTTCCAGTTCCAAACCCGCGGACAACCCGACTTTGTCGAGGTCACGCCGCCCGATCATGGCCGCATCGAAACCCGGCGCATTTGGTGTAGCGCCGCACTCAACCACTACCTCGACTTTCCCCACCTGGCGCAGGTCTTTCGGATCGAGCGCGAATCCATCGACAAAAAATCCGGCGCCCTCACCTGTGAAACCGCGCTGGGCATCACGAGCCGCTCACCCGGCGAAACCTCCCCCGAACGCTTGCTGGCCATCAATCGCGGTCATTGGAGTATCGAAAGCGTCCATTACATCATCGACTGGAATTACGATGAGGACCGCAGTCGAATCCGCACGGGCTTCGGCCCGGAAAACATCACCCGCCTCCGACGCTTTGCCGTCGGTATTCTCAAATCCTTTCAAAAACCCGCTCAATCGATCGCCCAATCCATGCGCCAACTCTCGTTCAATACCCGTCGCGTCTTCGACTACTTGAGAATGACTCGAAATTCATCCCCCACATCATGCTCCATCTGAGAACAAATTTGCCGTGCCACCAGCATGGTCTCGGTATCCACGCCCGCCTGCACGTTGTAGGCTTGCTGGAAACTGTGTCCGCCCGCCGGCATGATGCGCGATTCCTCATCGGTCAGATTGATCTGATCGTTGGGGCGCACGCCCGCTTCGGGCGGTTTCGGTGGCTTCCCTCCAGGCCGTTTCCCCGTCTCTTTGGCCCGGGCCTCGGGTTTGGCCATCTTGGCCTCGTATTCGGCCTGCTCGGCGGCATGACGTTCCTCGGCCCGCGCTTCCAGCTTCGCCTTCGCCTCGGCAATCGCCTTCAGGCGGTCTTCCCGCCGCTTCAGTTCCTCCGGAATGTCCATCCCCTCGGGCACGTCCGCGTCGGCCGCCGCCGCCATCGCCATCAACCGCGCCACTTCCGCCTTCAGTTGCTGTTCCAGTTCGGTCGCATGACCCCAACTCAACGCGCTGTGCTTCGACGCATTCGCCTGCACCTTGCTTCCATCCAGGCTGATCTTCCCCAGATTCAGAAACCCCATCGTTCGCGCCAACAACAATATCTGCACGAACAACGGCTTCAACTGTCTCAGAAACCGTTTCCGGAACGTGGCGATCGTGTCGTGATCCGGATGCGTGTTCGCCGCGATATACCGGAACGCCAGCGAATCGTAGGTCGCCTCCTCCAGCTTCCGGCTCGCAAACACTCCCGTCGCGTATCCGTAAAACAGCAACAGCATCTCGGGATGGTAGGCCTTCGTTCCTCTCCCCGCGTACGGCATCTCCAACTCATGCAGGTCCAGCTTCGACGCCACCTCCACCACAAACCGCGCCAAATGCTGTTCCGGAAGCCAATCCTGCACCGACGGTGGCAACAAGTACCCTGCGTCTCGATCCACAGCTCGGAATCGTTCGCTCATGCTCCTTTTTTCCCCACACTCGACGTCCAGTTCAGGTCCCGAAAGTCCGACAGGCTGCTAGCCTG
This sequence comes from Terriglobia bacterium, assembly GCA_965262675.1. Taxonomy (GTDB): domain Bacteria; phylum Acidobacteriota; class Terriglobia; order 20CM-2-55-15; family 20CM-2-55-15; genus JAJEDW01. The sequence goes on from OZ253554.1 coordinate 3,747,401, forward strand.
AACTTCCTTAACAGATCGTACCGGATTTGAGGTCAAGCGATTGATCTCACTGGATTAACACGGTTTTCGGTCGCGTATGTTGTAGCCATGTAATAATAAGGAATATATTGGTTTATAGTTGACACATAAGGTATATAGAACGAATATGAGTGGTCATGTACATCGATTCCGTCCCCAACCGCAACTCCCCGCCCGCCATCCTCCTGCGCGAGTCCTACCGCGAAGGCGGCAAAGTCAAGAAACGCACCCTCGCCAACCTCTCCAAATGGCCCCCGCCCCTGATCGCGGGATTCAAGATCCTCCTCAAGGGCGGCGCCGCGGTCGCCGACCTCGCCGCCGCCGTCGACATCACCCGCTCCAAACCCCATGGTCACGTCGCCGCCGTGCTGGGCGCCCTGCGCCAATTGCGCCTGGACCGGCTGATCGGGGCCCCGGAGAGTCCCGAACGCGAGCGCGTCCTGGCCCTGATCGTCGCCCGCATCCTCGATCCGGGTTCGAAACTGGCCGCGGCACGGGGTCTGGCCGCCGACACCGCGCGCGACTCGCTGTCCGAGACGCTCGGGCTTCAGGACACCGGCGAAGACGATCTCTACGCCGCCATGGACTGGCTGCTTCAACGCCAGGACGCCATTGAGCGGCGGCTGGCGAAGCGGCATCTGGAAGACGGCTCGCTGGTGCTCTACGATCTGACCTCGGTCTATGTGGAAGGCCGCCGCTGTTCGCTGGCCCGCCACGGCTACTCCCGCGACGGCAAGCGCGGCAAGCTCCAGATCGAGTTCGGCCTGTTATGCAACCGCGACGGCTGTCCGGTCGCCGTGGAGGTCTTCCACGGCTCGACGGCCGATCCGGCGACCGTTCCCTCGCAGATCGACGCCCTGCGCCGCCGCTTCGGCCTGGACCGGGTCGTGTTGGTGGGCGAGGGCGGCATGCTGACCGAGGCGCGCATCCGCGAGGATCTCGCCCCGGCCGGACTGGATTGGATCAGCGCCCTGCGCGCCCCGGCGATCCGCCGGCTGGTGGAATCCGGCGCCGTGCAGATGTCCTTGTTCGACCGGACCGACCTGGTCGAGGTGAAATCGGACGCCTATCCGGGCGAACGCCTGATGGTTTGCCGCAACCCCCTGCTGGGGGCCGAACGGGCGCGCAAGCGCGAGGCGTTGCTCCAGGCCACCGAGCGCCTGCTCGATCCCATCGCCGCCGCCACCCAACGCCCGCAACGGCCCCTGACGGGCCAGGACAAGATCGCCCTGCGCGTCGGCAAGGTCATCGGCCGCTACAAGATGGCCAAGCACTTCGATCTCGAGATCGCCGACTCCTCGTTCCGCTACCGCCGCAAACCCGATTCCATCGCCGCAGAAGCGGCCCTGGACGGCTTGTACGTCGTGCGCACCAGCCTGCCCGCCGACGCGCTCGACGCCACCGAAACCGTGCGCGCTTACAAGAGCCTGAGCGCGGTCGAGCGCGCCTTCCGCAGCTTCAAGACCGTCGACCTCAAGGTCCGGCCCATCTACCACTATGCCGCCCGCCGGGTCCGGGCGCATGTCTTCCTCTGCATGCTCGCCTACTACGTCGAATGGCACATGCGCCAGCGGCTCAGGCCGATCCTGTTCCACGACGACGATCCGGCCGCCGCCCAGGCCGCGCGCCCCTCCATCGTCGCCCCGGCCCAGGTCTCCATCTCCGCCCAGGAGAAGGCCCGCAGCAAACGAACCGCCGACGGCTGGCCCGTCCACAGCTTCCGCACCCTGCTCGACGACCTGGGGACGATCGTCAAAAACCGGGTCGCCGCCCGCTTGCCCGGCGCCGAACCCTTCGACGTCGTCACCCGGCCCACCCCCCTCCAGCGCGAGGCATTCAAACTCCTCGGCGTCCGCCTGGAACGTACCCAGTAGCGAGCCCTCGATTCGTCGCCTTATCTTGAAAAATCAACAGGTTAGCTCGGCTACACTCTCAAAGTTCAGGCTAGAAAGCACCCTCGGCGACCGTATATCCAAGGTTGAAGGCTTGTTCGAGGGCTTCACAAAATCTGCGCCGCAATCCACGCCTCAGTGAGACGCACTCACTCTATCGCCTGAAAATCACTGGATCACCGGAACCACCGGCAGGGTGGTGAAGATGTGGTTGCCGGGGTCCATTTCCAGGGCTACGGCCGTAAACAGCCCCTCCCCTGTCGCGGCGCAGCGCACCGACCCCGAGAAGTCGGACGTATCGGCGGCGAGGAACGCCTGGTCGATGAACCAGGCCGTCTGCCCGTTGGCCGCAAGAGGGATGCTGGCGGCGTCGCGCAACACGCCCTCTTTCCTCAATTCGCACCGCACCAGCCCCGGACTCGATTCCAGGTTGTGGAGCGCGACCCCCGTCGTGATTCCTCCCTCCTGGCGGCGCACCGGGAAGAGGGCGTCGCTGAGGGGGAGGCTGGCCCCCACCCCGGCCACCCCGAAGTCGGGATGGCCAAGGCGGAGCATCCCGCCGATGGGACCGTCCGAATCCACCTTCACCGATCCCGACAGCAGTTCCCCCCGCCCATGAGTCGAGATCGTGAGCACTCCCAGCGGCTCCATCTCGGTGCGGACCGTCAGCGCGCCGTCCTCGGTGACCTCCAGATTGTCCGTGATGTCCACCACCGATTCGGCGGCAATCGGATTGCCCGCGGTGTCGTAGAAATAAATAACGGGACGGGTCGGAGGGATCACCGTATGAAACGGGGTGAGGGGAGGACCGCTCGGCCGCGTCTCCAGGTTCACGAACACCAGATCGGTGATCCAGGTCCCGTTGACGAAATGCGCAAAGTCCAGAGTGGTCGCCTCGGGCCGTCCCCGGTTCACCTCCACCACCGGCAGCGTGGTGAAGGTGCGGGTGCCGGGATCCATTTCCAGGGCCACGGCGCTGAACCGCCTGCGGCCGGGCGCGGCGCATCGCACCGACCCCACAAAGTCCGATGTATCGGTCGCGGTGAACACCTCTTCGATGAACCCGGAGGTCTGGCCGTTGGCCTCCAGAGGGATCTCCGCCTCTTCGAGCGCGACGCCCCCGCGCATCAATCGGCAACGCACCCCCATCGGTTCCTCTTCCAGGTTGTGCAGCGCCGCCGCCGTGCGGATGCCTCCCGCCTGGCGGCGCACCGGGAAGAGGGCATCCCGGACGGGGGGGCTGGCCCCCACTCCGGTCACCCCTACATCTGGGACGCTATAGCGCAGCATCCCGCCCATGGGACCGTCCGAGACCACCTTCACCGATCCCGACACCGGTTCCCCTCGTCCGTGGGTCGAAATCGTGAGTTCGCCCAGGGGCTCCATCTCCGTTCGAACGGTCAGGCTGCCGTCCTCCGCGATCTCCAGATCGTCCCTGAGGTCCACCAGCGATTCCGGGTCGATGAGATGGCCCTCCGGATCGTAAAAGTAGAGGGCGGGCTGGATCGGATAGGGGGCCACGCTCACGAGCACGATCTCGGAGGTGATGCCGGTCCCATTGGCGAAATGCGCGAAGTCCAGAGCCACCGCCGCCCGTGGTGTCGCCTCGGCCGGGTCCGAAGCCGGGCTCCGGCCGATCCGGTTCACCGCCCGCACCTGGAAAACGTAGACCGTACCGTTGACGAGACCGGTGACCGTATGGGTGGTGTCGGTAGAACCGATGGAAGTCCATCCCCTCCCGTTAATCCCGTACTGGTAATCCGTGATCGCGGAACCGCCGTCGTCTTCGGGCGCCTCCCAGGTCAGCACGGCCTCACCGTTCCCGCCCGCCGCCGTCAGGTTCCGGGGAGATCCCGGCGCCGTCAGTCGCGGGCCACCGCCACCTCCGCCCCCTCCACCGCCACCACCCCCGCCGCTGGTGCCACCGCCGCCACCACCACCGCCGCTGGTGCCACCGCCACCTCCACCGCCGCCGCCGCCGCCGCCGCCGCCGGGGACAACGACACGCGCCGCGGACGAGCAGTTGTTCGTCTTGTCAGATTCATCCGGCAGCACGTCCACACACGCGCCATAGTAGTAGGTCCCGCCCGACGCAGGCGCCATCAGATCGATCCGCTTCATACTCGTTCCCGCCGCCGACAGCGCGCCCACCGCGTCCGTGACCACCTCGGTGTCCGAGGTCGTGATCGTGGCGTCCGTCGACTGGTAGAAGCGCACGGTCGTCGCCGCCGCGTCGCCGCCGCCAGCGTTGCGCACCGTGGCCGACAGGGCAAAGCTCGCCTCACCATCCGGAGCGTCGTCGCTCACCACCACCGCCTCCACTACCAGGTCAGGGTAGGTCCGCGCTGGTGGCTCCATTGTGGTGGCGCGGCCCGAGGCCGACCACGGACTCGTGCCCTCGTCGTTCGTCGCCTGCACCTGCACCTGGTAGGCGGTGTTCGCGGTCAGGCCCGAGATCATCGCGCTGGTGCCGCTCACGTTCTGGGGGCCGGTGGTCCAGTTCCCGCTGGTGCCCTCGCGGTACTGCAAGTCGTAGCTGTCCACGTCCGGGCCTCTCGGCGCACGCCCTTCCGCCAGCGGGGGCGGCGACCACGACACGGCCAGGCTAGTCGCATCGACGGTCTGGACGGCGGGCGCGGCGGGCTGGAGCGGAGGCTCATCCACGTCGGTGATCTCGATACGAATCGGAAATCGGAGGTATGTGCAGTACCTTTCCTGCCCAATCAACATCTTCGCATCTACTCGCACAGTCCCGGTGAACGTCGGCATCGTCTCGTGGTCATAGGGTCGGGCGCTTGGATGTGTCAGCAGCTCCCGAAACACAATATCGAACGACGGGTGAGGAAACCCCTCTAGGTAGTCATCCATGGCTACGCTTCCAGGGTGATGATACGTGACATATCCTATCTGCACTGGCCAACTACCCTGATGAGTATTCTCCGCGAGTGTAAACACCTGCACATCGGTGCTCTCTGAGTAACCAGGGGCCGGTGAGTCCTCAGGATAGCCACGGTCAGTTTCTCCGACTTTGCAATTCGCCGCTTCGCCCGATGCAGCGCTCAGCAGCAGGGCCAGGGCAGTGCAGACCAAATTGATCGATTTCCTTTTCATAACACATCCTCCCTCCGTTGTTTTGGCCAATCACCGCGCCGACGAGGGTCCATTGTCAAGCCCTTAATTCGGGGGATTATCCAGCAAACTAGCCAGCGGCCTTCGGCTTTCGCGGGCGCTTGACGATGCGCTTGGACGGGTCGGAAGGCTTGGCAGCCTTGAAAATCGCCTTGGCGATCTGTTGGGCCGTGGCGTGAATTTCAATCAGGCGCTTGATCGGACGGCCTCGTTTCGGTTTTTCGTTCATATCGTCTCTCCCTTCGCTCTGTGCACCCCTATCGCCGTGAGAATAGCATCGGCACTGTCTACGCTGTCCTGATAGTGTGCTGCCCATGGGCGTCCGGGATGCAGCGTGTCCCAACGTGATCGTCGCTGATTGCGCCGTGTCGTCCCTTGGTCATGGTTCCCGAAGCCGTCCACCACGACATTCCATATCGGGCGGTATTTTGAGATCAGAACTTGCTCTGTCAATCCGATCCACACCGGATCGAGAATGAGCCACCGGCAACGGAAGTGGGCCAGGTCCAGGTTATGCGCGTTTTTTATCGAGTCGGCGTGTTGCGACAGGCGACGATGCAAGACCGGGGCAGGCCGCCGCGAGACGGCTTGCCCTTGTCGCTTACCCGGGAGATCCGCCTTGCCGACGTAGATCGGGTCATCTTCGCCCATGTTGGCGTAGGCCGCGAAAGTACCGCCATAGTGGATTGTGTACACGCCGGCACCGTTGAACGCCTCGTCCGGCGGCAGATCGCATGGCGGATAGGTCATGAGCGCCCGCGCCGCGTTGCGGCCCAGTTCATCCACGCTAAGCGGGTTGTATTCTCGCCGGTGGTCATCGCCTAACGCTCGCATCGGTTACCGTTGCGGCAGACAATCCAGAAGCAATGCCGTTTTCTGGCATGGTGAGCATTTTTCCACTTCGTTGAAATCATCGGTCCGTTTCGCACCTTCACGATCAAATCACAGACAACGAATCCGGCATCCTCGGCCATCCTCATGAAGTCGCAATGCGCCCACTGCGACCGATGACAGTTCACCATGTCCGTAATCTTGGCAAGCAAGATGCCGTCCGTTTTCAGGACGCGCCGTGCCTGTTCGAGAAACGGTGGATATAGATAGCTCAGATTCCACCCATGCTCCTTGCCGCATGCAACCGTAGCTCCGAAATCCACATCGAACCGCTTCGCGCTCTTGTCCCTGCCTTGCGGCCCGACGTGCGGAGGATCATAAACCACCACTGCGAATGAATCCGCATCTACTCCGGGCATCTCGCGGTTATCCGCAAGGATATCCGGCGTATGACGCGGGTCGATGTCCATCGACACCACACGGCGCTCGGAACCGCTCCAAAACCGGCCTGAATTGTATGTCGCGTCCAGAATAGGGTCTGGCGGAATCACTGCGTAGAAACGCAGCATTTCTTCGATTAGATCGGGGTCCCGTCCGTCCCATACGCTGCTTATGGGATCGTAGGTGTCAGTCTGTAAAACCGTGCTCATGCGACCAGATCCCGGTATCGCAACCGTTTCTGATCGAACCCACGGACGATTCTGGACATTTGCGCCAGCGTGTCGAGGCTGCGAATGTTCTGACGGCCTGCAAACTCGCTGACATAGCGTTGAAGGTGCTTGGCACTCAATTTGTGGAACGTTCCCTTGTGCGCACGTTTCAGCATGCTCCAAAAACTCTCGATCCCGTTCGTGTGCGCCATATCCCGGACGTATTCTCCAACGGAGTGTTTCACGGATTCATGCGACTTGGCAACGCCGTGGTAGGCGGTCGCTTCGTCGGTGTAGACCGTGGCTTCCGGGTCAGCGTTCTCCCGGACGAAACCCTGAAGCGTTTCGGCGTCCGTCTTCTCGACAACCTTCGCGCGGACTTGCTTCGTTCCCCGATCCTTCACACCCACAACAGCCGATTTGCCAACCCCGCCGCGTCCGGCCTTGAGCTTCTTGGATTCATGCTTGTTCTTTTCCAACCCGCCGATGTAGACCTCATCGGCTTCAACGGGTCCGGCCATCAGTTCCGTACCGTCAACGAATCCTTCACGGATACGCTGGGCGAGATACCACGCGCTAGACTGCCTGATCTTCAAATCGCGGTGCAGCTTCATGCTGGACACGCTCTTGAGGCTCGTTGCAACGAGGTAGATCGCTATCGCCCATTCCTGATATCCGAGCTTGCTGGACTGCATGACCGTGCCCTTGCGGACGCTGAAGTGCTTCCGGCAATCCTTGCAGCGGTACGGCATTGGCTTGCGGTTTTTGCATGCCGAGTATCGAACCGATCCGCAGTCCGGGCAGGCGATGCCGCTGTCCCACCGTTGCGCCTCGAACCACTGTTCGGCCTTCTCATCGTTGGGGAATATACGAAAGAGTTCGGTCAGGCTTAAGCCTTCCCTGTCGGTGCGTCCGGGTCCTGAATTATTCTCTGTCATGGATAGTATTGTAGTATAAAAGCCGGACAGTTCAGGTCCGGCTTTGGCTAGTTAAATGGATAATCCCCTTAATTCGATATGCTGCCTTGTTTTCGAGAGGGCACCGTTTACACAGCCCCCAACCTCTGTTTGATCTTGCTCGTGACCCGTCTGAGCTGGGCCGCCGCCACGCTACCCTGCGCACAGGTGGCGCTGACGCTCTCTCTGGAAAGACCAGAAAACCGAAGCTCTCAGATGCTTCCATCCACAGTTCGATAAGCCGCTTTATCGTGCGGTTCCGATGCACTCAGTTTCGAGACCCGCGAATCCGACCGATCAGATAGTCGCTCATACGCTGGGCTTCAGCAGCGGCGCGGTGAATCTCTCGCGGGTCTTCTTCGAGCACCTTCACCCAATTCTCGACGTAAGCGGACGCGCGCTGTGGGTCGTGCCCCACACCGACGCGCTCCCCCGTCATCATGGCGGCAATCTCGGCCCGTAATTCTTCGCGGGCGTACTCCGGCGATCCAAACCCTTGCTCCATCCCGTCTTTGAGCGTGTCCCGGTCCATGCGATCCGGGTGCCCGGTCGAGTGGACGCATTCATGCAGCGCCGTTTGATAGTAGGCCCGATCTCCGGCGACGTGCTCGACGGTCGCACCGCTCGCCTCAATCACCTTCTCCGCATCGCCATGCGTCGCCCATTCGGGCGGCGGTTGCTGGAAGAAGCGCGACGGAAGGTCAAGCCCATCGGCTTGCTGGATGTTGAACACCGTGTACTGCCGGGTCATGGACCGGGCCTCCTGCTGCGTCCAGAACAAGACCTGCGTCCCTTTCTCGCCTTTGCGGACGTGACCGTCGGCGGCTTCAATCTGTCGATAAGTGCCTCAGCGGGTGTCGCCAAACCCTTGCTGGATGCACCGGCTCATTAGGTAGACGCTGTTGCCGGCGATGTATCGCTTGCCGGTCGAGAAGTTCTCCGGCGCGACCCGCTCGCCCGGCTTCCAGGGCTTCTGCCAGGGCGCAACCCCCTGCTTGATCTGCTCGATGAGATCATCGCTGACCCGGCGGGCGTAGTCGGTTCCGAACTTCCCCAAAAGCGAGAGGAATGGGGGCCAGCTCCACCACCCCGCACCCGCCGCGAGGATGTCGGCAAGAGTGCCCACATCCTCGTTCATAGGCACTCCGATCTGCTCCGCAAGCTGCAGCGGCGTTTCAATCCACCGCCCGCGCCGCAGGGCTTCGTGCCAGTCATCCTCGGTGTCCACCGTCAGGTATTTCTCGCCGTCTTCGTCTTTCTTTTCTTGAATCACTTTTGTCTCATCCACCAGCGAGCCGGAATATCATCAGCGCGAGAAAACCGCCCGCTAACCCGGCCAGGATGCAGAGCATGAACACCAAGGCTAGAAAGCCACTCCCTAGATTCTTGAACCGCACCGTCAATGTCTCGACCCGCGCCGCCAACGCCTCCAACGACTCGTGCCACGTCTGGATCTGCGCCACGCAGCCCTTCAGGTCCCGGTGGCTGGCAAGCACCGCTTCTTGCAGCTTGAGCGCTTCCGCATAGAGGCTCCGCGCTTCTCTGAGCGTTTGGTGGATGCCTGCCATTACCGGCTCGGCCCCACGTCGCGCTCGTGTCCGCGTGTGGGCTGAGGCGAGCGGGGCGTATTGCTGATTTGCGGCCCCGCCGCGTGGGAGTATTTCTTTGTGAACTCGGCGGTCCTCTCGGCCCTGGCCCTCTCGTACCCTCCCCCATGGACCCACTCCCGGTCCCGCTCCTTCTCCCACGCCTTGACCCGCTCTCCCGCCGCCCGGATCTTCTCCGGGAGCGCCTGAAGCTCCCGATAGATCCCCGCGATCCTCTCCTTGATCCGCTCGATGAGGCCGTCCCGCTCCTGCCGAAGCGCCTGATTGTCCTTCTCCACCCGCTCGGCCCGCGCCAAAACCCCGCTTCGCTCTGCCTCGCCCCGACGCTCCAGGTCTCCGGCCCGATACGCCTGCGGGCCGAGGTGGACATTGGGCTTGCGGCTCAACTCCGCCGCCTGCTCCAGGTCTCCGGCCCGCTCCGCCTCGTCCCGCCGCTCGGCCAGGCTGCGGTGATCGATTCGCTCCCCGCTCAACCGAATAACGCGCGATCGCGCGTTGGGTCAGCAGGGCGTCGCCGGTGATGTCCTTGCCGGCGATGTCGCAGGTTTCAAGCAAGGGAACGGCCATGCCGATTTCGTTCGTGCGCTTGTGCTCCTCGCCGCCGGCTACAGGGAGGGTGCCCACTTTTTTTGGGTGTAGCAGCGTTTCGACCGATGCCCGACCACGCTCATGATGTGGGTCTGACGCCCGTCCGAGTCGAGGGCGTTCTTCATCGTCTTGCCATCCATGGCCAGCGCATCGTCCGGGGCGCCCCAGGCCCGATTCCACGCATTGAGCGCCCGGTCCAGCGCCCCCGGTTCAATCCGTATCGGGCAATCCCGAATCACAAACTCGCTGGGAACCACATAGCGGCCGTTCTCGGGCCGGCAGCCAAAACGTTCGCGGGCTTTCTGCCCCAGGGCATCGGCCCAATCCGAGATGGCTTTATAGCCGTGCATGCCGCACAGCGTCGCGCCCGCCGCGATGCCCAGCACGACCGACAAGGGATGGCGCCGTCCCTGAGAGCGGCGCGGATCGGGAATGGTCCTGAAACACTCGGGGAGTTGTCGCATCTGTGCGGCATTGAGCATGATCTTGGGGGCTCCTGTGAGTTGAAGATGTTCCCGGCCAGGGTGGGTCAGTTGCCTGCGCGCATCACGGCGCAGGGGACGCACAAAGACAAGTTTCGGGGCATCGGCTTCGGCGCTGTAGCCGTCCCGGGTGCGCCGGTATCCCCGCGTCCGTCCCAGTTCCAACCAGTTCGACGCGCGATACACGCCGCCATGGAAGCGCCGGGGATCGACAAACGTTTCCAGCAGCAGCAACCCATGACCGAACCGTTGGCGCCAATCCGGGGCGGCCCACCGCTCGAGCCGGGACAATACTCGCGACCCCACATTCGGCCGATTCCAGCCCGGCAGAATCAAAAAGCGGCTGTTGTTGGCGATCAGTTTCAGCCGCCCATACTGCGAGCGGAAGTCCCAGCCGATCCATCGATCCCGAACCCCGCACTTCAGCGCCGCCGCCGACAGGCTCAGTTGCGCCACCCACTGCCCGCGCCATGTCGCCACGTACCAGACCGTCTCCCCGATCTTCGCCAGCGCGCCCAGATAATGATGACGCCTCATCTGCTCCCGATACTGCGCTTCCTCGCTTCGCTCCACTGGCCGGACCTCGATCTCCGACAATTCCTGGCTGGTCAATTCCGTCCACTCCATTCAGCGTGTTATACAGGAATCTCATCGCTGTGTCCAGCTTTCCCGGTTAAACTACTGAATTCGCCGTAGTTCACTGAAAGGACAAAATCACCGTGTCTCCGGGGCCTTCGCGTTGTAGCGCCGGAACCACTGCTCCCGGCTGCGCTCGATCTCGTCATTGGCCCGCTCCGAGATCATCAGGTGCGCATGGGGATTCTCCCCGTCCGGGCCACCCCGATGGATGGCCAGCGTATAAGGCAGCCGCTCCCCTTCGGTCACCCCCGCCGCGAACCCGGAGGCCAGTTCCCGCCGCTGCCCCTCGTTCAACTCCTTAGGCAGCACGAACGTGATCTCACGGAATAGGGAGCCGTTCGCCCGTTCGTGCTCGTCCGCCGCCTCCCAATAAGAGCGCGGGTCTTCCTCGCCCCACTCCGGCATGTGGTCGCTCTCGCGGTGCTCCAGTTCTTCCCGGTCCTTCTCGTAGCGCCCTTCGCGCTCAATGTAATCGGCCTTGGCAACGGCGGACTGCCCGCCGTTGCGACTTCCGACACTCACTTTCAGGTGAAAAACCGCCATCTTTTCTTACTGCCCGATGAAAGAGGGCCGCACAGCGTTTCTCGCAGAGAAACACCTATAGTGCGCCTTCTCTTTCGTTCGGGGTTTTTAACAACGCATCGTAGACGAGCAAAATTGATCCATCTTCCTAAACGATGCTACCATTATCTGAAGCGATGAAACCACAAGAAGAACTCAACCAACTGCGGGAACGCCAAGAGGCCCTGCACCAGGAACTCAAGGAGCGGAAAAAAGAACTCCTGGAAGCTCAGCGGACCAGGAAAGAAACCCTCAAACGCCAGATCCGGCGCGCCCAATCCCGCATTACCGCCGCCCAGCGCAAGCGCCGCACCCGCCGCCTGATCCTCATGGGGAGCTATCTGGAGCACGTCACCGGCGGCGATCCCGGCAAGCGAGATCGCCTCATGCAAGGTCCCGATGGTTTCTTAGAACGGGATCGGGACCGGGAACTGTTCGACTTGGCCCCCAACAAGGAGAATGCTGATGGCAATCCCGACTGAACCTATTACCGATGCGCTCTATCAAGCTCTGAGCAGCCCCGAACCGGACCCCCAGGTGGTCCATGCCGCCATTGAGGAGATTCGGTATCTGAGCGGCCACAACGTCATTGCTGCCATTGAAGCCAAGATCGACTCCCAAAGCGCCCGGATCGATGTCGCTTTGACAACGTAAAAAGGACCCACCCCGATCGAGTAAAAGGGACCCACCCCCGGGTTAATGGTTTGTAAGTGATTCCGCCGTCGAGGCTGCGGGAAGTGTGGGAGCCGAAGGCTTCCAAGCCCCTGTGGGAACGCGCTGGCTTTGCAGCGGGTTTCCATGGGGGCGGCACTGTCCACAGCCCGCTGCGCCCGCGGTTTTCACGCGGATCCTCCGGCGGACCGGGGTTTGTTCTTCCGTTTGCTGGCGGCGCCGAGACTGTCGGTAAACCGGATACTTTCCCAATCGAACTGGTGAATGGCGCAGTGATGGGTCAGCCGGTCCAGCAGGGCTGCGGTCAGTGCGGCGTCACCGAAGACGCGGGTCCACTGTGCAAACGGCAGGTTCGATGTGACGATCAGCGAACCCTTTTCGTAGCGGTCCGAGAAGACCTGAAACAGCAACTGCGCCCCCTCGGCCGAGAACGGGATATAGCCGACTTCGTCCACGATGAGCAGCTCGAAGCGGGCCAGCTTGGCCAGGCGCCGGTTCAGTTGCCGTTCCTCGCGCGACTCGATCAAGGTGTTGACCAGTCCGGCGGCCGTGGTGAACCCGACGCGGTAGCCCCTCCGGCAGGCTTCCACGCCCAGCGCCGTGGCGGCATGGGTTTTACCGGTTCCGTGCTTGCCCAACAGGACGACGTTCTCGTGCCGGGTAATGTAGCCGCACTCGGCATAGTCGCGAACCTGGACCGCATCGAGCACCGGCCACTTCTTCAGGTCCGTGGTCTCCAGGGTCTTGAGCAGTGGGAACCGGGCCTCCCGCAGTCGACGCTGGACCTGATTGGCTTGCCGCTGTTCCAGCTCGCGGCTGGCCAGAGCCAATAGAAAGCCGACGTACCCCTCGCCGGCCTCTTTGGCCTGTCGGGCGTGTTCCCGCCACTCCCGCACCATGGCCGGGAGCCGGAGTTGCCGCAGTGCGTCGTCGAGAACGATCTCCTGACCCGGAGTCATCGCACACCCCCAGTCAGGAGACGGTCGTATTGATCCAGATCGGCCCCAGCGATCGTCAGGTCGGTGATACCGGGCATCAACCCGAACTCGAGCGGCGCATGGGATCGAGTCGGCGTGTCCTCCCGCATCAGAATGTGCCGCACCGCGTCCAACTCGATACAGTGGGCATCGAGTGCGCCCTGGATGGCCGATGACACCCGATCCAGATCCCAGTCCTGGTGGAGTTGCAGGATGCCGATGAACTCCCGGGTGCCCCGGCTGTACCCATGCCGATCCCGCAACCGCTCCAGCGCGGTTTCGTAATGCGCCGGCCACTGGGGCCGCCACTGCCGGATCGGCCGGGCACTCTCAAACGAGGCCACCTTCCGCCGGATCAACTCCAGGTAGTGCAACGGATCGATCCGCCAGTCGCTATGACCGAAGGCGCGGTCATGTTCGGCCACCTTCTTCTGGTCCGCGTAAAAGCTCACCCGGTCACAGCCGATATGGGCCCAGAGCCGGCGTCCCACATAGGCGGTCGGCACCGAATACCGGTTCGAATCCACCTGGGCGGTCTGATACGGGCTGATCCGGACTCCCACCACCTTCGTGTTCTCGAACCGCGTGCCGGGCAGTGCCAAGAGGCGTTCTTGCTCCACCGCGTGCCGCTCCCCGATCGTGCGATCATCGGACCGGCCGCGGATCCGCCTAAGGTCGTCGGCGCCGCAACGTTCCAGCAACTGCGTGTTCAGATCCTCGAAGTCCGCCACTTCGGGAACCGGCGCCAGGAAATTTCTCCGTGCGAAGCCGACCAGGCCCTCGACACCGCCTTTCTCCTGGCCCCGCGCCGGATTGCAGAACCGTGCTTCAAACGTGTAGTGCGCCCGAAACGCCGTGAACCGCGTCTGTTCCACCCGGCCCTTCCCGCGCAGAACCTGTTTCACGGCGGTTTTCAGGTTATCGAAGACCAATGTCGGGAATACCCCGCCGTACCAGTCGAACCCACGGATGTGACCGTCCAGGAACATCTCCTGCCGTTCCCACGGATAGGCCCGCACAAACGCCTTGCCCGAGTACCGGGATCTCATGCAGAACAACTTGACCTGACGGTCTTCACCGTTCATCCGGACCCAGGCCGTACCCCAGTCCACCTCGGCTTCACGGGCGTGTTCCGGGTCCAGCGGCACCACAGCGCCGGTCTGGTTCCAGCCCAACCGTGTCTTCCGTTCCCGAACCCAGCGGCGTACCGTCGGCTCGGCTCCGGTAAATTCATGCTCCTCCACCAGACGTTGCCACACCCGGTGCGCGGTGTGGCGTTGCTTGACCGGCTGGTCCCGGTCCGCCTGGAGCCAGGCATCTACGATCCCGGCCACCGGGTCCATCACCGGACAGGCGGGCTCCTTCTCCCGCCGATACCTGGGCTCCTGTCCGGCCAATACTTTCCGGACCGTCCGTCGCGTGTGCCCGGTCTCCCGGGCGATCTGTCGAATGCTTTTCTTGTAAACCCGATCTGCGGTTCTGATCAACTCGTACTGATCCATCCCTATCAATCCTCGCCTCCCACTCGCGTGCCTGTTCATCCAGTTCACGCTTCCGGGGAGGCTATCAGGGGTGGGTCCCTTTTCCTCGATCAGAGCCCCGTTTGGTGGGTCCCTTTTACGTTATCGAAATCACTCTCCCCGCGTACGGCATCTCCAACTCATGCAGGTCCAGCTTCGACGCCACCTCCACCACAAACCGCGCCAAATGCTGTTCCGGAAGCCAATCCTGCACCGACGGTGGCAACAAGTACCCTGCGTCTCGATCCACAGCTCGGAATCGTTCGCTCATGCTCCTTTTTTCCCCACACTCGACGTCCAGTTCAGGTCCCGAAAGTCCGACAGGCTGCTAGAAAGCACCCTCGGCGACCGTATATCCAAGGTTGAAGGCTTGTTCGAGGGCTTCACAAAATCTGCGCCGCAATCCACGCCTCAGTGAGACGCACTCACTCTATCGCCTGAAAATCACTGGATCACCGGAACCACCGGCAGGGTGGTGAAGATGTGGTTGCCGGGGTCCATTTCCAGGGCTACGGCCGTAAACAGCCCCTCCCCTGTCGCGGCGCAGCGCACCGACCCCGAGAAGTCGGACGTATCGGCGGCGAGGAACGCCTGGTCGATGAACCAGGCCGTCTGCCCGTTGGCCGCAAGAGGGATGCTGGCGGCGTCGCGCAACACGCCCTCTTTCCTCAATTCGCACCGCACCAGCCCCGGACTCGATTCCAGGTTGTGGAGCGCGACCCCCGTCGTGATTCCTCCCTCCTGGCGGCGCACCGGGAAGAGGGCGTCGCTGAGGGGGAGGCTGGCCCCCACCCCGGCCACCCCGAAGTCGGGATGGCCAAGGCGGAGCATCCCGCCGATGGGACCGTCCGAATCCACCTTCACCGATCCCGACAGCAGTTCCCCCCGCCCATGAGTCGAGATCGTGAGCACTCCCAGCGGCTCCATCTCGGTGCGGACCGTCAGCGCGCCGTCCTCGGTGACCTCCAGATTGTCCGTGATGTCCACCACCGATTCGGCGGCAATCGGATTGCCCGCGGTGTCGTAGAAATAAATAACGGGACGGGTCGGAGGGATCACCGTATGAAACGGGGTGAGGGGAGGACCGCTCGGCCGCGTCTCCAGGTTCACGAACACCAGATCGGTGATCCAGGTCCCGTTGACGAAATGCGCAAAGTCCAGAGTGGTCGCCTCGGGCCGTCCCCGGTTCACCTCCACCACCGGCAGCGTGGTGAAGGTGCGGGTGCCGGGATCCATTTCCAGGGCCACGGCGCTGAACCGCCTGCGGCCGGGCGCGGCGCATCGCACCGACCCCACAAAGTCCGATGTATCGGTCGCGGTGAACACCTCTTCGATGAACCCGGAGGTCTGGCCGTTGGCCTCCAGAGGGATCTCCGCCTCTTCGAGCGCGACGCCCCCGCGCATCAATCGGCAACGCACCCCCATCGGTTCCTCTTCCAGGTTGTGCAGCGCCGCCGCCGTGCGGATGCCTCCCGCCTGGCGGCGCACCGGGAAGAGGGCATCCCGGACGGGGGGGCTGGCCCCCACTCCGGTCACCCCTACATCTGGGACGCTATAGCGCAGCATCCCGCCCATGGGACCGTCCGAGACCACCTTCACCGATCCCGACACCGGTTCCCCTCGTCCGTGGGTCGAAATCGTGAGTTCGCCCAGGGGCTCCATCTCCGTTCGAACGGTCAGGCTGCCGTCCTCCGCGATCTCCAGATCGTCCCTGAGGTCCACCAGCGATTCCGGGTCGATGAGATGGCCCTCCGGATCGTAAAAGTAGAGGGCGGGCTGGATCGGATAGGGGGCCACGCTCACGAGCACGATCTCGGAGGTGATGCCGGTCCCATTGGCGAAATGCGCGAAGTCCAGAGCCACCGCCGCCCGTGGTGTCGCCTCGGCCGGGTCCGAACCCGGGCTCCGGCCGATCCGGTTCACCGCCCGCACCTGGAAAACGTAGACCGTACCGTTGACGAGACCGGTGACCGTATGGGTGGTGTCGGTAGAACCGATGGAAGTCCATCCCCTCCCGTTAATCCCGTACTGGTAATCCGTGATCGCGGAACCGCCGTCGTCTTCGGGCGCCTCCCAGGTCAGCACGGCCTCACCGTTCCCGCCCGCCGCCGTCAGGTTCCGGGGAGATCCCGGCGCCGTCAGTCGCGGGCCACCGCCACCTCCGCCCCCTCCACCGCCACCACCCCCGCCGCTGGTGCCACCGCCGCCACCACCCCCGCCGCTGGTGCCACCGCCACCACCACCCCCGCCGCTGGTGCCACCGCCACCACCACCCCCGCCGCTGGTGCCACCGCCACCACCACCCCCGCTGGTGCCACCGCCACCCCCCCCCCCGCCGCTGGGGCCGCCAGGTGGCTGTGGGGCGGCGCAGACGGCCCCCCGAAAAGTGATCGTCGCCAGCCACGCCTGAAATGCAGTATCCGCTGGCGCACACACAGCGGTCGACCGTATATCCAACACCGAGAGTTGTGACAGCGCCGACAGGGTTAGCGGGAGGGGCCCGCTCAACGTGTTCTGGTCGAGATACAGATGCCGGAGGCGGGTCAGATTCCCCAGCTCGGCCGGAATTGTCCCGCTCAACGTATTCTGGGAGAGAGACAGCCCCTGGAGGTTGGTCAGCTTCCCCAGCTCGGCCGGAATTGTCCCGCTCAACGTATTCTGGTCGAGAATCAGGACCAGGAAGTCGGTCAGCTTCCCCAGCTCAGCCGGAATCGTCCCGCTCAACGTGTTCTGGTCGAGATACAGATACCGGAGGCGGGTCAGCTTCCCCAGCTCGACCGGGATCGTCCCACTCAACGTATTCTGGTCGAGAGTCAGCTGCAGGAGGCGGGTCAGATTCCCCAGCTCGGCCGGAATCGTCCCGCTCAACATATTCTGGGAGAGAGACAGGGCCTGGAGGCGGGTCAGCTTCCCCAGCTCGACCGGGATCGTCCCGCTCAACGTGTTCTGTTGGAGAGTCAGCTGCTGGAGGCGGGTCAGCTTCCCCAGCTCGACCGGAATCGTCCCGCTCAACATATTCTGGGAGAGAGACAGGACCTGGAGGCTGGCCATATTCCCCAGCTCGGCCGGGATCGTCCCACTCAACGTATTGCCCCAGAGATACAGCTCCTGGAGGTTGGTCAGCTTCCCCAGCTCGGCCGGGATCTCCCCGCTCAACGTATTCTGGGAGAGAGTCAGGATCTCGATGTTGGTCAGATTCCCCAGCTCGGCCGGGATCTCCCCGCTCAACTTATTGGCGTAGAAATACAGGTGCCGGAGGTTGGTCAAGTCGCCCAGTTCAGCCGGAATCGTCCCGCTCAACCCATTGGCGTAGAGATACAGGATCTCGATGTTGGTCAGATTCCCCAGCTCGGCCGGGATCTCCCCGCTCAACGCATTGTCGTAGAGCTCCAGCTTCTCGAGGTTGGTCAAGTCGCCCAGTTCAGCCGGAATCGTCCCGCTCAACCCATTGTCGCAGAGATCCAGCTTCTCGAGGTTGGTCAAGTCCCCCAACTCCGCCGGGATCTCCCCGCTCAACTCATTGGACTCGAGAACCAGTGCCGTGACACGGCCGTTCTCATCCGTGTTAACGCCGTGCCACTCCGAAAGCGACTCCTCGCTCAACCAGTTTGTGTTTGTCTTCCAGTTCGCACCGTCAGTCGCGTTGTAGAGCGCCACAAGCGCCGCCCGGTCCGTCGCCACGCTGCCCTGCGCATAGGCGTTTCCGCCCGTCAAAAGGAGGAGGGCCGCAAAGACGAAGACAGCGCACTTGCGCCCGTCATGGGAGTTGGAAGCGATGTCCTGCCTCAATTGTGCCGTGTCCTCTTGGCTCTTATGATTTTGCGCATCGATTCCCCTTTCCATTGTCAAGCTCTCTGGGAATATCTGGCAACTTTTTCTTCCGCAAATTCTTCCGCAAAAACCTTGCCCCTGCTTGCACCGAAGCCCCCCCCTACAGCCCGAAATCTTAACGCAAACGTGGTGGAAATACATCGGATCATGGCCGTGCGGACCGGATCTGGAATGAACACCACAGTCAGCCCGCCTTCGGCTGAGAATCACCCGTAAATAACGTCCACTAGCCACTCGCCCCACGCCCGCGCAAAACTGCCAAGGAGCCCAAAGAACAGCGCCGTCAGCGCGACAGGCAAGAACCACCCGTGCATCTGCAACGGGATACGGTGTGAGTCTCTGATCTGCTCGCTCCTGCTTTTTGACGCGGCTTCTTCCCCGTCCAATGTCTGCCGCAGAGTGCGGAGGTTCTCAACCGCCTTGTCTGTTTCCCGGCTGAATCTCTCTAGCAGCCTGTCGGACTTGAAAGCACCCATTGAGGGTCGACGAATCGACGATTGAACCTTTGCAGGGCGATTCGGTGAAAAAGCGCCAAGAAAGGCTGTGATTCGACATTTCCGGGCCTGCGCAGGGACCGGAGCGGTGTTTTCTCGACCGGGGACGGGATCTGGAACCCGGATCGACGGTCGGCGATGAGTGCTGCCGGGAGAGATTGAAGAGCCGCTTCAGATTCCAGGCCATGCTGACCAGCGTCCATATCTCCGGAGACGTCGTCGAGTCCTCGGAGGTGAAACTGTCGAAATCCCAGCACCGATTCGATGATTCCGAACACCGGCTCGACCGTCGACTTCCGTTCGGCGTAGATGGCCCGGCCTTCCAGCGTCGCTAAGCGATGCGCCATCGCCTCGACCGGACCGGCGTCCGGAGCCAAAGGCGGAGGAGGGGTCCAACGCTGTTCGACCGGCGGGTGATGGCGCTCCCGTCCCATGGCAATATAGGGCGTCACGCCGGCAGCCTCGCAGGCCTTCACGTTGGCTTCGCTGTAATAGCCGTTGTCGGCCAGCAGCGCGTCGGCTTGTCCGAGCGGTTCGGCCAGTTCTTCCAGAGCCTTCAGCGCCAGATCCACTTCTTGTTTGTCGTTGGCGTGAGTGGTGACGGTTTCGGTGACCACCAGCATGGTCCCGGTATCCACGCCCGCCTGCACGTTGTAGGCTTGCTGGAAACTCTTCCCACCGGCGGGCATGATGCGCGATTCCTCGTCGGTCAGATTGATCTGGTCGTTGGGGCGCACGCCCGCTTCGGGCGGTTTCGGTGGCTTCCCTCCAGGCCGTTTCCCCGTCTCTTTGGCCCGGGCCTCGCGTTTGGCCATCTTGGCCTCGTATTCGGCCTGCTCGGCGGCATGACGTTCCTCGGCCCGCGCTTCCAGCTTCGCCTTCGCCTCGGCAATCGCCTTCAGGCGGTCTTCCCGCCGCTTCAGTTCCTCCGGGATGTCCATCCCCTCGGGCACGTCCGCGTCGGCCGCCGCCGCCATCGCCATCAACCGCGCCACTTCCGCCTTCAGTTGCTGTTCCAGTTCGGTCGCATGACCCCAACTCAACGCGCTGTGCTTCGACGCATTCGCCTGCACCTTGCTTCCATCCAGGCTGATCTTCCCCAGATTCAGAAACCCCATCGTTCGCGCCAACAACAATATCTGCACGAACAACGGCTTCAACTGTCTCAGAAACCGTTTCCGGAACGTGGCGATCGTGTCGTGATCCGGATGCGTGTTCGCCGCGATATACCGGAACGCCAGCGAATCGTAGGTCGCCTCCTCCAGCTTCCGGCTCGCAAACACTCCCGTCGCGTATCCGTAAAACAGCAACAGCATCTCGGGATGGTAGGCCTTCGTTCCTCTCCCCGCGTACGGCATCTCCAACTCATGCAGGTCCAGCTTCGACGCCACCTCCACCACAAACCGCGCCAAATGCTGTTCCGGAAGCCAATCCTGCACCGACGGTGGCAACAAGTACCCTGCGTCTCGATCCACAGCTCGGAATCGTTCGCTCATGCTCCTTTTTTCCCCACACTCGACGTCCAGTTCAGGTCCCGAAAGTCCGACAGGCTGCTAGCGAACTCGGTACCCTTTACCCGCCTGCCAGCGGAGAGCGCCAACGTCGTTGGAGTCAGCAAGTCCCGTATTCCCCGGGTTCCGTCGAGGCCCCGGCGAAAGTCGATTTCGCTCTTCCGGCGTGTGAAGAGGTTTCGCCGTCGTCCTTCCGGACAGCTGTCCAGGCTCTCGAACAGCACGGCCGAGTCGTCCACTTCGAGCCGATACGCGTATCGGACGCCGTTGACTTCCAGGTCCAGATCGAACTGCGTTGGAGAGGCAGGCCCCTTGCCGAACCTGTGAGCATCGCGCGGAATGTAGTCCTCCCAGCCTCGAAGCGACGTGGCAACGGCCATCGACAGCCAAGCCATGGCATCAAGGACATTGGACTTGCCCGACGCGTTGGGCCCGTAGATTCCGGCGACGGTCAGGACGCGCTCCGAAAGGCCGTCGAACCCTCGCGTCGCCGCCCGATCCTCGTCGACGGCGATCATCGACAGCTCCACCGGCTCTAGAATCGAGCGGTGGTTAGTAACCCGGAATCGCAGTAGCATGAACACAGTCTAGCGCAGAATCGACATTTTCACTGCCGTTTCCGAACAGATCGTGCGTATTCTGGCACGAGATCGCAAGATACGGCCTTCAGATGCTGGGGACCGAGTCTTCACGCGTCCCGCCGGCGGCACGCATGTTCGAGCGCTCAAGCCCGAGAGCATGAAGTCGATCGTGGCGCCGGTGGAATCGCTGGCTCGGTAGAGAGAGCACCAACGGCCCTGGACACAACCGTTCATCTGGACCGCCTGGGCTACCGGCCTCCTTCGCGAAAACCCAACGCGCTCGGAAGAACTTCAATAAGTTACAGTTTGTTTGAAGGAGACCACCAGCGCCGGAATTTCCCTCCTCGCGCGAGGAGGGAAATTTTTCGGCCGGCTCCTATTCCTTTACGATCTGTTTCGGATCGGCGCCCACACGGCCCGTCAAATCCGCCGCGGTCGCCGCCGCCAGTTCAAAATTGAACTCGATGCTCGCCATTCCGGGAACGGGGCAATTCGGATCGTCATGCCTGACGTCGGTGACGAGCGAATCGGTCACGCCGAACACGGTGTCGGAATCGATGTGATCGTCTCCCGCCAGGTACAGTGCCGTGATGATTTCGCGATAGCCTGCTCCGCCGACGAGGAAATGAATGTGCGCCGGGCGGTATCCATGGCGATTCTGGGCGCGGATCATGTCGCCTACCGGTCCGTCCATCGGGATCATGTACCCGCGCGGCGCAACGGCCTTGCAGTGGTAAACGCCGTCGCCGCCGGTATGAAAGTGGCCTCGCAAGTCCATTTTGTTTTCGTCCCGCTGCATGTCATAGACGCCTTCCTCGTCCGGTTGCCAGATTTCGATCGAGGCGCTTGGGACAGGCTCGCCGGCCGAGTTGGTCACCTTGCCGTAAAGCACCACTTCATTCCCGTTGGCGTTTTCGACGATCGATTCGCCCAGTGCGCGTTCCGGTGAATCGTTCCGGTAGAACGGTCCGAGCAGGCTCGATTTGGTCCCGGCTTCAAGCGCCCGCTTGTCGTGCAGGGAGTTGACCAAGCTGCTCATTCCCAGGGTGTCGGACAGCAGGATGAACTCCTGGCGCGCGGGCGTGCACTTTTTACCGACCGCGGTCAGGAACTCGATGGATTTCAGCCACTCGCCGGGTTTGAGGTCCACTTCGCGTGCGAAATCGTGAAGGTGCCTCACCAGCGAATCCATGATCTCTTTCAACCGCGGATCCCCGGTTGTGGACATCTGGTCCAGTACCGCATCGGTAATCGTGTTCTCGTCAATTGCCTTCAATGCTTTCATGGGTATCTCCTAATTCATGCCCGCCATCTCGGTTGAAAATATCAGTGCCATGCCCCCGCCCCGTACATCGCGATCCAGAATTGCGGCGCGGGAGAGGTAGTCGTCCAGAGTGTCCTGCTTGTTGGTCGATTCGCAGACATCCACCAGAACCCCATCGGAGCCGGTTCGTCGAAGCACCGCCTGCCAGGCGTCATCGACCCTTTTCCGATAGGTGTCCTCGTCGAGCCATCCGTTTCGAATGCCCCGAAGCATAGCCGTCGCAATCATGGCCGTCGAGGAATATTCGGCATACGCGCCTGGGTAGTCGATAACTTCGTGCCACATGCCGTCAGCGTCCTGGAACTCGCCGAGTCTCTCCATGTGATTCCTGAAATACCCGACGATCCGCTCGAACCCGGGATGGTCGGCGGGAAAGTCCGACAGCGTCAAGGCAAGGCCCAGCGCGGGAAAGGCATTGCCGCGGCTCCAGGCCGCTTCACTCAGCGGAGAGTGGCGATAGAGCCCGTCCGGCCGCAGGTCCAGTTCCCGCATGAAGTCGATATGCCGGGCCGCCATGTCGAAGTATCGTCGTTCGCCGGTGAGTACGCCCGCCTTGGCCAGTAACGGTCCGGTCATAAAGAAGGAATCGCTCATTTCGCCGTGGAACGGCATCGATTCGTTCATCAGGCCGTTTTCGTCGAACCCGAGATCGGCGGCCGCACGTACCAGGTCCGCAAAGCGGTCGTCCCCGGTACGTTCGGCGAGTTCGGCAAACACCAGGTGCCCGGCCAGCGTCAGTGAATTGGCGCGTGCCAGAGTGTCCTCGTCCAGGTACGGGGCCGCCAGCGATTGGACCGCCGCGACCTCTCCCATGCGAAGGCGGCCGATCAACGCCATGCCCGGCAGGTAGGTCAAAGAATCGAAATCGTGTCCATAGACCGTGGCCAGCTCCCGGGCCAGTTGCGCCGGCGTACGCATCAGACGCCGCTCGATTTCCAACCGGGCCGCCGACGGCGGCACCCCGGATACAGCGTCAATGCCTTCAAAGGGGCGGGCCGGAATGCTTCCGATTCCCGCGACATCGTTCGACGATAGTGCATCGGCCAGTCCGTAGTCGTCGGCGCCGGCGATCAGGACGAGGTCCGGCGCGTGAACGCCGATCCACCGCCAGAGGGAATGCGATTCCTTATTGTCCCGGTAGGCGACGCCGCTGGGCGGAAACTCCAGAGCGTTGCCGTCGGGGTTTGCCAGGGGGATTCCGATGGCGTCGATATGCCGCTCGAATGGCGGCGTGTCTTCAAGCATGCGAAGCGCCCGCGTGACGGCGCCGACCGACGAATCGCTTCCGTTGAGACCGCCGATGACCAGAACCGTCGGCGTGTCTTCAGCCATCGAGTCGACCGACCGGGCGCGAATGACGATACCGCTCGAAGCCAGCCCGACGTTCCACTCTTCGGCAGCGGCAGCGGCGGCGGGAAGGGCGAGCATCAGCGTCAGAAACGGGGTGAGTATGCGCATGTCTACCAGAACCTTTGTTCCACGTACCCGTAGAACGCGTTCCGCCCGCCGGTGGTGTCGCGGCCGTAGAGGGCGGTGAATGAAGTCGTCGGCGTCTCGAACCGCAGGCCGGCGCCAACATCGTGAAACCATTTCTCCTGACTCAATACGCGCTGATGATCGAACACTCTGGCCGAGTCGTAAAACGCCATGGCACTGATCTGCACAAAGGGGATTCCAAGAGTGTCGAACAAGGGCACGGTTACGAGCCGGTGCCGGATGTCCGTGTTGACGAGAACGAAGTCGGTGCCGGTAGGGGATCGTCCGTAGTGGCCCTCGCCTGACGAAACATGGGCGCGCAACGGGTAATCGGTCACGCTGCCCAACCCCAGGACAAAGTAATGATCGATCGGCAACTCTCCACGTGCGACGCCTCCCGCAAGAGAAAGGTCCAATGTTGTTCTGTCGTCATTATCAAGATACACGCGGTTTGCCAACTGGATCGATCCGCCGCTGAAATCAAAGTGTCCCAAAATCGATTCCCGGGCAATGAATACGTTCGCTCGGATCTGATTCCGATACCGCCCCGTCAGCGGACGCAGAACCGTCCCGAGTTTCAAGGTGGCTGAGTTGCGCTCATCCAGGCCCAACCCGGGGATTGTTCCCGTGACGTCTCGATTACGATATTCGAATCCTCCCCGAATTTCCGCCTTGTAGTGCGGTATGACCCGCAAATCCAGGCCAAAGCTGTTGACCTTGTAGTCGAATCGGGCGTCGGAAGGATACCCGTTTCCCAAGGGGATCGACAGGTCCCAGCGTTCGGACCGCCAGGTGTCGAAGAACTCGATCACCGGAAGTCCCGGTAGCGGCAGCGGCACGATGACCCGCCCCTGAAGCCGGCGGCGGTCCGCGTCCCAGCGATAGCTGGATAGCCAGCCAATGCCCGAGTTGCCCAGGTCGTTCAGGTCGAAGTAGGCGATCTGGATCGGCAGCCCGCGAACCAGGCCAAACATTACTCGCCCCGGCGAGTTGGTTCGGGCGGTGGTGCGGACGATCGCATTGTAGAGATCCGGGGCCGGTGAGGGTTCGATCTCGAGCCCGACGTTGGCATACATCTGGGTGGCGAACAGCCGTTCCTCGGATAATTGCCACTGCTCGTAAGTGAGGACGTCGCCGGAGTCGAACGTGAGTCCCCTTGGGGTGGCCCGGTCAAGAAAACCGGGTGAAAAGTTCTGAAAGATGTTGTCGATACGGGGCTGGTCGATGGAATTCCAGACTGCCAGTGCCTCTTCGACCCCGCCTTCCGACATCCGGATCGATGCCAGCAGGTCGGCCGCATATGCGTCGGACGGATCGACGATCAACGCACGTTCAAGAGCTTCAACGGCGGAATCGATGTTTCGTTCCGCAATGTGAATGTTTGCGGTTTCGGCGAGAAAGCGGGAATCGGAGGGATAGCGCGCGCCAGCCTCCCCAAAAAGCTCCAGTGCCCGGTCGTACTGCAAAAGATCGGCATGGGCGAGACCCAGGGCGAGATACGCCTCGGGCGACGGGTTGGTTTCGATCTCGGAGGTCAGGTTCTCGATGGCTTCCAGCGTTTCCGTCGTGGTCGCCGCTTCCCGCGGCAGTTGTACATTGCCGGAATCCTGGGCGGCGAGCGGTTGCGCGAATGTCAGAAAACCGGCCCCAAGGGCGAAAATTAATGCCCAGCGCGTAATTTCGTGTCGACTTGGTAGACCTATGGTGTCCGGCATCCGGATGATTATAGTTTCTGGATGAGATACTTCTGCTGTTTTCTTCTGGCGTTGTGGGTTGGGCTGGCCGGTACTGCCGACGCACAGGACATCACCGTTTTTGGCGGGTTTCAGCATCCCGGCGCAATCAGGCTGACCCCGACGATAGAGTCGGTCACGGGGTCGGCCAAGCAGGTTCTGAACGATGCCAAGAACTTCGGTGTGTTCGGAGTTCGCTTGTATCGATCGAACGCGTCACTCGGTCTCGAACACACGGTGGCGTTCAGTCCCAACTTCGTGAATTCCGACGCCAGAGCCTTTTTTTACAACACGAATCTTCGCGTTGAGTTGCCCGCCCCGCTCATACGTCCCTACGTCACAGCCGGCGCGGGTCTGGTCTATGCCGGCGGTGACGGTCCGGCGGCGTTCGGCAGCAACTTCGCCTACAACTATGGCGGTGGACTGAGGGTGTCGTTGTTGGGCACGGGCGGCGTCCGCCTCGATGTTCGCGGCTATTCGATCCGTGGCGTTGAAGACCAGACCCTCAAGGTTCTGGAGTCGAGCATCGGCATTTTCTTCTCTTTTTGAACAATATGGGCGTTTCATTCCCCATGCGCCCACGTTCCTGTCAGGTATTTCGCCGATCATTCGCCTTCGTTGTCATCGTTCTGATGCTGGCCGGCGCGCCGGCGGCGCCTGCCGTCCCCGTGTCGGTCGAAGGGTTGCGGGCCACCATCGAACGGTTGACCGACTCCGCGCTCTCGGGACGCCGCTCGGGCACACCGGGTGCGTTCGAAGCCGCGGACTATATTTTTGCCCGGTTCACCGCGATGGGGCTCGAGACGCAGTTTCAGGAACTGGATGAACGGCGGCGAAACGTCGTCGCCCGTTTCGGCGATGCGGCAGAGCACATCGTGGTCGGAGCGCACTATGACGGTCAGGGCCGCGGCAATCCCGGTGCGAGCGACAACGCCGCCGGAGTGGCGGTCATGTTGGAGTTGGCGCGCGATTTGACCGTGGCCGACCTCCCGGTATCGGTGGTCTTCATCGCGTTCGACGATGAAGAGCAGGGTTTGAACGGGGCACGATACTATGCGGACAATCCCGTCTATCCCCTCAGCGAGACCCGCACGGCGGTCATTCTCGATACGATGGGCCGAAGCTTCATCGATCTCGATCGATGGTTCCTGATGGTTCTCGGAACCGAGATGTCTCAGGCACTGGCAGCGATTGTCGCGGCCGAGGCGCATCCGGCCACGATTCCCATTGGCACGGATCTGATCGGCGCCAGAAGCGATTTCGCACCGTTCGCCGCCCGCCGTGTCCCATATCTGTTTTTCACTAACGCCACTCACGCCGACTATCACGGCCGGGGAGACACTCCGGACGCGATTCGCTACGACAGACTGCGGGACGATGCAGAGATGATCGGAAATGTGATCGAAGCTATTGCCGCCCTTTCGGAAAGGCCGGTTTACGAAGATGAACCTGTCTATCCGGCAGCCGAGGCTGAGAGCCTGCTGAGCATCGTGGATCTGGTTGAAAACGAGCGCGCGGACCTGACACCGGCGTACGGCGTGTTGTTCGATGACGCGCGAGTCCGTGTGAGGGCCGAGGCATCGCGGGTGAACCTCCGGGTTGCGACCGAAGTGCTGCTTGCGGCGGCAACGCCCCGGTTCGCCTTCTTTTCGCTGGCTTACCTTCTGGGTCCGCTCTATGAGACCGAAAACAATATCGAAGCGGCCCTGGCCGCCTACAGGGAAGCCGTTCGGATGGCGCCCGACGCCGCGACGAGAAACACGATTCAGGAAAAAATCGACGCGCTCGAACCCTGAGTTTCTTCCCCTGCCGTCAAAACAAATCATTTCGATTAAGTATTTCAAGCGTTCAATTCAAGCGTTCGCTTGAATCACTCGTTTGATTCTTGCTAAACTTCGGGCATGCCCGATACCAAGACGCAAATCCTGGACGCTGCGGAGTGCCTTTTTGCCGAGGACGGCATCGGAGCGGTCCCTCTTCGGCGAATCATTGCCGAAGGCCGCGTAAATTCCGCGGCCATTCACTATCACTTCGGTTCGAAGGAAGAACTGGTCAAGGCGGTCTTCAAGCGGCGTTTCGGTCCGCTTAATGCGCAACGGGTCGAACTGCTGGATCAGATTGTCGAGGAAGCCGGCGACGGTCAACCCGGTATCGAGGACATCTGTTACGCGATCGTGGCGCCCGCTATGCGGCTGGGGCAGGGCACGGATTCCGGGCGGCTCTTCCGTAGCCTGGCGGGCCGGCTCATGACCGAACCCCGGTACATGGAAGTCGTCTTCAGCGAATTGTTCGTCGAAGTCGACCGTCGATTCGATGCGCTTTTGACTCGCGCCCTTCCCCACCTGCCCGAGGACGTGAGGGTATGGCGCAAATTCATGGCGACGGGTTCGATGGCGTTCGTTCTTCGTGAACAGGACCTTATCGCGAAGATGAGCCACGGGCTTTGCGACACCTCCGATGTCGAGGTGACAATCCGTCGTCTGGTGCGATTCATGGCGGCTGGCCTGAGCGCACCGGTGGCCGAAGCCGCTGAACCCGTTGAACCCGTTGAACCCGCGGCGCCGGTGGGAAAGGGTTCCAGATGAAACGGTTGTTTGCCGCCGCGATTCTGTTTGCGCTGCTGCTGTCGGGTTGCGCCCGTCCGATGCCGGCGCCGGCGGCGCGTGACCTTCGCGTCCCGGTTCCGGAAGAATGGACGGGCGGGGAACTCGACAGCGTGGCGCTGGACTCGGACTGGTGGACGTATTTTGACGATGCCGGTCTTGACCGCGCCATCGGGGAAGCGCTCGAAGGGAGTCCCGACCTCCGCGCGGCGTCCGCGCGCATCGATTCCGCGTACGCGGACGCAAGGATTGCCGGCGCCGCGCTGGATCCGGGCCTCGATCTGGTCCTCGGCCGTAGCCAGCAACGCCAGAACTTCATCGGATTCCCCATTCCGGGCGCCGAATCCGGCAACGTCCTGAGCACGACTTCCACCAACTACGGTTTACGCATGAACACCAGTTGGGAACCGGATTTTTGGGGACGGCTCCAGGCGGGTGAGGTTGCCGCGGTGACGGATCTTCGAACGCGGTACGTGGATCTGGCGGCCGCCCGGCTTTCGTTGACCGGACAGGTTGCCAAAGCCTGGTTTGCCGCCATCGAGGCTCAGCGCCAGTTGGATCTGGCCGCTGCTTCCCTCGACAGCTTCCGTCTTTCGGCCGATCTCGTGCGTTCGCGCTTCGCAGCCGGGTTGCGTCCGCCACTGGATTTTCGTCTGGCGCTCACCGAAGTCGCGCGGTCCGAAGCGACACTGGCCCAATGGGAAGAACAACGCGACCGGACGATCCGTCAATTCGAGGCGCTCATCGGGCGTTACCCTTCCGGTGACTACCTGATTTCGGGGCGATTGCCGGAATTGCCTTTCAACGTGCCCGGAAGCCTGCCTTCGGAACTGGTGCACCGCCGTCCCGATCTGGTCGCGGCCGAACTGAACCTGCTGGCCTCCGACGCGCGCCTCGCCGCGGCCGAGGCCGATTTGCGTCCCCGTTTCAACCTTACCGGCGGGACGGGCACCGCCAGCAACAACCTGATCAATCTGCTCAACAACAACCTCTTTATCTGGAGTTTCGTCGGCAACCTGACTCAGCCGTTGCTCGACGGCGGCCGGCTCCGGGCGACGGTCGACCGAAGCGCGAGCGTTGGCGACGAATCGCTGGCGGTCTACGAGAGCCGCATTTTGCAGGCGTATCGAGAAGTGGAATCGGCGCTCGCGGCCGAAGACGTGCTGGCCCGGCGCGAAGGTGCTCTCCGCGAGGCAGTGGTTCAGTCCGTCGCGGCGGCGGATTTGGCCGAACAACGTTACATCCTCGGCCTGACCGACATCATCACCGTGCTTTCGTCGCAGCGTACCGCGGATACTTCCGAAAGCCAGTTGATGACGTTGATCCGAACCCGTCTGGATAATCGCGTGGACCTGCACGTTGCGTTGGGCGGGGGGTTCGATCTCAATGACATTCCGTCGGCGTTGGAACTGATGGCCGATTCGAATGCGGGTGGAGCAGAAGAATGAAGTTGTTGTTACGTATTTTGATTCCCTTGGCGGTCCTCGCGGGCGCCGGCTACGGCACCTACCTGCTGATCGAGAGTCGACCCGCTCCGCCGATAAGGGTCGTCGAGGATCCGATCCAAACCGTCGAAACGATCGAAGCGGCGTTTGAAAACGTACTCCTCAGGGTGCGTTCCGAAGGTACCGTCGCTCCGCGAATCGAAACTGAACTGAATTCGGAGGTTGCCGGGAGGGTTGTGGAGATCTCGCCGGCTCTTGTGGTTGGCGGTTTCTTTGAGGAAGGAGAGGTGCTGTTCCGTCTGGAGTCGCGCGAATACGAGTTGGCCGTGACGCGCTCGCGGGCTGCAATTGCCCAGGCGAATCTCCGCCTCGAAACCGAGCGGCAGGAAGCGGCGGTGGCCGAGCGGGAATGGCAACTTCTGGATATCGGGCGTCCGACTCCTCTCGCGCTGCGTGAACCCCAGATCGCCGAAGCCCTGGCGAGCCTGGCCTCGGCGGAGGCGGCGCTTGCACAGACCGAATACGACCTGGAACGCACCGTCGTGCGGGCGCCCTACGATGGACGTGTCCGAACCGAGCGCGTCGACGTCGGGCAGTTCGTCCAGCGGGGGGATTCCGTTGCGGACCTCTATTCGGTCGATGCCGCGGAGGTTCGTCTTCCGATTCCCGACGCCGAGTTGGCGTTTGTGGATCTTCCGCTGGCGTATCGAGACTCCGGCGGCGAAGACGTTTCGAAGCCGCGCGTCACCATCAGGGCACAGTTTGCCGGCGAAATGCACGAATGGATCGGTGTAATCGAGCGGACCGAGGGAGAGATCGACTCCAGAACGCGGATGGTGAACGCGATCGCCCGGGTTGAGGATCCATACTCGCGCAGTAGCAATCCCGGTCGTCCGCCGCTGGCCGTCGGGATGTTTGTCGAAGCCGAAATTCTGGGCCGTTCTTCGGGCGAGGTGGCCATTTTGCCGCGGTCGGCAATGCGTGCGGGAGACCAGGTTCTCGTCGTCGATCCGGAGGGCAAACTCCGGTTCCGGAACGTCGATGTTTATCGAATGGAACGTGAGCGTGTGCTGGTGCGTGCGGGGATCGACCGGGGTGACCGCATTGTCGTATCTCCCCTTGAAACCGCGGTTGAGGGAATGACTGTACATGTGCTGGGTTCGAATCCGGAAACCCCGAGCGATTAGAGTGGATCGATGAATTCTCTTATTGAATGGTTTGCCGGGAACAGGGTTGTTGCCAACCTGCTGATGTTCTCAATCCTCGGTCTCGGCCTGTCGACCGTCATGACGGTCAATCAGGAGGTTTTCCCGGAGTTCGAGGTCGACATCATTTCGATCTCGATTCCCTATCTGGGAGCGGCCCCCGAAGAAGTCGAGGCCGCCGTCGTGGTGCGGGTAGAAGAGGCTATCGAGGGCCTGGAGGGCGTCAAGCGCATCACCGCGACCGCCGCCGAAGGGTCGGCGTCGATCACCGTTGAAGTCGAGACCGGCTACGACACGCGCGAGTTGCTCGACGAGGTCAAGGCGCGTGTCGACGGAATCTCGACGTTTCCTTTAGAGACCGAAGAGCCCGTGATTCAGGAAGTAGTTGCCCGCCTGCAGGTGATCAATGTTTCGCTCTCCGGAAATACCGATGAACTCACGCTCAAGCTGTTGGGCGAGGAGGTTCGTGACGAGATTGCGAATCTGGAGGGCATTACCCAGGCCGACCTGAGGAGTGTTCGCCCGTACGAGATTGCAATCGAGGTGTCCGAGGCCGACCTCCGCCGGTACGGGCTCACGTTCGACGATGTGGCCCAGGCCGTTCGCCGTTCGTCGATGGATCTGCCGGGCGGTTCGGTGAAAGCCGAATCGGGGGAGATTCTGCTCCGGACCATCGGTCAGGCTTATCGGGGCGGGGAGTACGAAGACCTGACCCTGATGACGCGGGCCGACGGCAGTCGCCTGCGTCTAGCCGATGTGGCCCGCGTGATCGACGGCTTTGAAGAAACCGACGCCTGGTCCCGATTCGACGGAGCGCCGACGGTGATGATCCAGGTGTTCCGAATCGGCGACGAAAACGCCCCCGACGTTTCCGCTACCGTCCACGAATACGTCGATGGCAAGCAGGATCGCCTGCCTCCCGGAATATCCATCGCGACATGGCAGGACACGTCCGTTCTGCTCAGCGACCGGACCAACCTGTTGTTGAAGAACGGTTTCCAGGGTCTTGTCCTGGTGTTCATCATCCTGACTCTGTTCCTGAGAATGCGACTGGCGCTTTGGGTCGCTGTCGGCATTCCGATCGCCTTTCTCGGAGCGATCGCGGTGATGCCCCATGTGGATCTGACGATCAACATGATGACGCTGTTTTCGTTCATCCTCGTCCTGGGTATCGTCGTGGACGATGCCATCGTCGTCGCCGAGCGGGTACACGCCAAGCAGGACGAGTTGGGCGACGGTCTCAAGGGCGCCATTGTTGGAACGCAGGAGGTGGCGGTTCCCGTGATCTTCGGCGTGCTGACGACCATGGTCGCCTTTGCTCCCTTCATGTTCGTTCCCGGCATGATGGGCAACTTCACACGCGCCATACCTCTCATCGTCATTCCCGTCCTGTTCTTTTCCGTGGTCGAGTCGAAACTTGTATTGCCGAGCCATCTCTCGTATCGGAAGGTAAAAACCGTAGGCGGCAGCCGAAACGCGGTGGTGCGTGCTTGGGATGGTTTCTTCGACGGTTTTGCCAATGGACTTTCCTGGTGCATCCGCAGGGTCTATCGGCCGCTCCTCTCGTTCGCCCTCGACTGGAGATACTTGACGCTTGCCGCGGGACTTTCCACGTTGATGTTGACCGGAGGCCTCATTTACGGGGGCATTGTACAGACGGTGTTTTTCCCGACGATGGATGCCGACAACGTCGTAACGAAGCTCACAATGCCTCAGGAAACACCCGCCAGTGTTACCGCCGCGGCAATCGAGTCCATCGAATCGACAGTTCTCGAGCTGGCCGCCGACCTGGAAGAAGAGTTCGGGCGGCCGATCCACAAGCATATCCTGTCAAGCGTCGGCGAGCAGCCGTCTGCAAACTCCGGTCCGGGTGCTACGGGGCTTGCACCTTCCAGAGCGTTTCTCGGAGAGGTCAATCTGGAACTGATTCCTGGAGAAGGCAGACCGATTTCGAGCGAGGAAGTCGGCAACCGGCTGCGTGAACGCCTGCCGCCGGTTCCCGGCGCCGTCGAATTGGTCATCGATACCGAGTTGATGCAAGGCATGGGCAAGGCCATCGACATCCAGCTCTCGGGTCCGGAGGTCGACGAACTCAGCCGGCTGGCCGCCGAAATCCGAGAGCGGCTTGCGGAGTATCCAGGCGTTCTCGACATCACGGATTCCTTCCGTGGCGGCAAGCCCGAACTCGAACTCACGATGAAACAGAGTTCCGAACCCTTGGGGCTCTCGTTACAGGATCTTGGCCGTCAGGTCCGCCAGGGTTTCTTCGGTGAAGAAGCGCAGCGCATCCAGCGCGGGCGCGACGACGTGCGCGTCATGGTCCGCTATCCCCTCGAGGAGCGCGAGTCCCTGGGAGATCTCGAATACATGCGTATCCGGACGCCGGATGGCGGCCAGATTCCGTTCGGGACCGTGGCCAATGCCACACTCGGACGGGGTTATGCAAGCATCCGGCGGATCGACCGCGAGCGTACCGTTAACGTCACGGCCGGCGTCGACGATGAAGTGACGAACGAAAACGACGTTCTCTCGGATTTCGAGGTCCGTCACCTGCCCGCGCTCCTGGCCGGCTATCCCGATGTGACGTACAGTTTCGAAGGTATCCAACAGCTTCAGGAAGAATTTCAGGGTGGCCTCATCCGTGCCTTTCTGATTGCCCTGTTCGTGATCTTTACCCTGATGGCGATTCCATTCCGGTCGTACGTGCAGCCGCTGATCGTCATGTCCGCCGTGCCGTTCGGTTTGGTCGGCGCGGTTCTGGGTCACGCGCTGCTCGGCATGGAACTCAGTTTCATGTCGATGATGGGTATGGTTGCCGTGACGGGAGTCGTCGTGAACGACAGCCTTGTGCTTGTCCACTTTGTCAATCGCTACGCAAGGGAGAACGAGTCGTTGCGGGAGGCGGTCATTACCGCCGGTACGGCACGGTTCCGGCCGATTCTTCTCACTTCGTTGACAACGAGTGCCGGCGTGACGCCTCTGATGCTCGAAACCAGTCTTCAGGCGCAGTTCCTGATCCCGATGGCCGTGGCGCTTGCCGGTGGAATCACCTTTGCGACCATAATCACCCTGGTCCTGGTTCCTTCGTTGTACCTGATCCTGGAAGACATGCGGGGTTTCTTCGGACTCAGGCGGCACTCCGCTCCCGACGCGGTCCTGACAGCGGTCCCGGTGGAATAGCGGCAATTCAGCGGACGGTGGGGGGTACGCGGCCGGTCTGCGACTGCGAACGAATCGGGCGGTTTGGATCAGAGATTGAATGCGGACCGGTCGAAATGCCGCTCGAACACTTCAACAAGCGTTCGCCGATCCAGATGCTCGAGCGGAGGGATCCATCCGACAACGCCGACCCGCCCGTAGTGTTCTATCGCGTCGCGGTTATTCGTGTTTTCTTCACCGATCATGACGACGCCCGCCAGCGGGGCTTCAGCCTGTCGGACGGCGTTGAGGGTCAAAAGCGTGTGGTTGATCGTGCCCAACGTCGTCCGGGTGGCGATCACGACGGGCGCACGGAACCGGCACATGAGGTCGAGCATCGAATCCGTATCGTTAATCGGCACCATGACGCCTCCCGCTCCCTCGATAATCATGGGGCGGTTGCCTTCAATCCGGGGTTTCGAGATCGTCGCCAGATCGATCGTCATCCCCGCCTGGCGCGCTGCCAGATGCGGGGACACCGGCGGATCGAAGATATAGCGTTCCGGCGGGGCCAGTGAGGCGTCGATTTCGGCACACCGCATCACGGTTTCCCGATCGGTTTCTACCCGTCCTCCCTCACGACCGGTCTGGATAGGCTTCCAGTACGCACCATCGAACGCCGCCGTCAGCAACGCGGACAAGACCGTCTTGCCTACTCCGGTGTCGGTTCCGGTAACGAACAGGTCGTTCACTGCAGTTCCAGGCCCGCGATCGCATCGGCCAGCTTGTCAATTTCCGGTGTCGGAGTGTCCGCGGTTACAGACAGGCGAAGACGCGCCGTGCCTTCCGGGACCGTCGGGGGACGGATCGGCTGGATCCTGAAACCGGCCGCCTGCAACTGCCTGGCCGTGTCGACGGCATTCTCGTTGGACCCCAGAATGACCGGAATGATTTGAGCGTCGCTCTTGCCCGTGCCGACGCCCTTGCCCGCCAGGTTGTCGCGGAGTCTGGCTGCCTGTCTTGCGAGTCGCAGGCGGGCCTCATCGGCGTCCGCCACCAGCTTCAGCGCCGCCGATACCTGTCCCGCGATATGGGGAGGCAGTGCGGTGCTGAAGATGAAAGTGCGGGCCCGGTTGATCAGGAACTCCGTCAGGAGCCGCCGTCCCGTCACGAAAGCGCCTGGCGATGCCAGCGCCTTTCCGCAGGTGTAGACCGCGGCAACCAGAAGATCCGAAGACCGCAGCGCGGACGGGATCAGGCCTCTCCCTCCGGGTCCAAGGACACCGACCGCATGTGCTTCGTCAACGATCAGGCCGGCGCCGTAGCGTTCGGCCAGTCGCGCCAAATCGTCCATGGGCGCAAGGTCCCCTTCCATGCTGAAGAGGCTTTCAACCACGATGAACTTCTCGCCGCGATCACCGTCCCGGGCCAGGGCGGTTTCCAGAAAATCGAGATCGAGGTGAGGAAACACCACTTTCCTCGATCGTGAAAGCCGGATTCCGTCGATGAGGCTGGCGTGGTTGAGCGCATCGGAATAGATGGTGTCCTCGGGTCTTGGCACGGCGCTGAGCAGCCCGACATTGGCGGCGTATCCCGACCCGAAGTACAGCGCCGCCTCGGTGGTGACGAACTCCGCGAACTCTTCTTCCAGAGATTCCCATTCGGCCGCGTTCCCCGACAGGAGGCGCGGACCCGTGGATGCCACTCTTTCGGCGGAACGGAGGGCTTGGACGGCGGCTTCGATCAGCGCGGGGTTGCGTGCCAGTCCGAGATAGTCGTTGGAGCAGAAAGCGAGTGCGTTTGCGAATACCGGGTTGCGGTCGAGCGAATCTGCGCGCAGCCTCTTCAGTTCCCGATCGAAACGAGCGTGTGTGGAGACAGCCCTATGCCTCATGTCCCGCTGGGAGCAAATCCAGTTCGTCCAACAGCCGGTCGTCTTCCGACCGGTCGGGGTTGGGCGTGGTCAGCAGCTTTTCCCCGACGAAGATCGAGTTGGCCCCGGCCAGGAAGCACAAAGTCGCCGCTTCGCGGTTCAGGGAACGGCGTCCCGCGCTCAGGCGGACGCGCGACAGGGGCATCAGAATCCGGGCCGTTGCGATCATCCGGACGAGCCTCAGCGAATCGATGGCATCGGATCCCGCAAGGGGCGTACCGTCGACCCGAACCAGCATGTTGATCGGCACGCTTTCGGGGTGGGGATCCAGGATTGCAAGCTGATGAAGCAGACCCACGCGGTCGTCGTCGGACTCGCCCATGCCGATGATTCCGCCCGAGCAGACCGTGATGCCGGCCTTGCGCACCGCGGCCAACGTGTCCAGCCGTTCCCGATAGGTCCTCGTCGTGATGATCTTTTCGTAGTACTCGGGCGACGTGTCCAGATTGTGGTTGTAAGCGTGCAGTCCAGCCTCGGCGAGCCGTTCGGCCTGGGATTCGTTCAGCATGCCCAGCGTGCAGCAGGTTTCGAGCCCCATTCCGGCGACGCCCCGGACCATTTCAAGAACCCTTTCGAATTCCGGCCCGTCACGCACGCCGCGCCACGCCGCGCCCATGCAGAAGCGGTGGACGCCCTCGTCTCGCGCGCGAGCGGCCGCCGACAGCACGGCATCGACATCGAGGAGTTTCTCGTTGTCGACATCGGTCTCATAATGAGCGCTCTGCGGACAGTACGCGCAGTCTTCGGGGCACCCGCCGGTCTTGATCGAGATCAACTGACAGAGTTGCACGTCGCGGGGATTGTGGTGCCGGAAATGGACCTCCCGGGCCTGGCCGACCAGATCCAGCAAAGGCTGTTTATAGATCGCGGCGATCTCGTTCCGGGTCCAGTCGTGGCGCACGTCCGTGAGTGTTTCTGCGGCCTTCATGGAAGGGGATTATAACGGAATTGCGGCACTCGCGCTTATCGTGCGGATGCGGAGTCTTTGCACCACGCCAAATTAGTCGGGTTGTTTCAGTCACTTATGGAATCGGTTTCATGCTCTGGTACCCGCCCGATAGCGGTGGCTGCTACGATGTAACAAGTGGTAAGACCAAGTAATACACCAACTCCCATGAGAACGCGACAAACCTTCACGATTTCCCTCCCCGAATCCATGGCCAAACAGGTCGAGGAGGCGATGGAAGCGGAACAGCGGACCCGTTCGGAACTGGTACGGGAGGCGTTCCGCGCATACCTCAATAGACGCGTTCCTATCGTTGCGGCTTCAAAAGCAGAGCTTGCGGCGATTGGCCGTGGGCGTGCCGAGATCGAGAACGGTGAGTACGTGACGCTGGACGAACTCTTCCATGGCCTGGCAGCTACGGATCGCAAGACAAGCCGCACAAAAGCTCGCAAGAGTTCCACGTAAGGATCGGGAACAGGCCTGTTGCGGCGACCGATGCCGAGTGAAGAGCCGACGGCTATCGATACCAGGAATCGGGAGCATTCGCCGGCTTCCGGTCCATCATGTAAGCGGCGATTTCCCTCAGGCGGTCCCAATCCGACGCTTGTCCCACGTAACAGTGACCGGCGCCTTCTCCGTACTCGAAGTAACCTGCGTAGTGCGGATTCGTCGTGGTCCGCATCCATTCGTCAAGGATCTTCGTCGAGTTGTTCAGATAGAAGTTGTCCATCGTCCCGGTATAGACGTGGATCTTGCCGATGAGCTTGGGTCCGACCTCCCCCCAGTTGCGCTCCAGGTAGTGGAGCAGGCTGTAGTTGTCGATCCAGTAATCGGCCACTTCGGAATCCATCTCGCCGGTGAACTTGTCGAACAACGGTTTGAAATATCCGTCATCCCCCAACGGGCCGTATACCGCCGACCAGATGTCGAGTTGCTCCCCGGACCGGCCACGCGTGCCGTTGACCAGTTCGAAGTGGTTCCGTTGTTCGGAAGTCAGACGAATGCTGCCGTCGATTTCGCGGGTGTTCGGCGTCGGGACTCGCCGTCCGGCGACAGTGCTGTAGAAGGCGTTCGTGTCCTCGTAGAGGTTGATCTGTTCCACATCGTGAAAATCGACCGGGTCGGGACAGTACGACCAAGTTCCACCGAAGAAGTCCGGGTGAAATATTTGCATCGCCAGAGCTTCCCATCCACCCGTGGACCCGCCGGTCAGGATGCGTGCCCATGGTTGGTCGATCACCCGGAAGCGACGTTCGACTTCCGGAATCAACTCTTCCATGATGGCGTCGCCGTACGGTCCGACATTGACTGAATTGACCGAGTAGGAAGTATCGAAATAGGGGTTGGGGTCCTGGAACGTGACTACAAGCATCCGGGGAAAGTCGCTGCCCGTCCATTCGCGGTGCAGGCGTGTGCCCTGGGCGAAGTACATCGGTCGGTCCAGGGAGAAATGTCCCTGGTCATAGATCACCGGATAGGCCGTGGTTTCGTCGTCGTAGCCGCGGGGAACGAGCACCGTTGCACCCAGGTAGATCGGGCGTCCCCAGAATTCAGTCAACGAGGGGCTTTCGAAGCGAAAGCGGCGGGCCCATTCGGTGTCGCGAGGGATGTCGATTGGATCGATGACGTTCGTGGCTTCAAGGGCGATGGTCCCCTCGCTTGAAGGATCGATAGAGATTTGCCGGACATCGCTGTAAAGGTTGCCCGGTGAGCGATTCCAGCGCTGCCCCTCCCATCGATCGTCGTGCATCCAGACGACGTGACCGTCCGCGCGGCGAAACTCCGAATAGATATTGACGAAACCTTGAACGTAGTAATCCCCCGGCGGGAGATCTCGAAGGCTTGCGACGGGTGTGCCGAGATCCGTCGAATCGATCGTTGCGGCGGTGCCCGGCGGAAGTTCGACGATGTCGCGGCCGAAGAAAGGAATTCCTGTCCGTCCGATCTGCAGAAAGGGTTGCGGCACGGGTCTTTGCGTGACCATCACGTAGACCCGGCCCGTAATCGCTTCAGGGTGAACCGCGGGCGGGACGGATAATTCGAATCGCAACCCGCCTTGTTCCACGCCTGTCGACTGTCCCCGCGATACCGCCGATACGGCAAATAACAGGCCGGCGAATGCCAGTAATCTCAGTCGCCTCATACTCTCGAAAGACTAACATGAGCCTCGGCCCCCGAGCCCGCTTTCCAAGGTCTTCCAATCCAATCCGGGGCGGGTTGCCAAGGCCGGCCCGCAAACAGGGCTTCAGCAACATGACACCCGCAGTCCGTGGAAGAACCCGGCAGGGGGGAGCGCGGAGAGAAAACGAGTAGACGAGGGTTAGTCGGTCAGACCTAGTCTTGGTCGGTCAGACCCAGTTGATGTCTGCCGGGTTCGCTGATGCGGCTCGGATGCCAGGGGGGATCCCAGACAAGTTCCACATGGGACTTCGAGACGCCGTCGACCTCAGCCAGTTTCTGTTCGACCTCGGCGGGAAGCGAACCGGCGACGGGACAATCTCGTGTCGTCAGAGTCATCTTGACGAAGACACGGGCGTCGTCGTCGACGTTGACTTCGTAGATCAGGCCCAGGTCATGGATGTTGACCGGGATTTCCGGATCGTAGCAGGACCGCAACGCATCGTCGATGCGCTGTTCCAGGAATAGTTTTTCACCAGGGTGCATCGATACATCGCCTCACGTGGCCGTCACGGATGTCCCGATAGTATCATCCATACAAGCAGCCTTCAGGGCCGGCCTCCGAATCGTGCTTGAAATGGATTGGGCGAACCCGGTTGATTCTTGGAATCTTCCTCCCAATATGACGAAAACGGGCTGTTTGCACGATGGCGGCCGGTACATCGGCGCCCATCCCATAGATGTGTTATGAGATGTGTGGAGAATGACAAAATGGCAACGAACCTTGCGATAGATCCGGACCTGATCGAGAAGGCATTGGCGATCGGGGGTGAGAAGACCAAGAAAGCCACTGTAGACCGCGCCTTGCGTGAATTTATCGCGCGCCGGGGGCAGGAACGGCTGCTCGACCTGTTCGCGAAACTGGATTGGGACGACGATTACGACTACAAACGCGATCGGACCCGCAAGTGAACCTGTTCATGTTTACCAGCGCCTTGTCTTGGGCGCTCAGACGGGATTCGTTTCCGGCAGGTTCCGAGGTGCGGCGTCTGCGTGAAGCGCTCGGCGGCGGCGAGACGGTCTATACGCCCGGATTGATATTCCAGGAATTGCTCCAGGGCTTCCGCGGTACTCGCGCCGGTGCACCGAATGCCGCCGCAACGGAATTCAGGTCGGAACCATCGATGCGCCGCTCGCCCAGCTTTGCATCGGCCACGAACTTGTCATGCTGTCGACCGACCGGGATTTCAGCCACATCGCCGATTACACGCCGCTTCGGCGCTGGAGCGCACCATGACCTTGCGCCTTCGGAGCCGAACGGGGGTAAGGCGACGACGAGGCCGATTCGCGACAAGCAACCTCTCGATGATGTCGAGCGGCTTGCCTCCACGCTTTGCGTCAAGGCCGTGAAGGCGTCTGACAAACGGCGGATCAACCAGGCCTGATGCTTCCGGTTCTACCTGCCGCGGGCGCTGGCGACCGTCCGTTTCTTGATTGGTCTTGCGGCGGAGTATTTCAGTTGCTGAAGCTCAACGCCTCTTGCAGTTCAGCGCTGCAGGTGGCGCGGGAGGATGACTTGTTCATCAGGCATGTTTGGCACTCATGAATGTGGGGAAACCGCTACCAGGAACATGGTGAAAATTATAATAACAAGTTGGTGAAAGTGCTAATTCGGATGGCCGTCGGCTCACATCGAGACGTCGCGCTTGTCTTGGGACGCCGCACGGGCTCCCACTCGAACTCGTACCGATCTGGCGGCAAATACTATTGTTCGAACGGAGGCGATCGCTCGCGCATTCGGCCAGTCGTCTCGACCGATGGCGTCCGACATTCCACATTCCCCGCATATGCCCGCGGCTGCTACGATAGGACATCGTATGAAGCGCCTGCCCTATCTGTTGTCGTTGCTTCTTGTGACGGCTTCACCCGCGTACCCGGTTCAGTCGTCCGATGTCTCAATCGACTACGAAACGGCCTGGATGGACCGCAACGTCACTGCGGTTCGGATCGACGAAGAGATCACGCTCGATGGCCGGTTGGACGAACCGGCCTGGCAATTGGCGGCCCCTGCCACCGACTTCGTACAGTGGCAACCCTCCACCGGAGAGCTTTCCCAGGAACGGACCGAGGTCTATATCCTGTACGACGACGAAAATCTGTACTTTGGATACGTCTCGTACGACTCGGTGCCGGATCGGATGACCGTCAACGATCTGCGAGAAGATTTCACGTTCAGCGGTACCGACAGCATCGGCATCGTGATCGACAGTCTGAACGACGACCGGTCCGGTTTCTTGTTTGGAGCCAATCCGGCAGGCGCGAAGCGGGACTCCCAGCTTTCGAACGACAGTTCGTTCAACGATGACTGGGATGGCGTATGGGACGTCCGGGTGACGCGCAACGGCGAAGGGTGGGTCGCCGAGTTTGTGATTCCGTTCAAGACTCTCCGCTTTTCGAGTTCGTCGACCCAGGAATGGGGGCTGAACATGAACCGCCGTGTCCTGCGGCTCAACGAAGAAAGCTCATGGTCGCCCTACCCGATACGCTACCGGATCAGCCGCATCTCGATGGCGGGAACCCTGAACGGCCTGGAAGGCATCCGCCAGGGCCGGAATCTGAAAGTGAAGCCGTACGTGACGACCCGTTTTTCCGAGTCCAGGAATCGGGAACCGCGATGGAATGACGATTACGACGGCGGTGTCGATCTGAAGTACGGTCTGACACCGTCGCTCACGCTGGACGCCACATACAACACCGACTTTGCGCAGGTCGAGGCCGACCAGCAGCAGGTGAACCTCACGCGTTTCAGCCTGTTCTTTCCGGAAAAACGTGAGTTCTTTCTCGAAAATTCCGCAACATTTGGATTCGGCAGCGGCAACGGACGGGGCGCCGGTCCCCTGATCCCGTTCTTCAGCCGCCGGATCGGCTTGAGCCGGACGGGGACGCCGATTCCCATTCTTGGCGGGGCGCGGGTGTCGGGTCAGGCCGGAAGCTACGACGTCGGTTTTCTGACGATGAAAACCAGGGAAGACCGGGCGACCGCGACGCCGTCGAACAACTACATTGTCGGGCGTCTGAAGCGAAATCTGCTGACCAACTCCTGGGTAGGAGCGATCCTGACCCACCGGGACTCTTCAATCGATGGCGATACGAACCGCGTCTATGGCGCCGATGCGCGCTTTCAGTTTTTCAACCGCCTCAATTTCGTTTCGTACATTCTGAAGTCTTCGACGCCCGGTTTGACAGGCCAGGATCAGGCTCGCCAGCTCGAAACCTCGTGGAACGATGACGAACTGGGCCTGTCGGCCGGTTATATGACGATCCAACGGAACTTCAAGCCGGATGTCGGGTTTGTGAGGCGTTCGGACATGACGCAGTACGATGGAGAGGCGTCCTGGAACCCGCTGATCGAGAGCAGCGACACGATTCGAAACTTCCGTATCGAAACCGGTTGGCAGTACATCCGAAGTGCGAGTACGGGCGAACTCGAAACCCGGGATCACCGGATCACGACCGGGGTCCAGTTTCAGAACAGCAGTTCCATCGTCTTCACGACCCGGGAGACGTTCGAGCGTTTGACCGAGTCGTTCTCGATCCGATCCGGAATCGCGATTCCATCCGGCGACTACACACGCCGGGAGTACTCGCTGAACGCTTCGGGCGATCCCAGTTGGAAGATCAGTCCCAGTGGCAGCGTGGACTGGGGAGAATTCTGGAACGGTCACCGGAAATCGTTCAGCGGCGGGATCAGCCTGAAACCGCATTTTCGATGGAGCCTGGGTTTGGATTACCTCCGTAATCGAGTGACGCTGGAGGACGCGGATTTCACGACGGACCTGGTGGGTGCCCGATTCGTGTACGGTTTCAGTCCCTATGCCTTCTTTAACGCCTTTATCCAGTACAACGCCGACACCAACCGTGTAAGTTCCAACATACGCTTCAACTGGACCCACAGCCCCCTGAGCGATCTTTACATCGTCTATAACGACACGCGCGACACCGACCGCGGCGAACTGGTGGACCGCTCCATCATCGTGAAGTTGACGAACCTGTTTAATTTCTAGTTGGGTGCGCAATCGGACGATCGCGCATCGACCTTTGAAATCGCTGATGTTGATGGCGTCGTCCACCCCTCGCCGCCAAGCAGCGGCACGGCACCTCCGTAGTGCCGCAGGACTTGGCCGAGAATGTGTCCGGTTTGCGGATCGAGAATAAGTGATTTCGATAACGTAAAAGGGACCCACCAAACGGGGCTCTGATCGAGGAAAAGGGACCCACCCCTGATAGCCTCCCCGGAAGCGTGAACTGGATGAACAGGCACGCGAGTGGGAGGCGAGGATTGATAGGGATGGATCAGTACGAGTTG
Source organism: Terriglobia bacterium (assembly GCA_965262675.1). Lineage (GTDB taxonomy): Bacteria > Acidobacteriota > Terriglobia > 20CM-2-55-15 > 20CM-2-55-15 > JAJEDW01. The sequence goes on from OZ253554.1 coordinate 3,790,627, forward strand.
ATCAGAACCGCAGATCGGGTTTACAAGAAAAGCATTCGACAGATCGCCCGGGAGACCGGGCACACGCGACGGACGGTCCGGAAAGTATTGGCCGGACAGGAGCCCAGGTATCGGCGGGAGAAGGAGCCCGCCTGTCCGGTGATGGACCCGGTGGCCGGGATCGTAGATGCCTGGCTCCAGGCGGACCGGGACCAGCCGGTCAAGCAACGCCACACCGCGCACCGGGTGTGGCAACGTCTGGTGGAGGAGCATGAATTTACCGGAGCCGAGCCGACGGTACGCCGCTGGGTTCGGGAACGGAAGACACGGTTGGGCTGGAACCAGACCGGCGCTGTGGTGCCGCTGGACCCGGAACACGCCCGTGAAGCCGAGGTGGACTGGGGTACGGCCTGGGTCCGGATGAACGGTGAAGACCGTCAGGTCAAGTTGTTCTGCATGAGATCCCGGTACTCGGGCAAGGCGTTTGTGCGGGCCTATCCGTGGGAACGGCAGGAGATGTTCCTGGACGGTCACATCCGTGGGTTCGACTGGTACGGCGGGGTATTCCCGACATTGGTCTTCGATAACCTGAAAACCGCCGTGAAACAGATTCTGCGCGGGAAGGGCCGGGTGGAACAGACGCGGTTCACCGCGTTTCGGGCGCACTACACGTTTGAAGCACGGTTCTGCAATCCGGCGCGGGGCCAGGAGAAAGGCGGTGTCGAGGGCCTGGTCGGCTTCGCACGGAGAAATTTCCTGGCGCCGGTTCCCGAAGTGGCGGACTTCGAGGATCTGAACACGCAGTTGCTGGAACGCTGCGGCGCCGACGACCAGCGGAGGATCGGCGGCCGGTCCGATGATCGCACGATCGGGGAACGGCACGCGGTGGAGCAAGAACGCCTCTTGGCACTGCCCGGCACGCGGTTCGAGAACACGAAGGTGGTGGGAGTCCGGATCAGCCCGTATCAGACCGCCCAGGTGGATTCGAACCGGTATTCGGTGCCGACCGCATATGTGGGACGCCGGCTCTGGGCCCATATCGGCTGTGACCGGGTGAGCCTTTACGCGGACCAGAAGAAGGTGGCCGAACATGACCGCGCCTTCGGTCATAGCGACTGGCGGATCGATCCGTTGCACTACCTGGAGTTGATCCGGCGGAAGGTGGCCTCGTTTGAGAGTGCCCGGCCGATCCGGCAGTGGCGGCCCCAGTGGCCGGCGCATTACGAAACCGCGCTGGAGCGGTTGCGGGATCGGCATGGGTACAGCCGGGGCACCCGGGAGTTCATCGGCATCCTGCAACTCCACCAGGACTGGGATCTGGATCGGGTGTCATCGGCCATCCAGGGCGCACTCGATGCCCACTGTATCGAGTTGGACGCGGTGCGGCACATTCTGATGCGGGAGGACACGCCGACTCGATCCCATGCGCCGCTCGAGTCCGGGTTGATGCCCGGTATCACCGACCTGACGATCGCTGGGGCCGATCTGGATCAATACGACCGTCTCCTGACTGGGGGTGTGCGATGACTCCGGGTCAGGAGATCGTTCTCGACGACGCACTGCGGCAACTCCGGCTCCCGGCCATGGTGCGGGAGTGGCGGGAACACGCCCGGCAGGCCAAAGAAGCCGGCGAGGGTTACGTCGGCTTTCTATTGGCTCTGGCCAGCCGCGAGCTGGAACAGCGGCAAGCCAATCAGGTCCAGCGTCGACTGCGGGAGGCCCGGTTCCCACTGCTCAAGACCCTGGAGACCACGGACCTGAAGAAGTGGCCGGTGCTCGATGCGGTCCAGGTTCGCGACTATGCCGAGTGCGGCTATATCACCCGGCGCGAGAACGTCGTGTTGTTGGGCAAGCACGGCACTGGCAAAACCCATGCCGCCACGGTGCTGGGAGTGGAAGCCTGTCGTAAAGGCTACCGCGTCGGGTTCACCACCGCCGCCGGGCTGGTCAACACCTTGATCGAGTCGCGCGAGGAACGGCAACTGAACCGGCGCCTGGCCAAGCTGGCCCGCTTCGAGCTGCTCATCGTGGACGAAGTCGGCTATATCCCGTTCTCGGCCGAGGGGGCGCAGTTGCTGTTTCAGGTCTTCTCGGACCGCTACGAAAAGGGTTCGCTGATCGTCACATCGAACCTGCCGTTTGCACAGTGGACCCGCGTCTTCGGTGACGCCGCACTGACCGCAGCCCTGCTGGACCGGCTGACCCATCACTGCGCCATTCACCAGTTCGATTGGGAAAGTATCCGGTTTACCGACAGTCTCGGCGCCGCCAGCAAACGAAACAACAAACCCCGGTCCGCCGGAGGATCCGCGTGAAAACCGCGGGCGCAGCGGGCTGTGGACAGTGCCGCCCCCATGGAAACCCGCTGCAAAGCCAGCGCGTTCCCACAGGGGCTTGGAAGCCTTCGGCTCCCACACTTCCCGCAGCCTCGACGGCGGAATCACTTACAAACCATTAACCAGGGGGTGGGTCCCTTTTACTCGATCGGGGTGGGTCCTTTTTACGTTGTCAAAGCGACGCGCGATTGAGCGCGTCGTCGTAGCTTGAGAAACGCGTCTCTTGAGCCCCGCAACGGCGGATGATCTCGGCGAACGATGCCAAATGGACGCTGTCGTAGCCCCGTAGTTGAAGGCGTTCGGCCAACTCGCCCGCATCTCTACAGAGGGACGCGGTCACCTCGACCGCGAAGTACTTTGGCCAGTCTGCGTCGAACGTCCGTTTGGCCATGGTGAACGCGCTTGGGCTCAGTGCACCTTCACGTCGCCTGCGCGCCAGCGCAGCTCGGGTTTCCGGGTAGGCGATCTGCGAAGTGGCGACCAAGGTTGCGTCGTTGACCAGTCGGCGCACGCTCTCGGTGTCGACCTCGGCGACATAGAGCTTCACGAGGCTGCTGGTGTCCAGGTACAGCGTCACCGCCGGTCCTCGAGCACGGCGGCCGAAACGCTCGCCTCGGGCCGAACGTCGACGGGGCGAACACACCCCACCGGCTTGCCGCCCTCCCAACGCGCCAGTCCTTCGGCCACGAGTTGCCTCGCACTGACGAGATCGGGAGCGGGCTCGATTGGAGTAATGGTCGCAATCGATCGCCCACGGTCGGTCACTACCAGGCGTACGCCCTCCTGCACGTGCTTGAGATGACGGCTCAGGTTTGTCTTGAGATCGCGAATACCGACTCGCTCCGTTGCAGAGATGTCCGACATGATGTGGATACATTATTCCAGACAATGTAACCACAGTGCAAGACCGCCGATCCGGCGCGATCCTGGATACGCAGCAGGTGGCCGTGGCGCCAACGTCCGCCACAGGTGCCTTGCCTCATTCGTCAGGGTCCCGCCCGCCCGGAGGGCCACCGGCGGCCCCATCGCCGGGGAACCGCGCGCCACGCCAACTGGCGGTTCGAACCGTGCTTCATTCAGGCACCAATAGCCGTCCGACCCCTGGAGCGACCGATTGGTTTGCGCGAGATTTTACGGGGTTTCGCCCGCCGCATTCTGCGCCATCGGGTCGGCCCCGGCCGCGATCAGAGCATCGGCCACCCCCCGATTCGAGTTGGACCGTGCCGCGAGATGCAGGGGTGTGTCGCCATCGTCATCCCGCGCCTCCAGGTCGGCGCCGGCTGCGATCAGAGCTTCGATCACCTCGGGATTCGTGTTGGACCGGGCCGCGAGATGCAGAACTGTGTGGCCAATTTCCGTCCGTGCATCCAGGTCGGCTCCGGCCGCGAGCAGGGTCTCGATTACCACCGGATTCTCGTTGTTCCATGCCGCCAGAAACAGGGGCGTGTTGCCAAAATCACCCTGTGCATCCAGGTCGGCTCCGGCCGCGAGCAGGGTCTCGATTACCGCCGGATTCTCGTTGTTCCATGCCGCCAGAAACAGGGGCGTGTTGCCAAAATCATCCCGTGCCTCCAGGTCGGCGCCGGCTGCGAACAGGGTCTCGGTTACCACCGGATTCTCATTGGTCTGGGCCGCGAAATGCAGGATTGTACGGCCACTGTTCGTTTGTGCCTCCAGGTCGGCCCCGGCCGCAAGCAGGGTCTCGATTATCGCTGGATTCTCGTTGTTCGAAGCCGCGTTATGCAGAGGCGTGCGGCCATTTTCCGTCCGCGCCTCCAGGTCGGCTCCGGCATCCAGCAGAGCTTCGATCACCGGAGGATTGTCGTTGTCCCGTGCCGCCAGAAACAGAGGCGTGTCGCCAAATTCAGTCTGCGCCTCCGGGTCCGCACCGGCCGCAAGCAGGGTCTCGATTACCGCCGGATTCTCGTTGTTCGAGGCCGCGTTATGCAGGGGCGTGCGGCCACTATCATTCCGCGCCTCCAGGTCCCCCCCGGACGCCAGCAGGGTCTCGGTCACAGCAGGATTCGTATTGTTCCAGGCCACCCAATGCAGAGGCGTGATGCCATCGCCATCGGGTGCCATCAGATCGGCCCCGGCATCCAGGCACGCGATTACGTTGTCAACGGTCGCCGTTTCGAAATACGCTTCGGTGTTCCACTCTTCGCAATCTGGCGCCGCTTGGGCGGCCCGGGCTGGTGTGGCCATCACGGCCACGCTCAAGATCCCAAGAAGGATGCGGGTGCGTGTCATGACAGATCTCCTTTTTACAGGGTCTGTCTACACTACCACGGGCCCCCGCAGCTTCAAACGCGGGACCGTATGTGAGTTCCACTCCCATCGTTGCGGATAGGAAAATCGAGGTCGGAGGGGAGGGGCGTGAGGCCCTGACCTGAGTTCTAATTGACTTCGTGTGAAATTTCTTCGAACTTCACGTCCGTCTTCAGTTACCGCCACTTATTCCTGGGCTTCGGCTCGCCGTTCGAAAGCGACTGGACAATCGTGAGGGGGCGCTTCAATGTGGATCGGCTCTTCGGCCCCGGACTTCTTTGCTGTTCTTATTCTGGAGTTCCTTGAGTTCTGGTTCTTCCTGTGAATCCTTCGAACAGTCCCTCCAGTCGGGCCATGCGCTCGCGCAAGCCGCCTAATTCTCGCATCACAAGGAGCAAACCACCGCCGAGAGTGATACCCACGGTAATGATGCCGATCAGTTCCTGGCTCATTGTTTTTTACCTTGACTTTGGCGTAGGGCCTACGCTTTGAAAACCATCATAGCATCGAACGATACCTTACGAAGATCGAACGGTACGTTACGGGCTTGACTCGCCCATATGCCAAGCGGTTTGATGCGCCAATGCCAACCCGGGTCAACTCTCGATCGCCTCCCTTGCGGCGAGAACATCGTTGACAAGGCTTCGAACGTTCTGCTCGTCGATGAACGGCGAGAGGATGAAGCTCTTCAGGCCCACCATCGGCTCGCCGTAATCGGTTTCGCGATAGCAATCCGTCATCGAGATGTGGACCCCTTCGCCAAGCATGGCCCGGTCATAGAGATAGCGGAACAGCCGGCGGTTGTAGTCGTTGTGGCGCAGCAACTCTTCCCGAGCATCCGGGTCGGTGCGTTCGCGATCCTTGATGGTCCACGTATCGACCCCGTCAGGATAGACCCGGAACACCGTGACCGTCCCGACGCCGTCGTCGTTGAGCACCGTCGTCGATGCATGCCCTTCCAGATGTTCGCGCAACGATTCGGCCATCTCGACGAGGTGGCCCAGCAGAACGCGCAGGCCGACCCGACCGAAGAGTTGGAGGTTGGCGTACGCTGCGAGCACGCCTGAACCGCTGCGCGACGTTTCAAGGGTAAACACCCCGGGGTGCCGTTCACCGGACTGGAACAGATACGGCATCTCGTCCCGGCCACGCACGAGGAGTTGCAGGTCGGCTCGGTCGCGGACCAGAAACAGGCTCGATATGTATGGAGCGAAGCCGGTCTTGTGAAAGTCGATCCCGATGGAGTCGGCGCGGTGCAGCTTCGAGATGCGACGGCAGGCCGCCGCGAGCGCCCGCACCGTGCGGGGGCGAAACCCTAGTGGATTCCGTTCGAAATCGTAGTCGTTGAACACCGACCACGCCCATCCGATGACGGCGTCGGCGTGGACGTGCGGCGTGTAGTCGAGGTCGTAGTCCTCAACCAACCGTTCACGCAGGTCGACGACCGCGTCGAGGTCGTCTACGCCGAACGCGTCGGTCGTACCCATGGTCGCGACCAGTGCCACGATGCGCCGGCCCTGGTCGATCGCCGCGCGCGCTGCCTCTTCGAGGCGGTCGATTCGGATGTCGTTCTGCCGGTGCGTCGGTACTTCAACGATGTTTTTCTCGCCGAGGCCGAGCCATCCGGCGATGTTCAGGCGGCAGTAATGGCTCTGCGCCGACGCCAGGATCACGCCGTCGGCGGGGACGCCGTTGTACATCGCGTCGGGAAACGCCTTCTCGATGCCGAGCTTGACGCCGTAGAGCACCGTGCCGGTCCCGCCGAACGTGAAGACCCCGGTTGATTGCTCCGGGTCATAGCCGATGAGCCGGGCGACCATCGCGGCGACCGACGCTTCAGTCAGAGCGAGGCCGTACGAAGTATCGTCGGAAACGAGGTTCGGATTGTAGATGGCGGGCAGCAGCGAGCCGATGATGCTCGGGATCGATGTCGGCGGAACGACGTTGATCTGCGACCGTGGATGCCCCCAGATCGGCAGACCTTCGAACTTGCCGACCAGCAGGCTCGTCACCTCTTCTACGCTCTGTCCTTCCTCGGCCATTTCCGTTTGCTCGGCGGCCGCATAGTCGAGTGCATGCGGCCGACCCAGCAGTGGCACTTCGGACTTCATATCGTCGATCTGGTCGAGCGCCCGCATGATCGAGAAGACGAAGTACGCGTCGTGCAGCCGGGCGGAAACCGGCACGGGGAAGGTATCCCGTATCCGGGTCAGCAGCTCGTGGTAGACGGGATTGGTCACGCCTGGACTGGCCCGGCCGGAGGGATCGCGTCAATGGCACAAGGCTCAAGCGTCAGAAGGATCCCGGTGTCGGACGCGATTCGCGACCGCTGGAAGGCGACCTTCGAAAAGCCATTGAACGTGCACTGAAACGGCATCGTCAATTTAAAGGTGAACTGCCCCGCATTTCTCACGAGTTGTCTGCTGCAGTGCCGGATCCATCCGCCAGTGCTGCGTTCTACGGCGCGTGCCTCGCGCCGGGCGCGTAGCGGCGTGTTCCTCACGCCGGATCAAGCGCGGTCGGGCTCCTCGACGTACACTCAAGTACGCCTCCGGTGCCCTCCGGGCGCGCGCCTTGCTCTGACGGCGTCTCCGACTCTTCGCGACGAAAACCCGTGAGAAAGGCGGGCTAACAGGTTCTGTCGCAGATTAGAGCACTGATCGTACGAATCCATGCCTTCTCATGGATAGTTTCAATTTCTGGAACAGACAACAATCGACCTTGAACGCCGCGATTGTCCGAATCATCATTCTACAATGGCGGACAGGTAAAAAGAGGCCCATTCAGGATAGAGACGACCGGGAGAGATGATCGCAAGTGACGCTTGTGGCGTCATCCGTGGCGTGGGACCGGCACCGGCCGGAGTGATCTGAAGTCTGTGGGTCGGCGGTTCCTTGCCCTCAGGTGGTGTGTTCCCGATCGACCATTTTTTGCAATTCTCCAATGCTGTAACTGCCGGGCGCCTGACCGGTCGCCGCCATATGATTCGCGACGCGTTGCAAGACACGGTTATAGGGGGTAGGCACGCCGTGCTGCCGGCCCAGAAGCACGATCTCGCCATTCAGATAATCGGCCTCGCTCGTCGATAGGCCGCGTTTCAGGCTTTGCCACGACGAGCCACCGGTGCGCGGATAGCCCTCAACATCGACCAACTTGATCTGGGCGTGCCGCTCTTGCATTTCCTCCTCAGGGACAAAGTCAATGCCGGCCGCCTCATAACAAGCCCGCGTCTCTGCCCGGGCCGCCTGCACAAACTCCTTCGCCGGGACGTCAAGCCCACACGCGGCCTGCAGGGCATTTCGAATATTGCCCAGCAGTTTGGTGTATTTCCATCGCATGATATCGGGCACAGGCTGGGCGCTGAAACCGCTCTGGGTGAGATCGGCGGTGACCCGAGCGATAAGCTCATCAACGCCGCTGGGGTAGCGGCCGGCATCGAGAATGCCGCCGACCGGAACCGCATGATTCAGCACGACGCCGGGTTCCAGATGGGTGGTGGGCATCCATACGAACATGCCGTATACGCGGCGATAGCGCCGCGCGGCCACGCGTTCGTTTTCGACCCCGTTTTGGGCGCACACGATGGGTAACGTGTCGTCGGCAGCCTGACCGAGAGCGCGCAAGGCCTGTTCCGTGTCTTGAGATTTCATGCTCAGGAGCACAACATCCTTACCGCGAAAGTCGATCTGTGAGGGATGGCCGACCGCCGGGATCTTGAGGGTCAGGCTTTCCCGGGGGGTCTTGAGGGTCAATCCCCGGCGCTGGATGGCGGCCAGATGTGTTCCACGACAGATCAAGATGACCTGGTGGCCGTGCCGAAACAATTGTGCGCCAATGCCGCCGCCAATGCCCCCGGCGCCGTAGATGATGTATCGCATGACTGTTCTCCCAGTTTTAACCTATTTGCGGCTCGATCGGTGTTGGCGGCCGCCGGAAAGTGAAGAAATCTGGACCTTCGCCGCATGCCACATCTTCTGGTCATTGAGGGGCCTGCATTCCGAAATTGTAGGGGCGGCGATCGTGCGGTCATAGACAGCACTTACAGTGGGAGTGGGCGCCGGGAGCCCAAATCCCTGAATATTGAGAATGTAGGGGCGGTCTATGACCGCCCAAATAACCGCCCGAATCAAGTCGGCGGACGTTGATGACACCATCCTGAGGGCGGGCCCTGCCCCGGGGCAATCCATTGGTGACAAGGAATCAAAGAACTGTCAGTGCTATGCTTGAGTCTCCTCTTGGTCCGGATTTTCAATGCTGAAATCAAAGATTCTGTCACTCCTGTACCGGCTGTATGAGCCCTACCTGTGGTCGCAAATCAGATCTGGCCGCAAGCCACACCATATCGGGTTGATTGTTGACGGCAATCGACGATTTGCCCGATCGCAAGGGCTGGAATCCAACGAGGGGCACAACCTCGGGTCCGAGAAACTCGAAGATTTTCTGCGCTGGTGCTGGCGTATGGAAATACGAATAGTCACTCTGTACGCATTTTCAACGGAGAACCATAGCCGGTCCGAGGAAGAGGTTGTCTATCTGATGAACCTGATTCTTCGCAAGTTGCGTGAGTTTCAGACCGACCCTGTTATCCGTAACGAAAAAGTCCGTATACGGGTCATCGGGCGGCGTGAGGACATCTCCGATGAAATGAACGAGGAAATTCGGAAAGTGGAGGCCATGACCAGCAACCACGACCGATTCCTGTTGAACATTGCAGTCAGCTATGGCGGTCGTGCGGAAATAATCGATGCGGTCAGGAAACTCGTCGCCGAAGTAGTCGAAGGCGAGTTGAAGATCGATGACATCGATGAACGAACTTTTGCACAGTATCTCTATACCGAGGGCATGCCCGATCCCGATCTGATTATCAGAACTTCGGGAGAAGAACGGTTATCCGGATTCTTGATCTGGCAAAGCGCCTATTCGGAACTCTACTTTACCGAGGTCTACTGGCCGGCTTTTCGAATGATCGATTTCTGGCGAGCCATCCGGGTGTATCAGCAACGGGAACGTCGCTTCGGAAAATAGCTCATCCTTCACCTACGCGAACCGGCCATCCGGAGGGCGGATAGCCGATGCGATGCCGGGTCGCCCCGTTACCCGCCCGCGCTAAAAGTCGGGAATCTCGAACAGCACTCCCGAAAATACGAGCCAGACGACCAAAAGCGTCAGCAGCACGTTGAACGTCTGCCCTGTCAGGTACAGGATCAGTGGGCGGCCTCGCGCCATCTGCCGTCCCAAAGCCCGGAAGTCGGATTCCAGTCCGATCGAAAGAAATGCCAGACAGAAAAACCAGCTTCTGAAATCGCTGGTGACCTCGATAGCGTCGTCCACCCGGTCGCCGCCCAGGAGCGGAACAAGAACGATCGATACGACGAACGAAGCTCCGATGAAGCCGAGAACGAATTTGGGGAATCGGGTCCAGAGCTCTCCGAGTCGCGGCTTGCCGGTAGACGATGGTTCGATCCGGGCTACCCAGTACAGCGCAACGCCAAAAGCCATGATGCCGATCAGCAGGTTCTGGATCATCTTGATGACGGCCGCCGTCTGCAAGGCCTCCGGCCCCAGGAATTCTCCTGCCGCGGCAACGGCCCCGGTCGCATCCACCGTGCCTCCGATCCACGCACCGGCCATGACCGGATCGAGACCCATCCATTGCGCAAGCAGGGGCATTGAAACCATCATCAGGACCGTGAAGATCAACGTCATTCCCACGGCCAGGGTGAGTTCGTCCTTCCGGGCACGACTTGCTCCGGCCGCGGCGATTGCCGCCGATACGCCGCAGACCGACGTGGCCGCCGCCACGATCATGGCGAAGGAAGGCGTCAGGCGGAGCACGCGACGGCCGAACCAGAACATCGCCAGCAGAACGATCGGGGTCACTCCCCAGGCAACGATGATTCCGTACCGGCCCAGCGTGAGCATCTTTCCGAATACGACTTCGGCGCCCAGAATGACCAGGCCCGTCTTGATAAACAACTCGGTTCGCATGCCCGGCTTCAGCCATTCGGGTGTGCCGATCAGGTTGCTCACCACCAGACCGATCAGCAGCGCCCACAGGGCGTAACCCAGTCCGTATGCCGCCATGACCTGGTTGGCGCCGACCAGAAACGCAACCGTTCCCAGCACGAAGATCGCCGGAAATGCCTTCGTGTAGGCCAGGGCGTTCCCGTCCAGAACCCGGACGGCGATGCCGGTCAGGATCGCGAACGAAACCAACAGGATGAGCAGAGGAAGAATACGATCGGCCGGGACGCTGTCCGGCAGGGACGACCAGCGTGACAATGTCGGGACCGAATCGACGATGCCGGTAAAGACCGATGCAAGAAGCACGGCGCCGATCCATACCGTCCACCAGTCTTCGATCGTGACCAATGACTTGAGGCGGCCCATGGTTCAATCCTTCACGGGCCGGAGAATATCCCGGTCAATTTCCGTGTAGAACAATGCCGTGGCATCGGTCTGCCGTTCGAGGTTGTTTTGGACCACATTCCCTGCGAGTCCGCGCCTTCCGGCGGACTCCAATAGCGCGATCCCGAGCCAGACTGTGCCGGCAAACAGGGCGATCGCCAGCAGGCTTCGTTTCCATTTCGTCATGATGAGTTCGAATCGGTGACAGTGTACTTGAAGCGGGTGGGCGGATCGATGAACTTTCAGTTCAAGACAATGAATACGGGGCGCCATCAGGAAACCGCATTGCGCGATCGAAGCAAAGTTACCGAAATCGGGAATTCTAATTGTCGTCGGACAATTCCCTCGTATGCTCCGTTTCTGTCACGACGACGTCGATATCGGCGAGCAGGCCTGCGAGGCCCGGTTCCCTCGTCAGCCGCGATGCGGCGGTTCAATCCGTCGGCTACGCGCCGATCGAAAGGGAGGCCTCCATGGGGCACGTTCCCGATCGATAAAATCAATGACTTAAGGCTGAGATTCAACTCAGTTCTGCCGGCTTTCAAATCGATTTCCAATCTCCTCCCGGACCACTTCGACGTTATTCGTCCAGATACCGCCGTCGAAGCTGACTGGGACCCGGCCGAGGTCTTCAAGGCTGTCCAGCCCCGGCGAGATCCCGCCGGATCCGAACGGGCCGATGACGACAACAGAGCTGCCGGTCCGCTCCACGCGCTCCAAGAAGCGATTCGGCCAGCCCCACAAAAACGGCGCGACGTTGATCGGAACGAAAAGCGGCGAGTCCCGGCAGATCGGGGGAACGACACCGGTCCACCCATAGCCGATGTAACGGGTAAGACAGCGCTGGATCGAGGCAATCGAGAATGTCCTTAGATCGGGCAGTTCCAACCGAAGACCCGCCAGCGTCTCCTCGCGACCAAAGATCATCAACCGAGATCGGCGTGCAGCCGGAACCATCGCCAGCCGAGCGGCGAGCAAGGCCCCGTCTTCGCGGCCGCGACCTTTGATGTCGATCAGAAAGGATTGCTCGGGAAAGCTTTCCAAGACCTCGTCGAGCGACGGCATCAACCCGACGCCCTGACCTCGAAACGGAAACGTACGGCCGCCGTCAGCCGTGTAACCGTAAGCGACGTCGAGAGCCTTCAATTCTTCCAATGTATGTTCCCGCGTCAAACCGCGTCCGTTTGTTCGACAATCCAGAGTCCGATCATGAAAAACCGCGAACTGGCCATCCCGGGTGGGCTGGACGTCAAATTCGACCAGGTCCGCACCGCGATCGAATGCCGCCCGGATCGATCGAATCGTGTTCTCGATATAGTCGTGTTCGGGCGGCAGCATCCGCCGAGCCTCGCAGGGGCTCCCCGAGGAACCGTTGTCATCATAGCGCTGCGATACACCGCGATGCGCAAGCACGCTCGGTGGTCCGGATGGAGTGCGCGAGGAGAACCAGGAGGCGTTGTTCCCGTATATGAATAAGACCGGCAGAATCACGCCGGCCCCGATCTTCCATCCTCGTCTCAAACCGTGATCTCCTTCGATTCCACCGGTGCATATATTGTTGACGAGACAGGGTCAACCTCTGGTTGACGGGACAGGGTCAACCTCTGGTTGACGGGACAGGGTCAACCTCTGGTTGACGGGACAGGGTCAACCTCTGGTTGACGGGACAGGGTCAACCTCTGGTTGACGGGACAGGGTCAACCTCTGGTTGACGGGACAGGGTCAACCTCTGGTTGACGGGACAGGGTCAACCTCTGGTTGACGAGACAGGGTCAACCTCTGGTTGACGGGACAGGGTCAACCCTGATTTGTTGACGATGTCTCGTCAACCTCGACACTTCGACACTTCCCATCACCGGTGGTCCAACGCCAATTGTACGCATCCCGACAACCGACAGGATCCTTGAATCAGCGCTGGAGACCCAGGGCGAGTTCAACGGTCGAAAGCCCTCCTCCGGGGGGGAGCACGGTGGTCCAGATCCTGACCGATACGACACGGTCGAGTTGAGCCGCCAACACCTGGCCCACACCGTCGGGATTCATGCAGGTCAGGCTGATCGGTCCGGTATTTGTTTCTGGGGGTTGGTTCCTCCACCACACGAACTGAAAGAAATTCCATGGACGGATTTCCATACCGATGTGTTGTGTCGGCTCTCGCTGGACGGCAACCCGGTCGATGATGCCCGTACAGACAAGCGCCCCGTCGGAGTCCAGGTAGCTCACCGTCATCCGGATATCGGCGGGCAGGCATGTGTCGAGCGGGCGGCTCACCGTGCTGAAAAGGCCGATACGAACGGCGACGGCGTCGCCTGCGGAGACGGTCCGAAGCGCATCGCCGCCGATCAACTGTAGTTCGGCCGAGCAGGACAGCTTTGCCAGAGCCTGCTGCTCTTGCTCGATCGTGGCAAGCGTGGCCTGCGATTCCCGGAGTTGCCGTTGAACATCCTGAAGTTGTTGCTGTTGCCTCCTCAACTCTGCACCCAGATCTTGCTGAGGGAGAAGCGCGAACAGGATCAGAAATGGTATGTGCATAAAGTCATTGACGCACCGAACGGTGCAACGGTTCATCGGCGCGGCCGAGAATAGATTGGGCCGTCCCTGCACCCGTTCGGTTTTCGGATAAGATTGTGCTCGGGGACATGGACGAACTGGAACGGACCATCCGGACATACGACGCCGTGGCCGAGACGCAGATCGCGCGAACTCGGGATCGCACGTTTCTCGCCAAGGAACTGGACCGCTTCAGGGAGTCGCTGACCGAAGGCACCGTCGTGCTGGATGTCGGCGCCGGGTCGGGGGCGGATTCCGCGGAACTTCGGCGCCGTGGACTCCGCGTCGTGTCCTGCGACCTGTCGTTCGGGATGCTGAAAGCCGGGGGTCTCCAGTTTCCAGGCCCCCGAGTCCAGGCGGACATGCGGTGTCTTCCGTTCACTCAATCGGTCCAGGGTTGCTGGGTACACGCGTCGCTGCTTCATCTCCCGCGTTCCGCGGTACCCGAAACCCTGGCTGAATTCCGGGGCGTCCTGGTTCCGCCGGCCATGCTTCACGTGGCCGTCAAGCGCGGCAGCGATGACGAATGGGAAACCGGTCGATACGGTGCCGGTTATCCGCGCTGGTTCACCTATTGGGAGCCCGAAGAGTTGGACCGCGTTCTCGCCGACGCCGGCTTTCTTATGGTTGACGGGCGGATATATCCGGGCGTCGACCACGACTGGATATCCAGGCTCTGCCGCGCCGACATGTAGAAAGGTAGTTCAACAGAAGCGAGGGGGGCCAAATATGAGTAGCGCTGTGATCGAGTCGATGCGGGCCGAGTATCGGCGTTACAAGACGATGGGCGAAGGCGCGATGGAGCAGTTGTCCGACAGCGAACTTCATCGGTTGCCACCCGGCGGCGGCAACTCCGTGACGGCGATCGCATGGCATATCGCCGCAAACTTCAACTCGCGATTCAGCGATTTTCTGACCTCCGATGGCGAGAAGCCATGGCGCGACCGTGAAAGCGAGTTTGCGCCCAGGACTCCCGCACGCGGGGAACTGATGGAGCATTGGGAAAAGGGCTGGAAAACGCTTTTCGATTCGTTGGAGGCCTTGACCGACGAGCACCTGTCCCAAAACGTTCGGATTCGCGGGACGCGACTGAGCGTAGTCGAAGCCCTGCATCGCTCGCTTGCGCATGCCAGCTATCACGTGGGGCAAATGATTTACGCGGGAAAGACGCTGAAGGGAGATGACTGGAAGTATTTGACGATTCCACCCGGCCAGTCCGAAACCTACAACCGGAATCCCACCGGAGAGAAAGCCGACGCGCATGTGTCCCGAATGAAGCGGAGCGAGGGATAGTCGAAAAAAAGCATGTACGTATGGCCGCTTCGGTAGAGCACGGTTCTGCCTCAGGCTGCTCGACTGGTCGTCGTTCAGGGTCCTGATCTGGTGCGGTCTACTGTATGGCATGGCTCGACTGGCCGTCGTGCAGGGTCCTGAGTTGGCACGGTCTACTATATATTTGCCCCTCGGGACAATGGCCTCACAGGATTACAAGCCGGATTTCACGCCTCACGACTGGTCGCAACGCGACCGTCATTTTCTTGAGCCTTTCGCGACGAACGCCGAGGGACTGGTGTCGGTCCTGCGCAACCTCCCTCCCGAAATCGTGGGCGCGCTGTGTTCCCGGGCGAGCCGGGCCAAGGGATCCCTCCTTGAAATCCTTTTGAGGGAATACATCTATCCCATCGTGGACGGCGACGACCCCGCTCTGGCCGAGGAACTCGAGGCCACGGTCGGGTTCCTCAAGGAACATGGTTTCAGGCGAATCCTCAACAATCATCGTGCGCAGAAGTTCTACGCGAAGTGGCTCTCTCAATACGGCGACGACTCGATCGCCCAGATGACCGGCACGCACGCCATCCTCTGGGGCGTTTCGCAGGTTGCCCTCAAGTTCATCGAAGACCAGCGCGTGGGTCTGGAGCCGATCGAAAAATCGACGCGGTATGTCAACTTCGGCAACAAGGTCGGCGGGAAGTACCTCTACTACACCCCCGGCCCCGATCTGGAACGACTGGGTCTCGCCCCCGATTACCGTGCCGCCATGGATGGGTTGTTCGCGACCTATGTCGAACTGCTGGACCCGCTGCAGGCGTGGCTGCGGGAGCATTACGACGAGCCCGAATCCGTCCTCGAGAAGAAGGCCTTCGACACCCTGCGCGGGCTCTTGCCGATGGCGACGCTTGGACAGGTCGCGCTCCGGGGCAATGCCCAATCGTTCGAATACCTGCTCAACAGGACCGCGCGCCATCCGCTGGGCGAGCTCCGATGGCTGTCCGGAACCCTCAAGACGGAACTGGATGAAGAGATTCCCTCGCTTCTCCTCAGGTTGTCCGACCCGAAGTCGGGCCCGTATCAGGACTATCTGAACCGCCGGCACGACGCGACTCGCGAATTCGCGGGCGGCCCCGCCGACTTGCGCGCCGAAGCGGGCGCGGCGGGTTGCACGGATCGCCCGGGCTCCGGCAGTTCCGGGCCCGAAGTGTCCCTGGTCGATAGCGACGCCGCCGCCGAGGTCAAGGTTCTGACTGCGATTCTCTTCGAGCACAGTCATTTGAGTTGGGGGGACGCGTCCGCCGCGGTCGGACGAATGACCGACAGCGACAAAGACGATCTGCTCGGGCGCTACATGGGAGAACGGCCCGCACGTTGGTACAAGGTCGGCCGGGCGCTTGAGAACTCGTATCTGCGGTTCGAAATCCTGGTCGACATAGGAGCTTACCGCGACCTGCACCGGCACAGGATGATGACCCAGGAGCGGCAACTCTTTTCAACGCATCACGGCTTCGATATTCCAGGCGAAATCTCCGAGTCCGGGCTCGCGGTCCCCTATACCGAGGCCCTGGCCAAGGCGGCGCAATTGTTCGACCGCCTCGAAGAGCACGACCCCTACCTCGCGCAATATGCCGTGCCTCTGGCCTACCGGATTCGTTTTTACCAATGGCAGAACTTTCGACAGTTCTTCTGGGAGACCGAATTGCGCACGATCTCACAGGGTCATCCGACGTACCGGCAAGTCGAACAGATGAAGTTTCGACTTGTCCGCGAAAGATACCCCCTGTTGTCGCGCTACCTGCTGGTCGACATGAACGACTACGGGATTGCCCGCCGGGGCGTCGAGGGGCGGATTGCCGACAAGGAAGAACGCATTCTGAGGGAGCTCAAGGATCGAAACCGCGACTGACGCGGACAGCACTCTTGCAGGATCGAGCAGATGGAACCAAGCGGAACCGTGGACACCGGGTCGGGTCAGCCCAAGGGTACCCTCGGTGAATTGTCCACGGACTCAAGGAAACGTTCGATCAGGTAGAGGCTGATCTGACCCGAGGGTCCCGCCAGATTGGCATCCATGCCGTGGCAGCCCCACGGAAGCTCCACGTGCAGATGATGGGCGCCTGCTTCATCCAGAGCCGCCGCCAGCCGCCGGCTCTGGAGGGGCGACACCAGTTCATCCTTCCCGCCGTGGATCAACAACGTCGGCGGCGAGTCACGGGAAACATGTTGAATCGGCGAAGCACGGTCGAACAGATCCTGAACGTCCTCGGGCCCGCCTCCCAGGAACTGTCGAATCACCGCATTGGAGTCCATCAGCCGGAGCGGCGCGGGCCGGCGCCAGCTCCATCGCAGATCCGTCGGTGCGTAAAGCGCAATCACGCCCCGAACGCGAGTGGATGCCGGTGACATCGGGTCGTACGCGGCCGACAGGGCAAGATGCCCTCCCGACGATCTTCCCAACAACACAATCTTGTCCGGATCGAATCCAAACCGTTCACCGATCGAAGGCAGGAACTCGATACACGAGCGAATGTCTTCCACAGGCGCGGGGAAAGGGTGCAGCGGAGCGAGGCGATAGTTGAGAGCCGCCACCACAAAACCCCGGGACGCCAGATACCGGTTCATACCCGTCAATTGAGAGTTGTCGCCGCTGTTCCACGAGCCTCCATGGATTGTCAGGACAACGCCGGGCGCGTTGGAGGCGCCGGGGCCTCGACCGCGATAGAGATCCAGTGTCAATCGTGCGGTGCCGGTTTTCTTGTATACGATTGTGGATCGATCGACTTGGGAGATCCGAAGGTGAACCAGTCTGGACAGAGACAGCGGAACATTTTGTGGCCGATGCGCGTATCCATGTCCTTTGTGGCCGGGATCGGAAAGAACGTCGAAAACCCGTCCGACCCGGGCTGGAAGCCTGGACGCGAGGGCGAAGGCGCGAAGCACCGGGGACAGAAAAAGGGCGGCGCCGATGACGGAGGCAAGAGCACTCCAGCGGAGTCCGGCGATCAAAAAGCCGGCGCCGCCGGTTGCCAGGGTAACGATGGCCAGCCAGTGTCCCCATTCCGTCGCCACGATGGCCGGCTTCCAGAGTTGGTAGACCGGGGCCCGGAAAATAGACAGCAGCGACATCGCCGCCAAACCCCAACAGAGTGCGGCGGTGACAATCGAGAGAGCGGTCGGGAGCGGAAGATTCACGGCTTCAGTATAGAAATAAAAGCGGGTTGGTGTGAGAATGTCGGGCGTGGGGCAGGGCGGTTCAGGGTAGTTCAAGGTGTGTCGAATTTGGATTGAAGTCGGATTGAGACCCGATTGAAAGCAGGCTGAAATCGATGAGCCGAATGCAACCACAAAAAAAGGAGAAGTGTCATGGGGCATTGCCCATCTTGCGGCAACTCCAATGAGGCCCATGCCCGGTTTTGCCAAGCGTGCGGAGCGTCATTGCCGGACCAGGGTTCGGGCGAAACGTTTCAGGAGGAACATCGCATGAAAGGAACCATTCTGGACTTTTCGGTTCAATCCAACTCCGGAGCGATTACTGGCGAGAATGGAGATCGATACGTTTTCAGTGGGTCCGAATGGAAAGCAAGCCGTGCGCCCGCTCGAGGTATGAACGTTGATTTTGTCGTTGAAGGCAATAATGCCAAGGAGATATTCGCGAGCGTTACAACCGTTGCATCATCTGCGGAGGACAAAAACAAAATCGCTGCAGGACTTCTCGCCTTGTTCCTTGGTTCGTTCGGGGCGCACAAATTTTATCTTGGACAGACAGGCTTAGGGCTCCTCTTTTTGCTTACCAACACGATCGGATTCGCAGTTACCTGGATTCTGCTTTTCGCACCCAATATAGTTCTGGGAGTCATCGCTCTTATAGAAGGGATCATCTACTTGACGAAGACCGATGAGCAGTTTCACGAGATCTATGTCATAGGAAAAAAGAGTTGGTTTTGAACGGAGAACAACAATGAATCAGCAAGCGGATAGAGTGGTCATAACCGACGTTCAAATACCATTTGGATCGATGGTTATCCTCATAATCAAGGCGGTTATCGCATCGTTCCCGGCTCTATTGATCCTTGGGTTTGTTGGAGTATTAGGAGCGGTTATCTTCAGCGGTTTGATTGCGGCTATTCTGTCTGGCACATAGTGCAAAGACCTCAAACATAGGATATTCCGGTCATCAATTGGGTAGGGGTGCGTGTGGCGACCGGAATCGTCGCGGAAGGCGTATACGGTTAATCGCTCAGATCAGATCGCATAAAAAATCGCGGGGTGGGCGAACGGTCGCTCTTCTCCACCGCTGGGTCGCTACCGCCGAGCGCGCGGCGAATCTCACCAATTTGTCTCAACGTATTTGAGCGTTTCTTCGTGATCGAGTGCGCGTGACGTATTGCCCACACGGATGTAGAACAATTTTCCTTTGTCACTTTTCATGAAGACTGGTTCAGGCGACCGTTCGACGTCAACGACGCAGACCGACTTGTCCGCGATGTCTTCAAAACGGATGCGGTAGTAAGGTGCGGTACCCGTACCCATCTTATCGGTAATCAGCGATACCAAGAGCTGTGCAAAACGGTCACGCGATTTTTGCGTAAGCGCAAGATCGCGATTCAGTCCATAGGGGATACCATCGTCCTCAACCCCAATCACGAGTGTGCCGCCCTGCGAGTTTAGAAACGCCGCGATTGTTTTTAGCGATGACTGCCGGAGACCCTTGTTCTGCTTTCCCTGCGCAACATCCCATTGAAGCGTGCTCTTAAACTCAAGGACATAGCTCTCGCCAAGGTTAATCAAGTCAGTGATAGGACGAAGGTGGGTCTCCTCCGGCTCGCTAATCAAGCTACCCATAAACTCATTGAGTTTACGGACGATGATTTCGCGCCGGGCCGCCAGAAACTCCGAGTAGCGATCAATCGTCCAAAGACTTGGCTCCAGTGGTACGAATTGCGCAGATAACGCGCCGGGATATTTCTCTTCGATCTCCGGTAGATATTCTGTGGGTGGCCTAACTGAAGTCTGCCATTCCGGCGTCGCGGTCAGGAACGCCCGGTTCGCGATCTCATTCACTGCCTGACGGTGCGTGTAATTGTCGGTATCCCAACCGTTTGCATAGAGCAGCGCTTGCGGAAATATGTGGTGACTTTGCAGACCATAATTTCCGCCGTGGGTCCGGCCCAACGGCAACCCGTTAAACCAGTCCGTCGCGCTATGAGCTTTCGCCAAAATGAAGGTCGCCTTGTAGAGCGGATGCTGTGTACCTCGTCCCTCAAAGTCCGACCCCTTTACTTCGATGCGTCCACGCTGTTCCACGATGTTCGCGCGCAATGCATCCCAAGGTTCCGTATCCCGAACTATGAGCTGTACATCGACCTCCAATCGCTGATCGGTCTGCCCAGTGTAACGCGCCCACATGAGGGCCGAATACAACCAATTCAATGCATGGCGGATTGTTCTCTCATCTGGAAATTTTCCATCGTTCAACGAAAGATACGTGACGAGGGGAATCAGGGCGTTGCTTGTATTGAGGTCGTCCGTAGAATCTATGAATGCCTTTTGCGGAAGAATGGTGAGCAGGTATTCGAGAATTTTGACCAACTTGTTCCATCCATTCTCGAGCTCAGTACGCGGCCGCGAATGGATTGTCTCGAACAACGCACGGTTCGTGACAGCTGTCGTCAACGCACGTGTCATGAAGGTCAAGCCGAAGTCGAAACCCCGTGCGGCACAAGCTTTCCGCTTGGCCTTCAATTCTCGTCGAGCGAAAGGCCACTTGCCGGTCACATGGGTGAGGGCAAGTTCGGCATCGGTAAGTTTCGTTCCTTGGCTATTCACCCGATCGAAAATATCGATTGACTCATCGAGATTGGCTTTTGACGGCACGATCTGTTCCGGAAGGTCAACCTCCTTAATCGCGCGAATCTTGGTAAGATTGTCCATTAGGAGTTGAGCTAGGTCCATCGGATCCTTGGCTTCTTCCTCGGCTTTTTCCTGGGCAATCCGAACCGGCTTAATCTTTCCATTCAGGTCAAAGCAGTCGATCACTCTCTGCCAGTAGGAATCTCCGTTCATCCGAGAGGGCTGGTAATACTGAAAGTCCAAGTCGCTGAGATTGACGTATAGCTTGCGCGGATCATTTTCGATCTCCGCCTCCGTGTAGTAGCTCGGGATTTCGCCTGTGATGAGCATATGCAACGTCGTCAAGCGTTGCTGACCGTCAAGGAGAACCTGGACCGTTCCTAATTTTTCGGGAAGCTTTTTTATATTTTTCAGTTCGGGCGGGCTATCAGTTTTCCATACTAGCAAGCCTCCGACGGGATAACCCCGGGATAGGGAAACCATCAACTGCTTGGCCTGCTCCAAGCTCCAGACATACTCCCGCTGGAATTCAGGCAGAACCAGATCTTGCTTCCGAATACCGTCTAACAGTTCGCCAATTTTCATCGCTTGCTCCCGGGGTCTATCCCTCTGCGAACGGCCCCACTTTCGTCCAAATTACCAGTTAGGCATGAACTCTGCTACGCGCGGCCTCGCCGGATTGGCCCCGTATTCCCCCGGACGCACGCCTGGATCCTCTGGGTCGGCATTCCCCGGTCATACAGCGACATGATCTACGCCTCGAATCCTGGAAAATGACGTCGATACTTCTCGATGAATCGGGAGTGAATTGGTACGACGACCGCTATACTACCCCAGCAAGTTCATTCATTTCGACTCCCACGGGTTCTGAGTCACATGAGGCCGACTGGGATGAAATGTATGAATTTTCAGAAGCGATGGCTTTGGCGAATCATTACCTGAAGGTGCCGACCCAGAACCTTGAGTTGGTGGCGAAGGTCCTATGCCGAGGAAAAGAGTATGCCTTGCTGCCGTGGAACAGCGAGGAAAAAGGCGAAGTAATCTTGGGGACGCCCTTGTATGTATCTCAAGTCGACCGGAAGTTTGTGGACGGCTGAAGTTCCACCGCGACTCCTTCAACGCCGGTAAAGAGGACTCTGTCACGGTCTGAGCGTTCGCTTTCAAGGGACGTGCCGTCCAGATCCACGAGATGGAAGTCCGGCATGATGCAGGCAGGTCTGACAGAGGGGAGGCCCGTGAATCCAGCTACCGTGAGGTGTCCCGAACGAACGATGGTGTCCGCTGCACCAGTCACACAGAGAATGAGAATTTCAATCATGACTGACGTACCGAATCTTTACTCATTCGCCACCAACGAGCGCGCTCAGGATGCGACTCTCGCCTACATCCTCGCGTGGGCTCAGCCTGTGTTTCGGGAATCGCACCCCTATCTCCACCAACTCGGTACGGACATGCTGCGCGCGCTTCTCGCCACGAAGATCGGCGAGACTGGCGTTCCGGCCGTCACCTCTCTCGCCGTTAAAACACAGGTCGACCGAATTGACGTCCTGGCGCTCATCAACGACGAAAACGAGGACGGCATCGTTCTTCTCGTCGAGGACAAGGTGGGAACCCATGAGCACTCAAACCAGATCGAGCGCTACATTGAAGCAGCGGAGAAGAAGTATCCGAACCGGCAGATAGTTCCGGTGTACATGAAGACAATGAACGCCTCGCTACGGGATCTCCCACTGGAGAAGAAGTGCGGGCGCTTCCTGCGTCGCGATCTTCTCGACGTGCTCGACCGGTTTCCAGCCACCGGAGACACCATCGTTGACAACTTCCGTGCGCATCTCCAAGTCTGGGAAAACGAGACCGGCAGCTACCGTGACGTACCTTTCTCCGAGTGGGGCAACAAATGGAAACGCTATGAAGGCTTCCACATCGAGATGGAGAACCGGATGGCGAAGGAAGACAAATGGAACGACCCGGGTTGGGGATACGCAAACAATCGGGCGGGAGAAGTTCTCTGGTTCGCCTTCGCGGCAAACCCGGTTGTACAGAAGCCGCTTGAAGTCACAATGTATCTCCAGATCGAAGAAGCGACGCGACTGACGGTGCGCCTCGGCGAGGAGAGCGGGCTCGGGATTCAGTCGCCGGTCATGTATGAGGTGTTGGAACTGCTGGAGGGCAACGTCGGGCAGGCCGATGAGGTCAGGATCAAAAAGGCTGGCAGATTTGGCGGTGGGGCTACCGCGGCGGTCGCCGAAGTCACGTTCGGCGATGAGAACGGCTATATCGTCCTGAAGGACGGGGGCCTCGTGGACATGGATGCGACGATGCAGCGCCTTGACCGCGCGCGTGCGTTCGTCGGCGAGGTCGCTAGCCACCACCTGGAATGCTCTGATTGAAACCCCAAACCTCGAACACTTCGATCCTTACGTCCGAGCTTTCGAAGCCTAAACGATATGACGGTAAGCGCGCACTGAATTATTGAAAGCGTTGCGGTGTCGAGGAATCTTGATTGTTCCCTACATACCTTGCCGGCCCGTTTTCCCCGTGCCGGTGGCGAGAAGGTGAGCCGCAATAACGTTTGAAGCCAAGCGTCCAGAACACGCCCATCGCGCGGTCCAGCGCCGAAATGGACGCGAAGAAACGGGCGTTTCGCCAACTTCAAGGTCGCAAAGGCGTCCTAATCTTGATTGTCGCGCTGCAAGTCCGGCTGAGCCGCACAGCTCTCGTATTCGGCTTGGAAAGCGGCACCTTGGCGCGCTTCCTACTCGCGCTAGAAAGGGCGCATATCCTTGCGCCGGATCAAGCGCGCTAAGACCGGAAGGTTTCTGATTGAACTGGAAGTAAGGCGCAGACGATGTGGGGGCGGCGCGAGGGGAGGAAGAGCGGGCAAGATACTCGCGTTCCCAGGGCGCGCTGCCGCGCGCAAGACGCGCAAGAAAAGAGACCTCTTCTTCCTGATAACTCGCGCGGCACAGAAAAAGGGCGGCCGTTTCGGCCGCCCTTTTCGATTCCCGGGATATCGGAGACTGTTACCGCATTCGAGCGCGTGCCGGCGCCATTACCTGACTGTCGAGCGACGTGAAATCACCGCCGGTGTTGGTGCCGTAGATTGTCTCGACCATCGTTCGGGCCCCCGCGGAATAAGTGGGGTCGTTGAGCACCGCGGCATCGGCGAAGCGTTCCATTGCCAGATTGACGTTGGCCGCTCCCCCGAGCTCTAAGTAGCTGTGGCCCATGTAGAAATTCGAGATCGCCCGCTGATCGCGGTTCAGGCCGGCCAATGTCCGGTACTCACGAATAGCGGCTTCCCAACGCCCGCCTTCGTACTCCGCGCTGGCAATGGTCCTCTGGAACTCGACGCCCATATTCCGCCATTCCGTTGCCGACACACCGTCGGGCGCAGACCCAAGCGCCATCAGTCGGCGCGCCCAGCCGGCCGCTGTTTCCCAGTTCTCGGCGATGCGTTCCTGCTCGAAAATGTTGAACGAAAAACCGAAGCTCGCGGCGACGCCTTGATCCTCGATCACGATGTTGGCGTATTCCAGGTATTTTTCGTTATTGTCCAGAGCGAAGTAATTGTCGGCCAAACGCCGAGCGATTTCGACCACGGGATTTTCGGCGTAAATGATCTCGCCGTACTTCACGATCATTTCCGAATTCTGCGCATTCACTGCGGCCTGCAGCGCGATTGCGGCACCGGTATTGCTGCCGGTTTGGGTATCCCAACGGTCGGCGAGAGCATAGACCGCATCGCTCTGCTGTGCGTCCACCAGTTCGATCAGCGCGTTCTGGATGTCAACGGGAACGGATCCCGCCAGACGATCGTCGAAGCCTTCATCCTGAAAATCCATGAATTGTGCCGCTCGATCGGCAGGATCGGCCACATTGGATATATCCGTGTACTTGGCGTGGTCAACTCGATAGGCGGCCTCGACATCGGGTTCCTGCCATCCGGCCATGGGCAAGAGCAAGACCATCAGCAACGTTGCGTGCATGTAGTACCTCCGAAACGATCTAAGGGAATCCTGTAATTAAAACATGGCCGCCAAAGCAATGCCAAGAATTGGGTTAGAGGTGCTACGTCCCTTCCCCCGTTTCCGACTCGATGGCAATGCCATTGGACTTCGGTCTTATATCACGGCATGCCTCCGGGAAAAAAGCCTTCTCACACCGCTTTTAGACGTAATGGGCTAGCATGGGGGAGCACGGAGACACGATTTGAGTCGAAATCACTCGTATCGCTACCACGGCGAACCGGAACCGAAACGACAGGTTTCAACCACACGGGCCCTGGAAGAGTTCCGTCGGCTCGTCTGGCCACGGCGTGGTCTACTGGCTCTGGGGTTGGGACTTGTTGTCATCAACCGTTCTTTTGGACTTGTGCTGCCGGCTTCGACGAAGTACTTGGTGGACGATGTGATCGATGCCGGAAATACGGAAATTCTGGTACCTCTGGTCACGGTGGTCGGATTGGCTGTTCTGGTTCAGGCCGTCACCTCATACGTGCTGACAATCCTCCTGAGCACATCCGCTCAACACCTGATCGCAGACATGAGGATCGAGATCCAGGAGCACGTCGGACGCCTGCCGATCCGGTATTTCGACTCGACAAAGGCCGGCGCGCTGGTCAGCCGCGTGATGACCGACGTCGAAGGTGTCCGAAACCTGGTGGGCACCGGGTTGGTCCAGTTCATCGGAGGCATCGTCACCGCGATGATTGTCTTCGTTCTCCTGATGAACAGCAATGCCACGCTCACGTTGATGGCCCTTGGGTTCATGGCCGTCTTCGGGCTGATCCTGAGACGCGCGTTCCGTACGATTCGCCCGATTTTTCGTGAGCGGGGACGGATTAACGCCGAGGTCACCGGAAGACTGACCGAATCCTTTGGCGGTATTCGAATCGTCAAGGGGTTTCATGCCGAAGATCGCGAAGCGAAAGTGTTCCGCGACGGGGCCATGCGGATATTTGAAAACGTGCGGAAGAGCATGACCGCGACCGCGGTGGTCAGCATGGCCTCGACGCTCTTGATGGGAGTGATCAGCGTAACGGTCATGATCGTAGGCACCCGGCTTATCGTGTCGGGCTCGATGACCACCGGCGAGTTTTTCCAGTACGCGCTGCTGATGGGTTTCATGATTGCGCCCATCGTCGGCGTCGTTCAGATCGGAACGCAACTGACCGAAGCCATCGCCGGCCTCGACCGGGTTCGCGAGATCCTCGCCGAAAAGACCGAGGATGAGGACATTGGCCGGACCGTCCCCATCGGCCGGTTGCGGGGACACGTCACGTTTCAGGGTGTCTCGTTCGAGTACGAACCCGGCAGACCCGTCCTGCGGGAAATCGATCTGGAAGCCACGCCGGGGACCGTGATCGCTCTGGCGGGTTCATCGGGGTCGGGCAAAAGCACCTTGATCGGTCTGGTGGCCGCGTTTGCCAAACCCGTATCGGGCACAGTCGCCGTCGATGGCGTCGATCTGGCCACGATCACGCTCGACTCCTACCGTTCTCAACTCGGCGTGGTGCTTCAGGACAATTTCCTGTTCGATGGAACGATTCGGGACAACATCCTGTTCGGACGCCCCGCCGCCAGCGATGCCGAGATGGAAGAAGCCGCACGTATCGCGCGCGTGGACGAATTCGCGCTCGGCATGGAGAAGGGCTATGACACGGTCATCGGCGAGCGCGGAGTGAAGTTGTCGGGAGGACAACGTCAGCGGGTCGCGATCGCGCGGGCCATTCTGGCCGATCCGCGCCTCCTGATTCTGGACGAGGCCACATCCAGCCTCGACACCGAGAGCGAAGCCTGCATCCAGGAAGGGCTTGCCGCCTTGATGCGGGGACGGACGACGTTCGTCATTGCGCACCGGCTGAGCACCATTCGAAGCGCCGATCTGATTTTGATTCTCGAACAGGGGCGGATCGTCGAACGCGGCAGCCATGCCCAACTTCTCGAGCGGAAGGGGCGGTACTTCGATCTGTATACCCGGCAGGCGAACCTCGAGGCCAACCGCTTCATAAACCCGGGAGAAAGTGAACCCGAAGACGATGAAAACGGGGGTGGGAAGGCGGCCCGCGAACCGTCTCCCATGCAGCTATTCGGTCCCGGGCGTTCGAATCTCTGAACCGCTCGAGCCTGTATCTCCCGAGTCGGTGGCCCGAATCGGCGGCCAGTTTTCAATCGCGACAGGTTCGATCTCGTCGGCCGTATCGAACACGAACACCCGCGAATAAAAATACAATTCCGCCTCCAGGGCGCGCCGGATTGACGACGCTTTCCGGAATCCGTGACCTTCTTCGGGAAACATGAGGCAGGCGTATGGCAAACCCTTGGCATCGAGCGCACGGACCAGAGCTTCCGCCTGCACCGGGCGCACGACCTTGTCCTCCAGACCCTGGAAAACGATCACGGGAGTCGACAGTCGATCCGTATGGAAGATCGGCGACCGCTGCCGATAGCGTTCGACCGCTTCGGGCAATGGTCCGATGAGCCCGTCCATATAGCGCGACTCGAATTTGTGGGTATTCTTGGCGAGTCCTTCCAGATCGGCGATGCCGTAGAGGCTGGCGCCGGCGGAAAACAAGTCATGGAAAACCAGCGCGCAGAGTGTTGTCAACCCGCCCGCGCTCCCGCCGCGAATCGCCATTCGCTTCGGATCCACCTTCCCGTTTTCAGCCAAGTGTCTGGCCGCGTGGATACAATCGTCGACATCGACGACGCCCCACTCCCCGTGCAGTCGTTCCCTGTACGCTCTTCCGTATCCGGTGCTGCCGCCATAGTTGACATCGACGACGGCAAAACCGCGGCTTGTCCAGAACTGAATCGCAAGGTTGAGCCCGGATGAGGCGGCCGAGGTCGGACCGCCATGACAGTTCACGATTAACGGCGGTTGTGAATCGCCCGAGACGTCGTAGTCCGGATTCGTCGGTGGATAAAAGAACGCGTAGGCGCTGCGGTCTCGGGCGGTTCTGAATTCCAGGTGTTCGGGCATCGCGAAACATCTTGTGTCGAGGTCCAGGTCAAGGCTGCTCCGAACCACGTCGAGTTTGTCGGCGCCGGCTTCGGAAAGGACGAGTTCAGGCGCCCGGGAGGGCGAGGACGCGATCAGCGCGACGCGCCCGCGGGCGTCACTGGCCACGGCGCCGATCGAGGTATACCGAGTCGGCCACTCCCGGAAGCCGCTGCCGTCGAGACCGGCGATCGCCAGTCGATCCCGCCCCTCCAGCCTGTAGGCGCAAACAAGGCGGGCGTCGTCGATAAATGCGTAGCGGGAAAACCCCAAGGCCCATTGAGGGACGCCGAACTCGGCGTCCATCTCTTGCAGTGGCCGCACAACACCGTCGTGCTCGCGATACAGATTCCACCAGCCCGTTCGGTCCGAAACGAAATGGATTTCACCGTCGGGACTCCACTCCGGTTGGAATATCGATTCTCCCGATCCGCCCGAGACGCGGCGGGCTTTACGGGTCTGGAGGTCCGGGGTCAACTCGGCGACCCACAATTCGGTGCCTTCCCAGGGCATTTGGGGATGATTCCAACAGGTCCACATCAACCGGTCGCCCGAAGGACTGACACGAGGAAAGGAGTAAAAGTCGCGTCCCGACACAAGCGTCTCGTGAGCGCCCGATCCATCGGTGCGTATGCCGACGATCTCGTTCGTGACTTTGTCGTCGGATTCGTGGGTCTCGCGCACAGCGATCAGTTGGGCGCCGCCGGGGGCAAGAGCAAGGTCGGCGTACCGGATGGACCGTTCGCGCGGAGGTTCCCCAGTTATGGCAGCCGGCTGCTCTCCGTGCCGTTGCCTGAACAACTGTTGCGTGTCGTCGTGCGAAAAGAACAGCGCCTTCCGATCGGCCGTATACGCGCCTCCACCGTACTCGTGCACCCGGTTCCGCGCGCTGAATGTATCGGGAATCGCGTCATGGACGTCCCCGCCGGGAGACCGCCTGACGAGGGCGACGCGCCCACGTTCAGCCGGACGGTTTTCGAGCCAGTACAGGTCATCGCCGGCGAATCGGGGCTCCGCCAAACCGATCCGCTTCGCGGCGACGGATTCGGCAGAAATCGGAGATGCCCAGGAACCGTACGGTGCAAGTTTCGGTCGAACCTCTGCCGGGTCGCTCATGGGACGTGAAGTTAACACACACGGTGGGACCCCCATGCGGCGAGAGCAGGGCACGGCCAGCACGGCAAACCGCGCCATTCAGCTGGATTGCTTTTTGTGTGACTTTGAATTTTCGGGGTAGTACCGTCCTCTCAACGTTTCGATTTACATTTCGTCTTGCCGGTTGGAGGAACATTTTCGATGTTCGTTCTTGTGGCATGCGGTTGCCATGCGGTTTCCCTTCCCCGGTTTGCCATCCGCGGCGGACTACAACCTTTCGCCTCACAACCGGGACACTTAAGGCCCGGCACGACAAGTCCAGGATTTAGTGAAGAAGAATATGAAGCTGTCCGATTCTCAGGAGGAATCAATGAGAATCAGACGAATAGGCGTCCTCGCAGGCGCAGTAGCCCTGTCTCTCCTTTGTGTCGCCAATACATTCGCTCAAACCACCAACGCCACGCTCGGCGGCACCGTTACTGACGCGACGGGCGCCTTGATTCCCGGCGCCGAGATCACGGCAACGAATTCGGGGACTGGAATCGTCGCGATCGTGGTCAGCAACGAAACCGGCGCCTACCAGTTTGCGTCGCTCCAGACCGGAACATACGACGTGAGTGCGTCGCTTCCCGGTTTTCAGACCCAGACGTACACCGAGGTCGCTCTTGGGGTCGCGCAGCAGGTGCGGTTGAACTTCTCGCTGCAGGTAGGCACCGTGGCAACGGCAGTTGAAGTGACCGTCGGGGCAGACACCCTGATCGCCACGACGTCGGCATCGGTGGGGGCCGTGCTCCCCGAATACAAGGTGACCGATCTTCCGCTGGCGACCCGTAACGCGCTCCAGTTGGTCTCGACGACTGGGGGAGTCCAGGAAAGGAGTTTCGCCGGGGCCAGATTGGGCACGGCCAATATCACGCGAGACGGTGTGTCCACCGGTGACGGGCGGTACGCCAACTCCATGGGGATATCGGCCACGACCTACCTGAGTCCCGACCTGATCGAGGAAGTCCGCGTCATCGTCGCGCCCGCGGATGCGGAACTGGGACGCGGTTCCGGGCAGGTCCAGATGGTCACGCGGTCGGGAACCAACGAGTTCCACGGCAGCCTCTTCTACGGGAACCGCAATTCCGCCCTGGATGCCAACTCGTGGATCAACAACTTCAACGGCGTCGACAAGGATTACCGGAACGGCACCCAGTTTGCAGGCCGGATCGCGGGGCCGATCATCCGGAACAAGACCTTTTTCTTCTTCCTGTACGATGGCCAACGGTACGTCAGCAAGAGCCAGTTCACCGGCAACGTCCTGACGGCCGAGGCGCGGCAGGGCAACTTCCGATACTTCCCCGGCGTGCAGAACGGCAACATCTTTGCAAACAACCCGACCGTAGACGCTTCGGGCAATCCGGTGGCGCCGGCGGGCATGACGCTGGACGACCTTCAAACCGTCAGCGTGTTCGGCCGCGATCCGTTGCGACCCGGCGTGGACCCCTCGGGATGGGTCCAGCGGCTGTTCACGTTCATGCCGCCACCGAACGATTTCACGATTGGCGACGGCCTGAACACGGCCGGTCACCGGTGGCTCCGCCGCCTGGAAGGCGAGGACATCGCTAACGGTGACGGACAGAACACCAATCGGAACCAATACAACCTCCGCATCGACCACAATTTCAACCAGAGTCACAAGGCCACGTTCAGCGCCACCAAGGAACGCAACTGGTCGGTGACCACTCAGACCGGCATCTCGAATTGGCCCGGTGGATTCGACGGCAGCGTCGAACGCAAGCCGGAATTCTATTCGGCATCGCTGGTTTCAACCTTGTCGCCGACCGTTGTCAACGAGTTCCGATTCGGGCACAAAAAGAGCTGGCATTACGGCAAGGGGTCCGTTTTCAGGACGGATGCAGTCGGCGACGAGGCACGGAGCCAGCTTCTCAACCTGAACGGACAGAACGTTTTTCCGGACCACATCCTGTTCCCGGGCAACATCTTCACTAACCTGAGCGGCCGCGGCACGCGCGGACAGACGAGCCCCCTGTTTTCGTTCAGCGATACGCTGAGTTGGACCCGGGGCGAGCACGCGTTCAAGGCCGGTTTTGAAGTCCGTTACACCTCATCGGACGGTTTCAACGGCACGGAAAACCCTGAATTCATACTGCCGAACGTCGACATCGGCACCACGCCCGGATTCGGCGTGACGGGGCTGCAGGGCATACCCGGCCTGACGGGCAACAATCTCGGCACGGCGGAGGACCTGCTGCTCGACCTGTCCGGCTCGGTGCGCGCCGTCAGTCAGGGCTTCAATCTCAGCAAGGCGACGGATACATCTTTCCAACTGGTTTCGAGGCGGCGTGATTTCCATCAGAATGAATGGGGCGCGTTCTTCAAGGACGATTGGAAGATCGCTCCCAATCTTACCCTCAACCTCGGCTTCCGCTACGACTACTATGGCGTACCGTACGAGAGCGGGGGTCTGATGACGGCGCCGGTCGGAGGCGAGGCCGCGCTGTTCGGGATTTCGGGGACCGGCTTCGATGCCCTTTGGAAACCCGGAGACATGAACGGTTCGCTGACCCGTGTCCAGTTCGCGGGCAAGCACTCTCCGAACCCGGACCGGCAGGTCTACAACGACGACTGGAACAACTTTGCCCCCGCCATTGGATTCAGTTGGTCTCTTCCCTGGTGGGGCCAGGACAAGACGGTCGTGCGCGTTGGTTACGGCATCAACTACTCGGGAGCGGCCAACTTCAACAGCGGTCTGAACCTGTTTGCCGCCCGAGACCCGGGTTCGAGCGCTTCTTCGAGCCTGGTGACACTGGGACTGGAAAACAATTTCTACAATCTGACGAACATACCCGTACCGCTGCCGCCTTCCCCCGACTCCGAGATTCTCTACTTGACCACATTGGAACGGCGCTCCGGAAGCATGAACGGGTACGTCGACGACCGGGTGACCCCATACATTCAAAACTGGAACCTGGAAATCCAGCGCGAATTGGCCCCGAACCTGACGTTCGAGGCACGCTATATCGGCAGCAAGGGCACGAAGCTCTGGGGCCGGATACCATTGAACACGGCGAACATCTTCGAGAGCGGGATCCTCGAGGCATTCGACATCACCCGCGCGGGCGGGGACGCGTCCTTGTTCGATCGGATGCTGGCGGGGCTGAACTACAGCGGTAACGTAGTCGGCACCGACATCAGTACGGACCCGAACGTCACCGACATCTGGACCGGTTCGGAAGCCTTCCGAGCCAGCCCACGATTCCGCAGCTATCTGGCCAACGGCGACGTGGGTCAGTTCGCCTTTCGCTTGGCTGACGAATCGTACCAGGGCGTGAGAGGCGGTTTGTTCCTGAACAATGGATTCGATCAGAATCTGATCAAGGTCAACCCGCAGTTCACGAACGTGACGCTGGACGGAAACCCCGGAAATTCCACGTACCACTCGATGCAACTGCAGGTGACGAAACGGCTGTCGAACGGCTTTACCAACCAGACCACGTACACCTGGAGCCGGACTCTGGGCGACAACAGCAGCGATGGCGGGTTTGCATCCTCGTCCTCGGGGAATCACTGGTTCAATCCCCGCGACCGTTCGCTCAACAAGGCCCTGGTCGCGTTCCACCGTACCTAGGACCTCCGCAGCAACGGCACGTTCGAACTGCCGTTCGGGCCGGGCCGCCAGTTCGGGGGTAACTCCACCGGGACGCTGGCGCGGTTGCTCGAGCAGTGGCAGTTTGGCGCCGTTTTCAGTTGGACTTCGGGCGCGCCCCTGAGCATCGCCGCGTCCACCTCGACGATCACTCAGGCCGCCAACAACACGCCGGTCCTCCTAGGAGCCTGCGCCGTAGGAATCCCATGAGATAATAGTGTCGCAATTGGGAGGATATTGGGATGCCGACAACATTTCGCCCCTACCAACCGGATCAAGCGCTGTTGTTGCCACCGGATTTACGAGATTGGTTGCCGGAGGGGCACCTGGCGCACCATGTGAGCGATCTGGTGGACGGCTTGGACTTGACGGCGTTTTACGCGCCTTACGAGGGGGACGGTCGTCGCAAGTCGCCGTATGAGCCGGTGATGATGGCGAAGACGCTGATCTACGGGTACGCGACGGGGGTGTTTTCGTCCCGGGGGTTGGCGCGGAAGCTGGAGGAGGACGTGGCGTTTCGGGTGTTGGCGGCGGGGAATTATCCGAGCCATCGGACGATATACGAGTTTCGCCGCCGTCATTTGTCGGATTTCAAGGCGCTGTTTGTGGAGGTGATCCGTCTGGCGCGCGAGACCGGCGTTGCGAACTTCGGCAAGTTGTCGATTGACGGGACGAAGGTTCGAGCCAATGCCAGCAAGCGCAAGGCGATGAGTTACGGTCGGATGCGGGAGGAGGAGCGGCGTCTGGCGGGCGAGATCGAAGCGTTGCTGTCGCGGGCGCGAGAGACCGACGCGGCCGAGGATGCGCGCTTTGGGGAGGCGTTTCGGGGGGACGAGTTGCCCGAGGAGTTGCGGCGCCGGGAGGACCGGCTGGCGGCGATCCGGGCGGCCAGGGCGCGTTTGGAGGCCAGGCAACGGGAGGCGGACGAGGCGCGGGGACGCAAGCCCGGCTCGAAGCGCAACCCGAAGGGCGGGTGGCCCTACAAGCGGGAATACGGGGAGCCGGACGAGAAGGCGCAGGACAACTTCACGGATCCGGAAAGCCGGATCATGAAGACCTCGACGGAGGGTTTTCAGCAATGCTACAACGCGCAGGTGGCGGTGGAGGGAGAGAACCAGTTGATCGTCGCTACCGAGGTGTCGTGGAACGCCAACGACCAGGGCCGGATGGTCCCGCTGGTGGACGAGGTGGAGGCCACCCATGGGGAACGGCCCGAGACGGTGTTGGCGGATGCGGGCTACTGCAACGAGGACGACCTGCAGGCGCTGGAGGCGCGCGGCGTGGACGGCTATGTGGCTCTGGGCCGGGAGGGCCGACGCGCGGTCGCGGTGGACGCGGCCAAACATCCGGCGAAGGCCCGCATGGCCGAGAAGCTGGCGACGGAGGCGGGACGGGCGCAGTACGCCCAACGCAAATGGCTATCGGAGGCGCCCAACGGGTGGATCAAGGAGGTGCTCGGTTTCCGCCGATTCAGCCTGCGCGGCCTGAACAAGGTGAGGGGCGAGTGGGATCTGGTGTGTCTGGCATTGAACGTCAAGCGGATGCAGGGGCTTCAGGCAGCCTGATGACCGGGATACCGCCCGCAAATCAGGCCGCAAGGGGGTCCATTCAAGCATCTGTGGCGCACCCAGCGGCGCCTCGTCGTCCAAAACGCCCTTTCTCCGGCCACCGATGCCGATCAATCGGCATCTCGCGAAATTCGCCAAGTCGCAAATCGACCTACGGCGCAGGCTCCTAGGGGACTTCCCCAAGAGCACCGGGGAGATCACACCCGATTCGGCCGGCGGGACCTACTTCCCCGGTTTCCAGGTGGCGCGGGATCCCGGAACGGGCGTCACCGGCGAACAGGGACTCCAGAGCCGTGTCAGCAACCGCATGATCGTCGATGGTTCCGGCAACCCGGTTCTCGTGAATCCGGCACCGGGTCAGCTGGGCACTCTGGGCCTGCGCTGGATCGAAGGACCGTCGCACGTTACCCTCGACATGAACCTTATCAAGCGCATACAGATCGACGAAACCAAGCAGCTCGAGCTCCGCGCGGATGTGAAGAACATCATGAACAACCCGTGGTGGACGAATCCCAACACGCAGATCAACTCCACCAGCTTCGGACGGATCACCGGATCCGGCGTGAGCAGCGGCACGGACGCGGGCAACCGGAACGGTACCCGCACCTTTACTCTCAATGCCCGTTTGAACTTTTAGCCCGGGAAGCGGCTCGCGCGGGAGTTTGCCGGGATGTATTCCCGGTAAACTCCCGCGGAGTTTTCATCGCGAAAAACCGAATCGACATCCGGACGAAGCAGCCGGCATGCGGCTCGTCGACAACGCGGTTTGTACGTCGTCAACCTGCGTTTGCCCTTAGCCCGCCTTTCTCACGGGTTTTCGTCGCGAAGAGTCGGAGACGCCGTCAGGGCAAGGCGCGCGCCCGGAGGGCACCGGAGGCGTACTTCTTACTGCCGCACGGACGTGCGCTTTAGACGGTACGTCGAGGAGACCGCGCTTGATCCGGCGCGAGGAACCCGCCGCTACGCGCCCGGCGCGAGGATACGCGCCGTAGCACTGGCGGATGGATCCGGCGCTGTAGCAGACAACTCGTGAGAAATGCGGGTTAGTTGGCCAACTGGGTCAACGTCGTGTCTATTCTCTGGAAAAAGGTAGCCCGATGCCGGTCGCGGGCCTCGGTATCGCCAAGAGCCGCGTATTCCATGGTCAGATTCCGGTGGACCATGGCGTCTCCAAAGCCACCGGCCACCATCGCCTCGAACGTATCGACAGCCGCCTGGCTCAGACCCGATTTGCGCTGTGCCACGCCCAGGTTCAAGCGCGGGATGGCCTGATCGGGATCGGTTTCGACAAGGCTCTCCAGCGCGGCGATCGCCTCCCCGCGCTCCCCGCCCACGAACCGCTCCGCGGCGCGTTTGCCGATCGCACGCAGATCCCGACCCGCCTGTCCGTCCTGTTCCTCGTTGGCCAGGAGTTCTCGATACCGGACCATTTCCAGCCGTCCCTCTTCTCTCATCCCGAGGCGAACGAGCGCCCTGGCGCGAATGTAACGGGTGCGGGAGTCGGCCGGGTCCATATCGAGAGCCCTTTCGGCCGCTTGAACGGATTCGGCGAACCGTCCCATTCCAAGGTGGACCTCGGCAAGTCCCGAATGGGCCCTTGCGTCCGCTGGGTCCAGCGTGAGGGCGCGTTCGAGTTCGGCCAGCGCATTTCCGGCGTCACCGCGTTTCAGATAGAGTTCGCCCAGCAACAGATGCGTTTCGACATTGCTGGGATCCAACCGAAGGGCTGCCAGATAGGCGGGTAAGGCATCGTCGAGTTGAAACAGATCGACGTGCATGTCGCCGATTCTGCGAAAAATCAGGCTGCGCTGAAGTCGATCGAGTCCGGAATCCTCTGCCAGGTTCCGATCGATCGCGTTCGCGTCCTCGAATACTTCCAAAGCCCGGTCCGCCTTCCCGGACGCCGCATGCAACTCACCTAACGCATAGCGGGTCAGCGTGGAGTCCGGATACGCCTCGACTGCGCGCAGCAGGACCATCTCCGCTTCCGGGACCAATTCGGCCGCCTGGAGCATGCCGGCCATGGCCGTGTACAGATTTTCGGTCAACGTCATCCGGTGGATCGCGGTTTCGAAATCCTCCCGCGTTCGATCGAACTCGTCGTCCCTGAAGTACGCCAGACTGAGCAGGGTGGCGAAATGCTCCAGCATGCCCGCGACATCGGGCGGCGGGTCCGCCGGGGCCCTTGTTGCCCAACGGATTGCCATGGATTGCCGGTACAGCGGCAAAGCCTCGGCGTAGTGCCCCTGGAGACCGTGGGCGATGGCCAGATCCTTGAGGCTTTCTCCCAGACGATCGTCGTCATCGCCGAAGACCTCCGCTTCCTCGACGGCAACTTCGAAAAACTGCTGAGCCGCGGGGTACAGTCCGCTCTGAAGGGCACGAAGCCCGTCTTCCCGTGCTGCCATCCAGTTCGTCTCTTCCTCGCTGAGCCAGTAAAGCAGGAAATAACCATCGCCGATGCGCGATACCGGACTGAGTCCGCCCGGTCCGAGGCCTTGAAGCGCAACCTGGAATTCGGACCTCAGGTCACCGAGTGCGAACGCACCCAGGTAGCCCCCGGAGGTGGAGGAGGGATCCAGCGAATGAGCGCGAACCAGACGTTCGAAGCTCTCGCCGGCCGCGGCCCGGCCGCGAAGGTCCGCCGCCTCGGCTTCGGTGCCCACGACCAGCAGGCGCAGCCCGGCGCGGTCCTCCTGCCGGGGAGCCGCGGCAAGGGGGTTGGCCAGACACCCGATGGCCATCGCCCAAAGCATCAGTTTGGTCATGAATAGAACCCGCGATGACATACCGAATCCGTTCGCCTCCCTGACTCGCGTTCTTTAACGGATATCGATGCCGCCCGACCCTTCGCGGATCGTGACGTAACGATCGGCGTCGATGCCGTCCAACGTCTCGGTGATTCCGTTTGGCCACCGGATCCGGATGGCTTCGACCCGCTCGGCGTCTCCCAGTCCGAAGTGCACGCGCATGTCGTTGTGCGACAGGTAACTGCCGCCGCTGCGAACCTCGGCCGCCTGCGTCCGGCCGTCCACATCGATTTCGACTCGGGCGCCGATCGCATCCCGGTTGCTGATAACGCCCTGCAGGCGGAAACCGATCCAGTGGCGCCGGTTGCCGCCCTCGTTCCGGTACACGCTGGGCCGGTCGTTCATGTTGATCGCGATCGCGTCGATATCGCCGTCGTTGTCGTAATCTCCAAACGCCGTGCCGCGTGAAGACTTCGCACCGAGGAGGTCTCCTTCGAGGCCGCCAGCGATTTCTTCGAAGGTCCCATTGCCGAGGTTGCGGTAGACCTCTTTCCGCTGCAGGTACCGCATATTGAGGTCGAGTTCATCGATAGACGGATAGATGTGCCCGTTCGTGACGAACAGGTCCAGCCAGCCGTCGTTGTCCAGGTCGGCGAAACCCGCCCCCCAACCCAGGTTGGACGTTGAGGCCGTGCCGGCGCCCGCTTCGGCAGTCGCGTCGAAGAAGAACATGTCCCCCACGTTCCGATAGAGCGTGTTGGTATCCAGGGCAAAGTTGGTCACGAAAATGTCGAACAATCCGTTACCGTCGTAATCGCCAACCCCCAGTCCCATGCCCGCCTGCATGGCGCCCGTCTGACTCGCCGACGTCCCCGAAACCAAGCCCATCTCTTCGAATGTTCCATCCCGGTTGTTCCTGAACAAGAGGTTCGGCACCGAATCGTTGGTCACGTAAATGTCGGGCCACCCGTCGTTGTCCAAATCGCTGAAGACCACGCCGAATCCGTAGTGGCCCGGATCGTCGATATGGGCCGCCGCGGTTGCTTCCGAGAAGGTGCCGTCCCCGTTGTTTCGATACAATCGATCGGGTTCGCCCTCCAACCCACGCGGTCCGCACATGACGGGGCGCCCGATATAGAGGCACGTCGCATCGTCGCTCTCGCCACGCCGGGGAACCAGACCTTGGTCGAACGCAACGTAATTGGCGACATACAAGTCGACGTAGCCGTCGCGGTCGTAGTCGCCAAACGCGCAGTTGGTGCTCCAGCGCGCGTCGGCCACTCCGGCAACGGAGCCCATCTCGCTGAAGGTCCCATCGCCATTGTTTCGGTAAAGCAGATTCGTGCCGTACGCTGTCAAATAGAAATCGCGGTTCCCGTCGTTGTCGTAGTCGGCGGCGCATATACCCTGCGCCCAACCGCTCGCGTCAAGCCCGGCCTGCCGGGTGACATCGGTAAAGAAACCATTCCGGTTCTCATACAGTGCGACGACCGGGTCGCCTCCCTGCCGGTAGTTTTCGAGTGTCGATCCGTTCGTGATCGCCAAGTCGGGATCGCCATCGTTGTCGTAGTCGAAAAAACCCGCCCCATTGCCGGTGGATTGAATAATGTAGTCGGTGGCGGGGCCCCCGCTGAGGTTCGGCATCGTGACAGCGATTTCCTCGGCCACGTCAACGAAGCCCGGAAAATCCATGGTTTGGGCGACAAGGAGAGGCGTCGCCAAAACCAGCAAGGCCGGGAAACGGGCAATCCTGTACTGGTCTGGTTTCATTGGCCGAACCGAACCGCGGGTGCGCCGAACGCGCCTCACGCTGGGCGCGCCCAAGCATTTCAAGGGAGTATATACCCTCGAGGGGCCGCACAAACGCCCAGTAGCCCGAGGCGAAACCCTGCGGGGGCGTGCGCATGGGTCTTCGGGTCTCGGACGCGAAGTGAGAAGGGGGGCACTGTTCGAAATCAGCGTCCGAGCGCGTCTTCAAGCTGGGAACGGACCCGTTCGATGGCGGCCCGTTCCGGCCGGTCGGGGAAGTTCTCAAGGAAGATGACGGCTTGTTCCAGCGCGGATGGGTACTGGTTCTGCCGGGCGAACACGTTGATCAGCATCAGCCGGGCATCGACCTGGTTTTCGTCGAGCGCGACCGCGCTCTGGAGCATTTCCTGGGCCGCGGGGTACAGGGCCATCCGATAGAGCGTCGCGCCCAAAAAGGAACGCGCTTCGGGAGAAGCCGGATTCAGTTCGACCGCCTTCCGCAACCATTCCTCGGCAATGGAAAACGTCCCGAAGGCCGCGACGTTTTCCGTGGCCATCTCCCGCTCACCCTGCTGGTAGTACATCGCTCCGAGGTTGCGTAGTGCCAGCGTGCCCGCGGGATTCGTCTCGCTGGCTTTCAGGTAGGCGGTCTTTGCGTCTTCGTATTGGCCGAGACGATCGTAGAGCCCTCCAAGGTTGATCCAGGCATCGTAGAATTCGGGCGCCATCTCCAGGGCGAGTTCCAAGCGCTCGATCGCTCGTTCGTAGTCGCCGTCCTCCGAATCCTCAATGGCGGCATCGTATTCTTCGAGGGCTTCGGCCGGGATCTCGACCTGAAGCTGCTGAACATCGACCAGTGTCCCGTCGCTGTCCCCGGTTCTTGTGACTCCATCGTCTTCGGGCTCGAGGTAAATGGTAAACATCCCTCCGCCGCGGATGTCCGATGAGACAATGTGTTGCCGATAGGGCTTGTAGCCTTCTTCTTCAATGACGAGATACATGGGGTTGGCGCTACTCACGCCGACGCCCTCCAGGCGGAAATTGCCGCGCGAGCTTGTAAACGTCTGGTGAATGATCTGGCCGTTCAGGGTTTGGAGCGTGACCACAACGTCGCTGCGTTCCGCCCCCGACATGACGACCCGGCCCTGCAACTGGGCCTCGGCCGTTGCCGCCAGCGTAATCCAGACCGCGGCGAGCCCGACTGCATTGCGTAAAGTCATTCGCTTCTCCGGGAAAAGAATCCGGAGCTATTGTATGCGTCGGTGGGCCGCAGCGGTTAATAATACGGTTCCATGCCTACGGCAGAGGTCGGCCGACGTGTTCATGGTGTGCGGCAGCGCCAGTGAACGGATCGCTTCGCACCGCGCGGCTGTGTATCGGTCCACCACAGACTGCTATGCCGCTTCGGGGTCGTTCCTGCGCCGGACGACAAGCTCCACCTCGCAATCGAGGACGCGAAGCAGGGCGAGTAGCTGGTCGATCGACTTCCGATAATTCGTCTGGTCGACGAGGCGGTAGAACTGCGCGGCGGACGTGCCCAGGCGCCGGATGATCTCCCGTTTGGAAAGCGGACTGGCCTCGAGTCGCCGGTGGGCTTCGATCGTCAGCTTGTAGAGAAGCGTATCGCGCATGTGGCGCGGATCCTGGTTGTATTCCAGAACCTGTTCGATGTGCACAGTTCCTTCCTTTCCGGAGCCGAGCACATAGGTAAACGCTTCGCGGGCGAGTTCCTTGTCCACGACGACGCGAACCACGGAGTCCGAAGCGCCGGGTGCGGGCTCGGATTTCGAATACGGAAACGGAAGCATGCCGCGGGAAGTTCCGACCTCGAACGCCTTCCGGCGGTTATTGGCCTTGACGGATCGAATCTTCACAATGCGCCCTCGGATTCAAGTTGCCAGATCAATGCGATTACCCGGCGCGATGCCGTTCCTTTCATGGGCCGCTCGGTGTCCGAATCCTATTTCACGATAAATTTGCCATCACGGTAGACGTGCACATGCCGGGGAGAATGGTCGCCCTTCCAAGTCAGGAAAATATAGCCGCCCCGCCGGATCTTCGGCACTCGGAAAACGTTACCGTGTGAGGTAACGCATGTCAAGTTGTCCTCTATGACTTGAATCTATTACGACTTGAATCTATTACGACTTGAATCTATCTGACGGAGTGGGAATGATCGGTAGCCACGGGGGTTGAGGGATACCCATGACGCACTTGGCGAGAATCATCGGCCTGATCCTGTTGCCGGCGCCCGTGGCGGCTCTCGGCCTGGCGGCTTTCTTCCGGTAGATGCACTGGATGCGCCGGCATCCGAGGAAGACTCCCGCCGAGCTCCGGCGTCCGGACTTCGGCATGGGGCATGCCCTGGCCGCGCTCGGTTTCCCGATCGCCGCCGCAGGCATCGGTCTGGCGCTGGTAATCGCGCCGCCGGCGGCCTGGAAGACGGATGCCACTGCGGTTTACGGGGTTTTCGCCCTGGTGGGTTTCCTTTGGCAAATGGTGGTGGGCATGCAGGCACGGCTGCTGCCGCTGTTCGTGTGGCTCCACGCCTATGCGGGATCGGGGCACACGATCCGGCCGCCGTCCCCGTACGCGATGCCGGAGCGCCGCTTGCAACAGGCGGTGCTCGCGCTCTGGACAGCCGGCGTTCCGGGCCTGGCGTTCGCGCTCTACAGCGCCGATCCCCTGTGGTTGCGCGGCGCGGCCGGAGTCATGTTGGCGGCAGTTCTGCTCAAGGCGGCCAACGACGTCCGTATCGTTCGCCGTGCCTTTCCGACTCGTGGACACCGAGATCTCGATGGCCTCTGACTTCCGCATCCCGTATTCCGCCGAATTTTCTCGGTCCCGGGCGCTACCCGGATTTCGTCTCGAAGTCCCGCGACACGAGGGCGATCGCCTGCCGCGCCAGGCGGCGCACGTGTTTCATCTTGATGGGGCAGTGGAGGAATCGGTTCAGGCCTGCCAGCAGCGCACTGCGGCACGATTCCGAGACGTGCGGCCATTCGTCCTGGACCGCGGCGCCGGTCTTGAGCAGATGCGCCGAGAAAATCGGGTCGCGCAGACCGTGATCCAGCAGCAGATCGCGATTCTCGGCGAAGAACGACTCCGGTGCATCGACGCGCCATGCCGCGGTATCGGTATTCCGATCGATGAATCCGGAATTGCGACCGAGGAAACATGCCATCTGGGCCAGAGCCTGCGGCCAGAGGTGCGGGTATTTTGTGCAGAGTCTGCGGGCCGCATTCGAGAACGTCAGACCGTGAGTGAAGTCCAGCCAGCCGACGTTCTGGCTGACGGGACGGTCGCTGGCCGTCCCGTAGCTGGTGTCGAAATGCAGGAGATTCAGGCCCAGGGCTTCCAACAGCGCGTCATACACCGGTGTGTACCCGAAGGTTGCGATATTGTCGCCGAGCCAGCCGAGCGCCTGCCGAGTCGTCTTCGGGAATGGCACGTCGGGTCTGGGGCCGTCTCCAGGGTCGGTCCCGGGCTCGGGGAGGCTTTCCAGAGCCGGACCGTAGTCCCTGAATTCCGGTATCAGGTCCTCACGGGTCGCGTAGATGATGCTGCGGGCGAGAGGCGCCATCAGAAACGGCTCCGCTTTCACTCCCAGCGCCTCGATGAGTTGTCCGGTCTTCGCGACGTAGATCGTGCTGTGTCCGAAGTCGTTGTAGTGGGCCAGCGACGCTTCCGCGAACGCCTCCTCCATGTCATTCCAATGCAGCCCGTCCCGGAGCCCTCCCGCGACCATGGCTTCGGCTCTCCGATGCTGCTCGGACTCGATCGCCGCACAGAAGGCGCGGTGTTCGAAGGGTTCCCCCGCTGGTGCATAGGGGTACTCCCGGTGGCGGAGCCCATCGACAGCCAGGTGGTCGACGGCCTCCTCCAGGCAGATCAGGCGATCCTCGAACCTGTCGTTCAAGGTATCGGCGAGCGCCAGCCAGTCCGCCGTGGCCGCCGGCGAATGTGGCGTCCCGAACTCCCACCGCGTGTGCGTCCACTCGAGCGCGGCCAGGATCGCATCGCGGGTATCGAGCCCATGGTAGTGAAGCCGCGCGATCTCACGGTAGATGCGGCCGAAATCGCGTTCTTCGACCGCAACCTTCAACCCTTGGAGAACCTGCCGCCGAGTCTCTTCGGGCGGCGGATTCGAGATGTCGATCCATAGATGCCCGTCTTGTCGCCGCGTCCGGTAGCTGCGGACGTTGTCCCCTCCCATCAGGCATTCGCCGTCCGAGAGCCGGAACTTCCAGTTGTGCCAGTTGCAGGTGAGAACGCAGTCGCCGCTGACGTGACCGGCGGCCAGAGGATACCCCTCGTGGGGACACCGGTTGTCGACAGCGAAGACGCGGTCGTCGATCCGGAACACCGCGATCTGTCGCGGCGGATGGTTGAAGACGACGGGCTCATCGCCGAGGTCATTCAGTGGAACTGCCTGGACCCAGGACATTTTATGAAGGGCGCAATCCAGGAATCGTCAACTCAATTGGGTGGCATCTTGCAGAAGAAGACGATTCTGACTGCAGTTCAACGCCGACCGCGGCTGGTTTCCCGGGAATTCGGACGATGCCCCTCACCGATAGCGGCCTCGGCCGAGGGACCAACGCGAAACACGCGGCGATGGTCGACAAATCAGCAGCATCGATGACTTCGCTGAACATCGGCGGGGCACCTACACCAGCCCTTGAAAAAACCATGATAGCACTCAGTTGTCGAGGGCCGTCACCGAGAGGTGGATGGCCCGTTGAAGAACCGGAGCCCATTTCGCATCTGAACAACGTCCGCATCTTTAATCTTCCGATCGGTCCCACCGGGCACAACTTCGAACAGATCGCGGTCGGGACCGACGGGCGGGTGACCAGCGCACGCAACTCAGCCCCGGTTAGCTTGTCCCGATCGACAGTGTAGTGCACGCGATCAATCTAAATCCGATAGCGTTCCTTCTCCGTGTTGTTGTCAGGTGGACGATCGTGGTTGTTCTGGCAAGCCATGTGTCACCTGATGCAATGTGCCGATCTACGTCTTCTTAGCCAGGGCCTTCCGTTTACCTCCGCTCGATAAACGTTTGGTTGACTTAGGGAGCTTGGTTGAGCGTCCTGAGGTGACGGCTGCGGCTATGGACCGATCCCGTCGTTTTCCTTCCAGAACAACACGTGCTCGCGGTGGAAGACCTTCAATGTGCATACTGAGCGCGCCTCCCAGCGCCCTCGCAGCAGCATCGAGCTGATCTACTTGAGAGCTATGCGTGAGGTTCAGAAGCCGATCGACCTGTGGCGGATGCCAGTTGAGACGTCGTCCCAGCAGCGACTTGGACACGCCTTGCGTCTGCATGGCATTGTAGAGTTCAACCTTCGTGCTCATTAGCGGCGACAGTTCAGCTTCATGCGCGAATGTGTCGGACGGAGTGGGTAGAGGTCGGCGCGCCTTGATATAGCCGTCGATGATCGTCGCCAGAGCATCGCTCGCGTGCTCAAGAGCATCGTCGGCGTCCTCTCCAAAGGTTTGTGCCTCTGGAAAGTCAGGGAACGTGACCATCACCGTTCCGTTGTCGTCCGGTTCTAGAACTACCGGATAGCGAATCATTGATCCTCCTTTGCCCGCGTCTTCGCCCGAAGCTGCGCGTGGCGTGAACTATTGGCGATGTAGGCCAAGGTCCTTCTCGATCTTCTCAACCAAGCCCGTCCCAAGCTCTCTGCCGCGGCCATGAATCGGGAGAACACTCATCCGATTCCCACGCCGGACCAGCAAGTGGCTGCCGTGACCAGGTTCAAAGGTGCATCCGTGTCGCTTGAGCCAGCGTTTGAGTTGGCTACTGGTCACAACCCGAATAGTAATAACATATCGGTTAAAAACGCAACAGTTATGATGTATTTTTTCAGCAGGGTG
Organism: Terriglobia bacterium; assembly: GCA_965262675.1. Classification (GTDB taxonomy): domain Bacteria; phylum Acidobacteriota; class Terriglobia; order 20CM-2-55-15; family 20CM-2-55-15; genus JAJEDW01. Next base: position 3,834,989 of record OZ253554.1, read on the forward strand.
TGCTTAATGGGCCCACCCGGTTGGCTGGGAAACACGATCCCCGCTCCGCGCAGCCTCATGTAGCCTGCTCTCATCTCCAACAGCGAGCCTGACGCTCGGAGAGAATAGATCGCAAAAAAGTTGGGCGGAAGGTTTGCCGCACAACTCGTCCTCTCTATCTCTCTGATTTCAGATGGGTTACTCCTGCGCTCGATCATCCGATGCCCCGAAGATCGCCGCGCGCCCTGCTGACCGAGGCCCGTAATTCATTGATCGTTTTCGGCACAGGGGATCGCCGGTCCCTCTGTTCGCGCCCAACGCGCACAACTACGGTGGTGGGAGTTCGGTTGCACGGCGAGGTGACGATGCCGCACTCGATCTTGAGACTTCCGGCGGTCAAGGTCCGCACGGGCCTGTCGCGCAGCACGATCTATCTCCGCGTCTGGTCGATCATGTGACGGACCAGCTCCGAGTCATACGCGGTGGCGTTTGCAAAGGCCACGCTCACCGGCACTCTCACAAACTACGGAGACGATGTCATTGTAGGGGGCGGGCGGTGCGTCCGACTGCGGTGAGGTCCACGCTCCTGCGTCACTGCCGCCACACTACCGATCGCGCCGAATTTTTCACCGATCCCACCAGATTGGCAAGGGTCAGACCCAATCAACGGGCGTAGGAAGGGATAGGGTTTTTTGCCTGGCTTATTGGATAATTTCTTATCCGTTAGGGCCGCGCAACCGCATACCGTATGTCAATTGTCCGAATCCATGTCCCATTCCGGTCTCGGCATCGAAGCATCCACGTATCCGTCGGCGATCAACGTGCGCACGGCGAGGCGTTCAAAGGACGGCATCCCAATTTGCGGTATGACCTGCTTCAGCACCTACTTGTAAATGTGGCCACAAGTTTCCCGGTCGAACCGAATGACGCGTGGTGTGCATCATGCGACAATGGTTCCTGATGAGCATGATTGGCGATGAAGTCGTGGCGAGCATCCACCCCGGCGAGGCATTGCGGGAAGATTGTCTGAAAGCCGAAGGTCTGACGGTCACCAGTGCGGCCAAGAAGCTGGGTGTGGCCCGCACGACCCTGGACCGCGTGCTCAACGGTCGGGGCGGGATTTCGGCCGATATGGCCTTGCGGCTAGAGGCTGCTAGTTGGTCGAATGCCGATTTCTGGATGCGGTACCAATCCAGCTACGATTTGGCGCGCGCGCGAATGAGAGCGCGCTTCCGAGCCGAGTCGGTCGTTGCAGAAACTCGCTAGGGCGAGTTGCCTTGCAATTTGCCGCCTTTTGGTGGATTCGCTGTTTCCGCGATCCGGGAAGTCCTTAGTGTTCAATGAGCCCTGAAGGAATCGAACCTTCAACCTACTGATTAAGAGTCAGTTGCTCTGCCAATTGAGCTAAGGGCCCGCGTGCTTTTGGTCAACGAATAATAGCAAAGGATGCGGGGTTGGGGAAGGCGGTGGCGTCGCTCAAGCGGGACGTGTGGGAGTCATTTCGGGGAAGCGCCGCCCAGTGTTTCGCGCGCCCCGGGGATGGAAACGGGTCGCCGATTCAAACCGCTTCGGTTTCTTCCTCTTCTTCCTCTTCCACTTCTTCAGGCATGAATGCCGCCCATTCGTCGGGAGGCGCCTGCGGTCCCGCCTTGATACCGGCCAAATCCGGATCCTCGACATCCAGCGACGAGCGCCCTTCAGCCGCGGCGGCCTTGCGTTCCTTGGCCTCGAACTTGCGCTGCGTCTTTTCGCGCTGTTTTTCCATGCGCGCCTTTTCTTTCAATCGTTTCTGAAAAGTGGGTCTTGATTGTCTCGCCATAGCGCGACTCCTTCGGCCGGTGCTGAACTGCCTTCCCCCTAATGTAAAGCCTGCGGCAGGCCCTTGTCAAAGGGGGTCGCATTTCTCCGGTCCCCCATCGTTACGTGGTATTCTTGTCGGCAATGCGACCGTTTTCTCAGCGTGTAGTCGGCGCGGCTCTTCTCGATGTGTCGCTTTACGAAGAGGTTGAAGCCGACACCACGGCCACATCCCAGGCGATGACGGTGGTCATACTGTCCAGCGTGGCGACCGGGCTCGGTGTGAACTACTCCCAGGGGCTTTCCGGTCTGGCGCTGGGTTCTGTCGCCGCATTGTTCGGCTGGCTGATCTGGGCGGGCCTGACCTACTTCATCGGAACCCGGCTTTTTCCCACGCCGTCGACGGACAGTTCGTGGGGCGAACTCCTGCGAACGACGGGCTTCGCCACGGCCCCGGGGATCCTCAGGATACTGGCCGCGATTCCGGTGCTTGGTTTGCTGATCTATTTCGCGGTGAGCATCTGGATGCTGGTCGCGTTCGTGATCGCGGTCCGGCAGGCGCTGGACTATTCCAGTACCTGGCGTGCGGTGGCGGTCTGCTTCACGGGCTGGTTGGTCAGCAGCATCGCCGTGACACTCCTGCTGGTTTATATCGGCACTTGATTTCTCCGATCCGGCGTTTCTCCGTTTTTCCTGAAGCGCAAGATGCCCTTGTGCCGTCCGCCGACCCTTTCGAAGACCGCACTCGCAGTTCCATGACTGCACTTCCGGCCGAAATCCGCTAGATTATAGGAATGAGCAAGACAGTGCGGCTCGGCCTGCTGGGACTTGGTACCGTCGGCCAGGGTGTCTTTAAAATCGTGGAAGAAAACCGGGATCTGATCGAACGCCGGACCGGAGTTCACCTGGAAGTGACCGCTATTGCCGTGCGGGATGCGGGACTCGATCGCGGTGTCGAGGTGCCCGCCGGGATCATGACGACCGATGCCGGATCGGTGGCCCGATCGCCCGGCGTCGACATCGTCGTCGAGCTTATCGGCGGTTCCGACACGGCGCGCGGGCTGGTTCTGCAGGCCATGGGGGCGGGGAAGCACGTCGTCACGGCCAACAAGGCACTGTTGGCCGAGCACGGCGCCGAGATCCGGAAAGCAGCCGATGCGGCCGGTGTGAGTCTTGGTTTCGAGGCCAGCGTCGCTGGCGGTATTCCGGTCATCAAGACGTTGCGGGAGTCGTTGGCGGCGAATCGTGTCCTGTCCATTTATGGAATCATCAACGGCACCTGCAATTACATCCTGACGACGATGAGCGAGGAGGACCGCCCATTCGACGAGGTTCTCAAGGAAGCTCAGGATGCCGGGTATGCGGAATCCGACCCGACGTTCGACGTCGGCGGTATCGATTCCGCCCACAAGCTCGCCATTCTGGTCAACCTGGCGTTCGGCATTCCGGTCCGGTTGGATCAGGTTCATACGGAAGGGATTACAGGGATCAGCCCGGTGGACATCGAGTTTGGCCGCGAATTTGGCTATACATTGAAGCTGCTTGCGATCGCGAAATCCGTGCCGGCCGCGGATGGCAGCGTAGAAGTCGAAGCTCGTGTCCATCCCACGTTCGTGCCGGATGACTATCCGATCGCTCAAGTCGGCGGCGTCTACAACGCGGTTCAGATCGTCGGAGATTCTGTGGGCGATCTGATGCTCTATGGGAAAGGCGCCGGAGAACGACCCACCGCGAGCGCGGTTATGGGCGACATCCTGGACATCGCGATTTCCAGCGGTGCCGCGGCAAGAAGTTTGGCGACCGAAGATGCCCGAGGACGGATTCGACCGATCACCGAAATATCGAGCCCGTACTACCTACGGTTCACCGTCGAAGACAAGCCCGGCGTTCTCTCCGAAATTTCGGGTATCCTGGGGCGCTTCAATATCAGCATCGAGTCCGTGATTCAGAAAGGCCGGGCCGCCGGACGTACGGTGCCTCTCGTGATCATGACGCATCGTGCGGCGGAGAAGGATATTCGAGACGCCCTGCTGGAGATCGATCGATTGCCCGCGGTCGCCGAGAAAGGCGTTCTCATCCGCGTCGAAGACAGCGAGTGACCGTGCCGGAACCGGGCACGCCTGCGGCGTCCGAGAGGCGCGGTTGGCGCGCTATCAGCCCTTGCCGTCCTTCATGGCGCGTTCGATCCTGGCCCATGTGTCGCGGAGAGTAACGATTCGATTGAACACCGGGGCTTCGGACGTGGAATCCGGGTCGGTCGAGAAGTATCCGATTCTCTCGAACTGGAATCGGTCACCGGGGTTGGTTTCACCCAGGGCGGGCTCCATACGGCAGTTGTTGCGAATCTGGAGCGAGTCCGGATTCAGGAGCGCCAGAAAATCTTCGCCGGATGCCTCATCCGGATTCTCGCTGGTGAAAAGGCGGTCGTAAATCCGTACTTCGGCCTGGATCGCATGGGCGGCGGAAACCCAGTGAAGCGTTGCCTTGACGCGGCGTCCGTCCGGAGTCGATCCTCCCCGGGTCGCGGGGTCATAGGTGCACCGCAGTTCGACGATGTTGCCCGAAGTGTCCCTGACCGCCCCGGTGCACGTGATCAGATATGCGTAACGAAGCCGTACTTCGCGTCCGGGCGCCAGCCGGAAGAATTTTTTGGGAGGGTCTTCGCGAAAGTCGTTGCGTTCGATGTAGAGCACGCGCGAAAAAGGCACCTTGCGCGTCCCCATGCTTGAATCTTCAGGGTTATTGATCGCGTCCAATTCTTCTTCCTGCCCTTCGGGGTAGTTCTCGATCACCACGCGAATGGGGTCGAGCACAGCCATCATTCGAGGCGCCCGGCGGTTGAGGTCTTCACGCACGGCGTGTTCGAGTTGCGCGGCATCGACCACGCTGTTGCGCTTTGCCATGCCGATCTGCTCGCAGAACGCCCGGATGGATTCGGGCGTGTAGCCGCGTCGACGCATTCCACTAAGCGTCGGCATCCGCGGATCGTCCCACCCGTTGACGTGCCCTTCACGAATCAGTTGGAGCAGCTTGCGTTTGCTCAACACCGTATAGTTCAGCCTCAGCCGGGCAAACTCGATCTGTTGCGGATGGCATTTCGTCTCCAGTTCGTCCAGGAACCAATCGTAGAGCGGTCGGTGATCTTCGAATTCGAGCGAACAGAGCGAATGCGTGATGCCTTCCATCGAGTCCGACAGGCAGTGCGTAAAGTCATACATCGGATAGACGCACCACTTGTCGCCCGCGCGGTAGTGGGACGCATGCCGAATACGGTAGAGGGTAGGATCGCGCATGTTGATATTGCCCGAAGCCATGTCGATTCTTGCGCGCAGCACATGTGTCCCGTCGGCGAATTCGCCGTTACGCATGCGATCGAAGAGATCCAGGTTTTCGGCGACTGTGCGGTTTCGGTACGGGCTGTTTTTGCCCGGCGCCTTGAGTGTCCCTCGATATTCTCGAATCCGATCGGCGTTGAGACTGCAGACGTATGCCTTGTCTTTCCCGATCAATTCGACGGCAAAGTCGTACAGGGCTTCAAAGTAATCCGACGCATAGAAGAGCCGGTCTTCCCAGTCGAATCCGAGCCAGCGGATGTCGCGTTGGATCGCTTCCTCGTATTCGACATCTTCCTTGGCGGGATTGGTGTCGTCGAAACGCAGGTTGCAGGTTCCATTGTGTTCTTTCGCGACGCTGAAATTCAGGCCGATGGCCTTGGCGTGGCCGATATGGAGGTAGCCGTTGGGCTCGGGGGGGAACCGTGTGGCGACCCGTCCGCCGTTTTTTCCGTTTGCAACGTCTTCTGCGATGCGCGTCCGGATGAAATCCGACGGTTTGTCGTCAGAAACGTTGCCACCGATCCTGGAATCATTGCCCATATTGCGCGGATTGCTCATTCGAGATTTCCAGATCTTTCATTTTCCGGACAATTCTGAAACAAGGAAACCCGGAAAACGTTCAATTTCGAATACGTTTCTGGCAGGCCGAGGTGAAACTCCGCATGATTCTTCAGGATCTTACCACCGGAGCTAAAACAAGCCCCTTATTTGCCCATCGTTTCCAAGGTCGATTCGCTCCGCACCGGGATGGGTCGAAAGTCCGGGCATCGTCAGAATCGATCCGCAGAGCATGACCACGGTACCCGCCCCTGCCTGCAGACGGGCATCGCGGACCTGAATCGTGAAACCCGTGGGCGCGCCCGCCAGCGCCGGATCGCCACTCAACGAAGAGTGGATCTTGGCCATGACGACAGGCAGTTTACCGAAGCCGAGTTTTTCGAGGTGTTGAATTTTCTTGTCGGCAAGATCGGAGAACTCGATGCCGTCGCCTCCATAGATTCTGGTCGCAACCGCCCTTGCCTTTTCCTTGATGGACGCGGTTGACGGGTACGGATGGCGCAACCGGGCTGGCTGTTCCGTCAGGCGAACGACCTCACGGGCCGCTTCGAGTGCGCCGTCGCCGCCCTTGAGGTAGGCGTCCGATTCGATGCACTGAACCGCGAGTTCGGCGCACGCTTTCTTGACGTAAGCGATTTCATCGGGGCCATCGCCCGACATTCGGTTCAGGACAACCATCATCGGCAGTCCGAATGAACGCACGATCTCGATATGCCGCCCCAGATTGCCGAATCCGGCAATCGTGGCGTCCAGATCCGCGGAGTCGAAATCTTCGCGCCCACCGTGGTGTCTCAGGGCACGAATCGTTGCCACCAGAACCACGGCGTTCGGCTTGAGTTTGGCCGATCGGCACTTGATGTCGAAGAATTTCTCGGCGCCCAGTTCGGACCCGAACCCCGCTTCGGTGACCACGTAATCGGCAAGTTTCAACGCCATGCGTGTGGCGACAACCGAATTGCACCCGTGCGCGATGTTGGCGAACGGGCCGCCATGGACGAACGCCGGCACCCCTTCCATCGTTTGGACCAGGTTGGGTTGCAAGGCGTCTTTCAACAGTGCCGCCATCGCTCCGTGTGCCTTGATGTCCTTGGCGCGCAGGGGGGCGCCACTGCTGGAAAAGCCGAAGACGATGTTCCCGAGACGTCGTTTCAGGTCGGCGAAATCCCGTGCCATTCCGTGGACAGCCATCACTTCGGATGCCGCGGTGACCTGGAATGTCGCGGCGTGCTCCACGCCGGGACGTTCGCCGTGACCGACGCCCACGACAACACGGCGCAACGCGCGGTCGCTGATGTCGATAGCCCGGCTCCAGACGATTCCGTCGGGGTCGATGTCAAGATTGTTGCCGTGGTAAATGTGGTTGTCGATCATCGCGCCCAGCAGGTTGTTGGCCGCGCCGATCGCATGCAGGTCTCCGGTGAAATGAAGATTGATATCGTCCATCGGGATCACCTGCGAATAACCCCCGCCGCACCCGCCGCCCTTCGTACCGAAGACGGGCGCCAAGCTCGGCTCGCGCAGACAGACGGCGACGTTCTTGCGGAGCTTTGCCAGTCCCTGGCCGATACCGATCGACTGTGTCGTCTTTCCCTCGCCTTTTCGGGTTGCGTTGATCGCGGTGACAAGGATCAACTTGCCGTCGTCCATTGACGACAGGCGGTCCATGGCCGCCAGCGACACCTTGGCCTTGTCGCGTCCGTAAGGGATGAGCTCCGTTCTTCGAATGCCAAGCTTCCGGGCAATGGTTTCAATGGGGCGAGCTTTGGCGGACTGGGCGATCTTGACGTTGGTCTTCATGGGGCATTATCGACGGGGGCCGACTCATGCCGACCCCCGGTCTAGATTTGTTGTCGATTGAAACTATTGTGAGATGGTGGGAGTTTGACGTTCTAGACGACCCCGGCCAGTTCCTGCAGCAAACGCCAGTTTTCCAGCCGTTCCGCGCGCGATAAGTCCATGGTCGGGGACGCGTTTCCATCTTTGTCGAAGTGCTTGGAGAATCGCCCTTCGGTTCGCGCGAACGTGATGAAGTCGATCGGTTCCTTCGTTTTCGGATGAATATACCAATCCTGTTTGACTTGTGGATTGCCTCTCAGACTGAGCCTTTCCTTCAACTTCGATCCCTTTCTCGGGTCGTAGATAAACACCGGGAACGTTCGGGAATCGGCCGCCAACTTGGCCTGGTGCATGGCCATGTTGTCTCCCACTCCGTGCTCGGGCTGGCAGGTTGTGAACACGTTCACGATAGCCGGCCCCGGGTATTCGTTGGCTTCCATGATCGCCTTGTAGAAGTGGTTGGTATGCGCGCAGGTCGTCTGTGCCACATAGACATCCTTGTGCATCATGGCGATGTTGGCCAGTTCCTTGCGGTGCTCGGTCTTGCCGGGAAGCGCCTTGCCGTGGGCGCTCATCTTGGCTTCCTGGCCCATGAACGAACCGGTCGAGGCCTGGCCGCCCGTGTTCGAATACACCTGCGTGTCGAGGACCAGGACCTTGATATCCATGCCGGATGCGAACATCCGCGACAGCGACTGGAACCCGATATCGAGCATGGCACCGTCACCGCCGATCACCCAGAGCCGTTTGTTTTCCCAGCCCAACTGATTCCAGCGCGCCCGAACTCCCATGGCATCGGCCGGCGCGTTCTCGAACAGCGAATTCGTCCACGACACCGCATACGGATTGTAGGGGTAGGTCGACGTATACACCGTGTTGCATCCGGTGGCCGCGACGATGCCGATGTTCTCCTGGCCATAAACGAATCCCGTTGCAGCCAGCATCATGCGGAGGGCCGTGGCTTCTCCGCACCCCATGCACGAACCGGCCCCGCCGACGTACAGCAGCGAACGCTCGGCCAACATCATGTCGGCGAGAGCTTTCTCGTTGATGAACTTGTCGGGGGTTGGCGGCACGTCGTTGTAGAACGTCCATGCCCGTTTGTACCATTCGAGGTTCTCGTCGTCCTTGCGGACCATCTTCAGCGCGTCGTGGTCGCCGCAGGCATCCACGCATTCGGCACAGCCCTTGCATTTGGTGGGGTCGATGAAGATGCCGAATTTGCCGCCGCCGAGGCCCTTCCTTTCCGGTACTTTGAAGTACTTGTTCGTGATGGCCCATTGCGATGCCATCGATTCGCGCTCATTTTCGTCTGCGATGCCGGCCAGGTGTTCTTCCAGAACATCCGGCTCGATAGCCTTGCCCAGAATTGCCGTATCCGGACACTGGGTGACGCAGTCCATGCAACCCACGCAGTTTTCGGCGTTCAGTTCGGGTATGTCCGGTGCGATGTAGCTGAAATCGCGCAAGGCGCCGGTACCGGCCGGAATGACGCTTCGGGCGACCTGATCGTCAGCGACCAGACCCTTTTCAGCGGTACCGTCGTTATAGGCGCCCACCACACGATCGTTGAAGTCGTCGAAGTCGACGACGTTCAGCCGGATGTCTTCGCGCAGTCTCTCGACTTCGGGTTCTAGCGCTTTCATATTGACCTTGTGCTCCTTACTGAAATTGCCCAGATCAGCACTGAAACTGCCTGGTTCAGCGGGTTGAGGCGCTAGGCGATGACGCCGTCCGCCTCCGCTGTCGCCAGCATCGCTTCGCGGGGCACTTCGAGAACCTCGTGGTACCCACGGGATACGGCCTTCAGGTTATCCTGCACGACCTGCTCTCCGCGTTTTCCGAAGTATTTCCGCACTGCTTTTTCGACACCTTCGAACAGCCGATCTTCGCCGATTCCCGATTCGCCCTGCAGCGGCGTCACTCTCAGGAAAACGCCGAGAAGGACGATGCCCTGCATGCGCTGCTGGAGGTCGGCTAGGGATGACACGTCCTTGGCGATCTGGACCGTATCGAGTGCGAACAGGCGCGTGTTCTTCTGCAACATGAACGCTCTGGCCCAGGACGGGATGGCTTCCCATATCTCTTTCGGGTCGGTCTGATGACTCTGGACGAAAACCATACTGTTGTCAGCGAGGCCCATCAGCGGGTTTTCGAGGTTGAAGGCGTTGACGTCGTTCAGCGGGATGAACTCCACGTTCTCGAGTTCGGAGTGAACACGGATGTGCTCCTTGGCGATGGTGAGGTAATAGGTGGTCGGCAGGCCCTTCTTTTCGGATCCATATTTTGGATAAGCCTGCACGTCCATTCCAAAGACTTCGCCTGCGATGGTCGCGATCACCTTGTTTGTCGTCACCGAACCGTATCCGCCGACCGAATGACCGCGCATCGAGAAGGATCCCGCCGACCGAACGTCGGGGTCCTCTCCCATATCGAGAGCGGTTTCGTGCTTGATGCCCAGCGAGAAATAGTCGCGCGGGCTGTGGTCGAGCATGTTCTTCATGACTGCGATGAAGTCGCCGGCTCGAACGTCGCGGCTGCCCAGACCGGCGGAACCGCCATGGAAGCGCGGCATGCGACCGATTTCAGGATACCCGGGCGTTCGGGATGCGCCATCTGCAAACGCCGCCTTGATTTCGGTCAGGAACGGGTTGCAGGCCATCATCGGGATGTCCAATCGTTCCAGGACCGTGACTGTCTTGACGTGGCGGAGAGCTTCGACGATCTCGATGGCGGGGAAGGGGCGGTAGGCCGTGATGTGCAGCAGGCCGACTTTCCAACCGTACTTCTCTCGCATGAAGTCCACGGCAGCTTCGGCCGTTTCCATCATGGAGCCCGAGCCCACGATGGCATACTCGGCGTCTTCCAGCCGGTACGGATGCACGACGTCGTAGCGGCGTCCCGTCAAGCGGTAGAACTCGTCCATGACCGACTTCAGGGTCGGCAGCACCCGGTCGTAGTACTTCCGCTGGGCCACCTTGCCCTTCATGTAACTGTCCTGGTTCTGCACTACGCCCGACATCACGGGTACCCGCGGATCCATCAGGTTTCGAATCTTTAACTTCGGGTCCCCGACGAACTGTTTCATGAATTCGGGTTCGTGGAGCTTCACGTTTTCGATGGTGTGCGTCGTCAGGAAGCCGTCCTGGACGTTCATGAAGGGCGTCTCGGTGTCTTCGGCGGTGCGCCGGGTGATGAGGGCAAGGTCGCCTGCCTCCTGTGCGTTCCGGCCGAACAGGATTCCCCATCCGCAATCCGCCACACAATAGACATCGTCATGGCCGGTGTGGACGTTCAAGGAGTGCGACGTGATGGCCCGGGAGCCGATGTGAAAGACAACCGGAAGCCGTTTTCCCGCAATTACATAGAGGACCTCCTTCATCAGAACCAGTCCCTGGCCGGACGTAAAGTTCGTGACGCGGCCGCCGGAGACGGCGAAACCCTCACAGGTGGTTGCCGCGCTATGCTCGGACTCGGGTTCGATGAAAGCCAGTTGCGTGCCCCAGAGGTTTCCCTTTCCGTTCGAAACCGCGATCTGGTAGCCGCTGCCCATCGTTGTGGACGAGGTGATCGGGTAGGCACACGCCCCTTCCGTGATCTGAGTTTCAACCCAAACGACCATTCCAGCCCCGTCCGCGGTCGTTGGAATACCGGGAAACGGCGCCTTGCTTTCTTCTGCGACCTCCGCGGCCTCGGCACCCGGTACTCTTTCGTTCAGAGTCGTGCTCATCGGAATTCCTCCCTCAAATATCTACTGAACCTGAGCCACACAGCTTACCAGATTCGGGGTGTCGGTGTCACCTTCGGGCCGCGTTGACACACGGCAAATTTGTTCTCAGAAGGAGCATGATGTGGGGGATGAATTTCGAGTCATTTTCAAGTAGTCGAAGACGCGGCGGGTATTGAACGAGAGTTGGCGCATGGATTGGGCGATCGATTGAGCGGGTTTTTGAAAGGATTTGAGAATACCGACGGCAAAGCGTCGGAGGCGGGTGATGTTTTCCGGGCCGAAGCCGGTGCGGATTCGACTGCGGTCCTCATCGTAATTCCAGTCGATGATGTAATGGACGCTTTCGATACTCCAATGACCGCGATTGATGGCCAGCAAGCGTTCGGGGGAGGTTTCGCCGGGTGAGCGACTCGTGATGCCCAGCGCGGTTTCACAGGTGAGGGCGCCGGATTTCTTGTCGATGGATTCGCGCTCGATCCGAAAGACCTGCGCCAGGTGGGGAAAGTCGAGGTAGTGGTTGAGTGCGGCGCTGCACCAAATGCGCCGGGTTTCGATGCGGCCATGATCGGGCGGCGTGACCTCGACAAAGTCGGGTTGTCCGCGGGTTTGGAACTGCAATGCGATATCGCGTTCCAACGTCGGTTGGTTGCCTTTGACCGTGAAATGATAGTGCGCTCCCCGCTCAACCGAATAACGCGCGATCGCGCGTTGGGTCAGCAGGGCGTCGCCGGTGATGTCCTTGCCGGCGATGTCGCAGGTTTCAAGCAAGGGAACGGCCATGCCGATTTCGTTCGTGCGCTTGTGCTCCTCGCCGCCGGCTACAGGGAGGGTTCCCACTTTTTTTGGGTGTAGCAGCGTTTCGACCGATGCCCGACCACGCTCATGATGTGGGTCTGACGCCCGTCCGAGTCGAGGGCGTTCTTCATCGTCTTGCCATCCATGGCCAGCGCATCGTCCGGGGCGCCCCAGGCCCGATTCCACGCATTGAGCGCCCGGTCCAGCGCCCCCGGTTCAATCCGGATCAGGCAATCCCGAATCACAAACTCGCTGGGAACCACATAGCGGCCGTTCTCGGGCCGACAGCCAAAACGTTCGCGGGCTTTCTGCCCCAGGGCATCGGCCCAATCCGAGATGGCTTTATAGCCGTGCATGCCGCACAGCGTCGCGCCCGCCGCGATGCCCCGCACGACCGACAAGGGATGGCGCCGTCCCTGAGCGCGGCGCGGATCGGGAATGGTCCTGAAACACTCGGGGAGTTGTCGCATCTGTGCGGCATTGAGCATGATCTTGGGGGCTCCTGTGAGTTGAAGATGTTCCCGGCCAGGGTGGGTCAGTTGCCTGCGCGCATCACGGCGCAGGGGACGCACAAAGACAAGTTTCGGGGCATCGGCTTCGGCGCTGTAGCCGTCCCGGGTGCGCCGGTATCCCCGCGTCCGTCCCAGTTCCAACCAGTTCGACGCGCGATACACGCCGCCATGGAAGCGCCGGGGATCGACAAACGTTTCCAGCAGCAGCAACCCATGACCGAACCGTTGGCGCCAATCCGGGGCGGCCCGCCGCTCGAGCCGGGACAATACTCGCGACCCCACATTCGGCCGATTCCAGCCCGGCAGAATCAAAAAGCGGCTGTTGTTGGCGATCAGTTTCAGCCGCCCATACTGCGAGCGGAAGTCCCAGCCGATCCATCGATCCCGAACCCCGCACTTCAGCGCCGCCGCCGACAGGCTCAGTTGCGCCACCCACTGCCCGCGCCATGTCGCCACGTACCAGACCGTCTCCCCGATCTTCGCCAGCGCGCCCAGATAATGATGACGCCTCATCTGCTCCCGATACTGCGCTTCCTCGCTTCGCTCCACTGGCCGTACCCCGATCTCCGACAGTTCTGGGCTGGTTAATTCCGTCCACTCCATTCAGCGTGTTATACAGGAATCTCATCGCTGTGTCCAGCATTCCAGGTTAAACCACTGAATCCCAAACAGTTCACTGGAAGGACAAATTCACCCTGGCGTTGACACCCGGCATCCGGGAGCCTTGTCGGATTGGCCGAACTGGTTGTGTTTGGGGGACTTCGGTCAACTAGTTCAGGTTGCCGTGCCCCTGTTCCGGCCTGCCGGCGCCCGAACCGGGAATCCGGGGGTTGCGCGTCCTCTCATTGAGACCGGTCCTCCTTCGTTATGGTTGAGGGAACCACCATGGGCATGTAGACTCTTTGATTGTTCCCCCGGTTGCCGTCGATCCGTACAAATGCCAGAGAGTGGTGGAGGCGGGGCGGCACGCTGTGGGCAATAAATCCCGAACGGATCATTGGCGGCAGCCATCATCAATGGATGTCAGCGCCAAGGAGAACTTAGCAATGAACAAGATGCACCTGGTTTTCGCGGCAGTCATCGTCTGCGCGCTTGCCGTCGGGCCCGCCGCGGCGCAGGACAACGAGATGAGCTTCTTCATCACCGGTACGAACCCCGGAAACGGCGCCGACTTCGGCGGCATGTCCGGCGCCGACGCCCACTGCCAGTCCCTGGCGGCCGCGGCCGGCGCCGGCGGAAAAACCTGGCGTGCGTATCTGAGCACGTCTTCGCCGCTGGTCCATGCCCGTGACCGGATCGGTGAAGGTCCCTGGTACAACGCGAACGGCGATATGGTCGCTGCGAACCTGGACGACCTGCACTTCAACAACATGAACCTCAACAAGGACATGAGCATCAGCGAGACGGGAAGCTTGATCAATGGGGTTGGAGACCAGCCCAATCAGCACGATATCCTGACCGGCTCGAATCCTGACGGCACGTCTTCGGGCGCCAACTGCAACAACTGGACCAGTGGCGGCGAGGATTCGACGGCGACGCTGGGTCATCATGACCGCGTCGGGCGGGGCGGCATGGGTGCGTCGTGGGTGACCGCGCATCCGTCGCGCGGTTGCAGCGTCGATTTGCTCGCGGCGTCCGGCGGCGGCGGCTACATCTACTGTTTCGCGATCGACTAAGAGGCTGTGGCGCGGCGCCTGTGGACCGATGGTGCTTGTAACCTGACCCCCACGGTTTTGCCACGAGTTGAGAGGTCTACCGATAACTATTCCTGCGGGCGGCCCGGCGATTGGCCACCTGTCTGTGTCTTGATTCATAGGAGAACCGACAATATGAAGAAAACAATGTTTCTGGCAGGTGCGCTGGTCGTCGTCCTTGGCGTTGGCGCCCTGTCCGCGGCGGCGCAGGCGCCGTCTGACAATTTCAGCTTCTTTATCACCAGCCGAAACACCGGAAATGGCGCCAACTTCGGCGGTCTGGCCGGCGCCGATGCCCATTGCCAGTCTCTGGCTGCCGGTGTCGGCGCGGGCGGCAATACATGGCGTGCGTATCTGTCCACGTCGGGTACGGATGGCGTCGACGCGCGCGACCGGATCGGCGACGGTCCCTGGTACAACATCCGCGGCGTCCAGGTGGCGTCCAGCGTTGCCAACCTGCACAGTGACGACAACAACATGACTCGGGAAACCGAGTTGAACGAACTTGGCGAACTTGTAAACGGCAGGGAACAGAGCCCAAACCAGCACGATATCCTGACGGGTTCGAATCTGGACGGGACCGCTTCGGAAAACACCTGCAACAACTGGAGCACCGATACTGCCGACAGCAGCGCCATGGTGGGTCACTTCGACCGCACAGGCGGCGGCGACAACCCGACGTCCTGGAATTCAGCCCACGCGTCCCGGGGCTGCAGCCTCGAAAACCTGCGCGGAAGCGGCGGAGAAGGCTACATTTTCTGCTTCGTTGCCGACTGATTTCTCAATTGAAAAGCCCGGCTTCAGGCCGGGCATTGACAGGCCGTGCCGGAACCCCCCAAGGTTTTGCCACGGCCTGTCGGTCGTTCGATCTCGTTGGATCCGCGGCCTACCCGAACAACAGGAAACAGATCGCCGCGCCGACAACCGTCATCGAGAGTCCCCACGCCAGCAACTGGTTAAAGAGCTTCCGGCTTTCCGGTCCAGCGGCCACACCCGCGACACACAGTGCTCCAATCGTCGACAACGGAGAAACGTCCACAAGATGACCGCCCACGTTCATGGTCATCGCAAGGGCCTCTGCCATCCCTCCCCCAAGATTTTCGTTCAGTCCCGGGACAATCGGGAGGAACGCCGGGAGGACGACGCCCGAGGTGCTGGAATACGCGGATATCAGGCCGACGGTGGCCGCGAGCAAGGGAATGATCGTTTCGCCGGAGGAAACGCGGGTCAGCATATCGACAAAGAGGTCCATGCCGCTGGTCATCTCCAACAGGTTGATCAGAACCGTCACGCCGCACACCAGCATGATCGTTCCCCACGGCATCCGTTTGATCGCTTCTTCCTGATTCGAAGCCCCCATCAGGCCCAGGATGACGGCAGCCGCGAACGCGCCCATACCGACATGGATTTTGGCTAGAACGACGCCGACGATGAGCAGGCCGATCATCAACAGCGTCATGATCTGATTTCGGTTGAGGGGTTCGACATCTCCGTCCGGTTCTTCAACGCGGTCCGAGCGTGCAAGCAAGGACCATCCTCCAAACAGCAGGTAGGCGCCGAAGGCCACCATGCCGTGGGCCAGGAAGTTGTAGAGCCAGGTTTGAACCTCGAGGCCGCCCAGCCCGATCCGAGTCATCACGTCCGAGACGATGATTCCCGTCGGTGCGATCGGAGACAGCGATCCTGAGTTGGCGCCGTTGCCGACCATGATGGCCATCAGGAACAGCGGAATCTTCATCCGAACCGCGGTTGCCATGGCTATAGGGGCCAGCAGTCCCGCCGTCGCGATGTTGCCGGGTCCCATTGACGCCAGTCCTCCGCCCAGGAAGAAATAGAGAATCGGAACCACGCCCACGCGCCCACGGCACAGACGGACGGCTTGCCGCGCAACCTTTTCGAGCGTTCCATTTGCGTGGGCGCCGCTGAAGAGCAGCGTGACTCCCGCCAGAGTCATGAAAAGATTGACGGGGAATCCCCCGATGATCTCCCCCACGGGGAAGCCGCCGATGTAGACCCCGATAAACCAGGCCAGAGCGATTGCAAGCAGTCCCACGTTCAGTGAAGTGGTGATGCTCAGGGTGACCGCCAGAGCCAGTGCGATGAGAGTGACGATTCCGAGATTCATGAATAGCCTACCCGGTTGGGGGTCCCTTCAAGACCCAGACATCTTCGACGACGTCGTTTCGAATGACGTGGATCCGCTGGTGGAGGTTGACCGTCGGATCGGTATGGGGCGCCAGAAACTGAATCTTGTCCCCGAGCGTCAGGGGGCGCGATGGCGTTTCGAGATGAAGGAAGCCGTGTTCGTCTCCCGCCCATTCCCACCGGACGCCGGTCAGGTCCAGAGGTTCGGGCCCGAACGGCCGGTCGGTCGCGAATGCCTTGAATCCGGCGTCGACTGTGACGCGATCGTTGTGGTTCACGCTGATGACGGTGGCCAGCACACGCATCGCTGGAGCAAAGTCGTTTCCGACGATCTCTCGATAAGCAACGTCCATCAGCGGATAGGAGCCGGCCTGAAGTTCGGTGAATTCGGGGATGTCGAGGTCGACGTTCCATGTTCCCGTCGAACCGCCCGTGAGTGTCCGGGCATCCAGACCCGAGGCGATGAGTGCACGCTGGATTTCGATTGCCTGTTCCAATGCCCGGCGCGAGTGTTGTCGGCGGGCTTCGAAGCCCGGGGTATGCGATCCACTGACCGAGTATGCCTGAATCCCCGCGAATTCGAGGTTGGCGCTGGATGCGATGGTTTTTGCCAGTTGAACGGCGCGTTCGTCGCAGGGCATTCCCGTCCGATGGTCTCCGACATCCAGATCGAGCAGCACTTTCAGCGTGACTCCGGCGCCATTGGCCGACCGGTCGTACATGGCGGCCTGTGCGGGATGATCCACGACCACCTGGATATCGGCGCCAGTGGAAACCATTCCGGCGATGAAGTCCGTCTTGACGGGGTCCGCAACCGGCGTCGTCAACAGAACCGGGATACCTCGGCCCGCCATCCACTCCATTTCGGCAAGCGTCGCGACCGACACCCCCACCGCCCCCGCCGCCATCTGCCGGCGGGCGATCTCGACGCACTTGTGGGCCTTCGCGTGCGGGCGGAGGCGTTTGCCGGCGGATGCGACAGCAGTCTGCATCTTGTGGATGTTGGCTTCGAAATGTTCCAGGTTCAGCAGAAGCGCCGGTGTGGGGAGATCCCTGGTGGAAAGTTTCACTGGTAATATCGGCGGCGCCGGGCGGGGAGTACCGTTTCGCCCGAAGTCGGCTCGGTCCTTCTCACCGGCGTAATTCAACCATTTCTTCGTTTCCTCGCTGAAGTTCGGGAATCATATCAGGACGTTCCGGCGATTCTCAATATCCGGGTTCGATACCGATCGCTTCGATACCGATGGGTTCGAAACATCGTTCGCGAATTGGACTTTGGTGCGACAGGGGGGGAGATGGATCGCGCGCGCGGTTCTGATACTGTGACTGTGCGATGACGACGCCCACCATAACGATCGAGAACCGCTTCCACGGTCCGAAGGACTCCGGCAATGGAGGGTACTCGTGCGGTTCCGTCGCGGCGTTCATCGATGGGCCGGCCCGGGTTCGGCTCCGGGTGCCTCCGCCCCTCGAAGTTGCCATGGATGTACACCGGACGCCGGAAGGGGTTCGCATCGTCCATCGGGATACACTCATCGCCGAAGCGTGGCCCGTGCCCCCCCTGAATCTTGAAGTACCGCCGCCTCCCACCTTTTCGGAAGCCCGGGAGGCGTCGACTGGGTACAGCGGTTTCCGGAGCCACCGCTACCCGACGTGCTTCGTGTGCGGGGTCGACCGCGAGGCAGTGGATGGCTTGAGATTGTTCGCCGGCCCGGTCGCCGGCCGCGAAATCGTGGCGTGTCCCTGGGTCCCTCATCGGTCATTGTCCGACGATGGAGAGACGATTCCACCGGTCTTTGTATGGAGCGCACTCGACTGTCCCGGAGGGTTTTCGTTTCCACACCCGGAATCGGGCACTATTCTCCTGGGCGAATTGTCGGTCGAGTTGATGGCGCCGTTGAAGGCGGGGCAACCCGCGGTGATCGTGGGCTGGCAAATCCGGCAGGATGGGCGCAAGCACTCCACCGGCACCGCGATTTTCTCCGAAGCCAGCGTCTGCCACGGCGTCGGTCGGGGAATCTGGTTCGACGTCCCCGACAGCCCGGCGAGTTCGTGACAGCGGGTCCGAGGCGGCCCGGCCGACTTGTTGCCCTCCCACTACGACCACCCGCAGGTCAAGGTCCCCGACCAGGGCCCGGCGCCCCCGCCGTCGTTCCTTGCTTAACAACGTTTAACACTGTTTAACACTTCGAACCGTGCATCTTCTGCCTGACCGAACGTATCTGTTTATAGAGAGCGAAAGAGATTCGCTTTTGGTGAAAGAGCGCGAATCGATCGAATCGATTCGCTTTTGGTGAAAGAGCGCGAATGAGATTCGCTTTTGAGGGAAGAACGCGAATCCAATTCGCTTTTGAGGAGATGTGGTCATGTTTCGGAAAGACAATCGACGTCAGATCTGGTTTGGGGCATTCGTGGCCGGGGGTATCGTCCTGGGCCTGATACTGCTCGCCCAGACCGTTTCGACCTACGTTTACGTTTCGGGCAACCTGGTCACCCAGGAAGGATTGCGGGATGCCGAGCGTTACATGGGCTCGGCTCAGCGAATGATTCGCCGTGCCGAGGCCACCGATGCCGTCGGGCTCACGTCCGTTTTGACCGACTTGCGCGAGGAGTCGGCCCCGCACATCGTCTGGGTGAGACTGGTCGAACCCGACGGCAGCGTTGTCGCGTACAGCGGGATGCCGACCGGAGAACCTCTGTCGTTTTCGAGTCTCCGTGAAGCGATGCGCGATCACGGTGCGTTCCACGAAACCCGGGAAACAGCCGACGGCCCGGTGTTGGTTACGGTGTCGCCGATTCGCCTGGATGCCGGCCAAGCCGGGAATCCCGGTTCGGACCTCGCACTGCTCGAAGTGGCGGTCGATCTGGACCAGCTTGCGGCGGGTTTCGTTTATCTGCGCGCCAACCTTGTCATCGGTGTCTCCGCGGCCCTTGCGCTCCTGGGTACGCTCCTGCTCATACGCCTTCGCTTTCCCCACTATCTTCGCGGCAAGCAGCTCGAGAGTCAGGTGGAGTTGGCCCGGACCGTCCAGGCCGATCTGCTTCCCAAATCACAACTGATCTCCAGAGATGCCGAGATCGCGGCCGACTGTCAACCGGCTGGACATGTGGGCGGCGATTTCTACGATGTGTTCGAGACGGACAACGGACAACTGGCACTGATGCTTGGGGACGTATGCGGCAAGGGGATCGCCGCCGCTCCGCTGATGGGTTTCATCCAAGGCGCCGCTGAAGCCAGCCCCTGGACCGAATCGTCTTACGATCACGAGACCGCGTCGCGCCGCCTGAACGCTCTCCTCTACAAGAAGACCGCCGCGGAACGTTTCATCAGCATGTTCTGGGCGTATTTCGATCGGGACGGCTCGAAGTTGAAGTATGTCAACGCAGGCCACCTGCCGGCGCTACGCATGCGAATGGGCGCGTCGGGCATCGAAGCCACGCGTTTGTGCGAAGGCGGCCCGGTGTTGGGTGTCGTTCCGGGCGCCGGCTACACGCAGGGCCAGGTCGACATCGATCCCGGTGACGTGCTTGTCGTGTTTTCCGACGGCATCGTTGAAACAGAAAATGGTTCGGAAAGGGAATTCGGCGAGTGCGGAATCCTGGAAGCTGTCGCTGAGGATTGGTACGGGTCGGTCGAGGACATCCGAATCCGGATCATGGACAATGTCCGGAAGTTTTCAGGCAACCGCCCGGCCGACGACGACCGTACGCTGATCGTTCTGCGGTTTTCCGCCAACTCGCCTGCGCGGCGCGAAGAAGAATCGATTGCGGTCTATGCCTGAATTGTTACACGATGTTACCGATGCCCGCCTCGTTGGAAGGTCGTATCCTCGAAACCGGCCAGCGCCTCTATCGGAGACTCGAAGGCCAGAGTCCGTCCGTCTTCCAGAAGGATTTCTGGGTGGGCAAGGCAATGGACTGGTCGATGAGCGACCCGGAGTTCAAGACCAGTCTTTTTCGATTCATTGACGTCTTTCCCAGTTTGAACGGGAATGCCGATATCGCCCGGTATGCCAGGGAATACTTCGGTGGCGGACGCGAGGGTTTGTTCGGAGACATCGGTCTGAAGGCGTTGTCCGGCGGTATCGGTTCAAGGGTGGCCGCCCGGTTCTTCACGTCCAACATCAGGGCAGTTGCCCGTCAGTTCATCGCCGGTGAGGTGCCCGAGGACGCGTTGCCGGTGCTCGCCGCACTTCGAAACGACGGACTCGCGTTTACCGTGTCCTTGCTGGGAGAAGTGGTCGTTTCCGAGCGGGAAGCCGATCTCTTCCAGGAACGATACATCGATTTTCTCGATCGCCTGACGCAAGCCTCCTCCGAATGGCCCGCCTTGGGCAACGGCGGCGAACTCGACTGGAACCTCACGCCGCGGGTGAACATTTCGGTGAAACCCTCGTCGCTCTATTCCCAGATGTCGGCGCGGGCTTTCGAACGGTCCGTCGATCGTGCGAAGGAACGGTTGCGTCCGATACTCCGGAAAGCGATGGAGTCGAAGGCGTCGGTTGTTCTGGACATGGAGTCCCGCGAATTGAAGAGCATGACGTTGGCCATATATCGGAGCGTCATGGACGAACCGGAGTTCCGCGGCTACCCGCACACGGGTGTGGCGATACAGGCCTACCTCCGGGAAACCGGCGCCGACGTCCGGTCGTTGATCGATTGGGCGCGCACGCGCGGGCAGACGCTTACGGTTCGGTTGGTCAAGGGCGCGTACTGGGACAGCGAGGTGGCCTGGGCGCGACAACAGAACTGGCCCGAGCCTGTGTTCCTCCACAAGAACGAATCTGACGCGGCCTTCGAAACGATCGCGCGCCTGATCCTCGAAAATCACGAGTACGTTCACCTGGCATGCGGATCTCATAACCTGAGGTCGCAGGCCTTCGTCATCGAGACGGCACGGGATCTGGACATTCCCGACGATCGGGTCGAGTTTCAGATTCTCCATGGCATGGCCGAACCCGTGCGGAACGCATTGCTTGAGGAAGGCCGCCGTGTCCGGATGTATACGCCGGTGGGAGAGATGATTCCGGGCATGGCCTACCTGGTCCGCCGGCTGCTGGAGAACACGTCCAACGAGTCGTTCCTGCGCCAGGGGTTTGTCGAAAAGATGGATCCCGGGAATCTTCTTCGCCCGCCCGAGTCCAGTTCGAATGACAGACCCGTGGAATCCGGGCCCTCGGACCGGTTCAGAAACGAACCACTGCTGGATTGGACGATGACCGAAAATCGGGAACGGTTTGCCAAAGTTCTCGAGGACGTGCGCGCGCGTTTTCCGGTTTCCGTGCCTCTGGCGATCGGAGGTGAACGGGTCGAAACCGACCAGAAGATCGAATCCCGCAACCCGAACCGTCCCGATGAAATTGCCGGCGTCGCGTCGTCAGCCGGATCTGGCGAACTCGAACGCGCCGTCAGGGCAGCGTCCGATGCATATCCGGGCTGGCGCGGCACGCCGGCCACTGACCGGGCTGAAATCTTGTTTGCCGCCGCGCGGGCGGCGCGGCGCCGGCGGATGGAGTTGGCGGCGCTTGAGGTGTTCGAGACGGGCAAGGGGTGGGACGAAGCCGATGGGGACGTGTGCGAGGCCATCGATTTTCTCGAATACTACGGCCGCGAAATGATCCGCCTCGACAAACCTCGGGATCTGACCGCCGTTCCCGGCGAAACCACATCGTTGTTTTACGAGCCACTCGGCGTTGTTGGCGTCGTCGCTCCCTGGAACTTTCCGATCGCGATTTCAATGGGGATGGTCTCGGCCGCGATCGTCGCAGGAAACACGGTCGTCTACAAACCGTCTTCGGAGTCGCCGGCCTGCGGGTACGCGGTGCGGGAACTGTTCGATGAGGCCGGGCTTCCGCCGGGCGTCCTGAATTTCGTCCCCGGTAGCGGCGCCGTCATTGGCGACGGTCTCGTCACCCATTCCGATGTCTGGCTGCTTGCGTTCACCGGGAGCCGCGAGGTTGGACTCCGTATCAATCGTCTGGCAGCGGAATCGTCGGAACGGGGACCCAATGTCAAGCGGGTGATTGCCGAGATGGGCGGCAAGAATGCCATCGTCGTCGATACCGGCGCCGACCTGGATGCCGCGGTCCGCGACGTGATTCGATCGGCGTTCGGGTATCAGGGGCAGAAGTGTTCGGCCTGTTCGCGTGTCATCGCGGTCGATCCCATCCACGACGCCCTCCTCGACAGGCTGAAGGACGCCGCCGAAAGCATCGAACTCGGACCGGTCGAGGATCCCGCGGCGTTTGTCGGCGCGGTGATCTCTGAGGATGCCGCCGAGAAGATCCGCAAGTACATCGAGATCGGAAAAGCCGAAGGCCGCCTCGTTGTGGAACGCCTGCCCGAAAATCCCAGGGGCCATGTTGTCCCGCTCACGATCTTCGCCGACATACAGCCGGATCACCGCCTGGCGCAGGAGGAGATTTTCGGTCCCGTACTGTCGGTGATCCGGGCGGCGGATTTCGATGATGCCCTGGAGATTGCGAACCGGACGCCCTTTGCCCTGACCGGCGCGGTCTTTTCCCGCAGCCCGTCCAACATTGCGAAGGCCGCCGAACGGTTTCAGGTGGGAAATCTGTACATCAACCGCGGGTCCACCGGAGCTCTCGTCGGCCGGCACCCCTTTGGGGGTTTCAAGATGTCAGGGGTCGGTTCGAAAGCCGGAGGCCCCGACTATCTTCGGCAGTTCATGGTTCCAAGGAACGTAGTGGAGAATACGATCCGGCGCAGCTTCACACCGGAAATCGACGACGTGGGGTAGGGGACCGGGGGCAGGGGCAGGAAGCGCGGCGCGCCCTGGCGCGCTTGATCCGGCGCGACCGGCGCATGGATGCGCGCCGCGCCCGCTCTTCTTTCCCGCGCCGCCCCACATCGTCCGCGCCATCTTACGACCCAGTCAGTAACTTTCAGGCATGCCCCTGCCGGCGCGTGGATACGCGTCTGAGAACGCGGGCCATTTTTCTGGTCACCACGGCCATGATCGTTGCTACCGCGAGACCCCATCCCGCCGGCGTGTACGCGCCACCAATCGAAAACCCGGTAATGAAGCAGTAGAACAGAAAAACCAGGGTCGCGACCGCTAACCCAAGGATTCTCCTCCGCCACGCTGCCCACAGGGCCCAGCCTGCCAGGAGCACGGGGATCAAGAGCGGCACGATGCCCAATGTGGAAACATCCGAAAAAGAACGGTCCTCGACTGGCTCGATTACCACCGTCCCCGTCGTCACCCCCGTC
This sequence comes from Terriglobia bacterium, assembly GCA_965262675.1. Lineage (GTDB taxonomy): Bacteria > Acidobacteriota > Terriglobia > 20CM-2-55-15 > 20CM-2-55-15 > JAJEDW01. The sequence goes on from OZ253554.1 coordinate 3,858,603, forward strand.
GAGTCCGACCTGATTTCAGCACTGAATTGAACACCGGAACCGCGTGCCGGGGGCGCAGTCCAGATTCGAACACCGACGACGAGACACCAGACGAGACCGGCGGCCACGGGCGCCATAACGAACACGTCGCCCACTGACCAGCGGCGACGGGCGATTTTGCTGTTTTCGTCGGTTCCGCTCTCACTCATTTGCTATTGCAGCGTAATCCTGAAATCGCCGCTTACGTCGCCGTGACGCCACGTGCCGACGACGGAACGGTTGGGGGAGCCGAGGTCTTCGATCCGTCCTTCGATGACGTAGACGATCGGGTTTCCGGCAGGATCGTTCGCATCGACTTCAATGCGGACGGACCAATCGCTCGGGTCCAGCGTTGCGGTCGTGAAGGCAAGGTCATCCGATCCAGGATTGATCGTCCCGGTAATTTCCTCACCCGTCCAGTCCATGGCCACCAGAATGCGGTTTTGATGATCCGGGGACGGTCCCCAGTAGCCGACCCAGCTTCCGGTCAGCGGGTGCGATTCCTGTGCAAACATCGGCACAGCCACGCCGATACATACGAGCAGACACATCGTTCGGCAGATTCTCGATCGCATCACTCTCCTTGACCACCCAAGCTCGTGGAATGAGGCCGAAGCATATACTCCGGCGGTGCGTTGGCGCAACAACGCGAAGCCACCCTGAAGCCGCCGGCAAGGCGTCCATCTCTCAACCGTTCCACATCGGTATCGGAAACAAAAAATGATAGGCTGAATGCCCTCCGGAGGCGACTCTGTTGAGAATGTCAAAAAGGAGTATCGACAACATGCGATGGGGTGGATATCACCGGTTGGGCGCCGTTTTGGGATTGGGCGGGTGGTTGCTTGTGGCGCCTCTGGCGGCGCATCACGCCATCGTGGCCAAGTTCAATCCCGACGAACCAGTCGCTTTGAACGGTACGGTCACCAAGGTGGACTGGGCGAACCCCCACGTGCACGTCTTCATGGATGTGCAGGGGGCCGGCGGAATCGCAAACTGGGCCGTCGAACTGGAGAGTCCGGTCGATCTCGATGCCGGCGGTTGGAGTCCGGATGCCGTAAGACTGGGCGAGCGGATTGCGGTGGAGGGCATCGCCGCAAGAGACGGCAGCCTTCAGGCGTGGGCGTACTCGATGACGCGCACCGATTCGGGCGCGGCGGTCTTCGACATCCCGGACCCGGTCCCGCCTTCGGCGCCGGCTTCATCGGGCCCGACGCCCCGGCGGCCCGACGGACAGCTGCGACTGGGACCGCCTCCCCGAGAAAGCGGTTATTGGGGAAATCCCACCGCGACCGTCCTGTTGGAAGACGGCGTGGATGTCGCCGCGAACTCCGATGGGCGCCTTTTGAACCTGGACGATGCCCGCAGGGTGGCCCCGTTGCAGCCCTGGGCGCTGGCGTTGTACGAATTCAGGCAGCGCGAGTTCCTGAGATCCGATCCAGCGTTCTTGCGGTGCATTCCTCCCGGCGGTCCACGACAGTTTCAACTTCCATACGGCATTCAGTTTGTGGAGCAACGGGACCGCGAACGTATCTTCGTCCTTGTCGGCAGCGGTAATCGGAATTGGTATTTTATCTACACCGACGGACGCGACCAGGTGGGCCGGGTCGAAGGCGATGACGACAACCCGCTCTACTACGGACGTTCGGTGGCGCGCTGGGAAGATGACACGCTGGTGGTCGATACCCGGGGTTTCAACGAGGATTTCTGGATTACGAACGGCGGCCTGCCGCATACCGACCGGTTGCACCTGATCCAGCAAATCTCGCGACCCGACTTCAATACGCTTGAATACGAGGTCACGATCGACGACCCGGGCGCCTACACCAGAACATGGACAGCCAGTTGGACGCTCGAATGGATTGCCGGTGAAGAGATGCCGGTTTATTTTTGCCAGGACAACCGGCCGTGATGAGGGTTTCGAGAATGACATACCGGATTTTTGCCGCGCTTGCCGTGCTGCTGCTCTCAACGATTTCCGCACCGCCGCTGGTGGCTCAACGTGGGCGCGGCGCGGTCGAAAACGCCGAGGTGCGGTCGGCCCCCCGATGGCCGGATGGCCGGATTCGACTCGATGCCCCGCCGGGTGAAACAGGGATCTGGTACGGTCCGGGCGGGGCTGTCCCGGGTCTCGCGGATTGGGACGCCAATCCGAACCCCCATCCATTTCCGGGCCGTCCAAAGGTCAGCGAAGTGCCTTTCCAGCCGTGGGCGCGGGCGCTCATCGACTACCGCGACGTCAACCAGTTCGAACCGCACGCGCGTTGCAAGCCTTCAGGCGGAATGCGCCAGTTCGTGACCCCGTACGGCAACGAGATCGTCGAGATGCGCGAACTGGAACGGGTCTATATATTCGACGTGGGCGGCCCGCACAGCTTCCGCGTGATTTATATGGACGGCCGGGACCATCCCGAAGACCTCACGCCCAGCTACTACGGCCACTCCATCGGGCATTGGGAAGGGGACACGCTGGTGGTGGATACGCTGGGCTTCAACGAGAAGTTCTGGATCGACCGCAGGGTCACCGTTCATACCAGGCAACTGCGTTTCATCGAGCGCTTCACCCGCACCGACTACGAAACGATCGAATACGAGGTCACTGTCGACGATCCCGGCGCCTACACCGAGCCGTGGACCAGCGGCGTTTATCTTCGGTTTGAACCCGATCGGGAAATGTTCGAATACATCTGCCAGGAGCAGAATCAGGCCGCGGACCTCATGGTGGGCACCCAGGTCGAGTCATACTTCGGAAACAGCCCGATCGTCCCTTGATGTGGATGGTCCCGATGTCGGCGCCGGGGCAGTTCATAGGAGGCGATGATGGAGGGCAATGGGTCATGGTTCGATGCATCCGGATTGGACTGCCCCGTGGACTGTGTGTCGTGACGGGGCGTGGCGGAGTTCATTCGGAGACTCAACGCGATCGCCGGAGAGGGAACTACCGTTTGCCGACGGAAGCGGAGCGGGATGACGCGGCGTACCGTCCGGGCGATCGGTTGGTGGTCTTCGACTTCAGCATAGGAGTGAAGGGATGAGTGAGCAGGAGAACGTGCAAGTCGTGCAGGGTCTCTACGGCAATTTTAACGTCGGGGACATCACGGCTGTGCTCGGGGTATTGTCCGACGACGTTGCATGGGTAAGTCCAAGTATCTCTAGAATTCCCTTTGCCGGCGCCAGGCATGGGAAGGACAGCGTAAGTGAGTACTTCAGGATCATAGCTGAACACCAGGAACCGCAGAGCTTTGAGGTACAGGGCATCATCGCGCAGGGCGACCAAGTTGTGGTGTACGGCCATTACGTTTGGCATGTGAAAGCCACCGACCGCAGTTGGGAAGGCGATTTCTCCCACCACTGGACCGTCGAGGGTGGCAAGGTTACGAGATTTCAGGAGTACACTGATTCTGCTGCCGCCATGGCCGCTTTCTAGCCCGCACCAGCTAGCGGAACGGGTGCGTATCAGAAGCAGCCCATCATTTAAGCCGCCCTGTAGTCGCGTCTGTACCCTCTTGCCGAACACGCGGCCTTGGAACCACGGCGGAGCATCGGAGCAGCGGAGCAGGTACTCATTTCGATCACGTGTATATACGTGCGACCGACGCCGCAGGTTATCCGTCACGATTCCTGTGCAGGATACCGAAGGTACTGTAAACGGTCGCTTATAAATGAAGTTTTTGTCGATCACACATGATGTGTCCGGTGGTTGTAGCAAATGAAGTGTCCGGTCTTGAGTGGCGGGGCCGGAGAACAGAGCATTTGCACAGGCGGGAGGTGAATGCCGATGCCCGTGAGTCTGTGATGGCTTGGTATCGACAGGTCAAGACCGCCGATTGGGCGAGCCCGGCCGCCTTGAAACGGGATATTCGCAACGCCAGCATCCTCAAGGATGGGAGGGCGGTGTTCAACATTGCTGGCAACAAGTATCGCATCGTGGTGTGGGTCAACTATCCATACCGGGTCGTCTACATTCGTTTCATCGGAACCCACCGGATGTACGATGCCATCGATGCTCAAACGGTTTGAAGGACGAGCCATGGAAATCGTACCGATCAAGACCAAACAAGATTACCGCCGCACGCTCAAGGAGATCGAAGGCCTGATGACGGCCCGTCGGCACACGCCCGAAGGCGACCGCCTGGATGTTCTGGTGACGTTGGTCGAAGCGTGGGAGGCGCGGAATTACCCGCTCGATCTGCCCGACCCGATCGCTGCGATCCGCTACCACATGGAGCAGAACGGACTTGCGGCCAAGGATCTGGCGCCCTATATCGGCGGCCGCAATCGGGTCTACGAGGTGTTGAACCGCAGGCGGTCGCTGACCTTGAAGATGATCTGGCGTTTGCATAAGGGGCTCGGCATACCCGCGGAGTCGCTGATCAAGGGCGACCATGAGGCCATGCCGCTTGCGGGTTGACGAGTTTCCGAATAGTTTCTTTTTGCTGTTCGGCGCCCGGAGGCGCAGGCCGCTTCTTCGGCGGATTTGGAACACCGATTCGGAACGTCCATTTCCCATCGACAACGAACGTCTCTGCCGCCTCCCTGCCACGGTCGGCATTGGATGCAGCGTTTGATTGCCATTCCCTCGCGCCTTTCGTATTCTTGAAAATCGAACCATAACCGCGAGGAAGAATTTTTTCTGGTTTGGCGCCTGGATACCCGGGTCGCCACGGGAGGGCGAGATGAAGACGAGAACAATGGTTATAGGAGGCTTGGTGGTCGGTGGCCTTGCGGCATACCTGCTGATCTCAGGCATGAGCACGAGTGAGCTTCAGGGACAGGGAATCGCGATCGACGAAAACGATATCGCTGGCGTCGTCAGTGGACCGGAGGGACCGGAGGCAGGCGTTTGGGTTATTGCCGAAACGATGGATCTGGATACGCCGTTCGTCCGAATCGTGGTGACCGACGATGAAGGACGGTATCTGGTTCCGGACCTGCCGGACGCGGCCTATGACGTGTGGGTCCGCGGTTACGGACTGGTCGACTCCCCGAAAGTGTCGTTGGCGCCGGGCCAGATATCCGACCTTACGGCCGTGCCGGCGCCCGATGCCGCCGCCGCCGCGCATTATTATCCTGCCGGCTATTGGTTCTCGCTGCTCGAACCGCCCGCCGAGAGCGAGTTCCCCGGGACAGGTCCCGACGGAAACGGCATCTCGCCCGATATCGACAGTCAGGCCGCATGGCTGCGGCGGACGAAATCGGGAGGTTGCCTGGCGTGTCACCAACTGGGGAATCAGGCGACTCGTGAAATCCCAGACGCTCTGGGCACCTTCGAATCCTCGGTCGCGGCATGGGGCCGGCGCATTCTTTCCGGTCAGGCCGGCAACAACATGGCCGGCGGACTTCGCAACATGGGAGAGCGGCGCGCGCTCGAAATGTTCGCGGACTGGACCGATCGGATCGCCGCGGGCGAGTTGCCGCCCACGCCGCCGCGGCCCGAGGGCCTTGAACAGAACGTCGTCATCACCCAGTGGGACTGGGCCGATCCCCAGGCATATCTCCACGACGTGGCGTCCACCGACCGGCGGAATCCAACGGTCAATGCGAACGGCCGTCTCTACGGTGCGCTTGAACAGAGCGCCGACTATCTGCCGGTGTTGGACCCGGTCACCCACACCGTAACCCGGGTGCCGCTGACCGTACGCGATCCGGAGACGTCGCCGTCTTCCCCGAACATGCCCGAACCCTCGCCTTACTGGGGTGACGAGGTCCTGTGGGACAGCCGGAACAACGTCCATAACCCGATGTTCGACCACGAAGGCCGGGTCTGGATCACCTCGGCGGTCCGCCCGCCCGCCAATCCGGAATTCTGCCTCGAAGGCTCGGATCATCCTTCGGCGCAGATGTTCCCCGTGGCGCGCGCCTCGCGTCATCTGGCGATGTACGATCCGGGTACCGAGGCTCTCACGCACATCAGCACTTGCTTCGGTACGCATCACCTCATGTTTGCCGAAGATGAAGACAACACGCTCTGGACCAGCGGTGGCGGTCAGGTTGTCGGCTGGCTCAATACGCGGATGTTCGAAGAGACCGGCGACGAGCAGGCATCACAGGGTTGGACGGCTCTGATCATGGATACCAACGGCAATGGCGTCAGAGACGAATACGTCGAGCCGAACGAGCCGGTCGATCCCACAATGGACAAGCGGTTCGGCGGCGCCTTCTATGCCGTGGCGCCCGCGCCGGACGGTTCCATCTGGGGCACGTCGCTGGGTTTCCCGGGTGCGGTCATTCGCCTGGATCCCGGTTCCAATCCCCCCGCGACCGCGCTTGCCGAAGTCTACGAACTTCCGTACGGCAACCCGGCAGCCGAGGTGCAGGGATACTCCCCCCGCGGCGGCGACGTTGACCGCAACGGTGTCTACTGGGCCGCTCTCTCAAGTGGACACATGGCAAGCTTCGATCGTTCGAAGTGCGCGGTTCTGAACGGCCCCACCGCGACGGGTCAGCATTGTCCCGAAGGCTGGACGATGGTGGCCGAGCCCCTGCCGCAGATGAAAGGAGTTGACGCGCCGGGCAGCGCCGAGGGCAGTTACTACACCTGGGTCGATCAGTTCAATACCCTTGGGCTGGGCGCGAACGTGCCCATCAATACGGGCAACTTGTCTGAAGGCCTGCTGGTGCTGCAGGACGGCGAATGGGTCGTCATGCGTGTTCCGTATCCGCTGGGTTTCTTTACCAAGTGGATGGACGGGCGGATCGACGATCCGGATGCCGGCTGGAAAGGCCGGGGCGTTTGGGCCACCGTCAGCACGCGCGCGCCCTTTCACATGGAAGGCGGGCGGGGGACATCGAGCAAGGTCCTCCAGTTCCAGATGCGTTCCAGCCCGTTGGACAGGTAGATGATATCTCGCGCTCGAACCGCGGCGGCCGCGACCCTGCTTGCGGCCGCCTGCATGCTCTTTGTCGCGGCGCCCTCCTTTGGACAGGGTTGGTCGACCTACGTCAATCTCGATGACCGCTTCAGCGTCAATCTTCCCGGCGAACCCGAGGTGCGCGACATCGCCTGGGATTCGGAGTATCGTGCCGTCTTCCCTGGGCGGGTTTACAGCTACTCGGATGGCGGCAAGAATTACTCGGTTACCGTTATCGACTACACCGATGCCGAAAGAATTCACCTGGAGCGAACCAACAAGACCCAGGCCGACAGCTATCCGATGTATTGGCAGATCGACGTGCGGGGTTCGATCGCATATGTGGCGTCGCAGTTCCGCCAGCAGGCCGCCGAGGTGACGCATGACGCGTGGCATTACATCGATCTGGTGGAAGGACATCAACTCCAACTCACCAATCCGGACGGATCCCGTACTTTCGCCGCCATCTATCTGCATGAGAGTCGACTGTATATTCTGGATGCGACCGTGCCCCCGGGCACGCCTCCACCGGGGTTATTCCAGCAATCCCTGAGCTTTCTCGATGAAGACGGCAATCGAATCCGGTATCGCGAAATCTACTCCAATCGCTTGCCGCCGCCGGGCCCGTGAATTCGCCGGGCTGAGCCATGAAGCTAATGGGAATGGAGCGAAAGGAAATGAAGCGCGTATCGGCAGGATTCATCGTTCTTTGCCTGGCTCTGCCGGCCCTGCCCGCAATGTCTCATCATTCTCATGGCAACTACCAGATGACCGAGTACGCCCACCTGGAAGGCACGGTCACCGAGATCCACTGGATCAATCCGCATAGCTGGATCTACATGGAAGTCGACGGCGGGGTCGAAGGCGAAGTCGGCGACGGCGGCGGCGAACCCTTGCTCTGGGCTCTGGAAGGCGCCAGCGTCATCGAGCTTCGGCGAGGAGGGTGGGCCGAGGACAGCATCAACCCCGGTGACAGGATTTCGGTTCGCTGCCATCAACTCCGCGACGGTTCCAACGGCTGTCTTCTCGGCTACGTGACCCCTGAAGGCGGCGAAGAGAAGTTGTTCGATTAGGCGGCGGTAGGCGGGAGACTGAAATGCGCGTTGCCGCGTCGAGAGGTATTCTCGTCGAGCAACGTCACCGGATCCAGGGCGTTGCCGTATCGCGATTCCACCCAGCGGGAGAAACGACCGAATGACCCCTACCATTCCCGTGGTTCCGGCCCTTGCGATGGCTCTGTTGCTGTCCGGTTCCGCCGGGCTCCATGCGGCTTTGCCTCAACAGCCTTCGTCACCGGCTGCGGCAGACCCGATTGCCGGGCACCGCCGGCTTCTGGACAGCTACTGTGTCACCTGCCACAACCAGCAGGCGCAGACCGCCGGCCTGATGTTCGACGCCTTGGATCTGGCCGAAGTCGGCGAGGACGCCGAAATCTGGGAAGAAGCCATACGGAAGCTGCGGGCCGGGATGATGCCTCCGCCCGGAGCGCGCCAGCCCGAGGCCGAAGCCGTCCATTCCCTCGTCGCCTGGATTGAAGACACACTGGACGATGCCGCCCGCCGAAACCCCGATCCCGGTTACGTGGCGCTGCATCGGCTGAACCGCACAGAATATGCCAACGCCGTACGCGACATTCTGGGTGTCGAAATCGACGCGACCGAATTGCTGCCCGTCGACGACATCAGCGATGGCTTCGACAACATCGCCAATGTCCTGAAAGTCTCCCCGTCGTTTCTCGACCAGTACGTCATGGCTGCCCGTGCGGTGAGCATCGGGGCGGTCGGTCGGCCGACACCGTCGGAGCCTTATAGCGTAGCGCTCCGTGGCAACGTGGAAGGAAGTCCCTATGTTCCCGGAGGTTTGCCGCTTGGAACATCCGGTGGCTTGCTGGCCGAGCACTTTTTTCCGGCCGATGGCGAATATGATTTTCGTATCGGCGTGGGCCGATCCAGGGCGGTCATGACCCTCGACGGCGTCGCCGTTTTCGATTCGGCGGACATTGACGGAGATGCGCCCCTGCCGCCGCCCGCGGTTGGTCCCTATGGAGGCGACCGTGGAGGTCGCGCTGGCAGCCCTCCGGTACATGTCGTCCGCTTGAACGTGTCCGCGGGCATGCACAAGGTGGGTGTCGCGCCTCTGGCGTCCAGCTTTGCGGCATCGGACCGAACGTTGCAGGATTTCGTTCCCGGCGGCGGCCTGGGTCGCGGCTCGGGCGGTGCGCCGGACGTCGATGTCACGGGACCGTTCAACCCCACGACTTCGATTCAGGACACGCCCCTCCGGCAGCGATTGTTCCTATGCCGGCCCGCGCCCGATGGCGATGAGGCCGAGCAACTGGCGTGCGCCAGAGACATCCTGGCAAGGGTTGCACGCCGTGCCTTTCGCCGTGATATAGAGGAACGCGACCTTGTCGCGCCGCTTGCGTTCTTCAGGGACGGCCGGGCGGGCGGCGGTTTCGACCTGGGAATTCAGTACGGCCTGATGGCGGTGCTTTCGAGCCCGAAGTTCCTGTATCGCGCCGAACCGGTGCCCCCCGATCTTTCGTCGGGAGACATGTATCCTTTGGGCGACATCGAACTGGCGTCCCGTTTGTCGTTCTTTCTGTGGAGCCGGAATCCGGATGACGAACTGCTCGATCTGGCTGTCGCCGGTCGTTTGAGCGATCCGGACGTTCTGGATCGGCAGGTCCGGCGAATGCTGGCCGATCCGCGGTCGAGCACGTTGGCCACCAACTTCGGGTTCCAGTGGTTGAACGTGGGGGGAATCGCCGACATCGATCCTGATCCGGTTCTGTTCCCCAACTACAACGGATCGCTCCAGAGCGCATTCGTGACGGAACTGGAGATGTTTATCGGCAGCATCGTCCGCGAGGACCGCAGCGTGGTGGAACTGCTCGATGCGGATTACACGTTCCTGAACGAACGGCTTGCCAGTCACTACGGCATTGCCGACATCCGGGGCGATGGATTCCGCCGCGTGGACCTGACCGACTCCAACCGGTGGGGGCTGCTGGGCAAGGGCGGCGTCCTGATGGTCACCTCCTATCCCAACAGAACCGCCCCGGTACTTCGAGGCGCCTGGATTCTGGAGCGGTTGCTGGGTACCCCGCCACCGGTTCCGCCGCCCGACGTCGAGGCGTTTCCCGAAACACAGGTAGGAGAGCAACCCCTCACGGTCCGCGAGCGTCTGGTTGCGCACCGCGCGAACCCGTCCTGCAACTCCTGTCACGGTGTCATGGACCCGCTGGGGTTCGCCCTGGAGAATTTCGATGCGATCGGAGGCTGGCGCACGATGGACCGGTATGCCAGAACCGGCATCGACGCCTCGGGGCGCCTGGTCGACGGCACTCCGGTCAACGGCCCGTCCGACCTGCGCCGGGCGCTGACCGCCGAGCCGGAACGGTTTGTGCAGGCCATGACCGAAAAACTTCTGATGTATGCGCTGGGCCGGTCCGTGGAGTACTACGACATGCCGGTGGTTCGGCAGATCGTTCGATCCGCAGCCAGCGACGACTATCGGATGTCGTCGATCGTGATGGGTATCGTCAACAGCGCCCCGTTCCGGATGAAGCAGGTCACCACGGTCGAGGACCCGACCGAGGTTGCCGAAGCGGCGACTCGTTAGCCCGGCTTCCCGGACTTGCCGCATTACGGCACCAGGTTGCCGAAGGTGGGGTCAGCCGAATCTTTGAGCGAGATTCTGGAATCGCAGGCGTATACGGCGCCCGTTGTCGTGTGCGCCAAGATACAATGCGGTCTGTAAGTAACGCCTTCTCAGGGGTGTTTCGTGTCCATCTATCGAAAAGAACCCAGGACCGTTTTTCTGATTGTTGCAGCCGCCATCGCCGGACAGGCAACGGCCTGGGCCCAAATGCCGCTCGTCGAGGCAGCCCGTGCGGGTGACAGCGTGGCCGTGATCGCGATGATCGATGGGGGCGTCGATGTGAGCGCGGCAGAAGCCGACGGAACGACCGCGCTCCACTGGGCCGTGAATCATGACGACGCGAGGCTGGTTCGACGCCTTGTCGAGGCCGGAGCGGGCGCGGCAGCGAGCAATGATTTCATGGCGACGCCCATGTCGATTGCCGCGGAGATCGGCAATACCGAGGTGATCCGGATGCTGCTTGAAGCCGGCGCGGATCCGGATTCTCCGAATGCGTACGGACAGACGGCGTTGATGACTCTGGCACGGAATACCAACGTTCAGGCGGCACGCCTTCTGCTTGAAGCCGGCGCGGACGCGAATGCCGTTGAACGGCAGCGAAACCAGACAGCGCTCATGTGGGCGGCCGCGGAGAGCCAGGCGCCGATGGCGCGTCTCCTGGTCGAGTTCGGCGCCAACGTGGATGCGATCTCCCTGGTCAACGACCGCTCGTTTCAGGTCAGTCCCGAACCGCGGGCACTCTACCTCCCGGCGGGCGGTCTGACGCCGTTGTTGTATGCCGCACGCGAAGGATGCCTGGAATGTGCCCGGGCACTGGTGGAGGGCGGGGCCGACCTGGGCTTGGCCGATCCGGAAGGCGTCACGCCGCTGATCATGGCCGTGTGGAATACGCACTTCGACACGGCCGCCTACCTGCTTTCCGAAGGCGCCAACCCGAACGATTGGGACTATTGGGGGAGGACCGCGTTGTTCCTTGCTGTGGACTACAACACGATCCCCCATGGCGGGCGCTCCGACCGTCCGTCGCTGGACAACACCACGCCTCTGGAAATGACCCGGTTGCTTCTCGAATCCGGCGCATGGCCCAACCTCCAGCTGAAGGTTTTGCCGCCGTACCGGAACGTGGGCGCCGACCGTGGCGTTGACAGCATGATGACCACGGAAGCGACGCCTCTGCTTCGTGCCGCCAAGGGGCTCGACACGGATGCAATCCGTTTGTTACTCGAATATGGGGCCGATCCGAACCTGCCCAACCTGGCCGGCACGACCCCAGTGATGGCCGCTGCGGGCCTGGATTCGACCGATGCGGACACCCGCGGCTGGTTTCACACGGCCGACGTTCAGGAACGGTCCATCGCGTCGCTTCAGGCGCTGATCGACGGCGGGGGAGAGATCAATGGTACGGGCGGCCGACGCGGTCAGTCGGCCCTGCACGGAGCGGCGTTCTGGGGCTGGAACGACGTCGTGCGTTTCCTCGTTGAGAACGGGGCCGACCTTGCGGCAACCGATCCCGGCGGAATGACTCCCGTGGATTCGGCGATGGGCCGTGCCGGGGGCAACAGCCGGGGCGGACAGCGCATCGACGTGTTCCCGGAAACGGCGGCGCTGCTCGAAGAGTTGGGCGGGAAGCCGGGTGTCAGAACGGAACCGCCCCTTCGGTAAGTTGGATCCACCATTAATTTCGGGAACCGGTTGGACGCCCGGATTAACGGGCGGGTGATGATGGAGTCGGGACGTTGAAGATGGCACGAACATTGGCGCCGGCGGCCGTGGCGGGGATATTGTTCGCCGCCCAGGGAGCGGCGCCGCTGGCCCAGGACGGCAGCATCGACTCCTTCGAATTGGCCGTCCTTCCCGTATTCGAGCAGTCTTGCGGCAACTGTCACAACAACGAACTGATGTCGGGCGGCATGAACATCGCCGCCTTCGCCAACGCGGGTACGCTCTTGTCCGACCGCGACGGTTGGGAAAGGATTCTTGCCCGGGTTCGTGCCGGCGAGATGCCGCCGCCCGGCGTCCCCCGGCCGTCTGAAGATCGGCTTTCCACGTTCGTAACCTACGTCGAAGCCGAGTTTGCGGTGGCCGACGCGAACATGGCGCCCGACCCGGGGCGCGTCACGGCCCGCAGGCTGAACCGTGCCGAATACTCCAACACGGTTCGCGATCTGCTGGGAGTGGATTTTCGCGCAACGGACGCGTTTCCCCCTGACGATTCGGGTTACGGTTTCGACAACATCGCCGATCTCCTCACCGTTTCGCCGACGCTGATGCAGCAGTACCTGGCCGCGGCCGAGCGCGTCGCAGCCCGCGCGGTCGGGGGAGATCCATTGCCCCAGCCCGGTTTCTTCAACAACGGCGCCCGAACGCGCCGGATCGATCCGAACAGCCTCGAACTGATCGATATCGTCGACTACGATGCCGACTACATTGTGCGGGTGAACCTGAACGGCCACCGTGGCGACGATGATCCGCCGGTGACGCTGCGGATCTCGGTGAACGGCGAACCCATTGGCACGTTCACGGTTCCGGTCGAGATCAGCCAGGTGAACCGGCAGGGCGGAGCGACGCAGCGTTCCAGTTACGAAGCGCGCGTCTTTTTGCCAGCCAACGAACACCGTTTTCGGGCCGACTTCATCGACGACGCCGGTCTGGCAAACATTGAGCCGCGCAACTACCGGAACGTGCGCGAAAACATTTTCCCGAACTCGATTGAAATTGCCGGACCGTACCCGCCTGAAGAGCCCCGAACGGTCCCGAAGAACGCGTTGATCTGCGATCCCGCCTCCGGGGGCGAATGCGTCGACCGGATTCTGACGACGCTGGCACGCCGTGCGTACCGGCGTCCGGTCGAGCGCAACGAAGTGGACCGGTTGAGGGAAGTGTTCGACGAGGCGTCGGCGTCGGGCTATACGCCCCACCAGAGTCTGCAATTTGCGACTACCGCGATGCTGGTCTCCCCACAGTTTCTGTTCCGAATCGAGCGCGATCCGGAGCCCGGCCAGATCCGGCCGATTGGGGATATCGAGCTTGCCTCGCGACTGAGTTACTTTCTATGGAGTTCGATGCCCGATGACGAACTCCTGAGCGTCGCCGAAGCCAATACGCTGCATCTGCCCCTCGTGTTGGACTATCAGGTGCGGCGCATGATCCAGGATCCGAAGTCGATCGGCTTTGCCGAAAACTTCGTCGGCCAGTGGCTGGAGACCCGAAGCCTCGACGCCGTCACGCGCGACGACGACCGCTTTCCTGAATGGAATGCGGAACTGAAGGACGCGATGGCGGCGGAGACACGGCTGTTCTTCGAGTCGGTGCTTCGCCGCGACCGGCCGGTCTCGGATTTCATCGACGGCAACTATACGTTCCTGAACGAGCGGTTGGCTGAGCACTACGGAATCGAAGGCGTCGAGGGCGAAGAGTTCCGGATGGTTGAGTTGGCGACGGATGAACGCAGTGGCGTGTTGACGCACGGTAGCGTCCTGACCGTTTCGAGCTATCCGACGCGGACGTCGGTCGTGCTTCGTGGCAAGTATCTGCTCGAAAATGTACTGGCTTCGCCGCCGCCCCCGCCCCCGGCCGATGTTCCGGCGCTGGACGAAGAAGCGGTCGGCACCGCCGAATCGCTCCGCGATCAGATGGAGCGCCATCGATCCGACCCGGCGTGCGCGTCGTGCCATGCTCCCATGGACCCGCTCGGATTTGCCTTGGAGAACTACGATGCGATCGGCCGCTGGCGCATCATAGATGGCGAGTTTCCGATCGATGCAAGCGGCAGTTTTCCGAACGGACGTCAATTTTCAGGGCCGACCGAGATGAAAGCGCTGCTGCTGGAGAGCCTGCCTGCCTTCGCCGAAAGCATCGCCGAAAAGATGATGACGTATGCCTTGGGCCGGGGCATGGAATCGTCATATGATCGTCTGGTCATTCGGAATCTGGCCGCGGAAGTGGCTGCGAACGATTATCGGATGCAGAGCTTGATCCTGGGGATCGTGCGGAGCGAACTTTTCCAGCAGAGGCGTGCCGCTGAAGATCCGCCGATACGGGAGTCGTTGGATCGATGATCGTCACACGTAAAGCCCTGTCGCGAAGGACATTCCTGCGGGGGGCGGGCGTGGCGCTCGGCCTTCCGTTCCTTGAAGCGATGACTCCCGCTTTTGCGCAATCCGCTGCGGCCAATCCAGTACGTCTTGCCTGGTTCTACCTGCCCAACGGTATCGACATGCGCCATTGGACTCCCGAGAACGACGGTCCGCTGGCCGGCATGGGGGCCTTGCCGGAGATCCTGGCGCCGCTCGGTTCGATCAGGGATGACGTGTTGGTCCTGTCGAATCTCACGGCCAATTGGGGCCGTCCGCTGCAGGTGGGCGCCGGGGACCACGGCCGCGCCCTGGCCGCTTACATGACGGGGTTCGAAGTCCAACGCGAGTTGACCGATCTCGAAGTCGGCGTCTCGGCCGACCAGATTGCGGCTCAGGCCATCGGGAACCGGACCCGGTTACCCTCGCTTGAAGTCGGGCTCGAAGAATCGCGAATGGCGGGCAACTGCGACAACGGGTATTCGTGCGCGTACGTTTACAACGTTTCCTGGAAAACGGCGACTCAACCGTTGCCTCCAATCTCGGATCCACGCCTGCTCTTCGAGCGTCTCTTCGGTTCCGGCGTTGCGGAACCGCCCGAGGCGCGAGCGCGCCGGCTGGCCATGCGTCAGAGCATTCTCGACCGGGTGATCGACGATACCGAACGACTGGTGTCGACACTGGGCGGAACCGACCGCCGCAAGCTGGACGAATATCTCACCTCTATCCGCGAAATCGAACGGCAGGTCGAACGCGCGGCCACCGACGGAATCACGATTGAACCCGGCATCCAGAAACCGTTCGGCATTCCGGTCGAGTTCCGGGATTACTTCCGTTTGATGACCGACATGATGCTCGTCGCTTTCAAGGCGGACATCACGCGCGTGTCCACGATGATGGTGGGCCGCGAAGGTTCGACGCGTTCATATGCTGAAATCGGCATCCCTGACGGCCACCACCCTCTCACCCATCACATGGGCAACATGTCCATGCTCGACCGTGTGCGCAAGATTAACGTATTGCATGCCACGCTGTTTGCCGAGTTTCTCCGGAAACTGAAAGACACGCCCGAAGGCGACTCGAACCTGCTGGATCAGTCGCTGATCGTTTACGGCGCGGGTATTGCCGACGGCAACGTGCATACGCATGACCAGTTGCCCACCGTGCTCGCCGGCCGCGGCGGCGGGTCGGTCCGTCCCGGCCGGCATATCACCTACCAGCGAGAGACGCCGGTCACGAACCTGTTCACTTCGATGATCGAACGCGTTGGCGTTCCGCCCGAGTATCTGGGCGATTCCACCGGTCCGTTGCACGGATTGACCTAGAGTGTCCTGTCCAAACGGACTGTTGTTGAAAACAAGGGGCTTGCAAGCAAGAACCGACGGGCTGCCAGGATTCGGACATGACACAACGAGGTCGAGTGAGGGCGCCACCGCCGATCGGCGTTGTCTATCACACTTCGATGAACCGGCCGGATGCGGCGCTCGCCCTGGCCGCACTATACGTCTTCGATAACAAGCGCGAAGCACGTGTGGGTGCGGTTTGCGTCGGTGGATCCGGACTCGACGCCGCCATTTTCTGCGACGTTGTCGCGCGCCTTTATATCACCTCGGAGCGCAACAGCAATCAATTGCTGCCCATCGGTCTGGCGGCGGCCGATCCAATGTTTCCAAGCTCTCCGATGGTGAGGGCCGCTCTGGAGCGGACCGGCGCGGACGGAGAGCCCCTTTATCGGCGAACGATCCAACGCGTTGCGGATACGGCGATGGCTGAAGCAATACTCCGCAACGGAGTCATTTTCAATGCCGAGTCCGCGATGGTGCTGAGCGCCCCGGCGACGTGGCTGGCACGTGCCTTGGACCTGCCGGATACGCTTCGGACGTACGCGACGCGCGTGCGTCGCCTGGTGATTGTCGATACCGAGGAAACACGGAGCGATCCGGTGTCGTTGGAACGAGTCATCGCCGAGTGGCCGACTCCCGTTTTCTTCTGTGGGTCCGATGTCGGCGACGTGCTGCGGTTCCCGGGCGCTCGACTGGACGACGTGTTCCGATGGGCGCCGGAACACCCGGTCGTCGATGCCTATCGTGCGTTTCAACCCATGCCTTACGATGCGCCGGTCCACGATCTGGCGGCAATCCACTATGCGGTGCATCCCGATTCGGATCTGTTCGACGTGTCCGGACCGGGCAACCTTTCGGCCGGTGCCGGCGGCATGCTGGAATTTATGCCGGGCGAAGGAAACGTCCGTCGTTTGAGCGTTGGATCCGGAAACTCCGATCGGGTGATGGATGCACTCATCGCCACGGTCGGCGCGGTGCCCGAGGCGCCCGTCGGGCGCGGACGTTGAGGTTATCCCGCATTTCTCACGAGTTGTCTGCTACAGTGCCGGATCCATCCGCCAGGCACACCCCCTGACGCGCTTGATCCGGCGCTCCCGGCGCCAGGAAACCGCCTGAGAACGCGCCCGCGCTTGATCCGGCGCGAGGAACGCGCCGTAGCTCTGACGGCGTCTCCGACTCTTCGCGACGAAAACCCGTGAGAAAGGCGGGTTGGCGACGGCGTACTGGATGAAGCCGTCCCGGCCGTTTTCGATGCCGCGGGCCTTGGTGCCTCGCCTACCGCTATGCCGCACACGGCGAGGCGTTCAACCCGGCACGGGCGGCCGCTCAACGATGTCGTTGCCCGTTCGGGAATGAATCCGGCAGGTCCCTTTCCGGTGGGCCGTCGTAAGCGACGTCATCGGCCGAAATTGCGCGAAACGGCCGTTCGCGCGTGGTTTCTTCCACATGATGCGCCGCCAGCCCCACCGTTCTCGAAATCAGGAAAAAAGCTTTGCCGTAGGCCCAGTGGATCCCGAGGTCGGAGATGATCCCCGAGATCGCTCCATCGATGTTCATCGGTTTCCCCAGCTTCGAGTCGATCTGTTTTGCCAATTCGAGGTGAGGGCCGGTGACCGCCCATTCGTCGGCTTGTTCAAGCA
The DNA here is from genome assembly GCA_965262675.1 of Terriglobia bacterium. Lineage (GTDB taxonomy): Bacteria > Acidobacteriota > Terriglobia > 20CM-2-55-15 > 20CM-2-55-15 > JAJEDW01. The sequence goes on from OZ253554.1 coordinate 3,876,188, forward strand.
GCTTCAGTGTGCGGGGATCCCGATCGTGCCACGGATGTCCGAATCCGGGAATCCTCTGGCTCCGTTCGCGGTAATCCGTGACGATTGCGTCCGCGGTCCGGCCGTCTTCGACCGCGGCCTGCAGAAGCCGCGCGCAGTTTTCAACCGCTCCTCCATGATGGTCCCCCAGAGCGATCAGACCTGCCGCCACGGAGGCCTGCAGCGGGACACCGCCAGACGCCACAAACCGTGTCGCGTTGATCGACGGCGCCATCACCGAATGCTCCGTGCTCGAAACCACGATCGATTCGAGAATGCGCCCCTCGTTTCCCGACGGTAATTCTCCGGTAAAGCTGAGATGGATCATGTCACCGAACGAACAGTGGCCCATCAGGTCCTCCACGCGATAGCCGCGGATCAAGACCTTGTTTCTCGATACTTCGGACAGCGATGTCTTCCAGAATTTAGTCATTGAAATGCATGGTTACCTCGGCGAACACGCCATCGGAAAACTACATTCTATGATAGAAATTCTTTGTCGATGCCAGCGCGGTTCTCCGATTGTTCGAGAGCTCTCCCCATGGCGTCGATCTCAAGGCGGGTCGGAAGGCTTTGGCCAGGGACCGCCGGTTACAGGGATTAGACGTGACGCTGAAGGAACTTGAAGCCCGTTATGGTGCCGCTCAGGCGGCGCCGCCCGCCGTACTCCGGCAGCTTGGCCGGGATCCACGCGCCGGAGCACGACGGCTGTATCGGCGGATCGAAAGGCGAAAGGACCGGGCGCGGCGCGAGCGCGCACGGCTTGAAGGCATGTTCCGATTCGAGCGGGAACTTTGGAACGAGGGGCTGCGCCACGTTGCGGGAGTGGATGAAGTCGGCATCGGACCGATGGCGGGTCCGGTAGTCGCCGCGGCGGTTGTCTTCCGACCGGATGCATGGATCGAAGGCATCGACGATTCCAAACGCATCGATCCTGAACTCCGCGACAACCTGAACCGGAAAATCCGCGAAACAGCGTTGGGAGTCGGTGTCGGCGTTGTGGAAACGGAAGAGGTCGATCGGCTCAATGTTTATCGTGCCGGACTTCGCGCAATGCAGCTCGCCGTGGAACAACTCGACACGGTCCCGGACCATGTGCTCGTCGACAGCCGTACGATTCCCAATATTTCGCCGCCGCAGTCCAGCTTCGACAAGGGAGACAGTCTGAGTTTTTCCATTGCCGCGGCGTCCATCGTTGCCAAAGTCTATCGGGACGATTTGATGGCCGAGATGGAGGGTCGATATCCCGGGTACGGATTTGCGGGTCACAAGGGATACTGCACTCCCGAACATCGTGAGGCGGTCCGGAAACTGGGGCCCTGTGACATCCACCGCCGTTCCTTCGATTTCATCTGGGAGCTTTGCGGCGAGTACAGCAGCGCCTTTTACGAATTGCTCGAGATGGGGAATCGAGTAGCGTCGGCCCAGGATGTGCGGATGTTCGAGTCGCGGCTCGCGGATTCCCTCGGCGACCTGTCGGCAAGCGAGCGGCGCAAGCTCCGTCTCACGGCCCGCCGCCGTCGGAACAGATTTATTTTCTGATTTTCAAGGTTTTTTTACCCCCACGTAAGTTATTGATCCACAATGGCTTATCTGTTTAGTGGCTTGTATGGAGCGGTTACTTGTTATATATTTCGCCCAACTTTTGTTGAAAATTTGGGCCGGGTTGGTGCGGAAAGCCGTTTTATCGAGGTGAGTTGTCTGCATGAAGATGCATTCGCAGCGCTTCAGGGATCCGCTGATCTGTCAGGCGCAGCCATTTACGATTCTGGATCCGGTGATCGAAGAGTCCTTGCGGTTTGCGGGTATTCGGCCGAACCGCGAATCGATTCTCGAACGCTTCATGGGGGGGCAACCCCGTGTGGCGGTCATTCACGGTTCTGAAGACCACCCTCCCAGCCTCGGTGCGCGAGAACTGGCCCGCAGGCTGATCCGTCACCTCTGGGACGAGAATGCACTCCCCATCGGTGTGTCCCACGCCGTTCCCTGTGAAGAACTGGCCCATGGACTGCCCGGGTCGAACTACGTCTTCCTTGGACGCAACATGTGCGCTTCGAATATCGCGGCACTCATGGAAGCTCACGGGTATGACGCGGCCTTTGTCCTCGGTGCTTGCGACAAGATGTTGGTCGGCGCTCTGCGGGCCCTGGTCGAGGTCGACATCGCGCGCCAGCGCCGGAAAGCGCGGCCGCTGTATGCATCCTTCATTCCGGTCAGCGTCGGCCACGAGGTTCATCTGTCTGAGCGGGAGCGCCATCCTTTCGAACGCATCCGCGACAAACTTCCGCCAGAGGGTGTCAAGGATCTTTTTGGACTCATCGAGCAGCCGATCTCTCCGCTCGCCTACGAAAAAATCAAGAACTTCCTCGACCACGCTTTTCAGAAAAGAATGATCCTCGAGTCCGAGAAGGACGTCCTTGAAAGCGTCGTCGCCCGCCGGGCTTCGGCCCACGGCGCGAATCCCGGTTCCTCTGAGGCGGCCATCGTTAATCGACTGATCATCGCGGCATTCGGGCTTATTCCGCGATCCCTGGACCTTTCGTTGAATCCCCCCGGGGATCAAGCCCTGGCTTATGCGGTGGGAAGGCTCGTGCAGGGCATTCACAAGCGAGAGCGCCGAATCAGCGTTTCGCACCTTGTGAAGATCAACCTGCAGAACGCCGTGACCGTCTGGAATGCCACAGGCGGCTACCCCTCCTGGCACCTTCACATTCACTATCTGGCTGAAGCCATCGGTGTGCGGCTGAGCCCTGCGATGCTGAGCCGCAAGATGTTGAAGGTTCCCAGGCTGCTGTCGTTCGATCCTGAAAATGGTCGTTCCGCACCCGGTCTTGCAGCAGAGTCGGATTCGGGCGGGAACTCGGGTGTCGATACATTGATGCGGACATTATCGGAAAAGCGATTTATCGACGACCGCGCCGCAACTCTCGATGGCTCCTGGATGCATCGGATCACGGAGGCGCGTTCGGCCAACGGAAATTACTTCCATTCGACGATGACGCCGATCTCTTCCAATTCCGGTCTGGTTTGCCTGCGTGGAAATCTTTGCGAGGGAGCACTTGCGCGGGTAGGCCGTTTCGGCGATATGGACGAATACGATCAAAAGGTTTATTTTGCCGATTTCTACCTCGGGCGCGAAGAGTTGCAGGAAGCTCTGGACAAACCCCGGGACCTGCTCGAGCACTTGCGCAAGAAGGTGACGCGCGAAGCTCTGTTTGCCACCTGGCGGTTCAATTGGGGTGACCGGCCCGGATCGAACGGGACCGTAGAGGAAGTGGCCCACTGGGACAAGAAACGCATCTGGAACTTTCTGGTCGAAGAGAAGCTCTTTCGGATCGTCTTTTTTGTCGGAGGCGAAGGGCCGCGGGCATCGGGAATGCCGGAATTGGATCTCCTCAACCCGGACTCTCCGGTGGGTAACCGATGCATTATCGCAACCGATGGACGGGTTGCGTTCGGCGATCATTGCATGTCCATCGCGCACATCGTTCCTGAAGTCATCGAGGGCGGCGCGATGGGATCGGTGCGGACGGGGGACTTGGTGCATCTGAATTTGAAAAAAGGAGATTTCCAGATCGTGACCGCCGTTCGCGATACGGCCGGATTCAAACCGGTTGTCGAACGCGAACTGGCACGCCGCCCCGAGAGCAAGAGACGCATTGCCGAACTCAAGCGCCGGCGGGCCGGGTTCCTTCCTTCTGTCCGCGCCGTTCTGAACAGCGTATCTTCCGCCGCCGATGGCGTATCGCCGCTGGGCATCTGACAGACTGCCGGGGCGCAGACCGGGTTGCCAGCCTGCGCCCGTGCGGGTATCAGTTTCGGTAGGTTTCCAACGGCGGCAAAGCGGCGCCGGTGGAATTGGGTGCTTCCCGCTCGGCCGCGACGGGAATCCTTAGCGTCCCGATGCCATCGATCGTCGCAAAGATTTCTTCGCCGGGTTGAAGGAACCGTTGTTCGCCACGAACGTTGGTGCCCATTCCGGTCCCCCCGGAAGTGCCATTGTTGATGACATCGCCCGGATACAAGGTAATAAGAGAGGACGCATACTCGACCAGCTCCCAGAGGGAGTGGATCATGTCTCCCGCCGTCGCTTCCTGCATCGATTCGTTCCCGATTCGGAGTTCCTGCCGGAGGATTTCCATCGGGTTGCCATAGAATTCCTTGGGAACGATCCAGGGCCCCATCGGCGCGAACGTGTCATGACCCTTCCCGACGAACCAGTCGGAGGTAAACGAAGCCCCTCCCGGCGGGCGTCCGCCCCGATCGGAAATGTCGAGAGAAACCAGGTAACCGAAGATGTGGTTCTCGGCCTCGGTTGCCGGCACATACTTGGACGCGCGTCCGATCACTGCGCCCAGTTCCACCTCCCAGTCGATCTGGGTCCGGCCGTAGGGCAGGACGACCGCATCGCCGTTTCCGATGACCGCTCCACGGCTCGGCTTCAGAAACAGGTAGGGAATACCCCGGTTCTCGCGCCGCTGGCGCCGCGATTCGGCCACCTCTTCAGGCGTCCCGGTTTCATTGACGTGGCTGTAGAAGTTCACGGCGGCGTTCATGATCTTGCCGGGATACATGATCGGAGGAAGTGTCCGGATGTCATCGACGTCATATATGAAGTCCGGCCGGTTTTCGGTCAGGCGGTTGTTCTCGACCAGATCGTTGACGATCTCGTAAAGACGCGGTTTCAATCCATACTCGTAGCGGCTGATCAGTTCCAGCATGTCCGCGGGCATCGGTATGGGAGGATACGCCGCGTTTCGTTCGAGCACGGTATTCGCTGAAGTCAGATCCGCAATCAGGCTGTCGCGAAGAACGACCCCGACCGTCGGAATACCGTTGATTTCGAAAGTGCCGACCTTGAACGGTTCGGCGCTCGTCGTACTTTGCGCAAAGACCAGAGACGGAACCGCCAGAACGGCGAGCAGAATCATGATGGTTGTGGTGCGTCGCATGTTCCTCCTTGTGATATCGGTGGCTACCGAGTGAACAGCGCGATGTTGTCGATTTTCGTTCATGCCGGTTTTACTCTCGGACGCGCCCCCTGTCAAGGTTCCGACCGGTTCTTGTTGGGAGCACATGAGTCGGCCGCAAGAATTAGCATGTGAGTTGGCCGCTTTAGGCGGCGAAGGGTACAACGCGGGGTCGGCAATTCTCATTTTGGCCCCTGAGGGCCTCGGAATGATATCCCACTCCCATTCCCACTGTAGGTGCAGTCTATGACTGCACAATTACCGCGCGATCTTGATTTGGGCAGTCTCGGAATGCTCGCTCCCACTCCCACTCCTACTGTACGCGCGGTCATAGACCGCCCCTACAGATTCGGGCGGTCATAGACCGCCCCTACAATAGACCGCTACAGTTTCGGAGTCGCGGAATGCTGGCGCCCAACTCAACCAGTCACGACATCGAAAAACTTCAAGGCCAGGAGCGGGAATGATCGGCGGAAAACACTCATAATGAGAATTGCTGATGCCGGGGTCGGACACTTTCATTTCGCCGGGTTCCGGATCATTATGGGAACTTCCGACATGCACATGAAGAATGCGACTTTCCTGGGTAGCTTCGTTTCACTTGCCGATCACGGGTCACCGTTTTGCCTTGGCGTCGATCCCTCGCGTGAATTGCTGCTTCAGTGGGGATTGCCGGCGAGTATCGACGGGTTGAGGCGTTTTTGCGATTCGGTGGTCGAGGCCTCGGCAGGGTCGGTGCAGATCTGCAAACCCCAGGTGGCTTTCTTTGAAGCCTTTGGCGCCGAGGGCCTTTACGTCCTCAGCGATTTCATAAGGCGCGCACAACGTGCCGATATGCTCGTCGTTGCCGATATCAAGAGGGGCGATGTCGGTCATAGCTCCGCGGCCTATGCGGAAGCCTGGATTGGGCGTGAGAGTCCGTTCGGGGCCGATGCGATCACCGTCAGCCCGTACATGGGTTTCGAGGCACTACTCCCAATGTTCGAACGCGCGCGGAAGTCCGGCGCGGTCGTGTTCGTAGTCGTACGGTCTTCGAATCGAGAAGGAGAACGCACCCAGACCGCCCTGTACCGTGGCACGCCTGTCTGCGAAGACCTTGCCGAACGGATCCGGTCGTTCAATACGGAATGCGAATCCGATGGAATCGGTCCCGTTGGCGCCGTGATCGGCGCAACCCTAGGCGGCCGGGAGTGCCGCACGGTCGAACGCCTCTCCAATTCACTTTTCCTGATCCCCGGTCTCGGGGCTCAAGGTGGCACGTTCGCCGACATTCGCAATGACTTTCGTGGCGTACTTCGACGCGTGATTCCCACCTCATCGCGGGCGGTCCTCAAGCATGGCCCTGATATTGCGGCATTGAGGAAAGCCATTACCGAGAATGCGGAGCAGGCTCGTCAGTTGCGAAACGAGGCATAGCAGACCGCCGATTGTGAGGACCGGTTCGGCATGGTCGCCACTTTCAGTCAGAAGCTCGTTCGGGACCAAGGGCAGTCCCATGCGAACCATTTGGCGAATATCGAACACCAAAAACACACTTGGGGCCGTCCGAATCCGGGAACAACAGGTTATGATCGAATGCATGAGCCCGATCCGCATCACTGAAACCGAACTCGCCCGCAATGTGCATGGTGTGTTGGAGAAGGTGCGACAAGGCGCCGAGGTCATCGTTGAGGAAAATCATTGCCCCGTCGCGGTGATCAAAGCGTCGAAGACGGCTGGCCGGTTGAGTTCGGAAATTCTTGCGGATCTCAAAGCACGAGACTCGACGGCAGTCATCGATGACGAGTTCGCGCGCGATATTAATGAGGGTATCCGAGCGCAGCGCGAGCCATGGAATCCGCCATCCTGGGAGTAGTCCTCGATTCCAGTGTTCTGATCGCGGCAGAACGCCTCAAAAGCACGCTAACTCAAGTCATCGAGAATGTGGCCACCGCTGTCGGGACGGTTCCCCTCATCCTGTCGGCATTGACAGTCGCCGAGATCGGCCACGGGATCTATCGCGCGAATACACCGGCGATCAGGGAGCACCGGCGTGCTTTCCTGGACGAACTGCAGGCCACCATTCCCATCCACCCGATCACGGCAGCCACAGCGGAAATCATTGCCCGTGTTGGTGGTGAACAAGCGGCTAAAGGAATCAATCTCCCGATTGCAGATCTCATTATCGGTGCCTGCGCTTTGGAACTGGGCTACGCAGTCGCGACCGACAATCAACGCGACTTCAACCGCATCCCGGGGTTGAATTTGATCTCTCTTTAGCCGACTTTCTTTCAGGTTTTCGTCGCGAAGAGTCGGAGACGCCGTCAGATCTAGGGCGCGTTCCTCGCGACGGGCGCGTAGCGGCGCGTTCCTCGCGCCGGATCAAGCGCTCATGCCCGCACGCGGGTTGCCTCCACTGGGAATATAGCGCCGTAGCACTGGCGGATGGATCCGGCGCTGCAGCAGACAACTCGTGAGAAAGGCGGGCTAGTTCATAGGCGGCACGTTTTCGTCAACCCAATCGAGGATGACGTCGGCAACCTCAAGGTGGTTCGTGCCGTCCATCAACATGTGGGTCGTACCGTTGAACGCCGGGTCTCCCAGTTCGTCGAGCTTGATGTAATCCGCAGCCGCGATTCCTTCTCCACCGGTGCGCCGTTGGTTGATTGCATCGACAGTGGTCTGGCACACCTCCCTCGTCCCGGCATAGTCTCCCTTCAGAGCCATGTAAGGGATGTTGTCGAAGTCCTCGGCGTCGAGTCCGGAGGCGGTGAGAGAGCACGACCCTTCGAGCGTTATCAGGCCCTTCAGCAGATCCAGTTGCCCTCTTTCCCTCAGAATGCGCACCATGTGATGCCCCATCGCTCCCGACTGCGAATGCGTTGCCACTATGGCGCCTCCAAGCCTCTCCACCAGCGCCGCCAGATTCCGCGGCGTCCATGTGTTTGACGGTGAAATGTCGGTCGGGTCGCATGCTTCGCAGGTCGAACCCGGAAGCGTTGCCTCAGTGTTGGGAACCAACTGCTTGTAGTACTCCAGAGCAAGGTATTCATTGGGACCTCGAGGACTGTCCGCTATGGCGTCGGTGCGTGAGGCCGCGTCCGGGTCAAACGCTTCTATCGGGAACGCCGGTAAATACGTATCCGCGTGGCTGTCGTCGTCGCTGGCGGGGTCGCCGGGGTCTCCGTGGCGAATCAACTCGCCGGTGAGAATGGTCGAGCCTTGGGGTAGAAGATGGCCGAACCACGCCGTCCATGCCCGGTCATTCGTAATCGTGCCGATACGGGGAAGCAGGGCCAGACCGCCCTCAACGTCGCCGCCCGCGATCATGGCTGCAGCCTCATGGATGACCGACTGATCGAATCCGGAACGTCCGCGTCCGGACTGATCGACGACATAGGTCGAGATCCCGTTGCGTACGAAATAGGGAAGCCAACCCTCCCGGCCGTCCGGGGTCGATTCCAGGGCGGCGCCCGTGTGAGCGGAGCCGTGAACCATGATGACAGGAGGCGCACCGGGTTGCCTTTCCGCCGGTATCTGAAACTGAACGTACATCTGACCGATCATGATCTGTGCTGGCCGTAACGCGTGGGCGGGATCGGCGGCTGCCTGCGCGGTGGCGTATCCAGTCACCTTGGGCACTCCGCCGACGAAAAAGCTGCCCTGGTCTTCGATCACCAACGGCCCGCTCAGGAACCTCCCGGTCGGCTGAGACTCCTGGGACTGAACCGCGACAAAGACCAGGATGGCAAGAATCGAGATTGCAAAAACCAGGGGCTTGACGACTCGCAGTATCGGACTGTTCGTGCGTTTCATTGTGCTATTCCCATTGTTTCGCCCTTCCCAATCCAGCCCCGCAGTCTGAGGTCTTCAGGCGATCCCAGGTCCAGCGCCCGAATCAGAAAGCTCGTGTCCAAATGAATCATTGGGACCTGGAAGGCAGCCGCCGCGCAGACGCCCGGCGCTCGGTCTTCAGATCCCGCGCCCACCGTGTGACATCGACTTTGCGCTCGCGCAGGGAAGTCTGCAATCGGTCGAGAGCGCCGAGTGCCGCACCGTTCTCCGAACCCTCTTCCATTGCCGCAATCCGAATGGCGCGTCGCAACACTTCGGACTTGGACACGTTCCAGCGTTGTGCCAACGCCTCCAGTGCGCCCACGGATTCGACATCCAGCGAATACGTCGATTTGATTGTTATTACGGCCATATCGATAGCTTATGGCCATACCCCACTCGCGTCAATCTCTCGCGCCGCGGGCGTTTGACGGGCGACAATCAGGATTTCCGGCGGCGGGAACAATGATTGACTGTGGGCAGAAGTTCAGGAAGTTCAAGGGGAGAGTTCGAAGACGACATCGGCGGGAAGCGGTACAGAATGGGTTCGAAGGTCCAACAGACCGTGTAACCGCTATCGCCGTCGCACGTTCCGCGGTTGAGAAAACCGGAGATCCCATAATCTTCGGATTCAAATCAGGTGCCACCGAGAACCGAACCCGCAATGCGACCACCTGTTGAACTATCTCGCTTCGGTCACCGACTCGAAGTCATTCGCCTTGTGTTGTCCATCGCAGAAAGGCTTGTTTTGCGAATGACCGCAACGGCATAGGGCCACCGCGTCACGTCCGGTGAGGTCGAATTCCTGACCCTTTCCATCCTTGAGCACGAAATCGCCGCTTACCTTGATGGGCCCGTTGTCAAAAATATGCGCTTCGGTTCGATCCGCCATGGTCTCTATTTCCTTCTCATTGTCCGGATCGTGTGTCCGGATCATGATTTGCCGATACCGTTTCGGTTAAAACGGATCCATCGGTCGAAACCGACTGTACCACACAAATTAGTTCTGGCGTTCTGTTGCCACAGTGGTATAATCCCGCGCTTTCAACTCGGATACCGGTGCAACAAATCGTACCTTGCGTCGTCCATAAAGTATTGCCACGATCTTGAATCGGCGTTTCCGTGGCAAATGTCGAGGGGGTTGACGACGGTCTCCCGCTCGACGGCAGCACAGGAGAGAAACATGGATAAGAGAAAGCTGGCGAGATTGCGAAAGGCATTGACCGAAGAGTACGACAACTTGGTCAAATCGCTGAACCGCAGCCGGCAAGCCGAGGAAGAAATCCTTTTGGAGAAGACCGAGGACGAAGGCGACCTGGCTCTGATCAGTCACAATAGGGAACTTCTCTACAATCTTGCGGAGACGGACTTTCGCCGGCTGAAGGCGATCGAGGACGCCCTGCACCGTATGGATCGTGAGGAATACGGGGAGTGTGCCGGTTGCGGCGACGACATCAACGAAAAACGCCTGTTGGCGGTTCCCTGGGCCACGATGTGCATCGGCTGCCAGGAAGAAGCCGAAAGGGAAAACTCTGCCGCAAGCATGGCCGGCGTCGCACGGCAGTCTTCCAGCGACGACGATTGATTCGCCGCATTGTCCTGCACGCACACCCTCGATCCAGTTCCTTGCGCCTGACATCTTGCGCGCAACATTCGGAGACTATGCGCAACTTTTGTTGCGTATAAAATGATAAGTTGCGCGAATGACCTATATTGCGAGAAACGGTTCATACCCTCGAACGTCCAGCCCGCGGATTGAACGTGCACAGATATTTCTCGCGCTGGGCGGAATGATCTGGACTGGCTTTCTGCTCATGGCCACCTCTTTCCTCTGGTGGATTGCCGGAAACCTTGGGTACAGCATTCTTGCGCTGATCGCCGGGCGTGAATTGGGCAAAAATTGGCGCAGGGGCCGTACCCTCGGAGCCACCGCTGGCGTAGTCTTCCTGGCAACTAACCCGCCTTTCTCACGAGTTGTCTGCTACAGCGCCGGATCCATCCGCCAGTGCTGCGTTCCGCTTCGTCGGGCTCCTCGACGTACCGTCAAGTACGCCTCCGGTGCCCTCCGGGCGCGCGCCTTGCTCTGACGGCGTCTCCGACTCTTCGCGACGAAAACTCGGGAGAAAGGCGGGCTAACGGACCGGCTGCTATCTTCGCCTGCCCTACCGGAGGGGCTTGCGCGCTGGTCATCACAGTCCTGGTGATTGTCACCGCATTGCAGGCTACTGTTGTGTTGATGGCCTGAATCCGACGTTCATCGCACAATCATCGACCTATCGGTACGGCCTGGTCCGGCATCGATGCCCTATCCGCTGTGGCGAACGGTGACGATGTCGCCGTCCTGTACCTCGTAGTTCCTGCCTTCCAGTCGCAGCAGGCCATTGTCCCGAAGGGCTGCAAATCCTCCGTGCTTCCTGAAGTCGTCGAACGCGGCGACCTCGGCGCGTATGAAGTGCTTTTCGAGATCCGTATGGATGACGCCGGCGGCGTTTTGCGCCCGTGTGCCACGGCGAATCGTCCATGCGCGGCATTCTTCTTCGCCTGCCGTGAGGAATGAGATCAATCCCAGCAAGTGATACGTGGAACGGATCAGCCGGATCATTCCCGATTCGGCAAGCCCGTAGTCTTCGAGAAAGCCGTCGAGTTCGTCCGGGGCCAGTTCGGCCATTTCGGCTTCCAGCTTTCCACAGATATAAACCCGTTCGGTGTTGGTCCCCGCCGTTTTGCTGTCCGCTTTCGATTTCAGCAGTTCGATCTGGTCTTCTCCCACGTTGATGGCATGGACCATGGGTTTGGCCGATAGAAAGGAGAACCCGCGGATCTGTTTTTCGACGGCGTCGTCGATGGACATCTCTCGCAGCGGCCGCTCCGACTCGAGCCAGGATTGGGCTTCGACCAGGAAATCCCGCTCCCGGCTGAGACTTGCATCCTTTATTTTTTTGAGATCCTTGTTGAGACGTTCCAGCCGCTTTTCGATCGATGCCAGATCCGCCAGGATGAGTTCGGCGTCGAAGTTGCGGATATCGCGTTCCGGGTCCACCGATTGGTCGGGGTGGGCCACCGCTTCGTCCTCGAACGCCCGCACCGCGTGCACCAGTGTGTCCACGTCGCGCACTGGGTCGAGCGCCATCTCGCGGCCTTTTCCACGCTGCAACCCGCCCACATCCACGAATTCAATGGTGGCAAATGTTGTTTTTCGAGGTTCGAAGACGGATGCCAGATACTCGACCCGATCGTCGGGGACCGAAACCACGCCGACATTCGGGGCGGCTTTACGGCCCCGGTCCGAAACGGTTTCAGAAGATGCCTGGGTGAGGATTCTGAAGAGCGTGGTCTTGCCGACCTGTGGGAGCCCAACGATACCCGCTTTCATCGGCTTCCTTTGTCTCCCTATGGTTGCGTGTCACGCGTTCCAAGTCGCACTTTAGCATGGATTTCGGCATTTTTTCTGTTGACAGGCCCAATACCGGCCAGTAGATTGAAGTGGTCAGATCTGGTCCAAAGTGGGTCAGATTGGTAGAATCATTATGCTGCGTGGAAACCAGAGAACGAGAATCGACGACAAGGGAAGGCTCAAGATTCCATCCGGTTTCCGTGCGGAAATTGAAGATTCCTGGGGCAGCGACTTCTACGTCACCAGCATCACTGGTCAGTCCGTCCGAATTTATCCCCTTTCTGTCTGGCAAGAAATTGAAGACAGTCTCGCCAATATCCCAGCGTTCAACCCCACCAAGAAAAAGTTCCTGGACCGAGTGAACTACTTCGGCCAGGTCTCGTCAATGGACAAACAAGGCCGGATACTGATCTCGTCCTATTTAAGGGACACCGCTGGCATGACCGGAGAAGTCGCTGTTCTGGGAAAACTGAACTATCTGGACGTGTGGAACGACGAGTTGTTCCGCAGCCGCCTGGATGCCGAACCGTTCACCGATGAAGATGAGCAGGTGATTAGCGAGTTGGGGGTCTGAGGTGGATGTCCGAACACATCCCCGTCCTATTGACGGAAGTCCTCGAATTCCTGACCCCGCAACCGGGGGGTACGTTCATCGACGCGACGGTGGGTGCCGGCGGGCACTCTGCGGCGATTCTGGAACGGACCGGCGCCGAAGGCCGATTGCTGGCGATCGACCGGGACGAGGCCGCTCTCGACCTGGCTCGCACACGTCTTTCCGATTTCCAGCCGCGGGTCGTATTTCGACACGCCAATTTCAGCGAGGTAGCTGAGGTGGCCCGCGAGGAGCAATTTCTGGGCGTGGATGGCATTGTGGCCGATCTCGGAGTGTCTTCAATGATGCTGGACCGGCCTGAACGCGGTTTTTCGTTCCAGGCTGACGGTCCCCTGGATATGAGAATGGATCGGCGCGAGCCGCTAACGGCATCGGAGATCGTGAACCGGACCCGTGAAACCGAACTCGCGGACATCATTTACAAGTACGGCGAAGAGCGGCGCTCCCGCCCTATCGCCCGCTCGATCGTCAGACATCGCCCCTATCGCACAACCGGCGATCTGGTGCGCGCGATCGAGGCGGTGAGCGGAAAGCGCCGCTACGATCGGATTCATCCTGCGACGCGGACGTTCATGGCATTACGGCTGGTCGTCAACAAGGAGTTGGAGCACCTTGAATCGTTTCTGGAAGCCGCTCCCCCCCTCTTGGCGCCCGGCGGGCGTCTGGCTGTGATTGGGTTCCATTCGCTCGAAGACAGGATCGTGAAGCACCGCCTGCGCGACATGCGCTCGGTCGGTCGCGTCCTGACAAAAAAGGTTGTACGTGCAGCGGAGTCCGAACGTTTTGCAAACCCTCGATCGCGTAGCGCCAGGCTCCGTGTGATGGAGAAATTAGATGTCCACAATCGACATTCAATTCGACAAGAAGATTGACAACTCCAGGATTCAGCGCGACTTCGATTCGTCGTGCAGCCGGGAGTATCTTTCCCTCACACTGCTGGGCGCCGTGTTCGTTGTCTGTGCGTTGTTTTACGGTTGGCAGCAATACCAATGGATTCAATACGGGTATCGGATCGAGGAGACGCAGAAACAGATCGAGGAACTGGTCGAGGTTGGCCGGCAACTGACCGTAGAACGGGGCATGCTGGCCAGTCCGCAGCGTATCGACGCGATCGCGCGCAGCCTGGGGATGATAACGCCCAACCCGGATGGGATTGTCATGCTCGATGCCGAATACGCGATTCCAGCGGATTCGGCGGATTCCAGGGCGTTAGAAACGCAACTGGCCCAGCGAACCGACGACTGAATTTTCGGGAGTGTCCATGGGACGTCGAGGCGCAGGAATTCACAGACGACTAACCGTTATCGCAATCGCGATGGTGTTGTGGGGCGCTGTGATCGGGGTCCGTCTGTACTCACTCCAGGTTGTTCAGTCCGCCTATTACAAGGAACGTGCCGACGGCCAGCACGAAAGGGTTCTCGAGATCAGTCCCCGTCGCGGCTCCATCTTTGACCGCAACGGCAATGAATTGGCGGTCAGCATCGAAGTGGATTCGCTATACGCGGTTGCTTCGGAAATCGAAGATCCGAAAGCCACGGCAGCCTTTCTGGCGGACGTTTTCGAAAGTTCCGCCGAATTCATGGAATCCCGCGTGAATTCGGATCGAGGCTTCACGTGGGTCCAACGAAAGATCTCGATGCGAGAGGCCGATCGAGTCCGGTCAGCGAATATTCGCGGACTCTATTTCCTGAAGGAATCCAAACGCTTCTATCCGAACCGCGAGTTGGCGTCCCACGTTCTCGGCGGGGTCGATCTCGACGATGCGGGTGCGGGCGGAATCGAGTACAAGTATAACGACCTGATTGCGGGCCCCCCGGGGAAGGTCGTCGCAATGATCGATGCGCGTGGACGCAGCTTCCACAGGCTGGAGCAGCTTCCCGCATCCGGCGCCAATCTGACGACGACCATCGATCGGACCATTCAGTACATTGCCGAGAAGGAAGTGGCCCGAACCATCGCCCAGACCCGGGCCGCCGGGATGAGCGTCGTCGCGATGGATCCATCGACCGGCGAGATCCTGGCCATGGCCAACTATCCCCAGTTCAATCCCAACGAATACGGACGGTTTCCCGCCGAGAACAGGCGGAACCGGGCCATTGGCCTGAACTATGAACCGGGATCGACCTTCAAGATCGTGACCGTGGCGGCCAGTCTTGAAGAAAGTCTCACAACATTGGACGAAGTGATCGACTGCCAGATGGGCCACATCGACATCATGGGCCACCGCATCAACGACCACAAGCCCTTTGGTCTGCTCTCGGTTCGCGAGATCCTGCAGTATTCATCCGATGTCGGAGCCATCAAGCTGGGGATGCGGTTGGGCGACCAGCGTTTTGCGGATTACATCGACCGGATGGGCTTCGGTCGAAGAACCGGAGTCGACTTGCCGGCCGAAGAGCGGGGATTGTTCAGACCGGCCGCCCAATGGTCGAACGTGTCGGTTGGTGCGATATCGATGGGCCAGGAGATCGCGGCCACTCCGTTGCAGGTCGTGAACATGGTATCGACGGTCGCCAACGGCGGTACGCTTTACCAGCCCCACGTTGTCAAGCGTGTCGAAGACCCCCTGACCGGGCGCGTTGCCGAGACCCGGTCGGTGGGGCAGCGTGTGATTGGCGAGGAGACCGCGCGTTTGCTCCGGGATGCGCTCCAAACGGTGGTCGCCGACGGAACCGGCGCCAATGCACGGATACCCGGATTCACCGTCGCCGGAAAGACGGGTACGGCACAGAAGATCGATCCTCGTACCGGTGCTTATTCGTTGACGGCATACGTGGCTTCGTTCACGGGATTCGCTCCAGCTTCGAACCCCGAAGTGGCGGTCGTCGTCATGATCGACGAACCGGTGGGGCCTCACGGAGGAGGTGAGGTGGCGGCGCCCGCGTTCAAGCGAATCGTGGAAGAAATCCTGCGGTACCGCTCGGTGGTTCCGGATGCTCCGACCGCGCCGCCGCGCTCTACCGATGACGACCCAGCGATTCCCCTACCCGCCGACCCGGTGCCTCAACCCGATCTCCGCGAAGACAGGGTTGACGATTGGAAAGTTGTCGACGTCGCGTTGCGGCCGGAAACGCCGGTGCAGGACGCCGGAACCGATGGCGGAACCGGCACCGTGAGGATTCCGGATTTCGATGGGCTCCCGTTGCGCCGCGTTACGGAAACATGCATGCAGCTAGGTCTGAAATGCCAGTCGGGAGGTTCTGGATTCGCCATCGCACAGTCGGTGCCTCCGGGCACGCCCGTCCCCTGGGGGGCGACGGTTCAGGTCCGTTTCTCGACGACTTACGATCGATCGATAGCGCCGGCACCTGTCCCCGCAGTTCGACCGAACCCGTAGCAATATGGGATTCATGGGCACAGGCACCACATTCCGGCCGGCGCCGGGTGATTCGCAGCATGAGATTGAACGAACTGATCGAGGAAATTGCGGTGTCTTCGGTCGTCGGAGATCCGACTGTGGAAGTGACCGGCGTTCAATACGATTCCCGCTCCGTCGAGCCCGGTTCGGTATTCGTCGCAATTCGAGGAGAGCGCGCTGATGGAAACTCGTTTGTCAACGATGCACTGGCTCGAGGCGCCGTTGCCATCGTTTCGGAAAACCCTCCGGGCCCGTCCCCCGCGTGGATCCAGGTTCCATCGGATCGCCGCGCGCTGGCTGCGTGCGCTGCCGCTTTTTACCGCCGTCCGACATCCCGCCTCTCCCTGATCGGGATCACTGGTACGAACGGCAAGACCACAACCGCCCATCTGGTCGAATCCATTGTCCGATCCACTGGGCTTCCGGTGGCGCTCCTGGGCACGATCGACTACCGGGTGCCCGGATTTCATGCCGCGGCGGTACGTACAACTCCGGAAGCGCCCGACTTGGAGAACCTGTTCAGGCGAGCCGTGGATGCCGGCTGCAGGTATGCCGTGATGGAGGTGTCCTCTCATGCGATCGCGATGCATCGGGTGGCGGAAATGAACTTCGATGTGGCCGCCTTCACCAATCTGAGTCGGGAACATCTGGATTTTCACGGAACGATGGAACAGTATTTTGAAACCAAGAAAAAGCTGTTTACGGGTTTGGGCGGTGTGGCCCCCGAAGTTGCGGTCCTCAACAGGGACGACGCGTTCTTCGCGTCTCTGGCGGATGCGGGAAACAAACGTGTTCTGTCGTTTGGAATGACCCGCGACGCGGATATCCATCCCGTCTCCAGCCAATTGAAAGGCCGGCGAATCGAGGCGCGATTTGCGACCCCGTCAGGAAATGTATCCCTGAAATCGTCCCTTTTGGGCCGTGGAAATCTCTACAACATTTCGACGGCATTGGGGATCGGGATCGCTCTTGATCTGGACCTGGACGTGATCGCGGGCGGAATCGAAGCTGTTGAGGGTGTTCCGGGAAGATTCGAAAATATCGACTGCGGTCAAGACTTTCGATTGATTGTCGACTATGCCCATACCGACGATGCGCTGGCGAGGGTTCTGGCCGCGGTCAGGGAAATCACCTCTGGACGCGTCATCGTGGTCTTTGGCGCCGGGGGCGATCGGGATCGCGACAAGCGTCGGCGAATGGGCGAGGTGGCCGGACGTCTGAGCGATTTGAGCATCGTGACTTCGGACAACCCCAGGAACGAAGATCCGCTTTCGATTATCGCGATGATCGAAGAGGGCCTTCGACGCGCAAACGGTCCGTATGAATCCGTTCCGGACAGGCGGAAGGCGATCGCGGTCGCCATCGCTGCCGCTCGTCCCGGCGATACCGTCGTGATTGCGGGCAAGGGCCACGAGACGGTTCAGACGATCGGTAGCGAGTCTCTGCCGTTCGACGATCGAAAAATCGCAAGGGAACTGCTGACCCAATCATGAACTTGACTCTCGAAGAGATTGCGGCACACACCGGCGGCCGGTTTGAAGGGGCCGGTGCGAAGAAGGTTCGAGGGTACTCGATCGACAGCCGCTCGATCCGGCCTGGCGAGCTTTTCATTGCCATCAAGGGGCCGCGATTCGACGGCCATCGGTTTCTGGGCGAGGTGGCGAAAAAGGGCGCCTCCGGGGCTGTGATTTCCGAAGATGTGGGTGGCCTCAACGGTTTTTCCACGGTTCGCGTGGGTTCGACACTCGAAGCCTTGCACGATCTCGCACGGTCGGTCCGCCGCAAGTGGGGAGGGCCTGTTATCGGCGTCACCGGAAGTGTCGGCAAGACGACAACCCGCGAAATGGTTGCTGCCGTCCTGGGCGTCGGTCACAGGGTTCTCCGCTCGACGGGCAACCTCAACAATGAATACGGTTTGCCGCTGTGCCTATTGCGTCTGGAACCGGACCACGACATGGCGGTGATGGAGATGGGAATGTCCGCGGCGGGAGAAATCCGGAAACTGGCCGCGATTGCCGAGCCCAACGAGGGATTGATCACAAACGTGAATCCCGTCCATCTGGAATTCTTCAACTCCGTGGATGAAATCGCCGCGGCCAAGGCCGAACTGCTCGAGGGCCTGGTGGGCCATCCGAGGGCCTACCTGAACAACGACGATACCCGTGTGCGGCGTATGTCGAGGCAATTCGACGGCGACATCGTCACCTACGGCATTCGTTCCGCCGCCTCGTTTCGTGTTACCGGGATCGAACCGCTCGGCGTGGAAGGCACGGCATTCACGATGCGCCACGGCCGCCGCGAGGTGCGCTTCGCGATGCCCTTGCTCGGGGTTCACAACGTCATCAATGCGGCCGCTGCGATCAGCGTCGGTGTGACCCACGGGTTGGATTGGGACGGGATCGTGGGCGCCTTCGAAGGTATGCCCCCTGGACGCATGCGCGGGAACTTCGTCCGGTTTCGCGAGGGCTTTGCCCTGATCGACGACTCGTATAACTCAAACCCGAAGGCACTCACCGAGATGATTCGCACGCTTGTGGCGGTTCCCGGATTCGAGCGGCGAATACTGGTTGCGGGAGACATGCTTGAACTCGGTACCGAGAGCGCGAAGCTGCATGCCGGTTGCGGCCGGGATGCCGTCAAGGCCGGTGTTGACTTGATTGTGGGCGTGGGTCTGCATGCTGAAGCGCTCATCGCCGGTGCGCGCGACGCGGGCGCGGACCCGTCACGGTTGAAGCTGGCGCGCGACGCGGGCGAAGCCGGAGAACTGCTGACGGGCGCCGCCCGAAGCGGAGATCTGATTCTCGTCAAGGGTTCGCGCGGAATGAAGCTTGAACAGGCGATCGATACCTTGAGACTTTCGTTCTCGATCATGGAGCCCTGATGCTGTTTCATCTGTTCACGCAAACTTCACTTGCCGACCTGCCCCTGCTCGGCGTATTGAACGTTTTTCAGTACATTACGTTCCGCACCGCCGTCGCCACCATTTCGGCACTGGCGATCAGCCTGTTGATGGGCCCCTGGCTGATCCAACGTCTCGAGCAGTTCCAGATCGGACAGAACATTCGCCAAGACGGGCCGGAATCGCACCAGTCCAAAGCGGGCACTCCCACGATGGGAGGTGTGCTCATTGTTGTCTCGATACTTCTTTCGACATTGCTCTGGGCCGATCTCTCCAACCCATTCATCTGGGTGGTGGTTCTCTCGACGCTCGCTTTCGGCGCGGTCGGATTCGCCGATGACTACCTGAAGATCGTCCGAAAGAGATCGCTCGGCTTGCGGGTCCGTTCAAAACTCATCCTTCAGATTCTGACGACCTTCCTCATCGGCGGGTTTCTTCTCTATCTGGCGGGACAGGAACTGTTTTCCACACGGCTGACCGTGCCGTTCTTCAAGAGCTTTACGCCGGATCTGGTCTGGATGCCTCTGGACAACATACCGATGATCCTGATCGGCAGCGCTCCGTTTCTGCTGTTTATCGTCTTGGTCGTGGTCGGATCCTCGAACGCCGTCAACCTGACCGACGGTCTCGACGGTCTGGCGATCGGTTGCGTGGCGGTCGCTTCGGGCGCGTTGACTATTCTCACCTACGTGACCGGGCACCAGGTCTTTGCCGAATACCTCGACCTGCAGCATCTGGAACCAGCGGCCGAGGTGACGATTTTTTGCGGTTCCGTCTTTGGCGCCAGCATGGGTTTTCTGTGGTACAACGCGCACCCCGCCGAGATGTTCATGGGCGATGTCGGTTCCCTGGCGCTTGGAGGCGCGATCGGAACCGTGGCCGTCGTGATCAAACAGGAACTGCTGCTGATATCGATTGGAGGCATCTTCGTCGTCGAAGCGCTTTCGGTGATGATCCAGGTCGGTTCGTTCAAGCTTCGAGGCAAGCGTGTGTTCCGGATGGCGCCGATCCACCACCATTTCGAGTTGCTTGGCTGGACGGAGTCGAAGGTGATCATTCGTTTCTGGATCGCGGCGCTCTTGTTTGCGCTGCTCAGCCTGTCGACGCTGAAGCTGCGGTGAAGGTCGTCGTTGTCGGCATGGCGCGCAGCGGTCTGGCGGTGTCGCGGTTGCTCCGCGACAAGGGCATTGAAGTCTTTGCCACCGACGCGCAGCGCGATCCGCCGCTGCAGCCCGATTTCGAGGGCGAGGGGATCGAGTGCGAGACCGGCGGTCACAGCGTCGAACGATTCGAGAATGCGGACGAGATCGTTGTCAGCCCGGGCGTACCGCTGGACATCGATCCGTTGCTGGCGGGCCGGCGGCGCGGAATACCCGTCGTCAGCGAACTCGAAGTGGCGGCGCGCTATCTGGAAGGTGACGTGGTCGCGCTGACCGGATCGAACGGGAAGACCACGACGACCGCCTTGGTTGGACACATTCTGGCGAGCGGTTCGCGCCCCGTTCAGGTCGGAGGAAACATCGGTACGCCGGCGTCGGCCCTGGTTGCTTCCTCGCGAGTGGAGACCATCAACGTGATTGAAGTCAGCAGCTTTCAGCTTGACGGCATACAGCGGTTTCGGCCGCATGTGGCCGTGCTGCTCAATATCGCACCGGACCATATGGATCGTTATGAAAACTTCGAGGCTTATCGCCGGTCCAAGTTCAGGGTCTTTGCGAATCAGAACGAAGGCGACTACGCCGTGATCAACCGTGACGATGAGAATGTCTTTCCGCTTCCGGCCAGCGTCCGGTCCCGTCACCTGGAGTTCAGCCGCCGCGCATGCGCCGGGAGTGGGGCATCGGTTCGCGACGGCCAATTGATTGTGGGCGGGATGCCGGTGATGCCGGTCGCGGACGTTCCGTTGCGAGGTGCGCACAACGTCGAAAATGTGATGGCCGGGCTCCTGGTTGCCGGAATCCATGGCGTTTCCGCGGCCGACGCGGCGCGGGCCGTCGAGTCCTTTCGCCCCGTCGAGCATCGGCTGGAGCCTGTCGCAACCGTAGATGGTGTGGAATACGTCAATGACTCGAAGGCGACAAATGTGGACTCGGCCGTGAAGGCGCTCGAATCGTTCTCTGAACCGATCGTCGTGATTCTCGGCGGGAAAGACAAGGGCGTGCCGCTTGAACCGCTGGTCGAAGCCATGAAAGGGAAGGTGCGGCAGGCCGTACTGATCGGAGCATCCGCGTCACATTTCGAGAAAGCGATCGGCGGCGCGGTTCCATGCCGGCGCGCCGGGTCAATGTCGGAAGCAGTCGAGGCCGCGGCGGGAGCGGCAAGAACAGGAGACGTTGTATTGCTGTCGCCCGCCTGCGCCAGCTTCGACATGTATCGAAACTACGAAGAGCGCGGCGACGATTTCAAAAGGATCGTGAAATCGCGCCACGGATAAATGGCAAGAAAACTAAAACCCGACTGGATTCTGTTCGTTGCGACGCTGATGTTCGTTGTGATCGGTCTGATCCTGGTGTTCAGTTCCTCGGCCGTCATGGCGAGCGAACGATTCGGCGATGCCAATTATTTCCTGTTCCGGCACCTGTTCTCGGCGGGGCTCGGTCTGGCGTTCATGTTCGTCCTGATGCAGATCGACTACAAGCACTACCGGCATCCCGCGGTGGTTTTCTCGCTTCTGTCGGTGGTGACCGTCCTGCTGGTCGCGACCAACTTCATGCCGGCAATCGCGAACACGCACCGGTGGATCCGGATCGCGGGTTTTTCGTTCCAGCCAGCCGAATTGGCCAAGATCGGGGTCGTGGTTTTCATGGCCTACTTTCTGGAGAAGCACAAGGAACACGTGAATGACGTTCGGTACACCCTGTTGCCGGTTGGCGTTGTCTTGCTCCTGATTGGAGGACTGGTCGTCTTTCAGCCGGACCTCGGGACGGCCGTGGCGATTGCCGGCGTTGCCGGGATCCTGCTGTTCGCGGCCGGGCTTCAACTTCGCTGGGTCGGCATGGCCGCCGTGCTGGCCGCGCCCGCGTTTTATTTTTTGATCTATAGCGTGCCCTGGCGCCGCCAGCGGCTGTTGGCATTCATGGATCCATGGTCCGACCCGCTCGACAGCGGCTACCAGATCATTCAGTCCCTGACCGCGGTGGGTTCGGGCGGACTGACCGGTGTGGGACTGATGGAGGGACAGCAGAAGCTGTTCTATCTGCCGGAGCCCCACACCGATTTCATTTTTGCGGTGATTGGCGAAGAACTGGGATTGATCGGCACGTTGACGGTGCTGTTACTGTTCGGGGTTTTTCTTTGGAGGGGTATCCGTACCGCGTTGCGGGCTCCGGATCTGCTCGGCACCTATCTGGCCTTGGGTATCACCATCATGGTGACTCTGCAGGCCTTCTTCAACATGAGCGTCGTGGTCGGACTGCTCCCCACAAAGGGAATTCCTCTGCCGTTTCTGAGTTATGGAGGCAGTTCGTTCCTGATCATGCTGGCTTCAGTGGGGATCTTGCTCAGCGTGTCGCAGCGTGGAAGTTAAGTTTTTGAATGACGGTGTGCTGGCAGAACGCTCAGCGTTCTGCCACGGGTACTGCTGTCAGAACCTTGCAGGTTCTACCACGGGTACTGCTGGTAAAACCCTGCAGGGTTTTACCACGGGCTGCTGGCAGAATCCTGCCGGGTCGCACGCGGACTGCTGTCAGAACGCTGAGCGTTCTGACACGGGTGCTGCTGTCAGAACCCTGCCGGGTTCTGCCACGAGCTGGATCCGGATCCCGGTTGTATCTCGTTGTGTTTATTAGGGCGGAGAAATTTTCTGCCGGTCCTGATCTGTCACTATGAAGGCGATAATTGCTGGGGGTGGAACAGGCGGGCATCTGATGCCCGGTATTGCGGTCGCCCGCGAGTTGCTCCGCCGCGACTCGGAAACCCGAATCTTGTTCG
Organism: Terriglobia bacterium; assembly: GCA_965262675.1. Classification (GTDB taxonomy): domain Bacteria; phylum Acidobacteriota; class Terriglobia; order 20CM-2-55-15; family 20CM-2-55-15; genus JAJEDW01. The sequence continues at coordinate 3,899,183 of OZ253554.1, forward strand.
TGGGGGCCGAGGAGGGCATCGAAACCACTATCGTGCCTCGCGAGGGGTTCGAACTGGTCACCCTGTCCGTCGGGGGATTGAATCGGACTGGCTGGTTGAAGCGGGTCCGAAACCTGTTTCGGTTAGGTTGGTCGTTGATCGGTTCCATGGGTGTACTGGGACGCTTCGGTCCCGACGTGGTGGTGGGGTTGGGTGGATACGCCTCGTTTCCCCTGGTTGCTGCCGCGGTCGTTCGTGGGGTGCCGCGAATTTTGATGGAGCAGAACGTTTTTCCAGGTTGGGCAAACCGGGTACTTGGCCGGTTCGCAATGGTCGTCGCCGTTCCCGATGAGCGAGCCGCACGGTACTTCGATGGGCGCGCCGTGGTGACTGGCAACCCCGTGCGTTCAGGGTTCAAGACGCTCGCGCCGAAACGGCATCTTGCGCCGTTCACCGTGTTGGTGACCGGAGGTAGTCAGGGCGCCGAATCGATCAATCGAGCCGTGATCGATGCGCTACGGTTCATCGAATCGTCGCTGCCGGGGGGAACCGGGGCCATTCGGTTCGTACACCAGACCGGAACGCGTCAGGTTGAGTCGGTCCGGGAAGGTTACGGTGAGGCCGGCTTCGATGCGGAGGTCGCGAGTTTTTTCGACTCGTTCGAGACCCGTTATCAGGAAGCGGATCTCATCGTCTGCCGTGCCGGCGCGGCGACAGTGGCCGAGTTGCGGGCCGGTGGCAAGGCCGCAATCATGATTCCCCTGTCGTGGGCCACCGACGACCATCAGAGGAAGAACGCCCGAGCGATGGTCGAAGAGGGGGCGGCGGTGATGATCGACCCCGATGAACTCTCGGGCGAAAGACTGGCGAGCGAGATCGTGTCGCTGTTGGCGGACCCCGTGCGCCTGCAATCGATCGAACTGAACGCCCGCCGGATCGCGGTGCTCGATGCGGAGTCGCGGATTGCGGATTTGATCGAACGGGCCGCACGAGGGTAGGACGCATCCGCGGAAGAAGTATTCGAACGTCGAGTGACGGTCAGAACACGGTCAGAACAATGTTCAAGCGCATTAAACATGTCCACTTCGTCGGTATTGGCGGTAGCGGCATGAGTGGTATCGCCGGGGTGTTGCTGACGCTTGGCTACCGCGTGACGGGTTCGGACACAAAGGCAACCCGCGTGACCGAAGCGTTGACGCGTGACGGCGCCGAAGTGTTTTTTGCCCATCGCGCGGAAAACGTTTCGGGCGCCCACGTCGTTGTCCGTTCCTCCGCCGTCGGTTCCGGCAATCCCGAATTGCTGGAGGCTGGCGCGCGTAACATTCCGGTGATCTCCCGTGCCGAAATGCTTGCCGAATTGGCCCGGCTCAAATACACGATCGCCGTTGCCGGAACACACGGCAAGACGACGACGACCTCGATGATTGCGGCGATCCTGGATTGTGCCGGCATGGACCCGACTTTTGTCATTGGCGGCAAGGTGAACGCGGTCGGCCGCAACGCGCGCCTTGGCAAAGGGGAGTTCATCGTTCTCGAGGCCGACGAGAGCGACGGTTCCTTCCTGATGCTGTCGCCGACGATCGCGGTAATCACGAACATCGAAGCGGACCATCTCGATCACTACGCCAACCTCGATGAGATTCAGGACTCGTTCGTTTCGTTTGCCAACAAGGTTCCGTTCTACGGCACCGTCGTGGCGCCTTCCGATGCGGTCTCCGTTCGTGAAATCCAGGGTCGAATCAAACGTCCGGTGGTCACGTTTGGAACCGGCGATGACGCCGCCATACGCGTGTCCGACTGCGTGTCCGAGAATCTGGGTTCCCGATTCCGTTTGAACTACAACGGCCAGGGCCGCATCGAATGCGCTTTGCAGGTGCCGGGCGAGCATAACGTGCTGAACGCGGCGGCCGCATTTGCCGCGACCTGTGAAATGGGTGTCGAGCCGGAAATCATCACCCGGGGCCTGGGAGAATTCCGCGGAGTGGAGCGGCGTTTCCAGGTGAAGGCGGACGAACCCTATACGGTTGTGGACGATTACGCGCATCATCCGACCGAGGTCCGGGCGACGCTGGCTGCCGCGAGAAATGCCGGTTTCAACAGAATTCTGGCAGCGTTCCAGCCGCATCGTTACAGCCGGACCTATCACCTGTTCGAAGACTTCGTGCATGCCTTCGACGATGCGGACGCCGTTCTGATTGCCGACATCTACCCTGCCGGCGAAGAACCCATCGATGGCGTCAGTTCCGCCGCCCTGGTGGAGAGGATGCGGTCTCTCGGCAAGTGCGAGGCGGTCCACGTGCCGCGGGTGGACGACATGGAAAGCTACTTCCGAGCGAATGTCCGGTCTGGCGATGCCATTGTCATCATGGGCGCCGGAAACATCACCGTACTGGCTGACACGCTGGCACGCCCGGCGCCGGTCGATCCGAAAATCGATCCTCGAGACAATGCCATCGAGGTTTCCGAGGGTTAGACGATGTCAAAGAAAAAATCGAGTCGCTGGATGCGTTACCTGCGGAACCGGTCTCGCGCCGACTGGTGGCACGCCAGGCATGTGGCAACGATCCTGGTTTTTGTAGGGATCGCCGGCTACGGGCTCCAAAGGGCGTTCGTCTTTGCCCAAACGACCGAAGCCCTGGCGTTGAGCAACATTCAGGTCACCGGCGAGCGTCGCGTGACCGCGAGCGAAATCCTGGCAAGTGCGGGGTACACGCCCGGCACGAATACGCTCGGTGTCAGCGTTCGCGAGATACGGGAAGCCGTCGAGAAGATCCACTGGGTGCGCCACGCAACGGTTCGTCGGGTCTGGCCGAATGAACTCGTCATCACCGTTGTCGAGCGCGAGCAGGTGGCTCTGGCCCGTATCGATGGGGAGATTTATCAGGTCGACATCGATGGCGCGATTCTTGCCGTCGACGTCTGGACCAATACGAATTTCCCGATTCTGGATGGACTGTCAATGCGTGGCAGCCAGGACGGCGGCAACGGCAACGCGTTCAAGGTCGGGATCTACCTGGACATCGTCGAAGTCCTGGGTGGAACTTCGCTGTCGGAGGTTTTCATTTCCGAGTCCGGGGACGTGTCGGTCGTACCCGTCGACGACCCGCTGATCGTCGACCTCGGAAAAACGGATCACTGGATCCGCTGGGATCTGTACCAGAGACTCAAGCCCTTGATCCGTGAAGATTTTCCGACGGCACTGCGAATCGACCTGCGTTTCAAGGATCCGGTCATCACTCAACCCGAAAATACCGATGAAAACGGTCCGGTCGAGACAATCATATGGGGCGACGAGACAAAATTATTGTAGGGCTGGACATCGGCTCGACGAAGATCTGCACGCTCATAGCCGCGGTGCGTAACGGCGGATTGGACCCGGTGGGGTTCTCGAACGTCGATTCGAAGGGTCTGAAAAAAGGCGTGGTCGTGAACCTGGAAGCCACGGTCGCGGCAATCCGGAAAAGCGTCGGAGAAGCGGAGTTGATGGCCGGGTTCGATGTCGACGAGGTGTTCGTCGGTCTTTCGGGACCTCACATCCGGAGCGTGAACAGCACGGGCGCCATTCCGATCTCGAATCAAGCGCGCGAGATCGTACGCGAAGACGTGCGCCGCGTGATCGAGGCCGCGCGCGCGGTCGCCCTCGCTCCCGACCGCGAGATCATCCATATCATCCCGCAGGAATTCGTCGTCGACGATCAGGAAGGAATCGGCGATCCACTTGGGATGGTGGGCACCCGCCTGGAGGTCAATGTCCACATCGTCACCAGTTCGGTGACGGCGGCTCAGAACATCGTCACCGCGGTGAATCGCAGTGGATTGGAAGTTGCGGATACCGTACTGGAACCCCTGGCGTCCGGTGAAGTCACGATGAGTGATGACGAGCGGGAGTTGGGGTGTGTTCTCGTGGATATCGGCGGTGGAAAGACCAGCGTTGCGATCTATCACCACGGCGCGGTTCGGCATACCGTGGTGCTTCCGGTCGGCGGCGACCACTTTACCAGCGATATCGCCGTGGGTTTGCGCACGCCGATCCCCGAAGCCGAACGCGTGAAACGGGAGTTCGGATGTGTGGTTTCGGCGATGGCCGATGACGAACTCACGTTCGAGTTCAACGGTGTCGGTTCGCGCCAGCCGAAGGTGATAGGTCAACGGGTCCTGAGCGACATTCTTCAACCGAGGGCTGAAGAAATCATCCACTTCGTGCGGGCCGAAATTCGACGCGCCGGACCCGAACGCCAGGCCGGCGCCGGGATTGTCCTGACCGGAGGCGGGGGCATGCTGGGGGGGTTGCCCTTTTTTTTCGAGTCGTTACTCGACCTGCCGGTGCGGGTGGGGGTTCCGGAAGGTTTCCCCGACGTGCAATTCCAAGAGCCGCGGTACTCGACCGTACTGGGACTCGTCGCCTTTGGCGACCGAAGGCGAAAAACGCACGAGTTTCACGAACATTCGGAGTCTGCGTTCAAGCGCATGTTTTCGAAACTGAGGAGTCTGGTCGTCTAGCCAGGGGATTCCGGAAGACAGGAGGGAGCAGTGTCCAATCAAGTACTGGGCGACAATTCCGTTCGCTTCAACTTTGACGACGAACGGAAAATAGGAGCTTGTATCAAGGTCATTGGTGTCGGGGGCGGCGGGTCGAACGCGGTCAATCGGATGATAGACGCGGGTGTCGTGGGAGTAGAGTTCCTGGTTGCCAACACGGATATCCAGGCGCTGGAGCAGTCTCAGGCGCCGGTCAAGCTTCAGATCGGAGGGAAGCTGACCAAGGGGCTCGGGGCGGGGGCCAACCCGGAGATCGGCCGCGAGGCGGCGCTCGAGGATACAGACAAGATCATGGAGTCCCTGGAAGGGGCCGACATGGTTTTTGTGGCCGCGGGGCTTGGTGGCGGAACCGGAACCGGGGCGGCGCCGATCATTGCGTCCCTGGCGGCGGGCCTGGGATGCCTGACAGTGGCCGTCGTGACCAAACCGTTTGCGTTTGAGGGCCGAAAGCGGATGTCCCATGCGGACCGCGGTCTCGCCGATCTGAAAGAGGCCGTCGATTCGGTCATCACGATTCCCAACGAACGACTCTTGGCGACGATCGAGAAGGGGGCCACCCTGTTCGATGCGTTCCGGATTGCTGACGACATTCTGTGCCAGGCGGTGCAAGGCATTTCGGATCTGATCATAGTTCCAGGACTCATCAACCTCGACTTTGCAGACGTCAAGACCGTGATGCACGGTATGGGGATTGCGCTGATGGGAACCGGTGTGGCCTCGGGAGAGAATCGAGCCGTCGAAGCGGCCGAGCGGGCCATAACCAGCCCCCTGCTCGAAGACAGCATGATCCAGGGCGCCCGTGGCGTGCTGATCAATATCACCGGCGGCGTCGGCCTGCTGCTGCATGAGGTGAGCGAAGCCTCCAACATCATCAACGAAGCTGCCGACAGCGAGTCGAACATCATTTTCGGCGCTGTCCTGGACAAGCGAATGACGGATAAGGTCAAGGTCACTGTCATCGCTACCGGTTTCGACCGGGGTCCGGTCACCGGCACCCGGGTCACCGAGACCAAGGAACCCGCGACTCCCAATCTGGAGATCCCGGCGTTCCTGAGGCGGGCGGCCAACAGTTAGCCTCCCTTTTTCCCGGGTTATCGTCGCAAAGAGTCGGAGACGCCGTCAGAGCTACGGCGCGTTCTCAGGCGCGTGCCTCGCGCCGGTCGCGCCGGATAGAGCGCGCCGCTCCTTGTGTCAAACCAAGCGCCTATGCCCGCACCCGGGTTGCCTCCACCTGGAATACCGCCCCCTGGCGCGCTTGATCCGGCGCAAGGATATGCGCCGCTACGCGCCCGGCAGTCTCCATCCTGAATATTGCGCCCTGGCGCTTGATCCGGCGCGAGGAACGCGCCGGTGGCGCCGGGTTTACCGGCTTTTTCGCCATGGCCGCTTCCACATTCCCGTGGCGTCCATCGACTGGCCTACCGTTGTATTGCCACGGCCCGCTTCCACAACCTCGTGGCGTTCATCGACTGGCACAGGAGTTCGAACTCGGGGTGTGGGCCGTGCCACCGCAACTGGTCCACCGATTTGAACAGGTGTGCATCGGTGCGCAGCGTTGCCAAATCGCGAAACAGCATCGCGTCGTCATGGTGCTCGGCCAGAGTCGCTGCCAGCTTTTTCGCTCCGCGAACCGCAACGTCCCAGTCCCCGGGGTTTCTGGGGATGTTTTCGAAGTGGACGTAGCACGCCAGCAAGGTCGAAGCGGATTTTGCGCCCCACCCCGGCAGACCCGGAAAGCCATCGGCCGCATCGCCGACAAGTGCAAGCAGATCCGGAATCGATTCGGGACCGACGCCGAACTTGTCCCGGACACCGGCGCTGTCGCGAACCGTATCCTTGCGTCGATCGAACTGAACGACCCGGCTGCCCGAGACGCACTGCGCGAGGTCCTTGTCCGGAGTGCATATCCAGACGCGTTCGACGCGAGTGTCGCTTGCCGCTTGTTTGGCGGCCGCGGCCAGTCCGTCATCGGCTTCCTGCTCGACCATCGGCCACACCGCAACGCCCAATGCTTCCAGAGCGTTTTCGAGCGGTTCGAACTGAGTGTGGAGCGCGGGTTCGATGCCGTCCCCGGTCTTGTATCCGTCGTAAAGCCGATTTCGAAACGATTCGATGACATGATCGGTGGCCACTCCGATGTGCGTCGCGCCGCGTTCGAGCATGGACAGAATCGATCCGACCACACCCCGTGTGGCCCCGATCTCCTTTCCGAAGACGTCGGTCGAAGAAGGGACGGCAAAAAAATGGCGGAACAGTTCGTACGTGCCGTCGATCAGATGAACCTGCATTCTTTATCTCTCCCCCCTGCTAATATAGGGCCTCTTGAGGGGTGAAAACAGATGCGAGTCGCAGTAATCGGACCCGGCACCATGGGGCTGATGTCCGCCGTCCGTCTGGTTGAGACCGCAAAATGCGGCGCCGATGAGATTCGTTTGAGCCGGGTGAGCGTGGAACGGAAAGCCCGGATCGAGGCTGCCCTGCCGGGGGCCGAACTTCTGACCGACAATGCCGCCGCCGTCCATGGCGCGGATTTGGTGATCGTGGCGGTAAAGCCGAAGCACTTCAAGGAAGCCAGCGCCGGATTGCGGGGACATATCGGACAGGACGCGCTCGTGGTGTCCGTCATGACGGCGATTGACCTGTCGACGCTGTCACGAGTGCTCGGCGTTGCCAACGTCGCGCGCGCCAGCACAAACATCGGTATCGAGGCGGGATTGGCGACCACCTACTGGATGGCGGGATCCGAGGCCAGTCCGGAGGCGCGGGATCTGGCCGGGTCGGTCTTCGACGTATGGGGCGATCGGATCGAATGCTCAAGGGAGCCGCTACTGGATGTCGGCATGGTCGGCGTGGGTTCCGGACCCGCCCTGGTTCTTGAGTTCGCGCGAGCGATGACGGGGGGAATGGAAGCCAACGGCATGCCCCCCGGGCTGGCTGAGCAGGGCATCATGTCGCTGCTTCGCGGTACCGCCGAACTCGTCCGCGGCAGCGAGCGGTCTCCCGTGGACTTCCAACGGTCTGTTGTGACGCCCGGCGGTATCACGGCCGAAGCGTTGAAGGCCATGGAGGAAGGCAAGTTCCGGAATATCGTTGCCAGCGCGTTCCAGCGGGCGCTGGACAAAACGGCTCAATTGTCTGAACCGAAAAAGGACTGACTCGACCGGAAAGGAACATCATGGCTACAAACGACACTTGCTGCACGATCGTCCCCTATTTCAAGGTCCGCGAAGGACAACTCGAATCGTTCAAGGCTCTGTGCGAACGCTTCGTCGAAACGACCCGCACCGAGCCCGGGTGCCTCTACTACGGTTTCAGTTTCGACGGCGACAGGGCGCATTGCCGGGAAGGCTATGAAAACGCGGAAGCCGCTCTCTTACATGTCGAAAACGTCGGCGCTCTGCTCGAGGAATCCCAGGAATTTGCGGAAATCGTCCAGTTTGAAATTCACGGTCCCGAACAGGAATTGGCAAAGATGCGCGAACCTTTGACCGCGCTGAACCCGCGATTCTTTACCATGGAATACGGTTTCAGGCGGTAAAGCGCGAATTCGGCACGAATTTACCCGATCCCGAACATCGCGGGGAGCATTGCGGATAACCCGGTGCGCAAAGACGGGACCCTGAAGGGTCTTGCCAAGGGCTCAGACTCTCTTGATCGCAACCAGGGTGATGTCGTCGGCGGGATCGGCGAACTCGTATATGTCGGCCTTGATGGCTTCCACGATCTGTTTCGCCGACAGTGCCTTGGAGGCGCGGACCGTTTTTTCGAGGCGCTCGGGAAAATACGACTCGTCTCCGCGGGCATGCTCGGTCACGCCGTCGCTCATCAACAGCATGATGTCTCCCGACCCCATCAACTTCCATTCATTCAGTTCGTAGCGGTCCTTGAACCCCACAACGCTCTTGGTCCGCGTGCGGTCGATATCGTGTTCGGATGGAATCGTACCCAGGGGAGGGAACGTGGTCACGAGTTCGGGACTGATTTCGACAAAACTGTCGAGTTCCGCCGAAAAGATGGTCGGCGGCGGGTGCGCGGCGGACAGGAAGCGAAACGTTGCGGTGGCGGAAATCTCACCGTAGAGCACGGTCACGAATTTGCTCACCAGCGATGAGCGGTAGAGGCGGGTGTTGAGATTCTCGAACAGCTTCCGCGTGATCTCGCCAAAAGTGTCCAGTTCGTACAAGGCGCCCATCAGGAAGGCCTGATGTACCATTCCCGCCAGCATCGAATCGGTGCTCTGATGACCGGAAACATCGATTAATGCGATTCCCGCAAGGTTCTTGCATCGCTCGAGGTGGGGAACCACCTCGTTGCGGCCGCGTTCCCGGGCGCGCCGGATCCGCGCATCCAGGTCGTACCGCTTCTTGAAGTCCATGTAGATGAGGTGGTCGCCTCCGACGACTCCATTCAGGGGAACGATCTCTCCGTGTACGTCGATGCCGTCCAACTCGGGGATACTCCCGGGTTTGGGCTTGATGGCCCGGGCGATGCGTTCGAAGTTCTTCAGCTCGTCGGTGATCTGGGACAGGGCGTCCAGGACCTTGGATCTTGCCATGCTCTCTCTTCGTTCCTTTACGTCCGTGGGGCCTTGCTTTGCCGTGAATGTCACAGCGGGGCGCCAACTGTCGATTATACGCTTGGGCGCCGGTTGGCCGGGGTCGGGGATTACAGAAGAAGGCCGGTGCGGTCGAGCGGCGCCGGGAGCGGAGTCGATCAGTGCGTCATCGAGTAGATCAGGTAGTTGATTCCGAGCCGTACCGAATCGGCGGCATCTTCGAAGGCAACAGAAGCATGGTCGAGGCCTTCCCAGTACTCTCCCAGATCGTTGTTCTGGTTGGCGATCATGATCAGGCGTCCGTTCTCGTCTTCCATCCCCCAGAACTCGGGTCCTCCACTGAAACGCGAGTCCATGTAGAGAGGGGTCATGTCGAGGCTGTCGATCTCGTAGAACGCATTGAATACGGGATGCCGGATTGTGAGCGGGAACATCTCGCGGTTGGGAAAAAGCTTCTTGAGCTGGACACCGAGGTTCTGCAGATCAATGCCCCTGAAATCGTCGAACATGGCGAAGCCGCCCCGGTTGAAGTACCCGCGGAGATTCTCTTCTTCCCTCGCGGTCAGGTCCATGAAACCGGGTTCCGAGAAGTAAAGGAACGGATATCCAAAGATGGTGTCGTCATCCAGATCGACGATCTCGTAGTCGTCCGGCGAGGTCTGCACGCCGGTGAATTCCCCGATCAAACTCAGATAGAGGTCTTCGGCGTACGGATAGTCATGATGCCAGGGGGCTTCAGCCTGAAAGAGAGCTTCGAAAGTCTGATTGAATCGGACGCGCGCAAACACGAACTCGGCCGAATCATCGGCATCGTCGCGGGATGCCGCCGGCCCGGCCAGACCGGCCACCAGTGCGAGAATGAGCAGTGGTTTGCGCACAGTATCGAATAGTATACGACGGCTCTTGGAAGAAGCCGCCGCAAACTAGCCCGAGGCAGGAACCTTACAGGGTCGCGCGCGCGGGTCTGTCGGATTGTCAGACGCGAAGAGCGGAGCCCAGCGATGGTTTCGCATCGTGACCGACGAACGACAAAGTCTGTGACCCGAATCCCCTGAGCCCGACGAGGCGGCGGTGAAATTATTTGTTGTTGAGATGAGAGGCAGAGGAAGGGACACGTGTTCTACGACCGCCCAAATCAAGATAATGTAGGAGCGGTCTATGACCGCTCAAATCAAGGCCGCGCCGGCGGGGTGGGCTGCAATAGAGGCGGAATCATCCCGACTCGCGCAAATTGACATGAATACGGCCCTCCAACATAATGTCCGCATTGTGAATTCAGTGCGTTTTCCGGCATCCTGCCTCGCCGTGCTGGCGCTCGTGATCTCGCTTCCGGGCGGTTCGTTGTTTCACGTGCACGCCGCATCGGGGCACGCGTTCAATCACGGCGGCGGGTTTGGAGTTGTCGTTCACAGCCACGTTTCCGGGACGCACTCCCGGGATTCCCATCACGAAGACGAGGCAGGCAGAGAGGCGTCGTTCAATCTGCCGCCGCATGACGGCAGAAGCATCGACCTCTTCGTTTCCGTCGTCGACAAGGTTGCCGGTCTTCACCTTCGGGTCGATGCCCACTGGTACGCGATAGTACCGCCGGAAGCATTTCGACCTCAGGACACGGTTCGTTTCGACCGCACGCACGATCCTCCGGCTCCACACATTTCTCCCAGAGCTCCTCCCGCATAGTCCCTGCCGGTGTCCCCCGGGCGCCTCGGGTACGGTTCGTTTTCGTTTACCCGACACCCCAATCGTTTTTCGTGAACTCCGAATGAGGTTCCGTATGTTCGAACGCGCCAACCGCGTGAAACGGTATTTGGCGGTGTCGGTGGCCCTGGCGATGTTCGCCTGCGCTCCCGCGCCATCCGTCGAAGAAGAGATTGTCGAAGAGCTTGAAGTCTTATCCCGCACGGAGTTTACCGATCGGATCGAAAACTTCTTCGAATACACCCCGCTCGGTGCAGGTATCCCCAGCGAGTTTCTGATTCATCTGACGGATCTCGAAGACGGTACGCCGGTTGCGGATGCGCGGGTGGATCTGGCCGTGCGTTCGGCGTCGGGCGCCGAAGTTCTCCGGACCACGGCCCAGGTGGGGCGAGTCACCGGAATCTATGTTGCGGAGTTGGCGATCCCGAATCCCGGAATCTATTCAATCGACTTCGCGGTGACGAACGACCGGTTGAGCGAATCGATGCGTCTCGACGGCTTCGAGGTGGAGTGAACGGTATGCGATGGGGAGTAACTGTATGAATGTCAATTTGAAACGGCTACTCGCCGTCCCGTTCGTGGCCGCTGGGATGATGGGCGGGGCGTTTGCCCAGGCGAGCCCGGAGCTGACGTTGGATCGCGCTGTCGAGATCTTCGTGGATCGGAACCTCGACATCGAATCCGCGCGACTCCAGGTAGACCGCGTGCGTGCGGACAGGGTCGCGGCAAGACTCCGACCGAACCCGGCCATTACCGTGACGGCTGAAAACTTCAAGTTCGCCGGAGATCCGTCGTTTGGCAGCCTCTATGAGTTTGCCGTCTCGTATTCCGAGACGATTGAACTCGGCGGGAAGCGCCGGCTGCGAACCTCGGTTGCCGACCTGAATATCTCCGTTGCCGAAGCGCGGCTCGCGGATGCGCTACGGCGGGGTATCGCCCGCGTTCGGCGACTGTACTACGAAGCCGTCCTTGCGCGCGATCGGGTCGAGATCGCCTCCGATAATCGGGAGGCGTTCGAGCAACTGGTTCAATACAATCAGGCGCGATTCGACGAAGGCGCGATCGCCGAAGCCGACCTCATCAAGGTCCGGATCGAGCGCGTACAGTTTGATCGCACGCTCGGTCAGGCCGAGCTGGCGCGGGACCAGGCGGTCATAAGTCTCGTTGAACTGCTCGGTGACGGTGAATTCGAGGGACGTCGTGTGGCCGGTGAACTCGGGTTCAGTCCGATGCCCTACGATCTGCCGCAACTGAAGGCGATCGCTCTGGACGAGCGCCCCGATGTGCGCGCCGCGACCATAGGGATCGCTCTGGCTGCCGATCGTTCCCTGCTCGAACGCGCCAGGGGCTCTGTCGATATCAGTCCGTTCGTCGGTTACAAGCGCGTCGCTTCTTCGGACACCGTCCTTCTTGGAGTTTCCATTCCTCTTCCATTTCGCGATCGGAATCAGGCGGGCGTCGCGCGTGCGGTTACGGGGGAACGTCAGGCAGAGACGCAATTGGCGGCCCTTCGGAATCGGACCCTGGCTGAGGTGGAGTCCGCATATCGCGGTTGGGAGAGTGCCCGCGATCAGGTCGCGCTTTTCGAAGACGAGTTGCTCGCCGGGGCCGAGGAGTCGTATTCGATCGCCATCGTGGCGTATCGCGAAGGAGCAACCGAGCTTCTTCCCCTGCTTGAAGCGCAACGAACTCGGACCTTGGTCCGCGATCAGTTTCTGCAAACGCTGTTCGACTATCGGACCGGCATCCTCGACCTGGAACTGGCAGTCGGGAGGGATCTTGAACAATGAGAACAAATAACAGAGAAGATCGGTTCAGGGGTTCGGCCCAAAGTCTGGGAATAGTGGTTGTTCTGGCCGCGATTGCCGCGGGCCTGGTTTTGTACTGGTCCAGCCGTCAGGCGATGCCGCCCGAAGCGGAAGCCGAGGCGGTCGAAGCCGTCGCGGATGGAATTGTTCCGTTCCTCATGGAGCAGCAGTGGCTGATACGGATGAAATTGTCCGTGGCGGGCGAGTCGATGCTGGCGCCCCAGATCACGTCGACGGGTCGGGTCGTTCCCGCGCCTCGGAACCACGCGTTCGTCGCACCCGCGGTCGGGGGCATCATCGCCGGTCCTTCGCTGCCCCGGCTCGGAGAGGAAGTTCGCGAAGGACAGGTCATCGCGGTCCTTACCCAGACGCCGACCGCGGCGGAGTCGGCACAGATCGCCGTGGAGCGCACGCGCGTTGAATCGGAGCGCCGCGGTTTGGCCGAGGATCGGAATGAAGCCCTGACGCGAATGGGTCTTGCCGAATCGGAACTTGAACGGGCCGAACGTCTGTTTGAGGCGCGTGCCTATTCCGAGCGGCAGTTGGAGCGCGCCCGGGCGGACTACGCCATCGCGCAGGCCGGTCTTGCCGCGATCGACGCCCGCCTGGATGGGTTGACTGCCCCTCCAGAATCCGCCGCCTATGAAGTCCGCGCACCCATCGGCGGTTCGGTGGTCAGTGTCGCGAAACGATTCGGGGAGCAGGTACAGGCGGGAGAACCTATTCTGGAGATCGTCGATATGGACACCGTCTGGATCGAGGTTCCCGTATTCGAACGCGATCTGGGACGTCTGCGGGCCGATCCCCAGGCGACGTTCACGACCTCGACTTTTCCCGGCCGGGAGTTCATCGCAAGCACAATGATCGATGCCGGCGGCGTCATCGACGAAGACTCCCGCGCAGCCATGTTCGTCTTCGAACTCCCAAACCCGGAACGTGCGCTCCGCATCGGCATGCAGGCCAATCTTCGACTCGATGCGGATGAGGTTGTCAATACCCTGCTGATTCCGAAAGAGGCCGTTCTGGACAACGAGGGCTCGAACATTGTCTACGTTCTGTTGTCCGGCGAAGAGTTTCAGCGGCGGGAGGTCGTACTCGGCGACGAGTACGGCGACATGGTCGCGGTCGTGTCGGGACTCGAGCCCGGTGAGCGCGTCGTCACTCAGGGCGCATATCAATTGAAGCTTCAGGAACTGAGCCCCGCCGACCCGGGCGCCCACTCCCACGAGGTGTAGTCGATGCTCGACCGAATCATTCGATGGTCGCTCGACAATCGACTGCTCGTCATCGTCGGCGCCGCCATCCTCCTGGTTTACGGCGGAGTCGTTGCGTCGCGTACGCCGGTCGATGTCTTTCCGGATCTGACCGCGCCAACGGTCACCGTCCTGACCGAGGCCACCGGCCTGGCCCCTGAAGAGGTCGAAGCACTTGTAACCGTTCCCCTGGAAACCGCCCTTAACGGGACATCCGGCGTCTTTCGCGTACGGTCCAACTCCGCAACGGGATTGTCCCTGGTTTTTGCCGAGTTCGAACTCGACACCGACATCTATCGCGCCCGTCAACTCGTGACCGAAAAGCTGCAGCAGGTTCGGCTTCCAGAGGATGTCGCCCCGCCCGTGCTCGGCCCGATTTCTTCGACGATGGGCGAGATCATGCTGATTTCGATGCGTGCGGAGGGAGAAACGTCAGCCATGGATCTGCGGTCGCTTGCGGACTGGGTCCTGCGGCCCCGGTTGCTTGCGATTGCCGGCGTGTCCCAGGTGACGGTGATCGGAGGCGACCTGAGGCAATACCAGGTTCTGGTCGATCCGGCCCGCCTTGTCGACTACGGCCTGTCGCTCGAAGAAGTCACCGAGGCCGTTCGTGAATCCAATGCGGTCGGGACCGGTGGGATCATGGAACGGCCGAACGAAGAGTTCCTGATCCGGGGACGCGGCCGCGTGTCGAATCCCGACGATCTGGCCGAGTCGGTGGTTGCGATTCGGACCGGCCGGCCCGTACTGGTACGCAATGTCGCGGATGTCCGGTTGGGCGCCGCCGTCAAGCGGGGTGATGGCAGTTTCAACGCGCAACCCGCCACCGTCATCACGATTCAGAAGCAACCCAACGCCAATACGCTGGAACTGACCGCCGAGATCGAAACCACCCTCGCCGAACTGAGCGCCACGCTTCCCGGCGACATCGTGATCGATTCCGAGGCTTTCCAGCAGGCTCGATTCATCGAACTGGCGGTGGGCAACGTCCGTCAGGCACTGCTTGAAGGCGGTGTTCTGGTGGCCGTGGTCCTGTTCCTGTTCCTCTGGAATTTCAGGACGACGTTGATCAGCTTGACGGCCATCCCCCTGTCGCTGCTGACTTCGGTTCTGGTCATGAGTTACTTCGGCATCGGCATCAATACGATGACATTGGGGGGGCTGGCGATCGCCGTCGGGGAACTGGTCGACGATGCGATTGTGGATGTCGAGAACGTGTTTCGCCGCCTGAAGCAGAATGCGGCCCTGCCCAATCCTGAAAACGTCGGGGCCGTCGTCTTTCGGGCATCGAGCGAGATTCGCAATTCCATCTTCTATGCGACGTTGATCATTATTCTTGTCTTCCTTCCCCTGTTTTCACTGGCAGGGTTCGAAGGACGCATGTTTTCTCCTCTGGCGTTCGCCTACATCGTTTCGATTGCCGCGTCGCTTGTGGTCGCGCTCACCGTCACTCCGGTGATGTGTTACTGGCTTCTCGGACGCTCCCGGCTCATTGAACGGCGCGGCGATTCCATGCTGGTGGGTTTTGCGAAGAAAGTGTACGGCCGGGTTCTCGGCTGGACGCTGGAGCATCCCCACGAAATCATCGTCGTGTCGGTACTTCTTCTGGTGGTTTCGTTGTCGCTGTTGCCGTTGACGGGAAGGGAATTCCTGCCGCCCTTCAATGAAGGCGCCATGAACATCAACGTGACGCTGCCTCCCGGCACTTCCCTGGGCGAGTCCAATCGGATCGGGATCGTGGTCGAAGAGGCGCTTCACGAGGTTCCCGAAGTCGTTTCCACCACGCGTCGAACCGGCCGCGCGGAGTTGGACGAGCATGCCGCAGGTGTCAACGCGAGCGAACTGGAGATTGTCACCATAGAAAGCGATCGCACGCAATTCGAGGTCATGGATGAGGTGCGCGAGAGTCTGGCGCGCATCCCGGGCGCCGGCGTGGAGGTGGGCCAGCCCATTTCCCACCGTATCGACCACCTGTTGTCGGGGACCCGTGCCCAGATTGCAATCAAGCTGTTCGGCCCCGACCTGCCAACCCTCCGGAACAAGGGCGAAGAAATCCGTGCCGCGATCGAAAACGTTCCCGGAATGGTCGATCTGCTCCTGGAGCCGCAGGTCGGCATGCCTCAGATCCAGATCGGGATTGACCGGACCAACGCCGCCGCCCTGGGCGTGTCCGCGTCGGACCTGTCTCATGCCGTGGAGAACGCTTTCAACGGCATCGTGGTGGGGCAGGTTCTGGAACGGCAGCGCAGCTACGACATCCTTGTCCGGCTCGAAGATGCCGCACGCGAGTCGATCGATTCGATCCGCGGCACGTTGATCGCCACCCACGACGGAACCAGGATTCCGATCGCACAGGTCGCGGACGTGCGGATGGACCAGGGACCGAATACGATCAATCGCGAAAACGGCCAGCGCCGCATCATTGTGCAATCCAATGTATCGGGCCGCGATCTGGGAAGCGTGATCGACGAGGTGCGTGCCACGATCTCGCGTGAAGTGTCGCTGCCCGAAGGCTACTATCTGGAATACGGCGGACAATTCGAGGCTCAGGAAACCGCGGCGGCCAGAATCTTCTGGCTCTCGCTCGTGGCCGTCGGAGGCATATTCCTGCTGCTGTACATGGCGTTGCGGTCCGTCAGATCGTCATTGCTCGTCATGGCCAATCTGCCGTTGGCGCTGATCGGCGGCGTGGTGATCGTCTTCCTGTCCGGCGGCACGCTTTCGATCGCATCGCTCGTCGGATTCATCACGCTGTTCGGTATCGCCACGCGGAACGGCATCATGCTGGTCACGCACTACCGGCACCTGATGGAGCAGGGCGCCGGTTTCAGGGAGTCCATCGTCCAGGGGTCGATGGAGCGCCTGAGCCCGATACTGATGACAGCGCTCGTGACGGGCGTGGGGCTGATTCCGTTGGCGCTCGGTGTCGGGACTCCGGGCAAGGAAATCCAGCAACCCATGGCCGCTGTCATTCTCGGGGGCATGCTGACCTCGACTTTCCTCAACATGGTGGTGATCCCCGCGCTGTACCTGAAATACGGCAAGGCGATTCAGGTCGAAGAGGAACAGGAATGGGGTGGCCAGACGCAGCCGGCGCCGCTGGGCGGTTGAACATTCGAACGCCATGACCGCTTCGGATCGCAGGCGGGCTCGCGACTCGCCGCACATGCCACAACTAAAGGCTGCTTCTTATCGCGGGCGGCTCGCGAGCATGTGTTTCGGGGATGCCGGGCCCGTTCCGCGCGAGCAAGATAGCCGAAATCCCGATACCGGCTCCCGTCCGGCGCAACCCCCCAGCAATTCTCATTTTGGCCCCTGAGGGCCTCGAAATGATGTCCCATTCCTACTGTAGGCGCGGTCTATGACCGCGCGATGACCGCGCGATCTTGATTCGGGCAGTCTCGGAATGCTTGATTCGGGCGGTCATTCGGGCGGTCATAGACCGCCCCTACAATTTTGGAGTCGCGGAAGGCAGGCGCCCAACTCAATCAGTCACGACATCGAAAAACCTCAAGACCAGAAGCGGGAATGAACAGCGGAAAACACTCATAATGAGAATTGCTGGCACCCCCACGGCAAATTTGTTCTCAGAAGGAGCATGATGTGGGGGATGAATTTCGAGTCATTTTCAAGTAGTCGAAGACGCGGCGGGTATTGAACGAGAGTTGGCGCATGGATTGGGCGATCGATTGAGCGGGTTTTTGAAAGGATTTGAGAATACCGACGGCAAAGCGTCGGAGGCGGGTGATGTTTTCCGGGCCGAAGCCGGTGCGGATTCGACTGCGGTCCTCATCGTAATTCCAGTCGATGATGTAATGGACGCTTTCGATACTCCAATGACCGCGATTGATGGCCAGCAAGCGTTCGGGGGAGGTTTCGCCGGGTGAGCGGCTCGTGATGCCCAGCGCGGTTTCACAGGTGAGGGCGCCGGATTTTTTGTCGATGGATTCGCGCTCGATCCGAAAGACCTGCCCCAGGTGGGGAAAGTCGAGGTAGTGGTTGAGTGCGGCGCTGCACCAAATGCGCCGGGTTTCGATGCGGCCATGATCGGGCGGCGTGACCTCGACAAAGTCGGGTTGTCCGCGGGTTTGGAACTGCAATGCGATATCGCGTTCCAACGTCGGTTGGTTGCCTTTGACCGTGAAATGATAGTGCGCTCCCCGCTCAACCGAATAACGCGCGATCGCGCGTTGGGTCAGCAGGGCGTCGCCGGTGATGTCCTTGCCGGCGATGTCGCAGGTTTCAAGCAAGGGAACGGCCATGCCGATTTCGTTCGTGCGCTTGTGCTCCTCGCCGCCGGCTACAGGGAGGGTTCCCACTTTTTTTGGGTGTAGCAGCGTTTCGACCGATGCCCGACCACGCTCATGATGTGGGTCTGCTGCCCGTCCGAGTCGAGGGCGTTCTTCATCGTCTTGCCATCCATGGCCAGCGCATCGTCCGGGGCGCCCCAGGCCCGATTCCACGCATTGAGCGCCCGGTCCAGCGCCCCCGGTTCAATCCGTATCGGGCAATCCCGAATCACAAACTCACTGGGAACCACATAGCGGCCGTTCTCGGGCCGGCAGCCAAAACGTTCGCGGGCTTTCTGCCCCAGGGCATCGGCCCAATCCGAGATGGCTTTATAGCCGTGCATGCCGCACAGCGTCGCGCCCGCCGCGATGCCCAGCACTGCCGACAAGGGATGGCGCCGTCCCTGAGAGCGGCGCGGATCGGGAATGGTCTTGAAGCACTGGGGGAGTTGGCGCATCTCGGCGGCATTGAGCATGATCTTGGGGGCTCCTGTGAGTTGAAGATGTTCCCGGCCAGGGTGGGTCAGTTGCCCGCGCGCATCACGGCGCAGGGGACGCACAAAGACAAGTTTCGGGGCATCGGCTTCGGCGCTGTAGCCGTCCCGGGTGCGCCGGTATCCCCGCGTCCGTCCCAGTTCCAACCAGTTCGACGCGCGATACACGCCGCCATGGAAGCGCCGGGGATCGACAAACGTTTCCAGCAGCAGCAACCCATGACCGAACCGTTCGCGCCAATCCGACCCGGCCCGCCGCTCCATCCGTGACAATGCCCGCGAACCCACATTCGGCCGATTCCAGCCCGGCAGGATCAAAAAACGGCTGTTGTTGGCGATCAGTTTCAGCCGCCCATACTGCGAGCGGAAGTCCCAGCCAATCCATCGATCCCGAACCCCGCACTTCAGCGCCGCCGCCGACAGACTCAGTTGCGCCACCCACTGCCCGCGCCATGTGGCCACGTACCAGACCGTCTCCCCGATCTTCGAAAGTCGGCCAAGATAATGATGACGCGTCATCTGCTCTCGATACTGCGCTTCCTCGCTTCGCTCCACTGGCCGTACCCCGATCTCCGACAGTTCTGGGCTGGTTAATTCCGTCCACTCCATTCAGCGTGTTATACCGGAAACTCCCCGCGATGTCCAGCTTTCCCGGTTAAACTACTGAATTTGCCGTAGTTCACTGAAAGGACAAAATCACCGTGCTGGCACCCCCATCGTCTGTGGTACGCCGATCGCTTCCGTGCTACCATCCCGTCCGTTACCGATGGCCTCGAATATGAGGCCCAAGAGGGAATCCGGTGAAAATCCGGAACTGTCCCGCAGCGGTAAGCAGGAACGACCGCCGTCAATCAAGCACTGGCTCACGAGGTGTGAACCGGGAAGCGACGGCCAGTAGGTAAGGCACCAACGCCTGCGAGTCCGAAGACCTGTCGGTAACCGGCGACCCAGCGCCGGATTTCGTTCGAGCCTTCGCGAGAGGGGCTGAATGGTCTACCGAATAGTCAAATCTTATCCGCACGTGCGAATTCCGCTCCGGCCCACGGCCGGATTTCCTTCGAACACTCGCTGTCGATCCGGGAGTTTTCTCGCCGACTTGCAGCCCGATATCGACCCGTGCGGCGAAAACGGCGAGTTCCACACGTTCGTCTTCGATGGTCCGATTTTTGTCCGGCCGATCGCCGTAGCGCGCGGCGTGACCGACGAACGGGACGGTTTCGTGTTCCGCGATCTGGTATCGCAACCCGCCGGTGCCGGCATGCGCCGAAATGGCTTCACCACAGGAGGTTTCCGATGATGTCCCCCCGGCGTTCCACGCTGTTCGCTGTGATGATAGTTGCCATCGGTTTTCGACTCGCACCGTACGTGCTGCACAATTTCGGTGTATCCATCGACCCGGGCAGCACCGTCTATCCGTGGAATTTTTCACCGATACTGCCGCTGTGCCTGTTCGGCGCGGCATTCTATCGAAGCCGCACGACGGCTTGGCTCGCGCCCCTGGCGATCTACGGTGCGGGCGATCTTGGAATCTGGCTTCTGACCGGCAGGGCCGACTGGGCGATCTACGGCGCGCAGCCGGTGTTGTGTCTTTCGGTGGCCATGGTTGTGGCGTGCGGATTCTTTTTGCGCGGGGGCCATTCCTGGCCGCGAATTGCGGTGACGGGCCTGACCTCGGCCATCGTTTTCTTCGCGGTGTCCAATTTCGGGGTGTGGGCTTTTGGCGGCGCGTTGCGCTACCCATTGACCATGGCCGGGCTGATCGACTGTTACGTGCAGGCCATTCCGTTCTTCCGCAATACGTGCATCAGCATGGCGTTGTTCCTGCCGTTGCTGTTCAGCCCGGTGTCGCTCGTCGGTCGCTTGCCGGCGCCGGTGGGCCGGCTGGCGAGGGAGCAAGGGTAATTCGATGACCAAGCACCGGATCGTATCGCTCATTGCCAGCGCGACGGAGATTGTCGCCGCCCTCGGCTTTGAAGATCGACTGGTCGGCCGTTCCCACGAGTGCGATTTCCCGGCATCCGTGGGCCGAGTACCGGTCTGTTCGTCGTCGAAAGTCAACGTCGACGCCTCCAGCCGCGCCATCGACACCCAGGTGCGCTCCATCGTTGCCGAAGCGCTGTCGGTCTATCGCGTCGATGCCCAACTGCTCGATCGGCTTGCCCCGACCGTTATCGTTACCCAGACCCAGTGCGAGGTGTGCGCGGTGAGCCTCGCCGACGTGGAACGGGCCGTATGCGAACTGGTTTGTTCAGAACCGGAGATTGTTTCTCTGGAGCCGATGGGCCTGGGGGACATCTGGCGCGACATCGCGGCGGTCGCCACGGCGCTCGACGCCCCCGCTCGCGGCGCCCGGCTCGTGGACCAACTCAAGGGGCGGCTCGATAAGATTCGAGCCAAGTCGGCACGGCTTTCCGCCCGCCCGGCAATCGCCTGCATCGAATGGATCGATCCGCTCATGTATGCCGGAAACTGGCTGCCGGAGTTGGTGGATATCGCCGGCGGCACCATCATGATGGGCGACGCGGGACGCCATTCCGGCTATTTCGAGATCGAAGAACTGGCGGAGCGCGATCCGGATATTGTGGCAATCATGCCGTGCGGGTTCGACATCGCCCGGTCGGTGGACGCGATGCCGGCCCTGGCGTCGCGCACGGAGTGGGGGCGGCTCTCCGCGGTGCGCGAAGGGCGCGTGTTCGTCACCGACGGCAACCAGTACTTCAACCGCCCCGGACCGCGAGTCGTGGAGTCGGCCGAGATTCTGGCCGAACTGCTCCACCCCGACGCGTTCGACTTCGGGCATCGGGGGTCCGGCTGGATACGCTGGGACGGCACCCCGAGCTGACGGCATTTCGACAAGATGTATGGCATAAACTTGCGGGCGGCCGTCGAGGCACTGCCACGGGCCGCTGGCGTCGTTTTTCCATCCAGGGCACCTTCAAGCGGGTTGGCCCGGCCGCCTTATCTTCACGTCGGCATTGACAACAAACCACTCGAAATTCGATAATCCCTGTAGTTTGTTGAGTGAGATGGCGTGATGATCGACGTTGCGTCCCGGCGACGGTGCCGGCCCACTCGGACGTAGACGTCCATAGCACGTTTCCCAATGACGTGCGTGGGCGTTTTTTTTTGCCAATCTTGTTGACTGGAATCTGAGCTTGAGTACGAATCTTTCAAAGGAAACCTGGGGTGGAACTGGAGCGGACCAGCTCGAGGCGCTTGTAGACATCGGTAACGCGCTTTCGTCCGCCCTGTCGCCGGCAACCGCTTTTCAGGGAGTTCTGGAAGTCCTGGAGCGGCGGGGCGGCGTCTTGAGAGGCGCAGTGACGCTTCTGGACAGCAAGTCCGGAGAGTTACGAATCGAAGCCTCCAGCGGTTTGAGCACAGCCGGCCGGGCCGCGCGCTATCGCCTGGGCGAGGGCATCATGGGCCGGGTCGTCGAGACCGGCAGACCCATTGTCGTGCCCCAGGTCAGCCGCGAACCCATGTTCCTGAATCGGGCGGGGGAGCGCCGCGACCTTCACAAACAGGAACTCTCCTACCTTTGCGTTCCCATCTTCGTCAGCGGACGTTCGGTCGGCGCGCTCGGCGTGGACCTGCGCTACATCGATGGCCGGGATTACGATGCGGAACTGAACTGCATGCATGTGGCTGCCGCCATGATGGCGCAGACGATCAAGGCAGATCATCTGGTCGACGAAGAGCGCCGTCGCCTGATGGACGAAAACACCCACCTTCTGGGCGAGCTGAAAGAAAAATACGACTTTGCCGCAATCATCGGTACCACGGGCGCGATGCGGGAAGTCTACGAGCAGGTCGCCCAGGTGGCCCACACCAACACGACGGTCGTCATCCGTGGAGAGTCGGGCACCGGAAAGGAAATGATCGCCCACGCGATTCACTACAACTCTCCACGAGCGGAGCGGCCCTTCATCAAGGTCAACTGCGCCGCCCTGCCCGAAACGTTGATCGAATCCGAACTGTTCGGCTACGAAAAAGGTGCGTTCACGGGTGCGGTGGCACGCAAGAAGGGCCGCTTCGAACTTGCCGAGGGCGGAACGCTTTTTCTGGATGAGATTGGAGACATCAATCCTGCCATGCAGGTGAAGCTGCTGCGCGTTCTCCAGGAAAAGGAATTCGACCGTCTGGGCGGGACCCAAACCATCCGTGCGAACATCCGGCTGATTGCGGCAACCCACAAGGACCTCGAGAAGGGGATAGCCGACGGCACGTTTCGCCAGGATCTGTACTATCGGTTGAACGTGTTTTCAATCGCCGTTCCGCCCCTGCGGGAACGCAAGGCCGATCTGTTGTTGCTGGCCGATCACTTTCTCCAGAAGTTCTCGAGGGACTACAAGAAAGGCGTGCGGCGAATCTCCACGACGGCGATCGACATGTTCATGAGTTACCACTGGCCCGGCAACGTTCGTGAACTGGAAAACGTGATCGAACGTTCGGTCCTTGTCTGTGGCGAGGACGGTGTCATCCACGGGCATCATCTGCCCCCGACACTGCAGACCGCACAAGTTTCGGGTACCATGCCAACCCTGTCGCTCGCCGATTCGGTTGCGGCCTTTGAGAAGGACGTTCTGCTCGATGCTCTGAAGACCACCAGGGGAAACTGCGCCAAGGCGGCGCGGCTGCTGGGCACGACGGCCCGGATTCTGAACTACAAGGTACGCAAATACGAAATCGACTGCACCCGGTTTGCCTACTGAGCGCCGGGTTCCGGCAGGCCGGTCCCGTGCCGACCTGCGCAGCCTTACCGAAAGGACACGGAATTTCACGGTCCAGCAGGGCGAGACCGCAGGGTTCCCCCGCACGCGCGGGGATAGACCCGTTCAGCACCATCGGCTCTATTGGGCGATGCTGGTTCCTCCGCACGCGCGGGGATAGACCGCCAACTCGTCAGCTATCTTGCCGTGATCCGCGGGTTCCTCCGCACGCGCGGGGATAGACCTTCGGGATCGCCATATTGCCCAGATCCGCAGCAATGGTCGCAAGCGTTTTCCAATAAGAACATGAGCCTGGACAGAGGGGCTTGGTGGTGAGCCTTCGTCCCGGTCGGGGCTTGTTGTAGGGGGCCTATTTTAGCTGTTGCGAGAATGCTGTACAAGCTCAACCCTTGAGGGTGTCCCCATTCTTCAGACAGGAGATTCCCGATCTGAAGGTGGATCGCTGCTGCCTGAAAACAGGTTGATGGCGATGCGTTCCCGCCGTCGGGCCTGTGGGAAATGCGGCGAAGCCGAGGGGCTTGTGGGAATCCGCGTTGTTTGCGGATTTCCATAGACGCGTCATTTTCCACAGGCCCCCTGACGCGCGTGCGCCGGCCCGAAGGACTGGTCCACCACTGCACCGCTTGGCGCGCGGGCCCGGCTCGTCGGCCAAAGCCCGCGTCGCGGCCGTTCGAAAGCCCGATCATGCCGCCTCCGGGGTAGACTGGCCGATGGCGCGGAACAGCGCGTCGCGGGCGCGGTTCGCCTGTCGGTTCGCCTCGAGGTCGGTCATGGCGTGGGCCCGCTGGTCCAGGGCGTCGAAGGTCACGCCGGGGCGCAGGCGCTGCTCAGCGCCGGGCAGCGACTTCAGCTTCTCGTACGGGGTCATGACATCCTGGCGGCGGTAGTATCGGCGCGCCTTCCCCTTGGCATCGCGCCGCTCGCAGGCGAACAGGCACGGCCGGTGGAAGTTCAGGTACGGCGTCAGCACGTTTTGGGTGAAAGCGTTGACCGGGGCGGCGAAGCGTTGCGGGATGTGGTCGTGACCCAGCCACTTGCGGACCACCCAGGCGTTCTTGCCCTCCACCAGCGCGTTGTCGCCCGACCGCCTGGCGCGTGACTTGGTGAACTGGCGGACATGCAGTTTGTTCAGTAATTCAGCAACTTGGCGATTGATGTATTCCGAGCCATTGTCGGAATGGAAGCCCACCACGACGAACGGCAGTTCCACCAGCAGGGCTTGCAGCACCGGGATCAAGAACGCCTCGGAGATCCTCGCCACCGCGCCGATGTGCTCGAACTGGGTGACCTCGTCCACCAAATTGATCGCGTAGAGGCCTTTCTCGCCCTCCCGGTCGCCCTGATGGACCGTGTCCACGCGCACGAAACCGGGCCGGCCTTGCGGCTCCGGCCGCTGGCGCGCGCCGATCCGCGTGGCCGTCGGCTTGGTGTGTTGCCACACGGTGCGCTTGGCGCGGTAGGTCTTGGAATCTCGCAAGTTGTACAGATGCGCGCTCGACAGGTACGCCAAGCGCTCGAACCGCCGGTCGCCGAACACCTCCAGGGCGCGCCGCATCACCGCGCAGGTGGCCGGGCCGCACATCTGGTTGCCGATCGCGTCCACTTCGGCCAGCAGACGAATATCCGCAGCGGTGTAGACCCGCGCGAAGGGCCGTCCGCTGTTGCCGCCGCGACGGTCCACCACGCGCCCCGTCGCGCGGTACTGGCCGATCAGCCGGCTCACCTGCGCACGGGACAGCCCCGTCGTCTTGCCAAGGTATTCGCGCACCGCCCCCTTGCCGATTCGCCCGAGCCGACCGTACCCGATCCCCACCAGCGTACGCCGGACGAACTCGTAGATCCCGTCCCGGTCTTCTGGGCGGTAGTCGACCGGATCGCTGCCTTCCAGAAAAGCATTGATCTGATCGACGGTGCGGAGGCGTTCGGTCTGTAGTGTCACGATCATTCTCCGATGATCGCCCAGACCGGGCCTTCAGGCTCATGTAGCGTTGGAAACGCTGACCTCGTTCAGGCTCATGTAGCGTTGGACAACACTTCGCATGGCTTGGTAGGCGGCCACATGGTACAATCAACGCGGCCGGATAGAAACGCAGATCGGCCATTGGAAGAGCGTCATCGGCCCCAGACTCCAATCCCACAGCTTCTCCAGGCAGATTACTGAGATCCAGGTCGGCCAGAAAGTTCTGAACACAATGACCGCACTCGGACGGCCTGTGTTCGAACGCACCGCCTGACGCTACGGCTTGGGAAAGGGCGAATTCCATCTCCGCCCCGA
Source organism: Terriglobia bacterium (assembly GCA_965262675.1). Classification (GTDB taxonomy): domain Bacteria; phylum Acidobacteriota; class Terriglobia; order 20CM-2-55-15; family 20CM-2-55-15; genus JAJEDW01. Next base: position 3,924,806 of record OZ253554.1, read on the forward strand.
TCCATGCAACAATGTTGGTTTGCTCTACAAGGCTCTCACCAGCCAGGTGCTCTTTGGGCAAGGGGCTTGCCCGCGGCGGACGACATCAATTATCGAAATGCAGGACCACTTCACCAGAGTGTCCGCCGTCTATCGTAAGGTGCGGACGACCGATCCCGAGCCGATAAATCACATTGCCCAGGAGCTCGATGGACATTCGTCTGTTCGCGTAGCGGATATCGGGTGCGGTGCCGGCCGGTACGACCTGCTATTGTTTGATGCGGTGCCCGGGCTGCACTTGACCTGCATCGACACCAACCAGGCAATGCTGGGAAAAGCCGCGCAGTTGCTGAGCGACAATGGGATCGATCGCTTCGAGACGAGACAAACACGGGCCGAGGCCCTCGAACTCGGCGAGCAGTCCTTCGATTGTGTCGTTTCGTTCAATGCGATCCATTATTTCGATCTCGATGACTTTCTCCGAGTGACTCGCGATGGCCTCAAGGAGGATGGCCATCTATTCGTTTACACCCGGTTGCCGGCACAGAACGCACGTACGATTTGGGGGCGATATTTCCCGGGATTTGTCGAAAAGGAGGTCCGGCTGATCGAGCTTGAGATGATGTATCGGTCGATCGAAAGAACCGAGTCTCTGTTCTTCAGCTCTGCTGCGTTCTTTCGCTATCAGCGCACCGCACGGCTCGACCGGTTGATGGAGCAGGTTCAGAACCGGCACTATTCAACGTTTTCGCTCTATGAAGACGGGGAATTCAACGAAGCAATGGCGATTTTCGAACGGCGCATGCGGGATCGGTTCGCCGATCATGATCAAATCACTTGGCACGACGAAAACATACTCTTTCACGCGAGGCGGTTCGCCGTGTGAAGCTTTTCTGGAAACTATTCGCCTGGATTGGGTTCTGGTGCAGACAGGCAAGAGAATTGGCGATAAGGGGATACGGCGCATCGCAAAACTGAACGGAATCCTCTATTTGCTGGACGTTGGTTCGAAGACGACATCATTCTCCTCTGCCTTCGCTGGTATTTTCGCTTCAGACTGAGTTACCGAGATCGGGTCGTGATTTTAGGTGAGCGGGGTTTATCGATTGCGCACTCCACGAGTTTGCGTTGGGTCGTTCGCTATGCGGACACGTGTGAAAAGCGCTGGCACCGATTCGAGCGACCGGTAGGTGGGAGCTGGCGGGTTGATGAAACGTTTATCAAGGTGTGGGGCCCGTGGATGTATCTGTACCGCGCCGTGGATGGACAAGGCAACACCGTGGAGTTCTATCTGAGTCGAAGACGCGGCATTGCGGCGGCGAAGGCATTCTTTCCGAAGGCACTGAAGCATCATCGGGAGCCACCGAGCATCACCTTGGATGGCCACCCGCCGAGCCATAGCGCCCTGCGGCGCATGGGAATGAACGGTGAGTTCAATTTCCGGGGACGGAACCCGGTGAAGATTCGTTGCTGTCAATACCTGAACAACGTTGTGGAGCGGGACCACCGCCGGGTGAAGGGGCGATTGCAACCGATGTTGGGATTCAAGACGTTCTACAATGCGCGACGCGTCATTATCGGCATCGAGCTGGCGCAGAAGATTCACAAACGCCAGTCCGCAATTCCGATCCCATTGCAGTCGAATCCCGCGGTGATCTGGCGTCACGTCATGGCAGCATAGGCCGCATCGCCGTAGCGCACTCCTCGTCTTATCGCTCCGATAATCCTATCTGCACCAGCCCCCCCACCTAGACCCCGAATTGTAAACGATCATGTGGAAATGAATTTTTTTGAACACGCGCCGGTCTGATGGTCGTCATCATCGCCGAAGCGAAGGCTTTGGTAAGGTAAGCAGGGTGAGGAGAGAGCCCCCCCGATCATTGACGCGATCAGGGGGTTGGTTTGTGGCGGCTCTGTTCAAACAGCCGACCCACGGTGCACCATACAGTGCCGCAAATCAAGGCAAGACCTCCGGTTCAGATCGGCGCGCCGCGATGACTCGCGCGCTTCGATTCTACTCCCTCACGTACTTCGTCACGCCCCGCAGTTGTGCTTCCGCCGTGTAGAGATTGCCCTCGGGGTCGATGGCGATGCCTTCTCCCATCGCACCGTCCGGAGAATCCGTCGAGTGTGCCGGAATGAACATGGTCACCTTCCCGTCCTCGAGGCTGCCGATACGGATTCCCCTCTGCCAGCCGGGGTGAACAGCGTCGCGCGACTCGGAGTCGGCCGTGTAGATGACGTCGTTGCTGTCGACGGCCAATCCGCTGACGCGCCCGAATTCGGCGTATTCACGGATGAACTCCCCGTCTTTCGTCAGAATCTGGATGCGATGGTTGTGGCGGTCGGCGACGATGAGCCGGCCTTGGGAATCCAACTCGATCGCATGCGGCGTCCGGAACTCCCCCGGCCCTGTTCCGGTCTGGCCGATCACTCTGAGGAACCTTCCGTCTCTGTCGAAGACCGAGATGCGCCCGATCAGATCGGGATCGGCTACGTTCGTATGGCTCTCCGCCACGTACACGTCTCCATTTTCGGGGTCGGTCACGAGGTCGGTTGGATCAGTCAGAGCTTCGGGAGGGTTTCCACGCATGCCCGGTGTTCCAAGCGTCATGAGGACGCTGCCTTCGGGACTGAATTTGACGACGGCACTTCCCTTGTTGCCATCGGCCCGTGCGTCGGCTACCCACACATTTCCGTCTCGATCGACATGGATACCGTGCGGCCAGACGAACATCCCGCCGCCAAAGCTCATGATCTCGTTTCCGGACTCATCGAAATGGTGGACCGGGTTGGCCTGGCTGTCAGCACAGCCCGGCGTTGTCCCGGGTGAGCATCGGTCGACGGCCCATAGGGATCTGCCGTCGAGGTCGATGGCCACACCGTTGGAACCGCCCCACGGTCTTGCCTCCAAATCGAGTTGACCCCAGTCACGAATGACACGATAGGGATTTTCGCCGCTGTTAACGGGCTCCACTGTCTCCGTCTCAACCGTGCCTCCCCGCTGTTGCGTTTGAACACTGGTTGCCAGCAGGGCAACGCCGACGGCGGCGATCACCGCCATCGACCCAAACCTCACGTAACCTGAAACGCTCATGTCGATGCTCCTTCTCAATTCCAACTCTGAATCGCCTGGTAATGCAGGGACTCGGGAGGAAGTTCGGCCAACTCTATGCGGCCCATGTAGGGATCGGTGATGTTGGCGAGGATCGCTTGTGTGGCGCTGGTGTTGGTATCACTGACCGTGGCGCCAGCCGCCCTGAACCCCGCGACGGCGTCTTCCACGTTCTCGACGTGCAGTCCATAGTGGTTAAAACCCTGAGGCCGTTGCTCATTCGCCTGTTGGAGTTCGAGGAAACTGTTTTGGCTGATGTGCAGGTAAACCAGCCTCGGCTGCCCCTGGTCGTTGTTGAGACGGAACGCTTCACGGTAGCCCATTTTCTCGGTGTAGTAGGTTATCGCCTCCGGGATGTCCGGCACGTTGATGGCGACGTGATTCATCCTCACGACGTTACTATTGGCGTTCTGCGCCATCCCCACACTTACGGCCACCCCCGCCACGAGTCCGGCCGCGAACAGCATTGATCCACGCATGAGCTTTTCCTCCGATGATCAGTTAAGCAGGCAAGTACGCCCGGTAGTTTGCCGGTGTCCATGTGTTTTCAGTCTCGCGCCTCAGCCAAGCCACTGCAAGCAATTTGGAATGCCCAGGGTTTTCTAGACACCCTGGAGCCTCTCAAAATAGTCGGCCTCAAACTGCCGCGGGGACACGCCGCCAACGTGACTGTGTCTCCATTGTGAGTTGTAAAACAACTCAATGAAATCGAAGATGTCTGCCCGAGCGTCCCCTCTGTGCCAATGTAGTTGAGACACCTTCCCTCACGTTAATTAGTGTCCGCCAGAAAACCCCTCTCGCGGATGTCGATTCGGGAGCGACGGGGGAACGAGCGACGTTCATTCACTATAAATCGAACCGCAACGGGAGCGGTTGACGACTCGTGGGGAGTGATCGGCAAGAAATCGGCCCAAAATTCGGGCGTCCGGGCATGGGGCGGCTTGCCGTCTTGCGACGGCCCCGAATCGGGCATGTTCCGGGAGGACCGGTGGGTCAGGCGACGCGTGGTCGTTTGCGCTGGCGCTTCTGCAGGATCGATCCGATGCGATGCAGGTTGGCGGCCAGTACCGACAGGGCGACGGCGCGGGCGAAGCCGTCGGCGCCGTGAGTGCGGACACGGTTGAGCCCTCGATGCTCCAATCCATTGATGGCCGATTCAATCGCAGGATGCGCGCGCCGCGCGGCGGCGAAGGATTCCTCCGCTTCGCGTTCCCGGTCGACTCGGGACCGATACCCCTTTCCCGGCAGCGCGTTGAGGTCGAGGAGCGCGTCGAGATGGACCCGGTTTTCAGGACTGTGAAAGCCCCGGTCGAAGCTGCACGCCCGCAGATCGGGATACCGCGCCTGGGTTTCCCGGACCATCGGCGCCGCCACGTCCACGTCCTCGCCCTCCCACAGGATCCGGTGGTGCAGGATGAATTGATGCTGGTCCTCGATGAGAGCGACCGGCACTCCCAGTTCCACCGGCGTGCCCGCCTTGCCTTTCGAAATCCAGCGCGTGTGCTCCTGGAAGATCGAGAAAACCTTCTCCGCGTGAGGAATCGTCTCGCCTCGCAGGAGTCGGCGTTCAACCTGGCCGATTTGGCGCCGGGCATGAGCGATCAAGCCTTCGATTGATTGACAGGTGGTTTCCTCGACTCCGTTGTCCCGCAGTTGGTCGAGGGTCTCCGCGGTCCGGGCGACCAGTGCGCGGCAGCGCTCCAGGTACGCCTCCACCCGCTCCGGACGCCGCTTCGCCCGCCGGGTCGAGCGCACCGTGTTGAACAGCTTCCTGACCTTCCTGGATAGATGCCGCCACTGACGCCATCCGCCCACGGCGTGTTGCCCGGCCGCCTCCCCAGTCTCCCGTAGCACGCACCGCATCGCGTCCCACAACAGGCTGACATCCGTCGGGTAATGCACGTCCGTTTCGACCACGAACGAGTCACACCGCCCGCGCAATGGCTCGCCAAGCTTTTTTCGGGCCACCTTGTGGCCACTCTCCACCACCAGTTGTCCGACCGCCGTCAACAACTCCGGCGTCAACAACGACACGTTGTCGACCACCGTCTGGTACTCGTAGCGCGTCTGGTCGACGAAATCGCCGTGACCCAGGAACGCGCGTATCGTCGCGTGATGGTTCGCCAGGTCGTGAAGGCGGTCGAAGTCGCACCCCAGACCCTGCTTCAGAACCCCCAGCACCAGGATCTGCCACAATTCCATCCCCGGACGCCCGACCGTGCGGTCGGCCTCCGGCAGAATATGCTCATCCAGCAGCGCAAACAGCCGGGCGCGCAACGCCTCCTCGCCCCAGATGTGCTGCAGCCCCTTCAATACCGCCGGAATGTCGTCCCGCGACTTCGGGTCGATCCAGATCTGCCCGATCGCCGCCTGACCCAGATGGAACTGCCGTCTCTGAACTTCTCTCATCGTGTCCCTGCCTCGCGAAGATTCTCCATTCAGGGGTCAAAATCCATGATTTCACCCCCAATAATACGACATCTGAACGATCTTCACCACTCGAATTCCACTATATGTACTGCATTATCAATTAGTTATGAGTTTTTCGGGCGGACACTAATTAGTGAGCAGGGCGGGAAGGAAGATAACCTGTGTTTCGATGAACTTTTGGTGCGTCGTTCGCTCCAAGTAATCCAGGACGTGGTGCAGTTGCTCCGGCCAGTCGAGTATCCCGAGACCGCGCTCGTTCAATTCCAATCTTCCTTGTCGCATGTTCGTTTGCCACGATTGTGGCAAGGGGGAGTTGCCGACCACACTCAATCCCGAGCACGCGCCGCATTCGTACACTGTCCGGGGCTCAAGGGGACCACCGGCAAGGCTCGTCGTTCTGCTATTCGAGAATGCCGAGCCCAGGCCCCCTTTAGCCGATGAGAGCCTTGTGCAGCACCCAAAGCCCGATAAGCCGCTTTTATCGTGCTATCTCTTCAAGGTCTGAATCGTGATGTAGTCTGTCGAGTGCTCGCGCTCAGCGTCCCAGATATCAATCGCCTTCTGCATGTTGACCCAGAGCGTCGGACCGTTGCCGAAGAACTTCCCGATCCAGAGCGCCATGTCGGTGCTCATCGGTCTTCGTTCTTGGCAAATCTCGTTAATGGTTCTGTGCCCGACACCGACAAGATCCGCCACCTGCCCCTGATTGAGTTCCCGAGCCTCGATCTCGCTCCGTAGCAACCTGCCTGGATGCGTCGGACGTCTCTCCAGATTTCTAGCCATTTCCCGCCCTTCGTTCTAGTGATAATCTTCCACGTCTACCTTGATGGCGTCGCCCGCCTCGAATCTGAAGGTAATTCTCCAGTTCTTCGTCACGGTCATTCCCCACTCACCCTTTCGGTTGCCCTTCAGCGGGTGGGTGCCGAGCGTCAGGAGGTTCAAGTCTTCCACTTTCTCTGCTGCGTCCAATGCGTCCAGAAGAAGTTCAACCCTTGCCCTCCATTGAGGGTTGATCCTCCGTTAGTTTCCATCTTCAAACGCCCTCCTAAGGACTTTGGAAGCGAACCCCTCGATCACAAAAGGAAGTGTAACATTTGATGTTACACTTATAGCTGCCGCCGTCACCGTCTTTAAACGGGGAAGAGTTCTATCGGTTTGGGCGTCAAGCCCTCCGGATACAAGTAACTCCCCGCCGGCCCCCGCAAGGCGACGGCCAAAACCCCGATTCCTCTTACATCACACGACAAGCAGAGTCCGCTTATCGCGCATACGGCAGGTTGTTGACGATCGACAACGCGCGGTAGAGCTGTTCCATCAGGATGGCCCGGGCGAGATCGTGGCTGAAGGTGAGTTTCGAAAACGACCAGATCAGGTTGGCGCGTCTCCTGACCGCGTCCGACAGCCCGGCGGGACCGCCAACCGCGAAAACCAGGTCACGCGGATTCTCGGTCATATGCCTCGAGATGAATTCGGCAAAACCTGACGACGAATAGGACCGTCCTTGCGAGTCGAGGGCGACCAGGTAGTCTGAGCGGTCAATACGGTCCAGGATCTTGTGGCCTTCGGCTTCGATCCGTTGCCGGTCGTTGGCGGTATTCGGTTCCTTGAGTTCGGCGATTTCGAAACCCGCGAGGTGTCCGATCCGGCCAGCCATGTCCTGACAAACCGCGGAGAGTCCGGCGTTCCGGGTCTTGCCCACCCAGATCACGCGAATCTTCATGTGGGTGTACTTCGCGAAAGCACGGAGGGGCGGCTGACCGGCCTGCCAAGTTCTGCCATCGACTGCTATACCTCGCGCCCGGCCGGTGTGGGGATGTCCTGCCGCTTCCCGGCGCGCCAAAGTCGCTCGAGGTTGTAGAAGTCGCGCGCGCGGGGTGTGAAGATATGAAGGACGAAGTCGAGGTAGTCGAGCAGAATCCACTCGCCTTCGGTATAACCCTCCATATGCGGGGAGCGAAAACCCTCGGCGCGGAGCGCTCCGTCGACGCTATCGGCTATTGCCTGAGTCTGCCGGGTGGATGTTCCCGTGCAGATGATGAACCGATCGGAAAACGAACACAGTCCTTCAAGGTCCAGAACCACGATATCTTGCGCCTTCTTGTCTATCGCGGCATCTATTGCGAGTTCAAACGATTCCTTATTTGGTTGTGGCGTAGACATTCTCCTTCACGAATAGAGCCGGTTTCTGGCGATGTAGCCTTGCACCTCTGGAGGAATCCACTCGGATGCGTCCCCCCCATTGCGTATCCGTTCTCGCAGCACCGTTGAAGAAATGTCCTCTTCGAGACGCGGCAAATAGTAGACCCGCCCGGATTCCGAGAGAGGCTGTGCGGGCTGTCTCTCGACCACTTCGACGGGCTTGATGTCGTGGCGCATCGGAAATCCCGGCCGATTCACGACTGCGACACTGGTCAGGTCGAACAAAAGGCGATAATTCTTCCAGTTCCGGATTTCCGCATACTGGTCGGTACCGGTTACGAACAGCAACGAAGCGTCTGGATAAAGATCGCGCATCAACTCCAACGTGTCGACGGAATAGCGTCGTTCCAAGCGCTCGACTTCGATCGTCGAGAGTTGGAATCCGTCGAACGGAGCAATCGCGAGGGCAACCATCGCGAAGCGGTGAAAAGCTGAAGTGATGCCGGTCCGGGTCTTGTGGGGTGGAACGAACGTCGGAATGAAATGGACTTCATCGATAGCAAAGGTGTCGGCAACAATTCGTGCCGCGCGAAGGTGCCCGTGATGAACGGGATCGAAAGTCCCTCCAAGGATGGCTATGTTCACGAATGCATGGCCACATCGGACGACCGCAACCTCTGAATCACGGTTCGCTTCAATCCCTCGAGCCCCTCACCGGTGACTGATGAGATTTTAGCGAACTCCATGTTTTGCTGTCCACACCATTGCTCCAGCTTCCGGAGGCGTTCCCCGTCTACCGAGTCTATCTTGGACGCAAGCACGATCGATGGTCGCGAGGCCAACCGGGGGTCGTGTTCGGCCAGTTCGGCACGCAGGATTTCGACCTGCGCCAGGGGGTCCTCTGAATTGCCGACCGAGACGTCGACCAGAATCAGCAACAGCCTTGTACGGTCGATGTGGCGCAGGAACCGGATCCCCAAACCGTGCCCTTCGTGTGCGCCTTCGATCAATCCCGGGATGTCCGCCATGATGAAGGTTTCGTAGTTGTCGACGGAAACGACTCCCAGGCTCGGTTCGAGAGTCGTGAACGGATAGTCGGCGATCTTGGGGTGGGCCGCGGAGATGGTCGATATCAGCGTGGATTTTCCGGCATTGGGGAACCCCACCAGCCCGACGTCGGCGAGGAGCTTCAATTCCAGTTTCAAATTTTTTTCTTCTCCGGGTTCCCCGTCCTGCGCCTTCCTGGGCGCCCGGTTGATCGATGACGCGAAGTGAGCGTTTCCCTTGCCGCCCCGCCCGCCCGCCGCCCCCAGCCAGCGTTCTCCGGGAGTATCGAAGTCATGAAACAACGTGCCCGTGTCCGCGTCGTAGACCAGCGTTCCCACCGGCACAAGGATATCGAGGTCTTCGGCGCCGCGGCCATGTTTGTCGCTACCCATGCCGTGCTTCCCTCTACCGGCCCGAAACAGCCGGTTGTAACGAAACTTGACGAGGGTGTTCTGATGCTGGTCCGCTACCAGATAGATGTCGGCGCCCTTGCCGCCGTTCCCGCCGCTGGGTCCGCCTCTGGGTACGAACTTCTCCCGTCGGAACGCGATGCAGCCGTGGCCTCCGCTACCGGACCGGATCGTAATACTGGCTTCGTCGATAAACATCGGCTAGAAACAGAAAAGCCAGATCGCCGGCGCCTTGCCGGGACCTGGCTGCGTGTCGATTCGAGAATGCGCTAATTCCGGGCCGCTTCGACGCTGATGAAGCGTCCATGACGCCCGCGGTTCCGGAACTGAACCACGCCGGTCACTTTTGCGAACAGGGTGTCGTCCTTTCCGATTCCGACGTTGTCACCCGGCTTGAATCGCGTTCCGCGTTGGCGGACGAGGATCGATCCCCCGGACACCAACTGGCCGGCAAAGCGCTTGACGCCCAACCGCTGGGCATTGCTGTCGCGCCCGTTCCTTGAACTGCCGACACCTTTCTTGTGGGCCATGACTTCGACTCCTCGGTAGTGGCTGGTGAAAATCGCCGGACTGTAGGGGGATTTGTAACCGCGTCCGTTGCCGGGTGGCCGGCCCACCCCCGCGCGACCCGAATTTACAGGTCCTGGAATTTGATTTCGTCGACTCTCAGTTCGGTAAATTCCTGCCGGTGACCATTGGTCCGCCGATACTGCTTTTTTTTAATTTTCTTGAAGACGATTATCTTCTTGCCGCGATCTTGTGCCAGTACCGTTGCGTTCACCCGGGCTTCGGGCACCAGCGGTTCACCGATCGCGATCTTTCCGTCGTCGGCGACCAGCAGTACCTCGTCGAGTTCAACCTTTCCGCCGACTTCAGCCTCCAGCTTCTCGACTTTCAAGGTCTTGCCCGGTTCGACACGGTGCTGTTTGCCGCCCGCCCGAATCACTGCATACATGGCTGGCACCCCCAATAGTGACAAAACAAAACCCGATTGTACCTACCCGCCGGGAGAGGTGTCAACGCAGGCGGGTTTGCTGCCTGCCATTTCCGGGCTGGAGCCGATCGGCGGGGATGTAGTCGGCGAACAGGATGGGAACCACATGAAGGAGCGAATGCAATGATGTATCGTATCGATTCCCGTGTTCCTTCAGCCCGCGCGCATCCTCATTCGCCCGATCCGTCCATGAACAACCGCACCAGCTTCGTATGGATGTAGTAGTTGTTCCGCCCCGCCCGGTGCTTCTCGACGAATCCGTACTGGGCCAATGTGTCGAGGTACTTTGTCGCGGTTGGGCGGCTCACGTCGAGATCTCGCTGGACAAACTCGATCCGTGTGTAGGGATGCCTGAACAGGTTGTTCAGCAGGTCCTGAGAGTAGAGCTTGGGCAGGGCGGTGCGCATCCGCTGTTTAACGTCCGCCATCTGTTGTCGCATGTCTTCGACCAGTACCAGAGTCGTGTGTGCCGTCTCGGCGACCGCTTGCAACATGTACAGCACCCATGGCTCCCACGCGCCCTCATCCCGAACGGCCTGCAACAGGCGGTAGTAGTCGCCCTTGGTTTGGGTGATGTGCCTGCTCAGGTACAGGATTGGGAGGTCCAGCAACCCGGTGCGGGTGAGGTAGAGGACATTCAGTATGCGCCCGATTCTCCCGTTGCCGTCCGAAAAGGGGTGGATGCTTTCGAATTGGTAATGAATGAGCGCCATCTTGATCAAGGGATCGAGCGGGCTGGCTTCGTCGTCATTGATGAAGCTTTCGAGGGCGGTCATGTGATCCTGGATTTCGTTTGCGTTCCGGGGCGGAGTGTAAACCGTCCGTCCGGTCGCCTCGTTCCTGAGAACGGTACCGGGGGTCGTGCGGAATCCTTCGTTGCGGTCCTTCAACAAGCGGAACATTTCGATCAGCGTGTTGTTGCTGATGATGCCCTGCATCTGGCTCAGATGCTTATAGCCCAATAGCAGCGCCTCGCGGTAGCGCGCCACCTCCTTCGCCGCCGGCGACCCGATATCGTCCGGAAACAGGTTGGCTCGGAACAGTTCATCCTGCGTGGTAATGATGTTTTCGATCTCGGAACTGGCCTTGGCCTCCTGCAAGGCAAGCGTGTCAATCAGGATGCGCTGATTGGGGATGGCGGCTGCCCGCCCCTTGAGTTCGGCCAGCCCCCGGTTGGCGGCTGCCAGCGTCTTGAGCATTGGCACCGTCTCCAGATCGATCGGTGGCGGCAGGGTGGGCAACAGGGATGTTGAGTCAGGCAATTCGCCCTCACATGTAAAGAAATCGCAGTTTTTTTATCATGTCCAGTGAGACGTGCAAAGAAAAATGGCTTTCCTTGGCATGTTCGACCAGATATGCAAAGAACCTTGTCAAATAGGGTATTCGGCCTCGGCCCCGGCGTCCCGCGGTTATTCCCAACCCCGGCTCTCGCAGAACCGGACACTTCGTGTGCTTTCGACACAGTATCGTTGTGCATTCGACGATTGCCCTCTATGATTCCTGACGGTGTCGCCCGGAGGCTCACATGGCATTCATGGACAAATCGGTCGACCGGTATCTGCATGATCTGGTTCCCGGCCGCGATGCGGTGCTCGGCGAGATCGAGGCCCTCGCGGCAGAGAAACGCATTCCGATTGTCGGTCCGGCCGTCGGGAAATTCCTCGAACAAATGGCGAGAACGATCGGGGCCCGCCGCGTGTTCGAGATGGGATCGGCTGTGGGCTATTCCACCATCTGGTGGGCGCGCGCGGTTGGACCCGGTGGACAGGTCTACTATACCGACGGCAGCGCCACGAACGCTGTCCGCGCCACGGGATACCTTCAGGCGGCGGGCCTGATCGACCGGGTCGAACTTCTGACCGGCAACGCCTTGGACCTTATTGCCGAAACCGACGGTGAGTTCGACATTGTGTTCAACGACGTCGACAAGCACTACTATCCGGAGGTGTACGAACGGGCCGCTCACCGTGTGCGGGTCGGCGGCCTGCTCGTGTCGGACAACGCCCTCTGGGGCGGCAGCGTCGCCGACCCGGGCGTGAATGACGCCGATACGGAGGGCGTCCGCGAGTTCAACCGCCTTCTCTACGGAGACTCGCGATACCTGACGACCATTTCACCGATTCGGGACGGTGTATCGGTAGGGTTGCGGGTCCGCTGAACCCGTTTTCGACCCGCATCTTCGAGCCGTTCCCACCCATCGTCTGCGCAACGGGAACGCGGGCATCTCTTGTTTGGCGCGTGGTGCGGCGCGTTCTCAGGCGCGTTCCTCGCGCCGGTCGCGCCGGTATACGCGCCACGCCCGCAAGGGATTGCCTGAACTTCCAGGTCACGCTCGAATTACCGGGGATTACCGGTGCCCCTTGGCCCTTGGGTGGGCCTTGCGGTACTCATTTCGTAGGTGTTCGACGCTGGTATGGGTGTATTTCTGAGTCGTTCCGAGGTTGGCGTGACCCAGCAATTCCTGGATGCTCCGCAGGTCCGCTCCGTTTTCCAGGAGATGAGTCGCAAAGCTGTGCCGGAGCGTGTGAGGCGTGATCTTGCGCCCCGGCGCCAGGTGCGCGCGATAGCATTCGACGAGTCGTTCAACCGACCGGGCGGTGAGCCGGCTACCCCGCAGGTTGATGAACAGTGGAATTTTGTTGTCGCTGTCCCTGACAACCAGTCCCTTGAGCGACCGTTCGTTCCGGTACGCCTCCAAAGCTTCGGACGCATAGCGGCCGAACGGGACGATGCGTTCTTTTCGACCCTTTCCCAGCACCCGAACCAATCCTTCGGACCATTCGACATCCGCCTCGTCCAGTCCGACCAGTTCGCTTACACGGAGCCCGCTGGCGTACAGGAGTTCCAGGATTGCCCGGTCCCGAAGCCCCTTGAGCGTCTTGTTTGCGGAGGCTTCCAGCATGCTCTGGACTTCGGTTTCGCTCAACCTCGCGGGAAGTTTTTTGGGCAGCTTTGGCGAGGACACCAGTTCAGCCGGATTTCGTGCGAGTTTCTGGCCCCGCACCAGGAACCTGAAGAACGACCGAATGGCGGAGAGCGTGCGCGAGATCGAACTTTTTTCGAGATTGTCGAGGTAGAGGGTGTTCAGGAAATCGCGAATGAAGATATGGTCGACCGCTTCCAACTCGGTGTTCCTGGAGTCCATGAAACTGTCGAATCGGAACAGGTCTCTCCGGTAGTTGGAGATCGTGTGTCCTGAAGCCGCGCGTCGAGTGAGGGCTTCGGCGTACTCTTCGATCTCCGTCCGGATCATCCCGCCTGCTCCCGGTCCGCCAGCGCGTCAACCGCCGCGCGAAACCCCGTCATCAGCCGTGTGGTGAGGGGGCCGACCGTGCCGTCGCCAACCGGATTTCCGTCGATTCGGTTGACCGGCAGGATTCCGCGAGTCGTGCTCGTAATAAAGGCTTCGTCGGCGTTTCGAACTTCCGATGGCGGAAACCTTTGTTCGCGAATGCGAATCGCTGCCGCGGCCGCCACCTCCATCACAAGCGAACGCGTGATTCCGGCGACGATTCCCATATCGATCGCAGGAGTTCGGACTTCGCCGTCCTTGACAAAGTAAAAGTTGGACTGCGTGCCGTCCGAAACAAATCCATCGGGTGTCAGGAAGATAGCTTCGGTGGCGTCCTTTGCGCTGGCTTCCTGGGCGCCGAGTACCTGATGAATCAGATTCCCGGTCTTGATGGATGCAATATACGTATCCCGTTTCAGGTCGGAGAAAACGATTGCGACGCCGTCGCGATAAAGCTCTTCGGACGGTGCGGCCAACGGCAGCGCAATGATTATCGTGCGAGGCGCCTTGCAACTGGCCGGGTTGGGTGAAAGCTCGCCGACGCCGCGCGTGACGATAATCCGTACCAGAGATTCGTCGTTGGCCGCTTCGTCGATGGTCCGATAGACCTCGGCCCTCAACCGGCCGTCCGTCCAGCGGAGTTCGAGCGCAATATTTGCAGCCGCCTTCTTGAGCCTCGCGAAGTTGCGTTCCAAAAGAATCGGACGTTTTCGATAGGTCCGGAACGATTCGTAGATCGAATCCCCGTAGAGAAATCCGTGATCCAGAACCGGCAGGCATGCCTGTTCGGGCCCGGAGATCTCACCGTCGATGTTTATGCGGGTCGACATTCACTAAGCCTTTCCAGAGCCCGGCGCGCGACCAGTTCCTGTTTCTCTTGCCTCGTTCGATGCCGTCCGTTGGTATCGGCTGGCGGCAGAAGACCATAGTTGATGTTCATGGGTGCAAAGTGTTTCTGTGGTGTCGAGACATAGCGGCAAAGAGCCCCGATTGCCGTTTCGACGGGTGGGGTCCACGATTCTTCTCCCTTGACCATGCGCCCCGCATTGATTCCAGCGACAAACCCCGTCGCCACGTTTTCGACATAACCTTCCGTGCCCGCGAGTTGTCCGGCAAATAAAACACGCGGTTCCCGCCGGGCGGCCATTGTCGCCGACAGCACTTCGGGCGCGTCGATGTAGGTGTTGCGGTGTATTTGACCCAAGCGGAGGAACTCTGCGTTTTCAAGGCCGGGGATCATGCGGAAAATCCTTCGTTGTTCAGGAAACGTCATGTGATTCTGGAATCCGACGATGTTGTAACTGGTCTGCATCGCGTCCTCCTGACGCAGTTGAACCACCGCATGGGCGCGGCCATCCGTTCGCGGATCCTGGAGCCCGACCGGCTTCATCGGTCCGAACCGGAGGGTGTCTCTGCCGCGCCGCGCCATTTCCTCGATCGGAAGACAGGCTTCGAAGAATCGGGTCTCTTCGAATGCATGTAGTTGGACGACTTCGGCCCGCGACAACGCATCGTAGAACCGATCGTATTCTCGACGGTTCATGGGACAGTTCAGGTAGTCGCTCTCGGCCTTGCCATACCGCGAGGCCGCAAACACACGTGTTCGGTCAATCGTCGATGCGTCCACGATCGGAGAGATCGCGTCGTAAAAATAGAGGTGATCGAGGCCGCAGAAGTTTCGGATGGATTCGGAAAGAGCCGGGGAGGTCAGCGGCCCGCTCGCCACGATGACGATCCCTTCAGACGGAATCGCCGTCATTTCCTCGCGATGAAGTGCGATCAGCGGTTCGTCCTCGACCGCCTGTGTGACGCCTGCCGAAAACCGTTCGCGATCGACGGCGAGCGCCCCGCCCGCGGGGACCCGTTCCCGGTCTGCGATCCCGATCAGACGGGAACCGGATTGCCTCAACTCTTCCTTGAGCAGCCACGAGGCGTGGTAGGGCAGATCGGATTTCAGTGAATTGCTGCAGACGATTTCGGCCAGATGTCCGGTCTTGTGCGCCGGAGTCTTCCGGACAGGCCGCATTTCGTAGAGATCTGCCCGCACTCCCAACCTGGCCAACTGCAATGCCGCTTCCGATCCCGCCAATCCACCGCCGATGACCGTCACCGTGTTTGTCATAGTTCAGGTTTCTACAGGCGGTGCAGGTGCGCGCCTACGCAGCCTCAACGGACTCCTTGTAATTGCACGAGTCTTCGTTGCAGTAGCGGAACGTGCCGTCTTTTTTCGTGGTCTTTTCGAGAACGAACGGCGCCTGGCACCGTGGGCATTCTTGTGAGATGGGTTTTTGCCAGACGACGAAGTCGCAGTCCGGGTAATTGGTGCATCCGTAAAACGGTTTTCCCCGCTTGGTCCGGCGTTCGCTCAGTTCGCCGCCGCAACCCGATTTCGGACAGTTGACACCGATCGTTTTGGGTTTGATGTACCTGCATTTCGGATAGTTGGTGCACGACGTGAACTGTCCGAACCGTCCTTCCTTGATAACGAGCTTGTGGCCGCACTTGGGACAGGGCTCATCGGTTGGAATATCCGGGGCCTTGGGTTTGGCATCGCCCGCGACGATCTTGCGCGTGGTCTTGCATTCGGGATATCCGGTACAGGCATAGAACTGGCCGAATCGTCCCCGCTTCAACGCCATCGGTTTGCCGCAGTTGTGACACGGCTGGACCTCGATCTCTTCTTTCTTTTCTTCCTCGACATC
Source organism: Terriglobia bacterium (assembly GCA_965262675.1). GTDB lineage: Bacteria > Acidobacteriota > Terriglobia > 20CM-2-55-15 > 20CM-2-55-15 > JAJEDW01. Next base: position 3,940,914 of record OZ253554.1, read on the forward strand.
GTCTGAATCCTTGACGATTTCCTTTGTGTTCGAACACTCGGGATAGCCCGTGCAGGCCATGAAGCTCCCAAATTGGCCCCATTTGATCACCATCGGTTTGCCGCACTTCTCGCAGGCTTCGCCGGTCGGGATTTCCTGGCGCTTGATGTTCTCCATGTTGATTTTGGCTTTTTCAAGATCCTTTTCGAACTTTTCGTAAAACTCGCTCAGGGCATCGAGCCAGGTCAGCTTGCCCTCTTCGACCTCGTCGAGTTCTTCTTCCATCCGTGCCGTGTATTCCACGTCGAAGATATCCGCGAAATGCTTCACAAGCTGGTCGGTGACGACCGTGCCGAGCTCCGTTGGCCGAAACTTCGCGTCCTTCTTCCGAACGTATTCGCGATCCTGGATCGTGGTCAGGATGGCGGCGTAGGTCGACGGGCGGCCGATCCCTTTCTCTTCGAGCATCTTGACCAGCCCTGCCTCGGTATAACGCGGCGGCGGTTCGGTAAAGTGTTGCGACGGCTCGATATCGAGGAGCCGCAGCGACTCGCCCTCCGAGAGTGGGGGCAGCGTGACGTTCTGATCGCCGGGCGCGGGCTTGGCATCCTCGTCCGAAGTTTCTTCGTAAACCTTCAGGAAACCGTCAAACCTCTGAATGCGTCCGTTGGCCCGGAACAGGTAGCCCTTGCAACCGATCTCGACGGTGGTCTGGTCGTACACCGCGGGGTTCATCTGAGATGCCACAAATCGGGTCCAGATCAGCCAGTAGAGCTTGTATTCGTCTTCAGTCAGATACTGTTTGATGCTGTCGGGCGTGTGTTCGACAAAGGTTGGCCGGATTGCTTCGTGAGCGTCTTGCGCATCCTTCTTGCTCTTGTAGTGCACGGGTTTTTGGGGTAGATAGGCCCGGCCGTAGGCAGTGCCGACATAGTCTCGAACCATTGCCATCGCATCGTTCGAGATGCGCGTGGAATCCGAGCGCATATATGTAATCAGGCCGACCCGGCTTTCGATCCCGATTTCCTTGCCCTCATAGAGCCTTTGAGCGACGACCATCGTCTTCTTGACTGTAAATCTGAAACGCCGCGCGGCGTCCTGCTGCAGCTTGCTGGTGGTGAACGGCGCCACCGGCCGTCGTTTTCGCTCCGCCCGGACGACGGACTGGACCAGGAAGGGCGAGCCGCGCACAGCCGATACGATGTGATCGGCCTCCGACTGATTCCCGATCTTGAAGTTCTTGTCCTGGAATTTGATCAGGCGTGCCTGGAACGGAGGCGGTTCGTGGGCCCCGAGATTCGCCGCGATGTTCCAGTACTCCTCAGACTTGAACGCTTCGATTTCGCGTTCGCGCTCCACGATCAACCGAAGAGCGACCGTTTGTACGCGGCCGGCCGAAATACCCCGCCGGACCTTGTCCCAGAGCAGTGGACTGACCTGGTAGCCGACGATCCGGTCCAGCAACCGCCGCGCCTGTTGGGCATCCACGACGTTGGAGTCGATTTCCCCGGGTTGCGCGATCGCGCTTTTGATCGCCTTCGGCGTGATTTCGTTGAACAGGACGCGGAAGACCTTTCGATCCTTGCCCCCCAACAACTCTTTCAGGTGTTGGCAGATCGCCTCTCCCTCGCGGTCCGGGTCAGCGGCGAGCAGGATTCTTGTCGCCGAGCGGGCAGCGTTCTTCAATTCCCTGACGACCTTTTCTTTTCCGGGAATCAACTCGTAAGACGGCTTGAAGGATTGCTTCACGTCGATGCCGAGATTCCTCTTCGGCAAGTCCATGATGTGCCCGACCGATGCCTTGACGGCGTATCCCGGGCCAAGGTACTTGCGAATCGTATTTGCCTTTGCGGGCGACTCCACGATCACGAGAGATTTTCCCGAACCCGGCCTCGATCCGCTGCCGGTCATTTTCGACGCCGTGGTTGCCGTTTTCTTTCGGGCCGGTTTCTTCGCTGTCTTCCTTGTCGTCGTGGTTGTTGCCATATTGTTTCAGCTTGGGGCGCTGGGTCCGATTGCCTGTAAGTTATTAAGTGGTGTCCCGAAAAAAATCAACCTCAGTCTTTGGCGCTTTATCGTAAACGTCTTCCTTGAAATTGACTAACCACTTCAAATATTTCTGCCGGGACTTGCATTCGAGGCTCACATTTTCATCAGGTAGCGATCTCCCGGCAATTGCCGGATGAGGCCGGCGAATTCGAGTTCGAGAAGGGCCGCGTAAACGTCGGCAACCGGCAGGCCGAGTTTCACGATCAGCAGATCGATGGGTAATCCGTCCGAAGTCGACAGCATGTCGCGAACTCGCTGGCTCGCCGCCGACAGCGGCGCTTTCGATTCCGAATCGTCAGCGCCAGGGCCTGGACCGAGGAGTTGACGTTGGACGGTTTCGGGCAGTTCATCGACGACATCTTCAGGGCTGGTGGCCAGGCATGCGCCCTGGCGAATCAGGAGGTGGGGACCGTGGCTACGGGGCGATTGGATGGGGCCGGGTATCGCGAATACTTCCCGATTGGCTTCAAGCGCCATTCGAGCCGTGATCAGGGAACCGGACCGCTCTGCCGCCTCGACAACGATCGTTCCAAGAGTCATTCCCGCCAATATCCGGTTCCGGCGCGGGAAGTGGTCGGGCAGGGGTGGGGTGCCGAGCGGGAATTCCGTCAAGATCGCGCCATTCCCGATTATGCGGTCGGCGAGTCCGCTGTTTTCTATCGGATAAACCCGGTCGATTCCGGTGCCCAGGATCGCGACGGTCTGCCCATGGGCCAGGGCGCCGCGGTGTGCCGCGGTATCGATACCGCGCGCCAGACCCGAAACGACAACAGCGCCGCGGGCGGCCAAGTCTGCCGCGAACCGCTCGGCGCAATTGATTCCATAGGGGCTGGCACGCCTTGCCCCGACAATGGCGAGATGCGGACGGTTCGCTGCCCAGTTGCCGCCTTTGACGTATAGAACCAGTGGCGGGTCGCTTGTTTCCAGAAGCAGTTGCGGATATTCGGGCGCCCGCAGGTCGATGATTCTGGCGCCGAGCCCGAGGGTACGCTCCCATTCGTTTGCGACCCGGTCCGTCGTCGATGGAGACAGAAATTCTTTCGCGACGTCCGATTCAATGCCGAACGCCCCCAGGTCCCGCGGTTGGAGTGCGGTCAGAACTCTGGGATCATGGATACGGTCGAGAATCCGGTGGCAGGATCGGATACCCATTCCCGGTACCAGAGTCATTCTCAGAAAGACTCGGGTTGTCTCGGCCGATTCTTCGGGAGTGAGTTCGTTCATTGGACAAGGCACTGGCACGCGGGATTCCATATGCACCGACCGATTGACGAGCCCGAAGACTTCATCGTTCGCTTCCTCGGCCGGATTCCTCCCGCCGCTGAATTTCTCGATGTCGGATGCGGCAGCGGCCGTCACTCGGTTCTTCTTGCCCGCGCCGGATGCCGGGTTCTGGCGCTGGATCGATCGCTGGAGCGTCTGGAGTCGCTCCGTGGGTTGGCCGACGATGAAGGTCTGGATATCCGGACCGTCGAATCCGATGTCGAGAGCATGTCGCTTCTTCCGGATCGGTTCGATGGGATCGTCAATACGCTGTTTCTCTATCGACCCCTGTTTCCGGAGTTCGTTCGTGCCCTCTGTCCCGGAGGCCTGCTCTTTTTAAGGACGTTCACGACGGATCACGCGGACGTTCTGGGCAAGGACCGGCCCGGTCGTCGTTTCCTGCTCGCACCCGGTGAACTCGGTGAGGCCTTTCCCGGACTTCGGGTGGATTACTACGACGAGTCGATCGGTGGTGGCCGGGCGATGGCTACTTTGGTGGCGTCCAAACCGCCGCATGTGACAGAATAAGACGCTATTCAGATTCTTGCCATGGAGAGGATCATGCTTCGAAGAGAATGTGCAGTCATAGCCGCCGCTTGCCTGTTAGTCCTGGTCGCCGGCCCGGTCCTCGCTCAGCACGCGGACGATGCGTTCGTGGGCCAGATGGCACCGGAACTGAAGGTTGAAGAATGGTTCAACTCGGTGCCCCTGACGCTTGAAGGCTTGCGTGGAAACGTTGTCCTGCTGGAATTCTGGGCCTGGGATTGCCCGGAGTGCGCCCAGGCAATGCCGTACGTCAAGGACTGGCATTCGAAGTACGCCGACGAGGGCCTCGTGGTAGTGGGCGTCCATACGCCCCGGGCCGAATACGAAAAGGACATCGTGAAGCTGCGGGAAACCATCGAGACGAAGAGCATCGAATACCCGGTTGCGACAGATCATGAGTACCTGACCTGGCTGGACTACCTCAATAATGCCTGGCCCTCGCATTTCGTTGTCGACCGGGAAGGCGTGATTCAATTGAGTCATACCGGTACGGGGCGCTACGAAGAAACCGAGCAGGTTATTCAGCGGCTTCTTTCAAACGACTGATGGGTGACCGGGTGAGGGTCTACAGTGCTGCCGGCCCACGGCGCCGGTTCGTGATCCTGGCGGTTTGTGTGCTTTTGTGTGCCGTCTTCCGGCCCGCGACTGCCGCCGCCCGGCAATTGGATACCGAGGGCGTCAAGTCCGTTCGGGGCGTCGTCCGCGACCTTCGGGGCGAGCCGGTCGCCGGAGCCCGCGTGTTTATCCGCAATCTCTCCTCGAACGTCATACGAACGCATACCACTGACGGATCCGGTCTGTATTCGGTAAACGGACTACCGTCCGATGCGGACTATGAGGTCCGTGCCGAGTATCAGGGTACGGAATCGGAGACCCGGCTGGTGAGCGCCTTCTTCGAACGCTCGGACAACGTCCTGAACTTCGATCTTCCCGTTGCCGTCCTTCCGGCCGGGGCGGGAGTCGATGAAGACGGAGCGATCCTGCTGGAGACTTTCGACCGGGTGCAGTTGCACGCTTCGTTCACGCTGCCAGAAGGTATTCCGGCGCCGATCCCGGTGGCCTTGCTGCTCCACGGCTATGGCGAAAACCGTTCCGTATGGATGGATCTCGAAACGCGGCTGCTCGAGACGGGGTGGGCGGTCATGACGGTGGATCTCCGCGGACATGGCCGCAGCACAACGCGGAACAACAGCGCCATCGAGCCGTCGGAATCGTGGCGGACCGACCCCCAGCAGTTTCCTCTCGATCTGGAGCCGGTATTGGATTGGCTCAAGACCCGACCCCGTCTCGATTCGGCCCGCATGGCCGTCATCGGCGCCGATGTCGGCGCCAATCTGGCGCTGGTCGCGAGCGGACGGTTTCCCGAGGTTGCCACTTCCGTTGCCATTAATCCGAATATCGACGAAGCGGTTGCCCTCGCCGGTACCGGACAGGCGTTCTCCCCGCGGATGGTGCAGATCGTGGTCGCGAATAGTCTGTACGGTCTCCTGGTGCGCGAGCAGGTGCAGGGAGGGTCGCGGATTACCTCCGTGGCCGTGGAAGATGCGGCCAGCCCGACGCCCATCTGGCTGGCTACCGGCGATACGCTGGATCAGATCGTCCGATGGCTCCGCGACACCTACTGACGCGATTTGAAACTTGATCGTCAGTGATCGGTAACGATTCTCCCAACTCTCCATGAACATTAGCAAGATATGGGAGTCTGCGCGGCAGAACGATCGCGGGTCCTTGTGACTTGGAAAATGCCCAACCCGTTCTTCGACCACCCCATCCTGAACTCGCCCTACGAGTACCCCCGGCGGCACTGGGAACTGGACGAGGATGGACAACCGACACAGCAGATCGTCGAATTCCACACGCTGCTTGGAAAAGCCTCGCCAAAAACGCTCGGCTTTCGCACCGTTCCCACAATGCCGACTGCCGGTTTCATTTCAAGATTCGCGCTCATTTTTCGCTGACTTTTGCCCTGAACATCTCTTACTTATCGACTGTTCCGAATCTGGTGGGACGCGCCAGACCCTCCGACACTCCTCCCAGGATGCCATAGAGCGTTGGCGCCACGCCGCAAGCCTCATCTCCATTGGGGTCTCATAAACGGCATTGTCAAGTTAAAGTGTATGCCGACATTATCAGATCATTTGCCAACGCCAAGTTATTGATTTCATTATATCGTGCCAACTTGATTTCCGGCGAAAATGACCGGATCTCGATTACCTTGACAGTCCATCCGGCGTCCTGTAGAACTCGACGAAACAGTTATTGCTGTCCCAATTGCCGTCTCTTCTGGAGGAAACAAGAATGAGATATTCGAGGCTATGGACCGTTGCGACCGTTGCGACCGTTGCGACGGTCATTTTTTTTGTCGGGACCGGCACGGTCCTGGCACAAGTGGGGACCGCGGGTATCCGGGGCCTGGTTCAGGATGGGACCGGGGCCGTCATACCTGGCGTCGAGGTCACGATCATGAACACCGGGACTGGAATCCAGCGGGTCCTGGTGACCAACGAAGTGGGGCTGTATGTGGCGCCAGGGTTGCCCGTCGGCAACTACGACGTCACCGCGCAGCTTCCCGGCTTTCAGACATTCATCAGCCGGGGCGTCGTGCTGACGGTGGGAGCTGAAGTGGCTGTGGATGTCGTACTACAGGTGGGTGAGTTCGCCCAGACCATTGAGGTCACCGCCGCTGCCGCGCAGGTCCAGACCACGCAGTCCGACATATCGGAGTTGGTCACCGAGGAGACGATGGTGGAGTTGCCGCTCAACGGGCGCAACTACGTGTCCCTGGCGCTCCTGCAACCGGGCGTGATCAGCTCTCAACAGGCGAGTGCCGCGGGCGGCACCAGCAGCAGGACGTTGGGCGCGGGCCTGCGCTTCAACGTCAACGGTTCCCGTTTCGAGGATAACAGCTTCAGCTTGGACGGGCAGAACACGCAGGACTTCTTCAACGGGGCCCCCGCGAGTGCGGGCGGCGAGACGATGGGCGTCGACGCCCTGCAGGAGTTCGAGGTGAAGACGGCCAACTACAGCGCCGAGTATTCGAAGGCATCGGGCGGCGTCGTCAGCGCCGTGACCAAGTCGGGAACCAACGAGATGCACGGGAGTGCGTTCTGGTTCCTGCGCAACGACAACCTGGATGCGGCCAATTTCTTCGACAACGCCTTTGGCAACGAGAAGCCCGAGTTCCGGCGGAACCAGTTCGGCGCGACCATGGGCGGTCCGATCGTGCAGAACAAGACCTTCTTCTTCGGGGCGTATGAGGGGATTCGCCAAGCCTTCGGCAAAACGGAACGTCTGATCGTGCCCACCCAGGACGCTATCGATGGGCTCGTCGACGGCGTACAGTACGACATCCATCCGTGGTCCCAACGGTATATCGATGCCGGATTCTGGCCCAACAGGCCGAACGGCAGGATCCTGTCGGGCGGCCGTGGGGAGTTCTTCACCACGCACACCGATATCCAGAGAAACGACTACATGCTGGTCAAGATCGACCACCAGTTCAACGATAACACCTCGCTGTCGTTCCGCTACACCATGGACGACGGCAAACTGGAGGCCCCCAACGGAACCTTGACGACCCTGATTGACAAAGTGCGCAACCAGTTCGCCAACCTCCAGCTCCAGCAAATCTTCTCGCCCCGGGTGCTGAACACCCTCCGCGGCGGGTTCAACCGATCCTTTCCGGATTACAATCAAACGGAGCTGGACAGCCCCGCCGAACTACACATCAACACCCGAGGCGTCCAGGGGCCCGTCTACACCGGCATGACCCACATTGGCACGGACCGGCCGCGGCCGCGGGGTTTTGCGTTCAACCTGTTCGATGTCTCCGATACGCTGTCGCTGACGATGGGCCGGCATGCGCTCAAGATTGGCGGCAACTATGAGCGGCATCACTACAACACCTCGAGCAACGACGTGTCCCCCGGCGAAGCCCGCTTCAGTAACTGGGCCGACTTCCTTACGGGCAGACTGAACCGAACCACTTCGGCCCTCAACACCGCCGATGTCAACCGGAGCTACCGGCAGCACCTGGTCGGCTTGTTCATCCAGGATGATTGGCGGGTCACCAACAATCTGACGATCAACGCCGGGCTGCGCTGGGAGACGCTGACGGGCCCGACCGAGAATCACGGCCGGATATCCAACCTTCGGGACTTTTTCGATTCGTCACTTTCAACCGACGAGACGGTCTTCAAGAACAAGACGAAGCTGAACTTCGCTCCGCGGCTGGGTATTGCCTGGGACATCTTCGGCGACGGCTCGACGGCACTGCGGGTTGCCGGGGGCGTGTTCTATCCCCATATTCTCGGCAACACGTACCGCAAGGCGGGAACCTTCAACCCACCGTACGGAGGCGTTCCGACGTACTACGGAGTGGCCGGAAATCTACCGCCGGGGATCCTTCCAGTGGATTGGCCTTTCTCACCAACCATCTTCGATAACCAGCCTTCGGGGGATGCAGCGGCCGAGCACTTCCCGTTCGACCACGCCCAACCTCGGGTCTACCAGTGGAACATGAGCCTGCAGCGGCAGCTCCCCGGCGGAATGATTGCCAACGCCGCCTATGTGGGCACCCGCGGCAACCATCTCGTGGGGAATATCACCGGCGGCGGATCTACCGGCGCCAACACGCCCTATGCTTCGGCTGTGATCGATGGCATTGAGTATCGCGAACCCGGATTGCCACGCCGCAACCCGCACTTCGGCCCAATCGGCGTCGTCACCTTCTACGGGGAGAGCTATTACCATGGCTTGACGCTCAGCCTGCGCGGGCGAATGCAGAACGGCTTGCAGTTCCAGCTCGCCCACACCTACGGCCACTCGATCGACACGGGCTCAGGCGCCTGGCAAGCCGGCTGGAACACCGGCGTGGACGTCGTCAACCTGTGGGATACCACAAAGGAAAGGGGCTCGTCGAACTTCGACGTGAGGCAGAATTTCACAGGGAATCTCCTGTATGATCTGCCCGTCATGGCCGATGCTGGAGGGCTCGTCCGAGGTCTAATGGGCGGCTGGCAATTAAGCGGCATCGTCGCGCTCAGGACTGGAAACCCGTTTCAGGTGGACTACGACGAGTCGGGAGACCGGAACCGCGATCTGAGCAGCCGCGACGGGCGTCCGAATCTGGTTCCCGGCGCCAACCCGAATCCCGTGACTGGAGATCCGATGCGGTGGTTCGATGTCAGCTCGTTTGCGCTTCCGGAGCCGGGCTTCTACGGCAATCTGGGCCGGAACACGCTCCGGGCCGACGGGTTCACCAACGTCGACTTGGCCCTCAAGAAGCTCTTTCCCGTGAACGAGGGTTTCGATGTGCAGTTTCGGGCTGAGTTCTTCAACGTCCTGAACCACGCGAACTTCGCAACTCCGGGAGGCTCGCAACGCGAGATCTGGCGGACCAGAAGGTCCCGGCTGAATGAAGACGCGGGACTGATCACCAGTACGGTGAACACCGCCCGGCAGATCCAGTTTGGATTGAAGCTGCTCTGGTAGTCGCCGGGTTCTGCATCGACGTGTAAGACCAACAGGCCCCGGCATTCTGGAGGATGGTCTCGAAGCCATCCTCCAGAATGCCGGGGCTTTCTTGTTTGGCCCGCCTTTCTCACGGGTTTTCGTCGCGAAGAGTCGGAGACGCCGTCAGAGCTACGGCGCGTTCCCCGCGCCGGATCAAGCGCGTCAGGGGGCGTGCCTGGCGGATGGATCCGGCGCTGCAGCAGACAACTCGTGAGAAATGCGGGTTAGCCTTAATTTCTGTTGGCATTGATTGGTGGAATCAGGCTCTTCAGTATCCGGTAGCGGAGGATCTGCAAATTGGAACGGCAAGGTCTCATAAGGCATGTCCCGGACCTTGACCCTGGACGGTACTCCCGAATTTCAATATCCAGCAACTCCCTCGGGTAATTTCCGCGGCGGGGGTGCTGGGATACGCTGCTGAACGCCTGTTCGATCTGCTCCAGGACGTGATCCGCTCTGCCCGGTGGATCGTGCTGGTCAATATATGGTCTAAAAGCAGCTCAACAGACAAGACCTGAATGTCCTCCCGAGTGCCCTCCATCGACTGGATTGCCCCCTTAATCTGAAGTTCCCCCGGCATTTTGGTCGAAAACGCACCCCAACCTCTTGAATTAAGGGGCATTATGCCCCGGCATAGAAGTGCCAGTTGTTCCCATGTAATAGAATCTCTTGTCTCATTTTTATCTTGTTTTAATCGGCTATATCACGTATCTTATGTTCCCATGTACGTCGAAACGGTTCCCAACCGCAACTCGCCACCCGCCGTCCTGCTGCGGGAAGGCTGGCGCGAAGGCCATCGCGTCCGCAAACGCACCATCGCCAATCTCTCCCATTGGCCCGCGCAGAAAGTCGCCCGCCTCCGCCAACTGCTCAAGGACCAACCCCTGGTCCACCCCGAGGAGGCATTCACCATCGACCGTGCGCTGCCGCACGGCCATGTCGCACTGATCCTGCACCTGCTGCGCCGTCTCGACCTGCCGGCCTTGCTGGACCGCAAACGGTCCCGGCCGCGCGACCTGGTGCTGGCGATGCTGGTCCAGCGCCTTCTGGCGCCCACGTCCAAGCTCGCCGCCACGCGGCTGTGGCACACCACCACGCTGGCTCAGGAATTGGCGCTCGACAACGCCGATGAGGACGATCTCTACGACGCCATGGACTGGCTGCTGGAGCGTCAGGAGCGGATTGAACGGCGGCTGGCCGCGCGGCATCTGACCGACAGCGGGCACGTGCTCTATGACGTCAGCAGCAGCTATTACGAAGGGCGCGCCTGTGCCCTGGCCCAGTTCGGTTACAGCCGCGACGGCAAGCGGGGACGGCCCATCGTGGTCTATGGGTCGATGACCGATGCGGCGGGGCGGCCGGTGGCCATACAGGCCTATGAGGGCAACACGGCCGATCCGAAGACGGTTCCGGACCAGGTGGCGAAACTGCGCGATCGCTTCGGTCTCGAACGGGTGGTGCTGGTGGGCGATCGCGGCATGCTGACGCAGACGCAGATCGACCATCTCAAACAGCACCCGGGGTTAGGCTGGATTTCGGCGTTGCGGCATACCGACATTCGCCGGTTGTTCGAGCAGGGCGCGGTGCAAACGTCGTTGTTCGATGCGCGGAATCTGGCCGAAATCACCGTCGCGGCGTACCCGGACGAGCGGCTCGTGGTCTGCCACAACCCGGTACTGGCCGAGCGCCGCCGGCGCAAACGCGACGCGCTGCTCACGGCCACCGAAGAGGCGTTCGGCAAGATCCAGCGCCAGGTGGCGCGGCGGACCCGCACGCCGCTCACCGCGACCGCCATTGCCGAGAAAGTCGGGCGCGCGCAGAACCGCTTCAAGATGGCCAAGCACTTCGAAACCGTCATTGAAGACCACCGCTTTACCTACCAGCGCAAGACCGCCGCCATTGAACGCGAAGCGGCCCTGGACGGGTACTACGTCGTCCGCACCAGCGAACCGGCCACGCGACTCGACGCCGCCGCCGTGGTCCGCGGCTACAAGAACCTCGCCCGCGTCGAACGCGCCTTTCGGTCCCTGAAGACCGTGGACTTGCGGATACGGCCCATATACCATCGCGCCGAGTCGCGTGTGCGCGCCCATATCTTCCTGTGCATGCTCGCCTACTACCTCGAATGGCACCTGCGCCAGGCGCTCGCGCCGTTGCTGTTCCACGACGAAGAACTCGACCTGCAACGCGCCACGCGCGATCCCGTCTTGCCCGCCCAGGCGTCCGACACGGCGAAGGCCAAGAAGAACCGCCGCCGGACCGATGACGGTTTGCCCTTGCACAGCATGTCCACCCTGCTCGCCGAGTTGGCGACCCAATGCCGGTGCGCCTGCCGACTCCAAACCGATCCCGATGGCCCGCCTCTCGAACGCCTCACCGAACCCACCCCTCTGCAACGGCGCGCTGCCGAACTGATCAAGACGTTCCCAGTAGCCGACATTTCCATATCGTGATTTGTTCTTATTTCTCAGCTAGATACGTCCATACTCGCGGGGGAACTTCAGCTTAATTGGGCAATTTCCTGAAGCACTCGAGAATAGGGATCGGCATGGCGGGTTCTGCTGCTGTGGAGGGATTGAATCCCTCGCCGACGGTGCTGTGGGAGCGGTGGGAAAGCGGATCGTCACCGCACATCCTGCGAATGGCCCTGGAAATGTCCGATCGTCGGCTCTTCGACGCTCGGCCGCCATGCCAGGTCCGACGGGCTGTCAGTCCGATAATCCAGGCTCTCTACGGGGCAAACCGCTCGTCATTGTCCGATCTTCAGTACGTCCAGATCGATCTGCGGTGGCCGATCGGCCCACTTCTTTTTGAGCTGCCCGCACGCGGCTGAAATGTCGCCGCCGCGACTCTTCCGAATGAATGTGGAAATTCCATGTTCCCGGAGCACCGCCTGAAACTGAAGGGTGGTTTCCACCGTAGGGCGCTTGAACTCGAGATCGGGCGATTCGTTCAGCGGGATCAGGTTGACCTTGGTGTCGAGGGCGATTGCGATATTGGCAAGCGCCAAGGCGTCTTCGAGCGAGTCGGTTTCGTCCTCTATCAGGACGTATTCGATCATGAACCGCTTTCGGGGTTTGATCGGAAGCCGCCTCAGGGAAGCGACGAGTTCGCCGATCGGGTAGGTGCGGTTGATCGGCATCCATCGGTTTCGCGTTTCGTCGGTGGCGCCGGTCAGGGAGACCGCAATGTTGGGGATAAGCGGTTCCCCGGCCAACCGGTCGAGTTCGGGCACGAGACCGGCCGTCGACAGCGTGATTCTCGACATGGACATGTTGAGCCCCGACGGATCGTGCAGGATGGCCAGCGCCCGTATCACGTTGTCATAGTTGTGCAATGGTTCGCCCATTCCCATCAGGACGATGTTGAAATGGTCTCTGAGGTCCGGATTCTCGATGTCGCGCTCGCGGACCAGCATGGCCTGCGAAACGATTTCCGCGGTGGTCAGGTGCCGGGTGAAGCCCATCTGGCCCGTCAGGCAAAATCCGCATGCGAGTGCGCATCCCACCTGGGAGGACACGCAGATCGTGTTGCGGTCCCCGTCCGGGATGTAGACGGTTTCGGCCATTTCCCCATCCTGGAGCCGGACGAGGTGCCGGCGGGTCCCGTCTCCGGCATCGAACGTTCGATGGATGGGAGGCCGCGAGATGTCGAGCCATCCTTCAAGCTCGGTTCGAAGCGATTTAGGGAAGTTCGTAATCCGTTCGAAATCGTCAAGCCCCTGTTTGTAGACGGCTTCGAAGAGTTGGGTGGCACGGAACCCGGTCTGGAATACGTCGGCGAGATCCGTTCGTGTCAATCCGAAGAACGACCGCTTGGAAGGGCTGGACGAATTCTGCGATTCGGAAACTTCAGTCACCGGCGCCGGGACCGCCAGACTGAGTTTCGGTGCCCGGCGGGGTCTGTTCGACGGTCTGGAGAAAACGATCGACTTCAGCGATCATGCGGGCGTCGTCCCAGGGCCAGGGTCCGATGTACTTCTTCATCACGACGCCGTTGCCGTCGATCAGGAACGTTTCGGGAAACCCAGTGACCCGATAGTCCAGCTTCACGCTCTGTCCGGGGTCGAGAACGGTATCCAACTCGAACCCGTGTTCGTTGAGGTAGCGTTCGACAACGTCCCAGCTTGTATCGACGCTGATGCCGAGCATTTCGAAGGGGCGCCCCTCGAAAGCGTCGTTCATTTTCATCATGGCCGGAAGTTCTTCGATGCAGGGCCCGCACCAGGTGGCCCAGAAATTCAGGAAGACCAGCTTGCCCTCGAAGTCACTGAGACGGACCGTTTCCCCCGCGAAGTTCTTCAACTCAAAATCGGGGGCCACCGAACCTTGCAGAGTCGGTCCCGGTCCACTGATCTCCTTATGGATCGCAAGGCCTGCGAGGCAGCCCACGACGGTGAAGAAAATCAGTGGCTTCAGTCGCATTCGCATAGTATACCCAACCTCGGAATTCAATGACAGGTTCAGTCCGAACGCGGGTCGGCGGATCGGAAATTCCGTTTGAGTCGTCGTAAATGGAAACGCCTGCGGCCGCAAAATAATGACAGCCGGAACCCCCGACCTGTCCACGCCGCTCGTGATAATGGCAGCGAATCTGGAGATATTAACCCTGTTCGGTTTGAGGCAGACACATCGTTTACCCCACCGAAACGGTCTCAATCTTTGAATTCATCCTTTATTTTCAACACGATGTCTATTCGAATCTCTGTCCTTGGCAGTGGGAGCAGGGGCAACTCAACCTTTGTGTCCACGCCCGGCGTGCGGCTCCTGATCGATTGCGGTCTCGGGCCCCGAACACTCAGGAAGCGCCTGAACGATATCGGCGAGTCGTGGGAGGGTTTCGACGCGGTGCTGGTGACCCATGAGCACCGCGACCACGTTGGAGGGTTGCCGGCCCTGATGAAGGCGCGCGGCGCCGGCCCGTTCGAGGCGTTCATGACATGCGGTACAATTGAGGGGAGCCGCGCGGACACTTTCGAGTTGAACGGTTCCAAGATCGTGCCGGTCGTTGCAGGCCGGAGCTTCACGGTCGGGGACGTAGAGATCGATTCCTTTTCAATACCTCACGACGCCAGGGAAACCGTCGGTTTTTCCATCCGGCATAACGGAATCAAGGTGACGCAGTTGACGGATCTGGGATGGATTCCCGAAGACGTTTCCGACGCAGTGAAGGACAGCGACGTGTTGATCATCGAATCCAACCATGATCTGGACATGCTCCGGATGGGCGGATATCCCTGGGCTCTGAAAGAGCGGCTGATGGGGCGCCACGGCCACCTTTCGAACCTGGCGGTTTCTCAGTTCCTGGCCGGGCCGTACGATGGCAAGGCAGCAAACGTCGTTCTGGCGCATCTGAGTTCCACCAACAATCATCCGGAGATTGCGCGGCTCGAGGCGCGGCAGGCCTTGGAGTCGAGGGGACTCGATGCTTCGACGGTTTCACTGGCATCGCAAGACAAACCCACGGTTCCCATCGAAATTGGATAGTCCGGCGATCGATATGGTGCGCATTTACCCAGGTATGAACAATTGATCCCGCGTTACACCCGTCCCAGGATGGGCCGAATCTGGGAAGACGGCAACAAATACCGAAAGTGGCTGGATGTGGAACTGGCCTCCACGGCGGTGCTCGAAGATGAGGGCGTCGTGCCCCCGGATGCGGCCAACGAAATTCGAGAAAAAGCGGATTTTTCAGTCGATCGGATAATGGAGATTGAAGCCGAAACCCGGCATGACGTAATTGCTTTCACCACGGCCGTCGCCGAGTTCGTCGGGCCGGCTTCACGCTATTTCCATTACGGACTGACTTCTTCCGACGTGGTCGATACGGCGCTGGCCCTGCAGGTTGCCGATGCGTCCGCGATTCTCCTGGATGACCTGGACCGGTTGCTGGAGGTCCTCAGAAAACGGGCGTTCGAGTTCAAATCGACTGTCATGGTCGGACGGACTCACGGCATTCACGCCGAACCCATCACGTTCGGTTTCAAGCTGGCAATCTGGTACGACGAATTCCGGAGACATCGAAATCGAATGGCCGCGGTCGCCGACGACATGAAGGTCGGAAAGCTTTCGGGCGCCGTCGGCACTTTCGCGCACCTGACGCCCGAGATCGAAGACCAGGTAATGGCCAGGCTGGGCCTGAGGTCCGCGCCCTCGTCGTCGCAGGTGGTTCAACGCGACCGCCATGCCAGCTACATTTCAACGCTTGCGTTGATCGGGGGCAGTCTCGAAAAGATCGCGGTCGAAGTGCGGCACCTGCAGCGTACGGAAGTCCGCGAAGCCCAGGAATACTTTGCAAAAGGTCAGAAGGGCTCATCGGCGATGCCGCACAAGCGGAATCCGATCACCTCGGAACAGGTGTCGGGTCTGTCCCGGATCCTGCGATCGAATGCCATGGCCGCATTCGAAAACATCGCCCTCTGGCATGAACGGGACATTTCCCATTCTTCGGTGGAGCGAATCATCTTCCCCGATTCGACCATTGCCCTCGATTACCTGCTCGACAAGACCACCAACCTGCTCGACCGCCTCGTGGTTTATCCGGATCGCATGCTGGAGAATCTCGACATGATGCGCGGTCTGGTCTTTTCGGGACAACTGCTGCTCGAGTTGGTGGAACGGGGCGTCGTTCGTGAAGACGCATACCGGTGGGTTCAGCGCAACTCGATGAGAGTCTGGGATGAAGGAATCGCATTCAAGGATGCGGTCATGGCCGACGCGGACATCGCGGACACGATGGACCGGGCCAGCATCGAATCCGTATTCGAATCGAAGAAGCTGATCGAGAACGTCGACCGCATTTTCGAGCGGGTGTTTGGGAGTTCGGAATGAACGTAAAGGTTGTTGTTACCCTGAAGCCGACTGTTCTGGATCCACAGGGCATCACGATCCAGCGCAACCTGGAAACCGCGGGCATCTTCGGTGTCCAGGATGTGCGGCAGGGCAAATACTTCGATGTCGAAGTCAGCGATGAGGTTGCCGAGGCGGACCGCAACGCTCTGGTCGAGCGTCTGGCCAGGGATGTGCTGACCAACCCGGTGGTCGAAAATTACGAGATCGTGTGGCAATGAAGTTCGGAGTCGTCGTCTTTCCCGGCGCATATTGCGACCGCGACTGTTACTACGCGCTACAGACCGTCACCCATCAGCCGGTCGAGTACATCTGGCATCGCGAAACCTCCCTCGACGGCTTCGATGCGCTGGTCCTGCCTGGGGGATTTTCGTACGGGGACTATCTGCGGGCAGGGGCAATAGCGAAGTTCTCACCGGTGATGCGGGCCGTCAGGGAGTTCGCCGCTCGCGGCGGTTTGGTGATCGGAATATGCAATGGTTTTCAGGTGCTCACCGAATCGGGCCTGCTGCCCGGCGCACTCCTGAAGAACGCGGGGACGAAGTATGTTTGCCGGTACCTGCATCTCCGATCCGAAACTTCCGCGACACCGTTTACGTCCGCCGTCGAGGGGGGCCAAGTGCTGTCAATTCCGATCGGGCACGGAGACGGGAACTATCAGGCGGACGAAGATACGCTCCGCCGGCTTGAAGATGGCGATCGGATCGTATTCCGCTACGTCGACGCCGGAGGGGCGCCGACAGCCGAAGCGAATCCGAACGGATCGGTGCGCAACATCGCGGGTATCGTCAACGAAGGACGTAACGTGCTCGGCATGATGCCGCACCCGGACCGCTCGTTCGAACGCATTCTCGGTAGCGATGACGGTCGCTTGATTTTCGAATCCATGGTTATGGCACTCTCATGACCACAGTATTTACAGACGCAGAGTTGGAACGACACGGGATCACGGCCGGCGAGTACGACCGCATTGTCGGAATCCTGGGGCGCGAGCCAAACCTGACCGAACTCGGCGTGTTCAGCGTGATGTGGAGCGAACATTGCAGCTACAAGAGTTCGCGCGTTCATCTGAAACGTTTGCCGACCGAAGGTCCGGTGGTCTTGCAGGGACCTGGCGAGAACGCGGGCATCATCGATATCGGCGATGGCCTCGCCGTCGCCTTCAAGATCGAATCCCACAACCATCCCTCGTACATCGAACCGTTTCAAGGCGCCGCGACTGGAGTGGGCGGGATCCTGCGCGACATTTTCACGATGGGCGCCCGTCCGGTCGCGACGATGAACAGCTTGCGGTTCGGACCGCTTCAGGGTGAAAACGGACCCCGTAACCGGCGAATACTGGAAGGCGTGGTGGGCGGAATCGCACATTACGGCAATTGTTTCGGTGTGCCCACGGTTGGCGGGGAAGTCGGCTTTTCGGACTGTTATTCGCAGAATCCACTCGTGAACGCGTTTGCCCTCGGCATTTTCGAGAAGGACAAGATCTTTTTCGGGAAGGCCACTGGGGTTGGAAATCCTGTCATCTATGTCGGCGCCAAGACCGGCCGCGACGGCATACACGGCGCGACGATGGCATCGGCGGGATTCGGCGAAGACGCCGGCGCCAAGCGGCCGAACGTCCAGATCGGCGATCCCTTCATGGAGAAACTGCTTCTCGAAGCCTGTCTCGAGGCGATGGAGAAGGGGTTGGTGGTGGGCATACAGGACATGGGAGCGGCTGGACTCACATGTTCAAGTTGTGAGATGGGCGCACGTGCGGGCACCGGGGTCGCGCTCGAACTCGATCACGTCCCCCAGCGCGAGACGGGCATGGCGCCGTACGAAATCCTGCTCAGCGAATCGCAGGAGCGGATGCTTCTGGTCACGGAATCCGCACGGCTCTCCGAGTTGTTTGCGGTGTTTCACAAGTGGGGACTCGATGCCGTCCAGGTCGGAGAAGTGACCGGCGACGGTCTGCTTCGCGTCCGGCAGGCGGGGCGGAGTTTTGCCGAGATTCCCAACCGTCCGCTTGCCGACGAGGCGCCGCTGTACAACCGTCCGGCGATGCCGCCCCCTCATCCGCGGATCGACGGTTGGTTGCCGCTCTACAGCTTTCTGGACGGCGGCCCCGGATCGACGATCGCCGCGTTCCGCAAGGCCGATGCGGCGCCCGGCGCCGCGAACTATCCGGAACTGCTCGAACGCGCGTTGGCGAGCCCCAACCTGTCGAGCCGCCGATGGATCTGGGAGCAGTACGACCACATGGTCCAGTCCAACACGATGGTCGGACCGGGTTCCGACGCCGCTGTCATTCGCGTCAAGGGAACCCGGAAAGCGCTGGCGATGGTTCTGGACGGCCCCGCCGTGCATGTGGCGCGCAACCCCAGGGAAGGGGCGCGCAAGGCTGTTGCCGAAGCGTGCCGGAATCTGGTCTGTTCAGGCGCCCGGCCTGTTGCGTCGACGAACTGCCTCAATTTCGGAAATCCGGAGCATCCCGAGGTGATGTGGCAATTCAGCGAGACGGTCGACGGTATTGCCGAAGCCTGCGAAGCGTTCCAGACGCCCATTACGGGCGGCAATGTAAGCTTCTACAACGAAACGTTCAACGAAGACATCTACCCCACGCCGGTGCTGGGACTGGTGGGGCTGGTCGAGGATCTCGCCTTCGTCACAACCGCGGCGTTCAAGGAATCCGGAGACAGGATCGTGCTGATCGAAAGCTTGTCCCGAACCGAGGATATCGACCTGGACGAAGAGCGGGCTCTGCAGATTCTCATCGCGACTCTGATCCGGAGCGGCCTGATCCAATCGGCTCACGATTTGAGCGAAGGCGGCCTTGCGGTCGCGATTGCGGAGAGCTGTTTTTCAACGCTCCACCGCGGTGCGATCGGCACCGAGGTGACGGTGCCGTCGAGCATGGCGGTTTGCCGGGACATGTTTGCCGAGTTCCCGACGCGAGTCCTTGTGTCCACTCGCGACGTCTCGGGCGTGATGGATCGAGTGGCCGCGTCCGCTCTGGCCGGACACGAACTGGGACGGGTGGGCGGCGAGCGTCTGGTGCTGGAGTACGAAGGCGCCCGGGCGATCGACATGGAAATTGCCGGCCTGGAGCGCGTCTGGAGGGACGCGCTACAGGCCGCACTCGAAAACCGTCCGTTGTTCGACTAAACTGGGAGTTGCCACCATGTGCGGAATATTCGGTATCGCGAACCACGCCGATGCGGCCCGGCTGACTTACCTGGGCCTTTATGCGCTCCAGCATCGCGGACAGGAAAGCACCGGCATTTCAGCCTGTGGCGACAGTGGGATGTCGACGTTCAAGGCCATGGGTCACGTGGCCGATGTGTATACCGAAAAAGAACTGCGGGCGTTGACCGGAAGCAGTGCTATTGGCCATACCCGCTATTCCACTGCCGGAAACAGTTCAACGGACAACGCGCAACCGATTTCGGTGAAGACCGCTTATGGTGAAGTGTCGTTGTGCCACAACGGCAACCTGATCAACGCCAGCGCGCTGCGGCAGGAACTCGAAGACGAAGGCGCCGTTTTTCAGTCGACCAGCGACAGCGAAGTCATACTCCATCTGATCGCGCGCGCGGGCACCGAAACTCTGGATGAAGCTCTTGTTCATGCACTGCGCCAGGTGCAGGGCGCATACTGCATCGCGTTGTTGAATGAAGGGACGCTGATTGCCGCTCGCGACCCGCTGGGATTCCGTCCGCTGTGCATCGGCAGCTTCAACGGCGCCTACGCGGTCGCCTCCGAGTCGTGTGCGTTCGACCTGATCAACGCCTCTTACATACGTGAGGTTCAGCCGGGCGAAGTGATCGTCGTCAAGGACGGCCGGCTTCGTTCCGTCGAGGTGCGGGCCCCCCTGACCTCGGCCAAGTGCATCTTCGAACATGTGTATTTCTCTCGGCCCGACAGTACGGTTTTTGGCCGGACCGTTCAGTACAGCCGTGACAGGATGGGCCGTATTCTGGCCGATGAATCGGGCGTTGAGGCAGACCTGGTCGTGCCGGTTCCGGATTCGGGAGTCGCTGCCGCGATCGGTTATTCGCAGCAGTCCGGCATTCCATTTCAGATGGGACTGATTCGGAACCACTACGTGGGGCGGACCTTTATCGAGCCGCGGCAATCGATCCGTCACTTCGGTGTCAAGGTGAAGTTGAATCCGGTCAAGGAGTTGCTGTGCGGCAAGAGAGTCATTCTGATCGACGACTCCATCGTCCGCGGCACGACGAGCCGCAAGATCGTCAAGATGGTGCGCGCCGCCGGCGCCCGCGAAGTGCACTTCAGAATCAGTTGCCCTCCGACTATTTCTCCGTGTTTCTACGGTATCGACACGCCCAATCGGAAGGAACTGATCGCGTCGAGTCACACGATTGAAGAAACCCGCAAATACATCGAGGCGGACTCGGTGGCATACCTGAGCTTGCCGGGATTGCTCAAGGCCATGGAGAGCACGGGTTCCGAATACTGTACCGCGTGCTATACGGGCCAATACCCTCTGGGTTTTGGCAGCGACATGCTCGATGCCAAGGCAAACGACCGCCAGATGGACCTCTGGAACACGCCGGACCGGGATATCGCGGAACTGCATGTTCTGAGCACGGCCATGGCGAGCGACGACTGATGCCGGGTCGTCCCTCTCTGACCTACAAGGATTCGGGTGTCGATATCGATGCGTCCAATCGCGCGACCGGCCGAATCCGCGAACTGGCCCGGCAGACTCTCACACCGGGCGTGCTCAGCGAGATCGGAGGTTTCGGAGGCCTCTTCGACGCGGCCTTCAAGGACATGTCCGAACCTGTCCTGGTGTCGAGTACGGACGGCGTCGGTACCAAGCTGAAAGCCGCGTTCCTGACCGCGTGCCACAACACCGTGGGCGGAGACCTGGTCAACCATTGCATCAACGACATCGGTGTGCAGGGCGCCCGGCCACTGTTTTTCATGGACTACGTGGCCACGGGCAAGCTCGATCCCGACGTTGTGGTCGCCCTGGTCGAAGGAGTGGCTTCCGCCTGCCGCAAAGCCGGATGTGCGCTGCTGGGCGGAGAGACCGCCGAGATGCCCGGTTTCTACAACGATGGCGAGTACGACATCGCAGGGTTCATTGTCGGGGTGGTCGATCGGCCCCGGTTGATTACGGGACGCGACATTCGACCCGGCGACGTGTTGGTTGGCTTGCCATCGGTCGGTCTGCATACCAACGGCTACTCCCTGGCGCGGAAACTCTTCTTCGATATCGCCGGATGGAGCATCGACACCGAGGTGCCGGAATTGGGTGTCACCGTGGGCGCCGAGCTGCTCAAACCGCACTTGAACTACGAACCCGTCCTCCGGTCGGCATTGGAGAAGAACCTGGTTCGCGGGCTCGCGCATATTACCGGAGGCGGCATCACCGACAACCTGCCGCGCATTCTGCCCCAGGGTTGCCGCGCGCAGGTTCGACTCGGTTCCTGGCCAGTGCTTCCGGTTTTCGACCTGATGGCGCGAATCGGTTCGATCGCTCCCGAAGAAATGCTGCGGGCGACCAATATGGGCGTCGGCATGATTGCGGTCGTTCGGCCCGATTCCGTGGACGCATTCGCATCCGAGGTGAAATCCGGGCAATTCGTCATCGGCGGGATTATCGATGGGGAGCCTGGAGTTGCCTACGTTCGATGAGGATCGAGTTCCCCAACCGCAGGATCGGCGTTCTGCTATCCGGGCGCGGTTCCAACTTCATGGCGATTGCCGACCGAATCGACTCCGGCGCGCTCCACGCCGAAATCGCGCTGGTCATCAGCAACAGGGAGTCGGCGCCCGGGCTCGATGAAGCCCGCAGGAGAGGACTGGACGCGGTTTACGTTCCCACTTCGGGACGGACGCGCGAAGAATTCGATCGGGCCGCTGTCGATCTGTTGCGCGCGCGGAACGTCGCCCTGGTTTGCCTGGCTGGCTTCATGCGTGTATTGAGCCCGGTATTCGTCCGTGCCTTTCCCAATGCCATCCTGAACATTCATCCTGCTCTATTGCCTGCGTTCTCCGGTCTGGACGTTCAGAAACAGGCTCTCTATCATGGAGTAAGGTTCAGCGGCTGCACGGTTCATCTGGTGGACGAGTCGCTGGACGGCGGCCCCATCGTTCATCAGGCCGTAGTACCGGTCCTGGCCGGCGATACGGTGGACGAGCTTTCAGCGCGGATTCTGGCTGAAGAACACCACATCTACTCCGAGGCCATCGGCTCGATGCTCGACGGAAGGTGCTCTTTGGAAGGACGATGCGTCATCGTTCGAAACTCCAATGAATAAAGACCTGGCTTCGCTCTCCATCTATGAACAGTTGACCTACCTGCGCAAGGGGTCGGTCGAGATCATTCGTGAAGACGATCTGGCGGAGCGTCTTCGAGATTCCGCGACGACCGGTAAGAAGCTGCGGATAAAGGCCGGTTTCGACCCAACGGCGCCCGACCTCCACCTTGGCCATACGGTTCTCATCCGCAAGATGCGGCACTTCCAGGACCTCGGGCACACCGTCATTTTTCTGATTGGCGATTTTACGGGATTGATCGGCGACCCCTCCGGACTTTCGGCCACCCGAAAGCAGTTGACACGGGAGCAGATCGACGCCAACGCCGAAACTTACAAAAAGCAGATCTTCAAGATACTCGACCCCGAGACCACCGTGATCGACTTCAACAGCCGTTGGATGCTGGAGCTTGGCGTCGATGGGTTCGTTTCCCTGTGTTCCAGATTCACGGTGCGGCAGATTCTGGAACGCGACGTTTTTGAAAAACGGCTCCGGGAGCAGCAGCCCATTGCCATGCACGAACTGCTGTATCCGATCGTGCAGGGCTACGATTCGGTTGCTCTGGAGGCTGACGTCGAACTGGGCGGTACCGATCAGAAGTTCAACCTTCTGGTGGGACGCGAACTGCAACGCGAGTACGGTCAGAAGCCCCAGGTCGTGATGACAATGCCGTTGCTGGAAGGTACCGACGGCGTCCGAAAAATGAGCAAGTCGCTGGACAACTACATCGGGATCTACGATGAACCGGCGGACATGTTCGGAAAGGCGATGTCGATTTCGGACGAGATGATGTACCGCTACTACGAGTTGGCGACCGATGTTTCCATCAGCGATATCGAAGTCTGGAAGTCCGAGGTGGCGGCGGGCAACCGGCACCCCATGGAACTGAAGAAGAGACTCGCCGAAATCATCATCGCGGATTATCACTCCGTGGAGTCGGCCGCATCGGCCCGCCTGGAATTCGAAAATATATTCGCGAAAGGCGAACTGCCTGGCGACATCGAAACGCGCGAGATATCTTTGTCGGACACGAAGGTCCGGCTGCCGAAGCTGCTTTCGGAGCTTCGACTGGCGGACTCCACCGCCGAAGCCAACCGATTGATCAGATCCGGTGCCGTCACGTTGAACGGAGACAGGGTGTCGGACCCCACCCGGGTCATCGACTATTCATCCCCCGCGCAATACCTGTTAAAGGTTGGAAAGCGGCGTTTCATGCGCGTGGTTGTCAAATAGCGGGTGAATTCCCGATTTGCGATGGAACCGCCGCCGGTCACGCCCGGGGCTGCACCCGGCGGTTGACTTCATATGCATAATCGATGCAGCATCATGCATATGAGAACAACGCTGAATATCGACGATTCCTTGCTGGAGAAGGCGGCTGACCTGACCGGTACAACCGAAAAGACAGCTCTGGTTCGGCGAGGCCTGGAGGCGCTGATTGCGCTGGAGAGCGCACGCCGTCTGGCGGCATTGGGTGGAACCGAGACCACGCTCCGGCCGATTCCCCGTCGACGGCCGCCTGCGGCATGATCGCACTGGTGGATACGTCGGTATGGATTGACCATTTGAGAAAGGGGAACAGTCGGTTAGCCGCGCTGCTGGATTACTCGGTCTTCATTCCAGATCGGGTCCGAATCAGAACGGGAAGTCTATACTGACAACATGAGCCAAGAATTGATTGCCATTATTGGCGCGGCCATCGGTCTTGCCGCCATCATTGTCCCGACCATTCGTGGTTTGCGGAAGGACATTGCCACGCTTGGTGAGAGCACCCGGAAGGATATGTCAGACTTGCGGAAGGCCATCGAGAGTGTGCGGAAGGATATTGCAGCCCTGAGTGAACGCATGGCCCGGCTTGAAGGTTTGTTCGAGGGGTTCACAAAATCTTCGCCGCAATCCACTCCTCAGTGAGACGCCGCTCGGGCCAGTGGAACGGGTCGACTGAAAGCTACCTTCGAGACATCGAAAGCGATATTGACGGTATCTACAGGGGTGGCTGTTTCAACAGCAAGATTTGTTGATAGGAGCAAGACGAATGAAGAGCCCACACCTGACTACCGCCGTTGTCTTATTGTTGCTGGCGCTTCCGGGCCAAGCCTCCGCGCAAAGCGCGGCCGACCGAGCCAGCCTGGAATCGTATCGCTGGGGAGTGGTCGAGGCCCACGAGTCGGTAGAACCGGCTCGCGAGTGGCTGGACGACGCCAGATCGCATCGCGTGGCTGTTGTTGAATCGCGCGAAGTCGAAGAAGCACGCAATAAAGTGGCCGAAGAAAAATCCAGAATTGAACGCGGAGACCGCGATCGAACAGATGACCTAGCGAGAGCGGAAGCCGAGCTTTCTTTCGCCGAAGGCCACCTTTCCGTGACCGAAGCACGAATAGTTGCCGCTCAGTCTGCCCTTTCCACTAGGGAGGCCACCATCGTCTCCGCTGAAGCCCTCTTTGTTGCTGCGGAAGCTGCGTCTGCATCAGGTGACAAGGCGGCACTTCTGGCTGCGATAACGGCTCACATCGCGGTAACGGAAGCCGCAAACATCGCCGGAAGAGAATTCCTTAACGTTAACAACTTTGATATAGCAGGGGCTACCACTTCCCTTGGTACTCCCTTGCACAATTTTCGTCCTTCTGCGGCCCAAGCAAGTAGCGTGTGGAGCAGTGCCGCCCGAGCCGCCCTAGCCGCCGAGCGCGCCGAGGCAATTGTGGATGCGTTGAATGATGGTGAAGCACTGCCACCGGAATTGCTGGAGCCGCTGCCTACTGAATTTGGTCCCGTGGCATAAGAGCGCCAAGCTATCGGGCTGCAATTTTTTATAACGGGGTATTTCCCACGGTGCCCCGCCGAGGAACAAATGACAGCGTATCCAACTCACCGTGCGTTCTACTACCGCGCCCGCACGAAGGACGGGCAGAGAGACCGTTTTCTAACTTTCATCGAGGAACCAAAACGCAAAGAAGGGCCGCTTAGAGGGCAGCCTAGTATCAGTTATCGGGTATGGGATAGAACGAGCGGAATTCTGGTGGGGTCGAAACCGACGCGTCAAAACGGAGGTGTGCGCGACGGCGACTATCGGCAGGTATTTTCTACGGAACTGCAAGACGCTTGGCCTGAAGATGGCCCCCTTTTCGACGATGGCAAAGAACCCCGAACGAATTTGCTGACGCTGAATGGTGACCAACTTCCGGAGGACTTGAGAGAACGCTGTGAAAGAGAATTGCGGCGTGCCATGGAGGAAGGGCGCATTCCTCCCGATCCGCCTGAATAAAATTCGGCCTGGCCCGCTCCACCGGCCAAGCGGCGCGGAAAACTGTGCGAACCGGAAACCGGATCGGGGCGCCACCTTCTACCCCGGCAGGTAGCAGACACACACATGGGGCTGCACGACCCCGGAAGCGGCACGCTTACGGGGGGACAGTGCCGCACGAGCCCCCGAAAAGGGGGCCGCTCCCGTCTCTGTGCCGGTTCGCTCGATCGACACGCCGGAGGATCCCGGAGGGCGTATATCCACGGTGGCGCGAGGAGGTATGGGACCCGGAGGGCGTCACAATAGAGGGGAAAACCCGGGGCAGTTCACCCCCTGACTTCTTGGCATGTCCGCGCAGAGCGGGCGCGAGGCCGTTCCCGGACGAAGCGCGACGACCACCGTGATCGATCGACGGAAACAACATGTTGTGCTCCGCGGTTCCGGAATCAGCTTGGTTCGGCACACCATGTTGGGGGCGGGTTGGTCGACGGGCTCGGATCGAGGTGTGCCAAGCGCAACATGTTGGGGGCGGTTCGAGGCATATTACAGGTACGAACCGAATGAGAGCAGGTGATGGAGTGGCGGCAACGGCACGAGCGGGCCGAACTGGTGCGCGAGCACGGGCGGAAGAGCCGGGGAGTGGAGCAGGACAAAGAGGCGTGGGATGCGTCGCGGCTTGAGCGGGGGGCAACGGAGCGGGCGCGGCGAGCGTGGATCATAGAGGGCAATCCAAATTTCGAGGCGCTTACTGTGTAGGAGCGGCAGGGAATGGTCGATCGCTGGGATAAACGATTCCCGCCGCCGGACGAGATCGAGTCTCCGGAGGCGCGGGAGGAGCGGATAGATAAAGTGGCGAGAACGATGAGCCAATCTGCATTTGACGCGATGGGAATTGGAGCGGCGGCGGCTGAACTGAGGATATTAACGAGTTGAAGGCGAACGCGCATCGGCTGCCCGACCCCTGCCGCGGGACGCGGTGAAAGCGCATCGGGTGGAAAACCGGCACACCCCCAAAATGACCAAACTCAGCGTCAACGTCAACAAGTTCGCCCTGATCCGCAACTCTCGCGACACGGACTATCCGAACCTCGAAACAATGGCCTCCCGGGCCATCGCCCGAGGCGTTCACGGGATCACGATCCACCCACGGCCCGACCAACGGCACATTCGCTACAGCGACGTTCCCGCATTGTCGCGGTTGACGGCGCGGCACGAGAATGTCGAATTCAATATCGAAGGCAATCCCATTCCAAAGTTTCTTTCGATCGCGGGTGAGGCTGTTCCCGACCAGGTCACTCTGGTCCCCGACGATCCGGCTCAGTTGACCTCCGACCATGGCTGGAATCTCGAAAAGGACGGAAAACGGCTCGCGCCGGTGATCCAGGATCTGCAGGGGCGGGGCATTCGCGTCAGCCTGTTCATGGACCCGGTCCCGGGACAGATCGATCTGGCAAGATCCGTTGGCGCCGACCGCATCGAACTCTACACGGAACCCTACGCCGCCGCGTTTGGCACTGCCACCGAAGACGAGGTGTGGAAAGGTTTTAGACTCGCCGCCGGCCATGCCGCGGCCATCGGTCTCGGTGTCAACGCCGGCCACGACCTGAACTTGGCCAACCTTCCCCGGTTTCTCACGATCGACGGCATTCTGGAAGTGTCCATCGGACACGCCATCGTCGTCGAGTCGTTCGACTACGGTTTCGAAGAAACACTCCGTCGATATCTGGAGATCACCGGTTCCTGACTCCGCGGGCGCCCGCGGCGATTGTTCGGGCAGAGGCGGGGCTTACGGTGACGCCTCCCAGGAGTAACTGAGGCCGAAGTAGTGGTAGGCGCCGTTGAACCCCCAGGGCGTGTACTCGCTGTAGCGTTCCCCGTTGCGCAACCCGACGGGGCTCTCCCCCGGGTAGGTATTGAACACGTTTTGAGAGCCGAACGCCAAGGTGGTGGAATCGGAGAGGGGCAGACTGAGTTCGAGATCGACGATGGGTTTGCCGCTGTAGAACTCCGGGTCGTCGCCGTCGAACCAGCCGCCGTGATAACTCAGGCGGCTGACGATATCCATCCGTCCAACACTCTGGTTGGCGATGAAATTCCAGCGGGTTTCGGGCAATGCTTCCTCGAGTCGCCGGATTCGGTTGGGTGAGAGCGTCAGAGGGTTGAACTCCGTGACCTCGGTATTGGTGTGGTTGAAGGCGAAGCTGAACGCGGTGTTGCCGCCGAATGCGGGCGGCGTGTAGGTCGAGATCACGTCGATCCCCCGAGTGTGCGTCGCGAAATCGTTGATAAAGAACCGGAAGGTCCGCAGGTTGCCGGCACTGGTGATCCCCTCCGCGACGAGGATGTCGACTTCGTCGGGCGACAGATTGATGTCTCTGGAGTTCCCGAAGCGGTCGGACAGGTCGATGCGGAAATAGTCCGCCGTGAAGGTGAACGGGCCGGTTTCGACGACCGTCCCGACGGTGTAGTTGATCGATGTTTCGGGTTGGAGCGGCTGCCCCCCATACCGCCCGGCGAGTTCGGAAGTCGACGGAATGGTGCCGCGGTTGACCAGGTCCATGAGCGTCGAGTCGAACTGAGTCGACACGTTGAAGGTGTTCTGCTGCCCCGGTGTCGGTGCGCGAAACCCGTTGCTGACGCTGGCGCGGAGCGCGACGGCGCTGCCGAGCCCGACTCGTCCCGACAGCTTGCCGTTGACCGTAGTCCCGAAATCCTCGAAGTCTTCAACGCGGACGGCGGCGCCCAGGGTCCATCGCTCTTCGGGGCCGCGCAACTCGACGTCGCCGTACGCTGCCACGTTGCTGCGGTTCCAGTTGCCCGCCGCGATCGGGCTGAAGCCCGGGAATCCATTTGACGCGGCGCTGAAGCCCTGCGGGGCGTAGGGACCGAAGTCCCACGACTCCTGCTGGCCGAGGCCGACCGTGAACTGCTCGTCACGCCATTCGGCGCCTGCGGCAAGGTTCAGCATGTCGTTGACGGGATAGGACACGTCGAAGTTGACACCGATCTCCCGCTGCCGGTAGAGGCCGGGATCGAACGACGTGGGCGTATCCGGACCATACGAGGCGTTGACGGTGTTATAGATGAAGAAGTCCGCCTCGTTGGAACCGACGCTCACGCTGGCATCCCAAACGATACCGCTGGAGGCGAATCCTCGCAGGCCGGCGGTGACCGACGTGTCGGTCGCGTCCCCTCCAAAACGCGGCGTGAAACCGCCCGGAAAGAGTTCCTGGAAGGAGAAGCAATCCGGATCGGCAAAAACCCGGTCCAGGGCCGCCGGGTCGGGCACATTGTTAGTGATGGTTACCGTGGGGCAGAGGGCCGAGCCTTCGCCGCGGGCCGCGCGCCCATCGCCCACGAGCAGGGTCTTGCCCGCATCGTTGCTGAACACGCCGCCGCGGGTGTTGGGATTCCTGAAGAAGAACCCCCCGTCCACCTTCTTGCCGGCGTAGTTCGCATGTCCGTGGAACTGGAGGCCATTGCTGAACAGGTGGCCGAAATTGCCGAAGAACTTGAAGTCGTCGTCGATTTCCGGAGAGCCCCAAATCTGGGCCGGATCGCGAACATCCCGGTTGCCGGCCGCGATCAGAGCCGCCGCGTCGCTACGCTGGATGCTGCGATCGCTCGGAGAGGAGTTGCCGTATTCGAGGCTGAGGTTGGCAAACCCGGTGGCGCCGAGCGGCAACCCCACGTTGCCGGCGAAGGTGTAACCCCCGCCGCCTCCGTCGTGGTGGACTCCACTGCGGAACTCGACACTGCCACCGGACGGGTTGTCCTTGAGCAGGAAATTGAGCACCCCGGCAATGGCGTCCGAGCCGTACTGTGCGGCCGCGCCGTCGCGCAGCACCTCCACCTGCCGTAAGGCGATCGCGGGGATGGCCGAAATGTCCGGTCCTTGCGCGCCGTCCGAGACGCCGTTGCTACTCCAGGTGATGATCGCCGAGCGATGGCGGCGTTTTCCATTAACCAGGACCAGCGTGTGGTCGGGCGCCAGATTGCGAAGGTTCGCCGGCCGCGAAATGGTTGCGGCGTCGCTGATCGGCTGGATATTGACATTGTAGGACGGGACGATCGCCCGTAATCGATCGCTCAAACTGGCGGTGCCCTGACTCGCGATCTCCTCCGTTCCGATGACGTCGACCGGCACCGTCGACTCGGTGACCGACCGGGGCCGGGCGCGCGTCCCGACCACGACAGTCGCCGTTTGCAACGCGCCGACCTCGAGCGCAAAGTTCAGCACCGCCTGCTGGTCCGCCCTCAGTTCGACATTGGTGTATGAACCGGTTCGAAAGGCGGGAAACTCCGCAGTCAGGGTGTAGAGTCCGGGTTGCAAACCCGTGAACGCGTAGCTTCCGTTCCCGTCGGTTACACCCGTAGTGACCATTCCGGTCGTGTCGTGGGTCGCGGTGACTTCCGCGCCCGGAATCAATGCCCCGGTGCTGTCGGTCACGGTCCCGCTCAATGTGGCGTTCCCCTGGGCCCACGCGCCGGTGGATGAACCCAGCAGCAATGCAACCCCGAGGGCGATGACGCCCAAATGTTTCCGCATGACGAATTCCTCGACGTGACGAAAGTGGCACCGATTCCATCCGGATCGGGATCGATATCACTCCGACGGTTTCATGTCCTCGGGTGCCACGTCCCGAACGTGCTGGGCGAAATACCACTGATGGCCTTCCGGGTCCTGGGCGCCGTACCTCCGGTCGCCGTAGAACTGGTCCGCGGGTTCCTGGAGGATCCTGGCCCCGGCCGCTTGCGCCCGCCCGAAGTGCGCATCGACATCTTCGACATAGAGGAGGAGATGTTGTGTCACATGCCCCAACGTTTCGGGATTCTTGTAATCCGCGCCCGGGCACCCCATCATGATCGTCCCGTCTCCGAGTGTCATCGCTCCATGTTGGACGCTGCCGTCGGGACCCACAAAGCGTTCATCGAACTCGGACAGACCGAATGCCGCCGCCAACCAGTCGATCGCGGTCCCCACGTCCCGGTACAGCAGGTAGGGAATGATCCTCGGTCCATCGGGAATTGCCTTGACGCCCATCGCATCGCCTCCAGTTTGAGTCAAGAACTATACCCTAGAATGAATGTTTCGATCCGCGTCAGCCCGTGGCAGAACGCGGGGCCGCTTTGCGAATGCCATCGGACGATATGCGAGGCGGCGCAATGAAGTCGATACCCGCCATCGATCCGGCGGACGTGTATAATCCGCGAAACCATGGAAGAAACAACCAGCGGACAATCCGCAACGCCCGGCACTGGAGAACCGACGCTCCGGCGCAGCGTCACCCTGTGGCAGATGACACTCTACGCGACCGGCGGCATGCTGGGCGCCGGTATTTATGGCCTGATCGGACAAGTGGCCGCCGAGATGGGTTCGGCGATCTGGCTTGCCTTCTTGCTTTCGCTGGTGGCGGCGGGGCTGACGGGGTTGTCCTATGCCTCTCTCGGCTCGCGCTATCCGCGCGCGGGTGGCGCCGCCTACATCACGCATCGCGCGTATGGCCGCAATCTGCTCACCCATGTCGTCGGGCTCACGGTAGCCTGCTCGGGCTTCACCTCGATTGCCGCGGGCGCCCGGGTGGTGGGCGAGAATCTGCAAGCACTGCCGGGTCTCGAAGGGTTGCCCACCGGCATGTTGGCGTTCACGTATCTGGCGATCGTGGGCGCCATCGTCTACCGCGGCATCCGCGAGTCGATGTGGGTCAACGTGGCCTGTACGCTGGTGGAGGCAGGGGGATTGCTGCTCGTGATCGCGGTCGGCGTGCGCTTCTGGGGTTCGGCGAATTTATTGGAATTCCCGGTTGGCGCCGAAACCGAAGCTGGCCTTCCCCTGGTGCTGTTGGTGCAGGGCGTCGTGCTCACCTTCTACGCCTTTCTCGGCTTCGAGGATTCAATCAACGTTGCCGAGGAGTTGAAGAATCCAAGGCGCGACTTGCCATACGGTCTGGTGATGGCGCTGATACTGACCGTCGTCATCTACATGTGCGTGGCGATCACGGCCGTCTCGGTGGTGCCGTGGCAGGAATTGGCAGAAGCCAATGCGCCGCTTGCCGAGGTCGTGACGCGCGCCGCGCCCTGGGTTCCGTCATGGGTGTTCATCGCTGTCACCATTTTCGCGGTGGCCAATACCGGGCTGATCAATTACGTCACCGCTTCGCGCCTCTTGTTCGGCATGTCCCGCGACAAGCATCTTCCCCGCGCGCTCTCCATCGTCCATCCGGTGCGGCGCACGCCCTATGTCGCCATTGGGCTGATCTTCGTGTTGATCGCGATCCTGATTCTGTCGGGCGACATCTCACAATTGGCCTCGGCCACGGTGTTGTTGCTGCTGTTGGTGTTTTCGGTAGTGAACAGCGCACTCGTCATCCTGAAGCTGCGGCCAGACGAGCCCCTGGGGGCGTTCGAGTTACCCCTTGCGGTTCCCGCGCTCGGCGCCCTGGTCTGTCTCGTGATGTTCGTTGCCCGCGTCGCGGCTGGCGATTTGCGGGCCCCGGCAATTGCCGCTGCGTTGTTGTTGGGCGTCGGTTTGCTATATCTCTGGATCAATCCTCAGCGCGCGACGGCCGAGAAATAGGTCAGGCTATTACTGCCCGACATGGACTGGGGTGCGGAAACCGGAACCTCTCGAGCCGGGATCGGATGCGGGTCGCTCGTCCATCCAGGCATCCAGTGGCGGAACCCTTAGGCGCTTGTCCACTGGCTGCTATACTCGACCGCATGATCGCGGGCCGGGAACCAATCGGCTTTGAACCGGCCTCGGCAGGAGGCTTTCGACCATGACGATGACACGCCGCAGCTTTGTCAGGGTTGCCGCGGCAGGCGCCGCAATGCTCGGTAACGCCCCGAAGTTGTTCGCCCAGACCTACGACCTGATCATCAAGGGCGGGCGAGTCGTCGATCCGTCCCTCAGGCTCAACGCGGTTCGTGACGTGGCGATCTCCGGAGGGCGAATCGCGGCGGTCGAGACCGGTATCGTTGCGGACGCAACCGAAACCATCGATGCGAGCGGCAAGCTCGTCGTGCCGGGCTTGATCGACATTCATACCCATGCCGCCCGCACCCCGGAAGGCCCGGCGATGTGCCTGGCCGATGGCGTGACGGCGTTCATCGATGGCGGATCGCAAGGGGCCGACGGCATCGCCCAAACGATTGCCAACGCCGCGTCGGCGCCGCAACCAGGCCGTGTTCTGATCAATATCGGGCGGGCCGGCATCTTGCCCGAAGGCGATACGATGGACATCGATCTCGCCGATGTCGCCGCGGCGCAAGAGGCGATTGCCGCCAACCGCGACTTCATCGTCGGCGTCAAGGCACGGTTGACACGCAATGTCTCGCCGGACGATCTGGAGGTGCTCCGGCGGGCGAAGGAGGTGGCCTCCTCGTTCAACCTGCCCGTCATGATCCATATGGGGCAATCGTCTTCCGCGATCTCCGAAATCATGGACCGGCTCGATCGAGGCGATATCGTCACCCATATGTTCGCACCGCCGCCCAACAGCATCGTCGACGGCGACGGCCGCATTCTGCCGGAGGTCATGGCCGCAAGGCGCCGCGGGGTCTGGTTCGATGTCGGTAACGGCACGACCGGCCATATGCGCTGGGACATTATCGAACAGGTGATGCAGGCGGGCTTTTGGCCCGACACGTTCTCCACCGACTGGAACGTCAACAGCAGGACCACCAGTGTCGTCGACTTCCCCAACTGCATCTCGAAGTTCCTGGGGCTGGGCATGTCGGTGGACGATGTAGTCGCATGCGCGACGGTCAATCCTTCTCGAGTGTTTCCGGTGTTCAACGACCGCGGTACGCTCAATGTCGGCGCGCCTGCCGATGTGGCGCTGCTTGAGCTGCGCGAGGGCTCGTTCGAGTATCTCGACAATTACAACAACACGCTGACGGGACGCCAGAGGCTGTTCCCGTCCGGCACCGTGCTGGCCGGAGCGCCGATTTAATCGCGCGACGGCCGCAGGCGCCGCCCCGAGTCCAGGCGGAGGCCCGAGTGGCCCGTGCCACCGGCCGCCGGTTCTTGCCTTGAATCGAACAACTTGACAGACGCAGTCTCCGGCTCGTAGGCTGAACCCGATTCGACCGACAGTCTTCCTGGGGTAGCACGATGTACAACCGCATACGAGACCTTCTGCTTGTGTCGGGGTTGGTAGCTTGCGCCTTGACGCCCGTCCTTGCTCAACAACCGGACCTGGCCGGCGGCTGGATACGGAACGGAGGTACGGTCGACTTTGGCGAGTGGGACCTCACCGAGGAAGGGCAACGCCAGTTCGATGCCTACGATTTCAACACGGATGACCCTGCGTTGCATTGCATCGCCTCCAGTTGGACGCGTGTCTGGCTGAATCCCAACGTGTTGGTTGAAATCACGCAGGGTGAAGATCAGGTTCGTCTCCGCCACGAGTGGATGGACCTCGATCGAAGAATTCCGATTGTCGATCCTGCCGCCGCAAATCCGCCGCGTGCGCATGTTGAAGGACAACCGGCTCTTGGACGCTTCATGGCCTGGTATGACGGCGACACCCTGGTCATCGACACGATCGATGTCGCACCGGGCTACGTGTCCACTATGCAGCAGTGGGCGGGTTTGCCGCAGAGCAGAACGATGCGAACCGTCGAGCGGCTCACACGCTCGGGAGATCTGCTGACAATCGAGATCACTCATGTGGATCCGGCTATGTACCGACAGCCACTCGTTGTCACGATCACGTATCCGCGATCGCAGTTCGAACTGTTGGATTATGGTTGCAATCCCGAGGACGCGGCGATCATTGCGCCGAACAGGTGATTGATATGAATTGGAGTTTTGCCCCGGCCATGTTCGGCCTTCTGGCACTCGGCGCGCCCATGGCAGCGCACCATTCAGTACCCGTCAACTTCGATTCGTCCCGTGAGGTCACGATCGAGGGCGTGCTCACCGAGGTGGTGTGGATAAACCCTCATTCGCGCTTTCGAGTCGACGTCACGACCGAGGACGGCCAAACCCTCGAATGGCTGGTCGAGATGGGCGCGATCAATACCATGAGGCGCGCCGGCTTCGAGACCGAGCGGTTTGCGGTGGGCGATTCCATCACCGTAACGGGCTGGCCCGGCCATCGCGAGGGTACCATGCTGCTGAGGTCGGTTGTTCTCGAGGACGGCACTCGGCTCTCACCCTGAACGAGGTGTACCGGTTGAACGAATATCAGGGAATCGTTTGAGCCGAAGCCGGCGACACGCCCAATTACAGCGCTCAGCCGTCCTGCTCCGTGAACACGAGTAATCCGGACATTGTCTGGCCCGGAGTGCGGCGTGTGGATGCAATCCTCAGAATCCCCGAGAATGGCGGCGTCAATTCGGGAAATATTTCGTCGATCAACCGGGCGACTTGGCCCGATGCGGGGATGTCGAGGGACGCTGCCACTCCCGTCGATGTCCCGTCCAATGCGGTCAGTTCGAGGGAAACCTCTCTCGCGGTTTCCGACGTGTTGGTCAGAGCGATGCCGCTTCTCGCCGCGCCGGGGGCCGTTGCCGGCACGCCAACTTCGGAGACGATCATGCCGTAGCGGCTGGCCGGTCGATGAAAACTCATGCCGCGGCGCGCGGTCGGCTCGGCGGGACAGGTCTTCGACCCGGACTCGAACGCACGTCGAGACCGGTCCAACACCGCAACCCTGTCCCGCGTAGGTGGACGCCGTTCGAGCGCGTGTAGCAGGTCGATCATTTCGGCCTTCCGGTATCGGTCGCATCCCATCGGCGTGTCCGGCGGTAGATCGGCCAGAACGTCACCCAGGAACGCCTTTACGTCTACCTGCGCATGACCGGTCACGGTGACCCATCCGCCATCGATGGCCCGAACATAGGCATCCCCTACGCCATCCCTGCGCCCCCGCGTCAGTGGGTCCGGCTGCTCGGACATCGCCACCCATAGATCGAGACGGCCCGATTCCCATAGCGCGGAAGCCGCCGTCAGACTGGCCGATCCGCCCGAATCGACCCCCAAGCAGGCGCGGTCCTGTCTTGGTGGTAACTGTTCATTCGATTCGACTTCCACGCGAGCCCATATTCCGGGATCGCAGACCAGTTCAATCGACGGTTTCATCGGTTGATTCAGATCGAGCGACCGGAAGCCCGCGGAGGCAGCCGGGTTCGTGATCGCTTCCCGCGCCGCGTGCGCCATGTAGTCGGGACTCTTGATCCCGGACGCCAGTCCCGGATTCGCCGCCGCCCATGCCTTCGGATCGTCGAGCGCGCAATCCGCCGGAGCCTCGTACCGCCGCCCATGCACTCCGGGTTCCGCATGACGGTCCAGAGACTCCCGGAACATCGGCCCATCGCCCAGGACGGATATCCCGCAAAGAACGCCGTCCCGGCCCGAGACGCACGATTTCACGGCGTCCCACAGTCCGCGCCGGGACTCTGGCAGTAGCCCGGCCTCGTCGATAATCGCCAGGTCCGCGCGCGCCGCATGGCCGCTCGCCTTGTCCGCCGCGAGGATATCGACCGATCCGCCCACGCCAATCAGCCGTCCAGGCGCGGGCGATCTACGGACCTCGACGCCGGCGATATCGGACGCCGCGACAATTTCCTCGACTTGCCGGCGTAATTCGCCGGCGAGAAGACCCGTCATACTGACCACGATGCCGCGCCAATTCTCGCGCCGCAGCGGCCCATCGGGAGCGATACACGCGAGGATCACCGCCGCAATCAGACCGGATTTGCCGTTCTTGCGAGCGCAGGTAAGCCAGGATTCCTTCGAGCCCGGCGCGAACATATCGCCCAGGAAATCGCGTTACCAGGGAGGGATATCGAACGGCTTGCCTTGAAGTCGGCCAGCCGGGACCACGAGTTGGGACTCCGCCCAATCGGCCACCGCTGTAGCTGGGTCGGACGGCCATTCAGGTGTCGGGATGATACGGCCCAGGATTGGGAGCGACGGAACGCCGCCTTCGGACTCTGACGCGGATTCCACGAGCCCACGCAATCGCTCCGCACGTCGCCGCGCCGTACGCTTCCTGCCTGCCCTCCGGCTGGCCTCGCGCTTAGCTTCGCCGGTCAGTGGCATTGGTTCTGTCCAGGTATGCGGCCTGAGATTCCTTGAACTTGCCACAGTCGAGCCATGAGCCGGTCCACCGCTTGCGGATTCCGGTCAAGTGCGCCGCCAGGTCGCATGTGTCCCACCGGGATTTCTGGTTGCCGGAATCGGAAGGCATTTGGACGAAATACGCGCAATCGCCGCATGTACGACGCCGCTTGTCCATCCCGAATGACAGATGCACCCCCTCACCGGCGCTATGGGAGGGTTTCGGGTCCCCGAATGAAAGTGTCATAGGGAACAACTATCACTATGGGGGAAAACAAGAGGTCTAAACTATAAGGTTTGGTCTGGATTGGGTCTGTCGAGGTCTGAACCCGCTGAGCCCACCCGTCGGTCCCCGAGGCGTTTGACGCGGACTCAGGCAGGGTCCCTTAAAGTGCGGGCGAACTTTATCATTGAACGAACGCCGCCGCCTCAGCCATGCTCGCTTCCGCCTCATCGATGAGCAATTCCGCCTCAGCCAATAAAAGCGCCTGCGCCTCACCGGTAACTGACTCCGCCTCAGCGATAAGCAACAATGCCTCAGCGATAAGCGCCTCCGCATGACTACCAAATAACTCTGCCGATAATATATTCGCCGCCGCCGCGTCCGCTCGAAACTTAGCCTCAAGCGCCGCGTCCGCTTCCAATCTAGCTGCCACGTCTGGATCAAGCGGAAGGCCAGCCGCAACTCGGACCGCCGCCGCCTGATCTTCAAGCGAACGTGCTACCAACAGACTCGAAGCCGATCCACGATCAGAAAGCAACTCGGCCTGACCCTCGATTGCCTCCAAACTGCCCGCTGCCTCTTCCTTGGCCGCCTGTGCCGCCTCTTCCTCCAATCGAAGCACCCTCGACCAAAGCAAGCTCGCCTGCTGCCAATCCCCGGCTCGCCCAGCCGCGTCCGCCCGCGCCGATTGGCATTCCGCCTCGGCGATAAGTGCTTCAGAAGAGGCTGCCCGCAACGCGTCCGAGCGACTCTCACATTCCAATTCTTGATCGATAGACGGACGCTCAGACGCGTCCGGTCCGCAGGAAACGACAACAAATCCAACGTATAGAGCGAGTATGAATTTCATGCTGTAACCCCTTTGATTCGGCCAAAAAATTCGCGCGGTTTGGGAATTCGACCCTCACATCGTAACGTACTTCCCTGCTCCCGAATGCATTCCGAAGACCGGAATGCCCAAGCGAATCTAAATGGAAGCGATGCCGGAGGGAACCGCTCCCCCCGGACCCCCCTCCGGTCTATCTATCCCCTTTTGGAGATTACGCCCGGAGAGAGGAAGGGAGAAAAGGGACTGGAGCATCAG
Source organism: Terriglobia bacterium (assembly GCA_965262675.1). GTDB lineage: Bacteria > Acidobacteriota > Terriglobia > 20CM-2-55-15 > 20CM-2-55-15 > JAJEDW01. Next base: position 3,979,005 of record OZ253554.1, read on the forward strand.
TCCGCCGCGTAGCAGTAGAACAGTCCGGCGCCTCCGCTGCGCGTCAGTTGCTCTTGCGAACAACCGTGCGATTCGTGCGACGAATTCCATGACGTCGCGGCCACCCCTCCGCCCATGCGATCGTGGTGACCGACCTTGGTGAACCAGTTGTAGTCGGTCGTGCTCGAGGTCCAGTTGTCACAGGTCATGTTGACCGGCATGCGGTCGGGCGAGCCTTCGGGTTGGCTGCGCGCCGGCGGAGTCTGGACGGCGGGCGCCAGGCGCCCGTCGGCCAGGGACCCGGTCATGACGTCATGCATGTTGGGTTGGTCGCCGACGCCGTTGATTATCGCGCCTTGTTCCGTCAGCGTGTTCTCTTTGGTAAGTTGGTTGTTGTCGCTATGCAGATCGTCCACGCTTGCGGCGACTTGCAGGCCGTTGTAGTTGTACCAGGGCCCGCCGCCGACCCGGTCGCGCGCGTGGATATCCGGACCGCCGTTTTCGCCGGCCGCACTCAGGTAGGCGCGCCAGGTCTTGTCGCCGCCGCCGACCGCCGCCGCCAACGACTGGCAATGCGCGTCGGCCCCGCTCAAGCCGCCGAGATTGCCGCCGTCACCCGGACCCGCGCTGGTGATAAAGAAACTCATGTTGGGCGCCGACCCCTCCTGCGCCAGAACGACGCCGCTCATTGCGAACCCTAGCGACAAGGCGAGTACCGACCGTGTCATCGTTGAAGTCATGGGATCTCTTCTCCTTGATTGTTGCCACTCGTCAGGCCGCAGCGAACTGAAACGACCTCGATCCGAAGAGGATACGCGAAGTACCGAGTCTTCCAAAGTCGAAAGACCCGTGAGGGTGGCGGTGAGATCCGGGTTTGATTGGGCGTTGCCCCGCGTCGTTCCGCCCGCTTTGATCTTACCGGTAAGACAGCAACGAACATGTCCAAACTCGAAACAACCAAAATGTCATCCAAGGGTCAGGTCGTCATTCCCGAAAACGTCCGGTCGCGGTTGGGGTTTGAACCCGGAGAACGGTTCGTCGTCGTGGGGGACAACGATGTCGTGATTCTGAAACGAATCGCCCCGCCGTCGATGCGTGAATTCGACGATCTCGTCGCGCACGCGGAAGCAGGCGCGAATCGCTGGAATGAAGCGCTCGGACGTTCAAGCAGCCGTCAAGAAGGTCCGAGAACGTTCTTGAGGATTGTTTTCGTCGGAGAACAGCCCGATCCGACCGTGATGGGCCGCGGCCGGGAGGGCCACGGCCAACGTGGCCAATAGCGCCATTCGAGAGAGTTTCATGCGGCGGGCCCTGATCGGTTCGGTCGATTCTCGTTCCATGCTCGAACCGAAGTCAAGGTCTATGGACCGATCCGACTCGCCCGCTACTGTTCGTAGACGTCGCCGCGATGTCCGATCTTGACGATCAGGACCACGTTGTCGGGTTCGATCGTGAAGATGACTCGATAGTCGCCGACTCGAAGGCTACGGGCGCCTTTGAGGCTGTAGCGGAGAGGTTTTCCGAATTCCATCGGATGATGGGCGAGCTTCGTCTCGACCGCACGCTGAATTCGTCGTTGCGCTGTCTTGGACAGGCGCGGGATGTCGGCCGTCACGACGCTCTCGAGGTACTGGACGCGGTATGTCAAGGCCAAGCCTTGTCATGCGCGATCCGCTTCTCCCTCGACTTCAAACGCTCGTCGGCGATCCGTGAAAAATGGAGGTCTTCCTGGAATTCCAGGGCTTGTTCGATCAGACTCAACCCCACGCCGGCCACGGATTGCCCTCGCGCCGCCGACAATCGGCCCAACGCCGCATACGTTGCGTCGTCAACCGTGATATGGATGCGCTTCTTGTGTGTGGGCATGACAGGCTCCGCGAACAGAGTGTGACACGAGTGCAGCACCCGGATCAACAAAAGACGTTCGAGCAACGGCCATGGAAATCATCCGGTGCGGCGCGGCCGGGCTTCGACCCGGACGCGAGGACACGTCCACATGCCAAGGTCGAAACCCGGTGCCATGCCCGAACTCAATCCGCCGCGAAGCAGTAGAACAGGCCGGCGCCACCCGCGTCGTTGGATCACGGCCGGCGCGCCCATCTCCCACGCCCTCGCAGTTCCACGCGCCGGCCAGCGTCCGAACGTCGGATCCGAAGCCTGTCCAACCCAACCGCCCGTCCGCAATGCAATGGACGTTCCGTCCCGACGGGTCGTTCACGTCCACCTCGAAGCGGACGCTCCAGCCGCCGGAACCCAGCACCGCGTTTTGAAACGGAGCGCGATTCGTCACCGGGTTGACCAAGCCCGTCACTGCGGTCCCGTCCCAATCCATGATCTCGGTCAGATCCATGGGGTACGGGCCGCCCCGGGGCATTCCACTCACCGTGCCAAGAGCCGGACAGCGGATGCCCCTGCTGTCCGAGAACCGGCCCCGCGGACAAACCGAACGCCAAGAGCCAAGCCGTTCAGCGCATGATCATTGGGATCTCCGTGAATTTGGCTATCGTGCGGCGGCCGCCCCCGCCAGGAGGCCGCGAATCTCGGCGGCGGCGGACTGATCGCCCGGTTGCGGCACCGCTGCACGACTCACCAGGTCGATCGCGGTTAGGCCGCCGGCGTCCGGGATCTCCGGGTCGGCGCCTTCGGCAAGGAGATACCGTACCAGATCCAGCCTCCCGTTTTCGGCCGCGAGGTGCAGGGCCGTCCGGCCTTCGTTCGCGGACGGCGCGCGGGAGATGCGCATCGAATACGTCAGCGTGCCCGTGACCCGGTCGTTCACGTTAGCGCCATTTTGAAGCAGCAGGTCCATGAGCTCCATATTGACCGGGCCGCCGGCGCTGTACTCGGCGGCCAGACCTGTTCCCCCGATGTGGCCCGGGCCGACTCCGGCCGCGACCAGGAACGGCGTCAGGCCCATGGCGTTGATGTTCGGGTTCGCTCCCGCCGCCAGGAGCGCCCGCACAACCTCCGCATCGGCGGCCATGGCGGCGCGCAGCAAAGGCGTGGCGCCCGTTCCCATCAGGGGATCGATGAACCGCCCGCTGTTGCCGCTACGGCTCGGCCGGTGAGCATTGAGCTGCGGCGCCGGATCGACACCGGCGGCGAGCAAGGCGTGGATGATCTCCATGTTCGAATCGGTGGCCACTTCAACCCGCCCACGGATCGATTCACAGTTGCCGCCGTTTCCGAGCATACAGGCCCGTCGATCGACGGCGATATAGAGCGCCGTGCGACCCCACCAGTCCCACAACTCGGGATCGGCGCCGCGATCCAACAAGAGCCGCGCGACGTCGTTATGGTCGTTGTCGAGAGCCAACATCAGCGCGGTCACGCCCTCGGGCGTCGGTCTGTTCGCATCGGCGCCGGCCTGGACCAGCGCATCGACACAGTCGTGGCAGCCGCCGCGCGACGCATACAGCAACGCCGTCAATCCCCCGACCGGACGGTATTGGGCTCGGGGCTCCGCGGTAATCTGGTTGGGCCAGTCCGTATAGATCGCCCGGGGCGTGACGTCGGCGCCTTCGGCGAGAAGCATCCGCACCATCTCTCCCGCGTTCTCGAACGCTGCGGCGGCCCACATCAGCGGCGTTTGGTTGCGAAAGCGCTCGCTCGCGTTGACGTCGGCGCCGGCCTCGATCAGCATGGACACCACCGCCATTTCGCCCGTCTTGATCGCCAACATCAGCGCCGTCTGCCCATCGGGATTGCGGCCCTCCAGTTCCGCGCCCGCTTCGAGCAGCATCTCGACCAATAGCCGATCGCCCAACTCGGCGGCCAGGGCGATGGGCGTGGATCCGAACTCGTTCCGGACGTTCGGATCCGCGTCCCGGACGATCAGCGCCTCGACCAGTTCATGGTCCACCCGGTAGACGGCCCAATGGATCGGGCGCGTCCCGTCCGGTTGGGCCGCGTTCACGTCCTCGCCGTCCTGAATGCGCTCGAGGACGGCTTCGCGGTCGCCGGCCTCGATCAGGTCGGCGAGCAACGCACCGGGATCCTGTGCCCGGAGAGGCAGGGACGCCAGCATCACGAGGAGGGCGAGGCCGGAGCGCTTAAACTGTTTACTAAACGACATTGCGATCCAGTTTGTTGTGGTGCGCCCACAGCCCCTTGGCCGCGTCGTAGAGGAATTTGTACGGATCGTTCCAGGTTCGAGGCAGTCCCTCCAGCAGGCCGCTCTCCAACATGTCCTCGGGACCCTTGCCTTCGCGGACCTCGGAGAAAAGACGCGCCCGGACTTCTTCCATCATGTCGCGCTCCGAAGCGAATTCGGCTCGCGTCATGACCGGCCCGTAGGCCGGTACGATCCGTGTCCGCGCGTTGCCGAGGCCGAGGACGATGTCCATTGCGTCCACGCGTCCACCGATCCAGGCGCCGGTGAAGTAATCGAGTTGGGGATCGCGGAACGGAGAGGCGACGTCGCCGACCGCCACGACGTTGGACGTCTTGAAGAAGACGTAGATATCGCCGCTCGTGTGCGCCAACGGCAGATGGCCGTAGTCGATCTCTTCGACCCCGGTTTCGAGGGATCCCGCGGTCTGGAACGTCTCTGCGGGACGCGCGCCCCGGGGACGCGCCGCCTCATGACGGTCTTCGGCTGGAACCCAGTAGTTGGCGGACATCCACTGACGCGTGCGTTCGTGGGCGACGATTCGGGCGCCGGTGGCCGCGAACATCTCGTTGTTGCCGGTCTGATCGGCGTGATAGTGCGTGTTGAAGAGCGTCCGAACCTGCGCACCCGGCGCCACGCTGCCGAGTGAGGCCGTGACCTCGACCGCCGATCGGGCAGGGCCGCTGTCGACGATTACGAGGCCATCGTCGGCCGACAACGCCACAAGGTTACAGCCTCCCCCATCCACCACTGCCAGCCTGTCGGTGAGCGAGCGAACGCCGCCGGGCGCGGATTGTTCCGCCCGAACCCGGCGTGCACCGCCGAGGGCCAACGCTCCCGCCACGCCCTTCAGGAATCGCCTTCGATCGATCAAGCCAGGAGCCTTTGGTGGAACTCCGCGTCGTACCGAGACCGTTGAGGCGCCCGTCTGGCAAGGCGCGAGGAGGAACATATTCCCGATATGTGACCGACGAGCAACGCAGTCCAGACAGGATCGATCGCCGGTCGAATGCAGCAGGGGTTTCACCAGAGGCTCCTAGACCCCCGGGATGACGCCGGTGCTGTCGGCGAACGCGCCGCGCTCGATGCCCACCTTCTCGAGCAGGGTCAGGTGCAGATTCGCGATGGGCGTGCGCTCGGGCAGCACGATGTGCTGGCCGCCGCGCTTCACCCGTCCGTTGCCCCCGCCGACGACGATGTTCGGAACCGGGTAGTTGTCGTGCAGGTCGCTGTTCGACATGTTCGATCCGTACAGGAAGATCGAGTGGTCGAGCAGCGTGCCGTCTCCATCGGGAGTGGCGGCCATCTTGGCGACGAATTCCGTGAACTTCTCCACGTGCCAGGTCTGGATCCGGACCAGCTTCTCGAGGCGTTCCAGATCGTTGGCGTGATGGGAGACGGGATGGAAGGCGTCCGGAACGCCGATATGGTTGTAGGTCCGGTTCGTGCCCTCCGCGACCATGATGTAGGAAACCACGCGGGTCAGATCGGCCTGGAAAGCCAGCGCGATCAAATCGAACATCAACGTCACCTGCTCGGCGAAGTCGTCAAGCTCCCCCATCGGGGCGTTGGGAACGTTCAGACCGGAAAGATCCGTTTCCCCGGCCCGTTCCGCCCGCCGTTCGAGTTCGCGGACCGTCTCCAGGTAGCTGTCGAGAACGGCGCGGTCTTCGTTTCCAAGCTCCGTCTGGAGCCTCCGCGCGCGCTCGGAGACGAGGTCGAGGATGCTGCGCCTCTGGCGGCTGATGAAGTCGCGCTCCTCGGGCGTGTCGCCTTCGCCGAACAACTGCAGGAATATCTTCCGCGGGTTGTACTCCATCGGCAGCGGGGATTTCTCATCGCGGAACGACAGGGTCGTGTAGGAGCCCCCGCCGCCCGCGGCGCTTTGGACGGTCGTCTCCGAGGCGACTTCCAACGACGGCAGCGGCGTTTCCTGTCCGATCTCCTGCGCGATGATCTGATCGAGCGTCGGTGCCATGCTGGGGTTGGCGCCGGTTCCGTCCGGCCGCGTGGCGCTGAGCCACGTCGCGGGATTGATCGTGTGAACCGAGCCCGCGCTGGCCGCGTTCTCGAGATTGGCGCACGAGGTCACGTAGTCCTTGTACGGCTCGAGGGAAGAGAGAATCGGACTGAGCTGGAAGTCGGCGCCCGCACCCCTCGGCGTCCAACGGTCCATGGCCGGCCCATGCGCGGTGTTGTGCATGATCGCGCCGTGCGGAATATAGAAGAAACCCGTGCGCATCTTCGGGGCCGCGGCGGTTTGGCCCAGCGCCGTCGCCGCGGGCACCATGGCGTCCAGCAACGGCAGGGCCATGCTCACGCCGGCCCCCTTCAGCACTGTTCTTCGCGAGAGATGTTTCCTGGTGATGAACATGTGATCTCCTGAACGACCTCCGGCGCGTCACGCGTCAGTCGAGCGCCGCGGTTACGTTTCCGCTGTCGGTCGAAGAAGTTTCCGGAGGCGCACCCTGCATGCGAAACGCATCGGTGTGGACGATGCCCCGAACAATCGAAGAAAACGTGTAATCGTCCGTCGCGGCGGCGCGAACGGCGGCGCGCACCAGCGGCATGTCGAAATACTCCAACTCCCGGTTGACGGCGTACATCAACAGTTTTTCGGTCAGGGCCCGCACGAACATCTCCGGACGGGCGGCCAGGTGGTCCCGGAGCTCCACCGGACCGTCGACGGCGACGCCGTTCGGCAATACGGCGCTGGCGTCGATGACGGCATTGTCCGCCCGGCGGTCCGTGGTTCGCCACCGCCCGATCGCGTCGAAATTCTCCAGAGGCAGCCCCGGCGGATCGATCACGCCGTGGCACTGGAGGCAGGCCCGTTGTTCGCGGTGTTGCTCGAGCCGCGCCCGGATCGTCTTCGGCGTCTCGCCCGGCTCCTCGGCGAGGTTGGTCGTGACGTTCGGCGGGGGCGGCGCCGGAGGCGTGCCCATCAGTTTGTCGAGCACCCACGCGCCCCGGAGCACGGGCGACGTGCGGTCGCCGTAGGAAGTCTTCAGCAGCATCGCGCCCTTGCCCAGGAGCCCGCGTCTCTCCTGCCCGCTCAGCACGACCTTGCGGAATTGGGCGCCGCGAACTCCGGAAATGCCGTAGTGGCGCGCCAACCGTGCGTTGACGAAGGTATGGTCGGCCGTCAGCAGATCCACGACGCTCCGATCTTCCAGCAGAATGCTCGTCAGGAAAGCCTCGGCCTCCGTCGAAAAGCCGCGCCGCAGTTGATCGTCGAATTCCGGAAACAGCATGGGGTCGGGTATGACGGCGTCGAGATCTCCGATGTCCAGCCACTTCATGGCGAAGCTCGTCACCAGGCTCGAGGCCTTGGGATCGGCCATCATGCGGGCCACCTGCGCGTCGAGGGCACCGGGTTGGGACAACCCGCCCGTCTCGGCGAGCGCCAGCAACGCGTCGTCGGGTCCCGTATTCCAAAGGAAAAAGGAAAGACGCGAAGCCAATTCCAGATCCGTGAGCCGAACCTCGGCGGTGATGGCGTCTGCGGCGGGCCGGGCGCCGCGAAGCGAGCGATAGAGGAACTCGGGACTGGCCAGCACCGCCGTCACCACCTGCTCGATCCCGAAATCGAAGCTTGCGCCGCCTTCCCGCCCGAATTCATAGAAGGACATGAGGCGATCCACCTCTTCCGCGGTGACCAAACGGCGGAAAGCCCGGCGCGCCAGGTTCTCGGTGATCGTCCGCGCGCACGCGGCATCGCCGTCGGTCGCGGGATCGCAGACGAAAATCAAGGCGCGGCTGGGCGTCTCGGAAATCCCTGTCGGGTTGTACGGCCCGACGATCTCGATACCGTCGCCGAGCCGCGGCATGCGTCCGGTACCGGATCCGAAGCCCAGGTTTCCGATGCCCGCGAATCCGGCAGCGATGTTCTCGTCGGATTCCACGAGAGACCGCCCGATGAAGGTCACGACCACATCGCGGACACCGGCATCCACATCGACGGGAATCCCGGAAAAGCGCGACATGATTTCCGCATGCCCCGCGGGGCCCTCGCGATCCGCCAGTGCCCGGTCCTCCGGGCCGCCGACCGTTTCCCGAAACACGATTTCGCCGTCGATCGCGATGACGAGCGTGCGTCGGTTCTCGAGAGTGCTGTTGTACAGACCGAGACCCAGGCTGAGGATGTTGATGCGGTACTCGCCGTCGGCGGGAAAGTCGTGCCGGAACCGCACGCCGCCGCGTGACCCCGGCGGGAGCGGCAGGCCGTTGGCCTGGTGCTCGGCGACGCCGTATCTCACGTTGGCCAGCGTGGGACTGCCGATAGCGAGCCTCGCGACATGCCGGGCGGCCGTGAAGTACTGGTCCAGGAACGCGGGCGATATGCCGAGCACGGCCGCGATGTTGTCAAACCCTTCCAACTGGATGTCCTGCGGGAGCACGTCGCCAGCGTTCACGTCGACGCCGACCAGGGCCTTCACCGAGGCGGCGTACTCGGTTCGATTCAGGCGCTGGAGCGGCACGTAGCCGGCCTTGGGGCCCGCGGCGTCCCGGTCCAGGGTGCTCTCCATCCAGCTCACGAAGGAATCGATATCTTCTTGCGGGGGCTGGGGATTTCCGGGAGGCGGCATCAGGCGTCCGCGAAACTTGCGCACGACCTCTTCCCAGATCTCGGCGTTGGCGACCGGGGTCTGGAGGTCGAGGTTGTCCAACGCCAGGCCGCCCAGTTCGACGCCCGTGGCATGGCACGTGAAGCAATAGGCCTCCAAGACCGCGCGATGCTCTCGAGGACTGCCTGCGACGGGTACTTGCGCACGAACTTCCAGGTGCGTGACAGCGGTACTCGTTACCAGCAATGTACACACGACAAGTCCAACCCTGATGCGTGATCGAGTGCGCAATGAGACGTCGCCCATGGAACCAGATTCTTACATATCAACCGGCCAGTAGCCAGTACGTGAACTCGATCTCGGGCGGGAGACCTTGGAGCGCGCCTGCACCTGAGCAGCGCCGTGCCTCCGATCGAGAGCCGCGAGTGGGCTCCCGGGTGCAGCGCCGGGTCTTGACACGGCTCTCCGGGAGATACGAAGGTGGGCCGGGAGGCGCCGGCGAGAACTGAGGCAGGACCCGTCATTAGCGCCCGACGCGAGTGTAAAAGAAGTAACAAGGAACTGATCGCTTTGTTCCGGAATCACTGATAGCATCGACCGAAACAGCCTCGAGTGGGGGATCAACAACGATGAACAGACGGGCAATACGGCGGGTCGGATTGGGCGGATTCCTGGTCGCACTGGGCGGATTCCTGGTCGTTGGAACCGACCTGCAGGCACATCATGCCGTAGCGGGCGTGTACGACCTGAATACGGAGATCGTCCTCGAAGGTCGACTCCAGAAACTGAACTACAGGAATCCGCACGCGAACCTCGTTCTCGATGTTCCGAACGAGGATGGCACGACGACCGAGTGGATCCTGACCACCGCCTCGACCCGGGTTCTGGGCCGGGCCGGCATCGACAGGGACTCCGTCAAGCCTGGCGAGTTCCTCAGGATCACGGCCCTTCCTGCGAGGAACGGAAACCCGGCGGGATTCATCAGGCGTCTCGAGCTGAGCGACCGCCAGATCGATCTCGAAATCGATTAACGGCCTGGGAGCCTGTGGTGGAACCCCTGCTGCATTCGACCGGCGATCGATCCCGTCTGGACTGCGTTCTACGGCGCGTTCTCAGGCGCTTTCCTGGCGCCGATCGCGCCGGGCGCGTAGCGGCGCGTTCTCAGGCGTGTTCCTCACGCCGGTCGCGCCGGATCAAGCGCGGTCGGGGTCCTCGACGTACTGTCATCGCGCACCTTGGTGCGGCAGTAGGAAGTACGCCTCCGTCGCCCTCCCTCCTCGCGCCTTGCCAGACGGGCGCCTCACCGGTCTCGGTGCGACGCGGGGTTTCACCACAGGCTCCGAGAAAGCCGGCAGGCAGGGGATTGTGATGTATTTTCGACGATCTGTCGCGATGTCTGTGCTGGTTCTCGTCGTCGCGATGAGCAGAGCGCTGTCAGCCAGCGCGCAGTTCGGGGGACGCGGGGCTTCACTTTACGCGCCCGAGCCCGGAGCCCGGGACCTGAAGGCCGTCCTGTTCAACTGGGCGTGGCATATGGGGATGCTGCGGGGACAGGCTGAGCCCGAGCTCGTTCAGACACTCGAATACCGGGCTGAGGGCACGATTCAGGTCGACGGACAGGCCTGCGTGCTGACGCCTTACGCGGACGCCGATCCCGGCGCACTCGGAGACTCGGGATATCGCATCAGCGCCAACTACCGCATCCCCGGATATCGGATCGAAATCCAGTGCACGCTCGCGAACGGCGAGACCTACTCGAATATCGAAACGATGAGCGGGGAGTACGCTTGGGACGAGGACGTGCCAGGCGCGGAAATCGTCCCGGGCGAGGGCGCGGCGACGCCCCGGCCGGGGGCGCACGAGGAGCGCTGGATCCGCCTCTGGGCCAGCCCGCATGGCGCGCCCAAGGCCGCCATCGCCGCCGCCGCGGGCATGTCGGTTTCGGAGTCGTTCGGCCAGAACCCGGCCACGCTGCTTGATCGTCAGGCGGGGGCCGGAGTGGAACCGATAACGACCCTGGAATGGCAAGGAAATCGACCCGTGCTGACGATTCCGATCCCCGGACTTGCCGCGGCTACGGCTACGGCTACGCTCAACGAGGGCTTCCTGCCGGAACGCGTAGTGGTCAGACACGGGACCGACACGACGGAGTTTGTCTACGGTAGCTTCCAGGACTTCAACAACCCCCTGCACCGGATCGAAGCCCTGTACGCCGGCACGATCGTCGAGCGCCAAAACGGCGCGCTCGTCCGCGACCTTCGGACCGTGGTGACCGAAATCGGTCAGGTTTACGTCGTCGTGCCGGTTCCTGAGAGCGTACGGGCGGCAAGGAACTGACAGGAGTTCGGCTCATGATGAAGAGACGGCAAGTCATTCAGGTTCCGATCGTGGCCATTGTAGCGATGCTCTTTTGTTTCGCCGTCACGTCGGCGGAAGCGCAGTTTGGCGGCGGGCGGGATCCGGCCGCGGCCGAGGCTGAAACGCCGAGGCTCGCCAACGGGAAGCCCGATTTGACCGGCTCCTGGCAATCGGCCGGCGGCGGTCCTGAACGTGTCCCGGGCGGGATGTTTCGGCGGTGCGGTCCGTTCCAGGACAATTGCATGGAGTGGACCAATCAGAGCGCGGACTTCACGTTCATGGCGTCATCGCGGCTCGATATGAACAAGCCGTTGTACAAACCCGAACACTGGGACAAGGTCCAGGCGCTCGACATGTGGACAAACCGCGACGACCCGGTCATGACCTGTCTCCCGCTCGGCCTCCCGCGGCAGGGACCGCCGACGCGGATTTTCCACAGCGACGACGACATCGCGATGTTCTACCGCGGCGGGCTCGACGGCGGCGGCGGGTATGCGGAGTTTCGGATGATCCGGCTCGACAAGACCGAGCACACTGAAGACGATCGATACGCGTACTCGTACTTCGGGCGCCCGGTCGTCAGTTGGGAAGGCGACACGCTGGTCCTCGATTCCATCGGATTCACTGACGAGACCTGGCTGGCGCGCGGCGGCTTCTTTCACTCGGACGAGATGCGGGTCGTGGAGAGGTTCACCAGGACCGGGAACGAGATGCTCTACGAAGTGACAGTCGATGACCCGGAAGTGCTCGTTCGGCCGTGGGTCATGCATCCGCGGATTCTGCAGCTCTCCAACAACCCGACGATCATTTCAGAGCAAGGAAGCTGCACGGAAACCGAGTTGGACGAGGTCAGCTCCCAGATTCGGCACTAGTGGCATATAACAGAGATATCGGTCCCGTCACACCCGATACCGGTTCCCTACCGAGAGTATCAGCCTTGCCGTTCGGCTCGGGAGCGACTTCCCGGAGGATCACTTCAATGCGTAGAAGAATTCTGCACACGTTCATGGGCGCGGTACTCGGCGCCGCTGCCTGCGCGACTTCGGTGCTCGCCGGCGGCGAGGCCGGTGAACTCGTGCTCCGCGACCTTGGCGCGCGGTTCATCGGGTATACCACCGAAGCCGCGGATGGGGGTTCACTCAACGTACTCAATGCGATGTTCGTCCAATACGTTCTGCCGGCTGACCCGCAGCACGATTATCCCGTGGTGATGATCCATGGCGGCGGCGGCCAGGGTACCGACTGGCTCGAAACTCCGGATGGGCGCGACGGCTGGGTGGACTATTTCGTTGCGGACGGCTGGGACGTCTACGTCGTCGACCGTCCCGGGCACGGCCGCTCCCAGAGCAACGCGCAGTGTGGGGACGGAACCGTCGGTGTGGGGAATTCCGCGATCATCTCCCGGCTCGCGACCTCCGATTCCGAGGTCTGGCCCGGCGGCGCCCCGACGCCGACAAACGACGCGGTCATCGGCTGGGCCGCAAGCTCGGCCACTGCTCCATACTGCGGCGACGCGCTCGCGGCCGCGAGCGTTTCGGCCCTGCTCGACGAGATCGGCCCAGCGATACTCTTCGCGCATTCGGCCGGCGGCGGCAGCACGTTCCGTGTGCCCGATCTCAACTCGGAGAACGTGGTCGGCATCATCGCGTTCGAGGCCGCCGGCAGCAATCCGGTGGCCGCCGGATCCGGCGGCGGCCCGCCGATCGCCAATTGGACGCTCGAACCGCCTTTGCCGGAAGATTTCGATGCGGTCGATCGGGACGGCTGCGCAATGCAGGGCGAGAACCCGAGCCGACTCGTCAACTTCAGTGACGTGCCCCTCGTTCTGGCCGGCTCCGAGATGGGGCTCGGAAGCAGTCCGGAGACGCTCCTGTGCCAGGCTGACGCGTGGCGGCAGGCCGGCGTGAACGCGACCGCCGTCTATCTGCCGGACCGGGGTCTTCGCGGTGGCGGTCACTTCGCGATGGCGCAACTCGACAACGGAGACTACGCGAAGGTATTCATCGAGTTGGCAACGGAGATCGAGGCGAAGTCATCGAAATAGAGCTTCCGCTTGGACTATCGCACCAGGGTCTTGCGCTGGCGATTGACCCCGGCCGTGGGGCGGGAGGTCGCGACGAAGCGGCAGCGGTTGTCGATCCGGCCAGCGGTCGGAACGCGCGTCCGGAAGTCTTGGAGCAGGACGGGAACGAATCATTCCATCGGCGTCAAGCGCCGGGAGGGTGAAATGACGATACGAATCGCAGCGTTGCTGGGCGCGGGCGTTATGGCGGCGGCCACGGCCAGCGCCCATCACGGTTTCGGCAACTTCGCAATGAACGAGGACATCGAGCTCACGGGTGTCATCACGCGTCTCGACCTCGTCAATCCTCACTCGTGGCTGTATTTGCACGTCACGGGCGAGGACGGCGAAACCGTCGAGCACCGCTGCGAGATGCGGTCGGCGACGACCCTTCGCCGCTCCGGCTGGACGCCCGAGATGTTCCCGCCCGGCATGCGGATCACGATCCAGGGCTCGCCCGATCGCGCCGATCCGCTGGCCTGCTACACGAGCACGCTAGTGTTCTCCGACGGCACGGCGCTGGACCGCTACGGCCAACGCATCCCAGCGACGTCGACGAACAGGCGCCCCACCCGCCTCGCGAACGGCGAGCCGAATATCTCGGACGAATGGGCGGTGGAGCAACGCGTGATGACGGATCCGAGAGGCCGCGACGGAACGCTGGTGCCGCTCTCGCAAGTTGGCGAGTTCGAGCCGGGCGCCGTGCCTGAAGGGCAACGTGAGATCCCGGGAGCGCGTGGTACGCCCGAGGCCGAGCAAGGGCGCAACCCCTTCGCGAGTCCCCGCGCGCGGGGCGTCGTCGGCCTGAGGGCCGCGGGACAGGCCGTGATGCAGGCGCTCGCCGAGATCCCTCGCGCCGAACGCTCATGCATAGAGGGCAGCATCATCTCCGACTGGGGCGGCGAGTCCGTCAACCGCATCACGCAACGCATCGATACGGTCTTGTTCCAGTATGGCCGTCACGGCCTCGAGCGCACGGTTCACATGAACATGACTGCGCACCAGAACGACATCGAGCCGAACTGGGCCGGCCACTCCATCGGCCACTGGGAGGACGACGTCCTCGTCGTCGACACGGTCGGCTTTCTGCCCGGCAGGCTTACGCGCACGACGCCGCACAGCGCGGAGCTCCACGTCGTCGAGCGCTTCTCGCTCGGCACGGACGCGATGACGTTGACGCGCGAGTACACGGCCGAAGATCCGGTGTATTTCACCGAAAGCTACCGCGGCTCAGAGACGCTCATGGCAGCGAACGTGCGCTACGACCCGGAGCCGTGCGTGGATTTGACGCCCCCCGTGTCGGCGCCGGTGGTCAATTGAACGGTTCGGGGGAATCGCTGATGAAAGACCTCCGGGGCGACCCGAAATCGGTCTCGATTCTTACACGTCGATTCAGGAGAGCAACTACCGAATCAGGGGTTCCGGATCGTTCGGGTCGAGACACCGTCCGAGGTGCCCGTAGTCCGACCAGAACAGTTTTCGCCCGTCCGGCATCACCACCAGGTGCCCGTTCATGAACCGTTCGAATCGATTCACAGTGGAGGAATCGAGATTCGAGTCGACGGGTTCCCGGAGCGCCCGTTCGGCAGCAACCTCTTCTTGCAGCGTAAAGCCGCATGCTTCGATGATGTCGCCGGCCTTGAGGAAGTCGCTGTCGACTCCCGTTCGGGTGAGCCGGTCCGGTCCGGGGCCGCCATCCACAGCCCACCGCCGAACCTGCCCGTCACCCATCTCCTGATCCAGGTAAATCCTGCTGTGGGGATTGATGCGCTCGAAACGGACGACGGTGCCCTTCACCCAGACCGGCGCCGAGGTATCGAACAGAACCAGCGAATGGTGCGCCGCCAGTGAGCCCGCCGAGACAAGCATCCCCATCGCCGCTGTCCATGCTGCCGCTGTTTTTGTCATTGGAATCTCCTTGGTATCCGGTGTTTGTGGGATCGCTGACCGGCTGTGGACCCATCCGTCATGAGGCGGGACCCCGTTACTGTTCTCCGAACAGGGACGAGTAGTCGCGGTTGTTCTCGCATATGAACTCGGCGACCCTCACCAGGTCGGGACGAAACGCAAAGTCGCGGGCCCGGGTAAACGGCCGCTCGAAGACATTCGGGTCTTCGAGCGTGACCTCGTACTGAAGGTAGCCGTACTCGGGACGGCTGAACCGCTCCACGACGTGCAGGGCGTCGGTGTGCCGGTACTCCTCGATCTCGGTCTCCTCGTTGAACCCGATCGTATCCACGATCAGCGTGTCGCCCTCCCAGCGGCCGACGGAGTCTCCCAGCCAGGACGGGTCGGGATCGACCGGGTGCGGGCGCCCGTCGATCGGGATGACGCGAAACGTGCCCGGATACTCGTAAAGGATCACCATGGTGTCCGCGTTCTGGACGATCTGAAACTGGTATGGCGTACCGAAGGCTCTCGGGCCGATCAGCGGCATGCAGTCCGATGTCGCCCCCGTGTCGTTCGGCCCGCGGACAACGCGGAATCCCTCGGCTCCAGCCCTCAGGACGGGCCCGGCGGCGTCGGCTCCGCCGCCGCCGCGTCCGCCTCCGGCCGTCGGCGGTCCGTGGAAGTCATACACTCCCGAAAAGTCCGGCCGTCCCACCGGTGTCCGGGGCACTTCCGCCGCGTCGCTCCGGGCCGAGGCCGCCGTGAGCCGGACTGTCCCGGGAACGGTCACAGTAACGTCGCGCGTCACCACTTGATCATTGGGCCCCCCGAGGGTCAGCGTGTACGTGGTCGTCGAGGCCGGAAACAGTTGGCGGCTGCCGCGCGGGGTCACGCGGCCCAGGCCGGGCTCGATCGTGACGCCCGCAGGGTTCTCCGTGGCCCATATCAGCATGACGGGCTCGCCCGCCCCGATCTCGGCCGGCTCCACGGTGAACTCCATGATCCGGGCCGGCAATTCCCGGGCCAGCACGCGGGCGGAGTCCGTCGCGGCCGGAACGGCCCCCGGGGCGACGGGGATCTGGGGCGCCTCTTGAGCGCTCGTTGCGCCGTTCGCATCGAGCGAATTCACGTATGCCGTTTCACGCGCTCAAGGAACATGTTAGCCATGTGTTCGTTGTTGGCAGCATCGGCGAGTTCTATGCCTGCCGATAGTTGGAGCATGTCCGACCAGCGCAGTGCCGCTGAGATTTCATCGGGTTCATAATTTGAACAAAGACCGGCAACCGACAACCGGGCGCCGATTTGCATGTATCCCGCATGAGTGTAGCTGCACAAGTCATTCCACAACTGGTCTTTCAACCGACGGATTGGCGGAATATCGGTGGCCATGGTGTTGAATGTTGGAAAGCAGTCTCGTCCAGCACGTTCAACTTGGTGGTCTGTGGCGGCGTATCTCAACCAAATACCACGCACATACGCTTCGAACAGCGGACGCTTTAGCGCAAGAGCTGAACCGTAGAGCTTTTCATCGACGAGAACGACAATGGACTGTGCATGTTCAATCGCAACATGCTGGCAAGCCATCGCCAGTTGCAGCCGCTTGTCATCCGGAAGGCCCGGTATCTTCGAGCCGGCTAGTCGGTCGGCAACATAGATCAGAATATTTTTCGATCGATCCAGGGAATCGCTGAGATCAATGTCCAGACGCTTCGAGGGGATCGTCTTGAAACGAGCCTGTGTGGCATTTCGCCGAGCCCGCCGCATTGCGTTCTCGACACCGGCAAAATCCGGGTCAGCGGGTTGGCCGACCGGTTCCTGCACGTGAGTAGTCATCGGCGATTCCCCTTGGCCAGCAGCACCGGAGTGTCGCTGGAATTGTCGTACAAAACGTAGCTGTCGACCGAGTGTCGGTATAGCTCTTCGAAATTGCGCCGCCCAGCGTGGAACCGTCGGCGAATCACAGCGTTCGGCACGTCATGACCCCCTTCAGTCACGCGGCGAGAAACCCGTTCGATTGCATCTTCGGGAGTGGGTAAGACCAAAAAAATCAATTTTACAAGATAGCCTTGGTCCTGCCACTGGGGGATCCTGCGTGCATATGCACGCCCATTCAACGTTGTCTCGAAGGCAAAACTGTTTCCTTTTCTCACATGCTCACAAATCTCGTTCAGCATCAGTCGGCCAACTGCGACGGCAACCGCGCCGGACCGAAAGGGACTTACCCCTTCGGCGATAAGGTCCGCGTTGACGAAGTTTGGGCAATTCGCTTCGTTCGGGAGAAACTCTTTGGCAAACGTCGACTTGCCCGCGCCGTTCGGTCCGGCGATGATGAATATCCTCTTGCCGGTCGTGTTCGCCAATAGTCCACCTGCATTCCTTCGGGTTTCTTCTGTTCAGGATAACCGTGTTGGATCTGGACGGGGTCGATCATTTCGCCACCTCCCGGAGTGACGTTATGGGTATCGCGCAGGTGGAGGAGACGCCGCTATGTGCGATCGGCTTTTGGAACGAGCCAAGACCTTGGGATCGTTCGGGGAAGCGAGCAGTTTCGCCTCGCCCTCCATAGCACCGCAGCCCCCATCGCCGATCATCACCCCTTATTGGACCACGCCTTCATCGTGTTGCCAAATGCGAGTGTTGTCCAACGCTACATGAGCCTGAAGGCCCGGTCTGGGCGATCATCGGAGAATGATCGTGACACTACAGACCGAACGCCTCCGCACCGTCGATCAGATCAATGCTTTTCTGGAAGGCAGCGATCCGGTCGACTACCGCCCAGAAGACCGGGACGGGATCTACGAGTTCGTCCGGCGTACGCTGGTGGGGATCGGGTACGGTCGGCTCGGGCGAATCGGCAAGGGGGCGGTGCGCGAATACCTTGGCAAGACGACGGGGCTGTCCCGTGCGCAGGTGAGCCGGCTGATCGGCCAGTACCGCGCGACGGGGCGCGTGGTGGACCGTCGCGGCGGCAACAGCGGACGGCCCTTCGCGCGGGTCTACACCGCTGCGGATATTCGTCTGCTGGCCGAAGTGGACGCGATCGGCAACCAGATGTGCGGCCCGGCCACCTGCGCGGTGATGCGGCGCGCCCTGGAGGTGTTCGGCGACCGGCGGTTCGAGCGCTTGGCGTACCTGTCGAGCGCGCATCTGTACAACTTGCGAGATTCCAAGACCTACCGCGCCAAGCGCACCGTGTGGCAACACACCAAGCCGACGGCCACGCGGATCGGCGCGCGCCAGCGGCCGGAGCCGCAAGGCCGGCCCGGTTTCGTGCGCGTGGACACGGT
The DNA here is from genome assembly GCA_965262675.1 of Terriglobia bacterium. Classification (GTDB taxonomy): domain Bacteria; phylum Acidobacteriota; class Terriglobia; order 20CM-2-55-15; family 20CM-2-55-15; genus JAJEDW01. The sequence goes on from OZ253554.1 coordinate 3,997,260, forward strand.
CCATCAGGGCGACCGGGAGGGCGAGAAAGGCCTCTACGCGATCAATTTGGTGGACGAGGTCACCCAGTTCGAGCACATCGGCGCGGTGGCGAGGATCTCCGAGGCGTTCTTGATCCCGGTGCTGCAAGCCCTGCTGGTGGAACTGCCGTTCGTCGTGGTGGGCTTCCATTCCGACAATGGCTCGGAATACATCAATCGCCAAGTTGCTGAATTACTGAACAAACTGCATGTCCGCCAGTTCACCAAGTCACGCGCCAGGCGGTCGGGCGACAACGCGCTGGTGGAGGGCAAGAACGCCTGGGTGGTCCGCAAGTGGCTGGGTCACGACCACATCCCGCAACGCTTCGCCGCCCCGGTCAACGCTTTCACCCAAAACGTGCTGACGCCGTACCTGAACTTCCACCGGCCGTGCCTGTTCGCCTGCGAGCGGCGCGATGCCAAGGGGAAGGCGCGCCGATACTACCGCCGCCAGGATGTCATGACCCCGTACGAGAAGCTGAAGTCGCTGCCCGGCGCTGAGCAGCGCCTGCGCCCCGGCGTGACCTTCGACGCCCTGGACCAGCGGGCCCACGCCATGACCGACCTCGAGGCGAACCGACAGGCGAACCGCGCCCGCGACGCGCTGTTCCGCGCCATCGGCCAGTCTACCCCGGAGGCGGCATGATCGGGCTTTCGAACGGCCGCGACGCGGGCTTTGGCCGACGAGCCGGGCCCGCGCGCCAAGCGGTGCAGTGGTGGACCAGTCCTTCGGGCCGGCGCACGCGCGTCAGGGGGCCTGTGGAAAATGACGCGTCTATGGAAATCCGCAAACAACGCGGATTCCCACAAGCCCCTCGGCTTCGCCGCATTTCCCACAGGCCCGACGGCGGGAACGCATCGCCATCAACCTGTTTTCAGGCAGCAGCGATCCACCTTCAGATCGGGAATCTCCTGTCTGAAGAATGGGGACACCCTCAAGGGTTGAGCTTGTACAGCATTCTCGCAACAGCTAAAATAGGCCCCCTACAACAAGCCCCGACCGGGACGAAGGCTCACCACCAAGCCCCTCTGTCCAGGCTCATGTTCTTATTGGAAAACGCTATGCGCGACGCCTCTCGTTTTGTCTATGCTCCTCTGTCGCCTTGTATCGAATGTGCAATAAGGTTCGCGCCCCCGTTCGTTTCGTATAGTATTCGAAACGTGGGTACACGCGGCCTCATTCGGAGTCGAGTGCGGCGGTCGTGCAAGCAGGAGGAAAAGCCATGGCGAGAGGTATATGGAGCGCCGTTGCGCTTGCGGCGGTATTCCTTTCGGGTTCGTTCGCGGCGGCGCAGCAGATCGCGGACCCGGGTTTCGAGAGCGTAGGCCGGGGCGCGCCTGTTCTGGCCGACCTGAACGAGTACGAGATGACGGGTGCGACCGCCCGTGGCGGTGCGGGCTTCATTGGTTCCGCGCGCAATGGCGAGTCTCCGCCGGGTATCGAACCGCTCGAAAGAGACCTCTTCACGTCCGACGATTTCTACAAGGACCGGGACCTCTGGACCGATCCGCGGTATTTCCGCTGCAACGCTCCGGCGGCGATCGAGGATCTGTGGGGCGGCAACCGCGGGGGCCTGATAGGGGACAACCCGCCCGCGACGGCGGCATGGGGAATTTGCGACCGCGACTATCCGCGCGAAGCCATCGTAAGCCCTTATGAATTCGAGACCGCCCAGGCCCACTACGAGGCGCTGCTCGAAGAGACGCGTCAACGCGGCGGTCCCACCGAACATACCTACGCGACGGTACCCGGCGAGTGGACCGGGCGCTACATGCATCCCGGCCGGACGCCCGGCAACCAGTACTGGTACCGGATGCGCCACGTACAGATGCCGACCGTCCTGTCGCTCTTGACCGACGAGTATCAGACCCGGATGGTGCAAGAAGCCTACCACCACGGAAACACCAATTCGGCGCAGTGGCCGTCGCAGTATTGCTGGCCCGAAGGTTTCATGCGGCGCTGGCATGCGGCCGCGGTTTGGGAGCACCACATCATGGTGACGCCGTCGATGGTGCAGATCCTGGCCGGAGTGGCTCGCAACTTCATCACCAACATCCACATCGGGCGCGAGTTCAACATGGACGGGGTGGTGCCGCGCCTCGGCGCCGACGTGCCGCGCTGGTATGGAGAAACCATCGGCTTCTGGGACGAGGACACGCTGATCACCTGGACGTCGAACATCCAGGGGTGGAAAGTACACGCCGCGCCTGAGCACTCCAACCTGCTGCAAACGATCGAGATCTACACGCCGAACCACGATGCGGACGGCAACTTCCTCGGGCTCAATCACGAAGCGATCTTCTACGACCCCGAGGCTCTTGTGGAGCCGGTGCGGATCGTTCGAAATTACGTCAAGACCACAGGATTCGAGGAAGGCGATCCCTATGTCTTCGTCGAGTGCCTCCAGACGATCTTCCCGGTCGACGGCGTTGCGACGCCAATGTCGCCAGGAACCACGTTCGACTATAGAATGCTTGATATGTACGGCCGCCCGTGGGGGCAAATCTGGGAGCAGTTTGAAGAAGGTATGGAGAAGCCGGAAGAAGAAGACATCTTCACCTTCGATTGATCCCATCGGCCAATCGCCGGCAAGGCAATCTGGAGGGTGAATCCCATAGGCGAGCAGGAGGGATTTGAACAATGAAAACTCATATTGGAGTTGGCGTCATGTTCGGCGCGGCGCTCGTGGCGCTCGTCACTATTGCGGCATCCGTCGAGGCGCATCACTCGTTCGCGATGTACAACGTTCGGATCACGACTGTCATGACGGGTGTCGTCACCCGCGTGGACCCGGCGCCGAACCATCTACAGATCTTCTTTGCCCAAATGAACCCCGAGCGCACGAACGTCGAGCGCGGCGCGGACGACGAGCCGATCGTCTGGTCCGTCGAGATGGGAGGTTCCGCGCAAATGGCCCGGCAGGGCATCTCCGTCAACTCGTTCCCGCCCGGCACTGTCTTCAGTGTCGGCTTGCACCCGCTGCGTAACGGCGAGCCGGCCGGTTCCCGCGAAGGGGGCTTGTTCAAATGCCCGGGCAGGACGCCGCCCGAACCCGGCATGCATTGCGACTCGGTCCCCGGGTATACGGCCATCGGCAACGGGCCGCTACCGACACCGACGGAACCATAGCCCGCCTTTCTCACGAGTTGTCTGCTACAGCGCCGGATCCATCCGCCAGTGCCAGGGCGCTATATTCCCGGTGGAGGCAACCCGCGTGCGGGCATGAGCGCTTGATCCGGCGCGAGGAACGCGCCGTAGAACGCGCCGTAGCTCTGACGGCGTCTCCGACTCTTCGCGACGAAAACCCGTGAGAAAGACGGGCTAGCAGCCAGTGGCACGATCCCCCCGGATCCCGCAGGGTTCTGCCACGGGCTGCAAGTCCGCGATGAGCGAGTTGAGAATGGTTACCCCAAGGGGCTAAGGCGATTCGCCGGGCCTCTGTCCAGTCGAAGTCAGCACCACCTGCCGGGAGTTGATCCGGGGAAGCCCGTTGCGGGACATCCAACCGTCAACGCTCACTTCCTCGCCAACGGTCAGGCTGTCGGGGCCCCATCCGCCACCCTCCAGGACGCTCGGCGCCGCCAGTTCGACACCCCAGCTCTCGACCTCGCCGGTTTCCTCGTCGATGACGTTGATGTAGAACCACACGTGGGGATTGGTCCATTCCACCTTATACACGATCCCGGTCAAGGCAATCGGCCGTTCGCGGTCGAATTCGGCGGTGAAGGAATGGTGTGGGGCGGCAGCGACCGGGCCGCCAACCAGGACCAGGGCGGCAGCTATCGAAAGTATATCCATGGCAATGGTTCTCATGATCTTTCTCCCTCTCTCGGAAGAATAACGTCCATGCGCTTTTCCGCGCGTGTCACTGCCGGGAAATGCTGAAGTGGCTGCCGGGTTCTCCGTCCAGCAAAGTTCCTCTCAGCATCCGTTTCGGTGAGCCGATGTTCAGCAGACGTCCTTCGGCCATCACTCGGACCGTCTCGCCCGACAAGCGGTCCGGCACATCCAGGTCGATTCGGGCAGTCCATGTGGAGGAGTCCAGTTCCACGCTGCGAATTGAACCGGCATTCGGACCGGGATTGACTCCCCCGACAATGTTTTCTCCGTTCCAGCGCAGGATAAGCGTCAGGAAATTCCGCTCATCCGCTGTTTCGCCCCAGAAACCTTGCCATGTCCCCTCCAACGGGTGGCCTTGCTGCGCTGTGGCGGCCGGTATCCCGAAAGCCAGTATCAGCAGACAGCCCAGGACGCCGTTGATGGTCGATTGCCTCGCGTTCATGGGACGATCCTGCTTTCGGAACCTACGATCATGCCTTCCGGCGAAAGGTTGTTCTCCTGGCATATGTATTCCGATATGCCTTCACCTTCTCTCCATCGGAGCGTATAGCCGCTGGTCCACGGGGCATCGTAGGCGCCGGGATCGTCGACCGTGACCGTGTAGTCGAGGCTGTCGAAATCGACGCGCGTGACACGCTCGATCAGATGAAGCTGCTCGGTATGCGGCAGCCCCTCCCGGTTCATCCAGAACTTCTCGTTCATCCCCACGGTGTCGATTACCAAAGTATCGCCTTCCCAGTGACCCACGGAGTGCCCAAAGAATGTGGGCCTCGGATTGGCCGGATGCTCGCGGCCGTCGGTGTATATCACCCGGTAGCTCCCCGAGATGGCTCTGATGAACATGTAAACGCGCTCCAGTTCGGGCCTGTTCATGATCTCCATCCCGTAGAAGGCGATGAAGTGACGCGGCCCGCTCGACGGCAGGCAGCGGGTGTAGGGCTCGTTGGCAAGGTAGGACTCGTTGCGGTGGTTGACGAGCGCTCGCGCCCATGGCTGGAGCGGGATGTCGTCGATGTGAATTCGGGAGTTCCGTGTGGTTTGCGGCTCGTAGGAGTCGGGATTGACCGCCAGATAATTCTCGCCCCGGAACCACATGCCGTTTTCGCCCAGAGGCGCCCCAAGGTTGATCCGTCCATCCTCCCAGCGCGGTGCGGGACGGGACTCTTCGTTCTCCGCCTGACGTGCATCGGCCGGCGCGAGTGCCAGGCTCAGCAGCAGGAATGCCATTGTTGCGGTAAGTCTCGATCTCATCTGGACTTCTCCCGGGTCAGGGCCTGTTGCCCTGGCAGAAGTGTTCCGGCGGGTCTTGACCCGGCAACCACTCAAGGGTCCATGTACTGGTCCAGGGCCGCGTACAGGCCCCCGGATCGTCGATGGTCACCTCGTACCTCAAGGTATTCAGGTCGGGCCGCGAAATGCGTTCGGTGAGTTGCAACGCCCGGGTATGGGGCAGGCCGCCGTTTGAAAACCAGAACGCCTCGTTGAAGCCGCTGGTTCGCACGACCAGGCTTTCGCCATCCCACTCGGTACGGGAAGTGCCGTAAAACAGCGGATTGCTCGTCGACGCCTGACCGGTTTGTTCGCCGCCGCCGGTATGAATGAGGCGCCAGTTGCTGTTGCCCCCGCCCGTCAGGACAAAAATCCGATCGCGGGCGCGGTCTTCGACGAACTGCAACCCAAACGGAAAGGGCATCTGAAAATGACGCGGCCCGCCGGGCGGCATGCAGTAAAGAAAGCCGGGATCGTCTTCCAGGTAATCGCGCTGCCGCAGTACGTAAAGATCCTTGGCCCAGGTGACGAAGGGCGCCACGCTGGGCGCCTGCTCGATGTGGCGGAGCACGCCGTGCGCGTCCATCTCCACTGCGGCACCGTCCTCCACCAGGGCAGACAGGCTCGGCCCCGTCCAGTAGCCGCTTTGCCCGGGTGGGGAGCCCAGCCGGGGTTGGCCGTCCGGCCAGCGCGGAGTCGGTCCCTCCGGGCGGCCGCGCAGTAGTTCTTCCAGCGCATCCCGGTTGATCGTAAAAAGACGCTCCCCGCCGTCGGTCCGCATGACGGTGTGGCCCCATGCCTGTTCGCTGCCATCCCGGGCGGCAACGCCCTGGACGGTAATCGTGTCGCCGGTGCCCAAGGTGTCCCGGTCCCAGCCGCTCCGTTCAAGTAAGTCCGGGCTTTCCAGTTCGATGGCCCAATTGGCGATGGCCCCCGTGCCGCCTTCGACGTTCATGAAGATATGGACGTGCGGATTGGACCAGTCCACTTGCGTCAGGATGCCGGTCAGGGTGAGGGGACGGTCATTGTCGAACTTGGCCTCGACCGGGTGATGCGCCAATGCCGAGGTCAATGGGAACAGAAAAACGCAAATGCCTGCGGTCAGTCGGGTCCAGCGTAGTCTCATGGCAGCAATCCGGGTCAAGGGCGATAAAGAAAAATCAAGTTTATGACATCCATTCGAATATCACGAAAACCCGGTGCCGTCTCCCGCAATTCGTCCAAAATCGAGCCATCGGCCGTTCTTGCCGGCGGTTCGATGGCAGGGACGCAGTATGGCGCACAAACACAAAACTCCCGACAGGCTCCTTGAAAGTTGCGGCCCATCCCAAAAAACGGCGGCATCGATTAATGCCGCCGTCCTTTGTTTCTCCAGATCGGGCAGAGTTATCCATGTTTTTTCCCGACCCGCACTCAATGTGAGCCGCCTCTCAGCGGCTCCGAATCACCTATTCTCGCCAAGACCTTGCCTCTACTATTCCAGATCGAAGCGGTCGAGGGTCATCACCTTGGTCCATGCTTCGACGAAGTCATTCACGAACTCTTCCTGCGCGTCGTCAGACGCATAGAACTCGGCAACCGCGCGCAGCTCGGAGTTGGAACTGAAGATCAGGTCAACCGGCGTAGCTGTCCACTTGAGCGCGCCCGTGGCGCGATCGGAACCCTCGTAAACGCCCTCGGTGGACGAGGAGGCCCACACGGTTGACATGTCGGTCAGGTTGACAAAAAAGTCGTTGCTCAGTGTGCCGGGACGGTCTGTGAACACGCCGTCGGCAGAGCCCCCGGCATTGGCATTCATGGCTCGCATTCCGCCGACAAGTGCCGCCATTTCAGGAATGGTCAGTTTGAGCAGAACCGCCTTCTCCACCAGCATTTCCGCCGGAGATCGGGGATTGTCGCTGGCGAAGTAGTTGCGGAACCCGTCCGCCATCGGCTCGAGCAGAGCAAAGGAGTCCACATCGGTCTGCTCCGCTGAGGCGTCCATGCGACCGGGTACAAAGGGCACATCCACGTCGACTCCGGCACTTGCTGCCGCTTGCTCGATGGCAGCGGCGCCGCCGAGAACGAGCAGGTCGGCAAGGGAGACTTGCTTGCCGCCCGATTGCGCGCCGTTGAAATCGCTCCGGATCTCCTCAAGAGTTGCCAACACACCGTCCAGTTCAGCCGGATCGTTGACAGCCCAATCATTCTGGGGCGCGAGACGAATACGGGCGCCGTTGGCGCCGCCGCGCATATCGGTCCCGCGGAAAGTGGATGCCGAAGCCCAGGCGGCCCGGACTAATTCAGCGGTAGACAACCCGGAATCGAGAATCTCCGCTTTCAGCCCAGCCGCATCCTCTGCGTCGATCAAGGCGTGATCAACCGCGGGAATGGGGTCTTGCCATACGAATTCCTGGTCAGGCGCCAGATCGCCGAGGTAACGCGAGGTCGGACCCAGGTCGCGGTGAGTCAGCTTGAACCAGGCACGGGCGAACGCGTCTTCGAACTCATCGGGGTTATCGAGCCAGCGCGAAGTGATCTCACGGTAGGCCGGGTCAACCTTGAGTGCAAGGTCGGTGGTGAGCATCATGGGCGCATGCCTTTCGGACGGATCGTGGGCATCCGGCACCAAATCGGACGCGGCGCCGCCGGCGGGCTCCCATTGGATTGCACCGGCAGGGCTCCGAGTCTGCACCCACTCATAGCCGTACAGATTTTCAAGGAAGTTCTGGGTCCAGACGGCGGGGTTCATCGTCCACGCGCCTTCCAGGCCGCTGGTGATCGTGTCGGCGCCATTGCCACTGCCGAAGCTGTTTTGCCAGCCGAGTCCTTGTGCTTCGATATCGCCGGCCTCGGGCTCAACACCGACGTACTGGGACGGATCGGCGGCGCCATGGGCTTTGCCGAAGGTATGACCACCGGCAATCAGCGCAGCCGTCTCTTCATCGTTCATCGCCATGCGGCCGAAAGCCTCACGTGTGGCGTCAGCGGCCGCTTGCGGATCGGGGTTGCCGCCCGGACCCTGAGGATTCACGTAAATCAAACCCATCTGCGTCGCACCCAAGGGATGATCCAGCTCTCCGCCCTCATTGCGTCGATCGGCGCCGAGCCACTCGCCCTCGGGTCCCCAGTTCACTTCTTCGGGTCGCCAGGCATCGATACGGCCGCCAGCGAAACCCTGGGTCTCGACGCCCATGGACTCCATGGCGACTGTGCCCGCAAGAATCATCAGGTCGGCCCATGAAATCGTGCGACCGTACTGCTGCTTGATCGGCCAGAGCAATCGGTGCGCTTTATCGAGGTTTGCGTTATCGGGCCAGCTGTTAAGCGGCGCGAATCGTTGCATGCCGCCGTCAGCGCCCCCCCGGCCGTCGATGGTTCGGTAGGTGCCCGCACTGTGCCAGGCCATACGAATGAAGAACGGCCCGTAGTGACCGAAGTCCGCTGGCCACCAGTCCTGAGAAGTCGTCATCAGCCCTTCAAGATCTGCCTTCAGAACATCCAGGTCGATACTTTCGAACTCGTCCGAATAGTTGAAATCTTCGCCCAGGGGATTGGATTCGGGAGAGGTCTGGCGCAGAGGATCGAGCCCCAGTCGGTTGGGCCACCAATAGTCATTGGTCGGCGGACCGTCTTGGACAACCGTCGGAGCACCGTCTTGGGCAACCGCCACGTTGACTGGCGAGACCGGAGAGATCCCAATCGCCAGCAGGGTAAGAACAGACATCGTTGGTTTAAGCATTTGAGTCGTCTCCTTCAGATTTGAAATACAGATCGGCGCGTCCGCGGGCGCCTCTTCGACCGTGAAAGTATTCTAGCGGGAAATTCCGGCTGGAAGTGGCCGGGAACATCGAACTCGAGATCGAAACCCGTGAGGTCGCATACTTTTGATGGCATCCCATAATGATACTGGATTCGTAACATTGACGACCTCCTGCCGATTAGTCTGCGCCCCGGCGTGCTGATTCGTCAAAGACATTGTTTCTATCATCTGGATAGGTTATTCCTATCAGTATGAGGACCCACGATTTCACCCTCAGACAGCTTCAGTACGTCGTTGCCGTGGGGGAAACGAAAAGCTTTCGGCGCGCCGCAGATCTGTGTAATGTTTCTCAGCCATCCCTGAGCGCACAGGTGGCGAAGATGGAAGCGGCGCTTGCGGTCTCTCTATTCGAACGTGACCGGCGGGGCGTGTTGATTACCGCGGCGGGACAGGAACTGATTGCCAGAGCGCGCCGCGTCCTCGTCGAAGCCGACGACCTTGCCGAAGCTGTAAACCGATTCATCGACCCCTTGGCCGGCACGCTTCGCATTGGTGTGATTCCGACCGTTGGGCCTTATCTGCTCCCCCGCGTTGTCCCCGTATTGCGCAAAACCTATCCACGTCTGATGCTGATCTGGGCCGAAGACAAGACCGATGTCCTTGTTCGGGCCATAAATCACGGAGACCTCGATGCGGCGCTGCTGGCCCTGGAGGATGATTTGGACGATCTCGATCACCACACGATCGCCGTCGATCCGTTCGTATTGGCGGTACCGCCTGAACACGAACTCGGACGGGGCACCCGGCCGGTCACGCGGAACAGGTTGCGCGGCGAGCGCGTATTACTCCTCGACGATGGGCACTGCTTTCGCGACCAGGTGCTTGAGTATTGTTCGAGTACCAAGCTTGAAGAACTCGGATTTCGCGCGACAAGCTTGTCTACGCTGACTCAGATGGTCTCCGGCGGCGCTGGCGTCACATTGCTACCGACTATCGCGGTACCCACCGAGACTCAACGTTCGCAACTTTCGATTCGGACGCTTGCGCGTCCGGTCCCTTTCCGAACGATTGTGCTTGGATGGCGCCGCCGGTCCGCGCTGGCCGATACACTGCGTATGGTCGCGGAAACCCTTCGTGTAACGGTCGAATCGGATCCCGACATCCTGCGGGGGCCAACCGGCCCGCGTGCGGAGCGTGCCCAGACCTGATTGGTCAGGAACGCGTAACCAGTGACACTCCCGCTCTCGAACGCGTCACAGCGGCCCTGCCATTGAGTATCAAGCGACATCCGGAATCGCCGATGTATGATCAGCGACAATTAAAACTCCCGACCAACGACAATTAGAATTCCCGTTGCCTCAATAGAAATGTTACCGATCCAAGTCGTTGATTTTGCAAGATGTTTGGATGGTAACGGATCAACAGGTGAGACGACTGATGACGCTGACACAAAGCGAAGGGACCCTGGCGCAGGCAGCCTCGAAAGCGGGAATGGACGCAAAGACGGCCCGGAAGTACCGGGAGGTGAAGCAGCTGCCGAGCCAGATTGGGAAGGCTCATGGATGGCGAACCCGACCGGATCCGTTCGAAGCGGTATGGGGGGAGATCGAGGAGATCCTTCGGTTGCATCCGACGGTTCAGGCGAAGACGATGTTTGAGTATCTGGGGCGGAAGTACCCGGGGCGATTCCAGGAAGGTCAGCTGCGGAGTTTGCAGCGGCGGTTCAAGCAGTGGCGGGCGCGATCGGGTCCGGAGCGAGAAGTGATGTTCCCCCAGGCGCATGATCCGGGGCGGCAATGCCAGAGCGACTTCACGCACATGAGCAACCTGAACGTGACCATCGAGGGCCAGAAGTTCGAGCACCTGGCCTATCACTTCGTCCTGACCTATTCGAACTGGGAGACGGTCACCCTGTGTTTCTCCGAATCCTTCGAGAGCTTATCGGCCGGACTGCAGAACGCGTTGTGGCAGTTGGGTGGAGCGCCGGAAGAACATCGGACCGACAGCCTGTCGGCGGCAGTCAACAACCTGAAGGATCCGGATGAGTTTACGGCCCGCTATCAAGGATTGCTCGACCACTACGGTTTACGGGCGACGCACACCCAGGCCGGCAAGGCGAATGAGAACGGCGACGTCGAGCAGAGTCACTATCGATTCAAGACGGCGGTCGACCAGGAACTGATGCTGCGCGGAAGCCGGGACTTCGAGAGCCGGGACGCATACGAACAGTTTCTGGCGGGGTTGATCGACCGGCGCAACGCCGGTCGCAGCCAGCGGCTGGGTGAGGAACTCCGGCCTCTGCGGCAACTCCCGCTTCGACGACTGGACCATACGCATCGCATCCGGGCTCGCGTATCCCGGGACAGCACGATCTGGGTGCGCAAGAACGCCTATTCGGTAGACAGCCGGCTGATCGGCGAACACGTGGAGGTCCGCCTGGATACGGAACGGCTGGAAGTCTGGTACGGCGGAAAGTGCGTCGAGCAGATGCCGCGGCTGCGGGGATCGGGTAAGCACGCCATCGATTACCGGCACGTGATTCATTCCCTGGTCCGCAAACCGGGCGCCTTTCCACGCTACCGGTATCGGCAAGACATGTTTCCCCGGCTGTTGTTCCGTGTGACCTACGACTGGCTGCGGGAACACCATCCGGGGACCGCGGACCGGCAGTATCTGAAGATCCTCGAGATGGCGGCCATGGACAGTGAGGAGCGGGTCCACGAAGCGCTGAGACATCGGATCGACAAGGACCTGCCGATCACAGTCGAAGCGGTGCGGGAGCACATCGACGCGGACACTCCGGCGCCTTCGCCCTGGCAGGTTCGGATCGCTCCACCCGAGATCCGACACTATGACGCGTTACTGGATCCGGTCGAGGAGGAGGCCCGGCTGTGAAGACAGAGATCGCCACCTCGCTGCGCCAGTTGCACTTGCCGGCCTTCGTCGACAACTACGGCGTTCAGGCCACTGTAGCGACCAACGAAGGTTGGGCCTACGACCGGTATCTGGTAGCGCTCTGTGAACTGGAACTGGAGGAACGACGGCAACGGAAGATCGAACGGCTCCTGCGGGAATCGAAACTGCCCCGGGAGAAGACCTGGGCGGCGTTTGAACAGTCCCGATTGCCCCGAACCGTCGAGCGACGCGTGGATGCATTGCTTGACGGAGACTTCCTGGATCGCACCGAGAACGTCCTGGCCTTCGGGAATCCGGGCAGCGGCAAAACCCATCTGCTGTGCGCCCTCGGGCATGAACTCATCCTGAAGGGCCGGAGAATCTACTTCACGCCATGTGCGCTGCTGGTTCAGCGACTCCTGCGGGCCAAGGCCGAGCTGGAACTGGAGAAAGAACTCAAGCGGCTCGACAAGTTCGACGCGCTCATCATTGACGACATCGGTTACGTCCAGCACAGCCGGGACGAGATGGCAGTGTTGTTCACCCTGCTGGCTCACCGGTACGAGCGCCGCAGCATTCTGATCACATCGAACCTGGTCTTCTCGGACTGGGACAAGATCTTCAAGGATCCGATGACCACGGCCGCGGCCATCGACCGAATCGTTCATCACAGCGTTATTCTGGAACTGAATCTGTCCAGCTACCGCATGGAAGCCGCCAAGAACGCGAAAGGACGACAAAAGTGACCGCGACGGGCCTGTGGAAAACGCCGCATCCGTGGAAATCCGTGCAAGACCCGGATTCCCACCGCTGCGTGGAAAAGCCTACGGCTTTACCACGTTTCCCACAGGCGGGACGGCGACGAACATCCCTTAACTCAAACGGGAATTCTAATTGTCGTCAACGGGAATAATAGTTGACGCTGGACAGGCCAACCCTCAGGCTACCTCACGAAGACCTGTTCGACACCAAAGGAAGAATTCTCGGCTGAGGCATTGTTCGTCGGGAAGAGCGCTTGCCGGTTCGGCGTTCATATCAATGATCTCGAAGTCTTCATTCCAGAAACCGTTCGCGCTCGTCCGGGAGGGGAATAAAGCACTCCTCGTTCATACCGAACCATCGGTAGCGGTTCCGGGCAAACATGTCGTAACAGAGATCCCGCAGGGGCCGGGGAACGAGAATCAGAACGCTCAACAACGGCCAGGGCCACGAAAGGTGGCGGACAATGCGGAGCGCCGCCGTACTGCGAGTGGAACATCGCCCGTTCTCGACGAGCACCAGCGAATCCATCTGTTCCAACAGGCGGTCGTGTTGCTGGAGCAACTTCTGCGCCACCGGGGATTGCAGCGGCGCAAAGGCGAATCGGCGGCCGCTGTCCCGTTCGAGGATGAACCGGACGCTCCCGCTGCAGAATCGACACACGCCGTCGAACAGAACAACTACTTCTTCGCTTGCGCGGGGGCGCGCGTCATGTCCCATCGAACATCCCGCCGAAGACAGGGTCAAAGCCTCCAACTTCCACTCGATTGCCGCAATCGTTATACCGCGGCGAATGGGGAATCAATATTGTTGCTAATCATCCCCAGGCCGAGGCCCGATGTCCTCTCTCCAGCCTTCTATTAGATCCCCTTGGTTTGTAATCCTCTGCGGATCGGAAACATTGATCAGCCCGGCAACCTTCGAGAAATCCCTGTCCCATCGTTGCAATTCATCCAGTCGGTAAAGAATCGCAGATGCCGCATGTACGGCGTCTGCAGGTTGCAACCCGTAATCACGGGACAACTCGACAGCTTTGAATGCAACACGCTGGTCAACATCGATCTTCGTTAGCCACCTCCAGCGGAACATTGCGTCGATCTTTTGGATCTCTTCGGGACTCAGTTTTTGAGCCCCCCGAAGACTCTTCGACTTTGGGCGAATTACTTCTGCAATCGTGTATGTGGACGTATGCAGCACAATATCTCCGTCCCGCGCGTGGTACAGGATGTCCTCACAGGTATTGCGCCGTTCAACCTCTTGTTTGTTCAAGAAGCAAAGGAAGCATGAAGAATCCCAATATATTCTCTTCGTGCTATCCGCCACGCAAATCCTTCAAATATTCCTTGAGCGTCGCGCCCTCGGTTACATCGTCAATCAGTCCGGACATTTCCTCAATGCTCGGCAGGTTGTCGAAATGGGGCTGTTTCTCGACACCCTTGACATCAACACAAACCGGTAAACCCTCTTCGTTCCTTTTGATCGTTCCGTAAACGAGTACTCGGTGCTTTAATTCTTCCTTGACGCTATCGATCATGTCCTTTGCGAACTTGCACGTAACCGCCCTGCGAGAAACCTCGTCCCACACCCGAAACTCATAGTTCTTGTGCACGGTAATGGAATCGAGGTTCCCGACGATGGATCCCAAACTCTCAACGGCAGTTCCGATCAAGAACTGAACTGCACTCGATACGGAGCGCGTGATACGAGCACGAACATGTTCAGAGGCGTAGACTTCGATTTCTCCAACATCTGCCTTTTTCCCCAGATCGGACAAGCCCTTTGCGGCTTTCAGGGCTTTGTCGGAATAGAGTCTCGGACGTAAGGGTTCATGCCCGTCTTTTGCCAGAACGTTAATTCCATCGATGAGGGTCGATTGGATCGTTTCCATCGGATCAGCCACGTCAAGGCTTCTTGGTAAGCCGACAAAGGCGATCGTTGCAGGGCTTTGCTTTTCGATGCAGTCGATTCCCCATTCAACGGCCCCGTTTGTTTCCCCAGACACAGCCGCATCTAATTCTCGCAGAATGTCATACGAGTACCTTAGAGACGTGATGAGATTGCCGGGCTGGATCGCTTCGGTGGAACCGAGACGGATATAGATGTGCCTAGACATAAGGCACCCGCCAGGTCGGCCAAGCATTTCCAGCATGACAGCACGGGCTATTCGGAGCAGCCAACCTGAGACAAAACTCCTCACTCGTTGGAACGTTTTTTCTTTTCTTCATAGCGTCGATCATCATTGCCCGCCGCAATACGCCCGGACAAGCCGGTTGCCGTTCAGTTGTCGACCTGCTCGGCCTCTTCCCCGTCTTCCGCCTCTTCGTCTGCCGATTCTTCCAGATCGATCGGCTCGGGCAGCGGTTGGTTGCCGTCGAGAACGAACGTCAACATGCGGGGAGGCGAACGCCTGTCTGCTCCGCCGAGGACGGCATTTCCGTCGCCAACCTGACCGACTCCACCCATCAGCGTAAGGTGCTGGCGACCGTCGACCAGATAGGTGATAGGCGGGCCCATGCCCCCACCCAGGTTGGTCTGAATCTCCAGCAGTTGTTCTCCAGTGTCCGCCGCATACGCCATGAGCCGGCCGTCGTTGATGGTCTGGAAGACGAGGTTTCCAGCCGTCGAGACCGTCCCCCCGCCGATTCCCCCGCCACCGGGACGGCGCCAAGCCATCTCTTGCGTCACTGGATTCCAGGCGACCAGGGCGCCGGTTCGAGGCCCTTCGATCGGTTCGGGACCGACGGGTTCGATTCCTGGATCATTCGACGGGGGGGCCGGGCGAACCGTTCCGGTCGTCTGTCCCGGGACGGGATCGAACTCCTCGACAGCGGCGAAAGTAAAACTGCTGCTGGTGGTTGTGGGAATGTAGACCAGACCGGTGTCCGGGTTCCATGACATCGGAGACCAGTTGTGCGCGCCCCCCGCGGAAGGTGAAAGCGTCACCGGTTCGGTCCCGTAAAACGCCTCGGGATGCACCATGGGCCGACCTGTTTCCTGGTCGATACCGCTGGACCAGGTCGAACGCGCAAACGGTTCGGCCGAAATGAACGCTCCCGTCACCCGGTCGATCGCATAGAAAAATGCGTTCTTGTTGGCCTGCATCAGGACCTGGCGCTCGCGGCCATCGATCTCCAGGTCCACCAGCATCAGTTGCTGGACGCTATCGTAGTCCCAGTTGTCGTTGGGTACGACCTGATAGTGCCAGCGATATTCACCGGTGTCCGCATCGACGGCGATGATCGTGCACGCGAACAGGTTGTCGAGCCCCTGGGCGCCGCGCCACACTTCGGTCCACGGTTCGGCGTTGCCGGTACCCACGTAAACAAGGTTCTCTTCGGGGTCATACGCCATACCGTCCCAGACGGTCGCGCCGCCGCCGTATTGCCACCAGTTGCCGCCCCACGTTTCGGCGGCCATTCGCATGGCGTCGTTTTCAAACCCCTCGGCCGGGTTGCCCGGTACCGTATAAAACCGCCATGCACGCTGTCCGGTCCGGGCGTCGTAGGCGTCGAAGAAACCGCGCATCGGCCGGTCGCCGCCGCTGACTCCAATGACGACCTTGTCTCCGGCAATCCTGGGCGCCATGGTGATGGTCGCCCAATTCTGGGGGAATCCGACGCGGGCTTCCCAGACAACTTCGCCGGTTTCAGCGTCGATGCCTTCGAGGCGCCCGTCGATGATCGGAGCGATGACAAGGTCTTCGTAGAGCGCGATTCCGCGATTGACGACACCGCAACAGATTTTCGGACCGACGGCTTGCCGGTTGACCTCCGGATCCCACCGCCAGAGTTCTTCCCCGGTCCGTGCATCCACGGCAAACACGACGCTCCAGTTCGTGATCGAATAGATAATCCCGTTCCGCTCCAGCGGCGTGGCCTCCTGGTTT
The DNA here is from genome assembly GCA_965262675.1 of Terriglobia bacterium. Classification (GTDB taxonomy): domain Bacteria; phylum Acidobacteriota; class Terriglobia; order 20CM-2-55-15; family 20CM-2-55-15; genus JAJEDW01. The sequence goes on from OZ253554.1 coordinate 4,013,670, forward strand.
CCACCTCCGGGTCCAATTTCCGATGACCACAACAATCCCAACCGGCCGACGTTGGTATCGTCGATCTCGTTCAGGGGGCTGTAACGGGTTTCGCCCGTTGTCACCCCGTAGGTGATCCAGTCGTCGCCATCGTTCTGCTGACCGAGGGCGGGAGCGGCCGTCAGAATCAGGCCGAACAGGAGTATCGGTGTTACCGGTATTCTGCGTAAGGTCATGGCTTTACCTCGAATGCGGGAAGTGAAACCGAGATTAGCAGAAAACCGGAAGTGAGGCGAACGGATTGGAAAGACGGATTGGAAAGACGCGCGTTCGGTCCCGAGGTCTCAAGTCCCGATCCGGATACTGCCTGAACCGGTGCGAACGTCGACGCTGGGGCCGCCCGCACCTACCGATCCGCGCAACCGTTGGCGACGCCGGTCGCTTTCGCCATCGAAGTCCAGTGGTGAATCGACATCGACCCGCCCGGAGCTGGTGTTGGCATCGAGGTTGAAGCTGGCGTCCGGAGGCAGGGTCAGCGTCACGCCGCCCGAACCGGTGGTCGGAGAACCGCGCGATGAGTCCGAAGGCCTTGGACAGCGACGTCCCGCCCTTGACGATCAGTCTCGGATGCCCGTTAGGTAGCCGGTTGAAGACTACGCCGAGGACAAGACAGACCCAAAAATCCTTTTCCACATAGCCAGGTAGCGTGTCGAGGCGGCTTGCCGTTGCCTCGAACACATCCCGTCTGTCCTGCTCTGGGAGCGACAGATGGGATTTGAAATCACCATTCATACCGAAACAGCCTGATCAGCCGTGATGCTGCGCACGAGCGGAAGTGCCCAACCGGGCAGATCTCGGCTATTCTCCAAGAGGTCGAGCTTCACATGATTCGGGAGACGGGAACTCAACGTTGAAACGACCTGCGCGTCTGCGGCCGCGTCGGGGCCGAGCCACCTCAGCGCTTGAATCACCGGAGCCGCCGACCTCCCCGCCCACTGCATGACGTTCGGCCCTGCATGTCGGAACCGAACCGTTCGTCCATCGATCTTGAGCGTCCTTGAATGACCGTCCGTCACAAAGCTGACCTTTGCGGGTACCGCGTTCGTAAGACCCAACTGACTCGCAGCCACCAGGCCGTCCGGCATGATGCGGATACCGTCCCTCCTCACCAATGCGGCGACAGCAGCGTTCAGGTCGACCGGAGCGGGCCGCCTTAATATCTTACTGAACCTGGGCTTGTCGTAGAGGCCGTGACTAACTCGGCGCAGTTGGCCAGCCTTGACGAGTCGCGACAGGGCCTGGTCAACGGCATGGCGGTTTCCAAGGTCCAGGAAGTCCTTAGGCGTGCACACCCACCGCTGGCCGGGTCGGTCGGACACTCTATTCATGATCTTGTCGGCCATGCTGTCCATTGGATCACAGTCCTTGCCTGAAACTGATTCTTGGTGACTGTCAGAAATATGATACATATTTCTGACATTGTCAATCACGCTGCTTCAGAGGATCGCTGTGCATGGGAGCAATAGGCATCCGGCGATGTGCGTCGGTTTCATTAAGCCATTTTCAGGGTTGTTGTAGCGCAGCCACAGAGTAGGGACAGGGCTGGAGGCCCTTCCTCTCACGAGGCAGGCAAGCAGTTGCGTGCGTCAAGTTCTGCAAATTGGGATCCGGCATCTCCGTTGTGGTTCAAGCGGCACGTTGGCCACGGTTCCGCCAGAACGAGGGTCGGGACGCACGCCTGTTCGCCGATCACGGTTTCCGCTTTCGATACTGCACACCTTCGATTCCCTCAAAGTCTGCATCCTGTGTCCATAGTTCCGCCCCGTATTGGCGGGCGGTCGCGAGAATAACACTGTCGGCCAAGGGCAGCTTCAGTTCGACACTGAGCCGGGCCGCGTTCACGGCAATCGCCGCTCCCAGATCCACGACGGTTCCTTGTTGCATGACCGCCGCCGCCTGAAGCGCCGCGTTCTCGTCGCGTTGCTGGAGCACTCGCTTGAATACTTCGAAGAGACTCAGGGTGGGGACCACCAACGACGGGGTATCTTCGATAGGCTCGGCAAAGAAGGAGGCATTCGGACCATCGGCGAAATACTCCAGCCACGCGCTGGAATCGATGACATTCATGCCCGATCGGCCTCGCGTTCCACACTCGTGTCGATGCCTTTCAGGAAACCCTTCAATTGCCGGGCCGGTCGCACGGGAATCAACTCGATCCGGTCTCCATAGGCGATTGCCTGCACCTTTTGACCCGGCAGGAGACCGAGCCGGTCACGGATCTGCTTGGGAATGACCACCTGGTACTTGGGAGAAATGGTAACTGTTTCCACGCTAACCCCCCCATCGATGTGCCTACTGTAATACCGATATTGTATCGATCGGCATTGCGTATGTCACGCGACCATGACCCAGAGCCGCGCTCGCCAGTGGCGTCAGCTCGGGGCGGCCTAATTCCCTGTAGTCGGTGGAAAACTCAGACCTGCGACTTTCCGCTGGCAGTGCCCCGGGGACAGTAGGCGTCGAAGTAACCGCGCATCGGCCGGTCGCCGCAGTTGACTCCAATGACGACCTTGTCTCCGCCAATCTTCGGCACCATTGTGATAGTCGCCCAAATCTGGGGGAATACGACTGGGAAGTGAAACCGAGCTTGGCCGAAAACCGGAAGTGAGGCGAACGGATTGGAAAGACGGATTGGAAAGACGCGCGTTCGGTTCCGGGACCTCAGGTCCCGATCCGGATACTGCCTGAACCGGTGCGAACGTCGACGCTGGGGCCGCCCGCACCTACCGATCCGCGCAACCGTTGGCGACGCCGGTCGCTTTCGCCATCGAAGTCCAGTGGTGAATCGACGTTGACCCGCCCGGAACTGGTGTTGGCATCGAGGTTGAAGCTGGCGTCCGGAGGCAGGGTCAGCGTCACGCCGCCCGAACCGGTGGTCAGATACCAAGTGTCGGCGGGGTCGCCGTTGACCCGGATTCCTCCGCTTCCGGCACGTGCGGTCAAGGGGCCGGAGACACCCCAGAGGCGGATTCCACCCGAACCGGTGTTGACGTCGACGTCAGCCGCAAGCGTCTGCGTCAGCGACAGGCCACCGCTACCGGTGCGGCCGCTGAAGGGCCCGGCGATGGATTCCGCATCGATACCGCCACTGCCAGTCTGGGCTCGCACGGCACCCTCAATATCAACGATGCTCAAGTGTCCCGAACCGGCCCGAACATCCACGTCTCCCACGAGACTTCTGATCTCGGCGCCGCCCGAACCGGTCTGCGCACGGACAGTCGTGTTCTCGGGAACCCGAACGTTATAGCTGATCGATACCCTGTTGAACCTGCCGTCGTTGTCGAGACGACCGACGACAATCCGATCTCCCGTTCGGTCGATTGGCGGATCGCCCTCGATTTCGCGGACGATGTCCTCGGCAGAGTCGTACGAATTCGCCCACGCCCTGACGTTGCCGACAATCTCGACACGATCCGATTCGGTACCGGAAATGGTGATGTTGCCGGCGCCGCTGTAAACCTCCAGATCGAGCGGTCCCTCCACTGTCAGCGTTTCGCTGAAAGCGCCATCGGCCCGCACATCGGCAAAGCGACCCATCTGAAAGCAGCCGGATGTCACCGCAAAGACAAAGAAGAAAACTCCAAAGATGGGCAAACGGGCTGGCGATTTCATACTCTTTACACTCCCGGTTCGTAATCTTGGAAGATGCATACGGAACCGGACGAGCCGAGGTTCCGAAGATTTCCCCTCAGCCGTGGTTCCGCTCGAACTCCCGCATGAACTGGACCAGCGCCTCGACCCCGTCCTCGGGAAACGCATTGTAAAGCCCCGCGCGCAATCCCCCGACGGACCGATGCCCCTTCAGCCCGTCCAACCCGGCGTCGGTTGCTTCGCGGACAAACGCCGCTTCGAGTTCTTCGGTCCCCAAACGGAAGGTCACATTCATCGGCGATCGGCTGTTCACCTCGGCCGTTCCGCGGTAGAAGCCTGTCCGGTCGATCTCGGAATAGAGTCTGGCGGCCTTTCGCCGGTTGATCTCGGCAATCGCAGGAATACCGCCCAACGAACGGATCCATTCGATCGTCAACCCCAGAACGTAAATGCCGAAGGTGTTGGGCGTGTTGTAAAGCGAGTTTCCACGAACGTGCGTCCGGTAGTCGAGCATGCTCGGCAAGGTGTCGTCGGATCGCTCAAGCAGGTCTTCGCGAACAATCACCAGAGTCACGCCAGCCGGGCCGAGGTTTTTCTGTGCCCCGGCATAGACGAGACCGAGACGGTTGAAGTCGATCGGGCGCGAAAAGATGTCCGAAGACGCGTCGACCACCAGCGGCGATTCCCCGGCTTCGGGAAGCATCGGCCACTCGGTCCCTTCAATCGTGTTGTTGCTGGTCACGTGGGTGTATGCGGACCCGCGAGTCCACTTCAACTCGGCGTGGGCCGGGATACGGGAGTATCCGGTTTGCGCGGTGGATGCCGCGATATGAACGTTCCCGACGCGCCGGGCCTCAGCGATCGCTTTCCTCGACCACGCCCCCGTGTCGATGTAGTCGGCCGTCGAACCGGGCGTGAACAGATTCATCGGGACCATCGAGAACTGAAGACTGGCGCCGCCCTGCAGCATCAGAACCTTGTAGCCGGAACCGACGCCGGCCAGTTCCCGAACGCCGGCAATGGCTTCGTCGAGCATGTCCACAAAGATCCGGGAACGGTGGCTGATCTCCAGCGCGGACATGCCGACGCCGGGCAGCGCGACAAGATCCCGCTGCGCTTCTTCAAGGACCGGCAGAGGCAGAACCGCGGGGCCGGAAGAAAAGTTGAAGATACGGCTTTCCGCTGGTTTCATATGGTCTTCTTCGAGATGTGACTTTAACTGGAAGGTTCCACTGAACGGGTGCGTTGTGGCCGCGTCCAGCAGCCACAACCGTTTTCGACGACACTCCTGCCCGACAACCGCCGAAGCCGGTCAGAAGCGGACTTTCGTCTGTACGGTGAACTGCCGCCCCGGTGCCAGCGCGGTCCCCGAAAATACCCCGCTGAAGTTGATGACGTTAAGCCGGTCGGTCACATTCCGCAAATCCATCTGGACGGTCACCGAACGGGCCTGTCGTTCCCAGAGCCTCAATCCCAGCGAAAAATCCAAATGGAAATTGGAACGGACCCGTCCACGATCGAAGTCGATGCGATCCAGAATTGCCGGCGAGATCGTCTGGTCGTCGTCATCGTCCATGTCGTGGAAGTCGTCATCGTCAATGTCCGGCACGTCAATACCATCATCCGCGTCATCGTCATCGTCGTCATCGAGTTCGACCGGCAGACCGCTGCCGTACCGGACACCGGCTGAAATCCACACGCGTTCGTGCGGCTCGAAACGCAACAAAGCCGACACCGTGTTCCGCTGATCCTGACTGATGGGGAAACGGTGACCGGCGTCTTGCAATTCGTCGGCTTCGCCGCCTTCGATAAAAAGCCCACCGGTGACCGGAGAGGTGACCCAACCGATCATGTTGGAGTAACTGACCGACGAGGAGAACCATCGCCAGGAGGGCATGTCCACCCGAACTTCGGTGCCCTGGACGCGGGCCGTGTCGAAGGTGATCGGGAACGACAACCCCGTGTTCAGGAACACGTCGTCGTCGATCATGTTCCGGAATGTCCGCCAATAGTGGGTGACGTCCACACGAAACGCATCGAAAAACGGCTTGCGCACCCCGACTTCAAAGAAATTGCCGCGGGAAGCGGGAACCGGCACCGACTCCTCGACGCCCTCGACGGAGCCCAACCGGTCGGCCGCGCTGCTCAACAGCAGGTTTTCGGTTGGCGGCGGCTGGAAGACACGGTCGTAGGAGGCTCGAAGCTGCAGGTCGACCTTTGGGATCCAGTAGCTCAGGCCGACGCGGGGACTGACGGCATCGTCTTCGATGAGAAAGTCGTAGTTGTCGTACCGTACTCCGAAACTGCCCGCGAAGTTGCCCCAGCGGATCTGATCCTGAACGAACAGGGACCCTTCACCGCTGGACTGCCGATCGCGAAAATCCACGTCAAAGTCCGGAAATTCGCCGGTTTCGCCAAACCGGAATTCTTCGCGCACGTTGTTGTATCGAAAGTCCCCGCCGAATTTCAGCGTGTGGCTCTCGCCTTCGACTGTCAGGTCGGCAACGAAGACGGTCTCCTGAAATCCGCGAGTCTGCTCGACTCTGACCGGAGTGGACTCCGGGTTGCTCCAAAGCTCGGCGGCGAGATCCCGATACATGAAGCGAAAGCTTCCGAGCGTTCGGGTGTCGAACGTCCGATGGTAATGCACCTGGGCGGATGTCTCGCCCGAGAAGCGATCCTGCCGCTGCCCTGCCGCCTGCTGCAACAGATCGTTTGGAACCAGAAATCGGCTTTCGCTGGAGCGGACGTAAAAACTGATCCGATCACGGTCGGTCACGTCGCGGTCGATTCTGAAGTTGAACGCACCCAGAGTCGCCTTGTTCGTGAAATTTTCGAGCGACGGGGGATCGAGGAATCGGTCGGTTGCGCCACCCTGCATCCCGATCGAAATCGAGGTGCGATCGGTGCTGAACTGATGGCGGAACGAGCTGCCGACGTTTCGAAAACTGCCGATCTGCGAGTTGAACTCCGACGCATGTCCGATGGCGCCGACGCGCCGTGTATCGAGAGCGATAACACCTCCCAGGCGGCGGCCATATTCGGCCGGCAGGCCGGCAGTCATCACGTTCACCGATTCGAACTCGCTGGATTCGAATGCGGGGGAAAAGCCGATGGATCGGTTGTCGTACACCGGCATACCATCGACGACATATTGGGTGTCGTATTCGGACCCGCGGGGATGCAGCACGGCGTTGGCTTCCACAAGCCAGCCCGGCAATGTCGTTACCACGTCGACGGCGCTCCGGCCCAGTGTGGTTGCCGGAGTTTCTTCGAGCTGCCGGCGCCCCACCCGCATCACGGCGGTGGGTTCGGCGGTGTCCAGCAGGGGTGCTGCCCCGGTCACGGTGATGGCCGTCGCGAGCCCCGGCACCTGCAACACCACCGAGATCTCCACCGGTACGCCGGAACGAACCTCGACCACGTCCGTGTAGTCGACAAATCCCTCACCCCGAACCTCGACCACGTAGACTCCGAAGGGAATCCGCTGAAGCCGGGCCTGACCATCGGCGCCCGCCGTGGCCGCGGCCTCGAACTGTGGATTGCGCCCCGCCAGTTCGACCGCGGCCTGAACGGCCAGGCCGTCCGCGTCCCGGACGGTGACCCGAACCTCACCTTCCCGGATCTGCCCAACCGCGGGCGCAGATATCAGCAAGACCAGAAAACTCGTGGCCGGGAGCAAGAGACGCAAGAACCGCATTTTGCTAACGATGGATTCCCCTCCGAAATGATTCGAATCGTTAACTATGCCATAGTGCGTGCCAATACTGGCAAACATCCGGGACATGTGATCTGATACGTTTCGTCGACTTTTTGGATTCAAAATGAGGAGGCTTCAGCCATGAGCAGTATGGCGTTCATGCTCTCTGCAACGTTGTTTGCAACCCTTCAAACCGCCCCGTGTCAGGATCTGCAGTCACTGTCGCTGCCGGATGCAACGATCGATTCGGTCGAACTGGTCCCGGCGGGCCCCTACGTCACGCAAGGATTCGGCGGACAGCAACAGACCGGTCCGATGCTGCCCGAACACTGCCGCGTTGCCGCAGCCCTGACACCGGTCGAAGGCTCCCACATTGAAATGGAGATCTGGCTGCCGACCGAGAACTGGAACGGCAAGTTTCTGGCCGTCGGCAACGGTGGATGGGCCGGATCGATCAGTTTGTCGGCAATCGCCGGCGGCCTCAGTGAAGGGTATGCGGCAGCCTCCAACGATACGGGGCACAAAGGCGGCAGCGGGGAGTTCGGGCTGGGCCAACCCGAAAAGGTCATCGATTTCGGTTACCGGTCGATGCACGAAATGGCCGTGCAGTCCAAATCGATCATCGGGGAGTTTTACGGTCAGGCGCCCAGCCTCTCTTACTACAACGGTTGCTCCACAGGCGGCAGGCAGGGACTAATGGAAGCCCAGCGCTATCCGCTGGACTTCGACGGCATGGTCGTGGGCGCCCCGGTCAACAACGTAAACAACCTGCATTCGGCTCAGACTCAAAAGTTCATGGAGATCATGGGAGACGAAAGCCGGTATATCCCGCCGGAAAAAGTACAGATGATCGCCGACGCGGTCATGAACGCGTGCGATAGCAACGACGGCGCGGTGGACGGTCTGATCAACAACCCTGAAATGTGCCGGTTCGATGCCGCGTCTCTGGCCTGCACGGGGGGCGGAACCGGCATGTGCCTCACCCCCGGACAGGTCGCCTCATTGGAGCGGGCGTACTCCCCGGTGTTCACCTCCGACGGCCAATTCGTATATCCCGGGCACGCATACGGCTTTGAACTGGGATGGAGAATGCCCGAACCGGGCAGTTCGCCATCCACTCTCCCGACCGACAGCTTTCGCTACCTGGGGCACCAGGATCCGAACTGGGATTGGCGGACGTTCGATCTCGACACGGATCTGGCCCTGGTGATGGAAAACGCGGGGTACCTGGAATCGACCGATCCCGACTTGAGCGCCTACAAGGCACGCGGCGGCAAGTTGCTCATGTACCACGGGTGGAACGACCCCGGCCCGTCGCCGTTGAACACGATCCAGTATTACAATCAGGTTCACGACGCGCTCGGTCCCGACCAGGACGACTGGATGCGCGTGTTCATGATGCCGGGGGTGGGACACTGCCGCGGCGGCGTGGGTCCGGATCAGGCCAACTTCCTGGGCGCGCTGGAACGTTGGGTCGAATCGGGAGTGGCGCCGGACCGGCTCACGGCATCCAAGGTGACCGGAGGCCAGATCCAGATGACCCGTCCCCTGTGCAGCTATCCTGAAGTCCCGAGGTATTCGGGCGTGGGGTCGTTGAACGATGCGGGTAACTTCATCTGCACGGCCCCTTAGCGTGCCGGTTCGGTCGGCAACGATGCCGGTCGCTTTGTTGCTGATGGCAGTTGCAGTTGCGTCCTGCGGCGTCGATGGACAGTCTTCGGAGTGCGATCGCGAATGCCTCGGTGGCATGGTCGACACTTATCTCGAAGCACTGAGGGCCAATGCTCCCGACCGGCTTCCCCTGGCCGACGGCGTTCGATTTACGGAAGACACGGTTCAGTTGGAAATGGGCGAAGGTCTCTGGGAGAACGCCTCCGGGCTGGGGGCGTTCCGCCAGGACATACTGGATGTTCGAGAGGGCATCGCGGCTTCCATGGTCGTGGCTGAAGAGAGCGGAATGCCCGTTCTGCTGATGCTCCGGCTCAAGGTCGAAGACGGCAAGATCGCTGAAATCGAGAGCGTCGTCACCCGCAGCCGGGAAGAAGGCATCTTGTACAACATCTCCGGACTTGAAACTCCAAGTCCTGAGATGGCGATCGATCCGATGCCGTCCCAGCGAGCTTCGCGGAGCGAAGCGATACGAATCGCGAACTTCTACCCCGCCGGCCTGATCGTGGGCAGTTTCGTCGAAGTCGACGCCCCGTTTTCTCCCGATGCCTATCGCTTCGAAAACGGAGGACGGATGGCCGGACCCGGGTGCACGCGTCCCGGCTGCGAGAACATCAAGACCCAAAACATCATTGAACATCCCGATCTGACGTCCGAGGTGAAAGCGGTCGACGAAGAACTCGGCATCGTTCTGCTTCGGATGAACTTTGGCGACACCGGTTCTTACGGCGACGGCAACGCGCTGATCGTCTGGGAAGCGTTCAAGGTGTACGACCATCAGATCCACGCCGTCGAAGCATTCATGGAGATCATGCCCGCGGATGCCGGTTCCGGATGGGACTGACACCGGGAACCTCATCGTGTTGAACCCATTTCAAGTCCGGAGACTTTTCCGCAGGAGACTTTACTCATGTTGAGTACCTTGGCTCTGACGCTCTCGACCGCCGCGTTCGGAGTTTTTCCCCAACAGGCGCCGTGTCAAGATCTGGCCTCGCTCGGCCTTCCCGCAACAACCATTACGGATGCCGAAATCGTGGCCGCGGGGCCCTATGTCACTCAGGGAAGGGGAGGTCCGCAGGAAGGACCGATGCTGCCCGCGCATTGCCGCATCGCGGCTGAACTGGCCCCGTCGCCGGATTCTCACATCGAGATGGAACTCTGGATGCCCGCCGGCAACGACTGGAACGGCAAGTTTCTGGCCGTCGGGAACGGTGGATGGGCCGGATCGATCAGCTTCGCCGCCATGGCCGGCGGACTGGCCGAAGGCTACGCCGTCGCATCGAACGACACAGGGCACGAAGGCGGCACCGGTTCGTTCGCGCTGGGCCATCCTGAGAAACTGGTCGATTTCGCCTACCGCGCCATGCACGAAATGGCCGTGCAGTCCAAATCCCTGATCGAGGCTTACTACAGCCAACCGGCAAACCTTTCCTACTACCAGGGATGTTCGACGGGCGGTCGCCAGGGCGTGATGGCCGCCCAGCGTTATCCGGAAGATTTTGACGCGATCGTCGCCGGCGCGCCGGCCAACCCGCACACCTACCTGCATGCGGGCGACATGCGCCGCGACCTCTACGTTCTGTCGGATGAGGCAAACCTCGTACCCCGCGAGAAGCTGGCAATGGTACAGGAATCCGTCATCAACGCATGCGACGCGCTGGATGGCGTCACCGACGGGCTTTTGCTCGATCCGCGCATGTGCTCGTTCGATGTCTCGTCGCTGACCTGCACCGGTGCGGAGACCGACGCGTGCCTGACGCCTGCCCAGGCGGGGACCATCCGCTTCAGCTACACCGACGCGCTCCGCTCGAACGGCGACCTGATTTTCCCCGGGTTCGTCATGGGCGGCGAACAGAGCTGGGTGCATACCAACATCAGCGAACCGCCGTCTCTGATCATCGACACCTTCAGGTACGTCGGCCGCGAAGATCCGGATTGGGACTGGCGCGAATTCGACCTGGACGAAGACCTGGCCCTGGCGATGGAGAAGGGGGGCTACATCAATGCCCTGTCCCGCGACCTGTCGGAGTTCAGGGATCGCGGAGGCAAGCTGATTCTTTACCACGGATGGAACGACCAGTTGATTCAGCCCGAGAACACCGTCAATTACTACACCGAGGTTCTCGACACCATGGGACAGGATCAGGACGACTGGATGCGGCTGTTCATGGTCCCGGCCATGAACCACTGCCGCGGCGGCTATGGACCCAACCAGATCGACTGGTTGAGCAATCTGGAACGGTGGCGGGAATCCGATGAGGCACCCGACAGTGTGATGGCGTCTCGCGTCCGCGGAAACACCATCGACATGACGCGCCCGGTGTGCGCGTATCCGGAGGTCGCAACCTATACCGGCGTCGGCTCCACGAACGACGCGGCCAACTTTAGCTGCGAACTGCCGTAATGACGTTCCGGAGGCTGCCGTTCAAGGGCCGCCTCCGGACAACGTCTCTCTCTCCCGAACAGACAAGATGGCCCAGGCGGGTTGGCCGGTCCGTAGCCGCCCGCGTTGTCACCTCCCCGCGAACTCCGCGACCCCCGCGATCACCAGTTCGAAATGGCTCCCCAGAACGCGGCCCTCGCGTGGAGCGCTCATGATGTCTTCGAACGCCGAAGTCAGTTCCAGAATCTCGAATCCGTCTTCTCCCAGGTCGCGATACCCGCGAATGTAGCCGTCGGCAAACCCCAGAACGTGACCGAATTCATGCGCCAACGTGCGGACCGTAATGTCGCCGGGACCGAGGGCGACGTACTCTCCAACGAAACCATAAGTGCTTTCCGCGCCTGTTGTGAGCAACGCGCCGTCATCGGGAAAACGCGCGGCGTGTTCCATCAGATCGATACGATCTCCGGGCCGAGGCGTGCTCCCAACCGGCGAACGCTTTCGAAGCTCGATATCCAGCATGAAGCCGCTCTCGCCGCCGACCGACCACATGCCTTCCACACCGCTTTCAACCGCTTCAAGAAACGCATCGTCAAGGATGTCGGTATAGACCGGCAAACGAACCACCGTCGGGCCGGACCCGAGACGATCGATTTCCAGATAGTCCGGAACGGAAGGCCGACCCAGAAATTCCCGCGCCGCGTCCGCCGCGCCGGGCTCTTCGGCGATCAACAGGTCATAGATTTCGGTCAACCGATCGAAGCGGCTTCGATCTTCGGCGATGGCACGCTGCCAGAAGCGGTTGTACTGGAGATACTGGTCGATCGTTTTCAGGTTGTCGACCAGCATGCGGTATTGCGCGATGGTCTCCCGGATGGCGGCGGGAGCGATCGGGGCCGACGAGACTCGGAACGCCTCCAGATCGCCGAGTGCGCTGTCGAGTCTTTGGGCCTCGTTCTCTATATAACGTTCCGTCGCCTCCCAGCTATATGAAAACGTGGATATGGATCGGCGCCGCGCATCGGTTTCTTCCACGATGGCCGGCAACAACTGATATCCATACACGCCGGGCTCCGGAGGCGGATCCTCGCGGTCGAGCTCAGGCAGCAGATCCGGCGCCGCCGACACGATGGTTTCGCGAAGCAGTTGCCTGAATGTGTCCAGTCGGCCGGTATAGAGACGAAATTGCCGCTCGACCCGATCTCCCCGCTCGACGTACGGCGCTTGCGCGGCCTCGGTCGAGGTCACGGTCACGGTCAGCAACAGGAAAATGGCCAGTCTCGGGACAACCATGCGTCCGATTCTACGCGATTGGGAACCGCAACCGGACTTGAAGTTTGAGACGTTTCAAACTTGACGCCCTGAATGAGTAGTCCCATATCTTCGGGCGACTGGCCGACTACAGATCCGGTGAAATAACGCCGTGGAGACCCGACGGCGTCGACTCCTTTTATTCTTCGGTAGTTTCGGCTCAGTTACACTTGTTGTTCGAAGTGGAACCGGTTCTCGGACGTCTCTTCGATCCCGATGGAGAGATTCGGGGAAGCGATCGCGTCGCGTTGCTCATTCGCGACGGGCCGCGAAAATCGATCCCCTGACCGAGTTGCGACACGAATAAACCGCGCGCTACTGCCTCGTTCTCCTTGACAGTTTCATTGCCGGATGGCTGTACTTGAGGCTAACCAGAGGTGACACCCATGCACGAGCAATCCACACAATTTCATGAACTTGCCGCAAGGCTCGATCGCGTCGAAAGACGCTACAGGCGTCTTGTTCATTCGGCGATCGCCATCGCGGCGATTCTTGCGGGTACGGGACTTCTGACGGCCCAGTTCGGCCCGGATGAAAACATCCCGCCTCAACTGCTCGATGGCACATTTCCGGACGCGGACGAAGGGAGGGTCGTCGGTCGGGAATTCATGCTGTTCGATGAGGAAGGCAACCAGCGGGCATCGCTGGTGGCCGACACTGCCGGCTCGGTGTTCCTGACAATGCTGGACACGGAGTCCAATCTCCGGGCGGCCCTGTCGGTGATGAATCGGGGGCCGGCGCTGACGTTTTACGATCCCGACGGACAGGTTCGTACAGTACTGGGGAGCACTCCCCTGGTGGGATCCCACGTCGTCGACGCGGACGGAAACCTCGAGCGGAATCCACCGTCGTCGATCGTACTCTTCGACAGCGAGGGCAACTTGTTGTGGAGGGAACCATGAGAAATCGGAGCATTGAAGATCAGAACCTGGAAAGTTCCTGAAACGACAAAAGGGCGAACCCCCGTGGGCTCGCCCTTTTCACCGGCACAAAATTTTTCCTGCTCTCGTTAATACCGGTAGTGATCCGGCTTGTAGGGGCCTTCGATCGGCACGCCGATGTATTCCGCTTGCGCATCGGTCAGCGTCGTGAGCTTGGCGCCCAGCTTGTCGAGGTGTAACCGGGCCACCTTTTCGTCGAGGTGCTTGGGCAACACGTACACCTGGTTCGCATAGCTCGCGTTGTTCTTCCACAGTTCAACCTGCGCCAGCAACTGGTTCGAGAAGCTGTTGCTCATTACGAAGCTCGGATGGCCCGTGGCGCAGCCGAGATTCACAAGGCGGCCTTCGGCCAGGACGATAATCGAATTTCCGTTATTGAAGTGCCACTGGTGGACCTGAGGCTTGATCTCTTCCTTCACGATCCCCGGAAGCTTCGCCAAACCCGCCATGTCGATCTCGTTGTCGAAGTGGCCGATGTTGCAGACGATCGCCTTGTCCTTCATCTGCTGCATGTGTTCGGCGGTCAGGATGTTGAAGTTACCCGTGGTCGTCACGAAGATATCGACCTCTCCCACATGGTCGTTGACCGTCCCCACCTGGTAGCCTTCCATCGCCGCCTGCAGTGCGCAGATCGGGTCGATCTCGGTCACGATGACCCGGGCCCCCTGGGAGCGCATCGACTGGGCGGAACCCTTGCCGACTTCGCCAAAACCGCAAATGAGGACGGTCTTGCCGCCGATCATGATGTCTGTGGCGCGCATGATGCCATCCGGCAACGAGTGACGGCAGCCATAGATGTTGTCGAACTTGCTCTTGGTGACGCTGTCGTTGACGTTGATGGCCGGAAACAGGAGCTTGCCCTTTTCGGCCCGCCGATACAGCCGATGGACACCGGTTGTGGTCTCTTCACTCACGCCCTTGATGTCGGCCGCAATGCGATTCCAGTATTGCGGGTCTTCGGCAAGGCGCGTCCGGATCAGGTTCAGGATGACCTTCTCTTCCTCGTTTTCAGTGCTGTCGGGATCCGGCAGCGTACCGTCGGCGGCATACGCGTCTTCGGCCTCTTTCCCCATGTGAACCAACAGCGTGGCATCGCCGCCGTCGTCAACGATCAACTGCGGACCCTTGCCGTGGGCGAACTTCAGGATCTGGTCCGTACACCACCAATACTCCTCCAGCGTCTCCCCTTTCCACGCAAAAACCGGAAATCCGGCCTGTGCGATCGCCGCAGCCGCATGGTCCTGCGTACTGAAGATGTTGCAACTTGCCCACCGGACATCGGCGCCAAGAGCGACAAGGCTTTCAATCAGGACGGCGGTCTGAATCGTCATGTGCAGCGACCCTGAAACACGGACACCCTCCAGCGGCTTGTCCCTGGCCATCTCGTCGCGAACGAACATCAAACCGGGCATTTCATGCTCGGCGAGATCGATCTCCTTGCGGCCGAAAGCCGCCAGGTTGAGGTCCGCCACCTTGTAATCGGTTTTCATCGTGGTACTCATTCTGTCTCCTATGGGTGTTGTATTCAGTATTCGATAATAACGGTTATTTTTCGAAATCGATTTCCATGCGTTTCAGGTCGGCAACATCTCCCATTGCGACCAGAGTGTCGCCTTTTCCCATCCGCGTATCGCTGGATGGGTTGAACCGCATGGGTTCATCGGTCCCCTTCTGGATCCCGAGGACGATGACGCCATATCGGGCGCCGATCTGTGTTTCAGCCAACGTCTTGCCCGCAATGTCCGTCGATGGACCCTGTGTCGCGTGTCCGACCTCCAGTTCGGCTGAAGACTCGCTGAATGCCGATGCGACATCGAGAAAGCTCAGCCTTTGAGGCCGCAGCATCGCCTGCGCCAGCCTGTGGCCGATGAACCGATAGGGCGTCACCACCGTGCTCGCCCCGGCTGTTCGCAACTTTTCCTCGGCCTCCTCGTCCGACGACCGGGACGAAATCCGTAAACCGGGGTTCAACGAACGCGCAGCCAGTATGATATAGACATTCGCCGCGTCGCTTCCAATCGCGGCGACCAATCCCTTTGCCGAACCGATTCGCGCCTCACGTAATGTCTCGTCGTGCGTCGCATCGGCGGCAATCGTCGGAATGTCCCGCTCAATGGCCCATTGTAACCGGCTCTTGTTGTTATCGACGATCAGGACTGGAGCGTCATTTCTGAGAAACTCTTCGACGACGCCTCGTCCCACTCGACCCGCCCCACAGACGATGTAGTGATCTCGCAACCTCCCTAGCATTCGGGACCTCCGACGGCGGCCAAAATAGTCTGCCAGTTCCAGCTTGATGACATAGTCGGCCAGAATGCCGACCGATACGAACAGCGAGGTCACGCCGCCGAGCATCAGGAATGTGTTGAACACCCGTCCCTGAGGGCTGAGGACGATGGTCTCCTCGTAGCCCACCGTGGTGAGGGTGATCAACGCCATATAGAAGGCGTCGAACCAGGGAACTCCCTCGACGATCCTGAAGCCGAGCGTACCGGCGATCAGCAACGCGGTGAGCAGGCCGAATATTAACAGCAGACTGTAGCTCGAACCGCGCATGATGCCCACCGAGGTTAACCCGGATTACAAGGTCCGGGCACCACCGATTTCAACGTCCAGCGTCTCCGTATCGTATTGGGACCAGGCGGCCCGCAGACCGTCCTTGAGCGAAGTGCCAGGCACATCGAGGTTCATCAGGAATTCAGTGTGCGAACGCCGGTGCCGATAATCGGGCGCCACGGAGGGAAGGTCCATCAATTCCTCAACCAGCGCAAGGTCGAGGCCGATCAGAAAGGTGCCGTGAAACAAGACCACGTTTCGCCGCCGGTACTGGGCGTTTCCCGAAACCTTCCGATTATCGATGGTCAAATCCGTAAACCCCTCAACGGCCACGGGTTGGCCGGTCGCGCGCTCCAGCATCCCCCGGTTCCGTTCCATCGCAAAACGATTGGTTTTGCCGATCGTCGACACCGATGGATTCGTGTCGGTCCGGAGCACGACAGAATAGTTCAGGCATCCGGGTCCGATCAATACCGTGCCGCCGCCGCTGGGCCGGCGGAGGAGGGGAATTCCCCGGGACCGGCATTCGCCCAGCCGAACTTCAACGAACTCCGGGTTCGATCGTCCGACGACGACCGCCAGGCGCGACGGCGCCCAGACACGTAGAACGTCGTCCACTTCTCCACGTTCACGAAGGGTCAGCAGTGCGTCGTCGCAAAGCAGGTTGTCTGCCGGTTGGGGGCACGTAAAATCGAGATATTGCATGGCCAAGCGAACGGCAATGTGACCGAAACCGTCCTCCGGCGCGGCTCTTCACCGCCTGTTATACTGACATGGTCCCCGCATTGCCAGTGTCCTGACCCATTGACGCTCGACATATTCCAGAGAACACGATGAGCCAAAAGAATCCCGCCGAAGACATGTCTCTGGAATCCGGCTCAACCCGGAACGAGCAGACTGACTGGATCGAGCACGTCCAGTTCGTGGTCGACGCGGCGCTCCAGGGCAACAACAACCGCCTGGTCCCCTTTTATGACACGCTCGCCGCCCGGCTGCGCGACGCCGGCGTCAACATTCCCGCCATCGTCAACACGCCCTACATCAACACCATCGCCCCCGAAGACGAACCGGACTATCCCGGGGACCGCGAAATCGAACGCCGCATCAAGAGCTACGTCCGTTGGAACGCCATGGCCATGGTCGTCGCGGCAAACAGGGAGCGGCACGGCATTGGGGGTCACATATCCACCTACGCCTCTTCGGCCACGCTCTATGAAGTCGGATTCAATCATTTCTTCCGGGCACAGAGCAAGGATTGCCCCGCCGACCAGATCTATTTTCAGGGGCACGCCTCGCCGGGGGTCTATGCGCGGGCGTTCATGGAAGGGCGTCTCGACGAATCGCAGTTGGACTCGTTCCGCCAGGAGATTGCCGGGGGAGGGCTGTCCTCGTACCCGCACCCGTACTTGATGCCGGAGTTCTGGCAGTTTCCAACGGTATCGATGGGCCTGGGCCCGATCATGTCGATTTATCAGGCACGATTCAACCGGTACCTCAAAGCGCGTGGGTTTCTGTCCGGAGAAGAGGCGCGGGTCTGGTGTTTTGTCGGGGACGGCGAGACGGACGAACCCGAAACGCTGGGCTCGCTGACCCTGCCAGCCCGTGAAAGCCTGGACAACCTGATCTGGGTCGTTAACTGCAACCTGCAACGGCTGGACGGCCCTGTTCGGGGGAACGGAAAGATCATTCAGCAACTGGAAGCCATCTTCAGGGGCGCCGGCTGGAACGTCATCAAGGTAATCTGGGGCAGCGACTGGGACCCGCTCTTCGAGCAGGACACCACGGGCAAACTTGTCCAGCGCCTGGGCGAGATGGTCGATGGTACGTTCCAGAAGATTTCGGTCGAACCCGGATCCTACGCTCGGAACACGGTCTTCGGAGACGATCCAGATCTGCTGGCGTTGGTCAACAACCTGACAGACAAACAGGTGCACAAGTTGCTGCGCGGGGGTCACGATTCGCTCAAAGTCCATGCTGCATACAAGGCGGCCATCGAGCACACCGGCGCGCCCACGGTCATTCTCGCCAAAACGATCAAGGGCTATGGTCTCGGCGAAGCCGGCGAAGGCCGGAACGTGACACACCAGCAAAAAGCGCTCAATGAGAGAGAACTGCGCGAGTTCCGGTCGCGGTTCGAGATTCCGATCGACGACGACGACGTGGTCGAGACCCCTTTCTACAAACCCCAGGATGACTCCGACGAGCAAATCTACCTGATGGAACGCCGGAAAGCCCTGGGCGGATTCGTCCCGGAACGGACGCGCCAGTCCGAAACGCTCGAGATTCCTCCGCTCGACGCGTTCAGTGAGTTTCTGGAGGGGACGCGCCATGAAGTGTCCACGACCATGGCATTCGTACGCATGCTTGGCATGCTGCTTCGCGACAAACGGATCGGGCGCCGGATTGTCCCCATCATTCCCGACGAAGCCCGCACCTTCGGAATGGATCCGCTATTCCGCGAAATAGGCATTTATTCGCCCAAGGGCCAGCGGTACGAACCGGTCGACAGCGCCAGTCTGCTCTACTACCGTGAAAGCACGGACGGGCAGATTCTGGAAGAAGGCATCACCGAAGCCGGTGCCATGTCGTCGCTGATCGCGGCCGGAACGTCCTACTCGACACACGGTGTCCCGATGATGCCGTTCTTCATCTACTACTCCATGTTCGGCCTGCAGAGAATTGGGGATCTCGTATGGGCCGCGGCCGACATGCGCACGCGGGGGTTCATGCTGGGGGCGACCGCCGGCCGGACAACCCTGAACGGAGAGGGATTGCAGCATCAGGACGGGCACAGTCACATTCTGGCCAGCACGGTTCCAACACTGGCCGCCTACGACCCGGCGTTCGGCTACGAGATCGCTGTGATCGTCCAGGACGGAATGCGGCGGATGTATGCCGAGAACGAAGACCTTTTCTACTATCTGACGCTGTACAACGAAAACTACGCCATGCCCGCAATGCCGTCGTCGGACTGGGGCGATATCCGCGACGGGATCCTCGAGGGGCTGTACCGCTACCGTATCGGGCCCGAAGGCAAGACCCACAAGACGCACATATTCGGTAGCGGTCCGATCCTGATCGAGGCACTGCGTGCGCAGGAAATTTTGGCGAATGCATACGATGTCTCGGCCGACGTATGGAGCGCGACCAGTTACAAGAAGTTGCGGAACGGCGCGCTCGATGCGCGGCGCTGGAACATGCTTCACCCCGAAGCGCCGCCGCGCCGTTCGTATCTGGAAACGCAGTTGGCCAACGAGACAGGGGTTTTCGTGGCCGTCTCGGATTACATGAAGATCGTGCCCGATCAGATTGCGCCATGGGTACCCGGCGGTCTGGTGACCTTGGGTACCGACGGATTCGGACGTAGCGACACACGCGAAGAACTCCGGCGATTCTTTGAGGTCGACGCCGAATGCACGGTTGTCGCGACGTTGTATGCGTTGGCACGCGGCGGGAAGGTGCCCGCCGCCCAGGTTCAAGCCGCCATTTCGGACCTCGGGATCGACCCGGACAAATCGTTCCCCTTCATACTGTAGCGAGCAGGATCCATGGACATACGACTGCCCAACATGGGAGAAGGCGCCGAAGCCGGTACCGTGGCCTCGATACTGGTCGAAGCGGGCGATGTCGTCGAGAAAGATCAGGCACTGATCGAGCTTGAAAGCGAGAAGGCCGTTATCTCGATCCCCTCCACGACAGCGGGCAGGGTATCGAAGATTCATGTCCGGAAGGGCGACGAAATTCGGGTTGGCGCGGTAATTGTCTCGTTTGACGGGAGTGAAGAATCCGGCGCCGGAGGCGAAGAACGAACCGTCGAACCCGGCGGCGAACCGCCGAAACGCCCAACGATGCAGGGCTTGCCCAAACCGGACGCCCCGCCATCGCCGCCGCCGGAACTGCCCGAGGGCGTCAGGCCCGGGGCGTCGCCCACGATTCGAAGAATGGCTCGCGATCTCGGAATCGACTTGAGACGGATTCGCGGAACGGCACGCGGCGGACGGATCATGGTGGCGGATCTTCGAGACTATGTGGCCCGCCTGCAACACGACGCCAGTACGCACGCATCCACGGCCCCGACTGCAGCGCCCAGGCCCGCGGTCACCCCCGCGATCGATTTTTCACGTTGGGGTTCGGTGCGCGTTCAACGCGCCACCTCGCTGCGGAAGACGATTGCATCCCGAATGGCCGATTCCTGGAGAACGATTCCTCACGTCGCACAGTTCGGGGACGCGGACATCACCGCCCTGATGGCGCTTCGCAAACAGTACGTCTCGATCTACAAGGAAGAGAACGCGCGACTCACTTTGACGCCGATCCTCCTGAAAGCGGTCGCGAACGCACTGGCGCGGCATCCAGTCGTCAACAGCAGTTGGGATGAGGCGTCGGGAGACATTGTCCTGAAGGACTACGTCCACATTGGACTTGCCGTTGACACCGACGCGGGCCTGATCGTCCCGGTGATTCGCGATGTCGACCGCAAGAGCGTGCTCGAACTGGCCCGGGAGGTCGAAGCGCTGACGGAGCGGACACGCCGGCGTCAGGTTTCCATGGACGAAATGCAGGGGGGTACGTTTACCGTTTCGAATCAGGGCGGCATCGGCGGCGCACACTTCACGCCTATTATCAACAAGCCCGAAGCCGCGATCCTCGGGGTCGGACGGGGTCGGGAGATGCTGAGGAAAGTCGACGGAGAGATCCGTACGCGGATCGTGTTGCCCCTGACCCTGTCGCACGACCACCGGGTCATCGACGGCGCCAACGGCGTACGTTTCCTTGTGGATCTGGTTGAAACCATCGAACGTTTTCCGGCGGAAGAACTAGCCCGCCTTTCTCACGGGTTTTCGTCGTGAAGAGTCGGAGACGCCGTTAGAGCAAGGCGCGCGCCCGGAGGGCACCGGAGGCGTACTTGAGGGTACGTCGAGGAGCCCGCGCTTGATCCGGCGCGAGGAACGCGCCGCTACGCGCCCGGCGCGATCGGCGCCACGAAAGCGCCTGAGAACGCGCCGTAGAACGCAGCACTGGCGGATGGATCCGGCGCTGTAGCAGACAACTCGTGAGAAATGCGGGCCTAAATATCGAAAGGACGAAAGGCTAATGGAACGGATCGACGCCGAACTCGTGGTGCTGGGGGCGGGACCGGGCGGATATGCGGCGGCATTCTATGCGGCCGATCGAGGAAAGAAAGTCGTCCTCATAGAAAACGACAGCCGACTGGGCGGCGTATGTCTCAACCGCGGATGTATTCCGTCAAAAGCCCTGCTGCATGCGACGCACATGATTTCCGAAGCCGAGGCGTCCGCGAGGCGCGGAATCGCGTTTTCGAAACCCGAGATCGATACCGCTGGCCTGCGGTCCTGGAAGGACGGCATCATCCAAAAGCTGTCGCAGGGACTGCGGATGCTGGCTCAGCGGCGCGGCGTGGAGGTGATGTTCGGACGCGGTCGTTTCGAGGCCAAGAGAAGCCTGAGGGTCGAAACCGAAAAAGGCCAGCGTTTCATCGATTTCGAGAACGCGATAGTCGCCACAGGATCGGAACCCGCGATTCCCAAAGCCTGGGATCTGGGAAGTTCCCGAATCATGACGTCGAACGAAGCGCTCGAAGTGGACACCATACCCGAAAAGCTACTGGTCATTGGCGGGGGCTACATCGGAATGGAACTGGGCACGGTGTACGCGGCGTTGGGAAGCAAAGTCACTCTGGTCGAAGCGCTCGACACCATCCTGACGGGTACGGATCCCGATCTGGTTCGCCCCGTCATGTACCGCGCAAAAAAGAAATTCGAAGAAATCCGTCTCGGAACGAAGGTCAAACGGTTGTCCACAAAGGACAGGCACATCGAAGCGATCACGGAAAAAGACGGGCAGGAGTACGCGGAACTCTTCGATCGGGTACTCGTCGCGGTAGGACGGCGGCCAAACTGCGACGATCTTGGCCTGGAAAACACATCGATGGAACTCGATGATAGAGGATTCATCAAGATCGACGAACGGCAGCGCACCGCCGACAGCGATATCTACGCGATCGGCGACGTCGCCGGGGGCGTGATGCTGGCGCACAAGGCCGCAAAGGAAGCGCGAATCGCGATCGAAGCATTGCTTGGGGAGAGCGCGATTTTTGACGCCGTCATTCCAGCGGTCGTTTTTACCGATCCGGAAGTTGCGTGGTGCGGACTGACTGAACGCGAAGCCGGAGAGCGAGGCATCGACGTCACGATTGCCACGTTTCCCTGGGGCGCCTCAGGCCGTGCCCTGGCCGTCGACCGCCCCGACGGTGTGACGAAACTGGTTGTCGAACCGCAAACCGAACGCATTCTCGGAATGGGGATCGCCGGACACGGCGCGGCCGAACTCATCGGCGAGGGCGTGGTTCTGGTAGAGATGGGCGCCACGGCACGCGATCTGGCCGAGTCGGTTCATCCCCATCCCACGATGTCGGAAACGCTGATGGAATGCGCCGAGATGTTCTACGGACACGCGACGCACGCGGCGCCGCGAACGAAGAAGACATAGCCCGGCATGGCCCCGGGTCCCCCGCCGGTCAATTGTTACCGGCATGCCCCTTGACAATCGATCCATCTCGCGAGATAAGGGGGGCAGTGGGGAGCGACGCATCCAAAATTTGATCCGTATCCTCCACCGGACGCCGATCATTTCGCGTCGCTCACCCACGCCAACCTTCCTTTCCGCTGGCTTCCTGTCCTGCTTGATGTCTCGCTTGCCGTCCCGTTTCATGTCCCGTTGACGGCGAGCTTGACGTTAGCCCGCCTTTCTCACGGGTTTTCGTCGCGAAGAGTTGGAGACGCCGTCAGGGCTGGGGCGGGATCCTCGCGCCCGCGGCGCGCGCACGGAGGGCACCGGAGGCGTACTTCTTACTGCCGCACCTAAGGTGCGCTTATTTCTGCCGCACCAAGGTGCGCGATGACAGTACGTCGCGGCGCTCGATCCGGCGCCAGGAAAGCGCCGCTACGCGCACGAAAACGCGTGGCGCTCGATCCGGCGCCAGGAAAGCGCCGCTACGCGCTCGAAAACGCGTGGCGCTCGATCCGGCGCCAGGAAAGCGCCGCTACGCGCTCGGCGCGAGGCACGCGCCGGGGCACGCGCCGGGGCACGCGCCGGGGAACTACTGGTCTTCTTCCCCTTCGATGGGAGCGACGCCGGGCGGCAGATCGGGGTCGTTCGCTCCACCAAGGGCCTGACTGGCGCCGGTCCGAATCAGGCCGGTCGCCGACGGTCCCTGGAAAAAGGTATAGCCCTCACGCGTGTCCTTCCATGCCGAGGGACCGCCCAGGTACTTGCCCGCCGCCAATGTGGCGTCCTTGATTCGGGTCACCATGGCTTCATAGTCGGGGTCCCCCTGCCGAAGGCCGGTGAAGCTGCCCAGATCGGAACTGGCGGCAAACACCGCATCCACGTGTTCCATGTTCGCAATTTCTTCGACGATCTCAACGCCTTGGGGATTCTCGATCATGGCAATGATCATGATGTTGTCATTGGCCGTCTGCCGGTACCCGCGCCCCCAGATCGTCCCATACTGTCCCCCGCCCTGACTGCGTCTGCCCAGCGGCGGATACTTTGAGAACGTGATCGCGTTTTCCACTTTTTCGACGGAATCCACCATCGGAATGATGATCCCGACCGCACCCATGTCCGTCGCTTTCTGGATGTCCCCCTCGGTCGCATCCGGAACCCGGACGAAGGGAAGCGCCGGTCCGGGGCACACGCGGATCATACGGGCAACATCGGTGTATGTGAGCGGGCTGTGCTGCATTTCGATCCACAGAAAATCGAAACCCGCGTTAGCCATCGCACAATAAATATCGGGATCGGGCGTGCTGACGGTCCCACCGACAACCTGCTGCCCATTGGCCAGCTTGGTCTTGACGGTATTGAACATGTCGGCCGCGTCGCCCCCACGCTGGGCTTCGGCAATGCCGGCAAATGCCAACACGGTAACGGCGGCGAAAACAAAGGCGTTTGTTCGTTTCATGGCTTCCAACCTCGCTCGAAGCGGAAAACAACCCCGCTCGCAGCAAAAAAATTGACCAGCAGTAAGTTTCCGCACGATGGTATCAGGATCTCCCCATTGAGCCACACGATGAAATGCCTGCGTGCGGGGAGGCCATAATAAAATGCGCACAAACAGCCGCTGGGACTTTCTCGCGTCAAGAGAGTTCAAGGGCGCCTGGCGCGCCGAACCCCACCGGAAGCGGCAATGTTTGGGGTCGGCCCCCGTTCGCGGCCGTCCGGCATCGAAATTTGCCGGTCCCGCCACTTCGATTGTTCCTGCCCGCACTGCTCGTTTACATTAAAGTCAGGATCGATGAAACGAAAAGCGGCCAAAGTCCGAACCGGCAATGAGCATCTCGGGGAGCGGGATCCGATCATGCGGGATCTCATCCAGCGGTGTCCTCCGATCACGGAGATGACGCTTCAGACCAACCGGTTCGGGATGCTGGTAAATTCCATTCTATCCCAGCAAATATCCGTCCATGCGGCCCGGACGATTCGAACGCGGCTGTTGGAACTGGTGGGCCCAGCGGGATTGACGCCCGAAACCGTCGGAAGGCTCGACTCCGGCAAGTTGCGCGAGGTCGGGGTGTCGAGGGTGAAAGCCGCATACATCGGGGACCTCGCGGAACAGGTCGGGACCGGCCGGATTCTTCTGAACCGGATCGGGCGACTCGATGACGCGGCAGTAGTGAAGGAATTGACCGCGGTCAGGGGAATCGGAGTCTGGACGGCACAGATGTTTCTGATCTTTTCGCTCGGACGACTCGATGTCTTTCCGCATGACGACCATGGCGTCCGGTCCGCAATCCGCAAACTCTATGCACTGGACGAACTCCCGAACAAGGAGACCTCGAACAGGATCGCCGAACCCTGGCGCCCGTTTTCGACGATCGCCACCTGGTATCTCTGGCGGAGTCATGAGATACCGGACGGCGACCGGATTCGGCAAATGCCAGCCTGAAATCCGCCGTTCCCACCGCCGCACCTGGAAATCCCCCCGGCTACAAGAGTGAAATGGGATCGACATCGATGATGACGCGCGTGGGACCAACCTTCTTCTCCTCCAGAAAACCTCGGAGTTGGCCAAGCAGACGGTGCAGGGGTTCGCGGGCGGCGGATTTCACCAGCATCTGGTAGCGGTAGGTCTTGTTGAGCTTTTCGAGCGGGGCGGGGGCGGGGCCGAGAATGCGGATCCGAGGCGTCCGGACCGTATCCAGAAAATTACCGACGTCGCGAGCCAGTCTGGCCGCGCGTTCCCGGCTGGTTTCCAGCACCATGATGCCGGCCAACACCGTAAACGGCGGGTAGAACATCGCCTGCCGGAAGTGGACTTCACGGCGATAGAACTCTTCGAATCGCTGGCCCACGGCAAGCTGAAACGTGTAATGGTCGGGAAAGTAGCTCTGGATTACCACCTCGCCCGGCGTGTCTCCGCGTCCGGAACGGCCCGAGACCTGAGTCAGAAGCTGAAACGTCCGTTCCGCGGCCCGAAAATCCGGAAGTGTCAATGCGACATCGGCCGCGATCACACCAACCAGGGTGACGTTCGGAAAATCATGCCCCTTGGCCACCATCTGGGTCCCGACCAGGATGTCCAGTTTCCCCTTGCGAAAGTCTCCGAGCACGCGGTCAAAATCGCGGAGGTGGCGCATCGTGTCGCGGTCGACCCGGCCGATGCGCGCGTTCGGCAGTCGTTCGGCCAACAACTGCTCGAGTTGCTCGGTGCCGGTGCCGACATACTGGATGTACTCGCTGCCGCACTTGGGGCACTCCGAATCGGGACTTCGGGAAAATCCGCAGTAGTGGCACATCAGCCGGTCGATCTTCCGGTGATAGGTCATCGACACGCTACAGTCCCGGCACTGGAACGAATGAGCGCACTGACGGCACAGGAGAAACATCGAAAATCCACGGCGGTTCAACAGAACGATCACCTGCTCGCCCCGTTCCACCCGCGCTTTCATTCCCGCCAGAAGGCGGTCCGAAAAAACGGCCTGCTTCCCCTGCCGGACGTACTCCTCACGCATGTTGACGATTTCGACGCCGGGCAATTTCCGTTCCTCGACCCGGTCTGGAAGGTGGATGTAGGCGTATTTCTTGAGTTCGGCGTTGCGGAAGGATTCCATTGACGGCGTGGCCGATCCCAGTACGACGGTCACATCGGCCATCTTGGCACGCACGACCGCACAGTCCCGGGCGTGGTACCGGGGCATTTCGTCCTGCTTGTAACTGGACTCGTGCTCCTCGTCGACGATGATGATGCCCAGGTTTTCGAGTGGGGCGAACAACGCCGATCGGGTCCCGATGACAATCGGCGCCAAACCGTTGTAGATTCGCAACCATTCGTCGATCCTTTGCCTGCGTGTGAGCGAACTGTGAAGCAAAGCCATCCGCGGCCCGAATCGGCCGGCAAACCGCTCGCGCAACTGCGGAGTCAAACCGATCTCGGGAACCAGAATCAGTGCGGTACGTCCCTGACTTCGACACAATTCGACTGCCTGCATGTAGATTTCGGTCTTTCCGCTGCCGGTGATCCCATGCAACAGAATGGGGCTGAAACCTTCCTTCGAGCGGATCGTCTCAAGGGCCGTCGACTGACCTTCGGTCAAAACCACTCTCGGCTCGACCGCGGCGGGCGCCGTCGTTCCTCCGTCGAACGCCGCCAGGTGTTTTCCGGTGATATGCGGCGGTAGAGCGCCCTTGAGAACCTCT
This sequence comes from Terriglobia bacterium, assembly GCA_965262675.1. Taxonomy (GTDB): domain Bacteria; phylum Acidobacteriota; class Terriglobia; order 20CM-2-55-15; family 20CM-2-55-15; genus JAJEDW01. The sequence goes on from OZ253554.1 coordinate 4,040,581, forward strand.
CCGAACGGCGCCACATAGTAATCGGAGATCCAGCGGCACAATTCGAATACGTCGGGGCGGATCAGCGGATAACTGTCGACGACGCCTGTAATCGGACGTACTTTCTTCAGTTCGGGCGGCTTGTCGGCGCGTGTTCCGACGACAAAACCCTGCACTTCGCGTTTCCCGAAGGGTATCGTGACGCGCGTCGCGACTTCGACGGGATCGTTTATCTCGTACAGGAATGTTTTCGAAAAAGGAAGGCAGACGGCAACCTCGGCGTACATCGGAGTCTCAGGACCCGATGAGAGCGGCACGGATCTTTTTCATGTCTTCCCAGACTTCACGCTTCTTTTCCGCATTGCGCAGCAGGTATGCCGGATGAAAGGTCGCGATGTACCGAATGCCGTCGATTTCGTGAAATTCACCGCGCAGTCTGGAAATCGGGACCTTCATGCTCATGACGGTCTGTGCGGCGAACGTTCCCAGACAGCAAACGATCTTCGGTTGGATCGCCGCGATCTGGCGCCTGAGGAACGGGCTGCAGGTCTCCACTTCGACGGGTTCGGGATTGCGATTGCCGGGCGGGCGGCACTTGAGTACGTTGCAGATATAAACGTCGTCGCGCTTCAGCCCGATGGATTCGATGATCCGGGTCAGAAGTTGACCGGCCCGGCCGACGAAGGGCAGGCCCTGCCGATCTTCATCCGACCCCGGGGCCTCACCGACGAAAACGAGCCGCGCATCGGGACTTCCCGAACCGTAGACGATGTGGGTCCGCGTCTGCGCCAGCCGGCACCGCTGACAGTCTCCAAGATCTTCCCGTATGGTCTCCAGGGTCATCGAAATGTCCGGCGCCGAGGACTCGTGGACTGCTGCCGCGGGTTTGCCGTCCACCGCCGGCCCCGTAGCGGATCGAGCCCGCTGAACGTGCTGCGGCGCATCGATATCCACATGGGAAATGCCGATATCCCGAAAGAACTCGAATTGATCCGCAAGTTCCTCTCGATTCATCTCAATCCGTTCAAACGGGCGGCGACAGGAGCTTTGCGACCCGATCGAGAATGCAATGCGCCAAATCTTCCTTGGACATCGTCTCCAGATCCTCGGACTCGCCGGAAGCATCTATGAGACTGACCCGATTCGTATCGCTGTCGAAAGCGGAATCGGGTCCCGAAACCGGGTTGACCACGATCAGGTCGAGGTTCTTGGCACGGAGCTTCTTCAGGCCGAACTCCCGGTACCGCTGGGTTTCGGCTGCGAAACCGACCAGAACGGTCCCGTTCTTGCGCTGGCCGAGTTCGTACAGGATGTCCCCGGTAGGTTCGAAGCGGAGGTCGAGACCGTCGGATTTCTTGATCTTTTGGGAAGCGGCCGTTACGGGGCGGAAGTCCAGCGGGGCCGCAGCCTTCACGACCGCGTCCACGCCATCCATGTTCCCCATGACCGCATCGTGCATCTCGCGGGTTGTCCGAACCTGAATGGCGCCCGGAAACTTCAACGCCGTCGGTCCGGACACCAAGACTACTTCGCCGCCGCGATCCCGAACCGCCTGCGCCATCGCATATCCCATCTTGCCCGAGGACCGGTTGCTCACGAATCGAACCGGATCGATATCCTCGACGGTCGGTCCGGCCGTCACCAGAATCTTTCGACCCTCGAAGTCCGTTGGCCGATTCAGGATGGACACAACGAACTCCACGATCGATTCGACATCGGCCAAACGACCCGGCCCATAGGTATGACAGGCCATCTGACCCACTTCAGGATCGATGACCCGCGCGCCGCGGGACCGCAGCGTTTCAAGGTTGGCCTGGACACTCGGGTGCTCCCACATCCGGGTATTCATCGCCGGAGCGATCACGATCGGCGATTGCAGGGCAAGATGGAATGTGGTGAGGAAGTCGTCGGCAATGCCCTGAGCCATGCGCGCAATACAACTAGCCGTGGCCGGCGCCACCAGGAACAGATCCGTCGACTGTGCGAGGAAGATGTGGTCGAAAGCGCCTTTGAAGTCGCCGCCTTCAGCGTCCCCCTCGAAGATGCCGGTGTAAACCTTGTTCCCGGAGAGCGCGCCGAACGTCAAGGGCGTCACGAAGCGGCGAGCCCCCGCCGTCATCAGGACAACGACGTCGAAACCGCGGTCCTGCAACCGGCGCAGGATCTCGGCGGCCTTGTAGCAGGCGATTCCGCCGCTGACACCCAACGCAATCTTGCGGCGAGGTGCTGACGATCTCTTATCCGTCACTTTTCGAACAGGTTTTCCTTTTCGGGAACCGAGAACCGGATCAATCCCTCGAGCAGTTCCTGTCGGGCCACCGTCGTCGCCTTGCGTCCCATGTCCTCGACCATCGGAGCGCTTCCGCTCTGAATCTGTCGTGCCCGCAAAGCCGTAAGAACGACAAAACGATATTTGCTGTCAACATTGTCTGGAATCACTAACAATCCGCACCCCCAAAAGACTGGATAATCTCTCTGATTCTCGCTTCCTGATTCACCGGGCGGGCGGCCCCGGCCCGAATGACTGCCTCCAACGCGACTCCAGACTCGTCGATCTTGTCATTGACGATAATGAAGTCGTAGTCGCGGTAACGCTGAATCTCTTTCTTGGCAATCGCCAAGCGCATCCGAATCGTCGCCTCGTCCTCGAGTTGCCGCGCCTTCAGCCGGCGCTCGAGTTCCCCATAGGACGGGGGCAACAAGAAAATCGTCACCGCGTCGGGTACCTTTTCCTGAACCTGGTCCTTGCCATGAACGTCGATGTCCAGAATGACGCTCTTGCCGGTTTCGAGATTTTCATCCACGAACCGGCGGGAGGTCCCGTAATAGTTCCCGTGAACATCGGCCCACTCGATAAATTCCCCGCGTTCCACCATCCCGAGGAACTCGTCGCGCCCGACAAAAAAATATTCCACGCCGTGCCGCTCGCGGCCTCGGGGTTGTCGGGTCGTGTAGGAGACCGAGAAAATCAGACCGTCGAACTTGGCGACGATCCGGTCGAGCAGAGTGGTTTTCCCGGATCCCGAAGGTGCCGAAACGATGTACAGATTACCGCGCAACCTATTGAATATAGCGCAAATTCACTGCACAGGTTCGTCCCGCACAACAATTCGGCAACAGAGGGTGCGATCCAGGGGGCCTATTCGATGTTCTGGACTTGCTCTCGCAACTTGTCGATTTCGACCTTGATGTCGATGCCCGCCTGCCCTATCGACCCACCGGCCTGGTTGAGGCCGGAGGTCTTGGAGAGAATCGTGCTGATTTCCCTGTTCATTTCCTGCAGCAGAAAGTCGAGTCGCTTGCCGGCTTCGGCCTGCTTGCCCAGCACGGCGCCAAACTGGTCGAGGTGGCTCTCAAGACGGGTCACCTCCTCGGCGATGTCTGATTTTTCGGCGTGGATCAGGGCTTCGACCTCCACCCGGTTGCTGTCGACAGCAAGGTTCGGCGCCAGCACCTCCAATCGGCGCGTCAACAACTTGCGGTAGTACTGAAGCAGTGCCGTCGCACTTTGACGGATCGTGTCCAGATGCCTGCGGATTGTCTGGAGACGGCCTTTGAAATCGGTCACCAGCGCCTCGCCTTCCTTTCTCCGCATTTCACACACCTGATCGAGCGCTTCGCGCGTGGCGGTTGCGACGGTTTCCGCCAACGCCGCCTGTTCCTGCCTGCTAGGGTCGCCGCCGATCACCTGAATGGCGCCCGGAATCCTTGAAACGCCTTCCAGAGTCAACTCCCCTGAAATCGGAAACCGGGACTGCAAATCCTTCGCCAGATCGACATATGCCGCGATCAGCGTGGAGTCCGCAACGATTCTTACCGCTGCGCTCGTGTGCTCGATCTTCACAAAGATATCGACGCGACCGCGGTTGAGCATCGATGAAGCGGCCTTGCGAACCGTGGGTTCCAGATTTTGAAACTCGGAGGGCAGGCGAACGTTGAGATCGAGATACCGATGATTCACCGTCCTGGCCTCGACCGAAATCGCGACATTGGCCGACTCCACCCGGCTCGAACCGAATCCCGTCATACTGGAAATCATGAAATCGCATCCTCAAACGGCATTATGAAGCTTCCAATAAGGGCCCTGACGGAGTAGCAGGTCGTCATGTGTGCCCTCCTCCTGAACCCGTCCGTTGTCCAGCACAAGAATTCTGTCCGCCCGCCGTATGGTCGACAATCGATGGGCGATGACGATTGTCGTCCGGCCCTCCATCAGGTTCTCGAGCGCCTCCTGTACCAGTGCTTCGGATTCGGTATCCAGAGAGGAGGTCGCCTCGTCCAGAATCAGGATGGGCGCATCTTTGAGCAGAGCGCGCGCGATCGAGATCCTCTGGCGTTCGCCGCCCGACAGGCGGGTTCCCCGCTCGCCGATGACGGTGTCGTATGCGTCCGGCATTCGCGACACGAACTCGTCAACCAGCGCCGCCCGGGCCGCCGCAAGAATCGCACCGTCATCCGCATCCGGATTACCGTACGCAATATTGGTTCGAATCGTGTCGTTGAAGAGGATGACATCCTGGGTGACCATCGCGATCTTCCGGCGCAGCGATTCCAGTTTGAAGTCCTGAAGATCGGTCCCGTCAACCGAGATACAGCCGCCGGTCACATCGTAGAGCCGTGGAATGAGATTGACCAGCGTGGTCTTCCCCGCTCCGCTGGAACCCACCAGCGCAAGAACTTCTCCGCGTTGCAACGTGAACGATACGCCATCGATCGTGGGACTCTCGTCCGGCCCCTTACCGTCGTAAACGAAACGAACGTTTTCGAACTCGACACCCGAATGAAATTCGCCGAGTTCCTTGTGCCCGGTATCCGGCTCGCTGGGCGACTCCATGATCTGGAACAACTTGGCGGACGCGCCTATCGCCTGCTGGAAGGAATTGTTGATGCCGGTCATCCGGCGAATCGGGTCGTACAACCGTATCAGAGCCAGAATAAACGTGATGAAGGCCCCGGCACTCATCCGGCCGGCCTGAATCTCATTCTGTGCATAAACCAGGAATCCGGCGATTACAAGGATTCCCAGGACCTCCATGAGCGGAGACGACAGCGCATGGGTCAAGCGTTGCCGGAATCCCAATCGGAACACCCGCCGGGCGACGGAACGGAACTTGTCCAACTCCGCCGACTCCATTGTGAAAATTTTGACGATACGATTGCCCGAAAAGGTCTCGAACAGGATATTGGCCATCCCGGCCATCTCGCCCTGATTCGCCTTGCTCAACCGGCGCAACCGCCGGCCGAACCAGAGCGACGGGAAAAACACCAGAGGAATCAGGGTCAGGGAGTAGAGCGTGAGTTTCCAGTCGACAAACAGGACAACGCCGAACATGGCCACGAGAATCGCACTCTGCTTCAACAGATCCGCAAAGGTTTCCGAAACCGCGGTCTGAATCCGCTCGACATCGGACGACACCCGCGATATGAGCTCCCCGGTGGGGTAGCCCGAGAAAAAACCGAGGGGCTGAGAAACAATCGATCGATAGACGTCCGTCCGGAGGTCGCGAACCACGGAATGTCCCAGAAATGCGACCGCGGCTACCGAGGCGTAGAGCGCAATGGCCTTGACGACGGTTACCAGGACCAATACGACCAGCAACCATGCGCCATATTCGACCGGCACGGAGAGGTCGAATTCGGGAATTGGCAGATCGACGAACGGAGTCGTGGATCCGCCCAGCATCGTGTCGATCACGAGCCCCAGCAGAATGGGATACGAGGCTTCGAGCGGAACCAGGACCAGAGCGAGTGCCAGCGTAACGAAGACGGCCCAGGAATACGGACGAAGATATGCGCAAAAACGCTGAATCACGTTCCGGGTATCCGGGTTCACAGGCCCACCGCCAAAGTGTCGCGAATCCGCTGCTCTATTCGGTCGCGGCTTCGCATCTTCAGCAGCGCGTCCGCAAGTTCCCGCAGTTCACCCAGCGCTACCGACCGGATCATCCGTTTGATCCGCGAATAGGCGCCGACGTTGACCGACAGGCGGGTGTAACCCAGTCCCAGGAGCACCGCGGCCGAATAGGGATCGGCTGCCAATTCACCGCAGACCACCACCGGTTTCCCCGTGGGTTCAACCAGGCTCTGCACTTGTTTGAGGACGCGGAGCACGGCGGGATGAAACGGGTCGTAGAGCTGAAGACTCCCCAGGTCGGTCCGATCGACGGCAAGCATGTACTGGATCAGATCGTTCGTGCCGAGACACATGAAATCGGACTCGGACGCCATGAGATCGCAAGTTTGGGCCGCGGCGGGCGTTTCAATCATGACCCCCATCGGAACCGCATCGTCAAACGGAATTCCGCGGCGGGTCAACAGGCGCCGGACGTCGGCATTGATCTGGCGCGCCTCCGCAAGTTCATCCAGCGTGGACACGAACGGGAGCAGGATCCGGGCGTGTCCCTGGACCGAGGCACGGTATATGGCGCGAAGTTGCCTTTTGAAGAGATCCCGGTTCTCGAGCAGAAAACGCAGTCCTCGAGCACCCGCGGAAGTGCTTCCGTCCAGTCCTCCGTGCATGCCGGCATCGACGGCCCGGATGTTGACCCACATCGTTTTCGCGTGCGAAAGGACATAGGAATAGTCCCGAACGAGGCGGTCTTCGGTAGGCATGCTCCCGTCGCGATAGAAGTCGTATTCGGTACGGTACAAGCCCACCGATTCGCATTCATTGGCGATGGCCGCGTCGACCTCTTCCTTGAAGTTGATGTTGGATCCCAGAAGAATCGATATTCGGTCCTTCGTCACACACGGAGCGCTCGTCGGACGGTCCCGGCGGCGGCGGGTTTTGACCTCTTCCTTGACCCGGGCTCTGTAGGCTTCGAGTGTTTCTTCCGACGGTGCCCGGATGACGACTCCCTCGTCGCCATCCACGATGATGAGTTCCCCCGACATCAAACCCGGAAGCACGTCCGCCACCCCCATCACCGCGGGCACGTTCATGGAGCGCGCGATGATCCCCGTGTGCGAAAACGGGCCTCCGGTTTCGGTCACCACGCCGACCAGGCGGGGAGATTTCAATTCGAGCAACGTGAGGGGCAGTATCGTGTGCCCGACAAGGATCGAGTTGTAGCGAAGCGAATCGAAGGTCAGCGGATGGTAGGAGCGAAGATGGGATAACAGGCGTCGAACGACGTCCTCGAGGTCCCCGTGGCGATCCCGAAGATAGTCGTCGTGCACGCGATCGTACGCTTCCAATATGCCGTTGCTCACGGCCTGAATGGCCCATTCCGCGTTGATCCGTTCTTCGCGGATCTTCTCCACGATTCGATCCACGAACATCCGGTCTTCCAGAATCAGCAGATGCGCATCGATGAGAGTTGTGGAATCTCCGCCGACCGACTGTTCCAGTTTGCCTTGCATCGTGGCGAGTTGCCGGCGGGACTGTTCGACGGACTCGCGAAGGCTCGCCACTTGCGATTCGATGTCCTCGGGCGCCAGCGTGTAGTTGAGCGTTACAAACTCGGGATCCCACGAGGTTACGGCATGTCCAAATGCCACCCCGGGCGAGGCTGCCACTCCGGTCAGTTTGCGCTCGACAACAGTCATTCGGTTCCACTCCGAGGATCAGCGGCCCTCAAGGTACTCACAGACGGCGAACACGGCCTCTTCTTCGTCGCTTCCTTCGGCCGAAACGCGAACGCGCGTGCCGCATGCGGCGGCGAGCAGCAGAATTGACAGGATGCTTCGCGCGTCGGCTTCGGCCATCCCGACTCGATCCGTTCGCGAAATACGAATCCGGGACTCGAACCTCGAAGACAACTGAACGAGCTTGGCAGACATTCGTGCATGAAGGCCCAACTCGTGGCCGATCACAACTTCGCGGTCGATCATTTTTGTTTTGGAGAGAGCAGGTCGCTGGCAATGTAGATATTGTTCTGCCCGTTCTCTCGAACCAGCCGCGCGGCGCCGGCCAAATCCACATCGGCTTCAAGCTGAATCAACTTGATGAGCATCGGCAAGTTCACGCCGGTAATCACCTCGACCACGCCGTCCTCAAGAAACGCGGATGCGATATTGGTTGGCGTCCCCCCGAACATGTCGGTCAGTACGAGAACGCCGGACCCGATGTTCACCCGTGCGATCGCTTTTTCGATCATCGACGAGGCCATCCCGACGTCATCGTGCCAGCCGATCGACACCGCCGCGATGTTTTGAACGTCGCCGACGATCGCCTCGGCCGCGTTCAGCAGTTCGGTTGCCAAGCGTCCGTGCGTCACAATGAGACCGCCAATCATGCAGGGATTCTAACACTTCTGGCGTTGCCGGGCCTGAAGCCGGCAATTCTCATTTTGAGTGCTTTCCTCTGTTCGTTCCCGCTCCTGGTCTTGAGGTAGGGGCGGTCTGCGACCGCCCAAATCAAACGATCCGTACAATCGTTTCGGACTTGATTCGGGCAGTCATAGACTGCCCCTACATGCTCAATATTGAGGGATTTGGGCGCCCCGCTCCCATTCCCACTGTAGGTGCAGTCTACGACTGCACGATTCGCACGAAGTTGATTCTCTTCGTGAGTGCACATGTAGCGGTCTGTGACCGCCCGAATCAAGTCCGAAATCGTGCGTTCATCGACCCCGGAGATTCCAAAATGCCTGATTCGGGGACTTCCAATGGCGGGGTGTACTACTTCTCCACATCCCGATGAATTACTTTGATCTGCCGGTCGTTACCCGTCAGTTTCGCCAGGGCATTGACAATCATCACCGAGCGGTGCCGGCCACCGGTACATCCAATGGCGATCGTCAGGTAGGATTTCCCCTCCCGTTCGAATTCGGGCAGCAGGAACCCCAGCATCGACTTCAGACGGTCGAGAAATCCCGCGGTCAAGGGCTGCGCATTCATGAAATCGATCACGGGATCGTCGTACCCGGTCAGCGGGCGCAGATCGGGAACGAAGTGGGGATTCGCAAGGAAGCGCGCGTCGAAGATCATGTCCGCATCGACAGGTATCCCATATTTGTAGCCAAAGCTCAGGAGCGTCACCAGAAGCTTTGAGCCGGCCTTGTGTTCCAACAAACGGTCGGCGTAGGCACGCAATTCGTGAATCGAGAAATGCGAGGTTTCGGTCACCTGATCGGCCATGACGCGAATCGGGTTGAGACGCTGCCGTTCAACCTCAATGGCTTCGCGAACCGTCAGCGTGGGGTCGAGGGGGTGAGGCCGGCGGGTCTCGCTGAAACGCCGGATGAGGGCTTCGTCGGACGCATCCAGATACAACAGCGTCGTTCGCAACCCCGGAAATTTCTGCAACTCCGCATAAATGCCGGGAAACGTCTCCAGCTCCGGTCCTTCGCGAACGTCGACAACCAGTGCCGCACGCTGCGCGTCTCCTTCCGCGATCAGTTCCGCAAACTTGGTCAGAAACCCCACGGGCAGGTTGTCGACGCAAAAATAACCCCGATCCTCGAGGGCACGCAGCAGGGTTCCCTTGCCGGACCCGCTTGCTCCCGTGATGATGACCAGAAGGGAAGGCTGCATATGGCCGCAAATTACGCCAATCGTACCGAATAGGGAAGGAATTGGTTCGGGTGGCGGCGTTCCGGATCGGGGGACAACTCCGGAACCGCAATCGGAAAGCATCTTTCCGGGTCGACACGATTCGCGTCATCGACCGGTGTGGACCGCGATTGGTCGGTATTGTCCGGCTTACTGTTCAGGCTCGATCCAGCCGATATCGCCGTCCCGGCGCTTGTACACGACATTCAACCGATCGCTCTCCGCATTACGAAACAGGAGGAAGGCGCCTCCGGAATCGCCCAGTTGGACCGCCGCGTCGTCCAGACTGAGCGGCTTCACCTTGTTGGCGTCGGAGCGCACGATCTCCGGCAGTTGCTCCGCGACGGAAGGCTCGACTTCGGCCACGGACTCGGCGGCGACCACGCGGGGGTTCGGCGCGGACCTGCGCCGCCGGATCTTCCGTGTCCTGGACTTCTGAACCTGCCTTTCCAGCTTGTCGATGACGGAAGCAATCGACGTATACATGTCATTGGTCTCGTCTTCGCAATGATGAAAGTCGCTGCGTGTCTTGAGATTGATCTCGGCCACGTGGCGCTGGTGTTTTTCGGCGGAAAGCACGAAGTGGACCTCAATGATGTCACGGAGCGAACGAAGACGTTCCAACCGGTCCGTCGCGAACTGTCTTATGGGTTCGGTCACTTCGATGTGGCGGCCGGTAAACTCAACTCTCACTGGGGAACCTCCTCGGATAATGCGGTCTTGCCTGTGCTCGCCACCGCGGCAACAGAGGGCCCGTCGCCCACTGGCGCGAGCTATCTACCCCCGGTCACGCCGCTGGTGAGTGCTCGGGATCTTCATGTCTTCCCTGTACTTGGTAATGCTGCGCCGGGTCACGGATATGCCGTCTTCCTTCAGGAACTTCGCGACCTTGTCATCGGTCAGGGGCTTCTTCTTGTCTTCGGCATCGATGAGCCTCTTGACCTTGAGTTTCACGAGTGTCAACGACGTCGTCGCACCGTTTGTTCCCCTGACGGCTTCCGAGAAGAAGAACCGCAGATCGTACACACCTTGTGGCGTGTGTGCAAACTTGTTCGCGACGGCCCGGCTGACGGTCGATGGATGAACGCCCACTTCTTCGGCAACGTCCTTGATCATCATCGGCTTCAGCCGGTCCATTCCATGGTCGAGGAAACCGGACTGGTGCCGGACAATCGCCTCGCACACCCTCACGATGATGTTCTTTCTTTGTTCGATATTCTTCAGCAACTGCAGCGCCGACCTGTACCGGTCCTTGACGTAATTTCGGGCTTCCTTGTCGGCCTCGCCCCGTTCGAACATCTTCCGGTAGGTCCGGCTGATCCGGAGTTGGGGCACTTCATCTTCGTTCGCGACCACCTTGAACTCACCACCGACCTTCACCAGAAACACGTCGGGTTCGATGTACCGCGTCTCGGACTTGTTGTGCTTCTGTCCCGGTCGCGGGTCCAGTGCCTTGATGAGTTCCACGGCTGCCAGAACCTCGTCGAGCGGCTGTTTGAGGCTCTTTGCTATTTCATTGAACTGGTGGTTCTGAACTTTCCGCAGGTGGTCGGTCAAGATCTGCATCGCGGCCGGATGGTCTTCAGCCAACAGGGACATCTGGATCAGGAGACACTCTCTCAGATCGCGTGCGGCGACGCCGGCAGGATCGAAGCCCTGAACCACGAGAAGCGCCCGTTCCACTTCGGGCACGGTATGTCCACCTGACGCGGCGATATCCTCGAGCATCAAGGGTATCTCCCGCCCTTTCTCGTCGACCGCCACAAGGTAGCCATCCTGGTTCAGGTTGCCGATGATCGACAGGCACGCCTCGCGAATCGGACCGTCGACGGCGGTGAGTTGCAACTGCCATTCCAGGTGATCGGTGAGCGTGGAAGGCCGAGACAGGAAGCTCTCGAAGGAGGGGCGTTCAAAAATTTCGGTTTCACGGGGGCGTGTGGCGCCGTCGTTGAGATATTTCTCGAATTCCTCGAGATCGAAATCGCGGAATCGATCGTCGCTGGCAGACTCGGGCTCGGGTTTCTCGACGGTGGGCTCGGGGTTTTCTTCTCGCTCCCTTAGACGCTTATAGTGTTCGTCGCCCTCATCGGGAGCTTCGGTTTTCTCCGGGCGGGCTTCAGGTTCCTGTTCCTCGGTGATTTCCGTCGCTTCCTCGAGGACCGGATTCTCGACCAGTTCTTCAGCGATCATATCGACGAGTTCGATCTTGTTGAGCGCCAGAAGATTGACCATCTGAATCAGCACTGGAGTCAGAGTGGTCTTCTGAGTCGTCTTGAGCGAGAGTCTGTTTTCAAGAAAAGCCATTGCGTATCTCACCGAACAGAAACAAGGGGCCGCCGTACTGAAACAGGTTGCGGCCCGCGCTCGGAACGCCGACTCGATTTCCAACCCGACTCCAGGCGGGTCGGGGCGAGCCGCTTCAAATGCTACCGTCCGTTCCTAATTTAGACTGAAATGCTCACCCAGATAAACCCTTCTCACTTCAAGGTCGTTTCCCAGATCATCGGGCGTTCCCGATCGAAAGATGATTCCATCGTTGATAATGTATGCCCGGTCGGTGACCTTGAGGGTTTCGCGAACATTGTGATCCGTGATCAGGATCCCGATTCCCTTGTCCTTCAAGTGTTGGATAATCTTCTGAATTTCAAGGACCGTGATCGGATCGATACCCGAAAACGGTTCGTCCAGAAGGATGAACTTCGGCGAAATCACCAATGATCGGGCAATCTCCACTCTTCGCCGCTCGCCGCCGGACAGGGTGTCGGCCAGACTCTTCCGGACGTGGCCGATTCCGAATTCATGGATCAGTTCTTCGAGCCGGACCCGCCGTTCCTTCCGGGAAAGGGGGAGCGTCTCCAGAATCGCCATGATGTTCGCTTCAACGGTAAGCTTTCGAAATACCGATGCTTCCTGTGGCAGGTAACTGATGCCGTTTCTCGCTCTCAAATACATCGGCAGATCGGTAATGTCGTGCTCGCCAAGGCGTACCGAACCCGAATCGGGGCGCGTCAAACCGACGATCATGTAGAACGTCGTGGTCTTGCCAGCGCCGTTCGGGCCGAGCAACCCGACCACCTCGCCCTGTTCAACGGAAATGTCTACGTCACTGACGACGGTTCGGTTCTTGTATGACTTCCGGATTCCAACGGTTTGGAGCATGACAGGCACTTTGACTTCGGCTTCGACTAAGGGGATTTCACAGTTCGCCGCGATACCGCGCGATTGCGGTCGTCTCCGGTCATGACGACTCTGTTACTCTCGACATTCCAGACAAAACTCGTTCCGGTAGCCGTCCCCATTTCGGACCCGGCAACCGTGGCGGCTGTTCCCACCAACGTGACGGTGCCGGAACGCTGCTCGTAGGTTGCCCGATCTCCCCGGCCAACCGTACCGTCACTGCGAACTTCAACCCCTCCGCGAGCGAGAACGCGGTCGAGTTCGTTCCGGGCCAGATAGACTTCCAGTTCGTCGGCATCGAGTTCGGCATTCGGAAACTGGCTTCGAACAGACCCTGTATACAAAACGCGATTGGAAGCATCGTCGAAATCCACAGAGTCCGCCCATACGCGAAAACCGCCGAGCGTTGAAGCGATGTCGCCCGAACCCAGAAAACGTCGCGCTTCCACGCGGATCTCAATCGAATTCGACGCCGCGACATGCATATTGCCTCGCCACAACTCGGGCGAGGAATAAAACGTGATGGCCGCGGGATCCCCCTCGGCACGCTGTCCTTCAATCAGGACCGGATTGGACTCATCCGAAAGCACGGCCCGGACCGCGCCCTCCGCCCGGAACCGTCCTTCATCCTGCTGGAGCAGAATCCGGTCAGCATCCAGCCACATTTCGGCATCCGTAACCCTGGCGGCGCCGGTCAGGTCAAACCACCCGTCGTCGCCGAACTCGATGCGGTCGGCCGTTCCGGCAAGTCCGTCCCGGTCGAACTCCGCGCCTCCGGTCTGTAGCAGTTCGGTCAATACCCCCGACTCCGGATCGAACGCCGCCGTTGTATTCGGTGCGCTCAGGGAACCGGACGGAAAACCGATTACAGCCGGACGCGCACTGGTGAAACGAATCAGTTCCTCTTGCCGGATTACGAAATTGCTTCCTTCGACGCGAAATTCTCCCACCTCTAGAATCGAACGGGCTCCGGAACGTACCGTGGACGAGGCGATCTCGTTGCGGATGTAATCGGACTGCAATTGCTGTCCGTCTCCGAACAACATCAGCCCATTGCCGGAAGATTCGATCGCCTGTAATTCTTCGTCATCGGAAAACGAGCCGACAACGGCATCTCCCTGGAGGAGGCGTCGGCGGGCGCCTTCGGACGACTCCAGGCGTGGGGCGCCCTCAGCAGTGACTTGCTTCACCGATCCTCCGACAAGATCGACGTGGACCGAATCGGCCGCAACGGTCATACGGTTTTCGGCTTCTGAAGATGTTGCGGAAACATCGCCGTAGAACGAAACCTGCGAAGGATCGAGAGTATCCGGAACGAGCGCGACCTCCGACAAGGCGCTCCGAACCTCGGCGTGCCCGGATCGCAGCCGGACTCCGCCAAGCAATTCGATTCGATTCGCGGCTTGGTAGTAGCGGGCGGCGTCCACGCTGAGAGTTGTGCCGGCGGCGGTTGTCAAGTTAACGCCGCCACTCACTTCGAGGACATTATCCACCAAGCGGAGCGAAAGGCGGCCGGCGTCGGCTTCGAACACACCCGGGCTGACAATCTCGGCGGAACCAAGAGTCGCGATGGCCTGTGTCTCGGTGTCGTAGACGATGTCGTCGGTGGTGCGAATCACCGTATCGTTATCGGAACCGAAGCCGCTTTGGATTTCAATGTTCCCGGTACAGCGGATACTGCCATTCGCCCCATCCACGGCGCAATTGTCGCTCTCGATCAGTCGGTCGGGCGATGAGGCGTCCTGTCCGGCAATCGTGATTACAACGTCCTCGAGGAGATTCCTGCCGTCGGCCATACCCCGATTCCGATCCGCATCCACAGTGAATACGGTCTGCCCGGCTTCGCGTTGAGTGTATTGAATATCTTCGGTAACTTCCTGAACGTCTTCGCCCAACCCGGGGGGCGGCTCCGGAACCGCCGGCCGGGCAGCCCGGCTCGATACATAGTTCCATGCGGGTATGGCGATCAGCACCGCGACGATAAAGGGAATGACGACACGCAGGGCGCGTATCAGATTGTAGGCATGGATATCCTGGAGCCGCACGGTTTCAATCGTATCACGCGACCGGAGCCAGCCGCTGTCCCACAGCAGCCTGTAGTAGAAGCGTGCATGGCCGCGTTCTACGGTGCGACCGGCGCGTGCCTCGCGCCGGTCGCACCGGGCGCGTAGCGGCGTGTTCTCCGGCGCGTGCCTCGCGCCGGGCGCGTAGCGGCGTGTTCCTCACGCCGGATCGAGCGGCGCGTTCTACGGTGCGTTCCTCGCACCGGGCGCGTAGCGGCGCGTGCCTCGCGCCGGATCAAGCGCGGGCGCCTCACGGTCACAGCGCACCTTAGGTGCGGCAGCATGAAGTACGCCTCGGTCGCCCGCCGGTCGCGCCGGATCAAGCGCGGGCTCCTCAACGTACGGTCACAGCGCACTTTGGTGCGGCAGCATGAAGTACGCCTCAATTGTCGGTTTGCAGAAAGACGTCGAGTTCATTGCCCAGATCCCGGGCTGACGGGGTGACGATCGTCTTCGCGTTGACCGGGATCCTCCGGTTCTCACGGGAAGCCACCCGAACGTCGTCCTCGCAAACGAAGCCCACGGGTTCGGAGGGAGGAGAGACGGTTTTGGCCGTTTCGATCCGGTCGTAGCTCGCCAAGGGAGGCGCCATCGCCGGCACGGTGCCGGTGGGTGCGCCCTGGGCGGGCGACGACGCCTTTTCGACCTTCATGGCGGGCTGAGCCCGATCCAACCAGCCGTCAACGATCCGAGCGATTCGGTCGCGCCGGTCGCCGCCGGAACGGGAATTCAAGGCTCCAGCTGCAACCGTCTCGCTGGATGGCGCGGACGATGGTGACGCTTTCACATCGCGGACTCCGTATGCCAGGCGCTTCAGATTTATCAGATGGAGCGGCGATATGTTGTCGGATGTGATGTTGCCGCCGAACGCACCGCATCCGAGCGTCATCGACGGAAAAAGGTTGGTCGTATATCCAACAGCTCCGAGAGCAGCCGGAGTGTTGACGCAAATCCTGGACGCTGGCTTCTGTAGCGCGAATTCACGGATCACTTCGTCGTCGTTGCAGTGTAGACCCAGCGTATGACCGAGTCCGCCGAACGTGAGGATGTCGATGCACATCCTGCAGCCCTCTCTCCAATCGCGCACGGCATAAAACGCAAGCACGGGAGACAGCTTCTCCATCGATAATGGATGCTCTCGTCCCACGCCTCCCGCTTCGGCGATCAGTGCACGGGTCCCGGACGGAACCTCGATTCCCGCCATCTCCGCAATACGAATCGCCGACTTCCCCACGATGTTCGTATTGAGCGTCCCACGCGCATTCTGAATTATCCGTTCCAACCGCGCCTTGTCTTCTCCACGGCACAGAAAAGCCCGGGCCGACTGCATTTCGGCCAGAACCGCATCTCTAATCGCGTCGTCCGCGATGACGGCCTGCTCCGAGGAACACAGCGTCCCGTTGTCAAAGCACGTGCCTGTAAGGATGTCGGCGACGGCTTTCTTCACATCGGCGGATCGTTCGATGTACGCGGGTACGTTACCGGGGCCTACACCGAGCGCCGGTTTGCCGGAGCTGTATGCGGCCCGCACCAGACCGGGCCCGCCGGTCGCAAGTATCAGGGCCGTCTTTGAGTGGCGCATCAATTCGTCGGTCGCCTTCATGGTGGGCATCGATAGCGCCGACAGGACTCCGCTGGGGGCGCCCGCCGCCTCGGCTGCCTGAGCCATCACCCGCACCGTTTCGCCGATGCATCGAACAGCCGCGGGATGCGGACTGAAGACGATCGCGTTGCGGCCCTTGAGCGCAATCAGGGCTTTGTAAATGGCGGTGGACGTGGGGTTGGTCGACGGTACGATGCCGGCAATCACGCCTACCGGACATGCCACCTCCAGGATTCTGTTCTCAAGGTCTTCCCGAACGATGCCGATCGTCCGTAACGGACGCATCGCTTCGTAGACATTGCGGGCTCCAAACAGATTCTTGGCCGTCTTGTCGGAGACGTTGCCAAACCCGGTTTCCTCGACGGCAATTTCCGCAAGCCGTGCGGCATTCGCCACACCGGCCTCGGAGACCGCACGAAGAATCGGCTCGACCTGCTCTTCAGTAAACGCTTCGAACGACTTCCATGCGGCATACGCAGCGTCGACGAGTCGGCGTGATTCCTGAATGGATTGGAGATCCTTGTCCATAGGGCGGCAAACGGATTGTTATTACAAAGGCGGCAAACGGACTGTTATTACACATGATCGCATGCCGCGCAAGGATGGGGCGGTTCCAAATCCGCTGAGCGCGGGGCCCCCGAAGCCCGATGTCGAACCCTGGGGGGGGGCAGCCATCGGATTACTAATGGTTCGAGGTGCGGGAACCGACGATTTTCTCGACATCGTCGTATGGCATCGGGATGACATGCACGGCAACCAACTCACCAACGAGGCGGGCCGCGGCGGCACCCGCCTCGGTCGCCGCCTGAACGGCGCCCAAGTCGCCTCGAATCCAGACCGCGACATAGCCGTTCAGCAGGGTTTCCCGCCCCTGAAGCGCAACATTTGCGGTCTTCAACATCGCGTCGGAAGCTTCAACGGAACCCACCAAACCCATGGTTTCAATCAATCCGAGCGCTTCGGACAATTTTGGCTCCTTCTGACCCGAGGGTTTGATGGACTCGGCAACCACCTTCGAACCTACCGGCGGCAGGCCGGCCGGCACAAAGCAAAGACAAAGGCGATGGACGCTTCCTGAATTCTCCGGACGGTCAACCGAAAAACCGAAACCGGACATTTCATCTGCTGCAAAAACCGGACAATTTTGTTCGCTTGTAACATTGACTCCCGAATGACTAGTTAATAACATCTTTCTTCAAGGCTCGTGTTAGATTTCGGAAACAGTTTCAGGTCCGCGCGAGAGTCCAGGAAGCTGACTCTCAAAGAGATGTCGCAAGAAACGTGCATCGGTATACGTTTCTTGCGTGCCATCGAAGAGGAGACCTTCCACGCGTTGCCTGGCGGGGTGTTCGACCGGGGCTTCATTCGTACCTACGCCAAGCGACTGGGGCTGGACTCCGAAGACAAGGTGTCGGAGTACACCGCCTTGACCGCCAACCAACGGATACCGGAACCAGCCCAAGCCTATGACACGAGCGAGTTGCATACCCGCTCCACCGCCGATTCCGGAACTCCGGAACCGGCTCAAGCCGATGAAGCGAGCGGGTTGCATACCCGCTCCACCGCCGATTCCGGAACACCGGAACCGGCCCAAGCCGATGAAGCGAGCGGGTTGCATACCCGCTCCACCGCCGATTCCGGAACACCGGAACCGGCTCCAACCGAAAACGCCAGCGACTTTCATGCCGACTTCACGGACGAGGCTGGAACACCGGAACTGAGAACGCTCACCGATTTGTCGATCGCCACCCTGCGCTTGCAAACGCCCCGGCAAACGCCCCGGCAGACGCCCCGCGAAGACACCCGAGGAGGACTGGTCGGCCGGATCTGGGACTACGAATTCAGTCATGCCGAACAAAGCGTGCTGCAGGCCATGGCCGATCACGCGAAGAACGATGGCTCGGACTGCGTTCCCGGTTTGAGGAGAGTCGCATACAAGGCTCGGATGTCCGAACGCCATGTGCGCCGTATCTGGAGAGACCTCGAAAGGCGCGACATCCTTCGGTTGGAGTCCGGAGGCAATGGCCGTGGGCACGTCGGGCAGTATCGGATTTGCCTGGACAACGCAACGCGCCGTCCGAGTTTCGAGACGTGGCTGAAATCTCAACAAAAAAAACAATCGGCCAAGGCAGAGCAACTGCCTCTTGAAGCAACCGATTGAAAAGACGATATCGACTCGGAAACTCCGAAGACGCCCATGCATGTCGTGACCGACAATTCGGAATCGGAGCACGGCGCCCCCGTTTCAGGCGACGCAAGACAGGACGCCGAGCCCATCGAAGACGAGCCGATCCAGCACTGAAAGCATCCCCGCGAACAATACGATTTTTGGATCTCGATCGGTCGCGATGCCGTGAAACGGCGGCGAGCGATTCTTTAGAGGGGAGGCGCCGATTTCAGGAAAGAACCGCTGGCGTACCCTCCCCGGTCTGTCCCTGATCTATAATTGCGGGTTATGGCCAAAGCGCTGGAATCGGCTGTGGCAGGCGAGGAACAGATCGTCGTCCGCGGCGCCCGGGTCCACAATCTCAAGAACATCGACTTCACGATACCCCACAACGCATTGACGGTAGTGACCGGCGTCAGCGGTTCGGGCAAGTCCTCGCTCGCATTCGACACGATCTATGCCGAAGGGCAACGCCGGTATATCGAGTCCCTGTCCGCTTACGCGCGCCAGTTCCTGGAACGGATCGAAAAGCCGGACATCGACGAGGCCACGGGCATTGCCCCCGCAATCTCCATCCGGCAGCGCAACACGACACGAACTCCGAGATCGACTGTCGGAACATCGACCGAAGTCTACGATTACATTCGCCTTCTCTTCGCCAGAATTGGAATCACCAGGTGCCATCAATGCAAAAAAATCGTGCAGCGCGATACCGTCGACCAGATCGCCGATGAGATTCTGACCTGGCCAGAAGAACTTCGATTCCATGTCCTGTTTCCGATTCCCACTCTTTCCGGAGAAGCCGAGATCGCAGAGTGTCTCGGCGACCTCAAGCGCCGGGGATTCGGTCGCGTCTATCAGAATGGCGCCGTGTACGAGTACTCGCGGCCGGAATCGCTGATCGATGTCGACTTCAGCCAATCCGCTTACGTTCTCGTCGACCGGTTGAAAATCAACGCTGATATCCGGCAGCGCCTGATCGATTCAATTGAGCTTTGCTTTCACGAAAACCAGGGCGAGGTGGTCCTCCAGGAAGCGGATGGAGAACGGCGGGTTCACACCTTCAGCGAACGCTTCGAGTGCAAGGACTGCGGAATCCAGTATGAGGATCCGGAACCGAGGCTGTTCTCGTTCAACAACCCATTCGGCGCATGCCCGCGATGCCAAGGCTTCGGAAACACCATCGATCTGGATATGAACCTGATCGTCCCCGACAAAGGCAAGAGCATCGCCCACGGTGCGATCGAACCCTGGACCAAACCCCGGTATCGAAAGTACCTCGCCGAATTCAATAGGCAGGCCGCCAAACAGGGGGTCCCGATCGACGTTCCGTATCGGGATTTGATTGAACAGCAGCAGGCGTGGGTCGCCGGCGCTATCCGGAATTTCTTCGATTATCTGGAAACCAAGAAATACAAGCTCCACGTGCGCGTGTTCCTCAGTCGTTATCGAGGATATACCACCTGTCCGGATTGTCGCGGAACACGGCTGCGCCGGGAAGCCCTCGACATCTTCGTCGACGGATTGAACATCGGTGACGTGTCGCGAATGTCGACAGCCGCGGCGTTTGAATTCTTCGATCAGGTCCAGCTCAGTCCGAGTCAGGCCGAAGTGGCCGAGCGAGTCCTCGTGGAAATCCAGACCCGGCTCCGCTTTCTCAACGAAGTGGGACTCCAATATCTGACGCTGGATCGTTTGTCATCGACGCTTTCGGGCGGCGAGGCTCAACGCATTCAACTGGCCACCTCGCTGGGTTCAACGTTGGTCGGCGCCTTGTACGTACTGGATGAACCTTCGATCGGACTCCATCCCAGGGACGGAGAACGGCTGATCGGTATCCTCAAGAGACTGCGGGAACTGGGGAATACGGTCCTGGTCGTGGAACACGACGCCCAAATGATCATGGCAGCAGACTGGCTGCTCGATCTCGGCCCCGGCGCCGGGGAGAACGGCGGCAAGCTGGTGTTCCAGGGACCCCTGGATGCGTTGACCGAAACGACGGCTTCACTCACCGGGAAGTACCTTCACGGCGAAATTCGAATTTCGTTGCCTCGACAGCGTCGCAAACCCGGCAAGGAGAAGCTGAAATTGCGCCATGCTTCGAAACACAATCTCAAGAACGTCGACATCGAGATACCTCTTGGGCTCATGACCTGTGTCACCGGCGTATCGGGATCGGGCAAGTCGACGCTGGTTCACGAATGCCTTTACGAAGCACTGAAGTCCCGCCTGGCTGGGACGGAGCCTGAAAACGGCTGCGGTACGGTTGAACTCAATTCCAAATGGCTATCCGACGTCGTGCTCGTGGATCAAAGTCCGATCGGCCGGACACCGCGGTCCAACCCGGTGACCTACATCAAGGCGTTCGACCAGATTCGCGATCTGTTCGCCTCGACGCCCGAAGCGCGTGCGAACGGCTTCACGGCGGGCAGTTTTTCGTTCAACATTCCCGGCGGTCGATGCGAATCGTGTCAGGGAGATGGAACGGTCACGGTCGAAATGCAATTTCTCGCCGACGTTGAACTCGTGTGCGAGGAGTGCAGGGGCATGCGGTATCGGAATGCCGTTCTGAATGTCACCTACAAAGGGAAGAACATCTATGACGTTCTCCAGATGACGGGACGCAAGGCCCTGTCGTTCTTTTCGAACATCAACAGGATAACCAGGAAGCTGACGATGCTCGAAGAAGTCGGGTTGGGGTACCTGCGCCTGGGGCAGTCGGCGACCACGCTTTCCGGTGGAGAAGCCCAGCGAATCAAGTTAGCATCGTTTCTGGCGAAAGAAACCAGCGGCAAGACTCTCTTCATATTCGACGAACCGACAACGGGACTGCACTTCGACGACATAAACAAGCTGCTGGCCGCGTTCAGGCGCCTGATCCGTGCCGGGGGAACCGTGCTCATCATCGAACACAACCTCGACGTCATCAAGTCAGCTGACTGGATCATCGACCTGGGTCCCGAAGGCGGCGCCGGCGGCGGTACGGTCCTGGCGGTTGGCTCGCCCGAAAACATCGTCAAGAACGGCAATTCGCTCACCGGGCGGTTTCTGAAACCGAAACTGACCATTTAGAGTAGATCGCGGAGAAAATTGGGAAGATGCCGAAGCTGGCCATCCTGCTCCTGCTGCTACAAACCCAAACCGGGCCGGGTGACACCGGCGCCGACCCGGCGGCTGAAGTTTCACTAGAGCAAATATATGAGCAAGCCATGGCGTCGGTTTCCGCATCCGAATGGGACAACGCGATCGCCGGATTCAATGCGATTCTCGATGCCGACCCGTCCCACATCCCCTCCAGGTTCTACCTGGCCGTCAGCTTTGCCGGCAACGGACAGCCCGATCGGGCAATCGATGTTTACCGGGATATTCTTTCCGAAGATGAATCGATCTTCGAGGCTCGGATGAACCTTGGCGCGCTCTTGTTCGAGAACGGGTCACCCGAGGCGGCGGTCGACGAATTCGCCGCGGCGATGATTCTGGCGCCGGAAAACGCAACCCCGGCCCTGTACCGAGCGCAGGTACTCAACCGGATGGGTCAAATTGAGGCCGCGATCGACGGCTACCATGCGGTTCTCGACCGGGCTGAACCCGACGGAGAAGACGCAACCGAGGCTTACCGTCGGCTCGGAGGACTCTATCTGCAGGCTGAACGACCGGACCGTGCCCTTGAAATGCTCACCGAAGCGGTAAGGCTGGGAGTCGAGGACGCGCCGGTGTTCGTCATGCTAGGAGACCTGCATTCGGAGGCCGGCGAACTCGAAAACGCGAAGGATAATTACGAGAAGGCCATCGCGCTTGATTCCGGGCACCGCGACACCAGAATTCGACTGGCGCTGCTGTTGCGCGATATGGACCGGCCCGATGATGCAATCGCGCTACTTGAGGGCATGAACGGGCTGGATGAACTCCTTGCCGACAGTTACCTGGCGGCCGGGCGTCATGGCAACGCGATTCAAATCTACGAACGACTCACGGCGGACGAACCCGAAAACTCCGCCTACTGGCAGGGGCTCGGCCAGAGCTACTACGAAGCCGGCGAGCTTGACGAAGCCGTCCTCCCGCTGCAGCGCGCGATCGCACTCGATGGGACACGCGACGAAGCACTGGCAACGCTGGCATGGGTCTATTACCAGCGAGAAGACTGGGTCAATGCCGGAACGCTGCTGCTCGACTATCTCGATCTCCGGCCGAACCACGCCGCATCGATATTCCTGCTGGCAACGTGCTTCGACAATTTGCGGGACTACGAACAGGCATTGGTGCACTATAATCGATTCATCCAACTCGATGACGGAAGCGACGATGCCCGATCTTTTCAAGTCCAACAGAGAGCCCAATCGCTTGAACGACTTCTGGAAGACCAGTAGACGCCCCCTGGTGCGCCTGATGGTCCTTTGCCTGGCTCTTCTGGCCGCGGCGTCTTGCTCGGGCCGTGTCAACATCTTCTCGGAATCGCGCGACGAACGGCTTCGCAGGCTCGACCAAGAACGCGCCAGACTGGCACGGTCCACAGGTCCGATTGACCGCACACGCACCCAGATTGAAATTTCCAACCTGCTTGTCAGCATGATGGACGACGCGATCGACGACGGCGACATCGAGCGACTGGATCAGCGTCTTACCGAATATCGAAGTACCGTCATTGACGCACGGAACACGATTATGGATTCCGGACGGAACGCAGCACAGAATTCCGCCGGGTTCCGCGAACTCGAAATCGCCCTGCGGCAACATGTACGGCAACTTGGGGACATCGGTACCCAGTTGACATTCCAATTTCGCCAACCCATCACGGAGTTGATGGACGAAGTCAGCGGAATACGCGATGAACTCCTCGCAGCGTTATTTCCTTGACGCGGTGCGGTTTGAAGCCGAACACCGGCAATCGAGGGCAACTCGTGAAATCTTCGACCTTCAGACTCCTCGGCACAACATCGTTGGTTGCAATTCTCGGCCTGACTTGGGTCCCGGGTTCCCTCGCGGCCGACTATTTCACCGAAGTTGAAATAGAGCAGATCCGCGAAGCCCAGAGCATCGAGCGGCGAATTCCGGTGTTCCTTGAAATCGCCAATATCCGCCTCGTGCGGTTGGGACTGGTGGAAGGCGAAGAAGAAGTCGACAACGAGGAAGGCGGAGGCAATTCCATCACCCGGGGCATCATCCGAATCCTCAGTCCGGAAGCCGCCGACGAACTTGAACGCATTGACGATGAACTTAGCGCGTTGACGAATGATCTGAGCATGTTTTCGAGAGGAGACCTGCTTCGTGGATACTATCAGGCGTTAGAAGAGGCCATGGACAACATCGATGACGCATACGAGCGCGACCGTGGCGATGTGAGGAAGCCTCTGGAAAATTTGTTGGAATTTGTCGAGAACACGATCCCGGCTCTCGGGGAATTCTCTCCGGACGACGGCAACGAAGAGATCGCGTTGGAGGACGCGATCGAGATCGCCGAGTTGGCACGGGACGGGGCCACGGAAGCCCTCGACATCGTACCCCAGACCGAGGAACGTTGAGCCGCGCCGAACAACTCACTCTTGACCTTGCCTTCCCTACGGAGCCTCGAACCGACGCACTCGGTTCGGCCTTTCGCCGAATTCACCGACAACTCAAGCCCCGGACTCCACTTCCAACAATTACAACCGAGTTCTACCCGTCGGTAGGTGTCAATCATAGCGCGACGCTTGAAAAGGGAGTATTGAACGTACGGGTCAGCGACCTGTTCCTGGATGCCCCCGCCGACGTATTCGAGACGCTTGCCGCAATCCTGCTGTGCAAGTTGTACAAGAAAAAGATCGACCCGCGGCACAACCGGACATACCGGCGTTACACCATGAGCGAGGACATGCTCGAGCGACGGCGCCTGGCAAGAACCGAACGCGGCCGGCGGATTCGGACGACGGGTCCTGTGGGGCGTTTCCACGATCTGGCCCCGCTGTTCGAATCCATCAATACGGAATATTTCGGGGACGCGCTTCCGAAACCGGAGCTATCGTGGTCCCCCGTCAGAACGAGACGCGTGCTCGGACGCTACGACTTCGACCGGAACGTGATCTTTCTCAGCAAATCGCTCGACACTCCTTCAGTTCCCGAGTACGTCGTCCGGTTCGTTCTTTTCCACGAAATGCTGCATGTGAAGCATGGAACCCGGATACGGAACCTCCGCAAGATCGTTCACACACCCGAATTTCGCCGCGAAGAACGTCGGTACGAGTTCTATGACGCCGCCAACGCCTGGCTGAAAGACAACTGAGGCTCACGGCGTGACCGCCCCGCACCGGTGTTGGCGCTGGAGCTCCGACCCGCATTTCTGGCGAGTTGTCTCAGGGTAAGGTTGGGAGAACGGCAGCTTTCCATTGGCAGGTCGTCAAGGGTTCCACAAAAGCTGTGGAAAAGCCTGTGGAAATCCGGAGCTTTTCATGAGCAAACCTCTCTAAGTCTATATTTTAAAAGAGTTTGTGCCGTTTCTTAGCCGCGGGGGGGTCTGTTGAAAACTTGCGGCAATTTTTTCGAGGCGATTGAAATTTCTGCGTCATCCAGTAGAAAAATCGTCCGGGTGCAGAATGTCGGAAAAGATATCGGGAACGGACCGGATACCCACGGCCCTGGGACCGCCGCTCGGAGGCGGCCTTCTTACTGCCGCACGGACGTGCGCTTTAGACGGTACGTCGAGGAGCCCGCGCTTGATCCGGCGCGAGGAACGCGCCGCTACGCGCCCGGCGCGAGGATACGCGCCGTAGCACTGGCGGTTGGATCCGGCGCTGCAGCAGACAACTCGTGAGAAAGGCGGGTCAGACCGGACTCATGCTCAACAATTCCTGAATCCGGTCTTTCAACTCCGCGATCCCCTGTCCCGTCAGTGCGGACACCGCGATGCCATCGTGCCGCGTATCGGGAATGGCATCCGCCCGATCGACCTTGTTGTAGACGAGCAACTGGACATGTCCCTCGCAACCCAGATCCCGGAGGACTTCGGCGACGATATCGATTCTCTCGGCAAAATCGGGATCGGACACATCGACCACGTGAAGAATCAGATCCGATGCGACGACCTCTTCCAGCGTCCCTCTGAAGGCGTCGATCAGATCGTGGGGAAGTTTGCGGATAAAACCAACGGTATCCGAAACGAGAACACTGTTCCCGGTTCCAAATTCCACACGCCGAACCAGCGGGTCGAGCGTCGCAAACACCCGCTTCGACACCAACGTGTCCTCTCCTGAAAGCCGGACGAACAACGTGGACTTGCCGGCATTGGTGTAGCCCACGAGCGAGACAGTTGGCCATTGGCTGCGCTTTCGACGGCTGCGGTGCAGTTCACGGTGTTTGCGAACCCCTTCGGCTTCCTTCCTGAGCTTCGCAATCCGGCGCCGAACACGACGGCGGTCCACCTCGAGCTTCGTCTCTCCGGGACCCCGAGTCCCGATGCCTCCGCCCAGACGCGACAGCCAGTCCACTCCGCCCGCGAGCCGCGAGAGACGATAGTTGAGTTGAGCCAACTCCACCTGCAGCTTGCCTTCCCGCGTATGGGCGCGGCGCGAAAATATGTCGAGGATCAGACCGGTGCGGTCAATGATTTTGGTTTCAAGGAGGCGCTCGAGATTCCGCGTCTGGCCGGGACTCAATTCATCGTCGAAAACGACCAGATCGGCCTCCAGGACCACCACCTCGTCCCTGAGTTCTTCTGCCTTGCCTTTGCCGATGAACAGAGTCCGATCGGGCCGGTCCCGGTGTTGGACGACCTCACCGACGACACGCGCCCCCGCGGCGGTGGCGAGTTCGCGCAACTCGTCCAACGGATCGACCAGACCAACGAGAATCGCATTTTCCATGGAACAACTGAGTCAGTCTGCAGAAATGACCTGCGATCGTCCCCGAGGGCCCGACACTCTTACTGGCCTTCCGTTTTGGGTTCCAGTGGAGCCGAATCCCGATCCCGGTCCCGATCCCGATCCTGATCCCGATCCCGGTCCCGATCCCGGTCCCGAGGCGGACGCATTGCACCGGGCCGCGAGGTCGTGACGGTCGAGATCGCGTGTTTGAAAATGAGCTGCTCCTGGTGGTTCGCCTCGAGAATGACCGAGTACTTGTCAAACCCCTTGAGACGCCCCATGAGCTTTACACCGTTCATCAAAAAGATTGTGATGGGTTGTTTTTCTTTCCTGACGGTATTGAGATAGACGTCCTGGATGTTCTGCGACTTGTTTTCCATAAGGGAACTCCCCAAAAAAAGATCAGAGTACGTCCTATCGTCCGAAATCCGTGCGGTTGCGGTTTCGGATCAGTTTTCGGCTTGCGAACCCCTGGCTTTCGATACGAAGCCCAGAACTTTTTGCTGAATTTGCGGGTCGGCGCCGAATCCGGCGAACCACTTTGCACCGTGCTGCTTGCGAAACCAGGTCATCTGGCGCTTTGCGTAACGGCGAGTGTCTCGCTCTGTAAGCATTATGGCCTCATCGATGGACAAAATGCCATCGATGTGCCGCATGACCTGACTATAACCGATCGCCCGAAACGCCGCCGCGCCGCGTGATACCCCGCTCTCCAGGATCTGCCGAACCTCGGCCACCAACCCGTCTTCGAACATCCGGGCCACGCGCCCGGCGATGCGTTCGTGCAACTCCTCGCGCCGGGGATCGAGTCCGACCAGGCAAAACGAAAATCCCTCGATGGGGCGCCTGGGAGCATTGGCCAGATGCCTGGAGAGTGACGACCCCGTCATCAGCCGGACCTCCAGAGCCCGAATCACCTTGGGCAAATCCTGTGGGGCGATTCGCCCGGCGGCATCCGGGTCCAACCTGTGGAGCACTCGATGCAGATGCCCGTCCCCGTGGGCCCGTGCTCGCTCCTTGAGCCGCGACCGCCAATATGGGGACCGCTTTGGCCCGTCGAACAAACCTTCTATGAGGGCGCGAAGATAGAGACCCGTTCCACCGACCAGAATTGGCGTCCGGCCCCGGTTGCGGATCTGCTCGAGCACGATTTGGGCCTGCCCGCGGTAGTCTCCTGCGCTGAACAGCGCTTCGGGCTCCAGAATGTCGATCAGGTGATGGGGGAATCGCTGCCGGTCCGATCTCGACGGCTTGGCTGTACCGATGTCGAAGCGCCGGTAAAGCTGCATCGAATCGTAGTTGACGATTTCGCCGTCCAGCGACTCGGTGAGGGCGAGCGCGAGGTCGGACTTGCCACTGGCGGTAGGTCCAACAATTCCGACTACGGGATAATCACGCATGGAACGTCCGGCCACCCATTGCGACGATCCCGGGACACAATGTTGTGAGTACTGCCAACGGTTCCCCGTTGTGAGGGGTGCCAAGGGCTCCCCGCTAGAATACCCTCTCCAGTTCGATTCCCCGATAATAGGTGGTCAGGATTTCTTCGGCCGAAGCGCCATCGATGGCCATCCCGTAAGCTCCCACCTGACACAGGCCGACGCCATGTCCCCAACCGTTGCCAAAGAAACTCATTCCGAGCAATGTTCCGTTCGAGTTGCGCTCTTCGTCGATGTACACCATGGAATCGCGTATTCCGAGCAGAGTTCTCAGGCGCGGTCCGCGAACCGCCGTGGAGCCGCGGGTTCCCTGGATCTCGGCCCGAACAACGCGATTCGACGGCCCCCGTTCCAGGACAACGATGTCTTCGAGCCCTCCGATGCCCAAGGACTGGAACGCATCATCCAGTTCCGGGCGCGTCAGGTGGATCTGCCACCGGGCGACTGGAGAATAGCGATCCGCGGCTGGTCCCGCGGGGTTCGACCGGTACACCAGAGCGCTGATCTCTGGAACCTCTGAATCGCCGGAGCCGCTCTCGGCAACACGGATCTCCATGCTTTCGCCGCCAATCCACGCACCCTGATCGACGGGAATGCGCACGTCGCCCACTCGACGAAATAGCGCGGCGTCGGGGGAAAGCCCAAACTCCTCGATCGCGGAACCGACTCGAACACGGAGCAAGCTACCGTCCCAGGAGATCAGCCGCACACTCTGCCACTCGAAAGCATTCTTGCGAAGCAACAGACGGACCAGAACCTCGGGAACCGAGTTGGCCCCCACCGGCGATAACACGCCCTGTTCTTCGAGAAACTCGCGATCCGACGACACCGGGACGTCCGGAAAGAATCGGCTGCGGACAAACATCGCGAGCGTCTCCACGTCGGTGGATGCCGGTTCGCCAGTCGCTCCGACTCCGAGGAAAAGTCCGGCGTCGTTAAAGTTCCCAACGCCCGCAATGCCCAGCAGGCCGGCTTCCCAGTCCGAATAGGTTACCGACGACGAGAACGGCTGCGGTTCGGGGTGTTCGTAATGACAGATCGTCGAGACCAGGTAGGGCACCGCCTGACCAAAGACGTTCTCGGAGTTCTCGGTCCGTCCGCCGCAAGTCGAACTGTAGAGGGCGTCGATCGGCTCCCCGTCGTATGTGGCGATCAAGCCGCGCGTTTCGCGAACGGCCTCGGTCGCCAACTCATGTTCCGTGTCGAAACCACGGTAGACCTGGCACTGGTCCGTCGCGCAAATGTCGTAGCCTCGATCGGCAAACTGACCGAGATTTCGCAGAATGTAGGTCCGTGCGGCAACCGCCTGTGCCTTGAGCGCCTCGATCTGCGGAAACGGATCCGGGGCCAGTTCGTTCGGAACCACACCCAAAAGATAGTCTTCCAACGGAAGTTCGTTAACGACAATGAAGGCGTCCTCATTCCCGAGAACTTCAATCCTCCCCCGGTACTGGTTTCCATTGACTCGGAACCGCGACGGACCCGGTTCGATTTCAATACCGGCAGTCATTTGCCGCACCAGAACGGTGCCATCGTCAATTTCGATTGCCATTCGCCGTTCCAGATCCTCGGCCCGAACTTCGTCTCCGGTGGCAGCCAACGTGATCGCCGTCGTAAACCGGGCGCTCCGAACCTGCCGTCCTTCCAGGGTGAACGGTTCGTCCGATGACAGAGTAAAACTCGCCGCGTTCAGTTCAATGCCGATACGCACCGTCGGTTCGCCGCCAAACGACACCTGTGCCAAGAGAATGAAGCCGAACAGAACCCGCAGGCGGGAGAAGCGTGCGGAGGAGCGGCTTGAGAGGTTTGCCATCATTGTCGAAGTCGCTACCGCCGGATACACGAATTTCATGAAATGTTGTACAGGAACGTGAACTGCAGGACCAGGTTGTCGCCCTCGAAGTCATCGGGTATGGGAGAAAAAGGATTCGAAGTTCGGATCGCGCCCATCGCGGCCTGATCCAGTTGCTGGCTGCCCGAACCGGCAGAGAACCGTTCGTTGACCACGCGGCCGTCCTTTTCGATCACGAAAATGATGACAACACGCCCGCGGAGTTGCAGCAGTCGGGCAGCCTGGGGAATCAGTGAATACCAGTTGACCCGGACCCGGTTGACGACCTGATTCATGTACGGCCCAAAATCGTACCCCCGCGTTTCAGACAGGATCGTTGGCTCGGTCGTGGAGAAATCAGGAACGACGTCCTCAATTCCATCGGTTCCCGCGGACCGGCCTCTACCGAGTTCTCTCCGGCTTTCGGCCACGCTCTCTTCAATAATGACGCTGGCTCGCCTCCTCAGATCGGGCAGTAGTAACGCATCCGGGTTCGTGTTTTCGACGGATTCCGAATCCGGTTCGTCCTCGGTCGGAGTCTGGGCCTCGACTTCTTCCGAATCCGGTTGCAACTCCTCGTCATCCAACCCATCTCCGCCATCGCCATTGTCCCCCTCCGGACCTTCGTTTTGCCCGGGTTCGTCCAACGTGATACGCGGTTGTTCATCGGGCCCTTCCGGAGAATCGACCGGTGCATCGGGGCGGGCTCCCTCTTCGATCACGTCGTCGGGACCGATGATGGGAGGGGGCAACAGAGCCTCGTCTTCCGGTTCAGGTTCGGGTTCCGGCTCCGGCTCGGGAGGTGGGGGCGGGGGTGGGGGTGCCGCCTCCGGCGCCGGGACGGGCGCCACGGGCGCTACGGCGACCAGGGGGGCGTCCGGTGGAGCTTCGGGCTCCGGAGCCGGTTGCGGTTCCAGAAGCTCGGGAGGCAAAACCAGTTCAGTCAACTCAAACCGTTCCCGATCGAAATCCTCACCGGAGATACGAATCGCGCGCCGCGCGGAGGTCGACAAAAAATCCGGACTGACCGACACCAGGATCAGCAGTAACAGATGGAAACCGATCGAGATGGCGAGGCTCTTCGGACGGCCCGCACCCGGTTCGAGTGTTTTGTCGGATTCGAACAGCATCTTGGTTTCAGAATTCTAGCAGCATGACTCCGGGACGAAGACGGAATTCCGCTAACCCGCCTTTCTCACGGGTTTTCGTCGCGAAGAGTCGGAGACACCGTCAGAGCAAGGCGCGCGCCCGGAGGGCACCGGAGGCGTACTTGACGGTACGTCGAGGAGCCCGACCGCGCTTGATCCGGCGCGAGGAACGCGCCGCTACGCGCCCGGCGCGAAGAACGCGCCGTAGAACGCAGCACTGGCGGATGGATCCGGCGCTGTAGCAGACAACTCGTGAGAAATGCGGGCTAATCCGGAACCCGAGATTCAGAATGCGCCACCGCCCCGGCGCGACGCTGGGCATGGCGCTCGATCTCCTGATTGATAGTCAACGCAACCTCCAGGGCCTTTAGCGCCGCATACCCGTCCACCAGGGGTGTCGACCGGGTGACGATTGCGTCGATGAACGCTTCAAGTTCCACACGCAGTGGTTCAGAAAATGGCGGCGCCAGATCCAGACGGGACAACTGGCCGGCGCGCAACGACAGTCGGTAACCTTTCTGGGCGGCGTAATCCAGCGACACGTAATCGTGGGGTTGGAAGAAACGCAGCTTCCGGGTTGGCGCCGTACTGACGCGGCTCGCGGTCATGTTGGCCACGCATCCATTGGCGAACTCGATTCGAACGTTGGCAATGTCGCTCTTCGTCGAAAGGACCGGAATACCCGCTGCACGAATTTCAAACACCTCTGAATCCACCAGACTCAAGATGACATCGATGTCATGGATCATCAGATCCAGAACAACATCGATATCTAGACTCCGCATCGAGAACTTGCTCAGGCGGTGAACCTCGAAAAACTGAGGTTCGGTTGCGATGCGCGTCGCCGCATCGACCACGGGGTTGTAGCGCTCCACGTGTCCGGCCTGCAGGATCCGGCCATGTTTTTCGGCCGCGTCAATCAGCTTCCGGGCATCTTCAACCGTCGCCGCGATCGGCTTCTCGACCAGAACATCGACGTTTCGGCTCAAGCATTCCTGCCCGATCCGCGCGTGCTCTTCGGTGGGCGCCGCGAGACTGATGGCGTCGACCTTGCCAAACAGTTCCCGATAGTCGGTGAAAGCACTGCAACCGTGGGCCGCCGCGACCTCGGAGGCGCGGCCGGAGTGGATGTCCACCACGCCCACGAGTTCGACTTCATGCAACTCCGAATAGATGCGCGCATGATGTTTTCCAAGCGCCCCGACTCCGATTACGCCGACTCTTATCATTGGACTTAGTAACCCGTATTTGGACTTAGTAACCCGTATTTCGGTTTACGCCACCGCAACGATCGAGATCCGATGCTCGTTCGCCGATTCGATGAGTTCGTCCTTGTCGATCATCAGTGTCTTCCCGGCTTCGATCGCGAGCACACGGACGTTCGCCCGTATCATGTTCTCGAGGGTTGCCGGTCCCACCACGGGGATATCGAAGCGAAGATCCTGACCGGGTTTGGCCAACTTGACCAGCGTCAGAGGCCGGCCGTTGACCAGCGACGCGGCCCGGGTCACGATCGCATCGGTCCCTTCCATCGCTTCGAGTGCCACACAGGCACCGTCGCTGACGACCACGGACTGCCCCAGATCGAGCCGCCCGAGTTCCCGTGCGATGCCATATCCGTAATCGATGTCCCTTTGTTCTTCCCCCGTCGGAGATCGGGCGGTCAGAACACCGGGTGCGGGAAGCAAGGGGCCCAGGAATACGGTGGAATCGATCAGATGGATCCCTTCGTCTTCAAGAACCCGCGCCACGCCGCCGATCAGCGAATCCGTCGATTTTGTCGCCAGCGAACCCAGCAGTTTCAGCATTTTCAGATCCGGGACGATTCCGCTGAAGATCTGTTTGTGCTTGACCTGTCCGGCCATGACGGCACGATCGACCCCTGCGCTCCTGAACGTCTCGATGAGTTTGCCCAGTTGCCCGAGCGAAAGCCAACGGACGGTTTGGGCGTGTTTCTCAATTTCGGGAAAGGTTTCTTCCTTGATGGCCGCAACGACCATCTCGATTCCCTGGCTCCGGGCGGCTTCCAGGACCAGGAACGGAAAACGTCCGTTCCCCGCAATCAAACCGTACCTATTTGTGGACTCCACGCCGTGAACTCTCGATGAAGTCGACGATGGTCCGAGCTTCGGAACCGCCGACTTGTTTCCGTATCGCCTCCAATGCCTGCGAGGTGTTGAGCTTGGAACGCTGGAGGAGGCGAAACGCCCGCTCGATGTTGGCAACCTGTTCCGGCGTAAAGCCACGCCGTTCCAACCCCAGCGTATTCACTCCATAGGCCCTGGTCTGACGCGGGGCGACGGTCTTGGAGTATGGCAGGACATCCTTGGTCACAACCGTGAACCCGCCCACCCATCCATGCACGCCGACCCTGCAAAATTGGTGTACGGCGCTGAACGCGCCAATGGTCCCGTAGTCTTCGATGAGGACGTGTCCACTCAGCGTCGCGGCATTGGCCATCATGACATGGTCGCCAAGAATGCAGTCGTGGGCCACGTGCGCGTTCACCATGAAGAAGCAGTAGTCTCCGATCCGTGTTCTGCCTCCACCTCCCGCCGTTCCACGGTTGACGTTCACGTACTCGCGAAAAACGTTGTGGGCGCCGATCTCCAGGACCGTTTCCTCGCCTTCGAACTTGAGATCCTGGGGCTGTGACCCGATCGAACAGAACGGAAAGAATCGGTTGCCGGGGCCAATCGAGACGGGCCCTTCAATGACGACATGAGAGTCGATGCGGCAACCGGCATCGATACGAACCCGCGGGCCGATGGTGGAATACGGCCCGACGTACACGTCCGGGGCAAGTTCGGCTTCAGGACTGACGATTGCAGTGGGATGGCGCGCTGGGCTGCTGACGGCCATTATTCCCGAGGGGCAATGGATGACAGTAGTGTGGCTTGGGCGGCGAGGTCTTCGCCGACCCAGACCTCGCCACTCATCTTCCACACCTGAGCTTTGCGGCGCAGAAGGTTGGCCACGATCCTGAGTTGGTCGCCCGGCACAATAGGACGGCGGAACTTGGCTGACTCGATCCCCATGAAGTAGACGAGGGTATTTGCGAGATCCGGCGTTTCAAGCAGTCCGAGGATCGCACCGGCCTGTGCCATGCACTCGATCGTGAGGACACCCGGCATGACGGGGGCCCCGGGAAAGTGTCCCGCAAAGAAAAATTCGTTGATGGTGACGTTCTTGATGGCGACAAGCCGTTTCTGACGCTCAACCTCAATGACACGATCGATCATCAAAAACGGATAGCGATGAGGCAGAAGCCTCATGATCTCGTCGATTCGAAGTTCCAAGACATCTCCCGTGCCGGGCGCGAGTTTCCCAAGCCTGCACCGGGTTTCCGTGCTTACTGCGCGGGAGTTTCCGAGGGCGGTTCGGCGGCTTCGGCGGCTTCTTCGACCGGCGCGTTCAACAACTCGATGATTTCGTCGGTGATATTCGCGGCTTCCGAGGCGTAAACAACGGCCGAAGGATCAAGGATCATCGTGTAGCCTTCCCGCTCGGCGTATTCGACAACGATTGCCTGAACTCTTTCAGTGATCGGGCTGAGGAGTTGGGTCTGGAGCGAATCGATTTCGAACTGCGCGTCTTCCTGATCACGAGTGAACCGGGTCTGGAGCTGGGTGATCTCGTTCTCCAATTGCGCCAGCGCGGTCGCCGAAAGGGCACGCTGCTGAGTCTGATACCGGGTCTGAGCCGCGACGATCTCGGCTTCGGTGACCGACAGGTTCGCCTCGATCTCGGCAACCTTGTCCTCAATCTGCCTTGAAGCCTCGAGGCCCGCGTCGCTTGCCATCGTTGCACCCTGGAAATCGATGACTCCGACTTTCGTCGCCTGAGCCATCAATGATCCAGGCAACAGCAAGAGCGCAAATAGTGTCAAATTCCTCATGTTTTCTCCCACAAATCTAAAATGTCCGCCCAACCGAAAATTTGAAACCCATCTTGTCTTCTCTGAAGAGAAATCCTCGTCCCGAGGCCGGTCCGATAAACGTTTTATCGATCCGTTGCGGATTATAGTGCCAAATCAGCCGGAACGGCGCCTGAATGACCGGCATCTGCACCTGAAACTCCACCCCCGTGCTGGACCGCAACCCGGAGTTCGTCCCATCGAGGAATCTTACACCCTCCATACGAGTGACGCCATTCTCTGTGATTGTACGGAGGAGCTGATCCTTGTTCACGACCCACGAATTCCCGATGTCCAGAAACGGCGCCACCGTCAGGGTATCTCCCATAACGGGAATCCGATACTCCAGATTCATCACTCCCTGCGTGTCGCCGCCAAGATAAGCGATATCGTCGAAATTGACGGGTTCGCCGGTCAACGGGCTGATCGTCTGCCGCTGGACCCAGGCGATCGGACTTATCGACCTGAATTCGAAACCGCGGATGTCAAAATCGCCGCCCATGAAGAAGCGCTGGTAGAAAGGAACGCTGGTGCCGGCATACCCTCGAATGTGGGATGCCTGAATACGGAATGCAATGACGTTGGGCCGGCCGCCCAACCCCATCCCGAGGGCCTTGAAACGCTGGTACTCGACGAGGGGCCTGAAGTAGCTGACGTTGCCTCCCAGAGGCCCGCCCGTAAAGTCGAAGGTGGCCGAAATCCTCTGTCCGGCACTCGGCCTGAAACCGCTGTTAAGCGTGTTGTACGTGTAGGACGGAACGATCGAACGCGTGCGGAAGTCGTCATCCAGGCTCGCACCCGACCTGAAGCTCGACTCGTTGGATTGGCGGACGGAACTGAAAAAAGCCGAAGTCGCCGGATTCACTGCCGACGTCTCGGAATTGTCGAACTGGAACGTGAGGCCCAGACGCTGGAAAACCCTGAGCGGATAACTTGAAAAGACGTTGAAACCGCGACGAGCCTGTTCGTAGTTCAGAAGGTTGTTGAAACCGAACTGATCCGCGTCGTCCGGCGCTATTCCGAAGACGTCTCTTGCCTGATCGAACCTGTACTCGCTCTTGAAGATCGAAAACCCCGCCGAGATGGGCCGGTCGAACAGGTACGGCTCCGTAAAGCTGAACATGTAGTTCGACATCCGGGTTCCGCCCTGAAGGCTGACGGACAGGGTTTCGCCAAATCCGAGAAAGTTGTTCGTCGAATAGTCGACGCCCATGAAGCTTCCCCCGATGCCGCTTACTCCGCCGCTGAAGCCGATGCTGTTCCTGCCGCGCTCTTCAAGCGTCAATGTGATGTCGACTTCCGGCTCGGTCGGGTTGGGACGGATTTCGGCTGCGTCTTCGAGAATTTCTTCGAAATAACCGAGTTGGTTCAACCGCAACACGCTGTTGTCCCAGAGTCGCGAACTGAACTGCTGCCCTTCCTGCAGCATGATCTCCCGGCGGATGACCTTGTCGCGCGTCGTCGTGTTTCCCCTGAAATTGATGCGGTTCACGAAATACTGGCGGTCTTCATCGATGTTGATCGTAACGTGAACCAGCCGTTCCTGATCGTCGTAATCCAGAAACGGCGACGGGCTGAAATTGATATAACCGAAATCGCCGTACAGAGAGATCAAGCTCTCGAAACCGTCCCGCAACACCCTTTCGTTGAAGATTTCACCGGACCGCAAGCCGATGAAGCCGAGCAGTTGTTCCTCGGCAAACAGTGTCGCACCCGTGACGTTCAAATCGCCGACGCGATACTGCTCGTTCTCTTCCACCGGAATCGTAATGTAGAAACGGTCGACCTCTTTCTTCCAGAACGGCAGGGGGATGCCCCAGGGAAAGGATGGTTTGATGAACGGGAGCGTACGGGAGATTTTCTTGGGACGGATTTCGATCGTGGGTTCGAGAACATTCGCACGCATGTAGCCGTTATCGCGATAGAACATGTTGATGCGTGAGATGTCGTCATTCATCTTGAGGGGGTGGTACAGGTCCCTGTCCGAAAACGAGGTGATGGGCCCCGCCTCCTTGATCAATTCCATCGCCCCCTTGACGTCGCCATCCGAAAACACTTCGTTCCCTTCGATTGCGATTTCCTCGACCTTGATCTGAGGACCTTCCTCGATAACGAACGCGACACCTACACTGCTGGGAGGTATCTCGTATTCCTCGATTTCAACGACGGCATTCTGACGGCCATGTTCGGCCAACAAGTCCAGGATGACCGTCTGCGCGCGGCGCACGCGCGCGGCATCGTAGGGTTGTTCGACACTGAGACCGACGTTCCGGTCGCGAAGCCGCTCCAGTATGTCGGACTCCTGAATTGAGCTCATCCCCTCGTAATCGATCTGCCGGATGAATGGTTTCTCTGCGAAGGTGAAGATGACGATGATGCCTTCGGCGCCAGCTTCCTGCTCCACCGTGATGTCGTCGAAGTACCCCAGGGAATACAGCATGCGAATATCGCGGGCGACCACGCTGGAGTTCAGTAACGCACCCGGGCGGGTCTCGAGGTTGTACCGGATTGTGTCGGAACGAACCCGCCGATTGCCTCGAAAGTCGATCCCTTCAACGATCTGGGGGACTGTCGGGTCGGGGGTTTCCGATTCCTGGGCCTGGGCGCCGTTCACAAACAAGGCCAACACAACGGCAAATAACTTCATTTCCTCCTCCAGGCGCCGCCTGACGGCGGCTTATCTTCGAACTGAAATTGTACTACGCACGTACATCCCGGTCCACGCCGGGAACGCACGCCGCCAAACGTATTCGTCGGGCAACCGGATATCCAGCCATCCCCACAAGGGCAGACTTCGGATACCGGCGCTTGAATGACAACCCGTGGCAGGACCCTCCGGGATCGCGTTACGAGCGCCATTGGGTCGTATGGGAGGCGCCGCGACGAAGTCGATGTCCCCCATCTATCGAGGAGGGGCAACGTGGCAGATGACCCGATGCCGCCGTAACCCGTAGGGCGCAGGGGGGTTCGGGTCACAGACTTTGTCGTTCGTCGGTCACGATGTGAAACCATCGCTCCGCTCCTCTCTTCGCGCCTGAAACCCGAAGACCCCCGCGCGCGACCCTGAAGGGTCCTACCACGGGTTGTTAGACTGAAGGGGAACGGTTTTTGTCAAAACAGGAGCGGAAACTCACTCCACCCCTTTGTTTTCAATCGATTAGATACTAAGAGGAACGCCCACTTCCTCGGCATCCTTGGCACGGTACCAGAGTTGGTCGCCATCGCCGTAGACCTCGACATCGGCAATACCGGTCAAGTTGCCTTGAATCATGGCTTCTGAAAGCGGATCTTCGATATACCGCTGTATTGCCCGCCGCAACGGCCGGGCCCCATAGTTGCGGTCCTTGCAAACCTTGTCCAGGATCCAGTGCTTGGCCTGATCGGTCAGACTCACCGTGAGGTGCTTGTGCTCCAGGTTCTCGTTCAACTGCTCGATCATCATTCCGATGATTCGTTCCAGGTCTTCATCGGTCAGCGAGTTGAAGATGATGATCTCGTCAATCCGGTTGATGAACTCCGGATTGAAAAGCCGCTTGACCTCGACCATCACGGCCTCTTCCATCTTGGTCTCGGTGACCGCTTCGCTAGGCGCCTGGAACCCGAGACTTGTGTGCTTGCTCAGGAATCTTGCCCCAATGTTGGAGGTCATGATGATGATCGTGTTCTTGAAGTCGATCGTGTTGCCGAGACCGTCGGTCAAATGCCCATCTTCGAAAACCTGAAGCAGGATGTTGTATACGTCCGGGTGGGCCTTCTCGATTTCATCGAGCAGGATTACGGAGTAGGGATTCCGTTTCACGCGTTCGGTCAGTTGACCGCCTTCCTCGTAACCCACGTATCCGGGAGGCGAGCCAATCAGTTTGGAAACCGAATGCTTCTCCATGAACTCGGACATATCGAAACGAATCAGCGATTTCTCGCTGCCGAAGAGGAACTGCGCCAGCGATCGCGCCATTTCGGTCTTGCCAACGCCAGTCGGTCCGAGGAACAGGAATGAACCGGATGGACGATTCGGCGACTTCAAACCGGCGCGCGACCTTCGGATAGCGCGGGCCAATGCGCCGATGGCCTTTTCCTGGCTGACAATGCGGCGGTGCAGTTCGTCTTCGATCCGCGTGAGACGGATCATTTCCTCTTCCTTGATCGTCGTCACGGGAACGCCGGTCCACTTGGAAACAACTTCTTCGATGTCGGGATGCGACACCACGCCGGCGCTCGCGGTCTCGCTGATATTGAATTTCTCGCGAACCGCGTTCAGGTTTTCGCGCTCGACCTGTTCCTGATTCTTGTACTGTTCGGCTTTTTCGAAGTCCTTGCTCGAAATGGCACTGTCCATCCGCGCGGCAATGAACTTGATCCGCCGCTGGATGTCGGTCATCTCGGACGGTAATGTCGCCTGTCTCAGCTTGACGCGGGCGCCCGCTTCGTCCAACAGGTCGATCGCCTTGTCGGGAAGGAAACGGTCGGGGATGTATCGATTGGACAGGTGCACGGCCGAATCGATCGCTTCGTCGGTGTAGCTGACCATGTGGAATTTTTCATAGCGCGATTTCACGCCATGGAGAATCCGGATGGACTCGTCCTCGGGCGGGGCTCCCACCTTGATCGACTGGAAACGGCGTTCGAGCGAGCGGTCCTTTTCGATCGATTTCCGGAACTCGGCCGGCGTGGTCGCTCCGATGCACTGGATTTCACCGCGTGAAAGCGCCGGCTTCAGGATGTTTGCGGCATCGAGGGAACCTTCGGCCGAACCTGCGCCCACAAGCGTGTGAAGCTCATCGATGAACACGATCGTGTTCGGGTTGTCGACCAGTTCCTTCATGATCGTCTTCAGGCGCTCTTCGAACTGACCGCGATACTTGGTTCCCGCGACGATCAGGGACAGATCCAGCACGAGGATCCGTTTTTCGGCGAGAAACGTCGGCACTTCGCCGTCAACGATCTTCTGGGCCAAGCCTTCGACGATTGCCGTCTTACCGACGCCCGGGTCGCCAATCAGAACGGGGTTGTTCTTGGTGCGGCGGCACAGGATCTGAATCACGCGATCGATTTCGTTCGAACGTCCCACGAGCGGGTCGAGAGAACCGTCCACGGCAGCCTGCGTCAAGTCCCGCGAAAACTCCGACAAGAGCGGCGTTTCCTTGGGTTTGACCAGTGTCTGGCGATCCATGACCGACCGCGCCAGTTCTTCGCGGATGGCGTTCAGACGGAGTCCGCGCTCATGCAGGATTTCTCCCGCGACGCACTTTTCCTCGCGGAGGATGCCAAGTAGCAGGTGTTCGGTGCCGATGTGCCTGTGATTCAGGCGCTCGGCTTCCTCGGCCGCGTAGGTGAGAATAGCCTTGCATTCGCTTGACAGCGGAAGATCGATCGAAGTGGACACTTTTTCGCGAATTGTCGTCCGGCCTTCGATTTCCTTGCGGATGCTCTCGATCGAGGATTGATTGCGAAGGAAGCGATTGGTGAGGTTCTTGTCTTCCCGTATCAATCCCAGCAGCAAGTGTTCGGTCTCGATCGTCGTGCTGCCGAATTGACTCGCTTCATACCGTGCGAAAAAGATGACCCGGCGTGCCCGCTCTGCGTATCGTTCGAACATTTCTGACTCTCGGTCCGATTGTAAGCCTCAATAGATCCAAACCGCATGAACATCAAACCGTAGTCGATCGCAATTCCGAATCGTTCGACTAAGGAGAATACGCAAATGGATTTGCTGCAAATTTAGTCTAAACGAACGGCAAATCCAGAACAACAGACATTTCCATACAACGGAAACAAGCAAAAAGAACAGAACAACTATATTTCAAGTGCCTCGAGTTGTGCCTGCCGGATCTGCCAGACCCGATCGCAACCCATGGCGATACGCTCATTGTGGGTCACGACGACCGATGTCAACATTCTTTCTTCGTGGAGACTGCGAATGACGTCAAAGACGTCCCTTCCGGTATCCCGATCCAGATTTCCGGTCGGCTCATCCGCCAGCAGCAGTTCGGAATCGCCAACCAGCGCGCGGGCAATCGCAACCCGCTGTTGTTCTCCACCGGACAGTTCCCCCACCCGATGATCGAGACGCTGGGCCAAACCCACCCGTTCGAGCAGCGTTCGAGCCGAGTCCATCGATTCGGCGCGGCTCGTTCCCCGAACCATCAGGGGCATGGCCGCGTTCTCGACCGCGCTGAACTCGGGCAGCAGGTGATGAAACTGAAACACGAAGCCAATGTGCCGGTTTCGATAGTCCGCAAGCCGGTCCGCGTCGAAAGCGAAAATATCCTCGCCCTCGAACCGAACCTGACCGGAAGTCGGTGGATCCAACCCACCCAGCAGATGAAGCAGCGTGCTCTTTCCGGCACCCGAAGGACCCACCACGGCAATCAGGCCCCCTCGAGGCACGGTCAGGTTCAGTTTTTCGAAAATGACGATCGGAGAGACCGGGTTCTCGTAGATTTTTGTAAGGTTGACGACCTCCAGAACGGAGCTGCGATCGGCAGGGGCCGCACTATTCATAACGCAGGGCTTCAACGGGAAGAGTAGCCGAAGCGGCCCTGGAGGGGTACAGGGTTGCCAGAAAACTGACGAGAACAGCCGCCGCGCCCACGATAACCGAGTCCAGCCAGTCCGGGTCGAACGGAACATGGTCGATCGACCACAGATCTTCGGAGAGTGCGATCAGCTCATACCTATCCGCCACCACGGCCACCGCGTTGCCAACCAGCAACCCCAGAATCGTCCCGACAACTCCGATGATGACGCCCTGAGCGATGAAAATGCGGCGAATGTTGTCGCGGGTCGCCCCCATGGACATCAACACGGCAATATCGCGTGTCTTCTCCATGACCATCATCACCAGCGTTCCCACGATGTTCAGCGAAGCGACCAGAACGATCAGGCCGATGGCCAGCCACATTGCGAGCCGTTCCAGTTGGAGGGCTTGAAACAGGCTCGTGTTCTGCGTCTTCCAGTCGGTGAACTCCAGACCGCCGCCCACGGCCTCCACGATTCGCGGCCCCAACAGTTCGGTATCGTCGGCATTCTCGAGCTTGATCTCGATCGCCGAGGCGACGTCGCCCAGTCCGCCCAACCGCTGGACCGAAAACATCGAAGCGAACACGTAGCTGACGTCGTATTCGTAGAGGCCCGAGCTGAACACGCCAACGACGTCCAGCGTTCGGTCGCGAGGCATGTTCCCCATGGGCGTCACCATTGTCTCGATACTGATCGCCCGGACCCTATCGCCCGCGAACGAACCCATGTATGCGGCGAGTTCGTCCCCGAGCAGAATCGAAAAGTCATCGAACTCGTCGATTTGGCCTTCGATCAGGTTGTCGAGCGCGGTCGAGCGTTTGATCTCGAGTTCGGGAACG
Organism: Terriglobia bacterium; assembly: GCA_965262675.1. Lineage (GTDB taxonomy): Bacteria > Acidobacteriota > Terriglobia > 20CM-2-55-15 > 20CM-2-55-15 > JAJEDW01. The sequence continues at coordinate 4,082,589 of OZ253554.1, forward strand.
ATGCCTTTCATGTATGCGCCATCTTGGCGAAAGCCGTTCGAAAGAAGCACCTGCCGATAGATCGCGGGCGCGGCAGCAATCACACCGTCAACCGCCTCGGCGCCCTGGACGATCTGCATGTAGTTTTCGATACCCTGACCGTTGGCCATGAGCAGTGTGACGTGCGGCTGCGCGCCCAGCAGCTTGGTTTCGAGATCCTGCCTGAATCCGGTATTCATCGCGAGAGCGATGACCAGGGCCGCGACGCCGGCTGCGACGCCAACGACCGAGACGCCTGTAATGACCGAAACGACAGCCTGCTTGCGTTTGGCTTTGAGATAACGGAGAGCGACGATGAACTCGAACCGCATTATCTGAAAGTATGACACGGAACGGCAGTGGCGGTTTTAGCCCGCCTTTCTCACGGGTTTTCGTCGCGAAGAGTCGGAGACGCCGTCAGAGCTACGGCGCGTTCCTCGCGCCGGGCGCGTAGCGGCGCGTTCGTCGCGCCGGATCAAGCGCGGGCGCGTAGCGGGGCGTTCGTCGCGCCGGATCAAGCGCGTCAGGGGGCGTGCACTGGCGGATGGATCCGGCGCTGTAGCAGACAACTCGTGAGAAATGTGGGTTAGGCCGAGTATTCGATCGGCGAGACCGGAAAAGGCCGCCCTGTATGGCAGAAAGCGTTTAACGAGGCATAGGGGAATGGTCACCCGCGGGTCGACGATCACCGGCCTGACAGGGGCCATCGCCGAAGATGTCCGTCGCCGGCCATCGGACCAGACGGAATGTTATCCATTCAATGAATCGGACAATTCTTCCAGAGACAACAGAATCCTCGTCACCTCGTGCGGGTGAAAATCACTGGCCACCGAATTTCCGCTCAAGACAGCAATAAAGGGAACCTGAGCACGCCGGGCGGCCTCGGCATCGACTGGATGGTCGCCCACGTAGACGGAATCCGCGGCCTTCACGTTCAACCGGGACAGCGCCTTGTGCAGCCCTTCCGGATCCGGTTTGTGTTCGTCCACGTCCTCTCCCCCGACGATCACATCGATAGAGTCGATCAACTTGTCACGGGCAAGAATGCCTTCGATTCGACGACGGAACTTTGTAGAAACGATCGCCGTGAGGAGACCGCGGGTTTTGAGTCGCGACAAGATGCGGGGAACATGAGGAAATATCACCGTCGAATCGGCCATGACCTGTTCCGCCCGTTCGATAAACCCGCCAGAAAACTCCGCCACCCCGGCGGGATCGGACCTGCCAGTCAGAGTCGCGTAAATTCGCGGTAGTGAAAGCCCTATTGTCCGGTGAATTTCGCCCGGGTCTACAGGCGGCATCCCCATCTTTCGAAGGGCATGGTTCACGCATTCCACGATCCCGGGAGTTGAGTCGGCGAGCGTCAGATCGAAATCGAACACCACTGCCCGAACCAAGGTGCGCTCCTTTTTCACTTCGATTCGGTCTATTCGGGGCGTAGATGCGGGAACAGGATGACGTCGCGGATCGAATGAGAGTCGGTCAGGAGCATCGTGAGGCGGTCGACGCCGATTCCTTCGCCGGCCGTGGGGGGCATTCCGTAACCCAACGCCCGCACGTAGTCTTCGTCCATGGCATGCGCTTCGTCGTCGCCGCGTTCCTTTGCTTCAAGCTGCGCCTCGAAACGGGCTCGCTGGTCGACGGGGTCGTTGAGTTCCGAATAGGCGTTGGCAATTTCCATCCCCGCGATGAAAAGCTCGAACCGCTCCACCAGGGTCGGGTCATCCGCCTTGGCTTTGGAAAGCGGCGACAACTCGATGGGATAGTCGTAGATGAACGTCGGGTTCACCAGATGCGGTTCGACCAACCGGTCAAAGAGTTCGCCGACCAGATTGCCCAAGGGAAGCCGCGGATCGTAATCCGCTTTCACCCGGTCCAGCAGTTGCCGCACCGACGCGATGTTCCCCAGCGCCGATTCGTCGATATCGCCCGGATAGTACTCCAGGATCGCGCCCTTCAAGGTCTTCCGTGACCAGTCGTTGAAATCGATCTGCTTGTCGTCATACGTGACCACGCGGGATTCGCAGACACGATCCACGACCCCCTGGATCAACTCTTCGGTCAGATCCATCAGGTCCCGATAGTTGCTGTACGCCTGATAGAACTCCAGCATTGTGTATTCGGGATTGTGCTTGAACGACAGGCCTTCGTTGCGGAAGCTTCGATTGAGATCGTAAACGCGAGTCAGACCGCCAACAATGAGCCGCTTCAGATAGAGTTCAGGCGCGATCCTCAGATATAGCGGCATGTCCAGAGCGTTGTGGTGCGTCTGGAAAGGCCTTGCCAAAGCGCCTCCCGGGATCGGATGCAGCACCGGGGTTTCGACTTCCAGATAACCGCGCTCATCCAGAAAGCGCCGGAGTTCACGAATGATGAGGCTGCGCTTGAGGAACGTGCCGCGAACGCCTTCGTTCACAATCAGGTCCACGTAACGGCGTCGATACCGGATCTCAACGTCGGTCAGGCCGTGCCACTTCTCGGGCAACGGCAACAGGCTCTTCGCCAGAAACGTCAGTTCGGATGCCTGAACCGTCAGTTCCCCCGTACGGGTCCGAAACATGACGCCCTCGACGCCCACGAAGTCTCCGACGTCCAGAAGCTTGTAAAGCGCAAATTGCTCTTCGGGAAGCTTGTCTTTCCGCACGTACGCCTGAATTCGCGCCCCGCCCTCGGACAGCGTCACGAAGCCGGCCTTGCCGAAGGGGCGCCTGGCCACGATGCGGCCGCATACGCGAACCTTCACCGGGTCGGCCTGGAGTTCCTCGGCGGTCCTTGCGGAATAGGCGTCGCGAACCGCCTCCGGAGTGTGGGTATACCGATACTCGGTCGGATACGGTCTGAACCCCAACTCTTCGATCTTCTTCAGTTTTTCAAGGCGGACCTGTTCCAAAGGCTCCATTACGTCGTGCCGTCCCCTTCGATCTCTTTTCGGATGTTGTCCAGCAAGCCGTTCACGAACTCCCCGGATTGGCCCTTGCTGTACCGCCGTGCGATCTCGATGGCCTCGTCGATGACCACGGCCGGCGGCGTGTCCTTTTCGTGCAGCAGTTCTTCGACGGCAATGCGCAGGACGTTGCGGTCGACGGTTTCCATACGCTCCAGACGCCAGCGCAGGGCATGCCGCTCGATGAGCGGGTCGATGTCCTCAAGATGTTCGATCGTCATCAGCATGAGACGATCCGCGAAGTCGCGAATTTCGGGACTCTGCGTATGCGCATCCCAGAACGTTTGCGTCAGCGTGCGGGGGTCGTCGCGCCTGAGATCCCACTGGTACATCATCTGGAGCGCACATTCGCGTGCGACACGCCGGGCGCCCACGGCTAATCTTCCTTGAACATTCGAGCCATTTCGATAGCGGCGATGGCCGCGTCGAACCCTCGGTTTTGCCGGATCGTTCCGTCTTGACCACCGGAACGTTCCATCGCCTGGGGCACGTTCTCGGTGGTTAGCAGGCCGAATCCCACGGGCACGCCAAATTCCAGAGCGACACGCTGCAGCCCATCCGCCGCGGCGCGGCTGACGTGCTCGAAGTGCGGCGTGTCGCCGCGAATGACGCAACCCAGTGCAACCACCGCGTCGTAATTTTCGGAATCGGCCAGACGGGCCACAGCCAGGGGAAGCTCGAATGCGCCCGGAACCCGAACGATGTCGACATCTTCGGCGGCGGTACCCGTTTGGACAAACGCCTGAAGTGCGCCTTCGAGAAGCCTGTCGACGACGTGGGCGTTGAATCGGCTGGCGACGATCGCAAAGCGGCAACCCGTCGAATTCAGGCCGTCGGGCGGCGCCGGCGCCTGCTTGTTTTCCGGACCGTCTGTCACGCTACTTCCTTGTCCTGTCCAGAAACGCGCGGGTGCGCGTCTTCATGTCTTCGGTACCGCAACACTCGCCGAACAATTCCGCCTCGATCCGCAACCCCTCGGCCACTGTCGTCTTCGATCCGCGATTGGCCGAATCCAGAACCCGGGCGACCGCGTCAGTTCCGTTCCCCGCGATCGTTTTGGCCATGGTTTCGGCCAACGGCATGAGTTCGGCGGGAGCGACGACCGCGTTCACGAGCCCCATTCGGTGCGCTTCGTTGGCATTGACCGACATCCCGGTCAGCAACATCTGAAGTGCGGGACCCTTGCCGACGATCCGGGGAAGACGCTGCGACCCGCCGAAACCCGGAATCAAACCCAACAGCACTTCGGGCTGACCGAAAACCGCCGTGTCCGATGCGACCCGAAACGAACAGGCCAGGGCCAGTTCGCAACCGCCGCCCAGCGCATAACCGTTGACGGCGGCAATGACGGGTTTGCCCAGGTTCTCGATCGAATCGAAAACCTCCTGGCCGGCCCGTGCGTAGGCCTGCCCGTCCACCGCCGACAACCCGGCCAGTTCGCGGATATCGGCGCCGGCAACGAACGCCTTGTCTCCGGCGCCCGTCACGACGATGGAGCGCACCGTATCGTCGCACGAAATCGACTCGAATGCTGCCCCGAGTTCGGAAAGAGTCTTGCGATCGAGAGCGTTGAGAGTGGCGGGGCGGTTGACGGTGAGGAACGCGACCTGGTCACGCGTCTCGAGCAACAGATTTTGGTACATGGCGCCTCAACACGGGCCGCAGCCCCTTCTCTGGTTAACACTCTGGTTAACGCTCTGGTTAACACAATAACCGCAAGGGTAGTCCCGTGGGCGCGCCCCCGCGGGGTTCTGCCGCACTCCGGCTACAACGATTGGAGGGTTTCAAGGAATTCCGACGCGGTGTAGCCGGACCGGATCGTGCGGACGCCGAGTTCCCTTTCGACATCGGCAAGCGTCATGTCGTCCAGGAACAGGCCCTCGTCGCCAATCATCGACTCGGAGGGCAGCACCGCCAGATCGCCGTTCACTTTCCCTTTCAACCCGTTCACGAAGTCGCTTCCAGTCAGCAGGCCCGCCACGTTGATTCCGGAACCCCAGAAGCGGTTTTCGATCGCCACCGTTTCAAGATCGAGCCCCAACCGTTCGACGCAACCGGCAAGGTACGGCTGAAAGAGATGTCCGGTCGCTACGGTGCCCCGGAGGCGCTTACGAGCCAGGTCGGCCGCGATTTCGGCATGACGGCCGTCGAAATCGTCCATGAAGGTTCGCACCATGCCCACGCCGTTCTCGATTTGCGGAAACTCACGGTAATGGTCCTTGGGCGGAATGGGCTGACCGGCCAGGATATAGAATTCGTCGCCCAGGAACGCGAACGGCGTATCCCACTTGTGGAGAAAACGTTGCTGAATCGGGTAGAGGCCTCGAATCGCGTTGGCCGCGTATTCGGGGGTGACCGGATCGATGCGAGGCAGGTTTTCACGATGATCGGACAGACCGACCGGGACGACAGCCACCGACTGAACGGCCGGATAACGCCGGGCCAGATCGTCGATGGTGCGATCGAGATGCGCGCCGTCGTTCCAACCCGGACACAGCACCACCTGGCAATGCAGTTGGATGCTGGCAGCGGTCAGGCGGTCGAGCTTCCCGTCCAGACCGTCGTAGGCGTCGTTCCCCAGCATCCGCGTTCGAATATGGCGTTCGGTGGCGTGGACTGAAATATAGAGCGGCGACAGCCGTTGATCGATAATGCGCTGCAGTTCGGCTTCGGCGACATTGGTCAGGGTCAAGTAGTTCCCGAAAAGGAACGACAGGCGATAGTCTTCGTCCTTGATGCGCAGGGACCGCCGCGTGTTGCCGGGATTCTGATGGACGAAACAGAAAACGCAATCGTTGTCGCAAACCAGGGGCTCGATCGGTTCGAACTCGGCGCCCACGCTCTCCCACTCGTCCCGGACAAATTCCAATACACGGTCCCGGGTACGGATGGACATCGGCTCTCCGAAATCCGCCAATTTGAACTGAAGATCGATGACGTCCAGGAGAGGCTCACCGTTGATTTCGACGACTTCGTCGCCGGCACGCAGGCCGATCCGGCCCGCCAGCGAATGGGGCTCGACCTGCAGAACGCGGATGGACACCGGGGTCCCCTTTTTTGTGGGAGGGGCGTGGCGGTATTCATGCTGCGCCCGAATCTTGCGCTCCATGTCCTGATCGTTGGTCTTGCGAACGTAGGCGCTTGACGAGAATGGGGTCTTGGGCCGGTCCATCTAATCCTCGATCAGTTTCCAGCCCCGGGCCATGTATTGGATACCGGATACCGCGGTCAGCAAACCGGTCAAGATGAACACAAAGTAGAGGGCGTCTTCACGCAGGTTCATCCAGTCGTAGAACAGCACCAGGAACACGGTCAGCAACTGGAAGGCCGTGCTCATCTTGCCGTAGAGAGTGGGTTTGAAGACCCTGAAACCGTACATCAGGTAAAAGGCGAGGCTGCCGAGCAGGATGAAGGTATCGCGAAAAATAATGACCACCATCAGCCACAGGGGGATCGGATTGATGAAGCCCATCCGGGGGAGGGCAAGCATGACGATGGCGCCGCTGACCAGCAATTTGTCGGCAATCGGATCGAGGATGGCGCCCACCGAGGTCTTCTGACCGAACCGGCGCGCGATCAGGCCGTCGAGCGCATCCGTCACCGCGGCCACCATAAAGACGGCCAGAGCGGCGCCCACGCGGTCGTAGATGATCAGGGTGACGAAGACGGGAACCAGCACGATCCTTAGGATCGTCAGCTTGTTCGCCAGGGTCAGTATGTTCGGGCGGTACCGCTCGACTGGCCTGTCGAGTCTGGAAGACTCGTTTGTCATGCCATGTATGGAAACACAAAGCCCGGCGCTGCCAACAAATTATTACTGGTAATGCTGGACATACCGGGACTGGAAATACCTGAATTTTCTTGTAACGCGGTCCTACTCGGCAACGACAGGAACATTGACATCCAGCGTTTGCCGCGCACAGAAGCCGTCGGCCTTCGAACAGAAGAAATACACCAGTTCACCGGGTACTTCGTATGCGCCGGGACGGGCCGCCTGGACCCCGATCGTGAAGTCGGGCACGTTGACGTAGTACACGTCGGTCGAATCCGGATCCAGGGAAGGCGACACCAAACGCGTTTCGGACAGCGTCAGGCCGTTCACGGACTCCAGATTGAGCTGCATCGGAGGCGTGTGGTTGATCAGGTAGCCATCGCGCACATCGAGCGACAACGCCACTTGACCGGCTCGTCCGGCTACCAGGTTGCCCGAAGAGTAGTCGGCCTCGACCACCTGAGGCAAGCCGCCTCCCGCCGACACCAGTTGCGTCATCGCGAAAACGAATCCGAAGGCAAAATTCATCATGATCGACTCCATCCGAACCGTCGCCAAGCATTGAATCGAGCCCTGCCGGAGCGAACCGAAATGGCAAAGCGAACTGACATCGTCAGAAAAGTATAGCACGAGGACCTATTGGGTCGATGGGTTCCGGGGCGGCTTGGCAGGACCATTTTATTGTCCCGCCTCGGGACGCGGGATGAGGAAGATCGCGTAGGTTGGAAGGGGATCGGCGCGTCGCGGGGTTGCGGGAGACGCGTAAAGGGGGCCGCTTGCAGGCGTCGCATGGCGTCTTCGTGCCCGGCGGGCACAGGTGTCCAGCGGCGCGTCGCGCCCGATTCCGCAGGGATGTCGGGGGGGTCAGGCTGTGGGGGCATTCAGGATGGCGTCGAGGGCATCCTGCGCGCGGGCGGCATAATGACGGTTGGCCTCGGGCAGGTAGCGGAAGCGCCCCTGGCAGCGCACGATGGCGATGGCGGCGTTGGTGAGGCAGGCGAGATTGCGCGGCAAGTGGCGCACATAGGCCCGGCAACGGTCTTCATCGTAGGTGAAGTCGCGGACGTAGTGCAGACGGTTTTCGATGTGCCAGTGATTCCGGACCAGGGCCAGGAGTTGCTCGGGACTGGCGCGCTCCGCATCCAGCGAGGTCAGGCAAAAGGTCACCTCGACGCTGCGCGCGCCGGTCTTGACGGTCTCGCGCTCCCGTTCGATGCGCATCGCCTGGCGGCGTCCATAGAGGTTGGCGTAACCGTCCCAGGGGGTGTCGGAGAGGTCGATGGCGGCGCAACGGCGGCGCTCGATGCGGCCATGGGCCTTCTCGAGGGTTTCGTGCGAGGGCGCGGCGCTCCAGTCGACCGACCGGAGGTCGTCATGCATCGTGGGCTGGTTGTCCTTGATCGCGGTGACGACGTAGTCGGCGTGACACTGGTCGAGCAGGCAGCGGGCGGTGTCCTGTTGGGCATGCATCGCGTCGAGGGTGACGGTGCGTCCGGCGAGGTCGAGGCCGCCCGACAGGTCGCGCACGGCGGGGATTTCATTGGTCTTGTCGTCGATCTCTTTCTGACCCAGGACCGGGCCGGAGCCGTGCTCGACCGCCGCGACCATCATCCGGCGCCCGTGCCCGGTCTGCGCCGAGGCGCCGCGCAGGTCCTTCCCGTCCATGGCCACCGGGGCGTGAGCGGCGCTGTACTGGCCGGCCCACCGGCCGATGGCGTTGTCGAGGGTCTCGGGCGGAAGCGCCGCGAGGATGTTGTGGAAGGTGGTGATCGAGGGCGCGGTGTAGCGCTGCTTCGAGGGGCTGTAGAAGGCGCCCACGGCCTGGAGTTGCTCCTGGCTGAGCAGGCGGGCGAACTGCGCAAAGGCGGTCACCCCGCGGTAGCCGGCCAGGCGGGCCGCGACGGCGAGCGTCAGCACGGTGTGGAGCGGGTAGCGCTTGCCCCGGGCGCGGCGCCGCTCGGGCACTTCGCCCAGGCGCTCGAACAGGCTGCGCAGACGCGGCGCGGCCATGGGCGCGGTTCGGGGTTCACCGTGCCACGAGGCCGGCGTCTCGGTCTGGCTCAGCGCCTCGGCGGCATGGCCGGTGAGTTCGAACACGAAGATCTCCTTGGGTTGGCCGTGATGGCGCCAGCGCGCCGCGCCGCCGGGCTCCCGGGCATAGCCGCGGGTCCGGCCCAGCCAGCGCCAGTTCGACGCGCGGTAGCAGGTCCCGGCAAAGCGGGCCGGATCCACGAACGTCTCTGCCAGCAAGACGGGGTAGCCGTGCGCCGCCTGCATGTCCTGCGACAGCCGCCGCAGGCTCAGACCCAGCGCCCGCGAGGCCAGATTGGGCACCGTGCGCGGCGTCAGGATGACGAAGCGCGCGTTGTTGGCGATCAGATGCAAGCGCTGGAACTGCTGCTCCGCGCTCCAGCCGATCCAGCGGTCGCGCGCGGCCAGCTTGAACGCGCCCGGCTGCCAGCCGATCAGCGCAAGCCAGGTCGAGCCCAGCGTCGCGATGTGGCGCAAGCCCTTCCCGAACACGCCATGAAACGGCAGGTAGTGATGGGCCGCCACCAGCCTGTCCCAGCGCCGGTGTTCCTCCGCGCCCCAGGTCGGACGCACCGCCACTGCCCGCAGATCAATATCGCAACCCTGTGCCGGTGGCCCTCCCATGACGGATACTCTGCCACATCGAAAACAAAATAGCCAGCTCCGGATTCAACCAGGGCTGCCGAAAACCGCCGAACGAACAATAAAATGGTCCTGGGCGGCTTGGCACGGCAAATTTGTTCTCAGAAGGAGCATGATGTGGGGGATGAATTTCGAGTCATTTTCAAGTAGTCGAAGACGCGGCGGGTATTGAACGAGAGTTGGCGCATGGATTGGGCGATCGATTGAGCGGGTTTTTGAAAGGATTTGAGAATACCGACGGCAAAGCGTCGGAGGCGGGTGATGTTTTCCGGGCCGAAGCCGGTGCGGATTCGACTGCGGTCCTCATCGTAATTCCAGTCGATGATGTAATGGACGCTTTCGATACTCCAATGACCGCGATTGATGGCCAGCAAGCGTTCGGGGGAGGTTTCGCCGGGTGAGCGGCTCGTGATGCCCAGCGCGGTTTCACAGGTGAGGGCGCCGGATTTTTTGTCGATGGATTCGCGCTCGATCCGAAAGACCTGCGCCAGGTGGGGAAAGTCGAGGTAGTGGTTGAGTGCGGCGCTGCACCAAATGCGCCGGGTTTCGATGCGGCCATGATCGGGCGGCGTGACCTCGACAAAGTCGGGTTGTCCGCGGGTTTGGAACTGCAATGCGATATCGCGTTCCAACGTCGGTTGGTTGCCTTTGACCGTGAAATGATAGTGCGCTCCCCGCTCGACCGAATAACGCGCGATCGCGCGTTGGGTCAGCAGGGCGTCGCCGGTGATGTCCTTGCCGGCGATGTCGCAGGTTTCAAGCAAGGGAACGGCCATGCCGATTTCGTTCGTGCGCTTGTGCTCCTCGCCGCCGGCTACAGGGAGGGTTCCCACTTTTTTTGGGTGTAGCAGCGTTTCGACCGATGCCCGACCACGCTCATGATGTGGGTCTGACGCCCGTCCGAGTCGAGGGCGTTCTTCATCGTCTTGCCATCCATGGCCAGCGCATCGTCCGGGGCGCCCCAGGCCCGATTCCACGCATTGAGCGCCCGGTCCAGCGCCCCCGGTTCAATCCGGATCAGGCAATCCCGAATCACAAACTCGCTGGGAACCACATAGCGGCCGTTCTCGGGCCGGCAGCCAAAACGTTCGCGGGCTTTCTGCCCCAGGGCATCGGCCCAATCCGAGATGGCTTTATAGCCGTGCATGCCGCACAGCGTCGCGCCCACCGCGATGCCCCGCACGACCGACAAGGGATGGCGCCGTCCCTGAGAGCGGCGCGGATCGGGAATGGTCCTGAAACACTCGGGGAGTTGTCGCATCTCGGCGGCATTGAGCATGATCTTGGGGGCTCCTGTGAGTTGAAGATGTTCCCGGCCAGGGTGGGTCAGTTGCCTGCGCGCATCACGGCGCAGGGGACGCACAAAGACAAGTTTCGGGGCATCGGCTTCGGCGCTGTAGCCGTCCCGGGTGCGCCGGTATCCCCGCGTCCGTCCCAGTTCCAACCAGTTCGACGCGCGATACACGCCGCCATGGAAGCGCCGGGGATCGACAAACGTTTCCAGCAGCAGCAACCCATGACCGAACCGTTGGCGCCAATCCGGGGCGGCCCGCCGCTCGAGCCGGGACAATACTCGCGACCCCACATTCGGCCGATTCCAGCCCGGCAGAATCAAAAAGCGGCTGTTGTTGGCGATCAGTTTCAGCCGCCCATACTGCGAGCGGAAGTCCCAGCCGATCCATCGATCCCGAACCCCGCACTTCAGCGCCGCCGCCGACAGGCTCAGTTGCGCCACCCACTGCCCGCGCCATGTCGCCACGTACCAGACCGTCTCCCCGATCTTCGCCAGCGCGCCCAGATAATGATGACGCCTCATCTGCTCCCGATACTGCGCTTCCTCGCTTCGCTCCACTGGCCGGACCCCGATCTCCGACAGTTCTGGGCTGGTTAATTCCGTCCACTCCATTCAGCGTGTTATACCGGAAACTCCCCGCGATGTCCAGCTTTCCCGGTTAAACTACTGAATTCGCCGTAGTTCACTGAAAGGACAAAATCACCGTCGGCGGCTTGGTGACGAGCGCGTCCAGGGCGGCAGCGCTTCGAACGATTCATCGAGACGAACCCGGGACGGCGCATGCCGGTCCGTGCCACGGTGTCACGATTGGGGAGATGCCGGAGGATGACCGGGAAAATCGGTTGACACACGGTTCCGACGGATCTCCCTGAATACGAGTCGGGAACTCGATACATTGGAGTTCATCTGAATTTCCGAATTGAAGAGAGCCCTCCGGACGAGGAAAGTCTCGAAAGACGCTCCATAGGCGGTCGCGCATTCTGCGGCATTCCGAACCTCCCCCGCCTGTTTTCAATCTCTTACCGATGGCAGGAGTCGTGCACAGTACTTCGACGTTCTCGCGGGGCGCGTCTGGAGGCCCATTAACAGAAGGGCCGGTGCCTCCGGCGTGCTCCGCGGGGACGTTTCAGAAGGACCTCTCGGCGGCTGGAAGGCGAGGCTGTGTATTTACAAACGGAAAGGGCCGCAGTTTCGCAAGCCGCCGGGAGGCAACCTCAATGTCAACGATTCAAGTCAATCGAAGGAGCCTCTTAATGTTCAGAACATCCAACAAGTTCAAGCGCGCATTCATGGCGACGATTGCCATAATGCTTCTGTCATCCGGATTCGCGATCGCTCAAGAGGAGCAACCCCCGTTGCCGGAGAGGATAGTCATTGTCGACATCAACTCCGCATCGGTTGAAGAGATCGAGGAAATCGTGACCGACGAACTTCTCGCCCAACGCATCGTCGAAAACCGCCCGTACGCGAATAAGCGGCAGCTCGTATCACGGGAACTGGTCACCTTGGAGCAGTACGACGAGATCAAGGACCGCATCGTCGCGCGGCGCCAAACACCGAGCCCTCAGTAAGGAAGCGATGTACACACGGATGGTAATCGGCGACGAAATCAGCGTGGACGAGTTTTCGAGCATCTATCACACCGAAGTCCTGCCGAAGCTGAAAAGCGCGCCTGGGTTTCACTCGGCCAACCTGATGGTCGAGGACGGTGGCCGGATGGCGATATCGCTCACGACGTGGAAATCGCGGGAGGACTGCCTCAAGTATCATTCGAGTCTGGCCTACAGGGAAATCGTCAACAAGACCCATCACCTGTTGAAAGGCCATCTCGTCGTGAAACTCTTTGAGTCGGTCTAGCGGCCTCCGCCGACCCCTGGGGGGCTGTGGGTTCAGCGTTTCTTCAAGCTTCTTGCTCCGACAGACATGTGCGCACTCAGTGCGCACATTTTCTTTGACGATATGGCCCCGGAAGTTTCAGGGGGCCCGGGAATCGCGGCCAGTGGAACGAGACGAATTCCACCATTCAGATGTTCTTTGACCCCGCTATCCCGAATTGATAGCCTTGCCAACCAGGGAAGATCCTTCTGAGAGTATTGCCCAGTATTGGGGCCCACCTCCAATCATCCTGGCGCTAGTCGGCCTTCCTTCGGTAGGGCCTGAAGTCTACGTTGCATCGATGTCGACGTAGAAAGTCCATGAAGCGTTTGTAATCGCGATCCGGCATGTTAAAGAGGCTGACGACTTTTCGATAGCTGCCTCCGGTCTGAGCGAGACCACGCCGTATCACGTCTTCGACTTGGCTTTTCGTGATCAGACGGTTGGTGTACGGATGCGCAACGGATTCCCAGAAATTGTTGACAACGACTTCGGATGTCGGCGCGTCCACGAGGGCGTCGGTTGGCAGGACGATGAATTCCGGTCCGATCACGTCTAACTCGGTGGAGTAGTACGCACTCTCGATCAGGTTCTGAAGTTCACGAACGTTGCCTGGATAACTGTAGATCTTGAGCTTTTCGAGGGCCTCGGCTGAAAGAAGACGTTCTTCGGCATTTGTGCCGTTGAGCGCATCGACAATATGGCCGGCGAGCAGTGGAATATCGCTACGGCGTTCGCGCAGAGGGGGCACTTCGATATGGAAGACACCGATCCTGTAGAGAAGGTCCTCACGGAACTCCCCGGATCGAGCCATCGTTCGAAGATCGCAGTTGGTTGCGGCAATGACCCTGACATCCAGTTGCCTGTCAACAACGTCTCCGAGCCGACGCACCTGCTTTTCCTGAAGCACGCGCAGAAATTTGACCTGAAATCGTTTTGAAGTGTTGGCAATTTCGTCCAGAAAGAGGGTGCCGTGATTCGCTTCTTCGAACAGACCCGGTTTGTCGGCAACGGCTGTTGTGAACGCGCCGCGCCGGTACCCGAACAGTTCGCTCTCAACGAGTTCTTCAGGCAGCGCACCGCAGTCGACGGTTACGAACCGCTTCCGATGCCGGACGCAGCTTTCGTAGATCGCGCGGGCGACCAATTCCTTGCCTGTTCCGGTTTCTCCCTGAATCAGCACGGAACTCGCGGTTCGCGAGGCGGCCCTGATTCGGGACCGCAGGGTTGCGATCGCTTCACTTTGTCCAATCAGTTTTGTGTTCGTCATGAACAGAACAGCCGGAGAAGACATGAAAAAGGTCACAAAAGAATTCGAGGAAGGCAGCAATGAGGCGCTGACGCTGCTGGGCCGCGCCGTGCGGGCGATCCACGGCAAGCGCGACCCGGACCTGGAACAGGAAGCGTTCGTGCGGACCCTCGAAGCTTTTCGGCGCGAAACCAGCGTTCGGCATCCCGAAGCGTTGATGTGGAAGATCGTTAAAGACACCGTTGCGGATCACTGGAGGGCACACCATCGGAACCGAACCGACGATGTCGAAAGCATCGCCGAAAATCTGATTTCCGAACAACCGCGAGCCGAAGAAGCCATCGACCGCAAGCGGCGGATCGGGCTTCTTCACTCCGCGATCTTTCGACTGGGTTCTGACATCCGCGGACCGGTTTACCTCTTCTACGTGGAAGGCTACAGCATCCGCATGATCTCCCGCCTGTACGGAAAGACGCCCTCCGCGATCAAGATGGCGCTCCATCGCGGCAGACGTCAAATCGAACGAATGTGCCGCCACAAGGCGGCATAGAAATCGCGTTTTTCCGGACTTTGCTCTCGCCGAAGCATCTCAAGGCATTATTTTTCAACGACATACAAATTGGCTCGTGAATTGCTCCAAGATAGGACGGCAACGGTCCGCAACCTTTGAGGAATGTGAAATTTCATGAGCAGTACACATATGCCGGCACACATGGCAAACATTGTCGAACTCAGCAGCGACGAGTTGCAGTCCATCGAAGGCGGTTGGGGCTGGGGAGACTTCTTTGGGGGTGTGGCCTTCGCCTGCGCGATCGGCGTCGCAGTTGCTGCCACTCCCGTACTCGTTGTGAGTGGACTCATCGCAGCTGGACTGGCGTTGTACCTTAACTGAAACGGAGGAATCAGAAAAATGCCACAAATCACGGAACTATCGCTTCAGGAAATGCGCCAGACCACCGGCGGAGACTGGTTTGAAATAACCTGGGGAATCTTGGTGGGAACGGCCTTTGTAGCCGGCGTCGTCGGCTTTGCTCCGGTGTTGGTAGCTGTTACTGCCGTCACAGGACTTGCACTGGTCCTCATCCCAGTGAACTGACCAAGTTTGTTAACCGTCCGGAGGGGTTCGCGCCCCTCCGGACAACCGATGCGAGCGCTAAGGCTATGGATATCTTTCAACTCGAACAGACAGTCAAGCGAAGAGGCGACCACTTTACTCTGGGCCCGGTCGACGGGCATCTGGCACCGGGCGAAATCCTTGGCGTCATGGGGCCTAACGGCGCCGGCAAGACCACACTGCTGCGGATGCTGTGGGGGTTCCTGCGGCCCGATGAAGGACGCGTTCTGGTATTCGACCGCGTTCCGCACCTGGAGCAGGTCTGGATTCGCATGCGCGCCGGCTATATGACCGAATCGCCAACCCTCTATGAATGGATGACCGGAACGCGGTTTCTCGAATTCATGGCTGGTTTCTATCCGACATGGGATTGGAAGCGGGCACACGAGTTGGCCGATCTGTTCGACCTGGAAGTGGAGAAGACGATCGGAGCCCTCTCGAAAGGTAACCGCGCAAAACTCAACCTGATCGCCGCACTGACGCATCGCCCGCGCCTGCTGGTGCTGGATGAACCAACTTCCGGGCTCGATCCTGTCGTCCGAACCGAAATGCTTGACGCCCTTCGAAGGTGTGCCGTGGAGGAGGAAACCGGGATCGTCCTGTCCTCGCATGTTTCCGACGATCTCGATCGAATCGCCGACACCGTCCTGATGTTGAACAAAGGCAGCGTGGTCGAATACGCGCCTGTCCACGTGCTGCTCGAACGTTATGAGCAGACACGACTCGAGGAGGTCTTTCTAAATGCAATCGGTCGCATTCCCACGACTCGCACTGCATATCGCTCGTAAGGACTGGGCCGAATCCCGGCGCATCATTATAACCCTGACTGCGGCCCTGCTTATCCCGGCACTGCTGACACGCTTCAACCCCGGGGATTCCTCGGACTTCGCGCTCGGACTGCTTGCCGGCCTGCTTGGGGGCGCCGGATTCGGTTACGCTCAATATTGCTTCATCAACGAACGGCAACGCGGAACGCTGGAACTGTTGTTGAGCCTGCCGCTTGAACCGGGCCATCTGGTCCTGGCGAAGTACGTATCGGTTTATTCGATGGTGCTCTTCACCGTGAACATCCCGGCATTGATCGTGACTAACCTGACGCTGACCTATGTCGTGAACGCCATGGCTCTGTTCTTGGCGACCGTGTTCATGGCCGCAACGGTCGTCTCCAAGCAGGCATGGGCGCCTCAACTGCCTTTTTTCTTCATAATACTCGTCATCGTGCCGTTCCGGAGCCTGGCCACCCGCTATTTCCCCGAAGGCCTGGAGATTGTCGTTGCAGTGACGTCCAACCCCTTCCTGTTACCGTCGCTGGCTTTGGCCTTGACCCCGGTGATCGCGCTGGTGTCGATGTTGGTGTTCGTGCGCGCGGTGGCGAAGGCCCAACACTGACAGAACGGCATCACGCAGTCGGCGGTCTTCACCCCCCATGATCGATGACCCGATCGAAGTGCCTGAAGACGTACCGGAAGGGGGCGTTGATCCAAAGGAACCTGCCTTCGAAGGTTCAAAGGTGCAAATGATGGATAGTGGGATGGAGGGCGCACCATCGGAACCGAACCGAACCGACAACGTCGAGAGCATCGCCGAAGATCTGATTTCAGAACAACCGCAAGTCGAAGAAGCCATCGACCGCAAGCGGCGGATCGGGCTTTTTCAATCCGCGATCTTTCGACTGGGTTGTGACATCCGCGGACCGGTTTACCTCTTTTACGTGGAAGGCTACAGCATCCGCACGATCTCCCTCTTGTACGGAAAGACGCCCTCCGCGATCAAGATGGTGCTCCATCGGGGCACACGTCAAATCGAACGAATGTGCCGCCAAAAGACGGTATAGTAATCGCGTTGTTCCGGACTTTTGCTCTCGCCGAAACCTCTCAAGTCATTATTTTTCAAGAACCTACAAAATGGCTCGTGACTTGCATCAGGATTGGGCGGCAACGGTCCACAACCTTGAGGAATGTGAAATTTCATGAGCATTAAACACATGACACATACGGAAAACATGCCACAAATCACCGAACTATCGCTTCAGGAAATGCAAAGAACCAACGGAGGGGACTGGATTGAATTAGCGTGGGGAATCTTGCATGGAGGGACCATGGCAGCCGCCGTCGGCTTTCGTCCGGTGTGTTTGGGATTAGCCGGGACGGTCCACTGGTCTTCACCTCATTGGATTGACCTTGTTTTGTGAACCGTCCGGAGGGGTACGCGCCCCTCCGGACCACTAGTCTGAAGTTCCCCTGAAGATTTCCCCACAAGTGTTTGATGCGATTAGAGAAAGTCGTCTTTCGTCGTGCAGATTGTAGGCATGTATATCGCGACCGTCCCCAATCGCAACTCGCCACCCGCCATCCTGCTCCGGGAAAGCTACCGCCACCAGGGCCGGGTGAAGTCCCGGACGTTGGCCAATCTGACGGCATTGCCGCCCGCTGCGGTGGAACTGCTGCGCCGCTGCCTGAAGGGCGAACGGCTGGTCGGCATCGACGAGGTCTTCGAAATGGCGCCGGACGGCTCCCCCGCTCATGGCCATGTCGAGGCGGTGCGGCAGGCGATGCCCCGGCTCGATTTCGACCGGCTCCTCAGCGCCCGGCCCTCGCGGGAGCGGAACCTGACCGGAGCGCTGGTGGCGGCGCGCATCCTGAATCCCCAGTCCAAGCTGGCCACGACCCGGTGGTGGCCGAAGACCACCCTGCCCGAAGCGTTCGGCGTCGCCGGGGCCACCGAGGACGACTTGTACGCCGCCATGGACTGGGCGCTGGAGCGGCAGCCCCGGATTGAGCGGAAACTGGCGGCCCGTCATCTGAAGGCGGGCTGGCTGGCGCTCTACGATCTGACCTCCAGCTACTTTGAAGGGACAACCTGCCCCCTGGCCCGTTTCGGACACAACCGCGACGGCAAGAAGGGCAAGCTCCAGGTCAACTACGGCCTGTTGACCAACGGGGCGGGCATTCCCGTGTCCGTGTCGGTGTTTGAAGGCAACGCCGGCGATCCGAAAACGCTGCTGCCCGCGGTGCGGCGGGTGCGGGAGCAATTTGGCGTCGCCGAGTTCACCATCGTCGGCGACCGCGGCATGATTACCCAGACGCGCATCGACGAGTTGCGGCCGATCCAGGGTCTGGACTGGATTACCGCGCTACGCCCGGAAGGGATCGCCAAACTGTTTCCCGACGGCGCGGTCCAGATGGGGTTGTTCAATCAGCGCTTTCTGTTCGAGTTGACGCACCCGGACTTTCCCGGCGAACGGCTCGTGGCCTGCCGCAACCCCCTGTTGGCCCAGCGGCGGGCCCATAAGCGCCAGGCATTGCTCGAGGCGACCGCCGCGGAACTGGAGAAGGTGCGCCAAATGGTCCTGCGGGACCGGTTGGAGGGCGCCGAAGCGATCCGGGCCCGGGCCGGGAAGATTCTGAAACGGTACGCGGTGGGCCAGTATTACGCGCTCGACATCCGCGACGACGGTTTCGACGTCCACGTCGATTCGGACGCGATGGCCGCCAGCAGGGTCGGCCTGGACGCCGACGCCGCCCGCCGCCGGGAGGCGCGATGGAAGCGGCATGCCGATGCGATCGACGCGGCGCTGGACCGTCTGCGGGGACGGATTGGGCAAGGGGCGCTGCACGGCAAAGACAACATTGGGGTCCGGGCCGGCAAGGTCCTCAACAAATACAAAGTCGGAAAACACTTCACTCTCGACATCGGCGACCATCGCTTCGAGTTCGCCATCGACCCGGAGAAAGTTGCCGCCGAAGCCGCCCTGGACGGAATCTACGTCATCCGCACCAGCCTTCCCCCCGAGCGGATCGGCGCCGCCGATGCGGTCCGCGGTTACAAATCGCTCACTCAGGTTGAGCGCGCGTTTCGTTCTTTCAAAACCCTCGGCCTCAAGGTCCGGCCCATCCGCCACTATCGGGACCACCGCGTCCGGGCGCACATCTTTCTCTGCATGCTCGCCTACTACGTCCAATGGCACATGATCGAGGCGTGGCGTCCGTTGCTGTTCGCCGACGAGGATCAGGCGGCCAAAACCCTCCGCGACCCGGTCGCTCCCGCCCAGCGTTCCGAATCCGCCTTGCGCAAAGTCCACGCCCGCACCCTCGACGACGACAGCCCGGTTCACAGCTTTCAAACCCTGCTCGATGATCTCGCTGGGATCGTGCGGAACCTCTGCCGCCGCAAGGGCGCCGGCTCCGATGAGCCGGCCTTTGAAATGACGACTCCGCCCAACCCCACCCAGGCACGGGCCTACCAACTTCTAAGGACCATCGCCATGTAGGCAGACACGCGCACTCTTGATCCGGCCTATCTTACTGATTACACAGCCGAAATCCGTCTCTTATCGGATGGAACTTCAGACTAGTGAGAGCGCGCTGCCATCGGTTACGCCCAGTATTGCTTCATCAACGAACGGCAACGCGGAACGCTGGAACTGTTGTTGAGCCTGCCGCTTGAACCGGGTCATCTCGTCCTGGCGAAGTACGTATCGGTTTATTCGATCGTGCTGTTCACCGTCAACATCCCGGCTTTGATCGTGACGGGCCACACGCTGACCTATGTCGCGAACGCCATGGCTCTGTTCCGGGCTACCGTGTTCATGGCCGCAACGGTCGTATCCAAGCAGGCATGGGCGCCTCAGCTCCCGTTTTTTCCATTCTGCTCGTCATTGTGCCGTTCCGGACCCTGGCTACCCGCTACTTCCCCAAAGTCCTGGGGATTGTCGTTGCCGTGACGTCCAACCCGTTACTGTTGCCGTTGCTGGTCACCTGGACCGATCCGACGATGTCGAGAGCATCGCCGAACATCTGATTTCCGAACAACCGCAAATCGAAGAAGCCATCGACCGCAAGCGGCGGATTGGGCTTCTTCACTCCGCGATCTTTCGACTGGGTTGTGACATCCGCGGACCGGTTTACCTCTTCTACGTGGAAGGCTACAGCATCCGCACGATCTCCCGCTTGTACGGAAAGACGCCCTCCGCGTTCAAGATGGTGCTCCATCGCGGCAGACGTCAAGTCGAACGAATGTGCCGCCACGAGGCGGCATAGAAATCGCGTTTTTCCGGACTTTGCTCTCGCTGAAGCCTATCAAGTTATTATTTTTCAATTACATACAAAACGGCTCGCAACTTGCATCAGGATAGGGCGGCAACGGTCCGCAACCTTTAGGAACGTGAGACTTCATGAGCAGTACACACATGACAAACATGGCAACCATCTTCGAACTCAGCAGCGACGAATCGCTGTCCATCGAACGCGGTTGGGACTGGGGAGACTTCGCCGGAGGTGTCGCCTACTCATTGCGGGAGGTGTCGCCCACTAATTCATGATTGCCATGGCTGCAACCGCACCGATGACCCCACTCGGTTGGGGGTTACTCGTTGCTACCGGAGTAGCGCTGTACCTGAAATGAACATGAGGAAACAGAGAAATGCCACAAATCACCGAACTATCGCTTCAGGAAATGCAAAGAACCAGCGG
Source organism: Terriglobia bacterium (assembly GCA_965262675.1). Lineage (GTDB taxonomy): Bacteria > Acidobacteriota > Terriglobia > 20CM-2-55-15 > 20CM-2-55-15 > JAJEDW01. Next base: position 4,102,999 of record OZ253554.1, read on the forward strand.
AGGGGACTGGCTTGAAATAGTCTGGAATCTTGTACGGAGGGTCCTTAACAGCCCGTGTCCTCGGCTTTCTTCCGTTGGTGTTGAGATTTGCCCAGCCGTCCCACCGGTCTTCATCTAAGTGGATTGACCTTGTTTTGTGAACTGTCCGGAGGGGTACGCGCCCCTCCGGACCACTAGTCCCTGAATAAGCGCGATTGAGGAAGTATCGATGGTGAAAAAGTAGCGGAAGTACCCGAAATGTCCCCGTCCCGTGCGAAAAGGAATTTGCAGAATCCTGACGGAAAAGGAGGCATTTCGGGTGAACGATTATACGCGCAAGAACATGAGGAATCGCAAGCGGCGAATCGAGCGTCGGCTTGGAGAGCGGCATTGGAGGGAACAGGCGGCGCCGATGTTGTCGGCGAGTAACATGCACTATGAGATGGGCAAGCGGACGCGGGGGACGGCGGTGGGCGGCATCGGGGCGATGCATCGGGTGGCGCGGCGGACGGGTCTGATCGAGGCCATCGACGCGCGGGTGGATGTGCTGAAGCGGCATCTGCCGTATCACGAGTCGGATCACGTGTTGAACATCGCCTACAACGCGTTGACGGGAGGGACGTGTCTGGAAGACATCGAGTTGCGGCGCAACGACGAAGCATACCTGGATGCGCTGGGGGCGCAGCGGATACCGGACCCGACGACGGCGGGCGACTTTTGCCGGAGATTCGAGCCCGGCGATGTGGAGAACCTGATGGAGGCGGCGAATGAAGTGCGGCTGAATGTGTGGCGGCAGCAACCGGCCGGTTTTTTCGACGAGGCGGTGTTGGACGCGGATGGGACCCTGGCGCCGACCAGCGGGGAATGCAAGGAAGGGATGGATATCGCCTACGACGGGACATGGGGCTATCACCCGTTGTTGATTTCACTGGCGAACACCGCCGAGCCGTTATACCTGGTGAACCGGAGCGGCAACCGGCCCTCGCATGAAGGCGCGGCCCCGCGGTTCGATCAGGCGATCGGGTTGTGCCAGCGCGCCGGGTTCCATCGGATCCTGCTGCGCGGGGACACCGACTTCAGCCAGACCCGGCATCTGGATGGATGGGACGGCCAGGGCGTGGACTTCATCTTCGGTATCGACGCGAGGGCGAACCTGGTGGCGCGGGCCGATGCGCTGGAGCCGGACTGCTGGGCAGCGCTGGAGCGTGAGGCCCGATACGAGGTGGCCACCCAGCCCCGCCAGCGTCCCGACAAGGTCAAGGAACGGATCGTTCGGGAACGCGGTTTCAAAAACATTCGGTTGCGGGGCGAAGACGTGGCCGAGTTCGCCTACCGGCCCGGCGCCTGTAAGCGGGACTACCGCGTCGTGGTGGTGCGGAAGAATCTGTCGGAGGCCAAAGGGGAGTGGGTGTTGTTCGACAAGATCCGGTACTTCTTCTACATCACGAACCGTGCCGGTCCCGCCGACCGGATCGTGAAGCGCGCGAATCAACGGTGCAATCAGGAGAATCTCATCGAACAACTCAAGAACGGCGTCCGGGCCTTGAAAATGCCGGTGGGCGACCGGACCGGCAACTGGGCCACCATGGTGATGGCGTCGCTGGCCTGGACCCTGAAGGCGTGGTTTGCGCTGCTGCTTCCCGAAACCGGACGCTGGGCCCAGAAGTATCGGGCCGAGAAGCAGACCGTTCTACGCTGGGAGTTCAAAACGTTCCTGAACGCCTTCATCCTCCTGCCGTGCCAACTCGTGCGTACCGGCCGGCGCATCGTCTTCCGGCTCATGGCCTGGAACCCGTGGTTGTCCGTCTTGTTCCGTGCCGTGGATGTGTTGCGTCGTCCCCTGCGATGCTGACCCGATCATGGATCTGAGCCCGGGCGGTCGAGGTCCCGGTTGCTGTCAACCCTTCAAACAGACACGGCGAGGCCCCCACTGAAACAGACGCAACTCGAACCGGAGGCCGGGACAAAACGATCCCGGAACGGAAGGTTATGCCTCCAACTTTATGGTTGGGAACCGGCCGTTCGCCATCTGGTTATGCGCTTGTTTTGGGACTAGTGAGAGCGCGATGCCATCGGTTACGCCCAGTATTGCTTCATCAACGAAGGGCAACGCGGAACGTTGGAACGGTTGTTGAGCCTGCCGCTTCAACCGGACCATCTGGTTCTGGCGAAGTACGTATCGGTTTATTCGATGGTGCTGTTTACCGTGAACATCCCGGCCTTGATCGTGACGGACCTGACGCTTATCTATGTCGCGAACGCCATGGCTCTGTTCCTGGCTACCGTGTTCACGGCGGCAACGGTCGTCTCCAAGCAGGCATGGGCGCCTCAACTGCCGGTTTCCTTCATTCTGCTCATCATCGTGCCGTTCCGGACCCTGGCCACCCGCTACTTCCCCGAAGGCCTGGGGATTGTCGTTGCAGTGGCGTTCAACCCGTTGCTGTTGCCGACGCTGGCTTTGGCCTTGACCCCGGTGATCGCCCTGGTGTCAATGTTGGTGTTCGTGCGCGCGGTGGCGAAAGCCCAACGCTGACAGAACGGCATCACGCAGTCGGCGGTCTTCGCCCCCCAATGATCGACCACCCGATCGAAGCGCCTGAAGACTTGCCGAAGCCAGCGTTGATCCAAAGAAAGATCATCGTGAATCCGGCTGGATCGGGACATCTGCGAGTTGGCGCTCCGATCATTGTTTCGTTCGGCAATTCCGTCGGCCATTCGACCGAAGGCGCCGTCTATTCCTCGAACATTCGGTTTGTCCTCCCAACGGGAAACTTTCGGTCACCCCAATCACCTTCGTCTCCTGCGTAATAAAACCTGCAGACAGAATTCACCAAAAACATTCGGAACGGATATCCCTGATTTCGCCGTCGAATTCCTTATTCCCGAACTTGCCGCCAGTGGCAAAACCCTGCAGGATTCCGCCAAGGGCAGTCAGGTCGCCGAGAAGATTCGGTCAATTCCTGGAAGCCGGCGTTCGCCTCGTCCGGCTCGCCCGCCCGAGAGTCCGAACCGTAGTTTTCGCGTTCTCGGCATTTTCACGCTGAAAACATATCGCCTGGATCCCGGAAAACTTCACTCGTTCGACCGAAACGCAACAGGTTAGCGACGGTCCCCGGCGTGCACTCTCCGATGCATGCGATATCCGGTTATCCATCAACACGACGCGAACGACTGCGGGCCCGCATGTCTGGCCATGGTGGCCTCCTTCCACGGCAAAAAACAATCGATTGGCGTATTGAGGGAGGCGGCGGGAACGGATCGTCACGGTACGAACCTTGCGGGACTGGTAGAAGCCGCCAAGGCGATTGGATTCGATGCGCGCGGCGTGCGTGCGACGAAGGATGCCCTGCGTGAAATTCAGTTCCCGGCGATCGCGCACTGGTCGGAGGGCGGGCGGAATCACTTTGTCGTCGTCTTCAAGTTCAACAACAAACGGGTCACCGTCGGCGACCCCGCACAGGGATTGCGGAAGCTGACGCCGGAAGAATTTGGAAAACACTGGACAGGTGTCCTGGCCCTGTTGAAACCCACTCCAAACCTGCGGCAACTTGGAGATCCGTCTCTGGGTAAACTGTGGTCCCTGCTCCGCCCTCATCGAAAGCTTTTTGCACATGCTCTTCTCGCGGCAGTCCTGATCACGATCCTCGGCCTCTCCTCGTCATTCTTCATTCAGATCCTTGTCGACGTCGTGTTCGTAGCCGAACGCGAACCCACCTTGAACTGGCTGGGCGCCGGGATGATGCTCGTGCTATTGGCGCGCACGGGCCTCCAAGCGTTCCAGACCTATCTGTTGGCCCACCTCAGCCAGAGGATCGATACGGAGATCGCGTTGGGATACCACCACCATCTCCTGGGACTGCCGCTGGATTTCTTCTGGAGCCGGCGCACGGGCGAGATCCTTTCGCGGTTGGGTGACGCGACCCGGATCCGTGCGGCCGCGAGCGGAACGAGCCTGTCAATCATCGTTGACGCGCTGATGCTGGTAGTCACGGCGCTGGTCATGCTGTGGCTTCATTGGACGATGGCGATCGTCGCACTTTTGCTGGTTCCGGTTCTGGCCGTCACACTCTGGCTGCTGTCCGGACCGATACGGGACGCACAACGGAAGGCGATGGAGCGTGCGGCGCACTTCGAATCGCATCTGGTGGATGCGATCGGCGCGATCGATTCGGTCAAGGCTTTTCGTGCCGAAGACCGGCTGCGGCTCAGAGGCGAGGTTCGGTTCGTGGAGATGATCCAGGCCGTGTTCCGCAGTCAAATGTTCAACATGTATTCGTCAACAGCGACGGTGCTGTTGGTCGGCTTGTCCGGCCTGGGGTTGCTCTGGCTGGGCGGGCACGAAGTCCTTGACGGCAGCCTCACCGTCGGCCAACTCATGGCGCTCTACACGCTCCTGGGAATGATCACCGGCCCCATCGAACGCCTGGCGACGGCGAACCTCGCCATTCAGGATGGACTGGTCGCAGCGGAACGACTGGCTGAGGTGCTCAACGTTCCCGATGAAAAGGAACGGCAACGGAAGGTGGCCCTCAACAGACGGATCGAGGGTCATATCGAGTTCCGCGACGTCCGGTTTGCGTACGGCAGCCGGCCTCCGGTACTGGACGATCTCAGTCTATCGATCGAGGCGGGAGAGTGCTGTCGGATCTCGGGACCCAGCGGAAGCGGCAAATCGACGGCAGTCCGCCTTCTTGCGCGCCTCATCGAACCCGACAACGGACAGGTACTCATCGACGGCGTCAACGTTCAGGATTACCAACTTGAGAATCTCCGGCAACAGGTGGTGTACGTCGGACAGGAGCCCTACCTCTTGAGCGCTTCGGTCGCCGACAACATTCGGCTCGGTTGCCCCACGGCAACTCCAGAGGAGGTTTTCGGCGCCGCGAGCCGGGCTCGAATGGACACGTTCGTCGACCGCCTGCCGCACGGATACGATTCCGTCATCGGCGAGCGAGGTGTCACCTTGTCCGGCGGGGAACGCCAGCGAATCGCACTGGCACGGGCAATCGTGATGGATCCTCCGATTCTGGTGCTGGACGAGCCCGCCAACCACCTCGATCGGACGTGCACCGCGGCAGTCCTGAAAATCATCGAGGATCGCCGGAGGAAACGCCGAACGACGATCGTGATCTCACATGACCCGATTACGGTGGATCGAACGGTTCCAATCGGAACCGAAAAGCTGGATCTGGTGGGCGCTGGTTGAGGTGGAAGTACTGGCCGATTGTGTGCACGGGGAGCGCGTCAGTGGTGGCGGGGGTAGATCGTTGACAGGCGTCTGCGGTTGGGAGTCTCGAATTACCCGCGCCGCGTGGCAGAATCAACGCTACCGCTTTGACCAAGTCAACCCGAAGCGCTTCTCAAATCCAAAGATCCGAAAGTTCAGCCGGCAAAGGCAAGCGTGTTTCTCGCCCATCTTGAAACACGCGGCGGCGTTCTAACCTTGAATACCTTGCCGCAAGTCTGGCTGAACCGCGGGTTTGACACCTCGCACCACCTTGATTGGAACCGTGTGCCACAAGCAGGCCGCCTCGAAGCCGGCGGCCCTCAGCCTGGCGAGTTCTTCTTCGAGCGGAAAGTAGGTGTCCTCGTCGGCCCATTCCTTGAAGTGACCCCAAGCGCGTACTTCGGAGATCCCGCTGGCCATCAGGTGAGCCGCCCAGGTCTGGTATTCGATCTGGCGGGCGCTGGGATCCGCCGACATCGTCGCGTCGGCATTGACGAACACGCCGCCCGGACGCAACGCGGCGTGGATTGCTTCAAAAACATCCTGTTTCGCATCCAGGGTCGGCACATGGTGCAGGGCGAGCGAAGCGATCACCGCGTCGCAAGGTGGCAGTGGCCCATGGAACGATCGCTCGGTGTACCTCAGCCGCGGAGCGAATGGCGCAAGTCGTTTCCTTGCCTGTTCGAGCATCGTCGGGTCGCTGTCGATCAATTCGACACTGCAATGCGGGTCTCGCTGCAACACGGCTTCGGTCAACGCGCCCGTACCGGCGCCGAGATCGAGCACCCGTTCCGGCCGAGCCTCGGCGAGGGCACTTGCGGCTTGTTCAAGCATCTCCTCGTAGGCCGGGATGAATCTGCGGATGCTCTGATCGTAGGCGTCGACATCGACGCGCAGGTGGCGGCGTACGGAATGGCTCATGGCTAATCCCTATATTGTACTTGGCCCCGCCTTGCAGCCAATGCGGATGCGACACTCGGCTTTCTGGAACTAGCGCAGGGCTGTGGAAGGCGAAATCCTATTGGAACGAACCGCTGACCGGGAAGTCGCCAAACCGGCAACCCTCGGCGGATGTGGCTGTTCAAGTCACGCGCCTTCTCGCCGCAATGTCATATTCCAATTCCGGAACGGGCGTCTTCGGCGGTTCCCCGCCCAGGAATCTCATCGCCTCTTCGACCGCTCCTCTCTCCATTTCGATGCGGCAATCCGCGGACATCGACCCCATGTGGCAGGTCAGAATGCAGTTGTCGATACCGGTGAGCGGACCGCTGTAGGGTTCGGTCTCGAACACGTCGACGGCCGCACCCTGAATCGTCCCGTTCCGCAACGCGCGCGCCAAGTCCGCTTCATCGACGATGCCGCCGCGGGACGTATTGATCAGAACCGCATCGGGTTTCATGGCCTCCAGTTGGGGTGCGCGGATCAGCCCGTAGTTCTCCGGAGTCAGCGGAACATGCAGGGTAATAACGTCGGACTCGCGATAGAGGCGGGCCTTATCGGTCCATTCGGCCCCAAGGCCCGAAGTCGAATCGGTGTCGGGTTCAAGGTCGTTCGCCAGGATACGCACCGAGGGAAAGCCGCCTCTCAGGATGCGGATGACGCGGCTGCCGATGCGGCCCACCCCGACAACGCCTACCGTACTCTTGGCGATCCGCCGTCCCGGCAACCGCTGCCAGTTCCGGTTGTGCATCAACCGGTCGGCTCTCGGGATATCCCTCAACAGAGCCAGCATGACGCCGACAGTCAACTCCGCCACCGCCGGCGCCGGGCCATCGGGCGTGTATGTGACGGCAATCGCCCGCTCCCTGGCCGCCAGAAGGTCGACACTGTCCAACCCGATGCCTGTACGGGCAATCAATCCCAGGTTTGGCGCACAGTCCATGACATGCGCGGTAACGGGGTCGGTCCCCGCGATGAGCACCTCGGCCTCTCCGATCGATGCCGCAAGCTCGTCCTCCCTCAGACGCCGTCCCATCGGGTTGAGCGAGTATGAAATACCGGCTCGGTCCAGGATATCGAGGGGTTCGCGGCTGGCGCCGCCGAACGGGAAGGGTCCGCGGCTCACGCCGTCGGACGGGAAGGGTTCGCGGCTAGCCCCGCCAAACGGGAAGGTCGTGATCAGGATGCGCGCAGTACCACTGGGGACGTTCGAATTCACCACGGATGCGTCCTTGCAGGCCGTGTCATGTCCCGGTCGAATGGGTTCGGTTTGCGCATACTTGCGATATTCAAACGGGGACCCTCTCGCTTTGGGGCCTGCCCGCGGAGCAACGGTATTGAACGGGCGATTGCGATTGCGGTAATCCTGGGGATGCGATCCGGCTCGGACGGCATTCTCATTGAGGGAGGCCCGCCCCGGGTTCTACCGAACCCTTACAATCGTTTGTTCGAGCCCATGATCGATTCAGTTCACCCGCCAGGAAGGTGGTGGTCCGCCGGTTTTTTGTCGACGAAGCGGCTGGCCGGTTAGACTGCCGCATGTCTTCAAAGCCAAGCGGTGCCTTTGACGAAGGATTTCTGATTGCGATCCACGCTCTTGTCAACATCCACCATTCGATTTATCCAAACGTTCCACCTCAAGGAATATATTTTGAGGCCCTCGTCGAACAAGCATTCAAGCGAATAAAGAAGCCATATGCGATTGTCGCCGGAACGTCGCGCAATTCCGCTGGACACGATCTGCTCGTTGAGGATATGCGCATGTCGCTGAAAACCGAAACGGGGTTAGGAACAAAATCCGATCGGATTACCATCACAAAACTCTGCACGACCGAACGCGAGCCGTGGGATGCCCCGACCTTGGTAGGGCGCGTACTGGAACACCTGTCTCGCTATGACATCATCTTCATGCTTCGGGCCTTGTGGAGACTCCCGCTGATTCATTATCAGCTCTTGGAAATTCCGATTGAGAGTCTCGCCGCGATGCGGGACGCAACGTTTGAACCAGTGGGGCATCGAAAGGGTCGTCACAGCATTGGAGCGAGTGTTCCTTTAGATACCGATAGGTCATTTCGCGTCCACTTCGATGGCTCGGATGGCAAATGCTCGGTCAGGGGTTTTCCCGTAGCTGCCTGCGCGATGCTTCAGGCGTGGGACGTGAAGGTCGTCGATTGAAGCCCTTCACTCGCATCGCAGCGACTTGCGAAACACGAGCCAGTAGCAGTGTTGCCTGCGCGAGTGGTGAGGAACTTTCCATCTTGGGTCGATTATCGGCCCCTTTCTGATTTTCACAATGCAATCGCATGGGCAGAATCCGGCCACCCTCGCGGCGTCCACAAAATCGATATGTGCCCACTGGTACCTGTGGTTGTGGACGTAATCTGTAATCTTGCAAAACAAAACCCCCTCCTCGCGCAGAACCCGGTAGGCTTCCGAGGTGAATGCAGGGTACAAGTGCGAGAAGTTGTAGTTATGATCCTTCGACGATTTCAGCGTTAACCCGAACCGATCGTTGAAATCCTTGGATTTGTCCTTGCCTTGATTCGGAATATGGGGCGGATCGTATACGACAACATCGAAGGACTCGTCTTTGAACGGCATCGAGGCATTGTCGCCGACGAGAGACGGACGGTGTTTTTGTTCAATATCCAGACCAACAATTGGTCTGGCGCTTCCACGCCAGAAGCGAGCTCCGTTTACCGTGGCGTCCAATATGTTTTCAGGGTTCTTGCGGGGGTAAATATCGAGCATGCGTTCGATCAGATCGGAATCCTCGCCTTCCCAGACGGATCCCAGAGGCGAGTAGCCGCGATCTTCGTCAAGCGGTATCCTGTATGCAGGTTTCATTGCTGCCCCCACGTTAAGACGGATAAATCCCAGATGCGGTCCATCATGCGGCGTCGACCGCCGGAGTCACCCTCAGACTCCCGTGAACCCTCACAGAGTGATACCCGGCATCGTGCCCCCCTGTCCGCGCGCCCGAAGTCGGAGCATTTGGAATGGTGTCCGGCGCCATTCGCGTACGCGTTATACTGTAGGTTACCCGTTCACGCGAAAGTGGCGGAACTGGCAGACGCGCTGGATTTAGGATCCAGTGGGGCAACCCTTGAGGGTTCGAGTCCCTCCTTTCGCACTGAAACCTCTCTACCCCATCGAAAAGAGTAATGAAAGCAGAACTGACAGATATCAGCAAAGTAAAGAAACGCCTGGACATAGAGATTGCCCCGGACGTGGTCTCGGACGAAATCACGACGGTCGCGCGGGAGTTTGCCAAGCGCGCCCGTGTGCCCGGGTTCCGTCCGGGGCGCGCCCCGCTCGGTGTCGTCAAAAACCGATACAAGGACGACATCCTCTCCGAGATTTACCAGCACCTGCTGCCGCGGTATTTCAATGACGCCGTCAAGGAGCGGAAACTGGATGTCGTCGAGGCGTCCACCATTTTCGAGCCCCCGGAGTATGCCAACGGTTCTTCCCTCTCGTTTCAGGTCGGTTTCGAGATCTTTCCGGCGTTCGAGGTGAACGACTACTCGGAAATTCCTGTCGAAGAAATCGCCACCGAAGTCACCGAGGACGAACTCCACGAATATCTCCGGAATCTGGTTGAAGAGCGGGCTCAAATGGCGCCTGTCGAAGAAGACCGACCGCTCCAGGCAGGCGACTTCGCCGAAATCACGTTCACCGGTTCGTTGGCCAACGGCCAGGAAGGCGCGGTTGACCAAGAGCTTTCGCGCGAAAAAGCGCTCTGCGAGGTCGGCGGCGAGGCCACGGTCAAGGAGTTCACCGAGAACCTGACCGGGGCCACAGTCGGAAACGATCTGAGCTTCGAAGTCGTCTACCGCCCGGATCATCCCGAAAAACGGCTTGCCGGCAAGACGGCCCGCTACGACGTCAAAGTCGAGGGCATCAAGCAAAAGATCCGGCCGGAGTTGAACGACGAATTCGCGCAGGAAATAGGGGAGTACCAAACTCTGGATGCCTTGCGCGTTGAGGTCCGCCAGAACATGGAAAAACACCGGAAGGAGCAAGCCGACCAGCAGGTGCGCGACCATCTTCTCCGCTGGCTCGAAGACGACAACGAATTCGAAGTACCGGATTCACTCGTCCAACAACAGGTCCAGACGCGCATCCAACGCCTGGTGCGCAACCTGGCGCAGCAGGGGATGAATCCTCGAGGCCTGGATGTCGACTGGGACAAGATTCGTTCCGATCAGTACGACCAGGCGGTACGCGACGTTCGTGGGATTCTGATTCTCGAACGCCTGGCCGAAAAAGAAGGTATAGCGGTCACCAGCGAGGACACCGAAAACGAACTACGGACAATGGCCGAGGAAACGGGGCAGACCGTCCACGCCATCAGGGAGGCCATGGCCCAAAACGATGGGCTGGAACGCATGCGGGGCCAGATTCGCAACAACAAGATTCTCGATTTGCTGCGGGACCGGGTCAAATTCGTGCCCGCCGGAAGTCTGACTCCCGAGCCCGAGAATCCGGCCGATGACCCGGGCGGTCCACCCGAGCCCGAAGTCTGGAAATAGAACTTGCCCGGATGCCGGGGCTTGCGTGCGATTTCGGATTACCCCCGCGTTTGTGACACAATTTCCCATTAACAGAAAATGACGTTGGGAATCGAACTTCCCTGAAAGCAGGTTCATGTCGAATACAGTCGAAGCGCAGAATGCCCTGATACCGATAGTGGTCGAACAGACGAACCGCGGAGAACGGGCCTATGACATCTACTCCCGATTGCTGCGCGACAGCATCATTTTTATCGGAACCCCGATCGACGACAACATCGCAAACGTGGTGACGGCTCAACTTCTGTATCTGGAAGCTGAAGATCCGGAGCGCGACATCTCGCTTTACATCAATTCGCCGGGAGGGTCCATCACCGGCGGTCTGGCCATTTACGACACCATTCAGTTCATTCGTCCCGACGTCACCACGATCTGCGTGGGGCAGGCAGCCAGCATGGGGGCGGTACTCCTGTCCGCGGGCACACCCAAGAAGCGTTTCGCCCTTCCCCACTCACGCATCATGATCCACCAGCCCTGGATGGGAGGATTACAGGGACAAGCGACCGATATCGAAATCCATGCGAAAGAAATCCTTCGGATGCGGGGTATCCTGAACGATATCCTTGTGAAACACACGGGCCAGCCACTCGGCCGTATCGAGAAAAACGTGGAACGCGACTACATGATGGGGGCAGAGCAGGCGAAGGAATATGGTATTATCGACGAAGTTATTTCCAAGCGCCTATAGCAAACAACCGATTGAATCGAAAGGATTTAAGGTCGGTTCCACTGAAACGGTCGAATCGATCGTCCGCGCTCGGGCCCGGGGGAAAACGGTTTGAAGAAAAATAACGGAGATGGCCTTCGATGCTCGTTCTGCAACAAGAACCAGAATGACGTACGGAAGTTGATCGCGGGCCCCACGGTCTTCATCTGCAACGAATGTGTCGCGGTCTGCCAGGACATTATCGATGAAGATCGCCGAATGGAACCGGGCACGCACAAGGTCCACCTTCCGAAACCGCCCGAAATCAAATCGTTTCTCGATCAATACGTCATCGGCCAGCATCAGACCAAGAAAAAGCTGGCCGTAGCGGTTTACAACCACTACAAACGGATCGAAATGGCCCGAAAGAAGTCCGAAGTCGAACTTCAGAAATCCAATATTCTGTTGATCGGGCCCACGGGCACGGGCAAGACCCTTCTGGCTCAAACGCTTGCGCGGCTGCTGAGCGTGCCGTTCGCCATTGTCGACGCCACGACGCTCACCGAGGCCGGCTACGTCGGCGAGGACGTCGAAAACATTATCCTGCGCCTGGTTCAGAGCGCGGGCGGCGACGTCGAACGGGCCCAGACGGGCATCATCTATATCGACGAAATCGACAAGGTGGGCCGGAAGGACGAAAACCCCTCGATTACGCGGGACGTGTCCGGCGAAGGTGTCCAGCAGGCCCTGCTGAAGATGCTCGAAGGAACGGTCGCGAACGTCCCTCCGCAGGGCGGCCGCAAACACCCTCATCAGGAATTTACTCAGGTCGACACGGCCAACATTCTCTTTGTCTGCGGCGGCGCTTTCGTGGGTCTCGAGGATTTGGTCGAAAAACGCCTGGCCAAACACAGCACCATGGGCTTCAAGGGCGATCTCAAGATCAAGGTCGAGGGAGGGCCGTCCGTGTTGATCGATGGCGTCGAACCCGAAGACCTGATCAAGTACGGAATGATCCCGGAATTCGTCGGACGCGTGCCGGTCGTGGCCACGCTCCACGAGTTGGACAAAGGCGCCATGGTCAAAATCCTCACACAACCCAAGAACGCTTTGATCAAACAGTATCAGCGGCTCGTCGAGTACGAGGACGTCAAACTGGAGTTCACCGATGGCGCGATCGAGGCGATCGCCGAGCAATCGATCAAGAGAAAGGTCGGCGCTCGCGGACTGCGCATCATCCTGGAAGAACTGATGTTGGACGTCATGTACTCCCTTCCGGGAAAGAAAATAGACACCGAGTTGACGATCACCCGTCCCATGGTCGAAAAGATGGAGGTACGGCTGCCGTACGAGAAAGCCGGTTAGACCTGGAACCGGAAACCGGACGATTAAACGCCTCAACGCAGAATCGAAGATCGGGCGCCGCGTCGCTGCAGACCGGTAAGCCGATCCTTCGGCATTGACCTCATGTTTCGGAAAGAACGCTTCCTATGACGACAAAAAAGGACAAATACGAAAACGTCACGCTCCCGATGGTTCCGATTCGCGACGTCGTGATCTTTCCGTACATGCTGGCGCCCTTCGTCATCGGCCGAAAGTCCTCGGTAAAGGCCCTGGAGGCCGCACTTGAAGGCGACAAGCGGATCTTCCTTTCAACTCAGTACGACGCCTCTGTCGACAACCCCAAACCGAACGAGATTTATCAAATCGGGACGGTTTCGAACCTGCTGCAGGCCTTGAAGCTACCGGATGGCAATACCAAGGTTCTCGTCGAAGGCATCGAACGGGCTCGAATTCTGAACCTCTCCGAAGAAAATGGCCACCTGAGGGCAAACCTGCGCCTCTCGCCGTTTCGCGACCAGACCTTCACGGGATACGACAATCTGATCGCCCGGGTCAGTCAGCGCTTCGAGCAGTACGTCAAGCTCAACCACAACATGAATTACGAACAGGTCGTCTCGGCAATCCGCCTGGACGACATCGGCCGATTTACCGATACGGTCTGCGCGCACCTAGTGTTATCGGTGGAAGAGAAGCAGGAACTTATCGAGATTTTCAATCCGGTCGAACGATGCAAGCGGCTGTCCGACCTGCTGGACATCGAAATCGAAAAGTTGCAGGTCGACCGCTCCATCCAGAGCCGTGTCAAGCGTCAGATGGAGCGCGCCCAGAAAGAGTATTACCTGAACGAAAAGATCAAGGCGATTCAACGTGAACTCGGCAAGAAGGACGAAAAGTCCGATCTCGAAGATCTGAAGGCAAGGATTGAAAAAGCGGGAATGCCCAAGGAAGCGTTAGAGAAGGCCAAACAAGAGCTTCAGCGCCTTGAAATGATGCCGGCGATGTCGGCCGAGTCCACAGTCGCACGGAACTATCTCGATTGGTTGATCAGTGTGCCGTGGAAAAAGCGCAGCCGCGAAATCCGCAACATCGTGCTGGCCGAAAAGATCCTGAACGAAGACCATTACGGTCTCGACAAGGTGAAGAACCGAATCCTGGAGTTCCTTTCCGTCCGTCAACTGGTCAAGAAACCCAAGGGCTCCATTCTTTGCTTCGTCGGCCCTCCGGGGGTCGGTAAGACCTCGCTTGGCATGTCTATCGCCCGGGCGACCGGCCGAAAGTTCGTTCGCCTAGCCTTGGGCGGCGTCAGAGATGAAGCCGAAATCCGCGGGCATCGACGAACCTACATCGGCGCTCTTCCCGGCCAGATCATTCAGATGATCAAGAAAGCCGGCACGATGAACCCGGTTTTTCTGTTGGACGAAGTCGACAAGATGAGCAACGACTTCAGGGGCGACCCGTCGGCGGCGCTGCTTGAAGTGCTGGATCCGGAACAGAATATCTACTTTAACGACCACTACCTGGACGTCGATTACGACCTGTCCCAGGTGATGTTCATCGCCACGGCCAACGTTCTGCACACCATCCCACAGCCGTTACAGGATCGTATGGAAGTCTTGCGGCTGCCCGGATACACGGAAGAAGAGAAAAAGGAAATCGCAAGGAAGTTTCTCATTCCGAAGCAGATCGAAACCAACGGCCTCACGCCAAAGCAGATTCGTTTCGACGACGACGTCGTGCCGGCGCTCATTCGGCAGTTCACCCGTGAAGCCGGCGTCCGGAACCTCGAACGCGAAATTTCCTCGGTCTGCCGGAAAGTCTCTCGAACGGTCGTCTGTGAGGGAAAGAAGCACAAGGCGGAGGTCACGGCGAACAACCTGCACGACTACCTCGGGATTGCAAAATACAAAGCAAATCCACACGACAAAAAAGACGAAATCGGGTTGGTGACAGGGCTGGCGTGGACGGAAGTCGGAGGCGAAATCCTTGGGACCGAAGCCACGCTGATGGAAGGCAGCGGCAAGCTGATTCTGACCGGAAAGCTCGGCGACGTGATGCAGGAATCCGCGCAGGCCGCCATGAGCTATGTGCGTTCCAGAGTGCACGCTTACGGAATCGCGAGTGACTTTTACCAGAAACTGGATCTCCATATCCATGTGCCGGAAGGTGCGATTCCCAAGGACGGACCGTCGGCCGGAATCACCATGGCAACGGCGATCGTGAGTGCCCTGACGAAGATACCGGTTTCCGGCAAACTCGCCATGACCGGCGAGATAACGTTGCGCGGGAAGGTCCTGGCAATCGGCGGCGTCAAGGAAAAGCTGCTGGCCGCTCACCGCGTCGGTATCCGGACGATCGTTCTTCCGCAACACAACGAAAAGGACCTTCCGGACATTCCCCGCGAAATTCTTGAAGAGTTCTCGATTCACCTGGTGGAAAACATGGACGATGTGCTCAAGATCGCCCTGACCGAGAAGCCGGTTCCGCTCGACGATGCCGAGGCGTTTAATTTGAATGATCGTTCCGAAGACAGACCGCGCATTGCCCACTGAATTCCGGAACCGGGGGCGCGTAGCGGCGCGTTCCTCGCGCCGGATCAAGCGCGGTGTTCCCGGCGTGGATCTGAAATTGAATTTGATCTCCGTCCCGAAATTCATGTGGTACTATAGGCGCGTCTTGAACGAGCCTCCCGCGTTCAGCCTCCCGTGAAAGTCAGATCCGCCCGATTCGTCAAGAGCACACTGAAACCGGCTGACTTTCCCAGTGATCGACTTCAGGAGATTGCCTTCATCGGGCGCTCGAATGTAGGAAAGTCACGTTTGCTGAATGCGCTGGCGGGAATTCAGGGCTTGGCCCGAATCAGTTCGTCGCCGGGGCGTACGCAGACCATCAATTTTTTTCTGATCAACGACCGCCTGTATTTTGTCGATCTTCCCGGGTACGGATACGCAAAAGTACCCAAGCAAATCCAGGCGGGATGGCAAGGGATGGTCGAAGGTTATCTGCGGGACCGTCCGCAGTTGAAACTGGTTCTATTGCTTGTAGATTGCAGGATTCCGCCCACTCCCGCCGACATCGAGGCCAAGGCGTGGCTGGACTATTTCAATATTCAAAGTACGGTTATTCTGACAAAATCAGATAAGCTTTCACGAAATCGAATGCTCCTTTCCGTTAAGCGAGCCAAAGAAATGCTTGGCTCGGTAGAACTGATTCCTTTCTCGGCGGTTTCGGGTTTTGGAAAAGACGCCGTATGGCGCAAAATCCAGGCTGCTGTTTCCCAGGTGTAGAACTGCAAACCTTCGGACAACTGGTTCCACGCCGCAACATCGAATACCTCCCATGAGTAAGAAGACCCCCCCATCAGCCAAGAAGCTTGTGACCGAACGTCCCGACGGGACCGCCACCATGGACATCGCTCAACTCAAAGAAAAGAAATCGTCGGCACTGACGCAAATCGCCAAGGATTTGAATATCCAGGGAGCGTCGGGAATGCGAAAGCAGGAACTCATTTTCAAGATTCTGCAGGCGCAGACCGAAAAGAGCGGTTTCATTTTCAGCGAAGGCGTTCTGGAGACCCTGCCCGACGGTTTCGGATTTCTGCGGGCGCCCGACTATAACTATCTGCCGGGCCCCGACGACATTTACGTATCGCCGTCGCAGATCAGAAAGTTCGATCTCCGGACCGGGGATACCGTCTCCGGGCAGGTACGGCCCCCGAAGGAAGGCGAACGCTATTTTGCCTTGATCAAGGTCGAGGCCGTCAACTTCGAGCATCCCGACCGGGCGCGCAACAAGATCTTCTTCGACAACCTGACACCGCTCTATCCCGAAGAACGCCTCAAACTGGAGACGACCAGGGAAAAACTGTCCGCCCGCGTCCTGGATCTGTTGACGCCGATTGGCAAAGGGCAGCGCGGGTTGATCGTCGCACCGCCGCGCACCGGCAAGACGATGCTCCTGCAAACCATCGCGAACTCGGTCACTTCAAACCACCCCGAAGTGGCCTTGATCGTCCTGCTGATCGACGAACGCCCTGAAGAAGTGACCGACATGCAGCGTTCGGTCGACGGTGAAGTCATCAGCTCGACCTTCGACGAACCCGCATCGCGCCACGTTCAGGTCGCCGAAATGGTCATCGAAAAGGCCAAGCGTCTGGTCGAACACAAACGCGATGTCGTGATTCTGCTCGATTCGATCACGCGTCTCGCTCGCGCCTACAACACCATCGTCCCTCCGTCCGGAAAAGTGCTTTCCGGCGGTGTCGACTCGAATGCGCTTCAGCGTCCGAAGCGTTTCTTCGGCGCCGCGAGGAATATTGAGGAAGGCGGGTCGCTGACAATCATCGCAACGGCGCTGATCGATACGGGCAGCCGCATGGACGACGTGATCTTTGAGGAATTCAAGGGGACCGGCAACATGGAGATCGGTCTGGACCGCAAACTGGTGGACAAACGCGTCTTTCCGGCAATCGACATCAACCGTTCGGGAACCAGAAAGGAAGAACTTCTTGTATCCAAGGACGAACTGACTCGAATGTGGATTATCCGCAAGGTGCTGAACCCGCTGTCGACAGTGGAAGCCATGGAACT
Source organism: Terriglobia bacterium (assembly GCA_965262675.1). GTDB lineage: Bacteria > Acidobacteriota > Terriglobia > 20CM-2-55-15 > 20CM-2-55-15 > JAJEDW01. The sequence continues at coordinate 4,120,294 of OZ253554.1, forward strand.
GCTACTCGAAAAGATGAGCAAGACCAAGGCGAACGCGGATTTTCTCGCGTCCATGTCCGGAGCCGGCAGATAGACAGACTCAACTTCGGGAACTTGGGCAATCGGACGGCCGCCGCCGCACGGGCTTATTCAAACGGGGATTCGGAGAGGTCGGAGACCACGGATTCCGCCAATCGGTCGAGCAACTCCTGGGACGCCGTAAAATCGATCTCTACCGCGGCCTCGGCATTCTGCACCTGAACACCGCTCAACAGTTCCACCACGTCCGGCCGATCCGCCGAGCCCATCATTCCGAGGGCAAGAAATCCCCGAAGCAAATCGCCCGCCCGAGTTGCGGTGTCCGCTGTAGTAAAGGTGCCTGTCATTCTCGCCGTCACGCCTGACTCGAGGCGCATCCGGAAAGTCACGCGTTCGAGCGCCGCAACCAGATCCATTGCCACGGGCGGGGGCGCTCCCTCGGGTACGAGGTCGGCAAAGAAGCTTCCGAAACCCCACACCTGATTTCCGGCCCCGATCGCCTGGATCTGCGCCATCGTCTCCGCGTTGTCCAAAACCGAGGGTCCGCCCCCCATCCGGTCGAGAGCGGACCGAACCGCCCCGGACGATCCGAGAATCGCGAGGTCATTTTCGAAGGTAATACCCCAGTCCTCGTCCGGTTCAGGCCGATAGATCGATCGGCCCTCATGCGATTCGGAATCCGTTCCCAGTTGTTCGAGAAACCGTTCCCCAGCCTGCAAATCGCCGAGAGATCGAATGGCAACGAGATACTGATCCTCGCCCGTAGTTCCGGCAATCGCCTGCAGGACGTCGTCGATCGGGTCCAGACCGGTCTCGGTCATAAAATCGCGAAGCTCTTCGGGAAAGTCGGCGTCCGACCGGGCTTCAAGCAAGAATTCCCTGAAGAATTCGATTTCGCGCATACCGGCGACATCGAAAAAAACAATACCGCTCGAATCGACCGGAAAGAGGGCCAGCAACGTCGAATCGTTGTCCACAGTCTGCGACGAAGGGGTCGAACCGCAGGCCGGAAACACCGCCGCCAGCGCCACAATCAGGAAACACCGGAGCCATTTAGTTGATTTCATTAATCCCTCGTCAAATCCTCTTCAAACTTCAACGAGTATAGCACCGTGAATCCGGCCCACTTTTCTCACGAATTGTTTGCAGCAGCGCCGGATCCATCCGCCAACGGCGCGCTTCCGCGCGCCGGATCAAGCGCGGGCGCGTCTATACGCACCACGCCCGCTCTTCTTCCCATTGCGTGCGCCCCCCCGGGCCACCGCCAACGTCCTGCAGTGAACAACTTTCAGGCGCCGGCGCGCCGACGGGCCCGCATACGAAGAACCCCGCCCAACGGCCGCTTTTCCGGAAGATTCATGGGTTTAAACGAATGGCTGCACCCATGGTCTAAACCCACAGAAACAAACCGGGAGGCATCGTGAACCGGATCGTCCCAGTCATTCTCCTGGCGGCTGTCGCAGGAGTCTTGTCTGCCGCACAACTCAAGGTCGATGTCGGACTGGTCAACGTGGTGGCGACGGTTCTTGACGGCCGAAACCGCCATGTGGCCGACCTCACCCCCGAGGATTTCACCCTCTACGAAGACGGAGAAGTTCAATCGATCGCCCATTTTGCGCAGTCGGAGGATCTTCCGGTCAGCGTCGGTATCCTTCTTGACACCAGCGGGAGCATGGAGCGGAAGATCGGAGGCCACTGTAGCTGTTGAGCGGTTCCTCGGCCAGATCGGCAGAAACAAACCCAGACGTCGAGATTTTCCTCGGAGGATCTTCCGGTCAGCGTCGGTATCCTTCTTGACACCAGCGGGAGCATGGAGCGGAAGATCGATACGGCCACTGTAGCTGTTGAGCGGTTCCTCGGCCAGATCCACCCGGACGACGAGATTTTCCTGGTCACATTCGACAATCGGGCCCGGCTTGTCGAAGATTTTACCGATGACCGTGTCCGCCTGGCGAGGGCCCTTCGGAGCGCGGAGGTGGGCGGCGGTACGGCGATCCATGACGCTCTCGCTCTGGGCGTCGACCACATCCGGAACGGAAAACACGACAAGAAGGCGATTCTCCTCATCAGCGACGGCGACGACACATCGAGCGCCACGTCGTTCGAGCGTGCACAGCGTTATGTTCGCGAATCCGAAATGCTGGTCTACTCTTTGGGAATCGCGGCCGATGGGGAGCTATCTGGACCCGTGCGCCCTACACCCCCAACGTTTCCTGGCGGAGGGCCCACCGGTTCGAGGACGCCTATCGGAATCCCGTTTCCAGGGGGGACACCTCCAACGTTTCCTGGCGGAGGGCCCACCGGTTCGAGGACGCCCACGGGAGTGCCAGCCGTTTTCCAAGACGTCTTGAATATGGGGGTTCTGGAACTCTTCGGTGAGATAAGCGGCGGCCGGGCGTGGCGGGTTTCCGGATTCTCGGACGACAGTCGACGGAACCAGATCTCGGACGCGCTCGACGAACTCGCGAACGAACTCAGAAATCAGTACAGCATCGGATACTATCCCTCGCACTCCCTCCAGGACGGTCGCTGGCATCTGATTTCGGTCATCGTGGACGATCCAGCCTACCGGGTCCGTCATCGGGAGGCCTACTTCGGGGGTCGCGATCAAGAGTGATTCATCCCCTGGCGAAGGACTTGGCGTAGAGTTCACCTTCAATTGACGCCCGTATCGGGGCAGGCGGCACACTCCGGCGCGTTCAAGCAGCATGGGGATGGAAGCGCCCCCTCCAGCACCTGACACACCTCGCGAAACCGCTCGGTCCATCGTTCCAACTCATTCTCAAGTGCGTCACACCCACATGTACGCCAGAGAATTTCCGTATCCGCCGCGGCGTTGTGCTTGAAGGCAGCCTAGCAGCCCGTGGTGAAACCCCTGCTGCATTCGACCGACGATGCATCCCGTCTGGACTGCGTTCTACGGCGCGTTCCTCGCGCCGGGCGCGTAGCGGCGCGTTCCTCGCGCCGGATCAAGCGCGGTTGGGGTCCTCGACCTACTGTCATCGCGCACCTTCGGTGCGGCAGTAAGAAGTACGCCTCCGTCGCCCTCACTCCTCGCGCCTTGCCAGACGGGCGCCTCCCCGGTCTCGGTGCGACGCGGGGTTGCACCACGGGCTCCTTGAGCGCGGCCAAGTGCCGGTATCGGTCATGCCGTCGAATACAGGCCCTTTCGCTTCGCGGTGGACTGACGTAGAATCCGCGTCTGAATACCAACGAAGGATAATCGCCTGACATGCAAGAAAAAGTCCGTTTTGTAACGCTACCTGCCCTGTTGCTCCTCATTTTCTTTCTTGGAAAACTGGTCATGAGCCTGCTGGGCGCACCATATGAGTTGGGCATCCGGGTTTTTTCGATGGTGACTCTGGAGGTGCATCTGGCGCTTGTCTGGGGCGCATTTGGCCGGCGATACCACGGCTACGGAATCGCGGGTGGAATCGCAGTGGGCGCGATGATCGCCTTGGCCGCCCAGATCCTGATCGTGGTTGGAACGGCCATTTCGTATCCGCTTGGCGGCACTCACTTCAATGAACCGATCGCGTTGGGCATCGAAGGCCCGGCAAGTTTCGTCGAAGCGATGGCCAATCGGGCCGGCGGCTTGCTGGCCAACTGCATTATGGGAGGGATAGCCGGGGCCGTTGGCTGGTCCCTCGGAGTGCTGATCCCCAAACGCTCGGCGCCAGTCCCCAACTGACCCCCGAACACGAAAGCGAGGTGAGACATGTTTGGAACCACGAAATTCATACCATTGGAGACAGCCCAGAAGATGATGGCCGCCGCAGAAGCGGAAGCACGATCGAACGATTGGAGCGTCGCGATCGCCATCGTCGACGCCGCCACAAACCTTCTCATGTTTCAGAAGATGGACGGCGTTCAAACCGCATCCATCGAAGTTGCGATGGGGAAAGCCAGAACGGCCGCGGGTTTCAATCGCCCCACGAAGGCTCTGGAGGATATGATCTCCGGCGGTCGAACCGCGTTTCTGGCCGTGGATGGCGTGCTTCCGGTCCAGGGAGGATTGCCGGTCATTGCCGACGGCAAAGTCGTGGGAGCGATCGGCGTGAGTGGATTGACCTCACCCCAAGACGAACAGGTCGCCGCGGCGGCATTGAAGGTATTGGGATAACGCGGCGGCGGCGCCAGGGCGAACACCAATCCCGGCTTCGGGCCGCTTCCCCCGTGATTCGGTAGAGCCGCCATCCGGTTCTACCGAATCATGAACTTCATCCACTCGGATATGCACAATCAAGAAAACGCGAGGGGTACCGGCAACCGATAGACCCCCGCGTTCACTTCGACTCCAGCGAATCCGTCCTGACGGCCCGAGGCAGCACACCCTGGAGGGGCTGCCAACGTTCCTGCTAACCGGCGAGCACAGCGTCCTTGGCGGCTTTGGCAATTCTGAACCGCAGCACCGTCCTGGCCGGGATCGCTATCGACTCACCCGTCCGCGGGTTCCGGCCGGTTCGTGCTTCCCGCTGTTGCTTTACGAGTTTCCCAACCCCGGGGATGGTGAACTCGCCATTGTTCCTGGCTTCCTCGTGCGCAAGATTTGCGAGGTCGCTCAAGAAACCCTTCACGTCTTTCTTGGCCATGCCGGTCTTGTCTGCCAGCGTCGCAATTATCTGAGTCTGTGTCAATTTGCCTGCCATTCCGGGTCCTCCTGGTGAAAGTGTTGAGACGATACAGACGATTCAGCGTTGTTCGGTGATGAGTTAGTCATGAGTAACTCACAAACAAGTCATGCGTAATTCGCAGGTGCCCAATCATCGGCATTTTCTGCGGGGAGTGGGTCAGTTTAGGACCACACTACGAACCAAAAATTCAAACAAGATACAGAATTCATGCCCTTTTGAACGCCTTCTGAATCTCTCTGAGATCGTATCTGACGATGATTGGACGGCCATGGGGGCAAACCGTGGGGCAGTCGGTCTTCATGAGTTCGGCGACGAGCCATCGCATCTTGACATCGTCCAGAGGATTGTTGATCTTGATCGCGGCATGGCATGCGATGGTCGCGGCAATTTTCGCCGTGAACGCATCGATGTTCAGAGCCTGTTCCTCACGTTCAAGTCCGTCAATGACCTCACGGAGCAACTTCTCAACCTGTCCGGCCTTGAGAATGGCAGGCGCCGTCTCGACCGCGATTGTCCGCGGCCCAAACGGCGAAACCTCAAAACCGTTGCGCGCCAACTCGGGCGTCAGGCTTTCGAACAGCGCCTCCTGCCTGGGCGACAACTCCAGAAGAATCGGCGTCAGGAGCCGCTGGACATCGATCTGTTCCCGCGCTTTCTGCCGTTCGTATTGTTCGAACAGCACGCGCTCGTGAGCGACATGCTGATCGATCACGATCAGGCCCGACTCGTCACTGGCCACGATAAAACTGTCGCGCAGTTGTCCCAGAGGGTGGATCCGTGACCGGACGAGGTCGAAATCGGGCGTTGCCGCCTGTGGGGCCGCTTCGACGCCGTCACCGGCGCCCACGGTTTCCCGAGCTTCCTCGAACGTAAGGTCCAGCGCCCGATTCCCGGTGTAGGTCATGGCCGCCGGGGAACCCTCGAATGGCTCGCGGGCGACTGCGCCGCTGTCCCAGGAATCGGGCACACGACTCCTGAACCGGGGGGCGGAATACGCCGACGCCTTCGGGTCATCCCCCATCGGGATGATGGTCTTGTCGGACCGCAATGCTTCGATAACGGTGTCGCGAACCGCATCGTGAACGACCGATGACCGGCGGAACCGCACCTCGGTCTTGGCCGGATGGACGTTGACATCGACGTCGCGAGGCCGTGCTTCGACGTAAAGCATCGTGACGGGAAAAGTGCCCGACGGCAGAACGTTGCGGTAGGCCTCGGTGTAGGCGTGGAAGAGCGCCTTTTCGCGAACCGCACGGCCGTTGACGAAGAAGTACATTGAATTGCGGTTGTATTTCTGAACCTGAGGCCGGGAGGTGAAGACATGCAGTTTCAGGCCCTGCGAGGCGAACTGCCGTTCGTATTCGACCATCTCGTCGAGCAGGTCGGCCCCGAACACCTGAAAGATGCGCTCACGCAAACTCGCGGCGGGAGGCGCCGACAGCAGTTCGAAAGTGCCGCTTTTCAGAACGAAATGGATTGCGGGAAACGCCAGGGCATAGTGCGTGCAATGCCTCGTGACCTGGCTGAGTTCCCAGGATTCGGATTTAAGGAATTTGCGGCGGGCGGGAACGTTGTAAAAGACGTCCTCAACCACGATTTGCGTGCCATGGGGAAACGCATCTTCGCGGACAGCCACGACGTCGCCGCCGGCAATCTCGATCGATGTTCCCGTCGATGTCCCCGGCACCTGGGTCTCCAGACGGACACGCGCGACCGATGCAATCGAGGGCAGGGCTTCGCCGCGGAATCCCAGAGTCTCGATCGAGAACAGGTCGTCGGGACGCTGGAGCTTGCTGGTGGCGTGACGCTTGAATGCGAGTTGGGCGTCTTCGTGGGACATCCCCTCGCCGTCGTCGATCACCCGAATCAGCGCTCGGCCTCCGCCCTCGACTTCCACGACGATCTTCCTGGCACCCGCGTCGATCGCGTTCTCGACCAGTTCCTTGACGATCGAAGACGGACGTTCAACCACTTCGCCGGCGGCGATCTGGTTTGCGACAGAGTCCAGCAGAATTGAAATCTTGGGCACGATCCCCTTTCGTATACTCGTTTGCCTACTTCTTCCGAACCTGAATCCCCAGTTCCCGAAGTTGCTTCTCCGAAACGCCCGATGGAGACTCCGACATCATATCCAGAGCGCGGGCCGTCTTGGGAAAAGCGATTACGTCCCGCAACGATGTACTGCCGGCCAGAAGCATCACGATGCGGTCCAGGCCCAGGGCAATCCCGCCGTGCGGCGGCGTCCCATACTCCAACGCTTCGAGGAAGAACCCGAATTTCTCCCGGGCTTCCTCGTCAGCCAGGCCGAGAGCGCGAAAGACCTTCTTCTGCACCTTGCTCCGATGGATTCTGATCGATCCGCCGCCGATTTCCAGTCCGTTCAACACCATATCGTAGGCTTTGGCGCGGACACTTCCGGGGTCGCTCTCCAAAATGGTCAGGTCGTCGTCAATAGGCGCGGTGAATGGATGGTGCTGCGAAACCCAGCGATTGTCGGTTTCGTCGTAATCGAACAGGGGAAAGTCGACGACCCAGAGGAAGTTCCACTGACCGTTCGGGATCCAGCCTTCACGCCGGGCCAGTTCGAGCCGAAGGGCGCCCAACCGCTCCAGGGTGGGATTCCGGTCGCCGGCAACCACGAACACGGTCTCTCCGGACCGGGCGCCGGACTCTTCGATCAAACGCCGGATCGTTTCCGGACCGGCCTTCTTCAGTACAGGCAGGGTTCGGGGTTCATCGCCCCTCACCTGCACCCATGCCAGTCCCGCGCCCCCGAACCGCTTGACGAAGGCATCCAGTTCGTCCAGGATCCTGCGCGAATACGCGACGGGCGCAACCAGACCGCGAACCGTCTGACCGCTTTCCACCATTTCGCGAAACAGCGATGGACCGCCCTCGGCAAAGACGGCTGAAAAATCCCTCAGTTCAACCCCGAAGCGGGTGTCCGGCTTGTCGCTGCCATACCGGTCCATCGCCTCGCGATAGCCGATTCGGGGGAACGGCGCGGCGACCTCGATACCCCTCAGCCGGAACACTTCCGTCATCAAGCCTTCCATCAGGGCAAACAGGGCGTCGGAATCGGGAAACGAAACTTCGACGTCCAACTGGGTGAATTCGGGCTGGCGGTGCGCCCGAAGGTCCTCGTCGCGGAAACAACGCACGATCTGGAAGTACTTTTCGAAACCGGCAACCATCAATAGCTGCTTGAACAACTGAGGCGACTGGGGCAGCGCATAGAACTGGCCGTGATACAGACGGCTGGGTACCAGATAGTCTCGCGCGCCCTCGGGGGTGGACGGGGTCAAAAACGGCGTCTCGATCTCCCAGAAATCGTTCGCATCCATGTACTTCCGGATAGCCATCATGACCCTGTGCCGCAGATGGAGGTTTTGCTGCAAGGGCTTGCGGCGGAGATCCAGATAGCGGTATTTGAGGCGCAACTCTTCGGAGGTCGCCAGTTCGTCTTCGATCGCAAACGGCGGATTCTTCGCTTCGCTGTGGACAACGATCTCATCGGCGACGACTTCGATCTCGCCCGTCTTCAGGTTGGGATTGATCATGTCGCCGGCGCGCCGGGTGACGGTTCCGCGGACGGTGATGACGAACTCGTTCCGAAGATCCTTGGCCACCTTGTGGACGGCCGCGGAGCGCTGTGGATTGGAAACCACCTGGGTGATGCCGGCCCGGTCGCGCAGGTCGACAAATACCAACTGCCCGTGGTCCCGTCGCACGTTGACCCATCCGGCCAGTGTGACTTCCCTGCCCTCGTCGATTACTGTCAGTTCTCCGCAACTATGAGTTCGCATTCCTGTCTCTTTTCGGCGTTTTCAATTGTCGAATTTCCGCAACCATGACTTCGCATTCCTATCTATTGCCAGCGCTCTCAACCGCGTCTACAAGTTCGTCTTCGGTCATTTCGTTCTGTTCGCGCGTGGTCATGTTTCGGACAGTCAATGTCTTCGACCGCACTTCCCGGTCCCCGATCATCACGACGTAAGCCGCATGAATCTTGTCCGCCAGACGCATCTGGCTTTTCAGACTCCGTCCGTCGAAATCCACGTAAACCGATGCCCCCGCCGCGCGCAGACGCCTAGCCAGAAGCGTTGAGTAGCGAAACGCTTCGTCCCCCATCGTTGCCAGAAAGTAAGACGGGCCCGGCGCCCCCAACAGTTGTTCGGGTTCAGGGATCGACAGAATCAGCCGCTCCAGCCCCATGGCGAAGCCGAAACCCCGGGTCGGGGGACCGTCCAGGGCCGCCGCAAGCCCGTCATATCGGCCTCCGGCAGCAAGGGTATTCTGCGCGCCCAGGGTGCCCGATTTCATTTCGAACGTCGTCCGCGTGTAGTAGTCCAGACCCCGCACCATCCGTTCCTCGACGCCGTAGGCAATCTCCCGATCGTCCAGGTAGCTCCGGAACTTCGAGAAATGGGCGGTGCACCCACCGCACAGATTCGCCGTGATCGTGGGCAACTCCGCGATGCGAGGCTGGCACGAAGGAACCTTGCAGTCGAACACACGCATGGGATTGGTCTCTCCGCGGCGGCGGCAGTCCCCACACAGATTCGAAGAAACTTCGGCGATACCGGCCTTGAGCCGCGTCAAGAACTCCGGACGGCACTCGCCGCACCCCACCGAGTTCACCTGCAGTTCGATATCGGCAACGCCAAGCCGCGAGAACAACAGCAACAGCATCTCGATGACTTCCGCTTCGATCGCCGGCTCGTCCGTTGCCGACAGCACCTCCACGCCGGCCTGGTGAAACTGGCGAGTGCGGCCTTTCTGGGGCCGCTCCCGTCTGAACATCGGACCGATATAGTAGAGCTTCTGCATCCGCGACTCGGCATCCATTCGATTCTCGATGTATGAACGAACCACCGGCGCCGTGCCTTCGGGACGCAGAGTCAACGATGTGGTCTCGTCCTTGTCCAGAAACGTATACATTTCCTTGGAGACGATGTCGGTGTCTTCGCCGACTCCGCGGACGAACAGTTCGGTCATTTCGAATATGGGCGTGCGGATTTCATTGAAGGCGTACGCTTCGAATATCGAGCGCATTTCGCGCTCGACGACATGCCAGACACGCACATCGCCCGGCAGGATGTCGAACGTACCTCGCGCCACCCGGATCATGAAGATCCCGGTGCGGACTGGGACCGCACTTCCGCGCTGGCAAGGTACGTATTCTTGTATTCGTAGTACCGCTGGGCGTACGCGTCGATACTGGCGACCTCGTCGTCGTTCAACTCGCGTCTCACCTTGGCCGGCATGCCCATCACGAGGCTCCGAGGCGGAACCGTCATGCCTTCGGTCAGCAGCGCCCCGGCGGCCACGATCGAGTGCGAGCCCACACGAACGTCGTTAAGCAGGGTGGCCTGCATCCCGATCAGGCAATGAGATTCGACGGTGCACCCGTGAAGGACCGCCGCATGCCCCACCGTCACGTAGTCTCCCAGAATGCAGGGACATTCGTTCCGCATCACGTGACAAACGGAACCATCCTGAATGTTGGAATACCTGCCGATCCGGATGTGGTGGATGTCGCCGCGCACGACGGTGTTGAACCAGATGCTGGAGTGATCCCCGATCTCGACGTCGCCGATGACACGGGCGCCTTCGGCGATGAACACCCCGTTTCCCAACTTCGGCCTCATTCCGTTGTACTCGATCAGAGACATCGTTCGACGGACCTCCCGGTACAGGCAAAGTTCACTATGATAACAGTTTGAAAGACCGCTCGACACCGTTCATCCAGGGACCGCTCATCCGGATTGGATCGTTCGGCAATTCTCATTATGAGTGTTTTCCGCCGTTCATTACCGCTCCTGGTCTTGAGGTTTTTCGATGTCGTGACTGATTGAGTTGGGCACCTGCATTCCGCGACTCCGAAACTGTAGCGGTAATCGTGCGGTCATAGACCGCACAGTGGGAAAAGACGTGCAGTCATAGACTGCACCTACAGTGGGAGTGGGAGCCGGGAGCCCAAATCCCTCAATATTGAGCATGTAGGGGCAGTCTATGACCGCCCGAATCAAGTCCGAAAGGAACGTGCAGTCATAGACTGCACCTACAGTGGGAAAAGACGTGCAGTCGTAGACTGCACCTACAGTGGGAAAAGACGTGCAGTCATAGACTGCACCTACAGTGGGAATGGGAGTGGGATATCATTCCGAGGCCCTCAGGGGCCAAAATGAGAATTGCTGCCGGATCGCTCGGCATCCTGTTTTTTCGCCCCCCGCTCGGTATAATGCTCGATTCTAGGTTGCCAGGAGATTAATCCCGACGATGAACACTTTCGGTTCCGAATCCACTCTGAAACTGGGCAGCGACTCGTTTAGGTACTACTCGCTCGAAGCGCTTGAAAAGGCTGGCGTCGGGGGCGTATCCCAACTGCCATTCTCACTCAAGGTCATGCTCGAGAACCTGCTCCGGCACGAAGACAAGGAGTCGGTTTCGGCCGACGACATTCGTGCCGTCGTCAACTCCGTCGGCAACAGCACGGATCGGGAGATCGCATTTCGCCCGGCACGGATCCTGATGCAGGACTTCACGGGTGTCCCGGCAGTTATCGATCTGGCCACGATGCGCGACGTGGTGCGGCAAATGGGCGGCAAGCCCAGCCAGGTCAACCCATTGCAGCCCGTTGACCTGGTCATCGACCATTCCGTTCAGGTCGACAGGTTTGGAACGCCTTCAGCTTTCGCTTACAACGCACAGATGGAAGCCGAGCGGAACCGCGAGCGCTATCTCTTCCTGAAGTGGGGCCAGACGGCATTCAAAAACTTCCGCGTCGTGCCGCCAGACACGGGCATCGTACATCAGGTGAACATCGAATATCTGGCGCACGTGGTGTTTCTGAATCGAGACGGCACGCCGACGCTTTATCCGGACACGCTGGTGGGAACCGACTCTCATACCACCATGGTCAACGGAATGGGCGTGGTCGGTTGGGGCGTGGGAGGCATCGAAGCCGAGGGGGCCATGCTGGGTTGTCCGATCTCGATGCTCATTCCCGAAGTCGTCGGATTCCGCATGACCGGACGGCTGCCTGAAGGCGCAACAGCGACCGACGCGGTCTTGCATGTCGTACAGATACTTCGCAAAAAAGGCGTCGTCGGCAAGTTCGTCGAGTTCTACGGGCCTGGCCTCGGAAACCTGTCGCTGGCAGACCGCGCGACGATCTCGAACATGGCCCCTGAATACGGCGCCACGATCGGTTTTTTCCCGATCGATCGCGAGACCATCGACTATATGAAGCTCACCGGACGTTCGCCGGACGCGATCGCACGAACCGAAGCGTATGCCAAGGCACAGGGCATGTTCCGGGATCCGGACTCTCCGGAACCGGTATTCGGAGATAGTCTGGAACTGGACCTGGCGTCTGTGGAACCCAGCATCTCCGGCCCGAAGCGGCCCCAGGACCGGATACCGTTAAGCCAGTCGAAGGCATCGTTTGCGAAAGCGCTTGCCTCGATCGCCGAGAACGCTTCCAAACCCGAGCCCGTTCAGATAACGAATGGCGACGACAGCTTCGAGATCGAACACGGTTCGGTGGTCATCGCGGCCATCACCAGTTGCACGAATACCTCGAACCCGTCGGTCATGGTGGCTGCCGGCCTGCTCGCTCGCAACGCGGTGGATCGCGGACTCGACGTCCAGCCATGGGTGAAGACCAGCCTCGCACCCGGTTCACGGGTGGTGACCGACTATCTGGAAGACATCGGCCTGCTCAAGCATCTCGAAGCGCTGCGGTTCCATCTGGTGGGCTATGGATGCACCACCTGCATCGGTAACAGCGGGCCGCTGCCTGAACCGATCGCCGCCGGCGTGACAGACAACGATCTGGTCGTGACATCGGTGCTCAGCGGTAACCGGAACTTCGAGGGACGCATCAATCCCCTGGTCAAGGCCAACTACCTGGCATCGCCGCCGCTTGTGGTGGCCTACGCGCTGGCCGGCAACATGGACATCGACTTCGCAAACGAACCGCTTGGTCACGACGCGGACGGCACGGGGGTGTATCTGAAGGAAATCTGGCCCGATCCGAAGGAAGTCCAGGCCATGATCCAGAGCTCCATCAAGCCTGAAATGTTCAGGACGGCATACGACGAATCGCTGGCGGGCGACGAACGCTGGAACAGCCTTGAGGTTCCAACCGGTGAACTCTACGCATGGGACGACGCATCGACATACGTCAAGAAACCGCCGTTCTTCGACGACATTGCCGATGGCGCTTCCGAACCCGAAGACATTCTCGGTGCACGGGCCCTGGCCGTGCTTGGAGATTCGGTGACAACCGACCATATCTCTCCGGCGGGCGCCATTCCGCTGGATAGTCCAACGGCCCGGTATTTGCAATCGAATGGAGTCGAGCCCGGCGACTTCAACTCCTACGGTTCGCGCCGGGGCAACCATGAAGTCATGATGCGGGGGACCTTCGGCAACATCCGCCTGCGAAACCAGATGGCCCCGGGAACCGAGGGCGGCATCACGATTCACCTCCCCGAACAGAAGCAGATGCCCATCTACGACGCGGCGATGCGGTATCGGTCGGAGGGCACGCCTCTGATCGTCATAGCCGGAAAGGAATACGGTTCCGGGTCGTCTCGAGACTGGGCAGCGAAAGGCCCGCGATTGCTCGGTGTCCGCGCCGTCATTACCGAAAGCTACGAACGCATTCACCGGAGCAACCTTGTGGGCATGGGTGTCCTGCCCTTGCAATTCGTCGATGGTCAGAGCCGGGAAAGCCTCGGACTCACCGGTCTGGAAGAGTTCTCGATTTCCGGTATTGCCGAGGGACTCGCGCCCGCCAGTCAACTGAACGTCACGGCGAAGGGCACCGGCGGCAAAGAGACGGCGTTCGAGGTTCTGGTCCGCATCGACACGCCGGTGGAGATCCAGTACTACAGAAACGGCGGGATCCTGCAGTACGTCCTGCGGCAGATGGCCGGGTAGAGCCCGTCAGTGCCGGCTGTCAGACCGCCGACGGATCGCATTCGTTCGTGCCCGATGGCCCGGTGTACACTCAGCCCATGAGGGATCCGGTTTGTGGCATGGAGGTCGACGAGCGAACCGCCAAGGACCGCTACGAATACGAAGGCACACCCTACGTCTTCTGCCGGACCCAGTGTCTGGAGCAATTCAAAGCCGCTCCGTCGCTGTACCTTGGGGGCGGTCTCGTGGGGCTGGAAAACTTCTCCCCGCAGCCGCCCGGAACAATTTATACCTGCCCGATGGACCCGGAAGTCCATCAGGAATCCTCTGGCCCCTGTCCGAAGTGCGGCATGGCCCTGGAACCGTTGGAATTCGATGCCGCCGCCCTGGCCGAGCAGTCGAACCCGGAGTTGGACAACATGTCCCGCCGGTTCAGGGTGGGACTGGTGCTGACGTTACCCCTGCTCGCGCTGGCAATGGGCCACATGATTCCGGGAAGTCCCATTGCCGCCGCCCTGTCGATCGGCGGCCTGAACTGGATTCAACTGGCTCTTGCCAGCCCCGTCGTCCTGTGGTGCGGTTGGCCGTTCTTCGAGCGCGGGTGGGCGTCGGTCGTGAACCGCAGTCTGAACATGTTCACGCTGATCGCCCTCGGGACGGGAGTGGCCTACATGTACAGCGTTGCCGCGACCGTGATGCCCGGGGTGTTTCCCGGCGCGTTCAGAAACGCGGAAGGCGAAGTGCAAGTCTACTTCGAAGCCGCTGCCGCAATCGTGGTTCTGGTGCTTCTGGGGCAGGTCCTCGAGCTGCGGGCTCGCCGCCGAACCGGCGATGCCATCCGCGCGCTTCTGGATCTGGCGCCCGCGACGGCTCTCAGAATCGACGCCGAGGGCACCGAGACCGAAGTCGAATTGGCCGACGTGCACAAGAACGACCTCCTGCGTGTCCGTCCGGGCGACAAGGTGCCGGTTGACGGACGCGTCGTGGACGGGTGGAGCGCCGTCGACGAATCGGCGATCAGCGGCGAACCCATGCCGGTGGAAAAGGAGACGGGTTCAGCGGTGACCGGAGGTACCGTCAACGGAACGGGAAGCTTCACGATGGTTGCCGAGAAGGTCGGGAAGGACACGGTGCTTTCGCAAATCGTGGGGATGGTCGGCGAAGCTCAACGCAGCCGGGCGCCCATCCAACGGCTGGCCGATAGCGTTGCCGCCTATTTCGTTCCCGTTGTCGTCACAGTTTCCGTGCTGACTTTCGCTGTCTGGGCTCTGGCCGGTCCGGAACCGCGAATGGGCTACGGGTTGGTCAATGCCGTGGCCGTCTTGATCGTCGCATGCCCGTGCGCCCTGGGACTCGCGACGCCCATGTCCATCGTCGTGGGCATGGCACGGGGTGCAACAGCCGGCGTTCTGATCAAGAACGCCGAGGTGCTGGAGGTGCTCGAAAAGGTCGACACACTCCTGGTCGACAAGACGGGTACGTTGACCGAGGGGCGTCCGCGGGTCGAACAGGTCGTCGCGCTCGATCCATCAACGGAAGACGAAGTGCTTGCCGCGGCCGCGGCGGTCGAGTCCGCGAGCGAGCACCCCCTGGCCCGCGCCATCGTTTCGGCCGCTCGCGATCGCGGCATCGGCTTCGATCCTGTCGAAGAGTTCCGGTCGATCACGGGCAAGGGCGTCATCGGCGTCGCGGGCGCCCACAAGATCGCGCTGGGCAACCAGGCCTTGATGGTAGACCGGAACGTCAACGCGGAAGCGCTTACAAGGATTGCGGAGACGCTGCGGACAGAGGGTGCGACGGTCGTCATGCTCGCACTGGACAACCGTCCGGCGGGGCTGCTTTCGATCGAGGATCCGATAAGGGAATCCACGCCCGAGGCGATTCGGGCATTGCACGAAGAAGGGCTCCGGATTGTCATGCTCACCGGCGACAACCCGACAACGGCGCAAGCCGTGGCCGAGCGCCTGGGAATTGTCGAAGTGCGGGCCGGGGTTCTTCCGGAAGCCAAACACCGGGCGGTCCATGAACTCCAGGAAGCCGGCCACGTCGTTGCGATGGCTGGAGACGGCGTCAACGATGCACCGGCCCTGGCCCAGGCCGACGTGGGCATTGCCATGGGACACGGCACCGACATCGCGATCGAAAGCGCGGGGGTTACCCTGGTCCAGGGCAATCTTGGTGGAATCGTGCGCGCGCGCAGGCTGAGCCGCGGCACCATGCGCAACATTCGCCAAAACCTGTTCTTCGCGTTCGTTTACAACTCGATCGGCGTGCCGGTGGCCGCGGGCGTCCTGTTTCCCTTCTTCGGCTTGTTGCTGAGTCCGATTATCGCAAGCGCCGCGATGACGTTCAGTTCGGTATCGGTAATCTCGAACGCATTGCGGTTGCGCCGGGTCGCGTTATAGCAGCCGGCGCCAGCGCATCCGCGATCGGGATCTTCAGCCGCCGGTTCCGTCTATTCGCTAACCGGCCGTATATCACTTGTGTACAATTCACGGGGAAATGGAGGAATCGATGTCCAGCAAAATCGCGACCTGCCTTCGATACGTGTCGATCATGGGCCTGCTTGCCGGAATCGGTCTTGCACAAACCGAAACTCCCGATTTCACCGGCATCTGGACCAACTACGGGGGCCCCGAGGCCGGGGGGCCCCGAGGCCGGGGCCGCCGGCGACGATTTGCCCCTCAGTGAAGAGGCGCGAGCCAAGATTGCCGAATACCGATCCCTGGTAGCCCCGCTCGGAGAGACGCCGGGAGGATATTGCCTCGGAACCGGCATGCCGGGATCGATGCTGGGTTCGGGCGGCTATCCGATGGAAGTGATCCAGCGGCCCGATCAAATCACGATCATCTACGAAGCGCACAACGAGATTCGCCGCGTCTATTTCGGGGACCGCATCATCCCGGAGGGCGACCGCGTTCCCGAGCGTAACGGGTACTCCACCGGCCGTTGGGAAGGGGACACGCTGATCGTGGAGACCACTCATCTGAAGGAACAGGTGAACCAGCGTTTTGCCCACAGCGATCGGGCGAGCATCGTCGAACGGTACACGCTGACCGAGGAAGACGGTAGAAAGGTGCTGACCGCCGAGATGACGATGACCGATCCGGACTTTTACACGGAACCGGTCTCGGATATGAAGAGATGGTCGATAATACCGAACGGTTTTCTGATGACCTATGAATGCAACGAACCGATCTGGCATAACCGCCTGGAAGAACTCCGTGCGGCGACAGAAACCTCGACCCAATAGAAACGGAGCGATCGAATGGAACGTCCAGTCATGAAACCGATTCGAGGGGCCTTCGCCGGCATGATTCTGGTCCTCGCCGGAGTTTCCGGGGCTTTCGCCCATCATTCGGCGGCGGCAATGGACTTCAACAACACGGTTGAAATGGAAGGCGTGGTCCAGAAGCTGGAAGTCGTCAACCCCCATCTCACGCTGGTCCTGCAGGTGACCGACGACACGGGAGTAAGGGATATCGAGTTCGAAGGGCACAGCCGCAACAACGTGTACCGTTCAGGCTGGCGGCCCGACATGATCGAGTTCGGAGACCGGATCAAGGTGACGATCGCGCCCATGCGTGACGGAAGCGACGGCGGCTACGTCACCGCGTTCGAGACGGAATCAGGAAACCGCGTCGGCCGCTGATCCACGCCGCCGCGGCACTCCCTTCCCGAGAGTGGCTCGGGCCCCCTCCCATGGCAGTCCATGGTAAAACGCTGCAGGGTTCTGCCACGGGTTGGCCAGGACTATTTCACGCTCCGGCCGATCACCGGTATGAGGAGGGGATGCGGGGGCCGGGAGACCGGATTCTCGATGCCCTCCGCCTCCGTCAGAATCGGAAACCGCGTGTTGTTGCCAATCGGGCGCAACCGCCGGAACTGCACCGACCGGCCCAACTTGGCCATCGGTCCCGCGGCCGGTGCTTGAACGATCCGGATTGCCAGCCCACCAACGCCAGCTACCGCCCCCGGCACATGACCACATGCCGCAGCCTCCGTCCTGCAAACCGCCGGAGCCCCAGGTAGTGGCGCCGGTCCATCGGTTCGTCCCGATGCCGACGCTCGGGCGGGCCTGTAACCCGCACCTCCACCTCTCTCAACGCCACCTGACTCTTGTCCGACGCTTCCGCCATGCCCCCTTTTCCCGTTCCCAGGCGAATAGCTGGGGAAACCTCTTCCCATAATTGCAGTTGTCAACGGCCCGGCGCGATTCGCCGGAAGTCGCAACCGCATCAATGGGGAGGTATTCATGCCTGTAACGCGCAGCTTGTTCATGACCGCCGTCTTGCTTGGAGCAACGGCGACCGGGGTTTCGGCCCGGCAGGCCGTAACGATCAGCACTCCGACAATCGATTTTCGAATCACGGGACACGGGGCTGGGGTTCCCGAACCGCTCATCGACGGATTCAAGAATCCCGAATTGATCCCGGATCGCGTGGTATTGCGTTCGCTGTACCAGTCGATCGCGATTCCACGGCATCCCACGCCGGAACAGGAAGAGACGTTCAGAACGCGAATCGAACGGCTCGACTTGTCCGAAGCGGACTTCGAGAGAATGAAAGACGCGATGATTCGCTTTCACGAGCAATTGACGGCGCAGCGGAAACGCCTCGAAGAAAAAAGAAGGCTGGCCAGTTCCAACCCGTCGGCGGCGTCGATCAGCTTCCAGCTCAACGAGCACGCCAGGATCGGCGCTCTCGCCCTCACGGCTCACGGCGACTTGCTCCGGTCGCTTAGCCCCGACGGACGCGCGAAGCTACGGAACTTCGTTACCGAATCCAAAAAGCGCGTCAAAATCTACCCGTCGCCGGATATGGCGTCCGGGTTTCAGTTTCAGGACGTAGCGCAATGAGAAAAACCATATTGCGCCGCATTCTGATCATTCCCGCGCTGTTGATCGCGGCCTTGCTTCCCGAACAGGCTCTGGCCTGCATTACCGTGTCGTTGGGCTGGTGGGAGGACGGCGACAAAGTCAAGGCAACCGCCTTCATCGAAGATTATTACGACCAAGGCGACTGTTACTATTCCGCGGGATCGACACGCTTTACCCACAACTACGCTGCCAGCGTGCAAATCCAAAGCCCCCAAGGACGATGGGCGTCCGATTCCGACTCCATGAACAACGTCCGCAACGGCGGCGGATACGCCGACGCGTTCACTTCTATTTCCACGAGGAATGACTTTGGCATCTACAACGTCACCGTTAGCGCCTCGATCGTCTGTTCCACCGGCATGAACGCCGCATACCAGGACGCAGGGCAACTCGAGGTTGAGGATCCATGCACCGACCCCCAGGGAAACCCGGTTACACCCGTCTCCAGGTGGGGACCGCCGGACCCGTACAACAACGATGTCGCCGATATCAACGGGCTGACTTACGAAACCTATAATTCATGGGAATGCCTCAAACGCAACGCGAACGCAGCAGGGGGGCGTATAACCGCAGAATCCGCCTTTCGTCCCGCGGCTTACCAGCGTCATCTTCGAGAAGCCTGGGAAAAGTACCAGATTGTCAAACACTGGCCTGCCGACCAGTGCACAGACATTCAAAACAATATCGAGAATGAATTTCATGATGTCCATAGCCTAGTTGACCAGCCAGGGAAAAAACCCGCCGCCAGTTCGAAACACACCCAAGGGAAAGCGGTGGACATCAACACGCCCCAAGGCCTCACGTGGTCGCAGGCCGACACGATGGCGAAAGGGTGCGGATTCTTGACGATTTCGAACGACCGGGGACACTATTATACTAGGTGAACCTCATTCTTTCAGGGGGAGACAACCATGCGTAAAGCATTTGCTACAATCGCACTACTGATCCTTGCCGCGCCAGCGTCCGGCAAAGCGCAAGAGCAGCCGGGGCAAGGTCCCGGCGGCGCGGACTGCTACCAAAGAGACGAGATTCGGGTTACCGCATGGAAATTCGCCGAAGACCCGCCGTCTTACTCGTTCAGGATCGTTAACGGCTCGGATTTTCCAGCATTCTCGATGACCCTTGGCGGAGACCCCGGCCTGTTCTCTATTTACCGAGCAACAAACATTGGCTCTCCCCAAGGCTGGACCGGCCAAACCCTGCGCAGCTACGAACGAGGCCACATCCGCTACGTGTGGCGTCCAAACATCCCGCCCGACGAGAATATTTCCGAATCTCCGCATCTCATCCAGCCCGGCCAAACTCTCTCCGGGTTCTCCGTACAACTACCCCCATGGGGGTATGACTACACGGTAACCAACGACACAGCGGAACTAATCAGGATGCCCTTGCAGCCCGACGGACGATTACGCCTCGGCGACGATATTGTTTCCGAACAAGATGTCGACCTTCGCTTCATTCCGTTCACCGTCCGGTTGTCGGGCGGAGATTGCCGCATCGGCCACGTCCAACCTGACGGTTTCTGACGCCTTCAATCAAGCACGATCCGGGCCCGTACGGGCCCGGATCAATCCGAAACACAAGCCAAAGACAGGACAACATCTGGACGGAAACTCCATCCAGATCGGCAAGACGAAGAAACCGCAGCAAGAACGATCTCTCGCTCCGAAGACTCCCTGCGGTCGCCATGCTGTTTCCGGCGTCGGCGTTCGGCCAGTGGGGGCAGGCTGTAGATGGTTTTCCGCATGGGAGCCCACTTGGTTTCGCAGGCGCCGTTGCGATGTTCTACCTTCCGGTAGTGCTTGAAAAAGGACACGTCGTTGACGGTGGTCTCGATGCGGAGAATGAGGCCGGATTTGTCATAGAGCTTCAATGAAACCGGTCCCATGGTGTGTTCGATACGGGCGCCTTCGATTCGGATATTGAAACGGTTGCCCATTTCATCCTGGTAATTGGGGTGGAGTTTGCGGCCGAGAAACGTGGCGATGTTATCGGGCTTGACGGTATGAATCGCCGTGCGGGTGAGATTGGCGTAAATGGGCCCAAGATCGGCCTGCCGGCGGAACACCACATCGGTGGCGTATTCGCATTGGTTCAGACTCCAGTGATACACGAGATCGAAATGTTCGATGATGGGGCAATACTGACGGGCAAACCGATCCAATCTTTCGTGGATGCGGCGGGCCTCCAGGCGGTCGGCGATCTCTTGCGCCCGACTCCAGTCGCCGATGTGGGCGAAGGCATTGTCCAGCATCCGATAGGGAATGCGCCGGCGTTTCAACTGGAGGGCCAGCCAGTTATGGCCGTAAGTCGGAAGGGATTCGGCGCGTCCCGGGCTTGCGGGACACGCGTAAAGGGGGCCGCCAGCCCGCAACGCGGGTTCGAACTCGCCCGCCGGGCACAGGTGTCCAGCGGCGCATTCCGGCGCACCCGGTTCCGGGGGTGATGTGGGCAGGGTCAGGCGGTGGGTGCGTTCAGGATGGCGTCGAGGGCATCCTGCGCGCGGGCGGCATAGTGGCGGTTGGCCTCGGGCAGGTAGCGGAAGCGCCGGTTGAAGCGCACGATGGCGATGGCGGCGTTGGCGAGGCAGGCGAGATTGCGCGGCAAATGGCGCACATAGGCCCGGCAACGGTCTTCATCGTAGGTGAGGTCGCGCACGGCCGGTATTTCATTGGTCTTGTCGTCGATCTCTTTCTGTCCCAGGACCGGGCCGGAGCCGTGTTCGACCGCCGCGACCATCATCCGGCGCCCGTGCCCGGTCTGCGCGGACGCGCCGCGCAGGTCCTTCCCGTCCATGGCCACCGGGGCGTGAGCGGCGCTGTACTGGCCGGTCCACCGGCCAATGGCGTTGTCGAGGGTCTCGGGCGGAAGCGCCGCGAGGATGTTGTGGAAGGTGGTGATCGAGGGCGCGGTGTAGCGCTGCTTCGAGGGGCTGTAGAAGGCGCCCACGGCCTGGAGTTGCTCCTGGCTGAGCAGGCGGGCGAACTGCGCAAAGGCGGTCACCCCGCGGTAGCCGGCCAGGCGGGCCGCGACGGCGAGCGTCAGCACGGTGTGGAGCGGGTAGCGCTTGCCCCGGGCGCGGCGCCGCTCGGGCACTTCGCCCAGGCGCTCGAACAGGCTGCGCAGACGCGGCGCGGCCATGGGCGCGGTTCGGGGTTCACCGTGCCACGAGGCCGGCGTCTCGGTCTGGCTCAGCGCCTCGGCGGCATGGCCGGTGAGTTCGAACACGAAGATCTCCTTGGGTTGGCCGTGATGGCGCCAGCGCGCCGCGCCGCCGGGCTCCCGGGCATAGCCGCGGGTCCGGCCCAGCCAGCGCCAGTTCGACGCGCGGTAGCAGGTCCCGGCAAAGCGGGCCGGATCCACGAACGTCTCTGCCAGCAAGACGGGGTAGCCATGCGCCGCCTCCATATCCTGCGACAGTCGCCGCAGGCTCAGACCCAGCGCCCGCGAGGCCAGATTGGGCACAGTGCGCGGCGTCAGGATGACGAAACGCGCGTTGTTGGCGATCAGATGCAGGCGCTGGAACTGCTGCTCCGCGCTCCACCCGATCAGCGCAAGCCAGGTCGAGCCCAGCGTCGCAACATGGCGCAAGCCCTTGCTGAACACGCCATGAAACCGAAGGTAGTGATGGGCCGCCACCAGCCTGTCCCAGCGCCGGTGTTCCTCCGCGCCCCAGGTCGGACGCACCGCCACTGCCCGCAGATCAATATCGCAACCCTGTGCCGGTGGCCCTCCCATGACGGATACTCTGCCACATCGAAAACAAAATAGCCAGCTCCGGATTCAACCAGGGCTGCCGAAAACCGCCGAACGAACAATAAAATGGCCCCGCGGATTTGCCCAGGGCCATTTTATTGTCCCGCCTCGGGACGCGGGATGAGGAAGATCGCGTAGGTTGGAAGGGGATCGGCGCGTCGCGGGGTTGCGGGAGACGCGTAAAGGGGGCCGCTTGCAGGCGTCGCATGGCGTCTTCGTGCCCGGCGGGCACAGGTGTCCAGCGGCGCGTCGCGCCCGATTCCGCAGGGATGTCGGGGGGGGTCAGGCTGTGGGGGCATTCAGGATGGCGTCGAGGGCATCCTGCGCGCGGGCGGCATAATGACGGTTGGCCTCGGGCAGGTAGCGGAAGCGCCCCTGGCAGCGCACGATGGCGATGGCGGCGTTGGTGAGGCAGGCGAGATTGCGCGGCAAGTGGCGCACATAGGCCCGGCAACGGTCTTCATCGTAGGTGAAGTCGCGGACGTAGTGCAGACGGTTTTCGATGTGCCAGTGATTCCGGACCAGGGCCAGGAGTTGCTCGGGACTGGCGCGCTCCGCATCCAGCGAGGTCAGGCAAAAGGTCACCTCGACGCTGCGCGCGCCGGTCTTGACGGTCTCGCGCTCCCGTTCGATGCGCATCGCCTGGCGGCGTCCATAGAGGTTGGCGTAACCGTCCCAGGGGGTGTCGGAGAGGTCGATGGCGGCGCAACGGCGGCGCTCGATGCGGCCATGGGCCTTCTCGAGGGTTTCGTGCGAGGGCGCGGCGCTCCAGTCGACCGACCGGAGGTCGTCATGCATCGTGGGCTGGTTGTCCTTGATCGCGGTGACGACGTAGTCGGCGTGACACTGGTCGAGCAGGCAGCGGGCGGTGTCCTGTTGGGCATGCATCGCGTCGAGGGTGACGGTGCGTCCGGCGAGGTCGAGGCCGCCCGACAGGTCGCGCACGGCGGGGATTTCATTGGTCTTGTCGTCGATCTCTTTCTGACCCAGGACCAGGCCGGAGCCGTGCTCGACCGCCGCGACCATCATCCGGCGCCCGTGCCCGGTCTGCGCCGAGGCGCCGCGCAGGTCCTTCCCGTCCATGGCCACCGGGGCGTGAGCGGCGCTGTACTGGCCGGCCCACCGGCCGATGGCGTTGTCGAGGGTCTCGGGCGGAAGCGCCGCGAGGATGTTGTGGAAGGTGGTGATCGAGGGCGCGGTGTAGCGCTGCTTCGAGGGGCTGTAGAAGGCGCCCACGGCCTGGAGTTGCTCCTGGCTGAGCAGGCGGGCGAACTGCGCAAAGGCGGTCACCCCGCGGTAGCCGGCCAGGCGGGCCGCGACGGCGAGCGTCAGCACGGTGTGGAGCGGGTAGCGCTTGCCCCGGGCGCGGCGCCGCTCGGGCACTTCGCCCAGGCGCTCGAACAGGCTGCGCAGACGCGGCGCGGCCATGGGCGCGGTTCGGGGTTCACCGTGCCACGAGGCCGGCGTCTCGGTCTGGCTCAGCGCCTCGGCGGCATGGCCGGTGAGTTCGAACACGAAGATCTCCTTGGGTTGGCCGTGATGGCGCCAGCGCGCCGCGCCGCCGGGCTCCCGGGCATAGCCGCGGGTCCGGCCCAGCCAGCGCCAGTTCGACGCGCGGTAGCAGGTCCCGGCAAAGCGGGCCGGATCCACGAACGTCTCTGCCAGCAAGACGGGGTAGCCGTGCGCCGCCTGCATGTCCTGCGACAGCCGCCGCAGGCTCAGACCCAGCGCCCGCGAGGCCAGATTGGGCACCGTGCGCGGCGTCAGGATGACGAAGCGCGCGTTGTTGGCGATCAGATGCAAGCGCTGGAACTGCTGCTCCGCGCTCCAGCCGATCCAGCGGTCGCGCGCGGCCAGCTTGAACGCGCCCGGCTGCCAGCCGATCAGCGCAAGCCAGGTCGAGCCCAGCGTCGCGACGTGGCGCAAGCCCTTCCCGAACACGCCATGAAACGGCAGGTAGTGATGGGCCGCCACCAGCCTGTCCCAGCGCCGGTGTTCCTCCGCGCCCCAGGTCGGACGCACCGCCACTGCCCGCAGATCAATATCGCAACCCTGTGCCGGTGGCCCTCCCATGACGGATACTCTGCCACATCGAAAACAAAATAGCCAGCTCCGGATTCAACCAGGGCTGCCGAAAACCGCCGAACGAACAATGAAATGGTCCTGCGGATTTGCCCGACCGCCTTGCCCAAACCTTACCTGCACGAGTAGCCTGTAAAGTTGCCGGGAGTCCGACCGGGCGCAACCCAGTATCGACGGATAGGTCCGGCACTGTCACCGGACAATTCATGCGAAAAGCTGGCAAATCCTCCATGGGTGCATCATGACTTTCCAGATGGGCGCGTCATGAATCTCCAATCGGAAACAGCCCAGGTCAGCGCGTTGGGTGGACAAAGCCAAAATCAGGTCTTTGAAGCCCGCAACGTGACCAAGGTTTATCCGATGGGCGATCTCGAAGTCCACGCTCTACGCGGCATCGACCTGTCGCTTTACGAATCGGAATTCATTGTCCTGCTCGGACCCTCGGGCAGCGGCAAGTCGACGCTGTTGAACATTCTCGGCGGGCTCGATGTGCCCACCGACGGCGAGGTCTTCTATCGCGGTCGAAACTTGACCGCGGCCGCGGAATCCGATCTCACCGAGTACCGGCGGCACCACGTCGGTTTCGTCTTTCAGTTCTACAATCTCATTCCCAGCCTGACCGCCCGCGAGAACGTCGCATTGGTGACCGACATTGGCAAGCATCCGTTGACGCCCGGCGAGGCGCTCGAACGGGTCGATCTGAGCGATCGATTGGACCACTTCCCGGCCCAACTTTCGGGCGGAGAACAGCAGAGGGTCGCCATTGCACGCGCGGTTGCCAAAAACCCGGATGTTCTGTTGTGCGACGAACCCACCGGAGCGCTTGACATCGAAACGGGCGTGGTGGTTCTTGAAGCGATCGCCAGGGTCAACCGGGAACTGGGAACGACAACGGCCGTGATTACCCACAACGCGTCGATCGCCGAGATCGCCGATCGTGTCATCTCGCTTTCAAACGGACGCATCGCGTCGGTACGCAAGAACGCCACCAAGAAGCGGCCGTCGGATCTCGAATGGTAACGTCGTAATGCAGGCGATCCATCGCAAACTTTTTCGCGATCTCTGGGACATCAAGGGGCAGGTGCTCGCGATCGGCCTCGTCATTGCCGCCGGGGTCGCCATCTACATCATGTACCTCGGGGCGTTCGAATCGCTCCGGCTCACCCAGGCGGCCTATTACGATCGTTACCGCTTCGCCGATGTTTTCGTGTGGCTCAAGCGCGGCCCACTTTACCTGGAGGACCGAATCAACGCGATCCCGGGAGTTTCGCGCGCCGAGTTGCGCGTCAGCGCGGACGTTACCCTGGACATGCCCGGCATGGATGAACCCGCGGTAGCGCGACTCGTGTCCATCCCCGCGCGACGGCAGGCCATGCTCAACGATCTGTTCATTCGGAAGGGGCGTTACATCGATCCGAATCGGCGGGATGAAATCCTCGTCAACGAAGGTTTTGCCCTTGCGCACGGACTGGAGCCGGGAAACACCGTTGTAGCCGTCATCAACGGCGCCAAGCGGGAACTGGTGATCGCCGGTATCGCGCTGTCGCCAGAGTTCATCTACACCATCCGGGCCGGCGACTTTGTTCCCGACAACCGAAGACACGGCATCGTCTGGGTGAACCGGCCCTCACTTGCCGCGGCGTTCGATATGGATGGCGGTTTCAACGACGTCGTGCTCCGTTTGATGCCCGGAGCTTCCGACGTTGAGGTCATCGCGCACCTGGACCGCATCCTCGAACGGTATGGGGGACTGGGTGCAATCGGGCGGTCCCAGCAGTTGTCGCACTGGTTCCTCAGCAACGAACTGGCCCAGTTGCAGAGCTTCGGAACCATCGTTCCGATCATCTTCCTCGCTCTCGCCGCATTCCTTCTCAACATGGTGCTGGGACGAATCGTGGCCGTACAGAGGGAACAGATCGCCGCGCTCAAGGCGCTGGGTTACTCCAACTTCGAAGTGGGACTGCACTATTACCTGTGGGCTTTGGCGGTAGCGTTCATCGGAATCGCCATCGGGATCGCGAGCGGTTCGTGGTTGGCATCCGGTCTGGTCAATATCTACAACGACTTCTTTCGATTCCCGATTCTGGAGTTCAGAATCGCGCCGAACGTCATCGCGACCGCGGTGATCGTGAGCCTCGGCGCCGCCTTGCTTGGGGCTCGGGGAGCAGTTCGACGGGCCGTCGATCTGCCGCCGGCCGAAGCCATGCGTCCCCAGGCGCCGGCTCATTACAGAGTGAGCCTGATCGAACGTCTGGGGCTGCGGCGATGGCTTTCGCCCGCCACCCGGATGATCGTAAGAAATCTCACCCGTCGGCCGTTCCGAACCGCCCTCTCGGTGATCGGTATCGCATTCGGCGCGGCCATGGTCGTCGAAGGGTCGTTCTTCATGGATTCGATGAACGCCATGGTGGGCATCCAATTCAACGTCGCCCAACGTCAGGACATCACGGTGAACTTTATCGAACCCGCGTCCCCGAGCGCGCTGTTCGAACTTGCCAGCCTCGATGGGGTCATGAATCTGGAACCCCTGCGTTCGGTCCCCGCCCGCCTGCGCTTCGGCCACAGGTCCCGGCAAACCGCAATCACGGGCCTGGTCGCCGACCAGGAATTGAATCGGGTGGTCCATTCGGACCTGACCGTAAAATCGCTTCCTCCAGACGGGCTGGTCCTGTCGAGACAGATGGCCCAGATTATCGGGGTGGCCGCGGGCGACGTCCTGACGGTCGAGGTACTGGAGGGGGCGCGTCCCGTGCGGGAAGTCCAGGTCGCGGCCGTAGTGGATGAGTTTCTGGGCACCTCGGCCTACATGGAAATAGGGGCGCTTAGAGATCTGATGCGCGAGGGAGGCGTGGTCACCGGGGCCTTCCTGCAAGTGGACGCTTCCGAGGTGGACCGGCTCCTTTTACGGCTGAAGAACACGCCATGGGTGGCGGCCGTCGCTCTGAAAGAGGCGGCGGCTCAGGCGTTCAGGGACACGGTTCAACAGAACATAGGCGTGATCGTGTTCTTCAATCAGATCTTTTCCAGTGTGATTGCGTTCGGCGTCGTCTATAACGCCGCCCGGATTTCGCTGTCCGAGCGAAGCTGGGAATTGGCCAGCCTGCGTGTCATCGGCTTCACCAAACGCGAGATTGCCTACATCCTGTTGGGTGAGTTCGCGTTGCTGACCGCCATCGCCATCCCCACGGGCCTGCTCCTTGGATACGGACTCGCGTGGTTCACCGTCGAAACGATCGGAAGCAACGAACTGTATCGGATTCCCCTGGTTGTAGGCAACAATACGTACGGGCGGGCCGCCATCAGCGTACTGGTTGCAACCATGTTCTCGAGCCTGGTGGTGTGGCGAAAGCTGAATCGGCTCGATCTGGTCGGCGTACTGAAGACAAGAGATTAAGATGAAGCGCTTTCTAAGACGATTCGCCGCTTTCATGTTCGTGGCGGCAATCGTGGCGGCTCTGATCTACGCGTTCCAACCTCAACCCATCATTGTGGACGTCGATGTCGTGACGCGCGGCCCCATGATGGTCACCATTGACGAAGAAGGCGAAACGCGCCTGAGGGAGCGGTTCGTCGTGTCGACGCCGGTGGCCGGACGGGTCCTGAGAATCGATCTCGAACCCGGGGATCGCGTGTCGGCGGGGCAAACCCCCATCGCCACGTTCCGCCCGGTCGAACCGGGCTTTCTCGACACGCGAACCCGAGCGGAAACCGAGGCCCGGCTGCAGGCCGCCCAGGCGGGGATCGGAAGGACGCGAGCCAACCGCGAACGCCTGCGCGAGGAACTGAATTTCTCCGAGTCCCGGCGCGCGCGCGACCGGGAGCTTTTCGATCAGGGCCTGATTTCACGCGAACGATTCGACGCGGCGCAGTTCGAAGCACGGGCGGCACGCGAAGCCCTCAACGCCGCGGAATTCGAAGTCGGCGATGCGGAACAGGCGGTCATGGTCGCCCAGGCCAGTCTCGTTCAAATCACCGACGATACGGCGGCGGACGGCTCCGGCAACCCCATCACGATTCGATCGCCGATCGATGGAGTGGTCCTCCGCCGAATGCGGGAAAGCGAAGCGGTGGTTCCCGCCGGCGAACCCCTGGTGGAACTGGGAGACACCAGACGGATCGAAATCGTTTCGGATCTCTTGTCCGAAGACGCCGTGCGCGTGCGTCCCGGCCACCGCGTGCTGATCGAACAGTGGGGCGGCGGGTTGACACTCGAAGGCCGGGTTCGTCTTGTGGAACCTTCGGGTTTCACCAAGCTGTCGGCACTGGGCGTGGAAGAACAGCGGGTCAATGTCGTGGTCGATTTCAACGATCCCGCACTGACGGCCGAGTACCTTGGAGACGGATATCGGGTGGAGATACGGGTTGTGACCTGGGAAACTTCAGACACGCTCAAGGTCCCGACGGGCAGCCTTTTCCGCGCAGGAGACGATTGGACCGTATTCGTCGTCAGCGGCGGACTGGCCGAACGCCGAACGATAGAGGTGAGCCGGCGAAACGCCCTGGAAGCCGAGGTCCTTTCCGGACTGGCCGAGTCCGAGATCGTGATCGTTTACCCCGGACAGGAAGTCTCCGACGGCGTCGAAGTCGTTTCTCTTGGAACAAACTGAGTGCGAATTCCGTTAAGAAAACGCGGCTGGCCCTTTAGCTCCCCGATCCGGCACCGGAAAGACTCTCCTGGAGAACTCGCATGCGCGCACTGAGACTGATGCTGAAAACGTTATGGAGCCCCGGCGAGGCCTTCGGAGAAATCAGGGACTCCCGGGTGGGGCCGTGGATCCCGTTCCTGGTCTTCATCGTTTTCGGCGTCGCCGGCACCTATCTGATGACCAACCGCATCGACATCGGCGAGGCGGCCATGAGAGACCTTCTCCAAAGCCCGCAGGCCGGAAACGTGTCTCAGGAACAGATGGATCAGATGCGTGAATTCTCCGGTAGCCCCTATGTGACCATTGGCCTGTACGTCGCTTCCGTCCTCTTTACCCTGGTAACAGTCATCGTGGCGGGACTGTTCTTTGTGATTTTCCTGATCCTCGGCAACCGATCGAGCTTCATGAGTTTCTGGTCGGTGACCACTTTTGCGTTTACACCGATGATGCTGAACACCGTCGCTGGAACCGCCGTGATGTATACGATACCGGCGGCGGCGATGAGGCTCAGCCAGTTGAACGTACTGAGTCCGGCGATCTTTCTGGATCCGCAGATGGAGGCCGGTGCACTCTACACTTTGGCACAAGCGCTCAGCCTGACCACCATCTGGGTCCTGGTGCTGTTGATAATCGGTTACGGAGTGGTCGCGTCGACTCGGTTCGGCGCCGGCCTGAGGACCGTAGTCGTGCTGACCCCGTGGCTCTTTCTCGTCGCCATCCGGGTGTTGCCCGCCCTATTGTTCTAGCCTATTTTTCCAAACACGAAAGCAGACTTTCCGCCGGCACGCTGGCAGCCCGTATTGGGACCCTGCAGAAAATTGCCGCCAGCTACTGTCCGTGAAGGATCCGCTTCAACGTCATCAACTGGCCGATGTGATACGAATTGTGCGTGGCCAGCGTCAGGGCTTCCCGTAAAAGCGTTTGACCGTCGCCGTGAAGAATTCGGGCGTGCAGGTCGACCTTTGGATCGAGGATCAGGCCGAGCATGAGCTTGAGGTCCTCGCCGTACCATTCGATGCTCTCATCCCACGCCTCATCGTTCGGAGGCTCCGCCGTCTCGGGCCAATACCCGTCGGGCCACTTGGGCGAAACATGCCGGGCGCTTCGAGAAAACTCCAGGATGTCCCACTGCGCGATCCGCATGTGCTCCAACAGTTCCCATGACGAATGGTTTCCACCCGCGGGCCGGACGCCCCGCAGTTCGGGTTTCCAGTTCGAAACGGCTTTATCGAAGGAGTCGTGAGAATGGCCGCCCTCCAGCATGGCGACCAGATGGTTTCTAAGAGATCGATCCGGATTCATTCTTTTCCAAGCCTCTGTCTTATTCGAGCGTCTGTGTTTTCTAGCCTCTGTGAATGAGAAGTACTCCGAGAAGAAGCAGCGCGCAGCCCAAAACGCGCCCCGTGCTGATGGTGCGTACCGAGTAGCCCACAATACCGTAGTGGTCCATCACAAGCGACCCCATCAACTGGCCCGCCATCGCCGCACTCAACAAGGTGGCCGCCCCAAGGCGCGGCGCCAACACGATGGTCATCGAAACGTAAGCCACGCCGAGCAAACCTCCGAACCAGATCCACCAGGGTGCGCGGGCGAGCGGCTGCGCGGCCGCCCAAGGCAATCGCAGGGCCAGAACCAGAATGATGAGGGCCAACGTCCCGGCCGAAAAGGACACCAGGGCCGCCTGGACCGGATGACCGAGCCACACCCGCAATTCAGCGTTGATACCGGCCTGAAGCGGCAGAGCGATGCCGACACACATCGCAAGCAGCACGAGAAACAGACTCATGGTTTCCTCCCCGTCATTCCTGTGGCCGAGGTTTCCGGCGATCCAGTACGGCTTTTCCACCGATTCAGTTCTTCAATGACCATCCGTCCAACGGACTCCCATGAGTCCGCACGGGGTCCTGCAAGGTCGCGATTGGTCGAGTTCGAAAATACGATCGTTGCGTAGCGATCCGCGCGCAACTGTTCCACATTCTCGGGTGAGTCCTCGATGTACAGATCGGCGCCGACCGCGGCCTTGTCCCGCATGAAGCATAGATCCCAGTAGGGAATGTCGTAGTAGTCCAACCACTCGATGGTCTGGCTCACCGCCTGCTGGTGGAAGTACTTGATGAAAAGACGATTGGTGATGATGCGGATCCGCACGTCCATGGAAGACAACATACGCAAGGTTGCGGGCGCCCGATCCATCGGACGCAGTTCCCTGAAAAGGTTCCGTTGCGTCACGGCAAAGCGGTGCAATGCCCGATAGCCGCCGGGCGCCGCATCGATCCCCCATTGGGAAAGCCCGTGGGTGACTTCTGGAGACAGAGTGTCGGTTGGCACGCCCAGCCATTCGGCTGCTATCGGACGAAGTCCCTGGTAGAAATCGGCACACACGCCGTCCAGATCGACACCCAGAACGAAGCGGCGGGACGTCATTGGCCGCGGCGGCAGAGAGGTGAGAACAACCTGTTACTCGTCGCCCTCTTCGTCGGGAAGGCCGGTCGCAATATCATCGAATTCGACATCGAGGCCTTCATCTTCTTCATCGTCGAAGCCTCCCAGAATCTGACTGCGGCGTTTTTCAGGGATCGGTTCCTTTTTTGGACCGTCCTCCCAGAACGATCGTTTGCCACCTCGCCGCCGGACTTTGGAAGGACTGGCCCGGCGCGGCGCGGCGCCACTCTCACCTGAATCGAAGGACCGCGACGGCCCCTCCGGAGGACGTCCCGGACCCGGGCCCCGAGGCGCCAGCCCGCGCGCGCCCGGACCGGGGGAACGGGCTTCGCTCGGACGCGCTTCGTTGACGACTAACGGTCGATCCTTGAAGGGCTTCTGGTTGAACTGCCTGATGGCCGCCGCGGCATGAGCGCCATCGTCGTACTCGATGAAGGCAAACCCTCGGGGTTTACCTGTTTCGCGATCCAGGGGCAGAAAGACTCGCGAAACCGGCCCGGCCTGGGAGAAATGTGCAGAGAGCTCGGCCTCTGTCGCATCGTAGGAGAGATTTCCGACGAACAACCGGCTAGCCATCAGGGAAACCCCAATGGCCGCATCGCGGACGCACTGCATTCTGCGACGGACGAATCACCATGAACGCGTCATTCTATCAGGGAAACAGCCGGGTTTACCAAGAACGGAAACATCGGCTATTTATGCCGGCGCGCACAACCGTTCGAACGCATCGGTGAGAACCGCGGCAATCTGCCCGGCGTCGCGTCCCTCGATCTGGTGCCGTTCCATCATGTAAACGACTTCACCGTTCTGCATTAACGCAATCGAAGGCGAAGACGGGGCAAAACCTTTGAAGTACGAGCGTGCACGGTCGGTCGCTTCGATGTCGGCGCCGGCAAAAACCGTCACGATTTTTTCGGGTTTGACCCGATGCTGGAGGGCCATCGCGACACCGGGCCGGGCCTTGCCGGCCGCGCATCCGCAAACCGAGTTGACGATGACCATCGTGGTTCCATCGCTCTCGATAACGGCCGCATCCACGTCTTCGGGCGTACGCGCTTCCTGGACACCTAACCGGGTCAGGTCGTCTCTCATCGGCTGGATGAGTTCTTCGGGATAGCGCATGGGCTTGAATTGAAAATCCACGTTAGTCTCTCCTGTTCGGAAAATTCCGTAGTTCAGAATAGGCAGTTTCACGGGTGGGGTCAACGTGTGAGCCAGCAATTCTCATTTCGAGTATCTGGAGTGTTTTCCGGTGTTCATTCCCGCTCCCGGTCTTGGGGTCCTGACTGGTTGAGTTGGGCGCCTGCTTTCCGAGTCTCCGAAACTGTCGGGCGCGGCAATCGTGGGTTCATAGACCGAACCTACCGTCGGAGGGGGAGTGGAAGATCATTCCAAGACCGTCAGGGACCAAAATGAGAATTGCTGCGAGGAAGCATCTCGTCGCGAGACTCAAAGACCGAATCGCGACACGTTGAGGTAGTTTGCGGCGATGGTGCCGCATTCACGCCCCGAAACGGGTCCTGCTACACTGGGTTTCATGAAGCGAGTCGCGGTGCTGAGTAATCGGGGGAAACCATGATCCGCATCGACAACGTTCTCTGTCCGATCGACTTTTTTCCGGCCTCGATGAAGGCGCTGGAATACTCGATGGGCATCGCCAGGAACTACGAGTCGATCCTCCACGTTCTCCATGTCGTGTCTCCGATTCTTCCCACGTTCCACGAATTTCCCCTCAACACCGCCGACTCGATTGCGGAATTCAGAAAGCAAGCCGAGAAGCACGTCAGACAGATCGAGACCGACGCCGTTTCAAGGGGTATCACCGTAGAAACAGCGATCCGCATCGGAGATATCGACACCGAACTCCAGACGGCGCTGGAAGAGAGCCGGGCGGACCTCGTTGTGATGGGAACTCACGGCCGCCGCGGGTTCGAACGCTGGTTCCTGGGCTCGGTGACCGAACGGGTGCTGCGACACTGCCCGGTCCCCATTTTGACGATGTCGGACGTAAGGCGGGAAGTGCCCGTACCGCCCGATCTGAAAAGAATCCTGGTGACGACAGACTTTTCGGAAGGTACCGGTACCGCGATGGATTTTGCCCTGGCTCTGGCCCAGGAAGCCCCGGCCGAAATCACCCTGCTTCACGTTCTTGAACAACCGCCCGAGACGAAGGGGTCGGTGGAGGACGTCGCCGCGATCCTCGAAGAGCATCTCGACAGTATGGTGCCCAATGAGGTGCGAAACTGGTGCACCGTCAAATCCGAGGTCAAGATCGGAGCTTCCTATCGGAGGATTCTGGAGGCCGTGCACGAAACGGATGCGGATCTTCTGGTGATGAACATTCACGGAAAAGGGGTGTTCGAGCGCGCGCTTCTGGGCGCCACCGCCGAGCGCGTGCTCAGGGCCGCGGAGTGTCCCATCCTCGCTATTCCAGCGAAAACCGGGGACTGACGGCAGAACCAGCGGCCCCATCCGCGCGATCCCAGGCATCTGTTACAATCCCGCCACGACGAGGGAGGGGCTTGTGTTGCTGGAAGGACTGGACGGAAAGGTTGCCATTGTTACCGGAGGATCACGTGGCATCGGCCGAGCGATCGTGGAATCGTTGGCCGCGGACGGCGCGCGAGTTGCGTTCACGTACGCGAGCAATCGGGCCGCGGCCGAAGAGGTTGCAGATGGCAACAGGGTGATCGGATTTCAGGGCGATGCTTCGGATACCCAACGTGCCGCGGAGATCGTCGATGAAGTTCGCGATACATTCGACCGGGTTGATATTCTCGTCAACAACGCGGGTATCGCCCGTGACAAACTGCTGGTGCGAATGCGCGAATCGGACTGGGATTCGGTGATGGACGCCAACCTCAAGAGCCTTTACAACTACTCGCGCCCCTCGGTGAGGGCAATGCTCAAGCAACGTTCGGGCGCCGTGCTGAACGTCTCGTCGATCAGCGGGATTACCGGGATGCCGGGCCAGAGCAACTATTCGGCTTCTAAGGCTGGAATGATCGGGTTTACCAAGGCATTGGCAAAGGAAGTCGCCAAGGCTGGGATTACGGTCAACGCGCTTGCCCTGGGATTTATCGAAACCGACATGACCACTTCGCTTGCAGATGAGTACAGGCAGATGGTACTGGATCGGATTCCCATCGGACGGTATGGGCAAGCGGCGGAAGTTGCCGCCATCGCCCGGTTCCTGCTGTCCCCGGCCGCGGCCTATATCACGGGACAGGTGATTCAGGTGGACGGCGGTCTGGCCATCTGACCCGCTTCGGCGATTCGCATGAACCCATTGCGGATTGAGCGATCGGACAATCCCCATTTCGTCGTTGAAAACTCGCGAAGACTCCAAAATTCGAATTCCTGAAATTTCGCTCGACAGCCTACCCCGCGGCGGGTTCGACGACTGCGGCCATGGAACCCCGCGATCGCGGCAGCAACGGATCCGGCCCGAAAGCGTGGATCTGGTCCCGCTTCAACTCGGCTTTTTCCAACTCGCAGGTGATCAGAATGGTCGTACCGCGCGTGTCGACTTCGACGGCATGGGAGTACGCCTTCGATTCGGTGAAGCCGAAGATTTTCATCAGCATCTCGATGACGTAATCGTAGGAATGATCTTCGTCGTTGAGCAGGATGACGTGATAGAGAACCTCAAGTTGCTGGTCTGAACTCGTATCGATCTCGGGTACCGTCGTCGTCGACGAAAACATCCCCATAGTGTAGCAGCCCGTGCCAGAACCCTGCAGGGTCGCGCGCAGGGTACGGTCACGGGCTTGCTGGAGGCGAGGGATACCGGACGCCACCCACCGGCTTCCGCGGCTTGGGGGGCCAGACAACTTGACGGCGCAATGCATTTTCCTCTTGCCAACCAATACGACCCGTGCAACCATTCGCATGGCGTCTCGTATGGCGTCCCAAGAGGACGAATCATGAAACGGAAGACCGATGTCTGGCAGGGAACGCTTTCCCTCATGATCCTGACAACGCTCGAGTCCATGGGGCCATTGCATGGATACGGCATCGCGCGCCGGATCGAGCAGACCAGCGGCGACCGGATCGCCCTGAACTACGGCACCCTCTACCCCGCCCTGCTGAAACTGGAACAGGAAGGGTACATCCAATCGGAGTGGGGCGTATCCGACAACAACCGCAAGGCCAAGTTCTACACGCTGACCCGCGCGGGAAAGAAACGAACTTCGCAGGCATCGAGAGAGTGGCTGGAAGCCACCGACATCGTGAGTCAATTCCTGAAGACCACCGAGGAAAGATCATGAGAACGCTCCGCGCATGGTTCGTTCGATTCGGGGGCTTGTTCAACAAGAGGCGATCCGAGCAGGAAATCGGCGATGAGATCGAAAGCAACCTTCAGTTACATATCGACGATGGACTGCGCGATGGGATGAACCCGCAAGAGGCGCGGCGGCAGGCGTTGATCCGGCTCGGAGGCATCGAACCCGCCAAGGAAGCCTGGAGGGACCGCGCCAGGCTCGTTCCTCTCGAAACAGCGATGGCTGACTGCCGCTACGCCGTACGGCAGCTCCGCCGCAGCCCGGTCTTTGCAGTGACCGCGATCCTCACGCTCACCCTGTGTGTCGGCGCGAACACCGCCGTATTCAGTATTGCCGATGCCGTCCTCTTCCGTCCGCTGCCCTATGACGACCCGGACGGCGTGCAGGTTCTCCTGATGCGCGA
Source organism: Terriglobia bacterium (assembly GCA_965262675.1). Taxonomy (GTDB): domain Bacteria; phylum Acidobacteriota; class Terriglobia; order 20CM-2-55-15; family 20CM-2-55-15; genus JAJEDW01. Next base: position 4,156,371 of record OZ253554.1, read on the forward strand.
GGCGCAAACCGGAACAATGTTCACACTCACCCCGCTGGAATACCTCCGTGTCATCGACGAGCGGCACGAAGGGATCCGCGAAGTTGGCTTGATCGGCAGCGGTCCGGCAATCATGTTCACCGACGAATCCGGCACTGAACGCATCGGGACGGTGGGCGTGACAGCCAATTATTTTGAGTTGCTTGGCGTGCGGGCGGAGCGAGGCCGATTATTCAACTCCGGAGATGTCGGGCAAGAGGGTCGGATCGCGGTCCTGACTCACGCGTCGTGGCGGCAACGCTTCGGCGAAGACGAGAGCATCGTTGGAAGCGCCGTCCCGATTGGAACGGAAACGTTCGATATCGTTGGCGTTCTGCCCCCGGATTTCATTTTTACGCCAAGGTTGCCTCGTAGCAACGTCGAACTTGTGACCGTTGAGGATCTATGGCGGGATGACACCGCCCCGACCGGCCTGGGCGGCGGGGGCAATACGTGGTACCCCATCGTGCGTCTCCAACCGGATACGACCCCTGAACGGGCTCAGGCTGAGATGGATGCGCTGATCCAGCCGCTGACCGGAATCGGCGACACTCCCCCAGCTCTTCCCTTCATGACCGACATTCGCTCCCAACTCTACCCGACGGGCCGGCCGATCATGGCACTTCTGCTGGCGGCTTCCGGGTTGATTCTGCTCTTGGGGTCGGCCAACCTCGCAAACATGCTGGTGGCCCGCGCCCGGCAACGGGAACTCGAAACCGGCGTCCGCGCCGCGCTCGGCGCGGGTCGTCTACGGCTGGTCCGGCCACTCCTCATCGAAACCGCGATCGTCGGCTTGATTTCCGGCATCCTGGCCATTGCGGCCACATCCTCGATTTTCGACGCACTCCTCGCTCAGGTTCCCCAGGCCGCCTACGGCCAGGCAATGGTAGGCGTGGACTTCCGGGTCGGGTTCCTTGCTCTCCTGGCAGGCCTCTCCGGCGGCCTGTTGACGGGTATCCTCGTCGCATGGCGTTCCCAACGAAACGAAGCCGATGTCCTGATTCGCAGCGGCCTCCCGAACGCCCGGGGCCGGGGTCCGGGGCGTCCCATGATCGCGGCCCAGGTCGGACTGTCAGTGGTCCTGGTTTTTGGCGCGGTCGCCGCGAGCCGCACGTTTCTATCCGTCGTCAACACCGAACTCGGATTCGATCCTGCGAACGTTCTGGTGGTCAGCCTCTTTCCACCGGCCGACGACGGACTCACACAGCAAGCGTTCTACTCTCAAGTCCTCGAGGCTGTAGCCACGGACCCCGATGTAATCTCCGTCGGCGCCACCGGCTCGCTCCCAATGGACGGCACCCTTCCCGACGTCAGCGTGCTTCCGGCCGGATCGACGGAACGGACTCTCGTCCTCGGCGGCATTTACGCACTCCCAGGCTACTGGGAAACAGCACGAATTCCGCTCGTTCGCGGGCGTCTCCTCGACTGGAACGACGTGCAAGATGGAACCGGAAACGCGCTTGTGAACGAGTCGGCCGCGGAACGCCTTTTCCGCGGCAGCGAGCCCATCGGCCAGGTATTGGAGACATCGGATGGCCGCCCGCATACGGTCGTCGGGGTGGTGTCCGACCTCCGGACTTTCCTGAACAGGCCACTCGAACCTCTCGCATACGTGATCCCTCCGTCGACGGCGCGACGCCTGACCCTGATCGTGTTCACACGCGCTCGGCAGGACCGTTTGCAAGAACGGATTCGACGAGAAGTCGGAGACCTGGCTGCGGGCACTCCGGTCACGGCCCGGTGGTGGACGGACATGATCGGAAATCAACGCGCCTACAGCACGCCGCGCTTCCAGACGATCGTTCTGGGCAGCTTCGGTACGCTGGGTCTGGCGCTGACGGCGGTGGGCATTTTCGCGGTCGTCATGTTCACCGTTTCCAGCCGTAAGCGGGAATTCGGGATTCGCCTGGCACTTGGAGCACGTCCCGGCGCCTTGTCGGCCTGGATGGTCCGCGAAGCGATGGTTCCCGCCGGCATTGGCCTTGCCGCGGGCCTCGCGGCGACGATCGGCCTCGGACGAATCGCGGCGACTGGCTTCCTGGAAATACTCGCCCCGGATCTGTCGCTCCTGATTCTGGTGTTCGCGATCGTCACGGTAACCGCCCTGGCGGCGGCGTACCTCCCTGCCCGGCGCGCGGGCCAGACCGATCCTCTGATCGCCTTACGCCATGAATAGGGAGGCGACATGAGAACGCTCCGCGCATGGCTCGTTCGATTCGGAGGCTTGTTCGACAAGAGACGATCCGAGCAGGAAATCGGCGACGAAATCGAAAGCAACCTTCAATAAGGACTTGATTTGGGCGGTCGTAGACCGCCCGTACATGCTCAATATTCAAGGTTTCGGCGCCCCGCTCCGACTCCCATTGTAGGTGCGGATTTGGGCGGTCTAAGACCGCACGATTAGAACACGTGTCCCTTCCTCCGCGGCAACTCCTCGGTCGCCACCCACAACGTCTCCTGACGCTGTCGCTTCCATCCCCATGGCGCTTTCTCCTACCACCAATTTCTACGCCACCCGGACGATTCCGGTGCCTCTCATCTCAACAACAAAGAATTTCGCCATAGGCTCTTAGCCCGCCTTTCTCACGGGTTTTCGTCGCGAAGAGTCGGAGACGCCGTCAGGGCAAGGCGCGCGCCCGGAGGGCACCGGAGGCGTACTTGACAGTACATCGAGGAGCCCGACGAAGCGGAACGCGGCACTGGCGGATGGATCCGGCGCTGTAGCAGACAACTCGTGAGAAATGCGGGTTAGCGGCATGCCTCCCGGATCGACCTCGTGGCGGGGCTCCGGCACGATGGGCGGGCTGGAATCCGGGTCATCCCCGCCCGAAAACAGAAGCGGCTTCCCGGCTGCAAAAATCCCCCGATTAAGGATGGAATCGCCCTTTTCATTCTGCTAGACTACGCTTTTTGTTTCAGGTATTTACACGCCTTAAACCGTTCTTGATATTCAACTTCCACGGAGGATTCACATGGCCAATGGAGTCGGGACCGGAAAGGTCACCGTTCCGGGCGTCGTGTTGGGCGGTCTGCTTGCAATTTTCGTCGTGATATCGGCTTGGCTGTTCATCACGGATCGCTACTGGTTCACGGAACTGTCGTCGGAACACGGAGCATCGCTCGACGGTGTCTTCATCGCCGTCCTGATCGTGACCGGTATCGCGTTCGTGGCCACCCAGGGATTGCTTGCGTTTTTTGTGGCCCGGTACGGCGCCAACGGTGACGAGAAGGCGTCCTACTGGCATGACAACCCCAAAGCCGAAATGATCCTGATCGGCGGCACCGCTTTGACGCTGACGATTCTGGTCTTTTATGGCCAGCTCGTCTGGTACGACATTTATTTGACGGATCCGCCTGAGGATTCGATGGTGGTGGAAGTTACCGGGCAGCAGTTTCAGTGGGTCTTTCGCTATCCGGGAAACGATGGTGAATTCGGCGAACTGGACATCGGTCTGGTGTCCCCGACCAACTTCATCGGGCTGGACCGCAATGGGGCGGGAGCGGACGACATTGTGGTTCTGGGGCAGATGCATGCCGTGCTGAACCAACCGGTCACTGTCTTGCTACGGTCGACCGACGTCATCCACAACTTTCACGTGCCCCATCTGCGGGTTAAGCAGGACGCCGTACCAGGACTGACCATCGAGAACCATTTCGTTGCGACGATTGCCGGCGAGTACGAAATCGCGTGCGCCGAGCTGTGCGGGGCAAACCACTACGCGATGAATGCGGCTTTGACGATCGATGAAACCGAAGCCGAATTCGATCAGTGGATGGAAGAGCAACTGGCGTTTCAGTAAGTTGGGGTTAATCAGACGATGACGACACACGAAGAACACACCCACCCGCAGTTGGGCTTCGTTCGAAAATACATATTCAGCACCGACCACAAGGTCATCGGCGTCCAGTACATCATCACCGCGATGGCGATGGCTGTCGTCGGCGGCATCCTGTCGATGCTGATGCGGCTGCAACTGGGGTGGCCGTCCGCGCCGTCCCCAACGTTGGAAGGAATCTTCCCCACCGGATTCGCCGGTGGCATCATGGCGCCCGAATTCTACTTGTCGCTGGTCACCATGCACGGGACGATCATGGTGTTCTTTCTGTTCACCGCCGTCCTTACGGGTGGGTTTGGAAATTTCCTGATCCCTCTACAGATCGGCGCCCGCGACATGGCCTTTCCGTTCCTGAACGCGCTGTCCTACTGGACGTTCCTGCTGTCGTGCATCACGATCCTGGGCGCCCTGTTTGTCGAAGGGGGAGCGCCGCTGGGAGGATGGACGGCTTACGCGCCGTTATCGGCGTTGCCCGAGATGGGCCCGGGTCAGGGCGACGGGATGACGCTCTGGATCGTGGCCATCGCACTCTTCACGGCGTCCGGGTTGATGGGCGGGCTGAACTACGTCACCACACTGCTCACGATGCGGACCAAGGGTATGTCGATGATGCGGCTGCCGCTGACGCAGTGGGCACTGTTCATCACTGCGATCCTGGGAACGCTGGCGTTTCCGGTGCTGCTGGCCGCCGGCATCCTGTTGACGTTCGACCGCATCGGCGGAACGAGCTTTTTCGTCCCCGCCGGACTGTTCACCGCGGCCGGAGCCCCGGTCGAGCACTCGGGCGGCCATCCCCTGCTCTGGCAGCACCTGTTCTGGTTCTTCGGCCACCCCGAGGTGTATATCGTCCTGCTGCCCGCGATGGGCATCGCGTCCGATATCCTGTCGACATTTGCCAGAAAGCCCATCTTCAGCTACCGAATGATGGTCTACTCGATGTCGGCGATCGCGTTCCTGAGCTTCGTCGTCTGGGGACATCACATGTTCCTCAGCGGCATGAATCCCATCCTTGGATCCCTGTTCACGGTGACCACCCTGTTGATCGCCATTCCGTCGGCAGTCAAGACGTTTAACTGGATTGGAACGCTATGGGGTGCGCGCATCCGGTTCACGGTACCGATGTTGTTTGCGCTGGGTTTCGTGTCGACGTTCATCAGCGGCGGCCTGAGCGGTGTGTTCCTCGGGACCTCGGCTTCCGACATCGCGTTGCATGACACGTACTTCGTCGTGGGGCACTTCCATTTGGTGATGGCGGTCGCACCCCTGTTTGCGGCGTTCGCGGGCATCTATTTCTGGTTCCCCAAGATCTTCGGCCGGATGATGAACATGACCGTCGGCAAGGTCCATTTCTGGATCAGCTTTATCGGCGTCAACTGCGTCTTTTTCCCGATGCACGCGATGGGTGTAGTTGGCCATCTCAGGCGCATCTACGATCCGACACAATACCTGTTCCTGGAACCCGTCTACGGAATGAATCAATTCATTTCCATAGCGGCTTTCGTCCTGGGCGCGGCTCAGATTCTGTTCATAGGAAACTTCTTTGCCAGCATCTGGCTCGGGCCCAAGGCGGGCAAGAATCCCTGGAACGCAACGACGCTCGAATGGACCGTGCCGTCGCCGCCGGGCCACGGCAACTTCGGACCGGAGCTGCCCGTGGTCGAACGGTGGGCGTTTGACTACGGCCTGCCTGGAGCGAAGGAAGACTTCGTGATGCAGACCGAAGCGCCGAGCAAGGTCGAATCGGGATCGGGTTAAGCGGATGCCGACAATCACCGAAGACGTCACGACGGTTCGGATTCCGGACAGACCGGATATCCTGGATGGATTCGGTCCCCCGGCGCGCCCTCCCGTGGACGCGGGCGGTGGAGACGACGGCCGTTCCCCGGGACAGGGTCCGGCCTTTCCCGTCTCACGAGGCCGCCTTGCACTGTGGCTTGTACTGACGGTTGTCGCGATGCTTTTCGCGGGGTTTTCGAGTGCCTACATCGTCCTGCGCGCCGTTCCGGCATGGGAAAACGTGGCGCTGCCGGGCAGCCTCTGGGCGAACACGTTCGTTCTGCTCGGAAGCAGCGTGACGATGGAATGGACACGGCGGCGGATGGCGCAAGGCAACACCGCGTCCGCCAAGAAATGGATGGCCGCGACCACCGCTCTGGGAATGGCTTTTCTGGGAGGCCAGATTCTGGCATGGAACCAGCTCGTGAACGCGGGCATCTACCTGACATCCACGCTCCACAGCTCGTTCCTGTACATTCTGACCGGCGTACACGGGTTGCACCTGGTAGGTGGAATCGGAGCATTGACAGCGATCACGGTTGGGATTTTCAAGAACCGGTATTCGGCCGCCCGCCACGAACCGGTCACGCTGTGCGCGACCTACTGGCATTTCATGGACGGTCTGTGGGTCTATCTATTTCTATTACTGACACTGGCCTGATTTAGGAGTACTGGATGGAAGCGACCATCGGAGAACAGGAACGGATACTGGCCTCACCCTGGGGAGGGGGTTCAAATCCCTTCGGAACGAGTTGGGGCAAGTTCATGATGTGGGTCTTCATCGTTTCGGACGCGCTGACATTTGTGGCGTTCATTATCGCGTATGGGTTTATGCGGGCGACGGCGCCGGCATGGCCCGCGCAGGACGAAGTGTTCAGCATGTACCTGATCACGTTCATGACGTTCGCCCTGATTTCTTCGAGTTGCGTCATGGCGATCGCGGTCGGGGCCGCTCAGCAGGGACGAAAGAGCGAAGCGGTCAAGTACCTGTGGCTGACGATCATCGGGGGAACGATCTTCCTCGGATCCCAAGCCTACGAGTGGTATCACTTCATCGAAGAAGGCGCCCGCCTGTGGTTTAACCCCTTCATGCCCGAGGTGCCCCAGTTCACCGCGGCCTTTTTTGTGATGACCGGATTCCACGGCTTTCACGTTTTCACGGGCCTGATACTCCTGCTCTATACCGTTATCCGGGCGCATATGGGAAAATACACGGGCGACCGGGTCGAGATTACTGGCTTGTACTGGCACTTCATCGACGTGGTCTGGGTTTTTATTTTCGCGTTCTTTTATTTGCTCTAGCGAGCGGTGGAATCAATCGATGTCTGAAGCAGTTCATCACGGATACGGAATCTACTGGAAGACATGGGGCTGGTTGCTGGTCATGACCTTGCTCGCGCTCGGTGTGGGTAGCGTCGATGCCATGCCAGGAGGCCTCAAGGCGCTGCTGCTGGTCGGCATTACGCTGGCGAAGGTGGGCGTGATCGGCGCCTTCTTCATGCACCTGCGCTCTGAGAAACTCGACCTGGTGCTGATCACGTTCACCCCGATCATCCTGGCGATAATATTTTATTTCTTCATTTGGTGGGATGCCGGCGATTCAACCTCCCGGATCCTGACACTGAGGTAATGGACATGAGAAACATCGGAAAAACAACTGGTGCACTCGCCGCGGTGGCGGCCGTCCTCGTGGTGATTCTCGCGATGGAAGGCACTGGCTGGAGTCAGTGTGCCATGTGCCGGACGGCACTTGAGAACTCCGCCGAAGGACAGGCCGTGGCCGAAGGCTTCCGCCAGGGAATCGTCCTTCTGCTGGCCGTACCGTACGCCATCGCCGGAAGCGTCGGTTTCGGACTCTTCAAGGCATTCAAAAAGAATTCCCGACAGCGGTAAGCGATTCTCTGCCGCAATTCCGCTGACGGGTTTCCCCATCTTGGCGGGACGCAGTTTCTGCGTACCCCTACGGCCTGTTTATCCCTACCGAATAAACTGCAATCCGTGAACAACTGACAGAACTATCGAGAGAGCCGACAAGACCAGGCACGCCACCGCGCCCAGCGTGTGATCGAGGCGCTCGGGTTGGAGGGGGTCCAACCAAGCCGACACGAAGTAGCCGCCGGCAAACCCGCCCAGGTGCGCCCAGTTATCGATACCGGGAAAGATCAGACCGAAGATAAACAGAAAGATGGCCCACTGCCTGGCCTGTTGGTACACGGCCGAACTTCCGGTGCGGCGCCCGTAGTACAGCAGAGACCCGATCAACCCGAATATGGCGGCGGACGCGCCGATCGTCATATCCGAGGCGCCCCCGAGCAGCGACGGCGCAAACGGAAACATGTATCCCACCGTGGACGTGATGAGGAATCCCGACACTCCGGCAACCACGTAGATAATGATCATCCGGCCCAAACCGTAGAACTCGATCAGTGCCGGGCCGATCATCTTGACCCAGTACATGTTGAAGAAGATGTGGATCAGGCCGCCGTGGAGCCACGTCGCGCTCAAGACCGTCCACCAGCGATCGAGGCCGAAAACGGGGAATGCGCCGCTGGCGCCGAAAAGGAACAGACCCTGACGGCTGGGCGACAGGAAGTTCAGCAGACCGCCCATCTGTATGCTGCGATAGTCGATGGCGAGCGAGGCGACGTACAAGACGGCACAGGCGACCACCACGAACTGAACGAATGCATCGTCCAGGCGTCCCCGGCCGAACGCGGCCAGCAATGGGGCGAAGCCCCAAAGACCGGGGTTCCTGCGTCCGCAACTCAGGCATTCGTTGTCGCGAACCCCCACCAGGTTTCCGCATGAGGGGCAGACGACGGCCCCTTCCGTCTTACGGCCAAACATTGGGGACGAGTATACAAGAAGAAGGGCCCAAAAATTCGAGGAGCACGGGGGCCGCCACGGCAAATTTGTTCTCAGAAGGAGCATGATGTGGGGGATGAATTTCGAGTCATTTTCAAGTAGTCGAAGACGCGGCGGGTATTGAACGAGAGTTGGCGCATGGATTGGGCGATCGATTGAGCGGGTTTTTGAAAGGATTTGAGAATACCGACGGCAAAGCGTCGGAGGCGGGTGATGTTTTCCGGGCCGAAGCCGGTGCGGATTCGACTGCGGTCCTCATCGTAATTCCAGTCGATGATGTAATGGACGCTTTCGATACTCCAATGACCGCGATTGATGGCCAGCAAGCGTTCGGGGGAGGTTTCGCCGGGTGAGCGGCTCGTGATGCCCAGCGCGGTTTCACAGGTGAGGGCGCCGGATTTTTTGTCGATGGATTCGCGCTCGATCCGAAAGACCTGCGCCAGGTGGGGAAAGTCGAGGTAGTGGTTGAGTGCGGCGCTGCACCAAATGCGCCGGGTTTCGATGCGGCCATGATCGGGCGGCGTGACCTCGACAAAGTCGGGTTGTCCGCGGGTTTGGAACTGCAATGCGATATCGCGTTCCAACGTCGGTTGGTTGCCTTTGACCGTGAAATGATAGTGCGCTCCCCGCTCAACCGAATAACGCGCGATCGCGCGTTGGGTCAGCAGGGCGTCGCCGGTGATGTCCTTGCCGGCGATGTCGCAGGTTTGAAGCAAGGGAACGGCCATGCCGATTTCGTTCGTGCGCTTGTGCTCCTCGCCGCCGGCTACAGGGAGGGTTCCCACTTTTTTTGGGTGTAGCAGCGTTTCGACCGATGCCCGACCACGCTCATGATGTGGGTCTGACGCCCGTCCGAGTCGAGGGCGTTCTTCATCGTCTTGCCATCCATGGCCAGCGCATCGTCCGGGGCGCCCCAGGCCCGATTCCACGCATTGAGCGCCCGGTCCAGCGCCCCCGGTTCAATCCGGATCAGGCAATCCCGAATCACAAACTCGCTGGGAACCACATAGCGGCCGTTCTCGGGCCGACAGCCAAAACGTTCGCGGGCTTTCTGCCCCAGGGCATCGGCCCAATCCGAGATGGCTTTATAGCCGTGCATGCCGCACAGCGTCGCGCCCGCCGCGATGCCCCGCACGACCGACAAGGGATGGCGCCGTCCCTGAGCGCGGCGCGGATCGGGAATGGTCCTGAAACACTCGGGGAGTTGTCGCATCTCGGCGGCATTGAGCATGATCTTGGGGGCTCCTGTGAGTTGAAGATGTTCCCGGCCAGGGTGGGTCAGTTGCCTGCGCGCATCACGGCGCAGGGGACGCACAAAGACAAGTTTCGGGGCATCGGCTTCGGCGCTGTAGCCGTCCCGGGTGCGCCGGTATCCCCGCGTCCGTCCCAGTTCCAACCAGTTCGACGCGCGATACACGCCGCCATGGAAGCGCCGGGGATCGACAAACGTTTCCAGCAGCAGCAACCCATGACCGAACCGTTGGCGCCAATCCGGGGCGGCCCGCCGCTCGAGCCGGGACAATACTCGCGACCCCACATTCGGCCGATTCCAGCCCGGCAGAATCAAAAAGCGGCTGTTGTTGGCGATCAGTTTCAGCCGCCCATACTGCGAGCGGAAGTCCCAGCCGATCCATCGATCCCGAACCCCGCACTTCAGCGCCGCCGCCGACAGGCTCAGTTGCGCCACCCACTGCCCGCGCCATGTCGCCACGTACCAGACCGTCTCCCCGATCTTCGCCAGCGCGCCCAGATAATGATGACGCCTCATCTGCTCCCGATACTGCGCTTCCTCGCTTCGCTCCACTGGCCGGACCTCGATCTCCGACAATTCCTGGCTGGTCAATTCCGTCCACTCCATTCAGCGTGTTATACCGGAAACTCCCCGCGATGTCCAGCTTTCCCGGTTAAACTACTGAATTCGCCGTAGTTCACTGAAAGGACAAAATCACCGTGCGGGGGCCGCATTGACGAACCGGTGTTGCCGGTGCCGCCGATGCCGTGCAGCTAGACGCAACCGTGTTCCTGGCAGGCCTTCTGGGTTTTGGGTCCCATTCCGCCTTTCCCGATGACGGCCCGGATCCCGAATCGCTCGATGATATCGGCCTGATACGGTCAAGAACCTGAAGCGGGCCGGGGCGGTGCTCCAAGCGGCCGTTGCGTCCGGCTCGCAGGTTCGGAAACAGCTCCCGTCCGCCGACGCCGCGCCGGGGCGTCGCGACCGTGGCATGGTATGATTCAGGCGCTCGTTTCCGACGGCCCTTCGGTTGCTGGGAGTTGCCGGTATGAAGGATTGGGTTCCCGTCGTCACGGTCGGCCTGGGTCTGGCCGGCCTGATGTTCGCCTTGCACACGCAGACCCAAAATCAGTTCGCCGATGTGCGATCGGACATCGAACAACTCGACAATCGCTTCACCTCGCGGATCGAGGCGTTGGACGACCGCCTGACCTCACGGATCGAGGCCTTGGATGGACGGGTCTACGAGCTGAACGAACGCCTGACGCGCGTCGAAACGCGCATCCTTGAGGCCGTTCTGCCGTAGCGGGTTTCTTCTTGCGCGGCGACCCCACCGCCCGCTCCTCAGGCCAGTGTCGTCATCAGCGATTCGCGTGACTTGTCGGCGACGACCTGCTGAAGGTTGTTCCCGTGGCTGTCGATCGTGACAACGGCCGGGAAATTCAGCACTTCGAGTTCCCAGACCGCCTCGGGACTCCCGAACTGTTCGAGGCTGACGCCGAGGATACGCTGGATGCACTGGGCGTAGATCTGCGCGGCGCCGCCGATGGCGTGCAGGTAGACGCAACCGTGTTCCTGGCAGGCCTTCTGGGTCCTGGGTCCCATTCCGCCTTTCCCGATGACGGCCTTGATCCCGAATCGCTCGATGATATCGGCCTGGTACGGTTCTTCGCGGATCGAGGTCGTGGGGCCGGCCGCCACCACGCGGTGCGTTCCGTGTTCTTCGAGGACGACCGGGCCGCAATGGTAGATGACCCCGCCGCGAATGGCGTCGAGTTCGCCGCCCTCGTGCAGATACTTGTGGACGGCGTCGCGTCCGGTGAAGACGATGCCGTCGAGCAGAACCACGTCACCGACCTTCAGGCCGCGGACATCGGCCTCGGTCAAGGGCGTTTTCAGCCGAACCGTTGCCGTGGCCGGCAGCGTCAGGTCGGGCATCGGCGCCTCTTCTCGAAACTCGTGGTCGGCGCCGTAGAGCCACTCCACGACGTTCCCGTCGAAATCGAACACGACGCCGCGCCGGCGATACGCCCAGCACATGTATGCGACGGAAACGAAGAACGATGCCGGCAGTCGATTCAACTTGCCCACTTTGCAGCAGCCGATCGTGAACTTTCCCGAGAAGCCCATGGGTCCGATGTCGAGCGCGTTGGCTTCCTGCATGATCCGCGCTTCAAGTGTAGCCAGGGCGGGGTCGGGACTGTGATCGTCGGTCATCCGCAGTAGCTGACGCTTGGCGAAGTCGAGGCCGGTGGCCCGGTCTCCGCCGATCGCGACACCCAGAAAACCCGGGCCGCAGCCCTTGCCTTGCGCCTTCCACACCGCGTCCAGGATGCAGGCCCGCACACCCTCCAGGTCACGGTTGGCCTGCTTGCCCTGAATCTCGGTCGGCAGGCTGTATTGAGCGCTCATGTTTTCGCACCCGCCCCCCTTCAAGATCAGACGGACGCTAATGTCGGGGTCTCGTGTCTGTTCCCAATGAAAGACGGGGCTGCCGGGCCCCAGATTGTTTCCGGAATTCGTGCCGTCCACGCTGTCGACCGAGTTCTGGCGCAAGTATCCGCGTGACGTGGCTCGAACGACGGCCTCCCGGCAAAGTTCGGCGATCTCGATCTGGTCCGCCCCGATGGGTGTTTCGACGTAGAACGTGATGGTCCCGGTGTCCTGACATATGGGCAGGGAACGGGCCTTGGCCAGTCCGATGTTCTGCGCCACCAACTCCATCGCGAAGTCGGCTTTGGAATCCGCGGCTTCGAGTTTGCGCTGGAGGTCGATGACTTGCTGGACATCGGGCGGCAGGAATGCGGATGTCCGGCGGATCAACTCCAGAATGTTGGTTCGAAACGTGTCTTTGTTCATATCGTTACCCGCCGGTTCTACCAAAGGCTGCCCGGAAAGTGATCGGCGACGACCGAAGCTGCCCTCCGAGGCGCGCGCGCACGCGTCGACGCGCTCAGGCGTCGCCAATTGGCTGATGGAAGTAGTAACACAGCCCATCCGGGGCGACGACGAAGAACACCTGCAGTTTTCGTCCGTCGCGCTCATCCACACGCCAGTTCCCCGTCTTGACTCCCCTGGCTTCCAGCTCGTCCCGAGCCCGTTGGATGTCGGTCACCCGGATTGCCGCACCCTCGTCGCCGGCATTGCCGCCGTTGACCGCAAAGCCGATCCGAACGCCGTCACGTTCGAGAATCACCGCTGGCGCCGGATGGTCGCGCCGTTCGATCTCCTCGAGTCCGAAGGCGTCGCCATACCATTTCACGGCCCGATCGAGGTCTTTCACCGGCAAGGCCAGAACATCGTCAGCGAAGGGATAGGCGGCCTCATACAGTTTTTCCGTTTTCATCTGCGTGCGTTCAACGGCAGTTGTTCGTGAATCGACCCGCATTATGACATGGACCGGGCGCTCGGAACTGCCGGCGCAGGTAACCGGCACGGCGGTTGTATCCAGTGCGTGCCACGTGGGAAAACCATGGGGTCGAAGATGAAAACCGTGCGCCCTCGGTCTTGACCTCGGTGTTGACGTCTGAGACCGGCAATCCATTACTGCTCATCCTTAGGGATACGACAAGAACAAACTCCAGATCCAGTTCACCGCGGTGTGAGTCAGGGCCGACGCCGTAATCTTTCCGGTCCGGGCATAGACCCACCCATACCCGAGACCTGCCAGCGTCGCGAGAAGCACATATCGAGGATCGGGCAGGTGCGCGAGACCGAAGACGATGGCTGCGGCCCCGAGCCCGGCACGCGGTCCCCACCAGCGTGTGAGGAGATTCTGAATCACCCCTCGGAAGAGAAACTCCTCAGGCAGGGCCGTGGTCGTATAGACGATCACCGGCGTCGCGATGAGGCCCGCAACGTCGACATCGGGGCGCCATGTCAAAAAGCCGGTGAGGAGCCCGAGCGGCACGGCAACCACTGCGTATGCCGCCCACGCCGCGCCGGCGAATCCAAAGTCCCGTCTTTCGAGCGCAGGAGTGCATCCGATTCCAGCAAGCGGCCATGCCACGAGAAACAGATAGAACGCCGCAACGATTCCAACGCCACGGCTGAAGTCGTAACCATCCCCCGGCGGAATCGGAAGTGAGGGCAGCAGGTCGAGCTCGATCGGCAGCCAGAAGAGACTGACCGCGGCCAGTCCGAATAGAGGAGCCCATCGACTGCGGCTATCCCGGCAAAGAAGCAGCAACAAGACCGGTGCGAAGAGATACGCGGCGAACGCGAGCGCGCGTGGCGTCACGGAAAGACCAGCGGCCTGCGCATATGCGAGCACGGCCCCAAGCAGGATGGCGGGGACCCCAAGAAACCGTCCGATCGGCCCGCCAAATGCGGTGTGGCCCGGGATTTTCATTCTGGTGGCGTCCCCCCCCGCGCGCGATGGAGCGCCGGTGACCGGCAGTCCGAGGCAGAAAGTCGATCGTATAAAGCGCTATCTAAGATGAAACCCGTCAGGGTCATCCGCTTCGAATACCGAAGATTCAAGTTTACGACAGGCGTCGATCGACGGATGGCCGCACACAAGCGCCAAATGGATCGCGATGCAGAGGTCCGAGGCACCGTGACAGCCCTGCGGCATGTCATGACCGAACTTCGGACGAAAAGAATGAAGGGCCTGGCAATCCATCTTCTCGAGATGCGTAACCGATCACGATGCCGACAGATCTCTCTGGGAGGCCCCCGTGAATGTTGCGCGCGCTGTAAACCGCACAAAGTGCCCGGAATGCTGGAATCTGGCGACGATCGACCAGGGTGGACCAGCGTCAATTCGTTATCTCCCGAGGGTTCTGATTGTCTTTGGTCACGATACATTCGCGCGGAACGTTACATGAGTAGTCGGTGTCTATGAAGAGGGTAGAAATGCCCAACTGATCGGAAGCCTCCTGTTGGGAGTAGCGCCAAATGATCCACCGACGATTGCCGGAGCTACGACATTGCTACTGACTGCTGTTTTCCTGGCGGTTACGCCCCTGCATACCGGGCGTCCAGAAACGACCCACTGGTGGCGCTACGCCACGATTAGGTGACTCGATGAGTACGAACCGTGGCGATTCAACGTGGGTGAGGGCTGTTTTCGCGGTTGTGGCCCTCGTCATGAGCGCTTCATGCACGGGAGCACGTCTTGGCCCGTATTTCCGGGTCGTTCCCGGACTGCCGGATTACCTGCTCCAATCCCCTGACTCCGTGACGACACCGTTAGAAGCAATCCTCGATCCGTTCCAGGATACGAGTGAAGGTTGGATCGAGTTGGGTCCGTCGATTGAGTTACGCGTCGAGCAGGCGATCTTCAGGGACCCCGAGGAGCGGACCGTAGCGAATTATGTCGGGCTGGAGACTGTACGCTACGTCGTACTTCCGAGCGGAGAGTTGCAGCAGATCTTTCTTGAGTCATTGCCGAATTCAGACGGTCGCACCGTCCGCCACGTGCAAGACCTCATTCCCGTTGAACAACTGCGCTTACCTCAGCACCGACTCTTTCTTCAAGTCATCTTCGACCGAGAGGGCGACACTCAGGGCGCCGTTCTTCTCAGTGCAGCCTCCAGGGCGGTGCTCGAGCGGTTGACGAGGGAATTGATCGACGATCCCCAAGCGACCTGCCGGCCTGGATCTGATTTCTGTACGGTCTTCTCAGAGGACAGAACGGCGGCGCCAGATATTGGAGTTGTGGTAAATGGGCAGCCCCGCAATGTTCCCTGGACTACTCGCCTGAGAGGCATCGTTTGGGAGGCTGAATCATTCGAGTTGTACCGCTTCCATGCTGGAGCGTTGACTCGCGTGGAACTCGACACGTACGATCCATCGGCGTTGGCTCTGTTTTTGCTCCCCGGCGATCACATTCGCTGGCGATGACCTACGCGAGGTCGGAGGAGTTGTTCGGGCTCCGGGTCCAGGGGGAGAGCATGACCGGGGCTGGAATCCTTCAGGGCGAAATCGTCCGGTCGGCCCGCCAAGTGCGGTGTGGTCCGGGATTTTCATTCTGGTGGCGTCCTGATTGCCGATCCCGGCGCGTTGCCTGCCGTTGACGGCCGTTCGATTCCGATGCTCCAGAATCGAAAGAATATCAGAGCGTGGACTGTGTGCGGAGTTCAGAGGTCGCGGTTGCTCGGGGCTTTTCGGTAGTTATTAATGGAGAGGCTACGCCATCCTGCGGGAACATCGGGACCGAGGGAATCCTTCTCGGAGAATACGGATCGGGCACATGTTTGAAAACTTTCTTGTCGATGTCCGCTACGCGGTTCGCTTTCTGGTGAACCGTCCGGCCTACACGCTCACCATCCTCGGAATCCTGGCCGTCACGATCGGGGCCAGCACGGCGGTGTTCAGCGTCGTCTACGGCGTCATTCTCAAGCCCATCCCCTACGATGAGCCCGATCAGTTGGTTGCGTTCTCGAACGCGGATTTCGTGGGCAGGAGCGACGTCCTGAACACCGATGCGATCGACGAGCTCCGGGAAGTGAGCCGCAGCTTCGAGGCCGTCGCGCTCATTGCCACGCTGACGCCGCTGATGGAACGCAGTTCCGACCAGTACCTGGTACGCGTGCCCGCGGATTTCTTCCCCGACCTGCTCCGGGTCGATCCGGTCCTCGGCCGTCATTTCACCCCCGATGACGACCGGCCCGGCGCCGAGCCGGTGGCGATCATCAGCCACGC
Source organism: Terriglobia bacterium (assembly GCA_965262675.1). GTDB lineage: Bacteria > Acidobacteriota > Terriglobia > 20CM-2-55-15 > 20CM-2-55-15 > JAJEDW01. Next base: position 4,172,748 of record OZ253554.1, read on the forward strand.
CTACTGGCAGACGCGGCTGGGAGGGGCTCCGGAGGTCGTCGGGCAAACGATCCGCCATCCCGAGTATCCGCAACTGGTGGTCGTGGGCGTCCTCGGGCCCGACTTCAGGTCTCCCGAGGACCTGGAAGCCCCGCCGCACTTCTGGGTGCCCCTGGGTTCCGGTCCGCGGGTTCCTCCGACCAGCATGTATCACGCGATCGGACGCCTCCGGCCCGGCGTCATGATCGAAGAAGCGGAAGCCGAACTTGAGGCGATCAAACCCGGGGTGATCGAGGCCGGCGGCGATCGGATGGCCGGTAATGACTTGGGAATAATACCGCTGGCCGACCGATACGGATCCGCCAACGAACGGGGAACGATCATTCTCTTCTTTGGCGCCGTCCTGGCCGTACTGCTGGTCGGGATTGCCAACATCGCGGGCCTGGATCTGGCCCGATTGCCCCAGTTCGAAGGCGAGCTCGCCGTCCGATCGGCCCTGGGCGCGACGCGGTGGCGCCTGGCTCGAATCATGCTGACGCGGACACTCCTGGCCGGCCTGGCGGGGGGCGTTGTGGGGACGCTGGTCGCGGTGGCGGCGACCCGCGCTCTGGGTGGGACGCTTCCCAACTTCATTCCCCGCCGGCTCGATATCGGCGTGGATCGGAACGCGTGGCTCTTTGCGATTTCGGTATCGCTGCTGTCGGCGGTGTTGATCGCCCTGGTCCCGGCGATTCGCGCCTCGAGCGCGAATCTGCGCAACGCCCTTTCGAGCACGACCCGATTGGCCACCGTCGATCGGCGGAACCGTCTGTTTCAGGACGGGCTCACGAGCCTCCAGATCGGAATGACATTGGTCCTGGTCGTCGGCGGGGGTATCGCAATGCACAGCTTCTGGCGCCTGGCGACCGTCGACTGGGGCTTCGACCCGGAACGTGTGGCCGTCATTGACGTCCGCTTGCCGACGGACTATCCGACGCCGCGTTTCGAGACGGTCTTCGAAGAGATCCGGACCGCGCTCGGTCCGATGACGGAGGGCAACGCCGTGGCGTTCACCGACACGCTTTCGGGATTCCGATTATCGTCGAGGCTCTTCAGGGCGCCCGACGCCCCACCCATCCCTCCGAACGTGGAAACCGGCGGCAGCCGGCGGGATGCCCTGGTTGCGGCCGGCTTCCGCCTGTTCGGCTTCAACGCGGTGTCGAGCGAGTTCTTCGACGTGCTCGACGTTCCGGTTCTCGAAGGGCGGGGGTTCACGCCGACCGAGGCGCGCGACGCCGCGCCGGTGACCATCGTCTCCGAGTCGGTGGCGCGAATGTTCTGGCCGGGCCGCAGCCCGATCGGCCAGCGGCTCGAGAATGGGTCGACGGAAGGAGATCCGATCGTGTTGACCGTCATCGGCGTCGTCGGCGATGTCCGGCGTCAAATACGGGACGATGCGCCCGGTCAGATGGTCTATCTTCCGTCGGGGCATATCTTCAGGACCGGGCCGCACCCGATGCTGGGAGAGATGCTGGTCGCCCGGACAACGGCGCCCCCGCAGCGGATCGAGGAGGCGATCGTCGGAATCGAGCCCTCGGCCCGGGTCCAGGTCAACTGGATGACGGACCGGTTCGCCGTCCAGATCGACCGCGACCGGTTCTTCGGAATCATCCTCGGCGCGTTCTCCGGGATCGCCCTGCTGCTGGCCGCCCTGGGCGTATATTCGGTCGTGTCGTACGCCGTGGATCGGCGCGTCCGGGAGCTCGGCGTTCGAATGGCCCTGGGCGCCCAGCGGTCCCGGCTTTTCTTCGAGGTCCTCCGACGGGGCCTGGTTCCGGCAGCGATCGGCGTGGCCCTGGGCCTGGCGGCATCGATCGCGGTCGTCCGCGTTCTCGGCACGTACCTCTACAGCATCGAACCCGAAGATTCAATGGCCTATGTCGTGGTCCTGCCAATCCTGCTCGCAGCGATCCTGACCGCCGGCGTCCTGCCGGCCATCCGGGCGTCACGTCTCGATCCGCTCGAGGCACTGCGGTACGAGTGAGGCGTTTCGAGCCGGTCTTCGGTCGATACGCTCCCCCGCACGGCCCGCCTCTTGGTCCATTTTTTTCAGGACAACACCGCTTATTTTGACGATGCTCCGGTCGCGGATCGATTTGTGTTGTATACCAGACATATGTCTGGTATACACATCTCCATGACACCTTTCACCCCACCGGGAGAGACCCGGGAAAAAGTTTACCGGTTCGTCCGCAGACGGATTATCGAGGAACTTCCCCCCACGGTCCGGGAAGTCCAGGAAGCGTTCCGGTTCAAGGCCGTGCAGACGGCCCGGGAGCATCTCGAGCGCCTCGTGGCCGAGGGACGCCTGGTCAAGGCACGGGGGAAATCCAGGGGCTATCGCCTGCCCCTGGAGCCCGGAACGCTGTTCGTTCCCCTTCTGGGACGGGTGCAGGCCGGCGGACTCCGGGCGGCCATCGAGGAGTGCGAGGGTTACATCCCGGTCCAGTCACGGGGCTCGGAGGAACTGTTCGGGCTCCGGGTCCAGGGGGAAAGCATGACCGGGGCGGGCATCCTTCCGGACGACATCGTCATCGTGAGACAGCAGCCGGAAGCCGCTTCGGGCGACATCGTCGTCGCCCTGGTGGGCGACGATGCCACCATCAAGAGGCTCCGCTTGCGCCGGAACCGGGTCGAACTGCATCCGGAAAATCCGGCTTTCGAGCCGATCGTTCCAAGAGCCGATGAATGCACGCTCCTGGGCAAGGTGGTAGAGGTCAGACGGTATCTGGAAAGGTGAACGCGGGCTCGGGCATGCGCGTTTTCGCTGTCCCGGCCTTGCCCTTGCAGAACACAGGAGCTTCCATGGGGGTTTCAGCCGAAAAGATTCGCGACCCGATGCCGGTTTCGGCCGCGGCCGCAGCCCCAGCGCCGGAACCGGACCCGCGGCGCCGGACTGTTCGTGACGCCTCCAGGGCCTGGGACCTGTCCTCTCTGGCCGGGCGCCTCACCGAGGTGTCGGACTCCGGCGCGGCCCCTTCGCTCACGGCCGCCGCCGCCCTGATTCTCCAGGCCCAGCAGCGAGGGGAACCCGCGGCATGGATCGGCTTCGGCAACTCGATCTTCTTCCCGCCGGATTTCGTCGAGTGGGGGATCGACCTCGATGCGTTGCCCGTCATCCGCGTGCCCGACGCTCTCACCGCGTCCCACGCCGCCGACCAACTGCTGCGCTCCGGGGCTTTCGGGCTGGTGGTGCTGGACCTGAAGACCCAGGCACGGATGCACTTGGCGGTCCAGAGCCGTCTGGCGGCGCTGGCGCGAAAGCACCACGCCGCGCTCCTCTGCCTCACCCGCAAGAATAAGGGCGCGTCCTCGCTGGGGCCTCTGGTGTCGCTTCATGGCGAAGGAAGGATATCGAGGACCGCCTTCAGCCGCTTCGACTGGGAAATCCGCATCGTCAAGGACAAGCGGGGAGCTCCGGGATGGAGCCATACGGAGTCGTGCCGTGGAACGGATGGCCTGTGTTGACGTTGCGGCCTTTCCCCTGCAACTGCTGCTCCGGGATCATCCGGACTGGAAGGACCAGCCCGCCACCGTCGTGGACCGGGACAAGGCTCAGGGAACCATCCTCTGGGCGAACCAACGGGCACGGTCCATGCGCATCCTTGCAGGCATGCGCTACGGCGCGGGGCTTGCGCTTTCGCGCCATCTCCGGGCGGGCGTCATTTCAAATGCGGCCATCGAAAAGGCCGTGGCCGCCCTGGTTCCAAGGTTGAGGCGTCTTGCCGCCGAAATAGAGCCCTCCCGTAACGAGCCCGGAGTGTTCTGGCTCGGGGCCTCGGGCCTTTCCCTGCTCTATCCCCGCCTGGAGGAATGGGCCAGGCTCATTCATGACGACCTCGCCGGCACAGGTCTCGACAGCACCGTGGCCGTGGGGTTTTCCCGTTTCGGCAGCTATGCCGCGGCCAAGGCCTGGGACCGGTCCGTGGTCTTCCATACGCCCCAGGAAGAGCATGCCCAGGTCCGCGGCGTGCCGCTTGAATCCCTCGACTTCGCTCCCCAGGTCCGCGACCTCCTGGCCCGGCTCGGCATCCACACCCTTGGGGGCTTCCTTGACCTGCCCGCCTCCCAGGTGCGCTCGCGTCTGGGGCGCGAAGCACACCGGCTCCACCAGTTGGCCTCGGGCGATCTCTGGAGCCCGCTTCATCCGGAGATGCCGCCCGAGCCCGCCATCGCGGGGACCTTCCTCGATTATCCGGAAAACGACCACCAGCGGCTGGCGGTCCTCATGGAAGAGCTGCTGCGTCCGTTGCTCGACTTGCTGGCCGGGCGGCACGAGGTCATGGCCTCGCTTCTCGTCCACCTCCGCCTGGACGACAAGTCGCAGAGGACCGAGGCCCTTCGGCCGGCCAGACCCACCCTGGAACCGGCGCAGATTTTCGACCTGCTGCGGCTCCGCATGGAGGCCACCAAGCTGCCGGCCGGAGTGACGGAAATCGCCATGGAGGTCCATGGCGCCTGCCCCGACATCCGGCAGGGTGAGCTTTTTGACGGCGCATCGGCGCGCGACCACGACGCGGCCAACCGCGCGCTGGCACGGCTGCGGGCCCGGTTCGGCGACGGCGCGCTCTTGCGGGCGCGCCCCTGCTCCGCGCATCTTCCCGAAGCGCGCTTTACCTGGGAGCCCATCGAAACCGTTCCGCCGCCAAGGCCGCGCAGGGTCCTGTTCCGCCCGCTGGTGCGGCGCTTCTTCCCGAAGCCCGTCCGACTCTCGCACGCCGAAGCGCGGGCGGCCGCCAATGTCGAGCCCACGGTTGCCGACCCCCCAACCGGCGACGCCTGTTTTACCCGGGAAAGCTCCGGCCCCTACATCATCTCCGGGGGATGGTGGGGCGCGGGCGCGGGCGTGCACCGCGAGTATCACTTCGTCCGTACCGATGAAGAAGGCCCCTGGCTGTGGATCTACTACGACCCGAAGCGGCAAGGCTGGTTTCTGCACGGGAAGGTGGAGTAAGGGAAGTGGAGTAAGAGAAGATGCCGATTCGAACCGAGCGCCTCCCCTCTTCCTATGCGCCCCTCTACTGCATGAGCCACTACTCGTTTCTGGAAGGGGCAAGCCATCCCGAGGAGCTGCTGGAGAGGGCGGCAGAGATCGGACTCGGGTCGCTTTGCCTGACCGACCGTGACGGTGTCTACGGCATCGTGCGGGCCCATGCGAAGGCCCGGGAACTGGACATGCACCTCGTCATCGGCGCCCAAATGACCATCGCCGACGGCTCATCCATCCTCCTTCTCGCCGCCGACGGAACCGGCTACGCCCATCTCTGCCAGTTGATCTCGACCGGGCGGCTCCGGTCTCCCAAGGGACAGAGCGTCGTTGAATGGCACGAGGTCTGCGCACACGCTGGCGGACTCATGGCCCTATGGGGCGGGGAGGACAGCCTGCTGGTGCGGGAACCCGACCCCGCGTTCGTCGCCCGGGACCTCCGGGAAGCCTTCGGCGACCGGCTCTACGCGATGGTGACCCGCCACCGCCGCGCTGAAGAGGCCCGGCAGGAGCGGCGGCTGCGGGAGCGGGCGCGGCGCTACGGCATTCCCACGGTGGCGGCCACCGAGGTGCTCTACCATCGCGTCTCGCGCCGCCAACTCCAGGATGTCCTCACCTGCATCCGCCACGGGGTCCGGCTCGCCGCAGCGGGGCATCTGATCAGGCCCAACGCGGAGCACGACCTGAAGTCTCCTTCCGTGTTCGGAACCCTTTTCAAGGACGACCCAAACTCCGTCGCCCGCACTCTGGAAGTGGCCGCCCGCTGCGGGTTCTCCCTGGACGAGATCCACTACCGCTACCCTTCCGAGGAGCTTCCGGACGGGAAGACCTCCAGGGAGCGGCTCCGGGATCTGACCTTCCAGGGGGCCAGGGAGCGCTATGGCGGCAGCGTCCCTGAAGACATTCGGGCACAACTCCAGCACGAACTCCAGGTCATCGGGGAGCTGGCCTACGAGGGCTATTTTATGACCATGTGGGACCTCGTCCAGTTCTGCCGAAACAACGGAATCCTCTGTCAGGGACGCGGCTCCGCGGCCAATTCCGCGGTGTGCTACTGCCTGGGCATCACGGCCATCGACCCGGTGCGCATGGACCTGCTGTTCGAGCGATTCATCTCCCGGGAACGGGCCGAGCCGCCCGACATCGATCTCGATATCGAGCACAACCGGCGCGAGGAGGTCATCCAGTACCTCTACCGCAAGCATGGCCGCACCCACGCGGCCATGGTGGCCAACTTCATCCGTTACCGCGGGCGTTCCGCGGTCCGGGACGTGGGCAAGGTCTTGGGGCTGGCAGAGACCACGGTCCATCGCATCGCCCGGCTGCTGGGCCATTTCGAGCGCGCGGACACGCAACTGCTCGAGAGCGCCGGTCTCGATCCCCACCTGCATCGGGACTTTCTCGGGCTGGTGGCCCAGATCCAGGAGTTTCCCCGCCATCTGTCCATTCACCCCGGCGGATTTCTGATCGGCCACAAGCCGGTACGAGACCTGGTCCCCATCGAGAACGGCGCCATGCGCGACCGCACGGTCATACAGTGGGACAAGGAGGATCTGGAACGTCTCAGGCTTTTCAAGGTCGACCTGCTCGGACTCGGCATGCTGACCGCCATCGACCGGTCTTTCCGACTCATCCGGAAACACTGGGGCCGGACCTTCTCCCTGGCTACCATTCCAAAGGATGATCCCGCGACCTTTGCCATGATCCGCCGGGCCGATACCGTCGGGGTCTTCCAGATCGAGAGCCGCGCGCAGATGTCCATGCTGCCACGGCTCAAACCGCGCAAATACTACGATCTCGTCATCGAAGTCAGCATCGTCCGGCCGGGGCCCATCGTGGGGGGCATGGTGCATCCCTATCTGCGCCGCCGAAACGGCGAGGAGACGGTCGTCTACCCCCACCCTTCCCTCGAGCCCATACTGAAAAAGACGCTGGGAGTGCCGTTGTTCCAGGAGCAGGTCATGCGGCTGGCCGTGGTGGCGGCGGACTATACACCAGGGGAAGCCGATCAGCTCCGGCGAGACATGGCCGCATGGAAAAGCTCCGGGAGGATCGAACGGCATCGGGAGCGGTTCATCTCCCGCATGCGGGCCAAGGGCATCGACGAGGATTTCGCCACCCGTGTGTTCGAGCAGATCCGCGGCTTCGGCGACTACGGCTTTCCCGAAAGCCACGCTGCCAGCTTCGCCCATATTGCCTATGCGTCGGCATGGCTCAAGCGCCACTATCCCACGGCCTTTGCCTGCGCATTGCTCAACGCCCAACCTATGGGCTTCTATGCTCCGGCGACCATCGTGGACGACGCCAAACGGCACGGGGTCCGCGTGCTGCCGGTGAATGTGGGCCACAGCCACTGGGACTGCACCCTCGAAAAGCAGGCCGGCGATCCTCCGGTCCACGCCCTGCGCATGGGCCTGCGCTACGTGAAAGGGCTCGGCGAAGCCGACTGGCAGCGCATCGAGAGCGCCCGGCGTGCCGGCCCGTTCCGCTCCCTGACCGATTTCGCCTCCCGCACCGGGCTGGGCCAGGGCATCCTCGACCGTCTGGCCGAAGCCGGAGCGCTGACCTCCCGGCGGCGCCACGCCCTGTGGCGGGTCCAGGGACTTCACGCCGCCCGCGAAAACACCCTGTCCCTCGAAACCCCCGAGACGCCGGTTCCTCTTGAACCCCTGAGCGATTTGGAGTCCATCGTCTGGGATTACCGGACCACCGAACACAGCCCCCGGGGCCACCCTCTGGCCCACCTGCGCAAGGATCTCGCTTCTGCGGGGCTTCCCGATGCCGCGACCGTGCAGCGCATGCCCCACGGCCGGCACGTCAACTACGCCGGCATCGTCATCTGCCGCCAGCGGCCCCACACCGCCGGGGGCGTCACCTTCATGACCCTCGAAGACGAAACCGGCTTCGTCAACATCATCGTCTGGGAAAAGGTCTATGAAAGGTTCCGGGTGGCCGTCAAGACGCTCTCGTTCATGGGCGTCAGCGGCGCCCTTCAGAACGAGTCCAACGTCGTCCACATCGTCGCCCAGTCCATTTGGCAACCCAAGATCGGCACGGAACCGGTGATGAGAAAGAGCCGTGATTTTCAGTAGAGCCGGGGGCCGTCCGGTGACCGCTCCCCGGAAAACAGATCGGTTTCGGAATCGAAGAAATCGGCGACAGGATGCCGTGAACAAACGGGCAGGGACGCTGCCGAGAAAGCGATTCACCGAAGCGCAAATCGCGACGGTGGCCCGGGAGGTCGACAACGAGGCCGAGGTTGCGGAGACGAGCCGGACACAATCAATCCTCGACAGGCACTGTGCGAGCCTTACCCCTGCAGCAGGCGTCGCTCCAGTAAAGCCCGCATGTCACGCCGGCCATCCGTAATCACCAGCACGTAGACGTTGTTCCCGGTCACCCGGTAAATGATTCGGTAGGGCTTGAAGAAGACTTCGCGGTACTCCCGAATTCCAATCTCCAGCAATTCCTTCGGGTAACTCCCGCGCTGGGGATGTTCGAAAAGACGGCTGAACGCCCTTTCGATCCGCTCCAGCACATGATCCGCACGACCCGGCGAATCGTGACGGTCAATGTAGTCGCAGATTTCCTCCAAGTCGCGCGCCGCATCATCGGTCAATTGGACGAGTGAAGACGTCAGCGGACCGTCCGCCGTTGCCGGAGCCGCGCGATGACATCGGCGGCGGGTTGAACCTGCCCCGCTTCAACCTGCCGGCTTCCCAGCGCGAGAATCTTGAGCAGGGCGACCGTCTCCTGCGTGTCCTCATAGCTGTCGATATCCTGCATCACCACCTTGGCCTCGCCGTTCTGGGTAATGATCAAGGGTTCCTTCCGCTCTCCGAGCGTGCGGCAGATTTCGGCAGCGTGAGCCTTGACGTAACTGATCGGCTTGATCTGGTTGGAAAGTTTCACGGGTCATCCCCTTGTTCGGACCAAATGTAGTCTATAAACAGGTCCGATAGCCAGAGCATTTTTCGGCGTTTGGTACCGACCGTCGATTGAAGTCCAGCCTGGGATGGCGCCGGTGCATCGAACACGCGGTGTCGCGATTGCTGACGGCTTGCGGGAGTTCGAGTAGACTTGGGCCGGAGGTGGCATGATGACCAAACTGCAGGCGCTCGCACTCGGAGCGATCGGAATCCTCGTCGCCGTTGGCTCGTTGTCCGCTCATCATCGATGGCCCGTCAATCGTTCGACCGAAGTCACCGTCGAAGGCACGGTGGCGGCATACAGGTGGAGCAATCCTCACGTGATGATCACGCTCGATGTCGAGACCGAGGACGGCAGGATCGAGGAGTGGGAAGTGGGGGGCCCGAGCCTCAACCGGATGTCGGCGAACGGTTGGGATCCGAACACACTGACGGCGGGAGACGTCATCACGGGCTTCGGATACCGCTTCACCGACGGGTCCAGGATTCTGCGCCTTGAACGGATCACGACGCCGGACGGGAGGGAACTGCTCCTGTACGCCCGCCGCTAGGCATCGCCCCGGGGTGCCGTCGGGCCGGTGTGGGCGTGCTTTCGCTCTCGGCCGGGTTATCGGCTTTCGGCGCGCGTGTCAACGCCGATTCGACCTGTCGACCGGCGACACCGCTGCGAGTTCCAAAACGACTTGACGGGGGTCAAACCCTACGCCTATCGTCGAATCCTCATGGCGATTCGAACGGAGGTGAGAATGCACAAGTACCGGTCGGCTGTGCTGGCGGCCGCCCTCATGCTCGCCGCGCCCTCGGGCCACGCTCAGAACGACACGGCGACATGGGTATTCGACACGCACACGCCCGGACTGTGCTCGCCAAACGGCGGGTTGCACGGCGGATGCCCCCCGGTCGAACTCGTGCGCATTCGCGTCGTCACCGTCGCACACGGGCTTGTGCGGCCCTGGCACCTGACGTTCCTTCCCGGCGGCAACGACATGCTCGTGACCGAGTTGCCGGGCCGCTTGCGTATCGTTCGCGGCGGCGTGCTCGATCCCTCACCAATCGCCGGCTGGCCCGACGACTCGTTACGCTCTGAAAGCGTGCGCTCGGTCGTTCTGCATCCGGAGTTCCAGGAAAACCGGCTGCTGTATCTGTCCTACATCAAGCAGGGAGACGACGGCACCACCGTCGCGCTCGCCCGCGCACACTTTGACGGCGCGGCGCTTTCGGCAGTCGAGGACGTGTTCGTGGCCGACGCCTGGGGCAGCGGCGCAACAGCCGGGCGCGCCGAGTTCGGGCCCGACGGCATGCTCTATTTGACCGTCGGCGACCGGGACGCGGGCAACACGACCGACGACGCAAGCTACCGCATGCTCGCGCAGGGCCTCGATAACCACGTCGGCAAGGTGCTGCGGTTGCGAGACGACGGCAGTGCGCCTGAAGACAATCCGTTCTTCGGGCGCGGCGACGCCAAGCCCGAGATCTTCAGCTATGGTCATCGCAACGCACAGGGACTGGCCTGGCATCCTGAAACCGGCGAGCCTTGGGCGACCGAAATCGGTCCGATGGCCGGCGACGAGCTCAATCGGCTGATTCCCGGAGGAAACTACGGCTGGCCCCTGGTCTCGCTGGGCAAGATCTACAACTCGAGCCTCGCCTCCGAGCAGCCCTGGTGGAGACCCGGCATCGAAATGCCGGTGATGTTCTGGGCCCCGGCGATCAGCCCGTCCAGCCTCATGATCTATGACGGCGACCGTTTTCCGTTGTGGCTCGGGCACTACTTCATCGGCGGCCTGAGCGGACAGCAACTGCAACGGGTGGCCTTCGATCAACCGCCGCCGCAGACCGAGCGGCGGGAATCCATGCTCATCCCACTGGATGCACGCGTACGCGACGTGCGCCAAGGGCCCGACGGTTACATCTACCTTGCCGTTGAGCGTGACCTCCAGTCTGGCCCGGGCAGTGCCCGGCTGACACCCAACGGCTCGATACTGCGCATCGAGCCCGCGAACGAATAACCAAGAGGAGACCGCGATGCGACGATGGCGAATCCTGTTTGTGCTCGGTGCCGTACTGACGCTGACGGCGGCCTGTGGAACTCCATCGGAGGTGCCGCGGCTGTCCAACGGACAACCGGATTTCAGCGGCGTCTGGCAATCCCTGACCACGGCGAATTGGAACGTCCTGACGCACGGCGCGACCGCGGGACCGCCCGAATATGGCGCGCTGCTTGCCGGGCCGCCGGGCACGGGCATCGTCGAAGGAGACGAGATTCCCTATCTGCCGGCCGCGGCGGTGCAAAGGGAGAGCAACTTCGAGAACCGGTGGAGCGAGGATCCCGAAGTCAAGTGCTACATGCCGGGAATCCCGCGTGCGAATTACATGCCCTACCCGTTTCAGATCTTTCATTCCGAAGAGCACATGTTGTTCGCCTATCAGTTTGCGGGCGCGGCGCGAATCATCAACCTGAGCGACCATCGGCTTTCGCCGATCGACAGTTGGATGGGCTGGTCGAACGCGCAGTGGGACGGTGATACGCTGGTCATCGAAGTCACCGGTTTCAACGGTCTCGCCTGGCTGGACCGCGCCGGAAACCACGCCAGTAGCGCCCTGCGCGTCGTCGAGCGTTACACGCTGGCGGGACCCGACGCGATCGACTACGAAGCCATGATCGAAGATCCCGAAACGTTTTCTCGTCCCTGGACGATGAGCTTCCGCCTTTACAGGCATACGCAGTCCGATGCGCACCTGATGGAATTCAAATGCGTGGAGTTCACCGAAGAGTTGCTGTACGGCGAGTACTATCGGCGGCCAACGCCATGAAGGGGAACAAGACGATGAAATCGCAAGTTTTGATCGCTACAGTCGCACTGACGGTGGTTCTGGCCGCGGCTGGCGCCGAGGCTCAAACGCCGCGCACGAGTTGGGGCGACCCCGATCTGCAGGGACTCTGGTCGAACGCGACGTTGACGCCGCTCCAGCGCCCGGCCGAACTCGCCGGCAAGGAGTTCTTTACGCCCGAGGAAGCCGCCGCCTACGTGGGCGAACGGATCGAGGCCGGCAACGCCGACCGCACGATCGGGGAGCCGGGCTCGGTCGGTTCCTACAACAACGCCTGGTTCGATCGGGGCGACAACATCGTGCCGACGCTGCGCACCTCGCTCGTGATCGAACCCGCTGACGGCAGGATTCCCCCGTTCACACCGGAGGCCGAGCGTCAGTACGAGCAGAACCTCGCCGATATCGCCGCAAGTCCGGCCGATACGCCCGAGGACAGATACCTGACCGAACGATGCATTGTGTTCGGGGGCGGGGCCGCGCCGATGTTCCCGGAGCCCTACAACAACAACTACTACATCGTGCAGACACCGGACTACGTGACGATCATGGCCGAACTCAATCACGAAGTTCGCATCATTCCGCTCGATGGACGACCCCATTTTCCGGAACGCGTCGAGCAGTGGGTCGGCGACTCCCGCGGCTACTGGGAGGACGAGACGCTCGTCGTCGAAACGACCAATCAGCGGACGAACCGGCACTTCTACGGCGTTCAATATCTGAATTCAGTCATGAGCGAGGATTTCCGGGTCGTCGAACGCTTCACACGCACGGCGCCCGATCGAATCCAGTACCGCGCGACGATCGAGGACCCCGCGGTTTTCACCGAGCCCTGGACTGTCGAGATCTTCATGCACCCCCAGGAGGGCCCCCTGGTCGAATTTGCCTGTCACGAAGGCAACTACGGCTTGCGCGGCCTGCTTTCGGCGGCACGCGCGGACGAACGCGCGTCGGAGAATGGCAATGAATAGGAAACAATGGACGCGAACCGTTCTGTCGGCGATGTTTGCGGGGGCCTGCTTCGTCTCGGCCTCGCCCGCGGGCGCCCACCACGCGTTCTCCGCGGAATTCGATGAGAACCAACCGATCACGCTCGAAGGAACGATCACGCGCATCGAATGGATCAATCCGCATGCGTGGATTCATATCGATGTCGAGCGCGAGGCCGGCGTTATCGAAAGCTGGATGATCGAAGCGGGCAGCCCCAACACACTGGTGCGCCGCGGCATGACTCGGGATTCGATCCCGACCGGCACCGAGGTCGTCGTCTTCGGGTACCGTCACCGCGACGGGTCCAACGCGGCCAACGGCCGCAACGTCACGCTGCCCGATGGGTCTCAGTTGTTCCTGGGCTCGCCGGGCACCGGCGCGCCGGGCGGCGACGTACCAGAATGAAAGGAATGTGAAGCGGTGACGAACCGGCGCGAGTTCCTGCGAGCGACGGCGCTGGCCGCGACGGTGCCGATCGTCGCGCGTTCGGGCGGTATGGGCGCCTGCACTCCGAAAGTGTAGGGGCGGTCGGTGCGGTCTGCGACCGTACAGATTTGATTTGTGCAGTCATAGACTGCACCTACAGTGGGAGTGGGAGTGTGGCGCGTCCCACGCCGCGAACCGGGTATTCTGCCGGACTGCTATCTGGTCTCGGTGATTTTCATCACCGTCATCCGTGAGGCCCCGGAGACATAGATCGAGCCGTCGATATCCACGCCCAGGCCATGGGCCCGATCGGCCGAGACCGAATCGATCAGTTCCCCATCCTTCACGATGTTGACGACACCGACATTCACGTCGCTGACATAGACGGTATCGTCGGCGGTGACCACAATTCCACCGCGGGAAGGAAACGGCCAGGTCTCGACGAAATTGCCGTCCTTATCGAAGACCGAAACACGCTGATTGTCGCTGTCGTTCACGAGGATCCGGCCCCGAGAGTCCACGGCGACTCCGTGCGGTACCTGTAACTGTCCGGGTTCGGAGCCTGTTTCGCCCCCGATTATGCGGATAAACTCACCGTCGTCCGAGAAGTGCACCACCCGGGAATTCTGATAACCATCAGACACGTAGATATCGCCGTTCGGCGCTATGGCCACGTGATTCGGCTGGTTGAAGCGATCGCGCGAAGTGTTGTCGCCGGCGACGCCTTTCGTGCCGAGGGTCATGAGAAGTTCCCCTTCCGTGCTGAACTTGTGCACCAAATGGTCGACAGAGTCCGTCACCCAAAGGAATCCCTGGGTATCGATCGTCACGCTATGCGCAACCTGAAACAGGCCGTCTTCGCCAAACGCCCTCACAAACTGGCCGTCGCGGGTGAATACGCGGAAATGCGGCGCCGTACGGACCAGAACGACGACATTGCCGTTTCGATCGGCCTCGATCCACGAAGTCGAACCTTCCCAGTTCGTTCCTTCAGGCAATTGGGCCCACTCGGCGTCCACCGTGTGGTCGCCGCCTGTTTGCGCCGGCGCCTCCGGTACGTCAACGAAGGCAAGGCCCATTAGAAGGCCCGCGAGAGCGATGCTTGTCGATCGGTTGTTCATGATTTACCTCTTCGGGTTATTCAGTGCCGGTGAAGGACATAAGGTATCGCAGCGTCGGTTTCCGGTGCAAGGAACGTGGGACTTTCGTCATACGCGATTATGAAAACAGGTATCCGCGGTCAAACCGGGCTTGACCATGGCGACCGGCGCGGGTTTAGACTCGGCCATGCCCCTCGAATCCCTGCCCGATGAGATCGAAGAGTACCGCGATGTTCATTGGCGCCGCTCGGAAGCCGCGCGTGTCGAAACGGCGGCGCAAGCGGAGCGCTTTATCGAAGACGTGGGCTTCGCCGGTTGCATGACCGATTCCCGCCGGGCGGGACCGTCACTCTATATCGCGGTCTGCGGGCGACGCGATGCGGTCCTGCCCCGCAACGTGCAGAAAGATCCCGAAAGTTCCCGAACCTGGCAATTGAAGGACGAACTGATGCGGCGCGGGCGCGTGTACTACGCCAAACTGCGCCGGGGACAGGCGATGTTCATGTCGTCCGGGATGATTTCGTACTTCAAGGCGCTCTGGGGAATCCCGCCACGGCATGAGAAAGAGCGGCTCGGCGCGCCGGCTCAGGCGATACTGGCCCTACTCCGGCGAGAGTGGGCGATGGGCACTCTCGACCTGCGCGCCGAGTCCGGCATCACCGATCGCAAGTCCTTCACCCGGGCCATGGATGAATTGCAGGCCGCGATGCTGGTCGTTCCCAGCGAAGCCGTCTACGAACCCCGGTTCACCTACATCTGGGAACTGGCCACGGAACGCTTTCCCGATGAACTCGCCGCAAGAATCGACCACGTGACGGCTGTACGAGAGGTGGCCCGTTGCTTTCTCGACGGGGCGGGGATGACGATTCCCGGCGAACTGGCGCGAGTCACGGGCCTGACCCGCGTCGAAGCTGGAGTCGGGAACCAGGAACTCAGGAAAGAAGGTTATGCCACGGCCCTTGCACGCGGAACGTATCGATTGGCCACGCTCAGTGAGTCATCGAATACACGATCCAGTTGATCCCGATCCGGAACGCGAAATTGGCAAACCTGTTGGGATAGCACTCGACGTCGGCCCATTCCCAGGCGTCGCCGATGTCGGTGTTGAAGTTGATCACCATCATCGGCCGCCGATTGTCGTCGAAGACCGCCAGCGCGTAGGGGACATATCCATCCTGCTGGTACGTTTGACGGCCGCGGCAACCGTTGTTGACGTTGGGCACCTGCAGAATCTCTTCGATGTCGAAGAACGAGTGAAACAGTGGGTGCGAGAGGGGAATCTGTTCGGGTTCCTGGTCCGGAAAAATCTTCTGCAACTGAACCGCGAAGTTCTGCCATTGCCAGGTACCCCAGAAATCGTCGATGACGAGAAAACCTCCGCGTAGCATGTATTCGCGCAAACGCTCGGCTTCTTCCGTGGTCAGGCTCATTCCCCGCCCGACTTCCAGAGCGTAGATGAACGGATAACTGAACAGGTTGGGATCCATGATCTCGATGGCAATGTCCTTGTCCAGGACGACGCGGACATTGGAGAGCCGGTCGATGGCAAAGATGAATTGCTTGTCGGCCTTGGGCCAGTCGGTGCTCCAACTGCTGCGTCCAAATCCCCGGAAACCCGCAAGGCCCTCGTTGTAGATGAGGCGGGCAAAGACAAACTCCGATCCGTCCACGCCTCCGTAACCGCCCAGATCCCTATTCGGAAACAACTGAGTGGACGACAGGGGCAAGGGGAACACGGCAATCAGGAAGAGCGCGAGCAATCGTTTCATGGCATTCAGGTGCTGGCGATTATTTCCGGGCGCCGGTCCTTCACCACAACTCCATGCCGGTCATTCGTCATCGAGATCGGACCAGACGCCGAGGTTGCCGAATTCTCCTTCCAGGGTTGCCAGGTCGTCCGTAGTCACAACGGTGCATTCGGTGACGCCATTGTCGCAGGGAGTGCCAAGTTGGCGGACGCGCTGGAACCACTCGGGCCGTCCGGCCCCGAACACGTCGAGCCCTACAAGGATCATGACATCGCCACCGGTCGTTTCGCCGAACGCCGCGATGGTGCTGAATCGGGCAATGGGCCGGTCGGTCAGCCCTGGCGTGCCGCTCATGCGAACGCGCGTACCGATGGGCAGCGTCTCGGCCGACCACCCCTGTTTCGCCAGCGCGGTCCAGGTCGCCGCCGACTCCCACGCCCAGTCCACGCCCTCATCGGTCGTCACTCGGTAATACGAATGGGGATTGATGAGCCGAGCCCCGGTGACAACACCCTCCACCGAAACGGTCGCATCCAGGTCGAAGAACGCCGAAGCGGAATGATGCGCCATGGCCGATAGGGCAACGAACAGACAGGCCGCAACACCCGCGAATAACTGTTTCACTGTCATCGTGCTTCTCCGTCCTCGTCAAAAAAAGCGTTGATATCACCGTAGAAGAGTTCCGTCTGGGGCGTGCATACGAACTGGGCGATATAGTCGGTGGGATTGGGCGTGAATTCCGCGGTACCGAACGTGAGCGGCCCGTCATAGTAGACCGGGTCGGTGATCTCCACATCGAGCAGAAGCAGGCTCCGGTCGCCGTTCCAGCGATAGCGCTCCACCGAAGTCATCCGATCGCTGGTTGCGATCGTATGCAGGTTCTCCAGGACATGCGACGTCTCGACGAGGAGGGTCTCGCCCTCCCAGCGTCCCACCGAAAATCCTGTCAGAGTGTGAGGTGTGCCCGCCGGCGGCGTGTCGCGATCCAGATGGATCTCGCGCCAGACATCGAAGTACTCGTAGTGCATGATGATCTTGTTGTCGGTCTGGATGATCTCCATCGGACGGGGCAGCCGGGTGAATTGCCGGGAAAGGCCGTCGGCCACGCATTCCAGTCCCGGGTCGGTCTCGGGCGTGGCGCGTGCGTGCGCCTCCAATCCAAGGGCGTTGACGAGGCACTCGGGATTCCGCCCGAAGTTGTCGCCCCGGCCGCACGGCGTGTTCGCGCGCCCCGATCGATAGACTCCGGAGATATCCGGAACCTGGGCATCGGCCGGAACGACCGATACGATGGTCAAAACCGACAGGACGAATGTCATCGACAGTGTCTTTGGAATCATTCCCGGGCCCTCGGGTTGCAAAAAAGCCAACTGCCGTGAAGTCTACATAAGGCATGCAATGCGGGCAACAGAACTCTCTCCCGTGCCCCCGGTTCAAAAAAAACAGGGACAGGGATCTCTTTTTCCGTTCTAATTCTTAGACACACAAGAAGCCGCCTACTCGTACAGACAGGAGAGGCCGCCTGCTAATCAAAGGCGGGATGTCCCCGCTCGATGCACGGACATTCCGTGGAAAGAACCATGACCGCATAACCGAAGGAGGCATGACCAATGGCAAAGAAATCGATCCCTCGCTGCTTCGCCGCGCTGTTTCCATGCGCCGTTCCAATGATGAAGACTTCGCTCCAACGCTGCTTCGTGGCGCCGATTCTGTGCGCCGTCGTCTTGATGAGCGCCGGAACCGGCTTTGCACAGATCCGGGTGATCAGCGCCAATCCGGTTGAAGAAGCAATCCACGAACTCGCGGAGCAGTTCGCAAGCGACACCGGCAACGAGGTGGCCGTCGAAACCATGGGTTCCGGCGCAATAAACCGGCTGTTTGCGTCGGACGAACTCGCCGATGTCATCATTGGAACGACGGCCAGCATCGACCAGGCAGTGGCCGACGGCCAGGCCGCCGGTGAAAAAACCAATGTGGCGCGTGTCGGCATCGGCATCGTCGTGCGCAGAGGGGGGCCAATTTCCGACGTGTCGACGGTCGATGCTCTCCGCCAGTCCGCTATCGATGCCGATGGCGTCATCTACAACACCGCGGGGTCGGGACAGGCCGTCGATCGGATGTTCAACGGATTGGGCATTGGCGCAGTGGTAACCCCCAAGAGCGCGCGGCCCGGCAGTGGCGACCAGACGATGGCTCGCGTGATGGAAGGAACCGGCACGGAACTCGGCTTCGGTCTGCTTTCGGAGATTCGGCCCTACGAAGGGAACGGAATCGAGTTGATTGGCAGGCTGCCCGAGGAGCTGCAGAGTTACACGGTATACGATGGGATCGTTCTGGCGCGTTCGGAATCCCCGGACGTATCGGCAGAATTCATTGAGTTTCTGACGACGGCGGCCGCGCGGGAAGCGTTCGCCGCGACCGGCGTGGATTAGCCCATGTTTACCAAGCCGATTTGAAAAGTGCGGTAATCGTGCGGTCATAGACCGCACCTACAGTAGGAAAGATCGGGCGGTCATAGACCGCCCCTACAGTGCAGTTGGTGTCAACTCGCCGTGCACGGCGTGGGGTTCCAGCCGGTGTCGTCGGGGAGCTTCTTGAAGTTCGTGCTCGTCACGAACGGGCCGTTGAAATACATGGGGTCGTCGAGCACGGTGGTGATGACCATCCACTCGTCCCCGTTGGGCGCTTGGTGCAGATCGTAGAACTCGTTCAGGACGGCGTTCTCGCTGAACGGGACGCCGTTCTTTCTTACGTATCCGGGACGTATACCGGTGGTCACAACGCTGAGGTTCCCCCCTCCGGCGTCGGATCGCTGCCACTCGGCCACCGAGTGTCCCTGCCAACTCGGTTCGCCGGCCGGCGCCTGCGTTGTACCGAACTGAAAGAGGCGTGTCTGGGTCCCGGCGTCCGTATCGATCCGAAGCGTGTCGCCGGTTTCCCAGGTAATGTGCAGCCGTCCGGGAACGCGCATGATGGCCGGGGCCGCATAGGACCTGCATTCCTCACCCGCGGCCTCATCGGCTGCGGGATCCCAGGTATCGGCAACCCGGCCACCTTCGGCGTTGAGCGGAACGCCACGGTACTCGCCGGGGTTCGGCGTCACCATGCGAAACTTCCAGTCTTCGGTAATCACCGAAACCCAATAGCCGGTCAGATCGATCACGGCCGCGTCCCGCGCCGATCCCGGCGGTAGCTGCCCTCCACCGCGCTGGGCATGGAGCACGCCGGGCGCGGCAAGCATGAAAAGCATGAACGCAACGATGGACGGTGCGTTGTTTGTCGCAGTTCTGTATGTCATTTGTTCCTAATCGATAACTTCGCCGCGACGCCGGCCCCATTCGAACCCGTCCAGCGGCCGAGACAACGTCAGCATCTGCACACGGTACTCGCCTGGAGTTCGGGACGGCCGCCCGGTCACGATCACGTTATCGCCGGCACGCAGCGTGGTCCGCTGAACGCCCTGTCCCGACAATGCACCGGCACCGCTCCACTCCACCGCCCACCGCTGGATCGCTCCGTTCGAATCGGGAGCTTCGACATGGACGAACGAGTGTGGATTCCGGAACGCGAACTGCACCAGCTTCCCTTCGAGAGTGATCTGTTCGTTGCTGTTGTAGGTCGCACCAAAAGAATGGTGCGCGTAAACTGCCGTCGCCGACAGCAACGCTACGGCAACAAAAAGAAGGATTACCCTGGATTTTTGCGTTTTCACTATTTTCCTCCCGCAACTGCGCCTGACTGAATCTTTCCTGATCGAAACTTATATATTAGTCCGTGAGCCCCGCGTTAGTCTCTGTCAAAGACAAGCGTTTCGATGTCGCCGGGCGCAACCCGATACGCGTTGTCCGTGCGATCGGCTTGGTCCGTGCGATTACCTTATCCGCACAATTTAGTTGTCGAGGCTTTCATATACGGCTTCGACAAACATATCCGTCGTCCATGAACCCGTGGTCGCTCCGTACCGCCCGTCGAAGTCCATGGTCGGACGGGCAGCCAACACCTGTGCCAGCGTCATGCCGCTATTGGCCATCGATCGCACTCGGTCGCGAATCATCGTCACCATGTTGCGGTACGAAGCCACGTCCGCCGTGTCGGACAATCGCCCGTGACTGGGAATCACCCAGGTCCCTCCCTGGGCCCGGTTCTCGGCAACGGCCAGATCGAGGATGCTGTTCAGTCCGTCGATCACGCCCTGAATGGTTCCGCCGTTTTCGAGGTCGATCCGCGGAAAATGTACGGTCGAGAAAATGTCGCCGGCGTGAATGACTTCCGAACGGCGGAAAAACACGATGCTGTCGCCGTCAGCGCTCGCGGCAGGCTGGTGATAGGCGATCACGGCCTCGCCATTGAAATACTCGCTCAGCTTGTAGAACTCGTCAAAATAGGTATCGGTCGGCCACGCTCCCTCTGGCGTCGGCGCTTCGCCGCCCGTGGGCGCGCTCAAAGCGAACAACACGTTTTCGTGAGCGATCACCATGGCGCTCTGCCCGATCCCCGCGACCGCGCCCGCCCCACCGCCGCCGCGAGGGTAGTACCCGGCTTCGGCCAGCGTGAGGTTTCCGCCGGTCAGGTCCGCGGAAGCGTTGGTGTTGAAAATGTATCGGATTGGTTTGGCTGGAGCGGGCGAACCGATGATGGAGTTGACGTACGGACTCGACCAACCGATCGGCGTGCAGTTCATCCCCATGCAGTTGTTGGGACGGGGCGACGCGGCTACCGATGTAGCCAGTTCGTTGACCGTCTCCAGAAGGCTGTCGGCCATGTGCGCCGGACCGGTGTTGACGAGCAGGACGCCATCCGAACCCACCGACACCGCGATGTTGGCCCCGTCAACGACCAGCATGTACACGTTGCCCTGTACGGGCTGAATGTGGACCTGCCCGTCCCTGGGGCTCTGGGCCAGGACTTTCTCGTCCGCGGAAAAGGCCGACCGGGACACCGGTATGGGGTTGGAAGCGGGAGTTCCGGCCAGCGCCATTCGGTACTCGGGATAGATCGTGTCCACGCCGCCCCGGGCCGCCTCTTCCGGTATCCAGTTCTGATCGACCAGCCACTCGTTCAGGAACGTGTTTTGCCCGGGCAGATAATGCGGCACCCAGTGCCTATCCGTCCCTCCGTTTTCGGCAAAGGACGTCGTGCACGGTTCAAGGCGCAACTGCGCCGTGGGATCCGACCGGTAGGTTGTCGACTGAACGAAGGGTTCATCCAGATAAATCGGATCGTCGACGATCATGAAGATCGTCAGGAACTCGCCATGCCGCGTGATGTACTCCGTCATCGTGTACATGTCGCTGGTCTGGGGACCGCTGCGCTTGAGGTAACCGTCCTTGAGATGGGTGGTGGTGACCGCGAGCGTATTTCCGATCCATTGGCCAGTCGAAAAGCCGGTCCAACTGTGCGGCGCCCAGGCCGGCGGATGCGGCCGCCCGTCCAGGTAGATCGGACGCGCCATGGACCGCCAGTACTCGACGTGATAGGCCGTGAGCCTGCGCGTCTGCGGGTCGATTTCCTTCATGATGCGGGCCCCGCCGACACCACGCCACTGGTGCGGCGCCGAATGCGGCCGGCATTGGAACTCGACGGTGCCCCATATCGACTCGGCCGAGGCTTCGGCTCTCTGCCTGCCGGCCTCGTTGAAGGGGATACCCAGGTAATCGCCAAGCGGGGGCTGTCCGGGGTCTTCGTTGTTCCGGACGACCCATTCTCCAGCAAAATCGATGGCGAAACCCGGCTGGACACTGGTGACGTTGGTCTGGGCCAGCGCCGGGACACCGATCGTCAAAGCAAGGGCAAGACACAGATACCACCGCATCGCGGTTCTGGAACAGATGCAATCCATACGACCTCCGGTCGAAAACACAGTCGCAAATCGTCGAGCGAAATACTTAACACCGGCATGGGGCGAAGTCAATCGCAGACTCCCCGTGCGGCACGGCAAATTTGTTCTCAGAAGGAGCATGATGTGGGGGATGAATTTCGAGTCATTTTCAAGTAGTCGAAGACGCGGCGGGTATTGAACGAGAGTTGGCGCATGGATTGGGCGATCGATTGAGCGGGTTTTTGAAAGGATTTGAGAATACCGACGGCAAAGCGTCGGAGGCGGGTGATGTTTTCCGGGCCGAAGCCGGTTCGGATTCGACTGCGGTCCTCATCGTAATTCCAGTCGATGATGTAATGGACGCTTTCGATACTCCAATGACCGCGATTGATGGCCAGCAAGCGTTCGGGGGAGGTTTCGCCGGGTGAGCGGCTCGTGATGCCCAGCGCGGTTTCACAGGTGAGGGCGCCGGATTTTTTGTCGATGGATTCGCGCTCGATCCGAAAGACCTGCGCCAGGTGGGGAAAGTCGAGGTAGTGGTTGAGTGCGGCGCTGCACCAAATGCGCCGGGTTTCGATGCGGCCATGATCGGGCGGCGTGACCTCGACAAAGTCGGGTTGTCCGCGGGTTTGGAACTGCAATGCGATATCGCGTTCCAACGTCGGTTGGTTGCCTTTGACCGTGAAATGATAGTGCGCTCCCCGCTCAACCAAATAACGCGCGATCGCGCGTTGGGTCAGCAGGGCGTCGCCGGTGATGTCCTTGCCGGCGATGTCGCAGGTTTCAAGCAAGGGAACGGCCATGCCGATTTCGTTCGTGCGCTTGTGCTCCTCGCCGCCGGCTACAGGGAGGGTTCCCACTTTTTTTGGGTGTAGCAGCGTTTCGACCGATGCCCGACCACGCTCATGATGTGGGTCTGACGCCCGTCCGAGTCGAGGGCGTTCTTCATCGTCTTGCCATCCATGGCCAGCGCATCGTCCGGGGCGCCCCAGGCCCGATTCCACGCATTGAGCGCCCGGTCCAGCGCCCCCGGTTCAATCCGGATCAGGCAATCCCGAATCACAAACTCGCTGGGAACCACATAGCGGCCGTTCTCGGGCCGACAGCCAAAACGTTCGCGGGCTTTCTGCCCCAGGGCATCGGCCCAATCCGAGATGGCTTTATAGCCGTGCATGCCGCACAGCGTCGCGCCCGCCGCGATGCCCAGCACGACCGACAAGGGATGGCGCCGTCCCTGAGAGCGGCGCGGATCGGGAATGGTCCTGAAACACTCGGGGAGTTGTCGCATCTGTGCGGCATTGAGCATGATCTTGGGGGCTCCTGTGAGTTGAAGATGTTCCCGGCCAGGGTGGGTCAGTTGCCTGCGCGCATCACGGCACAGGGGACGCACAAAGACAAGCTTCGGGGCATCGGCTTCGGCGCTGTAGCCGTCCCGGGTGCGCCGGTATCCCCGCGTCCGTCCCAGTTCCAACCAGTTCGACGCGCGATACACGCCGCCATGGAAGCGCCGGGGATCGACAAACGTTTCCAGCAGCAGCAACCCATGACCGAACCGTTGGCGCCAATCCGGGGCGGCCCGCCGCTCGAGCCGGGACAATACTCGCGACCCCACATTCGGCCGATTCCAGCCCGGCAGAATCAAAAAGCGGCTGTTGTTGGCGATCAGTTTCAGCCGCCCATACTGCGAGCGGAAGTCCCAGCCGATCCATCGATCCCGAACCCCGCACTTCAGCGCCGCCGCCGACAGGCTCAGTTGCGCCACCCACTGCCCGCGCCATGTCGCCACGTACCAGACCGTCTCCCCGATCTTCGCCAGCGCGCCCAGATAATGATGACGCCTCATCTGCTCCCGATACTGCGCTTCCTCGCTTCGCTCCACTGGCCGGACCTCGATCTCCGACAATTCCTGGCTGGTCAATTCCGTCCACTCCATTCAGCGTGTTATACAGGAATCTCATCGCTGTGTCCAGCATTCCAGGTTAAACCACTGAATCCCAAAACGTTCACTGGAAGGACAAATTCACCGTGCCCCGTGCGGTGCCATCCAGGCCAAAGTGGTCCTCAAGGAACAGAATGAATTTGGCTGGGCACCCCTACCAGAAGCGTCTCAGACGGAGACGCGCAGAGTTTTCTCTTTTCGGAATCATCGAATCGGTGCTTCTTTACCGAATCGCTCTGCAACGGTTCTATCGTCGATCCGTCGACGCTCAATGGGCGCTTTCAAGTCCGACAGCCTGCCAGGCCCCCACAACTGGCGGCCCCTCCGACTTGAAAGAGAATCCCTCCAGTCGCCACCAAGCGCCGCAAATCGGCGGTCCTTTTTTACTCCGCAAAAATAGATTGTGACCGGGAACGATTTCAAACGTTGTACTGGGTAGAGGGGGATGTAACGGCCAGACCGGGGAACTGAATGATCCCGATGTTTCGCAAGCGGAGAAAGTAATGGGGTTCCAACTTCAAAAACAAGCTCAGAGTATTTGGATCGGAATTCTCTGCAGCATACGCCGTGACTTGCGGCATTCGGAGGTTCATATGAAGGGTATTTCGATGCTCGCCGTGGTTTGGGCAAGCCTGTTCGGGATGCTTTCGGCATCGCCCGTTCAAGAAACCGATGAAGACAAGGTCATCGCACGGCTGAATGGGAACGAGATTTATGCGTCCGAAGTGGAGGCGCAAATCGCAATGCAACTCCACGAACTGCGGCAAGCTGAATATGAATTGCGCCGCAATGCTCTCGATAACCTTGTTGCTCAGAAAGTGATTGATGCGGAAGCCGCGCGGAGGGGATTCACGATTGACGAACTACAGCAAGCCATTGTCAACGATGTGACCGTTTCAGATGACGAGATTGACGAGGCGATGGCTCGCGTGGCGCCGGGATCATCCTTCGGAGGCATACCCGGACAGATCGAACAAATCAGTCTGAGTTTGAAAGGACAGAAACAACAGCTTGCCCTCCGCGAATATCTCGCCGAGCTGCTGGCGGGCGCATCACTCGATATCCGCTTGGTGGCCCCCGAACCCCTGCGTCTTTCGGTGAGCGTTAGTGGCCCATCTCGCGGAAATCCTGAAGCCCCGGTGACTATCGTTGAATTCGCCGATTTCCAGTGCCCCTACTGCCAACAAATGCACGAGACCTTGACCGCGGTGCTGGCCGATTACACCGATGAGGTGCGATTGGTCTACAAACACCTCCCCTTACAAAACCATCCGCATGCTTTCAAGGCGGCGCAAGCCGCGGTCTGCGCGGATCGGCAACAGATGTTCTGGGCTTGCCATGACAGGCTCTTTGACCGCAGCCCAGACCTCTCACTGGATGCGCTTAACGAATCTGCCGAAGCTCTGGGGCTCGACATGGAATTGTTCGATGTCTGTTTGTCCGGCGCGGAATCCCGTGACGCAGTGAGGACCGATATGGCGGAGTCAGCCGAGCTGCGCGCCACCGGAACACCCACTTTGCTTGTTAACGGCCGACTCATCCGAGGGGTGATTCCCCCCGAGGAACTGCGGCGCGTATTGGATGAGGAACTCAATAACGCAGATGAAACGGAGAACTCACTATGAACAATTCTATGAAAAACCATGCAATCCGCGACATGACCCTGTCTTTGCTGGTCATTGCCTTGTTTGCGTCCATCGGCGTCTCGGCATATGGCCAGTCAGGCGACTGCCTGCTGTGGCTGAAAGGCATGAACCAGGACCGATGGATCACTGGAACCGTACAGACGGAATGCACATCAACGCCACCATGGGGTAATTGGGGCGTCACGTCGAACGTCGGCGATAAACATGACGGCTTCCAGTTTCCTGGATGGAAAGACAAGGGCTCCTGGCGGCAGTGGAACAGTTGCACGAACGACTTCCGATTTCCCTTCGGTTCCGAGTATTACAACGAAGGAACGTACTTCAACCAACAATACTCGAATTTCAGAGATAGGTTCAGCACAGGGCCGGCCACTCATGGCCGCCGGGCGATATATCGAAGCGCCAACTGTCCCTACGACACCGATGGCGATGGCGAGTGCGATACCGGCGGTTGTTCCGGCCTCTCGGGATATCGCGTCTTAGGCGACATCTGGATGTCGCTGTACGAACTGGATCATGGCGTGGGCGATGACTTCGTGACAACGCTCTACTTTCCAAGTCCCGTAGATCTGTCGCTGACATGCGACATCTGGGGCTGCAACATGAGCAATCGGTCGAGTTGGCGGGCGCCGTCGAGTTCGACCCACCCGTCGACGGGAGTTACGGCCGAAGCCGCCTTCCAAGTGGAATTCGGCGAGTTCTTGGACACGAACGGCGCATGTGAAGAGGCGGTATACGAGGGCGGCGACCCCGGCTTCGAATGCGATTAGCGCGAAGGAGGAAAAAATGCAAGTGAGACGCGTGTTATCTCTCTCGGTTGTCGTTCTCGGGCTTGTGATCGGCAGGGCGTCGCCTGAGGCCATCGCACGGTCCGTTCAAGACGGTGTGACGGTATCCGGATATGTTCGAGACGGCCAAGGCGGAGGGTTGGCGGGCGATGTCACGGTGATGCAGGGAGCGCAAGTCTTCAAGACAACGAGCCGCCGAACAAACTCGAACGGTCACTACGAGATAGCCGGATTGAGCAGCGGGCCGTTAACCATCGTCGCAAAGGCCGACGGCTACTACCCGGCGACACAAACTTCCGACGGCGCCGCCAACGCCACCATCAACTTTGCGTTGGTCCAGCCGATATCGGTTTCCGGGACCGTAACCACCGCTTCCGGACAGTCCATTTCCGGCGCCAAAATCATTGCCGTTTATCCGGGCGTCGTGCGACGAGTTGTCTTCGATCGGGAAGTCACCACGAGCGATGACGAAGGGCGGTTCACTCTGTCGCATGTGAAGCCGAATTCGAGAATTGCACTGGAGGCCGTGGCGGTGGGTTACGCAGCGACGCGTACGGTTGAGTTCAACGTTGGGACCCAGGCCTACCCCTCGGTAGCGGTCAGAATGGACCTCAGCTTTGGTGTCAAGGGACGGGTTGTCGATGACTCGGGCCTGACCATCACCGATGCGCTTGTCACCGTCCGGCCCACCGGCGGGCGGGCCCTGGGCTCGTTAGGTTCCGTAGGCACTTCGGGACACGCTTTGCCGCCGGGACAGGGGGTTTTGGCGCGGAGAACCGTCGAGTCATCAACCGGGGGGTTCGAGTTCGATGGCCTGATCGAGGGAAGCTACAAAGTCATCGTTCGGAAGCCGGGTCACACACCTCAGGTTCAAAGCGTGTTTTTTTCCGGGGCGGTCGGCAACACAGGGGGTGGCACGGGAAAGATAGACCTCGGCGACTTTTTGATCACTTCTTCCCAGACGGGACCGGTTGGAGGGACCGGCGCCGGAACGACCGATCCGGATCCTGGCGCACCCGGTCCTGGCGGAGGCCCGTAATGACCACAATACAGGCATCTGCAATGAGGGAGTTGGCCATGTATAGCCTTTCATTATTCGCCGCCGTGGCCCTTGCC
The DNA here is from genome assembly GCA_965262675.1 of Terriglobia bacterium. Lineage (GTDB taxonomy): Bacteria > Acidobacteriota > Terriglobia > 20CM-2-55-15 > 20CM-2-55-15 > JAJEDW01. The sequence continues at coordinate 4,200,082 of OZ253554.1, forward strand.
GGTGTTGTGGCACCCATGGCCAGCGCCCAAGAGGGCCAATGGGGCATCGTCGAAGAACTGCCCCTGGCCACGCGGCTGGAGATCGAGCGGACCGACCAGGTCCGGATCGGTGGCGAGTTTCAACGAGCGACCGCCGATCAACTGTTTCTTGGCGTGGACGACCGGACCATTCCCATCCCGCGATCCGATATACGGCGAGTCGAAATGAGAGCCGGCCACTACGCCGGCAGCGGCGCCAAGTGGGGGGTTCTCTCGGGCGCGGGCATCGGTGCCATCGCCGGGGTGGTATCGGCGCACGATAGCAGCGACGGTTGGGTTCCCTTCACTCTGGTGTTGAGCGGCGGCCTCGGCGGCGTCGGCGCCCTTACAGGAGCGTTGCTCGGATGGGCCTATCCGCGGCAAGAGACGATCTACGAAGACGCCTTGTTCACGTCGTTTCACGTTTCGCCTATTGTCACGGGCGGCGAGCGGGGCGTCCGTCTCGCATTCGTATTCGACTGACTGACACCGGTTCGGGCGGTGGCGCGAACCGTCCTGAGCCTGGAGGGCCGCTGCCATGACCGCACTACTTGCTCTGATAAGGTGGGGGGCCGGGTTCCTGCTGATCGCTTGGCTGTTTGCCGCCGATGGAGCAGCGCAACAGTCACAACCGGAAAACGCCGCGCATGAGGTGACAGTTCATACCGGATACGTACGGGGTAGGGGCAATGCATGGGACCTCGGAACGTCGATCCGCTTGCGAGCGTGGAGACGCTTGAGCGTTGAGTCGGAATTTGCCTATTACTATGCGCCCTACACTGATCGCGCGGGCGTCAAGAGGTCTGACAGAGTGACAAGTTTCTTCGTCACAGGTGTTTACGATTTCGGGGATTACAGGAACGGAACCACTTCCTACGTCAGGGGTGGCATCGGATCGTTTTTCGATAATGACCTGATACCGGCTTACCGGATCGGTTTGGGCGTTCGAGTTCCCGTGTCAAGAAGGGTTTTCTTCTCTTCAGAATTTCAATCGGACATCACATTGGATGGTTCTTACGTGCCTGCGGTAATCGTCGGGTTCGGATACGGGTTCTGACGCAATGACGCTTTGTCAATGAAGGAGTTGACCATGCATAGCCGTTCATTATTCGCCGCCGTGGCCCTTGCCGGTGTTGTTGTGCTCATGGCCAGGGCCCAGGAGGGCCAATGGGGCATCGTCGAAGAACTGCCCCTGGCCACGCGGCTGGAGATCGAGCGGACCGACCAGGTCCGAATCAGCGGCGAGTTTCAACGGGCGACCACCGATCAACTGTTTCTTGATGTGGAGGAGGGGACCATTCCCATCCCGCGATCCGATATACGGCGACTACAAATGAGAGTCGGCCACTACGCCGGCAGCGGCGCCAAGTGGGGGTTTCTCTCGGGCGCGGGCGTGGGCGCTATCGTTGGTTTGGCTCAGTTGAATCCCAACAGCGACCAGGTTGAGGCCAATCTGGCCGCCATCGGCTATACGCTCACCTTCGGCGGCGTGGGCGCCCTTACAGGAGCATTGCTCGGATGGGCCTATCCGCAGCAAGAGACGATCTACGAAGACGCCGTGTCCACGTCGTTTCACATTTCGCCTGTCGTCACGGGCGGCGAGAGGGGCATACGTCTCGCATTCGTATTCGACTGACTGAAAAAAACCGCGGTTTCTAATGCGCGGCTACAGCCGGCAAGCCGCCCGATGGGTCGGCCCGCACGCGCGAGGTCAAACCGGTCGCCGCCTGGAGCGCCCAGACGCAATCCAGATCGTCGACCGCTTCCATGTCAAGCAGCATCTCTTCGACATGGCGAAGTCCATCTACGGCGAGGGTAGCGATTTGGCCGCGCAATGTTTCCGCCAAGGAAGATATTACGTAAAGGTTACGTCCGGTCGTATTCCAGTCCCTATAGTGGTTCCCGTGCACCTTGCGAAAAACACGAAATCAAGACGATTCAAGACCGGAATCAGAACCGGAAAGGCCCCTGCCATGGTAAGTTGTGAAGGAAAATAGAAATCGAATTTTGCGCATTCTGCCCCGCCCCGATCTCAAACGAATCGCTGGGGAATGTCCCCTGCTGGATGGGGACAAAGAAAGATGGATCAAGTGCTGTTCCCAACGCTTCTTTCCCCTCGCCAAGCGGATTTCGGGGGACGACAGCCTCGCTGAAGACGCCCTCCAGGTCAGTTGGATCAAAATCATGCAGGCTGTCAACCATGCCTGCTTCGATGGTCCAAAGGCTTGCCCCTGGGTGAGCAGGATCGTCTCCAACACCGCCAAAGATGTTCGCCGCCAGCGCTTTCGGCACCGCGAAGTTCCCTTCTTCGAAGTGGAGGATCCAGGCCGAACTCCCGAAACTCTCGCCCAGGAAACACAGCTTCTTGGCCTGCTGAAGGAGATAGTTTCGCTTCTCCCGGACACCTACCGTCAAGTGGTCGAGTTGCGTCTGTACGAGGGTCTTTCCACGCGGCAGACGGCGCAACGCCTCCACGTCTCCAACTCGAATGTCACGACTCGGCTGAATCGAGCGGTTCGAATGCTCCAACGGCGCATCGACGCGCGCACTCGAACCCCATAGAGATTTCAAGACGACGGGTCAGGCCCCCACAACCGGCGGCCCCTCCGACTCAAAAGAGAATCCCTCCAGTCGCCGCCGAACGCCGAAAATCGGCGGTCTTTTTTTATCCCGCAAAGACAGATTGTGACCGGTAACGATTTCAAACGTTGTACTGGGTAGAGGGGAACATACCGGCCAGACCGGGGAAAGGGACGATCCCAATGTTTCGCAAGGGGAGGAAGTAATGGGACTCCAACTTCAAGAACACGCTCGGAGTATTTGGATCGGAAGTCTCCGCGGCGCGCGCCGTGACTTCAGGTATTTGGAGGTTCACGTGAAGGGTGTTTCGCTGCTCGCCGCGGTTTGGGCAAGCCTGTTCGGGATGCTTTCGGCATCGCCCGTTCAAGCAACCGGCGAAGACAAGGTCATCGCCCGGCTGAATGGGGAAGAGATTTATGCGTCCGAACTGGAGGAGCAAATCACAATGCAACTCCACGAACTGAGGCAAGCTGAATATGAATTACGGCGCAATGCCCTCGATAACCTCGTTGCTCAAAAATTGATCGATGCGGAGGCCGCGCGGCGGGGATTCACAATTGACGAACTACAGCAAGCCGTTGTCCACGATGTGACCGTTTCAGAGGACGAAATTGACGAGGCGATAGCCCGCGGTGCGGCGGGAGCATCCTTCGGAGGCATACCCGGACAGATTGAATATCTCCGTCTGAGTTTGAAAGGACAGAAACAACAGGTTGCCCTCCACGAATATTTTGCCGAATTGATGGCGGGCGCATCACTCGATATCTACCTGACGGCCCCCGAGCCCCTGCGTCTTCCGGTGAGCGATAGTGGCCCATCTCGCGGAAATCCGGAAGCCCGCGTCACTATCGTTGAATTCGCCGATTTCCAGTGCCCGTACTGCCGACAAATGCACAAGACCTTGACCGCGGTGTTGGCCGATTACACCGATGAAGTGCGATTGGTCTATAAACACCTCCCCTTGCAGAATCATCCGCATGCTTTCAAGGCGGCGCAGGCCGCGGTCTGCGCGGATCGGCAACAGAGGTTCTGGACTTACCATGACCGGCTCTTCGATCGCAGCCCGGATCTTTCGCTGGATGCGCTTAACGAATCTGCCGAAGCTCTGGGCCTCGACATGAAACGGTTCGATGTCTGTTTGTCCGGCGCGGAATCCCGCGACGCAGTGCGGGCCGATATGGCGGAGTCAGCCGAGCTGCGCGCCACTGGAACACCCACTTTGCTTGTTAACGGCCGCCTGATCCGGGGGGTGATCCCCCCCGAGGAACTGCGGCGCGTATTGGATGAGGAGATGCGTCGCGCCACTGAAACAGAAGCTACAAATGACAATAGGAGACAGCAATGAATAAAAGATGGTGGGTTTTACTTCTGATCCTGACCGTGCTCGGAATGCAAGATCTGCACGCTCAACAATGCTCTGTAGCCGTTGCAGGATTCAACCAGAATCGATATGTCTACGGTCCAACAAAGGAAGAATGTCCAGGGGAATTTCCGCCGCATAGTATGCCGTTCGGCAATTGGGGAGCGACGTCGAATTTTGGACATAAGGAAGACGGAAATCAGTTTCAAGGCTGGTGCCATGACCACTGGGCGACGGACAATTTCGGCAACACCGAAGAACACTGCACAGATGACTGGTATGAATGGAACAGCTGCACCTTTTTTCAACAATGGGCGCCACCGAATAGCACGTTGTACAACGTAAACGATGATGAACAGGAGACCACTTGAAGACGAGAACTACGTCGGGACGATCTACTATCAGCTTAACGTGGACTGCCCGTCCGATTCAGACGACGACGGCGTGTGCGATAGCGGCGGTTGTCTCGATGCTGCCGGGACGAGCACTTGGGGAAACGACATGTCGCTATACGAGCTCGATTTGAATGACGACGATGAGTTGGTTCAAAGCGTATATTTCCCTTCTCCCATGTCAACATCCACGCCATCCTGCGATCCGTGGGGATGCGGTGAGGCCTGGAGCAGCTGGGAGAATCCGACGTACTACGAAGATCCCTCGTCTCCCGCCATCGTGTATTCGCAGTTCGTCATCGCGTATGCATCGGGATACTTTTATGAGAATAACAGCGTGTGCGAGAACCTGCGATTGGAACAACCTGAAATTTACGATTGCGACTGATCGGGAGGAGATGTCATGCAAAGAATATTATTTCTAATCGCACTTTGGGGATTGACTGTGCCCTCACTGGCGACAGCTCAGGGGCGTGTCGTTCAAGGACACATCAGGAGCGAAGCAGGCACACCATTGCAAGGAGACGCAACTGCCGTCGTCGATCACGACGGACGGATCGGCTTCGTCACAGAACGCGCCGAAACAGATGGGCAATATACACTTTCCATCAACGAGGGCGTCCTCTTGAGTGTTGTGGCGAAATCGAACGGGTACGTATCTTCGGAACAGCGGGCCGCAGGTCTGGATACGGCCGTTCCGGTCGACTTTTCGCTTTCACCCGCAGTCCCGGTGTCCGGCCAAGTTGTCAATAGTGGTGGCCAAGGAGTCGCAGACGCGTGGGTCGTCGTAGAATACGATGACGCGCGAGCTTTTCTCTACGAACAAGAGATGGGCGCAATAGCCACTGACCAGACGGGCAATTTCAGCATTCCCCTCGTCGTGCGAGATCGGGCGTTCAGTATTCTGGCGTATAGCAACGATCGTCCACCGCAAACGTCTGGGTCATTTATGGCGTTCGAACAAGGGTTGACGGACCTGAGCATTCCGTTGACTCGGGAAGGTCAAACCGTTCGCGTGAGCGTGATCGATGGGACTGGTCAGCCTGTCGCGGGCGAGCGTGTCCGACTGGTTGCACGCGGAGGCGGCGACGCATTCCCAGCGAGAGATAACTCTCTTGCCTACCGAAGCCGAACGCAACAGTACATTCTAACCTCTGCCGATGGTGTTGCCGAGTTTCGAGGCGTCCCTTTGGGTCAGGTCTCGGCACACGTCGTCAAGCGCGCGGGTCCCGCAAACCGGGGAGTAGCAACAGTAGGCGTCAACGCACCGGTTACGCTAATACTGCGGATCCCGTAAGGCCGAACAGAGCGTCTTGAAAGAAAACACGGGGGAGGCCGCTGATGCGGGCACGAGGCATTTGGAAGGCAAAGAGTCCACTGACCGTATCGGTGGCCGTAACCCTTATCGTCGTCTTGACTTCGGGAGGGTGCGCATCGGGCCGATGGCGCGGGACCTCCACGGAGAGTCGGGGGTATGCGGAAAATCCGTCGCGACAAGGAACAACGGACGAATTCGACCCCTGGGCGGCCGTAATGGCGCTAGAGAGAAACATACCGCTCGAAGTGACGCTACAAACCGGGGAACGTATCCGGGGAGATTTCATCTCGGTGACGCCTCAAGAGTTGGTCCTGCGAACAGAAGATGGGGACCGAATCGCCCTTGCCCCGCCGTCGGTTCAACAAGTGGCGGTGCGGAACGGTCACCAGGGAGACTGGGGAGCGTTGTGGGGAGCAGCGGCAGGCGGCGTCACGGGAGCAATCTCGGCAGCGAGGCATCCTGGTGAAGATACTGGAGCCCAATTTATTACAGCCTGGACCCTCGTACCGGCTGGACTCGGCGCCATGATAGGGGCATTGATCGGAGTATTCATTCCAGATCGCGACATCGTCTACGAAAACCCCTGACTTGCCTTAAAACAAGCGCATGACCAGATGGCGAACGCCGGCGAGTTCGACCCACCCGTCGACCGGCGTCTCGGCAGACGCCGCCTTCCAGGTGAAATCCGCCGAGTTCATGGACACGAACGGCGAATGCAGACAGGCGCGATACTGGTCAGGCGACGATGGCTACCAGTGCGATTAGCGCGAAGGAGGAAAGACATGCAAGCGAAACAGTTACTACTTTTCTCGGTTGTCGCTCTCGGGCTTGTGATCGGCAGTACGCCGTCTGAGGCCATCGCACAAGAGGGCCAATGGAGCATCGTCGAACGCGTGCCGCTAAATTCACGGATTGATGTCGAACGGGCAACACAGGTCCGGATCACCGGCGAGTTTCAGCGGGCGACTGCCGATGAACTGTTTCTTCGAGTGGACGACCGGACCATTCCCATCCTGCGATCCGATATACGGCGAGTACGGATGCGAGCCGGCCACTACGCTGGCCGCGGCGCCAAGTGGGGGTTCCTCGCGGGCGCGGGCGTGGGGTCCTGAAGGGACGGTTCCGGCACTGGCTGAATACGGGGGTTCCTCGCGGGCGCGGGCGTGGGAGCTATCGTTGGCGTGGCTCAAATGCAGAGTGGCGACCAACTTGAGGCAAATTTGGCCGCGATCGGCTACACGCTCACCTTCAGCGGCGCAGGCGCCATTACGGGGGCATTGTTCGGATGGGCCTATCCGCGGCAAGAGACGATTTACGAAGACACCGTGTTCACGTCGTTTCACATTTCGCCTGTCGTCGCGGGCGGCGATAAGGGCGTCCGTCTCGCATACGTATTCGACTGAATGCCAGCACCCAGCTTCACGTTCTGGAGGACCGTAATGACCGCGATACTGGCTCCGACAAGGTGGGGCGCCGGGTTCCTGCGGATCGCTTGGCTGTTTGGCGCCAATGGAATGGCGCAACCGGTGCAGGCGGAACCGCCCGCGCATGAAGTGAAGGTTCTTGCCGGATACACACTGGCCGGGACGCAGAACGCGTGGGAAGTCGGCGCATCGACTCGCTTTCGAGTGTGGCCGCGCTTGGGCGTCGAGCCGGAGTTTCGCAATAGGTTCGACCCATGGTGGAACCAAAAAAGTTTCTCCGTTACGGGTGTTTATGATTTCGGGGATTACAGGAACGGAAACTCTCCCTACGTCAGGGGTGGCACTGGAGCAGTTGGCCACGGGCTATTTTACATTATCGGCGCCGGCGTGTCGCTTTGACAACGTAAAAAGGACCCACCCCGATCGAGTAAAAGGGACCCACCCCCGGGTTAATGGTTTGTAAGTGATTCCGCCGTCGAGGCTGCGGGAAGTGTGGGAGCCGAAGGCTTCCAAGCCCCTGTGGGAACGCGCTGGCTTTGCAGCGGGTTTCCATGGGGGCGGCACTGTCCACAGCCCGCTGCGCCCGCGGTTTTCACGCGGATCCTCCGGCGGACCGGGGTTTGTTCTTCCGTTTGCTGGCGGCGCCGAGACTGTCGGTAAACCGGATACTTTCCCAATCGAACTGGTGAATGGCGCAGTGATGGGTCAGCCGGTCCAGCAGGGCTGCGGTCAGTGCGGCGTCACCGAAGACGCGGGTCCACTGTGCAAACGGCAGGTTCGATGTGACGATCAGCGAACCCTTTTCGTAGCGGTCCGAGAAGACCTGAAACAGCAACTGCGCCCCCTCGGCCGAGAACGGGATATAGCCGACTTCGTCCACGATGAGCAGCTCGAAGCGGGCCAGCTTGGCCAGGCGCCGGTTCAGTTGCCGTTCCTCGCGCGACTCGATCAAGGTGTTGACCAGTCCGGCGGCCGTGGTGAACCCGACGCGGTAGCCCCTCCGGCAGGCTTCCACGCCCAGCGCCGTGGCGGCATGGGTTTTACCGGTTCCGTGCTTGCCCAACAGGACGACGTTCTCGTGCCGGGTAATGTAGCCGCACTCGGCATAGTCGCGAACCTGGACCGCATCGAGCACCGGCCACTTCTTCAGGTCCGTGGTCTCCAGGGTCTTGAGCAGTGGGAACCGGGCCTCCCGCAGTCGACGCTGGACCTGATTGGCTTGCCGCTGTTCCAGCTCGCGGCTGGCCAGAGCCAATAGAAAGCCGACGTACCCCTCGCCGGCCTCTTTGGCCTGTCGGGCGTGTTCCCGCCACTCCCGCACCATGGCCGGGAGCCGGAGTTGCCGCAGTGCGTCGTCGAGAACGATCTCCTGACCCGGAGTCATCGCACACCCCCAGTCAGGAGACGGTCGTATTGATCCAGATCGGCCCCAGCGATCGTCAGGTCGGTGATACCGGGCATCAACCCGGACTCGAGCGGCGCATGGGATCGAGTCGGCGTGTCCTCCCGCATCAGAATGTGCCGCACCGCGTCCAACTCGATACAGTGGGCATCGAGTGCGCCCTGGATGGCCGATGACACCCGATCCAGATCCCAGTCCTGGTGGAGTTGCAGGATGCCGATGAACTCCCGGGTGCCCCGGCTGTACCCATGCCGATCCCGCAACCGCTCCAGCGCGGTTTCGTAATGCGCCGGCCACTGGGGCCGCCACTGCCGGATCGGCCGGGCACTCTCAAACGAGGCCACCTTCCGCCGGATCAACTCCAGGTAGTGCAACGGATCGATCCGCCAGTCGCTATGACCGAAGGCGCGGTCATGTTCGGCCACCTTCTTCTGGTCCGCGTAAAAGCTCACCCGGTCACAGCCGATATGGGCCCAGAGCCGGCGTCCCACATAGGCGGTCGGCACCGAATACCGGTTCGAATCCACCTGGGCGGTCTGATACGGGCTGATCCGGACTCCCACCACCTTCGTGTTCTCGAACCGCGTGCCGGGCAGTGCCAAGAGGCGTTCTTGCTCCACCGCGTGCCGCTCCCCGATCGTGCGATCGTCGGATCGGCCGCGGATCCGCCTAAGGTCGTCGGCGCCGCAACGTTCCAGCAACTGCGCGTTCAACTCGTCGAAGTCGGCCACCTCGGGCACCGGCACCAGGAAGTTCCGGCGTGCAAAGCCGACCAGGCCCTCGACACCGCCTTTCTCCTGGCCCCGCGCCGGATTGCAGAACCGTGCTTCAAACGTGTAGTGCGCCCGAAACGCGGTGAACCGCGTCTGTTCCACCCGGCCCTTCCCGCGCAGAACCTGTTTCACGGCGGTTTTCAGGTTATCGAAGACCAATGTCGGGAATACCCCGCCGTACCAGTCGAACCCACGGATGTGACCGTCCAGGAACATCTCCTGCCGTTCCCACGGATAGGCCCGCACAAACGCCTTGCCCGAGTACCGGGATCTCATGCAGAACAACTTGACCTGACGGTCTTCACCGTTCATCCGGACCCAGGCCGTACCCCAGTCCACCTCGGCTTCACGGGCGTGTTCCGGGTCCAGCGGCACCACAGCGCCGGTCTGGTTCCAGCCCAACCGTGTCTTCCGTTCCCGAACCCAGCGGCGTACCGTCGGCTCGGCTCCGGTAAATTCATGCTCCTCCACCAGACGTTGCCACACCCGGTGCGCGGTGTGGCGTTGCTTGACCGGCTGGTCCCGGTCCGCCTGGAGCCAGGCATCTACGATCCCGGCCACCGGGTCCATCACCGGACAGGCGGGCTCCTTCTCCCGCCGATACCTGGGCTCCTGTCCGGCCAATACTTTCCGGACCGTCCGTCGCGTGTGCCCGGTCTCCCGGGCGATCTGTCGAATGCTTTTCTTGTAAACCCGATCTGCGGTTCTGATCAACTCGTACTGATCCATCCCTATCAATCCTCGCCTCCCACTCGCGTGCCTGTTCATCCAGTTCACGCTTCCGGGGAGGCTATCAGGGGTGGGTCCCTTTTCCTCGATCAGAGCCCCGTTTGGTGGGTCCCTTTTACGTTATCGAAATCAGCCGCCTCTGGTCCCGTCTCATCCGGCGGCGCCACCCCTCTCCGCAGTAGACCTGCCCCCGATAGCAGGACCGGCAGATGTAGAACACTGCCCCGCAACCCGACCCTCGGCAAAACAACTGTCGCAACACGACTTCCCGGACCATCGCACCCCGCACGGGAGTGGACAACGGCGGCCTGTCGTGACACTCTGACCTTGCTATTGCTGTGGTCGTGCCCTTTGACGCCGCCATAAACAAACCCCGATCGCTCGAACGATCGGGGTTTTCCCTTTCTCCGCGTTGCTCTACCTTATCAAAGCCTCCGCTTCGCTTCGGCGATGATGACGGCCTTCAAACCGGCGCGTGTTCAAAAAACTTCACTTTTAGGTGATCGTTTACAGCATGACGACTTGGTCCGCCGTCAAAAGGGTGAGCCCTTCGATCTGGGCCTGTGCGACCAGGATGCGGTCGAATGGATCCATGTGGATTGGCGGAAGCAGATCCACAGCCACGGTGTGGGTGCCGGTCACGGGCAGTTCCACATAACCGTTCTCCAGCAACCCCCGGCGCAGCAGTCGCGGGTCGACGCTGAACTCCTCTCGCCCCAGACTGTTCTTGATGGCTACCTCCCAAAGCGACGCGGCGGTAAAAACCAACTCGTTCCCCGGATCCTCTATCAGCGCGCGCGCATCGTCGGGCAACCGGCGCGATGCGCTCGCTGCCCAAAGCAGAACATGCGTGTCGAGAAGGAGCTTCAACCGTCACCTTCGAACATGGATTCGATCTCTTCGGAACCCATGCGGTCGAAATCATCGCATACCGAGATTTTTCCGGCCATGAACCCGACCCTGCGGGTTGAACCGGCACCCGGCGCATCCACGGCGACGACCTTGACGACGGGCTTGCCCGCACGCGCGATAATGAACGGTTCGCCATTGGCGGCGGCCTCGACGAGACGCGAAAGATGGGTCTTGGCTTCGTGCATGTTGAAGGTGCGCATGACATCACTCTTTGAATTTGGTCTGAACAACTTAGTTAGTGTCCGCCAGAAAACCCCTCTCGCGGATGTCGATTCGGGAGCGACGGGGGAACGAGCGACGTTCATTCACTATAAATCGAACCGCAACGGGAGCGGTTGACGACTCGTGGGGAGTGATCGGCAAGAAATCGGCCCAAAATTCGGGCGTCCGGGCATGGGGCGGCTTGCCGTCTTGCGACGGCCCCGAATCGGGCATGTTCCGGGAGGACCGGTGGGTCAGGCGACGCGTGGTCGTTTGCGCTGGCGCTTCTGCAGGATCGATCCGATGCGATGCAGGTTGGCGGCCAGTACCGACAGGGCGACGGCGCGGGCGAAGCCGTCGGCGCCGTGAGTGCGGACACGGTTGAGCCCTCGATGCTCCAATCCATTGATGGCCGATTCAATCGCAGGATGCGCGCGCCGCGCGGCGGCGAAGGATTCCTCCGCTTCGCGTTCCCGGTCGACTCGGGACCGATACCCCTTTCCCGGCAGCGCGTTGAGGTCGAGGAGCGCGTCGAGATGGATCCGGTTTTCAGGACTGTGAAAGCCCCGGTCGAAGCTGCACGCCCGCAGATCGGGATACCGCGCCTGGGTTTCCCGGACCATCGGCGCCGCCACGTCCACATCCTCGCCCTCCCCACGGTGATTTTGTCCTTTCAGTGAACTACGGCGAATTCAGTAGTTTAACCGGGAAAGCTGGACATCGCGGGGAGTTTCCGGTATAACACGCTGAATGGAGTGGACGGAATTGACCAGCCAGGAATTGTCGGAGATCGAGGTCCGGCCAGTGGAGCGAAGCGAGGAAGCGCAGTATCGGGAGCAGATGAGGCGTCATCATTATCTGGGCGCGCTGGCGAAGATCGGGGAGACGGTCTGGTACGTGGCGACATGGCGCGGGCAGTGGGTGGCGCAACTGAGCCTGTCGGCGGCGGCGCTGAAGTGCGGGGTTCGGGATCGATGGATCGGCTGGGACTTCCGCTCGCAGTATGGGCGGCTGAAACTGATCGCCAACAACAGCCGCTTTTTGATTCTGCCGGGCTGGAATCGGCCGAATGTGGGGTCGCGAGTATTGTCCCGGCTCGAGCGGCGGGCCGCCCCGGATTGGCGCCAACGGTTCGGTCATGGGTTGCTGCTGCTGGAAACGTTTGTCGATCCCCGGCGCTTCCATGGCGGCGTGTATCGCGCGTCGAACTGGTTGGAACTGGGACGGACGCGGGGATACCGGCGCACCCGGGACGGCTACAGCGCCGAAGCCGATGCCCCGAAACTTGTCTTTGTGCGTCCCCTGCGCCGTGATGCGCGCAGGCAACTGACCCACCCTGGCCGGGAACATCTTCAACTCACAGGAGCCCCCAAGATCATGCTCAATGCCGCACAGATGCGACAACTCCCCGAGTGTTTCAGGACCATTCCCGATCCGCGCCGCTCTCAGGGACGGCGCCATCCCTTGTCGGTCGTGCGGGGCATCGCGGCGGGCGCGACGCTGTGCGGCATGCACGGCTATAAAGCCATCTCGGATTGGGCCGATGCCCTGGGGCAGAAAGCCCGCGAACGTTTTGGCTGTCGGCGGGAGAACGGCCGCTATGTGGTTCCCAGCGAGTTTGTGATTCGGGATTGCCTGATCCGGATTGAACCGGGGGCGCTGGACCGGGCGCTCAATGCGTGGAATCGGGCCTGGGGCGCCCCGGACGATGCGCTGGCCATGGATGGCAAGACGATGAAGAACGCCCTCGACTCGGACGGGCGTCAGACCCACATCATGAGCGTGGTCGGGCATCGGTCGAAACGCTGCTACACCCAAAAAAAGTGGGAACCCTCCCTGTAGCCGGCGGCGAGGAGCACAAGCGCACGAACGAAATCGGCATGGCCGTTCCCTTGCTTGAAACCTGCGACATCGCCGGCAAGGACATCACCGGCGACGCCCTGCTGACCCAACGCGCGATCGCGCGTTATTCGGTTGAGCGGGGAGCGCACTATCATTTCACGGTCAAAGGCAACCAACCGACGTTGGAACGCGATATCGCATTGCAGTTCCAAACCCGCGGACAACCCGACTTTGTCGAGGTCACCCCGCCCGATCATGGCCGCATCGAAACCCGGCGCATTTGGTGTAGCGCCGAACTCAACCACTACCTCGACTTTCCCCACCTGGCGCAGGTCTTTCGGATCGAGCGCGAATCCATCGACAAAAAATCCGGCGCCCTCACCTGTGAAACCGCGCTGGGCATCACGAGCCGCTCACCCGGCGAAACCTCCCCCGAACGCTTGCTGGCCATCAATCGCGGTCATTGGAGTATCGAAAGCGTCCATTACATCATCGACTGGAATTACGATGAGGACCGCAGTCGAATCCGCACCGGCTTCGGCCCGGAAAACATCACCCGCCTCCGACGCTTTGCCGTCGGTATTCTCAAATCCTTTCAAAAACCCGCTCAATCGATCGCCCAATCCATGCGCCAACTCTCGTTCAATACCCGCCGCGTCTTCGACTACTTGAAAATGACTCGAAATTCATCCCCCACATCATGCTCCTTCTGAGAACAAATTTGCCGTGAGCAGTCCGTCGCCAACACCCGCCCAAACGCCTCAAATGTCGTACACTATCGGAAATGTGGTCTGGAAACCCCGCGCTCTCTCTCACCGTCAGCCTATGTGTATTGACTTCCTGTGCCTCGGATCCGGCGCCGGTGCCTTCCGGGCGTGATGCACCGGATGGTTTGTCCGCGCCGGCCGCGGTGATCGATCCGAACCGGCCCGTGATCCTGGCATTCGGCGACAGTCTTACCAACGGCTACGAAGTCGACCGCGAGTTGTCCTATCCATCGCAGCTTCAGGACCGGCTGGATGCGCTGGGGTATTCGCACCAGGTGGTGAATATGGGCTTCGACGGCGAAACCACCAGCGGCGCTGTCGCGCGCCTTCCGGGTGCGCTTGAACTCGAACCCGAAGTGGTCATTCTGGAGTTCGGCGGCAACGATGGACTCCGGGGCACCCCGATCGAAGTCGCCACGGAGAACCTCGCGACATTGATCGCGGCGTTCAGCGAAATCGGCTCTACGGTGGTGCTGGCGGGCCTGACATTGCCGCGGAACTACGGTCCGGATTACATCCAGGCATTCGAGAACATGTACATCGACCTGGCCGAGGAGCACGAGATCGAATTGATCCCCTTCTTTCTGGAAGGTCTGGTCGACCTTGAGGCACTCGACACACCCGGGGCGACACTGGCCGATTCGGTCCGCTACATGCAATCCGACGGCACGCATCCCACCGGCGAGGGATACACGATCATCGCCGAAACGGTGCTTGACGCGATCGAACCGTACCTGACGCGACCGCTTCCATGAGCACGCTGACAAACTGGTATTTCAATCCCGTCACCGGCGAATACGGCCCCGAACCGCGGCATGATCGAGGCGGCACGGGTGAGATTTCGACAATCGACCTGTTCAACAGCCGGACGATGTTCCTGCTCGGCGCCACTGGATTCGTCGGCAAGGTGTTGTTGGCGATGGTGCTGGACCGGTTTCCCGAACTCAAACACCTGGTGATCCAGATTCGGCCCAGGAAGAACGTTTCGGGCCCGGAACGCTTCCGTTCCGAAATATTGCCGTCGCCGCCGCTTCAGGCCGTCGTCGAACGTTTCGGCATGGATGCCATCCTCGAACGAACGACGATTGTCGAAGGAGACCTCAGCAGCCCGATGTGCGGCCTTTCGGCCGAACAGCTCTCCGAACTGACGGGCAAGATCGATGTCGTGATCAACACGGCGGGCCTGGTGGAGTTCACGCCGCCGCTCAACGACTCGCTGACCACGAACGTTTACGGCGTCCGGAACCTGATCGAATTGGTGCAGGTCCTCGATACGCGGCTGGTCCACATCTCCACCGCGTACGTGGCGGGCAAGAAAAGCGGACGTATTCCCGAGGATTCTCCGATCGACGGTTATTACCCCGAACGCACCGGCGGCGACGATCCGAAATTCGATGTCGAAGACGAAATCCGCTGGTGCGAAGAGTTCATCGACTCGACGAGGGACAAGGAAGCATTGCGCCGGGGCGGGATCGAACGGGCCGACCGCTGGGGCTGGACCAACACCTATACCTATACCAAGAGCATGGGCGAGCAACTCCTCGCCAGGACGCCGGGCCTGAAGTTCTCGATCGTTCGGCCCGCGATCGTCGAATCGGCCCGCGAGTTTCCGTTTCCGGGATGGAACGAAGGGATGACCACCTCCGCCCCGCTCGTATTGATGGGAGGCGATGGCGTCAAGAGCTGGCCGGTTCGCAAGGACGGTCCGCTCGAGATCATTCCAGTCGACCTCATTGCGTCCGGCATCCTGATCGCTGCGGCCGCCATGCTGGCGGATCGGCACAAACCGGTCTATCACCTGGCGACCGCGGCCGACAACCCCGTGATGCTGCCGCGCTTGGTGGGCTTTCTGGGAATGGATTCCCGATACCGGCACAAGCACAAGAAGGACGGGAACAAGCTGGCCAACTTATGGAAGGCCTACGTCGAAACCAAGGTCGTGAGCGTGGAACAACTGGAAGTCCGGAGGCAACGTATGCGATGGGGCCTCGACCTGCTTCAGGCCACGTTCACCTTCCTGAAAGTGATCCTGGGCAAGAAGACGATGGATCCCTATCTGAAGAACCTGCGGATCACGCGGCGGCAGATTCGCCAGCAGGAACAAACGCTGGATATGTTCCTGCCGTTCATGGTCCACGACAGTTTCATTTTCGAAACCGGCAACATCCGGCAGGTCTACGACATGCTGAACCCCGCCGACCGCGAACGCCTGCAATGGAACCCCGAAGACATCGACTGGGCCGACTACTGGGTAAACATCCATACCAAGGGTATCGAAAAATGGATCCGGCCGATGTTTGCGAAGCCTCCGAAAGCCGGAACCGCGCCCACCGAAACCACCACGCCGTAGTCGGCATCCCACTCGGGATCGGGGCCTGGTGGAACCCTCGATCAGGCGCGAGCCGAGTCAGTTGTTCAGCCGTTCACCACATACGCTCCAACTCAGTGCCGATCCGCAGTGGGTCGATATAGGCCTGGTAGGCGAAACTCCGATCGCGCTTCCTGCCGGTCGTCTCGACGAGGATACCGGCGGCGACCAGCGTCTCGACCGCGCGTGTCGCCGTGGGCTTGCTCGTCTCAATGAGTTCCATCGCAGCCGCCACGGTGACGATCGGATGCTTCGGCAAGAGCTCGAACAGCCGCGCGGCCGATACCGACGTTGTGTCCTCGGCCAGCACACGGACGCGATCCGCGGTGACGACCCCGAAGAGTTCTTGCACGGACGCGACGGCCTCGTCGGCGATCGTTGCGACGCCATCGAGAAAGAAGTCGGTCCATCCCTCCAGGTCGCCCTCGGTACGAACCGCGGCCAGCCGCCGATAATACTCCCCTCGATGGCGCTTGAAGAAGAGACTGAGATAAAGCAGGGGCGCCTTCAACAGCCCCCAATGCTCAAGGAGCAGGGCGATGAGCAGGCGCCCGATCCGTCCGTTGCCGTCGAGATAGGGGTGGATGCTCTCGAACTGAACGTGGACCAGGCCTATTCGCACGAGTTGGGGTAGATCATCGTCCGCGTGCAGGTACTTTTCGAGGTCGCCGAGCAGGTCGGGCAATGACCCGACGGGAGGCGGCACATAGGCAGCGTTACCCGCCCGGCTGCCGCCGATCCAGTTCTGGCTCCTCCGCACCTCGCCTGGTTGCTTGGACGCTCCGCGTGCACCCAGCATCAGCCGACGGTGCGTTTCGTTGAGCAGGCGCATGGATAGGGGCAGACCGTCCGTCTTTGCAAGTTCGGCCCGGGCGTAGCTCAGTGCGTCGAGGTAATTGCAGACTTCCTCGAGGTCCGCGGTCGACGCCGTCTCATGCGCCGCCTCAAAGGTCAACAAATCCATCAGTGTGGCCTGGGTGCCCTCGATCTGGGACGAGATCACGGCTTCCTTGCGGACGAAGGCGTAAAGGAACCAATCGACGGACGGGACCATTGCGCCAGCGAGATCGAGCCGCGACAGCGCGTGTTCGGCTGCACGAAGCCGGTTGCCCATCCGATCGTCGATGGCGAGCGCGGGCTCGCGGGGAGGTAGCGCAAACGGCACGAACGCCAATACCTCCTCGCTTCCGGCAAGCGTGCGTTCATATCGGCCTGTAATGCGCTTCATGCTCTCCTGTCCCGACTGCTTCAGGGACGATCCCGTCCCGGCTGGGCCTGGAAAGGCACGGTTTCGTTCCCAAATGGATTCACAAGTAAAGAATTCTTTACCAATACTGCCAAAGAGTCAAGAAATCGTTATTAATGGGCCGGTAAGGATCCGGCGGTCGGTTCTGCTGTTCCCCAAGCGTTTCGAAGCAGCGTTCGATACAATCGTTGCCTTCCGATTCTCAGACTAAGGCGGGCGGGAACTTGTGACGAGCGACCAAATCTCGTTCTGAAAGCCGCCGCACATGAACTGGGCCCCACGGTCGTGGTGGATCTGGACCGCTGCGGCGGCATCGGCGTGCGAGCCGTCGAGGCACTCCGGGATCCCCTGGCGGATCGAATCGAGGGCTGGCGTCGGTAGCGCTGGATGACGTTTCGGTATTTTCGGTGTCTGTCTGCTCGGCTCTGGCAATAGTCACAGGTCATTTTGCACTTGCCTCATCGGATGCGGCTGTCCAGAATGACAATGGGTGTGAACCCTGTCCTTGGTTCCGGTCTGGAACATGCCCCGTTGCGTGATCGCAACACATTGCGGGGCGACGAAAGCGGGCGGAGGGGTTCGGACTCTCGACTTCCGATTTAGTAGACAGGCACTCTTTCCAGTTGAGTTATACCCGCGAGAGCCAACATGAAGGCCAGCGGCTCGCAGGGGGCTTGCTGGCTTTTTGTTTTCACTAACATCCAGACCGTTATCGTATTGTTGCGAAAATACTGCAATCAAGAAAAACACGTGTTAATCGCAAAAATGTGATATGTATTTGGCTCTGAGATGCTTCGTCAACAGATCCGGACGACATGTCTTTTGTGAGGATTATGCGAGTAAGGGCGGTAAGGTCCAGGCAAAGTTTGACGCCCGGATGAAGTACCTTCTCCGGAACCCCCAATCGGCATGGAAACGACCATACTTCGGTATGCTAAATCAGACATGCCGTGGCATCGGCGAGATACGCTTCAAGGCGAATCGGGTCCAGCAACGACCTCTCGGATTCTTCGGTCCGAACCAAGGCGAGTTCACGTTGGTTCTTTGGGCAACGGAAAAGAACGACCGACTCAGACCGCCCGGAGCATGCGCGACAGCTCAACGGCGAAGGGCAGAGGCGATTGGAGCACCCGACGATCGGACCTGTAACTGCGGAGAAGGAGTCAACTATGAAACGCTTGATTGCGAAACTGCGGAATAGAGGGTATCGGACCGCTTATCTGGCGGAACACGTTCGAACGGGAATTGCGTTTCAGATTCGCGCACTTCGTGAAAAGACCGGCTGGACCCAGACACAGCTTGGAACTGCTGCGGGTAAACCCCAAAATGTCATTTCTCGTCTTGAGGACCCCGATTATGGGCGCGTTACTCTGCAAACACTGCTCCAACTCGCTCATACCTTCAATGTCGCTCTAATCGTAAGATTTGTGCCGTATAGTCGCTTCTTGACGGAGTTCCAAGATGTGTCTGAGCCGGCATTACTCGCAACGCCTTTCGATGAAGATGTTTTTGATGGTCAGTACGATATTAGATATCGTACTGCGGCTGGAGCTTCGGGTAACACAATAGATCCGCCACCAGAATTTCAATTGACGAACGAGATTACTTTTTTCGCCACCGGTTTGGCCGTGAACGACCGACTTGCAGGTTTAACAGAATCTACGAACTGGAGCGAATCGCAGGGAACTCATGGGGCGCTAGAATATGTCGCATAACGATATTCGTTTTTCGAGGGAAGAGGTGGTCAAGGAAGAAGCCGAGGGTAACTATCGCCTTATTAACCAGTTGTTCACGAGAGTTGAGTATAAACATGCCGACGTTGTTCGGCTGATACATGATCCTTCAAACTTCAGAATGGCGTTTGGCGAATTCATTCCCAACCCGGCAGAGAAAGATACCGTTGTAGTTAGGCCTCTTTTCGGTGTCTCAATGCCACACCAAATGGCGCGTGATCTAATCGGTTATCTGCAGGGACAGTTCAGAATTATTGATGACGCCAAGACACAGAAGGACAACCTTAAAGAAGAGAACGGAGAACAGAGCCCCTAAGAAGCGCGATTTAAACCCCACCCACTATTGGGACACCACTCCGAGGTCGCCCCACTACCGCATCGGCGAGTTGCCATTTATAATCTTTCAGCCAACCCCGATCGGAATCGTTGCCGCAATGTGAAAGAATGCTTCCTCACATCAACGCGGCGCCAGGGCGAGACGCATGAAATACAATCCGGACGAATTCTCCGCAGACGTGTACGCGAGGTGTCCCAACAGGATTGCCCCGAGGGGCACCCGTGCGGTCCAGGCGACTGGTTCTGCAAGCTGCGATGCCAACGCAGCCGCCGGGTGTTCGAAACGGTGCATGCCGGATTATCGAGGGCGTGATGCGCGAGTCACGTCGAGAATGCGGTGGTACTGACATGAAATGGTCCGTGGGCATTCTTTTCGTTCTGTTCATCGTCACGGTCACTGCCGGCTGCGTCTCGGAACCGACGTTGGAGACGTTCCTGATCGATACCGCACCGTGTTACGACCGCTCCGTCCAACCCCAAACCGCGGTGGTGGATACGCACTTGCACTTCCGGCCGTTCGGCGGTCCGGCGGTCCCGTTCGAAGAGACGGTCTCATACCTGCGGGATACCGGCGTCCTGTTCGCCAATATCTCGGGCATCGGTCAGACGCTCCCGTCGTCGTCGTCGTGCACCTATTACCTGGATTGCCCCGGCACTCCGGTGGAACCGTCGCTGAAGAACGACTTCGCCAATGCCGCCGACTACATCGTGAACGCGCCACCGGACATTCATCTGACGCTATCGATGACCTTCCCGGATTTGTCCCAACCCGAGTCGATACTGCCGGGGATGCAACTCCTGGACGAAGAATACCCCGGCGCGTTCACCTGGATGGGCGAGGTCAATCTGGTGAAACAGGCGCTGTTCGGCAACGGGCGGTCGCCGGTGCCCGTCGCCGCGCTCGCCGAATGGGCACCGTTCATGGAAGCGTTGCGCGAGGGCAACATCCCGCTCGCGATTCACTCGGATCTGGGCAACGACGCGAACCCCACCCAATACCTGCCCGTCATGCAGGAAGTGTTGCGCATGTATCCCGACAACTCGATCGTCTGGGTCCATATGGGATTGTCCCGGGAACTGGTCGATATGGACGCCGCAGAGCACATTCGGACCATGACGTCGCTGTTGGATCTCTACCCGAACCTGATGTTGGATATTGCCTGGCGGGTGATCGACGATTCCTACTTCTCGAACCCGGACAAACGGGCACCTTACGTCTCGTTCCTGAATGACTACTCGGAACGGATCCTGCCCGGAACCGACTTTCTGGCGTCGGACGACAAGGACATCGATATTTATCGAACGGAGTTGGAAATCACGAGTGGCATCCTTCGCGACCTGAACGACACGGCCTTCAGGAATATCGCCCTGGGACAGAACTATTTCCGGCTGCTGGATCTGGACTACACCGCGCCGGAGGTGTGTGCGAATCCGGATATGGGCGTCTGACGGCCACCGCGCAATCGATCCGTCAAGCCCTTTTCGGCACACCTTCTCGTGCCAACCGATCGGCCCGTTCATTGTCGGGATGATTGGCGTGACCCTTGACCCAATGCCAGCGCACGGTATGCCGTTCGGCTGCCTGGTCCAATCGACGCCACAAGTCTTCGTTCTTGACTGGATTGCGACTGGCTGTCTTCCAACCGTTCCGTTTCCATTTCGCCAACCAGCTTGAAATGCCGTCGCGGACGTAACGCGAATCCGTGTACAAGTCGACCGATGACGATCGGGTCAATGTTTCCAAAGCCTGAATCGCGGCCATCAGTTCCATGCGATTATTGGTAGTGTTGGCCTCGCCACCGTTCAACTCACGTTCCTTTGAGCCATATCGCAGAATCGCACCCCATCCGCCGGGTCCGGGATTTCCCGAACAAGCGCCATCCGTATAGATCTCAACCGTCTTGCTATCGGGCATCCGTCAATCCAGTCGATAGGTGCCGGGGCGCTCGATTTGTCGATGAAAAAGCGATTTTTGAAAACATGCCATCGGGTACCTTTGTTCGACGATCACGTCCTTGGGCATATGCGGTCAATCGTTGGGCGTATGCAGACAATTGTGCAGACACGTGAGCGGGTACGCAGGCCGAGCAGCCCCTGGCCGAACCCCACGATAATCGTCTAGCAATTGCCTCGCCATTGTCGCTCCTTCGTCCCATCGAACGCCCTGTTCGGGTTCAGAGTATAAGAAATCAAGCGCACTCATGAGATGGATTTCGGCTCAAAGTATCGTCGGGGGTGATTTCAGGCGGAGGAATCGTTAAGCCATCGAAAGCAGTTCACCAGTGCTGGCCCAGAGACTCCCAGTTGCGACATTGGGAGTTCCGACCTTAAATACATTGATTCACGTCAATTCTGTTGTATTCTTTATTTGAACGACAATTCCGTTTTACAACAAATTGGATATTCAAATGGAATACCTCCCTGAATTCTATACCGGAGCTCCCGTCGACCCAGTCGACCTGCGATTTCGCGAGGAGTTTCTCACCCAGCTTTGGGAAACATTGCGCACCAGGCATCTGGTGCTCACGGCTGCTCGACGAACAGGCAAGACCAGCGTCATGGATCACTTGCGCGACCATCCCCGGAACGATTTCTCGGTAGTTTCGATCAACGTCCAGGACTTGACACATCCAGCCGATTTCTTCCAGGTGCTGCTCGACGCTTTCCATGATGCGCACCCGGCTCTAGCAGCCTGTCGGACTTTCGGCGTAAGTCCTTTGTTTTCAACGACGGCCTTTTTTAGCCCGAAACCGTAAACACAGTCATATGAATGACTTAGGTTTTTGATTCGGTGTTAGTCCGACAGGCTGCTAGTGCGGGACCAACTTGCCGCTGGTTGGGGACTTGTGCGTCGTGCCCTGGGAATGGTCGGAGAGATCGGTGTCGGTGAATTCAAACTCGCGCTGCGCGAAAGCGATCCCAACTGGCGCGAAAACTGGCGGCAGCATGGCGACACGTTTCTCCAACAGGCTCGCAACATGAATATTCCAATTCTATTCATCGTCGACGAGTTGCCTGACATGCTGCTCAACTTGTCCCGGAAGGATGCCGCGCTGCTGCGTGAGTTTCTCGCCTGGTTTCGCACCCAGCGATTAAATCCAGCACCGGCAAAAGATTCGATCCGCTGGTTGGTTGGCGGCTCAGTCAATCTCGCAGGAACCCTTGACGCGCTCGGACAGGTGGATCTCATCAACGACCTTGAAGACATCCCCCTGCCCCCACTCACCGACGGTGACATTGAGGTTTTTGTGAAACAAATGCTGCGCGGACGAGGCGTCCCATACGATGAGGCGGTTCCGCGGCGGATGAGCGTTCGCCTGGGTCGTCCGATCCCGCTCTTCATGCAGATGGCGACCCAGGATCTCTACAGGTTATGGAAAAAGGAGCAACGTAGAATCCTCGCGGCGGATGTCGATGCCATCTTCGACGCGTTGATTGTCGGTCGCGAAGCGCGCACCCGGTTGCAACACTACTATTCGCGAATCCAGCAATACTATACGGATCCCAAACGCTCGATCGACTACGCCCCGATCGCCTGCGCCTTGTTGACGCAAATCAGCGTGAGCGAATCCGGGCTGAAGCGTGCATCCCTGTTGCAAGAAACGGAACGCATGTTGGTGGAAAGCGGCGTCGAACTTCCGGCGCATGAGCGCAGACAATTATTCAATCAAATCTTGCTCGACCTGGAGAACGATTTCTACATCGTCGAAGTCGAAGAGGGGATCTACGACTTCGCCAGCGGTGTGCTGAAACCGTGGTGGAGGAAATACTATGCCTGAACCGGCCGTCGATTCGAACATCGGACTGTATCGCTCCGGAGTAACCAGCCCCGCACGCCTGCGCCATACCAGCGTCGCGCGTGAGCATATCGTCGACAATGCGATCGAATCCTTGCGGGGTTCGGTAGGAAGAAAATCGAAACACCATCTTCTGTTTATCGGGCCGCGTGGAATCGGCAAAACCCACCTGCTCTCGTGTATTGAAGATACCGTCCAATCGGATGAAACGCTCAGTGCGGATGTCGTGGTTGTCCGGTTTCCGGAGGAATCGAATCGGACATTGTCCTTCGCCGATTTCCTTATCGGCCTCTGCGAAATCCTGAAAGATGTCGTCGAAGACGAACCGCTGTGGGC
Organism: Terriglobia bacterium; assembly: GCA_965262675.1. Classification (GTDB taxonomy): domain Bacteria; phylum Acidobacteriota; class Terriglobia; order 20CM-2-55-15; family 20CM-2-55-15; genus JAJEDW01. The sequence goes on from OZ253554.1 coordinate 4,223,616, forward strand.
GGAGTTGTTCGCCAGGGTGCAGACCGAGGAAGACAGCGCCCGGGTTGTCGATATCCTGGCGCCCGCAATCCGCGAACAGAATCGCCAGCACAATCGCACACTGCTGGTCATGCTCGAGAATCTGGGCGAGATCTTTACGCGGCAAATCCGCGACAAGAACGACCTCGGCTCGTTGCGCAAGTTCTTGATGGCCGACAACGGCTGCCTGCTGTTGGCCACCGCGCCGCTACACTTCGACGCCATCACCGATGTCGGACAGCCATTCTACGATTTCTTCGACATTCAGATCCTGGAGAACCAGAGCTTCGAGGAAACGGTTGAAGTCATCCGGCTCAACCTCAGTTGGGAAAAACACGAGGACATTCTCGAAAACTTCGAGGGTATGCGTCCTCGCCTGCAGGCGCTCTACCGCATGACGGGCGGTAACCCGCGCCTGACAATGATGCTCTACGAGTTGATCGCGCACGAGTCGATCACCCGGGTGCAGGATCAGTTCCAACTGCTGCTCGACCGGATCTCGCCGTTCTACCAGGGCCGGTTGAACGATCTGCCTCCCGGCCAACGCGCGCTGCTGGAATGTCTGGCGAGCATGCGCGACCGGGAGAAAACCCCGGCCGCCATTGCCGCGCGAATGCGCATGAGCCAGCAGGAGGCTTCGTCGCTCCTCAAGCGTCTCTCCGATGCCCAATACCTGCGCGCCGTCCAGCACCCGCTCGACAAACGCTCGCGTCTTTACACGATTCGTGAGGGATTCTTCGATATCTGGCTCGCGATGAATCTTTCCCGCGGGGCACGCAAACGCCTGCCGTTCCTGCTTGAATTCTTCAACGTTTTCTACCCGAGCATCGATGCCCGCGAAGAGAAACGCCAGCTATTGCGCCAGAAACTCATCGAAGAGGGCAGTGTCGATGCGGAAAGGGCCCTCGATTACCTCAGTGAAGTCGGCGACGAAAACGAGAGATCGATTGCGAAGTTCGACATGGCGAGGATCTCTGCCCGCCGTGGAGATGTTGAGTTGATGGAAAACTACGTGCTTGAGGCTGCCCCTCTGGCTGGAGATGGAGTGAGTCAATCGATCGCCCGCATCATGACGAACCATCGATCCGCTCCGGACTATCTTTCCGAAGTCGAGCTAATGATCGAGTGTTGGGAAATGTACCGAAGCGGCGAGTTTGAGAATTTTGCCAATCGGCTCATGGAGTTGGGAGAGGGGTTGACACTGCGCACGTTCTCGGAGACCAGGTTGAATTTTCTGCGCGAGACGCTGGGGAGCATGGACGATCCGGAAAGACGGATCAGGCAGCGCCTGAAAATTGCCGCGGTACTGATGGACCTCGCACGATGGGATGAGTCCGAGGTTCAACAACGCGAAGCGCTCGTTGAGACAGAGGTTCACGCCAATGAGAAGCTTGTCGCAATGGCCTCGAACAATCTGGGACTGCTCCTGCATGCCACCAACCGGCTCGATGAGGCGGAGCCGCTGCTGCACCGCGCGCTGGAAATCGACACGGTTGCCTTCGGCAAGCAACATCCAACCGTGGCGATTCGTTTGAACAACCTGGCACAGTTGCTGCAGGACACCAACCGACTCGATGAGGCCGAGCCACTGCTGCGCCGAGCGCTGGAGATCAACACGGTTGCCTTCGGCAAGCAACATCCAACTGTGGCGAAAAATTTGACCAACCTGGGGCACCTGCTTTGGGTCACCAACCGATTTAGGGAGGCGGAAACGCTGTTGCGACGAGCCCTAGAGATCGATGCGTCTTCCTTTGGTGAACACCACCCCGACGTGGCGAGAGATTTGAACAATCTGGCGACTCTGCTGTGGGACACCAACCGGATCGAGGAGACGGAGCTGTTGATGCGACGAGCCCTGGAGATCCACGAGGCCGCCTTCGGCAGGCACCACCCAACCGTGGCGATAGGTTTGAACAATCTGGCTCAATTGCTGCAGGACACCAACCGGCATAAAGAGGCGGAACCGCTCATGCGCCGAGCGCTGGAGATCAACGAGGCGTCCTTTGGCGAACACCACCCGGCCGTCGCGAGAGATTTGAACAACTTGGCGACGCTGCTGCAGGGCACCGGCCGGGTTGTGGATGCGGAGCCGCTGTTGCGGCGAGCACTGGAAATCGAGACGACGTCCTTTGGCGAAAACCACCCGGCCGTCGCGACAGGTTTGAACAATCTGGGGCACTTGCTGCACGCCACCAACCGGTCTGAGGAGGCGGAACCGCTCATGCGGCAAGCGCTGAAGATCGACACGGCTTCCTTCGGCGAGCACCACCCGGCCGTGGCGAGAGATTTGAACAACCTGGGCCAACTGCTGATGGCCACCAACCGGATCGAGGAAGCGGAGCCGCTGCTGCGCCGAGCGTTGGAGATCAGCGAGGCGCACGTTGGCAAACTCCACCCGAACGTGGCGACAATATTAAACAACCTAGGGAAACTGCTACAGGCCACCAACCGGCTCGAGGAAGCGGAACCGCTGTTGCGGCGAGCACTGGAGATCGACAGCGGCAAACGATCATAACTGAGCGATTCGACAAACAGCTTGGTTCCCTGACGCCCGACGGCCGCAGGGGCAAACGGTCCCCAGCCCACCCACTACAAACCGATGGACTTCCAGACGATGGAATCTTAGTATTCTATCCAGTCGAATTCGAATTTCATGGAGCCACGTTTGCACGAACGGTCCAGCCTTGTGAAACGCCTGATTCTCATTGGTTTCGTTGCCGCATTCACCACCGCCGAGGTTCATGCGCAAACCAGCCAGCCGAACGGCGGCGCCGATCGGATTCAGGGCATGCTCGACTCCTACTGCATCGGCTGCCACAGTTCCGGCGTTCAGGCCGGGGGCGTGGCCTTCGACCGGATGACGCTGGACACCATCCATGACGACGCTGAAGTTTGGGAAGCCACCGTCCGCAAATTGCGCGGCCGCCTGATGCCTCCACCCGGGAGTCGCCAGCCCGATCAGGACGAAATCGATGCGTTCGTCGGCTGGGTGGAGGACACGCTCGATGGCGGCACCGGCGGTCCGGTTGCGGGCCATGTGCCGATCCAGCGCATGACGCGAACCGAGTACGGAATTGCAGTGCAGGAATTGCTGGGCGTGGAGATCGACGCCGAAGACCTGCTGCCAAGCGAGATCGAAGTGGACGGTTTCGACAATATCGCCGCCGCCCTGAGTGTCTCGCCGTCGTTCCTCGACCAATACGTCGGCGCGGCGCGGCTGGCGGCGCGGCTGGCTATCGGCGAGCCGGAGCCCAAGCTCACCAGTCGGCACTATCTCCAGACCCTGGGCAACCAGGCGGCCTATATCGACGGCCTTCCTCTCGGCACGCGCGGCGGGATGAAGTTCAGACACAATTTTCCGGCGGACGGAGAGTACCGATTCACCATACCGAATCTCGATGTGGGCTTGTATACCCGCACGTTGGAGACCCGCCACACGCTGATTCTGCTGGTGAACGGTCAGGAAGTGTTTCGGGAACAACTGGGCGGTTTTGAAGACTTGAGTATCGTGGACCGCCGTGGAGCCCCGGGCCGGGCCGAGATCATGGAGCGCTTTGCCAACATCCCGGTCCAGGTTCAGGCCGGCGTCCGCGATGTCGTGGCAACCTTCATCGAACGCTCCCAGGCTGAATCCGATGAATTCGCCGCCGGGCGCGGCCAGAGCTTCGGCCGTGGCCTGCGGGCTCCGCGTCTGGTCGAGGGAGTCCAGGTCACCGGTCCATTCAACTCGCCCGGAGTGTCGGAAACACCCAGTCGCCAACGGATCTTCATTTGCCAGCCGCAACCGAACGAAGAACGGGCGTGCGCGCGGCGCATCGCCGAGAACCTCGCACGCCGTGCCTTCCGCCGGCCGGTCGCCGCGGACGACGTCGATTCCCTGATGCCGTATTTTGAAACCGGCATGGAGGGCCCGGGCGGGTTCGATTCGGGCATTGAGCAGGTAGTGGCCGCGGTACTGGTCAGCCCGGACTTCCTGTATCGCTCGATCCGAACGCCGGAAGATGCCGGCGACCGGGATGCGTTCCCCCTGGACGATCTGGAATTGGCATCGCGTCTTTCGTTCTTCCTGTGGAGTCAGGGACCCGACGACGCATTGCTCGAAGTCGCAAACGCCGGTGAACTGAGCCGCCCCGAGGTCCTCCAGGCCCAGGCCGCGCGGATGCTGGCGGACTCTCGAGCCTCGAGCCTCGTGCGCAATTTCGCTCTCAAATGGCTGAACCTCGACAACCTGCGCGAGGTAGAGCCCGACCCGGAGTTGTTTCCGGCATTCAACGAACAGTTGCGCCAGGACTTTGCCGTTGAGATCGAATCCTTCGTTACGAGCGTGCTGCTCGAGAATCGAAGCGTCACCGAACTTCTGACAGCCAACGACACTTTTCTGAACGAACGGCTGGCGCGGCACTACGGCATTACGTCGGTATTGGGTCCTCAGTTCCGGCGCGTGGAACTGGAAGATAGCGAGCGCTGGGGTCTGCTCGGCAAGGGCGCGGCTCTGATGCGGACCTCCTACGGCGATCGCACCTCGCCGGTGTTGCGCGGCGCCTGGGTATTGGACAAACTGATGGGGACGCCGCCGACACCCCCGCCGCCCGATGTCGAAACCGATTTGACCACGCCCGAAGGCGAGGAACCGACGACCTTGCGCGAAAGGCTCGAACGGCATCGTGCCAACCCAGGCTGCAACCAGTGCCACGGGGTGATCGATCCGATCGGACTGGCGCTTGAGAACTTCGACGCCATCGGCCGATGGCGCGATGTCGACCGGGTGGCCAACGCCCCGATCGACGCCAGCACGGTCCTGCCTGGCGGCCAGCCGGTGAACGGCCCGGCCCAGTTACGGCGGGAACTGCTTGAAGGTTCCGACCTGTTTGCGCGGGCACTGACCGAAAAGCTGATGATGTATGCCGTGGGACGGGAGCTTGAATATTTCGATATGCCGCAGGTCCGGGCCGTCGTCCGACAGGCGGCGGAAGACGATTACCGGCTGTCTGCCATTGTTTCGGGCATCGTGACGAGCGAAGCGTTCCGCATGCAGGCAAGGCCGGACGGCATCGAACCGGACAGCGAGAATGTCGCGCTCAATCAATGAATGAACGGCCTGAATGAACGTCCGTTGCCTGGCGGCAGCGGCTCGGTGAACGACCATCGCATGGAGTGGATTTCATGTTTCTGACAAAAAAACACTTGTCCCGCCGAACCCTGCTCAAGGGCGCCGGTGTCAGTCTGGCCCTGCCGCTACTGGATGCCATGATCCCGGCTGCCACGGCATTGTCGCAAACCGCGGCCGCGCCGAAGATGCGAATGGGCTTCTTCTATATTCCCCACGGGGCGATCATGGGAAACACGGCCCACGGTCCGGAAATGGACCGGTGGACTCCGAGCGGTGCGGGCGCCGACTTCACGCTCAGCCCCATCATGACGGCACTGGAACCCTACAAGAATTATGTGACCTCCTTCGGCAATCTGGAAAACAAGGCCATGGTGGGCGGGGTGCATAGCCTGGCGCCCGCGACCTGGCTGAGCGGTATCCGGCCGGATGACAACGCGGCGGGGGCCAGCATGGCCGCCACGCTCGACCAGGTGGTCGCCAGCCAGATCAGCCAGGACACTACGCTGCCTTCCCTGGAACTGGCTTCCGAAACCACGAGCCAGGTTGCCGCCTGCGGCGGTTCCGGGTGCTACTACAGTTCCACGCTTTCTTTCCGCGACGCCAACTCGCCGCTGCCGATGGAATTCAATCCGCGCAAGGTCTTTGTCCAACTGTTTGGCGAAGGCGACACACCCGAGGAGCGGGAAGCCATTGCCACGCAAACCATCAGCCTTCTGGACCGCATCAACGACCGCACGCGGGCATTGCAGCGCGATCTGGACCCGAGCGACCGTATGATTCTGGAAAGCTATCTGGAGACGGTTCGGGAAATCGAACGGCGCATCGAGTTGGCATCGCAGCGCGACCTGTCGGGCATCGAACTGCCCGAGGCGCCGATCGGCGAACTGGATGCGTTCGACGAGCAAGTCCGGCTGCTCTTCGACCTGATCGCGTTGGCCTATCAGGCCGATCTGACGCGCGTGGCTTCGTACTTCATGGTCTCCGAAGGCACCAACCGCACGTACAACCACATCGGCGTTTCCGATTCGTTCCACCCGGTGTCGCATCATGCCAACGATCTGGGACGAATCGAGAAACTGGTTCGGATCCAGACCTGGCACATGGAGCGCTTTTCCGATTTTATCGGCAAGATGGCCGCGATTCCCGACGGCGAGGGGACGCTGCTCGACAACTCGCTCTTCATGTACGGCTCGAACATGTCCAACAGCGACCGGCACAACGGACACCCGCTGCCCAACATCCTTGTCGGCGGCGGTGCCGGCACGATGACCGGCGGGCGGCATATCGAACTGCCTGAACCGACTCCGATTGCCAATCTGCATTTGACCGTCCTGGGCAAGGCCGGTGTGGAGCGGGACAGTTTTGGCGACAGCACGGGCGTCATTTCGGAGATCTGAGGACGAGCACACGGGGGAAGTGGTTCCGGTGACCGATCGAAGACAGCTTCTGAAGGGCGCCTTGGGGGGACTGGCGGGGCTGGCCCTGCCGGGCCTTGCCAATGCACTCCCACGCACGGCCACTTCAGCCCCCACAGCCACAACGGCAATACCCCGCCAGTCCGGTATCGCCGTTCTGAGCGATACCCTGTCGCTCTGGACCGACGTGGGAACCAACGTGCTCGCGTTGTCCACAACCGAAGGTCTGGTCCTGGTGGACAGCGGCGCTCCGGAGTCCGCCGACCGCTTCATGGCGCATCTCGGCGAACTCCCCGGTTCCGAACGCGTTCAGACGGTCTTCAACACTCATTGGCACCCTGAACAGACCGGCTCGAACGAGGCGTTGGGCCAAGCGGGCGCCAGGATCCTCGCGCACGAAAACACGCGTCTATGGATGGCCACCCCGTATTGGATCCCGGCCCAGGATCGTTACCAGGAAGCGCGTCCGGAGGCGGCTCATCCCACCGAAACCTTCTACGACAACGGATCCATGAACGCGAGTGGCGAACGGATCGACTACGGCTACCTGATCGCGGCCCACACCAGCGGAGACATCTATGTCTTCTTCAGGGATTCAAACGTGCTCGCGGTTGGAGACGTGGTCGCTCCGGCACGGGACCCCGAACTGGATTATTTCACCGGCGCGTGGATCGGCGGTCGCGTGGATGCGATGGATCGACTGCTTGAGATGGGCGATGCCGAAACGCGGATCGTCCCCGGCTACGGACCCGTGATCGCCCGTCGGGACCTGCAGGTGGAACGGGACATGATGGCCACCATCTACGATCGAACCGTCGACCTCGCCCGGCAGGGGGACAGCGCCCAGAACATGCTGGAAGCTGGAGTGATGGAGGGTCTGGGTCGAACGTGGAACGATCCCTACAAATTTCTCGATGACGTCTACAAGGGATTGTGGGCTCACCATAACAAGTTGGCGCCAAATGTCGTTTAAGAACTCCTTCGTTGCGGCCACTTTCGTGTTGTCGGCCCTTACGCTCACCCTCACCGGCCATGCGCAGTCCGATACTTCGCTCGCCGACCGCATTCAGTCCGGAGATCGCAACGCGGCCATGGAAATGATTTCCCAGGCCGCCGACGTAAACCAGGCGCAACCCGACGGCACGACACCGCTGCATTGGGCCGTTTATCGGGTCGATCGCGAACTGGTCGAAGAATTGCTGGAGCGAGGCGCCGCGGCCGATGTTGTCAACAGATTCGGGGCGAGTCCTCTGGCCGAGGCCGTCAAGATCGCCGATGCCGATCTTGTCTCGTTGCTCCTCGATGCCGGCGCCGACGCAAACGTGGCCAATGACGATGGACAGACGGCCCTGATGCTGGCTGCGCGTACCGGGGCAGTCGAGGTTGCCGAACTTCTGGTCCGGCATGGCGCCGATGTCAATGCCCGCGAACGGTTCCGCAACCAGACTGCGCTGATGTGGGCCGCGGCCCAGAACCACGCGGACATGGCGGAATTCCTTATTTCCGAGGGCGCCGACGTTACCGTGCGCGCCGCCGCCAACGACTGGCCAAATCAGATGACGTCCGAACCCCGCGTCCAGTATCGTCCGACCGGCGGTCTGACGCCGTTGTTGTATGCGGCCCGCGCGGGCTGCCACGGCTGCGTCGCAGCCATGATCGAGGCTGGGGCGGACATCGATCTGCCGAATCCGGATGGGATGACGCCCTTGATGATGGCCATCGACAATTCCCATTTCGAAGTGGCTCAATACCTGCTGGAACAAGGCGCCAACCCGCATACCTGGGACTGGTGGGGGCGTACGCCGCTTTATGTGGCCGTGAACATGCGCGGGGGACCGGATAGCAATCCGGGGCCACGGCCGCCCGCCTCGCTGGATCTGGTGCACGCGCTGCTGGATGCGGGGGTCAACCCGAATCATCAACTGAACATGATTCAGCCCGCTCGGAGCGGTAACAGCGGCCGGTTCAAGGACGATCTGTTGAACACCGGCGCCACGCCGCTACTCCGCGCCGCGCAGACCTTTGACAACGAAGTGGTCCGGGCGTTGCTCGACCACGGTGCGCTCTTCGACCTCCCCAATGCGATGGGTGCGACGCCGCTCATGGCCGCGGCAGGTATCGGTACGCGAACGCGTTTCAGCGTCCTGGGCCCCGGACCTCCCGCGGACGTCGAAGACAGGTCGATGGAGACCATGGACATCCTGCTCGAAGCCGGAGCGGATTTGAACGCCCGGATCACGGATACGTCCAGCCTTACGGCACGCATCGCACGCGGCAGTTCCATGACCGGTCGGCAGGGGCAGACGGCGCTCTTTTTGGCCGCACAGGTGGGCCGTGTCGCCGTGGTCCGTTATCTGCTCGACCACGGGGCGGAAGTGGATGTTGTCGACGACTCGGGGAGAACGCTCCTGGATGCCGCCCGCGGCAATGGCGGCGGAAGACAGGAGGAAGGTTCCTCGGATGTTCTGGACTTGATCCGAAGCGTGATGCCCGAAGGGTCCGACGCGGCTCCGAACCTGCCCATCAATTGATCTCGGCTAATGCCGGCTGATGTCGGCCAAACCGCCTCTGTGCGGCGGGAGAAGAAGGACCTGGCTTCGTCCGAGTCCATCTGGATCCAGTCATACTCCCCGTTTGGGCCCGCGATGAACCCGTCGAAACTCATGGCCACCACATACCGAACCCGTCTCATAGGAACTTCCTGCGACCGTCCGTAAATACCCTCATACGACAATCGAACGGGGCGCCTCCATTGTTGGCGTCCGTGAACGATCACCCAAAAAGTGAAGTTTTTTGAACACGCGCCGGGTTGAAGATCGTCATCATCGTCCGCCGGTTTGATTCGGGCGGTCATTTGGGCGGTCGTAGACCGCCCCTACATTTTCAATATTTAGGGATTTGGGCGCCCCGCTCCCACTCCCATTGTAGGTGCGGTCTATGACCGCACGATGACCGCCGCTAGTTTCTCGGAATGCAGGCCCCTCAATGACCAGAAGATGTGGCATTCGGCGTAGGTCCAGATTTCTTCACTTTCTGGCGATCGCCAACATACGCGGGCGCTGCCCCGCGATCATGCAGAGTTATGTCCATTTCGTCCTTCCAACGCGTTGAACGAAAAACTTCGATTCGAACAGGCCAAGCCGGTGTCTAAGGTCCAGAGGCATCTCCAGAATGTCTGAGGCTACGATGGCAATGTCGCTCAGGATCACTTCGACGTAGTCGCTCAGACCCGATCGGACACAGTCATGCGATTGTGGGATGCGCAACTGACCGGAAACAGGGACAGAAAAACGACGAAAACGACTCAGTCACAGAAAATGGTCGGACCGATGGTTGGCCTTCTGGCTGGGGCCGTCTGGGAACGTATAGCAGGATTCTCTTGTGAGGGGTACGGCCTGGAACGGTATCTGCCGCGTCAAGTAGTTGTGTGAGAACGACGAAGATGCGGCGTTGGTCGAGATGAGCCGGCGAACGCCGGTTGTGAAGAATCGTGCGTCGCGTCACCAGTATGGGGAGTTGCTAATGCGGTATGAAAACACGATAGGCGCCTTGGGGAACCTGCTGAGGTCCGTTCTGGACGATACGAAATACGTTTTCTTCGCCTCGGGCAGAAGGTTGGGTGAAACCGTTGCCGGCCTGGTCATTCTTTCGGCAGCCATCGGCGCCAATGTTGCTACCTTTGGGATGATAGATCGCGATCTGTTTGGTACCCCTGAAGGGATATCGAATTCCGAACAAGTGGTCACTCTATCCGGCAATGGTCTCTACTACCGTACTTATCAGGACATTGTCGAAAACGCCGGATTCTTGTCCCTTTCAGGGAGAAGCGGTTCGAGCGAACACACGTTCGGGAATGGCCCGGACGCCGAGCTGATTGAAGTCGATTTTGTGACGGCGTCGTATCTGGACGTGCTGGGAGTGAGGCCGCTCATGGGCCGTGGGTTTCTGCCCAGCGACGATGACACGGCCGAGGGTGAATTTGGCGCCATCATACAGTTATCGATTTTGGCAGACTCGATTCGGAGGAAGACCCGTTCTAGGGACCGATATAAACATTTCGAACGAGCCATATGTCATCGTCGGTGTTACCCCGGACCGCTTCAATGGCGTCGAACTTGAAGACATCGATGTCTGGCTGCCGAGCGGCGCTCTCGGGTCATCCTTGCTTGCGACGAACTGGTTGCACGTTGTGGGACGACTCCAGGACGGAGCGACGTTGTCACAAGCGAATAGTGAAATTCTCTCTTTTTTGGAAGGCGACCTCGCCGGCGGGCGCCTGGTGGATAGCGCTGGAAATCCCGTGTCTCCCTGGGAAGGCGCCCGCCTTGTTCCTGTCAACGAAGGGTTTTTGTCCCGGTTTCTTGGACTCGATCCCACGATTTGGGCCGTCATTGGCGCAGGGCTAAGCCTGCTACTCATCGGTATCTCGAATTTTACGAGCCTGTTGCTCAGCCGCTCGTTTCATCGCGGCAAGGAGATGTCCATTCGTACTTGTCTGGGCGCCAGCCCTTTGCGAATTGGCAGGCAATTGGTGACGGAAGCGGCACTGTTGGGTGCCGCGTGCGGTGGCTTATCCTTGCTTTTGGCGCTTTGGACAATGCCTGTGTTGCGTGAGCTATTCGTCTTGCCAGCACTTGAAAACACGTTTGTCAGTACTCGTGTTGTCGTCTTTTCTTTCGTGCTGGCCTTTTGTTGTTCCCTGGTAGCCAGCCTTCCGGCGATATCGCTCGCTATCGGGAATGAAGGTCGGGTCCATTCCGGCCAGCATATTTCCCGTGACGGCAGGGTCATCAATACGCGCTCCGTACTGCTGACGGTTCAAGTGGCGTTGTCGGTGCTTGCCCTTTTCACGGCTGGCCTCTTTGTTCGAAGTCTTCACAACGCCCTCAATCTTCCGTTCGGCATCACACCTGACAACGTGCTGATGATCAGTGGACCGCTCGACAGGGTGGGCTACAACCGAGCCGACGCAAGAGATCTATACCGTAAAATGCTTGAGCGCCTGACCCTGCTTCCCGACGTCACAGCAGTGAGTCCCACGCTATCAACCCCATATACTTCGTATACGATGCTCGATTGGAGCGCACCTGGATACGAATCGCCTTACTACAGCGCAGCTAACCCGATACTCCCGCCAAATCCTGTCGCGAATATAGTCACGCCGGATTTTTTTCCCATGCTGGGAATGCGAGTCCTGCGGGGAAGAGGCTTTATCGATTCCGATACAATGAACAATCCGTTAGTGGCTGTTGTGAATGAACGTATGGCGATGGATGTTTGGAGAGGTGAAGACCCAATTGGAAAGTGCCTACTGGTCGGAGGGGACACGACATGCCGGCAGGTCGTCGGGGTCGTGAATTCAATTCGTAAATCGGTGCGATTTAGTCAGTCGGTTGATCCATGGTTCTACGTGCCATTCGACCAATGGCCCGCTACGAGCCGCGGTAGCGCGGGCCTCCTCGTAAAGACTCGACAAGATGATGCTTCCGCCATTCGTGCGGTTCGCGGTGCGATTCAGAGTACGGATCCCAATCTACCTTACATGAGTATAGGGCCGATATCGGATGAACTTGACTCCGCTACAAACCGGTGGAGGCGAGGCGCCATTGTGTTTGGCGGTCTCGCAATTGTTGCTCTCGTCCTGACCGTAGTCGGGATCTATAGCGTCCTGGCGTTTTCGATGCAACAGCGAACCAGAGAGATGGGCATTCGGATGGCTGTCGGGGCGTCAAGACTGGAAATGTTTCGAATGGCCTCAAAAACCGGAATGCGCCCGGTCTTGACAGGCCTCGCTCTTGGAATTCTGGCTGCTTTGGCGTTTATGCGCTTCCTGTCGACGCTGCTATTTGGCATCACGCCGACCGATCCAGTGACTCTTTTCGTGGGTTCCTTGATTGTGATTCTCGCTGGATTCCTGGCTTGTTTCTTGCCTGCGCTCCGCGCGGCGCAGACAGACCCCGCCTCACTCGTACGGTGCGAATAGGTATTGGCGCCGGCGGTCCATGCGATCGACCGCGAACTGAGTTTCGATCGAGTGCCGAGGAGACGACTAGGCGTGGATGTGGCCTTGGCTGAGACACCGTCGTAGGATCGAACGACCCGAAAAGTCAATCGATGCCAAACCGATCTGCTTCCTCATGCAGCAAATTCTTCCCGCAAAGACTTACTTCGTAACGATTTGCCTGATGTTTGGAATGTGACGGATCACAACGATCGCAAGACCGGCAAGTGCAAAGACGCCGGACTCGGGCCCGCGCAGGACGGCGATGACGATGGCAATCGTCAACATCGTCGTCATCGATGAGATCGCACCTTCCTGGACCCAACCCATCCGGCGGCCGAACCATCGAAGCGTGGGGTAAAGCACCAGACAGACACTCGCGATCGGCGGTTCCAGATACAGCAGGGCGCCGGCCATCGTCGCCACACCCTTGCCACCGTTGAAACGGAGAAAGGGGGTCCAGCAATGGCCCGCCACCGCAGCCAGCCCCAGCGACCACCTGAACCAGTCGGCATCCGCGGGCGACGAGAGCAGAAAGACGGCAAACCCGCCCTTGGACAGGTCTCCAGCCAGCGACACCATGCTCCGCCGGAAGTTGGTCACACGCCAGACGTTGTTGAAACCGGGATTACGCGAACCGGTTTTGGTAATGTCGATGCCGGTTCCCCACATGGCAACGACAGCAAAGGGAATCGCGCCAATCAAAAAGCTGACGGCCAAAGTGAAGACGATCTCGATCGAGGGGTGCATTGGCTTATTGCGAACTCTTTGCGCATGCGGCTGGCATGCCGGAAACCTGCTAGAATCAACGTCAGCGAAGAAAGCATGATACGTCAGTACGCATCCATGGGGCTGCAATTACTCGGGTTGATCGTTGTCGGAGAGGCCTTGCTCGTGTTCTTCGGCGACATGGGTCCGATGATGTACACCGCGGCCGCGGGCATGGGCATATTCTATGCGGGCCGCATGATCGGCCCGAAGGACGCCGACTAGTGTCCCGCCATTTCGGCGGCGGTGGACGGCCCGCCTACACGTTCATCGCCACGGGCGGCGCGGGCGGCATGGGCGGTGCCGTTCGGACGCTGCTGCTCCTGAACGTCGTCGTCTTTGTCCTTCAGGTCTTCGACGGGTTTGCCGGCGGCGGCATGCTGACCGAAAGCTTCGGGCTCCGGCCTGCCGATGTCACCCAACGTTTCTTCCTCTGGCAACTGGTCACCTATATCTTCCTGCACGGCAGTTTCATGCACATCCTGTTCAACCTGTTCTTCCTCTGGATGTTCGGGGGAGAACTGGAACGTACGTGGGGAAGCCGCGAATTCTACCGTTTTTTCTTCGTCTGCGGTATCGGGGCCGGCGTGTCGACGGTGATCGTGGACTGGAATTCCCCGATTGCGACGATTGGCGCGTCGGGCGCCGTCTACGGCATCCTGCTCGCGTACGGAGTCCTGTTCCCGACACGCATGATTCTGATCTGGGGCATTTTTCCCATCCAGGCCCGATACCTCGTAATGATCCTGGGAGGCATCGCGTTCCTGTCGTCGCTCAACCAGAGTTCCGGCGGCGTCGCGCACATCGCCCATCTCGGAGGAATGGTCTTCGGCTACCTCTACTTGCGGGGACCGCGTGTCCGCTTCGATCTGCTGCGTGACGCCTACGTCCAATGGAAGCGTGAACGGCTGCGCCGCAGGTTCGAAGTCTATTACAATCGCAAGCAGGCCGAACGAGAGGGGAAAGAACCGGACGACGACCATTGGCGCTGGAAGAATTGAGCGAACGACCGTCCGCATCGGCAGGTGAACCGGGGCCACGATCGGGCGGCCCTTCGGAGAGACGGTCTCAGTTCATTTCGAAAACGATGGCATCGATGCCGTCTTCGTCCCGAATCAGATTCTGCAGATAGCGTGCTTCGCTGAGCAACGCCCTTCCGATGCGGACTTTGTAGAAGGGACTGTCGCCGCTGGGCCGGTCCACATAGACGCCGGTGTACTTCTGCTCCAATCGACGGCGAAGCGCCTGGGCCGCTCCCTCCTGGCTGAACTCGCCAATCTGTACCGCATAAAATACGTTTTGTTCGGGCCGAGCGGTGGATGGATTCGGAGACTCGCGGACCACGGTCAGCTTTACCGGAGCGATACCGGGTCGAATCATTTCGATGCGCCGCGCCGCGCCTTCGGACAGGTCGATGATCCGGCCGGGGACGAATGGGCCGCGGTCGTTGATCCTGACGTCCACCGACTCGCCGTTGATCCGGTTTTCCACACGAACCCACGTGTCGAACGGCAGGGTCCGGTGAGCCGCAGTGAGCTTGTTCTTGTCATAGGTCTCGCCGTTCGCGGTGAGGCGTCCGTGATAGGGATCGCCGTAATATGACGCGTTACCCTCGGCGACGGATCCGGAATATGGCGCCAGGACGGTATCGAAACCCCGCGAGGCGGCAACCGCGCCGGACGCGGGCGGCGGATTCGAACCGGAACGGGTCCGGCTGTGGCAAGCCGAAGTCAGCGTCACAAACAGCGACGCCTGGACCAGTAGCGCGACAGTACGAGGCATTCGTTTCCGTATTGTTTCGAGTTCGCTTCCAGACCGCACAGGTTCTAGATAGCATGGGTTCGCACAGGCACACAATACTTTCGATACGAATCTTCCCCATCATCGACAGGTTGTGTTTTGAATGGAAACCGGACGCTTGGGATGCGCCCCACGGCCATGTTAGAATCTGGTCCGAAACGCCATGGCAATCGCACTTCTGACCACCTCACTCATGGGAATCGTCAGTCTCCTGATTACGATGATCATGGGATTCGCCATCGATACCCGGCCCGAAGTCAGCCAGCATTTTCTGTTTGCCCTGTTTACCACTTTCGTGGCGGTGCTGGCGCAGTGCATGTCGATTTTCTACTTTATCGGCACTGCAAAGCAGGCGAAGGACCTGATGGCCGAACACCCGCGGCAAAGCGAAATCATTCTGCGGACGCGGAAGTTCAAGGCACGTGTCTTTCCCCTGGCAACCTATGCAATCTTGTTCACGATGGCGGTCTTCATCGTCGGCGCTGGCGTGGATACGCAGGTGGTCCCCGTCTGGATTCACTCGACGCTCGCCACTCTGGCCCTGCTGACGAACGTTTACGCCCTGTTCCGGGAGGTTCAATGCATGTCCCAGAACAACATCCTGCTGGACGAAGTGGCGGTTCTGGTCGGAAACGCGCTCGAAACCCGTTGAATCCGGGGCCGGGCGAGGTGTGGTGAGCGGTTCGGTGTCGCTGACGGCCATCCTGGACCGGCTGATCCATCGCGAACGCCAGGTGACGCGGTCGCCGCAACCCGACGAAGACGAGATCGAAGGGTGGGTCGAAGCCGCCGGCGTGGATTACTTTTCGAGCCTGGAAGAGGGCTTCGTGAACCGGGCCCTGGACCTGGGCGTCTCGAGCGGCATGGTACTGGACCTGAACAGCCGGCTCGGCCTGGTGGCGATGAAAATGCTCTGGAAGCAGGAAGATCTCCTTGCCATGGGCGTGTACCGGACAAAGGCCATGGCCGACCGGGCGCGTGAGACCGCCATGGAATGGGAACTCGGCGACCGCATGTTCTTTCAGGTCGGCGAACTCTCGCGCTTCAGGTTCAAGGATGGGTATTTCGACATGGTGGTGTCGGACAGCGTCCTCCACGAGTGGGAACATCCCGAAGCGGTCCTGACAGAGGTCGGCCGCATCGCCAAACCCTCGGGCGCCATTCTGATCCGCGATCTGGTCCGACCCAACCGCCTTCGAATCGAGCGGCACATCCGGGCTCACCGCAAGCACTATCCCGAAATACTGCGCGATTCCTATGCGGCCTCCGTCCGCGCGGGCTTCAGCCCCCAGGAGTTTCTCAGGCTTTCCGAATCGCTGGGCGTTGACCGTCTCCGCGTCCTTGCCGATAACACTCACGTCATCATTGAGAGAAGAGGGAGTGACGATCCGGCTTCCTGGGTCGTAGAACGGGAGCGGTATCTGTGATGCAACAGATCGTCATCGTCGGGGGAAACGCGGCGGGGCTCACCGCGGCGTCGCGCGCGCGACGGCTGGACCCTCGTCTGGAAATCACGGTTCTCGAAAAAGGACCGCAGATTTCCTACAGCACCTGCGGAATCCCCTATTTCGTCGCCGGCGACGTGGAATCCGAGGATCTGATTGCGTTCACGCCGGCGCGAATGCGAAGCGAACGCAATATCGAAGCCCAAACCAACGTGGCGGTCGAGGCGGTCCTTCCGTCGAAGAAGCGAGTCGAAGGCCGGCGCATCGATACCGGAGAAACCGTTTCGTTTCGCTTCGATCGGCTGCTTCTTGCCACGGGCGTCCAGCCGCGGATACCCGACATTCCCGGAACGGATCTGAAAAACGTTTTTTCGATGACCACTCTCGAAGACGCCGTCCGGTTTCGGCCAGCGGCTGAAACGGCGGCGAAAGTCGTCGTGGTCGGTGGCGGATACGTGGGGCTGGAAATGGCCGAAAGTCTCCAGCGGCTCGGCAAGAAGGTCACGCTGTTCGAAACCCGGAACCAGGTGATGCCCAGTATGGACCCCGACATGGCCCGGATCGTCGAATACGAACTGGAACGGCACGGGGTTGGCGTCCGCACCTCGTGCCCGGTCGAAGCGCTGGTCGGTGACAGTGACCGCGTGACGGGGCTGAAGGCCCGGGGGACATTGGGATTGGAACCCGCCGATGCAGTGCTGCTCGACACGGGCGTCCTGCCCAACACGGAACTGGCCGAATCCGCGGGCGTCCGGACGGGCGCGACGGGTGCCATCGCGGTAAGCGAATACATGGAAACCAACGTTCCGGGCATCTTCGCGGCCGGAAACTGTGCCGAGGCGTTCTGCCTGCAGAGACGCCGCCCCGTGATTCATTACGTGGGAACCGTGGCGGCCAAGCAGGGACGCGTCGCCGGCGAAAACCTCGCGGGGCGCCGCAGCCGCTTCTCCGGAACGGTCGGCACGACCATCCTGAAAGTCTTCGACCTGGCCGTCGCCCATACGGGTTTGAGTTCGTCCGATGCCGCGGCGGAACAGATCCGGACCGCGTCCGCGCGGATCGAAGCCGTGGATCGGGCCGCATATTACCCCGGCGCGCAAAAGATATGGATCAAGCTGATCGCGGACCGCGCATCGGGAAAGCTGTTGGGGGCTCAGAGTGCCGGTTACGGCGATGTCGCCCGCCGGATCGACGTTGCGGCCACGGCGATTACCTCGGGGCTCACCGTCGAACAGTTGTCACAACTGGACTTGGCGTATACGCCTCCGTACGGAAGTCTCTGGGATCCTCTCCTGATTGCGGCCCAGAGGTTGCTTCGCGAGTTCTGATGTCATTTTTTACTCAGTTCCCCGTACCGTCCCCTGCTAGAATAGCCGACGAAAATCGGCTGATGAATCAATGGCTTAAACGCTCGACAACACTCTTCAACCGGAGATTCAACAGATGAAATTGACCGCTTGCCGCTTACTTCTTCCGCTCTTCGTTTTCGGCATGGCCGCGCTCCCTTCGCTGGCGGAGTTGCCCCCCGACTTGTTCCCGGTCGCTGGAATCGAAGACCGCATCGAGTTCTGGGAAAAAGTCTTCACCCAGTACGGCAGTGACGACCTCATCATCCACGACGCCCAGCGTGTCGATTTGATCTACGACGTCGTCAGCGAAAGTGACCGGCGTTCGGGCGTCCGGCGCGTCGAGGGTCTGCTGAACGAAGTTCGATCCGGGATTTCGTCACCCGGCACGCTCAGTCGAGACGCGCGCGTCCTCTACGACCGCATTCAGGCGGACGGCGTACGGATGACGGCCGGAGACATCGCGGTGCTGCGGGGCCGTATCCATGTTCAGCGCGGCATCAGGGAACGCTTCGAAGCGGGCATCGTCCGTTCCGGGCGTTATCGGGAATACTTCAAGGAGGTGTTCGAAGAAGAAGGCGTACCCACGGTCATTTCCATGCTGCCCCTGATTGAATCGTCGTATGAGAATGCAGCGCGATCGTTCGCAGGCGCCGTTGGCATCTGGCAATTCATGCCGGCAACCGGCCGGCAGTTCATGACTGTCAGTAGGCGACGGGACGACCGCACCAACCCGGCGATTGCCACTCGAGCGGCTGCAAGGCTGCTGCGAAGCAACTATCAGCGGTTGCAGTCCTGGCCTCTGGCAATCAGCGCATACAACCACGGCACGGCGGGCATGGCACGGGCTCGTGCCGCACACGGGTCGGATATGGCAACGATCATTCGCAACTACAACAGCCGGTCGTACGGATACGCATCCAAGAACTTTTATGCCTCGTACGTCGGAGCCGTGAACGTCTACGAAAACTACGAGGTCTACTTCGGGCCTCTCGCGCTCGACGAACCCCAGGATTTCACCACTCCCGCGCTCCGCATCGCCGGCAGCTCAATGATCGCGCCGGGAAGCGGACCGACCTATCGGGTCCGCGGCGGCGACACGTTGTCTGAGATCGCCGAGGACTTCGGAATCGGGATCGGTCAGCTCATGTCGATCAATCGGCTTCCGACGGACCGGATTTTTGCGGGAGAAACGCTTCTGGTGGGCCTGACCGGGGAATCGGGCGAAGCGGGCGAGTATCAGGTACGACGCGGCGATACCCTGTCGCAAATCGCCGAAAGTTTTGGTATGCCGCTTCGGGAACTGATGGCTCTGAACGGCCTGCGAGGAAGCCGTATTTACGTGGGCCAGTTGCTGATGGTTCAGTAGATCGGTTCTTGATTCGGGCGGTCATAGACCGCCCCTACATTTTCGAAATTGAGGGATTTGGGCTCCCCGCTCACTTCCATTGTAGGTGCGGCCTATGACCGCACGATCCTTTCGGACTTGACTCGTGCAGTCATAGACTGCACCTACATGCTCACCTTTGGGGGATTTGGGCGTCCCGGTCACTCCCATTGTAGGTGCTGTCTATGACTGCACGTTCCGCACGTTGTTGATTCTCTTCGTGAGTGCACATGTAGCGACTGTCTATGACTGCACGTTCCGCATGTCGTTGATTCCCTTCGTAAGTGCACATGTAGGTGCTGTCTATGACTGCACGTTCCGCACGTTGTTGATTCTCTTCGTGAGTGCACATGTAGGTGCTGTCTATGACTGCACGTTCCGCACGTTGTTGATTCTCTTCGTGAGTGCACATGTAGCGACTGTCTATGACTGCACGTTCCGCACGTCGTTGATTCCCTTCGTAAGTGCACATGTAGGTGCTGTCTATGACTGCACGATCTCGATTTCGGACTTGACTCGAACTGTTTCGGACTTGATTCGTGCAGTCATAGACTGCACCTACATGCTCACCTTTGGGGGATTTGGCGGCCCGCTCCGGACTTGGTTCGTGCAGTCATAGACTGCCCCTACATCCTCAATATTCAGGGATTTGGGCACCTCGCTCGCACTCCCACTGTAGGGGCGGCCTACACGCTTTCGCCGATCGCTTCCACGGTCCGATCGATGTCGGACTCGGAGTGTGCCGTCGACACGAATGCGGTCTCGAATTGGGAAGGCGGCCAGTAGATGCCCCGTTCCAGCATCTTGCGGAAGAATCGACTGAAGTGCTCGGTATCCGATTTCCGGGCGGTTGCGAAATCGACGACCGGGGTATCGGTGAAAAACAGGGTGAGCATGGAGCCCACGCGGTTGACCTGAAGGCGTGCTCCCCGCTCGACACACACTTCATGAATGCCGCGTTCCAGACGGCCGGCCAGGGCATCGAGCCGGGTGTACGCATCGCCGGAGCGAAGGTTGCGAAGCGTCGACAGCCCGGCCGCGACGGCTAGCGGGTTCCCGGCAAGCGTTCCGGCCTGATACACGGGACCGACGGGCGCAACATGATCCATGATGTCCGCCCGGCCGCCATACGCCCCGACTGGCAGTCCTCCACCGATCACCTTCCCCAGGGTCGTCAGGTCGGGCTGAACGCCGTACAATTCCTGTGCGCCTCCGGGCGCCAAACGGAATCCCGTCATGACTTCGTCGAACACCAGCAGGGCTCCCGCGTTGGCCGTCAGATCCCGCAGGAGTTCGAGAAAACCCTGCTCCGGCGGAACGCATCCCATGTTGCCGCCGACCGGCTCGACGATGACGCAGGCGATTTCCGAACCGAGGGAATCGAAGGTCTTTCGAATTTCGTCGGGGTTGTTGAAACCCACAACTGTCGTCAGCTCGGCCAGCACCCCGGGCACGCCCGGGCTGTCGGGCAACCCCAGCGTCGCCACCCCCGAACCTGCCTTCACCAGCAGACTGTCGCCATGGCCGTGGTAGCACCCATCGAACTTCAGGATCCGGTCGCGGCCCGTAAACCCGCGGGCAAGCCGGATGGCCGACATTGTGGCCTCGGTTCCGGAGTTCACCAGACGGACTTTCTCGACCGATGGGACCATCTCGACGATCGACTCCGCGAGTTCGACTTCTGCCGCCGTGGGCGCACCGAACGACGTTCCGACTTCATCGACGATTTGGCGCAGCGCGGCACTGACCTCGGCCTGCCGGTGACCTACAATCAACGGTCCCCAAGACCCGATGTAATCGATATACGACTTTCCGTCCACATCCCGGATACGGGAACCTTCGCCGGTCTGAATAAAGACGGGTTCGCCGCCGACGGCCTTGAAGGCGCGGACGGGAGAATTCACGCCACCGGGAATCACACGTTGAGCACGTTCGAAGAGAGATTTGGATTGTGACATTGAATCAGAGACTGTCCGCCAGTTCGAGAGCGTAGTACGTGATGACAATATCCGCGCCGGCACGTTGGATGGCGGTCAGCGACTCCATGATGGTACGGTCGCGTTCGAGCCAACCGTTACGTGCGGCCGCTTCGATCATGGCGTACTCGCCACTCACCTGATAGGCCGCGATGGGAGTCTTGAACGTGTCGCGAGCGTTGCGAATGACGTCGAGATACGGCATGGCCGGTTTGACCATGATAATGTCAGCGCCTTCCTCAATATCGAGCTGGATCTCGCGCATCGCCTCGCGAACGTTGGCGGGATCCATCTGATGCGTCCGGCGGTCGCCAAACTGCGGCGTGGACCCGGCCGCGTCGCGGAAAGGACCGTAGAACGCCGAAGCGTATTTGGCAGCGTACGACATGATCGGTACGTGTGTCTTGTTGGCGCCGTCCAGCCTGGTTCGGATCGCGATCACGCGGCCATCCATCATGTCGGACGGGGCCACAATGTCGGCGCCGGCCTGCGCCTGGCTCAGAGCGGTTCGCGCCAGCAGGTCGAGCGACGCATCGTTCAGGATTTCTCCGTCGCGAACGATGCCGCAATGGCCGTGATCGGTGTATTCGCAGAGGCAGACGTCGCCGATCAGGAGCAAGTTGCTGACGTTCTGGCGAATCGCGCGAAGCGCACGCTGAACGATGCCGTCTTCGGCATATGCTCCACTGCCGACATCGTCCTTCGATTCCGGAATGCCGAACAGCATCAGCCCGCCGACCCCCGCCCGTTCGGTCGCACGCGCAACCTCCACGGCCCGATCGACCGACAGGTTGTACTGGCCGGGCATGGATTGGATTTCCTTGCGGACGTTGTCGCCCGGACAGACAAAGATCGGATAGATCATCGCGTCGGGGCTGAGGCGCGTCTCCCGCACAAGGGAGCGGAGTCGATCCGTCTGGCGCGTCCGGCGCATCCGATTGAGTGGGAACGTCATTGGTCTGGAAAATTCGGCTTTCTAAAAGATCTGGTCCTGGCGACGAAGTGTACCGATCGACCCGAGATCCTTGAGAGAGAAGGCGAAACGAATGCGACTCTCCCGGCGAGGCCCAATGTCGAACTGCATGAGTTCCAGATGCAGTCCGTAGCAGTCGGTATTATAGCTAAGCTGCAGGGTTGAAGCTTGGAAAAAGGATTGACCCACGTTGTAGGCAAAGCTGAATGCCGCACTGAATCCCAGTTGCGACGAATTCCCTAAACCGATGACGCCCCGCAACTGGTTGTGGGCTGCCTGAACCGCACGGGCGCGCGTAAAAAAATAGGCCAGACTGAAATAGCTGTTCCCGACGCGGTGCGAACCGATGACACCGGCACTCCTGAACACATTCTTGAGCGTGTCGTAATCGGTCTGAAAATCGGCCGTGGTGCCCGCAAGAGGCGAATAACTGATGCGCGAGACGACCGGAGAAAAACGCCGGGGTTCGTCGCCGAAACCAAAGCCCGTCAGGTCCAGCAGCGGCTCGAACACGTTGTCGCGGCCTCGAACCAGCGCGCCGCCGAATTCGGGGTCGCTGAAGTATTTCTGATAAACCGACCAACTCAGCACTTCCCGGTCAGTGAAGAAACGATTGACGATTCCGTAACGCACCTCGTTGGTATTGGCATACAGATCGACGTCATCCACGTGCAGCGTGTCCTCGAAGCGGTCGACACCCGACACGTAACGGTATTCCACGTAGGGTTCAACGGTATGACGGACAGGCCCGAGGTCTCCCTCGAACCGCGGCCCCGAAAACTCGAAACCGTAATCGAGCGAGAGCCGATTCAAGGGTTCGCGTTCGATTTTGGGAGCGCGGCTGTGAGAGTAATAGGTGTTCCTGACGCCGACCGTATGGCTCCAGTTGAAAGCGGGCCCGCGAAGGATCGGTATTTCCACACGGGGGTAGATGTCGAACCGTCCAACGAACGACGGGCTTTCAAGCACGGCGTCGCGCCGATGCATTCCTGCGACGCTTCCATCGAAACTGAAATAGAGGGGAAGGTTACCGACGGGCTTCGAATAGACCCCCATGTCGATGGAAGGAGACTTTCTCAAGATCGTGATCGGCTGATCGACGAAGAAAGTCCCCTGCCGGCTGTAGAGGAAGTTATAGCTGGCAGCGGGCGTATTGTAGGTCGCGAACGCTTTGGAAGTTTCCGTGGGCGACGAAATCAGATCGAAACCTTCTTCGAAGACCTGGCGGAAGGTGAACGAACTGACGATGTTCATGTCGGCCACGGCAAGCAGGTTGCCGCGCCGCGTATAGCTCAGGATTTGCGTGCTCTGCCCCCCTTCGTCGAGCCGGTCATGAGCAAAGAAACTGCTGATTTCGATGCTGGACCGGTCATCGGGCACCGCACGGAAGTCGACCGTACCCGCCATCCCCCGGCGGGTGAAGTATTCTCCGGTAACCATGACGTCGGCGCTTCGATTGATGACGTAATAGTAGGACTCGCTGATACTGCGGCCCTTTCGGGTCGACGTGGAGGTCTGAGGTGTCAGGAAGCCCGAGGCGCGCGGCTGATTTTCAACCGGTACCGCTAACCACGGAAGATAGAAAAAGGGCACGCCCTTGATCTTGAATAGCGAATGGGACGCGCGCACGTCGTTTTCGGGATCGATCGTCGCAAACTGGGTCTGATACCACCAGATGGGGTTCCCATCGGGGTCGCAAGTGGTGATCTTGACGTCGGTCAACTCGTAGTGACCGTTCTCGAGACGCCGTGCTTCAGTAGCTTCAATAAGGAGCGACGGGGTCAGCCATCCCGAAACGTCGTGCAAAACGCCGGATCGGGTCCCCACGTTGAACTCGAGATCCCGACCGGTCAGCCGCTCGTCTCCGCGCGTGAACGTGACAATCGAACTCCCGCTGAGCGCACCGGTTTCTTCGACGTAGACGATGCGATCGTCGGCTTCGAATCGCATGTCCTGGTACGTTACGACGGGATTGCCAGTCAGCGTTCCAACCCCGTTTTCCCACTCCTGATTGTCGGCATTCAGGACAAGGTCGTTATCCTGCATCGGTATCAGCAGAACAGCCAACGCGATGGAATGTATCGGGGTTCGCATCATAGGGAACGTTCCAACCTGCGCAGAGCCTTGGACATCAGTCGTTTGGCAGATCCTCAGGGCTGTTTTTCACTAAATCACAAACGCCGGGGTCCTCGCAAGGAACGTGGTAGAATTTGCGCGATGCGAAAGGCCCGGCGCACGATCATCAATCTTCTGAACCAGCCCGGCCTGGACTTCGATAACGACGATTTCGAAGCCGAATTCACTTTCCCCGACTACCAGGGCCGACTCCTGATGGCCCGAACATACGCCATGCTGACCGACTTGGGGATCGTTTTCGTTCCCTACGTGCTTTTCGTTTCCGCCACGATGTCTGAAATGGCAGGCCCGATCGAAATCAACCGCATCGTCATCGGCATCTATGCCGTCGCTTTTCTTATCCTGTTGGTGGTGTACTTGGCCCTGTTCACGATGAGTACAAGCCAGACCACGGGAATGCGTCTTCATGGACTGACCCTGGTCAACCGGAAGGGCCGGCCGCTGTCGCCTTCCGAAGCCCTGCTGCGCACCTTCGGCTACCTGATCTCCGCCGTCCCGTTCATGCTCGGATTTTTCTGGGCCTACGTCGATCCCGAACACCTCACCTGGGCGGACAAGGTTTCCGACACATTCGTCAAACGATCGTAGGGGACTGCCGCGGCACTCGTAATGCGATCCCTGCAGGGTTCTGCCACGGGCTGCTAAACTACAAGTTGTGGAGAATTTTGCGCTCATAACTCTGGTTCAGGAACTCGTCAGAGAGACCCGGGGCATGGTGGTCCGGCGTGTGGTGCAGCATCACGCAAACGGATTCCTGCTGCAAACCCGGAGCGTCAGTATGCCCGGACTGAAGATCTCCCTGACTCCGCGGAACCCGGCTGTCTACATTTCGGCATCGAGACCTCCGGTCGACCACCCGACGGGAGATTTTCCGATGGTTCTGCGCAAACATCTGGTCTCGGCCAGATTGTCGGCAATTCGCAAGCCGCTATCCGAGCGGATCGTGGAACTGGAGTTTACGACGGTACTTCCGGCGCGCGAACTGGAAACCGTCGTTCTGGTCGCCGAGTTGTTTCCGAATGCGCCAAACCTGCTTCTGCTCGACCGGGAACGGCGCATTCTGGCAAGCTTCTCGCCGCTGCAGGCTCAGCGCGGACTGGCGGAGTACGAAGAATACCGCTATCGGGCGACCGGCAAGACCGATCTGGCCGCCGCAGTCGGGTTCGGCCAATCGTTGGCGACGGAGGAGACCGGCGAAACGCCGGAGACAGCGGACACGCCCGACGCGGGGAACGACACGGACGTCCACGTCCCCGAAGACATCGGGGACGCGGGGTGGTTCAACGAAGAAGAGTTCCTGAAAGACAAGCGAAACTGGCCTATCCGCAACCTGGCAGGAGTTGGGCCGATAATCTCGAACGAGTTGGTCCATCGTCAGACGGCTTCCGAACGGCCCCTGCCCGAGGTGTTGAAATCGCTGATGACGATGGTGGCGGCCCCGGCCACGACCGCGTGGCTCTATTCGGAACGACCCGTCAGCGTACTGCTCGAACGCGGCGACATGGACAGCCTGTACCGGTCGATCCTGAGCCCGATCGAATTGGAATCCCTGGATAACTCTCACAGCGTGGACACTTTCCCGGGAATGCTGGAGGCAACCCGATTCCTGTGCGACGCGCTCGAGGACCGAACGCTCCTGGAGCGGATGAAGACGCCGAAGCTTCGCAAACTGCGCAACCGGAAGCGCCGGCTCGCCGGGCAGCGAAAACGGCTGCTCGACCGCCGCCAACGATTCGAGGATACGGCGGGCTTCAGGGAAACCGCGCAGGTCGTGGTTTCCAGCGGCGTGGAGATGAACCAGCGCAGAGAACGCGTTGACGTAACCGACTATACCGATGGCGTCCCCACACCGCGCACCGTGGAACTCGATCCATCCAGGACCGTCCGCGAAAACGCCGACCTCATGTTCAAGAAGCATCGAAAAGCCGATCGCGGCATCAAGATGCTTGAAGGCCAGCTTCTGGAGTTGGAAAAGGCCGAAACCCGGCTGGCCATGGAGGAGGCACAAATCCGTTCGGCGACAAACTGGAACGCCTGGCAGACGGTTACGGGCGGCGTACAATCATCGAAGAGCAGGGGCAACGGAAGCCGCCGCACCGGAAACGTATCGGCGGCGAAAGCGGCCCGCGGGCGGCGGCGGATCACGCTGGACGGCCACGAAATCCTGATCGGACGTAGCAGCATCGATAACGACGAGATCACTTTTCGAGTCGCTGCCGCCGACGATTTCTGGCTGCACGTCGCCGACTACTCCGGGTCTCATGTGATCGTGCGCAATCCGTCCAAGGAGACCGACCTGGATGAATCCCTGCTGAAACGCGCGGCGCAACTGGCCGCCTATCACTCCCAGGCGCGCAACTCCCACAAGGTCAATGTGCACTACACCCGCAGAAAATTCGTAAAGAAACCGCGGCGGGCCAAACCCGGACTGGTCGTGTTGAATGAATTCAAAAGTATCGCAGTCGAACCGCGCAACTGGACCGGGGACGAGTCATGACGTTGCCGCTCCGCCTCCCCGTCCTCTGCTTCATCGGAGTTCTGATCGCAGGTTCAACGGCTCTGGGCTATTACTACTTTTATGTGTACACCCCGCCGCTCGATGCGGCCGAAGCGTTCATGTCCGCCATGGAGTCGGAAGATGCCGGCGCGGTTGCGAATGCGGTGCTGATGAGCGTGGGGCGGGATGCGGACGACCTGAGAGAAGCCACTCCCGAGGAAATCGAACAGTTGCTCGCGGCCGGCTTCGAGCGGGGGCGGATTCTGGATCAGCGCAGCCGGGAAGGACCGAGCCGTAGCTACCACTACCTGGTCTTTCGAGAAACGGACGGACAGATCTTCGCCCTGGTCGCGACCGAGCACGAAGGGCGCTATCGTATTGTCATTGGAGAAGATTCGACGAGCGAACGCCGCCGGTACCTGTGGGATTACACATGGACCAACTGAAGTCTTTTCCGATATACTTGCGGTCAGACCAAACCCATTCCTTCACCTCGCCCGGAACCGTCGGCAGCGTCTGAAGGATGGTATGGAGGCACCCGATGAGACTTGGTATGTGGGAGTTAATGCTGATCTTCGCCCTCGTCGTCTTCCTCTTCGGCGCCAAGCGCATTCCCGAAATGATGGGTGGCATCGGCGAAGGCATCAAGAACTTCAAGAAATCGGTCAAGGGCGACGACAACGAAGACGCAAAATCCAAAGAAGCATGAGCGGCGAGCTAATTGCGATTGTGGCAGTGGGTGCGGCCTTGTCAGGGCTGATCCTTACCAGCAGTCGTGGGCTCCGACAGGACATGCGACAAGACATGGCGCGACTGGAGAGCCGTCTGGATGGAAAGATCGGTGGGCTGGAGAGCCGCCTGGATGGGAAGATCAGTGGGCTGGAGTCCCAGATTGGCGAACTCCGCGAGCGCATGGCGCATCTTGAAGGATTGCTGGAGGGATTGCGCGAGGCCATCACGGGTCGGCCAGCGACACCCTGACCCATGTTTCCGGGGCTCTTCCCCGCGTGTAGATTAGAAAATCAGGTCGGTCGCGATCCGAAAGAAGAACGAGACTGTCTCACCCACCACCCCCAAGATCATCAAGACAGGTAGCGGTAACAATATGCAGGCCAAAAGGTCCTAGCCCGCCTTTCTCACGAGTTGTCTGCTACAGCGCCGGATCCATCCGCCAGTGCTGCGTTCCGCTTCGTCGGGCTCCTCGACGTACCGTCGAGTACGCCTCCGGTGCCCTCCGGGCGCGCGCCTTGCTCTGACGGCGTCTCCGACTCTTCGCGACGAAAACCCGTGAGAAAGGCGGGCTCGCCACCCAGAGGACGCGGTGTCTCTAGCGAGCATCTCACCCAGAAGAATGTGAAGGTGTTGTCTTGACTCCATGGCAGCGGTCCCTTTTGCCTTTCGATCTTCCTTGGTTTTCACCTTCGTCGTCAAGCCATTGGATTCCAGAACCTGAACCGTTACACCGCGGTCAAACCATAAATTCGAGCATCCGCTGGTTCCAGCATTTCGACCTGCAATTGCCGCCACATGGCTCCGGACGGGGTCTGTGCGACCCAGTGCGCGCGACTCACAGGATGAGCCGGTTATTCCCGTTTCTTCGCGTAACGCGAATCCTGTCGAAGTACTCGAGCATCGGAATCGCGTACTTACGCGTCACGCCGGTCAGTTCCTTGAACTCTCCCACACCCAGGTTCGGGTTGGTCTTCCTGAGATCCCTCAGACGATCGATCACGCCGTCCATCACACTCCGTTCAACCAACGACTCTTCGTTGATCTTCGCCAGCGACCCGTCGCGGATCATGAACTGCAGAACGCCTCGGACCGATCCCGGATCCAGCTGAAGCTTCCGCACAACTTCGTCGGCCGGCGGCACTTCAAGACCATACTTCCTGAAACCTTCCCGAAGGATATCGCGCACCCTTTCCTCCCCGGAACTCAAGGTCGCGCGCCGCCCGTGGACATGGACGATCTCGTTGGAGGTTTCGAGCTTCTTCGACCGGATCAGTCCGTCCAGGATTGACTGGAACACGAGCGGAGGCGCCTTGGCTACGGCGCTCGCATGAAGTGCCTCGCGCGAGATTCCTCCGGCCAGCGGATTTTTCTTGTGAAACGCATCGACAGCGGAGAGGACGCGAGAGCATGCGGATCGATAGGCGTCTTCGGGCATCACGGTCAGCGGGTTCTCCGACAGGAAACGGACCCGGCCGGCGTCCCGCAGTTCTCCAAGGTTCTTCCGCACCGCTTCGGGGGCCCGCCCGGCCAGCGACACGAGTTCCCGCAGACCGATCCCATCCAGTCCACGATCATCGACAATCGACATCAGCCGCTCGGGAACCGTACACGTACGCAGGAGTTCCAATCGCCGGACCACACGTTCGTCCTTCAGGCGGTGTTTCGCCGCACGCACTTCGAGCACCTCGCCGCCGGCAATGGTGATCATGGGAGAGTACTGCCGAACGATGAACCGATCGCCCGGTACCGCGACGGTCGGGGTTTCGAGACGAATCTGCGCGAACGAAGAGCTTCCGGGCTCCAACAGATCCTGGCCCAGCAACCGGACGTAGCCCAGGATCTCTGCCGTACCGACATGAAATCGGATCCGCTTTCGCCGTGCGATGGGCCGCGGCGCCGACGCCAGCAGTTCGAGGTGGCAATCGATCACCGACGTGGGTTCGAGCAACGAAGGAACCGTCAGCACCATTCCCCGCTCGACGTCACCGACGTCCACTCCCTGAAGGTTGAGCGCGGTCCGTTGTCCCGCCTGGGCCTGCGTCTCGGAACGCCCGTGAACCTGAACTCCACGGATTCGGGTTGCCTGTCCCGACGGAAGCAGCACGGCGGGGTCCTCCTTGCGGATCGATCCCGACACCAGAGTTCCCGTCACCACGGTTCCAAAACCCTTCATTGTGAAGCACCGATCGATCGGAAGCCGAAAGATGTCGGACGAGTCGCGCGCGGCAACCCTCGACGACATTTCCCCGAGAGTGCGGACGACCGCGTCCGTCCCCTCCCCGCTTACCGCACTGAAACGGACGATGGGGGCTTCGCCAAGGAACGTTCCCTTCAGGTAGTCCCTCACCTCCATTTCAACCAGCTCGGAAAGCTCGACATCCACCGCGTCCACCTTCGTGATCACGGTGAAACCGTGCGCGACGTGGAGCAACGAACATATTTCGAGATGTTCCCGCGTCTGGGGCATCACGGATTCATCGGCGGCCACGACAAGCACGACGAGATCGATGCCGCCAATGCCGGCAAGCATGTTCTTGATGAAACGTTCGTGTCCGGGCACGTCGACGAAACCGATACGGGTGCCGTCGTCCAGATTCAGGTTGGCGAATCCGATATCGATGGTGATCCCGCGTTCCTTCTCTTCCTTGAACCGATCGGTATCGACGCCGGTGAGCGCCCGCACCAGTGCGGTCTTTCCGTGGTCGATGTGGCCGGCGGTGCCGACGATGACATATTTCATTTCAGACCGTGCCGTCCGAGAAGGTCGTAGGTCAGATGCAACGGCAGCCCCATCACGTTGCCGTAATTCCCCTCGATCCGGGGTATGAAGGTCGATGCGAATCCCTGAATGGCATAGGCGCCGGCCTTGTCCATCACCGACTCTCTCCGGATGTAATCCTCGATCGCCGGGCGGTCGATCGGACTGAACGATACCCTTGTCTCGTCGAGGCCCGCATCATGCGCGCCGCTGGCCGAATCCGTCACCGAAATCGCGGTGTAAACGACGTGCACGCGCCCTGAGAGCCGTTCGAGCATTCGAATCGCGTCGTCCCGGTCCGCGGGCTTTCCCAGAATCTCTCCATCGATCGAGACGATGGTGTCGGCCGCCAGGATAATCGCGCCCGGAACTCGAGCCGCTACCTCGGCACCCTTTTCCCGCGCCACCCGGGCGACGAAATCGGCGGGGGATTCGCGGGGTTCCGGAATCTCATCGGCGCCCGAAGGGATCACTTCGAACGGGATCCCCAGAATCCCCAGCAATTCGCGCCTCCGTGGAGACCGGGATGCCAGTATGAGGGGCTTGGGCATGCACGGATTCTAGCTGGAATTCCCCGAGGTTGTGAACGATCACCTAAAAATGAAGTTTATTGAACACGCGCCGGGCTGAAGATCGTCATTATCGTCCGATGGTTTGATTCGAGCGGTCGTTCTTGATTTGAGCGTTTGATTCGAGCGGTCGTAGACCGCTCCTTGTATCTTTCATTAGGACATAAAATGACGAGTTCTGGATTCCCGTAGTTTATGCGGGGATCGAGAACGGACGTGACAGACCGTACTGCCCCAGGTCCAACCAAGACCGATCTGTAGCAAGGTCGTCACGTCCGTATCCTGCACTAACCCGAACAGTCGACCAGGGCCGCTGATTTCAAGCCCGCATTCGCTAAGGAAGGGTCCACAGGAATGAACACACAAAACTTCGTCGGTATCGATGTCTCTAAATCCGCACTCGGCGTGGCGGTTGTCGGATCGGATCCGACCATCGCCACAGTCAGCAACGACGCCCGGGGCCACGACAAACTGGTGTCCCAACTGACCCGTCTTTCCCCTGAATTGATCGTTCTGGAAGCCACCGGGGGATATCAGCATGACGTGACGCTGGCTCTGGCCGCGGTCGGATTGCCCGTCGTGGTTGTGAATCCGCGTCAGGTGCGTGATTTCGCCCGTTCGATGGGCCAGCTGGCCAAGACCGATCGGATCGATGCCCACATCCTGGCCGAATTCGCCGCCCGTGTCCGGCCCGCGATCCGCCCTATTTCGGATCCCGAAACCACCCAACTGCGCGCCTTTGCCGTCCGTCGACAGCAAATCGTGCAGATGATCGTCGCCGAGAAAAACCGTCGGGCGATGGCTCTGAAGCCGATTCGGACTCAAATCAATAAACATATCCGTTCTCTGGAACGCGATCTGGGCAAGATCGACCACGATATCAACGACGCGATCCGGTCCAGCCCGATATGGCACGAGACCGACGACCTTCTGCGCAGTGTTCCCGGTGTCGGCCCTGCGACCTCCACCATGTTACTGACTCATCTCCCCGAACTGGGTTGTCTGGATCGCCGCCAGGTTGCCTCTCTAGTCGGCGTCGCCCCCATGAACCGCGACAGCGGCACTTTCCGCGGCCGCCGCATGATCGTGGGGGGTCGCGCTCCTGTACGACGCGCCCTCTACATGGCCACCCTCGTCGCCATCCGCCACAATCCATCCATCGCCGTCGTTTACCAGCGCCTTCGTCATTCCGGTAAACGTCCCAAGGTCGCCATCACCGCCTGCATGCGCAAACTCCTCACCATCCTCAACGCCATCGCCCGTGATCGCGTTTCTTGGCGTCAGGAGCTTCCTTGTGCTTGATTTCCAAGACAGTCGCTACAGTTCGGAGCGTTCCACGACCGCACGATCCGCCCCCACAGCGAAGGCAGCCGCTCGGCACCGTGGGGGGACGCCTCGTCGACCATCGGTGTAGCACCTCGTCGCCGCCGCTTGCGTTCTGCCGCACCACGTCCGCGACTGTCTTCTCTCGTTTGCCTCCCCAGAACGCCGCTTGTTTGTTCTATGCTCCGACTGCTGTTGATACACTGCCGACGAAACAACGAAAAGGGGGTACATAAATGATGATGGCGCATAAGACTCTCGGAGCGGTACTGGCGGGCCTGTTGCTGATCGCCGCGCCCGCGTTCGCCGAGGCACAAACTTCGTCCGAAGACGGCATGGCATTGCCCGACGACATCGATCCTGAATCGCTATCCCGATTGCCCGCGCTCAGCCGCGACGACCTCGACGAGCACGGCAGGGAGGTCTACGACAAGCTCATCGGCGACGATCCGCGACCGCTGACGGGCCCGCGCGCCGTGACCTTGTACAGTCCGACACTGGCCGAAGGGTATGCGCTGATCAATGATTACTTGCGCTACAACGGCGTGTTGAGCCCGCGCCATACCGAGGTTGCGATCCTGGTTGCGGCGTGGGAGATCGAACAGCAGTACGAGTACTCGGCGCACGAACCGGCGGCGCTCGGTTACGGCGCGCCGCAGGCCGTCATCGATACGATCAAGTATGACCGCGAACCAGAGGGCTTGAGTCCCGAGGAGACGTTGATCATCAACTTCGGCCGCCAACTCATGCGCGAGCACAGGCTCGATTCCGAGCTCTTCGCCGAGACCGTCGAGTACTTCGGCGAGCAGGGCGTCGTCGAGCTCGCGACCGTGATGGGCGATTACGTCATGGCCGGATTCGTACTGACAGCAATCGACCAGCAACTGCCGCCCGACCGGCCGGCCCTGCTGCCCGAGCGATAGCCCGCATTTCTCACGAGTGGTCTGCTACAGCGCCGGATCCATCCGCCAGTGCTGCGTTCTACGGCGCGTTCCTCGCGCCGGATCAAGCGCGGTCGGGCTCCTCGACGTACTGTCATCGCGCACCTTAGGTGCGGCAGTAAGAAGTACGCCTCCGGTGCCCTCCGGGCGCACGCCTTGCTCTGACGGCGTCTCCGACGCTTCGCGACGAAAACCCGTGAGAAAGGCGGGCTAGCATTCCTTGACGAGGTTAAGCCGCAAGCACCTCGAGGTCGGCGTCGCCGATCTCGGTCGGGTGGGAGAACGGCTTTCAAGACGTCGTCGCGGGGGCTGAACGCTCACGATCTCGACGTGTCTTCAGTTGACAAGCGGAATGTGTTCATAGTCGCCGGCCACTGCCGGCCCGACGAAGCCACGATCATGGCGAGGCAGGGAATTCAAAGTCGGATCATCGGATTTCGCCGCTGCCGCTTCCCAAACTGGCCTTGACGGGACCGACATCAGGGTTTGCCATGCTTTTGATGTCATTCGCGGCCGCGGTCGCGCGTTCAGCGACGAATTGGCCGACATGAACGACGCTTACGTTCTTGGTCGCCATGTTGACGAGAATGCCGGTAGATAGTCCTGCCAATAAGGCCACACCCGCCGGACCGCCAGCCATGCTGACCCCCGCGACGGCTGCCATCGTGGCGCCCGCGCCGATGCCGCCTTTCAGCTGACCGTCGACGAATCCGGCGTAGTCGCCGGTCCGATGCGCCTGGTGAAACGCCTTGGCCAGTGCGACGACCGTGACGACCAGCAACAATGGATTCGCGCTCATGACTGCGGACACGCCCATCCCGCCGACGAGCTTGGAAAAACTCTCGGTGTCGGCGCGATTCCAGAACAGTGCCGTAGCGACAACGCCTGTAACGCCGCCGAGCAGTTCGGCAGCATCGTAGCTGTTGAGATCGTAGAACCAGTCTTTTGGAATACGAAATTCCGATTCCAGGAATCCGGCGACCTAGTCGTACGTCGCCTTGTCCCAGTTCGCCTGCGGCAAACCTTTGACCGTCGTCATGTCCCGGAAGATTCCCTGGAGGAATCCCATCGCCTCCTCGATGACGGTGCCATCGGGCGAAGCTTCCCGAACCGCTTCGATTGCCCCCGAGATGGTGTGCCCTCCGTCGAACAATCTGTGGTTGCCACCGCCAACGCGGGTGGCGTTGTACACGGCATCCATCGCGTTGTCGTAGATGGTTGCCGAGCCGCCCACCATCGTTTGCAGTAGGCCATTCAGGTCGCTGGACAAAGCACTGGCCAATAGCCCTTGCGTTGTCGCAAGCAACTCGTTGGCGAGGAGCATTGCCGAATCCCGTGCCTTTCTGGATCCGGTCGTCACCGTGCCCGCAACGGCACGGGCCCCTTTCGTTGCACGCGTCGGCGCGGTCTGAATGGTTCCCAACACCAACGATGTCGCGTCCTTGATCTTCTTCTTCGAACTCAACGTTTTTTTGAGCTTCCTTTTGCTATGCCCTGTCCATGCAGGTTGAACACGCTCAGAACCGTACAACGGATGTTGGACAGGGTTGATGAACCGATATGACGATGGATCCGGCGTCGGGCACGTTCCCAGCCGGGGGGCCGACGAGCGACAATGACCATCCCGCCTTCTCCCTCGGCGGTATCCGTTCGGGCGGCATCACACAATCTTGGGCGTTGCAGCCTTTCGCCGATGAGAACGTATGGGCGGTGGCGCGGCGTACATCTCATGGCGCCGGCGCTCCTTGCGATCTTGATTTGGGCGGTCATAGACCGCGCCTACAGTCTCGGAATGGAGTCTCCCTCTCCCTTTCCCACTGTAGGTGCGGTCTATGACCGCACGATTACCGCACTTTCTTTCCTATCTGAGCGCCATCTCACGGCACCGGCGCTTCCAGACCGGTCGGGTCACCGTAGGTCTTGCCGTCGGAAGTGATGGCGCCGCGCATGTTACCGGCCGGGCGGCCGTCGATCAGCGGATTGGTTCTCACTGTGACCCGGTCGCCCACGCTCCAGAAGTTGGGCGAAACACCTTCCCGGCGAAGGAGCGTCGGTGAACTCAGCTCGAAACCCCACTCGGTCACGGTCCCCTCTTCCGATGTCACGGTCACATAAAGCCACGAATGCGGATTCAGGTACGCGAACTCGCGGACTTCACCCGTCAGTGTCAGTTCCACCTCACGGTTGAACATGGCCGACGAATGATGGGCCGATGCCAGAGGCGCCAGCAAGGCAAGCGCCAAGCCGATGGATGCTGATGTCATGCAGGTGTGACTCTTCACGTTTCTCGGCTCCTTGGATTGCCCGATGGCTTACCGATGGATGTAGTCCTCATTGAACCAGTAGTCGGGATCGGTAATGTCCGGCTTCTCTCCAGGCGCGTACTGGCTCACGATCCCGTCGTCGGTGATGTACCAGTTGGATCCCTCCTCACAGTCCCACTGATGCGGCCAGACGCGTTCCTTTAGTTCCGCGGTCCGATCGTCTTCCTTGTAGTAGGCAGCGACGGTATGCCAGGGCTCCACAAAGTTCGGGTCGTACATGGTGATCTCGATTTCGATCCGACCGAGCGAGTCCGGATCGAGCGGTTCCACGCGCCGCCATCGCTCGATGACCTCCATTTCGTTCGTCTGGCGCGGCATGTTGCGCTGCAGGATGCCCTCCTTGATACCTCGCGTCCATATCGTCAGGATGTCCCCGTCCCAGAAACCGATCGAGTAGCCGAGCCATTCGTTGGTCATCCACTCATCGGACGGATGCGTGCGCCCGTCGGTAAAGATCCGGCGGAACTGGTTCATCATCTCGCTGCCAAGGAGAGTCTTCTCGGGAGACACGAAGTGCTCCCGGTATCCATACTCGGTCACCCAGCGAGGGAAGTTGGGTGGGAGGCAGAAGGAGATCGGGTCGATCGCGTGGCCTTCCCGCCACATGCGCGCGTCATGGAGAAATGTCGCGCTGGCTTCCGGCGTCAAACGCGCAGCCATGCCTTCGGTCGTGGACGCCAACCCCACGATGGCCAGTTCACCCGTGTTGTTGTCGGTCCCCCAGTGGCCGGTCCAGTCCGGAAGCGTGGCGTAGTCATGAACGGTCGGGCCGCCGCGCGACTCCACATCGGCGAGCAACGCATTGTAGTGCTCTTCCGCCGACGGGTATCCGCACGGACCGCCCGGAAGCTCGAAAGATCCCCATGACGCGGCGAACTCCCGGCGCGCGGAAATGCTCTGACTGGTGCCCAGGTTCGGGTATTGTTCAGCCAGCGGCACACATTCGGGGGCGTCGCCTCCGGCGGTGCCCTGCGCGTACGCGCGTTCCGAGCCGGCTGCCACCGCCATGGCCGCGGCCAACGAACAAAGGCCGGCTTTGCCGTAAAAGCTCATGCTTCCTCCCCGGGTCCCGGCTCGAACCGAGCCCATCGAATCAACTGAACGGATGACTCACTGAATGGTATTGCCGACCGTGTCCGAGGTCAACTCGGTATCCACCGTCCATTAGCAGCCCGCGGTAGTACCCTTCAGGGTCGCCCGTGGGGGCGCTATTCGACAGACCCCTCGTTCATCCATCCCGGTGCCAAGGTAACCTGGTCCCAGTGTTCGGACATTTTTCCGTCGCGAATTCGCACGGTCTCGAACGCAAATGCCTCATACGTACGATTGGGATCATCGGGATCGGTCATCTCGCCACGATAGATCGCGGTGACGAGATCGCCTTCGGCCATGACAATGACAGGGTCGCGCAACGGGATTCCGCCAAGATCGACAATCCCGATGCCTCGGCGCTGGGCTTCCTCGAAGCCCTGTATCCAGGATTGCCGCCCCGACGCGCCCGTAATTTCGTCCATCTTCAGCAGGCGTGGATTGTGCTGAATATAGTCTTCGGTCATGAACCGCTCGGCCCTGACGTCGCGGGGGCCGCCGGAGTTGAAAAAATCGAGCAGAATCTGTTTGTTCGCTTCGAGTTCTGCCTGGGCCGTTGTACTCGGTCCGGGATCCGGGCGCCATGCGATCGTCAATATTGCAAACGTAAAAGCCACGATTGCGATCGCCCAAAAGATTCGTTCAGTGTTGCGCATGAGTGTCCGCCCTCCCGAGACGTTTTTCTCTCACCTTACCTGTTGTGCTGGCCCGTCACGCGAGCGGCGGCCGCCGCCGGTGCCACTCGGTCGCTTGCTCGTACGCATGCGCGAGCCCGAGAACGGCCGCTTCGCCGAGCGGTGGACCACTGATCTGCAAACCGATGGGCAGTCCTGTGCGGCTGAAACCGCAAGGGACGGAAATCGTCGGGATACCATAAAGGTTGAAAGCGAAAGTATTGCGCACCGAAAGCTCTGCCCCTGACGCGTCGGGCGGGTTTTGAGCGTTGCTGATCTCCTCGGGCAGGCCCGGCGTCGTCGGTGTGACGATCAGGTCGACATTCGCGAAAGTTTCGACGATCGCGTGCCTTGCGATCGTTAGTTCGCGCCGTGTTTCGATGTAGCTGGCCGCGGAAAATTCGCCAGCGGCCAGAAGCCGCTCGAGCGTCACGCTGTCGTAGAAGCGATGATTCGCAGGGTCGGAGAGGTAGCCTTGGTGATAGGCGTACGCTTCCGCCAGGAGTACCGCGAAGTCGGGGGTCGGAGGCAACTCCACGTCCCGGGCTTCGGCCGTGAGGCCCTCAAGCACGCCCAGAGCCTCGTCAATCGCCGTCGCTACGTCGCTGTCGAGCGTTTCGTAGTAAGGCGTTCGCGGTATGCCGAGCCTGAGCTCGGCCGTGCTGCGATCGAGCGCGCCGGCATACGCCGATAGTTGGGCGCGAATGCTCATCGGATCAAGCGCGTCGAATCCCGCGATCGCCTGCAGTACGTGTGCGCTGTCGGCGACGGTCCGTGTCATCGGACCGACATGATCGAGCGATTCGGCCACGGGGATGATGCCGCGGATGCTTGCGAGTCCGTGGGTCGCCTTGAGTCCGACGATCCCGCAATAGGCCGCCGGCAAGCGGATTGACGCGAGTGTGTCCGTGCCCAGGGCAGCGCAACACAACCGTGCCGCGATGGCCGCCGCTGAGCCACCTGAGGAGCCGCCCGGGATGTGTTCGAGGTTCCATGGGTTGTGCACGGGTTGAAAGTGAGTGATCGATGACGTCCCGCCGTACGCAAACTCGTGCATGTTCAGCTTGCCGAGCAGCACGGCGCCTGCGTCCTGCAGCCGCCGATAGACCTGGGCGTCGGATTCGGGGACGCGATCCTCGAAAAGCTCGCTTGCGGCCGTCGTCAGGATGCCGGCCGTGTCGATGTTGTCCTTGAGCGCAATCGGGATCCCGTGCAACGGTCCTCGCCAGTAGCCGCTCATGATCTCTGCTTCGCTTCGCCGCGCCTGCTCCAGAGCGAGATCCTCCGTGACGGTGATATAGGCATTCACGCTCGGCTCGAAGCGTTCGATACGCGAAAGATAGGCGCGTACGAGCTCGACCGGCGACAGCTGGCGGGCGCGAATGAGGCTCGAAGCTTCTTCGAGCGTAAGGTCGGTCGGATCGGACGATTGAGAAAACGCGCGGTGAGCCGCCAAAAGCAGGGCCGCGGACAGACTCGTTCCCATGAATGCTCTTCGGGTGGTCATGCGCTCTCCCGCAATTATGGCATCATCGGCAATACATTCGTTTGCGCAGTGTTCGGGTTCAGGAGTAGATTCAGACTCAATGGCGATCAACGGAGGGAACCGATAATGGCGATAATGAGCTCGCTGACTCGGAAAGCGTTTGGCGTTTTCGTGCTGGCATTATTGATTGGCATCCAAATGCAGGCCGGATACGCGCAAGACGGGTCAACGACGACCTCGGCGGACACGGATGTCGACGACCCGTACCTGCCCGAACTCGAATTCGCTTTTGAAGAAACCGTTACGCTGGGGGCCGATGTCGGTGTCGGCGAAACTCCCTACGGCGGCCGCAATATTGTGCCGATTACGGGCGGAACATTTTCCGGGCCCAGGATCAATGGGACAGTGATGGCCGGAGGCTGGGATTGGCAATTGGAACGCAGCGACGGCTGCACCGTTCTCGAAGCGAACTACATGCTCAGGACCGACGACGGCGTTGTGATCAACGTATTGAACAAAGGCATTGCCTGTACTGCGACGGACGGCAACGCCGCCCCCGTCTATACAATGGCATTTCTTGAAGCGCCGACCGGGCAATATGAATGGCTCAACAAAGCCCCATTCGTGGGCATGGTGCGGCGGGCTCAAGGTGAGCTCGCGGTTCATATTCGATTTTACGCGCTTCCCGTTGGTCTCCGCTGACAATACCCGGTTGCACAAGCATTGGCGGCAGCCGCTTGCCGCCGGCGATCGATCGTGCTCGGGAAACCGAAGGAGAATCATGCAGAACACACAACGCGTTGCAATCGGCTTCATTTCCGCAATCGGCAGCCTTGCCGTTGTCGTCGTTCTCGGGGCGGTTCCAGTCCAGGCCCAGGTCTTTGCCGACCTCGACCAGGCAACGGTCGACTATTCCACCGCCGATCTTTCCCCCGAGAAGGCTTGCGACGAGATGGCCCGTTTCATGGCGCAAGACCTCGTTAGCGTTGAAGCGCGGATGGTCGAGGCAAGCGGCAATGTATCGGTCCATTGTGAGGTCACCGGCGTGCTGTCGCCGGAGATCGCGTTCCAGGTGAACCTGCCCTCGGACTGGAACCGGCGCTTTTACATGATTGGCAACGGTGGGCATGCGGGCGAAGCGCTCGACGCCGCGAATCGGATTTCCCAGCGCAACGACGCCTTGCAACTTGGCTTCGCCTTCGCCCAGACCAACACGGGCCACTATTCAAGCGAGGAGCCCGGAGCGAGCTTCGTCCTGAGCGACCCCCAGAAAGCGATCGACTACGCGTACCGTGGAGTGCACCTCACGGCCGTTACGGCCAAGGACGTCATCCGCGACTACTACGGCCTGGCCCCGTCGTACTCCTATTGGAATTCCTGTTCCAACGGAGGCCGGCAAGGACTCATCGAGGCGCAGCGTTTTCCCGACGATTTCGACGGCGTGGTTGCAAACGCGCCATGGGTCGATCAGACGGGATTCACGATCGGCGCGATGTGGAACCAGCGGGCGCTCGAGGAGGCGCCTCTCACTGCCGACAATCTGACGCTTCTCGCGGATCGCGTGATGGACAAGTGCGACTTGATCGACGGCCTCGACGATGGTTTGATTGACGACCCGCGCCAGTGCGATTTCGATCCGGCGCGCGACGTCCCGGCCTGCGGGGCCGGATCCGACGGCGCCGCCTGCCTGACCGCCGCTCAGGCCGAGGCGATCTCAAAAATCTATAACGGTCCGGTCAGTAACGGAACGCCCT
Organism: Terriglobia bacterium; assembly: GCA_965262675.1. Taxonomy (GTDB): domain Bacteria; phylum Acidobacteriota; class Terriglobia; order 20CM-2-55-15; family 20CM-2-55-15; genus JAJEDW01. The sequence goes on from OZ253554.1 coordinate 4,264,138, forward strand.
TCTTTCCCGGCTTCATGCTAGGCAGCGAGATGGCCGTGTCGGGTGGATTCGGTGGCGGCGGTGACAGAAGCAACTGGATGAACCTCATCGTTCCCGCCGAGCCCGGGGGCCGTTCGGCGGACTTCAACCTGGCGGAAAACACCATGCGCTACTTGGTGCACACGCCTCCGAATCCTGACTACGACTACCAAACGTTTGACTTCGACCGCGATACTTCGATGGTCGACGATTGGAGTGCGAAAGCCGACGCCAAGGATCCCGACCTTTCCGATTTCCGCGAACGCGGCGGCAAACTGCTGATGACCTACGGTTGGGCCGACCCGATCTTGCAGCCGATGATGGGCGTCAACTACTTCGAGGAGGCGGTTGCCGTCAACGGCCCCGATACCACCAATTTCTTCCGCCTGTTCATGGTGCCCGGCATGTCGCACTGCGGCGGCGGTATCGGAACGGACCAGTTCGACTCGATGACCGCCTTGATCGATTGGGTGGAAAGCGGTCAGGCCCCCGATTCGATTCATGCGAGCCGTGTCGTGAACGACGAAGTCGTGCGTACACGCCCGCTCTGCCCTTACCCGCAGGTTGCCCGTTATTCGGGTGAAGGTAGCATCGATGACGCGGCAAACTTCAGTTGCGCGGTTCCAGGGGGCCGGTAGCCAATCGATACCACCGGGTAGGTTGACGACGCCCGCTCATCTGGCCCTGAACGCCACAGTACAGACATCACTCACTGAACCGGGATTGGCGTGATGCCGATGCGCAACTGACCAGGGAGGTCCCCGAAATGACTTCGAAACGACGACATGGCGCCCGAGTCGGTAATCGGCACAGGGCAGGCGTTTCCCGGCCGTAGCCGTCCCATGTGCGCGTATCCCGGGTATGCACACTACGTCGAGGGCGACCCGGACCTCGCCGGCAGCTTTGAATGCCGGCAATGACCTGCTGTGAATTCCGGCACGGTGCGGTAGCATGGCGGTCCAACGGGATGAGCCCCGCTTGACTCCGAGGTTCACAATGAAACGACAACAAATCGCTTCTGCGGCACTGGTTACACTGCTGGCGGCAGGCGCTGGTTACGCCCACCATTCGTTCGCGGCGGTCTACGATATGACGAAAACGGTAACCGTTACGGGCACGGTTACCGGAGTGGAGTGGCTGAACCCGCACGCCCACTTCTTTGTCGACGTCGAGAACGAACAAGGCGGTGTGGACAACTGGGACTTCGAACTGGCCAGTCCGAACGGACTCCTTCGGCTTGGGTGGAAGCGGGATTCGCTCAAGGTTGGGGACGTCGTCACCGTCGATGGGATACCGGCGCGGAACGGCTCTCCAAGAGCCAATACGCGTTCGGTGACCGCCGCCGACGGACGAGAGTTGTTCACTGGCGATCGGGTTCAGGGTGGCCTCTAAATCGGAGACTCCCGCCCCTATCCGACGAACCGGATCGGGTGTCTGAACTGGTGATACTCATGACTCACCCGTACCGGAAAACCTTGGCCGCAATCGTCCTCGCCGTCCTCATCTGCGGGCCGGCATACTCCCAATGGATCTACTATCCGACCCCGGGCATTCCCCGCACGCCGGACGGGCAGTTCGACCCTGAAGGGCCGACGCCGCGCCTGACGGACGGAAACCCGGATTTGTCCGGCCTCTGGGAGCACGACAACCCCCTGCGCTACCTGTCCAACATCGCCGCTGACCTTGAAGACGAAGTCCCGTTCCAGCCCTGGGCACGCGAGTTGTTCGATGAGCGCGTCGCACGCCGCGGCATCGACGACCCGAACAACTTTTGCATGCCGACCGGCATCGTCGAGAAACATGCCGTGCCCGCGCCCTTCAAGATCATTCACCTTCCCGATCTGGTGGTCATCCTGTATGAATCACGCACGATCTACCGGCAGATCTTCACCGACGGACGCCCGTTCCCCGACGATCCTCAACCCGCTTGGCAGGGGTACTCGGTAGGCCATTGGGAAGGCGAGACGCTGGTCGTCGAATCGATGGGCTTCAACGGCAAGTTCTGGCTCGACGGACAGGGCCGCCCGGCGACCGAACAACTCCGCGTCACCGAGCGCTTTCGGCGGCCGAGTTTCGGCGTGCTCGAACTCGAAATGACGATCGACGATCCGGGGGCCTATACCGAAGCATGGACTGTCCGTCAGACGATGCACTACCTTCCGGACACCGACCTGATCGAACATATCTGCGAAGAAAACAACCAGTTTCCGGAACAGATCGAGGGAAACAACCCGTAGTAGAACCCTTCGAGGTCACGCGCGGGGGTCTTCGGGTTTCAGACGCGAAGAGAGGAGCGGAGCGATGGTTTCACATCGCGACGCTGACGGTATGTCTAAATCATTAATTCACAGTGGTTTATAAGACCAGGCATTTCTCTTGAATACAATAGTTGACACAGTTGTCTAGCGGAATTGATGGGACGTAGCCGGTCCGCTCTGAACGTTTCCCGCGTCGCCCATGCCACGATTTCTGAACGCGTGCGGGCAGGGCTGCGTATTCAGACGATCATGAACGCACGCCGTTCGTAGCACCAATTCTCGCGTTGCTGGAACAGTAGTCATCTGCGGTGAATGTCAACAAGTTTGAGACACCTGAGTTCAACAATTAAGCTACCGCCTGCGATTCTACGGGTGGATTGATCCACACCTTGTCGGGCGGCCCTGGGATCGTTCTGGGTACGTTGACGAAACGTTCTGGGTGGCGTTGCCGCGCACAATCCATGGCATGCTGCCGTTTTTGGATGACGACGTCGGTACGGGCGTGGTGAACCATGGCCGGTGTCAACCAGTTCAGTCCCGAATGGTAGTGGACATTGTTGTACCAGTGGAAGAAGTCCCTGCAGAACGCCTTGGCGTCCTGGCTACAACCGAAACGGTCCGGGAAGCCTGGCCGGTACTTGAGCGTCTTGAACTGCGCTTCCGAGAATGGATTGTCGTCCGATACATACGGTCGGGAGTGAGACTTCGTCACTCCCAGATCGGCCAACAGCAGCGCCACCGCCTTGGACTTCATCGACGATCCACGATCGGAGTGGAGTATGAGTTGATCACGATCAATCTGTTGCTTGTCGCAGGCTTCCTGGATCAACTTTTTGGCCAGATTCGCCGATTCGCAATCGGCGACCATCCAGCCCACGACTTGGCGGCTGAAGATGTCCAGGATCACGTACAGGTAGAAGTAGGTCCACTTTTGGGGTCCCTTCAACTTCGTGATATCCCAACTCCAAACTTGATTCGGAGCCGTAGCCAACAGCTCCGGCTTGGTATAGGCGGGATGGCGTCGCTGGTTCCTTCGTTCGCGAACTTCCCGATTCGCTTCCAGGATCCGATACATCGTTCGTGGGGAACACAGATAGCGGTCCTCGTCCAGCAGGGCGGCGGCGACCTGAGCCGGCGCCTGGTCCACGAAGCGATCGCCATGCAGCAGGTCGAGGACCTCTTGGCGCTCCACCTCACTCAGAGCTCGATGCGATCGCCGACGGATCGGGTCTGGGGCGGGTTCGGCTCTCCGTTGCCGGTGACGATAGAACGATGCACGGGGAACTCCAAAGGCCCGGCATGCGGGTGCGGCGCCCAACTCGGCAGAGTGGGTCTGGGCCGCTTCCATCAACCGTTCTCCTTGTCCTGGATCGAATTCAGCGGAATTCCTAATAGCGTCGCAACTTTTTTTTGGATGGCGATTATCGTCTCGGCTTGCTCGAGTCTCGCCTCCAGACGCCGAGTCTCCCGTTCCAACTCCGCAATCCGCTTATCCCGCGGGTCTATCGGCTGCGCCTTCGGTCCACGTTTGACCGATCCGACCCCGGCCAACTCCCCGGCATCGAGTTGCCGACGCCAGGTGCTCAGGCTCGATGAGTACACCCCTTCACGGCGTAACAACGCGCCCACCTCACCGGGCTTCGTACACCGGTCGGCATCTCGTACGATCCGGCGCTTATACTCCGCGCTGAATCGTCGACGCGTCGCCTTATCGGCGACCTCCGGATCCGGACCGGCACCATTCCCATCGGCCGAATCGCGCCCAACTCCAGTCGCCCTACGGGCTCCTTCCGTTGCCCGCGATTCTTTCTCCTCTTCTGGTTTAATCACCAACACAGGTTATCTTCCTTCCCGCCCTGCTCACTAATTAACGTTAGGGAAGGTGTCTCATCTACATTGGCACAGAGGGCTGTGCCCTCACTTCCCACTGCCGTTATCATAGAGGTGGGTAACATTTCTCGTGAGGCAACACCTCTCGTGAGGCAACACCCCCCGGCTCGGTAACGTTTTCAATGAGTCAATGCGGTCAGGAGTTTTAATTGTCGCTGATCATTCGTCATGACTCTGATGCCATCTGTTGCTTGCACACTCTTCTCTGAGTACTAGCATCGCCGTCTATTCGAGGATGGTAGCGAGGCGGGCAAGCACGTCGGCCATGATGTGCTCGGGGACGGTTTCGAGGCGCTTTCCATTCCGGGCACCGAGATCGAGGATCCGGGGTTGGTCGCAGCGGATCACGCCGGTCGTTCGGGTGCCTGCGCCCTCAAGAGAAACTGCAAAGCCACGCCGACGAGCGAAGCTCCCTTCCGTGGTGATGGACAGGACTACCGGCGTCCCGGTCAGATTGTTGAAAGCGGCGGGCGAAATGATTAGTACGGGCCGTGTCCCCTGTTGTTCATGACCGGCAGTGGGATCAAGGCTGACAAGCCAGATGTCGCCCCTCTTCACTACAACAATTCGTTGCCGACCGGCTTGGCATCAATCCAGCCACGGTCCTCGGTGGAATGGGTCGCGGGTTCGTCGCATTGTGCAAGAAGTTCATCGAGTGAGTAGCTAGGGCGCGCCTTAGGCATGACGATCAAGCGATCTTTCTCGACCGCGATATCCACCTTAGCCCCGATCCCGAGTTTCAGTAGGTCGAGAAAAGCCGGAGGCACTGCGAGCATGATGGAACCGCCGACCTTACGCAGAGTTGTTGTATGCATGGATACCTCCATATTATATGAAAATATAACAGGTGCTGGCGTGCTCGGTGGTCTGGGAATGCTAGCGGGTCACGGCAAATTTGTTCTCAGAAGGAGCATGATGTGGGGGATGAATTTCGAGTCATTTTCAAGTAGTCGAAGACGCGGCGGGTATTGAACGAGAGTTGGCGCATGGATTGGGCGATCGATTGAGCGGGTTTTTGAAAGGATTTGAGAATACCGACGGCAAAGCGTCGGAGGCGGGTGATGTTTTCCGGGCCGAAGCCGGTGCGGATTCGACTGCGGTCCTCATCGTAATTCCAGTCGATGATGTAATGGACGCTTTCGATACTCCAATGACCGCGATTGATGGCCAGCAAGCGTTCGGGGGAGGTTTCGCCGGGTGAGCGGCTCGTGATGCCCAGCGCGGTTTCACAGGTGAGGGCGCCGGATTTTTTGTCGATGGATTCGCGCTCGATCCGAAAGACCTGCCCCAGGTGGGGAAAGTCGAGGTAGTGGTTGAGTGCGGCGCTGCACCAAATGCGCCGGGTTTCGATGCGGCCATGATCGGGCGGCGTGACCTCGACAAAGTCGGGTTGTCCGCGGGTTTGGAACTGCAATGCGATATCGCGTTCCAACGTCGGTTGGTTGCCTTTGACCGTGAAATGATAGTGCGCTCCCCGCTCAACCGAATAACGCGCGATCGCGCGTTGGGTCAGCAGGGCGTCGCCGGTGATGTCCTTGCCGGCGATGTCGCAGGTTTCAAGCAAGGGAACGGCCATGCCGATTTCGTTCGTGCGCTTGTGCTCCTCGCCGCCGGCTACAGGGAGGGTTCCCACTTTTTTTGGGTGTAGCAGCGTTTCGACCGATGCCCGACCACGCTCATGATGTGGGTCTGACGCCCGTCCGAGTCGAGGGCGTTCTTCATCGTCTTGCCATCCATGGCCAGCGCATCGTCCGGGGCGCCCCAGGCCCGATTCCACGCATTGAGCGCCCGGTCCAGCGCCCCCGGTTCAATCCGGATCAGGCAATCCCGAATCACAAACTCGCTGGGAACCACATAGCGGCCGTTCTCGGGCCGGCAGCCAAAACGTTCGCGGGCTTTCTGCCCCAGGGCATCGGCCCAATCCGAGATGGCTTTATAGCCGTGCATGCCGCACAGCGTCGCGCCCGCCGCGATGCCCCGCACGACCGACAAGGGATGGCGCCGTCCCTGAGAGCGGCGCGGATCGGGAATGGTCCTGAAACACTCGGGGAGTTGTCGCATCTGTGCGGCATTGAGCATGATCTTGGGGGCTCCTGTGAGTTGAAGATGTTCCCGGCCAGGGTGGGTCAGTTGCCTGCGCGCATCACGGCGCAGGGGACGCACAAAGACAAGTTTCGGGGCATCGGCTTCGGCGCTGTAGCCGTCCCGGGTGCGCCGGTATCCCCGCGTCCGTCCCAGTTCCAACCAGTTCGACGCGCGATACACGCCGCCATGGAAGCGCCGGGGATCGACAAACGTTTCCAGCAGCAGCAACCCATGACCGAACCGTTGGCGCCAATCCGGGGCGGCCCGCCGCTCGAGCCGGGACAATACTCGCGACCCCACATTCGGCCGATTCCAGCCCGGCAGAATCAAAAAGCGGCTGTTGTTGGCGATCAGTTTCAGCCGCCCATACTGCGAGCGGAAGTCCCAGCCGATCCATCGATCCCGAACCCCGCACTTCAGCGCCGCCGCCGACAGGCTCAGTTGCGCCACCCACTGCCCGCGCCATGTCGCCACGTACCAGACCGTCTCCCCGATCTTCGCCAGCGCGCCCAGATAATGATGACGCCTCATCTGCTCCCGATACTGCGCTTCCTCGCTTCGCTCCACTGGCCGGACCTCGATCTCCGACAATTCCTGGCTGGTCAATTCCGTCCACTCCATTCAGCGTGTTATACCGGAAACTCCCCGCGATGTCCAGCTTTCCCGGTTAAACTACTGAATTCGCCGTAGTTCACTGAAAGGACAAAATCACCGTGCAGTTCCCCCAGTTTCTTGCCTCGACGGCATCCCAGTCAATCTCATTCAGTTGGGCGAGATCGCAACGATCCTCAAAGTAGAAGGATCCAGCATTGGACAACGTGAAGGCCCATCGCAACCTGTTCTGGTCGGCCCAGGCGACCGTATCTCGAAGGTCTGCCTCCAGATGGACGATGGGGTCCTGCCCGCCACGATACACCAACTCCGGATGGTTCTTCATCTAGATCACGTAGAGCATTACGGATCGCGGGCAAGAATAGAAAGGCACGTACTGGTCAACAAAGAGGTCCGGGTGGCTGTTGAGCTTGAGATCGGTCAGCCGCCGCTGCTTGATGCCGTGCATTCCGATCATGGTGCCCATATCGGGGCTAGTCGCGGACCGCCCGGCGATCTCCGCATCGCACCGGAGAAAACCGTCCGAGATAATGGATGGGAGACGGTCAACATGGACGATGTGGTAGACCTTGGGGTTGGCGGGGGGCGCCATCGTCAGTCCTCGACCTCCGCCAGATCTTCGCCGCCGTTGATGAGGGCCTCAGCCCCGTCGATCAGTTCCGTTTCCTCTGCTTCGTCCGATAGCCGGGCGGCCGCCTTTCGCACATCGAGCTTTCCGGTGACGACATCGGCGATCAGGCGGGTGCGGTATTCTCGGAGGAGGGTGGTCTGTTCCGCCAGGGCCTGTCGTAAACGATATTCCCGCCGAACGAGGGCACCGATCTGCTTTTGTACAGGGAGCGGTGGGACTGGCACTCGTTCTTTTATGAGCGTGGCTGCGTTCAAGGGCCTGTTACGACCAGCAGCCCCACGCGAATGATGGTCCAACAGCAATTGACCCCATCCTGTCCTGAAGAAGGAGAGCAGGTATGCAGACTCAACCAAGTCTGGCTTACCACGCAGAACTGGATAACGATGGCTCGCGACGCATCCGTCATCTTCTTCACCAGCGAGCGCCACAGCGCCCTCCCAGGCAAACTGTCCACTGAGGACTAGATCACCCTCCGCGAGCCAGAAGAAGGTCGAGTCCCCCAGATCCGAGCCCCTGGTTCTTGGCTTGTGGAAGATGCCTCGACCTCGGTTGTATAGGCCGATAGGTGTGTAGAAGTGGTCACCTTGGCGGCTAATCGGCCGCTCTACCCTGTCCGCCGCTGATCCTATCCGCAGACTGCGACTGCCAGGCAACCGCTGAGCATCATGCGTGGCCGCTTCCCTTTCCTCGGCCAGCAGCTTGATCAGCTTCTGTTTAGCGCGAATGTAGCGCCGGATGCGCCGGTCGGCGTAGTCGAGGCAGCGCACGATGGCGGTTTGTTCGCAGAGTGGGGGAAGAGGCAGAGTCAGCCGTTTGAGGCGAGTTCCGTAGATGTGCATGACGGTGATGCCCCGCCCCATAGTCGCCTTTTGAACGACCGCCGGACGGCAATCCGTGGCGTAACCCAGGTATCGCGCGTCGACCTGACGCGCAGGGCGAAACACGATGACGTCGCCGCCACAGCAGGCCTCGGTCTGCATCAGATTGACCGCCGATTTGCCTATCTCATCGATGGTTTCACCCGAGCCAGCGAACAGGACATCGCCGAATCTGATGGTCGTATATTCGGGGGCCTTTCCTCTCGAGACGAATGATCGACTCTTTTGAATGAAGTAGTCGTGTGTGGTGTACAGATCACCGTAACGGACGCAAGGAACGCCGTCAGCTACTTCATCGTCCTTGTTGCCGCCACACCCTTTCGAGAGCTTCCCGATCTGGGCCAGCGTCCGAACCTCCCAATGTCCCGGCACTTTCCCCAAACACTCATCGCCGGACAGCCTGTAGGCCGGATAGGGCTTAAGGTGGCCGATGCCTCCGTCGCGCGCCCAATCTGTCGTATCCGCGCTTGATGGGTAAGCTGAGACGTTTGGTCTGCGAGTCAACGGCAACTGGACACCAATCGATTCTGGCTTTCGCGGTCGTCGCGGTTGTGCCCGCGTTCCGTCCACGGTTTCTGCCCGTGTGAATGTCCTGACAGCGACTGGTTTGATGGGATACCCCCCGAGCAGGAAGTCCTCAATGGGAAGAGGATCCACGCGCAGAAAATTCTCGCGAGGCTCGCTTTTGACGGCCTCCCTCAACTCCATCAGGAGGCGGCCAAGCACATTCATGCCGACGAGCGTTCGTTCGTCCACGGGCTTGGCACCCCAGAAGTCATCCTTTCGAGACCGCTCGACGATGGACTGTTCGCCTGTATCCAGGAGTAACTTGCTGAAGATGTCCCAGTTCTGTGCCAGCTTGACACGCAGGCACCAGCGCATGACGTTGACCCGGACTTGGTTCCAGTCTCGCCGTGAATCGTGTCGGTACGGCTTGCTGCGCATCTTTGCCGTCATCGGACTGCGCTCGTCAATGATCCGGCGCTGCAAATCCGGTCTGTGTGGGTAGCGGCATGCCTGATAGAGGGCTTCGGATGTGCGAATACGGATGCCATTCACCTGCAAAGGGAAACCCGGCGCCATGTTCGACAAACCGCCGAACAGCTCTCTCGTCTTTAGGAAGACGACGCTCGCGGCAGTGTCGTATGTGCGAAACTGACTCGTTTTTGCCATTAGACTGCGTCTTTCTCCAGCAATGCCATGAAGCGATCGAGCGAAGTGGCACTGTTGGTCGTTCTGGGAAAGAGCGGATACCATGGTTCATCAACCCAAAGCGCAAGTGGCGTGTTGTTTGGGCAATTCCGGAAGGTAACGATCAGCGAACCGAAACCGAGCGTTTCCAGAACCATGTTGCCGAGTGGCCGTTGATATTTGTGTAAATTCGGACATATCTCTCGAATGCGAACGCCAGCTTTGAGAAACTCTTGCTCAAGAAGTTGACGACCGGCATCGCCTGAGAAAATACCGTTGCCGCCATCCTGTCCCGCTGTGCGCAACGTGGGCTCGTAAGTCATAGCAGCCACATAAGCCTGAACCGCTGTGTCTTCTGGAATAGAAACCGGTCGCAAGACATCAGACAATTCGGTGTACGCCTTGCGATCTTCCAGTTCGATTGCCCGCCACCAAGTAAATTCAACATTTTTTCCTGCTTTCTTTGCCGCTTCCTCAATCTTCCCATTGGCATAGTATTGGCCGCCGCTGTGGAGCGCTATCGTGATGATGTGTACGTGTGCCTCGACGAGTGCATCGTTAGTGAGCCAAGCTTCCAGATCCTTTCTTAACCGGTTCCCAGTAAAGATCGCATCGTCGAGATAGACATACGCGTGGGGACCGCCGCCGCAATCGGCAACCGTGAATCCGCATTCGTTTTCGAGTGCCTTGCTGAAAAGGGCGAGCATTGCCTTCTGGCTCGCCCCACCACCCTGGATGTCGAGAAATTCTATGTCGTTCCAAAAGGTGCACGGATCATCGCCGACGAGCTGTTCCGTTTGGAATAAGCCCATCACGAATTCTTTCGTTCTTTCGCGCGAGAAATATGTCTTTTTTAGCACGTGATCCATCTCGCGAAGGATTGGCAGCTGCACCCCGGTGTCGAATTGAGTGACCCATCGGTCAACGTGCTCTGACGTGGGCGTTTCTAAATCATCTTGGCGATAGTCAGCAATGGTCTCGGCAATCGAACTGAGGATGTCAGACCGCTCGCTCATGATTGACCTCCCGCCAGAATGTTCTTGAGCAACCCTTTAGTCTCCTGCTCCAGAGCCAAGATGTCGGCGCGGATTTCCTCCAACGTGCGCAGTGGCTGCGGTTTGTAGAAGTAGCGCGTAAAGCTGATCTCGTACCCGGTCTTGACGCTGTCGGGCACATACCAAGCGTCAGGCGCGTAGGGCAGTACTTCGCGGCGCAGGAAGGAATCGATTCCACCTTCCTCCAACAGCGGTACCTGCTCGGTATCACGCAGATCGGTGTCGGACTCGTACTCAACGACGCGGCGCTTGCCTTTTACCGTGGATTCGACCAGGCCACGGATCGGGTCCGGCGCCGTCGTACCAAGCTTGTGGATCTTCCTGATGACGGGTCCGGCTGCCTTGTCCCGCGCTGCCAGCGACGTTTGCAGCAGCTTCTTTCGCTTGGCCGTTAACTTGACGCCATACTCGGACACATCCGTTTCGACGGCGGCCATGAAGCGATTGAAGTCAAGATGAGGTCCGGCGCCTGATGTCGTTGCCACCCGATCGGCGACGTTCGCCATCGGCTCTTCCCGCGCTTCCTCACAGGCGGCTCGGAACCGGGACCGTTGTTCGGGCGATAAATCGACGGCTAGCCGAAGCGGCCTGTCGACCGTCACCTTCCAGTACCCGAAGGCGGCGTTCGGGAAGATCTTCGACTGCTCGGTTTCCTCGAAGGCCAGGAACGTATCGCAGATGCGCTGGATGTCCTCCTCGCCGAGTTCGCAGTTTTTCTTGCCCAGGTTTTTGCGTAGCGGCTTGAACCACTTCGTGGCATCGATGAGTTGCACCTTGCCCCTGCGGTGTTCCGGCTTGCGGTTCGTGAGCACCCATACGTAGGTTGCAATGCCGGTGTTGTAGAACATCTTGAGCGGCAGCGCGACGATGGCCTCCAACCAGTCGTTCTCGATGATCCAGCGGCGGATGTTGCTTTCCCCCTGACCGGCGTCTCCGGTGAAGAGCGACGAGCCGTTGTGGACCTCGGCGATGCGGCTACCCATCGGGGTGCCGTGCTTCATCTTCGAGAGCATGTTCGCCAGGAACAGCATCTGACCGTCGCTGGATCGGGTGATGAGCGAGTACTCGGCATCGCCGCCGTGTTCGATCAGAAAACGCCGGTCCTTGATGTCCGCCTTGCCGCCCAGTCGCTCCAGGTCGTTCTTCCAGCTCTTGCCGTAGGGCGGATTCGAGAGCATGAAGTCGAACTCGCGGGACGGAAAGGCATCGTTGGAAAGCGTCGAGTGTTCCGGCCCCCCGACGATATTGTCGGCGGCTTCCCCCTCGCCCTTGAGCAGAAGGTCCGCCTTGGCGATGGCGTAGGTCTCGGAGTTGATTTCCTGGCCGTAGAGGTGGGTGGCGACCTGCTTGCCCCGCTGCTCGGCGATCTGGGTCAACGTCTCCTCGGCCACCGTCAACATGCCGCCGGTGCCGCAGGCGCCGTCGTACACCAGGTAGGTTCCGGAATCGATTCGGTCGGCGATGGGCAGCAGGACCAGCTTCGCCATCAAAGTCACGGCATCGCGCGGGGTCCAGTGCTCGCCGGCCTCCTCGTTGTTCTCCTCGTTGAAGCGGCGGACCAATTCCTCGAAGATCGTGCCCATCGCGTGGTTATCCAAGCCGGCGTGGTTGATCGACCCCTGGCCATGGAGGACCGGGTGGGGACTCAGGTTCACGTCCGGCGAAAGGAACATCTCGATCAGCGTCCCGAGGGCATCGGCTTTGGACAGGCGCGGGATCTGGTTCCGAAACTCGAACTTCTCCAGGATATCCTGGACGTTCGGCGAGAAGCCGTCGAGGTATGCCTCGAAGTCGGCCTTGAGCTGCTGTTGGCTGGCGCGGGCACTGAGGTCGCGCAACGTGAACTTCGAGGTATTGTAGAACGCCTGACCGGCGGCCTGACGCAGTGCTTGATCCTGGTGGATGACTTTCGCCTCGTCAAGCGAGTTCTTCATCTTCAGAACGTCCGGCTTGGTCGGTTCCAGAACCGAGTCGAGCCGCCGGAGCACGGTCATCGGCAAGATTACATCGCGATATTTGCCGCGGACGTAAAGGTCGCGCAGCACGTCATCCGCTATGCTCCAGATGAAGTTGACGATCCATCCGAGTTGAGGTTGGTCCACGGGGCTCCTGTAAGGTTCTGCCTGATTTGGCGGCTCTGGCCGCACCGATTCTGTTCCGCTCACCTGACGGGCCTCTTGCCGACGAGCCGACTCGGCCCGGCGGCGGCACCCGCGGATCGGATCCGGCGTTCGGCCATGGTTGATAAGGAATACCACAGAACGAAACGGAACGGCGCATCGACGGAAAATTCGGAAATCTTCATTTCCGATGCGTTTCGGCCTCGGTGCCTGGACTCGAGATGTTGTCTCCATCCGCTCATCGACCGGTTAGCTGATCCCGATCGTGTTTGGTCATCGCCTCGTGCTGATTTCGATAACGTAAAAGGGACCCACCCGCCTGCGTTTATGTGTTTTCATGGGAGTTCGGATTACAACAAGGGCCAGGAGGCCAGTCCATGAAGATTCTTCGAGGTGGGATCGGTCGCCGCGGCAAGGCCTTCAGGGTTGCCGCCCTCGGCGCTCTGGTCTGCCTGCTGGGAAGCATGGCCGGCAGTCAGTCCCGATTCACTGGCGTTGCCGATGTGCCCGAAGCCGAGTTTCAACTGGCACGCATGATCTATCGCGGGTTTGGCCGGGGGGGATCCCGGGGCTTCCGACAGCCGATGTGGGCCATTGACTACCCCTACGCCGAGATCCATTTTCTTCCGGCACTGAGCCGGCTGACCAATCTCAACGTTGCCGAAGACAGCGTCCACCTCGAACTGATCGACGAACGCATCTTCGAATATCCCTTCATGTTTGTGCAGCAGGTGGGGCAGGGGGGCTGGCGTCCCAACGCAGAAGAGGCGGCGGGATTGAGAGAGTACCTGGCGCGCGGCGGGTTCCTTATGGTGGACGACTTCCACGGTTTCCGCGACTGGGCGGTATTCGAAGCCGCGATTCGCACCGTGCTGCCCGACCGCGAGATTGTCGAGATCCCGCTTGACGATCCGCTCATGCACACTTTCTTCGATCTGGACAAGCGGACGCAGATTCCTGGCGAGCGGCATCTTCGCATGACGCGCGGAGGGCAGATAGTTGCGCAGATGGAAGGGGAACCGCAATGGCTTGGCATCTACGACGACCGGGAGCGTCTGATGGTGGCCATCAATTTCAACATGGACATGGGCGACGCCTGGGAACACGCCGACGATGCGCATTACCCGGGGCCCATGACCGCGCTTGCCTACAGCTTCGGGGTGAACTACGTCATCTATGCGATGACGCACTGATTGGCGATGACGCACTGATCGGCCTTTCGTCTCGATCCCTCGCCCTCGATCCCCGGTCCCCGATCCTCGATCGGCGACCCTCCCGTGCGTCGTTTCGGCGCCTGCGATAGAATTCCAAACGATGAGTGTGGTTGCAAGCGATGCGAGCGTCCGCGATTTCGACCGCCGGCACGTGGCGGATCTGATCCGGCGGGTCCGCCCGATGGACGGTGTGGGCAATCGCGTCGCCGAAATCGGCCGGCTTTTCATGGACGCACCCTACCGCTCGAATCCCCTAGGAGGATCCGGGTCCATGCCCGAAGAATTCACCCTTGCGCTCGACGGATTCGACTGCGTGACGTACGTCGAGTATGCCCTGGCCCTGGCCCGCTCCGAGACGCCCGGCGAATTCGTCGACAACGTTCGCGGGATTCGGTACGCCGACGGCGCCGTGGGCTGGAATACCCGGAATCACTACATGAGCCAGTGGATTCGACGGAATGTCCGAGCCGGTTTCGTGCGCGACCGCACACGCGGCTTGGGACTTGTGGAACGCCGGAGGAACCTCGACACGGTGACGGGCGTCGATCCGCATCAGGTTACGATTCGCAGCATTCAGAAGCGAGCGTTCCTTGGTCGTCTCTCGGAAGCCGCGAACGGGGATCTGGTTTTCTTTGCTTCAACCCGGCGCCACCTCGACGTCTTCCATTGCGGGATTCTGGCCGTTGACGCCAACCGAGAAGTGGTGTTGCGCCACGCCGCGCGCAGCCGTGGCCGCGTCGTCGAACAAAGCCTGTCGTCGTTTCTTATGGCCAACCGAATGCCGGGCGTCATTCACGTGCGTCCCGTTCCCAAGTGAGCATGACGATCACCTATCTCCCGGAACGTTCTTCATCCGCGCTCCGAAAGGCGATTGAGGATGCGGCCCACTCTGGCCAGGACCTGCTGTTTCTGGGAGACGACTCGTTCCGTCTGGACGTCCGCCCCGGAGCGCTCGAGCGGATGCGACGGGCACTGCACGATTCGGGGGGAGGCATCGTCTACTCCGACGGCGCCGGGCGCCCGCGCATCGACTACCAACCCGGGAGCGTCCGCGACGACTTCGATTTCGGGCCCCTGATCGGCATCTCGGTGCCGCGTGCCCAGGCGGCGTTCGAGGCGCATGGCATGCCGGACGGGCATCGTTGGGGAGCGCTCTACGATCTGCGGTTGAAACTGTCGCTGGATACATCGATCGTCCGCGTTGCCGAACCGCTCTACGACGCGGCCGATCCGGACGGGCGCTCGTCGTCCGAAAAGCTGTTCGACTACGTCGATCCGTCCTCGCGCGAATATCAGCTCGAAATGGAACGAATCGTCACGGCGCACCTCGTCCGTGCCGGGGCTTTCCTGCCCCCGCGCGAGGGACGTGTCCGGGGCGTGGAGGACGACTTTCGGTTGAAGGCAACGGTGGTCATTCCGGTTCGCAATCGCGGCCGAACCATTGTGGATGCCGTGGCCAGCGCGCTCGGCCAGACCGCGACTTTCGATTTCAACGTACTGGTGGTCGACAACCACTCCACCGACGACACAGCCGCCGTGTTGGGGGCCGTGTCCGACCCCAGACTGGTTGTTCGGGTTCCTGAACGCCGGGACCTCGGTATCGGAGGCTGCTGGCAGGAAGCGATTACCGCATCCGAGTGCGGCCGGTATGCCCTGCAACTGGATTCCGACGATCTGTTTTCAGATCCGGGGGTCCTCTCCCGTGTCGTCGGCGAAATGGAAGCGGGCCGTTACGCGATGCTCGTGGGGTCGTATACGACCGTCGATTTCGACCTCCGGCAGATTTCCCCCGGTCTGGTCGACCACCGCGAATGGACCCCCGAGAACGGCCACAACAATGCCCTCCGGGTGAACGGGTTCGGAGCGCCGCGTGCGTTCGACGTGTCGGTCGTGGGCGGGATCGGTTTTCCCAACGTCAGTTATGGCGAGGACTACGCCGTCGGTTTGCGTGTCAGCCGCGATTACGCCATCGGACGGATCTACGACTCCCTCTACGTCTGCCGGCGATGGGAAGGGAACACCGACAGTGCGCCGACACTCGAACAGATCAACCGGTTCAACGCGTACAAGGACGGCCTTCGAACGGCCGAAATCCGCGCTCGGATCGAACTGAATCGGCGGACCCGATGACGCCGCGGAACGTCGCACAGCTTTTTACGGAACAGATACAGGCGTGGCCGGATCTGCGAAAGGGCGTCGAGAGCCTTGCACTCGCGGCCACCCGCGAGTTTGAAATCCGCGGCGTGCGTGTGGTCGCGCTTCACATTCCGCACCGGGCCGCCAGCACAACCGCATCGGTAGACCGCCAGTCGATCTTCGAACGTCCCTGCTTCCTGTGTCCCCAAAACCGACCGCCCGAGCAACAGGGTATTCCCTTCGGCGACGGTCTGACGGTGCTGGCCAATCCGTTCCCGATACTCGCAAACCACGTCACTCTCGTTTACCGGCAACACCTGCCGCAGCGAATCGTTGACGGAGTGGGGCGAACGGGCACGGCAGACGGGGCGCTTCCGGGCATTCACGCCATGCTTGCCGCGGCTCGCGCCTTGCCCGGGTTCATGGTGCTCTACAACGGACCCGGTTGCGGCGCGTCCGCCCCGGACCATCTCCACTTTCAGGCTTGCCTGCACGACCAGGTTCCTGTCGTCGGGGACCTCGGGCGAGAAGTGGGCGGGGTTCTCCCCGACTATCTGAGGACCGTCTTCGTCATTTCGGGTCACGAGGCCCCCAGGGTCGCGTCGCACTTCGACCGCCTGATGTCGCTGCTGGCCGAGCACGCGCACCGGGACGATGAACCCATGGTGAACGTCGTTTGCTTTCACGATGCCGGTGAATGGGCCGTGCTGGTGTTTCCGCGAAGCAAGCATCGCCCAGAGGTCTACCGCCAGGGCCGGCTGACATGGAGTCCGGGCGCCATCGACATGTGCGGCGCCGTAGTCCTGCCCGTCCCGGGCGATCTCGAACGTATCACGGCCGAAGACATTGAACAGGTCTTTCGGGAAGTGTCGATGGCGCCTGAAACCGCGCTTGGGATTGCCGCCAGGCTGGGGGCGAAGTGAAGATAGCGGTTGGGCTCGTCGAGAACCTCCCCGTGGTGTCGGTCGCTCTGGAGGGGGACTTTCGCGACGCGGAAGGGAAGTCGTACGCTTCGGGTTCGTATCGGTTTGCCCGTCCAGTCGAATTGCAGCCTCTCCTCCCGGACTCCTCATGGTTCGTTCTCGACGACTTCAGGATCGGAATAGGTTTTCACTGGGAGCGTCTTCAGAAGCGGCGGTTTCGCGGTGGTCTGAGAGTCGTCGATGGGCCTCGAGGCCTCACCGCCGTCAACGATGTCGACTTGGAAACCTATGTCGAAAGCGTCATCGCGTCGGAAATGAGTCCGGCGAGTCCTCCCGATCTGCTTCGGGCGCATGCCGTGGTCTCGCGTAGTTGGATCGTCGCCCAACTCGCCGCCCGCAGCGGCGGGGGGACCTTCCACCGTTTGCGTGAAGTCGCGTCAGCCGAGTGGGATCTGTTGGCCTGGTATGGGCACGAAGGACACACCGCGTTCGACGTTTGCGCCGACGATCATTGCCAGCGTTACCAGGGTGTCCCCGACTCGGGAACCGAAGAGAGCAGGCGTGGCGTTCTGGACACTCGCAACCAGTTTCTGGTGTACGGGGGGGACGTTTGCGACGCGCGTTTCTACAAGTGCTGCGGCGGAGTGACCGAAGACTTTCGCGCGGCGTGGGAAGACCGCGAGGTGGCGTATCTGGTTCCTGTTTTCGATGGGCCGGGCACCATACCCGATGTCAACGATGCGTGGATACGATCGGACTCCCCGGCCGCGTACTGCAATACGAGAGACCGGGCGCTTCTGGGCCGCGTGTTTACCAGCTACGATCGGGAGACCGTGGATTTCTTCAGATGGACGGTCGAATACGACCACCGCGAACTGTCCGAACTCGTATCCCGGCGAAGCGGCGTCGATCTCGGGGAGATTCGGAGCCTGGACCCTTTGGAGCGCGGGCGGTCGGGGCGTATTGTCCGCTTGAGAATCGAGGGCAGCCGGGCCTCGCTGACCGTCGGAAAGGAACTGGAAATCCGCCGCATCCTGT
Organism: Terriglobia bacterium; assembly: GCA_965262675.1. Taxonomy (GTDB): domain Bacteria; phylum Acidobacteriota; class Terriglobia; order 20CM-2-55-15; family 20CM-2-55-15; genus JAJEDW01. The sequence goes on from OZ253554.1 coordinate 4,282,187, forward strand.
CCGAATCGCATCTGTACAGTTCGGCCTTCGTGGTCGACGACGAGCAGGACCGGATCCGATTGTCCGGCGCGGGTTGGGGGCACGGCGTGGGGCTCTGCCAAGTCGGTGCGGCGGTCATGGCCGAGAAAGGCGTCTCGTACACCGACATACTGCGGCACTATTACCTGGGCGCGGAAATCGAGGAACGGGGCTAGCCCGCCTTTCGCACGGGTTTTCGTCGCGAAGAGTCGGAGACGCCGTCAGCGCAAGGCACGCGCCCGGAGGGCACCGGAGGCGTACTTCTTACTGCCGCACCAAGGTGCGCTGTGATGGTACGTCGAGGAGCCCGACCGCGCTTGATCCGGCGCGAGGAACGCGCCGCTACGCGCCCGGCGCGAGGAACGCGCCGCTACGCGCCCGGCGCGAGGAACGCGCCGTAGAACGCAGCACTGGCGGATGGATCCGGCTCTGTAGCAGACAACTCGTGAGAAATGCGGGTCAGTCGCCGAGTTCAGGATCGGGGTGGGTGTGTTCGTCGCCGACGAGATATTTCTCGGGGTTCTCTTCGAACGCTTCCAGGTCGCGCTTCATGCAGAAGTAGTAGATCGTGCCGCCATGTTCCGATGAAAGGTCGGGGTCGTTGACCACGATCATGTTACACACCGGATCTTTCGATTTGGCGGCCTTTTCTTCCTGCGGAGCTGCCCCGGACTGTTGAGCGATTGCCAGCGGCACGACAATAGCCAGAACCGCGGCCAGCGTCGTCACAAATATGGTCTTTCTCATTGCGGCTGCCGTCTCTCAGTCGATGATCTGCAAACTGTGTCTAATACGATGACCGCCGCCGGTCGCGAATTGCAAGCAAAAATACGCCGATTTTTTCAGTTTTGAAGGCGAGGAAGTTCGGAGGGCGTCCTTTCCTCTCTTCTCTTCGCGTCCGTGACCCCAGGGCCCCTGCGCCGGGCCTGCGCGGGTACTGCCACGGGCTGCCAGTCCCAAAGAAATTAAACGCTGGCGATGTCCTTGTGAGTAGGTGGACGCGAATTTCGCCCGGAGGTAAGCACCCCCGGCGAGGGACGACGCGTTTCCGGGCACCGGATGGCCCGCAGGGCCATTTTATTGTTCGTTCGGCGGTTTTCGGCAGCCCTGGTTGAATCCGGAGCTGGCTATTTTGTTTTCGATGTGGCAGAGTATCCGTCATGGGAGGGCCACCGGCACAGGGTTGCGATATTGATCTGCGGGCAGTGGCGGTGCGTCCGACCTGGGGCGCGGAGGAACACCGGCGCTGGGACAGGCTGGTGGCGGCCCATCACTACCTGCCGTTTCATGGCGTGTTCGGGAAGGGCTTGCGCCACGTCGCGACGCTGGGCTCGACCTGGCTTGCGCTGATCGGCTGGCAGCCGGGCGCGTTCAAGCTGGCCGCGCGCGACCGCTGGATCGGCTGGAGCGCGGAGCAGCAGTTCCAGCGCTTGCATCTGATCGCCAACAACGCGCGCTTCGTCATCCTGACGCCGCGCACGGTGCCCAATCTGGCCTCGCGGGCGCTGGGTCTGAGCCTGCGGCGGCTGTCGCAGGACATGCAGGCGGCGCACGGCTACCCCGTCTTGCTGGCAGAGACGTTCGTGGATCCGGCCCGCTTTGCCGGGACCTGCTACCGCGCGTCGAACTGGCGCTGGCTGGGCCGGACCCGCGGCTATGCCCGGGAGCCCGGCGGCGCGGCGCGCTGGCGCCATCACGGCCAACCCAAGGAGATCTTCGTGTTCGAACTCACCGGCCATGCCGCCGAGGCGCTGAGCCAGACCGAGACGCCGGCCTCGTGGCACGGTGAACCCCGAACCGCGCCCATGGCCGCGCCGCGTCTGCGCAGCCTGTTCGAGCGCCTGGGCGAAGTGCCCGAGCGGCGCCGCGCCCGGGGCAAGCGCTACCCGCTCCACACCGTGCTGACGCTCGCCGTCGCGGCCCGCCTGGCCGGCTACCGCGGGGTGACCGCCTTTGCGCAGTTCGCCCGCCTGCTCAGCCAGGAGCAACTCCAGGCCGTGGGCGCCTTCTACAGCCCCTCGAAGCAGCGCTACACCGCGCCCTCGATCACCACCTTCCACAACATCCTCGCGGCGCTTCCGCCCGAGACCCTCGACAACGCCATCGGCCGGTGGGCCGGCCAGTACAGCGCCGCTCACGCCCCGGTGGCCATGGACGGGAAGGACCTGCGCGGCGCCTCGGCGCAGACCGGGCGCGGGCGCCGGATGATGGTCGCGGCGGTCGAGCACGGCTCCGGCCTGGTCCTGGGTCAGAAAGAGATCGACGACAAGACCAATGAAATCCCCGCCGTGCGCGACCTGTCGGGCGGCCTCGACCTCGCCGGACGCACCGTCACCCTCGACGCGATGCATGCCCAACAGGACACCGCCCGCTGCCTGCTCGACCAGTGTCACGCCGACTACGTCGTCACCGCGATCAAGGACAACCAGCCCACGATGCATGACGACCTCCGGTCGGTCGACTGGAGCGCCGCGCCCTCGCACGAAACCCTCGAGAAGGCCCATGGCCGCATCGAGCGCCGCCGTTGCGCCGCCATCGACCTCTCCGACACCCCCTGGGACGGTTACGCCAACCTCTATGGACGCCGCCAGGCGATGCGCATCGAACGGGAGCGCGAGACCGTCAAGACCGGCGCGCGCAGCGTCGAGGTGACCTTTTGCCTGACCTCGCTGGATGCGGAGCGCGCCAGTCCCGAGCAACTCCTGGCCCTGGTCCGGAATCACTGGCACATCGAAAACCGTCTGCACTACGTCCGCGACTTCACCTACGATGAAGACCGTTGCCGGGCCTATGTGCGCCACTTGCCGCGCAATCTCGCCTGCCTCACCAACGCCGCCATCGCCATCGTGCGCTGCCAGGGGCGCTTCCGCTACCTGCCCGAGGCCAACCGTCATTATGCCGCCCGCGCGCAGGATGCCCTCGACGCCATCCTGAATGCCCCCACAGCCTGACCCCCCCGACATCCCTGCGGAATCGGGCGCGACGCGCCGCTGGACACCTGTGCCCGCCGGGCACGAAGACGCCATGCGACGCCTGCAAGCGGCCCCCTTTACGCGTCTCCCGCAACCCCGCGACGCGCCGATCCCCTTCCAACCTACGCGATCTTCCTCATCCCGCGTCCCGAGGCGGGACAATAAAATGGTCCTGGGATGGCCCGCCGCGGACCTGCACAAACGCTAGAAAATGTGTATAATATCCCCGCCAGCAGCGGTGTGGATGGCGAGGTTCGTGCCTGACGGCTGAGTGGTCTTGCCTTCGAGTTCCAGGCGCTGTTTTGTATCGGCGCTCCAGCGAACGCTTTTGAACATTTTTGGACGTTGCCGGGTAGCGGACGAACATCCTTTCGGAGCCTGAATGGGAAGTCATCGATATCACTCGATCGTGGCCTGGTTTTTCGTTTTTACAATCGTACTTGCCACCACCGTGATTCCCTTTCGCGCTGACTTCGAAGTCGAATCGCTCGAACTCCCCGTGGCCGTCGCCCCCCCGCCACCTCCGGTCGATGTCTTCCGTGGAACTTTCCAGCGGAACGAGACACTGTCCACAATTCTGGCCTCATTCGATTTTTCCAACTCCATTGTCTATGAAATCACCGAAGCCGTTCGTCCGGTGTTCGATGTCCGGCGGTTCCGGCGACAGGAATTCGAGCTGATTCGGGATCATGCCGGTCAGTTTCTGTCGTTCGAATACATCATCGACGATGAGCGCACGCTGAAGGTCGAACGCGTGGCAGAGGGTTTCGAGGCCCGGATCGAGCAACTTCCGCTCGAAATGCACGTCGACACCGTGATTGCCGAAGTGAACAGCTCACTCTGGAACGCGCTTTCGGGTTACCCGAAGGGCGACCGTCTGGTGATGGAGATCGTGGACGTATTCAATTCGCGGGTGGACTTTTACCGCGACATTCGCGCGGGAGATCAGATCCGAATCATTATCGAGGGCATGTACCACCGCGGGCAATTCGTCAAGTACGGCTTGGTCAGGGCAGCGGAGTTCCTGAATCAGGGCAAGTCGCTCCAAGCCTACCCGTATCTTGACGAATACTACGACGAAAACGGTATGAGCACCCGGCGTTCGCTTCTGCCGGCGCCTCTGGAGTTCACTCGGATCAGCAGCAATTTCAGTAGGGCGCGGCTACATCCCATTCTCGATACCGTGCGTGCACACCGGGGCGTGGACTATGCCGCGCCCACGGGGACGGCGGTATGGGCCGCCTCCGACGGAACCGTGACCTATGCCGGGACCAACGGCGGCTTCGGCCGTTTCGTCAGACTGCGCCACCCGAACGGAGCCATTACCGAATATGCGCATCTGTCCAGCGTGCTTGTAAACGTGGGCGATCGGGTCAGACAGAAAGACGTGATCGGACGAGTCGGCATGACCGGGCTGGCGACGGGAAACCATCTGCATTACCAGTTGATGCAGGACGGTGTTTATGTCAACCCGAGACAGGCCCGTCTCGACCCGCCCCAGCCCATCGCCCCTTCGCACCGGGAACCGTTCATGCGGTCCATTCGCCCCCTCCGGGCTCAAATCCGATCGCTTCACCTCAGCCAGGATACCTTGCTCGCAGAAGAATAACCCGCCGTTCATTCGGACATCGGACGATTCAGCAACGGTCGAATTGTTTCCAGAACCTCCTCGGCATCGGGGGGTACGTGGAGCAGGACGTTCCGATGCCGCGTCCATTTGCCGGGACCGTTTCGGATCAGGTTCAGGAAATCGTCGGCTTCGATTTCGGACGCGAACGTATAGGCTTCCAGGGTGGTTCCGGCCAGGCGCGCCCGTCCAAACGTACATCTGAAATGACGGTTTCGGAGGCTCTTGACGTCGCGCGCCGCAAACTGTCCGTAGTCGTCGACAAAGTCATCTTCGACCGGGTCGAGGCCGCCCTCGCGGAGGCGCTCCATCAGGTCATCCCACTGCATCAGGCCTTGAGCATCTCGGTCAGGACGGCCGCATCCACGGTGGGCTGTTTGCAGATGTAGTTTTCACACAGATAGGCCGTGGGCCGTTGGTCGATCGCAGTTCGGCCGTTCAATACGCCAATGCTGTCGGGTTCTCCCGCCGCGATGACCGTGCGGGGAAGGTACTGTCCCCGAATCGCATCGAGGAAGGGTTCAGCCGACCCCACGACGGCGATTTCCCGCGATGGCCCGATCAGGTAGTCGGCGGCGCTGAGCAGCCGTCCGAAACCTGCCGGATAGCGCACCAGATAATCGGCGACGGTCGTGCATATCCGTTCCGCCTTGTCGCGGTAATCGGCCCGGTCCAACAAAGTGCCCAATCTTGCAAGCACGTCGGCCGCAACGGAGTTTCCCGACGGCGTCGCGTTGTCGAAGTACTCCTTGGTTCGGGCCACGAGACTCTCGTGCGAATTACCTGTAAAGAAGAACCCGCCGTGCTCGTCGTCCCAGAACTCGGAGATCATCCGTTCGACGATCTGGATTGACGCTTCCAGCCATCGCTGGTCGAAAGTCAGTTCGTAAAGGGCGGTGAGTCCATCGGCAAAATTGGCGTAATCGTCGACGTATCCATTGAATCGGGCCCGGCCGTCCTTGTATGCGTGGAGCAGGCGATTTCCGTCCCACATCCTGTCCAGAAGGAATTCCGCGTTGGCCTCGGCGAGCGTCCTGTAGTCCTCACGGCCCAGATATGCCGCCGCGTTGGCGGTAGCGCGCAGCATCAGACCATTCCAGTCGGTGAGAATCTTCTCGTCCCGTGCCGGACGGATGCGCGTCTTGCGTCTCTCGAACAGTGCCGGAAGAACTCGTGCCGCGAGGGTCCCCAATTCTTCGACTGTGACGTTTTCACTCGGTGCGAAGACCTCCGGGCCGTGCGTGATGTGGATAATGTTTTGTCCTTCGAAGTTGCCGTCTTCGGTGACGTCGAAGTAACGGGCAAGCAGATCGGCGTCGTTTCCGGCGACTTCGTCGAATTCGCCGCGGCTCCAGACATAGAACTTGCCTTCCACGCCTTCGCTGTCGGCGTCCAGCGTCGCATGAAAACCGCCGTTGGAGTCGGCCAATTCACGGGCGACGAAGTCCACGGTTTCTTCCACAACGCGGCGATACAGCGACCGGCCGGTGACACGGTAGGCGTCCAGGTAGACACGCGCGAGAAGAGCGTTGTCGTACAGCATCTTTTCGAAGTGGGGCACGAGCCAGTGGGCATCGGTCGAATACCGATGAAAGCCTCCGCCGACATGATCGTAAAGGCCGCCGAGAGCCATCTTCTCCAGTGTCAGGTTGACCATGTCCATCGGCCGGTTCTCGCCGGTCCGGTCGTGATAGCGCAACAGGTAGTCGATAGTCATGCTCGACGGAAACTTGGGCGCCGGCCCGAAACCGCCGTGAGCGGGATCGAACCGTTCCGAGATGCCGTTTGCCGCACTTTCGAGAAGCTCGATGCTCAACGCCGCTTTCGCCCCGTCGTGCCGGGCCTGTTTGTTGATCTGCTCGATAAGCGTTGCCGCGTTGGAGCGCACGTCGACGCGCCTCTTGCGGTACGCCTCGGCAATCGAAACCAGAATGCGTCTGAACCCCGGACGGTTGTACTTGTCGTCGGGCGGAAAGTAGGTTCCGCCATAGAAGGGTTGGCCGTCGGAGGTGAGAAAAGCAGTTAGAGGCCAGCCGCCGCTGCCGGTCATGAGTTGAACCGCGCTCATGTAGATTTGATCCAGATCGGGCCGTTCTTCACGATCCACCTTGATGTTGACGAAGTTGTCGTTCATCAACCCGGCGATCGAAGTGTCCTCGAACGACTCGCGTTCCATGACGTGGCACCAGTGGCATGCAGAGTAACCGATGCTCAGCAGGATCGGCTTGTCTTCGGCGCGTGCCTTGTCGAGGGCGGCTGGCCCCCACGGAAACCAGTCCACCGGGTTATGCGCGTGCTGGAGCAGGTAAGGACTGGTTTCAGTCGCAAGATGATTAGTGAAACGGTGTTCGGTCATGAGTTGCCGGTTGGGGATCGGTTTCGGGTTGTTGGGCACCGGCCCGATTCACTCCAAAGCGCGGAGTCTTTTGCTCCCGACACTGAAATGAATCGGCGCAACAGGTCCGTGTGCTTTCTTTCGCTTGGCCTGTTCCTTACTATAGCAAAGACAAAAGTTGCGTCACGGCCCCATTCGCGGTTTCAAAGGCTCCGGCCTACCTGCTTGTGGTGACCGCACGCGGCTTCCATCGAGGACCACGCATTTTGGCAAGCCAGGAAATCACGGACGATCTCGATCTACTGCTTCAGATCCTGCCCGCTTCGATTCAGGAGCCCCTGAGTCTTCAGGACGATATCGACGATCTAATCGAAATTGTGATGGATTTGGGCCGTCCGCCGGATGCCCGCTTTCCGGCCGGAACCGTCCAGCTTGGCGCCGAACCCGTCACGCACGAAGCGATCGACGCCGTGGTTGGCCGGCTTGGGGATTTCTCGGGCGACAACCGCGCCGGAATCGAGCGTACGCTGCACCGGATCTCCGCCATCCGAAACCGTCAGAACGAGGTTATCGGACTGACGTGCCGTGTTGGACGAGCCGTTCTAGGGACGGTCGATATTCTTCGTGACGTTGTCGAGTCCGGCAACAGCCTGCTCTTGCTGGGACGTCCCGGAATCGGCAAGACCACGCTTCTTCGGGAAAGTGCCCGGGTCTTGTCCACTGAACTGAGTAAACGCGTGATCGTGGTCGATACGTCCAACGAGATCGCCGGAGACGGGGACATTCCTCATTCCGGAATCGGTTCGGCGCGCCGAATGCAGGTTCCCCGGCCCGAACGGCAGCATGCGGTCATGATTGAAGCCGTCGAAAACCATATGCCGGAAGTCATCGTCATCGACGAAATCGGTACCGAACAGGAAGCGTTGGCCGCGCGCACCATCGCTGAGCGGGGAGTGCAACTCGTCGCCACCGCACACGGCAACGCTCTGGACAACCTGCTGATGAATCCGACGCTGGCGGATCTGCTGGGAGGAATCCACGCGGTCACCCTCGGCGACGATGAGGCCCGCCGCCGCCGATCCCAGAAAACCGTACTCGAACGCAAGGCCCCTCCCACATTCGACACACTCGTCGAGATACGAACCCGCGACTGCTTTGCCGTGTATCACGAGACTGCCTCGGTCGTCGATGCCTACCTTCGCGGACGAAAAATTCGTCCCGAAGTGCGGTTGCGCGGAGGCGACGGTTACGAAATCCTCGATGAACCGCATGAGCAGGAGAGAGCTTCCGACGATGCGGCCCCGGTCCTGCCGTTCGCCAAGGAAGAGTTGATGGGCCATGAACGGCCACGATCCGTGCGCATCTATCCGTTCGGCATCAGCAAGGATCGCCTGTCACGGGCGATCGCCGATCTGGGCGTGCCCGCGACCATTGCCAGAGTTTCCCGCGAGGCCAATCTGGTTTTGACCCTGAAGGCGCACGAGCGGCGGCAGCCGAGGACGCTTGAGGAAATGGCCGATCGGGGGATCGAAATCGCAGTGATCCGCAGCAACACCATCAGTCAGATGAGGAGCTTTCTCGAGGGCGTTTTTGGCCTTGAAGAGCAGGCCGATGCCGAAGACGAAGCTCTCCGCGAAGCCCGCGAAGGCGTCGACCGCGTGATGTCTTTCGGCAAACCCGTCGAACTGGCGCCACGTGGGTCTCCACTCCGAAGGCAGCAGCACATGCTGATCGGTGAAATGGGGCTGGGCTCTTACAGCCGGGGTGAAATGCCGTGGCGGAGAGTCGTCGTCCTGCCGACCCGCGGATAGCAGGTCCCCATTTGAATTGTCCAGGCTTCACGCTCCCGCAAAGAGTTCGGATAACGTTGCACCCCGCCGATTCCGCGGATATAGTCCGCCTTTTCGACCGTCCCGATCATTTGGTGCGGACACCGACCGTCCCGATAGTTTCGATCGAAGACGGATCCCATTGAGGTGCTGCCGATGAGCGAATCTGCCGGGCTAACCGGAATGAGTGGCCTCTTGCCCCAACGTCAGTCGCGCCGCAAGTTCATCGGGACCGCTGCCTCGGCCGTCGCAGCGGCTTCCTGTGTCTCTTCAGGGCCCGAGCCCGGTGCGGGCGACGATGATGGAGACGGTGGGCTTACGCTGGTAAACGGCCAGTTTCACACCATGGATGCGGATGAAACGATCACCGCCAACGTCACGATCCGGAACGGCAGGTTCACGGACGTCGGATTCGCGCCTCGATCCTCCCCCGGCACACGGGTGATCGATCTGGGCGGCCGGGCTGTCGTGCCCGGGTTGATTGAGCCTCACATCCATAGCGTCAGTCTGGCGAATCGTCCGGGCTACCACACCATCCTCGAGAATACGACGTCAATCCGCGAGATCCAGGAAGCACTGGCCGCGCGGAGGGCGGACGTACCGCCGGGTGCGTGGATGACCTCGATGGGAGGGTGGCATACGAATCAGTGGGCCGAGCACCGCCATCCCACGCTGGCGGAACTGGACGAAGCCGTTCCGGATCGGCCTGTACTCCTCTACGAACGATTCACCGGTCCCTGCACGACGAACAGCATGGGAAAGGCAATTTTCGACGCGATCGATAGTGCGCCGCCCGTCCATCCCGACGTTTCGCCCGTGAATGTCGGCGCGGACGGTTCGATCGCCGCGGCCGGTTTCGCGGGCGGGGGGCCGTCCGCTTCGGCGCTCTTTCATCTGCGCCGGGCGCAGACCTTCGAAGATCGAAAGCGGAGCACGATGGACGCGATGAATTACTCTGCGAGCGTCGGGCTTACCGCACATCTGGACCAGGTGTTGTTCCCGACGCCGGGTCCGTTGCATCCGGGCCAGAGCCTGTCCAATCTCGATCATTACCGAATGTATGACCCCTGGCTGGAACTCCATCGCGAAGGCCGGACCATCATTCGCCTTCAGATGAATTTTCTTCACAACCAGTCCGATCCGGCTTTGCCCGAGTTGACGGAAAGGCTGAGAAACCAGTTCCAGTTCTTCGGCGACGACATGCTGATGACAGGATCGATCGGCGAATGGGCCGCGCCCCTCAGCAGCGGTGAGGTGTGGATGGAGGCTCAACGGCTTGTCGCCGCAGCTGGCTGGAGGAACGAGAACAGCGTTCAGAACCTCGCCGGGCTCACTCGGGTGGTTGAGGCTTATGAGGCGGTCAATCGGGAGTTCGGTATCATGGATATGCGGTGGATGGTGCATCACGTTCCCGAAGTGACCGGCGACTTGCTCGGGCGGCTTCAGGACATGGGTTGCGGTGTCCAGATGGCTGCTTATCGGTGGGTGACGTCCAGCGATCCCAACGTGGTTGTCGGCGCGCCGTTCCGAACGATTCTGGAACATGGGATAAAGGCGGGTATTCACGGCGACGGTGTGCATATCGCGCCGCTGAATCCCTGGCGCCACATCTACTATGCGCACACGGGCCTCGATTCTTTCGGAAACCAGGTTAACGGCGGGCAGCAGCTTTCGCGCAACGAGGCGCTCCGTCTGTTTACCCGTGAGAACGCCTGGTTCCTCCGGATGGAAGATCGGATTGGCTCGATCGAAACCGGCAAGCTGGCCGACCTGGCCGTGCTCGACCGGGACTACTTCAGCGTGCCCGAGGCTGAGATCGGGCGGATTCGATCATTACTGACCATCGTGGGCGGCGACGTGGTTTACGACGCCGGAGTCCTTTAACTAATACAACGGGAGTGTCTCGAAATGAAACGATCCTTGTGGATTTTGATGGCGAGTGTTCTGGTCGTTGGCGGTTGCGCCGCGGCCGATGACATGGCGCCGGCCGGGGAACCCTCTGCCGCCGACGAAAGCGAAGCGGCGCCGGTTCCGCGCATGACAACCGCCGTGCCGGTGATGGCTGCCGAGGACCAGGAAGCGCTGCTCCAGCATTCGGATCCCCAGCTTGCAGCCAACAAGAGGCTGGCGTACGACTTCTTCCGGGTGATTCTCAGAGGCCAGCAACTGGATCAAGCGGCCGATTTCATGGCCGAAGACTATATCCAGCACAATCCCAATGCCGATACGGGACTGGCCGGATTCGTGGCGTACTTCGAGCAATTCGGTGCGGGACCGCAGCCGGTTGAAGACGAACTTGAAGGCCTGGTGGCCATCCAGGCGGAGGATGACCTGGTGACGCTTTCGTTCGTCCGGGAGTATGAGGAGCCGGGCGCGCCAGACCAGACCTACACCACGACCTGGTTCGACATGTTCCGGATCGCGGACGGCAAGATCGTCGAACATTGGGATCCCGCAACCAAGTAGCAGTGGGTTAGCAATCGGGTGAGCACCGGCGCGTTCCTCGCGCCGGGCGCGTACCGGCGCGTTCCTCACGCCGGATCGAGCGTGCCGCGGGCGCGAGGAACGCGCCGTAGAACGCAGCACTGGCGGATGGATCCGGCACTGTAGCAGACAACTCGTGAGAAACGCGGGGTAGCAGCGGGTTGGCGATCGGGTGAGCGCCGGCGGGGTTTACCCCCGTGCGCAAGCCACAGGGCGTGGCACGCCCGTGGGCGACATCCCGAGATATTGCCGCGTGCCGCTAACGCGCGCAGGTTTCGGCCCGACCGCCGTCGATCGAGTACGTGACACCGGTAATCCACTCGGCCTGATCCGACGCCAGAAACAGAATCAGGTTGGCGATCTCTTCGGGTGTTCCGATCCGCCCGATGGGATGGGTGCTCCGGCTGTGTTCGGCAAAGGCTTCGTACGCGGTGTCGTCCATTCCCGATCGGCGGTGGAGGTTGGTGCGGACGACGCCCGGATTGACGGCGTTGACACGAATACCTTTCGGGGCCAGTTCGAGGGCGGCGCATCGAGTCATCTGATCGACCGCAGCCTTGCTGACGCAGTATGCCAGCACTCCCGGGAACGCTCGCAAACCGGTGACGCTCGACACGTTCACGATGTTGCCCTTGCGCTCGATGATCGAGGGCAGGCAAAGCTGAATCAGGTTCAAGACCGACCGGACGTTCAAATTCATCATCGTGTCGTATTCGGCCAGAGTCGTATTCTCGATGTTGCCCGTAGCGATGATGCCAGCCGCGTTTACGAGAACGTCCACGCCTTGGAGATCATCGACGATTCGATCGACGACCCGCTTCGTTTGTTCTTCGGAGGCGAGATCGGCCTGGTAGGTTCGGAGGCTGGCGGCCGAGAGTTCTTCAAGCACGGCGCCGTTGCGGCCGATGGCTGCGACGTGCGCTCCTTCGCCTTTCATCGCCAATGCGGTGGCTTTTCCGATTCCGCTGGTCGCGCCGGTGACGACAGCCACCTTGTTTTCGAATCGCACTGAGACTCCCTACTCTTCCTCGAAGATGAGGTCGATTGCCCAGAGTTCCGTGGCTTCGGCCTCCGCGGCGGCGAGCAGCCATTCTCCCGTGGGAAGCCGGTCGAAGACGGGCATTACGCGGGCCGGCAACGCGGTCTGGTCTATGTTTCCGACGATTTGTCCTTCACTGACATAGAGGATCCCATCTCCGGACCAGACCCCATACGCGGGTTCTCCGACGTCCGCGACGGCCATTGGCGATGTCCCGTCCGCGTTAGCGACCCAGAGTTGACCGTCGTCCCAGAACGTCACGCGTTTCGCGTCGGGGGAGAAACGCGGGGCATATCCGCTGTCGTTCCAGCGAAGCCGGTTTCCACCCGAGGCAAGTGTTGTCCAAAGGGCAAACCTGCCTCCCAGTTCAGACGAAAAGATGATTGTTCGTCCATCGGGCGACCAGTCGGGAGTGTCGTCGATTCCCTCGTCGTCGGTCAAGCGCACGGGGATTCCGGTTCGAATGTCCACCTTCCAGATGTCCCGGTTTCCGTCCAGGTCAGAATTGGAATACACGATCTCGTTGCCGTTTGGCGCAAATCGGGGGTGCTGTCCCAATGTGACGTACTGCGGGTCAGTGCCGTCCGATGCCGCGACCCAAATTTCGAAACGGTCGCCGTTGACGACCGAAAATGCAATGCGGTTGCCTTGTGCGGACACCGCTGGATCGAGTTCGGCCTCAGGCGTTGCCGCCAACAGGATCCCGCTCGATGTCTGGACGTTGGAATCGATGACGTGGTTCGGAACCACGATCCGGTCGCCGGCGACGTCGAGGCCGAGCGGTGCAAGGGATCGCCCCATGAGAGAGACGGTCAGCGGCACCAGCGTGCTGTCTTCGAGGTTCAGGTACCAGACGGCGATTCCCCCGGACCGATCGGTGACGTAGACCAAGTGTTGTTCGTCAACCCATTCGGCGGAATAGGGATTTTCCGCGATGCGATCCGCGATGAAGGGCGTCGGAGAGAGGCCAGTGAGATCGGTCACCCAGACCTGGCCTCTAAGGCCCAGCAGCGATTTGAGGTAGATCAGTCGTTCGCCGCTCGGGGAGAACCGGGGTGATTGAATCGTGGTGTCCTCGCTGATGTCCGCGGCCACCAGTTCGCGTCCATCGGCTACGGCGTCTTCAGCAAACCACAGGGCTCGATCGCGAACGAATGCGACTCGCCCGCCGGAACTCCAGGTCAGGTGGGTGGCATTCTCTCGGTGAAGCGTCAATTCACGCGTTTCCATGTCGATCCCGAACGTGTCGGGGCCCTGTGTGAACGTTATCGCCGAGGCGTCGGGAGTCCAGGCGGGATACGATTCGGCCGCCGGGGAATTGGTGAGTCGTTCCACCGCGCCGTCTGCTGCGGCCAGCCAGAGGTCTCCGGACGCGATCACGGCATAGGACATCCGGTTGGGAGCGATGGCGACCTCGGTCTCCACGCCGTCAATATCGGCCAAAACCGTCAGGATCGGTGCGCCCAGCACCAGCGTTGGGGGCCCCTCGGAAGTCACCAGTGCGTAGGCACCTCCCAAAAGCACGACAACGACGGCGATTGGGATCACGGGGAGGCGCATCGGAAATTAAATATAGCATAGATCCATTTGGAGGGAAGGCGAGCGAAGTTATTGCAATTACAGGTTTTTCAGTGGTTTAATGTCATTCGTTTGGCTGACTTCAAGCGTCGGGTCGTAATAAGGTTCCATCTTCGTTGGTTACACTTTTGGGTTTCGTTGCGTCTAAAGATGCTTGACAGGTTGAACTGCCTCGCGGAGGCGGTTTACCCATTCCTGAAGCCGAGGTTGAACCGATGCCGAAAAAGACAGAAAACAAAAAGGTTTTTAGCCAACCCACAATGTGCCTCCAGTGCCACCTTGTGGTCAGCATGTCCCACGAACCGGGTGAGGACGCTTGGGAGTGCCCGAATTGCTCTCACAAGTATCTGTTTGCGCACTGGAAGATCAAGAAGCAGGCACGGGGCAGGAACAAGGCAGCGTAATACTTTCGGATTTATCGGGACAGGCCGCTTCAGGCGCCCTTGGTCCCGGTTGGGCCCGTCCCCTATCCCTTTGACCCGATAGAAATTCGATCGCGCCACGTTCGGTCCCGAACCGGGTTTCTTCCCAGCGGTTGGATTTCTGAAGTCGTGCAACACACCGCCAAGCGGCGTACCATTACAGTCGGAATCTTGATTGGCATGTTCCTCGCGGCGCTCGAAGCGACCGTGGTAGGAACTGCCATGCCCACAGTAATCGCCTCGCTGGGCGGGCTCGAACTCTACAGTTGGGTTTTCTCCGCTTACCTCCTGACCTCGACCGTGACCGTTCCCGCCTGGGGCAAGCTTTCAGACATCTACCGCCGGCGGCCACTGTATCTGGCGGCCATTGCAATCTTCCTGATTGGATCCATTCTTTCGGGCCAGGCGCAGTCGATGGTTCAACTGATTGTTTTTCGGGCCATTCAGGGATTGGGCGCCGGGGGATTGATGCCGTTGTCGTTGACGATCAGCGGAGAACTCTACACACCGGTGGAACGTGCCAAGATTCAGGGCCTTTTCAGCGGGGTCTGGGGTCTGGCCTCGATTGCGGGCCCGCTTGCAGGCGGGATCATCACGGAACAGATCAGTTGGCGATGGGTGTTCTATCTGAACATCCCCTTCGGTCTGATCGCGGCAGTGATCGTCGGGACCCAGTTGATCGAGGACCGTTCGAGACTTCGACGGCGTCGCGTCGATGCAATCGGCATCATGCTCTTTACGGTATCGATCACGTTGCTGATGTTGTTGCTGGTGCGAAGCGAGACATCCTTTGACCTGACCTCGGTCGTGAACCTGCTCCTGGTGACCGGTTCCGCGTTCTTCATGTTGTTGTTCATCCGGGCGGAGCGGCGGGCCGAAGACCCCCTCCTTCCGATCGACCTGTTCAGAACCCGTGTCTTCTCAGGCGCCGCCATCAACGGCTTTCTCGCCGGTATGGCGATGTTCGGTCTGATTTCTTTCATCCCTCTCTTCGTTCAGGGAGTCCTGGGAACCGGGGCGACCGCGGCGGGTTCGGTGTTGACGCCATTGCTGCTGGCGTGGGTGCTGCTCTCCATCGTGGGTGGGCGTCTGCTCTTGCGGCTGCCATTCCGTTCGATCATGATCGGGGGCATGTGCATGATGGTCGCGGGATTCCTCTTGCTCGACCGGTTGAGCGTCGATTCGGGGATCGGCGGCGTTCTGTTCAATGTGGGCCTGATTGGGGCCGGAATGGGATTGGTCATGATCACGCAGTTGATCGCCGTGCAATCGTCGGTTCCGCGAGAGCGGTTGGGTATCGCGACATCGACGGCGCACTTCTGTCGCAGTATCGGGGGCGCCGTGGGCGTGGCCGTGATGGGTACCGTCATGACGCAACGGATGAACCGGCAATCGCTCGACATCGTCGCCGACTCATTCTCGAAGCCATCGGACGCGGGTTTTGAAGCGCTTGTCGAGAATCCCAACGCGTTCCTCGATCCGGCGGCGCGCGCGGCGCTGTCTCCCGATGTTGTCAGCGTGTTTCAGTCGATGTTGGCGAATGCGCTGCACGGAGTCTTCATTGTGGGTACAGCCGTGAGCTTGATCGGTCTTGTCGCGGTTGCCGTGATGCCCGGAGTCAGGCTCACTGAAATGAAACAATGAAGCTCCGGCGTCCGTTCTACGAGCGCCCCACGTTGGAAGTCGCCGAAGACCTGATCGGCAAGGTTCTGGTGCGCCCGTTCGGCGCTGCGCACGCCTCGGGAGTCATCGTCGAGACCGAGGCCTATATCGGCCAGGACGACCTCGCCTGCCACGCCTCCAAAGGGCGTACCCTGCGCACCGAGATCATGTTCGGTCCTCCCGGGCGTTCCTACGTGTACCTGATCTATGGTTTTTATCACTGCCTTAACGCGGTGACTGAAGCCGAAGGCTTTCCCGCCGCCGTGCTGATCCGCGCGATCGAGCCCCTTGAAGGAGTGGACCTGATGCGTGGAAATCGTCCGCGCGCACTGAAGATTTCGGATATGGGCAGCGGTCCCGGCAAGCTGTGCCAGGCGCTGGGTGTCGACAGGGGCATGAACGGCATCAGTTTGTCGGGAACAACGTTGTGGATCGAGGACCGGTCGCTCGACCCGGGTACCGTGGCGTCAAGCCCTCGAATTGGCGTCGACTACGCTGGCGATTACAGGGACAAGCCGTGGAGGTTCTTCGTTGAGGGGAATCCCCACGTTTCGCGTCTGCAACGGGCGTCCATCACTAAACGGAAGAAATCGTGAATGCCTGGCAGCCCCCCGACGGCCTCACATCGTCAAACCCTTTGAACCCCCTGCTGGCGTCGGTCGAGTGCGTTCGACCGATACCTGTCAGGGGAGTGAGGACGACCGGCTCGGCCGAATATGGCGAGGTCTTGCTATACTTTTTCCACAAGTCCCCGAATCGTTGCGTTAATTGGCCGTTTGGCACTCGTGCCGGGCGTGTTTTCCACCCCTGAGACCAATGACTGCCAGGGTTTTTCCCAATACGAAGCTGAAGGCAAAACTGGCCGATATTCCCTCCGGCGCCGGTGTTTATCTGTACCGTGACGCGGATGGAGAGGTGTTGTACGTCGGCAAGGCCAAAGCGCTGCGCAGCCGAGTACGGTCCTATTTCCAGGAATCGCGAGACCTTGACCAGCGCCGGGACCAGATGGTGGACAGGATCGCAGACGTGGAATTCATCGTGACCGATACCGAGGGCGAAGCGCTCGCTCTGGAAAACAACCTGATCAAGCAGAACAAGCCCAGGTACAACGTGCTGCTCCGCGACGACAAGACCTATCCGTATATCAAGTTGACCGTGAACGAGGCGTTCCCGCGCGCAATGATCACTCGGAGGGTCCGCCGCGACGGTTCACTGTATTTCGGGCCGTTTTTTCCGGGGGGACTGGCGCGAAAGACGCTGCGCCTGATCGAGCGGCACTTCATGATCCGCAACTGCAACATCCGCATCGACGGCAAGCGCGGTCGTCCTTGCCTGCAGCATTACATTCACCGATGTCTGGGGCCGTGTGTCGAAACGCTCACGACGCCCGATGCCTACCGGGAGGCGGCCCGGGACGTCCGTTTGTTTCTGGAAGGGAAGACCGCGGATCTGATTCGCAGCCTCGAAGAGAAGATGAGCACGGCCGCCCAAAACGAGCAATATGAGGCGGCGGGGCACCACCGGGACGCAATAGACACTGTACGGAAGATTGCCGAGCGGCAGAAGATGGCTTCGGCAGGTTCGGATGACATCGACATCTTCGGTTTCCATCAAGACGGGGGCATGGTTGCGGTTTCCGCCTTCCATATGCGGGGAGGGCGTGTTGTGAACAAGAAGGAGATGTTCTGGGAAGATCAGGAACGATTCAACGGCCCGGCTTTCTTCGGGGCTCTGCTCAAGCAATATTACCTGGATGCGCCGTTCATCCCCGTCGAGATTCACGTTCCGGAAACGTTCGAGGACCAGGCACTCCTCAGCGAACGGCTTTCGGCGCTCAAAGGGAGGAAAGTGGAAGTTCGGACGCCGCGGCGCGGAGGCAAACGCGAGATGATGGAACTGGTGAGCCGGAACGCGAAACTCGTTTTCGATCAACGCTTCCGGTCGGCGACCTTGCCCCGGTCGGCTATTGCCCGGGACCTTGAAGAAGCACTCGACCTGGAAAAGACGCCGAAGCGAATCGAGGGGTTCGATATCTCCAACCTCCAGGGCACCGACATCGTGGCTTCGATGGTTGTCTGGCGGGATGGGGCCATGGCGAAATCGGATTATCGCCGTTTCATTATCCGCTCCGTGTCCGGTCAACCCGACGATTTCAAGAGCATGCGCGAAGTAGTGCACCGGCGGTATTCTCGTGTGGCGGAAGCAGGGCAACGGATGCCTGACCTCATTCTGATCGACGGGGGACTCGGACAACTGCACGCGGCGCAGGCGGCACTGGACGATCTGAACATCGTGGATCAACCGCTGGCCAGCATCGCAAAACGCGAGGAAATCATTTATGTCGCGGGTCGCGAGGATGAACCGGTGGTTCTGGATCGCCGTTCTGCCGCGCTCAAGCTGGTTCAACAGATCCGGGATGAGAGTCACCGCTTTGCGATCGCTTTCCATCGGCAACGCCGGGCCCGGCGTCAGAGAACGACCGAACTCGATCGGATTCCCGGCATCGGCCCCCGAACCGTTCGCAAGCTGCTCGATCGTTTCGGCTCCCTCAAGAAGGTTCGATCCGCCGGTCTGGACGATTTGCATGGCGTGGTCAACCGGCGGCAAGCCGCCGCGATCCTGGCCCATTTCAGCCAGTCCGCCTAGCGATCCTGGCCGAACTTTGAGCGCAGCAGTCGCGCGAGGTTGAGAGCGGCGTATTGAACGAGCGCCCGTTTGAGAACGTTCTCGCGATTCGAGCGGTCATGATCGTGCGGTCGTAGACCGCCCCTACATTGGCTACATTGAGAGGATTCCCGCTCCCACTCCCACTCCCGCTTCGACTTCCACTGTAGGTGCGGTCTATGACCGCACGATTACCGCACGATTACCGCACGATTACCGCACGATCGCGACCGGCACCGGGTCGTCGTGGCTGCAAGCGACTGTGCTAACATCGATTACGCCCGTTGTTTCGTCAGAGGTTTTTGACGGGTGAAGAGGGAGGTTTTCGATGAGTAGTACAGGTGACAAGGTTCTCTGCTTTCTGGTTGGTGTCAGTGTAGGCAGCATCGCGGCTATGTTGTATGCACCGAAGTCGGGACGCGATACACGCGATGAGATTTCCAGGAAGGCCAACGAAAGCCGGGAATATATCGGTCGCAAGCTCGACGAAGGCCGGGACCTTGTCGAGGAGGGCAGCCGCCGGGTCACAAGCGAGGTGACTTCCATGGTCGATCGTGGGCGCGGCGAGGTCGATCAACTGGTCGAGAAAGGCCGAACCGTTATCGACCGCGAGAAGGAACATTTGGCCGCGGCGTTCGAAGCCGGCAAGGAAGCGTATCTGGACGACAAAGGCAGTTCGGACTGATCGGGGAGGTCGTTTTGGACGATTTGTTGACGCTGTTCGTCGGTATCGCCGCAGCGGCGATAGTTCTGCAGACCGGTTTCCTGCTGGGCATCTTGCTGCTCAGCCGCCGCTTGACCCGGGTTGTCGGAGAGGTGGAACTGACTCTCGGGCAATTGAGGGCGTTGACGCCGTCACTGAAGACGGTGGCGGAGAACTTGAAGACGGTGTCCGCCGATGCCGTCGAGATCGGCAGTGTTGCCCGCGCGCAAATCCAGCGGATCGATGAAATGGTCGAAGAGACCAACCGTACCCTGCGGGACCAGTTGCAGAAAGTGGATCGGATGAGCAGCGAGGTGGCCGATCGGGCGAACGAGACCATGGATGTGGTTCAGGAGTCCATTGTGCGCCCGGTACGCGAAGTCGGCGCGCTCGCGCGTGGAGTGACAAAGGGTTTCGAACTGCTGCTGAATCGGAAAGGTCGTCAGCCGGTCGACCGTGCCCATCAGGACGAAGAACTCTTTATCTGAAGGATTCGACGGTTGTCGGCAAACGATGTCCACGCGGCGTCGTATTCAGTGTCGTTTCCAGGATCGATTCCAGAATTGCAGGGATCGGTATCGGCAGAGTCGCCACGGGCTGCATTGCCTGACATATCATGTCCAACGCCGGTCGGATTGAAGTCCCCCTCTTCCCGCTGCCGAATGTCGTGCTGTTTCCGGGCGCGATGTTGCCTCTCCACATTTTCGAGGAGCGGTACAAGACGATGATCGATTCCTGTCTTGAAGACGACTTGCCCTTCGGCGTCGTCTTGTTTACCGGCGACCAGGAATCCGTGTCGTCGATCCGGAGTGTTGGTGTTCTGGCCCGAATATCCGAGGTTGAACGCATGAGCGACGGCCGCATGAACATCATGACCGAAGGTGAGGCCCGGTTCAGAATTTCGAGGTTCACTTCCCGGGCGCCGGCTTGGCGCGCCGAGGTGGATTTTCTCGACGACCGCCCTGAACCCGATTCTGTCCTGTCGCCTCTGGGCGGAGAATTGGGGGAGCTTTATCTTGAGGCTTACCGGAAGGGTCTGGAACTGACGGGGCAGAAGCCCGGTGAGGTCGAGCTGCCGACCTCGGCAACCGAACTTTCATTCATGGTGTCTTACGTTCTGGATATGGGGGTTGCCGCCCAGCAGGAACTTTTGGAGACGACTTCTGTTCGTGACCGCCTGACAACCTTGATCGAATATCTCAAGGAAGCCAATAGACGGCTTGCCGAACAGGTTCACCAGAAGAAGGTGAACGAAGCCGTTCTTGGAAACGGAAATCTGGGATACCCGGAGTCTTCACAATAGAAAGAACACGCGAAAGCGGGGAGTGGATCCATGGCGGGCGCCCACGATTTGCATGAAGATGCCCGAAAGGATGGCGGTCAACCGAACGACAGTCTTTTTGCGGTGCGTACCGTGCTGCCAAGCCTGATCGTTCTGTTTGCCGTAATCGCGACCGGATACCTGATTCTCGATCGACTCTCAATGATGGACGAACGAATGGCAGGGTCCGACGCGCGCATCGAACAACTTGCCGACCAGGCCGATCGAGCGGTCGTTGCCGCCAACTCGGCTGTGGAAACTGCCGACACCGCCCTGACTCGGGCCGAGGGCGCCGAGCAGAATGCGGCCGAGGCTGCACTCACACGTGAAGCGGCCCTGGAGTCGCGACGGGCCGCCGAAGCGATCGCGGCCGAGGCTGAAGAAGTTGCGCGGGTAGCGACCGAGGAGGCCGGCCGGGCGCGCGCGGATCTGGAACGCCTGGAACAGGAACGTCAGGAAGAGTTGGATCGCCTGCAGGCAGCGCTCGGGGCAATCGTTGAAACACGCCGTACCGCGCTTGGGCTCGTCATGAATTTCGGCAGCGACGCCATCGAGTTCGGGTTTGACATTGCGGACCTGAGCGGTGAAGACCGCGAGTTGCTGAGTCGGGTTGCGGGAATCCTGCTCACATCGAGCGGATTTTCTGTCGCCGTTTACGGTCATACCGACGATGTGGGTACGGATGAGTACAATCAGACCCTTTCCGAGCGGCGCGCCCGGTCCGTCAGGGATTACCTGGTCGAAGCCGGCGTAAGTCCGGACATCGTCTCTACTCTGGGATACGGCAAATCGAGTCCCCGCGTCGAAGGAACAACCCCTGAAGCCCGCGCCATGAACCGCCGCGTGGAGATCGCGATCATTGACGTCAATCTCGGCCCCGCTCGAGCGATTGCCGAACCATAGCCCGCATTTCTCACGAGTTGTCTGCTACAGCGCCGGATCCATCCGCCAGTGCTGGGGCGCTATATTCCCAGTGGAGGCAACCCGTGTGCGGGCACGAGCGCTTGATCCGGCGCGACCGGCGCCAGGAAACCGCCTGAGAACGCGCCGCTACGCGCCCGGCGCGAGGAACGCGCCGTAGCCCTGACGGCGTCTCCGACTGTTCGCGACGAAAACCCGTGAGAAAGGCGGGCTAGCCGGGGGTTTCAGGGTCAGGCGCCTTCCTCGAAAATCCGCAATCGGCGCAGCAGAAGGTCGGTAAAGTAGAGCAGCAGCGCGACGACAGCCAGATACGGCCACATTGGCGTGGGCCGGACGATGCTTTCGTTGCCTGTCGCGAAGATGTCACTTGCATCGGGGTCGAAGATGCCCCCTGTCGACGCGGCAAGCTCTCCGAGCAGTTCGTTGTCGGGTGGGTAGAAGTGGTGTTCATCCGGGTACGAGTAGGGCAGGACGCGAGACACTCCGCCGTCATCGCCCATCAGGCGGAACACGTAGCTGCCCCGTTCGTCGAGCGGCAGCGTTGCTTCATAGAAACCGGGTCCGGATTGGCGAAGCTCGACGACGCTCGCGTTCCCGGAAGGGGCGACGACCCGTACTTCCGCATCGAGTTCGTTAAGAAAGCTGCCGTCATCGTTCAGTGCGCGGACCGAAATCATCGCCTCGTCGTCGTTCTTCTCGATGACGAAGTCCAGTTGACCGTTGTCCCCGCGCCGCATCGTTTCTCGAACAACCTGCGGCCAGAGCTTGGCGTATCCGTCCCAGGTCAACCACTCCGCCGACCACCGATCCTTGACATCGGAAGTAAACGCCAGGGTCTTGCCCAGTCCGTATTGCCACCGCGCCAGTACCGGTTTCGGTTCGTCTTCATCGGATTCCAACAGGATTTCAGCCGTATCCTTGGCCAGTGTCGAAACGTATCCGAGCAATGGAGGGCTGCTGTCGAAGTCGATGCCGCTGAGCGCCTCCACTTCCTTGATAACGACTGCCTGAAAAGGTCGTTCGCTCAGCGTTCCCTGCGTAGCCAGTTCGGTTTCCTCAGTGAAGATCTGGGGAACCATGGAGGCGTCTTCGATGAAATAGTTCCGGCCATTGCCCCAATCCGAGATCGAGTTGAGCAACTCGCGGTCCGCCCCGTTTCCGACTGCCACCGTCGACACGGTCTCTTCGGCAGCGGCCATTTCTTCGACCAGCGACGCGAAGTCGTCGGGAAGCGAACGTCCGTCCGAAAGGAGAATGACGTGCTTGATCTCGGAGTCGATGTCGATCAGTGCGAGGTGCGCTTCCTGAAGCGCAGGGTAGATATTGGTCTCTCCGCCGGCCACGATCATGCTGATGTTCTGATTGATCACTTCGCGCCGCTCGGCCGGCTGCAGTCGGACCGGCCAGTAGTGGTTGTAGTCGAATGCGACCAGGCCGATCAGGTGGTCGTCCTCCAAAACGTCGACCGCGGCTTTCGAGGCTTCCTTGGCCAGTTCCAATTTGCTGCCGCCCATGCTTCCCGACTTGTCCAGAACGATAATCAGCGAAACCGTAGGCGGCTCCCGCTCCAGGTCGAAGCTGACCGGCAGAATCTCTTCGATCCGTGTTTCCGAATAGCCGTCTTCGCCGAACACGGAATCCCCGCCGGCCAGAATGAAACCGCCGCCGAGTTCGCGGACGTAGGTGGCCAGGGCATCCATCTGTCCTTCGGTAAAGGCATCCGCCCGAACGTCGCTGAGCACGATGGTTTCGAAGGCGTCGAATTCTTCGACGCTGAGGGGTATCTCGCCGGGCGTACGGACCTCGACATCGATACCCTCGCCTACCAGAATGTCCTGCAGGTAGTGCGCGCTCTCGCCCCGGCCTTCGATGTACAGAACCTTGGGTTTTCCGTCGACTGCGACGGACTCCAGGAAAACGTTGTTTCCCGGAACGGTGTCGTTTTGGACGCGGACCGCGGCCTGAATGTTGACCGGTCCGGTTTCGGAAACCCGAATTTCGAAAGCGATTCGGTTGATACCCGGAATCAGATCCACTTCCCGCGTTTCGAGCGTTTCGCCGGCCAGTAGAAGCTCGACTTCTCCAGGCGTCGTCATCTGACTGTAGACGTGGACTTCAAGCGGGAACAGTTCCTGGTCCGTCACTCTTGAAGGCGTCAGCACCTCTTCGATCCAGACATCCGGGCCCGTCAGGGCGCCCATGGGCCGGGTGAAGGCCGTGACGCTTTCGCCACGCATCCGGCGAATGGTGTTTTTGACGATTCCGGCGTTTTCGTTGCCGTCCGACAGGATGACCAGGCGCTTGAGATGGTGCGGAGCGAAGCTCCCCATGGCCAGATCGATTGCGTCCTCCAGGTTCGTCGAGGTCTGGTCGATCGCGCCATCGGCTTCCAGGTCCGAAACTTCAACCCCGCGTAGCTCTTCGATGCTGTCGAATACCCGGGGGTTTGCCGCAAAGGGAATAAATCGGGCTTGTTCGGGCTGGCCGGATACGTTGTTTTCTTCGATCCATTCTATGGCCGACAGGATCTGATCCGGCGCGACGCTTTGGGAGACATCCAGGAGGTAGATCACGGAGGTCCACGCTCCGGTCCTCCTGAGGACCGGCTGCATCAGCGCCAGGGCCAGAAATACCACGACGCCGGACCGTACCAGCGTTGAAGTACGAAGATGCCCGGGAGTCAGATTGACAAGCGACCGCGTGGCGACCCACCAGAGGTAGGGAATCGCCGCAAGCAGAAGCAATGGCCAGTATGTTTCGAAGCTCAGCACGGTTCCCCAAACGATTTCATGACGTGATCCGGCGGTTGTAGGTCCACCACTCCATCGCGATCAGGAGCGTGGCTGCCAACAGCATGTAGAACCATAACTCGTTTCCGGCGAGCGGCAGCGGTGTCGAGCCGGATTCGACATCGGCCAGCGGCGTTCCATTGATGCCCGAGCTTTCCGGGTTCGTCATATTGGCCGCGACCCGGATTCTCCGCCCATTGGCAGTTGCCGTCAGGAGATCGGGTTCGTTCAATTCGACGACCGCACGGCCTGCTCGCGGGGACGCCTCGAGAGGAGTGCCGTCCAGCCGGCTGATGTCGACGGTTCCCGCCGGGAACTCGATTTCTCCAAGGCCGCTGGTTTCGGCCAGTGTTTCGCCGGAGAACCAACCCAGAACGTTCTCCACGAAAATCGGAAAACCAAGATGAAAAGCAAAGTCCGAATCGTCGAGTGCGAAAGTGGTGATGACAGTACGGTTTCCGCCCGGATTTTCGTTGACCATGATCAACGGCGTGCTGCCCGAGGCTGCGACAACGTTCAGACCCTCCGGATCGACAACCGTCGCGGCATCGATGCCGAGATCGTATAACGGCACAAACCGCATAACGGGATGCTCTTCATTCCACGACGAGATCTCGATCGTCGTATCGCGCGCCCGTGCGGCAGGCAACCACGCGACATTCGCGACTCCGAACAAGAGGCTCGGTCGTTCCGGCGGGGCACTCGATGCAACCCCGTCAAAAACATAGACGTCGGTCGATACGGACTCTTCCAATGCGTCGGGCGAAGTGATGGTCAACTCGACTTCGGGCGTGAGCCTGAGCAATGTTTCCAGATACCCATCGAGTTCCGGCGTCACGAGCGTAACGTTCAATCTGCCGCGAACGGGCATATAGCTGAATGCGACATCGTCGGTTGCGAAACGGTCCCCTGCGGCCTGGACCCTCGCCTGAATACCTCCGCCTTCGAAGCCTGCCAGGTCGAGAGCTTCCTGCCAGATTCCGCCCGGTGTCAGGTTTGCCCCCCGAACCACGCGCTGACCGCCGACCCCGGCAACGACGACCGCGGCTTCCTTTGGAGTCTCGGAATAGTTTGCGACCTGGATGAAGGCCGTGTAACCGGACGGGCTCGTCGGATCGACCTGGATTTCGAACGCGGTGATGCCGACGTTGTCAGCGGCCTCGAATACGGAGACAACCGAGGCGCCGGCCGGAACACCATTCGGCGGTGCGACGCCGTCGGTGATGAAGTAGGTTCGAGCGTCTGTGGATGGGAGTTCAGGAAAGCGGCCGCTTCCGGAAAAAGGCCTCATCCGTCCGATCGCTTCCAGTACGGCGTTGGTATCGTCCGTTAAGGGGGTTTGGACGCGGCCGGCCGTGTCGGCGGCCATCACTCCAGCCGGAAAATGACTGCCATCCAGAATGCGCCTCGCTTCCTCGACCGCCATTTCCCAACGCGTTTGGCCTGAAGCCGTCGAGGCATCCATCGATCTCGACGTGTCCATGACGATGACGACGGGCTGAAGCGCGGCTTCGGAGGCTGTGAAGTAGGGACGTCCGACCGACAACGCAATCAGCAACGCGATCGTCAAAGCCAGCAACAGCGACAGCAAGCGCCGAAGTTTTTCGATCAGGGAGTTGGCTTGCCGGTCGTGCAGTACCTTCTGCCACAGCATTGCCGACCCGACAAGAACTCGGCGGTGGTGGAGTTTCAGAAAGAAAAGCACCAGGACCATGCCGATAGTCGCCAGGGCGAGCAGAAATGCCTGAAGCGCCGATAGGCTGAGGAAACTCATTTGAGGAACCTGCCCTGACGAAAGACCTGAAGCACAAGGTCTTCAAACGGATAGTCGGTCACCGTTCGAACATAGCCTAACTGATACTTGACACAGTGTCTCCGAATCTCTTCGGAGAACCGGTCCATCTCCCGCTGGTACGCATCGAGCAGCGCTGGGGTGACTGTCATTTCCTGACTCTGTTGAGTTTCGGAATCCACCAGTTGGACTTGTCCGCGGACATGGGGCATGACATCTTCGTGCGCGGCCACCTGAACGACAAAGACATCGTGGCGGTAGTAACGCAGCATATTGAGACCGTATTCAAAGCCGGCCGGTTCGAAGAAGTCCGAAATGACGACGGCCAGCCCCCGGCGCCGGCTGCCGGTGCAGAACATCTTGAAGGCTTCGCGGCCGTTGGTTTCACCGCCCGTTGTGACCTCGGACAGGAACTGAAACACGCGAAAGATCTGATTCTTTCCACGTTGGGGAGAAAGTTCGCTGCGGATGCGGTCAGCGTAGGCCACTACTCGCACCCGGTCCATGTTGGCCAGTCCGATGTAACAGAGCGCCGCGGCGATGCTCTTGGCGTATTCGAGCTTGCCGGGATCGCCGTATGCCATCGACTGGCTGGAATCCACGAAGATGTAGATCGGCAAATCTTCTTCTTCCTCGTAGAGGCGCAACAACAACCGGCCCAACCGCAGGTAGGTCTTCCAGTCCAGATAGCGAAAATCGTCTCCCGCGACGTATCCCCGGTAGTCGGCGAATTCAAGTCCGGAACCCAGTTTTCTGGATCGCCTTTCGGCCTTGAACTGCCCCGAGAACCGTTTCGAAACCAGTGCCAGATACTCCAGCTTTCGCATGAACTGTTCGTCGAATCCGGCGATCTCGGCTAACGGCATGGGTCGAACTACGGGGTTCGGGTGTCCCGGAGGATGGCTTCGATGATGGAATCGGTTTCGACCCGCTCGGCTTCGCCCTCGAAATTGAGCAGGATCCGGTGCCGCAGCACCGGCAACGCGATTGCACTAATGTCGTCGGCGGAAACGTGAATGCGGTTGTTCAGCAATGCGCGAATCTTGGCGCCCAGAACCAGCGCTTGAGCCCCGCGGGGACTGGCGCCATAGCGGACATACTGTTTCGTGAGGTCGTGTGCCGTCGGTTGGTCGGGATGCGTAGACAGAACGAGCCGAACCGCGTACTCCTGCACCGGCCGCGCGATCGGGACCGCCAACACGGTGTCGCGCATGTCGAGAATCTCCTTACCGGTGAGTACCTGCTGCGGCTGGGGTTCGGTCAGGATGGTCGTCCGATTCAGGATCGTGTGCATGCTCGCAACCGTTGGGTAGTCCACGCTCAGCTTCATGAAGAAGCGATCCAACTGGGCTTCGGGAAGGGGATAGGTCCCTTCCATCTCCAGAGGGTTCTGGGTCGCCAGAACGAAAAACGGCAGTTCCAGGTCGTATGTTTCCTTGCCGACGGTGACCGTCTTTTCCTGCATTGCTTCCAGAAGAGCCGATTGAGTCTTCGGTGTGGCCCGGTTGATCTCGTCAGCCAGAATCACGTTGCCGAAGATGGGACCGGGCTGGAATTCCAGATGGCGTTCGCCGCGTTCGATTTCCTGGACTACGTTGGTGCCCGTGATGTCGGCCGGCATCAGATCCGGTGTGAACTGAATTCGCGAGAACTTCAGGTGCAGTGCGCCGCTCAGTGTTTGAACGAGCTTGGTCTTGCCCAGGCCCGGAACGCCCTCCAGCAGGACGTGCCCGCGCGCGAGCAGTCCCATCAGGATGCCGTCAATGATGGTGTCGGCCCCGACGATCACCTTGGACACCTCGTCCTTGACGACGTTGAACTGCTGTCGGAAGGTTTCAATCTGCCTGTCGATTTGAGTCGTGGTCATCTTGTGTCTTGATTGCCCGAACCTAGGGCTGGGGACGTATGGCCTGGAAATATTCCTTGATCACGTTCTGGTATTCGCGCGGTATCCGTTCCTGGTTCAGGAGTTCCTGCTGTGCGGGCGTCAACTCCGAAGGCACGCTGCGGTAGTCGAGGCTCGATCGTTCTTGCCGCGTGGCTTCTTCACGCCGTTCCGGGTCTGGCTGCGGCAGATCTTCATTCGATAACGCCAAGGTCGTTTGCAACAGAAGTTGGACTTCCAGACTCGTCGGGTCTCCGGTCTTCTGTGCCGGTGAAAATCCGATTCCGGTCGGCGTATCCCCGGTTCCGGTAGGCTCCAGATTCTGCAGGTCTCCGGCGATGGCTGGCATCGACTGGTCGGACGGCGCGCCTTCCTGGGCTTCACCGGCCGTGAACTCGGACGCCCCTTCCGCGGATCCGGATTGAGACCCTTCCTGCGGTGTTCCGCCCTCACCCTCCTGCGGCGTGCTGGCCGCGGCATCTCCGGCCTCGGAACTCGGATCCTGCTGTTCTCCCTGTCCTCCATCGCTCTCGGAACTCTCCCCGTTCTCGCCGGGCTCTCCCTGCTGCGATTCGCGGTTTTCCATTTGCCGGAGCGCTTCACGCAACGCCTCCATGTCCCGCGCCGCCTGGTTCTGGAGTTGCTGACTCTGAACGATGTCCGAGAGCTCGCCCAGCGTTTCGGCCGCCTCCATCAGGGATTCCTGTGCGCCTTCGGAGTTCTCCTCGCCCAGAGCTTCGGAAGCCTCTTCAAGTGCCGCGGCAAGTTCTTCGAGTCCCGCCCGCGAATTTTCGGAGGCTTCTTCGAGGGCTTCCTGAAGTTCGTTCGATGCCGGCAATCCGCTGCCAAGTTGCTCGGCCAAGCGTTCCAGTTCCTCGGCGGCGGCCTGGAGATCGCCTTCCGATAGTGCTTCCCCGGTTGGCGCGGTTTCCTCGGAGCGCTGAAGATCTTCGCCCATCTGTTCCAGACCTTCGAGCAGGTTGTTGATATTGAGGTTGCCCTCGTCCAGAAGGCTTTCAACCCGGCTGGCCTGGTCGTCGGTCTGTTCCAGAGCCAGATCGGCGTTACGCATTTCTTCGACAAGCTGCTGGAATTCGGCGAGGGCCAGATTGGCGTTCAGCGCTTCGGCCTCGGCAAGGAGGGTGTCGATTTCGTTCAGGCGGGCTTGGCGATCCAATTCCCCCAGATCCGGCATCGGCGTCGAAAACAGGAGTCCCGGCGTGAAGGGCAGCGGGGCAAAGTTCAGGACCATCAGCAGGATGAGGCCGCCGCCGGCCAGGTAGAAAGTCTTCGGCAGGACCTGGGGGTAGAGTCTTCGAACGTCCAGCCTGCCCACGCTCCGGGCTGCCCGCTGTATCAGCAATTCGACCCACGGCGTCGTGGATCGCTGGTTCAGGAACCAGTAAGCGCTCAGCACTTCATCGTTGAGGCGTGCCCGGCGGTCCAGATTGCCGGCGGTCGTGCCGAGGTCGTCCTCGGACCGCATTGCCCGGATAAGAAACACGATCAGCGCGACCAACCAGACAGTCCAAAAGGCACGCAAGAAACCCGCGTTCAACAAGATAACGAGACCCACTGCCTTCACCAGAATACCGGCCAGCACAAAAAGGCAGAATCCGGATGCGATCCGGTTGAAGATCCAGTTTCTGCGAATCCTGGACTGTGCTGTCTTGAGGATCCTGACTATGGTTTCCCGATCCGACATGAAGGGCTCTATTTCACGCTCCAATCAGTTTTTCGCGGATTATACGTCCGGATGCCATACATTATGCATGCGTTTCGAAAGGAAGCGTCAGAATTGGTTGGAATTCCGGGCGGGCATCGGTTCGAAGGAGAGCCTCGGCAGACCCATTTTCCGGACCCCAAGCGTCCCCGTTTCGAATACCGGCGGAACACCGGCCATAGCTCGAAAGCCGCAGATTCGAATCCCGCAATGGTAACCAAAAACTCCACGACGCCCGGGCTTGTTTCCGTGTGGGTATTGGCTACTCGCTAAACGTGACGTTGCGCCGCAGCCATGGTTCCAGATTGTCAAAGCGGAACGTTCCCGCATCGTACAGCCGCGAAATGAAGGCGTGGGCTTCTACAGCCCCGACAGTGAGATGTGCATCGTTGATTGCCAGAAACGTGTACGTCGCGGCAAAGGCCGTGCGCTTGTTGCCGTCGATGAACGGATGGTTTTGGGCGAGACTTTCCCACAACGCGGCGGCTTCCTCGACGAGGTCGGCGTAGTAGCCGGTTTGCGGCCGATAGAGAGCCGCCTCCAAAAGACCCGCGTCCCGGATGCCGTGCGATCCCCCGTACCGCTCGATCTGATCCTCCTGAATGGCGACAACCTCCACCAGCGTGAGGTAGTCCGTCATTTCGCGAGCTTTTTGTAGAGATCTTCGTACCTGTCATGGCTGGCAAGATAAGTGGCCATGACGTGTGGCCGGGGTCGGGCCTGTTTTCGCTTCTCGATCAAGTCGGCTAGAGCCTCATCCACGAGCGCTTGAAGCATACGGCCTTCCTTCTCGGCGATAGCGCGGATGGTGGCTAGAATCTCGGCGTTGACCTGGGTGGCGAATTTCTCACGAGTTTGAGACATGGAACACTCCTTCTTGACGAACTCCAGTGTGCCATGACAAATCATGGCACATCAAGAAACCAGCGTGAGGTAGTCCGTCATTTCGCGGTCCAGCGTTTGGCGGCTTCAGGAGAGCGCGATCGGCGAGATGCACTCGGGACCGTCGTTGCGCGGGCTGTTGACGCGGGGACTGACCGGATGAACGGCAAGAAGGTCCTCGGGAGCGGGTCCCAGGGAAACCGATGCGCCGGAGAGCCACGGCCCGAACTCGTCCGGCGAGATGATGACCGGCATTCGGTGATGAATCGACTGTAAGGTCGCATTGGCGGCGGTGGTGAGAATGGTGAAGGTCTCGACGAGATCGCCCGTCCGGTATTCGGCGAGCGATCCGCCCAGCGTCACGCCCTCGGGCAAGGCCCAGCATTCCCACAGCCCGGCAAAGGCGAACGGGCCGCCGTCTTTCGATCCGATCAGCCATGGTTGCCGGAGCTTGCCGCGGCGGGTCCATTCATAGAATCCGTCGGTGGGTACCAGGCAGCGGCGAGAGCGGAAAGCCGTACGGAATGAGGGCTTTATCGAAGCGGTCTCGACACGGGCGTTAATGAGCTTGTTGCCGATGGCCGGATCCCTGGCCCAGCCCGGGATCAGTCCCCACCGCAGCATGGAGAGCCGGCGCCCGCCTTCTTCGGCCCGCACCACTGCCGCCTCCTGGCTGGGAGCAATGTTATAGCGGGGCCGCGGGTCGAGCACCGGGCCAATCAGGTTCATCCACTCGTAAATCTCGGTCCAGGAACCGTACTGGGTGAAGCGTCCGCACATGAGGAGACCCTAACCGAATTCTGCGGGCGGGGCATGTGTTCTCGTCATGTTCCATTGCGAGGTTCCGCCCATGAAGGACCAACCTTCAGGCCCGTCCGTTTGAATGGACCTACTCTGGAAATCCGTTCCGTATGATTAGTCAACGCAAACTGACGACGGAATACTCGCATTGAGGTGCCTGAGAACTTCAGCTACCACTGGACTTGTCGTCGGGACGGCACGGGCCGGTGAATAATAACAGGGAGCAGACGTCGTGGCGACGCAAGTAGCAAGTCTGGCTGAATGTGAAGAACTTGTTCCAGACGGAGCCCTGCGAGGTGTCCTGGAGCAAGCCCTACTTGCAGCACGAACGCAGGCATCGTCAGTAGCGCTCGACCAACGTCTCGGCTTTGCTCGCGGTCTGATTCACGCCGCCACTGCCGCCTATTGGGAAGAACATCATTGTCGTGTCAGCGGACGCAACCGGTCACTTCCCCAACTGCCGCGGACAATTGAATTCAGACCAGTTACGGGAGAGACAGAAAAACTGGCAGCCATGATCGGTCTGGCTGCCGCCGATCTCGATGCGCGGGATGCCAGCTACATGATTGGCGTACTGTATACCGGAATGATGCCGGGTCCGTCCCGCGCCGATCTCGGTGCGTTCTACACGCCGCCCGCCCTGTGCGAACGATTGCTGGACATGGCAACGGAAGCCGGGGTTGACTGGAGCACGGTTCGCGTACTCGATCCGGCCTGCGGCGGCGGCGCATTTCTATTGCCCGTAGCCCGCCGCATGTCGGAAAGCCTGAAGGGGTGCGGCGCGAAAATCGCGCTGAAAAGCATCCTCGCCCGCATTCGCGCATTTGAATTGGATCCCTTTGCTGCATGGATGTCGCATGTCTTCCTCGAAGTAACGCTTGGCGACCTCTGCGACAAAGCCGGCAAACGCCTTTCCGCGGTGGTGGAGGTCTGCGACACTCTGGAGCAAACGCCCGGAGATGACGGGTTCGACCTGGTGGTTGGCAACCCCCCGTACGGCCGGATAACTCTGTCTCCCGCACTGCGTGACAAGTACCGCCGCAGCCTGTTCGGGCATGCCAACCTCTATGGCGTTTTCACCGATCTGGCATTGCGTTTCACCCGACCGGGCGGGGTCATCGCCTATGTCACGCCCACCAGTTTCCTGGCGGGTGAGTACTTCAAGGCACTGCGAGGTCTTCTCGGCAAGCAGGCCCCGCCTGCAAGCATTGACTTTATTGAAGAGCGTAAGGGTGTGTTCGCCGAGGTGCTTCAGGAAACCCTGCTCGCGGTGTATCGTCGAGGGGGCGATCCCTGCGCAGGGCAAGTCCATTTCATTTCGCCGGGTCCGGATGGTTCGTTCAAGACAACCCGGGCCGGTTCTTTTCGCCTGCCGACGCAACATGATCAACCATGGCTGATACCGCGGGCAGAAGCGCAAAGCAAGCTTGTACGGATCGCTGACGCGCTGCCGAGCCGGCTCGCCGATTATGGCTATACGGTGAGCACCGGTCCTCTGGTATGGAACCGGCACAAGCCGAGCTTGCGTGATCGGCCGGGCAAAGGGATATACCCGTTGATCTGGGCCGAGTCCATTCGGTCCGACGGTGTGTTCGAGTTTCGAGCACGGAAGCGCAATCATAAGCCATTTTTTGAGCCGCAGAAAAAGGAGCACTGGGTGGTAACCGACTTCCCGTGCGTCCTGTTGCAACGGACAACAGCGAAAGAGCAATCGCGACGACTGATCGCGGCCGAGCTGCCGGCGTCATTCATCGACGAACACCGCGCGGTCGTCATCGAAAACCACTTGAACATGGTCAAACCGCTCGACGGCGTACCGAAGGTGTCTCCGGCTGCCTTGGCGGTGTTGCTGAACAGTCACGTTGCCGACCAGATGTTCCGCTGCATCAACGGTAGCGTGGCCGTGTCGGCCTATGAACTCGAAGCTTTGCCATTGCCATCGTGGGAATCGATGAAGGAAGTCGAGCGGCTGATAGGTCGGCGCGCGACGCGCGAGACACTGGAACGCTCAGTAGAGCGTCTTTATAAGAATGGGGCTTGTTGATGCCGTTGCCTCCACTCTCACCGGTTCCGGAAATTCACGAACGACTCCAGTTCATATTCCCGGAGGGGACATCCAATCGAAATTATGTGACCCGCGAAATCGCCGCCAAGACGGTGTTCGCGATGCTTTATGTCGGCGCCATCGAAGGCACTGACCGTTGGCTCCGTCCCGATCAAGTTACGCGAATGACGGATCGGCAGGCTGGATCGATAGACGAAGCCGCGCGGCAGGCGTGGACGCTGGAATCCATGCGTTCAGTTGGGAACATCGAGGGACGTTGGTATGCCGCAAATACAAGGGAGCCGATCCGCGACGAGACGCTCCGGGAAGGACTGGTCCGCATGGGCGCCGTGAAAGAGCGCGAGGGATTGCCGACGACTTCGCCGTTGCCACGCTATGCGTTGGCAGGCGGTTTCGCGTCGTTGTTCGATCCCGCCTTGAGTGGTGCGGATCTGGAAACCGCCATTCGGCAATGGCAGAAGGTGAACCTGTCCAGCGGCGCCCTTGCCCGGGTCGCGATTATGCGACGCGGTGCGGTCGCGCGCGAGGGACGGGTATTGGTTCATTTCCCGAGTGGCGAGACACGGGATATGGAGCCGGGACCGAGTTCCGTGATTTCCAAGGCCGTTGTTGAGGAATTTGCGCCGAGGTTCCTGGAAGACCCCGGCGTGATCTGGTTGAGCGAAAGTCGAAACCGGGTGGCGCCGCGCGATGACCGGCTTGCGTGGGACATCGGCCTGACAATCCGGCACGACAAGAATTTGCCGGACCTGATCCTCGTTGATATCGGTCCCAGCGAACCGCTCCTGGTATTCGTCGAGGTCGTCGCCACGGCTGGACCCGTTACCTCAGCCCGGCAAACTGCGCTGATGGCGATTGCGACGGAGGCAGGGTTCAAGGAAGACCAAGTCGTTTTTGTATCCGCATATGCGGACCGCGGTGATGCAGCATTCAAAACGACAGCGAGCGAACTGGCTTGGCGCTCGTTCGCGTGGTTCATGTCCGAACCCAATCGCATAATGGTGCTGCATCGCGGCGCGGACGCGGAGCATGTGCGACTATCGGATTTGATGTAGCGACGATCTCAAGACGCACCGGCATCGGAGGATATTTCGATGACGGGTGGAAAACGGCAACTTCGTAGCGAGGAACAACGGACGGCGTATCGCTGATGAACGGAACAGCGGACAACGAGCAGAACGCAAGTGCGACTTGGCATTCAAATTCCCATCAAGCCGTGTTGCCTATGCTCGGCGTTTTGCCAGTCACAGTCGGCGGTCCCGCCACCAGAAACGATCTTCCAAAGCGATGCAAGGCGAGCAATATTGGCATATTATGCCAATATTCGACCACCAAGGAGAATCGATTATGCCGACGCGCAACGTGGTTCTTTCGGACCATCTGGCTGCCATGGTCGCGAGGTTGGTCGAGTCCGGCCGTTATCAGAATGCCAGCGAGGTGATGCGCGAAGGTCTGAGACTGGTCGAGCGTCGGGAAGAGGAGGACGCGATCCGCCTCAAGGCCATGCGCGAGGCCGCAGAGGCCGGTATCGCCGACATTGCGCTGGGACGCTATCGGTCATTCGATGCGGCGGAGGCGCTGCGCGAGAGGCTGTCCGCCCTCACCGCCGAAACGCTCGGCGGCGGTTTGTCGACAGATTGACGGGATGGTTTTGAGGCCGGGGGACTGGCTTTTTCCGAGGGTCCGATCCTCCTCACTCATCCAGGGGTACCTGAGCCGCCACTTTCAGGCCATATCCCTTCAGAGCCACCAGTTTTCGGGGGTGGTTCGTGAGAATCCGCATCGACCGGATTTTCAGTGCTCCGAGGATCTGAACTCCAATACCGTACTCCCGCTGTTCCCCCTTCAGCCCGATCGTCTCGTTGACGTCGACCCCATGCTTGCCGTGGTACTCCAATTCGCGCTTTCCGGGCGCCTTCGACAGGCCAAACCCGCGCCCGGTCTGATGCAGGTAGAGCAGAACGCCGCGGGTTTCCTTGGCGATCATGGCAAGCGCGCGATCGATCTGATCCTGGCAGTGACACTGGACGGAACCGAAAACGTCGCCCGTCAGGCAGTGGGAATGAACGCGTACCAGGACATCTTCGCCGTTTTCGATGTCCCCGCGGACGAGCGCGATATGGGTTTCCCCGTCGAGGACGCTTTCGAACGCGACCATTCCAAATTCACCATGCCGCGTCGGAAGTGTCGTCTCGGCGACCTTTTTCACAAAATGTTCTGTCCGCAACCTGTATTGGATGAGGTCGGCGACGGTAACGATCTTCAGTTCGTGTTGTTCCGCAAAGCTGACGAGTTCAGGCGTACGCGCCATCGTTCCGTCCGTATTCATGATCTCGCAGATCACGGCACTGGGGTCGAACCCCGCGATTCGCGCCAGATCGACCGATGCCTCAGTCTGTCCGGCACGGATCAGAACGCCGCCGTCCCGGGCGCGAAGCGGAAAGATATGTCCGGGCCTGGCCAGATCGGCGGGCCGCGCATCCGGGTTGATGGCGGTTCGGACCGTCTGTGCGCGATCCGGCGCGGAAATTCCCGTCGAGACGTTGTGCCGCGCCTCGATCGAAACGCAGAACGCGGTTCCATATTGGGATGTATTCGTCGGGTCGGGAACCATCAGCGGAATCTGAAGCGCGTCCAACCGTTCGCCGGTCATCGGCAGGCAGATCAAACCACGGCCGTGCGTCGCCATGAAGTTGATCGCCTCGGGCGTCACCTTTTCGGCAGCGATCATCAGGTCGCCTTCGTTCTCGCGATCTTCGTCGTCGACAATAATGATGAGTCGACCTTCCCGGAGTTCCTCGATCGCTTCTTCGACGGTGGCAAACATCAGACTTGTCCTTTCTGGAGTTGTTGCAGGTACGGTGCGGCGAGTCTCTCAACGTATTTGGCCAGGATGTCGAATTCGAGGTTGACCTCGTCGCCCGGCTTCCGGTCGCCGAGGTTCGTGTGTTCCATCGTGAAAGGAATGATTGCCATCGACAGCGCGTCGGGGTGCAACGCGGCCACGGTAAGACTGATGCCGTCGACTGCGATGGAGCCTTTCCAAACGAGCCGTTCGGCGGAGTCCGGCGGGACAGCGATTTCGAGATTCCAGTCGTCGCCGCCTTTGTCGAACCGGCGAACCCGCCCGATTCCATCGACATGGCCCTGAACAAAATGGCCGCCGAAACGCGAGTCGGCACGCATCGCTCGTTCCAGATTCACCTTCCGTCCGATTCGTGCGTTCCCGAAGGTCGTTCGGTGGAGAGTCTCACTGGAAAGGTCTGCTTCAAAATGGCCATCCGAGATCGCGGCGGCTGTGATGCAGACACCGTTGGTCGCGATGCTGGCGCCTGGTTCCGCGCCCGTGAGCACGGCAGGCGCCAGGATCCGCAAGCGCCGAAAGTCTCCGGTTTCGCGGATACCGACGATCTCGCCGACTTCTTCAATTATTCCGGTGAACATAGCTTGTGATCATCAGATCCGGCCCGACGGGTTCAACTTCCCAATTGTCGAGCCGGAACGCTTCGGACAGCGTCCCCACTCCCTCGCCGCCGAAGGCCGGAATTTCCCGGCCCCCGATGATCCTCGGCGAGAGGAAGGCGACTATCTTATCAACGATGCCCCGGCGGATTGCGTCGAAAGCCAGATCGGGGCCGCATTCAATCATTGTCGTCTGCACGCCGCGGGCGGCCAGATCCTTCGTCACCTCAATCAGATCCGTCGTTCCGACGACGACTTCGCGTCCCGGGCCCGGATTCAGATGAGGCACGCCCGTGTAGACGACGACGCCGGGTTCGGAGAAGATCCGCGCCTGGGGGAGGAGCCGTCCCCTCCGGTCGATGACGGCCCGAATCAGGGGCCGTCGCCGTTGGCGGCCGCTTCTGTCCGTCATCAGGGGGTCGTCGTGCAGAATCGTCCCGCTTCCGGTGAGCAGGGCGTCCGCCGAGTGGCGAATGTCGTGTGTTCGTGATCGGGCTTCCTTCGAGGTGATCCATTGCGACTCACCCGACGCCGTGGCGATCTTTCCGTCCAGAGTCATCGCAATCTTGAGCACTCCGAACGGGCGGCCGTTCCGCACCGAGTACAGGAAGGCTTCGTTGACCCGCCGCGCATCCGCTTCGCAAATGCCGGTCTCGGCGCTTATGCCGGCGTTCCGCAAGGCCTGCAATCCGGCGCCGTCCACTTCGGGGTTGGGATCAACCGTCGCCGCAACCACACGCGAGACGCCTGCCTTGATGATGCCTTCCACGCACGGCGGCGTCCGTCCGTGATGGGCGCAGGGTTCCAGCGTGACATAGAGGGTCGAGTTTCGCGCGTCGCTCCCCGCCGCGGTCAGGGCCTGAGTTTCGGCGTGAGCAATGCCGTCCCAGGTATAGAAACCTTCGCCGAGAATCCGGCCGTTTCGAACGACCACGGCACCCACCAGCGCTCCGGGGCTCGCCAGACCACGGCCCTGTTCAGCCAGTTCAAGAGCCCGGCGCATGAATTGCTCGTCGCTCGTTCGCGGTTTGTTCGCACGGTCAAGCATTCAATTTCGAACGGTCACGCATTTGATGGTTCACGCCGACACTCTACGCCGCGAACAGGGAATCGACGAAGTCGTCGACCGAAAACTCCACCAGGTCGTCGATCCGTTCGCCAATGCCGATGAAGCGAATCGGTATCCCGAGTTCGCGGACAATCGCAGTCACGACTCCGCCCTTGGCCGTGCCGTCGAGTTTGGTCAGGACCAGTCCGGTCAAGCCCGCGATCTTGGTGAATTCCCTGGCCTGGATCAGACCGTTTTGCCCCGTCGTCGCGTCCAGAACCAGCAGTACTTCGTGGGGGGCGCCGGGGACCTCGCGGCCCGCGATCCGGGTCATTTTTTCCAACTCCGCCATGAGGTTGCGTTTGGTGTGAAGGCGGCCCGCCGTATCCACGATGACGTAATCGATGCCCCTGGCTTTTGCCGACTGGAGCGAGTCGAACAGCACGGCCGATGGGTCCGCGCCCGGCTTCTGCTTGACGACGGGGCTTCCGGTTCTCTCGGCCCAGATTTCCAACTGGTCGATCGCGGCGGCACGAAACGTATCTGCCGCGCAAAGCATCACCTTCTTGCCGTCCCGGACGAAGCGGTTGGCCAGTTTCCCGATCGTCGTCGTCTTGCCGACCCCATTGACGCCGACGACCACGATGACGAAGGGGTTGCCGGCAGGTACCTCCGCCGGTGGACGGAATTCGATGTCGAGAATCTTCTGTAGCTCCCGGCGCAGGGCGTCGCGCAACTGGGATGGGTCTCGGAGAACGTCGCGCGATACCTGATCGCGAATTCCGTCCAGGAGTTCGCTTGTGGTCTGCACTCCGATGTCGGCGCCGATCATCACGGCCTCCAGGTCGTCCAGGAGTTCGCCATCGATCTCCGTCCTGCCGGTCACCAGATCCTGAAGACGTTCGGTGAAATCCTGCTTCGTTCTCGATACCGCACTGCGAACTTTCTCCGAAATAGTGGGATCTTTCGGTTTGGGAGACCCGAACAACGTGATGAATTCCATGGGGTGCGGTTATTCCTCTTTCAATTCGCGTTCCATCAATTCGTCGATTGCGACGGAAACGTTCTTGTCCGCGTGGAGGATGGCATGAATCTGCTGCGCGATCGGCATTTCGACGTGCAGCTTGCGGGCCAGGGCTATCGTCGATTCGCTGGTCTTGATGCCTTCCGCGACCATTCGCCGGCTCGATATGATTTCGGCCTTGGTTTTGCCTTCTCCAAGTGCCACTCCGACCTGCCGATTCCGGCTCAGGTGTCCAGTGCACGTCAGGACCAGATCGCCCAGACCGGCCAGACCTGCCAGGGTTTCCTTTCGTCCGCCGCAGGCTTCGGTGAGACGCATTATCTCAGCCAGGCCCCGTGTGATGAGTGCCGCCGTGGCGTTGTGTCCCAGGTGCAAACCGGCAACGATTCCGGCCGCGATTGCGATGATGTTCTTGACCGATGCGCCGATCTCCACGCCGATGATGTCCGGATTGGTGTAGAGGCGAAACCCTGGAGCGGAAAGTTCCTGTTGCAACTGCTGCCGCAATTCCTCGTCCGGGCTGGCGACAACCAGCGCCGTCGGCTTCCCTCGCGCGACCTCGAGCGCGAATGTCGGCCCCGAAATCGCCGCGATCCGAGGTTCGAACACCGGGCCGACCACGTCCTCGATGACCCTGGACATTCGCATCAGGGATCCGGTCTCGATCCCCTTGGTAGCGGTCACGAGCAGCATTTCGGGGTGTACGTTCGGCAGCATCTGCAGCCAGACGCTCCGGCAGACGTGCGAAGGCATCGCGCTGATGACGATGTCGGAGCCGTCAAGAACCTCGGCGAACGACGAACTGACCTCGATTCCTCGAGTCACCTCCACGCCGTCCAGATAGATGGGGTTGTTCCGTTCTGTGCGAATCGTTTCGGCAAGGTCGGGCTCAAACGCCCAGAGATGAACCCTCCGGTGCACCCGCGCCATCGCGATGGCCAGAGCAGTGCCCCAGCCTCCCGCTCCGATGATGGCAATTGTCCGACTCATTGACGCGACGGCACACTAAAGCGTTTCGAGGTAACGGCGAACCATGTCCAGCGCCGCCTGCGAGGATTGCCACCGAACACGATCTCGATCGCCGGGGAAGTAAAACTGCCGGTGTTCGGTTGAGTTCGGTCCGGCCACCGCGATGTGCACCGTGCCGACAGGTTTTTCCGGGGAGCCTCCGCCCGGGCCGGCCACACCGGTCACTCCGACTCCAATTGTCGTGTGGAGCTTCTCCCGCACGCTTTCGGCCAATCCAACCGCAACTTCCTTGCTGACCGCTCCTTCCATTTCGAGAAGCAGCGGCGGTATCCCGGCCATGTCGATTTTCGATCGATTGCTGTAGGTGACGACACCCGACTCAAAATACCTGGAACTGCCCGGGACACGCGTCAGACGCTCGGCGAGAAACCCTCCCGTGCACGATTCGGCAACGCTGATGGTTGCGTCCTTCATTACCAGGTACAGTCCAACGACTTCTTCCATTTCCTGAAAACTGCGGGCGAAAACGTGGCCGCCGAGTTCCTTGTCGATCCGATCGCCCAGTTCCGTCAGCAATGCATCGGCTTCGGCCTGAGTTTCCGCGCGAGCGGAAAGGTGCACGTCGACCTGACCCGGCTTCGCCAGAACGGTGGTCTCCGGATTCTTGTACTTGGAATAGATCGGAGCGATGCGATGGTCGAGCGTCGATTCGGGCAACCCCGTCGTCCGGTACACACGGTGCCCCAGAACTGCCGCTCCGGTTTTCTTCATCAGGCGGGGTATGCAATGCCGTTCGAACATTGGTTTCAATTCCGAGGGCGGTCCGGGTAAAAGAATGACCGTATTGATCTTGTTTTCGATCCACAACCCGGGCGCTGTTCCATTGGCGTTTTCGAGAGGTTCCGCGCCGCTTGGAACGAGCGCCTGGCGAACGTTGTTTGGCGGCATATCCATCTTTCGCGAGGCAAAACGGCGCTTCAGCGCTTCCAGAATGTCGTCGTCCAGAACGAGCTGCCGCCGCGTCACCTGGGATACGACTTTTCGGGTGATGTCGTCTTCTGTCGGACCGAGCCCGCCGGTCATGATCACCAACGGAGTGCGCTCCATCGCACCCCGGATCGCGTGTTCCAGATAGTCCTCGTCGTCTCCCGTGACGGTTTTCAACGCCACGGTGATACCGATCCGGTTGAGTTGTTCAGTCAGATAAATCGAATTGGTGTCCATGAACCGCGGCGTCAGCAGTTCCGACCCGATGGCGATGATTTCAGCAGTCAGCATGGATGGAGGAAATCGGCCTTATGGCAGAGGCTTGCCCATCGTTCCTGCGTGAATCCGATAGACGGAAGAGGCGTCGGCGACAATCAGATTTCCGGAATAGTCGAAGGCAAGGCCGACGAGACCCAAACCTGAAACGAAGAGTTCGGGTTCGCGAGCGTCCTTCAGAAACCGGAATATCCCGCGGCGACCGCGATAGGAACCCACCACGTAGCAGTTTCCCGAAATGTCGAATGCGATCCCCTGGGGGCGCCCCATCCCGGTAAAGAATTTTTCGACTTCACCCGTCGGAGAAACACGGTGAACGGAGTCGAAACTCGAGGTCGTCGGGCCCGTGATGTACAGGTAGTCGTCGAGACCGAATGCCATGTGGTACGCGGCCATGCTGGGTTCGAGCGTCGCAAACACGAAGATTTCTTTTTCGGCGTTGATCTTGAAAATGCTGCCGCTTCGGTCGCCCACGTAAAGATTGTGCGCCCGGTCAAAAGCCAACCCCG
Organism: Terriglobia bacterium; assembly: GCA_965262675.1. Lineage (GTDB taxonomy): Bacteria > Acidobacteriota > Terriglobia > 20CM-2-55-15 > 20CM-2-55-15 > JAJEDW01. Next base: position 4,323,974 of record OZ253554.1, read on the forward strand.
TGGCGATGCCCATGCCCTCGATGTAAATCTCGGTTTTTCCGTTAGGGTCGACGGTATAGACGTTGCCCTCGTGACGGCTCGATACGTACAGATTTCCGTAAAGACCAAGCGCCATTCCGGTCGCGTTCACGATCTGGTCGGCGTGAGGCGTCACCGCGCCGTCGGGTGTGATCTTGTAAATCGAAACCGGCGTCTTCTGTCCCCGGCGTCCGCTATAGGTGGCGTACACGTTGCCGTCGCTGTCGATGGCCGGATTCGCGACCGGATGCAGATTGGTGGCGAGACGTTTTCCGATTTCGTAGGGGACCGGCTTGCTCGACGTTCCGTTTTTCGAGACCCAGAGTTCGGATGCCCCGGTTTCGGACGAGGACTCGGGCACCTTTGCAACGATGACGTTGTTGGAGGCAATCGTTGTCTGTCCGGTATGGTCTCCGAAGTGTACTTCCGGCCTACCGGAGCCTTCCAGTTCGCCGCCGCCGTACTCGATGCGGATTTCGCCCCCTGGAAGGGCCGCTTGGGGATGAATTTGCTTGATTGTAATGTCGCTCATCTGATGTTGTTCGTTTCAGGCCGGTTATAGTCTGCCGACCCTTTACAGTGTACCGATCATTCGTGCTGCCAGAGGCTCCAGAACCAGCAATACAAGCAACGCATAAACTCCGGCGCCGAGATCATCGGCCATCACTCCAACTCCTCCGGGGAGCCGTTCGAGGCGACGGATCGGGAAGGGCTTCAGGATATCGAAAAAACGGAAAAGCAGAAAGCCCAGAATCGTTCCGAGCGCGAGTGCGAACACCCCCTGTCGCGCAACCAGGGTCAGTGTCAACATCTGGCCGGCAACTTCGTCGATGACAATGCGTGACGCATCGTGCCCGTAAATCCGTTCCACACGATTTGCAGACCAGACGCCCACAATCGTGACGGCCACCACCGCGGGTAGAAGAAGATGGCCGACTCCCAGGGTCAGCATCAGGACATACAAGCCCGCGCCTACCAGCGCACCCATTGTTCCCGGCGCGAAAGGGAAGTAGCCTGCGCCGCCGGCCGTGGCGACCCCGATCGCGATGCGATCCGTCAGATCCAGTCCCGAGCCTCCGGCTGGCGGGTCAACTTTCGTCATCCTCGTTGTCGGTCCCGGCCAGGCGCTCGATTGCGTCTTCCTCTTCCGGTGCAAGGTTTTCGGATGCCACCCGGTAGGTGCCCGATACCCATTTGCCAAGATCGATCATCTTGCATCGTTCCGAGCAGAACGGCCGAAAGGGGTTCTCTTGAGGCGGTGCGGGTTTCCGGCATGTTGGACAAATCATGACCCTTGGTCTCAATCAAGCGGTTTGACGATCCGGCCAAGCAGATCGTACTCCAGGCAATCAGTCATCTCGGTCAGGTAGAAACGGCCCGGAACGGGTTGGGTCTCGCCCGCATCGTTGATGAGAACGCATCCGTCGATCTCCGGCGCCTGCGTTTCGAGCCGGCCCTGGAGCAAGAGATCCGATTCGTCGGAAAAGCCTTCCAGAAGAACCGGCATTGACTTGCCGATCGCCTTGCCGAGTTGTTCGCTCGCGATCGCAGCCTGTGCCGTCATCACGCGGTCGCGTCTCATTTCAGCCACCTCGCGCGGTACCTTCGCGCCCAGGTCGAAAGCCGCCGTCCCCTCTTCGTCCGAATAGAGAAAAACTCCCAGGTTGTCGAAACGGACGTTTTCGACGAAACGCATGAGTTCGTCGAAGTCATCTTCAGTCTCTCCCGGAAAGCCGACAATGAACGAGGTGCGCAAACCCGCCTCGGGGACCGCTTGGCGAATGCGTTCAATCTGCCGCTCGAACATGGTGCGGCCGCCGCCGCGCCTCATGAGCTCGAGGACACTCGGGCTGGCGTGCTGATACGGAATATCGAAGTAGTTGCAGAGCCGGCGTTCCCCCGCGATTTTCTGGACCAGTCTTTCGGACAGGAGGTTCGGGTAGCAGTAGAGCAACCGGATCCAATCGAGGCTTTCGACGCCCAGGAGGCCGTCGAGCAGTTTGTCGAGGCTGTTGCCGCCCGGTTCGAGATCCTTCCCGTAAGCCAGGGTGTCCTGGGACACGACGATGAGTTCCCGCGCGCCCCCGTCGGCGAGCCGTTGCGCTTCATCGACCAGATCGACGATGGTCCGGCTTCGGAACCTGCCCCGAAATCCGGGAATGGCACAGAAGGCGCAAGTGTGGTCGCATCCCTCCGATATTTTCAGGTAAGCCATGTGCGGCGCCGTGGTCCGAAGCCTCGGAATCGTGGGTACTTCGCGTGAGGTGTAGAGCGAATCGATTCTGATATCGGGAATCGGCTCGGATTCGTCGAGGCGAACGGCCTCCAGAATCTGCCCCAGTTCGTCGGGTCCAAAAACGAAATCGATTTCCGGAATCTCTTTCTGTATCTCGCCGCGGTAGCGTTCGGCCAGACAACCGGCGACAACCAGTTTCTTGCACTGCCCGGTTTCCTTGAGTTGGGCCATTTCCAGAATCGTGTCGACCGACTCGGCTTTGGCGCTGTCGATGAAGCCGCAGGTGTTGACCACGATGACTTCCGCCGATTCCCGATCGGGCGTGATCTCGTATCCGCTGTTGGAAAGCGTGCCCAGCATCACCTCGCTGTCGACGAGGTTTTTCGGGCAACCCAGACTGACGAACCCGACCTTGGTGGTCTTGCGGACTGTTTTGATTGACATATGTCGACAGGAGAATCGGGCACTCCCTTGCCTATGCTAACACGCGGCAATGGGCAGAATCGCGCTGGCCGAGCCCGGTCGGCAAGTATAAGATAAGGCGTTCGCCGGGATACGGGAGAACGATGCCAAAACATTCGAGTCGCAGGACATTCCTGGGGGCTGCGTTGGGCGGCGTTGCGGGCGCCGGCTTGTTCGGGGCCGTGCCGGTCCGGGGCATGGGGCAGGCGGGCGACAGCATCGAAACGACGCGGCTTGCCGACAAACTGGTCCTTCTGACCGGCGCCGGCGCCAACGTCGTCGCAATGACCGGATCGGACGGCGTGGTTCTGGTGGATGGAGGCGCCGCCGAGCGGTCCGCGGACCTGCTCGATGCGGTAGCGAATTTGCCTGGCGGCGGTCCGGTGACGACGCTGTTCAACACCCACTGGCATCCCGAACAGACCGGCTCGAATCTGACGCTGGGGCGTGCCGGCGCACGGATAATAGCCCACGAAAATACGCGACTGTGGCTGACCACCGATGTGACGCGGCCTTGGGAAAACAGGACATTCCTGCCACCGCCCGAAGAAGCCCAACCAAACCAGACGTTCTACACCACGGGCGAATTGACGATTGGGGCGGATCGGATCGAGTACGGCTACATGCTTCAGGCTCACACGGATGGCGACATCTACGTTTTCTTTCCCGAACAAAACGTGCTGGTGGCGGGAGGCGTGCTCTCGTCCCGCGACTGGCCGCTTGTGGATTGGTGGACCGGCGGGTGGATCAACGGAATGGTCGATGGCGTTCGCGCCTTGCTCGATATGTGCGACGATGAAACAACAATCGTACCGGCCGATGGACCGGTCATGACGCGAGCCGATTTGGAAGCGCAGGCCGTGATGTACAGCGGGATAGCGGAGCAACTCCGCGCTATCATGTACAGTGGCAGGAGTCTGGACGACGCCATCGCCCAACGATTGACCGAGCGTTACGATGCCCGGCTTGGCGGCGATGCCGATTTCTTCATCCGCCGCGCTTTCGAAAGCATGTGGGGGCACCTCACGCCCGATGCATGAGCGGTGTGGGTGTGAATATCCACGGGATCGGAGATTCGAATTTGCAAATTGCCATGATGCGATATATCCGACGAACGGCACTTGCGACGACCCTTGGCCTGATCGTCGCCGCGACCGGCATCGCCGGCGTACCCACGAGTACTCCCGGGTTTCAGGAGAGCGGCGCCGATCCCGCGAGCTTCCTCGGCGAGCAGGCCGGCACGCATTGGGCCATGCTCGATACGTATTGTGCGGGTTGTCACAATGCCACGGTCTTCGCCGGGAGTCTCGACTTCAATTCGCTCGATCCTGAAACCATACCCGGCGAGGCCGAAACCTGGGAAAGGGTGGTCCGAAAGTTGCGCGGCGGAATGATGCCGCCGCCCGGCGCCCGCCGCCCGGACCCGGAACGGATGGATGCCTTCGTCGCGTGGCTGGAGGGGTATCTGGATGCCGCCGCGGCGGAAACTCCAAACCCGGGCCGCGTGGCGCTGCATCGCCTCAATGCCAAAGAGTATGTGAACGCCGTCGAGGACCTGCTGGCCCTGAAGCTGGATCCCACCGAGTTGCTGCCTCGCGACGATCAAAGCGATGGCTTCGACAACATCGCCGACGTGCTGCAGACCACGCCCACATTCTTCAGTCAGTACGTTGCCGCCGCGCGTTCGGTTGCCGTGCTGGCCGTTGGACGGCCCGACCCGGGGGCCGGAAGCCAGTCCTACGTTCGCCCCGCGGATGAGGAAGGGAAGCAGGCGGGACACGTCGACGGCCTGCCCCTGGGGACGCGCGGTGGATTTGCCGTCGAGCATTTCTTCCCCGCGGATGGGGAGTACGAGGTCAACGTCAACGACATGTTCCCGGGCGACATCTATTTCGCCGGCGCCGAGCACGCGAACGACTTGATCGTCCTGCTCGACGACGTTGAAATCTATCGGACGCGAATCGGTGGCGAGGACGATCTGCTTGGGATCGACATCGATCAGTCGCCTGCGATCGACGCGATCAATTCGCGCCTGAAGGAAATCCGTTTCGGGACAACGGCAGGGCCTCACAAGGTAGCCGTCACTTTCCTGGGGCGCACGTTTGCCGAGTCCGATCAGCGACTGTCGTTGCTCGGTCCCGGCGGCGGCATGGATCGCCTGATGCGGATTACCGGATTCGAAGTCCGTGGGCCTTTCAATCCAACCGGACTTTCGGAGACACCCAGTCGCGCGAGAATCTTCAGTTGTTATCCCGAATCCGAAACTGAAGAACGCGCCTGTGCCACGCGAATCCTGTCCCGGCTTGCAAGGCAGGCTTACCGCCGGCCTCCAACCGATGAAGATCTCCGGGTCCTGTTCGAGTTTTACGATGCCGGACGGGAACGCGGCGATTTTGACGAAGCCATCCGTAGCGGGCTCACGCGTATCCTGGCGAGTCCGTACTTTCTCTACCGCGCGACCGAACAGAACCCCGAAAACAGGGTTGCCGACGGCATCTATCGATTGGGCGATCTGGAATTGGCGTCGCGCCTGGCATTCTTCCTCTGGAGCAGCGTTCCCGACGATGAACTCCTGGAGGCCGCCGAAGCCGGCCGTCTCGCCGATCCTTCGGTTCTCGAGGCGCAGACGGGCCGCATGCTGGCCGATCCGAAATCGGAAACGTTGACGCGAAACTTCGCATATCAGTGGCTGCGGCTTGGAGACCTGGCCGAAATCGATCCCGATCCCAACGTGTTTCCGTTCGCGGCCAGCCATCGCACGGTCGTCGGCGTCGATGGGGATCTCCGAACCGAGATGGTCGAGGAAGTCATGCTGTTTGTCGACAGCGTGTTTCGCGAGGATCGCAGCGTTGTCGATTTGCTCGCGGCCGATTACACCTACCTGAACGAGCGCCTGTCGCTGCACTACGGGATAAACGGGATCCGGGGAAGCCGCTTCCGCCGCGTCACGCTCGACGATTCGGTCCGCCGTGGGTTGTTGGGAAAAGCCGGTGTGCTGATGGTGTCGTCGTATCCCGACCGGACGTCGCCGGTGCGCCGCGGAGCGTGGATACTCGAGAACATCACGGGCACGCCGCCGGATCCTCCGCCTCCCGACGTCGAATCGCTGCTCGAAGACAATGAAGTGGGTTCAAAGGTCTTCAAATCCGTTCGGGCCCGGTTGGCCGCACATAGCACTCAACCCAGTTGCAACGGCTGTCACGGGATCATGGATCCCCTGGGCTTTGCCCTGGAAAACTTCGATGCGGTCGGCGCCTGGCGCGACATCGAGATGTTCGCCGGCGTCCCGATCGATGCATCGGGAGAGTTGCCCGACGGTACGCCGCTGTCCGGCCCCGACGATTTGCGTACGGCGTTGCTGCGCAAACCGGAACAGTTCGTTCAGACGCTGACCACGAAATTGTTGATGTACGCGCTCGGACGCACCGTGGAGTATCGCGACATGCCGTCCGTTCGGGCGATCGTGCGAGGCGCCGCGGACAACGAATACCGATTCTCGTCGATCGTGATGGGAATCGTGGCCAGCGATCAATTCAGGCTGGAACAGGCGACCCAAGCCGCCGATGGCGCCCGAGTTGTGGAGTAAGAGCACAAGAAGCATTGAAAACCGGAAAGTTCCGGAATTCCAAATTTTCGGGTTCGAGATCTGAACCGGGTTCGAGGTCTGAATCGGATTCGAAATCGGAATGGGAGCAGAGGCAACATGTTCATAACGAAAAAGAATCTGTCCCGCAGGACGGTCCTGAAGGGACTTGGCGCCACAATCGGATTGCCCTTGCTCGACGCGATGGTTCCCGCCGCCACGGCGTTGGCTCAAACCGCGGCTGCGCCGATGCCTCGACTCGGTTTCGTCTATGTCCCCCATGGCGCGGTGGAGGAACGTTGGGTTCCCGATACCGCCGGTACGGATTTCGAGTTCAAACAGATTCTCGAACCGCTTGCGCCGTTCCGGGAGCACGTGACCATCGTCAGCGGACTGCGCAACAAGGCTGGCGAGAGCCCGTCTCCCCACGCGATCACGGCAGGCACGTGGTTGAACTGCGCCAAGCCCGCCCTCCAGCACAGCCCGCTCGCCGGTACCAGCGCCGACCAGATTGCTGTCGAACACATCGGCAGCGAAACGCCGTTCCCGTCACTGGAACTGTGCACGGATCCCGGCGGACCGTGCGACCCGGGTTACGGGTGCGGCTACGGTCACACGATTGCGTTCAGGACACCGACCCAGCCGTTGCCGATGGAATACAACCCCCGGAAGCTGTTCTACCAACTCTTTGGCCAGGGGGACACCCCCGAAGAACGTGTGTTGATCGTTGGCGAGACGCGCAGCATTCTGGATTCGATTTCACTCGACGCCCGGTCCCTGCAGGACAGGCTGACAGCGCCGGATCGAAACAAGGTAGGCGACTACCTGGATGCCGTTCGCGAAATCGAACGCCGTATCCAGACAATGGAAAAGCGGGACATATCGAGTCTCGAACTGCCCGTCGCGCCCGTCGGGGTCCCCGCGGATTTCAACGCGCATCTGGATTTGATGTTCGATCTGATGGCGCTGGCATTCCAGGCCAATCTGACGCGCGTGGTGACGTTCATGATGGGCAAGGAGGTCAGTATGCGGACGTTCAACAACGTTGGCGTCCCCGATGCCTTCCACCCGCTGTCGCACCACGGCAACAACGAAGCGAACAAGGCCAAACTGGCAACGGTCCAGACCTTCCACGCCCAAGTCTTTGCCCGTTTCGTCGAAAAGCTTGCCGGGATGCCCGATGGCGACGGCTCGATGTTGGATCACACGGTCATGCTCTACGGGAGCAACATGAGTAACAGCAACGAGCACAACAACGATCCGCTGCCGTCGGTTCTGGTGGGCCGCGCCTACGGCAGCATCAAGGGCGGGCAGCACCTGGCGTACCCGCAGGATACGCCGCTGGCCAATGTGATGCTGACCATCCTGGATCGGGTGGGCGTTCCGGTCGATTCGATCGGCGACAGTACCGGCCAGTTCTCGGAGGTTTAGTTTGAGGGTTCGATTCGCCGCGGTTCCGGTTTGGGTGGGTGTTCTTGCCGTCTCCCTCGGTACGGCCACGGCCGCCGATACGCTGGTGGAAGCCGTAAAGGCCGGCGACCGCGATGCGGCGTTCGTCATGATCGCCGATGGCGCCGACGTGAACGAGTCCGAGCCCAACGGGACGACGGCATTGCACTGGGCCGTCTATCGCGAAGACGTCGACCTGGTCGAGCGACTCATCGAGCGCGGAGCGAACCCATCCACCGCGAACGGCTTCGGTTCTTCGCCGATGATGGAAGCGGCTGTCAACGGCAATGCGGCGATCGTTGGATTGCTCCTCGAAGCCGGCGCCGACCCGGATTCTGCAAACCCGGAAAACCAGACGGCTCTGATGGCGGCGGCCCGCACCGGCAACGTCGACGCCGCGAAACTCCTGCTGGATGCCGGCGCCGGCGTGAACCGACGAGAGGACTGGGGCCATCAGTCGGCGTTGATGTGGGCCGCGTCTCAGAAGCAGCCCGAGATGGTGAAGCTGCTTGTCGAGCATGGCGCGGACGTGGACGCGCGGGGCGTCGACCGTAACTGGCAGCGACGGGTGACGGCCGAACCCCGGCCCAAGGACCTCGACCGCGGCGGCTTTACCCCGTTGCTCTATGCGGCGCGCGATGGATGCCTGGAGTGCGCTCGGTATCTCGTTGAAGGCGGCGCCGATATCGATTTGCATGATCCTGACCGAACCAGTCCCCTCGTTCTGGCCTTGATGAACATGCGTTTCGATCTGGCGCGCTACCTGATCGTGGCGGGCGCGGACCTGGACAAGTGGGATCTCTACGGTCAGTCGCCCGTCTATGCCGCCGTCGACCTCGGCACGCTGCCTCGCGGCGGACGTCCCGATATCCCCTCCGCCGATGAGACCTCGGCGATCGAGGTTCTGGAGATGCTGCTCGATCGGGGAGCGAATCCCAATATCCAGCTCAAGATGCGCCCTCCATACCGCAATGTGATCTTCGACCGTGGCGGCGACGGCCTGTTGTCGACAGGGGCGACGCCCCTGTTACGGGCGTCCAAGGCCGGCGATAACCCCGATGCCATTCGGCGCCTGCTCGAATACGGTGCGCTGGTCGATCTTCCGGCGGCCAACGGTACGACGCCCCTCATGGCGGCCGCCGGCATGGGACACGGAAACAACCCCACCCGCGGCCGGTTGAACACCGAAGACGATGCTCTCGCGGCAATCCCGATCCTGTTGGCAGGCGGTGCGGAGGTCAACGCCCAGGCCGTCAACGGTCAAACGGCCGTTCATGCCGCCGTCGAGAAGAGTTGGGGTCGTGTGATCCGTCTTCTGGCTGAAAGTGGAGCGGACCTGGAACTTGCCGACCGCGGCGGACGCACGCCGATGGATCACGCCATGGGTGTTGGCGGGCGTGGCTTAGGGGGACGGGGAGGTCGTGGCGGCCCGGCGCCGGCCAATCGGGAGATGGTTCGGTTGTTGAGCGAATTGATTCGCTGACGGATCGCGCGTTTCTGGAAATCATCGATAAGTACGGCAACACGCTGTTAAGCGGCGATCCCGATCAATCGAAATAACCAACGCGACGAGAGTCTCCTTGTCTGGAAATTTCCCGGATGCCCGGCAAGCCATTTGACCGAAGCCAACGGTTGTACGAATTCCATGTGCCAGGAATAGTGGTATACTAGCGCACATTAACGATGCGTGCATACGCTTGATTCGGAGACCGCCATGAAGCCCCACCCCATGAACTACTTCACCGCACGAGGCCTCCGCGAAACCTCTCCCGAGGCGCTGAACAAGGCGCTACGTGTGGTTCTCAGTGGCATGGAGCCGATTGTTTATGGAGAAGCCACGAGGGAATTGACGCTTGAGGAGCAAGGTATCCTTCGTGACGGCGGCCTGACTCTTGAGCCTACGCCGGGGCCGGACCCATTGGCGAAGACCGCTGTCAAATTTGCCGCCATCGTCAAGCGGAGCCTGACCAGCAAGACGGTCAGCCGCAGGCTCGGACTGACTCCAGGCCGGATTCGCCAGATGATTGCCGATCGATCGCTGTACAGCTTCTTGATCGGTCGTAACCGGTACATTCCGGATTTCCAGATCGAGGACAACCGGTTGGTGCCCAACATCGCGGGAGTCAACAAAGCGCTACCCTTACAGATGCACCCCGTCGAGGTGTACAACTGGTATCGTCTGCCAAACGTCGATCTGTACCTGGATAAGGACATCGATGACACCGTCAGCCCACTTGATTGGCTGAAGGGAGGACAAGATGTCGAGCAGGTGGTGTTTCTCGCCAACCGCCTGGAGGCATCATAGCCAAGCTTCCGAATACACCGGACCTCGAGCGACTCCGGGAACTTACTCCGAGCCTGATCTCACTGCCGAAAGGAACAACGCTGCACCGCATCTATCGGCGGGCGGGCGACCACCCCACCCTGTGGCACGATTTCAGATATTACGGACCCACCGCCGCTCGCTTCGATCACCAGGAGCATGACGACACGGGACGAGCCCATGAACAGACGCGCGGAATCCTGTACCTTGCAATCGATGTCCCGACAGCTCTGGCCGAAGCGCTTCAAGAACGACGTACGGTCAATCGGACGGTTTTGCGGCCGTGGCTCGTGTCGATCGAGATCGCGAACGACCTGTCGCTGCTCAACCTGACCGATACGTTCTGCGCCCAGGCCGGTGGCTCGATGAAACTCGTCAGTGGACCGACTGCATATGCGCAGAACTGGTCTCGAGCCTTTTACGAACACTACAAGGACATCCATGGGCTCTACTACCCCTCCTCGCTCACCAACCGGCCCGTGATCGCACTATACGAACGCGCCCTCGCCGCGAAACCATTTCCAGATACGCCGTGCTTCCATCGCGAGTTGAGCAATGCTCTGCTGATCGAGCCACTGCGAAACGCATGCAAGGAAATTGGTTTCGACTTCCTCTGATTGGCTTCCGTATGGGGGCTGCCCCGTCCACGGCTTGCCATTTTGCCAACCAATATGAATATTGCGTTGTGGGTCGATTCGATCGCGCGTCTGGTGCGAACAGCTTCTTTGCGCCGGTCGGCGCCCGATTTTCGCGGCCGCGTTTGTGCAGAAAGGCGGCCCAGGATTCGAGATAGTCGGAGAATGTCGCATCCATGCTCGCGTCCCAATGGTTCAACCAGAGGCGATTTTTCCAGCGGCTCACTCGACTGACCGTACCAGTCGCGGATAGTAATACCCCAGTGTCCCCACTCGCGCGGCATAGTGTACATACAGCGCGCCCCAAAGCCCGTGATTGCCGTAGGGCGTCAACAACCACCATGCGGCGAGAAATATGCCCAGCGAAACCAGCATCGCATTTCGCATGTCGGCGGTGCGTGTCGCTCCGATGAAGATGCCGTCGAGTTGAAACGCCCACACTCCCAGCAAGGGCGCTCCGGCGGCCCAGGGCAGATACGTCCGGGCCGCCTCGCGGGACGCGGCGTCGACGGTCAATACGTCGATCAACACCGTTCCGAATGAGATGAGGACCAGCGCGGCGAAGATCGCGACGCCCGCCGACCAGAGCGTTGTCATTCGCGCGGAGGCTTCCAGCCCGGCACGATGCGCCGCTCCAACCGCGCGTCCCACCAGCGCTTCGGCCGCGAACGCCAGACCGTCCAGAAAGTACGCGCTGACCGAAACGAAGTGCATCAGAATCGCGTTCGCGGCCAGGATCACGTCACCCTGTTCAGCGCCGCGGGCCATGAACCAGACGAAGACGAAGACCAGGGCCAGCGAACGGACCATGATGTCGCCATTGACCCTCAGCATGTGGCGGAGCCGTTCCGGGATCAGTAGCCGATCCCAACGCCATCGTCCTCCGGCGCGTCCCAGGTACCGGATGGCAATCGCGATCCCAACGGTTGCGGCGACTGTTTCCGCGAGCAGGGTCCCGATCGCGACGCCGCCCACGCCCCAGCCGAAACCGAGGACGAACAGGGCATCGAGCGCCATGTTCGTCAGGTTCAATACGAGTTGCAAGGCGAGGCCGATGCCGGTGCGTCCCAGACCGATGAACCAGCCGAGCAGGGCATAGTTGGCCAACGTCACCGGAGCGGCCCAGATTCGGATGCCGAAGTAATCGCGCGCGAACTGTTCGACCCGGTCACTGCCATCGAGAAGTCCGAAGGCGATCTCGCGGATCGGCCATTGCAACAGGATCAATCCAGCCCCCGCGATGCCCGCGATCAGGAGAGCCCGTCCGAGGATTGCCCGCAATTCATCGGTGTCTTTCGCGCCCAGGGCTTGGGCTGTGAGACCGGTCGTTCCCATCCGCAGGAAACCGAAAGCCCAGAAGACAAACGTGAATACAAGGGCCCCGAGGGCGACGGCGCCGATGTAGGCGGGATCCGGAATCTGCCCCACCACACCGGTGTCGACGACGCCGATCAGCGGCGTCGAGATATTGGAGATCATGACGGGAACGGCAATGGCCAGGACGGCCCGGTGGGTCAGCGGCTGAGTGGATTGGATGCCTGTCACGAGAAAGAAAGTGTGTCCATCCTGCGCGACGGCGCCGGTCGGTGTCATCCCCGGCGTCTCTGCGAGCACCGGTGGAGGTATCCCTCCGAGACACCCGCGGCGCCGACCGGCAACTATCCCAGGGGAACAACCATCTTGGCCAGAGGTGAAAAACCGGGGTGGCCGTTCAAAGCGGTCTTTCGCGTTTGACGAGTTCCGTCCGCGCTGCGGTTCAGTTGAGAACCTGCGTGTACGTGTCTTCGTCGAACCCGACGATGAGCGTTCTGCCCTTGCGTAGGGCCGGCGCGCGAAGCTTTCCGTTACGGCAGACGGCCTTGAAGAGTTCTTCTTTCGCGGGCTTTTCTTTCTTCAGGTCGAAAAAGACGACCTTCTTTCCGACGCTGGCATAGATCGTGTCGACCTGTTTCACCAGATCCAGGACTCCTTGTTCGGGGACGGCCACCTTGCGGGCGTTGACCTGTTCCGTGACCTCGACAACATTGTTCGCAAGAAACTCCTGCGTTCGTCCGCAGGTCTTTCAGGCGGGCCGGTGATAGACCCAGTCCACTTGTGCCATGTCGTGCTCCTTTTTGCAGCCGTTCGAGAATCTTATCAATTGAGTTGACCGATCGGGGATGTTTGTACGCACGTTCATGCGGTAACACAGCTCCTGCTGCGAGCGAGCCACCCCCAGCTATCGCCAATCCCTGGCGGTGGACGACTTTCAGGCATGCATGACGCCATCCAAGGGAAAGCTCGGCAGTGTCCGGACCGGCGCACGCGCATGACGGGGCACGAGGACTTATGATGGAAGCCGGTAGCGTCCTCCGTTCAACGAGATGTGGGCGGGACGCCCGCCCTCCCAGGGTGCGCGGTGCAGTTTGTCGCTCTTCACCGCCCCACCGAAACTGCCGATGCACATTGGAACCCGTCGGGGGCGTCATGGATAGTGAGGCGGGGTCTGGGGCCGCAGCAAGAGCAGTATTGACTTCGGCGAGGGGATCGCCCCGATGGGCTTCCGATTCATCGATATCGCGGCCTGACAAGAGCGGAATCTCGATGGTCTCGAAATCAGCAAACGCTTCGCGGCGAAGAATCTCGACCGTTCACCGACCACACTCTACTCGTGGATCTGGCGCGGACGCTCTTCCGGAAGATGGCGACCCACTCCTTGGTGCACATTTCTGTTCCGTCGCGACTCAGACCTTCTTGTAGACTGTTCTCATGATTCGCCGCATCCAGGCATTAAACTACCGCTGCCTGCGCTATGTGGATGTTCGCCTCGACGGCTCCTTTCACATCCTTGTAGGCCCCAATGCCAGCGGGAAAAGCACCCTGCTCGACGTGATCGGTTTTCTGGGCGATCTTATCGCCGATGGCCTGGACGCAGCCGTCGAGAGCCGCACCAGAAACTTCCAGGATCTGGTGTGGGATCGTCAGAGAAAGAATCCGGGGTTCGAGTTGGCGGTGGAGTTCGACATTCCCGAGACGATTCGACTCAAGCTGGAGGATCGGTACGATTATCGATTCTTCCGATACGAGGTAGCCATTCGGGAGGGTAATGACGGGATCCGGATCGCTTCCGAAGGGGGTTTCCTCACGACCAAATTTGCGGTGTACAGGGACGAAAGCCCATCCTTCGACGAAGACCCGTTCACCCTGACAAGGAGCTTTCCTTCAACCGGGCCAACACCGGAGTCTATCCTCACAATTGCCGACGGCTACGACTTTCGTTGCGTTCTCCACAAGTCCGCAGAGGGTACGGACACATTCAACATAGAAACTGGATCGAGTTACGATTTCAAGAATCAACCGCTAAACATCGCGTTCGGCCCGCGGCGTTCGACGCTCAAGAATTTGCCGGAATCACCCGAACAGTTTCCGGTCGCCACTTATGTGAAACGAATCCTCGAAGCGGGTGTACAGAAGCTGTTTCTTGACAGTCGGCGGCTACGGCAGGCCAGTTCTCCCAATAGTCGGCGCATGGGTTTCGTTCCGGATGGCTCGAATCTTCCCTGGGCGATTCAGCGACTTCGCGAAATCGATCCCGCGAAGTGCAAGGAGTGGCTCGACCACGTTCGCACGGCGCTTCGCGAGATCGAAGACGTTCGCGTCGTGGAACGGGAAGACGATCGTCACGCCTATTTGATGATCCGCTACGCGACGGGTGTGGAAGTTCCATCTTGGACGGTGTCCGACGGAACGCTACGGATGCTGGCGTTGACGCTTGCCGCTTACTTGCCGGACAGCGGAAAGATCTACCTGCTGGAGGAACCGGAAAACGGAATTCACCCGATGGCCGTAGAGACCGTGTATCAGTCGCTTTCCTCTGTTTACGACTCGCAGGTGCTAGTCGCCACCCACTCCCCGGTATTTCTGAGTTGTGCCGAGCCGGACGAGGTCTTGTGCTTCGCCAAGAACGACAAGGGCGCCACGGACATCATCGCCGGCAACCGTCATCCACGCTTGGCCGGTTGGCGGAGTTCAGCCGATGTCGCCCTGCTCTTTGCGTCCGAGGTTTTCGGATGACGGATGGACAAGGGCAGAAGGACCTCTATGTGCTCGTCGCGGATCAGGACATGCTCCAAACCATGGAGAAACTGTTGGGCCGAAACACGAGTCTCGGAATCCGTCCCATCGAGTACGCTGTTGCCAAACACCTCCACCGCGATCCGGGGTGTCGAACCAGTTCGTCTCTATATCTGCGATGCCACATTCACTATTACCGGTATGCGCTGGTGGTGTTCGACGGGGAAGGTTGCGGTGACAACGCTCCGCGCGAGGAGATTCAATACGAAGTCGAGCAAGAGTTGGCGAACAACGGTTGGCAGAACCGCTCAAAGGTTCTCGTAATCGATCCGGAACTCGAAACCTGGATATGGAACGGCTCGAACCACGTTCCTCGAATACTGGGATGGGAAGGTCGGTACGAGGAACTCAAGGCGTGGCTCACCGCCGAAGAGCTATGGCCACTGAGCGCTTCCAAGCCTCCGGATCCCAAGAAAGCCATGCGAGCGGCATTGCGCGAGAAACGACGGAGCGTCGCCGCGAAATTGTTCGGTCAATTGGCAAAATCCGTAACGTTACGCCGTTGCCAGGATTCCGCCTTCAACGAACTCAGAGATACCCTGCAAGACTGGTTTCCAGCAGTGCACCCATGACCAAATCGCTTCGACTGGTCAACTTCAAGAACTGCTGTGACCCCATATTTTGCCGAAGCGCTTGTTGCGTGTTGTGTTGTGTTGTGTTGCCGATTACGAGGAATTGAAGTTTTGGAACACGCACCAGTCCATCCCTTGCATCGAGCGTGAAATAGTTCTGGATTCGTACTCGGGGTTGCTCGACGTCTGTAAGGCATCTATAGTGGCCGCTGAATAAATACGTTCAGGAAGTGCGCACAATTGGTCAGCTTCGAACAAGCGTTCAGTGATACGGAAAGATCCGCCGAGGCGGTGCGGAAGTCCGCCGCAAGCGTAGTCTCGCAGGCCAAGGCGCTGGCGAAAGCCGCGCAAGGCGGGGACATTGCAGGCATCGGACGCGGTCAGGAAAAACTCAATCAAGCCTTGACCGCGCTCCGGCAAGAGGTATCGAACGCCAGTTCCTGCTGGCCGTTCACGGACGAGGAAGAGAAACGGCACCTCAGCGATCGGGATCGGTATGTCCAGGAACTCCGGAATGTTGCCGTCGAGAAGGGGCTGCAACTATACGAGCGGGACGGCGTTCTTATATCCTATCCGTCAATTCTCCGAATCCTTCCCGACGACCGCGCGGTGAGAGTCGACCGGAAAAAGATTCGCGCCATCAGACCGTCCTATCTGGCCGATTTCCTGCTCAGGAATCAGGGAAAGTCCAGCGGCTTTCGACCGCAACAATTTCTTGAGACCTTGTATTTCGTCTATACCGATATAGCGAGTGACGCATCGTCAGACCTCCTGCTTGGAAACAGCGGGCGCGTCGTGCCCCTGGCCAGGATCTACAGGCTGATGACCGCCTTGCCGGGGACGGCCCGCGACTACGACCGCAGCGACTTCGCCCGGGATCTGTACATTCTGGACTCGAATGGTCCCCGCCATACCAAAAAGGGCGCGGAGGTCTCCTTTCCGTCATCGACCGGGACGCGGCGGCGTTCCGCCGATTTGTTCTCCTTCATTGGACCGGACGGCAATAGCGTGGAGTATTACGGGATCCGCTTCGGCGAGGCCGGTGGATGACAAACGCCATCCCGATCGACGAATGGCTGGGCGTCATAAGCCGCGAGTATCTGTCCACGTTCATCAAGGACGGGGGCGCGGCCGTCAAGTTCGCGGTAACCGCCGAGGATCGGAAGCCGGTTCTGCTTGAAGCGCTGCAGCCGCGTTGCGAAGGGTTGGGCTATATATTCGTGGCGTTGGACGCGGCCACGCGTCGTGTCCACATGCCGCAGGACATCTTTTTCGGACTCGCATCTCACATCGATTGGCGTCTTCTGGCTCGCCGCCTGATCCTGCGTCTGCTCGCGCAGAATCACTACAGCACCGATGGCATCGACCCGAACGGCGCCGGTAACATCATGGACGCCGTCGCGCGCGCCAACAAACTTGAATCAGGGTTCGTAATCCGAGAATTGAGGCCGTTGCTGGAGAATGAGGTCGCCAAGAACGCGAAAATGGCCAAGGCCTTTCGGGTAGCCATGACCCAGCTCTGTCTCATGGAAGCAGCACAGGGTCAATACGCAGGTCAACCGCTGCTGGACTGGCTTACGGGCGACAACACGCGATTAGGCGATGTCCGTCCCTTCGCGATCCACACCGGCATCAACCGCACGACAGCGCGCTACTTCATCGAATCGGCGCTCTACTGGGTGCGCCATGCGGGATACTCGGGCACGGTGATTCTGCTGGACAACGCCCGCGTAACCCTGGCCCGTAATCCGAAGGACGGCCGGCGGTATTACACCAGGGCGATGACCATGGACCATTACGAGTTGCTTCGGGAGTTCATCGACGACGTGGATCGACTGTCGGGATCGCTGCTGATAGTGACGACCGATTACGACTTCATCGACGAACAAACCGCGAGAGGCTGGAGCATCTACCAGGCTCTGCGCACCAGGGTCATGGACGACGTTCGAGACAGGAACCTCGCCAATCCGGTGGCCGCGCTGGTGAAGCTTTCATAGAAGGCGGGCAACATGGCATCCCATTCAGACGGCAACACGGTGGTGGCTTCCCGGTTGGCTGTGGAGGCTTTGCGTAACGGCGTTCCAAACCGGGCAGCCGTGCGTGAATTAGGATGCAACCAACCGCGTGCGGAAGCCCGTTTCGTCAATTTGCTGGACAAGATAAAAGAGACCGGCGATCCGCCGACCGGCTCTCAGGGAATGCTGGTTTCGGGGGGCTTCGGCGTCGGCAAATCGCATCTGCTGGCTCACTTGGAGCACCTCGCGCTTTCCAGGAACTTTGTTTGCAGCAAGGTCGCGATCAGCAAAGAGACGCCCTTTTACGATCTCGGCAAGGTATTCGCGTCGGCTATCGAAAACGGGCGGATGCCCAACCGAACCGGACGTCTTATCGAAGAGCTTGCGCTGGCGCTGAAACCCGATTCCAAAACGAAACCGGCCTCCAAGGAGTACGACGATTTCTTTCGTTGGACCGAAAGCGCTGCGTCCAGCGGTTTGCTAAGTCCCATCTTCCCCGCCAGCCTGTGCCTGTACGAACGATCGATGGAGTTAGATCTGAACAGCGATATCGAAGCCTTTTGGGCGGGGGACCGGATACTGATTTCCAAGGTCCGCGCCGGGCTCAGACAGATAGGAGAGGCGCAGAGATACAGGTGCCGCGCGCCCAAAGCCTCTGAACTCCCGCCGCAGCGGTTGCGGTTCGCCGTCGAACTTATCAAAGGCGTCGGCTATAACGGCTGGGTTGTTCTACTGGACGAGATTGAATTGGTCGGTTCGTACTCGATCTTGCAGCGGGCCCGTTCTTATGCAGAGGCAGCGCGCTGGATGGGACACGCTCAAGGCGAGGATTATCCCGGCTTGGTCGTGGTCGGGGCGGTGACCGACGACTTTGCGTCCGCCATTATCAGTCCGGACGGGCAAAAAAAGGATCGAGATTACATACGACCGAGGTTGGAACGAAGCGCAAGATATGGCGCCATCCGTGCCCGGGCGGAGACCGGCATGCGTCTGCTGGAGCGGGGAAGTGTGGCCTTGGAATCTTCTAGCGAAGCTGACGTGAACGCCACCTTGGAAACGTTGCGCCGCCTGTATGGCCGAGCCTATGACTGGGACCCGCCGCCCCATGTCTCAACCGCTGGAGGCGCCGGATTCCAGGGACGGATGCGTTACAAGGTCCGTGCCGCCATTAACGAGTGGGATCTGCACAGGCTGCACCCTGGCTACCGGCCCGACACAGAGATTGAAACATTCACTCCCACCTATGAAGAGAACTCCGACCTCGAACAGGAAGCCAGGGACGACCCGGAATAGAGGCTGCTCCATCCGGGCCTAGGCGTGGTGCTGAATTGCCCATTCCCTTTCACGACGCAAACCAATTCGGGGGTTCCAACGCCGTAGCGTGGCTCCGATTTGTCGAAGAAGAAAGTGGCCGGGGTGTTCGCGCGGGTCTATTCGAGACGTCGGTTCGGGGGGAACCGCTGGGGTTTTGCTTCGCTCGAATGGGACACGGATGGCCGTCCGTGGAGCATCGAAGCGCCGCTGAGCAATTTGAGAAGTCGACTCTAATCAAATCTTTGTTCCGGGCATCTACAGCTTCATCGGTGTTGCTGCTTGGCTTCGCGGATGAGATACCCACATGGGCGTTCGACGACCTGAGAGTCGGGTTGCCATTTTGCCTCATTCGTTTAACGTCGCCACCGTTGACGGGCTCCATGTCAGGCGGAAAGCCCGATAGCATTTACCAACGGATGCTCTGGGCGGCGGAACCGCCGGAACCGGAATCCGACGCCGGCGCGGCTCTTGGCGACATCATGAAATGGGACGACCCGTTCGAACCATTGGAGCGAGCGGCCAAGGCGTTGACGGAAGCGTTCGGCGACGTGCGGGTCCGGGAGTTGACCAGAGTTCCAGGGCTGACGACAGTGATTGCTCTGCCGCCGCTTACAGAGCGCGTCGAGAGGCGGGCGACTTTCGGGACTACGCCTTCCGGTGCCGCGCCAATGACGGGATCTCGAGACGGTGCCGAAAGCGGCTTGGCCAAACGGTTGTGGGCGGTGCTGGCTGCGCCTCCAAGATTCCAGACTTCTGGCTTGGACGTGCATCTGGAATGGCCCGGAGACCTGATGCCGTTCCAACAAGACGGTGTCCAGGCACTGCTCAAAATGGATCGACTGCTGCTCTCGGACGATATGGGATTAGGTAAAACCGTACAAGCCGTCGCGGCGTTGCGGATTCTTAGAGCTGGGCGGAAGATCGGGTCGTGCCTGGTGGTGGCTCCGGCCAGTGTGCTCGACCAGTGGCGCCGGGAAATCGCGAAGTGGGCGCCGGAACTTTCTGCGATCATAATCCGCGGCTCGACGGACGACCGGGCATGGCAGTGGGCCGCCGAGACCGACGTCACGCTGGTCAGTTACGACGTCTTGCGTTCAGACGCAAACAACCTCTCGAAGCTCCGGTCTTCCAGGGGAACTTGGGACCTGGTCGTACTCGACGAGGCACAGAGGATCAAGAACCGCAACGACACAAGCGAAGCAGTGAAGAGAATCCCGAGAGTTCGGTCGTGGGCGTTGACCGGCACCCCCATCGAGAACCACGAAGAGGAATTGGCCTCCATCATAGAGTTCGTCGATCATGACGAAAATACACCGCCCAAGCGGTACCGTCCCGGAGCGGCGTTACGGCAGCGACACCGGGAATTGCAACTCCGGCGCAAGAAAAGCGACGTGCTGGACGACCTTCCCCCGAAGCTGGAGACGAAGTTGACAATCGCTCTGCACCGGGACCAACGCGACAGCTACAAAAAGGCCGAACGTGAGGGGATTGTTTACCTGAGGTCTCTCGGCGCCGAAGTCGGAGTCCGGCACATGCTGGACCTGATCACTCGTCTGAAACAGATCTGCAATGTCGATCCCAAAACTGGAGCGTCCAGCAAACTGGAGGACATAAAGGACAGGCTGTGGAAGTTGACGGCGCAGGGTCACAAGGCGCTGATTTTCTCTCAATATACCAGCGACACTGCGGGTGTGTCGGCTGTGGCCAACTACCTGCAGGAATTCAACCCGATTACTCTGACCGGCGATACGCCCCCGGAGCAACGTCCGGAGATCATCGATCGGTTCAAGGCTCGGGACGCTCACAAGGCGATGATCATATCGTTGAGGGCCGGCGGCCTCGGACTCAATTTGCAAGAAGCGTCTTATGTGTTTCACCTGGACCGCTGGTGGAACCCAGCCATGGAGCGGCAGGCCGAGGACCGGAGCCATCGCATCGGACAGACAGTCAAGGTGAACGTGATCAAATATACCTGTGTGGATACCATTGAAGAGCGCATCGATCGGATATTGAAACGAAAACAGGATCTGTTCGATCGACTCGTTGACGACGTGTCGCTGGATCTGTCGGCACGGCTGAGCCGCGAAGAACTGTTGGGGCTGTTTGGACTGCATTAGCCCGACTGTTGCATTGGTTGTGGGTCGATTCGATCGCGCCTCCGATCCCGCCGCATCTGGCAGAGACGGCTCCATTGTCTGCCAGTATTCTTCCCCATCGATTGGCGTTTACGCTGGTTTACAGTCTTTTGACCATCTTGTTACATCCCCTTTGCGGTGAACTGTTAAGCTGTTTGAAAGTACCTTGGGGCTATATTTTGAGCATCCTGAAGATACAGCGAACTTCGCTGCTCGTGCTGCTCACCGCAGCCATTCTGGTCGTCCTTGCCTTCTTGCAATACACGTGGGTCGGTGACTTGAGCGACCTCCAATTCGAGCAGGCGCAACGCACTCTGAACGCGACGACGGCCCGCTTCGCGCGCGATTTGGGCAACGAGTTCAGGCGGATCCGAGCGACTTTCCGCGTTCGCAGCGACCGCCCTCTCGATCGGGAAATTCTCGACGAGTACCGGGAGTGGTTCGACTCGTCAGAATACCCGGAGTTGATCGTTGGCGCCTATTGGGTAGATATCGCGTCCATTGATTCTTCCGGTATAGAGCCCCCTCCGAATGGCGAGTTTCGTCTCCGGCGTGCGGGCCTCACCGATGCCGGTTTGGAACCCGTCGACTGGTCTCCATCATTTGACGAGATCCGCCAGATCCTTTCGGATGGCGATGGCGATGGCGCGGCGCCGAGAGGCCGGTCTCGCCAGGCCAGAGAATGGTTGGCGCCGTTCGACTCCGAACAGTTCGCTTACGTTGTTTCTCAGGATGAGCGCGGTCCGTCGGGATGGGCCGTCGTGATCCTGGATCGCGAGACGCTTCTCGGGAAAGTGATTCCCTCGATCGTCGAAGAGTACTTCGGTGTGGAAGGTGAACGGGAATATCTGATCCGGATTCTCGATGGCGACCAGGAAGGTGCGGACGTACTTTATGCTTCGGATCCGGACGCGTCGCCCGCGGTCATGGCATCGCCGGACATCAGCCGGAACATTGCCGACGAAGGCGCCGATTGGATCGTTGAAGCCAACCACACTGCGGGTTCGCTGGAGGCCTTTGTCAGCCTGTACCGTCGGCGCAACATGTCGCTGGGTTTCGGCGCCGTGCTTGTTCTCGGCGCGAGTTTCTCGTTCCTGCTGGTTGCAACGCGGCGGGCGCGTTGGCTGGCGAACCGGCAGATGGAGTTCGTTGCCGGCGTGTCGCATGAACTCCGCACGCCAATTGCCGGCATCTCTTCGTTGAGCCAGAACTTGGCCGACGGCGTGGTTCACGATCTCGATCACGCGGCTCGTTACGGGGAAACGATCAACACCGAAAGCCGCAGGCTCAACGATATGATCGAAAAGGTGCTTCACTTCTCGGCTATTCGTTCAGGTCAATACCATTACGAACTGCATCCGGTCGATATCCGACACGTCGTTGAGTCCGAGATCGAAGCAATCGGGCGGTACTCGGGCCGGGGGCATCGGTTGGCGACGATGTTCGAAGAGGACCTGCCGCTGGTACTGGGCGATTCCCAGGCATTGCGGTCCGTCGTCCGAAACCTGGTGTCCAATGCGATGAAGTTCGGCAAGGATGACGCGGTCGTCTCGATTGAAGTCCGGAAGGCCGAAGGACGAAACGGAACCCGGATCGAACTGGCCGTCGAGGATTCCGGAGAAGGAATACCGTCATCGGATGTGTCGCACATCTTCGAGCCGTTCTATCGCGGGAAAGTTGCCCGGGCGCTTCAGATCCGGGGCTCGGGGTTGGGCCTGAGCCTGGTTCGGGAGATCGTCGCGGCGCACAAAGGCCGCATTGAAGTCGATACGCGAGAAGGCCAGGGCACCCGGGTCGTCGTCTATCTGCCCGTCGTCGGCAAGGGGGGCTTGCGTGGAAGCCGGGACTGAGCAGCGAACGAGCTCGCGAATCCTGATCGTCGAAGACGACTCCGCACTGCTTCTGGCACTCTCCGACCGCCTGACCCAGGAAGGATATCGGGTGGAGTCCGCCACGGACGGGAAACGGGGCGCGGCGATGTTGGCGGCCCGGGAGCACGATCTGGTCATCCTTGACGTGATGTTGCCGGGAAAGAGCGGTTTCGACATCGCGCGCGAAGCGCGTAATCAGGCCATCGACATTCCGATTCTCATGTTGACTGCGCGCGGTGGAGTCACCGACCGCGTCGTGGGGCTCGAATTCGGCGCGGACGATTACCTGACCAAGCCTTTCGAGTTCATCGAACTGCTGGCGCGGATCCAGGCGTTGTTGCGGCGAATCGAGCGTGGCGCGGCCAGGGCCGTGTCCGGCAGTTTCGAATACGAAGGTATTCGGATCGACGTCCGCAGCGCACAGGTTTTTCTCAACGATGAGTTGGTCCAACTGTCGACCAAGGAAATGCAACTCCTCCAGTACTTTATCGAGAACGCGGGTGTCGCCCTGACCCGTGACGGACTATTGGATGCCGTCTGGGGTTACGACCTGGGGACCAATACACGTACGGTCGATGTGCATGTCGGACGGTTGCGGCAGAAGCTTGAGTCCGAGCCCAACGATCCCAAGCTCATCATCACTGTGCGCGGAATCGGCTACCGCTTCGGAGAATGAGGATGAAGACGGTCATGCGACGTTTTCGGAGTCCCGCCCTCGTTGTCGTCCTGGCGATGACGTCGCTCGCGAACGTCACATTGGCCGGTGGTGCGCCCCAGGCCGGTCTGGGGGGAAACGCGCAACTTGCCGGAAACGTGAAGGACGTGAGTGGCGCCGTCATGCAGGCCGTTACCGTCCGTGTGTTCATCTCCGACGATGCCGACCCGCTGATCGAAACCGCTACCGATACCCAAGGAAACTTCAGCATTCCATTGCCGGGCGGTGAATACCGGGTTGAGGTGTCGGCGCCGAGCTTTACCACCTTCGATGAGACCATCAGCGTCATTGTCGGCATGGAGCCGCTCGAAGTGATCCTCGGGATCGATATCGTCGAGCAGGAGGTGACCGTTACGACCGAGGCCGAAAGGTTGATCGCGGACACAACGATGAGCCTGACTTCCTCGACTCTTTCGGGCGACGAACTGCTGGATCTTCCGGCGAACGAAGAAGATCTTGCCCTGTACCTCATGCTGCTCGCGGGCGCCGACACGACAGGGGATCTGGAAGACGACATCCTGTCCAATTTCACCATCGACGGATTTGAAGACGGCCGGTTGCCGAGCGTGGATCGGATTGCCCAGATCATCGTCGATCCCAACTCCATGAGTGCGGACGGCAGCGGTCCGCGAATCGAGATCGTGACACGCCCGGGCACGGGCGCGTGGCGCCGTTCGGTGAGTTTCGGATTTGCCGACGAATCTCTCGACGCACTCACACCGGGTGAGATCAGCAAACCGCTTCGCCAGACCCGCGACCTCGATTTCAGCATCAGCGGTCCGGTGATACCCGGATTTCTTGAAATGGATTTCAACGCCACCTCTCGTGTTCAGGAACGTGCCGCCAACTCCCTTCGTGCCGTGACACCGAGCGGCGAAATATTCAACGGCGTGGTTCGTCCCGAACGCGAAAAAGGCTTCGGTATCGAGGGCGACATGGACCTGGGTTCCAACCACAGCCTGGGTGTCGAGTTCGATTACAGTTCGAGCCGAACTGAAAACAGCGGTGTGGGTGGCTTTACCCTGCCGGAACGGGCTTCCGACGACAGGGGCAATGAATGGGACCTCGATATCCGCGACCGGACGTTCAGCGAGGACATGACCAACGATCTGCGGTTCCGGATCGGTCACGAATACGAGCAGGAAGTCCCCATGTCGTCCGGCTTGGCCTTTGATGTTGCCGACGCGTTCAACAGTGGTGGGGGAACGAACCGGAGCATCGAGAAGGTGACCGTTTTCCAGGTGGAAGACCGCTTGAGACTGGAACGCGGAGAGTGGAACTTACAATTCGGCGGTGAGTTCCAGTACAGGAAGAGCGCGAATCTGTCCGAGAACAACTACAACGGAACATACGACTTTGCCAGTCTCCACGACTATTGCCGTGCCACCGCCTTCGATGGCGTGAATTGTCTGCCGACACAACGGATCGTGGAGGCCGCATTGGCTGAAGGTCGCGTTCCGACGTACCTCGACGCCCGGGGGCGTCCTGTAGAGATCACCGGCATTCCAACCACGTTTACCCAGACTTCGGGCAATGGCCAACTCAACATCAACAGGGTGGGCGGCGACGTCTTCGTTCAGGCCGACCGGGGATTCGGTGAGCGCGCAAGCCTGCGCATGGGTTTGAGCTACGCCCTCACGAACCAGTCCCGGGACTTTTTGAGAATCAATCCGACGATGAACTTCCAGTACCGGATCATGGAGGGCACGCTTGTCAGTTTCGGTACGCGGGTGAACTTCAGGGATTTCGGACAGTACGAGAGATTGCTTCGGAATGACGGATCGACCTATCAGAAGCAGTTGTCGATATCGTCGCCATCGTTCCCGAATCCGTGCGGGGGTCCCGGCACATGCGCGAGTGGAATCATCGAAGTCGATGAATTGACGACATCTCGATACGTGCTGGATCCGGATTATCAGTCACCGTACACCATCAATCCACAGGTGAACCTCAATCAGGACCTTCCAGGCGCCGTCCGGCTGACCGTGTCCTACAGTTCCAGTTTCGGGATACACCAGGAACGCACGCGTAATATCAACGCGCCATTTCCCGGAACGCCTCTGCTTGATGAGATCCTGGATCTACCTCGCGACGAACGCCGCGAAATTGTGGATCGGATGAGACCGCTGTACCCGATGGTCGGCAACGTGAGGCAGATCGAATCCACGGGCCGATCGGTGAGTCGCAATTTCAGAGTCCGCATTCAACCTCGTCTCGACCTCCTGTTGTTGGGCATGCGGTTCTCAGGCAGTTTCAACTACAACTACCGTTGGGGCGAAAACGACAACGACTTCAACAACCCGTATATCCGCGAGTGGGGCCCCAGGCAACGGCAGCACCAGGTGCAATCCCAGTTTCGCGTCCGGATGCCCGAGGAACCTGGAATCGGCAATGCCATCCTGAAAACCCTTGCACGGGCAACCTATGCCGGAACGAACTTCAACTTCAACTTCCGTGCGAACACCGGCAGCTTGTACAGCATCCGTAGCGGACGCGACCTGAACGGCGATCAATCCACGCGGGACCGCCCTGAAGGGTTCATTCGCAATTCCGAGGTGGGACCTGGCCGGTGGAATCTGGACATGACCTTCACCAAGGAGTTCTACGTCGGGACCGCGGTGGACGATCAGGCGGGCAGTAACGTCTTTCCCCAACGTGGCGGTGGCGGTGGCGGCAGGGGCGGCGACCGGCGGGGTCGAGGGCCTCGCGCCGGCGAAGGTCGAGTCCGGTTCCAGGCCCGGGTGAGCAACCTGTTCAACCACAGCCAGCCCCGCGCCTACAGCGGCGTGTTGTCTTCGCCTTTCTTCGGTCAGCCCACGGGTTTCCAGGGCGGCCGAACGGTCACTCTGTCCATGAATCTGGATTTCTGAGGTTCGCGGCCGGCATCCCGGAATAGGCAATGCCGTTCTGAAGACCTTTAGCGCCGGAACGGAATTCGACCTTAATCAAGGTGCGGGTTCGATTCTCAGGATTGCGCCATTCGCCTCGTCCGTGACGACATAGAGCAGTTCGTCCGGTCCCATCCGTACATCGCGAATCCGCTGACGGAGATCGGCAAGCAGCACTTCGCGCCGCAACTCTTCCATGTTCTCGTTGAACAGGATGCGATGAAGCTGCCCGGTACCTGGAATTTCGCCATATCGGAGTCCGCCGACGAAGACATCGCCCTTCCACTTCGGCAGGCGGTCGCCGGTGTAGAAGGCCATTCCCGAAACCGCGATCGACGGCATCCAGAATACGACCGGGCCTTCGTAGCCGGTATGATCCGGCGTTTCGGCCTGCCATGGCCCCTGGTACGTGCGGCCATAACTGACGATGGGCCACCCGTAGTTCAAACCGGGCCTGATGATGTTGATTTCGTCGCCGCCGTTGGGTCCGTTCTCGTTCTGCCACACCTCGCCGGTTCCGGGGTGAATCGCCAGACCGAGAGCCGTGCGATGGCCCATCGAGTAGATCTCGGGTGCGTAACCCTCCATACCGACGAAGGGGTTGTCGTCGGGTACGCTGCCGTCGTCCTCGAGGCGGATGACTTTGCCGCCGTGGCTGCCGGGGTCTTGCGGACCGCGGCCGCCGACGGTCATGAAGATCGTACCGTCGGGCCCGAAGGCGAAGCGTGCGGCGCCGCCGCCGGACTGTGGCACGAAAATGTCTTCGGTGCCGGTCAGCGCCTCGCCGTTCCATCGTCCCCGTGCAAGCCCGATCGTGCGCCCCTCGTCGAGGGGCTTCGTGTAGCTGAGATAAACGTACCCGTTCTGATCGAACTGCGGGTGCAGCGCGATGTCCATCAGGCCGTGAACCGCGCCTGGAAGTCCGGACTGTCCTGCGTAGACCGACTCGGGCACGCCGGGCACCGGGTCGGGATCGACAACGCCGTTACGCACGATTCGGAGGTTGCCGGTTCGTTCGGTCACCAGCATGTCGCCGTTCGGAAGGAATGCCAGGCTGAAGGGAAACGTGAGTCCGCCCGCCGCCACGGACACCTGGATATCCATATCCTCGGCCGTGTCGTAGGTGAGGGGACCATCGGGGAGCGAGCGGGATTCCAGTCCGGTTGGGGCCAGGGGGATGTTGCCCTGGAATGGCACCTGTTGTTGGGCGGAAACGAAAACGTCGCCGAGGAACAGCACCATCAGACATGCGAGAGCTTGCGGGCACCGGATCTTCATGGTCGAGGAACCTCCCTGGAAACGTCCAGTATAGTGCGGGAATCGCGTGATCGAGACCGAATTCAAGGGTGCGCCCAAGGCGCCGGGCCGGCGATTCGGTTTCGGTCTCGCGATGCCCACGATCGGCGCATCTCCTTCGGCCGTGCTTCAACTCGGCGGGGAATCGGGAAACGGAACGGGCAGCGTTCGGGAAAACGATTCCAACGCATTGTTCAGCGTCGCGCTCGGGCGCATCGCTTCGGAGGCGCGTACCGGGTCTGGTGCGTAATAACCTCCAATGTCCATCGGTTGCCCCTGAACGCTGTTCAGTTCTTCGACAATGGTGGACTCGACGCCGGCGAGTGTTTTTGCCAGGGGAGCGAATTGTTCTCGCAGTTTGGCATCCTCGCCTTGTTCGGCGAGTGCTTCGGCCCAGTACATCGCCAGATAGAACTGGCTGCCCCGGTTGTCCAGTTCGTTCACCTTTCGTGAGGGCGACCGGCCGTTGTCGAGCAGCTTGCCCGTCGCGGCGTCCAGCGTTGCGCCCAGCAACTTTGCCCGGGTGTTGTTCGTCTTTTCTCCGAAGTGTTCCAGCGAAACCGCGAGAGCCAGGAACTCCCCGAGGGAATCCCACCGAAGGTGGTTTTCCTGGTTGAATTGCTGAACGTGTTTCGGCGCCGAACCGCCAGCGCCGGTTTCGAACATGCTGCCCCCGTTCATCAGCGGGACGATCGAAAGCATCTTGGCGCTGGTGCCGACTTCGAGAATGGGAAACAGGTCGGTGAGATAGTCGCGCAGAACGTTACCCGTGACCGAGATCGTGTCCTGACCCGCCTTGAGGCGTTCGAGCGTGAACCGCGAGGCTTCGACCGGCGGCATGATGTGAAATGTCAGCCCGCTCGTGTTGTGATCGGGCAGGTACCGGTCTACCTTTTCGATCAGTTCGGCGTCGTGGGCACGGGTTTCATCGAGCCAGAACACCGCGGGCGCCCCGGTGGCCCGCGCTCGTGTCACGGCCAGCTTGACCCAATCCTGAATCGGGGCGTCCCGGGTCTGGCACATGCGCCAGATATCGCCGGCCTCGACTCCGTGTTCGAACAGGGTCGATCCCGACACTTCGACGACGCGTACGGTACCCGCCGCGGACACTTCGAAGGTCTTGTCGTGCGAGCCGTATTCCTCGGCTTTCTGGGCCATGAGGCCGACGTTGGATACGCTGCCCATCGTGGCGGGATCGAACGCGCCGTTTTCCCTGCAGAACTCGATGGTCGTCCCATAGACACCGGCGTAACTGTTGTCGGGGATCACGGCCTTGGTGTCCTGAAGCACGCCGTCCTTGTTCCACATTTGGCCCGATGCCCGGATCATGGCCGGCATCGATGCGTCGATGATGACGTCGCTCGGAACGTGCAGGTTCGTGATGCCGCGGTCGGAATTTACCATGGCGAGGTCAGGCCGGTTCCGGCAGGCCGTCTCGATATCGGATTCAATTTCAGTACGTTTCGCCTCGGGCAGTTTCTGAATCGCCGCCAACACACTGGCAAAGCCGTTGTTTGCGTTCGCACCCATTGCGGCCAGCGTGTCCCGGTGTTTCTCGAACACGTCTCTGAAGAACACCGTCACCGCATGGCCGAAAACGATGGGGTCGGAAACCTTCATCATGGTTGCTTTCAGGTGCAGTGAGAACAGCACACCCTGTTGCCGGGCATCCACGATTTCTCGTTCCAGAAACGTTCTCAACGCTCCGACGTTCATCGTCGTGGCGTCGATGACCTCGCCTGCGAGAACCGGTGTCCTTTCCTTGAGGACCGTAACGTTTCCGTCTTCGGTTACGAGTTCGATCCGGACCTCGCCCGCCTCTTGGACCGTTGTCGCCTTTTCGTTCGAATAGAAGTCTCCGCCGCTCATGTGCGCGACATGGGTCTTGGAGTCCGCCGACCATGCTCCCATCGAGTGCGGATTCTTCTTCGCAAACTGTTTTACCGCATTCGGCGCGCGCCGGTCGGAGTTGCCTTCGCGGAGAACCGGATTGACCGCGCTGCCCTTGATCCTGTCGTATCGCGCCTTGACTTCCGTTTCTTCGGCAGTCGCCGGTTCATCCGGGTAATCGGGCAGTTTGTAGCCTTTCGCCTGGAGTTCCGCGACAGCCGTTTTCAGTTGAGGAATGGATGCGCTGATATTGGGCAACTTGATGATGTTGGCTTGGGGCGTCTTTGCCAACTCGCCCAGTTCCGCAAGGGCATCCGAAACTCTCTGTTCGGGTGTCAGATGCTCGGGGAAGTTGGCGATGATGCGGCCGGCCAGCGATATGTCGCGGGTTTCAACGTTCACGCCGCAGGCGCTCGCAAATGTCTTGACGATAGGGAGGAACGCAAGAGTCGCCAGTGCCGGCGCTTCGTCCGTATGCGTATATACGATGCTAGATTTTTGGTCGGTCATTACCTTGTCCATAACCGCAGTAGGTCGTCATGCCGCGGTAACTCGTGACAGAACCCTGCACGGATCCTTACGGGTTGCCAGGCACAAACTTGAAAGTATAGCCGAACATGTCCCTCTTCATTGACTTCGGACTCGTTTGCGGGGATTATGCCCAAAAGCAATTCGTCACCTCATGGTTGTCCGGAGGGGAGGGCCGAACGAATGGGAATCCAACGCGGAATACGGATCGGTTTGGAGATCGCCATCGCGATCTGTCTCGTCCTGTCCTCGTTGCCTGCCGCCGCCCAGTCGCCCGAGTACCGCGCGCCGAGAACGGCGGATGGAAACCCGGACCTGAACGGCATCTGGCAGGCCGTAAACACCGCAAATTGGGATGTCGAGCCCCATGCCGCGGGTCCCAGCCTGGTTCGGGAACTCGGGGCGATCGCCGCCGTGCCGGCGGGGTTGGGCGTGGTCGAAGGCGGCGAGATTCCTTACCGCCCCGAAGCGCGAGCGACGCGGGACGAAAATCGTGCAAACCGCCTCGAACTGGACCCCGAAATCAAATGCTATCTTCCGGGCGTGCCGCGTTCCACCTACATGCCGTTTCCGTTTCAGATCATCCAGAGTTCCGCACATATCATGATGGCTCACGAGTATGCCGGCGCGGTCCGCACCATCTATATGGAGAACCCCACGCCGGCGCCTGCGCCCAGTTGGATGGGGTGGTCCAACGGGCAATGGGAAGGCGAGACGCTGGTTGTCGACTCGACCGGATTCAACAATTTGAGTTGGTTCGACCGGGCCGGCAACTTCCACAGCGACATGCTTCACGTCGTCGAACGATTCACGCCGCGAAGCGAGGACACGCTCCTGTACGAAGTCACGATCGAAGATCCCAACGTATTCACGCGGCCGTGGACCATGAGCATGCCGCTCTATCGCCGAGTTGAACCGAACATTGAAATACTGGAGTTCCGGTGTGTGGAATTCGTCGAGGACCTGATCTATGGGCACCTGCGCCGGCAGCCGGACCAATAATGGCGAGAGTGTCCAGGGGAGAATTCAGATGAAGCATCGATTTTCGGTTTTTTTCAGACAGGCCGCCGCGACGTTCGTCCTTATGCTGTTGACCGTGGTGCTGGTGGGATGCACCGGCCCCGCGGCCGACTATACGCCGCCTCGGACGCCCGACGGGCAGCCCGACCTCCAGGGTTTCTGGACCAATGCCACGTATACGCCGCTCCAGCGGCCCGAAGACGTGACCCAGGAGTTTCTCGCCCCCGAAGAACTGGCCGAGTCGCTGGCGCGGGCCGCCGAGCGGGAAGCGGCGCAGACGGTGCCTGGAACGATTCCCGACGTCCACTACGATTTCACTCAGTTCGGTCTGGACCGCAGCCAGTCCCCCGTTGCCGGGAACCTGCGCACCTCGCAGATCGTGGATCCTCCCGACGGGAGAATTCCGCCGATGACCGAAGAAGGACTTCGGAGAGTGGTCGAGCGCGAAGAGGCCGCCAGGCGCCTTGGTGGCCGCTGGGACTCCGCCGAGAGCAACCAGCTCGACGACCGCTGCCTGATGATGCGCGGCCCGGGCCCGCCGTTGATGGACGCCGGTTATAACAGCAACTACCAGATCGTCCAGACACCGGACTACGTCATGATCCTTGCCGAGATGATCCATGACGCCCGTGTCATCCCCCTGGACGGGCGGGAACAACCCGACCGCAAGGTTCGCCAATGGATGGGAACCTCCCGTGGCCGCTGGGACGGCGACACGCTGGTTGTGGAGACGACAAACTTGAACGGCAAGAATCCGTTCAACGGATCCAGCGAAAACATGCGTGTGATCGAAAACTTCACGCGGACCGCGGACGACACCATCGACTACCGATTCACGATTGATGACGAATCGACCTGGACCCGCCCCTGGTCCGCGGAGCTTCCGATGAAACGTACGATCGGTCCGATCTTCGAGCACGCCTGCCACGAAGGGAACTACGGCCTGATGAATACGCTGGTCGGGGCCCGCCTCGAAGAGCAACTGGCGGCCGTGGAAGCTTCCGGGCAGGAACAGTAACGTAAGACAACGCGAGGGAGGGATTGTCTCATGAAGATCTTCGTTGCGGTCGCCGTTGGCGGTCTGCTGTTGGCCGCGGTGCCGGCGGTAGCCCATCACGCGTTTTCAGCCGAGTTCGATGTCAACAAACCTCTCACGCTCGAGGGTACTCTGACGCGGTGGGAGATGATCAATCCCCATTCATGGTTCCACATCGATGTGACCAACGCCGAAGGGGAGGTCGACACCTGGATGATCGAAGGCGGGAGTCCCAACCAACTGATCCGCATGGGCGTGACGCAGAACTCCGTACCCGTGGGAACCGAACTGATTATCGAGGGTTATCACGCGAAGGACGGGACCAACAAGGCCGTCGGCAGGAACTTCACGTTTTCGGATGGCACGCGTCTTTTTCTTGGCGGGTCGGCACCGGGCGCGGAAGGGAACTGACCCCAGATATGGGAGGTTCCAGGCGTTTCCGCTCCCGGTTCGGGTTGACAGCCTAATTCGTTTCGGGCTCTGACGCCGCCGCCGCTCGCCGTTCTTGTTCCCGTGCTCCCGCCAACGCCCCTTCCATGCCGTAGTTCCCCTCATGGCAGGCGTACTCGTAGACCAGACCCTCGCTCCGGGTCAGCGGGACCTCGACGGTCCACGGCCGCTCGTAGGTGGCCGGGTCGTCGACGGTGAACCGATAAAGAAGCGTGTCCTCGTCCAGGCGGGTAA
Source organism: Terriglobia bacterium (assembly GCA_965262675.1). Classification (GTDB taxonomy): domain Bacteria; phylum Acidobacteriota; class Terriglobia; order 20CM-2-55-15; family 20CM-2-55-15; genus JAJEDW01. The sequence goes on from OZ253554.1 coordinate 4,356,757, forward strand.
ATCGCTCGGTAAGGCGCATGTTTTCGCTGGTGCCCCGGAACGCCGTCCGGTTCGAAAAATTGGCCGTCTCGACAACGAGCGTATCGCCGTCCCAGCGACCCCGCGAATCGCCCTTCCACTGGCGCACGTCTTCGGAGAGGTGCGGACGTCCATCCAGTGGGACGATACGCACTTCGTGGCCCATCTCGACGAGAATCGCGACGTGATCCGGTCCCTGTACGATCTGGGTGTTGTTGTTGTATGCGGTGGGCAGCGTCGGTGGACCGGCGCCCTGCATGATGAGGCATCGTTCCGGCAGGGGGCGGTTTTCCGGGCCATCGAACTCATGTCCACGATTGGCTGCGCGACGTTCGGTTTGCCGGTCCCGTCCCGCCGGTGTCATAGGCGGTATCCGTCCGTCGGGCGGGTCGATGACCAGGGACGTTCGCAACGACTTGACCACTCGAGTGCCGGGATCCCACCAGAAATCGTTGTACGCCCGGCTGACGTCGGCTGCGGCCGGTCCGTCCCGGCGGTCCTTGTTGGTGCGTTCCCGTGTTTCGATCTGGTAAGCGAGAGCTTCTTCCTCGGTAAAGAATTCCTTGCCGGCCAGGTTGGCCGGTCGCTGCAGTGGCGTGATGGTGGCGAACGACCAAACACCCTGCAGATCGGGCTGGCCGTCCGGCATCCGAAGCGTCGACGGGGTATCCTGTCCCACCGCGGACCCCGGAATCAGGCAAACGATCGTCGTCAGGGCCGCGAAACAATACGTCCAGGCGCTCAAGCGATTCCGCATCGTGTCTCCAATATGTCTTTCCTGTCAGTGTCTTCTGTCAGGCGCTCGAAGTATCCGATTTGTACCAAGAGCGAATCTACGACGAGTAAGGCCGGATTCCAAGCAGTTTCGATGTTGGACTTCGATCCGGGGGGGCATGAAGCCTCAGTCGGGATTCTGGAGTCGCCCCGGGCAAACGTGCAAGCCGCGGCGCCGTGGCGGCACCGCGGTTGACAAATGTAAACATGTCGTTTACATCATTACTTATGATTCAGTCGTACAGGCATGCCGGGCTGAAGCGGTTCTTTGAGACAGGAAGCAAGGCGGGTATCGACCCGAAACTGGCGTTCCGCCTCCGAAGGCGTCTGCTGGTGCTCGACGCGGCCAGTTCTCCGGAAGGAATGAACGTTCCCGGCTTCAGGCTTCATCCACTGAAAGGCGGGCGACAAGACGAATGGTCGATATCGGTAACCGGCAACTGGCGCATGACGTTCTGGTTCGAGGGCAAGGATGTTTGCGGCGTAAATCTGGAGGATTACCATTGAGGAGGGATTTCATGGATAGCAAGCTGTTGGAGCCATCAGGGAAGCGAGGGCTGCCGTCGATGCACCCCGGCGAGTTGATCCGAGAAGAGATTTTGCCGGCGCTCGGATGGACGCAGGACATGCTCGCCAACCGGCTCGACGTGTCCCGGCAGACGGTCAACGGAATTTTGCGGGAGCGCCGGGCCGTTTCGCCGGACATGGCGTTGCGCCTGGCGCGACTGTTTCGCATGGCGCCGGATGTCTGGTTAAGACTGCAGAACTTGTGGGACCTCGATCAAGCAGGGAAGGACAGCAAGGAGGTACACAGGAAAATCCGGCCGATTCCGAAAAGAAGGATGGTCAGTGAGGTCGTTGCTCAAAGCGATTAGATATCCAAACCCGGATATGTTTTATTCGCATCGACGCGGAACTATGCGGAGGATGTGCATGCGAACAGGTTCCTGGGGAGTCCGGTGTCTGTAAACTACTGCAATCAATACGCCTGAGAGGGTTCGAACCTCTGACCTTTGGCTTCGGAGGCCAACGCTCTATCCAGCTGAGCTACAGGCGCGAGCGAACCTCAGTCTAGCAGTCCGCGCCAAAACCCTGCAAGATCGCGCGTTACGAGCCCCATTGGGCGATGCGCGAGGCGCCGGTATGAGGCATCGTTCCGGGCGGTGCGGGGGTGCGGTGCATTTTGTGCGTGTGAACGATCACCTAAATGTGAAGTTTTTTTAACACGCGCCGGGTCGAAGATCGTCATCACCGTCCGCAGACTTGATTCGGGCGGTCGTAGACCGCCCCTACATGTGCACTCACGAAGAGAATCAACTTCGTGCGAATCGAGCAGTCATAGACAGCACCTACAATGGGAATGGGAGCGGAGCGCCCAAATCCCTCAATATTGAGCATGTAGGGGCAGTCTATGACTGCCCAAATCAAGTCCGAAACGGGACAAATCAAATCCGACACTGCCCGAATCAAGTCCGAAACGATCATGCGGATCGTTTGATTTGGGCGGTCGCAGACCGCTACAGTTTCGGTATGCAGGCCCCTCAATGACCACAAGATGTGGCATGCGGCGAAGGTCCAGATTTCTTCACTTCCCGGTGATCGCCAACACCTGTGCGGGACCGTGTCGGTGGGTCAACCAGAGGCTAGGAGCCTGTCCCCGTAATCCCATTTCGGCTGGACCGAAACCGGCCATGGGATGAAAGAAAGTTGGGGCATGGCCAAGACATTTCGAGAATGGGACGTGGATCAAAGCGTGCTGTTTCCGCCGAATGTGATGGATCCGGTGCCGGGAGGGCACGTGGCGTTGGACGGGACGAAGATGCGCGCCAATGCGTCGCGGCACAAGGCGATGAGCTACGGCCGGATGAAGAAGGCCGAGACCGAGATCGCGCGGCAAGTCGACCAGTGGCTGGAGAAGGCTGAAGAGATCGATCGATTGGAAGACGAGCAATATGGCGCCGACCGGCGGGGCGATGAGTCGCCGGACTGGGTCGCCGACAAACAGAAGCGATTGGAGAAGATCCGACGGGCTAAAGCGGAACTGGAAGCCGAAGCCCGGGCCGAAGATGAGCGGAAACCACCCCCGAAATACCGTGGGGGGAGGAAACCGAAAAACCCGCCGGGAACGCCGCCGGATAAGGCCCAGAAGAACTTCACCGAGTCGAGCTTCGGTTCAGTCGGTAATCCTGGGCAACTCCTGAGGTCTTCCTGAGCAGCTGTGAGCGCGTCGGTCGCCATGACAGGGCCCCATTCCTCGGCCTCGTCACCTGTCACGTTCGTTCGATTCACCCGGCCCGGTTTGTGCGAAGCGCTATTGCAACTGATCTGCGATCGCAGCCACACCCGCCAACGCGCAAGCTTCGTCGGCCGGCTGACCCCCGACGGCACCGGAAACGCCAACTCCACCGATGGGTTCGTCACCGATCATGATTGGCACGCCACCGCCCAACGGAATCACGTCCACCAGTTCGCGCTGGCCGGCTCTGGAAGGATCGGAAGCCGTCAGTTCTGCCCATTCCAGTGACGGCCGTCGGAAGGCGCGAGCGGTATAGGCCTTGCGCCGAGCCAGATCGAGATTGTGCGGCGAAGAGGTGTCACCGGCGAGCATCAAGCGGGGCTGGCCCGCACGATCGACGACCGCGATCGTAACGGTGACCAGAGTGCCGTTACGCCCGCAAGATTCGATCGCTCCGTCAACAATCGCCATCGCCTGCGTTGCCGAGATGTTTCGTTGCATCAGAGTCTGGGCATGGGCGGGAGCAGCCGCCACGACAATAGACACGATGGCAAATATGGCCGACCCCAGCAGACTGATGGCGGTAAAGGAAAACGATAATCGAGACATAGCAGCCCTCCGTTGATCTCACGCGTGTTTGGGATTCCAAGGCTATTGTAGCCGATCGGAGATCGCCGCCAATGGGTGTCGCGTCCTCCCCCCATCTAACCCGCATTTCTCACGAGTTGTCTGCTACAGTGCCGGATCCATCCGCCAGTGCTGCGTTCTACGGCGCGTTCCTCGCGCCGGGCGCGTAGCGGCGCGTTCTCAGGCGGTTTCCTGGCGCCGGTAGCGCCGGATCAAGCGCGGTCGGGCTCCTCGACGTACCGTCAAGTACGCCTCCGGTGCCCTCCGGGCGCACGCCGTGGCTCTGACGGCGTCTCCGACTCTTCGCGACGAAAACCCGTGAGAAAGGCGGGCTAACCCGTCTCGGCACGCTTGGGCGCTCCTTTCCCAACCTCATCCCCCCTCCTCCCCGATCGAATCGTCCTACCGGCCTGTCTTTCATGCGAAAATCCACCATCGCCTCCGGTTTATGAATAATCAGGGGCCAGGTGCGTGGGCGGCCCCCGGATCGGGTCGACGATTTTGTCGCAAAGAGGCGTCAGCCCGGGATGCCGGTTTCTTGATTTACGCCAAAAACCGACAACTTTGTAGTTTTTTTCCAGGTACCCACACCGTTGTCGGTAGCGTGATAACGGATTTATAATCAATACTATAGGTTCTGGATTGAGTCCGTTTTACCTGCAAATCGTTGGGGGTCAACGCCCGAACCGAAACATTTGGTGTTGACATCGGAAAAACCACCCGGATAATTGAACTCGATCCAGAGATACAACGGCGTATCGTTTTTGGTGACGACGAAGTCTCCGGGCCAAATGGCTCTGGAGGCTTTTTTGTTTTTGAGACACTGCCGTCTCCCTACGACAAGGACGTCCATTTCGCACCGCGGCTTTTCCGGCGGTAGTGATGGGCGTTTTTTTGTTTCTCGGATGAGTGGCCGGGAGATACAACCCGACCGTTACTTATCGGAAAACTGACGCACTCCAAATCAGGAGAGGGAAATCGGGAAAATGAAAGCAAAGATTGTGTTGGGGACCTTCGGCCTTTTTCTGCTACTTGGTTCGTTCACGCGAACGGCGGTAGCGCAAGAATCCAATTTTTCGGCTGCGGGGGATGTCGCCGTCGTCAGCAAATACATCTGGCGTGGGCAGCGACTGACTAATGACTGGAGTCTGCAGCCATCCATGACATTGGGCATCGGCGGCTTGGCGTTCAATGCCTGGGGTACGGTGGATATGACCTCCGTGAATCCCGGCGATGCGCTGACCATACTGCCCGGTAGCGGCCTCCAGGGCAAGTTTTCCGAGGTCGACTACACCGTTTCCTACGACCATTCTTTCAGCAATGTGTCGGTCGGCAGCGGGATCATCTACTACACCTTCCCGGAACGGGGTGCCTCTCTCGCGACTACAACCGAGATTTATGGAAGCATCAGCGTGGATAACCACCTGTTGGCGCCGTCGTTCACGCTGTACCTCGACGTCGATGAGACGAGTGCCGGAGGCGGCTCGCCGGGCCTGTATTTCAACATTGCCGCGGGGCATTCCTTCGCGTTCAACCACGACGTGTTTACCGGGTTGGACTTGGGAGCATCGGTTGCGTTCGCGAATGGTGGATTTACCAAGTTCTATTACGGCGTACGCGGGGGCGGTCCTCATGACGCCAGTTTCACCGTCAACCTGCCCATGGCAATCAATGACAGCTGGTCCGCCGGCGCCTTCCTCACTTACAGCGGACTGCTCGCCGAGGGAATTCGAGGCGCACAGTTTGGCGACCCCCGAATCGCTTCGCCAGCAAGTGGCGCCAGTTACGCCGACACAGTCTGGGGCGGTCTCAGTCTGAGCCTCTCGTTCTAGGCAATTTGAGTCAGTTTAAGGAGGAGCATGTTCATTTCACGTTGGACTCGTAGATTCCCGATGCTGTTGGCGGCCATGGCGTGCATGAGCGTCGTTGCGCACGCGCAGGAGGCCGTCACCGCGGAGCACGCGGTGTTCGTCGCGAACAATATCTGGATGATGGTGGCGACATTTCTGGTGTTCATCATGCACCTGGGTTTTGCCACGCTGGAATCCGGTCTGGTTCAGGCCAAGAACACGGTCAACATTCTGTTCAAGAACATCATGATCGTTTCGATCGGCTTGTTGACTTACGCCGCGGTCGGTTTCAACCTGATGTATCCGGGGGATTTCAACGGAATCCTCGGTTTTGCCGGTTTCGGGTTGACCTTTCCGGGCGCCGCCGACGGCCTGATCGGTTATGCCGACGGTGGTTACACCTACTGGACCGATTTTCTTTTTCAGGGAATGTTCGCGGCCACCGGTGCGACGATCGTTTCCGGTGCCGTGGCCGGGCGCATCAAGCTGCCCAGCTTTCTCATTTTTACAACGGTTTTCGTCGGTTTGATCTATCCCTGGGTCGGTAGCTGGAAATGGGGCGGCGGCTGGCTGGATGCGCAAGGCTTCTACGATTTTGCCGGCTCCACGCTGGTTCACTCGGTCGGTGGCTGGGGCGCTCTTGCGGGTGTCCTCCTGTTGGGCCCCAGGCTCGGCAAGTACGTCGGTCAGGAAGCTCGGGCCATTCCGGGATCGAGTATGCCATTGGCAACGATCGGCGTCTTCCTTCTCTGGTTGGGATGGTTCGGATTCAACGGCGGCTCGGTTCTTTCGGCCGATCCCGAGCTTGTATCGTTCACGCTCGTCACTACCTGTCTTGCCGCCTCGGCGGGCGTCGTCGCCGCGTACTTTACCTCCAGTATTGTCCAGAAGAAGCCCGACCTTTCGATGGCTCTCAACGGCGCCCTTGGCGGTCTGGTGGGAATCACGGCAGGCGCGGATACGGTCTCAGTCATGTCGGCCATCATCATCGGTCTGGTTGCCGGAGTACTGGTTGTCCTTTCGGTAATTACAATCGACAGCAAGCTGAAGCTCGACGATCCGGTCGGGGCCATTTCGGTTCACTTGGTGTGCGGTATCTGGGGCACGCTGGCTGTCGGTATCTTCAGTGCCGACCACAGCCTTGTGACACAGTTGATCGGCGTCATTGCCTACGGCGCTGTGGTTTTTCCGGCGGCGCTGATCATCTTTGGCGTGGTCAAGGCCATTATGGGGATCCGCGTTTCCACGGACGAGGAACTCAAGGGACTCGATATCGGGGAGCACGGAATGGAAGCCTACCCCGGGTTCCAGAACTTCATTGTCCAATGATCACGTCCCGATGAAATGGGTCGAAAACACTGGGTTTGAACCGATTGAGGAGACTGCGATATGAAATTGATTACTGCAATGATTCAGCCCCACAAGCTGCCCGACGTCAAGCAGGCGCTGTTAGATGCCGACGTTCACAAGATGACGGTATCGACGGCCGTGGGCGCCGGTGAGCAGAAGGGCTACGAGGAGGCGTACCGTGGTGTGATCCACACCATCAACCTCCTGAACAAGGTCAAGGTCGAAATTGCCGTCAATGAAGACTTTGTCGAGAAGACGGTCGAAGCGATCATCAAGGGCGCCCGAACCGGAAACATCGGCGATGGGAAGATCTTTGTCCAGGACCTGCCTGACGCCATCCGTATCCGGACCGGCGAACGGGGTACAACCGCTATCGGATAGTTCATGCCGGTCTTGCCGGCGAGACTTTCGTCCATCCGAAGACGAAAGTCTCGCCGGTTCAACCAAGTACGCCCAGAGGGATTCGAACCCCCGACCTACGGATTCGAAGTCCGACGCTCTATCCAGCTGAGCTATGGGCGCACGATATTCGACGAAACTTCGAACTTGAATGCTGTGGATTCAGCGTTTTCCCAAGCATACGCCTCAGCATCGCATCTCTTTATACGATTCACTTTAAACGAAAGGGTGAGCGATGGGACTTGAACCCACGACCACTGGAGCCACAATCCAGCGCTCTACCAAACTGAGCTACGCTCACCGGAATGGACTTTCGATTGTCGAGCCCCCGTGCCTGTTTGTCAACCGGGCGCCACGGCTACATTCCGCATCTATTCCTTTATTTTCTGAACCATAGCGCCCTTGGTGCAGATCTGCACCCTTGCGCTGGCGCCCGGATCTGCGCCCTTCCTCTGACGCATTCTCCGACTCTTCGCGACGAAAACCCGTGAGAAAGGCGGGCTATAATCAGTGCGCCGAAGGTGACCCGCATGGGGCAAATTATTCATTTCAGGTGCCGGGAGTGCGAGCTTGAGCTTGAGACCCCTCCCGAGGGCGCCGCCTCGTTCGTATGTCCGGAGTGCGGCCGGGGGTCGGGTCTGCGACTGACCGCATCCATTTCGGCGGGGCAAGAGGTGAACCTTTGCGCGGGGTGCGGCCACGACCACTTTTACATTCAAAAGGATTTCAGCCGCGCGCTTGGCATGGCGATCGTGGTCGCCGGAGTGGGCGTGGCGGTAGTGTTCTTCGCTCTCGACCGGCCCGTGGAGGCAATGGGCGGCCTGGTCGGAATGGCCCTGCTCGATGCACTGATCTACTTCCTGGCCGGTTCGGTGACCGTTTGCTACGCCTGCCATACGATCTACCGGGGCTTCCCGCTGAACCCGGAGCACGGGCACTTCAATCTGGAATTGCTGGAGCGGCACGGGGGCAAGGACCCCCGCCACTGACCCGCATTTCTCACGAGTTGTCTGCTGCAGCGCCGTATACATCCGGCCGGGCCGGTGTGTCTGTCTCGCATCGTCCTGCCTTTCCCACCCATCGACTGCACCTTCGTTCAATTCAATCGGAAACTTTCAGGCACGCCCCTTGGTGCGCTTGATCCGGCGCGACCGGTGCGACCGGCGCGAGGCACGCGCCTGAGAACGCGCCCGCGCTTGATCCGGCGCCAGGAAAGCGCCTGAGAACGCGCCGTAGACCTGACGGCGTCTCCGGCTCTTCGCGACGAAAACGCGTGAGAAAGGCGGGATAAAACCAATTTGTCAACCTCTTATGGCAACCGCACAATCTTGAAATGACGCACCCTTTAGGATATTGTGAGCCCTGAAAACCGTCACTCTCGGGCTCAAACAACGGTCAAACCGTGAAAAGCATGAAATCACAGTCTGCTGTCGGACCGTCCGCGCCTCCCCTCCTTCCAGACGCCAAGAAACTTACCGGAATGCTCTATTACATGAAGCTGACCCGCGAGATCGAAGACCGGATCGAGCGAAAGCTGTACCGCCAGGGCAAGATTCTGGGTGGGGTGTACGTCGGTCGTGGCCAGGAAGCGATTACGGTCGGTACGTGCATGGATCTCGACAAGAACGACGCCATCTGTGTCTCGCACCGGGACATGGCCGCCTTCCTCATGCGAGGGGTCACGCCGCGGGAGATCCTGGCCCAGTACATGGGCCGCAAGACCGGGTTGACGAAGGGCAAGGACGGCAACATGCATATGGGGTCGTTGGACAAGAACCTCATTGCGTTCATCAGCATGCTCGGCGACAGCATTCCGATCGCTGCCGGTGTCGGTCTGTCGTACAAGCTCCGCGGAATGAAACAGGTTACCGTATGTTTCTTCGGAGACGGCGCCAGCAGTCGGGGCGATTGGCATGAGGGCATCAACATGGCCGCGGTTTTGAAGTGCCCGGTCGTCTATGTCTGCAACAACAATCAGTATGCTTACTCCACTCCACTGCACCAGCAAATGGTTGTCGAGAACGTCGCAGACCGGGCGCCGGCTTACGGCATACCCGGTGAGATCGTGGACGGAAACGATGTCGTGGCGGTCTGGGAGGCGGTCAACCGGGCCGTTCAAACGGCGCGAGACGGCAATGGCCCATCGTTGGTCGAATGCAAGACCTTTCGGATGACCGGTCACTCCGCTCATGACGATGCCCGCTACGTTCCCAGTGAATTGTTCGAGTACTGGGAAAAGCGCGATCCGATCGTCCGATTGGAAGCCTCCATGAAGGAACAGGGCTTTCTGAACGACAAGAAGTTCGAAGAGATGAACAGCCGTGTCGTTCGCGAAATCGACGAAGCGGTTGACCTTGCCGACAAGGATCCGTATCCGGATCCGGAAGACTGCATGACCGGCGTGTACTTCGAAGAATAACGAGCGCATTCATCGTGGGACTAACGACATACGTTGAAGCAATAAAACAGGGTATCCGGGAAGAGATGTCCGCCGACGATCGGGTGTTTGTCCTGGGTGAAGACGTCGCTGTTTATGGCGGCGCGTTCAAAGTTACCGCGGGCTTGTTGAAAGAGTTTGGCGAAGATCGGGTGATCGACACGCCGATCTCGGAATCCGCGATCGTGGCGGCGGCGATCGGCGCCAGCATGATGGGCATGCGCCCGATCGCCGAGATGCAGTTCGCCGATTTCATTTCGTGCGCCTTCGATCAGATCACCAATTTCGCCGCCAAGTGCCGATACCGTTGGGGCGCCGGCGTCCCGATCGTGGTTCGGGGACCCAGCGGCGGAGGAATCCACGGCGGTCCGTTCCATTCACAAAACCCCGAGATGTATTTCGTCCATACGCCCGGGTTGAAAGTGGTCTGCCCTGCGACAGCTTACGACGCCAAGGGATTGATCAAGGCGGCGATCCGCGATCCCGATCCGGTGATCTATTTCGAACACAAGTACCTTTACCGCCGCATCAAGGAAGAACTGCCCGCCGAGGACTACATCGTCCCGCTCGGCGAGGCCGCTGTCCGGCGTGCAGGCTCCGACATTTCGGTTATTACCTACGGCGCCATGGTCTTCGTGGCAATGGATGCCGCGAAAGAACTCGAAAAGGAAGGAATCGACCTGGAGGTGATCGATCTCAGATCACTCATGCCCTGGGACCGCGAGAAGGTGCTGGAATCGGTCAAGAAGACAAGCAAGGTGATTCTGTTGCACGAGGACACGCGCACCGGCGGTTTTGCAGGGGAAATGGCAGCCGTTATCGCGGAGGACGCATTTGAGTACCTGGACGGTCCGATTCGCCGGATCACGGCGCCGGATACGCCTGTTCCTTACAGCCCCCCCCTTGAAGAGTTCTTTCTTCCTCAAGTGTCGGATGTCGTTCGCGTTGCCCGAGAGTTGAACGACTACTGACCGACCGCAAAAGCAAGCGCACACAAGTCGAGGATCTGATTTCATGGCTGAAATAAAGGTGATCATGCCCCAGATGGGTGAAAGCATCGTTGAGGGCACCATCACAAAGTGGCTGAAGAACGTTGGCGAGAAAGTTCAACGAGACGAGCCGTTGTTCGAGATCTCGACCGATAAGATCGATTCGGAGATTCCGTCACCCGCGACCGGAGTGCTGAAACGAATCGTGGTCGAAACGGATGAGACGGTGGAAATCGACACGATAGTCGCCTTTATCGACTCGGGCGAAGAGTCGGGCGGCGGCGAAGCCCGTGCCCCGATCGCAGACGAACCCCCAGAGGCCGTTCCCGTAGAAGGTTTCACAACCAAGTCCGTGACTCGTGTCGGGGCAGGCGATATCCAGTCTTCTCCGATGGTTCGCCGGCTGGCTGACGAACACGGCGTCGATCTGGCAATGCTTCAGGGTACCGGTGCAGGTGGGCGCATCACGAAGCGCGACATCATGAGTTATATCGAGCAGCAGGGTGAAACAAAACAGGTCGACACCGATACATCCGGCGATGACGAGCGCATTCCCATGAGCCCGATGCGCAAGGCGATCGCAGATCGCATGGTTGCCAGTCGGCGCATCTCGGCTCACGTCGTCACCGTGTTCGAAGTCGATTGTTCGGCGATTCTGGCGGCCCGTGCCTCCCAAAAGGCAACCTTCGAGCGGTCGGGCGCCAAGCTGACGCTGACACCGTTTTTCGTATACGTCGTCGCCCGAGCGCTGAAGAAGTTCCCGGTATTGAATTCCTCGGTAGACGGAGACGACGTGATCCACAGAGGGCACGTCAACATCGGCGTGGCGGTCGCGCTCGACGATGGGTTACTGGTCCCGGTGATCGAGGATGCCGACCATGCGAGTCTGCTGGATCTGGCCCGGGCCATATGGGATCTGGGAGGGCGGGCACGGACCAGGACGCTCCTGCCTGAAGAAGTTCAGGGTGGCACATTCACCCTCACCAACCCCGGCATTTTCGGGGGACTCTATGGAATCCCGATCATCAACCAGCCACAGGTTGCTATACTTGCGATCGGGGGTATTGAAAAGCGTCCCGTAGTGGTCGATGACGCGATTTCGATCCGACCAATGGCCTGCCTTGCCCTTTCGTTCGACCATCGGATCATCGACGGCGCGGTGGCCGACCAGTTCATGTCCGAGGTCAAGGGCCGTCTTCAGAACTGGAAAGACTGAAAACCGAAGGCCGGGGCCGGACCGATGGCTCGAATACTCCTGGAGTAAACCCATGCGGGAGCAACTCGAGAAGCGGAGCGAGATACGGAACATCGCCCAGGCGATCCTGGACACCTACGGCAAGCTCACACCAAAACTCCAGCATCTGGAGTCGACGCCGCTTCCTGACAAGACATCCGTCATTCTGATTGTCGAAGACCTGCTCCAGGTGATTTATCCCGGATACTTCGGGACCAAGGATCTCGAGCCCGGGAAGGTGGCCGCCTACATCGGAGAGCTTCTCGAATCGATCCATGTCCGGCTCGCCGAGGAGATCTATCGCGGAGTTCGTCCGGAATGCGATGCCGGTGCGGAACCCTGCACCCATTGCGAAGCCATCGCGGACGATCAGGCCGTGGCGCTGCTTCAAAGCATACCGGCCTTGCGGCGGCGCCTGGCCGATGACGTTCAGTCAGGCTACGACGGAGATCCCGCGGCCAAGAGCACGGATGAAGTCATATTCGCTTATCCGGCGATCTACGCCATCAGCGTATTCAGAATTGCGCACGAGCTGATGCGGATCGGCGTCCCGCTTTTGCCGCGCATCATGACCGAGTATGCGCATGCCCGAACCGGGATCGATATCCACCCTGGCGCCCAGATCGGAAAGGGTTTCTTCATCGATCACGGCACCGGCGTGGTGATCGGCGAAACCACGAATATCGGTGACAACGTGAAGCTCTATCAGGGCGTCACGATCGGCGCCTTGAGTTTTCCAAAGGATAAAGCCGGCAATATCGTCCGAGGGAAAAAGAGGCACCCGACCATCGAAAACAACGTCGTCATCTACGCTGGGGCCACCATACTTGGAGGCGAAACCGTAATTGGCGCGGATTCGGTCATTGGCGGTAACGTCTGGCTGACCAAGTCGGTTCCGCCCCATACGAAGGTCATGAATTCGAGGCCCGAACTTGTGATCGACAAAAAGAAGTAACCGATTGCCTGATTAAAAAGAGCGCTGGTACTCTACTCCCGCACGTAGATTTCCGATCCCGCCTTCCTGAATTCCTCGCTCTTCTGCTTCATCCCGGAATCCAGCGCTTCAACTTCCTCCACGCCGAGGCTGGCGGCGAAATCGCGGACATCCTGGGTGATCTTCATGGAGCAGAACTGGGGGCCGCACATGCTGCAGAAGTGGGCCATCTTGGCGCCGTCTTGCGGGAGTGTGGCGTCATGGAACTGACGGGCCGTTACCGGGTCGAGACTCAGGTTGAACTGGTCTTCCCAGCGGAATTCGAAACGGGCCTTGCTGACTGCGTTGTCGCGTTCCTGGGCGCCGGGATGTCCCTTTGCCAGATCCGCGGCATGCGCGGCGATCTTGTAGGCAATGACCCCATCCTTGACGTCTTTCCGTTCGGGCAGGCCCAGGTGTTCCTTGGGTGTCACGTAACAGAGCATGGCCGTACCGAACCAACCGATCATCGCGGCGCCGATTGCGCTGGTGATGTGATCGTATCCCGGAGCGATATCCGTGGTCAGCGGACCCAGGGTATAGAACGGCGCTTCTTTCGTGTATTCCAGTTGCAGGTCCATATTTTCCTTGATCATGTGCATCGGCACATGACCGGGACCTTCGATCATGACCTGGCAGTCATGCTTCCACGCGATGTCGGTAAGTTCACCGAGAGTCTTCAGTTCTCCGAGTTGCGCATCGTCGTTGGCATCGGCGATTGAACCCGGACGCAGACCGTCCCCAAGACTGAACGAAACATCGTAGGCGCGCATGATCTCGCAGATTTCCTCGAAATTCGTATAGAGGAAATTTTCCTTGTGGTGGGCGAGACACCACTTTGCCAGGATCGAACCGCCGCGACTGACAATCCCCGTCATCCTCCCGGCGGTCCATGGGATGTACCGCAGCAGAACGCCGGCATGGATTGTGAAGTAGTCCACACCCTGCTCGGCCTGCTCGAGCAACGTATCGCGGTAAATCTCCCAAGTCAGTTCTTCGGGGCGGCCGTTGACCTTTTCCAACGCCTGATAAATCGGAACCGTTCCGATCGGGACCGGCGAGTTTCGGAGGATCCATTCGCGGGTCGCGTGAATGTTGCGCCCCGTCGACAAATCCATGACGGTGTCAGCACCCCAGGTGATGGACCACTGCATCTTTTCGACTTCCTCGTCGATGGAACTGGCCACTGCACTGTTTCCGATATTGGAATTGATCTTCACCAGGAAGTTTCGGCCGATAATCATCGGTTCAGCCTCCGGGTGGTTGACGTTCAGGGGGATGATGGCGCGGCCGCGTGCGATTTCGTCACGCACGAATTCGGGAGTGATGCGGGCGGGAATCGCCGCACCGAACGACTCGCCGCGATGCTGGAAGTCCATACCGGACCTGGGGCCAAGGCTCGCTGCTGACGCCGCCTCGCGGCCCATGTTTTCGCGAATCGCCACGTATTCCATCTCGGGGGTGACGATACCCTGGCGAGCGTAGTGCATCTGTGTCACGGCGCCGCCCGAGACCGCGCGGCGGGGTCTGCGCTTTAAACCCGGGTACAATTCCAGGCGCGTGACGCTCTGGGTAGCTTCAGCGGCCTTGCGATGCTTGTCGCTCAAATACCCGTCGTCCAGGGGTTGTACCGTCCGCCCGCCGTATTCCTCGGTATCGTTGCGGCCCAGAATCCAGTCCAGACGGACGGGAGGCAAGCCGTTGCGGACATCGCAGTGGATATCCGGATCGCCCAATGGCCCGCGCGTATCGTACACACGAATCGACGCGTTCGGTTGCTTGGCGCCGTCGGCAAGCGCGGTATCGGCCAGATCGATCCGCCGGAAAGGAACTTGAAGGTCCTTGTGAATCCGGCCTTGCGCGTAAACGCGCCGACTGTTCACGAATGTGTCTTCAGGGTTAATCGAATCGTTCGGTAAAGGTTTTGCAGTACTCATGGTGTAGTCCCTCCGTCGGTATTACCCGAATCAGGTGATGAGGGTCGACCCGCCCCGAGCCCACACTCGGGAAAGGGTCCTCTCAGCCGGTCCCGGTCTCCTTGAATCTCCGGACCGGGGATCGGCTCCCCTGGAGATGAACGCGACCTGCGAGCCCTACCGGTTCCTTCGCTTCGGTTCGCTCGTCGCAGATCGCGAACAAGATAGTGAATGATTGCTTGATCGGGGTTCGAAAGCAAGATCGTTTACCGGCCCGGAAATGCCAGAGCCCCGCGTAAGAGCGGGGCTCTGAGTCCACGGTTGGGACGAAATCAGGGGGCGGTTCGTGCCAAACGATGGCGATGACCGCGCCGGTGACTCGTTATGTGCTGAAGGATTCCCCACAACCGCACGTTCCGGTTGCGTTGGGGTTGTTGAATTTGAATCCGGCGCCATGGAGACCTTCGACGTAATCGACTTCGGCGCCTTCGATGTGCAGCAGGCTCGATCGGTCGATAAACACCTTCAGGCCGTCGAATTCGAAAATCTGATCCTTGTCTTCGCTATAGGTCTTGTCAAAACCCATTCGATAGGAAAAGCCGGAACAACCGCCACCGACGACCTGGATTCTCAGACCGGCGTAACTGTCCGCCTGGTCGGAGAGAATCTCCTTAACCTTGATTTCAGCAGTCTTTGTCAGGGAAATCGACATGGGGTTCTCCTTTTGCTTCTCGAACGGTGCGACTCATCGGATTGGCGTAATGTGGAATTATAGCAAACTTGCCGACGGACCGAACGCACCGTCATGGAAACTTTCAATTGCGGAGTTCGAGTTGGAAGGGCCCCCGCATCGATTTCGAGCGGATTCGTACGTACCGGAATCGGAGTCTTGGAGGCGCACTCCGGTCCGATGCGAGTCGGATACGAGATTTGACAATCCTCGAACGATCCTGTAACACAGTCGTATTGGATTGGAGGAAGTTTGCTCTATCTCCTGCTCGTAATACCGGTAATCCTTGTAATTGGTTTTTTCTACGCCAACCGGAAGCAGGCGCGCGTGACCTTGGTGGACGCCGCGCCTGAACCGGACGTCGACCTGACGTACCGTCCTCCCACTCCTCCGGAAGACTCGAAGGTCGGTGAACTGCTCGAAAAGCCGCGTGACCCTGCTCTGGCTCGATTGAGCAAGTCCGATCTGGTCATGGCGGTCCTTAGTGAGTGCTACGACCCGGAGATTCCGCTGAACATCGTCGATCTCGGCCTGGTTTACGAAGTTGCCGCCGAGAAGGATGAAACGAAGGTCAAGATGTCTCTCACGGCGCCGGGTTGCCCGTCGAGCGAAACCATCCAGATGGACATCCGAGGCAAGCTTGAAGAGGCGGGATTCCCTGCGCCGAAAGTTGAAATCGTATGGGTACCCCAGTGGACGGCCCATCGGATTTCACCGGAAGGTCGGAAGAAACTCGGAATCGATACCGCCGACGAAGCCGCCAAGCTTATTCCGACACATCCCGATCCGGGCAGCGAACAGTCGGTGGGTTGACGAAGCTTACTGACCGTCGTGCGGACCGTCCCAAACCGGGAGAGTAACCTCCGTCCGGTCCGCGCACCCGCCACCGCAATACACCAACACTGGGTCCAGGCGACCCGTTACCTGGATAGGTTCTTGTACCGGAGCAGAGAAAGGCGGGTTAGGTTGCCCTTGAGCGCGGTAGTCATGGACAGGTCTCATACTCGCTGTATCTGCGGCGTCTGACTCGTGTAACCCCGGCAAACCGGTCGCCCGATCGAAGATGCAAGACCAGGACATCCATCGCATAGTCCGCATCCTCCGCCAGGAAGCGCGCCGGTGGGCGGTACCCGCTATAGGGCACTACACCGACAGTCCGTTCACCACGCTGATTTCATGCATTCTGAGTCTGCGCACCCAGGACCGCACGACGATGGCGGCCAGCCGGCGCCTGTTCAGCGTTGCCGATACTCCGGAGCGGATTCTCGAGATCCAGACCACGCGGCTCGAAGAGCTTATCTACCCGGTATCGTTCTATCGGGTGAAGACGAAGACGATCCGAAAGATCGCAACGGACTTGATCGAGAAGTTCGGCGGAAAGGTCCCCGACACGCTGGAAGAACTGCTGAAGTTACACGGAGTCGGCCGCAAGACCGCGAATATCGTTGTGACTCTGGCGTTCAACAAGCCCGGAATTGCCGTGGACATCCATGTTCATCGCATATCGAATCGCCTGGGTTACGTGTCCACGAAAAACCCCGATGAAACCGAGATGGCCCTGCGCGAAAAACTTCCGCGCCGTTACTGGATCGTCCTGAACGACGTTCTGGTGGCCTATGGGCAGAACCTCTGCAAACCGGTCAGTCCCTTCTGCTCCAGGTGTGCGATTGCGGATTACTGCGAACGTGTGGGCGTCGAACGCAGCCGCTGAGGTCTTGGGACCAGTGCGGATTCCGAATCTTCAGATTATTCGATTTACAGCGGTTCGGTTCCCGAGAGCAATCCGGCGAGTACTCGAAGCATGGCCGGAGGCAGTTGTGCCTGCGTCGACAACGATTCAAGCTCTCGAGGCGTTGCCGTTTCTATCCGAACGCCCGGAGTGTGCCAGCACGAGTTGCAGCCATCGGTCGCGTAGACCATGCCCGACTCGGCGGCATAGGCGATAAGCCGGATCGTTTCGTTGTCGCGCAGTGCGTGCCCGTCTTTTTCGTAACCTTCGGGCGCCACGATCCAGACCGACGGTTCGGAATCTCGATGTGCGGCCACCATGAGACGGATGGAGTCGATATCGAAATCGATCAGAGCCCTGGCTTCGTCGTGAAGTTTCAGGTCATGGGTGAAGTGGAGCGGCTTCGATTCGGGCGCGGTCATGAGCGAGTGATGTTAGCACGATGTTGGCAGGAGGCAGCCGCCGATGGCGCGAGCCCGCACGCGACGGTGATACCATCGAAAGGTCCCCTCCGGACGGCATCCAATGAGCCTGGGTGGCGGAACTGGCAGACGCACCGGACTTAAAATCCGGAGTCCCTAACCGGACGTGCGGGTTCGATTCCCGCCCCAGGCATCGATTCAACCGGAACAGGAGGGGCGGCCGGTGGCGGAGGCGGTCGCTTCAGGAATCCGGATAACGATAAAGATAGTTGTCGGTGTGTTTTTGGTTTGCCGCCGCCGGCCGGCGGCTGAGATGCAGGATGGCTCCCGCGCTCTCCTCCACATCGTCGCCGCCCCAGAACTCTGACGAAGCGCGAATTCGCTACTCTCGAATCTGTTCCCGAAGTATTTCATAGCGAAAACTGTCCGTCATCACGCCCTTAATCTCCTGGTGATTTCGAAGCACGGCCACCAATTGCATACCGGCCTTCTCCATCACTCGACGTGATGCCCCGTTTCGTGTGTCGCACTCGGCATACACGCGTGAAAGCGCGAGCCCCTCAAATGCGAATTGAATCAGAGCAAGCGCGGCTTCCGTCGCGTAGCCATTACTCTGATATCCGGGATTTATGGCATATCCAATACCGGCCTCGATGTCGACCGTGACGTTCCGCTTCAGCGTACAACCCCCGATCAACGCGTTCTGTGCTTTCAACACAACTGCCAGTTAATATCTCTGAATCGGCCGTTCAGCGGCCTTTGCGATGCACTCTGCAACGAATTTCTTGGTGTCTTCGATGGAGTTCGGTCCCCATACGTCGAACTGAGAGAATTCTGGAATCGATGCGTAGAGGTGGACTCGCTCCCAGTCCTCTGGAATGTATGGCCGCAACAAGAGTTGTTTGGTGTCGATTAGGTGCATCGGCCTGAATTGTACGTGGTCAGCGGCTTTGGAAAAAACGCTGATTTTCTAAGAGTCGGTTGTCAAGTTGTACCACTCCAGTCTTAAGGTTATCGATTCTGCGTTGGGCCAGGGTTTCGCGTGGTCCGCGCCGCCATAGTCGCCTTCGCCGCTCAGCCCGAGCGTGTCCATCACGCCATTGACATTCCGCTCGATGCATCGTCGAAACGAGAAAAGGTGTAATGTATGGGAGCCCCGGCCGCGAACGGGAGGAGTACCCGATGGGTGATACCATCAACAAGCTAACGATCGAGGGCTATCGTTCCATCCGGAAACTGGAGGACTTCGAACTCAAGTCGCTCAACGTCCTCATCGGCCCGAACGGGGCAGGCAAGAGCAACTTCGTCGGGTTCTTCCGCCTGCTGAGAGCCCTCATCGATCAGCGGCTCCAAATTGATCTCGCGCAGGTCGAAGGGGGAGCCGACGCGTGTTTGCATCTCGGACCGAAGGTGACGGAGCGGTTTGTTGCCAAGCTCCATTTTGGAAACAATGGGTATGAATTCGCGCTCGTCCCAACTACAGACAATCGTCTCGTCTTTGCCGAGGAGAAGACGGTATTCCGAGGGAATTACGGTACGATCCGTGACCCTCTTGGATCAGGACATGCAGAGGCGAGACTCAAGGAGCATAAAGACGACCCTGGCAAGAGCGGGGCTGTTCACGGCGTCCCTCACTACGTCTTTGACGCGATCTCCCGGTGGGTCGTCTATCATTTTCACGATACGAGCCTGACCGCTGCGGTCCGTCGGCAGCGAGCAATCAACGACAACGAGATCTTCCACCCTGACGGCGGAAACCTGGGCCCCTTTCTATACAAACTCCAAACGACGAGTCCTAGAAGCTACACACAGATCCGAGACGTTGTTCGCCTCGCAGCACCGTTTTTCGACGACTTTCATCTTCGCCCCGTCCCGACGAACACGGACATGATTCAGCTCGAATGGCGGCAGAAGGGCTCAGATTATCCGTTTCTGGCGCACCACCTCTCCGACGGAACGCTGCGCTTTATCTGCATGGCGACTGCACTGCTCCAACCGGTACGCCCCCAGACAATGCTGTTCGACGAGCCGGAGCTCGGGCTCCACCCGTATGCGCTGACGCTGTTAGGAAACCTGTGCCAACAAGCGGCTGAGCACTACGGGAGCTACGTCTCGAAGCAATTGATCGTTTCAACGCAGTCTGCCCCTCTGCTCAACGAATTCGAGCCGGAAGACATCGTCGTTGTCGACCGTCAGAGTGGCCAATCGACCTTTCATCGCCTTGACTCCGCTCAACTCGTCGAGTGGCTCGAAGAATACACGCTCGGCGACCTCTGGCAGAAGAACCTACTAGGCGGGAGACCTCGCCTAGAGGACCAACCAGAGTTCGCGCCCGACGGGGGACAAACAGATTCGTGATTCGCGTCTGCGTAGTCGTCGAAGGGGCGACTGAGGAGTCGTTCGTCAAGAAAGTTCTCGCGCCGGCCTTCTGGGCCCAGGAGATCTTTCTCAATCCCATAATCATCGGGCGACCAGGTCACAAGGGAGGTAACACAAACTACCAGCGTGTGAGCCGGGACGTCGTGTTGTACCTCAAGCAAGACCAAACAGCCTACTGTTCGATGATGCTCGACTTCTACGGTCTGGGAGAAAGCTTTCCAGGCACTCCGGCTCCCGCAAATCTAACGAACGTCGAAACGGTTCGGCACATCGAGGACGCAGTAAAGGCCGATATCTGTAATGCCGTGCCAGGCCTCCAAGCTGAACTACGGTTCCTCCCTTACCTGCAGTTGCATGAGTTTGAAGCACTGCTCTTCAGCGATCCTACGGCTTTCGCAAACGGTATCAGCCGTCCCGACCTGGCGGCCGGATTTCAGCAAGTCCGTGACGGTTTCGAAACTCCGGAGGACATCGATGACAGCCCGGACACCGCTCCTTCCAAACGTATCCTGGCGGCGGTTCCGAAATACAAAAAAGTTATCCAGGGGTCTCTTGCGGCGCAGTCGGTCGGGATCGACAGGATGAAAGAAGAATGCCCACATTTTGCCGGATGGCTCGATGAAATCGCTGCACTTAAGAAAGAATAGAGGAGCGGTGCGGGGGAACCGGCAACCAATGTTCAAACGGCTTCCAGGAACTCCGCGACGAACTTCACACGTTCTCCTTAAGTCCCACGTTGGTTCAAGCTCGCATCTGCGTTGAAATCTCGACGCTGAGTCGACATCAATCCTTGCGAGCGAATGTTGAACTGAGGCCTTGTGCAATATGTGGCAAGAAGTCCCAATCGAAAAAGAGTTGGAGAAGGCTCTTGTTGAAGAGTTTGGTGAATCACAAGGTAAGACCCCAGTTCGGCACAAGTACTCTATTATTCGAACACTTATGGACAACACCACATTTGGTATCCAATCGCTAGAAGAAGCGAGGCGTCTCGAAACGCTCTTGAATCGATACGCTTCAGCGACAACACGCAGTGGTGGATTGATCGCCCCCAAGAATTACCTGACGACGGTATTTTCGTACAGCCAGAATCATGGTGCGGACGGAAGGCTATTCAATGCTGTGGTGGATCTGGAGTTCACGTATTTGTTCATGAGGAGAGACGTTAGGGCATCCGCTGGAATGTGGAACGAGAGGTTCTCACCGAAACATCCGCAGGTCGATTCGATATTGCATGATTTCCACAAATTTTCCGGAAAAATGGATATTTTGTATAGCCTTAACTCTTTCGCATTCCGGTGTCGTGCGTTCTGGGACAAGTATCTTGGTCTATTGATCTTGTTGTACGATGAAGAGAAGTACGATCGGTATTTCAAGGGGCAAAGCCGAAAGAAGGCATTCCAAAAAATTGCGCGCACATGGACGGATTTATCTCCACACTTTCGAACCTGTCTTGCCGAGACACTAGACAACTTGAGAAGTCAGAGTGGAATTAAGACAAATTTGGTGACGGAATCGACAATTGAAGATATCCCGTTTCCATCGCCATTTATTGAAATCCTTCTGAATTTGATTGAGGGGCTGGATTCGATTAGGACAGCGGAGGCACATGGGACAGGCGTGTTGAGAAAATGGTCACTTTCTACGTTGCCTCTGGATAAGACGCGGGACTTCGGATTGATTAATCATTGGAATATGGCGAATCGATTTATGAAGGCGTTGCAGAAGACAGTACTTGATCGGGCCGCCGCGGAAGGCAGTTCATAGAAGCAAGGTGATAGAGCCAGGTAGGGATGCTGCAAATCGGTGAGTTGGGAGCCGGGCATCCGGCAATTTCCGTCGCGGGGCGCTGCCTTAAGCCTGGTCGGGGTAGGGACGACATTGTTGCCGGCGAGAAATAATGCAAGATTCCCTCATCCCCGACGGAGCTGGGTGAATCGGGAGGGAGGCGAGGCACCGCATACCCGTCAAGCTGCGAACGAAATGATCTGGAGCTCTGCCGACGTGTCGGCTTTGGACAACAGTTGTTCGACTCTTGCGAACACCGAGTCTTCGATCGAATACTCAACGCACCGACCGCACTGCAGTACGGGGAGCTGCTTCAGAATCACGATCGTGAGGTCAGTGATTTTAAAAGGGAGGTCGGTAGTCGTCGGTTCGAGTCGGCTTTCACAAACGCGGCACTTCATTTTCCGAGTCTCCTCGTTTTCAGGTCCGTTTCCCATTCAGCGGGATCAGGACGATACCCCGTTACGACACGGACGTTGTCTCCTTCGACATCCAGCGCGAACTGACCGTGGAAACAGGACCGTTGCCCGCTCAGGCGGCGCTTTCACCCCGAACTACTCCGGCGGCGCGCGACCGCATACAGAACTGAACCCAGCACCATGGCAAGCGCCGCGGCCAATAACGAGTTGCGGCTGACCTGCAGGATCAACCAGGCGCATGCCGCAATCGCTAACGCTGGAACAGCGTACCCGCCCGGCAGGACGAATCCCTCTCGATCGGCATGCTGTTTCCTGAGCTTGGGAATCGACACCGAGATCACGGCATATACAAAAAGCCGTGAAACTACGGCCGCCGCGGCTAACCAAATGAAAGAACCGTAAACTGCAAGTACAAACGCGAGCGATCCAAAGAGCACGGTCGAGTTCGCGGGTGTCAGGAAGCGGGGGTGGACGGCGCCGAACCACTTGGGCAAGTTGCCGTCCAGCGCGATTGCATAGCTCAAACGTGGAGTTGCAAACATCCCTCCCAACAGGTTGCCGCCCACTGAAGCAACGACACCTAACATCAGAATGAAAGATCCCACGGGACCCATGAGAGCATTCGCGACATCCAGCAGCGGCGAGGTTGAAGCTGCGATGTCCGGCACCGCCGCGATGCTGACCATCTGGATCGCCACATAGACGAGCGCCACGCTTCCCAGACCCAGCAATAGAGCGATGGGTATGTCGCGGGAAGGGCGCCTTGTCTCTCCCGCCGGAATCCCCACCGATTCGAAACCGGCATATGCATAGATCAGCAGCAAGGTCGCGGCTGCGAACTCGCCGGCCGCAGGCACTTCTGTTTGGGCATTTGGCAACAGATCGCGACCGAAATAGGCAATTCCTATCCCTACAAGCAACAGGAGCGCGGTCAACTTGGCCGCTGTCAGAACCGCCAGTGAACGGATCGCTCTCACCGAGCCGATCACGTTCAAAAAGACCAGGCTGAACCATATCGAGGCGAGTGCGGCGAATCGTCCTGTACCGGCGGTGGCGCCCGCCCAGAAGAAGCCCACGCTGTCGACCAGCAACACGCTGTTCGCAGCGAGCGAGGCCAATCGAGAAACGTATAGGAGCCAGCCGGCCTGGAAGCCAACAAAGGGGCCGAAGGCTTCAGTACCGTAGCGAATCGGCCCACCCGTGCTTCGAAAATAGGACCCCGCTTCTGCGAAGCACAGTACGACCGGCAGCATTACCAGCGCACAGACCAAGAACGCGGCGGGGCTGTACCCGCCTGCCAGGCTGGCCGCACCGCTGGGAAGGCCGAAGATTCCGGCGCCAATCAGGCCATTGACCGTCAACAGCCAGATGCCCCAAAGGCCGATGTTTCGTGGTAGCTTTTCGGCCTGCTCTGGGCGTGTCACGAACTCTCGTGTGCTTGTTTAAGTCGGGAATCGCTGTTCATCGTGATGGCTCTTTCTAGATCGTCGATTACAATGCGCCGCGCAATATAGAGTCCGGGACGCCACTGCCACGTTAACCGGAATTGACTCTTTTTCGACGCGAAATCGATTCAGATGGACTCGATTCCCATCGAGCGCTTATGCTTCGTCGGTAGTCTGCTGAGACATACGTCCAAGGAGGCCTTATGCGTCTGACATGTGCGTTGGTTGTGCTGACCGCGGCGATGGTGTCGATGTCGCCGTATGGTGCAGCGGAGCGTATTCAGGGGGCGGGCGAAGCCGTCGAGCCGTTCCGCGTCATTGGCAACATCTACTTTGTGGGTGGCGAGTTTGGCGCCTATCTCATCACCACGCCGGAAGGCCACATTCTCCACGACACGGGCAGCGCGGAAATGCACGATCTCATCGTCTCGAACGTCGAGGCGCTCGGGTTCAACGTGCAGGACATCGAAATCATGATCTCGAGCCACGCGCACTGGGACCACGTCGAGGGACATGCGGCCATGAAGCGAGTGACCGGTGCGCAGGTTGTCGCGCTTGGGGGCGATGCCGTGGCACTCGAATCCGGCCAGGACAACTCGGCTATCGGGGCCCGGAGTTTTGAGCCCGTTCCGGTGGACCGCGTGATCGAGGACGGCGACACGGTCACTCTGGGCGGGGTGACGTTGAGCGCTCTCTGGACGGGCGGCCACACACAGGGGGCCACCGTGTGGATGACTACCGTCCAGGAAGACGGGAACTCTTACTCGGTCGCCTTCCGCGGCGGTGAAATCCCCAACAACGGGGCGCAGCTTTTCGACAATCCCAGGCACCCGGCGGTTGTTGCCGACACCGAGAGAACGCTTCAAAGGCTGAGGGAAATGGAACCTCCCGACCTTTTCCTCCACAATCACCCGCAGGACCCACCCCAGGAGTTGGACCCGGCCCTTCCCGTCGATGCGAGGTGCGTGACCTGCTTTGACGCCGAAGGATTCAGGGAATTGGTGGCGAGGGTCGAGGCGGGATTCGAAGCGATGCTCCGCGAGGCGGAGGAAAACCGGTAGAGCACAGACCGGATTCGAAACCTGTTCCCATCATCCGTTCGAGGCCCGTCCGAACGCCGTCCCTGCGCTTGCCTGGCGGCATGACCGCAAGACCGAAGCGCAACTCAGCCTCGGTCACCGCTGTCAGAAACACGTTCGATGTCGGTCGTTCTGCGACCCATGACACGATCGCGGGATGGGGCGCCCGACGCATCAACTCGGATACGACGTTGGTATCGAGGATGAACATCGACGAGCCTCAACTGACGTCGGGAGGCTCGCGCATCGGTTCCCGTGGTGGCAGTTCGAGATCCACGCCGCCGAAAGGCGCGAAGCATTCGTGGATGAAACTAGCCAGGTTCTCAGGTTCGGCTTCCCGGCCGACCGCCTCGCGCAGGATGACCCGCGCCTCCGCTTCCATCGAACGACCGTTGGCGGATGCGCGAACCCGAAGACGGGTCTTCACGTCGTCGTCGAGATGGCGGATCGTGATACTCGCCATTGTCGTATCTCCTTGTTTGCAATAAGCCTAAAAGGCGATTGCGTTGCAATCAAGACCGTCTCCTGTGCATCTATTCCGTTGCCTGATAATCGCCAGTGTCTTCATCCGCATCGGCGTGACCGTCGGCACGGTCGCCGTATCGGACAACGCAGCTACCGGCGTGCTCTTCGGATCGAACAAGGCGCACAGGACCCTGCGCACGAATCTGGTCGAGCAGCAGAAACTCGACGCCATCGTCTCTGTCCGCCGATTGGCTTGTCGGCCGACGAGCTCCCCGGCATTCTGCCTCCACTGAACCGACTCAACCCACTCAACCAACTCAACTAACTCAACCATGCGCACCCTCGTGTTGCGAGGCGCTCACCGCGACATCAACCCGCCGCACCTTAAAAAACAAAATTGTTGTCAACGAAAACGTTGTATTTAACTATTCACCAAATTTGGTGAATAGAGGTGCGCCTTGAGATCATCCACGGGCCGCTGGTTCAGCGACAACATCGAGGAGGTCAGCGCGCTCGATTTTCGGGTCAGAATCCGCGGCAATCTGGAGACGTTACGGAGAGCAACGGAATACCGGTGGAAGACGGGGTAGCGCAGGCGGTACACGCGACAAGACCTCCCTCGCGCGCCCCGACTTCGGCCCCCAGGTAGTGCCGACCTTCGACTTCTGCCGACCAAAAATCAATGCTTTACCCGCGTTTTGGCACTGCGTTGCGGAACTCGGGTTAGGTCCAATTCGAGAGTGAGGGGAGGAAGCCGCTCCGTCGGTGGGGGAAGGAGTAAAAAGCAAAGCGGTCAGACAAACCGCGAAGTCTGCGAGCTTTCTTCACGGCAAACTAGCGTTCGGGTTAGTGCTCCGGCCGCTCTCATTTGTGCCCGTTCAATGCTGTGTGGGTGATTCTTGACGGCACGGTTGAAGTGCTGGATGGAGAAAGGCAGGAGAGGAACATTTATGAGCGAGGAAATCATTGCCATCCTTTGCGTGGGGGCTGCCATCGTGGCTCTCATCCTCAACCGCATTCGTCGTTTGTGGGTGAGACCGCGGCGGAATCGCCGGCCGGGCCTGTCTCGCGGCAAGTCGCCATTCAGTAGGAGTCCGATACCTCAAGGCGGCGGGTTCCGAAGGGCTGGCGGTCCTCTCTGGGCTGAATTGAGTATCGGGAGCAGTGCAGGCTCCGAGCTGTATCACCGAATGTTGAAAGCAAGAGAGAGCGTACTCGTCGTCTCGCCTTACCTGGGAGAGCATCAGGTGGACCGCCTGCTCGAGCTGCACGAGCGGGGAGTGGTGGTGGAGCTTGTGATAATGGAGGATTTTGTGTCCGCTAAGGCCAGGAAACACAAGATCGCGAGGAAACTCGTATCGCAAACACGTTCGCTCGATCAGGCGGCAGTCAGTCGTCGTAGGAGGGGAATTCTGTGGTCCGCGTTGGGCGGAATCGGCGCGGCAGGCATGGCCATAGGCTTGAACGGCCTGACTCCTTGGGCGCCTCTGGGGTGGTTCCTGCTGCCAGTGGCCGCGATTGTCTTCGCCATCTATTGGCGTCGCGGTATCTACCGCTACAAGTACGCGTGGAGGCTTAGTGACACAAAAATCCTACCATCACACTACCAATCAGATACCGAGTGCCCGCTGCTTCACGCGAAGCTGTATGTGATCGATCGGGAGGTTGCGTTTCTGGGTAGCCTGAATTTTACGAACAGCGGGCTGTTTCGCAACTTTGAGACTTGCCTACGGGTAGACAAGCGCGAGGACGTTCGCGCCCTGGAAATCCTGATAAATAGCCAGCTCAGGGAGATAGAGTCGTCGTCCCTGGCCCCCTCGGATGTGGGCGCGTGGCTTGTCAACGAACGCGTGTGGCACGAACGACGCGCGGTCGGACGGTGGCGGGCTCACTAGTCGTGGTAAGGACGTTGTAGAAGCGGATACGCAAAGAGGGGTCAATGGCGATGAAGATGTGTTTCCCCACCGATCGGGGAGGAGATCAATTATCCTTCACAGCCATTTGGTGATTTCTTGCTGCAGCCGTTGAATGTGCGCGTCGATGTCTTCGCTTTGTGATGCTTCTAAAGGTAGAAACGTCTCGTGGCTACGATCCGATAGCCGCTGGCAAAGCTTCGCTTCTCGGATTTCCAGTGACTTTTGAAAATCGAAGCGGCGGGTCCGCGTTCCTCAGTCATCCAGAAGGTTGATCACGTGCAACCCGGAGTATGCTGAAAAACCACGGTCCAAGGTCACCCATTCGCAGCCGTGTTCGACCGCCAAGGCCGCATGATAGGCGTCTGGTATCCGATTGCCCGTTAGTTGGAGCGTCTCAGACAGATCTCTGAAAATACGCCAATGACCGGTGCCGGGACGCACCGCCGTGCTCGCGGACTGAGCAAGCAACGCATCGACGAAGGCGATGGCCGCCTCGCCGGACGTGGGAGGGTGAAATATTCGGGGATGCGTCAATACGCGGAGCACACCGCTGAGCACGAGTTCGAACAGGCCGACCCGATCCCGACCCGATAAAGCTTCAACCAGCCACGTTCGGCAGCGTTCGTGGTGAACTGCGTCCTCGCGGAATGCGCTCACCAGGACATTGACGTCAGGACTCTGCATTCATAATAGCCTCAAGCGCCGCGTTGTCCGTCAAGTCCACGCCGGGTTGCACCCCGTGTCCACGGAACACCGGTATGGGCGGAGCGTCGGCAACGACGTGAGTCGGGCCCGCCAGAAACTCGCGAAGAGCCTGCTCGATCGTTGCCTTAAGGGTCTTGCGTTCTAACGCCGCATGAACCTTGACCGCCCGTAGTAACTCATCATTGACATCTATCGTCGTTCTCATGTGTGAAAGTATATTAATGAATATGCTTTCGCACAATGAAGCGCGACGCTATCGGCCGTCTCGAGCGCGAATGCTCTCTCTTGTGATCGCGTTGACTCATTGAAAACGTTACGGAACCGCCGGGAGTTTTAATTGTCGCTGATCAGCGGCCTGACGATCGTGACGCCAGACCCGTTGATCGCACGCTATCCGGCCCCCGTGCTCTGGCTGTAATGGTAGCCTCCGTACGGACTCCGACAATAATGGTTTGGCCTGGCGGGGGATCGTCACCCCGACCGCCGAGCCCGCCGTTACTTCCCGGAGTTGTGCCTGGCCGGGCCGGTGGCGAATGTTCGATGACTCAATGGAGACCGAAGGAGACGAAATCATGATCACGGGCGAACTCAAGTCCAGGGTCGACAGGATCTGGGACACCATGTGGTCTGGCGGCATTTCGAATCCGCTCTCGGTCATCGAACAGCTCACCTACCTGCTCTTCATCAAGCGGCTCGACGAACTACACACCCTGAAGGAGCGCAAGGCCGCTCGCACCGGCACACCCATCTACGAGCCGATCTTCGCCGCCGACCAGGACGGGCTGCGCTGGTCGCGTTTCAAGGACGCCGCCCCCGAGCAGTTGTTCGAGACGGTGCGAGACGGGGTGTTCCCCTTTATCAAGTCGCTCGGGCAGAAGGGCAAGGCCGACGGCGAGGGGGGCTCGACGTACAGCCACCATATGAAGGATGCTCTCTTCATGATGCCCACGGCCCGTGTGCTGGCCAACGTGGTCGACTCTCCAGTTTGAATGGTCTTTCGGTAACATTCGTGATGAGGCAACCGACTGGATTTCGGTAACATTTTCAAATGAGGCAATACGGTCGGGAGTTTTAATTGTCGCTGATCAGCGGCCGGTTCATCGCAACTCTGGCCTTCGGTTACACGGCGCTGGCCCGCGTTCTCGGGTTGGTCCAACTGAGGCCGAAAGTGGGTTTTATCGAGAGGTCGATTCGTCGCGGTCAGGGCAACCCCGAACTCGCCGGCGCGCTCCGGCGCGACGAAGAGGGAAGTTTGAACGAATACAGGCCGTGCGGGCCAATAAAGAGCGCTCCCTCGTCCGTCCGTACAGCCATGACGCGGGGCCCTACAGGCATGTCTGAGCGGTTCGGCGCCTCACGGCGGCCGGCCGCCATGTTATGTTGGTACCGTAGCAAGAGTCCGAGTCCAGAACGACCTGCAGCGCGTGCTGGACATCCGGCAACATTCGCGCCAGCCGTTGACATGAATGGGGCGTGTCCATGACGAACCAGCACCCACAATTTTCCGATCCGGTGGACCGTGCCGAAAGCCGTTTTCCGATTGAAGACCTGCTGGGATGCGAATACTTCAGGAAATATCGGAAAGCGTACTACCAGGCCGCAGGCTACCGCCCCTGTCGAAATTACCTCACGCTGCTGAATGCACTGACGGAGATCCGCGAATACAACGAACAACATGCGAAATCATTCGCGAAGCGGTTTCGAAAAAACACGAAAGACTTCAAGAACTGTGACGCGATATTCGCGGAGGTGATCGTCTATCACCATTACATTCGCGCTGTGCGCGAACAATTGGTCCGCAAGATAGACCTGGTTGAGTCCGAGGCGGATGTCATCGTCGAGCGGCTCGACGGGTCCAGAATGTTTCTTGAGGTGTTCAGCGTCAATCCGGACTTCCCCACGGGAGAAGCGTGCGAAGTCAAAACACATCTTCAGGACGCGATGGCGTCGATCCGCCAGAAACTCTTGCGAAAAATCAAGACACAGAAGCAAATGTCAAAGCCGCGAGAAAACTACGCGGTCATCGAGCTCAACAACCCAATCATAGCCGGCGATTTCCACGTGCTTTCGTCTCTGTCTGACGGATTCAAAATCCAGTTCGATATCAACACTGGGCACCGGGTCGGGTCCGGTTACGACTGGACGGAATCCGTTTTCGACAAACCGGAAGCCGAATTCTTGACGGGCATCATCTGGTTCAGCCTGGGGGACTACGCATCCAGGAAGTACTTGCGGAATCCGAAGGGCGCTTGGCGGAAACCCTTCGACGTTGAGACGTTCCGGAACAATCCCTACCCGAAGATTTTCGACCCCGAGAAACTCGTCACCGCCAGCGAACGGTTCGACGTGGACGCGTTCGTTGGAACAATACGTGAAGGCCGCAACGTGAAACCGATAGGAACATCGGGTTGATCGTTCTCGATACCAACATCGTTTCCTTCATTTTCAGCGGGGACGACCGAGCCCGGTACTATCTGGAACGCATTCAAGGTCGCCGTGCGATCATCTCGTTCCAGACGCTTGAGGAAATGTGGTACGGAGCTTATTCCAACGGGTGGGGCGAACGGCGACGAAGCGAACTCGCGCGTTATCTCGACCAAGATGAAACCGTCTGGACCAATCCCGAATTGACGCACACCTGCGCCCGCTTGCGGAGCGAACGGAGATCGGCCGGGCGGGAGATGCCCATGGCTGACGCGTGGATTGCGGCCACAGCCATCATGCTGGAATGCCCCCTGGCCTCTCATGACCACGGATTCGCCGGTATCCCTGAGCTCGAATTGGTCCAAGCCCCCTGATCGATATGGCCGCGCACCTGTTCGGGTTGACTTCGAGCCGACGTTCGCTTTGACAACGTAAAAGGGACCGACCCCCTGGTTAATGGTTTGTATGATCAGCGACAATTAAAACTCCCGACGGGAAAAATAGATGATGCTGGACAGCGGCATGACGATCGTGACGCCAGACCCCTTGATCGCACGCTATCCGGCCCCCGTGCTTTGGCTGTGATGGTAGCGCCGCACGGACTCCGGCAATAAGGGTTTGGCCTGGCAAGGGATCGTCACCCCGCCCGCCGGGCCCGCCGTTACTTCCCGGAGTTGTGCTTGGCCGGATCGGTGGCGTATGTTCGATGACTCAATGGAGACCGGGGGAGACGAAATCATGATTACGGGTGAACTCAAGTCCAGGGTCGACAAGATCTGGGACACCATGTGGTCTGGCGGCATTTCGAATCCGCTCTCGGTCATCGAGCAGCTCACCTATTTGCTCTTCATCAAGCGGCTCGACGAACTACACACCCTGAAGGAGCGCAAGGCCGCTCGCACCGGCACACCCATCCAGGCGCCGATCTTCGCCGCCG
Source organism: Terriglobia bacterium (assembly GCA_965262675.1). Lineage (GTDB taxonomy): Bacteria > Acidobacteriota > Terriglobia > 20CM-2-55-15 > 20CM-2-55-15 > JAJEDW01. The sequence goes on from OZ253554.1 coordinate 4,387,995, forward strand.
ACCAGAACAGGTTGCGCTGGTCGCGTTTCAAGGACGCCGCCCCCGAGCAGCTGTTCGAGACGGTGCGAGACGGGGTGTTTCCCTTTATCAAGTCGCTCGGGAAAAAGGGCGAGGCCGACGGCGAGGGGGGCTCGACGTACAGCCACCATATGAAGGATGCCCTGTTCATGATGCCCACGGCCCGTGTGCTGGCCAACGTGGTCGACCAACTCGACGGCATCGACATGGCCGACAGCGACACCAAGGGCGACCTCTACGAGTACATGCTCGGCAAGATTGCCACCGCCGGACAGAACGGTCAGTTCCGCACGCCGCGCCACATCATCCGTTTGATGGTGGACATGACCGCCCCCACGCCCAAGGACGTGATCTGCGACCCGGCCTGCGGCACGGCGGGCTTCTTGGTTGCCGCGTCTGAGCACCTGGTGGAGCACCACAGCGACACCATCTACAAGGACGCCGCGGCGCGCCGCCACTTTAGCGAGGGCACGTTCCACGGCTACGACTTCGACAACACCATGCTGCGCATCGGCAGCATGAACATGCTGCTGCACGGCGTGGAGAACCCAGACATCCGCTACAAGGACTCGCTGGCCCAGACCGACGACGATGACGCGGAGAAGTACTCACTGGTCCTCGCCAATCCGCCGTTTGCGGGAAGCCTCGACTACGAGTCCACCGCCAAGGATTTGCAGCAGATCGTCAAGACAAAGAAGACCGAGTTGCTGTTCCTTGCGCTCTTCCTCCGCCTGCTCCAGCCCGGCGGTCGCGCCGCCGTCATCGTGCCCGACGGCGTGCTCTTCGGATCGAGCAAGGCGCACAGGACCCTGCGCACGATCCTGGTCGAGGAGCAGAAGCTCGACGCCATCGTCTCAATGCCCTCTGGCGTCTTCAAACCCTACGCCGGGGTTTCCACCGCCATCCTGCTGTTCACCAAGACCAACTCCGGCGGTACCGACCACGTGTGGTTCTACGATATGCAGGCGGACGGCTACTCGCTCGACGACAAGCGCACCCCACAGCCAGGCAAGAGCGACCTGGCGGACATCCTCGCCCGCTGGCAGGATCGAAAGGCCGAGGCGAAGCGCATCCGCACCGACCAGAGTTTCCTGGTTCCGAAGGCCGAGATTGCGGGCAACGACTACGACCTGTCCATCAACCGCTACAAGGAGGTGGCGTACGAGGCGGTGGAATACGACCCACCGAAAGTGATCCTCGGACGGCTAGCGGCTTTGGAGAAGGACATCGCGAAGGGGCGTGAGGAGCTGGAGGGGATGTTGAAGTGAGCGTTATTGCTCTAGCTCAACTCGGAGAGATTGCACACTTGCAAGCCGGGGTCGGCTTTCCAGTGGATCTTCAAGGAAGATCGTCCGGGGACTATCCCGTTGCCAAGGTGGGCGACATTTCGCGCGTTGGCAGATCTGGCGAGGCGGTGATCAGCGCGGCAGATCATTACATTGATGAAGGCGACCTTGCCCGCCTAAGGGCGCGACCAATCCCCCTTGGTAGCGTGTTGTTCGCCAAGATCGGCGAGGCGATTCGTCAAAACCATCGAGTGATTGCAGGTTGCGCACTACTCGTCGACAACAACGCAATGGCAGCTATTCCGACTAGAAGAGTCGAGAGCCGCTATCTTTATCACTTTCTGAGAACGGTGGATTTCTATGGACTGGCATCGGCGACAACGGTTCCGGCGCTTCGAAAGAGCGAACTCGAGCGTTTGTCCGTTCCCCTCCCGCCCCTCGACGAGCAGAGGCGGATTGCGGGGATTCTGGATGCGGCGGACGCCTTGCGGGCCAAGCGCCGCGAGGCCCTCGCCCAGCTCGACACCCTCCTCCAATCCACCTTCCTCGACATGTTCGGCGACCCCGTCGTAAATCCGATGGGGTGGCACGTCGACCGACTAGAGGATTACTTCAGCGAGACACGCGCTGGAACCTGCTGCGGACCATTTGGCAGCGCGCTTAAGAAACATGAGTATGTTGAAGACGGTATCCCGGTTTGGGGCATCGACAATGTCAAGCCGAATCAGTTCATTCATGAACGAAGCCTCTTCATAACCCCAGCGAAGTTCGCTCAATTGCGTCGATATTCAGTTGAACCCGGCGATATTCTGATTTCACGCGCGGGCACCGTTGGCCGAATGTGCGTGGCTGTGCCGACAGTCGAGCAGTCCATTATTGGTTCGAACCTGATTCGATTGACCCTTAATCCCGGTGCGATGTTGCCTGTTTACTTCACGTGCCTCTACACCTTTTGCGGCGAGCGACTACCTGGTCTGAGAGCATCTGGTGATGACAAGTCTTACTCGTTCTTGAACACGACTAGACTCAAGTCACTGGTTGTGCCGCTACCCCCTCTCGACCTCCAACACCGCTTCGCGGCCATCGTCAAATCCGTTGAACAACAGAAAGCCAGTCAGCGCGCCCACCTGGCCGAACTCGACACCCTCTTCGCCGCGCTGCAATCCCGCGCCTTCCGCGGAGACCTCTGAGCCGCTATGGAAGTCTCTGAGAACTTCGCGTTCCTGAAACAGGAGTTTCCGCACGCAGCGGAGAGTGCGAGTTTCGCGGAGCGGCACGTCTTCGGCGATCCACGGGCGTCATGCTTCCATGCCCGGCACGCGCTGGAGCACCTGCTCAAGCGTGTCTACAAGGTCGAAAAGGCTCTGAAGCCACCGAAGGTCACGAACCTGGACGGTTACATCAGCGACCCTGCCTTTCGCGAACTCGTGCCCGAGGCCGTTTGGCAGAAGGCCGAATACATCCGGCAGGCGGGCAACGTGGCGGTCCACGGCAACAAGTCGCCAACACCGGAGAAGGCGCTGGATGTCGTGCGGGAGCTTTGTCACGTCCTCTACTGGACGGGCCGGACCTACCTGCGTAAGGGCGCGGAGAGCCTACAGGGCAAGACCTTCGACGAATCTCTCGTCCCGAAAGTGGAACCGGCAACCACCCCGGCCAGCGTCCAGGAGTTGGAGGCCCTGAAGGCCCAGCGGGATGCGGCGGCGGAGGCTCGCAAAGAGATCGAGAGCGAACTGGAAGCGTTGCGTGAACGCCTCGCGGCCATCAAGGCGGAGAACGAGGGTGTCCCGGAGACCCACGACTGGAACGAGGACAAGACCCGCAAGCTCATCATCGATCTCGATCTGGAGCGCGCCGGTTGGCCTCTGGACCGGGAACAGGACCGTGAATACAAAGTCATCGGCATGCCGAACGAGTCGGGCGTCGGCTATGCCGACTACGTCCTCTGGGGAGACGACGGCAAGCCGCTGGCGGTTGTGGAGGCGAAGAAGACCACCGTCGATGCGGAAGTCGGGCAGCAGCAAGCGAAGCTCTATGCCGACTGCCTGGAGGCGATGCACGGCCAGCGTCCGGTCATCTTCTACACCAACGGCTACAAGACCCGCCTGTGGGACGACCTCGCCTATCCCCCCCGTAACGTCGCCGGGTTCTACAAGAATGACGAGCTGGCATCCCTGATCCATCGCCGAGCCCAACGATCTGCGCTGGATGTCGCTCAGGTGAAGGATCGCATCGTCGAGCGGTACTACCAGAAGCGGGCCATCGGCAGTATCGGTGAGCAGTTCGGACAGGCGCGGCGCAAGGCGCTGCTGGTGATGGCGACCGGCAGCGGCAAGACCCGCGTGGCGATCGCGCTGGTCGACCTGTTGCAGCGGGCGGGATGGGTGAAGCGGGCGCTGTTTCTGGCGGACCGGGTGTCGCTGGTGAATCAGGCGGTGGGGGCGTTCAAGGCCCACCTGCCAGAGTCGAGCCCGGTGAACCTCGTGACCGAGAAGGACAAGGCGGGCCGGGTCTATGTCTGCACCTATCCGACGATGATGGGACTGATCGACGAGACGACGGGCACCGAGGCCCGCTTCGGGATCGGGCATTTCGATCTCGTGATCATCGATGAGGCGCACCGCTCGGTGTATCAGAAATACAGGGCCATCTTTCGGTACTTCGACTCGCTGTTGGTCGGCCTGACCGCCACGCCTCGGGATCAGGTCGACCGAAACACCTACGAACTCTTCGACCTGGAGCCGGGCTTGCCCACCGACGTGTACGAACTGGCGACCGCGGTGGCGGACGGCTTTCTCGTACCGCCGAAGGTGCAGCAGGTGGATCTCCGGTTTCCGCGCGAAGGAATCGACTACGACTCGCTCAGCGAGGAAGAGCAGGCACAGTGGGAAAGCCTCGACTGGGGCGATGGCGCGGACGGTGGCGGGCTGCCGGAACGGGTCAACGCCTCCGCCATCAACAACTGGCTCTTCAACAACGACACGGTCGACAAAGTGCTGCAACATCTCATGGAGCACGGCCACACCGTCGACGGTGGCGACCGACTGGCCAAGACGATCATCTTCGCGCGCAATCACCAGCATGCGACGTTCATCGAAGAGCGGTTCAACCACCACTACCCGCGGCACGCCGGGCACTTCGCCCGCATCATCGATCACTACGCCACGTATCCGCAGAGCCTGCTCGACGACTTTGCGCGGAAGGACAAAGCGCCGCACATCGCGATCTCCGTGGACATGCTCGATACCGGCATCGACGTGCCCGGGGTGGCCAACCTGGTCTTCTTCAAGCCGGTCTACTCGCGCATCAAGTTCTGGCAGATGATCGGGCGCGGCACGCGATTATGCCCCGATCTGTTCGGACCCGAGGTCGACAAGCAAGACTTCCGTGTTTTCGACTTCTGCTTCAACTTCGACTTTTTCCGCGAGAACCCGGAGGGGATCGAGGTCAGTGGCGGCGTTTCCCTCCGTGCCCAGCTCTTTCGGTCGCGGGTGCAGTTGCTGACCCACGTCCAGGCGACGCCGGACCTGGATCCGGAAGCCTCGCTGGCCGGCGCGTTGACGACGGAACTTCATCGAGAAGTGGAGGCGATGAATTGGGAGAACCTCATGGTGCGGATGCAGCTTGAGGCGGTAGAGCGTTTCCAGCAGCGGGAGTCATGGGAGCGGCTCACCGCGTCCGACGTCGAGGTCCTGCAGACCGAGGTGGCCGGGCTGCCCAGCGAGATCGAGACCGACGACATCGAGTCACGCCTGTTCGATCTCACGGCACTGAAGATGCAACTGGCCCTCGCCGAGGGTGACATGGGCACGTTGGAATTGCAGCGCCGGCGGGTGGTGGAAATCGCTGGGCTGCTCGAAGAAAAGAGCACGATTCCCGCGGTGAAGGCCCAACTCGCTTACCTGGCCTCGGTGCAGGAGCGCACCTTCTGGGAAGGCATCGGCTTGGACGGTCTTGAGGAACTGCGCCTTCGCCTGCGTGGCCTGATAGCCTTCCTGGACAAGAAGACGCGCATGATCGTCTACACCGACTTCCGCGACGAGATTACGGCCGTGCGCGAGGGCGCTGGAGTCGACCTGCCCAAGATGACTGGGGTCCAGTACGAGAAAAAGGTGAAGGAGTATCTGAAGAAACATCTCGACCACATCGTGATCCATCGTCTCCGAACCAACCAGCCGCTCACGGCCACCGACCTGCGGGGGCTCGAGCAGGCGCTGGCCGAGATCGGCGAGGATGACGGCCAGACGCTGTTGACGCGCCTCCTGGCCCGCAGCGACGCCCCCTCCTTGGCCCATTTCGTGCGGCGCCTGGTGGGGATGGACCGCGCTGCCGCGCAGGAGGCCTTCTCGGAGTTCCTCTCCAACCGAAGCCTGACCACGCCGCAGATCCGTTTCATCGAGATGGTGATCGACCAACTCACTGCGCGGGGTGTCATGGCGCCATCCGCGCTCTACGAGGCGCCGTTTAACAGCGTGCACGCCAGCGGTCCCGAGGCGTTGTTCGCCGGACAGGGAAACGTCATCGAGGGGATCTTCGAGAAACTGGAAACGCTTCGGTCCGAACTGCTGGCTGACGCTGGCTGAAGGCGGGAGGGCTATCACGTCAGTCAGCGGAAACGGAATCTCGCCGAGCAGGTCATTGGGTGGATGAAAACGTTCGGCTGGCTTACTCAAGCTTCGCCATCGCAACGTACCGACCAGATTTGGCAGATACTGACCCATGTCGTCAAAAAAGCCTTAAAGCCGGTGAGTCGGCGGGAACGAGTGCAGTGGATTGTGGATCACTACGCGCTCAGAGTCCGGAGAGCCTGTGGACAAGGTTGTTTTCCAGGTCTGAATGGTCTACCAAAGGGGTAAACGGAGAACCGTCACCCGCTAGTCTGCAAAGAAGTGCCGTCAAATATTATTGATCGTGACGATCACGAGAACCAATATCAATTCGCCCACCATCACGACAATAAAGGGCCAGAACAAAAGACCGCCCCACATACGGGCCGTCGAGACTCCATTAACGGCTGCCACCCCCGGAATATCTTTCACTATTTGAACGACAAAACCGAAACCGAAAGCCGCGGCGACATAAAGCAACAAGCTCCACGCTGACACGATTTCTTCCGCAATGAGCCACACCAGCAGTGGCAAAACGAGTAAGTCAATCACCATGATCGGTAAGACCATCGCCAGTGCGTAAATCTGATACTCCAATATATCTGTAAACTTCGCACGACCCCGAACAGGCCAGAACCTTGAAATCGCACGAACGTAGACAGCGTTCACGACAACTAAAAACACGACTAGGGCGAGTGTTCGAAAGGCGGCCGCTCCCACCCATAATTCGGAGAGCTCGATGTCCCTACCAAACGCGGCCGAAAAAACCAAAGTTATGGTTACAGCGTAAATTCCCGTTCCAATTACCCAAAAAACCGCTAGGAATTCGTACGGCGACAAGTACCCGTCGGCGGATCGAGTAGTCGCAGCGGTCGCGGCAACGAAGTCTCGTGGGCGGAGTCGCCAAAAATCAATTGAGGTTCGTGCGAAGCGGTCCGCATACTCGATAACTTTCATAATATCTTCCCGGTAACGACCAAGGACACTGAAGTGGTTCTGGTTGTTTGGACAGTCGAAGTCTGGGTTATGGCGTATTTTGGTTCAAAGCACGCTCTCATCGTCATGGTATCCCCCACGGGCGGTGAATGTCAGTGTTGTCCAACGCTACATGAGCCTGAACGAGGTCAGCGTTTCCAACGCTACATGAGCCTGAAGGCCCGGTCTGGGCGATCATCGGAGAATGATCGTGACACTACAGACCGAACGCCTCCGCACCGTCGATCAGATCAATGCTTTTCTGGAAGGCAGCGATCCGGTCGACTACCGCCCAGAAGACCGGGACGGGATCTACGAGTTCGTCCGGCGTACGCTGGTGGGGATCGGGTACGGTCGGCTCGGGCGAATCGGCAAGGGGGCGGTGCGCGAATACCTTGGCAAGACGACGGGGCTGTCCCGTGCGCAGGTGAGCCGGCTGATCGGCCAGTACCGCGCGACGGGGCGCGTGGTGGACCGTCGCGGCGGCAACAGCGGACGGCCCTTCGCGCGGGTCTACACCGCTGCGGATATTCGTCTGCTGGCCGAAGTGGACGCGATCGGCAACCAGATGTGCGGCCCGGCCACCTGCGCGGTGATGCGGCGCGCCCTGGAGGTGTTCGGCGACCGGCGGTTCGAGCGCTTGGCGTACCTGTCGAGCGCGCATCTGTACAACTTGCGAGATTCCAAGACCTACCGCGCCAAGCGCACCGTGTGGCAACACACCAAGCCGACGGCCACGCGGATCGGCGCGCGCCAGCGGCCGGAGCCGCAAGGCCGGCCCGGTTTCGTGCGCGTGGACACGGTCCATCAGGGCGACCGGGAGGGCGAGAAAGGCCTCTACGCGATCAATTTGGTGGACGAGGTCACCCAGTTCGAGCACATCGGCGCGGTGGCGAGGATCTCCGAGGCGTTCTTGATCCCGGTGCTGCAAGCCCTGCTGGTGGAACTGCCGTTCGTCGTGGTGGGCTTCCATTCCGACAATGGCTCGGAATACATCAATCGCCAAGTTGCTGAATTACTGAACAAACTGCATGTCCGCCAGTTCACCAAGTCACGCGCCAGGCGGTCGGGCGACAACGCGCTGGTGGAGGGCAAGAACGCCTGGGTGGTCCGCAAGTGGCTGGGTCACGACCACATCCCGCAACGCTTCGCCGCCCCGGTCAACGCTTTCACCCAAAACGTGCTGACGCCGTACCTGAACTTCCACCGGCCGTGCCTGTTCGCCTGCGAGCGGCGCGATGCCAAGGGGAAGGCGCGCCGATACTACCGCCGCCAGGATGTCATGACCCCGTACGAGAAGCTGAAGTCGCTGCCCGGCGCTGAGCAGCGCCTGCGCCCCGGCGTGACCTTCGACGCCCTGGACCAGCGGGCCCACGCCATGACCGACCTCGAGGCGAACCGACAGGCGAACCGCGCCCGCGACGCGCTGTTCCGCGCCATCGGCCAGTCTACCCCGGAGGCGGCATGATCGGGCTTTCGAACGGCCGCGACGCGGGCTTTGGCCGACGAGTCGGGCCCGCGCGCCAAGCGGTGCAGTGGTGGACCAGTCCTTCGGGCCGGCGCACGCGCGTCAGGGGGCCTGTGGAAAATGACGCGTCTATGGAAATCCGCAAACAACGCGGTTTCCCACAAGCCGCTCGGCTTCGCCGCATTTCCCACAGGCCCGACGGCGGGAACGCATCGCCATCAACCTGTTTTCAGGCCGCAGCGATCCACCTTCAGATCGGGAATCTCCTGTCTGAAGAATGGGGACACCCTCAAGGGTTGAGCTTGTACAGCATTCTCGCAACAGCTAAAATAGGCCCCCTACAACAAGCCCCGACCGGGACGAAGGCTCACCACCAAGCCCCTCTGTCCAGGCTCATGTTCTTATTGGAAAACGCTATGTCAACAAGTTTGAGACACCTGAGTTCAACAATTAAGCTACCGCCTGCGATTCTACGGGTGGATTGATCCACACCTTGTCGGGCGGCCCTGGGATCGTTCTGGGTACGTTGACGAAACGTTCTGGGTGGCGTTGCCGCGCACAATCCATGGCATGCTGCCGTTTTTGGATGACGACGTCGGTACGGGCGTGGTGAACCATGGCCGGTGTCAACCAGTTCAGTCCCGAATGGTAGTGGACATTGTTGTACCAGTGGAAGAAGTCCCTGCAGAACGCCTTGGCGTCCTGGCTACAACCGAAACGGTCCGGGAAGCCTGGCCGGTACTTGAGCGTCTTGAACTGCGCTTCCGAGAATGGATTGTCGTCCGATACATACGGTCGGGAGTGAGACTTCGTCACTCCCAGATCGGCCAACAGCAGCGCCACCGCCTTGGACTTCATCGACGATCCACGATCGGAGTGGAGTATGAGTTGATCACGATCAATCTGTTGCTTGTCGCAGGCTTCCTGGATCAACTTTTTGGCCAGATTCGCCGATTCGCAATCGGCGACCATCCAGCCCACGACTTGGCGGCTGAAGATGTCCAGGATCACGTACAGGTAGAAGTAGGTCCACTTTTGGGGTCCCTTCAACTTCGTGATATCCCAACTCCAAACTTGATTCGGAGCCGTAGCCAACAGCTCCGGCTTGGTATAGGCGGGATGGCGTCGCTGGTTCCTTCGTTCGCGAACTTCCCGATTCGCTTCCAGGATCCGATACATCGTTCGTGGGGAACACAGATAGCGGTCCTCGTCCAGCAGGGCGGCGGCGACCTGAGCCGGCGCCTGGTCCACGAAGCGATCGCCATGCAGCAGGTCGAGGACCTCTTGGCGCTCCACCTCACTCAGAGCTCGATGCGATCGCCGACGGATCGGGTCTGGGGCGGGTTCGGCTCTCCGTTGCCGGTGACGATAGAACGATGCACGGGGAACTCCAAAGGCCCGGCATGCGGGTGCGGCGCCCAACTCGGCAGAGTGGGTCTGGGCCGCTTCCATCAACCGTTCTCCTTGTCCTGGATCGAATTCAGCGGAATTCCTAATAGCGTCGCAACTTTTTTTTGGATGGCGATTATCGTCTCGGCTTGCTCGAGTCTCGCCTCCAGACGCCGAGTCTCCCGTTCCAACTCCGCAATCCGCTTATCCCGCGGGTCTATCGGCTGCGCCTTCGGTCCACGTTTGACCGATCCGACCCCGGCCAACTCCCCGGCATCGAGTTGCCGACGCCAGGTGCTCAGGCTCGATGAGTACACCCCTTCACGGCGTAACAACGCGCCCACCTCACCGGGCTTCGTACACCGGTCGGCATCTCGTACGATCCGGCGCTTATACTCCGCGCTGAATCGTCGACGCGTCGCCTTATCGGCGACCTCCGGATCCGGACCGGCACCATTCCCATCGGCCGAATCGCGCCCAACTCCAGTCGCCCTACGGGCTCCTTCCGTTGCCCGCGATTCTTTCTCCTCTTCTGGTTTAATCACCAACACAGGTTATCTTCCTTCCCGCCCTGCTCACTAATTAACGTTAGGGAAGGTGTCTCATCTACATTGGCACAGAGGGAATATATACTTCCGTTCTACTCCCTTGACGGTGTTGGAGCCGTTTGGAATAATGAGGCTCAGAGTGCGCTATTTCTCCTAGCATCTTCAAGGGGGATTCGGTATTACCTCTTGTGGCTGGTGTTTAGCCAGCCCGGACATATTGCGTGCCTTTCTAGCCCGCGCTTCGCGCGGGCAGCATCGAGTAGGAGAATGGCGTACTGGCTCAATCACCCCCGCTACGTCCCTTTTAGGGACCGTCTTGTCGAGCATCTGCACTCAAAGTCGCAAAAGTACCGCTTTCGGCGGCTCAACAACGTGATGTTCTTGTGCGGGGCTGCTGATCGCAGGCAACGTGACAACTTGCGCGACTATCTCACAAGTCACTATGAAGAGCTTTCCATATTTTATGCCGAGCCGGTGTGGGCGGTGATCGCGAATCTCGGAAAGACGGCCCTGGAGATTGAGCAGTACCTGGCCTCACTTGCCGATATTGTTGTCGTGATCGTCGAAAGTCCTGGAACGTTTACTGAGTTGGGTGCGTTCTCGTTTAGCGAACCACTTCGGTATAAACTCTTACCAATCGTCGACTCAAAATACGAGAGGGACAACGAGTCCTTCATTATGACGGGACCGGTTCGATGGGTGAATCAGGACTCTTTTTTTCGGCCGACTGTCTACGTTACGTTCCCACAGATTCTCAGAGGAATGGAGGAAATAGAAGAACGTCTTGGCAGGTTACCAAGGCCGAAAACGACGCGCATCGCGGACCTCGCAGCTAGTCCGAAGCATCTCGTGTTTTTTGTGTGCGACCTAGTTGCAGTGCTGGCACCGGCAACGACCAGCCTGATTACCTATTACGTAAATAACGTTCTCCGTTGCGACAAAACACACGAAGAGATCGCTACCCTGCTAGGTGTGGCGAACGCGATGGGATTGCTCGAAGTACATCATTGCGGCCATGGCACAGGCTCTGGTAACTACTACTTTCGGCCACCTGCAGATGCACTAGCGCGCCCTTTTCATCGACGGCGAATCGATCTTCCCAGCTTGCGTGCTAGCCACTTGTCCGTGCTGCAGACGATCCCTGAATCAGCCGAGATAATCGCAGATGTCCATGCCTGAACGTGGTCAATGCTGATCGACGCCATAGCGACAGAGCTAAGCCTTCCTCACAAATACGTTGAGAGTCTCGTCAAGACAGCGTCCTTTCATTACAAGGTCTACCAAGTTCCCAAACGGCGCGGAGGGTTACGGGAGATCCATCACCCGTCCAAGCCGCTTAAGGCGGTACAGCGCTGGCTGCTCGGACGCTACATTCGAAACTTTCCTGTACATGCGGCCGCCAAAGGATATCGCACGGGTGCCAACATCCGTGAGAATGCAGCGGTCCACGCCCAAAGCAAGTACCTGCTGAGAATGGATTTCCGTGATTTTTCCCCGTCTATTACAAATGAAGATCTGAAAGCACACCTCCGCGCCCTTCCGGAGGGCGTGATTGTGTGGGACGAGGCTGACTTGGACGTGTTCTGTCGACTGGTTTGTAGGCACCGTATTTTGACGATCGGCGCTCCGACCTCACCTGGTTTGTCCAACGCGCTGTGCTATGACTTGGACACGAGACTCACGGCCCTCGCAGAGACAAACCATTGCAGGTATAGCCGGTACGCAGATGACCTTTTCTTTTCGGCGTCTATTCCAAATGTTCTTGGCAAGGTTGAGACGGAAGTGGTCGCAGTGTGTGCGGATCTTCCTGTACCGGCGGGATTGACGGTCAACAAGGCCAAGACGAGACACTCGTCGAAGCGAGGAAAACGCCGAGTAACTGGTCTTGTCCTTACGAGCGATGGCAACGTTGCGGTTGGTCGGTCCGTGAAGCGCAAGGTACGCTCGATGATCCATCGATTGGAGTGCCTCAACGATGATCGAAGGGCAGAGCTTACTGGTTTGATCGCCTACACGGTCGGAATCGATCCAGAATTCATGAATAGCCTGATCAAAAAATATGGCCACGCCCGCGTTGAGGCCGCGCGGATGGGACGGTAGCTTAGTAGCCGCGCTTCCCATCCAATACAAATCTCTGTTCCCCCACACGCCTCCGTCCTCTATCGCCATTCGAACACCGCCCTCCGTGTCGTCGCGCCGGGTCCTGCTGGCAGGTCGAGGAGCAGCGCGTGGTGGAATGCAAATTCTTGCTTCATGGCGCGTAGCACGTCTACGTCGTGGGTCCGTGGCTCGCGGTTCGTTTCCTTCTTGATCTGGATAACGAGTAGGTTGCGCTCGTCAGTGCCGCGCTGGTGGACGATGATGTCAGGAACAATCAGTTTCCTGGCGCCACGGTAGGTGTTAAGGTGCACCCGCTTCGGCTCAATGCCGTGGCGGTTGTATTCGACATCGACGTGGAGTTCTGGGAAGTGCGGTGCCAGGTAAGTGGCGACACGCGCCGCGATCGCGCGTTCGGCGGCGTTCGCCTCCAGCAAGTATATGTCGTGCTCAAAGAGCCATTCGATGGCCTGTGTCACGGCCGTTTCAGGTCCCGATTGTTGTATGGTCACGCTGCCCTTTTTTCGCGCCGTTTGCGGATCTCGTTGAGTCAGGTGATGCGGTTGTGGTTGCGTTCCAGTAAGCCGTTCAGCCCGCGCTTCAACCGGTGGTCAGTATAGACTTCCCGTTCTGATTCGGACCAGATCTGGAATGAAGACCGAGTAAGAGGAAAAGCCGTGGCGAAGGATGCGTTGATGCCACAGGGGGCGACAGCGAAACGCTATCGCGCCGTACGCGACAGCCAGGCCCACGCGACGCACCGCTCCAGGTCGCCGGTCTCAGCGGCAGCCTGTTCCAACAAGTCGGTGTCATCCAGGGAAGCGATTCCGGCGATACTGGCTTCCATGACTGGCCGCGCCTCCAGAGAACTGGACCGGGTCACCGTCAGGGTCACGTGCGGCGGCGACGCTGGCGCCGGGACCACGGGCAGCCGGGAATCCCAGACGCGCCGGGACAGCCAGAGAGACGCCTGTAGCCGTCCGGACACGGTTTCCGCGAGTAGCCACGACCCGGATTCCAGAAGCGGCACGCATGCGCCCGTGGCGAGCCCCTCCGCGATTAAGGGATACAGCCAGATCAGCACCTGGGGTCGACTTTAGATTTCGGGGAAAACCGGACGGATTCGGCTTCGAGGACTCGATGGATCAGCACGGCATCCATGCTGAATTCGCCAAGACTGGCCGGCATAGTAAAGGCGGCCGCTTCCACGAATCCAGCCGGTTTTCCCCAACTCCACCCCCCCCGGCTATTGGAGTTCGGTCATGAAACCCGGGAGACTCCATTCCATGAAAAGGCTGCCGGGTGAATAGGATGGGTATTCCATTCCGATGATTTCGCCGATTTCTTCCTGGCTTCGGCCATCCCGAATAAGCATGGACACGCGGTCCCTCAACTCCACCACGTTGTCCCTGTACGTGCGAAGGCCCTCGGGGTCGGTGACCCCACCATGCCCGGGGATCACGGTGTCGAAGTCGAACTCTTCCATCATCGCGTCCACGGTTTCGGTCCACTCGACGATGCTGCCACCGCCGTTGTAATCGATCAGCGGGGTCACGCCCGCCATCATGTCGCCCATGTGAACAGTCGCGAGTTCGGGGAAGTATATGACGGCGTCGCTGTTGGTGTGGCTGCGCCCGAAGTGCCGTGCACGGACTTCCTGACCGCCGAGAAAGATCGACGCCTGTTCGGTAAAGGTGATCCGGGCGGGCATCACTCCGGGAGGCGCGTTGGATTGCAGTCCTTCCAGAATGTTGGTTCGCGCGTTCTGGGTGGACAGGACTTCGGCAACGGGCAGAAATCTGGAATTGCCGCCGCTGTGGTCGGCGTGGTAGTGCGTGTTGATCACGTACCGAATGGGTTGATCGGTGACGCTGCGGACGTTTTCGACGATTGCCTCGTAGTTTTGTTCGAACTTGTCGTCGACCAGGATGACGCCTTCGGTGGTGACCAGGGCGGCAACGTTGCCGCCGCTGCCGATGATGTTGTAGAGGTTGTCCTTGACCTGCTCGATGCTGAGTTGGGCCGCCTGCGGTTCGGTTTCCGCCGTCACGGCCGCAACGCCGGCGGAAAAAGCCGCTGCGAATCCGATGACCAAGATCTTTCGGCGCATTTGTCCTCCTTCGGTGGGAGCGCTATGGGAGTTGTGCCGGAGCGTCGATATGCTCCAGGTCGATATTGTATTCGTTACAGATGTACTCCAGAATTTCCCCTTCCTGGATTCGGGCGGCGCCGGCGACGGTGAATGGTTTTTCGTAAGCTCCGGGGTCGTCGATCATGACTTCGATCGTCATGTTGTCCATGTCGGTTCGCGTGTACCGTTCCACGATGTGGAGTTGTTCCGTATGCGGGTGCCCCAGGTAGTCGAACCAGAACCTGTCGTTGAAACCCACCGAGTCGACCACCAGCGTGTCTCCGTCCCAACGGCCGATCGAGTGCCCGTACCAGGTGGGGTCCGGATCGTCGGGATGATCCCGGCCATCCATGAAGATCTGCCGGTAGCTGTGAATGTTGCCCTCGTACACGATAAAGATGTGCGTCGCCGCTTCATGTGTCGGCGTCTGCAGCATCCGCCAGGGGTAGGGCGCCCCTCGGGGCACGCCTGAAGGCAGGCAGTTGGCCTGCGGGTCGTTCTGGGATCTCAACGTTGTCATGTGCTCTTCGGCCCAGGGCAACATGATGAGTTCTTCGCCCGGCTTGAGTGCGCGCGCGATGTCCCCGTTGTTGGTGCCGCCGCCCTGCCACAGGCCTGCAAAATCGGGTGTTCCGTCTGGAAGACGCGGCGCCGGCGCCGATGGAGTCTGAGGTGTGCCACGTCCGCCGCGGCCGCGTTGGGCCTCAATAGGGGTTGCCGTCACCGACATGGCCACCGCGGCAACGCCGATTGCGTACAGGAACTGCCGGTGTTTCTTCATGGCGTCAGCGGTCCGCGTTGGGGTTGGAAATAAACGTCAGTTGGTTCCCGTCGGGCAGCGTGATCAGGGAGGTGGCGGCCGTGTTGGTGCCATCGTGCGCGCGGGTTCCAGTGACGTGGATCCGATCGCCTTGCTTCAACAGATCGCGCTTCCAACCATTCCGCACCAGCATGTTTGGACTGGCCAACTCCATGTCCCAATTTTCGACTGCGCCGTCGGGGCCGCTCACATCGACATAGAAATGGGCGTGGGGATTTTTCCACTCCACGCGCGTGACGACCCCGTCGAACTCTACCGGATCGTCGGAGTTGTATTGCGCGGCGAATGAATGGTGTGCTGCTGTTGACTGCAACCCGATGGTGGGCACAAGCAAGCCCGCAATCAGGGCGGCGACAGTGGTCTTCACGACAATTCCTCCCGTCGAAACTTCTAACACAGGGTCGGATTGCAGGCAAGAACGGCAGGGTTTTGCCAAGGGCCGCCAGGGAGGTTGTTGGCGATCGCCGCAACGTGAAGAAATCTGGACCTTTGGCGGGTGGCACATCTTCTGGTTATGGAGAGGCCCGCATTCCGAGACTGCAGGGGAGGTAATCGTGCAGTCATAGACTGCACCTACAGTGGGAAGGGGAGTGGAGCCTGTCTGCGTTCTGAAAGTGTAGGGGCGGTCTATGACCGCCCGAATCAAGAACGTGCAGTCATAGACTGCACCTACAGTGGAAACGGTTTCCTGGAATGACGCGCAGGAGTTCATCGGAAAACTGAGCGGGCGGCCCGGCGGGAATCGATACCGGTTGCCGACCGAGGGAGAGTGGGAATATGACGCGCGGGCGGGGACGACCGGGGATCGCTTTGGGAACCTCGATGCGATCGCGTGGCGCAGTGCGAATAGCGGAGAACCGCCCGCCCGGATGATTCGCTCGTGGAACCCGATCGCGCTGCTCGCTCCACTCGCATCCATCCGAATCCTGTACGGACTAATTTTCGTATCTTACGAGCTCGACAGGGTGAGCGCCGCTCTCTTGCGTGCTGTAGGAAGATCCGTCAGATCCGTTGTCAGGACTCTTCAAAGCAAAGAAAAATACCGTTCCCGTGCCATGCCTGCGGTACGGAGCAGGTTCTTGATGATAAACACGGGGACGGCAGAATACATCGGGATGACTAGCGGCCTCTTGACCTCGGGTTTGCTGTAGATTAGATGGTCACCGCGCTGGCGGTGGAGGGTAAAGCCTTCACTCTCGAAAATCTTGGCCAGCGTCCGATATGGGACGGGCTTGATCGCTGGCACGAGATCAGAGGCTCATGGTCAGTCGATCGAGGGACACGAACTCCGGCCCCTGCCATTTGCCGCCGTTTTCCTGCTGGTAGCCCGCTTCTGCCAAAATCTCTCCAAGCGTACCTTTGTCCTCTGACACTTCCAGGAAGCCTCGAACGGCATCGCGAATGTTGGCTCGGGCTTTTTCGAGCGTCTCGCCGCAGCTTGAAAGGTCAAGCTCGGGAACATAAGCGACATAGCTGTCGCCTTCCCGAAACAGATGGACGGTGAACGACAGGTTGTCCACGGAATTTGCTTCTCGATCTGACGGCCTCATTCTCTGATCGTATCAGAGGCCGCGGGGGATTCGCGCAGGTAAAGCTCGATGGGGATCAAGAACGTGCAGTCATAGACTGAACCTACAGTGGGAAACGGATTGGGAGTGGGAGTCGGAGTGGGAGCGGGGTGCCCGAATCCCTGAATATTGAGCATGTAGGGGCGGTCTATGACCGCCCGAATCAAGTCCGAAAGAATCTTGCGAATCAAGTCCTTAGATCGTGCAGTCATAGACTGCACCTACAGTGGGATCGTGCAGTCATAAACTGCTCCAACATTCGGAGGGGGAGTGGCCCGAATTCCGCTCCGTACCCCCGCATCAAAACTGAAACCGCAAGCCGGCTTCGATCTCTCTCGGGTTCATTGCGCTGGTCGACCGGCCGAAGTTCGGCGACGTTAGAACGCCGGAAGGCGGACCCAGGTTGTTGCGGTTGAAGGCGTTGGTCATGTTGGCAAAGACATTCAGGTTGGTTCCGGAACCGCCGCTGCCGCCTCCCAGGAAAAACGCCTTGGATATGTTGAAGTCGGTGGTCACCGAGTTGGGCGCGTCCTCGCTTCCGCGCTTGACGCCGGGGGGTCGGTCGGTCGCCCGCGTGTCGCGGTTGTCGTCCCTTCCGGTCGTGATCGTCCAACGGCGTCCACTGTTCGCGCTCACCACGGTTGTCAGAAAAAGACCCAGGGGCAACCGCGCGTTGGCGGTGACGTCCAGGTAGTGAATCGGCGATGCGATCAGTCCCCAGTCGGCCCTCAGGTTGTAGTTGTCGACCGGAACGGCCGGATTGTTCGGGCGGGACGACGCGCGAATATGTTCCCAGGTGTATTCGGCGTTGACATTGAAGATACTGAATCGCTGCCTGTAGTTCAGCCGGACGTATTGTTCCAGTTCGCCGGCAGTCGATTCGAGGTTCAGGATGTTCCCACGGTTCGGGTCCGGACGGCAAAGTTGAATCTCGTCACGGGTGGGGCCGTCTCCGAGAGCGGCCGTACACGCGGGCAACGGAGCGTTGACATCCCGCCTGCGATGGCGGTGGATGTATTTGGTGATGTTGTACGAAGCGCTGACGAACAGGTTGCTCAGGAACGTCCGCTCGAACTGGACGCCGGTGACCGCGTCGTATGGGGCAGTGATGTCCGGATCGCTGATGTAGACCGACGGTAACGTTTCGCGGACCGTCCCCGCCTCGAACGGATTGGGGAACGACGGATTTTCGATCACGATCTCGAACTGCCGCGTTCCGTCGAATCGCTGCTGATCGATGAAGACGCCCACCGGAACCCGCTGGTGGAAGAGCGCAGCGCCGCCGCGAATTACGGTGTTGGGTCCGAGCGCATATGCGAATCCGATCCGGGGATCGATGTTATTGGCGTCCTTCAAGTTGGCCTGCCTCTCGTAGCGCACACCCAGCATCAGTGTGGCCTGGGGCGTCAGTGCGATGTCGTTCTGGGCAAAGAAGGCCACCTCCAACTGGTTCGCTTCGAGCAGGGGATTGCCCAACGTCTGGCGGTAGTTGATCGGAGATCCAGCGACGAACGACTCCAGGCTCGAAAACGTGAACGCCCCCCCGAAGTTGGCTTCGGACACCGAATGGTTGGTCTGGTATACGCCCTCTACGCCAGCTTTCAGGGTCCACGACTCACCGACGCGTGTAAACATGTTGCCGAACCGATAGTTTCGGCCGGTCACTTCGGAACGGTTCTGGGCGCCGCCCCGCACAAACGCGTCCAGCACCTGAATCTGGACCCCCTCGGTAAGGGGTGTCGTCGCCTGCCGGCTGCTGGTGACGGCGAACCGGGTTTCGTAGATGCTCCGTGACGACAATGTCGAGAACTGACGGACCTCGAAATCCCAATCGTTGCCTTCGGCACTGTATGCCCGCTCGGGAAGCGTGAAAAGCCCAATTCCCTGGTTGCTGCTTTCATCGGTCCGATAGGCGAGGTTCAGATCCAGCGAATGCGCGTCCGACAGCCGCAGGGTGTTGCGGGATTCATAAAATCGATTCGTCGTCGGTCGAGCGATGCCCAGTTCGAACAGGCCGTCGGGAAGCGTGGCGTGAACCGTGTCGATGTTCTCGGCCTCGTCCTGGCCGAAACCGAAACCGGTAGTCAGCCGCCCGCGAATGAGCGGTCCGCTCATGTCTACGCGTAGCTGGCGTTCCTGATAGGGCGGTTTGTTCGGTGCGAACGGGTTGCGGGCGTTCAGCGCGTCGTCCTTGAGCAGAAACTGGACGTTGCCGTGGAACGCGCCCGCTCCGCCCCTTTCGACCACTTCGGGGCCGGGAGCCCCGCTGCCGCTCTGCCCGTATCGGTAGTCGTCGTCCTCGGCGGTGTAAGCGTTACTGTGGATGCGGACGTATTGGGTCTGCTCCGCCTCTAGCCGGTTCCCCCCGGACTCCTCTATTCCAAGCTCATCGAGCCCGCCGCTGCCAACGAAATCGTTCCAGGCGGTGCTCTGTTCCGTGGTGAGGTAGTCGTCCAGGCGCGAGACGAATTCGCCCTGCATCCACTCGATGGCGGATCTCAGGCGGTCGTTTTCCTGACCTCGCGTGGGCCCGGCTCGGAAATCCATCAGCCCTCCGAAGAGTTCCTCGGAGGCGCGCCGTCGATCTTCCATCATCAGGACGATCGAATTCTCTTGGTCGGCGGTAAACCCGAATCCGGCCGCGGCGAGAACCCGGTCCACTTCTTCCTTGAGATTTGCGAGAGGGTTCTCCGCCTCGGAGGGGGCTTGACGCGCGGACAAGGGCGCCGCCCACAGCGCCAGGATCAGTATTGCAACTCTCAACCCGCCAACTTACAGGCGTGAATCCTGACAAATGTATTCGAAAGATTCACCGCCTTCGATCCACGACGAATTGGTTGTCAAATTGATTTCCCAACCGCCGGTGTAGGGCTCGGTCAGTGTGCCGGGATCGTCGAAGGTGACTTCGTAGACGATCGTCTGCAGGTTGGGCCGCGTGATCCTCTCGGTCAGGTGGAGTTGATTTGTGGTGGGCGCCTGTCCCCGCATCCAGAGTTTTTCGTTGAAGCCAACCGTGTCGATGATCAGCGTGTCGCCTTCCCATCGTCCGATGGAATGTCCCAGGTAGGTGGGACGAAGATCTTCGGGATGTTCGCGGCCATCCATATAGACAACCCGCCAGGAGTGAGGTCCCGCGATGTTCACGATGAACAGTTTCTCGAGTTCCGGAACTTCGACGATTTCAAAACCGGGCGAATTGAAGAAGCCCGGCCCACCGGTGGGTTTGCAGTTGACGCCAGGGGGATAAACTCCCGACAGGGAACCCCGATACTCCATCAGGGCCCTGGCCCACGGACGCAAGGGCAGGTCGTCGGCGCTCGGGTAGCCGATGCCTCCCCCGCCTCCGGGGCGAATCTCAAAGTAGCCGGTATTGCCCGGTGACGACCCGAGATGCGGGTGGCCGTCGGGCCAGCGCGGCGTGGCGTCCTGTCCGTACGATGGCAGGCACAGGGCAACGAGGACTGCCAGAGATAGCGCAATCCCGAACAGTTTCTCCACTAACGGCGAGTTCAATGACGAAGGCGATATCGAACGCGGCATTCAAGAATCTCCTTGGCGGCGCAGTGCGGTTACCGCAATACCATCCGCTGACCGTCGGCCAGCACCAGCGCGGACTGACGCGTCGCTCCGGCCCTGTCGCTGCCGTCCCGCGCAAGCGAAACGTTTTCCATCGTGATCGGATCGCCGATCTTGACTGTCTGACGCTGCCACCCGCCACGCACCAGCGCATAGGGCGGTCCCAATTCGATGGAGTAGTTGGCCGTTTCGCCGTTCTCGTCTTCGGTGTTCATAAATACGAAAGCGTGGGGATTCACCCAGTCCACCTTGGTGACGATACCTGCAATATCTGCCGTGTTGCCGGTGTCGAAATCCACATCGAAGGAGTGGTGCGCCCATGCCGGGACCACGATCAGCGCAGCCAGCGCCAAACCGAATGCCATCAGGCCCAACGTGTACTTTTTCATCGTTCTTCTCCTAGCGGACGAATGTATCTTCCGCCTTTTCCTCGCAGAAATATTCCTGAATTTCCCGATCCGGAACCCACTCGATCGTCCAACCGCCCGTCCAGGGCCGCGTATAGGCTCGTGGATCGTCGACTGTAACTTCGTATTCCAATGTCATGAAGTCGGTGCGCGTGAAGCGTTCGGTCAGCCGCAGCACTTCGGTGTGCGGCAACCCGCCGCGGGTAAACCAGAACCGTTCATTGAAACCCACGGACTCGACGACCAGCGTGTCGCCCTCCCATCGCCCCACGGCCGTACCGTAGTAAGTCGGCACCACCGTCGCCGGCTGGACAACAGGGCGGCCGTCGGTCTGGATGGAGTGCCAGTTTCGGTTCCCGCCTCCAAGCAGCACCAGAATCCGGTCGATCTCCCGCTGTTCGATAAACTGTATTCCGTACGGCGTGTGGAACTGCCGGGGTCCTCCCGGCGGCAAACATTGCGTCAACGGGTCGTCGGCCAACAGACGGCGTTGCCGGCGTTCGTAGAGTGCCTTCGCCCAGGGATGGAACGGTGCCACGCGGCCGGCGTCCGCAAGGTCGAGCAGAATCGCGTCGTCGTTCATCGGGATCTCGGCGCCGGTGTCTTCCACCAGTCCGGGGACACTGGCCGCTCCCCAATAGCCCGTTTCGCCCGGCTCGGGGCCGAGCCGTATCTGTCCATCCGGCCAGCGTGGCGCCGGCCGCGACGCGTCGGCAGGTTCATCGGCCGGGGCAGTGAAGACCGCATTGCCGGTATCGGCCGCAACCACCGAATTGGCGAAGCCCAGGGCGCCGGTCCCTCGGGACGGCGCCGCTTCGACCCGCACGACGTCGCCGAGCCCAATCGTGTCGTCGCTCCATCCGGCCTGTTCCAGGTCGAGGATGTTTCCGAATTCGAGGGCCCAGTTGACGACGTTTCCGTTACTGTCCTCGACGTCGATGAAGAGGTAGGCGTGGGGGTTGACCCAATCGATTCTGGTTACCGGGCCTTCCAGCGTGATCCCCCGCGAATCGTCGTAGGTGGCCGTGTGCGAATGATGCGCGATCCCGGGCGTCGTTACGACTCCCAGTGCCAGAGCGGCGATCACGGCCACCCAAAGCGCGGGGTATTTCATCTTGTTCGGTGAAATCGTCATATGCCACATGATCGGATAATTTGGACTAGTCGCGGGTCAGAAGGAAATCGCCTTCGATCCCGCCCTGACGCCAGGTGCCTGCAAGAGTTCGATGGTAGGATTCGAGGTTTTCCAACTGACCTTCGGCCATGATGCTGACGGAATCTCCCCCATCGTCCTGGCCGGTGGCTTCAATCCGCACGGTCCAGTCTGTGACATCCAGAGCGATTGCGTCGACATCGATCGAATTCGGTCCCGGATTCATCAGGCCGGTCACTTCGTCCCCGTCAAATTCCATTACCAACGTAATATGATTCCGCTCGGATATGCTTGGGCCCCAGTCGCCGGACCAGGTTCCCGTCAGCGGGTGACCTTCTTGTGCCAGCGCCGGGAGCGCGACGACGATCGACGCCAGAAGGCAACCGATGTGGAACGCTCGTTTCCGCATGAACTTCTCCTCTATTTCATTCGTTCGACGATCAAGGGAATCGTAACAAGTTTTGCCCTGAAACCGGGAGGAATTATGGTCGATGGGCAGAATTGGTTGGAAGAAAAACGAGACGTACCCAAGCGCCCGCGCGTTTTGTCGTGTCTGGTTTTCTCGTCTCGATATCAGTCAGGTTGCTTCCTGGCCCCGATTGGGCCCTTCGCCCCCCTCGGCCCATCGATCGAGGAGGGGCAACGTGGCAGATGGCCCGATGCCGCCCGAACCCTCTGGGCCGAGAGGGTTCGGATCACAGACTTTGTCGTTCGTCGGTCACGATGTGGGAGACAGTCTGCCGGTTCCAATAAGCGCCTCCATCTTCCAAAGAAATCCACTCAATAGATTCATGTACTTACGGTTGCACGTCTTCCAACCGTCCATCAAACGCCATCCAAATCCCGTTTGTTCCAGAAACACAATTTATGTATTGGTGTTGTTAGCAGTCGGAGTCTTCCACCCCCATGGGGTGTCCGGGAGAATGAGAATATCATGCGCCAAACCTCGGGGAAGACACCAGACCAACCGCCCCACGACCCAGTTCGTCCGGACCGCCGGGCCGGGTCTCTATGCCGACGGATATGGCTTGAACCTGCGCGTCGATCCCTCCGGCGCCCGGCGTTGGGTGCAGCGGCTGGTCGTCGGCGGCCAACCCCGCACGTTGGGTCTGGGCGGCTATCCCCTGGTGTCGCTGGCCGAGGCGCGGGACAAAGCCTTCGCCAACCGCCGGCTGGCCCGTTCCGGTGGCGATCCCCTCGCCGAGAAGAAGAAGTCGAAAGCGATACCGACGTTCGAGGAGGCGGCGGGCGGCGGTCCGCTCCACCGGTAGCGCGGTGGCCGCATGGAGGGCGGCCTGCAGGTCTTCGGAGGGTTCATGCGGCCATTGAATGTGTGTGATAAAGGACCTTATCATTCATATTCAACCCCCCCCGCCCGACCTGCGGAACTCCAATATTTTTGGCGAAAACCGGCGTGGGACAATGGGGGTTGCACGGTGACCGGCCTCACCGTACACTTTGGTCTTGATTGTTCTCTCCATCCGCCATCGCGGGTAGCGCAGTCTTCTTGAGGATGATAACCCCCGGTTCCTGCCGCCGAAACTGGTCGACCGGGTGCGCAAGATCCTGACGGCGCTGATTCTGGCGGAGGACATCGACGAGTTCATCGGCAATGCTTCGCCCGGGTGGCGCGTCCATAGGCTTTCAGGCAACCGGCGGAATGAATGGAGCGTTTCAGTATCCGGAAACTGGCGGATCACATTTGAAGAAGAGGACGGCCATATGAACGGCTTGAACTTGGAGGATTATCACTGATGGCGACCAACGGTATCAAAGTGAAGATGACCCCTTCCCATCCGGGCGACTTCATCCGAACGGAAGTCATTGAGGAACTGGGCTTGAACGTGACGAAGGCGGCGGAGATTCTCGGTGTCCGCCGGGCAACGCTTTCGGACCTGCTGAATGGCAATGCCGCGTTGTCTCCGGAGATGGCACTACGCATCGAAAAAGCCTTCGACGTGAGCATGGACATGTTGCTGCGAATGCAGGCCTGGTACGATGCCTCACAGATGCGCGCAAGGGCAAGCGAGATCACCGTCCAACGCTACGAGACCGCCTGAGAGAGACGCCCCACCCGACCACCGGAAAACGATGTTGTCGCAGATTCTCGCTTCGCACGAGCAATTGTCGGATTGGGCAAAGTGGCTAGTAACGAGCGCAAGCACACCGGCGGTTGAATTACGAGTTTTCCTCGATCGCGCACTGCACCACGTACCCGTTCCCGATCGGGTTCGCAAACGCCTTGAAAACGGCGACGCCACCGGCGTCGACGCTATTCTCCATGAACTCTTGATGTTTGAGGTCTGTACCATCCTGCGGATGAACCCGACATTCGAACCCAACGTTGGCGAACAACGTCCCGACCTGTCGGTCTGCATTAAGGGACAGCCCTTCCTTGCAGATGTAGTCGTAGCCTCCCGGCCGATTAGCACGATGCACCCAGCCGGGGACGGGTATCTTGATTGCGGCCAAGCGGCGAGGAAGCTTGCTGACCGAGTAGCGGAAAAGGCGAGCAAATACGCACGCTTGAACCAACCCCTGATTGTATTTGTGATGTTTGGCGGGTACGACATCGGATTCGATGACTTGGAAACTGCGCTCTACGGTTCAACAGCGCAGGAACTCCTTGTAGATGGCGTGTCCTCGGAGGAGTGTCACCCTGATTGGCATGAACACGGCATTTTCTGCCCGCCGTCGACAAACCCGCACCCGTTACTAAGTGCGGCAATTGGCTGCCAGTGGTTCGACTCTCTGACCAGGAACGGCCGACGACTCCAATGCGTCGTCTATCACCATTGGCAGCCTCGGGTCGCCCTGCCGCTCGGCGCATTTAGTCGGTTCTGCGACCTACACTGGCGAGTTCATGAGCGGAATCTGAGATTGCTACCAGAATGGTGCGGCGAGCCGAACATCGTGATGAGCACAGGATCAGACGACCCTCCGCATTTTGCTCCCTACTCGTCTGACAAACCCTGGTGAATGTTCGGTTCTAATATAAGCACCGGAAAGAGCCGGTAAGTGCCTTTATCGTACGCTGTCTGGGGTGAGAGGCTTCCTGAACCGTACCGGGTTTCTCGGAAACCTCATTGCTTGGGAGGTATGGAGTCCATGCGGTTGCGACAGGCCCGCTTCGGTCACCGTCTTGGGCCGGCCCAGGGCGTCGTAGCTAGATTCGGTCGTGAGGGTGTTGTCGACGTCCGTGCTGGAATTCAGCCATCCGGACGCGTCGTCCCAGTCGTAGGACCAGGTTCGGGCCAGGGGCGTGCCCGCCGCATAGGTCACCCGGTTGGGATAGGGGCCCGGCCCGGCGACGCCGGGCAGACTGTCCACGCCAGGCCGGGAACGCCGCCAGAAGTCATTGATTCTAAAAGATCGCCGGGGATCGCCGATCCGGACCTGCCGGTTGTTATCGCGAGCAACACGGCCCGACCACAACATGTTGGGGTGCCGCGCCGATGTCCGGGGCGTTTTGGCCGCGGTCCACGCCGGTCCCTTGTGGTCCGGCTGGAAGTGATCCGGTTGACTTCCAGGCCCTGTCATTCCCCTTCCAAGCGGGGTTTTCTGGGCGCATAGAATTCCTCTTCGGTGGGGGCCGCAGTCCGGATCGCCCCGGCGGGATTCTCTGGGGACGATGCCGGGGGGCGCTTTATTTCGCGGATGTTACACTGGAAGTACTAAGACCGTGGAGGAACTGAGTAGATGTATGACATCGGAGAGAAACCGGGCAGAGGTAGCTATTGCTGTACGAATTGCAGTTGGCGGGTGACACTAGACGACGACTCGGATCGTTTACCGCCGTGCGGCAGTTGCGGTAAAGGTCAGAACACTAAATACAATCGCTGCTGATTGATATGAATGCTGATGGCAACCCAGACTGAACCCGCCACAAATGCTATCTTTCGCGCTCTTCGAAGTGTGGATGTGGACCCCGACCTAGCCTACGAAGCCGCCGAGGAAAGCCGCCGCCAAGCCGGGGAGAACGTCATCACCGTTATTGGAGCCCAGCTCACTGAGTTCAGGGCCGAACTGGACACTCGTCTGACCCGGATCGAGGCGGAAATCAAATCCCAAACCGTGCGGATCGACGCGATGGGAAGCCGCATTGACGTTCTACAGCGGGTGATCTGGCCGCTGATCGGTCTGCTCGCCACGACCGTCTTCGGCCTGCTTTACAGGGTCGTCACTGGTTAGGAGATAGCCTCCCGGAGGATTCCGATTACCCCCGGTCTTCACCTTCAAAGGGTTCTTTCCGACTCCGATTCCCGGTACTGTCTTGTCCTATGGTAGCGAGAATCCTCATTGGTTTGGCTGGAAGAACAATATTCTGGTTGGGCTTCCTCTTTATCGTCGGTCACGCTCTTTGAGCCTCTTACATCACTGGAAATATGGGAATGGTGGTGGTTAAGGCGTTCTTCTTCCCAATCACATACCTCGTTTACCATTGGTATGCTGGCCTGTGGTGGGTTCTACTCCCATCAATCATCGGGTACTGGCTCTCCACGTTTATCGGCACGCTACCACCAGTGGACTAGCCAAGTCGTCACCGCCCCTGACTGGTTCCAGCACCCGTTTAGCGTCGCGTGGGACATCGCCGAACTGAAGGCCAAAGCCATGAACCGACAAAAGCTAGTAATTACAGTGGTTATCGTACTTTCCCTCATCGTTTTTTTCAGTATCATCGACCTTCGTGAGCGCGTGGCTAGGCTTGAAGAAGACTCGGCCATTACCTCGTTTGGACCACTCAGCACATTAGAAAAAATTGTGATCGAACAGGTACTCGAAAGGATGAGGGAAAGCCGCTAAGAGCGGTTTCTAAAACCGTCGGTTCATTTTAGACACGAGTACCATTTGGCGATGCTAATCGTGGGCGTCTTTGTCTTGGTCTCGCACTCCACCAGCGCGCCAAAGCTGTAACCAAGCTGCTCGCAGAACACCTTGATGCGCTGATCATCGCAGTCCCAACCCTCCCGGTTCGACGACTTCTGCATCTCGATCACCAGCAGGTTCTGGCTACTGCATCCCCGGACGTGAACGATCACGTCGGGCACAGCGATCGAGGCCTCATTTTGGCGGTTGCGCCGACGGCGACATTCTTCCGGCAATAGCCTTAACGTCTTCGGAAGATCATCCGCCTGCCGGTTGTACTCGACATCAACGTGGTACCCGATGAAGTGTTCGCACAGATACATCGCCAGCCGTGCCGCGATGCACCGCTCGCTCAAATCGTTTTCAAGCAGGTACCAGTCTTCGGCCAGCAACCTGCTCCGCGCCTGTTCCAAACCGTCTTTTACATCAACTTCTTCCACTTCATTCTCCCTGGGGTTCTCCAAGAGGCGCGCGCAAAACGCTCCGGGGCTGCCACTCTGGTGGAGTACGGACTAGTCGTCAATAGCCGTGTTACGCGTAACGCCACTATTGACCAGGCCGGGATCCCGGTGCCGATCCGCGCGGGCGATGGCCGCGGTCGACGTCGCGCGGCTGCGGGTCCGGACCGGGGACGCTGGCGGTGGAACGTCGTATAAAACACAATCGGTCGACCCACGCCGGGCCGGGGACGCCGCCAGAAGTCATTGAGCCTAAAGGATCGCATGGGCTCGCCGATCCGGATCGGCCGGTTGTTATCGCGAGCAAACCGTCCCGCCCGCAACATGTAGGGGTGCCGGGCGCATAATAGACCTCGGCGACTTTGCGATTAATCCTTCCCAGACCGGACCGGTTGGAGACACCGGCGCGGGCGCGGGCACGGTTACCGTGTGTTTCGAAGGAGGTCCATGTTAGTAGACTTGATTTCCAACCCTTCGAAGGGACGCTTATGAAGATGATCCTTGCCTTCTTGAAGGCATGGGGCCTCGGCATGGTCGCTGGCGTTTTGGTGTGGATGGCTGGCCTTATCCCGGATCCCTGGTTCCTCAGCGAGCGAATTGCAACGATTCTTCTAATTCCGGGATTCGTCGTTGCGTTTGGCGGTGGCGACGGAGTTCATAGTGGCTGGCTGCCGTTCGGACCAGGGTTTGCCGTGGCAATCTTGATTGACGCACTATTGTTGGCTTGGCCTGCGTCGTGGCTGTTTAGACGGTTTCAACAGCGGTGGCGTAGAAGGTGACCCAAGACCTTGGCAGGCACCCATACGCCAGCGAACCCGCCGGTGCTCGCGTCGCTCGCTTCCCGTCCGCCGGCAGCCATCCCCGTTTTCCTGCCGGGTCGGCTTACGCATCACCCGTTTCGCGGCCTGCTCGGCGTTCACTCCGAAGTCGGCCCCCACATCTCGCAGTGATCGCCCGGACTGGACGGCCTCCTGCGGCCATTGGTCGGACTATTCTGGCAACAGTTTCCAGCCGAAGTTAGGCATCTCAGGGAAAGGGAAGTCCTGACCTCTCGGTCCCACCAACTCCAGCTCCAAGAGCCGCATGTCACCCTTGCGCAGTTCAACTTGAATGAAGCCGCAGCCCTCATCAGAGGGACCCAGCGTGGCCAACATGAATGCCTTGTCGATCCGACTGGCGAGCAGACGGCCCTGCACAAACTGGCGGACTAACTGGTGAATCGCCCCATATTCTTTCTTGTTTCGCTGGAACCGGGCCTTCTCGCCGGGCTTCTTGGCCTCAATGAACATGAAGTAGTTCGCCGATTCGATGAGCAGGTCCACCTCGGCGTCAGCGACCGGACCCAGCATCATCTTGATCGATGGGTTCTCGATCGCGTCTGACGGGTGGCCGGCCCACTCGAAGATCCGTTCATACACGGCCTTGCTGGGCATGTCGCGGGTCTTCGTGAAATAGAACAGAGGAAAGACACTGGTCTCCCATCTGAACGGGTCGCAGAGCCACTCCCTTTGCCCATACGCAGTCAGAACGCCACAAACCAGGTCTTGAGCCTTGGAAGCGTCCTCGGGTCGCCACTGGCGCAGTCTGCGGTTCAGAATGGAAGGTTCCATCTGATCCTTGCCTATGAGTTGATAGCTGTCGTCATGCATCCCCAGTATTATCGGATCAAAGCGAGACACCCCAACAACAATCGACGCCCCGATTGAGCCGATGAAACGGGTTGGAAGGTACTCCGGGGCCAGTGGACGGGAGAAAACCGCTCGGGTGGGTCGTTGTCTCGCACGTCGTGTTCAGAATCTCGGCAGGGGGCCGGGCGTGGCCACCTTTATCGGTGGGGTCTTCCGGCCCGTTGGTGGCTGAGGTCTGTTTCCATGCGCCTGATCAGCGATAATTAAAACTCCCCCGGCTCGGTAACGTTATCAATGAGTCAATGCGCCTGAGACCCCAGCGCGCGACCCTGAAGGGTTCTACTTCGGGCTGCTTGTTTCCGGTTGGGGCCCTTCGCCCCCCTCTGCCCATCGCATCGCCAGCATGGCCAGGATGCTCAATGCCGCGAATCCCGCAACCAGAGGCAATATCGTCGCATTATAGCTCTGGCCGATGAGTGTTCCGAGGACGAGCGAGTTCAAGGTCGACAGTGACCCCACCACCGCGGCGCCGGTTCCTGCAACGTGTCCCAGGGGTTGCATCGCCATGGCGTTGAGGTTGCTGAACAAGAGGCCGATACAGAAAAATACGAGCATCAGGTAGGTCATCAGCATCCACAGCGGCGGATGCCCGGCGAAGGTATAGGCGAGGGCGAGGAACGCCACGGACAGAACGCCGATGGTCCGCAACCCAAAGACCGACAGCCGCCGCATGCCGTGATGCATCACGAGCCGGGCGTTCGCCAGCGATGAGCCTCCTACTCCAATCGCAAGTGCCGAAAAATAGATCGGGAACAGCGCTCCCAGCGCGTATTGTTCCTGCAATATCTGTTGCGCCGAGATCAGGTAGCCCATGAACGCTCCGAATACGAATCCCGTGGCGATCGTGTACCCCAAGGCCAACCGGTTGGTCAGCACGCTCTGAAGCGCCTGCGAGATTCGACGGACTGAAAATGGAATGCGCCGCTCCGGGGCCAGCGTTTCTTCCTGCCGCAACCCGAACCAGGCGCATACGATGACGGCGAGCGTCAGATAAACCCCAAATATCATTCGCCAGCCCGACACCATCAGAATTCCCTGGCCCAGTGCCGGCGCAATCACCGGCGCGAGGATGAAGACGGACATGACGAAGGACATGACACGGACCCTGGATCGGCCCTCGAATCGATCTCGCACCATGGCGATCGTCATCGTGCGCGGTCCCGCGACGCCGACTCCCTGAAGAAATCGTCCCGCGAGCATCATCGGAAAGCTGGTGGACGCCAGGGCGAGCGCGCTGCCGCCGATAAACAGGCTCAGCCCGGCGTAGGCCGCGGGCTTGCGCCCCGTGTTATCCGAGAGCGGTCCGAAAAAGAGCTGACCCAGGCCAAAACCGAAAAAAAGAAATGAAATGACGAGTTGGTTGTCGTTTGCACGCTCGACGCCCAGCGAAGAACCTATCGCCGGCAATGCCGGGAGCACCATATCGATCGACATCGCAACCAGAGCCGTCATCATCGCCATGAGCGCGACGAACTCCCGAAAACCCAGACGAGATGGCCCGCTCCCGCTGCCGTTCATTCCATTAAGGGTGTTCGTTTTCGCTATCGGCACGGGCCCTCAGGCAGACGCGAGTGCGGCGAGCACGCGTTCGGGGGTGAACGGGTACTCTTCCATCTGGATTCCGGTGGCGCAATAGCCGCATTGAACGGCCTGCTCGTCGATCATGGCCTGCTGAACCGGATGCAACTCGGGTGTTTCTTCGAGGTTCTGTTGCGAGGCATACCACTCGGGCAGACCTTCAAGCGTCGTGATTTCACGTTCGCCGACCGAGGACACCGGCGTGACGCAGGCCCTCGTCTCGATACCGTCGAGCAGAACCGAACACGAACCGCACTGGGCCAACCCGCGGCCGAAGCGCGGTCCCTGCAGTTCAAGATCGTTCATCGACGCGTACAGCAGAGGCACGGCCGATGCGACATCCACCACTCGCGTCTGACCGTTGACACGCAGTTGAGATTCAGCCATGCGCCGCCGCTCCTCAGTCGCCGCCGTCCAGGGCGAAAACGTACATCATCGGCGTCTGCTCGCCGCCGCCAGCGCCGAATCCGGCCCCACCGCCGATGGCGGCTATGTACTGCACGCCGTCGACCATGTAGGTCATGGGAGGCCCCATGTTCAACTGACCGAACTCGATGTCGGCCAGCAGTTGCCCGGTTTCGGCATGGAGGGCCCGTAGCGTTCCGTCGTTCAGCATCTGCAGAACCAGATCGCCCGCCGTGGCCAGAACGCCGCCGCCGCTGTGGGCGCCGCCGTTCGAGAGCCAGGCCTCGGTTTGCGTGGCGGGGTCCCATGCCGACAGAAAACCGCCGCGCCCGGTCAGGCCCTGGCGGTTCGGGCCGATCTCGGGCAGGGTTCGCGGTTCGGCCGGTTCCGGATCGTCCGGTCCGGGAGGCGTCGCTCCCATGTTCGGAATGTTCAGACCCAGATTCTGATTGCCGGGAGTGAATTCAAACCGCGGTGTCGTCGCATAGGTCAGCGTGCTGTTGTCCCGGCCCGGGATGTAAACCAAACCCGTGTCGGGGTGGTAGGCCATCTGGGCCCAGCTATGGGCGCCGCCGCCCGACGGTGCGATCGTCACGGGCTGCGCGTAGGTGTAATAGGCGTCCGGGTTGACGTTGGGCCGTCCCGTTTCGTAATCGTAGCCGAAGGTCCAACTCACCTGCGCATACGGTTCGGCCGAGATGAACGCCCCGGTGGTCCGGTCGAGCACGTAGAATATGCCGTTCTTGTTGGCCTGAACGATGGTCTGCCGCATGCGGCCGTCGATCTCCACGTCGATAAGCATCAGGTGTTGCACGGCGTCGAAGTCCCAGTCGTCGCCGGGCGTCGTCTGGTAGTGCCACGCGTACTCGCCGGTGTCCGCGTCGACCGCGACGATCGACGAGACGTAGAGATTGTCCATGCGCGGGGTGCCCGGTCCCTGGCGGATTTCCTGCGGCCAGGGGGTCGGGTTGCCCGTGCCGACGTAGAGAAGGTTCGTTTCGGGGTCGTAGGCCATGCCGTCCCAGAGCGATCCTCCGCCGCCGTACTCCCACCATTCTCCTATCCAGGTTTCGGCGGCCTGTTCCATGGCCTCGTTCTCGAAGCCGTCGGCCGGGTTCCCCGGCACGGTCCAGAAACGCCAGACCTCGCTGCCGTCGTTGACGTCGTACGCCGCGAAATATCCCCGAAATGGTGGAAACTCGGCGCCGGCGAAACCGACGATGACCTTGTCCCGGACGATGCGGGGCGCCATGGTCAGCGAATAGGATTCGGAGTCGGACGGCACGGCCAGAATGTTCCAGAGTTCTTCTCCGGTTTCGGCATCGAGAGCGGCGATCCGTCCATCGATGATCGGCACGTAGATCTTGCCCTCGTAGATCCCTGTGCCTCTATTCACCACGCCGCAGCACAGTCGGCTCGTTCCCGGCTGGCTGATGCTGCGATCGACCCCGGGGTCGTAACGCCACAACTCTTCGCCGGTGACCGCGTCCCATGCGATCGTAACGCTCCAGTTGGTAATGACGTGGAGCCTGCCATCGTGCATCATGGGCGTCGCTTCCTGGCGTCCGGCCGGATCCGCGAGCGGCGCCGACCAGACCGCGTCCAATCGATCGACGTTCGTCGTGTTGATCTGATCCAGGGGGCTGTAGCGCGTTTCCTGGTAGTCGAGTCCCACCGTGAGCCACTCGCCGTCGGAACCGTCGGCGTTCATGAGACGGTCCGAATCGACGACGGTCGGGTTCTGCAGGGCTGCGGCGATGCCAATCGTGAGGAAGATCCCGAGAAGCGCGACGTATGCGATCCGGAGTCGGTTCATTGTGATTCTCCACCTGAATGAAGGCATTTTGGATATCGAAACAGGATACAGGATAGCAAGATCGATTTTGAGGGAGTGACCCGTGCCTACGTGGGAGTGGGGCCGGTTGTCTGCGTTCTGAAAATGTAGGGGCGGTCTATGACCGCCCGAATCATGAAACAAGATCGTGCAGTCATAGACTGCACCTACAGTGGGAGTGGGAGTGGGGGCCTGCATTCCGAACTGTAGGGGCGGTCTATGACCGCCCGAATCAAGTCCGCCCAAATCAAGAACGTGCGGTCATAGACCGCACCTACAGTGGGAAAGAACGTGCGCTGCCGCCCTTTGTCCGGGCGAAACTGCAGGGGTTTCAGGACCGATCCGGGTTACTCACGAGATAGCTGGAACAGTTGCGGCCGGCGCAACCGATTCAGCGCCGTTGCCGCACTTTCATACTGGTTGTAAAGTCTGGTCTGATCTATGTATAGGAGAATCGATGATGGAAAAGATTGGGGCCAATGAAGCCAAGAGGCACCTGCCCAAGTTGCTCGACCGCGTAGTGCGTGGCGAAAGCCTGACCATTACGCGACACGGGAGGCCGGTTGCGCACCTCCTTCCGGTGGCCACCGACCGGGAGCGGGCGAAGGAGGCGGCCGCGCGCATTGTTGAACGCCGCCGACATCTCAAACAAGCGCCTTTGGCGGAACTGATGGCCACGATTCACGAGGGGCATCGCTATTGATGCCCATCGTCATCGACGTAGATTAACTGGACACGAGCGTTGAAGAGACGCCTCATCTGGTTGCGGAGCCGCGTCCGAACTTCGCCGACAGGCGCCAAGCCCAGCTTGCGCATGAACTTGGAAAGGGAATTCCCCAGGACCAACTCGCGGCTTTGGGTGCGTACCGCGTCCGTGCACACGCAGGCGGGCAGACGCGGGGTATATTGCCGTAGGGAAGTTTGTTGTCAGCGCCCGCGATCAACGGCGCGTTCCTCGCGCCGGATGAAGCGCGCGTCAGTGACTGGAAGGTTTGTGACTGAAGTGGACGATGGTGCGGACGATGCGCCGTCATCTCGAACGCCGAGAAGAATCTTGCCGCCGATAGTGTTGGTCAGGGTCACAAGTTCCCGTGCGAACGAAGACGAGAGTCTCTCCTTGAACTCGAGTCTCGTACCCTCTCCTTCCCGGATGACGATTCTGAGGTCATCGGGTGTCATGCAAATACATCAGATCTTCTGACGACCCCCTCGCTCCCGCAGATCGCATTGCTTGCAAATCGCCGCGTCGGGTGGCGTTGCGACCTCGAATCTTTCCGCCTGAAAGCGCGCTGTCCCATCGAAATGCCTAACCAAATGCTCCGTTTTCAGCACTTACGTGGAGAGCTGTTTTTATAACCCACGCCTCTACCCGACTGTCTTACCTGCCGCATCCGCTACTGTCTCGGTAATCCAGGCGTTGAGGCTTTTGCCTTGGGCCTTGGCGGCTGCGGTGGCAGCACGGTGGACTTCCGGAGGAATCCGGAGGGGGATCTTTCCGGAGAATGGCTTATCTGGAGTCCGGCCTCGTTCTTCGCAGACTTTCAGGTAGTCGTCGACCGAGAATTCGAACTCTTTCCTGAGTTGAGCGGCGGAGGAGCCTTCGAAAACGATCACGTCCCGAGTGTCCACCACTTCTCCATGGAAGACGCCGGCCGCGTCATCGAAGGTAACCGTCGCCCGGTATCCTTTGTGTTCCATCATCGTTCTATTCCTGCCTCCTTGAGAAATCGCCTCACCGAGTCTACGACTCCCTTTCGGGCTTCCTTCTCGGGGTGGGGCCTATGGAAGTGACCCACTACGTCATTCAATTCGATGTAGACCCTGTAACCTTCCCGCTCCTCGATGTAGGCCCCGCAGGCGACGAACAGCGATTCGATATCAGCCCGGTTGATCCCGGATTGGGTGGGCCTCATGAAGATCGCCGCCAAGGTCTTGCGATGCTTCTTCCTCACTGGAATAAGATATTATATGATGATATCACTATCAAGGCCGCTGAATCCCAGATGTCACAAATCAGCAAGAGAGCGACTGGTCGGGTCTACCCGGCGCCGTTTCATGCAGCCACCTCGAACAGCTTGTCGATGAACTGAATCTGTCGCCGAACATTCGAACCGCTCACCCGCTTGGCCTGCCCATTCCGGATCATGCGCATGGCCTCGTATCCGCGGATCGTTCGCCGCGCCGAAATCTTCCACGACTGGTTCGCGAGGCGGAGAAAGGAATGGCGGTGGAGTTGGCGCGACGGCTCCGGACCGGCCGTCGTCAAGACCAATCCGCTTCGCCAGAGCCAGCATCGGTCTGCCCCCTGGCGCGCTTGATCCGGCGCGAGGCACGCGCCTGAGAACGCGCCGTTGAACGCCGGGCATCTGACCGCACCCGTATTGCCCCTTTGCCGGCGGCAGTGCGCCAGGGGGCATATCTGAAGGTTGTTGACGGGACGGGAAGTAGGCGCGGGAGATGGGTTGTTGGACCGGGACGGGATGCTGTGCGCTTGGGCGTTTGCGTCGCGGAACTGCCTTGCGCCAGAACGGCGGTTCCCTGACCCGATCGCGTCGAGATGCGTGGCTGTTACTTCCGAGCAAAGAAGGTTTCGCCCGCTGTGGAAACGGGACGGACCACATCTGGGACATGCCGGACTTATTAAGTTGACAGGTCCTTCGAAGGAGTTGACTTCAACATGTCACGCGCACTGAGTCCTGAAAGGGCTGACATATATACGATTGTGCATGGCGACGCTTTCGCGTGGTTGCGAAACGCCGCGCCCGATTCACTACACGCCGTTGTGACCGACCCACCCTACGGTCTGATCGAATACTCGCCTGAGCAGTTGCGAAAGCGAAAGGCTGGCCGGGGTGGCGTGTGGCGAATACCGCCTGGTTTCGATGGTTGTCAGCGGTCGCCACTGCCGCGCTTTACCGTCTTGACGGCGGAGCACCATGTCCAACTACATCAATTCTTCTCTGACCTTGCCGGAGAATTGATCAGGGTTCTTGTTCCTGGAGCACATGTCGTGATCGCAACGAACCCGCTGGTTTCGCATCGCGTCTATTTGCCCTTTATCGATGCGGGCTTCGAGAAGCGTGGAGAAATAATCCGCTTGGTGCAAACCCTCAGGGGCGGAGATCGTCCCAAGAACGCTGAAAAAGAGTTTTCGGATATCAGCGTCATGCCTCGCTCCGGATGGGAACCGTGGGGCCTGTTCAGGAAGCCCTGCGAGGGCCGGGTCAAGGACAACCTTCGCAAGTGGAAGACGGGTGGATTCCGCCGCATTTCCGGCGAGGAACCGTTCAAGGACGTCATCCTGTCCTCTGTGGCTCGCAACCGTGAACGCAAGGTCGCCCCCCATCCTTCGTTGAAGCCACAGCATTTCATGCGGCGGCTCGTACGGGCTGTATTGCCACTCGGGGAAGGTATCATCCTCGATCCATTCATGGGGTCCGGGTCGACGATCGCAGCGGCACTCGCCTGCGATCTGGAAAGCATTGGAATAGAGAGCAACCTCGAATACTTCGGGCTGGCGCGCGAAGCGATACCAAGATTGGCTGAACTTCAGACCCGATGACCCTGATTCGAAATCACGTCGATAGATCGAAGTTCAATAACGCCATTCGGCTTCCATACGAATTGAGAGTCGAAGATTTTGCTTTGGCCATGCAGGACGTTTACGACTTCTTTTTCGACGTGAACGGACATCTTCTCTCAAAAGGGCTGGAGCGACTGGATGACATGTTGCGGCCCGCCATCATGTCCGGGCTGCTGTCGGATATGATGACAACGAGCGTGGCGAAGCACTCACGAACGCTTGCCCTGAATCGCTTCTTCAATGGTCACCCTGATCTGGTGGTGCGTGGGGTGTATGCGAATGACTCCGTCAAGGCTGGAACCCACGGCGTTGAGATAAAGACGACCCGGAAGGCTGGTGGCGCCGTCGATACCCACGGAGCCCGCAATCAGGATATGTGCGTGTTTGTCTACGCGATTGACAAGGAAACTGAACCTGCCGTGGATCGCGGTCCAATGAGGTTCACGGAAGTCTATCTTGGGCGAGTCACGACTGACGATTTCCGTCGCAACCCTAGGGGCGAACTGGGGACCAGGACCGCGACGCTCGACAGGGATGGAATCGCCAAGTTGCGGAAGAACTGGATATATCTGGCAACAATCTAGCGGACCATTACGCGCCCACACTGGTCCCGGCGCGCCGTCGGAGCCACTCGACCGTGACAAGCAGCAGCACCGCGAAAACGATCAGGAACGTCGCGACGGCCAGGATGGCCGGGCTGAGTTGCTCGCGGACGCCGGCCCACATCTGACGCGGGATGGTGCGCTGATTCTCTCCGGCCATGAAGAGCACCACGACCACTTCGTCGAACGAGACCGCAAAGGCGAAGAGGGCGCCCGAGATCACGCCGGGGGCGATCAGCGGAAGTTGCACCCTCCGGAAGGTTTCGAATGGCCCCGCGCCCAGGCCGGCGGCCGCCCGCGTCAGGTTTCTGTCGAAGGCGGACAGCGTGGCCGTCACCGTAATGACTACGAACGGCGTGCCGAGCGCCGCGTGAGCCAATATCAGGCCCAGGTGCGTTTGGGACAGGCCCAGCGCCGAGTAGAAAAAGAACATCCCCGCCGCGGAGATGATCAGCGGCGTGACCATGGGCGATATCAGCAGTCCCGTCACAAGACGGCGCGCTGGCATGGCGCGGCTCGATAGTCCCAGGGCGGCAAGTGTGCCCAGCGAGGTCGCCAACGCCGTTGCGGTAACGCCGATGAGCAGGCTGTTAACGAGCGCGCGCGCCCACACGTCGTCGCTGACGATCTGCCGGTACCAGCGGAGCGAGAACGCTTCGGGATCGAGGCGCAGCATCCCCTCGGTGAAGGTGAAGTAGGGCTCGGCGTTGAAGCTGAGCGGCACGATCACCACGAGCGGCGCCAGCAGAAACGTGAAGATCAGTCCGCAGACAGTCAGGTAGACGACCCTGCCGATGCGGAACCGGGGCACGGTGGCTGTCATGCTCATCCCAACCTCATCCGCTCGACGCCGACCACGCGATCGTAGAGCAGGTACAGCACGGCCACGCATCCCAGCAGGATCCCGCCAAGCGCGCCCGCCAGTCCCCAATTCAGGGAGACCTGCATGTGGTAGGCGATGAAGTTGGAAATGAGTTGGCCGGTCTGGCCACCGACCAGCGCGGGCGTGATGTAGTAGCCGATGGCCAGGATAAACACCAGCAGCGAGCCAGCGCCGACGCCCGAAATCGTTTGCGGCCAGTAGACCCGCCGGAACGCCTCGGGGAAACTGGCGCCCAGCGAGGCGGCGGCCCTCATCTGCTGCGGCGGGATCGTGCGCATGACCGAATAGAGCGGCAGAACCATGAAGGGGAGCAGCACGTGGGTCATGGCCACGACCGTACCCGTCATGTTGTAGACCAGTGCGATCCGGCCGTCGTCGCCGATCAGCCCGACCGCGACAAGCAGGTCGTTGATCACCCCCTGTGTCTGGAGCAGTACGATCCAGGAGGTGGTCCGGACCAGCAGCGATGTCCAGAACGGCACCAGCACGAGCGCCAGAAGCAGGGCGGCACGGCGCGGGCGCGCATGCGCGATGAGATGGGCGATCGGATAGCCGAGTAACAGGCACATCGCCGTGATGCCGAGACTGACGGCGAAAGTACGCAAGAACAGCCGCACGTAGATGCGCCGATCCGGAGGTTGGCGGGCGATCGAGCCGTCGGGCAGGCGCTGTAGATCGACGGCGTTCAGGTAGTGCCGCACCGTGAGGCGATCCCCGGCGGTGCGGATCGCGTGCCAAGTTTCGGGAGCGCCCCAATCGGCGTCGATCTCGATCATGGCCTCGCGCCAGGGGCCGGCGGGAATCTCCCGCAACCGCCGCACGCTGTCGACGACGACGCTCCGCAGACCGCCGCGTACCCGGTTGATCCGGCTGGCGACCTGGCCTAGCGTCCGTTCGTCGCGCGCCACTAACAACTCGCTGGCGGCCGCGGCGTATACGGCCTCGCCGGGCACCCCCTCGCCGTCCCAGTCGCGCAATTGGTCGAGGGTGTCGGGCAGCGTATCGGCGACGATCGGGTCGTAAACGCTACGTACCAGCATCGTCGCCAGCGGAACCGCGAAAGTGATGCCGATGAACGCGACCAGCGGCAGCGCCAACCCGGCGGCTCGCAGTCGCGGCCTGTTCACCGCGCCAGCCACGCGCTGAAGCGCTCGTTCATCTCGTCCATGTGATCGCTCCACCACAGCCAGTCGTTCCGCAGGACGCGCTCGGTGTTCTCCGGGAACGTCGGCATGTGCGGGTTCATGTCGACCCCGGTCTCGGCGTGCGTCGAGACGAGCGCGAGACCCGACTCGCGTGCGGGGCTGTAAGCGATGTAGCGGCTCACACCGGCCATCGATTCCGGTGTCGTTGCGTATCGGACGAATTCAAGCGCCGTCTCGAGATTCGGCGTGCCGGCGACGATGCCCAACTGACCGGCATCCAGCACCTGACCGTCCCAGACAATCACGAACGGCTGGTTCTCCAGCACCTGGGCGTTGAAGATTCGTCCGTTGTAGGCAGTGCTCATCGCCACCTCGCCGTCGGCGAGCATCTGCGGCGGTTGCGCGCCCGCTTCCCACCAGACCACCTGATCCTTGATGGTGTCGAGCTTGCTGAAGGCGCGGTCCACCCCAGCCGGCGTGTCGAGAGTGGCGTACACCTGGTCGATGGGTACGCCGTCGGCAATCAGCGCGAACTCCAGATTGACGAAGGGCACGCGGCGCATTCCGCGGCGGCCCGGGAAGCGCTCCAGGTCGAAGAAATCCTCCATCGTGGCCGGTTTCTCACCTGTGATGAGCGCGTCGTTGTAGGCGTAGACAGTGGAGTACAACAGCGTACCGACACTGCATTCCAGCAACGTTTCGGGCAGGAAGTCGCTCGTGGCCGGAGTGCCGTCCGGCGCCGGCGCAAGCAGCGCCACGTCGATCGGTTCCAGAATGCCTTCGTCGCATCCGCTGACGGCGTCGGCGATCTCGAGGTCGACGATGTCCCAGTGAACGTTGCCGGACTCGACCTGCGCACGCACCTGGGCCAGACCGCCGTTGTAATCCTCGAGACCGATATCGATGCCGGTTTCGGCCGTGAAGGGATCGATGTAGCCCTTGGTGACGGCCTGCGCGTACGATCCGCCCCAGGAGACCACGGTCAGCGATTCGCCGGCCGGGCCGAAGCAGCTCGATGCCAGCACGGCCAGCGCGGACAGCAACGCTACGAGGGGAACGACGGTTGCCGCTCGTCCATGTCGACTTGTCATGATGTACCCTCCTTTTCGTCCGGATCCAGGACCCGGCAATCGGTCGGCGTCCAGCCGATGCGGACCCGATCGCCTTCGATCACGGCGCCGTGCCCGACCACGTTTGGGATCTTGACGATGAAATCCGACCTGTCGCATACGCTGACGCGAATGCGGAGGTGGTCGCCCAGGAAGGTGATGTCTTCGACCCGGGCATCGAACTCATTGGTGTACAACCCGGGCTTGGGTGCGATGGCGACCCGCTCCGGGCGGATGGAGAGCGTCGTGACGTCGCCGGGTCCGCACTCGACGACGCGGAGCGCCCGGACGATGCGGCCGTCTACGACGACGTCGCAGATGTCATCGCGAATGGTCTTGATCTGGCCGACGAGGCGATTGTTCTCTCCAATGAAACGGGCGACGAAAGAGCGCTCGGGCTCCTCGTAAAGCACTTCCGGCGCGGCAATCTGCTCGATGCGTCCGGCCCGGAAGACCGCGACGCGATCCGACATGACCATTGCCTCGTTCTGGTCGTGGGTGACGTACAGGACGGTGACTCCGAGGTCGTTGTGAATACGCCGGATCTCGTATTGCAATTCCTCGCGCAACCGCCGGTCGAGTGCGCCAAGCGGCTCGTCCATCAGCACAAGGTTCGGTTCAAACACCAACGCCCGGGCGATTGCCACGCGCTGTTGCTGGCCGCCGGACAGTTGGCTTGGCCGTCGATCTTCCAGCCCCTCGAGCCTCACAAGCTCCAGGGCCCGGCGCACCCGTTCGCGGCGTGAAGGCGCATCCAGCCCCCGCACCTCCAGGGGGAACGACAGGTTGTCGCCCACGCTCATATGCGGGAACAGCGCGTAGTTCTGGAACACCATGCCGATGCCCCGCTGGCGGGGTGGTACCTGTTTCATGGAGCGGCCGTCGATTCGGATCGCCCCCAAGGTCGGCGTTTCGAAGCCGGCGAGCATCATCAGGCAAGTGGTCTTGCCCGATCCGGACGGTCCGAGCAGGGTCAGGAACTCTCCCTTGCGGATACTCAGATCGAGGTCGCTCACCACCATGGTCCGTCCGTCGAAGCTCTTGCTGACCTGTTCGAACTCGACGTACGCGTTGCTGCTGGACGTGTCGTGATCTGGTTGCATCGATGTATTCCGGTTCGCGACCTGCCCAGATTATCGCAGAATCGTACAGAACGGTTCGGGACTCTGGCACGGCAAATTTGTTCTCAGAAGGAGCATGATGTGGGGGATGAATTTCGAGTCATTTTCAAGTAGTCGAAGACGCGACGGGTATTGAACGAGAGTTGGCGCATGGATTGGGCAATCGATTGAGCGGGTTTTTGAAAGGATTTGAGAATACCGACGGCAAAGCGTCGGAGGCGGGTGATGTTTTCCGGGCCGAAGCCGGTTCGGATTCGACTGCGGTCCTCATCGTAATTCCAGTCGATGATGTAATGGACGCTTTCGATACTCCAATGACCGCGATTGATGGCCAGCAAGCGTTCGGGGGAGGTTTCGCCGGGTGAGCGGCTCGTGATGCCCAGCGCGGTTTCACAGGTGAGGGCGCCGGATTTCTTGTCGATGGATTCGCGCTCGATCCGAAAGACCTGCGCCAGGTGGGGAAAGTCGAGGTAGTGGTTGAGTGCGGCGCTGCACCAAATGCGCCGGGTTTCGATGCGGCCATGATCGGGCGGCGTGACCTCGACAAAGTCGGGTTGTCCGCGGGTTTGGAACTGCAATGCGATATCGCGTTCCAACGTCGGTTGGTTGCCTTTGACCGTGAAATGATAGTGCGCTCCCCGCTCAACCGAATAACGCGCGATCGCGCGTTGGGTCAGCAGGGCGTCGCCGGTGATGTCCTTGCCGGCGATGTCGCAGGTTTCAAGCAAGGGAACGGCCATGCCGATTTCGTTCGTGCGCTTGTGCTCCTCGCCGCCGGCTACAGGCAGGGCGCCCACTTTTTTTGGGTGTAGCAGCGTTTCGACCGATGCCCGACCACGCTCATGATGTGGGTCTGACGCCCGTCCGAGTCGAGGGCGTTCTTCATCGTCTTGCCATCCATGGCCAGCGCATCGTCCGGGGCGCCCCAGGCCCGATTCCACGCATTGAGCGCCCGGTCCAGCGCCCCCGGTTCAATCCGTATCAGGCAATCCCGAATCACAAACTCGCTGGGAACCACATAGCGGCCGTTCTCGGGCCGGCAGCCAAAACGTTCGCGGGCTTTCTGCCCCAGGGCATCGGCCCAATCCGAGATGGCTTTATAGCCGTGCATGCCGCACAGCGTCGCGCCCGCCGCGATGCCCCGCACGACCGACAAGGGATGGCGCCGTCCCTGAGAGCGGCGCGGATCGGGAATGGTCCTGAAACACTCGGGGAGTTGTCGCATCTGTGCGGCATTGAGCATGATCTTGGGGGCTCCTGTGAGTTGAAGATGTTCCCGGCCAGGGTGGGTCAGTTGCCTGCGCGCATCACGGCGCAGGGGACGCACAAAGACAAGTTTCGGGGCATCGGCTTCGGCGCTGTAGCCGTCCCGGGTGCGCCGGTATCCCCGCGTCCGTCCCAGTTCCAACCAGTTCGACGCGCGATACACGCCGCCATGGAAGCGCCGGGGATCGACAAACGTTTCCAGCAGCAGCAACCCATGACCGAACCGTTGGCGCCAATCCGGGGCGGCCCGCCGCTCGAGCCGGGACAATACTCGCGACCCCACATTCGGCCGATTCCAGCCCGGCAGAATCAAAAAGCGGCTGTTGTTGGCGATCAGTTTCAGCCGCCCATACTGCGAGCGGAAGTCCCAGCCGATCCATCGATCCCGAACCCCGCACTTCAGCGCCGCCGCCGACAGGCTCAGTTGCGCCACCCACTGCCCGCGCCATGTCGCCACGTACCAGACCGTCTCCCCGATCTTCGCCAGCGCGCCCAGATAATGATGACGCCTCATCTGCTCCCGATACTGCGCTTCCTCGCTTCGCTCCACTGGCCGGACCTCGATCTCCGACAATTCCTGGCTG
Organism: Terriglobia bacterium; assembly: GCA_965262675.1. Taxonomy (GTDB): domain Bacteria; phylum Acidobacteriota; class Terriglobia; order 20CM-2-55-15; family 20CM-2-55-15; genus JAJEDW01. The sequence continues at coordinate 4,431,160 of OZ253554.1, forward strand.
GTCAATTCCGTCCACTCCATTCAGCGTGTTATACAGGAATCTCATCGCTGTGTCCAGCTTTCCCGGTTAAACTACTGAATTCGCCGTAGTTCACTGAAAGGACAAATTCATCCTGGGGACTCTGGGTATTGAACCCGGTCCAAAGAAACAAGATGCCCATAAAGACCTTGTTGCATGGATCGTCCCGAAGAATGTCTTTTCGTTTCTCGACATGCCACGGACTATCTCAGACTGGAAACTGGCGCTTCGTAAATGACGGTCCAATCCCGCTGAAAAACACCAATCAAGGCGCCGATTCCGGAACCGGCTACCGCAAAAAGCGACGTAACGATGGCGATTACAATCCCTTCGCCGTCGACGGGATAGTCCGCTTTCGCCACTTGCAAACTAGATGTGGCTAACCCTGTGACTGCGCCGATACCGAGTCCCCGCAGAGCACCTTTCTTGGCGTGGTTGCCTCGATCGAGAAGCACGCGCCGAATCTCCACTCGCGGAACGCCCCGACTCCCCCCGTCATATACAAGAATAAGTGTTTGATCATTGGCCGAACGGAATCGACCTTGGATACTATCTTCGGTTCGCAAGTCCACATGGAGTGACGAACCCGTGGGCACAGCAAGCACGGCGTTCCACAACAGATCGGCGCTCTGAGCCGAAGTGTCTGGTGGAAACCGCATCCCGGCCCGCGAGGGGGCGCACCCGGTCAGGAGTGTGCTGTTGATCAGCGCCGTCAAAACCATCAGATTGAGTATTCGCATTGTTGGCCCCCCACCCGATCCTCTGAAATCAGTTCGTTGTTCCAGAAACCGGCGTTTCGTAAATGACTGTCCGATCGTTGAAAAAAACACCGAACAAGGCGCCGAATCCAGATCCAACTCCGGAAAGCAGCAATGTCACGGGGAGTACAACCGGGTCGCCGCAGCAACGGGACTTGACCCCAACGACCAATCCAGTGGCTGCGCCGATACCGAGTCCCCACAACGCGCCATCACCCGCATGACGGCCACCGTTAATGACCACCCGCCGAATCTCCGCTCGCGGAACGCTGCCAATAACCCCGTCCTGTTCGAGAACAAGTGTTCGATCATCGGCCGAACGGAATCGGCCCCGGATCCTCCCGGCGGGATCGAGATCCACATCAAGGGGCGAATCCAGGGGAATGGCCGCCACAAGACTCCACAACAGATCGACGCTCTGAGCCGAAGTGTCCGGTGGAAAGCGCATCCCGGCGCGCGAAGGGGCGCAACCGGTCAGGAACGTGCCGTTGATCAACGCCGTCAAAACCATCAGAGTGAGTATTCGCATTGTTGTTTACCCCCAAGCCCGCGGTTCATCGGCCCGCAATCCTATCCCTTGCCGCCGAGCCTCGTCCGCATCGCCGACAGTGTCCGGTCGAGCGATTCCCTTGCGACGCCATTGACGATAGGCCCCACAAAGGGACGTGCCAGGAAAGGGATCGAGCGGCTCAACGTAATGGATTCGCACTCGACGACAACGCCGCCGTCGACTTCCCCGTATCGCCAGTAGGAATGGAGTCGCCAGAGAAAGCCGCGGTCTTCCCCAGGCGCTTTTTCGCGCTCGCGTTCCGTACCGGCATCCTCGAGTTCGGCGATTCTGAGGGCAACGGTCGAACTGGATGCCCGGCTGGTTCCATGCCGCTGGTAAACCGCGAGGTGTTCGGTGTTGTATGTGGCGGTGACGATCCTTGAACGAACCAGCTTGAGGTAAACGCGGACGAACTCGTCGGTCCTCTCCAGGACTCGGGCCTCGAGAACGTCTTCCTGATGGGCGTCATTTTCTGGATGCCGGACCGCATCCAGGACTTCATCCAACGTGACGCCTGGAATGAAGACGGCGCCTCTCCAGTGATGGATCATCCCGCCGGGCACGTCGATGTCCGACCCATTCGGTTGCTGGGTTTTCATCTTGTCGATGATCGTCCGACCTCCAAGAACGGCCCGCATGTCTTCTGCCGGACGTTCCGCCGATTCGAAGTCCCAGGAGAAGAATTGGCTTCGGGCGCCGCTGAGTTCGCTCTCGATGCGGTCCTCGGTAGCCCGCACGTACTGATTCCACGCCGCGAGCGTTTCGGGTTGTTGCGCCTCGGCCGCGGGCACGGTTCCATGGGCTGCCCAAAGCGTGAGGCTGAAAGCGATGATCGGGATGCGGATTCGAAGTCTCGTCATGGTCTGAATCTCCTCGGATGTGTGGATGGCAGTTCATGCGGATCGTTGTGCCCGGAACACCAGAAAGTCGCTGAGCAAGAAATTCGTCAGCGAACACATGGCAATAGCCAGCAGGCTCCCAATCAGGTAGTGCAGTGCGAAGTACTCCACGAGGAACGTCATAAGTAAAAGGTTCTGGGCGATCGAGACGACGCCCACGGTGAGGTTGAAGCGGAGAAAACGAACGACCCGGCCATTGGTTCCCCCGGCGGGCCGGTCCTCCCAGGTCCAGCGCTCGTGCCAGATGAAGTTGTTCAGAATGGCTGCCTCGACGGCCAAGGTGGTCGCTATCAGGTAATCGAGGCCCCAAACGAGCAACCACGTCATTGACGCGAGTTGCACCACGACGCCGGTGACGCCGACCAGATTGAACACGATCCACCGGCGAATGGCGTGTGAGAAACGGGAGTTGGGTTTCATTTTCCACGTCGCATCTCGTCGGGCGGCAGGGGTTCGGCACGATATAGAGCCCGCGTGTTTCGGATTGTGGAAACCGAAAGAGTCACCGCCATCGCCGCGATAGCGCAGACGCCGGCGACATCGAACAGGAGGACGGACCCGAGGCCATCGATCTCGATTTGCGGCTGGATGAGCAGATACAACGTACCGGCTGCAAGAAGGATCCGCAGTTCCGTGGCGCCGATTCCCATGAACGAAAGCCTGAAGATCCCCAGGGCATACGTGGCAAGGTAGGATTCGGCCGCCAAGAGGAGAAATCCGATCAGAATTCCAAGTCCGATCCACGGCGTGATGTAGCCGGAGGCCGAAAGACCTCCCAGCAGAAACAGCGCGCCCACCACATCGACCACGTGGTCGACATAGAATCCGTACCGGGGACGCTGCCGGTTTCGTACGCGGGCCAATGTTCCATCCATGCTGTCGCCGAACCAATTGATGCCCAGCGCGAGGGCTACGATCCACAGACTTCGCGGCTCCCATCGGGCGCCCCAATAGGCCAGACCTCCAAGTAACATTCCGGCCGCTCCCAGCAGTGTCAGGTGATCCGAATTCACCCATCGCGGGAGTCTTAGTGCCGTCCAGGTCAGGATCCGTTTTTCCGGCGCCACGAGAATGCTGTTGTGTTCCCTGATGTGATCGCTCATTGGCGACCTCCTTTCACGTCTCAATGAATAAATGCGGAAACGGGCCGTCGATTGGCTCAGCTTTTTCTCGCGCGATGCGTACGGGTGTTGGCGATCGCCCGAAAGTGAAGAAATCTGGACCTTCGCCGCATGCACATCATCTGGTCATTGAGGGGCCTGCATTCCGAGACTGCAGGGGCAGCAAATGTAGGGGCGGTCTATGACCGCCCGAATCAACTCGGCGGACGATGATGACGATCTTCAACCCGGCGCGTGTTCAAAAAACTTCACTTTTAGGTGATCGTTCACATACGGGTGGCGAGGCGGGGCCTAGCGCCGGGTGGAATCGGATTCAGGGAACACCGCGTTGGTCGTCGCCGGTTCGATCACCAGAAAGACCACAAGGTAAACGACGGCGACTGCGGCCAGGACTCCGGAAATGAGTTGCAGTTCAGGCAGGACCGCGGCCGCGGCCCCCAGAAGAAGCACCGTAAAACACCAATCGATGCGGGTTGTCCACCGGCGAAGCCGTTTCATCTCCGAGCCCAGGGCGCCTGCGTTGAAGCGGGAGGTGAACAGCAGATGAATCCTGAGCGTCCCATTCCCGATCGCCGAGGCCAGAACGCCATAGAAGAGCAGCAGGGTGTTGCCGCTGGATTGTTCCCGGATGTCCCAGACAACCACGACCGTCATGGCGTATAGAAGTACAACCGCGGCTTGGTGGAATGTCCACCAGGCGCGGTCAAGTTGGTTCTTCCCGGCGGGCGGCGGCATGCGTGTTTTCTGAACCGCGGCGATCGATCGAAGGTCGTCAACCAGTTGACGGGTCGAGGAATAGCGATCGCCAGGCTCTTTCTGGAGGCAACGCCGGACAATGGCTTCGAGCGCCTTGTCGATCCCGGTCAGGGAGGCCGGTTCGTTTCGCAGAATCGCAGCCGTCGTTGCAGCCGCGGTTCGATCCTGGAACGGGTGTGTACCGCTGAGCAGTTCGTAGAGCAGGATCCCGAACGCGAAAATGTCCGATCGAAAGTCCACGGTCTCTCCCCGCAGTTGTTCCGGAGACATGTACCCGGGAGACCCCATCAACAGCCCCGTTTGGGTCAGGTGCTGCTCGATCGAATCGGAGTCATGGATACGGGCAAGTCCGAAGTCGATGATCTTTGCCTGTTGCTGAGGCGTACGGATCACGTTCTGGGGCTTGAGGTCGCGGTGAATGATCCCCCTGTCGTGCGCGTGGGCCAGTCCCTCGGCGACCTGCACGGCTATTTGAAGCGCGTCGTTTGGGGAAAATTTCTCTCGTTCCAGGGTTGCCGCAAGCGTTTCGCCGCGGACGTACTCGGAAACGATGTAGAAGTGGCCGTCCAGTTCCTCGAGCGCATGGACGGTGGCCACGGCCGGATGCGAAAGCAATGCCGCGGCCCTGGCTTCCTGCCGGAAACGCTCTCGTTGCCTGGCATCGGCAACCAGGTGGGAGTGGAGTGCCTTGACGGCGACCTTGCGATTGAGGCGCGTGTCATCGGCGAGGTAGACGATGCCCATTCCGCCATTTCCTATCTCACGTTCGATGGTGTAGTGGGCGATCGAGTCACCTGGGTGCAACGGCCCGTCCGCGTCCTCGATTACTCCCGATTCGAGAAACCGATCGTTTTCTCGATGGGATTCGACCAGGACACGGAGTTCCTCGCGCAACTCTTCGTTGCCTGCGGAAAGTGCGTCGATACAGGCTTCGCGGCGTTCCGGCGGCTGCTGGATGACAGCTTCGAACATTTCCGACAGCCGTTGGAACTCTTCGGGAGTCACGCAGCCAGTTCCTTTCGTAGCCAGGCTTGGGCGAACGTCCAGAGGCGCTTGACGGTTGCGGGAGAACTCTGCATGACTTCCGCGGTTTCTTCGATGGTCAAGCCGGCGAAGAACCGAAGTTCCACCATCCGGGCCTGCTTTGTATCGAGCGCTTCAAGCTTCGTCAGGGCCGTGTCGAGCGCGATCAGGTCAATCGTCTCGTCCGCTTGGCCGGGACCCGCCCTGCGAATCGGGAGTTCATCGTTGAACGTGACGGGCGCCATGAGGCCGCCCCGCTTTTGGGCATGCCGGGCACGAGCGCGGTCGATCAATACCTGTCGCATCGATTTGGCGGCAACAGCGAAGAAATGGGCCCGGTCGGCCCAAGCCAGATTGTCTTCCGGTACCAGGCGCAGGTAGGCCTCGTGGACCAGGGCCGTTGCCTGCAGAGTCCGGGGTCCGTATTCCCGGCCGATGTGACGGGCGGCCAGGCGGCGCAACTCGTCATACAGCAGCGGGAACAGATCGGCCAGGGCTTCCGTGTTGCCGGCGCGAGCGCGTGCGAAAAGCTCGGTTGCGCTTTGGGAAGAATGCGGCATGGCGTCTGCGTCAAGCATACTATCCCGCCTTGGTCCCGAGTTGTCTGCTACAGCGCCGGATCCATCAACCCTTGCTCTACAGCGTCTGCGAATGTACGCGACGAAAGCCCGTGAGAAAGGCGGGTTGGCAGCCCGTCTGCGCTTGGGAAATCCGCAGTTGACTACTGTCGACGGTGACGCGGATACTTGATCTCGAAGGATCACCCTGCGCCAGTACTGGAGGAACCATGCAGTTGAAATCGTTGATTATGCCCATCGCGGCCGTCTGCGCCCTGGCGATTGCGATGCCGCTTCTGGCCCACCATTCCGTTTCAGCGGAGTTCGACGCAAACCAACCCATTGAGTTCGAGGGAGTCGTCAAGCAGGTGGACTGGCTGAACCCGCATATCTACACGCGCATCGATGTCACGTCCGGAGACGGTACCGTGCAGACTTATCGTGTCGAAGGCGGCGCGCCGAATTCCCTGTTCCGGAGAGGTTGGCGGAAAGATACGCTGGCTGTTGGGGCGCACGTGACGGTTGAAGGGATTCGCGCCAAGAACCCCGAGTCCACCAACGTGGGTCGGGCAACGATTACGACGGACGATGGCATCCGGGTGTTCTCGGGTGCGGCCAGATAGCCGTCTCCGTTTCAATCCCAGAGAGAAATGAAGGGCGGTCGTTGGCCGCCCTTTTCGTCCCCAGCGCCCTTCCTACTCTTCCTGGCTTATTACTCCACTGTCAAACTGCCCGACTCCTTCGGCCGCCAGTGCCGGAAGGGCGGTCAAGGCGGTCGCCATGGTCTCTTCGTCAACAGCCACGATCCGTTGACCTGCCTGAACGGGCTTCCTCATGCACGAGGCATCGGTTTCGATCCGGCTCGGATGCCGTAGCGTGCTCAGCGACTTCCAGATGGCCCGGTCCCATCCGTACTGCCGGTACCAGAGTCCCTCGGTTTCGCAGAACCGCTCCACGATTTGGCTTGTTCGGGGAAGGTGGACATATGGAATTCCGGGGAACAGGTGGTGTTCGATCTGGTATTGGAGTCCTGAGCAGATCAGTTTTCCGAGTCTGCCGGTCTTGTAATTGATGGTCGCCGCGGTTTGGCTGCCCAGGTAGTCGGACTGTTTCAAATGGCGGCTCATTCGAACGGCTTCCCGCGGAAAATGGCCGGGTGCGAGGATGGCGAACATCCCGTATCCGAACAGGACTCCCCGAAACAGGTACAGTCCGGCGACGTCCAACGGGGCGAAGAAGAACATCGGAATAATCAGCGTTGCCGTCACGTGGCCCAGGAGCGCTCCCGCGTCGATCCAGTGGTGCGACCGGTAATCGCGTCGGCCCACCATGGCCCGGATCAGATGAACGATTCCCGCTTTCTGAATGTTGAAATAGTTGATCGACAATGCGATGCAGAATGCGTAGTACTGAAGGTGCTTGTAGTAGAACCGGCGAATACCAGACGCCTGCTGGACTTCGTCGTCGGTCATTGCGAACCAGGGCGACAGATCGGCGTCCTGATCCACCCCGATCACGTTGGGAGAACCATGATGCATCTGGTTGTGCTGGTATCGCCAAAAGGTGGCCGACAGACCGAAGAAGAACGGATAGCCGAAATAGGTCAGCGCATGGTTGACCCATTTCTTGTCGCTGGAGGCGTCGTGGGCTGACGTGTGCGTGTTGGTTCCGACGCCCAGGCCGCCGGCCGTGGATACGATCAATCCGAGAATCTTGACGAACCAACTCTCACTTGTGGCGAACACTGCGATACCGGCGATGGTCAGCGTAACGTTGATGAGGAGTTCGGCGACGATCCTGAACGTGGGCCGTTCATAGTACCCGCGAGTTTCCAGTTCCTTGCGCAGTTTGTGAAAAGCGTCAGCGGCCATATTGCCGCTCAGGATTCTTCATTCGTTGCTCCTTGATTTCTCTCTGGTTTCTCTCTGACGGGATCGTCTGAACCGAGTGAGGAATACAAACCAAAAATACTAGCGCACACGCTCATCCGTCTGCAAGAACTCGCGATGGGCGGCCAACTGTCCGTATCAGAACCCTGTGCACGACCCTGCAGAGTTCTGCCGCGGACTGTTAAGCGTCCGGGGACGTGAATGTGAAGTCCAGTTCAGTGGTTTCGTCGCCGGATACCTCGACCGTTGCGACCCGCTCGCCGTAGAGTTCATGCCATGCGGCAATCTCGTAGGTGCCGGGGGGGAGTTCGAGTTCGAACGTTCCAGTGTCCTTTGACGTCGTGTGGAACGGGTGATCGAACACGCCAATCACCGTGTTCATCCATGGATGAACGTCACATCCGATCGTGACAGGCATTTCGGGTCGGGCGAAGGTCTGGGTGTTTTCCTGGTCCAGGACGGGCTGTCCGAAGTTGAATGGCGTGTTTGCGTTGCTGTCCGAATGCACGTTGTGAAACGTGTCATCGCTGTTCCGGACCAGGAGTTCCTGTCCCGTCATGATGGTCAGTGTTCTCGGAATGTAGATGCAACGCTCCTGGTCCAGGAGTACCGGTTCGGACGGAGCGGGGTAGCTGAGCGTGTCGTCGTGGCCGGAGCGCACGTAAACGATGACGTTCTGAAGCCGGCCTTCTGCCGTGACCAGGACTTCGTTGTCCCTGAGACCGCGTGCGTTCTGGATGCAAAAGAAGTCCGCGCCTATTTCCAGCACGGGCATCTCGGGAGGAACGCCCTCAAAGACGATATTCCCCGTAATCCGGGCGGTCGCCGACCCCGGATCGTAAATCGGACCCGTGGGTCCGACAGGGGCCGTTTCTGTCGATGGCAGGACTTCAAGGGCGTCGTCAGCCGGGGTCCCCCCGGAGCAACCGGCGATGGTGAGCAACATGAGCGACGAAAAGATCGTCAAACGGCAGATCATGATCAAGACTCCATATTTAACGGGGCGGCGCCGATGCGTTCGTACCCGATAAAACGAATACTTCCGTTCCCGATAATAAAACGGAGCGTGTTTCCCGGTGAACTGAAGAATTGGTGAAGTTTTTGTCAGGGTTGAGCCGGCCCGATGAGGGGTTGCAGGCGGTACGGTCTGTCACGTCCGTTCTCGATTCCCGCATAAACTACGGGAATCCAGAACTCGTCATTTTATGTCCTAATGAAAGATACAAGGGGCGGCAAATGTAGGGGCGGTCTATGACCGCCCGAATCAAGTCCGGAGCGGGACGCCCAAATCCCTGAATATTGACCGCCCGAATCAAGTCGGCGGACGATGATGACGATCTTCAACCCGGCGCGTGTTCAAAAAACTTCACTTTTTGGTGATCGTTCACACTCGACGCCCTGGCGATGGTCGATATCCATCCCCCGTACTGCTTTTGACGACAACTTGCCCGAACTACTTCGGAAGGTGGACGGCGTCGCTCCAATCGTCATATCCTGCGTATGTTCTAGAGAAGATGATCGTCCCGGAAAGACAAACCCTGAGAGGTGTTATCGTGAGGAATCGTGCATTGGTTTTTGCAGGTCTACTGGCCGGTTTCGGATTGGCGGTGAGCCCGCTCGCGGGCCATCACGCGTTCACAGCGCAGTACGATGTGGATCAACCGATCGAGTTTACGGGAATCGTGGCCAAGGTCGAGTGGATGAACCCGCACGCGTACTTTTATGTCAACGTCGAGGAGGAGGGGGGCGAGGTCACCTACTGGGCGGCTGAAATGGGCTCTCCGGCCTCGCTCATGCGCCGGGGGTGGCACCGCAACTCGATGAAAATTGGCGACGTGGTGACAGTCGAAGGCAGTCGGGCCAAGGATGGCAGTGCGTTGATGAACGCAAGGTCTATCGTGCTTGCCGAGAACGGTCAGCGGTTGTTTGCGGGTTCGAGTCAGGACCAGGCTCAATAGTCGAGATCGTTAGGGGATCCTGGTAGTGGATCTTGGGATCTCGGAAGTCAAGGAGACCATCGATATGCGAAGCCGTGCGATAGGATTTCTGGGAGCGCCCGCGGTTGTTTTGTTTCTGTTGGCGCTGGCGCCGCCGAACGCCGAGGCGCAGCGCGGCCGGGGGGTGGGGGAACCGGCTGGGCCGACTCCGCGGTTTGCGGACGGAACGCCGAACCTGGGTCCCACCGCCGATGGGCTCGGTTTCTGGGATCGCGGCCCCGGTTCCCAGGTGGGAGGGGCCGAGTATCCTCCACCCGAGGAAATACCCTTCCAGCCCTGGGCGCGTGCGGTTTACGACTACCGGCAGGAAACTCTGGCTGCCGAAGACCCGCATGTGCGCTGCATACCGCCCGGCGGGCCACGCCAGTTTGCTGTTCCGTTCGGCCTTCAGATCGTTCAGGCCCCTCACATGAATCGGATCTTCATCCTCTCGGGCGGTTCCACACGCCCGTGGCGCGAAATCTACATGGACGGTCGAGATCACCCGGTCGGTGACTTTCTCAACCCCAGCTACTTCGGACATTCCGTTGGCCGCTGGGACGGGGACACGCTGGTTGTGGACACGGTCGGTTTCAATGAACGGTTCTGGATTCATCGCGAAGGCTTTCCCCACACCGAAGCCATGCACCTGGTTGAGCGCATCATGCGCACCGACATGAACAGCCTTCGTTACGAGATCACGATCGACGACCCGCACGCATACACCGCGCCCTGGTCGGCAGTCTGGGTCAAAAACTGGGCGCCCGGCGAAGAGATCATCGAGTACTTCTGTCACGAGAACAACATCGATCAGTTCCACATGGTGGGACAGTAGGGACAGCTCGGCTATTTCGCTCGTGTTGTTCCGCCACCGTCGGTCTTGCCGGTCGTGCCGGGCGGGGGATTGCTCAGACGGGTTTTCCCGGTAAGTGTATCGACTGAATTCCTGGAGGAATTCGCATGCGTGTCAGCCGGCGTCGGTTCCTTGGCACCGGAATTTCGCTGGGCGCCTCGCTTGCGGCCTTCCGTTGTTCGAGCCATTTCGGCGACGGGCCGGCCGGATTGGCGGCGCCGGATGACGTGGGCTATGGACCCTTGCAACCGGACCAGTCAGGTGTAATCGACCTTCCCGAAGGATTCACCTACCGCATCGTTTCTCGGACCGGCGAGACGATGGACGATGGACTTCTGGTTCCGGGCGCGCATGATGGCATGGCCGCGTTTGCCGGGCCCGGCGGCACGACGCTTCTGGTTCGAAACCACGAGCTTCTGGCGGACGACGAAGCGGGAGGACCTTTCGGTCCGGAACGCGCGCTTCGGTCGCAAATCGATCTCTCGATGCTCTACGACTCCGCCTGCGTTGGCGGCACCACGAACCTGGTTTACGACACCGGCGAACAGCGTCTGGTCGAGCACTACCTGAGTCTGGTGGGAACGGTTCGAAACTGCGCCGGCGGCCCCACGCCCTGGAATACATGGATCACCTGCGAAGAAAGCGTCCAGCGCCCCGACGACGTTCACCAACAAGATCATGGCTTCAACTTCGAAGTTGCTTCGAACGCCGGCGGGCTGGTTCCTCCGGTGGCGCTGAGGGCAATGGGCCGATTCAATCACGAGGCCATCGCGGTGGACGCGGCCAGCGGCGTCGTTTATCAGACCGAAGATCGGGGCGACAGCTTGTTCTATCGTTTCATTCCGGATCGCCCGGGCAGTCTGGCCGATGGGGGCCGATTGCAGGCGCTGAAGATTTCGGGGATGGATGGCGTCGATACCTCGAACAACGAGACTGCGACTATCGAACCCGGGAGCGTTCACGACGTGGAGTGGGTGGATCTGGAAGACGTCGAGTCTCCCTTGGACGACCTCAGAATGCAGGGCGCGGCCAGCGGCGCGGCTCTGTTCTCGCGTGGAGAGGGAATCGTCTCCGGACCCGGGGAGGTCTATTTCGCGGCAACCACCGGCGGTCCGAACCAGGCAGGTCAGCTTTTCAGATACCGGCCAAGTTCGGCGGAGGGGACCGCGGGAGAACTGGACCGGCCCCCTACACTCGAATTGTTCGTGGAGCCCAACGACACCAACGTCCTGGACCAGGTCGACAACATTGCGATCGCCCCATGGGGAGACCTGATTCTTTGCGAAGACGGTCCCGGCGAAAACTTCGTGCGGGGCGTGACTCCGGCCGGTGCGGTCTATTCGCTCATCCGGAACGCGATGAACGATTCCGAATTTGCGGGTGCAACGTTCTCGCCCGCCGGCACCACGCTGTTCGTCAACATCCAGCGCCCCGGCCTGACGTTGGCCATCACGGGTCCCTGGGTGTAGGAGCCCGTGGTGAAACCCCTGCTGCATTCGACCAACGATGCATCCCGTCTGGACTGCGTTGCTCGTCGGTCACATATTGGGAATATGCTCACTCCTCGCGCCTTGCCAGACGGGCGCCTCCCCGGTCTCGGTGCGACGCGGGGTTGCACCACGGGCTCCCAGGCCAAGGTATCCCTCGCCATCCGTGGTTGGGCTAACAGCGGGAATGGATCGGATGCACGAAGCTCGCCCTGGACTCGTTTTCAAGGGTAAGGTCGTGGGTTAATGCCTGTTCCGATGACCAGCCGTTTTGAGCAAGCCCTCGTGTTCGCCGCACAACTCCACCGGGAGCAGCGGAGGAAGGGCACCGGCGTTCCCTATGTTTCACATCTGCTGGCCGTAGCGGCGCTGGTGATCGAACATGGCGGAGACGAGGACGAAGCCATAGCGGCACTGCTGCACGACGCCATAGAGGACCAGGGGGGCGCGAAAGCGCGGGAAGAGATTCGCCGCCGGTTCGGCGACCGCGTGACCGGGATTGTCGACGGCTGTACCGACTCCGAATTCTTTCCGAAGCCCCCGTGGGGCGAGAGAAAACGGCTCTACATCGAGCACCTCACTAACGCATCCGCATCGGTCCAACTCGTCTCCGCTGCCGACAAACTCCACAACGCGCGCTGCATTCTCAACGACTACCGCAACGTGGGCGAGGACATCTGGCAACGGTTTGAGGGCCGCAGGGAAGGGACGCTGTGGTACTACCGGTCGGTGCTCGATGTCCTCTTGCAAGCAGGCAGGACGCCGCTTGTCGATGATCTGGACCGGGTGGTCGGCACACTCGAACGGCTTGCCGGGCAGACGCCCCGGGCGGATCGGGAAGTTCCCGAGGATTCCAGCGCCGATTAAGTGAAATCCGATCCGATCCGTCCAGCGGGCCGGCTTCCGCAATCCAAACCACCTTGCGCGCGGGACGCACTGCCGGAATCGGCGTGGGCAGCGGACTCGGTCTGATGGCCGCAACTTGGACCATGACGGCACTTTTGGGTCTCGGAGCAGTCTTCAAGGTGTTTCCGATGGTGTATTTAGCCGCGAAGATAGCGGGAGGGGCCTATCTCCTGTACATCGCGCACAAGATGTGGAGAAACGCATCCGCCTCGATCAACGCGCGGTTGATACCGGCGAGACACGCTTTCCGCCAGGGCTTCCTCATTAACCTGCTCAATCCGAAGTCTGTTCTCTTCGCGGGGGCTGTTCTCGTCACGGTCTTTCCGGCCGGAATCAGTATCGCTGACAGTCTCGTTGTCGTCGTCAATCACTTCCTGGTCGAGGTCGCGTTCTACACGACGCTCGCCTTCTGCATGAGCACCCAGATTGTCGCCAGGCGCTACATGCGGGCCAAGGTGTATATCGATCGCGGAGCGGCGGCCACTCTCGGCGCGTTGGGACTTCGCGTTCTCATCGGCCGCGGGAACGTCCCATAGGCTGTTGAGGTTGGACGCGAAGAGATCGGCCGGCATTTGCGTCGAATCTTTATTGATCGTCAAGAGTAGAGCCCTCTCCTCACGGTCCGGTTTCCTTTCGAAACAGAATTCAAATTAGGGTGTCCGGGCAAAGTCTCAGGGGCGCCGTTGGCGTTATGCCGGTGACCGATATGGTCCGGCATGTCAAAGCCCGGCAGCGCGAATTCGTCGTGTCGGATGCGAGCGTTGGGACTCGGGTTGTCTGATAACCTCGGTTCACCCATTCGACAGGAGACCTGAATCTGCAGCGTGCTTGATATCCCGCATCTCATGAACGGTTTGTCCCGCGAGCGGTCGATTTTTCATTCCGAGGCGTACTTCCAGCACGCTCTCGCTTGGTGGATTCACAAGACGATACCGGACGGCGGAGTTCGCTTGGAGTGCAAGCCGTTTCCTGACGAGAGGCTGTACCTCGACCTCTGGTTTCCAGACATCGGTGTTGCCGTCGAACTCAAGTACCGCACCCAGGAGTTGCACCGCGAGCACTGCGGTGAGTCATTCGTGCTCCGCAATCAATCGGCGCAGGACCAAGGCCGATACGACTTCCTGAGAGACGTCGAAAGATTGGAACGGGTATCGAAACTGCCGTCCTTCCGAGCCGGGTTCGCGATCCTGCTGACGAACGATGCCTCCTACTGGAATCGTTCTTTACGGATCGAAACGGTCGATCGAGCGTTTCGCCTTCATGAAGGCCGGCGAATCGACGGTGACATGGACTGGTCCCCGAAGGCCAGTCCTGGAACAACCAAGAACCGGCCAACCATCCGCCTCGAAGGTTCCTATGACCTCCGATGGCGGGATTACGCGACGATGGGACAGGGCGGGCACGGGCGGTTCCGCTACCTCGCGGTCGAGTCACCCGTCTAAAGTTCGTCGCACGGTGATACCTCGTCGACCGGCACGGCGATCGAAGCGGTCCCGGATATCCCCTTCGTTCCTCTGGACATACTCTTAACCCTCCGCGCCTGTAGTTTCTAAAATCATCGTCCGAAGAAATCGCGGGGCGGGGGAAGTCGAGAAGGCACTCGCCTCACGCGAGGAAGTGCGTTTTGACCCGGTATCGCTCGTAAACTGACAGCGCACGCCGGTCGCAGGTCACCAGTTCGAATCCGGCATCCGCGGCTGTCGCGGCGACCAGCGCATCGTAGGCGGCGCCGCCCTTCACCTGATGATCGGGCAACCCGAAAACGAAATCTCTATACGCTCTTTCGCTCAGTCGTAAAAACGGTCGCGGGAAACGGGCCTCCAGGAACTGGCGCACGAGGGTTCCCGAAGCACGGTGTGGCGCCGGCAACCGTGTCAGCACCGAGTACGATTCCAGCGCGCAATGCGCGATCAGGTTCAATTCGCTGTCCAGAACGCGGCGCGCAGCTTCGTGGTTCTCGTGCCAGGATGCGAAAGCCGCAATCACGGTACTGGTGTCGGCCGTCTTCATCTTCGGATCCGGTCCAAAGTGTTCCGGACTTCCTCGGCCCGCAGTGGAGGCAATGCAGTCTCGGGTATCGCGACGACGCCCTTCCCCCGCTTCTTCAAGTGCATCGGTGTGGGAGCGATCTCGATCTCGAAACCTCTGTCGCTGGCGTGGATCTCAAGCTTCTGACCCGGTTCCAGACCCAACGACTCTCTTAACGGCTTTGGAACGACAATTCGGCCGGCGGCATCGATCTTTGTTCTCATGGCAAATATGATGCCATGAAAATGACATCGTTAGAACCATTGCAAGCCGTGGTCATGAAACAGCTAGTCCCACATCCTCCTCAATTCGAAACTGAGGATCGGGTTCGGCCCGGTGACGATCGGTCGACGGCCCCTGCCAACATGCCAGTGATCGCCGGTACCGAAGCCACGCTTTCATCCGGGCACTTGGCGCGGGGCGAAGTCGCCGAGATACTGGGGACGAGTGATCGGCATGCGCGCGGCGTTCTTGTCTCCCAGAGTCCGCGCGCGCCTCGCCATATCGCTTTTCCGGCGATATTGGCCTCCCGCTGGATGCCGGGGCTCTTTCCCGAGCAGCCGTGAAGCAGGTTCACTATCGCCTCGCTTTCCATGACCAGGGCCAAGGGACTTCTACGGACCTCGATATTGTCAGCGGTACGGGTGGATGCGCACGCAGCGGATATCGAGCCCGAAATCATTAAGCCACATCATCGATGTGGTCAACTCCTTAGAGAATTCAGCCGAGGCGAGGACGATTTTCACTTCTTGGCCGAACTGCTCTTCATCGGCTTCACTCCAGTCCAGGAATTCCAACAAACCTTCGGTGGCATCCACTTCGATGTGGTTGTCGCGCAAGTACCGCGCATGGATCGTTACCAGTTTGTCAAAGGTCAGCGTGGCAATCGTTGCGGTATAGCGGATAGCCTGCAGATCCATATGCCCGCCGGTTTCAGTGCGTTTCAATTCGACAACGACCAGGTTGGCGCCTTTGTCGATGCCCAGCAGATCGATGTGCCGCCGACTGTCTTCCCATTCGCCGAACTCTTCGGCAACCACCAGCGTGTCTGGCGCGATCATGTCTATCTGGGCCTTCAGGAGGGTCTGCAGATCACTCCGCTCTTGCCGGCCCTGTTGCGCAAGAGTCGTGCGTTCGATGGGCTCGATCTTGTCGTTGTCGATGCGGTAGATTGGCATGAACTGAGCTCGCTGTGTCTGTCTGATCCTTGAGCAATCCGATGCGTCGTGAGACATGCGGTTTGGGTTGCTCAGGAATATGCGGGAAGTCCGGTCACCGATCTTCTCCTGTATCTTTGCGGATCGTCCAGCCAAGAAGTGGAATTCGCCCGGTCGAATCCTCAATCGCCGGCAGCATCGTATCAACCGAAAAGTTGTCGAGCACAACGCGGTTGGCGTTATGTCGGTGACCCATATAGTCCGGCATGTCAATGGCCGGCAGCGCGAATTCGTCGTCATCGGATGCGAGCGTCGGGACTCGCGTTGCGTGACAACCTTGCTTCTCCCCTTGGTCAACGGGCCGCGTGCGAGACCCGATCAATGAGCGTGACCTGAGGAGATCCGGCCCTCATCGTCGATCAGGGCAATGCGGCTCGGCCTCTCGGCGCTCCATCTCCAGAACACTAGATTGAGATCATCGGCGTTGGTCCCGGCAGCGAAGCTTCGGACCCGCATACCCACGTATCCGGCCGCTATCAGGCGATCGGCCAGGGTCTGCGACGCCGGGACTATCCCGGCAAGCATTTCAGCTTCCCACGTGGGGCAAGGGAGGTCGGATTCGCTCAAATTCAACGCTTGGCAGTGCTCTGGGTCCAGCGCGTCGAAAACGGGATCGGCATCGACGTCATACGCGCAAAGGGTGAGCGGCTGCATCGGCCGGCCCAGTGGCTGCGCTTCGCGTATCGCGGTCAGCGGACCGATTGAGGTATAGAGCGCCGGGATACCGCGACGGTTGAAGCGCCCGCCGTGACGGCGCGCGCCCTCGCCGGACAAGGGCGGCCAAGACCATTGAGGATTATGCGCCCGGTAGACCAAACCGCGGTAACGCATCAGGAGACCAAGAGTTCAGGCATAGCCGCCCGCCGCGATCCGATCGAGGTAGGCGTGAACGTCATCGGCCTTGCCTTCGCGCACCAACAGGCCCGGAGTTGCGCCGCCAAAACTCGGCAGAGGTTCGCCGCGGAACCAGGCATAGGCGGCGAGCGGCGATCCGGTTTCGGCTTCGACGCGGTTGAGGATCTCGATCATCTGGCGCAGCCGGGACTGAGTCTTCCGCGCCCGGACCCGCGATGCGCGCGAAAACGCGTCCTTTCCGAGGCCCAACGTCCCGGCGATTTCAGACTTGGTGGTGCGCAGCGCGTCGGCGATCAACGTTGGCGAAAACACCTGATCCTCGGCGAATTCCTGAAATCGCATAGCCATACCTCACACTTTGTCACATATTCTAGCGTGAAAAAACACGTTATTGCCGTGTTCCAAAGGCGTGCCCAATGCGTATGGATGGATCTGGGCCTGCCATACCTGAACTGCGGGGCGACTTCGCCAGCCTCCCGGGTGAACCGTGTCGACTGGTCGAACCCGTTGTGTCCACAAGCGGAAGTTGCGGACTCCACCGGTGAAGCGACCTCACGCAGCGGGGACTGCAGGGGCGATGAATGTGTCGGCCAAGTTCCACGGTAAGAGTTCCTCATTGCGGCAGATAACGGTTGCCCGGCACGGGTGAGATCTGGTTCTAAAGGGCGTGCAGGAACGCGTCCAGCGCGGCGGCGCACTCGGGTTCGGTCAGGGTCGGGGCGTGACCCGTGCGGGGAACGGTTACCAGGCGGGCTTCGGGATATTCTTGGCCCATCCGAGCGAAGCATTCCTCGGACAACAGGTTGGAGGCCTCGCCCCGAAAGGCAAGCAGTGGAATCGGGCGCAGTCCCCGAAAAAAGGCCCAACGGTTGGGTGTCGCGTCTCGAGTTCCGATGATCGGCCGGACGATATTCACATCCCAATCGAAGTGCAGTAGTCCGTCCTCGCCCTCGCGATAGGTATTGCGGACCATCGCCTCGAACATCGCCTCGGTTTGAAATGCGGCGCCGGGCGTCTGCGTCTCGATCGCCTCCACCGCGCTCTCCCAATCGGGCTGTGGGCGGTCGACGCTGATATAGGCAAGGGCGTCGTCTGACCTGCCTTGTTCAACCTCCGGACCCATGTCGTTGAGCACCACGCCCGCGAGAGCGAACGGCATGAACGCCCCGAGAGCCATCGCCAGCACACCGCCGAACGAGGTTCCGATCACGACGACTCGATGGGCATTGGCAACGGTAAGCAAATGGGCGATGTCGTTCAGATAGGTTCCCGGGTGGTAGTTGCGCCAGTCCGGGTCGTAGTCCGACCGTCCCCGTCCGCGCAGGTCGGGGCACAATACCCGCCGTTCTCCAGCGAGCCTGCGCGCGCGCGCGTCGAAATCGCGGGCGTTTCGCGAAAACCCGCCCAGGCAGTGCACCGGCGTTGGCGCCGAGGCTGGATCGCCGTATTCGCGAAAGTAGAGGCTGAGACCGTCTGGGGCGGTGAACCGTCGCTCGATATAGGCCATAACGGCTACCGTGGTCTTTTGGTCAGGAGTCCTGAACCTGGATAAAGCCCAACAAGTTTGGGTCGTGTACCCATGACGTGAATCAGACTGCGTCGCAAACGGCTGGAGTGGACCTGAGGGGGATCGAACCCCTGACCTCCTGACTGCCAGTCAGGCGCGCTCCCATCTGCGCCACAGGCCCATGGAATGAATTCATCGTAGCCGAAAGCGCCAGCGCGGGTCAATTGGAGGCGCGGGGCCATGTCGATGCCCAATGGGCCATCCCGCCGCCTCGCCGCATCGCTCAATTTTGGGGAGGAGAAGTCCCGAAGGTCCTGGGTCGCCTCCCCCTTGCTTTCACCGGGCAAGTCAGATCAGAGGTTCTGATATTCTGAACCGGCGCGAGGCGCCATGACCGTTATTCTTACCATCTTCCTCATCGGGTTCGTCATCCTGCTACTTTGGTATTGGATCGTGTCGCGAACCGGACTTCCAGGCGGCGATGACAATAGCGACTGACGGCTTTACTCCGTCCGGACGCGTCCGCTGCGGCTGACGATAAGCCGGCGGTTGGCACCGCGCTCGTTCCATATCGTGATCGTTCCCATGGGGCCTGCGTTGCCCAGCGGGTGAAACTCGGGACGGTTGTTCGCGGCGATGGTAAATCCGGTATCGAGTTGGTGGAATGAGATCGACATCCACAGCGGCGTCTGGCATTCAATCAGGTACGTGACGGGCGAGGTCACCCTCAGCCGGCAATCCTGATTGCGCATGATCGCAAGGCTTCGCGTTCGATGCAGTTCGGAACGCACTTGGCCGGCAACCGCAAGCAGGCCGAAGGTCTGCCGCGCTTCGATCATTTGCGGCAGGGCAATGGCTGTCAGCGAAACGACGATCGCAAGTACCATGCAGGTTTCAATCAGGGAGACTCCACGGGACGCGGGGCGTAACATCGGCCCTTCCTTAATTGGAAGGGAAAGGGCGATTCCAATCGTAGCGCCCATCGGGAACCGTACGATAGGACAATTTCAATAATTTACCTATAATCTGGCCAGACGGAGACCTCGTGGCCTTTCACACCCTCAAACCGGTGGCGCTCGGTGTTGCCGCCGCCACAATCCTTGTCCTGCTGTCCATGCAGAGCTTCTTTGAGCAGATCAACAACTTCGCGTACGACTTTACACTGCGTCTGGCGGGTGAGAGGCCGCCCACCAGCGGGGTGCTGATCGTGGGGATCGACGACGAGAGCCTCAGTCGGGTGGGCGGTTTGCCGTGGTCCCGAACCGTTCTGGCCGATCTGATCGAACGTGTGGACGCCGGCGCGCCCGCGGCCTTGGGCATCGACATCGTGCTGGACGCTCCCAAAACGCCGGAAGAAGATCGGGACCTGGCCGATGTTCTGGGGCGTGCGCGCAACCTGGTACTCCCGGCCAGGGTCGACGAAGGATCCGGGACGGAACTGATGTGGCGCCTGCCTCTCGAAGAATTTCACCAGAACGACGTCAGATTGGGCCACGTTCACGCCGAAGTGGATCTGGATCCCGTGATTCGCCGCGTGGTTCAGGCGAAGTTTGCCCAGGGCAGGGTCTTCCGCGCGTTTTCGATGGAAGTCCTCGACGTTGCCGGAATGCTTCCCGCCGCGTACAACGAAGATATTGGCGGCGCAATTCGAATTCAGACCGACCCGATTCGGATTCGCTTCTCCGGGGACCGCGGCGCCTTTCAGCAGGTGCCGGCATGGGAAGTTCTTGCCGGTAGCGTCGAAGCTTCTCGGTTCCGCGATCGGATCGTTCTGCTCGGTGTGACCGCCGAGGCATCGGGCGACGAATGGATGACACCGTTTTCGGTTTCGGGCCGGCCCATGAGCGGCATCGAAGTGCATGCCAATGCTCTGGAGTCGATCTATTCGGACGGCAACATCCGGGTAGTCCCCGAGTGGATTGTTCTGATTGCCCTGGCGGGTCTGATTCTGGGTCTCCGGTCGATCGAACGCCGCTTCGAAGGATTCCGCTTCTACCTGGCATCGGTGGCCACGATTCCGGCGGTTGTCGCCGCGTCGTGGCTCCTGATGAACCTTGGGCTCTGGCTGCCGTTTCCGACATTCATTCTGGGCGTCGCCTTGACGGTGCCGACACTGGGCGTTCGAAAGCTCGTCAAGGTCAACCGAAACCTCGATCGGAAGATCTCGCGCCTGTCGGTCTGGGCCGCGGAGTCTGGAATGTCCATGTCGCCTTTGTCGGCGCTTCGGACGCGATTGGATGCTGAACTCGAAGATCCGGATCTGAAACGCCAGTGGCTCGACGTATTGAACGCGTTTGAGCACGAACGCGAGGGGCGAAGCGAACGCCGCGAACGGCTGCTTGCGAAGCGGCGCCATAACGCTCCATGGAAACTGGACGCGGTCGATTTCTTCAATGAACAGCTCTATCGCTTCGTATCCTTCAACGACTCGGTGCTCGCCGGAATCGAAGACGTCATCATTGTCAGCGATCCGGCTGGACAGGTCGTCTACCAGAACACCGCCGCGCGAGATCTCCAGTCGTTCTCGGAGGAACCGCCGGCCCTCTGGGACTATTTGTCGTCCTTGTTGGACGGGCGTTCGTTGATGGAATCGTTCGCCCGCGTCGTGACCCTGGACGAAACGATCCACGCCGAAATGTTGCCGTCGTCCACCGAGTCGCGGTTCTACACGCTGACGATCAGCCCCATCCCTCGAATCGGCGTCGTTGCCACGCTGCACGACGTGACCGCCCAGCACCAACTGGACCAGGCCAAGAACGACATGGTGTCGCTGGTGTCGCACGAACTGCGCACGCCGCTGACGTCGATCCGGGGCTATGGGGACATGTTGGCCAGGTACGGTCTTGTCGAAGAGAAGGGACAGGACTTCCTGCAGTCGATCCAGGATGAAAGCGGGCGGCTCAACGACCTGATTCAATCGTTCCTCGACGTGGCATCCATCGAGTCTGGCCGCAGGAAGCTGGACGTGACGGAATTCGAAATCGAACCGCTCGTCAAGGAACTGTTGTCGAGCCTCGAACCAGTCGCCCAGGCGAAACGCATTGCCCTCGAAAACGCGGTCCCGCCGGATGCGGGCGTTATGCGCGCGGACCGCGTATTGATGTACCAGGCGCTTGCGAACCTTGTGGCGAACGCCATCAAGTATTCGCCCGAAAAATCCCCGGTGCAGGTCGAACTCGACAACACCGATCGCCGGGTTTGCTTCCGTGTCGTGGACCGGGGGCATGGCATTCCTCCCGAAGACGTCCGTCGGATCTTTGAAAAGTTTTATCGCCGGTCGAACGAAGAAACCCGTTCCGAGACTGGATTCGGCCTTGGTCTGCCCTTCGTCCGTCAAGTGGCCGAGCAGCACCGAGGCGGAGTGACCGTGGAGAGCGAAGTGGGGAACGGTTCGGTGTTCTCGTTGTGGATTCCCGCACGTTGAGACCTCTGTTGGGCAGGTCGCGGGTTCAATAGGTCTAGTCGCGGGTTCAACAGGTTTAATGGCAGTGATGGCAGAGAAATTGAAAATCCTGGTGGTGGACGACGACAAGTCGATCGGCAAGCTACTTTCGTCGCTGTTCGACATGGAGGGCTATTCCTACAGTGTTGTCGGTTCAGGAGAAGATGCGGTCGCGGCACTGCAGTCCGAAGATTTCGACGTTGTCATCAGCGACATCTATATGGGCGATGTCTCGGGTCTCGATGTCCTGGACGCGGCGCGCCAGTCGGGGTCCGAGACCGAAGTCATCATCATGACCGCCCACGGGTCGGTGGAGACGGCCGTGCGCGCGGTCCGAAACGGTGCATTCGATTACGTCAGCAAGCCCTTCGCGGTCGAAGACATCCTCTCGATCCTCGATCGCATTGAAGAGAAGAGCCGCGTTCTGGCCGCGGCCACGGTCGGGCCCGATGCATTCGACGGGTTTCCGGATACTGAAATCGTGGGCGCAAGTCAGGCGATGGTGGATATCTACACCAAGATCGCCCGCGTGGCTTCCATCGATTCGCCCGTTCTGATCTACGGCGAAACCGGCGCCGGCAAAGAACTGGTCGCTCAGGCGGTTCATCGGAACAGTTCGCGCAGTTCCGGCCGGTTCACCGTAATCAACTGCGGCGCGCTTACCGAAACGCTGTTGGAGTCTGAGCTCTTCGGCCACGAAAAGGGGGCGTTCACCGGTGCCGTGGGCACCCGCAAGGGTCTTTTTGAGGGTGCCGAGGGCGGTACCGTCTTTCTGGATGAGATCTCTGAAACTTCGCTCGCGTTTCAGGTGAAACTGCTTCGTGTGATCCAGGAAAATGAAATCCGTCGTGTGGGCGCCAACGAGACCAGGAGGGTCAATATCCGCACGCTGGCCGCTACCAACCGCGATTTGCGCGAAATGGTCCGCAACGAGCAGTTCCGCGAGGATCTCTTCCATCGGTTGAATGTCTTCAAGATTTCGATTCCGCCGTTGCGCGAGCGCGCTTCCGATATTCCCGCCCTGGCGTCGTACTTCCTCAAGAGATACGGCGAGGAGTATGGTCGTGAGGCGCGGCTGCTTCCCAATGCGCTGGCGGCGATGCAGCGCTACGAGTGGCCCGGAAATGTACGCGAGTTGAGGAACGTCATCGAGCGCGCCTTCGCCTTCTGCGAAAACGGCGTCATCGGCGCGGACGACCTTGAATTGACGACTCCCCTGTCAAAAGACGACGAAGAGGTTCGGGCCGAAACTGGCTCGTTGGAAGAGATGGAACGCGATCACATCATCAAGACCTTGCGTCAAACCGGGGGCAACAAGAAAAAAGCCGCTGAAATATTAGGCATAGAACGGCGGACGCTTTATAACAAGGCCAAGCGTTTGGGTATTGATCTGAAAGGACCCTGGGCGTAAAATTTCCGGTTACGGGAGTTGTCCCGTGCGACCGGCTGGGTAGTGGAGTCGGACGCCATCCTGTGGATGTCAAGCCATGTTCAAGCTTGAGAAAAACATCCTGGTCGGGGTATTGGGTTGCCTGCTGGGAGTATCGGTGGCGGCGCATTCCGAGGACGGGGATTTCAGCTTCGAAGACCGCGTCGCGAATGTAGTCCGTCAATTCGATGCCGATGTGGCTGCGGATGCCGGATTTCCCGGAGTCCTGGCCCTCTTGCTGGCGGCCGAATACGGGACGCCGCAGGCCGATTTCGCATGGGCGTTGGAAGAGTCCATTTCCTGGGGCCACATCGCGGTTCTGTCTTACGTGGGCGCCACGACCGGACGAAAGTTCGAAGAACTCGCCCGTGAAGATGCGCACGGCAATACTTCCGGGTTTGTGGTTCGGATGGAAATGAGCCAGGACAGGATGGTGAGCTCTCTCGATGCGCTAGCCAGTACGGCGGTTCGAGAGCGCAATTCAAGAATTTTCGACCGGCTTCGATCAACGCGGCGTTTTGATGTTCTGCCCGATCTGGGCGCCGGATTTGGCCTTTTCCAGGAGGCGCTCGACTTTCGACAGATTGGACCTCCCAGTCCGACGAAAGTGCACGTTGGACCGGCATTCCTCGAGTAAGGGCGGTGGTGGAAAGAGGTTGACAGCGGTTCAAAAGCGCTCAGGGAAAAAATGAAAGCGCTAATGAGTGAAATTCAGGGCGCTTACGAGTAAGATTGGAAGCGCTTGTGAGTAAACTCTCAAGTAAAGACAATGAGTAAGACAGCCCAGCGTTACATATTTGTGCTTTGTCTACTGCTCGTGCCCGCAACGGTTTCGGCGCAGACCTACCAGGTGACCTCCGTGTTCGGTCCGGTCGAAGTGATCTCCGCCTCCGGCCCGATGTTGACCCACACCGCCGCGGGTGTAACGACGGCTGGACTGCCGGAATTGAATACGGGCGACACGGTGCGCACGGGCCCCTCCGGCCAAATGACGTTGCAACTCCCGGACGCGTCGTACATCGTGATTCCCGCGAACACGACGGTTGAAATCGGAGAATACCAGGGTTCCGGTGTTCGCGAATTGATGCGTGTCATTGTGGGCAAGGTCCGGTTCCATATTCAGAAATTCGGCGGTCGCCCAAACCCCTACGAGGTGTATGTAAATACCCCGACGGCATTGATCGCGGTCCGTGGAACGGAGTTCGACGTTCGTGTGGACGAAACAGGTCAGACGACGGAGGTATGGACGTACGAAGGCCGTGTCAGGGTCGAAACCGTTGGTGACCGAGATCGTGAAGTTGTTCTCGATGCCGGTTTCAAGACGCTGGTTCGTGCCGGACAGAAACCGTTGCGGCCCGTTGAACTGGAATCGGAGTTCGGCCCGTCCCGATCCCTGCAGGTGGTTCGGGTGGACGGCCGGGATGGACAGGATGGTACGTCCCTCGGCATGCGTTCCATCCCGGACCGCGCGACACTCGGAATCGATAACGACCGGTTGAACCGTACCATCGATCCGCTTGCCAATCCCAATTTGAGCCGAACGGCGCCTCGGGTACTCCGTGGCAAAGGCACCGCCAGAGGCGGACTCACTTACCCCTGATCCGTCCGAAATTGGCGCCAAACCAAAGCCGCTCCAAAGCGAGAACTGGAACGCGGCTTCTGCCGTCTCCCGTGCCTTCAAAACATCTTCACGCACCATCCCGGCTTCGCAGGCACCTGAATCGCTTTCTCGGAGACTTTTCGAGAGAGGAACATATAGCGATGGACCCGGTGCAATTCGTCCACCGCTATTCCAACGCCGCCGATCGCGAGGTCGTGGGCTTTATCGCATCGGCATTCGCCTATGGCAACGTACGCAGCGTCCTTAGATCGGTCGACGGAATCCTTTCGAGGATGGGGACGCAGCCGGCGGAGTTCATTGCCGCTTTCGATCCCGAGCGCGACGGAGGCGCTTTTCGCGGCTTTCGGCATCGGTGGAACAACGACCGCGACTTGACGACATTGCTTTGGATTCTCGGACGTCTCATCGAATCGTTTGGATCGCTGGAGCGGGCCGTCGCGCGGAACGCTCCCGATGAGGACTCGTCGATGGAGGCGCGACTGGACCGTTTTTCGGCTTGCGCGCTCGGTTTTGGCCATGAACGGTTCTACTCGAAGCAGGATCTGGCAGCGAGACGGGGTGTCCGGTACTTCTTTCCGCGCACCTCCGACGGGAGTGCCTGCAAGCGCCTCAATTTGTTTCTGAGATGGATGGTGCGGCCCTCGGACGGCATCGACTGCGGAGTCTGGTCCGATATCGGGCCGAATGAACTTGTCATCCCGCTGGACACGCATATCGCCAGAATATCCCGCTACATCGGCCTCACCGAGATTGCCAGTCCCGGTTGGAAGATGGCCGTGGATGTCACGGACTCGCTCCGGCTGCTCGATCCGGCCGATCCCCTGCGCTACGACTTCGCGTTGTGCCACCTGGGAATCGCGGGAAATTGTCCGAAAAGCCGAGATCCGGTCAAGTGCCGGGAATGTCCGATCCGCTCGGTTTGCAGGCTCTGATTCGAAACTCGCGCAACGAAATATATGGATTCATGTCCTGATCGTGGTAAACACTCGGTTGAGGAGACTGGCTAATGAAAAAACCTCGTTTGTTGACCCTTGTTGCCGCCGCCGCGTTCTTGCCGGCTGTTGTCATCGGTACGGTATCGGCCCATCACTCCACAGCGATTTACGATTCCGACAATCCCATCGAACTCAGTGGCACGGTGGTCGAATGGCGGTTTACCAATCCCCATTGCCTCATCATGCTTGAAGTAATCGACAGCAGCGGAGACTCCGTCATCTGGAGCTTGGAAGGTGGGAATACAGCCGGTAATTTTCGTCGCGGCTGGACACCGATGACACTGAAGGCGGGCGATAAACTGACGGTCAGAGTGAGGCCCTTGCGCAGCGGTGTCCCCGGCGGCAATTACAGTAATCCCCGGTGGGAAGACGGTACTCCCGTGGATCCAAGATCGGGTGGTTAGAACAATGAAAAAAATTCCCAAGCTCGCGATTGTGACGTTCTTCGCCATGGTGGCCGGTATCGCAGGTTCGCCGCAGAGCGGAGCGCAAGACGGCACATCCGCTACGGCCGCCGCCTATCCTGACTGGAGCGGGCAATGGCAACGCATCGGCAGTCTGAACTGGCCCCCGGAAGGATACCGGGAAGCGGGTCCGGCACCCTTGACCGAGGAATACCAGGCCGTCTATGAGAGGAACCTGGAACTGCGCAGTCAAGGCATACTGGCTGGCGATCCGCCTGCGACCTGCCTCCCCCCGGGAATGCCTCGGGTAATGAAAATGAGTTTCCCGATGGAAATTATCGTGACGCCCGGCATTACCTACATCATTGCGGACTGGGAAAGTCAGGTACGCCGGGTTTATACGGATGGTCGCGACTGGCCAGACTATATATTGCCGGAATTCAACGGTTATTCCATTGGCGAATGGCACGACGAAGACAATGACGGCGTCTATGACATGCTTTCAATCGAAACCCGCGGCATCAAGGGACCGCGTTCAATCGATTCAACGGGAGTGGTCCTGCACGAGAATGATCGGACCGTGGTATTCGAAGAAATGCGTCGCATCGATGAGAACACGATGGAAGACAGGATTACCACGATCGACGATGCCTTTACCGGGCCATGGACGATCAATCAACAGTACCGCCATGTCACCGAAGACATCCTCTGGGTGGAATACGCCTGCGCCGAAGGCAATCGCCACATCAAACTCGGCGATGAGTGGTATTTCCTGAACGACCTGGACGGAATTCTCGAGCCAACCCGCGCAGGACAACCCCGGTTGGTTCCAGAAACTCCGGTGAATCGATAAGGAACGGGATCGTCATCCCGGCGACGCCGTAACTGAAAAATCGGTATCGCTCCGTCCTCTGGCGCCGCGGGTCTGCCATGCACGGCAATGGCGTTGATCCCGACGATTGACGTCGATACCTGCAAACGCCGATGGCGCAGGCGCGCCCAGGTGCCGAGAGCGCAGGCGCGCTCAGGTTCGATTGTCTCACTCCTGACATCCCCCTTGGCATTTCGACCATTTCCAATTCATTCGGCGATCTCGTCCGCGATTCGGAATCGTACTTGCAACGCAAGAAAGGCAACGGTGCAGTCGGACGGTTCGGGAGAGACGACGGGAGGTACGCCGAGGTTGGTTTGGTGCGCGCTTATCGCGCACATACTGCCTTGATTCCATGACAACCCGCCATTATTCTTTCCGGCACACGCGCGGTGGTCCGGCTTTCCGAAGAAACCGACGAATTCCGACGGAGTACGGAGGGCACAGGAAGCGATGCCGAATTTTTCGTTCAAAGGGCGTACACGCGACGGCGAAGAAACAATCGGTACCCGAGTGGCGGAGAGCACTCCGGCTCTTGCGGCGGCGCTTCGGGCCCAAGACATCGTGCTGGTGGAAGCCAGGGAGAAAAAGACCTTCAACCTCAAGGACTTCGAGATTGGCGGAAATCCGACGCAAAAGGATTTGGCGATCTTTACCCGTCAGTTTTCGGTCATGATCGACTCCGGGCTGCCCCTGATGCAGTGTCTCGAGATCCTCGGCGCCCAGCAGGACAACAAGAAGTTCGCCGCGGCGATCCGGACGGTGACGCGCGAAGTCGAACAGGGAAATACCCTGGCTGGGGGTATGAAGCAGAACCCGAAAGTGTTCGATGACCTGTACACCAACATGGTCGCTGCCGGTGAAGCAGGCGGGGTTCTGGACACCATTTTCAGCCGTTTGTCGATCTACATCGAGAAAGCGGTGAAGTTGAAGGCCGCGATGAAGTCGGCCATGGTCTATCCGGCAGCCATCGTGTGCGTCGCTGGCGCAGTCATTGCGCTTATCCTCTGGAAGGTGGTGCCTGCATTCACCGAGTTGTTCGCCAGCATGGAAGTGGAGCTTCCCTTGCCGACAAGAGTCGTAATCGGCGCCAGCTCGTTCGTTGGCAACTTCGGACTCTTCATCGTCGTCGCCCTGGGGATTGTCGCCTTTCTGTTCAAGTCCTGGTACGGAACGCCGAAAGGTCGTTACAACGTCGACAAAGTCATGTTGAAGCTGCCCGTCTTCGGCATGCTCGTTCGAAAGATTTCAGTGGCCCGCTTCACGAGGACGATGGGTACGTTGATTTCCAGCGGCGTCCCGATTTTGGATGCGCTCGGCATTGCGGCGCGGACCTCGGGAAACGCCATTGTTGAAGAGGCCATCCATAACGTGAAGAGTGCAATCGAGTCGGGCCGCTCCATTGTGGAGCCATTGAGGGAGTCGGGCGTGTTTCCGGGCATGGTGACGCAGATGATTGGAGTCGGCGAGGAGACCGGCGCGCTCGATACCATGCTGAACAAGATAGCCGACTTCTACGAGGAGGAAGTCGACACTGCTGTCGGGGATTTGATGACCGCCGTGGAGCCGGTGATGATGGCGACTCTCGGCGTGGTGGTCGGTGGAATCGTGATCTCGATGTATATGCCGATCTTCAGTCTGGTCGGTCAGTTGAGCGGGTGAGTCCGAGACGGGCCCGGTGGCGCGGACCGGCCGTGATCGTCACGGCGTCCGATAATCGTCGGGCGGCGGCCTTCAGGGCGCCGTCCGGATGGCCGCTTTGTTTCGCGCCATGAAAGGATTACAGGAATGTTTCGACACCATCCGGAACGACACTATGGCGAACGCATTGGCTGGCTGCGCGCCGCCGTCCTGGGCGCGAACGACGGGGTCGTGTCGATCGCGAGCCTTGTGGTCGGTGTGGCAGCGGCTGACACTTCGTCGTCCGGAGTGATGGTGGCCGGAATCGCGGGCCTCGCGGCCGGTGCGATGTCGATGGCCGCGGGCGAATACGTCTCGGTCAGTTCGCAGGCCGACAGCGAAAAGGCCGATCTCGATCGCGAGTCTCAGGAACTCCGAACCGATCCCGATTCCGAGCACAGGGAACTTGCAGGAATTTATGTCGGGCGGGGACTGGATCTGGATCTGGCCAATCAGGTCGCCGTTCAGTTGATGGAACACGATGCGCTCGCGGCGCATGCGCGAGATGAACTGGGGCTTTCGGACATTCATAGCCCCAACCCGATCGTCGCGGCTCTGGTTTCAGGCGTTTCCTTTACGGTCGGCGCGGCATTTCCGCTTCTGGCGTACGTCTTCAGTCCCGTGTCGATCGCAATTCCGGTCGTGGCCGGCGCTTCGCTGGTATCACTGGCTCTCTTGGGCGCGAGCGCAGCTCGTTTGGGAGGAGCAAACCTGAGAATCGGCGCGGCCCGCCTGACGTTCTGGGGTGCTCTGGCGATGGGGATTACGGCCGCCATCGGCGCGGCCGTTGGAACGGTCGTCTAGGAAGGAGCCTGCAGCGCCCGATTCCCGCTGTTGGTCGGGTCGGAATCGGGCACGGATCGTACAGAACACTTTTTATCTGGTTGGAGCAAAACAATGAATGGATTTTCAATCTTCGCACCGCTCTATCACTCCTTTTCGTCAAAGGCTCTATATCGGGATGTCGCCGCAAACTGGCGGGGAAAGGCGTTCGTGTACCTCCTGATTCTGCTCGCGTTGACCTGGCTTCCCGGGATGTACGGGTTTTACACTTCGTTTAACGCTTTTCTTGCTGACGAGGGGCGCGAGTTTTTTGCCCAGGTGCCTCCGGTAACCATCGAGGACGGGGTATTGTCGATCGACGCCGAGGAGCCCTACGTGTTACGTGGCGGTCCGAATGGTGATCGGGACATTGTGATCTTCGACACGACCGGCGTCATTACTTCCCTGGAAGGCCAGGATGCCAGGGTGCTTGTCACCGCGTCGGATGTGACGGTCAGGCAAGGACCGGATCAGGTGCAAACCTTCAGTCTTTCAGAGGTGGTCGCGTTGTCCATCGATGGCGAAACCCTGGAACAGTGGGCCACCTCGGCCGGTCCGTGGATTCCGATAGTAGCGTACCCGTTCGCTCTGGTCTGGTCTTATGCATACCGGTTGCTGCAGGTCCTGATCTATTCCTTGTTCGCCGTGCTGATCGCACGGCAACAGCGGCTGCCGCTCGAGTTCCCGGCGCTTTATGCAATCACGCTCGTTGCTATTACGCCCGCTGTCTATCTCAAGACCATCGTGGGGCTCAGCGAGTTTGAAATGCCGCTCCTTTTCATCCCGCACATCGCTCTGGCCCTGGGCTACGTTTACTTTGCCGTGAGTGCGAACAAGACCGGCGATTCGCAGTTCGAGGGCATGGACGGTGCAGCCGGCGGATAAGGCGTGTGGCCGTCTTTTCGTCAATCGACGGACAAAGTTTGTCGTTGTTTCGGGGTCATTGCCGGGGGCGTGGCGTGCCTATGTCGATGATTCCGGGGTTTCTCATGGTGGTGGCATTCCAATTGCGAATCCCAAGTGGGTAAGGGCGGAATCCACTGGATTCGCGTTTTCGGAGGTCCACGCGGGTGCTTCGCGGATGGACTGAGGGAATGGGTGCGGAAGTTGACACTACCATGCCGCACTTGTAGCATTCATCCAATCGAAGGCTTGCGGCGGCTTTTTGCATGACGACGTTTCGGGGAGGAACTTGTTCGATGAAAATGAATCGTGGCTTTTCGCTCTTGGAACTCTTGATCGTGGTCGCGATCATCCTGATCATTACGACCATTGCTGTCCCGAGCCTGCTTCGGTCTCGTCAGGCGGCGAACGAATTGCGTGCGGTTGCCAACCTGCGGACGATCAACACCGCGCAGATCACCTATCAGTCCGGTTCGGGCGGCAACTTCGGGTCGATCGAAGAACTCGTCGCCGATGGCCTTCTGGACAGCCGATTCATTGCGGAGGATTTCGGGGGCTACGCCTACGCCATTACCGATACGCCCACCGACTATGAGGCGACGGCCGTGACCATTTCGTCGAACGCCGGACGTTTGTCTTACTTCACCGGACCCGACGGCGTCGTCCGCTATTTTTCGGGAGACGGAATCGTCGTGGGCGATCCGGTCCAGTAATCGAACCACTCCCGCTCCGACTCCTATTCCCGTTCCCACTGTAGGTGCAGTCTATGACTGCACGATCCGAAAGCTCTTTCCTACTGTAGGTGCAGTCTATGACTGCACAATCTACGGACTTGATTCGCAAGATCCTTTCGGACTTGATTCGGGCGGTCATAGACCGCCCCTACATGCTCAATATTCAGGGATTCGGGCGCCCCGCTCCCGCTCCGACTCCTATTCCCATTCCCACTGTGCAGTCTATGACCGCACGATCCGAAAGCTCTTTCCTACTGTAGGTGCAGTCTATGACTGCACAATCTACGGACTTGATTCGCAAGATCCTTTCGGACTTGATTCGGGCGGTCATAGACCGCCCCTACATGCTCAATATTCAGGGATTCGGGCGCCCCGCTCCCGCTCCGACTCCTATTCCCATTCCCACTGTGCAGTCTATGACTGCACGATCCGAAAGCTCTTTCCTACTGTAGGTGCAGTCTATGACTGCACAATCTACGGACTTGATTCGCAAGATCCTTTCGGACTTGATTCGGGCGGTCATAGACCGCCCCTACATGCTCAATATTCAGGGATTCGGGCGCCCCGCTCCCGCTCCGACTCCTATTCCCATTCCCACTGTGCAGTCTATGACCGCACGATGACCGCCCGTACAGTTTCGGATTGCGGGACCTTCAATGACCAGAAGATGTGGCATGCCTCGAAGGTCCAGATTTCTTCACTTTCTGGTGATTGCCAACCTGGTTGCACCTCCGGATCGTTCGTTTCTCCTGTCGGATTGGTTTTTTCGACGAAAGAGTTTGAAACCCCGCGGCAAGACCCAGGGCAGGGGCGCGACCCTGCAGGGATCTGCTCCGGGCTGCTACACTGTTCTTTCAGACAGGAGGAGTTGTGCGTAAATGCTTCTTCGTATTGGCGATAGCCGTTCTTCTGATTCCGGTCGAGGCAGTCGCTCAGTGTGGGGTTCCCCTGAGGACACTGGTCGATGAGGTTGAAGCGAGGCTGGAGAATCTTCGGGACTTGTCGGCCGAATTTGTGCAGTTTCAGTCCGACCCATTGAACCGAAACACCCGTGAGGAGGGTCATGTATATCTGAGACGCCCGCGCATGATGCGGTGGGAGTATCGGTCGCCTGAGGAAAAGCTCTTCGTCGTCAATGGCGACACGATGTACACGTATGCGCCTGCCGACAGGCAGGTCAGCCGCGACCGGGTTGACGAATCCTTCGATGACCGCGTTCCGATCATGTTTCTGCTGGGACGGTCGGATCTGGAAAGTGAGTTCGCCGAGATCGTCAACGTTCCCGACATGGAGGTGGCCAACACCTGCGGGATGATGCTGACTCCGCGGCGCGAATCCGATGTCGAGACAGTTCTGCTCGAGGTCGATTCGGAGACGTTCGATATTCGACGGCTCCGATTGAGTTCTTTCGACGGATCGATTTCGGAATTCGTGTTCGACGCGGTTGAGACGAATCGCAACTTGGACGAAGAGTTGTTCGATTTTGTTCCGCCGCCAGGCATTCGGGTTGTCGAAGGGTTCTGACACGATTGGTAAGGGCATCGATGCGGATGGCCCGGTTCTACGCCCGACCGAACGATTGATCGCGTCACATGCCAGAAGGCGCCGCACGGATCGGATGCGCAACGTGCGGTTCGACGATCCGTTATGGAATTCAACTGCAGATACAGTCGTCCAAGCGGCAAGGTCGAAAAGGCGGTTTACTCCGGTCAGAACGAAGCGGAAGTCCGTCACAAACTTGAAGAACAGGGTTTTCTGCCCATGTCGATCGTGCCGGCCCGCTCCTTTTTCAGCGTCGGCCGCCGGAGCGGGAAGACTGGATTCAAACCTGACGAATTCCTGCTGTTCAACCAGCAGTTCGTGGCTCTGATCCGCGCCGGCCTTCCGATCCTGCGTTCCCTGGAGCTTCTACGCAGCCGAATCTCAAATCCCGCACTTCGTTCCCACATCGAGTCGGTGTTGGCACAAGTGAAAGCCGGCGCGTCCCTTTCCGACGCCCTCGAGGCGCGGGGCGTCTTTCCCCGCGTATATACCGCTTCGATATTCGCCGGAGAGCGCAGCGGCAATCTCGTGGATGTGATCAACCGTTACGTCGGGTACCAGAAGACCATTCTCAGCGCCGGCAAGAAATTCCGCAATGCGTTGATCTATCCGGCTTTTCTGATTGTCTTATCAATGGTGATGGTGGCCGTTATTCTGGCCTACGTGATTCCGCGTTTTGCTGAATTGTACGAGAGCATGAGTACCGACCTGCCGTGGCCGACACAACTTCTGATTGCCGTATCCGGTGCGATTCAGGACGGCTTCCTTGCGTTTCTGGCCATATTTGTCGTCGCGGCAGTGTCGCTCCGGTTCTGGATACGGTCCGCCAGAGGCCGGAACTGGATGGACAATCTGAAACTTCGGATCCCCGTGTTGGGGACCGTCTGGTCCATGTTCGCCGTTGCCCAGCTTTCGCGGACTCTGGCGACGTTGCTCGATGGCGGGATCCCTCTGGTTTCCGCCTTGGAGGTTGCCCGCGATGCATCCAGCAACCGTGTCATCGGTGAAGCGGTCGCCAACGGAACAGTTCGGGTCCGTGAGGGGATGGCGCTTGCGGAGGCTCTGGAGGGAACGGGGAAGTTCCCGGATCTGGCTCTGGAAATGATCGGCGTGGGCGAACAGACGGGCGCGCTGCCGGACATGTTGAATCATGTCGCGGACTTTTACGACGAGGACCTGGACGTTCGGCTCACCGGGCTTCTGAGTCTGGTAGAACCGATCATCCTGATTTTCGTGGCGATTTTCGTGGCGATGATCTTGATCTCGCTCTACCTGCCCATATTCAGCATCGGGGCACGAGGAGTGGTCGGCTGAAGTTTCGATCCGGCGGATAACGCAATGGCGAAAGAGATGACGAGCAGCGAATCGGTTTCAGCGACGAACGCGGAGTCCGAGGCCGCCGGCCGTGACCGCGCGCGTGAACTGGCCGCCCGGTACCGGTACGAGTTCGTTGACTTGAGAGACGTCCATCTCAATCTCGAGTTGCTCCGATCCACGCCCGTCGATCTCATGTTCCTCTACAATTTCGTGCCGTTGGCGATGCTTGGCGACGCGCTCGTGATCGCAATGGCAGATCCCAGCGATCTGGTCGCTGTCGACGAGGTGTCCGCGCTTCTGGACCAGCCACTGGTCATCAAGGTTGCCGCGCAGTTGGAAATCAGGGAACTGCTCAAGAGGTCCGAATCCTCACAGAGGGTCCTGGACGAGGCCACTGAAGGTTTCCGGCTCGCGCTGATCCGGGAGGACGAAAGCGGCGACGAAACCATCACGATCGAAAAGATCACCCAGGACGAGTCCAGCCCCATTATCCGCCTCGTGGATACGATCGTATTCACGGCTCTGGGGCGGCGGGCCAGCGATATCCACATCGAAACCGGTGAATCGGAAGTGATCGTGAAATACCGTGTCGACGGATCACTCGGTCAGGCCATGGACCCGATCGCCAAGGAATACCATTCCACCATCATCTCGCGTATCAAGGTGATGTCCGAACTGGACATTTCAGAGAAACGCGTGCCCCAGGACGGCCGTTTCAAGACCCGCTACAAGGGACGTGCCATCGACTTCCGCGTTTCGATCATGCCGTCCATCCACGGGGAGGACGCGGTCATTCGTATTCTCGACAAGGAGTCGATCAACGAAGAATTCCGAAGCCTGAGTCTGGATGTCGTCGGTTTCGCGGAGCGAGAAGTGCGGCTGTTCCGGCGATACATCAACGAGCCCTACGGCATGGTTCTGGTGACCGGGCCGACGGGAAGCGGAAAAACGACGACGCTGTACGGGGCCTTGATGGAGATCCGGAACGACGAAGACAAGATCATCACGATCGAAGATCCGGTGGAGTATCAGATACAGGGGATCACCCAGATACCGGTCAACGAGAAAAAGGGCCTGACGTTCGCACGCGGTCTTCGATCGATCCTCCGGCACGATCCGGACAAGATCATGGTTGGTGAAATCCGCGACATGGAAACCGCGCAGATCGCGATTCAGTCGGCGCTGACCGGCCATCTGGTGTTCACTACGGTTCACGCCAACAACGTCGTGGACGTGCTGGGCAGGTTTCTGAACATGGGCGTCGATCCGTATAACTTTGTTTCGGCGTTGAACTGCATTCTTGCCCAACGGTTGGTCCGGCTGATCTGTCCCGACTGCAAGGAAGTTGTCAACTATCCTCCCGAGTTTCTTGCCGAGTCGCGCATGGACGGCCCAGAGTACGCGGACGCCGTCTTCCATGAGGGGAAAGGATGTCTGGAGTGCAACGGAACCGGGTTCCGCGGCCGGACTGCGATACATGAACTCCTCGACCTGTCGGACGCCATCCGGGAGATGATTATCGACAAGAAACCGGCCTCTGAAATCAAGCGCGCCGCGCGCGATGAGGGAATGCAGTTTCTACGGGAGTCGGCGGTTGCGAAGGTTCTGGCGGGGCAGACCACGCTCCGGGAAATCAACAAGGTGACATTCATTGAGTAACGGATTCTTGTCGGGCATGGCGTCGCTTTGGGGGTCGGACCTCCCGCGGTGGGCGTGTGAGTTTACGTCCGATAGGGTCTCGGTCGTACATGCTTCGGCCGATCGAGGGCAGGCGATTTCCCGGGCTTCGGTTCGTGTTCCCGGAGGCGCGATTTTGCCCGGTCTCAAGCCGCCGAACATCCCGGATCCGTCGGTGATCGAAAACGCGCTGAAACGCGCTCTCGACGAGTCCGGGTTCTCGGGTTCAGATCTCATCGTGGCGATACCGGACGACGCGGTCCGGATCACCTTGATCGGAACCGAGTCGTTTCCGTCCACGGAATCGGAGCAGGACGCGTTTATCCGATGGAAGCTCAAGAAGAACGTACCGTTCGACATCGCCGAAGCCAAGGTCGACTACAAGAAACTGGGCGAGAATGGGGTTGTCGACATCCTTGCGCTGTTGTCGCCCGCAACCGTCACCTCTCAGTACGAAGGCGTTGTCGATCGGTTGGGGCTGCACCCGGGCGTCGTGACCCCTTCAACCCTGTCCGCACTGAATCTGTTGAATATCGATCGCCCCGCCTCGGACGCGCTCTTTGTCAAGGTGAATCGAGTTTCGGTTGTCACGTCGATCCTCCGGAACGGAACGCTTTGCTTCTACAGGAAAGTGGTCCGGCCGGATTCTCTGGAGCAGGCGATCTATCCCACTCTGATGTATTACCAGGACAAGCTGGCCGAGACGTCGAATGACGGTTCCGCTTCGGGATTCGAAGAGATGACCCTGTGTTCCGAGATCGACGAGTATGTCGGGCCTGCGACACGGAAGCTGGGGCTTGCGGCGCGTCCGCTCTACTCCGCCGGCCTCGAGGACATCTACAAGCCCGCATTGGGAGCACTTCAGCAATGACGGCCCGGTACCATCTGAATCTCGCGAACCGGCGGTTTCGACGCTATCGGCTCACGAACCTCGTTCTTGGCATTGTGCTTGCCGCGATCGTGGGTTTCGGTGTCTGGGAGGGCATCGGACTTTCGAGGTATTCGACCGGCCTCGTCGAATTGAGGGCTCTCGAGCGGGAGGCGCGTGTCGAGTGGGAGTTTCTGGGAGCGCGGATCGAGGAACTGCAGGAACAACTCCAGCGGCCGGACGCACTTGAAGACATCGAGGAGATTCGGTTTCTCAATACAATCCAGGAACGCAAGCGGTTTTCGTGGACGATTCTCCTTCGCGAGATCGAGCAGGCCATTCCCCGAACCGTCTACATTGTCAGCCTCGCGCCCAACATTGACGAAACCGGAAGGGTTTGGATCGAGATGGAGGCTCGGGGGCGGAGCGTCGATGCCCTCTCGCTTTTCTTGTCTAATGTGGAGGCCAGTCCGTTGTTCAGTGACGTCGCGGTTATCCTGGAAGAACAAGGCGAGGCTCAGGATGGCGAGGTCAATAGTGCGGAAAGAAGAATGCTCATCCAGGTGGATTACCGCCCGCCTGGAACGACAACCCAGGTTCGGACCCAATGAGACCAATGTATCGTCGTGAGAAACATCAGCTTGTGTTCGGCAGTCTCGTCGCTGTCGTCGGCGTGGTGGCGCTCCTTTTCTTTCTGATCCTCTATCTCCCTTCGCGTTCCGAATACCGTGCCGCCGGGGAGTCCATTGAGCGTCTCGAAGCGGAAACGGCGGCCCGCAAGGTCGTGTTGGAGAGCCTTGAAGACGTCGCGAGCGAGTTCGACCTCGCCCGCGGGGAATGGTCCCGGTTTCTGGGGGCCCGCTTGATAACGCGAGAGAGCGGCTTTGCCGCGATGATCCCCGATCTGGAACGCCTGGCCGGTATCGCCGGAGTCAGCCGGGATCGGGTGGCATACAATATCAGTCAGGAAACCCAATTCGGATTGTATGCGGTGATCGTCAACATGCCCGTTCGCAGCACGTATGCATCGTTGACGCGGTTCATCGAGACATTGGAAGATGCCGACATATTCCTGATTCTGGATTCGATTTATTTGGGCAGGACCCAGGATGACGAACACGGCGATCTGGATCTGACACTCAATCTGACGACCTTTTTTTCAAGGGAACCATGAACGCGACCGATCGGCAGCGACTGAAGATACTGGGCATCCTGGTGGCGCTACTGGGGTTGACGTATTGGGTCGGGCGGCAGATTTATGACGTGCCCGTGGCGACTGGTCCCATCGCCGGTCCCGGTTCGATCGTGCCGGGTTCGGAGACCGCATTGGCGGACCTCGATCTATCGGTTGAGTGGAAGGACACGGGGGCGGACGCGTGGCCTTCCGAATTGCCACGCCGCAATCCTTTCGAATACGGGCCCGAGCCCGCACCCGAAGTGCCCGTACAGGCGGTTGTTCCGCCATCTGCGCCTCCGCCGCAGCCGTTTCAGCCCGCATCCCCGCCTCCGGAGCCTCCCCCACCGCCCATTCCGTTCCTTTACAGCGGATACTCGACCGTCGGAGATTCGGGACAACTCCAGGCGTGGCTGTTCGACGAGGGAGATTCGTACGGGGTTATCGAACAGGAGGTTCTCATGGGCCGGTACCGGATCGACGTCATTACCGTGGAGTACGTTGACATCGAGGATCTGGAAGCCGGACGGCGGGAACGGTTACCCTTGTTCGTGGAGTAAGGGGGGTTGGCATGAGCCGTCCGATCCAATCCAATGACGACCGCGGGTTTACGCTTGCGGCCCTGATCATATTCCTGACCGCATTTTCCATTGCAGCGGCCGCGGTCGTCCCGGCCTACCAGACCCAGGCGCAACGGGAGCAGGAACAGGAAATGATATTTCGTGGACAGGAATACGTCCGCGCCATCCAGAAATATCAGCGTAGCTTTGGCATTTATCCGCCCGACATCGAGTCCCTTCTCGATACCAACGGCATCCGGTTTTTGCGGCGCCCGTACACCAATCCGATTACTGGCGAGGGATTTCGTCTGCTGACGATTAATCCCGATGGCAGCATCAACGGGTCGGTGGTCTATGAATCGATGATGGAGAATCCGGATCTGTTCAGGGGAGGCGATCCCCGGATGTTCGGAGAAGGGCAACCCACCAACTCATTTGCGAATCAGAACGGCACCGTCGGCATGGGGTTGAGCGGCGCTCCCCGGCAGGGCGGGCCGCGGGGTGGCGGCGGTGCCCATCAGGGAGGTTTTGGGGCCCAGGCCGGTGCCGGTTTCGGGCAGCAGAATCAGGGCTTCGGTCAGGCCGGTGGGTTCGGTGGCGGCTTCGGTGGACGAGGGGGGCAGCCGCAGGCCGGCCTCGGCCAGAACAGCGGGTTCGGGGGCGGCTTCCCTCAGGCCGGTGCCGGTTTCGGGCAGCAGAATCAGGGCGGTCGCGGCAACTTCCCGCAGAGCGGCTTCGGCCAGGGTGAGGGGCGAGGCGGTGGACCACAAGGACGGGGCGGCGCGGGTGAATTCGGGGTCCAGCAGGGCGGCTTCGGCCAGGGAGGCGGATTCGGTCAAGGAGGCGGTTTCGGCGGCAGTCCTTTCGGCGGCGATCCTTTCGGGAGCACGCCGACGACTCCGACCGACTCCGCGGGGGCAGGCGGCCTTGGCAATGCGTCTTTTGGATCCAGTGGGGTCGTCGGAGTCGCTCCGTTGGATGAGAGCCCGTCTCTGATTGCCTACAACAACAGAGAGATGTACCACGAGTGGGAGTTCATCGCGCTGCCCGGATTCGGCACGGTTCCCATGACAGCGCCCTTTGCCGGGCAGCAGAGTGGACTCGGCATCGAAACCCCCTTTGGGCAGAATCAAGACAATCCGTTCGGCCAATCCCCGCCAGCCAATCCCTTCGAACAGCCCTGAGTTTCGGCCTCGCGCAGCGGCCATCCCCCGGGCGCGCTTCTTGCGAAAAACTCTTTTGGAACATTATCGATTGGGTCGCGTAACGGCCGCTTGTCCCCCCTGGCGCGCTTGATCCGGCGCGACCGGCGCGACCAGCGCGAGGAAACGCGCCGTTGAACGCGGGCATCCTGCCCGCTCTTCTCTTCCCTGTATCGCACGACACACGCACGCATGTCCTTGCGCTCCCCGGCGGGATCCAGCCGCTGGGCCGCGACTGACCCAAATTCGCCCTGTCGGGTAGATTGAAAATTCTCATCCGGAGGTATATTGTTTCCTTACATCCTTACAAACGGAGATTTTCCATGCTTGCCAAGTTGACGTCGAAGAACCAGTTGACCCTGCCCAAGGCGGTCTTGTCTTCGTGCGAGGGGACGCAGTATTTCGATGTGACGGAGGACAATGGACGTATCGTGCTGACGCCCGTGCGCATGAACCGCGCCAACGCTGTGCGCGCCAAACTGGCAGACCTGGGAATAACCGAGGACGATGTGGCCGACGCGGTGGCCTGGGGGCACGACGGGGCCACGAGCGGCGGATGACCCAACCGCGCCTTGTTCTCGATACCAATGTCCTCGTTTCCGCCCTGTTGTTTCATGACGGGGCTTTGTCGTGGTTGCGCCATGCATGGCAAACGAAGACCATCCATCCGATCGCCGGCCGCGACACCACGGCGGAACTGATTCGG
This sequence comes from Terriglobia bacterium, assembly GCA_965262675.1. Taxonomy (GTDB): domain Bacteria; phylum Acidobacteriota; class Terriglobia; order 20CM-2-55-15; family 20CM-2-55-15; genus JAJEDW01. The sequence goes on from OZ253554.1 coordinate 4,471,507, forward strand.
GTTCTGTGCTATCCGAAGTTCAGGCTGACGGACGATGAGCGCGAAGACCTGCTGGGCGACTATCTGCCGTGGTGCGAAACCGTCGCAGTGCCTGACCTGACTGAGATTCCCGAGTGCCGCGATCCCTTCGACCGCCCGTTCCTGGAACTGGCGCTCGCCGCAAGGGCCGATGCGCTGGTCACCGGCGACAAGGATCTGCTGGTTCTGGCGGAAGTGTTCCCCGTCCCGATCCTGACGCCCGACGCGTTTCGAAAACGCCTTCACGACCGATAGAATCGTGCCAACCCGCGCGCTTGCCGCCCTCGCATAGCGGGCATGCCCTGAGAACGCGCCGCTCGCCGCCCTTGGCCGGAATCACGACCCTACTTCAAGGCTTCGAGCACTTCGTCGAAATGGCCATTGACACTCACGTTCGGGAAAACCTTGAGCACCTTGGCTTCTTCGTCGATGATGACGGTCGACCGTACGATGCCCATCGACTTCCTGCCGAATCTGCTCTTCTCCTGCCAGGCGCCGTACATTTCAACCACGGTCTTCTCCGTGTCGGCGAGAAGTGGAAAGTTGAGGTCGTACTTCGTCGAAAACTTCCGATGCGAAGCGGCGCTGTCCGTGCTCACGCCTAGAACGACGGCCCCGTGTTCGGCGAGTTTTTGCATTCCGTCCCGGAATGCTATGGCTTCAAGCGTTCAGCCAGGAGTGTTGTCGCGAGGGTAGAAGTAGAGAACGACTTTTTTGCCCTTCAGGGACGACAGTTGGACCGTGTCCCCATCGCCGGTCTCCAGGGCGAAGTCGGGCGCCTGTTGGCCGGGTTTAAGTGTCGATGTCATTAGATTGTTCCTCCTGGTTTCATGGTTCGTTGCGTCGCGATTATATAATCATTGGCGATGACTTCCAGAAACACCGGCAGTTTTGCGATTATCCGGTCGGACGAAGCCGGAAATCGCGGTCTCGACGACCGCGTCGTCGTCGAAGAGCCTCTGGAGATCCGGATTGGCGGTGAGAGTTTCGTGGTGACCATGCGGACGCCGGGGGACGATCTGGATCTGGCTGCCGGCTTTCTTCTGACCGAAGGATGGATTGACAAACTCGGCGATATCGGAACGCTTGCGTACTGCGCCGACGAGAAGAACCCGGATTTGAAGAACATCGTCGACGTGCGCCTCACGGGCTCCAAGATGCCCGACGAGGCCGCTCGGGTTCGGCGAACAACCTGGGCCAACTCCAGTTGCGGCCTGTGTGGAAAGGCGACTCTGGAGTCCATTCGACAGATTTGCCGGAAGCTCGAAGATGATGTCCGCATCTCCCGGTCGACGATCATCGGCATGCCGGCGGCGCTGTTCGGGCGGCAAACAAACTTTCAGGAAACCGGAGGCATTCACGCCGCCGGTCTCTTTGACAGCCGGGGACAGTGTCTTTGCGTGCGCGAAGACATCGGGCGTCACAATGCCGTCGACAAGGCGATCGGCGGGGCGCTGCGCGGCAACTATCTGGGCGCTGCGGTGGCGATGATGGTCAGCGGCAGGCTCGGCTTCGAAATCGCGCAGAAGGCGTTGCTCGGGCGGATCCCGGTCGTCGCTTCGGTTTCGGCCCCGTCCAGTCTGGCGATCGATCTTGCGAAGGACTTCGGCCTTACGGCGATCGGTTTTCTCCGGGGAGAATCGATGAACGTGTATTCGCATCCCGAGAGGATCTTGGATCTGTGACGGCGAAGGGGGTCAGGGCACGAGTACGATCTTGCCGAAGACCTCGCGGTTTTCGAGTGCCCGATGGGCCGTTCGGGCTTCGGCCAACGGGATCACTCGGTCGATAACCGCCTTCAGACGGCCTCGAAAGACGTTCTTCATTACATCCTGAAAATCTTTTGAGCTTCCCATCGTAGACCCGATGATCTGAAGCTGGCGGAAGAAGATATGCCTGAGATCGGTCTGGGGGGTCGGTCCCGTGGTTGCGCCGCAAGTCAGAATACGCCCACCCCGCCGGGCGGCGCGGAGACTCTGAAGCCAGGTATCGGCGCCGATGTAGTCGACCACCACATCCACGCCCCGCTTTGAAGTGCGTTCGCGTATGGCGCGGTCGAACGCTTCGGTTCGGTAATCGATCAATTCGTCGGCCCCCAGTTGTCGAGCGCGTTCCAGTTTTTCGTCGGATCCGGCGGCCGCCCACACGCGGCACCCGGCGAGCTTGGCGATCTGAATGGCGGCTGTTCCCACTCCCGCGCCCGCGCCGAGGATCAGGATGTCCTCGCCGGGCTGAATCCTGCCCTTTGTAATCAGCATGCTCCAGGCGGTCAGAAAGACCAGGGGCGCGGCGGCGGCCTCTTCGAAGTTCATGTGGTCCGGTATCGGAAGGACGTTATGGGCGGGTACCGCCAGCAGTTCCGCGTAGGTTCCGCTCAGATGCTCACCCAAAATCCGGTAGGTCAGGCATTGACTGCCGTGCCCACCCGCGCAAAACTCACAATGCCCGCAACTGATTCCCGGGTTGATCGTGACTCGTTGACCCGTCGCCACGTCGCGGACGGCGCTTCCGACTTGCCTGACGATGCCGGACGCGTCCGCTCCCGGAATGTGAGGCAGGTCGAATCGGATTCCGGGCATGCCGCGGCGCACGAACAGGTCCAGATGGTTCACCGCCGCCGCCCGAACCTCGATCAGGACTTCTTCAGGCGAGATCTGGGGGTCCGGTGTGTCTTCGTAGTCGAGGACATCCGGCCCACCGTGCCGGTGGAACAGGACCGCTTTCATGATCGCGTAGTGTATGTTTTAATCGCGCCATTTGGAAACATGCAGATATCAGGTTCAATCGCGCTTGTGACCGGGTCGGCCCGCAGGATCGGGCGGGCAATCGCCGTGGAGTTGGCCCGGAAGGGAGCGAAAATCGCCATTCACTACCGATCGTCCGAGGAGGACGCCCACCGAACGTTGGAAGAGGTCCGGGAGCTTGGCGCCGATGCCGGACTCTTCAAAGCGAATCTGATTGACGATGGCGAACGCGATGCACTGGTGAACGATGTTCGGACACGTCTTGGCGGACTCGATATTCTGGTGAACAGCGCGTCGGTTTTCGGCCCTGCGACGCTTGACGAGACGACTCCGTCGCTGTGGGACGAACAGATCGACACCAACGCGAAGGCGCCTTTTTTCCTGTCTCGGCTCGCCGGCAAGGCCATGGTCGGGGAGGGAAGGGGCAAGATAGTGAATATTGTCGACCCGGCGGGGGAGTCGATCTGGCCGCAGTACCTGCCCTACAGCATCTCGAAGGCGTTGTTGGTGAGTGTAACCCGCGGTCTGGCGAAGTCCCTTGCGCCCGAAGTTCAGGTGAACGCGGTGGCGCCAGGTCCGGTATGTTTCCCGGACCACTATACCCAGGACCAGAAAGACTTCGCCGTCCAGCGAACGCTGCTGAAACGTCCCGGTTCCGCAGGGGACGTGGTGCGTGCGGTCATTTTTCTGATCGAGAACGATTACGTCACCGGTGAGGTCCTGCACGTGGACGGCGGACGGCATCTACTGTAGCTCTGGGCCAATCAGACACTTCGGGTGCCGATCTTGAGCAGTTTCAGCCGAATCGTATGGCACTGGGCCCGCGCCATACCGGTTCCCTTCAGGCCCAGCCGGTGCAACGTATGCAGGAGCATGTCGGCGGCCGACAACAGGTACAGCCGGAGTTGATTGGCGCGCATCGTGGCGGCGATGGTCGACTTCGGCTCAAGGAGAGGTCTTGCTGCGCCGTTTGCAGTTGAGCGGCAAGCCGTTATGGCGACGGAGCATGAACGATACGCCTGAACAGATCCGCGGAATTGTTGCATTCGATCTTGATGGGACTCTTCTGCGCGGCGATACAGTTTGTGAGATTTTGGCAAAGCCTCTCGGTCGATTGGAGGATATGAAACGATTCGAGGCCTTTCGAACGGAGACGGAGATTGTTGCCGCTCGGAAACAGATGGCAGGTTGGTATAGGGGTTCTGCTGCCGATGAGCTGCAGGCTTCCCTGAGCCACGTCTCCTGGGCTCCCGGCGCACACGAGGCGATCCAACAGTTACACGCTGCCGGAATCGCTGTTGGCATTGCTTCGATAACGTGGAAGTTTGCTGTTCGATGGTGCGCAGATCGACTCGGGGTCCGCCACTATTTGGGCACCGATCTCACGCCCGAGGGCGAAATTCTTCACGTCTGGGGCCGCGACAAAGCTCAATGGCTCAAAGAGTTGGCTGATTCCCACGGTATCCGGAAGAATCGTATCGCGGCAGTCGGTGACTCCAGAAACGATTTCGAAATGCTGCGTGTGGCCAGTCTGCGCTTTTTTGTGGGCGAGAATCCGCTTCCGGGAATCGGCTCTCTTGTCCATTTACCGGCAGCCGATCTTCGCGCCGTGGCGGCGGGCATCATTGATGAATGGGCGGCATAACGAAACGCTGGAGCCGACGACCTTCAAGGCAGAGCCTCCGAGCGTTCCCTCGCTCACTAGGCTCGCACGGCGCGGCTCAGCGCAGCGTCAAGCCGTTATACGCACTCAGGCACGAACGACATACTGTTCACAGGGCAATGAAGCTGCCAGTCCGTGAACGCGATGGGCACTGCGTGTTCGCTGGGCTACTGTCGGTTGGCAGTGCCCATCGCGCGGCCTGCAGCTTATCGCCGAGCTGTTAGGCCTCAGACACACTACGCTGAGCCCGCCGCGCGAAAACTTGGTGATCGCTCACCAACTAACGCAGGGCTTACGCCGTTCGGCCGCTGCCGCGGTTTGCTATGCCGTCGTTCCAAACTGGCGCCCTCGCAATATCGCGATCACTCCCGACACGATCGTTTCCAAGGCCGATTCGTTCAGTGTGCCAACCTCGCCGACCATTAGCGCGGCACTCCCGGTAAAGAGTTTCCCAGGCCGAGCGACACTTTCAACTTTAAGAGACCCTGACAAGAAATCCTGGTCCGTGATCGGTATCGCCTCAGGATCGCCATATGGCTTACTTGTCACTTGGCAAAGTATCCAGTCGTCACGCCCTGCACTTGCCAACACGACAGTTGGTCGCAGTTTAGATTTCGACAGATCGGAGAACGGAAAGGGTACGAGGACTATTCTGCCGGCTGCAGGTGAGACCATGCCTCATCCTCTTCGGGCCGGTTCCAGTCTTGAAGGGCTTCTTCGGATAGTGCAGCAGCCTCGTCCGCCGACGGTCCAGTGTCGTCAAGGACCACCACGATTGCCCTGCGCTCACATCCGTCCGCAATCGGTTCAATGAGGCGAATCTCGCCCTTTTCGCTAATGATGGCTTCGATAGTTCGCATCACCTTTGACCTGACCTGTATTGTACCGGATCGTCAGCAAAGCCCGGCGTCGGAACTGATGTCTCCTCCGTCGAATCGCACATGGACTTCGCGTGAACCACTGCGTGAAATCCAATCCGTTCTGTTCTACACGCTGTCATGACAAAGGCCGCCTCCGTCCGGGCGTTGAACGTTTCTCCCAAAACCTTCGATGGCTGACAGGGCGTCCTTTTCCCGTCCTTTGTCTTGTTGCCCTGTTTCGATTTACTTCATATTTCGCGAGAAATGCAGGCTAAAGCGCGTCGACAATTGCACGCGTGAAATCGGTGGTCGAGGCGGTTCCTCCCAGGTCGCGCGTCATGGTTTCGCCGCTTTCCAGCACCGCGTTCAGCGCGGCCCTTATGCGCCCGGCCGGACCGGTCTCCCCGATGTGGTCCAGCATCTGGCATGCCGACAAGAGAAGCGCCGTCGGGTTGGCCACGTTCTTTCCGGCGATGTCGGGTGCGCTGCCGTGGACAGCTTCGAAGACCGCGGCGTCTTGGCCCAGGTTCGCCCCCGGGACCACGCCCAGACCCCCCACCAGACCGGCGCAGAGGTCGGATACGATGTCGCCATACAGGTTTTCCATCAGCAGAACGTCAAACTGCAGCGGGTTCAGCACAAGTTGCATGCAGGCGTTGTCGACGATTTTTTCGTCGCGGTCGATGTCGGGATATTGTTCGCCGGTTCTTCGGAAGCACTCCAGGAATAGCCCATCGGACTTCCTCATGATGTTTGCCTTGTGAACGGCCGTTATCCGTTTTCGTCCGTGCCGGCGCGCGTATTGGAAGGCGAAGTGCGATATCCGGTTCGACGCATGTTCGGTAACGATCTTGAGCGATTCCACGACGCCGGGGACGACTTCGTGTTCGAGCCCCGAGTACAGTCCCTCGGTGTTTTCCCTGACAATGACCAGGTCCACGTCACTGTAACGCGCAGGGACCCCGGGCAGGTTGGCGACCGAGCGGAGGTTGGCGAAGAGTTGGAGCGTCTTTCGGAGCCTGACGTTGACGCTCTCGAAGCCTTCGCCGATGGGCGTTGCCACGGGCCCTTTCAGGGCCACCTTGTTCCGGCGGATTGAATCGACGGCTTCCTCGGGCAGCGTGGCGCCGAATCGTTCGAGGGCCCGGCTGCCGGCAACCTGGCGATCCCAGTCGATGTCGACGCCCGCGGCCTCGATGATTCGGAGGGCGGCCATCGACACTTCCGGCCCGATCCCGTCGCCTTCGAATAGGGTGATCTTGTGGCTCATCGCGTCTCCCCCAGTAAGGTCAGGTCGCTTCGACATCTTCGGGATGAGCCGCCGGGCGCGGTCCGCCGCCTTCGTGAGACTCAACGTTCGCCGTCCCCTCAGTGCTATTCGGGTATGAACCTGTATTCGGTTCGCGATTGCCGGATCTCGTATGGCAATCCGGGCACACGGACCTCGATTAGACGTACCGGTTCGCCATCCCTGCGTTCAGGCGCGTATCCCAGGCTGTAGGCTTCGTTCAATGCCGACGCGATCTCTCCGAACGGGGCCTCGACATCGGCAATCGATTGCGGAAAAAAGACCTTTCCCCCGGAGACCTCGGCGAGTCTTTCCATTCGCAACCGGACTGCTTCCAGATATCGTTCCGGCCAGGGCGAGTCTCCGAAAATGATTTCGAGGTTCCGGTATTCGTCGGCGCCCGCGTTGTCACTTTCCAGGTTCTGGTCGGTGTTGACCGCAACGAAGAATACCGTGACGCCGCTTTCAGCGACGCGTCGATACGCCGACCGGAATTGCCGGTCGTCTTCCATTTCCCGAAGCCGGTTTCGTTGTGCGAGTTCCAGATATAGCGACGTGTCGCGCCCGTCGGTCAGCACGACGATGGCTTTTCGCTCGGTGATCCCATCGAAGGCGTCATCGACGACATCCTCCAACGAACGGTATAACTCTGTCGTTCCTCCGAGCGGTTCGAGTTCGAGTATTGGCGCCAGCGCGCTCAAAGACTGGGAACCGGGCGGGTTCCACGGGCTCAACGTCGTCAGTGTCTGGCCGAAGACTCCGATCGAGATCCGGTCCCACGGGGCCAGCGTTGCCACGAACCGGGATATCGCCCGGCGCATGAAATCCCACTGGTTCTCGGTGCTTCCGGAAACGTCCACCAGAATGTATGTATGGTAAGGGGCGGTGCTTGGACCGAAGTACTGAATCGATTGCGGAATTCCGTTCTCGCGAATCTCGAAATCGTCAGGAGCGAGGCCGGCCACCGGCCGTCCGTCATCGTCGGTAACCGAGACATCGACGCTCACCACGGGAACTTCCACGCGCAGCGTGAAGCCGTTGTCCTGGCCATGCGCGGTGAGCCCGGTCACCAGGACCATAAACAGGGTTCTAGTCATCTCTGTCACGAGCGATCCAAAGTGCATGGTATTTTAGCTTAGCGTGAGTACTTTTGCTTTCGGCGGGATCCGTGGGGATTGCGTCGGCGATTGTTTCAACCTGAATAGTCCCGATCCATACCCGGTTTGATTTGTGAGAGGCGTCGAATGAAAGAAACGCGAATGGCCGGTATTGCCGCGGTGGGCGTGGCCTTGTTGGCGGGAGGTCTGGCGCAGGGATCGAAGCCGGCGGCTGAAGCTCCGGTTCCACCGACGATCGAGATGGCCGAAAAGGAACGCCGGAGTTGCGTCACCTGCCACACGGCCTTTGGGCGACCCGAACTCAACGATATCGGCGAATACTACCAGCGCCAAGGTACGCTCGAAGGCTATCCAGGCGAATTGCCGCCCCCTGAACCTGAAGAAGAGCCTGAACCCGAACCCGATCGTTAGCTATCCGGGTCAGCCGCCCGTGGCAAAACCCGCGGGATGCGTCCGTGGGCTGTTACCCACTGCCCGCCGTCTATTGCAGCGTCGCCTCGATGGCTTCCGCCAGGACATCTTTTTCCTGAAAATTCAGAAAGTGACGCACGACGGTTCCGTCACGGTCGATAAAGAACATCGTCGGAAAAATGCTGACTCCGCCGAACGAGTCATGCATCTCGGTTGTCAGATAGGTTTGCGTGAACTCCATCCCCAGTCGCTCGACATAGTCGGCTCGCATCTGGTCGTCATATGGCAGTTCCAGGTACCGATCCGCATTGGCGGCGACAATCTCGAAGTCCGTTTCTCTGTATTCTTCGTCGAGTTCGACCAGAAGAGGCCCGGTTTGAACACATGGCGGGCAGTTCGAAAACCACACGTAAATCATGTGGGGCGTCCCCGCAATGTCATCGGAAGCGAACGGTCGTCCGTCGAAAGTCTCTGTCGCGACCTCGGGCATCGAGCGACCTTCCCATCCCGTCAGAGTTCGTTCGATTGCCTGCCCGAATTGCGGATGGTCGATCACAGGTTGGGGGTCGATGCTGGCGATTTCTCCATCGCCGCCGCGTTCGAAGAACCTGGGAACTCGCGGATCCGCCTCCATCAGCGCAAGAATGACATCGGCCGTTTCAGGACCGTTGAATGCGAACTGTCCGGCGATCTCACCCAGTGTCGGAATCTCTCCACTGCTGGATTGGTATTGAACCAGGAACATCGGCACCTTGAAAAACGTGTCGTAGAGCCGTCCGACCGCGGCCCTTTCTTCCGGGGTTGTGAATACCTCGTTGACCAACTGAGAGGGTTCAACGCGCCGGCCCTGCTCCACACTGTCCCTCAAATATTCAACAACCCGTGTTTCGGCGTTCGGCTGCTGAACGAAGAGCGTCATCGCCGCCAGCACAGTCCATGCATGCATTGGGATCTCCTGACAATGGTTTCAGAGAATGGTTTCATTGGAGATTATTTCATTTCGTCGTGACGGATGCCACCAGTTCTCATTTTATCGGAGCAGATTGGTTTTGTTGGCGGTTTTTTTGCCGCATGGCGTCTCAAACAGGTAGTGATCGATTCCTTGAGGCGAGGGAAGGATTCATCGAGCCGCAATCCACGCCTCAGTGAGACGCACTCACTCTATCGCCTGAAAATCACTGGATCACCGGAACCACCGGCAGGGTGGTGAAGATGTGGTTGCCGGGGTCCATTTCCAGGGCTACGGCCGTAAACAGCCCCTCCCCTGTCGCGGCGCAGCGCACCGACCCCGAGAAGTCGGACGTATCGGCGGCGAGGAACGCCTGGTCGATGAACCAGGCCGTCTGCCCGTTGGCCGCAAGAGGGATGCTGGCGGCGTCGCGCAACACGCCCTCTTTCCTCAATTCGCACCGCACCAGCCCCGGACTCGATTCCAGGTTGTGGAGCGCGACCCCCGTCGTGATTCCTCCCTCCTGGCGGCGCACCGGGAAGAGGGCGTCGCTGAGGGGGAGGCTGGCCCCCACCCCGGCCACCCCGAAGTCGGGATGGCCAAGGCGGAGCATCCCGCCGATGGGACCGTCCGAAACCACCTTCACCGATCCCGACAGCAGTTCCCCCCGCCCATGAGTCGAGATCGTGAGCACTCCCAGCGGCCCCATCTCGGTGCGGACCGTCAGCGCGCCGTCCTCGGTGACCTCCAGATTGTCCGTGATGTCCACCACCGATTCGGCGGCAATCGGATTGCCCGCGGTGTCGTAGAAATAAATAACGGGACGGGTCGGAGGGATCACCGTATGAAACGGGATGAGGGGAGGACCGCTCGGCCGCGTCTCCAGGTTCACGAACACCAGATCGGTGATCCAGGTCCCGTTGACGAAATGCGCAAAGTCCAGAGTGGTCGCCTCGGGCCGTCCCCGGTTCACCTCCACCACCGGCAGCGTGGTGAAGGTGCGGGTGCCGGGATCCATTTCCAGGGCCACGGCGCTGAACCGCCTGCGGCCGGGCGCGGCGCATCGCACCGACCCCACAAAGTCCGATGTATCGGTCGCGGTGAACACCTCTTCGATGAACCCGGAGGTCTGGCCGTTGGCCTCCAGAGGGATCTCCGCCTCTTCGAGCGCGACGCCCCCGCGCATCAATCGGCAACGCACCCCCATCGGTTCCTCTTCCAGGTTGTGCAGCGCCGCCGCCGTGCGGATGCCTCCCGCCTGGCGGCGCACCGGGAAGAGGGCATCCCGGACGGGGGGGCTGGCCCCCACTCCGGTCACCCCTACATCTGGGACGCTATAGCGCAGCATCCCGCCCATGGGACCGTCCGAGACCACCTTCACCGATCCCGACACCGGTTCCCCTCGTCCGTGGGTCGAAATCGTGAGTTCGCCCAGGGGCTCCATCTCCGTTCGAACGGTCAGGCTGCCGTCCTCCGCGATCTCCAGATCGTCCCTGAGGTCCACCAGCGATTCCGGGTCGATGAGATGGCCCTCCGGATCGTAAAAGTAGAGGGCGGGCTGGATCGGATAGGGGGCCACGCTCACGAGCACGATCTCGGAGGTGATGCCGGTCCCATTGGCGAAATGCGCGAAGTCCAGAGCCACCGCCGCCCGTGGTGTCGCCTCGGCCGGGTCCGAAGCCGGGCTCCGGCCGATCCGGTTCACCGCCCGCACCTGGAAAACGTAGACCGTACCGTTGACGAGACCGGTGACCGTATGGGTGGTGTCGGTAGAACCGATGGAAGTCCATCCCCTCCCGTTAATCCCGTACTGGTAATCCGTGATCGCGGAACCGCCGTCGTCTTCGGGCGCCTCCCAGGTCAGCACGGCCTCACCGTTCCCGCCCGCCGCCGTCAGGTTCCGGGGAGATCCCGGCGCCGTCAGTCGCGGGCCACCGCCACCTCCGCCCCCTCCACCGCCACCACCCCCGCCGCTGGTGCCACCGCCGCCACCACCACCGCCGCTGGTGCCACCGCCGCCACCACCCCCGCCGCTGGTGCCGCCGCCACCCCCCCCCCCCCCGCCGCTGGGGCCGCCAGGTGGCTGTGGGGCGGCGCAGACGGCCCCCCGAAAAGTGATCGTCGCCAGCCACGCCTGAAATGCAGTATCCGCTGGCGCACACACAGCGGTCGACCGTATATCCAACACCGAGAGTTGTGACAGCGCCGACAGGTTTAGCGGGAGGGGCCCGCTCAACGTATTGTCCCAAAGAAACAGCCACCGGAGGTTGGTCAGATTCCCCAGCTCGACCGGGATCGTCCCGCTCAACGTGTTCTGGGAGAGATACATCTGCTCGAGGTTGGTCAGATTCCCCAGCTCGGCCGGGATCGACCCGCTCAACGTGTTCTGGTTGAGAAACAGCCGCTCGAGCTTGGTCAGCTTCCCCAGCTCAGCCGGGATCGTCCCGCTCAACGTGTTCCCGGAGAGATACAGATGCTCGAGCTTGGTCAGCTTCCCCAGCTCGACCGGGATCGTCCCGCTCAACGTGTTGCCCCAGAGATACAGCCACTGGAGGTTTGTCAACTTCCCCAGCTCGACCGGGATCGTCCCGCTCAACGTGTTGCCCCAGAGAAACAGGATATAGAGTTGGGTCAGCTTCCCCAGCTCGACCGGGATCGTCCCGCTCAACGTGTTCTCGGAGAGATACAGCTGCGAGAGGTTGGTCAGCTTCCCCAGCTCGACCGGGATCGTCCCGCTCAACGTGTTCTGGTTGAGTGCCAGGTGCTGGAGGTTTGTCAGCTTCCCCAGCTCGACCGGGATCGTCCCGCTCAACGTGTTCCGGGAGAGATACAGATGCCGGAGGTTTGTCAGCTTCCCCAGCTCGACCGGGATCGTCCCGCTCAACGTGTTCTGGGAGAGATACAGCCGCTCGAGGTCGGTCAGCTTCCCCAGCTCGGCCGGGATCGTCCCGCTCAACGTGTTGCCCCAGAGATACAGCCGCTCGAGGTCGGTCAGCTTCCCCAGCTCGACCGGGATCGTCCCGCTCAACGTGTTGCCCCAGAGATGCAGATGCCGGAGGTTGGTCAGCTTCCCCAGCTCGACCGGGATCGTCCCGCTCAACGTGTTCTTGGAGAGATACAGCAGCTCGAGGTCGGTCAGCTTCCCCAGCTCGACCGGGATCGTCCCGCTCAACGTGTTGTCCCAGAGATACAGATGCTCGAGGTCGGTCAGCTTCCCCAGCTCGACCGGGATCGTCCCGCTCAACGTGTTCTGGGAGAGATACAGCCGCTCGAGGTCGGTCAGCTTCCCCAGCTCGGCCGGGATCGTCCCGCTCAACGTGTTGTCCCAGAGATACAGGATCTGGAGGCTGGTCAGCTTCCCCAGCTCGGCCGGGATCGTCCCGCTCAAGTTGTTCTGGTTGAGTGCCAGGTGCTGGAGGTTGGTCAGATTCCCCAGCTCGGCCGGGATCGTCCCGCGCAACGTGTCTTGGGAGAGTATCAGGACCCGGAGGTTGGTCAGATTCCCCAGCTCGGCCGGGATCGACCCGCGCAACCAGTTCTGGGAGAGACTCAGATGCTCGAGGTTGGTCAGATTTCCCAGTGCCGCCGGAATTGTCCCGAACAACCAGTTCTGTATGAGAGACAGCTGCGTGACACGGCCGTCTGCGTCCGTGCGGACCCCGTGCCATTCCGAGAGGGCCTCATTGCTCAACCAGTTCGTGTTTGTCTTCCATTTCGCACCGTCAGTCGCGTTGTAGAGCGCCACCAACGCCGCCCGGTCCATCGCCACGCTGCCCTGCGCATAGGCGTTTCCGCCGGTCAAAAGGAGGAAGGCCGCGAAGACGGCGGTAAGGAGGGTCCGTCCGCACCCTGAACAGGCGGCCGAGAATCTGCCAGGACGACGGTGATCGGGGGTGCCGGAACGAGGAGCGTGGCCGTGCGGAAGGTCGGGAGTGTCGGCGTTCGGCGTTCGGCGTTCGGCTATGATTGTACTGGCGGTCCTAAAAGATAATTTCATTTTTCAATACACGTTGTGGCAACTTTCCAAAATCGATTGATCGAACGTCCAGCAGTTCTCATTTTATCGGAGCAGATTGGTTTTGTTGGCGGCTTATCTGTTTTTTTTGTTTGGCTGAGTTCGTGGGGATTGTTGCTCGGGTTCAGGGAGGCTGCGCGGCGGGGCGGTCGGTGGCGAGCAGGACCATCAAAGCATTCCAGGAGGCGAACACCCGGGCGGTGACGGTGTGCGGGTGCTCGAACAGGCGTCGTCGGGGGCCGAGTCGCTGTCGGGCCCGCTGCCAGAGGGTTTCGGCGAGTTTGCAGGCGGTGTGCAGCGCGAAGGCGAGTCGATGTTGCGCAGCGCGCCCGGCTTGCGGTTCATCGCCGCGCCCCCGCCCAGGTGCGTCTCGATCTACACCGCGTGCGGCGGCATCGGTGCCACCAGCGCCTGCCACAGCCCCGACGCCGACTTGGATCCGAACCCCGAGTGCCCCATGGCGCCCACCATAGGCCCCGCGCCCTATGATGTCATGCTCCGTTCAACCCCACCGAACGATAAATCCAATGCCTCCCATGACGGGTCACGTCAAAATGAGAACTGCTGGACGGATGCGGTAAACCGTCAGGCCGCGACTCAACGCGGCAACGCATTCTTCCAATGTGCTATCCAGCTCTCTCTGAATCGGAGCGTCAACATTTTCCGGAATTTTCGGAAATTTCCGAGGTCCCTGGTGCGATGCGACGTGAAACCATCAAAATCTCTCTTGAAACTTAAGCTATAGTTGAGGTCGGCGCATGCGTTGACGTTTGCTAAAAGATTTTGGAAGTCCTTCAAGGAGGAAGCGGAATGAGTCTAGGGATCAAGACGCGCAAGGTCGATGGCGTGGTTGTCGTTGATCTTTCGGGGCGGTTAACGATTGGCGAACCGGTCCAGTCACTTCGGGCAACTGTTCGAGGATTCGCGGATGATGGTGACGTCAGGTTTGTGCTGAACCTGAAAGACGTGGGCTATATCGACAGTTCGGGCCTCGGCGAACTGGTATCGACCTATACGACCATTCGCAACCGGAAAGGCGACGTCAAGTTGCTGCATCTGACCGCAAAGGTGAAGGACTTGTTGCAGGTTACCAAGCTGCTTACCGTTTTCGATACCTACGACGACGAAAGCAAGGCAATCGCTGGCGCCCAGGGCTGACGATGGAGTCGAGATCGGAGAAATCCGATCCCGGAAGGGAGCTGGCCCGCATTTCTCACGAGTTGTCTGCTACAGCACCGGATCCATCCTCTAGTCCCTGAATAAGCGCGATTGAGGAAGTATCGATAGTGAAAAAGTAGCGGAAGTACCCGAAATGTCCCCGTCCCGTGCGAAAAAGAATTTGCGAAATCCTGACGGAAAAGGAGGCATTTCGGGTGAACGATTATACGCGCAAGAACATGAGGAATCGCAAGCGGCGAATCGAGCGTCGGCTTGGAGAGCGGCATTGGAGGGAACAGTCGGCGCCGATGTTGTCGGCGAGTAACATGCACTATGAGATGGGCAAGCGGACGCGGGGGACGGCGGTGGGCGGCATCGGGGCGATGCATCGGGTGGCGCGGCGGACGGGTCTGATAGAGGCCATCGACGCGCGGGTGGATGTGCTGAAGCGGCATCTGCCGTATCACGAGTCGGATCACGTGTTGAACATCGCCTACAACGCGTTGACGGGAGGGACGTGTCTGGAAGACATCGAGTTGCGGCGCAACGACGAAGCATACCTGGATGCGCTGGGGGCGCAGCGGATACCGGACCCGACGACGGCGGGCGACTTTTGCCGGAGATTCGAGCCCGGCGACGTGGAGAACCTGATGGAGGCGGCGAATGAAGTGCGGCTGAATGTGTGGCGGCAGCAACCGGCCGGTTTTTTCGGCGAGGCGGTGTTGGACGCGGATGGGACCCTGGCGCCGACCAGCGGGGAATGCAAGGAAGGGATGGATATCGCCTACGACGGGACATGGGGCTATCACCCGTTGTTGATTTCACTGGCGAACACCGCCGAGCCGTTATACCTGGTGAACCGGAGCGGCAACCGGCCCTCGCATGAAGGCGCGGCCCCGCGGTTCGATCAGGCGATCGGGTTGTGCCAGCGCGCCGGGTTCCATCGGATCCTGCTGCGCGGGGACACCGACTTCAGCCAGACCCGGCATCTGGATGGATGGGACGGCCAGGGCGTGGACTTCATCTTCGGTATCGACGCGAGGGCGAACCTGGTGGCGCGGGCCGATGCGCTGGAGCCGGACTGCTGGGCAGCGCTGGAGCGTGAGGCCCGATACGAGGTGGCCACCCAGCCCCGCCAGCGTCCCGACAAGGTCAAGGAACGGATCGTTCGGGAACGCGGTTTCAAAAACATTCGGTTGCGGGGCGAAGACGTGGCCGAGTTCGCCTACCGGCCCGGCGCCTGTAAGCGGGACTACCGCGTCGTGGTGGTGCGGAAGAATCTGTCGGAGGCCAAAGGGGAGTGGGTGTTGTTCGACAAGATCCGGTACTTCTTCTACATCACGAACCGTGCCGGTCCCGCCGACCGGATCGTGAAGCGCGCGAATCAACGGTGCAATCAGGAGAATCTCATCGAGCAACTCAAGAACGGCGTCCGGGCCTTGAAAATGCCGGTGGGCGACCGGACCGGCAACTGGGCCACCATGGTGATGGCGTCGCTGGCCTGGACCCTGAAGGCGTGGTTTGCGCTGCTGCTTCCCGAAACCGGACGCTGGGCCCAGAAGTATCGGGCCGAGAAGCAGACCGTTCTACGCTGGGAGTTCAAAACGTTCCTGAACGCCTTCATCCTCCTGCCGTGCCAACTCGTGCGTACCGGCCGGCGCATCGTCTTCCGGCTCATGGCCTGGAACCCGTGGTTGTCCGTCTTGTTCCGTGCCGTGGATGTGTTGCGTCGTCCCCTGCGATGCTGACCCGATCATGGATCTGAGCCCGGGCGGTCGAGGTCCCGGTTGCTGTCACGGCAAATTTGTTCTCAGAAGGAGCATGATGTGGGGGATGAATTTCGAGTCATTTTCAAGTAGTCGAAGACGCGGCGGGTATTGAACGAGAGTTGGCGCATGGATTGGGCGATCGATTGAGCGGGTTTTTGAAAGGATTTGAGAATACCGACGGCAAAGCGTCGGAGGCGGGTGATGTTTTCCGGGCCGAAGCCGGTGCGGATTCGACTGCGGTCCTCATCGTAATTCCAGTCGATGATGTAATGGACGCTTTCGATACTCCAATGACCGCGATTGATGGCCAGCAAGCGTTCGGGGGAGGTTTCGCCGGGTGAGCGGCTCGTGATGCCCAGCGCGGTTTCACAGGTGAGGGCGCCGGATTTTTTGTCGATGGATTCGCGCTCGATCCGAAAGACCTGCGCCAGGTGGGGAAAGTCGAGGTAGTGGTTGAGTGCGGCGCTGCACCAAATGCGCCGGGTTTCGATGCGGCCATGATCGGGCGGCGTGACCTCGACAAAGTCGGGTTGTCCGCGGGTTTGGAACTGCAATGCGATATCGCGTTCCAACGTCGGTTGGTTGCCTTTGACCGTGAAATGATAGTGCGCTCCCCGCTCAACCGAATAACGCGCGATCGCGCGTTGGGTCAGCAGGGCGTCGCCGGTGATGTCCTTGCCGGCGATGTCGCAGGTTTCAAGCAAGGGAACGGCCATGCCGATTTCGTTCGTGCGCTTGTGCTCCTCGCCGCCGGCTACAGGGAGGGTTCCCACTTTTTTTGGGTGTAGCAGCGTTTCGACCGATGCCCGACCACGCTCATGATGTGGGTCTGACGCCCGTCCGAGTCGAGGGCGTTCTTCATCGTCTTGCCATCCATGGCCAGCGCATCGTCCGGGGCGCCCCAGGCCCGATTCCACGCATTGAGCGCCCGGTCCAGCGCCCCCGGTTCAATCCGGATCAGGCAATCCCGAATCACAAACTCGCTGGGAACCACATAGCGGCCGTTCTCGGGCCGGCAGCCAAAACGTTCGCGGGCTTTCTGCCCCAGGGCATCGGCCCAATCCGAGATGGCTTTATAGCCGTGCATGCCGCACAGCGTCGCGCCCGCCGCGATGCCCCGCACGACCGACAAGGGATGGCGCCGTCCCTGAGAGCGGCGCGGATCGGGAATGGTCCTGAAACACTCGGGGAGTTGTCGCATCTGTGCGGCATTGAGCATGATCTTGGGGGCTCCTGTGAGTTGAAGATGTTCCCGGCCAGGGTGGGTCAGTTGCCTGCGCGCATCACGGAGCAGGGGACGCACAAAGACAAGTTTCGGGGCATCGGCTTCGGCGCTGTAGCCGTCCCGGGTGCGCCGGTATCCCCGCGTCCGTCCCAGTTCCAACCAGTTCGACGCGCGATACACGCCGCCATGGAAGCGCCGGGGATCGACAAACGTTTCCAGCAGCAGCAACCCATGACCGAACCGTTGGCGCCAATCCGGGGCGGCCCGCCGCTCGAGCCGGGACAATACTCGCGACCCCACATTCGGCCGATTCCAGCCCGGCAGAATCAAAAAGCGGCTGTTGTTGGCGATCAGTTTCAGCCGCCCATACTGCGAGCGGAAGTCCCAGCCGATCCATCGATCCCGAACCCCGCACTTCAGCGCCGCCGCCGACAGGCTCAGTTGCGCCACCCACTGCCCGCGCCATGTCGCCACGTACCAGACCGTCTCCCCGATCTTCGCCAGCGCGCCCAGATAATGATGACGCCTCATCTGCTCCCGATACTGCGCTTCCTCGCTTCGCTCCACTGGCCGTACCCCGATCTCCGACAGTTCTGGGCTGGTTAATTCCGTCCACTCCATTCAGCGTGTTATACAGGAATCTCCTCGCTATGTCCAGCATTCCAGGTTAAACCACTGAATCCCAAAACGTTCACTGGAAGGACAAATTCACCGTGCGGTTGCTGTCAACCCTTCAAACAGACACGGCGAGGCCCCCACTGAAACAGACGCAACTCGAACCGGAGGCCGGGACAACACGATCCCGGAACGGAAGGTTATGCCTCCAACTTTATGGCTGGGAACCGGCCGTTCGCCATCTGGTTATGCGCTTGTTTTGGGTCTAGTGCCAGCGCGCTATATTCCCAGTGGAGGCTACCCGCGTGCGGGCATGAGCGCTTGATCCGGCGCGAGGAACGCGCCGCTACGCGCCCGGCGCGAGGAACGCGCCGTAGCTCTGACGGCGTCTCCGACTCTTCGCGACGAAAACCCGTGAGAAAGGCGGGCTGGCGGAAGTGCGTGGGAGTCGAACCCACCGAACGCCGGTTCCCCGACGTCCCACTGGCTTTGAAGGCCAGGAGAGTCACCGGACCCTACTCACTCCCCCATCCAGATTATAACGGGCACTCCATCGGGTGCGAACACTAGTTTCGCGCCGTAATGCGGGTCACATACGCTTTGTCTGTGCGATGGGCCCGCCGAGCCGCCGACCTGCGGTCAACCCGACGCGCCCATTGAATTGAGTCGATTCACGTACCAGCCGGTCATCTTGCGGCTGAACTCTTCAGTCACCCGAGGGCACGCGATTCCGGTGCCTTCCAGTGCCCCGAGCGTTCTGCTGCAATCGAAGCGGGGTTCTCCGGTCAGATACCGATAGTAGAACGCCATCTGACGGTGGAAGATCGTTTCGAGCCGGGTCATGGGCTGCTTGTCGAAGGCGTCGCTTCCAACCAGTTCGATTCCGCAAACGCCCAATTGGTCGCAGACGATACCCAGCCAGTGACGATTCGATGTCGCTTCGGGATTGGCCATGTGATAGGTCTGTCCCGCGCTTTCGTCCATCGAGCCGACATGCCGCATAGCGGCGGTGACGTAGTCGATCGGAACGAAGTTCAGTGTTTCGTCCTTCGAACCGCGTATTCGCAGGGGAAGCTCTACCACCTCCTGGCCCGTCTTCTTTCGTGTACGGTCCACTACCGACCAGAGTCCGCGAATGAAAGCGTATACACCGTGCAGGTGCGTGGCGCGTCCGGTTTGGGACTCGCCAATAACGACGCTCGGCCGATGTATGGTCGCGACGATACGTCCGTCCATGTGGTCCTGCCGGATCATGGTTTCGGCACGGCACTTTGATTCCTCGTACGGGTTTCTGAACTCCTGGCCCACGTCCAGTTCGGATTCTCGAACGGTGTCCGAACGCATTCCCGCGACGTACGCCGTGCTGACATGTTGCAATCTTCGGCTTCGTGTCAGGGAAGTCAATTCGACGATGTTTCGCGTTCCGTCGACGTTCATCCTGAAGATTTCCCGACGATGCTCTTCGATAAAGGACAGAGAGGCCGCGGAGTGCCACACTTCGTCGATGCCGTCCGCGAGCGCCCGGCGCGTTCTTCGGTCGAGTCCGGCGTTCGGGGTCGCGATATCTCCGTCAACGGTCTGGAGTCGGCCGAGGACCTCGGATGCTTCGGCCGGGTCGGCGGGGACCCGGCGCAAGGCCTCGACAAGCCGTTCGCCAGCGGACTGGGTTTCGGATGAGCGTGCGAGTGCGACCACTTGATGCCCGTCCCTCAGCAGGGAGTACGCCAGGTGGCTTCCGAGGAAACCGGTCGCTCCAGTCACCAGGACGCGTTCAGGGCCGGACATGAGACGGTTCGATCCTTTCGATCAGTTCGGGCGCCGCGCCGGGACGATAAAAATCGGCGATGGCATCGCGCTTTTTTTGCCAGTCGTCCACACCCCTGGAAACTACGCTCCGCAGTTCGTCCAGAGTCCGGACCGCGAATCCGAATCCCTGCTGGCGGGCTGCATTGAAGAGTCCCGATTCCTGGGGCATCAGACCGCCGATGGCGGTCAGCACTGCCGGAACACGGGAAGCCAGAGACTCGTATGTGGCGAGGGCGCCGGGTTTCGTTACGACCAGATCTGCCGCGCCCACCAGCGAGTGGATCTCGTTGACGTAGCCAAAGGTCCGGATACCGGGATCCCCGGCTCTATCCAACCGGTTTCGCAAAGCGGCATTGTGGCCGCACGCCGCCAGAACGTTGAGGTTCGGACGGCACTCGCGGATGGTGTGGATCAACCGTTCCACGGGTCCTCCTCCGCGGGCGCCGCCGTTGACCAGAATGACGTCTCCCTCGATCCGAAGGTTCGATCGGAGGGCGGCCACTTCCTCGGGCGTATGCGGCCGAAATACCCGGCGCATCGGCATCGAAACCCGCTCGATACGCTCCCTGTCTACTCCATTCTCTGCCAAAGCCTCTCCCGCTTCCTCAGTCAGCACGAAATAGCGATCGATGTAGGGTGAACTCCATCCTTTCCAGAATGGAGGGAACGGATCCGTAACGAAGGTGTAGCAGGGGATTCCGAGATCGTGCTCGATGACCCAGCGCTGAATGAAGTGGTTAAGCATGGGGTGAACCGACAGGATCGAATCCGGCGCCTCTTCAGTGATCAATCGGCCGATGTAGTCGCGCACCCGGCGATAGCAGAAATCGACTTCGTTGGGTTTCAGAAGATCAATCGCCCTGAACAGCGTTCCCACCAAGCCGGGGCGATGCGTCAGAAGGAAGTTGTAGAAACCGTTGAGCGTTCGATATCCGGCAGAAGAATCTTCGGAAGGTTTCCTGATCGAAACCTCCCATCCCACTTCGAGCGCCGATCCCCTGATCGCCGCGGCGGCGGAGTTGTGGCCTTCGCCGGTGTCGGAAGAGAGGATCAGCAGCCGCCCCATTCGGGCGAGGATAGCACATTCGAATCCGCGGTTCCGGCCGCCCCGGCATCCAACATTGGGCATGAATCGGCCGTGCTAAGATCGACTCGATGGATGCGGTCTACAAGAGCGAATTGAATCGGTCCGTTCCCGTCGCGAAACCCGGTGAATTTCCGCTGCTCGAAGTGGGCCCGATCCCGGTGTGGCCGCCCGTGGTGCTGGCACCGATGGCCGGGGTCACAAACTACCCTTTTCGTTCGATCTGCAGGCGTTTCGGCGCCGGGCTCTACGTCAGTGAAATGATCGCCGCCCGTCCCTTGGTGGGTAGTAGTGAAAAAACATTGAAGTTGGCGGATTTCGGCCCGGACGAACAACCGCGAAGTTTGCAGTTGTACGGGACCGACCCCCACTACGTTCGCGAAGCGGTGCTTCGGCTGGTGGGCGAGGGAAGGGTCGATCATATCGACATGAACTTCGGATGTCCGGTGCGCAAGGTCACCCGCAAGGGCGGTGGCGCCGCCATTCCCCTGAAACCGCGGCTGCTGTCGTCGATCGTCCGGGCCGCGGTTGGGAGCGCGGGCAATGTGCCGGTCACCATCAAATTCAGGCTCGGCGTCGACGACGCGCACATGACGTATCGCGATTCAGGCCGCGTGGCCGAAGAAGAAGGATGCGCCTCGGTCGGGCTCCACGCCCGAACGGCTGCCGAACTGTATTCAGGCGAGGCGCACTGGGATTCCATCGGGGAACTGAAGGCATCGGTGGGAATACCCGTTCTGGGTAATGGGGATATCTGGGAGGCGCACGACGCCCTCCGGATGATGCGGCAAACCGGTTGCGATGGTGTGATCGTGGGACGGGGTTGCCTGGGCCGTCCCTGGCTATTCCGTGATCTGGCGGACGTGTTCGACGGACGCGACCCGGCCGATCCGCCCGGGTTTGCCGAAGTTCTGGACATCATGTTCGAACACGCGATCCTCCTGGCGGAGTGGTTCGGCGAGCTTGCGGCCATGACGGGATTCCGGCGTCACATTTCCTGGTATACGAAAGGTTTCAGCCTCGACTCCGGGACTCGGCAGAACATGATGCGAGTCCGGACAGTCCGGGAACTGAAAGACCAGTTCGACGGGGTCGACCGGAATCAGCCGTTCCCGCCTGCCGCGATGCGCGTGAAGCGGGGCAAGAAAGGTGGGCGCCAGAAGGTGGCCCTTCCTGAAGGATTCCTCGACGGTCTCGACGATGCCATTCCGCCCGGCGAGGCGGCCGAAGCCCTGGTGTCAGGCGGGTGAGCACCGAGCCAATCCGATCCTCAAAGTCAGCGCAGTTCAGAATGCTTGCGGTCCTCATCGCGGTGGCCTGCATGGACATGCTTGGCTTCGCGATGATCTTTCCGTTGCTGACATTCTATGCCCTCGATTTCAACATTTCTCCGTTCGGCTGGGCATCGTCATCGCGTCGTTCTCACTCGCGCAGTTGCTCGCTTCGCCCGTCTGGGGACGGTTTTCAGACCGTTATGGACGACGCCCCGCCATTCTGATCAGCCTTGGCGCGTCCGCCGTGTCGTTCGTCGTTTTTGGCTTCGCCGGTTCGTTTTGGGGGCTCCTGTTGTCTCGGGTGATCCAGGGAGCGGGAGGCGGAACCACGGGCGTGCTGCATGCCTACGTTGCCGACACCGTTCCGCCCGAGGACCGGACGCGTTCGTTGGGTTGGCTTTCGGCGGCGACTTCAGCCGGTACGATGCTGGGGCCCGTCATCGGTTCGACTGCCTCGGCCTGGGGACACGCCGCACCGGGGCTTATCGCGGCCAGCCTGTGTGTTGTGAACATGATTTTTGCCTGGACCTGGCTCAAGGAATCCTCCGATGCCGGCGAGGTGAGTCGCACGCGGAAGCGGAAGCCGGTGTGGCATACGGCGTGGGTGGTGGTGCGCCGGCCCCGGAGAATCGCTTCGCGCCTGGTGTGGATCTACGGTTTGGGCATGCTCGCGTTCTCAGCCTTCACGGCGGTTGTGACGCTTTATATGGCAGCCGAGTTCGGGATCGACGCCGGAAACATCGGATACGTGTTCCTGTACACGGGCTTCCTTTCGGTTGTGCTGAGATCCCTGCTTCTCGGTCCGATCGTCAGTCGTGTTGGCGAGGCATGGACGATGCGGCTCGGAGCGTTGAGCCTGATGGCGGGCTTCCTGAGTTTTCCATTTGCCGGCGACTTCTGGTTGTTCATGGCCCTGATGTCCCTGGTTCCGGTGGGAACGGCGTTGGCCTTCCCCTCGACCACGGCCCTGATTTCGCGTTGGTCGCAACCGTCGGAGTTGGGGACGATGATGGGTACCGCACAGTCGTTTGCCGGGATGGCGCGAACCTTTTCCCCGTTGATCTCGACCGGACTCTTCCAACAAGTTGCTCACGGCGCGCCATTTTTCGGGGGCGCCATGATCGCGGGTGTGGTGATTATGCTGTCCCGGAGTATTTCGGATTCGACGCCGGCACACGAAACGGTTTCCAGCATGCCAGGCACCGGGGAACTGCGCGAAGAAGCCGCCGAGAGCCGATAGGCGGACTGACGGATCGATAGCGCTAATCCACCAACCGCGACCGAATACTGATCTCCGAACTCAGTGTCCGCCTGACGGGACATTTCTCGGCAATTTCCAGCAACCGCTGACGCTGTTCGTCGGTCAACGGGCCTTCCAGTTCGATCGCCCGTTCGATGCGGTCGACCTTGCCTACCCTGGTTTCGCAATCCGCACAGTCTTCGGCGTGAATCTTGTCGTGGCGGAGCACCACGGTGACGCTTTCCAGGGGCCATTCCTTCCGCTGGGCATAGAGCGTTAGAGTCATCGACGTGCACGCGCCCAGCGCGGCTGCCAACAGGTTGTATGGGGATGGGCCCGTGTCCGTACCCGCCGGTTCGGGTTCGTCGGCGGTCAGGAGGTGGGGGCCCACGACGATCTCCTGTCCCAGGTCCCCTTCACCTTTACGGACCATCACGACACGCGCCTGCGGACTCTTGTCCTTCGCGCGCGCTTTCCTTGCTATGGCATCACTCATCGATGGCACACCTCAAGAACACTTGTACATTGGCGTGGAGAGGTCCGATTATGCCAAAGACCGGCGGCGTAATCACTAGTCAAGTATGCCGATGGACGAAATGCGATTGAGGTGTGACCGCCTCGCCTGGAATCCAGCGGCGCGGCAAGATGCGGCTTAGGGTCGATTAGTAATTCAAGGTTGTTGCTGCCCCGAACCGGCGGTGGCATTCGTCGGAGCGCAAGCCGCACGAAATGGATAAGTCTGCCGATTTGTCATACGCTGTCCGACATTGGCCGTTGCATCATTGAGGATCACCATCATGACGACCGAACGATTGAGCCTGCGTATCGATGCGGATCTCAAGAAAACCCTCGAACGAGAGGCAAAGCGCGAGGAGCGTCCCATCTCCTATCTTGCCGTCAAGGCGATCGAGGCAATGTTCGGCGACCGTGCTGAGAAACGCGCGGCCATCCAGACGGCGATCGTGGAAGCCGATGATTGGGCCTTCATTTCGCACGATGCCGTGGATGCCTGGATTTCCTCCTGGGACACCGACTCGGAACTTCCGCCGCCCAAGCCCAATATACTCTCCGGTCCGTAGTAACCGATGCAACTGGTCTTTTCGCCATCCACCCGTTCGGATTTGGTGTGGATGCGCGCATGATCGACCGGCCGAGCCGGCGCCGGCTATGTGTCGACTCCGACAGAAGCGGAAGCGGTTTGCATCCGTGTTGCAATCTCCATCTTGACGGCGGTCTCTTCGGCCTCTGAAAAACGTACCAGCAAGGCGAGACTCGACACCGAGACCACCACAACGCCCAGGATGAACAGCGCTGTCGGCCATGGCAGATCGGGGCTTCGGAACAGAAAACCCGCCGCAACCGCGCCGGCATTTCCACCCGCACCGACGATTCCCGCCACCGAACCCAGTGCCCGCTTGTTGATGAACGGAACGACCGAAAACGTGGCTCCGTTCGACATCTGTACGCACAGGCCGGTCAGCATCATGGTTCCGATTGCCAGGGGAAGGATGGTCATCTGCGAGAAGAGCATCAGTGCGATGCCTTCCAGGAAAAGGATAATTCCCATGAATCGAACGCGGCCTTTCAAACCCCAGCGCCTGCCAGACCGGTCCCCGGTAACTCCTCCGAGGGTACGGGTAAAGATGTTCATGCCACCGAATAGCGCCGCAACCAAACCGGCGCTCTGCAGGTTGAGGCCGAAATAGTCGAAGTAGTAGAGGGCCGCGATGTTGTTCATCGTCAGTTCTATTCCGAAGCACGCACCGTAGATGACGAATAGCGCCCAGACGCGGATATCCCCGGCAGCCTCCCAAATCGTGCTGTTGACCGACGCTCCGGACGCCATTGCATTGCGCTTGCGCAGGTCCGCGTAGTTGCCGTCGGGTGAGTCGACCGTGAACCGCCAGTAAATATACGCTGTGACCATGAGCGCAATGCCGGGAATCACCATGGCGATGCGCCAGCCGAGCGACTCGGACGCTACAAACATCAGGATCATTGAAAGGATCAGAGGCATGGTCGCCTGGGTCACACCGCTCCCCAGGTTTCCCCACCCTGCTGTCGTGGCATTCGCCGTGCCGACGACATTCGGCGCAAACATGACCGAGGTGTGGTACTGCGTGATGACAAATGAAGCGCCGATT
The DNA here is from genome assembly GCA_965262675.1 of Terriglobia bacterium. Lineage (GTDB taxonomy): Bacteria > Acidobacteriota > Terriglobia > 20CM-2-55-15 > 20CM-2-55-15 > JAJEDW01. The sequence goes on from OZ253554.1 coordinate 4,496,888, forward strand.
CCGCCGATCGCGAGCCGGAACAATAGAAAAGTTTCGTAGTTCGTTGACAAGCCGATGCCCATGACGGGCAGGGCGCCCAGCACCAGAAGGTAGGTGTACGCTTTCCGTGGCCCAATCTTGTCGCACAACCATCCGACCAGGATGCGGCCAAAGACCGTGATCATTACGGACGCGATTACGGTGTTGCCGACCTGTTGGGCAGTCAGGTTCAGATCCTCGCGCACCACCGCCATGAGCGGGGCAATACCGAACCAACCGAAGAAGCAAAGGAAGAACGCGAACCAGGTCATATGAAACGTTCGCATCGGAATGCTGTTCAGGCTGAATAGTTTGATCTTCGTGGCTTTGTTCTTGAATTCCATGTCTTTCCTTTCAACAGTTCAACAGTGCGTCCCCGCCTGCGGGGCACTCGAATGCCTCATCGATTTGCAAACGGAGAACCATTTCCACGGCAAGGCGGTATCTCTCTGTGAGTCAGTCGGATAGCTGGAGCGCGACAATTTTGTCGAATTGGCGGAAATACAGGAACGTAGCGAAATCAGGGGTGGAGTTACAAAAATGTATCACCTGTCCCCGTCTTCCGGGCTCAACATGATCTTGCCGTTCACTTCACGCACGGTGTAGACCCGCAGGCATTCGTCGGGCTCCGTTCCCATGCCGGTGTCCAGATCGAACTTGTGGGCGTGCAACGGACAGATAACGTGATTACCCCCGAGCAGGCCTTCGGCCAGTGGACCCGAGCGGTGCGGACAGCGATTCTGGGCGGCGAACAACCGGCCGTCACGCTGCCGGAATACGGCAATTTCCTCGGTGCCGACAATGTAGCAGCGGCCCTGACCCATGGGGATTGCGTTGATTTCGCCCACATCGATCGGGCGAACTTTATCTAAGGTTTCAGCCATTGTTTTCAGCCACGTCCAGCACGTACGCCAATTCCGGCCCGCTGAACTGTGCGGGATGATCGGGTAGATCCGCTTCTTTCCACGGATCGCGGTAGGCGTCGACTGCATTCTGGATCTCTCGATCCAATTGTTCGCAGATGCCGAGGCTGTCCTCGACCAGAATCTTTCGCAGATTGTCGATACCGAGCCTTTCAACGAAGCCGTAGGAGCGTTCCAGGTACTTGCCGTGTTCGCGGTAGTACTGCATGAACCGGCCCATATACAGCAGCACCTCGTCGTCGGTGTTGACCGTCGTCAGCAGGTCGCCCTTGCGCACGCTGCCGCCCGCGGCGCCTCCAACGTAGATTTCCCACTGTCCGCCTTCGATGGCAACCGCCCCGAGATCCTTGACGTAGGCCTCGGAACAGTTGCGCGGACAGCCCGCGGTAGCGAGCTTCATCTTGTGGGGGGACTCGACACCCTGGAAGCGGCGTTCGATCTTCTGGGACATCGCGATCGAATCGCCCACGCCATACCGGCAGAAGTCGGTGCCGACACAGCTCTTGCAGGTACGGAACGCCTTGGTGTAGGCGTGTCCGCTGGGCATGCCGAGTTCTTTCCAGACGCCCGGCAGGGTTTCTTTCTCGATGCCCAGCAGGTCGATGCGCTGTCCCCCGGTCAACTTCACCATTCGCACCTGGTATTTGACTGCGACCTGGGCGATGCGCATGAGTTCGTCCGGTGTCGTGACACCGCCGTAAATGCGCGGGACAACCGAAAACGTTCCGTCCTTCTGGATATTGGCGTGGACCCGGTCATTGATGAATCGGGCGTCGCGCTCGTCTTCGTACGCATCGGGCCACAGGGTCTTCAGCAGGGAAGCCAGACCGACTTTGCTGCCGGCGTCTTCGTTGCCGTCCGCCAGTTCGCGGAACACGTCGCTCACGGATTTGAGACCGCGGTTCTTGATCTCAGCGACGAGTTGGGATTTCTCAAGGGCGATGCCCGGAACGTAGTAGTGTTCGCCCGGATCGAAACCGACTTCGCCCAGACACGATTCGAGTAGCTGGGCCACCAGGGTCTTGCACGAACCGCATCCCGTCCCGGCCTTGGTCGCGGTGCCCACCCGGGAGACGCTCTGGCAGCCCCCGGTCTCGATCGCGTCCAGGACCTGACGCTTGCTGACGCCGTTGCAATTGCAGATCTGCGCGTTGTCGGGCAAATCCGATACATGCAGCAAACCGACGCCCGTGGGGGCGCCGAACAGCAGATCGGCCCGGCGTGCCGGCACCTGGACCCCCGCCCGGAACATCTGCAGCAGGGTATCGGCGGCCTCGATGTCCCCAAGGAGAATGGCCCGGGCAATCCGGTCATTCCTGACGATCAGTTTCTTGTAGATGCCTCCGGCGGGTTCGCGATAGACAATCACTTCGTCGTCCGGACCCGCCGGCCGGGTTTCGCCCATGGAGGCCAGTTCCACGCCCATGACCTTCAATTTGGTGCCCAGCTTGGAACCGGGATACGCGGCATCGGGCTGGGTGCGGGTGATCACGTCCGCGAGCACCTGGGCCTGCTCCCAGATCGGATCCACTAGGCCGTAGAGCTGACCGCAGTGCTCGACGCATTCTCCGAGAGCGAAGATGGCGGGGTCGCTGGTTCGCATCTGGTCGTCGCAGACGATTGCCCTGTTCACCTTCAACCCGGAGGCTTCGGCAGTTTCCGTAATGGGACGAATGCCCGCGCTGACGACGACCATGTCGGTGTCCAGGCGCGCGCCATCCCTGAACTCGAGATTCGCGATGCGGCCATTCGGACGGACTATGCGGGTGGTGATGGTGTTGCACAGCACCTTGATACCCATCGATTCGATCGTTTTCCGCAGTATGTCGCCCGCTTCGGAGTCGAGTTGAGCACCCATCAACTGTGGCGCCGCTTCCAGAACCGTGACTTCGACTCCATGCGTCATGAGCCCGCGCGCGGCTTCAAGCCCCAGCAAGCCACCGCCGATGACGGCGGCACGCCGGCTGGCGCGGGCATAGTCGGCGATGCGCGCGCAATCGTCGATGGTGCGGAACACGAAAGTTCCGGGTCCGCCGAAACCCTCCATCGGCGGGACGAATGGCCGCGAGCCGGTAGCGATGATGACGTTGTCGTAAGGCTCTTCGATTTCTGGCACGCCCCACTCGGCGGCCGCGTCGACACTGTAGGCCATGGCGTCTTTCTGGAGCGGCACGCCCACGACGACACGGCGCTCGCGGTCAATCAGAATCGCTTTGACACCCGCGTGCAGCCGGATGCCGTTGTCCCGATACCACGCCAACGGGTTCATGAAGATTTCCGTTGCGTTCTGGCTGCCGTTGAGCACGTTGCTCAACAGGATGCGGTTGTAATTGCCGTACGGTTCGGCCCCGAACATGACGATGTCGAAACGCTCCGGCGCCCGTCGCAGGATCTCCTCGACGACACGAGCCCCGGCCATACCGTTGCCGACCACCACCAGTTTCTGCTTCTTGCTGTTCACAATATGGAGGCGCTCCCGATTTGAATTCCTATGACTTCTCCGCGCGCAAGAAGAATCGGATCAACAGCCACACCGCCGAGCATCCGAGGAACGAGACAACCAGCGCGGCCACGGCGATGGCCTCTGGCGCGTCCCGGCTCTCCATGGCTTCGAGCGCAACGGTAAACAGCCAGAGTTGCGCCAGTAGAATGGTGATTACAAAGGCCATGGCCATGTGCAGCACGACGTGCATCCGATGACGCAGGCGGGTATGTGGACTCATGCGAATTCCTCCGCCGGAGGGGGTTCGACCCATACCTGGCCGTCCCGCACCGACACCGTGAATTTTTCAAGTCCCCGCCTGGGCGGCCCGGCAAGGGGACGCCCGTCATCGGCGCTGAAGACGCCGACGTGACAGGGACACAAAAGCTGTCCGGCGGCAGCTTCGAAGTGGACCGGACAGGCCAGATGGCTGCAGTTCTGATTGAACGCGACGAACTCGTCCGGACCCCGGCGCAGCAGAATGCATGGATCGTCCACGCTCGGATAACGAAAGAGCTTGTAGCCGCCGACTTCCAACTCGGAAATCCCTGCGACGGACGTGCCTGCCGACTGTCGGGCCGCCCATCGCCGCCATGTCTTCCGCCCGGCAGCGACAAAGGTTCCGAAGAGGAAGGCGATGGAGGTCAACCCCAGGAACTTGGTGAATTCCCGCCGTGTGGCGTAGCTGTCGTCATCGGACGAAATCGGAAAATCCTGCCGCCAGCGGACCGGGCCTGACGGATGGGACCCATGGCCCAAGGCGTCATACTCCTGTTTCGGCATATTCCTCCGTCCAAACGGCAAGGTCCTCGAGATCGACATCGGGTTTGGCATCGGCCATGAACCCGACGACGTCGAAGTCGAACCGTTCGCTTTCACTTGAGGTCATCAAATTCACCTTGGTCCGCACCGTCTGGCGCCCGAATTGAAACTCGTTCACCGGCGTCTCGCGGCGAAGGCGCACAAGTTCTTCGCGGGTACCGTAGTAGAGCGCCTGACTGGGGCAAACCGTGGCGCACATCGGTTTCTTGCCGATGCTGGTCCGGTCGTAGCACATGTCGCACTTGACCATCTGGTCGATGGCCGCGACGTAGCGGGGCACCCCGAACGGGCACGCCAACACGCAGTTGGAACAGCCGATGCACCGCGATTTCATCGAGCTGTGGACCACGCCTTCCTCGGACTGCTTGATCGCGTCGGCCGGGCATACCTGGGCGCAGGTCGGGTTTTCGCAGTGCATGCAAACCACGGGTCCGGTCTGCGTGCTGATGGCCCGGTCCACAAACTCCAGGTGGATCAACGATTGGCCTCGATGCGTGTCGCATTCCATGCAGGCGGCCACGCATGCCTCGCAGCCGATGCACCGTGAGGGATCGATGAAGAATTCGGCTTCAATCATGTTCGGCTCCCAATGCTTTCTCGACCCGGCACGCGCAGACTTTGAATTCGGGAATCTTCGAAATCGGATCCAGGGCGCGATTGGTCAAAAGGTTGGCCGACTTGCTGCCCGGCCAGTGGTAGGGCAAGAAGACCGTGTCGGGCCGGATGGTCTTCACGACGCTGGCCGGGGCAACCATTTCTCCTCTTCGCGTGACGACGCGCACGGGATCGCGATCCTCGATTCCAAGCCGGGTTGCAAGCCGCGGATGCATCTCGCACAGCGGTTCGGGATACTGATCGACCAGGCCGCCAATCCGGCGCGTCTGATTGCCGCTCAGGTACTGCGAGACCACGCGTCCAGTGGTCAGGAAAAGGGGATATTTCACATCGACGTCTTCGGCTGGAGGCCGGTATTCGAATCCCCGGAACCGTGCCTTGCCGTCGGGATGGTGGAACCGGCCGCCTTCGAACAGCCGCGGCGTGCCCGGATGGTTCCGGGATGGACAGGGCCAGAAAATGCCCATATTCTTTTCGATTCGGGCGTATTCCATTCCACTGTAGTCCACGTTCCCGCCCTCGGAAGCGGCGCACAGTTCACGAAAGATGTCCTTGGTGATGGCGTAAGGAAAAAGTTCGCCGTATCCCAACCTGCGCGCCAAGTCGACCAGAATCTCCCAGTCCACGCGGGCATTGCCCGGCGGCGGCACGGACTGTCGCAACCGGACACAGCGCCCTTCTCCCGTGGTGACAGTGCCCTCGTCCTCCTCCTGAAGCGATCCGGCAAGCACGACATCGGCATAGCGGGCCGTTTCGGAGAGGAAGAAGTCAATGCACGTGAAGTGCTCCAGTTTTTCCAAGGCCGCGCGCGTTCGGTTCGCGTCTGGAATGGAGACCAGCGGATTGAAGCTGATCGCCAGGAGGCCCTTGATCTCGCCCGATTCGATGGAGTCGATGATTTCGCAGGCCGTCAACCCGGTGTGCGGGATTTCGGGCTCGGGGACCTTCCAGAAGTCGGCGATAAACTGGCGATGTTCGGGATTTTCGATATCGCGTCCGCCGGGCAACTGGTTGCAGCGTTGCCCGTGCTCGCGGCCGCCCTGTCCGTTGCCCTGTCCCGTCAACGTGCCGTAACCGCAGCCCGGCTTGCCGATGCGGCCCGATGCCAGCACCAGATTGATATAGGAGAGGCAGTTTTCGACGCCCTTGGTATGGTGTTCGATACCGCGTGCGTGCAAGAGCATCGAAGTCTCGGCGGTCCCCCAGATCTCGGCCGCCTTGAGGATGCTCGATGCGGGAACCCCGGTGATCTTCTCGGTCACGCCAAGAGTGTAGTTGCGGACGATTTCCTGTACCTGGTCGAAGCCTTCGGTGTGCGCTTCGATGAATTCCGGATCGATCCATCCATGCTGGATCATCACGTGGAGGATTCCGTTGGCCAGCGCGCTGTCGCGTCCCGGCCGGACGGGCAAGAAGAGGTCGGCTGTCCGCGCGATCGGGGTCATGCGAGGGTCGATCACGATGATCTTTCCGCCGTTGTCGCGGGCGCGCCAGACGTAGTCGGTGAGAATCGGAAAACACTCGCCGACGTTGGCGCCGCTGATGACGAGCGCCGTTGCCAGTGGAATGTCGCTCCAGGGGTTCGCCGACCGGTCGACTCCGAAAGCGATCTTGTTCGCCGCTCCGGCGCTGACCATGCAGAGCCGGCCGTTGTAATCGATGTTGGCCGTCTTGACGGCGACGCGCGCCAGCTTGCCCAGCAGGTAGGCCTTTTCGTTCGTCATCGAGGCCCCGCCCAGGATGGCGAACGAGTCGGGTCCATGCTGGGCCTGAATCCGCCGTATCTCCCCAACCAGGCGTTCCATGGCCTCACCCCAAGCCGCTTCCCTGAAGCCCGCGTTGTCCCGGATCAACGGGGACAGCAGCCGGTCCGGATGATCGTTCTGCATGTAACGCTTGACGCCTTTCGGGCAAAGCATTCCACGGTTGACGGGAAACTCCTCCCACGGCTCGAATCCGACCACCTTGTCGTCTTTGACCTTGAGTTGAATGCCGCACTGGATACCGCAGAAGCAGCAGTGCGTCTTGACCAACTTGCTGGGCTCTTGCGACGACCAGCCGTCGGCCGGTTCGTAGTGGAGGCTCGGACCGAATTCGGCGATGAATTGTTGTTCGTCTAATGTCGGGATTGCCATGGGATTGCTTCAGCGCCCGAGCGCGGCCCCCTGATTCAGTGCAAGAAGACGCCGGCGGCAAGCGGGACACACATCCTGGTAGTGCACCTCGCCCGAAGGCGTCGAAAATCGGTAGTCGAAACCGAGTTGGTCCAGCACGGTCTTGAGGTCGTCGACGTGCAGACGGGACGCGTAGTCTTCGCCGCACCGGCGGCACGACGCGCGCTCGCCGGTCTCGCCGGCCTGCTTGTAAAAGGAAACGCCGAGAGACAAGGGCCGTTGTACGACATGAAACAGCTTTCCAAATGGCAGGTACAACAACAGGCCGATCACGCTGGCGGCATGGGCCAGACCGATGAACGCAAAACCGTAACCGGCCATGAACTTGGCGCTGACGGTCAGCATCAATCCCGTCACGCATACGGTGAACAGAATGAACAACGGGAATATGTCGTCCGCGAATGTCTGGATGGCCAACTCGCCCTGGTCGCTCATGCGAAGCTTCACGGACAATGCCAGACCCACCAGCATGATGATGGCCGAAAAATTGAGGACGTTGAAATGAAGGAACGCTCTCAGGCTGTTTACCGAAAACTGTTCGACCGGAAACCCGAACATGAAAACCCGATAGATTTCGGCGTTATCGGGCAGGGTCTCGAAGTGGACCCATCCGAATACCAGAGGAAACGTGACGGCAAAAGCCAGCATCGCTCCCCACGACAGGCACGCATGCATCAACCACCGCTCGCGGCCGCGCTGGGTGATGAACTTCTGCAGAAGGAAGTTGTCGAGGAGCAGCCGGCCGAGTCGGCCCGTGTTTCGGGCGAGAGACAGTAGCCGGCGGCTGGCCGGTTGCTGGAAGCGGGAACGTCTGCGGCGAATGAATGCTTCCAGGCCGCGTTTCAGATACATCCAGGTGGGTGGGCGCTGGGCCCATACGGCATACCGGTATACGACCGCGAAAGCCGCAAAAATACTGGCGACGGCGTATGTCGTCAGGGCCCAATCGAAATTACGCAGGCCCCGCGAGCCCAGATAGATGACGGCAATGACCGCCAAGGCGGCAGCCGTCCCAATCCAAAACGCTTTGCGGTCGAAATATTTCACTGTTAGTCGATCGGATGTCCGTCGAAGCGGCGGATCGCACCGATTTCTCCGCCCTTTTGCTTAGCACGTAGGCTGCCAGTCCGAGGCCCTTGGCCTATGTGTATGAATTAAAAAGGGAATTCGCTCAGGCGAAGGCACGCGGGGACGGATACTTTGCTTACAAAATTGTCGCTGGCGTCCCAAACGGCGAACATTAATGTTGGAAAGGATGCGGTGAGCGTGCAGCCGGACAGTTCAATGGCGGGCCGGATTTCGGATTGAATGCCGCGCCGGCGTCCGCCAAGTCGTCGCATCGCCGCGTTGCTGCGACCGGCATAAGGAACGTTCAACGTTCGATGACCAACCGTGAGTGTTCTCTAGCGGCGTTCCGCGGACAAGACTTGGTTGTGTCCGAAAAAAATGGTAATTTTTCGGACAACATCTGAGAGTTGACCGTGCCGGACACTAATACAGAAAACGCGCTTCGCGCAATCCAACGGGCCGGTCGCGGTTGGGCTTTCTCCCAACGCGACTTTGCCCAACTTGGCAGCCGAGCGGCGATTGACAAAGCGCTTCAGCGTCTTGCACGGAGAGGCACGATTCGTCGTGCGGTCCGCGGCGTCTATGACTACCCTCGATTCAGCAAGCTTCTGGACCAGGACCTGAGCCCGGACACCGATCAGGTCGCTCAAGCGCTGGCCCGCAAGTTTGGTTGGCGAATCCAGCCGAATGGCCCGACTGCACAGAACATCATCGGCTTGTCCACCCAGGTGCCCGCTCGTATCGTCTACCTGTCCGATGGACCGGCACGGTCCTACCGAATCGGCAAGGTGAGCCTCATCTTCGAGCACACCGCCCTTAAAGAAGCTGGCTTCAAGAACCGGGAAAGCGCTCTGATCGTACAGGCACTCAAGTCGCTTGGGGCGGATCGGATTACGCCCCAAGTCATGGCAAAGGTTCGAGATTGGCTCGATCCCGGAATGCGACGGAAGGTCCTTACAGACACGGTAACGGCCACTGGCTGGGTCTTTGCAGCAATCAAACGAATTGCGCGGGAGGACTCGGATGAATAAGGTTGCTCAGCTCTCCTCCGCCGAGCACCGAGATCTGTTTCAGGAAACTGCGAACCGGCGTGGCGTGAGCGCAGCCGTCATCGAGAAGGACTTCTGGGTCTGTTCGTTCCTTAGTGTGGAGTTTGAGCAGATGTACTATCAGGATCACCGGTCCGGTCTCGTTGAGGCCGGACTCGACTAAAACTGTTTCCGGGAGACTCGGGGCGGGTCACTCTTTGTTTCAGCGTCAGCCTTGCTCGGATTCGAACTATGAAAACTCTGCACGATATCATCCATGATGTCCGCTGTGCCGTTCGCAGCTTGCGGCGTAGTCCTGGGTTCGCTGTGACCGTTATTGCAATGCTTGCGGTGGGAATTGGTGTCAACGGCGCGGTCTACACCGTGACCCATGCGGTCCTCTTTCAAGGATTCCCCCTCGTCGACTCGAATGATCGCGTCGTATACGTCACAACCTCCAGGAGTGCGGTCTACTATCCGGATTTCGAGGAATGGCGGGATCAGGCAGAATCGTTTGAAGAAATGGCTCTTCTGCGCCAGAGATTCGTGACGTTCAGCGATGAGGCCGATGTACCGGAGACCTACTACGCGACCGAAGTTAGTGCAGATGCCTTTCGGTTGCTGGGCGTGGAACCCATTCTCGGCCGGGACTTCTTGCCGTCCGATGAAGCGGCGGGCGCGGAGGCAGTCGTAATTTTACGCAATGAGTTGTAGGCCAACAGGTACGGAATGAACCCTGCGATATTAGGCCGTACCGTGCGGATCGATGGCAGGCCGACTACCGTGATCGGAGTGATGCCGCGAGGCTTTTCATTTCCAACAGACCAAGAGTTTTGGATGCCTCTCGTGCCGACCGCCGCAGCGTTGAGACGAGAAACCTTCTACGCGCGGTACGCTTTTGGCCGCTTGGCCAACGGCGTCACCATTGAAAACGCCCGCATAGAAATGGAAGAAATCGGACAGCGACTATCCCGGGAGTATCCGGCCACAAATAGTGACGTGTTGCCGTTGGTGAGAACCTTCCAGGAATGGTTCATCGGTCCAAACGCTGTATTGCTGTTCAAGGCCATGTGGGGTGCGGTCGCTCTCTTGCTCCTCATAATTTGCTCCAACGTGGCGGGTCTGTCGATCGACCGGGCGATGGGTAAATCGCAGGAGATTTCCATCCGTATGGCGCTTGGCGCCGACCGTTGGCGCACCATTCGACAATTCCTCGTGGAAGGTGTGGTGCTATCAGTGATTGGTGGCATGGTCGGTTGGTGGGTCGCCAAGGCGAGTGTGCGGGTCTTTACGTTGACTCGACTGAGCACGGATGTGCCCCATTTAGATTACACGATGGACTACAGGGTCTTGGCTTACCTCACTGCTATCGCCCTTGGGTCTGGCCTCTTGGTCGGTCTGGTCGCGGCCAAAGGCCTTACGAGACTCGGTATCGATAGTCCATTGAAGAATGACGGTCGAGGTATTACTGGGGGAAGAGAAAGGAGACACATCTCTGGCAGTCTTGTCAGCGCCCAGACGGCGCTGGCCGTCGTGCTGCTGGCGAGCGCGGGGGTAATGATCCGCAGCTTTGTGAATGTCACCAATGCGGACGTCGGTGTCGATATTGCGAATGTTCTTTCGATGTCTCTCTATGCTCCCCCTGACAGATACCTCACTGCAGAATCCAGAATCTCCTTCTTTGAAGATATCGAGACGACTCTGCAAACACTTCCGGGCGTCGTATCTGTGGCCTTAGGCACTGCCGCGCCAACGGACTTGGTGCCGCGCTTCGAATATGAGTTGGCAGATAATCCAGTTGTTGGAGAGCAGGCGCGACCAACGGTTGGGCGATTTGTCGTCAGTAGAGTTTACTTCAGGACACTCGGAGCGACTGTGATTTCCGGTCGCGAGTTCGATGTTTCGGATCGAGCCGCAACGATGCCCGTTGCGATTGTGAATGAGCGGTTCGCCAGTCAAAATTGGCCGGGAGAGAGTCCACTGGGGGAACGCTTGCGGTTATTTCCAATCGATGGGAGAGAACCTACGCCGTGGCTCACGGTGGTAGGAGTTGTCTCGAATATCGTTCAAAACGATCGTACCCGTCAGCGATTCGAGCCGCTCGTATATGCCCCCTAACAACAGATGTCGCAACCGAATATGTTTGGATTTGCGCGAACTAGTATAGCGCCCGAGAGTCTTGCCCCCGCGGTAAGCCGTGAAATCTACGCGATGGATCCCTATCTGCCTGTTACGGCTCTTTGGCCCCTAACTGAACGCTTGGATCGAGCCTACGCCTTTGAACGTAACATGACCGGTCTGTTTACGGCTTCTGCTGTGGTCGGCCTACTGCTGGCTTCAGTCGGTCTGTACGCCACCGTCTCACGTTCAGTGGGCGAGCGCACGCGCGAGATCGCGATTCGAATTGCGATGGGAGCAACCGGCCTTCACGTCCGGGAGCTTGTAGTTCGGCAGACCTTGCTGCCCCTGGGAGCCGGGCTCGGTGTCGGACTAGCCGGCTCCATTGGTGTCAATCGACTCCTGCAGGCACAGATGGTAGAAGTTTCGCCTGCGGACCCAACCGCGCTCCTCATAGCATCCGCCGTCCTGGTGTTGTCCGCGGTAACGGGCTGTCTAATTCCAGTCCACCGCGCGGTACGCGTTGATCCTGTGATCGCCCTGAGACGCCAATAGTTGCCAGTCCGAAGTTAGCATCTCGACTCCGTTGAATCAAAGCTGGTCAATGGATTGCATGGCTGCAGCAGACAGCCATCACTCGCGGCGCAGTCACGATCGACGAAGATGGCCGTGAATGTCTGGCGATTGCGGTTGCAGCATCTGGACTCCCCCACAACAGGTTTCAGATCATCGAGAGACGTTTTTCTCCAGCGTTTGCACGATCCATCTGTTCAGGCTCAGGCCGCTCTCCGATGCCGAGAGCGCAACGCGTTGATGCAAGTCTGGCCCGAGCCGAACGTTAAGTTTGCCTGAGAAAGGCTTCTTGGGCTCAATGCCATCTTCCTTGCACGAAGCGAGGTATTCGTCGATGGATCGATGTAACTCGCGACGAATTCCTTCGACGTCTGTCGCTTCAAAGGTCGCGATCGGATAGGCGCCGCTGTTGACGATCCGTCCGTGAAGCAGGCCCACGGAATCGTCGAATTCTACTTCGGCAGCGTATCCCTTGTATTCCATCATGGGTTGACTCCTACGGCTTCGAGAAACGCGACGATGTCGCGCACCGTCGCTCTCCCGGTCTCTGTCTCCGGATGGGGTTAGTACCAAACCAGGCACCATTATGCAAGCCGGTTGTTTATGGGTCAGCAATTCTCATCATGAGTGTTTTCCGCTGTTCATTCCCGCTCCGGGTCTTGAGGTTTTTCGATGTCGTGACTGGTTGAGTTGGGTGCCTGCATTCCGCGACTCCGAAACTGTAGGGACGGTGATCGTGCGGTCATAGACCGCACCTACAGTAAGAGTGGGAGATCATTCCGAGACTGCCCAAATCAAGATCGCGCGGTAATTGTGCAGTCATAGACTGCACCTACAGTGGGAATGGGAGTGGGATATCGTTCCGAGACCGTCAGGGGCCAAAATGAGAATTGTTGTTCATGGGCGAGTAGCCCTGAGACGGTTTCCGGGATGGAACTTGAACGGGCGCATCGGACCGGACGCTGTTCCGTCCCCACAAGGGGCTCTCTAGTTTGTCTGTATGGTCTTGGCCCTCGCTTTCGGCCGGCCGAGGCAGTCGCCCCACGCCTGCATCATCTGACGCCGTTCCGGCAGATAGGCGCGCCCTCACTCTCGCGCCGATCGGAGTCAATGACAGTTCAGGAGGCTATCCCCCGATCCGGCTCGAACGTTAGCTCCGGGACGATCACTTCCCAGTTATCGCATTTCACGCCGTCGCGATAATCCGGCTTCGATGCCTCGCGGCTCCATCCCACGATGGCCAGTACCGTGGCAGACCGGCACCGTGTCCTGGCCGGGGGCCCGAAGCTCTTGGCCAAACGCCCCACCACCGTGCCTTCCCGGTTCAGCAGTTCCCAGCGCTCGGCGTTCACGACGCGCGTTTGCAGGGGGTCGCCGGGCGACAGTGCGGCGATGGCGCGATGCACCGGTTGACGGGCGTCCTGTCGTCCCGCGAAACCGAGATCCACGTCTTCAAGGCTCGGCTGGACAACGTGGTATTCCAGCGCCGCGGGGGCGGGTGGAAGCTCGCTCGGTTCGCGATGTAGGACAAAGGGATTGTTGAGCAACGCCGCCTGCAACCGGTGATGCCCCTCGAACCGAGCGAGCGCCAGAGTCTGTCTGGCGCGCGTCATGGCTACGTAGTAGAGTCTCCGAGCCTCGTCCGGGTCCTCGCCGCGTCCGACGCGGTTCCAACCGCCGTCCAGCACGGCCACATGGTCGAACTCCAGACCCTTGGCGCGGTGTGCGGTCACCAGCAGCAGCCCGCGCTGACGCCGGCGGATGTCCTGGCCCCATTCGGCCAGCCATTCGATGAAGTGGCCCACCGGGGTTTCGGCGCCATCGGTCTCCACGGCATGCTCGTCGATGGCTTGCCGCAACAACTCGTTCCAGGAGTTGGACGCGCATGCATCCGCCCAGCCGAGCAGGGTTCGGCCGTCGTCGACGCCAATCTCCCGGCCGCGCAGCCATTCCACGAATGCACGGGTTTCGCGCAGGCGCCAGAATCCGGGGATTTCCTCGTTTCCCATCTGCGCCGGAATATCGTGCATCTCGCAGAACGCCCGCACCGGAACCAGATACTCCCACTCGCGCGCGATCACGGCGCATCGTGACCAGTCCCAATCTGACGACAGGGCGGCAAGGCGCAGCAACTCGGCCATGGCGATTCGCGCCTGCGAGACCGGATCGCGACCCGCCGGCAGGATCTGCACCCGCCCACGCGCGACCGGGTCCAGTTTCTGCCACGCTCCGCCCGGAGGGTTCTTCGCACGCGCACGGTTAACGTGGATGGGATGTCCGGCCTTCATCCGCTCCTGCGCCGGCTCGATCATCGCGTTGGCGGCGGCCAGGATGTGGCCGGCGGAGCGGTAGTTGTCGGTAAGGTAGATAGGCCGAGGTCCGTAATCCGCCTCGAAGCGACGTATGAACTCTACCGAGGCGCCGTTGAAGGCGTATATGTTCTGATCGTCGTCGCCGACCGCAAACAAGGTGAGCTTGCCGGCATCGTCCTCGAGCGTTCGCCCGGCAAGGGCCGATATCAAGGCGTATTGGTCGGGGCCGATGTCCTGGTATTCGTCCACCAGAATCCAGCGAAACCCCGCCAGCAGCCGCTCCCGCCGTTCGTCCGCCTCCTCGGGCGGAAGATCCTCGCCGCGAAGAAGCGCTACCGCCTTCTGAAGCACTTGGCGAAAGACATCGTCGTCCGGGCGCTCCGCCCGACCCGTGAAGCTGGCGCCGGCCAGACGCATCGCCAACGCGTGGCAGGTGAGGACGGTCACTCCCCGCGCATCGCGGCCGATCAGGTCCCCCAGGCGGCGGCGGATATCGACTGCCGCGTGCCGGTTGTAGGCCAGGGCCAGGATGCCGCGGGCGTTTTCCCGTCTTGCGCGGACCAGATAGGCAATGCGATGCACCAGCACCCGCGTCTTGCCCGAGCCCGGGCCCGCCAGCACCAGCACGTTCGTCTGCTCGCGGTCATCCGCGACAATTCGCTGCTGGACGGGATTCTTCAAGCTTTCGACGATTGCCCGCCATGACTCGGGAGTGGTCTGCCGGCCGATCTCACTGTCGCGGCCCGGCAGCCAGCGGTGGCGGAACTCGTCCGCCTTGAGAGTAAAGTAATCCATCGCCAGGCGCAGCGCGTCGGTCATGGCGGCGAGGCCGCGCTCGGCGAACGCCACCATCACGTGGATCTGCAGGACCTGTCCCTTGTAATGAAGGGCGAGCGGCTCGAAGTCCGTACTCGCGAAGCCACGGCGGTCCCGCTGCTCCAGGCGTATGGTCATGGCCGGTCGGAACACCGCAAGGCCCTTGTTGAGGCGGATGACTTCCTGCTCGTGCAGCCATAACAGGGCGCGGTCCAGCAACTTGCTGAAGTTCCTGACCTTTGTCTTTAGAATCAAGTCGGACTCGATCGCCTGGTTCAGCTTGCCGAGCGTGGTCTCGGCCAGCAGATCCGTGCCCCGGCTTTCGGGCGGGAGGCAGGCGAGTAGATGATTCAGCAAACGCCACGCCGCTTCGCGCCGGATCCGGGCGGTGTCTTCCAACGCCTGCCATTCGCGCTGGAGCGTCACCCATGCCGTTTCCGCGTCCCGCTTTCGCACAGTCAGGCTCCCCGCGGCGCCATCCTCTCCGCGCCCGTCGTAGGCGATGCTCCGTAAAATGCGCCACAGCCGCTCCGGCAGGGGATCGACCAGACCTTCGTCCCTCAGTACCTGCGACGCGACGCGCAGATGCAACGACGACGCGTCTCCCTTGCCCAGGTCAGGCGCAGCTTCACGCATGTGAGCGATCAGGGCAGTCTCCAGCATCGCCGCCTGTTCGAAACGCTTGAGAGAGGCGCGCTCCACGCCGGCGTGGACGAACGCGGTCAAAACCGTATCGTTGCTAGCCTGAACTTCCTTAACAGATCGTACCGGATTTGAGGTCAAGCAATTGATCTCAATGGATTAACACGGTTTTCGGTCGCGTATGTTGTAGCCATGTAATAATAAGGAATATATTGGTTTATAGTTGACACATAAGGTATATAGAACGAATATGAGTGGTCATGTACATCGATTCCGTCCCCAACCGCAACTCCCCGCCCGCCATCCTCCTGCGCGAGTCCTACCGCGAAGGCGGCAAAGTCAAGAAACGCACCCTCGCCAACCTCTCCAAATGGCCCCCGCCCCTGATCGCGGGATTCAAGATCCTCCTCAAGGGCGGCGCCGCGGTCGCCGACCTCGCCGCCGCCGTCGACATCACCCGCTCCAAACCCCATGGTCACGTCGCCGCCGTGCTGGGCGCCCTGCGCCAATTGCGCCTGGACCGGCTGATCGGGGCCCCGGAGAGTCCCGAACGCGAGCGCGTCCTGGCCCTGATCGTCGCCCGCATCCTCGATCCGGGTTCGAAACTGGCCGCGGCACGGGGTCTGGCCGCCGACACCGCGCGCGACTCGCTGTCCGAGACGCTCGGGCTTCAGGACACCGGCGAAGACGATCTCTACGCCGCCATGGACTGGCTGCTTCAACGCCAGGACGCCATTGAGCGGCGGCTGGCGAAGCGGCATCTGGAAGACGGCTCGCTGGTGCTCTACGATCTGACCTCGGTCTATGTGGAAGGCCGCCGCTGTTCGCTGGCCCGCCACGGCTACTCCCGCGACGGCAAGCGCGGCAAGCTCCAGATCGAGTTCGGCCTGTTATGCAACCGCGACGGCTGTCCGGTCGCCGTGGAGGTCTTCCACGGCTCGACGGCCGATCCGGCGACCGTTCCCTCGCAGATCGACGCCCTGCGCCGCCGCTTCGGCCTGGACCGGGTCGTGTTGGTGGGCGAGGGCGGCATGCTGACCGAGGCGCGCATCCGCGAGGATCTCGCCCCGGCCGGACTGGATTGGATCAGCGCCCTGCGCGCCCCGGCGATCCGCCGGCTGGTGGAATCCGGCGCCGTGCAGATGTCCTTGTTCGACCGGACCGACCTGGTCGAGGTGAAATCGGACGCCTATCCGGGCGAACGCCTGATGGTTTGCCGCAACCCCCTGCTGGGGGCCGAACGGGCGCGCAAGTGATTTCGATAACGTAAAAGGGACCCACCAAACGGGGCTCTGATCGAGGAAAAGGGACCCACCCCTGATAGCCTCCCCGGAAGCGTGAACTGGATGAACAGGCACGCGAGTGGGAGGCGAGGATTGATAGGGATGGATCAGTACGAGTTGATCAGAACCGCAGATCGGGTTTACAAGAAAAGCATTCGACAGATCGCCCGGGAGACCGGGCACACGCGACGGACGGTCCGGAAAGTATTGGCCGGACAGGAGCCCAGGTATCGGCGGGAGAAGGAGCCCGCCTGTCCGGTGATGGACCCGGTGGCCGGGATCGTAGAAGCGTGGCTCCAGGCGGACCGGGACCGGCCCGTCAAGCAACGCCACACCGCGCACCGGGTGTGGCAACGTCTGGTGGAGGAGCATGAATTTACCGGAGCCGAGCCGACGGTACGCCGCTGGGTTCGGGAACGGAAGACACGGTTGGGCTGGAACCAGACCGGCGCTGTGGTGCCGCTGGACCCGGAACACGCCCGTGAAGCCGAGGTGGACTGGGGTACGGCCTGGGTCCGGATGAACGGTGAAGACCGTCAGGTCAAGTTGTTCTGCATGAGATCCCGGTACTCGGGCAAGGCGTTTGTGCGGGCCTATCCGTGGGAACGGCAGGAGATGTTCCTGGACGGTCACATCCGTGGGTTCGACTGGTACGGCGGGGTATTCCCGACATTGGTCTTCGATAACCTGAAAACCGCCGTGAAACAGGTTCTGCGCGGGAAGGGCCGGGTGGAACAGACGCGGTTCACGGCGTTTCGGGCGCACTACACGTTTGAAGCACGGTTCTGCAATCCGGCGCGGGGCCAGGAGAAAGGCGGTGTCGAGGGCCTGGTCGGCTTTGCACGCCGGAACTTCCTGGTGCCGGTGCCCGAGGTGGCCGACTTCGACGAGTTGAACGCGCAGTTGCTGGAACGTTGCGGCGCCGACGACCTTAGGCGGATCCGCGGCCGGTCCGACGATCGCACGATCGGGGAGCGGCACGCGGTGGAGCAAGAACGCCTCTTGGCACTGCCCGGCACGCGGTTCGAGAACACGAAGGTGGTGGGAGTCCGGATCAGCCCGTATCAGACCGCCCAGGTGGATTCGAACCGGTATTCGGTGCCGACCGCCTATGTGGGACGCCGGCTCTGGGCCCATATCGGCTGTGACCGGGTGAGCTTTTACGCGGACCAGAAGAAGGTGGCCGAACATGACCGCGCCTTCGGTCATAGCGACTGGCGGATCGATCCGTTGCACTACCTGGAGTTGATCCGGCGGAAGGTGGCCTCGTTTGAGAGTGCCCGGCCGATCCGGCAGTGGCGGCCCCAGTGGCCGGCGCATTACGAAACCGCGCTGGAGCGGTTGCGGGATCGGCATGGGTACAGCCGGGGCACCCGGGAGTTCATCGGCATCCTGCAACTCCACCAGGACTGGGATCTGGATCGGGTGTCATCGGCCATCCAGGGCGCACTCGATGCCCACTGTATCGAGTTGGACGCGGTGCGGCACATTCTGATGCGGGAGGACACGCCGACTCGATCCCATGCGCCGCTCGAGTCCGGGTTGATGCCCGGTATCACCGACCTGACGATCGCTGGGGCCGATCTGGATCAATACGACCGTCTCCTGACTGGGGGTGTGCGATGACTCCGGGTCAGGAGATCGTTCTCGACGACGCACTGCGGCAACTCCGGCTCCCGGCCATGGTGCGGGAGTGGCGGGAACACGCCCGGCAGGCCAAAGAGGCCGGCGAGGGGTACGTCGGCTTTCTATTGGCTCTGGCCAGCCGCGAGCTGGAACAGCGGCAAGCCAATCAGGTCCAGCGTCGACTGCGGGAGGCCCGGTTCCCACTGCTCAAGACCCTGGAGACCACGGACCTGAAGAAGTGGCCGGTGCTCGATGCGGTCCAGGTTCGCGACTATGCCGAGTGCGGCTACATTACCCGGCACGAGAACGTCGTCCTGTTGGGCAAGCACGGAACCGGTAAAACCCATGCCGCCACGGCGCTGGGCGTGGAAGCCTGCCGGAGGGGCTACCGCGTCGGGTTCACCACGGCCGCCGGACTGGTCAACACCTTGATCGAGTCGCGCGAGGAACGGCAACTGAACCGGCGCCTGGCCAATCTGGCCCGCTTCGAGCTGCTCATCGTGGACGAAGTCGGCTATATCCCGTTCTCGGCCGAGGGGGCGCAGTTGCTGTTTCAGGTCTTCTCGGACCGCTACGAAAAGGGTTCGCTGATCGTCACATCGAACCTGCCGTTTGCACAGTGGACCCGCGTCTTCGGTGACGCCGCACTGACCGCAGCCCTGCTGGACCGGCTGACCCATCACTGCGCCATTCACCAGTTCGATTGGGAAAGTATCCGGTTTACCGACAGTCTCGGCGCCGCCAGCAAACGGAAGAACAAACCCCGGTCCGCCGGAGGATCCGCGTGAAAACCGCGGGCGCGGCCGGCTGTGGAAAGTGCCGCCCCCATGGAAACCCGCTGCAAAGCCAGCGCGTTCCCACAGGGGCTTGGAAGCCTTCGGCTCCCACACTTCCCGCAGCCTCGACGGCGGAATCACTTACAAACCATTAACCAGGGGGTGGGTCCCTTTTACTCGATCGGGGTGGGTCCTTTTTACGTTGTCAAAGCGACGCAAGCGCGAGGCGTTGCTCCAGGCCACCGAGCGCCTGCTCGATCCCATCGCCGCCGCCACCCAACGCCCGCAACGGCCCCTGACGGGCCAGGACAAGATCGCCCTGCGCGTCGGCAAGGTCATCGGCCGCTACAAGATGGCCAAGCACTTCGATCTCGAGATCGCCGACTCCTCGTTCCGCTACCGCCGCAAACCCGATTCCATCGCCGCAGAAGCGGCCCTGGACGGCTTGTACGTCGTGCGCACCAGCCTGCCCGCCGACGCGCTCGACGCCACCGAAACCGTGCGCGCTTACAAGAGCCTGAGCGCGGTCGAGCGCGCCTTCCGCAGCTTCAAGACCGTCGACCTCAAGGTCCGGCCCATCTACCACTATGCCGCCCGCCGGGTCCGGGCGCATGTCTTCCTCTGCATGCTCGCCTACTACGTCGAATGGCACATGCGCCAGCGGCTCAGGCCGATCCTGTTCCACGACGACGATCCGGCCGCCGCCCAGGCCGCGCGCCCCTCCATCGTCGCCCCGGCCCAGGTCTCCATCTCCGCCCAGGAGAAGGCCCGCAGCAAACGAACCGCCGACGGCTGGCCCGTCCACAGCTTCCGCACCCTGCTCGACGACCTGGGGACGATCGTCAAAAACCGGGTCGCCGCCCGCTTGCCCGGCGCCGAACCCTTCGACGTCGTCACCCGGCCCACCCCCCTCCAGCGCGAGGCATTCAAACTCCTCGGCGTCCGCCTGGAACGTACCCAGTAGCGAGCCCTCGATTCGTCGCCTTATCTTGAAAAATCAACAGGTTAGCTCGGCTACACTCTCAAAGTTCAGGCTAGCAATGCCCAGCCGTTCAAGGTCGTACAGCGCGCGGCGGACGCCCTCGGGGCTCAGCCCCGATACGCCCATCAATTCGTCGGTGGTGACGCCGTCGTCGGCACTGGCATCCATCAGCGTTTCGGTGATCCTCAGGAGCCGTTGGCGATAGGTCGCCGCCACGGAGGTCCTCTCCAGTTTCGCGCGGGCTTCTTCGACCGAGTTCACCCGGAGCGATGACGGGAACACCTGGACCGCGTTTTCTTCCCGGGTCAGCAACTCCGCCTCCTCCAGCCAGGCAACGGCGGTCCGCACGCGGGTATCGTCCGTGACGGAGTCGCGATCGAATGCCTTGTCCTCATCCTCGCCGAGTATCTCGCCTGTGGTGGCCACCACCTCGCCGCCCAGGCGCTTCTTGCGATCGAGGTTGCGCAGCGCTCTGAGGATGCCGTGGATCTCGGCTCTCGTGAGGCGCGAGTAGGCCGACATGCCGAACTGATGCTCCACGTCGTCCGCCGTGTAAAGCAATACGCAGCGAGCCGATGCGCGGTCCCGTCCGGCGCGCCCGGCCTCTTGAAGATAGTTCTCCAGCGATCCCGGAATATCAGCGTGGATCACCAGCCGGACGTCCGGTTTGTCGATGCCCATGCCGAAGGCGTTGGTCGCCACGATCGCGCGCAACTCGCCGACGATGAAGCGGTGCTGCACATCCTTCTTCGTCTCCGGCGGCAGGCCTGCGTGAAAATGCTCGGCCGCTACGCCTTTCAACTGCAGGAACTGGGCCACCTCCTCGCTCTGACGGCGGGTCGCGCAATAGACGATGGCGCCGCCCGGCATCTCTGGTGGCAGGTACGATTCGAAAATCTGGTGGATATGGGGGAATTTCTCGCCTCCCGACGTCGGGACCACCTCGAACGTCAGGTTGGGACGGTCGGTGCCGCCGTCGAAAACCGTCAGCCCGATGCCGAGCCTGTCTCGGAAATGCCACGCGATGTCCTCGGTCACGTCCGGCTTCGCGGTTGCGGTCAGGCACAACACCGGCGGCATCGGCCCCGAGCCCGCCCTCTCCCCGATGAAGCGGCCTACGTAGCGGTAATCGGGTCGGAAAGCGTGGCCCCATCTCGACAGGCAGTGCGCCTCGTCCAGCACCCAGCCGCCGATCTCGCGCTGGTCGAGCGCCCGGCGCATGGAACGGGATCGGAGTTGTTCCGGAGAGATGATGAGAATACCGGCGTCGCCCAGTCGGACCCGGTCCAGCGCGTCGGCCCGCTCGGGCATCGACAACAGCCCGTTGATCGTCACGCACGCGCCGACACCGCGTGCTTCCAATCCCGCCACCTGATCCGCCATCAGCGCGACCAGGGGTGAGATCACCACCGTCAGCGCGCCCGTCTTGTCGTAACGCGACAGGGCCGGAATCTGATAGCAGAGTGATTTGCCCGTACCGGTGGGCAAAATTCCGAGAACGTGTTCTCCCGCCATTGCAGCCTCGACGATGGACCGTTGCATGGGGCGCCCGTCGATGCTCCTTGGTTCCGGGCGGAAATCGCTGAAGCCGAACCATCGCGTGAGTTCCTTCGCCGCATCGTGGCGTTCCCGGCACCAGCCGCAGGCGGATTCGGTGCAGGCGGTGTCCCTGAGCCGACGCACCAGGCGGCCCGCCTCCGGGAATTGGTGGCCGACCCAGGGCGGCATGACCGAATTGCCGCCCGCCACCGACAGCCATGCCAGCGCATAGGACAGCGACCACCCGTAGGCCGCGGCTTCCGCCGCGATCTGACGCCCTTGAGCGGCGCAGGCGGTGCCTTCAAGCCGCCTGCCGATCGCGGCGAGGGCCTCGGTGTCCGAGGGGCGGCGCGAGGCGCGAAGCTCGGAGAAGAGATCGTCGAGGGCGCGGTCCTTGCCCTCCGGTTCCGGCGTGCTCAGCCAATGCCACGCCGCCAGCAGGTCGGGCGGGGCTTCCCGCAGCGCTTGCCGCTGATCGCCAAAGAGCTCCAGAGCGAGGCGGGCGTCGAGCTCCGGGTCGTTCAGTTGTCCGCGCTTTAGCCCACCGTCCTTGTAATGCTTGACGAGGTGGTGATAGGGATTGCGGGGAAAGGCGAGGGGACTGAGACGCAACGTATCGACAGCCGGGAGTGTCAGCAACCGCAAGTCGGGCTTTGCCGCCCTCAGATGCGGCAGATCGAAGGCGATCAGGTTGTGGCCCAGAACAAAGGATGCGTCATTGGCGAGATCGTCCAGTTTCGCCAACGCCGCCAACAAGTTGCCACCGGTAAACACAAAGCGCCGGCCGGTATCCGCGCGCACTCCGGCAAGGGCGTGAATCCGGCTGTCCCCCTTGCCGACCTCGAGGTCGAGCGAGAGGCAGTCAAGGTGAAATAATGTCGAAGCGGCTTCCGCGTAAGGAGATGACTGCCTCATTGTGTGGGCCGCCGGGCAGGCGGACTCGCCTCTCGTAGCCGGCGGACGCATCCGTACCGAGGAGTCGTACATCCTCGAGGATCACACGCACGTCGACGTGCCCCTTCAGGGATACTCGACTTCCGACCTGCGCCGAAAAGGGGATTCTCGGCCATACTTGATGATTACTCTCGTTCTTCGCCGTCTTATGGACTGGACTTCGCCGGCCAAGCCCCATCCGCGTCAGGCACATTATCTATGGGGCCAGGACACTAGCCTCTCTTCAACGAAAACCAAAAAAGCGACATAAATATATGAGAATCGTCTGAGTGGATCAATTCAAGAACTCTGCCGCAATGGAATGAGGCGCACGAGGAGACCGCGTTCCTTAGGTAGTGAAGGTGTGGCGGACCGCTACTTCGTCCAGAGGCCGGACACGATCCAGCGTCGTTTGACGCCGGCTGTCTCGACCGTGTAGACCCAGGCGAGTTTGCAGGCACGGTTCGTGTCGCGTCCCACCAGATTCGGAACAGTCGATAAGTAAGAGATGTTCAGGGCAAAAGTCAGCGAAAAATGAGCGTGAATCTTAAAATGAGACCCGCAGTCGGTATTGTGGGAACGGTGGGAAAGCCGAGCGTTTTTGGCGAGGCCTTCAATCGAAGCAGGTTGAGAACAATCCTTGGTGTTATCCTCACGTCGAACACGCGGTTAGTCGACGCTCCCGGCAACGATCTGCTGCCAGCGGCAAACACCGGCATCCCGAAGGACTCCGTCGCCAACGTCACACAGATCGTGACTCTCGACGAATCCTATTTCTCCGATCGGCTTGGACAGGTTTCCAGGAAACTCACGGCTCGCTCTCCGGTGGCCCATCGATGTCAAGCGGCAACAACGCCTCAAGCCGCGCCAACAACTCGGGAATACGTTCGTGGGCTGTAGTCCAGACGAGTTCCAAATCGATTGCGTCGTAACCGTGAATCATGCGGTTACGCAGTCCGATCATCCCGCTCCAGGGAATCGCAGCGTGCCGCTCGCGAAACGGAACCGAAACTCGACCCGACGCTTCACCGATGATCTCGAACCGTCGGATGATAGAATCCTGCAACTGTATGTCTCGCATGAATGCATCTCGAGTGACATCCTCGATATAGGCGCGTATCAATCGTGCGGACTCCACGATGTCCAAGACATGCTGAGAGTCACGATTCATAAATGACTTGGATGGATGTCAGAATACTGTTCTTGCGCAGATAATTGCGACTTGCTTCGACGCCTCGCCTGCTGACGAGATCGACCTCGCGCCCGAATATTTCCTTCAATTCGGACTCCATTCCATCCAGTTCGAACAAACTGTGGCCGGCGTTTTCGTGAAAACTGATGAGCACATCCACGTCACTGTCCGGGCCGAAGTCGTCGCGCAGCACGGATCCGAACAGCGCCAGTTCCGTGACCCGCCAACGTCCGCAAAAGGCGGCAAGCTTGTCGGGTCGAATGTCAATATGGGCGGTCATACTTGGTGTACCCGGTTCGCATCGACATCGAGTCTCGCGGCCTTCAATTCGCCAATAAGCGTCGTCTTTCCACCGCCTGCATCATCCAGCGTGTTGTAGACGACTCGAAAATCTCTTTTATCCTGGACTCGAGCACAGATCCGTCGCGTTTCAAGCCCTTCACATAGATGCTGCTATGGATAAGAGATCGATGGAGGCGGCGGGAATCGAACCCGCGTCCGAATACGTTCAACAGAAGAATCTACATACTTGTCAGGTTCCTGTTTGTCTCATGCCTCGATCCGAAGGCACCTGCAACCCGATCGAAACACCAGCCCGTTGATCTCGCCTCCGCCGCCGGGCCAGCAACGAAAAGCCATCCTGCATGAATGACGCCCGTCGGCCAACCTACAGGCGAATCGACCGGGGACGCTGGCCGGTGTTAGGCGGCCAGTGCTAACTGATTGTCAGCGTTTAATTGTTTTCCATGTTTTTAACGAGGAGCACGGGCCTCGGTATGCATCTCCTGCATCATCGCATCCGTCGAATCCAGGACGCCCCCTGGCAAGAATATTCCACGAACAAACGTTTCAGCAGTTCACATTCAATGTACAGGCCCCCGCCGAACG
Source organism: Terriglobia bacterium (assembly GCA_965262675.1). Taxonomy (GTDB): domain Bacteria; phylum Acidobacteriota; class Terriglobia; order 20CM-2-55-15; family 20CM-2-55-15; genus JAJEDW01. The sequence continues at coordinate 4,521,698 of OZ253554.1, forward strand.
CTGTCAAACCAACGCCGAGTGCTATCTACCCAATGCGGCAGGCTGTCTATCCATTGAAGGTAGTATCGGAAATCGGAGATTATCGGATCGCCGCATTCCAGATTGTTCCGAAGGCGCTTGTTCCCGGTTTCCGATCCGGCAATCGAGCTGCCGAAATTTCCCAAATACCGATGCCAACCAAGTCCCTGCCCCGGCAGGGTTTACGCGTGTCCTCATGCTATAATCCACGCTTTCGCCGGAGGTATTCCACGTGTCCGCCCAGCCTTCCGAGTCCAGCGATACCAGATTTTCCGCCGATCGTCTGCTGAACGCGGCCGAGCCTGCGCTATCGGACGAACTCGCCAGGATGTTCCAGGATTATCGCGAGTCCATCGAGGCGGAAACGACCGAGCGACTTCGAAAGGCCCTTCTGGACGAGGAAAACAACCGCTGGAGAGCCTTGGCCGATTATCAGCAGAAGATCGGCGAGGCAACTTCGCAATCGCAGATTCTTCGTTTGTTCCTCGGTACCGCCGTCCGTTTTGCCGAGAGTTCCGCCGTTTATCTGAACACGAATGACGGTCTGACTCTTTGGGGTTTGGAAGGCGAGCCCGGCATTTTCTCCGAAGCAGTCGATGAAGAGACGATCGATCCGGACTGGTTCTTCTCGCTGGTTGTCGTCCGAGGCAGGACTGTGGCCGGGGTCGGGGCGGCCCATCCGTCCGATGTCGAGTCATTGGCCATCATGGCCGACGCGTTGGAGCGCGCCATCGAGAACTTTGGCTTGCGGCTGCGCTTTCTGGTGGACGGCAATACCGATGCATCGGTCTTGACGCCGGTCGAAAAAGCGGCGCCGGAACCGCCCGCTCCGGCCGAGGCGGGACCGCGGCAGTTGGCGCGGTCCATCGTTTCGGGGATCGCCCGGGGACACGAGACAGAAATTCTCGATGGGCGGGTCCACTCCGATCTCTACCGGCGGTTCCGGAAGGGAATCGATGAAGGCCGGGATGCCTATAGTCGGCAGCTGTCCTCACCGCCGGACCGGGATTACTTTCACGAAGAAGTCGTCAAGATACTTGCCGACAACATGGATTCGCGACTGGGTGCGGACTATCCGGGCCCGGTGGATAACGCCTGATCTGGCATCATGCCGAAACGGTCTTCATGCCCAAAAAGCTGACATCCGACAAATCCGATCGTTTTACCGAGTCCGTCATCCGCGAAATGACGCGCCTGGCGTTCGAGCATGGCGCAATCAACCTGTCTCAGGGGTATCCCGATTTTCCGGCGCCGGAAACGCTCAAGCAGGCCGCATCCGATGCCATCTTCGCCGACATCAACCAGTACGCCATTACATGGGGCGCCAAGAAGTTTCGCGATGCGCTGGCCAGCAAGACTCGACGGTTCCTCGGGATCGATGTCGATCCCGAACGTGAGATCACCGTGGTGTGCGGTTCCACCGAGGGGATGGTGGCATCGATGCTCGGACTGATCAACCCCGGCGACGAGGTCATCATCTTCGAACCGTTCTACGAAAACTACGGTCCGGACACGATCATCTCCGGGGCGAAGGCCCGGTATGTCGAGTTGCGGCGTCCGGACTGGTCGTTCGATCCCGCTGAACTCGCGGCCGCGTTCAATGACCATACCAAGGCGATCATCATCAATACGCCGAACAACCCGACGGGCAAGGTGTTTTCGATCGAAGAACTGGAGCAAATCGCCCGGCTCTGCCAGAAGTGGAATGCCCTGGCAATCACCGACGAAATCTACGAGCACATCCTTTATGACGGGCGGAAACATGTCTCGATGATTACGGTCGACGGAATGCGCGACCGCACGGTCGTGGTCAACAGCCTTTCCAAATCGTACAGCGTGACGGGTTGGCGCGTGGGATGGGTGATCGCCGCGCCGCATCTGAGCGATTCGATCCGGAAGATGCACGATTTTCTGACAGTCGGCGCCGCCGCGCCGCTCCAGGACGCCGGCGCCGTCGCGGTCGGGCTTCCCGAAGTGTATTACCGCAAGTTGGCTGCCGACTACACGGTTCGCCGCGACCGCCTGATCGGAATTCTCCGTGAAGCGGGTTTCGATGTCATGGTCCCCGAAGGCGCTTATTATCTGATGTGCGGGATTTCGAACTGGGACATCCCCAGCGATGTCGAATTTTGCCGCTACCTGATCGAAGAAATTGGCGTTGCGGCGGTTCCGGGCAGCAGTTTCTTCAAGCATCCCGAATCGGGGCACGGTCTGATTCGTTTTACGTTTTGCAAGAGAGAAGAGACGTTGGCCCGGGCCCAAGCTCGATTGAAGGGCGTCCAGGCGCCGGTTCCCCGGCGTTGACAGCCCGGCGCCATTCCGCGAGGCAATTGACGCTACGATTCCGAAGTTGGCCCGTCAAACGATTAGTGGCATATAATCGCCCTTACTGAAATCGATGAACCTGAAGGTATAAACCCATGCAACAACCACGACTACTTTATTTTGGTTTGATCGCGTTGACCCTTGCGCTGGGAGTGGCGATCGGGACCGTCGTATCCGAACGGGCGACGGCGACTCAGGAAGGCCCCGCGCCCTTGGTCATTCCCGAACCTGTCGAGTTGTCCAACGGTTTTGCGGCGATTGCCGAGGTGTTGGGACCCGCAGTGGTCAATATCGAAGTCGAGACCGAGGTCGAGAACAACATGTCGGAGCAACTCTTCGATTTTTTCGGCGGCAATCCATTCGGTTTGAATCCCGACATCCCCGACCCGGAAACCATCATCCCGCGCCAGAGCACCGGTTCCGGATTCATTGTGGATGCCGATGGCTACATCATCACGAACAACCATGTCATTGACGACGCCTTGAGCATCGTCGTCCAGCGATCCGATGGAAGCGAGTACGAAGCTACGGTCGTGGGCGCCGATGAGGAGACCGACCTGGCCGTTATCAAGATCGAAGCGGATGGGCTCCCAACCGTGCCCATGGGCAATTCCGATGCCACGAGCATCGGTGACTGGGTTCTGGCCTTGGGGAGCCCGTTCGGATACGAGCAGACTCTGACGGCGGGCATCATCAGCGCCAAGGGACGGGAGGCCGGTGGGCAACCGTTCCAGCGCTTTATTCAGACCGATGCAGCAATCAATCCCGGAAACAGCGGCGGACCGCTGGTGAACATGGCCGGGCAAGTGATCGGCGTGAATACCGCGATTATCTCCGGGACGCGGCAATTTTCAGGAATCGGTTTCGCGATGCCGTCGAACTTGGTTGTCGACGTTTACAATCAGATCGTCGCAACGGGCAGCGTACGCCGCGGATTTATCGGGATTTCGATGCCTCAGGGTGCCGACGCTTCGCTCGCCTTCGGCCTGGAAGAAGGCGTTGTGGTGGATGGGGTGACACTTGGCGGACCGTCCGACCAGGCCGGGATGCAGGTGGGCGACGTAATCGTGGACGTCAATGGAAATCCCACACCCGACAATACCGCTCTACTGTTGGCCGTAGCCAGCCAGACCGTTGGGGATACGATCCCTCTGCGGGTCATTCGCGAGGGTGAGGAACTGACGCTCAACGTCAGGGTTGCCGACCGCGCCGAGGGACTCGCGGCACGCTTTGACCGCGAGCCTCCACCGACCCGCGACGGCGGCGTCGAGATCGTGCCCACCCGCCTTGGTGTCCGGGTGGCCCCGGTGACCCCTCAGTTGCGTTCATTGCTGGGCATCGGGGACCTTGAAGGAGTGATGGTCGTTTCGGCGGAACCGGGTGGCGTGGCCGACGAGGCGGGCTTGCGGCGAAACATGGTCATTTCGGAATTTGTCGCCGCCGGCCGGCGTTTCGACATCGGCAGCGTCGATGATCTCACCCTTGCCGCGCAAACCCTGGAGTCGGGAATGACAGTGGCGTTCCGGGTGCACTTCCCCAGCGAACAGGACAACACACCGGTACAGACCTATCTGCCGGCCACGATTCCATAATGACAGCCTGATTTTGACCTGACGAAGGGGCGCCTCCGGGCACCCCTTGTTTATGGCATGACGAACCGCGCCTGGGACCTCATTCTCGATCCTCCGCTCGACGGCAAGACGAACATGGTCGTGGACGAGCGGATGCTTGCCGAGGTCGAAGCGTCGGACTCCCCGCTGACGATTCTTCGCTTCTATTCCTGGAACCGTCCGACGGTATCGCTCGGCCGCAATCAGAAAAAGGAAAAGGCGGTCGACCTGGACTTCTGCAGCCGGCAAGGCATGGACGTCGTCCACCGCCCCACCGGCGGACGCGCCGTATTGCATGACGACGAGTTGACGTATGCGGTCGCGTCCAACGATGCTGCGCAGTTCGACGGCGGTTCTGTGTACGGGACCTATCGCAGGATTTCCGAAGCGCTCACGGCAGGTTATCGCCGACTGGGAATCGATGCCGTCCTTGCGCCGGACACGAAGCGGCCGATGGGATCTCCCGATGGTTTCGACAACCCGTGTTTTGTTTCTCCGTCGCGATACGAGTTGATGTGCGGTGGACGCAAGATTGCCGGAAGCGCGCAACGCCGGCTGCGCCGCAGCTTTCTGCAGCACGGCTCGATGCCGATCACTTGCGACCGGGAGCTTCTGGCACGTGCGACCGGGATGGCTGGAAGCGGCGTACTGGACGACGAGATGGCGGGTTTGGCCGAGTGTCTTCCCGACCGGCCGGCGCGCGATGCGATGAGGGAAGTTTTCGTGCAGGCTTTTTCGGAATGTTTCGATGTGCGATTCCGGGTGCGCGATTTCAGTTTGTAGACGCTGGTGGCCGCCGGTCGACGGTTTCCCCATGCCGGCTGGCGGATTATGGGATTGATCAGGCGGTACATAAGCAGCCCCGCCCGCATACGGGAACCCTGATACCGAACTCCGACACGGTTTGACACCCACCGACCCTGATGTTATAGGTGCATCATGGTTGCCAGATCACGAACCGGCGAAGTCGAGGATCGGGGAAGTGAAATCCTGAAACTCGTGGTCGGGTTGTACATCCAGTCGGGTGAACCGGTGGGCTCGCGCACGATTTCCAAGACCATCGATCGCCGTCTGTCTCCCGCAACGATCCGAAATATCATGGCCGACCTTGAAGACGCCGGCTATCTGAGTCAGCCGCATACTTCCGCCGGCCGCGTACCTTCCGAAAAGGCTTACCGGTTTTACGTCGATTGCCTCGGCAGTTCGCCCAAGCCCACTCCTTCGGCCGAGGAATACATCAATGACAAGCTGGCCCGGGCCAGCACTCCCGACGAGTTGATGTCAACGGCGTGCTGTCTGCTGTCCGACATTTGCAACCACGTGGGTATCGTCGTTTCGGCGCCGATCGATATCAACGTGCTTCAGCACATCGAGTTCATCCGGCTGGATGACGCCAGAATCCTGGTGATCCTGGTGTCGCAATCCGGACTCGTCCAGCAAAAGGTCATTCGTGTCAACGAGCGGTACAGTCACGACGAATTGGTTCGCGCGGGAAACTACCTCGTGGAACAGTTTTCAGGCAGCACCTTGCCCGAAATTCGCCGGGAGCTTGTTCGTCTCATGGAGGAAGATCGCAAGCAGTACAACAGGCAATACGACAGGTACGAAAAAATGATGCGTGACCTGATCGAATCCTGGAGCGAGACGTTCGATGAGACGGATTCCGCGGCCAACTCGGTCTACGTTCATGGGACGGGAAACATCCTTTCGAACGCGGAACCCTTCGACGTGTCCAGAATGCAGGAACTGTTCAGGGTCCTTGAAGAGAAGGGCCGGTTGGTGAAGATCCTGAACGAGTGCCTGCGATCGGAATCCGACGACGGCGTCCAGATCATGATCGGTTCCGAATTGGGCGATCCCTGCCTGGCGGGTTTCACGGTCATCACCTCCCCCTACCTGCGCCAGGAATCCTCCACCGGCTTCATGGGTATCATCGGGCCGACGCGGATGGAATACCGGAAAAGTATTTCCATTGTCAGCTATCTCGCCGGCGTCTGCGGCCGGATGATCAATGCCTGAGGGCGCCTGACGCTCTACGTTCCCTCGCTGGTTTTTCCCCTGCTATAATGTTTGATCGGTCCAGTTGTCGAATACCGCACAAACAGGAACACCTTTCAGGAAGCGATGGCAGAAAAGCTCGAAAACCAGGAAATGGCGATGGAATCCGAGACGGACGGTATCGTCGAAATGCCAACTGAACCCGATGCGATCGAGGCGCCGGAAGGCATCGACGAACTGACACGGGAACGAGACGAACTCAAGGATCTTCTGCTTCGCAAGCAAGCCGAGTTCGAAAATTTCAGGAAGCGGACCGAGCGCGAGCGGTCCGATTTCGTCCAGTACGCGACGGCGGAAGTGATGCGCGAGATGCTCAACGTTCTCGACTCGTTCGAACTCGCGTTGAGGTCGGGCGATGCCGAGGCCGCGGCCAGTCACAAGGGCTTCGAATTGATTTTCAAGCAACTGGTCGACAGCCTGTCGCGCGCCGGACTTGAAGCGGTCGAAGCCGAAGGCAAGCCCTTCGATCCCAACTTTCATGAAGCTGTCAGCACCCAACCCGCGCCCGAGGGCGTTGGCGAAGGCATGGTTCTGACGGATCTCCGCCGGGGTTACATGCTCCGCGGAAAACTGTTGCGTCCCACCATGGTGACCGTATCCGCGGCAGGTGGTGCGGACGGCGGCAATTGAGGAACGCCTTGTGAGCTCCATCCGCGACTACTACGAAGTCATGGGCGTATCCCGCGGCGCATCCGAGCAGGACATTAAGCGCGCCTACCGCAAACTCGCCCTCAAATACCACCCCGACCGTAATCCCGGAGATACCGAGGCCGAAGAAAGGTTCAAGGAAGCTGCCGATGCTTATGCCGTGCTCAGCGACGCGCAGAAGCGAAGCCAGTATGACCGTTTCGGCCATGCCGGCGTCGCCGGCGCCACGGGTCGGCCCGGTGCGGGATTCGATCCCAGCGTGTTTTCGGATTTCAGCGATATTCTTGGCGATTTGTTCGGCGGTGGATCCCGGCGCGGCGGACGCTCGGCCAATCGAGGCGCCGATCTTCGCTACGACCTGGAGTTGAGTTTCGAGGAGGCGGCATTCGGCAGGAAGACTCGAATCAAGGTGCCTCGCCATGAGGGTTGCCCTGAATGCGGCGGTAACGGGGTTGCACGCGGGAAGGGCCCCACCACATGTTCCACCTGTAACGGACATGGACAGGTCCGGTATCAACAGGGTTTCTTTTCGATCACACGGACCTGCAACGCGTGTCATGGAAGCGGCAATCTGATCACCGATCCTTGCACCAAATGTCATGGGGATGGACGTATCGCGAAGGAAAAGACCCTCGAGCTCACGATCCCGCCTGGAGTCGACACGGGTTCGCGCCTGCGCTTCACGGGCGAAGGCGATGCCGGTGGTCGCGGCGGGCGTCCGGGAGACCTCTACGTTATCATCCACGTTGCCGACCACGAGTTCTTCGAACGGCGCGACGACGATCTTTACTGTCAAATTCCCATTTCGTTTGCGCAAGCCGCGCTGGGCACCAGGATCGATGTCCCGACCCTGGTCGACGAAGAGGTAGTGAAGATTCCGGCCGGTACGCAGCCCGACACGGTGTTCAGGATTCGAGGCGCCGGTATAACCCGCACCGACGGCCGCGGTGTCGGCGATCTCTACGTCAACGTCAGCGTCGAGGTGCCCCGAAAGCTCACGAAGGCGCAGCGCGAGATCGTTTCGAAATTGGCCGAGACCGAAAACACCGAAAATCACCCAATTCAGAAGAAGATTCTGGAGAAGGTCAAGGACATCTTCGGTTGATGCGTGTCATCCAATAAACCGCCATCGCCCATTGTTTCCGAAGAATTGAAGACGCGATCGACGTCGTATCCGCCAGCCCTACCGTGCCGGTGAGCAATGGCAATCAAGTCCGTATATTGGCCCGGCCTGGAGACTCGCGACAATATGGTTCGCGTGACAGGCGATGAGCACCGGCATTTGCGTGTATCCCGAACAGTGCCCGGCGAGCGTGTCGAACTGTTTGACGGGACGGGCCGGGTGTGGACGAGCGAGATGGTTGAAGGCGGCCGGGCCGAAACGCGATTTCGCATCCTCGACGAACGCTTTGTTCCGGCGCCTGAGACGGAACTTGCGTGGGGCCAGAGTCTGATCAGGAACGCCGTCTTCGAACGCGTTCTGGAAAAAGCCGTCGAGATCGGCGTGACGCGGATAATTCCGTTCCGCGCCCACCGGTCGAACGATCGGGGGCAGGGGCGCGCCGCGCGTTGGAAGAAGATCATTGTCGAAGCGTCCAAACAGTCGAAGCGCTATCATCTTCCGCGGCTCGATCCGGTGACGGACTTCGAGGGAGTAATCCGGTCCGATGCCCGTTCGAAGATCATCTTTACCGAAGGGCGGGAAGGGCAATTGGATTCCGCGGTCCAGGGTGCACCGGTGCTGTATCTCATCGGTCCGGAAGGCGGATGGACCGACGATGAAGTCGAAGCCGCCTGCGCGGCGGGGTTTCGTTCGGTTCGGCTTGGCTCACACATCCTGCGCGCCGAGACGGCGGCAATCGTTGCCCCGGCTTTGATCGCCCGGCAACTTGGAAATTTATAGCGTGAGAGTAACGAAGATCCTTACCTGTGCGTGCGTGTGTCTTGCCGCCGCGTTATGGAATCCGGCACCCGTGGACGGTCAACAAAGACCGTTGCTGACTGAAGATCCAAGGCTCATACCGGAAGGCGCGATGGAGTTGGAGAACGGTATCGGTTATTTCAACCGAGCCCGCTTCCCGGTGACCGGCTTGGGTGGAAACCAATTGTCCATTCTCGATGGCGGCGCTCATTTCGGGTTCGGGCGCGCCGAATTCCAGATGCGGGGGACGCTGCGGAACAACGTCTGGCTCACCGAAGGCGGGGACGGGTTGCGGGCGGATTGGGGTGACGGTGAGATCTCCACGAAGATCGCGCTCCTGACCGGGTCGGGAAGGCGTCCCGATGTGAGTTTTCAGCCCACCGTGGTGTTACCCAACGCGAGCAACGAAGACGGTTTGGGTACCGACGGTACGCATTTCTTTGCGGAAATCCTGGTCGGCAAGTCCGCCGGACCGGCATATATCTTCGGCAACATCGGGCTGGGCATTCTGGACGACGCCGAGCGCGCCGCGGCGCAGCAGGACGTCATGACTTACGGGATCGCCGCGATCGTTTCAGTTTCCGAACGTGTGCGCGTTGCGGCGGAAATCAACGGTCTGACCAACCCACAGTCCTATCCCACGCTCGGCGGCGAAGATCGGGCACAGACAAGGATAGGGCTTCAGTGGGACGCCCTTGGGATGCGATGGGATGCGGGATTGACCGCGGGATTGACCGCCGTGGATCACAGGGTGGGTTTCGTCATCGGTACGACACGGAGATTCACGCTCTGGCAATGACGTTGCCCATCGAATGGCAGATGACCAATGAACAATGACGGGGGTTCGATGACCGATTTTAATCCGGGGTTCCTTGAGTTTCGGTTCGTCTGGTGAATCCTTCGAACAGTCCCTCCAGTCGGGCCATGCGCTCGCGCATGTCGCTCACCTGTCTTTGCAACTCGCGCTGTCCTGGAACAAGGAGCAGGGCGAGTGTAATTCCAGTCCCAATAATTGTGACCAGTACCAGAATGATGCCGATCGGTTCCTGATTCATTGTTTCGACCTTGGGTTTGGTGCAGGGCCTGCACTGTAAAAATATAATAACATGCCGCCTTCCCTCCTCATCCGAGGACTGGTCCTGACTGGAAATAGTCCGTGCCCGAACCGGCGCCGCTCTTTCGATTCTCTCCCAAATCCTCTAGAATGAACCTTCTTGCCCGATGATTGAGCCCGAACATCCAGTCGAGGGGGAATCCGCAGCCCCGGAAGCGGTCGACAACCCATATCAATCCAGTGTTTTCAGTGAAATACGGTGGTGGTTGCGCGACGTGCTGTTCGCCGTCGGCGGCGCCGTCATTGTTGTTGTTTTCCTTTACCAGCCGGTCAAGGTCGAAGGCACCAGCATGTTGCCCGAACTGGTGGACCAGGAGCGCATCTTCGTCAACAAGTTCCTTTACAGGATCGACAATATCGAACGGGGCGACATTGTGGTCTTCTGGTATCCGCTCGATCCTTCCCGCTCCTATATCAAACGGGTGATCGGTCTGCCCGGAGACTTCGTCGAGATTCGGTCGGGACGCCTCGTCGTCAACGGTGCTCTCCTCGATGAACCCTATGTTCCGGCGAATTTCATGGATCGACGCTCTTACGGCGCGGTCACCGTGGATGACGCTCACTATTACGTGCTCGGCGATCACCGCAACCAATCCAACGACAGCCGCATGTGGGGCCTGGTGCCTCGCGAAAACATTTACGGAAAGGCCGTATTCCGTTACTGGCCGGTCGGCAAGATGGGTGTCATCGATTGATGAAAGCGACGTTGCTCCTCGAAGACGGCCGGGTGTTCCATGGCGAAGGTCACGGTTTCGAGGGCGAGGCCTTCGGTGAAGTCGTGTTCAACACGTCGATGTCGGGATATCAGGAAATCCTGACCGACCCTTCCTATGCCGGCCAGATCGTTACGATGACCTATCCCCTGATCGGAAACACCGGGGTGAACCTCGAAGACGTCGAGTCGCGGCGGCCGTTTCTGGAAGCGTTCGTGGTCCGCAGAATGACGCCGCACCCCAGCAACTGGAGAATCTCGGGATCGCTCCAAGACTACCTCTACCGGAACAGGATTCCCGCCATCTCCGAAATCGATACCCGTGCCCTGGTTCGCCATATCCGTGAAAAAGGTGCGATGCGCGCAGTGGTGTCGCTCGTGGACCATGACCTGGACTCGCTGAAACAAAGGGTGAGTGCCGCCCCCGAAATGATCGGCCGGGACCTGGCCAGCGTGGTGACCACCGATGTGAGTTACGATGCATCGGGCGAGGCGCTCGACTTCGTTGAGTTCGCCGACATTGCAAAAGTCGAGGGCCCCCGCTATCGCGTCGTGGCCTACGACTTCGGAATCAAGACCAACATCCTGCGCGATCTGATCCACGTCGGCGCGGATGTGCGGGTGGTTCCGGCGTCCACCTCCGCAGACGACGTTCTGGCGCTCAATCCCGACGGCATCTTCCTGTCGAATGGTCCTGGAGATCCCGAACCTGTGGAATACGCCGTCCGGAACGTCCGGGCGCTTCTGGGCAAGAAACCGGTTTTCGGAATCTGTCTGGGTCATCAGATCATGGGGCTGGCGTTCGGCGGACGTACCTTCAAGCTCAATTTCGGTCACCACGGCGGAAACCAGCCGGTACGGAATATCGATACGGGGCGAGTGGAAATCACGGCGCAGAATCATGGTTTCGCAGTCGATGCGAACAGCCTTGACGACAACGAGGTCCGCATAACCCATCTGAACCTGAACGACATGACAATCGAAGGCCTGGAGCATCGGAACCTGCCGGCGTTCAGCGTGCAATACCACCCTGAAGCGTCCCCGGGGCCGCACGATTCCTATTATCTGTTCCAGAAGTTCATCGACATGATGCGCGATGCCTAAACGCGGCGACATCTCAAGGATCCTCATCGTCGGGTCGGGCCCGATCGTCATCGGGCAGGCTTGCGAGTTCGACTATTCCGGAACCCAGGCCTGCAAGGCCTTGCGAGAAGAGGGCTACGAGGTGGTTCTGGTCAACTCGAATCCCGCGACGATCATGACGGACCCGGAACTGGCCGAACGGACTTACGTCGAGCCGCTGACTCCCGAGTTTGTCGCCCAGGTGATCGAGCGTGAAAAGCCCGATGCGATTCTGCCGACCGTTGGCGGGCAGACCGCGCTGAACATTACGGTAAAGCTTGCCGAAGACGGAGTGCTCGACAAGTACAACGTCGAGATGATCGGCGCAAAGCTCAACGCCGTGAAGGTGGCCGAAGACCGGTTGCTCTTCAAGGAGGCGATGAAGGAAATCGGGCTGGCCACGCCCGAAAGCGCGGTCGTCGACAACATGCGCGATGCCGAGCGAATCATCGACCACATCGGCTTTCCGGCCGTGATTCGGCCGTCGTTCACCCTCGGAGGAACCGGCGGCGGTATCGCGTTCAACAGTGAAGAGTATGCCGACATCGTCCAGAACGGGTTGGACTTGAGCCCGGTTCATCAGGTTCTGATCGAAGAGTCGGTCCTCGGGTGGAAGGAATTTGAATTGGAGGTCATGCGCGACCTCCAGGACAACGTCGTCATCATTTGCTCCATCGAGAACTTCGATCCGATGGGAGTCCATACGGGCGACTCCATCACGGTCGCCCCGGCACAGACTCTGACCGATCGCGAATATCAGCGGCTGCGCGACGCGTCGGTACGGGTGATCCGCAAGGTTGGCGTCGAGACCGGGGGTTCCAACATTCAGTTCGGAGTCCACCCCGAAGACGGCCGCGTGGTGGTCATCGAAATGAATCCGCGAGTGTCCAGAAGCTCGGCTCTGGCATCGAAAGCCACCGGATTCCCGATCGCCAAGATCGCGGCCAAGCTCGCCGTCGGATACACTCTCGACGAGATACCCAACGACATCACCAAAAAGACACCGGCGTCGTTCGAGCCGATGCTGGATTACGTTGTCGTCAAGATTCCCAAATGGGCCTTCGAGAAGTTCAAAGAGGCCGAACCCATCCTCGGCACACAGATGAAGTCCGTGGGCGAAGTAATGGCGATCGGACGGACGTTCAAGGAAGCTCTGATGAAGGGCCTTCGGTCGCTCGAGATCGGTGGCCGGATGGGTTCCGAACGCGTCGATCCCGACAAGTTGGTGCAGCATCTGACGACTCCGAATCCGGAGCGGCTTCATTACGTGATCCACGCGCTCACCAACGGAATGGAGATCGCAGAGGTTGCCAGGCTCACCGCGATCGATCCATGGTTTCTGCACGAACTCGGCGAGGTGGCGGAACTGGACCAGCAGCTTGCCGCGCTGAAAGGTGGGGAACTATCCGCCGAATTGCTTCAAACGGCGAAGCGCAGCGGTTTCTCGGACCGCCGGATTGCGGGACTGCTCGGCGCCGATACGGCGGCGATTGCCGGGCGCCGCCGCGAACTCGGCCTGAAGCCGGTCTACAAACGGGTGGACACCTGCGCGGCCGAGTTCGAATCCTTTACGCCGTACATGTACTCCACATACGAAGACGAGGACGAATCCGCGCCGACGACCGACAAGAAGATCATGATTCTGGGCAGCGGCCCGAACCGGATCGGGCAAGGCATCGAGTTCGACTATTGTTGCTGCCATGCCGCGTTCGCGCTCAAGGACGACGGATTCGAAACGATCATGGTTAACTGCAACCCCGAAACGGTTTCAACCGACTACGACACCTCGGACCGTCTGTACTTCGAACCGTTAACGCTCGAAGACGTGCTGCACGTGGTCGAGGCGGAGAAACCGACCGGAGTAATCGTGCAGTTCGGCGGGCAAACACCGCTGAATCTGGCATTGGATCTGCAGGCGGCCGGTGTACCCATTGTCGGCACCTCTCCCCAGTCCATCGACCTCGCCGAAGATCGAAAAAGATTCGGCAAGTTGTTGACCGAGTTGAATATTCCCCAACCCGCGAACGGAACGGCCGTTTCGCTGGAAGAAGCCCGCGCGATTGCCGACAAGATCGGTTATCCGGTTCTGGTTCGGCCTTCATACGTCCTGGGCGGGCGTGCGATGGTCATTGCCTATGACGAGCGGGCTCTCGACGAGTACATGAAAGAAGCCGTCGAGGTGTCGCAGGAGCGCCCCATTCTGATCGACCGGTTTCTGGAAGATGCCATGGAAATCGATGTCGATGCGTTGTCCGATGGCGACCGCGTCGTGATTGGCGGGATCATGGAGCATATCGAAGAAGCCGGAGTCCATTCCGGCGACAGTTCCTGCGTCCTGCCCGCCTATCAGTTGAGCGAGGAGCATCGGGAACGGATCAGGAAGTACACCGTGGAGCTTGGCGGAGCGCTCGACGTGATCGGGCTGATGAATATCCAGTTTGCGGTGCAGAGAGAAACCGTCTACGTCATCGAAGTGAACCCACGCGCTTCAAGGACCGTCCCGTTCGTCAGCAAGGCGACCGGTGTGCCGCTGGCGAAGGTGGCGGCGCGCGTGATGGTGGGTGCGAAGCTGGATGATTTCAACCTTCCCGATGAACTGCCGGTGTACCAGTATTTCGTCAAATCGCCGGTGTTTCCCTTTTCCCGGTTCGCCGGAGTCGATCCGATCCTTGGACCCGAAATGAAATCCACTGGCGAGGTGATGGGGATCGACGATACGTTTGGCAAGGCGTATGTCAAGGCGCAGATCAGTGCCGGTACCGTTCTGCCCCGATCGGGAACCGCGTTCCTGAGCGTCAACCAGCAGGACAAGAGGTTCGTCGGTGAGCTTGGGCGCGAACTGAAGTCGATGGGTTTCAGGATCCTGGCGACTTCAGGGACCGCCGCCGTCCTCAACGCCGCCGGAGTCGAAGCCATCCCGGTTTACAAGGTCAACCAGGGCCGCCCGCATGTGGTGGACAAGATCAAGAGCGGTGAGGTCGATCTGGTGATCAACACGCCCCTTGGACGCGAATCCTTCTTTGACGAAAAGGCGATCCGGCGTGCCGCCATGCGTTACCGCATCCCGTGCATCACGACGTTCTCGGGCGGAACCGCCGCGGTCAACGGTATCCGTGAACTCCAACGCGAGTCGATGACGGTCCGAACGCTTCAGGAATATCACGCCCAGGTCACACGCGGTTGACGGCCATTCGCGGACGCGGTGGCCGATGACGGTCCGATAGCTCCTGTTCCGCACATCGATGCACGTCGCTTTACCGGACGATCTTGTCCGGCTAATCCGCGGCAAAGACGATCTGACGTCTCCAAAACACCCATTTGGGATCTCCGGATTCCGGTCGAACCGCGGTCGATCCGCTTCGCAGCGTTTGGCATCGGACGTGCCAGTCGAAGGCGGTAAACCGCCCCGGCGGTTACAAATCCCAACGGGATTTCACAAGATGTCCTCGAAATATCCAGATTCCGTAATTGCCCGTGGCCGCGGCTTTACGCTCATCGAAACCCTGATCGCGACGGGGATCATGGTGCCGGCGCTGGTTGCCGTGGCGTCGATTTTCGCCTATTCGGCACGCACCAATCTGTTGACCGAGCAGCGAACGATAGCCGCGTTGTTGGGGGCATCCAAGATCGAGGATCTTCGATCCGTGACGCCGATAAACAATTTGACCGTGGGCGGCGGACTCGATGCGGCCAACCCTACGGCCGGTTATTTTGAGTACGTTGCGATCACGCCTTCCGGGACGATCACGATCGGCCGAACGGTCGGCTCGAGCCCGTATTTGCGGCTGTGGCAGGTCTCGGGGACCGACCCCCGCCTGATTACCGTTGCCGTATACGCAATGCGCAGCGGCGTGACTGGAAATCGGGTTGAGCTGTTTCGTGCGGCGACGAGCCGGACCGATGGATTCTGAAGCACTGTCCGAAGCAATGCCTGATCGGAGGCATCACAGCGGTTTTTCGCTGCTTGAACTGTCGATTGCCATGGCGATTACCGTTGGGATGGGGGCCGTGGTCTTCACCCTGTTGTTTCAGAACCAGAATCTGTTCCGTGACCGGAACCTGACGATCGAGATGCAGCAGAGCGCGCGGGCCGTTGCGTCCATGATGGCCGACGAGATCCGGATGGCGGGTCAGGGTGTCCCGGCGTTTGCGGCGTCGATGGATACGACGGCCGTCGAATCCGTCCAGACGTTCCTGAACGGTACCGATGCCGGCATGATCGTGTTTCGGGCGGGGATCCGAAACGGGACCGCGGCAATCACCAGTCCGCCGCCCCTGGCCTATATGATCCAGACCCCGACGACAGTTGCCGTCGACGACGTGGATGCGATATCCCGGATCGTGGGCGACAACACCGATCGATTCGTCTTTCTTTGGGGCCAGACCGCGGGTTCTTGGACGTGGGTTCGGGCACGGATCGACGCCATCGACAGACGGACCGATATCGTCGCACTGACCCCGGTGGCCATCGCAGGTGGTGGCGGGAGGTTTCCCCGAGTGCCCAACATCCAGGCGGAAGAAGCCCTGGCCTATCGTTTGAACTCGGGCAATATTCAACGGGCCACCTCGGGCGCGTTCACGACGCCAACCGCGCCGGCCCTCAGATATGCGACGGTCGGGGGCAACTTTACGGCGTTGTCGTTCGTCTACCGCGACATATCGAACAATGTCGTGACCGTTACGAATCTCGACGACCGGGCGGCCATCCGGCGTGTGGATTTTACCCTCGCGGCGCAAACGGCCGAGGCGCTTCCCTCGACCGGAGATTTCGGAACGTTCCAGATCGAGATGACCGTGTATCCCCGGAACATCCAGCTCTATTGAGAGCAGACTTGGACATGAAGATTTCGAAAAACGCATCTCGACCGGCCCTGGTCATTTCGCGGCATCGGTGGAACGGCATGGAGAGATCGGCCTCCATCGAGAGCGGCCTTGCCCTGATCACGGCTCTGATGGCGCTGGGCTTCTTGACGATCCTGGGAGGAGCGTTGCTGACCATGATCCAGATCGACACCAGAATCAGCCACAACTACGTCACGCGAACGCAGGCTCATTACCTTGCCGAAGCGGGTATTGAAGTCGCGCGCGCGACGTTGCGTAGTTCGGCCCGCGGCCTGTCGGCGAACCTGACGGCCGCCGCCGGCGCCGACGGAATGCTGTCGACGTCTCGCAATCTGGCAGCGCTACTGGCTTCGGATGACGCGCCTCTGTTGCCTGAGGCGGGCGCCCTGCGGATGGACGGGTTGTCGATGATCGATTCCGCCGGAAACGCGATTGGAACGTATCACGTTTTCATGCGCAACGATTCGGCCGACGGAGAGACGGCGACGGTCGATGGAAACGGCGTTGTGGCGTTGTTGTCGGTGGGCCGGGTTGGCAATGCGTCCAGGACGATCGGGGCATGGGTCAAACGAGGCTCCTTTCCTCCCATCCCCGCGGCCCTGACGCTCGACGGAGGCGTCGGACTTTTCGATGCGCCCGATGCCATCCTGTTTCAGGTCGACGGGAACGACCATGGGGGAAGCGGGGACAACCGGAATGCGATCGGCGTGATATCCGACGGCGATGAAAGGGGTGTGAGGAATGCGATTCCCCTCAACAGGGTTGCGAACTACAGGGGCGAAGGCGGCCTGACACCGGACGTCGTGGACATCGGCGGCGATCTGTCCGGAACGCTGACGACGGTGTCCGGTCTGGAATCGATTGTCGATTCGATCTCAAATCTTGCGACCGACACGTATACGCCCGGTTTCGGTAACAAGGCCGCGATCGGCGATATCGGTTCGGCGTCCGACCACCGGGTCGTCGTGGTCAACGGCGATGTCGATTTCGGGCCCGGAGACGGTTACGGGGTTCTCCTGGTTCGGGGCGTGGCAACTTTCGTTGGCAACTTTTCGTGGAACGGCTTGGTTCTGGCGATCGGCCAAGGCGAAATCCACTGGAACGGAGGGAGCAACGGCAGCATCCGTGGAGGGATGTTCATCGCGAAAACCCGTGACAGTGCGACCGCGCTTGCGCCGATGGGACCCACGCGCGCTACGCGGGGAGACGTGAGGGCCGACTTCAACGGCGGCGGCGGAACCGGAATTCTTTACGACACGGCCGCGATCGCGGACGCCGAGGGGTCCTTTCCGTACGTCCCGATCGCGATTACCGAATATTAGGAGCCTGTGGTAGAAGTGTGCGCGGTCGCGCCGAGGGGTCTTCGGAGGCGGAGTCGAGAAGGGAGGAGGGGAACGATGCTCTTTCATCGTGACCGACGAGCGACGATGAATACGCCCCGAACCCCCCTCGGCCCAGAGGGTTCGGGCGGCATCGCACCATCTCGTGCGTTGCCGCTCCTATCCGATCAATGAGGATCGGCGTCGTCGCGGCGCCTTCGGTCTGAGTACGATGGCGCTCCGAACGCGGCCATGCACACTTCTACCACAGGCTCCTAGGAGCCTGCGCCGTAGGTCGATTTGCGACTTGGCGAATTTCGCGAGATGCCGATTGATCGGCATCGGTGGCCGGAGAAAGGGCGTTTTGGACGACGAGGCGCCGCTGGGTGCGCCACAGATGCTTGAATGGACCCCCTTGCGGCCTGATTTGCGGGCGGTATCCCGGTCATCAGGCTGCCTGAAGCCCCTGCATCCGCTTGACGTTCAATGCCAGACACACCAGATCCCACTCGCCCCTCACCTTGTTCAGGCCGCGCAGGCTGAATCGGCGGAAACCGAGCACCTCCTTGATCCACCCGTTGGGCGCCTCCGATAGCCATTTGCGTTGAGCGTACTGCGCCCGTCCCGCCTCCGTCGCCAGCTTCTCGGCCATGCGGGCCTTCGCCGGATGTTTGGCCGCGTCCACCGCGACCGCGCGTCGGCCCTCCCGGCCCAGAGCCACATAGCCGTCCACGCCGCGCGCCTCCAGCGCCTGCAGGTCGTCCTCGTTGCAGTAGCCCGCATCCGCCAACACCGTCTCGGGCCGTTCCCCATGGGTGGCCTCCACCTCGTCCACCAGCGGGACCATCCGGCCCTGGTCGTTGGCGTTCCACGACACCTCGGTAGCGACGATCAACTGGTTCTCTCCCTCCACCGCCACCTGCGCGTTGTAGCACTGCTGAAATCCCTCCGTCGAGGTCTTCATGATCCGGCTTTCCGGATCCGTGAAGTTGTCCTGCGCCTTCTCGTCCGGCTCCCCGTATTCCCGCTTGTAGGGCCGCCCGCCCTTCGGGTTGCGCTTCGAGCCGGGCTTGCGTCCCCGCGCCTCGTCCGCCTCCCGTTGCCTGGCCTCCAAACGCGCCCTGGCCGCCCGGATCGCCGCCAGTCGGTCCTCCCGGCGCCGCAACTCCTCGGGCAACTCGTCGCCCCGAAACGCCTCCCCAAAGCGCGCATCCTCGGCCGCGTCGGTCTCCCGCGCCCGCGACAGCAACGCTTCGATCTCGCCCGCCAGACGCCGCTCCTCCTCCCGCATCCGACCGTAACTCATCGCCTTGCGCTTGCTGGCATTGGCTCGAACCTTCGTCCCGTCAATCGACAACTTGCCGAAGTTCGCAACGCCGGTCTCGCGCGCCAGACGGATCACCTCCACAAACAGCGCCTTGAAATCCGACAAATGACGGCGGCGAAACTCGCATATCGTCCGATGGCTCGGATAATTCCCCGCCGCCAACACCCGAAACGCCACGTCCTCCTCCAGCTTCCGCGCCAACCCCCGGGACGAAAACACCCCCGTCGCGTACCCGTAGATCAGCGTCTTCGCCATCATCACCGGCTCATACGGCGACTTGCGACGACCGTCCCCCTCGTAAGGCGCGTAAAACGCCGTCAAGTCCAAGCCGTCCACCAGATCGCTCACATGGTGCGCCAGGTGCCCCTCCGGCAACCAATCTCGTAAATCCGGTGGCAACAACAGCGCTTGATCCGGTTGGTAGGGGCGAAATGTTGTCGGCATCCCAATATCCTCCCAATTGCGACACTATTATCTCATGGGATTCCTACGGCGCAGGCTCCTAGGCGAGCCGCCCGTGGCGGCACGCTGACTCGGTCGGACACCGGTCCCAACTGGCGGACTGCCGGCCGCTACCCGTGTTCGGGGTCTGGGGCGCCGCGGCCGTAATGTTCGAGATCGGCCTGGACCATCTCGCGAATCAGGTCTTCGAACGATAGACCGCAGGTCCATCCGAGCTTTTCGCGGGCTTTCGAACTGTCGCCCACAAGCGTGTGGACTTCCGCGGGCCGCAGAAGGCCGGGATCGACCACAAGGTGCGCATAGGGGTCCAGATCTACCATTCCAAACGCCAACTCAAGCAATTCGCGAACCGACCGGGTTTGTCCCGTGGCGATGACGTAGTCCCCGGGCTCGTCGCAATTCAGCATCAGCCACATCGCCCGGACGTACTCGCGGGCATGGCCCCAGTCTCTTTTCGAATCGAGACTGCCCAGATGGATTTCACTTTCGATCCCGAGTTTGATCCTGGCGGCCAGAGAGGTGACCTTGCGTGTGACGAATTCGAATCCGCGCCGCGGCGATTCATGGTTGTACAGAATGCCGTTGGACGTCCACAAACCGTAGGCTTCCCGATAGTTCTTCGACAGGTGGTAGCCCGCCAGCTTTGAAATGCCGTATGCCGAACGCGGATTGAAAGGCGTGCTTTCGTTTTGCGGAGACGATGCGTTCCCGAACATTTCGCTCGATGCGGCAAAGTAGAATCGAGTCTTCGGAGACACTTCCTTGAGGGCGGCGAGAACATGGTGGGTCCCGTCGATATTCGTCGTCAGTGTCGAAAACTCGTCCTCGAACGAATAACTGACGAAGCTCTGTGCGGCAAGGTGGTAGAGTTCGGTCGGCTGCACGCGATTCACGACCTTGAATATGCTGGCAAAGCTTTCCAGGGACGCCGCGTGAAGCTGAATCTTCGGCAGAATTTGGCGGATTCGCCACAGACGGTGCTCGGGGTCCTCGATGGCGACACGGCGAACGATTCCGTGAACCTCGTAATCCCTCTGAAGAAGGTATTCGGCCAGATAGCTGCCGTCCTGGCCGGTGATGCCCGTAATTAACGCTCGTTTCTTGCCCACGGCTTCCTCTGATAGACCAGACTGCAGGGTTTTCGCCACTGGCTGCCAATCGATGCAGTCGAAGCGACGGTGAAACATAACACACCCCACCGCACCCCTTCACACGTTCGCAGACGGCACCTACAGTCGGAGTGGGAGTGGGGCACCCGAATCCCTCAATATTGAGCATGTATGGGCAGTCTACGACTGCCCGAATCAAATATGACCGCCCGAATCAAGAACGTGCAGTCATAGACGGCACCTACAATGGGAGTGAGAGCGGGGCACCCGAATCCCTCAATATTGAGCATGTACGGGCAGTCTACGACTGCCCGAATCAAGTGGAAACCGGCGATGGCTCGGCAATCGTGTTGTAAGATGCCCAGATCCATTCCTGTCCTGGATCGGCCCCACGGCGATCGATTGGAAATTCATGCGTTTCGACACACTGCAACATTTCGTGAATCATCTCGAACGCAACGGTTGGCTCTGCCGCATTTCGGCCGAGGTCGATCCTGTTCTCGAGGCCCCCGAGATCGCACAGAGGGTTCTGAGGGAAGGTGGGCCCGCCTTGCTTTTCGAGCATCCCAAGGGCGCCGATTTTCCGCTCCTGATGAACCTGTTCGGGACGAGGGAGCGGGTGGTTGCCGCCATCGGCCGCGAACCCTCCGGCGTTGCCGAAGAACTGCTCCATACCATTGCGCGTGTGAACCCGCCTTCGATTGGAGGCCTCTGGGAATCCAGGCACACCATTCGGAAGGGCCTTTTGGCCCAACCCCGCGTATCCGGCCGTGCACTTTGCCAGGACGTCGTCGAAGCCCCGAGACTGGGACGGTTGCCCGTTGTCCATTGCTGGCCGGGGGATGCGGGTCGGTTCATTACCTACGGCATGGTGATTACCAGACATCCCGAAACCCGCCGTCGCAACCTGGGCTTGTACCGGTTACAAGTGTTCGATGACACCTCGACCGGCATGCACTGGCAGAGCATGAAGGGAGGACGCGGACACTACTGGGAGGCGGAGCGGCGGGGTGAAGACCTGCCTGTCGCCGTGGTTATCGGGTGCGATCCCATTCTGATGCTGGCTTCGATCCTGCCTCTCCCGGAAGACGTGGACGAAATCCTCTTTGCAGGTTTCTTGCGGGGAAAGGGCGTCCGGATGGCACGCGCTACGTCAATCGACGCGTTGGTCCCCGCCGGCGCCGAATTCGTTCTCGAGGGGGTCGTGCGTCCGGGCGAACGGCGCATGGAAGGGCCGTTCGGGGATCACTTCGGTCATTACTCCGAAGCGGCCGAGTTTCCCGTTTTCCACATCAACAAGACGACGCGGCGGCGAAACCCGATCTACGTGGCGACCGTGGTTGGAAAACCGCCGCAGGAAGACAAGTTCATGGGAATCGCCGCCGGGGAGATGATCGGCCCGCTGATCCGGCTCATCAATCCCAACATTGTGGATCTGTCCGCGTATGTGGGTGCGGGGTTCCACAACCTGTTGGTGGTGGCGCTCCAGGAAAGACACCCCAGAGAGGTGCTCAAAACCGCGATGTCCCTGCTCGGTACCGGGCAGTTGTCGCTAACGAAGGTGATGATACTGGTTCGCGAAGATCGGGATCCGAAGGATTTTCGGGCAGTGTTGTCCGACATTTGGCATCGCTCCAGAGCGGAAGACCACTTCCATCTGCTGCCCATTGCCCCCCTCGATACGCTGGATTTCACTTCAGGCACCATGCATGTAGGCAGCAAGCTGATCATCGATGCCACCGGGGATGCGATCCAACCCGAACCCGCCCGCCTGCGCGACGATCCCGACCGGTTCGACGCCCGCGTCGATCGGTGGAAGTTGCTGGAGGGAGGTTTTCTGGTTGTCGTGGTTCGCGGCGAACCGCGCGAGGTGATCGGGAACCTCATCGCGGCTTCGCTGGGCGTGCGGTTTATTGTGACCGTGAGTCCGGATGTGGACATCGAAGACGACGAGAATCTTCAATGGGGCATATTCACCCGGTTCGATCCGGTGCGCGACATGATTTTCGAGTCGCAGGAGTTTGTCGGTGCGCGGCCCGTGTACAGCGGAACCGTAGGCATCGATGCAACCTGGAAGGAAGGTTATCCGAAACCTCTTGAAATGGATGACTCCATCGCCGGTCAGGTGGATCGCCGGTGGTTGGAGTACTGGAAGTAGCCCAAGGGCTGTTAGCCCGCCTTTGTCACGGGTTTTCGTCGCGAAGAGTCGGAGACGCCGTCAGAGCAAGGCGCGCGCACGGAGGGCACCGGAGGCGTACTTGACGGTACGTCGAGGAGCCCGACGAAGCGGAACGCAGCACTGGCGGATGGATCCGGCGCTGTAGCAGACAACTTGTGAGAAAGGCGGGTTAGCCGCGGATCGTTATATAATGCCGCCATGTCCGACAGGAAAAAACTTCAGGTCAGATGCACCTGTTGCGATGCGACGCTGATGGTCGATGCCGGAAGCGGTGAAGTGCTCTTTACCAGACAGCCGGAAAAGAAATCGGTTTCGTTCGAGGATGCGCTGTCGCAGGTGAAGCATCGGCAGGCAACCGCCATGGATCGTTTCGACGAGGCATTCCAGAAGGAAAAGGGCCGAAAAGACCTGGTCGACGCCAAGTTCCAGGAAGCCATGGAACACGTCGATGAACTGGAAATGCCCATCCGCGACATCGACCTCGATTGAATCCCGCGATAAGCGATCGTCCACTGCCGGCCGGGTCGATTGAAACGCGATCGAATTACCGGTTGTCCGGTCGCCGCCGCCGGGGCCGGCCCCGACCGCCGCGGTCTCCCCGGTCGCCTTCCTGCAGGCGGTTGCCTCCTCCGTCGTTGCCGCGGTCATTTCCGCCCTGACGCTCGCCTCCGCGACGTTCTCTGCCGTTGTCGTCGTCAGGAGACTCACCGCGCTGCTCGCGCAGAACCGCCTTGCGCGACAGCTTGATCCGGTTACCGTCCAGTGCAATGACCTTGACCATGATCTGGTCGTCTTCGTTCAACTCGTCGCGGACTTCGCGAATGCGCTGTTCGGCGATCTCCGAAATGTGAAGCAGTCCGTCAGTGCCCGGGAATATTTCAACGAATGCACCGAAATCGGCGATTCGAACCACCTTGCCCAGGTAGGTCTTGCCGACTTCGGGAACGGCGGTCAGGTTCTGAACGATCTCTATAGCCTTCTGGGCCGACGGTCCGTCGTTCGAGGCAATGTTGACACGCCCGTCGTCGTTGACATCGATCTTGACGCCGGTCTGTTCGACGATCGAGCGGATCATCTTGCCGCCCGGTCCAATGACATCGCGGATCTTGTCGGTCGGAATCTCGATCGTGTAGATCCTGGGTGCGAATTCAGACATCTCTTCGCGAACGGCCGGTATCGCTTCTTCCATCTTGTCAAGGATGTGCATGCGGCCGCGTTTCGCCTGCTCCATGGCTTTGGCCATGATTTCGAACGAGACGTTCGTAATCTTGATGTCCATCTGAAGGGCCGTGATGCCTTCGCGCGTGCCGGCGACCTTGAAGTCCATGTCGCCGTAGTGGTCCTCAGCTCCGGCAATGTCGCTCAGGATGGCGTACTTGTCGCCTTCCGAGACCAGTCCCATGGCGACGCCCGCAACCGGACGTTTGATCGGAACGCCAGCGGACATCAGCGCAAGACTGCCCCCGCAAACCGTCGCCATTGACGACGAACCGTTGGATTCGAGAATTTCGGATACAACGCGAACCGTATAGGGAAAGTCTTCTTCGCCGGGCATCATCGGCAGGATGGACCGCTCGGCCAGGTTTCCGTGGCCGACCTCGCGCCGGCTCGTGAAACCCATTCTGCGCACTTCGCCAACCGAGAACGGCGGGAAGTTGTAGTGCAGCATGAAGTGCTTGAAGGATTCGCCTTCCAGCCTGTCGAGCCGCTGCGCCTCATCCCCGGTACCCAGCGTTGTCGTGACCAGTGCCTGCGTTTCGCCTCTGGTAAAGACCGCCGATCCGTGCGCGCGCGGCAGCAGGCCCTCTTCGATCCAGATCGGCCGGATTTCATCGGTTGCACGCCGGTCGGGCCGCGTATTGTCGTGAAGAATCTGATCGCGGAAGATCCTTTCCTTCAGCGCGTTGAATGATCTCTTGGCGAGCTTGACCGTTTCCTCGCTGGCATCCGCACCGAGGCTCTCGATGACCTTGGTCTTGGCGTTGTCGATTTTGGCGTAACTGGTCAGCTTGTCGTACTTCTGGGTGTTGAGCGCGTCTTCGAGTTCGGTGCGGATCGACTCTTCGACTTTGCGGTCGATTTCCGGATCCGAAGGCGGCGGATCGTACTGAAGCTTCTCCGGACGGATGATGTCGTAGAGTTCTTTCTGCAATTCGATGATTTCCCGAATCGCATCGTGCGCTACTTCGAGTGCCCGGACCATTTCTTCTTCGGAGATTTCCGTGGCGCCGGCTTCCACCATCGTCACGCCGTCCTCGGTGCCGGCAACCAGCAGGTTCAGCCGGCTCTCTTCAAGTTGTGGATATGTCGGGTTGATGACGTACTCGCCATCGATCAGGCCCACGCGAATCGCCGCGATCGGCTGAGTAAAGGGCAGGGGAGACGTGTACAAGGCCGTCGATGCCCCCGTGATACTGAGAATGGACGGGTCATTGTCCTGATCGGCGGACAGGACCATCGCGATCACCTGCGTCTCGTTCCGGTAGCCGTCGGGGAACAACGGCCGGATCGGCCGGTCGATCATTCGACTGTACAGGACTTCGCGTTCGCCCGGTTTGCCTTCCCGTTTGAAGAATCCGCCCGGGATCTTGCCGGCAGCGTAAAAATTGTCTCTGTGGTCGCAGGTCAGGGGAAAGAAATCGGCCCCTGCCCGGGCTTCTCTGGCACCACATGCGGTAACCAGAACGATCGTATCGCCGTAGCGTACAAACGCCGCGCCATCGGCCTGCGTGGCAAGCTTGCCAATTTCAATGGAGAATTCACGACCTCCAATCGTCGTGCTGACTTTATGCACATTCATAGTGTTCAATACGTCCTTTTGTCGGTATGACAAGGGAATGACGAGGCGGGTTCCAACCAACTATCGACTCATGATGGTGTCGAAGGTAGACTTCGTCCGAAACAAGTTCCGGGGCGTCACGCTTGAGGTTGGGCCGTTGCTGGGAGTTCGGGGACAGTACCGTGTCCGGCTACTTTCGAAGGCCAAGCTTCTGGATGATTTCCTTGTAACGGCCGACTTCGTGGCTCTTCAGATATTCGAGCAGTCGCCGCCGCCGTCCCACGAGCTTCAGAAGCCCGCGTCGGGAAGCATGGTCCTTCTTGTGCGTCTTGAAATGTTCAGTCAGGTAAGTGATTCGTTCACTGAGGATTGCGACCTGAACTTCCGGCGACCCCGTATCAGAAGGATGGATACGATACTGGTCGATGATCGAGCCCTTTGATTCCCTCGTCAGAGCCATTCTTTTCTTTCTTCTTCCTCCAATAATAAGGAGCAATCACATTAGCACAACTTCAGGGTTCGCCCAACCCTCATTTCGGGTCCCCACGGCGATCAGCCGCTCCTTGCTGTTGAAGATGCAGATCTGGGCACCTTCCCGGTGCTCTTGCATGCCGATGTCCACCGGTCTGCCATGACGGATGAATTCCGCGCCCGCATCGTCGACCTCGATTCGCGGCAGATCCGAGAGCACATGCTCGGGCGGCAGAATGTCGGCCGGTTCGGCTTGGTCCGGCCCGGCGGCATCCTCGATCCTGAAGGGACCGGATCGGATGCGGCGCAAGGACCGCAGATGCCCTCCGGTTCCCAGCATCGATCCCAGATCTCGAGCCAGGCTTCGGATATAGGTTCCGGGCGAACAAACAGCGCGAAAATGGAGTTCCGGGGAGGTCCAGCCGAGGATTTCGAACGTCTCGACGAATACCTCCACGGGCGTCATTCGAACGTCGACGCCCCGGCGTGCCAGCCGATGTGCCCGGACTCCCGATATCTTCTTTGCCGAGTAAGCCGGCGGAACCTGCTGGAGGTTGCCGAGAAACGAAGCCATTGCTTCAGCAACCTGTTTGCCGGTCACCTCGACAGGGCGGGGCTCACCCGCCGGATCTCCGTCGGCATCGCAAGTGGATGTGTCCTGCCCCAGCCGGATTCGGCCCGCGTATTCCTTTGGCGATCCCGAGACGAACCGCACCAGACGCGTCGCTTTTCCAATTGCGATCGGAAGAACTCCGGTCGCCATCGGGTCGAGCGTGCCAAGATGACCCACCTTCGGCGTATCGAACCGCTTCCGTATGCGGGTGACGACATCGTGCGAGGTGATGCCGGCCGGTTTGTCGATGACAAGAAATCCGATCGGCGCCACGGAAGAATCGTCCGGATTTGAATTTTTCAATGGCGATGCTCACTCATTGTCGTCGCGAATCTCGGCGAGCAGCTCTTCGACTCTCATGCCACTTTCGACCGAATCGTCGTAGTCGAAAGTCAACTCGGGCGTTCTTTGCAGTTGAGGTAACCGCAGGCTCAGTTGCCGGCGCAGGAACCCGCGTGCGGAGTGGAGTCCGGCGATCGTTGCCTCGCGATCGGTCTGGCTTCCCATGCCGCTGACGTAAACACGCGCATGACGCATGTCCTTCGACATCCGGACATGGGTGACCCCCACCGGGCCGATTCGGGGATCGTCCAGTCCGGTTTCGATCAGAATGCCGAGTTCGGTCCGAACCTGTTGCCCCACCCGGTCGAGTCTCCGTTGCTCAGCCATTACAGGAATCCGATCCTGCTGTTTATCTCGCAGTCGGGCAAGGTCCTTTCCGCTTCTTCAAGGGCCAGAGCGAGTTGCCGTTCGAGGTAGGCGGGGTCTGGGCCGATGCTGACGACTCCGATCGCGGCCCGTTGCCAAAGGTCCTGGTGATTGACTTCGGAGACAGACACGTTGAAACGCTTTCGCAAGCGGTCCTTCAGGCTCCGGACCGCCATTCGCTTGTCTTTCAGGGAATGTGCGTGCGGAATATAAAGGTCGAGTTCGAGCAGGGCAACATGCATTGGGAAAAGGGCGGCAGTTCGATGATATGTCGAGCGGATGTCGCTCGAAGCCCGCCGCTAGACTCCGATATCCGCGGCAACCTTCTCGGTCGTGAACGCTTCGATCACGTCACCGGCCTTGATGTCGTTGTATCCCTGAATTCCGATGCCGCATTCGTATCCGGACCGTACTTCGGAAGCATCGTCCTTGAACCTCTTGAGCGACGCAATCCTGCCTTCGAAGATCACGACGTTGTCGCGAAGCAACCGAACCTGGGCATTGCGCGAAACCAGACCATCGGTCACGTGGCAACCGGCGATTGTTCCGACCTTCGGAACCTTGAACGTGTCCCGCACCTCGATCGTTCCCTGGAAGACTTCCCGGGTCACCGGGTCGAGCACGCCCGCCATCGCTTGCTTCAGTTCGTCGACTACGTTGTAGATCACCGTGTGCAATCGAATATCGACCTTCTCGCGAGAGGCGATCTCGGAAGCCTTCCTTTCGGGCCGGACGTTGAAACCGATGATGATCCCGTTGGAGGTGGCGGCCAGGAGCACGTCGTATTCCGTGATGGCGCCGACGGCGGCATGAATGATCCTGATCCGCACCTTGGAGGTCTCGAGTTTGCCGAGCATTTCGCTGAGTACTTCGGTTGAACCCTGAACGTCGGCCTTGAGAACGACTGGGACTTCCTTGACCTCGCCCTGCGCCATCCGGACATGCAGTTGATCCAACGTGAGCCGCGACTTCTTCGCCAGTTCCCGTTCTCTCTGGGCATCCTGACGGAAGCTGGCGATTTGGCGGGCCTTGCTGTCGTCGGTAATCACCTGCAGCGAATCCCCGGCCATGGGCAATCCCTGAAGGCCGAGAGCTTCGACGGGAACCGATGGCCCGGCTTCGATAACCGCGGTGCCTGTATCGTCGTACATCGCGCGGACCTTGCCGTAGACCGACCCCGCGATGAAGTTGTCGCCCACCTTGAGCGTGCCGTTCTGAACGAGAACGGTAGCGACGTTTCCCCGGCCCTTGTCGAGCTTGGCTTCCAGCACTGTTCCCATCGCCGGGAAGTTGGGGTCGGCTCTCAGGTTCCGCATGTCCGAGACAAGAAGAATCATTTCGAGCAACTGTGCCAGATTGGTCTTCTTCTTTGCCGAGACTTCCACGCTGACGACATCGCCGCCCCAGTCTTCGACCAGGATTCCCTTCTCGGCCAGATCCCGCTTGACCTTGTCGATGTTGGCATTCGGCACGTCGATCTTGTTGATGGCAACGATCAGCGGCACCTTGGCCTCACGCGTATGCGAAATGGATTCGATGGTCTGCGGCATGACTCCGTCGTCGGCCGCAACCACCAGAATTACGACGTCCGTGACTGAAGCGCCGCGGGCACGCATCAGCGTGAAGGCCTCGTGGCCCGGCGTATCCAGGAACGTGATTCTGCGATCTCCGGTTTCGACCTGATACGCGCCGATATGTTGGGTGATGCCTCCGTGCTCGGATTCGGTCACGCGTGTTTTGCGAATGGCATCGAGCAGGGAAGTCTTTCCGTGATCGACGTGGCCCATGATCGTAACTACCGGCGACCGGGGCGACAGGGTGCCACCCTCTCCCGATTCGCTGACCTTCTCAACGGCTTCCAACTGGACGGCTTCTTCGAACGTGACGAAGTCGATATCGGCGTTGAATTCCTTGCAGACCTGTTCGGCGAGCTCCTTGTCCAGCGTCTGGTTGATTGTGGCAAACATGCCGCGGTCCATCAGTTTCTTGATGACGTCCTTGGATCGAGTGTCCAGCTTCTCGGCAATTTCCTTCACCGTGATGTTGTCGGTCAGGGTGATGGTGCGGTGTTCTCGCGGGGCCTCGACCTTGGGCTGCGGGCGCGGCATCGGACGCCGATTCATCGTCCGTTCCACTCGCGATGCGCGAGTTTGCCGCGGCCTGTCGCGTCGCGGTCCCGGAGGCGGCGTCCGGCGCGGTGGCATGGGCCGCGCATGCGTCGGTCGCTGGGTGGGGCGCGTGTCCCTGGATGGAGGCGGAGGCGCCTTGGGGACGGGCCGATTTTGCTGGCGCAGCCGTTCCTGAGCCAACTGCTGCATGGTTTTTCGTTGTACCGGTGGCGGCGCGGTTGCGGCCGCGGGCCGTAAGGGCGTTGCCTTCGGTCTGACCGGAGCGGCGGGCGGCGCAGTCGATGCGACGGGACGGGCCGGAGGCGCGGGTGCGGCCTGGGGGACTGGCGGAGGTACTGTTCGCGGCTGTGCGACAGCCGCTACGGGCCGCGGTATGGCAGGCGCTTCAGCCGGTGTCTCTTCCCTGGGCTTTGGTTTGGCCTTGACCAGCTTGGGTTCGGGCATATCCGTTTTCGGCTTTGCCTCACCGGCTTTGTCCTCCGTTGCAATCGCCATGCTCTCTTCGAACACCAGTACTCCAAGGGTTTCGCGCAGATGTTTGGCCATGCGGTCTTCCACAGTGTTCGAGTGCGAGGTCACCGGGGCGCCAAGGTGCTGTAACTCTCGAATCACTTCGCTATTGTCACGGTTCAACTCCCGCGCTAGCTGGTAGACGCGCATCTTTGGCATCGGACTACGTTTTCCCCTTCGGCAGTGCTCATGAGAGCAATGTAAACCAACAGAATAACATGCGGGGCGGTCCGGAAACTCAACCGGAGCCGCTGTTACGCATTGGTGTTTTTCACCTCGTCTTCGTCTTCCGCGTTTGCCGCTTCGGCGGAAGCATCCGCGGCGTTTTCGGTGCCATCGCCGCTTGCCGAAACCTCGGCTTCACCCGCGGGTCCGGTTTCATCGGATGATGCCTCGACGGGCTCTTCGGCCGCGCTGTCGTCCTCGACCACACTGTCGTCTTCGACCACGTCTTCGTCTTTCGAGAACATCCGTTCCTGCGTCGATCGTTCCAGGTCGTCCTGGTAGGTCGGCATCGCGGCGTAGTACTCCGACAGCTCGTCACGGATCTTGTCGATGGTCTTTCCGCCGATGCCCGGTAACGCCTCCAGATCCTCCGGGGAGAGATTGGCCACTTGCTCCACCGTGGTGATGTCCGCGGAATTCAGCTTGGCGATGATCCCGGGGGTCAGGCCCGTGATGGATTCCAGAGGCGTCGCCGCCTGCATTCTCTCGATCTCGTCTTCGATCTCGGCCCGTTTTTCTTCATCGCTCTTGATGTCGATTCGCCAGCCGATAAGTTTGGACGCGAGGCGGACGTTCTGTCCCTTCTTGCCGATAGCCAGCGATAGCTGACTCTCTTCAACGATGATTTCCATGACGCGTTCAGACGGCTCCGCGTCTTCGCCATCCATCGTTTCGTATTCGGACGCCGGTGTATCCAGAATCGAAACCCGGCTGACCTGGGCCGGGCTGATCGCGTTGGTCGCGAACGTGACGATGTCATCGGACCACTGGATGATGTCGATCTTTTCTCCCCGCAGTTCGCGGATGATGGACTGGACCCGGCTGCCCTTCATGCCAACACAGGCCCCGACCGGGTCGACGTCTCTTTCTCGTGAAGCCACGGCGATCTTGGTTCGTTCTCCGGATTCGCGCGCAATGCTGCGGATCTGGACAGTGCCGTCGTAGATCTCGGGCACTTCTGTCTGGAAAAGATGCTGGACCAGACTGGCATCGCCCCTGGATACGATGATCTGGGGTCCACGAGTCGTCTTTTCGACCCGGATGATCACTACACGCATCCGTTCGCCCGGGGCGTAGTTTTCCAGCCGGGATTGTTCGCGGCGCGGCAACCGGCCTTCGGTTTTTCCGA
Organism: Terriglobia bacterium; assembly: GCA_965262675.1. GTDB lineage: Bacteria > Acidobacteriota > Terriglobia > 20CM-2-55-15 > 20CM-2-55-15 > JAJEDW01. The sequence continues at coordinate 4,553,028 of OZ253554.1, forward strand.
TCTCGACGATGATGTCGCCGCTCTCGAACCGCTTGACCACACAGTTGACGATTTCGCCGACGTGCTCGTGGTATTCCTGGTACACACTTTCCCGTTCGGCTTCGCGAACCTTCTGAAAGATCACCTGCTTGGCCATTTGCGCCGCGATTCGGCCAAGGCCATCGGTCGGTTTCTGGAACTCCAGTTCGTCGTCGACCTGCGCGTTGTCCTTCAGGGACTGTGCTTCCTGCAGAGAAATCTCCAACGTGTCGTCTTCAACGGTGTCGACCACTTTGCGTACCGCGAACACTTCGATCTCCCCGTTCTCGGGGTTGAGGCGGGAGCGGAGTTCTTCGTTGGTCTTGAAGTACTTGCGCGAGGCGACAACGATGGCATCCTCAATCGCATCGATAACGATCTGGGCGTCGATCCCTTTCTCTCGGCTGATCTGGTCGATTGTCTGAAACAGCAGATTCGAAGACATCGCTATCGACTCCTTGAACTCCGGGATTTTTCCATTTCCCAGTCGATTTCCAACCGAGTCTCCCGAATGACGTCCACCGGTATCTCAATGACGTTGCCGTTCGGTGAAACCAACTGGATCCGATCATCGGTCAGACCCTCGATCCGGCCCCTGAAAACCTTCTGGTTGTGAAGCGGCACCCTGGTCTGGATTTTTGCGAGGTGTCCCTTGAAGCGAGTGAAATCGCTCCTCTTCACCAACTTGCGATCCAGGCCCGGCGAGGAAACTTCCAGCGTATAGGCAAACGGAATCGGATCCTCGACATCCAGAACCGTTCCCACCTGCTCGCTGATCAACTTGCAATCCTCGTGCGATATGCCATTTTCACGGTCGATGAAGATTCTGAGGACGCGGTGTTTGCCGGCGCCCTTCAACTCCAGGTCTACGAGTTCATAGGCCTCGGATTCGACGACATCCTCGATAACCTTGCGTATTCGATCCAGTTCGACTCCCACAAAAAAGCCCCACAACAAAAAAGTGGGCGAAACGCCCACTCTTCGGTCCAATTCGGAAGTATATGTTCCGACGTAGGTTAAAGCAACCTGTTAATGGTCACGCCAGGGCCTTGAGTACCAGCACGATAACCGTGGCGAGGAGTCCGATTCCGGCGTTGTACTCGCCGTTGGTTCGATACCGTTCGAACGAAAAGGAATCGAGCATTTCGGATCCAATCCGGCGCGGGAAAAAGACGGGCACGCTCCGCCTGAACCGTTCGTATTCTTCGCCGAACAAGCGAGACAAGTGCGATTCTTCCCGCCTCATGACGCCGGGATAGACCAGCCCGAACGGAACCAGGATCAATAGCGCGCAGACCAGGTTGCCGCTCATGACCGAGACCCCCAGAGCCAGCAGGAAACTGCCGAAATACAGGGGGTTGCGGGTGAAGCGATAGGGCCCGTCCGTGGCGAGGTTACGATCCTTGCGGATGACTCCGGCCGCGGTTGCGCGCCAAAGCAGTCCGAACAGAGCCAGAGGTATTCCGGCAACGATCAGTTTCAGCGCGGGTGTGGACAGGTACAGGACCAGGGCCCCGACGGCGAACCCGAGCGGGACGCGTATGCGGGAAAGGGTCATGTCTCAATAGTTGCGGCGGGCGGACGCCTCGAAAGCCAATCGTTTGCGGCAGGCCTCGTGAACCATATCGACAGTGATGTTTCCCATGCAGTCCAGGTGTTCCAGCGGACAGGCGTCGCGTTCATAGCAGGGGCGGCAGGGCATCCGCAACTCGACCACCACGTCTTCACGTTGGAACGGCCCGTTTCGGTCGCTCGACGTCGGTCCGAAAAGCGAAACGATCGGCGTTCCCGTCGCAGCCGCAAAGTGCATCGGGCCGGTATCGCCGCCGACGAAAAGACGGGACCGCTCGCAGAGCGCAACCAGTTCGGGAAGCGTCGAGTCGACCATCAGGAGATCGTCGCCGGCGATCTCGCGAATCGTTCTGGCGGCGTCTTCTTCTCCGGGACCCCAGGTCACCGCCACATCGAGACCGTCATCCATGAGGCGCCGGGCGAGCGCGCCGAACCGGGACGGTTCCCATCGCTTGGTCTCCCAGTTGCCGCCGGGATTAATGAGAACGAAGCCACGCTTGTCGCCGATCTTGCGCTCAATGCTGGCTCTCGCGGTCGCTGGCGCCTCGATTTCGGCGAGGGTGTCCCAGTTGGGTTCGATGCCCAGCGGTTTGAGCAGTTCCATTTGCTGGTCGATGATGTGGACGCGCCGTGGTTTGACGACTTCGGTATAGAAAAAACGGCTGGTGGATTCTTTCAGAAAGTCCCGCTCCCAACCGATCCGGACCGGTGCCGCCGACAGGTACCCGACAAAGGCGGATTTCAGCAGACCCTGGAAATCGATGGTGCAGTCGTAACCGTCGGTTCGCAGCGCCCAAATGAATTCCAGGATTTCCCTGGCGCTCCCGATGCCCGGACTGTACCGCCAGTGATACGTGTCGATCGGAACGAGGCGAACGCCGAGGCCGCTCATTTCGACGACCGTCCTGTTCTTGCCTTCGATCAGCCAGTCGATTTCGGCCTCGGGAAACCTTTCCAGAAGCTGACGGACCGAGGGAAGGCAGTGGACGATGTCTCCCAGGGATCCGAATTTGATGACGAGGATCCGCCTGGGACTTGGCATATTCGCATGCGCGCGGTTCATCGCACCCCGAACTTACCACATTCCGGTCACTCGGCACCCACGCCACCGAGGAGCCCGTGCCAGAACCCCGCGGGGTCGCGCCCAGGGTTTTGGCATCCACTGCTATTTTCGTTCCGAGAGTTCCAGAATGCGGGAAAGAATGTCCCGTGTCGAATGGTCCTTGGGATCGCCCGCGATCCGGACCTCCCCCCCGTAAGCTCGAACCCGATCGCCCTCGGGTACGTTGTCTTCCGTGTAATCGGTGCCCTTTGCCTGTACCGCCGGTTTGAGGACTTCGATCACTCGCCCGACGTCGGGTTCGGAGAACGAGACGACGTAGTCCACGCATTCCAGTGCCGACACCAAAAGGCAACGTTCTTCAATGTTCATGATGGGACGGCCGTTCCCTTTGAGGCGGCGGGCCGATTCGTCATTGTTGATCGCGACAACCAGGACGTCGCCCAGTTGACGGGCCGCCTCCAGGTAGCGGACGTGACCGACGTGCAGGATATCGAAGCATCCGTTGGCAAGCACCACGCGGCGGCCGGCGACGAGGGGAATAATGTCTTCGAGGGAAGCCGGCTTTATCACGACTGATCCGCGCCTACCGCGGCCGCGAGTTCGGCTTGCGTGACCGGCTGGGTCCCATGTTTCATGACGGCGAGCCCTCCGGCATAATTTGCGAGCCGCGCGGCATCCTTGAAACTGCTGCCCGCGGCGAGAGCGAGCGTGAAGACCGATATCACCGTATCGCCCGCGCCGGTCACATCGGCCACCTCATCGCTTCCGTGAATGGGGATGTGGGTCGTCTCGTTTCCGGGTTCGAATAATGCCATTCCGTGGCGCCCTCTCGTAATCAGGAGCGCGTTATGTTTCAGGCGGCGAAGCAGTATTCGGCCCGCGTTTTCGAGCTTCAATGGGTCGTCGTCGATTATGAGATCCAGGGCCGCTTCAACTTCGGGTTCATTGGGGGTGGCCGCGGTCAGGCCGGGGTAGTCGTTGATGCGAAATCGCGAATCGAGGGTGACCGGAACCTGGGCTCTGGAAAGCTCCACCGGCAACACGGGCGGGACGGCCCCATACCCATAGTCGGAGATCAACACTGCGTCCGCCCGATCGAGCTTCGCGTCCAGAGACCGTTGGATGGCCTTGCCGACGGTTGCGCGGTTGGAAACATCGACGGGATTTCCGCGGTCAATCCGAAGAACCTGCTGGCGATTGGCGTGGGAGGCGCCGGCCAGTATCCGTGTCTTGGTTGGCGTGGAATACGATCCAATTTGTTGAATCCCCGAGGTGTCGATGCCATGCGAATCGAAAAATTCAACCAACCGTCGGCCTTCGTCATCGTTCCCGACCAGCCCCACCGGCACCGGACGGGCTCCGAGCGCCCAGAGGTTATGGACCGCGTTCGCGGCCCCGCCGGGGACGATCTGCGTGTCCCGATGCGACAGGATCATCACGGGAGCCTCCCGAGAAATGCGGGAAATCTCACCGTACACGAACACATCGGCCACAAGGTCGCCGAGCACGACGACGTTGCGCCCCGTGAAGTCCCGAATGAGCGAGGAAAGGTTCATTGGCCGGGTCGAGATTCCTGCTGTCTTTCAGCCGAATCCACGTCCTCCAGTATCCAGTCGACGGCATCGCTGAGCGTATTCGCGAAGTAATCGGGCTGGACCTCGGAATCGCGGTATCGATCGCGTTGGTTCCGGCCATCTCCCGTCATGACGAGAATGGTCCGTGTTCCAGCCGCCTTGCCCGCCTCCACATCGGTCTGGCGGTCTCCGACCATATAGGACTTCTTGAGATCGACAGCCATTTCGTCCCGGGCACGATATAACATTCCCGGGTGGGGTTTTCGGCAATCCCGGCACGAATCCGGGGTGTGCGGGCAGAAGTACGCGGCATCCAGGCGCGCACCGGAACGGCCTATTTCGTCCGACAGTTTGCGGTGGGCCCGGTGGACCATGTCTTCAGTGAAGTAACCGCGCTCGATACCCGACTGGTTGGTTGCCAAAATCACCCTGAAACCCTTCGCGTTGAGCCGTTGTATTGCCGGCCCGGTCCAGGGAAAGATGCGATACATGGAACTGTCGTACAGGTACCCCACTTCTTCCGACACCGTACCGTCCCGGTCGAGAAAGACGGCGCTCCTCGGTCCCGCCGCGGTCTTCGGCATTTTTCCGGTCATTGTCCCGCCGGTGTGGTTCGAACGATCTCGTGCGCGGCGGACACCACTTCATCCACGGTGACGGCATCCATGCACCGGTGGTCGATCGGGCATTCGCGCAGCAGGCAGGGACTGCACGCCACATCGTGGCGCACGAGGCGTGTCCGGGCCCCCACCGGGCTGGTCACCGACGCGTCGGTCGACCCAAAGACCGCGACCGTAGGAACGCCGAGCGCGGCCGCCATATGCATGGGTCCCGAGTCATTCGTGACCACCATCGAAGCTCCGGCGAGAACTCCCAGAAGCGTTTCCAGATCGGTAGCCCCGCAGAGGATCGCGGACGGCCGTTTCATTGCCGCCTGAATCCTGGCCGCGATTTCGATTTCGTTCGCCGACCCGACCATCACGACCTGCAGGTTCAATTCTTCGCCAAGGCGGTCCGCAACCTCGGCGAAGCGGTCTTCGAACCATCGTTTCGCGGAACCGAAAGCCGCACCGGGGTTGAGGGCGAGAATGCCGGCGGATGGATCCATGTCGTGGCTGGCCAACAGCCGGTGCGCGTTGGCAATTTCGTCCGGAGTTGCCGCGATCCGAATGTCGGGCCGGGGTCCGGGGCCGAACGCATCTTCGAGAAGCCCCAGGTAGTAATCCACTTGGTGACCCTTGTCCCGGGGCACCCGAACCGATTGGCTCAGCAGCCAGCTTCGCGAGTCGGTGGCATATCCGATGCGCGACGGTATTCCTCCAGCGAACGCGGTCAATGCGGATTCAAAGGAATTCGGAAACAGCAGCGCCAGATCGAAACGACGACGGCGCATCTCGCGGGCCGTGTCGATCCATCGAGTGAAGCCCGGTCCGGGCCGGGTCCACACATTATCGATGAATGGCGCCCTACGGAACAGACCGGCGACCCAGGGCCGCACCAGCAGCGTGATTTCGGCGTTGGGAAAGCGCTCGCGGACGGCCTTCATGGCCGGAACCGAAAGCACCGCGTCGCCCACCCAGTTTGGGCCGCGGATCACGATCTTTTCAGGCATCGTCACGTTCGATTCGTTCGCGGATCAGATCATGTAGCTCATTGAAACGCTTAATGTTAGCAGATATCCGCAGGAAGTAGAAATCGCCGCCGGGCAGCCGCATCGCGTCCTTTTCGGTGGTGACCAGCATCGGACCCGCAAGGCGCTGGAGGTCGCTGGAACGGAACGCATGATGGTCGGGGAAGGCCACCCGCGATGCGACGTTGAGCCCCTCGGTTTCGAGCAGATTGAAGAAGCGTTCGGGCTTGGCGATACCGGCGAACGCTGTCACCGGCGTGTGCTTCAGGGATTCGACCGGTACGATCCGCCCGTTTCGGCTGAGGCCGTCGACGATCGTCTCAACCTCGAAAACGGGAATGTCCGGCTCGAACGCGCCCAAACCGGGTCCGGCCTGGACACAGGCCGCGTGAGCGCGTTCGATCGCGCTCTTCGGCTCACGCCATGGCCCGCCGGGCAGCAGTCGAGCTTCGCGCGCCCATTCATTTGGGTCGATCGCGACGATGTCGACATCGCGATGGAGTCGACGGTGCTGGAACCCGTCGTCGAGCAGGAACAGGTTCCCCAGGTTTTCCTCTTCGGCCTTTTTGCCCGCGTGGAGACGGCTGTTGCCGACAACCACAGCCACACCGGGGAGGCGGACCGCCATCAGTTGCGGTTCGTCTCCCGACTGTGTCCAGTCGATCTCGGGTCCGCGGCCTCTGCTGACGACAACCACCCCGCGGCTCTTCCGGCGATAGCCTCTCGAAAGAATGACCGGTCGATAGCCCTTGTCCCGGAACTGTGTTGCGAGTTCGATGACGAGCGGTGTTTTTCCCGTGCCTCCTGTAGTGAGATTTCCCACGCTGACGACGGGGTGATTCAAACGGCGTATCGGCAGGATTCCATTGTCGTAGAGGCGTGTCCGAGCCGCCACCAGCGCGCCGAACAGCCGGCTCATGCCGTCTCTCCGTTCATGGCCGCACGAATGGCGGCCAGCGCCCGGCCGGTGGCGCCGGCGTTACGCTCCGCAACGGCTGCCGCCTTCCGCCCGACTTCGGCCGCGAGAGCCGGATCGCTCAGGATGTGGCTGACCCGACGCGCGAATTCCCCGGCGTCGCGGACCTCGATTGCCGCTTCGGCATCCAGAAAGGTCCTGGCCATGTCGCGGAAGTTTTCCATGTGCGGACCGAAGACGACGGGCTTTTGAAACCGGGCCGGTTCCAGGATGTTATGGCCGCCGCGCGAGACCAGGGTCCCTCCCATGAAAACCACCGCCGCGTGTTCGAAGACGGCCGTGAGTTCTCCAATGGAATCCAGAAGCAGCACGTCCGCGGCATCGTTCGACGAGAGCCTGGATCGGCGCACGAGGCTGAATCCGGCTGCTTGAATCGCGTCTTCCACCTCGTCGAACCGCTCGGGCCGTCGAGGCGCGATCAACAACTTGAGCGCCGGATGCTTTCCGCGGAGGCGCCGATAGGCTTCCAGGACCAGCGGTTCCTCGCCGGACGCGGTGCTGGCGGCCACCAGCAGCGGTTGCATCCGTGACAGTCTGTCATTGAGAGTCGCATCCAGGCGTGGCGTGAACGTGGGTGCGTCGTACTTGAGGTTGCCGAACACGACCGTGCGGTCCCGGGGCGCTCCCAGCCCGCGGATCCTCTCGGCGTCCAGGTTCGATTGCATTCCCAGCATTCGGTAACCCTCGAGGACGCGCCCCAGCCAACGGGATCCCAGCTTGTACCGCCGGTACGATTTATCCGAAATCCTGCCGTTGACCATGAAGACCGGGACGCCCTGCCGGGAACATCGGCGAAGAAAGTTGGGCCATATTTCCGTTTCAGCCACGACGACCAGTTCGGGACGAATACGGTCGAGGCTGCGGCGAACGGTTCCGGGAAGGTCGAGAGGAAAATAAATGACGCGGTCCACGTCGCCACGTTCCAGAGCCAGCGCGCGTCCGGTCGGCGTCGTCGTCGACACGATGAGACGGCTTTGCGGGAACGCGCGCCTCATTCCGGCGATCAAGCCATCGATCGCTTTGACTTCACCCACCGAGACGGCGTGGATCCAGATCGCCGATTCTCCGTCTTCAGGCGCGATGAAGCCGAGCCGTTCTCCGATCGTGGGCATGTACTTGCGAAAACGGATCAGATAGTACGGGAACGTCAAAACAAGCCCGACCGCAAGCGCCGCCGTGTAGAGCACGTACATCGAGACGAGTATATGAGAAGAATTCAGGGACTCCGGGCGAAATTCGGGGCCGAACAGGACATGCCATGAATCTGTTACTATTAATGGTTTGTTCGGGCATCTCGTGTCCGCTCCGTGACCTCATATTTCCAGGAGATTCGCATGGCAATCAAGATAGGTATCAACGGTTTCGGTCGTATCGGCAGGAACTTCTACAGGGTGTGCCGGGACGATGCCGATATTGAAATCGTTGGCGTGAACGATCTGACCGACCCCGCAACGCTGGCTCATCTGCTCAAGTACGACTCGGTACTTGGCAATCTCGACGCGGATGTCGCCGCGACCGATGACGGGCTGTCGGTAGACGGGAAGTCCATCAAGGTTTTCAGCGAACGGGATCCCGCCCGGATCGACTGGCCGGGGCTGGGCGTCGATCTGGTGCTCGAATCCACCGGGCTATTTACGAATGCGGAAGCGGCCGGCAAGCACATGCGCGGCAGTGTTCGGAAAGTCATCATCTCGGCGCCGGCAAAGGGCGAAGACATTACCATCTGCGTCGGAGTGAACGACGACAAGTACGACGCGTCGCAACACCACATCGTTTCGAACGCGTCGTGCACCACCAATTGCCTTTCGCCGGTGGCCAAGGTGCTTCACGAATCGTTTGGAATCGAGCACGGGCTGATGACCACCGTCCATTCCTATACGAACGACCAGAAGCTGCTGGACCTGCCGCACCCGGATCTGCGCCGCGCGCGCGCCGCCGGGTTGTCGATGATCCCGACCTCGACGGGCGCTGCCAAGGCGATCGGACTGGTGCTGCCGGAGTTGCTTGGAAGGCTGGACGGTATTGCGATCCGCGTACCCACATCCAACGTGTCGCTCGTGGACCTCACGGTGCGGACTACGAAACAGGTCACCGCGGAGTCCGCGAACGAAGCGCTGCGGGAAGCCGCCGCCGGGCCGTTGAAGGGCGTGCTCGAATATTCGACTGCGCCGCTGGTCTCGATTGACTTCATGCGGAACCCGCACTCGTCGATCGTCGACGGCCCCCTGACCAAGGGGCTGGGAGATAACTTGTTGAAGGTCTTCTCCTGGTATGACAACGAATGGGGTTTCAGCAACCGCTTACGGGATCTTGTCAGGATCGTGGCCCGGTAAGCTGGACGACAAACTGAACATTGACGGGCGGTTACCCGCCCGCCTGCACCGCCAATCTCCGATCCGGTTTCATTTGCCCAGGCGTCGATGAACAAACTGTCCTTAGCCGATCTCGCCCTGTCCGGGCGCCGAGTCCTGATGCGTGTCGACTTCAACGTTCCGATGGCCGGTGGCAGGATTGGCGATGACTCCAGGATCGGTGCGACTCTGGCCTCGATACGGCACGTCGCCGATGCGGGCGGAAAACTGATACTCGCGTCCCACATGGGACGGCCAGGGGGTCGGCCCAATCCGGAATTCAGCCTCGAACCGGTCGGGGACCGCCTGGCGGAGATGTTGGGTATGGACATCGCTTTCGCTCGAGATTGCGTTGGACCCGAGGCGGCCGAAGCCGTCGCCCGACTGAAGGCCGGTGAGGTTCTGCTGCTTGAAAACCTGCGTTTTCACGCTGAAGAAGAAGCGAACGATCCGGATTTCGCCGAAGCGCTGGCCCGTTTGTGCGACGTTTACGTGAATGACGCTTTTGGGGCGGCGCATCGCGCGCATGCTTCGACGGCGGGTGTTCCCGCGCGCGTCGAGCAATCGGCCGCCGGATTTCTGATGCATAAGGAACTGAAGTCGCTGGGTCGGGCGCTCGAAGGCGCCCAACGGCCGTATGTGTCGATCGTCGGCGGCGCCAAGATCTCGGGAAAGATCGAACTCATCGAGAATTTTCTGAACATTGCCGACGACATCCTGATCGGCGGCGCCATGGCGTATACGTTTCTGCGGGCCGAGGGCGTCGAGACCGGCAAGTCACTGGTCGAAGAGGACCGTGTGCCGCTTGCCCGCGATTTGCTGGAGACGGCACGGCGCGGCGGTCGGCGAATCCGGCTGCCCGAAGACCACATTGTTGCCGCCACCTTCGATGGCGATGCCATGAGGACGGCTTCGATCGGGGAAACAGCGGCCCAGGAAATAGGGCTGGACATCGGTCCGCAAACGGTCCGGGCCTACAGCGATGTCATAGCCACGGCGGCGACCCTGGTGTGGAACGGTCCGATGGGCGTGTTTGAAAACCCGAGGTTTGCCGAAGGGACGTTCGCGGTGGCTCGATCGGTGGCGTCATCGAGCGCTTTCTCTATTGTCGGGGGAGGGGATTCGGCCGCGGCCGTGAATGAGTCCGGACTTGCCGACAGGATCGGTCACATATCGACCGGTGGGGGCGCGGCGCTCGAGTTCCTTTCAGGGCGGCTGCTGCCCGGCGTTGAAGCACTGACGGACAAGAACTGAGAGGATGACCATGCGACGACCCCTCATTGCCGGTAACTGGAAGCTGTTCAAGACGCAGGCCGCGACGCGTGACTTCTTCGACGCGCTTGTTCCGGCCATTGCCGACGTGGATCATTGCGACATGGCGATCGCGCCCCCGTTCACGTCGCTGGCGTCGGCGGTCGATGCAGCCCGGGGCAGCAACGTCGCCATCGCGGCTCAGGATGTCTACTGGGAGTCCGAAGGGGCTTTTACGGGCGAAGTCTCGGCGCCGATGCTTGCCGAGGTGGGTTGCGCGTACTCGATCGTCGGGCATTCGGAGCGTCGCCAACTTTTTGGAGAAACCGACGAAACCGTATCCCGGAAAACCCGGGCGGTTCTGGAGGCACGGTTGAAGGCCATAGTGTGCGTGGGAGAAACGCTCGAAGAACGGGAGAGCGGCAACGCGGAAGCCGTGGTCCGAAAACAACTTAAGGGTAGTTTGGCTGAATTGACTGGTTCGGGGCTTTCCAATATCATTGTCGCTTACGAACCCGTATGGGCCATCGGCACCGGACGCACTGCCACGCCGGACATTGCCGAAGCCATGCACCGCACGATTCGGGATTATGTATCGAGCGCGTTTGGAGCGGGAGAAGCTGACGGACTCCGGATCCTCTACGGCGGCAGTGTCAAGCCGGATAACGTTGCCGAATTGATGGCTCAACCGGATATCGACGGTGGCTTGGTTGGAGGTGCGAGTCTGAAACCGAACTCGTTCGAAGCTATCGTCAGAAACGCGGGTCAGGATTAATTCATATGATTAGTTTCTTGACAGTGGTTCATGTGATCGTGTCGTTCTTTCTGATCCTGGTGGTCTTGCTCCAGCAGGGTAAGGGACAGGATATCGGCAGTGCGTTTGGCGGCGGCGGAACGCAGGCCACATTCGGAGCGCGCGGCGGCGCCACGATGCTGACGAAACTGACGACGGTTGCCGCCGTGATGTTCATGCTCACTTCGTTGACTCTCACGATCATAATCTCGCGGCCCGGCGTGAATTCGGTCATCGACGAAGACGCGCTGGCCATTCCGGCGATTCCCCTGGACGAACCGCTCACGGGCGGCGATGTGGAATTGGCGCCCGAAGGCGTCGGCGGCGGTCTGGCGCCGGCCGGTGAGGCCGCACCTGAAAACTAGACGTTGAAGCAAGCTTCGCCGAAGTGGTGGAACTGGCAGACACACCATCTTGAGGGGGTGGCGCCGCGAGGTGTGCGGGTTCGAATCCCGCCTTCGGCATCATTGGGTAGAAAGAAGCTAGAAGGTAGCGGAATGCGCATGGGACGCGTGTTCCGCTTTTTTCGTGTATCAAAACGGTAGACGTTATTTCGCGCGTCCCTTGAAGCCTTCGGCAATCATCGGAATCTTGTATAACGACCTGGCGTCCGCTTCGCCGCCGCCGGGACCGTCGTGCCCACGCCCGATCAGGTAGAGGGTTTTCTTGTCGGGTCCAGCAAAGGCGATGCTCGTCACGTCTCGTGGCGCCGGAATCAGGCCGAGGTGCCGCCCCTCCGGAGTGTACGCCTGGACGCCGATGTCGCTGGCGATGTACAGACGGCCGGCCGCGTCAATGGCCAGTCCATCCTGACCGCCTTCGGGTTGAGCGAATGCGCGTCGGTTTCGGATGCTCCCGTCCGGTTGGACGTCGAAAGCCAGGATGCCGGCCTCCCTATTGGTGACGTAAAGCGTTCGCTCATCCGGACTGAGCATGATTCCATTGGCACCCGGAATGTCCGGGCCCACGCGGGAAAGCTGCCCTTGCGGGTTCAGGTAGAGCACTGAACTTGTGGGGAGTTCGGTAATGTAGACGCCCCCTTTGGAATCGGCAACGATGTCCGCCAGCCGCCCAATGGGCTCGCCTTCGAACGTGTCCGCCAGGACCCGGCGTTCCGGATAAAGAACGCGCACGCCCGGAACATCCCTCTCCACGGAGATATAGCGTCCGTTGGGATCGATCGCGATGCCCCCGACCTCGTTCGTGTCCTCGAGCCACAGGGTGAGGCTTCCATCAGTAGTCATGCGGTTGACGCGATGGGCTTTGGGCTCGATCAACAGGACCGTGCCGTCCGCATCACCGATGACGCCGTCCGCGGACAGTTGTCCGGTCCAGATACGCTCCATTCTTGCGTCGGCTGAAACGACACCCGGTATGGCAGTCATGGGTGTTGGATACTCCGGAGCTGGTCCTTGCGGCGCCCCGGCCTGACCAAGAGCGAAAGCCGATCCGACGAGACACGTGATCATCACTACCATTCCATTCGTTTCCATTGAATTCTCCAGAGTGTCTACGCTTGAGGGCCTATCATCGATCTGCGAGATTGAGAGCGTCAAGAGATTATTCTCCAAAGCCATGACGGGCGGAAATGCGAAATAAACGGGGTCTGACGCATACGGCAGCGCTGCCAATGTCGGCTTCCGAGCGGTGTTCAGAACCAACTCCAACGGAGTAGGATGCATGGAGGAGGCGGCAACAGGCGGTGGACGCGAGGGTAGACCGGTCTTGACCCCGGTCACCGGCAGCACCCGGAGGTTGGCGCGCCATTGATCGAAGCCATCGTGGAGATGGACGCATCGGCAGATAGCCCGGACCGGCCAGAACTCGGCCGGAAGGTCTCAGGTTCGGTGGTCGTCGCCGGGAACGATTCAGATTCCCGGCTCTTTCAGGACTGGACACTTCACTTGCTACAATCACCGGACAGATCATATGCTACCGGCACATTGAGGCGATCTTGTCGTCCTTGTACGATACGCGCTTGAAAGGAGGAACCCCCATGAAGCCGATGCTTCCAGTTTTGCTCTTGTTGCTCTTCATTCCAGCTTACGGTCAAGCGCCCTCCGCCGAGGATATTCGGCAGGGCAGACGGATCTGGACCGGCTATTTCACCAACGAGAACGATTGCAAGAACTGCCACGGAGTCAATGGAGAAGGTGGATTCGCCAGCGCTTTGGCAGGACATCAATTGACAAACGAGCAGTTTCTCCGCACTACTCGCGAGGGAGCGGGAATGACGATGCCGGGATTCACCGCAGATAAGAATCTGTCGGACCAGGAGATATTTCAGATTGCGGCTTACCTGAGGAGTCTGCCCGAATATACCGGCCCACGGCCCAACTGGCGCACTCCGATTCTTCCGAGCTACACCACCGCGCAACAGACCTATATTGAGGCCGGCTGCGGGCAATGCCATGCCGCATGGGCCCACAATCCGCGCAGAGATATGGGAGCGCTTGGCCCCGACGCTGACTTCGAATGGTTGCAAAGAGAGGTCTATTCGCACACGACATCACCGGACTTCGCCAACTCGAGCCACCTTCGGATGGGAAATTACAGGAGAGACCAGGTTTCAGAGGAGACGCTGCGGGAGATCTGGAATTTCATGATGGAGGAACAGGGCCCTCGAGTGCCGATGGGCGCGAGCATCGGTGAAGGCGTTTTTACCGATCAAGGGATCCAATATACGATCACGATCAGGAATACCGGCGTACCCGGCAATGGACTGGTGGCGGAGCATATCAGTGTGGTGCTGCCCGTACTACGCGCGCGTGATCCCGAGGAAGAAACGATTGTCGTCGAGGCTACAACCGGCGGAGGATTCGTCGGAAAGCAGCGAGATCTGCTCTCGAATACTAACTCGGCAGTTTTCAACATCCCGAGACTGGGACCTGGCGAAATGCGTGAGTTAACCATCACGGTTTCTGGAGTAGGCGCCATGGTGGGCTTTCCCCGAGCATCGGTCAAATGGGAACTGCCAAAGATGAACACCGGCGGCACCGATATCATTATGATTTCGCAGCCGTTCGGGCGTTGAACTGATTCGCGGACAAGCGAAATAAGCGGGGTCTGACGCATACGGCAGCGCTGCCAATGTCGTCGTATGGGCGTCATGTCAACCCGCGCCAAGCCGCAAGCCGGCGCGCGGCCTCGGAGGTCGCAAGGATTCCGGTGTCCGATGTTTCCCGGTGCAGGCTCCAGGTCACATTCTGCTCCTCAGTCGAGTAGTCTTCGAGCCGGAGGAGGAACTCGCCCCGCATCCACTCAATGGCCGAGTTGAGCCGATCGGCATCCTGACCTTGGGTGGGTCCCGCACTGAAATTCAGGAGTTCTCCGAAAAGCTCCTCTGACGCCCGGCGGCGGTCCTCCATCATGAGGACTATCGCATCGTAATGTTCCTCGGTGAACGGAAGTCCGGCATCGATCAAGACGTTTTCCAGTTCGCCTTTGAGTTGAGCCAATGGGTTCTCGGCTCCCAACGTCGGGTCCTGGGGAGAACCAAAGATCGGGACAGACAATAAAACTATTGCAATGAATGGCTTCAAGGGATCACCTCGATGTAGCGATCTGGTGATCTTAGATGGTGCCCCGAAATGACGGAAAAGAAATTGGGACAGAGGACAATTCCGCTGCGCGGCGTCTTGCGGTCGTCGCCCGAGCGACGGGCTCCCGATGAGAGCCGATCGCCGAATTTCACGCTCGAACGCCCGCCCGATCTTCGAGGCTGGTCGATCAGAACTGAAAGCGAAGCCCGGCTTCGATCTCCCGCGGCGCGCCGGCGCTGGTGACCCTTCCGAAGTTCGGCGAGGTCAACACGCCGGACGGCGCGTTATAGTTCGGCCGATTGAATGCGTTGGTCATGTTGGCGAAAAGGTTTACGTTCGTTTGGGAGCCGCCGCTGCCGCCGTTCCCGAAAAAGAACGCTTTAGAGATGTTGAAGTCGAATCGAAGCGATCCTGGGGCCGGTTCGCCGTTTCGAACGACACCCTCGGGACGGTCATTGACTTCCCCGTCCATGTTGTCGTCCGTCCCCGTCGTAATCGTGTAGCGCCGGTTGCTGTTAGCGCTCATGACCCCGGTCAAGAAGACCCCCAACGGCAGCTGCGCGTTCACGGTCATGCCAACCTGGTGGGTCGGGAAGGTCAGCCGCGCCCAGTCGACGCTCAGGTTGTAATTATCCGTGGGCAGAACCCTGGGGCCATAACCGAAGTTCTCGCCCCCTCCGCCACCACCACCCGCAGCACCCCCCCCGCCAAAGCCACTGTCGACGGCGCGGGCCCGGATGAGAATATTGCTGGGGACGGCATCGGCGTGGACCTTCGTCAGCGAGTAGTTAGCCGTCACATTGAAGATGCTGAACCGTTGCCGGAAGTTCAGTTGGAAGGTGTGACGTGACTCCAGCCCGGTGGATTCAAGATTGATGATATTGCCTTGGTCGGGTTGCGGCCGGACGCACGTCTCGGCGCTCTGTCCCGGCCTGCACGATGCCGGAACCGGCGCCGTGATGTCCATGGGCGCGTTCATGTTGCGGAAGCGCAGGCGATGCACCTCACGGTTGAAATCGTACCGCGCTTGCACAAAAATATTGTTGGAAAAGGTCCGCTCGAACGAACCCATCACCACGAAGTTGTAGGGTGACGCCAGATCTGGATCCAGAACCCGCGTCGACGGCCTGGTCTCGATCACCTCGCCGACGGATGCAAACGGATCGGGATAGGACGGATTGCTGATGAAAATCTCGCTCTGTCGGCGCCCATCCAGGCGTTCTTGCGCCTCGATCAGATCTAGAGCGATCCTCTGGTGAAAGATCCCCGCGCCGGCCCGAATGACGCTGGCCTGGTCGATCGCCCAGGCGATCGCGAACCGGGGAGCAAGGTTGTTGTGGTCCTCCAGGTTGGTCTGCAGCTCGTAGCGCGCGCCGTAGAGAAGCGTCAACTGCGGCGTAATCCTGAAGTCGTTCTGGAAGAAGAACCCGACTTCCCACTGGTCGGTTTCAATCAGCGGATCTCCGCGGGTGACGCGGTAGTTGAGCGGCAGCCCTATTTCGAACGCCTCGAGGCTAGAGAAGTCGAACGTACCGAGAAAATTATCTTCAAAATACGAGCGCCGCGTCCGATACGCGCCTTCAACGCCGGTCTTCACGGTCAGTCTCTCACCCAATCGCGTATACAGGTTGCTGAACTCGTAGCTGCGGCTCGTGTTTTCGGCCCGGTTCTGGGCGCCGCCACGGGAGAAGGCGTCGATCACATTGATTCGAATGCCCTCGCTTACCGGATCGGTTTCGTCGCGACTGCTGCCCAGATTGAATCGCGTTTCATAGATACTCCGGGAAGCCAGAGTCGAGAACTGCGCGATCTCGACGTTCCAAAAACGGCCGCTCGAGGTGTATGCCCGGTCAGGCAGCCGGAATCCTCCGATTCCCTGGTTTTCACGCGTATCGGTCTCGTATCCCAGATTGAGCGAGAGGGAATGCGCATCGGCAACTTGGTAGGTATTCCCGACTGCCGCCCGACGGTTGATCGTGGGACGGGTGATGCCCAGCGAAAACTCGCCGTCCGGCAGGGTGGCGCGGATCGCATCGACGTTCTCGGCCCTGTTGTGGCTGAACTCGAAGTCCGTCGTCAGTCGCCCCGGGATGACCGGACCGCTCAGGATGAAGCTGGCCTGCCGCTCCTGGTAGGGCGGCTTGTTGTTCGCGAATCTCCGGCCAGCGTTGAGAGATTCGTCTTTCATCAGGTATTCGGCCCTTCCGTGGAATTCGCCCACGCCGCCCCGCTGGATGACTTCAGTGGTCTGCCCGCCGCCACCGCCCCGATTGCCGCCGCCACCGCCAAAGCCGCCTCGGCTATACGAATCGAACTCGGCCGTAAACACGTTGTTGTTGATCCGCACATACTGGGTCTGGCTGGATCCCTCAGAACCCATTACCTGAGACCCGGTGATCTCCAAAAACCGGCTCCAGGCCGCGGATTGCTCGGCCGTTAGGAAGTCTTCGATCCGGACGAGAAACTCGTTCTGCATCCAGTCGATCGCCGAGCGTAGCCGGTCGGCGTCCTGACCCTGAGTGGGGCCCGCGCTGAAGTCGAGGAGACCGCCAAAAAGCTCCTCCGAAGCCTGGCGGCGATCCTCCATCATCAGGACGATGGAGCTGTCCTGCTCCGCGGTAAACGGAAGTCCCGCCTCGGCCAGGACGTCTCCGAGCTCGTCCTTGAGCTGGGCCATCGGATTCTCCGTTGTGAGCGATCCTTGCTGCCCGAACACCGGAACCGTCAAGGCTAGAATCAATGCAATAGCTCGCACAAAGTACTCCTTACACGGGGTTTCCAGCTTCGCGGGCCACACGATGGGAGCGCAATGGACTCAGCTGGGATCGTGACGTGTTTTCTCTATCTTATACGTCGCCCCCCCTCGAGGGTTACCGGACGCCGCGATTGTACAGCCCGCGGTCGGGTTCCAGCGCCGAATATCCCCATGTCCGCTACAACAAGTTCCAGTGGAAAACCTGACACCGGTGACGTTGATCCAAGAACTGGGACGGGTCGCGCCGGGGCTTGGCGTCGGCCGGATCACGCAGCACCACCGAAACGGCTTCATGTTTCAGACCCGCGGCTCGAAAGTACCGGCGCTGAAGTTTTCGCTCGACTCCCGCTGCCCGGCCATCTACGTCTCTGGGGTCCGGCCCCCGGTTGAAACTGTGACGACCGATTTCCCGATGGTCTTGCGCAAGCATCCGATGTCCGCCCATTTGCTGGAGATCCGGAAGCCATTGTCCGAGCGCGTCGTCGAAGTGACTTTCCGGACGCGTCTGCCCACGAAGGGACTGGAAAGAGTCGTTCTGGTTGCGGAACTGTTGACCCATGCGCCGAATCTGTTCCTGTTGGATGGAACGCGGCGGATTCTGGCTGTGTGTTCATCCGCCACCGCCGAGCGGAACGGGGGCCTGTACGAAGAATATCGATACCCGCCAACCCGCAAGTTCGCTCTGGAGGTGGCCTTGGAGGATCAGACCTGGCTTGACGAAACGGCCGTTCAGCAAGACCCGAAGGCCTGGCTCATGCAAGCGCTTGCCGGCGTCGGCCCCCTTCCCGGCGGACGAGCTTGCCTACCGGACGGCGATATCCGGCGGTGGGCTTGCCGAGGAGATCCAGCGGGTCATCGGGCAGCTACGGCAGCCTTCCCGCACAGCCTGGATTTACTCGGAAAGACCCCGGACCTACCTGCTCGAGCGCAACGACGTCGAAGGTTTGCGGAAGGCCGTCATCAGCCCGATTGAACTCGAGTCGTTCCGAAGAACCCACAGCTTCGAAACCTACTCCGGCATTGTTGAGGCCGCGCGGCACGTTCTTGATGAGCTGGCGTCGCGTCTGCTTCTGGAACGCGTGAAGTCGCCCGTGCTCAAGAAACTTCGCGGCCACGCAAGGCGCCTCAGAGAACAAAGGCACCGGCTGGTGGATCGGAAGCAACGTTTCGAAGAAGCCCTCGGTTTCCAGGCCGAGGCCCAGATGCTCGTCGCCAGCGGCTGGGCGATGAACCGCTGCTACGAAACCGTCGACGTGACCGACTACTTCGGTGACAGGCCGAGGAAGCGGACTCTCCGCCTGGACCCGACCCGGACGCTGAGGGAAAATATCGACCGGATGTTCCAGCACTACCGTAAGGCCGAACGCGGTTTGAAGATGGTCGAGAAGGGGCTGGCAACGCTCGTGGCGCGCGAGGGGAACCTCGCTCAAGACGCTGAGCGGATTCGATCGATTGGCAACTGGGATTCGTGGAACGCGGAGTTCGGCAGCCACGCCAAGCCGCGGTCCGGCTCTGGGCACGGTGTGGCGCGGCCGAAAACAGGGGCGTCCGCCCAGTCTTCGCGCCGCCGGTCGATCCAGATTCTCGGCCGCGAAGTCCTTGTGGGCCGCAACAGTCAAGAGAACGACGAGCTGAGGTTTCGCATCGTGGCGGATAAGCGAAATAAGCGGGGTCTGACGCATACGGCAGCGCTGCCAATGTCGTCGTTTAGGCGTCATGTCAACCCGCGCCCAGCCGCAAGCCGGCGCGCGGGGGATTCAAGGCAGGAGTTTTCGGGAAGGCTGCAGATTCTGTTCGAATTTCGGCCTTGCGGAGGCACACTTGTCCCTGCGTGTCCGGACGGTGGCGTTCAGAACGAGTCCATCTGCCAGTTGAATACGGATGAGGCTGGCGCCAGGGGTGGGGCGCGGGAAGGCAGGCCCAGACATTCCAGAATGCTTGCCGTAAGAGTGGGCGGCCGAATCGCTGCAAGGATTTTCATTCCGCCGCCACAATGCGCGCACTGAACAACGTCCACCAGAAAGACACGTTTCATTGGCTCCGCCCAGGTGTAGTTGCGATCGCTCCGGGACTCCGTGCGCGGTTCAGACTCAACAGCCGGCGCGGCTGTCGGCGCGACTGACTGTCGGACATCAGGCTTGGGCTGCGGTTCCGCTTCGGTTTCCCTGCGGTCGCCATGCCCGGCTGGAACGATCAGCGATCTCCAGGCGGCGGCTGGACCCAGTACGCCGTGATACCGGGTCAGGTGGACGCGCGGCGCCGGAACCAGGGCGGAAAGTTTGGCAATGAAGTCCTGACGCTCGAAAACGACAGCAGTGGTTCCGTCGCGCCATGGACGTTTCAGACGGTAGTGGAGCCGGCCATCGGCGAGTTCCGACAAACGGTCCGTGGCGACCGCGGGGCGAGCCGCATAGCGCAGAAGCCTTTCCAGGCGCATCCGGTCGCGAGCCTCCACCGCGACATCGGCGTGGACACTGAAGCCGGAGACCATCGCGCAGCGGTGACTCTGGATGGCATCGATGCTGTCGGGGTCAATCCAATCGCCCGTTCGGGCAACGCCTTAACCGGCATTGAGACCGAACGCAATCCGGCGGCTGACGGAACGGGTCAGCAACGCGGCCATACCGGGGCCGTCTTGTAACAGGGGGTCTGCTTGTTCGGGAACTGCTTCAGCGGAAAAGTGCCCTAAACCCGACACGTGCCAACCACGCATCGGCCCGATTCCGTCATGCCTGCACCATCCGTCCATCTCAACGCATCCGACATCGAGCGAACAGAAAGTTGAATCGCCTAAAATGAGAATTGCTGGCGCGGTTGAGCCTTCCAATGCTTCTTATCGTCGGCTGGAGTAGAATCGTCTGTCCGAGGCAAATCGTGAAAAACATGTTCGATCGCATTACGCACAAGCCGAACGTACTTGGCGGACGGGCCACGATCCGCGGTCTTCGTATCTCCGTGTCGCATGTCGTTAATCTGGTTGCCAACGGTATGACGGTGGCCGAGATCGTCTAGGATTTGCCGGACCTCGACGAAGAAGACGTTCGACAGGCGCTTGCCTACGCTGCTGCTCTCGCTCAAGACGAGCTTCATTCTCTTGGTGCGTGATTGGTGCGATTCCTGGCGGATGCCGGTATTTCTCCGAAGACCGTTGATTTTCTGAAGAACCTCGGTCATGACGCCGTACACATTCGTACGCTGGGTTTGGAACGGGCTGCCGACTCCGAACTCGTGCGGCGTGCAAGGGTCGATTCCAGCGTTGTCCTGACGTTCGATCTCGATTTCGGCGACATTCTTGCCTTGGGCGTGTTGGACAAGCCAAGCGTCATCCTGTTTCGACTTGCCGATGAACGAGCGTGTGAGAGGAATCAGTAAGTTGATGATAGCAAAGGATACCCGGAGGGTCCGAATCCCGCCTTTGGCATTATTTGGCAAGAAGTAGTCGTAGAAAGAAGCTGGAAAGAGGCGGAATGCGCATGGGACGCGTGTTCCGCTTTTTTCGTGCATGAAAAGGGCGTTTGCAATTCCCGCGGTGGGGGGCGCGAACGGCTATTGACGCTGGACACGTGGTAATTGAACGGATGGAAACGCCGGCCGGCCAGGCAGCGTCGGCAGTCCCATCTCTCGTATCGCCCACGGAAGCGCGACCGTCGGTTGCTGGAGTCGAGTGGAAACGCTCACGTACGGTTCCAGGAGAGACTCGGGATGGGACTCCCAAGGCCTACTCGACTCTTCGAGGCAAGTGGGACCTGTTGAAAGGGGAGATCGGGTCTGCCCAAATGGAAAAACGGTGAGGCAACGAATAGACGCAGGCTCTTCGATCCAGTACGGCCGTTTGCAAATTACGAAACGCGTCTCAGGACTTTCTCCACCGCATCGGGGAAATCTACAAAAACAAAGCAGGACGCCGGATACAGATAGTCTTCTCCCTCGTCATCGACAATCCGGATGTAGTTTGACTTTTCCGCTGACGCGTCAGGAAGGACTTCGTAGATTTTCTTCGGCGTGAGCAGATAGGAGTCATCGGTCGCAATGCAGATCGCGTATCGCCGTTCCTTGTTTGGACCTTGGGCCATATTCAGTCCAGGAATCGCTTTATTCGCATCTTCTTGCGTCCGATTCCATGAGCCTCGAACCCGTGTAGCTCAGCCGGGCGAACGCTACCATCTTCCAGTCGTACCCGACCGATAGCCTTCAGTTTCCGTAGACTGGGTCGCCTGCTCGTGTTTTCGCGGCGCAGTTCCAAACCGAGAGTGTCGGCCCGGCATTAGCCCTGGAACTCGATCTCGTCGATCAACCGTACCTCCTTCTCAACGATCTGATTGACGAGATCTCCAACATCTCGGCCAGTTCGCTTCGCAAGCTTCTCGACTTTACCCTGGAGACTCGCATCGAGGTAGATTGGAAGGTGCAGCTTTGCTCCTTTGCGGTAAAACTTCCCGCGTTCGGCCTTCGAAAAATCGTGTTCTTTTTTCATGTTCTTCGATTCTCGTAATCCCGAGTTTCGCGACTAGTCGCCTTGCGTGCTGAGACGATTCGGATATTTGCGCTCCGCTCGGCCACGCTTCGATATGTGTGGCAGACTACCAGCAACCGCCCCGACTTATCCAAGCCAAGACTTACCCATCGTTCTTCTTCATCCCCGTGTTCCTGATCAATTTGCGACAACAAGCTCACATCGAGAAATACTGTTGAAGCCTGCTCGAAAGTCACGCCATGTTGTTGGTCATTCTTTTTCGCCTTTATCGGGTCCCACTCAAGCCGATACTCGAATGCCTCGGGCACTTTGTCATTCTCTCATGAGCACCGACCGATTCTTCCACTGCTCCAGTCAACAGGCCACGACTCGCTTTCGTCTCCCTGAGGGTCTCCCCATTCGTTCGACAGAAAAATTCCGATCTTCAGGTGGATCGCTGCCGCCCAAAAAACAGGTTCATTCGATGCGTTCCCGCCGCGGCAGTCCAGCCTCAATCGTTATCCCCGTCGCGGGTAAGGACGAGTGCGTTGGCCGCCCGCTTCGCCAACCCCATTAGTCACGGCTCCGCGCTGCTCGCAGTCGTGCCAGCTCCTCCTCGACAACGGTGGCTCGGTCGAGCTTCTTGAATAGTGGGCCGGGCTCTCGAAGCACTTGGCCAACCGGAAGGCGGGTCGCCTTCCAACGCGCCCCTGAGGCATATGTGCCGGAAAGAACGGTACGTGCGCCCAGTTCGTCGTTAACGGGTATCTCCGTCCCACATCCAGCGATCATCTCTGAGTGGCCCAGGAAGTGTCGCGCCCGGTCGCTACTCTCGGGCAGAAACGGCGACAGAAGTACGCTGAGGTTATCGACTACCTGGAGCGCCGAGTAAATGACCTCGGCGGCGCGGCCGGGATTCGACTTCAAGAGTTTCCACGGCTCCTGGCGGGCAAGGTAGGCGTTCGTATTGTGGGCCAAGGTCATTGCATCACGCAGTGCCTCTCTGATCCGCTGCGCTTCGATCGCGGCCCCCACGCGTTCAAAGGTTCGATCGATCCGATCCAACAGATTCCGGTCCTCTTGGGTGAGGTTGTCTGCGGGCGGGACCCGACCGTAATTTCGCCACGCAATCCCCAACACTCGATTTGCAAGGTTTCCCAACACGGCAACCAGTTCATCGTTGCTGCGCCGGACGAAGTCTTCCCATGACCAGTTCGCGTCGCGTGTCTCCGGGGCGTTTGCGAGCAGGTAGTAGCGCAACTGGTCGGGGTCGTAGCGCGTCTCAATGTCCGGAAGACCGAGCGCCCACCCCTGGCTCGTGCTCATCTTCCGTCCTTCCAGGTTGAGAAACTCGTTTGCCGGAACGCCGTCGGGCAGATGCAGCCCCCCGTGGGCGATAAGCAGTGCGGGCCAAATAATCGTGTGGAAGGGGATATTGTCCTTCCCGATGAAATAGTAAGCTTGGACGTCCCCGGCTTCCGTGTCCCACCATCGATGCCAGGAATCCGGATCCGATTGGAACGTCGCCCACTCCTTCGACGCTGACAGATATCCGATGACGGCGTCGAACCAGACGTACAGCCGCTTCGTCTTGAAACTCCGGTCAGGAACGGGAACCGGAACGCCCCACTCGATGTCGCGGGTTATTGCGCGATCTTTCAATCCTCGATTGAGCCAATTCCGGGTAAAAGCCAGCACGTTCGGCCGCCAGTCGGCTGAGGGATGTGCAGCCAACCAATCGAGGAGATCGCCTTCCAACTCCGGCAGACCGATCATGAAGTGTTCAGTTTCGCGAAACCCGATCGGGGCATGATCCAGCATGGAAATTGGATCGATCAGTTCTTCCGCATCGTGGACCCGCCCACATTTGTCGCATTGGTCTCCTCTCGCCGCATCGAATCCACATGCAGCGCACGTTCCCTGAACGTAACGGTCTGGCAGAAAGCGGCCCAACGAGGCGGAATACGGCGCCCGCACTACCCGCCGCGATAAGTGCCGGCGCTCCAGCAGTCGTAGAAAGAACGCCTGTGCGGCGGCATGGTGGTGTGCCGAGAAGGTTTGCGTATACCAGTCAAATGAGATCTGCGAGCGCAAGAACGTCTTCACAAACGACCGGTGGTAACGCCCAATCAGGTGTTGCGGCGTCACGCCTTCGTCTTCCGCCCGAAGGGTAATCGGCGTTCCGTGACAGTCCGATCCGGAAACCATAAGAACCCGATTCCCCTTCAGCCGATGGTAGCGGGCAAATACGTCCGCGGGTAAATAGGCGCCCGCAAGGTGTCCAACGTGGAGCGGACCATTTGCGTAGGGCCATCCCACGCCAATGAATATCGATTTGGCCACAGGCGGCCTCCTTCAGGCAGTTATCGATTAGTGGGTGAAGTTGGACGAAGGGATGCTATTTGGCGGAGGAAACCGCCATATGGTGGAACAGACCGGGTATCTGGGCTGTGCGTCGCATCGAATCGATTCTAGCAGTGTGGTCCAAGATTCGTGCGCCATTTTTTTGATGTGAGCGGGTCGAAGACGGGAGGTGCACGCAATATCGGTCAAGATGTCAATGGCAATCGAAAACTGCACACTTTTTGCACGACCCGGAGAGCCAATGACGGCGTCGTCAGGATCGCCGGACGGCTGCTATGGCTCAAAGTCACCTTGCCACAGGCTCGGGACGTTTCTCCGAGGCGGACCCAGCAGGTTCTGGTGCTCTCTCATGCGGCAGCCGTTGCTCCGGATGTTGACGAGGTGGCAGTGGTGCAGCAGGCGGTCGATCAGAGCCGCGGCCAGCACCGCGTCACCGAGCACGTGTCCCCACTCCTCGAAGCCCTTGTTCGAGGTCAACACCGTCGAGGCCCGTTCGTGCCCGGCGTTGATCGACCTGAAGGGTTCTACCAAGGGCTGCCAATCTGGTCAGGTTATGTCCGAGAGGAATACGGTCGCTAACGCCCTCCTGTTCGAGTCGATCGAAGCAGCGCAGCGGCGGGCTACGAGAACACCGGCGAGGAGAGTTCGGGCAGTCGTCCGCGACGCGGTAACGGACGCACGGAAGAGCGACGGAGGCGATGCCGGGAGGCTTGAACCTCGCCGTTAGACCTCGCCGTTAGACAGCGGTCGCCCCTGGGCGAGCCCGCAGCAGGAAGGACTTGAGGTGAGAACTCAAGTCGATCGCCCCAACTATCCTATCCGCAGCAACGTTTTCGCTGCCTTGGGCACTTCTCGCTCAAACCACTCCTTGATCTTTTTCCAGTCGGCATCAAAGAAGACCGTCGGCATCACGTCATCCTCGGCGTCGGCGAAATAGCAGAGGCTCTTCAGAATATGCCGCATGTTGTGGTCCTGCGGGTATTGATCCACGACGCGCATGACGAGGGCGTTGAGTTCGGCCCCGTGAACCGCCGCGTACCAGTAAACGTCAATGAAGTCCCGCTTTCTTCCGCGCTGAATCACAGCGATCGCCTTCATGACTGCGATATCATCGACGGAGCGGATGGTGACGGTACCGCACTGGAACGCGGGTTGCGTCGGCTGAAAGAAGGGGTATGAGATGAAACTCATCTTCGCGTCCTTGAATTCTCCGTAGAGCGTTCCCTTGCTCGAAAGCGTTGTCGTCCACGCACCCGCACTCATCATGGCCCGTTCGAGGTCTGGAATGGAAAAATCCGGTTCGGTCGTGAAGAAGTCCAGATCCAGGGAGCGACGGTGTCCCACTTGCAGCGCGAGCGCCGTGCCACCGGCCAGATACCAGTCAGCACTGTGCAGAACTTCAAGCTCCGTCGAGGCCCGGAACGCATCCGCAGTCTATGGGGGCAGCACGTCGAGCCGCAGGTTGTCCGGCGTGCACGTTGTCATGCAAGCATGAGTCTCCAGAACGCGCGGGATTTTGGGTGGACCATCGAGCGCGGCAAGTCCAGAATCCGCCGAAGTTCCTCTTTCGGGTATGCCCGCCACATCCAACGCACCTCGTCGTCGGTGCCGAAATCCATGATGCGCTCGATAACGTAGCGAGCATGTCGCTCCGGGTCGACATCCGCCGGTTCAACGTCCCAGAAGAGCGAAGGACGCCGCGGCATGGCTGCCTCGAGTTCGTCGGGAATAGTGAAGGAGCTAACGTCCACCCCTGTATTCTAACATATTGAGAGTGGCCCTTCCTGTGCCACAAACACAAAAATATCAGCGAGTTACGGGCGCTTCAGTCTCCAGGATGTTAGTATCGCGGGCTGGTTCGGCGAAACAATGGTCGCGTCGTCACATGCACGTATACGAGTTGCCGTTATTGTCGGATTGTCCGAGAGCCGACATGGCGGGAGTGGGTACTGGTCGTGGGATTGCGAGATCGCGAGCCGCGTTATACGATCGGCCACCCCGAGGGCTACTTCGTGACGGCATGACCATCTCGAACGAACCGCTCGTTTCGTATATGCTGGGCCCTTTGGCCATCTCGTTTCGGCGGGCTCTCGCTCCCCGAACGGCGTTTTGGCCGTTGTCGAAACCGGTCTGACCAATCTATAGAGCGGAGTAGCGATGGCGACGAAGAAGAATCGCGAGTTGAGCCTGCGTGACCGTCTTTCACAGCTTGGCTTCCTCAAGGCCTGCAAGCTGCTGGGGGAGAACGGAAAGAAGCTGATTCTCGCTGGCGCCAGCTACGAAATCGATATCGACGAGCAGGTTTCCTGGCATACCGAAGCGTTCTGCCTCCGGCTACCCGCCACGCCCGGGGCGACGGTCCCCGTCGTCACAATCACGTCGGCCGCGAACGCGAGGCAGTGGCTCGCCTGGAGTTGCTCGGCTTGCGAAACGGCCTGCAAGCACGTTGGCGCGGCGTTCTGTCTGATTCTGGAAGAGAAGGTGGCGCTGGGACTGGCTGAACCTCCTCCCGAGCGGACACCGATGGAAAGCCTGGGCGAAGAGGAACTCGTCGAAACAGCGCTGGCGGAGCGGGCCGCAAGGGCGCGCGAAGAAAGGATTAGGGTCCGTTCCGCCGACCCCAGGCGGCCGTGGACCGACTACACCGCGACCAGCACCCGGTCGGGCAAGACGTACCGCGTGGCCCTGCGCGGTGAGAAGCGCGGGGAGTCGTACTGTTCGTGTCCCGACTTTCGCACCAACACGCTTGGCGCCTGCAAGCACATCATCCACGTTTTCAACAAAGTGAAGCGGCGATTCCCGGCGGCGAAACGGCGGCCGTACCGTCGGACGAGTCCGTCTCTGCATCTCGACTACGGTCGCGAACTGACACTGCGCTTGCGGCTGCCCAAGAATCTCCCCGCCGAAGTCGAGACGGTCGTGAGACCGATCAAGGACCGGGCGATCGACGACATCCACAACCTCGTCAAGCGGCTCGGCCGGCTTGAAAGACTGGCATACGAGGTGACGGTTTACCCGGATGCCGAGGAATACATCCAGCAGCGGCTCTTTCAGGATCGGATCCAATCGCTGGTAGCCGTAATCCGAAAGGCGCCGAACGATCATCCCCTCCGCACCGGGCTGCTGAAGGTTGATTTGTTGCCGTACCAGCTCGACGGCATCGCGTTCGCCGTTGGCGCCGGGCGGGCTGTCCTGGCCGACGATATGGGTCTGGGCAAGACGGTTCAGGGCATCGGCGTGGCGGAGCTGCTGGGCCGGGAAGCCGGCATTCGCAAGGTGTTGGTCGTATGCCCCGCGTCGCTCAAGTCCCAATGGCGAAACGAAATTCACCGATTTTCGGACCGCGATTGCCAGCTTGTCCTGGGCAGCATGGCCACCAGAGCGGGGCAATACGACAACGGCTGCTTCTTCACCGTTTGCAACTATGAACAGGTCCTGCGCGACATCCTCGCCATCGAGAAGGTTACGTGGGACCTGATCATCTTGGACGAGGGCCAGCGCATCAAGAACTGGGAGGCGAAAACCAGCAACGTGATCAAGAGCCTGAAATCCCCGTTCGCGCTCGTTCTGTCGGGCACGCCCCTGGAGAACCGCCTCGACGATTTGTACAGCGTGGTGCAGTTTATCGACGACCGGCGGCTGGCCCCGGCCTTCCGTTTCTTCAACCGGCACCGCGTGACCGACGAGAGAGGCAAGGTGCTCGGCTACAAGAACCTTGCCGAGCTGCGACGGAACCTGGAACCGGTTCTGCTCCGCCGCACGCGCGATTCGGTCATGCAGCAATTACCGCCCCGGACCACCGAGGTGGTTCGCATTCCGCCAACAGACGAGCAGATCGAGCTGCACGGGACGCACATGCAGGTTGTGGCCACCATCGTCCGCAAGAAGTTCCTCACCGAGATGGACCTGTTGCGGCTACAGAAGGCGTTGCTGATGTGCCGAATGGCAGCCAACAGTACCTACCTGGTCGACAAGCAGGCGCCAGGCCATTCGACCAAGCTCGAACACCTCGACGAATTGTTCGATCGCTTGTTTCAGGAACAGGGCCGCAAGGTCGTTCTATTCTCCGAATGGACAACGATGCTGGACCTGATCGAGCCGCTAATCGCCGGGCGCCGCCTCGGCTACGTGCGGCTGGACGGCTCGGTGCCGCAGAAGCAACGTCAGCGCCTGGTGCATGAGTTCCAGAAGAAGCCCGAGTGCCGAATGTTCATTACCACCAACGCCGGCTCGCTGGGGCTCAACCTGCAGGCGGCCAACACGGTGATCAACATCGACCTGCCCTGGAATCCCGCCGTCCTGGAGCAGCGCATCGGCCGCGCTCACCGCATGGGGCAGAAGCGGCCCGTGCAGGTTTACGTGTTAGTCACCGAAGGCACGATCGAGGACAATCTGCTGGCCACGCTCGCCGCCAAGCGGAACCTTGCGTTGGCCGCTCTGGATTTCGAGTCCGACACGGACGCGGTCGACCTGGTCAGCGGCATCGAAGAGTTGAAGCGGCGGCTGGAGGTTCTGCTGGGCGCGCGGCCCGAAGCCGCGGTCGATGAAACGGTCCGGACGCGGGCGGTGGAAGAGGCCGAGCGGCGGGCGTATCGCGATAGGGTCGCCGCGGCAGGAGGGGAGTTGGTCGGAGCCGCATTCAACTTCCTGGGCCAGATCGTCGACGAACCGTCTGCTCCGCCGCCCGATGAGGGGCTGCTCAATGCTATGCGCGCTCGTTTGTCCGAGTGCGTCGAAGACGATGCTACTGGGAAGCCGCGCCTGACGGTGACCTTGCCCGACCGCGCCGCGCTGGATCGTTTCGCCGGCACGCTCGCTCGACTGATGGCGGTGGGCCAGACCGGGTTGAAATCCGGAAAGTGAAGAAATCCGGACCTTCGCCGCATGCCACGTCTTCTGAGCATCGAGCGGCCCGCAATCCGAAACTTCTTACTGTAGGGGCGGCGTGGATGCGCGCTCTGCGAGCGCGCGGCATGTGAGAGTGCGCGGTCATAGACCGCACATGGGGAGTGGGCGGATATCCGGTCGGTGGACGATGATGACGAACTTCAATCCGGCGCGTGTTCAAAAAACTTCACTTGCAGGCGATCGTTTACAGGCATCTCCGCCCGGGTGGAATCCGCCGCGGAAATCCCCACTCACGACCTAGCCCGCCTTTCTCACGGGTTTTCGTCGCGAAGAGTCGGAGACGCCGTCAGGGCAAGGCGCGCGCCCGGAGGGCACCGGAGGCGTACTTCTTACTGCCGCACGGACGTGCGCTTTAGACAGTACGTCGAGGAGCCCGACCGCGCTTGATCCGGCGCGAGGAACGCGCCGCTACGCGCCCGGCGCGATCGGCGCCAGGAAAGCGCCTGAGAACGCGCCGTAGAACGCGGCACTGGCGGATGTATACGGCGCTACAGCAGACAACTCGTGAGAAATGTGGGCTAGTTCAACTTCGGGGTTTTACCCGTCCGATATCATTCTTCGGGCAGGCTGAAGGTGAACAGGGTGTGGCCGACCATGATGCTGACGTACTGCTTGTCCTCGATCGCATAGGTCATGGGTCCGGCTTCGACCGACGAGCCGAGCCGCTTTTCCCAGAGCAATTCTCCCGAGCGTGCGTCGAGCGCATAGAAAATGCCGTCGCGCCCGCCGCTGAACAGGACATCGGAGGCCGTCGTCAGGATGCCGGCTTCGGTGCGGGGCACGTTCAGCCGGTAATCCCACACGCGCTCGCCCGTCACGGGATCCAGCGCCCGCACGGCGCTGTAGACATCGTCATCCGGGTTCCCCCCCCTGGGAAACAAGCCCGCAAACGTTCGGCTTTCCCCGAATACCGGCGGCTCCTCGCCGAGCACGTACGTCGTGGACGAATTCTCCCACGTGGGAACGTAGAACAGACCAGTCGAGGGGCTGAAAGACGGCGGATACCAGTTCGTGCCGCCCTGGTTTCCCGGATAGATGAGCGTTCCTTCCTGGGAGATGTGGGCGACCTGATTGGGTCTGCCGTCGCTGTCGAAACCGTCGACCCAGTTCGTCCTCACGAACGACCGGCCCTCCAGAAACTCTCCCGTCAGACGGTCCAGGACATAGAAGACGCCGTTCCGGTTCGCAAAAAGCATGAGCTTGCGCTCTGTGCCTTCCCACTCCATGTCCACCAGCACTGGAGTTTGCGTGGCGTCCCAGTCGAACTCGTTGTGTGGCGAGAACTGGTAGTGCCAGACCAACTCTCCGGTATCCGGATTGATTGCGATGACCGAGCAACTGTAAAGGTTATCGCCCAGGCGAGCCCGGCCGTCCCAGTCCGGGCCCGGATTCCCGGTACCCCAGTAGGTCAGATTTGCCTCGGGATCGTAGGAACCCGTCACCCAAATCGGCGCGCCGCCGTGCATCCACGAATCCCCGCTCCAGGTGTCGCCTCCGGGCTCTCCCGGCGCGGGAACGGTGTGGAACCGCCAGACTTCCTCACCGGTGTTCACGTCCCAGGCGGCAATCCATCCACGGACGCCGTACTCGCCACCGGCGGTTCCCGCGATGACTTTGTCGCGGACGATGATAGGCGCATGGGTGAACGCATACCCCAGAGCGGGTTCGCCGGCGGGCTCGGTCTTCCACAACTCATTGCCGTTTCTGGCGTCGAGGGCAACTATGCGGGCGTCCAGCGTGGCCAGAAACAGCGTATTGCCACGTATCGCCAAGCCGCGGGACAGGCGCCCGCAGCAGTTTCGGGCGTCCTCGCCGGGGTCATGGAGGTACCGCCAAAACGTCTCGCCCGTTGCCGCGTCCAGCGCATAGACGTTGTTCGGGCTCTCGATCGTGTACATGATCCCGTCGACCACAAGCGGCGTGACCTCGTGTATTTCGAGCGAACGGGACTGGAAGACCCACTCGAGCTCCAGGTCGCCAACGTTGCCGGGAGCGATCTGGGTCAACTGGCTGTGGCGATGGCTGTTCATCGAGCCGTTGTAGGTGAGCCAGTTGTGGGGTTCAGCGTCCGCGTTCACAATCCGTTCGAACGAGACGTCCGGGGCGGGAAGCTGAACCTGGGGCTC
Organism: Terriglobia bacterium; assembly: GCA_965262675.1. Lineage (GTDB taxonomy): Bacteria > Acidobacteriota > Terriglobia > 20CM-2-55-15 > 20CM-2-55-15 > JAJEDW01. Next base: position 4,584,404 of record OZ253554.1, read on the forward strand.
ACCCCCGCGTCCCCCGCGTCCCTGTGCCGAAACCGTAGCCGTCAGCGAAACGAAAACCAGAATTCGTACGAACGTCGTTGATTTCTTCATTTTGTTAGGTCCTGTCACTCGATAAAGCTGTCCATCACCGACCCCGCCCGCTATGGCGTGGGTCATCGTTCACATTGAATCCCACTCCTATTGCGGAAACGGCGTGAGCGTCTGCGTCGCGTTTGCCGGAGTCGGCGATCGGGCGACGTTCATCAGCATCGCCAGGTAGGCGTAATATCCCTGGAGGCTGGTGGCCTCGACGATACCTTCTTCGCCCAACTCGGCCAGCGCGCGGGCGTACGTGCGATCGCTGACGCTTTTGCTGCGCAAGAGTTCGATGCAGAAATCGTAAATGATCTCTTCGTCCTCAGCCATGCCCTCCGGACGGCGTCCGTCGCCGATGGCTTCGATGATGCCGGTGCTGAGGCCCCCCCTGACCGCCGCGTTGTAGTGGGCATTCCATTCGTAGCTGTTCGACCAGTGGCGTGCCGCGATCAGGATGGACAGTTCGGTCAGCTTCGCACTGAGCGCACTGTTGTTCGCATTGTGCAGTCTCAACTGCAACGACGGGATGACAAGATCGGGAACCCGCAGAATGACCGACCACGGCGGGCCCGTCAGGGCGGACCCCCGGAGCTCCATGTAATCCGCGACGGCTTGCGCCTGTGCTTCAGTCATCTCTTCGGGTGGAATCGGCGGCATTCGATCCTGGGCCATCGCGTTTCCGGACAGCAGGACTGTCAGCGCCAGTAGTGAAATCGATCTGTTCATATCCATTTCCTCCGTTCCGTTGATTCATTCCGGCAAGGCGAACACCCAGACCAGACCGCTTCCCAGCGGTATATCCGCACCGGTCAGCGGGGCATAGGACGTCGTTTGCGCGATGCGGCCTCCGGCGCCCACAGCGACGTACTGCCGTCCTTCGACTTCGAAGGTAACCGGAGCGCCCGAGATGTCGCCGTTCAACCGCATCTGCCAAAGTTCTTCTCCAGTTTCGGCATCGAGTGCGAAAAAGTAACGGTCGGCCGTGCCGCCAAACACGATACCGCCCCCGGTTGCCAGCGCCGAGGCGGTCATGGCGGCGCCGCCCGCGCGGCGGTGCTCCCAAGCCCGTTCGCCCGTGATCGGGTCGAACGCAACGAACTCCCCAATGTAGTCGTAGCCGGGCACGCGTTTGGGGGTCGAGGCCATCCCCACGTAACGGCCGCGCGGATCGTAACCCGATACGAAACGGACATCCATGCAGGTGTTGTTGATACCGACGTAATACAACCCGGTATCCGGGCTGTAGCTGGGAGAATTCAGATTGCGGGCCCCGTGATAGTGCGGGCAGACTTCGAAGACCGTGTCGGTGTCGACATCCTCGGGGCCGGGAACGATCTCCGGGTTGAAGATCGGGCGACCCTCGTCGGTCCAACCCGTGAAGATGTTGTCATGGGCCGTCCTGAAGGCGTGAATGAACTCGCCCGTCGCCCTGTCCAGAACGACGCCCCAACCGATCTTGCTGGTCTCGATCAGCGCCTGGCGGGTTTCGCCCTCGATCACCAGGTCAACCAGCATGCTCTCGTAGGGCGTGTCCATGTCCCAGTTGTCGGCGGGAACGACCTGGAAGTACCACTCGATCTCGCCGCTATCGATGTCGATCGCCAGGATGGAATTCGTATACAGCGCATCCCCGGGCCCTCGCAGGGTCGTCGCCCACGGTAGCGGCTGGCCCGTACCGACGTAGACCAATCCCAATTCCGGATCGTAGCTGAACGTGCCCCACGTCATCCCGCCCAGCGGCGGCAGTTCGCTCTGGGCCCAACTCTCGGAGCCCGGTTCGCCTGGAGCGGGAACCGTGTAAATCCTCCAGAGCAAATCGCCCGACTCGGCCTCGAATGCGGCGACTTCGCCGCGTGACATGCGGTCCCCTCCGTTGAAGCCGATGACGACCTTGCCGTCGGCCACCAATGGCGGATGGCTGTGACCCTGTCCCGTCGTATAGTCGCCGGTCCGGACCTCCCACATTTGTTCGCCGGTCGTGGCATCGAGTGCCACCAGATACGAGTCCGCGGTTCCCCAAAAGACCTTGTCCTCGTAAAGAGATACGCCGCGGTGCCGATTGAAGGCCTGCGAGGCGCCGATGTCATCGGGATAACGCCGCACATGGGTCCAGGCGACTTCGCCCGAAGCCACGTCGAAGGCCACAACTCGGCCACTGCCCTCGGAGACATACATGAGCCCGTTGGCGACAACCGGTGTCGGCACCCATCGGCTGCTGTCCCGCATCGAATAGGCCCAGACCGGTCGGAGATCGGCGACGTTTTCCGCGTTGATCTCGTCAAGGGGGCTGAAACCGAACACGTCGTAGGTGCGGCGATAGCTCATCCAGTCGCCATCTTCGGGATTGAGCAAACGTTGCTCGGTGACCGGTTCCCATTCGCGTTCCCCGGACTGAGCCAACGCCGTGCCCCCCGTCGCCAGGACGGCCAGGACTGCCAACAAGACGCTCCGTTGAAACATGTCATCTCCCATGCGAAGTGCTCTAAGCGGCCACTATAACCTCGTCGGGCCTTTCAATGCAGGTTTTCGAGGGCCAGCGAGTTTTCGCCGCGGAAGTGCCGTCGCCGGAGCGGTTTCCGGCAAGAACGCTCTTTCGGATATTGTCTCTGCGCTACTCCACGGTCCAATCGCGTTCGAGACAGTTGTAGGGGACGACCGTCATTTCGGGCTTCCACGTGAAGTACCGGGTCAGGTCGAACGGTTCGGAGAAGTACACCGGATCGGTCACCGTAATTCGGTAATCGAGGCGGCTGTAGTCGGCATTGGGAACAAAACGCTCGACCAGGCTCATGCTCTCGCCCTGCGGAACGCCATCCGGGTCGAAGTACTGTTCCTGAATGCGATCGGTCTCGACGACCAGCGTGTTGCCTTCGAAGCGGCCGCGCGAGAAGCCCATCTGCGTGTGCTCGCCGGGCGCCTCGGCGTCCGGATTCATGTGGAACACACGCAGTGAATCGTATTCCTCGATGCGCATGAGAATCCGGTCGCCGTCGCGAACGAACTCCACCGGCGCCGGCGTAATCATGATCAGGGGCGCGCCCTTGGTACCGCAGCGGAGCAGATCGTTGTCGAGCGGATTCCATTCGGCCACGACAGCCTCGGCGGCCGGCGTCAACGGGTATCCCCCCTTGAACATCGGGAACGCTTCAGGATCGGTCATGTTCGTGGCCCAGGCGCGGAAGATCCCGTCGGCGTCGGCAATGGCTTGTTCGACGTTCGAGTCGTCGTAGGAGCGGCCGACAAGGTTACCGTTCTTGCCGGCATCGAAGTGCGGCACGTTCCGGCCGAACGCCAGTTCGTAGCCGCTGGAGAGCAAGATATTGCGCGCGTTCATTCCATGAGGATCGCGGCGTGCCGGAGGGCCGGCGATCGTTATGCGGTCGCCGGGCTCGATGAAGCCCTGGCCAATACCGAGAATACGAAGAACGACGACGGCCGGCGTTTCGACTTCCCACTGGACCGTCTGTCCCGAAGCGTCCTCGGCGTCGAGCAGGATCTGGCCGTGCGGGTTCCGCCAGTGAATCTGATTGACGACGCCGGTGACCTCGATGGTCCGGTTCTGGTCGTATATGGCGACGGTGCTGTGGTGGGCCGCGGCGCCGGTGGCCACGAACACCGCCGTTATGAACAAACCGAGTCGGGTCATGGGATTTCTCCTCTATCCGTACAATTCTTCAGTTGTTTTTCGCGCGAGAGTTCGTTGGATCCCGTTGCGTCTGCTTCTATGGATCCGAGTTTTCTTCGGCCGCGCTTTCCATAAGCCCCAGGGTTTCAATGCCCGAACAATCCAGCGGCAAGAGTTGGTCGAACGGCGCCAGTTCGAGCGTCTGCGTTGGAACCGTCCACGGCCCCGTCAGGACTTCCGGATCCTCGATGGTAGCCTCGATCTGGAGGGTATTGGCGTCGAGGCGGCGAAAACGCTCCACGATCCTCAGGGCGTCGGAGTGATGGGACACCCGGCCTTCGGCCCAGATCCATGTGTCGTCCGTGAAATTGGTTGTTTCCACCACGAACGTGTCGCCTTCCCAGTGGCCCACGGAGTCTCCACGGTAAGAAGGCGGGACAACACTGCGGTGTGGCCTTCCGTCGGTCGGGATGAGTGTGTAGCTATGGTAGGTTTCGGTCAGCATCACCACAAAGTCCGGGGCCGATACGATCTGTCCCACGGCGCCCACGTCCCAGAGCCTCACGTTCATGGTGCCGAAAGCTGTCGGAATGCACTTGAGTGTCGGGTCGTCCTTGTCGCTCAGGGTTTCCGCAAGGGCCGCTGCCGTTGGTCGGTACAGGCTGGTAAAGGTCGCCGCCGGAGGGCCACCCCGGCCTCCGCCGCCACGCCCGAATCCCGGTCCGCCGACATCGGCGCCACCCCACCACACCCCAGACAAGTCAGGGCGTCCATCTGACAGGCGCGGGATCTGGGCGTCCGCATCGGCGGCGCCTTCCTGCGCAGTAGCATGTTCCACAATTGCCGGCACGAACCACAACACCAGCGCGGCCGCCGCCGACATGATCGATACGAGGGCAACACGATTCAACTTCGCGACTCTCCCTTCGAAAGTCTTCACCGGCCGCCCTCCCGGGGTCCGAACATCCCGAATTCCTGCCCATCCGAGGTCACGAGTTCTCTCATCATGCCCATGGTTTCGTCGTCGTCAAAGGCGCGAAAACCCCGGATCGTCACCTCGGCGCCGGGTTTGATGATGTCCGGGCTGTAGCCGTTGCGAATCATCCCACTCGGCGTGCCGGCCTCGAATGCCCAGCGTTCGAGGTTTCCCGCTTCGTTGGCCACATCCAGAAAGAACCAGGAATGAGGGTTCGTCAGCCGGACCTCAACGATCACGCCTTCAACCGTGACCGGATCGTCAAGATCGTACGCGGCCGCGAACGAGTGATGCGCCCACACTGGAACAGCGGCGCCGAACAGAACCATGCCCCAGACCAGTGCGGGGTGAACCAATCGTTTCATCGAAGACCTCCTTTAACCCGAGAAAACACTATCTTCGTATTCCCGATTCTCCGTCAAGGCAGACGTGGTTGCAATGGAAAGGCGTAAACGACTTCAATGGCAAGCAAGTCCTCCGACTCGACTGCCAGCCCTGCGAAAAAGTATCTGCACGGTTTCGAAGAAAGGCTATCCGCCGAATGAAAGTTGCGTCGGCTTGCCGACATCGGATCTGCTCTCAAACTCCCGCAACGATTCTTCCGCGCAATGACCCAAGCGTTGGAATCCGACGGATTTCGATCACACCTGCCCTGGGGCGCAAAACCTGTACCCCGCGGCGGTCCGGGAAGTGGAAGTCGTCCTGTCAAGCCATTTCTGTTACTTTTACTGACAGGGCACTTTCAAACGTCGTCAGCAAGTTCCTCAACAACGCTTGATCGGATACCAGGGAAACGCCGGGAGGCCTGTTGCAACCATGAAGACCAAGTGGAAGCGTCGAGTCGCCTTGGTGATGGTGATTGGATTCGTATCGGCGATCTTGATTGTCCGGTCCCGTGCCAACCGGGAGGAGACGTATGAGCTCTTCACGGCGACGGTGGAACGGACAATGCTTGAGAACACGATCATCTCGACCGGGAAAGTGGATGCGATGGTGACCGTTGACGTCGGATCGCAGGTGACCGGGCAGGTTCAGGAACTCTACGCAAATTTCAATTCGATCGTTACGGAAAATCAGATTCTGGCGCAACTGGATCCGCGGAATTTTCAGGCGCAGATGCGGAAGGCCCAGGCGAATCTAGGCTCGGCGCGCTCGCGTATCGCGACCTCGCGTGCTGATCGGATTAACGCCGATGCCAGTTTGGCCAGCGCGGAGGCGAACCTCGAATCGGCTCGGTTGGAATTGGAACAGGCAGAGACGAATCTGCGGAGGGCCGAGGCCCTCCATGACGAAGGTTTGGTTCCCGATACCGAAATTGAGAGTGTTGCCGTACAACTACAGACGGCACGGGCGCGGCTGACCCAGCAAGAGGCGGCCGTGGAGCAGGCCCAGGCCCAGATCATCTCGCGAGACGCAGCGATTCTTCAAGCCGAGGCGGCTCTTGAACAAGCCGAGGCCGAACTGGAGGAAGCTCAGCTCAACCTCGGATATACGACGATCCGGTCACCGGTGGCCGGAGTCGTGATATCGCGCGAGGTCGATGTGGGACAGACGGTTTCTGCCAGCACGTCGGCGCCGACGCTGTTCAAAATCGCGAACGATCTGTCGCGGATGCAAGTGGAGGCCAGCATCGACGAGGCCGATATTGGTCTGCTGGGTCAGGAAAACCGGGCCGATTTCACGGTAGACGCGTATCCAGACGACACTTTCGTCGGGCAAATCGAACAGATACGGTTGAACCCGTCAACGACGCAGAACGTGGTGACCTATGCGGTGATCATCACTTTTGAAAATCCCGGCCTGAAGCTCAAGCCGGGAATGACGGCGAATCTTGAGATCACCGTGTCCCGCAAGAACGATGTGCTGTCTGTGCCGAATGCCGCCCTGCGATACGATCCGCCACCGGACAAGCCCGGTGACGAAACTTCAGGGGATGATGCCGAGCGTGTGGACGAAGGCGTCGAGGAGGAGGCCGAGCTTTCGGAATCGGGCATCAGCCGTGCTTCCGCTGTCGTGGCGCCGGCGACGTCGTTGGTGTCCATGCCCGGGAAACTGTGGGATAGGGGAGACATGATTCAATTTCGGTCGCCGCCGCCGCCGGCCCCCAGGGTCGGCCACGTCTGGGTGGTGACCGGCGCCGAGAGCCCGCCCGAGATGCGCGAACTGCTGGTGGGTTCTTCCGACGGTAGTCGAACCGAGGTCGTTTCCGGGGACCTCAAAGTGGGCGAGTCGGTCGTCATTGCGGATTCCATGGACCGTCCAGACGAGGATGAGGACGGCGAGGAGGACGGCCGACGGACCTTCCCGATGAGGGGCCCTTTCCGATGACGGTTGCCCTGGTTGGACTGCAGCAGTCCCGGCTACCGCGAACAATCGGTCCCTTACTCGGCGAACCGGGAGACAGACCATGAGGTTCATGGCCGTTCTCAAGATGGCGTTCTGGGCTCTGGGACGCAACAAGCTGCGATCGGCCCTGACGATGCTCGGCATCATCATCGGTGTCGGCGCGGTCATCTCGCTGGTCTCAATCGGCGAGGGCGCACGCTCACTTGTCGAAGAGCAGCTTCGATCCATCGGAACCAACATCATGTACGTCTCGCCCCGGGCCGTCCGAGGCGAGGGTGGAGCCCGGGGAGCGCCGGTTCAGCAGGGTACGCTCACCGCGGCCGATGTCGCGGCCATACGACGCGACGTCCCCGTCATCGAGGCCGCAAGCCCGATCGTCACGTCATCCGGTCAGCTCATTTTCAGGAACCGGAACCGGTGGGCCCAGATTCAAGGCGTCAGTGAAGAACTGCCGGCAGTCCGTGACTGGGCCGTGGATGACGGAGTGTTCTTTACGGCAGACGACGTGGCGCGAAACCAGCGCGTACTGGTGATCGGCCCGGCGATCGCCGATGAACTTTTCGAAAGTGTCGATCCGATCGGGAAAACAGTCCGGCTACGGGACCAGCCGTTCAAGGTCATCGGTGTTCTCGAAAGCAAGGGGCAGAGCAGCGTGGGTCAAAACCAGGATGAGGCCGTCCTGATGCCCTATTCCACCGTTCAAAGGAAGCTGTTGGGGCAAACGCTGCCTCGCGTCAACCAAGTCATGATCAAAGCGTTGAACGCGGAAGCGATGCCAGTCGCCGAACGGCTCATCGATGAACTGCTTCGGGAACGGCACAACCTGGCTCCGGGCGACGAAGCGGACTTCGGGATTACGAACCTTTCGGAAATCTCGGAATCCGCCCGGCAGATCACGTTGATTCTCACGCTGACACTCGGGAGCATCGCCGGCATTTCCCTGATCGTCGGTGGAATCGGAATCATGAACATCATGCTGGTTTCCGTGACCGAACGCACGCGTGAGATCGGTATCCGGATGGCCGTCGGGTCGCGGCCCGTCTACATTCGCCTCCAATTCCTGGCCGAGTCGGTCATCATGAGTATCACGGGCGGGTGTATCGGCATCCTGATTGGGGGAGCGCTTGCCATGCTGCTCGGGCTTGCGATCGGGTTCGATACAACGGTGTCGGTGGAGTCCGTGTCCATCTCGTTCGGTTTCGCGACGGCGGTTGGAATCTTCTTCGGGTACTATCCTGCCCACAAGGCCGCGTCTCTGGACCCGATCGATGCACTGCGTTTCGAGTGATCCCGAAAACCACCCGGCCCCGCGAGCGGAACGCATATCGAAACCGCATCTCCGGTTCGATGAGCGGGATGTGGAAACGGACCATGGCCGGGCTCGTCAGGCACGGCCAGAAGAAAGAGGCGGCAACAGATAGGCCCAACCTGCCGTAGGGCGCCACCTCTCGACTCTACTGCCAATTCCTGAAGCATTGACCACCCGGTACGGCACGAAATGACAGCCTTGCGCCCTCGACAATATCGCGAAGGACTGAGGTCTTCGTCATGAGCGTCCATGGAGAGAAGGGGAGAGCCATCGTAAGGGATTCCCTGCGAAGCGTGTTGCGGCATCGCACGTTTGCCGTCACCGTCGTGTTGATTCTCGGGCTTGGGATCGGCTGCAGTACGGCCATGTTTGCCGTGATCCATGGGGTCTTGCTCAGACCGCTGCCCTATCCGGAGTCAGGACGGCTTTTCCACATGAGCATGCGCGGCGACGACCGCGACGATGGACGATTCTCGCTGGGGCTCTACGAAGCAGTCCGGAACGCCGAGTCCATGGCGATGAGCGCATTCAACGGCGGGCTCGAAGACACCACCTATGTGCTCGACGGCCAACCCGAGGCGTTGATCTCGGCAAGAGTGTCGGCCAACTTCCTGGGTGTTTTGGGTGTCAACCCGGCTTTGGGACGGAGCTTTTTCCCCGATGAAGGACTGAACGGCGGACCCGCTGTCGCAATGATCGGCAGCGATCTGTGGCGGCAACGCCTTGGCGCCGCTACTTCGGCGATCGGCCAGCAGGTCATGCTCGGTTCCGTCCCGCATACGATCATCGGCGTTCTGCCCGACGGCTTCGAGTTTCCGTTCCCCGGCGTTGATGTGTGGGTTTCGCGGCCTGCGGAAACCAGCTGGCTGAATCCGCGTTTCTGGCCGTTCGTGAACCTCTTGTACGGTGTCGGTCGTTTGCAGCCTGGAGCTACCCTGGATCAGGCGCGTGCGGAACTGCAAGTGCTGATCGGGAACTACGCCGTGGAAACGTCGGGGAACACGGACGCAGCGGATCTTCGCCTGGCGCCTTTGAACGAAGATGTGGTCGGGGACGCGAGGACGCCGTTGTGGCTTCTGTTCGGAGCATTTGCGTTCGTACTGATGATCGCCTGCAGCAACGTCGCAAGTTTGGGGAATTATATACGATAGTAGCGAATTCCCCGTCACGACCGCTCACGTACTCCGAAAGCAGGGACCGGGGTGTCGACAACATGCCAGGCCAAAGCATAACGAGACACCGCTATTGCCGATGGATTGACACACCAAAATCGTCAATTTTTGTTGTGTGCAGTTCATTGCAAAGTCATACTGATTCCCGCAGACATAAGCAGACCCATCCTGCGTTAGAGGATGGAATTGCCGCGTAGGATTTTACACAAAAATCCACGTTTTTTGACACCCTCTAGCGCGGGATTTTCCTTTTTTGTGAGGTAAATTCCGTGCAAGAACACCTACGCCGTACATTGCTGATCGGATGTGCGGTTATCGTCATTTTCATTGTGGTGCTGGTCCGCTTAGCAGAGCCCGTTCGTCAACCATACGAACCCATTGCTGCCGCGTGGTATTCCGGCGGATCGCTTCACAATAGATTGCTCATCGATTGGAAACTAGCCAGTCATGAGAATAGGTTGGCAACAAGCGCCGATTTCGTTATGGTTGCCGGGGATTACCCTTCGATACCTTCAGACTTGAGACGTAAAGCATCCGAGCTCGCCGCATGTATTACGGACGTGGCTGAAGATCCTTTGAACGGTAGAAAGCCAGTTGCCGAAATTGGCTCAGTCTGTCTTGTTCTATCGGGAATTTAAACCAATTACGCATCACGACCTTAAACTAGGAAATCCCGCTACTCTAGTGGCTGGCGTAGGCTCTTAGGCATCTCCGACATTCATCCTAAACGGCATTGGCAATCGACATTACAGTCTTGACAACTTCCAACAGTTCTTTTCCCTGACCAATGAGTTCTTTGCACTTAGAGATGTATTTCGGAGGGTCTTGATTGATGGCGTTGAGAAAATCGTATCCACTATTCGTTATTCGTATCATTGAATCCGACTGCCAAGTAGCCAGACCGGTATCGATTAGAAGTTCCGCATGATGGTTGTGCGCCCTTTCCGTCTCTGACATGCCCATCGTCTGAACCATCACAAGTTGTCCGTCAACGGCATTGCTCATTTCCTCAAGCAACTCAATCATCGTACCTATATTTCTCATCGGGGTCGTCCTTTAACGCAGCGTCCGTTGCCTGATTATTACACTTTCAACCAACCCCTGAAAATAGTATTTGCAAATTACGCTACTATCCTGTAAAATTGTCTTGTAAGTTGGAGAAACGAAATGGCTAACAAGGCACCCGGCAAACACTTCAGACAAGGTCTTTCAACCAAGGAATTCTTCCGTATGTTTCCTGATGACGCATCCGCCGAAGAATGGTTCGTTCAGAATCGCTGGTTCGATGGTATCGCCTGCCCGCATTGCGGGTCGGACAACATCAAGAAGACACCCACACATCCGACCATGCCGTACCGGTGCCGCAAGAGCAAGAAGCGCGGTAGCTGTGGCAAGTACTTCAGTGTGAAGACCGGAACGTTCATGGAAGCATCCAACCTCGGTTACCAGGATTGGCTTTATGCCATGTACCTTGTGGTCACGAACCTCAAGAGCGTGGCGTCCATGAAGATGCACCGTGAGTTGAAAATCACTCAGAAATCAGCATGGCATCTGGTTCACAGAATCCGCAAGGTATGGGCTGTAACCGATCAGGAATCATTCTACGGACCCGTGGAAGCCGATGAGGTCTACATCGGTGGACTTGAGAAGAACAAGCACAACAACAAGAAGTTGAAAGCCGGTCGTGGATCGGTAGGTAAGACGGCTGTAGTCGGTGTGAAGGATCGGGAGACAAACGAGGTCCGTGCAAAGGTCGTAGAGAAAACCAACGCGGAAACCCTTCAGGGATTCGTCAGAGAGAACACGGACCCTGAAGCCACCGTCTACACCGACGATGCCACGACGTACAAAGGCGTTTCCAAGTCTCATGAATCAGTCGGTCATTCGGTCGGCGAGTATGTTCGCGGACAGGCCCACACGAATGGAATTGAGTCTTTCTGGTCCATGCTGAAACGGGCACACAAGGGAACGTTCCACAAACTGTCTGCAAAGCATCTTCATCGTTACGTCAGCGAGTTCGCTGGACGGCACAATATCCGCAGCATGGGCACTCTAGATCAAATGCGTTTCGTTGTTTTGAGCATGGACGGAGCGCAACTTCGTTACAAGGACTTGGTGAAGTAATGTCCGAAGACGAAAAACAGACAGAAATTGCCAAGAGAATTACAAAGCTGAACGATATCCGTGCAGAGCTTACGGTCGCCAAATCAACGTGGCGTGAAGCTCGGGAGGGGATGATCGAAGCAGGCCAGTATTACAGATCCACTATGGACCCGAGCGATTTGAAAACACGGCCCGGACCGCATCCTTGGCCGTCAACGGAAGACCTTCAATCGGTCGAAGACAAAATGAGTCGGCTGATAGGTGATGCCACTGTGCTGATTGAGGAATTGAAGGGTTTGGGTATCGATGGTGATCTGTTCAAGATCAACGATGATTGAAGTGAGCACTGCGGGCATATTCCAACAGATAGGATTGACCCCGCCACCTCGCCGGGTTACTGTCCTGACCGAACCACCGGAACCCAACCCTATGGCCGAACGCAACTTCGAAAACCGCACCCTGTTCCACAGTGATAACCTGCCGATCCTTCGGGCTATGAACAGTGAGTCCGTGGACCTGATTGCAACTGATCCGCCGTTCAACAAGAGCAGGGATTTTCATGCAACCCCGGACAGTCTTGCAGCCGGTGCATCCTTTCAGGATCGCTGGTCGTGGGAGCGTGATGTTCATGAAGACTGGACGGATCAGATTACCGATGACCATCCACGTCTTATGGAAGCCATTGAGAGCGCACGTTACGCCCATTCCGATGGGATGGGTGCGTTTATGTGTTTCATGGCCGTCCGGTTGTTGGAGATGAGACGTGTCTTGAAGTCAACCGGATCGATCTATCTCCACTGTGATCCGACCGCAAGCCACTATCTCAAGGCGGTTATGGATGCCGTATTTGGCTGGAAGAACTTCAGGAATGAGATCGTTTGGAAGCGTACTGGAGCCAAGGGTCTAGCTCGGGCCAACTACCCGGCCAATGCGGATACGATCCTTTACTACACTAAGGACCGGAAGTGCACTTGGAATCCGCAGTTTAGGCCGCTCGAACGTGACTACATAGACAGTCATTACACGAACGTTGAGCCGGAAACCGGCCGACGTTATCAGTTAGACAATCTACAGAATCCCAACCATGACCGCCCGAACCTGACCTACGAGTTTATGGGAGTGACCAGAGTTTGGCGATGGACCCGCGAGCGAATGCAGGAGGCTTACGACAAGGGCTTGATCGTCCAGCCGAAACCGGGCGGAGTGCCGAGACTCAAGCGGTATCTCGACAACTCCAAGGGAACGCAAGTGGATACGGTGTGGGATGGTATCCCGGCGATTAACTCGCAAGCAAAAGAACGAGTGGGCTACCCAACACAGAAGCCCTCACCGCTCTATGAGCGCATTATCAAGGCAAGTTCTAACGAAGGTGACATGGTCCTCGATCCGTTTGCCGGTTGCGCAACTACCCTTGTTGCCGCTGAAAAGTTGAACCGCGAATGGTTGGGCATAGATATATGGGATAACGCTCGCAGAGTGGTCTTGGACAGACTGAAACGTGAGGGTTTGATCGCCGATTCAACCGACAAACTACACGGCCACCTGTTTGCTGAAGACGTTCACTTTACAAGCGTCCGGCCTACCCGGACGGACGATACCAAGACAGCCTCACCGAACCTGAGAACCAAGGTTACCGTCTTTGAACCTGTAGGGAAGAAGATGACCCGTGCTGCCATGTACGAGCATCTTGTGGACCAGCATGGAACGAAGTGCCAAGGATGTGACAGAACGTTCGATGACTCACGTTACCTACAGTTGGACCACAACACCCCACGGGCCGATGGTGGATTGAACCACATATCGAACCGAGTCCTGTTGTGCGGTCCTTGTAACCAGCTTAAGAGCCATGTGTACACCCTGTCGGGATTGAGAAGAGAGAACAAGAAACGAGGATTTATGAGCAATGGCGGATAAACCCAAAGAACCCCGCGAAGTAGAACTAGTCCAATCCGATTACCAGCCGAGCAAGGCGGAGTTGGAAGCGGATATGCGTGTGGAAGCGACGTTCGAAGAAGCTGTTGACGCTCTTTGCCGACCTGTCAGGATTCATTGGATTAAAAGACCGCAGGCGCGTGGTGAGGGTTGAAGTGTTAGCCCGATCAATCCAGCAGTTTTTTGTTGCTGGCGAGGAACTCGTGACCGTCCCAAGTCAGGTGACGAATGTAACCACCGTCTCCGCCTTCGATGACGAGGAATCCGGCTTGAGAGCAAAGACCGATGTGGTACAGCACCTGCTCTGGTTTGTATCCGGGAAGTTCAGGTGGGCCAATGCTCCTGCCGTTGCCAAACTCCTCAGCATGGTGGAGAATCAGGGCAATCAACTTCATGTGCCGTTTCATAATGATGATTATACCTCAGTGAGTTTGAGCGGTTGAACTCAAAAGGGGTTCTTGGTTTCGGCACTTTGCTACATAATCCCCTTATGAAAGAGGTCCGGGAAGCACGTGAGAATGCACCGCCAAAGTTATTCGACTAGCGGGGACTGGGCATGAAAATCAACTACCAACCCCGGCCCGATGACTGGACCTGTACCTGTCCTGAACGTGAGGACATACCTGTAGGTTGGGGTTCGGGCGGATTCCAATGCGATGTGTGTCACGGGATTTACTACGCTCCTATCAACCCATCCATCAGCGATCAGTTCGACAGTTTTGCCATCATGAGGAACGAGAAGGAAGTGGAGGACGATCAGGACTAAGGGGTGGTGTATTGCCGGTGTGCTAGCCTTTGCCAATGAGTTGGATAAGATTGGCACTTTTCCCCATCCGGCGGGCGTTGAGGCGCGTAGCAATGAAATTCCTGAGAGACATTTTGAAAGACATAACACGGGAAGTTCTGGACGAAGGGAAGTTCACGATAGAACATCCGGTGGATTCGGGCGTCGAGTTCACAGTGCGGCCAGTGGGCCACGATGTATCGATTCCTCATGCCGATGGTCCGGATATAACGTTCCATGTTGACCGTAACGAGAAATGGGAAGACAAGAGATGACCAACAAACCTGAGAAACCCAAACGTGGCAGACCCATCAAAGCGCGCACTTAAGGCGGATGACTTGGTGTCTACATGAGAAACACGGCGATAATTACAATCGATTCAATTGAATTCGAATCCGCAGAAAGAGTTATCGTTAACTTTGTAATCAACAGCCGTGTAGTAGATCGTCCAGTTACTTTCACGCAAAGTGTACATTTGCCAGATGGACACATTGGTGTGTCGTACAACTCAATTGTTGACCGCGCCATGGAATCATTGATTCACCTGCTGAAAATGGTTATTTCCGACCTCGAAGATAGCCAGAAAATTCACCGGAATCCAAGCGACGAATGAACGCGTCGACCATTAATTGAAAGTCTGGCGCGCCTAGACAGCTTTCCAGAACTTCTTTGACAGTAAGTGGACGTTCCCAAGGGGCGTCAAGAATTGGGATGAGTTTGGATGGTATTTCCACACCGCCAATCAATACTTTTTCCTCTGTAACTACTGACATTGGTTGTCCTCCCAAGTATAATTCTACTAGGTGGGCCAACCGATGGATCGTGGTGGTGTGGTTGGAGCGCAGACCAGTTTCGAAATTGAAAGATCCGGTTGCCGCCGGATCTTTTCCTATTGTACAAACGTTTTCCACGGATGATCCACAACAACTTGTGGATACCCCATTCCTGTACAACACCAATATGGACAAATGGAGGCCGGTTGCGCCGTCAAGCTAAACGTATAATCCCCCAATGTTTCCCAATCATTGATCGGACTTGACTCGACTCGACTTAACGCAACTTGACGAGAATTGCCATGGCCTTGCAGGATACCCGATAGGGTGAGAGCAGATCAACGAAACCCACACGTAGCGGTATAATAAGAACACCGCAACCCATTCAAGGAAACCACAAGGATGACTGACAAACCTAAACCCAAAACCGTTGAAATAGTCAAATCCGACTACCAACCCACAAAGGCCAAGTTGGAGGAAGAGTTCCAGCTTGACGTGCCGGGCGAGACCTTGGATCAACGTATGCGGAATCTGGCCCGGGGATTGCTCCAGCCTGTGAAAATTCGGCGGATTGCCAAGCCGAGAAGACGCCAATAATGGCGGACTATTCTGCACCTGATTCCGTAACGACGCCATACCAAGAATTCAAGCCGACGGTCGCCGAACGCCTGATTATTGGGATGCTATGCGAAATTTACCAACACTTGGGAATCGAGGGGGCGTATGACAACCTCGACCTGATTCGGGAGGCTGCGGCCGGTCCGCATCACTGGGCACTGGAATATGAGTACGAGTTCGAGACGCCCGTTGATGTGCAGATCGTTCCAAAGGCAAAGGCTATTCTGGATGTCTGGGAATTCATTGAAATGTCCTACGAGCGGTTGTCCGAGGAAGACCAGAAGGCCCTGATGCACTACCGTCCCTTCGATGGATTTGACCTGAACGACAACTTGGAATGCACATACTACAGTGTGGTCCGAGTTCTGATAGACCGGCTAGACCGCTGGTCGCGTTTCAAGGGACGTGACTTGAATTCTCACAGCCCTAGGCTTCGCCGATACGAGAAGATGGTGGTCGTGCTCGAACGTATCAAGTCCGAGTCGTCATCGGTCCACGACTGGCTGCCGCTGTCTCGACAGCACATAGAAGAACTGTTGTCTGTCTAGGGACCTCTTTTACGCAGCAGAATCCCGGTAGCGCATCCGGTACCGGGATTTGTGGTTTTATCTTAGTCTGGAGGTTGGTGGATATCATAGTCGGTGACATGATCTACAAGCAGCGTCCGGATTCCGCGCACGTCAGCCTGTAGGGTCTGAATATCCATTTGAAGATCGTTGATCCTTGCGGTTAACCCAGTTTGAACATCATTGATTCTGGCATTCATGAACATGCCATTCAAAATGAACAGCGCGATCATTATTCCGATAACCCATCTGGTATCGGAACTCATGGTGCCACCCTTCCGGTTGTGTGGTGCAGTGTCATCGTGTTTCTCCGTTAACTGTCTTTATATCGCAATCGAAATATCATATTAGGAATATCGTATGTTGACAATCTTCGCAAGGAAACGCGGTCTGGTACCAATACGAGGCCGCGTGACCGGTCGTGACTGGTAATTCGCTACTATCGTATATAATTCCCCAAGTTTGATGCTGCTGAGAACAACGCACCGTACCTCCGAGTTTGCTATCCGACGTGCTCTGGGATCGCCTCGTTCCCGAATTGCGTGGCAGATGCTTGTAGAGAGCCTTTCGTTGGCGTTGATCGCAGGGCTGCTCGCGGTGATCGTCATCGTGGTCGGCATTCGAGTCTTCACGATAAGCGCCGACCTGCTTCCAAGGGCCGCCGGGATATCGGTAGAACCCGTCGTGATTGGCTTTGCGCTGGGTGTATCGCTACTGACCGGTATAGTGTGCGGCCTCTTGCCATGTCTTCAGTTGCGGTTTGTGGATGCGGGTAGCGTTCTACGAGAGGTCGGCGCAGTTGCTCGGAAGAGTCGAGGCTCTGGATCCCCGCTACGTATCGGCACCGGAGATTTCTTGCTCGTGGCTCAAGTGGCTCTATCACTCGTTCTGCTTGTTGGGGCGGGATTACTCCTGATGAGCTTCGCCCGGATCATTAGAGTTCAGCCGGGTGTGCGCGTCGAAGGCATATTGACGATGAAGGTTGCACTCCCGGTCGCCAGTTACGATACGCCGGAACGACGCGCGGGGTTCTTTGAGGAGTTGGTCCGGCGTGTCGAGTCAGTCTCGACAGTGGATAGCGCTACGGCTTCGCTTTCGGTGCCGACGTCATCGAACTGGATCGGTACGAACGTCCTGGGGGAAGGGCAGCAGGAGGCCGACCAACTCAATGCGTTTTTGCAGAGCGTAACTCCCGGTTACCTGGCGACCCTCGGGGTGCCTCTGCTCGAGGGTCGCGACCTGGAGGAGCGAGATCATATCCAAGGCAGCGTCCCGACGATGCTCGTCAGCGAGGAGTTCGCATCTCGCATGTGGCCCGAAATTGGAGATGACTCCAGCGTGACAGGACGGCGCGTAAGAGTACCGCTATTGGGAGTGGGCCCAATCGATGTGGTCGGGGTAGTCGGCGATGTTCAGGACCAGGGGTTGAGGGTGGGAACGAGTCCCTACTTTTACGTGCCGATTCACCTCTATCCGCCGCAGACAGGCTACCTCTCGGTGCGGACCGCGGGCGATCCCCTTCTGGCGGTCGAACTGGTCCGCCGCGAGCTACTGTCTATCGATCCTGCCCAACCAATTGCCGAGATAACGACGATGGAAGAGATCTTTCGCGATTCGGTGGCTGAAGAGCGATTTGCGATGGTGTTGTTGGTAGCGATGGCCGGGATTGCGGTGATGTTGACGCTGGCTGGTTTGTATGGCGCCGTGGCTCACCTGGCCGTGGAACGACGCCGCGAATTCGCGATAAGGTCTGCGTTGGGTGCGACAAGGCGGCAGATCCTTTGGCTCGCCGTACGGCGCAGCACTCTTCTGTGCATGGTCGGGCTGTTGCTGGGAACAGCGGGAGCGGGTGTTGTCGGTCGCGCCCTTGAGAGTCTGTTGTTCGGCGTCAGTGAACGGGAGCCGGCGGTATTGATCGCATCGCTGTTGTTGTTCACGATCGTAAGCGTACTGGCTGGGTACTGGCCGGCACGAGGCGCAGCCGAGCAGGATCCGGCCGCTGTTCTGAGGTCCTGACTTCATCGCTTTTCCTGAAAATCAGTGAATACGTAGTTCAAGAATTGCGGAAGGAACTCCAACAAAACATGAAGCCGACCCGGCCGGCTGCGTCATACTGCTGTACCGCACAAGCCAACTGCTGGCCACGTTACTGTTTGACCTTACATTACAAGGGGGAGCCCGAATGAGTGTGATCGACGAATTGCTCGGCAATAACGCCCGGTACGCGGAGAGCTTCGACAAAGGCGATTTGCCGCTGCCTCCCGGACGCAAGCTGGCTGTCGTGGCCTGCATGGACGCCCGCCTCGATCCTCACCGGATCCTGGGCCTGGCGGAAGGCGACGCGCACGTGATACGCAATGCGGGCGGCGTGGTAAGCGACGATGCCATGCGTTCGCTTGTGATTTCCCAGCGTCTGCTGGGTACTCAAGAAATCGTGCTCATCCACCACACCGACTGCGGGATGCTGACCTTCCGCGACGACGACGTCAAGGACGCCATCGAAGCCGATACCGGCTTGCGGCCGGCCTTTGCCCTCGAAGCCTTCGGAGATCTGGAACAGGATGTCCGTCAATCCATGTCGCGTATTCAGGCCAGCCCGTTCATCCCTCACAAGGATCAGGTGCGGGGCTTCATCTACGACTGTGCCACGGGACGGCTGCGGGAAGTCTCGCCCGCGTGAGTGTCCCGCTCGGGGATAGTTGAACCTCCTCGCCTTCAAGGCGAAGAGTAGATCGGAAATGTCGGGGAGCGTACGAGCTATCCGCGGGCTGAAATCGACGGGTTTGAACGAATCGGTACTCTGTTCTCAAAGCGGGCGCAGTCGGTCGAATTCCATTCGACGCGCCCCACTGAAGGCCTGCCGCCGGGCCTTGCGGCATGGCGGCGCCAGTTGCGCGGAAGGTAACACTTACGGCTTAGCGCAAGATCCTTGGCCGCGTTCCGACCTGTTCGTAGATGAATCCGTCGGCCCGACGGTGGAGTCGGCGGATGTAGAGATGCTGGGGCTCGGTACGCGAAAGGTTGCCGGCGACAACGACTCGATCGCCCGGCGCAAAAGTTTCCGCGGTCATGCCGGCCCCGGTCAGTTCTCTGCGGTTGTCCATTTCGAGCCGCCACTCCGATCCGCTCTCGTCGATTCTCACGTTCAAAAAAGGATGCGGATTGACGTAGTGGAATTCGGCCACCGTTGCTTCGATGGTGATCTCGCGGTTAGTGTCAAAGACGCCGGCAATCGAATGATGGGCGTAGACGGTGCAGGTGCAAATCGCGATTGCCGGAACCGATATCAGAATCCAACCGATTGCCTGAAGGTTTGGACGCATGGACAACACGACCCTGGACCGAATGTACGATCATCGGCGCCATCTATAAATGTAACGTCAACGCTGTCCGGACAAAGAAAAAAAGCAGTGCCGAATTCTCTGTGCCCCCGTTCCGCGACCAATAACGCGACGCGGCAGTGAGCGTCGGTGTGTCGAGAACCGACCCGGATTCACTCGGTGCGCAGCGCCGCCAGCGGGTCGCTCTTGGTGGCTCTGTATCCAGGGATCCAGCAGGCGATCAGGGCCACGACCAATAACACGAACGCTACTGCGGAGATGGTCAACGGATCCATTGGGACGACACCGAAGAGTTGGCTCGAGATCAGACGTGTCAGCACTATCGATCCCGGAATGCCGATGGCGAGACCGATCAGCGCGAGTACAAGGCCTTCGCGAAGAACCAGCTTGAAAACGTCGGCCTTCCGGGCGCCCAACGCGGCCCTGATTCCAAACTCGTGCATCCGTTGCGACGCCGCGTACGACACGACTCCATAGAGTCCGACAGCGGCCAGAAA
The DNA here is from genome assembly GCA_965262675.1 of Terriglobia bacterium. Classification (GTDB taxonomy): domain Bacteria; phylum Acidobacteriota; class Terriglobia; order 20CM-2-55-15; family 20CM-2-55-15; genus JAJEDW01. The sequence continues at coordinate 4,604,521 of OZ253554.1, forward strand.
CAGCCCCAACCCTGCGAAGAGACCCAACAAACGAACCCAGAACCGCTCGGCTGCGGCAGCTTCCGACAGACGATCGCGCATCGGTACGATATTGTCGACGACGACATCGGGATCGATGTTGCCAATGGTGTCACGAACAGATGGCGCCAGGTTTGCGGCGTTCGATGCGGTACGTATCGCGAAGTTCTTTCTTGCGTGGACGAAGAACGGATCTCCACCGGCATAGTCCCAGAGATGTTGCCTGTAGGGAACATACATCACGGGCATGGGGTCGTTCTTCGGCAGCAGCCTGGAGTCCTGGACCACACCCACGATCTCGCGGTTTCGGTCATCCTCCAGCGCGGTGTTTGCCGCGTTCAGATTGACATGAACGACCTGACCGATGGGATCCCGGCCAACGAAGAATCGCGATGCGAGAGTCTGGTTGACGATCACCACACCGGGCGCCGTTTCTGAATCGGTGTCGGAGAACCCGCGGCCTCGAACCAGAGGGATTCGCATCGTTTCGAAAAATTCGTTGCTGATCTCGTGATACTGGATGGACTCGTCCACGTCCAGCGGACCGCCGCCAACCGTGGCGAACGTTCGAAATCCGCCCGTCCTTGGGGGAAGAAAGCTGGTCATTCCGACTGCTTCGACGCCGGGCAAGACCGAAAGCCGGTCCAGAACATCCGTATAGAAGTTCGCTACCGCCGGTGTCGCAGTGAAATGGTTCGAGGCATGCCTTTCCCGATACCGATCCAAGCCACCCAGCGTGATCTCCATCGTCAAAATGTTTTCGGGCTCGAAACCCATGTCCACACGCATCACACGGGAATAGCTGTTGATCATCAAACCTGCACCAACGAGCAAAACCACGGCCAGTGCCACTTCCGAGACAACCATCAGCCTGCAAATCCCCAATCGCGTTGCCTGGGTCGCGCCTGGCGGCGTCTGTTTCAGAGACCGGTTCAAGTCCACACGCGACGCGCGGATAGCGGGCACCAAGCCGAAAACGAAGGCGCTCAGGAGGGATAGGGCGAGCGCGAAGAGCAGGACGGTCGTGTCCAATCGAATTCCTTCCGACGGCGGATAGAACGTTGGCGCGATCGAAACGAAGATTCGAGTGCCCAGGTATGCAACCGCGATGCCCGCCAGTCCGCCAAGTAGTCCGAGAACGAGGTTTTCGGCGATCAGCAGCCTCAGCAACCTCGACGGTCCGGATCCCAACGCAACCCGGGTTGCGATCTCGCCCTGTCGTCCAACACTTCGGCTCAACTGGAGGTTCATCACATTGAGGCAGGCGATCAGGAGGACGAACCCCACGGCGCCGAGCAACAACAACAGCGTCTGTGCGTAACCCGCCGAAAACGTTTCCTGTAACGGCTCGACCCGAATCTCCCAGGTGGCGTCCGGCTCGAAATCGGTGAGGCCGGCTTCCACCCGTCGTCTGGCAATCGTGTCCAACTCCGCCTGTGCCTGTCCGATGCTCACGCTGTCCCGGATACGTCCGAACAGGAACGGCCTTTCGCCGGGACTGCGAGCAAAGTCGATGGCGTACCAAGCATCGACGTCCACCGCCTGAGGAAAAATCCAGAAATCCGGAGGCATGACACCGATAATCGTCTCGCCCCATCCGGCATTCCACCCGGGTATGGTCTTGCCAATCACGTCCGGGTCGCCGGCGAAATGGCTCTGCCAGAAACCGTAGCCGATCACGACCGACTGTGCCGTGTCGCCGACTATGACCTCGTCCGACCCGAACCATCGACCAAGAATCGGTTCGACTCCCAGCAGGGACAGCGTGTCGAGTCCGATCCTGTGAAATACGACGCGCTCGCCGCCCGACGAGCCCGAAAGCGTGAAGTCAAAGAGTCCCGAAACGCCCGCCGCCCGATCGAGTGTCCGGCTCTCTGCCCGCCACTCGAGAACCGTGTCGAAGTCCGGGATGCCCTCGATCGAAACCAGTTGTGCCGGGTTTTCAAATGGCAACGGCCGAACGATCACGGCGTTGATTACGGTAAAGATCGCGGTGGTTGCGCCTATACCCAGGGCGAGCGTCAGAACGGCAACGGTTGCAAACCCGCGATTTCTCGCAAGTACGCGCATCGCGTAGATGACGTCGCGCCAAAGGTCTTCAACCTTGGTCCGCATTGCTCGCCCGCCCTTGAAAGATCGTCCCTTGCAATTCCGAGACTTTGATCCAGAGAATAACACCCGGTCGCCGCCACCGAGACCAGGAACGCCCTGGATGGCGCGGCTCAGGGTGTTCCGGCACATTCATTTCAAGGCGCATTTTGGCCCCTGCAATAACAATAGAGGATTGGTCCCACGCAAACGGCAATGGCCTCAAAACACCTCCGTGAGTCCGCCGTTCTGCCTCCTGCAACTCAACAGAACACCCCCACTGCGACATTCCCGCCCTGCTTCTTGTCACCCACGGCACTGCGACCCCCGCCTGGCATACTTGTCGGTCTTCTCGATTACCAGAGGAATCGAGCCACTGCCGGATATGCTCGCCTCGCCGACCGCCAACTCGTAAATGCCCCAGAGAAGCTCGGGAGCACCATCGCCAGGCAACTCAATCCGATCGTCTCGCCGATAGGTCCAATCGGAGAGAGGAGGAGAAATGCCTCTCGCCACCAAAGCTTTTTGTAAAACCGCGCTTGATGTCAGCGCAAAAGATCGGCTCCGTAGCGCAAGACGAACGTCGCCAAGTCGGCGCCGATCAACAAGGAGACGGGTTTTCGAACCTCTTTTTGCAGTTTCTCCAACTCCCGTTGCAGCGCCTCGCCCGCACTCTCTGCGGTTGAAACGATCAAACCCATGTCCGCACGCTGCCCGCAATCGTCATAGTATTTGAAAGCTCTCCTGATATCGTCGACAGCCCCTGTATCGTTGTGCTCGTCCGTGTAGGATTTGACCTGCACAAGCAACGTTTGCACCAATCCTGGCATTGAACCGAACTCGAACTCCACCAGCAGATCGGCGCCGCGATCGGCTCGCCCCTCCTTTGGGTTCACTTTTACAACGCCTGGTACGTTGTTGAAAACGTCCGCAAAGAACCGTTCAAGATCCTTGCCGGGATGTGTGTGGTGTATCTCATTGGCAATCTTCAAAAACAGCGGCCGGACCCGCGGCGACAGCTCTCTCCGGCTGGTTTCTGATGATCTTGGCGCCGATACAACCCCCTTGCGTAAGGACTCCAGTAGCTCGTCGAATTCGGGCTCGACATAAATCGTCCACCATCGACCTTGAAGCTTGAGCCGCGCACAGAGTGCGGCAGGCACGATATCGCCGTTTCGGTCAAACGTGCGTACCGAGATGGGGTCCACGGGGAACCGGTGATTGTAGTCATCGCCGTCATATCGCCATTCATACGCGCCAGTTACTCTGGCCAAGGTACATTGCCCCCATTCGGGGACATTGATGTAGACAACATAGTCGCCTTCTCGTAGTGAAAGGAGGAACTCTTGGTAACAGTCCTTTTCGTCTCCATTCAGCGAATCCCATCCAGATTGCTCGATCCTTCCGCGTAGCGCGCGCAAATCGGCGGTCTTCTCATAGCTCCAGCCGAACCGCCCTTCCCCTCTTTTCAGAGAATTGAATACTTCACCGACATCCTTTTGTTCTTTCGACAACCTCATTGCATAGATAGTCATTGTCCCTCCCTTGCGGGTGTGTTTCAGCGACCCGCGGAGCCCATCCCCGATACCGTCTTTCACTTTGGACCCAGCCCTGGGAGTATCGTTTTTCAATCAATTCCTGGCTGACTCAAAACAATAGCATAACAAGTTTGCCGAGGGCCGGTTCACAGCCGTAAAGTGGGAGACATAACGTCCAGTTCCCTGATCGTCTTGTCCCGGAATTCCGTTCGTTTCCTTTCGAATCTCAGTGGCGTACCGGGAAGTCTCCGCCGTTCCGGCTTGGCGAGCCTTTCAACGGTTCTCGATCAAGACCGTAGGTGTTTCCGCACCCTCCCCCACTCGTCCGCGAGGATGCTGTAATAGACGGTGTCGCGATAACGTCCGTCGTGCATCAGGGTGTTGGATCGCAGCGTCCCTTCCCGGATGGCGCCGATTTTTCGAAGCGCACGCCGGGCGCGGTGGTTGACCGCGTCGGTCTTGAACTCAACGCGGTGGGCCGAGAGTGATTCGAAGCAACGGTCCAGATGAAGATATTTCGCGCGGGTGTTGATCCCGTCTCCCTGCGATCCGTCCGCCCAGTTCGCTCGGATTTCTCAGTCCCGGGCGGTTTCGGATGGCCGGCGAAACGGGCTGTGGAAAAGCCGGTCGCTCTGCGACCTTGGAAAACTCTTCGAGTTTTCCACTTTCCCACAGCCACAACGGCGGGGATAATCCCCGAAATTCCTCACTTTCGACTTGGGCCTAATTTCGGGGGAAGGTCAAAGTTGCCGCCATCGAGACCAGGAACACCCCGGATGGCGCGGCTCAGGGCATTCCCGCACCCTCGCGGTAAGCCTCGTTTCGGATGGCGCGAGGCGACGAAGGTCGAGCGGTACGGACAGCGCCTAAGGCTGGCGCGAGAAAAGCGGATTCGTTGGGGAAGGGGGCACTGATCGCAAGCTTCACTCGAATTCTCCGCCAGCCGTCGGGCAGCGATCACTTCGATCCGAATCGGGTGGCGATGTACTGCGCGGCATCCGCCTCGCCGAGCCGCACGGTGCCCGGGCCGCTCCGGACGTAGAGGTCGCCCTCGGTGGCCTTCTCAAGACCCTTCCATCGCAGGTACACCGGTTCGGGGCTCCGCTGGCAACTCACCAGGCAGACGGTCTTGCCTTCGACGATCTGTGTCCTGGGATCGATGCAAGTACCGGCGCGGTCGCCCAGGCCGTTGCGCACCGCTTGGGCCAGGTGCAGCATGAACTTGTCGTCGTTGTCCAGGCGGTCATGCTCGATGCCGAGGACCTTTCGGTCGTCGTCCACGCCGATCAGCAGGTCTCCGCCCTCCGTGTTGAGGAACGCGGCGATGGTCTTGAGCGCCGCGTGGGTCACGTGCTTGTCGTCCTTGCGATCCTCCTTCAGGTTCCAGCGCAGGCTCGACTTGAACTCCAGCGTCTTGGACTCCCGGAGCTTGAGCAGTTCCTCCGCTCGTCGATGCCGCCGGATGTAGTCGTCGAAGAGGAAGTTCTTGAGCGCCCGGCCGAAGTCCGGGTCGTCTGTAATGCGCTTGTAGAGGTCGAAGTTGGTCTCGACGATCTCCTGAATCCTGTCGTCGACCTTGGGGTCGAACGTCAGCCTCACGTTCTCTCGCGTGTTCACGTTGGCACTGGCGTTGAGGCCAGCGTCCTGGTCAAGTGCCGAGCGGAGGTGCTCCAGCGTGAGGCGGTGCTCGCGGCCGAGGTTCAGGCCGAATCGTTCGTTCAGCGCCTCGATGATCCTCGACAGCGCCTCCAGTTCGTGCGCGCCGGGGCCGCCACGTGACTTGCTCCCGGCGGGTTCGAGCGGCTGACCCTGCCGTTCCAATCCGATCCGGCCGCGGCTCGTTTGCTGGAAGCGGAACGACTCCATATCGATGTTCTGCTGGACCTCGCGAGGCAGTTCCTCGCTCTTGGCCGGCAGCAGGCGCCGGAGGTGCCGAGCGAACACGTAGAGCTTTTCGAGGTCGGGGTCAGCGAAGGTCAACACCTGGGAGAGGAAGGCGTACAGGCGCACGTAGTCGGTGAGCTGACCCCGAAAGTCGCTCCCCTCATCGGGGGCGAGCTCGGCGAAGCGCCGGCGCGCCGGTTCCAGCGCCGCGTAGAGCCTGTCTTGCGCCGCCTTCGAATCGAAGTACGCACGCGCAAATGTCTCGACATCGCCCGTCGTGAACACGCCGAAGGCGAGCAGTCTGCCCTGCACCTCATAGAGAAGGTTGGGGTCGGTTTCCTCCGAGAGCAGGGTGGTCTCGTAGTAGGGCTCGAAGGCCTTCCTGATCTCGTCGGCTTCGTTGGCGAAGTCGAGCACCATCGTGCCCTTCTTGCCCGGGTGCGTGCGGTTCAGGCGGGACAGCGTTTGGACCGCATTGACGCCGCCGAGCTTCTTGTCGACGTACATCGTGTGCAGCAATGGCTGGTCGAAGCCGGTTTGGAACTTGTTGGCAACCACCAGGAAACGGTAGTCGGGTTTCTCGAACTCGGCGGCCGTCTGCCGATCGCCGATGACGCGGTCCTGCCCGGCCGAGTTCATGCCGGACTCCGTGTAGGATTCGCCGCCGTCGTTCACCGTTCCGGAAAAGGCGACGAGCGCCTTCCACGGATGGCCCTTTTCTGCCAGGTAGCGATCCAGGGCTAGCTTGGTGCGCACGGCGTGCAGGCGCGAGCGCGTCACAATCATCGCCTTGGCCCGCCCGTCGATCTCGCCCGCGGCCTGCGCGGCGAAATGCTCCACGCAAATGGCGATCTTCTCGCCGATGGCGTGTGGGTGCAACTCGACGAAGGACTTGAGCAGATGTTCGGCCTGGCGCTTGTCGTACCGCGGGTCGTCCTCGATCTTCTTCAACAGACGCCAGTAGGCCTTGTACGTGGTGTAGTTGGCGAGCACGTTCAGAATGAACCCTTCCTCGATAGCCTGCCGCATGCTGTAGCGGTGGAAGGGCTCGAACCTCCCGTCCGGCCGCTTCCTGCCGAACAGTTCCAGGGTCTTGGGCTTGGGGGTCGCCGTGAAGGCGAACGTCGAGAGGTTCGGCAAGCGCCCGCGGTTGCGGATCTCCTCGATGACACGATCCTCGATCTCTTGCTCCGGGGTTGGGGCGCCCGCTTCCTCCTGTTCGGCCTCCTCCAAGCTCCCTGCCGCGAGCACCGCCTTGAGGCTCTTGGTGCTCTCACCTGACTGAGACGAATGCGCCTCGTCCACGATCACCGCGAAGCGCTGGCCGGGCAACTGGCCGATCTGCTCGGCGATGACGGGAAACTTTTGCAGGGTGGTGACGATGATCGTCCGCCCAGCCTCGAGGGCTTCGCGGAGTTGCCGCGAGGTTTGGTCAATGTTTTCGACCACGCCGAGGGTCTGCTCGAACTGCCGGATGGTGCGTTGGAGCTGGCGGTCGAGCACGCGCCGGTCCGTCACCACGATGACCGAGTCGAAGACGCGCCGGTCGTCACGGTCATGCAGCACCGAGAGCTGGTGGGCAAGCCAGGCGATGGTGAAGCTCTTGCCGCTGCCGGCCGAGTGCTGGATCAGGTAGTGCTGGCCGGGGCCGTGGTTTCGGGCGTCGCGCACGAGCCCGCGCACGCAGTCGAGCTGCTGGTAGCGCGGAAAGATCAGGAAGCGCTCGCCCGTCTTGCGCCCGCGATCGTCTTCCACCTCGACTTCGTGGATGAACTGGCGGACGAGGTCGAGGACGCTGTCCCGGGCCCAGATCCGCTCCCAGAGGTAGTCGGTCGGGAAGCCCGGACGGGTGGGTGGGACAGGCGGATTCCCCGCACCGCCGAAGCGCCCCTGGTTGAATGGCAGGAACCGGGTCGCGGGTCCGGCGAGCCGGGTGGTCACGAACACCAGCTCCGGGTCCACGGCGAAGTGGGCGAGGCAACGTCCGTCGGCGAAGAGCGGCTCGCGCGGGTCTCGGTCGTTTTGGTACTGCCGGATCGCGTCCGCGACATCCTGCCCTTTGAGCGGGTTCTTGAGCTCGGCCGTGAAGATGGGGATGCCGTTCAGGAATAGCGCGAGGTCGAGGCTTTGGTCGCCACGCACGCTGAAACGGAGCTGTCGCACGACGGCGAACAGATTGGCCGCGTGCAGGCGCTGCGACTCCTCGTTGAGCCCGCTCGCCGGCCGGAAGTAGGCGAGCCGAAACTTGCAGCCCGAGTCCTTGACGCCATTGCGCAGCACGTCGAGCGCCCCGCGCCGCCCGATCTCGCGTGCGAGTCGGCCGAGAACGCGCGGCTTCACGTCAGCCCCGTGGTGTTGCCGGAGCCTCTCCCACTCCTTGGGTTGGGTGGCCAGGAGGAAGTCGACGACGTCGGCCGAGATCAGGCAGAGCGCGCGGTCGTAGTCGTCCGTCCGGCGCTTGTGGTAGCCACCTATGGGTTCGTCGCCGAACCCCGGCCCCGCCCCCCACACCGCTGTCAGATCTTCAGGGCATGCGTCGGGCCCGTGCCGCAGCAGGGCGCACTCGATCGCCTCCTCGAAGGCCCGCTCGGATATCTCGGGGCTCATGACGCTTCCTCCCGGATGTCGATCTTGCCGGTGACCGCCGCGGAGATCAGTGCAGTGCGGAACTCCTTGAGGTGGTCGATAGCTTGGCGGACTTTGGCGATGAGGGCGTCGATCCGCGAGGTCTCGAACGCCAAGTGATCGGCGATGGTCCGTTGCTCATGGAGGGGTGGGGCCATGACTCGCATCGTCGCAAGATGGGAAGGCCCGAAGTGCCGGATCGTGCTTCCGGTGCTTGCGAGTTCCACCTGCGTCGCAAGCACATCGGAGAGCAGCATCCATCGGACGAAGTTCTTTGACACTCTGTCGGCCCTTGGGCGGATGATGATGATACCGGTATAGGGAATCGAACCAGCAGTAGCCTTGTCGGCCTCTGTACAGAATCCCGTGGACGCGCTACCGCTGATCAGTAGGTCTCCTAGCCTTACTTGGAAGTGGCTCCACTTTCTCTCAACGACTTCGGGCGATAAGTAGTTGCAGCCATCGAGCGTCGCCCAGCGCCCACCGATGCCGGCGATGCGAAGGAGCGGCACCCCCTCTGCCATAAAGTCGGCCGCCATGATCCCGGGGCCTTCGAGGTAGTCGATGACTCGCTTGAACGGGGCCACATCCCAATGCGCCGGGATTTTGCCCAGCCACTCGAAGCCGGAATCTTTCATGGGGACGTCTGGGTCGAGGCCCCGGGTGACGGAGCGGGTGATGAGGGCACCGCGTTTCTCATGAAGCAGCTTGATCAGCCGCTCCTTCCTCGCCACCAACCCATCGATCTTCGCCGTCTCGCGGTCAAGGAAGTCAGCGATGGCGCGTTGTTCACGTGTCGCCGGGAATGGCACTCGGTAGTGCCGCAATTGCACAGCCGTGAGGTGGTCAATGGTGTTCGGATTTCCTCCGGCGGTAAAGACCCCTCCCTTTGCCAGCGCGCACATCAGGAAGTAGAAGAACCTTGGTATCTGAGACTCAGACCGAGGCCTCACGCGATGAATGGCCTTTTGGTAGAAGCACTCATCGATATCCCCGCCCCAGATCGAAGTCCTGCCGACTTCACCACCTTCGCAGACGAGAAGGTCTCCAGGACGGAGCATATAGCGATTTCGTTCCGAGGGAGGGAAGTCCATCTCAGGAAGGTCATCAACGTTCACGTCGTCCCATTGGACGTCAACGTTGCGAAGGTACCTGCCAGATGATTCACCAGTAACTCGCTTCGCATCGAGCATCTTGCCAAGCGCCACCTCGTAGTGCGCGTACACCGGAGCGATGTTCCAATGCGCCGGAACCTCCCCCAGCCACTCGAAGCCGGAGTCCTTGTAATCAGGGTACGGGCGGAAGCGCCGCGGCCTTGCCTTCTCGAACTGCGTCGCCATCTCAGACATCGCTTCCCGAGCGCAGCCGAGTCCCACGCTGCCACGGGCCGCCGGGAGGCCATGCGGTTTCGAACCGCTCCCTGCGTGACAGGGCGCGCCACGGCGGCGTCAGAAAGAGCTTGACGAGTTCACCGACGGCGCCGAAGTCCACGGGGGCACGTAGGTGCCCGCGCTTGGTGAGATAAGCGCGCCAGCGTTCGGCTCGCGTCGTGTTGCCATAGAAACCGGTAGTCAGGGAGAGCGGGATGCCGTCGGTCGGCGCACGGCGGGTCTCGAACGTGGCGGCCAGCGCCTGCACGAGGCGTGCGCCGTCGAAGTGAAATCCCCGAGCCATTTCGTAAAGGTCGAAAAAGTCCTTGTAGCGGCTCGTTTGTTCCCCGTGTGCGATCGTTGTGTGGAACTTCTCGGAGACGACCGCTTCCTTGGGATACGCGAGGACTCGAAACTCCGAGGCACCGAGCAGCGCCGGGAATTCGGCATCGACCGGCGGTGGCTGGATCGAGTCGCCGAAGCCGACGTCGACTTGCATTGTGACGCGCGCTCCATCGACTGTGGCCAGGAAGCGGATGCGGATGCCGCCCTTGTCCGTGCCGCCGCGGATCGGACTGGTGGTCATGTGGTCGGCGTCGAGGACGACGCCGTCGTCAACGGCAATACCGCAGATGTGCTGCAACGCCGTCACGATGTCGTCGGTTTCGGAGTTGCCGTAAGCGGCGAAGTCGATGTCCTGCGTTTGCCGATGAAACGACTCGTTCCAGAGAACGAAGCGGCGGCTGTGGGGGGAGCGGCTGAGACGGAAGAGGAATCGCTCGACGGCGTACCGCCAGAGAAGAAACTGAAAGTCCTCGCCGGTCTCGCGACTGCGGGCGAGCAGCCGCGCGCGGACGGATGCCCCGACGTTCTTGAGTGGACGTGTCGTCACGATAGAACCGCTTCGACATAGGGTTCCAGGACCGTGCGCGCCCGGCAGACGCTGGCGGCGCGCATGATTTCGTCCGCCGTGGCGAGCCGTTGGTCGAGGGCATCGCGGAGCGCCTCGAGCGCGGTGTCGAGACCGAACTTGTTGCGGTATCGAAAGCAGTCGACGACCGTGCGGGCCGGGGAGGTGATCGAAACAGGCACGCCCAGCATCGGGCGGCGAACGACGCCGTAGGTCAGCATCGCCTTCGAGAACCGGACGACTCGAACCTGCGCGGGTGTTCGGGCGGGGCGGCGGGCCTTGCGGTCGATGGCTATCCAGATTTCATGCGGGGACTCGGTTCCGATCTCGTGGATGCGGAGCGCCGTCATCAGGCAGATGACCGCGTGTGGCACGGCCGCAGCCACCATGGCGACGCTCTCATGTTCCGTCGGCTCGACCTCGGCCAGCCGGTATAGACCCCCGCCGAGGTCCTCCACTACCCCCCTCGCAACGAGTCGGCGGAGCTGGCGGTACGTGACGCCAACGGAGTCGACGTCTCGCGGCCGGAAGAAGGCGCCGATTCCGGCCGTCTGCAGCGCGGCGGCATTGAGTTCAGCCATGAACGGAGTGTAATGGATGTCGGCACATCAATACAAGTGCCGACAGTAAAACACCATGACGAGAAACGATGCCGTCAAGCGCCGCAACTCCCCGGCCTGCTCGTGTGGGATCCGCATGGTTGGACAATTTCAAGGTCACGCCGCGAAAATGTCACGTTCCATGCCGCGATTTGACGGTTGACCCGCGCAAGCAACTTGGGCGATCACCCCGCCACGTCCCGCAGCATGGCCATGATCTCCTTTTCCACTTGTTGTATGTCGGCCTCGATCTCCTCCAGCGGGCGGGGCGGGCGGTACTGGTAAAAGTACCGGTTGAAGTTGATCTCGTAACCCACGAGCCCGACCTCTCCGTCCTGCGGGTCCCGGCGTGTCGTATCGATCCAGGCGTCGGGAACGTGGGGCCGCACCTCGCGTTCGAAGAACGACTCGATGTCCTCCAGAAGGGGAACGTTCTCCGTGTCGCGGAGTTCCGGATCGGGTTCGGGGCGGCCATCGCGGTCCCGGCAGATCTCCGCGGTTTCGTTGCGCTCGGACAGAGCGGTGAGAATGGCCTTCTTGATGGCTGCGGCGAGCTTTAGCTTTGCCTTTCGCGCGGCTTTTGAAAGCTCCGCCTCGAAGACTGCCCGATCCCGATATAGCCTGTCCGGCAGACTGCGCAGCATGGCCCGGATCGCTGCCTGTTGCTCCCGGCCCGCGGCCTCCTCCTTCTCCTTGGCCGCGCCCTTCTTGCGCGACGCGGCCAGATTGACGAAGGCGCGCTGATCGTCGAGCCGCGCGATCCGCTGGGTGCTGGACTGGAAGTCAAGCCTGAGCGGCCGTTCGACCGTGATCTTGCGGAAGCCGAAGCGCGTGGTCGGATAGATCCGGCCGACGACAATTTCGCGCTCCTCGCCGTCCTTTTCGATCTTTCGGCTCGCGCCGTCCTCGAAGTCGGCCAACAACCGCAGGATGTCGCCCTTGCGCTCGAAGGGGATCTCGCGACGCTTGGCGCCCAAGCTTTTGCGCAGCGGGTCCCAGAACGAAGTGGCGTCAATGAGCTGGACCCGGCCGCGCCGCTCGGGCCGTTTGCGGTTCGTGAGCACCCAAACGTAAGTCGCGATGCCCGTGTTGTAGAAAAGCTGCTCCGGCAAAGCGATCAGGGCTTCGAGCAGGTCGTTATCGAGAACCCAGCGGCGAATCTCGCTCTCGCCGCTGCCGGCGTCGCCGGTGAAGAGCGGCGAGCCGTTCATGATGATCGCCACCCGCGACCCGCCCTGGGCCGGCCCCTTGACGTGCGCCATCATGTGCAGCAGGAACAGAAGTTGGCCGTCGCTGATCCGCGGCAGGCCCGGCCCGAAGCGTCCGGCGGCGCCCCGGTCGTGTTCGTCCCGCACGGCGTCCTGATCGCGCTTCCAGTCCTTGCCGTAGGGCGGATTGGCGATCATGTAGTCGAAGGCGGTGCCCGCGTGCCGGTCGTTCGAGAGGGTGCTGCCGAAGAAGACGTGCTCGGCGTCGCGCCCGTCGATCGACTTGATGAACAGGTCCGATTTGCAGATAGCGAACGTCTCCGGGTTCACCTCCTGTCCGAACAGGTGGATGTCGGCCTCAGGGTTCACGGCGTTTGCGATGCGCTTGCCCTCGCGCCTCTCTCCGAAAGCGATATGCTCCTTGGCGATGGTGAGCATGCCGCCCGAGCCGCAGCACGGGTCGTAGACGCTGAGCACGACTCCCTTCGTGTGCAGCCTTTCCGCGTCGCCGGCCAGTAGCAGGTCGACCATCAAATGCACGACATCGCGGGGCGTGAAGTGCTCGCCGGGGTTCTCGTTCAGCGCCTCATTGAACTTCCGGATGAGCTCTTCGAATATCGTGCCCATCGTGGGGTTGTCGACCGCGTGTGGGTGCAGGTTCACCTTCGGATCGCCGAACCGCTGCACGACCAGAAACAGCAGGCCCGCCTCGTCGAGTTTGGAGATGGTGTTGTCGAAATCGAACTTTTCCAGCACCTCGCGCATGTTGGGGCTGAACCCGGCGATGTAGTTGCGAAGGTTCTGCGCAATCTGAGGCGCGTCGGCGAGCAGCCTCTCGAAGTCGTAGCGCGACGTGTTGTAGAACTTGTACCCGGAAGCCTTCGTGAGCAGCCCGTCGAGGTTCTCGATCTTGCCCTTGTATTTTGCCGCTTCCGCCAGCACCTCGGGCTTGGTGGGGGCCAGCACGCAGTCGAGCCGACGGAGCACGGTGAGCGGCAGGATCACGTCCTGGTACTTGCCCCGCTTGAATGTGTCGCGGATCAGGTCCGCGACGCCCCAAATGAAGCTGACAATCTGGCTGTGGTTCATCTCTCGCCCGGTCCGTGGGGGTCTCTCCATTCTTTAGACAGGAAACTCCCGATCTTGAGGTTGATCGCTGCTGCTCGAAAATAGGTTGATTGTGATGAGTTCCCGTCGTCGGTCCTGCGCGAAATGCTTTGACGGGCTACAATGTCCCCGGCTTGGTGCTTCTGTAACTAAGGTATCAGCATGCCGAGACGCTGACATACCATATGGGCGTAGCTTTCCGCGGTCCCTTTCGCCCGATCGATAAAGTCTGCATACCCCAGTTCCTCACCTTCAAGCCCATCGATACGGTATTGGATTTCCTCTCGTTCCCTTTTCAGTTCCGGATGGTTAAGGTTCAACGTGAGGATCATCTTATCGGCCGCGTTGTCTCCATCTCTTTCAGGCTTGATTTCACCGGTCAGGGAAAAACGAAAACTGTTGGTACAAGCCGGGTACTCGGGTTCGATATGAACGGCTTCATCAAACCAGTCATCCTTGGCGGTCCCACATGTCTCCGACCGGTTTCCCTCCTTGGTTCCATGACCACAACTCAGAAATAGATTGGTGAAACGAGTATCGAGGTGCGGATATACGCTTTGCGGGGGAAAATGCTCGACATGGAAGGACCACCCCGCGCCTGAAAGATCAAGCTTGCGCCCGCAATAGACGCACAGACCGCGTTGCGCCTTCGCCAGAGCATCGATGACAGGCTGTCGAATGTCATTTGGGAAGGGGTACGATGGCTTCCAATCTGCGCTTTCCATAGCCAGCCATTTCGACAGCGCTACGGGCTCTGCCTTCACATGACTACCTCTCATTTGCCATCCCGCAACTTCTTCAGTCGCTTCCGCAGGACGAGAAGGGTCGGCGTGTCGTCCGCAATTTCCTTTTCGATGCTGGCGAGCTTTGCCTCGGCGGTGGTGACGTCACCTCGGTCTATGGCTGTGTTGAAATCGTCGACCAAGCGGTCGATAGGTGGGTAGCGCTCCGAAGCATCAAAGACACCGTCTAACAGGTAGTTGCTGGTTCGGCCCTTTGTACTCAGCGGGATAGTGACCTCGGTATGCCCCGACGGTTCTTGGTGTAGAACGCGCACGTTCTTGCTTTCAATTCCGGAAAGTACCTGCGGGGAATGGGTTGTAATTATGAATTGGCAAGCCTTGAACACGGTGGTAAGCATTGGCGCAATTTCACTTTGCCACGCCGGATGGAGATTGAGTTCGATTTCGTCGATCAACACGATCGCGGGAATTGCTTCCAGCGGTCTATCAGGCGCAAATACTTGCAGGCGGCGTGCAAGATCGGCGAGTAAAATGATGTACGAGCGCTCGCCACTCGACAGACTGCTTACATGTATGGCCGTTTCATCGTTCTTTGTTAGGTGTAATCCCGGGGGCGACGTCGTAGAGGAGAAAGATATACCGGTGAAGCCGTCTATCTTGGTGACTAACTTTCGAATTGCTTCAAGTTGCGGATCACGATAGTTCTGATCCTTGTCTCGAAAATGACGAGCCTCCTGGGCGTCTCGGCCATCCCACCACGCTTCGAGATCACCGATCGCCTGCAGATCCTCTCTCAGTGACAGATCCTGAACGGTTTCCGGTTCAAATGCTTGGTGGGTTTTTCGAGTCGCTCGAGAGTTTCGCGCCTCGAAACCTCGGTTTTGTCGATATTGGATGAACCGAGGCTGAAATTCGATTTGGTCAGACCATCGGCTAAGTCTATCTGAACGTTGATACTCGGAGTGGGCGGTATCGACGTTACACGTGATCTGCAATAAATCGCCAGTTCCCGGATCAGACCAGTTATCTTCGAAATCGAACTTTAAACCAAGCGTGAATCCGGAAGTTCCCAAGCGAATGTCGCGAGCAGAGAGCTGACTTTCCATCCCGCCACGCCTAGTACCCTTCAAATGAGACCGAAAGAAACGCGCAAGCTCTCCCAACGCATCAAGGATCAATGTCTTCCCAGCCCCGTTTCGACCCACGATGACGGTTAGATTTGGCTCGAAGTCAATGACAAGTTCCCGGATGCCACGAAAATCCTTGATTTGCAGGAACTTGAATCGCATGACCGGCGCTCCTATTCTTGCAGTTGCTGGCGGATCGTCAGGGAATCTTGACCTCTTGTCTCCCTACAAATCAATTTGTCAGAAGGCCAATCGACGCCATGAACCGCCCCGGGTTTCCCGGAGATCGTTTTAATTGAGGTCCGGCCTCATGAGGCCGGACCGTTGGTTCTTATTTACCCGACACTCGAAACTGGACCATCGATATCCAGGAAGTCGGGGCTTCGACAGCCGGTTGATCCGTCCATCGCCGAGCAAATTCCATCGGCGTGATATAGCCGAAGGACCCTTGAGTGCGGTGTTCATTGTAATCCAGCCTCCATGTTTCGAGCTTGGATCTGACCTTATCCCGAAATTAGGTCCAAATCGAGAGTGAGGAATTTGGGGAATAATCCCTGCCGTTGTGGCTGTTGGAAATTGGAAGACTCGAAGAGTTTTCTCAAGGTCGCCCAGCGACCGTCGTCGGCGACGTGCCAACTGTCGAAGCGGCAGCGCGCGAATGACGGCGTGCGCAAGGCCCCTTCGCAACAAGGGGCACTGTCCCAGCGATGCGGGCGCCGCGAAGCCGGTCCGGCGGGCCTTGCGAAACCTTACGGCCCAGTAGAAAAATCCGCCCGTCGCCTGGGCCGCCTCCATCCCTCTTCTTGTTCGTCAAGATCCGGAAAGTCTCAAGACAACCATCAAGCCGATCGGAAACGCGGACATCCGCGCCAATTCGTCGGCTCAGCGGTCTTCCGAGTGTGTTATCAAGATAAATAGAGTCAGTTATCTATATTCATTGCCGGAGAGTGCCCGTGGTTCCCCAAGACTACATCAAGCTGAGACGAGTGACTTCCATCGCGCCCTCTCCAGACGGGGACTGGCTCGCCGTCTCTTGCGAGAGGCTCGACCGGGACGCCGCCAAATACGTCAGCGACCTGTGGAAGGTCCCTACCGACGGTTCGCCCCCGGCGCAGCTTACCCGCGGCGACACCCGGGACACGTCACCCTGCTTTCGGCATGACGGCGCCCTCGGCTTCCTCTCGAATCGCCAGCCGAACGAGGTCACGCCCGACGAAGACGCCGAAAAGCGGCTGCAGATCTGGATCCTCCCCGCCCCCGGCGGTGAACCCCGGCAACTAACCGACGAACCGCTGGGCGTTACGGCCTTTCGGTTTGCCCGGCATGCGGACCGTCTCGTCCTGTTCGCTCCCGTCATTCCCGGCGTGGATCATGACAAACAAAGGGGCGCAGCGACACAGCGCGCCAAAAAGGGTCCGAGCGCGCGGCGTTTCGTTCAACAACCGGTCAGGCATTGGGATCACTGGCTGCACGACGACTCGGACCGCGCCTCGACGCACCTGATCGCCTGTTCGTCTGACGGCAAGGATCGAATCGACCTGATACCGGAGGCGAAACGAGAATTTGCGGTCGAACCTGAACTTGCGCTATCCGATGACGGCAAGCGGGCCGCCATCACATGGCAGACACCTGGGGATGACCGGATCATGGATACCGCCGTGCTCTTGGTGGAAATCGACACAAGAGAGCAAACCGTCCTTGGTGCGGCCCCATGTACAAGCAATGACCAGATTCGGTTCTCGCCGGACGGCACAACGCTGGCTCTGGTCCGTAGCGTGCGCTCTCCGAAACAGGTGATGCGCCCGGCACTGACTCTGATCGACCTTGCAAGCGGTGCCGAACGGACCTTGGGAGAGGAATGGGACCGATGGCCGCAACTGGGTTGCTGGACCGGCGACAGTCAGTCGCTCGTTCTTACCGCCGATGACGACGGTGAGGCGCCGATATTCAGGATCGGGACCGCCGACGGCTCGATTTACCGCATCACTCGGCCATCCCATCCCGGCACCCATTCCCAAATCGAAACCCTCTCGGACGGACGAATCGCCGGCATTCGGGCGACGCTGCTTGAAGCGCCGGATTGTTTTGTGATCGATCCGGTCGAAGATGCCGTGCCCCGCATGCTGGGACGCCTGTCGGGCTTCGAACCCGCCGGCTGGGCAGAGGTGGAGCGCGGCACGGTCGCTTCGACCGATGGGGAACCGATCCAGTTCTTCATCGTCAAGCCGAAGAACGGAACCGGTCCCATACCCACTCTTCTGTGGATCCACGGCGGTCCCATCCACATGTGGGGCGACGGATGGCAGTGGCGTTGGAATCCCCTGCTCGCGGTGGCCCAGGGCTATGCGGTCGTGCTTCCCAATCCTCGCGGTTCGACAGGGTTCGGGCACGATTTCGTTCAGGGCATCTGGGGCAATGTTTGGGGTGGCCAATGCTACGAAGACTTGATGGCCGTCACAGACTCGCTGGAACAGCGCTCCGATGTCGACCGGAACCGCATCATGGCCATGGGCGGCTCATTCGGCGGCTACATGACCAACTGGATCGGAACGCAGACCGATCGGTTCAGGTGCCTCGTGACACACGCCAGTATCTTCACGATGGCCCATTTCACGGGAACGACGGATCATCCCCCGTGGTGGTACCTGGAAATGGGAGGCGAAGACCCCTTTGCCGATCAGGCCCGCTTCGACCGTTACGCGCCGGTCCGACACGTCAAGAACTGGAAGACGCCCACGCTCGTCATCCACGGCGAACGGGATTATCGTTGCCCGCTTGGCGAGGGCCTCAACCTGTTTGAAGCGCTCCAGTATCACGGGATCGAATCCGAACTGCTGATCTTTCCCGACGAGAATCACTGGATCCTGAAACCGAGGAACGTCGTCGCCTGGTATGAAGCGGTGTTCGAGTTTATTGCGCGCCATATGAGCTGATCTTCGGGAACCCGCCACTCGGGCGCGATGCGCGGATTCCCCTCCCACATCCCTCTCGCTGACGCTCCGGGACGCGGCGAGCCAGTCCTTCCGGAAGCGGACGGATTTGGACGGCGGTGCGGGAACAGTGAAGGATTCCCGTTCGGGGTGTTTATGATCGGTCGGGGGCGGCGCTTGACCGCGCCTGGAATCGGAGCGCGGGGGAATTAGAATTGAAGCGCGCCGCGCACTCTGAACGCGTGGAAGATCGTGGCGGCGACGTACTCCCGGCGCTCGGCCTCCATACTCACTGTAGCCGAGGACCCCACCGCCAGGAGACCTCCCATTCGGTAGCCCCGCCGAGCTTGGCCAGCCAGGCTCACGTCGGCGTAGGGCGTGAGCACGCCGCGGCCGCGAAAGGTCCCGAAGCCGTACCCGAACCGCGCATCCAGGCGCATGCCCCGCACGTCTGGCAGGGTCGGGTTGTCCGGGCCGCGCTCCCACAAACGTTGCACGCCGCTCGCGGTCTGGCCCCACGCCGGCGCCAGGCTCACCGATGGGCCGCGGCCGGAAGCACCGGGGTCGAAACGAAGCCGCCCGCCCAGTCCCCATTCACGGGTCGCGCCTTTGTGCAGCGCGAGCCACCGGCCCTGGCTCTCGGCAGTCAACCCCACACCCGCGTGGTGATAGCGCAGTCCGCCGCCCATTTCCAGGCCGGCCCCGGTCGCACCATCGCCTCCGTCGTGCCGCAGGCCAAATTCCCCCCAGGGGGTGAGCGACTGACCGAAGGAGAACTCGTACGGGTGGCTGGCCTCGGTCCTGAAGCGCAACCGCCGCACGTTGACAGCCATCGCCTCGAACGTCGATCTGCTGCCCGAGACGTCCATACGCGCCAACGCCCACTCGCCTTTCAATCTCAGACTTGTCGCGCCCCGTGCCAGTACCCGGCCGCTCACACCCACCACGCCCGAGTCGAGCGTCGCGGGGCTCGTCCGGAGGCCGATGGCAAAATCGTCGGCGATTCCAAGCTCGCCCCAGCCGTGGCCGAACGTTCCCCACACGTCCAGGTCGGGTGTTACCGACCAGGCCAGATAGGGATGAAGGCCGGTCGACTGCATTTCGTAAGTGCCGCCTCCGGCCTCCGCGCCCGCGTCGTAGTTGAACGAAACATTCGACAGGGAGACGGACAATCCCACCAGGACGTTGGCGCCGAGCCGAGCGTCGGCCCCGACGTGCGAACTGAACACGCTGCCGTCCCACGCGACCGGTCCGTCGTTGCCGCCGCCGAGATTACGGTAGTCGGCGCAGCCCCATGCCGCGAAACCCCCGCCGCCATCGCCTTCGTCCTGCGACGATATCAGCAACAGCGAGTCGTCGAGCGCCTGCTCCACGGTCAACGGCTGGGCGCCGGGGGCACCCGGCCGAGCGGAGATCAGTGCGGGAGACAGCGACAGACGAGCTACCGATTCGCCCGCGTTTCGGGGGCCGCCCGGGTCGGAGAACGCCTGATCGATGCGGCAGTTGACCGCCGTGAAGGCCAACGCCCGCCCTATTTCAGGAAGAACGACCTGGTTGATCAGCCCGATACGCCGCTCCGCATCGTCGGTGATCGTTCCCACGCCGGCGCCGTCAGCGACTGTCGCCCCTGACACGTCGCTTAATTCCACCGAAAACCGCTCGTCGCCCTCCAGCCGGTCGTCAGTCAGCACCGGGACCCTGATCGTCCGAATCGTGTCCCCCGGCTCGAATCGCAACGTTCCCGACGTCTGGGTGTAGTCGAAACCCGCCTGCGCGGTCACGTCCACCGTCCGGTAGGAGGCCGAGACGGCCAGACCGCTCACCGCGCCCAGCCGTACCGTGAATTCCGCCGTCTCGCCTTCACTCACCACCGGCGCGTCGCCAATAGTCAACTCCGGCGGTTCGTCGTCATCAATGATCGACGCCGTCCCCGTTCCGTTCGCAACCGTTGCCCCAGTCGGAGCGTGCAACTCCACCGTGAACGCTTCGGTCGCCTCCGCCGTGTCGTCCGGAAGGGTCCGCACGCGGACGGTCTTCGCCGTTTCCCCCGGTTCGAAGCCCAGAGTTCCGGACGTCTGCCTGTAGTCCGAATCGGCAACCGCCGTCACGTCCGAGGTCCGGTAGGACACCGACACCGGCAGGCCGCTTTCGGCGTCCAATCGGACTGTGAATTCCGCCGGCTGGCCTTCGGTCACCGCCGGTGCGTTGTCAATTATCAGCTGCGGTGGATCGTCGTCATCCGTGATCGACGCCATTCCCGTTCCGTCGGCCAACGTGGCCCCCGACGGAGTGCTCAACCGCACCGTGAACGTTTCGGTCGCCTCCGCCAACTCGTCCTGAAGCGTTTGCACCGGGATCGTCTTCGTCATTTCCCCCGGCTCGAATCGCAGCGTTCCTTCCCCGGACGTGTAGTCGAAACCCGCCACCGCTGTCACGTCCACCGTCCGGTAGGAGGCCGAGACGGCCAAACCGCTCACCGCACCCAGCCGGACCGTGAATTCCGCCGTCTCGCCTTCACTCACCACCGGCGCGTCGTCAATAGTCAACTCCGGCGGTTCGTCGTCATCAATGATCGACGCGGTCCCCGTTCCGTTCGCCACCGTTGCCCCAGTCGGAGCGCTCAACCGAACCGTGAACGTCTCGGTTGCCTCGGCCAACTCGTCCTGAAGCGTCTGCACCGGGATCGTCATCGTCATCTCTCCCGGTTCGAAGCGCAACGTCCCGGACGTCTGCGTGTAGTCCAAACCGGCAACCGCCGTCCCATCCGAGGTCACGTACTCCACCGTCACGGGCAGGCCGCTCTCCCCGCTGAGCGTCACCTCGAACGTGGCCGTGTCGCCTTCGTTCACCGCGGGCGCGTCGTCGATCCCGAGTTCCGGCGGTTCGTCGTCATCAATGATCGACGCGGTCCCCGTTCCGTTCGCCACCGTTGCCCCAGTCGGAGCGCTCAACCGAACCGTGAACGTCTCGGTTGCCTCGGCCAACTCGTCCTGAAGCGTCTGCACCGGGATCGTCATCGTCATCTCTCCCGGTTCGAAGCGCAACGTCCCGGACGTCTGCGTGTAGTCCAAACCGGCAACCGCCGTCCCATCCGAGGTCACGTACTCCACCGTCACGGGCAGGCCGCTCTCCCCGCTGAGCGTCACCTCGAACGTGGCCGTGTCGCCTTCGTTCACCGCGGGCGCGTCGTCGATCCCGAGTTCCGGCGGTTCGTCGTCATCCGTGATCAACGCCGTCCCTATTCTGCCGGCCAACGTGGCCCCCGACGGAGCGCTCAACCGAACCGTGAACGTTTCGGTCGCCTCCGCCATGTCGTCCTGCAGCGTCTGCACCGGGATCGTCTTCGTCATCTCCCCCGGCTCGAATCGCAGCGTCCCGGACGTCTGCGTGTAGTCCGAACCGGCAACCGCCGTCCCATCCGACGTCACGTACTCCACCGTCACGGGCAGGCCGCTCTCCCCGCTGAGCGTCACCCCGAACGTGGCCGTGTCGCCTTCCGTCAGCGCCGCCGCGTCGTCGATTGTCAGGTCCGGTCGATCGTCGTCATCCGTGATAGACGCCGTCCCGGTTTGGTCCGCCAACGTGGCCCCCGACGGAGCGCTCAACCGAACCGTGAACGTTTCGGTCGCCTCCGCCATGTCGTCCTGCAGCGTCTGCACCGGGATCGTCTTCGTCATCTCCCCCGGCTCGAATCGCAGCGTCCCAGACGTCTGCGTGTAGTCCGAACCGGCAACCGCCGTCCCATCCGACGTCACGTACTCCACCGTCACGGGCAGGCCGCTCTCCCCGCTGAGCGTCACCCCGAACGTGGCCGTGTCGCCTTCCGTCAGCGCCGCCGCGTCGTCGATTGTCAGGTCCGGTCGATCGTCGTCATCCGTGATCGATGCCGTCCCGGTTCCGTCGGCCAACGTGGCCCCCGACGGAGTGCGCAACTGAACCGTGAACGTCTCGGTCGCCTCCGCCAGGTCGTCCTGAAGCGTCGGTACCAGAATAGTCTTCGTCCTCTCCCTGGCCTTGAACGTCACTGTTCCACTGGAATCCGTGTAGTCCAAACCGGCAACCGCTGTCTGGTCCATCGTTGCGTAGGCGACCGTCACTGTTTGGGTCGCCGTTTGGCTCAATGTCACCTCGAATGCCGCACGCCCACCCTCGGAAACCTCCGCGTCGCCAATTCTAATGCTCGGCAGGACGTCACGTCTGGAACTAGTCCCTGAATAAGCGCGATTGAGGAAGTATCGATGGTGAAAAAGTAGCGGAAGTACCCGAAATGTCCCCGTCCCGTGCGAAAAGGAATTTGCGAAATCCTGACGGAAAAGGAGGCATTTCGGACGAACGATTATACGCGCAAGAACATGAGGAATCGCAAGCGGCGAATCGAGCGTCGGCTTGGAGAGCGGCATTGGAGGGAACAGGCGGCGCCGATGTTGTCGGCGAGTAACATGCACTATGAGATGGGCAAGCGGACGCGGGGGACGGCGGTGGGCGGTCTTGGGGCGATGCATCGGGTGGCGCGGCGGACGGGTCTGATAGAGGCCATCGACGCGCGGGTGGATGTGCTGAAGCGGCATCTGCCGTATCACGAGTCGGATCACGTGTTGAACATCGCCTACAACGCGTTGACGGGAGGGACGTGTCTGGAAGACATCGAGTTGCGGCGCAACGACGAAGCATACCTGGATGCGCTGGGGGCGCAGCGGATACCGGACCCGACCACGGCGGGCGACTTTTGCCGGAGATTCGAGCCCGGCGACGTGGAGAACCTGATGGAGGCGGCGAATGAAGTGCGGCTGAATGTGTGGCGGCAGCAACCGGCCGGTTTTTTCGACGAGGCGGTGTTGGACGCGGATGGGACCCTGGCGCCGACCAGCGGGGAATGCAAGGAAGGGATGGATATCGCCTACGACGGGACATGGGGCTATCACCCGTTGTTGATTTCACTGGCGAACACCGCCGAGCCGTTATACCTGGTGAACCGGAGCGGCAACCGGCCCTCGCATGAAGGCGCGGCCCCGCGGTTCGATCAGGCGATCGGGTTGTGCCAGCGCGCCGGGTTCCATCGGATCCTGCTGCGCGGGGACACCGACTTCAGCCAGACCCGGCATCTGGATGGATGGGACGGCCAGGGCGTGGACTTCATCTTCGGTATCGACGCGAGGGCGAACCTGGTGGCGCGGGCCGATGCGCTGGAGCCGGACTGCTGGGCAGCTCTGGAGCGTGAGGCCAGATACGAGGTGGCCACCCAGCCCCGCCAGCGTCCCGACAAGGTCAAGGAACGGATCGTTCGGGAACGCGGTTTCAAGAACATTCGGTTGCGGGGCGAAGACGTGGCCGAGTTCGCCTACCGGCCCGGCGCCTGTAAGCGGGACTACCGCGTCGTGGTGGTGCGGAAGAATCTGTCGGAGGCCAAAGGGGAGTGGGTGTTGTTCGACAAGATCCGGTACTTCTTCTACATCACGAACCGTGCCGGTCCCGCCGACCGGATCGTGAAGCGCGCGAATCAACGGTGCCATCAGGAGAATCTCATCGAGCAACTCAAGAACGGCGTCCGGGCCTTGAAAATGCCGGTGGGCGACCGGACCGGCAACTGGGCCACCATGGTGATGGCGTCGCTGGCCTGGACCCTGAAGGCGTGGTTTGCGCTGCTGCTTCCCGAAACCGGACGCTGGGCCCAGAAGTATCGGGCCGAGAAGCAGACCGTTCTACGCTGGGAGTTCAAAACGTTCCTGAACGCCTTCATCCTCCTGCCGTGCCAACTCGTGCGTACCGGCCGGCGCATCGTCTTCCGGCTCATGGCCTGGAACCCGTGGTTGTCCGTCTTGTTCCGTGCCGTGGATGTGTTGCGTCGTCCCCTGCGATGCTGACCCGATCATGGATCTGAGCCCGGGCGGTCGAGGTCCCGGTTGCTGTCAACCCTTCAAACAGACACGGCGAGGCCCCCACTGAAACAGACGCAACTCGAACCGGAGGCCGGGACAAAACGATCCCGGAACGGAAGGTTATGCCTCCAACTTTATGGTTGGGAACCGGCCGTTCGCCATCTGGTTATGCGCTTGTTTTGGGATTAGTGTCGCCGTTACCATCGCCGTTACCGTCGCCGTTACCGTCGCCATTGCCGTCGCCGTTGCCATCCTCCGGATCGACCTCGGGATCGACGACAGGATCGACCACAGGATCGACCACAGGATCGCCGACCCGGTCGTCGTCGATGATATGCAAGGTCACCGGTGCTACACCGTGCAGGAACGGCGGGCAAACAGAGTGTTCGTCCATCACGCCGTGGGTGATCGTTACGAACTCATCCTCGTCGTCGTCGTCCTGGAGTGCCGTGAACGTCACCCCCCGCCATTGGGTTGGACCGGCGTTGCCCGACCGATCGAACATCCAACCGACCGACGGCACCCATCTGAGTTTTTTCTCGAGGACGCCATCGCTGTTTTTTTCCTCGAGGACGCCGTCGATGTAAACCACTCCGTCAACGTGCACCCGGACCCACCATCCGTCGGCGAGGGGTTGCTCACTGAGCCAGAGGTTGTAGGTGATGGATTCTCCCTCCGTGATCGTCAGCGTGGACGTCGACACCTGCAATTCCCCTGTCCAGTCGGAAATCGAATTGTTCTGGGCGTGAGCCGGCGGCGCGGCGAGACCGGCCAGGAGCGCTGACAGCAGGATGGAGAGGGCAGGGAGGAACCGAGGGCGAAATCGGGGAGTCACGGACCTGAAGCGGGCACGCGAGCCAAACATTTCAGGCAACCGAACCGGCGGTCGTGAACACCGTGCGCGGGCCTCGTTGCCAGCGCGCAGGGCCATGTCATTGCTCATTGTGGCTCCCGATGGCTCATCCCTTCAAGGAAGCTTGCCGCCATCGTCCCGCACGAGACTGATCGTCCCCGACCTTCCCCCGAACCGGGCAGCCCGCGAGCTATTTTCTTCGAGTCCCGAGCTACGTTGGTCGAGGCTCCGGCTCACTCGGTCCCGTAAGACGTGGCCCCGGGTTCGCGGCAATCGCCGCGTCGCTGTCCACGGCGATTTCTGTCGCCGCATTTTTTGCGTGCCATGTCCATTTCGGGTACTCCACGCATTATTTTCTCAACCACTTGGACGAATCAGGTCCGTTTCACATCAGAAAAGCGAATTGCACCGCAGTTTTTCAGGTCGAAGTGGCGGGTGTGGAACCGGCGAATTATCGGCGTGGACGGCAAGATACGATCAAGCGATTGTTCCTTCCGAGTTTGCGGCGATGGATGGATAACTGCTCACTCCAGCAGTTCTCCACCGAAGCCGATCCGGCCTCTGGCGACCGGTGCGTTGAGCACATGCACGTTTTCGCGCGGGCGGTCGAGGGTTCGGGCGACGATTTTTGCGATCTCGGCCATTTCGATGCGTAAGGTGCTGGGGTCGGGCAATTCGGCCCGCAATACGTTGACAAAGGTGGGACGCACACCCGAGCCGATGACGGTTTGATTCTCAGCGTATTCGTCCAGGTGGATCGACCGCAGTCTGACCCAGGTGCCAGCGGGTTCGCTGTCGATCAAAATTCCCAGTTCGTCGGCAAGGACTTGCAACTGCGCCCTGCTTCCCAAATTGGGCTCAGCCTTACTTGTCACAACTTCGACATCAATGATGGGCATATCGCTCGTCAATTCGTTCGGAACGGACCAAGTTACCGGCATCGTCGCGAATCACGCAATCTCCATCTGGAATACCGGGATGTGCAGGCGCGGTTGGCAATCGAAAGAGACGGTAGAGGTTGCGGTAATGTCGCTTGGCTCCGACGGGTGGATGCTTTCCCCGGAATCGTGGCGGCTTTCGCCGGGATAAGCACGCAAGGCCAAGAGCGCAGCAACAGGCGAGTCCTGCTGCCAGTGAAAAAGATGTTCTCGACGTTGAATTTCTCCCCGATTGTGCAGAAGCCCTTCCGAACTGCAAATTCCGCTTTCGGTGTTAGGAATGTTCCGAATCTCACTCATCGGGCCGGGCCATTGCCTTCGCTGCCGTCAGCAGTGCTTCCAGCTCTTCTCTCGTCTTTTGGCGTAAGCGGCCCAGTCCGATCTTGGTAGCCATTTCGGCGGCTGCTTCGGCGTCTGGGCCGTGGGCCAAAATCGCATGTGCAAGGCCGAGTTTTTCAGGGTAAGGGACGTCGTGCCAGGATCGTTTATCGCCTGCGACAGTCAGACCCCGAAATGGGATAGCGATTTTAGGTTCTGAGCCATCAGTCCAGAAGACCGTTTCACCGTTGGGTGCCTGTGTAGAACGCCGTGCCTTCGAAATCGCTGCCCAAATCTGTTTCCTGATCTGCGTCCCAGTGCGTTGAAAACCATGGGCGCGAGCGATCTTCTCGCTAATGTAGCGAAAGGTTATTGGCCCAAATACATCAATCAATTCGGTGCCGTAAGCTAGCACCACGGGGAGATATTCGGGTTCATAAAATCGGTCGGGCGACAGCGTGGTTTTGCCGCTTGGAGCAAGTGATTGAAGTTGGACCTCATGGCCATCAGCCAATGTGGGAGGACGGTTTGTCGCGGAGACCGTCTTGGCGTTCCGATTTTGTAAATCGAATGATCGATCTTCTGGAACTCTACCAGTTCCGCCTGTCCATGCAGTTGTTTGGCCCAAACGAGTCTGGTCCCTTTCTTGAATCGGTTCGTCAACAGTTCCTTCAGTTTTACCCTTTACAACACGTTCGATAACGGCTTTCCGGACGTAGCTACCCACCAATACTTCAATTTCGTCACCCTCTTCGGCTGCGAGTAGAGCACGTCCGAGAGGCCGGCCAATGTGCGCGATTCCTCGATCTGGAGCGTTTATTTGGTCGCTGAGCGTGACTTCAAGAGTTGATTCTGTTCCCGTCAGATAGCGGACATGAACGGTATCGCCGACTGCAATATAGCTCGGATCAGTGCCTTTCGATCGGGCTGTTGACGTCAGCACATCTGTCGTCGGTGTTGAATCGGCGGGTGCCGCTACTGTGAGCGCTTCTTCTGTATCCGGCAGAAGATCTTCTTCAAGTTCATCCTCTGGTGGGGAGAACTCGGTGGATGGCTCTTCAACGTCTTGGGCCACGAATGAGGTAGCGTTTTTCTTCAGATCGTCGAGGCGCGATTCAATCGCCAATCGTAATTTTTCTGCCTCCTTTCGTGGGTCGTTGAACCAGTCTGTTGACCAAATTCGATAGAAGTGCCAACCAAGCCTTTCAAGGACTTCCTGGCGAAGACGATCTCGATCACGAGCCGATCTGGATGAGTGGTAAGCCGCGCCGTCGCATTCCACGCCCATGATGAAACCATGTGGCCACTGCGGGTGTTTCACGCCAATGTCAATGAAATAGCCGGCAACACCAACTTGTGGAACCGGCTGGCATCCCATCGACCTGATCTGGTCAATGACGAAGACTTCAAAATCGGAATCGGGTTCCTTGTCAGTCTGATCGCCAGTGTGGAGAACCCCGGTCGCCGAGAACTCCAGCCAGCGCTTCAGCATGTAGACGCCGGGATTCCCTTTCTCGTCTGCCCTTATATCCGCTGCCGTCATTGATGAAAACGTGACAATCTGTTTCTTGGCGCGTGAGAACAGCACATTGAGACGTCGCCTGCCTGCCAATCCGTTGATCGGGCCAAAGCGCTGCGCCACAACGCCGCCCGGATTCTCCGGGCCGTAAACCGTGCCGATGAATATGACGTCGCGCTCATCTCCTTGTACATTCTCCAGGTTCTTTATGAAGAAGGCCTCCAGACCATCATTGTTTTCCATCCATTTGTCGACATACTCTGATGCGACCGTGTCTTTACTTAAGGAGTATTCCATCTCCTCAAGAAGCAAATCGCGTTGTTTTTGGTTTATCGTTACGATCCCGAGGGAGCGATCGGGACTGGTGCGCATGAAACCTAACGCAGCGTCGATCATTGCTCGTGCCTCTTCGCCATTGGTGCCTGATCGATATCGGCCAGGTACAGACACCAAAGAGACGCCCATATTCGGTCTGCCCTCGGTCGGTGACGGGAAAACGATCAGATCGTCATTGTAGACCAGGTGGTTAGAGAATTTGATCAATGCGGAATGACGAGAGCGGTAGTGCCAACGAAGACGACGCGCCGGTCGGAAAGCCGCGTTGGCCATCTCAAGTATCGATTCATCGAGAACCGATTCATCCTCGTCGGCCTCTTCATCATCGGCTATCTTTTGGAAGAAATTTGTCGGTGGTAACTGATTCGTATCACCGACCACGATGGCTTGACCGCTGCGCGCCAACGCGCCAATCGCGTCTTCAGGAGGCATCTGCGAGGCCTCGTCAATTATACACAGATCGAAGTTTAGTTCTCGACGAGGTAGGTATAGGGCGATGGCCAATGGCGACATCATCCAGCAAGGTTTCAGTTCGAGCAGCGCTCTGCCAGCCCTCTGGGTCAGATCGCGCACCGGGATGAATCGTTGCTTCTTGCTGATCTCATTCTCGATGAGCGCCATCTCCGTCCAGGTCGATTTCCTGCCCAAGCCGTTGCCATGAGGTGGATTGGCCGATTGAAACGCTTTTGTCCTGATGTGGTCACGCGATTTCTGAATGATTTCGCGGTCGAGGGCGGCAAATTTAGCGCGAAGGTCATCCAGTTGCTCTCCCCTGTAGCGTCCCAGAGTGCTGCCGCGTGTTTTGTATACTTCTTTCGCGAGTGCCTGTATCACGACTGCTTCAAGGATGGCCCCCAAGTCATCCAGAGGCAGGTTCTCTCCAAGCAAGACTTTGATTGTCCAATCGAACCCGGCATCCTCGAGATCGCGGCGTGCCACGGCATACGCTGAGTGGTCGCGGAATCCGGCCCTATCCTTCGAAACAGCCTCCAGGTATTCAACGATCTCGGCATGCGTCTGGTCGCCGGAGAAACGGGAGATATCCATTCCTGTGTGCTGAGAGAGGTTCCTTAGGGCACGCTCGGCATCTTGATCTTTTTGAATGACCAATTCGATCGCTGGAAGAGCATCCGCAATCATCTTTTTCTCTAGAATGTAGAGCGCAACATCAGTGTTAATCTGGGCCGACACAATAGTCTGAGCGACATCGATGTCGGTAGCGAACTCATTCCAATCGGTTGAAGCGCCGTTGAAACGATCTCCGAGAAGATCTCTCATCTCGTGGTTCTGATCCAGCGAGGCTTTCAATCGGAAATGAGCATCCATTTCCTGGGCAAGATCGTCCAACGAAATAACCCGCATTCTGGCGGGTTCTGTCAAGCCGATGATAAGCCGCTCCAGTTCCTCTAGTGTTTGCTGCAATTTGGACAAATTTGATTCTGCACGCTCGATTTCCGCTCCAAGCTTGTCAAAAGTGTTTTGACCTAACTCTTCACCGATTTCTGGAATTGATATCAAGAGATCGAGATCGCCGAATTTGAGTAGTCTTCTTATTCCCCTGTTCTCTGTGCCTGAAAGCTCTCGCTCAATCGCCTCAAAGTAGGCGCAAAGCCGATCGAATAAATCGAAATCAGTATTCGCCCCCTGGAAATGACGTCCGAATACTGTCGAAGTATGCCGATCTGCGAGAAAGTCTCGCTCAGATTCCTTCCATTCGATCAACGCACGAATATTCTTGGCAGCGACCTCCTTCTTGAACGACCCATCGCGAGATATTGACAGGTAAGCTCGCTTGGCAGCCCGATGTCTGGAAGAGAACAAACTCAAAGGACCGAAGCCCAGGATCGCCGAATGGTGAGCGGCCAGATCGCCGATTGAGATTTCCTTCGTTGTGACAAGGATTCTTTCGAGTTCATCTCTTCTTCTGCGCAGATCTCTTCCTTGATTTCCCGCCTTTGCCACAATCACGGCGGCGGCCGGTTCGGCCGTTGTCTCATTTCGGAGCGCGAGAATCTCACGAGGTGTTTCAAATACCAGTTTTCGCGCCTTTATAAGATCTGGAATGCCAAAGGACTGAGCTTCAGGCAAAATCTCGATGAATTGCTGCAGCTTCGCATAACCGTTCTTCTGCCGTACCACGAACGCTGCCTGCTCCAATAGCTTTGATCGGGGCGATTCGGTATCAAGAGTATCGAAACCGCAGTCTTCACATAGTCTTGTGATCGCTCGAAGTCGGCCAGGCCAATGTTGATCGGCCGGGTCCGTAAACGTCTGTGAGAGTTTTTCCTGTACGGTCTGGAAACGCTTGCACCGTTCGAGAAAATTCAAAACGGTCTTTAGCTGATCTTCTCTACAAATTCTGCCGATCAAGTCCACGTTTATTGACGCGGGGGATGGGAGAGCGCGCAAGACTTCCTTTAGTAATCTCAAATCAGCCAGCGCTATTCCTGGATGAACGGTCAGAGCAGCAAGTGCCTGTCGTGTTTCTTCTGCTGTCTTGTAGGCGTTTGCCGCGGTCTCAGCCAAGTCGCAAGCCCGATCGACCGAGAACCGATCACTGCGGAGTATCTTGTGCCCTCGCCAATATGACTTTGCCGCGTTTGCCGTGCGCCAAGCTCGTTCCGCGGCCGCGCCCAAATCTCGCAACGAGCTAATTCGAGCTTGATCATAGGTCACGACGTCGTGAAGTTCTGGACTCAGTAGGGGCTTAGGCTTTCCGAGGAGCATGTGGTTTGTAGCGATGCTCTTCCCGATGATGTCGTGAATGGTGAACCCGGTTTGCCCGAAATTGTTTGAGATGACATCAATGTAGGCAGCCAGCTCGGATCTGATTTTTCTGAGCACTTCGACCTTGCGGTCATAGTCTTTTTCGAATTGTGTGGCAGTCATTTCCATGCGATCGCGCACCGACGCAATGACCCTCTCGCGCGTAGACCGCTCAGCCTGAAGCGGTAAAATGAACTCGCCAAGACGAACCGCCTCAAGTCGGGACTTCACGACATTGAGCGCAGCCGTCTTCTCTGCGACAAAGAGCACCTTCTTTTCATCGGCGATCGCTGCCGCGATGATATTTACAATTGTTTGAGATTTTCCCGTCCCCGGTGGGCCCTCCAAAGCAAGGTTTTGTCCATCCGCTACGTCGACCATCGCGCTAAACTGAGACGAATCGGCGTCAAGGACAAGGTAGGGGACCTTGGCCTCGAATTCCGGTCGCTCTTCATGCTCCTCCGCGAAAAAGGGGACTGATCCGCTCATAGTGGAGCCGCCCAGAAGTTTGCCAACAACTTCGTGCTGCTCGAACGAATTCTCGTTGGTATCAAGATCGTAGTACATCGCCATGCGAGCGGATGGAAACACTCCGAATGCAACTTGACGACGCACCTTCCAATTCAGGGGTTTGGGGGAAGCCTCGGCGACTTCTGCCAGATACTCCTCTATCGAGCCACCTCCGTAATTCGGCAAATCAATCCCGAAATCGAGCCTCAGCTTCTCAGCAAGGACCATGTTGGTTTCGGCTTCGCTTCCATTCCTCCCAACCCAAAATTCTGGCCCCTCGCGGGTCTTCCGTTTCTCAATGCCGACCGCGGCCAGGACAAGAGGTGCGAACGAGCTGTTCCTGCCGTTCGGCTCGGTCCATTCGAGGAACCCGAACGCAGAATGCAAGACATTGATGCCGGTTTCCTGGATCCAAATTTGGCATTTGGTATTGAGACCGTTCAGTTTGCGCTCAAGGTCATTTGGCAGCAGCAAGGTCTGAATATCGTCATCGATATGGCGACCATCCCCGTGCTCTTCGATTGGTTTTGGGAGTTCATAGTCAGCGGAAATTCCATTGTTTCTTGCGTGTTGCGACAAGGAGACATCTTTCGAAGTCTGTCTTCGGGGCATCTCAAGTAGTTCTCGAACGCGATCTCTCAATTCGCGCTCCAGCCGCTGGTTCTGCTCCAAAGCGGTCTCGCCGTATGGGTCAATTTCGTCCATTGCGACCAAGTACGCTTTGTCAGTTAACCGCGCGTTTGCAAGCGCATCTTGAAATTCCGTTGTCTGCTCGTCTCGTGGATCCTCTTCCAATCGTGGTAGCGGTAAGAACCGCATCTTCTGCTCGGTATCCAAACGGAACCAGAGTACGTCCGGCAATTCGTCGACGACACGGATGTAGGAGTTCGAGCGGGGCGAGAACTTAGTCGAAATCAGAGGATTGCGACGACTTAGGCCAAGCAGTTTAGGCCTGAGGTTTGCTATCCGAGCCCGGATGAGTTCTTGGATTTCTTCGTTGGTAGCTTTGGCCGTTTTTTGGCCGGACACGGACACATGGTCGTCATTCATCATCGAGATTGGCTCCAATGCCGTAGTCCTTCGCAGTGATCGTGGCGTCGTTCAACGCGTCCCGTCTTGAGTGTCCGCGCGCCATCACTCCCCGTTCGCCGCTGTCGTTCGAGGCCCCGGTCGGCCAGGTGCTATCTTGCCGATCAGGCGCTCGTATTCCTCGGTCGAAAGAACGACGACGACACCCCGGCCGTGCTTCTCGATAGTAACGGGCTCCGCTCGCGCGGTGTCCAAGAGCAAGCCAAAGCTGTTCTTGGCTCTTTTCGCAGACATCGATTTCAAGACGAGTTCCAACGAGGCCTTTGGGCTATCTTGTCCAATCTCGATACCGCGCGCAAGGGAGGATGCACGTACTATCTCATCGCGTGGAAAAGAATGGGCATTCTCGCTGTTGCCGAAAGCGTCGCCAATCCCTCAGTCTCGATCTGGAATAACGTGAAGTCCAGGCGCGGTTCGTTGTCGACGAGATGGTATCACTCTCGAAGCAGACCGATTTATGGGGGAAGGTCAAAGCAGGAAGGGGTAATCGTTTCCAGTTTGAAGCACGGTAGTTTCCACCTCCTCAGAATCCGTAAAACCGATGCATTGCGGGACTCGACCGAACGAACGAGGTACCGCGTTTCAAAATGTCCAGGAGAACAGGCGACGACGCCTGCGGACTGGCGTTGCCGTAGCGGATACAGGTGAATCTCGAGAAGATGTGGCGATTGATTCCGTGAACCGTCAGGCTGCGAGTACTACATCACTTCGGTTATCGGAATAATGGGCATCGTCCCATTATGCGCCGCAGACATCCGACACCGGGATTGAGATATGAAACAGACTGGGGTCGGGCCAGTGGAATAAGGGACGCCCGAGTTGCCCGCCCACGGGCGTCCACGCGCCATCCACATGAGTCATTGTCTTCAGCGATGGCCGCGTTTTCGGGTTTTGTCCCGTTTCGCAATGTCCAGGCAAGGGGCGGACTCGCTTACTGTTCCCGATTGTCCGGGTTCGAACCTCCGAGAAATGTCGTGGTCCCGTCGGACACCGTAATGCTCCCGCCATTGGCTCTCATGCTGCCGGACTTGGACCTGTAACCTCGGACCGTGACCTCTGTGCCGACCGGCAGGGAATCCCTGGTAAACCCTCGACGGTACAGTCCGTTAGGTGCGCCGGCTTCGATTTCCCAGATCTCCGCCGTGCCGTCATCGGCCCGGACCTCGATGGTGATCCAGCTGTGCGGATTCGTGAGTTCGACTCTAGTGATCGTTCCCTGCAACTCGATCGGCCGAGTGGAGTCATACTCTGCCGAAAACGCATGGTGCGCATGCGTCGGCGAAGCCGTCAGGAACAGTAAACCAGTCAGGCTCAAAAGGATCAAAAGCGGTTTCATGATTCGCATCCGACACTCTCCTCCGGGTCGCACTGACACTACTCGGGTCGAAGGCTTCAGTCCTGGCCCAACTCAAGCAGCGTGCGCGACCCCTTGAGCACTTCCTCCATCATTCTGTAATTACCTTCGTGACACGCGTATTCATACAGGTCTTCGGAAAACTGATAAAACTCGTCGTCTCCCCTCAATGGCAGCATGAACGTCCAGGGCGCGGTCCACATCGTCCGGTCGTTGACCGTGACCTCGTAGGCGAGGGTGTGCTCGTCGACCCTCGTGAAGCGTTCAACGAACTCCATGTTGCCCATCGGAACCCCGGAAAAAGCCGTGCCATCCGTAAAATTCGTGAGATGGACAACGAGTGTCTCGTCCTCCCAATGGCCGCGGGAAACGCCGTTCCATTGGCGGATGCTCGCATCCGGCGCCGGACCTTGGTCCAGGGGAATGATGCGCGCATCGTGCATGCTCTCGTAGCGCAGCACGACGAATCCCGGAGTCTGCACAATCTGAACCCCATGGTTGTACGCTCCCCCGGTTCGTGGAACCGTCCGTGCCTGGCAACGGTTACCCAGGGAAAGGTCGGTCCAGATGTTGTAGACCGTGTCTACCACCGCCTCGCCGTCATCTCCAACTCGCGAGACACGCCTCGTTTCGGCTTCGGCCCTTTGCTCGGCCAGCAGTTCCAGCGCATGGGGTGTCATCGGAGGTATTCGGCCGTTTGGCGGGTCAACGACCAGCGACGTGCGGTCGGTCAGCTTCCCCTCCTCACCAGGGAACCAGACCGTGCGGTCATAGCCGTCGTCGGGTGGGCCTTCCAGTGCTCCCTCGCGAGCCCAGCGGATCGCTTCGGCCGCGGCGAATTGCGCTTCGGCTTCGGCCAGCTCGGCCGGAGTGTAGCTTTCCTTGTCCGCTAGCTCCAAGGGTCGTTCCATGGGCGTGGGCGTTGCGAACGTGTACACGCCCTGCAGGTTCGGATCGCCCCAGGGCGTCCGTTCGGTCTGACCGGCCGCGGGTGCCTGGACCAGCACGGCAACGGCCACAACCGACGCTAGCGCGCCCAGGTTTATCGATCGATCGCTCATCTGAAGCCTCCCGTCCGTTATTTTGAATGGCGTCTCAGTCGTTCGAATCGTCTATGAAGTGCCCGTACATGAACTCTTCAGCCAGTTCCACACACTTGAATTCCCCGAGCTCCGCGTTGTCTTCGATACGCCGATAGAGCGGCATGCGGATGGTCCAGGGTCTGGTAAACACGGTCGAATCCTCGATTGTCGCTTCGTACATCAGGTGGTCCGGGCCGGTGGGCGTGTAACGTTCGACCACACGCGCGTTCTCGCTATAGAAATTTCCCGCGCGATCGAGCCACGCCCGGCCGAGCTGATCCGTCACGTCGACCACCAGCGTATCCCCCTCCCAGCGTCCGATCGACCAGCCCATCCATGACAGATTGGGACTCGGGGGTTGGCGATCGAGAGGGATCGTGCGAGTCGCACTCGCATACTCATACACGGCCAGAATCAGTCCTGGAGTATGGAAAATCTGAAACGGAAAGGGCATATACGTGGCACGCGGCACTCCCGGAAGGTAGCACTTCGCCTCTGGATCTCCAGTGCTCTGATTGGTGGCAACGTCGATCGGTCGAGTCAGACGGCCTTCGAAGTTGGTCCGCTGTTGCTGGGCTGCCCACGGTTGATACGGGATCTCGTTGCCCTCGATGACACCTTGCCCCGCGGGAACTGCCCCGAGGGCGCCCAGGAGTTCCGGAAAGGGGGAAGTGGCGGCGGTGTGGGGCCGGAGGTCCCAATTCGCGGTGTTGAGCGCCTGCCAGATGCCATTCAAATCCGGGTTTTCTGTCCCCGCCAGGCGCGGTGCGCGATAGGACGAATCCTGAACGGCCGCAACTACCGGGACCGCCAGCGCGAGAGACGCGTACAGGACAAGCAGGTTTCGACACCAGTGGGGCATTCAACGATCCCTCCAACAACTGTCCGGCAGCAAGCGGATTACCGCGGTCTGGACTGAAACGAAACCACTCGATCGCCCGCGTCCGAACCGAAGCTTGTGAGGAAATCCGATTCTCATTGTCCGGACTATAGATCCCACGAATGTCCAAGTCAATTGAACGTTGCCACCCGCCACCGACGCGCTTTTCTTGGCCCGACCCCCGCGTTGTGATGAAATGGGCCTACCGCTTAAAGTGAAGGAGATTCCGACATGACCACCAGCGTGGCGTTGGCGCTTTCCAGCATGTTCTTCGGGTCCATCTTCCAGCAGGGAGGCTGCGAGAATCTGTCATCGTTGTCGCTTCCCGGTACGACGATCACCACGGCCGAGATCGTGCCCGCCGGGCCATACCCGCCGGGTGGCGGCGCGGAACTGCCGGGCAACCAACTTCCGGAACATTGCCGCGTGGCGGCGGTTCTTTCGCCATCGCCGGATTCACACATCGAAATGGAGCTCTGGATGCCGGCCGTCGAGGACTGGAACGGCAAGTTTCTGGCGGTGGGCAACGGAGGGTGGGCGGGGTCCATCAGTTTTGGCGCGATGGCGGACGGACTCGCCAAAGGCTACGCTACGGCGTCGAACGACACCGGCCACCAGGGAAGCGGGGGCGCGTTTGCTCTCCAGACAGAGAAGCTCGTCGACTTCGCATATCGCGCGATGCACGAGATGACGGTGCAGTCGAAGGCCATCGTCGAGCGATTTCACGGCCGGGCGCCGCGCCTGTCCTATTACGAGGGATGCTCGACCGGCGGACGTCAGGGCCTGATGGCCGTCCAACGGTATC
Organism: Terriglobia bacterium; assembly: GCA_965262675.1. Lineage (GTDB taxonomy): Bacteria > Acidobacteriota > Terriglobia > 20CM-2-55-15 > 20CM-2-55-15 > JAJEDW01. The sequence continues at coordinate 4,640,994 of OZ253554.1, forward strand.
CGGCCGACTTTGACGCGGTAATCGTCGGCGCCCCGGTCAATCCCATGGTCTATCTCGACGCCAGCCACATGCGGCGAACCATGTTCGTGACGTCCGACCCTGCCTACCTGGTGCCGCCCGAGCAACTCGAACTGGTGACCCGCTCGGTTACGAACGCCTGTGATTCCCTCGACGGCGTTGAGGACGGCTTGTTGACCGACCCGCGGATGTGCGAGTTCGACGTTGCCACGTTGACCTGCTCGGATACTGGGAGCGGGTCCTGCCTGACACCACAACAGGTAGCGAGCGTTCGGTTCGGGTATTCCGATACCGAACGACTGGACGGAGAGCTGATATTCCCCGGCTTCCCCATGGGCAGCGAGAGCGTCTGGGTGCACACCAGCATCAACGAAGGGTCGGGCATTCCACGCGGATCGGAGATCGCAGTGGACATGTTCCGGTTCGTCGCCCACCAGGACTCCGAATGGGACTGGAGAGACTTCGACCTCGAAGACGATCTGGCTCTCGCTGTGGAAAACGGTGGCTATATTGACGCCATGGACACGGATCTATCCGCGTTCAAGCTCGGTGGCGGCAAACTGCTGCTGTACCACGGCTGGAACGACCAGCGGAATCCGGCGGAGAACACCGTCAATTACTACTCGAAGGTAGGGGACACGATGGGCGGCGGTCAGGACGATTGGATGCGCGTGTTCATGGTTCCCGGAATGAACCATTGCAGCGGTGGCGTCGGCCCGAACCAACTCGATTACCTCGGCGCCATGGAACGCTGGCGCGAGTCCGGCGAGGCGCCCGACAGCATCACCGCTTACCGCGTGAGGGGCAATCGGGTGGATATGACCCGACCGGTCTGCGCGTATCCCCGTCTGGCAAACTGGACGGGTGTCGGGTCGACCAACGACGCGGCGAACTTTACTTGTGAGATGCCCTGACAGAGGGCGGAAGCGCGGATAGACGGGAATTCTCAGCCATCGGCTCCGGGACCATGGCGCTCGGGGTCTGCTTCCGCATCCGAACCGATGCCGCCGTTCGAAAGCCTCTCGGTCAAAGGACGGACTACCCTCTTTATCGCTTCGATCACTGCCGCGGGATTCGCAATACCCTTTCCCGCGATATCCAATGCGCTGCCGTGCGCTACTGACGAAAACAGGATCGGGCTTCCGATCGACAGAGCCGCGGTTCGGTGAGGCGCCAGGAGCTTCGCCGGAATATGTCCCTGGTCGTGCGTCATGACGACGAAAGCGTCGATATCTTTCTGGTGAAGCATCAGGTCGGCGCCGACGGGTCCATCCACATCGATACCGTCAGATTTCGAGCTTTCAATCGCGGGCGCGATGATCTGGTTTTCTTCATCGCCAAACAGCCCGTTCTCGCCGGCATGCGGGTTGATGCCGGCAACCAGAATTCTGGGGCGGGTCAGTCCGGTTTTCGTCAGCGTGTCCTCGACAGCCTTGATCACGGCCTTTATCCGGCTGAATGTGATCAGTTCGAGCGCTTTCCTCAAGCTGACATGAAGCGTGCAGTGCGCAATCCGGATATCGTCAAGGCAAAGCATCAAGAACACGTCTTCGGGACGACAGCCCGTTTCGCGAGCGACAAAGGAAGGGTATCCATCGAACTGAATTCCTGCCCTGGCAATCGACGTTTGAGTGTGGGGACAGGCCACGACTGCATCCGCATCACCGGTTAACGCAGCGGAAATTGCAGTCGAGGCAGAATCGAGAGCGGAACGCCCATTCGCGGCGTTGATCGTGCCGATCGAATACGGTTCCTCCAGAAACTGGTCGCGCGAGACCACCCCGATCCGGTCTGAGGAGCGATCCACATCGGATGCTCTTTCGTAGATAACGACGTCCCATGGAATCCCGGATCGATTGGCTTGATCTTCCAAAACCGTCGGGTCGCCAACAATGAACGGGAGGCAAATATCACGAACTTCCCTGGATACGGCGGCCTTGAGGCAGAGCTCCGGACCGATACCTGCCGGATCGCCTACTGAAAGTGCCACGGTGGGTAGATTCGGACGAGACATTGTGAACTCTATTCTATAGTGCTAACGAATGCGTTCCACGCGGTTGCGATTCTGGAAGGAGGCAATATGCCGGATCGTCTTTCACAGGCTCTGGCCCCGGACGATACTTCCTGGTCCGAGGGTTTGACGCGCGTTCCTTATTGGGTGTTTCAGCGTGAGGACGTGTGCAAGTTGGAGCAGAAGCGATTGTTCAGTGGCGAGTACTGGAACTATCTGGGTCTTGAAGGGGACGTCCCCGAACCGGGAGACTATCTCACCAGCTTTGTCGGAGAAACGCCGATAATCCTCGCTCGCGATACGGACCGCGAACTGGTTGCGTTCGAGAATCGTTGCGCACACCGGGGCGCATTGCTGGCCTTCAACGAAACCGGTAACACCAGGATGTTTTCATGCGTCTATCACGGGTGGGTCCACAGCCTGAGCGGCGACCTCGTTGGCGTGACTTTCAAGGATGGAGTGAATGGACGCGGGGGGATGGCGCCGTCATTCTGCATGGAGGCGCATGGTCCACGGAAACTCCGTGTCGTCGTCGTTCACGGTCTTGTTTTCGGCAGCTTTTCGGACCACGCGCCGCCAGTCGAAGAGTACCTTGGCCAGCAAATTATGGATCGGGTGGGCCGGGTTCTTGCAGGAAGGAAGGCCGTTGTGCTGGGGCGGTTCACCCAGATCTTGCCGAACAACTGGAAGCTGTATGCGGAGAACACGAAGGACTCCTATCACGCCAGTATTCTCCACCTCTTCTTTACCACGTTCAAACTGAATCGATTGACCCAGAAGGGTGGAATCATCGTGAGCGATACAGGCGCCCACCACGTCAGTTATTCACGGGTTGACCGACAGTCAAAAAGCGACGCGACCTATTCAGATGAGAGAATCCGGTCGGATTCCAAATACAGCTTGGCCGATCCTTCACTGCTCGAGAGTTTCCGTGAGTTCGGTGACGACATTACTCTGCAGATTCTGACCGTGTTCCCTGGATTCGTTCTTCAGCAGATTCTGAACTCGGTGGTTGTGCGCCAGATCCTGCCTCGGGGCGCCGATCGAACGGAACTGAACTGGACGTACCTGGGTTTCGACGCCGACACGCCTGAACAACGTCGAATTCGACTGAAACAAAGCAATCTCATCGGACCATCGGGATACGTTTCGATGGAAGATGGATTTGTGGGAGGTCTGGTGCAGCGCGGTACTTCTGGTGCGTCCACGCACTCGGCCGTGCTGGAAATGGGCGGCGTGACGGCCGATTCAAGTGACGCGCGAGTCACTGAAGCGGCAGTACGGGGATTCTGGAAGGCATACCGCGCGGGAACCGGACTTTGAGGAGACTCAGAAATGCCGCCGGACACTGTTTATCGCATCGCGACTGCTCAGCTTGCCTACGCCCGTTGTATTGACGATGGAAGGCTGGAGGAATGGCCGGATTTTTTCGTCGCTGACTGCAAGTACGTCATCACGACCGATCGCAATCATCGTCAGGGTCTGGAGGCGGGAATCATATGGGCGGATTCACGGGATATGCTCAGGGACCGGATCTCGTCTCTCCGGGAAGCCAACGTTTACGAGCCCCACAAATACCGCCACATATTGAATCAACCCTATATTTTGAATGAAGAGAAGGGCGAGGTGCGGAGCGAAACATCGTTTCTGGTGATCCGGGTGATGCGCGACGGACCGATGGATGTGTTCGCGTCCGGGCGGTATCTCGATCGTTACCGGATCGATGGTGAGGATCTCAAGCTGAAGGAGCGCCTGGTCATTTGCGATAGTTCCAGTTTCGATACCTTGCTCGCGATCCCCTTGTGACTCCGAAGATTGCAGTAGCCTCCGGAGCTATCCCGGCCAGGGGAACATCCACTCGGCGAGCCTGAACCCGAAGAGCAGGAGAATCAGGGTGCAGAGAAGGGAGAGCACGGTTCCTCCTTTCGCCATGGTGCTGCTGCGCACCTGACCGCTCGCAAAGACGATGGCGTTCGGAGGCGTTGAGATGGGAAGCGAGAACGCCACTGAACTGGCGACGGCGACGGTGGCGACCAGGGCGACCGGGTTGACCCCGGTAACGGGCGCCACGGCCAGCGCGAGCGCGGCCGCCATGCTAACGACGGCGTTGTTTGAAGCCAGGTTGGTCAGCAGGACCGTGAAAACCACGAATGCAACGATCAGGAGAACCTGGGAACTGCCGGGTGCAGCCAGCCCCGAGAGGCTCTGCTCGAAGAATCGGCCCAGTCCCAGTTCGCGGTCGGCGATCACGTTGCCCAGCGCAAGCGCCGAGGCGATCAGGCTGAGCGTGCCCCAGTCCACACCCTTGATGGCCTCGCCCCAGGTAAGGACAAACTTGCGTTTTTGCCAGTCGATAGGGATCAGGAAGAGCGATGTGGCCACCAGGATCGCCGAAACCGACCAATCGAGCCGTTCGTAGAGCCACACGACAGCCGCATGTTCAGGGGCCACCAGCCGAACCAGGTCCGGTAGTATCCAGAGAAAGATCGCCACTCCGAGGGCGGCGGCGGTAATCTTTTCGCCCCGACCAAGTGGCCCGAGCTTTGCGAGCGCGTCCTTCGCGTAGGTCGTCGAAACGGTCCATCCGGCCAACCGCGGACGGATGACGTACCGCATCACGACGACCATGGCTACCGATGCCACAATGGCGACCGGAAGGAAAGCCTGGACCCACGGGAGAAATCCGACCCTGTAGCCGAGTTGCTCGCGCAGCATCCCGACGACGATAGCGTTCGGAGGACTGCCGACGGGAGTGATCATTCCCCCGATACCCGCTCCCCAGGTAATTGAAATAAACAGCGCCTCGCCATACCGGCTCTCTCTGGGAACCTTGAGTTCCTGGACCAGGCCCATCGCAATTGACAGGAAGATAACCGTGGTCGCCACGTTGGAGAGTACGGAACTGAACATCGCTGTCCCGAGGCCGAACACCATGAGCAGGCGCCACGGGCTGCCTTTGAGAAAGCGTGAAGCCATCATGCCGAACGCGATCCGCCGGGGGAGACCGTGCAGGGCGATCGCGTGTGCGATGATGAACGCCCCGATCAGGAAGATGTTGATCCAGTTGGCCCAATAGGCGAATGCTTCTTCGACCGGGAGGATTCCGCAGACGACCACCAGCGCAAGCGCAAAAAACGAAGTGACGGGAATCGGAACCGGCTCGGTCACCCACCAGACCACGGCCCAGAGAAATATTCCCAGCGTGCGCATCCCGACGGGAGCGACGTCGGTGAACGGGGGCCAGACCAGCGCCAGAACAAAGAGCGACGGGCCCAGGATGAGTCCAACCAACCGCCGTTGCTTTTCAAAGCGGATTTCAGCGTCCGACAGCGTCGGGGCCAGTTCGGACAAGTCCTTCCAACTCACTTCATCTCCCAGAGGCTCTTTTCGGATTCAGGTATCGAGCCGGTTGAGTGTACGAGTCGGCCATGATAGTCCATGTGACCGGCCCCCCATAAAATCTCCATTTCGAGAGTCAGTTTTCCACTCATGCCGGTGATTGACGGTCACCTAATCAAGGCATATACTTTGGCATAGGCTGAGAATGAGGAAACCAACATGACTGGGCACGAACGTCATGTCCGCTTATTTCGTAATGGCCGTAACCAGGCGTTGCGCATTCCCCGAGAGTTCGAGCTTGAAGCGGACGAAGCGATTCTGAGAAAAGAAAATAACCGCCTGATCGTGGAACCGATTCGCAAAGGGCGGTTGCTTGCCCTCCTCAGCACGCTCGAACCTCTGGACGAGCCGTTTCCGGATGTGGACGAAGATCTGGCGCCGCTGGACGATGTCGAGGTCTGAATGTGCCGGTACGCTATCTGCTGGACACCAACATTCTGTCGGATCTGATCCTTGATCCTCGAGGATCGGTGGCCGAACGTATCTCCTCGGCAGGTGAGAGTTCGGTTTGCACCAGTATCGTCGTCGCGGCGGAGCTTCGCTTCGGCGCCGAGAAGTCAGGTTTCTCGAAACTCGCCGATCGGATTGACCTGATTCTCTCGGCATTGGAAATCTTGCCGCTCGAGGTACCCGCCGACCGTCACTACGGAGAGATCCGCCAGCAGTTGGCGAGCCAGGGGACACCCATTGGCCCCAATGACCTGTTGATCGCAGCACAGGCTCTCGTACTGGACCTCACGATCGTGACGGCGAATGTAAAGGAGTTTTCCCGCGTGCCTGGTCTGGGGGTCGAGAACTGGCTGGCGGAATGATTGTTCTTTGTGCCGCCTGGTCTTCTGTACGATTTTTCGCCGCGGCCGGAAGGTTTCAGGGCAGCTTCTTTCGCGCGCGGGTGGTCGACTATTCGGGTTCGGGTCTCCCCCAGGCGTCCCTACATCGATCCGGCATTCCTTTCGGCCACGATCTGTTTCTCACGCTTCCAGTTTCCGGCAAGGTATTCGAAGAGCGGGCTTAGCTGGTGCTTGAAAGGGTTATGGCCGCGGAAGCCGGTAGTGACGCCATAGCGGACGGTTTCCGTTTCGGGCTCGTACGTTCCGAAAAGGCGATCCCATACGATCAGTGCGCCCCCGTAGTTCTTGTCGATGTAGGCCGCGTTCGAGCCGTGATGCACGCGATGGGCGGCAGGCGTATTCAGCAACCAGCCATCCAGCCACCGGAGCCGCCCTACCGCCTCGGTGTGTAGAAAGAACTGGTAGAAAAGGCCCAGGCCGAGGGAAGCAACCAGAACGGTTGGGGAACAGCCCAGGAAAACCAGCGGTGCGAACAGCAACGGACTGACGAAGTTGGCCACCCAGTTCAGGCGTATCGCAGTCGTAAGGTTCATCCATGGGCTCGAATGATGCGTGTAGTGAAGAGCCCACAGCACCGGGATCTGGTGGCTGAACCGGTGATACCAGTAGTACCCGCTATCCGCTGCCAGGAACGTGAGCAGGATCGCCCATGGCGTCTGTGGGAGCGTCCAGATCTGGAACGGTTCGACCAGATACAAGATCCAGTTTTTCCAGGTCAGCGAGATCGGTCTCAGCAGGTTGTTTCCCACCGCCATTGTCAGGTTCGACAGCGATTCACGAAAGTTATAGACACCCCGATGAGTCGCCCTCGACCATGCGATCTCCGCAATCACGAGGATCAGAAGAAGTCCGAAGAGCCTGATTCCATTTGCGTCCATAACGTGTCGCCGACTGCCGGGCTACCTTCTTCTCAGGTGGTTGCGCGCGTACTTCGGCTCGCAGTTCCTGCTGAATCGGAAGGTGGGGCCAGCAGCCCGTGGTAGAACCCTCCTGGCCGCCCTGGAATGCCCCCGTCCCCAACTGTCGCAAGTTTTCGACGCGCTTCGCGGCGCGGTCTACACGGGGAATTTGTCGTTCAGACGCGGGTACACCTTGCGGGCATTGTCTTCAAAAATATTCTTCTTGTCGGCGGCGCTCAACCACACTGCCTGATCGATATACCGCTTGGTATCGTCGTAATGATGACCCGTTTCCGGATCGATACCCCGGACGGCGCCGACCATCTCCGAGCCAAACAGGATGTTACCCACCGGAACGATCCTGGTCAGCAATTCGATCCCCGCCATGTGGTAGACGCAGGTATCGAAGAATACGTTGTCGCGAATCAGGTCGTTCAGCATCGGACGCTTGTTGTCCTGAGCCAAACCCCGGTACCGGCCCCAGTGGTACGGCACGGCGCCCCCGCCGTGCGGGATAACGAATCGCAGCGTCGGAAAGTCCCTGAAAATATCGCTCATCAGAAACTGCATGAAGGCCGTGGTGTCCGCGTTCATGTAGTGCGCACCGGTGGCATGAAAATTGGGGTTGCACGATGCACTGACGTGAACCATCGCCGGTATGTCCAACTCGACCATCTTTTCGTAGAATGGGTACCAGTACCGATCGGTCAGCGGAGGGTCGGTCCAGAGTCCGCCGGACGGGTCGGGGTTCAGATTGCAGCCGATCATGCCCAATTCGATCACGCACCGCTCCAACTCCGGAATGCAGTTCGCCGGAGGCACCCCCGGAACCTGAGGAAGCTGGCAGACACCCACGAAGTTCTCCGGAAACAAACTGCATATCCGTTGAATCATCTCGTTACAATGCTCGGCCCAGTACCGATTCGTTTTCTCGTTACCGACGTGATGACCCATGCGCGAAGCACGTGGCGAAAAGATCGTCAGGTCGCTTCCGCGTTCTTGCTGGAATTTGAGTTGGGCGCCTTCAACGCTTTCCGCGAGCTGAGCATCGGTGATGTCGATCCAGCCCTTTTCCGGCACATAGCCAGAATTTTCAAGGTCGGCGATCTGCTTCTTGCGGTAGTTTTCAAGCGCCGGAGGCGCGGTGGTGTAGTGCCCGTGGCAATCGATGATCATGTGGTGTTTTTCGCTATGGGAATGGGTTGAAAAAGGTCGCCGAATGGCAGACTGGCGTCCAGCGCATTCGATGCTAACTGTTCGAATCACGATGCTACCACGAAAGCCGATCGCGGTCGTTCAGGCCTTTATTGTCCCAACCGCGTCCGTTCCCTGCCTGAACTTTTCGAGGTGTTTCCGTTGTGAGCCGGACAGATCCGGAACGCTGAGGACCCGATCCAGAAGTTGGCGCTCGGAGGGATCCCGGAGCACTCGATTGACGTCTGAGACCGATACGGCGTGCCCGGACTGTCGTACCCGTTCGACGGCGTCTCCATGCCCGAGATTACCGACTTCGACCACTTTCAGGTAGAAGCCGGAGCGGCCGCTCGCGCGTACAAGACTTACGGTATCCGCGTGAGCAAGTCTCATTGCGAGTTTGAAACACGGTTGGCGCGGTGAGGTGACTACCAGAAGAGCAGTTCCGATCCGGTATTGGTCCCCGATACGAACATCGGATTCCAGCAGTCCCGAAGTGGTCAGGTTTTCGCCGAAAGCGCCCCAGTTCAACGTTTTCCCCAGCGTGTCCTGCCAGTATTCGTAGTGCTCCGACGGATAGGCATACACGGCCTTGTCCACACCGCCATGCACCGAGCGGTCGCCCTGCCCATCCCCGTCCAAATGTTCGTTCTGAACGCCCACCCGGCCATCGACCGGATGCTTGAAGATTCCCGTCAGGATCTGACCGTCGCGGTAGGGGACCGGTTTGGGCAAACCGACATTGACTGAAACGATTGAACCGATTTTCATATGGCGAATTGTTCGTCCATCTCCGATCCGGCGTAACGGCGTCGAGCCGCTTCGAGACTCCGGAATCCGGATTTCTCGACCGTATCGCAGCATTACGCCTTGCGGTTTCAAATTCCGCCACTCACAATCATACAAGTGTATGTTGCCCCTGCCGAATCACTAGTTTAGACATGCCTTTCGCCGCAGCGATCAAAAAAATTCGAAATTGGTGGAACGCCCAGGCACCCATCAAGACCCAGGCACGCAAGCTGGCGATTCAGATCCGTCATCGCGAAGACCAACTTTTCATGGTGCTGACGCTGGTGATCGGCGCCGTGGTGGGTCTCACCATCGTTGCCTTCATCGTTCTGACCGAAAACCTCGGTTCACGTATGTATCCTCCCGGGGAAGATGCGCAGTTCCGCCGGCTGATCATTCCCGTCCTCGGAGCGCTGGTGACGGGTGTCCTGCTCTACAAGTTTTTCCCGGACGCCCGAGGCAGCGGCATCCCGCAAACCAAGGTTGCGCTTGCCGTTCATGGCGGCCGCATCACATTGCGCACCGTTCTGGCGAAGTTCTGGCTCTCGGCAGGTTCGCTGGCCAGCGGTATTGCTCTGGGTCGCGAAGGCCCCTCGGTACAGGTCGGCGCGGGTATTGCCTCCGTGATGGGGCGTGCCCTGGGTCTCAAACGCGAGAAAATACGGTCGCTTGTGCCAGTCGGAGCTTCGGCGGCCCTGGCCGCGGCATTCAACACGCCAATCGCAGCGGTTCTGTTCTCGCTCGAAGAGGTAATGGGAAATCTGCACGCCCCGGTTCTCGGGTCGGTCGTTCTGGCATCGGCGACGTCATGGATGGTTCTGAATCTGGTGCTTGGCGACGAGGCGTTGTTCAGCGTCCCGGACTACCAACTCGTTCACTTTTCGGAACTCGCGTTCTACGCGATTCTCGGCGTGATCGGCGGCTTTGTTTCCGTGTTCTTTGTGCGGTTGTTGTTGCGGATTCGTCAATACTTTCTCGATCTGCCCGAACGGACCCGATGGGCTCAACCCGTCGCAGGCGGTTTGCTGGTCGGCGTGCTCGGTTTCTTCATTCCCGGAGTGCTGGGCGTCGGATATGGCGAGGTTGGCGTTGCATTGAATCGCACGGGCAATCTCTCCCTGACGATCATAGGCGGGTTTGCGGTCCTGCTCGTTTTGAAGCTGGTTGCGACCGCCACTTGTTACGGGTCTGGCAATGCCGGCGGGATTTTCGGCCCCAGCCTCTTTATCGGTGCGATGCTCGGAGGGACGGTGGGGGGCGTCGCCAACTGGATCTTTCCGGATTTCACCGGCGAGCCCGGTGCCTATGCCCTGGTGGGGATGGGGACGGCGTTCGCCGGTATCATTCGCGTCCCGTTCACTTCCGTCATCATGATTTTCGAGCTGACGCGCGATTACTCGATCATTGTTCCCCTGATGATTTCGAACATGATCAGTTACTTCATCTCCAGACGTTATCAGAGGAAGCCCATCTACGAGGCGCTCGCCGAGCAGGATGGCATTCACCTTCCCACCGCGGCCACGCAGCATCGGCAGGGTAGGCTCCGGGTACGGCGGGCGATGAGGGTGCCGACCGAGGTTCTCGAAGCCGACATGACTCCCGCCGAAGCACGCGAACGGGTTCGGAACAGTCCGTGGAACGCGTGGCCGGTCATTGACAGCCGGGGTCTTGCCGGGATGCTGACCTCCGAAGAACTGATCGCAGCCGAGCAGAAAAAAGCGGATGGAATCCTGGCGGATGTGGCCGGTGTCCGGATGGGTCCGCATCTTCACGACGACCACCTGCTGGACCTGGCGCTGGAACGAATGGGCGCGGCTCACGTCAGTGTCCTTCCAGTCGTGAGCCGGCTTGACGACCGGAGGCTCGAAGGGGTTGTCGGTCTGGAAGACGTGATGCGCGTCTATGGATTCAACGAGGCCTCGGAAGACGATCCGTAGCCGGTGGCCGGACCATGTCCCGTCCCCGTTGGAGGCAGGGAGAAAGTGCCGGCGCCGGCAACTTCGACCGTTTCCCGATAGCATCGCTAGCACGCCCCATGGCGTCTCGAATCGGCATTCCCAGCGCGTGGTACGATGACTTTCCATGGCGAAATCGCGCAAAATCCGGCTCGCGATGGCCCAGGTCAATGTCGTTGTGGGCGACCTTGAAGGCAATACGCGCAAGATCGTCGACTGGATTGGCAAGGCCAGAGACAAGGGTGCGGATATCGTCACGTTCCCTGAACTGGCACTCACCGGATACCCGCCCGAAGACCTTCTGCTCAAGCCCGGGTTCGTGGACGCCAATCTGGAAGCCCTGGAAGAGGTGGCCCAGGCAGCGACCGGTATTTCGGCCGTGGTCGGGTTCGTGGATCGTTCCGACGACATTTATAATGCGGCCGCGGTGCTTCGGGACGGAAGAAACGTCGGCGTCCATCACAAGGTCTACCTTCCAAATTACGGAGTCTTCGACGAGTTTCGCTACTTTCAGGTGGGCCGCCAATCGACCTTGCTCCGTTTGGGCGAGACGTTGGTCGGTCTGAGCATCTGCGAGGATATCTGGTATCCGGACGGACCGGTTGCGGCGCATGCGACCGGTGCGGGCGCCGAGGTTATTCTGAACATCTCATCGTCCCCTTTTCACGCCGGAAAGCGTCAATGGAAAGAACGGATGCTGCGAACCCGTGCCGCGGACAACGCCGTCATCTTGGCCGACAACAATCTTGTCGGCGGACAGGACGAACTGGTCTTCGACGGCCACAGCATGATCTTCGATGCCACAGGTGAACTGATTCTGCGCGGACCACAGTTTGAGGAAGATCTGCTCGTGGCCGATCTGGATCCGGATGCCGTCTTCCGGCAGAGGCTTCGCGAACCGCGCCGGCGTCAGGGCACCGCGGCCGAATCCGCTACTGTCATCTCGCTCCCCGAACCCCAATCCAGTCGAAAGCCTGTAGCCCGGGCTGAAGTTCGGGCGCCACTGGACGGGGAGGCCGAAATATGCCGGGCCCTGGTGCTCGGCACGAAGGACTACGTGGACAAGAACCGGTTTCGAAAGGTTGTGATCGGGTTGAGCGGAGGCATCGATTCCGCACTCACGGCCCTCATCGCCGTGGACGCGCTGGGTCCCGAAAACGTCGTCGGTGTCCTGATGCCATCGGAACATTCGTCCGAAGGAAGCGTTACGGATTCGGATACCCTGGGCCGCAATCTCGGAATCGAACTGATCACGATTCCGATCTCGGACCTGATGAAGGCGTATGAACGGGCCCTGGCGCCATCGTTCGATGGGCGTGTTCCGGACGTCACCGAGGAAAATCTCCAGGCACGCATTCGCGGGAACCTGCTCATGGCGCTCTCGAACAAGTTCGGTTGGCTCGTTCTGAGCACGGGAAACAAGAGCGAGGTCAGCGTGGGTTACTGCACGTTGTATGGAGACATGGCGGGCGGTTTTTCCGTGATCAAGGACGTTACCAAGACGATGGTTTACCGGTTGGCGCGTTACTGCAACCGGGTTGCGGAGGCTGAACGCATTCCCCGCGCGATCATCGAAAAACCCCCGTCCGCGGAGTTGAGGCCCGACCAGAAAGACAGCGATTCGTTGCCCGAATATGACGACCTGGACCCGATCTTGCTGGCATACGTGGAAGAAGACCGTAGTATCGACGAAATGGTCGGGATGGGGTTCGACCCGGGCATGGTGCATAAAGTGGTTCGCCTTGTGGATCTCAGCGAGTACAAGCGGCGGCAGGCCGCGCCTGGAGTCAAGATAACGCCGCGAGCTTTCGGCCGGGACCGTCGAATGCCCATTACCAAATCGATGCGTTACGAAAAGCCGGAAAGAGGTGAAGACTAGCCCGCCTTTCTCACGGGTTTTCGTCGCGAAGAGTCGGAGACGCCGTCAGAGCAAGGCGCGCGCCCGGAGGGCACCGGAGGCGTACTTCTTACTGCCGCACAGACGTGCGCTTTAGACGGTACGTCGAGGAGCCCGACGAAGCGGAACGCAGCACTGGCGGATGGATCCGGCGCTGTAGCAGACAACTCGTGAGAAAGGCGGGCCAGGCGGAAACTGTTCAGGAGGATCCGGGGTGCATCGGCCCTTCGAGATACTTGAGCATTGGATTCGGGAAGGCAAACTCCGTGTTTCGGACACTGGAGAAACCCCTGCCGGTCCGGGACCGTCCACCCCGCCAGCGCCGGTTTCCGAGTCATCGAGGGAACCCACGGACCGGGAAGCGTTCGAGGCCGCCATGAAAGGGGTGACGCCGCTGGATTGGAACGAGGCGCCGGCGCTGCAGACGCCCCGTCCGCTGGAAATATCTCCTCGCGATGGCGAGGCCGAAGTCCTTCGGATTCTGGAGGACTTCTGCCGCAACGGCCCCGTCGGGCCCGAACAGACGCGTGAGTACGTTGAGCACTTCTCCGATCCTCTGGGCCGCCTTTATATTCAGGATCTGCGTTCAGGGCAATTCGCCGTTCAGGCCCACCTGGATCTTCATGGACTAACGCTGGAGCCGGCCCGCGGGATTGTCGATCTGTTTGTGCGTGAATCCGTGAAGGCCGGTTATTCCTGCGTCCGGATTGTCCACGGCCGCGGCCGTCATTCCGAAGAGGGAAGGCCTTTACTGAAGGAAAACGTCGAACGTTGGCTCCGCCACCGCCGCCTGGCGCGATCGGTCATTGCCTACACGTCGGCCCGCGAGGTGGACGGGGGTGGGGGCGCTGTCTATGTCCTGTTGCGTCCGGCAACCCGTTCGTGAGCCGGATCCTCGTAGAGATACTTCACCCGTTCCTTGTAGATGAACAGATTCGAATCCTCGTCCCGTGTAAGCCTGATGATGTTCCGATCGAAGTACTCGATCCAGCCGCTCACCTCTTCGTCGTCCACCATTTTGACGACGACCGGCGTTCGAGTTTTCGATAGCCATTCGATGTATGCGGCTTCCTTCGTTGGTGGATTCAGACGGAGCGTGTCTTCTGCGCGACGGTTCGTTTCGGTCGGATGTATGTTTGCGAGGTCCCATGTGTGCAAGTATACACACGGACGAGACGCGCGGTTAGCCCGCCTTTCTCACGGGTCACGGCAAATTTGTTCTCAGAAGGAGCATGATGTGGGGGATGAATTTCGAGTCATTTTCAAGTAGTCGAAGACGCGGCGGGTATTGAACGAGAGTTGGCGCATGGATTGGGCGATCGATTGAGCGGGTTTTTGAAAGGATTTGAGAATACCGACGGCAAAGCGTCGGAGGCGGGTGATGTTTTCCGGGCCGAAGCCGGTTCGGATTCGACTGCGGTCCTCATCGTAATTCCAGTCGATGATGTAATGGACGCTTTCGATACTCCAATGACCGCGATTGATGGCCAGCAAGCGTTCGGGGGAGGTTTCGCCGGGTGAGCGGCTCGTGATGCCCAGCGCGGTTTCACAGGTGAGGGCGCCGGATTTTTTGTCGATGGATTCGCGCTCGATCCGAAAGACCTGCGCCAGGTGGGGAAAGTCGAGGTAGTGGTTGAGTGCGGCGCTGCACCAAATGCGCCGGGTTTCGATGCGGCCATGATCGGGCGGCGTGACCTCGACAAAGTCGGGTTGTCCGCGGGTTTGGAACTGCAATGCGATATCGCGTTCCAACGTCGGTTGGTTGCCTTTGACCGTGAAATGATAGTGCGCTCCCCGCTCAACCGAATAACGCGCGATCGCGCGTTGGGTCAGCAGGGCGTCGCCGGTGATGTCCTTGCCGGCGATGTCGCAGGTTTCAAGCAAGGGAACGGCCATGCCGATTTCGTTCGTGCGCTTGTGCTCCTCGCCGCCGGCTACAGGGAGGGTGCCCACTTTTTTTGGGTGTAGCAGCGTTTCGACCGATGCCCGACCACGCTCATGATGTGGGTCTGACGCCCGTCCGAGTCGAGGGCGTTCTTCATCGTCTTGCCATCCATGGCCAGCGCATCGTCCGGGGCGCCCCAGGCCCGATTCCACGCATTGAGCGCCCGGTCCAGCGCCCCCGGTTCAATCCGGATCAGGCAATCCCGAATCACAAACTCGCTGGGAACCACATAGCGGCCGTTCTCGGGCCGGCAGCCAAAACGTTCGCGGGCTTTCTGCCCCAGGGCATCGGCCCAATCCGAGATGGCTTTATAGCCGTGCATGCCGCACAGCGTCGCGCCCGCCGCGATGCCCCGCACGACCGACAAGGGATGGCGCCGTCCCTGAGAGCGGCGCGGATCGGGAATGGTCCTGAAACACTCGGGGAGTTGTCGCATCTGTGCGGCATTGAGCATGATCTTGGGGGCTCCTGTGAGTTGAAGATGTTCCCGGCCAGGGTGGGTCAGTTGCCTGCGCGCATCACGGCGCAGGGGACGCACAAAGACAAGTTTCGGGGCATCGGCTTCGGCGCTGTAGCCGTCCCGGGTGCGCCGGTATCCCCGCGTCCGTCCCAGTTCCAACCAGTTCGACGCGCGATACACGCCGCCATGGAAGCGCCGGGGATCGACAAACGTTTCCAGCAGCAGCAACCCATGACCGAACCGTTGGCGCCAATCCGGGGCGGCCCGCCGCTCGAGCCGGGACAATACTCGCGACCCCACATTCGGCCGATTCCAGCCCGGCAGAATCAAAAAGCGGCTGTTGTTGGCGATCAGTTTCAGCCGCCCATACTGCGAGCGGAAGTCCCAGCCGATCCATCGATCCCGAACCCCGCACTTCAGCGCCGCCGCCGACAGGCTCAGTTGCGCCACCCACTGCCCGCGCCATGTCGCCACGTACCAGACCGTCTCCCCGATCTTCGCCAGCGCGCCCAGATAATGATGACGCCTCATCTGCTCCCGATACTGCGCTTCCTCGCTTCGCTCCACTGGCCGGACCTCGATCTCCGACAATTCCTGGCTGGTCAATTCCGTCCACTCCATTCAGCGTGTTATACCGGAAACTCCCCGCGATGTCCAGCTTTCCCGGTTAAACTACTGAATTCGCCGTAGTTCACTGAAAGGACAAAATCACCGTGTCTCACGGGTTTTCGTCGCGAAGAGTCGGAGACGCCGTCAGAGCTACGGCGGGTTCCTCGCGTCGGCCACGGCGTATATCCTTGCGCCCGTGGCGCGCGCCCGGAGGGCACCGGAGGCGTACTTTTTACTGCCGCACGGAGGTGCGCTTTAGACGGTACGTCGAGGAGCCCGACCGCGCTTGATCCGGCGCGAGAAACGCGCCGCTACGCGCACGGCGCGAGGAACGCGCCGTGGAACGCAGCACTGGCGGATGGATCCGGCGCTGTAGCAGACAACTCGTGAGAAAGGCGGGTTAGGGCAGCATCGGCATCGATCCGGGCCAGCCGCGTGTGAATCTGAGGCGTCATCGTTGAATCGATCTTCTTCAATTGTCCGGTCCTCAGCGATCGGGTACGGCGGTCTGTTCGCGGTGACCCTGCTGCTGGCATGGTGGCAGGGGCGGCTTCCGGAAATGTTTCCGTCGCCGGTATGGCCCGGCACTGGCGTGAATCTGTTGATCGGAGGCGTGCTTGCAGCGGGCGTCCTGTCGGCCGGGGCCGCGTTCAGAGGAACCTTCGACTGGGCGCGCCGCCTGGAGGACGAGTTCCGCTTCGTTCTCGGCGATCTGGGCCCCCGGGAGGCGCTTGTCCTTGCAGTCTCGAGCGGGGTCGCCGAAGAGGCGTTCTTTCGGGGTCTTATGCAGCCGGCCTTCGGTCTGCCCCTGACCAGCATCGTGTTCGGGCTCCTTCACTACCCCGCCAACCGGCGGCTGATTCCCTGGACCGTCATCGCGATCGTACTGGGTTTTGTGCTCGGAATCGTGTACCGGGAGACCGCGAGCCTTCTGGCTGTCGCCTTCGCGCATGGATCGATCAATTTCGTCGAACTCCTCAATCTGGGGCGAGGGAACATTGCGATCGGGCCGGCATCCAAGTCGTTGTAGTGGTTGTAAAGGCGCTGTAAAAATACCCGGCCAGCCAAAATGTTTCGTTGAGATTTGCGGTTAGAATGAGTCAGACTGAGGATACGGTCCAAAGCAGTTCAAGGCCACGACGGAAGGACGCTGTAGGTAAGTGCAAATGAAGCGACTACTACTGGTTATCTGTCTGGCAGCCCTGCCGCTGCCACTGCTCGGTCTTCAGTTCTCCTCGCTGATCCGCGATGCATTGCCCGGCCGGCAACTCGGGAGTTACGGCGGCACCGACGGTTCCGAGTTTGTCTTCGCCCGTCTCATCTATAACAGCGGACTCCAGAATTTCGGTCGTTCTCGCCGCGGGGGGTCCTGGAGCACCGACTGGCCCGCCGCGGACAAGCACCTGATTTTCGCAATCGATCGGATGTCGAATATCCGGGTGGTCATGGACCAGGATGTGGCCGTGGAAATCATGGATCCGGCACTGTTCAGTTATCCCTTTGTCTATGCGCTCGAAGTGGGGCGGGGGATGGATCTGAGCACCGAGGAAGCGGAACGTCTGCGTGAATACATGGACCGCGGCGGCTTTCTCGTTATCGACGATTTCTGGGGAACGCGGGAGTGGAGCAACTTCGCGTATCAACTCAACAAGATCTTTCCCGATCAGGAGCCCGAACAGATACCGATTTCCCATCCGCTTTTTCATACGTTTTTCGACATCGATGAAATCCTCCAGGTGCCGAACGTCAGTAACGGATGCTGGGGTGGACCGACATATGAGCGGGACGGCTATGTGCCGTACGCGCTCGGGATTTTCGATGACGATCGGCGGTTGAAGATGCTGATCAACTACAATACGGACATCGGCGACGCATGGGAGCACGCGGATCAGCCATGCTATCCGAACGAGTTCGCGAACTACGCGTTCCGAATCGCAATCAACTACGTCATTTACTCGATGACCCATTGACCCATCGATCCGGCGACCGGAGGAGTTGCCGGAATCGGCGGAATCGATGCATGAGGAGTTGATCGCAGCCAGCGGGACGTTGACGGAATTGTCCTTGTACAGTCGGTAGGGATAAACGAAATGAATTGGTTCGAAACTATTTTCAAGTACGATCCCATCGTTTACGATCGGGGCGTCCTTGCGTTTCAACTTCTCGACAACCCGGCTTTTTTTGCGCTTTTTGCGGCCGGTGCGTTGGCTGGCGCCTTCCTGCTTTACCGCACACTGCGGGGGAATTTGCCGTGGGGAATGGTCGCTCTACGCGCCGTCACCTTCGCCATCCTTCTCTTCATTCTGCTCCAGCCTGTCCTGAACATTTCGACGGTACTCCCTCAGGAGTCCTACTTCGCGGTTGTTGTGGACAATTCGCAAAGCATGCTGATCGAGGACGACGGGGAGGTAAGCCGCGCTGACCTACTGATGGCGGAACTCGAGTCGACCCAGTTCTTCTCCCGGCTTGCGGAAAAATTCCGTGTTCGTGTGTATCGGTACGATCAGGAGGCGGAACGCATTGACGGTATGGACCGGGTGACTTTTTCTGGAACGCGGACCCGGACGGAAAGCGCGATGGAGATGCTCTACCAGGAACTGGGGACGGTTCCCCTGTCCGGCATCGCCTTGATCTCCGACGGAGTCGACAATGCTTCGGAGCAATGGACCGAATCGGTTTCGCGGGTCCAGTCGCGCGGAATTCCGATCTACACGGTCGGAGTTGGAGAGGAAGCGATCGATCGGGACGTTGAACTGACCCAGGTCGTTACACCGCGCGAAAGCCTGAACGACGCAACGATTGTCGCGGACGTGTCATTCCGCGGGCAGGGACTGGCCGGCCGGCCGGCCACGGTTCAGATCCGCGAAAATGGCGTCCTTTTGAAGTCCGAACAAGTCACCGTGCCGCGAGATGGAGAAATCGGCGAGGCGTCGATCGATATTCCGATCACGAACGAAGGCGTCCGCGTGTTCGAATACACGATCGAAGCTCCCGACGACCGGATCGCCGAAAACAACACGCTGCAGACACTCGTCGAAGTGAGCGACGAGACCCCGAAGATTCTGTACGTCGACGGTGAACCACGCTGGGATTACAAGTTCATCAATCGTGCGGTCGAGGACGACGACAGTCTCCAGTTGGTTACGCTGCTCCGGACTTCTCCGAACAAGTTCTTTCGGCAGGGCATCGAATCGGAAGATGTTCTCGCCAACGGTTTTCCAACGACGCGCGAGGAATTGTTCGAGTACAAGGGCCTGATTCTGGGAAGTATCGAATCGACGTTCTTCACCCAGGAACAGCAGGAAATGATTGTGGAGTTTGTTTCGGAGCGCGGCGGCGGATTCATGATGCTGGGAGGCCGCAACTCGTTCAGTGACGGGCGATACCAGAACACTCCGATTGCCGACATCCTTCCGGTCCGGCTTCCGGTATCCGAATCCAGCTTTGTGGTCGACAATGTGGCGATCGATGTCTCCGACTACGGCCGTTCGCATCCGATGATGAACTTGAATCCGAACGGTTCGGAACCCGTGGTCGAGTGGGATGAACTGCCGTCGCTGACCGAGTTCAACCGTGTCGACGAAGCCAAGGTCGGTGCGATCGTACTGGCTTACGGAGACGTTGAGACGAGCCGCGACCGTCCGGTTCTTCTGGCGTATCAGCGCTATGGCCGCGGCCGCAGCATTGTGTTTGCATCATCGAGCAGTTGGCGATGGCAGATGGAGATGGACCACGAGGACCAGACCCACGAGTTGTTCTGGCGGCAGATGATCCGGTGGGTCGTGAGCGGCTCACCGGACCCCGTCGAAGCCCGGGCCGAGAACGACAGTTATGTGCCGGGCGAAACGGTTCGCCTTTTCGCGGACATTTCCGACGCAAGTTTCGAGCGAATGAATAATGCCGATGTGTCGGCTCGCGTAATCGATCCGGACGGCAACTCCCAACAAGTTCCTTTCGAGTGGACGGGCCTGCAGGACGGGACTTATCAGGCCACCATTACCGGGAGCGTTCCGGGTATCTATACCTTGTTGGTCGAAGCGGCGTATGCCGATTCCACGCTTGGAACCTACGAAAGCACGTTCCAGGTGCGTGACCGTCCTGTGGAGTTCTACGACGCCGGATTGGACCGGAGGTATCTGGAATCTGTTGCCGAGCAGTCGGGCGGACGGTATTACGCGCTGGACGAGATCGGTAGCCTTCCCGACGATGCCGTCTACGTCGAAGGCGAGTCGTCAATTATCGAGCAGCGCGAACTCTGGGATGTCCCTCTGCTGTTCATCCTGCTGACACTGTCTCTTGGAGGCGAGTGGTTCTGGCGAAAGGCGAAGGGGTTGGCTTGATGCGGGCTCTCGGCCGGGCCGGACGATGGGCTCTGCTTTCGGTCGTGCCGGCGCTTCTTTTGGCGCCGGTTGCCGTCTGGGCCGATTCCGTGGCGTTGATCCTCAGTGGCCTGCCAGGCAGCCCCAGGCACGAATCTCAATTCGCGGACTGGACCGCGGCGACCCGGGGCGCCATGGTCGACACGTTCGGTTTTGCCGAAGAGAACGTGGTAGTTCTGGAGAATCGCGGCGCGCGGGCCGAGGCGATACGCGGCGCCTTTTCCGATGCCGCCTCTCGGCTCAGTCCGGACGATACCTTTTATCTTTTCCTGATTGGCCACGGATCCTATAACCGGGGCGAATACAATTTCAATATCGCGGGTGCGGACCTGTCGGCATCGGACTTCGCGGAGTTGATGGACACGATCCCGGCGGGTGGAATCGTGATCGTGAACGGAACGAATTCCAGTGGCGCCTCGATCGAGGCGTTGGGAGCGCCGAATCGGGTGATCGTTACGGCGACGCGAACCGGTACCGAACAGAACGATCCGCTCTTCTACGAATATTTTCTCCAGACCCTGGGCGACGAAGCCGCCGACGAGGATCGCAACGACGAGTTGTCGGTATGGGAAGCCTTTCGCTATACGACCCTCGAAGTGGAGAGGTTCTACGAGGAAGAAGGCCGGCTGGCGACCGAGCATCCTCAGATCGCCGACAATGGCGCCGAGCAGACGGGGGTCGAGTCTGACGAAATGCCCGTTCTGGCCCGGATGATCAGCTTCAATCAGGAGGCTGAGGTCACCGTAGACGATCCCGTCCTTCAGGCGCTCCTGGACGAACAGCGATTCCTTGAGGCCGAGGTCGATGCTCTGCGCCTGATCGAAGATGCGATGCCGGCCGACGAGTTCAATACCCGGTTGGAATCGCTGTTGATCAAACTGGCATTGAAGAGCCAGGAAGTACGGCAGTATGAGGAGCAGCCGTGATGCGAGGTCGAAGTTTGAATCCGGGCCTGCGCGTTCTTGCCCGCGTGATGACGCTCCTGCTTGTGGCAGGTTGCGGCGCCTCGGGGCAAACCGACGATCCAGGGCCGCTTGAACGTGCCCACCGCGGCGAATACGCTGCCGCCGCCAGAGAGCTGGCGGACATGGTCGCCGATGGCGACTTCTCGCCCGCGGTGGTCGAGAGCCTGTACCACTCGCTTATTCGGCAGGGTGAATACGTGGAGACCCGGGAACGTTTCGAGGAACTCGCCGAAGCCAACGGCGATTCGGGGCCGTTACGACTCGCTGCCGCGCGTTCCAATCGGCTCACCGGCAACTATGAACGGGCTCTCGAACATGTGGAACTGATCCTGACGTCCGCCGACGTTGGCGTTGCGGCGATGCATGAAAAGGCTGTCCTTCTGGAAACCGTCGGCCGGCTCGATGAGAGCGCGGCGATCCATGTCGAGATCGTTGAGCGTTTCCAGGATTCAATCATCACGAATACGGACCAGTTGATTTACGTCGCACGGTCGCTGTGGGCTCTGGACGACATCCAAGAAGCCAATGAACTGTTTCGGTTTATCGTCGAACAGAATCCCCGGGACAAGGACGCGCTTGTTGCCTGGGGGGACATGTTGGCCGACAAGTACCAGAATCCCGAATCTCTGGCCAGTTACGAAGACGCCCTTGCGATCGATCCGAACATGCCCGAGGCAAACCTCGGACTGGCAAGTCTGCTGGCACAGGAAAACCTGGAACGAAGCGAAATGGCTCTGGAGGCTGTTTTCGACGAGAACCCGAATCATCCGGAAGCCCATCTGCTGGTTGCCCGCGAAAAAATCGCCGCCGAAGAGTACGCTGAAGCCGACGAGGAGACCGAAAAAGCTCTCGAGGTGAATCCCCGCTTGGCCCCGGCCCTGGCTCTGCGTGCGGCCACCAGTTTTCTTCGTGGCGATTCGGAGCAGTTCGAGAGCCATGTCGCCGAGGTCCTGGCGGCCAATCCGAGCTACGGAGAGATGTACACGATTCTGGCCGACCAGAGCGTCATGGTCCGGCTCTATGGGCAGGCGGTCGAATTTGCCCGCGAAGCGGTCCGGCTCGACCCCACCGACTGGGACGCCTACAGTCTGTTGGGGATCAACCTGATGCGGATCGGAGAAATAGACTCCGGCAGGGAAGCGCTGGAAACGGCTTACGCGAACGACCGGTACAACATCTGGACGGTGAATACCCTGACGCTGTTGGACAGCTTCGACAACTTCGAACAGTTCGAGACCGAGAACTTTCGGGTCATGCTGCATGGGGAAGAGCGGGCCGCCCTGGCGGGGTATGTGACGGAACTTCTCGAAGATGCGTATGACACGCTCAGCGCCAAGTATCGCTTCGAGCCGGAGGGGCCGATCGTTTTCGAAATGTTTCCCGACCATGCCGATTTCGCCGTACGGACGCTGGGTTTGCCGGGTCTGGGCGCCCTCGGCGTTTCGTTCGGAAAGGTTGTCGTGATGGATTCCCCGTCGGCTCGTCCTCCGGGAGAGTTCAATTGGGGGGGTACGCTTTGGCACGAGTTCGCGCACGTGATTACCCTTCAGATCACCGATCACAAGATTCCGCGATGGTTTTCAGAGGGACTGTCAGTCTTTGAGGAAAAGAGGGCTCGCCCGGGTTGGGGAGAGGATCTGCGGCCCGACTTTCTGTCTGCCATTCGGGAAGG
The DNA here is from genome assembly GCA_965262675.1 of Terriglobia bacterium. Taxonomy (GTDB): domain Bacteria; phylum Acidobacteriota; class Terriglobia; order 20CM-2-55-15; family 20CM-2-55-15; genus JAJEDW01. The sequence continues at coordinate 4,664,037 of OZ253554.1, forward strand.
ACAGTTTCTCCCGATCGCGGACTTGAACAATGGATTCATCCGGCCGCGATTCCCGGGACAGGTGCCGCTTTCGTACTATCAGGCATCCCTGGTCTGCGATTTCATCGAAGAAATGCATGGTTTCGATTCGATCCTCGACATGCTGGCGTTGTATAAAGACAATCGCGCCACGGCTGAAGTATTCGAAACTGCGCTTGGCATTTCCCTTGCGCAGTTCGACCGGGAGTTCAATTCTTGGCTGGATGTGAAGACGGCCCTGGTCGATGCCGAGGGTTTTGGCGAAAGAACGGCGGCCGGATACCAGGCCCTGACTGCTGGAGATCTGCCCACGGCGATCGAGGAATTGAGTCGTGCGGTCGAAATGTTTCCTGAATACAGCGGCGAACAGAATCCCTACGAGGGGCTGGCCCGGGCCTATGAAATGGATGGGAATACGGCTGCGGCGATCGAGACTCTGGAACAGCTCATGGCGTATTCGGAATACGGATATGGGCCGCTGCTGGAACTGGCGCGTTTGAAGCGCGACGCGGGCGACCTTGCGGGCGCGGCCGAATCACTGGGGCTCGCGATGTACATCAGCCCGATGGAGTTGGAAGCACACCGTGAATACGGTGAGGTGTTGTTGGAAGGCGGTAGGTACCTGGAGGCGGCTCGGGAGTACGAGGTCCTGCTGGCCCTCGATACACCCGATGTCGCGACGACCTATTATCAACTTGCGTCGGCGCAGTATGGCGCCGGTCAACTGCCCGAGGCGCGCAGAAGTATCCTGGAGAGTTTGAAGATCGCACCTTCATTTGAAGAAGCGCAGGGGTTGCTGCTGCAGATTGTGAGGTAATTGAATGGACCCGAGTGTTGAAACCAAAGTGGATGAACAAGAACTGGAGACGGTAGAGAAGTTTCACAAGGACGTCGCCGCCATCGATCGCGAGGTCAGGAAGGTCATTGTCGGGCAGGACGAAGCCGTCGATCAGGTCCTGATTTCCTTGTTTACCGGTGCCAATTCGATGATTACGGGAGTTCCCGGACTCGCCAAGACGCTGCTGATTCAGACGGTGGCCCAGGTGCTGCACCTGGACTTCAACCGGATTCAGTTCACGCCCGATCTGATGCCGGCCGACATTACGGGGACCGAGATCATCGAAGAAGATCGTACTACCGGGCATCGGGAACGAATCTTCGTCAAAGGGCCGATTTTCTCCAACGTCATCCTCGCGGACGAAATCAATCGCACCCCGCCGAAAACCCAGTCGGCGTTGCTCGAGGCGATGCAGGAGCGGTCAGTAACGATCGAAGGGAAGACCTATATCCTTCCGAAACCGTTCTATGTGCTTGCCACGCAGAACCCGATCGAACTGGAGGGAACCTACCCGTTGCCCGAGGCGCAGCTTGACCGCTTCATGTTCAACATCATCATCGGGTACCTCAGTGAAAAAGACGAAATCGACGTGGTGAACCGGACGACGTCGCTCCGCGAAGTGAATTTCGTGAAGACCATCGGCGCCGAAGAGATACTTGAATTCCAGCGTCTGGTTCGAAAGATGCCCGTGGCCGAGCCTGTCTTGCGCTACGCGGTGATGCTTGCCCGCTCGAGTCGTCCGACCGGCGAAGGCGATATTCCCGATTTTATCAAAAAATACGTCAACTACGGCGCCAGCTTGCGTGCGTCGCAGTTCCTGATACTCGGCAGCAAGGCGCTCGCCCTGATCAACGGCCGGTACAACGTCGCCGTCGAGGACATTCAGAAGTTGGCGTATCCAGTGTTCCGGCACCGCATCTTGACCAATTTCCATGCCGAATCCGTGGGGATTACCTCGGAAGAGATCGTCAAGTTGCTACTGGAGGCCGTGCCCGCGCCCGAGTCGGGAATGAAGGATTAGGAACGCGTGGCGGATCCGGGCACGGTTCCGTGCCCGGGTCTTTGGGATTCGGACGCGACGAGGGGAGCGAAGCGATGGGTTCTCAATTTAATGAAAACAAGGGGCGTGTATCGAAAGTCCCAGTGGCTGAAAGGAGCGCCTTCAAGTCATGAGTGCCGTTGAACAGTCAGCTCCCCTCAGTCCGATTCGATTTATCGATCCGACGGTCCTGTCCAAGATCGAAAACCTCGAATTGCTTTCCCGGACCGTGGTCGAGGGATTCGTTCAGGGACTCCACAAGTCGCCGTTTCTGGGCTTCAGCGTCGACTTCGCCGAATACCGGCAGTATCAACCCGGCGACGTCATGCGAAGCATCGACTGGAACGTATACGGACGCCTGGACAAACTTTATGTCAAGCTGTTCGAGGGTGAGACCAATACCCACGTTCACTTCTTGCTCGATGCCAGCGGTTCGATGGCGTACGGATCCGGCGAAGTCTCGAAGATGGAGTACGCGAAGTACCTGAGCGCGTCGCTGATCTACTTCGCTCATCGTCAGCGGGACGGAGTGGGACTGGTCACCTTCGATGACGGGGTCACGGGTCACGTGCCGGCGGGGCGCCGTCAGGGTCAACTCATGCGCCTGCTCACAACGGTCGATCGCGTTGAAGCCTCCAAGACAACGGAGTTCCGCAAACCCCTGAACTATATGGCGGAGTTTCTGAAGAAGCGGGGTATTGTCGTGTTGATTTCGGATCTGTATGACGATGTGGACAACATCGTTTCCGCTGTCAAGATGCTTCGCGCGAAAGGAAACGACGTTATCGTCTTTCACGTTCTCGACGATCATGAACTCGATTTTCCGTTTCAGAACATGACCGAGTTCGAGGACCTCGAGACCACCAAGAAACTGAACGTGATTCCGGGCAACCTGCGGAAGGAATATCTGAAACTCATCCATAGCCACATCGATTCGCTTGAAAGAGAATTCGCTTCGGCGGGCGTCGACTACACGCTGATGAACAGCAGCTTGCCGCTCGACCATGGTCTGTTCCGGTATCTGGCGAAACGCGCCAAGAGCGCGAACCTGTGAGTGTGACAACATGGGATTACTGAATCCGCTAGCCCTTCTTGGAGCCCTGGCCCTGACCGTACCGATCCTTGTCCATCTGGTGCGAAACGACAAGGCCGACATCCTGAAGTTCAGTTCGCTGATGTTTCTTCTGCGGATTCCCCGAAAGACCGTGCGACAGCACATGTTGCGGAATCTGCTCCTGATGGCATTGCGATTGGCTCTGCTGATTTTGCTGATCGGCGCTTTTGCGCGTCCGTACCTGGTTGAGGTCGATGGCGCCGCCGCGACGACCGAAGATTCGCGCGGCATGGTCGTGATGATGGACAACTCCTACAGCATGACCTACGGAACCAACTTCGAACGAATGCTGGCGGAGACACGCGATCGCATCGCCACGTTGACGCCGAGCGATCGCGCTTCGCTGATCGTATTCAGCGACAGTGCGGCGGTCCTGGGGACGCCGACAGGCGATTCAGTGGAACTGAATGCCTTCGTCGATGCGGTCGAACCGAGTCCGAATCGCACTGGCTACTACGAAGCGTTTGCGATGGCGGACCGGGCGCTGGCGCAGTTCGAAGGCACGAACCGGGAACTGGTGGTCATCACCGATTTTCAGAGGAACGGCTGGAACCGGTCCTCCCGTGAAGCCGTGCTGGATTCGGATGTGCAGACCGAAGTTGTCGACCTCGGGATCGAGAATCCCGATAACGTCGGTTTCGAAAGCGTCAGCGTCGACGCAACCGTCTTTACACGTACCTATGAAGGTCAGTTGCTCGCCCGAATCAACAATTACGATCTGGTATCGCCGAAGACGGTCAACGTACAACTCGAAATCAACGGACGTGCCGTCGAGTCCAGGCCCGTCACCATTCCCGCGGAATCTTCAGAACTCGTGGAGTTCACCGGCTTTGAACTCGCGCTTGGATATTCACAGGGCCGCGTTTCGATCGAGAATGAAGATGCCCTCATGGCCGACAACGAGTTTCTGTTTTCCGTCCTGCGACAGGACCGGTTGGGCCTGCTGGTGATCGATGCCGGAGATCCGGATCAGAGTGTTTTTTTTGAACAGCTCTTCGCCGCGGCGACCGACCTTCCGTTTGCCGTCGAGATTCGGAGAGTCGGCGATGTGGCCGCGGACGATCTGGATGACTATGAAGTGGTGATCGTCAACGACGTTCCGCGCCTTGACGATGAGTTCAAAACCAAACTCGATGAGCGGCGGGCCGAGGGGCAGGGGCAGTGGGTGTTCCTCGGTGAGAATGCGGACCGGGAATGGTGGAACGGTTATGACGCACTGCCGGTCACCGTCGGTGAAGAGATTTACGTCGAACGCGACCGAAACCGCCCCTTCTATTCGATCACGACTCCCGAACGCAGCCATCCCGTTTTTGCGGCACTGGAACAACAAGGCGCAAGGCTTTCCCTCAACAGTGCGCGGTTTTTCGCATACCGAGACATGGTTCCCGATGAAGGAGCGGTCTCAGTGGCCAGGTTCGAGGATGGATCGGCGTCGATCGTCGAATCCCCTGATGCCGACCCCGGGCTGATCGTCATGGGGTCGACCGTCGACAACGGCCCGTGGAACGACTTTCCGCTGAAACCTTCCTTTTTCGTGTTGGTGCACGAGACGGTCCGATACCTGGCGGGTTATCGGGACCGGCGATCCTCCTATCAGTTGGGCGAGGCCGTGACGGTTGCCGCGAATGACGATGGCATCGCGGTGATCACCCCCGATGGCGACCGTGTGAATCTGGGTAACGAGGACGCGACCGGTCCGCGTTTTTTTACCCCCGGCCAGCCGGGGTTCTATGAAGTCCGTACCGGACCCGAAACGGCGCAGGTCGCCGTGAATGTGCCGCTGACCGAAAGCCAATTCGATCGAATTCAGGCGGAAGACCTGATCGCCAGCGTTCAACGCGTCGAGGGTGAAGCGCGCAGGGCGGCGCTGCTTTCCGAGACTGATGGCGATGACTTCGCCCGGCGCCAGAACTGGTGGTGGTATTTGTTGTTGCTGGCGCTCCTCGCGGGAATCGGCGAGGCGTACTTGGGCAACAGGGTGACGCAAACCAGCCGGGCGGCAGTTCCTGCGGCGGGCGGGAGAACCGCCGGATAGTTTTCTATTCAATGAAGAACAAGAAGGTTATTATTCTTGGGAGTCCGTTGGATGGGTAAGGCGCGTCGGTCGAACCATTCGCCCCAAAGCATATTCGATCCTGAGTAAGACCCTGAGTCGATAGGAGTAACGATGGAACCGAAACAAGAACTGCTGCGACGAATCGGGAAAGTTCGGAAGCGCTGGAACCGCTTCATCTGGTTGAAGGGACTCGCATGGGTACTCGGTGTCGGAATCGTCGGACTCCTGGTGAGCATGAACCTCGCCGAGTCGGAAAGTATCCCGGGATGGGCTGTCGTGGCGCTCCGGCTCGGAATGCTCGGCGCGTTGATCGGCACCGCGGTGAAAATGCTCGTGTTGCCGCTGATGCACCGGCCGGATGAGATCCATCTCGCCCGGTTCGTCGAAGAGAAAAACCCGGGGTTGGAAGACCGTCTGGTCAGCGCGGTGGAGTTCGTGAAGAAGCCGCATACCGACAGTGGCCCGTTTGGGATTCTGCTCATTCGGGATGCCCTGGATCGTACGCGCCGCATTCGTTTCGACGATCTGGTGAACCACCGGAAATACAACATTTTTGCAGCCTTGTCGGTTGTCTTCGTTCTGGTGCTCATTTTTGGGCTGTATTTTGCCGCAACGTTTTTCCCCTATGGCAGTTCCAGATTGTTTGCGGGTTTGGTCGACCTGCCTCCGGGTCCTGATTACATCATCGAAGTCACTCCAGGAGACGTAACGGTTCCCAGTGGGAGTGATGTCGTTCTCGAAGCGGTCATGATCGGGTTCGATCCTGAACGTGCGGAGGTTCAGCTTCGTTACGACAACAGTTCGCAGTGGGAATCGTCCACCATGGAAGTCGCTCCGGAAACCGTTCCGACCTTCCGCCACCTGCTGTTCAACGTTCGTGAGCCGATCCGGTACTTCGTCCGGGCGGATGGCCGTGAATCCCCGGAATACGTGATTTCGGTCGCCGACCTGCCCCGGGTGGAAAGCGTCGATTACACCTACAACTTTCCGGCGTACACACAGTTGCCTTCCCGGACCGAAGAAGATGCCTTTGACATCGTTGCGCTGCGTGGAACCGAGGTGGATGTCACCGTCCATGCCAGCCAGGAGTTGGACGGCGGCCGACTGGTCTTTTCGGATGGTCAGGAACTTGCTTTGACGCCGGGTCCGGAAATGACCGCCCTGGCCAGCCTGACCGTGGATCGTTCGACCACGTTCCGCGTGGAGTTGGTGAACACGGACGGTCAAGAGTATCTGAGCCTGACCGAATACGCCATTGAAGCGCTTGACGATCAAAAGCCGATCGTTCAGTTCACCGAGCCTGGGCGCGACTATCGCGCGTCAACGGTCGAGGAAATCTTTACGGAACTCGAAGCAACCGACGATCTGGGCGTCGCCACGCTCGAATTGTATTTCGGTGTGAACGGCGGTGAGGAGCAGCAACTCGACCTGTTCGCGAATGCCGGCACTCCCCCCAAAGAAATCTCGGGTTCGTATACGTTCTTCCTCGAGGAGTACGAGATTCAACCCGGGGATTTCATTACCTATTACGGCAAGGCGACCGATTCGGCCAACCCCCCGAATATGACGATGACCGACATCTATTTCATCGAAGTTCGTCCCTTCGGAATGGAATATTTCCAGGGTCAACCAGGCGGCGGGGGTGGCGGCGGTGGCGGCGATTCGGCCGAAGCGCTGTCGAACCGGCAGAAAGAAATCATCGCCGCTACGTTCGCTTTGGCCCGCGATGTCGAAAATTACGAAGCCGAGGAATACTCGGACAACATCCAGGCCGTCGCCGAAAACCAGAGTACATTGGCGGAGCAGACGCAGACATTGATGCAACGGCTGACCGCCCGCCAGCTTACGCGCGATGAGATGATCGCTCAGATCACCGAGAACTTGGGCTTGGCGCTGGAGCAGATGGGGCCGGCCGCGCAGGCATTGCGCGATGAGGACCTTGAGGCGGCGACGCCCTACGAGCATAGGTCGTTGCAGTATCTGAGCCGTGCCGAAGCGTTGTTCAATCAGGTTCAGGTGAGCCAGGGCCAGCAAGGCGGTGGCGGCGGTGGCGGAGGCGGTCAGAACGCTCAGGACTTGGCTGACTTGTTCGATCTGGAATTGGACCAGAGTCAAAACCAGTACGAAACGCTGGAGGCAGCCGAAGGTCAGCAGGCCGAGAGCGAGGAAATCGACGAGGCGCTTCGGAAACTTCAGGAATTGGCCCAGCGTCAGCAACGTGCCCTCGAAGAGCAACGCCGTCAGCAGGCTCAGGGGAATGGGGGTGGCACCGCAAGCCAGCAGATGACGGCTGAAGAAATTCGCCGTGAGACCGAACGCCTCGCGCGTCAACTCGACCGCCTGTCCAGAGAGCGGAACGATCCCCAGATGGCAGAGGTCAGTCAGTCTCTGCAACAGGCTGCGCAGAACATGAGGAATGCGCAGAACGGTACCAGCCAGCAACAGCAGCAGGCCGCCCAGGAAGCCCTTGAAGAATTGCAACGAGCGGAACGAATGCTGTCCGGTGCGCAGGGCGGAACTCCCGAGGAGCGTTTGGCGAGCGTGCAACGCGATGCCAGCGAACTCGCGGATCAGCAGCAGGATATTGCGGATCGGACCGAGCGTCTGGATGCCGATTCGCAGACCGATGCCGAGCGGCGGACTCAGCAGATTACCGAACAGAAAGATGAAGCGCTCGATAATTTGCAGGAACTTCAGGAAGAACTCGACTCGCTTCAGAACGCCGATTTAAGCCGGGAAACCCAAAGTCAGGTTCGCGCGGCGGCCAACGCCGTCCGGTCCAACCGGTTGGCCGACAAAATGCTCAACGGTCAGCAATACCTCGATCAGGGGCGCTACGACTACGCGGCGCTTCGTGAGCGTGAGATTTCGGATGCCCTTGAGGATATCGAACAGCAGTTGTCTCAAGCTGTTGCCAGCGCCGCCGATACCGAAGAGCAGCAGTTGCAGGCCGCGCTGAATGAGACCAGCGAGGCGATCCGCCGGCTCGAAGCCATGCAGCGCCGGCTTGAGGACGAACAACGGAACCGTCAACGCCAGCAAGGCCAGCAAGGCGAGCAGGGCGAGCAGGGCGAGCAAGGTCAGCAGGGCGAGCAAGGTCAGCAGGGCGAGCAAGGTCAGCAGGGCGAGCAAGGCCAGCAGGGCCAGCAAGGCCAGCAGGGCCAGCAAGGTCAGCAGGGCGAGCAGGGTCAGGGGGGCCAGCAGGGTCAGCAAGGCCAGGGGGGCCAGCAAGCGGGTGGCCAACAGGGCGGACAGTTTGGCGGTCCCGGTGGTGTGCGAAACGACGGCAACTTCTTCGGTCCCGGTACCGACTACCGGCAGGTGACGCGTGAATTGGAGCAGCGCCTGAGTGACCTTGAAGGCATTCGGAATCTTCTGGGTCCCGACAACACCCTGGTTTCGGACCTCAACGTCACCATGAACGAAATCCGGCAGCGGTTGGAAGGGTTCGACATGACCGATCTGGATCAGATCCGGTCAATCACCGATGACATTATCAATCCGCTTCGTAACACCGAACTGGCACTCAGCCGAGCATTGGGACTCCTGCTCGGACGTGAGAACATCCGTGTCCTCCAGGACGATGAGATACCGCCCAACCTCCGTGACGATGTCGAGGAGTACTACGAAAGACTCGGAAACGAGAACCCGTAAGGGCGAAAGTTATAGGAAAAATTACAAGAGACGACAGTTACAGGAAAGGCGGCTCCAATGAGCCGCCTTTCCTTTTTCTCTACTGGGTTTTCTACTGGAAATTTCGTGAATTTCTGGATTGAAGAAAGGGGAACGGCCCTGCCTCAACCCTCGCGTTGTACATACAACGGAAACTTCCGGCACAAATCACGGATTTCAGCGCGAATCTTTGCAATGGTCGACTCGTTTTCGACGTTTTCCAGAACGTCGGCAATCCAGTTTCCAATCGCGACCATCTCGGTTTCCCCCATTCCACGAGTCGTCAATGCCGGCGTTCCGATCCGAACGCCGCTGGGTTTCATGGGAGGGTTTGTGTCGAACGGAATCGTGTTCTTGTTTACCGTGATGCCGGATCTCTCGAGCGCCTTCTCGGCCTGACTCCCATCCAGACCCTTCGAAACCACGTCGACCAGCATCAGATGGGTGTCGGTTCCGCCGGAAACGATTCGAAAGCCGCGTTCGGCGATTTGGCGCGCAAGCACTTTCGCGTTACCGACGACCCGATCGATGTAGGTCTTGAACTCGGCCGTCCCGGCTTCCTTGAAGCACACGGCCTTTGCGGCGATGACGTGCACAAGGGGGCCACCCTGCATTTCAGGGAACACGCTGCGATTCAGGTCCTTTGCATACTGCTCCCGGCACATCGCGATTCCGCTACGCGGACCGCGCAACGTCTTGTGCGTCGTACTGGTCACGAAATCGCAGTGGGGAATCGGGCTGGGATGTGCTCCTGTCGCGACCAGGCCTGCGATATGCGCGATGTCCGCCATCAGGAGTGACCCGGTGTTTCGGGCGATAGCGCCCACCCGTTCAAAATCGATGATACGCGGGTAAGCGCTGCCGCCCGCGACGATCAGCCGCGGCCGGTGTTCGCTGGCCAACCGTTCCAGTTCGTCGTAGTCGATGACTTCGGTGTCCCTGCGGACACGGTACGGGACGAAGTTGTAGTACTTGCCCGAGAAGTTGAGCCGGTGACCGTGTGTGAGGTGACCGCCATGGGAGAGGTCGAGACCCAATACCGTGTCGCCCGGAGCAAGCGCGGTCAGGTAAGCGGCCATATTGGCCTGACTGCCCGAGTGCGGTTGGACGTTGACATGCTCGGTGCCGAACAATGCCTTTGCCCGGTCGATGGCGAGTTGTTCGACCGTATCGACGAATTCGCAGCCGCCGTAGTAACGCCGCCCCGGGTAGCCTTCCGCGTATTTGTTGGTGAAAACCGAGCCCACGGCCTCAAGAATGGCTTCGGAAGTGAAGTTTTCCGATGCGATCAGTTCCAACCCGTCTGCCTGACGGCGTTCCTCGTTCACGATCGCTTCGTAAATCTCCGGATCCAGATCCTCGAGTGACGCCTGAAATCGTTCTCTGACAACATTGCTGTTCATCGCTGAATTCCTCGACGACCAATCTAACATGGACCGGAAACAGGGAGCGGCAGGATTTTGGGCAACCCGGATCCGACTCCCGATTCGCGCCGCGGCGGGACACCCCCCGTTCCCACTGCAGGTGCGGTCTACGACCGGACCTTGTTGATTCGGGCGGTCATAGACCGCCCCTACAGTAAGAAGATTTGGGCGATAGGAGACAGTTCCTACAGTGTCGGAATGCAGGTGCACACTCCGACTCCGACTCCCGCTCCCACTGTAGGTGCGGTCTATGACCGCACGATCTCACATGCCGCGCGCTCGCAGAGCGCGCATCCAGACCGCCCCTACAATAGGAATTTGGGACCCCCCTACAGTTTCGGAATGCAGGCGCCAACTGCCTCATTGGGTGGGAGAATGGCGAATTTATCCCGGTATCTTCTGCTATAATTCGCCAATGTCCGGCCTGCTTTCCCCCGGTATTGCGCACGTCATCGTTATTCCGATACCGCTGTTTTCAGGCATCGGTTACGTCTCCGTCCTGCCTGGATTTCCGCACGTTTGAACGAGGATTCCGAGGCGGAACGTTCGAAGAATGATATCCATCGAGCATGGCCTGGAAGCGGTGTTGGCACGGGCCGAGGCGGTGGCCGGCGGCGATTTCATGCCATCCGAGCCCGCCCCCCTGGCAGATTGTATCGGCCGTGTCCTGCGGCAGGAAGTTCGAGCCGACGCGGACTCGCCACCCTTCAACCGTTCCATTCGCGATGGTTTTGCCGTGCAGGCCTCTGACGCTCGGACAGTTCCCGCGGAACTCGAAATCGCCGGCGAATCCCGTGCGGGCCTTTCGTTCGGTGGAAAAATCGGTTGCGGCCAGTGTTGTGAGATCATGACGGGCGCCGAAGTTCCCGAAGGCGCCGACGCTGTCGTGATGGTCGAAGACACCGAGCGTCTTTCCGATGGACGGGTTCGTATCCTGCGTTCGGTTACGGCCGGTCGCAGCGTTCAGGCCGCCGGAACGGAGTGTCATCGAGATGATCTGATACTGGCGCCCGGGAGACGCATCGATGCGGTGGAAATCGGAATCCTGGCGTCGCTCGGCTGCGCCACTGTCCAGGTATCCCGCAAGCCCCGTGTTGCAATAGTTTCGACTGGGGACGAACTGGTTCCCGTGGACGAGACTCCGGGCCCCGCCCAGATTCGCAACAGCAACAGCTTCACGGTGATGGCTCAGGTTGTCGAGGCGGGCGGCGAGGCTTCGATGCTTGGAATTGCCAGGGACGACCCCGATCACCTCCGGAGGAAGTTGTCCGAGGCTTTCGAGCATGACATTGTGATTACGTCCGGTGGCGTATCCATGGGCAAGTACGATCTGGTCGAAGGGATTCTGGAGGAGTACGGTGTCGAGATCGCGTTCGAGAAAGTTGCGATGAAGCCGGGCAAGCCAACGGTGTTCGGATGGCGGGACAGGACATTCGTTTTTGGACTGCCCGGAAACCCGGTGTCAACGATCGTTTCGTTCCAGTTGTTCGTTCGCCCACTAATACAGCGACTGCTCCATGTACGGGAATCCGGCAATACGTTCCTGAACGCGGCGCTCACCGAAGACGTTCGTTGCGATCCCGCGCGAGAGGCCTGTGTGCCGGCTCGTGCGTGGTTTGAAGATGGTGGGTACAGGTTGGCGCCTGTTGTATGGAAAGGGTCATCCGATCTGGTCGGTCTTTCTCGGGCCAACGCGTATGTTCTGATCCCACGCCAGGACGGAACGCTCCAGCAGGGTGCGCGCGTTCGTTTCATCCCGATGCCGGGCGCGGCCGAAGGGACGTCCGGGTGAGCGGTGAATTCAGTCACATCGATGAGCGGGGACGTGCCCGGATGGTCAACGTCAGCGGAAAACCCGCAACGGCGCGCTCGGCCCGGGCCGAGGCCCACGTCGTCATGAGCGAAGCGCTTCTCGGAAGACTCAGGGACAAAACGCTGCCCAAGGGCGACCCGTTCGAAGTCGTTCGAATCGCCGGTATTCAGGCGGCCAAGAAAACATCCGAATTGATTCCGTTGTGCCACCCTCTGCCCCTGTCCCAAGTGGAGGTGGAGGTTCAGTTGACCTCGGGAGGCGTCCGTATCGAGACCGTTGCGCGAACCACCGCGGAAACAGGCGTCGAGATGGAAGCGCTCGTCGCTGCTTCGGTTGCCGCGCTGACGCTTTACGATATGTGCAAGGGCGTCGACAAGGGCGTCGAAATCGGGCCGCTGCGCCTCCTTGAAAAGACCGGAGGCAAGAGTGGCGCATGGCAGCGAAGCTCATGAGTAACGATCCGACTATCGGCAAGGCTGTAGTGCTGACCGTCAGCGACTCTGCTTCAGCAGGGCAGCGCGAGGATCTGTCGGGCCCCGAGGTCCGGGACATTCTCGAAGAAACCGGATTCGAGGTCGTGGAGATGATTGTGGTTGCTGACGAACTGGCCGCGATTCAGGACACGTTGAGGTTTGCCTGCCAACTCGATGAAGTCCGACTGGTCGTGACCACGGGTGGAACCGGCCTCTCTCCGCGCGATGTTACGCCGGAAGCGACGCGGGGCGTCATCCACAAGGAAGCGCCTGGAATGGCGGAATTGATGCGGATGGAAGGGCTGAAAAACACGCCGAAAGCCGCACTGTCCCGGGGTATCGTGGGAGTTCGGGACAATACGCTGATCGTCAATCTCCCCGGGAGCGTGAAGGGCGTTCGGGAATCCCTGGGTGCCCTGACCCCGGTCCTTCCACATGCGATACAGGTGATCGGACAGTCTTCGCTTGAGTGTGGCGAGTAAGCGGTTTATCCTAAGTGTCCGGTCCCGTGTCCGGTCCAGATGACAGCGAGCCGCGAGGTAATTGAGCACGCATGCCCGATAACGTACTGCCGTCATATATTCCGATCTTCCTGTTTCTGGGGCTGGCGTTCATTTTTCCGGTTGCCACGCTTTTGATCGCGAAGCTGGTCCGTCCGTCGACAGGGGGCGTGAGCAAGCTGAGTCCGTACGAGTGCGGTGTGGACCCGGTTGGAGACGCCCGCGAACGCTACGCTATTCGCTACTACCTCGTAGCGATTCTCTTTGTCATCTTCGACGTCGAGACGATCTTTCTCTTCCCGTGGGCGATCATCTACGATGAGTTGCTGTTGTTCGGTCTGATCGAGATGTGCGTATTTCTGGGTATTCTCATCGTCGGCTACGTCTGGATCATCAAGAAAGGCGCGATCGAGTGGGCGTAGAACGGCCCGGCGATTTGCCGGTCAGGAGTCAGAATGGCCTGGATTGAGAACCGTTTCGAACAGAACATCGTGACCACAACCGTGGACTTCGTGTTCAATTGGGCGCGCAAGTCGGCCCTCTGGCCCATGACGTTCGGACTGGCCTGCTGTGCCATTGAAATGATGGCCACGGGAGCCTCCCGATTCGATATGGACCGGTTCGGCGCCGGAATTTTCAGGCCGAGTCCCCGGCAGTCCGATCTGATGATCGTTGCGGGAACCGTCACGCTCAAGATGGCCCCTATAGTTCGTCGCGTGTACGATCAGATGCCCGATCCCAAGTGGGTCATTTCGATGGGCGCATGCGCGAACGTCGGCGGCCCGTTCGATACCTATGCCACACTCCAGGGCGTGGACCATGTCGTTCCGGTGGACGTGTATGTTCCCGGATGCCCGCCGAGGCCCGAAGCCCTGATGTACGGGCTCATGCGCCTACAGGACAAGATCGACCGGATGACGATCGCGAAGAAACCCACCGATGTACGGCTGGACGATGTAAAAGACGACATGCGAATATCGCAGGCCGCCCTGGCAGAAATGGACCGGATCGATCTCAAGATCTGAGAAACTCCGATTGGCACACTGCGGAAAGCCCGGCCGTTCGCCGGGTTTTTTCATTTTCGGACATCCGTGAGCGGAAACCCACAGCTCATTGCCCATCTCGACGCGCTCTTGGCCAACCGGGGGCTCATCCCTTTCAGTGAGTACATGGAAACCGTTCTGTACCACCCGGAATACGGCTACTATTCCCGTCCCGATAACCCGATCGGCCGAGAGGGCGACTTCTTTACCGCGGCCAATGTCGATCCGGCAATGGGGCAGTTGCTCGCGAAGTTGTTCGGCCAGATGGCCGACCGTATCGAAGACTTCCGCGTTGTCGAGATTGGCGCAGGGACCGGCCTTCTCGCCCGCCAGATTCTGGAAACCCGTCCGTTCCCCTATTCGATCGTCGAGCGAAGCCCCGCGATGAGGACGCGGCAACGCGAAACGCTCAATGGTCACGCCGTGGAGTGGAGCGAGACGCTTCCCGACGGGATCCGTGGCTGCGTGTTCTCGAACGAGTTCTTCGACGCCCTGCCGGTGCGCCGCTATACCCGGAAGCGCTCGGAACTGCGTGAACTCTTTGTCGGAGAGGGCATTCTGGAGGTCGAAGGCGAACCCGAAATTCCAATTGAGCTCCCGCTGCTCCAGGACGAAGCGGTGGTCGATCTCAGTCTGGAGGCTCGCCGATGGATCCGGCGGATCGGCGAATCGATCGATCGGGGATATCACCTTGCGATCGACTATGGTTATCTTGCCGAGGAGCTGTTCGCGCGAACAAGCGGGACGCTGATGTGTTACCGGAACCATCGTGCCGATGAGGACCCGTACAGCGACATCGGTTTGAAGGACATGACGGCGCATGTGAATTTCTCGGATCTAATATCGGATGGCGCCGTAGCGGGTCTTGAACGGGCGAATCTGTGCTCGCAACGGGAATTCCTGATCGATCTGGGACTCCTGGAGATAATGGAGCCCCTGGCGCTTGCAGCCGATGCAGATTCGGTAAGGCGTCTGCAGGCCTTGAAGAACCTCTTGTTGCCGCCGATGATGGGGGATCGCTTCAAGGTTCTGCTCCAGCAAAAAGGACTCGATTCGGGTCGGCTGCCGGGGTTTGGAGGCGAATCGGTCCGGCGCTCCGATTGAGGCGTCGCCGGGGCAAATCCCGACTGTTTTTCCAATTCGATCTGCGTTAATATTGAATGTTTGCTGGGCGGTTGCAGGGTGATTCGCCGCCTTGTGAGTGGCGGCAACGACTTGGCGTGCGAGAGGCAACACCCTTCCCCGGAACGACTGCGAAGTGACAGAAGACAACGAAAAGAGAACGGGCCCGGAGACTGGTTCGGAAGAATCCGGATCGTCCGGTTCCGAGGGAACGCCGAGCCCGCGCCCTGCGGAAGAGTCCAGCCCGGAGAATCCGAAGCCGGAAGCCCCGAGCGCGGCAGACAAGCCGGCCGCAGCTCCAAACGCCCCCGAAGCGACGAAAGAGACGGTCATTCCGCCGAAACCCGCCGTTCCGAAACCTCCCGCCCGGCGCGCCGTTCCCAGGAAACCCAAGGGGCCCCAGAAGACGCCGTATTCGGGTCCACTGGTCGACGCGCTGAACGAGAGGTTTGCCGGCGATCTGGTCGAATCCTATACCTATTTGGGTATCCGGTATTTCATCATCGCGAAAGACCGTCTGACAGCGTTGATGGCCTTTCTTCGCCGCAATGATGTTGAACCGTTCGACTTTCTCAGCGATGAGACCGCGACGCATTGGCCCCAGGACGAAGAGTTCGAGTTGGTTTACGTACTGTTTTCGTTCGAGACCAGGCAGCGCATTATTGTCAAGACCCGGACGAAGGAGTGGGAGACGATCGAGAGCCTCGTCGCCGTCTGGCCGGGAGCCAACTGGTTGGAGCGAGAGATCCACGACATGTACGGTGTGCGTTTCGTGAACCATCCAAACCTGAAGCGTATCCTTCTACCCGAAGACTGGGTTGGCTTTCCGCTACGCAAAGACTACGACATGCGCCTTCAGGACGTGGAGTGGGTCCGCAAGCATCTGGGTATCGAATCGGGGCAGCGTTTTTACGTCGGTAAGGCGACGCACGACGACACGTAGGGAACGGCATGGCTACAGAAGAGCGAACGCTATTCGATTCGAGCGAAATTACGGTCAGCATGGGGCCCCAGCATCCTTCGACTCACGGTGTGCTGCAGGTCAAGCTCAAGCTCGACGGTGAGCGTGTTCTGGACGCCGAATGCGTGATCGGTTATCTGCATCGCGGCGTCGAAAAGCTGGGCGAGAACCAGACCTACGGCCAGTTTCTTCCGACGCTGGACCGGATGGACTACATTGCGGCGGTTTCGAACTGTCTCGGTTTCTGCGAAGCCATCGAGAAAATGCTCGAAGTCGAGGCGCCGCCGCGCGCTCAATACGTGCGTGTCATCATGACCGAGTTGAACCGGATCAGCAGCCACCTGCTCTGGTTGGGCACGCACGCCCTCGATATTGGTGCGATGACGGTCTTTCTGTACTGCTTCCGCGAACGCGAAGAAATTCTGAAGATCTTCGAGAATTATTGCGGTGCGCGCCTGACCACGCACATGTTTCGCATCGGCGGTCTTCAGTACGAGATCTACGACGGTTTTGAAGAACAGGTTCGGACGTTCATCAACGACTTCCCAAGCAAGATCGATGAGTACGAGACGCTTCTGACGCAGAATCGCATCTGGGTTGCCCGCACTCGCGGCGTTGGCGTTCTCACCACCGAAGACGCGATCGATATCGGTGTGACGGGTCCCTGTCTGCGAGCGTCCGGCCTGGACTGGGACATTCGGAAATCCAACCCCTACGCCGCGTATTCGGAATTCGACTTCGACATTCCCGTTGGCGAGTACGGCGACACCTACGATCGCTATCTGGTTCGTGTCGAAGAGATGCGGCAGTCGACGCGAATTATCCAGCAGGGCATCGACAGAATTCCCGAGGGACCGATTCGGGCGAAGGTCAGCAAGATTCTCAAACCTGCCCCCGGCGATGTCTACCACTCGATCGAAGCGCCAAAGGGCGAGTTGGGCTACTACGTGGTCAGCGACGGAACAACCCAACCGTCTCGTGTCCGTGTCCGCCCGCCATCGTTTGTCAACCTGCAGGCGTTGAAGCAAATGGTGATCGGGCACATGGTGGCCGACGTGGTGGCAATCATCGGGACCCTGGATATCGTTCTGGGCGAGATCGACCGCTAAGGGCACGCGAATACATGGATTTCTTCGTCGATTTCATTCTTGAACCGGCCATCAAGATCGGTGTCGTCTTCCTGGTGGTTTCCGGCGTCGTGGCCTATTTGACGTTTCTGGAACGCAAGGTAATCGCCTTTATCCAGGTCCGGCTTGGCCCGATGCGAGTCGGACCGCATGGATTATTGCAGCCGATTGCCGACGGGTTGAAGCTGATGCTCAAGGAAGACATTATTCCCTCCGGCGCCGACCGCATGGTGTTTGCGATGGCGCCGATCATTACGCTGATACCCGCGTTCATCGTTTTTTCGGTCATTCCGTTCGGGTCGTCGATCACGCTGCCGTTCATCGACAGGGAAGTCGACCTGTTCATCACCGATTTGAACATCGGTATTCTGTTCCTCCTTGCGGTGTCCTCGGTCGGAATTCTGGGAGTGATTCTGGGTGGCTGGGCTTCCAACAGCAAGTATCCGCTTCTGGGGGCGTTGCGGTCGGCGGCGCAGATGGTGAGCTATGAGGTCGCCCTGGGTTTTTCCATCATCGGGGTCCTGCTCCTCTCGAGTTCACTGAGCCTGGTCGACATCGTACATGCGCAGCGGGATTCCGGGTACTGGTTCGTGTTTCTACAGCCTGTCGGTTTCCTGATTTTCTGGATTTGCGGCGTCGCCGAGACCAACCGGGCCCCGTTCGACCTCCCCGAAGCTGAAACCGAACTGGTGGCTGGGTTTCACACCGAGTACAGCGGCTTTCGCTTCTCGCTCTTTTTCATGGCCGAATACGCCAGCATGATCGTTATATCGTCGATGGTCGTCACGCTGTTTTTCGGGGGCTGGCTGGCGCCGTTCGGTCTGACGTTTCCGTTGATTCCCGTGGGGTTGCAGGGCGTCGGCTGGTTCTGTCTCAAGGTTCTGGTTTTCTTGTATTTCTACCTTTGGTTCCGGGCTTCGTGGCCGCGCTATCGGTACGACCAGTTGATGAATGTCGGATGGAAAGTGTTGCTGCCGATCGCGATTGCCAACGTTGTGGTCACCGCGGTTCTGGTACTGCTTCTCAGGGGGTAGCGAGATGAAAGTCGTCAGTGCTGAAAAACTTTCGCTTCTGAAGAAGATTTTCATGGTGGACCTCATCAAGGGCCTGCTTCTGACCTTCTCGTACCAGCGTCCCTCGGCGAACTATACCGAGCAGTATCCGAAAGTGCGTCCAAAGGTGTCGGAAAGGTTCCGCGGGGCGCCGCGGCTGAACAACGATCCCGTCGACGGTTCCACACTTTGCATTGCCTGTAACTTGTGTTCGCTTGCCTGCCCGGAACATTGCATTGAAGTGGCCTGGGACCGTAGCGAGGCCGGCAAGAAAGTCCTGACCACATTTACATTCGATATTTCGCGTTGCATGTTCTGCGGGCTCTGTGAAGACGCCTGCCCGACACCCTGCCTCGAACTGACGCAGGACTTTGAACTTGCCCTGTATGGCCGTCGCGACATGAAGTGGGACCGACAGAAGCTGGAACAGGGGAATCAGCCCGTGATCTACACGCGGTAGGGAACGCAGTCGAACATGCTCGAGCTCGTCATCTTCTACCTGTTTGCGACGATCGCTGTCGTTTCGGCGATTCTGGTGATTACGCGTCAGAGCGCCGTGCATAGCGCCATGTTCCTTGCGGCGACCCTTCTATCCGTTGCGGGCATTTTCCTGAGTCTCCAGGCCGAGTTTCTGGCCGGCGTGCAGGTGCTTGTGTATGTCGGGGGCATTCTGGTGTTGTTCGTGTTCGTGATCATGCTGGTCCCGACGGATCGGGCGATGTTCGAGCGCAGGTACAATCGCCAGGGCAAGATCGCGCTGGTGACGGCGGCCATTCTGATCGCCGAGTTGGGTTACGGCGTGTATCGTGGCAGCGGCTCGTTCGTCTTTCCAGCCGGAGCCGTAGAGCCGGCCGTGGAAGGCAACACCCAGTGGGTTGGAACCGTCCTGTATCAGAACTATCTGCTGCCGTTCGAGATTGCGTCGATCCTGCTGCTGGTGGCGATCATCGGCGCGGTCGTCTTGTCAAAAAAACCATCGACGGCAGATGAAAGTGCCGCGGGGGAATAGCAAGGAACCAAGAGAACGCCATGGTCTCTTTACACCACTATCTGATCCTGAGCGCCGTGCTTTTCACCATAGGCGTTATCGGCGTACTGACGCGCCGGAACATCCTGATCATCCTGATGTCGATCGAGCTCATGATGAACGCCGTCAACATCAATCTGATCGCGTTTTCGGGGCAACTTCAGGATGTCATCGGTCAGGTCTTTGCTATTTTCGTAATCGTTGTGGCCGCGGCCGAGGCCGCTGTCGGACTGGGAATCGTCATCGCAATGTTCTCCAACAAGGAAACGGTGAACATCGGCGAGATCGATCTCATGAAATGGTAACTGCATGTGCGGTCCGTGACGGAATGCCCGAATAAGATATGAATTTTCTCGATCTCATCTGGATCGTCCCCTTGTTTCCGCTGGCCGGTTTCGTTATCAACGGCCTGTTCGGTAAGGGCCGGGGAAAGACCTTTATCGACACGGTCGGTTGCGGCGCCGTTCTGCTTTCATTCATTTTTTCTGCCGGCGCTGTCCTGCAGTTGATGGGGCAGGAGGAGTCCAGCTTTACCAGGACCGTATTCCAGTGGATCAATGCCGGCAATGCGATCACCTCCGAGGGGCTGCTTTCGCGGTTTGCCATCGACTGGGGATTCCTCCTGGATCCGCTCTCGTCGGTGATGGTTCTGTTCGTGACCGGAATCGGTTTTCTGATCCACGTGTACTCGACCGGGTACATGGCTGGAGAAGACGGGTACTACCGGTACTTCGCCTATCTGAACCTGTTCATGTTCTCGATGCTGACCCTGGTTCTGGGAAGCAACTACCTGATGATGTTCATCGGTTGGGAAGGCGTCGGCCTCTGTTCGTACCTGCTCATCGGCTTCTTCATCGCCAGGAAGAGCGCGGGAGACGCGGCCAAGAAAGCCTTTGTCGTCAACAGGATTGGGGACTGGGGGCTGTCGATCGGCATCATGCTGATCTTTTTCACGTTCGGGACGCTCGAATTCACCGGCGTGCGGGAGAGAATCTTCGGCGGCGTGGAATCGGGGCTTTACACCGTCGGAGATCCGGTGTTTTTTGCCATTTGCATCGCCTTGTTCATCGGTGCGGCCGGCAAATCGGCCCAGATTCCCTTGTATATCTGGCTGCCCGACGCGATGGAGGGTCCGACGCCGGTCAGTGCGCTGATCCATGCGGCGACGATGGTCACCGCCGGCGTGTACATGCTGGCCCGCAGCAACTTCCTGTTCCAGATGTCGCCGGACGCGATGTTGGTGGTTGCAGTCGTCGGCGCGTTGACCGCATTGATGGCGGCCACGATCGCTCTGGTTCAGAACGACATCAAAAAGGTTCTGGCCTATTCAACGGTGAGTCAACTCGGTTACATGGTTCTGGCCATCGGCGTCGGCGCCTTCGCCACCGGCATCTTCCACGTCATGACGCATGCCTTCTTCAAGGCACTGCTCTTTCTTGGCGCCGGCAGCGTGATTCACGCCCTGCACCACGAACAGGATATGAGGAAGATGGGTGGGTTGCGCGGAAAGATACCCATCACGTTCTGGACCATGGCGATCGGGACGGTCGCCATTGCCGGCATTCCGCCCCTTGCCGGTTTCTTCTCGAAGGACGAGATTCTCTACCTGACGTTGACCAATCCCCAGGGTCATCTGGCCCTCTACCTGATTGGCCTGTTCGTCGCCGGACTGACCGCCTTCTACATGTTCCGAATGTTGTTCATGACCTTTTTCGGTGAATCGAGGGTGGATCCTCATGTGCATCCGCACGAGTCTCCCAAGGTCATGACAGTTCCGCTGATCGTTCTGGCCGCGGGGTCCATCGTCGCGGGCTGGATCGGCCTTCCCGCATGGCTTTCGGAGACCAACCAATTCGAGCATTTTCTGGAACCGGTGTTCGAGGCCGTCACGGTTGTCGCGGTGGAGGAACACTCTCATGCTTTCGAAATCGGTTTGGCTGCCCTGTCGGTGGGTGTCGCGCTGATCGGCATTTTCACGGCCTACACGATGTACTACAAGAAGAGCGATCTGGCTGCCCGGCTGTCGACCCAGTGGAGGGCCACCTACGGCACGCTGCTCAACAAGTACTACATCGATGAGATCTACAATGCGGTCTGGGTCAACGGCGCCAAGGGGGCGGGGACCGGTCTCTGGCGGTTCGATTCGAAGGTTGTCGACGGCGGCGTGAACGGAGCGGCTAATGTGACGGTCCGGAGCGCGCTGGGCTCGAAATGGTGGGACCACTGGATTGTCGATGGCTCGGTTCGGTTCATCGGCGGCTTCGTCGACACCCTGAGCTGGCCCATACGACTGGTCCAGACCGGATATACACAGAACTATGCGTTGTTGATGATTCTCGGCGTACTGGTTCTGATTGGATACGTTCTGTGGGGCTGATTGGAGATTCGATTAATGGAATTCTTTAGGACACACATCCTGACCATCGTGGCGTTTCTGCCACTGGCCGGGGCGATCGCCCTGCTGTTCTTCCCGAAAGAGCAGAAGATGCGGATTCGGCTGTGCGCGAACGTTGTCGCCATTTTGAGCTTCCTGGTGTCAGTGCCTCTGTTCTTCTGGTTCGACTACGACGATAGCGCCACCATGCAGTTCACCGAGAGTGCGACCTGGATCGAGTCTCTCGGCGTTCGGTACTCTGTTGGGATCGATGGAATCAGCCTCTTGCTGATCCTGCTCACGACGCTGCTCGGTGCGATTGCCGTCTTGTCATCCTGGGAATCGATCCAGGATCGGGTGAAGGAATATTACGTATTCCTGCTGATGCTTCAGACCGGAATGCTCGGCGTGTTCGTCACGCTCGACTTCTTCATGTTCTACGTGTTCTGGGAAGTCATGCTGGTGCCGATGTATTTCCTGATCGGCGTCTGGGGCGGACCGAGGAAGTTGTATGCGGCGATAAAATTCTTCCTGTATACGCTGGTCGGTTCCGTTCTGCTGTTGCTGGGTATCCTGGCGCTGTACTTCCAGTATCCGGGCATTGCGGCGAGTGTGCCTCAACTGGCCGCCGACTTCGGTCTGGACCGGACTTTCGACATCATGGCCTTCCATGCCATGGCGCCCAATCTCCCCTTCGGGATCCAGTACTGGGTGTTCCTCGCATTTTTTGTCGGTTTTGCGATCAAGGTGCCGATGTTCCCCTTCCACACGTGGCTGCCCGATGCCCACGTTGAGGCGCCGACAGCCGGTTCGGTCATTCTGGCGGGTGTTTTGCTGAAGATGGGAACTTATGGATTCGTCCGGTTCAGCCTGCCGATGCTTCCCGAAGCTTCGGTGTACTTCACGAACCACATGATCGTGCTGTCCATCATCGCCATCATTTACGGCGCCTTGGTCGCCATGATGCAAAAAGACATGAAGAGCCTGGTGGCTTACTCGTCGGTCAGCCACATGGGCTTCGTCATGTTGGGAATGTTCGCGCTCAATCCGAACGGTCTGAATGGCAGTTTGCTGCAGCAGATCAACCACGGGATTTCCACTGGGGCTCTGTTCCTGATCGTTGGCATCATCTACGACCGCCGGCACACGCGTGAAATCGCGGAGTTCGGCGGACTCTCGTCGATCATGCCGAAGTACGCGGTGATCTTCGCGATCATGACGATGTCTTCGATCGGTTTGCCGATGCTGAACGGCTTCATCGGAGAATTTACGATTCTGGCGGGCGCACTGCAGGAAAACCTGTGGTGGGCCGTTGCGGGAGCTTCCGGAATCGTTCTGGGCGCCGCCTACATGCTGTGGCTCTATCAGCGGACCATGTTCGGGACACTCGACAATCCAAAGAACGAAAAATTAAAGGACATAAATGCGCGGGAAATGGCGACGCTGATTCCGCTGGTGATCCTGGCCTTCTGGATCGGCATCTATCCCGCGCCGTTCTTCAGGGCGCTCGATGGACCGGTCAACAAGATCGTTGAAGCCGTGCGTCCGGGTTATTTCGATGCGAATCCGATTGAAGCCGCTATCGAGGCCCCCCTTGTTGAGGGTCTGAACGCTCCCGATTCAATTGCGGATGCGGGCGCCGGCGACAGTGACCTCGACGATGCCAATGGAACAGTCGCGGTTCTTGCCACTGTCGCGGCCCAGATCGATCGGCCGGCCGCTCCGGTTGATGCCGGGCGTGTCGTCGCCGCACTGTCCGAACCTTCCGGAGAATTGAACGAGGCTCAGGAATAATGGGCGAGTTCTTTCAAATTTCGGATCTGACCGCCATCGCTCCCGAGTTGGCCCTGACCGTCTTTGGCTTGGCGCTGCTGGTGTTCGACCTGATCGTCCCCAACAAACGCCTTCTGGGATACTTCGCCCTTTTGGGACTGTTCGTGTC
This sequence comes from Terriglobia bacterium, assembly GCA_965262675.1. GTDB lineage: Bacteria > Acidobacteriota > Terriglobia > 20CM-2-55-15 > 20CM-2-55-15 > JAJEDW01. The sequence continues at coordinate 4,687,632 of OZ253554.1, forward strand.
CGCTCTACTCCTGTTCGGGAATAGCGACCTTGGCATCGTATCGGCGTATGGCGGACAGATCGTCGCCGATCCGTTTGCGGCGTATTTCAAGCTCATGTTTCTTGCCGCGGCCGCCTTGACCGTGGGTTTGTCGATTCGGTACTTCGACATTGAGGGCGAGCAACACGGCGAGTATTACGCGCTGCTCCTGTTTGCCGTGATGGGCATGATGTTCATGGCGGGCGGAACCGACCTCGTGACGCTGTACATCGGTCTGGAGACCATGGCGATCGCCACGTACATCCTGGTCGGCTTCCTGCGCGGGAGCGCGCGGTCGAACGAAGCGGCGATCAAATACTTCTTGCTCGGTGCGTTTTCTTCGGGTGTCCTGCTCTACGGAATGTCGTTGTTGTATGGCATCTCCGGTTCGACCAACCTGACAGCGATCGCCGACGCGTTGACGCGCCGCGACATCGCCGATCCCGTTTCCATGATTGCCATGGCGACGGTGGCCGCCGGGCTGTTTTTCAAGATCGCCGCGGTTCCGTTCCACCAGTGGACTCCGGACGCGTATGAGGGGGCGCCCAGTCCCGTGACGGCGTTCATGTCCGTTGCGGTGAAAGCGGCGTCGTTTGCCATGATGGTTCGTGTGTTCATGGTGGCGATCTATCCGCTTCGGGACCAGTGGGTCCCGTTGCTCGTCGCGGTCGCCGTCATGACGATCACGCTCGGCAATCTGGCTGCCTTGCGCCAGACCAACATCAAGCGCCTGCTGGCCTACTCATCGATCTCCCATGCGGGGTTCGTGCTGCTCGGTCTCATCGCCGGAAACGACACCGGCATGACCGCTGTCGCGCTCTACTTGTTTGTTTACACCTTCATGAACGTTGGAACCTGGGGCATTGTCGTGGCTTTGCGCCGGAAGAACGTCATTGGCGAAAACATCGACGAGATGAACGGCCTGTTCTTCAGGCATCCGGTCGCCGCCGTGACGATGCTGATCTTCATGCTCTCGCTTGCGGGCATCCCTCCTACGGCTGGTTTCGTTGCGAAGTACTACCTGTTCGCTGCCGTCGTCGAGACCGGTCATATTACGGTTGCCGTGATCGCGGCCCTGAACGTTGCCATCGGCCTCTACTACTACATACGCGTCGTCGTGGCGATGATGATTACCGAGCCCGGCGAGGAAACCGGACGACTGGCCTTGTCGGGCGGTGTCGTTTCAGTCCTGGCGATCACGATCCTGCTGACGATCCTGATCGGTCTCTATCCGGATCCCTTTATCGAAATGGCACGGGAAGCGACAGCCACTCTGGCGTTCTGATTCTGGTCTGATTCCGATCCGGCAGGACCGGGGATGGGTGGGGAGCGGGCGGTCAGGAACCGCCCGGATTGTCGAGTTCTTTCTGTTGCTGCTACTGCATTTCGCTGAAGCGAACCGCGTAGAAGTCCTGCCCGTTAATGACGCGCTGTATGAACCGTAGGCCTCGGGAATCGTACCCGAACTCGGTCGCGTTGTTGTCATCCGGAATGCTTTCGAGGCTTTCTTCGGGTCCGAGCCACTCGCGGAGAACGGACTGATCTCCATCTTCGAGCCAGACTTTCAGGTTCGGGTCGACGATTTCATCGGCGAGTTGCGACGTCACTTCGATAGCTCGCGCGATACCCGTCAGTCTGATCGTGTAAATTAAGATTCCGCCCTCACGATAGGCCGTGATGTAGTCTTCTTCGCCCACGACGGTATCGCCGGTCAACTCGCCCAGATCCCCGGCGACTGCATTCGTTGAATCGCCGATTTTGATGCCCAGCACCTCGATGTTCTGGCTTGTGAAGTCCGGAATTTCTTCGGAGATGGCGACCTCGGTCAACTCATGACGAGGCGGCGGCGGTGGCGGGGCCTCTTCGACGACCGGTTCCGCTACCGGTTCCTCAGCAGCAGGAGCGCACGCGCCCAATGAGAGGGTAAGGGTTGAAAACAAGACAAGCAGCGTGAGGCGGTTGCGCATAAGTCCTCCTGACTGGTCTTATGTCGGATAGACAGTTGATCAAAGAAGCGGGTCCAACTTTTCGGGCGAATTATATAACAGTCGAACGGGGGATGGACAGGAGAAACGGAGCAGTCATCCCCCTTGCGGGCCGGCGCCGGCGAAGCATGTGGACGTCGGGTTTCCAGGAGTATGCGGGGCAGAGAAGAAACTCGACGCCTCACGCCATCGCCGCGTGTTCGAAACCAGGGAAATACCGCGGCCATGACGCCCTGATGCTGCAAGAACCCGTAGCAGCCCGCGACAGAATTCTGCTGGATTCTGCCACGGGTTGTCAGCTTTCGCTGACTTCGAAATGCCGAAGCGTGTCTTCGACGAGCTTGACGTTGTCTTCCCTGGAGAGATTCCGTTCTACGAGCTTCGAAGCGATGGTGACCGATAGATCGGCCACCTCGTTCCGGATTTCCCTGAGGGCCTGACTCTTTTCCATCTCGATCTGTCGTTTGGCGTCGCGGACAATCGCTTCCGCATCGTTCCGGGCTTTTTTCTCGAGCTCTTCTCCGAGGAGAGCAGCGTCGGATCGGCCCTTCGAGATGATCCCGTTCGCTTCGACCCGCGCACCCCTCAGGATTTCAGCAGATTCGTTCTGTAGCCGCTCCAGTTCCTGCTTGGCCCGATCGGCGTCTTCGAGTGACTTCCGAATCGTTTCCTGACGGTTCTGAAGCGCCTTGAGAAGCGGGCCCCACGCGAACCACCAGAGCATGCCAAGCAAGCCCAGAAACGTCAGGATCGTCCAGATGAACAATCCCGGATCGATCTGGACCATTGGGTTTTCCATACGATATTTCCTCGGCTGTGGCGCAATTGCGCTGCTTCAAGACCGGCTAAGCCTATCTTATGAGTATGACCAATCCGCAGAGGACTGCCGCGATGATCGCGATGCCTTCGAGCAGGAACATCGGCAAAAGAAACGCTCCCGTGATCTGAGAGGTTGCGGACGGTTGCCGCGCGATGCCTTCGACTGCCGCGGCCGTGAACTTGCCGATTCCGATAGCAGCGCCGATTACGACCAGACCCAGTCCGACGGCGGCGCCAAAGTAGTGCAGGACTTCCGGGCTTTCCGCCAGGGCCTCTGCGGCGCCTTCAACCTGAAAAAGAGCCAAGCCCAAGTAGTGCAGAATGTGCATGCTGTGTAGTCTCCGTTTGCTAGTGATGAGAGTTAATGGCCATGCCAATGAACACGGCCGAAAGAAGTGTAAAGACGTAGGCCTGTACCAGAACGACGATGATCTCGATAGCCGAAATACCGATGGCCAGCGGCAACGAGATGCCGAAACCCACCGCCAGGCCGGCCACTGCCGATCCGAATACCTCGGCGAGCAGAAAAAGCATGGAAATAATAGCAAGGATCGCAATGTGGCCGCCGGTCATGTTGGCGGCAAGACGCATGGTCAGAGCGAACGGTTTGACGAATAGCCCGGCGATTTCGATGGGGATCAACAAAATGTAGACCGGCTTCGGCAGCCCACCGGGGACCAGATTCTTCCAGTGCTGGACGAATCCATGCGCCAGGGTGCCCGCCATGATGATGGCAAAGAAAGTTACCGTTGCCAGGCCGGCGGTGACGTTGAAGTTTCCCGTCGCCGTCGTGCCGCCATGTACGACGTTGGTCAGGAACGCGTCTTCGCCCGGGTGCAATACCCAATGGTTCAGCAGGCCCAGTACATCGAATATTGGAATCATGCCGATTGCGTTCGCGCCGAGGATGAACACGAAGAATGTCAGGAGGCACGGAGTCCAGGCGTTCGTCCATTTTTTCCCAACGTTGGGCTCGACGACTTGGTCCCTTATGAACAGCACCATTGCTTCGATCGCGTTCATGAGGCCCGACGGCACCAATTGATTCTGTTTGAGGTACTTGCGGACACTGAACGTGACGATCAGGAACACGGCGATGGCGACAATCCACAGCATCAAGACGTGTTTGCTGACGGACATGTCGATTCCGAGAACGTGGGGCAGGTGGATCAGGGGATGTTCAGGATCGCTGTTGGTGACATGCTCAATGATGACGTCCCCAACGTTAAGAGCCTCGGGTTCGACTTCCTCGATCAATTCTTCCTGAGTGGCTAGTCGCATTGCACGCATTCAGTCGTCCCGTTCTCCCCCGCCCGATTGTTATTCCTTTGTGAATCGAGGCTGCATCAAACGGTATAGCGCGATCGCCTCTACCCCGTACAGCACCAGAAAATAACCTGAAAAGCTCACCGCGAACGGGACCGGGCGAGCCGGACTCATTCCGAGAATGGCGGTGACGTAACCGCCCACAAAGACCATCTTTGCAACCAGGAGTTGTACCTGGATGCGGGGCATGTTCGCGGGCTGCCGTCTCTCAGTACGTTCAACGACGATCCAGCCGGCGCCGACGATCACGAGCGGCCCTAACATACCGAGCCAGATTTCCAGACTGGCGTCGACCCCGGGAAGCAGCGTCAAAAGGAACGCGGATGCCGCGGAGCCCGTCGTGAGCCATCCGGCCAATTTCATTTTCGCCGGGCAACGATGCGCGCCAATTCCACGAAACCCACAACGATGCCGATCAGCAGCCCTCCCGTCAGGAGCCATGGCTCGGTATCGAGCCAGAGGTCCAAACCGTAGCCGATCCCACCGCAGACCAGAATAGCCGCCATCATCGTATAGCCTGCCATCATCTCCGGTCCCGACTTCCGCAAGATCTCCTGAAGTTGCCGCAGGGACCGTGCAAGTGTCGGGATCTGGTCGTCGTCGGGCATAGGGACCGTCACCATACTTCGGTTACTCCGGGTCTGCCAACCGGCCGGACTGTCCAACAAGACTGTCCGTTAAAATTGTCCTTCGACCGCAATTCAAACCAAACATTATAACAATCCGTGGGACATTTTTGGAGCCTGACCGGACCGAATCGCGGTTCAATTCGGGGGATTCGAGCATCCTGGAACTAAGGGATGCCACCGGGGAAGGCCTTATTGGCCTGATTTCAGGCGGGAACCCGATGTTGCCGGTATGAATGACGGACGTGCTTTGAGACAATCGTTCAAGGACCCTGTGATTTTGCCATGGGCCGGCTTCACATCGAGAGTCATGCTACGTCTACTTCCGAAAATATCCCGAAACCTCGGCAGGGCCGCGACGTTGTTGCTGGTTCTCGCCGTCTGCGGGTGCGTTCGCGCGCGGCCGGCCGGACCCGGCATCCAGGACGTGCTCTACCGCGATGGGCTCCGTGCCTTTCATCTGGGTACGCCCGAGGGGTATCGCCGCGCCGCGACCGCGTTTCAACGGGCTTCGCGGATCGAACCCGAAAACTGCGACTACTCGCTCAATCTGGCACAGTCCCTGGTCTTTCTTTCACATGAACAACGTTTGAACCTGGAAGAACACGAGACGAGCCGGTCCGAGGCGACCCTGGCGGCGGATGGTAATCCATGTCCGGGATACGAGAGCTTCAGAATTCGTTTGAGCGCGTTGCTGGAGCATCCGGCAGACTCGGCGGTAGAGACCATCGAGCGTGCCATTCGGTTGGACCCCGTGGACGCGATGAATCGCGTCGTCTATTGGAAGATTCTGGCCGGCGCCGACGAGGATTCGGATCTGAGGCTCGACGACCCCGAGGAACTCGACACAGGGTCGGCGCTGTTTCAATACGAGTCCGGGGAGGTCCATAGGAGGCGAGGCGATGCCGATCGCGCGGCCCCCTCGTTTCGCCGCGCGTTGGAACTGAATCCATCCCACTACCGTTCATATGTCGGCCTGGGCCACATGGCTTTCGAAAACGAATCGTCGTCCGCCGAACCGCTTTACGGTTCCGCCGTCCGGCTCGCACCTGATTTTCTGGAGGGACGGCTCGCGTTGGGTAACTACTATTCCGCGATCGATGAGGTCGAGCCTGCGCTGGAGCAATATCGGGCCGCACTAGAAACCAATCCGAACTTTCACCCGGCCCACTTCAGCCTGGGTGTCCTGTTGCTGGACATCGCTCGTCCTGACGACGCCGAGCCGCATTTTCGCGAGGTCGTTCGCCTGGATCCGTCCAACGCCGACGCCTACTACTATCTTGGGAACATCCAGTATGGGCGTGGGCGCTTCGGCTGGGCGCAGATCCAGTACGAACTGGCGCTGGCGTGGGATCCGTCGCATATGAACGCGGAATACGGGTTTGGCAAGGCTGCCCAGGAATCAGGCGATCTCGACGAGGCCTTGAGACGCTATGAACACGTCGTCGAAATGGCGCCGGGGTTCCCCGACGGTTACTTCTCAAGGGCATCGGTGCGGTCATTGCGTGAAGAGTATCTCGACGCATTGAGCGACTACGCGACGACGACGTCGATTGGAGAGCAGCAGGTCATACAAACCGAGTCCCGCATTCGTCTGGCGGCCGCCCGGGCGTCAGTGTTCGCCCGGGCCGAGCGCCGGCGGCTTGAGGAGTACGCGGCCCACGTTGAAGAATTGATCGGCTATGCCACGCAGAATCGCGCGGCCGTCGAAACGTATCTGCGTCAGGTTGAAGCGTTTGAAAGGGAGCAGCGCCTGGAACCCGGGCCACGTTGACTTTGGACGGCGGCTTTCTCGATCCCTTGCCGTTTCTGGTGACGGTGCGATGCGCTTGTCCGAATTTGTCCTGAAATAACGAGGTCTTGTGCGATCGTCCAAGTAAAAAGGCAGGTCCCGGTTTCGGCCGGAAGACCTGCCCTTTTCGAATTCGTCCGGATTTCCGATTTTCCTACTGAACGCCGTAGGTTTCGGTCAGGTAACGGACCAGGATGTCGATTTCGTCATTGCTCACAGCAGCCCCGTGACCGAGCATCCGTTCGATGGTCTCCCTGAAATCGGCTTCCGTGAATGTGCCGGGTGCCGACGTGATCCCGGTCAGGTCGTGACAGGTCGTGCATGCGGAGTTGAGTAGCATTTCCGCTGCAGCCGCATCGTAGCCGTCATCGTCGACATCGCCGTCTGCCGCATCGACGGCGTCGGGGGCCGTGCCCAGGTACGTGACGATGGTTTCGAATTCCTCGTTTGAAATGTTGAGCCCGTAACCCAACATGCGGCTGACGGTCTCTCTCCATTCATCGGCGGGATACAGGCCCCGCTCGATGCCGGTCAGATCGTGACAGGTCGTACACGACGCGTTAACCAGATTCGCGGCGGCCGCCTCGTCGAAGGCCGGGGCTGCATCCGCTTCGGCTGTGTCTGGAGAGGTGCCCAGATACGTGACGACGGTTTCGAATTCCTCATTGGAAAGGTTGAGTCCATAACCCATCATGCGGCTGACGGTCTCTCTCCATTCGTCGGCGGGATACAGGCCCCGCTCGATGCCGGTCAGATCGTGACAGGTCGTACACGACGCGTTGACCAGATTCGCGGCGGCGGCTTCGTCGAAGGCCGGGGCTGCATCCGGTTCGGCTGCTTCTGGAGAGGTGCCCAGGTACGTGACGATGGTTTCGAATTCCTCATTGGAAATGTTGAGCCCGTAGTCCAGCATGCGGCTGACGGTCTCTCTCCATTCATCGGCGGGATACAGGCCCCGCTCGATGCCGGTCAGATCGTGACAGGTCGTACACGACGCGTTGACCAGATTCGCGGCGGCGGCTTCGTCGAAGGCCGGCGCTTCGTCGTCTTGCGCGACCGCAACTTCGTCGTCCTGAGCAGCCGGAGCGGTGCCCAGGTACGTGACGATGGTTTCGAATTCCTCATTGGAAATGTTGAGCCCGTAGTCCAGCATGCGGCTGACGGTCTCTCTCCATTCATCGGCGGGATACAGGCCCCGCTCGATGCCGGTCAGATCGTGACAGGTCGTACACGACGCGTTGACCAGATTCGCGGCGGCGGCTTCGTCGAAGGCCGGCGCTTCGTCGTCTTGCGCGACCGCAACTTCGTCGTCCTGAGCAGCCGGAGCGGAGCCCAGATACGTGACGATGGTCTCGATTTCCTCATTGGAAATGTTGAGCCCGTGGCCCAGCATGCGGCTGACGGTCTCTCTCCATTCATCGGCGGGATACAGGCCCCGCTCGATGCCGGTCAGATCGTGACAGGTCGTACACGACGCGTTAACCAGATTCGCCGCGGTCGCCTCGTCGAAATCCGGGGCAGCGTCCGCCTGTTCGTTACCTAGAAGGTACGCGACCAGGATGTCGGTTTCCGCGTCGTTCACCTGGGCGCCGTAGGAGATCATCGTGGCGACGAGCTCGCGAAGGGAGTTCTCGTCGTAGGCGGCCTGAAACTCGGCAACGCCACCCAGGTCATGGCAGACCGCGCACCGTGCCTGCAATAGCTGCTCGCCTTCGGATTGGATGGGCGCCACCTCCGCAAGGGCGGGAGTTTCTGCTGTTGCCGCCGCCAGGACTGCGGTCGAATTCGTTCCTGGAATCCCGCCCGAGGCGACCAGCGCGACCGTGAGTGTGAAGCCGATAATTGGAATGGAAAGTCTCATGGCAAACTCTCGTTTTATCTATTCAGTCAGATAGTTAGATGACAATCGATCAGATAGTTAGCGATCGGTCGATATTTTCGTCAATCGCCCACGAAATGCACGCCCTGACATCAGGCGCAAATGCGACCGCGTCAGTATAAACAACCCACTGACTTCAATCAACTTATGAGGTGTCTTGACTGGGAGATTTCCGTTGCGTCGGCGAGTCTCCCTGGCACGGATATGGAATCGATGCAGATTGGCTCTTGGTTTCAGCCGCCACCGGTCAGAACCTTTACGGTCACGAGCAATTGCCCCACATGGCGCTGCGCGTGTTCAGCAGCGTGGAACAGCAGGCCCTGGACCGTGGAGGGAAGGCCCGCCCGTCCGACTTTTCTGGAATCCCTGAGCGTCGCTTCCCGAGTGGCGCGGAGTTGGCCGAGTGCGGATTCCACCTGTCTTTCAAAGGCGTCGTATAGATTGAGTGTTGTGGTCCCGGATCCGTTAGGCGAACCCTCGGATTCCAGCGCGGCCAACTGGCTGGTGTCGAGGGGTTCCCCTCGGGCATAGGTAAAGAGGCGATCGAGGACGCCGGACAGGTGCTGGAGGTGGAAGCCCGCGGACGCCGCGCCAGCAGGCCGGTCCCACAGTCTTTCGTCGGGAAGGTCCCGTATGATTTCGCGCACTTCGTTCCGCGCTTGGATTAACGCGTGCGCGACGGGTTGCAGAAGCGGAGGAACTCCGGGAACAGAACCATTAAGCCACGCTTCGGTCATGGCGCTTCCTTTTTGGATATTCCGTATGCCTTCATCTTCCGGTAAAGGTGGCTGCGTTCCACACCGAGTTCGCGGGCGGCCTGGGATACGTTCCAGCCGCTTGCCTGCAGTTTGGAAAGGATCAGGCCCTTCTCGTAACGTGCCCGGCCGTCCTGAAGCGTATGCCCGTTTGTGCCGCCGACGGCCGGTAAAGCCAGATCCGTGGCTTCGATGTTGTCTCCCGAGACCATGATCACAAGCCGCTCGATCTCATTACGAAGCTCCCTGACATTTCCCGGCCACGAATAGCCGGCCATCGCTTTCAGGACACCGTCGCCAAAAGTCTTTGCCGGGCGTCCGTGCTCGGCGGCGAAGACCGAAAGAAGGTACTGGGCAATGGCCGCGATGTCGGCTTGCCGCTCCCGAAGCGGCGGTACGAAGAACGGGATCACGTTCAGTCGATAGAACAGGTCTTCCCGAAACCGTCCGTTCTGGATCTCGCCCGCCAGGTTCTTGTTGGTTGCGGCAATGATTCGCACGTCCACGCTACGTGTCGATTGCGCGCCGATCGGCTGGAATTTCTGTTGTTCGATCGCGCGCAGAACCTTGGCCTGCGTCTTCAGGCTCATGTCGCCAACTTCGTCCAGAAAGATCGTGCCGCCCATCGCCAACTCGAACTTGCCTTTCTGGTTGTCTGTCGCCCCGGTGAAGGACCCGCGCGTGTGGCCGAACAGTTCGCTCTCAATCAACTCTTCAGGAATCGCGGCACAGTTGACTTCAATAAAGGGTCCGTCGCTCCGATTGCTCTGAAAGTGGATGTTACGGGCGACCAGTTCCTTGCCTGTCCCGCTCTCTCCATAGATCAGGACGCGGCTGTTCGTGGGTGCGACGACGGCGATCTGTTTCCGAAGTGCCTTGATTGGAATGCTCTCGCCGACGATGTTGTAGCGGCTCTCCAACTCGCTTCGCAGCTTTCGGTTGGTGGCTTGGAGTCGTCGGTGCGAAAGTGCGTTGCGCACTGTCAGCATCGTGTGTTCGATCGACAGAGGCTTTTCGATGAAATCGTAGGCGCCGAGTTTGGTTGCCGAGACAGCCGTCGCGATCGTGGCGTGGCCGGAAATCATGATGACTGCGGTCGAGCCGTCCTTTTCGCGAATTCGCTTCAGGGTCTCGATGCCATCGATCCCGGGAAGCCAGACATCGAGCAGGATGAGGTCGAATTTCTCCCCTTCGATGCAGTCCAGGCATTCTTCTCCCGTTGCGGCGACATCTGTCGTGTAGCCTTCGTCTTCGAAGACGCCTTTGAGAGATCGGCGGATGCCTCTCTCGTCGTCCACGATCAGGACTCTTGGCATACGGGCAATTCGATAATGAAACGGGCGCCGTGTCCGTTGGACTCGGCGCCGATATAACCTCCGTGGTCGGCCACGATACGGCTGGCGATGACCAGTCCCAATCCCGTGCCGTCCTTGCGGGTAGAAAAGTATGGCGTGAAAAGACGGTCCTTGTCTTCGGGTGAAATCCCGTGCCCCGAATCGGCGATACTCAGGCGGGCCATCGTGTTGTCCCGGACCAGTTCGCAGTCGATTCGAAGTTCCTTGTCGATCTGTCCCGACATCGAGTCCAGCGCGTTGTCGATCAAGTTGATGAGAACACGTTTGATCTGCAGTCCGTCCAACATCAGCGGGGGCAGGCCTTCGGGAATCTCGGAGCGCACACGGGTTCCGTTGAAACGGTCTTCGTAGAGGGCGAGAGTGCGGTCCACCAGGGCTTTGAGCGGCGTGGGCTTCCTGGAGATCGATGGCAATTGAGCAACACGCCCGAACTCATTCACGAGGGCCTTCAGGCTTCCGACCTCTCCGACGATCGAATCCACGCATTCCCGAATTACTTCCACGGTTTGCGTGTTCATGGACCCGCTCCGGTCGACGTTTCGCGCGATGCGTTCCGCGGACAACTGAATTGGTGTCAGCGGATTCTTTATCTCGTGCGCCAGTCTACGCGCGACGTCGCGCCACACCGTGGCTTTCTGTGCCTTGGCTACCTCGGTCAGATCTTCCACGACGATAACGTAGCCCCCCGTGGCGAGTTGGCTGACGTTGACCGCGCTGTGAACTCCGTAACCGGCGCCGGCGTTTGGCGTTCCGGGGTCTGTCTGCAAGGTCATCTCCCTCGTCGAGGTGCCTTCCTGCCGGCAGAGTCTCAGGAGTTCGCCGATCTGCTCCAGATCGTTCGGGTTCAGAATGTCCTCGAGTGTCTCGGCGGTTTCGATCGAGAACATCGTCCGTGCGGCGCGATTGATCTTGGTGACCCGGTATTTTTCGTCGATGGATACGACTCCAGTCGGGATGGATTCGAGTATGGTTTCCGTATAACGCCGGCGGTCCTCCAACTCCGCTGTAGTGACCTGAAGCCGGCCGGCCATGTCATTAAACAGACCCACCAGCATTCCCAGTTCGTCTTCGGCTTTCACATCCACGCGATGGTTCAGGTTGCCTGCCGATATTTCGCGTGTGGCGCCCGACAGAGCCTCGATCGGAACCGTGATTCGTTTCGACAGAAACAGCCCGGTCCAGACCGCCGCGAACAGCACCAGAATCGTCATGAGCGCCAGGATTTGAACGTAGATATCCCGATAGAACCAGCGATTCGCGATCAGTTGCTCGTAGTTGTCGAACTCGGCCGAAATCGTCTGCGTCAGATCCCCGATGTGATCGGGCCCGTGAAAAACCGCGGCAACAAACAAGGTGGATTCGGATTCGGTCACGGGTGCGAGGCCCACGAGGTTACCGTCGGGCTGTGCGGCCAGGATCGGAGGCGAGGCGGCGCGCGTTTCTCCATTCGCTTGAATCAACTGTTCGCGGAACACTTCCTCATAGGCAGTCGCGTTCGAAGAGCCGCGGACAACGCCGCCCGTTTCGTCCAGCACGGCAACGGCGTCGAGTCGGAGGTTGCGCGCGGTCCGGTCCAGATCCAACGGAAGTTCCGCCGCGATTTCCATCAGGGCCCCACGCGCGGCAAACTCGTGTTCGGTCGTCCATTCGGTCTGGATGTCCTCCGCGGTCGCGAAGACCCGATCCACGGGTACGCTGAACCACTTGTCGATGCTGCGATTGACGAGTCCGAAGGCGAAGGCGAACAAGGCAATCGCCGGGAACAACGTCAGGAGGATCATCGACATCACCAACCGAGTCTTGAAACGCGCTCCGGGCTTTTCGCTTCGGCGCTCCATGAGGAGCTTGAACAGACTGCGCGCCAGAATGAACGCAGAGACGGTGAGTACAAGGAAGACGATGGTCGAAAGCGTAAAGAACAGGACGATCTGGTTGGGGAACGATGGGCTGAGGAAGGATTCGAGGTTGAAGGCCGCCTGTACAAAGACCGCCAGAGCAAGAACGAGCAGGGCGAGTCCAGCCAGATACAGCCTTTTTGGCGCGAACGATGCCTTCATGACATTCACCATGTTATACGGCTATCGCGAAAAGTGGGTATACGGCTAGCGTGCGAAGTTGGAATTGCGGCGGGATTGGGGGCGAGTGGGGTCGTGCTGGGTTTTCCCAAGGACTGCCAAAAATCTACATCTGTTTCAGCCCACGATTCGGACCAGGCCCGAGACGTACCGGTCGAGGGCTGCGGGCGACTGCGACAGAAACAGCGTGGGTTCGATAACCTCGACCTCCGAAACGCACATCCGGCCCTCATCGTCCCGTATCAGATCGATGCGTATGTAGAACACTTCTTCGGGGATGGATTCGAGGCAGCCATCCGCGATTGCGGCTTCTTCGCTGGAAACGGCGAGAGCTTGCGACACGGCTTCGTCGTCGCCCTCGAAGCGGGGAGATTTGCGAATGGCGTGTGTCCAGGCGCCGTCGATTCCGATGACCGAAATTTCTCCATCTGTCGATTCCACGCTCGACAGATACGGCTGGATCATCATGTCCCGGTCTTTCAGCAGCCCGTCGAGGAAGCGTTGGGCCTGGTCGATCTGTCCGGGGCGAAATCGTTCGGTTCGGGACGAGTTGGCGGAAATGGCGGGCTTGAGGACGATGTCGTTCCAACCTTCCTTGGGGAGAATTCGATGCAGATCCATCTTTTGCCCCCGCCATCCGAAGACCGTCGGAACGGTCCGAATGCCATTCGCATCGAGAGAGCGGAGATAACGTTTGTGAACGTTCCACCGGACGACTTCGGCCGTATTCGCCAAACCGACGACTCGTTCCGCGTGACCGACCCATCGCAGGAACGCATCGATGTCTTCGAAATAGTTCCAGCAGGAGCGAAAGACGCAGAGCTTGTAGTCGGACGGACGGGAAGCGTCGTCGTCCCAGGGAATCAGCCCGGCTGCGATTCCCGCATCGGCCAGCGCATTCGAGAGCAACTCATGGTCCGGATCCGGTTCCGGCAAACGGCGGCATGTGATAAGACCGATGTCGGGCATTGGCCGCGCTGTACGCGCCAGGTCCTTTCAACAACAATTTCCAGCCGGCGAGGCTTGAGACCATCGCTGGCTGCTTGGAAACTATAGAGCCCCAAAACCGCGATGCCAACACTCACAACACTGGACTGGACGATTGTCGGCGTGTATTTCATCGCCGTCTTTGCCATTGCCTATCGCGCAACCCATGGCAAGCATACGCGCGACTCGGCAGGGAACTACTTTCTCGGCGGACGCCACACCGGCTGGTTCGTCATCGGCGCATCCCTGTTTGCATCCAACATCGGTTCCGAGCACCTGATCGGCCTCGCCGGTTCCGGGGCCGCCGGAGGCGTTGCGGTGGGCCAGTTCGAGGTCCAGGCCAGCCTCGTGCTCCTGGCGTTGGGCTGGTTCTTCGTTCCGTTCTACCTGCGGAGCGGGGTTTTTACGATGCCGGAGTTCATGGAGCGGCGTTACTCGGCGGCCACGCGGTGGTATTTGGCCGTTATCTCCATCGTCGGATACGTCCTGACCAAGATCTCGGTGACGGTTGCCGCGGGCGGGATCATTTTCCAGACCCTGATGGGTATCGACTTCTGGACGGGGGCGTTGGTGGTGATCCTCGCGACCGGGGTGTACACGTTGCTGGGCGGACTGCGCGCCGTGCTGTACACGGACATGCTCCAGATGTTCGTCCTGATCGGGGGCGCCTTGACGGTCACCATTGCAGGCCTTTACGCAATTGGCGGGTGGGACGAGATGGTTGCAATCGTTGGACCCGATTTCCTTACGGTCTGGAAGCCGTCGTCGCATCCCGACTACCCCTGGACCGGCATTCTCACAGGTGCGCCGATTCTGGGCGTCTGGTACTGGTGTACAGACCAATACATCGTCCAGCGTGTCTTGGCCGCGAAGAACATCGACAATGCGCGTCGGGGAAGCCTCATGGGAGGGTTTCTGAAATTGACGCCGATCTTCATCTTCGTCATTCCCGGCGTTGTGGCCTACGCGTTGTCCCAGCAGGGCCGATTGGCTCTGGACACGCCGGACTCCGCGTTGCCGGTTCTGATCGCGACGCTTCTTCCGTCGGGCTTGCGGGGGCTTGTCGCGGCGGGTCTGCTTGCGGCGTTGATGAGTTCGCTGTCGTCCGTGTTCAATTCCTGTTCAACGCTGGTCGCGTGGGACATCTACAAGAAGCTGCACCCGACGGCGCACGATTCGACGCTCGTTCGGGTCGGGCAGGTTTCGACGGTTGTACTGATCGGTACTTCGCTCGCATGGATCCCGATGATGGAACTGATTTCGGGACAGATCTTTCAGTACCTGCAGAGCGTGCAGTCGTACATCGCGCCCCCGGTTACCGCGGTTTTTGTCATCGGGCTTCTGTGGAGCCGGGTGAACGCGCAAGGAGCGATCGTCAGCCTGATCGCAGGTTTCCTGCTCGGCGCCGCGCGTCTGGTGGCGGAACTCAATCGGGACAATCTGGGAGACGGATTGCTGTTCTGGTATGCCGATATCAATTTCCTTCATTTCGGAGGTCTCCTCTTTCTGGCGTGTACGGGGATATTGATCGTGGTGAGCTTGCTGACCGCCCCTCCGTCGAGAGAGAGGATTGCGGGGTTGACGCTGACGATTCCCGCTGCAGCGCCGGCAAACGGCGAGGGCCGAGACATGCCGGACGCGGTCGCCACCCGGACGGAATTGGCGGGCGATCCTGCCTGGCGCCGCCGCGACATCCAGTTGAGCGTCGTGGTCGTGGCGGGCGTGCTCCTGACATGGCTCTTTTTCACGGGTTGAGATTCGAGCTTTTTTCGTTCAAAAATAGGTGTAGTGTTCGGTTTCTTGGTTCAGAAAATAGGTGTAGTGTTCGCTGATTTTCCGGTGTCTCATGTACGTTGCGGAAGAGCGAACCCAATGGCGGTTTCCGCCTATTTGGCCGAGGTTTGTCGGCAGGGAGTTCTGGAATGTCCTTTCTTGGCTTTGGCTCGAATGTATCTCGATGTGCCTTTACGCTTGTGTTCTGTCTGACCGGCGCGGCGTCCGGCTTCTCGCAAAGTGCTGTCCTTCCGGATATTCCCGAAGTCTACACACGCCTGAAGTCGTTCCAATTGGATGGCGGAAGCCATACCGTCGACAACCTCGTCATCTCGAGTGACCGAGTTGAACTGACTTTTACGGGCACGTTCTACTTCGAGTCTCCGACGGAGGGCGAGGTGCGGGGCACCGTCTTTCTGGGCGACGGATATTTTCGGAGCGAGACGCCCCAGGAGCCATTCGAACGCGACAACATCCAACGTCTTCTCGGCGCGGAGAACGTTGAATCGGATTTCTCGACCGCGGTCCTCAGATTCACGGACGATACGTTCGACCAGATCGGTCCCGCGGACGGCGATGCTCTCGTGCCGGAGGACGTCCAGGAGCTCGCGGACGAGTTCGAGGCACGGTTTCTGGAGGAGACCGGCGCCAACGTATCTTCGAGATTGGCGGTGTCGATCCTGAACGGGGAGGCCCCCGGATTCTTCGTCGGCGAATTCGACGGAGGCGATCTCGACCGGTTTGCCTTGGTCCTCGATCGGCAAAGTCGAATTCCGGCCGCAGGGGGAGTCAACGCCGGCGAAAAGGGATTCATTTTTGCCTACCGCGGCACGAGGATCGGCGTCGAACTCTGGACGGCCTTCTATTCGGCCGAAGACTATGTGCGCGGCGTTTCGGACTACTCGGACGCGTTCGATCTGGTCGAGACTCCCCACTACGCCATGGAGATCGATCTCAGGGAACGGAACGACACACTTCGACTCAAGACGGAGATCGATTTCATCGCCTCGGTCGACAATCTACGGACGATTCCGATGTCGATCAACCTTTCTCTCCCCGAAATCGACAACATTCGTCGAGACAAGTCCATGTTCGTCACTTCGGCGCGGCTTTCCGACGGCACTCCGATTGAGGTCGTTCAGGAGCAATGGGAACGCGGCCTGACGTTGTTTCTTCCCGCGCCGGCGAATGCGGGGGATTCGTTTTCGGTGGTTCTCGAGTTCGAGGGCGAGAATCTCACCGATGCGCTGAATTGTTACTATCCCCTGTCCAATAGCGACTGGTATCCCCGGCACGGTTACCTGACACGGTCCACATTCGATCTTGTTTTTCTCCACCACCAGGATGACAGCGTCGCGACCGGTGGCGTCTTCGTCGACGAGCAGGTTGCGGCGGACAACGACGATGAGAGGGTTTCGCGGTTTCGAATCGAGGACCCCGTGTCCTTGGTCACCTTTGCGGTCGGGCGATTCAACGCGTACAGGGACGAAAGCCTCGTGGAAGATTTGCCTATTGACTTCCTGTCGATAAACGGACAGCCGATCAATGAAGATTTCATCATGGCCGAGATGGGAAACGCCATCAACTACTTCACCGGCTTGTTTGGAGCCTACCCCTACCCGCGGTTCGGAGGCGTGCATCATCCATTCCCCTTCGGTCAGGGATTTGCGTCGTTGCTGCTCATTCCAGCGGTCGACCGTTCGAACAACGAGACGTTCGCTTTCATTGCGCATGAGACGGCTCACCAATGGTGGGGCAACATCGTCGCTTGGCGTTCCTACCGCGACCAGTGGCTCAGCGAGGGATTTGCCCAGTATTCAGGCGTTCTCTACACCGAGGCGCGGGACAACCCCTCGGGTGCGATGGAGTTAATCGACGCCATGCGTTACGCGTTGATAAACAATCCGCGCACCACCACGGGCATTGGTCCCGGCCGCCTTGCGGACATCGGTCCACTGACGATGGGCATTCGACTCAACACTCCAAGTACACTCGGGGCCTATCAGCGGTTGATCTATGACAAGGGCGCACTCGTTTTACGCATGCTCCACTTTCTCTTGTCGGATCCCAACACCGGAGAAGACATGGCTTTCTTCGACATGATGACCGATTTCGTGGACCGCCACCGTGGCCAGAGCGCGACCACGGAATCGTTCCAGGAGATCGCGAATGAGTATTTCGCAAGAAGCCCGATCGCCGCCACGATTGGCGTGGACCACCTGGACTGGTTCTTTCAGCAGTGGGTCTATGAAGCCCACCTTCCAGAGTACCGGATGGAATACGCACTCGAAGCGGACGAAGACGGCGCCGTCGTGGCCCGCGGAACTATTTTTCAAGAGGATGTCGGCGAACAGTTCTTCATGCCCATTCCCGTACGGATTCGTTTCGATGACGAAATTGTGGGTGGAGCCGTCTTGTACGCCAACGGTCCCGAAAGCCCGTTCGCCTTACGGTTACCTCAGCGGCCGCGGGAGATCGAACTCGATCCGGAGAAGTGGATTCTGTCTTCCGACACCGAGACCGACAGGAGATAGCAACGCGATTCCCGCGCTCTTCGCTCCCTTGGTTTTCGTTCGGCCGCTTGCCGGTTCTTGTGTGAGCGGTTAATCTGGTCTTCCCCGAGCGGGGGAAGTCCGAATGCTCTCCAGCGAAGACAATCGACGCTTGACCGAAGTCGGTCCCGGCACACCGATGGGCGAACTGATGCGCCGGTATTGGATGCCGATCGCATCCGTCCATGAGTTCTCCTCGATCACGATAAAGCCGGTGCGGCTGATGGGTGAAGATCTGGTCCTTTACCGGGACCGGCAAGGGACCTATGGGCTGCTCGACCGGCACTGTGCGCATCGGCGGGCCGACATGACGCAGGGGTTCATCGAGGACTGCGGGCTGCGTTGCAACTATCACGGTTGGCTTTACGACGAAAACGGGACGTGTCTGTCACAGCCCTATGAGGACATCGCGCATCCCGAAGCCAACTTCAGGAACAAGGTCAGGATTGCCGCGTATCCCGTTGAAACGGCAGCGGATTTGATCTGGGCCTATATGGGTCCCGAGCCCGCCCCTCTCGTGCCCGACTGGGAAGTGTTCCACTGGGAAAACGGTTTCCGTCAGATCGTCTTTGCCGACGTGCCTTGCAACTGGTTCCAGTGTCAGGAAAATTCGATCGACCCGGTACATTTCGAGTGGCTTCATCTGAACTGGTCGAAAAGACTCAGGGGCGGGGATGGCCCGTACTCTCCCCGGCATCTGAAACTGGGCTTCGAGGAATTCGAATACGGCCATATCTACAGGCGGCTGCGGGAGGACTTTGACGAGGCTCATCCACTGTGGAGAGTCGGTCGCGTCTGCCTGTGGCCGAATGCGTTGTTTACGGGGACGCATTTCGAATGGCGGGTTCCGGTCGACGATGAAAACACGCTCAGCGTCACATGGTCGTATGCAAAGGTGCCAAAAGACTGCGAGCCATACGTCCAGCAGGGAACGATTCCTTCGTGGCATGGACCGATCAAGGCCCCGGATTCGGGCCGTTGGATCACCAGTCACGTCATGAATCAGGATTTCGTCGCCTGGACCGGGCAGGGGGTCATCGGCGATCGGACGAAGGAACATCTGGGAACCAGCGACGAGGGAATCCTGATGCTGCGGCGGCGGTTTCTTGAAGATATGGATCGCGTTGCCAGAGGCGAAGACCCGAAGGCCATTTTCCGCGATCCCGAAGCAAACCGTTCGGTGAGGCTTCCGGTGGCCGACCGCAAGGCTGTCGAAGAAGGGATCAGCCGCGAAGATATGCTGAAACACCCGTTCATGCGAGGTTTCCTCGTTGACGGGTATCCGTTTCAGGCGGGACAACCGGATCCGATTCGGGAGGAGTACGAGAAGGCCCTCGGAATTACTTTATGAGTCGACCGGTTTCCCTTCGAATCGAAGCAACAAAAAAGGAGCGCGATCCAACCGCGCTCCTTTTTCCCGTGTGCCGGCGTCCGTAGCAGCCGCCTGCCGGCTTCTGCAGCGGGCTGCTAGAGGCTGTAGTACATCTGGAACTCGACAGGGTGCGTGGACTGTCGGAGTTCGGTGACCTCTTCCATCTTCAAACCCATATAGGCGTCGATCAGGTCGTTGGTCATGACACCGCCGCGGGTGAGGAACTCGCGGTCCTTGTCCAACGCGTCAAGCGCGACCTCGAACGAGGGTGCGACGGTCTTGAGTTGGGCTTCTTCGTCGGATGTCAGCGCGTACATGTCCTTGTCGACCGGGTCGCCCGGATCGATCTTGTTCTGTATTCCGTCCAGTCCCGCCATCATCATCGCCGTAAAAGCGAAATAGGGATTCGCCGTGGAATCGGGGAATCGGACTTCTATACGCCGCTTGTTGGGATCGACCACATGGGGAATTCGAATCGCCGACGAACGATTCCGGGCCGAATAGGTCAGAATCGTCGGCGCTTCAAAACCGGGGACCAAACGTTTGTAGCTGTTCGTGCTCGCGTTGGTGAACGCGTTCAGGCAACGGGCGTGCTTGATGACGCCCCCGATGTAGTACAGGGCCAACTGGGAAATGCCGCCGACTTCATTACCGGCAATAAGGTTCTTGCCCTTCTTGAACAACGACTGGTGGACATGCATTCCGTTTCCGTTGTCACCGACCAGGGGCTTCGGCATGAACGTCGCGGTCTTTCCGGCCTGGTGAGCGACATTGTGGAGAACGTACTTCAGTATCTGGATCGCGTCGGCCTTGTCGACGAGCGATCCTGCGTTGACGTTGATCTCGCCCTGTCCGGCTGTTGCGACTTCATGATGGTGGACTTCAGGCACGAGGCCCATCTTGCTCAGCGCCAGACTCATGTCGCCGCGAAGATCGCTCAGCGAGTCGACCGGGGGTACGGGAAAGTAGCCGCCCTTGATGCCGGGACGGTGTGCCAGGTTGCCGCCGGGCAAGTCGTGACCCGAAACCCATGCGCCTTCCTCAGAGTGGATTTCATAAAAGGCGCCGTGCATCTCGGAACCGTATTTTACGTCGTCGAAGACGAAGAACTCGTTCTCCGGGCCGAAGAAGGCGTCGTCGGCAATGCCGGTCGACTTGAGATATTCGAGCCCGCGTTTGGCGCAGGTCCGCGGGCAGCGTTCGTACCCCTTGCCATCCAGCGGTTCCACCACGTCGCAACGGATATTGAGCTGTTTGTGTTTTGCGAAAATGTCCATGACTGCAGTCTTCGTCTCGGGCATCAGAATCATGTCCGACTCGTTGATGAACTTCCAGCCGGCGATTGACGAGCCGTCGAACATCTTGCCGTCCGCCAGGAAGGTCTTGTCGACTTCAGCGGCAGGGACCGTGACGTGTTGTTCCTTGCCCTTGGTGTCGGTAAAGCGCAGGTCGACGAACTGCACGTCTTCCTGTTTAATTAGTTTGAGTACTTCAGCGGATGTCATCTTTCGGTGAAACCTCCGTAATTGGAACCGTGTTTGTCTTGAATTGCAGGTCAGGCACTTGCGCGGAGCGACCCAAAAACGATCAAGTTTACATTAGATGAGTGGCGGCGCGCAAAGGGAACGCCGATTTTGCGCTAGTCGCGGCGCAAAAACGGAACCCCGTTTTTTGCGCTTTGGTGGGATGGGTTCAGGAGAGCGTCTATCTTCCCCGTGCCCGCCGGTTGATCGTCCTGGCGAGTTCTTCGATCCTATTGCCCAATTCCTCGACACGGTCGCTGTATTCGAGGATTTTGGCGTCTGTGGTGTAGCCGTCCGCCTTTGCCACCTGCTCCACCAGCACTTCGGTCAACTCGACGAGTTCGTTCGTCGCTTTCTTCAGTTCTTCCTGGGACTTGTCTCGCAGGGCCTGCTCCATGCGGAGGCGGGCGCGGGCCTCGAAGTCCTGAGCCCCTTGCGATGTGGCGGGAACGTAAACCAGAAAGCAGAGCAGCACCCCTGCCAGCAGAGTTGCACGATAGTTCATGGTTTCCTCGAATTTGAAGCCTGACTGGAATTTTACACAACAAGGAGTCGGCGGAGTAGAAAATGCTGGGAGGCGCGGCGTCGTTCCGGTCGGATAACCATGCTAAACTTAAAAGTTTGTATGCTTACAGCCGTGTTGACCCATGGGTTCCGGTGGCGGGATCCGGGATTCGATAGGTATCCGTAAACGGTACCCAAAAGGGACCACTGTGAAAAATGGAATTCCTGAATACTCTGGCCGCATGGCTGGAACAGGCGCTGTTGCCCTACGGCGGAGTTGGGCTGATGCTGCTGGCGATCTGCGATTCCTCTTTCCTGTCCCTGCCCGAGGTCAACGACATTCTGTTGATCACGGCTTCGATTCGACAGCCGGACCGGATGGTGTTATTCGCGGGATTGACGACCGCCGGGTCGGTCATCGGATCTTCGATGCTTTTCGCGGTTGGACGCGGCGGAGGCGCCGCGTTCTTGCGAAGGCGGAGCGGGCAGAACCTGCCTACGGCGCGGATGCTGAAAATTCGGGGTTGGTACCAGCGATACGGCATGCTGACAGTCATCGTTCCATCCCTGTTGCCACCGCCCTTTCCATTCAAGGTATTCGTCCTTTCCGCGGGGACTTTCGGAACCTCCTGGCCCCGGTTCATCGGCGCCGTCACGATTGGGCGAAGTATTCGCTACTTTTCTCAGGGAGTGCTCGCGGTCATGTACGGAGAAGCCGCAATCGCGTTCGTCCAGGCGAACTACTTCATTATCGGAATCGCCTTTTCGATTGCGATTCTGTCCGGTGCGGCCGTATACGTCCTCTGGAAGCGGCAACAAATGGCATGAGGCGCATTCCGAGGAGCGCGCAGTGATTCGATTGACGCCAGGACGGGACGCGAGAGTCTGGTGTCTGGCGGCCGCGTTTGCGGCTTCGCTCCTCTCCATTGGCTGCAGTGCCTCTCGGACACGCTTTGTTCCCGCCGAAGAATTGCCGTTTGAAGCGCTGAACGCCTCGCGGGACGAATTGCTTCAGAAACTGGAGTCGGATAGCGGGAAGGTGGACACGATTCGCGCCACGGTGACCTATGTGGCGTCGGGCGATCTTCGCGGCGAGGGCGGCGATATTCTGGAAAGGACCTACGATCCGATCCGGGGTGGGCTCGTCGTGTCGTCGCCGTCATTGATTCGGATGAACGGAATCGCCACACTTGGCCTGGTGTCGGCCTTCGATATGACGGCTGACGGAGAGGAGTTCCGGCTGTCGGTTCCACCGCAGGGCAAGTTTTACCACGGCCCCAACGACGGCCGGATCGAAGGCGAGGGCGACAATCCCTTGCTCAAGTTGCGTCCGCATCACGTGATGCAATCCCTGTTCGTCGATATTCGTCCGTATCTGGCCGAACCCCGGGTCGTCCGCTCGTTCGAGGAGATGTCCGAAGGCCGCCAGCGCTTTTATGTGTTCAGCTTTATCGATGCGAGCGAATCGGACGGCCATCTGCTGGAGCGGGTCTGGATCGATCGCCGCAATCTCGAGGTCGGCCGCAAGCAGATGTTCGGTCCGGATGGCGTTATCGACTTGCAGGTGAACTACGATTTTTACCAGGATGTGGGCGGTGTCCAGTTTCCTCAGCGGGTAGCAATCGAGAAACCCGTCGAAGGCGCGTCTCTGCAGATCGATTTTATCGACATCGAATTGAATGCCCAACTCGATCAGGCGTTGTTTCAACTCCCGTTCCCCCAAGGTAGTGAATCCATCCGTGTCGGCGAACCCACCCCGGCGTCCAATAGTTCCGGATTGGGGGCCTTGGGATCGCCGGGCGCCGGACCCACGGCGAACTGACGGCGCCTTCCATACCCGGAGTCCCTTCTTGAACAGAGAAATCATTCTTTCGAACTTTGCCAAACGGCCGGTAAGGACCGGAGTCAGCGTGCTCGCCGTCGCGATCGAGGTTGCGCTGATTCTTCTGATCGTCGGCCTGGTGACCGGTATCAATACCGAAACCGCAGAGCGGACGACCGGCGTCGGCGCGGACATCATGTTCCAGCCGCCCGGCGCATCGGTCTACCTCGGATTGAACAGTTCGGTAATGCCGACCGAGATTGCGGACCTGATTCTGGAAGTCGACGGTGTCGAGGCCGTTGCGCCAATCGTGACGCAGTTCAATTCCCAGGGCGGTTTCGACGTCGTGTACGGCCTGGAACCGGAAAGCTTCAATAGTGTCAGCGGGGGGTTTCGCTTTATTGAAGGCGAGATATTCGACGGCCCCGAAGAAATCGTGATCGACGACCTCTACGCCGAAGCCAAGGACATCGGCGTGTCCGATGAACTTGTCATCCTGAACCACGCGTTTACGGTTTCGGGAATCGTCGACAACGGGAAGGGCGCCCGCCTGTACCTGGATCTGGCTGCGGCACAGGAAATGTCGGGGAATCTTGGCAACGTTTCGTTGTTCTTTGTCCGTCTGGTCGATCCCGATCAGGTTTATATCCTTCAGGAGGTTCTGGAAGAACGGTTCCCGACCTACCGGGCCCTGCCGATGCGGGACATGGTTTCGATCATGATGAACACCAGCGTGCCCGCGCTGGATGCTTTTCTGACGTTTATCGTCGGTGTGTCCGTCGCAATCGGAGTGCTGGTCATCTTTCTGTCCATGTATACGACGATCAACGAGCGGACGCGCGAAATCGGGATCCTTCGGTCGCTTGGCGCCTCCAAGTCCTTTGTCGTTGTGCTGATCCTGCAAGAGACGCTCTGGCTGTGCCTTGCCGGCGTGGTCCTCGGTATCGGTGTGAGCTTCGTGGTTGTCCAGGCGGTCCCGTCGCAGTATCCGACTCTGCAAATCATGATTACGGGAGAGTGGATAATTCGGGCTTCGGTTCTCGCCGTTGCCAGCGGAATACTCGGGGCGGTGTATCCATCGTTCCGGGCGGCGGGTCAGGACCCGGTCGAGGCTCTCGCTTATGAATAACGGTCTATATGCCGGGACCGACGGGAAGGATGTTCCAATCTGATGTCTCCTTTGCTTCAAACGATCGATCTCGAGAAGACCTACAAAGTCGGGGCCGTGCAGGTCGAAGCCCTGCGAGGCGTCAACCTTACAGTTGAAGCGGGTGAAATGATCTCGGTGATGGGGCCGTCGGGATGCGGCAAATCGTCGCTCATGCACATTCTTGGAGCGATGACCCAGGCGACCGCAGGAAAGGTGCTGATCGAGGGTGTGAATGTCGCCGCAATGGCAGACCGCCAACGGACGGAGTTCCGTCGCGACAAGATCGGGTTCGTGTTTCAGAAGTTCAATTTGCTTCCGACCGTGTCGGCGATTGCGAATGTGAAACTGGCGCGCAGAATTCATGGGACTCATCGCGATCCCGAAATGGACGCCCGAATGCACGAAGTGTTTGAACTGCTTCAGATTCAGGACCTGTTGGACCGCCGACCTGTGGAACTGTCGGGCGGGGAACAGCAGCGTGTCGCCATTGCGCGTGCGGTCGTGAAACATCCGGCGATTATTCTCGCCGACGAGCCCACTGGAAATCTGGATTCGAAGAACTCCGAAATCGTGTTAAACATGTTTCGTGAACTGAATCGACGGTTTGGACAGACGATCATTCTGGTCACTCACAACCCGGATTTGACTTTGTACACAGACCGGGTGATCGAGATGATCGATGGGTCGATCGTTAACGACCGGAGTTCGAGCGTTCCGGGTCGCGCAGCCCTCGTTTAACATCGGGACTTGGGCGTTCGTGGAAAAACCCTCGGGGGCGCGCAAAGCTCTCCGGGTCTCGTAGGCGAATAGAGGGGCGGAGCGTAGCGTGGGCTCCACATCGTGAACGCTGCTGGCAGGCGCGATAATGAAGAAGTGGATATTCTGGTCTTTCGGTCGCGGTTCCTTCCAGTATGACGTTCTGTGCGCGCTGATTCTGGTGTCGATGTTCGCCATCCCTCCAGCCGTTTTCAACGATCGGCCCGACTACATGCGAATCCCGGATTCCGGTGTGGAACCCTCCGAGGACGACGACGGAAACCCCGTGTACACGGTCAAGGTGGCCGATGCCGTAAACGGGGCCGCCGCCGAAGTGACCGCGCGCGAACAGCTTCAGGCCTATCTTGAATCCGATGAATCGCCGGACGTTCTTCGCGTCGAGGCGGTCTACGACACCCGGGGCGCCCTCGCGGCCTATGCCTTCTGGCTCCAATAATGCGGATGACGCGGATCATGCGATACATTGCGATCCTCTTTGTGGGGTGGGTCGTTGCAGCCACGGGCTTCGGCCAGGCCACGTTTTCGCTCGAGGACGTACTTGAAAGGATGGCTGGCGCGGGAAGGGATTTCCAGACGCTCGAAGCGCGTGTCGACCGAGACACCGTGAACGGTCTGGTCAACGACCACGACCTCACTTCCGGCATGGTCTATTTCGATGTCCGAGGCGACGAGAGTCGAATCCGGCTGAACATCACCGACCCTGAAATCGCCCGCCAGGAAGTGCTCGTCACCAGCAGCGAGATCCAGAGTTATAACCCACGCACCAACCAGGTTTCCCGGGGGACCCTCGGAGGCGGCGCCGACGTCGCGCAGTTTCTGGTGGTGGGTTTTGGTCCCGGGAACGCGTCACTGGCTTCAAACTTCGAAATCGAGCTTGTCGGAGACGAAGATCTGGACGGGGTACGCACCTCGCTTCTCGAACTCGTACCGCGCTCGGATGAGGTCCGCAGCCGGGTATCCAGAATCCGTCTCTGGATAGATCAGGATCGGTGGATTCCACTTCAGCAACGACTCGACCAGCCCAGTTTGAACTATCAGGTCGTCAAGTATGTGTCCGTGACGATCAACGGCGGAATACCCGATTCGACTTTCGAACTGGACCTGCCCGACAACGTCGAAACCCTTCGCATTAACTGACAGCGAATACAACGGCGAATGAGTTGAATATTCAGGAGGTCGGTAGGCTGGCGTCTATCGCGCCCGCTTCCGGCTTGTGCGATTCGACTTCCATTTCCTGACGTTCCAGCCGCGACAGTTCCCGGTACGTAAACCAGGTACGATGAATGGCGGTCCAGTTGGTAAGGATGGCCAGTATCCACAGTGCGACGGCCATGCGATCGGTCAGTGCGGCAATAATCAACAGCACGACGCGTTCAGCCCGCTCCAGAAACCCCACCTTGCATTGGGGGATCAGCGACTCGGCGCGCGCGCGAGTGTAGCTGATCATGACCGATCCGATAATGGCCATTCCCGTAAGCCCGACGTAGAAGATCCGCTCGACCTTGGCGTACCAGATCAGCAGTCCGAACAGCATCAGCATGTCCGAATAGCGGTCGATGACCGAATCCAGGAATCCACCAAAACGCGTGACCCGTTTGCTGACACGGGCAACGGCGCCGTCGAGCATGTCGAAGATGCCTCCGAACAGCATCACCAGGCCCGCCCAGAAAAAGAGTCCTCTCGCAAAAAGGATCGTCGCGAAAATGTTGATACCAAGCCCGATAAAGGTCAGGACGTTCGGGTCGACGTTGAGTTTCGAAATTGGGGTGACCAAGGAATCCAGGACCTTCTGGCCGGCGGTTCCGACCTTGCCGCTGATGGTGTGGAATGACATGGACCCTGGATTGCGTATTGCCGCTAACGCATTCCGATAACGGATTTTATGTCAATTCCGTCCGTGGAACAAGGTGACCTCGACCGACACAGCAATTCTCATCATGAGTGTTTTCCGCTGTTCATTCCCGCTCCTGGTCTTGAGGTTTTTCGATGTCCTGACTGATTGAGTTGGGCGCCTGCATTCCGCGACTCCAAAATTGTAGGGGCGGTCTATGACCGCCCGAATCAAGCTCGCGCGGTCATAGACCGCGCCTACAGTAGCAATGGGATATCATTCCGAGGCCCTCAGGGGCCAAAATGAGAATTGCTGCGACGGACACGTACCGGTCTGGAGAGATAACATGAGATGGCGACCGCGGGGGCCCTCAACCGGCCCTTCTCATTCGTCGTTTTCGGCCGCTTCCCCTCGTCCCACCCCATCGTGGATGGTCTTGAAGCCGATGACCTCGAAGTTTCGCATGCCGGCGGGAATCCGGATCCGGACTTCATCGCCTTCGCGCTTGTTGAGCAGGCCTCGTCCGATCGGCGAGGTCGTTGAAATCGCCCCATGCTCGGCATCGGAATCCTCGCTCGTGACGAGCTTGTAGGTGATTTCCTCTTCTTTCTCGATGTCGAACAGGATGACGGTTGAGCCGAGGGAGATTCGGTCGTGGGGAATCTTGTCGAAGTTGATCATCGCGAGATCCGACAAGCGGCGCTTCAGTTGGGTGATCCGTGCCATCACGTAATCGCGGCGGTCCTTCGCTGCGTGATATTCGGCGTTTTCCCTCAGATCGCCCATCGCGATTGCTGTTTTCAGCGCGCGAGGCAATTCCGTCGTCAGTTCCTTTTCGAGGATCTTGATCTCGCCCTCGAGTTTTTTCTGAGCGTCAAGTGCCATCGAACGTCTCCAACGCGTTAATACTCCTAGAACAATCTGAAGTTGATCGTCAGGAATTTCCCAGGGTCTTCCCTGAAATCGTACATCAGCTTGAGGAGCTCCGAGATTGTCTGATTCAGGTTGTCATACAGCGCCGGGTCGTTTATCAAACGTCCCGCCGTTCCTTCGCTGTTGGTAATGCTGCTGACCATCGCACTTATTTCTTCGGTGGTATCGTTCATGTTCTCGAACAGTGACGCGTCGGTGAGCATGCGACCGATCGTGCCTTCGCCGTTCTGGACGCTGGCGACGATGGTTTCGGCTGAAGCCACCAGGTTGTCGGCGCGGTCGTAGAGAGAACGGTCGTTCACAAGTAGTCCGATCGTGCCTTCGCCATTCTGGATCGATTCGACAAAGGCTTCCAGATCCTCCACGGCTGCGGTAGCGCGTTCGTAAAGGGCCGGATCGGAAATGAAGCGTCCGATGGTGCCGTCGCCAGTCCGTGCGTTTTCGACCAGGAGACGGGCTTCCATCACTATCGCATCCAGGTTTTCGAAGACCGACTCGTCGGTGAGAAGCCGGCCCAGTGTTCCTTCTCCCCGTTCGATTCCAGCCGCGATCTCTGTGACCTGTTCGCTCAGGATGTCGAGATTGGCGACAACGTCATTGGTCTGCTGAATGATCGCACGGATGTCGCCTTCGGGCTCTCCCTGAATTTGCCCGCCGTCGGTCAACGGTGGGCCCGACGTGCCTGCGCGTGTCATTCTTATGATGGAATCGCCGAGCAGGCCGACCGTGCCGATAGTCAGAACGGTATCCGAGGGGATTGTGTAAAGGCTATCGACCCTCATTTCGATTGCGACCAATCGGTTGGGATCGGGGTCATTGGTCACCTGAACGCTGCGGACGTTTCCAATCGTCACCCCTTCAAGATGGACCTCGGCGCCGGCCTTCATGCCGTTGGCCGATGCGAAATAGGCCGTGATCGTGTTTGTGGGCTGAAAGAAACCGATCTGCCCGCTCATGAAGAAAATCGCGACGGCCAGCAACGCGAAACTGGCGATCACGAGAATACCGACCCGAAGCTCGGCCCACGACATTGATTGACGCCTTGCCATTTGTCCTCCTTCCGAATTCAGGGTATGCGATGAACTTTTCCTGCCTATGCAATGAACTTTTGAATGTATCGATCCGTCGATTTCCGCAGTACTTCGTCCGGTCCCTCGAAGATGATTCCGCCCTCGTGAAGCATGACGAACCGGGTATGAGCGATGCAGAAGGCGCCGTCTTCCCGAACGAAGCGGACCTGGCCGTCGGCTTCCGCGGCGTATTGGCTGGCGAGCGTGAAAGCGTCGCGCAGCCGGTGGGTGACGAACACGCTCGATACGTCGTCGATGTCCCGGAGACGAATGATCAACTCGTTGATCTTTCTGGACGTGATCGGGTCGAGACCGGCTGTGGGTTCGTCATACAACATCGCCTTGGGCTGAAAGACCAGCGCACGTGCAAGCGATACGCGCCGCTTCATTCCTCCCGACAGCTCCGAGGGCATTTGATCGATGGCCTCCTTGAGCCCGACGAAACCCAGAATACGTTCGACACGATCCTCAATTTCTTCTTCGTCCATGTTGCGTTCATACAGGCGATAAGCCACGTTCTCGAAGACGCTTAATGAATCGAAGAGAGCGGACTCCTGAAACACCATCCCGATCCGGGGGCGCAGAAGGTTGAGATCGCGCTCACTGGCTGTCGTTACGTCGACACCCTCGATCAATACCTGTCCCTCGTCCGGACGTTCAAGTCCCATCATCAGCTTTAACATCGTCGATTTGCCAGACCCGCTGCCGCCGAGAATGATCTTCGTCTCGCCACGGTACAATTCAAAGGACACGTCGTTCAGAACTCGCGAATCTCCGTAGTACTTGGAAACGCGGCGCAATTCGAGCAGCGGCGCCGGGGCCGCGGGCGTTCGGTCACTGGAACGGTCTTCCGTTGCCTTCATGACGTATAAAGCAGAATCAGGCGGGTCAGAAAGAAGTCGCTGACGAGAATGAGCACCGACGACACCACCACGGCCTGTGTCGTCGAGCGACCGATGCCCTGAGTGCCTCCCTCGGTTCGCATCCCGCAACGGCAACTGACGACGGCAACGATGGCGCCGAAAACGATGGGTTTGATCAGGCCCCCGAGAACATCGTAATAATTCAGTCCGTTCCACGCGGAGCTAAGGTAGAGGTTGGCACTGATTTGGAGCATGCCGACCGCAACGGCCAGACCTCCAACGATCCCCGTTGCGTCGGCGACGATCGTGAGTAGCGGTAGCATTGTCACGGTTGCAAAGAGCCGCGGGACGACCAGTTTCTTGATCGGATCGGTTCCCAGTGCCCTCATTGCGTTGACCTGTTCGGTCACTTGCATCGACCCGAGTTCCGAGGCCATGCCCGAACCCGCACGGCCGGCGACCAGCAATGCCGACAGGACGGGGCCGAGTTCGCGCACCAGCACGACGGAAACCAGGGATCCCGTCAGTCCCACCGCACCGAAGCGGGACATTGCCGCCGAACTTTGCAGGGTCAGGACGGCGCCGGTGGAAAACCCCGTCAGCATGATGATCGTGAGGGATCCTACGCCGATATGGTCCATCTGGATCAGGATGTCGCGAAAATAAAGCGGGCGCCGGAAAGCGCCTCGAATGGAGCGTACGGCCAGCAACGCTGTTTCCTGGACTTCGATAACCGCCGCCTTCGGGCCGATTGGCATAGGCGTCATCGTATCGGAATACCTGTAACATGGTCAACGCCGCCGCCGGTACCCGACGGTCACATTCGGCGAGCCGTTTCGCGCCTGTTTACAGTGACTTGTCCTCGGATTACCCCCTTTCTTTTCAGCTATACTTGAAAGATGTTCAGTTTCAGGACTTCGGGCGAGTCTCATGGGCAAGCTCTCATCGCCATGGTTGACGGCCTGCCCGCCAACCTCGAAATCGATGTCGAGTTCATTAACGGAGAATTGGGTCGGCGGCAGGGAGGCTATGGCCGGGGCGGCCGGATGAAGATCGAGACCGACAAGGTTCGTGTTCTGTCCGGCGTTCGACATGGGCGCACGCTCGGAAGTCCGATCTCGATGATGATCGAGAACAAGGACTGGAAAAACTGGGAAGACATCATGGCGGTCCTTCCCGTATCCGAAGAAGTGGCCGGCAAGCGGGTCGTGACGCGCCCGCGTCCGGGACACGCCGATCTGGTCGGTTCCCAGAAATTCGACCAATCCGACGCGCGCAATATCCTGGAACGTTCCAGCGCGCGGGAAACCACGGCGCGAGTTGCGGCCGGCGCCGTCGCGAAGCTGTATCTCAAGACCTTCGGCGTCGAAATCCTGAGTCACACCAGATCGATAGGCGAGGTTCGGATTCCGGACGACTTCCGTGTGTCCTGGGGGCAGTTGGAGTCGGTCAAAACCGACAAGGTTGTTCGATGCGTCCTGCCGGAATATGCCGACCGCATGGTCGAAGCGATTCAAAGGGCGCAGAAAGACGGCGATACGATCGGCGGAACCTTTGAAGTCGTTGTGCGCAATCCGCCCCTGGGGTTAGGTTCGCATACGAGTTGGGAGAGGAAACTGGATGGGCGGCTGGCTCAGGCGATGATGTCGATCAACGCCATCAAGGCTGTAGAGATCGGCGACGGGATTCGTACCGCGGCGGCTCGAGGGTCCCTGGCGCATGACGAAATATCGTTCAATGTCGATACGGGGCGTTTCGATCGCCTGTCCAATCGAGCGGGCGGAATAGAGGGGGGCATGTCCAACGGCGAGGAGATTCGCGTCGTGGGCTATCTGAAGCCCATCCCAACCCTGAAAAAGGCGTTGCGGTCGGTCGACATGATTTCCAAGGCGCCGTTCATGGCGCAGCACGAGCGTTCCGATACCTGTGTCGTTCCGGCCGCGGGAGTGATCGGCGAGGCGATGGTCGCGCTGGTGCTGGCCGACGCCGTCACAGAGAAATTCGGCGGCGATTCCATCGGCGAGGCTCTGCGTAACTACCAGTGCTACCGCGAACAATTGCAACGTTTCTCCGAGGTCCCAACTCCGGCGATTCGAGACTGATGGTACGATAATTAAAGGCCCCGTGAGAGAGGCCAACGAGAAACATATGGACAGATCGATTGTCAAATACGGTGCCGAAGTCCTTCAGAAGGTCGCCAAACCCGTTGACAACATTACCGGGGCCGAGGTGCAACTGGTTCAGGAGATGGCTGAAACCTTGTACCGTGTTCCCGGTGTCGGGCTGGCCGCACCGCAGGTCGGGGTATCGAAAAGGATCATGTTGACCGATACCAGCGCAGGCGAGAAGGCCGACAACCTGTTGGTGATCGTGAACCCCGAGATCGTCGACACCGACGGGGAGCAGTACGAGGAAGAGGGTTGCCTGAGCATCCCCGGATTCAGCGAGTACGTTCGCCGGCCGAAGAAAGTCGTGCTCAAGGGTATCGATCTGGACGGCCGCGAGTTGATTCTGGAAGGATCGGATCTCTTGGCCCGCGCATTCTGCCACGAACTGGACCATCTGAACGGCGTCATGTTTCTCGATCACCTCAGCTTTATCAAGCGGGACTTGATCAAGCGCCGCATTCGCAAACTCGTCAAGCAGGATGAATGGTAGCCGATGCGGCTGGTCTTTATGGGGACCGCCGCCTTCGCAGTGCCGTCCCTCGAGGCTCTGGTAGCCACCGGCCATGAAGTCGCAGGCGTGGTTACTCAACCGGACCGCCCTGCGGGGCGTGGCCGAAATCTTCGCGCGTCGCCGGTCAAGGAGGCCGCTCAGGCTTCAGGTATCGACGTCTACCAGCCTGAATCCCTCAAATCGGATGACGTGGTTCGCGCCTTCCCGCGTCTGAATCCGGAACTTCTCGTCGTCGTGGCATACGGCAAGATCATTCCGGCATGGTTGCGCGCGATACCCGAATATGGGGCGATCAATGTCCACGGGTCGCTACTCCCGCGATATCGCGGGGCGGCGCCGGTGCACTGGGCGATCGCCCGGGGCGAGTCCGAAACCGGTGTCTGTACGATGGCGATTGACGCCGGGCTCGACACGGGACCCGTTTACGATTGCGAATCGACCGAAATAGGACCCAACGAGACGAGCTCGGAAGTCTCCCAGCGGCTTTCAGCCTTGGGCGCACAACTGCTTGTGCGAACGATTCAGGGGGTGGTTCGGGGCGATGCGGCGCCGCGGCCCCAAAACGACGCGTTGGCAACGATGGCCCCATGTCTTCGCAAGGAGGATGGGCGGATTAGGTGGGAACTGCCGGCCCAAACGATTCATAATGCGGTGAGGGCATTCCTGCCCTGGCCGTCGGTCGTTGTCGGGTTTCGCGGGACTCCCTGTCGGATTCTCGAAACACGTTGCGGTTCCGGCGCCGTCGCTGCCGCGGACCCCGGTGCGATCGGATTCGCGGGCGGAAAGCTTCAAGTCTGCTGCGGGGACGGGAGGCTTCTGGAAGTGGTTCAGTTGCAGCTTGAAAACCGGAAGGCCGTTTCCGGTCCCGATTTCGCGCGCGGCGTGAGGTTGCAGCCTGGAGACCGGTTTACGAGAATCGGGGAATAAGAGAATGCGCGGTCATAGACCGCGCCTACAGTGGGAGTCGGAGTCGAGGTTGGAGTGGGCTCCGGGCGCCTGCGTTCCGAAACTGTAGGGGCGGACGCACGGTCTGCAGTCCGAAACTGTAGGGGCGGTCTATGACCGCCCGAATCAAGAACGTCCGGTCGTAGACCGCACCGACCGCCCAAATCAAGATCCGTCCGCCGTCGAATCGCGCTTTCGCTTTGCGTTGAAATAGTCCGTGAAACTCGAACGGGACTTGGGTACACTCTGTCTTCATAAGGGCCGCCATTGTTTGGTTCGTTAAACGTTCATTTCAAACGCCTTATATCGAACAGAGCGGCCCTCTTGGGTCCCACCCACGAGGAATACGGACTACCCGCGGCCCGATCGGGCCGGGTTCACAAGGAGCTGAGAGAACATGGCCGGACAGCCCCACATCGAGGAAGGAACGCCGCGGCCCACGGGTTTCTGGGAGCGTTTTTCGGTGATCCTGTTGATGGCGATGGTGTTGTCGGTGGCGGGACTCCTGAGCGCGATGACCGCGATGAGATTTACGATTCGCGGTCGCGAGGTTACTGTTCCCGCGGTGGCCGGCATGACTCAGGCCGAGGCTGCCGAACTCTTGTTCGAAAACGGGCTGGGCCTGGATGTGGAGAGTACCCGGTTCAGTGACACGGTTCCTGAAGGGCAGATTATCGATCAGAATCCTTCTGAAGGGGCGTCGGTCAAGACTTCCCGGTCCGTTCGGGTTCTGCTCAGCCTTGGAGAGCGTCAGTTCCCGGTGCCTGACGTGGAAGGGAACAGGCTGCGCAGTGCACAGATGCTCCTTGGGCAAAGCGGGCTTTCGGTTGGCAACACGCTCTATTCCCATACCGGTACGGGCGACGCTTCGACGATCGTTTATCAATCGCCGCCGGCGGGAGATATGAGTGGCATGGCCCCAGAGGTGAACGTCCTGGTGTCAATGGGACCGATCGAGGACTACTACATCATGCCCGATTTGACCGGCGAACCCGCAAGCACGGTCACGGCCCGTATTCGGAACGAAGGTTTCCGGCTTGGCGACATCACATATACCGCTCAGGCCGGGACGGCCGGCGGACGCGTGCTGGGACAGAATCCGCAAGCCGGTCACAAGATATCCAAAACCGACATCATCCGACTGGAAGTGAGCGAGTGACTCCACGAATCGCACCGTCGATCCTGGCTGCCGATTTCTCACGATTGGCCGAGGGGATCCAATCCGTGGAGGCCGCCGGAGCGCATTTGCTCCACGTGGATGTGATGGACGGCCACTTTGTCCCCAACATCACCATAGGGCCTCCGGTGTTGAAGAGCTTGCGCAAGGAGACCGCGCTGCCGTTCGATGTGCATCTCATGGTCAGCGAGCCCGATCGATTTGTTGACGAATTCGTGAATGCGGGGTCCAACAGCCTTACGGTCCATGTTGAAGCCGTACGCCATCTGGATCGTACGATCGACCTCATTCGATCTTCAGGTGTCGGTGTGGGTGTGGCCCTGAACCCGGCGACGCCG
This sequence comes from Terriglobia bacterium, assembly GCA_965262675.1. GTDB lineage: Bacteria > Acidobacteriota > Terriglobia > 20CM-2-55-15 > 20CM-2-55-15 > JAJEDW01. The sequence goes on from OZ253554.1 coordinate 4,722,558, forward strand.
CTCAGTTCGATCGAACATGTGCTGGATCTTGTGGATATGGTGCTGATCATGAGCGTCAATCCGGGTTTTGGGGGGCAGAGTTTCATCCCCTACACGGTCGGCAAGATCAGGCGGTTGAGAGAGATGATCGAAAATGCCGGTCTGAAGACCTCGATCGAGGTCGATGGCGGTATCAACGACGACACACTTGAAGCAGTCGTCGGTGCCGGCGCCGATGTCCTTGTTGCCGGTTCCGCCATTTTTGGATCGGGCGATCCCGGTCAGCGCGTCAAGGAAATGATGGAAAAGGCCCAGTCGGTCGGCTATCATTTTTAATTACTTTCAAACCAAGGGTTTGCTGTCGAATGGACCGCATGAAGCGAAATATTTCAGTCATCGTCCTGATGTTGTTTGCCGCCGGTTGTGGGGGGTATCCCGACGACATTGATCTCGATGGCGGCTTGGACGAGCCGGATCGAGTCCTCTACACCAGGGCGGTCTTCGATCTTGACCGCAGTCAATTTACCCGGTCGCGGCTTTTGTTCCAGAATCTGATCAATACCTATCCGGATAGTGAGTTTCTTCCGCTGGGCAAGTATGGGTTGGCCGAGACGTTTTATCACGGAGGATCCCGGGCGGACATGATTCAGGCGGAAAGGGAACTCAAGGATTTCATTACCTTTTTCCCGACCAGCGAAATGGCGGACGATGCGCAACTCCTGGTTGCGATGACCCACATCAAGCAGATGGAAAAGTCGGACCGTGACCCGACCCAGGGGCAACTGGCCGAGGTGGAGCTCAGGAACATGATCCTGAACTATCCGGACAGCGATCTGGGAGTGGAGGCCCGGGAAAAACTACGGGCCGTTCAGGAAGTGCTTGCCGACGGGATCATGAAGGTGGGTAATTTTTATTCGACCACGGGTAATTTTGTCGGCGCCGTCGACCGCTACCTGGAGATCCTTGACGACTATCCCGATTACAGCGATCTTGCGGAAACCCTGTATCGGTTGGGTGACACGATGCAACGCGGCGGGAACGAGGGCGAGGCGATCGTCTATTACAACCGGGCCATTCGAAATCACCCGCTGTCGGAAGCCGCCGAGAAGGCGGCGGAGCAACTGGTGGAACTGGAGCAACCCATTCCGGACAGCAATCCTGCGGCCCTGGCGCGCGCCGAAGCCGCGCCCCCGCCAGAGGGCAAGAGCCTTATCGCAAGGGTGTTTGGCCTGTGGAGCCGGCGCCCGGACATTTCGACCGAGACCACGGCGGCTTCGATCATTCCGGGCGAGGGTGAGGGCGAGGGCGTCGGTATCGGTGTAGGTACGTTCGAAGTGGAGGGCGCCGTACTGGGCACCGAAAGTCCGCCAGGCCAATGACCGCGAAACAGGAAAGGGACTTCAGCGGGCGGCCATCAGGCCGCCCGCTTTTGCGAATGGCGCCGAAAATCGTTACCGGCCGCGCTCCCGGCATGGAGATGTCGTGAAAAAGACCATCCTGCTTGCCGACGACAACACGACGATTCAAAGGCTGGTGACCGCAACCTTCAGCGATGACGGTGACTTCAATGTCGTATCGGTTGGCAACGGCGATACGGCAATCCGGAAAATCAACGAATTGCGGCCGAGAATCGTACTTGCCGACGTGTACTTGCCGGGCAAGACCGGATATGAGATTTGCGAGTTTGTCAAGGAACATCCCGTGCTCGAGCCGACGCCGGTGTTTCTGCTGGTGGGCGCGTTCGACCCGTATGACGAACGAGAGGCGGCGCGGGTGGGGGCTGCCGGTCAGGTCGGCAAACCCTTCGAACCGCGGGAACTGTTCGACCTGGTGACCGGCGCGATTGACCGGACGGTGCCCGCGCGGGCCGGTCAAGCCGCCGCCGAGGACGACATTCTGGGATTGACGGCCTTGTTTCCCCGGAAACAGCCCGGTCCGGAACGCGCGCCCCTTTCCGCGGATGAGATGGAGGCGATTGCGGATAGAGTGATCGCCCGCCTGTCCGCCGAGGTCATTGAGAACATCGCCTGGGAAGTCGTCCCGGATATCGCAAGGAAGTCAGTTCGAGAAGAGATGAGTAAGCCCATGAGCATCGAGATTCCCAAGACATACGATTTTTCAAGCATCGAAACCCATTGGTACGAGACGTGGGAATCGCGCGGCTATTTCAAAGCCGACGCCGAATCCTCCCGGCCGCCATTCTCGATTGTCATCCCGCCCCCCAACGTGACCGGTTCGCTGCACATGGGCCACATGCTGAATCACACGATTCAGGACATCGTCGTTCGCCGCAAGCGGATGCAGGGATTCAACACCCTGTGGCTCCCAGGGACCGATCATGCCGGTATCGCGACTCAGAACGTTGTTGAACGGCAATTGCGTGAAGAAGGATTGAGCCGGCATGACGTTGGCCGTGAAGAGTTTGTCAAACGCGTCTGGGCCTGGAAGAAGGAATCCGGCGACTCGATCACGCGGCAGATGCGCCGCCTGGGCGTTTCGTGCGACTGGTCCAGGGAGCGGTTTACGTTCGATGCGGGATTGTCCCGCGCCGTTCGCGAGGTGTTTGTCAGCCTCTACGAGGAAGGCCTCATTTATCGCGGGGAGCGGTTGATCAACTGGTGTCCCCGATGCCGTACCGCGTTGTCGGACCTTGAAGTCGAACACACCCCGGTTCAGGGCGGTCTCTACCGCATCAAATATCCGGTTCGAGGCGGCGCGGCGGATTTCATCGAGGTGGCGACGACACGGCCCGAGACGATGTTGGGAGACACCGGGCTCGCGGTTCATCCCGACGACGAGCGATACGCGGGGTTCGTCGATGCGAGGGCCAAGCTTCCCCTGGTGGGCAGGGAATTGCGTTTTGTATTCGACGAGATCGTCGACCGGGAGTTCGGAACCGGTGTGGTGAAGGTGACGCCCGCCCACGACCCCACTGACTTCGAAATCGGAGAGCGTCACGGCCTGGAGCAGATCGGTGTCATCGACGAGGACGGCAGGATCGCCCCCGCGGGTGGAGACTATGCCGGCCTTGACCGCTTCGAGGCGCGAAAGAAAATCGTTCACGATCTCGACGACCGGGGCCTTCTGGTTTCCGTCGAGGACCATACGCACAATGTCGGCCACTGTTCGCGCTGCCGAACCGTTGCCGAGCCGCTGCTGTCAACGCAGTGGTTTGTCGAAATCGCTCCCCTTGCCGCGGAGGCCATTCGGGTCGTAAATGAGGGCGAGACCCGATTCGTTCCCGAGAACTGGGCCAAGACCTACTTCGAGTGGATGAACAACATCAGGGACTGGTGTATCTCGCGCCAGCTCTGGTGGGGGCACCGAATTCCGGCATGGTACTGCGATGCCTGCGGCGAGATCGCGGTTTCGCGCACGGACCCGGACTCCTGCCCCAAGTGTCAGTCCAAAGCGCTCCGTCAGGATGACGACGTGCTGGATACCTGGTTCAGTTCCCAACTCTGGCCGTTTTCGACCATGGGGTGGCCGGAGGATACGACGGAACTCGAGACTTTCTATCCGACGAGTCTTCTGGTTACGGCTTACGACATTATTTTCTTCTGGGTGGCCCGCATGGTGATGGCGGGCAAGAAGTTCACGGGCAAGGCGCCGTTCAGCGAAGTTTACGTTCACGGTCTGGTGAAGGATGCCGAGCGGCAGAAACTGTCCAAATCGAAAGGCAACGTTGGCGACCCGCTTCTGGTTTGCGACGAGTATGGGACGGACGCCGTTCGGTTTACGCTCGCCAGTCTGGGGGCGCCCGGATCGGATCTGGTTCTGGTGGAGTCGCAGTTGGAGAGCTATCGCTCATTTGCGACGAAGATCTGGAACGCCGCGCGATTCATTCTGAGTTACGTCGACGAAACGGCGCGTCCGCCGTCCGACGAAGCGATTCGCGAACTTGACCTGTCGCTGGCGGATCGCTGGATTCTGTCTCGGCATACGCGGGCCATCCGGTCGGTCAACGCATCGTTGGACCGCTATTTCCTGCATGAAGCCGCAAAAACGATCCGTCAGTTCTTCTGGCACGATTTTTGCGACTGGTATCTGGAGATGACGAAGCTTCATCCCCAAAAATCGAGACCGGTATTGCTGTACGTGCTGGAAAGTTCACTGCGGATGATGCACCCGTTCATGCCGTTCCTGACCGAGGAACTCTGGCAACGGATGCCTCACGACGGAGAATCGATCGTCATTGCCCCCTATCCCCAGTTTCAGGAGGCCCTGGAGGACGATAGCGCCGAAGCGCATGCCGAACTCATTCAGGAAATCATTGTGAAAGTCCGGAATATTCGATCGGAGATGAACGTCGGTGTGAAGGATTTCGTTCCGTTGCGTATCGCACAGGCAGACCCTGAAGTGGCTGCGATGATTGAGGACAACGCCGAGTACGTACGCCGCCTCGCCCGTGTCGAGACGATCGAAATCGTCGAACGGCTTTCTGGCGAGAAAGCCGCCGCGCAGGCTGTTGCCGGCCCCCTGTCGATCGAAGTTCCTCTCTCGGGCATCCTGGACATCGAAGCCGAACAGGCGCGGTTGAACAAGGAAGTGGAAAAGGTCCGCAAGGAAATCGCCGGGCTCGAACGAAAGCTCGGGAACGTGAATTTTGTGGAGCGGGCGCCAAGGAAAGTGGTCGAAGAGAACCGCCAGAGGTTGGCCGACTATCAGGCTCAGGAAGTCCGGTTGTCCGAGGGCCTGGATCGGCTCCGTTAGGACGACTTCAACGTGGATTTCATGACCGACTCCTTGCTCGCGGGCATTGGCGATTTGCTGGCCGCCTCCGTTCGCGAAGACCTGGGCGCCGGAGATGTCACTTCGGACGCGTTGGTTCCCGAAGATGCCTTGGCCCGGGCAGAATTCGTCTCGAAGGATTCCCTGGTCGTTGCCGGTATTCCCGTCGTTCGCGAACTGGTTTGCATGTACGAACCGGCGCTCAAGTTTCACGCCCTCGCATCCGATGGCGCACGGGTTTCGCCCGGGTCGGTGTTGATCGAGGTCGAAGGCAGGGCGAGAGCCATTTTTGCCGTCGAGCGAATATCCCTGAATTTCCTGCAGCGGCTTTCGGGGATCGCGACGCTTACGCGCCGTTTCGTTACCGCGGTCGAGGGGACGAAGGCGGTGATTGTGGACACCCGGAAAACGATTCCGGGACACCGGCTGCTGGACAAGTACGGGGTGCGATGCGGTGGAGGCGCCAACCATCGCATGGGGCTTTTCGATGCGGTCCTGATCAAGAACAATCATCTGGAGTTTCACCCCGATGCGGGTACGGCGGTCGCGCTGGCGCGAGAGCGGGCCGGCGAGATGACACTTGAGGTTGAAGTTCGTGATATGAATGAGCTGGAGAGCGCTCTTGAGGCGGGTCCGGATGTCATCATGCTCGACAACTTCACGCTGGAAATGACCTCGAGAGCGGTCGAATTCGTCGGGGGCCGGGTCGTCCTGGAAGCTTCGGGGGGAATCGACATCCAGAACGCGCGTGCCTACGCGGAAACGGGTGTCGACAGGATTGCAGTGGGCGCGCTGACACATTCGGCGCCCGCATCCGATATTCATCTGCGAGTGTCCCCACTGTCGTGAGTCTGGACGCCCAACGCCAGGACCTTCGAATGGACCGCGTTGTATCGTCTCTCATTGAGAACATGACTGTTCCGGTATCGGGTAAACAACTTGCCCGGGTTCTTGGCATGCCTTATTCCCGCGTTTCTGGGGCTATTGGCCGTTTGCGAAACGCGGGGGTCGAGATTCTCGGGGAGCCGTTCACCGGTTTCCGTTTGGAGCGCCTGCCCGATGTCGTTCTGCCTGAAGTGCTTCGGAACCGCCTTCATACCGGGGGCATCGGGCATCCGATTCATCACCTGTACACGGTGGATTCCACCAACGCATTTGCCGTTCGACTCCTGGCCGGAAACAAGCCGCCGCCTCACGGAACCCTCGTGGTCGCCGAGCAGCAATCTGCCGGAAGGGGCCGGTTGGGGCGAAAGTGGATTTCAGCGCCTGGTCTGGGGCTGTATTTCACCGTCATCATCCGTCCCGAGATCCCATCGTCACTGGGTCCGTTGATGACGCTGGCAGCCGCTGTCGCGGCCCACGAGTCCATCGAGCGCGTGACCGGTCTGGATGTCGATATCAAGTGGCCGAACGACCTGCTTGTCGGTAATAAGAAGGTTTGCGGCATCCTCTGTGAGTTGCAGGCGGAACTGGATCGGGTGTCGTCGATCGCAATGGGCATTGGAATCAACGTCAATCAATCGGAGTTTCCGGATGAAATCGCCCCGATCGCGACATCTCTTTCCATGGCGTCGGGCCGCCGCCAATCCAGGATCGAGCTGCTTCTGGATTTCCTGGCGACGTTCGAAAGACTGTACCTGCGGTTCCTTTCCGTGGGGCCCCCGGTGGTCACGGATGCGTGGACCCGTGCGTCCAGCTTTGCCTCGGGCCGGCGTTTGGAAGTTCAGGACGGGATGCGCAGGATCGGCGGGGTAACCGCGGGGCTGGAGTCGCTGGGCGGTTTGCGGCTCCGGCAGGCGGACGGGAGTGTCGAAGTTGTGTACAGTGGCGATGTGATTTTCTGGGAATAATTCCGGGAGTAAGGAAAGAAGGAGCACGCGTGCTACTGGCGATCGATGTTGGCAATACGAATACGGCTCTGGGGGTCTATCGAGACGACCGCTTGATCCGGAACTGGCGGTTATCCACCGAACGGAACCGAACCGTCGATGAATACGGCGTTTTGCTCAGAACCCTGTTTTCTCTGGACAAACTGGATGTCAAGGCGGTTCGGTCGGTGATCGTGGCTTCGGTCGTCCCGCCTCTCGACTGGAAGGTCGCAGAGATGGTCCAGCGCTATTTTTCGCTCAAGGCCGTGTTCGTGACGCCCGACAATGCCGGTATTCCAATTCTCTACGACGATCCTCGAGAAGTCGGCGCCGACCGCATCGTCGATGCCGTGGCCGTGCTGGATCGGTACAGCGCTCCGGCGATCGTCGTCGATCTGGGAACGGCGACGACGTTCAACGCGATTACCCGGAAGGGAGAATATCAGGGCGGGCTGATCGCTCCGGGTATCGAACTGTCGGCGGCGACTCTGATCGAGCGGGCGGCCAAGTTGCCCCGAATCGATATCGGCAGGCCGCGCACACTGATCGGCCAGTCCACCGCGGAGAGCATGCAGAGCGGTTTTTTCTGGGGATACGTCTCGCTTGTGGACGGGATCGTCGGACGGATGATTGAGGAACTCGGCGACGACACCGTCGTCATTGCAACGGGCGGCATGGCGCGTTTCATCGACGGCGAGTCGAAGTTCATCACAAAGATCGACGAAAATCTGACCCTGGACGGCTTGTTCCTGGTTGGCCGCCGGCTTGGAACGATATGAAGGTTGGGCGCAAATAGCAGACTACAGGGCTGTCGTCGGTCAGGTCTTCGCTTGTCATGCGTTCAGCAGTGTGTCAACGCCAAGAGCGTGAATCTGCCCGTTGACGCCTTCCAGTGTGTCCGTGCCCGACACCCTGGAAACATCCGGTGTAGACGACCGCGGTTTGAATATCACGTAACTTGCCGACTGCTCGCCCCGAAACTGGACACCGACATGACTTCCGTCATCGTTCCTCCAGACAGCCCGGAGATTTCCGTTATCTATAAGCACCAAGGAGGCTCTTCGGGTATAAGGCGCAGATTTGACAAACAAATAAAAATCCTCCTCGGACGAAGCGTTCAGCGTGATCCCGTCGATTTCTCCGTCGCAACGCAACGTCTTGATTCGGTCCTGGTAAGCGTCGATGACGGCTTGTAACTTCATCAATTTGTGAAACTGGTGCAGCGAAGGATGTTCGATCGATAGATTCGCGAACGCATAACCATCCTGTCCAAATGCCCCTGAATTGGATGGGATGCCATAAGAATGCCACGACAAGCATTGAGGATGAAATCCATGCAGTCTGGAACAAACATTTCACCAGTTGAGGTTACCAATGTTTCGAAGCACGGATTTTGGATGCTGATAGGGGAGCGTGAGGTGTTTCTGCCGTTTGAAAAGTTTCCCTGGTTTCGCAATCTCCCGATAGGTCACTTACGCAATGTCACACTGCCACAACCCCATCATCTTTATTGGCCCGATCTTGACGTTGACCTTGCAGTCGAGTCCATTGACCACCCGGAGAAGTTCCCCCTGGTCAGCAACTGGCGGCCCGATCGATAGACTTCCGCCGCCACGGCGATACGTTTGCCCGGCGCCGGGTTTCGGCTTGGACGAACTACTATGGAGTTGATAACCCTTGTTCGCTGCCCAGTCGTCCAAGTCACATGCCCGAATCGACTGGCCAGTCCGTCACGTCCATTCGATAGCTTGGCCACGTGGCCATCATCGATTGGTTTCCCGGTGGTCATCGGTGGCGAGGTTTTGTACGTTGCTATAATCTTTTACGTATGCCGTAAAATTGGTTACGTGATGCTCCATGATCCGAAGCTTCAAGGATAGAGACACACGGCGTTTCTTTGAGGGCCATCGCGTTGCGGCGTTCCAGGGGTTCGCTGTTCAAGCCGCGCGTCGTCTCACCTATCTCGACAGCGCCGAAGCCCTCAAGGATCTTGCGGCCTTGTCAGGCAATCGGTTGGAAGCGCTACGGGGCGACCGTGCCAGACAGCACAGCATCCGGATCAATAGGCAATGGCGCATATGTTTCCGTTGGGGAGACGACGGACCGTGCGACGTAGAGATCGTGGATTATCACTGAGGAGGTAAAGGCCATGACTGCAACGAATGGCATGAGACCGGTACACCCGGGCGAGATATTGCGCGACGAACTCGAAGCACTCGGCCTTTCGGCCAATGCGTTATCGAAGGCGCTGGATGTTCCGGTGAACCGCGTCACGGCGATCCTGCACGGTCAGCGTGGCGTGACCGCCAACACCGCGCTGCGCCTGGCCCGCTATTTCGGGACGACGCCCGGGGTCTGGCTGAATCTGCAACAGACCTATGAGCTCCGCCGGGCCGAGATTGAGACGGGCCATCATATCGCCGAGCGCGTCAAGCCTCGGCAAACAGTGATGTAGGCGGAACGACGGAGCACCGGTAACCCAGGCCCGTTCCTGACTAGCAATCACTCATGCTTCCGGCTCTCAAGGCACCGGCTTGCAGAGCGGAAACGGCACTCTCCGGAGTCACGCCCGAGTCCCTTTGCCTCCAGCCGTGATGAAATTCGTGGCCGCCTGACGCGCCTGGTCCAGAGTCTCGACAACGTGGCCCTCGGGCACGTCTTGCAGAATATCGAGCGCATCGAGGGTGTCCGCCACAGAACCCGAAAGACCCGCAACGATAATCTCCGTGTGCTCCTTTGCGGCGAAGTCAATGAGCTCCTTGATGACCATGGCCGCGCTGTCGTCGAGGTACGTGGCTTTCGAGAAATCGAAGATGACGACATCGTGGTCCTTGATGTCCATGCTGATCACCGCGACCAGCCTGTGGGAAGAGGCGACAGTGAAACTCCCCCTGAGCGCAACAAGACCGGTATGCGCCGCATATGGGTCCACCGCGGCGCTCCCTTCCTCGGAGAGGACCATCCGGTCCAGCAGCGGCACGGAGACCACGCTGTCGAGTTCCAGGTATTCCAACTGCCGAGCATGGGCCATCCCCGCCGCGATCAACCCGATCGCCACGGCGGTTACCAGATCGACGAACACCGTCAGGCCCAACGTCGTCAGCATCACAAAGAGGTGTTCCCGCGGGATGCGGTGGATTCGGGTGAGAAAATGCCAGTCGATGATGTCCCAGCCGATTTTCATCAGGACCCCGGCAAGAGCGGCAAGAGGGATCGGTTCGACGTACCGGCCCAGGCCCAGCACCAGCGCCAGCAGGAGCAAGGAGCGCACGGCGCCCGAAACCCGGGTCAGCCCGCCTGCGCGGATATTGGTCACGGTACCAACTGTGGTCCCGGCGCCGGGCAGCGCTCCGAACATTCCCGCGACGATGTTGCCGATGCCCTGACCCACCAGTTCCCGGTTCGGGTTGTGCTGGGTGCCGGTCATGGAGTCGGCGATCAGGGAGGTCAGCAGGCTGTCCACGGAGCCGAGCAGGGCCAGAATGATCGCCGGTTCCATGGCCTGTAAAAGGAAGCCGGGGGAAGGCAGCCCCAACTGCATTCCCGGCAGTCCGGTGGGCACCTGCCCGATGACCGGCGCATCGTTCAACCACAGCACGCCCAGCAGAGTACCAGCAGCCAAAGCCATAAGCGGTGCGGGCATGAATCTTGCCAGCCGGTGAGGCCAGAGCACTCCAACGGCAAGAGTGACGGAGGCGATGGCGAAGGCGCTGACGCTGATATTGCTTGCTGCCTCCGGCAGTGCGGCAATCGCTCCCAGGGTGCCGCCCGCCGCGGGGGGCGATCCCAGGAACGGCAAGGCCTGGATCAGCATGATGATGATGCCGATACCGGACATGAACCCGGACACCACCACATAGGGCGTGTAGGCCACGAAGCGGCCGACCCTGGACAGGCCCAGAAGCACCTGCAGCAAACCGGCCAGGACGACCACGGTCAGGGCTTCGGTGAGGCTGCCCGCGTAGCGGGCGATGATGACCGCCATGGCTACGGTCATGGGCCCCGTCGGTCCGGATACTTGAGACCGCGTGCCGCCGAACACCGACGCGAAAAAGCCGACCGCGATCGCACCGTACAGGCCCGCGGCCGCCCCCATGCCCGACGCGACGCCAAAGGCCAGCGCCACCGGCAGCGCCACCACCATTGAGGTGAGGCCGCCGAAGAAATCTCCGCGGAGCGTGTTGAAATCGTAGTTCACGCGGCAATGCTCCCCGGTTCTCTCCCCCGGCCGCCGGGCTTCCCGCATCGACAAGCGGTTCGGCGCCGCTCATGCCCCGATCCTGACCCGAACCATGGCTCGGGCGCAGGGTGGGATCGACACCATGCGTTTCGCCTACCGGTTGCAGCCGCGTCGATGGCCCGATAGCACGGAGACTGAATCCTTTCTCGGACTTGGGGTATGACGGTACCCGTACGATATAGCCTCCGCGCCTCGATGTCGATTCCGATGGCACGGGTCGCAGGCAGCGGATTGTCGGAGGATGCCGATTTTCCCGCGCGGCTTCCGTAGGCCGCCTATTTCGTTTCCGCGCCGCCCGCCGATCTCTACAAACGTTTGATCCCGGACCCGCTGCCACCCGGCCTGCCGACCACTGGTTCACTCGTGGTCGCCCGAGAGCCTCGACCGTCTCGTTTCCCTTCATCCTGCGTGCTCATCACTATTGTCCGAAAGATGGGTGCCGGGGCTCCGTTGAGCTTCCGTCGGATCGCGGCCATACTGTTGGACCAGGAGGACTCATGCGCGCAAACCGATTGCTCAGCCATCTCTCGATTCTTGTTTCCGCCCTTGCTTTCGCCCTTCCCGCCCAGTCGCAGGATCCCGTCCGGATGAACGAGATCGTTGAGGCGCGAATCGTGGGTTCTGGTTTCATGGGCGCCGTACTGGTCGCGCGAGGCGACGACGTGCTCCTCAACGAGGGCTACGGCTTCGCCAATCTCGAGTGGGGGATCGCGAACACTTCCGACACGAAATTCAGGATCGGTTCGATTACGAAGCAGTTTACCGCGGCGTCCGTTCTCATCCTCCAGGAGCGAGGTGTTCTGGATGTGGACGATCCCATTAGCGCACATATCGAGGATGCGCCCGAATCGTGGAGCGACATCACAATATTTCATCTCCTGACGCACAGCGCCGGTTTGCCCAACTACACGAGCCTCCCCGGATATGGGGCAACCATGTCGCAACCGACTTCGGCATCCGAAACTGTCGCCAGTTTTCGCGACCTGGATCTCGAGTTCGAGCCCGGCGCTGAGATGCGCTACAGCAACTCGGGCTATGTGCTGCTCGGCCACCTGATCGAGGTTGTCACCGGTACGAGTTATGAAGAGTTCGTCAGAAGCAACATCTTCGAGCCGCTTGGGATGGACGACTCCGGATACGATTCCAACTCGCAGATCATTTCCAATCGTGCGGCCGGGTATTCGCCAAGCCCGGACGGTCCGGTGAATGCGCGGTTCTTGCATATGAGCCGTCCGCATGCCGCTGGCGGGCTCTACTCGACGAGCGTCGACTTGATGCAGTGGAATCGTGGCCTGTTCGGGAAAGAGTTATTGTCTGAGGCTTCCCTCGACCGAATGGTCACCCCATATCTGAACGACTATGCGTATGGCGTCATCGTGATGGAAGACAGCGGCGGACGGACCCTCATCCAGCATGCTGGGGGAGTCCCCGGTTTCAATACCACGCTCCGCTACTATCCCGGATCGGAAATCACCGTCGCCGCTCTGGCAAATATCAACGGCAACGCGCCCGGAGAAATCGCCGCCAGCCTTGGAGCCTACGTCCATGGCGAGGAAGTGGTCCTCACCTCCGAACGGCAGGAGATCGAAGTGGATGCCGATGTCCTTGCCGACTACGTCGGGATCTATCAACTCTCGCCACAGGTTCGGATGACAATCACGCTCGAGGACGGGCAACTTGTCAGCCAGGTGTCGGGCCAGGGCAAGGTGCCGATCTTCCCCGAATCGGAAACGCGCTTCTTCGTCAGGATCGTCGACGCCCAGATCGACTTCGCCAGAGACAGTACTGGAGCGGTCAGCCACCTCGTGTTGCATCAGGGAGGCCGCGATGTGACCGCGCCCCGCACCAGCACTGAAGTCGGCGTCCGAACTGAAATCGAACTGGCCGCGGACGTGCTCGCCCAGTACGTTGGCGTCTACGAACTGGGTCCAGGGTTCGACCTTACTCTCCGGGTCGAAGGTGGGCAGGTGACGGCTCAGGCGACCGGCCAGGGGGCGTTTCCGATCTTTGCCGAGGTCGAAGACCGATTTTTCGCCCGCGTGGTCGACATCCAGATCGAATTCGTCCGTGACGCGGGAGGGGAGGTGTCGGGCCTGGTCTTGCAGCAAGGACCCGTCCGAACCGAGGCGGCGCGAAAGTAAATACGCCCGCCCGTCAGCGGCCCTGTGCGGTCATCGTGCGGTCATAGACCGCACCTACAAAGGGAGTGGGAGACGGGAGCCCAAATCCCTCAATTTCGAAAATGTAGGGGCAGTCTATGACTGCCCGAATCAACTATGACCGCCCGAATCAAATATGACCGCCCGAATCAAGTCGGCGGACGATGATGACGATCTTCAACCCGGCGCGTGTTCAAAAAACTTCACTTTTAGGTGATTGTTCACAGCGATCCAGCGGGCATCGATTTCGTCAAAAGACAGACCGAGGCCCTCTAACCCGCCTTTCTCACGAGTTGTCTGCTACAGCGCCGGATCCATCCGCCAGGCACGCCCCCTGACGCGCTTGATCCGGCGCGACGAACCCGCCGCTACGCGCCCGGCGCGGGGAACGCGCCGTAGCTCTGACGGCGTCTCCGACTCATCGCGACGAAAACCCGTGAGAAAGGCGGGCTAAAGTCATCCGGGTCAAAAACTCGGTCGTCGATCCGGGATTGCCAACCGTGACACGCTTTCCCTCGATATCGGTCAATGTAAGGATGCCGCTGGTTTCGGTCCAATCAGCTTCTCGGATTTAGCCCGCGTGAACAACCTTCACAGAATTCACAGCTAGTTCAGGCGGTTGGCAGAGAGGAAGTACCCGTCGCCAACGACGGGGCGGGATGCCGGCCGCACCGTCGTCTCCTCACGAGGAATCGTGTCGGGCCACGGCGCGTGGCATTGTGGCGCGCAAAAGCGCTCGACCCCCGCGTGGGGGTCGAGCGCTTGCACTGCCCTTGCGGGAACTCAGAAGTCGATTCGAGCGTTCAACGTGAACGTGCGCGCTCCGCTCGCCGAAGTGATTCGGCCGAAGCTCGACGATCTGATGTTCATATTGGGATTGCCCCAAATCGGCGTGTTCAGCAGATTGATCGCGTCCATGCGTATGGTGAACGTCGTTCCTTCCCGTATCTGTATCGCCTTGGACAGGGCGGCGTCCAGTTTCATCCGCCCCGGACCTTCCAGCCAGTTGTTGGCCAGATTGCCCGTGGTCCCGGGACTCGGATTCCGCAGAACAACGTTCCCCGAACTGTCGACGATCTGCCAGAGATCGGCGTGGGACTGCAGACTGTCCGGATTGCTCCCGTAATAGGAACTCACCGGCTCGCGTTCTCGCCGGAACCCATCCAGGTAGGTAATGACGCCATCGCCCACATTCACCTGGCCGAGCGATTTCGGAAACGCATCGATGCCGCCGATCAGATCCGGGGTATTGATGTCGTATATGGCCGAAAGCGTCTCGATCGACGTGCTCACTGGAATCGGTTGCCCGGAGCTCCAGGCAAAGATCGAGGAGACCTGCCATCCCTCGATAATCCGATGGGCCCAAGAGGGAGCGTTCGCACCCAACAGCCGGTTCGGTCCGAAGGGCAGGCTCCACGTCGCGTGCGCGTTGAACCCGTGCGTGCGGTGGAACGGGACTATTCCTTTCTGCAAGTTGAGGTTGTTCGGGTCGCGGGTATTGAAGCTCTTGTCTTCCCGGGATCGGAACGCATTCGTGCCGCTGTCGCCGATGGCTTTCGACCATGTATAGGAGAACTGGCCGCTGAGCCCGTTCGACAGCCGCTTCGTCAGCCGGGTCTGAAGGGAGTGATAGGTCGAGGTATCGCCGTTGTCGAAGTAATTGACCCTGCGGAACTGGGGGTTCAGGACGATGAAATTCTCCGGATAACCGTTGGCCCGCAACAGGCCCCCCCAACTGCCGGTCGCGGCGTTGGTTTGATTGATGAACTCCGCAAAGGCGCCCGATTCGCCGTCTGCGAAGAAGTCGTCGGTCCGGCTCCACTGCCGAAGCGCCATCGAGGCGGTGCAGTTCACTCCGTCGATGACGCCGCAGGTACCCCTGCCGAAGTTCACACCGCGGAACATATTGTCGAACAACGCGGCGTCGCCGCCTTCGCGTGTGGTGACGAACGCATCGAGGATGCCGTTGGTCCTGATTTCCGGTTCGTTCAACTGCCGGCCGCCCCATAGGGCGGTACCCTGAGTTCCGACCCAGGCCACTTCCAGGTTCGTATCTGGTAGAAGCTCCATCTGGATTCGAAGGTTGAAGTTCTGAATGTAGGGAACTCGCCGGTCCGGAGCCCACAGCGACAGCGTCTGGCGGCGGTTGGTCAGCGGGACGGTCCCGAACGGCTCCACGGTCACCGGCAGCGGCAACCCGACATCCGCGGCAGCGGGATTGGTCGATCCGACAACCGCCGTGTACTCGGTCGGTACGGTTTCGGCTTCGAACAGCCGGCCGGGATTACGGGAAGGATCGCGTAGATCCAGGAACGTCGGCGCTCCCGGATAGGTGATGCCGTAACCGCCACGGAACACCAGACTCCGGTCCACCCATGGCACGCGATAGCTGAAGCCCAGCGAAGGACCAAAGTTGTTCCAGTCCTTGGGGTAGGCCCCTAGACCCGGGTTGGGACTGTTCTTTCCGACCGGCATGAGTTCGGTCAATTGGCCGCTGGGACCGGAGATACCGAGGTAATTTCCATCCTTGGGCAGCGTCAGCAGGCCCTTGCCCTCGTAAGGCACACCGTAGACGTCCCACCGGATACCCCAGTTCAACGTCAGGTTCTGAGTCGCGTTCCAGTCGTCCTTGATAAATGCCGACCAGTCATCCTGGTGAGAGTTGGTGTTCAGCCTGTTGCTGACGAGCAGGTCGACAAAACCTTGGCCGGCTTCACTTACGCCGTAGCGCTGAAACACGTTGTCCACGGATCCGGCCAGGTCGTTCAGGATATTTTCCGCCAAGTCGGCATCGGCGCCGGCGATCCCGTCAAACCGGCCCTCGATCTCGACGGGGAAATTGCCGCTTCCCAGGTACACCTGGGGCCACAAACCGTTCTGACTGTAGCCGTTGCTATCGGCCCAATTGCCCTCCCAGCCGGCCTTGAAGCTGTGGTCGCCGAACACCCAGCTGAGGTCATCGCTGAAGTGGTACAGCGGACTGGACTGCCCGCGAGTGCCCGTCACCACACGCATCCACAGGTTTCCGCTCAACGAGGACACGGCCGGAGGGCGGTAGGGATAACCCGCGGCGGTTTCGGGTATGTAGGTTTCCAGCGTTTCCCTGGCCTCTGGCGTCAGGCTTTCCAGGTCATCGTACAATCCCTTGTTGCCAAAGCAGCATCCGACTTCAAACGGGACACGCCCGTGCCAGTTGGTTTCCCGATAGCCGAAGCGGAAACTGTTCAGAACCGTCGGCGAGATCGTCGAGGTCCATGTAGCGGTGTAGATGCGCGGGTCGCGGTTCTGAGCGCCTTTCAACCCGTCCGGCCACGTGGGTATCGCGTCGTCGTTGAAGTTGTGCTCCCGGCTCATGACAAAGCTCATGCTGTTGTTGGCAGTCGCCTGATAATCGATCCGGACGTTCAGGTTGTCCCGGTTCGTGTTCTGCGACGTCCCCGCCGCGTTGTCGGCCCCCGACCGTCTGAAGACCCAATTGTGGCCGGCCGTGTTGAGCCCGTCGCCGATGGTGAAGTCGTTCGGCATCGGCATGCGCCGGAACGTTTCCTGCAGGTACGCATTCTGAGAAATGCCCGTGCGGAAGGGGTCGTTGACGTCGCTGAACAGGTTGATCGTCTGGAGGTCGCCGGTGGCACTTTCCGGGCGAATCGGGTTGCCGGTGGCGTCCACCGACCGCTGTCCAGCCCCGGCCAGGAAGTTCTCATTCTCCGCGCCGGGCCAGTACCGGAACAGTCCCTGGCGGGCCTCCGCGGTCCAGACTTGGCCGAGCACGTTGGTTCGAGTCCGATACCGTTGCTCGTCGAGGAGGACAAAGAAAAACGCCTTGTTCCGGATGATCGGTCCGCCGATCCGCCCTCCGAACTGTTGCCGGTTCTCCCAGTTTTTTTCCTGACCGCGCAGGTTGGCGAACCAGTCGCTGGCGTTCAGGGCCGAGTTGTTCGTGGTGTAAAACAGCGCTCCCCGGAACTCGTTGGTGCCCGACCGGGTTTGAAGCCGGACCTGGGCATTGCCTCTGCTGGCTTCGGCGTCGATGGTTCCAACCGAAATCTGGACTTCTTCGATCAGATCCGGACTCGAATAAGTTGCCGAATACGCCGCGTTCCAGTCCAGGTACCGGCCGTCGGTGACGGGGACGCCGTCCCGGGTTGCGTTCACGGCACTGTTGCGCATCCCGGCAAAGTGCTGCTCGTCACCGTTGCCCGAGTAGACAAGTCCCGCCGTAGTGGCGAGAAGATCGAAGATGTCACGGGTTGCAAGCGGTAGGGACACCAGTTCATGCTCGGGAAGAGCGTCACCGACCGATGCGCCCGTGGTGGCCAGCAACGCGTCGGCGTCGGAGACCACCTCGACCGTCGTCGCGACAGCGCCGACCTGCAGTTCTATATTGAATCTGAAGGTCTGATTCGGTGTGAGCCGGACCTCGATCGACGAGTCGCTGAAGCCCGGGAGCGAGGCAGTGATCGTGTACTGGCCAGGCTGTAACGCCGGAATGCTGTAACTTCCGGTCTCTCCCGAAACTCGCGTTGTCGAAATGCCGGTGTTGTTGTTGATCGCGGTGACCTCCGCACCGGGGATCAGTGCCCCCGTCGGGTCGGTCACGGTACCGGTTACCGTAGCGGTCTCCTGCGCCATCGCGGCCGGAGACAGGCTTAGAAACAGAGCCGTTACACTTGCTGCGAGAAGCCTTTTCATGTCCTTATCCTCCATGATCCCCTTACACATATTCGATTCTCCTTATAACACCGTTCGACTACTTTGGCCCGAAGATACGTGTCAAACGACTGCGACGAATTGCGACATCTCGGAACAGCCCGTGCGAATCCCGGCGTGGACCCCTTTTTGTGTCACGTTCCATCTTTGTGTCGAGTTGTAAAAGTAAGATTGACAGCGGAATCGAGAGTACATAATATCGGGCTCTCGAAGCTGCCAGGCCGAGGGTTTCGTTTTGGATCGCCTTCAGGGCCGTAAGCGGCTCGTGAAGAGGGTTGGGACAGAATGTCGAAACGCTTTCTCACTTTATTCCTTGCAAGCATTGTTGCCGGCGCGTTGTCTCCCATTCGTGCGGCGAGCCAGGACCGAACGGAGGTCGAGGTGCGACCGGCCCCACGCGGGCCGGATGGCAGAATGAACCTGGGTCCGCCACCGGGCGAGAAAGGCCATTGGAGGCGCACGAGGCGCGAACTGATCATCGGGGATCCCGAGAATTCACCGGAGACGCACCGGCCGAGCGATCGGAACCTCGCGGAGGTTCCTTTCCAACCCTGGACAAGAGCCATGTGGGATTACAACCGGGTGCATTCGGACCGGGATGCGCCACACGCGCGCTGCAAACCTTCAGCCGGACCGCGTCAGATCGGGACGGCCTACGGCTTCGAGATCGTCGATCTCCCGGAACTCGGACGGGCGTTTATCTTCGACATCGGGGGGCCGCATACTTTCCGCACTGTCTACATGGATGGACGGCCCCATCCGGAGGATTTTGCGCCCACCTATTACGGGCATTCCATCGGATCGTGGGACGGGGACACGCTGGTCGTGGACACCGTCGGCTTCAACGAGAGATCGTGGATCGACACTCAAGGGTTGCTGCACACGGATCGGCTTCACCAGATCGAGCGTTTCACACGTAACGATTTCGATTCTCTCGAATACGAAGTGACGATCGACGACCCCGGTGCCTATACCGAGCCGTGGACAGCGGGTTTCCTGCTGCGGTGGAGTGATGGTACGGAGATCTTCGAGTACATCTGCCAGGATAACAATCAGAATCCGATGATGACCGTGGGTGACGATGGGGAGCCCCTCTCCCGTGACAACGGTATCGTTCCGTGACGGACCGGAGTACGGCGCCGCAACCAACTGCATGGTTGTCCGGTTTCCCGGCGTGAGAGCTTGTCCATTCCGACCGGGATGGGTCGAAGAAAGTGCCGCGATACTGCAGCGGGCAAGGCTTCACTCCGCGGACGGACTACCGGATGAAATGTTCCATCCCGCGACCCCAGGCTCCTGAACCTGTGACCGCTTGGGAACCGGCCCGCTCTCCATTGTCGAACGATTCACGGTAATTCATTGAACGGGAGATGCTTTCGCCGCACCCGGATGTTGTATTTATTTGTTGCAGCGGGGTCGACCGAGGTTGACGGGGATGGATATGGGGGTCGATTTGGTTAATAATCGTAGCTTGAAGGAACCGCCAGCCAGGATGCGCGTGGGTATTCCGGGGGCGGCAGAATCGTAAACCGGTTGAGTGACCTGTCCTGCGGGCTGGGTGTTGAGGGCCTTCCAACTTGGGGTGTCCTGAATTCTGCGCCTCCAGAGGCGATTTACGGACGCACCTGGACGCTGAAGACCGTACTCGACCAAGCGGGGCGCCAGGGGAGCGATGGTGGTTAAACAGTGCCTCCGCCTGATAGTGTTGGCGGCAATCGGCTCGATGATCGTGTTCGGGGCCGGGCGAGTGCCCGCGGCCGAAGCTCGAGGTGCGGCGCAATCCGCGGCCGAGGCGATCGGATCTCCTGCCGAATTGTCGGGCGTTCTCGATCGATACTGCATCGGCTGCCACAGCGAGACGACGCCCAGCGGCGGGCTGGTACTGCAGGGGATCGACGCAACCCGGGTCGAACAGAATCGGGAAAGCTGGGAGAAGGTCGTTCGCCGGCTTCGGACGGGCATGATGCCCCCGGCTGGCATGCCCCGTCCGGACCGCGGAATCTACACCAGCGCCGTCGCCTGGCTCGAAGGCGAGTTGGACCGTCAGGCGATGCCGTATCTGCCCGCGCCTGGCCTCCACCGTCTCAACCGCACCGAGTACGCGAACGCCGTCCGGGATCTCCTGGGCCTTGAGATCGATCCCGCCCAATACCTGCCTTCCGATGACTCGAGTTACGGATTCGACAATATGGCCGGCACTTTGGGACTGTCCTCCACGCTGGTCGAAGCCTACGTTTCCGCCGCCGACAAGATCAGCCGTCTGGCGGTCGGGGAGGCTGCTTCCCCCCGTCTTGCCCTCTACCGCGTTCGCGAAGATACTTCGCAGGACTACCACGTTCCGGGACTGCCGCTCGGGACCCGGGGGGGACTCCTCGTGGACCACATCTTTCCGTCCGACGGCGAGTATACGGTCACGGTGATACCCATATTTGGCGACAACATGTCACCGCAGGGTTTCGGATCGGTGGAAGGCGAGAAGATCGAAGCCCTTCTGGACGGCGAGTTGATCGATTTGATGGACTGGGTTGGAAACCGGCGCGGCCAGGGAGTGGCCGTCGGAGGGTCGGCAGGGGAAGACGACGGGAACATGCGGGTGCGCTTCAACACCACCGCCGGTCCGCATCAGGTGGGTGTGACCTTTCTCGAAACCAATCTGGCGCCTCTGCCCGACCTGAACCGCCAGTTCGAACGCAAGACCCTCCAGACCGGGCCGACGCCCGGCTACACTTTTTTCCCGCATGTCGGCAGCATCCGGATCGACGGTCCCTTCAATGCCGTTCGTCCGGAAGATTCGCCCAGCCGGCGCCGGATTTTCGTCTGCGATCCGGGGGAAGGCGCCGATGAAGAAGCCTGTGCCGAACGTATCGTGACCGATCTCGCGGGGCGCGCGTTCCGACGGCCGGCGACCCCCGAGGACATCCTGCCCCTGATGGAGTTCTACCGCCGCGGACGGTCGCAGGGAGACTTCGATCGTGGGATCCAGTTGACGCTTGCACGGATTCTGGCCGCGCCCCACTTCCTGTACCGAAGAGAGGTGGAACCCGGGCAGTTGGACCCCGGCGACACCTACCGCATCGGCGGTTTCGAACTCGCATCGCGATTGGCGTATTTCCTGTGGAGCACGGGTCCGGACGAGGAGTTGATCGAGCTGGCCGGCAGCGGAGCGCTCAGCGATTCGAACGTGCTGGAACAGCAGGTTCGCCGCATGCTGGCCGATCCGCGGTCACAGGCATTGGCCGTGAACTTCGCCGGGCAGTGGCTGAATCTCCGGGGATTGGAAAGCCACAACCCGCTGCCCATGGTGTATCCCGACTTCGACGATCCCC
The DNA here is from genome assembly GCA_965262675.1 of Terriglobia bacterium. GTDB lineage: Bacteria > Acidobacteriota > Terriglobia > 20CM-2-55-15 > 20CM-2-55-15 > JAJEDW01. The sequence continues at coordinate 4,743,571 of OZ253554.1, forward strand.
TGCGCCAGGCCATGCGAGCGGAAGTCGAGTTGCTGTTCGACAGCATTGTCAGGGAAGATCGCAGCGTCGTCGAACTGTTGACGGCGGACTACACTTTCGTCAGCGAGCGGCTGGCCAGACATTACGGCATTCCGAGTGTCTACGGCAGCCGGTTTCGACGGGTGGAACTTGGCGAAGACTTCGACTCACGTCGGGGCCTGCTCGGAAAGGGCGCGATCCTGGTCACCACGTCAAAGCCGGACCGAACCTCGCCGGTGACCCGCGGAAAGTGGATCATGACCAATCTGCTCGGTGTGAGTCCCCCCGATCCTCCTCCAGACGTGCCTCCCCTGCCCGAACGGAACGACGACGCCCGGGGCAATGCTGTCCAACTCTCCATGCGCGACCACATGCTGGAGCACCGTGTCCGGCAGGATTGCGTCCAGTGCCACAGGCTGATGGATCCGATCGGTTTCGCGTTGGAGGGTTTCGATGCGACCTCCCTCTGGCGGACCGAGGATGGGGGCAACCCCATCGATGGCCAAGTGACTCTGTTCGACAACAGTGTGGTCGATGGCCCGGCTCAATTGCGAGAATGGCTGGTGGGCTATTCGGACCAGTTCGTGCACGTCGTGGCGGAGAAACTGCTGACTTATGCGCTGGGCCGTGGAGTGGAGTACCAGGACATGCCCGTAGTTCGCGACATCGTGGGTGGGGCCGAGGACGGCGACCACCGGTTTTCTGACCTCGTTCTGGGGGTTGTGCGTAGCGAGCCGTTCCGGACCAATATGAAGTTGGACGATACGGCGGGTATCGAATAGTGTTCGAGAAGGAGGACCGATAGAATGTTCCTTTCCAGGAAACACGTTCCGCGGAGGCTGTTCCTCCAGAGCACGGGCGCGACGCTGGGCTTGCCGCTGCTTGAAGCGATGATCCCCGCGGGCACCGCTCTGGCGCAGACGGCGGCCAATCCGGCACCTCGTTTCATGGGTATCTTCTACCCGCACGGAATGGCCTATGGTTACTGGGAACCCGAACGCGAAGGGGCCCTCCCGGAAATCCTGCCGTACACCCTCGAGCCGTTAAAGCGTGTCCGGGACGAGACGGTGGTCATGACCGGGTTATGGTCGAAATCGGCGGAACCACCCGAGGGGACGACCGGCTCGGATCACTGGGTGGCGGCTGCCTACCTGACCGCGATCAAACCCAAAAAGACGGCCGGATCGGATGCCACGGTGGGGAGTCCCACCATCGATCAGATCATTGCCGGCCATATCGGCCAGGAGTCGCTGCTGCCGTCGCTCCAACTCGCCGTGGAGGACCCCGGTACGAACTCCAGCAACTGCGGCGAGGGTTACAGTTGCGCATACACGAACTCCATCTCGTGGGTCGGCCTCGAAACGCCTCCAGAGTCGGCGATGATGCGGACGCGTCCTCTCCCGATGGAGCGAAACCCGCAGGTCGTCTTCGAACGGCTGTTCGGCAGCGGGGCTACTCCGGAAGTTCGGGCCCAGCGAATGGCCGACAAGAGAAGCATTCTGGACTCGCTCGTCGGTGAACTGAGTTCTTTTAAACAGGACCTTGGGACCAGCGACCGCCTCACGGTCGACCAGTACGCGGACGAGGTACGGGAGATCGAGCGACGGCTCGAGTTGGCGACCAACAAGGCGCAAGCCGTGCCCTCGCTGGATGAGCCGGCCGGGATTCCGGCGTCGTTCGACGAACACATCAAGCTGCACCTGGACCTCACGGCTCTTGCTTTCCAGGCCGACATCACTCGTGTGGCGACGTTACTGGGCGCCCGCGACCTGACGGGAAAGGTGTACGGGTTCCCGCAGAACGAGTTCTTCCCGAACGGGGGAACCAGCGTGAGCTTTCACGGGGGATCGCACCATCAGGAGGATACCCGCAATCTGCGGCGTTACGCCGAACTCAACCGATACCACGTCTCGACCATGGCCTACTTCGCCGAGAAGCTCAAGTCGATACCGGAAGGCGACGGAACGCTGCTGGATCGCTCGTTGATCGTCTACGGCAGCAACATGGGAAACTCGAATCAACATCACCATTACGATGTCCCGCACATCCTGGTCGGGAGAGCGAACGGTCAGCTCGAGGGGGGACGGCACCTGGCCTACGAACGCAAGACCGCCACGACGGGCAATCTCCTTCTGAGCATCATGGACATGTACGGGATCCATCTGGAGCGGCAAGGCGACAGCACCGGGCGGCTCGACAAACTCTGAGTTCGGGACTGACGTAATGCAACAAACACGACTGATCGCTTGCTCGCTCGCTTTCGTCATTTGCGGCCTGGGGGCTGCCCAGGGCCGTCAGGTCAGCGAGATCGCCGAGGCCTCGTATCGGGGAGATACGGCGGCGATTGAGCGCCTGCTTCAGGAAGGGGCCGATGTCAATGCGTCGCGAGTCGATGGTTCGACCGCGATCCACTGGGCCGTGTATCGGGACGACCTGGAAACGGCCGAGCGGCTGATCGATGCCGGAGCGGACGTGACGCTCGCGACGCGCGAAGGCGTGACGCCGATGCACGTCGCGTCTCTTCACGGGAATTCCGGCATGATCGCGGCACTCCTGCGAGCCGGAGCGGACGCACGGCAGCGCGGACCCAACCAGACGACGATGCTCATGCTTGCCGCCCGGAACGGCAATCCCGATGCATTGCGATTGCTGATCGATGCCGGCGCCGAAGTTAACGCCACCGAGAACCTGCGGGGGACCACGGCACTCATGTGGGCCGTCGAACAGCGCCACCCCGAAGCGGTCCAGACGCTGCTGGACGCGGGCGCGGATCTTGCCATCCAGTCCTCGGGCGCCGGGCTGCCCCGGATCTACATCGCCCGCCCCGTGAACGTGGATGCCGTGGAAGAGGCTCAGGTACTGCTGCAGGCGGCAGTGGACGCGGGCTTGACTCTGGAACAGTTCAGGGACCGGCAGGGTGAGTCGAACGCGGAACTGAATCTGGATGCGGTTGCGGCATTCGTGATCGATCAGGCCCGGGAAAGCGGCGTCGACGTGCAAACGGCCCTTTCCCGCGTCGAAGTGGAATTGGCCGGCTTCGGCGTCGACCTGGACGAACTGAGGACGCTGCTCGGGCGCAGTGGGAATGCGCCGCCCGGGGCCGCCGCGAACAATGCGCCGCCAGTGCTTCCCACGGATCCCGGTGAAGATGACGACGATGCCAGTGTGGAGGCCGGCCTCGTCGGCGAAGGTGGAGGCGGTTTGACGGCGTTGGTCCTGGCCGCGAGGGAGGGCGACCTGGACTCGGCCCGCATCCTCCTCGATCACGGCGCCGACGTCAACCAGTTGACCTACTACCGATGGAGTCCCCTGCTCGCGGCGACGAACAACCGGAACTACCAGCTCGGAAGATTCCTGATGGAGCGCGGCGCCGATGTCAATATTGCCAACGTCGGAGGCATGACGCCGCTGTATCTGGCCACGGACAACCGGAACATCGAAGGCGGCGATTATCCCGTGCCGAGGCCGGACATGGATCATCTGGATTACATCCGAATCCTGCTGGAGAACGGGGCGAATCCGAACGCACAGGTCGGGTCGAATACGGAAAACCGGACGATTTTCACGCAACAGTGGTTCTTCGAACCCGGCGCGACCGCCTTCGTCCGGGCTGGGCAGTCCGGCGATACCGCGCTGTTGCGGTTGCTCATGGAGTTTGGCGCCGATCCGGCGATTCCGACTGACTTCGGCGATACGGCCCTGTCCGCGGCCGCGGGAATCGGATGGGTGGAAGGGGTAACGTTCGAATGGTCACCGGAGGAAACCGTGGAGGCCGTCCAGTTCCTGCTCGAACTGGGGTTGGATCCGAATTCAACCAACGCTGACGGCCGGACGCCGTTGATGGGGGGAGCTCTCAAAGGCCGAAACGAGCTCGTCCGGATCCTCGTCGAAGCGGGCGCAAGGCTCGAAACGCGCGACTTGGGGAGCCGGGACACCGATCGGCTGGGCGAGTCGAAGCTGGCCGGGCACACATGGCAGGCGATCGACTATGCCGACGGGCTCGTCAGGGTCGGCGTGCAGTCCGCGGTCACCCATTCCGAGACGGCGGCTTACATCCGAGAGTTGATGATTGAACGAGGTTTCCCCGTGCCACCTGCCGACCGCACGGTCGAATCGATCTGCATTGTGGTGATCTGTCAGCAGGAGCCCCAGGGTCCCCTGCAATAGAGGTTAGCCGTTATGAATGACGACACGAAGGTTAGGAAGACTCGCTCGACAGGTCTGTCCCGGAGAAAGTGGCTCTCGGGAGCGGCGGCGGCGGCAGCAGCGGCTGTTCTACCATCGCGCGCTCCGGCATTGGTCGCCGCGCCGGCCTTCATCCGGAGTCGCGCGATGGCGGATGTCCAACTGAGCGTCGGCCTTTCGGGGAACGTTCGGTTGCGCCCCATCGTTGAGGGGCTGGTCAAACCGGAGGGCATCGACCTGACGGTCACTACCAGCGGCGTGTCGGAGCTTTTCTGGCGGCAGCTCCATTTCGCGGAGTTCGACGTATCGGAAATGTCGAATTCCTCCTACATCATCACCGTGGCCAACGGCGATACACGATTCGTTGCGATTCCGGTATTTCCAAGCCGGAGGTTCTTCCATACCGAGATCACGGTTCGGGAAGGCAGCGGCATCTCCAGACCGGAGGACCTGAAAGGTAAGCGCGTGGGCGTTCCGGAGTATCAGCAGACCGCCGCTCTCTGGGCCCGATTTGGTCTCGCGCACGAGTTCGGCGTCAACCCCCAGGATATGGATTGGCATATGGAGCGCCCACCGGAGAGCAGCCATGGCGGCGCTACGGGCTTCGAGCCGCCCGACGGCGTCGGTTTTCAATATATCCCGGAGGGAGACAGCATCGCATCGATGCTTGCGTCCGGCGCGCTCGACGCCGCTTTTCCCACGTTCCGTGCGGGCGATCGCCCCGGACTGCGGGGGTTGTTCCCCGATCGGCTGGCGGAAACGGAGCGCTATTACCGGGAGACCGGCTTCTTTCCCTTCAACCATTGCATCGTGATCAAGCGGGATATTGTCGAACAACACCCGTGGGTGGCGATGAACCTGTACAACGCTTTTCTGGAAGCGAAAAACCTGGTTCATCAGCAGACTCAGGAACTCGCGGCGGTTTATTTCGAGCTGGGCCTCCTGCCCATTCGGCAGCAGGGGATCATCGAGTCCGATCCTTATCTGTACGGCGTCCAGGCGAACCGGGAGCTGCTGGAAGCCATTACCCGGGCCTCCAACGAACAGGGCCTGACGCCTCGGGTGGTGGGCCTGGACGAACTCTTCCATCCGGCGACGATGGAGCCGGCTGCCGGTTAGTGTCCAATACGCCGGCAACGGCCTGAGCCGGCCGGCTGTGCCGCTCGTCCGAAAGCACCGGGTCTCGAAGTCAGGGCCACCTCAATGTTCCGTCCCGCATCGGTGCGCTGACGTTCAGAAACTGGAAAAGGCGCCCAGGGCGGGAACCAGAATCATGCTCAAGAGCGTGATCGCAACGGCGGTCAACACTGTCGCGATGATACCGATGCGGAACATTTCGCCGAAGCCGATCGTTCCGGATGCAAATGCAGTGCTCGACGCCGCGCCAGCCCACGGGAGCGAGACGGCCAGCGCTGTCCCGGCGATGATCCGCGCCAGGATCGCGGGATTGTAGCCAAGACTTTCCGAGACTGGAAACAACACGGTCGATACCATTGATGTCGTCGCCGTGCCGCTTGTCAGATGGCTCAGGATCGGAGTCACCAGCCCGGCGAACCAGGGTAGCGCGGCCGACGACACGCCATCCTCGACCAGGCTCCCCAGCCATTCGGCGACGCCAAGCTGGACCAGTGCGCCTGCCATCGCGGTTCCACTGACAACCAGGAACACCACGTTCCAAAGCACGCCGTTCTGGAAATCATCGGTCTCCAAGGTCATTTCCCTGGTTTTCCATCTGACCGGCAACAGAAACAGGAGCACCATCGCGATCGTGGGCACGATCCACAAGTCCAGAACCGGAACGGTGACTACCGATGGCGCCAGCCACAGCACGATCATGACGACGAGCACCCCGAGGACGTTCTTTTCTCCCGGACTCAAGGGGCCGAGTTCCTTTCGTTGCGCGGAGAAAAATGCCGCCCCGCCTTCAACCTTGGCGACTTCCGGAGCACACATGACGACAAGGACGAGGAAGTAGATCGGAACGACAGCGATGGCCATCAGCGTGCCTGTCATTGTCCATTCCAAAAAGCTGATCCGATATGTCGTCAGTTGATCCACCAAGGAGATTGCCAATGGATTGAACGGGACGCCTGCAGGCGTCGCCATCCCTCCGGCCGCCGAGCCGTAGAGCACGGCCAGACACGATGCGGTCTGGAGCCGCGGCGCCGAACCGACGCCTTTCCCGATGTTCGAGCCCGCATCGCCGGCGAACTGGGTGACCGAAACTGCGATCGGGATCATGATGGCTACCGCCGCCGCGTCGTCGACGAGTGCGGACAGGACAGCGGTGACGGTCAGTATCGTGAGAATCAGGCGGGGACCCGACGTCGCGATGCCCGGAAGGCTCAGAATGCCGAATGCCATGCGCTTGGCCAGTCCGTGTTTGCGGAACGCGTGGCCAAAGAGCATGACGCCCAGCAGGAAGGGAAGCACACGCTGAGCGTACAGCGCTGTCGCATCTCGAAATGGCATGACCGAGCTCAGGGGAAAGATCAGGAGCGGGAGAAAGCCGGTGATCGCCCAGGGGACCGGACGAGTGGCCCACCACGCGACCACCCAGGCATAACAGCCCAGCGCCATCTGGGCGCGACCATCGAGACCCTCGATGGGAAGGAGCCAGACGATGCCGAGAGCCGCGGGCCCCGAAAGTATCCGGAGCGAGAGTGAGAGCGTATGGCCCCCGGAGGCCGGCGCGGGTTCGGCTGGGCGTTGAGAATCGGACACGGCAGTCGGCAGCAAGCCCTCAAGTTATCCCGTTCAACCCACCGGGGGGCGCCCCAAGGAGAAGGTTTAACGGTTCATTGTGTGGCGGAGGGGCGTCGGTCCTCCGCAGTCATGGCGACGTTGGCCCCTTGGTACTCGACATCGATGAAGAAGCAGGAGTAGGGGTTCATCCACCTGATTTTCGTCACTGTTCCCATCATGCTGACCGGGATAGTCCCCCGGTCAAGCTCGTCCTTTAACGCATATCGAACGCTTCTCCTCCGATTGTAACAATCTCGGCTCGAACCTCGTCGCTGTTCTGCCTGCCGGGAAGGCCCTGAACGGTGATCGTCACGCCTGGTCTCAGAATATCTTCGGTCAGATCGCGGAAGTCGAGTCGAGACGGAGGGGCTAGCACGACAGTCACGATTCTGTCGTCGACCTCGATTGTGGCGACACCGTGAGAACCCTCGTAGCTGGTCTCTCGGACAACTCCGGTCAGTTCCTGGCGGCGCATCTCGTCATAGGCCGGCCACTGGCGTTCGGGCGGATACGCCATGTTGGTCTCGGAATCGCTCGGTCCCAACCATGGAGTGATCACCCGGGAAATCAGGGCGCTCAGATTGCCCTCCATGCACGCGTACTCCATGAGTTCAACGTCGGGCGTCAGAACAAAGACGCGCTCGTTTGAAATGGGCCGCGTGAAGGTCTTGGGGTCCTCCACAACCCAGCGGAAGCGGATGTGCCCCATATCGGGCCGCTCGAATGTCATGGTCAGCGTCGCCTCATCGCTCATCGGATGGCCAATGGTGCCCAGCTTGGCCCAGCCGTTAAAATTGACGGACTCGATGATCAACGCGTCGCCATCCCATCGGCCTCGCGAATCGCCAAACCACGTAGGCGGCCAACCCTCCCGGTGCGGCATGTCCTCGGTGTTGACCACCTGGAACATGGTGCTTTGTTCGAACAGAAACGCGATGTATTCGTCGTTCTGGAGAATCTGCATTGGATGCGGGTGGAACGACCGTATCCATCCGAACGGCATGCAGCTTCCGGCGTAGTCGCCGTTGGCGACGGCGTCGTAGTTGTCCCACTGTGCCTGTCCCCACGGGGTAAACGGAAGGGGATTAGGCTCGCCTATAACGCTGGTTCCGTTGTCGTTGGTCGTCGACCGGGTCATATCCTGAGCAGACGGCCGCGCCCACAGGCCGCTGAAATCGGGCTTGCCGTTCGGAAGGCGCGGCGCAGGAGCGTTCATGTCCACATCCACTCTGAGTGACTGTGGGGCTGAAGCGGCAGGCTGCGCAAAACCGATGCCAAGGGCCGCCACCATCGCGGCCTGCCACATAATAGATGTCTTCACGGTAACCTCCTTGCGGTCATTCCGGAACATGAGGCGCCCAGTCAGGCGACATGCACATCGCCGTTGGCGACCGGTGGCGCGAACACACCTCGATCGCGGCGCCGGGCCTCGTGACGGAACGGAAGCTGTTGAACCGACGACTTGAGCCGGTCTTGCCGTTGGAGAATCGCTCCGTACATTCCTGGACTACAGGCGCGGCCACACCGCCTCCCCAAGTCGAGTCCGAATCACGCCTGAATGAAACTACGGAAAGGGACCGGGGTCAATCAGAAATATCAATACGAAGTCGCCGGGACGTCCGGCCCTTTCGACGGAAACGCGACAAGGCCGTCGACAAACCGAGCCGTCTGGTCGGGAGACCGCTCTTTCCTGCAGACGTTCGGCCGCGGAATGGGATAAATGGTCACTCTGAGTGCAGGTGAAAATTTCGCGACCGCGACCGACTCCCAGTCTGAAGTCATCCCGTGCGCCTGACCAAAGAGTTTCGGGCCGGACCTGTCTTTCATATAATTCAGGTATCGGTATGGCCAAGATACGCACTTTCTACGATGAACTCGGCGTCGGGCCGGATGCTAACAAGACCGAGCTCCGGCATGCGTTCAAGGAACTGGCCAAGGAATACCATCCCGACCATAATCCACCGGACAAGCAGGAGTGGGCCCACGAACAGATGAGCCGGCTCAACTTCATCCTCGACACCCTGACGGATGACACGACGCGAAGAGAATACGACGGACTGATTGCGAAGTATGAAAGAGGCCTGGACCATCCCCGGCGGACGGAACGCCAGGAATATGCCCTCCATCGGGAGTACGCCCGTGTCTCGGTCGAGATCATCAACCTGAGCGAAAAATTCTCGAACTGCCGTCTCAAAATTCTTATCGGTGGATCGACTGTCATCGCCGGGATTCTGAGCCTGATGATTTTCAGTATGGCCGGTATCACCTCGACCTTGTTGATCGCCTTCGGCCAGTTTCTGCCATTGGTGGGGCTCATCATGGCGGGCTTGGGGGCGTCCGATTATCTGGGACGAGGGCATTATCGGGCGCGGATCGATGAGTTGGAGTCGCGGCGGTCAGATCTGAAGCGCCGGATGTTCGAGGTGTGGTCTCCGTACTGAGCGGAGGCGGCTGGCTATTTGGCCAGGAAGACGTTCTCGGCGAACGCCCACTCTTGGTCCGTCCACTGGGCCACACACCGAAAACCCGCATCCTCAACCATTCCGATCACTTCATCGCAATTGAATTTGTGGCTGCTTTCGGTCCAGATCGTCTCCCCCTTGACGAAGCTGACGGACAGGCCTGCTTCCGCGATCCGTACTTCCTGATCCTCCAACGACTCCAGATGCATTTCAATGCGGCGTTCGTTCTGGTTCCAGCGCGCAACGTGACCGAATCGTTTCAGATCGAAGTTGCCCCCGAGTTCACGATTGATGCGTGACAACACGTTGCGATTAAAAGCCGCGGTGACTCCGATTTCATCGTCGTAGGCCGCGAGAAGCTTGGGGACGGGCTTCTCAAGATCGGTCCCAAGGAAGAGCACGTCGCCGGTTCTCAACGTGTCCCGGATGCGGGACAGGAACGCGCACGCGACCGGCCTGTCGAAATTTCCGATTGTGCTGCCCAGAAAGAGCAGCAGCAGCGGCGTGTCGACAGGGATGCTGTTCACGGCCTCCCGCAGCCCATCCAGATAGGAATAAGCGAGGGGCTTCACGCGGATGCCTTCAGTCTGACCCAGGTCGATGCGGCAACGTTCGAGAGCGGCGACGGAAATGTCGATCGGATAGTAGAGAATGTCTTCGGTGTCGTCGAACGCGGATTCAAATGCGGAAATGATGCGGCGCGTCTTCGTTCCCGTACCGCTGCCCAGTTCCGCCACAACCGGCGTGGATTGGAAATATCCCGGCAACTTGTGGGCATAGCTGTCGAGCAGTCGTTCGTCCGCACGGGTCAATCCATATTCGGGGAGCAGCGTAATCGCTTCGAACAGCGCCGAACCCGTCGCGTCGTACAGATATTGCGACGGCAGGTATTTCTGGGTTTCATGGGTAAGCCCGCGTGTGACATCGGCAACGAACTCTTCCATTGCGATTGCCGTTTCGGGCCGGGCTGTCGAGGGGCTGCTCATGCACTCACCAACCTTAAAGAGGAATAAATATTGGGGTAGTGAGGCTGGAACCAGTTGCGAAACGAGCGGCGCAGCATCGAGGCGGCCGTTCGCGTGGAGCCTCCCTTCATGACATAGTGCTTTCCGTCGAAGAAATCGGCCGAATATCCCGGGTAGAAGTGAAAGCGCTCGAAGCCGGGCAGCGGTCCGAATACGGTCGATGTCCACTCCCAACCGTTCCCGAAAAGGTCGGAAACGCCGAATGCGCTGTCGCCATTCGGAAAGGAACCGACCGGCGTGGGGTCCCAGCGCGCGGAATCGAAATTTCCTCGCGCCGATGTCGGCGGCGCCGCGCCCCACGGGTACGATCGTTCCGCCCCGCCAGACGTGCCGTACGCCGCGCGGTGGAATTGGGCTTCGGTTGGCAGCGTTCGTCCCTTCCAGTTGGCGTACGCGGACGCTTCGGCATGACTCACGTAAACCGGCCAGGACTCGGGCAACGGGCGTACGTCGAACATGTTCCGCAGTTTCCACACGTCGGAATCGTCGTCCCCGCGTTGCCAGAAGCGGGGATGACGAACGCCCTCGGCCTCATTCCAGTTCCAGTCGTCAGCCCTCCAGAGCGAGCGGTCTTCGTAGCCTCCCTGACGGATGAACTCCAGATACTCGCCGTTGGTCACGTTGTAACGGTCGATCGCGAACGCGGGTACGACCTTCCGGAGTTCGCCGAACTCGTTGTCCCAGCCGAAGGATTCGTTTTCGGGTTGGCCCAGGGTTGCATGCCCGGCCGGGATTTCGACGGTCGCAGACCCCAATTTACGCGCCGGTTCCATGTCCGCACGATTACGGTCATACCGAGGAAGTTTGCACTCGACGGGCAGCCAGTGCAGCATGTATGCGAGTGTCTCGGCATGCATCAAACGATGTTCGATCGCGACCTCGAAAACGAGACCGTTGTCCAGATCCTCGGATTCGTCGAATCCCGTCCGATCCAGAATGGCGTCCACGGTTTGCCGTATATGCCTGTTGTAGCTCCGGATCTCGGCAATCGACGGCCAGTCCGATGGTTTGTCGGTCGGCAGATCGCCATTCGAAGGATCGATCCCGAATGCGAAGAGCCGGTCGAAGGGTTCGTTGAACGGGTCCAGACCCATCGTCCATTTGCACAGGAGGTTCCAATCGAACGCCTCGATATGGCCGAGATAGAAAAGGACACGATGCCGTTCGGGTATGGGGCGTGCGGTCATCGCATCGGGAGTCAACATCGCGAACAGGGCGTCGGTGGCACTTCGGGCGGCGCCGAGGCGCGTGGCCAGTGAGGAACGAAGCACATCGGCTTTGGCAGGCATCGGTCGATCTTCAGGGGGTTGTTCAGGTCCGGTCGCGCAAAACGGTTAAGTGTTTCAGGTTGGCTGGAGTAAAGTCAACCCGGAGCGCCGTTCGGCGGCGAGATCGGCGACCCTCACTCGTGACGTCCGCGGGGCCTGCTTGAACCGCAAGCTCCGAAATCCGTAGGTCGGATCGGTGCGGTATGGGGGTTGAATCATGAAGCGGATTCATCGGCTGGTTCTATTTGGAGTCGGTGTGGCAACGATCTGTTGTCCGGCCAACGGGCAGGCACAGGACGCCGGAATCGATCTGTTCCTTCGAGCCGTTCAAGTCGACGACACGGCGGCCGGAGCAGCCCTGAATGCACTCGAAAGCGAATGGAGCGACGACTACGCCGCGATGCTCGTGGAACTGGCCGGATTTGTCTCGCCACGCGTCCGTGACCGCGTTCTGGGGTTCCTCGACGAACGCACCGGTCAGCGTCTGGGATCCGATATGAACCGATGGCGCCAATGGGTCTGGAGCAGACCTCACACGGCGCATCCCGGGTACATCGATCTGAAGCGCCTGTTGTTTTCCCGGATCGATCCGCTGATGGCGGAATTCCTGAGACCCGATAGTCCCCGGACGATTCGACTCGATGAGGTTCAGTGGGGCGGCGTGCGCGTCAACGGTATCCCACCCCTCGATCATCCGGTACATATTCCGGCATCCGACGCCGGATATCTGAGGGACACCGATATCGTTTTTGGAATCGCCATCGATGGGGAGGCGAAGGCCTACCCCAAACGCATTCTTGGATGGCACGAGATGGCCTTGGACCGGGTCGGCGGGGTGGAGTTGACGATCATCTACTGCACTCTCTGCGGGACGGTGTTGCCGTACGAGAGCGAGGTGGGAGGCAGCCTGCACCGGTTCGGTACCAGCGGCTTGCTGTACCGGTCCAACAAGTTGTTTTTCGATCATGAGACTGCAAGTTTGTGGTCTACGCTGCGAGGCCGTCCGGTGATCGGCCCGCTGGCCGGTCGGGAGGATCTGGAACTCGCACTCCGTTCGTCGGTGACCACGACCTGGGGCGAGTGGCTGGCCCGTCACCCGGATACAGTCGTCCTGTCACTGGAGACCGGATACGACCGCGACTATTCCGAGGGCGCCGCATACGCGGACTATTTTTCGACCGACGAGTTGATGTTCGATGTTCCCCTGAAGGATGACCGGTTGCGAAACAAGGACGAGGTCCTGGTGATGCGGATCGAGCCATCCACAGGCGGTGAATGGGAACCTTGGGCTATCGCTGCCGATTTTCTGAACGACAATCCCGTTTATCGGTTCACCGCACGGGACCGGTCGTTCACCGTGGTGACTTCGGAAGCCGGGGCCAATCGCGTTTATGAAACGGGAGACGTGACCCTTGATCCGGGCAACGACGCGGGTTTTCTGGTGGACACGGCCGGCGGTCTGTGGCGGCTCGAGGAGGACGCACTTGTGGCCGTCGACGACGATACGCGCCGCCTCCCGAGGTTCACCGCGAATCGTGCATTCTGGTTCGGATGGTACGCCCAGTTCCCGGAAACGGAACTGATCGATCGGTAATTTTCCGGTATCCGCGCTTCTCAGGTCTTCTTTCTCGCCAACAGTCCCAGGTGGGATGCTTCAAGGGAAAACGGGTTTCCCGTCATCGTGTCGTACGACTCGAAGTCGCCGAATCCGCAAGCGGCAAGCAGGCCGGTGAGTTCACGGCAGGTATACATGCGGATGGAAATTCGTTTCTTCTGTATCTCTCCCTCTCGGATGAACGACCAGTGCCCGTGCAAGCGGCTGGTTTCGCAGTCGAATTGCCTCTCTTCGAGGACGGTCCAGTTGCCCGCCTCGAACCAGTCTTTTTCGAGGAAACCGGTCAGCGTCGTTTCGATCGATTGCGTATCGAGCAGAAATGGAGCATCGGGTTTGAGCGCACGCCAGACCGCTTCAAGAAATTCCCGGTTGCCGTCGTCATCCAGATAACCGAAGCTGCTTCAGAAGCAGAACGATGCGTCGAACTCTTCGAGCCAGGGCAGGTCCCGCATGTCGGCTTCGCGCCCTTCGAAGCGAACGCGGAGTTGGGCGGCCTCACGCCGGGCGGCTTCAATGAGGCGGGGTTGCAGGTCGACGCCGACCACGTCGCAACCGGATTCCGCCAGTGGCAGTCCGAGTCGTCCGTCGCCGCACGGAACATCCAGAACCCGGTCTCCCTCCTTCAGTCGAAGAACCTTGCGTATGAATTCGGCTTCCTGCCGGGTGACATCCTCCGGCTTCATGCTGGAGCGGACATCGTCCGACCACGCGGACCGAAAAAAAGTGTCCCACCAGGGGGCTTCCGGGCCGTTGTCTGTCATATGAATCCTTCAGGAAGGGGAGTGCCGAGGGACGGAATTGAACCGCCGACGCCGGCCTTTTCAGGGCCGCGCTCTACCGACTGAGCTACCTCGGCTGAGGCGAGTACATAATGTAGCTATTTTGGGGGGCTACGTAAAGGCCCCCTGCGGATTTCGTAATGGTCTAACAGGCTGTTGCTGACGTGAATGCCGTGGTCAGGTGAATTGTTGTTTCAAAGACCAAATCTCTCAGGTTTCAGGCGAGGGCGCGTGAGGCAGATTCGAACCAGTTCCTTCCAGTCAAACGCGCGCATAGGCGTTCTTGTCCGGGCCGTGCCCGACCGAACCGGACGGGAGAGTACCCTCGATATAGTCTGAACGCCGATCATGCCCAAGCGAAAACTTGGGTTCAGGAACTTGAGAGGCAGATGTTAACTGCGTGATCTGAATGAAGTTCGACTCGTGGATTAGCGCGGCATCGGAAAGGTGAACCAACTTGAATCCGGCATCCTCCAGAGCATCCTCCAGAACGCCGCGATCAATACAGGACTCGAACCAAAGCTCCACCGCTTCTTTGAGGGACACGAAGGCTTCTTTTCTGGTTCTGGCCTGCGTCATCACGTCGATCAAAGCGCACCACGCAAGCCACTCGGTCCCATCCCTCCGAGCCCACGCATCGAGCTTTATCCTGTACGCTGAAATTTGACCTTCCATGGTTGACGTGACCTCTGGCGAGGATTTAGCCATGCAGGATCTGGCGGGTCAATTCAGGGGACGCGTCAATCCCACATCATCCCTTGGCAGTCAATGGCAGAACCCTGCGCGCGACCCTGCGGGGTTCTGCCACGGGCCGTCAGACCACCCCCGCGGATTTCAGATCGCCCTCGAGATTCCGATCTCGCAATCCTCGCTGTCGATGTCGAAACGGCTCCGGTGTTCCGTGCCTTCGACGGTCGGTTCGAGGCCGATGGCGAGGGTTTCCGTTCGAACGTGATCGGACATGCTCCGAATTGCCGCGCCGATTCGCTCGCTCGCGGAAAAACCCAAACGGATACGATCGACAACCTCCAGGCCGGCGTCCTTGCGCATGTTCTGGACTCGATTGACGAATTCCCGGGCGATTCCCTCATTGATCAATTCTGGTGTCAGCGTAGTGTCCATGGCAACTGTCAAACCGTTAGCGGAATCCACCGTCCATCCTTCGATGTCCTTTGCCGTGGTGGTCAGATCGCCGGTTTCGAGCACGATGGGAGTTCCCTCGACCTCGGTCCGGAAGCGGCCGTTCGTCTCGAATTCTGCGATTTCGTCCTGAGACATGGTCCTGATCCGTTTGGCGACCGCGTTCACGGATTTGCCGAATCGAGGGCCCAAGGCCCTGAAATTGGGTGTCGCGCTCTTCTGCACCAGGGGCGACTGCCGGTCCACGAACTCGATCCGTTTCACGTTGATCTCATCGAGAATGATCTCGCGGGCGCCCTCCACGAGCTTGCGGACCTCACCGCTCGCCGGAACCGCGATTCGTCCCAGGGGCTGGCGGACCTTCAGGTTGTTTCGGGCCCTCATCGATCGCACGAGAACGACGATGTTCTGCGCCAGGGCCATCCGATGCTCCAGGGCCGTATCGATCAGGTCCGGCCGGGGGTCAATCATGGGAGCAATGTGTACCGAAGCGTATGGCTCCTTCCGAGTCTTCTCCATCAGCAATGTGTAGAGGCGGTCGGACAGGAACGGAGCGATGGGCGCCATCATCTTCACGATTCCCACCATGCACTCGAACAGCGTCTGGTACGCGGCGACCTTGTCGCGGTTCAGGTCCCCCTTCCAGAATCGCCGCCGGTTACGGCGCACGTACCAGTTGGAGACCTGTTCAACGGCAAAGACGTTGACACATCGCGCGGCCCGCGTGGGATCGTACGAGTCCATCGCGGCGACGTATTCCGTTGCCGTCGAATGGAGCAGCGAAAGAATCCATCGGTCGATATCGGGGCGCTCCCCAACCGGAATGTCCGCGTCAGCATGGTCGAAGCCGTCCACGTTTGCGTAGAGGGCAAAGAAAGAGTACGTGTTCAACAACGTATTGAACAGTTTTCGCTGGACCTCCGCCACGGACTCGGTATCGAACAACTTGGGCTTCCACGGCGGGCTTGACGCGATCAGAAACCACCGCACCGCATCGGCGCCATACTCGCGGATCACCTCGAAGGGGTCGACGGTATTGCCCCGGGACTTGGACATCTTCTGGCCGTTTTTGTCCAGCACCATGTCGTTGACGATCACGTTGCGGAAAGAAGGCTCGCCGAACAGGTGTGTGCTGATGGCGTGGAGCGTGTAGAACCATCCCCGGGTCTGATCCACGCCTTCGGCAATGAAATCCGCGGGGAATGCGTGTTTGAACGCATCCTGGTTCTCGAACGGATAGTGCTGCTGCGCAAAGGGCATGGCGCCTGAATCGAACCAGACATCGACGACTTCCGGGATGCGCTTCATCGTGCCGCCGCAGGCGCATGCGATCGATATCCGATCGACGTGCGGTTTGTGCAGATCCAGGGAATCGGGAACGTCGGCGCCGGCTTCGCGCAGTTCCTGTACGCTTCCGACAGAACGTCGTTCGTCGCAATCGCCGCAAACCCATATCGGGATCGGGGTGCCCCAGTACCGGTCCCGGGAGATCGCCCAATCCTTGTTCTCTTCGAGCCAGTTGCCGAAACGGCCTTCGCCCACCTCGGGCGGGCGCCAGCCGATCTCCCGGTTGGTTTCGATCATCTTGGGCGCGTAATCCGTTGTCCGGATGTACCAGGAGCGGCGTGCATAAAACAGCAGAGGCGTCTCGCAGCGCCAGCAGTGCGGATAGCTGTGGCGGATGGTTTGCCGGGCGTGAAGAAGTCCCCGTTTCTTGAGGTCGAAAATAATTTCCGGATCGGCTTTCTTGAAGAACATGCCGGCGAACGGGCCGGCCTCGGGCTTGAAATTACCCTGGGTATCGAGCGCCTGGATCATCGGAAGGTCGTGGGCCCGGGAGACGTTATAGTCGTCTTCGCCGTATGCCGGCGCCATGTGTACGATTCCGGAACCGTCAGTAGTTGTCACGAAATCCGCCGCGATCACCCTCCAGGCTTTCTTGTCCAACTGAAAGAAATTGAACCATGGCGCATATTCGAGGCCGACAAGTCGAGAACCCGGAAATGAATCGATGACCTCGGCCTCGTCGCCGAGCACTCCCAGGCGTTCCCTCGCGAGAATGAGACTTTGCCCGTTCAGACGGACCTTGACGTATTCCACGTCCGCGCCGACGGCGAGGGCGACGTTGGATATCAGGGTCCAGGGTGTGGTGGTCCACACCAGAAAATAGGTGTTGTCCTCGCCCTTGACGCGGGCTTTGACGTAGACCGAGGGATCGTCGACGTCGCGGTAGCCGAGGGAGACTTCATGAGACGACAATGGCGTGCCGCATCGGGGGCAGTAAAGCTGAACCCGGAACCCCTGATAGATGAGGCCGTTCCTGAAGAAGGAATCCAGCGCCCACCACACCGATTCGATGTATTCGTTCTCGCAAGTGACGTACGGCGCGTCCATGTCGACCCAGTAGCCCATGCGTTCGGTCAGGCTCTCCCAAAGGTCCTTGTACTCGAACACGGACTTGCGGCACTCGGCGTTGAAGCGGTCGATGCCGTACTTCTCGATCTCTTCCTTGTGACGGATCCCGAGCTTGCGCTCGACCTCGATCTCCACCGGCAATCCGTGCGTGTCCCATCCGGCCTTGCGGTGTACCTGGTAACCGCGCATTGTCTTGTAGCGGCACACGAGGTCCTTGATCGTTCGCGCCATTACATGATGGATGCCGGGCTTGCCGTTCGCGGTTGGCGGTCCCTCATAAAACGTGAAGTCGGGAGCATCGGGGCGGTCCATGCTCTGTTCGAAGATGCGGTGGGCCTTCCAGACCTCGAGCGTGTCTTCTTCGAGAGCGGGGAGGCTCGGTTTGTCCGGCAATCGCGTGAACATCCCACTAATCTAACATGGCGCCGCGTCCGGTTTTCACCACTCGTTGCGGAGGCTGGTTTCGGCGGGGCCGCTTTCCGAATAACAGGGGCTCAATGAAAAGGGCGCTCGAAAGAGCGCCCTTGGGGGTTGCAAAAACTCTGGAGTTCGTGTGCCTAACCTTGAATTCGTGTGCTCAGCGGATCTTGCCATTCCCGGTTGTCGCCACGGCAGGCTTGTCAGTCGTGGTCTCGGTTCCCGCCATATCGAGTCCGAGCGCAACGCGAACGCCTTCCTCGATGCGTGCATAGAAGTCCTCGTGCTCCATGAGGAATTGCTTGGCATTCTCACGACCCTGGCCCAGGCGTTCAGAGTCGAATGAGAACCACGATCCGCTCTTTTCGACGATGTCGTGCTGAACGGCGAGATCGAGGAGTTCTCCTTCACGGGAGATGCCCTTGCCGTACATGATGTCGAATTCGGCATCGCGGAAAGGCGGCGCGAGCTTGTTCTTGACCACCTTTGCGCGCGTGCGGTTTCCGACGACGGCATCGCCGTCCTTGATCGAACCCGTTCGGCGGATGTCGACGCGAACCGACGAGTAGAATTTGAGGGCACGTCCGCCAGTGGTGGTTTCGGGGTTTCCGAACATCACACCGATCTTTTCCCGGATCTGGTTGATGAAAATGAGGCTGGTTCGCGATTTGGAAACCACGGCAGTCAGCTTCCGGAGGGCCTGGGACATCAGACGCGCCTGAAGCCCCATCTGGGCGTCGCCCATCTCGCCTTCCAGTTCCGCACGCGGTACCAGAGCGGCGACGGAGTCGACGACGACCACATCGACGGCCCCGCTCCGAACCAGAACCTCCGTGATCTCCAGCGCCTGTTCCCCATTATCGGGCTGGGAGACCAGCAGGTTGTCGACATCGACACCCAGCGCACGCGCGTATTTGGCATCCAGGGCGTGTTCCGCGTCGACGAACGCGGCGGTTCCCCCTGTCTTCTGCGCTTCGGCCACGACGTGGAGAGTGAGCGTGGTCTTGCCGCTGGACTCCGGTCCGTAGATCTCGATCACGCGGCCACGGGGGAACCCCCCGATTCCGAGTGCGGCATCCAATGCGATCGATCCCGAGGGAATGCGTGCGACGGCGGGAATTCCTTTTCCGTTGCCGAGCCGCATGATCGACCCCTTGCCAAACTGCTTTTCGATTTGCGACACGGCCAGATCGAGCGCGCGCGCCTTTTCGTTGGATTTGTCTTCAGCCATAACTACCTCTATTCGAATGGGCCGGTCAGGTCTACATTAACTTGCGATAACTTACGATAACTTGCGATGCCAGAAATCCCACTATGCGGAGATGGCGCGGTTCCAAAAAACTACCCGGAACGTTTCGGATCCCGGAATGCGGTCAGGCGCCGCTTGCCCCCGGCCCGGTCTTCAGAATGCGACTGGCCTTGTTTCGGATTCCCGGGAGTCTTTTCGAGGCGCTCCATCGGAAGCCTGGCCTCGAAACGATCCGGTTGGGACTGCAACACCTGGGAAAGGCAGCATTTGGCCGACTCGAACTTCTTTGCCTGGAAGAAGACTTCAGCTAGAAGCATACCAAGATCCCGGTTGGACGGATCTTCGGCGAAAGCGGATTCGAGCGAACTCAGACTCTCAGTCGGGTGTTCCGAAGCAAGCAGTTTGTGGGCGCGCTCCATCCAAGTAGTGAATTGTTTTCGATCATCGCCACGATAAGCCGAGACGATCTGTTCCACGCGTTGGCCCAACCGGTCGGCTTCAACATCTTGTTTATTATGTTTATTGCGTTTATTACGCTCATTACGTTCACTACGTTTATCACGGTCTTTGCGTTCAGCCGGTTCCTCATGTTCAGCATGTGCCCCATCTTCGTCGCCGGCGAGCAAGGAATCGATTCTCTTCTGCCAGTCGGATTCGAGATTCGACAGATCGATGTCCGCCGACTCCAGCGATTCGGCCAGCATTTCAATCATGGTGCGATCGATGAGGCGGTTGACCTCGCCTCGTTCGACGGTTTCCGAAAGGGTGTCGATTCGCTGGGCGATGGTGGACAGAGCATATTCCATGGCACTGATTCGTTCCAGCACGTGCTCGTCCATTGGGCTGAGGCCCATTGTGGAAAAAGGGGCTCCGGGCATGACGAGCAACTCCGTCCCGCATTTCCAGCAGAACCGGCGACTCAACGCGTTTCGTGCCGTGCAACTCTGGCAGAGAACCATGCTTAAGAGTGCGCGATCCGCCGGACAGGCGAGGTCCAAAGACGATCAAGAAGTTGGCTGCCGCGGATAGGAGTAAAAACCCTGTCCGGACTTGCGCCCGAGATGTCCGGATTCCACCATTTCCACGAGCAGGGGGCAGGGTCGATACTTCGAATCCCCGAGTCCCCGGTGCAGGACTTCCATGATGTTGACGCAGATATCGAGTCCGATGAGGTCCGCGAGCGCGAGCGGTCCGAGAGGGTGACTCATTCCCAGTTTCATGATCGAATCGACGGCCTCGGCGGTGGCTACCCCTTCCATAAGGCAGAAAGCCGCTTCGTTGATCATTGGGATAAGTACCCGGTTTGAAACGAAACCAGGTGAATCGTTCACCTGAACGGGCGTTTTTCCCATTCTGCGGGCGAGGCCGACCGTTCGATCGAGCGTTCCGGGCGAGGTGTCCCGTCCGGAGATCACTTCGACCAACTCCATCATCGGGACCGGATTCATGAAGTGCATTCCGATGACCCTCTCAGCGCGGCCGGTGGCAGCGCCGAGAGACGTGATCGAAATGGACGAAGTATTCGATGCGAGAATCGTTTCAGGTCTGGTGATTTTGTCGAGATCCCCGAAGATGCGGGATTTCACGTCGAGGTTTTCCGTAACGGCCTCGACGACGAAGTCAGCCGTCTTGAAGGTCGACAAGTCTCGAGTGGTTTCTATCCGCTCGAGCGCCTGGACCTTCTGTCCGGCATCGAGGGCGCCCCGGGCTACCTGCCGCTCCATGTTCCGGGAAATCCCGGACAATGCCCGCTCCAGAAGTCGGTCTTCCAAGTCAAAAAGCAGGACTTCGAACCCGCTCTGTCCAGATACGTGGGCGATGCCGCTGCCCATCGTTCCCGCTCCCACCACGCCGATTATTCGAATGGGATTGGACGTTTCGGAAGACACTATCGTTCGACCGCCAGAGCAACGGCATTGCCGCCGCCCAGACAGAGAGCCGCGAGTCCCCGTCGACTGTTGCGCCGGCCCATCTCATGAACCAGAGTCACAAGAATCCGGGCGCCGCTGGCGCCGATCGGATGTCCCAGGGCGACCGCCCCCCCATTGACGTTGACCCGCTCGGGCGGCAGATCCAACTGCTCCATGACCGCAAGTGCCTGCACCGAGAAGGCCTCGTTCAGTTCGATGAGGTCCACGTCGTCGATGGACCAGCCGATTTTTCCGATGAGTTTTTGTACTGCTTTGACCGGCGCCATCATTGCCCAACGCGGCTCGATGCCCGAGACGGCCTGTCCGACGATTCTTGCAAGTACAGGGCGGCCCAACCGGTCGGCGTTTTCCGATGAGGCGATTGCCAGCGCCGCGGCGCCGTCATTGAGGCCGGGGGCATTGCCCGCGGTCACCGAGCCGTCGTCTCTGAAGGCGGGGCGGAGTTTTGCCAGAGCCTCGAGAGACGTATCGGGCCTTGGGCCCTCGTCGGTATCGAAAACGATGGGATCGCCCTTTCTTTGCGGAATAGGGATCGAAGCGATCTCGTCACTGAACCGTCCGGCGCGGATTGCGGAGACGGCCTTCATATGGCTGGCGAAAGCGAATTCGTCCTGTCGTTCACGGGAGATCCGATATTCGTCAGCGACGATTTCTCCAGTGCATCCCATGTGAAAGTCTTCATATACGTCCCACAGGCCGTCGCGCAGCATGGAATCGACGAGTGAGCCGTGGCCCAGCCGGTGCCCCTGCCGAAGTTTTTCGACCAGATAGGGGCAGTTGGTCATGCTTTCCATACCGCCTGCGACCACTATTTCGGCTTCGCCGGTCTGAATTGCCTGGACCGCGAGGCCGACCGCTTTCAGGCCCGAGCCGCAAACCTTGTTGATGGTGAGCGCGGCAACTTCCGGCGGGAGCCCGCCGCCCAGGGCCGCCTGTCGGGCCGGATTCTGACCCAGCCCTGCTGAGACCACGTTGCCCATGATGACTTCATCGACGGCTGATGGGGCAATGTCCGCTCGCCGGACGGCCTCCCGGACCACGACGGCGCCCAGTTCCGTGGCTGAAAACGCGCTCAGCCCTCCCAGAAACTTGCCTATCGGCGTTCGTACCGCACTCAGAATGACAGCCTGCGTCATGAGGCAAAGTTACCACATCGAGGGACTTGCAAAACTATCGGATCGTCCGAGGAAGCTACCGCATATAGACGACGCAGGCTGAGGGTTCAACAACATATTGATTTCGACCCATCGTCCGCACGAGTTTTGCAAGTCCCTCACATCGATAATGAAGGATGTAGGGGCGGTCTATGACCGCCCGAATCAAGTCCGAATATGACCGCCCGAATCAAGAACGAGCGGATCGTGCGGTGATCGTGCGGTCGTAGACCGCACCTACATTGGGAGTGGGAGTAGGAGCGAGAGCGGGGCGCCCAAATCCTTGAATATTGAGCATGTAGGGGCGGTCTACGACCGCCCGAATCAAGTCCGAACACGACCGCCCGAATCAAGTCCGAATATGACCGCCCGAATCAAGAACGAGCGGATCGTGCGGTGATCGTGCGGTCGTAGACCGCACCTACATTGGGAGTGGGAGTAGGAGCGAGAGCGGGGCGCCCAAATCCTTGAATATTGAGCATGTAGGGGCGGTCTACGACCGCCCGAATCAAGTCCGAACACGACCGCCCGAATCAAGTCCGAATATGACCGCCCGAATCAAGAACGTGCGGTCGTAGGGATGAAACGCGCTGCTATTGACCGCGGACTGGAACCATTTAGCGGAGATTGAAAGTGACTTCGATATTCATGCTGACCGCGACGGGTTCGCCAGCACGCATTCCAGGACGGAACTTCCACTGTTCGAGCGCCTCGATTGCTTTTTCGTCGAGGCCGAAGCCCAGGCTTCGGAGAACGCGAAGAATTTGGATCGACCCATCCTTGTGGATGATGGCATCGAGTCTGACAACCCCTTCGTAGCGTGCCTTTCGAGCTTCTTCCGAGTACTCGGGCTGGACCTGCCAGATGACCACGGGTTCGGAGACACCGCCGCCGACCTGGTATATGCCGCCGCCGAAACCACCGCCCTCGCCCTCACCAAGACCGGTGCCGTCACCTTCACCGATACCCGTGCCTTGTCCGGTACCGATGCCTCCACCGACGCCGGGGCCCGCCGACGGGGGTCCGGGAATACCGTCCGGGGCACCCAACATCGCGAGGTCGATGATCCTGTCGGGATCGGTCAGTTGAGGCGCGACGATGGTGGGCGGCATTACGATCAACGGCATTCTGACGGGTAGCGGTTCCACGCTCGGCGGAACGAACTGCTGTTCAGCCGCCTCGGGAATCTCTCCCAACAATGGAGGCTCTTCCGTTTCAAGTCCGCCACCTCCCCCACCGCCGCTGAGTTCTTCCATCGGAGGCAATTCCAAAAGGACCGGCGTAAACAGCGGAACGTAGGTTTCGGTAACCTGGATGGCCTGCCGTGGGGGGAACAGCAAGGGGAGGAACAGGAGTCCCACTATGGCCAGATGAACGCCGACCGCCATTAGGCCGGGAACCCGTGGGTTGTATGCCGAAGCGGACCAGCTTCGATCGGTTTCGATCGGTTGGGCCGTTGGTTCGAATTTTTCTCTGGGGTGACGAAATTCGTCGGCTGCGGCCCGGACCTGCGCCACCACGGACATGAATGGATTTTCCATGTCGATGAGTTTTTGGAGCGCTTCCAGGTCTTGTTTTGCGGAGAGTTCGATTTTTTCGGCAGGGTGCTTTCGTTCTTCAGTCGCTTGGCGTAGCTGAGAGCGGAGCGAGTCGATCCACGAACCCCGGCCGATTTCCGGGAAACCCGGGACGGTTTCTCTGTTTTCGGGTGCGTTCATTACTCACTTCCCGCGGAACTGTAATTCCGGAAAACCCGGTTTCTTTCAGGGGGTTCCCTCAGCGACCTGGCGTTTCCATCATATGATGATCGCTATCCGGAGCATAACATATTCGATTGATTCGTCCGCAACCGTTACCAAGTATACCGAGGTCGTCATTTCCTCATGATTCGACGCGATATTATCGAAAAAGTGAGAGGCCGCATGCCGTATCTCCTGGCCGTGGCTGCGATCCTCTTTCTGGACCGTCTTTCCAAGGTTGCGGTTCAGCGGGCCCTCACGCCTGGAGGCGCGCGCCAGACGGTTTCCGGGTTCTTCGATCTGGTCCATTTTCAGAACCCGGGGATTGCGTTTGGCGTGTTTTCAGAGGGCGATTCCACAGCCAAAGTCGTATTGTTGTCCGGTTTTGCGCTTGTCGCCGTGGTCGCCGTTCTGGTTTACAGCCTTCGCAGTCCCGTGACCGACCGGCTTCTTCAGAGCGGACTCGCATTGATCCTGGCGGGTGCCCTGGGAAATTTGTATGATCGTCTCAGCTACGGGTACGTGATCGACTTTCTGTATTTTCATGCCGGCGAATACTACTGGCCGGCGTTCAACCTTGCGGACAGCGCGATTACCGTTGGCGTCGCCTGTCTCCTGGTGGTGGTCGTTCAGGATGAAATTCGAGCCCGGTCCTGACGACATCGGTGAGCGCCTCGATGTGTTCCTTTCCAGGTGCCTTCCCGATTGGACCCGGTCCCAACTCAAGCTTTTGAACAACCAGGGCGGGGTTCGGGTCGATGGGCGCCATGAAAAGGGGGGCTACCGGCTTCGCGGCGGCGAAGGCGTCGAGGTCGAGCTCCCGGATCGATCCGAGGCGGATATCGAAACGATCGGTCCCGAGCCCCTCGCGCTCCATGTGCACTTCGAGGACGACCACTTCGCCGTTGTCGAGAAACCCGCCGGGCTGGTTGTGCATCCGGGCGCCGGAAACCGGGAGGGGACTCTGGTTCATGCCCTGCGGGCGCGTTTTCGGAACCTGTCCGATGCCGCCGGCGCCGGGCGTCCGGGAATTGTCCATCGGTTGGACCGCTGGACCTCCGGTCTGATCGTCGTGGCCAAATCGAATGCGGCACACGCCCGAATTTCACGCAGTTTTCAAAACAGAAAGGTTCGAAAGACGTATGTTGCCGGCGTGCACGGGCGGATGGCCCACGAGACCGGGGTGATCGATTTGCCCATCGAGCGGCATCCGACGAAGCGTACCAGGATGGCCGCCGGTCGTCCGGGCGGCCGGGAAGCCCGCAGCGACTACCGCGTGCGCGATTGGGCACCCGGTTTTTCACTGCTGGACGTGTCGATTCAGACCGGCCGGACCCATCAGATTCGAGTGCATCTTGCCGCCATCGGACACCCCGTATTGGGCGATACGGTTTACGGCGAAAAGTTGCATCGAACGTTTGAACGGCGGCATGGCCGGTTCGAACGCTATTTTCTGCATGCCGCACACCTCGCCTTTGCTCATCCCGAAAGCCGGGCGCCGATGGAGTTCGCATCCGAGATCCCCGGCGAACTCGTTCAACTGTGGTCCCGGTTGTCCGGCCGGGAGTGAATCTTTCTTTCCGGCAGGCTTGGCGCCCGAGAGGTTTCCTCATATATTGAAACCGTCTGTCAGCGCGGGTGAGCGGGTAATCGCTTCCGGTCGCGTGGGCTTTGGTCTGGGCGCCGGGAGAGGAAAGTCCGAACTCCACAGGGCAGTGTGCCCCGTAATCCGGGGGCCCGAAAGGGACGGAAAGTGCCACAGAAAATATACCGCCCGGGAGGGCGTCCGATTTCACCGGAGAAACATTTGCTGTCGCAGGGAGGGTCCGTGGGCGCGCTCTATGGCGCGCAGGGAGCAACGCTCCTGGGCGCGCATGGAGCGACCCTGCGAGTTGCCGAATCTCCGGTTTCGTCGGGCGCCCTGCCGGGTAAGGGTGAAATGGTGCGGTAAGAGCGCACCAGCGGCCCGGTAACGGGCCGGCTTGGCAAACCCCACATGGAGCAAGGCCAAATAAGGAAGCGCGCGGTGCGTTCAGGCGCGCCGTGAGGACGGCCCGTTCAAGTTTCCGGGTAGGCCGCTAGAGTTCCGGCGAAAGCCGGAGCCCAGACGAATGATTGCCGCCCCGACGGCTGTGTCCACGACGCCGCCGAACCGGGGTACAGAATTCGGCTTATAGCTTGCCCGCCGGCAGACGCTCTCCCTTTACCGATAAACAGCTTGAAGTGCTACGCCGTTGCCGGCGGAGCCTTTTTTTCAGGGCCGCCTGGCGATGACGACTCGCGGAATTCCCTGCAGGTCGGGGCAGCTCGGCAACAACGACCAGGTGTCGTCGAACAGGCCCCGCACGGCGTCCTCCATCGAGTACCCGATTTCCATCACCAGAAAGCCACCGCTGACGAGTTGCTCCGAGGCATCGGCGACGAGTCGCTCATAGAGGCGAACCGGTTCGACGGTTCCGGGAACCAGGGCGATGCGCGGTTCGTGTTCACGCACTTCCCGTTGGAGCCCCCGATATTCCCGGGCGCTGACATACGGGGGATTCGAAACGATAAACTCGAACCGGCCGGCTATAGCCCCCAGCCCGTCCATAGCGAGGAACGCGACGGGGGCGTTGAGTTCGGCGGCGTTGCCGCGGGCAACCTCCAGCGCGTCGGTCGAGATGTCGGTCGCCGTCACCCGGCTGTTTTCCATTTCAAGTGCGAGGGCGATCCCGATACAGCCGGAACCCGTGCCGACGTCAACGATCCTCGGTGTCTCCCATTCATTCATTCGGAGCACGGTTTCGACGACGAATTCCGTTTCAGGTCTTGGAATCAGGACCGAGGGCGTGACGCGAAATCGGTAGCCGTAGAACTCGCGATAACCCGTGATGTACTGGAGCGGTTCGCCGAGGGCTCTCCGGTGGATGAATTCCCGATAGGCACGCTCAGTACCGGGCTCAATGGCGCTTTTGTGTCGAGTGTAGAGACCGGGACGTTCGATCCGCAGGCAGTGTGCGAGTAGTATTTCGGCGGTGAGTCTGGACGAGGGGACCCGGTTTCGGTCAAGCGTTTCGGTTGCGGCCGCCAAGGCTTCGCCGATCGTCATGCGACTTCTTTCTTGAGGCGCTCCGTCTGGAAATGCGTGATCAGCGCGTCGATGGTCTCTCCGAGATCGCCTGCCATGATTGCTACGAGCCGATGGAGAGTCAGTCCGATCCGGTGATCGCTGACACGATTCTGGGGGTAGTTGTAGGTGCGGATCTTCTGGCTACGGTCCCCGGTTCCGACCATCGTCTTGCGTTCATGGGCGAGCGCCTGTTGTTTTTCTTCCATCTTCAGATCGTAAAGACGCGACCGCAGCACGCGCAGCGCCTTGGCCTTGTTCTTGATCTGCGACTTCTCATCCTGGCAGGAGACAACCAGATTCGACGGAATGTGGGTGATTCGGACGGCCGAGTACGTCGTGTTGACGCTTTGACCGCCCGGACCGGACGAACAGAACGTGTCGATTCGAAGGTCTTTTTCCTGAATGTCGATCTCGACCTCGTCCGCTTCCGGCAGGACTGCGACCGTTACCGCGGACGTGTGCAGGCGCCCACTGGTCTCCGTGGCGGGAACGCGCTGGACGCGGTGGACTCCGCTCTCGTATTTGAGTTGGCTGTATACACCCTTGCCTTCGACCAGGACGATGATTTCCTTGAATCCGCCCACGCCGGTCGGATTCGAAGACATGATCTCCACTTTCCATCCCATTTGTTCGGCGTAACGCGCATACATTCTAAAAACGTCGGCGGCAAACAGGGTGGCTTCATCCCCGCCCGTGCCGGCGCGTATCTCGATCATTACGTTTCGTTCGTCATTGGGGTCTTTGGGAAGGAGCAGAATCTTGACTTCCTGACGGCAGCGGTCGAGGCGCTCTTCCAGGCTGGCCAGTTCTTCTTCGGCCATGGCCTTCATTTCGGGGTCATTGCCGCTGTCGGACAGAAGTGTCCGGGTTTCACGCACCGAATAGTCAAGCTTCTTGAATTCTTCGAACTTGGCGACGATTTCGCCGATTTCCCTGAAGGATCTGGCGCGCTCCCGGTACTTCTGCGTGTCGGCAATCAACTCCGGATTTCCGAGTTCGTCGATCATCTCGCGATGACGCTGTTCCAGGGTTGTCAGCTTTTCGACCAGCAGTTCGTCGTTCATGTTGAGCCAGTGTCCTCGACAGCCGGGGTATCGGCGGTCGAAGGCCGCCCGAAAGGGACCGACATGGTTGCCTGAAGCGCTTCGGTCGGTGCGAGACGCTTCAGGCGCCGCGGCACACCGAAGTTCCCGGGGCTAATTATTGGACACTTTTTTGGCGTACTTGCGCTGGAACCGCTCGACCCGGCCCGCAGTGTCGACCAGCTTCTGCTTGCCGGTAAAGAAGGGATGACACTTGGAACAGATTTCCAGGTGGATTACCGGCTTGGTGGATCGCGTCTTGAACGATTCGCCGCATGCGCAGGTGACCATGGCATCGACGTATTTTGGATGGATACCCTGTCTCATAGCTTTTTCATTATAGGTGCGAGAAGCGGTGGCTACAAGTGACGGCGCCGGAATGTGCTCGGCAAGACAGCATTAGGACCATGTTTCGCCAGTTCCGCACCACGCGCCGGGACGTGTCCTCCGATACGGGACCGATGACACGTCTCGATCGCGATAAACCCATCGCTATCAGGCAAGTGTGCGGCACTCATTGTTGCATTAGACCGTGAAATCCAGTACCTTAGCCACTTTGCAATTACTGCGGGAGGAACACAAGTCCAATGGTTAACGAATCCGAAGAATTGACCGGCGCTCCACCCACAGAGGAACCAGGGGCAGGTCAATTTGCCACTTCCCAAGGAGGCGAAGAAGAAGAGGAGAGTTACGAAAAGCTTCTGGAACGGTATGGCGGAATTCGCAAGTTCGCTGAAGGCGAGGTTTTACTGGGAACCGTCCTGAAGATCACCGACACGGTTGTGGTTGTCGACATCGGATACAAATCCGAAGGTCTGATTCCCGTGGATCAGTTTCAGGATCATTCGGGCCAGGTCGGTGTCGCGGTGGGCGACACGATCGACGTGTTCATCGAAAACACGGAGGATTACGACGGACATATCGTCCTCTCCAGGGAAAAGGCCGAGAAAGTAAAAGTTTGGGAAGACGTCGAGAAGGCACACAACGACGGCACGATCGTTACCGGAACGGTCATCGAACGGATCAAGGGTGGGCTTTCCGTCGATATCGGCGTTCGGGCATTCCTTCCCGGATCGCAGGTGGACATTCGGCCAATCAAGAATCTGGACTCCCTCCGTGGGAAGGAAATCCAGTGTCTCGTCATCAAGTTGAATCGAAAGCGCGGAAACATCGTGCTCTCGCGCAAGTTCGTTCTTGAAGAAAAGTTGAATCATCAGAAGGCGTCGACTCTTGAATCCCTCGAAGAGGGTATGGTGATGAAGGGCGTCGTCAAGAACCTCACCGACTATGGTGTGTTCATCGACCTCGGCGGCCTCGACGGGTTGCTCCACGTGACGGATCTTTCCTGGGGACGCGTCAATCATCCTTCTGAAATGTTTAGCGTCGGCGACGAGATGACGGTCAAGGTCCTGAAGTTCGACCGCGAGAAGGAGCGAGTTTCCCTGGGTTACAAGCAACTCACCCCGGATCCATGGACCCTGGTCCACGAACGCTATCCCATTCGGGCAAAGGTCAAGGGAAAAGTCGTCAACATTACCGATTATGGGGCCTTCGTTGAGTTGGAGGTCGGTGTCGAAGGCTTGATCCACGTTTCCGAGATGTCATGGAGCAAACGGGTCAAGCATCCTTCCAAGGTCTTGCAGGTGGGGCAGGAAGTCGAAGCCGTCGTGCTCGACCTGGACGGCGAGAGTCGGCGGATTTCGCTCGGTCTCAAGCAGATCGATCCGGATCCATGGTCGACCCTGGCTGAGCGCTACAAGGTCGATTCCACGATCACTGGCCGAGTTCGGAACCTGACAGACTTCGGAGCCTTTATCGAGGTCGAGGAAGGAATCGACGGCTTGGTCCATGTGTCGGATATTTCCCACCGGCGGATCAAGCATCCCTCGGAAGCACTCAAGAAGGGCGATGAGATCGAAGCGGTAATCCTGAATATCGATGTCGAAAACCATCGACTGTCACTCGGGATTCGCCAGCGTGAGCCCGATGCGTGGGTCAAGTTCTTCGATACCTACAAGGTTGGCGACACCGTCAAGGGACGAGTGGCGCGTCACGCTCCGTTTGGCGTCTTTGTCGAACTCGATGAAGGTGTCGAGGGCTTGTGCCATGTGTCTGAACTCGATGACGATGCCCGTGAGGATCCGGAATCCGTTTACAAGGTTGGCGACACCGTAGACCTCAGGATCATCAAACTGAACCCCGCCGAGAAGAAGATCGGGTTGAGTTGGAAAGCCATGAGTGAGGATGCGGAACGGCAGGAGTTGAAACCGTATCGGGCGAGTGCGGACGGCAGCGCGACCCTGGCGGATCTGTTTCAGACCAAGGACGCAAACGACAGCTAGCGAATTTCCCTATCGAGGCTTATGCGTAATCGCACGATTATCTGGCTCCTCATTGCCGGGGGCGCCTTCTGCCTTTTTCTGGTAACCGTGGCTGTGCTTGTATTCACTATCGGGGGTGATGGCGGCGGTGATTTCGGCTTCGGCGATCGCATTCAGGTCGTGGATATCGAAGGAGTTCTCGTTGATTCGCGATCCATTGTCGAGCAGTTGAAGCAGTACGAAGACTCGCCCTCGGTTCCCGCCATACTACTCAACATCAACTCACCTGGCGGCGCTGTGGCCCCGTCTCAGGAAATCTACGCTGAGATCCGCAGGCTTCGCGAAGACAAGAGCAAGGTCGTTGTTGCGTACATGTCTTCGGTTGGCGCTTCGGGCGCCTATTATATTGCCTGCGCTGCCGATCGGATTATTGCGAGTCCCGGGACAATCGTTGGAAGTATCGGAGTCATTGCGGAGTGGGTCAACTACGGAGAGTTGCTGGATTGGGCTCGCTTGTCGACCGTCACGCTCAAGAGTGGGGAGTTCAAGGATACCCCCTCGCCGGTCCGGGATATGACCGATGTCGAGCGCGAGTATTATCAGGCCCTGATAGACGATGTCTACTCCCAGTTCATTGAAGCGGTCGCTGACGGCCGTGGAATGGAAATCGCCCAGGTTGAGGAATTTGCCGATGGGCGAGTCTTTACCGGAAGGGAAGCCAGCGCATTGAGCATGATCGACGGGACTGGCAATCGTCAGGACGCTGTCGATCTGACCGTCGAGCTTGCAGGGATTTCAGGAACTCCGCAATTGATCGAACGCCCTCAGCGCCCTCAGTCGCTACTGGACGCACTGACGGGCGACATGTCCGAGATACTTCCCTGGAGTGACGGAGCTGCGGCATCGACGGTACGGTTTCAGTACTTGTGGCGGTGACCTCCCGGCCTGAAATTGTAGTCACCTCCTTGAAAGCAGGACTGCTTTTGACGGGCGGTTGACAAAGGAGCGAGCAGCCAATGACGAAGGCAGACCTGGTTGAAGAGGTGGCCAGGGTGACCGAGTTGACGAGAAAAGACTCGGAAGTCATCGTGGACACCCTGTTCGAGAGTGTCATCGAGGCGCTCAAAGCCGGGGACAAGCTCGAAGTGCGGGGCTTTGGAAGTTTCCGTGTTCGGCAGCGCAATGCCAGGGTCGGGCGTAATCCCAAGACCGGCGAGAAAGTCGAGGTGTCTGCCAAGAGGGTGCCTTACTTCAAGCCGAGCAAGGAATTGAAAGACTTGATCAATCACAAGAACGCTGTACTCAGCGGGCTTGCCGCACCCGCACAACCAAGCATGTAGTCCATGGATATTCTCCGGAGTCCGTGGCGGTACGATTACGTATCATCCGCCGCGAAACCCCGAGCCTGTATCCTCTGCATCGATACGACTCCGCCGAAAGCGGCCTTGCCGCACTCCATTCAGGACGAAGAGCTCCTGATCCTTCATCGCGCCAACCTCAATTTCGTCATCATGAACCTCTATCCCTATACCTCGGGGCACCTGATGGTGGCGCCCTATCGCCATGTCGGTGAGTTGGGGGATGCCGACCCCGCGCAATTGGCCGAGATGATGTCTCTGGCACAGCGGTGCGCCGGAATTCTTCAAGAGGCTTATCGCCCGGAAGGTTTCAACATCGGGATGAATGTCGGACAGTGCGCCGGCGCGGGCGTTCGTCACCACCTGCATCTTCACATCGTGCCGCGCTGGTGCGGCGACGTGAACTTCATGACGACGACCGGAGAGACACGGGTCCTGCCCGAAGGCGTCAGCGATGGATATCGAAAGCTCAAGCCGATGTTCGACGACGGGGCAGGGAAGCGTTAGAAGGGAAGTCTCACGCTTAAGGAGATGGAATGAACATGATCGTCAAGCGTGACGACTTGGGTCGGGGGAAAGTCCAAATGGAAGTCCAACCGCGCGTCGTGTGACGTTTCCTTGTCTGTGGTATGACTATGGGCCGATGACAATCCCTTTCGCTAATACGATCCTGCGATTGGCGGCATCGGGAATGGGTGCCCGTGCCAAAGCCCTGCTCCAACGCTTTCCGGCATTGGATCGATGGGCCCGCCGCATTCATGCTCATCGGTCGGAGCAACAAGAGACTCCAGGTGTCGTCAGTTCCGAGCCGGACCGCGTTTCCGGTCCAACAAAGGACTTGCGGGGTCGTTTTTGCGAGGCTCCGTTCCGCCAGTTGGATCTCTACGAAACAGGCAAGGTGCACCTCTGCTGCTCCAGATGGCTACCGACGCCGGCCGGCGACCTGAACGTGCAGAGCGTGAACGAAGCCTGGAACTCCCCCGAAGCAAGAGAAATCCGAGAAAGCATCTTCGACGGCAGTTTTAGATTTTGCAACCATACGCTCTGCCCCAGAATTCAGGCCGAAACGCTGCCGACCATCGAGGAAAGCGAACTAAACCCCGAAGTGGGCCGATACGTTCGCGAACGACGCGTCGAGTTGGACCAACCCCCGACCTACATCAACCTTTGCAACGATCCTTCCTGCAACCTGCAATGTCCAAGCTGCCGGATCGAACTGATCAACTACACTGAAGGCCCCGAGTTCGAACGTCGCAAGAAATTGCAGGACCGCCTGACCCGGGAATTGTTTGCTGCACCGAGCACGCGGCCGTTTCTTCTCAGTGTCACCGGTTCGGGCGATCCGTTCGCTTCCCGCATGTTCCGGGAATTCCTCTTCGAGATTGACGGCGCGGATTTCCCAAACCTCAAAGTGAACCTGCAAACGAACGGCATCTTGTTGACACCCCGAAACTGGAATCGTATCCGCGGAATTCACGGAAATCTTGGAGAAGTGATTGTTTCCTTCGATGCTGCGAGCGAACGGACCTACGGGATTACCCGGCGCGGCGGGCGGTGGCAGACACTGCTGGAGAATACGGCCTATCTGGGTGAACGCCGCCGTTCGGGCGAGTTCGACTTCTTGAGGTTGGACTATGTGGTGCAGAAGGACAATTTCCACGAGATGCCCGATTTCGTTCGTCTCGGCAAGCAACTCGGCGCGGATCAGGTCGCATTCGCTCTGGTGGTGGATTGGGGGACTTGGCCCGCCCAAGTGTTTCGCGACAAATGCGTTTGGCGAAGCGATCATCCGCAGTTTGGCGAGTTTCTTCGGGTCCTGCGAGACCCCGCTTTCGACGATCCCATTGTGGCATGGGGAAACGTCACTGAATACCGCGGTATGGCGCTCGATCCCACATTGAGCATGTAGGGGCGGTCTATGACCGTCCGAATCAAGTCCGAAACAGCCCGAATCAAGTCCGAAATCGTGCAGTCATAGACTGCACCTACAGTGGGAGTGGGAGTGGGAGTGGGAGTGGGGAGCCCAAATCCCTGAATATTGAGCATGTAGGGACGGTCTATGACCGTCCGAATCAAGTCCGAAACAGCCCGAATCAAGTCCGAAATCGTGCAGTCATAGACTGCACCTACAGTGGGAGTGGGAGTCGGAACGGGGAGCCCAAATCCCTGAATATTGAGCATGTAGGGGCAGTCTACGACTGCCCGAATCAAGTCCGAAACCGTCCGAATCAAGTCCGAAACAGCCCGAATCAAGAACGCAGGGTTTGTAATGTTTCTTTTACAACCCGGCCGGCCCCAGTCCGTTATCCTCGATTGGATAGACTTTTCCGAACAGGTGCGCCTCCCTCCGAGGGCGGACGTACACCAACTGCGGAAAAATGGAGTCATGCCATGAAGGTTCGCGTCGTTCTCCTCTGTCTCGTTGCCGCGTTCGCAGTAGCTTTCGTGATTCAGACGGCGAGTCCAGTCCGGGCGCAGAATCCGGCAGAACCTGCCCCGCGAACGGCCGTCGAGGAACTCGGACGGCTCCTTTTCTGGGATCCGATCCTGTCGGGCAGCCGGGACATTGCCTGCGCAACGTGCCACCATCCCGATTTCGCCTATGCCGATGATCGTGAACTGTCGCTTGGAACCGGTTCGATTGGGTTGGGATCCGCACGCGTGGACATGACCGGTGGCGTCATCCCCGTGGTCAAGCGGAACTCTCCGACAATTCTCAACGTGAGTTTCAACGGGACGAACGACAATCGCCGCCGGTTCAACCGGCGGTCAAACCGGCAGATCGACCTTACACTCGCCCCGATCAATCAGGAGAGAGCTCCGATGTTCTGGGACAACCGCGTCCGGAGCCTCGAGGTGCAGGCGCTCGAGCCGATCAAGGCGTTAGAGGAGATGCGCGGTACCGCATACTCCGAGGAAGCCGCCGTAGACACGGTGGTCGCCCGGCTTCAGGCGATTCCCGAATATGTCACGCTCTTTGAGCGCGCGTTCGGCTCTGGCGAGTCCGTTACCGCGTCAGGCATCGGCCGGGCAATCGCGGCGTTCGAGCGGACCCTGGTTGCGATGAACAGCCCGTTCGACCGGTTCCGTGCCGGGGATTCGACCGCAATGAACGCCCAGCAGCAACGCGGTATGGAGGAGTTCGACGACGCGGGCTGTGACCGATGTCACGATGGCCCGATGTTTTCCGACTTCAACCTGCACGCCGAGGGTGTGGCGGAGCACCCGCTGTTGTCGGAACCCGACTCCGGCGGCGGCCGGTTTCGATTCCGGACGCCCACGCTCCGCAACGTGGCGCTGACGGCCCCGTACATGCACAACGGCACGCTTGCGACGCTCGAAGACGTGCTGGATTTCTACGATAATGGCCGGTCCGAGAACCCGAACGTTTCCGACGCCGGCCGAGGCAGGCGGGAAGATGGTCTCGCTCGGCTCGACCGGAACTTCCGGCGAGTGGACAATATGAGCGACCGCGAGATGCGGGAAATCATCGCCTTCCTTGAAGCGCTTACCGATCCCGCTTTCGATCGGACCATTCCGTCCGCGGTACCCAGCGGGTTGCCCCCGGGGGGCGCCATCGGCAATCCCTGATCCCGCCGGAACGGGCCGCGCCTGCATTCGGGGTGCTATACGCACCTGCATTCGGGGCGCAATACGCACCCCGCATTCGGCATGCTATAGACGCGGGGTCTCCGACTCTTCGCGACCAAAACCCGTGAAAAAGACAAACTACCGGACGACCAGAACGGGAACGTCCAGATGTGCTAGCAACTGGAGTGAGCCGCCCGAGGGTCCTCCGTTCTCAGGAAGGATGAGGATCCCGATCCCTTCGGCGCCCACCGATGCCGACAGCGTGGCCGGTTCCATCCGGGGAATGCGGCGGAAGGACGCCGCCCTGTGAATGTCGAGCCGCTGCAGTTCTTCCTTGGCCGAGATCGCCAGCCCTTCGGCCGTACCATGATCGGGACCTGGGACGACGATCACCAGCGGGGTGGTGTCTTCGCGTGCGAGACGAACCGCGAGTCCCAGTCCCGTCCTGGCGTTCATGCTCCCGTCGTAGACCGTCACGATGGCGCTCCCGGGCCGCAGGTTGCGCGGGAGCAGCAGTACGGGGGTTCCGGTGCGAGCCAGGATCGCCTGACTCGTCCGCCCGACGTATCGTGTTTCGACGAGCGACCACCCACAGCGGCCGAGGCCGATCATGTCTGCCTGAGTGGAAGCGGCGATAAGTTCATTCTCGACGGGACCCCGAGCGACGCGGAAAGACCATCGAACCTGCGCCTGCCCTGCGACGGATTCCAGGGCTTGCCGGGCCCGTCTTGCCTGAATCCGTAACGTCTGTTCGACTTCGTGGCGTTCGATCGGGCGGATCGACCCCGAAAACGATCCTACCAACTGCGTCATCGCAATATCGGCCCCACGCAGCAACGATTCGTCCTCGACGTATAGACCCAGAAGTTCGGCCTGCAACAATGCGGCCATGTGCGCGGAGGCTTTCAGCGCCGCCATGCTTCCCGGGGATGCGTCCAGCCCGACCAGGATCCTTCGGATGGGTGGTGTATCGGTCATTGCGATGGTTCCGCCGAATTGGGTTCGGCGGCCGCCGGCGCGGCAAACGATCGCT
Organism: Terriglobia bacterium; assembly: GCA_965262675.1. GTDB lineage: Bacteria > Acidobacteriota > Terriglobia > 20CM-2-55-15 > 20CM-2-55-15 > JAJEDW01. The sequence goes on from OZ253554.1 coordinate 4,780,207, forward strand.
GCAACGCGGTCATTTCCCTGAGTCGTTCGGCCACCTTGCCGTTGATGCTGTCAGCGGGGTACTGGCCCTTCTCATTCGGCGCACCCGACTCGACACCGGTCAGAAGTTCGATCCCTTCGTCGATCGTCCGAACGGCATAGACATGGAATTGTCCGGCTTCGACCGCGTCAACCACGTCCTTGCGCAACATCAGATGCTTGACGTTCGATTCGGGTATCAGGACGCCTTGATCCCCGCTCAGGCCGCGCGCGGCGCAAAGGTCGAAGAACCCCTCGATTTTCTGGTTGGCGCCGCCGATCGCCTGGACCTGCCCGAGTTGGTTGACCGATCCGGTCACGGCCAAGGACTGCTTGATCGAGACTCCCGAGATGGCCGACAGCAACGCGTAAAGCTCCGTCGATGAGGCGCTGTCGCCATCGATACCACTGTAGGATTGTTCGAACACCAGGCTGGCCTGAAGCGAAAGCGGCCGGTCGAATGCGTATCGAGAACCCAGAAAGCTGGACAGGATCAGAACTCCCTTCGAGTGAATGGGTCCGCTGAGTTCGACCTCACGTTCGATGTCGACGACCTCGCCCTTACCCATGCGGACCCTTGCGGTGATACGGATTGGCCTTCCGAAAGAAAAGCTGTCCAGTTGGAGTACCGCGAGTCCGTTGATCTGCCCGACGGTGGCGCCCGCGGTATCGATCGAAACGGTTTCGCGCAGCACTTGTTCCTGCATTCGCTCGCGCATCCGGTCCACTCGACGGATCCGGGTTTCAATCGCCGTGTCGACGTGGTCTCGCCGCACCTTGTCGGCGCCGTCCATCCTGGCCCAGTAGTCGCATTCACGAACCAGGTCGGACAGGTGCCCGATGTGTCCGCTCAGTCGTTCGGAATCCTCGGCACGACGCGAGCTGTCCTCGATAATGCGGGCCACCGCACCGCGGTCGAACGGCCGGAGACCGTGTTTACGCGCCAACTCTGCGATCAGCCCCGCGTAGAGTCCTTCAGTTTCCGGATCGCGATCGACGATGCGGTCGAAGTCGGCAACCACCTTGAACAGGCTGGGGAAGTCCGGATCGTGTTGGCAAAGCAGGTAATAAAGCGTGGGGTCTCCGATCAGAATCACCTTGACGTCGATGGCGACGGGTTCCGGATCCAGCGACAGCATGCTGATCAGTCCAGCCACGGGTTCTATCTTGATCTCCCTTGCCTTCAGAACACGCTTCAACCCTTCCCACGCATAGGGTTGCATCAACACCCGTCGTACATCCAGAATCAGGTAACCGCCGTTCGCACGGTGAAGCGCGCCCGCCTTGATGAGAGTGAAATCGGTGACGAGCGTGCCCATTTGGGACACGTGCTCCATGCGTCCGACGAGGTTTTCATACGTCGGGTGATCTTCGTGGACGACGGGAGCGCCGTCCTGCGATCCGTTGTCAACCAGGACGTTGATTCCATAGCGGCGGCCGAGCGGCGAACCGTCCGGGACAGGTAGGGGATGACCCTGTGGATCCGGGGGTTGAAGAAGATCCCGGGCATGCTGGATGAGATCCTTGTAGACGGATTCCAGAAACTCGGTGACCGGTGCGAAGTCGCTGTATTTTTGGCGGAGTTCCTCGATGAGATGCCCGATTGCGATATCGGTCAGTTCCTTGTGCAGTTCGCGCATCCGCGCACGCAACTCCCGTTCCAGCCGGGGGACGGTTCGCAGGATCGACTGCAGTTCCAGTTGCAGTGCCTCGATCGCTGTCTCAAGTCTCTTCCGCTCCTCGCCGGGGAGCTTCTGGAATTCTTCCTGCACCAGGACTTCGCCCTCTTTCATGGGAGCAAACACGATCCCCATCGGCGTCTGCATCATCGAGAAGCCCTGTTTTTGCGCCCTCGCCTGAAGTTCTTCGAGCTTGTTTTCGTGCTGTTCCTTGAACTCCTGCTGCGCCGACTGTATTCGGGACTGGTATTCCTCGCTCTCGAACGCCGCGGGAAGCGTCGTTGCGATCTCTTCGACCATTTCCTCGATGTCGTCTTTGAGGAGAGCACCCTTGCCCGAAGGAAGCAGAAGCAGCCTGGGACGGCTGGCATCGGTAAAGTTGTTGGCGTAACAGATGTCCCCGGGCACGTTCCGGCCCGCGGATTCGTTCTTCAGAAAACGCTCGACCATGTGGCGCTTGCCGGTCCCCGGGGGACCCAGAACGAACAGGTTGTAACCCTCGTGCTCCATACCGGCGGCGAAACGGATCGATTCGACGGCCCGCGATTGTCCGACGATCTCGGGTGGATCGCCGATCTGGACGGTCGTCTCGAAATCGAACGATTCCGGGTCGGAGCGCTTGTAGAGTTCGTTCGATGTCAACTTTCGGGGCAAGCCCATCTAATTCTTCCTCCTGGCCGTTGTGGAGTTCAGTCTAGCAGCAAGAGAAATGCGGTGTCAGAGTGGTGCTCAGGCAGGAGATTGAGTTCGGGGCCCTCATGGAGGATTCGTCAGGGATTCGTTCAGACTAATGGAATCAGGGTTGCCAGAACAATTGTGGCAATCATGCCCGCGAAGCCAACCACCGCCGCGATCGCCGTCCAGGTCTGAAACGTTTCAGCCTCGGTCAAGACTCCCATTCGGGAAACAATCCAGAATCCGCTGTCGTTCATCCACGATCCCACCATTGAACCGCTTCCGATAGCCGTCGCCACGTACACGGGATGGAAGCTCATGCTTTCGGGGGCGATCATCGAGCCCAGCATGGCCGAAGTCGTGATGATTGCGACCGTGCTCGATCCCTGGGCAACCTTGAGCAGGCTCGCGATCAGAAACGAAACGATCAGTAACGCGAATCCAGACGATGCCCCGTCGCCGAACATGCCCTGAATTGCCGGACCTATTTCGGCGGCCTGAAGCATGGCGCCGAAAGCGCCGCCCCCCGATGTGATCAGAATGATCAACCCGCCGCTCATCAGCGAGCTTTCGACCCGATGTCTGAACAGCTCCGAGTTTGGCCGCCGCCGCGCGACGTAGAGCCCGAGTGCGATAGTTGCCGCAACCAGCATCGCCAGGTTCGGGTTGCCGAGAATCGCGGTCCATTCCCCGATCGCCCCTCCGGGCGCCACGGCTTGCACGACCGTGTTGCTGGCAATCAGAACGACGGGCAGAATGATCGGAAGCAGCGACACGCCGAGGCCCGGGAGTTCGTCATCGGGCGGCGGTTGGGTGTCCGAGTCCGTGTCCGTGTCTCCCAGCGGCCGCATCGGTATATCCAGGCGGTCATTGATCCATCCCGCGGCGATTATTCCGACAACAGCGGCGGGCAGGGCCACCATCAGGCCGACCATCATCATAATTCCGAGATCGACTCCCAGATTCTGAGCATTGACCAGCGGTCCCGGCGTCGGGGGCACCAGTCCGTGTGTCACGAGGGCCCCGCCCGCGATCACCATGACGTATTTGGCGTAGCCCGTTCCCGTGCGGCGGAACATGGATCGGGCGAGCGGAATCAGCAGATAAAAGACGGTGTCGAAGAAGACGGGAATCGAGAGGATGAAACCGCTGGCCAGCAGGGCAACATCGCCCCGTCCGACACCGAACAGTGTCAGAAACCAACGCACGATCCGGTCGGCGGCATGGCTTTCGAGCATGCACATGCCGATCACTGCCGCCAGCGCTATCACGATGCCGATGCTGCCCGCGGTCGATCCAAAAGCCGTGGCCACACGGCCAACCTTTTCGGAGAGTTCGCCGGGTGCGAGAAGACTCACGACGAGAGCCGCCGTGATCAGGGCGAAGAACGCGTTCAGGCGCAAGGCCATGATCAGGCCGATGACCGTCGCCATCCCGACCAACAGGATGATCAGGGGGGGAATTGTCACGTGCCCTCAGCCGATGTCAGACCGCTGCAGGGTATCGAGCAGGACATTAGGAGCCCGTGGTGAAACCCCGCGTCGCACCGAGACCGGGGAGGCGCCCGTCTGGCAAGGCGCGAGGAGGGAGCATATTCCCAATATGTGACCGACGAGCAACGCAGTTCAGACGGGATGCATCATCGGTCGAATGCAGCAGGGGTTTCACCACGGGCTCCTAGGGTGCCGGCTCCACCCTGAGCAATGCCGCGTCGTTCTCTTCGGTCAACAGGTAGAGATATCCGTCGGGGCCGTCCTTGATGTCGCGAATTCTCTGACTCAATTCTGTCAGCAGCGTTTCCCTCCGGCGCTCGTTTCCGTTTTCGTCGAAGAACAATCGCACCAGGCGTCCGGTTCCCTGAATCTGCCCCACACGCAGTCCACCGATAAAGACGCTGCTGTTCCAGGCAGGCATCCGGTCGCCGGTATAGAACGAGAGCCCGGAGGGTGAGATTCCCGGTACGAAGTAGGACACGGGAAGCGTGATGCCCTCGCGCCATGGAAGGGCCGATTGGTAGGGTCCCTCGTAGGAACGTCCAAAGCTGATGTCGGGCCAGCCGTAGTTGGCGCCCGGCTGGATGATGTTGACCTCGTCTCCACCGTTCGGACCCATTTCGCTGTTCCACGGTTCGCCGGTCACGGGGTGAAACGCCAGACCCAGCGAATTGCGGTGACCCATGGAATAGACTTCCGGGGCGTATCCTTCACGGCCTTCGAACGGATTGCCCGGGGCCGGACTGCCGTCGTCGGCAAGGCGGAGGATCTTTCCCCGCAGGTTCGACGGATCCTGGGCGGCATTGCCGTTCGATGCTCCCGTGGTCATGTAGAGGTAGCCGTCGGGTCCGAACGCAATACGCGAGGCGGAGCCGCCGTTGCCGGGCCAGGAGTCGGCGACGAGGATGTCTTCGACGCCGACAAGGCGGTCGTCAACCAGGCGTCCACGGGCCAGGGTCGTGGCCACTTCGAGCGGATCCGGATTGAGATTCTTGGTATAGGTCAGGTAAACGAACTGGTTTTCACTGAACTCCGGATGAAGTTCGATGTCCATCAAGCCGGACAGGCGGACGGCATGAATGGTTGGAACTCCGGGAATCGGATCCGGATCGAGTATTCCGTCCCGGACGATTCTGAGTTGACCTCGGCGTTCGGTCACCAGAATGTCGCCGTTGGGAAGGAACGCCATGTCCCACGGATGGAAGAGACCCCGCGTGACGATGGAGACCTTGATACGCATCCCCTGTTCCGCGGTGGCGAATTCCCACGGTCCGTCGCCGAGCGGTTCGACGGGCAGCCCGCCGCGTTGAGCGAAGCTTGCCACGGCAGTTATCGAGAGAATGGCGATAACGGGTAATATCCGCAGCACGCGACAAATTTGAGATACCGTCATGACGATGGACTCCTGTTGAAATTCGGAACCCTGGTCCGAAACCCCATATGATATGTCAGACATGGCGATTGAAGTCATCTGTTCTATATTTCTATATTGTTCGGAGAGTTCATCCCATTTTTGAGGAGAGTATCGTGAAGAAATCCACCGGTTGGAGTTCCGTTCGCACCGCCACGCTTCGTTTGCTTTCGATGCTGGTATTGAGTCTGATCGCCGTGTTGGCGGCAGGCTATCGGATGCGGGCGCAGGATGCCGCCGAAATCGCGGCGAACGCGGATGTCGAGATCGTCAACGCGCCGGCATTTTCCGCGAACGATCTGGCGGTCCTTCCCACCGACGGCTGGCTGACCAATGGCGGAAACCTGTTCAACCAGCGATATTCGCCGCTAACCCAGATCGACCGCGGCAATGTGTCGGAGCTTCGGGCCGACTGGCGGACGCATCTGGATGCTTCCGGCGCCGGCGCTCGTTATTCGGGGGAGGCCGAGCCCATCGTCCACGAAGGCGTCGTCTATATCGTCACTGGCGATAACGACGTGTTCGCGTTGAGCGTTGAAACCGGCCGGATTCTGTGGAAGTACCAGGCGCATCTGGATCAGTCGATCGACAGCGTCTGTTGCGGCTGGTTGAGTCGTGGCCTCGCCCTGGGCGACGGCAAGGTATTCGTCGGGCAACTGGACGGAAAGCTCGTCGCCGTCGATCAGCAGACCGGTGACTTGGCTTGGGCGGTGCAGGCCGAACGTTGGCAGGAAGGCTTTTCGATCACCGCCGCGCCGCTGTATTACGACGGCCTCGTGATCCAGGGTTTTGCAGGCGGCGACCGGGCCACTCGCGGGCGGATCAAGGCCTACGACGCCGAGGACGGTTCGCTGATTTGGACTTTTTATACGATTCCCGAGCCGGGCGAATTCGGATCCGACACCTGGCCGCCCGATACCGACGCGTGGATGTATGGCGGTGGCGCTATCTGGCAGACGCCCGCCGTCGATCCCGATCTGGGAATGATCTACTTCTTTACGGCCAACGCCAGCCCCGATTTCAACGGTTCGGTCCGCGAGGGCGACAACCTGTTCACGGCGTCGGTCGTTGCGCTGGACGCGGCGACCGGAGAGTACCGCTGGCATTTTCAGACGGTTCACCACGACCTGTGGGACTACGACGGCGCGAACCCCATCGTTCTGTTCGATATCGACATCGAAGGCGAAGAGCGCCGGGGCCTGGCTGCAATCGGGAAAACCGGATGGGTCTATATCCTCGACCGAACCACCGGCGAGCCGCTCGTCGGCATTGAAGAGCGCCCGGTTCCGCAGGAGCCGCGTCAGTTCACGGCGGCGACGCAACCCTACCCCGTCGGCGATTCGTTCTCCCCCCAGGAAATCGACATCGCCCCCGAAGGCTACGAACTCGTCAATCAAGGCCGGATCTTCACGCCGTTCTGGGAAGACCCGGTCGTGATGAAGCCTCGCGGCGCCAACTGGCCGCCGTCGTCTTACGATCCGGAGACCGGAATTTTGTATGTCTGCGCGGTGGATCGAATCATGGCGATCGGCGCGCGCCCCGTGGATGCGAATCCGGTGCCGGGCGAGGCACGGATGGGCGGGCCATTCAGCGGCATCGATATTCCCACAACCGGCATTTTCGCCGCCATGGACATGCGGACCAACCGGATCGTCTGGCGGCAGCGCTGGTCCGACACCTGCTATAGCGGTTCGGTGACCACCGCCGGCGGTTTGGTGTTTGTCGGTCGCAATGACGGCCGTTTTACCGCGCTCGATTCAAGCGACGGGAGAATGCTTTGGGAGTTCCAGACCGGCGCGGGAGTGAACGCCACGGCCAGTGTCTTCGAGCATGAAGGCGCCCAGCACGTCGTGGTCTATTCGGCGGGCAACCTGTTTGCGGGAAGCCCGCGCGGCGACAGTGTCTGGATGTTCTCACTCGACGGCACGATGGGACCGGCCCCTGCCCCAGGGGCGAACGCGGGAGGCCGGGGAGGCGCGCCGCCTGCCGAGGTGCCCGGTGAGCCCGAGAACGTCAACCTCTTGGCGGGCCGGCAGGTGTACATCGAGGCTTGCGCGTTCTGCCACGGAGATAGCGGCGAAGGGGGACATGAGGGCATTTCGCTTGCGGGCGCAACCGGCGCCGCGGCGAATCGCGCGACGATTACGAACGGTCGAAACTCCATGCCCGCGTTTGGAAACCTGTTGACGTCGGCGCAGATCCAGGACGTGGCCGCGTATCTGGCTGAAGAACTCGCCCGCTGAGAGTCGACGCAAGCGGGGACTGAGTAACGTGCCGCCGTAGCGGCACTGGTGTGGGTGCGATGGGGAAGAGTTGACGGGAGCGAGCGGGCGGGTGCCGCCCCCGTCGATGGGGTTTACACGTTCATGATATCGAAAGCCTGCTCCAGGCTTTCGATCGCGTCGCGTCCTGGCCCGGGCCGATGTTCGTGCGCCACGAATCCGGTGTAGCCCAGGTCGGCGATGACGTTGGCGAGGAAACGGTAGTTCAATTCGTTGGTATCGTCGATTTCCTGGCGGCTCGGCACGCCCGCCGTGTGGATGTGGCAGATCATGTCGATGTTGTCCCGCAGGTTTCGGGTGATGTCTCCGTCGGTGATTTGAACGTGATAGATGTCGAAGACGATCTTCACGTTTGGAGAGCCCGTCCCCCGGCACACATTGAGTCCCCAGTCGAGGCTGCTGAAGATCTGGTCGGTCCGGTTGTCGGATTCCACCTTGGCGTTGGTGATCTCCATGCAGAGGATCACGCCCCTTTCTTCGGCGTAGTCGGCGACACGATCGAACATGGCGATCGCGTTGGCCATGCCTTCGTCGTAGGGCATTCCGCGGCGCTCGCCGGGTAGCGCGATCAGATTCGGGCATCCCACCTCGGCGCACATGTCGATGCCTTCAATGAACGCGGGTTCAAACTGGTCGTGCAGTTCACGCCGGATCAGGCCATCCTGAAATCCGGTACCGGTACCGGTCATCAGTGTCGGTGTCAGACCGTGGTCCCGAAGAATCGGTGCCTGCTCCGCGCGTGTCAGATCCATGCCCAGAAATCCGATGCGCTGGAGCTCTTCGCACCGTTGCTCGAAGGTCAGGTCGGAGCCGCCCCAGACCGAACCCATGACGCTCTGTTTGATCGGTGCACGGCCCGCGATACGCTGCTGCGTTCCGACTGCTGCTGCCGCCGTTGAGGTTGAATTCAAGGACGCCGCCGCAAGAGGCGCCGCCGCCAAGCCTGTCAGGAAGTCTCGTCTTTTCATGCCCGCACTATACCCCCTGTCCCGCCTCTGGGCAAAGAGTTGAGAGATTCCGCTTCGTGTATCCGGGAGCCCTCGTCGGGAGTCGCCGACCCGATCATTTCCTTTATCGTCATGGTCCGCCGGCCGGAAATCCCCACGCTCCGACTGTAGGTGCAGTCTATGACTGCACGATTCCCGCACGCTCCCACTCCCACTCCTGCTCCGACTCCGACTCGCACTCCGACTCCCCCTCCCGCTCCCACTGTAGGTGCAGTCTATGACTGCACGATCACCGCACGACTATCGCTACAGTCTCGGAATGCAGGCCCCTCAATGACCAGATGATGTGGCATGCGGCGAAGGTCCAGATTTCTTTACTTTCCGGCGATTGCCAACGTCTTCCGCCCCGCCTCTTCAGACGGGACCCATCATGTGCTATCGACAACCTGCATTCCGTTGAATTGATGATCTCTGAGTAAGACGTTATCTTATCCACAATGAAGACTGTAATTTCATCCAGGGGTCAGATCGTCATACCGGCCGAGTTTCGCAAACAGGACAGAATCGAGCCAGGCGTTCGATATCGAACGGGTGGATAAAGGCGAATATCGTCTCTCAGTCGCCGACCCACCAAAGAACCAGGGCCTGGTGAACACTCTGCTCGCGTGTCCTGTGAAGGGCTGGTTCGTACCGATCGAATCGGAGTCGACCGATTCACTCGGATTGCTGCCGTGACCTGTCGTGTCGACGCGAATGTGCTGTGAGAGGCGGCAAGACCGAGTCCGAATCCAAGGGTGATCGAGTGGTTGGCGCGTAACGAACGCGACTTGGCAACGGACTATCTGGCGGAGCAGGGTTGGGGGTCCCATCCGGAACCGTCCGGTTCCTTCTTGAACTGGGTTGAAGTGACAAAATGTTGCGGTGTCGGCACGGCCCGGTCGTTCAGGTACCGGGGGTCGTCGACGACGGTCAGCACCATCAGCCAGATGTCCCCGTTCGGTGCGTCGAGGATGCGATATGTTTCAGTCAGGCGGGCGTCTTCGCTGTAGGGCACCCCGTTTTTTCGCAGGTATCCGGCACGCATGCCTGTGGTGGTGACCGTCAGTTTGCCGAAACGGTTCGCGCCTCCCCCGCCGGTCGATACCCATTCGGCCACTGAGTGCCCCTGCCAAGTGGGCTCATCGCTTTCCGCTGGAGCATCTTCGAAATGGAATCGGCGGGTCTGCATTCCCGCGTCGGTATCGATCCTGAGCGTCTCGTCGTTCTCCCAGGCAATGTTCAGACGGCCCGGCACGCGCATGATCGCCGCCGCGCCATACGCCTTGCACTCGTTGCCCTCGGCTTCGTCTAGGTCCGGATCCCAGTTCTCGACTGCCGCGACGCCTTCCGGCGTCAACCGCACTCCGTTGAAGTCGCCGCGGGGAGGAGTCACCATGCGGAACCGCCAGTCTTCTGTCACAACCGACACCCAGTATCCGGTCAGGTCGAAAGGCGCACCGGCTCGGCCTTGGGCCGGCGGCGCCGCTCCGCGCCCACGCTGGGCTCCGGCATCAACGGGAGTCGCCAGTCCGATCGCGAGCAGGGCGCCACACACGGTCAAGAGGGAATAGAGGTGTCGACGTTCAAAATGCATCGTTGCTCTCGATCACTAGGATAGCAGCCTTTCCAGGCTTTCAGGGAATACGTCCCGACCCCCGGTGGATATCCTGGGGTCGTCGGTTGCGGGGTGGGTCGGCGCAGTCGGGGCAAGGCCTCTGGGTTGACAAATCATGTCGCACGATCCGTGCCTTCGGCGGAGTTTTCGATCTGATCTGGGGAAAGTATGATAATCGTGTTGAAAACTCCGCTTGTAAAGCGGACAATATGGCATGGTTCACGACAGACGATCCGCGCTGTCAAGCTATGTCAGCGGCCTGCTCTCCGCGGGCCGGACGGTATTCACCGCCGAGGAGGCCGAGCAGGCGATCGGCGTCGGACGTGGTGCGTTCCTGGATGCTGCCGAACGGCTGCAGCGCCGCAAGGCGCTGCTCAACCCGCGGCAGGGATTCTATGTTGTCGTCCCACCTCAATTTGGATCTTGGGGGGCGCCGCCACCGGCCTGGTATATCGACGCGCTCATGCGCCATGAGGGCCACTCCTATTACGTCGGGCTCCTCAAGGCCGCGGAGTTGCACGGTGCGACGCATCAGGCTGTCATGGAGTTTCAGGTCATCTCGGCCAAGAGACTTACTAAGGTCCGCGCCGGCCGCAACCTGATCGTTTTCTATTACCGCAAGGATATGGGAGCGGTGACGACAGGGATCGAGGGCCGCAAGACCGATACCGGCACGATGAAGATCTCGTCGGCCGCGCTGACGGCTCTCGATTTGTTGCGTTATCCCCAGGCGTCGGGCGGCATCGACAATGTCGTTACGGTCCTCTCCGACCTCGGACAGAAGATCGATCCCGAGCAACTCGCCGCCCTTTCGGCGCAGGTGGAGCGGCCGGTTGTGCAGCGTCTAGGGCATCTGCTGGAGCATCTTGGCCACGACGCCCTTACCGGCGCGATGCTGGCGGCGTTGCAGTTGCGAGGATCGCTGCCCTGGACCGAACTCGACCGGCAGGAGGCGCACGACCCGGACTTCGCGCCTGAACCGCGGAAGCGCGATTCCCGATGGCGCGTCATCGTGAGGCGCGTGCCGGAACTCGACGAATGATCCCGGCGCAGAACATCGTCGCTTGGGGCAATGTCGTTCCCTGGGCCGACCAGCGACAGGTCGAACAGGACCTCATCATCAGCCGCGCATTGGTCGAGATCTTCTCGGACGAAATGCTGCGCGAAGCGCTGCGATTTCGCGGCGGGACGGCGCTCAACAAGCTGCATTTCCCGGCGCCGCTGCGCTATTCAGAAGATATCGATCTGATCCGTACTTCCGTCGGTCCGATCGGTCCGATCCTCGATCGGTTGCGTGTCGTGCTGGAGCCCTGGCTGGGGCGGGCGCAGTTTGATCAGCGCCAAGTCGCGCCGAAGTTTCGTTTCCGGGTGGAGCCCGAGGATGGCAGCGGCGTACCGATCCGGCTGAAACTTGAGATCAATACCCGCGAGATCGAAGCATTCGATGCACCGACGGCATTGCCGCTGGAGGTCGTGAATCCCTGGTTCTCCGGTGAGGCGACCATTTCAACATTCTTCCGCGAGGAAATGCTGGCGACAAAGCTGCGCGCGCTGTTGCAGCGCGACAAGGGGCGTGATCTCTACGACCTTGCGCACGCGCTCGAGATCTTCGAAGGACTAGATGTCGACCGTATCGTCAAGATATTCGGGCGGTATCTGGACCTTTCCGGTCAGGCCATCTCCCGGGCACAGGCCCAGGAGCGCATGTTCGCCAAGCTGGCCAATCCGCGCTTCTTGTTCGATATACGCCCATTGCTGCCGGCCGCTCAGGTGGAAGCTATGACGGAAGAGTCGACAGCGGAGTCATTTCGCCGGGTGTTTGTGACTCTTATCGATCGGCTGCCCGGCGAGCCTTGGGGGAGAACGCCGGCTATGAAGCGGAGATTCGGAATTGCATGGTGAAAGAAAGCCGATGGTCGCGATTGGTGTGGCGCGCACGCAACGCGGACCCGGACCCCATCGTTTCGCAAATGCGGTATCAGCGGCTCTACGGCCTCGGAGTCGCTCTAAGCGGTCGTAAGCTCCCACATGAAGAATGACGAGTAACAATGGTAAACATGATCAGCCGAGGATCGGAATAGCACCGGTGGGAGCCTCATATTCATGCGCCGGGTACGGCGATTAACAATCAATTCACGGGGCAGACAGCGTGGCCAGACTACCTGTCGGCCCTTGAACCGGCGACGCTCACCATCGAAGCCATCGCGGTTACCGACTACTACGTCACGGAAACCTATGAGAAGGTCGTGGCGTACAAGAAGAACGTCCGATTGGGGTCGGTGAAGCTTATCTTTCCGAACGTCGAACTCAGACTGGACGTGGCAACGGCGAAGGGCGGGTTCGTTACCCTTCATCTGTTCATCTCTCCGGAAGATACGGACCACCTTGCGTATTCCGACGATCATGAACGCAAGTTCCGGCCATCATGAACACCGATTCCGGTGATGGTGAACGCTCTCCGGAACTCCAAATTGGTACACACTGCGGCGTTTTTCGTGGGTAATCCCATTGTGCCTCTGATCCCCATCCGCATTCCATCGAAGTCAAAACCTGGGGAAGGCAAAAAAGGGATACTTTGCTTCACGAAGATCGCGGGACCGCGGCGACAGGCTCGCCTTGCAGGCCGGCCTGCACCAGCTCGCCAAGGAATTCCGCGAACGGATTGATGTTCTGTCCGACACTGGCTGCCTCCAGTGCCGTCATGTAATCATCCCGCCGTTCTACAGGGACAATCGTCCACGGATAACCGCCAGAGGCCAGCATCACATTCATCAGAAATCGCCCCATCCGGCCATTCCCATCGAAATAAGGATGGATATAGACGAATATGAAATGCCCGAGTACGACACGCACGGATCCTTCAGCCTCGCTTTCGAGCAGATCGAAGAGCGCGGGCATGCAATCGCGCACGGCCTCTCTCGGGGGCGGCACGTGCATTGAACGTTTGATGAAGACCGGGCCGTTTCTATAGCCTGCCAGATCGGCAGGCTCAATGATGCCCGCGGCAACACTCGGCCCGAAGAGCTGTCTGTACCACTCTGAATGATCGCTGCGGCAGGTGGTGCCGGCTTTCTCGCCAGCGAGCACTTTTTCGACGCTCACCTTGACGCTGCCAAACGCATCGTAATAACCGCGCGCAGCAAGCGCGTTGCGATTCTCACGGTCCTCTTTATTCCCGTCGGGATTCCATGCCCCGCTGTGCACCCGTTCGATGAGCGCGGCACTGACCCTGTAGCCCTCGATTGACAGCGAGTGATAGGCGTCGTTGACATAGATTTCGTCGACGGACTTGAGATATGCCTGCGCATTGTCACGGATTCTCGGTGCTTTCGGAAAGACATCCACTACCGGCGCCCGCATCGCTTCCCACATCAGCCGCATGCGGTTGACATAGGGTGATGCTTCACGCAAGGAGATCATGATCCCCGACTTGTCTTCGAACGGATCGGATTCACGGATCGTGTAACCGGCAGCCTGCATGGTCCGGACGATCTCATCGGCAATGCGCACACGCCCTGCGTTGCGGAACGCGCCGGCAAGACGGCCGGCAACCGTGCTGTGGCCGCCCTCGAGCAAAAGGGAAAGCACGTCCGACGCATCCTTGACGATTGCTATCGCCGCGCGCGCATCCGTTGACGCGCGCCGGAAAAACCGCGCGGGCGCAGCCACCAGTGCGGCGGCTACGGAATACAGCCGCAAGCCGTCACGTTCGATGATCTCGCTCTCCTTCGGCATCGGGTAGCGCACATCGAAAAGAGATGTCCGGTGCGGCAACGCCGTCGGCTTGTTCCCGCCTTTCGGCGTGCGCACAAGCAACTGAACCGGCACCGTCCGGTTGCCGACATGGAGCAAGAGCGACTGCTCGGGCGACAGACACCAGTTCTGGCCAAACCGGGCAGAGAGATAGGCAGCGCAGAAGTCCCAGAACGAGGCATACCAAGTCGTACTGTCCCCCGGCGCTTCATCCGGGCGCGAAGGCATGTACCAACCCTTGATGACTTCCTTGAGAAAGCCGTTCCTGACAAGGCGTTCGCGATGGGTTCGGCTCAGATCACCGGACCTGATTGCGACGATGCCTTGCCCCTGCAACTCTTGCAAGGTTGCAAGAGAGTCGGCCAGTTTTTCCTTCGGATCTGCCATTACGAACAACTCTTTCCAAAGTTATGCGCTATACGAATCATAGGGTTTAGCGCTGAACGATTTATAGGTTATTGAGATGTATAATTTATAGGGTATTGTGTCGAAATAACAATCGATTTTCTGCACCTCCGCACTTCACAGAGGGTGCTCGATCGCAAAATCGGTTCGGGGTCGCACCGACTAGGCGGCACGGTCCACAGGCCAATCCACCTGCGTCGCGCGCAGAGCGGAAGGTTCAGGCCGCGGCGGGGTCCAACCGGTCCGGGCCATAGCTTTGGTCCAGACTGTCATTGGCAATCGAATACTGCACACTTTTTTGTCGATCCGATGAGGGTGCTTCATCGCCACTAACGCTTCGATATTTTCTTTTTGGTTGCCACCTGAAGGTTGTGTTACATTTTGTAGCGCTATGACACGTAACAGTCCTGCATCCGACCGCCTCAGCAAGCTCGAACACTTGCTCATGGATTTCATCTGGTCCCGGGGTGCGTCCACCTCCGAGGAAGTCCGCGGTGGCCTTGCCGATGAATGGCCCATGAAAGACTCGACCGTGCGCACCGTGCTTCGCCGCCTCGAAAACAAGGGCTTCCTCAAACACGCGGTCGATGGGCGGACCTACGTATACGAAGGTGTCGAGGCGCCAGAAAACATGGCGATGCGGGCCGTGCGCCAGATCGTCGACCGCTTCTGCCACGGGTCGGTCGAGAGCCTGCTGCTTGGCATGGTCGAAAACGAGATCATCGACAAGGACCAACTCAAACGGCTGGCCAGGAAAGTCAAAAAGTCGAAGCGGAGCAAGAAAGGATGATCGAACTTCTCATCGAGTCCTCACTCCGCACATGGATGCTTGCCGCAATCGTCGGGGCACTGCTCGCCACGTTCCGTGTTCGTGACCCGGCGCTCCTCCACATCTGCTGGACGGTGGTGCTCGTGGCCATGCTGGGAATGCCGCTGCTGGTGCACACGCTGCCGTACATGGAGCTTCCGATACTTGAAGCGACCCGCGTATCGGAGGCGCCATTCAAGGCGCCACCCACAGCCGTTGACGTCCCGCCAGTTCTATCGGTACGAGCCAGTCCGGTCGATCCGGGAATGCCGCTCCCGGGATTGGAATGGATGTATCTGGCGATCGCACTCCTGCTTGGAACGCGTATCGCGATCGGATACAGCCTTGGGATCCGCCTGGTGCGCTCCGCCAGATCGATTGACCGCAATGAGCTTCCAGGACAGAAAGCGAACGTCCGCTACTTGTATTCCGAACACGTCGCCGTGCCGATGACCTTCGGTTGGCTCCGGCCAGCGGTACTTCTTCCCGCGGGTTTCCGGTCCTGGGAGACCCGGAAACTCACCGCGGCACTCGATCACGAGCACGCTCACGTGACCCGCTGGGACTTCGCCACGACATTCGTCGCCTCGCTCACGCGAACGGTCTACTGGCTGAATCCGTTCGGGTGGTGGCTGGGATGGCGCCTGCGGACCCTTGCCGAAGGCGCCGCCGACGACAGGGCGGCCCGATCGGACCCCAAGACCTATGCCGAAGCGCTTCTGGGTATTGCCAGGGAAGCGGGGCCGTGCCGGGTCCAGAGTCTGGCGATGGCCGAACGACGCGGTCTGACCGCACGGATAAACCGACTTATGGACCCGAGGTATAAACCGATGTCTAAACCGATGTCTAAACCAAAACCCATTTACGTGCTGGCAGCATTGCTGATTGGCATCGCCTTGGTTGGCGTTTTGTCGACGATCGAGATTACCGAAGCCGAACTACCGCCCCTCGCCTTTGAGGATCTTCCACCCTTTATACTGACACCCCCGCCGCCACCGCCGCCGCCCGAATTTCTACCTCGGGCCGCCGAACCTCCGTCTCCGCCCGCGCCGCCGCCACCGTCTGAACCTCCAGCGCCACCCGCAGTGCCGCCGCCACCTGAACCTCCAGCGCCGGCTGAACCTCCGCCGCCGCCACGCCTTCCGGAGGGCGATGACTTTGGTGTCGACGAATTCGAACCCGAGTTCGACCCCGATACTGACCTTGATTTCGAGTTTGACTTCGACTTCGACGACGGAGCAAGCGAGGAACTGTTGCGGGCGTTTGCACTTCAGGTTCAAGGTTCGGAGTCCGATGCGGCGGAGTCCATGAGGCGAGCACAGGCAATGCTGCGGGAAGCCACGCAACTCTTGAACGAAGAAGAACTCCCGCGACTTCAGGAGGAACTCCCGCGGCTACAGGAGGAATTCTCGAACCGCCTCCGCGAACAGATCGAACGGGCGCGGCAGGAACGGTTACAGGTACAACTTGCCGAGTTGGAGGCACGCCGCCGTCAGCAGGACCTTACGAATGGTATCTATACCGAACAGTTCGAACGGGTGCTGCAACAGGTATACGAAAACTTGGTTGAGTTGCGGGCACGATTCGGTCAGCAGGACCGATCCGATCCCACCGACGCCACCGGCGAACCGATTGTAGTATCTCCACGGATCGCGGGTACGCGCCCGCAACCGGAATACACGGATTCGGCCCGCCTGAACCGGATCGACGAAACACTCGTTTTGGATGCTGTCGTCAGGCGCGACGGAACCGTCGAAGTGCAGGGTATCGTCAACGAGGGGAACATCCCTCAGGACATGGTGGACGCAGCGGCCTCAACTGTCCTGCAGTGGGACTTCGAACCCGGCACGCTCAACGGAAGACCCGTGGATGTTTCCTTGAATATCGAAGTGAATATCGAATGCGATTAGACGAAACAATCGGCCGCAGTCGGTGTCCAATCAATATGCATCGATCTCGGCTACCAATCTTGCTGGCCATCTGCCTCGTTGCCGGCGTCACGCCATCCCTGGCACAGGCGCCGCCTTCGTCCACCGCATTTTCTCCTATCGAGAATTCGGACAGCCTTCGGGATTACGTTCAAACGCTGCGGGGACGCCGGGCCGTCGCCGGACGGGAGTTGCAGATCGCGGAACGGGACCTTGAGGCGGCCTCGGCTGAACCGATCGAAACCCCGGACGAGGTCCGCAGACTGGCAGGGAACCGGGATGAACGGCTGAACGTAAGCGATCGTATCGCCGGGACGATCCAGAGTATGGAGGAGGTCATTCAACGCCTCGACGCCGGCCTGCTCCAGCCTCCCGACCGCGTTGAAATCCCTCCCGAAAGACGGTTGGGATGCACCGATGAGCTTCGTGCGGCGGGTCTGGACAGCGTGTCGGAATTTCTCGTCGTCGTTTCGCCGGATGGGGCGATCGATCGGATCATGCGTGTGGAGAGCGGACGGGCCGTACCCGACAGCCTCAATCCCGAACTCGAAGATGCGATAAAAACGGTTGCGGCGTCCCGGTTCGAGCCCTCGCTTCTGAACGGCGAGGGCATCACGGCGGTCCATGAAGTCACGTTTGACTGTAGCGGCTGAGCGGGTTCAACTGCAGGTTCGAGTGGACCCGCCCTATTCCACAACCTCGCCGGGCCGCGTGCCCCAACCGAATCCATCCGAGGTCCGGTGCAGCGTGTTCATTTTGAGCCGGTGGTCCTGATCGATGGTACGCGACGGATGTCCGGTGATGACGACGACATCTCCAACTCTTAGCGTGTTGCGGTTGACGCCCTGGCGCGTCAGCGCTCCGGCGCCGCCCCACTCGAATGACCATGTCTGCATGACGCCGTTTTCGTCGGGCGCCTCGATGTGGACGAAAGAGTGCGGATTCCGGAACAGGAACCGCGCCAACTTTCCTTCGATTTCGGCGTCCTTGTCGTAGTCGTAGGTCGCCACCAGCGAGTGGTGCGCTGCCAACGTGGCGCCACAAATCAGGATGACGGCTCCGGCCATCAGTATGTTTCGATTCATCGTCGACTCCTTCCCGGAGGGATTGTCCAAGCCCTCGCGAGACCTGTCTTACGGGTTGAGGCTTCGGTACACCGCCTCAACGAACATTGCACCGGTCCAGCCCGCGTCCGAACCATAACGGCCGTCGTAGTCCAATGTGGGTCTGGCAGCCTGTATCTCGGCCAGCGACATGCCGTCGTCGATCATCCTTTGAATCCGGTCGCGGACGACCGACACCATGTTGCGATAGATCGCGACGTCTCCGGTATCGGAGAGCCGTCCGTGTCCGGGGATGATCATTGTCCCGCCCTGCGACCTGAATTCGGGAAAGGCGAGACCTAGAATGAAGTTGAGCCCGTCGATCACGCCCTGAACGCCGCCGCCCATCTCCAGATCGATCCTGGGATAGGTCGTCGTCGAAAAGATGTCGCCCGCGACAATCACGTCGGAGTAGCGGAAGAAAACGATGCTGTCGCCGTCTGTAATCGCCCCGGGTTGATGGAAAAGCTGGATCCCCTCGCCATTGAAAAACTGGCTGAGCTTGTGTGTCTCCAGGTAGTAGGTTTCCGACGGCAGTGCATCGAAGGAAGGGGGATTCGGGCCTTCGGTCTGGTCCAGCATGCGGTTCAAGACGTTTTCATGGGCCAGGATCGTCGAGGGGACGGCTTCCTCGAGGCTGCTTGCCACGTTGCCGCCCAGAAACGTCCGGCCCCCCAGCGCGAGCGTTTCGTTGCCTCCCGTGTGTTCCGGTTTCAGGCTCGTATTCAGGATGTAGCGAATCGGCTTCGGCGGCGCCGGTGAGCCGATGGTCGCGTTGATCCGCGGGCTCGACAGCCCGTATGGATTGCGAAACTCGCCGCAGCCCACACCCACGCAGGGGGTTACGGGTACGGTGGGCGCCGTGACGGCCCGTGCAAGTTCCTGGATCGTCTGAAGCACTCTGGCGCTCATGTCCGGCGATCCCGTGTCGACTACCAGCACTCCGTCCCGGCCAACCGAAACCGCGATGTTGCCGCCCGCGCCGACCAGCATATAGACGTTTCCCTGAACGGGAAGTATCTGGATCTGGCCCTCGTCCGCCGGATTCTGCACAACCGGCGCACCGAATACGGCCCACGGGCCGAGGCACAAGACGCAAAGGAACGTTGTCAGTTGCCTGGGATTCAATTGGTTTCGTTTCCAGTGTTGTTTCCTATCGTGGATCGATATTCCGGATACAACGTTTCGGCGCCGCCCCGCGTGCCCTCGTACGGCAGGCCGTACTCGTCCGCGAACTCGGACAGGTAGGGATTTTCGCCCGGAAAGAAGTGGGGAACGACCGTGGTGGCGTTCTCTTCGATAATCGTGCACGGGAAGAGGTCCAGCGTCGCCCCGGTGTCCAACTCGTAGCTGACCGACTGAATCAAGGGTTCTTCAAGGTAGATTGGATCGTCGACAATGACCACGACGGTCAGGTACTCGCCGTCCCGCATGATGTATTCGGTCATCACGGCCCGATCGCTCGCGGTCGGGCCATTGCGCCGAAGATAGCTCTCCTTCAAATGTGTGGTGGTGACGACCAGGACGTCTCCCTCCCATCGGCCCGTCGAAAAACCCGACCAGGAATGCGGCGCGTTAGCCGGTGGATGCGGGCGTCCGTCCATGTAGATGGGGCGGTCGAGGGAGCGTACCCATTGAACATGGTAGGCCGCCAGTTCGCGGGTGACCGGATCCACTTCCTTCAGAATCCGCACGCCCCCAACGGCGCGCCACTGGTAATAGGCCGGATGCGGCCGGCACTGGAATTCGGGCAGCCCCCATTCCGAATGGCTGTGCGTTTCGGCCCTTAGCCGGCCCGCCTCGTTGAGGGGGATGCCCGTAAAGTCGCCCAGCAACGGCCCGATCCCTCTGGGAAGCTCATCTTCATGATCGATCTGGGCCCACTCCCCGGAAAGGTCGATCTGGCCCAGCGCGATGCCGGGAACCAGCATCGCCGTCATGGCCGTCATCGCGAAAAAGGCCATTGTTCTTCCCGACCGACCACGTTTATGCATTGCTTACCCTTTGTGAGTTCTTGGCGTGCCCGTCACGGGCGCGCCGTCCGCGCGTCCTCTGTCGATCATTGTCCATTGGATCCCGCATGTTTTTCCACGACAAATTTCATGACAACGGGCAGCGGATCCGGCGACGCCTCCCTCTGCGGACGTCTCCGAACTCTTTCAATCGCGTACCATGCCGATACCGAACTGATCGACGGTGCGAACCGGTTGGCCATCCTCGAACAGGACTTCGATCATCTTCTCACTTCGCACCGTATTGCCGAACTCGTCGGTCAACCCGGCAACGATCTCCTTTGTGGCGGCGTCGATCACGTCGCCCGACGATGGGTAGACGAATTCTCCGTCCAGGCCGAAGGTGAGCCATGCCGGAACGTCCCGCGTCGGGATGCTCATCATTTGCTCGGGAGGCATCGCCGTGGCGTCGAACACGTGGACGTAGCGGTTGACCCCGTCAACCACCCAGAGTTCCGTTTCGTCCGGCGACAGCGCAATGCCATGACTCGGAACCTGATGCGGGAGCCTGCGGTTGCGGCTCCACCCATATCCTTCCACTTCCACGCGATGGATCATCTCTCCGGTTTCCAGGTCGGCCACTTCGAAGCCGAGCAGGTCGTTCACGTTGGCAAAGAGGTGTGTGCCCCGGCCGTTGATCGTGAACGGGCGGACGACGTTGCTGAAGGGGCCGATGGTTTGAACGACTGTGTGCGTCGCGGGGTCGGCGACCGATAAGATCGGCGATTGCTGTCCCGACATGAAGACTCGCGAACCATCGAGAGCCCATATCGTGTTGTGGGCGCCATTGCTCTCGGGCGTCGCCACAGTGGCGATCAAGTCGCCCGTCGCCGCGTCGATGACGTACCAGGTCGCGTTGCCGTCCCCGGGGGCATATATCGTCGTGCCATCCGGCGATACGGACAGTCGGTCGCAGCACTGCCCGTCGTAGGTCTGCTCCCAGACCATCTTGTCGGTGGTCAGGCTGAACGCCGCCAGGCGCGTGCGTGTGGCGATGTACAACAGACCGGCCGGAATGCTGACTTCGATTCCGCGCATCGCCTCAGGTTCCACGCTCGCGGGATAATCCCAGGTCGGAATCCGCTTGACGAATCGATAGTCGCTGCGCACGTCGAAGACGAGGATGCCGACGCCTCCATAGTCCCCCATAAACTCTGTGCCGCCCGCCCTGTTGGGAACCGCGACATACAACAGGTCCCGTTCCCGCGCTGCCCGCGGTTGGGCCAAGGCTTCCCCCGCCGCGGCCGCAAGAACCGCGGCACACAGGATGATGCTTGCGAATCGACGCATGTGCATTGTGCCTCTCCTCTTCGTCTTCCTTGCCGATACCCGAAACTCTATCCCAAGCAGGTGCGGTGGGACAATCGATCGGGACGGCAACGGCGGCGAAAACATTCAGATCAAAAAAATCAGACCGTTAAAGGGCAAGCTCGAACTTCGGGTTGACGCGCAGTCACGGAATGATCTCCCAATCCGACTGTAGGCGCGGTCTATGACCGCGCGATCTCGACGCGCGTGTTGACCTTGAACGCCTCCTGTAGTCTGATTGACCCATGATGCAAACCGGTATTCGACCACGCCAGGCGCGAGTGGCGCTCTGGTTACTGATGGGACTGACCCTGATTCCCTGGGTCGCCAGCGGCCGGCAGGCCCAGACGATCGATGATCAGGCGCTCAGGGATGCGGGCGCGACGGGGGAAGAATGGCTGAGTTACGGCCTCGACCCCGAAGAGACCCGCTATAGCCGCCTCGATCGGATCGACGCCGGCAATGTGGACCGGCTTGGACTCACATGGTCCTATGACGTGGGGACGGGCGGCGGACCCCAGGAAGCCACCCCTCTGGTCTGGAATGGCGCCCTGTACGGAATCACCAACTGGAGCATCGTCTTTGCGGTCGATGCCCGCACCGGCGAGGAACTCTGGCGCTGGGACCCCGAAGTCAACCAGGATACGGTGCGTTCAAAGGTCTGCTGTGGCGTCGTGCAGCGCGGGGTCGCGCTGTATAACGGCATGATCATCGCGCCGGTTCTCGATGGAAGGCTACAGGCGCTGGATGCGGAGACGGGACGACCGGTATGGGAAGCGCGCGTGGCGTATTCGCAAGACAACTACACGCTCACGATGGCGCCTCGCATCGCAAACGGAAAGGTCATCATCGGCGTTGCGGGCGGAGAATTTCCGACGCGGGGCTTCTTTTCGGCTTTCGATGCGAACACGGGAGAATTTGCCTGGACGTTCCACACGGTGCCCGGAGATCCCTCGTTGCCGTTCGAAAGCGAGGCGATGCGGGCGGCAGCCCAAACATGGGACGGCGAGTGGTGGAGGTTCGGCGGCGGGGGTTCGGTTTGGGACAGCATCGCGTACGATCCCGAAACCAACCTGGTCTTTGTCGGTACCGGCAACGGCGGCCCGTGGCCGGAGTCGTTGCGCCAGTCCGAAGGGATGGACAACCTTTACGTCTGCTCGATCGTGGCCGTCAACGCCGACACCGGGGAACTGGAATGGTATTACCAGAACACACCCGGCGACTCCTGGGATTACGACAGCGTACAGGGCTTTGTTCTTGCCGACCTGACGATTGACGGGCGTGAGCGGCGCGTGCTCATGCAGGCCAACAAGAACGGCTTCTACTACGTTCTTGACCGCGTGACCGGAGCGTTCATCACCGCCGAACCGTTTGCCCGGATCAACTGGGCCAGCGGCATCGATCCGGAAACGGGGCGCCCGATCGTCAATCCCGACGCCCATTACGACCACAACGGCGGGGCCGCCACGATATTTCCTTCCAACGGCGGCGCCCACAATTGGGCGCCGATGTCGTTCAATCCGAACACGGGTCTGGTCTATATCCCCGCGTCACTGGGGGGAAGCCGGACGTTTGCGGTTGATCCCGCGTTCGATTTCGACCCGAGCCGGATGAATACCGGAGTCCCGCGCAGAGGCCGCGGCGATCCGGAACTCCTGGCAAACCCCCGCGTTCCCGATTCGATTGGGCCGGACAGGGTTGGGGACGTGCTGCTGGCATGGGACCCGGTTGCGCAGGAGGAACGGTGGAGCGTGCCCGGTGGGGGACGTTCCGGAGGCGGAACGCTGACGACCGCGGGAAACCTCGTGTTCCAGGTCATAAACGACGGGCGGCTGTTGGCCTACACGGCGGATGGGGGCGAACTACTGCTTGAAATTGAATCCGGCTTGCCCGGAGGGATGGCGCCGCCGGTCACGTACCTGCTCGATGGGCGCCAGTACGTGTCCTTCATGGGCGGCGCCGGACAGGGCGAAACCGTGCCAAAGTTGTTGACGTTCGTTCTCGACGGTAACGAACCGCTGCCGGAATAGCCCGCAGCCGTGGGGCGACCGGGCCGCCGCGCCACGGGTTGGGCGGCGGTAGCAAAGCCATTGCAGTCGGGCGGCGTTCTGGAGCAGAATCGTGTTCTGAACCCGATGCGTTCCGCCAGGGAACAGGGAAGAAGCGGAAAGAAGTGAGTAAGAAGTGAGGATGAAGTGAGAAAGTCGATGCAGTTGAAGTCGTTCTGTCTGTCGGCAGGTTTGCTGTCGTTGTCGTTTGCCGCCGCGCTGGCGGCGCAGGAAGGACATCCGGTGGTCGGTTCATGGCACGGGACGATGGGCGAGGGCGCCAGCGAGAGGGATATCACGGTGATCATGGATTGGGACGGAAGTACGATCACCGGGATTGTGAATCCAGGCTTCGAGCACGCCGAGGTTCAAAACGCCAGACTCGTTTCCGCGGACTGGTCGGTGTACTTCGAGCTGGATTTCGAAGACTTGTCCGGACAGGAAGCACGCTGCGTCGTCAACGGTACGATCGACAGGCTGGGTTCGGACCGGCGGACCGTGTCGGGTACCTGGAATTGCGGCGACGCGACGGCCCCGTTTGAGATTATTCGCGACCGGGACTATTAGCCCGCGTTCGGATAACACGATTGTTCGATGGGAGATGTTGGCGATGAAATATTTGAAATGCGCGTCCTTGGTTGTCGTATTGGCGATGGTTGTCACGGTGCTCGCGGTATCGTCCGGAGCGCACCATTCGTTTTCGGCGCAATACGACAGTAATCAGCCGGTCAGTCTGACCGGGGCAGTCACCAAGATCGAATGGATGAATCCGCACGTCTATTTTTACATTGACGTGCGGAACGAGGAGACGGGACGGGTCGAGAACTGGGCACTCGAAATGGGCGCGCCGGCCGTGATCCAGAGAAACGGCTGGAGGCGCAACACCATGAAGATGGGTGACATGGTGCACGTGGAAGGCACACGGGCCAGGACCGGAGACCCCCATGCCAACGCCCGGTCGGTGGTCATGGCGAGCACGGGCGTCCGTCTGGGGGCGGGGTCGAGCGAGGACGTCACGCCCTAGGGTTGACGTCACGCTCTTGGGTTATATCGAAGCCTGGCGACACGGATTGGCAGAGACGAGGAGGAGTATCGTGCGGAGTTTGAGAAGCCACAAATGGGTAGGAATGACCGTACTGGCAGGGCTGGCCCTGATTTTGCTGGGATCGGTCGAATCCCTCGAGGCTGGGCAAAGAGGCCGCGGGGGACGTGGAGACGCGCCCGCACCGCCGTCGGCGCCAACCCCATACTGGTCCGACGGACGGGTGAACCTGGACGCCACGCCTGGAGAGAAGGGATTCTGGAACGTCATGAGAGGTTCGGTTTTCGGGCGTACCGGTACGAGTCTGGAGACCAATCTTCTGTTCGAGGAAATTCCGTTCCAGGACTGGGCACGAGACCTCTACGAATACCGCCGGTCCCGAAACGGACTGGACGATCCGCACGCCCGCTGCTTTCCCGCGGGAGGCATGCGCTTCTTCACCGTGCCCAATGGGCTCAACATCGTCGACCAGCCTGAAATGAACCGCATCTTCCTGATATCCGGCGAAAACCGCGACTGGCGCCGTATTGCCATGGAGCCGGGCCGCGAGCATCCTCCCGAGGACGAAATCATCCCCAGCTATTTCGGAAATTCCATCGGTTGGTGGGAAGGCGAGACGCTGGTGGTCGACACCGTCGGTTTCAACGAACGGTTCTGGATGATCCGCGGCGGCCTGCCCCACACCCGCTACCTGCACCTGATCGAGCGCTTCACAAGGCTCGATTACAACACGATGCGGTACGAGGTGACCATCGACGACAAGGGCGCATACACCGGCACGTGGTCGGGCGGATGGACGATCCCGTGGCAGATCGTGAACTACGACGAGTCCGAAGGCGGAGAGATCCACGAATACTTCTGCGGCGACAACGAGCGCGATTCGGAACAGTTCGACGCGTTGATCAACCAGTAGCGCGAGAGAGTCGACCAACCGTTAGCGCGAGAATAGATCCGGACCGCGTGGCTTCCGAATAAGGCGCCGCTGGAAGCGCAGGCGTCTTTTGGGCGCGCGACGCGCGCCTTGCCCGCACCTTTTTCCCTGTGCCACCCCCACACCGTCCGCGTGATCTTTCGTTTCAGTCAGAAACCTTCAGGCCCCGCGCTTGATCCGGCGCGAGGCACGCGCCGTTGAACGCGCCGTTGAACGCGCCGTCCCGCACCCGTTATCACTGTCCACGAAAAACCTCCACGTCATCGAGTTATTCACGCGCGTCCACGACGAAACCATCCCACTGAAATGACCGCACTGGCGAAAATTGCAGCCGGTCACCCGACAGATGGGTAAAGATGGGTTCGAACTGAATCCGATGGAGCGCAAGAGCAATAACCTGGGTTCCCGGACGCTGACCGCCCTGGTTGTGGCCAACGTGATCGGCGCCGGCGTGTTTGCGACTTCGGGACTTGCCTTGAGCGACCTCGGGTCGCCACTCCGGGTCATTGCCGCATGGTTTATTGGAGGGCTCCTGGCTCTGTGTGGGGCGTTGAGCTACGGCGCCCTGGCGCGCCTGATACCGGAATCGGGCGGCGAGTACCTGTACCTGAGTCGCGCCCTGCACCCCGCCACCGGATTCATCGCCGGCTGGATTTCGTTACTTCCCGGGTTTACAGGCGCGATCGCATTCGCCGCGTTCCTTCGCAACCTGCAATCCATCCCGCTCCGCGGTTGACGGCGACGCTCCTCGCCCAAACTCCATTGGTTTCCTCACTCCGGCCGAGGTGCGCCTGATTCCGCCGGACCAAGAGGTTACGAACCCGGAAAAGCGCATCGCACGTCTTCGAAAACGCCTCGCTTCGGCCTCAGACGCCCCGTCACGCACCATCACTCCGCAGCAGACGATTCCCGGAGCCAAAATGGCGCTGAAACTTCGACTGGTGACACGGCGGGTTAGCTCAGCGTGAGAAGACGCCCCGGCTCAACGTGGCGAATCTGCATCAGAGCTGGTACGCAGGCCGCGGCCGCCACGCTCAGGATTACCACCAAGACCAGTAAGAGCATTGCGAGATCGATCGGCGCGGCACCGAGGAGCACGTTGGAAAGATATCGTTCGAGAAACAGATATCCGAGCGCGCCAAGCGCCAAGCCTGGCACCACGACGGCCCCCAATTCGCGAGCCACAAGCCGATAAATATCTACTGTACGGGCTCCCAGGGCAACCCGCAGTGCCAATTCCGCCCCACGCTCAGCGACACCCACGGCGATTATGGCGTAGATGCCGCCCGCCGTGAGAAGAATGGACATTCCTGCACAGATACTCAGAAGGAGCGTGGCAAGCCGCGCGTTTGCAGTGTGTCGATCAACGTATTCAATGACGGGCGTAACACTGACACTCGCTAGTTGTGAATCAACCGCCGACACCGTCGCTTGAACGCGCTCCGAAAGGCTGCGGTTCGAGCCCATCACGGGATCGACACGAACTACGGTAGTCAGGTAGGTCGTCGAGAACAGGTTGTCATTCTCAACACTGGTTTCCAGGAGAGGGAGATATATCGCGTCCTGCGGATCGAACGACAGTTGCCTGCCGACAGTGTCGCCAACGATACCGACTACAGTGGCGCTCACCAATCCCGTCTCATCGTGGAGCGAGAGGCCTATTGCGTTCTCCGGAGTACCAACGAACCGCTCTGCAAGGCTCTTGTCGATCAGCGCCGGGACAGCGCCCGCTCCGATATCGGCCGACTCAAACACCCGACCGGCCACCAATGGAATGCGCATCGTCTCGAAATAAGAAGGGGTCGCTACAAAGATCGTTGCCGCCGCCGAGGAATTTGCGACGCCCGGATCATCCGAGCGCTCTCCGGCGAACACTTGCAACATGTATTCATCAGGCACCGGAGTAAGAGGTATATACGTTATCGCGCCTGCTGAGACGATGTCAGGTTCTTCATCGAGAAGCGAAAGGACCCGGCGTTGGAACAGTTCTCCGGACGGATAGCTCAAGTAGTCCTGCACCGGCAGATCCACGTCGAAGCTGAAAACGTCCGTTGCATCGAAGCCGAGGTCGATTTGAAGTAGTTGAACAAAGCTACGAGTCGCATTTACGGTAAACAGAAGCAGCAAGACGGAAATCGTTACGTGCGCTCCGATCATGAGACGCCCCCATCGACGGCGTGCGGGACGTGCCTGTGCGGTTCGACCAAGTCTCGCAGCCCTGACACTGCCAAATCCGCGTCGGCCCAATTCGAAAGCCGCTAGAGCGACGAAGATCAGAACAGCAAGCCCGATAACGACGAATCCCGCCGACAATACGTCAAGCGAAATCTCCTCGATCTGCGGAATCTCGGCGGGACTGAACCCGAATCTCACCCCAAGGAGAAGTCCGGTGATTAGCGCCCCCCCGATCCCACCGAGCGCCGCCACGACCGCCACCTCGGTAATCCAGTAGCGCCTGATGTCGGCATGGCTTGCCCCAAGCGCCTCACGAACAGCTATAGACCGCTCCGATGCCGCAAACCGCCTTAGAAAGAGGTGAGCGACAGTCACGGCGATAACGACAATGAGTAGAACAAGCGAAAGCGCCACTACCCACAGGGCCTCGCCAAGGCTACCTAATAGACTTTGCTTGAGCGGCGTCAGGACCACCCGAAGATCCCGAAGAAAGGCGGCATCAGCTCCGCCGACCGATTCGGCAAGTGCATCCAGTCGGACCTGAAGGGCGCTTCGAACTTCATCGATCGCGGATGCGTCTGAAAGGCGCGCGAGGATTCGGAATGATTGAAAGGTTATCGGCGAGTTACTGGAACGGGGATCCCTCATCGGGTACCACAGTCCGGTCTCCCGGTCGGGGAATTGAAGCTCTGGGGGTGCCACTCCGACAACTTGGCGCGACGAACTTCCGATTCGGATCTGCTTGCCGACGATGTCAGGGTCTTCGGAATATCGCGTTTTCCACAACCGATCACTAATAACAACAGTTCCCGCGTTCTCAGGGCCTTGTATAAACGTTCGCCCGAGTTGAGGATCGACACGAAAGACCGTAAAGAAATTCGGCGTCACGATTCCGGCAGGTATTTGCATCGGCTCATCACCATCGGTGAGCGTGACTACCAGGCGTCGATACGCCGCGAGTTCGACAAGCTTCGTGTTCGCATCGTCGTACGCAGAGAAGACATGGCCAGAGCTCTGTCCGACGTTCATGCGCCGAAGAAGCGCACTGTGGTGAATCAATACGATCGAGTCGGCGTCAGGAAACGGCAATGGGCGGAGGAGGACGCCGCGAATCAGTGTGAGCGACGAGGCTGCGACGCCGAGCCCAAGGGCTAGTGTCCCCGCGGTAGCAACGAGAAAAACCTTGCTCTTCAACAATCGCCGGACTGCAACCCGCAGTTCGAAGTAAGGGGCCGTAACGTTTATCAAAACAACTCCTCTTGAACTGTGCCGAGCTTATTGTTGTGCTTCGGCCCCTCGGCGAAAAAAAGAGACCGCCCCGGGGTCTCCTTCGGGGCTGGGTCTTCTCGTTTGCGCGGCCGCTAACCGTGGTTAGCAGCAATCGGCGTCGAACCAATACTTACGGTTGCAAGCATCGATCTTTTTTGCCACCAGCGAATCCAAGCGTAAGTTCTCGAGCATCGCCGGTCTCGGCTAGCTCGGGCTCGTTGTAGGCTCCAGTCATGTGTGGCGCCTGTCGTCACGAAGATTCGACGGCAAACGCCAAATTTCGTTTCGCCGAATCGCCCGCGGACGAACGAAGCCGGATTTCGAGGGCAACGGTCCATGCGAACTGAGGGGCTCCCCATTCTTCGGACAGAAAATCCCGGTTCTTAAGGTGGATCGCTGCCGTTGAAATGGGTTGATATTTAGCTCGTCGCCGAGCCTGTGGTAACTGTGAAAAAGCCGAGTCTCCGAGGCTGTTTTCAAGCAGCTGTGGGAATCCGCGTGACTCTGCCCGGCAGGCTAGCGCGTGAAGCCGAGATCGCGTCGCCGGTCGGGGGCCTTCAGTTCGGGGAGGCGCGGATGGCGGTCGCGGCCCGGTTCGCCGAGGTAGTCGCGGAAGCTCCGCAGACGCGGTAGGGTTTCGCGGTCCTTCGCGCGGTTCGAGGCCTGCTTGCTCGCAATGATGTCGTCGATCGAACAGACGGGGCACCCGTTGATCTCCGTTCCCCGACGCCACGCGTCCTCGAACCGTTCGATGCCGTCTGGCGCGAAGACGAGGTCAACGTCGAACGGGCCGTTCTTCAACTGGACGAAGTCTTTGCCGCGCCGGATCTCGGCGGCCTGCTGGGGTGTCAGTTTAAAGCCCAGGTCCTGCAGGGCATGGACCGCGGCGGTCCCATTGCGTGGCGTCTTCTGCACGTAGAGGTCGGCGTCCTGTGTGGTGTCGGGAAAGCCGTGGAGGATCGCTCCCGTCTTGCCCAGGAACAGGTAGGTGACGCCGTGCCGCTGCAGGGCGTCTCGTAGCTCCTCGACCTGCGGGTAGCTAATCGGTCCCATAGCCCAGCCAGGGCGGTAAGTTCTCGGCACACCAGCGGCGGTAGTCCGCCGTGCTCTCCCAGGAACGGTAGGGCTCGTCATCCATCCCCGGCTTGTACGTGTGGACGAACGCGTACCGCAGGCGGACGTGGAACGGCCGTGCGGCCGCCGCGTCGAATTCGTCCCGCCATGCCTGCGGGATGGGCTCGCGTTTCATGGGGGTATTGTGGATCATCTCCGCCGCCGAAGGAAAGAGCGATGATCGCATTGACTTATTGAAAACGTTACCGAGCCGGGAGTTTTAATTGTCGCTGATCAGATGCCCGCGTTCCCAGGCCAATATGGAGAAAATTGCAGCCGGTCACCCGACAGATGGGTAAAGATGGGTTCGAACTGAATCCGATGGAGCGCAAGAGCAATAACCTGGGTTCCCGGACGCTGACCGCCCTGGTTGTGGCCAACGTGATCGGCGCCGGCGTGTTCGCGACTTCGGGACTTGCCTTGAGCGACCTCGGGTCGCCGCTCCGGGTCATTGCCGCATGGTTCATCGGAGGGCTCCTGGCTCTGTGTGGGGCGTTGAGCTACGGCGCCCTGGCGCGCCTGATACCGGAATCGGGCGGCGAGTACCTTTACCTGAGTCGCGCCCTCCACCCCGCCACCGGATTCATCGCCGGCTGGATATCGTTACTTCCCGGATTCACGGGCGCGATCGCATTCGCTGCGTTGACCTTCGCTGCCTATGCGATACCGGGCGCCGCGACACCGCTCGCCACCAATCTCGTTGCAACCGGCGCCATTGCCGTCGCCGTGATTCTGCACGCCTTGGGGGTTCGTCAGGGCGCCGCGGTGCAGAACGTCGCGGTCTTGCTGAAGCTGATTCTGATCCTGGGATTCTGTTCCTTTGCGGTGTTCGGCTTCGGCGTTTCGTCCTGGTCGGGCCTTGCCGAGGTCTCGACCGGCGCTTACGAGATTCCTCCCTTTTCGATCGCGACGTTTGCGCTTTCGTTGATGTGGATATCGTTCAGCTATTCCGGCTTCAACGCGGCGGTCTATCTTGCCGGAGAGGTGCCCTCGGCACGCGAACGGATCCCGCGCGCGTTGTTACTGGGCACGGGGCTGACGATGCTGATCTATCTCGTCCTGAACGCCGTCTTTGTGCTGGCGCCGTCAATGGGCGCCGTAGCCGGTCAGGAGGACGTTGCGGCGGTCGCGGCGGAAACCGTTGGCGGCGCGGCCATGGCTTCAGCCGTGCGAGCGGTTGTCGCGCTTGCACTGTTTACGTCGGTTTCGGCAATGGTCATGATCGGTCCGAGGGTCTACGCCAAGATGGCCGATGACGGATTGTTCCCGTCCTTCTTGCGGTTCGAAGGCGAAACGCCCGTAGCCGCCATCATGTTGCAGGGGACGCTGGCCGTGGTCGTGGTGTGGATCGCGGGATTGCGTGAACTACTTTCCTATCTTGGATTCACATTGGGATTGAGCACGGCAACGACCGTGGTGTCCCTATTTGTGATGGCCCGACGCAATCCAAGCCGTGCCCTTGGGTTGCCCGGCTACCCTTGGGCGCCCGCTATCTTCGTCCTTTTCACGTTGCTGTTCGCGGTGCTGGCCGCAACGGTGAATCCATGGGAGATGCTGGCGGCACTGCTGACGGTCGCCTCCGGCGCCGCGCTGTATCTGGTCGTCCCACGGCGGCGGTCACGGTACAATGATTCACGCTAAACCTACGCGAGCTTTCGGAGGCCACACGTATGTCCGCTTTTCGCATCGCGATCTGGATTCTCATGGCGGTATCGCTTGCCGCATCTACGGCATTTTCTCAGGCTTCGTTCCAGGAACAGCGCGCCGTACTCATCGACGAGATCGAACGCCATGTTCTTGAAACGCAGTCTTATACCGGCAAAGCCACTCTCGCGGACGCTGTGATGGAGGCGATGGCAACAGTTCCGCGGCATGAATTCGTCCCTGAAAACGTGCGATCGCGGTCGTACGAAAACCGGCCTCTTCCGATCGGGGAAGGGCAGACCATTTCTCAGCCGTACATCGTCGCCTTGATGACGGATCTTGCCGGCGTGGGACCGGAATCCGTCGTTCTGGAAATAGGCACCGGGTCTGGATATCAGGCCGCGGTTCTGGCCGAGATCGTCGAACACGTCTACACGATCGAGATTGTTGAACCGCTTGGCCGCAGGGCGGCCGAGACCCTGCAACGACTCGGATACGACAACGTGACGGTCAGGGTTGGCGACGGCTATCGGGGATGGCCGGAGTTCGCGCCTTTCGACGCAATCCTTGTGACGGCGGCCCCCGAACAGATCCCGCAACCTCTGATCGAACAACTCGCAACCGGCGGCAAACTGGTCGTACCGGTTGGGGAGCAGAATCGATCGCAGTCTCTTCAGGTCCTCGAAAAGGCGCCCGGCGGCGGCATCGGCGTTACCGACGTCCTGCCCGTCATCTTCGTGCCGTTCACGCGCGAGAATTGAACCGGACTCGTTGGGTGAGCCGTGGGGTGTTCTGTTTGCCGCGGACCGCTCCGGGATTCTGTTGAGTGTCCGAGAGCTTTCAGCCCTATTGGGTTGCGGCCGTGGCTTCAGTGTTGGACGTGAAGCCCTGGTCGATCCATTCCTTCCATTGATCGATGTTGGCCTGGTTCCCGTTGCATCCACCATCGCTCGGGTTGATGTAGGAGTCGTCTGCCAGCCGCGCCCATCCGAGATGACCGCCAGGACGCCCGTCGACCATCGGACAATACATGAACGTTAACGTGTCACCCGGCTCAAACGTGGCGCCGGTGATACCCCGGCCAATCAACGAAACGGGGCCGGAGCCCTCGAAACTCCACAGCGTTTCGGAACCGTCGTCGTTCGCAACGTTCAGGTACAGCCACGAATGCGGGTTGTTGAACGCCCAGCGCACGACTGTGCCGGTTTGGACCATCTCGGTGTCGCGGTCGAACTGAGTAAAGGAATGGTGGGCATGGACCGCGGTTGCCATCGCAAGCCCGACGGCGAGTGCGCCCAGCGTCAGAACGTACAAGCTTTTCATCATCGTCTCCTCGTGTCTTAAGCAGCCTGTGGTGAAACCCTCGCTGAATTCGACCGTCGATGCATTCCGCCTGAACTGCGTTGCTCGTCGGTCACATATTGGGAATATGCTCCCTCCTCGCGCCTTGTCAGCCGGCCGCCTCGCCGCTCTCGGTGCGACGCGGGGTTCCACCACAGGCTGCTAGTTGACCGGCAGCGTGGTGTTGTAGATGGGGTCGCGGGACTGTCCTGGCAGATCCGGGAACAGCGTGAAACCGCGCGGGTCGATGTATCCTTCGTCGCCGGGAAGTCGGTAATCCGTCCCGCCGCTGGCGTCCATGTAGGCATTGTTGCTCAATTCGCACTCCCAGTGCTGGACGCGATGTCCGGCTTCTTCGAGCACCGTCGCCCGCCTGTAGGCGTAGACGGCATTTACCGGCTTCACGAATGCATGCGAGTCGTAAAAGGTGACCTGAACCTCGAGCCTCTCCGTACCGTCCGGGTAGCTGTGCATCTCCCACACCTCGACCGACTCGAACTGGTTGCTCGTCATCGGCGCCCAGCGCGTGAAATCGACCGGCAGCAGGTCGACCGTATGGGTGACGAGCCTGTCGCCGTCCCAGAACCCGACGATGTCCCCAAACCAGGAGTGGGTGCCCGTGAGGTTCTTGTGCTCTTCACCGATATAGATGCGGCGAACGGAGCTGTCGAAATCGTTGATCTGGTACGACTGGTGCGGCAGGTTGATGAACTCGTGCGTGTAGGGTTCCAGCAGGAAACGGGGATAACCCGGCGGCTCGCAATGCGTGAGGCGGTCATACTGCACCTGGCCCATCTCGGTTTGTTGGCGCCAGCGTTCCTTGTAAGCCGCGTCGTAGGCCGGCGTCAGAACACCTTCACGGACTTGCCCGCTGAACCCCGGGGCGTCCACAAAACTGTTCATGGACGTGTTGCCGGCGGTCTGCCAGAGACCGTCCCACCGCGGCACGGACTCGATCGTGTGCGTCGTCCCGCGGTTGGCCTGTTCCAGCAGGTAGGCGTAGTGTACTTCCGAGGTTTCGAACTCCATTGGCGGTGGAACGGTGACCAGCGGGGGTCCATAACCGGCCCCGAACTGTGCGCTCGCGGCCAATGGCACGACACCCAGGATGCAGAAGGCGGCGGTGGCCCACGACAGAACTCTATTGGCTTTCATGAAAAACCTCCCATTTGCCGATGACCCAGTCATCTGCAAATCAAACAACAGGTCGAGACGGAACGCAATCAAAGAGTCGCCTGCCGCCCGGGGAAGGGCCGGTGAGGCCGGATCCCGGGTGAATGCGACGGCGGGCCGGGCGGGCGCAGCCACGATCTTTCGCCATATAATACTCCGATGCCAGTGAACCGTTGCCTGCTCTATGTCTATCTGACGTTCGTGTTCTCAGGCGCCGTTTCGGCGCAGAACCCACCTGTCGAGAGTGATTCCACCAAGGTCGTGCGCGTCGTGCGTGTCGATACACCGCCCGTAATCGATGGGCGGTTGGACGATGCGGTCTGGAACGCGGCCGAAGTCATCGACGATTTCCACCAGATTCGTCCAGGCGACGGCGCCGAGCCTTCCGAAGTCACTGAAGTGTACCTGCTTTATGACGACGATGCGCTCTACATTGGTGCGCGCATGTACGACAGCGAACCGGAACGGGTCGCCGCGCCGACGATGAGGCACGGTCAGGGTCTGGGAGACGACGATCGGTTGGTCGTCATCCTCGACCCGTTCAACACCGGACGCGGAGGCTACCGATTCGAGACCAACGCCAATGGCGTCAGACACGATGCGCTTTACGAGAACATCAGTTCCTTTCAGAGCGAGTGGACGGTGATATGGGACGTGGCCGCCTCGATCTTCGAGAGCGGATGGATAGCCGAGTTGGAAATCCCATTCAAGACTCTGCCCTTCGATCCGGCAATCGACACATGGGGGTTCAACTTCGGGCGGGGAATTCGCCGCCGGGGCGAAGAGGTGGCCTGGGTTTCCCGCAACCGCAGCTACAACCCCAGCATCCTGGGACTGGCGACCGGCTTCGAGGGAATGGATCAGGGGTACGGGCTCGACATCGTGCCTTCAGTGTCGATCAACCACTTGAAGGCTTTCACGTCGCCGATGACGGACTCCAACCTGGAACCATCCCTTGACGTCTTCTACCGGCTCACGCCGTCGCTTAACGCTTCGCTGACTCTCAACACCGACTTTTCGGCCAGCGAAGTGGACGACCGGCAGGTCAACCTCACGCGCTTCAACCTGTTCTTTCCCGAGAAGCGCGATTTCTTTCTGAACGACGCCGACCTTTTCGAGTTCGGAAGAATCGGCACTGAAACGTCGCAGGCCGGTTCAACCTCCAGCGACAACAACGGGCGGCCGTTTTTCTCCCGCCGCCTGGGGTTGAGCCCGGCAGGCCTTCCCGTGGACCTTTCATCCGGAGGCAAGCTGAGCGGCAGGATCGGACGTTTGAACATCGGCGCGCTGGCGGTTCGACAGGACGCGTTCGGGCCGGTAGAGGCAAGCAATGTGTTCGTGGGGCGGGTTTCGGCGAACGTGCTTGCCGAATCGAGCCTGGGCATGATCGTCACAGCCGGCGATCCAAACTCCAACCTCGACAACTCCCTGGTCGGTTTCGACTTCCGTTATCTGAATACCCGCGTCGGAGGCGGGCGCGTTCTTGAAGCCGACGCGTGGATTCAGCAATCCGACACCACGGGGCGCGAGGGCGAGAGTTCGGCTTTCGGTTTGGGAATCCGCATGCCGAACAACGCGGGATGGCGCGGTGGATTCAACATCAAACAGGTGGAGGCCAACTTCAATCCCGCCCTCGGATTTGTGAGCCGCACCGGCGTCCGAGACACCACGACCGATGTCGGCTACACGCATTTCACCGGCGGCGGTTTTCTGCAGTCGGTCTTCTCGGGCGTTGACGTTCAACGGATCGGCTTCCTGGACGGCGGTCTACAGTCTCAGGTCATTCTGGGTCGACTCGTCGAGTTGCGGACCACCACCGGTGAACGGTTTCAGGCCCATTACAGCGTGACCAGGGAGGCCGTGATCGAACCGTTCACGATTTACGATGACGCTTCACGCCAGGTCATCGTTCCGCCTGGCCTCTATTCATTCGGCGAGACCGTCATCAACGTCCAGACCGGCGGCCAGCGCATGTTTTCAGGACGCTTGACGTTCAGGTCGGGCGGTTTTTTCGGCGGCACCCGAGACAACATCGGCGGCCAGTTGTCGTGGAAGCAGTCCCGGAACTTCATCCTGACCCTGAACTACGATCTGAACGACATCAATCTACCCCAGGACGACTTCATTACCCGATTGATGCGATTCACGACCGAGACCAATTTTTCTTCGAATCTGTCCTGGATCAACCTCGTCCAGTACGACAACGTCTCGGAAGTACTCGGCATCAACACGCGCCTTTCATGGATACCGGCGGCGGGGCAGCAGGGCCTGATCGTCCTGAACCACAGCTTGCAGGATCCGGAAAACGACAACTCGTTCAGGTCCCGGTTGGCGGACGTCAGCGTCAAGCTGAGCTACACGTTTCGGTTTTAGGAGAATCCGTCGGTTTATTGTCAGACCGTGTGGAGCGCCTGCCTGCGGCGTCTTGGATCTTTGTGGGTTGCCAGCTCATTCGGCCGCAAGCCGATAGCAGGTGGCCCGATATCCTCTTCGTTCAATCGTGCAATCCGAGTCGGGTGGGTCCCTTCTGGATACGGCCCGCCCGGCGGTCCTTGACATAAGTGAACAATTTCAGAGCGCCCACGATCACGAGGACCACCGTCACGGAATACGGCAGAAACCTCAGCGCGACGAAGCCCGGAGCAATCGCAGCGACAAACCAGAAAATGAACCAGTACTTTTCGTCGAACGAATGAGGGAGGACACTATCGGAGCTATTGTAGTTGTTAAAGTCGTGTGGTGCTGGCTGGTACTGTTCGAGCGGTACCCGGGGTGCGGGTTTCCTGGGCTGAAGATTGAGCTTGGGCATATCCGGCGGTTCCATGGACATACCGTACCACTCAACCCGATCAAGACACCGATCGGACGCGCGAAATCCCTCTCACGGCCATCTTTCTCCTGTCCATTTTGCGCGGCCGACGGACCGCATCGCCGCCGTTCAAGCCGCCAGCGTACGGACGCCGTAGCGAGGAATGCGGGCATCTCTGGTGACGAGGACAAGCCCTTCGGCCTGGGCTTGGGCAACCAGGAGCCGGTCGAACGGATCCCGGTGATGCATCGGGAGATTCCCCGCCAGTTCCGCGTGATGAAAGGTCAACGGCAGATGGGTGAAGCTCCTTTCTTCAATTATCGCCGACAGATTGTCCGGGGCCCTCATGCGCCCTTTCGCCCGCTTCACTGCGATTTCCCATCCAGTAATGGCGCTGACGAAGATATCGTTGCGCGGCGACGCGATAGCAGCGCGAGCGCCTTCCGTCAGTTTCGAAGCATCGGTCAGCCACCACACGAACGCGTGTGTATCCAGCAACAGGCGCTGCATACTCAATCCTCATCCGGAAAAATCTTGGAATTCTCAAACGCTTCAATGAGTTCCTCGTCTTCGTCGTCGAAGTCCGGAGCCATCCAGATCTGTCCTTCCAGTCCGCCTGACTGTCGTTCTTTCAGGTGTTCACGATATGGTTCCAGCCGCAGATAAGGTTCGCCGGCCCGGCAGATCACGACCTCCTCTCCCTGGCGAGCCAGTTCGGCCAAACGGGAAAGCTGCGATTTTGCCTCGTGCATGTTCACCCTCATTCACTTGCCTCCTTCCGTACGGCTGGACTAAGTTTAGCTAAGTTTAATTGGATTTCCGAGATCTTTCAAGGCGCCGTGCGCCGTCGGCCGCATTCGGTTCGGCGATGCTTGGCCGGGCCGTGACATCAACGCAGACTTTCAGTCCACCAGCAAGTCCATCAACTCCGATGCCCGTTCGGCCCCGTCCAGGTCGTGGATCCATTCCAGACTCGCATCGATACTGGCCGAGGAAAGGCCCGCGGACGGCATCAGGGCACGGTACTTGGCATCGACGTCACTCCATTCGATACCGCGCGGTCCCGATCCACGGGGGGCATCGACCGTGCTCGTGTACCGCGTCCCCGAGCGGGTGACGATCGTCACCGTGCCTCCCCAGCCCCACTCGTAGCGAATATCCGGCGGAGACGGATCGAGAGCCACTCGGTCCATCAGCGGATTGATCGCCGGATCGAACATTTTTTCCGGGGTTCCGTGATTCCACGAGAACTCGCCGTCCGCGACGGCCGAGGCGACGAAGTAAGGCAGGCTGGTGATCCCCTCGGTATAGTTTGCAGGCCGGCGGCTCCCGCCGATGTTCGTACGGTTGGGTCCGGAAACCAGGATCGCGTCGATCTCCTCGATCGGCACGTTCGCCTCTCGGCTGGCGTTACCGGCCGCTTCGACCGTGCCGGAGTATGGATGGGCGCCCGGCCAGAGCTTGATGGCGAGATACCTCACGATGTCCCATTCCTCGTCCTGGCGCGTCAGGCCCCCGGTGTCGCCGCCCCCGTAAACGCCGATCCAACCGCCGGGCGGTTCCAGAACGTTCTCGTTGACGGTGTATCCGCCCTGGGCAGCCAATGCGGAGTAGGCGCCCGAGAACGCCGCATTTGCTCCCATGTACTGCCGCGCCCAACTGAACGTGCCGATCGACAGTCCCCCCATCGTGAAGGCTGCCAAGCCGATGGCATGGGCCATCTGCCGATCGGTCAGGTCGAGCAGACGGCCTCCGGCGACGGCGCCGGCAAACCCGACGATCTGCGAAGCGTGGATGCCACCTCTTCCGCCGGCCCGAGCCTCTCCAAGCCGCCCGGCCGCTTCGTAGCCTGTCGCGATAGCCAGCAGCAGGTCTCGGCCGGTGGCGCCGGTACGCTCGGCCATCGCCATCCCCACCGAGACCAGCGCCGTTCCGTAGTGGGCCGTGTTGCGTATATCGCTGTCATCGGAGGCGGCCGCGTCGCTCATCATCGCGTTGACCCGAGCCACCTCATGCACGGGCAGGCGCGTCCTATCGAACCAGATCGTGGCGTCGGGCCGGCCCGCATGTTCGAGGGCCAAATTCCGGATGATGTTCGAGGGTTCCAGAACAGAACCGCGGGCCGCGCTGGCCAGCGTGCTGGCCACGACCATCTTTGCGTGCTCGACGGCCAAGACCGGCAGATCGTCAAACTGGACGCGGTTGAGTTCCCGCGCGAGCGCCAGGGCCAGGTTGGGCGCCGCCGCCGCGTCTTCCTGGCCGGCCGCACCACTTGGCTGCCCCGCGGCGAGAAGACCGCCGGTGGCGGCAACGCGCTGCAAGAACCGGCGGCGCGTCAGCATGAGGCCCCCGCCAAATGCACGGCCCGGGCGGACACGTCGTAAGCCGTCGTCAAGACCGCCGCGAGTACCAGCGTCGTCGAAAAGACATTGGGTTTCATGCCAAGCTCCCTTTTCCGGATCACGCGGCCGAGCGAATCCGCTCGCGCCAATATATCCTTGAACAGGTGTTGCGAGGAACCGTTTCGTATATGTCGATTCGTTAAGGGTTCGAATCCGATGAAGCTAGCCTTGTTCGCTTTCGTCACCTGCGTCAGCCTGCTGTCGGAAGGCTGTGCCTTCTCTCGAGGCCAGCGTTTCGTTCATTTCTCGACACCGACGCCCGTCGAGAACGACGCCACGCTGATCCTCGCCTTTCTGGGCGGGCGGGACTCGTGGGACGACGTCGAGGTGGGCGTTGGAAGGCTCGCGGCGAAGCTCCGCGGTCTGGGCCTCGCCGGAGTGCACGTCGAGACCGTCGAGAACCGAAAGCGCGACATCGCCCTCGAGCTCGTCCGCGACTCCTTGGACCGGAATCGAGACCGGACGTTGGATCCGGCGGAACGCGAGACGGCGCGGCTGATCCTCTACGGCCAGAGCTTCGGCGGCGCGGCCGTGGTCAAGTTCGCCCGGCAGATGGACGCTCTCGGAGTCCCGGTGCGGCTGACCGTGCAGGTCGACAGCGTGGGCATTGGCGACGAAGAGATCCCGCCAAACGTCGGGGCCGCTGCAAACCTGTTCCAACAGAACGGGTTCCTGATCCGCGGCGAATCCCGGATCCGGGCCGCCGATCCGACTCGAACGCGAGTGCTGGGTAACTTCGAATACGACTACGACGACCGGGACATCGACCTGTCGGGTCTCTCATGGTTCAAGACCATCGGGCGCGTTGCTCATGCCAAGATGGATCGCGACCCTGAAGTGTGGGCCCGGGTCGAGGCGCTCATTCTGGAGGCCATCGCGATCGACTGAGCCGATCTCCATTCAACTGATTTGTTAACCGATTTGTTTTCTGTCGGCAGCAAATCAAGGTGTCCGGATTCTGTAGCAGGTGATCTGTCCGGTTTCGGTTGTCGTTCGATCGCCGGTCCGGCGGCTGGCCTTTTGTCCCGCGCACGGAACCCTTGCCTGAAAGTCTCGACCCAGTCCTGCGCCGAGCGCTTTGAGGATTCGAGGAAAGTGAACTGGGCCTACGCCGGAATCGGCGTGTCGGGTATGATGAGCAGCTTGGTCCTATTGCCAATCGCAGGAGGAATCGGAACGTGAAACGCTTGGTAACGTTCGCTTGTGTGTGTCGGTGTTGTCAGCGGTTCGCTGAATCTCGCCGCCCAGAACCTGGTCATCACAAACGCCCGCATCATCGATGGAAACGCAGGCGTCATTCCCGACGGAAGTGTCGTTGTCGAGGACGGCCGGATCGTGTCGGTGAGCGCAGGCGACGCCTCCGGGCCCGACGGCGCGCTCGAAATCGACGCCCAGGGCCGGACTCTGATGCCGGGCTTCATCGATGCCCACCGGCACATCATTAGCGGACCGGCGGATCAATGGCTGCAAACCCAGGCTGCCGACCGCATGCGCGAGTTTCTGGAAGCGGGTTTCACGTCCGTTCAATCGGCCGGCGGCGCACCTCCGGGCCAAGTAGAGCTGCAGCGGCGTATTAACGAAGGGGAATTGGACGGCCCGCGCATCGTCGTTGCCACCTTTGCCCAGCTTGCGGCGCCGGTCCCCGGGGGCAGAGGCGGCGGCGGCCGGGGTGGAGACCCGGCGCGCACCGATACCGCACGCCCCGGCTTTCGTCCGACCGCGGCCGCGCTCGCGATACCCGAAGAGGAGGTTCGCGCCTTCGTCCGAAACGCCGTGGCGTCCGGGGTCGAGGCCATCAAGGCCGTGATTCTGGCGACGCCGGGCGGGCCCGAGGCCGCTACCTTGGCCATCATCGTCGACGAGGCCGAGCGGCTGGGCGTTCGTAGCGTCACCCACGCCACCAGCGTCCAAGACACGGTGGCCGCGGTCGAAGCCGGCACGCATGTCCTGATGCACACTCCGCACACCGATCTTATGGACCTTGAGACGGCTCAGTTGATTGCCGACTCCGGAATCCCGATGGTGTCGACGCTGGGCGTCTTCACCCCGCCCTTCGCCGAGGACAACCAGGCAATCCGTGCGGCGACCGGCTTTGACAACGAACCCCGTTTTCGCGATTTGCTGGTCTACCCGGAAACCGCCGAGCCCTGGTACAGCGCGGGCCAGGGAGGGGTCAACGCAAGGCTGTTCTGGAACGCCGGGGGTGTCTACGCTTTCGGAACGGATACCACCTATCTGCCAAAGGACACGCTGAAGCAAGAACTGACGGCTCTGAATGCCCTCTTCTCGCGGCAGGACATCATCCAGATCCTGACCAGGAACGCGGCGGCGGCCATCGGCCGCAGCGACGACCTGGGCACCCTGGAACCCGGAAAGCTCGCCGATTTGGTGCTCATCGACGGCAATCCGCTCGCGGAGCTCTCGGATCTGTTGAAGGTCGTTCTCGTCATCCGTGACGGACGTATCGTCGTGGACGGGATGTAGCCGCAGTCGAATTCCACTCGCGGGTTTTCTCACGACGGTCGCTGCCGAAGATTCTGTCCCGGCGCGATGCGTCTTCCGCATTCACTCCAGGAGAGACCGATGATCGATTCCTCTCGACCGACCCTGCTCGTCACCGGCGCCAGCGGCCAACTGGGCCGCCGGGCCGTCGAGCTTCTGCTCGAAACTCACGTCGGAAACCTGATCGCAACGACGCGCTCGCCCGAGAAGCTGGCCGTGCTCCGCGACCGGGGTGTCGACGTGCGGCCGGCGGATTTCGAAGACCCCGCGTCGCTGGACGCGGCGTTCACCGGCGCGGACCGCATGCTGCTCATCAGCACCGACGCCCTGGACACCCCGTACCGGCGGTTGACCCAGCACCGCAATGCCGTCAGTGCGGCTGAGGCCGCCGGCGTCGGACACGTGGTCTACACGTCTTCAGTCGCACCGCATCCGACACCTGAAAGCTCTCTGATCGACGACCACTACTGGACCGAGCATGCGCTGGCCGCGAGCGGACTCGACTGGACGATCCTGCGGAACAGCCTGTATACGGACTTCCTGCTGATGAGCCTGCCTCACGCCGTCGCCGCGGGCCAACTGCACACGGCGACCGGGGGCGGCGCCCGCAACTACGTCACGCGCGAGGACTGCACGCGAGTGGCCGTGGGCGCGCTGGTGTCCGCAACGGGCCGCAGCATCCACCACATCGCCGGTCCGGAGCCGTTGACGCAGGACGCACTCGCCGCCCTCGTCGGCGAGCTGACGGGCCGTTCCGTCGCCCACGTACAGTTGCCGCCCGATGCGCTGCGTGAAGGCATGGTCGGCGCCGGCGTGCCGCCGTTCATGGCCGACGCCCTGGTCGCCTTCGACGTGGCCGCCGCCGAGGGCTACCACGCCATCCGGACATCGAGCGTCGAGACACTCAGCGGTCGGCCTCCAACCTCGGTACGCGAATTTCTGACGGCGAATCTCGATGCGTTGTCGCCGAACGGCTGATCAACGTTCCGGGTCGGCACGTCAGGAGATCGCGCCCGCCGGATCGGATTCCGCATCGCCGGAGAACCCACTATGGGACGAGGTCGGCGGTATGGCACCGGCTTCAGTGTGGTAAAAGAACCCGGTGGCGCGGGTGACGGCCCGGCTATGCGACTATTCCCCAACGGGCCAGTGCTCGACCTCAATCCCGCTCATGGGAAAGTGACGCGGATTTCCCGTCGCAAGCACGGCGGACGCGGCCTGTGCCGCCGCGGCGATCAGGCAGTCCGCTTGCGACAGCGTGATCCCCTTCGCCGCAAACGCGCGCCGCCATTCACCCGCTTGCCGGCCTTCCGCTCGGCCGACCCGCACCACGCGGAGGCCATCGAAGAGTTGCTCGACCGCTGCGGCTTCAGGCGCGCGCAGCCCCCGGATGATTTCCTCGACGTTGATCGGGGACGTGCATAGCGTATCTCCACGGGCGAGCAGCGCGGCGACGCGCTCGACAGCAGGTTTTCCGCGAAGGTAGTCGATCAGCACCGTCGTATCGA
The DNA here is from genome assembly GCA_965262675.1 of Terriglobia bacterium. Lineage (GTDB taxonomy): Bacteria > Acidobacteriota > Terriglobia > 20CM-2-55-15 > 20CM-2-55-15 > JAJEDW01. Next base: position 4,823,639 of record OZ253554.1, read on the forward strand.
GAAGCACGAGCATCGCCTCACCCCACGCGCCGCGAATCGCCCGTGCGCTGCCGGCTGACCCAGGCGGCCGGATCAGCGTCCCAGTCGTGTTCGCTGTCACGAAACATGCCGGCAGCCTGACGCAAGCGACTCGTGCTGCGATGCCGGTCGAGGGCCGCCAATATTGCCTCCCGCACAAACGCACTGCGGCGTCTCAGGCCGGCGATGGCATCTATTTCAGTGACGACGGTGTCGTCAAGCTCTATGTGCATTCTCATGTGTATATAGATAACACAAAAAACAGCACAAAGACGATGATGCGGTCGTTGGTTCCAGAAGACTCCGGGCGACGTCCCTGCCTGGACGGCGGTCGGAAGGACACCGCATGGAGCGCCTCATGCTCGTACTCAAGTGCGTCGCGGCTCCGAAGTCCGCTGTAACTCCGGGAGTCGGATGGGGACTCAAAGCTCGACCATCCCCAGGCCGATCTGCAGCGCGTTGTCGACGCGTGTCATCGTGTCGGTCCGGAGCTTGCCCATCCGCATCACCAATCGGCGTCGGTCGATCGAGCGGATCCGATTCAGCAAGACGACAGAATCGAAATTGAGCCCGCGCTCCAGGGCCTTCAGCGGAACCTCGGGGGGATACGGTCGATCGTCAAATTTCGATGTTATGGCGGCAACAATTGCGATCGGACTGTGTTCGTTGGCGATGTCGTTCTGCAGAATCGGGGCGGGGCGCGTTTTTCGAATTTCCGCACCCAGCGTCGGTTCGAAATCCACCAAGTAGACTTCACGCGAATCGGCGGACCTACTCTGCCATCGGGCATGCTTCATGATCGATATCGAACCAATCGGCGACGAGTCCGAGGTCTCGATGGGTGTGCTTCCGCTCGCCTTCCTCCAACTGTTTTCGCAACCGCGCGCGCCCGAGATTCCGGACATGCTCCCGGACGGCTTCGTCGATCAAGCGGCTTCGCTGCCCCTTGGTTGCGACCCGATCCATGAGCTAGACCGTTCTCTTAATGACGGGTATCTCCAACACCAGCGATTGCAGGTGACCCACGACAATCAAGACTCCTCGGAACTAATGATGGGCCCTGGCCAGCGCGAGCAATTCGTCGAGATCGACGCCGTCGACATCCTGAAGCTCCGGTACCGTGAGCGCCCCCGGCCGAGGCGCCGCGGCGGCTGCCGCGCAGACAATCGCAATGGCGAACAGAACAACGGACATCGATCGGGTGACCGTGGATTCAGTCTTCATCGTGCCGCGTCCGATTTCCTGGTGAGTAAACTCAACATAATCAAGCCGCCGAGCCGAGAGCAAGACGTTTTCGTGCCCGGTTAATTTCCGTGATGTACTCCGGTCGCAGAGTTGCTGCCGGAGAGTTGACGCGAAAGTCTGCCCCGCTCACGAAGGCCCGGCTCATTCGATGGCGTGTTTCTCGAGCAACTGGCGGGCGATGATCAGGCGTTGGAGCTCATTGGTGCCGCCCCCGATCAGGAGCAACGGCGCGTCCCGGTAGTGGCGCTCGACGGGAAAGTCCTTGGAGAAGCCGTTGCCGCCCAGGATACGCATGGCTTCCAGGGAGACTTCCGACGCCGTTTCGGTCGCGAACAGCTTGGCCATGCCTGCTTCCAGATCGCACCGTTCGCGGCGGTCCTTCTTGGCCGACGCCGAATAGATGAGCAGGCGCGAGGCCTCGATCCGCGTCGCCATTTCAGCGAGCTTGATCTGAATCGTCTGGTGTTGGGCGATCGGTTTGCCGAATGTGTGACGCTGCTGCGCGTACCGGATGGCCTCTTCGAACGCCGCGCGCGCCACGCCGAGGCCCCGGGCGGCGATGTTCAGCCGTTCGGCTTCGAGCCCGGTCATCACCTGCCTGAACCCCGCGCCTTCGACGCCGCCGATGAGATTGGCCGCCGGGACGGGGAAATCCTCGAAGTGCATGTCCACGGTCTCGACCGTCTTGTACCCCATCTTGTCGATGTCGCGGCCCACGGTGAGCCCGGCTTCCCCCTTCTCGATCACGAAGGCGCTCATGCCGCGATGCGCCGGCTCGGCCGCGGGGTCCGTCTTGGCCAGCAGCAGAAAGACCTGCCCGTGCCGTCCGTTGGTGACCCACATCTTCGACCCCGTGACGCGGTAGCAGTCGCCGTCGCGGCGGGCAACGGTCGTTATGGCCTGAAGATCGGTGCCCGCATTCGGCTCGGAAAGGCAGATGCCGCCGCGCGGCGCCCCCCGAGCCAGGCCCGGCAGGAACCGCTGTTTCTGGGCGTCGGTCCCAAAACGGGTCAATACGTCGCATAACACCGAGTGCGTACCGATCACCCCCGCCAGGCCCATCCACCCCCGCGATAGTTCCTCGAAAACCAGGGCGAACGCCGTGTAGTCGATGGCGCTGCCCCCGTACGCCTCCGGCACGTTCAGGCCGAACAGCCCGAGCTCCTTCATGGTTTCGACCAGCGCGTGCGGGTACTCGTCGCGGTGTTCCATCTCGGCGGCCACGGGCATGACGTCCCGCTCGACGAACTCGCGAACGGTTTGCGCCACCATCTGTTGATCCTCGGTCAATTCGATCATTCAGTGATTATCGTGTTATCAAGCTCAATGTGCATCCGCGAGTGTAATTAGATAACACAAATATCAGCACAAAAACGATGATGCGGTCGTGGGTTCCGGACGACCCCGCGGGGGGGGGGACGCTGCCTTGACGGGTTGCGCAGGAAACGGCATGGAGCGCCTCATGTTTGTGCTCAAGTGCGTCGCGGCGCCGGAGTCCGTTGTAACTCCGGAAGTCGGATGGGGACTCAAAGCTCGATCATCCCCAAGCTGATCTGCAGTGCGTTGTCGACCCGCGTCATCGTGGAGGTTCGGAGCTTGCCCATCCGCGTCACCAATCGGCGTCGGTCGATCGAGCGGACATGATTCAGCAAGACGACAGAATCGAAATTGAGCCCGCCGTCCCGGGCCTTTAGCAGGACCTCGGTGGGATACAGTCGATCGTCAAATTTCGATGTTATGGCGGCAACAATTGTGATCGGACTGTGTTCGTTTGCGATGTCGTTCTGAAGAATCAGGGCGGGGCGCGTTTTTCGAATTTCCGCGCCCAGCGTCGGATCGAAATTCACCAGGTAGACTTCACCGCGAACCGGCGGACCTACTCTGCCGCCGGGCACGTTTCCTCATCGATATCGAACCAGTCGGCGACGAGGCCGAGGTCTCGGGGGGCGCGCTTCCGCGCGCCTTCTTCCAACTGTTTTCGCAACCGCGCGCGCCCGAGAGTCCGGACATACTCCTGGACGGCTTCGTCAATCAAGCGGCTTCGCTGCCCCTTGGTTGCGACCCGATCCATGAGCTCGACGGTCTCTTCTGGAAGGATGACGTTGATCCGTTTCATGAAAGTCCGACCCCCGGACCGCTTCTAAACGCACAATACACACGAAACGTGTGTTTAGCAAGTCAAATCTGGAGATAACTCTATCAATATATTATACTTATCTGGGTCGAGCTGTGACCGTCGAAAACGCTTGGAGTTTCCCACGGTCCCCCAGTATTAACGGCCGGAATAATTCGTCGAACAACTCACTCCCGGCCCGGACCCGATTTCGTGGAAACCCCGATGACACAAGTCGTGATCTCCAGCGCTCGCACACCTTCGGCGTTTTCCGAGGCTCGACAACTGTTCGAGGAGTATGCCGCGGCCTTGGGTATCGACTTGTGTTTCCAGAACTTCTCCCGGGAGCTGGAGACGCTGAGCGAAATGTACGCTCCGCCGCGGGGTTGCTTGCTCCTGGCTCGTCGCAATGGGATGTCGGTCGGGTGTGTTGCGGTCCGGCCGTTCCATGATGACGTCTGCGAGATGAAGCGCCTCTATGTCCAGCCGCAAGAACGCGGAAACAAGCTGGGCACGGAACTGGGAAAACGAATTATCGAGAGAGCGCGAGCGGCGGGCTACGGACGTATGGTCCTTGACACGCTCGATTCGATGGAACCGGCACGTGCGCTGTACCGTTCCCTGGGCTTTCACGAAACGCAGTCCTACTATGAGAATCCGATCGCGGAGGTGGTCTACATGGAGTTGGATCTCGTTGAGAAGGCCGAATGACGGGTATCGCCAACGGCGGCAATCCCGGGTGAGCCACCGCAATCGAATTTGCCGGCTCTCTTACGCGCGCACAACTCGAGCAAACCACATCGGATCGGCTCCCGGCTTCCTCCCGTAAGCCAACCCGTTACCGGGCGGGTTCTTCAACGAAAAACTGCACGTCAGTGTCAAAGCGTTTGTACTGCGCGAACTCCTGGATAGTGCGCTCGGTTGGCGAGAAATCTCCTCGTAAGAGTGGGCGGACACGACGGGGTGCAGCGATTTCGAAACGTTCCGGAGTGAAGATGCCGTAACTGCTTCGAGCATACTGGTAGTCCCACTGGTGCATCACCGGATCCTCGGAGAGCCCTGGTAGGCCTTCCACGAACAATCCCCCTTCTCGCGCCACAAATCTCCCGTTGACGCCTCCAGCCAGAGGCGCCCACGCGGATGAATCTCGGCCGGGTCGGGCACGCCCGCGAAACCACGGGTGCCCGGTCGGACCGGGATAGCCCGAATTTGCCTGTAATCCACCAGGATGAATTCCATGCCGTCAATGGTTTCACGGCCGGCGACCGCCAACTCGAAGCCTTCCCGGTTACGATACAAGCTCTCAACAGTTGACTGCGCGACTGTGCGGTTCCCGAGCTCCAGGCCGAATTTCCGGCTTTCACGGAAAAGCAACTCTTGCTCCTCCAACGCGGAGCTTGCGTTCGCAAGCTCCCTTTCCAGAGCCTGCACACGCATTTCGCGGTCGCCAGCCTCCCGCCCGTCGACCGAAAGAACGTGTCGATACGCTATTCCCCCGAAATTGGGACTGTGGGTGGACCGATGGACCATGAGGTCGCTGACAAACACCCGGCGTTCGGTTACGCGTCCCTCATCGTCGTAGGTGAGAATCGTGGCGGTTTCTTCCGTGGTCAGATTCTGGATCACTTCCGCAAAATGCCGGGCGCTCGCATCGGCTCGCGCGAGCAATTCGTCGAGATCGACGCCGTCGACCTCTTGAAACTCAAGTGCCGTGACCGCTCCCGGCCGAGGCTCCGCAGCGGCTGCCGCACACACGATCGCGACGGCGAACAGGGCAACTGACATCGATCGGCTGACCATGGATTCAATCTTCAGTGTCCCGACTCCGATTTCATGGAGAGTAAACTCAACATAATCAAACCGCCAAGCCGAGAGCAAGATCCTTCCGTGCCCGTTCGATTCCCGTGATTTACTCAGGTCGCAGCGTTGCCGCCGGGTCGACACTGAGCGCGCGGCGCATTGGAATCAGGGTTGCGGTCACGGCCGTGGCTGCCAACAGAGTCGCCACGGAGACCCAGGCCACCGGGTCTGCCGGCTCGATCTCGAAAAGCAGGCTTTCCAGATAGCGCGTGAGCCATGCGGCGCCCAGGAGGCCCCCGCCGATTCCCAGACCCATGAGGAACAGCGTCCGCAGACAGAACAGCCCGGCGATTTGCAGCCGGCCGGCGCCCAACGCCATCCGGACTCCAATCTCATGCGTCCGCTGCTCCACCGAGTATGCGATGACCCCGTAGACCCCGACCGCGGCGACTGCCAGCCCCAGAAAACCAAGCCCGCCGAACAGCAGGACGTAGAAGCGCGGTTCACGGAGGTATCCGTCGTACAAGGCTCGGAGCGGCTGCAAATTTCGGGGACTTATTGAATCGTCGTCGCCTTCGTTCAAACGCGTCTCGATCTGGGCCAGGATCGGTTCCGATTCTCCGTCATGCCGCACCAGGACCGCGCTGCCGAACATCCCGCCACCCGGGCGGTCGAGCAGGTGATAGAGCTTGGGATGCATGTCTTGAACCAAATCGCCGTAACGGATCGGTTCGACAACGCCGATGACCTCGGATTCACTGCCATAAAACCGGACCCGCTGGCCCACGGCCGCCTCGTCGGGCCAAATGATTGCCGCCAGGTTGGCATCCACCACGACCACACTGTCGGCGCGGACGGTATCCGCGGGCTCAAACAACCGCCCCGCAATTGGGGTGCTGCGGAAAAACTCGAAAAAGTTTTCCATCACGCCCACCATTTGCGCAGGAGAATCCGTCTCTCCGTTGCGCAAACCGCTGAGGATCTCGATTCTCGACCCCCCTGCGGAACCCGTCAACGGCGCCTGGCTGGTCAGAGTCGCGCCACGGACACCGGGAATGGCTCGTACGTCATCGAGCGCTTCCCGGAATTGTTGAATCCGCGCAACCCGGGCCGGCCCGGAGGGGCCTAACAGGAATGATTCGAGTCCACCTCCCAACGAGAAGGTGACGATCTGCTCGGGATCGAAACCGATCGGTACGCCTTGCAACGCCAGAAAACTGCGGATCATCAGGCCGGACCCGGCCAGAAGCACGAACGAAAGGGCGATTTGACTGACGATCAGCCCGGATCGAAACCAGCCCCGGCCGCCCGCCGGTTCGCCGCCGCCCGCCCCGCCTTTCCACATCGGGACCTCGTGGAGGAATAGAACCGGCGCCAAGCCAAAGATCAGACCCGAGACGATCGTAACCCCCAAGGCCGCGGCCAGGACCGTGCCATCGAGTGCGATTTCCTGTATCCCTGGGATCCAGGTCGGCTCCAGGGACACCAGTGCCCGGATGCCGGCGTAGGCGAGAACGACGCCTCCGATGCCTCCCAGAAGGGAGAGAAGGACCGATTCGGTCAACAGGAAGCGCGCCAGTCTGAGGCGGCTCGCACCCAGCGCGGACCGCATCGAAAGCTCGGGTTGCCGGACGCTTCCGCGCGCCAAAAGGATGTTGGCGATGTTGCCGACTGCGATCAGAAGAATCAGCCCCGTCGCCCCGAAAAGGGCAATCAGCGCCGGGCGGGCGGAGGCCACCGAAGCATCATGGAGCGAGACCGCGACCGGGATCGATGAGGCAGCCTCGGGTTGCTCTACGCGAAGATCGGCCCGAATCCGATCCAGTTCCGCCTGCGCCTCGGCCACCGAGACGCCCGGCCGGAGTCTGGCCACGATCGGCAGGATCGAGTTGCGTGGGCTGTCTCGTTGGGAGTCGGTCTCGATGACCCAGGGGACCATCGCCTGGGCCGTATCAGGCATTGGGACGTCAAAGCCTCCCAATGGGCCCTCAATGCGTCCCAACGGGCCGCCAATCGGTGCGGCGACTCCGATGACCGTGTAGATAGCGAAGTCGATCTCTTCTGTGAGAAGGCCGCCGGAAGCGACGGGTCGACCCTCACCCAGGCGAATCGATTGTCCCACGATGTCCGGATCGGCGCCGAAGCGGCTCGTCCAGAATTCATGCGACAGCACAACGACCAGAGGCGCATCGGCGCGTATGTCGTCGCCGCCAATCAACCGCCCCAGCGTCGCGCGCGCGCCGATCAGATCCAGAAGTTCAGGTGTGGCGCCGATTACCGGGATGCGCAGATCCGGGTCGCCGTCCATGACGAGCGCGCGTTGACGAATGCCTTCCATCGCTTCGAAATTCGACGCGCGTCGCTTCCAATCGAGATAGTCGGGAATCGCCGAGTCGCTCCTGTTTCCGCCTTCCGTCCGAACCGTGTAAATGCGGACGAGGCGATCGGCATCGGGATACGGCAGGGGGCGGATCAGAACACCATGAACGGCGGAAAAAATCGCTGTGTTCGCCCCGATCGCAAGCGCCAGGGTCAACACAATGGCTATGGCGAAACCCGGACTCCTGGTGAGGATGCGGCACGCGTATCGAAGATCCTGCATCAGGTGCTCGAACCACGGCCAGATCCATACGGCGCGGGCGTCTTCACGGGCCGACGTAACGTTTCCCATCGCGCGCCGACTCTCCTGTCCTGCTTCCTTGTCCGGCATTCCGGAACGTTCCAGTTCTTCCTGCCGCATCGCCCGATGAAGCTCCATTTCTTCGGCGAGTTCCCGCTCGGCGTGCTTCTGCCCGGTCCAGTAGCGGAGCCTTTGGATGAGTCGGCGCATGAATACCTCCTACGTCGCTTCAAGGACCTTTCGGATCGCGGCGATCCGTTCCTCGAACTGTTCATGCTTGGTTTGCATTGTCACGGAGCCGTTGACGATTCATCGTTCCAAAAAGGTCCGGGGCGGAAAGTCGCGAAGTATCCGACGTAACCTTCACGTTCCCTCGCCATATAGCCAAGCGAGCCGTATTCGTGGTCTGTCAGATTCTGCACATCGCGGTTCCGTCGGCCTTGCTCTTCCAAAAAGCGCGTCCCGGTCGTCTCCGTTGGCCGCTTTTGGGATTGCCACCCTGCCGTGCCGGGTCCATTCCTGTGATTTACTCGGGTCGCAGCGTTGCCGCCGGGTCGACACTGAGGGCCTGGCGCATTGGAACCAGCGTGGCGGCCACGGCCGTGGCTGCCAACAGAGTCGCCACGGAGACCCAGGCCACCGGGTCTGCCGGCTCGATCTCGAAAAGCAGGCTTTCCAGATAGCGCGTCAGCCATGCGGCGCCCAGGAGGCCCCCGCCGATTCCCAGCCCCATGAGAAACATCGTCCGCAGACAGAACAGCCCGGCGATTTGCAGCCGGCCGGCCCCCAACGCCATCCGGACTCCAATCTCATGCGTTCGCTGCTCCACCGAGTATGCAATGACCCCGTAGACCCCGACCGCGGCGACCGCCAGCCCCAGAAAACCAAGCCCGCCAAACAGCAGGACGTAGAAGCGCGGCTCACGGAGGTATCCGTCGTACAAGGCTCGGAGCGGCTGCAAATCTGCTGGACTCAATGAGTCGTCGGCGACTTCATTCAAACGCGTCTCGATCTGGGCCAGGATCGGTTCCGATTCTCCGTCATGCCGGACCAGGGCTGCGCTGCCGAACATCCCGCCACCCGGGTGGTCAATCAGGTGAAAGAGTTTGCCACGCTTTTCTTGAACCAAATCGCCGTAACGGATCGGTTCGACAACGCCGATGACCTCGGATTCATTGTTGTAAAATCGGACCCGCTGGCCCACGGCCGGCTCGTCCGGCCAAATGATTGCCGCCATTTTGGCATCCACGACCACACTGTCGGCGCGGGCCGCATCCGCGGGTTCAAACAATCGCCCAGCAATTGGCGTATTGCCGAAAAATTCGAAAAAGTTCTCGGTCACGCCTACCAAATCGATACGAGAAAGCGTTTCTCCGTTTCGCACGCCACTGACGATATCGATCGAAATACTTCCGCTGGAACCCGTCAACGGCGGCTGGCTGGTCAGAGTCGCGTCACGGACACCGGGAATGGCTCGTACGTGATCGAGCGCTTCCCGGTATTGTTGAACTCGTGCAACCCGGGCCGGTCCGGAGGGGCCTATCGAGAAACCTCCACCCCCCAGTGTAAAGGTGACGATCTGGTCCGAATCGATACCGATCGGAACGCCTCGCAACGCCAAAAAACTGCGGATCATAAGGCCGGATCCGGCCAGAAGGACGAACGAAAGGGCGATCTGGCTCACGATCAGCCCGGATCGAAACCAGCCCCGGCCGCCGGTCGGTTCGCCGCCGGCCGCCCCGCCTCTCCACATCGGGACCTCACGAAGAAATAGAACCGGCACCAGACCAAAGAGCAGTCCGGAGGCGATCGCAATCCCCAAGGCCGCGGCCAGGACCGTGCCATCGAGTGCGATCTCCTGGAGCCTGGGGATCCAGGCCGGCTCCAGGGACACCAGCGCCCGGACACCGGCGTAGCCGAGAACGACGCCTCCGATGCCTCCCAGAAGGGACAGAAGGACCGATTCGGTCAAGAGGAAGCGCGCCAGTCTCAGGCGGCTCGCACCCAGCGCGGATCGCATCGAAAGCTCGGGTTGCCGGACGCTTCCGCGCGCCAAAAGGATGTTTGCGATGTTGCTGACGGCGATCAGAAGAATCAACCCCGTCGCCCCGAAAAGGGCGATCAGGCCCGGGCGGGCGGCGGCCACCGTCGCATCATGCAGCGAAACTGCGACCGGAATCGATGAGCCAGCCTCCGGTTGCTCTTCGAGAAGATCGGCGCGAATCCGATCCAGTTCCGCCTGTGCCTCGGCCACGGAGACGCCCGGCCGTAGCCTTGCCACGATCGGCAAAATCCAATTGTTTCGGTTCTCTCGTAGAGGGTCGGTTTCGATGACCCATGGGACCATCGCCTGGACCGTGCCAGGCAGTGGGCCCCCAATGCGTGGCAATGGACCGCCAATCGGTGCGGCGACCCCGATGACCGTGTAGACAGCGAAGTCGATCTCTTCACTAATGATGCCGCCCGAAAAGACCGGTCGAGCCTCGCCCAGGCGGATCGATTGCCCCACGATGTCCGGATCGGCGCCGAAGCGGCTCGTCCAGAATTCGTGTGACAGCACTACAACCTGAGGCGCATCGGCGCGTATGTCGTCGTCGCCAATCAACCGCCCCAGCGCGGCACGCGCGCCGATCAGATCCAGAAGTTCAGGCGTGGCGCTGACCACCGGGATGTGCAGATCCGGGTCCCCGTCCACGACGGGCCAGTCTCTACGAAATCCTTCCATCGCGTCGAAACTCGTCGCGCGTCGTTTCCAATCGAGATAGTCGGGAATCGTCGACTCATCCCTGAATTCGCCTTCCCCACGAACGGTGTAAATGCGGACGAGGCGATCGGCATCGGGATAAGGCAGAGGGCGGATCAGAACACCATGAACGGCGGAAAAAATCGCTGTGTTCGCACCGATCGCAAGCGCCAGGGTCAACACAACGGCTATGGCAAAACCCGGACTCCGGGTGAGGATGCGGCACGCGTAGCGTAGATCCTGCATGAGATGCTCGAACCATGGCCAGATCCATATCGCGCGGGCGTCTTCACGGGCCGCCGTAACGTTTCCCATCGCGCGCCTGCTCGCCTGTGCTGCTTCCTTGTCCGGCATTCCGGAACGTTCCAGTTCTTCCTGCCGCATCGCCCGATGAAACTCCATTTCTTCGGCGAGTTCCCGCTCGGCCTGTCGGCGACCGGTCCAGTAGCGGAGCCTTTGAATGAGTCGGCGCATGAATACCTCCTACGTCGCTTCAAGGACCTTTCGGATCGCGGCGATCCGTTCCTCGAACTGCTCATGCTTGGTTCGCAACTTCTTGCGGCCGGCGGCCGTCAACACGTAGTAGCGCGCCCGGCGATTGTTCTCCGATAGTCCCCACTCCGCCTTGACCCATCCGTTGAGCAGCAATCGCTGCAAGGCGGGATAGAGGGAGCTTTCGCCAACCTGGAGCGCATCGTCCGAGGTCGACCTCAAATGTTGGGCGATGGCATACCCATGCCGGCGCTCGCGCGTCAGCGTCTTGAGGATCAGTAAATCGAGGGTTCCGGGTAGAAGGTTCAACGAATCATGGGTTGGCGGCATTTCACACTCCCATCGTTTATCGATGGGAGTAAGCATGGTCCGGGGCGATGTGAATGTCAAGCCCCATCGATAAACGATGGGTGGGGCGCGTGGGGATTCCAAATCCGGCGTGCAAAGAATCGCGACCTTGACTCGCACGCGGTACAATGCCGTGTCACACGCTGTACAACAGGTGGCTCGTACCCGGATCGAGAATTTTTCCTGGAGAGGCCCAAATGATTTACGTGCAACCCTCGTTCTTCCAAGCCGCGGCCCGCATCGTCATCGCCGTGGCGGTGCTGGTCCCGCTGACCGTCATCGACAGCCGCGCCCAAGCGCCCATCATTCAGCCGGGCGCCCCGGGCGAGCCCAGCCGGACGATTTCCGCCGAGGATGCCGCCGATTTGGCGAACATCCAGGTCACGGACGCCGACGTGAGGTTCATGCAGGGCATGATCTCTCATCATGCGCAGGCTCTGGAGATGACGGTGCTCGTCGAGGAACGGAGCGACCGCGAGGCGATGAGGCTTCTGTCCGAGCGCATCGAGCTGTCCCAGGAAGACGAGATCGCGATGATGCAGGGCTGGTTGCGCGACCGCGGTCTCGAGGTGCGGGCGACGGACGCGCATCGCGCGCCCGATTTCGTACGAATGCCGGGCATGCTGACCGATGAGGAAATGGAGCAACTGGAACAGGCCGCGGGTTTCGAGTTCGACGCGTTGTTCCTGGAGCTCATGATCGAGCATCACGAAGGCGCACTGACGATGGTCGCCAACCTGCTGAACCAACGCGGGTCGGCGCAGGACTCGGTCCTGTTCGCGTTCACGTCGGACATCCGGTCGGACCAGAACAGCGAGATCGAGCGCATGACGGCTATGCTGGAAGGTTTCTCGCCGGACCCGCGCATTAATCTGGCCGCGGGATACGCCGACGCCGGTCAGGCTCTGTCGAACATGGAACTCGTCGCGGCGCTCCCCAAGCCGGACGGTTTCTTCGATCCGGACAACCCCGAGGGATTGCCCAACCCGGACGCTGACGACGATGATGCCGCCGAGGGCGAAGATCGGGAACCGCGGCCCAGCCTGCTCAACTTCGGCAACACCGACATGGCCTTCGCCGGAGACGTCCTGATTGCCGGGAACTATCACGGCTTCAACATGTACAACATCGGTTTTCCGCGCTCACCCGAGCTGCTCAGCTCCGTCGTGTGCCCCGGCGGGCAGGGTGACGTCTCGGTCGTGGGCAATCTGCTGATCTATTCGGTCGAGCAGACACGGGGACGGTTGGACTGCGGTCTGCAAGGGGTTGCCGACCCGGCCAGCGACGAGCGTTTCCGGGGAATCCGTATCTTCGACATCGCCGATTTGCGTGCGCCGCGGCAAGTGGGCGCCGTGCAAACATGCCGCGGATCGCATACCCATACGGTCGTGGGCGAGCCCGACAGCGACGGCAACGTCTACGTCTACGTTTCGGGAACCAGTTCGGTGCGTCCCGGCGAGGAGCTTGAAGGCTGTTCGGGCGATTCGCCGTTCGAAGATCCCGACACGGCGCTCTACAGCATCGACGTGATTCAGATCTCCATGACGCGGCCCCAGGATGCCAGCATCGTCGGCCGTCCACGCATTTTCTCGGACCCCGAGTCCGGCGTCATCGCCGGACTGTGGGACGGCGGCGACCACGGGGACGGGACACAATCTACCAGCGTCACCGACGACTGTCACGACATCACATCGTTCCCCGAAATCGACATGGCTGCCGGGGCGTGCGCGGGCAACGGAATCCTGCTGGACATCAGCGATCGGGCCAACCCGGTCCGCGTGGACCAGGTGATCGACCCCGGGTTTGCCTACTGGCACTCGGCCACGTTCAACAACGACGGGACCAAGGTGATCTTCACCGACGAGTGGGGCGGCGGCGGCCGGCCGCGCTGCCGCGCCTCGGATCCGAGGGAATGGGGTGCGAACGCGATCTACGACATCGTGGACGGAAGGTTGCAGTTCCGGAGCCATTACAAGCTGCCCGCGCCTCAGAGCGCGCAGGAAAACTGTGTGGCGCACAACGGCTCGCTGGTGCCCGTGCCCGGCCGCGACATCTTTGTTCAGGCCTGGTACCAGGGAGGCATATCGGTCATCGACTTCACCGATTCCGCCAACCCGGTCGAGATCGCCTTCTTCGACCGAGGCCCTCTTCATGACGAGGAGATGGTCATGGGCGGATACTGGTCGGCCTACTGGTTCGGGGGGCTGATCTACGGGACAGAAATTGCCCGCGGCCTGGACGTGCTGGCGCTCACGCCGAGTGAGCACCTGACGGAAAACGAGATTGCCGCGGCTTCGCTCCGCGACCCCGATGCGCTGTTCAACCCCCAAACTCAAACGCGCCACGTCTGGCCCGCCGAACCGGTCGTCGCCCGCGCATATCTGGATCAACTCGGCCGGAGCGATGCCGTTGAAACCGTGCGGGCCGAAGAGCTGAGGGCGGCCCTCGACGGTGCCGAAGACGCGCTTTCGGACGGCGAAAGTGAACCGGGAACCGCGGAGGCGCTCGTAACGTTGGCCGAGGCCTTCGCCCGCGACGGTGCGGAACGTAGCGGCGCCACCGGAAGCCGATTTCTCGCGCTGGCCGAGACTCTGGAAGGGTTGGCAAACCGCCTGCGGTAGTTGGGACGCATGCGCCAACCGGCACGTGACCGGGATCGACTCGATGTGGGTACCGGGTGCCTGAGCGCAGCCGGGGGTCCTTGGCAGAACCTTTCCCGGCGTCGTTGTGGCTGATCGAACGGCTGGCGCAATTCTGACTGTCGTCGACAGGAAGAGCGGTGGCGCCTTCAATTCCTCGACTTGAAGTTGACCAAGATGTCCAGCACGACGTCCACAGGCTCTCCGTCGCGCATGCCCGGACTGAAACGCCATTTTTCGATAGCAGCGACGGCTGCTTCCGCGAACGCGGAGCTTTCACTGCTGATAATGCGCTGAACCTCGAGCGAACCGTCCTGCCGGATAACCGCTTCCATGTCGACACTTCCGCCTGCCCCGGGTCCACGGGCTTCCGGCGGGAATTTGGGTTGAACGGATTCCAGAATCTTGGGTTCGGACACCCCTCCGCCGACACGATACAAGATCGGAGCCGACAGGGATGCCGTTTCGACGGTGTCCGGAACCACCACGGCGTCTGCCGCTTGTTCAACGGGAGCTTCAGGGATTTGTACGCGTTCGACACCAAGTTCCAGTTCCGCCAAGGAGTCGGCCGCCTGCTCGATGGGAGTTTCCACATTGGTTGCCGGCGTTTGAAGCCCGTATACGCCCGTGCGGTTCGTGTCCACGAATGTCAGCTCGGCATTCTCGCCGAGTCCCTCAATATAGGCGTATCGCCACCTCTCCAAGGCAAACGAAGCCGGCTGGCCGGCGCCGGAAACGCCGCTTTCGACGGATTCGGGCTCGCCGTAGACGATATAAATTCTGCCGCGGTCGCTTTGCCATCCTTGGGTACCGCCGAACGAGAATCTCAGATTGGCCTCGGCGATCCTCCGGTAGTGTTCTTCGCGGTATTCGTTGGCGATGGTGCCGGGCGTCGGATCTCGTCGCAACCAGAAGGATTCGATGAACTGCTCCCGTTCCTCGTTGGTCCCGAGGCCTTCGAACGCGGTGCGCTCAATGTCTTCGATGATGTAGACCACGTCCTCTTCCAGCCAGCGATCGAGAGCGTCAGCAACGGTGCCTTCTTCGCCCGGCGAAACCTGAGGCTCCTCGGGCGCCGGTTCCTGGATCGCAGCCGGAAGGAACGGAGCGGAACCGGGAGGGGGAGGACCGAAGAAGCCGCCAGCGACCGGTCCGGACAGGCTCAGGAGCAAGAACGCCGCGATGCCGAGGCCGAGAAGGGGATGGAGCTTGCGAATTTGGTCATATTTCATGATTGCCTCAATGCGTGTTTTTAGATTGGAACCGTGGACGCCGGCCGCGCAGGCTCGCTGCGTACCGAGGGCCGAGCGGCCGACTTTCAACAAGACTTCGGCATAGATCCTTGGGGAGAACCCGGCGTCGACGGCGGCTTCGTCGGAGGCGCGTTCCCGTTCCTCGATCAGGCGTTTCCCGATCCACCAAACAAAGGGATGAAACCAGAACACGGCGGTCACGATCCGGTGGAACGCGGTCGTGAGATTGTCGCACCGCCTGACGTGCGCCCTCTCGTGGGCGATCACGGCGGACAGATCCTCGCTCGTCAACTGCTCGTCAAACCGGGCCGGGAGCAACAGTACGGGCCGTACCAGGCCGAAGACCGCCGGGCCCTCGGCCTCGACGGAGACGCGCACATGGGCCCACCCGGGCACAGGTTCGTGCCATCGTGTTGCGGACCGGACCTTTCGGTGCGACCGGCGCCAGGCGTGACACCATCTCAGAAGGATGACCGTGAAACCGATCAGCCAAACCGATCCGGCGATCCACGTCAGGAGACCGGGCCCGGGGTTGGCGGCGGACACGGCAACAGGCTTGGCCACGATACGAGTGATTTCGAAGAAATTCGGGGTGGATGGGAGCGCCAGCGTCGTTCGCGGCCACTCGATGGCGCTTCCCACGGCGACCAGTAGCGAGAAGGGAAGGGCGAACTTGACGGACGCGGCGAGCCACATTGCGTGCCGGACGCATGCGCGATTCCCGCGCATGGCCCGAGTGATGACGGCGACGATTCCGACGAAAATCGTCGTTTGCCACATGTGATTGGCCAGCTCCGACAGGAACCAGGACGATAGCAGCGCGGTCATCTCCGGGCCTTCCTTTCGGCGGCCTTGCGCAGCGCCGCCTCGGCTTCCTTGATGTCGTCGAGTGTCAGGCTGCCCGATTCGATCAGGTACGACATCACGGGTTGCGGATGTCCGTCGAACAGCGAGAGCAGATCGTCGACCAGCCGGCGCTCGGCCTCACTCCTTGACGCGACGGCCTTGAAGATATGTGCGTTGCCGATTTTACGGATCCGCTCGACGGCGCCCTTGCCTTCCAGCCTGTAGATCGTGGTTTGAATCGTCGTGTACGCCGGACGGTTGCGGCGGGGAAACGATTCCTGGACTTCGCGGATCGAAAGATCTCCTTGTTTCCATAGGATCTGCATGATGCGGAGTTCCAGTTTCGACAATCGGGGTAACGGCATGGCTCGTTCTCCTATAGACGTCATTAATACTACTACATATGTTTGTTTATCAACTTTTTTTGCGATGTGGTGACACGATCTCTTATCTTTAGATACCGAGAGGAATTCTGGAACTCTCCTCTCGGTAACGACTGAGAGCATTTACAGCAATCCCGCGGGCCGGATCGAGGACATCGGGATTCCGATTATTGACACGTTCGACCTGGAGCGGATGGACGGGTGGATGGTCAGCCAACGTCTGAAGAAGGTCTCGGGTGATGTCTCGCGGATTGGCGGCGGATTGACCCTCCCCCGATCCCAGGTCCTCGTGGAGAGTTCGGGCGGACCCATGCATATTTCTTCGATTCGGGTGACGGAATGAAATTGCGGCTGCGGCACGGACAGGCGCCAACCGAGGGTAGGCGGCGTTTCCGCTGGTGGGCGGTGCTGGGTCTCAAGGCCGTGCTGGCGTTCGTCGTGTTGACGGTCGTGCTCGTGTTGCCGTGGCGCTGGATTCCCCCGCCGACCACGGCGTTCATGCTCCGCGAGCGCATGGTGGGCGAAGAGCCGGTTCGCTACCAGTGGGTGCGGTGGAACGAGATTTCGTCCCACCTGCCCATCGCTGCCGTTGCGTCCGAGGACCAGAAGTTCCCGGGGCATTTCGGGTTCGATCTGGACGCCATCGCCGACGCGGTGGAGCAGAACCGGCAGGGCGGCCGTATACGCGGCGCGAGCACGATCTCGCAGCAGGTGGCCAAAAACCTCTACCTGTGGCCCGGCCAGAACCTCGTCCGAAAGGGCATCGAAGCCTACTTCACGCTCGCCATCGAGTTAATGTGGCCGAAGCGCCGAATTCTGGAGGTCTATCTGAACGTCGCCGAGTTCGGCCCTGGAATCTTCGGTGCATCCGCGGCCAGCCAGCACGCTTTCGATAAGAGTCCGGGCGCCCTGACGGCTCGCGAGGCGGCCACACTCGCCGCTGTGCTACCGAGCCCCAAACGCATGTCGGCGGCGCGCCCCTCCGAATACGTGATCAACCGCGCCGGTCAGATCCAGCAAGCCGTATCCAGCCTCGGCGGCGCCGGCTACCTGAGCGGCCTCTGAAGGTTGCGGGTAAAGTGCGCGGCTGGACGTTTGCTGCCGTTCAGCCGTTGCAACCGGCGCGGTCAAAGCCCCACGGGCGCAAAGTTGGATCAGTCAGGTACATATGCTCGATCGGAAACGATTCGATCGTCGACGGGCAATGCCCAGCCCCCAACTAATGGCAAGAGTGGCCATTGACGTCTGTACCGGCATGCGGCACACTTTTTCATGATCCGAAAGCTCCGCCATCGTGGCCTAAAGCGGTTGTATGAGCGTGGAGATCCAAGAGGAGTGCGCGCCGATCAGGCAGAGCGGATCGCGCTGGCCTTGGCTGACCTCGACGACGCCGGAAAGCCGTCAGACCTCGACTTGCCCGGGTACCGGCTTCATCGTTTGAGAGGCGAACTGAAGGGCTTCTGGAGCATTTCGATTTCAGCCAACTGGCGGATCGTCTTCCGATTCGAAGACGGCGATGTGTACGACGTCGATTTGATCGACTATCACTAACAAGAGGCAACTGCCATGGCAATGAAGAACCCACCCCATCCCGGCCCCAGCATCAAGCAGAACTGTCTGGACCCGCTCGGGCTCAATGTTACCGAAGCGGCCCGGGTGTTGGGCGTGGCCCGGCATACGCTTTCGCGTGTCCTGAATGGGCACTCGGCGATTTCGCCGGAGATGGCCATTCGCCTCGAAAAGGCCGGATGGTCCAATGCCGAGTTCTGGCTTCGTCGGCAGACCTCCTATGATCTGATGCAGGCGCGGAAAGATGAAGACCGCATCAAGGTCGAACGTTACCAGTCGCAGGCTGTGTGATGTGTTTGGCCTGTAAGGGCATGGTTACCGGAGCTGGGTCCGACGGGTCAACGCCGCCTTTCATTGAAGCGTGACCAACGATTGTGGGTCGACCAGACAACAATGATTGCCCATCGATATATCATTCATTAATGGGACATGACACTGCGCCCGCGGCGGACGGGCATCGGGTATTCGCATGAGGGCACTCGGGGCCATCCTGCCGGCGCTTCTCATGACGGCCGTCCCGGCTTTCCCGCAATCCGCCGATTCCGGAGCCATCCGCGAGCCGATCGATTATGAGACGGCCCGCTTGAGCCGGGTCGTCCGTGCGGTCCGGATCACCCAGCCCATCACTGTCGACGGGCGATTGGACGAGCCCGAATGGGACCTGGGCGTTCCCGCCGAGAACTTCACTCAGAGAGTGCCGGACACCGAGCAACCGGAGTCGGAAATCACGCGGGCCTGGTTCCTGTACGACGATGAGAATCTCTACGTGGGCGTCCGCTCCCTGGATTCCGACGCAGGCAACCTGGTCGTCAACGACCTCACCGAGGACTACAACTTCCGGAGTTCCGACGCCGTCTCCATAATCATCGACAGCCTGCGCGACTTTCGGTCCGGTTTCCTGTTCACCACGAACCCGGCGGGCGCCCGGGCCGACTACCAGATCATCGACGGTGCGTTCAACGTCGATTGGGACGGTGTCTGGGACGTCGAAGTCTCGCGGAACGCGGACGGCTGGATCGCGGAATTCCGGATTCCTTTCAAGACGCTCCGGTTCTCGATGGCGGAGTCTCAAGTCTGGGGCGTGAACGTGAGCCGCCGGATCCTGCGACGAAGCGAGGAAACCTACTGGGCGCCCATCCCGTTCCGCTACACCATCTCCCGGGTCCAACTGAACGGCACTCTCGAAGGTCTCGAAGGCATCCGCCCGGGGCGCAACCTGAAGATCAAGCCTTTCGTCACGGGCGGTTTCACCGAATCGCGCCGACCGGGGGCCGTCTCCCGGCTCGACGCCGACGCGGAATTCGACGGCGGCGTGGACGTCAAGTACAGCCTCACGCCGTCATTGACGCTGGACGCCACCTACCGCACCGACTTCGCTCAGGTGGAAGTCGACCAGCAGCAGGTC
This sequence comes from Terriglobia bacterium, assembly GCA_965262675.1. Lineage (GTDB taxonomy): Bacteria > Acidobacteriota > Terriglobia > 20CM-2-55-15 > 20CM-2-55-15 > JAJEDW01. The sequence continues at coordinate 4,843,113 of OZ253554.1, forward strand.
AACCTGACACGCTTCAACCTGTTCTTCCCCGAGAAGCGCGAGTTCTTCCTGGAGAACCAGGGCATATTCGCGTTCGGCCAGGGCACGAACAGTTTCGGTCAGGGAGGCAACCTGGTCCCGTTCTTCAGCCGCCGGATCGGCCTCAGCGGCAACGGAACGCCGGTTCCGATCGTCGGCGGCGCCCGGGTCACCGGAAAGGTGGGCCGCTACGACGTCGGCGTCCTGAACATGCAAACCGCGTCTCATGACGGCGCTCCCTCCAACAACTACGTCGTCGGCCGCGTCAAGCGCAACCTGCTGACGAACTCGTGGATCGGGGCGCTGGTCACGAACCGGGACTCCGCCGTCGCCGGCGACTACAATCGGGTCTACGGACCCGACGCCCATTTTCAGTTCTTTGAACGGCTGGAGTTCGACTCGTTTCTGCTGATCAGCGACACCCCCGGCCGGGAAGGCCGGAATCAGGCCCGACAATTCCAGACCGCGTGGCGCGACGACGAGTTGACCATCGTGAGCGCCTACAACGCGATCGAAACTAATTTCAATCCCGAGATGGGATTCGTTCGGCGTGACGATAATACCCACTACAACGGGGAGTTCGCCTGGCATCCGATTCTGGAGGACCACCCGCTCGTGCAGCGTTTGAATTTCGGAACGCGCTACGACTACTACAAGAACGGCACGACCCAGGAGATCGAGACGCGTTCCACGACCTTCACGACCGGGATCGTGTTCCGGAACACCAGCACCGTCGACTTCACCGTCACGGACACGTTCGACCGGTTATTGGAACCGTTCGCGATCCGCCGGACCCGGCCAGCGGCGGATGGGACCGTTCGAAGGGAAGCCGTCACGCTCGCGCGGGGCGATTACCGCTACCTGGACTATGACGTCAGCTTCTCCACGGACCCGAGCCGCAAGATCAGCGGCAGCGGATCGCTGAACTGGGGCGAGTTCTGGGATGGCCGCCGGACTTCGGCGGGCGGCTCGCTCGCGTGGAAACCCAACTTTCACATGAACATCGACGTCGGGTACGAGCACAACCGCGTCCATCTGCCCCAGGCCGAATTCACGACCGACCTGCTGGCGACGCGCTTCACGTACGCCTTCACCAGCCGCGCGTTCCTGAACGCGTTCGTGCAATACAACGTCGACACGCACCAGGTGAGCTCGAACATCCGCTTTCACCTGATCCACCGGCCGCTGAGCGACCTGTACATCGTCTACAACGATCTGCGGGACACACGGGGAACCGGGCTCGTGGAGCGGGCGCTGATCGTCAAGTTCACGAACCTGTTCGACTTCTGAACGTCGAAGCGGCCGGACAGGATTCGGTCGCGGGCGGACGAATCAACCCCACGCATACCCCAGATCGATGCCGATCGAATGCAGCGAGGGCTTCACCACAGGCTGCTAGTGGGCCGTCCCAGAAGTACATGGAATATCGATGGGCAACCTTTGTTGTCTGGAGGTATGCCCATGGCACTCGGCCGCCCGGTGGCCGGGCACCTGGCGTTTGCATCGCTTTTCACCTTGACAGTCTAGGTGAGTGTCTATAGCCTTCACCTAGAATGTCTATTAGAGGCAAGAAAGACCGCATCGAGCTGCTCCAGGGCACGCTCGACCTGCTTATCCTTCGCACTCTCCAAATCGGTCCGGCTCACGGGCATGCGATTGCGAAAGCCATCGAACGCGAATCCGATCGGGTCCTGCTCGTGGAGCAGGGATCGTTGTACCCGGCGCTGCACCGGTTGATCGAGCGCGACTGGATCACGTTCAAGGACGGAACGTCGGAGAACAACCGGCGCGCGAAGTACTACCGGCTTACCGCGAAGGGGCGGCGGCAACTCCGGGTCGAGTCGACCCATTGGGAAAAGATGGCCACCGCGATCGCCCGCGTCCTGCGGCAATCGGAACAGGAAGGGAGGTAGGCGATGTTGGGCCGCTGGAGGCGGAAGCGAGCCGCGCTTCGATTCCTCGAAGAAGACATTCGGCAGCACATCGCCGAAGAGGTTCAGGACAACATCGCTCGCGGGATGTCGCCCGCCGACGCAAGGAGAACTGCCATGCGCCGCTTCGGCAACGTCGCCTTGACCAAGGAGGACACCCGGGCCGTATGGGCACAGGTGTGGCTGGAACAGGCGATCCGCGATGTGCGTTTCGCATTTCGGACGCTCGTGAAGAAACCCCTGTTCGTGGTTGTCGCCGCCGCGACCATCGCCCTGGGAATTGGCGCCGCGACGGTGGTATTCAGCATCGTGGACAGCGTTCTGCTGCGTCCGTTGCCGTACCAGGATCCGGATGACATCGTCCTCCTGCTGGGTGGAAAGGGCCTCGATGATCCTTCTCGAATCAGGATCGATGACTTGGCGCGATACCGGGACCAAGGCACGGCGCTGGAGGGGCTGGCGTTCTATGGCACGACCCGGCTGGAGTCTCCGGGGCACGATGCGCCGGTCGCCGTGGCCGAGGTTGAAGCCGGTGTGTTTGACGTCCTTGGCGTGCGCCCGCTTATCGGATCAGTATTTCCTTGGGTGGAGGATTCGACGGAGGGAAGTTTTTTCGGGAGGCCGTCTTTCGTCGTCCTGAGCTACGGTTTTTGGCAGACCCGCTTTGGCGGCGATCCCGACGTCGTTGGACAGACGATCAGTCTGAGTGGGCTGCCCCACGAAATTGTCGGTGCCATGCCCCGTGGATTCTTTTTTCCCGAGCACGACGTCCAACTCTGGCGCCCACTCGGACTGTCGTTGTTTGCCAATGCCGCCGTCGGGCGCCTGAAGGCCGATACTCCTCTTGAAGCCGCCCAGGCGGAGATCGACGTCATCAGCAGCCGACTGGATGAGGAAAATTCCACGATATCGGATTCAAGCGCGAATCCGGGTGACGACCGGCGCATTGCCCGGTTGTATGCGATACACGAGGTTGTCGTAAACGATTACCGCGCGGTATTGTGGGCCCTGATGTGCGCCGTCGGCTTGGTGCTCCTCATAGCGTGCGCCAATGTCGCCAACCTGCTGCTGGCCCAGGGCGTCGCGCGGGGCGGAGAACTCGCTCTTCGGACGGCCCTGGGCGCCGGGCGCACGGCCCTGATCCGGCAACTCGTAACCGAGAGCCTTCTCGTTTCCGTCCTGGCCGGGACCATGGGAGTCGGGTTGGCTGTCATCGGGCTGCCGTTCCTTCTGAGCCTCGGCCTGGTCGAAATCCCTCGACTCGAAACGGCGTCTATCAGCGTGACGGTGTTGCTGTTCGCAACAGCCGCGTCCGTCTTCGCGGGACTTCTGGCGGGGCTCGCGCCCGCCTGGAGGGCGTCGCGGCCCGTTCTGACCGAATCGCTCAAACAGGCGACGCACGCGTCCGCAACGGCCCGCGGCCCGCGCGTCGGCAACGTCATCGTGGTCGGAGAAATCGCCCTCGCCCTGGTGCTGCTCATCGGCGGCGGCCTGCTTGTTCGCAGCGCGATCGGGCTCAGTCGAATCGACTGGGGCTTCGACCCAAACGACCTGGGAGTGGTTGCAGTGCGGCCGGGAGTGGGTCTGACGCCGCTTCGGTCGTCGCGGGCCGACCAGGTCCAGTTCGCAAGTTCGGTTCTCGAACCCCTCGAAGGCTTTCCAGACATTCAAGCCGCCGGCGTGGGGAACATGGCGCCCCTGATTCCTTCGAGCGCCACGGTCGGCGAACGTGTGATCGCCGATGGACGCCCGCTGACGACGGCCGTTACAGCATCCCGAGCTGTCGTCAGCGGCGGGTATTTCGGAGCACTCGGGATGGAGGTTCGAGGCCGGGCGTTCAACGAGAGCGACGACGCGCTGGCGCCGAAGGTGGCGGTCTTGAGCGAGAGCCTGGCCCGCCAGCTCTTTCCGGGGACCGAACCGATCGGGCAGACTGTCCGTTTCGCCACACTGAAGGACTCGGCGATCGGGGGCAGAGGTCCCGGGATTCCCAATTTCGACACGATCGCCGCCGGCGGCTCCGAGGACATCGACGACTTCGAGATCACGGGGCAGACCGCTCACACCGTCATCGGCGTGGCCAACGACATCCGATTGAGCGGCGATCCGACGGCAGGCGGTTCAGGCCCGACCGTATATTTGGACTACCGTCAGCAGGATCCCCAGGAAGAGGGTTTCCTCGCTGGAATGTCCTTTTATAGCGCTCTCAGCAACCCCCATCATCTCGCCAACTTCGTCGTGCGCGCCGCAGGTGACCCCCAGGCCGCGATCGAAGCGACGAAGCGGGCAATCGTCGAAGTTCAGCCGAGCCTGAGCTTTCAGGAAGCCGCTGCGATGGACCAACTCATTTCGCGCGCCCTCGGCGGCGCCGGACAGAGCCGGTTGTTGCTGGTGCTGTCGACCGCCTTCGGAGTCCTCGCCCTGCTGCTGGCGGGCGCCGGGGTTTACGGCGTCGTGGCCCACCGTGCCGCTCAACGCACCTACGAAATCGGCGTCCGCCTCGCCATCGGCGCCCGCCCGCTTCACATTGTCGGTCTGATCTGCAGGCAGGGATTGGTTCTCACCGGTGTGGGCCTGGCTCTTGGATTGGCTGGAGCCGTCGCCGGGAGCCGCATGCTCGAGTCCTGGGTTTTCGGGATCACGACGACCGATGCATTCACGTTTGCCGGCGTCACGATCCTGTTGGCGCTGGTCGCCCTGGCGGCCAGCCTCATACCGGCGATTCGCGCAACGAGAGTCGACCCCGCGGTGACAACCCGCGAGGCGTAGCCGACTTGACCGGTCGGGCTGACGTCGGCCCCTACCGTACCAGGTTCTGGTTCACCCGCTGCTCGAAGCCCTGGTACGCGGCCATCGCATCCTCTCCGTAGAAGGGAAGCTGCTGCATCAGAATGACCGCGACGATTCCGCGCTCCGGATCGCCCCAGAAATGGGTGTTGTTGATGCCGGCCCACGTGAAGCTGCCCGGTGAGCGCATATCCGGCATGGCCGATTCCGGCGCGGTGATCTGGAAACCCAGGCCCCACGTGTCCGCGCCGGCCCCGACCGGAAAGTCCAGCGACCGTGCCGTGTTTGTCGAGACCTGTGTCTCGACCACGATGTCGCCCATCTGGTTGGTCAGCATCAGCTCGACCGATTCCGGGGAGAGAATCCGTGTCCCATCGAGCTCGCCCGCGTTCAGTATCATCCGAAGGAACCGGATGTAGTCGGTCGCCGTCCCGTAGAGCCCGCCGTCGCCCCGGACCCCCGACCCCACGGTCTCGGGCACCTCGTCTTCGACCAGTTCGCCGTCGACAGCGCGGTGAACCGTGACGACCCGGCCGCGCTTCTCGTCGGGAACGCTGTAGGCCGTATCGACCATTCCCAGGGGCTCGAAGATCCGGCTGCGAAGGAACTCGTCGAGCGGAACGCCGCTGACTTCCGCAACCAGGTTCCCCAGCACGCCCGTGCTCCCGGAATAGTTCCACGCCGTGCCGGGATGGTCCACCAGCGGCAGGTTCATGAGGTTCCTCTCGCCGCTGATGTCGATCATGGCCTGCATGGTGGGGTTCGCAAAGTTGTACGCCAGGCCCGAGGTATGGGTGAGCAACTGGCGAATGGTGATCTCGCTCCGTGCCGGCTCGGTGCGATACACGCCCGCGTCAGTGTCGATCTCGGTCACAACGTCGCGGCCCGCCAGGTCGGGAAGGTACATCGACACCGGATCGTCCAGGTCGAAGGCCCCCTCTTCGGCGAGCATCAACGTCGCGACCGACGTGATGGGCTTGGTCATCGACGCGAGGCTGAAAATGGAATCGAGCCGCACGTCGATGCCATCGGCAACGCTCTGCTTACCGTAGGCACCATCGAATATGATGCCATCGGCGTTGGCCACCATTGCGACCACCTTGGGAACGCCCCTGTCGGCCACGGTTTCCTCGATGAACGCGTCCAGCGCGTCGCGTCCCTCCTCGGTAATCGCCGGTTGCGCGGCCGGTGCCGTTTCGACGGTGACGGGCCCGGTAGCCTCGGGCGCGCAGGACGCGGCCAACAGAATCGGAAGCAAGAAAAAGAATCGTATGCGATTCACGGTGACACTCCTTATACCGAACGACGATCCAGCGGCTACCCGTTCTCCGGAACCGCGGTCATTCGATCGACCCCGCGGACGATCCGTTTGAATCCGAGCACGACGCCGATGCCGCTGAGCAGCGCGCCGCCCAGGCAGAAGACGATGATGACCGCGTCCCAGAGCGGACGCCGGTTGTACAGAAAGGGAAAATCGAACGTATGCAGACCGGCGTAGAGCCATCGCTCGACGCGGTTCGCGCGGTTGACGCGTCCGACGACCCGGGCCACGTACGGGTCGATATACAGCCAGGTCTGGTCCGGGTCGTCGAGCTTGACGCGCAGTACGGGAAGCGGCGACCGCGGATGGCGTCCTCCAGCTCCAGCTCGACGAAGCGCTCGCCCGTGTCGGCGAAGACGATGTCCGTGCCGCGCCCGTCGTAGCGATAGGCCGGCCGGCCCAGAACGGTCAGCAGCGTGGTCTGGGGGCCGGGACCGATCAAGCCGGCCTTGGACACCGCCTCGATGGGAGTGAATCGGACGGCGTCCAGGTCGATCGGCGCCATGCGGGCCAACCGCGTCTCCGGGGTTAGCCGCGGCATCCCGCGCGAGTAGATCATGCCGATCCCGGTCAGAAACCACATCAGGAACAGCAGGGCGAGCGCCATTCCCAGGTATCGGTGTCCGAGGATCAGAAGCTTGCGCAACGCGGCTTTCATCACATAATCCGTGCGAATGGAATCATACGACACGGTCCCGGCCGCACCGCCAACTTTTCGTTCGTCGAGCGATTCGCCCAGCCGTGCGGAGATGTTCGGACAAAATGCCGGGCACCCGGGAGCCCGGAGTGTCCCATGCTGCGAACATGTCCAGGTGTGACCGCGTCGATCGGCTGCCGGAAGGTCCGCCCCGAGCCCGGCAACGAGCGGGCTGTCACAACGCCAGCACGTCGTCCAGGTACTGCTCCAGAAGGCCCGCTTCGCTGGACGTGCACTTGAAGCCGACGTAGCCGTCCGGACGCACCAGATACATCCGGCCGTCCGCCGGCCCATAGACCGCGGACAACGCGGGAGACCTCGGCATCGCCGCTACGCGCATCACCGCCCCGAACCGCCCGCGGAGCCGGCTGATCGTGGCGTCGGCATCGCCGCCGCGCATGACCAGCAGCGTGTAATCCGGGTGACGGCAGTAGTCCCAGAGCGCGCCGCCGTCTTCGAAGTCGACGTCCGGCGCACGGTCGCCTATCGCGGGACCGTCGATGTCGGCCAGGCCGGGGGTCTTTTCGACATAGTCCCTGTAGGTGTACGCGATGCCCGAACACGTGTTGACGACCCTTTCGGTGTAACCCGGCTCGAACATGGCTTTCTCGCGGGCCGCGATGCTCTTGCCATGCGCCATGAAGATATCGTGAAGGGACGAGGCGGCCCAGATGACCTGTTCGGCGACCGGCCGGCGTTCGGCCTCGTAGGTATCGAGCAACTCCGGTTTGGCTTGGCCCTTCACGACCAGCGCGAGCTTCCAGCCGAGGTTGAAGGCGTCCTGCATGCAGCAGTTCATGCCCTGTCCGCCGGTCGTCGAATGCACGTGGGCGGCGTCGCCGGCCAGGAACACGTTGCCCAAGCGAAACGTGTCGGCCAAACGCTCCCAGGTTTCCCATTTGGAATGCCAAACGACGTCCCCGAATGTGATGCCATCGTAGTGCTGGTCCAGCAGCCGCCCGAACGCCTGCTGCGGCGTGAGATCGGGATCGTCAGCTTCGCCCCGGTCGCTCAGAAGCAGGCGAAAATGCCCGCCCGGCAACGCCGCCACCATCAGGAAATGGTCCGTGCCGACGCAGTAGTGAAAATGATCCGTCCAGTCATCGAAACCGTTGAGGAAGATGTCGAGGTTCTGGAACGAGCTCCCCTTGTAGTCTTTCTCGCGGAGCGAGAAGCCGAGACCCTGACGGACGCGCGAGTTGATGCCGTCTCCGGCGACCAGATACCGGCACCGGATCACCTCTTCCGACTCACCTCGATCGGCATGGACGACCCGCGCGCGCACCTCGTCACCGTCCTGGTCAAGACCGGCGAAGCGGGTGTTGTATTCGATCGCGGCGCCGAACTCGGAACTGGAAAAGTCGCGGATAAAGCCTTCGGTCTCGCTCTGATTGTGCGCCATGATGCAGTTGTAACGCGACCGGACGGGAGTGTAGTCCAGCCCGGGCCTCACCTCGGAGCGCTCGCCGTCTCGCACGAAGTGCATGACATAGCCCTTGTGCCAGAGATTGCGGTCGAGACATCGCTGACTGAGCCGCTTGTCGACGCGCTCGAGCAGTTCGATCGTGCGGGCATGCAGTGCGATCGCCCGCGACTCCCCGGCCGGGCCGGGCATGCGGTCAATGCATCGAAACTCGACGCCGCGCCGCGCCAACTCCATCGACAGTACGCACCCCACGGCGCCGCCTCCGACGATCAGCACCGGCACCTCGCTCGTCTTTGCCATTGCGGACCCCCTATTCCCGAAGGATCGTGTGTACACGAAAACCGGTCAACCCCGGTGCATTGTAACCGCGCGCTGGATGTGACTTTTCGATAGGTTGCCGACTCCGTCCCGACCGAGGAAACTGCAAGGCAACATCGAAATCAATGACTTAAGGTTAATTTTCGGGTCAGCTTCCCGGGCGACGGGCCAGCAGCAAGGTAGTGTCGTCCTGGCTTGGAAGGTCGTCGGCCCATTCGCTCACTGAATCGACGATGATTTCGGTCAGTTCCTCCAGGGACTTCATCGAGTTCCTTGCCAGGAGTTCGATCAGGCGGTCCGTGCCGAATTGATCGCCCGATGCATTCTCGCATTCGGTCACTCCGTCGGTTGTGGCCACAATCAGATCGCCGGGGTCGAGTTTGATACGGCTTTCTTCATAACGGACATCCGGGAAGGCTCCAATGATCGTTCCGTTCGGCTCAAGTTGGACGATGGAACCCTGTCGGACAACTATCGGAGGCACGTGGCCCGCGTTCGTATAGCGCAGTTCCTCTGTGTCGTCGTCATACACTGAGCAAAAGAACGTTGCGAACCTTTCCGACGTCGTCGTCCGGTGCAACTGTTCATTCAAATGCCCGACAATCTCAGCGGGTGACAGGCCCGTTGCGGAGGAGTTGCCGGCCATCATGATCTGTGCCTGGAGCGAAGATTGAATGCTGGCCATCAGAAGCGCGGCCGAAATGCCCTTTCCCGAAACGTCTCCGATGACGAGAGCGATTTTTCGATCATCCAGGTGGACGAAGTCGTAGTAGTCCCCGCTGACCGATCGAGCCGGTCTGCAAAATCCGGCTACTTCCAGACTTCCCGGTTGGAGTTGCCGCTTCGGGAACAGCCCGAGTTGCACCTCGCGGGCGATCTGCAGTTCCAAATCCTGCCGTTCCTTGTCTTTGACCTCGGCGATCAGTCGCTGAACGTTCTCTGTCATGTCGTTGAACGACGCGGCCATGCTGTTGAGCTGATCGTCGGCGCGAATCGGAATGCGATGGGACAGATTTCCGGCCTCTACCTGCTTGGTGGCCTTGTAGGTGTCCTTGACGGTTCGTGTGATCGAGCGGGTCAACCCGCCGATGAAAAACAACGATCCGGCCTCGACACAAAGGAATACGGCGGCGATGACGATGAGACTCGTACCGAGTACTCCGGCAAGTCCGAACGTGCTGAACAGTTCCCTGACGATCAGTGACGGGCGTGATCCCATCAATGCACCCATCGGAAATTCAGCGCCGTTTTCGAAACGCCGTGCGGGAACCCGCGACGGCCAAGTGATGGGCAGATCCCAGAATCCCGCCGGCTCGGGAAGCGGGACCACATCGGCCGAATCCAACGGCGTTACTCGTTGTTCAACGATTTCATCGGAGAGAATCGAATCGTTGACGTCCGGAGCGTTCCGGAGTTGTCCCGGCCCGGGGATGTCAGGGCGCTCGTCGACTTGGACCGTGGCGAATCCGGACAGGAGTTGCGACAAGACGGTTGGATTCACCACCTCGTAAACCAGGACGGCCACCGACCCCGGCGAAGCATCGACGGGAGAACGCGCCGCCAGGAGAACATTCGTATCGGCGACCAGCAATCCTCCGAAGCCGGGTTCGATCCACTCGGGTATGCGGTCCAGCACTGCCGGCGTTTGCCGCGCGAGCGGCTGACCATCGACTTCAACGACGGCATCCAGCGTCGAGCGTCCTTGGCGGAGGTCGGTCAATGCCTCGGTGGCGGCCGATTGCGCTTCTTCTCCGAATGCAGTACTGAGGGCGATGTTCGAAGCCATCCCTCCCAGGTTTTCGTATCTCCGCTCGAGGCTTGATATCAAGAGATATCCGGTGATCTGCCCCATCAGAATCGTTGCGACGATCGAAACCATCGCCAGAATCAGGGCGATGGGAACAACCCCGACCAGAAAATAGGTGACCAGAAGACGATTCCGGACCGGCCAGATGACCTTTCGGGCAAGCCAGAGCAATCGCAAAACAATCCAAACCGCCCCAACGACCACCAGTAATAACCGGACCGGGCCGGCGGTCGGCAAATCGATTCCCGAAAGACCCGCGACGGCGTGGATTCCTTCCAGAATAAGGAGGACAACGAGGACGCGCGTGGAACGCGCAAGAGAAAGGAACCTACTTCGTATCGAATGTAGAAAGGATGATCGGGTCATGGCGACTCCACCGTCACGGAACCGTTCCATCATAGCGGCAGGGAACTGGCCCACTGGCAAAAAAGTCATCCCTACAGGCACGGACTTCGAGTCTGAGCTTCTGCAACATGCGGCGAGCCATACGGTTGACCCTCGTGGACAGGCTGCGCTCCCGGGCAATACCGATTCCCGGCAGTTGACGAAATCGCGGATGGTGTCGATGGGCGATTGGGCGCCGTGGGGGAGGGCGTGGGCAGGAATCTGCGAGTGAACACTCGATATTTAAAGTTGGCGAGGACAGGACGCCGTTCAGGTACTGGTTCAGGCGCTGGACCGTTTCCTATAGTTTCCTATAAATGCTGACGCTTCTGTCCGTTCTCAATCGTTCCGCAGGACAACCGTCGGGTCGACTTTCACGGCCCGCCGCGCGGGAATCTGGCAGGCGAGCAGCGCGACCAGGATTAGAATCACTGGGGCGCCTGCCATCGTAAGCGGATCATTCGGCGACACTCCTACCAACTGCGACTGCAAGACGCGATTTACAGCAAGCGATGCCGCCAGGCCAAGGATCGTACCAATCGCCACCGGCAACATGCCATCGCCGAGCACCATCCTGCGGATGTCCTGGGCGGTCGCGCCGATCGCCATGCGAACGCCGATTTCTTTGGTGCGTTGGTTTATCGAGTGCGCGATCACGGCATAGAGCCCGATGGCGGCCAGCAGCAGGGCAATCGCGGCGAAGATGGGCGCCACCGCCGCGTTTTTTCCCAGTTCGGCATGCGCGAGAGGCATGCGGTCGCGATTAAACGCGAAGCTGGCTTTCAACGTGGTGAAATCCTGCAAGGTTACGCCAAGATCCAAGTCCTCCACCTCGGCTCGAACGACTTGCATCACTTGGTCCGGAGGCACGCCCGTTCGCACGAGAAAGGACGCAGGACGCGGATTCGGGGGCGGTTCCTGCCGGAAAGGTACGTAGATCAGTGGGTAGAACCGCTGCCGGAGGGGGTCTCCCTGCATGATATTCCCGACGACGCCCACCACGATACGCCACTCCCCGTCCTCCGCACGCAGACGCTTGCCGATCGCTTGTTCGCCAGGCCAAAAGTCGGCAGCAAACCGTTGGTTCACGATTGCAGCCGGCAATCCCTCGGGACGATCATCTCTGTTGCTGAAGTCTCGGCCGGATATCGCGAATGCACCCACTACTCGGAAGTAGTCCGGCCCGACGGCCAAGACGCCTACAGGCTCGCTGCCGTCCGGCGGGCTGGGCCTTCCCTCTATCTCAATCGCCCGCGGATAGCGAGGACCGACGGGAAGGCTTACGGCCAAGGCCCCGGCGTCAATTCCCGGAATGCTCGTCAATTGCGCTTCGAGTCGGTCGAAATACGCAAGCCTCGATTCGGGGCTCGGGTACCTGTCGGGTGGCAATCTCAACGTGCCAACCACGATGTTCTCAGGATCGCGTACGCCGGTCTCGGCGCTTACAATGTTGAAGAGACTCCGCACCAGCACGCCGGCCCCCGAGAGCAGCACAATGGCAAGCGCCATCTGGGTCGCAACCGTGACTGCCGCCAAACGTTTGCCGCGCGGGTCCCGCGTTACGCCGCGGGCGTCGCCTCGCAGAGGGCCGTTCACGCCAAGCCGCAGAACCCTGCCGATCGGCGCCAGTGAAAACATGATCGCCGCGGCAACCGAGATCGCAACCAAATAGGCCAGCGTGCCAGAATCCACTGTGTAGTCGAGTATCTGGTAGGGGGACGCGGTTGCCGCTGCCCACGTGCGCACGCCCCAGTTGACGATCCACCAGCCGAGCGCTCCAGCGACGATCGCAATCGTCAGGCTCTCCACCAAAATCCGGCGTATCATGCGTCCCGAGCCCGCGCCGAGCGCAATCCTGGTCGAAAACTCGCGCCACCGCCCAACGGTTCGGGCCAGCACGAGATTGGCCAGGTTGGCGCAGGCGATCAGCAAGATGAACCAACCCGCCGCCCAAAGCAAGCCGTAGATCATGGGCGCATCCTGGCCGACAAAGAACTGCGAATGGGTCCTCACTGTCGGAACAACACCGCGATTCGTCTCTGGATACTCCGCTTCGAGGCTACGATTGATTGTTTCGAGTTCCGCTCGAGCCTCATCCAAGTCTGTGCCGTCCCGCAATCGCGCAACCGTCAGGTAGCCTCCAGGATCCTCGAATATGGCGAGCCCGTTCCTCTGGTGCAACTCGGGGGTGTGGGCCAAGGGCATCCATATTTCAGTTTGCGTCGGAAAGTCGAAACCATCGGGCATCACACCGATGATGGTGGCGGGCGCTTGGTCGAAATAAACGGTCGAGCCGATAATGTCGTCGCGTTTGCCAAACCGGTTCTCCCAAAACCGATAGTTGAGAATTGCAACCGGTGCGGCGCCCGGACCTTCATCCGCCGGCACGAAATTTCGCCCCAGCATTGGCTGTACGCCCAGCAGTTCAAAAGTGTTGGCGCTTACTGTGAACGGGACAATGCGGATCGAGCGTTCGCCGCCGTCGCTGAAGGTGACGGGCCTTTCCGCAACGAATGCCATGCCTTCAAACGCTTGCGCCTGCGAGCGCCAAACCTCGAAATCCGGATACGACATGCAACACCCTGACGGCCCCTGCTCCTGGATGTACACCAGCCTGTCGTTCTCCTGGACGAGCGGGAAGCCCCGAAACAACATGGTGTTCATGACCGTGAACATTGTGGTATTCAACCCGACAGCGAGCGCAAGCATTGCGATCGCAGCGAGAGCAAACGCCCGGTCGCGCCGCAGTCCCCGTAGCGCGAATCGCAAATCGGAAAAAAGCCCCTCCAGCCACGGCAGCCCTCTCGAATCGCGATAAGCGTCCTTTAGTTGATCGAGTTTGGAATCAGGCATTACAGTCCTTCTAATCTACGGTCACACGAGCATCGCACTGCTTACGTCGTCGTCCACTCCCGTCGGAGCATCGCGAAATTCACCAAGCGACCGTAGAGCGAGTCCATTTCACGGCAAATGCCTTCCTGTCTGAACCTCAGCCGCTCGGCTACGGCCCGGCTCCTGGCGTTTTCTGTTGCGATCCAAAGCTCCACCCGGTTCAGGTTCCACTCGGAGAACGCATATTCGGTCAGCGCACGGGTTGCCTTTGTGGCGATGCCTCTTCCCTGATATTCCTCGCCGATTCAATACTCAAGTTCAGTTCTCTTGTGGACACGATCGACGTAAACGAATCCGATAATGCCAACAATGCTTCCCTGCATGCGGATACAGCACTGGAACCCGTTATCGTCAGCGTATTTCTTTTCGGTGCGGTCGACGAATCCAAGGATATCCGCCACGCTCTTGCTTGAATCGACCCACGGCATCCACTCTCGCAGGTAGTCGCGGCATCGCTCCACCAAGGCAAAGATCTCGTCGGCGTCTTCCGAGCGGACTCGCGTGAGCGTGATTCCGTCGTCGATTTCGAGCTTGTCGAAGGCCATGATGATTTCCGAATTGGGAATGATCGCATAACTGCCAGCCCAATCAATATTTGCCGAGGGCTCGCACTGTCACGATTCCCGTTTGCGCTGTGCCAACGACCGCAAGATGGTGTCGAGAATGCCAGCAAGGTCGGTGGCCCGATCCTCTGCGAAGAAACGCAGCACGAAATAACCGTTATCCTGCAAGAGCCTGTCTTTGCGCCGGTCCCGGCGATAAGCGCCAGTCTCTTCCAGGTGCTGCGCACCATCAAGTTCAATCGCGATACGGCCCTCTTCGCAGAGCAGTTCGACTTCCATTGGACCGTTTCCGTCAAACGGTATCGGCGGATCCGCGTTCAACCGGAACCGTCCCTTGATTTCACCGAGAGTTTCAAGTCGACGATAGAGGAACGCTTCGGATGCGCTTCTCACCGCCTTTACGCCGTTCCTCTACAATGCCGCCGATTTTGCCGCCTGAACGAAAAGATTCGCCAGCGGTGCATCGAGGTCGTCACGAACCAGACGGCGCACACTGGCGGCATTGTCCGACTTCCAGCGTGGACCTGCTGGGAGCGGCACATCGGCAGGCCGCCCCGACCCCAAGTAGTCGTGGTCACCGATTTCTGGACAGTGTTACCATCGCACGGCGGCTGTGGGCGTCATTGAAGAAGGCGGGAATTGAGCGGTTTGCCCGCGTGGCCGACCGATACGATCCAAGTATTCGACCCGAAGAAGCCGACGCGCCAGAACGATTGACAACCCGGGAGAGCGTCACTTGCCAGCGATGGGACAATGCCGGTGAGATGGACGATTCCGTGTTTCACCGATTGGGTAGGAGCCTGGGTTCAGCCATGTGGAACAGAGTTTATACGGTCGTAACGACCCTGCTCGCGGTGCTCAGCCTCGGGGGACTTCTCTCCCTCCGTTTCGTCGGTTTCTACAGCCACCAGGCATTGGCTGTCGTGCTGCTGCTCGGCTTCGGCTGGGCGGTCGTGAGCCGCGTCTGGCTGGCGTGGAAGGGACACCTGTATCCAAGGCTGCCGCGCGGATTTCTTCAGCGCGAGAATTGGCCACAGCTCCTCCAGGCGGTGGGTCGTGCGAGCTTCTGGGCCGCGGCCGCCGTCGCGTGTCTGGCGGTGTTTCCGAGTTCTGCAGAGATGACGCCAATTATCGCCGTCTTGGCCGGCGTCTCAGTGCTTCGCATCGCAGCGTCATTCCTCGTGTCCCGCCGGACCAATGCCGGTCCCACGCTCGTCATGGCGGTAACCGCGGCGGTGCTGGTGTTCGATCTCGGCCGTGGCTTCATCGGAAGCCCGGCCCCCATGGTGCGGCTTGCGGCGCCGTTCGAGGGAGAGTGGCTGGTGCTACAGGGGGGGGCAGAGCCCCCTTCAGAACCACCATCTCTCGGCTTACAACCAATGGTTTGCCCTCGATCTGGTCCGGCTGGAGAACAGCCGGATCTTCACCGGCGAGACGGGTAACGCGGCTGTCCATAGCTGGGAGCAGCCGCTGCTGTCACCCGCGGACGGGACGGTCGTCGTCGCCAGCGACACGATGGAGGATGCGGAGGGCGCCAACTTTGTGACCGACCGCGCGGACGCGGCGGGAAATTTCATCGTGATCGGTCTCGACACCGGCCATTTTGTCGTTCTCGCGCACCTCCGGCAGGGGACGCTGCGGGTCGGCGAAGGAGACCGCGTACGAAAAGGCGATCTTCTGGCCCGGGTCGGAAACTCCGGTAACACGACCATGCCGCACCTTCACCTGCAAGTACAGACGCACCTCGACCTATGGGATCCGGACAACCGCTCGGTCCCTTTCGGATTTGAGCCCGACGGCCGTGTCTTGGCCCGCAACGATCGGGTCGGCGCGCCAGCCCGTTAGAAGCGAACGTCGGGCCGGGTGTCGTGCCGCTCCGACGTGTCGGCGATACCGATCCGAGCGCGGTTAATTGGCATCCGATGGGACGCTCCGTGGGTCCGACCAACCCGAGTTTTCCGATTTGCATGCCCCAACTGCACCCTTATTTATCCAAGTCGCGCAGATGCGCGACCCCGACGCCCGTGGAGCCAGTTGTCATTGTGTGAAAGGTCGGAACTGGACTACGTCGTCGTCCACTCCCGTCGGAGCATCGCGTAATTCACCAAGCGACCGTAGATCGAGTCCTTTTCACGGCAAATGCCTTCCTGTCTGAACCTCAGCCGATCGGCTACGGCCCGGCACCTGGCGTTTTCTTTTGCGATCCAAAGCTCCACCCGGTTCAGGTTCCATTCGGAAAATGCGTAGTCGGTCAGCGCACGGGCCGCCTTCGTGGCGATGCCTCTTCCCTGATATTCCTCGCCGATCCAATACGCAAGTGAAGTTGTCTTGTGGACACCGTCACGGTCAACCAATCCGATCATGCCAACAACGCTTCCCTGCATGCGAATACAGCACAGGAAACCGTAATCGTCAGCGTATTGCTCTTCGGAGAGGTCGAAGACGAGAGGGATATCCTCCACGCTCTCGATTGCACCGACCCACCACATCCACTCTTGCAGGTAGTCGCGGCATCGCTCCATCAAGGCAAAGATTTCCTCGGCGTCTTCCGAGCGGACTCGCGTGAGCGTGATTCCGTCGTCGATATCGAGCTTGTCAAAGGCCATGATGATTTCCGAATTGGGAATGATCGCATAACTGGCAACCCCATCCGAGGGCAACCTTGGCAGGCTTCCAAACTCTGGCCGTTAGGGGAAGGGGAAGAGAAGCGCATTGTCCGTTCAGGATGTCTACGCTCCGGGTCCGGCGTTGCGGTGACCGACAACGGCTCGCTCAGCGACGGAGACGAGGCCGAGACCGAAATGGGCGGCCAGGTGCATGGTGCGCGCAACGACAAGCAGAACATCACCCTCGACGGGATCGACATCAACGCTCAGGAGAGGGGACAGGCGTTCGAGGGCGCGCTGCCGACGACGCTGGATTCAGTGCAGGAATTCATCGTCGAGACGGCCGGTCAGACCGGCGGCGCCGGCCGCGGCAGCGGCGCGCAGGTCCAACTGGTGACCCGGAGCGGAACCAACGAATGGCACGGTTCGGCCTACGAGTTCTACCGGACGACGAGCACATCGGCGCGGAACTACTTCGCCGACGAAGCGTCACCGCTGATCCGCCATATCCCGGGCGGGTCGCTGGGCGGGGCGATCCTTGAAGACAAGCTGTTCATCTTCGGGGCCTATGAACGCCAGTCCGACCGCAGCGCGACGCTCGATATCCGTCAGGTTCCGGCGCCGGCCCTTATAGACGGTATCGTGCGTTTCGAACGGCTCGACGGGACCTTCGGCACGATCACCGACGGCGCCAGCGGCATGTTGGAACGGATCACGCAGGTTTCAGGCGACACGTTCAACCCGGTCGTCGTCGGGCAGAACGGGCTGTTGCAGGCGTATCGACCGTTTTCAACCGATGCGGCGGCGACGACGCCCGGTGTCGACAACGGCGCCAACTTCCTGGAGTATCGATTCAACGCGCCCTTCAACCGGAACCGGAACATCTATATCTCGCGCCTGGACTACATCCTGAACGCGGATCACAACGTCTACTTCCGGGGCACGCTGAACGACGATGTACGAACGTCCGAAGCCGAGCTTTTCCCGGGAGTGGGCGGCGGCCGCGACCGGATCGACAACAGCAAGGGGTTTGCGGCGGCCTGGAATCAGGTCTGGTCCCCGGTCCTGACCGCCAACTTCCGCGTCGGCCTGACCCGCGAGTCGAGCGAGGACACAGGCAACAACCAGCCCTTCTGGGACATGCCCGGCGTTGATGAGTTTATACAGGACGACGGTGCGGCTCGCCAGGCCATCGACACATGGAACCTCACCTACGACACGAGTTACCTCAAGGGGAACCACACGATCCAGAGCGGTTTCAACTATCGCAACATCGAGAACTACCTGGTTTCGTTCGACGCGGTGGTGCCGGGAACCTATGGGAGTGACGCGAACCTGACCGGCAACGACCTGGGGACGGCCCAGAGCCCGGCGCTGTTGCGGGCCTTGGGCGCGGATGAATTCGCACGGGTTGCCGATCCCGGCGTCACCGGCGACGCGTTGATGTTGGCGACGGGTTCGATCTCGCAGTATCGGGGCGATGTCCAATTCAACATCGATGGCTCGCGGATTCCCGGCGGGACACCGCTCGATCGGACGTTCCTGCTTCGGGAGTACGACTTCTACCTCCAGGATGTCTGGCAGGCGGCTTCGAACCTGACGGTGACCTTCGGTGTCCACTACGGTTTCCAGACGCCGCCCTTCGAAAAGGATGGGTTTCAGGTAGGTTGGAGCAACGATTTGCTGCTCCGGTGGGAGGAAGGCCGCGAGACCACGAAGACGGTTCCCGAGCAGGAACTGTTCACCACCCAGGCCAACGGCCGCACGAACGGGTTGCCGGATTTCTACCAGCCCGATGCGAACAACTGGGCGCCCCGCGTATCGTTCGCGTGGCAGCCCGATTGGGGATTCGCGACCGCCGGCGGCCCACTGGTCGTCCGCGGCGGTTACTCGATGCTTTATGACGGCGTCGGCCGCCGCTTTGCCCGCGACGCGGCGACGCTGGCATCGATCGGCCTGTTGAGCACCGTACGGCAGCCTGGATTCAGCAAATCGATCGACGGGTTGAACGCGATCGAGCGCGCACCGCGGCTGGACACGACGCTTGCGTTGCCGCGCGGGGAGTTCGTCGACCTGGCCGAGAGTGCGTTCATCCTGGGCGCGCCGTTACCGGCTTCCGGCTTCGGCAGCGGTAACACGACGGGTATCACGCAGAGCCTGATTTCGCCGATCAACAGCTTGGTCAACCTGACGATCTCGAAACAGTTGTTGGCGAACCTTCTGGTCGAGGTGTCCTACGTAGGCCGTTTCGCCCGGGACCTTCTGGGACAGGTGGACATCGCGAGCCCGGTGAACCTGATCGATCCGGTCGGTGGGCAGAGCTACCAAGAGGCGATTCGCGAGATCTACGGTCAGTCGTTCGCGCGGGTTCCTTGGAGCGACGCCAGGGCGATCCCGTTCTTCGAGAACGTTTATGGCCCGGAGTTGATCGATGCTGCCGAGGCGCGGTTCGGTGAGTCCTTCGCCAGTGCCGGCCAGGCCTTCTACCGCTGGCTGCACGGAAACCTCCAGCCGGAACCGAACGCGGCGGTCAGCCTGGCCGACCAGTTGGACATCATCGAGAACTCGCTCGGGCGCGCAATCATCGTGAACAACCAGGCACAGTTTTTCGGCCTCTTCGGCAACTTCTCGAAGTCGAACTATAACGGGTTGAACGTGACGGTACGGAAGCGCTTCGCAGACAGCTTCGGGTTCGACCTCAATTACACCCTTTCGAAGTCGCTGGACATCACGTCCGCGTCCGAGGCATTCGGAAACCGGCCGAACGGCCAAACGGGTATCGGATTGGCCGAAGATCCCTGGAACCCCGAACTCTCATACGCGCTTTCGGACTTCGACCGGCGGCATCAATTCAACGGGAACTTTCTGGCGCAGCTTCCGTTCGGGCGCGGTCGCATGATCGGCGGCAACGTGTCCGGCATTGCCAGCCACATCATCGGCGGTTGGGAGATCGGCGGCATCCTGCAGGCGAGCACGGGTCGTCCGTTCAACTTCACCGCGTCGAACCGGTTCAACCACCACTTCTTCGGCCGGTCCATTCCCCACCTGGCCGGCGACGTTCCGTTCGGTCTGGAGAAGGGCGAAGACAATCGGGTGTACCTGATCGAAGGCGGCCCCGAGACCCGAACCCGCGTGAGTCGGCAGAACTTCCAAAACACGTTTCCGGGCAGCGCGATTGCCCGGAACCAGGGCCGGGGACCGAACTTCTTCAACATGGATTTGTCGCTGGGGAAGAGCTTCGACATCGGTGAAGACATCCGGGCCAGGTTCCGTTGGGAAGTTTTCAACGCGATGAACCATCCCAACTTTGGTATTCCGCAGAACACGGGCGGGACGAGTATCGACCGCGGCCAGTCCAACACCGGCGAGGTCATCGAGACCCGCGGTACCGAACGCGTGATGCAGTTCGGTTTCCGCCTGGAGTGGTAGGACCGGCCTGTTGAGGCGGGCGTTACGGCGGCGAGTGCCCGGGGCTGTCAAGCTTCGGGCGTTACACCCAATACGATGTCGAAACGTGCGCCCAGTTCTCCGATCCGGGATCCCTCCAGCGGAACGAAATCCACGATCACGGTTTCCCGAGCCTGCGGGTCCCGGATTCGGTTCAGCAGGTTGTCGGTTTCGTTTCGGGCTTCACCCCGAACGTAACACTGCGTCGTCCAGGTTTCACGGCCGGCGATCTTGAGGGAGAAATGGACGTGGGGCGTGCGGTTGCCGTATATGACGGGCCGAATCGTCCTGAAGTAGTATTCGCCCGTCGAGCCGGTCATGAAGCGGCCGAATCCCTGGAAGTTTTCGTCCATCGTGCCCTCGTCGTTCGAGTTCGAGTGAAGGTAGATCCCCTCGTTGTCCGCTTGCCAGATTTCGACAAGGGCATTTCGGATGGGTTCGCCCGAGGCGGTGACGATGCGGCCGCCGAGGTGCGTCACCTGGCCCACGGCGGGGGTGATGCCGTCGTTGACCGTCAGCAGGTCGTTGTCGGTGTCCAGTGGCAGATGGTCGGGATAAAATGGACCTTCGCCCTGACGCGCCGTCAGCGTCAGTTGCTCCGCAAAAAGACCGCGAACGTTGAAGAGACTCGATACGGTGAGTCCGGTGGCCCCCAGAGCCATGCCGCGAAGAAACCGTCTGCGATTGCCGGTCGTTCTGGATTCGTTCATCGTGATGCTCCTCGGGAGTGGCGTTCGGTTTGCCTTACTCTCTACTACCTTACCAGTACGTTCTATTGGACACGAAACGTTGCGTCACCCCGTGTCAAGAGTTGTTAAATTGGCAGTTGCCGGATTGAGGAATGGTTGAACTGATAGAATGGAGCCGTTTTTCCGATCAAGGG
This sequence comes from Terriglobia bacterium, assembly GCA_965262675.1. Taxonomy (GTDB): domain Bacteria; phylum Acidobacteriota; class Terriglobia; order 20CM-2-55-15; family 20CM-2-55-15; genus JAJEDW01. The sequence goes on from OZ253554.1 coordinate 4,864,193, forward strand.
ATCGTAGCTCAGCTGGCAGAGCGCCTGCTTCACACGCAGGAGGTCATCGGTTCAAGCCCGGTCGATCCCATTTTCCATGCTCTTTCGAATGAATGACTTGAGAAATCGACATCGGCCCGCATCGCGGGTTGGGGTCACATTGGGGTCAGATTGGGGTCAGGTCGGCCAGCGCCGTGGCAAAGGACGTTCAGCGGTCAACAATTTGTTGTCGGTATGTTGTTGTCGGTATGGACAGAACAGGTTTGAGGGTCCCGTTCATTTTGCTAGGTGCGATACAAACCGGAAAACGTAGGGCCGATGTTCTGGATCTACGACGATCCGCCGGCCGGGCGCGCCACGCTTCACAATGCATCGTGTTCGTTCTGCAATGACGGCCGGGAACGCTTCGACGACGACTGTCGTCATCATATGGTGCAACAGGCCCGATCCCGATCGAAACCACGACAAACTCAGCGCCGCGGCCGATCGGGAGCTTTAACCCGGTTCCGTTCCGCGGCGGCGGCGATCGCGGCGGCCCGGTCAGCGGCGATTTCGTCGGCCCGGCCTTCACGATCGGCGATCTAGCCCGAGGCATCAGAGCCGAATACATTGAAGTCCGGGTTACGGTGAAGCCCGATTGAAGAACAGCTACCCGGTCTTCGTTCCAAATCAGTCCCGAATCGGAACGGGGAAAGCTATACTGACCAGATGAGCCAAGAATTGATCGGAATCATTGTTGCAACCATTGCCCTTGCGGGCATCATCGTTACCGGACAATGGGCGATGCGTAGGGATATGGCAGACCTGCGGAAGGATATTGCAGCCCTCGGCGAGCGCATGGGTAAGGTGGAGTTAGGTTTGGTTGATCGCATCGGCAAGCTGGAAACAGCCCTTGTCGAGCGCATCGCCAGACTCGAAGTGGCGACGGAAGGATTCATCAAGCCGGAATCCGCGCCTCAGTGAGACGCCGTCCGGTAGAAGATTTTTCTTCCATTCATCGCCCGCTTCAGCCGGGCGTCGACTCCCTACGCCGCTTAGTCCTTCGTGCAAAGGTAGAGCGCAATGTAGGGAGGCCGGTTCTCGTGAGGTTGCCCCTCCCCTTCTGCAAGGGCAGAGAGCGTGCCGGTCACGGCAAATTTGTTCTCAGAAGGAGCATGATGTGGGGGATGAATTTCGAGTCATTTTCAAGTAGTCGAAGACGCGGCGGGTATTGAACGAGAGTTGGCGCATGGATTGGGCGATCGATTGAGCGGGTTTTTGAAAGGATTTGAGAATACCGACGGCAAAGCGTCGGAGGCGGGTGATGTTTTCCGGGCCGAAGCCGGTTCGGATTCGACTGCGGTCCTCATCGTAATTCCAGTCGATGATGTAATGGACGCTTTCGATACTCCAATGACCGCGATTGATGGCCAGCAAGCGTTCGGGGGAGGTGTCGCCGGGTGAGCGGCTCGTGATGCCCAGCGCGGTTTCACAGGTGAGGGCGCCGGATTTTTTGTCGATGGATTCGCGCTCGATCCGAAAGACCTGCGCCAGGTGGGGAAAGTCGAGGTAGTGGTTGAGTGCGGCGCTGCACCAAATGCGCCGGGTTTCGATGCGGCCATGATCGGGCGGGGTGACCTCGACAAAGTCGGGTTGTCCGCGGGTTTGGAACTGCAACGCGATATCGCGTTCCAGCGTCGGTTGGTTGCCTTTGACCGTGAAATGATAGTGCGCTCCCCGCTCGACCGAATAGCGCGCGATCGCGCGTTGGGTCAGCAGGGCGTCGCCGGTGATGTCCTTGCCGGCGATGTCGCAGGTTTGAAGCAAGGGAACGGCCATGCCGATTTCGTTCGTGCGCTTGTGCTCCTCGCCGCCGGCTACAGGGAGGGTTCCCACTTTTTTTGGGTGTAGCAGCGTTTCGACCGATGCCCGACCACGCTCATGATGTGGGTCTGACGCCCGTCCGAGTCGAGGGCGTTCTTCATCGTCTTGCCATCCATGGCCAGCGCATCGTCCGGGGCGCCCCAGGCCCGATTCCACGCATTGAGCGCCCGGTCCAGCGCCCCCGGTTCAATCCGTATCGGGCAATCCCGAATCACAAACTCGCTGGGAACCACATAGCGGCCGTTCTCGGGCCGGCAGCCAAAACGTTCGCGGGCTTTCTGCCCCAGGGCATCGGCCCAATCCGAGATGGCTTTATAGCCGTGCATGCCGCACAGCGTCGCGCCCGCCGCGATGCCCCGCACGACCGACAAGGGATGGCGCCGTCCCTGAGAGCGGCGCGGATCGGGAATGGTCCTGAAACACTCGGGGAGTTGTCGCATCTCGGCGGCATTGAGCATGATCTTGGGGGCTCCTGTGAGTTGAAGATGTTCCCGGCCAGGGTGGGTCAGTTGCCTGCGCGCATCACGGCGCAGGGGACGCACAAAGACAAGTTTCGGGGCATCGGCTTCGGCGCTGTAGCCGTCCCGGGTGCGCCGGTATCCCCGCGTCCGTCCCAGTTCCAACCAGTTCGACGCGCGATACACGCCGCCATGGAAGCGCCGGGGATCGACAAACGTTTCCAGCAGCAGCAACCCATGACCGAACCGTTGGCGCCAATCCGGGGCGGCCCGCCGCTCGAGCCGGGACAATACTCGCGACCCCACATTCGGCCGATTCCAGCCCGGCAGAATCAAAAAGCGGCTGTTGTTGGCGATCAGTTTCAGCCGCCCATACTGCGAGCGGAAGTCCCAGCCGATCCATCGATCCCGAACCCCGCACTTCAGCGCCGCCGCCGACAGGCTCAGTTGCGCCACCCACTGCCCGCGCCATGTCGCCACGTACCAGACCGTCTCCCCGATCTTCGCCAGCGCGCCCAGATAATGATGACGCCTCATCTGCTCCCGATACTGCGCTTCCTCGCTTCGCTCCACTGGCCGTACCACGATCTCCGACAGTTCTGGGCTGGTTAATTCCGTCCACTCCATTCAGCGTGTTATACCGGAAACTCCCCGCGATGTCCAGCTTTCCCGGTTAAACTACTGAATTCGCCGTAGTTCACTGAAAGGACAAAATCACCGTGCATCCTTGCCCACCCTGTCGCCCAGGCGCAGTGTGGCGCCTTCTTGTCTCGCGGCAAATGGGAAGTAGTTGCCTGTCACGATACGGCGGGCGCAGCACGTCTGGTCTCGAAAAAGCGCCAATACGCCTCCCACGCTGCCTTGTGTCCGGAAACCGCGGCCAATCACTACGGCCTTGAAATCTTCGATCATCACTGTGGAGACGAGAAAGACACGTGGACTCGTTTCGTCCTTCTCGAACTACGGATGCTGGAACCACTTCCCGACGATAATCACGCAATCCTTCTGGTGACGCTCTCGCACACGCCCGGCGCGCTGGCAGTCGTTCTTGGCAAACTGGCCGACAACGAAGTAAACCTTTCGTCGGTTCATTCCAGGGCAGTTCCGGGCCAACCTGGGCAATACCACATCTTCATGGAAGTGGTATGTGGAGCATCCGACCCGCGCCTGGTCCGTTCATTCGACGCGCTTTCACCATCGCTCTCCACACAGTTCTACAAACTCGGCAGCTACAAGGCCGACTCGTGGGACCGCTGATTTATTTTTCTCGGAAATGTAGGGGCGGTCTATGACGGCCCAAATCAAGAAGTGACCGCCCGAGTCAAAAGCGAGCCAACCCCTGCTTTTTCAACATCTTCGAACTGACGATTTCATGCCGGGAGTGCGATTTGACGCACTGCAAGCCAGCTCGAGGCATGAGGTGGGAGAACGGTTTCGGGGCGCACCATCGCCGATCGGGAATGGCGCTTCGATCGGTGAGCAGGGTTTTTGAACTGTGTACTGGATGCGGGGGGCGGGATTTCATGAACGCCGGAAGGGATTCCCCATCAGGTGTGTATTCGGGGCACACAGTTCGGGAAGTTCCCAAAACCGTGCGCCCCTTTGGAACCAGCAACTCGACTCAGTATTCCCGCACCTCCTGACCGATTATCTTGGCCGGGTCGGCGGTCGGTCTCGGGCTGAACTTCTGGACGCGGCCGCCGAAGACTTCGGCTACGTACAGATTCCCGTCCTGATCGACAGTCAAGGAGTGCGGTCCGTTGAACTGACCGGGCAAGCCGCTTCGTGCGCCCCCCCAGGCATACAGGAAATTGCCGTCCAGATCGTATTTGACGACACGGCTCGTCCCGCCGTCCACGATCCACAAATGTTGATCCTGAGTAATCAGGTGGCCATACGGCAACGACAGCGTGCCGGTGTTCCACATGTCCAGAAACGTGCCGTTTTCGTCGAAGACCTGAATCCGGCGGTGTCCCCGGTCCACCACAAAGAGCCGCCGGTCCGCGCTGATCTGGATGCTGTGGACGGTGTTCCATTCATTCGGCCCCGGGTTGTCGGGATCTGCGGGGGGTCCGCCCCAGTCCATCAGGAAGTTTCCGTCGGGGTCGAACTTGGCGACGCGCGTTCCGGCGTATCCGTCGCTGATGAAGAACGTTCCGTCGGGAAGCCATGCGATATCGGTCGGCCGGTTAAACAGCAGTCCTGCGTCCCGTCCATTCTGGCCCTTGGTTCCCAAGGTCATCACCAACTCACCGTCGTAGGTGAACTTGTAGATGACGTGTAACTGGTCGTCGACGACCCAGACGTGCTTTTCGGGATCGTACGGATTCATCTTGATTTTGTGGGGGCCGCGGCCGCAGGTCATGTCGAACAGATTGTCATGCTGCGTCCACGAATCGACCATGTTGCCGTCGCCATCGACCGCAAAGATCACATGGTGATAGCGCCGCTCCCACCCGCGTTCCTGGGCCGGTTGACAGGTTGCGCCCAGTCCGTCGTCGTTCCCAGTCGCGTTGCCGACAGAAGGGTTGAGCATGGCGTACGGCGTCCACGGATCGTTGCCTTCCGGCAGGGGGAGTTCGCCGCGCTGGGCGATCCAGATACGATCGGGCGACTCGGCATACACCGCGCCCACCGACCCCCAGGTCCAGCCATCGTGGGATATGCCATCCGATTCGTCCGGTAGCGGCATTAGCCAGTTTTCAACCAGTTCATAGGGGCCGAACTCTTCCTGTCCGCCCTTTTCCAGAATCATGTCCGGAGTTGCAGCAGCGTCACCGGGTTCGCCTTCGGGCATACTGCAGGCGCCCAGTCCCGCGGCCAGAGTAAGGATCAACAAGGCTCTTGTCGTTTGAAACGTCGAAACGCGCATCGGATGCTCTCTTTCCACACGTTTGATTTGGCGGGCCAGCCTGAAGGTGTCCGCTTCACGCGTGAGGCGTGCAGTATATCGTCAGCCCTTTGTGCCGCAAAAGGATTTCGGATGGTTTCGGAATCTGAATAATTCGGTGCTGTCGCCGTTTCAGTCGATGTGCGAAATCAGGACCGAAAAATGCAGGTGCCATCAAGACGCTTCCCAAAGACCTCTCCCAGGTCAGAATCCCTCGGTCGCAGGCTTGGGCCGCACCCCGTCTCTGACCAAGAATTCAGAAACTTTTCAGTTGTATGCACCGTTAGTTGGGACTTACGTTTGCATCTGGGCGCTGGCAGCGGGTCGGACACCCGGTGTAAGCTCGTTGTTTTTACAACGGTCCATTTCGAAATGAAATCCTAAGTGCATTTACATCAATGATTTGAAGTTTTCATTCGGCATTTGTCCGGCAGGCTGCCAGGCACGGGGCCACAGCGTTGTCCGCGGTAGGGTGAATACACGAAGGGGTGCATCAGGCTCAGGAGGGTGCAGATGAAGTGCAGATATCTGAGCGGCCGATTTCTGGTCGTCATATTGGTGCTGGGCGCAGCCTGCGCAACCGGAACGAGGATCGAGGCTGCCCAGACCGGCGCTATTGACGGAAGCGTTATCGACAGTGTCACTGGCGATGCGGTACCGGATGCACAGATCAGCATTGAAGGTTCAGGTGTCACCACGACCGCGAACGCGTTTGGACGCTTTATATTGTCGGGTATCGCGACCGGACAAGCCATCGTCCTTATCGAAGCGCCGGGTTTTCTGACGCTTCGAGTCCCCGGAGTTCAGGTGAGCGCCGGAGCCACGATAGAACTCGCAGTCGATCTGGTACCGGCTCCAAACCTTTTTCAACAAGTTCAGGTGACGGCCACCAAGGATGCCGTCAGCATTGGAGACCTTGCCGTTCCCGCTACGATACTCGACCGGGAGTCGATAGATCGCCGGGGCGACCTGGAACTGACGAACGCCTTGGAGAACGTACCTGGGATGATTGTCAGCGGACAACTGGGCCCTTTTGAATCCATTCTCATGCGAGGGATGCCACGAGCAGGCAACGAAAATGAAACCACACTCCTGCTCATCGACGGCATTCCCCAGACTGACTCCAGAAACAGTGCGCGGGTCATTAATCTCCCCATCCACGATGCCAGCAGAATCGAAGTGATCCGCGGTCCCAATTCGGCGCTTTATGGCCGAACGGCAATCGGCGGCTCCGTCAACGTGATTACTGCCAATCCCGCCCCGACACCGGAATTTTCTGTCGATCTCACTGGCGGGAGCTTTGGAACCTTTAAAGCCGTCGCGACAGCCTCTGGCCCGATCTCGGATTGGGGCGGTTATTACGTTTCGGCTGCCGGAAACCGCGATCACGGCTACTACGAAAAGGATTTCAATTTCGGCGTGGAAGAGACATCGCAATTCGGAAAGTTCACATTCATCCCCGATGGCCGGTCGTTGGGTAGTATCAGTTTCAACCGCGTGATCTCCGACAACAGCACTGCGACCAACGAGCCGATCGTCACCGATCCCAACACTGGCGAATTCGGGTTGTTGCACGATGTCGATCCGGATTTCGTCCGCCTCAGCAACTTGAATATTTCCGGAACGAACTATCACCAGGAAGAAACTCGAGTGACGCTGAACTATACGCGGGAACTGAATTCTCGCCTGACTCTGACCGAAATCTTCGGTTACCGTGGAATCCAATACAAATTCATCGACGATGGGGATTTCATTGGGTCACCGTTCGACCTGGCGGCCCAGACACTGTCCATGTATCCGTTCGAGCAGCAAACGGATGAAGACATCGTGTATCAGGAGTTGAGATTCAATTTTGCCCCAGACCTCGGAGAGATCGAAAATGATGTGATCGCAGGCTGGTCGTTCGAGAACACCAGCGGTTTCAACCTTGGGAACCTGATCTATACCGATGCGGATCTATTTGGAATCCCGCTCAACTACGTCAATCCGGTAATCCCCGCTCGGGACGAGTGGGAGTTTTTCCGCATCGGCGGACGAGACTATGACCTGGGCAACCATGGAGTGTTTGTTCAGTACACAGCAGAGCCGGGCCGTTTCATTCTTTCGGGAGGGGGGCGATACGATCGGATCCAACTCGACAACGTGCGCACGCTCGATGCAGATCAGCCGAGTTTCAGCGAGACGTTCGAGGCCTTCAGTCCCAAGGCCAGCGCGACGTTCAAGGTACTTGGAGCCGACGATGACGGACCATCTGTCAATGTCTATGGTGCCTACTCGGAAGCGTTTCGACCGCCTCGGGTTCCGAGTTCTCTATCGCTCAGTACGGACAGGGAACAGGTGGATCCCGAAAACATCCGCAACTACGAAGGGGGCGTCAAGGCCAGCCTCCTCGATAACCGTCTTGCCCTGGAGGCGGGTTACTTCTGGATGGACCGGGAGGGCATCGTCATATCGATTCGAAGCGGGGCATTCTTTGAGAATGCGAATGCCGGTAAGCACGAGTACAAAGGCGTTGAGTTGGGCGCCAATTTTGCGGTGACCGATGAGGTGTCAGTTTTTGGAAATGCTGCGTTTTATCGAAACCGATTCAGCGATTTTGTTATAGAGACCCAAAACCGTGTGACGGATCTGACAGGTAATCGCCTCAACCTCTCTCCCGAATACATCGCCAACTGGGGAGTCCTTTACTCACCGATGCCTGAGATCGATCTCACGCTGGATGTCAAGCATGTCGGTGATTCATTCGTGGATATCGGAAACCGATTCCTGCTGGATCCGTACACGGTCGTCGATGCAGCGATATCTTGGGGGAGCGGGCTGGCACGGTTCACGCTTTCTGCGACTAACCTCTTCAACGAGGAGTATTACTGGGGTGGCGGGGCCTCTTCAGTAGAGGTGGCCGATCCGGGACGCCCAAGACAGATTCTGTTGCGGACGTCGTTTGGGTTCGGGTCCGAATAGCCTGCCGGGTTCCCAACGACCGAAAGAACGCAATCGTTGTCCCGATGCCCGGCGCCTTGGGGTCGCTGAAAGAAGTTCAACCATAGCCGGGTCTCGGGTAGCGTTCGGCGAGTTGTCGGCATTCGTCGCCGGACTTCTTTTCGATGCTTCAATGAGGCCGCGGCCGTTAAGCCGCGGAAACGATTCTGCAATCGGTGATCTGGGACCGCGTGGACATGCTTCAATGAGGCCGCGGCCGTTAAGCCGCGGAAACAAGGTCGAATTCGACAGCATCGCCGCGCACTGGGACGCTTCAATGAGGCCGCGGCCGTTAAGCCGCGGAAACGACCTTTGGGAAGAGGTCTTTCTGCCGCACCCGACCGCTTCAATGAGGCCGCGGCCGTTAAGCCGCGGAAACTCGCATGATGGTGCTGGAACGGCAGGCGCAGGAGTCGCTTCAATGAGGCCGCGGCCGTTAAGCCGCGGAAACGCTTCTTGTCGTCGATGGCTCTGATCCTCTTGAGGCCGCTTCAATGAGGCCGCGGCCGTTAAGCCGCGGAAACTTCGGTTCGGCGCGTGATAGCGTCGTTCGACGCCTCGCTTCAATGAGGCCGCGGCCGTTAAGCCGCGGAAACGATCACTCTGAGAAGGTTCGCGGTAATGTAGGCACGCAGCTTCAATGAGGCCGCGGCCGTTAAGCCGCGGAAACACGGTTGAACTCATTGAACAGGTCAGGGAGGATTCGCTTCAATGAGGCCGCGGCCGTTAAGCCGCGGAAACCCGAAATCACGCATAGCGACAGGCGGTGCCTTAAGTGCTTCAATGAGGCCGCGGCCGTTAAGCCGCGGAAACCCGAAATCACGCATAGCGACAGGCGGTGCCTTAAGTGCTTCAATGAGGCCGCGGCCGTTAAGCCGCGGAAACCTGATCGAAAGTACGGCAAGCGGTTGGGGAAAAGGGCTTCAATGAGGCCGCGGCCGTTAAGCCGCGGAAACCCCCCAATGATTCGTCACCCTCCTATAAGTTCAGAATGCTTCAATGAGGCCGCGGCCGTTAAGCCGCGGAAACTTCTCTACTGTCAACGAGGGGGAGCGGATCGACCCGGCTTCAATGAGGCCGCGGCCGTTAAGCCGCGGAAACCGACCGCATTCAGAGAATAGGTGCTGTAGATACCTAGCTTCAATGAGGCCGCGGCCGTTAAGCCGCGGAAACCGGCATTGTTCTGGGCACAAAGCCAGTCAAGCTTATGCTTCAATGAGGCCGCGGCCGTTAAGCCGCGGAAACCTGTTCAGACATCTCGTCGAAGTCATCGGCATCGTAGCTTCAATGAGGCCGCGGCCGTTAAGCCGCGGAAACCGACGCGGCCTGGGCGGCCGCGTTTCGACGGGTTAGCTTCAATGAGGCCGCGGCCGTTAAGCCGCGGAAACGTCGAGATTGGCACGTTGAAGAGCCGCCTCATCGGCCTGCTTCAATGAGGCCGCGGCCGTTAAGCCGCGGAAACGACGGAACGACACGGCACGACCCCGAAATTTCGTACGGCTTCAATGAGGCCGCGGCCGTTAAGCCGCGGAAACGGCCCGTGGACTCGGGCAGGGAACCTGATAACCGGGGCTTCAATGAGGCCGCGGCCGTTAAGCCGCGGAAACATGCTCGCCACGTCGGCCGTGATCAGCGATGCATGTATGCTTCAATGAGGCCGCGGCCGTTAAGCCGCGGAAACGTCCCGCTACAGTGGGCGGCGAGAACCGCCCATCGACACGGCTTCAATGAGGCCGCGGCCGTTAAGCCGCGGAAACGGCGCATTCGACGTGTTGTACCTGACGTCGGCGAACCTGCTTCAATGAGGCCGCGGCCGTTAAGCCGCGGAAACGAGCGTGGCGGCCGGCGACAAACGCCCGGTCATCCTGCTTCAATGAGGCCGCGGCCGTTAAGCCGCGGAAACCTGAATCATTCGCCCTGGCTATTGCCGACGGTATTGCCGCTTCAATGAGGCCGCGGCCGTTAAGCCGCGGAAACCCGACGCGCCGCGCCTTTCTTATCCGGCCACCTGGACGCGCTTCAATGAGGCCGCGGCCGTTAAGCCGCGGAAACCTCATTTTCGAATCCCCTCGGCGCGTCATCGTCCCGCTTCAATGAGGCCGCGGCCGTTAAGCCGCGGAAACCCGGCCGAAGTCCGGCTGATCGGAAATCGACTATTTTTGCTTCAATGAGGCCGCGGCCGTTAAGCCGCGGAAACCCGCGCTATTGGTGGAAGGGGCGTGTGCGAACGAGTGCTTCAATGAGGCCGCGGCCGTTAAGCCGCGGAAACGGACCGCCTCGGATGCCACCCGAAGTCGACCGGAGCGCTTCAATGAGGCCGCGGCCGTTAAGCCGCGGAAACAAGAGAAGTCGTTGTCGTCAACAAGCCGCCCGATATGCTTCAATGAGGCCGCGGCCGTTAAGCCGCGGAAACAGGAAGATTGAATCCCAACCGGGCAGAAAAGTCAATCGCTTCAATGAGGCCGCGGCCGTTAAGCCGCGGAAACGCGCCGTTGTCAACAGGAAATCGACATAAAATCGACATGCTTCAATGAGGCCGCGGCCGTTAAGCCGCGGAAACGCACTCCAACATGGTCGATACGTTCGTGTGGCGGCCTGCTTCAATGAGGCCGCGGCCGTTAAGCCGCGGAAACATCCACGCGACATCCCTAGTGGATTTCATCGGACTGGCTTCAATGAGGCCGCGGCCGTTAAGCCGCGGAAACGTTCGAGGACTTCATCACGCACGTCCGGGATATTTCGCTTCAATGAGGCCGCGGCCGTTAAGCCGCGGAAACTCCCGATTGCGGAGGGCCTTGGGAACGGGTCACCGATGCTTCAATGAGGCCGCGGCCGTTAAGCCGCGGAAACCTCGAAATCCTCGTGCTCGTCACGAACAGCTTGCATGCTTCAATGAGGCCGCGGCCGTTAAGCCGCGGAAACCGCCAGGACGGCCTCGGGGTCCGGTGAGTGATAGCGGGCTTCAATGAGGCCGCGGCCGTTAAGCCGCGGAAACACAGGAGTAACCATGACTGACAAGCCACACAATGGCGCTTCAATGAGGCCGCGGCCGTTAAGCCGCGGAAACGCTCCAGAATCCATCGGAGCGCATTGCCGACATCACGCTTCAATGAGGCCGCGGCCGTTAAGCCGCGGAAACCCGCTGCCTCGAGCGTGATCTTGACGATCCTGGCACGGAGCTTCAATGAGGCCGCGGCCGTTAAGCCGCGGAAACGAAACAAAATTCGGGAGTGGGCGGGCCAGACCTATGAGCTTCAATGAGGCCGCGGCCGTTAAGCCGCGGAAACGTGTCGAACCCGACAACGTCAGGGACTTCTGGAACCGCTTCAATGAGGCCGCGGCCGTTAAGCCGCGGAAACCCGGTTGGCTGCGGAATTCGACCGCGTACAAAAAGGGTTGCTTCAATGAGGCCGCGGCCGTTAAGCCGCGGAAACAAGAGTATGTTGGGAATGAAGGAGGGCTGGGCCAAGGCTTCAATGAGGCCGCGGCCGTTAAGCCGCGGAAACAGTCACGTAATCGAAATGTTGGTCCAGCGCCTCGCCGCTTCAATGAGGCCGCGGCCGTTAAGCCGCGGAAACTACCGCCTTTCAAACCAACGTCGTCAACCACGTTCGGGCTTCAATGAGGCCGCGGCCGTTAAGCCGCGGAAACGGGCTGGGCGACCATGTATCTCAAGGACAACCCGTGGCTTCAATGAGGCCGCGGCCGTTAAGCCGCGGAAACCTGATCTGTCAAGCGCCAAAGACTACCCTGGAGGGGAAGCTTCAATGAGGCCGCGGCCGTTAAGCCGCGGAAACTCCCCTTCCAACATTCTGGACGACGCCCCGGGCAAAGCTTCAATGAGGCCGCGGCCGTTAAGCCGCGGAAACGCCGCGGCGGCTCGCACAGCGTTGGCCGTGCTGACACGCTTCAATGAGGCCGCGGCCGTTAAGCCGCGGAAACAACTTCAGCCGCGGACTCTACACCGCGCTCACTTCCGGGCTTCAATGAGGCCGCGGCCGTTAAGCCGCGGAAACGTCCCGCTACAGTGGGCGGCGAGAACCGCCCATCGACACGGCTTCAATGAGGCCGCGGCCGTTAAGCCGCGGAAACGGCGCATTCGACGTGTTGTACCTGACGTCGGCGAACCTGCTTCAATGAGGCCGCGGCCGTTAAGCCGCGGAAACGAGCGTGGCGGCCGGCGACAAACGCCCGGTCATCCTGCTTCAATGAGGCCGCGGCCGTTAAGCCGCGGAAACCTGAATCATTCGCCCTGGCTATTGCCGACGGTATTGCCGCTTCAATGAGGCCGCGGCCGTTAAGCCGCGGAAACCCGACGCGCCGCGCCTTTCTTATCCGGCCACCTGGACGCGCTTCAATGAGGCCGCGGCCGTTAAGCCGCGGAAACCTCATTTTCGAATCCCCTCGGCGCGTCATCGTCCCGCTTCAATGAGGCCGCGGCCGTTAAGCCGCGGAAACCCGGCCGAAGTCCGGCTGATCGGAAATCGACTATTTTTGCTTCAATGAGGCCGCGGCCGTTAAGCCGCGGAAACCCGCGCTATTGGTGGAAGGGGCGTGTGCGAACGAGTGCTTCAATGAGGCCGCGGCCGTTAAGCCGCGGAAACGGACCGCCTCGGATGCCACCCGAAGTCGACCGGAGCGCTTCAATGAGGCCGCGGCCGTTAAGCCGCGGAAACAAGAGAAGTCGTTGTCGTCAACAAGCCGCCCGATATGCTTCAATGAGGCCGCGGCCGTTAAGCCGCGGAAACAGGAAGATTGAATCCCAACCGGGCAGAAAAGTCAATCGCTTCAATGAGGCCGCGGCCGTTAAGCCGCGGAAACGCGCCGTTGTCAACAGGAAATCGACATAAAATCGACATGCTTCAATGAGGCCGCGGCCGTTAAGCCGCGGAAACGCACTCCAACATGGTCGATACGTTCGTGTGGCGGCCTGCTTCAATGAGGCCGCGGCCGTTAAGCCGCGGAAACATCCACGCGACATCCCTAGTGGATTTCATCGGACTGGCTTCAATGAGGCCGCGGCCGTTAAGCCGCGGAAACGTTCGAGGACTTCATCACGCACGTCCGGGATATTTCGCTTCAATGAGGCCGCGGCCGTTAAGCCGCGGAAACGTGACGAAAATAAGGAGGCCACATGAGAGACAAGAAGCTTCAATGAGGCCGCGGCCGTTAAGCCGCGGAAACTCCCGATTGCGGAGGGCCTTGGGAACGGGTCACCGATGCTTCAATGAGGCCGCGGCCGTTAAGCCGCGGAAACCTCGAAATCCTCGTGCTCGTCACGAACAGCTTGCATGCTTCAATGAGGCCGCGGCCGTTAAGCCGCGGAAACGAAACAAAATTCGGGAGTGGGCGGGCCAGACCTATGAGCTTCAATGAGGCCGCGGCCGTTAAGCCGCGGAAACGTGTCGAACCCGACAACGTCAGGGACTTCTGGAACCGCTTCAATGAGGCCGCGGCCGTTAAGCCGCGGAAACCCGGTTGGCTGCGGAATTCGACCGCGTACAAAAAGGGTTGCTTCAATGAGGCCGCGGCCGTTAAGCCGCGGAAACAAGAGTATGTTGGGAATGAAGGAGGGCTGGGCCAAGGCTTCAATGAGGCCGCGGCCGTTAAGCCGCGGAAACAGTCACGTAATCGAAATGTTGGTCCAGCGCCTCGCCGCTTCAATGAGGCCGCGGCCGTTAAGCCGCGGAAACTACCGCCTTTCAAACCAACGTCGTCAACCACGTTCGGGCTTCAATGAGGCCGCGGCCGTTAAGCCGCGGAAACGGGCTGGGCGACCATGTATCTCAAGGACAACCCGTGGCTTCAATGAGGCCGCGGCCGTTAAGCCGCGGAAACCTGATCTGTCAAGCGCCAAAGACTACCCTGGAGGGGAAGCTTCAATGAGGCCGCGGCCGTTAAGCCGCGGAAACTCCCCTTCCAACATTCTGGACGACGCCCCGGGCAAAGCTTCAATGAGGCCGCGGCCGTTAAGCCGCGGAAACGCCGCGGCGGCTCGCACAGCGTTGGCCGTGCTGACACGCTTCAATGAGGCCGCGGCCGTTAAGCCGCGGAAACAACTTCAGCCGCGGACTCTACACCGCGCTCACTTCCGGGCTTCAATGAGGCCGCGGCCGTTAAGCCGCGGAAACAACTTCAGCCGCGGACTCTACACCGCGCTCACTTCCGGGCTTCAATGAGGCCGCGGCCGTTAAGCCGCGGAAACTCACGACGTATCGCCAACCGTCAAGCCAGATGTTTCGCTTCAATGAGGCCGCGGCCGTTAAGCCGCGGAAACGGTGTAGTGCGAGTTCGCATTCACACCCTTCAAGTCACGCTTCAATGAGGCCGCGGCCGTTAAGCCGCGGAAACCGCCGAGCAGCAGGTGGAAGAGGCCAAGAAGGCGTCGCTTCAATGAGGCCGCGGCCGTTAAGCCGCGGAAACACTCGGGCCTGCACTCTACACGCTTCGGCATCGCGCAGCTTCAATGAGGCCGCGGCCGTTAAGCCGCGGAAACCTGCCAGTTTGCAAGGCGCAAGTGGGACACATCATCGCTTCAATGAGGCCGCGGCCGTTAAGCCGCGGAAACCAACCCGGTGGCGACAACTTCGCCCGTCCTCGCGTTGCTTCAATGAGGCCGCGGCCGTTAAGCCGCGGAAACGACCGCGACGACGACATACTCCACTCTGTCAACGCTGCTTCAATGAGGCCGCGGCCGTTAAGCCGCGGAAACGCAGTTGGAAGTCAGACAGGGGTCGCCTTTTAATCAGCTTCAATGAGGCCGCGGCCGTTAAGCCGCGGAAACGTCGGGTGAGGAACCTGAGCCGCCCGTCTCATGGGAAGCTTCAATGAGGCCGCGGCCGTTAAGCCGCGGAAACAACGTGGCGTCTCCAAGTGCTATTACGGTGTAATCCTGTTGCTTCAATGAGGCCGCGGCCGTTAAGCCGCGGAAACACAGCCCGCATCCTTCAACTCTCACCGACGTCACGCGCTTCAATGAGGCCGCGGCCGTTAAGCCGCGGAAACTCGTTCGAGAGCCAGGCAAAGCCTGGGCCAAGGTACGGCTTCAATGAGGCCGCGGCCGTTAAGCCGCGGAAACATTTTGGCATCGTTCTTGCTCTCCTTCGTCTTGTTACGCTTCAATGAGGCCGCGGCCGTTAAGCCGCGGAAACATTTTGGCATCGTTCTTGCTCTCCTTCGTCTTGTTACGCTTCAATGAGGCCGCGGCCGTTAAGCCGCGGAAACGTATCCGAATATACCCATTCATATGCGTCTATATAATGCTTCAATGAGGCCGCGGCCGTTAAGCCGCGGAAACGAGCATTGGCGCCGCTTATTAATGAAGAAGTCGAGCGCTTCAATGAGGCCGCGGCCGTTAAGCCGCGGAAACGGAGCGTATCGGGGCATATAAGCACGACAAAGATGAGCTTCAATGAGGCCGCGGCCGTTAAGCCGCGGAAACAAACAAACTGTCGATGAACCTAATAATACGACTGCTTGCTTCAATGAGGCCGCGGCCGTTAAGCCGCGGAAACCGAACGCTCTGCGTTGGAGTTACTCATGGAAGTGTGTGCTTCAATGAGGCCGCGGCCGTTAAGCCGCGGAAACCAGAAGGCTGCTGGCGTGGTGGTTTTCGACAACTACGCTTCAATGAGGCCGCGGCCGTTAAGCCGCGGAAACGTGGCAAGCCCTCGCACAACCAAGAGGAGAAAGACATGGCTTCAATGAGGCCGCGGCCGTTAAGCCGCGGAAACACCGGATTTCAAAGGAGGGTCAACATGGAACTGACTGCTTCAATGAGGCCGCGGCCGTTAAGCCGCGGAAACGTTGACTGCGTTCGGCCTGTGGGCTGTATTTCACGGTGCTTCAATGAGGCCGCGGCCGTTAAGCCGCGGAAACGCAGCGGCCCGGCCCGGAGTTTCGCGCGCCCACAACGCTTCAATGAGGCCGCGGCCGTTAAGCCGCGGAAACCCATCGCGGGTTAGGGAAGCGGCATCCCAGTTGGCTGCTTCAATGAGGCCGCGGCCGTTAAGCCGCGGAAACCCGTTCGATATAGCGGCCGATGCCCCAGTCGTAACGCTGCTTCAATGAGGCCGCGGCCGTTAAGCCGCGGAAACTTCCGCACCGGCTTGCATGCACGGCCACTCCTGCCCCGCTTCAATGAGGCCGCGGCCGTTAAGCCGCGGAAACACTACAATGCTATTCTGGTCTTGTCATGAGGAACACAGCTTCAATGAGGCCGCGGCCGTTAAGCCGCGGAAACATCGGACAGGTCATTGCCGCCAACCGTCGACGAAACGGGCTTCAATGAGGCCGCGGCCGTTAAGCCGCGGAAACATGTCGTTCGTCCCCATCGGGGCCGACGCCGCAGGGCTTCAATGAGGCCGCGGCCGTTAAGCCGCGGAAACGGGAATATTTGCTTCGAGTCCTTGCCCTTGAGGTAGCTTCAATGAGGCCGCGGCCGTTAAGCCGCGGAAACCGCCGTCGGCCCGGCCGATGCCCTCGATCTCGACGGCGCTTCAATGAGGCCGCGGCCGTTAAGCCGCGGAAACGGCAACCTTGAACTGCATCGCGATACCGGACCACGCCGCTTCAATGAGGCCGCGGCCGTTAAGCCGCGGAAACCAACAGGAACCAGCCGATCACGGCCAGCGCGATCCAGCTTCAATGAGGCCGCGGCCGTTAAGCCGCGGAAACCACCACGGCGACAACTTCATAATCTCCGATACTGTGCTTCAATGAGGCCGCGGCCGTTAAGCCGCGGAAACCACGGACGGCGGCAGCTTGCTCCAGTTCATCAGCGGCGCTTCAATGAGGCCGCGGCCGTTAAGCCGCGGAAACGCGAAGGCTGCGGCGAAGGCTACCGCTGCGAAGGCCGCTTCAATGAGGCCGCGGCCGTTAAGCCGCGGAAACCCATTCGCAGGGCGGCGAAGCAGGGCAGCTTCATGACGCTTCAATGAGGCCGCGGCCGTTAAGCCGCGGAAACCCGTCAAGCCGTTATCGGTGACCTTTCCATCGCCGTTGCTTCAATGAGGCCGCGGCCGTTAAGCCGCGGAAACGCGCAACTTGGATCCTTTTTACTGGCGCTGCAGTAGCTTCAATGAGGCCGCGGCCGTTAAGCCGCGGAAACGGCGTTAACATCACTATAGTAATGACGACTAACGCAGCTTCAATGAGGCCGCGGCCGTTAAGCCGCGGAAACCAGGAGAACAATTCTAATGGACGTTGGACAGATACTCGGCTTCAATGAGGCCGCGGCCGTTAAGCCGCGGAAACCTTCTGTTCCAAAACGCTTTCCGTATTGCGCCCTCGCCGCTTCAATGAGGCCGCGGCCGTTAAGCCGCGGAAACAGGCTGAGTGCTGTTCTGGGAATTGGAACGGGCTTGACGCTTCAATGAGGCCGCGGCCGTTAAGCCGCGGAAACCTATTGGTGTTTTGGCTGTTCAGACTTACAAGTTAATGCTTCAATGAGGCCGCGGCCGTTAAGCCGCGGAAACGTCCTGCTGGCGCCATTAAGCAGGTCGCCATTACAAAGGCTTCAATGAGGCCGCGGCCGTTAAGCCGCGGAAACGTCCGAACTGGCACGGGCATTACTGGACGCCGACACGCTTCAATGAGGCCGCGGCCGTTAAGCCGCGGAAACACGCTTCGGGAGCAGGGCGTTGTTATTGACACCGTCGGGCTTCAATGAGGCCGCGGCCGTTAAGCCGCGGAAACATACAGCATGAAATTCACAGTAAGCTTAGACGGGGTCGCTTCAATGAGGCCGCGGCCGTTAAGCCGCGGAAACGCCCGATGCTGGCGATGTCGCTTCGCATTTGCGGGTTGCTTCAATGAGGCCGCGGCCGTTAAGCCGCGGAAACCGCGCCAGGCCAAACGAGCCGCTGTTGTTGGTGCTGGGCTTCAATGAGGCCGCGGCCGTTAAGCCGCGGAAACGGTGTTCGTCGGCATTGCTTCGAGTTCGTTGGGCGAGCTTCAATGAGGCCGCGGCCGTTAAGCCGCGGAAACCCCTCATAAACTCAGAAACAAACACCACAACAAACAGCTTCAATGAGGCCGCGGCCGTTAAGCCGCGGAAACGTACAGCAAGACATGATGTGTGAGCCAGCCGCACTGGCTTCAATGAGGCCGCGGCCGTTAAGCCGCGGAAACCGGGTCGACGATAACCAGGACAGTAACGATCACATTCGGCTTCAATGAGGCCGCGGCCGTTAAGCCGCGGAAACGGAGTAAGCATGGCAATGTCAGGTGTGATGACTATAGGCTTCAATGAGGCCGCGGCCGTTAAGCCGCGGAAACCCGGCTCAAGGATTCCAGACGGTCAGCGTCAGCGTCGCTTCAATGAGGCCGCGGCCGTTAAGCCGCGGAAACAGCCCCCATTCTAACTACCTGATTGTCAAAGAGCTAAAACAACGTTTGCGAGCGTTGGCATGCAGATGGCGGCCGCAGTGCCTCCAACTGTGAACATGAGAAGCGTAAGTGTCGGATAACATGGCTTTTAAGTGCTTGCGAGCGGACCCCGCGTTTTGGTCACCGCCCAGCCGCTCGCATGTTACCTCGTGACGAAAACCGGATATTCGGCTAACTCCCCTTCCAGGACTTTGGCCAGAATCCGGGCCTGAATTTCCAACAGACGCCTATAGCTGACCCGATAGTCGAAAAGTGGATGGGTGACCAGGGTGTCCATTCGCTGCTCGTATGCCCGAAAGAACGCCTTTCTGCCTTTCGGGCTCAAAGATACCGCAGCGCCGGCCCGTACAAGGTCTTTTTTCGTCACCATTTTTGTGTTGATCGCAGACAATACGGCCGAATCCGCGATCAGCGGTCGCAACGGTTCCATCAGGTCCAGTGCCAAGGCGGGCCGGCCGTGCCTCGGCCGATGGTAGAAACCGATCATTGGGTCGAAACCCACGGCGTAACAGGCGACGGTCAGGTCTTTCGCCAGCAGGCTGTAGCCGAGCGACAGAAGCGCGTTGACGCCGTCGCGTGGCGGACGCCTGTTGCGTGTCTTGAAGTCAAAGGTCAGTCCGCGGTCGCCGTCAACATATTCGTCCTGTGCCTTGATCATGCCGGCAAAATACTTGAAGTAGATGCGTGCAGCGGCGCCCTCGATCCCAAGCAATTCCTCCATCGAAGCCGAAGTCTCGGCCCATTTGGCCAACCGCTTCATTTCCTTCAATTCGCGGCGCGGCGGTTCGATGTGATTCCGCAACAACATCACGCGCTGGTTCAGAATCTTGCCGGCCACAATGCGGCGCGCCAGACGCAAGCAATACCACTCTTCGTCAGACAGGCGGAACTGCGATTTTCGAAGGAAAACATTTTTGGTGTTGAGGCCAGTCGTCACGCCATAGAACCAGCCGCCGAATGAGAAATAGCAGACCGGCGTTCCCGTATTGCACAATGTCTGTACCGCCTGCGTGCTGAGCTGAACATTGCCCATCAGGTTCACCTGACAGACTTCGCCGATGCGCACATCCTGAACGACTTTGTCCTTTTCCTTGACGCGCAGCACGTTTCCCGTCTTGCCGACACGCAGCCCCTGCGTATTCAGGTACAGCGGCCGCTTGTCGACCCGCGGCGCCATCAGCAGGCGTGCGGACCCGTCTTTCATCTTGTGAGGACGCGCGGCCGGCGCATGGTCGAAAAGAGCCAGTTGCTGCGGAACTTCGGCTAGGTCTTGTTGCAGAAGCCACGTCTCGTCGGGCATGCAGATGCCGACCAGCGAGCATCCCGGACACTTCGGCGAATCGACCAGCGGCGGCGGAATCTCATCGGCGCCGGCAAGGTCCCACGCGTCCCGGATTGCGGCCTCGGCTTCACGAATCGCCGCCTCGTCGAAAAGCAGGCGCACCCGCTGCCGCGTCTCCTGATAGAAGATGACGCCTTCCTCGCAGCGATAGCCGTTGGCGCGCAGCACAATCGCCTGCACGGCTAGTTGCACGCGGTCGGCTGGCCAAGCCGAAGGCCCCTCCTCATCCGACATCGGCCGGCCGTGCTTGTAGTCGACCGGAGTCGCCGCACCATCGGCAAATTCCGCGAGGTCGAGCCGGGCAATGACTCGGTGTTCTTCCGAGGACAGGGTGATCGACCGGACGACGACCGGCTTCTCGGTCTCTTCTGCCGGGGCGGGGGCGCTCTGGCCTTCCTTGTCGACACGCTTGTGCTGGGCCGAACCCTCGACCGTGTCGGCGCTCTCGACGAATACGCCCTCCACCTGCTCGTAGTAGAACAGCCGCGGGCAGTAGACAAACTCGTTGATCATGCGGGCGGGAAGGTAATCGGGCAGATCCCGCCGCTCGACGGACGCCGTTTCGGCAGCTTCGGATGTCATCGCGCCAGCGGCTCACACGACGATGCACGGCGCATCGACAGAGATATAGGGCTTTCCCATCGCTGAAATGACCCGGTCGCCACGTCCTTCGGAGGGGCCGAGATCCACGAACAGCACCTGATCGTCGTCATGATGGATGATTTCAGTCAACTGAGCGCGAAGCCGCACCAGGTCGGTCCGGTTCAACTGGCACTCGAAGACAGAGTACTGGAGATGGTCTCCCCAATTGCGCAGGGTCTTGAATACATGGCGCAGGCGTTTGGGGTCGGAAATGTCGTAGGACACGATGTAGGAGTTGCGCATGATTGATTGTTGGGGCGGATTGGAAAGAAAACTACCGGATAGTGGGCCGGAAATCAATGAATGCCACGCCCTGCGGATTCTGATTCTGGAGCGTTGACGCGCAGCAAGGGGCACGAGCACACATCCATTCCGAACTCGTGCGAACGGGACGACTATCCCCGCGGGCAATCGTTACACACGCCCGTCAGTCATTCGTCCCACGCTCCCGCTTCATTTCCGCAATGGATCGAAACTGCCCGACGCCGGGCGAAAACGTCCGGGGGCGGGTTGATCGGCCAAAAGCCCACACTGCGGCGATGGCGCGAAAGAGCGCGGGATCTCATCGGCATCGGAAAGTTCTCACGCGTCCCGAATCGCTGCCACGGCTTCGCGAATTGCCGCCTTGTCGAAAAGCAGGCGCACACGCTGCCCGTCTTGAATAGAAATGTGGCATATTGCTACCTTGTTCAGTATGAGTCAGCCCGTGAAGCTCTCCGATGAGTTGGTGTTGGACGCACGCCTGACCGGGAAGATCGTCAAACGTTCGATCGCCGGGCAAATCGAGTTTTGGGCCGATTTGGGGCGCGCGGTCGAACCTCTGTTGGATGGCGACCGGGTGCTTGCCCTGCGGAAGGCGGGGAAGATCAAGCCCCTGTCGGACTGCCTCAAGGCTGTGGACAATCCCGAAGGCCGGTGCCGTGTGATGGAATATCTCCGGAACCAGCCCTTGCCCCATTACGAACCCCATCCGAAGAAAGCCGGCCTTTTGATCCGCATCGATGCGAAGGGAACGCGTACGGTTGGGCGGTTCGTTGGCCGCCGGTTCAAGGCCGTCGATTGACGGAACTCACTGAGTTCGACCGACCGCCCATCCTGGTGGCAGTTGCCGGGCCGAACGGGGCCGGGAAAACCACCTTTTTTCATGCCCATCTTGAACGCGCGGGCCTCAGGTTTATCAACGCCGAACATATTGTCAGGGGAATTGGCCAACGACCCATCCGCTGGCGCCAAGCTGGCAGACGCCCTGCGGCTTCGCCTTGTGAAGCGCAATGAAAGCTTTGTCTTTGAAACCGTTTTCTCCGATCCCGCCGGAGGCAATCTGGCATTTTTGCGGCAAGCTCAACAAGTCGGTTACACCGTCGTGTTGTGCTATATCGGCCTGTCCAGAGCGGAAATCTCTGCGGAACGTGTTGCCATGCGCGATTCGCAGGGCGGCCACGATGTGCCGGCCAGGAAGTTGAAGTCCCGTTACCCGCGAACCTTGGCGAACCTCCAGGCCGCCATCCGGGTGCTGCCGCACGTCTTGATCTTCGATAACAGCGATCTCCGCCGTCCGTTTCGAAAAGTTGCCGTGTTTTACGAGGGCCGTTGGGTTTACCGGTCGCGGCCATTGCCGGAATGGCTGAAGCCTCTCATGGGTTGATAGGGAGCTCCGCATCGAATGCCAATAACGGCACAGCGCGGGAACGGCCGAGATCCTTGGGGACGAATCCGGGAACCATGTGTCGTCGAACACCTTGCAATCAATTCGTCAATCTTCGGCGGCAAAAAGTCCAAGTCCGAAATGACTTCCGTATCCAAGGGCGAGAGGACCCTCAATTGGCTTTGAAAAAACGATTTCCAGAAACGTGCCGGCCGCGTCTGGCTGATGTTCGCGGCTATGGGAGCGGAACCGATGAAAGTGAATCGCGCGGCGCTCCGCCCCACCCACCATGATTTCGCACACCTCGGCAATTTTGATCCCTTCGAGTTCGAACCCCCGGCGTTTCAGGAGGCGGTTCGCTTCCCCGACATGGCCTGGCGATTTAAGATGTCCCGCTGCCATGAAAGGCGTCGCGCTTCGCCATTGAGCGGTCGTGTTGAAAATCCTCGCGCTACCGGCGAAGTCGGTAGGTCTACCGAAGCCTTCCAGAGCCAACCGCCATTCCTTTATCGCGGTGTGTTCGGCTTCCTCATCTTTCGGCCGTTGCCTTGGTGCAATCCAGAGGCGGGTAATACGGTCGAGTTTGGCGCGAACACTGTCGTCGATACCGTCCGAAATGAATACGGAAATATGATCGATCAGGCCGTCCGAATCCGCGTCCTCTGGCAGCCAGAAAGCGTGTGCATGCGAAGGATTCCGTAGCGGCTCATTGTCGTTTCCTCGACCGGAAACTTGCCACGGCGCTTTCGGAATCTTGCGGCCCTTGACGTCGTATCGCCAGCCGAATTGCGAGAGCACAGCCAGACGCATGAGTTCCCCAATTTTTACGGTGTCCTCGACACGCGGGAGAGGCCGACCGGCGAGCAGGAAACGGGCGACGGTCGGCATCTTTCGTCTTGCCGTCGCGGGGCGCCGTCCCGTAAAGACCCGAGGGACTACGCCCGGAGCCGCTTCCGCCGCGCGAGCATAAACGACTTCGTGGGCTGCAGGGGGACGGCTCCAGCCTCGGTCCTGGTAATCGGAGGTGTCGATTGCGAGCGCATTGACGAGCCGTGGTGGTAGCGTGTCCGTCTGACTTCTTGTGCTCCGGAAGGCTTTTACGACATCACTTGCAAGTTTCTTTGCCGTTGGGGGCTTTTTCGCATTCGCGCAAATATGCGCCTCTGCGTTGCCGATCAACCGTCCGCGTTCGGCGGCGTACTGCACAGGCGACAGTGGTGCGAGGAGCCGCACTGGATCTCCAGAAAAACCGGAATCCACAGGGCCGCAGTTCGGTTGCCCATCCCAGTTGGTGATGGCATCGCACTCCGTCCAGCTTTCGGCACGACCGAGATAACCAATCGCAGATGCCAGATCGGAGGCCAAAGCGAAGATATCTTCATCGAGAATCACTGTCGGCCAAGCGGCAAACATCGTCGCGCCATTGTGCAGTCGGACGAAAGCATCGAAAATAAGCGTCGTCTTTTCGCGGCCTTTGTCAAGTTTCCCTATCGGCATGTAATGGCGGGTATGTGCGTGGATGGATCCGGTTGGAAGATAGTAATGGGGCAGCGTTTTCGCAAGCGCATCGATCAGGCGGCCGAGATCATCCTCGGTCCAGCACTCGTGATCGCCTTTTCGCCAGTAAGTCGCGATCAGTGCACGGAGCAGTCGCCACGGCTCCGGCGGCCAAGCGACATCGGCTTCATTGACGTTTCGTCCCCAAGGCGTCGCGTGGTAACGGGCGGCAGGGAAGCGGAAGCGAAGTGCGAACATGCCTTCACTTCCCATAGGTGACAGTGAGAACGGGACTTTCCCCGAAGTCACCGCTCGATCCAACAGTTTCAATCAGTAGGATTAGAGCTTCTTCGAGAGCGGCAAGCTGCGGAATCTCGAATCTCTCTGGGCGTGTAACCGTGATGCTCTCGAGGTCGAGATCGCAGGCAGTACGAAGACGCAGACCCACCGCAAGAAATTTGCGGATTTTGAACAGTGCCAATGCAATCAGGAGTTGCTCGACTTCGGCGTCGAGACCAAAGGCGCGGATTTGGCGAAGGTCCAGGTTGAAGTAGGCCGTGATCCGTGCCGCGACCCATTCGTCTCTCGCGAACGGCACGTTGCCGAAACCCTTGGCGGTATCTCCCTTAGGATCGACGCTGTCGTTCTTGACGCCGCCGCTCGCTGCCACGCTTGCGTTCTCGGCCTCAATGAAGGCGGACAACGACCGCGGCAACCGTAACCGGCCTCCTGCGAGATCTTTTTTCGCGAGGAAGATGCCGTGGAGCAGCGCGTTGGTATCGACCTCCAAGAGGACATTGGCGAGTTCTCGGATGTCGACCCGTCCGATCTCCATAGCCGCAAGTCGATCCTTCAGCATCTCGACCACTGACTTGTCATGGCCTTCCAGGATATAAGGCGAATTGAGCCGATGCGGTTCGATAAGCGAGTTCGTAAGCGGTTTACCCTGTTTGTCGACCACCTTCACGACCGGCAGTCCTTTGAGTGGAGCAACCCAATCGTTGGCGACATCGTCCCAGCAGACTGCCTCCAGGCGATTTGCCATTGACTGCGCACTCTCGACGAGGACAACCCGTCCAGCGCCGTCTGGCGACTCGTAAACGGCATGGCCGAGATTTGGAAACCCTGTCGGCTGGAATCTGGCTCCCTGCACGGGTTTGAGCTTGGCTTCGATGAGAAGACGAGGCTCGTTCTCAAGTGGGGTGAGGTCAATCGCCATCTTTTGGATCCTCCATAAGTTCAGTGTTACCTTCGGGCTCGCTTGGATATACGCGTTGTAACAAGTCTCTTAAAGCAATATCGCTGACCGGAATCAGCAGTGAGGCGGCAAGGCGGTCGGAACGGACGCCTGCGCCGATCCGTCCGCTGTCGAATCCCACTCCAGGTGCTCCCGATCGTGCGGGATCGAAAGGCGACGGAAGTCCCGATGCGCGAGCGCGAGAAAGGGCTGCGCGCACTGAGGTGTCCGTCACGCGTCCATCACGGCTGTCGCCGCCTGTGCGCAGACTCGCGGTCAGTCCGGGCGGAACAGGCATGCGCGCCGTTTCGGCAAGAACACCAACGCGTCGAAGTGTCTCATCCGGGACGAAAATCGGTTTCAACGCCGCATAGGCAAACGGTGGGTTAGCGGAAGGTCCAGCGTCTCTTGGCTTCTTGATCGGCAAAGGCGGTTGAGCCCAGACGAGTCCGCGCAGAAGCGCGGCGCAACGCTCATCGTCGAAATCACCGGACAGGAACATCGCCACGTCGCTGAGGCGAGCCGGTATTGCGCCGGCAAGCGGCTTGTCGCCGAGACCTCGTATCGCTGCATCCACAAGCCGCCGCTCCAGCACGGCGATCATGTTTGAAATGAGACTGCCAGTGCCCCAGACTACAGTCGGCGGGGCGGCATCGCTTGACCACGCTCGATATGCGCTAAGGCGCTGCTTGTAAAAGAAGTTCTTTTCGTCGATGGGCGCGAAATGGACCGCCATCGGCGATGCTCTTAGCATCTCACGCGCTGGCGGTTCAGTGTTTCCATTCTCAGTTACCGGCGCATTCTCATCCTCAGGAATCGGTTCAGACACAACACTTTCACCGTGCTCAGCCGCGGGCAGTCCAAGTCCCGCGAGCGCGGCGGCGATCCGAAATTCCGCCGAGCCGTCGTCTGCCATCCGAATCCAATCCGACGACAGCAGGCGGGGCGGCTTCAACTCTTGGCGGACTTTCGGGTTCGTCGCCAGCCAGCCGACCAAGCCGCCGAGAGCCGTTAATGCGTGTCGTGTTCCTTCGGACGCTCGATTGGTATCGTTCATCAGGAATAGCGCATCCGTCAACTTGCGCATTGCCTGTCGCGCTCGGGCGGGAACAGTCTTCTTGTTGCCAGTCAATCGCTGTGCGTGTTCCAACCAGCCGCCAGCTTCCAGATCCTCGATCAAGTCACTCTGGGGTCGATCAGGCACATTGAATCGGCCAAGAGGTGTCGCTTGGTACGGCATCTTGTTGTCGGGCTGGATGATGGAATACCGCTCGAAGCCACTGATCCCTCGTGACAGGCCGATGCGCCTGACCGAGCGTGCGGCATCAAGACCGGTGTGCGCTGTGCGTCGACCGATCGTAAGTCGTCCTTCCGCGAAGATTGCCACGATCTCGGACATGGTCGCTGGCTTAGTCCAGAGTGGTGTCCAGAGTTCTCCTCGAGGCCGGTTCGGATCTTCCGATGAAAGGCTGCCGGTTCCCGCGCCCGTTGGTTTGAATGTGAACGGGAAGGCGGCACGTGTATCGCCTGTTGCCCCCCAGCGCCGGGTGAGTGCTCCTGCAAACGCGATCGTCCCCTCCATGGCCAATACGACATCCCATGTGTTGAGAGGGTTGTGGCCCGTGTATCCGGTGGTGGCGTTGGCGCCGCCTTGCCCCGGACTGAATTGGCCCATCGAGCCGCTCGCATTAAGACGCTGCACGCTATCGAACAGTGCGGCATCAAGTTCCGCGCCTCCGCGTTCAGTTGGAGTGCCGTCTTCGAAATCAAACAACTCCGTCAACTTCTCGGCAAAGTTGACGCCGAAGTCGCGGCTACCGTCATTTCCGCCCGAACCGAGCAGGGGGGCGGCGACTTCGTCCGTCGAAAGGACATAACACGCGTCGATGTAGGAGAGGTGGTCGGAGTTCGTCTCCGATCTCAGGGTGGGAAGCAGCAGACTCTTGATTCTCTTGGACTGCTTCTCGACACGTTTCCTTTCCTCGTCTTTGGCTATCCTCTGGTGTCCCGTCAATTTCTTCAATTCTTCTTGAAGTGCTTTCGTCTTTGCTCGCAGATGATTGTATTCACCAAGTTTATCGTTCTGACGAAGTGACCCGATGGTCCGTTGCATGTTCTCGAGCCGACGAGACGTGCTCGTCTGTATCGCTCTCATAAGTTCGGCACCGCCCCGGTTAGAAGTTTCACCCGTTTCGCCCTCAAGAAATCCGGCGCGCCCGTTCCATGGCGCTATGATCGGGCTTGGTGCATAGTCATCGAGGAAAAAACGAATCAGAGCCTCGTCCGAAAGCTTCGTCGTGAGGTGGAAAGACTCGTTCTCCCACCAACCGCGCGCATCGGGATCGGCAGCGCGTCCACTCACATGGCTTGCATCCGAAGAGATCAGGCGCAGGATGCCGAGCCCCTTCAGGTAACTTGCCAGCGGGGTCGGGGCGCATCCGTCGAGCGTCAGTGACTCAAACGTCATCATAGAGCCTCTTTTGTTCCTTGGCGGATGCGCGCCAATCGGCGATCCTCACAAGGGTTTCCATCCAAGCGAGGCCAAACGGGCCGAACCGCAAAAGCAACTCGCGTGTGCGTTGCGTCCAGCTTTCTCGCGAAATTTCGTCCCAGCCAAGTTCCATCACCGACAAGGTCAGTCTGCCACCCTCCCAATACTCGTTGTCACCGAGGGCAACGGCCTGCAAGTCGTCGTCTTCCCATATGCCTCGGGCGAATCGCTTTCCGGCGTGCTCACCCTTCGGTGCCGGCTCACGCGGCAAGGCGCGCAGATTCATCCGCACCTTCCCGTGGTGTGCTGCGATCAGATAGGCCGCGAGATCCGCGTCCCGCGACCAGCCCTCGTGGTCGAGGAAGGCAAGCATTGAGGCGAGTTCGTGACGAAAATAGGCACGATCATGGCGAAGATTTTTCTTGACGGTTTTGGCGAGAAGAACGTTGGCTGCGACATCGTGTTGGTCGAGACCGTTTCGCATGGTTCGCTGGAAGACTTCATGCGCCTTGCCGAGGTCGTGCCAGCGCCCAGCGCGGACGATCACGGCGCGGGTCTCCGGACCGACCTTGAGCGCATCGCACAGAGCGTCTGCTTCAGTCGCTACATGTCCGAGATGGGCGGACAGCTCTACCTGAAGCCCTGTTTCGCTCCGTGGATCGTCATCGTGGCCTTCAGCTTCGCCGCTGATCTGCGAGTCCCCATCCTCGGGCGTACGAATCGGTTCTGGAATGTCCTTTGGATTACCGGTGAATCCGGACGCTTCTTTATAGCCGCCCATGTTCGAATCGACAAGGAGGGTCAGTCCGGGCCATGGGTCCTCCCTAAACGGCGCCCAGCCGGCCGGCGCCGTTTCGCTTATTCCGTCTCTGCGGTGCCACTGCGGATCGCGAATTAACACCAAGGCACCCGGTGTCTTGAGTTTGCGGCCCTTTGACAGCCAGACCTTGGCAGCGCCGATCGGAACCGCGCACAATTCTTCGGTGCGTGGGCGTGGCGGATCGTCATCGATCACAGAGAGATCGCGCCAGAAGACGCGAACATCGGTGTCGTCGGCGTCGCGCACATACGGCGAAATATCGACGTCGAAGCCGGTGAGATCCGAATCGGTATCGAAGAGGTCGTCGAGGTCTTTCCGGCGAATGACCCGGCGAGGCGGGTCGATGTCGCCCAGTGCAGGGAGATGTATTGGAGCCACATCGTTCAACTCCGACAGCAGTTCCCTCGCGGCCTTGAGTTCTGCGACCGTGTAGGGAAGCGCTAACTGGACCGCATCCTTGTCATCCTCTTCCGATTCGCCGATCAGGTCGATCCAGTGGATGTCAGCGCCCTCGTCGATTTCGGCATAGCGGTTGGCTCGTCCGAAGCGCTGTACCATGGACGGCCATGGGGCGAGTTCCGTAAACATTACGGCTGCGGAAATGTCGACGCCTGCTTCGATGGCCTGTGTGGCGACGACGATGAGATCGCCCGGTTCGTTGTTTTTCCCCTTGAGGACCTTGGCCATCTCTCTCTTGCGATCTTCCGGACGAAAGCGCGAGTGCACGAGAGCGAGTGTCGGTGATGTCCCCTGCCCTGACAGTTTCTTCCCAAGTTTGGCATGTAGCGCCTGCGCCCGCGCCACGCGGTTGACGATCACGAGCGTCATGCATCCAGTGCGGTGGGCGTTGCAGATCGAATCCGCGAGGTGATCGAGATAGCCGCTTTCATCGGCAGCCTTCGAAGACACGGGTGTCGCAGCCGCACGGCTCAACACCTTCCTTGCACTGGCGAGGAGTGCCAATCTGGCATCCTCTTCGTTATCGGGATCGACTCGCATGACCGATGTCGGCGCGGCGTGGTCCACCGTTTCAAGCCATTCCGGATCAAGGGTCGCCGATATCCAGAGGCTGCGGGAGGGACATCCCTTTGGGCGACCCGCAAGCGCGGCGCGAGCGGACTCGACTCGGCGAAAGGCTTCGAGTTGAGCCGATGTCGCACGACCCGCGCCCATGAGTTGCACTTCGTCGAACACCCACTGTGCGTCCTCATGGAGAAGTGCGAATTCCATTGGCCAAATCGCACGCGAAGAGGCGTAACCGCGCATGAGGGCACGGCTGAGGAGCATGTCCTGGGTTCCGACGATGACAGCGGGACGCTCCGGATCCTCAAGCCAACGCGCTGCCTCGACACCGCCCATGAGTACGTGAACATCCCTTGGTCCGGGTAGCACGTTCGTGCCGTCCACTTTCGCCGCCAGATTGCCGAGCCATTCCTTGACCGCGTCTGCAGTCTGCTCGACAAGCGTCCGCATCGGCAGGCACCAAACCAGCCGTCGCGGCGTTTTATTGGGTTCACGCATCCGCCTCGCCACCCAGCCAAGAGTGACGCCCGCAGTCTTTCCCGATCCCGTCGGTGCGATCAACACATCGGGCCATTCATCCGCCGCGAATTTGCGCTGCCAAGCGTACGGCGTTCGCTCTCCGAACAATGTCTTGTAGATGCTGGTGCCGTCCATGCGTATTTACCGCTCCTGTCCTTGCTACTCGAACCTGTTTTTCGGTTTGTTCACCATGAAAGGAGAACCGCCATCCGATTCATGTGGCGGAGTCAACCGTAATTGCCGGTCAGCCTCTCTTCCGGGGCGTGAATGGGTAAAACATTTCCATGTATTTGGTGAGCCTTGTTGCCCGGTTCGGTACGGAGACGGAAATCACAATCCAGTTGATAACCGGGCACTGCATCTTATCGAACTTGGGCGGCTGGGAAGACTTGAAAAACAAAAAGCGGTGAGAAACAGCCGTACGCCGATCTGGGTGCACTCAGGCTGCGGTTTACCTTCGCCCCCTCCGCCTGCCCCCTCCGGCTGCCCCCTCCACCCGCCCCCTCCGTCGCCCCCGGCATTGGCGTCCCTCCGGGTGTTATAGTCGTCTGTTTGGAGATCCGCGTGAGACGAGAACTTGAGGCCGCCCGGATAGTCGTCATCAAGCTGGGCACCCACATTCTGACCCGGGACGACGGTTCGATTGCCACAGCCAGGCTCCGGTCGCTTGTGGGGCAGTGCGCCCAACTTGCGGCCTCCGGAAAGAGCATCGTTCTGGTGTCGTCCGGCGCCGTGGGGTTGGGACGCAACGCCCTGCGTATTCAGGATGTCCGCGAGACCATGACCAAGCAGGCCTGCGCGGCCGTGGGTCAGAGTCTTCTGATGCGCGAGTATCAGCGGCTCTTTGCCCGTCACAATCTGGTGACGGCTCAACTGCTGGTCACGGCCAATGATTTTTCGGACCGTCAGCGCTACCTGACACTCCGCGGAACCTTTGAAAAGCTCCTTTCCTATGACGTCGTTCCCGTCGTAAACGAAAACGACAGCGTGTCGACCATGGAGATCGAAGAGGACACGCAAACGCACAGCTTCGGCGACAACGATCTGTTGTCGGCCCTGGTCGCTTCCAAGTTGGGAGCGGACTTTCTGTTGATACTCACCAACGTGGACGGCGTGTACGACAGCAACCCGCATGAGAATCCGGATGCGGCTCGGATCGAGAGCCTGGACGATTTTGCCTGGGTGAAGCGTCTGGGCATGAAGGGGCAGTCCTCGTATGGCCGCGGTGGGATGATTTCAAAGATCGAAGCGGCGCGGCTGGCGTCTTACAGTGGGGTCCATACCGTAATCGCATCCGGACTGCGCCGTAACGCCATCCTGAACTGCGGCGGTACGTTGGTGGCTTCCAGGCTCAAGCTTCGGGACCGCAAGCGCTGGATTGGACTCTCGTCCGGATACCGTGGCGTCGTGCGGGTGAACAGCGGCGCCGCCCAAGCGCTGACCGGGACGAACGCCAGTCTGTTGCCCAGTGGTGTCATCGAAGTTCAGGGCACGTTCGAGGCCAACGACGTGATCAGCGTCGAGACTTCCGAAGGGCACGAGATCGGCCGCGGCATCGCTTATTTCTCATCCGACGAAGTGCGGCGGATTCAAGGCTGCCACAGCCGCGAGATCTCTGCCAGACTCGGCGGCACGTCTCGTCAGGAGGTGATCCATCGCGATCATCTGGTAATATTCGTCCAAGGCTGATTCATGAACCTCTCACTACAGACCGATGGCGGCCGGGTCAACCGGACCCGGGATCTGGTCCGTACCGCGAAGGATGCTTTCTACAAGGTCAGCGTACTTCCCCTCGACGTGCGCAACCGGGCACTCGAAGCGCTTGCCGCGGGTATCGAAGCCGACCGGGACGAGTGGCTGGCTGCGAACCTGAAAGACCGGGACGATTCGGCCGGCAAGCTGGCCGACAGTTTGTTCGCCAGGCTCAAGCTCGACAAGCCCAAGATCCGCGATGTTGTTCGGGGTGTCCGGGACATCGCCGCTCTTCCCGATCCGGTGGGACGCCTGTTGGACCGCACCAAACTCGACGACGGTCTGATCCTCGACAAGGTGACCGTTCCGCTTGGCGTCATCGCGATGGTGTTCGAATCGCGGCCCGACGTGTTGCCGCAGATCGTGTCGCTGGCTTTGAAGAGCGGGAATGCCGTCGTGCTGAAGGGGGGGCGTGAAACGCTCGCGTCCAACCATGCGTTCATGAAGATTCTGAAGAAGGTCGAGGACGAGATCCATGAGTTGCCGCGGGGGTGGGCGCAACTGATCGACACACGCGAGGACTTTCACGAACT
Source organism: Terriglobia bacterium (assembly GCA_965262675.1). Classification (GTDB taxonomy): domain Bacteria; phylum Acidobacteriota; class Terriglobia; order 20CM-2-55-15; family 20CM-2-55-15; genus JAJEDW01. Next base: position 4,896,252 of record OZ253554.1, read on the forward strand.
GTTGCGTTACCCCGAATACGTCGACCTGGTGATTCCGCGAGGGTCGAACGAATTGGTCCAAATGATCATGGATTCGACTCAGATCCCGGTTCTTGGACACGCCGAAGGCCTGTGTCACGTTTATGTCCACGAGGCCGCGGACCTGGGGAAGGCCGTCCGTGTCGCGCTCGATTCCAAGACCCAGTACACGGCGGTCTGCAATGCGGCCGAGACGTTGCTGGTGGACCAGGCGGTCGCGGCCCGTTTCCTGCCGGAGTTTCGCGAGGCGGCCAGGTCACGGCAGGTGATGCTCAGGGGTTGTGCCCGAACAAGGGAAATACTGGATGGCGTCGAAGCCGCGACCGAAGAGGACTGGGGCGCGGAGTATCTCGATCTGCGGTTTGCGGTCCGCGTTGTCGAGGGCCTGGACGACGCCGTCGAGCACATCAATCGCTACGGCTCGCATCACACCGACAGCATCGTCACCGAAGATGCGGAGGCGCGGGAAGCCTTTCTGGCGCGGGTGGACTCGGCGACGGTGATGTCCAATGCGTCAACGCGCTTCGCGGACGGGTACCGTTTCGGACTCGGCGCCGAGGTGGGAATCAGCACCCTCAAGACCCATGCCCGCGGTCCGGTCGGACTCGAAGGCCTCACCATTTACAAATATCTGGTCCGGGGCGAGGGGCATGTTGCCGCCGACTACGTCGGTGAGAATGCCCGTCCGTTCCTTCACGAAAAGATCTGAACCTTCAAGAAAAAGGTCTGACCCCCCGTTTTTATGGCCCGCCGTCGGGCCGATCCGCTTCAGCTCGTGCCTTCACCTTTCGTTTGACCATCTGTCAATTCGATTTCGCTCGTTTTCTTCGACGACCTCCAACCTTTCGGACCCGATCGGCGGCGCTCGCCTTGGGAACGATGCTGTTAGCCCAGGTCGCCAATGCGCAAACGCTGGAGGTCAAGGTCGTCGATCCGTTCTCTTTCGCCGTGACCAACGCGATGGTCGCGATTGGCGATCGGCAGGTGCCGACCGACGGTACAGGCACGGCAGTGTTTCAAAGCCTGGGTGCCGGACCGCACTCCGTGGTGGTCTCGGCGCCCGACTTCGCGACAGCAATCGAGGAGGTGGCCGAGCCGGAAGGAACTGTCACGATCGAACTGAGGTTACCGGCCCTCAGCGAGGTCATCGACGTGTCAGCCAACGTCGGCACCCGAGCGCAGACGCGGACGGTCACGGAGTCGGTCGTGCCCATCGACGTCATCTCGTCCAACGACATTGTCGGCCGAGGCGATATGGACATCGCCGATCGGTTGAGAACCGTCTTGCCCTCCTACAATGTCAACTCCCAGCCCGTCGGCGACGCGGCCAGGATCGTTCGTCCAGCGACCCTCCGCGGCTTGGCGCCCGATCACACGCTGGTTCTGGTCAACGGGAGACGGCGCCATCGGTCGGCGATCATCACTTGGCTGGGGGGTGGATTTGCAGACGGTGCCCCGGGACCGGATATCTCGGTTATCCCGTCGATCGCGCTACGGCAGGTTGAAGTGCTGCGGGATGGCGCTTCGGCCCAGTACGGCTCAGACGCCATCGCGGGCGTCATGAACTTCCAACTCAAGGACGACTCCTCCGGGGGCAGTTTGGAGTTTCGTACCGGCCGTTTCATCGCGGGTGACGGTGGCACGTACACCGTTTCCGGCAATGTCGGTCTGCCGTTAGGGCAGGACGGCTTCGCCAACCTGAGTGTCGAGTACGGCAATTCTGGCGATACCAGCCGCAGTGTCCAACGTGCCGACGCTGCGGCTCTCATTGGGAGTGGCAATACCCATGTCGCCGTTCCGGCGCAGATCTGGGGCTCTCCCAAAATCGACGACGACTTCAAGTTTTGGGGCAACTTCGGACGCGTCTTCAACACGGTACAGATCTATGGTCATACGAATTACGCCAGCAGGAGGGTAACCGGCGGGTTCTTCTTCCGTAATCCAAATACCCGGGCCGCGGTTTTCAGCGCCGATGCCGGCAAGACCCTGCTCATCGGCGATGTGCTCGACGCTCAAGATGGGATTCTCGATGGCTCGGCTAACTGCCCTGAGGTACCGGTCGCCAACGGGGTCCCCCGTCAGGAATCCCTTTCCAGAGTCCTCCTCGATCCCAGCTGTTTCTTTTTCCAGGAAATTTTCCCGGGGGGGTTCACACCGCGGTTTGGCGGCGAGCGTACCGACGCATCGGTGGTCGCCGGTCTCCGCGGTCAAGCCTCCAACAGAATAGTTTGGGATGCCAGCATCAGCCAGGGCCACAACGCAGTGGACTTTTTCATCTTCAACACAGTCAATGCTTCACTGGGTCCGGCGACACCCACCGACTTCGATCCCGGTTTCTACCGGCACCAGGACCTCGGCTTCAATCTGGACCTTGGCTACGCCGTCAACGAGCGCGTCCACGTCGCTGGCGGTGGTGATTTCGATAACGTAAAAGGGACCCACCAAACGGGGCTCTGATCGAGGAAAAGGGACCCACCCCTGATAGCCTCCCCGGAAGCGTGAACTGGATGAACAGGCACGCGAGTGGGAGGCGAGGATTGATAGGGATGGATCAGTACGAGTTGATCAGAACCGCAGATCGGGTTTACAAGAAAAGCATTCGACAGATCGCCCGGGAGACCGGGCACACGCGACGGACGGTCCGGAAAGTATTGGCCGGACAGGAGCCCAGGTATCGGCGGGAGAAGGAGCCCGCCTGTCCGGTGATGGACCCGGTCGCCGGGATCGTAGAAGCGTGGCTCCAGGCGGACCGGGACCGGCCCGTGAAGCAACGCCACACCGCGCACCGGGTGTGGCAACGTCTGGTGGAGGAGCATGAATTTACCGGAGCCGAGCCGACGGTACGCCGCTGGGTTCGGGAACGGAAGACACGGTTGGGCTGGAACCAGACCGGCGCTGTGGTGCCGCTGGACCCGGAACACGCCCGTGAAGCCGAGGTGGACTGGGGTACGGCCTGGGTCCGGATGAACGGTGAAGACCGTCAGGTCAAGTTGTTCTGCATGAGATCCCGGTACTCGGGCAAGGCCTTTGTGCGGGCCTATCCGTGGGAACGGCAGGAGATGTTCCTGGACGGTCACATCCGTGGATTCGACTGGTACGGGGGCGTCTTCCCGACGTTAGTGTTCGATAACCTGAAAACCGCCGTGAAACAGATTCTGCGCGGGAAGGGCCGGGTGGAACAGACGCGGTTCACCGCGTTTCGGGCGCACTACACGTTTGAAGCACGGTTCTGCAATCCGGCGCGGGGCCAGGAGAAAGGCGGTGTCGAGGGCCTGGTCGGCTTCGCACGGAGAAATTTCCTGGCGCCGGTTCCCGAAGTGGCGGACTTCGAGGATCTAAACGCGCAGTTGCTGGAACGCTGCGGCGCCGACGACCAGCGGAGGATCGGCGGCCGGTCCGATGATCGCACGATCGGGGAACGGCACGCGGTGGAGCAAGAACGCCTCTTGGCACTGCCCGACACGCGGTTCGAGAACACGAAGGTGGTGGGAGTCCGGATCAGCCCGTATCAGACCGCCCAGGTGGATTCGAACCGGTATTCGGTGCCGACCGCCTATGTGGGACGCCGGCTCTGGGCCCATATCGGCTGTGACCGGGTGAGCCTTTACGCGGACCAGAAGAAGGTGGCCGAACATGACCGCGCCTTCGGTCATAGCGACTGGCGGATCGATCCGTTGCACTACCTGGAGTTGATCCGGCGGAAGGTGGCCTCGTTTGAGAGTGCCCGGCCGATCCGGCAGTGGCGGCCCCAGTGGCCGGCGCATTACGAAACCGCGCTGGAGCGGTTGCGGGATCGGCATGGGTACAGCCGGGGCACCCGGGAGTTCATCGGCATCCTGCAACTCCACCAGGACTGGGATCTGGATCGGGTGTCATCGGCCATCCAGGGCGCACTCGATGCCCACTGTATCGAGTTGGACGCGGTGCGGCACATTCTGATGCGGGAGGACACGCCGACTCGATCCCATGCGCCGCTCGAGTCCGGGTTGATGCCCGGTATCACCGACCTGACGATCGCTGGGGCCGATCTGGATCAATACGACCGTCTCCTGACTGGGGGTGTGCGATGACTCCGGGTCAGGAGATCGTTCTCGACGACGCACTGCGGCAACTCCGGCTCCCGGCCATGGTGCGGGAGTGGCGGGAACACGCCCGGCAGGCCAAAGAAGCCGGCGAGGGTTACGTCGGCTTTCTATTGGCTCTGGCCAGCCGCGAGCTGGAACAGCGGCAAGCCAATCAGGTCCAGCGTCGACTGCGGGAGGCCCGGTTCCCACTGCTCAAGACCCTGGAGACCACGGACCTGAAGAAGTGGCCGGTGCTCGATGCGGTCCAGGTTCGCGACTATGCCGAGTGCGGCTATATCACCCGGCGCGAGAACGTCGTGTTGTTGGGCAAGCACGGCACTGGCAAAACCCATGCCGCCACGGTGCTGGGAGTGGAAGCCTGTCGTAAAGGCTACCGCGTCGGGTTCACCACCGCCGCCGGGCTGGTCAACACCTTGATCGAGTCGCGCGAGGAACGGCAACTGAACCGGCGCCTGGCCAAGCTGGCCCGCTTCGAGCTGCTCATCGTGGACGAAGTCGGCTATATCCCGTTCTCGGCCGAGGGGGCGCAGTTGCTGTTTCAGGTCTTCTCGGACCGCTACGAAAAGGGTTCGCTGATCGTCACATCGAACCTGCCGTTTGCACAGTGGACCCGCGTCTTCGGTGACGCCGCACTGACCGCAGCCCTGCTGGACCGGCTGACCCATCACTGCGCCATTCACCAGTTCGATTGGGAAAGTATCCGGTTTACCGACAGTCTCGGCGCCGCCAGCAAACGAAACAAAAAACCCCGGTCCGCCGGAGGATCCGCGTGAAAACCGCGGGCGCGGCCGGCTGTGGAAAGTGCCGCCCCCATGGAAACCCGCTGCAAAGCCAGCGCGTTCCCACAGGGGCTTGGAAGCCTTCGGCTCCCACACTTCCCGCAGCCTCGACGGCGGAATCACTTACAAACCATTAACCAGGGGGTGGGTCCCTTTTACTCGATCGGGGTGGGTCCTTTTTACGTTGTCAAAGCGAGGTGGCGAGTGGCGTGAGGAAAATTTCGAGATTGGCCTCGGCCAGAAGGAGTCGTGGGAGATCGGCCCGTACGCCCCTCAGGGCTTCAGCGCGGGCTCCAACGGCTTTCCCGGATTCAGTCCCATCGCCGCCGGGCAAAGGAGCCGCAGCAACTATGCGCTCTACGGCGACGTCGAGTTGCAGGGTGACGCAGGCAAGTGGACAGTCGCCACCGCCGCCAGGCTCGAAGACTTCGAAGATTTTGGCGCCACCGTCAACGAAAAACTCGCCGGTCGTTACCAATTGACCCAAGGTTGGGCGCTGCGCGGGAGCGTGAGTAGTGGATTCCGGGCGCCGACACCCGGACAGCAGAATGCGTTCAACGTATCGACCCGTTACGATCTTGAGATCATGGACCTGGTAAACGACGGTATCATTCCCTCGACCTCGAGGGTGGCCGAGCTCCGGGGCGGGCGGTTGCTCGAACCCGAGCGGTCGACCAACTTCAGCCTGGGAGCGGTGATCGACCGAGGGCCGCTCGATTTCACTGTCGATTACTTCCGCATCGATCTCTCCAACCGGCTGGCGTTGACACAGTCGTTCTCTTTAAGTCCCGAGGAGGTGGAGAACCTTATCGCAGAGGGCGTCACCAGTGCTCGCAACCTGCAGAACTTCCGTTTCTTCACTAACGACTTCGAGACTCGGACACAGGGAATCGACTTGGTGGTCACCTATGAGCCGCCATCGCTCAGCGGCGGCACGACGTTCGACTTCCTCTTCAACCACACCGATACTGAAGTCACGGAGTTCAATCGGGATGTGTTGGACACGGAACGGATCCGTCAACTGCGGAAAGCGGTTCCCGGGACGCGCTGGAACTTCACGATGCATCATCGCCTCGGCCGATGGCGTCTACTCGGACGCCTCAGCTACTATGGCGACTGGTACGACTCGCGGGACGTTCGAGTCTACGGCGGCGAGTATCTCTTTGACCTTGAAACTTCCTATCCCATCAGCGAGTCCATCAACCTCGCCATAGGCGTCCAGAACTTGTTCGACAATCAGCCGCAGGAGAACCCTAACGCAGCCTCCGCCGGCAATCGCTACAGCGCGTACACGCCGTTCAATTACAATGGCGCGTTCTACTACGTCCAACTCGGCTACAACTGGAAGTGGAAGAGCGATAGCGGCCCGGCCATCCCCTGAGAGACCGTGGCAAGAGTTACCGCGCCTATTGGCGACACCTTTATGCGTGGTCATCGGATATTCCGTCGTGTAGGCGATGTTTTCGACCGTCGGTTCACCGGGGACTCTCACGCCGAAGGCGTCGATCCGGCTTTCGTACAACCGGAAACGCTCACGCACGTTCCACGTCGAACGACGCCAGGTTGCGCGCGTCCTTGCCAAACTCCACGGCGACCAGCCAGATCGGCTGGCCCGAACCCCGGTACTTGTCCGCGTAGCGCTTCTCCTTCAACTGCGCCATCGCCGCGCCCGTTGGCTCCGACTCGACCGCCTTGAACTCGAACAGATAGATGTTGCCGTTGAAACGCACCGCCATGTCCACCCGGCCGCGGCTGCCGCTGTCCTCCACCGTCGTGTCGAGTCCCAGCGCCGCGAACCACGAATAGCACACGCTGGCGTAGTAGCCTTCGTAGTTGGCGATGTCGTTGTTGACGTGCCAGTTATAGGGGATACCGGCGAAAAACGCTTGGAACAGCGTTTCCAATCCGGCGAAGTCGTTCGCCGTGAGCAACTCGTGAAGGCGGATGTCGTGCGCCCCTTGCCGCGAAGGGTCCGGCCCCATGGAGCGCAGCAGATGCTCGTTCAGGCTTTGCTTCACCTCCCGGTTCGGATAGCCCAGCCGGTACAGGGTCTTGCCGCCCAGGTTTTCCTCCCCTGAGATCGTCAGGTAGCCGGTCTGGAACAGCAGCGCCTCCGTCGCGATGTCGCCCACGTCGAACTTCGACAGCAGGTCGCCGGTGCAGATCATATCTTCAAGGGCCAGAGCATTCACCCGCCGCTCGAACAAAGTCTCGACCAGAAACGCCGGCGAGCCGGTTTCGAACCAGTGGGCTTTGAACTCGCGGCTGTCGAACAACAGCAGGATGTCGAATGGGTTGTAAACGCTCTGGTCGCCTCGCCAGTTGTAGCCGTTGTACCAGTCGCGGATGTCGTCCCGGTCGAGACCTGGGAGTTCCGGCGCGAACACGGTGTCCAGGTCGGCGTCCGTGTAGCCGCAGATCGCCGAGTAGCGCCGATCCATCGTGATGTCGGCGAGATTGTTGAGACCCGAGAACAGGCTCACCTTCGAGAACTTGCTTACCCCGGTGACGAACGTGAACCTGACGTGTGCGTCGCTGTCCTTGATGACCGCGTAAAGGCCGCGCAGGAAATCGCGGTTCTCGCGAGCAACGCCGGGTACATCCAGCGCATCGAGGATCGGCTTGTCGTACTCGTCCACCAGGACGGCAACGGGCTGTCCCGCTTGACGATGCAGCGCTTCCAGGAGATGGCCGAACCGTTCGGGCGCAGTGGCGTAGTCCGACACCACGCCCGCACGGCGTTGGACAGCGTCCAATTGCGCCATGAGGCTCGCATGAACGTGACCGGGTTCCTTGAAGTTGCCGCCGCCGAAGCTCAGGCGCAGGACGGGGTAGCGGGACGACCAGTCCCAGCGGTCGTGGATGTGGAGCCCTTCGAACAGGGGTTCGTTGCACTCAAACAGTTCCTTCAGAGTGTCCAGGAACAGGCTCTTGCCGAAACGCCGCGGGCGCGACAGAAAATAGTGCGTACCCTCGTCGAGCATTTCTCGGATAAAAGCTGTTTTGTCCACGTAATAGCAGTTCTGCTCCCGAATCTTGCGGAAGGTCTGAATGCCGATGGGGAGTCTGCGTTTGGTCATGGGTGCGCCTCAACGCGCGGCATGAAACAGTCCGCCGCCTGCGTGACTGTCCCGCCCAAGTATAAGCGGACCGTGAACGGAGACAGCAAAGCGGAGTTTCAGGTTCGCTGCAGGTCGTCCGCCTCGGGGCCCTGCGCGCACATCCAGAACGTGAATCTCGGTCGGCGCCGGCAGGCCGCGTCGAACGCACTCAGCGGCCATGTCCGATTTAACGAATTCCGAGGGATCGTCATGTTTCTTGAGATTACGGGTCGCGACATACGATGTCTTGCCGATCCAGGTTAATGCAGGGCCAAGCAACGGGTCGCCTTCTTCCAATGGCTGAGCCATTAGCCGGAAGATGCCCAGGCGACCCGCCCTCAACTGCGTGAGTTGTCGAGTTACTTTATCGAATAGACGCCGGTCGCCGCGCTGTGGCTTGACATTGCGATCTACAGCCCAAGGCGCCGCCACAACGAATCTTGCGATTGACGCATCGTCCGCGGCATCGCAGCCATCGGCAGCCAGGAATACATGCGCGTGATGCCCGCCGCTATCCGATCGGCCATCCGGTTCGTGCCCTGAGAACAGTCGTGGTACGCAACTCGAGTTATTCGTCGACAAGGACATCAGAGCGCGTCGAACCGCGCCCAGCAGATGTCGTGCGTCATTGATGCTTACATTCGCCTCCGGTGGTAACGCAAACACATACGTGTCGTGCCAGATATCCTTCCTTGGAGCCATTAATCCCAAACCGAGATAGCGCCCGTTCCCAATGACGAGAGGGCCGCGTACGGCTTCTACGAACACAATCTCCACATGATGCAGGCCACGCGCCGCAAATCGCTCGGGCATGGCAAACTCTTCGGCCCGGGTGCCGTTGCTGTCGAACGGCTCGCGTTGTACACGAATAGACTCTGCCGGTGCCGCTACTCCAGCGTGACGCAATGCCTGCATGACAGCGTGGGCCGCCTTCGGCTCACCTGCCACGCGCTTGGCTCTGGCAGTTCCGCGATCCGTCCGCATGGCCGGCAGAGCCGCCGGTGTGATTGTGCGCCAGACTCGGAAGTCATTCTGTTCGCCGTCGCCATAGTGGCCGAGCATTCCCCGTTCTTCGGTCCGAACGATGTTCCACAGGATTTCCCCGGTTGCGGGGTCAATCTCTTCAAGGCCAGAAAACGCCCAAGCCATATCATCGGCTCGTAGCGGACAATTCGGCGGAACCTCAACCAATACTCGGCGAATCGCATGATCGGCATGGCTGTGGCCGATGGAGGGAAGCGGGACAATCCGCACCCGGGCGGCCTTGTCCGCCTCCGTGGCCTCGCGGCCTATCAGTACGCGGTCAATCTTTCCAGCCTCGCCGGGTAGCGTATCTTTCAGCCGACCGGCAGCCTTGTCCCGTAAAGCCATGACGAGTTTCGTCGCTTGCGTGGACGACCGTGGCACGAAAGATTCGTCATGCGCTGCACGTAACTCGAATAAAAAATGCTGGGCCGGAGTGTCGTACGCGACCGTGGCGAAGCGGGGTTTCGGCGGTTGAGAGAAACGCTGCTGGACCTTTTTGCCTTCCTTTATATAGGTGAAGCGCGTGCTGTTTGCATCGTGTCGTTCTTTGAGGCCTTTAAGGGATCCTTTCCTGGGACAGAGGAGCTCCTTGCCGGTCCCTCCCTCGCTCGGGCGATGCACAACGCCGCCATGACGGGCGAGGCGTGTCTCGATTGCGTCTGCGTCCAGAAGATCCGCCCAAGCCCAAGCCATATCGACACCCCGCCCCAACTGATAGAGCCTCTCCGCGATCTGGCAGACTGTTCGTGCGTTGTTTTCGGCGCTCCCGCCGCCATTGAATGTCCAGATGAAGATTAGCGGGATTTTCGCGTCGAAAATATGCGGCCGGATGGTCTTAGGGGTCCGAATCTTGTTGATTTTTCTTGGGTCGCCGCCGAACTTGTCGAGATCGTTGTTTGGCACAAAGTTCGAATGGGATTGAACTTGACGAACGGCCGGTGCGGCAATCAACGGCGCATTGAGCGTCTCTAGCCATTCGAGCGCGGCCTTGTCCTTGTCCGACAGTTCAGCACCTGTGGCGGCACCGGCAACCAGCGCCTGAAATAACCGCGCCGGTGCGGGTGGCCACTCACCAATGCCACGACCATGCTCGCCGTGATAGCGACCGTCATGAAAGCGTACCGAAAGAAGGATCGCACGGATCATGATTCAGGCCGCGCCTTCCTCATCTTCGGTCTTCTTGGCGAGCAGCTTCTTGGCCTCTTTCAAGTCGAACTTGTAGATCGAATTCTCAGGCCATTCCTTACTGAAAGGTTTGACGGCATTCTCCGCGTAGTCAAGTAGGGTTTTCTGAGCGTCTTCCGATGACAAATCAATGGGCTCTATCTCGCCTCGCCGAGGGACAGCGTTCCAAGGGTCATCGTCGGCGTAGCGAAGGTGGCATCCCTCGCGGAGGAACAAATCGAATTCAGCCGTTGCCGCAATCAGCGTAAGAGCCAGAAGATACCTACGCACTTCTTTCGTTTTCTCGTCATCGGCACTCTTGATCGCACGCAGGGCAACGAGGTTGACGGTAACATCCCGCTCAATCGGCCCGCTTGCCAGCACACCACCGAGAATTCTCGCTTCCGGATTAGGAGAACCGTCAAGGTACTGGGCAACCCTGGTTTTTCGGAACGTCGCCGGAGCATCTGCGAAACCCTTTTCAGACAGTTTTGTCTTCTTCGCTTTGGCTTCCGTTTCCAGTTCGTTTTGCTGGTTCTCATCGAGCGCTTTCCACACGGAGTTGAATTGCGCTGCCGCATGAAGAGGTTGAACGTTCCAGGCGCGAATGACTGAGCGCACCAAACGAGGATGTTTTTCGCTCGATTCACCGCGTGAATCCCAGAAACCGAACACAAGGGATGTAGGTGACAACTGACACAGCGGCCCAGCATCGCCGCGTTGCTTCAGCGCGCGGAAAGCCTTCTCTATGAGGGGTGCAAGTTCCGGGCACGAATAAACCACAGCGTCGGCGCTCCGGTGGGCGAGATCGAGAAGAGAAAGCGTCTTGTCGTGCTTCTCGCCGTCGTGTTCCTTGGTGTGCAACTCGATCTCAACCTGCGGAACGAGTCCCGAATAAGGTTTACGCTTGAAAATCGGTTCCATGCGATTCGCCTGGGAACCGACGCTGTCGACGAGCGCGACCTTCGTTCCATCTGAAAGCGTGTCGATGTTGTAGCCGATATCCGCGTAAGTCGGCGGGAAGATGACGCCACCTTCTCCCTCGACAGGCAGAAGTTTCTGTTTCAGGTGCAGTGCCACGGGGCTTTGAGGATCGTCGGCCCAAGCATTGATGGTTTTGTGCGACAGTGAATCAGTCATGAATGATCTCCAGTTCTGCAAAGGTTACGACTTTGTTCTTGCCCGACATGTCCAACTCAAAGCGGAATCGTTTCATCGGTACTACAGCGACGCCGCCAAAAAGAGCGACGCGGGCCAATACGGGCGGAAGGTCAATTCCCCACGCCGCGTACCGGAATTTGCGAGTCTGGTATTCGTTTGGACGAGCGTTCTCCAGACCCCAGGCCGCAAGCAATTCAACGACCGGAGAAGCGCTTATTGCGTGCTTTTGATCGTTCGGTGAATACCCGGCGTCAATCGCGGTCCATCCGCCCCGCGGGTCGAAGTTGAAACTGCCGCCCATGGATGTTTTTGCATCGAAAGGCCGCTTGACGAGATAGTCTTTCTGTTCTCCCCAAAGCTGGGCAATGCCTCTCGTCCTTAAAGCTCCTATATCCTGCCCTCTCGTGGGCTTGTCAGAAGTCCCCGACAGCATCGCGGTTGCGATGTCAAGGGAAGAGCGGTTGCCCGCATAAAGCTTGAACTCGTTGCGGCTGGAGCCATCGGCCCAATGTCCGAGCACGACTTGCTTATTGTCGCTTCTGGCAATTTGAATTGGCATCGCTGAGCTTGTGTCAGGCGCGACTGCGGGAAACACCTTTGATTTCTTTTGCTTACATAATTCCTTTTCAAGTTTTTCCTTGTCTTTGGTTTTAACGGGCTCTTTCTTGGGTCGCCAACCTTCGGGCGCAACTGCCTTCACCTCCGCTCCGGCCAAAAACTCAAGCACTGCCTTAATGGGGTTTTTGTCGCCTTCTGCTCGCAAGCAGAACTGCACGTCCGCTTCATCGCGCCAATCGAAACCCCCTTCAGCGTGGCCGCATAACACATCGGCGGCTTCCAGGAAGCCGAGACAGGCAAAGACTTGGCCGGGATTGAAAAGATCAACGGGAATTGAAGACTCAGCCATCAGGCACCCTCTCCCGCGTCGCGATTTGGACGCTTCCCACGCTCATCGTTCTTACGCGAAGCTTGCTGATCTGCGGCACGCAACAGCGACTCCCACCAAGCCAGCCCCCACGGTCCCCATCGCTTCTGCAACCGCGCAAAGCGCAGTACGACATCGCGGGCACGCTCTTCCAGAACGGAGGGCGGATTGTCGCACCCTCTTGTGGAAATGACAGGCCGAGCCCAACCGTGGTGTGCCGCGACCAAGTGGAGAGCAAGTTCTTGGAGATGGGACGGCAAGGCTTTGAATTTGTCATCTCTTTCAGCGTAGGGCAGGGAGCCGAACTCGTGGCGATAGCCGTCAAGTTGATGGACATTCATCCTTCGATCTGTCTTCGCGTAGAATTTTCCGTCACGCGGGGCCTTGGCTGCCAGTTGCCACAGTCGATGACGCTTGCCCTCGTCGTGCAGTCGGGCCGCGACAATCAACGTCTCGGTATAAGGACCGGACAGGTTAAGAGCATTGGCCAAGTTACGCGCGCTCGCTTCAGTCCAGGCGTGATGCTCGGACAATTCTTGCAGCCGACCCACGGATCGGTCGTCCTCGGTCTCAGAGTCGTGACGCCATTTTTCAACCAGGAGCCACTTGCCTGCTTCTCCCTCTTCGGTGCGTTCGAGATCAAACCTCAGCCGCTCCCGCCAGTCCGGATTTGGTTCGGCGTTGTCGTCCTTTGTAACCGGCCGCACTCGGAACCTAATGACCGGTCTGCCATTTCCGTCGAAGAGCCAATCTTTACCACCGTCAATCGTACGCGGCACCCCTTGCGTTTGGTTAAGCATTCCGTCCGAGAGACCGCCGAAGCGCATGTCTACGACCAACGTATTGCCAACAAGAATTTTCTTCAGTTCGTCCTTTCCTTCCTTGTCCCTTCCAACGTCGTGCCCATGGACTGTATGTCGCCACTCTCTGGCGTGCGACAACACGTATCCAACGACATCGTCGCCGGTCAAAGTATCCTCGTTGACACCTTCGTCCAGCGCCCCATTGACGACTTTCTCCGCGCGTTTTGTTAGCCACGTAAACACTCTGTGGGTCTCGGTTTCAAGCTTTTCGCTCACATGCGGCGGCGCAGCTTCAAAGAACGCCGAAATCTCCTTGTTCGTCGCGTCGGTGCGCACGGGCATGTGCTTGCGCCAAATGACTGTAGTTTGAGGCTGTGGATTTTCCTCCCATCCCCTCAACCAGGGCTGAATGTCGTCAGGTCGTCCCGTATGCTGATCCAAAGAGGTCAACGACCAGGCATCGACGAGCGCACGCGTCAGAGATGGACGTAGGGGCGCTGGCGTTGTTGCAGCCTCGATTGCCTTTTGCAGTTCTTGGTTTTGTGTCGCTCGCTCTCTGAGGTCCAGTATCGCGCCGGGGCTCGCGTCACGTGGCCCCTCGTAGTCAGAGGTCTGCAACTTTTTCCCTTTGGGGTTCCATCCGCTCACATCAGGTTCTGCAAAGAGCAAACGGGACTGGTCGCTTAACTCGACGTTATCCACACTGGCGGGGCGTAGAGCGTCCAACGGTTTCCACAGACGAGCCCAGCGATCTTTCCAATGCTTCTCCCACTCTTTGGCCTTGTCGTTCTTGACGGGCTTCTTGTCCCGTGGCGCCGCGATAACTTCAATCCGAGCATCTCCCTTGCCATACCGATTTACGCGCCCCATCCGTTGCACCATGCGTTCCCACTCGACCAAGTCGCAGACCATGTGATCGGCGTTCAGATCGACGCCCACTTCGCCCGCCGATGTCGCAATCAGAAAGGTTGGGTGGGTTGCCACATCCTTGGAGTCCCCAAGGAAGCCGTTCTTCATCAACCAATCCGAGAGTTTCTGCCGCTCATACACACGTCGTCCTCCGACCAACAATTCGGAACAGCGCTGATCTTGCCTGCACTTCTTGTCAATTTTCGCCTTCACCTTCTCGGCATCTTCGCGACGGTCGCAATAAACGAGGACACGGGCAGGCCGCCTCTCGCTGCCGAGCATCCATGCGCGGCCGGCTAGCTTTTCCACCAGGCGAGACGCATCGTCAAGTACGCAAACCACGAGTCGCTTGGGAGCGTTGAGACGCGCCATGACAAGATCGTCCTTCCAATCCTCAGACTCCAGATAAACCACATTCTCCCGCTTTCCTCCATCTGTCCGACCTGTGGCAGAAAGCGAGAGAAGCCTAAAAGGTGGCACTAGCTTCCGATCCAATTGAGTCCTGGGGCCGAATGCTCCGGTGCCATTCGTGATCGTTTTGAGCAACTCCTGGAACGGTGGAACCAGATGCGCCTCGTCAAGAACGATGAGTGCATCCGCTCCCAGCAGTCCGGCATGGTAGGGCCGCATTTTCCGGGATACGCCGTAGCCCGAGAAAAGAAGCCGCGAACCGATCATGTCAACCGTCCCTACGATAATGGCCGGTGCCGCCGGATTAGCGAGCCACTCTCGATTGTCGATATGTTGGCCGCGTAGCGTGCTCACACTCAATTCCGAGTCGTTCGCGACATGCTTGATCCTGTTGGCTTCAGCTGTCGCTTGATCGACCACCACGCGCCGGTCCACCACATAAACCAAACGCCGCGGTACCTCGGCGCCGGCCTTAAAGGCCAGATACCAGATCGCCATTACGGAAGTCTTTCCGAGGCCAGTAGGGATGTCGCACGCGGAAGGAATGCGACCACGCAGAAACCATTTCCTGAACAGTCGCTTTTGCCACCGAATCGGGCAGTGGCCGGTCAACTTGGCAAAATCGAAGTCGAATCGAGACGTGGATACGTCAGACTGAGTCATAACCACAGTTTCCCAGAACAGGTTGTGTGGAGTTTTGTCTCGGTTCCATCTACACCTCCACCGATTCAGTGGAAGTATGAGCCTCCGGGATCGGAAGGCCGTCGTCCCTCAGACCTTCAAGGTGGAAGGCAATGGCTTCCCTTATCTGCCGAGCGGCTTCTGCCCTTGTCTTGCCCGTAGCCACGCAGCCCGGCAGGTCGGGTACATAGGCCGAGTGGTTGTGGGTCGCCTTCTCAATGACTACCGCGTATCTCATTCTTCGTCTCCCTCCAGTCCAGCCTGCTTCAGAACGCTCTTCCATATTGGGTTTCCCGTTCCGGTCATGGCCGTTGAACCACTCCGGAGGCGGTTGCTCGGATCACTCCTTCATCAGGAGGCCGCGCAGGGTTGCCGTAAGCTTTAGCGTTGTCGGCAGGGGTAGCCGATTGCCTTCGATGGCGAGAGCGACGATGGGCGGATCTAATACCGAATGGGGCGCGGCCTCCGAGTTCGCTTTTGCTGGACGGGCATACCCTTGCCACTTCCCGGGGACGGGACGCATGGGCGTTGGAGGCTGGACATCCGGAAATCGCGCTGGGAGGCGTGTTTTCAACTCTTCGATGTGCCGTCTTTGCTTGCGAGGGCTTCTCTCATGGCTTGGGCTATCTCCTTGGCGCTTCGCCGCAGTAAGTCGATTTCGGATTGCTTCAACATCCGGGGAGCGGGCGAGATTCCGAGCCTCCGATTGAGTAAGGCAGTTGACGGCGTGAGCGAAATGTTCCTTCCACCACTTTTCGAAGTCTTGTCCGTGTTTTTGTCTGAGTTCATGGAGATGCTCATTGTTGGGGGGCAGCTTAGTCGAGCAGGGCTTGCCGGTCAAGCCGACGGCGCCGACGGCGCCGGAGGGGGCGTGGACGATCTCGTCCAGGGAACGTCCAGGGCGTGGCTTACTGACACCGGGCGGCGCCGCCCCCCTCGGGGCCGTCGCCGTCGCGGTACGCCATGTGGCAGTTGGCGCACGATGCGTTCAATCTGGTGCTGACCTCGTCGAAGGCCTCGTGATCCCTCGCCTGCGATGCGCGGCGAGCGAACCTCCCCGCTTCAACCATGTCATCGACGTACTGTTGCCAATCGGCACGATCCACGGGCACGGGCCTGCCGTTCTGGCACCGGCGTCCTGGCACCAGGAGCAGTGGCGCCGTCTCGACGATGGCAACGGCTGCCTGATCGACGGCCAGCCATCCCGGATAGATCGTGGCGCCCCATTCGACATAGTCGAAAGACAGGGGGGACGGCTCTCGCGGCGGCCGGGTAACCGGGTCTCCGAGTTGAACGTTGAATATGATGTTCGCATTGGGGAATTGGATCGCCCTCATCAGCTCGGCCAAGTTCCCTTCGGGCGGAACAAAGGACGCCGTGCCGGCGGCGGGGCCGGTTGCGGATGGGGCGGCCACGACGGGGAAGCCGATGCCGGGGAGCGTGGCGTCGCTCAGTTCGGCCTGTCCGGCGGGAAACTCGCCGGCCTGGAGCATGTAGGCCGCCAGGTCCGTCGATTCCTGTTGGGAGAGTGTCATGGGGAGTTGGAACGGCATCGTCAGGCGAGTCTTTTCGATCAGGTCCGCCAGCGGCCGTCCGCTCCAGTTCGAAAGGAAAAACTCGCCCACCAGCGGGGGGCCGACGGCGCCTTCCATCGCCCCTCCGTGGCAATCGGCACACTGGGCCCGATAGATCTGCTGGCCGCGCACGGCCTGCTCGGCGGAGTACACACTGTCTGCGATCGATCGCGGCTGTTGTGCGTATCCCCCAATCGGCAACGCGCCGGCGGCCAATCCGCAGATACACCAAGCCACACCGAGGACGCGGCCGGACCATCGGTCAAGGGTCCAGCGTACGATTCTGTTCACGGACCGCTAATCCCACTCGAGTGAGACGCCGTGACCCCGCTCCGTATCGCCGTGCATGGGGGTGACAAACCCCAGCAGGCACCCGTTGGATCCGTCGACCAGAAGATGACATCGCACGCCGATGGTGTCACCCGGCAGGACATCCTCGCGATCGACCCCGTTGCCTTCGATTCCCGTCGGACTGGCCGCTTCCAGGGTCCACACCGCGGATTCGCCCGCCTCGTCCTCGATTTCCATGAAGACAAAGGAATGCGGGACCAGGAAATGCACCTGCCGGACGGTACCCTCGAATTCCGTCCATGTTGTCAGATCGTAGTTTCCGTGGGAATGATGGGCCCACGCCGGCAGACCCAGAAGAATGACTGCGATGACAGCAACAAGGTTGAAGTGTCGAAACTGCATGTGTCCCTCCCGATACTTGATATTGGATAGAAGCGGTCGCCCAACGTTGCTCCGATACCGTTCACGTGCGGTCAACGGTTACGGTCCGGCTGGGTCAAGCCGTTGGCATATGGATTTCGATATCGGATCCGCTGGCCGTTCTCGTCGAGAAATCCCATGCTCTTGTAGAAGAGCGTCGGCGGAGGCGCATCTCCGGGTACAGTGGCCTCCAGAATGTACAGGAGGTTTTCGTGCATGTAGGCCGCGGCGATGGTCCGGGAACCATCGTCGTTGCTGACGTAAATCTCCTGTCCCTCAACCAGGTCGGTTCGTGAATACGCCAGAAAGGTCACCTCGCCGCCCCGTCTCATGATGTTCCACATCGCATGGATGACCGCTCCCCGCATATCGTGCATATAGTGGTCCTGGCACAGGTCGCCGTCGTTGCCGTCTTCCTGGCAGATCCGGACCCGCTCGGCTTCCAATTCGTCGAGTTCCCTGTAGTCGACCGCGGTCACCGAGTAGCGGTTCGGCCCCACATCGCGTCTGTACACCCGGCCCGGGATGGTCATCCGATATTCCGTTGTGTAGGCGATGTCTTCGACCGTCGGTTCACCCGGGAAACTCACACCGAAGGCGTCGATCTGGCTTTCGTATTCCTTCCATTCCAACTCGTACCATTGCTGTGCGAAGGACGGTGTTGAAATCGACAGAACGAATATCGCCGCGGCGAGTGATGGCAACCTCATTGTTAATCCTCCCAAACTCCCCATTGCTTTGCGCAACTCGGAAAAGTTCCGACCGTCCATCGGTCTCGATTCAAGCATGCTACAGGTTGCCGTTGCGGTCCAGATTTCTGGACCCCGTTCCGCGGTCGGGGCGGCATTCGTTCCGATAAGGCGGGAAAAGATCTGACTGTCCTGTTGGCCGCGGTTGGACTGTTCCTCTTCGATCCCTATTTCGGGCTATATCGGCGTTTCGATTCCATCCGCCTCCAGTTCCGCATCGCCGGCCAACCGCGCCATCGTACCCTCCGGATTTCGGTACCAGCCCGGATCCTCGTAGCTGGCGATGTCGTCGCGCACCTTCAACACGGTGAACATTCCCCCCATATCGATATAGTCGTGCGGCCCGGGCGCGCCGCGCATCGGCACGCTGTTGTCGGGCACCGGCATCGCCATTTCGCCCATGCCCGACATGCCGTTCTGGCCCATCGTCATGTATCGGGGGAGCAACGGGCGGATTTGTGCGTTCAGGCCTGCCGGATCGATCCCCACCATGTTGGGTCCTTCGTGTCCCATCTGGTTCATGACGTGGTGCGTGAAGTGGCAGTGCATGGCCCAGTCTCCGGGCGCGTCGGCGACGAACTCGATGTCGCGAGTGGCGCCCACCGGCACCGTCACGGTGGTTTCCGGCCATTGCGCGGAGTCGGGAATGCGTCCGCCGTCGGTTCCGGCGATCCTGAACGAGTAGCCGTGCAGGTGGATGGGGTGGTTGTCCATGGCGCTCAGGTTGCCGAAGCGCAGGCGGACGCGCTGGCCGGTTCGAACCACCAGCGGATCGGTTCCCGGAAACGCCTTGCTGTTGAACGTCAAAACGTTGAAGTCGGTCATTTCTCGCGGGTCGGGGCGCCGCGCCCCCACGGGCACCATCCATTCGCTGAGCATTATTGCGAAGTCGCGGTCCACGGGATTCGCGGGCGAGGGTTCGTGGACGATGAACATGCCCATCAAACCCATGCCCATCTGCGTCATCTCGTCGACGTGTGGGTGATACATGTACGTCCCCGCCCTGAGCAGCGTGAATTCGTAGCGGAACGTTTCACCGGGCCGAATGTAAGGCTGGTTCAGACCCCCGACGCCGTCCATTCCGTTTGGAAGGACGAAGCCGTGCCAGTGCACCGTTGTCGGTTCCCGCAGCCGGTTGGTCACGTAGATACGCACGCGGTCGCCTTCGACTCCTTCGATGGTCGGGCCTGGTGTTCGGCCGTTGTAACCCCAGCATGCGCCTTCCAGGCCGGGCGCGAATTCGTGCTGGACCGGTTCGGCCGTCAGGTGAAACACCTTGACGCCGTTGATCGTGCGGAAGGGCAGGGACACGCCGTTCGGCGTCGTGATCGGCGTTGCTTCCGCCACGCCCGCCTGTTGGCCGGTCCGTTCGATCGATCCCACTCGTTCGACCCCGCTCACCTTTGCCGCGCCTGTCAGGAGCGCGCCGCCGGCCAATGCGGATCGGGACATGAAGTTTCTTCGGGTAAACATAAAGTTCTCCTTATTCGGGTTGGATCCATCGTCCACCGAAGCTTTCGCCCGTGGGAACAAGCCGCCCCGCAACAAGCTGGTCCAGCGTCGTACGGGCCATCCAGTAGTCTCTGAGCGCCATCACGTACCCTTCAGCGGTCCGCACCTGTTCGCGGCGGGCTGCGATCAGTTCGAACACTCCGGACTGCATGGCGTTGTATTGCAGTTGAGTCTGTTCGACGATTTGTTCCTGGAGCGGGAGGCGGACATCCCGATAGTGTTCGGCCCGTTCGGCGGCGATCGCCACTCTCCCCCCGATTGCGCGCGCCGCGGCTTGGATCTCCACTTCACGCGCCCGATAGCGTTGTTCGAGTTGGCGCATTTGCGTACGTGCCGCCGCGATGGCGCCCTGCCCACGATTGAACAGGGGAATCTCCACCGAAATGACGGGGCCAAACTCTCGGCTTCCGCCTTCGTGGTCCGTATGCACGCCCGCGCGCAGTGAAGGCAACAGACCTTCCGCTCTCGACAGGCTTGCCCGATTGGCCGCCGCGGCGTATCGGCTGTCGAGTGCCGCTAGATCCAGGCTGCGGTCGATCGCCATGCCTTCGATCGTCTCCAGCGATGGACGATCCTCGTCCGGGTCGGCCAGGCGCGGCACGGCCATCCAATCGGTCTCGCTTCGCGAAAGCCCCATCAGCGTGTGAAGCACTTCCCGTGATGCGACGACCTCGGCTTCGGCCAGGAATGCTTCGCTTCGCGCTTCCTCGAAAAAAGAACGCTCGTTTGCCAGTTCCAGAGCCGTCAGGTTGCCCGCTTCGAAGAGTCGTTCGGCGACCGCATGGGAGGCCTCCGAAGCGGCGACGACCGTCTGCGCGAGTTCAAGCAATTGTTCAGCGGCCTGGTAGGCGTAAAACGCCCGCCGTGTCGTTTCGGCAAAGGCCAGCACGGTTCCGGCCGTTTCGATCCGCGTCGCGGCCAATTCCGACGACGCCACATCGCGACGGAGCGATCTGAGGAACAACTGGGAGAGATTTGTGCTGAGCTGGAAACCGAATTCGTTTGTTGAAATTCCCTGGACCGAAGCGAAATCGGTTTCGAATTCCAGATTGGACAGGAGGCCCGCATCCTGCAGCACCGCGTGCGCCAGGTTCAGTCCTTCGAGTTCCGACTGCAGGCGGGCATTGTTCAGGAGCGCGATCTCAACCGCGTCGTCCGCGCTGAGAGGGGTGCCGAGCAGAGTCCGGACACGTGGGCTGGATACTGGGCTCCCGGTGTCAACAAATTCAGGCAGAACCTCAATGCGGCCATCCAGAATGGTTTGTACCGGCACTATTCCGAGGTTGCGTGGTGCACAAGCGGACAACGTCATGACGAGAGCGAGCAGAATCGGGGCACGGCTGTTTGCAGCCCCGGTATGCCGCACATTTCGCCGCAAAAGTCGCCGGGTTCGTTTTATCGATGTCGAGGGCATGCAGACTCCTTCGTCTGTCGGCGCTCCAAGAGCGTCGGCGAGACCGATCGTTCCGAATCAGAAAAGGGAAGCCCGGATTTTGGGCGAACGGCGTGAAGTTCTAGATCAGGAGATTGCAGGTTCTGAGGAGGATGCAGTCGCCGCCTGGAGGGCCGAATGCCAGGCCAGGATCGAAGTCACTCGGTCTTGCGGACTTGAAGACGGTTAGCGGCGTTCTAACGACGGCGTGTACTTCCGTCGGTGCTTGAAGCGCCATCGGAGCGTTCGCGACGCTTGCGGTTCCCATTGCGCAACAGTCGGATACATCGGTGTCCGGGGACTCGGCCGTACCCGGTGCATGCTGGGGGCAATGTTCGGAATCGGGCATGCCCGCATGAATCGGCATGGGTAATTGGCACTGGCACATCAATGCCGCGATCAGACCCGCGATCACGGCGACGGACAACGCATGGGACTGAAGAGGATAAGACATCGCTCAAATTAAATTTACTCCTCGAAACCTGTTCGCACAACCTTGCGGGATCGGGCCGCGGCCGGAAGCGTCTCCGTGAAGTGGGATGCTATGCGGCCGCGATGCGTTTGACCTTGATCTTTCGCTCCAGATCGCGGGATTGGGCCAGATCGAACGCCAACTGCATGCCAAGCCACGTTTCGGGAGTCGAGCCGAACGCCTTCGACAACCGGTAAGCCATCTCGATGGAAACGGACACCTTTTCATTCACCAGGTTGGAAAGCGTTTGGCGCCCGACGCCAAGCCTCTTTGCACATTCGGTGACCGACAGGTCCAGGGGTTTCAGGCAGTCTTCGCGCACAATAGCACCCGGATGCACAGGGTTCTTCATCGCCATATCGGGCTCTCCTCAATGATAATCCAGATAGTTGACATCGACGGCGTGTCCATCCTCGAACCGAAAGGTTACCCTCCAATTGCCCGACACGGAAACCCCATGATGGCCTTTCATACGGCCTTTGAGCGGATGCAATCGAAAGCCTGGAAGGTCCATTCCTTCAGGGCCGTTACTGCGGTCCAATGCGGTCAGGATACGCCTGAGTTTCGCGACATGGCCCGGCGCGACCTTTGCAGATCGTCCTCCCTCATATAGCTTTTTCAAGCCATGATGGCGAAACGATTGAATCACTTTTCAAGTGTATGGTGGCAATCGACAGGCGTCAATTCATGGATTGCGGCTCACAGGGATCCTGCCAGGTACGCGTACGCCGCACTCATGGATGGAGTCTGAAGACGCGTTCGCTTCCTCGAACTCGACGAAGGCGCCCACCGTCGGCCGGCGCGGTTCTTGTCCGATTTCTGTGCGATTCGATGACGGATCGACAGCGGGTTTCGGCTTGGGCGAACCAAGATGGGCCGGATGATACGCGAAGACACAGAGGCCAGGATACGCGGCAAAACTTGCCCTGAACCGCTGAACAAGACTACTATCTGGCTATTCAGACGGCATCCCGATTGAATCCATTTCAATCGTCAGGCCGGACTGGCCGTGCATAACAGACGTCCCGATTCGGGGCCGACTTAGACCGGGAGCGTAATTTCTCACACCGAGGTAGAAAACCCATGCGAAGCAGAGCATTGTCGAGCTTTATGGTGGCGGCGTTTATGTGTCTCGTACCCGCATCGCCGGCCGAAGCCCAACGGGGAGGCCGCGGCGGCCAGATCGAGTTGCCGCCCGGGGTGGGACAGGCACTCGTTCAGAGCCAGTGTACAGCGTGCCATGGGCTGAACCAGGTAGTGAACTCGTCCGGGTACGATCGAGACACCTGGGCGGCGCTGGCCGCCACGATGGTGGCGCTGCCCGACGCCCAGGCCAACACGGTGGCCCAATATCTGGCCGAGCATTTCCCCGCGCGGCCGGAACGGCGTCCCACTCTGGTACCGGGAGACACATCGATCGAGATCACCGAATGGATGGTGCCGACCCTCGGCCAGCGGTCGCGCGACCCGATTGAAGCCCCGGACGGCTCGATATGGTGGACGGGGATGTGGGCCAGCCTTGCGGGGAGGCTCGATCCCGATACCGGCGAGATGGAAGAGTTCCGCCTGCCGCCCGAAGCAAGGCCGCACAGCATCGTGCCCGACGCCGACGGAAACATCTGGTACATGGGCAACAGCAACGGGACCATCGGCAAGCTCGATCCCGCTACCGGCACGATCACCGTGCACGGGACCCAGGCCCGCGACCCGCACACGGCGACTTTCCATCCCAACGGCCGGCTGTATTTCACCGCGCAGAACGCGGGGATGCTGGGCCGCCTGAGCCCGGAAACCGGCGAGGTCACCGAAATTCAGACCGAACCGCGGCCGTACGGAATGCAGGTGGGTCCCGACGGTACGATCTGGGTCGCTTACAACGGTACGAACAAGATTGGGGCTCTCGATCCCGAGACCATGGATGTTCGTTACTATGAGGTGCCCAACGAGGCGTCGCGCATTCGTCGGCTCGGTATCACCAGCGACGGCATGGTCTGGTACGGAAACTCCACTCAGGGCCGCATCGGAAGGCTCGACCCCGAGACGGGCGAGATCCAGGAATGGCCGTCACCCAGCGGGCCGGATGCGCATCCCTACGCCTTCGCCGTCGTGAACGACAAGATCTGGTACAACGAGTCGGCGATGAGGCCGGACACGCTGGTGCGCTTCGACCCTGTAACCGAACAGTTCCAGAGTTGGGCCATTCCCTCCGGCTTCGGCATCGTTCGGAACATGTGGGTGACCGAAGCGGGAAACCTGCTGATCCATCAGAGCAGCAGCAACCGGGTGGGTCTGGTTGAAATCGGCGACTAGGAGATCAGGGCGCCGTATTCCACAGGTGGAGGCAACCCGGGTGGGGGCATAGGCCCTCGGTCTGGCGCAAGGATACGCGCCAGGCCCGCATGTCCCTGCCGTTTCCACCCATCGTCGGCGCTTTTTTTCAGATCAGTCAGAAACTTTCCAGGCACGTCCCCTGGCGCGCTTCATCCGGCGTCTCCGACTTCTTCGCGACGAAAACACGGGAGAAAGGCAGGTCAGAAACTCACCCGCAACGCCAACCGTGCCGATCTGGGAATAGCGGCGTGCAGGTGGATGTCCTCGACGCCTTCGAGCGGTTCCCCTGGAAGCCGCGATGCAAAGAAGTAGTCGATATCGGAAACCTCGGCGTTCAAGATGTTGAAGCCTTCCAGGACCAGCCGGAACCGGTCGTTGAACTTGTAGCCGGCCTCGCCGTTCACGATCGACGTGGATTTGGATCGGATGCTCGCATCTTCAGTGAGGGGCCGCGGCCCGAAGTGCCGGAGCCGGATGCTCCCAAACGGGCCCGCACCTCTTTCCGGGGGCGGTTCCACGGTAAACCCTCCTGAAAGGACGCGGTTCAACGAGCCGGTTACGAAGTTCTGGCCTGCCGGAACGCCGGCAAAGCGCGCGCGGGAGAACGAGACATCCAGGTCCAGGGTCGTCCACGGGTTCGGCCGGAAGTAGTTGGTGATCTCGACGCCCATGCGCCGACTGGCCGGTCCGGCTTCGGTACTCCCTGAATCGCCCACGTAGATCAACTCCGAATCGAAGCCGAGATACCAGACCGTCGCCGTGGTTTGCAGGCCCGGCACTGCCACGGTACGGACCCCGAACTCGGCGCCGTGCGCCCGCGCGAACGCCGGGGCACGGTCCGCGGGTTCGCCCGTGAACGGGTCGACCTTGAGCGTGACGCCCAGGCCGCTGTTCGAGTGGAAGCCCAGGCCCCAGTTGGCATAGAACTCGGTACCGCCCCAGGGACCGAATACCGCGGACACCTTGGGGCTCAGGATGCCCGAGGTGGACGTGCCCGAGTTGAGGGGATTGTTGGCGCGCACGTTCCAGTGATGGATGTCGCCGCGTAACCCGAAGGTGGTTCGGACGACGCGGCGCCATCCGACTTTGGTTTCTCCGAACATGCCGATTGAAAACTGGTCGACGTCGTCTTCTCGCGCGGTCGAAAGCCGTTCGGTGTTCCGGGTCAGATACAGTCCGAGAGGAGCGACGGAATCGTTCCGGAATTCCACGCCGAAGGCGCTTTCCGCATCGTAGTTTCCCAAGTGTCCCAGCCGCCGGTGGGTCGCCTTGGCGCCCGTCGTCCAGCGCTCCTCGAACTGTTCGAACTGGTCGCCGTTCACCGGATCGTTCAGGAAGTACGTGAAGTTGTGAAACAGTTGGACGTCGTAACGCATCGCGTACAGCGTGACGCGCGTCGAATCGTTGGTTCCCGACCGCTGCCAGTCGCCGGCAACGCTGTAGCGGGAAGTCTCGCCGCCGTCGGTCTCCTCGATAAACCCGAAACGGCCGATTTGGCCGCTGTCGATGGCCCGTTGCGGGATCTGGTCGGTCGAATGCCAGTGATTCGAAAATCCCATGAACGTCAATGAAAACCCGTTCCGGGAATCGCCCTGGCTGTATCGGAGAATGGCATTGTACTTGTCGGCCTCGTTGGGACTCTCCCAGGGCCCGTCGTCACGCACGAACTCGAACGCCGCAAGCAAATTGCCCGGACCAACGCGAGGAGACGCCGCCCCCAGAAAACGCCGGTAGTTGAAGGAACCCGTGCTGAAGCTGACGATGGGCCGCTCGAGACTGTTGAAGTAATTGATGTTCGCGGACCCTGCCGAAGAGAAATCGCCGCTCTCGGCGTAGTAGGGCCCCTTCCGGAACTGCACGCCGCTGACCAGTTCGGGGATCAGAAAGTTGGAGTCCGCATAGCCTTGCGCGTGTGCGTGCGTCGGCATGTTGACCGGAACACCGGCGATGGTCTGACCGAAGTCGAAGCCGTGGTCGAGGTTGAAGCCGCGCAGGTAGTACTGGTTGGCCTTGCCTTCGCCGCTGTGCTGGCTGATGACCATACCCGGAATGGTTTCCAGCACTTCGGCGGCCCGGTTGATCGGACGTGTCGACAACTGAGCGGCCGTGATCGCGCCCTCGCTGCCGGCGCTGGCCACGCCGACCAGGTTTTCGGCGGGGTTCGCAAGCTCGGCCAGGTTGCGGAACGTTGCCGGGGCGGTGATCGTGATGTCGGCGCTGGTTGACACCACCATGATGGCGTCGGCCCTCACCGTTTCTCCGGCCGTTACGACCAAGTCTCGGCGTATCGTGCTGAAGTTGATCAATCGGAATACGATTTCGGCTGGTCCGGGCGGCACGTTGTCAAAACGGTACGTGCCATCGCCTTCCGTCAGAACCTCGACGTGCTCGTCCGCACCGGCGGGAAGCAACTCGATGCTGACACCCGGAATCAGGGCTTCGGTCTGATCCAGGACCCGCCCCGCGATCGACCCGGTCTGGGCCTGGGCCGCGGCCGCAAGAACCAGAACAAGGGCAATGACGAAGAGCCCGCGCCCGCGGTAATTCATTTATCGAGAATATGTAATCCCGATACGGGGGCTGCTGAAGTTTTTCTGAATTTTCTGTAAGGTTCGGCGGTTGCGTCCAGGTTTGCAGCCGGGACACAGGTAACGGAAACGTGCCAGGACACCTTTTGACAACCGTCTGTTTCAGTCGCCGCTGACGGTACACGCGTAGGGCTGAACCTCGACGCCCGGCACGTATAGAAAGTACTTCTCCACCTCGACGGGGTCGGTGAAGGTTCGGCTGTCGGTGACCCGCATACGCCAGTCCAGGCGGCTGCCGTCGATCGCCAAGGTGAACAGTTCGACGATCCGGGCGTCCTCGCTCAACGGGATGCCCACCGGTTCGAACCAGCCCCAGTTGACGTCGGTCGTTTCGACGATCAAGGTCTGTCCGACCCAGCGTGCGACCGCGTGCCCGAGTATGCCCGGAACCGGTTCGACCTCGTCTGCGGCGGACCCCATCGGGAACGTTCGCATCGTGTCGTATTCTTCCATGTGCATCACGATGTTGCCGTCCTGTTCCAAGAACTGCATCGGATACGGTTGCTCCATGATCGTGGGCATGCCTTTCAGGGCACAATCGTTGATGGGGTTGTCATCGATGGGGTCAAAGGCTTCCAGCGTCCGACGGGCGGCCGCGGTGAGGGGAAAATCGGTGTGCGCAAGGTCTGGGTTCTGGTCTTCGGGAAACGGGAACGGACTTGCCGACGGTGTGCTCCACACACGAAATATTCCGCGTTCAGGTTCCGATCCGTCGCCCTCGGTCGCAAACGTTGGACCTGTACTTTCGGCGACCCGATCCGTAAAACGCGGTTCGTTGCCGCGCAAGACGAGTTCGGTACCGTCCTCCAGGAGAATGTTGCTGAGATAGAAATTTCCGGTGTCGCGCCGGGGAGGATTGCCCGCTACCCGCACCGTTTCGCCGATTGATACGAAGGGTTCCGTAATGTTCCTGCGGCGAAGCCCGCTAATCGCCTGACTCTCAACGGTCCGTACCCTCCGCTGCCCGCTTTCGTCGAACACCACGATATCGAATTCGATGTGGGGGTTCTGCCACCGAATTTCAACCACTTCGCCTTCGAGTTCCTCGATGACGTTGACCTCAAAACTGGCTGCGAAACTATGGTGGGCCGATGCGGGCAGCGGGATTGCCAACAGACACGCCGTGACCGTCAGACCGGCTCGGCAGAAAACGCCTCGTTTCATGAAGACCACTCCGTTCGATTGCCCCTGGACACGGGCGGTGGGTTCCCTGACGACGAATTGTACCGGACATTCCGGCATCTGGTCCAACGGTCCTCGTAACAAAACGCAGCGGCCTGCCGCCGCGGGCCGCCGGTAGTGTGCGCCGTGGAGAGTGGTCCGGCGATGAAGTAATTCATGTATCGAGCACAGGCGGCGGGGTACCATGACGCTGAACGTCAATGATCTGAATGTCGATGAATCTGTCAGTGGGGAGTTGCCGGAAAATGAGGATACACACCGCAGGTCGTTTCTTGCTCGTTGGATTGGTTGCCGCGCTTAACGCGGCGTGTTCGACACCCGAACCGGACGCCGCGCCACCGTCGGAACCGGTTGCCGTGGAACCGTCTGCCCGGTCGCAGCCGGATACGACGATGGGAATCTATACGCCGGAACAGCACGATCTCTATGACGGCCGCTTCATCGTTTCCGGCAGCCGGATTTTTCAGGCCGGCACGCTGAACGACCAGAGTCCGTGGGACCACATGGGTGACGACGCTGCAAATCTTCGTGAAGTGGGCGGCATCATCGAGTTCGATGTCAACGAGATCGAAAATACTGGCACGTTCCGTGCGGAACTGGAGTTGCCCGAGGGAACCTACGTCGTCAACCTGGAAGAAGTCGTCGAGTTCAACCCGTGCCAGGACGGCGGCATTGCCGCGTTCCTGTACGAGCATGGAGATGCCGGATGCGGCGACATGAACTGGCCGAAGAGCCTGCTCTATGTGGCGGGCTGGGGAACCGGATCGGCAACGTTGAATGGAGAGACGCTCTACGAGGATTACCAGATCCATTTCATGGTGACCCAGGGCATCCGTGACCGTGAAACCCTGGAAGTTCTGCCAGCCGCGACAACTTCCGCCGCCGGCGCCGTCAATCCGGCAGCGCAGCAACTGGATTTTTTCATCCGGAGTCCCGAGACCAACGACGCGAACAACCCCGGCAGGGAAGTATTCGATCACTTCTTTGCGATGGAAGTGACCTGGAAGTAGGCCGCGGCGGATCGAACAAAGGGGACATCGACATCGTAGTGGCGCCCCGCATGCGGTCCGAGCGCCCTCGCAAGGTGACCCTCGGTGGGTCTGTCAGGGGCGGCCGTACGAGGAGAACTTGGTGAGACAACAGGTGTGGCTTCTCTTCCTGATCGTGTTTGCGGATGTGGGCATCGTTACGGCCCAGCGTGCCCCGGCCCCGGCATTCGCGGAATGCGGCCAACAGGGTGACGTGGAAGTGATATGCGGTGCGCGGGCGCCGGAGGATCTTGAACTCACCCCCGACGGCAACAGGATCATCGTTGCGCAGTTTGGCCGTGGCGCCGCCGCGGGCACCGGCCTTGTGCTGTTCGACCCGGACGCGCAGGACTTCGAGGACTTGCCGGTCCGCGTCGATCCGCGCCCGACGTGGGGCGAGGCCGCGTGCGTCGAACCCGAAGGCATGGTGCCGAACCCCCACGGACTATCGCTCGCGACGCATCCCGACGGCGTCGTGGGCCTCTACGTGGTCAATCACAACCGGCGCGAGTCGATCGAGATGTTCGAGGTCGCTGAAGCCGGCGGCGGATGGGAATTGATCTGGCGCGGGTGCCTGGCGGCCGAAGTGGCCTACAACGATCTGGCGATGCTGCCCAACGGCGGGTTCGTGGGGACGCGCCCCACTGCTCTACAGGAACCCGGAGCGAACGCGTTTGGAGGCGGCTTCGGCGGCGACGTCGCGTTTTGGACTCCGGACTCGGGCGAAATGGCGCTGCCCGACACCGCGTCGGGTTTTCCCAATGGCGTGGCCGTCGATCCGGAAGGCCGATTTGCGTATATCGCGGTCTGGACTGGACAAGGCGCCATCAAATATGACCTCGAGCGCCGTGAACGCGTGGCGACGATCGAACTGGGCTTCATGCCGGACAACCTGACATGGACCGCGGATGGCCGGCTGCTCGCGGCTGGAATCCAGGGAATCGGTGGCGACTGTAGCGGTGTCCCGTGTATTCAGGGCTTCGAAGTCGCCGAGATCGATCCGGAAACGATGAACGTCCGAACCGTGTACCGGTCCGAGGGCGGCCCCAGTCCCATCAGCGGCGTCTCGGTCGCCATTCAACTGGAAGACGATGTCTATGTCGGGAGTTTCCAGGGCGACCGCCTGGTGCGTATCGACTGGACGGATTGATCTGGCGTCGCTCGGTTACTCGGTGGTCGATATTCTGGGCCGCGACGTCAGTGATGAAAATGCTTTTGCCAGGAGTGCCGGCCTGCAGGAAGTCTGGGACTACGTCGCGATACCAACGGAAGAGCCTGAGGCGAGTGGAACGATCGGTCGCGTACTGGCAGGCGTCACTTGGAAGCGATCGGAACGTTGTTCCTGGATGGTGGGCACATCCCCGGACTCGTATCGGCTGCAGTCCAATAGATTAGCTCGGTACTCTTTGCCGCAGCGACACCCAGGTTCGACTACCCTCCGATGTTCGCCCCTTCTTCGGCAATCAACTCGTCAAGACCGTCCAGGGAACCGTTTGTGAATCGATAAAGGTTTTCCAGATCTTCCCGCGCTTGCGCCTGCTCCGGATCGAGAAACACCGCACGAGCGAGTGCGGAGAGCGCGCCTTCGAGGTCCTGATTGTTATTGGACGCCAAGCCCAGCATGTAGTAGATGTCCGACCGTGCCGGCCGAGCTTCCAGAGCCGAACCATAGGCTTGGGCGGCCGCTCCCCAATCCTCCAACTGGAAATGGGCTAAGCCGACAGTGGACCAGGCCTGGACGAGCGCATCCGTTTTTTGTTCTTCGGTCAGGTTGGAGGAATCCGGCCCCGCCAGGAAAGGTTCCAACTGTTCCACTGCCGATTGGGCGTATTGGAGAGCCTGCGCCATGTGCCGATCGAATTCCTCCCCGGCTGCTGGCGGCTGTTGGGCCATCGCCATCGAGATGGTCATGAGTGTCTGCAGGTCGTTGGGGGCGATTTCCAGGATGCGTTCCCCATACTCGACGATCCCCGCCCCGTTGTCGGCGCTCTGGTGACCGCCAAGGACGGTATCCAGAAAAAACAACTGGAATTGGGTGTTCTCCTCGCGCAACTGGTCGAGTTCGACCGAAAGATCGTCCTCCCTCAACTCGCTCAGCAGATCGCGGGCCTCTGCCAAGGCGTCCAGGCCCAGTTCCGCATTCTCGATGACCTGTTCGAAATCGTCGAGTTGACTGTAGACTTCGACAAACGACCGATAGATGGTTGCCGCTTGACTGACAAAGTCGAACCGTACCGACGGGAACTCGGGCAATTGCGATGGATCGTCGATGAACCCCATCTTCGATTCAAAGAAATACTCCTGGGCCTCCAAAGCCTCGCGCCCCGATTCGATGATCTCCTCCGGATCGCCTTGTTCGTATCGCACCTGCCACCGGGACCGAAGAACCAGGTGGGTCAACTCGCTGCCTGAATAGTCGGCAAGGAAGTCGTTGATGCTGCGGATCTTGCGGTCGAGCGTCGGCGCGTCGCCAATCGCATAGTAGGCGTTGATCTCGTCCTCGGATTGCGGAAGGACGCTGAGCGGCGCCTGCGGGTCGTAGCGGATGACCGCGCGTCGTTGGGCCGAAAACACCGTCGGGACACAGAAGATAACGAAGATGACGGCAGCGATGCCGTTTCGCATATTCATGGCACCCCCTGCTCCTTGAAGATCCGCCGATGGGTGGTCGCATTCGGCGTTGGCAATGTTCGCCGGGATTTCGA
This sequence comes from Terriglobia bacterium, assembly GCA_965262675.1. Classification (GTDB taxonomy): domain Bacteria; phylum Acidobacteriota; class Terriglobia; order 20CM-2-55-15; family 20CM-2-55-15; genus JAJEDW01. The sequence goes on from OZ253554.1 coordinate 4,927,599, forward strand.
ACGCTTCGTGTCTTTCGCCTTCCACACTTCACCCATGCCGCCTTTGCCGATGTCAGAGAGAATCGGGTCGTGGCCGGGTTGAGTGCCTGCTTGCATAATCTCGGTTGCGTTCGAACGTGCCGTCGGAATCTCGAAAAATAGTATGAGGGAAAGAGCGTGAGGTCAACGAAGGGGTCACATGCCCGATGCTGGCAGCCACCTGAGCGTAGGACGGCCGATCAGGAATGTTGTTTTTCGAATTCCGCGATCCGATCCTCGTGCTTGAGGATGTATTCCAGGTCGTCCACTCCGTCCAGCAGGCAGGTTCGGGCAAAGGGATCCACGTCGAAGCCGAATGATAAGCCGCCCGCCGTCACTGTCCGGGCTTGGAGGTCGATTCTGAACTTGGCGCCGGCTTGGGCCGCCTCGAGGCATGCGGCATGGTTCGCCGCATCGACGGGGATCGGCAACAGGCCGTTTCTGAGTGAGTTTTTCTTGAAGATATCCGCGAAACTCTGAGCGATAACCACCCAGACGCCGAAGTCCATCAACGACCAAACCGCGTGTTCGCGCGAACTGCCACAGCCGAAGTTCCGCCCGCCAATCAGGACGTGGGCATCCGCCGCCCCCTCTCGATTCAGGACAAAGTCCGGTTTCGGATTTCCGCTCCCCTCATAGCGCCAGTCTTCGAAGAGGTGCTTTCCCAGACCGGTGCGCTCGGTCGTTCGCAGGAACCGGGCCGGAATAATCTGATCGGTATCGATGTCGTTGCGATCCAGGCAGGATGCCGGCGACACCAGTATTTCGAATTTCTTCACGTTCTCGTCTCCAACAGCGTTCGGGGGTCCGAGACCTTTCCAGTGATGGCTGCCGCGGCGGCGGTCAGCGGGGAAGCCAGCATCGTCCGGCCGTTCTGGCCCTGCCGTCCTTCAAAATTTCTATTGCTGGTGCTGACCGAGCGCTGGCCCGGGTCCAGCCGGTCGCCGTTCATTCCGATGCACATGCTGCAGCCCGATTCCCGCCACTGGGCGCCGGCCTCAAGAAATACCTTATGCAGGCCTTCGCTTTCAGCCTGCGCCCGGATCTGTTGCGAACCGGGGACAATCAGCGCCCGGACGCCATCGCGGACCTTGCGATCTCTGAATATCGATGCCGCGGCACGCAGATCCGTGATGCGGGAGTTGGTGCAGCTTCCGATGAATACGACATCCACCTGCTGATCCAGAAGCCGTTCTCCGGCGGTGAGGCCCATGTATTTCAGGGCCGCCACCATTTGCGCCCGTTCGGCGGGGTCGGATATTCCTTCGGGGTCGGGGACACGCGTGCCGATTTCGGCGCACATCGCGGGGTTGGTCCCGAAGCTGATCATCGGCTGGAGCGAACCGGTGTCGATGGTGACCTTCCGGTCATAGTTGGCGTTGGGGTCGCTATGGAGTGCGGACCATCGTTCCATCGCAGCGTCCCAGTCAGCGCCCGACGGTGCGAAATCGCGTCCGGACATGTATCCATAGGTCGTGTCGTCGGGTGCGATCAGGCCGGCGCGGGCCCCGGCTTCGATCGACATGTTGCAGATCGTCATCCGGCCGTCCATGTCAAGCGCGTCGATTCCCGTTCCCATGAATTCGAAGACGTGGCCGGTTCCGCCGGCGACGCCGATCTCGGAGATCAACTTAAGGATCATGTCCTTCGCCGTGACGCCGGGCCGCAGATTTCCGTCGAAGTCGACTCCGAAGTTGAGGCTCTTGTGTTCGAGCAGGCACTCGGTGGCCAAGACGTGTTCCACCTCGGTGGTGCCGATGCCGAATGCCAGTGCGCCGAACGCCCCGTGCGTGGATGTATGGCTGTCGCCGCACACGATGGTCAGACCCGGCTGGGTGAGACCGAGCGCGGGACCAATGACGTGAACGATGCCTCTTCGCTCGTGACCCATGCCATAAAGCCGTATTCCGAATTCCTTGCAGTTGATTTCCAATTGACCGATCTGCTGGACAGCCATGGGCCCGGCGTCAGCGACGTTACGGCTGATGGTCGGCGTGACATGGTCGGCCGTGGCAACGGTGCGGTCGGGACGGCGCACGCCGATACCCCGTTTTCGCAATCCGGCGAACGCCTGCGGCGTCGTCACCTCATGAATCAAATGGAGATCGATGTACAGGATCGAGGGCGTGTCCGATCCCTCGACCACCACGTGGCTGTCCCAGATCTTGTCGTAGAGGGTTCTGGCTTTCGCTGATGTCATTTTTCGGGATTTCCGCTATTTCCTGTTGGAAGCAAACGAAGGTTTTGTTAACCTACCTACCAGTCGGTAGGTTTATTATGGCGGCTCGAAAAGTGAATGTAAAGTCGGCAGCCCCAAATTCGAAGGACAAGTCCCCCGGTGCCCGGGAGAAAGTATACGAGATTGCGGCCGAAGTTTTTCACGTCAAGGGTTACGACAAGACTTCGATGAGCGAGATCGCGGCCGCGGTCGGATTGACCAAGGCAGGCCTGTACCACCATGTTGCGAGCAAGGAGCAGTTGCTCTACACGATTCTCGACTACGGCATGGACATGACCGAGGTCTACGTGGTGCGCCCGCTCGAGTCGGTAAAGGATCCGGTACTGCGTCTTCGAACGATGATCGAACTGCACCTTAAACTGATTCTCGAAGGACGAAAACTGGCGGTAACCGGGCTTCTCCACGAATGCCAGGGGCTGTCGAGTCTTGATCAGAACAAGATCAACCGCCGCAAGAAGCAATACGTGCAGTTGGTAAGCGACATTATCCGCGACGTTCTCGAAAAGACGGGCGCCAAGAAGAGCAGTGTGAATCCCAAGGTCGCGGCGCTGGCCCTGCTGGGAATGCTGAACTGGACCTACCAGTGGTACAAGCCCTCGGGCGCGGTGAAGCCCAACGAGGTTGTTCGGGAGTTTCAGGATTTGTTTATTCATGGTGTCCTGGGAGCGCAGGGCTGAGGAAGTGGATATGGATCGACTTGCGATTTTCGACACGACATTGAGGGACGGAGAGCAGGCGCCCGGCTTCAGCATGAATATCGAAGACAAGCTGCATATGGCGCGCCAGTTGGAACGTCTGCAGGTCGACGTCATCGAGGCGGGGTTTCCGATCGCATCCGATGGGGACTTCGAGGCGGTCAAACGCGTCGCGGCAGAAGTGCGGACCGTGACCATTGCCGGACTCGCGCGTGCGGTCCCCGGCGATATCAGGCGCTGTTGGGAAGCGTTGGAAAATGCCGAGAAGCCGCGAATTCACACGTTTCTTGCCACCAGCGACATTCATCTGAAGTACAAGCTCCTCAAGAATCGCGAAGAGGCCCTCGAGATGGCCGTGAAAGCCGTGAAGCTGGCCAAGTCGCTGTGCGACGACGTGGAATTTTCGGCTGAAGACGCCGGTCGTTCCGACCCTGAATACCTGTACCGGGTGATCGAAGCCGTCATCGCCGAAGGCGCCAACATCGTCAACATTCCCGACACTGTCGGCTACTGCCTCCCGAATGAATACGGCCAGTTGATCGCCGGCCTCCAAAACGTCAAGGACATCGACAAGGTTACGATCAGTACGCACTGTCACGACGATCTCGGCGTTGCCGTGGCCAATTCGCTTGCCGGCGTGTTTAACGGCGCCCGCCAGGTGGAATGCGCGGTCAACGGCATCGGGGAGCGCGCGGGGAACGCCTCTCTGGAAGAGATCGTGATGGCCGTGTACGTCCATTCCCGAGAATTTGGTCTGGACACCGGTGTGGACACGACCGAGATCAGCCGCACCAGCCAATTGCTGTCGAGTCTGACCGGTATCGCGGTGCAGGCCAACAAGGCCATCGTCGGCAAGAACGCCTTTGCCCACGAAGCGGGAATCCACCAGGACGGCGTGCTGAAGGAAGCACTGACCTACGAAATCATGACACCGGCGTCGGTGGGTCTGTCGCGGAATTCAATTGTGCTTGGGAAGCACTCCGGACGTCATGGCCTGGCCGCGCGGTATCGCGAAATGGGCTACCAACTCAGCGAAGCCGATCTGGGTCGTGCGTACATGCTGTTCACCAAACTCGCCGACCGAAAGAAAACCATCTACGACGAAGACCTGATGGTGATCATCAACGACGGCCTGCAGCATATCCCCGCGGCCTACTCCCTAAAGTACTTCCATATCGTGGGGACTTCGGACGCCAACTCCACGGTCACGGTGAGCCTCGAGAAAGACGGTGAGATGTATACGGATTCGGCCACCGGAGACGGTCCGGTCGACGCGTGCGTTCAGGCGATCAACCGCATCAGCGGCTGTTCCGGCAAGTTGGTGTCCTACACGGCGAATTCGGTCACCGAAGGGGCCGAAGCGGTGGGCGAGGTGTTCATCAAGGTGGACATCGACGGCAGGGAGGTTGCCGGCCGTGCCGCCAGCACGGACCTGAACATTGCAGCCACCCGCGCCTACCTGGATGCCGTGAACAAGGCTTTGTGGACCGGCGGCAGATCCGCCGCCAGAGTGGAGCAGGCTTCGGGCCAATAGAAAAATCACCGGCGGAAAGTGAGCCGTCCGTGATCGGAAAGTGAACGGAAAGTGAAGAAAACAAGATGAAAGCGCGCATCGTATTTCTGCCCGGCGACGGTATCGGCCCTGAAGTGCTCGGGGAGGCCCGCCGCGTTCTGGAGACGGTCGAACGGGTTTACGGTCACAGTTTCGAGATCGTCGAGGGTGACATCGGCGTGACCGCTCTGAAGAACGCCGGCGACCCTCTGCCCGAAGCAACCCGGAAGCTCTGCCTGACGGGAGACGCCGTCATGTTGGGCGCGGTGGGCGGTCCCGCGGGCGAAGCGTATGAGGGCCGCACCCCAGAGGCGGGGTTGCTTGACCTGCGCAAGCTGCTCGGAAACTACGCCAATCTCCGTCCGGTCGTGGCGTCGGAAGCGCTTGCGGGACATTCGCCGTTGCGGCCCGAATTGATTCATGGCGTGGACCTGCTCGTTGTCCGCGAGCTTCTCGGCGGTATCTATTTCGGCAAACCGAGCGACACCATAGATGGCGTTGCGCGGGATACCGAAGTCTATTCGGAGCACGAGGTTCGCCGGATAGCGGAGGTCGCGTTCGCCACCGCCCGGCTGCGGCGCAACAAGGTGACGTCGGTCGATAAGGCCAATGTCCTGGAATCGTCGCGACTCTGGCGGCGGGTGGCGTCTGAAGTCGCTTCCCGGTATGCCGATGTGACGTTCGAGAACATGCTGGTCGACAACTGCGCCATGCAACTGGTGGCCAATCCTTTGCGGTTCGACGTCATTCTGACCAGCAACATGTTTGGCGACATCCTCAGCGACGAAGCGTCGGTACTGACCGGAAGCCTGGGCATGCTGCCGTCGGCATGCACGGGCGGCAAGATCGGACTTTTCGAGCCCGTGCACGGTTCGGCGCCCGATATCGCGGGAACCGGAAAGGCCAACCCCATCGGCGCCATTCTTTCGGTTGCGATGATGTTTGAACTCGGTCTGGGCCTGTCCGATGAAGGCGCGTCGGTGCGGCAGGGCGTGGAACGCGCATTTTCGGAAGGGTACCGTACAGCGGATCTCGAAAGCGGCGCCGCGAGCGAGATCCATGCTTCGACTTCGGATATGGGCCGGGCGGTCGCGGAAGGCATGAAAGCACCGGTATAGACCATGAAAGACATCAGCACGGAAATCGGCGGGTTGAACAGGCACAGCAGGCAATTGACGCAGTCGTACCGGCATCCGGCGGCCCGCGCCATGTTGTTCGGGGCTGGCTTGAGCGAGGCCGACATGAGTCTGGCGCAGGTCGGAATCGTATCGAGCGGCTTTGAGGGCAATCCCTGCAACATGCACCTGAACGATCTGGCCGCCGAGGCGAGGAACGGTGTCCGGTCGGCCGACATGGTCGGGTTCGTTTCGAACACCATCGGTGTCAGTGACGGCATTTCGATGGGGACTTTCGGCATGCGGTACTCGCTGCCTTCGCGTGAAGTGATTGCCGATTCGATCGAGACCATTGCCTCGGCGCAGCACTATGACGGCGTCATTGCGATCATGGGTTGCGACAAGAACATGCCGGGCGCCGTGATCGCGATGGCCCGGCTCGACCGTCCGTCGCTGATGATCTATGGCGGAACGATCGCGCCGGGCCATTTGAACGGCAACACGCTCGATGTCATATCGTCGTTCGAGGCATTGGGCCAGCACATGGCCGGCAAGATCACGATGGAAGAGTTCGAGCAGGTCATCCGCAACAGTTGTCCCGGCGCGGGGGCATGCGGCGGAATGTTTACGGCCAATACCATGGCGTCCGCGATCGAAGGTCTCGGGATGAGCCTGCCCTACAGTTCTTCGTATCCCGCCGAAAGCAGCGAGAAAGCCGAAGAGTGCCGCGGTTCGGGCAAGGCGATTCGCCGATTGCTCGAGCGCGACCTGAAGCCGAGCGACATCATGACGCGCCGGGCGTTCGAGAACGCCATCACGTTGGCGGTCGTTCTGGGCGGTTCGACCAACGCCGTGCTGCACCTGATCGCGATGGCGCGAACGATCGGGATCGACCTGACGATCGACGAGTTTCAGGAAATCAGCGACCGTGTTCCGCTTCTGGCCGACTTCAGGCCGAGCGGCAAGTACGTCATGGAAGACCTGCACAAGATCGGCGGAACGCCGGCGGTGATGAAGATGCTGCTGGAGCGCGATCTGCTCCACGGCGACTGCATGACCGTCACGGGACGCACCGTCGCCGAAAATCTGGAACACCTTCCGGGATTGACCGAGGGCCAAGAGATCGTTCGGACCCCCGACGACCCGATCAGTGCGCGCGGGCATCTCCGAATCCTGTACGGCAACCTCGCCGAACAAGGCTCGGTGGCCAAGATTACAGGCAAGGAAGGCGAGTTCTTCGAAGGACCGGCGCGCGTGTTCGACAGCGAGGTCGATGCCAATAACGCGATCGGCGACGGCAAGGTTCGGAAAGGCGACGTGGTCGTGATCCGGTACGAAGGCCCCCGGGGCGGGCCGGGGATGCCTGAGATGTTGACTCCAACGTCCATGATCATGGGCCGTGGCCTGGGAAATGACGTGGCGCTGATCACCGATGGCCGGTTCTCGGGCGGAACGCGCGGATTTGTCGTCGGGCATATTGCTCCCGAAGCCCAGGACGGCGGCGTTATCGCTCTGGTTCGCGATGGCGACCGCATCGGGATCGACGCGGTGAACAACACGATCGATGTCGACCTCACGCCCGAAGAGATCGCCGCTCGTCGTGACGCCTGGACCGAAATGCCGTTGCGCGTCACCTCGGGCGCGCTGTTGAAGTATGCGCGGCTGGTTTCGTCGGCCTCCGAGGGCTGTACGACCGACGGTTCATGAATTAACGACTGCGACAGGGGATAAATACGTGGCCAGGGAAATGGAAACAGCGACACGCGCCAAGGACACTTCCGCACCGCCGGTAAGGACGGTGTCGGGTTCCGAGGCGGTCGTGCTTTCCTTGATCGACCAGGGCGTGGAAGTGATTTTCGGCTACCCGGGCGGGGCGATCATGCCGGTGTACGACGCTCTGTACGAGCACGACCATGAACTCCGTCACATCCTGGTCCGGCACGAACAGGGTTCGGTTCACGCCGCCCAAGGCTACACCCGTGCGTGCGGAAAGCCGGCCGTATGTATCGCCACTTCGGGTCCCGGAGCGACGAACCTGATTACCGGACTCGCCGACGCAAAGATGGACTCCACGGCGGTGGTTTGTATCACGGGGCAGGTGCCGTCCAAGTTTCTCGGCGCCGATGCGTTCCAGGAAACGGACATCATTTCGGTGAGTACCCCGGTCACGAAGTGGAACTATCAGATTACGCGGCCCGAAGAGATTTCCGAGGTCATTGCCAAGGCGATTTACATCGCGTCGTCGGGTCGTCCCGGGCCGGTACTGATCGACATCACCAAGGATGCCCAGTTGGGAACGGTGGACTACAAGCCGCACACCGCCGTTGCCGAAGTGCCCGGCTATCGCCCCAAGCCGGCCCTCGACCCCAAGAGCATCGAGGCTGCCGCGGAACTGATCGACAATGCGAAGCGGCCCTTGGTGCTGGTCGGGCAGGGTGTGATCCTGTCGCACGCCGAAGATGAGATGAGGGGGTTGATCGAGAAAGCCGGTCTCCCGTTCGGGGCGACCCTGCTTGGGTTGTCGGCGCTGCCAAGACGGCACCCGCTGTGTGTTGGCATGCTGGGCATGCACGGCAACTACGGGCCCAACATGAAGACCAATGAATGCGATGTCCTGATCGCGATCGGCATGCGTTTCGACGACCGCGTGACCGGCGATCTGACCAAGTATGCGCGCCAGGCGAAGGTCATTCACATGGACATCGATCGCGCCGAGATCGACAAGAACGTGAAAACGACCGTTGCGATCGTCGCCGACGCGAAGGAGGCGTTGGCGAAGCTGATCGAACGGGTCGCGCCCGCGTCGCACGACGCCTGGCTCGAGGAATTCAGGGAGTGCGACAAGATCGAGCACGAGCGGGTCATCGAGAAGGACATTCGTCCCGATGGCGGCGGTCTTCGAATGGCCGAGGTCATCCACCAGTTGTCGGAGCGAAGCAAGGGACAGGCGATTCTCGTGGCCGATGTCGGCCAGCACCAGATGGCGGCCGCCCGGTATTACAGGTTCGAGGAAGGCAGCAGGATCATTACTTCGGGTGGCGCCGGAACGATGGGATTCGCATTGCCAGCCGCGCTTGGCGCCGGCGTGGGCCGCCCCGACCGGCCGGTCGTTGCGGTGATTGGCGACGGCGGCTTCCAGATGACGCTTCAGGAATTGGGCACCATCTTTCAGGAAAAGGTCCCGGTCAAGCTGATGATCCTGAACAACGAGTATCTCGGGATGGTCCGACAGTGGCAGCAGTTGTTTTTCTCGCGCCGCTACTCGGCGACCGAATTGATGAACCCGGACTTCCTCGGGGTCGCGGTTGCTTACGGGATGCAGGGGAATCGGGTGACCGACCGCGAAAATCTGGGCGCGGCAATCGATGAGATGCTGGCGGCCGAGTCTTCGTTCCTGCTCGAAGTGGTGGTCGAACGCGAAGACAATGTCTTTCCGATGATTCCGTCGGGGGCGGCGGTTTCGGAAATTCGTCTGGAATAGTCGGCAATAGCCCGCAACAGACGGCAATAAACCGGAGTAGTCCGCGGGTCGTCCGGTGATGGACCGCACCGGCCTGCCGGAGTGAACACGCGGTTGGAGTACACGAGTTTGGACGAGCAATTCACTATTTCGATGTTGACCGAGAAGGCGTCGAGTGCGCTGTTACGTATCGTTTCGACGCTTGGCCGGCACCGGTTGCAGATCGAGAGCCTGACATCGGCCGGGGCAGCCAGCCCCGACCTGTACCGGCATACCGTGGTGGTCCGGGCCGAGCCCGATCATGTCCGAAGGGCCATGAAACAACTGGATACCGCGCTTGGCGTGCTGCAGGCCGATTACTACCCGCAGGGCGCGACAGTCGATCGCGAGTTGGGATTGTTCAAGTTGTCGGTCGATCTGGCATCGGGAGGCGATTCGCTGGAACGTCTCGTGCGCCGGAGTCGCGCGAAAGTTGTGCTTGCCGGCCCCGACTACGTGGTCATCGAAAAGACCGGCAGCAGGGAAGAGATCGAAGAGTTGTTGACCAGTTTTGAACCGTTTGGCGTCATGGAATTCGTGCGATCGGGACAAACAACCGTCACGAAGCCCATGGCCGCGGTCATGGTTCACGAAGAGATCGGAACGGAATAATTCCGGAATTCAACGGAGGCGAGTACCAATGGCACAGATCAAGTTCGGCGATGTCGTCGAAAACGTAATAACGCGCGACGAATGGTCCCTCGACACGGCCCGCGAAACCATGAAGGGCGAAACCATCGCCGTCATCGGTTACGGTGTGCAGGGGCCCGGTCAGGCGCTGAACCTCAAAGACAATGGTTTCAACGTAATCGTCGGACAACGCAAGCCCTCAAGGACCTGGGACAAGGCCGTCGCCGATGGATGGGTCGAAGGCGAAACGCTTTTCGAAATCGAAGAGGCCGCAAGACGCGGAACCGTGATCGAGTATCTGCTGTCCGATGCCGGTCAGATCGCTCAATGGGAAATCGTAAAGCGACATCTGACCGCCGGCAAGTGCCTGTACTTCTCGCACGGATTCGCGATCACTTTCAAAGACGACACCGGGGTCATCCCTCCCGGCGACGTCGACGTGGTGCTGGTGGCGCCCAAGGGTTCGGGTACCTCGCTCCGGCGTTTCTTTGTCGCCGGAAAGGGTTTGAATTCCAGCTTCGCGGTCTTTCAGGATGCGACCGGACGTGCCAGGGATCGCGTGATCTCGCTCGGTATCGGCGTGGGCTCGGGTTACCTGTTCGAAACCACCTTCCAGAATGAAGTCTATTCGGATCTGACCGGTGAACGCGGGGTCCTCATGGGCGCCATCGCCGGTGTTTTCGAAGCGCAGTACAACGTGCTGCGCAAGAACGGTCACTCGCCGTCGGAAGCGTTCAACGAAACCGTCGAGGAACTGACCCAGAGTCTGATGCCCCTGGTTGCCGAGAATGGCATGGACTGGATGTATGCCAACTGCTCGACGACGGCACAGCGCGGCGCGCTGGACTGGCGCCACAAGTTTCGAGAGGCGGTGGCCCCGGTGTACGAGGAACTGTACGAGAGCGTCAGGGCAGGTAACGAAGCGCGCATCGTGATCGAATCGTGCAGCGGGGACGACTATCGCGACCGGCTCGAGACGGAACTTTCCGAATTGGGCAACGAAGAGATCTGGCGTGCCGGCGCACAGGTTCGCCAGCTTCGCCCCGAAGCCGGCCCCGGGCCCGCGATGGAAGTCACCAGCGCGCCCGCCGAGGCGAAAGTCAAAGTGGCCCAATGATCCGGCCCGAGACAGCGGCATTGGCGTGGCGCCCCACTCCCGAGGCCATCGGAGAGGCGGCGAACCGGCTGAAGGACGTGATCGTTCGAACGCCGCTCGAATACGACCAACATCTGTCGGTGGAATACGGCGCGGAGGTTTTCCTGAAGCGGGAGGACCTGCAGCCCGTTCGTTCCTACAAGATCCGGGGCGCGTACAACAAGATTCGAAGCTGCTCGGACGAAGACCTCAAAAAGGGAGTGTCGTGCGCCAGCGCGGGCAACCACGCCCAGGGTGTGGCATACGCGTGCATGAAGCTCGGAATCCGGGGGACGATTTACATGCCCCGGACGACTCCGGGCCAGAAATTGGAGCGTGTGCGCGCGATCGGCGGTTCGTTGATCGAGGTCGTCCTGGTGGGTGACGTATACGACGAGACCGAACGCGAGGCGCTGGAGAAAACCGCACAGGATGGCTCGATATTCGTCCACCCATTCGACGATCCGCAAGTGATCGAAGGGCAGGGCACCCTCGGCAAGGAAATTCTGGACGAGGCGCCCGGTGCGATCGACGTGCTCTTTCTGCCGGTCGGCGGCGGCGGGCTCGCTGCCGGCGTCGGGAGCTGGATCAAGACCCAGTCGAGGGAAACCCGGATCGTCGGCGTGGAACCCAAGGGTGCCCCCTCAATGCTCGAGGCGTTCGAAGCCGGACATGTGGTGACGCTCGACTCGATCGATGCCTTTACCGACGGTGCGGCCGTACGGCGGGTGAGCGCCCGGACGTTCGAGATCTGCCGCGAAACGATCGATCGGATGGTGACGGTTCCTGAAGGCCGCATCTGTTCCATGATCCTGCGGATGTACAACGACCATGGAATCATCGTCGAACCCGCGGGCGCCCTGGCCGTTGCGGCGCTTGAGGATTTTCGGGACGAAGTCCAGGGCAAACGGGTCGTTTGTCTCGTCAGCGGGGGGAACAACGATTTCCGGCGCATCGAAGAAATCCGTGAGCGCGCTCTCATATACGAAGGCAAGAAGCACTACTTCATCGTGCGCTTTCCCCAACGCGCCGGCGCCTTGCGCCAGTTCCTGAACGAAGTTCTGGGCCCGGACGACGACATTACCCATTTTGCCTATTCGAAGAAGACCGATCGCGAACGCGGCCCTGCCGTCGTCGGTCTGGAATTGAAAAGCCGCGAAGCGCTCGAACCCCTGATGGAACGGATGAAGGCCCTGGGTTTCTTTGGGGAGTACCTGAACGACCGGCCCGACCTTATGCGGTATCTGGTGTAAAGGTCTTTGAATCCGGAGTCCCTGGAATCTCCGGTCTCTTCAATCCCACCGGGTTGGAGATTTCGTTTCCGGAGTTCCGGAGGGTGTAAAGAGGATGCGCCAGCGGCTTCAGACTTCGCCTTCCTCGAGTGTATCTTCCAGCACGGCCAGCAAATTTGCGACGGGGCCGCCCATCATCACGAGAGTGTCACGAGGGACGGCAAGGCATTCCTCGCGGACCTTCCGACCGTCCGGGCTCTGAATTTCAATCACCATGTCGTAGGTCTCGGCAATCATGCGTGCTCCTTGAATTTGAATTACTTTTCCATGGTACCCGGTCGGAGGGCGGTTGACACGGCGAAGGGTGTTTCCCGGGTTCACGCCATCGATATGCAGCAATTCTCATTTTTGCCCCTGAGGGCTCGGAATGATATCCCGTCCATACTGTAGGCGCGGTCTATGACCGCCCGAATCAAGTCCGGAGCGGGGCACCCAAATCCCTGAATATTGAGAATGTAGGGGCGGTCTATGACCGCCCGAATCAAGTCGGCGGACGATGATGACGATCTTCAACCCGGCGCGTGTTCAAAAAACTTCACTTTTAGGTGATCGTTCACAATAGACCGCCCCTACAAGACCCAGGAGCGGGAATGAACAGCGGGAAACACTCATAATGAGAATTGCCGATCGATATGCGTCGTACGGGAGGGTTGCGAATCGGTGGGTTACAATACCGAATCCGCCGGTCGCGGATCTCCGTGCCCGCGGGCTGGTCCTCGGGAAAAAACGGTCGGAAAAGAAATGTAATGGAGTTGCATGCCGCAGTCTGAATCCGAAGCGTCCGCTCCGTATCGTCTGACCTATCAGGGGCAACCTGGGGCGTTCAGCGAAGATGCCGCTTCCGAGTTTGTCGCATCCGGTGCGCCGTTACTGCCGTCACGGACATTGGAGGGCGCCTTCGATGCGGTCGAACAGGGTCAGGCGGACGTTGCGCTGTTGCCGGTTGAAAACACCCTTGCCGGCCCGATCGACGAGACTTTCGACCTGATGTCGATTCGCGACCTCGTGATCGTGGACGAAACCGTGCAGCCCATATTTCATTGCCTGATTGCACCCAGGGGAACGGCGCTCGACCGGGTTCGGAGGATCCACTCGCATCCGATCGCACTGGCCCAGTGCGCCGGCTTCCTCCGGGCCCACCCCGAATGGGAACCGGTTTCGGCATTCGATACCGCCGGCGCGGTCGAGATGGTGATCCGGGACCGGATGCCCGCGAGCGCCGCCATCGCAAGCGCCAGGGCGGCCGAGGTTTACGGCGGAGACATTCTGCTCAACGGCATTCAGGACCATCCCGAAAACTACACGCGATTTCTGCTGTTCGGTCGAAGCGGGACCGTCCGGGCCGGACGTTCCGCTTCAGGAGTGTCGAAGACCAGCATCTGTTTGCGCGTCGCCCACGCCGACCGGCGCACTTTTGGTGTATTGCGTCCCTTCGTGGAACGGCGCATTCCACTGACCCACGTTCTGTCGCGTCCGGTCGAAGGCTCGAACGCCGAATCGATGTACCACGTCGACTTTGTCGGAACTCCCGGCGACCGGCTGGTGTCGGAGGCGCTCGGGGAGCTTCGGAAGGGGGCTTCGTCGCTCAGGACGCTGGGCACCTATCCCCTGCGGGTCGCCACGATTCGGGAAGTCGTCCGCAGCGGGATGCCCTGATTTTCTTTGCCGACCGAGGCGGAGTGGGAATACGCGGCGCTGGCGGGCACGACCGGGAATCGCGACGCGGCTGATCTGGACGCGGTCGCCAATCCGCCCACTCCCACTCCCTTTCCCCGTCCTGCTGTAGGGGCGGTCTATGACCGCCCGAATCAAGTCCGACGGAATCAGTTGGATGCAGTCATAGACTGCACCTACAGTGGGAATGGGAGTGGGCGGGTTTCCGGCCGGCGGACGATGATGACGATCTTCAACCCGGCGCGCGTTCAAGAACTTCACTTTTAGGTGATCGTTCGCGGGCTCGGGCTCGATGCGGGTGTTTCGGGGCGGTAGCTGGTACTTCGGCGTCAGGAATTGCCGGTCGTCGTATCGCGGCTACGATGTGGCCGGCAGCCAACACGGCTTCCTCGGCTTCCGCGTTCTGAGGACCGTTTCCTAACTCCGTGCAATGGGTCGCCCCTACCGGGAAAGCACATCAACTGGCGGCGGTTCGTCCGCCGATGGCCTCGCACAACCCTTCCAGGTGGGCCATACGCTCACGCAACTCGCCGATCGCACCGCGCAATTCATTGAATTGCGCTTCCACCGGTTACTGAAGCGCACCGATCCACCCATCCGGCCGTGCTTCCACCCGCACCATGTCTTGCCGGAGGCCCCGATTGCTCGTGAGGATCACCCCTACCAGCGCTACACCCACAGCCACAGCTGCAATCAATTCCGCGCTCATGCTTCCTCCGACGGTCCTACCATTCTCCCGCGTCCCACAAGATAGAACGCCCGCTCATCCGGAACGCGATGAACGATTCCGAATTTGCAGCTATGGCCTTCTCGCCCGATGGCACGACCCTGTTCGTCAAACTCCAGCGCCCCGGGCCATTCCATTGGCCGGGTTTGAAGTTGTCCGTATTCGACGTAACCAGTATCGGGTTGTTGACGCGCGCGATCGCGGCGATCTGTCCATCGACAAACGGCGGGGTCCTGTCCGCCGCACTCAATCGCCCACGCTCGACCGCATGCCAGTCGGCGACCGTCCAGGATACTTCAACTTCAAGGGATCGTTTTCAACGATCGACTACGGTATCCGCAGTATACTTCGCAGGAATCGCGCGGGACGAGCTGCGGGGCCGTGCGGAGCAGGCGGCAGGCAAGGGAGATTGGACATGACAGAGATGGGTGACGCGCTGGCGCCGGGGACGCGGCTGGACGAGTTCGAGATCGAGCGGGTGTTGGGAGCGGGCGGGTTCGGGGTGACGTACCTGGCGCGGGACCTGTCGCTGGATGCGTGGCGGGCGGTGAAGGAGTATCTGCCGCGGGACTGGGGGACGCGGCAGAGGGACGGGACGATCGGGCCGCGGACCGGTGCCGACGCCGAGGACTACCAGTGGGGCCTGACGCGGTTTCTGGAGGAGGCGCGTATCCTGGCGCGGTTCGACCACCCGCACCTGGTGCGGGTGTATCGGGTGTTCGAGGCGCAGGGCACGGCCTACATGGTGACCGAGTATGTGGAGGGGGAGACGCTGGCGGCGGGGTTGAAGGAGTCGGGGCCGTGGCCGGAGCCCCAGGTTCGGGAGTTGCTGGACGCGCTGACGGAGGGGTTGTCGGCGGTGCACGGTGAGGGGTTGTTGCACCGGGACATCAAGCCGGGGAACGTGATGGTGCGGCCGGACGGGACGCCGGTGCTGATCGACTTCGGGGCGGCGCGGCAGGCGATGGGACGGCAGTCGCGGTCGGTGACGGCGGTGCTGACGCCGGGGTATGCGCCGATCGAGCAGTACAGCGGGCGGGGGAATCAGGGGCCGTGGACCGACATCTACGCGCTGGGAGCGCTGGCGTATGAGGCGCTGAGCGGGCAGGCGCCGGAAGATGCGACCGAGCGGGTGCTCGAGGATCGGCTGCGGCCGCTGGCCGAAGTGGCGCCGCAGGGTGTGAGTGCCGGGCTCGGGGCGGCGATCGATGCGGCGCTGGCGGTGGACGGGCGGGATCGGCCGCAGAGTCTGGTGGCGTGGCGTGCGTTGCTGGCCGGGCCGGCGGCCGTGGCGCCGGTGTCGTCGCGCCCCGGCGCCGGGGAATCGTTTGGGGCGTCGTCCCGGCCGGGTGAGGGTGCCGGTAATGAGGCCGTAGCGGCAAAGCGGCCGGCGCGGACCGCGGCGGTATGGCGGCGATGGTGGCTGCCGGGGACGGCAGCGGCGGGGCTGGTGGCCGTGGCGCTGGCGGTCGCGCTGACCGCGCCGTGGAACCCGGGCGAACCCGAGGTGCCGACCGTCCGGGAGGAGGATCCGCCCGCGCCGGCCCCGGGTCCGGACCCGCCGCCTCCAACCCCGGATCCGCCTGCACCTCTGCCCGTGCCGCCCCCACCGGCCCCTGTACCGGAACCGGAGCCGCCCCCGGTGGTGTCGCCGGCGGCGGTGGAGGAGGCTTTGGGGCTGGACCGGACGACGCGGCAGGAGATTCAGGCGGGGTTGGCGGCGGGCGGGTTCGATCCGGGCGAGGCGGACGGTCGGTTCGGGGCTGGCACGCGGGTGGCGCTGCGGGAGTGGCAGACGGCGTGGGGAGTGACGGCGACGGGCTATCTGGACGCGGCGACGGCGGCCGCGCTAAGAGGGGCGGCGGCGGACGCCGCGCGGGTGGCCGCCGAGCGGCAAGCCGAGATTGCGGCCGAGGAGCAGCGGCAAGCCGAGATTGACGCCGAAGCGCAACGGCAAGCCGAGATTGACGCCGAAGCGCAACGGCAAGCCGCCCGCGCCGCCGTAGAGCTGGAGATGGTGGCGATACGGGCGGGGCGGTTCCGGATGGGCTGCGTGTCGGGGCGGGATTGTTTCGGCGACGAGCAGCCGGTACACGAGGTGAGGGTGGCATCGTTTGAGCTGTCGAAGTACGAGGTGACGTTCGAGGAGTACGATCGGTTCACGGAGGCGACGGGTCGGGCGCGGGCGGACGATGAAGGCTGGGGCCGGGGCGCCCGTCCGGTGATCAACGTGTCGTGGAACGATGCGCGGGCATATGCGGCGTGGCTGTCGGCGGAGACGGGAGAGACGTATCGGTTGCCGACCGAGGCGGAGTGGGAGTATGCGGCGCGAGCGGGGACGTCGACGGCGTATAGCTGGGGGAACGAGATAGGCCGTAACCGGGCCAATTGCGACGGCTGCGGCAGTCAGTGGGATAATGCCCAGACGGCGCCGGTGGGGTCGTTCGGGGCCAACGCGTGGGGATTGCACGACATGCACGGCAATGTGTATGAGTGGGTGGAAGACTGTTGGCATGAGAACTACGCGGGGGCGCCGAGTGACGGGACAGCGTGGACCGGCGGGGTCTGCGGGCGTCGCGTCCTGCGCGGCGGTTCCTGGTACGACAGTCCGCGGTTCCTCCGTTCGGCCGACCGCAGCGGGGACTCCACCGGCGATCGCGACTACTTCAACGGGTTCCGTGTGGCCCGGACGCTCACCCCGTGAGTCCTTACCTCCTTACCTCGGGGGTCCAGGGGGCTCTGCCCCCTGGCGGAAAATGGTTCGCATCGGGTGAACGATCGTGAGCGGCGAAACCCCTCGGCGACCACCCGTGGAGGGCGCCGACCGCGCGCGCGACACCGGTCCGGCGCTGGAATCGCACCTGCGTTTTCTACTGTGGTTGATCCCGACCGTGGAGCGGTTTCCGCGCAGTCAGAAGTTTCTGCTCGGCGACCGCCTCCAGCAGACGGCATTGGACGTACTGGAGCGGCTGATCGAGGCGACCTATACCAAACGCCGGGGCGATCCCCTCGCCGGCGCCAACCTCGGGATCGAAAAACTGCGGTTTCTCTGCCGCCTGGTACACGATCTACGCTACCTGGATCATCGTCGCTATGAACATGCGGCGCGCTCCCTCGACGAAACCGGACGCCTGGTGGGCGGTTGGCAAAAGGTGCATCGTGCCCGCGAAAGCGCGTGACCTCTTCGACGAGATCGCCTCGTTCCCGGCATTGCTGGAGGCGGCCCTGACGGCGGCGAAGGGCAAGCGGGCGAAACCGGGCGTGGCCGCGTTTCTCGCGAATATGGAGCCTGAGATTCTGCGCCTGGAGCGGGCGCTCCGGAACGGCCGCTACCGTTCGGGCCGGTACACGACCATCGAGATTCGCGATCCCAAGCACCGCATCGTTTCCGCGGCGCCGTTTCGCGACCGTGTGGTGCATCACGCCTTCTGCGCAGTCGTCGAGCCCGTGTTCGAGCGCGGTTTCGTCTACGACAGCTACGCCAACCGGGTGGGCAAGGGCACCCACCGCGCGATTGCGCGCTACGAGCGGTTCAGGGACCGCCATCGCTGGGTGTTGCGTTGCGACATCTACCGCTACTTTCCGGCTATTGACCATGAGATTCTCAAAGCCGACCTGCGCCGTCGGATTGCCTGCGCGCGCACGTTGTCGCTGGCCGATCGCCTCATCGATGGTTCCAATCCGCAAGAGCCGGTGCAACTCTACTTTCCGGGCGACGATCTGTTCACGCCGTTCGAACGGCGGCGCGGCCTGCCGATCGGCAACCTGACCAGCCAGTTCTTCGCCAACGTGTATCTGAACGGCCTGGACCACTTCTGCAAGGAAGTCCTGCGGGCGAAGGGGTATCTGCGCTACGTGGACGACTTTGCTTTGTTCCACGACGATCGCGAGCAACTTGAGGACTGGCGGCAGCGCATCGTCAGGTACCTCGACGGCCGGCGCTTGCGCCTCCACCCCCGCAAGACCGCGCTGCTGGACACTCGCGAGGCGGCCCCGTTTCTGGGTCTGGTCCTGCTGCCGGGCGGTTACCGGCGTTTGCCGGAGGACAACGTGCGCCGTTTCCGCAATCGTCTGCGCGGGTTGCACGACCGCTGGCGCGCGGGCACGGTGACCCGTGAGGAGGTTATTCAACGCGTCCGCAGTTGGATTGCCCACGCCAAACATGCCGATACATGGCGCTTGCGCCAAGCCATCTTTCGGGCGGTGCGATTTCGCGCCGTCCGGGCGCCTGACCGTCCCCCCGTCGCGTCCTGCGCGGCGGTTCCTGGAACAACAATCCGCGGAACCTCCGTTCGGCCAACCGCAACAGGAACACCACCGGCAATCGCAA
This sequence comes from Terriglobia bacterium, assembly GCA_965262675.1. Classification (GTDB taxonomy): domain Bacteria; phylum Acidobacteriota; class Terriglobia; order 20CM-2-55-15; family 20CM-2-55-15; genus JAJEDW01. Next base: position 4,946,505 of record OZ253554.1, read on the forward strand.
CAACAACAACGGGTTCCGTGTGGCCCGCACGTTCGAACGCCGGAGCCGGGCGCCCCACGGGGAGCCCGGGCGAGCGACCGAGCGTCCAGGGACGGTCATGATGATCCGGCGTCGCCGAATCGCGGCGGCGCCCGGGCCGGCGCCCGTCCTGGCCCATTGGGCGCCGGGCGCCGGTCTTCGAATCGAACGCGCCGGTTGACTTCGGCGGCGATGACGGCCTTCGAAATCGATGGCCGTCCGAGGTATTTCTCGTTCAGCGGTCGTCTACGGTATCGGCAGAATGCTGCGCAGGAATGGTGACGGAAGACCTGCAGGGCTGTTGGCGGTCGCCGGATAGTGAAGAGATCTGGACCTTCGCCGCACGCCACATCTTTTGGTCATTGAGGGGCCCGCAATCCGAGACTGTAGCGGTCTATGACCGCCCGAATCAAGATCGTGCGGTAATTGTGCAGTCATAGACTGCACCTACAGTGGGAACGGGAATGGGAGTGGGCGGATACCCGGTCGGTGGACGATGATAACGGCCTTCAAACCGGCGGCGGTCCAGGACACTTCACCGTCAGGGGATCGTTTACAGCAGGGCCGGCGAGGACGTGCGGGTCACGCGGCGGCCTGGCGGCGATGGTGGCTGCCGGGGACGGCGGCGGCGGGACTGGTGGCCGTGGCGCTGGCGGTCCCGCTGACCGCGCCGTGGAACGAACCCGGCCCCACCCCGGATCCGGATTTGGTGCCGGATGAGACTCCCGTCGAACCGGATGGTGGGAACGATCTCTCTTGACACCGGCCAGATCATTGGAGAATCTGGATTTAAAGCCCTGGCCCGAGGGGCAAGACGCCTGCGAGTTAAAAGACTGGGCGAAAATGAGGAGAGCGTCTACTTGCCCCACTCCCGCCGGCAACTTTACGCGGCGTCCTTCTGACCGTAGCAGACGCGAGTGTGAAAAATTGCTGGAACCGCATTGGGTGGCATTCGTAGTATTGGTCGTTCTGGGCATCGGACTCGTCGTGTTCGGCTGTGTGCGCTTGAGCAAGCGTAAGTCCACGAAGGAGGGGAAAATGAAGATCCACATTCCAGGAATTGACCTCAGGATCGAGATCTCCGGGATGAGTGCCGGGATCGTCTGCATCGTGATCGGCGCTTTATTGGTCATCATGGCGGCGAATGTGCTGACCAGCGGTGGCGTACCGTCGGCCGCCTCCAACGGATTTTCGCTATCGACGACAGTTTTGGCGCAAGAGCCCCCGTCACAGGTGGCGTCACACACTACGGGCTGGGCGTACCTCGGACCGGAGGGCGGCGTTGATGACTGGGCATTCGAACCGCTCGTCGATCATCCGACCTCGCAGTTCGAGATCATGCAAACCAAGCAACGCGTCACCGTACACCGCGATCATTACAAAGACCTCACCGGGTCATTCATAGGCATGTTACTGGGCTATGAGAAGCCTGCCGAAGCCGGTGCCGTCAACCCGGGCACTTGCGTGCGTGTCACCAATCGCGAAGTCGTAGGCTTCGGCAAGGTCTGGTTGGAAATTGAGACGCTGCCATCGTGTGAGCCTGTGCAGTGAGGCATCCAAGAGGCTATACCGGGTGGCGGGTAGTGATGCAGGAGACCGTGGTTGCGGAACCGTAGTCAGCGGCTCCTCCGTTCGGCCTTCCGCTGCGGGCTCACCACCGGCCTTCGCAGCAGCAGCAGCGGGTTCCGTGTGGCCCGGACGCTCACCCCGTGAGTCCTTACCTCCTTACGTCGGGGGTAGAGTGGGCGGAGCCCCCTGGCGGAATCCGGTTCGCATCGGGTGAACGATCATGAGCGGCGAAACCCCTCGGCGACCACCCGTGTCCGCGCCGCCGACCGCGCACGCGACACCGGCCCGGCGCTGAAGGCACGGATCGCCCACCAGATCTCAGCTCACAACATCGACAACAGAAGCGTCACCGTGAACGAGCCGCCGGTATCTTCCACGAACTGGCCGCCACCGGCGTTGGCCACGCGTTCAAGAAATTCCCGGCTGCCAAAGTCGCTGTTCGTGTCTCTGAAGACGGTCGAGACCCTGCTGTCGCCCCCTGCCGCGAACGAACGCGCTTCCGCAACGGCCTGATTCGTTTCCTCCGGGTAGGCCGGATTGTCGGTGATCAGCACGATGATTCTCAATTCGGCGTCCGCCCGCCAGTTCATGTCCGTCGCTTCGGTCAGCGCCTCCCGGAATGCTTCCGGGTTGTCCTCGTTGAAGCCGCCGCCCAACCCCATGTTCGTTCTCAATTCGGCGACGAAATCCCGAAACGCCGATTGATTGGCCGTCGACCCGCTCATCTCCCGTAGGGGGAAGGTGGTGATGGGCCGATCCCAGTTGCGGTCGCCAAACGCCACGAGGCCCATGCCGAGGCTTGGGGTCAAACCCATCATGACGCTGCTCAGTTGGTTGACCTCGGCCTTGAGACCGGCGATCTGATCACCCATGCTGCCGGATACATCGAGGGCGACGACCAGATCCAGGTGGGGAAACTGCGCCGCCGGTGGCGCCGGGGGTGCGGGCGCAGGCGGCGCGGGCGGCGCTGGGGGCGCTGGGGGCGCTGGGGGCGTGGGCAGGCAGGGTGGACAGATCGGAGGATCGGGCGCTGGCGCCGCCACGACCACCACCGGATTACGGCTCGTATTCGGAAAGTACGGAAAAATGACAATCGAGATGAGGATGAACGCGCCCAGCGCGGACGCGAACAGATCGAGCGCCGACATGCTGAAGATGTTGATTTCCCGGCTTCGTCGCTTCATGGTCGATTCCTGTTGTATGTCAGGTGAACGTCAAACGCCGGCCGCCCCCGCCGATTCATGACTGCAGAGTGACGGTGAGCGTGACGTCGCCGACTTCCAGCGTGGCGCCCGGTTGCAGCGGCGTACTGGCGCCAGGGGTCAACGCCGTGCCGCTCAGATTCGTCCCGTTCATCGAGTTCAAGTCCTCGATCAGCACCGACGTCCCGCGGGCGAACAGCCGGAAGTGCCGGCGGGAGACTCCGGGATGATCGAGCACCACCGTGCTGTCGAACGGGTTGCGTCCGACCACTGCGCCGCCAGCCCCCGCGATGGTGCTCCCGGGAATGCGGACCGAAATCGGACGACCGTCCGTATCGACACCATCCAGGAAGACCGCCGGCACTTCGCCCGCGCGCCGATCCTGCTCGTCCCGCAACGCCATCGCCGCTTGCGCCGAATGCGCCAGCGTTTCGGTCTTGATTTTATCCCGCTTTGCCGCCGCGACGGAGCGCCGGCTGCCGATCCAGAGCAGTAACACGATGGCCGACACGATGCCGCCGGCGACGATACTCCAGCGGATGATCCGCGTCCGCTCGGCCGCGCTCCGCTCCTCGGTATCGGCCGCCTCCTGCTCTGCCTGCTGGCGGGCCTCGGCCTCCGCTTCGAGCTGCTGTTGCGCCTCGGCCGCCTCCGTTTCGGCACGCTGCTGCGCTTCGACGGCCGCTTCGGCCTGCCGCCGTGCTTCGGCTGCCGCTTCCTCCAACTCCTGGCGGGTCTCGGCCGTCGCCGCTTCGGCTCGCGCCTGGGCTTCGACTGCCGCCTGTTCCGCCGCGTCGGCTCGCGCCTGGGCCTCGACCAGCGCGAGTTCGGCCGCTTCGGCCCTTGCCGCTTCGGCCTGCCGCCGTGCTTCGTCCGCCGCCTCGGCGGCTGTATCGGCCTGCTGTTGCGCCTCGACCGCCTCCTCATCTGCAAAAGCCGGGTCGTCCTGCGTCGGGTCGGCCGCCGCCTCGTCGGCCCGCTCTCGGGCTTCGTCCGCCGCCTGTTGGGCCGCTTCGGCCTGCTGCTGTGCTTCGTCCGCCGCCTGTTGGGCCGCTTCGGCCCGTTCCTGTGCTTCGTCCGCCGCCTCGGCCAACTGCTGCGCATCGGCCACACACGGCGTCTCGACAGAGGTCGCCGTCAGGCCGTCCGCGGCGAAACGTGTCAGCACCTGGGCCCCGGGCACCGCCAGTCCGCTGCCGGCCGCCGCCGGATTCACGACCGAATCGTCGATCGCGACGCCAACAACCTCTCCGCAACCGTTGAGCAGTGGCGCGCCGGCGTTCCGTTCCTCGTCGTTGAACGCATCGTGCCGAACCGTGTCCGCCTCGACGTTGTCGACACGTCCGGACACGAGCGTCACGTCGCCGGCATCGTTCCGCGTCGCGCCGTGCACCTCCTGCGCCGCCTGCGCCGGGTCTCTCGCAAAACCGTAGGGTGCCGCCAGTCCCCCGGGCACGGCGAGAAGTCCGAGCCCCGCCACCTGGTCGTAAGCGACGAGGGTGGCCTCGTGTTCGACCCCGTCGGCGCCCGACACGACGAAGTCGGTCACATCGGCGGCGACGCTCGCGATCACGTGCTCGGCGCTGGCCACGAACCCGAGCCCCACCGTCTCGGCGGACGCATCACCCGGTGCGGCGGCGTCGCCCGCGGCGCGTACGACGACGACGCCGGTCGTCGCTGGCGCCTGTGCCGCCACGGGCGCGGCGAGGACGCCGAAGCCCGCCAGCCACACGAACACTCGCGCTTGTCGCTTCATCGACTGCATCGATTCGTTCTCCATTCTCCCACGGTCGTTTCTCCGGGTTCGGGGGCGCCGCGCGACGGCCCTCGGTAGTGCGTCAGCGGCGCCGGGCCATCAGCCGCGTCGGCGCCGTAAGCCGTTCGAACCGGCGTCGGACGGCGCCTGCCGCCAGATGCCGATAGACCACCGCGGTGGCGTTGTCCTGTGACGGCCGGTCCATCGCCTCGACGGCCTCCAACAAGTCGGAAACGATGGCGCCGGCGGGCCGGAGTCCGCCCGACAACCGATAGATCTCCTCTTCGGACAGCGTTTCCAACCCGTCGCTCGCCAGCAAGATCGCGTCGCCGATGCCGAGCCGGACCGGCGGCGCGCCCGCGTCGACCAGCGTCAGATCCTCACCGGTCACCACGGAGCGAAGCTGATTGGCCCCGCCTTCCTGCGCCTCTTCGGCGGTCATTCGGCCCAGCCGCACCAGGCTTTCGAAAACGGGCCGCATGGAGTGGTCCGCGTTCAGTCGGTCGATCCCGCCGCCATCGTCGTCTGTGCCGGCCCGCAGGCGCCACAGCGGCGAGTCGCCGACGCTGATCCAGTGCGCCGCCTGGTCGCTTGTCACCACGCAGGCCAACAGCGTGCACCCCATCCCGGTGTATTCGACGTTCGCGGCCGCAAACCGGCCGACCGCATCGTTGGCCGCCGTGAGCGCGGCCCGCAGACGCGCGTCGACGACGCCGCTGGTCTCCGGAAACGTTTCGACAAAGGCCGAGACGGCCAGGCGGCTCGCCTCCGCGCCACCATAGTGGCCGCCCATGCCGTCGGCCAGCACCATCAGCAGGTCGCAATCGTCCGGGTCCTGGCCGCGAAAACCGGTCACCCGGAAGTCGTCCTCCTGATAGGGCCGCGACCCGTCCGTTTGGCCGCCCGCCAGGATGTCGTCGAACCCCTCCAGATTGGCGCCCTCCGGCATCTCAGCGGCCACCCGGCTTGTTGTCCCATGTGAAATCGGCGCCGCAGAGCGGCACGAACCGCAGGACGGTGTCCCCGATCTGCACGTGCGTCAACGGCTCGATCTCGCGCGGCGCCAGCACCGGCTCGTCGTTGACGTAGGTCAGGTTGGTTCCGCCGCCATGCTGGATATAGAACTTCCGGCCGCGCGGGTCGAACGTGACCAGGGCGTGGCGGGTTCGCGAGATCATCTTGTCGCCGTAGTCGAGCGACACGCGTTCCGTCGCATCGCGGCCGATGGAATTGACGCCGACCCCAACCGTCGCCACGTGGCCCATCCCCGGTCCGTCGACGACCACGAGCCATGCGGCCGGGGGATCGTTCATGGCGCCGGATTCGGCGCCGGCCTCCGTATCCGGCTGGTTGGGGCGATAGATCCGCGTGCGTCCCGAATCCCGATCGGGCCCGCCCCCCCGGCGCTTGGCCGGCGCAGTGGCGGCGCCATGCCGGTCGGTTTTGACCGGCCCGCCGCGGTACGGCGAGGGGTTGGCCCCCGGCCGCGGGACCGTCGGTGCGGCGATGTCGGCCGTGCGCCCGACACTGGGGACGGTGGGGTCCGAGCCGCGCGTCCCCTCGGCCGGATCGCGTCGATCCGGCCGAAGATCAGTCGGCTTGTCGATGATGTTACCGTCCGCGTCGCGTTTTACGGGCATGCTGTCCCTCCTGCCGTGTGTGACGGCACCTTGCCCCGGTGCGGCCCGCCGCTCAGCCTACGACCGCCGTTCGTAGAGGCGATTGACCAGGTTCTTGAGCGAATACTGGCCGACCCGGTTGAGCGACCCTTCCTCGTTTCCCTGCACCATGTGCAGCGCAAACATCAGCGCGGCCGACTGCAGCAACGCGAGCAGCGTCGTGTAGAATGCCACGCCGAGTTCGCCAGTCAGGGTCGTCATCATCTGCGGTCCCAACTCGGCCATATCGGTGTTCGGGAGGACCTCGGCAAACATCTCGCCAGCCGTCCGCAACGCCCCCGCGATGCCCACAACGGTACCGATGAAACCGAGCGTCGGGATGAGCCAGACGAGGTACCGCAACGTATTGTAGCGCAACTCGATCTCGTGTTGATAGAGTTCCATCGACGAGTTGAGCATCGCATTGACCTGATCGATCGACCCGCTGCTCTGGAACTGCAGCAAGGCGCCTGTCAGCAGGCGCTGCATCCAGTACCGCCGATCGGGATCGGTCTGGCGCACGCGCCGGTAGATCGGACCGATATCCTGCTGGCGCAGGACCGTCTCGTCGTCTTCAGGCAGCAGACCCAGCCGGAGTTGTTCCTCTTCGCCAATGGCCGCCAGATGCCGGACAGCCAGATCGCCCGCCGCCACGAAGAAGATGAGCCACATGACGTTTTGGATGGTGAACGGGTAGACAAACGTCGTTGTGCTTCGATCCAGCAGCAGGTCTCCCGCGAAACTGCGGGGATCGGCGGGAAGCAGCAGCGAGAGCAGGCCGACCCACAGAATTCCGGCCAGGAATGACACGAGCAGCGTGGTGGACCGGATTTGCATGTTTATCTCCTGCCGGGATGTGCGCCGCCGGCGCCGCCTGCATCGGACTATAGGGCATGACGTTGCCCGCCCGCACTCCGCTCACTGCGTCGGCATTTCGCATTGTTTCACAGATGGGATTCGGCCCACAACCGGCGCCTGCAAACGTGCCGGGTCGACTACCGGCCCCGCACGATTCGGCCCGCGCCAGCCGGAAATTCAGGATCTTGCATGCGAGAACGGCTTCGATGGCCTGCCTTGCCGGGGCCGTCGACCCGCCGGCGCGGCATGTCCCTGCTCATCGTCTCGCGCGAGGCCTGACGTTTGGCGGAGGTTGCTGCTCCAGGATCTCTCCCGTATCCGGATCGCGCACCAAGCCCTTGTTCGGATCCAGCGGGTTTTCGTTGCGGACGTCGGGCGGAGGCGGGTCGTCCCTGGGGCACAATGCGTTCAGTTGGGCCGCGGTCATCGGGCAGTCGCCGAAGCGAATGTAATCGGTCGGCTTCAGGACCGCCTGGCGGATCGCACGCCATTGGTCGCCGTCCCGAAGGAATGTCCCGTTGAGGGTTGCTCGATCCGCGACGTAAACGCGTCCGCCCGACAGGGGCACGATCTCGGCATGGCGCCGGGATACGCTGGCATCGTCCAGTCGGATGTCGCAACCCCTCTCCCGCCCGACGACGTAGGTCTTGATCTTCAACGTTAATCGCTCCGCTTCCAGCGGGGCCTACTATACTCTTTCTGGCATCCTTGAATTCGCGGTGCAGACATCGGCCGTCGATTCGTCGGATCATGGCCCAACGGATTGCGTCTGGCCACCGGCAGATCCCCAGAGGAAACTCGACACATGGCACGTCAAAACCGAACCCCGACGATACCGGGGGCCGCGCCGTCCCGACCGCCCCGGCGGCGGTTTCGGCCCTTCGGCGGACCCGCGCCGCTCGCCGCGTGGTTGGTGGGCGCGCTTCTGGCAGCCGGCTGTGGAGCGCCCGGCACGTCCGACGACGGCCGCGGCGATTCAGGCGCCGCGTCGTCTTCGGAGGCGACGCCGGCTGACTCCGACACACCTTCCGCCCAAGACTCCCCTCGGACCGGCGAGGGCCAGGGCGCGCCCGATTCCGGCGCCCAGGATACGCCGGGCGAAGGAAACGCCGACGGCGCCACGGCGTCGGAGGGGGGCGCCGAGAGCCCGCCCGACGGGCAGACACAGACGGGAGCGGTGCCGCTGGAGCGGACCGACGTCGACGCCGACCGGGTCATCGATCCGGAGTCCACCGCCGTCGAGACGGCGGCCGACGAACTTCGCGCCCGCGGTCAAATCGGGGACGACGACGTCCTCACCCCGGCCGGTGAAAACGTACTGGGCGATCGCGTCTTCAGCAGGGCGCGTCAGCAACACCAGGACATTCCGGTTTACGCCGCCGAAGTGGTTGTGACGGTCGAGGGCGACCGCATCGTCAGGATCCGCGGCCACGCCGCGCCCCGCATCGAGTTGGCGACCACGACTCCGGCACAGGACTATCCGACCACCGTGGCGGCGGCGGCGGGTCTGTTGAACCACGACATCGCGACCGACGATGACGATGAAGGTACGCTGGTGATCTTCCCCGTGGGCGGCGGCTACCGCCTCGCCTGGATGGGCGTGGTGGTTATCGACCAGGGACCGGAGGAGGCGGTGTTCGACGCCGAAACCGCGGAAGTTCTGCACCGCGTGCCGGTCGTCCTGGATGCGGCGCCTGACCGGGAGCGCCGGGTGCACGATTTCGCCCGGGCGTGCCGCGACGGCGGCGTGCGTGGTCTGCTGGACCATCCGACGGCTCAATACCTGCTGTTTGTGGGATCGCCCCTCGTCCGATCCGAAACGGAGACTGTGGGGCATCCACCAGCGGAACGCCTGTTCGACCTTCTCGGCGACTTCTACGCGTTTCTCGACGTCTTCCTCGAGATGGACAGCCTGGACGGGCGTGGTTTGCCGCTCACCGGCGTTATCGGCGTCCGGTTCCATGAGGTCAGCCCCTGGCAGCAATGTTTCGGGGATGAATTCAACGCCTATTGGTCGGGCGAAGCGGACATCATGGTGCTGCCCAACGCCGCGTTGGATTTCCCCGAAGTCATTGCGCACGAACTGACGCACGGCCTGATCGGCCACGGGAGCCGCCTGATCTACAGCCGCCAGCCGGGTGCCTTGAACGAGGCCATCTCGGACGCAATGGGGGCGACGTTCGCCGGCTGGATCGCCAACGGCGCCGTGCGGAATCCCGATGCCGTCGTCAGGATGACGTCCCGCCATTGGCAAATGCGCGAGCCCGGCGGCGTCATGCGCGACATGAGCAATCCCGGGAGCGTCCGAATGGGCGGAACGCGCTTGCCGGATCACTACGACGACTTTGAATACATGAGCGCCGACAACGGCGGCGTCCATGTGAACTCTTCCATCGTCAACCAGGGTTTCTATCTTCTGGCGGAAGGCGGCCGGCATCCGCGGGGGCGGGGGCCCGCCGTCGAGGGGCTCGGCGCGATGCGGGCGATGCGCATTTTTGGCTTGGCCGCGACCTCGGTTCTGACCCGCAACGATGATTTCGAAGACGCGCGATACGCCTTTGCCGACGTGGCCGAGGCGCTGCACGGATCGGGCTCGCCCGAATGGGTCGCCACCCACACCGCCATGGACGCCATCGGCATTCCCGGCGAATGGGAACTGCCGCGCCCGGATCCCCCCCCGCCCCCGCCGCCTGCTCCGCGCCCGCCGGCGCCTCAGCCGTCGCCGCCCCCGGCGCTGCCGGACCCACCGGCGCCCGAACCGGATCCGCCCGCGCCCGACCCGGTGTCGCCCGACCCGACGACCCCAAGTCCGGATCCACCGGCACCGGACCCGGCTCTGCCCCCACCGGCGCCTCAGCCGGTGCCGCCCCCGGACCCACCCGCGCCCGACCCGGCGCCCCCGGACCCGGCGACTCCAACACCGGATCCGGCGCCCCCGGCAGGCGATGCGCCCGCAAGCCACCAGACCCTGGTGCTTGCGCTGATTATCGGGCTCGCCGTACTCGGCGTGGCCGGTATGCTGCTCACGCGTCGTTCGGGACGTCGATCGCCGGGGGGCGAACGCGGGAACGACGGTCCGGCGGAGCGGCGATGGAACGTACCGAACCGCAATGCGAGGCCCGATCCGCCGCCGCCGCCGCCGCTTGCAGACATCATGGGCTCGCTGCAGCCCGCGGACGGCTCGACGCCGATTCTGCTGCCACGGGCGCTGTTGTCGTCGCGGGAGGGGTTGATCATCGGGCGGGACAAGGAACTGTGCCACGTCGAAATACGGGATTCGGCCGTGTCGCGGCGTCATGTTCGCCTGCGCGTGAGTGGCGGGACGATCCTGGCCGAAGACCTCAACTCGTTGCAGGGAACCGAAGCGGAGGGCGTCGCCCTGAAGCCGTTCGTCCCCCAGCCGGTCGCTCCCGGACAGACGCTCGGCATCGCCGGGCATTCCTATCGGATCGCGACCACGGGTGTTTCGCCGAAGTAGACCGACGGGTTGAGGGCCGGGCCAAAAACCGCGGAGAGATGCCCGCACGGCGTCGCCGGGCGGTGCCTCGCGCCTCGGCGTCTCTCGACCTTGGCGAAGGTGCCGGTTGACTTCGGCGTCGATGACGGCCTTCGAACCGGCGGCGATCCGAAGGACTTCAATTTCAGGAGATCGTTTTCAACGATCGACTACGGTATCCCCCGTATACTGCGGAGGAATCGCGCGGGACGACCTGCGGGGCCGCGCGGGGCGGGCGGCAGGCAAGGGAGATTGGATATGACAGAGATGGGCGACGCGCTGGCGCCGGGGACGCGGCTGGACGAGTTCGAGATCGATCGGGTGCTGGGAGCGGGCGGGTTCGGGGTGACGTACCTGGCGCGGGACCTGTCGCTGGATGCGTGGCGGGCGGTGAAGGAGTATCTGCCGCGGGACTGGGGGACGCGGCAGAGGGACGGGACGATCGGGCCGCGGACCGGGGCCGACGCCGAGGACTACGAGTGGGGCCTGACGCGGTTTCTGGAGGAGGCGCGTATCCTGGCGCGATTCGACCACCCGCACCTGGTGCGGGTGTATCGGGTGTTCGAGGCGCAGGGCACGGCCTACATGGTGACCGAGTATGTGGAGGGGCGGACGCTGGCGGCGGGGTTGAAGGAGTCGGGGCCGTGGCCCGAGCCGCAGGTGCGGGAGTTGCTGGACGCGCTGACGGAGGGGTTGTCGGCGGTGCACGGTGAGGGGTTGTTGCACCGGGACATCAAGCCGGGGAACGTGATGGTGCGGCCGGACGGGACGCCGGTGCTGATCGACTTCGGGGCGGCGCGGCAGGCGATGGGACGGCAGTCGCGGTCGGTGACGGCGGTGCTGACGCCCGGGTATGCGCCGATCGAGCAATACAGCCCGCGGGGGAATCAGGGTCCGTGGACCGACATCTACGCGCTGGGAGCGCTGGCGTATGAGGCGCTGAGCGGGCAGGTGCCCGAGGATGCGACCGAGCGCGTACGGAGAGATCGGCTGCGGCCGGTGGCCGAAGTCGCGCCGCAGCATGTGAGTGATGACTTGGCTATGGCGGTCGGCGCGGCGCTGGCGGTGGACGAGGAGGATCGGCCGCAGAGTCTGGGCGCGTGGCGGGCGCTGCTGGACGGGTCGGCGCGGGTGGCGGCTGTGTCGTTGCCCCCCCGTGTCGCGGAATCGTCCGGGGCGTCGTCACCCTCGGGTGCGGGCGGCGGTCGTGAGGCCGTGGCGGCGGAGCGGCCCGCGCGGACCGCGGCGGCATGGCGGCGATGGTGGCTGCCGGGGACGGCAGCGGCCGGGCTGGTGGCCGTGGCGCTGGCGGTGGCGCTGACCGCGCCGTGGAACGGGGGCGGCCCCGACCCGGTCCCGGATCCGGTGGGGGTTGAGACTCCCGTCGAACCGGATGATGGCACCCTCGCGGCGGACCAGGCGGCGGCGGACCAGGCGGCAGCGGACCAGGCGGCGGCGGAGCAGGCGGCAGCGGAGCAGGCGGCGGCGGAGCAGGCGGCGGCGGAGCAGGCGGCAGCGGAGCAGGCGGCGGCGGAGCAGGCGGCGGCGGAGCAAGCGGCGGCGGAGCAAGCGGCGGCGGAGCAAGCGGCGGCGGAGCAAGCGGCGGCGGAGCAAGCGGCGGCGGAGCAAGCGGCGGCGGAGCAAGCGGCGGCGGAGCAAGCGGCGGCGGAGCAAGCGGCGGCGGAGCAAGCGGCGGCGGAGCAAGCGGCGGCGGAGCAAGCGGCGGCGGAGCAAGCGGCGGCGGAGCAAGCGGCGGCGGAGCAAGCGGCGGCGGAGCAAGCGGCGGCGGAGCAAGCGGCGGCACAACGCCAAGCCGCCCGCGCTGCCGCGCCGGAGATGGTGGTGATACCGGCGGGGCGGTTCCGGATGGGCTGCGTGTCGGGGCGGGAATGTTTCGACGACGAGCAGCCGGTACACGAGGTGAGTGTGGGGTCGTTCGCGTTGTCGAAGTATGAGGTGACGTTCGAGGAGTACGATGGGTTCACGGAGGCGACGGGTCGTTCGCGCGCGGGCGATGCAGGCTGGGGCCGGGGCACCCGTCCGGTGGTCAACGTGTCGTGGGAGGATGCCCAGGCGTATGTGGCGTGGTTGACGGCGGAGACGGGCGAACCCTACCGGTTGCCGAGCGAGGCGGAGTGGGAGTATGCGGCGCGCGCGGGGACGTCGACGGCGTATAGCTGGGGGAACGGTATAGGGGACAACCGGGCTAATTGTGGTGGCTGCGGCAGCCGATGGGACAATGAGCAGACGGCGCCGGTGGGGTCGTTCGGGGCCAACGCGTGGGGATTGCACGACATGCACGGCAACGTGTATGAGTGGGTGGAAGACTGTTGGCACGAGAACTACGCGCGTGCGCCCAGTGACGGGACGGCGTGGACCGGCGGCGGGGACTGTTCGCGTCGCGGCCTGCGCGGCGGTTCCTGGTACGACCTTCCGCGGTTCCTCCGTTCGGCCTTCCGCCTCTGGCTCACCACCGGCATTCCCTACTTCATCATCGGGTTCCGTGTGGCCCGGACGCTCACCCCGTGAGTCTTTACCTCCTTACCTCGGGGGTCCAGGGGGCTTTGCCCCCTGGCGGAAAATGGTTCGGATCGGATGAACGATCATGAAGGATGAATCCCCTCGGCAACGGCCCGTCGACGGCGGCGACCGCGCGCGCGACACCGGCCCGGCGATGGCGGGTGGCGCAAGGCTAACGATGCCGTGCACGGCTGACCGCCTGTTCGACCGTATCGCCGCATTCACGGCGATCGATGCCGCTGCCACCGGTTCGACGCCATGCGGTCATCGGCGAATGCTCCGTCCGGCGCCGGGCGCCGGTCTTCGAATCGAAGGCGCCGGTTGGCTTCGGCGGCGATGACGGCCTTCGAAACCGATGGCCGTCCGAGATATTTCTCGTTGAGGGGTCGTCTACGGTAACCGCAGTATGCAGCGCGGGAATCGCGCGGGACGACCTGCGGGGCCGTGCGGGGCAGGCGGCAGGCAAGGGAGATTGGACATGACAGAGATGGGCGACGCGCTGGCGCCGGGGACGCGGCTGGACGAGTTCGAGATCGAGCGTGTGCTGGGAGCGGGCGGATTCGGGGTGACCTACCTGGCGCGGGACCTGTCGCTGGACGCGTGGCGGGCGGTGAAGGAGTATCTGCCGCGGGACTGGGGGACGCGGCAGAGGGACGGGACGATCGGGCCGCGGACCGGGGCCGACGCGGAGGACTACGAGTGGGGCCTGACGCGGTTTCTGGAGGAGGCGCGTATCCTGGCGCGATTCGACCACCCGCACCTGGTGCGGGTGTATCGGGTGTTCGAGGCGCAGGGCACGGCCTACATGGTGACCGAGTATGTGGAGGGGCAGACGCTGGCGGCGGGGTTGAAGGAGTCGGGGCCGTGGCCCGAGCCGCAGGTGCGGGAGTTGCTGGACGCATTGACGGAGGGGTTGTCGGCGGTGCACGGAGCGGGGTTGCTGCACCGGGACATCAAGCCGGGGAACGTAATGGTGCGTCCGGACGGGACGCCGGTGCTGATCGACTTCGGGGCGGCGCGGCAGGCGATGGGCCGGCAGTCGCGGTCGGTGACGGCAGTGCTGACGCCGGGGTATGCGCCGATCGAGCAATACAGCCCGCGGGGGAATCAGGGGCCGTGGACCGACATCTACGCGCTGGGAGCGCTGGCGTACGAGGCGCTGAGCGGGCAGGTGCCCGAGGATGCGACCGAGCGCGTACGGCGGGATCGGCTGCGGCCGGTGGCCGAAGTCGCGCCGCAGCATGTGAGTGATGACTTGGCTATGGCGGTCGGCGCGGCGCTGGCGGTGGACGAGGAGGATCGGCCGCAGAGTCTGGGCGCGTGGCGGGCGCTGCTGGACGGGTCGGCGCGGGTGGCGGCTGTGTCGTTGCCCCCCCGTGTCGCGGAATCGTCCGGGGCGTCGTCCCCCACGGGTGTGGGCGGCGGTCGTGAGGCCGTGGCGGCGGAGCGGCCCGCGCGGGCCGCGGCGGCATGGCGGCGATGGTGGCTGCCGGGGACGGCAGCGGCGGGGCTGGTGGCCGTGGCGCTGGCGGTGGCGTTGACCGCGCCGTGGAACGGGGGCGGCCCCGGCCCGGTCCCGGGTCCGGTGGGGGTTGAGACTCCCGTCGAACCGGATGGTGGGACCCTCGCGGCGGAGCAGGCAGCAGCGGAGCAGGCGGCAGCGGAACAGGCAGCAGCGGAGCAGGCGGCGGCGGAACAGGCAGCGGCGGAGCAGGCGGCAGCGGAGCAGGCGGCAGCGGAGCAGGCGGCAGCGGAGCAAGCGGCGGCGGAGCAGGCAGCGGCGGAACAGGCGGCGGCGGAGCAGGCAGCGGCGGAACAGGCGGCAGCGGAGCAGGCGGCGGCGGACCAGGCGGCGGCGGACCAGGCGGCGGCGGAGCAAGCGGCAGCGGAGCAGGCGGCAGCGGAGCAAGCGGCAGCGGAGCAGGCGGCGGCGGACCAGGCGGCGGCGGACCAGGCGGCGGCGGACCAGGCGGCGGCGGACCAGGCGGCGGCGGACCAGGCGGCGGCGGACCAGGCGGCGGCGGACCAGGCGGCGGCGGACCAGGCGGCGGCACAACGCCAAGCCGCCCGCGCTGCCGCGCCGGAGATGGTGGTGATACCGGCGGGGCGGTTCCGGATGGGCTGCGTGTCGGGGCGGGAATGTTTGGACCGCGAGCAGCCGGTACACGAGGTGAGTGTGGGGTCGTTCGCGTTGTCGAAGTATGAGGTGACGTTCGAGGAGTACGATGGGTTCACGGAGGCGACGGGTCGTTCGCGCGCGGGCGATGCAGGCTGGGGCCGGGGCACCCGTCCGGTGGTCAACGTGTCGTGGGAGGATGCCCAGGCGTATGTGGCGTGGTTGACGGCGGAGACGGGCGAACCGTACCGGTTGCCGAGCGAGGCGGAGTGGGAGTATGCGGCGCGCGCGGGGACGTCGACGGCGTATAGCTGGGGGAACGAGATCGGCAACAACCGGGCCAATTGCAATGGCTGCGGCAGCCGATGGGACTCTGAGCAGACGGCGCCGACGGGGTCGTTCGGGGCCAACGCGTGGGGATTGCACGACATGCACGGCAACGTGTATGAGTGGGTGGAAGACTGTTGGCACGAGAACTACGCGCGTGCGCCCAGTGACGGGACGGCGTGGACCGGCGGCGGGGACTGTTCGCGTCGCGTCCTGCGCGGCGGTTCCTGGCGCGACTATCCGCGGTTCGTCCGTTCGGCCAACCGCAACAGGGACACCGCCGGCCTTCGCGGCAACGTCGTCGGGTTCCGTGTGGCCCGGACGCTCACCCCGTGAGTCTTTACCACCTTACCTCGGGGGTCCAGGGGGCTCCGCCCCCTGGCGGAAAATTGTTCGGACCGGGTGAACGATCATGACCGGCGAATCCCCTCGGCGACCACGTTCGACGAGACCGTCCGTCTCATCGGCGGGTGGCGCAAGGCTGACGATGCCGCGCACGGATGACCGGCTGTTCGACGGTATCGCCGCATTCACGGCGATCAATGCCGCCTGCGACCGGGTTGACGCCATGCAGTCATCGGCGATTCCGCCGCATCAATGTCGAGTCGGCTTCAGGCAATGACGGCCTTCCCAAGAGGGCTATGGTTAGTAGGCACGGTCGCATGACCGTGCCTTACGGTAACCAGAGGATCAAGAGCGCGAACAGAATCAGCAACACCGACGATTGTCGTCGGCTCTCTCCCCCGGTTTTCTCGCCAGAGGTGATCGGTGCCCAAGGTAGCGGCGCGGTCCGTCGCGCGTCAGTCTTTCTTGCAGAAGTAGAGTGCCAGGTAGGGGGGCCTGTTCTCATGCGCTTCGTCCCCTCCTGTGGGGGCAGCAGTCAGTCTGCCAGTTATTCCATTGAAGGGTTGCCCATCATTCGCATTTAGCCTAAAAGGGTTGCCGTTACCATCGACTGTATGTCCCCACTCCAAGTCACCAACAGAATGACTATGCGAAGGCATCTGGTTCTCAATCAGCGTTACAGTCTCCTCACCCCCACTGTCACGATAATCGTAGTCAGTTAACTCAAGGGCGTTCTCATCGCTGAACGCCGCCCCGATGATCACACGGCTCTGCGCATCCGCGAAGTTCGACCACCCTTCAGGGCAGCCCTCAGTTGGGTCGAATGCTTGGTCGAACGCGACGACCACGCCGCTGGGTACTGCGATGGACGTCTCAAGGATCTTCGACACGTTGCGCCAGATGCCGGCAAGGATCGCGATGATAACGGTACTGACGACGACGACGACAATGCCGGTTGTGATTTTGTTCAAAGTAGTTCTCCGTGTGCAATGCGAACGAGCCGATCCGGGGATATCCCGTCCTTTGTTGGGTCTTGCGGGTGGCAGACTCTCTTCGTGATGTCGAGAATTCACATCTTAACACGAACTGCGCGACGCCGAAGGAGGTCCCGTCGATTGGTGAAGATTCTTCGCGTTGTCTCCGGGGTTTGCGTCTTCTACTACGCGGTCGCCGCCACGGCTTCCCGGGTGCCGGGCGGCGCCAGCGCGAGCAGGTTCCGCATGAACCGTACGCGGCATCGTTGCCAGGCACGCGTGGTCACCGTACTGGGGCCGATCGTTACGGTGGTACTCGCGGTCGGTATGTTGGCGTGGTTTGAAGTTCGAGAGTCCGCAAGCGACCGCGAGCGGCTGGATCTCCAGAATCACACCCTCAACGAGTTTCCCGAATCCTCGAGCGATATCGGCGCGAATCAGACTGCGCCTGACCTAGACGCAAGGGCGATGCTCGAAGGGGCGGGGCGTAAAGAGTGGCCGCTAACGGACGGGACCTCTATCGGCAAGGGCCCAGTGTTCTACGTCGGTGGCAGGAGATGGGTCGATGTGGTCTTCCCCGCCGGCGATCGGGAAGACCCCGACGCTACTTGCGGTATTGAGGCCTTGGGGATACTGACGACGCGCGGATTCAGCAGGGATCGGACTCATTATTCTGACATTTATCGTTCCAACTGCCTTCCGGGACGACGGGCTATTCGTTTTTTCCGCGGTTGCTACGCCACGCGAAATGACCTCCGAAGTACACCGCCAGCCAGGCGGCGAAGTTGATGAACGACATGCCGTTGACCGCGCGGCCGGTCTCTCTGAAGAGACGGTCCCAGGTCGCCTTGCCCGCCCCTTTTTTGTAAGGGCGGAGTCTCCCGTTTTCCACTTTGCAGAGCTGACGGTAGCGGTACCCGTAGTCGTGAATCAGACCTGGGATCAGGAGCAGCCCGATGGAGTTCAGGATCGCCCACAGTGGCCGGGGAATCGATGCGCCGTCGAATCGGAAGCCTTTGGGAATGACGATTCGCGTCTCATCCTTGGGTAGCGTGTATTCCCAGTTTTCGACGACTTCCCATGTCCGCACCTCGTGCAGCCATACCACGACCCGCATGAGCAGCTTTCGCTCCCTGGTGCGAATGGGGAACGGGCGGAGTACGGGCATGCTCGGGTCGCGATCCGGCCGCTTTTTCTTTCGTTGGAGAAGGAAGAAGGCGATTCCCGTGACGATAAAGA
Source organism: Terriglobia bacterium (assembly GCA_965262675.1). Lineage (GTDB taxonomy): Bacteria > Acidobacteriota > Terriglobia > 20CM-2-55-15 > 20CM-2-55-15 > JAJEDW01. The sequence continues at coordinate 4,964,583 of OZ253554.1, forward strand.
AGATGAGCAAACCCAAGGCGAACGATCCTAATTTGTGAGCGAAGAAACGATACCACTCATCGCTAATCAGCAAGGCCGGAAGGTAGATTGACACTACGATCCCGAGGACCAGTATCAGGACGGACAGTATGCTCGATACGAGATTCTTCATGACATGCTCCTGAGACGCCCCAACCCTCTTTCCGAACATCTCTTACTTATCGACTGTTCCGAATCTGGCGTGACGCGACAATTCTCCCACGTCCCACAAGATAGAACGCCCGCTCATCCGGAACGCGATGGACGATTCCGAATTTGCGGGTATGGCCTTCTCGCCCGACAGCACGACCCTGTTCGTCAAACTCCAACGCCCAGGGCCATTCCATTGGCCGGGTTTGAAGTGACCATTGTGGGGATGACCTGCAGGTTCGGCATGGCGTGCGGGTCACGCGGTACTGGCGGCAGGGTCCGGCGCGGTAGCAGGCAACTCATGAGAAAGACGGGTCAGGCGTTCGAATTATCCCCCGGGCTTTTCACAATAACTCTTCGACCAACTCGACTCACGCCCAAGTTTGTATTCGTAACCCCTTGAACCCGTTGAAGTCGTCCGTATTCGACGTAACCAGTATCAGGTTGTTGACGCGCGCGATCGCGGCGATCTGTCCATCGACAAACGGCGGGGTCCTGCCCGCCGCACTCAATCGCGCACGCTCGACCGCATGCCAGTCGGCGGCTCGCCGGTCATACTCCAGCACCGGGAAGCTCGCCAGCACGACATCCTCAATATAGCGCTCGATTGCTTCCCGTTGTCGCGACGGTGCAAGTCTCGCGCAGCCGAACCGCAATTCGTGCCAGACCGGTGCCGGAATCGCAATGTCGTCCTCGTGTTCGCGCAGCCGTAGCATGACGCTGTTGGACGGCTTCGGCCTCAGCGGTTCTGAGATGATGTTGGTATCGAGCAGGTATTTCACGAGTCACAACCGGACATCTCGTCCCGGTGTGTCCTCGCGTGTCCCCGCGAACAGATCGTCGGGGTCGAGTGCAAGCTCCGCGAGATCGCTTTCGTTCCTGAAGTCCCGATACGCCGCAACGAAGCTGCGACGGGTTGAAGCGAGACGCTCGAATCGCTGCCAGCCCATTAACACCGCGACCGGTTCACCGCGCCGCGTCAACGTCACCGCCATTCCCTTCTCTGCCTCGCGAACGAGACTTGGCAGGTTGCGGCGTGCCTCGGCGATCGAATGTTTGTCAGTCATTGTTCCACCTTAAATGTACAGCCATCTGTACATTATGGCAAATGTCAAAGGATGATCTGTGTCCCGATTCTTCGGGGTTTCTGTGAGGACCGGAGTGCCCGATTCGATGCGCCGATCAAATCGTGGGCTGAACTCTTATTCCCGCGAGGGGAGGCACGATCCACATCAAGTTCCACGCGGGCCGCGGCAGGACATGGCCCGAACGTCTTGTTCAGGCCAGAGTGGGTTGCAACCGTGAGTGCCGACCTCGATCGCGACACGCGGCTTAACGGTTCATTGGCCAACAAGCTCACCCGAGACGGCAGAAATCGATGAATGTCTGGACACGGTCAGACATGAGTGCTCGATTAGCCAACGCGAAATCGCGCATGGCATCGGGGCTGAAACAGTGTAAGTGATTGCGCCGTCTACCGGTATATTGCCCGTCGGTTGTAAACAGGTGCCAGTCGTGCGGGTTGCTACGGTCGTGGCTGAATTCATCCGCGTTCAGATCTACGTTTCCTTGTTTCACCTGCACATATGCTTGCTTCCGTTCCGCCGTTTTCAGGATGAATTCGGTCTTGTCCGTATCGAGCTTGCACGAACTCGGAATGAGCCTGTAGCCATGTTTCTCCTGCAAGTAAATTCAAACGATATCTTCACAGTCCTCCGGCCAAATCAGGGCAAACAGATCTCGTCTTAAATCCCCAGGCAAGTTGTAGGCGGCTTCCTTGCTCAGTCGGTTGTATCTGAGTCTGGAATAGATACTTACAGTTTCATCGTCCACTGCCTGAACCGTTCTCCCGGCACGAAAGCTATTCAACACCTTTCCCGGGACAGAATCCACGCCGCCGGTTCGAAACCACCTGCAGGGCCTTACGTTCACGATGCCGGCATCACGATAATCGGTTGTAGACTGGACTTCCGTTGCTTGAGCACGCGGCCTCGCCGGAGGGCGTGGTTCAAGGGCAATGCCCGCGCTCCCACGCCGGCGATGAGTCGGAAGAACAAGAACGGCCCGCCGCGTCCGGTAGGCCCGATTATTGGAAGGCCGCCGCGGGCAACGCCTCAGTACCTGGACCGAGCATATAATCCAGGCCGGCTCTGGCAGGCGTGCTGCCGAGGACACGGATGTTTCCGGAAACGTGCGCGGAGTGGGTCCGACAGCAGCGTCGTGGCCGCCCCATCGGAGAGTATGAGACATACGCAGGCACGGTGCCCGAGCTGCTGACGAAAGCAATCTCGTGTTGGTGGGCCGAGCGATCCTCTACGGGCAAAATCATCATCTTGACATCACCTATGAGAGGCATCATGATGACTCTCATGAGAACCACGCTGACGATCGATCCGGATGTCGAGCGGCTCCTTCAACGCGAAATCCGACGCACTGACAAGAGCTTGAAAACCGTCGTGAACGACGCGTTGCGGCTCGGGCTGGGGATGCAGGGCAAACCGCCTCGGGGGTCTCGCTACAAAGTGAATCCCCACCCCTTCGCCTTCAAGCCGGGTGTCGATGTCGACCGGCTCAATCAGCTCGTTGACGAGCTGGAGGCGGATGAACTGGCTCGACAGCGAAACCGGTGATCATTCCTGACGTCAACCTGCTGCTGCACGCTCACGATTCGGAATCCCGGCGGCACCGGGCGGCGCGCGAGTGGTGGGAGTCGCTGATGAACGGGACCGGCAGCGTGGGTCTTCCGTGGGTCTCTATCCTGGGGTTCATTCGCATCGCCACGCACCCGAAGATACTCGACAATCCCCTCGACATGGATGGCGCTTGCACGCGTATCCGGTCCTGGCTCGTTCGACCGCAGACGATTCTTATCCATCCCGGAGTTCGTCACGCGGACATTCTTTTCGATCTCCTCAAGGCGGTGGGCGGGGGCGGTAATTTGACGACGGACGCGCATCTTGCCGCATTGGCCATCGAGCACCAGGCCGAACTCCACTCGACCGACGCAGACATGGCACGATTTCCGGGTCTCCGGTGGCTGAACCCTCTCGCCTAATGTCCTGTTTCTACTCCACCCCGGCGTCCTCGGACTGGCAGGCGTGCGCGATGCAACCGAGGCGGAGTTCCCGAAATGTTGGGAGAGCCCGAGTGTATTCTGGGTTTCTCTTCTAATTTTCGTCCGATTGTTCTTTGAACAGGTCGCCGTCGAACGCCTGCGGTTCTCCGCTTTCTTCACCCTTGATCAACTCCCCCCGGATCGCATCGACCTCGGACTGGCTGTCGTGGTCGCGGCGGATCAAATCGCGGATATATTCGCTGTCGCTGGTGAAGGCACCGCTATCGATCGGCGCCTTGATCCATTCGTTTTCTTGCTCGGTAACGGTGATGGTTTTGCGGGTAGTCCCCATTTGGCCTCCAAGGGGTATATGAAATATTCATAACACTGATGCAGTATGGATGAAAACGCGGCGTTCGGCTTCTGTCCGAGGCGCATGTCCACGAAAAGTCCTGCGCCGCGGCGACGAGTTGCCCAACCTGGCGCCGGGCACGCATCGGAGTATTTTGCGGTACCCTACACAGGCAGCCCGAATTCTTACAACGCATACGAGGTATTCGCAATGGTACAGACTCTTTCGACGATGCTGGACCTGGGCACGCCGATGCCCGCGTTCAGTCTGCCCTCGACCGACGGTACGACGGTATGGTCCAGCGACCTGTCCGGTTCCGAAGCCGTTCTGGTGATGTTCATCTGCAATCACTGCCCGTTCGTCCAGCATATCCGGGGCGGTCTCGCCGAGTTTGGCAAGGATTACAGGGATAGCGGCGTCCGGATCGTTGCGATCAATTCCAACGACGTCACGACGCATCCCGATGACAGCCCTGACAAGATGAAGGAAGAAGCCGCCCAACAAGGTTACGTCTTCCCCTACCTGTTCGATGCCGATCAGTCGGTCGCGAAGGCCTACAGCGCAGCCTGTACCCCGGACTTCTTCCTGTTCGATGCCGGTGGGAGTCTCGTGTATCGGGGGCAGTTTGACGGCGCGCGGCCGGGCAACGATGTTCCGGTGACGGGTAGGGACATGCGGGCGGCCGTCGATGCGGTCCTTGCAGGCAATGCGGCGCCTTCCGATCAGATTCCCAGTGTGGGTTGCAACATCAAGTGGCAGGCGGGCAACGAGCCGGCTTACGCCCGGAATTAGGGGACTGTACGGCGTTTCTGTGTGGTTCTTCTCGTGGCCGCCGTGGAAGAATTGGTAGATGCAGGTGCGCTATTATTTGAACGATCACTCAAAAGTGAAGTTTTTTGAACACGCGCCGGGTTGAAGATCGTCATCATCGTCCGCCGGCCGGAAATCCGCCCACTCCCACTGTAGGTGCGGTCTATGACCGCACGATTACCGCACGGACTTGATTTGGGCGGTCATAGACCGCCCCTACAGTTTCGGAAAGCAGGCCCCTCAATGACCACAAGATGTCGCACGCGGCGAAGGTCCAGATTTCTTCACTTTCCGGCGATCGCCAACAGACTGGGGAATCGAATGGAGTTTTGGGGCGGGCGAGGGGCGTCGCCGCAGACGCAACAGGGCACAATGAGCAAAAAACACTTTCCGGCCGGGTGGGATGAGAGCAGGGTCCAAGCGGTACTCGATCGCTACGAAGCGCAAAGCGACGAAGAAGCCGTCGCCGAGGACGAAGCTGCATTTGAGAGCACCACTCACACGGCGATCGAAGTACCAGTTGATCTCATTCCAGTGGTCAGGGAGCTGATCGCGAAACACAAGGCCGGCTGATCGTGGACGACCCATATCGCAGGGCGCTGAAGCTGCCGGTCCCAGAACGCGGCGGGTGAAACGTCAAGGAATATCTGTCGGTTTGCGTTCCACGCCGTTGATCCCGGAGCTTATCGCCAAGGGAGTTATGCGTTCATCGCCGAAATTCCGGATTCGGGATAACGTCAGAGGATGGAATCGGTCGATATCAAGGAAATCTTGAAGTTGGACGTCTCCGAGAGGATTAAGTTGGTCGAGGCTATCTGGGACAGCATCGTCGAGAAACCGGGCGCCCTGCCAGTCACGGAAACGCAGAAGCATGAGTTGGATCGTCGCCTCGCCGAGTACCGAGTGAATCCCCAAGCGGGGAGAACTTGGGAAGAAGTCCGCGGTTCACTTGACTCCGAGCAGTGAGACTGCCCGTCACCCCACCAGCGGAGGCGGATATTCTCGAAATCCATGTCAGATCAGCGTCAGGGCCCTTGCGATTTCCTGTTCGCTGCCGATCAGGTGGACGCGGTCTCCCTCCCGCAGGACGAAATCCGGTCCGGGATTCGTCGTCAACGCCGAACCGCGTTCCACCGCGACGATCGTGGCGCCCGATTCCTGGCGCACACGGAGTGCGGCAATCGACCGGCCGTCAGCCACATGGCGGACGGTGCCCTCGAACATGCGAATCGATTCGCTGGCTTCGATGCCGCGAACGTTCGAATTCAGAAACGGCTCGTAGTGGCGTTGCCGGATGTCCAGGATGGCGTGATCGATTCGGGTGGGATGGACACCAAGCCGGTCCAGTACGCGGCGAATGATCGTGAGAGACGTTTCGAATTCCTCGGTAACCACCGTGTCGGCCCCGGCGGCGTAGAGCGGATCGATTTCGGACTCGTAACGCGTGCGTGCGACGATATAGGTTTGCGCGTTCAGGCGTCGTGCGGCGGCCACGCCCCGGCGGGTCGCTGTCGGGTCCGAAATGGCGAAAACCACGGCCCGGGCCTGGCCGACGCCCATCCAGGCGAGGACCGTTTCACTGACGGCGTCGCCGTAGAAGATGGGCACGCCTTCCTTTCTGGTACGGGTGACGGTACGAGGATTCATTTCAAGGACGGCGTATGGCAGTTCCGAAGCCTGCAACATCGCCGCGACGTTTCGCCCGTTCAGGCCGTAACCGACAATCACCGTGTGGTCCCGAATCGGAACGACTGGATCCCCGGCCTGCACCGCCGGTTCGGGAGCGTCCCCGTCGCGGTCTGAAAACCGGTCGGATATTTTCTGGGCGAACGTCGAAAGCACCATGGTGAACAGGATGATCCCCAGCACCAACTGTTGGGTCGACGGCGACAGAAAGCCGTCGTCCGGGATAGCCTGCAGGAGCACGATCGAAAACTCCCCGACCTGCGACAGCAGTACGCCCACGGCAATTGCGATCCGGAGGGGATATCCGAGAAGTCGTACCGTCCCGGCGCCGATCAACGTTTTCAATGCGACAACGCCGAACGCCGCTCCGGCGATGACCAGTCCGTTGTCAAGAATGAACGCCGGGTCGAGCAGCATTCCGATCGAGACAAAGAACAGGCTGTTGAACGTTTCGCGGAACGGCAGGACATCGGACAGCACCTGAAGGCTGTACTCGGACTCGGAAATCACCAGTCCCGCTATAAATGCTCCCAGTCCCGCGCTGATGCCGAAGCGCGAACTGATCCAGGCCGTTCCCACCACTATGGCAATGACCGAAAGAATGAAGATGTCGCGGCTTCGTGACTGAACGGTGCGTTCGATCAGGCGTGGAACCACGACCTTGGCCGCGCCAATAATCAGAAGGATGGCCACGACAGAAACCGAGAAGGTCCGGATGATGTTGACTGGATCCGCTTCGACGCTTCCGGTGACGAGCGGCACGAACAGCATCATGGGTAGGACCGCGATATCCTGGAAGATCAGAACGGAAACGGTCACGTTTCCTTGAGGACCGGCCATCTGACCCCGTTCGTGCAGCAGGCGCAGGCCAATCACCGTGCTGCTGAGCGCCGTCAGCATTCCGATAAAGATGCCGATTCGTGTTGACCCGCTGATCCAGGTGGCGATGGCGCCGGCGACGATACCCGTCGCCACAACCTGGCAGGTCCCGCCGGCGAATACGATCCAACTGTTCTGACGGAGTCTGTCGATGGAGAATTCCACACCGATCGAGAAAAGCAGCAGAATGACCGCGATCTCTTCCATCCGGCGGACTTCTTCGTTGGATTCGATCAGGCCCAGACCCGACGGTCCGATCAGCGCGCCGGCCACCAGAAAACCCACGATCGTCGACAGGCGTATCGCGCGAAACAGGTAGGATACGAGAACCGAAACCCCGAACAGGATGGTCAGTTCGAGCAGTAAATCTTGTTCCATGAGCCTTCTCCAGTCTCATTCTGTCATGCTTTATAATGTGTCGCCGGTTTGCCCCGCGGCAGGTCCCCGAAGAGGAATCGATGAAAGGCGTCTGGCTCGAAAACAGGATTGTCTCTTTGCGGCAGGATCTTGCCAAGCCTCGCCCTCCCGAGGGCGAGGCGCTGGTTCGCATCGAATACGCCGGCATATGCAGCACCGACCACGGGCTAATTCGCGGGATGTATCCGTTTACCGGGATACCGGGTCATGAGTTCGTCGGGACTGTCGAAGAGGGTTGCGGCGCGTTGTCCGGGCAGACGGTCGTTGGCGTGATCTCGGCGTCATGCCGGACCTGTCGGGCCTGCCTCGCTGGCCGCACGGGTCATTGTCCCCACCGGACGGTTCTCGGCATTCAGGAAAGAAACGGGACGTTTGCCGAGTACACTGCACTGCCAGCGGTCAACCTGCACACCGTTCCGGATTCGATTCCACTCGAAGCCGCCGTCTTTGTCGAACCGCTGGCCGCGGCCCTGGAAATACTCGAACAGGTTCATATTCGACCGACCGACAACGTGTTGCTTGTCGGTCCGGGCAAGCTCGGTCAACTGGTGGCGCGTGTCCTTGCCATGATGCCCTGCGCGCTTACCGTCGCCGCACGCAGCGCACGTTCCAGAGATCGACTACCAGTGGGGATTCGCACCTGTCGGCCCGAGGATGTTGAACCCGGCAGCTTCGACGTGGTGGTGGAATCGACGGGCAATGCTCGAGGGTTTGCGGTTGCTCGACGCGCGGTGCGTCCGGCCGGGACGTTGGTCCTCAAGAGCACCCACGGCCTCGACACGCCGTTCGATATGACCATGGCGGTCGTCGATGAGATCACCGTCGTGGGTTCGCGGTGCGGTCCGTTCGCACCGGCCATCGAGTTGCTCGCATCCGGGCGTGTGGACCCATCGCCGCTACTGGACGAGACGTTTGGGCTGGACGATGCGATGAAGGCGATCGAGGTCAGCCAGGAGCCCGGCGTCTCGAAGGTGTTGCTGCGTTGCCGCGACTGAGGCGGGGCACTGTTGCGCCGAGAGTTTTTTTCGGCCGCCCTATCCGGCCCAATTCCGCTATCGATCGTCTGGCCGCGCCGGATCATCCGCTTGGGAGCAGCAATTCTCATTTCGGCCCCCTGACGGTCTCGGAACGATATCCCACTCCCATTCCCACTGTAGGTGCAGTCTATGACTGCACAAATACCGTGCGATCTTGATTGGGCAGTTTCGGAATGCTTGATTCGGGCGGTCATAGACCGCCCCTACAATTTCGGAGTCACGGAATGCAGGCGCCCAACTCAACCAGTCACGACATCGAAAAACCTCAAGACCAGGAGCGGGAATGAACAGCGGAAAACACTCATAATGAGAATCGCTGGCTTGGGAGAGAGTTTTTGGGGCCCGGTCCAATTAGTTTTACACTCATCGCAAGTTCGGAATGGATAATCATGCTTCCATATGGAGAGGTTTCTTGAAGTATAAGTTCAAGATTGTCGTTGAAGATGACGAGCACGAGGATGGGCGGCCTGCATTCCGGGCGTACTGTCCCGAGCTTGAATCCATTGGGGCTGCGACTTGGGGCGATACCCGCGAAGAGGCGGTAAAGAACATCGGTGAGGTGCTCCGCATGATCGTGGACGAACTTGCCGAGGAAGGAAAGGAAATACCCCCGGCCGCCCTCATGCCGTCCACTGAATCTTCCACCGTCCTGGTGTGAAACTACCGCGGGGCGTTTCTGTCCGAACCCTTATTTTCTTGTGGACGCGGCCGCACGTCGGTGTCCGCGATTGAAATGTCTTCCTATGGCGCGGTGATCCCGGCTTGTTGCATGACTTCGCGAATGGCGGCTTCAGTGATGCGTGAACTGACGATGTTCATGCCGCGATGGACGCCTTCAGTGATTCGTAGTGGCGTCCAGCCTTCGGCGTTTTCTCGATTCCAGATCTCGATGTCGGCGCCCCGATCCGCCAGATATCTGACAACCGCCGGCAGATGTTTGTATGCGGCGCCATGCATGACGCTTTCGCCGTTGTCGTCGACGTGATTGAGATCCGCTCCCAGTTCGAGAGCGAATTGAACCGCTAGCAGGACTTCGGGTTCGGTGCCCGGATCTTCTCCCGGCGAATTCGTGCCAACCCCGGCGGCGACCAGCAGCGGCGTCGTGTTGTCTTCGTTGGGTTTTTGAGCGTCGGTGCCCAGTTCAACCAGAAGACGCATCAACGGCACGTCGGCGGTTCGCGCCGCCAGCAGGAACGGCGTGCCTCCCACCATGTTCAGGCTGGTGAGCCCGACGGGAGGACGGCCGGTGACCAGCGCATTCAAATCGGCGCCGCTCGCGGCGAGCTTTCGAACGAACTCCAGACCGTCCATGTCGCCGGAGCCTTCGGGTGCGGGATTGTTGCTGCCCGCGATGCCCATTTTGCGAGTCCAGGACACCTGATGCAGCGCCGTCCATCCCATCGGCGCGGCATTGGGATCGGCGCCGCGGTCGAGCAACAGTGCCGCAAGTTCATAGTGCGCGTTTGACGCGGCAAGCAGGAATGGGTCGAGACCTTCGCTGATGTCTCCGCCGCGTCCGCGCCGTTCCAGGGCCTGATCCAGCCCCGCATCCGCTTCCAGCAGCGTCCGCACTGCCGGTATCCGGCCCTCGCGCGCGGCAAAAAGCAGCGCCGTGAATCCGCCCGTGGAGCGTGCCGCCGCGTCGGCGCCGTTTTCGATCAATGCCTGCAGGACTTCCGCATGACCTTCAGCCGCGGCCCACATCAAGGCTGTCTGACCGCGCCAGCTTTCATACGCGTTGACATCGGCGCCGCGCGACAGAAGCATCCTCACCGCGTCGGCCACCCCGGTTCGTGCCGCGGTCATCAGGACCGTCTCGCCTTCGGGCAGCAGGGCGTTGGGATCGGCGCCGGCGTCCAGAAGCAGTTCCAGCATGTCCGGACTGCCGTTCACGGCCGCAAGCGAGATCGCCCGCACTCCGTAACGGTTGGCCGCCCTCACGTCGGCGCCTTCTTCGATCAGGAGCCGGGCTGTCGGGAGCGAGTCGTGATGCGCCGCCCAGTGGAGCGGCGTGGTGCCGTCCGCTTCGGCGCCATTGACGTCGATGTCCCCGGACAGAAGCCCGGGCACACGTGCGAAATCGCTTGTCCTGGTGGCGTCAAGCAGCGGTGCCTGGGCAATCGAGGCGCCCGGCGCGACGAGCAGCGCGAGCAGGGCAACCACGAAACCGAAACGCATTTTCATCGGACGGACATCCTCATGGTGCAACTACAGTGCAACCGGCGGCAGGACTTCGTCGGCCCGTCCCGTGCTGTCGACAAAGCTGTCCAGATGCACGCCCATGTTGTCGAGCAGGCTCAGGTGCAGATTCGCCAGCGGCGTCTGTCGAGCGTACTTGACGTGCCGTCCGCCCTGGAGCCCCCGGCCGCCGCCGCCGGCGACGATGATGGGCAGGTTCGAGTGATCGTGAATGTCGGGGTTGCCCATTCCGCTCCCCAACAGATACAGCGAATGATCCAGGAGCGTTCCATCGCCGTCGGGCGTGGAGTCCAGCCGTGTTAGAAGATCGCTAAAGAGCGAGACGTGATACTGATTGATCTTGGCCAGCTTCGCGAGTTGTTCAGGATCGTTGACGTGGTGCGACACGGGGTGATGCGGCTCGGGAACGCCGATCTGAGGATAGGTCCTCGTGCTGGTCTCGCGCGCCAACTGGAACGTAATGACCCGGGTCAGGTCCGCTTGAAGCGCCAGCACCTGCAGATCGAACATCAATTTGACGTGATCTTCCCAAACCTCGGGTACGCTTGCCGGCCGCTCCAGTTCGGGAAGCGCGGAGCTGGCCGTCTGTTCCTCGGCAAGCTGAATCCGGCGTTCGACCTCGCGGATCGAATCGGTATATTCCTCCACCCGGTTGCGGTCGTTGGCGCCCAACTGACGTTCCAGGCGCGCCATGTCTTGCCGCACCCAGTCGAGGATGCTGCCGCTCTTGCGAAGTTCGGCGCGCCGGTCTTCGGGCGTGCCGCCGTCCCCGAAGAGACGTTCGAACAATATTCTCGGGTCGGATTCGACCGGCAAAGGACTGGTCGCAGACGCCCAGGACAGATTGTTCTGATACACGCAGGCGTAACCGTTGTCGCAATTGCCGACCTGTGCGATCAGATCCGCGCCAAGTTCGAGCGATGGGAACGTTGTTTCCTGGCCCACCTGCTGCGCCGCGATCTGATCGATCGTCGGTCCGAGGAAATAGTCGCTGCCCTCGGTTCGTTTGGCGCGGACACAACTCAGGAAGGCACAATTCGAAGACGCGTGATTGCCGGTCGTGTACGCGTTTCGAAGCTCCAGATTGCTGACGATCGTGACCTTGTCCAGATGCGGCGCCAGCGGCGCCAGTGTGGAGGACAGTTCCGTAATGCGCCCCACCTCAGGCGGCATCCATGCGGCCGCGTTCATTCCCATGGGAATATAGAAAATGCCAAGCCGGCGCGGCGGTGTCGGGGCGCTGCTGGATTGCGCCGACAGTACGGGGACCATCGCATCCAGAAAGGGAAGAGAAAGAGTCGCGCCGATGCCTCTCAAAAAAGTGCGGCGCGGCAAGGCATTCTTCAGGATCATTGTGACCTCCTCATGTGGAAGGGCGTGCTTTGGACGACGCCCATAACCAGGGATGAGAAACGATAGTCGTTGTCTGCCGCGTTCCGCGCGATTTTGCGCACGGCGGCTGCGTCGTAGTATTCCACACCGCGGCCCAGAGCGTACGTCAGCAGTTTCTCGGTCATGGTTCCAACGAACTGCTCGGGTCGGGCCATCAACGCGTCCCGAAGTCCTGAAACCCCTTCGAATGTCGAGCCGTCCGGAAGGTCCCCCGCCGCATCGACGGCTGTGCCGGCCTCGTTCCGGTTCCGCCATCGGCCTATCGCGTCAAAGTTTTCCATCGAAAGCCCGACGGGGTCCATCAATTGATGGCACGAGGCGCACGCCGGGTTTCTCCGATGTTGAACCATACGTTCACGGACCGAAAGCGCCTGAGCCCCCGGAGCGTTTTCTTCCAGGGCGGGCACGTTGGGCGGCGGCGGCGGGGGCGGCGTTCCGAGAATGTTTTCAAGGATCCACTTTCCGCGCAGGACCGGTGAAGTCCGTGTGGCATAGGAGGTGACGGTCAGGATGCTCCCGTGTCCCAGAAGGCCGCCGCGGTGCGTTTCGGGGTCGAGTTCGACGCGCCGGAATCTGCTTCCGTAGACGTTGGGTATGCCGTAGTGCTTCGCCAACCGTTCGTTCAGGAACGTGTAGTCGGCCATCAGCAGTTCCAGCACGCTCCGGTCTTGATCCTTGATGTGGTTTACAAGCAACTCGGTTTCGCGCCGGAAGGCCTGCCTCAGGTTGTCGTCGAAATCCGGGAAGAGTCGTGTGTTCGGGCGCACGGCGTCCAGATTCCGAAGATACAGCCACTGGCCGGCGAAGTTGGTGACCAGGGCATCGGCCTTGGGGTCGGCCAGCATGCGCTCGACCTGCCCTTGCAGAACATCGGCGTTGCCGAGCGTTCCCTCTTCCGCCGCGGCCAGCAGTTCATCGTCGGGAATGCTGCTCCAGAGGAAGAACGAGAGGCGCGACGCCAGTTCGAAATCGCCGATCGGGTAATTCGTGTTCGGTGCGATTCCTTCCGGATCGCGCTCGATGCGGAATAGAAACTCGGTGCTCGCCAGAAGAGCCCGAAGCGACATCTCCACGCCGGACTCGAAGCCGTCTCCCGCCCGGTAACCGTCGTTGTAAAACCTCATCAGGGCGTCGACGTCGCGTTCGGTTACGGGCCGTCGATAGGCCCGCCGGGCCAGGGTCGCCAGGATCGACCGGGCGCAACGGGTTTCTTCTTCCAGCGATTCGGGATGGCACTGGAATATCTGGGTGCGGCTTGGTGTATCGCCGCTCGCGGTCCGATCGAACGGCCCCGCGATGGATACCGACCGCACCGCGGGTTGAACCCGCGGATGACGATCCATATTGAAGAAGGCCTGGTAGGGCTGACGGGGCGTTTCGACGAGTGCGGAGTTCTTCGGCAGGAATGTGGCCGTGACGTTGTGCGGACCGGCGGTGACCGGGATGCGCACCTCGAGTCCGCGGTCCACGTCTTCGTCCGCGTAGTAAATGCCCATCTGGTTGCGGTTCGGCGTCACCGTGAACACGCCCACCCGTTCGCCGTCGAGTGAGATCTCCAGATCGTGGGGTTCGGTCAGACCCTCGACGTTTTCGTTCCTGTTTCTCGACAACCGGACCTGGATTTCGTAATCGCCGTCCAGCGGGAACGTGTAGGGTACCGTTGTGCCCCCGCGGGTACCGAGCGGAAGGCCCTCGACATGCCGTTCCTGAGTGCGGTCGGCCGGAAGAACGACCACGTGGCTGCCGGGCGCGGGCAGCGGCGCGCCCACCGCAAGGCGGCTGATCTTCTGCGCCGCAGACAGGTAGCGTTCCAGCAGAGTGGGCGGGAGGGTTTCGACGGTGATGTTGTCGAAGCCGAAACTCGAATCGTCCGCGGGCAGCAGGGCCGTGACGTCGACCTGCAAATTCAGAAGGTCGCGGACGGTATTTTGATATTCGGTCCGATTGAGCCTGCGGAACGTTGCCACGCGGCCAGGATTGGCTTGCTCTGCTGCCACGCGGTCCAGGGCGGGTACGAGATGAGACAACAGGGTCTCGTATTCCGTCTCGTTGGGCCGGCGCGCATCGGTTGGCGGCATCATCCGCCCGCGCAGCTTTTGAACCACACTTTCCCAGACCGCGGGATTTTCGGAAACGTTCCCGATGTCGATGTTGTCCAGCGCGAGTCCGGCGGTCAACGTTTGCTGGTTGTGACAGCCGACGCAGTATTGGTCGAGCAACGCCCGTTCGGCGGCGCCCGCGATGGCCCCGGTTTCGTTAACTTGAGCGAATGCGGTGAGGCTTCCGGTCAGAAGGAAGATCACTGCGAACATGTGTCCAACCCGCATGGTCCGACTTCTTGTCAACGCATCCTCCGATTCCAACCTGAATTCAATCCGACAGCGTGTATATTTTTGCTTGTAACTGGAACAGGGTAAACTCTTTTTGCCATTATTATTTTTTGCGGTGAGGAGCGGTCGCGATATGACGAGTAATACGCGGGTTGCGGTTTCGACAATGTGGGGGGCATTCCTGGCTCTCGGTGTCATGGCGTTGTCCGAAGGGGCGCAGGCTCAGGATCACGTGACGGTATGGGACGGAGTCTACACGACCGAACAGGCGGTCGATGGGAGAGCCCATTACGGTGCCAGTTGCAGTGGATGCCATGATGGGGGTGAGGTGGGCGCGGCGCCGGGTCTGATCGATGCCAGCCAATTCCTCGAAAAATGGGGCGAAGACGACCTGATCAGCATGTTCGAACGCATCCGCAGCACCATGCCTGCCCGCGAGCCCAGCAGCCTCAGCGACGAAGCCTATCTGGAAATCGTCGCCTACCTGCTCGAGGCAAACGGATTCCCGGCCGGCGAGACGGAATTGGCGGTAGACATCCTGCCGTCGATTCGTGTCGAAGCGGAAGATGGGCCGAGTCCGGTTCCCGATTTTGCGCTGGTTGAAGTGGTGGCGTGCCTGTCGCGGGGCGCCGAGGGCCAGTGGATGGCGACGTCGGCCACCGAGGCGGTGCGAACCCGCGACCCATCGGGTTCGCCGCCGGAAGCGTTGCAGGCGATGGCCGGAGCCGCACTTGGTGCCGGAACTTTCGAACTCATCTACGTGTTTCCCGATCCGGCCGCCTTCGAAGGACACCGGATCGAGGTGAAGGGTTTCCTGATGCGCGAGCCCGTTCCGGATCGGATCAACGTCAGCAATCTATCGAGCATCGCTGCGGCCTGCCCCTGACGTCCGGGCGTGTTCGATGAGCATTCCGATCGCGGCTTGCGGCATTCGCG
This sequence comes from Terriglobia bacterium, assembly GCA_965262675.1. Lineage (GTDB taxonomy): Bacteria > Acidobacteriota > Terriglobia > 20CM-2-55-15 > 20CM-2-55-15 > JAJEDW01. Next base: position 4,979,844 of record OZ253554.1, read on the forward strand.
TCGATAGCGGAGAACGGGTTTTGATATTGTCGTGGAACCATCAGATGGTCTTCGGTTCGAACGTTGCCGATTCCACGACGACAGGTGTTTACAAGTGTCTTGGCCAGGGGACATTTGCCGGTGTCGAATCCGCCGCCGAGGCGGAAGCGATCCGCAAACCTTGACCTGAGCGCAATTCAAAAAAGAGGTGTCCCGTGCGAAAGCATTTTCCTTGGTTGGTCGTTGTCCTTTTGTTTACCGCGCACACAGCCGCAATGGCACAGCGCGGCGGCGGTGAGGCCCCACCCGCGCCCGAGCCGAATCCGAACGGGCCGCTGTACCAGCAAACCGGCGAACAGTATCGGGTCTATGACTTTCCGGGTACGGGCGAGTCGATTCCGTATCGCCTGTTTGTCCCGTCCACCTGGACTCCGGATGCCTCAATGCCGATTCTGGTAACGCTGCGGGCGGGCAACAGCGTTAACAACAACCATCGTGAAGACAACGACCTGGTTCTCGAGGGCGAGGAACGCGGCTATATCGTCATTTCGCCCATGGGCTACCGGCCGCTCAGGCAACCGTATTACGGCAGTCCGTATCCGGTTGTGCGGGCCGGCGGGCTATCGGTTCCCGGTGACGGGTGGACCGAAGAAGAAGATCAACGTGCCGAGCAGGATGTGTTGTACGTAATCGATCTGGTTGCCGCCGAATACAATGCCGACACCTCGCGCGTGTTTGTCCATGGGCAGAATCCGTCGGGGTCGGCCGCGATGCATCTGGTGGCCAAGTATCCGGAACGGTTCAACGGGGCCATCGTCAGTTCGGGTCCCATCGTTCTGGACGACTACCCGCTCGAAAACATTCGGGGCAATGTCGCGCTGATGATCATCCACGGTGATCAGGACACGAGCAACCCGATCGAAGCGTCGCGCGCGATGGCCGAAGCCGCGATTGCGGCGGGTGTCGAGGCCATGTATGCCACCGTGCCGGGCGGCGTCCACCTGACCGCGTACCTGGATTTTGCGGCGGAGATTTACGACTTCATGGATGCGCATTAGTGGAACAACGGTGATCCGGAGCGGAAACGGCGTTCGGCGAATCCCGGAATTCGGCGGTTGCGAACGCAGGGAATCGGCTTTCGTTCCGGATCGCGCGGCTGGCTGAGGCTGGCAGACCCCTGCCGGCGACCCGGCAGGGTGTTGCCATGGAATGCTATTCCATCAAGTCCCGCACGTTGTCGATCATGGCGTCCGCCCAGATCCGATAGCCCCGCTCGTTGGGGTGCAGGCCGTCGGGCATGATCTCTTCGGTCAGCGTGCCGTCGGCGGTGAGAAACGCATCGCCGATGTCCAGATAAAACACCTGCTGGTTATCGGCCAAGCCGGCCAGGCCCTCGTTGATTTCGACAATCGAAGCTCGATAGGGATTGCCGGGCTCTTCGCCGCGCGGAAAGACACCCAGGATCAGAACCCTGGCCTGCGGCTGGCGGGCCTTGTACTCTTCGACGATCGCGCGATTCCCGGCCACAATGTCCTCGTTGGAATTGCGGTTGATGTTGTTCGTGCCCAGCATGTGGACGATCAGGCTGGCCTCGAAACCTTCCAGTTCGCCATTCCGCATTCGCCACAGCACGCCCTGAGTCGTGTCCCCTCCGATACCGAAGTTGGCGACCTTGAGCGGTACGAAGTGTTCGTTGTAGACCGCCTCGCCGCGGTTGTCCCACCCGTCGGTGATCGAATCGCCCACAAAGAGAAGGTCGATATCCCCGGCTCCGGCAATCTCGAGAAAACCTTCGTGCCGGTCCATCGTCCGGGGCGGCATCGGTTCGGTCGCCGGACCCAACTCGCGTCCCCTTTGCGCAAGCGCGCCGTTGGCGACGACGAGGCAAAGGCAGAACAGTCCGAAAACCCTGATGAAGCGACGCGGGGCAACTCGAGGCATGACATATCTCCTTGGGGGCGTTTGAGGGTTTGAATGCCGTCTCGGAAGGGTTGTCAAGATTGGGGTCACAAGCATGCGGTCGGTTCCGGACTAACGCTGGCTGCCAGCCAGCCACCGCAAGAAGGCATGCGTGTCGAGCAGAATGCGCTGGGGATTCACGACTCCCAGGCGGCCAGTTCAGCCTCCGGGAGCGGGTCGAAGAAACTGTCGCCGACCCCAAATTGCCCCTTCATGGCGGCGAACCGCCGGACGCCTGGACGATTCTCGTAACGGACAAGTCGGGCAACCGGTATACCGTTGCGTGCAATCACGACCTCTTCACCGGCCTCGGCCCGTGCGAGGAGGCGTGAGAACCGGGTCTTGGCCTCATGAACGTTGACAACGGACATCGTTGGACTCCTTCGAAAATGTCCCTCCGGCTCATTATTGCATGAGACTGCTTCCGTAATTTTCTTCCCGGGGCAGCCGTTGCGGCATGCCGGTGCGAAAAGACTGCGGGCTTGTCGAGGCCGGTGATATTTTGTTCGGGATTGAACCATCGGGAGGACTGATGAGCGGATTGAGGAAGAACTTCCACGCGGTTGGCGTTGGGTGCGGCGTCATCGCCTTGGCTTTCGTCGCGGTCGCACCCAATCCGGCGGCGGCGCAACAGTTGGGCGCGCTGGCGCCCGATAACCTCGCCATGACGAGGCCGCAGGCGCCGTTCTTCCTGACCGGCACTTGGCAGCACGACCTGGGGCAGCCCGGCTCCTGGCGATTCATCCCCGACGAGTTCACGCTGACTCCCGAGGCACAGGCGCATTACGATGCGGGGCAGGCCGCCATGGCCGAGGGCAAGATCTACCGGGACGACATCGGTCAGTGCTGGCCTTCGGGCTTGCCCCTGATCATGACCCGGGTCTGGCCGATCGCCATGATTCAACTTCCGACGGCGATCTACATGGTCAGCAATTTCATGAACAGCCTGCGGATTATCTATCTGGACGGGCGCGAGCATACCGATCCCGACATCGTGGTGCCCAGCTTCAACGGAGAGTCGATCGGCCGTTGGGAAGGCGACACGCTCGTCGTCGATACCCGCCATTTCACGGGGCACCATCACTGGATGGACCAGGGGGGCGCATCCATTCCGGCCAGCGACCAATTGCACATCGTCGAGCGTATTCGACTGATCGACGAAGGGACCCGGCTCGAGATCGAATACACGATGACCGATCCCGGGAGTTGGGAAGGCGATTGGACGATGACCAAGTGGTTCGACCGTCAGGACGAAACCGACATCACGGAAGTGGAATGTTGGCCGGACCTCAACGATTACATGCGCAGCACGACGTCGAGTTCTCAGGTCCGGTGACCATACCATGGAGGCAGATATGAAACCCATTTCGACGATCGGATGTCTGGGCGCGCTGTTGCTCGGTATTGCCGGGTCCGCTCTTTCGCACCACTCGCCGGCGGTGTTCGACCAGACGCGGGAAATCGAGCTGGAAGGCGTGGTGACCGAGTTTCGCTGGACCAATCCACATTCCTGGATCGAGTTGAGCGTTGAGAACGCGGCCGGCGGAGTGGACGTCTGGGCGATTGAAATGACGGGCCCGTCGCACCTGGTTCGGGCCGGCTGGACTCGGAGTACGTTCGGCGACGGCGACGAAGTCACCATAGTCGCCAACCCGCTGCGCACGGACGAAAAGGTCGGCAAGTTCGTTTCGATCGTTCTTCCCGACGGTACGGCACTATCGGAACGTGCCCGATAACGCCGCCTTCCCCCCGCTCAATCGCCGGGCTCGATTCTCAGCAACGCCCCGTCATCCGCTTCGGTCAGAACGTATAGAAGCTCGTCGGGGCCTTGCCGCACGTCGCGTATCCGCTGCCTCAGATCGACGAGTAACGATTCGCGGCGCAACTCTTCCATGTCTTGGTTGAACAGGATGCGTTCCAGATGTCCGGTGCCCGGAATCTCTCCGGTTCGCAATCCACCGACGAACACGTCGCCCTTCCATCGGGGCAGGGCATCGCCGGTATAAAACTCCATGCCCGACACCGCGATCGAGGGCGTCCAGTACACGACGGGCTGCTCCATTCCGTCCCTCCAGAAGGCTTCGGACTGCCACGGCCCGGGATAGGTCCGGCCCAGACTGATGATCGGCCACCCGTAGTTCGCGCCCGGCTTCAGTACATTGACTTCGTCGCCGCCGTTGGGCCCGTTTTCGTTCTGCCAGACATCTCCCGTGCCCGGATGGACCGCCAGGCCAAGAGAGTTGCGGTGGCCCAGTGTGAAGACCTCGGGCTTGTGGTCGGCCATGCCGACGAATGGATTGTCGTCGGGTACACTGCCGTCATCGCGCAGCCGCAGTACCTTGCCGCCATGGCTGTTCGGATCCTGGGCGCCGTTGCCGCCCGTTGTCATATACAGTGTGCCGTCTTGAGCGAACGCGATACGGGAGGCGCCTCTCGTACCGGGGTCGGCAACAAAAATTTCCTCGACGTCGACCAGTGCGTTGCCGTTCCATCGACCTCGTGCCAACGTCAGAACCACTCCGTCGTCATCGAGCGGCTTGGTATAGGTCAGATAGACCAGGTTGTTCTCGCTGAAGCCGGGGTGAAGCGCCACGTCCATCAGACCGCTCAATCCGGCGACCCGGATTTCGGGTACGCCCTCCACCGGTTCGGCTTCGAGCCGGCCTTCGCGGTAAAGCCGAACCCGGCCCTCGCGTTCGGTGATCAGCATGTCGCCCCCGGGCAAAAAAGCCATGCTCCAGGCGTGATTCAATCCGCGCGCGAGGACGACCACCCGTATGTCCTGACCTTCCGCGGTCTGGTATTCGATGGGCCCGTCCGGCAGAGGGGGCACAACGATACCGGTTGGAGCGACGGGGATTCCGCCGACCGCGTCGTTTCCCCGAAACGGCACCTGTTGCTGCGCTGCCGCGGCCGTGGCGAGGGTGACGGTGGCAACGAAGAAAAGAATGACCGGCATGAACCCGTGCGAATTTGTGAGTCGGCCTTGGATCGTCATGACTGCCTCCATGGAGAGACACAGTATGGTCCAATTCCTAATCTCTGGACAATCTTCAAGCGTATCGTTACAGTCCCGGCAAAGACAGGAGCGGCTCATGAAACGCGTTTGTGCAGGGGTCTCGTTGATGTTCGCAATCGGATTTCTTACCCCTGTGGTTTGGGGACAGGGAACGCGCGAGGTTGTCCCGGTGACCGATGCCATGCTTCAGGCGGCGGATCCCGCCGATTGGCTCATGTGGCGCCGGACACTCAACGGGTGGGGTTACAGTCCGCTCGATGAGATCGACCGCGGTAACGTCGGACAGTTGCGGCTGGTATGGACGCACGGTCTGGGCGAGGGCAACAACCATGAAGGCACGCCGCTGGTCCACGATGGCGTGCTCTTCATGCCGAATCCCGGCGATTTCATCCAGGCATTCGACGCCGCGACCGGCGACCTGATTTGGGAGCACCAGCGCGACCTCGGGGAGCGGACCCGCAGAGGCACCAACCGGAATCTGGCCATCTACGGCAATACGATCATCGATACAAGCGGTGACAATCACGTGTTCGCGATCAGCACGGAAACCGGCGAAATGGTTTGGGAAACCGAGGTGCTCGACCCCGGCGTCTCGGCCAACGCCAGTTCCGGCCCGATCATTGCCAACGGCAAGATTATCGCCGGACGTCAATGTCAACCCGCGGGCGGTCAGGAAGCCTGCATCGTCACCGCGCACGATGCGGCGACCGGCAGGGAAGTCTGGCGGACCAGTACCATTCCGCGTCCGGGCGAACCGGGCGACGAAACCTGGGGCGGCGTGCCGTATGAGCAACGGTGGCACATCGGCACATGGATGGTTCCCAGCTACGACCCCGAACTCAACCTGATCTACATCGGAACATCGGTGACGATTCCCGCTCCCAAGTTCATCCTGGGGGGCAACGGCGAGCAGCACCTGTATCACAACTCCACCCTGGCCCTCGACGCCGACACCGGTGAGATCGTGTGGTTCTACCAGCATCTGGTGGACCACTGGGATCTGGACCATCCGTTCGAACGTCTGCTTGTGGACACCGCCGTGACGCCCGACCCCGGCGAAGTGGCCTGGATCAATCCCGATCTGACGCCCGGCGAAGAACGGAAGGTGTTGACCGGCATTCCCGGCAAGACCGGCATCGTCTATACGCTCGACCGGGAGACCGGGGAATTCCTGTGGGCACGTCCAACGGTGATGCAGAACGTGATCAGCGAGATTGACCCGGCGACGGGCGCCGTCGTGGTGAATGAACGTGTTCTTTTCGACCGGATCGACCAGGCGCATCTGGTTTGCCCCGGCAGCACCGGGGGAAAGAACTGGCCGGCCGGGGCGTACAGCCCTCGCACCAACACCATGTATTTCCCGATGCAGAACCTCTGCATGATGGCGACCACCACCACCGACCAACGCGATCCCAGCGCCGTTTACGGAATTCGCATGAGGCAGGAACTCGCCGCCGGCGCCGACAACGTGGGCACGGTTATGGCGATATCGGCGGAAACCGGCGAGACCGTGTGGGAACGCCAGCAGCGCGCCGGCGCGTTGTCCCTGGCCGCCACCGGCGGGGGACTGGTGTTCGGCGGCGACGCCAACGGACGTTTCAGGGCCTTCGATGATGAAACCGGCGAAGTGCTGTGGGAAATCAACCTCGGTTCTCCGGTCAGCGGTTTCCCGGTGACCTTTGCCGTCGATGGAAAGCAGTACGTTGCCGTGTCGACAGGTTTTTCGTTGGTCGCGCGGACGGTTACGGGGCTGACGCCCGAACTGCGGCAGGGCGCCAGCGCCAATCTCTTTGTCTTCGCTTTGCCGTAGCCCGTTGCTGGCAAAGATCGCGAACGTGCGGGCGCCACAAGGGCCGGTTGCAATCCAGGAGGAGGCTGCTTTATCCCCGGGCTATGGACTCTCGTCCAGATAGTAGCCCGCGCCGACCAGGATGGGCAGGCCATAGGTCAGCACTCTCTTGACGAACGTCACCTTGCGTTCCGACTTGCCCGTGGCGGGATTAAGCGTCGAGTAGTACAGGAAGGTTTCGCCGAACGCGTCCGCAACGCCGATGACGTCCCGGCCGGCGAAGGGTCCGTCCAGACGGGCGTTCAACTCGGAAGCCCGCGAAAAGACGCCGAACCACCTGCTGTAGGGATCGCCGCTGAACAGCGTATTTCCATACATATCCAGTCCGAACACGTAGATCGAGTTGCTCGTCCATCGCGAATCGGTGGACAGAGCCTGGGAGGCGAAGTATCCCTTCGATTCAATCTCCATCGCGGCGCAACGGACAAATTCCTGCAGCTTCTGGCTGGAGGGCGAGGCCTCGAGCCCCATGGCGTTGACCTCGTCCGCCTGGCAGGTGGCGGGAATATCGCGGCGGTAAAGCCCAGCGCCGATCACGGCCGGGATCCCCTCCCAATCGATGCTCTTGACGTAGGATGCCTTCGGCTCGGCCCGGCCCGTCGCTGGATTGGTGAACCCGTAGTAGAACCAACCCTCGCCGAAGCCGCTCACGACACGATGCGCTTCAACGGCCAGATCGCTCGCGAAATCGTCGACCAGCGGCCCCCAGGGCAAGCCTTCCCTCGACGGATCGGGGGGAAACACAAGCGACCGGGCCGCCCCGGACATCGGTGTCGATTCGTCGACAAAGATATAGATTGGACCGCTCCTCCAACGCGCATCCTCGTGAAAGGCCCGCCGGGCCTCCGCGAAGCCCATGTCCTGAAGATACTCGTAGGCGCATTGAACGAACGCCTCAACGTCTTCGGGCGTGCGGACGGCGCTGGCAACGATGGATTTCTCCGCGCACGGCACAGGTTGGACGGCGCCAAAAGCCTCGGCGGCGGCCATCGCCAAGCTCAGGGGGATCAGGAAACACGGCAGTCGACGCGTCATCATTCGACAACGTCCAGATAATAGCCGGCGCCGACCAGGATGGGCAGGCCATAGGTCAGCACTCTCTTGACAAACGTGACCTTGCGTTCCGACTTCCCCGTGGCCGGATTGAGCGTCGAATAGTAAAGGAAGGATTCGCCGAACGCGTTCCCGACCCCGATCACGTCCCGGCCGGCAAAGGGTCCGTCCATCCGCGCGTTCAACTCGGGAGTTCGCGAAAAAACGCCGAACCACCGGCTGTAGGGATCGCCGCTGAACAACGTGTTGCCGTACATGTCCAGACCGAACACGTAGATCGAGTTGCTCGTCCATCGCGGATCGGTGGACAGCGCCTGGGAGGCAAAGTATCCCTTCGATTCAATTTCCATCCCGGCGCAACGGACAAATTCCTGCAGCCTCTCGGGCGACGGCGAGGCTTCGAGCCCCCTTGCGTTGACTTCGTCCACCTCGCACGTGCCGGGAATATCGCGGCGGTAGATCCCGGCGCCGATCGCGGCGGGCGTACCGTCCCATTCAATGCGCTTGACGTAGGATGCCTTTGGCTCATCCCGGCCCGTGGCTGGATTTCCGAAAGCGTAGTAGATCCAGCCCTCCTCGAAGGTGGTCATGAAACGATACAGTTCCGAGTAGTAGTTGCCGAATGCGTCGATCAGCGGTCCCCACGGCGCTCCTTCTCTCGACGGGTCGGGTGGGAAGATGAACGCCCGAGCGGCCTCGGTGTCGGTGGTTACTTCGTCGACGAAGACATAGGTCGGGCCGCTTTTCCAACGCGCGTCCTCGTTGAAGGCCCGCTGGGCCTCGGCAAACCCCACTTCCAGGACATGCTCATAGGCGCATTGAACGAACGCCTGAACATCTCCCTGTGTGCGCACGGCACCGGCAACGACGGATTTGTTCGCGCAGGGCACAAGTTGGACGGCGCCGAAACCCGGTGCGGCGGTAATTGCCAGGCTCAGCGGGATCAGGAAACAATACGGTGGGAGTTTCATCATTTGGCAACTCTAGCCGAGGACCCGAACTGAGATCGAGAAAAAATGACGTGCTTCCGATTTATCCCCGCCCGCGCCTGGACTTCGGAAGAGGTCGTCGACCCGGCTCTCGCCGAAGCCTCTCGCAATACGATGCGGTTTCCGGAAGTCTGTCCGGCAATCGGGCTGTCCATGAGAAAGTACGGTTTGGCACGCCAAGTACTCCGGTTTGCGACAGAAGCCCTTCCGGTCATCGCCTTTTAGTTATGCTGCTACAGTACGGCCAATGGTCACGATTTCCGATCTGAACTTTGAAGCGGGGATTGCCGGACTTGCGGGCAATCGGGCCATGTCCTGGGGGTTCCGTTCAGGCGATCGGGGGACCCATAACAGCCGCACGATCATGCTCGTCGAGCTTTCGCATCTTCTGGATGCGGCACCCGGTGAGACGGCCCGCGAGGGCTATGCCAAGGCGGTCATAGAGGAAAATTGTTTGGGCAAGCGGACGGCGGCGACACGGAAAATCTCGTTACAACGCCTGACGGAACTCTATGGACTCGATGCTCGACTGACACTGTTCAGGGTACTACGGGACCTTTGGGGTCGATACCCAACCAGCCGGCCGCTCTTGGGGTTGTCGCTCGCTCTCGCGCGGGACCCCCTGCTGCGGGCATCCGCTACCTCCGTTATCCGGACGCCCTTCGGTCACGAGTTCGCTCGCCAATCGATGAAGGAGGCGCTCTCCGATGCAGTCGGCGATCGCCTCAACGAAGCGACGCTCGACAAGGTCGTTCGCAACGCGTCTTCATCGTGGACGCAGTCGGGCCACTTGCGCGGTAGGGAGCGAAAAACCAGGCAACGCATTCAACCGACCCCTGCCGCAGCGACATTCGTTTTGCTGTTAGGATACGCGGTGGGCCGCCGTGGACGCATGCTGTTCGAGACACCATGGACCGCCATACTCGATGTAGGTCCCGACGCACTGATCGACCTTGCCGTCGATGCAAGGCGGCTCGGGCTGCTCGATCTCAAACAGTCCGGTTCGATAATCGATGTGTCGTTTCGGGCACTGTTCACCGAGAAGGAACGGGAGTGGATTGATGGGTCGTATCGACAGGTTGGCTGAGCGCTACAAGAGCTATATCGCGTTGCCGTGGCAGAAAGGCCTGGCCGGAGCGCAACGGGCCATCTTCGTCGTTTATGACAAAACCGATGAGCGACGGCTCCGGGCACACAAGGACTTGTTCGCCTTGGCCACCGCCGAGGCGGGTCATGGCTGGGTCGAATGCGACCTGACCAGAGTCTTCGCCGAATGGATGGCCAATGCGGAGTACCGTGACAGTTACTTTGAGTTTCCGGAAGACCTCGCCCTCAAGCTGGAAGAGGACTTCCTGGAGCATGTCGCCAGCCGGGTCTGGGAAGCGCTGATGGCGGCGGAAGCGGACGATAAGGCAGTGGTGGGTGTCTTCGGAATTGCCTCGCTGTTCGGTTTCGTCCGCGTGTCCGATCTCATGAAGAAGATCGAGCAGGATATCAGAGGTCGCGTGGTGGTGTTCTTCCCTGGGGAGCACGAAAACAGCAACTATCGGTTGATGGACGCACGGGATGGGTGGAACTACCTCGCAATCCCGATCACCTTACAAGAAGATCGAGGAGTGTACGAGGCATGAAGAACCGGGACATCTACCAAAGAGATCCCAGGACGATCACCTTGCTGAACAACGGCGTGGCGACGATGACCGACGCCTTGACCGATGACGAGCGCCGTACGCTACGCTTCGAAATCGAGCACTTCGTCTGCGAAGGGGAATATCGGCGCGGACTTGTTCGCATTCTCGATTCCTACGTCGGTAATCAGGGCCAGCCCGAGCAGCCGGCGGCCTGGGTCAGCGGATTTTTTGGCAGCGGGAAATCGCATCTGGCGAAGATGCTGCGCTTTCTGTGGACGGATTACACCTTCCCTGAAGACGGCGCTACCGCACGCGGTTTGGCGCGATTGCCGAACGACGTGCAAGATCCGTTGAAAGAGATTTCCATCCTGGGAAAGCAGGGGCAGGGCCTACACGCCGCGGCTGGAACACTTGGCGCCGGTGCTGGCGACAGCGTTCGGCTCGCGCTTCTCGGAATCGTGTTCAAATCCGCGGATCTCCCTGAAAGCTGCCCCCAGGCGCGCTTCTGCCTCTGGCTGAAGAAGAACGACATTTATGACCCCGTCTGCGCAGCAGTGGAAGCGGAAGGCCGGGAGTTTCGACGCGAACTGAACGACCTGTACGTCAGTCCTCTCATTGCCAGGGCGTTGCTCGCATCCGGCACGAACTTCGCCGCCAACGAACAGGAAGCGAAGGCCGCATTGCGTGCCCAGTTTCCGAAGCCCAGGGACATTACAACGGACGAGTTTACGAGCACCTTGCAAGACACCCTGGCGTTCAATGGCGAGATGCCTTGCACCGTTATTGTTCTCGACGAAGTGCAGCAGTATATCGGCGACGATACGAGCCGGTCCTACGTCGTGCAGGAGGTGGTAGAGGCTTGCAGCAAACGATTCGGCGACCGCGTGCTCTTCCTCGGTACGGGTCAAACGGCCTTGTCCGGCACACCCGCTCTGCAACGCCTGCAGGGCCGATTCACGGTCAACGTCGAACTCTCCGACGCGGATGTCGAAACGGTCACTCGGCGAGTCGTATTGGCCAAGCGCCCGGACCGCGTCAACGACGTGAAATCGACTCTGGACGGCAACGCGGGTGAACTCGACCGCCATCTGGCCGGTACCGGGATTGGACCTCGCAGTGAGGACAAGTCCATCCTCGTGGAGGACTACCCGTTACTGCCCGTGCGGCGGCGTTTCTGGGAACATTCGTTGCGCGCGGTCGATCGCGCGGGCACGGCAGGGCAACTTCGCACACAGCTTCGAATTGTCTATGACGCCATCCGGCTCACGGCCGATGATCCGATTGGAACGGTTGTCCCGGCGGATTTTCTATTTGAGGAACAATCGGCCAGTCTTCTGCAATCCGGCGTGCTGCTGCGCGAGGTCAACGAGACCATCGTCGCGCAGGACGACGGCACGCCCGAGGGGCAACTCAAATCCCGCCTCTGCGCCCTGGTCTTTCTGATCCGCAAACTGCCTCGGGAAGCTGGCGTTGACATTGGCGTTCGCGCCACGGCTGAAACCCTTGCGGATTTACTGGTGAAGGATCTGGCCAAGGATGGGGCCGCTCTGCGGGGCCAGCTTTCGAATCTGTTGGAAGAGATGGTTGCCACCGGCACGTTGATGAAGCTGGACAACGAATACAGCCTGCAGACGCGCGAAAGCAGCGAGTGGGAAGCGGAGTTCCGCAATCGGCGAGACAGGCTTGTCAATGATCCCTTCCGCATGAGCAGCAAGCGCGCTCAGCTTCTCGGCTCTGCCATTCAGGAAGCGATAGGCGCCGTAAAGCTGCTGCATGGCCAGTGCAGGGAGCCCAGAAAGCTGACGCTTCACGTTGGGGGCGAACCGCCGCAGGGGACCGTTCGCGACATCCCGGTGTGGGTCCGCGATGGTTGGGGCGCGGAGGAGAGGCTCGTGATCTCCGATGCGCGAGCGGCAGGAGCGGACAGCCCAGTCATCCATGTCTTTGTACCGAAGTCCCGCGCCGATGCGCTGCTCCGCACCATTGCTTCCCGGAGCGCGGCCAAAGACACGCTGGAATACAAGGGTGTACCGTCGGGTCGCGAGGGCATTGAAGCCCGCCAAGGCATGGAGACGCGGCTGACCGAGGAGATCAATGGTTTAGATTCACTGGTGGCCGAGATTATCGATGGCGCGAAGGTGTTTCAGGGCGGTGGGGCCGAGCGGTTGGAGTCAACACTGGTCGATAAGGTCAGGGAAGCGGCTGACTCTTCTCTCGACCGGCTCTTTTACGACTTCAGGGACGCCGACGATCACCGATGGCCCAAAGTCATCGAACGAGCCCGCAGGGGTGCCGAACACCCGCTGGAGGTGCTGGACTACACGGGCAAGACCGAAGATCACCCGGTCTGCTCATCCGTACTGTCCTTTGTCGGTTCTGGCAAGAAAGGCAGGGATGTGCGCTCGCATTTTTCGGACCCGCCCTACGGATGGCCGCGGGACGCGATCGATGCCGCACTTATCGGCCTGTTCGGAACCGGGCATCTGCGGGCCATCGCCAACGGGATCCAGCTTGAGCCCGGTCAACTCGACCAGGCGAAGGCGGCGGTTTCTGAATTCCGTGTGGAGAGCGCGACCATCGACACGCGCCAGCGCCTGAAGGTGCGCAAGCTGTTCCAGACAGCCGGAGTCGTCTGCAGACCGAACGAAGAAGCCGCCACGGCTGCAAGATTCCTGGCCAGGCTTGGCGAACTGGCTCATGACGCCGGTGGTGCCCCGCCGCTTCCGGACCGCCCCGATACCGGCAATTTGTTGGACCTGCAGTCTCTTGTCGGCAACGAACAGTTGGTTGGCATCCTGAATCGGCACGACGAACTCGTAAACAACATCAAGGATTGGACGGAGGCGGGCGATTTGAGCGGGAAGCGCATGCCAGCCTACCAGCGCTTGCTTGTACTGGCACGTCATGCCGAGGGGCTGGACGCGTTGAAGGTAATCCGGCCGCAGATCGATGCCATCGCTGCCAACCGCAGCCTGCTGGACGCAACAGATCCCGTACCCGATCTCGCCAAGGCACTTGCGGGTGCGCTACGCTCGACACTTGCGCAAGCGGAGAAACACTACGCCGAAATCTACGACGAGGAGTGGCAGCGCCTGGAGGCCGTCGAGAGTTGGCAGAAGATCGATTCGGCGGATCGCGATCGCATTCTGAAGGCGCTGCATATCGAAAAGATCTCGAAAGGTACGACCGGTACCGAACAGGAAGCGCTGGACTCCCTGGAACGGATTTCTCTTGAAGCGTGGAGGACCCGAACGGCCGCCCTGCCCCAGTTGTTCGCGGATGCGCGGGTCCAGGCGGACCGACTGGTCGAGCCGAAAATTCGCCATGTAAAACTCCGCAGTCCCGCCCTATGCACGCCAGAGGATGTCAAGATGTGGGTCGAGACGACCGAGCGGGACTTGCTGGAGCAGGTCGAACAAGGCCCCATCGCCATTAGTTGAGGTGCCCTAAGATGACGCAAGGACTTCTAAGGAACGCAAAAGAACAGTGTTTCAAATACATCGAGGGGATGGCTTTTGTTCCGGCGGCATTGCTTGCTGTCGCTGTGCTCGTGGTGATTATCCACCGTTCACTCGTCGTTCAGCTAAATGTCCCGCCCGGTCTGCTGTTGTTAATCACCACGATCCTGGCTCTGCTCGTACTTTTTAGTACAGGGCACTTCATTTGCACCTTTACGCGAGACATGGCGCCCAGACGTTCCGACAATGACCATGCGTCAACGGCACCCCAACTACGCGCTGTCTTCATTTATGGATATATCTTTATGTTCACAGCCTTGGGGGTGTGTGCGGCGCCGTTTTTCGTTTCCGTCAACAACTCATCCGAAACGTCATTCCCCGCTGGCATTGTGGTCGGTTGCCGCGCCAACGACTGCGCCACGGACCAAGAACAGGAAACGCAGTGGTTTCTTCACATCGGCAGCAGCATATCGATCCCGCGGGCCGTGGAACCGAACGCCCCAACGAACGGCAACTCTGAGGATGCCGACGGCATCGCAAGTTTAGTCGTGATTGAGGGCGGGCTCGCGGTTCCCCTCTACATTGTGCTATTGGCTTTGATGGGTGGTGCGGTCAGCATGATTCGACGAGTGCCGGAGTACCAAAAACAAGCAGCAGCTCAAGTTAATGGCAACGATACTGACAAGGCGCCGCCCATAAACGCGATCCGCGCGCGGGAACTGGTCGTCTTTCAGATTATGCAGATGTTTACGGCCCCTCTGATCGCCGTGACGGCCTTCGCGTTCTTCAAGCCCGACACTATCGCAGCGGGAACATTGTTCGGTTTCCTGTCAGGATTTTCGTCTGAGACGATCCTGTTGCGTCTTCGCAAGGCGGCAGACGCACTGTCGGGACGGACAAAAAAAGATAGTCCGACAGATACCGGGGGGAGCGCCCAAACAAATCAGGGTCCGCGGCCCGAACAGAAAGGAAATCGCGATGATCAGACAAATGACGACAGTCATTAAACGTGAGGGCGATGGTTACGTTGCTCTTTGTCCGGAAGTGGACATTACCAGCCGGGGCGCGACGGTATGGGAGGCGCGGGATAACCTGAAGGAATCGCGTGAGTTGTTTTTCGAATCAGCTTGGGCGGGGGAGATTCAGCGGCGTTTGCAGGTTGAAGTCTTCGTGACGCGCGTAGCGGTGACCCTTGGGTAGGTTGGGAGTTCTTTCGGGCCAACAAGCCTGCGGGATACATGCAAAGCGAGCCTTTTTTTTCGAAGTCAGACGCCGGGGCAGCCACGTCGTGATCCAGAGAGTGGGAGAAGGCCAAACGATCACCGTTCCGGTTCCCGACCGTAAGGAACTACGGATGGGAACTCTGATGGTTATCTTTCGTCAATCGGGGTTGCCGCGCTCGCCGTTCAAGAAAGCCGGAATTTCATGAAGACGTTGTCGTCCAGTCTGCGCCGATTGCTCGAGCGAACGGTGATTGAAGCTCGGGACGTGGCGGAGACCGGCGCTCGCGCGGCGCTGAAAGCGCTCGCCGTGCAGTACCACGAGCCCTACGGGCACATGACGCCGGAACAGCGCTCGCTGCGCCGGTGGCTACGGGCACACGCCCGGCAACTCGGAGATCGGCGGGATGCGCGCTCTGGAACCCAGGCAATCGACCACTTGGTGCATGAATGCGCCTACGAGCATTGGCATGGCATGCTGTTCGCGCGATTCCTTGCCGAGAACCATTTGCTCATCGAACCTGAGATGGGTATTGCGATCACACTGGACGAATGCGAGGAGTTGGCCGAAGACGAGGGCGTCAACAAGTGGGCGCTTGCGGCACGGTTTGCCCACCGGATGCTGCCGCAGGTGTTCCGGCCCGATCATCCCGCCTTGAAGGTTCGGTTCGCACCGGAACACCGCCTGAAGCTGGAAAAACTGGTCGAAGGCCTGCCAGAAGATGTGTTCACGGCGACGGACTCTCTCGGTTGGGTTTATCAATTCTGGCAGTCCAGGAAGAAGGACGAGGTCAACCGCTCCGAGGTCAGGATCGGGGCGGACGAGTTGCCTACGGTGACACAGCTTTTCACCGAACCATACATGGTGCAGTTCCTGCTCCAAAACTCGCTTGGCGCGTGGTGGGTGACCCGGCATCCTGGCAAGCCTTGTCCCGTCGATCTCACTTACCTGC
The DNA here is from genome assembly GCA_965262675.1 of Terriglobia bacterium. Taxonomy (GTDB): domain Bacteria; phylum Acidobacteriota; class Terriglobia; order 20CM-2-55-15; family 20CM-2-55-15; genus JAJEDW01. The sequence goes on from OZ253554.1 coordinate 4,995,954, forward strand.
GCAAGACTGAAAGGGCTACGCCTGCGACGGGCAGTTTTGGGGCTTGGCCTGACGATCTTTCAGAGTTCCGCCTGCTGGACCCCTGCTGCGGTTCCGGGCATTTCCTGGTGGCGGCATTGCTGATGCTGGTGCCTGTACGTGTGGCGCTTGACGGCCTTGCCGCCCCCGAGGCGGTGGATGCGGTGTTGCGGGAGAACCTGCACGGACTTGAACTGGACCCGCGTTGCGTGGAACTCGCGGCTTTCGCTCTCGCGCTTGCCGCATGGACGTATCCAGGCGCCGAGGGGTATCGACCGCTGCCGGAACTCAACCTCGCCTGCTCCGGATTGGCCCCCAACGCGACGAAGGAAGAATGGGCGGCGCTGTCCGAACCGGCTGCCGCCGCCGGCGGGTTGCCGCCGAATCGCGACCTGTTCGGTGTCGATGACAACCTGCTCTCGGCGCAGCTTCGCGACAGCCTGGAAGCGCTTCACGATCTGTTCGAACAGGCGCCGGTGCTGGGTTCGCTCATTGACCCACGCGTTATCGAGGCCACTCTCTACCAACGCGATTACGAGTCGGCGAGGAAACTGTTCGCCGTCGTGCTCGAACACGAGCGAATTGGCGATGAGCAGACCGAGCGCGTTGTGGCTGCGCAGGGGATGGCACGCGCAGCGGATCTGCTGGCCGAACGCTACCACCTGGTGATCACCAACGTACCCTACCTTGCCCGCGGTAGGCAGGGCGAAACGCTACGGGCCTTCTGCGCACGGCATTACCCCGCCGCAAAGAACGACTTGGCCACTGTGTTCCTGGAGCGCTGCCTGAATCTGTGCACGAAAGGCGGAACCGCCAGCCTGGTGTTGCCGCAGAACTGGTTGTTTCTCACCACCTACCGGAAGTTGCGGGAAAAGCTGCTGAAGGCGGAGACGTGGCACTTGCTCGCCCGGTTGGGGCCGGGCGCCTTTGAAACCATCACTGGAGAGGTTGTCAATACGATCCTGATCACTCTGAGCCGCGGCAATCCCGCCGGCAATTCGGGCGGACTGTCGGGCTCAGGAACGGGAGCCAACACGTTGTACGGCCTGGACGTATCTGACTCACGCACCGCCGTCGAGAAAGAGGCGCGGCTGCCGATGGCGGAACTCAAAGGCGTCGAGCAGGCGCGGCAGTTGAAGAATCCGGATGCGACTATCACGTTGCAAGTCCCCTCAGGGACGGGCCATATGCGAGACTATGCGAATTGTTTTCAAGGATTAACAACGGGAGATGATCCCAGGTTGAAACGGCAATTCTGGGAGTTTGGGCTTTACCCTACCGGCTTGGGGACTTGGACCAGACTCCAAGGGCCAAGCAGAGGAAACGGGCTGTTTGGGGGACGAGAGAGTCTTATTGATGCGCGAATCCTGAGAGGCGAGTTTGACTTCGGTGCGCTCAGAGGACGAGAAGCTTGGGGCAGGCGAGGCGTTGCGATCGACCGCGTAGGTTCTTTGTACGCCGCTCTCTATTGTGGCGATTACTACCATAGCTTGATTCCCGTTCTCATCCCTCGAAAGGAAAGTCACGTTGTTGCTATCGCAGCGTTTGCGCTTTCGGATCAGTTGCGGAATGTAGCCCATGCTACAAATCAATCATTAAGTATCGACAACGGTTACTTTGAAAAGTTTGAGTTCGATCTTGACCAATGGGTGAAGGTCGGGAGGAAACGATTTCCCAATGGCCTCCCCGAACCCTACTCCGACGACCCCACCCAATGGATCTTCCACGGCCACCCCCGCGGCTCGGTGGTCTGGGACGAGACGACAAAGCGGACCGCGCATGGAAAGCCTCGCACCGATACCACCGTGCTGCAGGTCGCCGTCGCACGCCTCCTCGGTTATCGCTGGCCGGCGGAGCAGGACGCTCAAATGGAATTGGCAGATGAGCAACGCGAGTGGGTGCGGCGATGTGAGATCTTGCTTGCCCGGGCCGACGAGGACGGTATTGTCTGCATCCCGCCGGTACGGGGCGAGCCGCCCGCCGCGGATCGCTTGCTGTCCTTGCTGGCCGCCGCTTTCGGCGATGCTTGGGACGACGACATGCTCACCAAGTTGCTCGCCGAAGCGGGCAGCCCGACTCTCGACGACTGGCTACGCGACCATTTCTTCGACCTGCACTGCAAGCTGTTCCACCACCGCCCGTTCGTCTGGCACATCTGGGATGGCCGCCGCAGCGACGGATTCCACGCGCTGGTCAGCTACCACAAACTGGCCGAGGAAGACGGCAAGGGCCGGCGGCTCCTGGAATCCCTGACCTACAGCTATCTCGGCGACTGGATTACCCGCCAGCAGGATGGTGTGCGGCGTGGGGAAGGCGGCGCGGAAGACCGGCTGGCCGCGGCGCTGGAGCTACAGAAGCGCCTCGCCGCCATCCTCGAGGGCGAACCGCCCTTCGATATCTTCGTGCGTTGGAAGCCCATTGAAGAGCAGCCTGTTGGTTGGGCGCCGGACGTCAACGACGGTGTCCGCCTCAACATCCGTCCCTTCATGGCCGACGACATTCCCGGCGGAAAAAAGGGCACCGGAGTCCTGCGTACCAAACCGAAAATCCATTGGAAGAAAGACCGCGGGAAGGAGGCGCAGAAGCCCGGCAAGCGGTGGAAGCCGCGCTTGTTGCACGATGCGGACCAGGAAACCGAACCTGCAGAAGTTCCCGAGCTTCGTCCAAGGGAGAATTATCCATGGTTTTGGAGTTGCCCCGATGGCGGCACACGAGTCGAGCGCACGGATTTTCTCGGCGGCCGCGACTTCGACGGCAATCGTTGGAACGACCTGCACTACACGAACGCCGCCAAACGCGCCGCTCGTTCGCGCAGGACGGTCGAGGTCGATTTATGACGGCTATGTCGCTACCGAGACCCGTCGGGCGACAACGAGAAGTCTTATACCTTCCCGCCGATGGACATACCGTGGTCCTCGGTACCGCTGGCAGCGGCAAGACGACACTGGCCATTCTCCGATCCCTCTATCTGGCCGATCCGGCTACCGACCACGGAGGGCGCACGCTGTTGGTGACGTTCAACCGGTGTCTGGTCACATACATGAAACGTCTGGCTGGGACCATACGGCAACCGGTCTTTGTCGAAAACTATCATCTGTTCGCGCGAGGATACTTGTCTTCTCGAAGCAGGCTACCAAATAGAAGTATCTGTAACCCCCAGGAACGGTTGGGCTTCATCCGTCTCGCAATGACCGAGGCACAGGCCGATAGGCGGCAGAGTTCGATACTGCAACGTCCCAAAGAGTTTTTCGACGAGGAATTCCAGTGGATACAGGGACATGGCATCGCGAACGAGCGGGACTACGTTACAACCGAACGCATCGGTCGAGCGGCATCGCGAGTCACGAGGACTGAACGCCCCGAGTTGTTCAACCTCTACACCCGATACTTGGATCATCGGCAACTCGGCGGTAAATCCTACGACTGGAGCGACCTTGCCACCGCCGTGCTCGACGAGCTTCAAACCGACGAGTTAGAACGACGTTATCGCCACGTAGTCATTGATGAAGGACAGGACTTCTCACCCGAGATGCTGCGCTCGCTTGCAGCCGCTATCCCGGATGACGGAAGCCTCACTTTCTTCGGCGACATCGCCCAGCAGATATACGGTCACCGGATGTCCTGGCGGAGTGCCGGACTTGATGCACCGCGCATGTGGAAATTCAAGGAGAACTACCGCAACACGAAGCAGATTGCCCAACTCGCCCTCGCACTTGCGGATCTGCCGGCCTTTTCGGACGACCCGGACCTGGTCGAGCCGACCGCCCCGACCGCCGACGGACCGCTTCCGTCACTCGTTGAACTGTCCCACGAGTCCGCGGAGCAAGCGTTTGCGGTTTCGAGGGCAGTCAAACTCGCCGAGACGGGTTCCGTTGCCATTCTGTTCAGGACACGAGATCAAGAGGGAACCATACCCCGGGATCTTCGAGACCGGGCTACTCGACTCCATGGTGACTTGGATCAGTGGCCGAGCGGCCCCGGCCTTTTCTATGGCACGTATCACGCGGCCAAGGGGCTGGAGTTCGATACGGTGTTCCTGCCATTCCTGTCGGAAGAACGCTGGCCCCATCCCCCTGACGTCCAACATTTGGGAGATCAGGAAGCTGCTGCGCGCGATTCCCGTCTCCTTTACGTCGGGATCACGCGAGCCAGATCGACTTTGGTGATGACATACAGTGGGCGAGTGACACCGCTCCTGCCGAGCGATGGGGGGCTGTATCAGCGATGAGCGGGACGACTGGTTCGATACGAGGTAGCGCGGCCCGCCGAGGCATCACGCGACTCTGCCATTTCACGCCCTCTCGAAATCTCGGGCATATTGCCGCTGGCCTCCAGGGGATACTCGCCTCGCGGCATCTTGGAGACGACGAGAAGGCGACATTCAATCCGACGGACTTGGAGCGTCTGGACGGTTATCCCGACCACGTGTGCTGCTCGATCCAGTACCCGAACGCCTGGTATTTCAGAACCGCTCGTGGCCAGGAACCGCTGTTCCAAGAATGGGTCGTTCTCTTGATTGATCCTTTTTACCTGTGGCGTACTGGCACGAAGTTTTCCCCGCGCAATGCTGCGGCCATGCACGGGAGGTTGGTAGGCGAGGGTGTTCATGCGTTCGAAGCGTTGTTTGCAGAGACGGTTCAGGGGGCCGGGGGTCGCACGTTCGAGCGCGGTTCAAGTCATCCCCCCTTCCTGCCTACCGATGAGCAGGCCGAGGTGTTGATTCCCGACCGGATCCAAAGGCAAGACGTGATGGGCATGGCCGTTTACAATGAACTGCAGGCCAGACTGGAGGTGTCACGGTTGGGCCTCATGGGTCAGCCATCGCCCCCAATCGTGGTCGTTCCCGAATTCTACGATCCGAACAGGCTCAGTGGACTGCTCCGCGCCGGACGAGTTCCAGTCGAGCGCGAGTATCAAGGAGGAGCGGCCAATGCGGGATAGCAACGAAAGCCAGGCACGCGCCCCGATCTTGCCGCTTGCCAAAGCCGAGGGCGCCTTCCTTGCGCTCGCCGCCGGCGACGCGTTGGGCTGGCCACAGGAAATACCGCGAAACGTCCAGATCAATTCCGCTAACACGGTTGCGCATGTCGAGTTCGAGGAGTGGACGCGGCGTAGCGGCGGACGTTTCCAACCCTACGAGGAAGTCATCCACCCCGGAGACTACAGCGACGATACGCAACTCACCCTCGCGGTCGCGCGTAGCAGGACGAATCATGGCTCGGCATGGTGGAAAGCGCTTACTCGGGTAGAGCTTCCCCTCTGGACGCTGTATGAACGTGGTGGCGGCGGAGCCACGAAGCGCGCTGCCAACGCGTGGACCAGCGGTCATCCGCCGTGGAAATCGAAGAATAGAGAGGGCGTCCGCCAGTACTTCGAGGCCGGTGGAAACGGGGTCGCCATGCGGGTTCTGCCGCATGCATTGTTTCTCTCGGGGCAGGAGAACACGGCTGACCTCATGCATGATGTGGTTCTCGACGGGTCGGCCACGCATGGCCATCCGCGCGCTCTTGTCGGAGCGATCGTATACGCCTATGCCGCATGGTTGCTCGTGCGCAGGAGCAGCACGCTCCGGTTCGGCGAGTTGTTGGATACGCTGATCGATGCGGCGCCCAAATGGAGCGGGTTTCCCAAATCGCGCCGGGATGGAGGCTCGTGGTTCGAAGCCGCGAATGAGGCCACGGGCGCACGGTATGGCGCGATCTGGGAGCGGACGGCTGGGGAAATGCGCGAATTGCTCGAGAAAGCGCGAAAGGGGCTCCAGGCCGGGGCGCTGGCGGATGACCATGCGGTCTTGAAAGACCTCGGATGTTTCGGTCGCGCCAAGGGTGCGGGAACCAGCAGCGCGGCCGGAGCCGCGTATCTTGCCGCGCGGCATGCGGCACAGCCGACGCAGGGGATTCTCAGGGCCGCCTTCGAGAAAGGCGCGGACACCGACACGCTCGCTGCGATGGCCGGCGGCTTGATGGGATGCCTTTCCGGTGTCGAATGGCTGCCGCGGCCCTGGCTCCGAGTTCAGGATGCGGAATACCTCCAGCGCATCGCATCCCGCATAGCTCTGGGACCGGAGGGCGCCAACCAAAGTCCGGTCAATCCCGTGTCGAATCCTCAGTCGGTCTTGTCCGATCTTCCTCCAATGGGAGAGTGTGAGGTGTTTCTGGGCGGTTCGATACGAGCCGAGGCGACCGCTCTGCCGAATCCGAAGCCAATTGCCAAATCGATCGCCGTACGGGCGTGGCGTTTCAAGACTATCGATGGCCAGACGATGTATGTCACCAAGGTCGAGCGCTTGCTCAAGCAATTTACTGCGGACTGCCCAACCGATGATCCGGGTTCGCGGCAACGGACGTTTGTGGTACCCACGCCCGTCCGAACCGCAAGCGAACCCGGATCCGATCCAAAGCACTCGCTCTACACCGAGTTCCGTCGGCAATGGCAAAGCAATTTCGGCAATCGTGAGATGAAGCGCAAGGACGTAGCGACGACTTTGGATCTAGTATCCAGCCAAGTCAACAAGTGGCTGGAGCGGGCCGAGCAGGATGGGTGGATTCGGCGGACATCCAAGAATCCTGCGAAGTTTGCATTGAGCGACCATCAGAAGTCCTTGCTTTGATGTGAATGGTAGAGACCGAACCGAGCGCCCACTGGCGCAAGAACGGCGGCAAGGAACCTTTCCGCTGGTTCTGGAACGACAGCGAGTTCAATGGGAAACGCGTCAACGACATCCATCTGACCAACGTTGATAATAACGTGTTACAGCACCATGCGGAGAGAGGACAGTGACCGACACGCAATATACCCACGCCCGATTCTGGAAATGTGCCTTGCAGGTCAACCCGCACGGTTACAGCGAAAGCTACCAGGGGCAGGATCATGGGCTGAATGCCGAATCCTATGCCGAAAAACTGCTGGAAGTGTGCCGACAGGAAGAAATCCAAGTCGTTGGCTTGGCCGATCACGGAAGCGTCCAAGACGTGGATCTCATCCGCGACACGCTGTCGCCGCACGGAATCGTGGTTTTCCCCGGGTTTGAGATCAGCTCCACTGAAAAGATTCACATGGTTTGTCTGTTTGCCGAAGGTACCACGACTGTGGAGCTTCAGCGGGTACTTGGGAAGTTGGACCTGATGGACCCGGAGGAACGCGTGACACCGTCACGGCTCGGTTGCCTGGATATCGCGCGGATTATTCAGGACCGGGGAGGATTGTGGTATGCCGCCCACATGACCGGAAATAACGGTCTGCTCCGATTGAACCAGGACGGGGGCGGGCTGGTCCATGTGTGGAAGGGCCATGACTTGGTGCGCGCGGGCCAGATTCCTGGCCCTGTCGAAGATCTGCCTGACCGGTACCATTCGATTATCCAGAACAAGAATTCTGACTACCGGCGCGAACGTCCCATCACTGTAATCAACGCCAAGGATGTCGCCAAACCCGACGATCTGAGCGATCCGCGTGCGTCGAGCTTCATCAAGATGACCCGCCCCTGTTTTGATTCTTTCCTGTTGGCGTTCAAGGATCCCGAGTCGCGGGTGCGACTCGGGGATCAGATGCAGGACCATTTTTATAGCCGCATAGACAGTGTTCGGATAGAAGGCGGGTATTTCGATGGGCTCACGGCGAATCTTTCCGGCCACCTGGATACAGTCATCGGCGGGCGGGGCACTGGGAAGTCCACCTTGCTTGAGTGCCTCCGATATGCGCTCGACTTGCCTCACAAGGCGAAGGATGCGAAGAAGCAGGGCGACCAGATCGTAAGAGAGAATCTTGGCAACGAAGGCGGCAGGGTGATCGTCCAACTGCGTTCGAAGGCCAACAATATGAAACGTTACACAGTCATTCGTCGTTACGGCGAGCCGACTCGCGTGATCGATGAAGACGGAAACGAGTCGTCCTTGCATCCAGGTACGGACCTCCTCCCGGGAGCCGAGATCTACGGGCAGAACGAGATCTACGAATTGGCGAGGAACGACGATGAGTTGACGCACGTTCTGGACCGTTTTCTGCCTCAAGACACCGGGCAGCGGCCCCGTCTCGAATCCGCGCGGCGCAAACTGACCGAGAACGGCGAGCGGCTTGCAAAAGCGCAGGAACAGAAGGGCGAGGTCGAAGTCGGGATCGCCATGCTGCCGAAGCTCCTGGAACAGGTCAAACAGTATCGGGAGCAAGGATTGGAGGAGAAACTAAAGGTGATTCCACTGCTTGAAAGGGAGCGGCAGTTGGAGCCGCGAATGAAACGGGAGATCGAACGGGTTCGTGGCGCGCAACAACGCTTCCAGGAAGAATTGCCCGATCTCGTATTTTTGAACGACAAGGCGTTGAACGAGTTGCCGCACGCCGACCTACTTCGTGAGGGAAGGCGGATACTGGAGAAGTTGGAGACGGCTTTGCAGCAAAAACTGAACGAAATCCGATCCTCGGTCGACGACGCCGAAGCGGCGTTGACGCCGCTGGTCGGAAAGCTGCAACAGGCCATGGCGAAGTCTGGGGCACAGCTTGAAAAGGATTTCGCCGATCTGCCAGCGATGGCGGGCAAGACTGGACGAGAAGTAGGGGTGGCCTATCAGCGGTTGTTGCGACAGATCGAAGAGATAAAGCCCACGCGGTCTCGGCTGCAAACGGTGGAGGCTCTCGTTAACGACTTGGGGCAGACGCGCAGGAACCTTCTGGGAGAGATTTCGGACATTCGAAGTGAGCGGACCGCGGCCAAGCAGCGCGCGGTCAAAGCACTCAACAAGCGGCTCAAAGGCAAGTTGCATATTGCCATTGTTCCCGATGGGTTGCGTAAGCCGTTGCATGATTTTCTCCGAGGTCTTCGTGGGGTCGGTCCGGAAAAGACCAAATGGGTAGATGACGCCGAAGGACTTACGATCATGGGGTTGGTTGGCGCCATTCGCGAAGGGAAGAAAGCCTTGCTGGACAAGGAATGGGGGCTGACTGCCGGGGTGGCGGAGACACTGACAAGCCTTGATTCCGCTCAACTCCATGCATTGGAAGCCATTGACCTCCAAGAACAAGTGGGTATCGAACTCAACGTTGCTCATTCCGGTCCCGTGCGTTTCCGGGACCTTAAGAATTTGTCCATTGGACAGCAATGCACCGCGATCCTGCACATGCTGCTGCTGGACAATCCTGATCCGCTGATCATGGATCAGCCGGAAGACAATCTCGACAATGCTTTCATCGCGGAGCGGATCGTCAAAGAGCTACGGTCTGAGAAAACGAAACGCCAGTTCCTGTTCGCAACCCACAACGCCAACATTCCGGTTTTCGGCGACGCGGAGTGGATCGGCGTGTGCACGGCAACAGAAGATGGAGCCGAAATGCCACCCGACATGCAGGGATCTATCGATATCCCTGAGATTCGAGATCATGCGGCCCGAATTCTCGAAGGCGGGCGGGCGGCGTTCACGCAGCGTCGAGAAAAATACGGGTTCGACTACTAATGACCAAATCGGAGCTCCTCGAACTGATCGCGAACGGCGAAAACTCCGGTGTGGAGTTCAAGAGCGATGACCTGCGCCCGGAACAGCTCGCGAAGGAAGTCGTGGCGTTGGCCAATTTCCAGGGCGGTCGAATCCTGCTGGGAGTAGAAGACGACGGAACCATCGCCGGCATCCAGCGGGACGATCTCGAACGCTGGGTCATGGACACGGTTTTCGGGCGCAAGGTGCATCCGATGATTCTCCCGTTCTACGAGGAGGTCCAGGTTGACGAACGCCATCGGGTTGCGGTCATCACGATCAGCCAGGGCACGGCGAAGCCCTATGTGAGGCGTCACAACGATCGTGAAGATGTCTACGTGCGCGTCGGCAGCACCTCGCAACTTGCCTCACGCGAACAACAGGCGCGTTTGTACGCGGTCGGTGGCATGCTGCACGCCGAGTTGCTTCCAGTCTCGGGTAGTGCGTTGCGTGACCTCAGCAAGGAAAGGCTGGCGGACTATCTGACGAGCATTGTTCGCGATTATGAAGTGCCAAGGTCCGACATAGCATGGGGTGAGCGTTTGTGCGGCTTGGGTTTCATGGTCGAGCGGCAGGATGGCCCACCGCTATGCACGATCGCCGGTTTGGTTCTTTTCGGCTACGCGCCGCGTCGGCATCTGCGCCAAGCTGGCGTCCGCTGGATGGCATTCGCGGGTGACGACAAAGCTTACGACGCGCTGGACGACCGAGTACTCGATGGTCCGCTCCTTCCTCTATTGGGTGAATCTTCGGATGGGAGACGGGAGATCGCCGAGAAAGGTCTGATCGAGAATCTCGCCGACTCGATGCGACCGTTCGTTTCGGAGGAATCCGGCGAAGTGGGCGAGTCCATGCGTCGGGAGCGCCACTGGCAATATCCCATCGAGGCTATTCGCGAGGCCGTTGTTAATGCGCTCGCCCACCGGGACTGGACACGCTACGAAGAGATCGAAATCGCGCGATATGCCCATCGTCTTGAGGTTCTGAGCCCCGGCGCACTCCAGAACACGATGACGGTGGAGAAAATGATTGCCGGTCAACGTTCGCCTCGCAATCCACTGATCGTCGAGACCTTGCGAGACTACGGCTACGTGGACGCGCGGGGAATGGGGGTGCGCAACAAGATCATTCCGCTTTTGAAGGAACAGAACGGCACGGAGCCCGATTTCACGGCCACGGAGGATCATCTCAAGGTCACCATGCACAGAGGCCGCGGTGACGAAGGGCGTTGAGCGTGCGATGACTTCAGGTGGCAACCAGACCGTTATCGAGAGGCTCATTGTTTCTCTGGCCGCGGCAACCAGATACAACCCCAACGACGTGGAGAAGCCCGCGGCCATCCTCTGGACCGATTGCGATTCGCAGTGGTTGCCGATCATCCCGCAACTTCGCCGCCTGATGCCGCAGCTTCTGACGCTTGGCGACTACGATCCTGAACACCGAACCGGTCCGGCGATCTGGCTGCGGTGTTTGGTAGACGGTGCGCTGGACGCACAGAAAGTCCCGGAAGAAACGACGCCTGTCGTCTACCTGCCGGGCGTCAGCCGACAGACACTCAGGGCGGCCCAGGAGTGCCCGGACAGCCTCAAGCCATTGGTGGAACTTCAGTATCGGGGTGTGTGCTGGACCCAGAAGAACGGCAGGGACTGGACTGTCGAGGCATTCCTCGTTTCAGAAGAAGGCGGTCTTGGTCTGGATGTGGCGCGCGATGCTACGACGCGGCGGTCGATGTTGACCGCATTGGCGGAGTTGGCGACAACCTCGGTGGAACGGCTCAGGGGCAAGCATCTGGAAGCGGAGGATTTTGACAAGCTGTTTTCCGATGACCCGGCAAGGGACCTCTTGCTTTGGCTGAGCGATCCGGGGGCAGTCGACGCTGACTGGAATAACGGGCGGCGGAGCGCGTTCAGGTCTCGCTGCAAGGCCGATTTCGAATTCGACCCGGACAAGGATGGCGTGCTGGCGGCTGCGGAACTGCTCGGCCAGCGAGACGGCCCGTGGGGATCGGTCTGGGAACGTTTCTGCGAATCGCCGGCGTTGTACGCGGGGGTACCTGAACTATTGCGCAAGGCGAGGCCACGCGACTTGTTTTTGGAACCTTCCTCCTGGCCTCAGGACAATGAAAAAGGTGAAGAAGAACTGCGGCAAGCCCTCCTCGCACTTGAGAATACCGCTCCATCCGCGGCACGGGAGCGTTTGCTTGAACTGGAGGAGACCCACGGCGCGAGGCGGGGATGGGTCTGGGCGAAGCTTGATCGAGCCCCGCTCTCCGAAGCCCTTACGCATCTGGCACAACTTGCCGAGCGCGCGGCCACCAAGCTCGGTGGCGCATCTGTGGCTGAAATGTCGAAGCTTTACTTGGAAGGAGCATGGCAGATCGATGCGGCGGCGCTTGCAAGCATGGCCGCGGTGAAGTCGTCTGCCGACACCCAGGCCGTGGGTAGGGCGCTGAACGCCGTCTATCGTCCCTGGTTGGAGTCGGCCGCTGAGCACCTGCAGAAACTGGCAGAGACGGATCCCTTGCCGGGTCACGGCGCCCAGGATCCCGCGGACTTGACCGTCCAGCCCGGTGGGTTGATCCTCTTTGCCGATGGGCTTCGGTTCGATGTGTCGCAGCGTCTGGTGGAGCGCATGCGGGCAGGAGACCGGTCGGTGGCCCTGTCGACGCGTTGGGCCGGCCTCCCGACGGTCACGGCCACCGCCAAGCCGGCGGTATCGCCGGTGACTGAAGATATCGAAGGCGTGGCTCTTGGAGAGGACTTTCTCCCGTCGACGATGGATGGGGGCCAACTCTTGACCACGGACCGGTTCCGCAAGCTGCTGGCCTCGGCAGGCTACCAATATCTCGGCCAAGATGAAACGGGCGACGTCTCCGGTCGTGCCTGGACCGAGAACGGGGAACTCGACAAGCTCGGCCACTCGCTGCATGGAAAGCTCGCTGGCCGGATCGAAGACCAGGTGGATTTGCTTGTCGAACGCATCGAATCGCTGCTCGATGCCGGGTGGAGCGAAATCTGCGTGGTGACGGACCACGGCTGGCTTTGGCTTCCGGGTGGGCTGCCCAAAGTCGATCTCCCCAGGTACCTCACCGAGAGCCGCTGGGCTCGATGCGCAGTCATCAAGGGCGGTTCCAGGGTCGAAACGCCGACCGTTCGATGGCATTGGAATGCCGATGAACGAGTCGCGGTTGCCCCGGGCATCGCCTGTTTCGGGGCCGGCTACGAATACGCGCACGGTGGATTGAGTCTTCAGGAGACCCTGATACCGATTATTCGGGTTGCCCCTGGGGAAGCCGCGGCCAGGACGGCGGCAAGAGTGGCGGATGTCTCATGGGCCGGAATGCGCTGTCGCGTGCGGATCGAGGCGCCTCAGCCTGGCCTCTCGGTGGATTTGCGAACGAAGGTCAACGATCCGGCATCGAGCGTTAGCAGACCGCGAAACGTGGACACCAACGGCGCCGCGAGTCTCCTGGTTGCCGATGACGGGCTGGAGGGTACACCGGCAGCCGTGGTGGTGCTGGATGCAAGCGGCCATGCGATAGCCAAACAATCCACGATCATCGGGGGTGAGGATTGAAAGTGGAACTCGACCCGCTCGACCGTCTGGCGGAAACCGCGTTCGAAGGCTACTTGGTACGCAAGGATCTGGTCCGCAAGTATAGCCGCCAATATCCGGTTCCGACCTATGTGGTCGAATTCCTGCTCGGGCGTTACTGCGCAAGCACGGACGAGAAAGAGATCGAGGAAGGGTTGGCGGTCGTCGAACGGCAGTTGGCGGACCGGACGGTCAAGACTGGAGACGAGGAGCTTTTCAAGGCAAGGGCTCGCGATCGGGGATCGATCAAGCTCATCGATATCGTCAGGACGAAGCTGGATGCCAAGACGGATTCATTCGTCGCGGAACTGCCCAGCCTCGCAATCAAGGATGTTCGGATCGACGACAGTCTGGTCAAGCAGCATGAACGCATGCTTACCGATGGCTTCTACGCCGAGGTCGTGTTGAGTTATGACTCCGCCATAGCCCAGGAAAAAGGTGGGCGGCCCTTTGCGATAGACAGTCTTCGAGCCATTCAGCTCTCAAAGGCGGACGTGCTCGATACGCTTCAGCATGGCCGTCACGCCTTCACCGCCGACGAATGGAAGCGTGTATTGCTGCGCAGCATTGGGCTGGAGCCAGCCACGCTGTCGGAAAGGGCCCAACGGGTCGCACTCATCCGGATGGTGCCGTTCGTTGAGCGGAACTACAACATGGTCGAGTTGGGTCCGCGCGGGACAGGCAAGAGTCACCTGTACCAGCAGATTTCCCCCTACGCACATCTGATCTCCGGCGGCAAGGCCACGGTGGCGAAGATGTTCGTCAATAATGCCAACGGCCAGCGTGGCTTGGTGTGTCAATACGACGTCGTGAGCTTCGACGAAATTTCCGGCGTATCCTTCGATCAGAAAGACGGCGTAAATATTCTCAAGGGCTACATGGAGTCCGGAGAGTTCTCGCGCGGAAAGGAAAGCATCCGCGCCGATGGAGGTATCGTGATGGTGGGCAACCTCGATGCGGAAGTCGAGCACCAACAGCGCATCGGACACCTGCTGAATCCCTTGCCTCCTCAAATGCGCGACGACACGGCGTTTATGGACCGCATTCATGCCTACGCGCCCGGTTGGGATTTTCCGAAACTGAATCCAAATGAACACTTCACGGATCATTTCGGCCTGGTCAGCGATTTCCTCTCGGAGTGCTGGAGCCGCCTCCGCATCGGCAGCCGTGTCCCCGTGCTGCAGGAACGCGTGAACTATGGTGGCGCGCTCAGCGGACGGGACATCACGGCCGCCAACAAGACCGTGAGTGGATTGCTAAAGTTGCTGTACCCGGACCCGGCAATGATCGTCCCGGACGAGGAGTTGGAAGAGATGGTCCGCGTCGCACTTGAAGTCCGTCGGCGGGTCAAGGAACAACAGAAGCGGGTGTTCAAGAGCGAGTTCCGAAACACGCACTTCAGTTATGCGATGGGCGAAGACGGCATCGAGAAATTCGTGTCGACGCCTGAACTCCACAGCGATGAGGCCATCGAACTCGACCCGTTGCCTCCCGGACAGGTTTGGGGGATCAGCCCCGGTGGACCCGAAACCGGGCCCAGTCTTTACCGCTTGGAGGTGACGGTGGGTAGGGGGAGTGGTGTAAGGATATTGAATTCCCCAGTCCCGCCCGCGTTCCGCGAAAGCGTGCGATATGCGGAGCAGAACCTTTACACTCGTGCGAAGGAATTCGTTGGCGACCGGGACCCGCGCGCGCACGAGTTTTCACTTCAACTCCGTGCGATGGACAATGATCGTAGCGGAACCTCCCTCGGCTTGCCGACTCTGATTGCGCTATGTGGCGGACTCCTTGAGAAGAGCAACAAGGGCGGTCTGATCGTGGTCGGCGCACTCAATCTCGGTGGCTCCGTGGAGCCGCTGGCTAATGCGGTCGGCATCGTCGAGGCCGCCATCGACAAAGGCGGCGACACCGTGCTCATGCCGGTCTCGGCACGAAAGCAATTGTTCGAACTCTCCGACGACATGGCAACGCGGATCAACATCCAGTTCTACTCGGATACGCCGGATGCGTTGCTGAAGGCGTTGTTGGAATAGCGGCGGCCGGTGCGGTCAATGTCATGTTTGACACCCATCGAATAAAAGAACTGCAGTTGAAACGAAAGTGGAACGTTCGAGTACTGTTGGCGGTCACTTTCGGTGTCGCTTGGGGTTGCGGTACGGGCGACGGGCCCGAAAGTCCCGAGGCCGGAATCAACCCTCAGCTTCGGGCCCGGCCTGCCTATGTCGATGAAGGCGTCTGCGCCGGATGTCACTCCCAACAGTATCGGGACTGGTCCGGTTCGCACCACGATCTGGCGATGCAGGTGGCCGGCCAGGATTCGGTCCTGGGCAATTTCAACGACAGCGCGTTCGTCAACTACGGTGTGACGACACGGTTCTTCACCGAAAACGGCCGCTTCATGGTCAATGCCGAAGGCGCGGACGGGCAGATGGCCGATTTCGAGATTGCGTACACCTTTGGCGTGGAACCGCTGCAGCAGTACCTGGTGGAGTTCCCCGGCGGACGACTCCAGACCCTCGGCGTGGCCTGGGATACCGAACGGGCGCGTTGGTTCCATCTCTATCCCGACGAGCGAATCGGCGCGGACGATCCACTCCACTGGACAGGGCAGCTTCAGAACTGGAACTTCATGTGCGCGGAGTGCCACAGTACGAACCTCGAGAAGAATTTCAATCTCGAAACCGACAGTTACGACACGCGCTGGGATAGCGTTGACGTGGGCTGCCAGGCCTGTCACGGGCCCGGTGAAGCCCACGTCGAATGGGCCGATACCCGTCCGGGGGAAATCCCGCCCGGAGACGATCGCGGTCTGACGGTCGATTACGCCGGTTCCGATGGCGCCTACCAGGTCGATTCCTGCGCCGCATGTCATTCGCGCCGACGCCAGGTGAGTGCCGGCGATCGTGCTGGAGAGCCGTTCCTGGACCACTTTCTTCCGGAAACCCTGGCTCGCGAAGACCTCTACCACGCCGACGGACAGATTCTCGGAGAAGTCTACGTTTACGGTTCGTTTCTGCAGAGCCGCATGTATGGGCAGGGCGTGGTGTGCGGCGACTGTCACAGCCCGCATAGCCTGAACCTCCGGTTAGAGGGCAACGCCCTGTGCGGACAGTGCCATGATCCGGCAGCCGCCGTGGACCGTTTCGAGACGTTGGAGGCGAAGAACTACGACTCGCCGGAACATCATTTCCATCCCGTTGAAAGCGCGGGCGCTCAGTGCGTCAACTGTCATATGGCGGAACGTACCTATATGGTGGTGGATCCCCGCAGGGATCACAGCTTCCGCATCCCGCGACCGGATCTTTCGGTGACGTTGGGGACGCCGAATGCCTGTAACGACTGTCACACCGGCGAGTCGGCCCAGTGGGCGGCCGAAGCCGTGGCCGAATGGTATGGACCCGGCCGGCGGCGCGGTCCGCATTATGGAGAAGCGCTCGCGGCCGGGCGGGCAGGGAATCCGGAAGCGGGAGCGAGGCTGATTGCCCTTTCCGAAGATTCCAACGAACCGGCGATCGTTCGCGCGACGGCTTTGGACCTGCTGTCGGCTTATGGCGCCGAGGGCCGCGCAGCATTGATGAGGGGCCTCCAGGATACGAGCCCTCTGGTGCGCGCATCGGCGGTGTCGGGCCTGGAGCAGTCCGCTCTCGATGAACTCCTTCCGACCCTGACGCCCCTGCTGCGGGACCCGGTGCGGGCGGTCCGGATGGAAGCGGCTCGCGTGCTTGCCCCCGCCCTCGCTAGCGTTACGGGTTCGGATCGGGAGATTCTTGCCGGAGCGCTCGCCGAGTACGAGCAAGTGCAGCTATCGCTCGCCGACACGGCCGCCGCCCACCTGAACCTGGGCGTCATACACAACGCTACGGGCGACACCGGCCGTGCGCTGGACGACTACATGACGGCGCTCGAACGGGAACAGGGTTTCACTCCGGCATCGATCAATATGGCCAACCTGCTCAATCGGTTGGGCCGCAATCCGGAAGCGGAGCAGGTCCTTATCGATGCCATCGCACAAAACGGCGAGGAAGGTGAACTCTACTATTCGCTGGGACTCCTACAGGGCGAAATGAACCGGATGGCGGCCGCCACCGCCAACCTGGAACGCGCCGCGGACCTGCTTCCCGGCCGCCCCCGGGTTCGTTACAACTACGGGTTGGCGCTGCAGCGGATGGACCGGCGGGGGGAAGCCGAAGCTCAGTTTCTGGAAAGTTACCGGGTTGGCCCCGAGGATCCGTCCGTCGTTCAGGCCCTGGCCATCTTCTACGTTCAGGATGCCCGATGGGACGAAGCGCTGGAGTGGGCCGAACGCTTGGTCGACATGCTTCCCGGTGAGCCCGGCGCACGCCTGTTTCTCGATGAGATTCGCCGCAACAGCGGGTGACGGAATCGTTGGATTCCGATAATCGAGCGCCGTTTCGATTGACCACGCGGCCGTGTTGTAGTTTCATCGCCCCAGAGTTGGCCGACGGAAATGAGAGGGAGGCAAACAGGCATGTTATCGGGACGAACATTTCGGGCGTTTGAATTGGCCGTACTTGTTTTTCTGATGTTCTCGGCCGGTTGCGGGGCCGTCAACGACGCCGACATCGAATCGGCTGAAACCCGGCCGAACATCCTGCTTATCCTTGCCGACGACATGGGGTATACGGATCTCGGGTCCTTTGGCGGCGAGATCGCAACGCCCAACCTCGATACGCTGGCTTCCGGTGGCCTGCGGTTCACGAACTTTCACGTCGGACCCAGTTGCGCGCCGACCCGGGGCATGCTGATGTCCGGTACGACCACCATCGAGGCCGGGGTCCTGGGACTCGACGTTCCCTTGCTTCCGGAGGTCGCGTCGCTGCCCGAACGGATGCGCGCCCTGGGGTACCACACCTATATGGCGGGGAAGTGGAATCTGGGTATAGAAGAGGCCGACAGCCCGGCTCGCCGCGGTTTCGAGTCTTCCTATGCACTGGTCCGGGCGGGCGACAACCATTTGGGACACAGTAATTTTCCGGCGTCCGACGTGGCCTATCGCGAAAACGGCGTGCGTACGGACCCGCCGGAAGGTTGGTACTCTTCCCGGTTGTATACCGACAAGCTCATTGAATACATCGACCGGAATGTGGGCGACGGCACACCCTGGTTCGGGTATCTGGCCTTGACCGCGCCGCATTGGCCTCTGCAGGCGCCCGAAGATTGGATCGACCGCTATCGTGGCCGTTATGACGACGGATACGAGATTCTTCGTGAAACGCGAGTCGCGACTGCGACCCAACTGGGGGTGTTGCCAGAAGGGCTCAGCCTCGAAAGCTACCTGGGCCAGGCGCCGCCCTGGGACACGCTGGACGGCGAAGAACAGAGGCGGTCTGCTCGAGCGATGGAGATCTACGCGGCCATGACCGAGAACATGGACTTTCATGTAGGCCGACTGATCGATTACCTCGAAGATACGGACGCGATGGAGAATACCGTCATCTTCTTCCTGTCGGACAACGGCGCCAGCGGACAGGATTCCAGCTTTCGGCCGCGCACGATCCCGAGGACCGATACGGATAACAGTCTGGCCAACATGGGCCGCGAAGGCTCCTTCGTCGCCTATGGACGGGGCTGGGCCGAGGCCGCCATGGCCCCCTATCGGGATGTCAAGGGGTCTCTGCATTCCGGAGGCACCTTGTCCTCGACCTTCGTGCACCACGGCTCGGTTGCCGATCCCGGCGGCTTTGACGATGGGTTTCTCACCGTCATGGACCTTCTCCCCACGTTTGTCGACATCGGAGGAGGAGAAGTGTCCGGAACCCAGTTTGAGGGGCGCGAAGTGCTGCCCGTGCGCGGACGATCGTTTTGGGGGCGGGCGCTGGGCGACGCGGCGACGGTTCACGACGAGGCCGTTCCATTCCTGATTGGAGGGCGTGGCTCACTGGTGCGATGGCCGTGGAAAATCCTCGGAACCCCCGTCGGGAGAGGCGGGGGTGGCGGGGGCGGAGGAGAACCTGCCGAATGGATGCTGTTCAATCTCGCGGACGATCCGGGTGAGACTTCCGATGTCGCCGGCCAGAATCCAGCGGTCCGCGCCGAACTCGTCGAACTGATGCCCAGCGTGGAAAACGCACCCGGCGAAGGACAATAATTCGGTGCCGCTCCCTGCGAACTGGATGAATGATTGGTGAACCTCGGCGCGGTCAAGAAGGTTTCGCCGTTTGTTGGTGGTGGCTGTGACGAAATAGATTGGCCACTGGGTAAGGATCCATCGAAGTCGCCCTGGAGTTGCCATGAGAGGATCGATGGCACGGCTGTGTCCAACGTAGCGTAGATGCGCGCTCTGTGAGCGCGCGACATGTGAGATCGTGCGGTAATCGTGCGGTCATAGACCGCACCTACAGTGGGAGTCGGAGTGGGAGCGGGGCGCCCGAATCCCTCAATATTGAGCATGTAGGGGCAGTCTATGACTGCTCAAACCAAATACGACCGCCCGAATCAAACCTATTGCGCTGCAGGATCCGCCGGAGGCGGTGCGGTCCGGCAGGGTGTGGGGTTGAATTTGGACCCGTCGGATTCAAGCTTGAAGTGCGTGCTGGTATAGAAGGGCTGTGACAGATAGTTCCCGTCTTCGATGACGGTCACGACCAGAAGCCAGTTGTCCCCGTTCGGATGCGGGGGCAGCCGATGGAAGTATTCGGTGATCGTCGCTTCTTCGCTGTACGGCACGCCGTTCTTGCGCAGATAGCCTTCACGGAAGTTCGTCGTTACGACTCGGAGCGATCCGCCTTCGGTGAGCGTTCCGATCGTTGGCGCGGGTCCGCCGCGGGTTCCGCGTCCACCTCCGCCCGGAACGATGGGCCCGGTACTGTTTCCGATCTGTGCGCGCGTGGTTCCGCCTCGTCCCCCGGGAGGTTGCTCCCATTCGGCGATCGAATGACCCTGTAAGGTCCGTTCGTTTCCCGGGTCCGTCGAAGCATCGAAGTGCAGTAGTCGGGTCTGCGTCCCCGCATCGAATTCAAGTTGCAGCGTGTTCGTGTCGGCCCACGTCACGTATAGGCGCCCGGGTTGGCGGATGATGCCTCCCACGCCGAACGCCTTGCACTGGAGTCCCTCGGCATTGTCCCGATCCAGATCCCACGCGTTGGCGGCCTGCCGGCCTTCGGCGTTCAGCGGGAGGCTTTCGAAGTCGCCCCTGCGGGGAGTCATCATGCGGTGACGCCAATCCTCGCTCACCACCGAAACCCAGTAACCTGTCAGATCGGTGGGCGCGGCCTCCTCGGCCGTGGGCGGCTGACCGCGCTGCGCGACGGCAATCCCGGCCTGGGCGCTAAAAAGGATGCATATCAAGGCCGCTGTTCCAAGAAGTGTCCGCATGCCCGCTATTCCTCTTCCCCGACAAGATCCCGGTAGACCGCCTCGATAAACATGTCGGTCGTCCACGGCCCGTCGTCTCTCCCGTACCTCGGGTCGTAGTCCAGTGTCGGTGTGGCCGCCCGAACCTGTTCCAGCGTCATCCCCTCGCCAATCATGTCGGCGATCCGATCCCGAACGATGACTATCGTGTCGCGGTATTCGATGATGTCGGCCTCGTCGCCCACGCGGCCGTGACCTGGAATCGCATACGTTCCGCCTTCCTGCAGCCACGCCGGGACGGCGATATCCAGCATGTTGTTGAGTCCCTCGATGAATCCGTCGACGCCGCCGCCATAATCGACGTCGATGACCGGATAGGTGGTGGTCATGAACAGGTCGCCGGCGACCAGGACATCGGACCCCCTGAAGTAGACGACCACGTCCCCGTCGGTGTGTCCCCGGGGGTGGTGATACAGGAAGACCGCTTCTCCGTTGAAATAGAAGTCCCGCCGATCTTCAAAGAATGTGTTCAGCGGCCATTCGGTGATGGGCCGGTCTTCTTGAACCATGCGCGCGGGTACTTCCTCATGCGCAATGATGCCCGCCGGATTGCCGTTTAGCGTCAGGCCGGCCTGCGACACGGTTTCGTTGCCGCCGGTATGGTCCTCGTGACCATGGGTGTTGATCATCCAGCGAATCGGACCGCCGGAAAGCTCGCGAATTGCGGCCAGCACCTGGTCGCGCGTTTCGCGGCCGCCGGTATCCACCACCACTACCCCGTCGTTTCCGACCTGGACGGCAATATTCGAAGCCGCTCCCGCCAGCATGTAGACGTTGCCCTGGACATGGAAGGTTTCGATGTCCTGAGCGTTGAGTTGAGAAGCCGCCGGCACGACGCCGGCAAACAGCGCGAGCAGGACAACCAGACCGCGCGTTCGGTTGGACGCAGGCGCCAGAACTTCGTGCGCCCCCGCGGGCTTCCGCCACGCGCTGCTAATCATTGGCGCCGGCCCCTTCGACCATCGCTTCGATTTCGGGCATGTACTCCGGGTATGTCGATTCGGCGCCGGCGAAAATCGCATCGAACGGCGTCCCGAACTTGCCGGCCCATTCTTCGAGGAATGGATTCTCGCCGGGCAGGTAGTGGGGGACCAGGTGCCGGGGTTGCGGCACTTCCATGACGTATTCGCAATTGTAGAGCCAGTTCTGGTTGCCCCGGTCCATGAGCTGAAATTCCTGGGAGTTGACGTAGGGTTCACTCAGGTAGACCGGGTCCGTAACGATCATGGTCTGCGACAGTAGATTGCCATGCCGGACGTAGTGCTCGACCACCGTCGTCAGGTCGCTCGATGGGAGGCCGCTGCGGCGGTAGAATTCCTTTTTGATGTGCGTGCTCGTCACGGTCAGGATGTCCCCGTTCCATTGGCCCGTCGAGAAGCCCGAGAACGTATGCGGAGCGTACTCGGGCGGATGTGGCCGTCCGTCCATCCAGATCGTGCGCTCCTGCATGTACGTTCCGATATAAATCTTGTAGGCGATGAGTTCCTGCGTTTGCGGGTGTTTTTCTTCCCAGATTCGAAACTGCAAGGGACCCCGGTAGATGTGTGGAAGGTTGTAGGGCTGGCACTGATGTTCCAGGACGTTTACCCGGGCGATGTCCCATGATTCGGCATAACGCCGGGCGGCGTCATTGATCGGAACGCCCGTGAAGTCGCCATTAACGTCTCCTGGAACCCGGTCGTCCCGATCCTCGTGATACCGTCCCGTCCACTCCCCGACGATGCTCGTCTGGGCGGCGGATGGCACTCGCGCCACCACCACCAGGAAAAGCATCCACACCAATACTCGAAATTTCAAACACACCTCCCGAAACTACGCCCCCCGGAGAGCCGATATGGCATCTCCACCTGAAAATCGGACGATCTTCAGTGGACATTCAAATCGTTCGATACCCCGGCAATCCGCGGCAGACTTCCGCGGAATTCCGCCATGGGCCGCCAAACCGCGATTTCCTTCCCGCCTCTAATCCACGTCGTTCGCTTCCGCTTCGCCTCGATCCACCGCACGAGACGCGCTGAGTTGATTCCGCATCCCGTTGTTCCCTTCGTGGCAGGCGTACTCGAAGACCTCGTAACCGGGCTCCTGACGAATCGGGAACGTCGCGGTAAACGGTCTGGCAAAGGTTCTGGGATCGTCGACCGTCAGTTCGTACTGGATTGTGTCGGGGCCGGTTCGTGTGAAACGCTCCATCAGACGGGCGGCATCGCTCAGGGGCATGCCCCCGCCGTTTCCACCCAGGCCCGTTCCGTTGTCGACGATGTTCGCCGTGTGAACCACCAGGGTGTCGCCATCCCACCAGCCGACGGAGTCTCCCATGTAGGACGTGACGTCTTCGCCGATGTGGGGCTTGCCGTCGAGGGGAATGATCTTGGCTTCGTGAACCATCTCATACTGGATGGCGACGTATCCGGGGCTCTGAACGATCCGGGTGCCGTTACCGTAAATGACAGGAAGAATGGAACCGGCCGGTCCGCGGGTGATGCACCGGATGTAGAGCGTGTAGTCTTCCCAGGATGCCGTCGGGCGGTCGCTGCCGGCGCCTTGCCGGTTGGTCCGGGCCCACGCCTGCCGTTCGCTGCCCAGGTCGGTGAGAGCCGGGAGTCGACCGTTGGGTGGGTCGACAAGCAGGGATGTCTGTCCCGGGGGCCGCCGTCCGCGTTCGCCCCAATGGCTTGGCGGGCCCGTACCGACGCGGCCTTCGGGGTCGGCGAACGCGACCGAATCCCGTTCCTGCCGTCTTTCGAGTTGGTTGTCCCGCTCGGCGATTTCTTCATCGGTCAGGAACAACCGATCGCCCAGATCCGGGTTGCGCTCCAACCGCGTGCCGATGTAGTCGTCGCTGGTGTAGGTTCCCTGCAGGTCGGGATCCCCCCATGGGGTTCGCGGCGCCGTGTATTCTTCCGTCGCTTGCCCGGAGGCGGAAAGGGCGCCCGAAGACACGAACGCGATCGCGAGTGCCGCCATCCAGGCAGCGGAGAGAAATCGATACGTCATCGGAATCTCCTTGTCTAGTCGAAAACCTCACCGGGCGCCTGACCCCAGCCAAACCCATCGGATGTCCGCCAGAGCGACCGCATGCGGACTCTGAAATCCCCGTCCTTGCGTCCGGGATTGCCCACGACGATCACCTCGTCTCCAGGCCGGAGCGTCCCACTCGTGATCCCCTGGCTGCCCAACTGACCGGCGCCACCCCATTCCACGGCCCATCGCTGCATGTTGCCGTCGGCATCGGGGGCAGAGATCTGGACGAACGAATGCGGGTTCCTGAACTGGAATTGCAGGAGCCTTCCTTCGATCTGGATGGTCTGGTCTTCGAAGTACGTCGCGGCAAACGAGTGGTGCGCGTATGCGGACCCGCCGGTTGCAAGGGCCGCCATGAAGAGAAGAGCGAGCAGTTTAACCTTCATTCCGTTTTCTCCCGAGAAAGACAACCATCATATTAATGAAACTTGTGCATCTGCCATAGGTTTTCCGTAGATGAAGTGGCTCCATGTGAAATCGGCCGAAGGCCTGTTGGGGCTATCGGAGGGGCGCGGACGTGTCGTATCATATCGTTCGGGAAGGTTTATGAAATGAGTGAAATCTTACAAGCCTTGGGTTTGGGGGCCGGTTTGCTGTTCCCGGTGCTGATCCTGGCTACGCTTGCAAGTATCGTAGCCGTCAACCGCGGGGATGTTCACGCCGGTGAGTCGGTACACGACCATTCGCCCGCGGGTGCCGATGCCGACGCCTCCCCACGTGCGAGGCTGCCCTTCTTACCCGACAGGGATCCTACGGTTCTCGAGATCCTGGTCTTGGGGATTGTGCTGTTTACCGCTGTGATGGGTGGCCTTCTGGGAATGAGCCTGATTGGCCAACTGTGAGCTGACGGTCGATATATGAAATCCCTCGCCAGTTGCATGGAAGCGGCGGGCGTCAGCTTTGAGGCTCTGGTCCGGTCGACGGGAATGGACAAGAAAGTCGTCCGTGCCATCGTCGCCGGCAACTACACGCCGAGCCCGTCCCAACGCGAAAGGCTGGCCGAAGCTGTCGGTTTATCGAAGGACGACATCGCCTGGGGACACATCATCGAGGTCCAGCACCTGCGCGGCAATGGGCCGCAGTTCGGCCGTTCCACCTGACCTCCATCGACGGCAGCCGCACGTCGAATCAGTCCAACTCCAGAATTGCTTCGCTCCCTTGTCGACCCACAGAGCTACGGCGCGTTCCTCGCGCCGGGCGCGTAGCGGCGCGTTCCTCGCGCCGGATCAAGCGCGGGCACGTGCCGTAGAACGCAGCACTGGCGGATGGATCCGGCGCTGTAGCAGACAACTCGGGAGAAAGGCGGGTTAGCCGCGGGAAGTTGGATGCGCGGCGCCGGGACGTAAGGGTGCAGCAGTATCGGTTTGTCCCGGTTTGTCGAAATCCGATCGTTGCGACACGGTCAATTGGACGCTTTTCCGATCCCTTCCCGTGTTTCGGCGAGCACAAGATCGACCACCCGTAGCAAAGCCTCTTCCTCGGTGTCTCCCTCCAGACGGCGTAGGCGGTACAGGTCGACCTGCCGGTCCGCGCCCGTGCCCTCACGGATGATGGTCAGCGCGTAACGCAACTCGGCCTCACAACCCAGCGCGCGGGCATCGGATGCCAGTTCCTCGATGAGGTTGGTCGTGTAATCGTAGATATCCACCCGTCCGCCACCGTGCTCCCTGTCGCCGAAGAAGGCGAGTACTCCGTAGCGCTGGGCGATCCACCGGTCCTCGGCGATGAGTTCGGTTGGCGGCTCGATGGGTAGCCCGCCTTCGCGGTCCTGGCGCTGCAGCCACCGCACAAGCGACGCGTAGAGCGCCGCGATACATACCGCATCGTCGAGCCGCGTGCAGATGTCGCAGATCCGCATCTCCACCGTTGGATAAGTGTGCGAGGGGCGAATGTCCCACCACAACTCACTGCCGTTCTCGATAAAATTCATTCGCCGGTAATCGTCGACGAGCCCGTCGTATTCGGCCCGGGACCGCAGCGGGCCGGGCATGCTGGTGCGCGGGAGGCCTCCGATAAGATTCAACCGGTAGGACTTGAACCCCGTCTCGTGTCCGGCGTTGAACGGCGACGATGTGGACAGCGCATGGAGCAAGGGCAGATAGCGCCGGAGCGCGGTCATTACGCGAATGCGCGAGTCCGGGTCTCCGAACCCGACGTGGATGTGCATGCCACCGACGACGAAGCGCCGCACGGACTCCTGGAACGTGGTCACGAATCGTTTGTAACGCTCTCGCGGCGTGGCCGCTTGCATACGCCATGACGCGAAGGGATGGATGGAGGCTGCCATCACTGCGGCCCCGTGCCGCTGGGCCGCCTCGATGACGATCCGCCGGGTCTCGCCGAGCGCAGTGCGCACCTCGGCCACCGAACCGCATACGCGGGTATTGGTCTCGATCTGGGAGCGCAGAAACTCCCGCACCACCCGATGGGCCCCGCACTCCTTCTCGCAGGTTTCGAAAATGCCCTGGTGCGGGTCGACGAGGAGGTCGCGGGATTCGGGATCGACCAGAAAGAACTCCTCCTCGACCCCGAGAGTGATTGCCAGGTCTCCCTTGTTCGCGGCGCCGCTCACGGCCCGCTCTCCGCTTTTCGAGACACTTCGAACCGTTCGGACGCCGCCTGGATCGCCTCTAATCGCTTCTTGCGGATACCCGGGCCAGCGTCGGGCGGGGCGCCGCCCGGGTTCTTGCAGAAACGCTGGTCTGTTTCTGCACGGGAAGTTTCACTTCGGTTGCTACGACACATCGTGTCCTCGATTCGCTACCATCAATACCACGGCACGGATATCGAAACCGTTTGCGTGGACGCCCCAAAGCCGATTCGCGCTGGGCAGACGTGAAGCGATCGACGAAGCCTTCCATGCCTGCATTTGCGCCAAGCTCATTGCCGGTTTCAGTGCCCGCCTAGCTGACGCCACAGTCGACGGCGACAGCGAGAGCCCGGCACACGTCGTTCATTTTCTCTCGCCCGACCGTACCGACGAAATTCTTCAAGCGGGCCTTCTCGACCGTCTGGACATGGTCCAGGTTCACAGCCGAATCCTTCTTCAACCCTTCGGACACTCCGACGACAACTTCACTTGGCGCTCCGCGAATCACGGATGTGACCGGTGCCACCATCACTGTGTGCAATAGCTCGATGACTTCGGGACGGGTCAGCACAAGGACCGGTCGACGCTTATCCGGACGCGAAAAGGAATATAGCCATATTTCACCGCGTCTTATTCGTTCATCCATGCGGCTTCAGCCTCCCACCCCTTGAATTCGTCTCCGAGGGCAGCATTGACACCATAGGCCTTCCGGTACTGACGGGTAACCTCGACCCGGTGTTGACGGGCCAGATACTCGGCTGTAGCCCGGCGAAGAACCGCCGACCGCCCAATCCGCTGCACTTCTTCGGCTTTGTCGAGTCGGGTCAATAGATCTTCATCCATCGTAATCTGTATGGTCTTCATAGCTATATTTTATGTATATACGTACGATGTACCAAACGATTTGCTTGCGGGGTCACAATGAAAGAGTTCGATATCGACGGAGAACCGATCGAGGCGGCCGCCGCGCAAGCCGCCGAGATCTATGCCCAACTTATTCGGGGTTTGGAGTCCCGCCCCGTTTCCCCCCGGATCTCCAGCGAGGAGTTGGCATCCGTATTCGAGGACTCGATTCCCGAGAGAGGAGTCGGCCTCGTCAGGGCGCTCGAGGAGTTCCGCGACAAGATCGTTCCGGCCTCGATGGCGACACCGCACCCGCTTTACCTTGGCTTGGTGAACTGCTCTCCGCTCCCGGCAGCCCCATTGGCCGATCTCCTGGTGTCGGCCCTCAACAACAACAATGGCGCAGCGGGCCAGGGGCCCGCCGCGGCGGCGGCGGAGCGCGAGATCGTCGCGGCCTTTTCGCGCTTGACCTTCGGTCATGGCGAAAGTTCCGGAATGATGCTCCCGGGCGGCAGTTATGCCACCCTGCAGGCCCTGGCGATGGCCCGGGCGCGCCACTTTCCCGAATGGTCTTCGCTGGGGCCCGCATCGGTCAAATCGCGGCCCGTGCTGTACACGTCCGATGCGAGTCATTTCTCGGTATCCCGTGCCGCGCAGGTGTTGGGTTTGGGAGAGAACGGCGTGACGAGTATCGGTACCCGGGGCCGCGGCGCAATCGATCGGGACGCACTGGAACAGAGGATCGAACGGGACAGGGCCGAGGGTGCCCGGCCGTTTGCCGTGGTAGCCACCCTCGGCACCACGGGGACGGGGGCGATCGATCCGGTCGACGCCCTCGCCGATTGTTGCCAACGCCACGGTCTGTGGCTTCACGTAGACGCGTGTTATGGGGGAGGGGCCCTGCTGTTGGATCGATTTCGAGACCGCTTCAGCGGTATCGAGCACGCCGACTCAATCGCCCTGGACCCTCACAAGTGGTTCTTTCTGCCATTAACCCACAGCCTGCTTCTGGTTCGGGACCCCGGGGCCGAGCTGTCGACTTTCGAGGTTGGCGCGACGTACATCCCCCATCGGGAAAATCGGGACGCCTACCGGCGGGGCATCCCGACCTCCCGGCGGGCTTCACCACTGACGCTCTGGATGACTCTACGGGCGCATGGCTGGGAGACCATTCGCGAGGCGGTGCGGCGCAACATCACGCTGGCCCGCGCCTTGGAGCAGCGCCTTCGAGAGCATCGGTTCAGGGTCCTGCCCGACGGCGAGCTGTCGATCGCCTGCGTCCGCTGGGAACCGCCCGGATGGGGCCACCGGGAGAGCGATGACCTACAGAACAGGATTGCCGCGAAAGCGATCGAAACCGGGGAGACATGGTTCTCGACGGTCAATCACGACGGGCGAACCTGGCTGAGGTTGAACATCCTGAATCTCTACACCCGAAGTCACCACATCGAACATTTTGCCGAGCGTCTGGCCGAATGGGCGCGGGAGGAGAGCCGGCTGCCAGCGCCGGATACGGAATACACAGACTAAGGGTTACTCCTGTTTGCTCGTCGATCGGCGTCCCGGCCTGCCGGCTATTTGGTTGTTGAATGCGCGCTAATCCGGGGACGCGGAACCGTCCGAAATGCTGCTCGTGGTCGGCAGATCCCAGGGTTCCCCCGCGGTATCGAAGAAACTCAATGTTCCAGACGAGGCCTGACCCGCGGTCCCGCTGAACAGGATGAACTGTGTGGACCATCCCGCGGAGTCCACGATATGCGGGAAAAATCGGTCCATCATGTTCGGCGTGTCGGTTTCGATCGATGGCGGGGTCGTCGTCATCTTGAGCTCGCTCCGTTCGTTGATGCGCAATCGCAGTCCCACAATGGCGACATCGGCGGTCGAGGTGACCTGGAGCACTCCCGAGAAATTGGCCGGAAGCGAGTCGAAGATCTCGTCCAGGAAACGGGCCACCTGACCCGACGGTGGAAGCGTCAACATGACCGGGGCGACCCCCGTCGCCATGGAGCCATCCAGACCCGTCACTGCCAGAGTCACCGTATTGTCCGTGTCCGCCGCGTTGGTAATGGCCAGTCCGGTTCGGATCGAGCCCGGCTGGTTGGGCGTTCCCGACGATTCGGCGTAGACTCGGAATGCCGATCCCGCCGTCAGCGCGTTGACGCCGACTTCGGAAACGGTCTTTCCACCGGGGGTAAACGAGAAGACGACAAGACCCGAGGGCGCGAAGCTGCCCGCATCGGGAGTCGCGCGCACGGAGCCAGTGGTGGTGGCGCCAGTGGGATTCGAGGTGGTGAATCGTTGGGAACCGCCGGCAGGAATCGAATACGGAAATTCCGATCCCGTCCGGCCATCGTCAAGCGTCAGGATGGCGGGGGCGGCGTCCGCGGTTGCGCTGCCCTGTCCAACGAACTGAATCGTTCCCGTGATCGGTCGATCCGTTGGGTTCACCAGAATGACCTGAGTCACCCATCCGTCGTCATCGGTGAAATGAGGGAAGTAGACCGTATCGGTCGAGGTCGATGCCAGGGGCGCGACCGGCAGCGTGGTCATCAGGAACTCGCCGTCCCGGTTGGTCAATCCTCGTAGAGCGACGACGGCGATGGGTTGCGATGAGGTAAACGTGAAGGTGCCCGACACCTCGCCGCTGTTGAACGGTTCCTGGTTCAGGAACTTCGCAGTCTGCTCGTGCGCGCCCAACTCGAATTGGCCGTCACCGAAACGTTCGCCCTCGGCGTCCCTGAAATAGAAGAGGATGGTTGCCGGCACGTCGTTGGGATTGGCCATGGCCAGTCCGGTATTGACCGGCTCGCGCACTTCGGCAAATATCCGCCCCTCCTGGACGGGTTCGGATGCCGGGACGCCCGCTTCGGCAATGAGCACGCCGCCCGGCCTGAATCCGAAAATGGCGATCCCGGAAGGCGTGGTCGAACCCGCCTCCGCACGGATGCGGCCATAACCCGACCTCATGGCCGATTCCGTTCCGTTGCTCGTGGTGGACCAACCCCCCAGATTCGGGATCGCGAACGATTTGGGCTTGACGGTCCCGTTATCGGGCGGCGTGACCGTCACAAAATCCGGGTCTTCTACCAGCCGCCAATCCGTTTCACCGGGATCCCCCTCCGTACAGGTGTACGACAGGCTTCCCGATGTGAGGGAAGCAAAGTTAACGAGGTATGTGCATATCTTGCCGGCATCGTAGGTGAAGACCACAGTTCCCGTATCCGGACCGGTATTCGAGTAGGTATAGCTCCCCTCATCGGTCCCTGCCCCGAGTCGATACTCTTCGAAACGCCCGGCTTCCACAAAATCCACATGATAAAGAGACGCAGGAACGGACGACAACATCCTCTGGCCGACCACCAGAGCGTCGAACGCCGCCTGGTCTGCCGGAGCGGTCGCCACGACTGCGGATATCGCCGACCTTGCGGGCACGAAAGTCTCAAACAATACAAAGGTGATGAAATAGGTCCCGCTCTGCAACGGCGTTTTCGACTGCGTGGTGATGACGATCGTTTCATCGCCGGTCGGAAGTGTCGCAGAATAGTCCGAGACGATCATGGTGTCCGACAGTTCGGGCTTCGCACCGTGGCGGACGTATAGATCGATGTCGACACCCGGGTTTCGAGTTTCAAGTTTCACAGTCAGTGACGCCGACCCCTCGGAGACCTCCACCGTGAATGCCGGGCCACCCGTGAAGTGGGTCGCCTCTCTGACCGGCGGCAGGGAAAACTCGGTCGGCGGCGCCCCGGAGATCAGATTTGTCGTCGGCATCTCCGTGGTCGACTCCAGCGGCAATTCGCTGAAAAAAGCCGCCGCCCAACCCTGATCGTTCATTGTCAGCGTCATTGGGTTATCGTGGCTGATCCGCTCGCCGTTCTCATCGATCCAGGCGATGAATTGGAACCCGACTCTAGGGACCGCGGTGAGTTGCACGGATGAACCGGAATCATAAAAGCCATCGTCCGAGGCCGGGGTCACCTCAACGGATCCCCGCGATTCACGGGACTGGGTTGTCAACAAGAACTGCTGTTTGAAGTCCGCCTTGAACGTCGACGGTTCTTCGGGAACCGTAATTTCGTGAGTCGCTGCACCTCCGTCGTTCCATTGACTGAACACCCAGCGGTTCGCCCCTGAACGACTCGTTTGAGGCTCGTCCTCAATGCCGATGGTGTGTGTGCTTCCACTCGGCCAGTTATAGTTGTACGGCAGCCGCACCAGATCGCCGTCGACCTCGGCCCGACGGCCGGGCGCATTCGTATCGATTGTGGTAAGCGGCGATTGCGTGAAAATCGCGGTATAGTTCAAATCGTCAGGGACACTGGGCAGCCGCGCCGGGTTTCCCGAGAGCCCGTGGTGTTCGTCCCGCAAATCGCCCAACCATTGGCCGAACGCGTACCCTTCCGCTGGAACCGCCGTCACCTCGATGGGTGTACGGGCCACGTAGAAGCCGTCAGCGGACGGCGGCGCGATCGTCACCGTTCCTCCCGCCGGAGGCCGCGCGCCCGACTCCACCTGGAACTCCTGGATGAAATGAGCCGTAAAGACCGTTGTCACCGAAGATGCTGCAACGGTGTGTTCCCGATCCCCTCCGTCGCTCCATTTCGCGAAACTGAAACGCTCGGTATCGTCTCCTTGAGTTGAGGGGACGCCGATCGTATGACTCGTGCCCAGGGCCCAGTCGAAACTCTGCGGAGTGGTGAACATCATGCCGTCCACCTCGACATCCAGACCCTCGGGGTTCGTGGAAATCGTTGTCATGCCCGGCATCGGGCCGTACAGGCGGGCCACTCCGTCGATGTCCCCGGCCGACAATCCGACCCTTTGGCCGATCGGCAGCCCCGGTGGGATCGTTTCGATCGTCGGTTGATCGTTTCTCGAGAAATCGTACGCGCTGTAGTGCATGATGGAGCCGTAGTCGTACGGTCCGATGTCATCCTGGCGAACGATGTCCTGCATGAAGTTGAAGAGTCGCCGCTTGTCGATGTTTTCGGATAGCACCATCACGTGGTTGTCGCGATCTTCACGCTCCTGCTCATGCCACAGCCCCACCGCGTGGCCGATTTCGTGAATTGTGGCAGCGACGCTGCATCCATCGGCAAGAGAGATGTCCTGCTCGCCGCCAACCATGCCGAGCCGGGATGCGCAAGTCGATACTTCGGGTTTCATGAAGTTGACCCAGTTGGACTCGTCCGTTCGTTCCACGAAACGGATCGAGGTATGCTCCTCCCAGTGCTCTATGGCATCGTCGACGCGCGTTGGCAAGTACAGGTCCTCATCGATAACATAGGGGACAACGCCGTCGGGCCATCGCGTGTCCAGGTCAGTGTTCGCCGCTGCGTCCCTCGTCGTGACAGGAGCAGGCAATTTGGCGCGGTCCGAAAGGCGTGCCGGGTTGCCGGCCGCAACCGCGTTCCCGGCGGGTTGGCGATCCCTGGGCTCCAACTCCTCGGGGGTTCCGAGAATGATGTCGCCCTGAACAATGGCCAGACCGCCGATGACTTCATAGGTGACCGGTTGCCCGCGGTAGACACCGGTGCGGATATCGAGCGGCGCGCGGGTTTGTGCCTGAGCAGTCCCGATAGCGGCCGTAGCGGCCAGGAGTCCGGCAACAGCCGCCCGGCTTGTGGCCCTCACCAGCGGACCTCGGCGCGGTCCTCTTCCATTCGACCTGAATGCAGGCGCGAAAGCCTCACGGGTCGCGGTTGATGGCGGCACGGTTGTGGTGTCATGATCGTTCCCATTCACCCCTCGGTTACGCGGCGTCTCCGCCGTCAAGCTTTTCAAGCGCGGAGACATTCGACAGGCGGCGCCATCCGGGATATTGGTTTGGCTGTCGGTGGTCATTTGAAATCTCATTTTTCACGCTGAGCCTGCTCGAACCGTAACGTTCCGCCACGGGGAGTTATTGCATCTGCATCTTCCAGAAAGCGATTCCCGAAGCCTGCCGGCCGACGTCGGCCGATGCCGCCAGTTCCAGCGTCCGCAGATCGATGACGTCCAAGGCGCCCGGTTGGCCCCCGACACCCTCAACCGAAACGAAGGCGTAGTTGGAGTCCGGGCTCACGACGACTCCGTGGGTCACGCCCCTGGAGTTCTCGATCCGGGCCAGTTCCGTCCCCAGCTCGAGATCCCAAATCCCGGTGGAACCGGCAGTGCGGTAGGTTACAACCATCAAACGGCCGTCGGGGGTCACATCGATATTGTAGGGACCCGCGCCCGTTTCGAAAGTCTTCACAACTTCCCATCGCTCGAGATCGACCACCTGGATTTCATCGCTGCCGTTACCGGCGACATAGGCGAATCGGCCTTCGGGACCCGGATGCACCCAGGTTGGCCGAGCCACGGCCATGGGCGTCCCCCGGGGCATCTCTGGCATGGGAGCTGGAGAATTCCCGGACGGGGAATCCACCATCGTTGCGCTCGACAGGGACAGCCGGCGCAACACCGCGAATCGAAACGCATCGATTTCGACCAGTTCGTCAGTCATCATCATGACCGAATACAGGCGGCTTCCGCTCCGGTTCAGCCGGGCGCCGTGAGGCATGATTCCCACCTCGATGTCCGCCACCTCGGTCATCGTTTCGGTTTCAACCACCGAAATTGTGCTTGGCATCATGTCGCCGTGGAGGTCGAAGTTCACCGCATAGAGCAATCCCGTGCTGGCGGCAACATCGAGCGTTGCGGGAAACAGGCCCACGTCGACGGAAGCGATCAACTCGTCGGTTCCCGTCCGATACTTGTATACCGAACCGTAGGGATTGCCATGCGCCAGAGAAAGATACCAATAGTTTCCGCCGGGCGAAACGCGGAGGCCATGCGGCCCCTCGATTTCGAGTGGCCAGATACCCACGGGGATTGTCTTTGTGACCGTCGCGCCGGCTGAATCGAAACGGACCAGGGATACCTCATCCTCGGACTCGGCCGCGACGTAGACCCAGTAGCTGCTGGAGGGGGCCTGACCGGCCGTCGTTCCGGGGCGGACCAAGACGAATGACAGGAAGATCCCGATCGTTACGAGCCGGGCAGCCCGTCGTGGAACCCTGCATGGCCGAATCGCGAGGCTAATCTTCGTCCGCATCCCCATCCACAAGCTCGACGGCCCACAGGCCACTGTTGAAGTCGGAGAGGTAGATCAACCCCTTGTGCGGCTGGGCGCCCCACACCATCGTTTCGTTACTGACGACGCCTTCCGGGTCTTTGGCATGGAAGGAGGCGATCTGACGGCCCTGCTTGTAAAGGTCTCCCATCAACTCGCCGGAGAGATCCACCACCCGCAACCCTCCGTTGTAAAAGGCGGCATACAGGATGTCGTCTTCGATCCAGAGGTTGTGGGATCCGGCTTCCGGAACCTCGAACCGCGCAACTTCCACCGGATTTTCCGAATCGGTAAAGTCCACGACATGGATGTAGCCGGCCGCGACGGTCGGTCCATCGGGGTCCATACCGTTGGGAAACCGTTCGTCGCCCATCAGGACGTAAAACCTGCCCGTCGACTCGCTGCGGAATGGGAACGCGGCATGGGTCGCGCCGCCGGGATCGGCATAGGAGGCGAACTGGACCGGACGGTCGGCACGCCCTCCCGCGATCCCGTTTCCGACATCGACGAGCACGACGCCGTCGCGCCAGTTCGAAGAATAAGCGATGCCATCCTCGACCCATACATCGTGGATCGAATGCGCGCGGGTATCCAGTTCGAAACGCGCTTCACGAAACGGATTGGCGGGTTCGGCCACGTTGACGATGTCGTATCGGCGTCCATTGTTGACCGCGTAAACATGATTATCGTAGATGAACGCGTTGTGGACGCCGCCGGTCAACCCCTCGTCGAATTCCGAAACCCGCACGACTTCATTCGGGTTGGACACGTCCAGCAGGACGATCCCGTTTCGCCGGTTCGACGCGCCTTCACGGCTGATCACGGCAAGCGTGCCGTCTTCGGATACCTTGACGTCATTGACCGTGCGGGCGTCGACCTGAATCCGATCGACCATTCTCATGTTATCCGGATCGGTCACATCCCAAACGTACGCATGGCCTTCGGCGCGCCAGGTTCCCGTGATCGCGAAATCCCGGCCATCGGTTCCTTCCCAGACCCATAGATCGCTGGTGTGGCGGTCCCGAACGGGGGCGCGGCCGGCCACCCGAATCTCCTTTTGAATGTTACGGGGTTCGATATCCACGGTTGCGGTTGCGAACAAACCTCCGGCATTGGCAACAACCGTGTACTGACCAGGGAGTTCCGCCACAAATCGGCCATCGGGAGCGATTTGGCCCGACGCGGGCGCCGCCGGATTGTCGAATTCCGGATGCGTCTGAATGGAATAGAAGGCCGGCAGGTCGTCGACCTCGCGTCCCTGGGGATCGCGAGCCGTTGCCCGGAAGCGAATCACGTCACCGGTGCGTGCCGACTCCCGATCCGGGGCCAACTGCATCGAAACAGCGGGATTCTCCAGGACCGTCAACGGCAGTTCTGTTTCGACTCCTTCGGCGCTCACTCGGAGCGTGGCGGTTCCCGGGGCCATTGGAGTCAGGTTTCCGAAACGGTCGACACCGATGACGTTCGCGTCGCTCGATGCGAATGTGGGTTGTACGTCGGGACGGAAACTACCGGTGGTGTCATAAACCTCGATCCGGCCGCGGACCAGACTGCCCGCGTACAGCGTGGGAGGAACTCCACCGACCTCAATCCGGTCCAAAGGAGGTAGCGGGATCGTGACCGCGACCTGGAACTGGACCGGTGGGTTGGCGCCGTTCCGATTCTCCTGTCCGTCACCGCCGGGAACCATAACGACAATGGTGTACCGTCCGGGACGGTGGGCCTCGACCGCACCCTGGTCGGTGACGCTGACATTTCGTCGAGACCGGCTGATATAGAGGATCGGGGTTTCGACTTCATTGCCGTCATCGTCGAGCGCCCGTGCCGTCAGGTTCGCCGACTCGCCGACTTCCAGCGTCAGAGAGGCGGGCATGACCTCTATCGATGCGATCCGCCCGAACTCGGGTTCCTGCGCGGCAAGGAGCGTCGCCGGACAGATTCCGATCAGCGTCGCGTTCAGCAGAACAATTCCCGACTGACGACTGATTTGCCGCATGGTTATTCTCCCGGCGCAACCCCGGAAACAGGCCATTGTGGTTCGGAACGTCCTGAAAAGGTGGTCCGATCGTTCACGGACAGGTGTGGTCTGGGCAGTGCCTGTCCGTGGGTTCCCATGGCCCTCCACCAAGTGGGGATGCGACCTGTGCCTGACTCTCGCATAACGTCCGATCCGATGCAAGCCGGAGTGTCTGCCGTGCCAAGCCGTGTGGCGCGAGTGCTGTCTACCGTCCGCCTTCCTCTACTGTTCCCGATACATGTAGTCCGCGACCAGGTTGGACATCGCGCGGACGCCGACGATCAGGGCGTTTTCGTCCGCGAAGAAAAACGGCGAGTGGTTGGGGGCCGCCGAAGCTGGGTCGGCGCCTTCGGCATTCACGCCGAGCCTGAAGTAAAGCGCCGGGACTTCGTTGGCGAAGAACGCGAAGTCTTCCGCGGTGGTCACCGCCGCTCCGAGGCCGATATTGCCGGGGCCGGCGACGCGTCCGAGCGTCGGCGCCATACGTTCGGTCAGATTGGCATCGTTCACGAGTACCGGAGCGGCCAATTCGATTTCGACTTCGGCCGTCGCGCCGGCGCTTTCGGCAATCATGGTTGCCGTCCGCCGGATCCGTGCGTGAATGTCCTGCTGCATCTCACTGTCCAGCGTCCGTATCGTGCCCACCATCTCCACGTCGTCGGGGATGATGTTGAAGCGCAATCCCCCGCGAATCATTCCAATCGTGATCACGGAAGCGGCTTCAGTAACATTCACCTGGCGGCTGGAAATCGTCTGCAGTCCCGCGATGATCTGCGAAGCAACCACGATCGGATCGACTCCGTCCCAAGGCCGCGCGCCGTGAGTCTGACGCCCCCGGACAGTGATGCGGAGCCTGTCCGCCGAGGCCATCGCCCCGCCCGGTCGATAGCTGATCCGTCCCAGCGTGTCGTTCCCCACATGGAGCCCGAATATGACATCCGGGCGAGGGTTCTCGAACACGCCTTCCCGAAGCATCAGCGCCGCGCCTCCGTCTTCGCCTTCAGGCGGACCCTCCTCGGACGGCTGAAAGATGAACTTGACCGATCCCGGTAAGCGGTCTTTCATGCCGGCGAGGACTTCGGCGACACCCATCAGGATGGCGACGTGGTTGTCGTGTCCGCACGCGTGCATCACCCCGACTTCCTGCCCGTTATAGGTTGTCCGCACCGTCGAAGCGAACGGCAGGTCCACCTGTTCGGTGACCGGAAGCGCATCCATGTCGGCGCGCAGCGCCACTACCGGCCCGGGGCGCCCTCCCTCGAGCAGTCCGACGACACCGGTATGCGCGACACCGGTCTGAACCGCGATGTCGAGGCTTTCAAGATGAGCCGCCACCTTGGCAGCCGTTTCGAACTCCCGGTTGCCGAGTTCGGGGTTCCTGTGGATGTCCCGCCGCCACTCGATGACCTTGCTTTCGACTTCGGCCGCACGCCGGTCGATTTCCTCCGCAAGGGGACTGCCGGGTTCCTGTGCCCGAGCCAAATCCGGAAATACCAGCCCCAGGCCCACCAGGGTCAGAGCCGGGAGAAGCGCGGCCCTGGCCACTGTACGAAGCTTTTTTGATGTCGTGTGATCTTGACGACGCATCTTGTTGTTCTCCATGGGGTTATAACCAGATCCGGCGTCTGGCGGATTGACGACGAGCGGCGTATCGGATCGTTCCGCAGGCTCGGGCACTTCAGGGCAACCCAGCCAGATACGTCGCCGTGACCGCTACAGGCCAGTGTAACGGGATTGGACCGGAAGGTCGAGTGGAGGAGGCGGTCGTTGGCTCTCAGTTCCAGACTGAGACACTACCGCCAAAGGGTTTGTGGCGTGCCGGCATCGCCGCGCCGATCGCGCCGGATGAAGCGCGCCAGGGCGCGCTTCCGCGCGCAAGACAAGGACGCATTATCCGGGATTACGCAACCGCGTGCGGGCACAGGCGCTTGAGCCGGCGCGAGGCACGCGCCGCTACGCGCCAGGCGCGAGGCACGCGCCTGAGAACGCGCCGTTGGTCTGAGAGCGTCTCCGACTCTTCGCGGCGAAAACCCGTGAGAAAGGCGGCCTACAGCGCCGCTGGATTTCCGGTCGGCGGCGACGCGCCGTGTCGATGGACGGCCCAACCGCAAATCAATCCGGTGCGACACCCAATTCGCGTTCCGCCCAGGGAATGAAGTACTTCCAGTTGGGGCCGTCGGTATGGCCCCCGTCGTGCTGTCGCCAGGCGAGGCGTCCGTCCAGCAGGCCCGCGTTCACCGGCGGCATCGTTGCCGTCCGATAGTGCTCGCCGGTTCCGAGATCCTCGACGTCAAGGAGCCGAAACACGTCGCCGGCGGCGACCGCCGCCATGTAGCTGCCGTGCTGATCGAGCCACAAGGCATCTCCCTCCTCGGGGACGCCGTAGCTGACGAACGTGGCTCGCGGCGCGGACAATGCCAACAAGGCATGGGAATCCACGGGCAGGTCCCCGGCATTCATGCTGCCGAAGGTCGATTCCGCCGTGCCGTACTTCAGAAAGTTACCGGCCATCCAGTGATACTCGCTCTGCCCGGTGAGATTCTCGACCATCTCGCCGAAGTTGCGCCGGTAGGGCGAGACGCCGCCTTCACCGGAAGAACCGATCAGAACGACGGCGAATCGCGGCTCGAACGCCATGGTCACCATTGCCGCCTTGCCGTAACGGGAAACCCCTTCGATTCCGACTCGAGAGGAATCCACGACCGGCTCCGTTTCCAGATAGTCCAGAAGCCGCCCTGCGCCCCAGGACCAGGCGCGCAACGAACCCCAATCGTCGGGCTTGCGCGCCTGCCCCCGGTTGACCAGGCCGATGATGCCTTCGGTCAGGCCCGCGCCGTTGTCGGCCTGGATGGCTCGAGGATTCAGAAACGCGAATCCCCATCCCGCGGCGATGAGTTGCTCGGTGGCTGGCGGGTCGGCGCCGCGGGCGCGGCCGCCGCGCGGTCCGGGGCCGCCCACGCCAAGGGCCTGGTCGAGGTCGCCGCCCCGGAACATGATCATCACCGGCGCCGGCGGGCCGGAGCCGGCGGGGACGACGAGCGTTGCCTCGATGTTGACTTCGATCAGGGGATAGGCCGAATTGTCAACGCGGCCGACCAGCTGCCGTCCCATCACCGGCTGACCCGCGATCGTGCCGCTCTGGGTCCGAGTGACCGACCACTCCACCATCGGAACGCCGGCGGGAATGCGCCCGACGACTTCACGCTCGAAGGCCTCGACGATTTCCGGGCGCCGCCGATTCCACCACGATTCGGCGCTCGTCACGGGCGTACCGTCGTCGAGCATCAACAGATCGGGCCATTCGGGAAACGGATTGGCCACGGATTCGTCGTAGTTCGCCGGGTTAGGCGCGCCCTCCCGGCCGCTGGGGCCCGGACGTAACGCCGTGATGCCGAGCTGAAGTTGCATGTCTCGATGGTCGCCAGCGGTCGTCCAGTTGAGCGGAGGCGGGGATGCCCCCTCGTCTTGCCCCGCCAACGGGATGCCTGCGACCGGCAGCGCGGCGAACGCAGCCGCCAGCAGTATTGTTCGATGCGTGCGAATCATCCAGGGTTCCTCCAGTGCGACGCGCCAAGCGTATCCAATCTCGCTCTCAGGGGCGAGACAAGACCTCATGACGAAAGGCTCAGGTGAGTTCCTGA
This sequence comes from Terriglobia bacterium, assembly GCA_965262675.1. Taxonomy (GTDB): domain Bacteria; phylum Acidobacteriota; class Terriglobia; order 20CM-2-55-15; family 20CM-2-55-15; genus JAJEDW01. The sequence continues at coordinate 5,035,609 of OZ253554.1, forward strand.
AACCCGCATGCCGAGTCGTCCAGGACGGCGGGCAACTCAATCCCGCCTATACAAGCCCCAGTACCCGGGCCAGTTGCGTCAGCGACAGCCCCGAGATCACCAGCACGACGATTACGCCAAGGACATTGGCAAGCCGCGAGTTGCGGTGGGGGCCCATGATCCCCGTCTTGTTGGCCACAATGAGCAGCAGGACCAGCATCAGTGGGAGCACGATGCCGTTCCCCGCCTGCGCCAGCAGGATGACCTGATAGGGCGCCGCGCCAAGCGTGACGGCGCAGACCACGCCGGTCGCGAGCACAAGGCCCCAGAGCAGCCGGAACCGGCCGCTCCGAAGGTCCGGAGGCCACCCCAGTGCGCCGCTGACCGCATATGCGGCGGCGAGCGGGGCCGTGATTGCCGAGGTCAGCCCGGCGGCAAAGAGCCCGAGGCCAAAGAAGACCGGCGCGGCGCGCCCGAGGATCGGAGCCAGTTGATCGGCGACCGCGGCGACGTTGGCGGCATCCGCACCTTGGCCGAGGAGCGGGGCGGAGGCGACGATGACCGCCCCTGTAATGACACCGCCAAGGGCCACTGCGAACACCGTGTCGCGGCGGCTTTCACGCAGGTTCTCATCGATGCGGCCGGCATCGGGCCAACGTTCCAGCACGGTGCTGGCGTGAAGGAACAGGTTGTAGGTGACGAATGTCGTGCCGATGAGCGCCAGTACGGTCAGCAGCGAGCCGGGAGGGAGGCGGGGAATCAGAAGCCCGGCAAGCAGGCCGCCGAGGTTGGGGGCCGTGAGCACAGCGACCGCGCAGAACACCACGCTCATCAATCCGACCAGTCCGACCAGCGTGTTCTGGATCGTTCGATAGGTTCCCGTCATCAACACGGCGGCTGCCAGTCCGCCCACGGTGAGAGCCAGGGCGGCCGTCGGCAGTCCCGATAGCAGGTTCACGCCCAGCGCCGCCCCGATCAGGTTGCCGGTCTGAAACGCGGCGGCGCCCACCAGGAGAGTCACCGCGATGAGACCGAGGGCTCCGATGCGAATCCACCGGTTTGTGAGGCTGTCGCGGATGGCTTCGGCGAGCCCGCGCCGGCCGGCGAGGCCCACACGGGCCGCCATATTCTGGAGGATACCGGTGGCGGCCACCGAGAAAAGGACCGCCCAAAGTAGCGTCACGCCGTAACCCGCTCCGGCGCGGCTGGCAGTAACGAGCGTACCGGGACCGATGAACGCCGCGGTGACCAGCAGGCCGGGTCCGAATCGTAACCGGGTCATATGTGCCTCCTCTACCCAGGCGCCGGCATCCGAAGCGCCGACCGACTTTGTCCAGGAACCCCCCGGTGCCCGGGGTTCGCAATTCGTGGTGTTTTCGGTGGGGCAGGCATGCGATAACGTGACGCCGGGAAACTATAATTCATTCACCGAGCGGCGGCAACGCGGCATTCCATAACGTCCGGCAGCAATCGCAACCCTGTTCGTTGTGGCGAGTTTGAGTCTGGCAATGCCCGCATACCCGGTACAATTCAACCAGCCGCAGGAGCACGGGTGCGGAATATCGATCTATCGTTCATGACAAGCCCTCCTCCCGCCTCATCCGAACGTTCCAGGCGGTACTACTGCCGCCCGCTTTCCGTAAAAGATTTGATACGATTGCGGCCGTATGCGGCGGCGCGCCACGGTTCGTACTCCGCGTCGATCTCGAAGATCGATCCAAGGGTACGTTGCAGTGGGACGTTCAGGCATGAAACGCTCGTGCTTCCGAAACCATTTCAAGAACGAACGACGTGATTGAACAATTCGCCCAGTGGCTCTCCCAAACGTCACCGAGCATCCTGATTCAGACCCACAACGCGTGGGTGATTCCGACGGTTCAATCCATTCACATTGTCACCGTTGGCGTCGTGCTGGCATCCGTGCTGATGATCGACCTGCGTGTCCTGGGATGGGCTGGAAACGATCAAACGCTCGGCGAGACCGCCAACCGGTTCGGTCCGTGGTTGTTATGGGGATTGCTGGCGCAACTCGTTACCGGTGCTTTGATGGTGGTCGGCGAGCCAGTGCGGGAACTGCAGACTTTCTCCTTCTGGCTCAAGATGTTGCTGTTGGCCGTGGGCACGCTGATCGCAGCCATCTTCCTGATCTCCCTGAGGAACAACGAGCAACATTGGGAGCGGACGCTAGTCAACACCGGCGGCGTCCGGGCGCTTGCGATCGTGACGCTGGCCCTCTGGGTGTCGATCGTCATCCTTGGGCGTTTGATCGCGTACGACTACGTATGGGAGTTGGTGTTCGGGCCGCCGGCCTGATTTATTGGAATCCGGAGCAACGGAATGGACATTGCGGGTTTTCTGGAATACCTGGAGTCATCGAGTCTCGCCGTAGGAATCCGGGACTCGCTTTACATGTTTCCGGTGATCGAAGCCTTCCATGTGCTCGGACTGACCCTGGTTTTCGGCACGATCTCGATCGTCGATCTCCGGTTGCTCGGGATTGCATCGACCCGGCGGCCGTTTACCCGGATTGCGGCCGATATCGTCAAGTGGACCTGGGCGGCATTTGCTTTGGCGGCCGCTACGGGGTTCCTGATGTTCATCACGAATGCCGAGGTCTATTTCAACAATTTTGCTTTCCGGACCAAGATCGTGCTGCTCGCGCTTTCCGGAATAAACTTGCTGATATTCGAACTCACCGCGGGCCGGACGGTGGATCGTTGGGACAAGGATGCGGCCGCGCCGCCGGCGGGCAAAACCGTCGCGGTCCTGTCGCTCGTGTTATGGATTGGCGTCATCTTCGCGGGCCGATGGATTGGCTTCACTACATCGGAAACCGATGTCCGGTTGGACCCCGAAATTGACATCGAGGAACTTTTCCCGTCGCGTCCCGGCGAAAGCGGCCTTGAGGACCTGTTTCCGCCGCAGCCCGATGAGAGCGATGTCCCCGAGTAACGAAGATTCAGGCAGCGGATGCGCCGGCGCCGCGGTGTCCGTTCACGGAGTGGTAGGGTTAAACTCCTCATGCTGAAGACTTCAAACGATCTACAATACGGTACGCGACCATCGAAAGTTGAACATGTCCTGTTCCCGTCATGTTTTCATTGGGAGGGGAAAGAAATGACTCTAATCGGTAAGGCAACAGGGGCGACGGTCTTGTCGTTTGCGATGATTGCTCTGGCGGCGTCAGTGGCGTCCGCGCAGTTGCAACCGCCGGAAGTTGCGGGCCTCAGGGGCGCGCCGTTTTCATCGATAAATCCGCCGCCGTCCGTGCCCAGCCACGGCGAGGGTCCCGAGTGGGACGGGCGGCCCCCCGATGGCTTACAGCCTCTTCCAGTGGACGTATTCACGACCACGGATTTCTACAAGGATCGCGATCTGTGGATGAACCCGCTCTACTGGCGCTGCAACTCCCCGAGGATGATGGCGGATCTGCGCAGCGGCGGAGCGGGTCGAGCCACAACCGACCCGCGTATCGGGAGCAATCCTCCGGTGTCGGCCCGGTGGGGAGATTGCAACAGCGACTGGCCCCGCGAAAACATCGTGAGTCCCTACCCCTTCAGCAGCGCAGAGGACCACTATGGAGCGCTGATGGCGGACGCCCAATCCCGGGGCGGACCGACCGCCCACACCTACGAAACGATGCCCAAGTGGGACGGGACTTACCGTGCCTCCAATACGGACGGACGGATCGTGTGGAACTACATGCGCGCCAATCAGATGCCGACAATCCTGTCCCTGTTGACACCTGAGCACCGGCAGCGCATGGTGCAACAGATCTATCATGAGGGCGTCGACGCCGCCCACCAATGGTCGGCATCGTATTGCTGGCCCGAGGGGTTCATGCGGCAGTGGGCCACGGGCGGAACCACGCCGGACCGCATTGTCGTCACCCCGGAAGTCGTTCTGTTGATGGGCGACACCATGACGCGTGTGGTCCATCTCAACAGGGAATTCCCGGTGGGGCCGGATGTTCCGCAATGGTATGGAGATACCATCGGGTTCTGGGATGGCGACGCGCTGATCGCGTGGACATCGAACGTGCAGGGCTGGAACCAGCACTCGAGTTGGGAATGGAGCGACGAACTTGAAGCGGTCGAGATCTTTACTCCGGTCAACGATGCGGCAGGCCAGTTCATCGGGCTCGACTGGGAGGCGGTGATTTACGATTCGGAGGCGATGGTCGAACCGGTGCGGCTGTTGTGGCGCAGGAGTTATGGGGAGTCGTGGTCCACGGCCAGTCAAATGGGAAACACGGAATGTACCCGTCCGATGTACCCGATCGACGGGCGGGCCACGCCGGTTGCGCCGGGGGAGGTCATCGAGTTCCGGGTCCCCGACATGACCAGCCGGCCGTGGGCCGAGGCATGGGAATTGTATTTCGAGCAAGAGATGGACCGGCCCCGAGAGGATCTTGACCTGGGTTTTCCATAAGAAGTTGCAGCGGAGGATTTGGTAATGCAAATCAGAAAAGTTGGTACAGCGATGTCCGGGATGACATGGACGGTTGCGATATTCGCCGCGATCCTGTTGGTGGGATTTTCGACACCGCTGGCGGATGCGCACCACTCCTATGCCATGTATGACGCAACGATATATCGGGTTTTTACCGGAGTGATGGTCCGGGTCGTTCCCAACGCCGTCCATTTCGAGATGCATTTCGTTCCCTTGAACGAGGAACGGGACGCTCTGGTTCGCGGTGAGGACGGCGAACCCGAAGTCTGGGTCGTCCAGATGGAAAGTGCCGCGCAGGCACGCCGGGACGGCATTTCGCCGGAAAGCTTTCCACAAGGGACGGTTTTCAGCATGGGCATCCATCCGCTCCGGAACGGTAATCGCGGCGGAGACCGGGGCGAATCGGGTCTGTTCCGATGTCCCATGGGGGGCGTTCCCGACGCGGGCCTGCATTGCGACTCGGTTGCGGACAGCCAGGCCTTCGGGGACGGCGCGATTCCTGAAGACGGGCGTTAAGGCGAGCCTGTTTCTTTTGGTCGGTTCCGGAGGTCGAAGATATACTCCCGGCGAAGCGGGGCGGGGCGCGTCTCCCGGCGGGCAGGCGCGACGGCTCTCTGAATCCCTTTTCCAGACTCGAGGATCCACATGCGGCGTGTCGGTCTTGTGTTGGTGATGGCGGCGATGTTGCCGTGGTCTGCCGCTCAGACCACGGTGGTGGATCCTGAACTCGAGGCCCAGTTGAGGCGCGTATTTCCCCGTGCGACCGCATTTTCGACGAAACAGCCCGGGCCGCCTCGTCACTTCATCGCGTATACGGGGACTGCCGAGGACCGTATCGTCGCGGGCTACGTCTTCTGGACGACCGAACTCGAGCCGCTCGAACGCGGGTACGACGGCCCGATCAAGATGCTCGTCGGCGTCGATGTGAACGCCGCGTTGACCGGCGTTCTGGTCACCGAGCATCGCGAGCCGTACGGCTATTTCTCGGTGGATCTTCCCGCGTTCGCCTCGCAGTTCCTGGGCAAGGACATTCGCGATCCGTTCCGGGTGGGCAACGACGTTGACGGTATCTCCCGCGCCACGATCACCATCACGAGTTCATCGCGCGCCATCAGGAACGGCGCCCGTCGCATCGCCCGCGGCCTCATGACGCCTCCCGGAGCCGCCCGGTGAGGTGTTTGCCACGCGCGGCGGCCGCTTTCGTGACGCTGGGGCTCACGCTCGCTCTCGGTGTGCCAGCGGTCGCGTTTCAGTCGGCGGAGACCGATGAACCGCTGTCCGAAGAAGCGCTCGACGATCTCTGGGGTTTCGGCGACGAGGACGGGGATATCGCGATCCCGACCTGGGGAGAGGACATTCGGGAGCAGGCGCCGGATCTTGCCATGTTCGCGGCTTTCGCCACGCTGACCATGGTGGGCTTCTTCCGCAGGAGCGAAATCCTGAAATGGATCACGATGGGTGCGGCTGTCGTGTATCTGGGTTTTGCTCAGAGCCAGTTGATTTCCATCGTCAATATCTTCGCGTTGACCGAGTGGAACCTGCCGCTGTTCCGGTACAACCTGGTCTGGTATCTGTTTGCCGGCTTCGCGGTGGTGACGACGGTTCTGTGGGGGCGATTGTATTGCGGCCGCGTCTGCGCGTTCGGCGCCATGACCCAGCTTCTCGACAAGGTCGTCCCGTCCCGTCTTCGCTTCGAGTTGCCGCGACGGATCGAGGAGCGGGCCGCGTACATCAAGTACGGTCTGCTCTTTGCCGCGGTCCTCTATTTCGTTCTCACGCGGGACATCTCGATCTACCGTTACATCGAACCCTTCTGGATGTTCACGCTCCAGGCCTCGACCGGGTTCTGGATCGCGCTGGGCGTCTTGCTGCTCGCGACGATCTTTGTCCGGAACCTGTACTGTCGTTTTCTCTGCCCGGTCGGCGCCTTCCTTGGACTCCTTTCAAAGCTCACGGTGTTTCGAATCAAGCGCTGGTCCGAGTGCAATTCGTGCACACTCTGCGAGAAGGCCTGTGAGTGGGGAGCGATTCAAGGGCCGCTGATCGTGGTCAGCGAGTGTGTCCGTTGCGACGACTGCGAGCGCCTCTATGCCGACACGCAAAAGTGTCCGCACTGGCTGATTCTCAAGCGGAAGAAGCGGACCGCGGCTCGTCCGGTCCAGGCGCCGTCGAGTTGAACAACCGTAGCCGCTGCGCCATGACTCTACGAAGAAACCGGAATCAGTCGGGAGTGCCCGAGTCGAGGATCCTGCATTCACCGTAATACTGCTCCGGACTGGAAGTGAATCCGGGCAGCGCATAGTCGGTGTGTTCGTGCCTGGAGTGCATGGCCATCAGTCCGCCCGCGGGGGCTTCCTTTTCAAGCACGGTCGTCACGTATAGAGGTCCGTCGCGGAATGACTGGATGAAGTTCAGATACCCGGGCGCGTAGCGGACGATAATGTCGTAGATCCCGAAACCGCTCGCCAGTTCGGCCGAGGCTTCATCGGCGTTGATGGCCTGGAATTCCAGCGTCAGATCGGCCGGTTGCAGTTCCGCCTCGGGCGCCGCATCGCCCCAGCCGCCGAGGGACATGAGCGAAAAGGCGCACTCGATATTCGTGACGGTTTCCAATGTGCGGCCCAGATCCTGGCCAACGGCCGCGCACGGGGCCCAAAGCAAGGCGACTGCCATAGGCGTGACGATCGCGATGATTCTGTGGTTCGACATTTCCACTCGCTCCCTTGGGATTTTTCTTAGGGTAATGCGTCTCGATCTTTCATGCGCGTCTTTCTTGTAGCCGGTTCCTGGGATTGACGACATATTTCGGTGAAGCGGGGCGGGCGCCTTCCTCGGCCGGCAGGCGCGATCGTCTCACGGCTTCAGGAACGCCGGATCTGGCGCGGGAGGAGAGTCGGATGCGCCGAAGAAGCCTGTCGGGATTCCTGATCGTGCCCGCCGCAGTGGCGCCGATGGCCGTCATGGCAGCGCCTCTCGACGCCGACGCCGAGTCGCGGTCCGCGAGCCGGGATCCGCGAGCCAATGTCCTGACCGTTCTCGACCCGTTCCTACGACAGGTCAGTAGAAATCACCGTTCAGAAGAAATCGCTTGCCAACTATGTTAACTTTTAAGTTAATCTGTGTGCTGAAATGGCCCAACTAAAGAAGCTGTACACGGGCCGACGTCATTCGATTGTGGTTCTCGATGCAGGAAACGTTGAAAGATTCATCCGTAAACTCGAGGGCGACCCGAAGACTGAAGTGTTTGCGCTCCTTAAATCGTGTGCGGACGATGGTCCACCTACTCACAACAAACAATTATGAATTTACAAGCATGGTTTGAGGATCAGATCGAGCAGCACAAAGACGACCCCGGTTTTCTCGCCCGTCAATTGCTGATTCGGGTCACGGAGGAGATTGCGCGCCTGATGGACGCGAAGGGGATCACTCGTACCGAGTTGGCTCGACGTCTTGGGGTAAAGCCGCCACTTGTCACACGAATACTGAAGGGACAACCCAATATCACGATACTCACATTGGTGCGATTGGCAGTGGCGCTCGATGTGGGGATTGGAATCGAGTTTGGGACGACAAGCTGGGAACACGCCGAAGACTCTGACCAAACATGGGAACGCTCCAATTGGATACCTCAGGCAACTACGTCCGGAAATCTCGGAGACAATGTCCATAATTTCGCATCTGCAGCTTGATCGTTTCAGGCTTCTGGACCTGGTAATCGAGTCGGATCCAAACCTCGATTACGATTTGCCCGAGGGAGAGTACGGCCTCGACAAGGTCGAGTTCGATTTTCTTTCACGAGAAGACGATCTCACACTCACCCGTTTTCTCCTGGATGTTGAGGCTCGTCCAACAAAGGGTAACTGTGCCTACAGGCGGGTCAAGGTCAAAGTAGACGGAATATTCAAATTGGATGACGAGGCAGCGGACCAAGTAAAAGACATTCTTCCGATGGCGCCGCTGTCCATTCTTTACGGCATGGCTCGAGGAATTGTAGCCAATGCCAGTTCGCTTGGCCCACGTCCTTACCTCTTGCCCTCGGTCAATTTCTTTGAAGTGGTCAAACAGAAAGTGGATGCCGATGTGGCTGAACAAGAAACGAAGACCGCCCGAACGGCAAAGAAGAAAAGGACATCCAGAAAAAAGACCGGAAAGTAACGGTTGTATCGGACGCTTCTTCAACATCTTCTTCAAAACGCTCAAGGAACAACGGCTCCAGATCCAACACTTCCGCTCCGTTGGTCCCTATTGCGGTGACCATCGTTGGCCGGATTTGAAATGACCACTGAGGTGATGACAAGGTCCGCTTCGGACGATTGCGTTGCCGTGGAGCGTTCGAATGACGAGCCTCCGAAAGAACGGCGCAGACGCCCCGCAACGCCTTCACGCCGATGTCCGCGCCTTTCTTAAGGATGAGAGCGAGGAGCCCAATTGTCGCCGGTACGCTGACGATTCGCGGGTCGGGCACGAGTCCGATACTTGCGGCATAGTCCAGAAGAGGCCGGAATGCTTCCCCGAACGCGATCATGTAAAAGTCCACCGATATGTCCTGAGACCAGGTACAGGAAAATGCCGATGGCACCCCCGATGGCCGTACCGAAACGATTGCCTGCCCATTGAATCTGAAATTCGATTCTCCACGTCGAATCTGGCATTTACCTCCGTCTTCAGGTTTGAGCGACGCTCGATCGATTCAGGCACGAGACAATGACAAAGTATTATGAGAAACAATAAATTTAGTAAGCTATATAAATTAATGATTTAGAATAATTGATTATGACGACACAATTTTTCGAAAACCCTTTTACGCCCGGAGCGGGGCACATGCCACCCTATCTCGCCGGGAGAGAGCCGGAACTACAGTATTTCAACAAGCTTCTGATCCAAAAAACGATTCTTGAGAACCTTGTCCTGACCGGACTGCGGGGCGTGGGGAAGACCGTGCTGTTGGAGACATTCAGGCCGATCGCCATCCGTTCAGGCTGGCTTTGGCTCGGCGCCGACCTCTCGGAGGCCGCAAGTGTAACCGAAGATAAATTGGCGCTCAGGCTCCTGACGGACGTGTCGGTGATTACAGCGTCCGTCACTCTGAATGAAAGGACGAAGCAGGTTTCCGGCTTTACGGGAGAGTCGATCCGGGAAAGCACCGTGCTCGATTTCAACACCCTTACAGCGATGTACAACGGCACGCCGGGCTTGATTGAGGACAAACTCAAGCATGTCCTTGAATTTGTATGGGACATCCTGCAGGAGAGAGGTCATCGGGGGATCATCTTCGCGTATGACGAGGCTCAGAACATGACCGATCATGCACAGAAAGAACAGTATCCGTTGTCGATCCTCCTGGACATATTTCAATCGATCCAACGCAAGGGTCATCCGCTCATGCTGATACTGACCGGGTTGCCCACATTGTTTCCGAAGCTTGTTGAAGCGCGAACGTTTTCAGAGCGAATGTTCCATGTCATGTTCTTGAAACAGCTAAGTCGTGAGGCAAGCCATGAAGCCGTCACACGCCCCATAGCGCGGGCCGATTGCCCGATCCGTTTCGACGACCGCTCGATCGAAACCGTCTGCAACGCATCCGGGGGATATCCATACTTCATCCAGTTCATCTGCCGTGAGGTTTATGACGTTTGGAGCCAGACGCCTGTGAATGCCGCGATGCCGTCAGTACCGATCTTCGAGATCGAGAGAAAGCTCGACTCGGACTTTTTCGCGGGACGGTGGGCGAGGGTGACCGACCGCCAAAGAACGCTCCTGGGAGTGATCGCTCAACTGGACAATGCCGATGAAGAGTTTACGGTCCAGGAGATCGTCGCGGCGTCTAGGGGGCTATTGGAAAAACCCTTCAGCAACAGTCATGTCAATCAAATGCTGGCATCCTTGTCGGCGGCTGGGCTTGTATACAAGAATCGTCACGGCAAATACTCGTTCGCCGTGCCTCTACTGGCAGGATTCATACGGAGGCAATAGCCGCTCGAATCATCCTGAGCGGGCGACAAGACTCGCATGATTCTTGAAATCGCCATCTTGAAAGTCATCGAAGGACGGGAAGCCGAATTCGAGCGGGCATTCGATGAAGCAAAGGGGATCGTTTCGGCCGTTCCGGGGTTCGTTGAGCTCGAATTGCGGAAATGCCTTGAACGACCGAACGAATACGCGCTGCTGATCCGTTGGGAGACCCTGAAGGATCACACGGAAGGGTTTCGAAAATCGGCGGCGTACGAACGGTGGAAAAAGCTGCTCCACCACTTCTATGACCCGTTTCCGACTGTCGCCCACTACCTCCCCGTCGCCGAGGCCTGACCCCAGGCTATACGGAAGCGCGGGAACCCGCGTCCAACCTGCCGGCATTTCACGCGCCCCCGGTGCGGATCCGACGTGATGGTCCCGCGAACGAAACACTAACTCACGGTGTTCGCTATTCCTGTCCGGCGACCAGTGCGGGGACAGTTTGTTCCAGGGCCCCGTGGAACATGCGGATCATCCAGTTTCCGTCAACCTGCTGCAACACGACGCTTGCCGTTCCCGTCAGTGTCACGGGTTGGCCCTCGTAGTCCTCGTCGAGTTCGTAGTTGAACGAAACCCATCCGGTGTCGTTCCAGACATCGCCGCGCATGCCCGAGATTTCGAGCTGTTTCGGAGAATCGCCTGAAGTGATTATGCCAATCCAAATGGTCGCCGGCAGCGCATGCCCGTCTTCATCGAGGTAGACGGCGCCGTCGGCCGTCATGCCCGTGAGACCGTCCGCGTCCTGATTGTTGACGAGCTCGACGATGCTGTTTGCGACATCCTGCATCGCCTGCGGCGGTGGAGGCGCAGCGCCCCGCCCGCCCCTTCCTCTTTGGGCGAGAACAGGCAGGCTTGCCAGCAACACGAGCGCGATCAGAACGGATAATGATTTGAGTCTATTCATGGGGTTCCTTGTGGGGAACTCGTTGGTTCCCTGAAATACGTTTCCGGGATTCTGTGGACGGAGTTTTCTTGTGCTTCTCTCCTGGGTTGGAACTCGACACCCCGGCGCCGATTCGACACACGAACAGTATGATCATCGAGTGTCGAATCCACAAGCCGGCGTTGGATCGCGAGTCGAACGACAGCCACTGCCGAGAGTCCATGAAGTATTCCTGCAGCATCGTTGGCACACAGGGGATGCCGTCTTGAGCCGGAGCGCTTGACAGTTATAATCTTGCCACTATGCCTGAACACCTTCTGTCCTGCCGGTACCGCTTTCTTGCGGTTTTTTCACTCGGCCTGTTGCTGATTTCCTGTGCGTCGCCCGAGGTGATCGTATCGACCGACGGCGGTGAGGCTTTGGAGTCGTTCCAAAACGGGCTTGTCGTTTCCGTCGATCCGATCGCCTCCGAAGTCGGTCTGGAGATTCTCAGGACGGGCGGCAACGCCGTCGATGCCGCCATCGCGACGGGTTTCGCGCTGGCGGTGACGCACCCTTCGGCGGGAAACATCGGCGGGGGCGGTTTCATGATGGTTCGCCTGGCGGACACCGGCGAGGTTCATGCGGTGGATTACCGGGAGAGGGCGCCCGCGGCGTCCACGCCGACGATGTTCCTGGGCAGCGACGGGGAGGTCGACCGGGAGAAGTCGGGAGTCGGTTACCTGGTCATCGGCGTTCCGGGTACCGTTCGCGGGTTGTGGGAGGCCAGCCAACGGTTCGGCACGATGGAATGGGCTGACTTGGTCGAGCCCGCGGCGAGGCTGGCCCGCGACGGTTTCGTCGTGGACGAATACCTGTCCGAATCGCTGAAGGGGCAGGGAAGCAGCATGGATCGTTTCCCTGAGTTCGGACTGGCGTACCGCAAGAACGACGGTTCCCCTTACGAGCCGGGCGAGACGATGATCCTTCCCGATCTGGCCTGGACCCTCGAACAGGTGCGGGACAACGGCGCCGACGGGTTCTACCGCGGCGAAGTCGCCGAACGGCTGGTCGCGGATCTGCAGGCGAACGGGGGAATCCTCACGTTGGACGACCTCGCCGAGTACACCGCGCCGGTACGCGAACCGATTCACGGGACCTACCGGGGGTACGACGTCTACGGGATGCCCCCGCCGAGTTCCGGTGGAACGACCGTCGTCCAGATCCTCAACGTGCTCGAAAACTACGATCTCGGGGGCAGGGAACGCCGATCCGCCGGGACAATCCATCTGCTGGCCGAAGCGATGCGGATCGGGTTCTACAACCGGGCGAAATACCTCGGCGACACGGACTACGTGGACATCGATCTGTCCCGCCTGACCTCCAAGGAGTTCGTCGAACCCTTCCATTCACAAATCGAAATGGAAGCGGCCATGGACAGCATCGAATTGGGTGCAGACATCGTCACGCGAGGCGAAGGCCCCGAAACGACCCATTTTTCGGTCGTCGACGGGGCGGGGAACATGGTCGCCAACACCTACACGATCGAGGAGAGCTACGGATCGCGAGTCGTTGCGAAGGGGACCGGGTTTCTGCTGAACAACGAGATGCACGACTTCAATATGAATCCGGGGGTGACCGGCACGAACGGCATGATCGGAACCCCGCCCAACCTGATCGCACCGGGCAAACGGATGCTCAGCTCGATGTCGCCGACGCTGGTGCTGCGGGAGGGTCGTCCGTTCCTGATGACCGGAAGCCCGGGAGGACGGACGATCATCAACACGGTTCTGCAGGTAATCGTCAACGCGATCGACTTCGGGATGGACGTTCAGGCGGCGGTCGATGAACCCCGGATACACCATCAGTGGATGCCGGATCGCGTGAACATGGAAGACGCTCTCGGTGCGCTCGAAGCCGACATCGAGAGGCTCGGGCACACGACCGGGCTGGTGCGGCGTCAGGGAGACGCGCATTCCATCATGGTTGTCGATGGCCGGTTTTACGCGGGGGTCGACCGGCGGCAACGGGGAGGGGCGGCGGGTTACTAGCAGCCTGTCGGACTTTCGGCGTAAGTCCTTTGTTTTCAACAACGGCCCTTTTTAGCCCGAAACGGTAAACACAGTCATATGAATGACTTAGGTTTTTGATTCGGTGTTAGTCCGACAGGCTGCTAGCCGGGGAACGCGGTCCCGCTGGCGCGCTGCCGCGCGCAAGACAAGGACGCAAGATTCCGGATATGGGCAACCCGGGTGCGGGCGTGACGCGTATACCGGCGCGACCGGCGCGAGAGACCCGCCTGAGAACGCGCCGCACCACGCGCCAGAGAAGAGATGCCCCGCGTTCTCAGGCGTGTTCCTCGCGCCGATAAACAAACGCGCGTAGCGGCGCATATCCTTGCGCCGGATCAAGCGCTCCACGGCGCGTTCCGCGCGCAAGAAAAAGGACGCATTATTCGGTACTACGCAACCCCTATGCGGGCAAGATGCCCGCGTTTTGTCAGTTTGCTTGTAGCATGATTGCGACGAGACCGGCCGATATGGCATGGTGTCACGACCCCGGCCAACGAGCGGGCCGTCGGTCCGACCCAACGAACGAGATCGAGCGCGCCTGGAAGGAGCCTGGAGTATTGTCATGACGATGAAATTTCGATTGCCTTGTTTTCTGATTCCTCTCACCCTGACGCTTGCCGCGTCCCAGGTTTTCGGTGCCGCCCAACCTCCCCCGTGCGCGGATAAATCCATCGTTGCCAGCGCCGTACGCACAGCGGAGGATGTCCAGACGCTGGTTCAATGCGCCTACGAGCATGTGCAGGATGTGGGGTTTGCCGAGGCCCGGCGAGCTTTCAACGAGGATGCGCGTTGGAAATCCGACTCGATCTACATCTTCGTCTCCGGAGCGGTCCCGATGAGCGATCGGGCCCAACTCTTCGTCTTTCCGCCCGCCCGGTCGAGCGAAGGATCTTCGTTGGGACTGGTGATCGACGCCTTCGGCAACGACTACTACAAGGAACAGCATCGCATCGTGAGCAACTTCGGCGAGGGCTGGGTCTACTACTCGTTCACCAATACAGCGACGGGCCGGGATGAGCCGAAGGTGTCCTACATCAAGGGCATCGACTGGGATGGAAACCCCGCGGCGATCGGTGCGGGAGTCCACCGCCGCGACCTTCCCGGCACATGCGCCGCCGAAGATGTCCACGCCATGGGGCTCGAGGCCGGGCCCTCCAGCGACAGGCTGCAGGAGTTTGTCCGTTGCGCCGCGATGGAAATTGAATCGAAGGGCTATTTCGCCTCCCAGGCGCTGTCCACGGATCCGCGGTGGACGAACAACTCGATCTACGTGTTCGGCCTGGACATGTATGGCAACACGCTGTTCAGCGGCGATCCCTACAGCCGCTGGTTCGGCGTCTTTTCGCGAGCTTCCGAGTTGAACGCCCGTTTGGACGGACCCTTTGCCGGCCGGGAGGTGATCGGGGTCGCGGACGCGTTCGGCGAAACCTTCCTGTACTACTCGACGCTCAATCCCGCCACGGGAAAGTCGGAGCGAAAGGTGACGTTCGTCAAGAGGGTGGTGACCTACGGTCTGCCCATCCTGGTCGGCGCCGGCTATTATCTCGACGAGAGTCGATGAAATTCAACGCCGTAGCGGAGATGCTTCGGAGCAGCGGAATCTCGACCGCGGACACGGTGGCCGCGATCCGGGCGATCCATCAGCGCGAACGCGTGCGGATCTTCAAGGATCCCTACGCCGGGATATTGTGCGGATGGTTCTGGCGTCTGGTCTTGCGGATTTCTCCGTTGGAATGGTTGGTGAAAAGGGTCACCCGGCCCACGGCGCCAACCGGCCTGTGCGTGCTGATGCGAGCGCGGTATGCCGAACAGGCTCTGGAACGAGCCGTCGAAGACGGCATCGCGCAGTATGCAATCATTGGCGCCGGGATGGATTCGTTCGCTTTCCGCAGACCCGGCCTGGTGGAGCGGATCGACGTTTTCGAGATCGACCATCCCGCGATGCAACGCATCAAGCTGGACCGCGTTCGCCGGGCGGGACTGCCAATTCCTGGCCGGCTGCATTTCGTGCCTGCCGACCTGGCGAAAATCTCCGCCATCGACGCGCTGGCCGGTTCGGGTTTCGACATGTCGCGGCTGACGTTCCTGACGCTGCTGGGGGTCTCCTACTACATCACATCCGATTCACTGGCCGAGACGGCTCGTTCCATATCGCGGCATCTGCCGGCGGGCACGCTCTTGACGGTCGACTACCTGCTCGATGAAGAATCCGCTAAACCCGAACACGTACTCATGCGGCAGAGGATGAAGTCCTTCGTGGCGCGAATGAGAGAGCCCATGGTCAGCGAATACTCGCTCGATTTAATGAATGCCATGATGTCTGCCCAGGGCTTCGAGACGGTCGAAAACTTCGCTCTCCCCGATCTGGAGCGGCGCTACACCGAGGAGATCGGCGCCTTGCCATCCGAAATTCCCAGCATTTTTGCTTTAGGGACGTTTCGGGTGGCCGCACGCGACGCCTGAGGCGTCCGTTCCTTATACGCCTCGTCGGCGGTTGATCATCGGGTGACCGGCGGTTGACCGTCTAATGTTGGCCGTCTGATGATGGAACCATGAAACAGTACCAGTTGTCCGTACTGCGTGAGGCCGGCGAGACGTATGTCGAATTTCTTCGGACGGCGCACATGAGCGCCGGCGTCTATCGACTGGCGATGGGTGAAGTAGACCGGCAGTCTCCGCACAACGAGGAAGAAGTCTACTTTGTCGTTTCGGGACGGGCCCGATTCGAGGCTGACGACAATGACAGGGCGGTTGGTCCGGGCGACATTCTATACGTGCCACCGAAGGAGCCCCACAGGTTTTTCGACATTGAAGAAGATCTGGAACTACTGGTCGTTTTCTCTCCTCCCGAGGCGGGATAACATCGATGCGATCCATCGACTCGCAATGACGAAAGAGAAAGAGAAAACGGTCAAATCCGAAATATCCGTTGCAAGTTCAATTCGGCAGGCGCCGGCCTGGATATATCGAATCGCGGCCGGCGACGATCTTCCGGGTTCGGAGACAGGCGGGTTTCATGCCACGCCGAAGCCCTCCCAGAAGGTCACCATCAGGTAGCCGCCGGCAACGATCGCGATCCACACCAGGACGGTCAGCCACAAGCCGCGTGAGAACATCGTCTTGAGGTTGACACCGTATCCCGCGGCGACCGCCGACCCGCCCGAAGACGAAGGCAGCATGATCCCGTAGTTGCCCGCCGCGGCGACGATATAGACGAATGGAATGGGGTTCATGCCGAGGCTCTGGAAAGTGCTGATCGTGATCGGGACCACGATTGCAATCGCCGCCGTGTTGCTGGTGATCTGCGTAAGGACCACCGTGAGCAGTGCAAACACGGCGACGGCCGAGAAGCCTCCGCCGCCTGCCAGTGGAATCAGCCGGAGGGCCAGAAACTCGGCCGTTCCGGTTTCGCTCAGTATCTGGCCCAACGCCGATCCGCCGGCGAAAAGATAGATCAGCCCCCACACCATGTGGCTCTGGGCGTAGTCCCACCGGAGCAACGGCTCCCCCTTGTGACGAATCGTGAAGCTGAGTACGGCAAAGGCGAGAAACGCGAACGCCGGGGTCAGGCCCGGCGCCAGCGCCGCATAGAACTGTCGTGTAAAAGCGAGCAATGTCGCCGCGGCGAAGAACGCCAACCCCCACTTCTCGGGGACCGACATCTTTCCGAGCGCCTCGAGTTCGCGTGAAAAAAACGCCCGCGTGCCTTCCACCCGGTCCAGTTCGGGTTTGAACGCGAACCTCATGAAAACGAACGCGATGCCTGCAATCAGGATCGTGAGGGGCGTGATGCGGGTCAACCAGGTGGTGAACAGGAACTCGTGGTCGATGATTTGGTCTTCGATGAACTGGACTGTCAACAGGTTGGGCGCTCCGCCCACCGGTGTTCCCGACCCACCGATGCTGGTGCCCCACGCCACGGCGATCAGGAGGGCCGACGCGAACGCGCTTTTTCCGACGTCTTCGATCCCGATGAACTTCAGCAATGCCAGGACGATCGGCATCATCGCCACGGCGACGACGGTGTTCGGAAGGAACGCGCTCAGGACCGCCGCCACGCCGAACCAAACCAGGATCTGCCGCCGTGTATCGGTGCCGACGCCCAACAGAGAGACCAGTGCGATGCGCCGATCCAGTCCCCACCGGGTCCACAATGTGGCCAGGATATTCGCGCCCAGCAGAAGGATGACGAGCTGTTGCGCGTACGCCGGCAGGATAAGGCCGACGGGGAGGAAGTCGAACAGCGCCAGCACCACCAGAGGAAGAAAACCGGTAACGGCCAGGTGCACGGGCTGGACGATCCACCACCATGACATCCAGACCAGAAGACCGATGCTGCCGCGAACGGGGTAGGGAACCGAAGGAAGCGGCAGCAGAACCATCAACAGGAAGAACGCCGGTCCGGCGAGCGTGTGAAATGTTCGCGAGTTTGGGCCGCGGCTCATGTTCCCAGTGCCGCTTGCCAGGCCTCGAGGTACTTATAGCCGCTGCCCGTGTTGAAAACCACGACGCGTTCTTCCGCCCCGATCTTTCCGCCGGCAACCAGGCGTTCGACCGCGGCGAGCCCAGCGCCGCCTTCCGGTGCGGCAAACACGCCTTCGAACCTGGCCATGCGGCGGCAGGCCTCCATCATTTCGGAGTCGGAGACGGCGACCGCCTCGCCATGGCTGGCATACAGGTCGGCCAGGATGAGGAAGTCGCCCAGCGCCTTGGGTACGCGCAGGCCGGAGGCGACGGTCGCGGCGTTTTCCCAGAACTCGGATACGTCCGCATGTTGCTCGAACGCGCGGACGATCGGCGCGCACCCGTCGGCCTGCGCCGAGATCATGCGCGGCCGGTGGGGCCCGGTCAACCCCATCGCTTCGAGCTCGTCGAAGGCTTTCCACATCCCGATCAGGCCCACGCCCCCGCCGGTGGGGTAGACGACGACATCGGGCAGCGCGCCTCCGAAGTCCTCCCACAACTCGTAGCCCATCGTCTTCTTGCCCTCCACACGGTAGGGTTCCTTCAGGGTGGAGACTTCGAACCAGCCTTCCCGGCCGGCGTTCATGGCGATGAATTTCGCGCAGTCTGAGATGAGGCCATCGATCAGGCGCACGTCGGCGCCGAAAGCGCGGGCTTCGAGGATGTTGGCCGCCGGCGTGTCCGAAGGCATGGCGATGACGCACCCCATCCCCGCCTCGGCGGCGTAGGCGGCCGCGGCGCCACCGGCATTTCCCGCCGTCGGCAATGCGATCGTGGGCGTACCCAGCGCCCGGGCCATCGACACCGCTGCCGACAGGCCGCGGGCCTTGAACGATCCCGTGGGGTTCTGCCCTTCGTCTTTGATGTAAAGCCGTTCGAGGCCAAGGCGTTCGCCAAGCCGCCGCGCGTGAATCAACGGTGTGCCGCCCTCGCCCAACGTCACGGGCCGGGCGTCGGGCAGGACTTCGTCGTAGCGCCACATCGTATGCGGCCGTGTCCGGAGCGTGTCGAGCGTCAACGTCTTTCTTGCCTTGTCCAGATCGTATCGAGCCAATAGCGGGGAACCGCATTCGGAGCACAGGTTACGGGCCGGCGAGTAATCGATGGTGTGTCCGCAGCCGGATCGCGAGCATTCCAGGTGCGTGAGCGTCGACGGCATTGCGGGGCATTCTAGCACCGCAGGTCAACCGTCATGGATTTCAGGACGGAAATCGGCAAGGGCCTGTTCAGCAAGATGTTCGCCTACCTCAAGGCCGGGGAGATTGCAGGCAAGGTTGCGGGAGAGGCGCCGAGTTAAGCCAGTAGCCGGTTAAGAACGAGGACACCAACGGCAATAGCGGTAAGTAACGTACCGATGATGCTTAACCCGACAGCCCAAATCGTCCGGTGCATGTCGGCGCGAGAATCGGCGATCTCGATCTTGAGCTCGGAAATCTCGGTCTTGACCCCGGAAATCTCATCCTTGCAGGATCCAAAGGCTTCCAGCAGGTCTGTCTTGGTCGCAAGGTTCTCTTTTTCGGGGATGGAATCGGCGGCGGCCTGAGCCTCTTCTTTATCGGCGCCGACACCAACCAAGACGCGGTATAGGGCAATGTTGCTCATGGTGTGCTCTCCAATCATAACGTAGCGGTGCGAAAGAACCACAGGGGAGAGACGAAAGGCCTTGAAAATGGATGTAGAAGGCTGTTCGAGTAAACGTCGAATCCGGTGTGCTGCCAGGAGATGTCAGGAGACAACAATGCGGAAGTGTTTCAAGAAACGTGGCCGACCCGATCGCGCGGACCGGGCGAATAGGCTTGAGACGTTTCCGGATCGGACTTCACTTCCTCGGCGGACGACCGGCACCTGAGTCTTCCAATACCTGCCAGCTACACTTCGGGCAGTCCGGCGGTCGAAAGAGCCCTACCGGGAAATGACGTCGAGAGGTTTAAATTGTCGCTGTTCACCAGTCAATCGATTGGCTGATCAAGGCAATGACAGATGCCGTCTCACTTTCCGAATTCTGCTTAGAATTAGTTTCCGGGCCTGAGGGGAATTCCTTGGTATATGGACACCCGAACTCTCAATCCACACGAAACGGACATCCTCGCCCGCAGCATCCGTCATCCGCCTGAGTTCCTCGGCGTTGCCGTTCAACCAGTCGCGCAGCCATTGCAGTTTCCGGAGAACTGCGGAGACTTCCTTTGTCGTCGCCGAATGAACTTCGACCCAAACCGCCTGTTCCGGTCCGTTCACCGGCCTGTAGCCGAGTCCGTAGTCCCAACGCGGTTTGTTGGCGTGACCGGGCTCTCTAGCCAAGGCGGAGTCGAGATCGATACTCCCTGTCAGACGTTGTGGATCTTCACACGTTACATGCCGACGGTGCCTGTTCTCCAAAGCCTGTTTCCCGCGACGATACGCGCCGTTCACCGGTGGCGGCGCGTCCTCAACAGCCTCCCTGAAGGTCATGACGTCTCGGTCGGCATGCGGTTTGCGACGTCGGCGACTATGTCCCCTACATGGCCCGAGAATTCGGTGAGACCGCCCCATCCTTCCTGACCGATATCATCCGATCCGGGATCCAGGTCGGATATGTCGTCAACAGTGCCGTTCCGTTTGAAATAGTAGGTTCTGAACTCGCTCCCGAGAGCAGCGTTGGCCAGTTTCCGCGTTTTCCCGCCCGACGCAAGGCCGAGAAGCTTCAGAACATCCCCGATTTCTCCGCCGTTCCCCTGAAAGAAGCGCAGCGCCCAAACGATGTCGAGGACATGGGGCGAATGGGTGGAGATACATATGCGGTATCCGCGCAACCGCAATTCCATAACGAGATTGAGCACCGCGCCGATTCCGTTCGGATGCAGCCCCATTTCCGGTTCCTCGATCACAACCCATTCAAGGGCGTTGCGCGTCGGTACTTTCGACGCCGGAAGGAGCCAATACAGCCCGAGCAACAGCGGCACAAATTCACGTTGCCCGGCCGACCATACGAGGTACGGCAAAGCGCGACCGGTACCCGTACTCAGGACCAGCCGACCCTGGTGCCCGGACGTATCCGTGCGCAGCCCAAAATCGCCGAAAATGTGTTTTTGCAGCGGCTCTCGCAGGGCTGCCGCCAAACGTTGTTGACGCGGAAAGACATCTTCATCGAGTCCGATTTCGTTTTGCACGATGCCATGGAGCTTTTCGCTGAAATCCCGCAGAACGAAAGGATCGCCGGCCCTATAATCCGTGAACGGACGGGTCATGCCGTCGCGCAGGCTCATAACCCGTTGGGCGGGAATGTAAAACAGTTTCTCCGATTCATCGGACCGGCCCGGGCGTGTATAGGCCATTAGATCGGTCGGCTTGCGTGCCTTCCCCAAGATCAAACTGCTGTTATCCTCCGACCAGATCGATGCCATGCCTTCGCCGAAATACAGATCGAAAAAATTGCTCGCATAACCATGCTGCGCCAAGCCGAAGCGCCGCATGGTCTTGTGTATCGCAGGTTTGTCTACAAGCAGTTTCAGGAGTTGGAGGAAGATGCTCTTCCCGGTCGCTTGAGGCCCAACGAATATGGTAACGTCACCAAATCGGATATCCGCTTCGGTGACTGGCCCGATTCTGGTTGCTCTTATCCGCTCGACCATACTCAAACCGCCTTCGATTCATCCGTTTCGATTCACTATGATCGCCATCGGTGCGTTATCGTGTCAAAAAAACTGGCATTCCGCCACCCGTGGCCAGACTCGACCGTCGATTTTCCCGTACGAGGGGGCAATAATCGGGCCTGCCAACGAGGACATGCTCGGGAAGCCGTTTTCCACGCGTGCAGTCGGCCGGTGGCCGTCAATTCATCGCATCCTTGAGCGCCTTGCCCGCCTTGAACGACACCGTATTCGACGCGCCCATGGCGACTGCGGTCCCCAATCCGGGCCTCGGGTTCGCACCCTCTCTCCATGTTCTGCCTTGTCACGGCGCCCCCTGAGCCGCCGTTCCAGACCACCGGCCTTTTCGTCGACCGCAAGCAACGCTGAGCGGTGTTTCCCCGCGGACGTCCCGCCGGCCCCGCCCAACGTCACGGGCCGGGTGTTGGCGATCGCCGGAAAGTGAAGAAATCCGGACCTTCGCCCCATGCCACATCTTCTGGTCATAGAGGGGCCTGCATTCCGAGACTGTAGCGGTAGTCGTGCAGTCATAGACCGCACAGGGGGAAGAGCGTGCGGTAATTGTGCAGTCATAGACTGCACCTACAATGGGAATGGGAATGGGAATCGGCGGATTTCCGGCCGGCGGACGATGATGACGATCTTCAACCCGGCGCGTGTTCAAGAAACTTCACTCTTAGGTGATCGTTCACGGGCCGGGCGTCGGGCAGGACTTCGTCGTAGCGCCGCATCGTATGCGGCCGCGTCGTGAGCGCGTCGAGCGTCAGCGTCTGCTTTGCCTTGTCGAGATCGTATCGAGCCGGTAGCGGGGAACCGCATTCGCGGCAAAGGTTCCGGGCCGGCGAGTAATCGACGGGGTGTCCGCAGCCGGATCGCGAGCATTCCAGATGCGTGAGCGTCGACGGCATTGCAGAGAATTCTAGCACCCAGGTGCGCACTCCGTGCGCGCGACAGAAGGGAAGCCGACTTGGCCGGGATATCGATGTCTTGACGGTCGCGGTCTTGCCCCAGGATGGATTTGAATACAGCCGGCAGCAGGTTTGCAGACGGCGAAGGCGTGGACGCGGTCGCACCGTAAGCTGTTTTCTCCGGAACGATGCATGGCAAATCTTCCAGGATCGAGAGAAGGAAATCGGCAAGTGTAAACGATCACCGAAAAATGAACATTTCTGTACCGTCGCCGACATCGCCATATGTTGTGCGATCATCATCGTCTGCCGGAAAACTTGCCGCCAAGCAGTTCTGGACAGGCAATGACGTTTTGCAAAGATCCGGCAATGACCACAAGATGTAATGTGCGGCGAAGGTCCAAATCTCTTCACTTTCTTGCGAACGTCAACAGTTGGACCACAATTTCAGATCGGCTAAACTGTTCGAAGGAGAGTTAAAGGGAGGGAGAGAGAGGTGAGCAACATTGCCCTATATCGCGTCTTGGTTGGTGTCGGCGCCGATAAGGAAGAGGCTCAGGCCGCCGCCGATTCCATCCCCGACAAAGTGAACCTGACAACCAAGGAAGAATTGCAAAAATCCTTCGGGGAAGTCAAGGCCGAGATTTCCGGTCTTCGCGGGGAAGTCAAGGCCGAGATTTCCGGTCTTCGCGGGGAAGTCAAGGCCGAGATTTCCGGTCTTCGCGGGGAAGTCAAGGCCGAGATTTCCGGTCTTCGCGGGGAAGTCAAGACCGAGATTTCCAGTCTTCGCGGGGAAGTCAAGACCGAGATTTCCAGTCTTCGCGGGGAAGTCAGGGCCGACATGGCAGTTCTCAAGTATGCCTATGGTCCCGTGATCGTTGCCTTGCTCATCAAGATCGCGTTCTTTAGTTGAACTCTGGAGGGTGGTCAACGGTGTTCCAGGCAACAGGGCGGGCGCGGTGGTTTTACCGTATGGAGTCTGAAATAGGGAAAGCGTCATCCCGAGGGTCGCAATAGTGCCGCTTCGGCCGCGGGAACCTGTTTGAAGCTGTGAACCTGATTATGCCGAGTGCGGGTGTAGGGTACTGAGGTAACTATGTAGGGGTTGCCTGCCCGCTCGGAGCCTCTCTCCGGCTCCGGCCCAAACCGGTGCCGATTCCTCAACTCAGCTTCACCAAGACATCGAGCGTCGTGCCAAACGCGTTGGCGATCCTGGAAAGCGCGGCAGTAGAGCCGGGCTTGATGCCGCGCTCGATCTCGGAAAGGTAGCTTGCTGCGATTCCCGTCCTGGCAGCAAGATCACGCAGCGTGCCCCCGCGATGTTTCCGAAACGCGACGAAGGGCCTCTCGCCGCGCACAATGGCAAGAGCCACTTCATGCGGGATGCGGCTACCATCATCTGCATCGAAAGCAGCCAAGCGATCTTCAAGCTCTTCCGTGCGCGCGATCAGAGCATCGTATTCTGCCCGTGGTAACGGAACGGTTTCTGTCTTGGTCATAGGCTTCCCTCCGGTGCCGAACTCTCAGCACGACCGTAACCGCGTTCTTGTCGCTTTCAAGAGTGAAGATGACTCGATAGTTGCCAGCTCTTATCCGTCGGTGCTCGCTATCGGTCAGCATGCTTACTTGATTAGCAAGCGATGCCAGGCCTGCGGCGTACCATTCGATCTTCGTAACGACACGCTCGCGGTCTCGTGTTGCGAGGCGTCGCATATCCCCCACCGCCGTGGTCGTCCACTCGATTCGCATCGCCGCTTCACACGGGAATGTTCTCATTTAGCGAACATACGGTCACTGACGTTCCCCAGCTCCAACATTCCGGTGCACCATCTCACAGCCGGTCTCGTCGATCGGCTCGGCAACCGGTTCCGCCGACAGGCAATGCCCGTACAAGTCGAGACTGAAGGCGAGTTCGTCATCGCCGGTACGGATGCGAGCGACGGACTGGATGTTGTCGGTCGGTTGATGAATGACCGCCGAGAATCACCAATAGTTTCAGCCGCCAAACCAGTCAATCAGGTGGCTGATCAAGGCAATGACAGATGCGGCCGCACTCGCCCAATGCCGCTTTCACTTAGCCGCCGGGCTTGAGGGGAATTTTTCAAAATCCTGACGCCCGAACTCGCAATCCACACGAAACGGACATCCTCGCCGCCAGCATACGTCATCCGCCTGAGTTCCTCGGCATTGGCGTTCAACCAGTCGCGCAGCCATCGCAGTTTCCGGAGAACTGCGGAGACTGCCTTTGTCGTCGCCGAATGAACTTCGACCCAAACCGCCTGTTCCGGTCCGTTCACCGGCCTATAGCCGAGTCCCTAGTCCCAACGCGGTGGGTTGGCGTAGCCGGGCTCTTGTGCCAAGGCAGAGTCCAGATCGATACTCCCTGTCAGCCGTTGTGGATCTTCGCACGATACACATCCACGATGCCTCTTCTCCAAAGCCTGTTTCCCGGGACGATACGCGCCGTTCACCGGGGGCGGCGCGTCCTCACAGCCTCCCTAAAGGTCATGACGTCTCAGTCCGCATGCGGTTTGCGACATCGGCGACTATGTCCCCTACTTGGCCCGAGAATTCGGTGAGACCGCCCCATCCTCCCTGCGCGATATCATCCGATCCGGGATCGAGGTCCGATATGTCGCGTACAGTTCCGTCCCGTTTGAAATAGTAGGTTCTGAACTTGCTCCCGAGAGCGGCGTTGGCCAGTTTCCGCGTTTTTCCGCCAGAATCAAGGCCGAGAAGCTTCAGAACATCCCCGATCTCTCCGCCGTTCGCCTGAAGGAAGCGTAGCGCCCAAACGATGTCGAGGACGTAGGGCGAATGGGTGGAGAGACATATGCGGTATCCGCGCGACCGCAATTCCATGACGAGATTGAGCACCGCGCCGATTCCATTCGGATGCAGCCCCATTTCCGGTTCCTCGATCACAACCCATTCAAGGGCGTTGCGCGTCGGTACTTTCGACGCCGGAAGGAGCCAATACAGCCCGAGCAACAGCGGCACGAATTCGCGTTGCCCGGCCGACCATACGAGGTACGGCAAAGCGCGACCGGTACTCGTACTCAGGACCAGCCGACCCTGGTGCCCCGGCGTATCCGTGCGCAGCCCGAAATTGCCGAAAATATGTCGTTCCAACGGCTCTTGCAGTGCTGCCGCCAAACGTTGTTGACGCGGGAAGACATCTTCATCGAGGCCGATTTCGTTTTGCACGATGCCATGGAGCTTTTCGCTGAAATCCCGCAGAACTGATTTCGATAACGTAAAAGGGACCCACCAAACGGGGCTCTGATCGAGGAAAAGGGACCCACCCCTGATAGCCTCCCCGGAAGCGTGAACTGGATGAACAGGCACGCGAGTGGGAGGCGAGGATTGATAGGGATGGATCAGTACGAGTTGATCAGAACCGCAGATCGGGTTTACAAGAAAAGCATTCGACAGATCGCCCGGGAGACCGGGCACACGCGACGGACGGTCCGGAAAGTATTGGCCGGACAGGAGCCCAAGTATCGGCGGGAGAAGGAGCCCGCCTGTCCGGTGATGGACCCGGTGGCCGGGATCGTAGATGCCTGGCTCCAGGCGGACCGGGACCAGCCGGTCAAGCAACGCCACACCGCGCACCGGGTGTGGCAACGTCTGGTGGAGGAGCATGAATTTACCGGAGCCGAGCCGACGGTACGCCGCTGGGTTCGGGAACGGAAGACACGGTTGGGCTGGAACCAGACCGGCGCTGTGGTGCCGCTGGACCCGGAACACGCCCGTGAAGCCGAGGTGGACTGGGGTACGGCCTGGGTCCGGATGAACGGTGAAGACCGTCAGGTCAAGTTGTTCTGCATGAGATCCCGGTACTCGGGCAAGGCGTTTGTGCGGGCCTATCCGTGGGAACGGCAGGAGATGTTCCTGGACGGTCACATCCGTGGGTTCGACTGGTACGGCGGGGTATTCCCGACATTGGTCTTCGATAACCTGAAAACCGCCGTGAAACAGGTTCTGCGCGGGAAGGGCCGGGTGGAACAGACGCGGTTCACGGCGTTTCGGGCGCACTACACGTTTGAAGCACGGTTCTGCAATCCGGCGCGGGGCCAGGAGAAAGGCGGTGTCGAGGGCCTGGTCGGCTTTGCACGCCGGAACTTCCTGGTGCCGGTGCCCGAGGTGGCCGACTTCGACGAGTTGAACGCGCAGTTGCTGGAACGTTGCGGCGCCGACGACCTTAGGCGGATCCGCGGCCGGTCCGACGATCGCACGATCGGGGAGCGGCACGCGGTGGAGCAAGAACGCCTCTTGGCACTGCCCGGCACGCGGTTCGAGAACACGAAGGTGGTGGGAGTCCGGATCAGCCCGTATCAGACCGCCCAGGTGGATTCGAACCGGTATTCGGTGCCGACCGCATATGTGGGACGCCGGCTCTGGGCCCATATCGGCTGTGACCGGGTGAGCTTTTACGCGGACCAGAAGAAGGTGGCCGAACATGACCGCGCCTTCGGTCATAGCGACTGGCGGATCGATCCGTTGCACTACCTGGAGTTGATCCGGCGGAAGGTGGCCTCGTTTGAGAGTGCCCGACCGATCCGACAGTGGCGGCCCCAGTGGCCGGCGCATTACGAAACCGCGCTGGAGCGGTTGCGGGATCGGCATGGGTACAGCCGGGGCACCCGGGAGTTCATCGGCATCCTGCAACTCCACCAGGACTGGGATCTGGATCGGGTGTCATCGGCCATCCAGGGCGCACTCGATGCCCACTGTATCGAGTTGGAAGCGGTGCGGCACATTCTGATGCGGGAGGACACGCCGACTCGATCCCATGCACCGCTCGAGTCCGGGTTGATGCCCGGTATCACCGACCTGACGATCGCTGGGGCCGATCTGGATCAATATGACCGTCTCCTGGCCGGGGGTGTGCGATGAGTCCGGGTCAGGAGATCGTTCTCGACGACGCACTGCGGCAACTCCGGCTTCCGGCCATGGTGCGGGAGTGGCGGGAACACGCCCGACAGGCCCAGGAGGCCGGCGAGGGGTACACTGGCTTTCTATTGGCTCTGGCCAGCCGCGAGCTGGAACAGCGGCAAGCCAATCAGGTCCAGCGTCGACTGCGGGAGGCCCGGTTCCCACTGCTCAAGACCCTGGAGACCACGGACCTGAAGAAGTGGCCGGTGCTCGATGCGGTCCAGGTTCGCGACTATGCCGAGTGCGGCTACATTACCCGGCACGAGAACGTCGTCCTGTTGGGCAAGCACGGAACCGGCAAAACCCATGCCGCCACGGTGCTGGGCGTGGAAGCCTGCCGGAGGGGCTACCGCGTCGGGTTCACCACGGCCGCCGGGCTGGTCAACACCTTGATCGAGTCGCGCGAGGAACGGCAACTGAACCGGCGCCTGGCCAAGCTGGCCCGCTTCGAGCTGCTCATCGTGGACGAAGTCGGCTATATCCCGTTCTCGGCCGAGGGGGCGCAGTTGCTGTTTCAGGTCTTCTCGGACCGCTACGAAAAGGGTT
Source organism: Terriglobia bacterium (assembly GCA_965262675.1). Classification (GTDB taxonomy): domain Bacteria; phylum Acidobacteriota; class Terriglobia; order 20CM-2-55-15; family 20CM-2-55-15; genus JAJEDW01. Next base: position 5,063,468 of record OZ253554.1, read on the forward strand.
CGCTGATCGTCACATCGAACCTGCCGTTTGCACAGTGGACCCGCGTCTTCGGTGACGCCGCACTGACCGCAGCCCTGCTGGACCGGCTGACCCATCACTGCGCCATTCACCAATTCGAGTGGGAAAGTATCCGGTTTACCGACAGTCTCGGCGCCGCCAGCAAACGGAAGAACAATCCCCGGTCCGCCGGAGGATCCGCGTGAAAACCGCGGGCGCAGCGGGCTGTGGAAAGCGCCGCCCCCATGGAAACCCGCTGCAAAGCCAGCGCGTTCCCACAGTGGCTTGGAAGCCTTCGGCTCCCACACTTCCCGCAGCCTCGACGGCGGAATCACTTACAAACCATTAACCAGGGGGTGGGTCCCTTTTACTCGATCGGGGTGGGTCCTTTTTACGTTGTCAAAGCGATCATGCAGTGCCGAACCAAGTTTCTTGCTTCAAGGTAGTTTGGAGCGTGGCTTTGCTTGCCCTGCTCAATATAGTTCCTCACTGCATCATCGTGAAACTGAGGCTCGTCTTGAAACCAAGTTGCTAATCCTTCCTCCAATACGTTCACACTTCCATAGGGGGCTGGATCCAGCAAGTGCACGCACTCGTGCGCAACTTGCCACGGCCCTTGGTCGGAAGACTGATTCTCCCAGGGCCATTCGGAAATCTGAATTTCAACAACACAGCCGTCACGAGGGCTGTAGGTGTTCGGGAAGTGCAATTTAGGCGGGCCGCTAGATTTCTTCAATGATTCGAGTACGAACCTCGGGTCGCGGCGTCCGAAATTCGTCTCAAGAATCGTCATGTACCTGCCGATTTGGAGTTCAAGGTTCCTCACGTAGTTTGGATTATCAGTCACCTGTTTCTCCTCGTTGTTCAAGACTTGGGCTCGACGCTGCCCCATTGCTGCGCCGGATACTGGCAGAGTGGCTGTTTCTCGGTCCTACGACCCTGTCCCTCTAATTGGTTTTGAAGCCTTCCGCGGTGTTGCAGCCAACGGGTTCGGGTGTTGGATGCGCGCATGTGAGGATGGTTGGTCAAACATTGGGCGCATCAGAACGTCGGACGGTCGATTTGAACAGGTCACCGTTCCCATCGGGTCTCATTTCTACTCTGTCGTGGCCGCCAGCTTCAGGATATTGTGAGCCGTGCACAGCAGACTCCACTCCCCGGCGACGTTGTCCCGCCCCCGAAGAAGAAACTGTCGGAATCCCCGGGCCTGCTTGATCTGCCCCAAGACGGGTTCGACCGTCTGTTTCCTCAACCGGTATCGGGAAAGGCGGCCGCCTTGTCGAAGTCGTTTCGACATCTGCTGTCCCCACTGTTTCAATTTCCGGGGTCCGGTTCCCGGAGACGCGTCTCCGGGTTTCAGTTTACCCGCCGCCACATAACCCTGAATATGCCGTCGTGACAGCTCTCTGAGGTTGTCTTCCGAGAAATACCCGGCGTCGGCCGATAGTTCGGTCGCCTGTCTGCGATGGTGGGCTCCGATCTGTTCCTGCATCGGAATCAATTTCTGCGCATCGCTCACTTTTTGGGTCACCTTCTCCTCACCCGCCACCTCCCTCGTCCGGATCTTCAGCCCGTCCTCGCCTCCAGCTCGGTGCCACGCATTAGCTCGAGCACCACCGTTACCTTCCGCCGGGCCGACCAACGGCCCTTCCCGCATCGCGTTGAATCCGGGGCCGCGCAGGGAGCCCGTAGGGCGACCGAAGCGGCCCCGGATTCTGTATTTCGTCCTCTGAACTTCGTGATCCTCCTGTTCGGTATTCTTTTAAATCACTGTCCAAAGAAATCGTGGGGCGGAGGACAACTCTTTCAGCATACGCGGCTGCCCTATTCGGCAGGACCGCGGCGGTCACGTTGGTGCTTAGTTGGCTTGTCATTCCCTACTTATCGTGGGCATTTGAACGCTACAAAGCCTTGCGATAAATCGCATAGATGTTCTCGGCACGACGTACGTCTCGCTTTACCGGGAACGAATCCATCAGGTCTTCGAGTTGGACGAGGAGGTGTGCCGGAACCTCGCCCCACGAGTTTTTCAATTCCAGAGATTCCAGACCGAGGCCATTCCTTGAACAGACTTCGTTCAAGATATCTACTGTGAATTCCCTGACGTGGTTCGGATCCATCAAGGGCAATTCTCCAAACAGCCACTTGTAGAGGCTCGTGAAAGAGGCGGCGTTAGGTGTCGTAATAAACATCCTTCCCCCCGGTCGAAGAATTTTCGCGCTCTCCGACAGGAGATTGTCTACACCGCTGTAGTTGAACGCCTCCAGTTCACCGATGTCATGAGAGTTCTTGTCCTTTATGTGTTCGATGACCTCGGTACAAAGCACCCAGTCGCAGCTCTCGGACTCCAGTTCGAACGACGCCCGCAGGTCGGACTTGACCTCAACCAACACTGCTTTTCTATCCATGTTCAAGAATTTTGCAAGCGGCCCCGAACCGCCGAGATCGGCCACCACGGATTCAGGGGCGACGTGCGGACTGAGGATTTCGAACGAATGCAGAAATCTCAACTTGTGTTTTACGAAATACTCGTGCACCGGAACGCAGTTCTCGTCGTAGTAACTTTCAAAGGCCGACATTGGAGTTGCCCCTCTTTCGTGGACGGTTTCGCAGTTGGGTTTCACATTGCGGCGTGAAACCGGTGCGTGTAGCGGGCCGGCGACACGCCACTGGAAATCCTGAACAACAGTGACCTCGATCCGACCGTTCGGATCGGCAATCGGATTCCATTTTTCAGTTCAAGCGGAGAGTCTCGTTAGCCTGGATCCATTCCGACGGACCCGCAATAATGGAGACTCGGAAGCGATAGAGCCCCTTGATTGTATCCGGCCCCACCTTGAAGGTCACTTCGCCGTCCTTGTCCACTCGTGTTTCTATCTCTTGCACGAGACCGTCGTCGATCCGGAATGCAGTAGCTGTCGATTCTGAAAGATCAGGATCGTGACTCCAAGTTCCGGATGTTCGACCACCGCCACCCAGCCGCTGATGACAACCGACTCGATCTCTCCATGCCTTTCCGCTCTCGCATATCAGAGTGCGTCGCCTGGGCCGATGGGTAACATTTGGCGACAGCTTCGCCAGTTCCGGGTCATGAAACCTGAATCGAAGACGAGATCAGCTTTCCCCTGTCATCTGCCGTGATGGGACGATGATGTCGCAGGCAGGACCCGCGGCACGGCTGAGTTTCCGGTCAAGCGTGACCAGCGGGCAACCCAACGCCTCGGCCAGCGCCACGTACCGGGCGTCGTAACTGGTCAGGTTGCTCCGCAATGCCCACGCGCGGTCGCCGAACGGCGCGAACGGGAACAGCTTGATATCGAGCCGCAGCAGATCCGGTTGTGCCCTATTCGCCTCGAGCCGTAAGATGTCTACGGCTCGTTCCAACCGGCGCAGGATGTTGGTCGCCTCGGCCAAGGGAAGTTCCGGCCCGGTCAAAGATCCTTCACCCACCGCGGACTCCGACCATACCCCTTCATGTCCCGAGTCGACCAAGGCCGCGAGGAGCACGGACGCATCGACGATGACTGTCACGTCCGGTCCGCATCACGGGCGCGCAAAATGCTGGAAGGTCGAACGCGCGTACCGGCCGCCACCTTGCGATCGCGAACGCCTTCGATCCACGCGTCGAGGGAGGGGCGGGAGGCGATCCGCTCCAACTCGCAGCGGAGGAATTCCTGCATGGACTGCCGTTGTAACGCCGCACGCGCCGCGATCTCGTCGCGTACTTCCTCTGGGACGCCCCTGATGGTGATCTGTACCGGCATGAATGCATTGTGCCATCGGAAGCAGTGTTTAGAAAGCAATCTGCGGTGTGGTCGAGGGCTGCCCGCGGACACCCGGAATTTGGCCGTTATTGAACGGCGAATGCGACACAGTGCGAATTCCGGTGATGGTGAACGCTGGCCGGAGAGAAGCGACCAGTGGGGTCTCGATTCTTGCCTCCGGAGTCCAGGTTTACTGACTCGATCCTTCTTCCTCGACCTCGGACGGCGACAAACTCAGCGCATGACTGTCCGGCCGAACCTCAGCCGGACCATCTAAATACCGAGCGGAAAAACCCAGGTGTCTCCGATGTATCCGAGTTCGGACACGGTGCCGGCGGGTGTGAGTGCGAATATCCGCACTTCCGTTTCTTCACGGTCTTCGAAGTCGGCCAGGGGGAACTCGAAACGATAGCCGGGCGTCAGCGAGGCCCACTCCGGGTACACTTCCGCCACGTCGGGACGCACGATGCCAGGCGTCCCCGAATGCAGTAGCTGTCGATTTTGAAAGATCAGGATCGTGACTCCAAGTTCCGGTTGTTCGACCCCCGCCGCCCATCCACTGATGACAACGGTCCCACGCTCTTCGCTCCCGATCGCTCTCGCATATCCGAGTGCGTCACCCGGGACGATGGATATTGTTTCGCCATTGGATGTGCGCAGCGTTTCCACCCCCGCACCCGCCTCAACATCGGACAGCGACATACTAAGGGCATCCGCGTCCGGTGCAACGTCAGCCGGTTCATCCACACTGAACGCAAAAACCCAGGTGTCTCTGATGTAACCGAGTTCGGATGCCGTGCCGCCCGGTGTGAGCGCGAATACCCGCACTTCCGTTTGTTCCCGGTCTTCGAAGTTGGCCAGGGGGAATCCGAAACGATAGCCGGGGGTCAACGAGCCCCACTCCGGGTAGGCTTCGGCCACGTCCGGACGTACGATGCGAGGCGTTCCGGAATGCAGTAGCTGTCGATTCTGAAAGATCAGGACCTCCACGCCAAGTTCCGGTTGTTCGACGCCCGCCGCCCACCCGCTGATGACAATCGTCTCGCTTTCTTCGTTCTTGTCCGTTCTCACATATCCCAGTGCGTCGCCCCCGACGATCGGTATGGACTCGCCATCGGAGGATTGCAGTGTTTCCGTCTGGCCCTCGTCGATCAAGGAATAAGAAGGACTGGATTCCTTGGAGAGATGCCCCAGGCGCGGCATCCCATCGGCTTCCGCTACGAAGAAAACCTCGACATCGTTTCTTCCGGGCAGGAAGGCGGTTTCCGAAACCAGGGCAGAGAACTCGCTCGTTCCAGGCGACATTTCGGTTACGGCCCCAACGGTGCCGTTTAGGGCGACTGCCAGATACCGAGAGGGATAGCTGTCTGGTTCGGCCGCGATGTGCCCCGTCACGTGGGTGAGAAGAAAGGGAGAGTCCAAATCCACGTTCTCGAAAAAAGGCTCTCCATCGAGTTCCACTCCGATTCCGGCGTCACCGAAACCAAGCTCGTCCACATGCTTTCCCAAAAGATCGGCGTACGGGCCATCGGCGAACAGAAAGTCCCGGGTACCCGAGCCGAAGAGTTCGAGCATTTTCTGGAGGCTTTCGCCATTTGAATCCGAATCCGGCGCCACAACGAATTCGCGCGCCCTGCCAGAAAGAATGATCTTTTCCGGCCGCTCAGGTGACGAACTATCGAGTGCCGAACGACCGTCGGTTTGCCAGGGCATGTCGATTTCCAGGGCATCGGCTATCGTGGGCAGGATGTCGATGGTTTCGACATTGCGATCGTCGACGACTCCCTCTTCCTGGTACGGGACCTTCAGGAACAGCGGAATCCACATGATGTCGGGATGGTTCGTTTCAGTTGTCAGCCTCTGAAAATCGTCTGTTCGGAAGCTCATTCCATGATCCGCAGTGACGACGACGAGGGATCGATCGTAAAGATCGACCTCTTCCAGCTTGGCAATCAGGTCTCCCAGCAACGTGTCGACAAAGGCGACCTGAAGAAGATGGCGCCGGTAACCCTGGTTCACCAGCAACGGGTCGTTTCCCCACGCGGGAAACATTCCCTGGCCTTCGGCGAAGGACGCAGACAATCCAGGAATTGAGGACTGCATCAGCGAATATTGTCTTCCGCTGGGCAGATACTGCCAGGGCGTGTGGGGCAGCATCGAGTGCAGGAAAAACAACGTGGGTTGCTCACTGCCCTGTATCGAGTCGATGAATTCACGGAACCTGCCGGCACGGTTGCCGGCATCGTACGAAAAGTCGTCGAGAGTCCGAAATGCATCCACCCCATCTTCCGATTCATCCGCGGTCACGACCGGTTCGGGCGTTGTCGATCCGAAGTTGTTCCAGGTTCGGTCGACAGGAGGCAGGCTCGAGGCCAGATCGCTCGGAAGCAGCACGTGGCCGTACACGATGGCCAGGTCGGACAGCAGACTGCGCATCCGGTCTGACAGCGTTTGTTCGGTTCCCGTGCGCGGCGCCGGAGACAGACGAGTGCTGTTCTCGAATACCTCCAGACGATAGGATCCGCCCAGAAGCGTGAAAAGAGTCTCGGGATAGTCCGCCGTCGTCGGTATCCGTGGGTCCTGCAAATGGGGGGACAGGCCGCTTACGATAGCGGGAACGGACAATAGCGTGGCATCGCTGACCGTTGTCGCATTGCGAAACCAATAGGAATCTCCGGCCAGGCGGGCAAAGTTAGGGAATCGAACCGGGTCGATCCGGCGTTGTTCGTCCATCAGGGACGTCAGCGGCAACTCATCCAGAACCACCATCACTACGGGAGCGGTCGCCTCGACCTCTTCCAGTTGAAGCTCGACCTGTTCGGGGAAAACGATTCTGGAGACATCGGAGTTCAGAAGAAACAAGCCGGGGAACAACAGAACGACCGGCGCCAGGAACGTCAGGTAAGTCCGGATCGTATCGAAACGAAGATATGCCAGCGAAACCATGATGGCCAGCAGCAACGCCGCGCTCACCGAGACCACGCCGGGTAAGGCCGGAATGTATTTGAGTAGCTGAAGGAGGATCGCGGTGGTCAGGACTGAAATCAGTGTGGCGTGTACGTGCGTGTGCAATCCACGCCCGGCCAGTCTGGCGAGACCTTCGAAAAGGATCAGGAGCGAGGGGAGACCCAGGCTGAGAATCAGGGCCAGAAGGATCGGGTCCACCGGTTCGGACTGTCTTGCCACAAAAAACTCGGGATAGCCTGAAAGCAGACTGTACAGCGGCTGGGCCAGCGCAAAACCGGATAAAACGAGAATATGCAGGCTGCCAGCCAGAAAGGGTATTTTTCGCGACATATCAGTCTCGTGGGTGACGCAAAAACTCTACCAGCAAACGCCCGGTGGATGAACTGGTTTGGCGCCGTTCGATGGATGCTAGCGCCTGAAGTTCTTGAAGAAAGTTCTCTTCTGTGTATTTCGGGAAGATGTCCTCCCGGAAGCGGAGCAGTTCCTGGACCATGGGATCATTCCTGGGCACGAATTCGATGACTCCTCTGGGCGCCAGGCCCACCAGCCAGGCGACGGCCTCGGCCAGAGGGACGTTGCGGGCGATCGACATGTGGTGGATCAGCGCCAGGGCGATCATCCCGTCGGCGCCGGCGCGCTCCTGGAGTCCATAACGTTCACGTTGCGCCCACCCTTGAGACGGTGGGGGATTGGCGATATCCAGAAAAAGAGGAAGGAAGCGTAGCTGTTCTTCCCGGGCCCGGCTGAACGCCAGATCCAGTGCGCCGTGATCCGAGTCGAAACCGACGACATAGTCCGCCCCGGCTTCAAGGCAGACGGCCGCGTATTCGCCGCTGTTGCAGCCCAGGTCCCACACCTGACGAGGTTTTTCGCGCCGGACGAAGTCGGCGACGAATTCCTGTTTGAGGGCCTCTTCTTGCGGCGCATAGCTGTTCGCCTTTGCGTAATCGCTCCACTCCGTGGGGCCTGCATTCTTGGGCTCGAGTCCCGCAATCCAATCCCGCAAGTTGGCGAGCGTCTTCCTGAACACCGGCAGCGGGAGGCCCGCGGCTCGCAGCGTCTCGAGGTTGGGGCCCGATCCCTTGCGGGTGGTTTTCTGAAGCGAATCCTGAAGTGTGACGTGCGTCAGAACGCGCCGGGACAGCTTGCGCCGGGCGGGCAGCAATTTACGGATCTCCCCGGCGGTAATGCCCTCCTGGCTCCCCCGATACCAGGCGTTGTGGTGCAGTCCAACGTAGGAATGCAAGAGCAGTGGATTGAGAAACTGATCGCAGAACTGCTTGTAGCCTGTCCACAAGGCGCCCGGTTCATACCGCCTCAACGACAGTGTGTCGATGAAAATGGGCGACGCTCCGATAAACTGGACGTTGTAGGCCGACGCATCGACAAGCGTTATACCGTCCGCCAGGGCATCGATTTGGAAGTCGAGGTGAAACTGCGCGGCCGTTTTGAGCATGCCGAACGTCCATTCGTAGGGATAGGACACGAAGGGCAGGCGGGGGTGCTCGATTACACAGGACGCCTCTGACCGTTGGCCGTTCAGAACGTGAAGCGGCACTGGATCGGCGGCGATAAGGCGCTTTTCGACTATGGCTTTGGAGTAGAAATCGGTGTTCTGGACGAAGGCGAAGTCCTCGGCGGCAGGCGCGTTGACGGTCCGGTATATGTGGCCGTCTTTTTGGAAAATCTGTCCGGCGGGATCTCGGAAGGAGCCTTCTATTCGGGTGGGTTCCGATTCAGGCGTCGGTTTCGCCATGGTCCGTGCTCGCCGTCTTGCCGCCGCGCCCGAACCTTGCCATCAGGCTCTTCCAATAAACCTTGCCGACAACGGCCGCACCGGCGAGTCCCCCCATCAACACCTGCAGGATGAGGCTCCCGGCCCCCGGATCCAGATACGCGTACGCGGGCTGCTCCCAGCACATTATTAGAAAGGCAATGCCAGCCAGGGAGGCGGCACTTGTCCCGAGACGGTTCATAACGAATTCCCCCAAATTCATCCAAGTCTGCTGTCGGCCATAGTGTATACCGACGCGTTCAGAAGTCAAAAACCGGCGTCGGTCAAAAACTGGCAACAACACCCGCGAGGGTGCCAGAGAGCAGTCGCTGTCTGTCTGGCATTCACCGATTGTCGAGCATTTCGGCAAAGGCGTCGGGTGGGGCTTCACGTCGTTCTACGCCGCCCCGGCACGTTCCCACTGGACCACTGCGACGACCGCGTTTGACAATCACAGGCAAGGCGATAAAATGATTGATATTGATCGATATTGATTAATCCTATCGAGCAGCTTGTGAGCAAGAAAAAGAAAGACGCCATCACGATCCGGCGCATCGCCATCACCAAAGCGCGCGTCAACCTTGGCCAAGTCGTGCGGCGTGTACACGTCAACAAGGAGTACTTCGTTCTCGAAAAGGATGGAATCCCGGTCGCGGGTATTCTCGACATTGACGAGCTTGAGGATTATTTGGAACTCCGCGATCCGGACGTCAAACGCCGGATACGAGAGAGTGCAAAGCAGTATCGTCGGGGCGAGGCCCGCACAGCCGACGAGTTTCTGGCCTCGCTGAAGGAATCGGAACGATAACCATCATTCGGCATGGCCGAGAAGTTCCGCATTCTCACGACTCCGGCGTTCGAACGCCAGGCCCGAAAAGCAATCCGCAATAAACGGGAACTTGTGAGCGTGCTCGAAGAGACTATCGCCATCCTTCAGGTCGATCCTCACAACCTCACAGGCAAATACAAGATCAAGAAACTGTCCGGCGTCACGCCTGGCGACGGTCAACGGCGCATCCGGTTTGGCGACTATCGAGCGCGCTACGATATCGCGGGGAATGACGTCATCCTTCATTCGTTTCGTGATCGTAAGAACGCATACCGATAGCCATGGCCCCTTTCAGGCGACCTGCGCACTGCCGGTCCATCGTGAATCTGCCTTGAAATCTGCCCCGTTTGGGCAGGCGCTCCCGTGAAGACGTATGATAAACGTGTGAGACGCATTCTGGACGTGTGCCAGTCGTGCGATATTCGAACCGCGCAAACGGCTTGACCGGAGGAGTTGCTTATGTACTTCAGGACACGTGGCTGGTGGGCGCCCGTACTTTTGGCGATGGTGTTTCTTGCGGGCGGTGTGAGGGCCGACGCACAGGCGACGTTCAGCGTATCGAGTTCGGCCTCGACGGTCATCAGGACCGGTCATACCGAACTTCTGGGGCCGATGACGTTTACCGTCGATTCCGGAACAACCGTGTCCGGCGATATCGAGATCAGCCTGTCGCCGGCGGTCCTTACGAGCGTCGAAAGCGGCATTATGCGTTCTTGGTCTGGAACTAATCCAGTTCCAATGACTACGGTCTCCATGTCTGCCGACGAGGGTCTGGTCACGGTGACGGTGCCTGCCAATATCAATAGCGGCGCTTCGCTGACGATAACAGGCATCCGCATCTCGGTTCCGAACAGCGGAATCGAAAACCTGGAAGCGCGAATCTCCACGACCGGAAACCGGTTGCGGGCCGGACAAAACGTCGTTCAGGTCATTGCCAGAGCGGTCGACGCCATCGTCGTCGATCCTTCCAGCGACACGGTCTATACGTACAACTCGAACCGGTTACTCGTGGACGGGTTGGGCAGCCTCACGTTTGAGGAGGGGTTTCCGGGGGCGTTTTCCGACGACACGATGACGGATGGCCGGACCGCGGCGACTCAGGTGATTTTTCATACGACGGCGCTGCCCGAGAACACCCAACTCACGTTTCCCCACGAGATCATGTCCCAAACGGGCGCCAAACTGACCACGATGAGCGATGGCGATGAGGCCATGGGGGTGACGATTTCAGATAGCACGCCCCGCAACCGGATCGTTTATACATTTTCTTCGATGGAAAATACTTCGGCGGCAACGACAATCGACGTATTCAGTTTCCGTCCCACACTGGCCATCACCGGAACTCCGGGCTCCGGAACCGGTTTCTACCAGATGACGATTGGACCCATCGGAGCGGCGCCGCCCACCGACGATCTGCCGTCGGAGGAAGTTCCCCGCTATGACGAACTCCTGCTGCCCGTCCTGAGCCCCGATCTGCCGGCATCCAAGGACTTCCTGTTCCCGGTCCAGCGGGGCGCGGATACCCAGGAGTTTGCGATCTCGAATACGACATCGGGAGTCGCGCAGCTAACACTCCGTGCGTTCGATGAGGCGGGAGTCCTGCTGTCGGGTGCCGACATTACAAATGAAACGGCCAGGCTCCTGAGTTCCAACCAGACCCTGAAGTTCGACCTCACGGAAATGTTCGGTCAGGGTGCGACCACCGAGACCGTGGCGTCGGTGGAGATCTCATCCCGGAACGACCGGACGGTTGCGACAACGATCGGACGGAGCGAGAACGGGGAGTTCGCCACCCACCCCGAGATGCCAATCAGTCCCGCGTTCTTTCCATTCGAACGGCAAAACCGGACCCAGATTCCGGTCCTGAGCGTGGCCAACGCTGAAATGACGGCCGATGCCACGTTTACTCTGAGAACCGCGGACGGCGTCGAACTGAGTTCTGTAACCCGTTCCGTGGAGGCTGGGGGGGCGGTGCGGGAACCTTTGGACACACTGTTCGAAATGACCCCCACCACGCTGCCGCTGTCTGGATATGTCGAGTTGCGGGCGCCGGAAACCACTTTCAGGGGGGGGCTCCTCGATCACCCGGGCGGCAGGCCCGATGCCGTGCCGGCGCTTCTGGCCACGGGGCGCACGCGGATTGTCTTTCCCTTCTTTGTTGTCGGCGGCGGATTCAACACGACAGCCACCCTGATCAATACCGAGGCCGTGAAGGTTGCGTTCGTGACGCTGACGGCGTTCGATGAGACGGGGACGCAGATGGGCGATCCGTTCATGACTCAGATTCAGCCAATGGCGCAGGCGAAACTGGACCTGGACTCGATCCTCGGACCGGGGGGAAGCCGGCGCGGATATTTTGTCCTCGGCATCGGACAAGCCATATCGAATCCGTTTGCGAGCATCCCGCGTCTGGCCGGAATGGTACGCATAGCGCTGAGGGGCGTCTCCGCGGTGACGCCGGTGCTGAACGATACCGGGGAGGAGTTCTTCTTTACGCCAACCCGCTCGGAAGACAGTGAATACACCGGTTTCACGATCCTCAATACAAGCTCTCTGCCGATGGATATCACCATTGAAGCCTATGCGGCCAACGGCACGTTGCTCGATAAAGCCGGTACACTCGATGCCGTCGATACAGAGGACGAGGAAGCGGAAGAGGTGGAAGAGGAGATGGAAGAAGTCATTACCATTGCGGGACGGAGCGCCAGAATCGGATTGCTGCGCGAATTCCTGCCCGATCTGGACACCCAGGAAGGCGGGTATGTGCGGGTGGCGTCCACAACGACACGAATGTCCATGCTCGTTTTCCAGGGACGAATGGATCTGACCAAACTGCTCTTCCTGAGGCGGCAGACCGCGCCTTAGTGCGGGGAATGGCGCTTTATCCGGCGCGAGGAACGGCGCGTTCCTCGCGCCGGTCGCGCCGGTCGCGCCGGCTACGCGCCTCGCCCGAATCTTCTGCGGCGAACGACTTCCAGGCGTGCAGGACGTTATTGGACCGCCATCCTCGACTCCTTACCTCCCCCAGAATGGAACGTAGACCCGCGCTTGACCCTATTTCCGCATCTTGTCGAAGAACTGCATTCGAAATTTCGCAAGCTTGGGTCCGATCACATATTGGCAATAGGGTTGGGACGAGTTCGACCGGTAGTAGTTGTCGTGGTAGTCCTCGGCGGGGTAGAACCGCTCCAGCGGGGAGACTTCGGTGACGACCGGGTTACTCAGAACGCCGGCCGCGTCGATTTCGCGGATCGTCTCTTCGGCAATGCGCTTCTGATCGTCGGAGTGGTAGAAGATCGCTGAACGGTACTGGCTGCCCACGTCGGCGCCCTGCCGGTTCAGCGTCGTGGGGTCGTGGGTGGCAAAGAACACCTGAAGGATTTCTCTGAAGGACGTCACCGACGGGTCGAAACGAATCTGGGCGACTTCGGCGTGACCCGTGGCGCCCGAACATACCTGTTCGTAGGACGGGTTTTCACGTGCGCCTCCCGAGTACCCCGACTGGACCGAAGCGACGCCGTTCAGTTCCTGGAAAACAGCTTCAAGGCACCAGAAACACCCGCCTCCGATCGTTGCCGTTTCAAACTGCGATGGATCCATGAATTCCCCTTTACCGAATGGTGGAACCGGGTCTTCTGCGGAGTCTATGAGGCAAGCGGAAACACCCTCGAACTCCGGATGAAGCGGTCGCGCGTGAGCCACGGCACGTTATGCACGACGGTGGTGGCGGCAATGATCTCGTCCGCAGGATCGCTCTGGAAGTCGAGACCGGTCGATGCGCGTACAACGGCGTGGTCGATCGGCCACACGCGCACTCGGTTCAATGCGTGGACCACATCATGGTCGTCGAGGTCGAAATTCAGTCGGCCGAGTTGAACGAGTTTGACCAGTTTCCACAATACTATGGCGGAAACGGACCACCTGCTCCGCGCCAACAGGATCCGCTCGGACGGCCGGAGTTCACCACCGATCGCGAGGACAAGAATGTGCGTGTCAAGATTGAGCATCTGCATCCCAGCGGAGGCCAGTCGTGAAGATATCGCCTCGAATCTCGATCTTGTGTTTCAGGCTGCCAATCAGGTCGGCGCAATCCTGGTTGTAGGGAACAACGCGCGCGACCGGCTTGCCGTGTTTCGTGACGATCAAGCCCTCGGCGTCAAGCCGATCCAACAATGCCAGGCACTGCTCCTTGAATTTTGCGGCTCCAATCGTTTTCATTTCAAATCGTTCCTCCGCCAGGTACGGGCTGCCTGGGCGGATACATTATAGAACCGGTCATTTCATATGAGTGGCGATTCGATATTGGATAGGCACGGCAGTGACGGAAGGGGGAGTGGCTGTCTTGTCTCGTGGCGGGGGATCGAACTATCTACCCTGGAACCGGCAGAAACTTCTTCGCGCAATCCCGATCAATATTGAGGTGCCGAACCATCCTGCGCACGTGGCCCACCTCAATCTGATTCTTCTTTGGAAGGGTGGGGTACGTCCTCCCCTCATACCGTACTTGCCTGAAATGCTCTTTGAGTTGGATGTCGTGGCCTTTGGCGCAGTTTCTCAACATTTCCTCCACTTCTCGGAACCGCGCTAAGGCAGACACCTATGCGGCTACTTTTTCTGGGATCTCATACTTCGGCGTCATATTTTCCGCGGCGGATATCAGTTTGGTATCCTCAACGCGGATGACATTTACTGTCGGTGGCCGAACCTCCGGAGCCTTCTTGGGCAAATTAGCGAATGGAGGCTCAGGAGTTACTTCACCCTTTCGTATCAATTGGAATGCTTGCTCCCAAGCGGTCTCGATCTCAGATTCTGTTTCGTCGAAGAAGCGATGTACCTCAGCCTCAAAACTCTCGAAGTCCTTCGCATCCCAAGCGAAATCGAACAAGACTTTTGTGTAGCTCTCGCGGAACTTCAGTGATGTTTCTTCCGGAGTTTCCCCTGTCTCAGCAATTGCCGCCGGGCGAACACCGTACATCCACCACTGACTGTCTTCTTTCAACATCAATGCCCGTCCTGACACCTTCACGTTTGCGAGAAAACCATTGCCGGCGATGCAGTCTTTATAGGCAAACATCAACGGATAATGGATCGACTCACTCTTCATCAGACACCTCGCAAAAAAATAGATTTACTTTCGGAGTTGTTGCCGAAAAAAATCCATCTGAAAAAACCATCAAAAAAGCAAATATACGATGAAAGACGAGGGTTAGAGAATAAAGCAAAAAGTCATTTTGTTGTCGCATGCGATAGCAAAAATGATGAAGTCGGACAGTGTAGCGGTACGTTCGATCAGTTTTTTTCAAATCATTCGCTATAAATATAGACGTATCCTTGACAGCATTTTTTCAGATTTTGGATATTCTACATTCGCGCCGTCCCATTTTGAACTCTTCTTAAAAGTGTTCGCGTTCAGCGACAATAATAAATCCCGGTTCGGCAACTTTTTATGGAGTCAATGCGGATCATGATCGACCCGCCAGAGCAGCGTAGACACGCTTGTGCCTTAATGCGGACGGGACGCCCGCGCTCCCAGAGTGCTCAGGCCGTCACCCTTGACGCGCTCCATTCCTTACCTCCAACAGGAATGGAACGAGGCCGGGGCTCAACCCTATTTCCGCATTTTGTCGAGGAACTGCATCCGAAATTTCAAGAGCTACAGCCTCGGTCTTGCATCGCGCGCGCCGTGGATCTGGAAACTGTACACGACGGCACATGTCCCGTGCCGCAAGGAAACAGAGACACCAGGCAACTCCATCGCGGTCTGTCGTTATTCGTGATCGGGGTGCTAATGGCAATCGAAAATTGCACAAATTTGGCGATGGACGGTGCGGGCGATGCCACGGGACAGGCGTCGGCAGGTCCGGCAGCGCCTATTGTAGTTTCTCGGGTAGCTCTGGCCTCAAACTTTTCGGGGGAAAGGCGCCATACATGAACGCCAATATTCCGCCGACCATCACCGCGACCACGGCGTCGCCCCAACCGATATCGGCAGGACTACCGTCAATGGTCTCGATCAGGGCCAACAGGAACACCATTCCTACGCCGACAATGAACCCGAATATCGTGCGCTCACCGAGCTTCTGCCGAAGATTCCGCGGGTTGGCGAATAGACCGATGAGCGCGCCCACTCCGCCAAAAATCGTCCCGATCGCCGCCGATCGGGCCCAGTCGATACCCGCAAAACCGTCGTCATTTTCCACGGCCCCGATCAAGGCGGCGAAGAGCACTGCATATACGACAATCAGGAACCCGTAGATCATCCGGTCGCGCCGCGTTTGCAAGTCCATGGGGCCAATGAAGGAACATGCGAGCGCAAGAGCTCCGCCAAAAATCGCCACGGCCGTAGCCGATGTCGCGCAGTCAATACCGGCAAAACCACCGTCAAGCAGGGCGTCGAGCAGGACGCAAATGAACATTAGACAACCACCCACCAGGAACCCGAAGATCGCCCCACCCCACCGCGTTTCAAATTCCCCGCGAAGCATTCTGCACACTCGATCCTTCATCATGCCTCCTGTTCCGCAGCCGAAAATTATCACAAGGCGACGCCACCCCCTAACCCGCCTGGAGATGCCGTCAGCCCAAGCGCAAACGATGGGTGGGAACGGCCCGAAGATGCGGACCAGTCGCGCCTCCGACTGCGGCGGATCATTCAAGAGTGAAACTCAACAATAACGGGCGTGAGTCCTTTTTACGTTGTCAAAGCGAGGGAACACGGTCGATTGCAGTTCAGGTCCAAATCCGGCGCCGTGGGATTATGTGACATGGACGAAGTTGCAGCTTCTGCCTTGGAACCTCTTCTCGACAGGTCCGTATTCCTGCACCGGGGTTCGGGAGAAGGTTAATCCCGGTTACAGCTGACTCGGCGCCCAAACCAAACTTGACGGTGTTGGCATTTATAACTACATTAACGTAATTACAAATGAGGTGGGGGCGTTGCGTTGGGAATGGGATCCAGACAAGAACGAGACGAATCGGCGGACTCACTGCCTCAGTTTTGAAACCGCAATACTTGTCTTCGGCGATCCGCTCGCCGCGACGAGGGAGGACCCATATCCACAAGAACAGCGCTGGCGAACGATGGGGATGGTGGGCCGAGTCGTTGTGATGGTCGTTCATACTTGGCCCGAATTTAGTCCGGAGACAGGCGATGAGGTCGGACGTATTGTCAGCGCCCGAAAAGCGACGAGGCATGAAAGGAAAGCCTATGAAAAAAAGCAATATTGAGTTGACGAAGGATCAGCGGGCAGAGATCCAGGCCCTGGAGGGCCAACCCGATGACCAGATCGACACGACCGGCATTCCTGAACTCCTCGATTGGTCGGATGCCAGTAGGGGCGTTTTCTACCGGCCAGTAAAGAGGCAGATCACGATACGGCTGGACTCTGATGTTCTGACATGGTTCAAGGCGCATGCCGAGGGTGGCCGGGGTTACCAGACGGGCATCAACCGTGCCCTGCGCGAGCATGTGCGGCGGTGTAAGAGTGAGGTGTCCACTGACTAGCTGGAAGACTTGCCCTGTTCTGTCGCCAAAAAAAAGGTATCCGCGGGCCGAAGGGGGCTACACCCCCTTCCGGCGAGCCTTTGCTGTTACCCCGTTATTCCACACGCGGACACGACCGCCATACGCTACCGAAGCCGATTTTCATTCTTCGGTGTGTTTCGAGCCAGGCATGAGGAGCTTGACACGCACCTTGACCGACACAATTAGAGTGCGATTGAATGGGTGACTATTGAACCCCTTCAGATTCTGCCGTGGATGGCTGGTACCAGCATGATGCAGCTTCAGGACGGGTGACGGGGGCGCTGACGATCTTTTGAGGAGGATTTTGATGACACGCGCGAGCCGGACGTTGTTCCTGATCGTAACCACGCTGCTCCTGACCCACGCGATTGAAGCGCGCGCTCAGAGGGGAGGACGCGGCCTGACGGTCGGCGGGGGCTTGACGCGCAGTGCCGCTCCGCCTCCGACACGTCCCGACCCGGCTATCCCCAACGTGAGCCCGGTGCGGTCGTGCGAGAGCTTGGCGACGGTTGCGATACCGAATACGACGATCGAGTCGGCGGCCATCGATCCGAATGATTCCACCGTATGCCGGGTTACGGCGACGACGACCCACCCACCGGCCGGAGACGAGGTACGGATATGGATCGCGATTCCTACCTCCGACTGGAACGGACGCTTTCTCGGAACCGGAGGGGGAGGTTTCTCGGGTGGAAACGAAAACGGAGTGAATCGGCCTGTCGCACTCGGCTACGCCGCGGGCGCCACGGATACGGGCCACGAGGGCGGGAGCGGGAGCTTCGCGCTGGATCCCGACGGCACGTTGAACTGGCAGCTCATCCGGGATAACGCTCATGTCGGGATTCACGAGATGACCGTGACCGGCCAGACGCTGACCGAAGCGATGTACGGCGTCGCGCCGAGATACTCCTATTTCAACGGGTGCTCGACGGGCGGGCGTCAGGGATTGATGGAAGCGCAGCGCTATCCCGGTGACTACGACGGCATCGTGTCCGCCGCCCCCGCAATCAACTGGCCCCGGCTCATGATGCAGTCGCTTTGGGGCGCGGTGGCGATGAACACCGAGGGTAATACGGTGTCCTCCTGCAAGCTCACGGCGGCGATGGCGGCCGCAGTCGCGTCCTGCGACGCGATCGACGGCGTCGAAGACGGCGTCATCGAAGACCCGGATCGCTGCGACTACGACCCCCGCGCGCTCATCGGCGAGTCCGCCGGAGAGTGCGGCGCCGTCACCGTGGCGGATGCCGACATGATTCGCATGCTTTGGGAAGGCCCCACCCGGCAGGACGGAAGCTTTCTCTGGTACGGGATGCCGTGGGGCGCCAACATGGTTCCGCTGGCGTCCAGCGGGGGCACTCCGTTGACGCCCGAGGCTTTCCGGTTTTCGGTGGACTGGCTGCGATACTGGATCACGCAGGATCCGGAATTCGACTGGACCGCCATCACGCGCGACGCCTACGAGCGGTTCTGGGAGCAGTCGCTGGAGCAGTATGGCCTGGTGATCGGCACCGACAACCCGGACTTGGCGGAGTTCCGCGGCCGAGGCGGCAAGGCGATTGTCTGGCACGGATGGGCCGACCAACTCATCACCGCCAAAGGAACCATCGACTACTACCAGCGGGTCCAGCAGCGGATGGGCGGTCCGGAAGCAACGTCCGAATTCCTTCGGCTGTTCATGGCGCCCGGCGTGGCCCATTGCGCCGGCGGTCCCGGACCGGCGCCGACGGGTCAACTCGACGCGTTGCTGGCCTGGGTGGAGGATGGCGTGGCACCAGCAACGTTGACGGCCATTCGGCGCGACCAGACCGGCGGCGTGATCCAGTCGAGACCGTTATGCCAGTACCCGCTCGTGGCCCGATATTCCGGGAACGGGAGCCCGTATGACGCCGAGAACTTCGTGTGCGGCACGGGGTTTTAGCAACACGGATACTTCCACCGTAAACCGGAGACTTTAGCCCGCCTTTCTCACGGGTTTTCGTCGCGAAGAGTCGGAGACGCCGTCAGAGCTACGGCGCGTTCTACGGCGCGTTCCTCGCGCCGGATCAAGCGCGTCAGGGGGCGTGCCTGGCGGATGGATCCGGCGCTGTAGCAGACAACTCGTGAGAAATGCGGGTTAGAGGAGATAGGGCAATGAGAACGAAACACGGAAGCGCGATGAAGTTCGGACTTTGGGGATTGGCGTTGTGCCTGCAGATCGGCGTGGTCCAAGTGGCGGTCGAAGCCGCCGCACAGGCCGGGCGAGGCGGGCGCGGGCAGGCGCCCATCGACCCTCGCGTCCAACAGCGAACCTATCTCTTCGAAGAGACGAACGAAGAGCTCCCCTATGCCGTGTTCGTGTCGTCCAAGGTGACCGAAGACGCCGAGAATCCTCTCATCATCGCGTTGCACGGCCTGGGGGGCAGCCCCCTGTCGTTGCTGCGCGGCAACGCGCTCGATCTTGCCGAAGAAAACGGCTACATCCTGGTCGGACCCATGGGCTACAACTCGGGCGGCTGGTACGGCAGTCCGCTGCTCGGCCGCGGCCGCGGCCGCGGCGGAGTGGACCCCCCGGAAAACCTCAGCGAGTTGAGCGAGACCGACGTTATGAACGTTCTCGAGATGATCCGCGAGGAGTTCAACGTCGACGCGGATCGGACCTACCTGATGGGTCACTCGATGGGCGGCGCCGGCACCTTTCACCTCGGCGTGAAGTACGCGTCGGACTGGGCGGCCATCGCCGCGATCGCGCCCGCGGCTTTCGCCATGGATCCCGACATGTTGGCTGCGATACCGGAGATGCCCGTGATGATCGTCCAGGGCGACGAGGATCCATTGGTACCCGTCGAGAACACGCGGCAGTGGGCCGAAAAGCTCGAAGAGCTTGGCATGACGCACGAGTATCTTGAAATTGCGGACGGCGATCACGGCAACGTGATCTCGATCGGTATGCCGGACATTTTCGAGTTCTTCGCCGCGCACTCCAGATAGGCCTTTTTCGACTCGAAATCGCGGTGCCGACGGCCACGGGCGTGGCGACGGGCTTGGCCTCGTTCCACGACGCGTTCTGGCGGAGGCCCGGCGGGACCTGGCCGCGTGGCTGAAGAAGTAGCAACAGAAGTATCCTCGGCTCTGTGACTGGGACGAGAACAACATCGAGGAGTAATCTCTTTTCAAATGATTCACAAAAAGCTCACCGTCGTTCTCGTCGCAATGCTGTCTATCGCGACCGCCCAGGCTCAGACAGATAATGATCGAACAAGAGTCCACGTGGACACGGCGCTCGGCAGCTTTTCGATAGAGCTACTCGACGACGATTCGCCCAACACCGTTGCCAACTTTCTCAACTACGTTCGTGACGGCGATTACGACGGCACGTTTTTCCACCGCGCAATACCTGGCTTTATTCTTCAAGGAGGCGGTTTCAGTATGGGGACCGATGGCGTAGTATCCGAAGTCCCCTCGGACCCTCCTGTCGCAAACGAATTCCGCCTGTCCAACATCCGTGGAACCATCGCAATGGCCAAACTTGGGGGAGATCCCAACAGCGCCACGAATCAATGGTTTGTCAACCTCGCCGATAATTCAGCGAATCTGGACGCTCAGAACGGTGGATTCACCGTGTTCGCACGCGTATTGGGCGACGGAATGGATGTCGTCGATGCGATCATGGCGCAGCCGATATTTAATTTTGGCGGTGCATTCGCGAATACACCCACCATCGATTATTCCAGCGGAGTGATTTCACGTGGACACCTGGTCAACATAAACAGCATGACCGTCATCGAATATACGTTGACGTCAACCGGCATCGCCTCACCGGCATCCGCGCCAACCGGGACATCCGTGCTGTTCACGGTGACCGTCACACCCGGAACAAACCCCGCAAGCACGGGTATCGCCGTAACTGCCGACCTCTCTTCGATCGGAGGATCCGCCGCACAAACCCTGTTTGACGATGGCACAAACGGCGATGTGGTTTCGGGCGACAATGTGTTTTCGTTCCTCGCGACTGTAGGGAGCGGCGCCTCTTCAGGCGCCCATTCAATCACTGTCAACGTGAGCGATTCGATTTCCCGCACCGGAACCACCTCCCTCGCTCTGACAGTGCCGACGGTTCAGACGTTCTCCATCAGCGACAGGGGCGGAGTTTCACTCACTTCCGAAGGTGCGTCAGCAACCACTGTTTCCGGATACGGACGGGTCGAAGCCGACGACGGGTCGACAACGCCGGACGGATTGGCCATATTCGGGTTCCGGCAAAATGGCATTCTCGTCTCCGAGGCCGGTGTCCCGGCTTCGGCAACGCTCCAGGAGGGACGTATCTTTGCAGAAATCGACGGTCCCGTACGGACTGGGCTCGCCATAGCCAACCCCAACGACACTGCCGCCACGATCCCGTTCTTCTTTACCAACAGCGACGGCATCGACTCCGGACACGGCATTCTTACGCTGGGGCCCCGGGAACAGATATCACGATTTCTGGACGAAGATCCCTTTAATGGCGACAACTCGGTGCGGAACACCTTTACCTTCACGTCCGACCTCCCGGTCGCCGTCATCGCGCTACGTGGGCTCTTCAATGAACGCTCCGAGTTCCTGATGACGACGCTTCCCGTCGCGCCACTCGGGGTCGCCACCACCGGCACGGTCTATTTTCCGCATTTTGTGGCGAGCGGCGGATGGTCGACCCAGGTCATTCTGGTCAACCCCACCGACACCCCCATCGCCGGCAACGTGCAGTTCTTCGGCTCCGGCAGCGAGACGGAAGCCGCCGATCCAGCGACTCTGACGCTCGCCGATGGGAGGCGCGGGTCGACATTCTCCTATTCGATTTCGCCACGCAGTGCGGTGCGCCTCCGCACTTCCGATTCCGCCGGCCCCGTGAAGGTTGGATCGGTCCGCGCGGTGCCCGACCCCGGCCAACCCGCGCCATCGGGCGTCGGTGTCTTCGCGTTCCGGAAAGGCGGCATCACCGTCTCCGAAGCCGGAGTCCCGGCATCCACCGCCAGTGCGGCCTTCCGCGTATACGTCGAGGCGAGCGGCACGCCCGAGCAGCCCCACTCGGTGCGGAGCGGCATCGCCCTGACCAACGCATCGGGTGCGCCCGTGACGCTCTCGCTCGAGTTGACGGACCTGGACGGAACCGCGACAGGACTCCCAGAGCCACTCACCATTCCCGCATCGGGCCACGTCGCTCGATTCATCGATGAATTCTTCCCCGCCTTGACGACGCCATTCTCGGGAATTCTCAGAGTTACGTCCACGGCGACTGATATCGCGCTCGTTGGCCTCCGTCTCACAATCAATGCGCGAAACGATTTCGTGATGACGACAACCCCGCCTTCAGACGAATCTTCGGCAACAAACTCGACTGACTTGTTCTTTCCTCACCTTGTTGACTCGGCTGGATGGACAACGCAGTTCATACTCTTCAGCGGCTCCCCGGGACAGACCGCATCCGGGGTGATCCGGTTCACGGGGCAGGACGGTCAGCCCCTGGAGTTGCCCGTGGCCCCGACGGCGGTTCCTACGATTCCCTGAAGACACCCATCGGGGATAGTGATCTCGCGTCACGTCATGGCAGCATGGGCCGCATCCCCGTAGCGCATTCCTGGTCTTATCGCTCTGACAATCCTGTCTGCACCAGAACCTGCGAGCGGATGTCTTGCAACTTTCAAAAAACGGCCAGAGAACGATGGGTCGAGTCGACCGGGAGCCGTAATCGACGCGGATCCAGGAATCCAACCTGTCCACGATTCATTCCGTCTTGGTGCGTCTGCCCTGTACGGCGCGTTCCTCGCGCCGGGCGCGTAGCGGCGCGTTCCTCGCGCCGGATCAAGCGCTCATGCCCGCACGCGGGTTGCCTCCACTGGGAATATAGCGCCCTGGCACTGGCGGATGGATCGGGCGCTGTAGCAGACAACTCGTGAGAAAAGCGGGCCAGCTCATGCGCCTGGGAAGGCAGTCCCGGTGGCGCGCTTCATCCGGCGTGACCGGAGGGCGACGGAGGCGTACTTCTTACTGCCGCACCAAGGTGCGCGGTGACAGTACGTCGAGGAACCCGACCGCGCTTGATCCGGCACCAGGAAAGCGCCGCTACGCGCCCGGCACGATCGGCGTGATCGGCGTGAGGAACACGCCTGAGAACGCGCCGCTATTCGCCTCAGGCGTATCGATGAACCCGCCCACCTCCCGTGAGACAGCGTTCCGGAACGCTCACGGGGCCGGTTCGATACGCAGGAGCGCGCCTTCGTCTTCATCCGTGAGCAGGTACAGGAACCCGTCGGGCCCTTCGCGCACTTCCCGGATGCGTTGCCTGAGCTCCCTCAACATCGACTCGCGCCGCAGCTCCTCTGTTCTGTCGTTGAACACGACGCGCTGCAGGTGTCCCGTTCCCGGGATGCGGCCCTCGGTCATCCCACCGACGAACACGTTGCCTCTCCACGCCGGAAACTGATCGCCGGTGTAGACGGCCATGCCGGCGACCGCGATTGCGGGCAGCCACACGACGAGCGGCGATTCGATCCCCTCGCGGGTCGGATGTTCGGAAATGCGCGGACCTGAATAATCGCGTCCGAAGCTCTGAACCGGCCATCCGTAATCCCGCCCCGGCAGGATGATGTTGATCTCGTCGCCGCCGTTGGGGCCGTTTTCGTGTTGCCAGATCATCCCGGTCTCGGGGTGGACGATGAGACCCAGTGTATTGCGATGCCCCAGGGTGTAAATTTCCGGCCGATAGCCCGCGCGGTCCACGAATGGGTTGTCGGGCGGTACGGAGCCGTCGTCGTTGAGTCGCAGGACCTTGCCGCGCAAACTCATGGGATCTTGCGCGACGTTTTCAATGTCGTTCAGGGACCTGCCGCCAACGGACATGTAGACCTTGCCGTCACGTCCGAAGACGACGCGGCCGTTGAGACCCGAGTTGCCCTCGTACGCATCGGCGGGGACGAGAAGGTCTTGGACGTCGACGAGCGCGTCGCCCTCGAGCCGGCCCCGCGCGAGTGCCGGAACGCCCATGCCGTTTCCGACCGGCTTGGTGTAGGTGAGATAGACCAGGCGATTCTCGGCAAACCCGGGATGGAGGGCAACATCCATGAGACCCCCGTTGCCGTCGGTACGGACCTGGGGCACGCCGGAGATGTCCTGTGGGTCGAGCACTCCGTCTCGAACGATGCGCAGGCGGCCGTCGCGCTCGGTGATCAGCATGTCGCCGCCGGGCAGGAACGCGATAGCCCATGGATGCGAGAGCCCCTTCGTCACGACGCTGACGCGGATGCTGTGCTGCTCGGCCGTATCGAACAGCCATGGTCCGTCACCCAATGGCGGTACCGGTACGCCGATAGGCTGTTGCTGCCGGGCGTGGCTGATGGCGGCCATGCCGATCAGCAATGCCACAGCCCACCCAATCGAATGTCGGACTCTCATGCGAACCTCCCTCGTGAACGGAACTTGAATCGGACGGGGTTTCGACCCGAACCGCCGCGACCGCTACCTGGCCGTTTGCGATAGTCGGCCAAGAGTAGAAAGCAATCCGTTCAGGGCCTGGAACGGCCCAATCCGGATCGAAATCGCCGCAATATACTTTATCCGGTTGAAATCGAGAGGGCATAGAAAAACGATACCCCGGTCGATCCGGATTCGGTCTGGACGCACCGCAGGTGGCCTGATCGTGGACCGTTGCCAGTCCGCTGCCGTGGCCTACCTGTTCAGACTATAGAGACCCACCTCCGCGTTGCCCGTACCGCTGCATCCGCTCTCGCCGTATCGCAGGAACTTCTGAATTCTCTGCCCGCTGTCCACTTCTCCGGTATAGATGTTTCCCTCGGAATCGACGGTGAGAGCGTGAAGCCAATGGAACTCACCGATCTGGCGGCCAGACCGGCCGATCCGATCCAACTCGTGCAGGTTTTCCCGGTTGATAACGTATAACGTGCCGTTTGCCAGGTCTCCGACGTAGAGGCAGGTCTGTCCCGGATCGGTCGAAAGCGCGGCGGTACCGGCGGTGCCGCTCGCGGTATGCGGGGCGATGTGGATCTCCCCTACGAAGCCGCATATGCCGGTTTCGGCGTTCGGGTTGCTGCAAGGCGCCCCCACCTCGTCGGCGTTAAAGATCTGAACGCGGTTGTTGCCGCGGTCACAGGCATACAACAGACCGTCCGCACTGACGGTGGCGCAGTGGAGCGGGCTCCGGAAAAACATCGGCTTCAAATTGCCCGCCTGGTAGTCCGCGGCCCAGGGGCCGGCGTCGTAGGGGTCGATCTCGGTGCCCTCGGGATCGTCCACCGGGTTCTGTCCGTACGCGCCGAAGTGACCCATATACTGACCTGTTTCCGCATCCACGATCAGAATCCGACGGTTCCCGTAACCGTCTGCCACGAAGAGGCGGTTTGTCTCCGGGTCGACGCTCATGTCGGCCACCAGGTAGGGCTGCGGAGTCTGGTTCGGACCTCGATCTATGTTTTCACTGTCGGGCGCGTCCATACCCGCGAATCCGATCTGGTAGAGGAATTCTCCCTCGGCTGTGAACTTCAAGATGTGGGAATCGTCTCCGTAAGTGGCGGCCCACGGAAACTGACCGGTGAAGTCCTGTCCGTTGCCCGAGATGTACACGAAGTTGTTGTGGTCCACGAAGATTCCGTGCTCGCGGGCTGGCCAGAAGCATCCGTCCTCTTCCCGGCAGTTCTCTTCGAGGAAACCGGGATCGGAGGGGCCACCCCATGCGTCAAGCAGATTTCCTTCCGTGTCGAACTTGAGTACGGAGGGTGCGGGCACACAGCAACCGGCTCTCTGATCGGCGAAAGGCCTCGGGTTGCCCAGCCCATCCACCGGTACGCCAGCATCGTTCATCCCGGCGACGCCCAGTCCGGCGGCGGCGCTTGCGTCCAAGGCCCGGGGCCGGTGATACACCCAGATGTTGTCATCCTGGTCGATCGCGATTCCGCCGACCTGGCTGATCCGCCAGTTGTTGGGCAGAGGCTTCGGCCAACCGGGATCGACGACGAAGCTGGGGGCCGTAGCATCCCCGGGCGCCCGGAGGGCGGAGCGTTCGGCGAGGCGCTCGATGGCGCCTGTCTGTGCCAGCAACCGAGCGGCGTCTCCCTGTTCGGTTTCGGCTGGCGGGCTGCCGCACCCGGACAGACCCAGTACGCCTACGAAACCTGAGAGAACGATATACTTTTTGATCGTCATTAGATTCTCCCCCCGAACACTCGCCGATGAGTTCCAGTGGTTGTTTGTCGTGAATAGCAAAGAAGGTTATTCCAAGGCTCCATTTCATCATTAATAATTGCGACATTCAAGGAAGCATCCTCCGAACGATCCCGAGACAGATTCAGCGACGCTCCGGCGACGAAAATGGAAGTGTGCTAGTCGCCTGACAGCCGGGGTATACTCAGCTTTCGTGTTGTTCGGACCATACAGATAGAGCGGAGGATTCAATGTTGCAAACAAGAGCACGCTGGCTTTTTGTCGTAGTTGCGATGGTCGTCGCCTGGCCGATGGTAGTGCACGCGCAGAACCGAAACGCGCCCATGGCACGGTGGTGGGAACCTGCCAACGACCTCCCAAATCCCTGGGTTGCGCAGGTGCTGCCCCTCCCTGACGGCCGGGACTGGGGGTCCACGGCCGGGGCCGACGTCGACCCGACGAACGGTACCGTCTGGATTATCGATCGATGCGGTTCCAACACCTGCGTGGGTTCGGATCTGGATCCGATCCTCCAGTACGATTCAGATGGCACGTTCCTGCAGGGCTTCGGCGGCGGGATGTTTGCGTTTCCCCACGGCATTCACGTTGACCTGGAAGGGAACGTCTGGGTGACCGACCCGCTGCCGCCGGATGGTCGAGGTGCCGGCGGAAATGTGGGTCAACAGGTCACCAAGTTCAGTCCGAACGGTGAAGTCCTCATGGAATTGGGGACGAAGACGGTGACAGGAAGGGGCACGAACACCTTCAGTTCGCCCTCCGACGTTGTTGTCGGCAGAAACGGCGACATCTTCGTGGCAGACGGACATGCGACGGGTACGAACGAGCGAATCGTGAAGTACGATCGGAACGGAAATTACGTCATGGAGTGGGGGGCGCCTGGCTTTGGACCCTGCGGGACCAACCAGTTTTCGAGCCTTCACGCGCTGGAGCTCGACTCCCAGGGCAGGCTTTTCGTCGGGGATCGCGACAACAACCGCATTCAGCTCTTCGACCAGGACGGTAACTTCCTGGAATGCTGGTTCCAGTTCGGACGCCCGAGCGGGATTCACATCGACGGCAACGACACCATATACGTGGCTGACTCCGAATCGAGTACCGAACTTCCCAACTATGGCGGCCCTCCGAGCCCGTACCCGCGTGGGATCCGGGTGGGAAGCGCGAGGGACGGGTCCGTCACGTATTTCATCCCGGACCCAAACCCCTCAGGCGGCAGCAGCGCGGCGGAGGGAGTTGCCGCCACTGACGACGGCATCATCTTTGGCGCAGAAGTGGGCCCCCGCCAAGTAGTGCGCTACGAGCGACAATAGCCTGACGAACCGCTGTGGGGACCGGAAGGCCGTGCGCGCAACTCTTCCGAGGGGGTGTTCGTGCCGAAGAGAACGGTGGTGCTCACGCTCGACGACAAGCTCGTCCGTCGGGTGGATGAGCTTGTCTCGCGACAGAAATTCAGAAACCGCAGCCAAGCCGTAGAGGCTGCTCTTGCGGAGAACCTCCAGCGACTCGATCGGACTCGACTTGCCCGCGAGTGCGCGAAGTTGGATCCAACCGAAGAGCGGCGACTCGCCGATGAGGGGCTCGCCGCTACGGCTGAGACGTGGCCCGAATACTGAGAGGCGACATCCGTTGGGCTGATCTGCATCCGGTTCGTGGACGCGAGCAGTCTGGGCAACGCCCGGTCGTCATCCTCAGTCACGATGTCTTCAACGAACGCTCCGATACCGTCTCGCGGTAGCTCTAACGAGCCAGGAGCCTCGAGCCCAGTTCCCGCTGACACTTGAACTGACTACCGGAAAACTGCCGAAACGATCTTGGGTCAAGATCAGCCAGATTCGAACGCTGTCCATAGAGCGCATCGGGCGACGACTCGACCGCGTGTCAGCTGAGGAAATCGAGGCAATACTTGAAGGGCTTGGCGATATCATCGGATAGCTTGTTCGACATGTTCTGCGATCTGACCACGGATTCTTCAAGCTGGTAAAGCATTCCTCCCACCCGCCCCGACACTTTTTCCGATCCACCCGTAAGTATCCTCCTTGTACCACCCGAGGCGTGGTCCGAGCGGAAACCGGTGTATGGAGCGGCGCGTGCTCAGGCGCGTGCCTCGCGCCGGTCGCGCCGGCCCATACGCTTGGGAACGCGGGCATCCTGCCCGCTCTTCTTCCCCGGCGCCGCCCCCACATCGTCCGTGCCTTCTTCCAATTCCGTCCAGCAACCTTTCAGGCACGCCCCTTGGCGCGCTTCCTCCCGCGCGAGGAACGCGCCGCTACGCGCGCTTCTTACTGGCGCGCATTTCAGGTGGAGGCCACCGGGCTGCGGGGAAATGGATTTCCCTGGACGGTACCGGATCGTTTCTGAATTGCCCCAACGGGACTCGGACCCGATGGCTACAGCCCGGTGAATGGCTTCAAAACCAATTAGAGGGACAGGCTGCTAGCCTTTCGAATCTTGCCGTCCGTGTCGGACCGAATCGGCCGAGCCAGTGAGACTCAGAACGATATCCTCGCCGCTGACTCGACCCGTCTCACTCCATCCTCTAGTCAAATAGAAGCCGTGTGCCCGCGTGCCCGGCCCCACTTCCAGCCAAGGCCGATCGAATCCCTGCGCGATCAGCCAGCCGACGGCCTCTTTGAGCAGAGCCGAACCAAAGCCTCTGCCTTCCGACTCCGGGCGGACGAATAGCGCAAAAACCGACCCGTCTCGCCCATCCGAAACCGCGAAACCCACGGGTCGACCATCATCCTCTGCGACCCAACCCCGACCATACCTCATGAGGTAGTTTTCAACTGTCGCCGCATCGATTCCGGCATTGCGCAGCCCTTCCAGCGTGGCTTTGTTTTCACGCACGGATACTCTGATGTCGAACATCGCCGACACGTCCTCCTTGCCGGCGATTCGGATTCCCTGCGTGCCAAGTGTGCTCATTTCAGGCCTCAGTCCGCCCCGATGGGTTGCAGCCACTGCTCCTCATTCCATAAATAAACCACAGATGCCTTATCGACAAAGTCGTCTTTTCGTTGTGTGTTGCTACCGATGTCCGGATGCCGGCATAGGCGCTTGGTCCGGCGCAAGGATATGCGCTCGCTTTGACAACGTAAAAAGGACCCACCCCGATCGAGTAAAAGGGACCCACCCCCTGGTTAATGGTTTGTAAGTGATTCCGCCGTCGAGGCTGCGGGAAGTGTGGGAGCCGAAGGCTTCCAAGCCCCTGTGGGAACGCGCTGGCTTTGCAGCGGGTTTCCATGGGGGCGGCACTTTCCACAGCCGGCCGCGCCCGCGGTTTTCACGCGGATCCTCCGGCGGACCGGGGTTTGTTCTTCCGTTTGCTGGCGGCGCCGAGACTGTCGGTAAACCGGATACTTTCCCAATCGAACTGGTGAATGGCGCAGTGATGGGTCAGCCGGTCCAGCAGGGCTGCGGTCAGTGCGGCGTCACCGAAGACGCGGGTCCACTGTGCAAACGGCAGGTTCGATGTGACGATCAGCGAACCCTTTTCGTAGCGGTCCGAGAAGACCTGAAACAGCAACTGCGCCCCCTCGGCCGAGAACGGGATATAGCCGACTTCGTCCACGATGAGCAGCTCGAAGCGGGCCAGCTTGGCCAGGCGCCGGTTCAGTTGCCGTTCCTCGCGCGACTCGATCAAGGTGTTGACCAGTCCGGCGGCCGTGGTGAACCCGACGCGGTAGCCCCTCCGGCAGGCTTCCACGCCCAGCGCCGTGGCGGCATGGGTTTTACCGGTTCCGTGCTTGCCCAACAGGACGACGTTCTCGTGCCGGGTAATGTAGCCGCACTCGGCATAGTCGCGAACCTGGACCGCATCGAGCACCGGCCACTTCTTCAGGTCCGTGGTCTCCAGGGTCTTGAGCAGTGGGAACCGGGCCTCCCGCAGTCGACGCTGGACCTGATTGGCTTGCCGCTGTTCCAGCTCGCGGCTGGCCAGAGCCAATAGAAAGCCGACGTACCCCTCGCCGGCCTCTTTGGCCTGTCGGGCGTGTTCCCGCCACTCCCGCACCATGGCCGGGAGCCGGAGTTGCCGCAGTGCGTCGTCGAGAACGATCTCCTGACCCGGAGTCATCGCACACCCCCAGTCAGGAGACGGTCGTATTGATCCAGATCGGCCCCAGCGATCGTCAGGTCGGTGATACCGGGCATCAACCCGGACTCGAGCGGCGCATGGGATCGAGTCGGCGTGTCCTCCCGCATCAGAATGTGCCGCACCGCGTCCAACTCGATACAGTGGGCATCGAGCGCTTCCTGGATGGCCGATGACACCCGATCCAGATCCCAGTCCTGGTGGAGTTGCAGGATGCCGATGAACTCCCGGGTGCCCCGGCTGTACCCATGCCGATCCCGCAACCGCTCCAGCGCGGTTTCGTAATGCGCCGGCCACTGGGGCCGCCACTGTCGGATCGGTCGGGCACTCTCAAACGAGGCCACCTTCCGCCGGATCAACTCCAGGTAGTGCAACGGATCGATCCGCCAGTCGCTATGACCGAAGGCGCGGTCATGTTCGGCCACCTTCTTCTGGTCCGCGTAAAAGCTCACCCGGTCACAGCCGATATGGGCCCAGAGCCGGCGTCCCACATAGGCGGTCGGCACCGAATACCGGTTCGAATCCACCTGGGCGGTCTGATACGGGCTGATCCGGACTCCCACCACCTTCGTGTTCTCGAACCGCGTGCCGGGCAGTGCCAAGAGGCGTTCTTGCTCCACCGCGTGCCGCTCCCCGATCGTGCGATCGTCGGACCGGCCGCGGATCCGCCTAAGGTCGTCGGCGCCGCAACGTTCCAGCAACTGCGCGTTCAACTCGTCGAAGTCGGCCACCTCGGGCACCGGCACCAGGAAGTTCCGGCGTGCAAAGCCGACCAGGCCCTCGACACCGCCTTTCTCCTGGCCCCGCGCCGGATTGCAGAACCGTGCTTCAAACGTGTAGTGCGCCCGAAACGCCGTGAACCGCGTCTGTTCCACCCGGCCCTTCCCGCGCAGAACCTGTTTCACGGCGGTTTTCAGGTTATCGAACACTAACGTCGGGAAGACGCCCCCGTACCAGTCGAATCCACGGATGTGACCGTCCAGGAACATCTCCTGCCGTTCCCACGGATAGGCCCGCACAAAGGCCTTGCCCGAGTACCGGGATCTCATGCAGAACAACTTGACCTGACGGTCTTCACCGTTCATCCGGACCCAGGCCGTACCCCAGTCCACCTCGGCTTCACGGGCGTGTTCCGGGTCCAGCGGCACCACAGCGCCGGTCTGGTTCCAGCCCAACCGTGTCTTCCGTTCCCGAACCCAGCGGCGTACCGTCGGCTCGGCTCCGGTAAATTCATGCTCCTCCACCAGACGTTGCCACACCCGGTGCGCGGTGTGGCGTTGCTTGACGGGCCGGTCCCGGTCCGCCTGGAGCCACGCTTCTACGATCCCGGCGACCGGGTCCATCACCGGACAGGCGGGCTCCTTCTCTCGCCGATACCTGGGCTCCTGTCCGGCCAATACTTTCCGGACCGTCCGGCGCGTGTGCCCGGTCTCCCGGGCGATCTGTCGAATGCTTTTCTTGTAAACCCGATCTGCGGTTCTGATCAACTCGTACTGGTCCATCCCTATCAATCCTCGCCTCCCACTCGCGTGCCTGTTCATCCAGTTCACGCTTCCGGGGAGGCTATCAGGGGTGGGTCCCTTTTCCTCGATCAGAGCCCCGTTTGGTGGGTCCCTTTTACGTTATCGAAATCAATGCGCGACTGGCCCGAATCTTCGGGCCGTTCCCACCCATCGTCTGCGCTTACCCCCGGTTCCATCAGCAACCTTCAGGGCCTTAGCGCGCTTGATCCGGCGCGAGGAACGCGCCGCTACGCGCCCGGCGCGAGGAACGCGCCGTTGAACGCGGGCATCCTGCCCGCAGAGGTATTGCATGAACTTTCGGGCCACGCCTCCTGAAGGCTCAATATTCCCGATATGGGCAACCCCAGTGTGGGTTCGGCGCATATCCTTGCGCCGGATAGAACGCGCCGGGGCGTTGTATTCCAGGTGGAGGCACCCCGGGTGCGGGGAAATGGATTTTCCAGTAGGGTATCGGATCTCTTCTGAATAGCCCCAACGGGACTCGAACCCATCTACAAGTAATTGATATAAAGTAACTTATAATATGGTCAAGAATTCTCCCCGCCCTTCTTCCCATCATTTTTCCGGTTCGTAGTCCGGGGGATGCTCGACGATCCACAGCAAGTTTAGCGGCATGTTGAAAAATCCCGAAATGGATGGACCAGAGATGGCATCGTGTTCGAGACACTGGCGTGGACAATCGAAGAGGTTCGACCGACCAGTGGACCATCTATTCATCGAGAACTTTGACGTGCAGTCTCGGAGCAAATGTCTGAACGCGAATCTGTGCGTGTCGCCAGCGAACGTTCGCGCGGGCCTAGAGCGATGCCGGGACGACCGTGACGCGTGTCCCCATCATGAGATCGGCAACATCAGTTTGGCGAACTACCGCCGGAGATTGGTGGCCGAGGGAGCCGGTGGACCATGCGGCCAAGGTGGCGTGAACGCACGGGCAGACGTTCATGACGTCTCAGCCGTCTGGATCATCCCGAGAGTCGGCAGCCAATATCTGGGTTCTCACGGTGAACCAGCCGACCCGATCCGGCGATATCACGACGGCAATCGACGCCAAGCGCGCGACCGGTCCAGCGGATGGGGCAGGTCGTGAGCAGAAAGAGTGACCTCCCGTTTGGAAGTGAGTATTCACCCTCGCAGATCGAACTCCTGACAGTGTTGGAGATGGCCGAGATTTACGGCGGCGACTGGCACGCTTTTGAGGACGCTGTCCGGGACACCTATTTCGAGGGGTACAAGACCAGCGATTACAATCGCGGCAAACTCGCCAACAACACGAAACTCGGGATGATTGCTTATGGCATCATCGACCGCGAGGCGGCGCTTACGCCTTTCGGAAAAGAGCTTCTGGCCCTGAAAGACGATGAAAAGGCGCTCTATAAGCGCCTCGCCAAACACATCCTTGTGAATCGCCATGGAATGACGCTCGTGCGCTGCATTCAGGACATGGTAGCGGCCGGCGAGCAGGTCAATCTCACCACGTTGCGCGAGGGACTGGCCGCCCGTGGCGTTCACTACCCGCCGGGCGGGAAACATCCGAGCATGATGCGCCTTTGGCTCGCCAAGGCGGGCGTGTTCGTTGGGAACCGTTGGCAGGTCGATCCTCATCAGATCGAAGACATCCTTGGGCTCAATCCCGACGAGTTTGAGGTATTGGCCGAGTTCACGCCCGAACAGCGCGCCTTTCTCCGCGCGCTGGCCAACACCGCAACGACCGAACCCCAGGGCGCGAACGAGATTGCCAAGCTCGCGGCCGCGACGTATGGCGTGAAATTTCCTGAGAAGAGTTTGCCGAAGCTGGTTCTCAATGCTCTGGAAGAGGCGGGTTATATCACCGCCGAGAAGACCACGACCGGGCGCGGAGCAAAGCCCTTCCAAGTTGCGCCGACTCCGAAGCTACTTGTCGATGTTGTCGATCCTCTCCTTGAGCAGATCAAAGGGCAGATCGATCCGAAACTACTGACGCTGCTGCGCACACCGCTCTCTGCCATCCTGACCGAGATGCAGAGCAAGGATCGTTATAGGGCGGGGCTCGCTCTCGAAGCTCTTGCCTTCAAGATCATGCGCCTTCTCGACATGACCTACGTCGCCACCCGTCTGCGCGCAAACCAGACCGGCGGCGCGGAGGTTGATTTGATTTTCGAGAGCGTGCGCCTCGTGTTCTTCCGTTGGCAGGTGCAGTGCAAGAACACGGCCCGCGTCTCACTCGATGATGTGGCGAAGGAAGTCGGACTCACGCACTTCCTGAAAAGCAACGTGATCGTCATCGTTACGACAGGAGAGATTGGCGGCGAAGCGCGCCGCTATGCCAACAAGATCATGATGGATTCGAATCTTGCAATCGTGATGCTCGATGGCGGCGACCCGAAGACCATCAGCGAGCATCCTGTCGCGATCCTGCGTGCGTTTGAGCGCGAGGCGCGTCACGCGATGAACCTCAAAAAGCTCGAACGCTAGGGGAGAGGCACGGCCATGACGACCAGGCAACCTCCGACGGTCTGTCACAAAACCCGCCTCGGGCGGATCCACCACGCAGACAGTCTGGACGTGATGAAACGCAGGAAGAAGGCATCCGTAGACCTCATCATGACGAGCCCACCCTTCGCGCTAACACGCAAGAAGGATTACGGGAACAAGCAAGAGGATGCCTATCTCGAATGGTTCGGGAATTTCGCCGCACAGTTCCACCGTATCTTGAAAGATGACGGCAGCCTCGTGATTGACCTCGGCGGCGCATGGAAACCGGGGCTTCCCGTGCGCAGCCTATATCATTTCAAGCTTCTGATCATGCTGTGCGAGGAATACGGCTTCCATCTCGCCCAGGAATTCTACTGGTGGAATCCGTCAAAACTACCCACGCCCGCAGAATGGGTGAACGTCCGTCGAATCCGTGTTAAGGACGGAATCAACACCGTGTGGTGGTTGTCGAAGACTCCTTGGCCACGCGCGAGCAACCGCCGCGTCTTACAGCCGTACAGTGACAGCATGAAGATGCTTCTCAGCAATGGTTATCGAGCCAAGCTGCGTCCGTCAGGGCATGATATCAGCGACAAATTTGGCATCGACAACGGCGCGTCGATCCCGCCAAACCTGATCGCTATTCCAAACACCGAGAGCAACAGCAGTTATATGCGCTATTGCAACGAGAGAGGCATCAAGGCTCATCCCGCTCGCTTCCCGGCGGCACTGCCTGAGTATTTTGTCCGTATGGTGACGGATCCCGGCGACATGGTTCTCGACCCCTTTGCCGGAATCTGTGTGACCGGAGAGGTATGTGAACGGCTAAACCGCAAATGGATTTGCATCGAGATCGTAGGTGACTATTGCGAAGCTGCGCTGGGACGGTTTGAGCACGACCCCGGCGACGCTGTCAAATCCGTGATGAAACCCGACGACGCCTCAAACTACTACCGTGTACCGCGGCCCGGAATCCTGTGGAATGGTCAAACCGGTGATCCGCTGCCGGCTGACGGCGGGAAGACGCGCCCCATTTCGGTTGGTTCCGGCAACACACGTCTTCGGGCAAGTCGCGCCCGAACAGGCGAAGGAAGACCTGAAGCTCCGGCCGGGGTGGTCGCCTCCGAGCTCCAGGACTAATAAACGATGCCGCCCATCCCACCCACAGCACTCGTCGGCGCCGTTCTTGACGGATTTCAGCAGTCCGGGGGAGCCGGGTACTTCATATCCAATAATGTGCGGGCGCACCCCAGACGATTTATCGTCGAGCATTCCGGCAATGGGTTTTCTACCTGGGTCTACGCCTGGACTTTGACGCCTGGCGGCCGCGAAACGCTCCCGGACGAGTATCGAATCCAGATGACCACGATGGATTCTCCTCTTGCCCTCAATCCAGACGGGTACACGGTCCTCGTGGGCTATCACGCCGACTTGCACGTGTTTGCCGGCTTTGGTCTCGTCAGGCACCAAACATTCACTGCTGGCTCGTCTTCGGTACAGATCGATATTGGAGCGCTTCACCAAGCCCTCCAAACGGGGTTGTCTTTCCATCGAAAAAGTAACGATGAGATCGCTGTGGGCGTCAGACCCGACCAGATGATCAACTACATCATTTCATCTGAACTGCTTCACAGATACGGGGCGGACGCGCAGGTTCGTGCACTCCTCAACCAAGCGATCGATCCGGCCCAAGAGGTTGACGCGGCGATCGAACAACTGAGCACGGAACGGTAACGAATTGTCAGTGCAGTGACGCGTTACAGCCGCGACGCAAATTTCCGTATGGTGGTACTGAGTGCCTACGACAACAGATGCGCCGTCACCCGCGCTCAAATGAGGTTAGTGGACGCCGCCCACATTCTTCCGGTGCCGGCCGAAGGTAGCAGCGATCAAGTCAGCAACGGTATATCACTTGCGCCTACACTGCATCGTGCCTACGACAATGGCCTGATCTATCTCGATAGCGACCTCGTTATGCGCATGAATGAGGA
This sequence comes from Terriglobia bacterium, assembly GCA_965262675.1. Lineage (GTDB taxonomy): Bacteria > Acidobacteriota > Terriglobia > 20CM-2-55-15 > 20CM-2-55-15 > JAJEDW01. The sequence continues at coordinate 5,099,565 of OZ253554.1, forward strand.
GAGAGCCGACCATTTGGCGGTTGACGGTCTTGATGCGGGGCTCGCAGACTTCCGCAGGTTGCTCGACCGCCCCATACACCTTCCGTTCGATGTCGCGCAGCGCCCACGCGCCGAATATATTGTTCGCGCAAACACCTATCGCAGAATTCCCGGATACGTCTGAACAGAAGCGGGTGACGCCGACTTTCTTGCTATCGATGGCCTATTTTCGACGGGACGGTCAACGTCCCTCAACCTTCTGTGCGGAGTTCCCGACGGTCAGCGCCTTTTTTAATTCTCGACTCGACAATCGTCCGTAGCGCACGGGGAAAAATGTCACAGTATTGGTCTCCAGATCGCTTCGTTATCTTAGGGGGATTTCTTACATGACTTGATGGCGTTGGATACCCTCGAACACTGATGCTGCTCGATTGTAGGCCAGTACCATCGAGTTCACGAGCAGGCCGTGCAAGACAGATGCTCACTTTCTCAAGTTCCATCGTCCTAATTTGCCACAACTAGAATTCCCGACAGTACTTGAGATGTCGCCTGCCGGTCGTCTCGAACGGCCCCACATGGGTATTTATTGCTAATCTCTCATTTTGATTTCGGGATCGGAAACACGTGTGGAACACGCCTGGATCGCGCTGGACACGCCGGGACGGTATCGGATCAATTCTGAATAGCCCCAACGGGACTCGAACCCGTGTTTTAGCCTTGAGAGGGCTACGTCCTGGACCGGCTAGACGATGGGGCCTCTGCCATCCGAATTGGACAGCCCGGCTATTTTAAGCTTCGCCGCGCCCTCCCGCAAGTCGGCCGGCGGGTTCGGGCTCTCCGGAAAGCCGGGGTCCACCGTTGGCAACATCGCGAATATTAGGTTTATCCGGAGTTCGCCGCATCGGCGGATACGGGGTGTAAACGATCACCCAAAAGTGAAGTGTTTTGAACACGCGCCGGTTTGAAGGCCGTCATCATCGCCGAAGCGAAGCGGAGGCTTTGGTAAGGTAGAGCAACGCGGAGAAATGGAAAACCCCGATCGTTACAGCGATCGGGGTTTTCTTTATGGCGGCCCCGGTCAAAGGGCACGACCACAGCAATAGCAAGGTCAGAGTGTCACGACAGGCCGCCGTTGTCCATTCCCGTGCGGGGTGCGATGGTCCGGGAAGTCGTGTTGCGACAGTTGTTTTGCCGAGCGTCGGGTTGCGGGGCGGTGTTCTACATCTGCCGGTCCTGCTATCGGGGGCAGGTTTACTGCGGAGAGGGGTGCCGCCGCCTTTGCCGTCCAACCGATCGTCCGCCGCTGCCCCCCGTCCGCTCCCTCGCCTACTATCTCCCCGTCGTTGAGGAACTCGTTCAGCAACGACTCCCCCCAGGTTACCTGCCCTATCTCCGATCCAAAGTTCAGATGCCACCAACTGCCTGATCGGTCGGCGCGTGTTCAAAAAACCGCGGTTTCTCGTGATCGGCAACATACGGGGCGGCGCCGGGCAAAACCGGCGGGCAGAAACAGAGGCGGGAGAGCGGTCCTCGCAAACGCTGGACGCGTGTCGGCTGGATGTTTTGGACCGCACCTTGAATGTCAGCGGCCGCGTGGCTCGAAGTCCTCCCGAACCGGGGGATTGATATAGAGATCCAGGCACATCCAGATAACCCGTGCATATCTGAAGAACCAGAACGGAAAGATCAGGGTGACGAGCACGACCGCCGCCAGAACCCAGAGGCTCCATCCCATTCCAAGGAAATAGCCGAGCGTGACCCCCACAACAAGAGCGAGCAGAATCGTCACCCCGTAGCCGAATAAAATCGATCCGCCGAAATAGCCGCTTTCCCGCGAATAGAAATACCCGCATTCCCCGCATTGACGCCGCGCGTTGAACCAGCCGTTGAAGACCGCGCCTTCAAGGCAGAACGGGCATCGCAAACGCGCGATCGCCAGGACGAAGTTACGTAAGGGGAGAGGCATCGCGTTTACCCGGCTCCGGCTGGCATTTCGACCCGCTCGAAGGCGCTCAAACGCTTGGCGGCGCGGAAAGGAATTGCGGGATCGGGGCCGATGCCGGACGTGCCGGCCAATCCCCCTGCGTTGTCTGGAATGAATTACTGGGAGGCAGGGATTCGAACCCCGACAGGCAGATCCAGAGACTGCAGTCCTACCATTAGACGACCTCCCAATGGCCGTTGCCGTCGAGAAAATCGTAGCACCGGTGTGAAAGTCTTTGCAAGTCACGGTGCCGATGGCGTCAGGGCTGCCGTGGGACCGGACACTATTCCCCAACCGGCCCCATTTCGATTATCCGGTATCCGGTATCGCCGCCCAGTTCGAGATCGAACAGAACCTGGTCGCCCACCGAAAAGGCCGAAAGATCGACCTCATCGGTTACCGGGAACGCCATCGTCATGGCCGGCATCAAGCCCGGGATGGTTTCGTGGGCGATCAGCAGTTCCCCATTGCCGATCTCCTGAATGAAACCGCGTCCGACGTACGGGTTCTCGCGTGTGCCAGCCCCTTCGGGCAGGGGCGCCAACGCCTCCGTGGATTCGACTGCCGGTTCCGATTCATCGGCGGCGCCGCACCCGGTCAGGACGAATACACAGAGAACCAGCATCGCCATCGATTGCAACTTCAAACCGCACCTCCAGTGTTGTTGTGCCGGAATTCAACATTATGGCGGAATTATAACGGCCTCCCGGATGAATGCCATAATCTGGTGCCTATGCCCAAGCTGTTGCGAGACGCCGTTCATGGCGACATCGAACTCGATTCGCTCGAAATCGAGTTGATCGATACACCCGACTTCCAGCGCCTGCGGGGGATCAAGCAGTTGGGTACGGCGTATCTGGTGTTCCCGTCCGCTGTCCACACCCGATTCGAGCATTGCATTGGAACAATGTGGATGGCGCACCGCCTGATCGGGGCCGTTCGACGGAACCGTGCGGTTTCGAGCGGCGAGGCGTCGCTGATCAGGGCCGCCGCGCTCTTGCATGACGTGACCCACATTCCGTTCGGGCACACGCTCGAAGACGAACGGCGTGTGCTGCCCCGCCACGACGAAGACGATGCGCGTCTCGATTATTTTCTCAGGGATTCTTCGATCGGCGTTGTTCTCAGGAAGAACGGTATCCAGGAGGACATCGTTTCGATTCTGACCGGCAAGGGAACTCTCGCGTCCGACATCGTGGGCGGTGCGATCGGCGCCGATCTGCTCGATTACCTGCGTCGCGACAACTATTTCTGCGGACTGTCCCAGTATTACGACGACCGGGTTTTGCAGTCGTTCGAAGAAGACGACGGACGGTTGATCCTCAGACTCGAAAAGCACGGCATGCTGCGACGCGACGCGCTGTCGGAAGTGGTGCACCTGCTCAGGATCCGGTACACCTTGTCCGAACGCGTCTACTTTCACCACACCAAGCTGGCTTCGGGCGCCATGATTTCCAAGACCGTGGAACTGGCCCTGGAAGCCGGTCTCGATGCGGCTCGACTCCGCGTGCTCAAAGACGACGCGTTGTTCTGGATGTTGCGTGACCGATTCGGGAATACGCCGGGAGTGGAGCATATTCTGGACCGGATCGAGAGCCGGCGCCTATACAAGCCGGTATACCTGCTCACGGTGGATGTCGGGGAGGCGCGCCAGAGGGATCTGGAAGAACGGTTCCATTCGAACCCCGCGGGCCGCGCCCGAGCCGAATCCGAAATCGCGCGGGCTGCCGGCGTGGACCCTCACCAGATCATCGTTTACTGTCCCGCCGTGGGAATGTCGTTGCCCGAAGCCGAAGTGCGGGTCCGCCTCGATGGCGGCGGTGTCCAGCCGCTATCGGGCGCCAACAATAACGAAATCCGGATCCTCAAGGAAAAGCATCGGGCCCTGTGGAAGTTTCTGGTCCTGGCCGACCGATCGGCCTCCGGGCGTCATGACCGCGTTCGGAAAGCGTCCGAAGAGTACTTCGACCTTCCGACGGTGTTATAGTCCAAATTTTCCCCCGAGCCCCGGCACGAGCTACTGGGTCGCGTTCGGGTGACGAGCCATGATTTCATCCACGTTCTTCTTCCTGTTTTCGCAACTTTCGGTCGGAATGCTGTTGACGCTGTTGTGTATCTCACCGAAGGTGATCGGAAACAGCTTCTTCGAATTTGCCAGCAAGACCGCGGCGATCCTCATCGGCGTGACCTTGGGCTTCGACGCCCTGTTTCCACCCATGGCCCGGGAAAGCTCGCTGCCATTCATTTTCCTGGCGATTTCAGGAGTCCTGGCCGGCGTCTACAACCGAACCGTCCATATCGACAAGCCTCGACCGGCGTACGCCATTCTGATCGCGGCGACCCTGAGCGGGCTGATCGCCATCGCGGCCGATTCGTTGGCGTTTACGGGACTGATGGAGCTGGCGGGATGGGAGTCGTGGCTCCTGCTGTTGAATCATATGGGGGCGACGGCGCTGCTGGGTTCCGGGATGCTGGCCATGGTGTTCGGGCACTGGTATCTGGTTGTTCCGAAGCTGTCGATCGACCCCTTGAAACTGCTGACGCGGATCTACCTCGGAGCGGTCGGATTCAGGGTCCTCACGATTCTGGTCAGCCTGGCGACGCTTCATATGGTTCGCGAGGATGTGACCCTGGCCGCAATTGCATCCGAACTGCTGCTCACGCAGGCCTTGTTTTTCTGGCCGAGAGTCGCATTCGGAGTGGTTATTCCAATCGTTCTTGGATTGATGACGTGGAGCACCGTCCAGATCGGGCACACTCAGGCGGCAACCGGACTGCTGTATCTGGTGGTGGTGACGCTGTTGTTTGGAGAAATTTTCTCGAAGTTCCTGCTGTTTTCCGTCTTTGTTCCCGTTTGACGATGCGGGGCGTAAACCCGATCTTGCACCTTGGGAAGGCCGTCATCGGGTGCGGGAAAGGGGATCGCGGATCCGGATCTCAAACAAGAAAAGCGTCCGGCGGGGACGCGTTTCTCTGTCGTATATGGGACGTCTAATGGATGGCGTGTTGGACTTTCAGAAAACCTGCGCGATTTCGGCGTTGCCGAGCAATTCGTCGACGTCCCGTTCGATCTCTTCTTTCTTGTCGCCGCCAAAGTACTTCTTGTAGATCGTCCAGTCCGGTCCGACGACGAACTTGGTCGGGTATCCGATGATCCCGCCGAATCCGTTTGTGACGGCTTCATCGCCCATCACGAGCGGATATTCGATGTCGAATTGCGGGAGTTGCGCGGCGATATCTTCGTAGGCGCCGGACTCGATCGTGATTCCGATCATTGCGAACTTGTCGGGGTCCTGTTCGTTATGCAGGGCGTTGAGATCCGGGATTTCCGCGATGCACGGCTGACACCATGTCGCCCAGAAGTCCACGACAACGACCTTGCCTTTGAGGTCTTCGGAATTCAGCGTGCCTTCGGGGAATGCGGCCAAGTCGAAATCCGGGGCCGCGGGCAGATCGCTGGGCACGCCGTCCAAAGCCGATTCCGATAACGAGGTGGACGATGTTGCCAACTCGGCGCCAGGGTCGGTGGCTAACCACACCGCCGCCGTCAGGCCCACGATCAAAAGAGTCAAAAGCAGGATTTTTTTCATGTCCACCCTCGCCCGGAATTGTTACCGAAAACTATAGCATACCGATGATATCGGCCATACGATTGCGGCATCGCGGCGTCGGCCCATCGTTATGGCTTGATGCGACCGGCGCGCCACTCTCCTCCGCACGATTTTGAGAATCGGATCGAACACCCGGCGGTCGGGGTTCGTTGGCTCGCTTCGACGGCGACCGCTCCCGCCGAGGGCCGCGAAGCCCGCAATCTACGGGACAGAAGGCGGCTGGCCGACTATAATCTCGGCATCGATGCGTCAGGCGAAGCGTTTTCAGGACTTTCTGTCGAAACACAGGCTCAAGAAGACCTCACAACGCGCGCTGGTGTGGGAGACGCTCCAGAACGCCGACGACCATCCTTCCGTCCAGGAAATTCGCGAGCGGATGCTCGAAAAAGGACACCGCATCGGGTTGTCCACCATCTACCGCACACTCAACGTCCTTCTGGAATCCGGCATGATCCGCCAATTGAAGCTGCGGGGAACGACGCGCTACGAGATCATTGTCGGCCAGCCGAATCACATTCATTTCGTATGCAATCGCTGCGGGAACACCCAGGAGTTTCCGTCGCAGAAGCTCGAAAATCTTATTCGGCAAGAGACGGAGAAACACGATTTTCAGCCGGTCTTCAGCCGGTACGCCATCCTTGGGTTGTGCCGTGCCTGCGACAGGCATGAGGCCCGGGAAGCGGGTTCCAGGGAGCGGGAACGCCAACAGAAAATCCTGGCCCGAGATGCTCTTGAACTGGCTCTCGCCGTCGAGCGGCGGGGGTACAGCTTCTATACCCGTGCCTCCAAAAAGACCCGGGACCCCGGTGGGCGGCGGATGTTCGAAGATCTGGCCCATGAAGAGTCCGAGCACATGGAACGTCTCTGGGGCCAGTACCGGGCGCTCCTCGAAGAGAACCGGTGGTTGCGCCGGGAGCCGGCGCGTCTGCCGGTCAGCCGGAAGATTGCCGACTCGATATTTCCGGAACGGGAATTGCTGAGTGTGGATGTGCGCACCGGGACGACCCATGTCGAGGCTCTGAATCTGGCGATCGATCTGGAACGAAAATCGCAAAAGTTCTTCAACGATTTTGCCAGGCAACTGGATGACCCGAAAGGACGCAAGATATTCAGGGATTTCGCTCGCGAAGAACGGTCGCATCTCAAAAGCCTCCGCGAGGAATACGCGAGGCTGAAGGCAAACCGGGAATCTGCCGGTTCATGAGCGGCAGCCGCTCTGAAACGGATTGAGGCCGCTATCCGTGAGGTCGCTTTCGATGAGTGCAGTTCGGAGTCTCTCGCTCGTGTTGTTGTTTTCGATCTCCGCGTTTCCTCAGGCCCAGATGGCTTCGGGCGACATCAATGGCACGGTGTTCGATCCAACCGGCGCAGTACTTCCTTCGGTGGCGGTCACCATCTACCGGCCCGACACGGGGCTGGTTCGCGAAACCGTGACCGGCGCCTACGGCGACTACGCTTTTCCGTTGCTGCCGCCCGGAGACTACGAGGTGGAGTTTGCGCTCCCCGGTTTTGCCACCACGGTTCGACGGCCGATACGGCTTCTGGTCGGTCAATCCCTGTCCATCGATGAGTCGTTGAGACCGGCGGCGCTCCAGCAGGAAGTGCTCGTCGTGGGTGAGGCGCCCATCGTCGAAACCCGCAGGACGCAGCAGGCCGACACCGTCAACGAACTCCGTATCGACAACCTGCCGATCAATCGCCGGGACTTTCTCGACTTCTCGTTGCTGACGTCCGGGGTGACCCGGTCCGATGCTCTCGTGACCTTTTCGCTCCCCCTGGCGCCGACCTCCGGCCTGTCGTTCGCGGGACAGAACGGGCGTTCGAACAGTGTCACCATTGACGGATTGGACAACAATGACAACGGCGTGGGGGCGGTCCGGTCGACGCTCAGTCAGGACGCTGTTCAGGAGTTCCAGATCAATCGGGCGAACTATTCGGCGGAGTTCGGGCGCGCGTCCGGGGGGCTGATCAACATCGTATCCAAGTCCGGGACCAACGCGTTCCATGGCTCGGCCTTCGCCTTTGTTCGCAACCAGGCGCTGGATGCCCGCAATGCGTTCGCTTTCGGCGCGGGCGGATCGAGTATCGATCCTCCCTTCAAGCGCGTGCAGTCCGGATTTTCCGCCGGCGGGCCGATCGAAAGAGACCGGACCTTCTTTTTTCTTTCCTATGAAGGCCTGTACCAGAGGGAGTCCAATTTCTCGACGTTCCTCGAAAATGAAGACTTCTTTCAGCCGACCGCGGCGCAACGCGCCCTGATCGACGCCCTTCGCGCCTCCCGGCTACCGGATCTGTCGTCTCTGGGCGCGGCCCTTGGGGCAAGTCTGACCACTTCGGAAGCGACGTTCCCGGGTACGGTGGCGCTTCTCAGAAACAACAGCGGCGTGTTTCCGTTCCGGAACAACGACAACATCGTTTCGTTTCGTGTCGATCGTCAGGTGTCGGCCCGGAACCAGATGTTTGCCCGGGTCAGCTTTGCCGATAGCGATACGGTGGGCGGCGCCTTCGGCGGTCTGAAGGGGCCGTCGCGCGGCGCCAATTTTCAGGCGCAGGACTTTTCGTTCAGCTTTGGAGACTCGCATTTCTTCTCTCCCAACGTCGTCAACGAGTTCCGTTTTCAGTTTGCCGACAGCGATCTCAATTCGTTCCCGGCGGATGCCCTGGGTCCCGAGATCAATATCAACGGAATCGCGATGGTGGGCCGGGATTTCTTTCTTCCCGCCGCGCGAAATGAAAAGCGGCTGCAGTTCGTCGAAAATTTCACCGTCATCGAGGGGCCCCACGCATTGAAATTCGGCGGCGAGTTCCAGCACCTCCCCCAGAAGGGATCGGTCGAAGTCTTCCTGGGTGGACGATTCATTTTCGGTGAGGCGATTCCTCTGGGCGCGGTCATCGACTCGGTCGGCGGTCCCGGCACAACCGCGGCCACCGCCGCCGCCCTGGGCGCCTCGGGACAGGGAGCGCTCGTCCCGGCACTTTCGGAACCGATCACATCCCTGCAGTCCTACAACCTCGGATTGCCGCTGCTCTACCAACAGGGTTTCGGGGACCCGGTTACAAGCCTGACCAACCGCGTCCTTGCCGGCTACGTGCAGGACAATTTCCGCCTGACCCCCGGCCTGACGCTCACGCTGGGTCTGCGTTATGACCTGGAACTGCAACCGCCTCCGGTGCATCGGGACACAAACAACATTGCGCCGCGGGTTGGTTTTGCCTGGTCGCCGGACGGCCGATGGGTTGTTCGCGGAGGATACGGCGTCTTTTACGCGCCGGTATACCAGGCCATCGCCTTTATCGAACGGGTCCTCGACGGAAGCCGGATTTCGCAGATCGCGGTGCCCATTACGGGCGTGCCCCAACTGGGGATAACGGCGACCTCGGCCCAGATCTGGGGGTCTCTGAACCGGCAGGGCGTCATCGGAAACCGGGTCATCGGCGCCGCCGATATCGCCCCCCTGGGGCTGATTCCAGGCACGACGCCCCCGGTGTTGCTGCGCTCCTCGCCAGAACTGGTGAATCCCTACAGCCAGCACGGCAGTTTCGGAATCGAACGTGAATTGGCTGCCCATTGGAGCGCTGGCGTGGACTATCTGATGAACCGCGGCGTCAAGCTGCTGCGGTCCCGGAACGTCAATCTGCAGGCGGTCGGTAGCAATGCCTTTGGTCCTGTCCTTGGGCCGATCGATCCACGCATTCTTCAGGACAACGTGGTCGAAAGTTCCGGCAGTTCGATTTACCACGGCATGACGGCCACGCTTCGGAAGAGATTCAACGATTTTCACCAATTTCAGGTGTCGTACACGTTTTCGAAGGCGATCGACGATACGGTCGATTTCATCACGGACCTTCAGGCGGCGAACAGCCTGGACCTGGCCGCGGAACGCTCGTTGTCGTCGTTCGATCAGCGGAACCGGCTGGTTGTGAGCGGTGTTTTCGCGACGCCGTTCGAGCGCGGCTTCGGAATCGGCCGGGTTCTGGCCGACATGACGCTGGCCCCGATCGTCACGTTGTCGAGCGGACGGCCGTTCAACCTGCTGTTGGGATTCGATGCCAACGGCGACACGAACGCCAACACCGACCGGCCGGCGTTTGCGGGCCGCAACACGGGTAAGGGGCCCGGCTTCGCCAGCGTCGATTTTCGTGTCGCGAAGGCCTTCGAATTCGGAGATGGTTATCGGATCGAGGCCATCGCCGAGGGGTTCAACGTGCTCAATACCGTCAATTATTCGGGTGTGAACAACGTGATCGGCACCGAGGCGTTGCCCTCGCACCACATTCCTGGCGACCGCTCCCGTGGGCCGGCCGAGCCGCTGGGCTTTACATCGGCGTTTGCGCCCCGCCAGATTCAACTGGGCGTCAAGTTCGAATTCTGAAAAAATCACCCCATGACAGCATGGATCGAACGACGCTTTGGCGTTTCGGCAGCCGGTTCGACGATTCAGGTCGAGGTTCTGGGTGGGCTGACGACCTTCATGACGATGTGCTACATCGTCTTCGTTCAGCCCGCTCTCTTCAGTACCGTCGGAATGGACTTCGATGCCGTTCTGGCGGCAACCTGCCTGATCAGCGCGTTCGGGACACTGCTGATGGCCTTTCTGGCCAACTATCCGATCGCGGTGGCCCCCGCCATGGGGCACAACTTCTTCTTCGTCTTCACCGTCGTCGGGGCGATGGGATATACCTGGCAGCAGGCACTGGGGGCCGTCTTTGTCTCGGGCGTGCTCTTTATGGCGATGTCGATCTGGGGGATTCGCGAGGCGCTGATACGGTCGATTCCGGCCTCGCTGAAACATGGGATCGCCGTGGGTATCGGGTTGTTGATCGCCTTGGTCGGGCTGGAGTGGGGCGGCTTCGTGGCGGCAGACCCCGGCACGTTGGTAACGCTGGGGGATCTGGGAACGCCGCCGGTCTGGATGGCCGGTTCGGGTCTCGTCGTGACCATGATCCTCCTGGTACGCCGTTCACGGGGCGCCATCCTGGCAGGCATCTTGACCAGCACCGTACTCGGCCTGATCCTTGGCGTCGTGCAATTCGACGGTGTTTTTGCGATGCCGCCATCGCCTGCCCCGGTCGCGATGGAACTCGACGTCCTGGGTGTTTTGAGCCTGGGCGCTCTTCCGGTGATTTTCGTGTTCTTCTTCCTGGATCTTTTCGACAGCATCGGTTCGTTGATCGGGATCGCCCAGCAGGGAGGCTTCATGAAAGGGGACGATCTGCCCCGGGCACGCGAGGCGCTGATGGCGGACGCGATCGGAACGACGGGCGCCGGGTTGTTGGGGAACTCCCCGGTGGTCAGCTATATCGAAAGCGCCACCGGCGTCGCCGAGGGCGCGCGTACGGGACTGGCCAATTTGGTCACGGCCGCGATGTTCCTTCTTGCGCTGTTTTTTGCGCCGCTCGCCCGAATGGTCGGGGCCGGACATGTTTCCGAATCCGGACTGACCCTCTATCCCACCGTGGCGCCCGCGCTGATCATCGTTGGGGCGTTCATGATGCGCAACGTCGTTCACGTCGCCTGGGATCAGCCGCACGAATACATTCCCGCCTTCATCACGATTACGGTGATTCCGTTCACCTTTTCAATCACCGACGGCATCGCGTTCGGGTTTATCGGCTATGTCGGACTGAGCCTGGTGCGGGGGCGCCATCGCGATCTTCACTGGCTCATCTGGCTGTTCACGGCCTTGTTCCTGGTTCGCTACATCCTGGTCGCGTGAGGACGAGCCTGTGGTGAAATTCTTTATTGTTGAGATGAGAGGCGCCTGCATTCGAAAATGTAGGGGCGGTCTATGACCGCCCAAATCAAGATCGTGCGGTCATCGTGCGGTCGAGATTGTGCGGTCATCGTGCGGTCATCGTGCGGTCATAGACCGCACCTACAGGGGGAGTAGGAGCGGGGTGCCCGAATCCCTCAATATTGAGCATGTAGGGGCAGTCTACGACTGCCCAAATCAAAATCGTGCGGTCATCGTGCGGTCATCGTGCGGTCATCGTGCGGTCATCGTGCGGTCATCGTGCGGTCATCGTGCGGTCATAGACCGCACCTACAGGGGGAGTGGGAGCGGGGCGCCCAAATCCCATAATATTGAGCATGTAGGGGCAGTCTACGACTGCCCAAATCAAATACGACTGCCCGAATCAAATATGACTGCCCGAATCAAATACCCCGGACCAAATAAGGAAGGGATGCAATGAAGATCCGGATCGGATTCGTTTCCTCTGTGGCGGTCGTTCTCATGCTTGCGGCGCCGCCGGCCCGGGCGCAGTCCGGTCCGGATGCGGGCGAGTGGACGGCATTGTTCAATGGGCAGGATCTGGACGACTGGATTGTCAAGATCCGGGGCCACGAACCTGGAGAGAACTTTGCCGACACGTTTCGTGTTGAAGACGGCCTGATGACGGTGTCCTACGACGGATACACGGGTTTCGACGAACAGTTCGGCCACATTTTCTACAGAGAGCCTTTCTCCCATTACAGGCTTCTGGTGGAGTACCGATTTACCGGAGAGCAGGCCCTGAACGCTCCGGACTGGGCGATTCGCAACAGCGGCGCAATGTTGCATTCGCAACACCCCGGCACGATGCCGGCGGACCAGAACTTTCCCATTTCCATCGAGGCCCAGTTCCTGGGTGGTCTGGGCGATGGCAACACCCGCTCGACCGGCAATATGTGCTCACCTGGAACGCATATCGTCTATGACGGGACGTTCACCGCGACTCACTGCATCGACTCGGCCTCGGATACGTACCACGGAGATCAATGGGTGACGGCTGAGATCCTTGTCCTGGGAAACGAACGGATCGTTCACTTCATCAACGGGGAACAGGTGATGGAATACGGCGGGACGACCATTGGCGGGGGCGCCGTGTCCGGACATCGGCCGGAAGCCAAGCCCGACGGCGCACCGTTGTCCGAAGGCTACATTTCGTTGCAGAGCGAAGGGCACCCCATTCAGTTCCGGCGGGTCGAACTGCTGAACCTCAAAGGCTGCATGGATCCGCAAGCGGCAAACTTCAAGAGCCACTACGTCGAGGCCGACCCGTCCCAGTGTGAGTGAACGGGGCGGGTCCGGGGAAGGGGTAAGGGTATTTCGCGACCGAACTGCCGGGAGCGTTCAACCGCCCCGGCAGTCCGTAGAGCCGCGCCCGTCAGGGCGCCGTACAGGCCCAGTTGGCCGCATCGGCAAGATTGCCGCTGCCATTGTACTGTGAGTATTGGGGGTACGGGCACAGCGGGCGTGTCAGGCCGGACTGGGCGTTCGACCCCATGATCCGGTCCGGCGCCAGACCCTGTTCCCGCCACTGTTCCATCGTCGCGATGGAGTCGAACGTGTTCGGGCCGGGGCCGCCCCCGCAATGCCCCATGCTCGGGATCATGAACAAACGCATCCAGTCATCCTGATCCGGACCCATTTCTTCAAGTACGGTCTCGTAGTAGTGGGCGGTGTTTTCAGGCGTGATGGCTGTGTCTCCCCAACCGGCATACAGCAGTAACTTGGCGCCGTGGCCTTCGAACCCGCGCAGATCGGGATCGTCGGAATCCACAAAGCCGGTTGCGGCGTCGATAATCGGCATGTCGCGATCCAGGTCGAAGTCGCGCCAGTCGTAGTTCTCGTCCTGGAACCCCCAGATGCGAACCGTATCCGAAACGTTGCCGTCTTCACCCATCCCCTGAACCGCGCGCATCGGATTGCCCAGTGCCTGACCCGAAAAAATCATCTCGCCCCGGCTGTTCTTTACCCCGCCGTACCAGGTTTCCACCGTTCGAAGTTGCGGTTCGGTCAGGCAGAGTCCATTGCTTCCATTGCTTCCGCTGCCGCTCGCGCCGTCGCTGCAAACGAGCGAAGCGAAGTCGAACGAGCACTGGCGGGGGTTGTTCAGGAAACCCTCGCCGAGCGTGTCGCACTGGTTCATCACGGCATCGGTGACCATCTGCGCCATGTCGGCTGAAATAGCCTGATCCGGGTTCCGCGATATATGAATCCTGCGGGCGACACCGGACGTGTGCATGTAGATGTGGCGGTTGGCGAGCGCTCCCGCGATAATGCCGTCAAAGTCGCCCGGGTACCGTTGAGCCGCCATCATGGCCTGGCGTCCTCCGGTCGAGCAGCCCTTGAAGTAGGCATAGTTCAGCGGTTCGTCGTAGTACTCGTCGAGAATGCGTTTGGATTTCACCGTCATGTCGTGAACGGCGCGGTGGGAGAAGTCGACGATCTTTTCGGGATGGCCCAGACCGAACATGCCGCTGGGACCATCCGCTGCCGAATGGCCGGTATCTGTGGCCGCGGTCGCATAACCCCGTCGAAGCGCGGTCTGCATGTCTCCGTATCCCTGAATCGATCCGGCAAACCCGCCGTTGCCCACCGCCAGAAAACGACCGTTCCAGTTCTGGACGGGCATCCAGAGTTCAACGTTGATGTTGGAGTCCGAGGTCGGAGTCAGCACCATCGTCAAGCGGCAGTGTGCGGGCAGGGGCTCCGGGTTCGCGGCGCCGCGTCCTCCGCGCCCTCCTGCGGGGCGGACGAAAGGGCCTTCGGGAACCATATCCGCGGTTCGAATGCTGCCGTTCTCAAGAGAGAACGATGTCAGACTTTCGCACGGCGCCGCCTGGAAAGCGGTTGCGAGCAGTGCGGCGCCCAGTAGTTCGGTCATAGGTGGTTCCTCCGCGTCGTATTCGAGTTCTTTTCGAATTTGGGACGTTAATCCTGTTGTTCGGCTTGCCAGGCCCTCAGGATTTCAATGTATTCGGGCCGTGTTGTTTCGGGTCCGCCCAGGGCGGCTTCCACCGGGATGCCGTGACGCTGGGCGAACTCGGCGATAAAGGGATTCTCGCCGGGCAGATAATGCGGCACGTCTCCCTGCTCCTGATCGGCCACCTCCACGACGTACTCACATGGCCAGAGCCAGTTGGCGCCGCTTTCGTCGTTGAGGCGGAAGGATTGATTCTTGATGAGGGGTTCTTCGAGAAACACGGGGTCGTTGGCGATCGTGATGTGCGTCAGGATGTCTCCGTGTTTCGCGAAGTATTCGATCAGTTCCATCCGGTCGCTCGACGGCAATCCGTTGCGCCGATGCCAACCCTGCTTGATGTGCGTGGTGCGGACTCTGAGTTTGTTGCCGATCCATTCGCCGGTCGAAAAGCCCATCCATGTGTGCGGCGCGTTCTGGGAAGGATGCGGCCGTCCATCCATCCATATCGTCCGCGACTGCTCATAGGTGCTGATGTACTGATTGATCGCGATCAGTTCCTGCGAGTCGGGATTGCGTTCTTCCCATATCCGTAGGCGCAGTGGCCCCCGGTAGATGTAGCCCACGGTGTGAACCTGGCACTGGTGTTCGGGCAACGTGTACCGGGACGGGTTCCAACTGAGGGCGAACTGGCGTCCCTGCGCGTTGATCGGGAGTCCGAGGTAATCCACCAGCGCGGGCCCGGGGCCGCGTTCGAGGCGGTCTTCCTGCCTCGGTGGAGACCAGTTGCCGGTGAGGTCGAGTTGGGCATCGGCCGGGGGCGCAGCCAGCAGTGCGGCAACGACGACGAACGACGTGGACAGTGCCCCGCGACAACTTGATTCGACGTTCTTCATGTCCGTCCGCTCCCGCATTCGCCCATCTTTCGCGTGCGCTCGAAAGGGCGTACCGGCAGTTCAGTCCGCCAACATGACAAAGGTATACAGCGAGTCGCGCGCACCGACAACAAGATACTGGGCACCGTCCAGTTCGTAGGTGATCGGACCGTTGGTCATCGGCGTGTGGAGTCCCGCGTGCCATAGCAGCGTCCCGTCGACAGGGTCGAGGGCCACAAGGTTGTTGCCGATGTCCCCGGCGAAGAGCAGGTTGCCCGCCGTCGAGAGCAGGCCCGAACGAACGCGGCCCCGGCCTTCCCAACGGCGACTCCATCGAATCTCGCCGGTGCGGTAGTCGATGGCCTGGAGCATCGGAATGTTGTAGCCGCCCCGGTCGTTTCCGCCCCAGCCTTCGGGTTTTTCGTCATCGTCATACAGGTAGTACACGCTGTAGGCGCGGGAGGCATTGGCGTAAAACAGTCCGGTGTCCGGGTTGAAACTCTGCGGCGGCCAATTGACGGCGCCGTATTGGTCGGGGGACACCAGTGCGCCGTCCAACTGCGGCTGCTTGGCGGGGTTGGGAAGCGGACGGCCATCGCTGCCGACCCCCAGGGTCCAGTTCGTTCCAACGAAGTCGGTGCTGACCAGGTTCTCGCCCGTCTCGCGGTCCATCACGAAGAACCACCCGTTGCGGCTGGCCTGGGCCACGAGCTTTCGGGGCTCCCCGTCGAACTCGGCGTCGAACAGTACCGGTGTCTGCACGGCGTCCCAGTCGTGCGTGTCGTGCGGGGATACCTGGAAATACCAGACCAGTTCGCCCGTGTCCGGATTCAGTGCGACGACCGACTCGGTATAGAGATTGTCCCCTTCGCGCCCCTGGCCGGCGATGACGGGTTGCGGGTTGCCCGTGCCCAGATACAGGAGATTCAGTTCGGGGTCGTAGGTGCTTGGAACCCAGGTCATCCCGCCGGCGTGCATCATGGCCTCGGTGCTGGGCCACGTCGCCGCCTCGGGGTCGTCCGGATCGGGACGCGTATACCACCGCCACTGCATCTCGCCGGTCACGGGGTCGTACGAAGAGAGGTAGCCGGGAATGTCCAGATCGTCGCCGCTGACGCCGACGATGACGTGGTCGTTGACGATCACCGGCGCCACGGACGCGTAATAGAATTGCTGGAGGTCGCAGATTTCGGTGCGCCAGAGTTCCTCGCCGTCGGCGAGGCGTAGCGCCACCAGGTTGCAATCGGGGGTTTCAACAAACAGTGTGTCGTTCCAGACGGCCGCGCCGCGGTTGCCGATATGCCAACCGCCCTTGGACTCCCACGTCGTGTGCCATAGTTGGCGGCCGGTCCGCGCGTCCAATGCCCACACGTGGTCGGGAATCGTGACGTACATGATGCCGTTGATTACAAGCGGCGTTCCCTTGATGACGGCGGCGTTGTTTCCGCCCCCGCCCTGCGGTGACGGTCCCGGGTTGAGGCGCCTTACCCAGGCCAGGGTCAGGGAGTCCACGTTCGAATCGTCGATCCCGGTCAGGGGACTGTATCGCCGTCCCGAGTAGTCGCCGTTATAGGTGGGCCACGAGTCCGTTGGAAGCTCCAGGAGCTTCGAAGGATCCAGTCCCTGCCCGAAAGCGCCGGCCGCCAGCAGGCCAACCAAAAGCACAGGCCGAAGAGTTTTCATTTCAGTGTTTCCAGGTAGGTGACCACATCGTGAATGTTGCGGTCGGTAATTCGTTCAAGCAGATCCCAGTGCGCCTGGTAGGGGTCGCGGGTCTCGACCCTCAGATCGGATGTGCGCCGGAACGAGCGGTACGCACCCGAGGTGTCCGTGAGCGAGACAAAAAAGTCGTTCAGGAATTCCAGTGTGCCCGAAACCTCCCCTTCCGCGCGCCCGGTGACCGTAACCAGTGTTGGCGTCTCGGGGCGGGGGCCGCCCCGCGGAAAGAGAAAGCGTTGCTGAAGATTGACCGGGCTGTACCGTCCGCCGATTCCGGCAAGGTCTCCCGTTGTCGAGTGACAGCCATTGCATCCACCGTCGCCGTTGAAAAAGGCGCGTCCCGCGTCGACGTTGCCAGTGAGAACGTCGGGGGGTTCGGAGGGGTTGCGGTTTCTGGCTGTGGCCTCGATCTGCTGCTTCAGGAAGTGGGAGATGTCCGACAGTTCGCTGCCCGGCAGGTCGGCTGGATGGTCGGCGAGTATGGCCATCGCCGGTCCGATCTCACTGCCTTCCCGATCGCGCAGCACTGCGACGGACCGAATGAGATCCGGCCCGTTCTCGGTACCCTTCACGTCGAGGCCGTGACAGTTGATACATCGTGCGAGATAGACGCCGCGTCCCCGCTCTACCGAGGCCGCGTCGGGACGCTGCCGGTCGAATGGGCCCGCCTGCGCTGCCGAATCCACCGCATTCGATGCGAGGAAAAATGTGAAGAAAACAGTTGGGATCAGAACTCCCTGGATTCCGTTCAGCATGGTGGTCTCCGTCATCGCCCGGTCGTGTGGATTTACCGGATATGGACAGGCACGTATTGGCAGTGCGGTCCCGGCGCGTCTTCAGGATAATATAGGACGCTGATCGAAATCGATTTTCTGGCCACCTGATTCAAGCAACCCGCCGTAGAGCCCCACAGGGACCTGCGACCGGTTGCCCAACATTTCGAATGGAAGACTCGAGGGGGAATTCGTGACGATCCGACGCACACTGTTGCTCATCATTCTGGCCGCCGGCACGCTGAACTTGACTGCTGGCACGCTCGAAGCCCAAGTCACGTTCGACCGTTTGCTCAACGCCGACCGGGAGCCGGAGAACTGGCTGACCTATTCGGGCAACAACGCCGGACATAGATACAGTGCGTTGACCGAGGTCGACAAGACCAATGTCTCCGAACTGGAAGTCGAATGGGTGTGGCAGGCGAGGTCGCTGGAGAAGTTCGAAACCACGGCTCTGGTTGTGGACGGCATCCTGTACACGATCCAGGCCCCGAACGACGTGGTCGCGCTGGACGCCGCGACGGGCCGCCCATTATGGATTTATCCCTACGAGAATGCGCCGGAAGGCAGCAACTGCTGTGGGCGCGTGAACCGCGGTCTGGCGATTTCCGGCGAGACCCTGTTCATGGGTACGCTCGACGCCCACCTGGTGGCGATCGACGCCAGGACGGGAACCGAGATCTGGAAGAGGGAAGTCGCCCCCGCGTCCGAGCGGTATGCGATCACCCATGCCCCTCTTATCGTCAAGGACATGGTTCTGGTTGGGACGGCCGGCGGCGACCGGGGTATTCGAGGTCTGCTGGCGGCTTATGACGTGAACAGCGGCGAGGAAGTCTGGCGCTTCCACACGATTCCCGGTCCGGGGGAACCCGGTAACGAAACCTGGATCGGAACCGATCCCGAGAGCGGGCGCGCGGCCTGGGAGATCGGCGGTGCGGCGATCTGGAACACCGGTGCGTACGATCCGGATACGAACCTGACCTACTGGGGCACCGGAAACCCCGCGCCCGACTGGGACGGCCGTGACCGCCTGGGCGACAACCTGTACAGCGACAGCGTCATCGCGCTCGATGCCGACACCGGCGAACTGCGTTGGTACTACCAGTTTACGCCGCACGACGAGATGGATTACGACGCCACCCAGGTGCCGATTCTGGCCGAGGTAGAGTGGGAAGGCGAAATGCGGCAGGTGATGTTGTGGGCCAACCGCAACGGCCTGATGTACATGCTCGACCGCGTCACCGGCGAGTTCCTGTACGGCCGTCCCTTCGTTCAGGTGAACTGGACGACCGGATTCGATTCCGACGGTCGTCCCATTCTGAACCCGGATGCGCAGCCGCGTCCCGACGAACCCGTGCTGGTGATGCCGACAGCGTTGGGAGCGACCAACTGGTACCCGCCCTCCTACAGCCCGAACACGGGGCTGTTCTACATTCCGGCATGGGAGAACACCGGAACGTTCGCGACTCAAGGCGTGTTTCCGCGGGCCACCGATCGCACGCCGATGGGGAACGTCAACATTCAACCCAACATGCGTGCCGCGCTGAACGCGGGCGAGCCGTTTGAAGAGTTGCTCGATCCGGCCGACGATCAGGATTACTACGGCGCCGTTCGGGCTTTCGATCCGGCAACCGGAGAAATGATCTGGCAGCATCAAATGAACGACATCACCTGGGCGGGTGTCTTGAGTACGGCGTCGGATCTGGTGTTCAGCGGGGGGCGTGAAGGCTATTTTTACGCGTTGGATGCCGCAACCGGGGAATTGCTCTGGCGCATTTCGCTTGGAGGCCAGATCAACAGCGGTCCGATGACCTACGCGGCCGATGGCCGGCAGTTCGTCGCCGTCGCCGCCGGAACCTCGCTGTTTGCGTTCGCACTCGACGATGGAGACAATTGATTTTCAGGCGCCTCTTCCCGGAAGGGAAGGGGTACTACCACGGGCTATTATGAGGACCATCCGATGAATGACATCCCAGCTTCAACTCCGACCGAAGAGTCGATATCGGCCTCGACATCAATAACCGCGCGGTGGGGCTTTTGGGGAACCTGCCTGTGGGGGCTCCTGATCGGATTTGTCTTCGTTGCCCTGCAGACGGCGACGGTTCTGGTCGGTGCGGTCATTCGTGCGCCAAATGGTTTCAGTCCTACCGATCCCGGCTTCGAAGACCTCATAGCCGCTGCCGCCGAGAACGGCACGCTCGTGTCGATAGCGACCCTCATCACAGCCGTGGTGTGCTGCGGCCTGATCGCGGGAGTTGTCAAACTGAAGAAGGGAGCGATCGTCGGAGAGTATCTGTCGCTCGGGGGCGTACCGGTCCGGACCTATCTGAACTGGCTGGGTGCGACGGCCGTGTTGGTGGTTCTCTCCGACCTGACGACGACGGCCCTGGGGCGACCCGTCGTACCCGAATTCATGACGGCGCTCTACGCGACGGCCCAACCGGTTTGGTTGCTCTGGCTCGCACTGGTTGTCGGCGCGCCGCTATTTGAAGAAACGTTCTTCAGGGGCTTTCTCATGGCGGGCCTCAAGGACAGTGCCCTGCGGCCGGCCGGCGCGGTCGTGGCGACCTCGGTGCTTTGGTCCCTGATGCACCTGCAATATGACGCCTACGGCATCCTGACCGTATTCGCGATGGGGCTGTTGTTCGGGATGGCGCGCATCCGTACCGGCTCGCTTCTGGTACCCATGGCGCTGCACGCGGCGGTCAACCTGACAGCGACGATACAGGCGGCAACCCTCGGCTGATCCCGCCGATGTCTGCAGTTTGGCGATCGGTATGCCCGCCCGACGTTATTCCGGCAAGGCGAACGTGACGTACTGTCCGGGCGCGGGGTCGGGTTGTCCGATACGCAGTCCGAACGACCCGTTGCCGGCCGCGACGGGGAACGTGATGTACTGCCGTCCGTCGATCCGATAGACAGCCGGTACGCCCTCCACCGCCGCATCCATCGGGTACTCCCACAAGATTTCGCCGTTGTCCTGGTTGTAAGCGCGAATCGTGCGGTCCGACGATGTCCCCTGAAAAAGCAGTCCGCCCGCGGTGGCGACCGGCCCGCCTCGGGGCATGTGGCTGCCGCTGTTTTCGGCTTCGATACCGTTGACCGATCCGTTGTTGATCTGCCACAGGATGGTGCCTTCGTTCAAGTCATAAGCCGTCAGTTGCGACCATGGCGGCCCGATGGCCGGCATTCCGCCGGATTCGGTCATGAAGTTGTATGGTGACGTGTAAGCCACGAAGTCCGGTCCCGCGTTGGGGGGTTCCGGGGGAGGGCCGTCCTGGCCGCCACGGCCGCCCCTTCCGCCGCGGCCGCCCCGGCCTCCGGCGCCGGGTTCGCGAATAGCCAGAAGCGTGGGCAACACCTTGCTCGAGACAAACATCAAGCCGCGTTCGGGATTCACGGCCGAACTGCCCCAGTTGGCGCCGCCGTTGTGACCTGGAAGCTGGATCGACCCCTGGAAGCTGGGCGGCGTGAAGAGGCCTTCGTTCCGATAGGTCTCTAAACGTTCCCGCAGGTCGGCCTGATCTTCTTCAGGCAGGAAAGGATTGATGTCGTCCACGGTGAACGACTGTCTGGCGAAGGGCGGGGGCATGGTTGGGAATGGCTGGGTTGGCCAGGTTTCTTCGCCCGGAATGTCCGACTGAGGTACGGGGCGTTCTTCGATTGGCCACAGCGGCTCGCCCGTCTCGCGATTGAACACGAACAGGAAGCCGTGTTTTGACGCCTGCGCGACCGCCGGAATTTCGTCTCCGTTGAGGCGGACGGTCAGCAGCTTGGGCGCGTTGGGCAAATCGTAATCCCACAAGTCGTGATGCACGGTCTGGAAGTGCCACAGGCGTTCGCCGGTTCTCGCGTCCAAGGCGACGATGCTGTTGGCGAACAGATTCTGGCCTAATCGGTTTGCCCCATAGAAGTCGTAACGTGCGGTTCCGGTTGGAATGAACACCATGCCCCGGTCCGGATCCACGGTCATCTCGCTCCAGTTGTGTCCGCCGCCGACCATCTCGTCGCGGTTCGCCCAGGTGTCGGCGCCAAACTCTCCGGGGCGGGGAAGCGTATGGAAGACCCATTCCAGTTCGCCCGTGCGCACATCGTACGCATGGATGTCGGCGGGGTTGGCATTGAACGATGCGCCCGCGGCGGGCGTGGCCATGATGATCAGATCGTCGAAGATGCGTCCCGGATTGTTGGTGTTGATCGGGTTGGGCGGCCTCAACTCGTCCTCGAAACCGGTTCGCAGGTCGACCTGCCCGTTCTCTCCGAACGATGTGACCGGATCTCCGGTGGCCGCGTCCAGTTCGGTGACGAAACCGGCGCTGAGGAACACCAGGCGTTTGTCGGCGCCGTCTTCGCTTTCCCAGTAGTTGATTCCGCGGCTGCCGATGCCGTCCAACGCCCGAGTCCAGAGTTCATCGCCGGTCGCGGCATCCAGGGCCGCGAGTGTTCGGTTCGCCCCCAGGACGTACATGACATTGCCGACCACGGTCGGGCCGAAAGTGATGTTTCCGTCGCCGGTCGGGTAACTCCAGACGACCTCGAGTTGGTCGACATTGGATCGGTCGATCTGGTCGAGGGATGAATATTGCGAGGAGTCCGATCCGCCGAGATATTGATTCCAGGTTTGGAAGGAAAGATCGTCAGCCCGTTGGGCCAGAAGGGGCGCCCTGGGTAGGATCGACACGAGAACGACAAGAGTGACCGCGAGAAGGCAATTCCTGTGCATACCACTCTCCTCGGACTATCTGAAATGCAAGAAGGGGGGGCATTGTAGACCCAGTGTCCCGGAAAACGGAACTACTCTCTGGCTGTTGCGATGCGTTGCGATGGTGCTTCCGGTTCGAACCCGCCTCGTTCTGGATAAACACTTTCAGATTCATGGGCCGTGCCTACAGTTTTTGTGCCCGGAATTTCGGGTCTGGACTTCCGTAGGCAACAGGGTAGCCAAGCGCCTCTGCCGAACGAAACGAATTCACCGCCGCGTACTGTCGCCAACGTCGCTTCGGACTCCAAGGTCGTGATATTTTCTTTGGAGATGATCCATTCGCGACAGAGCCGGGTTGTTGCCATCGTCCTTGTGGCCGCGGTCCTTGCTTTTGCGGTCCAGTCGGCGCTCGAAACGATCCACCCGATCGAGGAAGATGTGGCGGTTTCGGCCGGGCACATGCATGGAAACGCCTGGGGCCCCGCGATACAGGATCCCCGTCAGGGGGATCTTGGCGCGCACGATCATCACTTCTGCGCTCACTCCAACGCGATGGCTTTCGTGGCGACGCCCCATCCGTCGTTTCAGCACATGCAGTCGGTCGCTCCCGTCGTTTTCGGCGAAGGCGGGCCCCGGGTTCGCTCGCTCTTCGCCGTTTTCGGTCGCGGCCCGCCTCTCCTCTAAGTCCAGTTTGCCCCGATCGGATCGATCGGGGCGTCAGCGTCAACATCACTACGCGTTTTTTGACTTGGAGGATTCCCATGAAACTCATCGGCATTGTTTTCTCGGTTCTGGTTCTCTGTTCCATCGTTGTCCCTGTCATCGCTGCTCAACCCGCCGGTACCATCGAAGGCACCGTCATTCTGCCGACCGGCGACCCCGCGCACCGCATCACGGTGCTCCTGGCCGAACTCGGACGCATCGTCGAAACCGATGACGATGGCCGGTTCGTTTTCGAAAACGTGCCGCCGGGCGCCTATGACATCCTGGCGTTCCAGTCGATGCTCAACTCCGAGTTGCCGGATATCGAGGTGGCCGCGGGGCAGACTCGGTCCGTGCAGTTGGAACTGCGGATTTCACCTCTCCGGCAGGAGATCACCGTCACCGCTCGGGGCCGCGAAGAAACCACCTTCCAGGCGGTGCCTTCGGTCACCAGTCTGGATTCGTTCGATCTGGCCGAGGTCATGGCCCCTTCACTGGGCGAAGTGCTCGACGGTCAACTGGGGATTGCCAAACGCAGCTTCGGCAGCGGCAACGCGCGTCCGGTGGTCCGGGGTTTCGACGGCGACCGGGTTCTGGTGATGCAGGACGGGGTCGGAGTCGGGTCGCTGGGATCCCAATCCGGAGATCACGGCGAGCCCATCGATGCCGGAAACGTGGAACGGATCGAAGTGGTCAAGGGGCCGGCCACGCTCCTATACGGAAGCAACGCGATCGGTGGCGTGGTCAATGCCGTCAGCAGTCACCAGGAAGCGCACGACCAGCCGCACCAGGGGTGGCGGGGGCAGGTATCCACGGTCGCCGGCTCGGCGAACGCGCAGGGGGGAGGGAGCTTCAACGCCGAATACGGCGCGGGCCGGTGGATGGTTTGGGCCGGCGGCGGCGGACAACGGACCGGAGACTACAACACGCCCGAAGGGCGCATCGCCAACTCCGGGAGCCGAATCAGCAATGGATCGATGGGCTTCGGCTGGTTCGGTCCGCGGGGTTTTGCAAGCGTGGATTACTCGGCCAACGACGGACGCAACGGTATTCCGTTCGCAACCGAGTTTCACCACCACGAAGACGAAGAAGAACATGGAGCCCATGAAGACGAAGAAGAACATGAAGACGAAGAAGAACACGGTGAAGGCGAAGAAGAAAACCATGAGCTGGAGGTGGACGATATCGAAGTCGTGTTCCGCCGCCACAACGTTCGTTTCTCAGGTGGCTTGAACGAACTCGGCCCCGCCATCGAAAGCTTCGAGCTTTCACTGAACTATTCGGATTGGAACCATGACGAGGTCGAGATATTTCCCGGAAACGACCAGCGCATCGGCACCACGTTCGAGAATAGTCAACTCGCCTATCGCGGAGTGTTTACACAGGGCACGCGCGGCAACTGGGCCGGCAGCTTCGGTTTTCAGGGGCATGCGCGCGAATATTCCGCTTTCGGCGAGGAGGCGTTGTCGCCGCCGGTCGACCAGGACGTATTTGCCCTGTTCGCGCTGGAGGAACTCGATTTTGACCGGTTTCGGATGCAGCTTGGCGGGAGAGTCGAAAGTACGGGTTACACGCCCCTGGCGGCTTCCGGTTTCAGCAACCGGCGCTTCACCGGGTTTTCAGGGGGCATGGGCGCCCGGTTCGATCTGTGGGACGGCGGTGCGTTCGTTGCAAACTACACGAATTCCTATCGTGCGCCGGCGCTCGAAGAACTCTACAACTTCGGTCCGCACGTGGGAAACCTGACCTTCGAGATCGGCAATCCGAATCTCGCCAACGAGCGATCCAACGGTTTCGATTTCTCGCTGCGGCACCAGACGGAGCGGATTCACATGGAAGCCAATCTCTTCTATTACGACATCGACGGCTTTGTATATCTTGCGCCGACCGGCGAGATCGAGGACGGACTGATTGCGGCCGACTTCGCGCAGGGCGATGCCCGCTTTATGGGGAGCGAGTTCAAACTCGAACTGCTGTTGATGGAACACCTCTGGCTCAATGGCGCGGTAGACGCCGTGGATACCCGGCTGAGGGCGACTGACGGTCCGTTGCCCCGGATTCCCCCTATGCGGGGAACGGTGGGTCTCGATCTGCGCTTCGGAGGATTGAGCGTCCGGCCGGAAGTCGTCATGGCCGATTCGCGGGACGACGTTTTCGTGAGCGAGACATCAACCCCCGGCTACACGGTGTTCGATCTGAAGGCTTCGTACACCATTCCACAGCAGCACGTTTCCCACCATTTCTCGGTCGATTTCTTCAACATCGGCGACCGGCTGTACCGGAATCATCTGAGCTTCATCAAGGATCTCGCCCCCGAAATCGGCCGTGGTGTCCGGTTTTCGTACGCCGCCAAATTGTTTTGACGGCTCGGTGTTAACCGGTATTGGATCGTCTCAGGCGATTCCGGCGCCCGAGACGCCGACGTAGATCGAGTAGAGCGACTGGCTGGCGGTCATGAACAGCCGGTTGCGGCGGGCGCCGCCGAAGCAGACGTTGGCGCAGATTTCAGGTAAGCGAATCATGCCGATGTTCTGTCCGTCCGGAGCATGGATCCGGACGCCGGGTCGAGCGGCGCCCCAGATGTTGCCGTCCACGTCCGAGCGAATGCCATCGGCGCCAGTATTGGCGAATTGCCGGGGGTTGGTCAGGCGGATATCGTCCACATCCCACACCTTGATTTCACCGCTTCCTGTGTCCGCGACGTACAAGCGGGAGTAGTCCGGAGAGAAACACAGTCCGTTCGGTTGGGTGACTTCGTCGGTCACCATCGCGATTTGTCCGGTCGAGGCATCCACGCGATAGACGGCCTCCTTCGTCTCGGATTCGGCCCTTGTCCCTTCGTAGTCTCCGCGGATCCCATAGATCGGATCGGTAAACCAGATACTGCCGTCGGGATGGACGACGACGTCGTTGGGTGAGTTGAGGCGGTTTCCGTTGAAGCGGTCCGCGATCACCGTCACGGATCCGTTCTGTTCGTACCGGACAACGCGCCGGCCGCCATGCTCGGCCGAGAGTTGGCGTCCCTGGTAGTCGAATGTGTTTCCGTTCGAGAAGCCCGATGGGTTCCGGAACGTTGTCACGCGCTGGTCGTCTTCGATCCACCGATGCTGGACGTTGTTGGGGATGTCGCTCCATACCAGATACTTCCCGACACCGTTCCAGGCCGGTCCTTCAGCCCAGAACGTACCGGTATGGAGCCGCTGCATCGGCGTGTTGAAGAGGATGTATCCACGGAAGCGGTTGTCGAGCGCGATGATGTCCGGATCGGGATAGGTCGATGGTGTCTCGCCTGTCCAGTCCCTTGGCGTCGCTTCGAGAGACACATCCTGCTGACGGCGGGGAATGGCTGCCGCCAGGGGTGCGACCGCGGTTGCCGCAACCCCGGCAAGGAATCGACGGCGGCTGCCTGCCTGAAAGCTGACGTGGTGTGAACCGGACATCGGCGTCAATCGATGATCGCCTGCATCACGGCCGTTTCAAACAACGGACGCATTTCCCGGATCGGCGTCTGAATCATCATGACGCCGACAATGTTCTCGACCGGATCCACGAAGAAGTGGGTGCCGTAGGCGCCGCTCCATCCGAAAGTCCCCGGTGAGAGCAGGCTCCCGGCGGCGATGGGGTCGTCGAGGACCCGGACACTCAGGCCGTAGCCTTCGCCCGGCCCCCGGCCCGGGAGCGTGTCGGGAATCCAAACCGAACGCATCGTCTCCATCGTCCTTGAACCCAGCAGCGGGCGGTCCGGCCCCGCGCCGTTGTTGGCAAGCATCATGCCGAATCGCGCGTAATCGGGCGCCGTCGTCATGATTCCGCCCGCGCCCGAGAAGTATCTCTCGCCCGACATCGAATCGGGGTTGTTCCGTTCCTGAAGTTCGCCGCCGGTGTAGCCGTACGAGGACACGAGGCGTTGCCGCTGTTCGTCGGTCGGCCAGAAGGTCATGTCCTGGATTCCCAGGGGTTCGAAGATGCGGGACTCCAGAAACTGGTCGAAGCTCTGCCCCGAAGCGATCTCGACGACGCGGCTCAGGACGTCGAATCCGGCCAGTGCGCTGTAGGACCAGCGCGACCCGGGCTGGAATTCAAGGGGGGCCGCACCCAATGGGTCCACCCATGCCAGGCCGGCTTCGTGGCGCTGGGAACTCCACTGGTTGCCCACCGAGTTGCTCATCGATCCGCTCATGACGCCGGAGGTATGCGTCAACACGTCGCTGATCGTGATTTCGCGTTCAGCGGGCACGGTGTAGAAGTTCGGGGGGGCGCCGCGTCCGCCCGCTGGGGCTCCACGGCCGCCGGTCGGTTGTTGGACCGCGACCTCTTGATTCTCGAAGCTCGGGAGGAAGCGCGATACCGGATCGTTGAGGCGAATCTTGCCCTCTTCGACCAGCATCATGATCGCGACGCCGGCCACCGGTTTCGACATCGAGGCGACGCGGAACATCGTGTCGGGAGTGACCGGCCGGTTCGATTCCGTGTCCATGACGCCCTGAGCCTCGAGATGCGCGATCTGGCCATGCCGGGCGACCAGGGTCACCGCCCCGGTAATCTGTCCGGAATCGATGAACCGGTCGACCAGATCGTCGATCCGTTGCAGCCGTTCCGAGGACAGGCCCACCGATTCGGATTGGACGACCTGGGCCGACAGGGTGAGCGGCAGCGCCGCGGCGATCGTGAGTGCGATCATGGATCCCAACCGACTTGAAGCTTGTGGCATCGTTTCTCTATCCTCCCTCCGTCCTCAACCGATAAATTTAATCGATAACTTTAATCTGGAAGCGCAAAAACATACATGGCATTACCGTTGGATGGATGGTGAATGTCCGGAGTGATCAGGCTCGGCACCAGACGCGGGCTGCCGCCGCCCAGGCCAGTCGGGACCGCGACATACTGCTTGCCGTCGACGCTGTAGGTGATCGGGAATCCCTGGACGGAAGTGCCCAGACGGGTTTCGAAAAGGATCGCGCCGGTTTCGACATCGAACGCGCGGAAGCGCCGATCCATGTCTCCGGCGAAGACCACGTTGCCAGCCGTCGACAGGGTGGCGGTCATGAACGACGCCCGCTGTTCGAAGGACCAGATTTCTTCCAGGGTATCGACGTCGAAAGCGCCCAGCTTGCCGACATTGCCGTCGGTTCCGGGCATCTCGAACCACCGGCGGGCCGCGGCCGCGCTTCCTCCGCCCACGACGAATTCGATCTCCCGCGCGGCGATGTCGATGCAACTCTGACTGAGCGGCAGGATCAGGCTGCTGGTTCCGGGGTGGTAGCTCATCGCGTGCCAGTTATGACCTCCGGCCGTGGATGGACATCCCTGAACCCACTCGCCGAATTGATGTTCTTCGATGTCGCCGCGATACCGGGGCCGGCCCGTGTCGGGATCGAAGCTGTCGAAGACGTTCTGGAAAATCGTCTCGACGTGGCCGATGTACTCTCCGGTTTCGCGGTCGTTTTTCCAGAGGATGCCGTGCTTGCCGGCCGAGAAGACCACCTTCCTCCCGGCCGCGTCATCCACCAGCACCCGTTCGAAAACTTCGTCCAGATCCAGCGCCTCGCCGGGAACATGCTGGTAATACCATTCCAGGTCGCCGGTGTCGGCGTCGAGCGCGAGCGTGGCGTTCGAATAAAGCGCCTCGTCGTTGACCGTCATTCCGCGGCTGATCGGCATCCAGGGCTTCGGCTGAGCCACACCGATGTAGACCAGATTCAATTGCGGATCGTAGCTGGGAGTAATCCAGGTATCGTTCCCCGCCCGGAACACGTCGGCGACGCCGCCCCAGGTGTCGCCTCCGGTTTCGCCTTCCGTGGCGACGGTCAGGAATCGCCAGAGCAGACTGCCGTCGTCGGCGTCATAGGCGCTTACGTAACACTTTTCCTCTCTGAACCGCGTGCAACCGCCCATACCCGTGAAGACCTTGCCATCGGCCACCAGAGGGCCGCTCGAGTTGCCGAAACCTTCGCCGATCACGGCTTCCCACATCATTTCGCCGTCGATGGCGCTGAGCGCCAGCACCCGCGCGTCGGGCGTATTGACGATGATCTTGTCGTCGTAGATGGCCAGTCCGCGCATGGTGCCGCTACGGCCCCCGAGCCTGTGTTCCCAGATCAACTCGCCGGTTGTGGCTTCCAGAGCCTGGATGATATTGGTGGGGTTGAACAGATACATGATGCCGTTGTACACCAGCGGAGCGGTCTGGTTGGTTCCATCGGGCATCGACCAGACCCACTGCAGCCGCATCTCGCCAACGTTGCCGCGGTCGATTCGATCGAGCGCGCTGTAGTTGTGTGCGCTCTGATTACCCCGGATCATGAGCCAGTCGGAGGGATTCGGGTCGCGTAACATCTCGGCGGTGACAGGCTCGTAGTTGAGTATCTCGCCGGGCAGGGTCACCCCGACCGGTCCACCGTCGCCTCCCCCGCCAGGACCGCCGGGCCCGCCAACTACCGGGCCTCCCTGGCCCGTCGCGATGAAGCCGATGGGCGTTCCCGAGCCGGCGATCAGTGCCGTTTCACCCGCTTCGGCGCCGTTGGCCGAGAGAACGAACGCGGTGATGTTGACATAGGTGTCCACGGGCAATCCCCCGGGGTTGTCCGGCGGCATCGAAGCGCGAATCGCGCCGATCAGGTCACCCGCGGTTCTGGGATTCCACCCGCCGAGGAACTGCTGTCCGATCAACGGAATGGCCGAGCCGCTTCCGCTGAGGTCGTTCTGGTGGCAACTGGCGCAATTGGCCTGATAGGCACCCAGTCCGGCCCCTACCTGCTGCTCGGTGAACGTGGTGTTTTGCGCCGAAGCGTTCGGAACGCCGATCGCAACGATCATGGCGGCCGCCGTCAGTGCGATTACCATCTGTTTTGGGAGAGCTATCATCGTGTCCTCCTTATTCCTGGATCAGGAAGCCCCACAGGGTTCCGTCTTCGGCTTCCTCTCCGTCGATCTGGACGTAGATGGCGCCCTTTTCAAGCGATTCCAACAGGCTGCGGTCGAGATCGGCGGACCCGTAAACCAGCCCGCTCATTCCCCGAACAACTTCCAGATCCGCGAAAGCCGGTCCGGCGACGCCGGCGTACAGACCCCGCCGGAGCGTGGCGCCGGTCGCGGGAGTACGCATCCCCTCGAACTCGCCCACGATCATCAGTTCGGTCCCTTCGAGTACCGCGGTGATTTCGCCGACGCCTGTGAGTTGTCCGCGCATCTGTCCGTCAATGGGGCGCGGCGAGAGCCGTCCTTCATAGCTTTCGTTGTCTTGCGCAAGCGCCGGAACGCCGAGCGCCAGCAGCCCGGAGAGGACAAATGCGGCGCGAATCCGTTTCTTGAACTTCATGCCAATACCTCAGGGTATACGTATTGAGAGTCGTCTTGGAACGTCAATACGTTAGTTCAAACTTCAGGGTGATACAAGTGTCCTGTCCCATAGTTCGATAGCGCACGATGTGTCCGGTGGTTGTAGCAAATGAGGGGTCCCGTCCCATGGTCCGCGCGGCAGTTCACGGGGCGGCCGGAAAGCCCTACCAGAAGTCTGCCGATGCGATGCGGGCGCCCTCCGCCAGGCTCGCCAGCTTTGCCCAGACAACGCCGGGATCGACCGCTGCCTGTCCCACCCAGGTACCGAAACCGCAGTCGCAACCCCCTATCACGTTTTCACGCCCCACCAGTTCGGCATAACGTTCGATTCGTTGGGCCACCAGTTCGGGGTGTTCGATGTAGTTGGTCTTGGATTCGATGACGCCCGGAATCAGAACCTTGCCCTTGGGCACCTTGACGTCCTTGAAGACTTTCCATTCATGCGCGTGGCGGGGATTGGCTGCTTCAAAGGACAGACCGCCGGGTTTGGCGGTGAAGACGACATCCAGAATGTCGCGGATGGGAACATCGTAGTGGTGCGGGCCTTCGTAATTGCCCCAGCAGAGGTGCATACGCGACTGTTCGGCGTCCACGTTGGCCAGGGCATGGTTGAGCGCGTCGATATGCAGTTCGGCCATCTTGAGGAATTCGGACAGGGAGAGGTCGGCAAACTGGATGTGACGCCCCATCGCCAGGTCCGGGCAGTCGACCTGAACGACAAAGCCGGCCCGGGCGATCGCTTCGTACTCGTCCTTCATGGCATCGGCAATCGCGAACAGGTATGCCTTGTGGTCGGCATAGTGCGAGTTGCCGAAGAACAGGGAGACGACGCCGGGCGAGGCCGCGCTCATGAAGGCCTCGGCGCCCGGTGTTCGCCTCAACGCCTGTTTGAAGTGTTCCACATCGGTCAGCGGCGCGTTGGGAGTGCGAACAGAGATGGGGCCGTTGCAGCCGGGTGTCTTGCGGCGGGCACGGCCGGGATCGCCGAAAACCCGCTTGGCCAGGACGGGGAAGTCGAGAACGTCGCGATAGCTGGTGACCGGAACGCTTTTGCCGCCAAAACCGTCGAGGCGATCCTTGATGTAGGTGGCGTAGCTTGGCTTGCCGGCCTCGCCGTCGCTGACCACATCGATACCCGCGTCGACCTGCTTCTGAACGATTTCGATCACCGCCGATTGGATACGGCTTTCGAGCACCGATTCATCGACGGTCCCGCCGTCCTCCTTGGCAAACATCATCTGAACCAGATCGTCGGGCCGGGGAAGGCTGCCGGTATGCGTGGTGAGAAATCGTTCCGTACTGCGTTTCATCTGCACCTCCCTTGCCGATGCGCCTGAAGATATCATGATCGATCGGTTGGCCGCACACGGCCCGCACCGGCGTTCGATAGCGGACGCCGGGTGTGCTCGGTGCGCGACAATTGCCATTGTGACGAGAGTCTCTTATCCTTGCCATTGCCGCCCATTGCGGCACCACCAGTGTCGACTGGGAGACAACGATGCCAAGAACATCAACATTCGGACTGATTATCCTGATTCTATCGACGCTTCCGGCGATGGCGGCGCCACAGGCGCCGAGAACAAGTGTTCTGGATGGCGTCTACTCGGAGGCGCAGGCGGCGCGCGGCCAGTCCGCTTACCGAGCGTCGTGCGGCGCATGTCACGGTGACGCCGGAGAAGGCGTGTCTGCGCCCGCGCTGGCGGGTGACCGTTTCATTGAGCGCTGGCGTGACGACACTCTCGTCGCCATCTACGGCTTCATTCGCGAACGAATGCCCCCGCGCAGCGCGGCCGAAGCCGGCGCCTTGACGGACGCCGGCTACCTGGACATCCTCACTCATATCCTCAACATGAACGATTATCCTTCCGGGGACGGGGAATTCACCGCGGAACTGCTCGGTAACGTGATGCTCGTCGGACCGGACGGGCCGCGTCCAGTCCCTGATGGCGCACATGTGTTGGCTGTCGGTTGCCTGTCCCGCGACGCCGCCGGCCGTTGGGTCCTGTCGAATTCAACCGAACCCGTCAGAACGCCATCGATCACGACATCGACGGCGGCGGAGCTTGAGGCTTCATCGCTAAGAAGTCTTGGATCCCAGGTTTTCCGGCTCGTCGATATGGAAGCGGTTTCCGACTTCGTGCCCGATGAGCACGAGGGTCACAAGGTGCAGGCGAAGGGATATATTGTGCGGCAGCCCAACGCCGAGCGGATCGGTTTGAGCGCGATGGAGATGCTGGATTTCTCGTGTGAACCATAGCGGCCCGTGACCCGAATCCCCCTTTGCCCTACAGGCTAATGTAGGGGCGGTCTATGACCGCTCGCATCAAGTATTCCGAGACTGCTCAAATCAAGAACGTGCAGTCATAGACTGCACCTACAGTGGGAATGGTAGTGGGATAGGAAGTGATCGCCTATGCCCGCGGACCCAGCGCTCTCGTAACGTGATCCCGGCAGGGGGCTACCACGGGCTGCTAGCCGATGCCGGGCAACAATTCTTTGCCGATCGCCGCCCTCATCCGCACGAGAAAGCCTTCGACCAACCTTTGAAGCAGTCTCGATCTTCTTGAACGTTCTTTCGTGCTCCAAGCGACCTCCAATTCAAAAGTGCCGCACAGCCGAACACACGAATACGCGATCCGCTCCCGGCAATGACTTCGTCGCCAAGCCTGCATCGGGGCTCGAACCGGTGTCGAGCGCCGGTCCGGTCGGAAATCAAGTCAGAATGGCCCGTAGTTCCTTACCGTCTTGCGAAAGCTGGGGACACCGCATTGCGATGTCCGCGAGAAAACGCTCCTGCTCGACTGGCGAAACCGCTGTTGTCCTTCCCTTGTATTCGACCACGAGTTTGTCTTTTGAGAGCGAGTAGGTGCCCCTGACGTTTTCCGAAGGAGCGATTCGCGTAATGTCGGTGTAGGGGATCCGGCGCCGGCGGATCGCCCCGGCCTGCAAGACGAGGGCATCGCCTTCGGTCTGGTAGCGGACAGGATAGATGAAGCCGAAGACGAGGACGAGAGTGAGCGCCGGAACCACAGACATCCACTCGTCGGGAAGGTCCCTCACCCAACTGAATGTGAACCCGATACCGGTCAGGATGGCGATGACCGTACCCCAATCGACCTTTGAGCGGTATTCCATAAGAGCTTGGTTAGCGGGGCCGCCTCCCGTGATACGCGTCCTCTATCAATTGTCGAATGCCATGGGCGTCCACCGGACGCGGACTGTAGGGCGGTGGGTCCAAGGTCATTTCGACCGCTTTTTCGATGCCGCCGCTGAGCATGCCGATTTCTTCGAGCGATGTCGGTGCCCCGATGTTCCGGATCAGGTCGTACAGTCCCTGGGCGGCGTCGTTGGCGCCCAACGCCTCTGCCGCGATTTTCGTTGCCTCGGGTGCGGCGTCGCATGTGAAGGCGACCGCATGTGGAAGGATCACGGTATGAACGTCCGCGTGACCGAGGTTGAATGTCCCGCCGAGAACATGGCACAGCTTGTAGTGCAGGCTGACGCTCACCATCCGCAGCATGGATCCGGCAAGCCACGATCCATAGAAAACGTCGGCCCGTCCGTCCAGATTGCCGGGGTCGTTGACAACAATGGGTAACGATCTTGCCAGGGCGCGTATGCCTTCGGCCGCGAAGAGAGAACTGATCGGCGTGGCATCGGGTGCGTAGAGCCCCACCACGCAGTGCGCCATCGCATTCATTCCGGATGGGCCTGAAACCTCGGGGGGGAGCCCGGCTGCCAGCGCCGGGTCGTACAGAACGACCTTGGGCAACGTCTTCATGTCCTTCCCAACGCGTTTCACGCCGTCTTCGGTGAACCCGTAAATCGGAGTCGCTTCGGAACCCGAATAGGTTGTGGGCATCGCCACGATCGGTATACCCGTTTCGAAAGCGATTCCCTTGGCGACCCCGATCGCGTTGCCGCCGCCTATGACCACGCACGCGTCGGCTTTCAGATCGGTCGCGATTTTCCATGCCCTTCGCGCGACGTCAATGGGGATATGCGTCGCCGCTTCGACAAACGTACCGGCGGCCCCGGAACCGAGTGCCGCGGCGGCGGCTTCGACGGAGTGCCTCTGACTCGGCGTCCCCACGACAACCGAGCGACTCGCTCCAAGTCGTTCCAGTTCGTTCGGGAGCGTGGCAATCAGATCGGTGCCAAAGACGACCCGTGCCGTTGGTTGCTCGTAGGTGAATTCCTTCATCGCCGCTTCGATTCGCCGGAGATGTTGCTATTCGGGCCGTATTCCATGAAACGCGTCTTCGAGAAGTTGCCGGATCGCATCCTTTTCGACCGGTCGGGGATTGTAATAGGGATTGCGGGTTGCCAACTCGGCCGCCCGGTCGAGTCCGTCTTCGGGCATGCCGATGTCTTTCAAGGCGACCGGTGCATCGAGGCGAACCGAGAGGTCATAGATACCCTGTGCCGCATCGTTGGCATGGAGCGCCCCGGCGGCGATTCTCATCGATTCCGGGGCGGCGTCCCGGTTATAGGCCGCGGCGTAGGGCAGGACCACCGCGTGCACTTCCGCGTGCGGCAGATTGAAGGTTCCTCCCAGCGTATGGCAGAGCTTGTGGTGCAGGGCCATTCCGACGTTCCCGAGCACCGCGCCGGAAAGCCAGGCCCCGTATTGTGCGTCGAACCGCGCGTCAATGTTCTTCGGTTCCCGAACAACGACGGGAAGAGATCTCGCCAACGCCCGGATACCTTCGGTCGCAAACAATGTCATTACGGGATTGGCGTTCTCCGCATAGAGACCTTCAAGGCAGTGGGCCAGTGCGTTCATTCCCGAGGTGCCGGAAAGCTTCGCGGGCATGGTGACCGTTAGATTCGGGTCGTAGATCACCGTTCTGGGCAATACTCTGGCGTCTCGCCCGGTTTTCTTGATGCCGGCTTCGGTCAGGCCATAGATGGGGGTCATCTCGGATCCGGCGTAGGTGGTGGGTATCGCCAGAATCGGAAGCCCTGTTTCAAGGGCGATGGCTTTGGCCAGCCCGATGGTCGAACCTCCCCCGATGGCCACCGCGCAATCCGCGTTCAAATTAGCGGCCACGTTGCGGGCGGCGGCAGCGGTTTCGACCGGGACATGCATGGCGGCGCCGGTGAATGTGCCGGCGGCGAGGCGCCCGAGACTTGCGGCGACGCTTTCGGCGTCCTCTTTCTGTTCCGGAGTGGACAGCACCAGCGCACGCCTGACGCCCAATCGTTCGGTTTCGTCACCGAGGCTGCCAAGCGATCCCACCCCGAAAATGACCCGCATGGCGGCTTGGTTGTATGTGAACTGTTTCATGCGCTTCAGCCGAGAGCCGTGGGGCCGCCATGGACCCGTCCCTCAGCCGTCAACCGGATTTCTTGAGAACCCGTTTCGTGACGAACATCACGACGGACGCGGGAATCCAGACGATGAGAGCCGAAATCGTCGGACCGCCGATCAGGTGCGTCGCCGCATGAGTCAAGTGGTTGGGGGCCTCGGTCGCCGATCTCCCCGAAAACTCGGGCATGCTGAAGATGTTGTCGACACCCGTGAGCGCCGCTATCGAGATCCCCGCCGTGATGATCACTCCCGCAACCAGGAGGTGCATCGCGAGAAGAACGAGCACCTGCGGGTAGCCGCCGAAGCCACTTCTATGGACGCGGATCGGGAAATAGACGATGGCCAGCAGAGTCACACCATTGAGGCTGAACCAATACGTCACGCTTTCGGGCGCGCCTGCCAGGGTGAGCGACAGGCGGAGGATTCCGACGACGGCGGTCAGAATGAGAATACCCTTGGCGAACTGAATGTAATCGTTCAGATTCTTTCCGAAAAGAGACATCGGTTCTGCTCCCGTTGAATGTCTGCATATCTTACCTGTAAGCTGTTCCCGCCCGCCTTTTTTTTGGACAGGAGCACCATTGACTTCACAGCCGACACCATTGAATTCAAGACCGATACCATTGAACACAAGACCGACACGAGTGGACTCGCAACCGACACAAGAGGACTCACGACCGACACCTTTGATTTCACGAAAGATCTTGTTCGGTAACCCCGAAAGAGCGCATGCGCGCATCAGTCCCGACGGGACGCGACTGGCATATCTCGCGCCGTCCGACGGCGTGCTCAACGTGTGGGTCGGGACGGTTGAGGCGCCTTTGGAGGCTCGCCCCGTGACGACGGACCGGCACCGGGGCATTCGTTCGTTTTTCTGGGCCTGTACGAATCGCCACATTCTTTACAGTCAGGACAACGATGGCGATGAAGACTGGCACATCTACGCGGTGGACCTCGAGTCCAGGGAGATTCGCGACCTGACACCGATCCCGGGAATTGCCGCGAGGATTCAGGGGGTGAGTCCGAAAACCCCCGATGAGGTTCTGGTCGGCATCAACGACCGGGGCGAGCGGCAGCTTCACGATATCTACCGCATTCGCATCGCTACGGGTGAAAGAACACTCGTTCAGGAAAATCCCGGTTTTGCCGGTTTCATGACGGACGATTGGTTTCGCGTTCGCTTTGCATTGACGATGACGCCCGATGCCGGGCACCTGTATCTGAAGCCGGATGCCGAAGGCGGCTGGCAGGAGTTTGCGAAAATCGATCCGGTGGACGCGATGACCACGCATCCGGTCGGATTCGACAAGAGCGGCGACCGATATTATCTGCTCGACAGCCGCGATCGGGACAAAGGCGCGCTCAAGGCTGTCGACGTCGAGTCGGGTGCGGAGGAATTGCTGGCCGAGAGCGAACTGGCCGATATCGACGGTGCCCTGATCCACCCGACCGAAAAAAACGTGCAAGCTGTTTCATTCAATCACACGCACCGCGAATGGCAGATCCTCGACCCCGCGGTGAAACCCGACTTGGATTATCTGGCGGGTGTCGCCGACGGAGAACTTCAGGTGACAAGCCGTTCGCTCGACGACCGGCTTTGGACGGTCGCGTATACGATGGACACGGGTCCGGTCCGTTTCTATCTGTACGACAGAGACCTCAAGGAAGCCCGATTCCTGTTTACGAGTCAATCGGAGTTGGAAAGCCTTCCCCTGACCCGAATGCATCCGGTCGTCGTTCGGGCCCGCGATGGGCTGGACCTGGTCAGTTACCTGACCCTGCCTGCGGCCGACGACCCAGAGGGGGCCGGACGTCCGGACAAGCCGTTGCCAATGGTACTTTCGGTGCATGGGGGTCCGTGGGCCCGGGACGAGTGGGGGTACAGTCCACTTCACCAGTGGTTGGCCAATCGCGGCTATGCCGTGTTGGCCGTGAACTACCGCGGCTCCACCGGCTTTGGGAAGGACTTCATCAATCGAGCGAACAATGAATGGGCCGGGACGATGCACGACGACCTGATCGACGTTGTCGACTGGGCGGTCGACGAGGGGATCGCGCAGGCCGACCAGGTCGCCGTCATGGGTGGCAGCTACGGGGGCTATGCCACCTTGGTTGGACTGACCTTTACGCCCGAGCGATTCTGCTGTGGAGTCGATATTGTCGGACCGTCCAACCTGATCACGCTGATGGAGAATCCGCCGCCGTACTGGATGCCGATCATGTCGCAGATGAAGGTGCGCGTCGGCGACTACACGACGCCTGAAGGCCGTGCGTTTCTCGAGTCCCGCTCGCCTCTGTTCCTTGTGGATCGAATCCAGCGCCCGCTGCTGATTGGGCAGGGCAAACACGACCCCCGAGTGAAGCAGGCGGAATCCGATCAAATCGTCGAAGCGATGCAGGAGAAACAGATTCCGGTCAGCTACATGCTGTTTACCGAAGAAGGGCACGGTTTCGCCAAGCCTGAGAATCGACTGGCCTTTTTTGCCGTTGCGGAAGCGTTCCTCGCGAAACACCTCGGTGGTCGGTACGAACCCATCGGCGACGCGTTCGAGGGTGCGGCATTTGTCGTTCCGTCAGGGGCGGAAGCCGTGCCGGGGTTGATGGAATCGTTGAAGTAGTCCGGCAACGGGATTGTTCGTATCCAGTGAAAGGCGCGGAAAGCGGGTCCCGGGCAGACGAAGCCGGGACCCGATAAAACTCAACGACCGTTTCGAGAAGCATCCCGAATGGCGCGGAATTCGTTGTCCAAATGCCAGTTCGGCCATTCTTCGGTCCGCGAAAGGCGATCGCCGACCGTATGAAACAGTCGCGTGTCTTCAAGGATTCCGGACATGTCCCATGCTGAATCGTATTCGTCTCCTGTCTGGTGATACCGATTGTCGCGGTAGTCGTTGGCGAAGGCCCTGCCCACCGCCCGCCCGCCTTGCAGTAGGTCTTCTCCGCCGTTGGCGTACAGCATGGGGACGCCGTGTTTTGCGAAACTGACGTGATCGGACCTGTAAAAATAGCCGGCTTCAGGGGCCGGGTCCGGCTCGGTCGTGCGTTCCTGTTCGGCGGCGGCCTGGCGCAGATAGTCCTCGAGTTCGGACGCGCCGTATCCGATCACGACCACGTTCCGGCTGCGCCCGACAGGCAGAAGGAGATCGATGTTAATGCCTCCGACGACCTGAGACAGGGGAACGGGTGGGTTTTCCGCCAGATAGGCCGAGCCCAGCAATCCGGACTCTTCGGCGGTCACCGCGGCGAACAGCACCGAACGCTCGGGCCGAGGCTCGGTCGCCGCCATCAGTTCGGCGATTTCGATGATTGCGGCAACACCGGTGGCGTTGTCGGCCGCGCCGTTGAAGATGGGGTCCTCCAGAGCCGAGTCGCTCGACACACCGAGGTGATCCCAGTGCGCGGTGTACATCACGTATTCGTCCGGACGTTCCGATCCTTCGACAACGCCGATGACGTTCGGTGACCGCATGCGCCGGATGTTGTTGTGGAGCGAGATTGTAGCCGTCATGCCGGCCATCGGGACCGCGCGGAAGCCGCGCCTCTGGGCCGCTTCCTTCATGGCGGCCAGGTCGAGGCCGGCTTCGGAAAAAAGGCGCTCCGCCACGTCATGCGTGATCCATGCTTCCGCCTCGATGCGGGAGATGTTCCCATCGGCGCGGTCCAGATGAATTTGCGCCCCCGTCCAACTATTGCGGACGGTGTCCCACCC
This sequence comes from Terriglobia bacterium, assembly GCA_965262675.1. Classification (GTDB taxonomy): domain Bacteria; phylum Acidobacteriota; class Terriglobia; order 20CM-2-55-15; family 20CM-2-55-15; genus JAJEDW01. The sequence goes on from OZ253554.1 coordinate 5,138,959, forward strand.
GTAACTCGCCGGCGCAGTGTCGTGTATGACGATCGCCGCCGCGGCGCCTTGACGTGCGGCCTCCTCGTACTTGTACGTCCAGCGGCCGTAATACGTCATGGCGTTCCCGTTGAAGAGACCGGAATCTCCCGTAGCGTACCCGGGGTCGTTCACGAGCATGACGACCGTTTTGCCCCGAACGTCGATGCCCTCGTAGTCGTTCCATCCGTATTCAGGCGCTACGGAACCATACCCGACGAAAACCATCTCACTGTTCTCGACGCGAATGTCAGAAACGGCGTGCCCGGTCCAGAAGACGACATCCCCGCCGGTTGCGAGCGGCGTGTCGACACCGTTCCGGCCGACCAAAAAGGAAGACGCGTCGTCGTCGAGGGTAATTTCGACCAGGGGAACGTCCTGGTAGTAGCTTCCGTCGACTCCGGGACGCAGTCCGATTCTCTCGAACTCGGAGGCGATGTACTCGATCGTCAGCGTCTCTCCGCCGGTTCCCGGCGCCCGTCCCTCGAACTCATCCGAGGCCAGCAATGCGATGTGCCGCGAGAGATCCGAATCGGTGATCGCGGAACTGCTCGAGGCCGTTTCGGGTGGGGCGGCGGCGCCATCGATGGGTTCGCCGCTGGGTCCGGCGCACGCCCCGAGCACCAGGGCGGTACAGGCAGCGGAAACCGCCACGATGCGGTTGAGCGAAAGTATGGTGCGGTTGAGCGAAAAAACGGACATGGGAGTCTTTCGAGATTTTTGCATGATTCGCGCCGTAGCCATGATGTTTGCATCCAACCCCGGGATTGTCGAGGGGATCGTCTGGCAGACCGTGGCGGGGCCGGTTCCATCGGCGGCGCCATCGGGTCAGTGAAGGGGTCTATACTGTAAACATGAGGCGTCGGTCGGTACCTGTATGTGGAGTCTGACTTCACTGATCGCGATCCTGATCGTCGCGGCCGGGGTGACAATCTTCGACCTCATCCAGCGCAAGCACGCCATCCTTCGTAATTTTCCCATCATCGGCCACTTCCGTTATCTGTTCGAGTCGGTCGGGCCGGAACTGCGCCAGTACATCGTCACGAGCAACAACGAAGAACGACCGTTCAGCCGGGATCAGAGAAGCTGGATCTACTCCTCTTCGAAGTCTGAGAACAACTACGGCGGATTCGGAACCGACAACGAACTGGAACTGTCGCCAAATTACATTATCATCAAGCATGCGGCGTTTCCACTGGCGATCCCGGCGCCGGGCCATCCGGACCATGATCCGGCCTGCCGGCTGCCGAGCGCAAAGGTTCTCGGCGGCTATCGCGGCCGTCGAAAGGCCTTTCGGCCGGACTCGGTCGTGAACCTGTCCGGAATGAGTTTCGGTTCCCTGAGCGGCCCCGCTGTAGAGGCCTTGAATCGGGGGAGCAAGCTTGCCGGCTGTCTTCACAACACCGGCGAGGGCGGCGTTTCCCGATTCCACCGAAATGGCGGAGAACTCATATGGCAGATCGGAACCGCCTATTTTGGATGCCGGGACGAGGGCGGCAGGTTTTCCATCGAACGCTTTCGCGAAACCCTTTCGTCGGCGCCCATCCGCGCAATCGAGATCAAGCTGAGTCAGGGCGCCAAGCCCGGAGCGGGCGGGCTTTTACCGGGTGTAAAGGTGTCGCCGGAAATTGCTGAAGTGCGGGGGATTCCGGTCGGGAAGACCTGTGCGAGTCCTTCGAGTCATTCCGAATTCGACTCGGTGGACGGTTTGCTGGACTTTGTCGAAATGCTCGCTGACGAATCCGGACTTCCCGTCGGAATCAAGTCGGCGGTCGGGGAGTCTCGTTTCTGGTTCGATCTGGCGCATCTGTCGGCCAACACCGGCCGCTCGGTGGATTTCGTGACCATCGATGGAGGAGAAGGGGGGACCGGCGCCGGGCCGTTGGTGTTCGCCGATCATGTGGCGCTGCCATTCAAACAGGCGTTCGCTCGTGTATATCGACTGTTTGCCGAAGCCGGACTGCAGAACGATATCGTCTTTGTCGGTTCCGGCAAACTCGGATTCCCCGAGTCCGCCGTACTCGCCTTCGCTCTGGGCTGCGACATGATCGCCGTGGGTCGCGAAGCGATGATGGCTGTCGGTTGTATTCAGGCTCAACGATGCCATACCGGTCATTGCCCAACCGGGGTTGCGACCCAGAATCGCTGGTTGATGCGCGGTCTGGATCCGACGCTCAAGTCGGCGCGCCTGGCCAACTATGTGACCACACTGAGGAAGGAACTCCTGGCCCTGTCGGGCGCATGTGGCGTCGTCCATCCATCGGTGATCACCGACCGGCACATCGAGATTCTGGACGGGAGATTCGGAGCGGTGTCGTTGTTTGACGTTTTCGGTTACCACGGAGAGTGGGGATTGCCTTCCGCCGAAGATCAACGCGGGATTCGGGAGATCATGCTGGCCCGTGGAGTGGGGGCCGCTCGCGAGGACCTGGTGGCGGACCTGAAACGCGAATAGCGGCGATTTCCGCAACTTCCAGATCGAGAATCTGGACGCGTTTCGGTGTATAATCCGGCTTTCCTGTTTTGCGGTCGACGAACGCGTCTGCTTGAAATGAAAGCACTGTCGGCAACCGGATGCCGCCAGTGGTCGCCTTTGTCCTCAATCGGGGCTATCCGGGGTCCTGTATAACGACGTCAGGAAGGTGCTCCGATAATGACAGCACAGGCGCTGCCGCGTGCGGCAGACGAACGAGTCGATTGGATCGGTTCCATTCCCTTCTTCCTTATGCACCTGACGCCTCTGCTGGTCATTTGGACCGGATTCCGCGTCGCGGATGTCGTCTTGTGCGTCGCGCTGTATTTCGTCCGGATGTTCTTCATTTCGGCGGGATACCATCGCTATTTTGCCCATCGCGGTTACAAGACGAGCCGGGCAATGCAGTGCATTTTCGCGTTTGGAGGCGCCACCGCGGCTCAGAAGGGCGTGTTGTGGTGGTCCGGATACCATCGTCATCATCACAAGTATTCGGACCAGCCCCAGGACATTCACTCTCCCAGGAAAGGGTTCCTGTGGAGCCATGTCGGCTGGATCATTTGCCCGAAGTACAGCCGCACGCCGGTGGAGTTGATTCGCGATTTCGAAAAGTATCCCGAACTCCGTTGGCTCGAAAAGTACCACCTGGTTCCCCCGGCGCTGCTGGCGCTCGCATGCCTGGCGATTGGCGGTCCGAGCGCGTTGGTGGTTGGTTTCCTGACATCGACGGTGATTCTCTTTCACGGCACTTTCACCGTGAATTCCCTTACGCATGTCTACGGACGACGTCGATATCCCACCACCGACACAAGCCGCAATTCGTTCCTGATCGCCTTGTTCACCGGTGGGGAAGGCTGGCACAACAATCACCATTACTACGAATCGACCGCCAACAATGGTTTCTTCTGGTGGGAATTCGATTCGAGCTATTACGTCCTCAAGGCGATGAGTTGGTTTGGGCTGGTGTGGGATCTGCGACTGCCTCCCCGGTACGTGTTGGAAGGCCGCCGGGCGACGTGGTCCGACTATGGGATGGAACCGCCCGCTGAACAGCCCGAATAGCGATATCCTTTAACGCATGTCGAAACGAATGAAAACATTGATCCCGGCGGTACTCGGGACGGGGTTCGTTGTTTATCTGATCTATTCCTCTCTCCAGTTGAGTCCGATCGTCTGCGAGGTGACCATGGAGTTCCGGGGCCGTACCGAGACCCGTCAGGCATCCGGCGTCACCAGCCAGGATGCCACAACCACGGCGATCAACAACGCGTGTACCCTGATCACCAACGGCCGGGACGAGTCGATTGTTTGCACGGCGTCGGAGCCGGTCAGCGTGGAGTGTTTCGAGTCGTAACCCGGGTCTGCCCGTTTGAGGGGCACGTCGCATCCGGAGGCGCGGCCGCCTGAACAGGGTTGAGAAAGGCGGGTTAGAAACGGAAACGCCGGGTCGGTCTGACTCGCCGGAATATCGGCTCGGGCGTCAACTGCGCCGTTCGCTGCCGGTCCCATCGTACCAGTGGCAGCGCTTCAATTCGGTCGGCGTCTTCAAGTCTGGCCTCGGCGAATGTTTCCTCGGCGCCCTGACGCACAAGAGTCCAGTCCTTCCGGAGACGTGTGTCGTTGAAGTTTCCGTTGGCATCGGTGACGCGCATTTCACCGTCGAGGACGGTGATCCGATCGGGTTCGAAGAGATAGACGCCGTCGTTTCCAATCACGAACTCCATATCGGTCATCAGGATGCGAATCGGGATATCCTCGTCCAGGTTTCTGGCGCTGACGATGGCCGTTCCCTCGACTACCCGAAGAACCACATTGTCCAGGGCCTCGGATTCCAGGACGATCTCTGTGTCGTTCCGGATCCGGACATAGGTGTCTGTTCCGAGCATTGCCTCGAATCGGCTGCCGCGGTTGCTTTGAATCGGGTTGCCCTCGCCCATGTGCGTGTCAACCCCTTGGGTCATGTTGCGCACGTAGGTCACAAGTCCGCCGCGAGCGGAAATGACGGCGTGCTGGAGCAGCAGAATGACCAGAAGCATTTTCATCTTTCGCCATTGTACATTTCTCGTAAACGGTGGGCTACTTTCTTGAATGATGTACTGATTCTGAAGTGAGCCGTGCTGGACTCGAACCAGCGACCCTCTGATTAAAAGTCGGATTCGAAACGTTACGCCAAGAAACTCCCGGAATCGCATTAATCTGAAAGCTATCAGAAACCTGTTTATTCCTTTGGGTTTACGTCTCTTGATACGTTCAATGAGTAACAGAAAGCATTATTCAGTAAACGCGGGTCGCACCCCCGAACAAAAAATACTGCACCCCCGGAAGGTATTGACTGGAGGATTTTTCAATGGCCGAAAGACTGACAACCCAACGAATCAAGGCGCTCCGTCGCGGCCCCCGCGCCGAGATCCTGGATGCCCACACATCCGGGCTCGCGGTGCGGATCGGGCCGCGCTCGATGCCCCGCGTGACTCTCGCCGCGTGCGATTCGAGGATCTCGGTGCCCACCGAAGCGAATTTGTCCTGGACCGCGCGCAAGCCGGTGTCCAACTCCTGGTTCATAAAGGTCAGCTCGGCGCTCACCGCCCCGCGGTATGCGGAAAACTGTTGATGAACCTCTTGCGAGATCCGCTTGCGGAGTTCCTCGCGGAGTGGATCGCCATCCATCATCGTGCGATCTCCTGGCGGGGCATCTCGCGCGCGAGCGATGCCGCGGCGACCATCAAGCCGGCCTGTTCGCCAAGTTCCCGAATCAGTCCGAGCTCGAGCCCCCGGTTCAACGGCTCGTGAAATTCAGCCTCCGACCGGGCCGTGCCGCACGTTACCCGTTCTCTTTTTCTTTCTGAATCCAGGGTTTTCCCTCTCCGCGGGACTCCCGCCAACAGGGGGTGACGGTGAACGGCGGCGTCGACGGCCGCAGATGATACAGGCGGGCTTAAATTCGGGGCGGACGGCATGTCGAGCCTCCCCGGAGGCGCTTCCCGATCCGTTTTTTGAGGGGGAAGGCTCCGTGGGGTCGATACTGTCCGAATCGGAGGGAGCGGGGGAAGTATGATCCGTCACGCGCCGGAGGCGCGCCCGGTAGGTCCGCTGCCGGTCGCGGTGATCGAGACGTCCCTCCCGGCTTTGCTGGTGGCGCCGGTTGGCGGCCCTCCGTTGTTGGCGGCGCGCTTTCCCCCGGCATCGGTCCCCGCAGTATTGGTGGCCCCGGTCACAATGAGGACAGATCCAGAACGCCAGGCCACAGTTCGCCCCCCGGCAAACCCGGCGGCGCAGTGGCTCTTCGCGGTCCTCCATCGCCGCCCTTCCGGCGGACCGGACAACCGCGACTCCGCAGGGCAAGCGCGATCTTATCTAGAGAGGATGTTCGGTGGGTTCCTTCGGCCCCGCGCTGAAAAAGCGGCGCGCCCGCCCTCGGGGATTCGCTCGCGGGCTTCATGCGGAAGCGGGATATCGACTCCACGAGTGGCGCCACATAGGCCCGGTTGAAGAATCAGACGCAACGGCACTTTCGTGCCAGTGTTCAACTGATCTGCGAGAATGAGCAGGGCAAGGCAGAAGGGGCGACTTCGATAAATAAATCACCCGGATCAAAAAACCAGAAACAGTCCCCGGGCTTCCTGGAGACCCTCCGAATCCATACCGGAATCGCTGTCCCCTTCGTTCAGGTCGCCGGGCCTACCAGCGCGCGGCGAGCCGGCCCTGAACGCCGTGTTCGGCCCCCTGCTGGCCCAAACTCTCGCGGCGGTGGGCGTCAACGCCCAGCTCGAAGCTCATGGCGCCGCTCTCGGCCACCGTCAGGCCGTAGCCCAGCCGGTAGTCCCGCCCGTACTCGGAGGCCCCGATGCCAAAGCGCGGCGTCCCGACCAGCCGGCCCCAGACCGGCATCCCGTAGCCGAGCTCCGCCTCCAGTCGGTTGCCGGATGCGACGCCGCCCTGGGGCATCCCCGCCATCGTCTCCTGGCCCCAGAGCGCCTGGGCGCCGCTGGTCGCCTGTCCGCCCCAGGACGGGGTCACCTTCGCCATGAACCCCAGCGGCGTCGACGGCGTCGGGTCGAAGCTGAACGAGATCGACAGGCCCCGCTCGGAGAACCCTTCGTCCTGGTGCGCCAGCAGCATCCGGACTCGGACGTCGGCCGACAGTCCGGTCACCCGGTCCGATACGACCAGGCCGCCGCCGATGTCCACGCCCGCTCCCGTCTCGGCGGCCCCGCCGTCGCGCCGGAGTCCGACCTCCAGGCTCGGCTGGAGCGACAACCCGCGCTCGAAGCGATAGCCGCGGGAGGCCTCCAGACCGGTCCGGAAACGGGTCACCGCCGCCGCGGCCGCAGCCAGACGCCCTTCCGGGCCGTCCACGCCCTCGATGCCCGTGCCCACCCACAGCGCATCCGCCTTGAACGCCAGCCCGAAGCCGCCCACCAGCGAATCCGCCAACTCGCCCCGCACACCGCCCGCCGCCATGGCCATCGACAACCCGCTCTGGAGCGCCGCTCCCGCGCCCGGCGTCAAGGTCAGGGCGCCCTTGCCGTAGCCGGTCACCCCCCACAAGCTGATCCGGTCGGTCGCCTTGTAGCCCAGCCAGGGATAGAGGCCCGTCACCGACGAGGTCACCTCGCCGATGTCGACTCCCGAGTAGCCGCCCCGGCTCCGGCTGTGCGACAACGACAGGCCCGCCACCAGCGGCCCCGCCGCATAGTCGGCGCCGGCCATCGTCGTCCGGACCCGTCCGTCGAGCGACAGCTTGCCCTCACGGCCTGCAAACTGCGACTGCGCCCCCCGGCTCCAGACCGAGAGGATGCCGCCCCGGGGCGTCTCGCGGTTCATGACGAACGCCGACCCGGTGAGCATGTTGCCGCCCCCGAAGCCCATCCCGAAGTGTCCGAGCGGGTTCAGCCCGTCGTCGGTTCCAGGCATGCGCCCCATCGGATCCGCCGCCATCGATGCGCCATCAGCCAGACCCGGTGTCCCGAACGCCCCTCGATCCGCCGCCATCGAGACGGACATGGGGCGGTGGACACCCGCACCCACCCGATTCGCCCCGGCCGATGAAGCAATCTGGCTGAGGAACTCGGCCGCCATCTCGCGCGCCATGCCCGGCCGCACCTGCCGGCCGGCAAATTGGGCCTCGAAGCCCACCTCGCGCGGCGCCGCAATCCGCTCCTCGACGCGCTCGACCACGTGCACCGCCGCCGTCCGCCCGAACCGCGCCAGCCACGCGGCGGGCATCGGGTCGCTGTTGACGATCGTTCCCACCGCCGTGGCATCGTCGATGACCGCGCGGCGGGCGGTGGAGAGCCTCAGCGTCAGCGTCTCGGAACCTTCGTCGTGGGCATCGTCGAGCACCGGCACCGACACCGTCTTCGAGGTCTCCCCCGGCGCAAACCGCAAGGTTCCGGAAACGCCGGTGTAGTCCTCCCCCTGCGTCGCCGTGCCGTCGGAAGTCGCGTATTTCACCCTCACCTCGTGGTCCCGCGTCCGGTCAAGGGTCACGGCAAACGCCAGCGTCGCCCCGGGTCCTTCGCTCACGCTCGCGTCGGCCACGCTCAAGGCGGCGTCGCGCTCGGTCACGTTGAAGGTGAGCGTCGACGGCGAGCCGACGGAATACGGGTCCTCGACACTCGCCAAACTCACCGTCACGGTGCGCGAGGCCGGGCGGGCGCCGTCGAACGGAATCGCCACCGTGTCCGTCGCGGTGGCCGCGCCGGCGCGAAAGTCCAGGTCTATCGACCAGGCGTCAGTCAAGGCGCTGTCCAACACCTGAACCGCCACGGAGGTCGCGCGGTCGGTCGGGCCGGCCCGGCGCACGCCGATCGTCACCGCCTCGCCTTCGATCGCCGAGGAGCTGCTCGTGGACAGGCTGATCCCCCGGTCGGGGTCCGGCTCCTCCTCCTGCTCCTCCTCCTCCTCCTCCACCACCACCACCACCACCACCCCCTGCTCCTCCTCCCGCACCGCCCGCTGCGCCCTGGCGGTCGTGCCGTTGACGCTCATCAGCAGGGAACCGCTCGTCCCGTACGAATAGGGGGAGGAGTTGCCCGCACCGACGCCGTCGATGGTCCAGCCGGACGCGCCGCCGGCGTCCTGGGCGGAGGAATGGGTGCTCTCGACACGGACGTAGCTGGTGTGCTCCAGCACCACCAGGTACGTGGCGCCCGCGTCAAGGCGGGTGCCGCTCGGAGCGGCGAACGCGACGGTCTGCGCGGTGTTCGCCGGTTGCCGCGACCCCGGCGCGGCGGTGAGCGCCGCCACCCGTGTGCCCGGGGTCGCCCGGGTGTCCGTCACGCTCCCGCGGTAGAGCGTGACCGAGGGAATCGGAAGCACGGCGATGTTGGGCCGTCTTGTAAAGAGCCGCAATTCGATGTCGTGCAACTCGGCGCCGCGGGCGCCGGTCGTAAACACGCCCACGATATCCTTCGTGACGTAAATCTGCGCGGCGCCGTCCACGGGCTGCCCGAAATTGCTGACCAGGAAACCGGTCCGGGGCGGCGCCGCGGGCGTGGCCGTGGCGGTGGCCGCCGCACCGGCACGCACGCGGTTGACCGCGCGCAGCTCGAAGGCGTACTGCCTGCCGTTGTCAAGCCCCGTGACGCTGACCGAGCGCTCGTCGGCCCGGCTCGTGCCGGTATCCGAACCGTCGGGCACGTCGGTCCACCCCGTTTCCGGGTCGACCCGGGAACCGGCCGAATAGCGGACCTGGTATTTCTCGATGCCCGCCCCGCCGTCGCTCCGCGGCGGCGCCCAGCGCAGCGTTACCTCTGCATCGCCCGCCCGTGCGCCCAGGCTCGCCGGCGCCTCCGGCGCGGTGGTCACCGCCGCGCCGGCCGCCGTGCCGTTGACGCGCATCAGCAGCGAGGCGGTTGTCTCGTAGGAATAGGGCGAGTTGTTGCCGGCGCCGATACCGTCGATGGCCCACCCGGGCGCGCCGCCGGCGTCTTCGGCCGGGTAGGTGGTGGACTCGACACTGACGGGGAAGGCGCGCTCCAGCACCACCAGGTACGTGGCGCCCGCCTCAAGGCGGGTGCCGCTCGGCGCGGCGAACGCGACGGTCTGCGGGGTGTTCGCCGGTTGCCGCGACCCCGGCACGGCGGTGAGCGCCGCCACCCGTGCGCCCCGGGTCGCCCGGCTGTCCGTCACGCTCGCCCGGTAGAGCGTGACCGAGGGAATCGGAAGCACGGTGATGTTGGGCAGTCTTGTAAAGAACCGAAATTCGATGTTGTGCAACTCGGCGCCGCGGGCGCCGGTGGTAAACACGCCCACGATATCCTGCGTGACGAAAATCGACGCGACGCGGTCCGCGGGCTGCCCGAAATTGCCGACCAGGAAACCGGACCCGGGGGGCAGCGGCGCGCGCACGGGCGTGTCCGTGGCGCTCGCCGCCGGGCCCTCGCCGACGCTGTTCACGGCGCGCAGCTGGAAGACGTACTCCGTGCCGTTGCTCAGACCGGACACGGTGAAGGTCGTCTCGTCCGTCGCGCTGTCGCCCGCGTCCGCTCCGTCGGGCACGTCGGTCCAGTCCGGGTCCCAGCTCGAGCCCGCGTTGGCGCTGACCCGGTAGCGGTACTTCTCGATGGCCGCCCCGCCGTCGCTCCCCGGCGCCGTCCAGGCCAGCGTCACCCGCCCGTCGCCCGGGGCGGTGCCAAGATCTCTGGGCGCGCCGGGCGCCGTATCGTTGTCGTCGTTGTCGGTCACCGTCACCGTCACGCCGGCGATCGTGATGCCCTGATACTCGCTGTCCGTGCTCGCCGCGCTGTGGGTCAGCGTGACCGTGTCGTTCGCCGTGTCCGCATCGTCGCCGGCCGTCACCGTCACCGTCTGGGCCGTGCCCCAGTTCATCGGCGTGAAGGTCAGGGTGGCCGAGGACGGCGTCAGGCTCACGTCCGTGCCCGCGTGCCCGGCGACCGTCACGGTGACCGTCGCCGTCGGCTCGCTATTGAGGACCACCGTGTAGCCGGCCCCGGTCGTGTCCTCCTCGGTCACCGTCAGCGCCGACGTCGACACCGTGACGCCCGGCGGCGCATCGTTGTCGTTGTCGGTCACCGTCACCGCCACGCCGTCGATCGAGATGCCCTGATACTCGCTGTCCGTACTCGCCGCGCTGTGGGTCAGCGAGACCGAATCGTTCGCCGTGTCCGCATCGTCGCCGGCCGTCACCGTCACCGTCTGGGCCGTGCCCCAGTTCGTCGTCGTGAAGGTCAGGCTGGTCGGACTCGGGGTCACGTCCGTGCCCGCGTGCCCGGCGACCGTCACCAGGACATTCGCCGTCGGCTGGGTCGCGAGGACCACCGTGTAGCTGTCCCCGGTCGTGTCCTCCTCGGTCACCGTCAGCGCCGACGTCGACACCGTGACGCCCGGCGTGGTCATCGCCACCGCGGTCACCGTGTCCGTCGGCGCGCTGGTGCGTTGCTCGTCGCTGCCGAAGTCGTCGGAGAAACTCACCTCGATCTTGACCTTCTTGCCCAGGTCGTCGTCAGTCAGGGTGTAGGTGTCGGCGGTCGCGTCGGTGATGTCCCCCTCGTTCGACGTGCCGTTGGCGTCCACTCGCACCCACTGGTAGGTGTATTCGATGTCGTGCAGCCCGTCCTCGTCCTCGATGCCGGTGACGTCGACGGCGAGCTCCTGCCCGACCGTGGCCGTGCCGGTAATCACCGGCGCCCCGGTCGCCGGGCGGTTCGGCGGCAGGCTCAGGTGCACCGTGCGGGTGGTCACGCCGGACCAGTCGAGGTTCGCGGCCCATCGATGGTTGCTCTCGATGGATTCGTCGTCCCTCTCCGCATCGTAAATGTACTGGGAATCGCTGAAGTCGAAGTTCGTGTTGCAGACATGCAGCCGGAGCGCCAACACAGTCGAGTCCCCCCAGTAGCCGTCCCCCTCCCCGGCGACGAAGTTGAGCGGGTAGGCGCTCGTGTCAGAGGTGAGCAGGGCGAGCTGGGCGATCTCATAATCGTGCGAGCCGAGGGTGAACGTGGCGGGGTCCAGTCCACCCCCGTCACCAGACTCGGGGTTGGAGCGGTATCCGCGCAAAGACAAATGAAACTCGTTAAAGTCCCCCATCGTCAGCACCGCGGTCCAGATCTTGCGCCGGCCGGTGAAGGTGGGCACGGGGCAACTGGCGGTGCCGGCCAGCGTGCTGAATGCCGTCGCCGACTGGGCCCAGTGGCTGTTTCCAATCGCATTGCTGGAATGGACCCGTACGTCGTACGCCGTCTCCGCCTCAAGATTCGTGATGACCGCGCGCGTCACCGGCGTTTCGCCCGCGTACCAGTTTGTCCAGTCGGTCGTGCCCTCCACCCGGTAGTGCACGAAGTTGCGAGTGAGCGGCGAGCCGCCGTCACCCGGGTGCGTCCACTCGATGGTGAGCGTCGTGGCGGTGGCCGACACCAGGGTCGGCGCCGTGGGATCCGGCGGTACGGTCGGCGCCCCCAGGGATCCGTCCACCTTGTGGCCGTCGTGCGTGCCCTTCTCGGGATGGCTGCGGTCGATGTCGATCTGCTGCGAGGCCGTGCGGATGCGGTCGTTCGCGTCCAGCATGAAGGTTTGGCTGTGGGTGCCGATCCAGATGCCGTTGTTGTCCATGTCGCCCGCCTGCACCGTGTAGGTGAATACGATCGTCGTCGCGATACTGCGCGTGCGATCGTAGGTGGCCTGCGGGTTGTTGGCGGCACTGCCGGGGTTGGTCAGCGAGAATCGGAACACGGGATCGCCCTCCACCTCCACCGCCTCGCTGACGGTGACCGTGATCACGATCGTCTCGCCGAAACCGTAGGTGTCCGCCGTGGACGAGCCCGACGCCATCAACATCGGCGTCGAGGTCACCACCACGTCCGTGACTGTGGCGGGCGTGACGGCCGTCGTCCGGCCGTCGACCTTGTGCCCCGCCAGGTTCGACTGGGCGGCGTGGGTCAGGATCGCCGTCACCGCGTTGTCTGTCCCCGCGATGGTGCCGCCGTTGAGCTCGATCGCGTTCATGGCCCAGGAAATCCCGTTCGTGTCCCGGTCGCCGCTTGACCCGCCGCTCACGGCGTGGGAGAACCGCAGCGTGGTGGTGCCCGAGCCCGCGTACCAGGTCGCCGTCGACGGGCCGCCGAGGTCGAAGTCGAAGGTCGGATCGCCGGTTACCGTCACCGGCGCGTCGAAGGTCATCGTGAACTCGATGTGCTCGCGCGCGCCGTAGGTGTCCGTGGTCTTGCGCGGCGTCGAGGTCACCGTGACGCTGGTCAGCGCGGGCGCCGTGGTGTTGGCGGATGCGGTGACCGTGCCGGACGAGGGATACGCCGCGCTGGTGCGCTCCTCCTCGCCGCTCAGCTCGTCGGTGAAGCTCACCTGCACCTTGATCTTCTTGCCCGCGTCGGCGGCGGTCAGGGTGTAGGTGGCGGCGATCTCGCCGGAAATAGCCTCCTCGTTGGAGGTGCCGTCCGCGTCCACCCGGAGCCACTGGTACGTGAAATCGACGCCGGTCAGCCCGTCGGTGTCCATGATGGGGCTCGCTTCGGCGCTCAGCTCCTGGCCGGCCTGCGCCGTGCCGGTAATCGCCGGCTCGCCCGTCGCGGCGTTGTTCGCCGGCAGGCTCAGATACAGCGTGCGGGTCACCACCGGAGGCGACCAGTCGAGGGTTGTCGACCAGGTGGTGGTGTTGACGCCGAAGGTGTTGAAGTCGTAGTCCCCGTCGCAGACATGCAGCCGGAGCGCAGTGACTTCTCTGTCCGTCAAATAGGAGTCGAATCCCTCAAGGGAAAATTCCATGGTCCCGGAGGTGATGACCAGGATCGCGTCGATCACGTAGTTGTTCGCACCGATGGAAAAGCTCTGACTGGGCAAGAGCGTGCCTGCAACCCCTTCATTGAATCCGTAATAAACAAATCCAACATTCTCTCCCCGCTCCACCGTCACCGTGCCGGACCAGATTTCGCGCCGGTCGCCGAAGCTGGGCGCCGCGCAGACGGGGAGCGGGGCGTCCGTCACGTCGATGGTCATCGTGTAGGCGTCGGCGCTGTCGACCGTGCCGTCGTTCACCTTGAAGGTGAAGGTCGTATAGGGGGCGCCGTGCGCATCTTGGGCGGGCCTGAAGGTGAGCATGTCTGCGTCGATCTGGGCCTCGGTGACGACGTCGTCCGCCATGACCGCCGTGCCGTCGAGCGCCAGGGTGCCCAGCGCCGGCACGGTCACGATCTTCACGCTCGCCAGCGTGTCGCCGGTGTCCGTGTCGTCGAACCCGAAGTCGCCCGCCATGAAGGCGTACGCCCGGTCCTCGCCCGTCGTCACCGTGTTGTCGTCCGCCGTCGGCGCGGTGTTGGGGCCTGCGACGGTGACCGTGCCGGACGAGGGATACGCCGCGCTGGTGCGCTCCTCCTCGCCGCTCAGCTCGTCGGTGAAGCTGACCTTGACCTTGACCTTCTTGCCCACGTCGGCGTCGGTCAGGGTGTAGGTCGCGGCGTTCGCGTCGGTGATGTCCACCGGGTTGGACGTGCCGTCCGCGTCCACCCGCACCCACTGGTAGGTGAAGCTCGACGGCAACCCGTCGTCGTCCGCGATGGTGCCCGTCGTCGCGGTCAGCACCTGCTCGGCCCGCGCCGTGCCGGAAATCGCCGGCTCGCCCGTCGCCGCGTTGTTCGCCGGCAGGCTTAGGTACACCGTGCGGGTCACCACCGGGGGCGACCAGTCGAGGTTTTCGGTCCAGTTGTAATCGCCAACGATGGAGTTAAAGGCGGCACTACTGAAATCGTAGGGCGTGTCGCAGACATGCAGCCGGAGCGCGGCGCCTTCTGTCGCCGTCAGGCTGGTTCCACTCATCAAGAAAATACTGAGGGTCCCGGAGGTGGTGACCGAGATCAAGTCGATCGTGTAGTCACTCGAACCGATGGAGAACGCCTGACTGGGCAAGAGGCTGCCGACGCTACTAGTGTTGTCGAATCCGTAACCAGTAACTGGTCCAAACAGATCAAACGGCGCCACCGTCACCACGCCGGTCCAGATCTCGCGCCGAGTCCCGAAGTCGGGCGCCGCGCAGACGGCCGCCGCCGAGACCACGATATCGAAGGTGTCGCTGACCGAGTCGGTGCCGTCGTTCGCCGTCACCTTTACCGAGACTGTCCCCGCGGCCGTCGGCGTGCCCGAGAACGTGCGCGTGGCCGCGGCGAAGCTCAGCCACGCGGGCAGCGCGGAATCGTCGGATTGGGTCGCCGTGTAGGTCAGCGTGTCGCCGGTGTCCGTGTCGGCGAACGTGTTGGCCGGAAACGCATTGTTGAGCGCCGTGCCCGCCGTCGCCGTCTGGTCATCGATCGGGTTCGCCACCGTCGGGGCGGCGTTGGCCGAAGCGGTCAAGGTGCCCTTGATGGCGATGCGCATCGATCGGCCACCACCGGGAGTGGAAGTTCTCCAATCGTTTGCGGCGTTCGTGAATTGGTGGGTATCGGCGATAGTCCAGCCCATGGCGCCGCCGGTGTCCTCGTCGTTGGAGCCGAGGCCGGGCACCGTCACGCTTGCGCTCTCCGGCGTCATCAGCACCGCGTAGGTCGTGGTGGGATCGAGCGTCGTATTGGCGGGAGCGATGAAGACAAGGGTTCCGGCGGCGAAGCTTGAAGGGGCCGTGAGTTCCGTGCAGGTTGAAGTCGGCCTGTCGTTGGCGGAGGTCGCGCACAGGGAGAGGTCAAAATCGTCACCTTGTGTATCGGAGGAGATGATTTCGACGCTTGACACCGTGGCCCCCGTGGCGCCGGTGGTAAACGCCTGCGCGGCTTCTTGATTAAAAGAGATATGAGCAACGCCAGAAGTCTCAACCACGTTACTCACCAGGGTCGTTTGCGCGGCGGCATTCTCCGCAACGCCGAGCGCCAGGGCGGCGGCGGCCAGCACCAAGGCCGCCACCCGGGCGCCGCGCAGCAGGGTGGCGGCGTTCTCACGCGGGCGGAGCCGCCGGCGCAGGGAGGCCCGGCGCGGGAAGGGGGAGGAGCAACCGCGCGGGTCCCGTGCGGCGGGGGAAGCCGGGTCCGGGGAAAGGGACGCGCGCCCATCGGGCCGCGGCGGGGCGGTCCGTGGCGGCGACGCGACGTCCGCCCGCCTGCTCCGCGGTTCCTTGCTCCCGGCGATGACACCTGGTCCTGAAGAACAATCCATTTCGGTCTCCCCTCCCCCTGACGTCCCGGCATGCTCCGAAACCGGACCGCACAATTCCGGCGGCCGTGGCCAGCGGAGCCCTCCACGCGACCGGCCTGGCTTCCGCCGCTGGTCCGTACAAAATTGGCCCTTGTAATTCTAGGCAATAATGTGTGACACTGCCGTCCTCTTATGGGGTAGACGAGCGAATTCTGAGCGAATTATGTGTAATATTCAGGACCTATACCGAATCGCACCGCCGCGGCCGCGGTCCGGCGCCGAATCACCCGCCGGCCGGGGCGGCGGGCAGAGGGAGGAGAACGGATGAGCGATCGCGACCGGACGGCGGACGAGAACGCGGCGCTGCGCGCCCGCATCTCCGCGCTCAGCGCGGCGAGCCTGCGCATCAACGCGAGCCTCGACCTCGAGACCGTGCTGAACGAGGTCGTCGAGAGCGCCCGCGCGCTCACCGGCGCGCGCTACGGCGCCATCGCCACTATCGACGATGCCGGCGTCCCCCAGGACTTCGTCACCTCGGGCTTCACCGCCGAGGAGCACCGCAAGCTGGTGGAATGGCCCGACGGGCCACGGCTGTTCGAGTATTTCCGGGACCTGCCGGGACCGCTGAGGCTGGCCGACGTGCCCGACTACGTGCGCTCGCTCGGGTTCTCGACCGAGCGGCTGCCCTCGAAGACCTTCCAGGGCACGCCGATGCGCCACCGGGGCGTCCATGTCGGCAACTTTTACCTGGTCGAGAAGGAGGGCGGGGAGCCGTTCACGGACGAGGACGAGGAGGTTCTGGTGCTGTTCGCCTCGCAGGCGGCGACGGCGATCGCCAACGCGCGCACCTATCGCGCCGAGCAACGCGCTCACGCGGGCCTGGAAGCCCTGATCGAGACCTCGCCGGTCGGCGTCGTGGTGTTCGATGCGCAGACCGGCGATCTGGTCTCGCTCAACCGCGAGGCCCGGCGCATCGTCGAGGGCCTGTGCCTGCCCGGCCAGACTGCGGAGCAGCTGCTGAAGACGATCACCTGCCGGCGCGCGGACGGCCGCGAGATCGCGCTCGCCCGGCTGCCGCTGGCGCAGGTACTGGACAGCGCCGAGACGGTGCGGGCCGAGGAGATCGCGCTCTCGGGGGCGGACGGGCGCAGCGTCACGACGCTCATCAACGCCACCCCGATCCACGGCCCGGACGGCCCGGACGGAGCGCTCGCCTCGGTGGTGGTCACCATGCAGGACCTGGCGCCGCTTCGGGAGCTGGAGCGCATGCGGGCCGAGTTCCTGGGCATGGTGAGCCACGAGCTGCGGGCGCCGCTGACCTCGATCAAGGGCTCGGCCGCCACGGTGCTCCGCGCCTCGCGCATCTTCGGTCCGGCCGAGGTGGCGCAGTTCTTCCGCATCATCGACGAGCAGGCCGACCGCATGGACAGCCTGATTGGCGACCTGCTCGACGCCGGGCGCATCGAAACCGGGACGCTGTCGGTCGCGCCCGAGCCCTCGGAGGTCGCCGCGCTGGTGGACCAGGCCCGCGGCACGTTCGTCAGCGGCGGCGGGCGGCACACCGTCCGCATCGACCTGCCGCCCGGCCTGCCCCGGGTCATGGCCGACCGGCAGCGCCTGGTGCAGGTGCTTAACAACCTGCTGGCCAACGCCGCGCGCCACTCTCCGGAATCGGCCCCCATCCGGATCGCGGCGGAGCGCGAGGGGCTGCACGTGGCGGTCTCGGTCGCCGACGAGGGCCGGGGCATTGCGCCGGACCATCTCGGCCAGCTGTTCCGCAAGTACACCACCGCCGGGGACCGGGAGGGCGGCGGCGGCGGGCTGGGACTCGCCATCTGCAAGGGCCTGGTCGAGGCCCATGGCGGGCGTATCCGGGCCGAGAGCGGCGGCGTCGGCCTCGGCGCGCGCTTCACCTTCACGATCCCGGTGGCCGCGGAGTCCGGCGCCGGTCCCGCCCCGGTCCGCCCCGGCGCGCCGGGCCACGCACCGGACGCGGTGCCCATCCTGGTGGTCGACGACGACCCGGAGACGCTGCGCCATGTCCGCGACACGCTGGCGGAGGCGGGCTACGCCCCGCTGGTCACCGGCGACCCCGGCGAGATCGCGCGCATCGTGCATACGGAAAAACCCCAACTGGTCCTGCTCGACCTGATGCTGCCGGGCGCCGACGGCATCGAGTTGATGCGTACGGTCCCGGAACTCGGCGACCTGCCCGTCATATTCATTTCCGGCTATGGGCGCGACGAGACCGTGGTGCGGGCGCTGGAGGCCGGCGCCGAGGACTACATCGTCAAACCCTTCTCGCCGACCGAGCTCACGGCGCGCATCCGGGCGGCCCTGCGCCGGCGGTCGAACCCGGCCCCCTTCGTACTGGGCGAGCTCGCCATCGACTACGACCGGCGCCGGGTCAGCGTGGCCGGGCGAGGGGTGACGCTGACGGCGACCGAGTACGATCTGCTGCGCGTGCTCGCCGAGGGCGCGGGCCGGGTCCTGACTCACGAGGATCTGCTGCGCCAGGTCTGGGCCGGACGGGGCACCGGCAACCCCAAGAAGGTGCGCGCCTACGTCAAGCGGCTGCGCCACAGGCTCGGCGACGACTCCGCCCGCCCGACCTGGATATTCAACGAGCGCGGGGTCGGCTACCGCATGGCCCGGCCCGGCGACGCGGGCGAGCCCTGACCGCCGGCAACCGCGCCCGCCTCAGCTCCTCGACCTGCTCGACCACGTGCACGGCCGCCGTCCGCCCGGACCGCGCCATCAATGCCCGTGGCATCGGGTCGCTGTTCTCGATCGTCGCGGTCGCGTTTGCGCTGCGCGCGCCCGGGGCGTTCGACAGCGTCAGCGTCTCCGAGGCTTCGTCATGGCTGTCGGCAACCACCCCGATCGACCCGGTCTGCTGGGTCCATCCAGCGGGATTGGCGGTTTCGAGGCGCGTCGCACTCCTTGGGGGATCGAATAGGTGAATTCCGATCCGGTCCGTCCATCGGCGAGCGTCAGAGTCGCCGGAGCGGCGGCTTCCGTCTGGCGGCCGGAGCCGAAGATCTGAACGCTCCCGGCGATGGGGGTGGGGATTGTATGTGAATGATAAAGGACATTATCATTCACATGAAATGCCCTCTGACGCATCCGAAGACCTGACGGCATCCCTCAGCACGGCCCCCGCGCTGCCGGTCGCGTCGACCGGCGGGGCTCGGCTCGGCGTGGGTTGACCGATTGGCTTTTATGCGACGTTCGGCGGCCGACCTCGAGGTGACGGTCGCGTTCTCGTCGACGAGCGATCCGCAGAAACGTTACCCCCGCGATGCCGGCGGCGAGGGCGTCCAGTTGGTCGACCTGGACCCGGACGCCGACGGCCCCGATCCGGACCTGCGTGGATCCACACGGCCAGAAATCGCCGTGTTCGTTTCCCCGGACACAAACATCCGCCGATAGCGGCCCCTTTGCCGGGGCCGTCGCTCTGCATATCTCCGATGGAGGCCGCTTCGATCTGCGTTTATGGGGGGGAGCCCGGAGTCAGGAGCCGTCTGAGGGGTTCGGGTTCTCCCGAGCGGCGGCAACGATGGCTTCGCGGAGCCCTTCGAGGAACCCTTCCAGGTGCGCTTGACTGTGCTCGATCCGCGCGACGCGATCAGAGATCTGTTTCAGGTCCTCTCGCAACCCAGCGATCGCGCCGCGCAACCCAGCGATCTCGAAGCGCAACCCGCGGTTGCTCACGATAATCAACCCGGCAAGGGCGATGCCCGTGCCAAAAATAGCCATGAGTTCAACACTCATCATTCGGAACCCTCCTTGGGGTCGAGTCCGGTAGGGGGCGAAATCCTACGCTAAGCGCCGGTCAGGAGAATATGAGCCCATCCGGGGTATGGCGCTGGCGCTCGGTGAGAATGTGGCGTCTTGGCATCCGATGTCGTCCCTGTTGAACATTAGTCTGTTCTGGACAAATATTGCACCAGCAAAATCAGTCGGTTACCTACCGCCAAGCCAAGGGGGTTCAATTGGGACAGCGCGCCGCCATCTACGCCCGGGTCTCCACCACCGATCAGTCCTGCGAACGGCAGATTACCGAGCTCACCGCCTTCGCCGATCGTAGCGGTTTCGAGGTGCTCGGCATCTTCAAGGAGACCGCTTCGGGAGCCAGAAACAACCGGCTCGCGCGTCACCGCGTCCTCCAGCTCGCACAGGCCCGCCGGATCGACGCGGTGCTGGTCACGGAACTGTCCCGATGGGGCCGTTCAACGCAGGACCTTCTCGATACGCTCTACACTCTGGCTGGCTGGAAGGTGTCCGTGGCCGCCATGAACGGCATGACGTTCGAGCTCAATACGCCTCACGGGCGGATGATGGCCACCTTGCTGGCCGGGATCGCTCAGTTCGAACGGGACCCGCTCAGCGAGCGTGTGAAATCCGGCCTGGCCGCCGCCCGGGCACGGGGCCAGAAACTCGGCCGTCAGCCCGGCCAGCGCCCCAAATCAGACCGGCTCGCCCCGAAGGTGCTTCATGCCATCGACAGCGGGAAGAGCTATCGTTGGATCGCCCGCAACCTCGGTATCGGCAAAAATACCGTCACCGACATCGTCAAACGGCATCGGGCAAACCCTTAACGTAGGATTTCGCCCCCTACCGGACTCGATCCCCTGTAGAGCGTCACGGATTTGATCCCGAGTTGAGTGCAGAGTTCCGACACGGAGGTGTCGCGGTGGGCCATCGCGGCCTGGGCCAGCCGCACCTGAGCCTTCGACAGCGTAAACTTCCTACCGCCCTTGCGTCCGCGCGCCCGCGCGGCCTTGAATCCGGCCATGGTGCGTTCACGGATCAGCTCCCGTTCGAACTCGGCCAGCGCCGCGAAGATGCCGAACACGAGGCGGCCGGCTCCGGTGGTGGTGTCGATCTGCGCGCCTTGACCGGCGAGCACCCGCAGGCCCACGCCGCGGGCCGACAGGTCCTGCACGGTGTTGACCAGGTGGGCGAGGGTGCGGCCGAGACGGTCGAGTTTCCAGACCACGAGCACGTCGCCCTTCCTCAGGGCGCGCAAGCAGCGGACTAGAAGACATTCTTCACTAACCATTCAGCTCCCTCGATCATTTCGTCGACCTGTACCTTTGTCGGCTCGGTATCCTTCTTGTGGGAACAGAGATTTCGCAGATCAGCGAGGAAGCTGATTTTTCGCCACGCCGGGATGTCAACCACAGAGGCCGCTTTGAGCGAATCATTGAGATCAGCGATCATTGGGTTCTTCTTTGAGATCTTGATGCCACGCGCGCCTGAAACCTTCTGCAAATGGCTCTCGATGACAACGCCCACAAGTGCCCCGGCAGCCCTCGGACTGATCTTGATTAGTTGTCTTGCAACAGCCACTTCGTTGTCTTGAAGCTCAGCAAAGAGCTCGCCTTCGATGTTGGCGAGTACTGAATTCACTCGTTCCTTTATGGCGTTTAGGATCGTCAGTTGATTCAGAAAGCACTGGATCACCTCTGCACGTGTGTCGAAGTCCTGGTACTGACCCGGCGCCACGCCCTTCAGGTAGTCCTGAATCACATAGGTCCCGTACCCTAAAGACTTTCTCTTTGGATCTACTTCGTAGTAACTGCGAAATTCTACGTGCCGATCTGACGCAAGCGATGCCACCGCCTTAAGCGCTTTCGTGTACCAGATCTGGTAGTCGTATTGGAACTGCTCATCTTTATTTTTTTGGAAAGAGACAGCTAGTTTCACCCCATACGTGTAAAGGTCGGCTAGTTCTTTGTGGATAGCTTCGCGCTTAGTCATATCTTAACTTGACAGTGCCCGTTGGAAGGATCGTGCGTCTGGAGCCCCGATCCGGAGGGGTGTATTCGTCAGTCGGCGCCGGGGCCGCTACGCAGCTTCCGGTTCGCTTTCAGGGTTGCCAGCGTCTGCTGGATGTCCTGAGCAACTTCATCGACCTCGCGCGCCACTCGGGGCTCATGTCCAAGCTCCCGTTCCAGCGCCGTCGTTAGCGGCAACAGAAGATGCGCCGACGGCGATGTCTGGATGAGCTCGCACATGCGCTGCGCTCCGAGGTCGACGCTGAAGTCGATCAGGGCCATAATGCCCTCCCTTGAGATAAAGCCCAACTCCTGGAGAAGCGCAAGAGCCGCCTCGACGGCATGCTCGCACGAGGACCGATCGCCGCCTGCGAGGAGCGCCTTGGCCCGAATTACGTGGCCGCGCAATTGCTGTTCCGGCGATCCCCTGTGACGTCTATTGATTGCCCGGCCGGCCGTCTCGACAGCTTTCTCATACTGGCGGTTTTTGATCTCAATGTCCGCTCGCCTGAGCAGTGCCTCCTTGACCTGCACACTGAATACAGTGATCTCGCTCTTCCCGAAACGACGGACCACCTCGTCGTAGGCCTCCAGCGCGTCCTGTGGCCAGTTCAGCGCGCCAAGGACGGCTCCTCTGTTCACCAGGGCAGTCGCAACCGAATCAAGAAGGGCCGGGGTCTCGCTCTCCCCGAAACGACGGACCACCTCGTCGTAGACGGTCAGCGCATCCTGTGGCCGGTTCAGTTTACTGAGGGCGACTCCTTTGTTCAGGAGTGCGGTCGCAGCCAACTCAAGCAGGGCCGGGGTCTCGCTCTCCCCAAAGCGACGGACCACCTCGTCGCAGGCCTCCAGCGCATCCTGTGGCCGGTTCAGCTCGCCGAGCGCGGACCCTTTGTTCAGGAGGGCGGTCGCAGCCAACTCAAGCAGGACCGGGGTCTCGCTCTCCCCGAAACGACGGACCACCTCGTCGCAGGCCTCCAGCGCATCCTGTGGCCGGTTCAGCGCGCCGAGTGCGAACCCTTTGTTTGCGAGGGCCTTCGCAACCGACTCCAGCAGGGCCGGGGTCTCGCTTTCCCCGAAGCGACGGACCACCTCGTCGTAGACGGTCAGCGCATCCTGTGGCCGGTTCAGCGCGCCGAGTGCGAACCCTTTGTTTGCGAGGGCCTTCGCAACCGACGCAAGCAGGGTTGGGGTCTCGCTTTCCCCGAAGCGACGGACCATCTCGTCGCAGACGGTCAGCGCGTCCTGTGGCCGGTTCAGCGCACTGAGCGCGGCGCTTTTGTTTGCGAGAGCGCTCGCAACCGGCTCAAGTAGGGCCGGGGTCTCGCTCTCCCCGAAGCGACGGACCACCTCGTCGTAGACGGTCAGCGCATCCTGTGGCCGGTTCAGCGCGCCGAGTGCGAACCCTTTGTTCACGAGGGCCTTCGCAACCGACGCAAGCAGGGTTGGGGTCTCGCTTTCCCCGAAGCGACGGACCACCTCGTCGTAGACGGTCAGCGCATCCTGTGGCCGGTTCAGCGCGCCGAGTGCGACCCCTTTGTTCACGAGGGCCTTCGTAAGCGACTCCAGCAGGGCCGGGGTCTCGCTTTCCCCGAAGCGACGGACCACCTCGTCGTAGACGGTCAGCGCGTCTTGTGGCCGGTTCAGTTTACTGAGGGCGACTCCTTTGTTCAGGAGGGCGGTCGCAGCCAACTCAAGCAGGGCCGGGGTCTCGCTCTTCCCAAAGCGACGGACCACCTCGTCGTAGACGGTCAGCGCATCCTGTGGCCGGTTCAGTTTACTGAGGGCGACTCCTTTGTTCAGGAGGGCCTTCGCAACCGACTCAAGCAGGACCGGGGTCTCGCTCTCCCCAAAGCGACGGACCACCTCGTCGCAGACGGTCAGCGCGTCTTGCGGCCGGTTCAATTTGCCGAGTGCGGACCCTTTGTGCAAGAGGATGTTGGCAATCGCCTCAAGCACGGCCGGGGTCTCGCTCTCCCCGAAGCGACGGACCATCTCGTCGCAGACGGTCAGCGCGTCCTGTGGCCGGTTCAGCGCACTGAGCGCGGCGCTTTTGTTTGCGAGAGCGCTCGCAACCGGCTCAAGTAGGGCCGGGGTCTCGCTCTCCCCGAAGCGACGGACCACCTCGTCGCAGACGGTCAGCGCGTCTTGCGGCCGGTTCAATTTGCCGAGTGTTCCCCCTTTGTTCACGAGGGCCTTGGCAACCGGCTCAAGTAGGGCCGGGGTCTCGCTCTCCCCGAAGCGACGGACCATCTCGTCGCAGACGGTCAGCGCGTCCTGTGGCCGGTTCAGCGCACTGAGCGCGGCGCTTTTGTTTGCGAGAGCGCTCGCAACCGGCTCAAGTAGGGCCGGGGTCTCGCTCTCCCCGAAGCGACGGACCACCTCGTCGTAGACGGTCAGCGCGTCTTGTGGCCGGTTCAGTTTACTGAGGGCGATTCCTTTGTTCACGAGGGCCTTGGCAACCGGCTCAAGCAGGGCCGGGGCCTCGCTCTCCCCGAAGCGACGGACCACCTCGTCGTAGACGGTCAGCGCGTCTTGTGGCCGGTTCAGTTTACTGAGGGCGATTCCTTTGTTCACGAGGGCCTTGGCAACCGGCTCAAGCAGGGCCGGGGCCTCGCTCTCCCCGAAGCGACGGACCACCTCGTCGCAGGCCTCCAGCGCATCCTGTGGCCGATTCAGCGCTTGGAGCGCGTCGCCTTTGTTTTCGAGAGCCTTTGCGACCCACTTCAAGACGGTGAGAATTTTGCTGTCTCCGAACCGACGGACTACCTCGTCGCAGGCCTCCACGGTGTCCTCCGTACGGTTCTGAACATTCGACGCAGCTGTTGTCTCGAAAAGCTCTCTCGCTGCCCTCTCGGCCGATTCACGGGTACTCCCCGGAGACCGCTCCGCCCGATCGTCCTCTGCCGGCAGGCCGGCCGCAGTGGTTGGAACCACGTCCGCAGGCGCCGAGTCCCGACCCGAAACCATTACGAAACCTGCGGGCATCATCGCCAGCAACTCGTCGCGGTAATCCGCTAGGCTCGGCAACTCCATCAACCACTCAAGTGCGATCCGGTGTAGCGACCGCATCTCCACACCGAGGCCGCCCGCGTCATGGACCATTCGAGCGCTGATGTCTTTCAGTTCAGGCGGCGAGTAGTATGCCTCCATGAAGTGGATAAGTGCTTCGACTAGCGGGTCCGGCCCGCGCCGGCGCCGCAGCAGGTAGTAGATGTTGTACAGGCGCTCGGTCAGGTAATACTGTTTACGTCTGGCGCTGCCGCCCGCGACACGGACCACGCCGCGCTCGCCGAGGCGCGCAAGCTGGGCGCTGCACTTGCTGGTTTCAAGCCGCGCGTGGTCAGCAATCTCTCGGGTGGTTGCCGGCTTCCACAGCGCAGCAAGCGCGAGATAGACACGCCGTTCCTGCGCCGGGAGCGATTCGAGGTGGCTCTTGA
This sequence comes from Terriglobia bacterium, assembly GCA_965262675.1. Taxonomy (GTDB): domain Bacteria; phylum Acidobacteriota; class Terriglobia; order 20CM-2-55-15; family 20CM-2-55-15; genus JAJEDW01. The sequence goes on from OZ253554.1 coordinate 5,163,762, forward strand.
AGTATTCCGTGTGATCATCGACCAGATCGAATAGATCAGCCATGAGCTCGCGGAACGACAATCCGGCGCCGAAGCCGGCCACGATCGAGATCAACCGCGGGCTCCCGCCGGTCAGGATCTCCAGCGAACGAACCGTTTCGGGCGCGGGGCGGTGGCCGGCCACGGTCTCCCACAGGACGGCGCATTGGTTCGTGTCGAGGGGGCGTAGCGTGCGGACGCGGAAGAGTTCGTACAGGGCGCGTTCCGGATTGTCGATCTCGTCGAAACGGCTGGTCGCGCTCGCGAACACGATGATCCGCGGCTCGGTCTGGAGGATTTTTCGCAACCGCCAGCCGGCGGCATCGGGATCGGCCATGTCCCGGAACAACATGTTCAGGTTCTCGACCAGCAGCACGAGCCGCTGGTCCTCCCGGTCGGCGAAGTCCAGCAGCGCGCCGAGACAACGATCGGATAGCGCCTGGTCGTCGCGGATGGCGCGCAGCTCATCGACGGTGCGGTGCAGGTCGGGGGCGTCCTCCCGGCGCGGCGCTTGAACCGCTAGGTTGGTCAGACACTCCAGCCAGAATTCTCCGGCAGTGGCGACCTCGTAGCTCTCCTCTGAGAAGACGACCGGGAAGCAGCGCAACGCCAGCGCGGCATCTCTGCGCACCTCGGCCGCGACCCGCAGGAGCAGACTCGTCTTCCCGCTGCCCCGCGGGCCGATCACGATCTGGTGCGGGTGTGAGTGTCCGATACACTCGCGCAGGACCTCGACGAGCAGTTCGAACTCCGTCGTTCGCACGCAGTACGACGCCACGAGTTCGTCGTCGGTGAGAAACCCCGGATTGTACTTGCGAGTGGGCGCGGTCATTCCGTCATGTCCCCTGCGAGCCCGAGCGCCGTGCGACGGGGACGAAATGCCGGCCATGTCGGGCGCGCCACCAATCCTCGAGCAGGCCCGAGACGAAACGATATTCGTCTCCCCGTGGCTCCAGATACCCGTCGTGTTCGAGCACTCGAAGCACGTCGGCGATCGGCACCGGATGATCGGCCACCGCCCAGACCCGGAAGTGCTCGCTATAGCGGTCGATGGCGCCGCGCTTCAGCACGCCGTCATTGACCGCGGCTTCGGTCAACAGAGAGAGAGCGGCCCGATAGCCATCGGGTCCGAGGACCAGCTTCAGCCGGCTCTCGTAGTGATCCAGATCTGCCTGCCCGCGAATGCTGAGCATCTCGCCGGTGTACACGCGCTCGATGTCTTCTAGCGAAACACGGCGCCGACCGGCCAGGCGCAGATCCTCGTCCAGGCTGTCGAAGAACCGCTGCACGTGGTGGGGAACCAGACACCGCAGCCGGCGGCACATCTCCTCACGCTCAGCGAGGGGCAGGTCGAGGTGGCAGGTCTCCGCGAGCGCGGCAAGGCAGTCGAGCGCGGTTTTCTCGGTCCAGGGCTTCAGATCCAGGGGAGAGAAGATGTTTGCGTGGGCACTGAGTCCCGCCTGTCGCAGGATCGGCTCCAGCCCTACGCTGCCGGAGAGGATGAAGCATATCCGGTCTCGGTAGTCCTGGCCGTTCTTGCGCAGCCAGCTCAGGAATTCGTCGACATCCTGTTTTCCCTCCGGCGTGATGCGGTAGTCGTGATCCTTGAGCATCCTGTTGACGAGGATCGGAAGTTCGTCGATCGCGAGCACCACCGGCCGCTCATTCTTCGCCAAGGCCGCGCAGACCGCGTCGCCCTTCTGCTGCCAGCTTCCGCGGTCGATCCCGGCCCGCAGCTTCACGCGCACCTCGGCGACGGCCAGCGTATCGACGCGATCGTCGACCTCACGCAGGACATTGGAGAACCCGGACTTGATTCGATCCCATGCACCCCGTATGTGCCGAGACTCAACCCCGATCTCGACCACGGCGTCCGCTGCCGTACCGACACCCTCCAGATCGACGAAGACCGTCTCGAAGCTCCCCTCGGCCGCCAGGCGGCGCAGCAGTTCCCGAACCAAGCTCGTCTTGCCCATCCGCCGTTGCGCGGTCAGTAATGTATGGGTTCCGTTCCGCACTCGATCCGTGAGCACGTCGAGTTCAGCTTCCCGGTCGAAGAAGCGATCCCCATCGACCCAGTTCGACCCCGCCTTCTTCAATCCTGCCATTATCTCTCCCAACGGTTTTGTTGCCATCAATAATGATTCCAAACAATATTGTTGTCAAGGGTGGCCTCACTGCTCAGGGCCGCGCCGTCGCTACAGGTATTTCGCCACGGCCGCGCGTTCGGCCTTCGCGCCGGCCGAGCAGTGGGCGACCATGCGGGCGGTCGACCAGCCGCCCGCAAGCATGGTTTCGGTGGTCGACGCCCCGCGGGCGGTGAGTTCGCTGGCCAGTCCGACCCGGAAGCTGTGGGCGGATATCCCATCGATCCCGGCGGCGGTGGCGGCGGCCTGAATCCGGCGGTTGATCTGGCTGGGGGTCAACCCGAAGACGGGCGCGGAATCATCGGCCCCGTTGCGGATCGCCTCGAGGGCGGCTGTGGTTTCGTTCTTTGCCATGCGGATATCGGTCCGGTCTCCGGCCGGATCGGTCTTCGATGCCCGCACGTGAACCAGAACGGCCCCCGGTATGGCGGCTTCGGGCGTTGCTCCGGATTCTTAAGATGCCTCATAAGTGCAATTATCGCGCATCTTTCAAGCCCCCCGTCAACGGGTCAATGGCCCGTCTTCCGGCCGCGGCCGGCGTCCAGGCGGGCCGTGAGGCTTCGCTCAGCGAGCGATCGGCGCCGCGATCGACCGGGAGGCCGTCCAGGGTCGCGGTGAGGGTTTGAGGTGTCGCGTCGAGCCCGTCACACCGACGACACCGGGGAAGATGAAGAGAGGCGCCGGGATTTTTGGCTTTCGCCCAGAGCTCCCGGCGGGCTCTCTTAAAAGAATATCAGAAGCACCTGTTGCTCCAGAGTCAGAGTTCATTTGTCCAGTGATCAACGACGATTAAATCTCCCCGGCGATCACGCGCCACGGGTACCGCGTCGTCCGCGAGCGACCCCTACTAATCTGTTGGCCAACATCGTAAGGAGGTACCACTGCAGAAACGATAGGATCATCGTACATAGCAGAACGTACGTTCCGACCGACAAGCTCCCGATCCTGTGATTCCAAGTGAGCCCATAGTGCGTTGATAAAAGGTTAGATAGAGCCAGGAGCGGGAAGTAGGACGGCGCATGGAAAACCACGGCAAACGGGAACAACACAATGAACTCTGACTCTGGAGGGACGGCTCTATCCCCAAAGCTGAAAACCGAAACTGGAACCTCGAATTGTATCGGGGCGTCAACGTAAGGAACGCTCACGGCGGCGACAGCAATCCAGAAGCAGCACCACGCCACACTGTTCACGAGCCATACTCGGCGATAAGTCATACCTAAACCTTCCGCAGGCCTATGGACGGGCGTCTATGAAGGCTGCGAGCATCGCGGGATTGCCGTTGTCCTCCGCCAGGCGCAAAGGCGTCGAACCGCTGTCATCGCGTGCGTTCGGGTCGGCGCCGCCTGCGATGAGAGCAGTCACCACGGCGGGATTCTCGGTGTGTGCAACCGCCAGGCGCAAGGGCGTCGAACCGCTGTCATCGCGTGCGTTCGGGTCGGCGCCACCCTCGATGAGGGCAGTCATCACGGCGGGAGTTTCGATGACCCTGGCCGCCCTGTGGAGGGGCGTCTCGCCCGGATACCCGTACTCTTCGTTGGCCCAGTCGGAAGGTGCCGTCCTGTTGGCGGCGTCAGGCTCGACGCGCGCGTTCGGGTCGGCGCCGGCGGCAATGAGGGCAGTCACCACGGCGGGGTCCGCTTCACGAGGCCGGAATCTACGACTCACCCGGTGCAGAGGCGTATGGCCCTGTTGGTTCCGTGCGTTCGGGTCGGCGCCGGCGTCGATGAGCGCGGCAATCACGGCGGGATTCTTGGCCGAGTGCAACGGCATGACGCCAAACTGGTTCCGTACGTTGGGATCGGCCCCGGCGTCGATGAACAGGGCGATCACCGCCGGGTCCGTGCTTTCGTAAACGACATAGTTCAGAGGCGTGGATCCAGAGTCGGCACGTGCGACCGGATCGGCCCCGGCGTCGATGAGCGCGGCGATCACCGCCGCGTCAGGATCGAACCAAGCGGTCGTGTGCAAGGGCGTCTGACCCTCGACGTCACGCGCGTTAGGATCGGCGCCCGCTTCGATGAGCGCGGTGACCGTCGCGAGAGCATCTTCGTTCCCCGCCGCCTCGTGAAGGGGCGTTCTGCCCAACTCGTCCCGCCTGTTCGGGTCGGCCCCCCAGCGCAGACACCGGACGACGGTCTCGACCGGGGCCAATTCATATATCCTCACAGGCATTGTGTCCCATCGAGTGCAGAGCACTATCGGGCGAAGGTTCAGCAGTCCGAACCAGAAGACAAACACGCCGATTGCTCCGGCCGCCAATCCCGCCAGAAGGCGGCCCCGGCGCGGGAGCTTGGCCCGCTTGATCTCGACCTGCAAGCCGGCCCGCTCGCGCGGCGTTTCGCCCTTGTCCCTTTCGGACTGCGAACGGCTATTGCCAAAGAGTGCGTAGCGAGCCAAATCGCCAAGAAACTGACCGGCCTCTGTTGAGGTCTCGTGCATCCGCTCGCGATTCGCCCCCGACAAATCGACGGCAACAGTTGCCGAGTTATTGTCTCCCCTGATCTGGTAGTAGAGACTGAGGCCCAGGTAGAGCGATACCGCCCAGAACCCCCACGAGGCCGCGCCCTGCCCCCAGAACCAATACTCATGCGCTCCGCCCAGCCCAACAAGAAGCATGAAAGGGACCAAGATCAAGTAACCGGGCGCCATGAACAGTATGGCCAGCAGAGACCACAAATCGCCTCCCGGCGGAGGCCAGTCCGGGTAGGCGATAATACGCATCGCCAGATAGATTGCCGTAGGGACGCTCGCGCTCAGGACCAGTCGCAAACTCCTGCGTCTCATACACTCCACCTCCGGGCCCATCGCGGGAAACAGCGGACGGCTATGAAGAATATCTCGTCCATGGGCACCCCAACACAATACTCTGGCGATTGCAACGGAAGCCGTTGGAGCCAGGCCGAACAGCGCCCGGTCACTTTTACCGTCCGCAGTCCTGGTAGTCCGAGGCCATGCACGTCCGGGCCAGTTCGGTTGCGCGGTTGCGGCCCGAACCGCGTGAAGCCTTCCTGCGGTTACGCAGCTTTCCAGGTCAGGAAGCCCAGGCCGACTGGGCCCACTTCGGGGAAGTCCGGATCGGTTCGGCCCGCCGCCGGTTGTCCTGTTTCGTGCTGACCCTGTCGCACTCGCGCGCCCTGTTTCTGGAGTTCTTCTTCGACCAGACGCTGGAGAACTTCCTCCGCGGCCATGTCGATGCGTTTGCCGATTGGGGCGGGGTTCCCCGAATCGTGCTGTACGACAATCTCCGCAGCGCGGTGCTGGAACGGCACGGGAATCCGATCCGCTTTCATCCACGCCTGCTCGAACTGGCCGCCCACTATCACTGTCAACCGCGTCCGGTCGCGCCGGTGCGGGGCAATCAAAAAGGACGCGTCGAGAGAGCGATACGGTACGTACGGGATTCCTACTTCGCGGCCCGGCCATTCACCACCCTGGAGGACTTCAATCGCCAGGCCCGGGCGTGGCGCGATGAGGTGGCCCATCGCCGGCCATAGCCCGGCGGGGAGGACCGGACCGTGGCGACGGCCTTCGAGGAGGAACAACCGCTTCCGATGTCGTTACCGGCGCACCCATTCGATACCGACCGGATCCAGCCGGTCCGATCGGGTAAGACGATCTATGTCCGTTTCGATCTCAACGACTACTCGATTCCGCACCGGCTCATCGGCCATCCATTGACGTTGGTGGCGTCCCAAACGCGGGTGCGCATCCTGGACGGCATGACCGAAGTGGCCGCCCACCGCCGGTCGTACGACCGCCACCAACTCATTGTCGATCCGGCGCATCAGGACGCGCTGCTGGCTGAAAAACGGAAAGCCCAGGGCTCCACCTCCGGCAGCCGCCTCGCCTCGGCCGTGCCTGAAACCGAGCCCCTGCTTCAGGCCGCCTTCGGGCGCGGCGAATCCATTCAGCGCCAGAGCCGCCTCCTGCTGGGCCTGCTCGACGACTATGGCGCATCGGAGTTGCGGGCCGCCGTTGCCGAAGCGCTAGAACAGGACACGCCGCGCGCGGCTTCGGTGGCCTTCATCCTTCAGAAACGCTGGCGGTCCCAGAAGCGCCGGCCCGAGGTCCGGGTCACTCCTTCCCGCTCCGATCTGGCCGGCATTCACGTTCAACCCCATCATGCGGAGACCTACGATGACCTCTCTCGCCTCGACACACCCGAACCCGAACAATGAGTTGCACTCCCAACTGCATCGGTTGGGATTCCGCGCCATCGCCCAATCCCTGGATGACTTTCTGGCCCGCGCCACCAAATCCCAATGGTCCCCGCGCATCATTCTGGAAGAGATCGCCCGTATCGAAGGCCAGCATCGCGCCCAGCGTAGTCTGGACCGCCGTCTCCAGCGCTCCCGCATCGGCCGTTTCAAAACCATCGCCGACTTCGACTGGAACTGGCCCAAGACCATCGACCGCGACACGATCCAGCGCGCCCTCACCCTGGACTTCATTCCCGAAGCCCGCAACCTCATCCTGATCGGCGCCAATGGCCTGGGCAAGACCATGATCGCCAAGAACATCGCCCACGCCGCCGTCCTGGCCGGGTACTCGGTTCTGTTCCGCACCGCATCGGAACTCCTCGGCGATTTGCAGTGCGATTCCCCTCACCGCCTCCGCCTCAAACTCCAGGCCTATGCCCGCCCCGCACTCCTGTGCATCGATGAATGTGGATATCTGGCCTACGACAATCATGCCGCCGACCTGCTCTACGAGGTCGTCAACCGCCGTTACGAACACCGGTCGATTCTCCTGACGACCAATCGAGGCTTCACCGATTGGAACCAGGTCTTTCCCAACGCCACCTGTATCGCCACCCTCCTGGACCGGCTCACCCATCACGCCGACGTCACCGTTCTGGAAGGCCAAAGCTATCGCGTCCACGAAAGCCAGCAGGAGGCGAACCGCCGCCGCAGGAAACAGAAATGATCCCGGATCTGGACACCTACTCCCGGACCGTCCTGACCCTCTACTCTCAAATGCCCGGCACTCCCCCGCGACCTCGTCGGGCCGACCGCCTCCTCGCCGCTCAACTCCACGCCCGGTCCATCGGCTTCGACCTCATCGAAGCCGCTCTCCTGCTGGCCTCCGCCCGCCGCCTTTGCCGTCCAACCGATCGTCCGCCACTGCCCCCCATCCGCTCCCTCGCCTACTATCTCCCCGTCGTTGAGGAACTCCTTCAGCAACGGCTCCCCCCAGGTTACCTGCCCTATCTCCGATCCAAAGTTCAGATGCCACCCACTGCCTGATCGGTCGGCGCGTGTTCAAAAAACCGCGGTTTCTCGTGATCGGCAACACCGGATGGCGTGTTTTCAACTCACCGCTCTGTTTGAGTACGGCTTACATTCCCTCAAACTCATCGAAAACGCGAATCGCGCCCGTGGGGGATAGCTTGCTCGCTCCTGGCGATTCTCACTCTCGACTCGCTTGTCACTTCCGCTGTCGAGTCCTCGAACATCAATTCGAAGAGGTCAAGCTGGCCTGCTCTTCTAGCAACAGCCCCGGTTCGTGACTTAAGTGCGTCCGCCAGGGACTGGGGCAGCGGGAGCCACCGGGGGCTGCCCCGTGATCGCATCGGCTTTCTTTTGCTTCATGCCGCCTCTCCCGTTGAAAACATGTACCATTTTTGGCACAATTGACCGTGGCTCAGAAACTCAAGCGACTGCCTGCATACTTCTACCGTACCGATAGCGGCCGGGAACCCGTGCGCGAGTGGCTGCAGGGTTTCAAACCAGCCGATCGGAAGATCATCGGCGAAGACATCAAGGATGTTGAGCTTTCTTGGCCGATCGGTATGCCGCTGGTGCGCTCGCTGGGACGCGACCTCTGGGAGGTACGCAGTAGCCTGACCGGAGGTAAGATCGCGCGTGTCGTCTTCTGCGTCGATGAGAGCCGCATGATCCTGCTGCACGGATTCATCAAGAAGAGCCAGAAGACGCCGCAGAAAGAGATCGATTTGGCGCTCAAACGCAAGAAGGGAGAAGAACGATGAAGAAAAAAAATATTGGCAGCTCCTTTGATAGTTGGCTGCGCGAGGAAGGTGCCCACGAGGAGGTCACCGCCGTTGCCATCAAGCGCGTGCTGGCTCGCCAAGTCGAGGCGGCGATGAGCGATAGCGGCCTGTCAAAGACTGCGATGGCGCGTCGCATGAAGACGAGCCGCTCTCAACTCCATCGCCTGCTCGACCCTGAAAACGATTCCGTCACTCTGGCCACCCTTCAGAAAGCAGCTAGGGCTGTCCAGCGTGAAGTGCGATTGGAACTTGTCTAAGAGCAACTTCGCGACGATGAACTCACGGCGGTCCGGATCACCGACGTTGTTGCGCCGGCGTGGTCGATAGTCGACGCACGACCGGAATGTCGCCGTTGCGGTGTTATGTTGAGCCGGAGGGCGCCAGGACGGGAGAATCACGACAAAAGATCGTTCTGGATACGCGAGATTCACGACCCAGGCACACGAATCCGGGCCCAGGACCTGGTGAAGAGCGGCATCGAACTTCCGGCGCTGATGACCGCAGGACGGTGGAGGAGTTCAAAGATGCCGACCAGGTACACGGAGCGCCAAGCGGCGGATCGGGGTGCGGTAGCCAGGTATTACCAAGAAAAAAGCGATTAGTACTGCACAGCTGAGTTAATCCAAAATGTCTATGGACCCAATCACACATATTAGCCTAAATCTGGGTCCCAACACGGGAATCACTGATTTCATGGTAGGAATCCGAATCATACCAGCGGGCAGAAATGGCAACCAAGTATACGCAAGAACACTCAGTGTCGGAGAACCTGACAACGGAGAAGGTATTCAACTCAGCGAGGGGGACAGCTTAATATTCCCCGAGGGATACCTCAGGATAACTTTAGAAGACGTAGACAAGTATTCAGAAGTTCAGCCTACTGGATACGCAGCAATCACCAATACAGCCTGGACGTGGTTGCAAATGCCTCCAGCTAAAAGCGAAGCATTCTTTCACTACATACTGGCAACAGCTCGCAGACTTGACCAAGCTCACGAGCTCTGCGTTCAGGTCCTTGACGAATTGAAGGTCCTTCCGGAGCCACGTAGTATACAAAGGCGGAATCGACTCTTCAACGCACTATCAAATTCAGAGTCGATGTGTCTTGCTCTCAGCCGAGCAATCACGATAATTATAAACGCGGGCGACAAAATCCAGACTAAAACGTCCGTGCATCCCGATTTGATAAGCCTCGAAGAACACGCAACCGCAATTCGGAACGCGTTCGAACATATCGACGAACGTGCCTTTGGAAAGGCCCGGCAGGAAACCTCCACAGATGCCTTGTCAATTTTCAACCAAGCAGATTTAGTAACGGACTATGTGCTCCGGTATGCACAGCATTCCCTTAGCCTGCCGTCAGACGTCCTGCCCAACTTGGTCAAAGCGCGACAGTTTCTCTACGATGCCATCTCTGAAATAGGGACCACCAAAACTGTCAACGCACCCCTCGATTTCGGCAAATTCACTGAAGGCTGAAACATGTCGCTTTGACAACGTAAAAAGGACCCACCCCCTGGTTAATGTTTTGTAAGTGATTCCGCCGTCGAGGCTGCGGGAAGTGTGGGAGCCGAAGGCTTCCAAGCCACTGTGGGAACGCGCTGGCTTTGCAGCGGGTTTCCATGGGGGCGGCACTTTCCACAGGCCGATCCCCCTGCGCCGCTCGCAGAGCGGACGGTTCCGGCCGCGGCGCGGCCGGAGTCCGAGTCTCTGTGGACGGGGGGCGCGGGGATGGGTCAAGAAGGGGAAGTGAATGAAGCATACTGGCATTTCCGCGATGGGTGCACTGACCATTCTCTACATCGCCGCGATTCTTTTTCTTCGTGGTAACGATGCTTGGGATCTCTTAAGGGAAGGCAACCTCAACGAGTTGGGAGACTTCCTCGCAGGCGTTTTCACACCACTGGCTTTCGGTTGGTTGGTATACGGGTATCTCCTACAGTCCACAGAACTACGCCTTCAGCGCGAGGAACTAACTCTTACACGGAAACAACTCGGCAAGCAGACTGAATTGTTACAGGAGCAAGTAACAACAGACTACCAGTATTCCATACCCCGTCTCGCACTTAGACTCGCTTCATCCACGGATTGGTGGGTGTGGGTAGTCGAAAACAAAGGGGGCCATGCGAAAGATATAGAACTGTTGAATCGTAATTCCCATAGGTAAACCCCCGGCTCTGCCGGGGAGACTCGCAAAGGTTTGACCGAGTGAAGCAGTAAAGAAGAAAGTCCTCCTTGGAAAGCGGCAACTTTCGAACAAGGAGGACAAGTGAAAGACTACCAGAGCCTATCGCACACGAAATGGGACTGCAAGTATCACGTGGTGTTCATCCCGAAGTACCGACGGAAGAGGATATTCGGAGTGATCCGCCAGCGGTTGGGAGAGGTATTTCACGAACTGGCAAGGCAGAAGGAGAGCCGAATCGTGGAGGGGCACTTGATGGCGGATCACGTGCACATTTGCATCAGCATTCCGCCGAAATATGCGGTGTCCAGCGTGGTGGGATTCATCAAGGGGAAGAGTGCGATTTCGATCGCGCGGAACCTGATGGGTCGGAAACGCAACTTCACCGGAGAAAGTTTCTGGGCGCGGGGCTATTTCGTGTCCACGGTGGGACTGGACGAGGAAATGGTGAGGCAGTACATCCGCGATCAGGAGAAAGAGGACCAACGCCTTGAACAGCTGAACATGGCGTGGTCGGACCAGCCGCCTTCAGGCGGCTCCTGAATATGCCCCTTTGAGGGGCTCACAAAAATAAGCCCCCGGCTTTGCCGGGGGTCACTTTAACTAAAATCAGACAGTCGCGGCGAAGAACTCCTTGGCACGCGGTGAATCTTTCGAATTCAACGTTTCGACAATCAGCTCTGTTCACTCATATGAGGCGCGCTTCAGCTCGGACCGTTCTGAAACGTTCCGTCAATGCTGGGAGATCGACAGAGGCACGTGTAAGGAAATTACGGCAGGGCCGGAGCAGCTAAATGAAGGTCGAGAGGGTTAGGAAATCCAGATCATGGCGCTGCCAGACGCACCCCCACCCCAGCCCCCTCTCAAAGGGGTAAAACTACCACCGTCCCGGGCCATCCCATTGGCCGGTTTTGCGGTGACCATCCTTGGCCGGATTTGAAGTGACCACCGAGGCGGCGTGGTCACGTTCGGGAAATACAAATGCCGATCATGCGGGCGGCGCTACAACCGGAAGACAGAGACTTCGCCGCGGGCGGTTTGAGCGGAAATCGGTTCGTTTTCGCCGATCCGGGCGCGTCGAGGTCTGAGAACCGGGCATCACCGGCAACGGGCCGGATCGCCCCAGGCGCGTCGCTCACCTGGTCGAGGTCCTGGCGGGATCGCTCCGGGTCGGGCGCGGCGTCGATCGGAACGGCGGATCGCCGGCGGTTTCCCCTGGACCGGGATCGCCCGACCCTGCGGTATCATTGGACAAACGACCAGCGGGGACGCATGAGCGATCAAAATGACGTGACAGTGTTCGTTCGGCCCGACCGTGAGGTCACGGTTGCGCCGAAGGTCCACCCGCGGCGGCGTGTCTCACCCGGGCCCGGGCGGTACGTGACTATCGAATTCGTCCCCGCGTCGATCGGCCCGTACCTGGCCGCGGATCGGTTCCGGCGTTCGTCCTGGATCGATCGGGCCGCGAGGCGCTTCACGGCTTGCAATGCCCACAGTACTCGGCTTTGTTGCGCCCGAGATGTTCGAGCACGTAGACCGCAAGGGGCCGCTCACTAAAGGGGCCTATCCAATAATCCCCAGCCACTCGCGGCCCCAACTCGTTTTTATCCCCCTTCCGTCTCGACAGTGCCCGCAATCGCTTCGGTGTAGCGCCGCCCGATTCGACGGCGGATCGTCATAAATCCAGTACCGGAACCCGACAGAGGGAACCGAAGACTGTGGGGCGGGAGGTGTATATTTCAAGGACGGGGCCCTAGTCATCGTGTTTTACCCACTCGAACCGAATCTTTATGTCCACATCTTCCGGGGCGGGGTTAATCCGATCCCATGCCGCGCAGATCAGCACCGCGAGCACAACCGTAAGCGCAATGGTCAGGGTTGCGAACAGCTGCATTGAGAAGTTCCACGGCCCCCGATTCTACCCGAAAACTTGGAGCGCGGACGGCGTTGCGAAAACCCCACCACCCCCGCCAGGGCCAAAGCGTCGGCGATATTGTCCGGAAGTACGAAAACCGAGCCGCTATACACCGTACGTGCCAGCAGCATGGCGAACATTTGTCGGTAGTGCTTCCGGCCTGCGTAGACTCCTTTCAGCATTGGGACACCTTCTCCAATCCGCGTCCGGTTCGTCCGGATCGGGTGGTGCGAAGAACTCGTCGTCGCTCATCACGTCCTCGGTGGTCGGGAAGAATCCCATCTTTGCGGCCAGGTCTTCGTCCGCCTCGAACGGCAAGCCGCTGTCGAGACATTCGTCAAATTCCGCCGGCGTCGTGACAATGGGCATGCGCCGGGCGGTTCCACCAGGCGCAAAATAAAATCACAGTCTTCATTGGGAATCCTCCCTTGGGGGCAGGTCGCACTCCGCCCCGTCGCGTTCCAGGAAGCCATCCAAACCCCGTATCAGCCACAGTAGCACGGGCGCATTCAGGGCCATCAACCACGGCGATTCCAGGATTCTCGACCGTGTTGAGGGCGAATCGAGAGCCTGATCCAGCAAAGCAGGACGCGCAGCCACGACTATGACGTCGACCGATAGTTCTCTGTGTTTCTTGTCTTGTGGTGTGGGAGAATGGGCCGACTGATTTGGAGGACGCATGAGCGGTGAAATGATGGCTATTTTCGGGGTGGGTATAGCGATAGCCGGGCTGATCCTCACGAGTAGCCGGGGTCTGCGGCAAGACATTCAGCAAGACATAGGGCGGCTGCGAGACGACATGAAGCAACTATCCGATCGCGTGGCGCGGTTGGAACACAGTCAAGCGAAGCTCGAAGGGTTGCTCGAAGGATTGCGCGAGGCCATCACCGGACGGGCCGCAGCCAGCTAGGACGAAGATCAATGGATCTTTTTGGGTTAAAGAAAAAAAGATATTGGAACGAGATTTTCTCAAACTGCGACTTCGAATTTGCAAAAGACCTACTAACACAAACATTTTCGGGTGGAGTCTTCCCAAACGATCTCGTAAGACTGCTGAATTCATATGTGAATAACCCATGCCGAGAAACTGCAATCGAACTGATTGAATTCGACCAAGAAGAATTTCAGAAGTTCTTCGTCGACAACAAAACGATGCTGGAATCGATGGCCGACCGGATCACTGGTAGGGTCGTCAATAAATTGGAAGGCACAGGAACGGGAGCCAGTGCCGAAGGGCTGACGACCCTCATCAGAGAAGAAATTTCAAAGACTCTAGGCAACAATGTAGTCCTGCTCCATCAAGAACCAGAGTTCCAAGCCTACTGCGAGGCGTTCTTGGAGGAAGATCCAATTGCAATCCAAAAGGAGAAAGAGGCCGCCCTCATAAAGAAGGGCTACTCCGAAGATAATGATATCCAAGGCATTTGGAGAACATATGCAGGAGCTGGCAAACGACTGACCACTGGCGCGCACCAAAAATGGCACGGTCATGATCGGGTTAGGCGTGCGGTTACGTGTTCCCGAATAGCGCCAACCACAGTTCCTCTATCGTGTCGAGACGCCTGAAGCGTCCCTTTGGAACGTTTCGGAGGTTGGGTCGTTCCGCCTTGACTCCTTGAGCGTCCCCCTTCGTGTGCTTCGATACGCTGAACGAGTTCAAGTCGGGGAGTGGCTGTCCGGGCCGTCCCCCGAAGAAAAGAAACGGTCCGAGCGTCAACGAATCGTCGTCGAGAAATGCCCAGACAACACACCCGGAGGGCTTTTCAGCCAAGGCGACATGGACCTTCTGTTTCGCTGTCTTTGAACCCTTTCTCGCCGCCTTCAGTTGAATGTGTCGCAGGCATCTTCCGTGTTCGGCTACGAGATCGTAACCGGCCCGGTCCACCTCAGGACGGGAGATTTCCAACGAACAATCACGGTTCCTCCAGGAGTACATGAGCAACTCGCCGATCAGGAGATGGTCGATGAGCTTCTCCCTGAACAACGAGTGGTGAGTGTGTTGTCTCTGCCAGTCGTTCGGACTCACGGGAGTCGGCACTTGTCCTCCGATCTCCAATTAGATCTCAGAACCGTAGGCGCTGCCTGTGGCGTTCGATCTGAGCCGTTTTCAGGGCCTGCCAGGTAGTCCAGTGTGCACAGCAATAGCCGTTGCGCTAACAGTGTGAGCCAACTCACTGGCGTTACTCACCTCAGTGGTCACTTCAAACCCGGCCAACGACGGAGACCGCAAACCCGGCCAATGGGATGGTCCGGGACGGTGGTAGTTTTACCCCTTCTGGAGGGGCTGGGCAAGCCCGTTTTAGTCCGCCAACTCCGTGGTCCGCATTTGAGGATGTGACCATGATGGAGCAAACGGTCCAGCATCGCGGTGTCGGCATCGAGACCAAAATCGGTTGCCACAGCTTCCGGGCCACCGGCATCACCGAATACCTGCGCAACGGCGGCAAGCTGGAAATCGCCCAGCAGATGGCCAACCACGAAAGCGCGCGCACGACCGGCCTCTACGACCGACGCTTGGACCAGATCTCCCTCGACGAGGTCGAACGGATACGGATATGAGCCGGAGAATGGAAGGGCAAAGAAGATCGTCGGGCGCCGACAGTGCTGGCAGATCCGAGAAGTGGTCAGCGCCCGCAAGCCTTCAAGAAATCGTCGGCGAGCGATGCGTGACGTGATCTCTTCTTTGCATGCTGTGATTACGCAGGTTTCTTCGACAATGATTCAGCTACCCACCACTTGCCCCTAACGCTTATCTTCTCCGCCTTCAGCACGTCGGAGATCGTAGAGGATTCATCCAACGGGAACACATCGAACTGCGTTCCGGGCGGGTCCGGCCCACCCGGAACCAATCGGTGTCCGCGGGGCCAGCCAAGCTGCAAGACCAGGAGTTGGCGGGAAGGCCCCCCCCACCGTGAGGAGGACATTTTCGCCGCTTCTTCCGGGGATGTGACCCAGTGTCGTTCAACGGGATCAGGGTCGTCCCAATCCCTAGCAGCCTGTCGGACTAACACCGAATCAAAAACCTAAGTCATTCATATGACTGTATTTACCGTTTCGGGTCAAAAAGAGCTGTCGTTGAAAACAAAGGACTTACGCCGAAAGTCCGACAGGCTGCTAGCTACGACAAACCATCTCTTTATCGAGGACACGCCAGGTTCCGCCGGAGGTGCCAACTCTTCATCAGGTTTCATACTCTTCACCTAGTCCTTCGTGGACGGCGTCTCGGGTAGCGCAAGAGCCCCGTGGCGTACCGATCCGACAGTCCTCAATCCGTGGTGCGCCCCGACCCCCTGGCTGCTACGCGTGGGGAAGGGCTCTCCGGCCCGGGCCGGGGAGGGATTACGGGCCGTCGCGGTAGATATTAACGCCTACTCCTGAAGAAGCCGGATCAAGTATCCAAAGATTCCAGCAGCGACGCCGATTCCAGCCTTCACAATATGGGCTTCGTTGCGCTTGAAGAAACCCGCATGTTCGTGGCGCTTCTTCAAGATGATTTCGATAACGTAAAAGGGACCCACCAAACGGGGCTCTGATCGAGGAAAAGGGACCCACCCCTGATAGCCTCCCCGGAAGCGTGAACTGGATGAACAGGCACGCGAGTGGGAGGCGAGGATTGATAGGGATGGACCAGTACGAGTTGATCAGAACCGCAGATCGGGTTTACAAGAAAAGCATTCGACAGATCGCCCGGGAGACCGGGCACACGCGACGGACGGTCCGGAAAGTATTGGCCGGACAGGAGCCCAGGTATCGGCGGGAGAAGGAGCCCGCCTGTCCGGTGATGGACCCGGTCGCCGGGATCGTAGAAGCGTGGCTCCAGGCGGACCGGGACCGGCCCGTCAAGCAACGCCACACCGCGCACCGGGTGTGGCAACGTCTGGTGGAGGAGCATGAATTTACCGGAGCCGAGCCGACGGTACGCCGCTGGGTTCGGGAACGGAAGACACGGTTGGGCTGGAACCAGACCGGCGCTGTGGTGCCGCTGGACCCGGAACACGCCCGTGAAGCCGAGGTGGACTGGGGTACGGCCTGGGTCCGGATGAACGGTGAAGACCGTCAGGTCAAGTTGTTCTGCATGAGATCCCGGTACTCGGGCAAGGCGTTTGTGCGGGCCTATCCGTGGGAACGGCAGGAGATGTTCCTGGACGGTCACATCCGTGGGTTCGACTGGTACGGCGGGGTATTCCCGACATTGGTCTTCGATAACCTGAAAACCGCCGTGAAACAGGTTCTGCGCGGGAAGGGCCGGGTGGAACAGACGCGGTTCACGGCGTTTCGGGCGCACTACACGTTTGAAGCACGGTTCTGCAATCCGGCGCGGGGCCAGGAGAAAGGCGGTGTCGAGGGCCTGGTCGGCTTTGCACGCCGGAACTTCCTGGTGCCGGTGCCCGAGGTGGCCGACTTCGACGAGTTGAACGCGCAGTTGCTGGAACGTTGCGGCGCCGACGACCTTAGGCGGATCCGCGGCCGGTCCGACGATCGCACGATCGGGGAGCGGCACGCGGTGGAGCAAGAACGCCTCTTGGCACTGCCCGGCACGCGGTTCGAGAACACGAAGGTGGTGGGAGTCCGGATCAGCCCGTATCAGACCGCCCAGGTGGATTCGAACCGGTATTCGGTGCCGACCGCCTATGTGGGACGCCGGCTCTGGGCCCATATCGGCTGTGACCGGGTGAGCTTTTACGCGGACCAGAAGAAGGTGGCCGAACATGACCGCGCCTTCGGTCATAGCGACTGGCGGATCGATCCGTTGCACTACCTGGAGTTGATCCGCCGGAAGGTGGCCTCGTTTGAGAGTGCCCGGCCGATCCGGCAGTGGCGGCCCCAGTGGCCGGCGCATTACGAAACCGCGCTGGAGCGGTTGCGGGATCGGCATGGGTACAGCCGGGGCACCCGGGAGTTCATCGGCATCCTGCAACTCCACCAGGACTGGGATCTGGATCGGGTGTCATCGGCCATCCAGGGCGCACTCGATGCCCACTGTATCGAGTTGGACGCGGTGCGGCACATTCTGATGCGGGAGGACACGCCGACTCGATCCCATGCGCCGCTCGAGTCCGGGTTGATGCCCGGTATCACCGACCTGACGATCGCTGGGGCCGATCTGGATCAATACGACCGTCTCCTGACTGGGGGTGTGCGATGACTCCGGGTCAGGAGATCGTTCTCGACGACGCACTGCGGCAACTCCGGCTCCCGGCCATGGTGCGGGAGTGGCGGGAACACGCCCGGCAGGCCAAAGAAGCCGGCGAGGGTTACGTCGGCTTTCTATTGGCTCTGGCCAGCCGCGAGCTGGAACAGCGGCAAGCCAATCAGGTCCAGCGTCGACTGCGGGAGGCCCGGTTCCCACTGCTCAAGACCCTGGAGACCACGGACCTGAAGAAGTGGCCGGTGCTCGATGCGGTCCAGGTTCGCGACTATGCCGAGTGCGGCTACATTACCCGGCACGAGAACGTCGTCCTGTTGGGCAAGCACGGAACCGGTAAAACCCATGCCGCCACGGCGCTGGGCGTGGAAGCCTGCCGGAGGGGCTACCGCGTCGGGTTCACCACGGCCGCCGGACTGGTCAACACCTTGATCGAGTCGCGCGAGGAACGGCAACTGAACCGGCGCCTGGCCAAGCTGGCCCGCTTCGAGCTGCTCATCGTGGACGAAGTCGGCTATATCCCGTTCTCGGCCGAGGGGGCGCAGTTGCTGTTTCAGGTCTTCTCGGACCGCTACGAAAAGGGTTCGCTGATCGTCACATCGAACCTGCCGTTTGCACAGTGGACCCGCGTCTTCGGTGACGCCGCACTGACCGCAGCCCTGCTGGACCGGCTGACCCATCACTGCGCCATTCACCAGTTCGATTGGGAAAGTATCCGGTTTACCGACAGTCTCGGCGCCGCCAGCAAACGGAAGAACAAACCCCGGTCCGCCGGAGGATCCGCGTGAAAACCGCGGGCGCGGCCGGCTGTGGACAGTGCCGCCCCCATGGAAACCCGCTGCAAAGCCAGCGCGTTCCCACAGGGGCTTGGAAGCCTTCGGCTCCCACACTTCCCGCAGCCTCGACGGCGGAATCACTTACAAACCATTAACCAGGGGGTGGGTCCTTTTTACGTTGTCAAAGCGAATCATCCCATACATCCGACGCCAACGTTCCTTTTTCTGGATCATCAACATATGTGATTGTGTGAGCTTTTGACTCCCTTTCAGCATCCGTTGCCTTCCGACTCATTCTTCTTCTGGTGTAAAACGCCCGTCCCTCTGAGTCCTGTTGCATGGAAGATCGTACATACTCACTGAAAGGAACCCTTACCTCTGGAGATTCTTCATTGATCTTGAATGCGCCCGTTTTCTTGAACCAAAGGATTGTCTCATGTGCCTTTGGGAGCCTTCGACCGTGTGCTCCCCCCATGATTTGGTGCTTCCAAATTAGCTCTCCAATTATCCTGTCCTTACCGAATATTTCGTCTAATACCATCCGGAGAAATCCGGTGACCCGCCAGTCACAATGCACATAAATGCTGCCATCCTCCGCCAGCAAATCGCGCATCAGTACCAGCCGTTCGTAGATCATGGCGATGAAGGAATCCGCTCCCTTGCCCCAGGTATCCCGATAGGCGATCTCTTCCAAGATGTTGGGCTTCTTGGTGAAGGTGTCGTCCCCAATCCCGATGTCCATTGAGAAATCCGCGCCCACGTCGAAGGGCGGGTCAATGTAGATCAACTTCAGGCCGCCCTGCTTTTCAATCTCCTCGCGCAGCGGCCCGTTCTTTAGAGATGACAGAATCAGCTTGTTGTCGCCCCAGATGAGCTTGTTGGTCCAGCCCTTGAGCTGGCGGCCCCGCGAATCGGTTGCGAACAGGTCCGCTTGCAGCGCCGTCTCTTCCGGCTTCTCGGCGCGCGGCTCGTCCACCTGCTCGATCACCTGGAAAGGCAATACGATGTTGCAGACCTCGTTGGTCTTGCCGTTCCAGACCAGTTCCACCTCGCGCTTGTCCTGAAACAGCAGAAAGCGATACTTGTCCGGCAGGGGCTTGTCGGCTTCGATAAAGCGGATGATCTCTTGTTGTTCCTGCTCAGTCAGTCGGGCCATACAAGGGTCTCTCCTCCATTGGTAAAAATTGCATGTTAACGGAAGCTGTCCCGAATGTAGTTGAACGTTGAGGCGGCAATTCGAATCATCGATTATGCCACCTTTTACGAGTTGTCGCTGGTGGCGCGGTCTTTGAGCTTGGCCTAAAGCATCCAGAGATCTCGATATCCGAGGATCTTCCGGAACCGTTGCTCTGCGTCCAGGAACCAGGCGGGGGCCCATCGCAGGACCATCGAAATATGCTTCCAGCGGATGACGCGTCGATTCCGTGTCCGGTTTCCCGAGTGCGAGCTGTCGATGATGTGGGTCGTGCCCAGACAGCGCCGAGGCACTACCGACCGAGGCTCTCTTCAGTCCATTTCCACGGCTTCAGTAGGCGGTTGAAAGAATTTACCTTCACGTTCCGCGAGGTTGAAAACCAACGGCTCGTGCATCGAGAAACCAAGCGCTTGGCGGTTCGGCACTCGTTCAACAAACCGCGTTTTCTGATGCGCGCCGACAGTTCATCCACAGCTACCTGGGGATGCGGGTTGCGGCCGCGGGTTGCGGCCGATACTTCGTCCGTCTGCCCCATGTGGGCCAAGCAAGTCACGCCGTCTGATAGGAAGTGAGCCGCTGTATCGGGGCATCGCGACTATAATGTTTTTGTTACCGGCGGGTTGGGTGATCTTGCGGTGTGAGGGTTGGAGGTGTCAAAGGCCGTTGGCGCTATCTCTACCGAGCCATCGATTCCACCGGAGCCACGATCGACTTCATGCTCTCGGGGCTGTGCGATGCCCTGGAGGCCACACGCCTGTTCCTCAAGGCGCTGACTGACCCGTCGAGATTCCATGATCCCTCATTTGCGTGGCCGGGAAAAAGACCTTGAACCGTTCGGATGGAGCCAGGAACACGCCGAGTGGGTCGCGATGGTCTGCCTCCACGGCGGGGTGTTCACCCGCACGCAGTACTCCGCTTTTTTCAACGCTCATCCACCACAGGCCGCGCGCTTCGTTCAGAGCCTCGTGGCCCGGAAACTTGCCGTGGAAGAGCCCATTCCCGTCATCCGTCCCCAGAACCGCACGAGAGCCTGTCGGATCACCGACAAGGGCATCTACCGGGCGTTGGAAATTCCCAACATCCGCCACCGGAGATTCGCCGATCCCGCCGTCTATATCCGACGGCTCCTGTCGCTGGATTACGTCATCGAACGCCCCGACCTCCATTGGCTCCCGACCGAGGATGAGAAGGTCGCGTTCTGCACGCATTACGGCGTCCCGCTCAACCGCTTGCCCCAACGGATTTACGGCGGAGCGGCCGGCAACGTCATCCGGTATTTTCCCTTGAAACTGCCGATCGCCGCCGGGACCGAGAGCACGTTCGTCTACGTCGATCCGGGCAACGACACCGCCACCGAATTGCGCCACTGGGGCCAGGCGCACGAACACGTCTGGTCGATAATGAGGAAGCGCGGATTCAAGATTCACGTCGCCGCCATCGCGGTCCATCCCGACGCCGACGATCGCGCGCGAAACGTGTTGGATGGGTGGGCGCGGGATCGCGAGGGCGTCCGGGCCGGGAGCCGGCGGGAGGCGGAATTGCGGGAGGAATACGCCGAGGTGTCCAGGGCCATCGACCCCGGCGATTCCAGGGTGACCGAACGCTACGGCGGCTTTCATCGGACCTCCCTGCGTTACCTGGAATTGAAGGACTTGCTCGCGAAACCGTTGCTCTACAAAATCCGGATTAACACATTCGAGATATGGCGGTCCCGGCGGATTTATCCGGACGGAGTTCGGATCTAAGCGGGGGCGGTATGAGCCCCCGGCGCACTGATTGCTTGAGCTGTACCGCGCGCCCTTCCGGCGCGACAAACCGGGCGTCAGCCCCTCCGCAATCGGACCCGTAATTCACACTTCTGGAGCTGCAACAGCGTGTGAATGACCTCGGGGGGTCTTTGTTTCACGATCAATTCACAATTGTGATGTCCGGTATCGTTCTATTTTTCTTGTGGTTACGGCCATCTGACCCGTGTTCTCGGACACGGACGGCAGGGGGGTACGGTGACGGGAGCGACCCCCCTTTTTCGGGCCTCGTGCGTCCCTGGCCCCCCTTGTTGTTTCACATCTCGGGGGTCGTAGGGCCGCCCTCCCCCTGGGGGGTCGCTCCCGTCACAATGATCCTTGCAGGAAGGCTCGGATTCCGGAGGCATGATCGGCCATGAAATGGACTCACGTGTTTCTCTTTATCCTCGGCCTGGCGGCCTCGACCGCGCGGTATCTGTCGAGTCCGTTTCCCGACGGATCGGAGCATCCGGTCGTGGCGCTCATGGCCCTGAATGCGCCCGTGCTACTGTCGCTGATGCGGGATTGGGTTGGCTTCCTCGAACGCGACCGGGCGCAGTTCGGCTTGGCTTCAAAGCCGAAGCCCCCAAAGGAGACTCAAAGTCATGATGGCAACGATGCACCTGTTCGGGATTATCTTCGACAAGGAGATCGAGGCCAGCGGCGCCACGGCCGCCGCGATCGCGCGGGGAACACGCATCGAAAGCAACGTGAGCGGTCAGATTGCCGACGGCCGCAATCTGGCGGGGTACGTGACTGTGAATCCGGAAGTCATCGGACGGTGGCGTTGATTCCGAAAAAGCTCGATGCGGCCGTTCTGCCGCCGTCCACGCCACAGATTCCGCCCCAACGCTCGTCCCGTAGCCCAGGAGCGCCGCCCTATCCCGAAACGCGCTCCGGCCCTCGCGCCGTTCCCGTTCCGGGCGCACGGAACCCGCCCGTCCGGTTGCGAATGCCGTTTGGAAGGCAGGTAGGGTCCTGTGTTTCGGAGATCGGCGCTCAGATCGAATCCTGGGCGGCTGATTTCGGCCCGATCGCTCCGGTGCCACATCTTGTGGCCGAAAGACATCGAGCCGCGCCGGTCGGCGCGAGGTCGCCCCAAGATGTAGTGTCTGAACACGCCGGCGACGTCGGCGTGGACCGCAACATCATGCCGCCATCAGAGATCGGCAATTCAGGACGGTTTCGGAGGTATGCGGATGGACCTCGATGGAGATCGACGCTCACGCCAGGTTCGTTTCCCGGAGAACGAACATCCGAATCCATCGGAGGAATCCCCTTGTCCAGAAATGGCCCCGAAGGTACGATCAAGCCATGAAGGAATGGATTCCTATCGTTACTGTCGGAATTGCCCTTGCAGGCTTGATGTTTATGTTCCAAGCCCAAACGCAAGTTCAGTTCGCCGCCTTGCAGTCGCAAATCGAAAATTTGGGCGAGCGCATAGAAACGATGGATGGACGAGTATACGACATGAACGAACGCTTGACGCGCGTCGAAACGTTGATTGTCGAATCCGCGGCTCAGCCATAAGGCCTGATCCGCACGCGCTCGTACCCGTCGCAAAATCCTCGTCGGCGCTATGGTGCTTGAAAGCGCGTCGATCAGGACGCCGAGTCCAGGACACTCTTGCTCCGGGACCTGGATGAAATTCTCGAACACCCCCGCGACCGGGCACTGTTCGACCTCCGCGACCGACCAAATACCGCCCCAGACGGCTCCTGAAGTCCCAGTGGGTTTGCCTACATCCTGCGAGGCTCTGGACCGTGTCCATTGCGATCATTGGGGGGTTTTTCGGCGCGATCGGCAGCGCGGTGGCGTCCATGTTTTCGATAGGATGGTCGCGAGGCTTTACTCCTTGTTGGTCCGGGTCATCGGCTCTCAGGGGGCATAAATTATGAATTCATACAGGAACATCCCCCTATGGGAAAACACGCGGCGGCTCCGAGTCTTGGAAGAATTCGGCAATGATGTCGTCAAATATTTTGACAACAGCAAGTACGAGTGGATGCTCGAAGGCCGGACAGAGAACTCTGATGCTGTGCAGGCGCGCCCACGAATCAACAGCACGCTTGACCAAGCTCGGCGCATCATCGCAGCGGGAGGCATATCCGAACTCATCACGTGGACGCCGCCGCCGGCAGTCGGGGGTCACGTGCAACAACTCCACGTGTTTCCTAACCTGTTCGAGTTGCACAGATTCCATATAAAACCCCAATATGCAGTCGACCTCATCGAAAGGACGCATGGTGTTTATCAGAGGGATCGTCCGGCAGCGTTACGCCGCACGATCAATCCGTTTTGGTGGCTGTTCCGCGGGCTCCTGTGGTTTACCCGGATTCCGTTCGTTTTTCTGGGTGCAGTGGGTTTTGATGCGGGCCGAGCGGAAGGGAGTGTGTTTGGGAAGATTTTCAAATTGCTTCTAGCGACCTCCGCCGCTTTAGTGTCAGCGGCGGCAGCGGTGCTGACGATCTTGCACCATCTGGGCTGGCTGGAGGAAGCGAAGGCGCTGTTGGGCATCTAGTGATCGCTCTAAGGTCCGCCGCGGTCAGCTAGCGGCGCATGGGGACGCATTCGGTTCCGGACCCATACGAGCCGGGGGCGCTCCCTTCCCTTTTATCCCTGCGTGAAGGCTCGGAATCTAAGGGGAACGGGATTGATAAAGGACATTATCATTCACAGGAAATGCCCTCTGACGCATCCGAAGACCTGCCGATCTGCGCCGGTGCCTGGGGGTCCGGGGTGGGCTATTCACCCGCGGGCCGGACCGATTGCATAACGGCCGGGTCCCGGCGGATTTATTGGGACTCGCATCCAACTGATCACGAGTCAAAGTAGCAGCGACCCCGAAGCCACGACGCTACGCGGACCTACAACTTCGGAATGTCGGCGGTATGGGTCTTGCTCCAGACTTCAATGTTTCTCCAAACGTCAATGAGGGCGTCGCAGGTCCATCGAAACTGACTATAGGGAATACTATTGCCCGGCGCGCCTTCCTCCAGCATTCCGTACCTCCACTCCATGAAAGCATGCTCGTGCTGTTCAAGAAGTGACCTCACATCAAAAACGCGGTGGCCTCGAGCCGCGATTTCGATTAACGACCTGGTGTCGTCGTTCAGATCGTCGAACAGTTTTCCAAGCGGGTGTATCTTCTTGATCTTCTTCCCATCGTGCGCCAAGAAGACCTTGAGCATCAATTCGATAGCGAACACCACGAGCAGGACTGCATTTGGTGTCATCATGCGATGTTTGACTAGGGTGTCGGCATCCCCCACGTTGATCTGCGCACGCACTACTGTCGCTTGGATGTTGAGCATGTTTCCTCCCTTTCCTTCCATATTCATCTTCCTCAGCCTATCCAATGGCTTGGCGGGCGCGTGCATGGACTCGGACTACCGGAACTGCGAGCGGTTTTCGGTCGCGGCCTGTGTGACGGAGGAGCACCTGCCGCGGACTCCCCTCGAAGCCCTCCCCGCGGAAAGCCGGACGGTGCACGACCGGAGAGTTTTCTGGCTGGCATGCTCAGCCTCAGGCGTGCGGTCCGATGATCTTCACGATCTGTCCGTTGCGGCCGATGGTGAGTGTTCCCCAGTCCTCCGACTTCATCTCGTCCAGGATCGACCGACAGCGTTCTTCATCGCCTAAGTGCGCGAAAAACCACGCGGATGTGCTAAGCATGGCTACCGTCGAAACGAACATAGCCGTCCAAAACCAGTCGGCAGGATAGCTGGGCTCGAGAGACTGCGGGCTGTTGCTTACCAGTTGCCCGTGGCCGCCATGCACGAAGTCGTTCAGCCACGGCGAGAGCCCGGCCCACATCGGCCTCATGTCCGGCCATCCTTGCCGGGATGCCAGTTCCTTCAGCCCTTTGCGGGTTACTCGGAGTCGCTTGGCAACTATTCGCTTCCAACCATCGTCGTCGCCTTCATAGGCTCCGACCATAAATTGCTTCAGCAGCGCCTCCAAGGTCGGCCGTACCAGTGCGAAGCCGGACGCATACAGTCCAGACTCGAACGCGCCGGCCACAACCTGCGTGTGACTCGTGATGATCGGCGTATATGCGCTCGCCACGGTCTCTCGCTGTGGTGCGTTGCGCCTGTACTGCAGAGACCCTCCCGGCGCGTATCGCACGAGCCGGTAATACCGATCGAGCAGGGCTTTCTTGATGATGCCGAATTTTCGGCTGTCAGTCGCTGAGTCCGAAACATCGATTTCGTACATCCTTCACCTGCACGGCAGATTGCCGAACTCTCGCATTCGCGACCCAAAGCAGTTGCGCCTGAATCTTTGCCGCGTTGTCGCCTGCCAATGCCGCCCCGCCGCGTCTCCGCCCGATACAGGGCATGCAGTATAGCAAGAGCCGGCCCGTGCCTGATTTGTCCCGCTTGACCCCGCTAACGCCCACCTTAGCAATCGGCGTGTGGAGGCCCGATGCCAGCTCGTCGCTCCCACTGCTAAGTCCACTTGCTTGGCGTCACTTTCCACGACTTGCCTGAGTGCTTACCGCCAGTAGAGTCTCTGCACGCAGGTCTGAGCCGGACTGGTTTATGGGGCGGGTACCGGTCGCGCAGCCCTTCCCCGATGCCGCGACGCGGAAAGTACGCCTTGGCAGAATCTCCGTCCGAGAGCCTTGCCGGCAACCACGTGTCCTGGAGTCCGAACGGGCCACCCGGCTGTAGCCCACCCTGAAAGTGGTGACCGCTCGGCATCTGGATTCCAATGTACTCGATGACAACGTCACGGTGACCGACGTTGGTCACCGTGACACACACGAATGAAGGGCCAAGTTCGGCGCCAAGAGTAGGAATCGCCGTACTGAGAGCCACTCGCACGACGCGTCGGTCTCGCCACATCTGGCGAATGGCATTGAACAGCGATGGAAGCTGAAAGACCATTGGCTGGCAACCCATCGGCGCGTCTAAGGCGAGCAAGTTCAGAACAACCCCGACCGATTTCACGTCCCCCCGAAGATGCGCCGAAGTTGGCTCAAGAGTCACGAAACAACCCAGCGCCGTCCGCTCACGTTCCATACCGTGCCGGAAGTCCCGGAAATGCGACACGTTGAAAGTGCGACCGCCCTTGATTTGCATGAGGGCCAGTCTGGAATCCGCATCATCGGGAGCGACAGCGAGCGTGGCGCGCACGTCAACGCCTTTGTCTCCCTGCTGCCGATCATTCGGCGCAAAGCCTGACAGTCTCGTTACCGCCCTCGATTCTAACGCGAACGGCTGTTCGGTCGCGAACCTGAGGCCACCAGCATCACCGAATACCTCCGCAACGGCGGCAAGCTGGAAATCGCCCAGCAGATGGCCAACCACGAAAGCGCGCGCACCACCGGCCTCTACGACCGCCGCTTGGACCAGGTCTCCCTCGACGAGGTCGAACGGATCCGGATATGAGCGGGAGGATGGAACGGGGGCGCGGGCGGCGCGGGGATCGGGGGCATAGCGCGCCGGAGGCTGGCGCAGGGCCGCGCAGAGAACGCCCAGGGGCCAAAAACACAGGGTCCGTTCTGGAACGGCGGGAGCACTTTTGAAATATGATCGAGAACCGCGTGAAGCTCGGACAATTGGTGCAGGCGACCTCGTGAGACTGAATTAAACGAATAGCGTCTGGGATTTCGGCTCTTGGATCCTAGGATCGAGGGATTAGACTTGGGGGTTCGGCGGGCCGGAGCGCTCTCCAGCATCGTTCACAAAGCTTCGACAGGAGGAAAAAATGGTCGACCCCATTCAGGAGTTCATAAGGCGGGCTTTTCGGATAGGGTCGCTGGCCTTGTTCTTTTTATTGTTTTCAGGGTTCGTTATTTTCATGTTCGTGATGATGGCAGGATACGAGCCCCGTCCCATCGCGCGTGCCGTCACGTCTCCGGCGCTTGACTCTCCGCCCGCCGTCACGTCTCCGTCAGTCCCCAATAGCGGTCTCGGCGACATCGTGTCCAGCGACAGTCAATTACGGGAAGAAATCCGCGAATTCGTCACTTTCCCGTGTGCTGAAATATTCGTCGAAGTTGCCACCGGTAACGCGACCCCTCCTGATGAGCAACTGTTGGACGCGATCGAGGATGAAAAATGGGTGGATGTAACCAGCATCATGCGGCGCGTCCGAGACATCCCCAACGCCGCCCGTCAACCGATCTATCGCCAAGCGTGGAATCTCTGCATCTCGTACGGCGCGGAGGCTCTGGAACTGGTGCGCTGACGGGGTGTTCCAGCTTGCCCCGACCCTCACTACCTCCCAAACGCGCTAGGAGCCTGCGCCGTAGGAATCCCATGAGATAATAGTGTCGCAATTGGGAGGATATTGGGATGCCGACAACATTTCGTCCCTACCAACCGGATCAAGCGCTGTTGTTGCCACCGGATTTACGAGATTGGTTGCCGGAGGGGCACCTGGCGCACCATGTGAGCGATCTGGTGGACGGCTTGGACTTGACGGCGTTTTACGCGCCTTACGAGGGGGACGGTCGTTGCAAGTCGCCGTATGAGCCGGTGATGATGGCGAAGACGCTGATCTACGGGTACGCGACGGGGGTGTTTTCGTCCCGGGGGTTGGCGCGGAAGCTGGAGGAGGACGTGGCGTTTCGGGTGTTGGCGGCGGGGAATTATCCGAGCCATCGGACGATATGCGAGTTTCGCCGCCGTCATTTGTCGGATTTCAAGGCGCTGTTTGTGGAGGTGATCCGTCTGGCGCGCGAGACCGGCGTTGCGAACTTCGGCAAGTTGTCGATTGACGGGACGAAGGTTCGAGCCAATGCCAGCAAGCGCAAGGCGATGAGTTACGGTCGGATGCGGGAGGAGGAGCGGCGTCTGGCGGGCGAGATCGAAGCGTTGCTGTCGCGGGCGCGAGAGACCGACGCGGCCGAGGATGCGCGCTTTGGGGAGGCGTTTCGGGGCGACGAGTTGCCCGAGGAGTTGCGGCGCCGGGAGGACCGACTGGCGGCGATCCGGGCGGCCAGGGCGCGTTTGGAGGCCCGGCAACGGGAGGCGGACGAGGCGCGGGGACGGGAGCCCGGTTCGAAGCGCAACCCGAAGGGCGGGCGGCCCTACAAGCGGGAATACGGGGAGCCGGACGAGAAGGCGCAGGACAACTTCACGGATCCGGAAAGCCGGATCATGAAGACCTCGACGGAGGGATTTCAGCAGTGCTACAACGCGCAGGTGGCGGTGGAGGGACAGAACCAGATGATCGTCGCCACCGAGGTGTCGTCGAACGCCAACGACCAGGGCCGGATGGTCCCGCTGGTGGACGAGGTGGAGGCCACCCATGGGGAACGGCCCGAGACGGTGTTGGCGGATGCGGGCTACTGCAACGAGGACGACCTGCAGGTGCTGGAGGCGCGCGGCGTGGACGGCTATGTGGCTCTGGGCCGGGAGGGCAAACACGAGATCCGGGTGAATGCGGCCAAACATCCGGCGAAGGCCCGCATGGCCGAGAAGCTGGCGACGGAGGCGGGACGGGCGCAGTACGCCCAACGCAAATGGCTATCGGAGGCGCCCAACGGGTGGATCAAGGAGGTGCTCGGTTTCCGCCGATTCAGCCTGCGCGGCCTGAACAAGGTGAGGGGCGAGTGGGATCTGGTGTGTCTGGCATTGAACGTCAAGCGGATGCAGGGGCTTCAGGCAGCCTGATGACCGGGATACCGCCCGCAAATCAGGCCGCAAGGGGGTCCATTCAAGCATCTGTGGCGCACCCAGCGGCGCCTCGTCGTCCAAAACGCCCTTTCTCCGGCCACCGATGCCGATCAATCGGCATCTCGCGAAATTCGCCAAGTCGCAAATCGACCTACGGCGCAGGCTCCTAGGGCAAGACCGGCTTTTCGTTCAGGGTCGGTGATCTGCCATTCCGGTGGGTCCTGCACATGGTCGCGGCGTTTGAATGCAAGCGCCAGAACTTGAACGAAACTGGCCGGAGATTCGGTGATCTGCCGCTCCAGGTTGGGAATGCCGTGTTTGTTCCGGTCAAGGGTACTGATATACAGGAACTCAAGCTGCGCCATCTCGTCCGGGCTGACACCGGTGCGGCCGTCAAGCGATTCCAACGCTTTCGAGATCTTGTAAGCCTTGAGGGGGTAATGCCCCTGGGGCTCGGCGTCCACGGTAGCGGAGGCACTAAGGAGACGCTTCAGCCGCGATGTCTCGAGCCGCGACCAATCAAAATCCACGGCCTGAAAAGCAGCACGGGGGCGATCTGCTTCAAGCAAACGATCGATGAGTTCATTCAGTTCCTCTTCGCTGTGACGGTTCCAGTGTGGAAAGACTTCTTGCCAATATCGATCCTGGATTTCTTTGCCGTAGCCGTCGAGCAGGCGCCATGTGTTTTGGCCGAATGGGGCGCACCGGAACAAGCGCACGGTCCGGCCGATGTCGGCGCCTTTGGCAACAGCCAAGAGAACTGCGCCCCGCGTTTCGTCGTCTACAGATTGCAGAAACCCTCGAATGCAGCCGTCAACATCCCGCTCAAGGTCACCGTTGACGGAAAGGCATTGCCGCAAGAAATCCACCCTTGAGTCCGCGTCCGTGACATTCAACGCAAGAAATGTTCCCACGATATCCGATGCGCCGCGGCATGAGAGGAGCGCCGTCACACCTTCGAAACCGCGTTTTCCCCATATCTCCTTCATCGCCGCAGCTCGGAGTTCGTGGATTCTCTTCTCGTGCTCGGAGTGGTCAAAATCGCCATCTCCCACATCATCGTCGGAAAACTCGACCCAGTGGTTGGCAAAAAGCCAAGCGTGCTGGACAACGGAATCGCTCGGCCGCAAATTTGCATATGCCGCATGCGCCCGCTCTTTTGTTGCGTCGTCCATGTCACTCCGCTGACTGAGTCGTGTGAACGCGGCTTGGCGAATCCGTTCGCGGAGGTCGGCTTTGGCACTGTCATCGGCTTCCGAATTCGCCCATCTGTCGATCAAGTCCCAAACCTTGGCCTGGTCGGTCTCGATCATTTGTTGAACCCGTTCGACGAGATCGCCGAGCGTCTTCCCATCGTGCTTTGGCCATGCGAGCGCAAGATCGAGTGCTATCCGATCGAACCTATTCATTTCTTGCCGCGTTACTGGATGCCCGGCACCCGAAGCATCGCTACGCCAATGTGGCTTGTAGCTGTAATGCCCAATGCGGGGAGCGGTAGTTAGCTGCTCGATACAAATCTGCCAGCCGATATCCGGAAACCGCTTCGTTAGCACCTCGAAGGTCTTGATCCGCTGTTCCAGCGAAGCGGCGGTCTGGGGCATCCACGACCGGAATATCGCCTCAAGGCTATGAATCGGCTTGTTCGTCCAGTTGTCGTCGATACTTATTCTTGATAGCTGCGCAAGTAGAAGACTGACGCGGAGGAGATACTGCGGATTCCAGGCGAGACACTCCAAAGCCCACAAGAGCCCCGTGCGCGGGCAGCCACTGAACAGACCACTTTCAACAGGCCTTAACAGGCCGAGCAAGACTGGCTGAGGTTGCTTCAAGTCCGTCTCAAGCAGATTCAAGAATGCGTCCGGAGCCGCCTCGGCGTAGCGTGGAAAATCATTATCGTGCGAGAGCAGCTTATCGAGGGATAGCGGTGTAAGGAGTCTATCAATGAGCGTCGAGACATTAGCTTCGACGTCAACGGCAAGCCGCTCGCGGAACAGATTGTTCCCGTGAATCGAGAGAATGACGAGAGTTTCACAAACTCCCTTGCGTAACGCAGCGGAATGAGCGCGCACCTTGCCATACAGCCCGGCAACCCATCTCTTATCCTCCGGCAACTCAAGTGCTGGATCGGTCTCGGAGAGCACATGTTCAGCAAGCAGGAAAAAGTCGGCTAGCAGCCTGTCGGACTAACACCGAATCAAAAACCTAAGTCATTCATATGACTGTATTTACCGTTTCGGGTCAAAAAGGGCCGTCGTTGAAAACAAAGGACTTACGCCGAAAGTCCGACAGGCTGCTAGTGCCGTCGCCGGCATCCAGGCACGACATCCGGGGCGGCAATGAGACGGTTGATACCCGTCCCGTGGATCGGTCAGGGTTGAGTTGCGGTTGCGAGGGCTCCCCCGGCGGTCCATTGAGCTTTTCGCTCACCCCCTGCACTTTCTTTTACCGCGCAGCAGTAGTCTCCACTCGATCGATCAGTGCGAACACATGATTGGTGAAGCCGGTCGTGTCGGTGTCAGGCGATCTGCCGGTTATCGTGCTCGGCACTCAGACTCGCCGTTGCCATGTCCTCGGGTCCCGTGACTGGTGTGCGATGGCAATGACTTCGATCCACTCGGGCAGGATCCGGTAGAAGACCGAGAACGGGAACTTCCGCACTGGAGCGCGGCGGACGGTCAACTCCATGGTTTGGTACAACTCAGGTCGGTCTGAGATCCGGCCGAAAGCCCCGTCGATTTCTTCTTCGAACGATGCCAATACGTGTGGAGCCTCGTCGAGATATCACCGTTCGGCAAGTGCCAGATCCTGCACCGCAGCAGACGTCAGCCGGACGGACAGGGTCACGTCTTTCCGGAGAAGACTCGCTTGCGGACCTCTTTCCAGGGAACCGAACGCTCCCCCGGCAAAATGTCCTCCAGTACCACCAGTCGGTCACGAATCAGGTCCCGCTGCCAGTCGGGGACCGGGATCTCCCCTGGCGCCAGACTATCCCAGAGCTCGACTACGAGTTCGATGCGCTCCTGTGCCGGAAGATTAAGCGCCTCTCTTTGGATTTCGGACTTGGCCAGCATCGTTTCAGTATATCCGTTTCTTGCGGACGTCGAATATGTCAGGCCTACTTATTCCAACCAGCCAGGACGCGCGGCCTTGACATGACGGCGACGATGCACCTGTTCGGGATTATCTTCGACAAGGAGATCGAGGCCAGCGGCGCCACGGCCGCCGAGATCGCACGGGGAGCACGCATCGAAAGCAAGGTGAGCACGCAGATTGCCGACGGCCGCAATCTGGCGCGGTATGTGACGGTGAATCCAGAAGCCATGGTCCGGTGGCGTTGAATCCCGAAAAAAGCCCGTGGCGGCGGTAGATATCAGAACCGGAGGCGTTCGGCTGTGGCTTATGGACCCGATCTGGAATGAAGGTCGGGTAGAGAGAAAGCCATGGAGCGGAAAGGCGACGGGCTGCGTCACATCAGCGAAGCCTTCGGCGGACTGGACGGGCTGGTGGACGCGGTTTGCGAGGCCTCGCCCCAGGCGCGGCGCCACTACGGCCTCGTCGACCAGGTGGACGCCCTGGTCCGGGCCAGCGACACCGACCCCGAACCGGGCTTCATGGCGCGGTGGCTGATGCTGTGCACGCTGCCCCGGTCCAACCCCGGCAGCCGCGAGAAGTACGTCCGGCGCAACGGCCCGTATACGCTGGTGATGACGGCGGGGCATCCGTACAAGCTCCCGTTCGGGAACCTCTTCTGCGACCGTCCGCGCCCCAGATCCCACCCATAAAGCTCGTCCCGTAGCGCCGCATCGCTCAGGAGCGCCGTTTGCGCCCTTGGGCGGCCTCTCTGACTCGGTCCTGGCCGATCCGGAGCTTTTTCAGGAGCCCTTTGAGTTTCCCGATCGCGTGAGCGAGGCGTTCGGCGCCTGTCGGAGATGAGGGCGATTTCGGGGAGAAACACCTGAGTGGTACGGAGTTCAGCTTGCAACGGACCGGACTAGTGGTTACATTTGTAGTTATGGGCCTCGGCTGTGTATGAATGGGATGAAACCAAGAGCCAAGAGAACCTGTCCAAGCACGGCCTCAGCTTTGATGATGCAGAGACCGTGTTCTCCGGGCCGTGCGTCACGTTCGAAGATACCCGCTTCGACTACGGCGAACCACGATTCATTACTCTAGGCCGCCTCGAGGGCCATGTCGTGGTGGTGGCCCACACGCCGCGTCTCAAGAATACGCGGATCATTTCGATGAGAAAGGGCAATCACCGTGAAGAAAAAGTCTACCAAGAGCGACTTGAAACGCCTTGATGCGATGAGCGACGCAAGTATCGATTACTCCGATATTCCAGCACTCGATGCGGCCTTCTTTCGCAATGCACGGGTGGTGGTCCCGCCAGGGAAAAAGCAGCTGACCTTGCGTCTGGACGCGGACGTGCTGGAGTGGCTGCGTGGCCAGGGGAAGGGTTACCAAAGCCGGATTAACGCCATTCTGAGGGCGTACTATGAAGCCCATCGGTAAGGAGCATATGGCCGGGCAGTACGGCAAGGGCCAGGGTCTCTACCGCTACAAGAACGAGACGTTGATTGATCTGCTGTAGATCTGTCGCGGACGAAGAACACCACATGAAGGCGCTGAAGCGGTCGCCGCTGGGCCTCGACCTGTACATGTGGCTGGTGTACCGGACATTCAAGCTCGATGCGCCGCTACGGCTGTCCTGGCCGACGCTCTACCGGCAGTTCGGGGTGGAGCCTGGGAGGGCGAGCGACAAGCGCACGGTTGATGCCTTCCGGACGGACTGCCTCCGGGAACTGATAAAGATCAAAGCGGCTTGGCCGGGGCTGGAATACCAGGTTGCGCGCGGGAGCCGAGGAGACAAGACCGGCGCATTGGTCCTGCTGCCGTCGGTGCCCCAAATCCCGCCAGCAACTCGCCTTCCGTAGTCTCGCTTTTTCATCGTCACGAATGTGGCTGAACCTCGCGCAGAATTTCCACAGGCAGGAGGGTGTTTCGCAGAGTTTTGCACGCCTAAACGCCTAAACGCCTAGACCAAAAAACGTCCGAGTTTTGCCTAAACGCCTAGACCAACAGGTATTAAGAACAAGTAATAAGAATTCATGTATTAGGGACGGCGGGGGCTGTGAAAATCCTCGATCATCGGCCCTAGGAGCCCCGGAAGAACCGGAATCGGAGCGGATGAAAGCAGGCTCCAGAAGTCAACTCATTGGAGATCCTCCTGGGGCCAGATCCATGGATCAGCCAACCCTGGTGGAGTGCACTGGCAGCGCCTCGGTCTCCAGCGTGGACAGGTCAAAGCGCTTGGATGCGTGGTCGATGTCAAAACCGATCACATTGCCGGTTGCATCGAGATCGACGTTCAGCCCATCCGAGACTTCGCGTGTCTCCGCGCCCGGTCCGGCCTTAAGTTCGACATAGAGGCTGTCAGTTTCGGGATAGTACTGAATCTTCATGGCTGATCCTTTCGAAATCTCCGATCGAAGAAGGCATTGTGGATTGTCTCACCGTCGGTCAGCGTCATCACGCGTAGAACGCGCGGGGCGTCTTCGCCGGGGCGCGTCACTTCACCCCAGAATCGGACGCGGCCATCGGGCTGCTCCTGGCGCCGGAGCGGATCGGCGATGACCTTGTTGCCGATCACGAGAAACCGCGGTTTTTTGAACACGCGCCGATCAATCATGAACGTCTCGCGGGAGGCCTGGGACGGCCCAGTCGCCGTTGAGGAGGACGAAAGTCGGCGAAGGGGTCAATCCAGGCGCTGTGACGCAGGCATTTCACGCACTGAGACAGAGGCAGGCGCTCGTGATCGCGCGAGTTCGTGACCGAACGCACAGGCTGATGCGTCACTCCTGCCCGGGACTGGCGTCTTGGATACTCTCGCTGGCGCAACGAATGGCACAGCTTTCCCTTCGGAGACGCTTGATAGCGGCGACCAGCGGCGCGGACGTGCTGTTGTCGCATCCTCTGTCTACAGGCAACGCTGCAGTAGCGCTGTCCGCGATCACAGCCCAAGCAGATCGTGAACATCACACCGCAGCTTGGGTCACAACATGAACGTAGTCTAACGCCGTCCGACAGGTCATCTACTCTGGAGATGGGCATACGTGCCACGATAACCCACGCAGGAATCGTCTTGTATCGAGAACGCGCCTTCGGCGCGGATGATGATGTCAAAAACCGGCGAGAGTCCAAAACACTTCACTTTCTGATGATCGCTTACAATGACCTCGGCACACCAAGCCAACTCGATGTAGGGACGCTTAGGGCGTACCTTCTCTTCGAAGTATCGGGTCGTCTTCATACTACCGCGTTACCGCCGATGAGTGCGTCGTACAGCGCGGTGTTCATAGGGTGCTTCAATCATAACGCGGCATGGGCCACGGCGGTGAGGTCCGGACGATCCTACCGGGCCGTGGCGCGTGAGGGCGGCGTGAGTGCAAGCACGGTGTTGCGGGGTGTTGCGCGAACTACACAGATGGTGGACGGCGCAGGGCGGCTGGGGGGTGTTGCGTTTACTACACAGATAGTGTCCTCAAATCCGGACGCCTGAGCCGCATAGCGGCGAACACCTTTACGTCGCATAACGACCAATCCGTCAACCCGCGCCAGGCCGGGAACGCCGCCAGAAGTCATTGATTCTAAAAGATCGCCGTCGATCGCCGGTCCGGAGCGGCTGGTTATGGTCGCGATTAAAACGGCCCGACCACAACATGTTGGGGGGCCGGTCCTCGAGATGGGCCGTCTTGGACGCGACCGGAGCCGGTCCTTTGTGGTCTGGGATAAAGGGTCTGGATGGCTTCCGGGACCGTGATATGTTCGGTCTTGTCCCCGAACAAGGAGAACGCTGATGGCAACCCAGACTGAACCCGCCTCAGATGCCCTCTATCAAGCTCTGAGCAGCCCCAACCCGGACCCACAAATAGTTCATGCCGCCATTGAGGAAATCCGGTATCTGAGTGGCCACAGCGTCATTGCTGCCATTGAAGCCAAGCTCGACTCCCAAAGCGCCCGGATCGATGTCCAACTTGCCGCGTTCAGGGCCGAGCTGGACACGCGTCTGACCCGGATAGAGGCGGAACTCAAATCCCAAACCGTGCGGATCGACGCGATGGGAAGCCGCATTGACGTTCTACAGCGGGTGATCTGGCCGCTGATCGGCTTGCTCGCCACGACCGTCTTCGGCCTGCTCTACAGAGTCGTCACTGGTTAGGAGATGGCCTCCCGGAGGATTCCGATTACCCTCGGTCTTCACCTTGCGAAGCCGCAAGGCTTAGTTCAATTGCTACTCGCCCCCCCCTCGTTTAGTGCTTCCAGTACGGAGGCCTGTCCAGCGTCAACTATTATTCCCGTTGACGACAATTAGAATTCCCGTTTGAGTTAAGGGATGTTCGTCGCCGTCCCGCCTGTGGGAAACGTGGTAAAGCCGTAGGCTTTTCCACGCAGCGGTGGGAATCCGGGTCTTGCACGGATTTCCACGGATGCGGCGTTTTCCACAGGCCCGTCGCCGTCACTTTTGTCGTCCTTTCGCGTTCTTGGCGGCTTCCATGCGGTAGCTGGACAGATTCAGTTCCAGAATAACGCTGTGATGAACGATTCGGTCGATGGCCGCGGCCGTGGTCATCGGATCCTTGAAGATCTTGTCCCAGTCCGAGAAGACCAGGTTCGATGTGATCAGAATGCTGCGGCGCTCGTACCGGTGAGCCAGCAGGGTGAACAGCACTTCCATCTCGTCCCGGCTGTGCTGGACGTAACCGATGTCGTCAATGATGAGCGCGTCGAACTTGTCGAGCCGCTTGAGTTCTTTCTCCAGTTCCAGCCCGGCCTTGGCCCGCAGGAGCCGCTGAACCAGCAGCGCACATGGAGTGAAGTAGATTCTCCGGCCCTTCAGGATGAGTTCATGCCCGAGGGCGCACAGCAGATGGGTCTTGCCGCTGCCCGGATTCCCGAAGGCCAGGACGTTCTCGGTGCGATCCAGGAAGTCTCCTTCAAGCAATGCATCCACGCGTCGCTCGACGGTTCGGGGCAATCGGGACTGTTCAAACGCCGCCCAGGTCTTCTCCCGGGGCAGTTTCGATTCCCGCAGGAGCCGTTCGGTCTTCCGTTGCCGCCGTTCTTCCAGTTCCAGTTCACACAGCGCCACCAGATACCGGTCGTAGGCCCAACCTTCGTTGGTCGCTACAGTGGCCTGAACGTCGTAGTTGTCGACGAAGGCCGGCAAGTGCAACTGGCGCAGCGAGGTGGCGATCTCTGTCTTCACAGCCGGGCCTCCTCCTCGACCGGATCCAGTAACGCGTCATAGTGTCGGATCTCGGGTGGAGCGATCCGAACCTGCCAGGGCGAAGGCGCCGGAGTGTCCGCGTCGATGTGCTCCCGCACCGCTTCGACTGTGATCGGCAGGTCCTTGTCGATCCGATGTCTCAGCGCTTCGTGGACCCGCTCCTCACTGTCCATGGCCGCCATCTCGAGGATCTTCAGATACTGCCGGTCCGCGGTCCCCGGATGGTGTTCCCGCAGCCAGTCGTAGGTCACACGGAACAACAGCCGGGGAAACATGTCCTGCCGATACCGGTAGCGTGGAAAGGCGCCCGGTTTGCGGACCAGGGAATGAATCACGTGCCGGTAATCGATGGCGTGCTTACCCGATCCCCGCAGCCGCGGCATCTGCTCGACGCACTTTCCGCCGTACCAGACTTCCAGCCGTTCCGTATCCAGGCGGACCTCCACGTGTTCGCCGATCAGCCGGCTGTCTACCGAATAGGCGTTCTTGCGCACCCAGATCGTGCTGTCCCGGGATACGCGAGCCCGGATGCGATGCGTATGGTCCAGTCGTCGAAGCGGGAGTTGCCGCAGAGGCCGGAGTTCCTCACCCAGCCGCTGGCTGCGACCGGCGTTGCGCCGGTCGATCAACCCCGCCAGAAACTGTTCGTATGCGTCCCGGCTCTCGAAGTCCCGGCTTCCGCGCAGCATCAGTTCCTGGTCGACCGCCGTCTTGAATCGATAGTGACTCTGCTCGACGTCGCCGTTCTCATTCGCCTTGCCGGCCTGGGTGTGCGTCGCCCGTAAACCGTAGTGGTCGAGCAATCCTTGATAGCGGGCCGTAAACTCATCCGGATCCTTCAGGTTGTTGACTGCCGCCGACAGGCTGTCGGTCCGATGTTCTTCCGGCGCTCCACCCAACTGCCACAACGCGTTCTGCAGTCCGGCCGATAAGCTCTCGAAGGATTCGGAGAAACACAGGGTGACCGTCTCCCAGTTCGAATAGGTCAGGACGAAGTGATAGGCCAGGTGCTCGAACTTCTGGCCCTCGATGGTCACGTTCAGGTTGCTCATGTGCGTGAAGTCGCTCTGGCATTGCCGCCCCGGATCATGCGCCTGGGGGAACATCACTTCTCGCTCCGGACCCGATCGCGCCCGCCACTGCTTGAACCGCCGCTGCAAACTCCGCAGCTGACCTTCCTGGAATCGCCCCGGGTACTTCCGCCCCAGATACTCAAACATCGTCTTCGCCTGAACCGTCGGATGCAACCGAAGGATCTCCTCGATCTCCCCCCATACCGCTTCGAACGGATCCGGTCGGGTTCGCCATCCATGAGCCTTCCCAATCTGGCTCGGCAGCTGCTTCACCTCCCGGTACTTCCGG
The DNA here is from genome assembly GCA_965262675.1 of Terriglobia bacterium. Lineage (GTDB taxonomy): Bacteria > Acidobacteriota > Terriglobia > 20CM-2-55-15 > 20CM-2-55-15 > JAJEDW01. The sequence continues at coordinate 5,202,221 of OZ253554.1, forward strand.
GCCGTCTTTGCGTCCATTCCCGCTTTCGAGGCTGCCTGCGCCAGGGTCCCTTCGCTTTGTGTCAGCGTCATCAGTCGTCTCACCTGTTGATCCGTTACCATCCAAACATCTTGCAAAATCAACGACTTGGATCGGTAACATTTCTATTGAGGCAACGGGAATTCTAATTGTCGTTGGTCGGGAGTTTTAATTGTCGCTGATCACCAGATAAGGGGTTTGCCTGTTTTCGCATCAGAGACACCCTCTAGATTCGGCCGATTGTCGGAGTCCGCTTTCGCCTGATCAATTTGCTCCTGGGTAAGACCTTTACAACCTCGGAGGTTGGCACCGGACAGGTCCGCGCCAGTCAGGAATGCCCCTTCCAGATTTGCGCTGGCTCCTGAAGGTGGTTGCAGATCCGAGTTTCCCAAACTGGTTGCATCGAGAAAACTCACATATCGTAAGTCAGCGCCGGATAAGTCCAGCGGATTTCCTCAGCGCAACAGCTTGCTTGCCTGCGGCCACTCCGGGCTCTCGCGATCGCCCGCCAGCCGCGGCCACTCCGGCCAGGCCCCGGACTGGACGCCGGTTCCGGACCTTGCGGCAGGGGGGAATTTCGGGGGGGCGATTCCGGTGGGGTTGGCCAAGCAAGTCACGCCGTCTGATAAAAAGTGAACCGCTGTATCGGAGCGCTTCGCGACTATAATATTTTTGTTGTCGGAGGGTTGAGTGACCTTGGGGTGTGAGGGTTGGAGGTGCCAAGGACTCTTCGTGCTATCTCTACCGAGCCATCGATTCCACCGGCGCCACGATCGACTTCCTGCTCTCGGCGCCGCGCGATGCCCCGGCGGCCAAACGCCTGTTCCGCAAGGCGATGACTGATCCGTCGAGACTCCATGATTGCTCATTTGCGTGGCCGGGAAAAAGACCTTGAACCCTTCGGATGGAACACGGAAGATACCGAGTGGGTTGCGATGGTCTGCCTCAACAGCGGGGTGTTCACCCGCGCGCAGTACTCGGCTTTTTTCAACGCTCATCCACAACAGACCGCGCGTTTCGTTCACAGCCTCGTGGCCCGGAGACTTGCCGTGGAAGAGCCCATTCCCGTCATCCGGCCGCAGAACCGCACGAGAGCCTGTCGGATCACCGACAAGGGCATCTACCAGGCGTTGGAGATTCCCATGGTCCGGCACCGGAGATTCGCCGATCCCGCCGCCTATCTCCGCCGCCTCCTGTCGCTGGATTACGTCATCGAACACCCCGACCTCCATTGGCTTCCGACCGAAGACGAGAAGGTCGAGTTCTGTACGTATTACGGCGTCCCGCTCAACCGCTTGCCCCAACGGATTTACGGCGGAGCGGCCGGCAACGTCGTCCACTATTTCCATCTGAAGTTGCCCGTCGCTGGCGGCGCGATCTGCACGTTCGTCTACGTCGATCCGGGCAACGACACCGCCACCGAATTGCGGCATTGGGGCCAGACGCACGAACACGTCTGGGCGATATTGCGGAAGCGCGGATTCAAGATTCACGTCGCCGCCGTCGCGGTCAATCCCGACGCCGACACGCGCGCGCGAAACGTGTTGGATGGGTGGGCGCGGGATCGCAAGGGCATCCGGGGCGGGAGTTGGCGGGAAGAGGAATTGCGGGAGGAATACGACGCAATTTCCAGAGTCATCGAGCACCCCAATCCGGCGACTCTCGCACCCTACGGTGGCCTTAAAAAGGCGGCCCGGAGGTACGCCGAATTGAAGGACCTGCTCGCAAAACCGTCGCCCTACCGCATCCGGATCGACACGTTCGAGATATGGCGGTCCTGGCGGATTTATCCGGGCGGCGTTCGGATCTAAGCGGGGGCGGTATGAGCCCCCGGCGCACTGATTGTTGTGAGCCGCTCCGCGCCCCCTTCCGGCGCGACAAACCGGGCGTCAGCCCCTCCACAATGGGACCCCTAATTCACACTCCCGGAGCTGCAACAGCGTGTAACTAGTGTCTGCCCGAAAAACTCATAACTGATTGATAATGCAGTACATATAGTGGAATTCGAGTGGTGAAGATCGTTCAGATGTCGTATTATTGGGGGTGAAATCATGGATTTTGACCCCTGAATGGAGAATCTTCGCGAGGCAGGGACACGATGAGAGAAGTTCAGAGACGGCAGTTCCATCTGGGTCAGGCGGCGATCGGGCAGATCTGGATCGACCCGAAGTCGCGGGACGACATTCCGGCGGTATTGAAGGGGCTGCAGCACATCTGGGGCGAGGAGGCGTTGCGCGCCCGGCTGTTTGCGCTGCTGGATGAGCATATTCTGCCGGAGGCCGACCGCACGGTCGGGCGTCCGGGGATGGAATTGTGGCAGATCCTGGTGCTGGGGGTTCTGAAGCAGGGTCTGGGGTGCGACTTCGACCGCCTTCACGACCTGGCGAACCATCACGCGACGATACGCGCGTTCCTGGGTCACGGCGATTTCGTCGACCAGACGCGCTACGAGTACCAGACGGTGGTCGACAACGTGTCGTTGTTGACGCCGGAGTTGTTGACGGCGGTCGGACAACTGGTGGTGGAGAGTGGCCACAAGGTGGCCCGAAAAAAGCTTGGCGAGCCATTGCGCGGGCGGTGTGACTCGTTCGTGGTCGAAACGGACGTGCATTACCCGACGGATGTCAGCCTGTTGTGGGACGCGATGCGGTGCGTGCTACGGGAGACTGGGGAGGCGGCCGGGCAACACGCCGTGGGCGGATGGCGTCAGTGGCGGCATCTATCCAGGAAGGTCAGGAAGCTGTTCAACACGGTGCGCTCGACCCGGCGGGCGAAGCGGCGTCCGGAGCGGGTGGAGGCGTACCTGGAGCGCTGCCGCGCACTGGTCGCCCGGACCGCGGAGACCCTCGACCAACTGCGGGACAACGGCGTCGAGGAAACCACCTGTCAATCAATCGAAGGCTTGATCGCTCATGCCCGGCGCCAAATCGGCCAGGTTGAACGCCGGCTCCTGCGAGGCGAGACGATTCCTCACGCGGAGAAGGTGTTCTCGATCTTCCAGGAGCACACGCGCTGGATTTCGAAGGGCAAGGCGGGCACGCCGGTGGAACTGGGAGTGCCGGTCGCTCTCATCGAGGACCAGCATCAATTCATCCTGCACCACCGGATCCTGTGGGAGGGCGAGGACGTGGACGTGGCGGCGCCGATGGTCCGGGAAACCCAGGCGCGGTATCCCGATCTGCGGGCGTGCAGCTTCGACCGGGGCTTTCACAGTCCTGAAAACCGGATCCATCTCGACGCGCTCCTCGACCTCAACGCGCTGCCGGGAAAGGGGTATCGGTCCCGAGTCGACCGGGAACGCGAAGCGGAGGAATCCTTCGCCGCCGCGCGGCGCGCGCATCCTGCGATTGAATCGGCCATCAATGGATTGGAGCATCGAGGGCTCAACCGTGTCCGCACTCACGGCGCCGACGGCTTCGCCCGCGCCGTCGCCCTGTCGGTACTGGCCGCCAACCTGCATCGCATCGGATCGATCCTGCAGAAGCGCCAGCGCAAACGACCACGCGTCGCCTGACCCACCGGTCCTCCCGGAACATGCCCGATTCGGGGCCGTCGCAAGACGGCAAGCCGCCCCATGCCCGGACGCCCGAATTTTGGGCCGATTTCTTGCCGATCACTCCCCACGAGTCGTCAACCGCTCCCGTTGCGGTTCGATTTATAGTGAATGAACGTCGCTCGTTCCCCCGTCGCTCCCGAATCGACATCCGCGAGAGGGGTTTTCTGGCGGACACTAACTAACCTCGGGGGGTCTATTTTTCACGAGCAATTCACAATTGCGGTGTCCCTTATCGTTCTTTTCTGCTTGGGGTTACGGCCCCCTGGCCCGTGTTCTCGGACACGGACGGGAGGGGGGTGCGGTGACGGGAGCGACCCCCCTTTTTCGCGGCTCGACCGTCCCTGGACCCACTTGCTGTTTCACATCGCGGGGGTCGTAGGGCCGCCCTCCCCAAGGGGGGTCGCTCCCGTCACACTGATCCTTGCAGGAAGGCTCGGATTCCGGAGGCCTGACCGTGCATGAAATGGAGTCACGTTTTTCTCTTTGTGCTCGGCTTGGCCGCCTCGACCGCGTGGTATTTTTCGCGTCCGTTTCCGGACGGATCGGAGAACCCCGTCGTCGCGCTCATGGCCCTGATTGCGCCCCGTGCTACTGTGGCTGATACGAGGTTGGGACGGCTTCTTCGAGCGGGATCGGAACCGCGGACAATTCAGCCTGCCGCGGAAGCCTCCCCTCCCTCTCAATCCGGGTGCCGGGGAGACAAAATCCGGCGCATGAATGCGAGATCGGCGGCCGCATCCCTGACCCGACAAGCTGGTCCACTTAGTCGAAGCGGGTGATGTGGTGGCTCAGGGCCGAGCCGTAGAAGGATATCTCACGTCACGAACCTCGGAGACCTGAGTCTGAGATTGACTGTACAGTCAATGGTATGAAGTTCTCGTATTTCCCCTGTTGTTCCTCTCCTAGGAGCCTGCGCCGTAGGAATCCCATGAGATAATAGTGTCGCAATTGGGAGGATATTGGGATGCCGACAACATTTCGTCCCTACCAACCGGATCAAGCGCTGTTGTTGCCACCGGATTTACGAGATTGGTTGCCGGAGGGGCACCTGGCGCACCATGTGAGCGATCTGGTGGACGGATTGGACTTGACGGCGTTTTACGCGCCTTACGAGGGGGACGGTCGTCGCAAGTCGCCGTATGAGCCGGTGATGATGGCGAAGACGCTGATCTACGGGTACGCGACGGGGGTGTTTTCGTCCCGGGAGATGGCGCGGAAGCTGGAGGAGGACGTGGCGTTTCGGGTGTTGGCGGCGGGGAATTATCCGAGCCATCGGACGATATGCGAGTTTCGCCGCCGTCATTTGTCGGATTTCAAGGCGCTGTTTGTGGAGGTGATCCGTCTGGCGGGCGAGACCGGCGTTGCGAACTTCGGCAAGTTGTCGATTGACGGGACGAAGGTTCGAGCCAATGCCAGCAAGCGCAAGGCGATGAGTTACGGTCGGATGCGGGAGGAGGAGCGGCGTCTGGCGGGCGAGATCGAAGCGTTGCTGTCGCGGGCGCGGGAGACCGACGCGGCCGAGGATGCGCGCTTTGGGGAGGCGTTTCGGGGGGACGAGTTGCCCGAGGAGTTGCGGCGCCGGGAGGACCGGCTGGCGGCGATCCGGGCGGCCAGGGCGCGTTTGGAGGCCAGGCAACGGGAGGCGGACGAGGCGCGGGGACGGGAGCCCGGTTCGAAGCGCAACCCGAAGGGCGGGCGGCCCTACAAGCGGGAATACGGGGAGCCGGACGAGAAGGCGCAGGACAACTTCACGGATCCGGAAAGCCGGATCATGAAGACCTCGACGGAGGGTTTTCAGCAATGCTACAACGCGCAGGTGGCGGTGGAGGGAGAGAACCAGTTGATCGTCGCTACCGAGGTGTCGTGGAACGCCAACGACCAGGGCCGGATGGTCCCGCTGGTGGACGAGGTGGAGGCCACCCATGGGGAACGGCCCGAGACGGTGTTGGCGGATGCGGGCTACTGCAACGAGGACGACCTGCAGGCGCTGGAGGCGCGCGGCGTGGACGGCTATGTGGCTCTGGGCCGGGAGGGCCGACGCGCGGTCGCGGTGGACGCGGCCAAACATCCGGCGAAGGCCCGCATGGCCGAGAAGCTGGCGACGGAGGCGGGACGGGCGCAGTACGCTCAACGCAAATGGCTATCGGAGGCGCCCAACGGGTGGATCAAGGAGGTGCTCGGTTTCCGCCGATTCAGCCTGCGCGGCCTGAACAAGGTGAGGGGCGAGTGGGATCTGGTGTGTCTGGCATTGAACGTCAAGCGGATGCAGGGGCTTCAGGCAGCCTGATGACCGGGATACCGCCCGCAAATCAGGCCGCAAGGGGGTCCATTCAAGCATCTGTGGCGCACCCAGCGGCGCCTCGTCGTCCAAAACGCCCTTTCTCCGGCCACCGATGCCGATCAATCGGCATCTCGCGAAATTCGCCAAGTCGCAAATCGACCTACGGCGCAGGCTCCTAGGACGAACATTACAATCGAGATGCTGACCAAGTTCAACGCTCATGCTCCCATCAATCAGGCCCTGCTCGTGGAAATGTCAATGGCGGAAAATTAATCACCCTCGTCTGGAGCGACCGAGTAGGGTCGCGTTGGTGGCTTGGGCAGGTAATTAAATCCGGTGGTGGAAAACCTCCATGTATCGCCGGTAAGAGTGTTGAGCAAGATAATGTTTCCCGGCCCGGTCATGATCCATCGTCCAGTTGAGCTAGCGCCTGGACTGGCCGGGTTGGAACCGAATAGCCAACCTGCAAGGAAACACGCCAGCGCAAGCCCGACGATTCTTAGCCAAGTCATAAGAGAACTATCTCCTCTCTCGGAACGTGTTTTAGCGTACAAGGATATTCGGGCAAACGGGTCACATGTCCAGTGAACTATCCGAACACATAGGAAGGATCACGTCACGCGCGGTCGCCTCGCGACGATCAATGGTGAGGCCATAGGCCCGGTGAACGTCGATAACGCGCCACGCAAACCAGCATCCGTTCTCGTCCGGCGTCCAGGCCGCCGCTTGAATCAATCGTCAAACACCACTTTTGACAATAACTCGAGCCCGATCATAATCGATTAGAATTCGCGCGATCTGACGAATTGTGCAGCCCATCGGTGCCATAGTTCCGACTCCGACGCCTCCAGCTGCGCCACATGCGCCGCCAGGTCCGCCACCGCCACCGCCAGGTCCGCCGCGACCGATTCCGCCCGGAGCGGCTCCCAGCGCGGCACCAATGCCACCGCCAGGTCCGCACGTTCCGCCGCGCGTTGGCTTGCGCCACGCGATGTCGCCGCCACCTGCGCCGCCAGGTCCGCCACCGCATGTGCCGCTGGACCCTCCGGCAGTTTCTCAGTTCCTTCCGTCTCGGCCATTACCGCCCACTCCGCCACCAGATCCGCACGTGCCGCCACCAGGTCCGCCAGTTGCGCCGCACGTTCCGCCCGTTGCGCCTCCAGTTTCGGCACATGCATCTGAAATGATTTAATATCCGCCAACGTTACGATGGAGAGTTCCGCCGCTTTTGCATCCGCCAACGCTTGCGCCGCCCGTTGCGCCCGTTGCGCCCGTTGCGCCCGTTGCGCCCGCACGGACGCGGCCAGTCCCAACTGTTCCCCCAGTCGCGCCGATAAGGCGAACGTATCCGCCGCCACCTCCAGTTGCTCAATTCCCGCCTTTACCTCCGCCAACCGTCCGAGCGCCGCGCTCGCAGTCAAATAATCCTTCTCCAGTTGCGCTGCCCGTTGCGGCGTTACCGCCGCCATTTCCGCACGTTCCGCCTCCAGTTCCGCCAGTTCCGCCATTTCCGCCGCCCACTCCGCCGCCAGGTCCGCACGTGCCGCCGAATCCGACCAATTTGCGAGCAGGTCCGCTTTTTCTGTTTCCGTTAACTCTTGCGGCAGACCTGAGCACGAATTCGTGACAAGCAATACCATCGAAATGCAAATTGAAAAGATGATTGAGCGCATGACCGGCCTCCAAGAAATCGCGCGCGCGCCGGAATTAGCCCGGCAGCGTCTTCTTTCTCATTGAGTGCATTCTACACCCCCGGAACGTCCCCGGCGGGAGTTTATGGCAGCGATGCCGGGAACGCCGCTACGCTCGTTCCCGGACCCTCCCCGTTCTATTTATCCCCTTTTGGGGATTACGCTCGGAGAGAGAGGGAGCGAGAAAAGGTAAAGGAACCCCAGCCCCACTCAAAAGCCGGGTTTGTCCTTTACCTCCCCGGCCACGCCCGTCGGTCGGGCGGTCGGTTCGGCCCGCGGCGCGGCCCCATCCGCCGTCAGACAGGGCACCCTGGAGAGGTACGGCGATCCGCAAGCCGTTCCCCAACGTATCGCTTCGATCGTCCGGGGAATGCATCCCAACCTTATGCTCGATGCGCGGGAAACGATCACGGGGACCCGGATCGCCGACGTTTTCGCGCCGGCGTGGTCGATCATCGACGGCTTTGCGGTTTGGCGCTTGACCCGGTTCCCTAAGGGGTTTTTGAGACTTGTTAGGGGACGTTCCGTGTCGATCGGGAAGCGCACATCAGACAATGGGGTCGATGTGCACCGAAAACGCGTTCCGACGTGCACGATGGTCTCTTCCTACGTCGTTGCGTCCTTGATGGTTACGGCCTCGCGATCGCAACTGGCGTGCCGAACGGGACATGCCGGAGGTGGACGGGAGCGCCCCGCTTTGGGATTGCCTGGATCGGCCGTGCGGGGTGGCCACATGTGCGCAGCCCATGCCACGCCCGCGGAGGGCCGCTCCCGTCCAAATTATCCCTACGGGAAGGCCACCCAGCCGTCTAAATGTCTTATAAAGCACCATCTGATCGCAGAAATCGCAGGGCGGTGCGGATCGTGGCCGTTCGCCGACACAGCCGATCAAAGACCGAGTTCGCTGTGCGAGCCGAGGCGCACGAGATCGAGATGCCCGGCGTCGGACTTGCGGTAGAGCAGGACCATGTCGGGCCGGACGTGGCAGTCCCGATGGTCCTTCCATTGACCGGTAAGCGCATGGTCGCGATGGCGCGGCGCGAGCGGCCGATCCTCCGCCAAGTCGGTCAGAACACGTGCAAGGTCGGCATCAAGGGTTTTGGCGAAGCGGCCTTTCTTCTCGCGCCTGTAATCCCGCTTGAAGACCGCGGTTCGCCTAATCGTCCGCATTGAGTTCGGCCATCAGGCCGTCGACGTCGCCGACCGTGACCAATTCGCCCCTCCGTGTGGCCTCCATGGCCGCGATGGTCTCTTCGTTCGGCACCAAGGGCTCGAAGGGCAGACGCTTCTCGGTCGCGATCCGCACCATCATCAGGCGGAAGGCATCGGACACGGTGAGGCCGATCGCGTCTAGTACGGCGGCAGCCTCGTTCTTGGTCTTCTCGTCAATGCGGGCTCGAACTATGGTGCGCATGCTTCGATCCTCCAGTATGAGCCACAATGTAGCTCACTTTGGCGACTGATGTCCATGCCACCATCGGCGGCGCGTTTGCGGGTGCTTCGAGCCGACACCACGTCCCGCCTGGATACCCGGGCGACCGAGTCCATCAATTCCGACAATTCCGTATCTGTCAGCTGCACCTCGGCGGTCTCCGCTATTGGAGTCGGGTCCGGTAGGCGGCGAAATCCTGCTCAGGGTTTGTTCGACGCCGTTTGACGATGTCGGCGACGGTGTTTTTGCTGATGCCAAGGTCGCGGGCGATCCAACGATAGCTCTTCCCTCCGTCAATGGCATGGAGCACCTTCGGGGCGATCCGGTCTGATTTGGGGCGCTGGCCGTGGCGACCCCTGAAGCAATGCGGGCAATATTGCCAATGGACCGTGACGTGACGCCGGTCGGCAACAAACGTAGACCCAGAACATCTGCAACATCTCCGGTTTGAGAATTCGCCGTCGACAGGATCGGTCCCGGCCGCGTCGTTTCTTGGGTTTGTATCGTACCAAACAAAAGGGGGTTAGATGATCACAGCCGCGGCGATTCCGGCCCGAGTCTGGCCCGAACGAGTTTATCCCCGAAGCGGCTATTCCCTAAACCATTTGTTTTCAATGAGCCGTGCTGGACTCGAACCAGCGACCCTCTGATTAAAAGTGAGGGCGTTCTGCCCCACCATGCACGGCTTGCAAATTTAAAATATTGATAAATATGGGTTTGCACGTTTGAAATACAAGCTTGCCGGTGTTATCTTTGCGTTTCGGCGTTACCCCAGTGTTACCCGGCAAAAACAGGGAGGGAAAGATGGCAAAGACAGCATTAACAGAACGCAGTGTAAAGGCGCTCGAATCACGGACAAGTAGGATTGAAGTATTCGATACCAGAGTCCCCGGATTTTACGTCCGCGTATCGCCTGGAGGCTCGAAATCCTATGGTGTCCTGTATCGACACGCGGGGCGGCTCCGGCGCTTCACAATCGGATCTACAAGCGCATGGGACCTGTCTGGCGCTCGGGACCGCGCAAGGGAAGCTATCCGGACTTCGGCCACGGGGGAACGGGATATGGCGAGCGAGAAAGCCGAGGCGCGTCAAGCCGATTCATTCTCGGAATTGGCCGCGGAATACCTGGAACGATGGGCCAAACCGCGCAAGCGATCTTGGAAAGAAGACGCGAGAATTATTGACCGATACCTGAATCCGGCTTTCGGGAACGTCAAGGTTTCCGACGTGAAGCGGGCCGACGTTCGGCGTCTATTGGAAGACGTGGCGGATTCGGCGCCGATCATGGCAAACCGCGTTCTGGCCTGCGTCCGGAAAATCTACAATTGGGCGATCACGTTCGATCTTGCCGAGGCGTCCCCGTGCGACCGGCTCCCGGCTCCCGCGCAACCCAAGCGCCGGGACCGCGTATTATCCGATTCTGAAATAGTCTCTCTGTGGCGTGCGTTGACCGCCTCCAAGTCCCCCCTAATCGCCGACGTGTACAAACTGAGACTGCTTACCGCCCAGAGGGCCGGGGAAGTGGTAGGCATGAAGTGGTCGGAACTGGACTTCGAGGCGAGAGTCTGGACCATCCCGGCTGAACGCTCTAAAAACAAGATGGCGCATCGCGTTCCCCTGTCCGGGCCTGTAGTGGGCATTCTGGAGCGTAGGCGGGCCACTGGAATCGAAATCGAGGCGAAGCGGGCGAAGCGGCAGGGACGAATGGTGGACCCCGTGGAATTTGTGTTTCCGGGACGGAAGCGCGGGCGGCCGGTTGCCGAGACAAAGCGGGCGAAGTGGGCCATAGCCGAGGCGTCCGGTATTCAAGAGCACTGGACGGGCCACGATCTACGGCGCACGGCGGCCACAAAGATGGCCGAAGCCGGGACGCCTCGGGTTGTGATCGGGCGTGTTCTGAATCATGCTGAGCCGTCCGTTACCGCGATTTACGACCGCCACGGATACGACAATGAGAAACGGGAGGCGTTGGAGTCATGGGCGCGCCGGTTAATGGTCATGGTGTCGGGACTCCGGGCGGTGGAACGATGAGCTATAACCTGTACCTGAACGCGGAACGGATGGTCCGCGCATATGTGGGCGATCTGGAAGAGAAGATGGTCCAGCTAAGGGCCGATCTTGAGCGACAACAACGGGAAGATGCTCGAAGGCTCGAAAGGACCGTGACCGCGTTGATCGGCCCACGGGAGCGGACCCGCGCTGAAATGATCGATGATTGGCGGGAGCGAACAGGCAAGCCGCTTTCCGCGCTTTCCAAGGCGGCCCGAGTGCATCGGAACGACGTGTACCGATGGCGGCGGGGAGCGATCCCGGAAACGTCCGTCATGGCCGAACGGATAAGGGAAGTCCTTGATTCCGGGCGATGACTTCGCCAATTCCCTACGCCTGACTCCCTACACATTACCCCACCGTTTCCCTACACATTCCCGTGCAGTTTTCCTACGCCTGTAAGGCGCTTTCCCTACGCCTCCCCACGCCTTGGTAGGTCTACGGTGGACCTATGACAAACACAAAACGCGCAAACGATGCCAATGGAATCGGAGCCGATGAGCCTCGGCTTGTCGGCTGTAAGATTGTCGAGGAAATTACCGGATTGAGCCGCTGGACGTTATGGCGGCTTGAACGGGACGGCGCGTTCCCTAAGCCGATCCGTATCCGGGGCGAGGGTACGAAACGCCTATATGTCCTGTCCGAGGTTCGGGCTTGGGTTACCGCACGGTTAGCCGAACGGGACTGACCCTGGATGAACCAAGAACATCGCCACAGATGGGCGAAGGCATGGGCGCGTTCGCGTAAAGGAAAACCAACGGCAAACCATGTCCTTTTGGCGCTTGTCGGATACGTGAACGAAGCAAGCAATACCTGCACGGTGAAGGCATCGACCCTATCTTCAGACACGGGACTTGTACTCCGTACAGTGAAAACGGCGCTGAAGGATCTGGCCGAGGCGGGCGCGTTCGAGCGAATTCACAGACCCTATAAAAGTAGCGTCTTTTGGTTCAAATTCCAGAGTCCGGACAATTCCGCTGGCGGTGAAGTAGGCGGTGCAGTAGCTGCACTAGTGCAGGACGTGCACCCCCCCCAGTGCAGCTACTGCACCCAGAACCAAGAAGGGATCTAAGAGGGGGAGATCATGATGTGGGGAGGTGAGGGTTTATTCCGTTCCTCCGGTTTGTCTCTTGCTCTTGTGTGAGTTATTGAGATTGTTCTAGTTCGAGGGGGAGCGGGCGAAAATCGCAGAATCGTGGAATTCAAGCAAGTGCTTGAAAACGTCAGATGTTCGTATATGAAAAATCATAGGGGGACCGATGCCGAGTAAATCAAGAGTGGGGACGGATCTTTCAGCCGATCCCGGATTCAAACCGAAAGACAGAAACTGCGGGCGATGTGGCCGGGAATTCAAGACCACGGCGGTTAGGCGGTACTTTTGCAAGTCATGTTTCTCGAACCTGGAACGGGCCGAAGGTTCGACCGGGACGCCTCACGCGATTGTGTCGTCAAGGTCCAAATGCCACTAGTCATATTTACGCATATCGCAAATATGGTGGTGTCAACGAATCACGGCACAATATATTGCGCTTCTGTGCTACAGTTCTCGCATGCCTGACTTGCTCCAACCCGCAGTGTTTGTCGTTCACTGGACCGGGGGGAGTAGACGCGGGGACGGACTACACGGAACTTCTTGTCCATGCAGTCCGGACCCCGCGCATTTTTCCAAACCATGGGGACGCCTCAGGGAGTGCGAATAATGGCAACAAGAGTAATCGAACTGACCACGGAGCCGAAAGACCTTGGATCGGCTACCACGCTGGACGTTGAAGGTAATGCGCTGGCGCTTGCCGCGTCTCCGAAGCGATATTCGTTAAGCCGTTCCGGGGGTTCCATGGCGTTTTATGGCGAGGGTTCGGCCGCACCTTCGGCTGGGCATGCGCTGATAGACGTGTACGAATTCAATCTTCCGACCCAAGCCGGTGATAAGGCTTGGGCATGGTCTGCCGATAAGTCAATCATCGTGATCACCGAGACAGATTGATGGGGACGAGCGCAAGCGCAATCAATGGCATGGGGACCCCTGAGGGCGTTCAATCCGTGAGCGCCCGTTACCGTTCATGCCTCCTCTTATGTAGCGTGCGCCGTTGACCAAGATTTGAAGCCTCGAAAATGCCTTACAAAAGCAAATTAGATCGAGCCGCGGCCCAGAGGCGATACCGCGCTAGACGTGCGGATGAGCGCCTGGACGCGGCAAAGTCCAAGCGGACGGCGTCCAGGGCGTCGGCGGGAGCTTGGCCGACCGATCCTGCGGGGGCGGTGGCACGGTGGAGCCGGGATGTCTTGAAAGTCCCACCGGGGCACCCACGATCGGGCGAGCCGATGGAGTTGCCGGGGTATGGCGTGGCGTTTCTGGCGGACGTTTTCAGCCACAGAGAAAGTCTGATGTGCATTGGGCGAAAAAATTCAAAGTCCGGCATAGTGGCCGTCTTGTTGCTCTCGCACTTGGCCGGTCCGCTTCGATACGCGGGATTCTCGGCGGGCGTGGCGTCGATCAGCAAGGAAAAAGCCGCACTACTCAAACGCCAATGCGAACAGATTGCCGAGGCGTCAAACCTTCCGGGTTTGTCGTTCTTGAGGTCCCCGGCGCCGGGGCGAATCGAGTCAGATTCGGGCGGTATTGTCGAGGTCATGAGCGCCGAGTCGGGCGGAAATGCATCCTCTTTTGACCTCTCAATCTGCGACGAACTAGGTCTTTTCAAGGAACGGGATAGGGAATTTGTGGCGTCGATGCGTTCGGCCACTTCGGCGAAAAACGGCCGCTTCGTGTCCCTGAGCGTCCACGGCGACGGGCCGTTCATTCCAGAGATTCTGGAGCGCCGGGGGGACCATTCGCTGGCCGTTGCCCTATATCAAGCGCCCGAGGGTTGTGCTTTGGATTCCGAAGATGCTTGGGCGGCCGCGAATCCCGGCATTGCATGCGGTATCAAGTCGCTGGATTACATGCGCGATGAGTCCCGGCGCGTGTCGATCACGGCCAGCGATCAAGCGCACTTTCGAGCGTTCGACCTGAATCAACCCGGCTCCCCGACCCTTGAGGGTTTGGTGAGCGTTCGGGATTGGGAAAACTGCATGGTTCCGGAGCTTCCCGAGCGCCGGGGGAAGTGTGTTGTAGCCGTGGACTGTGGGGCGTCTACGTCCATGACGTGCGCTTGCGTGTTCTGGCCGGAGTCCGGGCGCTTCGAGGTCTACGCGGGACTTCCAGACACGCCTGATATTGCCGCACGGGAGGAAGTGGACCGAGCGCCGTATGCGCTCATGGTCGAACGCGGGGAGTTGGACTTGTATGCGGGCCGTCTGGTCCCCGTGGGCCGATTCGTAGAGGATCTTGCCGAACGGCTTCGAGGCGAGCATGTTTTGGCGCTGGGGGCGGATCGGTTCAGGAAAGCCGAGGTCCTACAGGCGCTCGAAGCCGCAAAAGTGGACTGGCCGGTGATGTGGCGGGGGACCGGCGCGAGCGCGACGGCGGACGGCTCCCACGATGTCCGGGCCTTCCAGAGGGCGGTAATCGGCAAGCGGATTAAACATTCCGGCTCGGTACTCATGGCGAGCGCGATCAAGGGATCACGGCTCAGAGTGGACCCGGCAGGTAATCCCGCGCTCGAAAAATCCCGGCAGAAAACGCGCATCGATGCCGCACAGGCGGGCGTGATAGCTGCGGGCCTTGCCGAGGTTCTGGCATCGGAAATCAAACGTCCGAAGCCGCGCATGCGGATGGCGGTAGTAGACGCATGAGCACGATTACCGAGCGCCGGGAGGTCTACGGGACCGAGCGATGGAAGCGCCTAAGAAAGCGCGTCCTGGATGCGTTTAACTGGCGGTGTTCAGACTGTGGGCGTCCGGGACGCCTTGAGGTCCACCACCGGAAGCCGATCAAGGATGGCGGGGCCGTATGGGACCCCGCGAATCTAAAACCGCTTTGTGGCGATTGCCATCGAGCACAACACGTTCAAATCTCGCCTAACGAATCCGATTGGGATCGGCATATCGAAAGGCTTTGTGAGGTGACAGGTTGACTAACAAACAAAAGATCGAACTGAGGCTCTCGGAAGTCCGAAGCCGATTGAACGAAATATCGGGACTGGAAGGGGACGCCTTGACCGATGAGGTCCGGTCGGAGTCCGGAACGCTCCAGACCGAATATGCGGACCTGGAAACGCGGCATAGGGCGGCAATCGTTGCCGAGGGCGACGGCCAGCCGGCCGAAACCGGGGACTCCGAAGCGCGGGAGCGCCGGGAACTGGTCGACAGGGTTGAAATCCGGGAGTATCTGACCGAGGCGGCCACGGGCCGGGAGGCGACGGGAGCGGCTCGGGAGTTGCGCTCGGCAGTGTTCGGCGATCAGTCCCGGCCGGGACTTGTCCCGTGGGAGCTTCTGGACCCTGGGACGCGACCTGTCGAGGCTCGGGCCGATGCCTTAACGGCGGCTCCTGCGGACACCGGAGCATCTCAAAACACAGTTTTAGGGCGCGTATTCGAGGCGTCAATTGCGGGCTACCTGGGCGTGGAAATGCCGATGGTCCCAGCGGGGGACGCGAACTTCCCCGTCTTGAGCGCCGGGGCGGCTGCGGCGAATGTAGCCGCGGCGACGGCCAAGGACGCGGAAGCGGCGACGATCACCGGGACAACCCTGGAGCCGATACGGCTTTCGGCGCGGTATCTGTTCAGCATCGAAGATGCAACGCGTCTACGCGGAATGGAAGAGGCGTTGAGGGCCGATCTTGCGGGCGCTTTGGGCTCTCAAATGGACAAGCAAATTCTGACGGGAGACGCTTCGGCTCCGAATGTAGCGGGATTCTTTTCGACCGCTGTTACGGCTCCTGCGATACCGACCGTGCTCGCGGACGCGGCAACCTTCATTTCAACCTCTGCGGCGGCCGTGGATGGCCGATATGCCCGCAATCTCATGGGTGTCCGGGCGCTTGTAGGACCTGCGTCTTATCAATTGGCGGCCAGCGCGATAGCGGCAAACGGACAGACTTACGTAGCCGATTACCTAATTCAGCGTTCGGCGGGATTCGTCGTGTCCGATCATGTTCCGGCGGCGCCTACATCGGGGAAGCTCGACAAGGTTCAGGACGCGCTTATGTACCGCGCAGCGTTCGGCATGGGATCGGCCGTTTGTCCGGTATGGTCCGGTTTTGAATTGATTCGCGATCCTTACACGGCGGCCAGTCAGGGACAAGTCGCAGTCACGGCCATCGCGCTATGGAATTTCAAAGTACTGCGGGCGGCGGCATACCTGCGGGCTCGATTCAAGGTTTTGGCGTAATGATCGAGACTCGGTATTTCGAGGTCCGGGCCGATGAGGAAAACGGGCGGTTACTCTCTGGAGTGGCCGTCCGTTACGGTGATATCGCGCGGATTCCCGGCATTGGCCGGGAGGCGTTCGAGGCGGGGGCTTTCGGCAATCTGGCGGAAGCCGATGTGGTCTTGACTTCCCATCATGAGAGGTCGCGTCCGCTTGCCCGCACGGGCGGCGGCGGGCTTGTCCTGGAAGATGGGGCGGGGGAGCTTCGCGTCATTGCGGAGCTACCGAATACGCGCGAAGCCGACGACACGTTAACGCTTGTCCGTTCGAAGGTCTTGCGCGGACTTTCGGTGGAGTTTGGCACGATCAGGGAGACACGGCGGGGAGGCGTCCGCATGATCCAAACTGCGAGACTGTTCCGGATCGGCGTAGTCGACACGGGCGCCTATCCACAATCCACCGTCGAAGCGCGGGCCGAAGCGGACGCGGGGACGGGGAGGCGTATATGGCTTTGACATTGGACGGGGCGCTTACTGCGCTCCAGTACAGTCCCGGCGAGGTAACGGAAGTCGAAAGGCGGGCATACTTCCAGAGAAAACTTGACGCGGCCGCGAAACTGGTCACGCGCTACGCTCCGAACGCTCCTGAGACTGTCCGGGATGAGGCGGCAATCCGGCTGTTAGCGTGGCTCATGGCCGGTCGGTGGGAAGGTCAAGCCGACGTTTCGGGGTTGCGTTCGTCCGGAGCCGCGGGTCTATTGGAAACGTATCGTTTCAAGTCCGTGAGGGTGCTGTAATGCGCTGGCCGTGGGAAAGACGGGCTGAGAGGCGGGCGGGGTACACGGACGCGATTGTAGAGGCGATTCTGAGCCGTAACGCGGGGCTTGAGCCAAACCCCTCGAGGCTATCCGCCGTGGAACTGGCGGCCGGGCTCACGGGACGCGCTCTAAGCACTGGCCTGGTTACGCCTGGCGGGCCGATTACCGTGGGCGTCAATCGCGGGTTTCTGGCAACCATCGGTAGGCGTCTTATTGTTCCCGGTGAGGCTGTATTTGTAGTTGAAGTCCGGAATGGTCGCGTCACGTTTCAAGAAGCGTCCCATTGGGACGTGCGGGGTATCGACACCGACCCCGAAACGTGGATGTATCGATGTGACTTGCCGAGTCCGGACGGGACGCGCTCACAGACATATAGTGCGGCTCAAGTCGTACATTTTCGATTCTCTACGGATCCCGAGCGTCCATGGAGGGGGCGGGGACCCTTGGACGGCGGGAGCGAGACGGCGCGAACGGCGGCGGCCGCAGAGGATGCGCTGGGCGATGAGGCGGCGACCAGCCGGGGGTATGTTGTTCCGATCCCGGCGCAAGCCGAACCCGACGAAAGCGATCCTAACGCGGTAGACCCGCTGGCAACCATGGGCGCTCGGCTGAAGAGTCTGGCCGGGAAACTGAGCCTTGTAGAGACGACTTCAGCGGGTTTCGGTTCCGGGCGTCATGATGCGCCGGGAGGGGGAGCCGCTACAGCGGACTGGACGGCCAAGCGGCTTGGGGCGTCCCCACCGGCTGCGCTGGTCGACCTTCGGAGTCAAGCGGCTCGGGAGGTCCTGCAATCCTGTGGCGTCCCCGTGGCGATGGTTGAAACGGCGCAAGGGACGGCCAGCCGGGAAGCATACCGGCAATGGCTGCATACCAGCGTCCGACCCCTTGGGGGCATCGTTGCCGAGGAGCTTTCCCGCGTTCTTGAGGTTCCGGTGATAATTGACTTTGCTGAGCTTAGGGCGTCCGACGATGCGCCTATAGCGCGAGCGATCGGGAGCCGTGCGAGTGCGTTCAAAACACTTCGAGACGGGGGCGTTGAAGTCGCTGAAGCGCTTCGAATGTCCGGACTCGATTCGGAATAATCAATGGAGGTTTACATGTCTGAGAAAGCGAAGAAAGGGCCGGGACGGCCACGCGGCAAAACCGAGTGGCTGGCCGTTCGCCTGGAGGCGGGTTTGGTGCGGCGGTGGACTCCGTTTATAGAGATGGCGTTATCTGAGGGATTGGTTCAAGAGTCCTCTGCACGGTCTCCGCGCTTCCGTGTCGAGGAAGCGATACGAACGGCCATTGATTACTGTTCTGGACGGTATGAAAAGGCAATGGAGCGTCGTATCTGGAATCGGATCGATGAGCGTGTCCGGCATCATATCGCGCAAGAGATAATCCGTTCGATGGACGTTGCAGGCGTCCCGGCGCGTATCGAGATAACAGCCGACGGTCAAATAGGAGTTCGAGTCATGCCGACCGAGGGGGGAGCCGATCATCCTGTAGTTGGATTGGGCAGAATGGACGGTCCGGATTCCCCGGCGGAGTCCATGCGCGATCTATGGCCGAAAAAGGATGAGAAAATCTGCTAGTTTGAGCGCCTCCAGATTGGGAAAATGCCTAATTTGGGGGCGTGTTACCCCCGTGTTACCCCAGCCATTCACGCCTCCCCCTGAAACTCTCTAAGTCCTTTGTTTTCAATGGGCCGTGCTGGATTCGAACCAGCGACTCTCTGATTAAAAGTCAGATGCTCTGCCAACTGAGCTAACGGCCCTTATTCGATTTTATATCCTGGCCCGTGCGGAACGTTGCAGGGTTCTACCCCGGGTTGCACGCGCCCGAACCTTTCCCGGCGCATCGGGATGGAAATCCGAAACGGTTTCCGGTCAAGATTGGATCCGGATCGTTTCGTCGCGTTCGGCCCCGGTTGAGACCAACCGCAACGGCGTTTCCATCAGATCCGCGATGAACTTCAGATAGTCCTGCGCTTTCCGGGGAAGTTCGGACCACTCCCGCACGCCGGCGGTGGATGCTTTCCAGCCCGGCAGGATCTTGTATTCGGGTTCCACGGCCGCCAGAATCCGCGTGTCGGCAGGGAATTCTTCGATCCGGGAACCTTGGTAGGTGTAGCCCACACAGACCGGAATCTCATCGCACTCGTCCAGAACATCGACTTTCGTCACGGCCAAGTAGTCCATGGCGTTGATCGTGGCGGAGTATCGCGCCGCGACGCCGTCGAACCAACCGCACCGTCGTGGCCGTCCCGTCGTCGAGCCGAACTCCGCGCCGCGCGAGCGCAATCGGTCGGCCGCCGCCCCTCCGGCCTCGGTCGGAAACGGACCGCTTCCCACGCGTGTGGTGTAGGCCTTGATGATGCCCATCACTTCGTGGACGTACTTCGGAGCGATCCCGAGGCCGCTGGGGATGCCGCATGCGGTTGAACTCGACGAAGTCACAAAGGGGAACGTCCCGTGGTCCACATCCAGGAGGGTTGCCTGGGCCCCCTCGAAAAGAATCCGCTTGCCGTCGCGAATCATTCTGTTCAGCAACGTCGTGGTGTCGACCGAAAGCGGTCGAAGCTTTTCCGCGTACTCCGCATAGGAGTCGCAGATGGGCTCGGGATCGATCGACTGAGGGTAGTCGAGCGACATCAACGTGCTGTTTTTCAGAGCCACCTGGTCGCGAATACGGTCGGCCAGGGCGCCCGTATCCATTAAATCGCAGACGCGAAGTCCGCGCCGAGCCATCTTGTCTTCGTAGGCGGGTCCGATGCCGCGGGACGTCGTGCCGATTTTTTGCTGTCCGAGATGCTGTTCGATAGCGGCTTCAAGGACCCGGTGATAGGGAAGAATCAAATGGCAGCGCGTGGATACGTGAAGGCGTCCCTCGACCTGGATTCCACCGTTGGCAAGGCGATCCCATTCTTCGATCAGGGCCAGAGGGTCCAGCACCACCCCGGGCCCGATGACGCACATCAGGTCATCGTGAAAGATTCCCGAAGGAATAAGGTGGAGGATGAACTGCCGGCCCCCGATTCGGATTGTGTGACCGGCGTTGTGGCCACCTTGATACCGGGCAACGACGTCGAACTCACCCGAGACGATGTCGACGATCTTGCCCTTGCCCTCGTCACCCCACTGGGCTCCGACAATCGCGAGGTTCTTCTTTTGTTCCATAGCCAGGAGTTAACGTCTGAATCGGACGCCGGATTCTAACGCACGTCGGTTGGAAGCCGTAGCGGCACACACGGCGTTTGGCCCGCGGCCCCGCGAATTGGCGGAAAATTCAGATCTTGAAGTTTCACAGACTGCCCCGCTCGAGGGACTGCCTCAAGCGAGATATTTGGACACTGCCGTTTCGATCGTGGCTTTGGGAACCGCTCCGACGAGTTGTTCCTTGACCTGTCCGTCCTTGAACAGAAGCAGCGTGGGAATTCCGCGGATGCTGAATCGCGCCGAGAGCGCGACGTTGGCGTCGACATCGAGCTTGCCCACTTTCAGCGTGCCTTCGTATTGCTCGGCAATCTGTTCCACGGTTGGTGCAAGAGCGCGGCAGGGTCCGCACCATGCGGCCCAGAAATCTACCAGTACCGGCACCGCCGATTGTTCGACTTCCGCTTCGAAGTTGCTCTCCGTGATCTCTACTGTGTGAGCTCCCATCAACGTCTCTCCCAAATAATTGATTGCAGAATCTACAAGTTAGCGAACCGATCTCAAAAAGTCAATTCGACCTTCGACCGACCTTCGACCGGGTTGACCGATCGGGCCGTAGGGGATCTTTGCCGCGGCAACGCCCATATTCGTTTAGTCTGTCACCCAATATGGCTACCGTGCTGTACATACTCTCGGGTCTGGCGGTGCTTCAAGGCCTGATTTCGTTGCGAGACGGGCGTCGAAATCTCAATTACGCGCGAAACTATCGCCGGCCGCCGTCGATGCCCGCAGGCCGCGTGGCGGTGTTCTGTCCGGTCAAGGGAGTTGAACCCGGCCTCGCCGCTAATGCGGGATCGCTATTGGTTCAGGATCACCCGGACTATCGCGTCGTCTTTGTGGTGGATTCCGATCGGGATCCGGCGGTTCAAACGCTTCAGGCTCTGGATGGCGCCGCGTCGTCGGAAGTTTTTGTGGCCGGCGAAGCCGTATCGTGTGGGCAGAAAGTTCACAATCTCGCCCGGGCGGTGGAACATTTTTGCGATTCGGCGGACACCCTGGTCTTTTGCGATGCCGATGCCGTGTTTCCGCCCGGATGGCTCACCGAACTGACGGCGCCCCTCTCGAACGCGACAGTTGGAGCGGCGACCGGATACCGATGGTATGTCCCGCCCCGGGTCGGTGCCGGATGGTTCGCGGCACTCTCGCCGCGAAGATGGGCGTCCCTGTTTCGATCGGGCTGGAACGCTTCGGTCGCAGGTTTTCTCGGTCCGCACGCGAATAACTTTGTGTGGGGCGGCTCCACGGCGATCCGCCGATCGACCTTCGATGATGCCCGAGTTCCGGACTACTGGGCCGGTGCGCTCAGTGACGACTTCGCGCTCACACGGGCGGTACGTGCGTCCGGTCTCGATATCGTTTTTGTTCCGACCTGTCTGGTGCCCTCGCACGGGGCTTGCGGTTGGGGTGAGTTGTTCGAGTTCACGACCCGCCAAATGAAGATCACGAGGGTTTACTCTCCCCGTGTGTGGACGTTGGGATTCTTCAGCCACACGCTGTTCTGCGTTTCCTTTCTGGGATTGACCCTCAGCTTGGGAGCGGGTCCGGCGCCCGCGCTTCTCTGGCTGACGCTCTATGTCCTGGCCGCGGTTCGCGCCGACGCGCGGGTCGAAGCGGCTCGGCGGGCGATCGACGATCCGTCGTTACGCGGGTGCCGTTGGTTCTATCTTCTGGCGCCACCGTTCATTTCCATGTTGTACGAATGGAACATGGTCGCGTCGCTGCTGTCACGCCGGATCGAATGGAAGGGAATCCGCTACACACTGCTCGGACCCAACCGGACGCGAAAGGAGACGGCCGGCGCCGATCCGGCCTGACGGGCCACCGGCCACGTTACCACTCCGCTCGATGGGGGCCTCGGCGCCATCGCTGTGCGTCGCGCACGGTTCAATGGGACTCGCCGGGCGACCCGGCCAGAGCCTGACACGCGCTCCTCAGGGCGGTGCGGTTCTGGTAGGATTAAGTCATGCGGTCTTCGCTGAAACCCGTGCGCGTCCCCGATCTGGTGGCGATGAAGCGTCGCGGCGAACGCATTACGATGTTGACGGCCTACGACTGGACGATGGCCCGCCTTCTTGACCGTGCGGGCATCGATGTTCTGCTCGTCGGCGATTCCCTTGGAATGGTGGTTCTGGGTCACGATACAACCGTGCCGGTTACGCTCGATATGGTGGTGCACCATACCCGAGCCGTGGCTCGAGGAACCCAGCGGGCGCTGGTGGTGGCCGACCTTCCGTTCCTGACGTATCGGATTGACGAAGGCGAGACGATGCGCAATGCCGGCCGCCTGATCCAGGATGGCCGGGCGTCGGCCGTCAAGATCGAAGGCGGGCGGGCCGTGGTGGATGTCACGCGGCGCTTGAGCGATGCCGGCATACCGGTGATGAGCCATCTGGGCCTGACTCCCCAGTCGGTCCATCGACTCGGCGGATTCCGGCAGCAGGCAACCTCCGAAAAATCCGCGCAACAACTGATCGAGGATGCCATCGCTCTGGAGAGCGCCGGCGCGTTCGCTGTTGTCCTGGAGTCGATTCCCGCCGAACTATCGGCCCGTGTGACCGAATCGGTGACGATTCCGACCATCGGTATCGGGGCCGGCCCGGCGTGCGACGGCCAGGTCCTGGTCAGTTACGATATGCTGGGACTCTACGATGGACCGATCCCGTCGTTTGTCCGGAAGTATGCCGATCTAAGCGATACCGTTGTGGATGCGGCGCGCGCCTTCGCCGAAGAAGTTCGATCCGACCGCTATCTGGATTCGAAGTTGCCTTCCGGCGAAGTTCCGTTCCATGGCGATTCGGTCGATGGCCGTTGAGACGTTCGAGCGTCCGGACGATCTCAGGCGATTTCTGAAGCCGCGGCGTTCGGAAGGGAAGGTCTTGGGTCTGGTACCGACGATGGGCGCGCTCCACTCCGGTCACGGGACGTTGATCGAACGCGCTCGCAGGGAATGCGACCTTGTCGTCGTCAGCATCTTTGTGAATCCGGCACAGTTCGGGCCGGGCGAGGACCTGGAGAAATATCCGAGGAGTCCTGCGGCCGACCTGCTATTCTGCCAAGTCCGCAACGTTGGCGTCGTCTTCGCGCCAACCGACGATGCGATGTACCCGGAGGCGCTTCACACCTGGGTGGAACCCGGCGTCGAGGCCGAGGGCCTCTGTGGCAGTTCGCGGCCCGGACATTTCAGGGCCGTTGCGACGGTTGTCCTGAAACTGCTCCACGCGGTCAACCCCGACCGCGCCTATTTCGGCCGGAAGGACCTGCAACAACTGGCGGTGATTCGTCGAATGGTGGATGATCTCGATGTTCCTGTCCGGATCGTCCCGTGCCCGACCCACCGCGAGAGCGACGGGTTGGCGGTGAGTTCGAGGAATGCCTTTCTGACCGCGGAGCAACGTCAAGCGGCTTGTGTTCTCTATCGTGCCCTGCGAGTTGCGAGAGAGCGGATCGCCGGCGGCCGAAGTCCGAAAGAGGCAATCGGCGCCGCGCGGAGAGTGCTTGAACTCGAGCCGCTGGCCCGGATCGACTATCTCGAGGTCGTTGGTTCGGACATGCGGCCGATTGAAGAAATCGGTGAAGAGATCGGCGGAGCCGTCCACGTGGCCGCCGCGATATGGATTGGCGATACCCGTTTGATCGATAACATCACTTTGTTCGAACAAGGATGGCTGGATGAGTAAGAAAACGATTCGGGTGGCGCATAGCCCCGATTCCGATGACGCGTTCATGTTTTATGCCCTGGCCACGCGAAAAATAGATACCGGGGTCCTCATTTACGAGCACACGCTCTCGGATATCGAGACACTGAACCGCAAGGCCATGGATGGCGGGGGTGAATACGACGTATCGGCCATTTCATTCCATGCCTATGCTTATCTGGCCGAGCGGTATGCGTTACTGGCATGCGGGGGAAGCGTCGGCCGCAACTATGGACCCATTCTTGTTTCGAGGAAGCCGCTCGGGAAAGCCGAGCTTCGGCGCCAGAAGGTCGCGATTCCCGGCACCATGACAACCGCCTATCTCGCGTTACGCCTTTTTGCCCCGGAAATCGACTATGAGATTGTTCCGTTCGACCATATCCTCGAGAACATGGAAAAGGGTTTGTTCGAGGTCGGCCTTATAATTCACGAAGGGCAGTTGACCTACCGCGATCAGGGGTTTCACAAGGTTCTGGACCTTGGCGAATGGTGGCAGGAAACCACGGGGCTGCCGCTGCCTCTCGGTTGTAACGTGATAAGGCGGGATCTTGGAATGCCGTTGATGAAGCAGATTTCCGGGCACATCAAAGAGAGTATTCAGTACGCGTTGGACCACCGCGACGAGGCCATGAAGTATGCCATGTCCTTCTCGCGCGGTCTGGACGAGCAACGGGCGGACCGGTTTGTCGGAATGTACGTGAACGATTTGACACTGGACTACGGCGAGGACGGACGCCAGGGCATTCGAAAGTTGATGGATGAAGCTCACATGAAGGGCCTCATTCAGAAGGCGCCGCCGATCGAGTTCGTGTAGTTGACAATTTCGGCCGCGAAACGCGTTCCCGGTTTGGCCGGCGCGGATTCGATACCTGTTTCAGCCCGCCTTTCTCACGGGTTTTCGTCGCGAAGCGTCGGAGACGCCGTCAGGGCAAGGCGCGCGCCCGGAGGGCGACCGAGGCGTACTTTTTACTGCCGCACGGAGGTGCGCTTTAGACAGTACGTCGAGGAGCCCGACCGCGCTTGATCCGGCGCGAGGAACGCGCCGCTACGCGCCCGGCGCGAGGAACGCGCCGTAGAACGCGGCACTGGCGGATGTATACGGCGCTGTAGCAGACAACTCGTGAGAACGACGGGTCAGCGCCGATACGCGGTGTGCGGTCCAGTGTCCGGTCCAATAACCGGCGTGCCTGACGCCGATGAATACCTGCCGGCGGCAGGGTCGGCCGATCATTGGATTATCAGTATGTTGCGTATAAAAAAAGATGACACACAATATATAGATGAATGGATTCTACTGGACCTGTTTTGTCCCTTGCCGAGCCTAGCGTGGGTCGCATGCCGCGGCCGGACGCGGCTGACAACCGGAGAAAGAGGGGGACGCGCAAATGACACGGCAATTGAAGGAGGACGTACTCGAGGCCATGGCAGGTAATAACGGGCACGTCAAAACGGACCCTGCAAGCACGACCGCACGTGGAACAGGTCTGAAATTCGGCCGTCATTTCACGACCGAAGGGATCTCGCCTTACGACGCGGTCGAATGGGACCGCCGCACCGCTTCCATTGGAAGCGAGTCCGGTGGAGTCGTGTTCGAACAGCCCGACGTCGAAGTCCCGAGAAACTGGTCGCAGACGGCCACCAACATCGTGGCGTCCAAGTACTTCCACGGTCCTCAGGGAACGCCTCAACGCGAATCCGGTGTCCGGCAGATGGTTGGCCGTGTCGCGACAACGATGAAGGAGTGGGGCCTCGAAGGAGGCTACTTCGCAAACCCGGAGGACGGAGAGGTCTTTCATGACGAGCTCGTTCACCTGCTTCTGAATCAGATGGTTGCCTTCAATTCTCCGGTCTGGTTCAACTGCGGCGTCGAAGAAAAGCCGCAGTGCTCGGCCTGTTTCATCAACTCTGTCGACGATACGATGTCCGACATCCTGACCCTGGCCAAGACCGAGGCCATGTTGTTCAAGTGGGGGTCCGGCACGGGAAGCAACCTTTCGCCGATCCGGTCTTCAATCGAACAACTCTCCGGTGGCGGTATCGCTTCCGGGCCCGTGTCGTTCATGAAGGGATTCGACGCCTTTGCCGGAGTGATCAAATCGGGCGGCAAGACCCGGCGAGCGGCCAAGATGGTCATTCTGAATACCGACCATCCCGACATCGTCGAGTTCATCAATTCCAAGGCGAAGGAAGAAAAGAAGGCGTGGGTCCTGCTCGACAATGGGTATGACGGGGGCGTGGACGGGGAAGCCTATTCCTCGATCTTCTTCCAGAACGCCAACCATAGCGTTCGGGCCACCGACGAGTTCATGGAGGCCGTCGTGAATGACGGCGAATGGACGACCCACGCAGTCACGACAGGTGAGCCCGTGGAAACCCATCGGGCTTCGGAAATGATGCGGATGATTGCGGAATCGGCCTTTATCTGCGGCGATCCCGGGATGCAGTACGATTCGACGATCAACCGGTGGCATACCTGCAAGAATACGGCGCCGATCAACGCGTCGAACCCCTGTTCGGAGTACATGTTCCTGGACGACTCGGCCTGCAACCTCGCATCGCTCAACCTGATGAAGTTCAGAAAGCCGGACGGTTCGTTCGATATCGAGTCCTTCCGATGGGCCGTGGCGGTAACGATCACTGCTCAGGAAATCATTGTCGACAACGCCGGTTACCCGACCGACAAGATCGCCAGAAACTCGCATGACTACCGGCCCCTGGGTCTGGGGTATGCCAACCTGGGCGCGTTGTTGATGTCGTTGGGGATTCCCTATGACAGCGATCACGGCCGCGATTACGCCGCGGCCATTACGGCGATCATGACCGGGCAGGCTTATCTCACGTCATCGAAGATCGCCGCGGAGTTGGGTCCATTCTCAGGCTACGCCAAGAACGAAGAGCCCTGTCTGGAAGTCATGCGCATGCATCGCGATTCGGTGAAGGGGATCAATCGGGACAACATCCCGGAAGCTCTTTACACTTCGGCCCGGGAGGTCTGGCGTGACGCCGTCGACAACGGCGAGCGTGCCGGATATCGGAACGCGCAGGCCTCGGTCCTGGCGCCGACCGGCACCATCGGCTTCATGATGGATTGCGACACGACGGGTGTCGAACCCGATCTGGCCCTGGTGAAGTACAAGCGGCTCGTTGGCGGAGGAACGATCAAGATCGTCAACAACACCGTGCCCATGGCCTTGTCGCGGTTGGGCTACGACGATCCAGGGGTCCGGGCGATTGTCGACCATATCGACAAGACCGGTACTATTGAAGGCGCTCCGGCGTTGGCCGATGAGCACCTGCCGGTATTCGACTGTGCGTTCAAGGCGACGAACGGCAAACGGTCCATCCACTACAGGGGTCACCTCAAGATGATGGGCGCGGTCCAGCCCTTCATTTCAGGCGCGATTTCCAAGACCGTCAACCTTCCCCACGAGGTCACGGAGAAGGAAATCGTCCAGACGTACATTGAAGGTTGGCGTCTCGGGCTCAAGGCGGTCGCGATCTACCGCGACGGCTCGAAGCGGACACAACCGATGTCGACTACCGAAAAGGAAACCACGGCGCAGTCGAAGGTGTCGCCAGCCGTCGGCGAACGTCCGATACGGCGGCGCTTGCCGGCCGAACGGCACGCGATCACGCACAAGTTCTCAGTGGCCGGGCACGAGGGTTATATCACGGTGGGCATGTACGAAGATGGCACGCCCGGTGAGATCTTTATCGTCATGGCCAAGGAAGGCTCCACACTTTCCGGTGTGATGGACAGCTTCGCCACTTCGTGCTCGATGGCGCTGCAGTACGGTGTGCCCCTTCAAGTACTCGTCGACAAGTTCACCCATACCCGGTTCGAGCCTTCGGGCTTCACTAACAATTCTCAGGTGCCGTATGCCAAATCGATCATGGATTACATCTTCAAGTACCTGGCATCCCGTTTCCTGGCGCCGGAAGAAGCGCGTGCGGCAGGCGTTCAGATCGATGAGCCCCCGCTGGCGCCATTGACGCTGCCCGGCAAGGCGCCCGGATCGGCGCCGTCCGCACCGGCGGAATTGCCGTCCCAGAAAACCGCGAGTAGGGAAACCGGGACCGCCGGCCCTGTACGCGGAGGCGCGCTGGTGGACATCGAAGACCGCGATGCCCCGGTCTGTTTCGATTGCGGGTCGCTCATGGTTCGAAACGGCGCCTGCTACAAGTGCCTGAACTGTGGCGCCACCAGCGGTTGTTCCTGACAGCCCGCGGCAGATGAGGCTCGTGACGCGACCCGGCCGGATTCTGCCACGGCCGGTGGCCGGGCCCGGGCGCTTGACGATCGCTCCGGTCGGCTTTCAATCCCATTCAGGACCCCACCGCTTTCTGCTTGCCGCCCCCAATTCCCGCACCGCTGCCATCCGATGGCGCCGTGTTAGGCTAGGCCCATGATTGTGATGAAGTTCGGGGGAACCTCCGTCGGGTCCGTGGAAAGCATCCGCGTTGCAGCGCGGGTGGTCCATGAGGCAATGAATTCGTCCCCCTTGGTCATCCTCTCGGCGATGGGGGGAATCACCGACCTCCTCGTCAACGCCGGAGAGACCGCCACCGCAGGAAACGAAGACGAGGTCTCCGCCGCGATTGACGGCATCCGCCAAACGCACGAGGCGGCAATCGAGGAACTGATCGTGAACCCCGGGGCCCGCGACCGGCTCCGAGGCGCACTCGAACCCGTCTGGGAGGAGATGCAGAAGGTCTTTACCGGCGTCTTGCTCTTGAGGGAGTTGAGTCTTCGGTCCCGCGACTTGGTGTCCTCTTTCGGGGAACGACTGAACGTGCCTATCTTCGTGGCATATCTGAATCAGCAAGGTGTCCCGGCCGAATCGATCGACGCGCGCGAAATTGTGGTCACCAAGGAGGATGCCGATTTCGCCCTCGTGGATTTCGATGAGACGCGCCGCCGCTCGCAGCGCGTGGCCGATTCGCTCGCCGCGGGCAAGGTTCCAGTCATCACGGGGTTCCTCTGTTCGACGCCTGAAGGAGTGACGACCACACTCGGGCGCGGCGGTTCCGATTACTCGGCCTCGGTGATGGGGCATTGTTTGCGCGCCGACGAAGTCCAGATCTGGACCGATGTCGATGGAGTCATGACGGCGGATCCCCGCATTGTTTCCGATGCTCGAGTCCTCGATCGGATCTCCTATAAGGAAGCCGCCGAAATGTCCTACTTCGGCGCCAAGGTTTTACACCCCAAGACGATTCTTCCGGCCGCGGATCTGGGTATTCCGATTCGTATCAAGAACACGTTCGCCCCTTTGGCGGAAGGCACATTGATCACGCATCAATCTCCGGCCAACCATCAGGGAGTGAAGACCGTGACATCGATCACGGGAGTATCGATGGTATCGATCGAAGGCAGTGGCATGATCGGAGTTCCAGGCACGGCACAACGGGCGTTTGCTGCGATTGCGCACCACAAGATCAACGTCCTGATGTTTTCGCAAGGTTCTTCGGAGCAACACATTTCACTGGTGGTGAGCCGTGCGGACTGCCCCGGGACCGTTCGGGCCCTGAGGCGTGAATTTGCTCCCGAGCTTGAAAAACGTCATATCGATCGTATTGCTGAAGATTCGGACATTGCAATCATTGCCCTGGTCGGTGAGGGGATGAAGTCCATACCGGGAATCGCAGCACGCACGTTTACGGTCATCGGCGAAACAGGGATGAACATTCTGATGATCGCTCAGGGGTCATCGGAATTGAATCTGTCGTTGGTGGTGGAGCAAAAAGACGCCGCAACCGCGGTGCGCGGTATACACGCCGTGTTTGAACTGGGTAGTAAATAGATCGAACCATATCGACGGGATTGACGCGATGAACTGGACGGCGCTGGCAACCAGCCTTCAACTGGCCGCAACGACATCGGGCATTCTGCTGTTGATCGGTGTCCCCGTCGCGTATTGGCTGGCGTACTCCCAACGACGATGGAAGTTCCTTGTTGAGGCTGTGGTGGCGCTGCCGCTGGTTCTGCCACCAACAGTCCTGGGGTTCTACATTCTGATTGCAATCGGACCCCGAAGCCTGGTGGGATCCTGGTACGAAGTTCTGGCAGGCCGCGGGTTACCCTTCAGTTTCGAAGGTCTCGTTCTGGCGTCGACCATCTACAGTTTTCCCTTCGCGGTCCAACCGGTCGCCGCGGCGTTTGGAAGCGTGGACCGGCGTTTCGTGGAAGCCTCGTGGTTGCTCGGCGTTTCACGACTAGGTACGTTTTTTCGGGTGATTGTTCCTCAATCCATTGGCGGCCTGGTGACTGGCGCGGTGCTGAGTTTTGCGCATACGCTGGGTGAGTTTGGTGTGGTTCTGATGGTCGGGGGGAGCATCGAAGGGGTTACGAGAACGGTTTCGGTCGACATCTACGAGCAGGTTCAGGTTTTGGACTATGCGTCCGCCAATCGGACGGCAGCGGTTCTTCTGGTGTTCTCCTTCGTTGTTCTCTCGGCAGTCTACGCGTTGAACCGTCGTATCTGGAGCCCGTGGTCATTTGCGGACATGGGTCGGGGCCGCGGTCGGAACCATGTTTCAGGTTGAAATCGAAAAACGTTTCCCTGACGGCACGACCATCGAAGCCGCGTTCGAAATGGAGATCGATTCGCCTGGCGTGATGGTCCTGTTCGGTCCATCGGGCGCCGGCAAGACGACCTTGCTGCGTTGCATTGCAGGACTCGAACGGCCGACACGTGGACGTGTGACGTTCGATGGCGAGGTCTGGTGCGATGTGGAGAAGGGCGCCTGGGTTCCGCCGCAACGCCGGTCGGTAGGCTATCTCTTCCAGGAATACGCATTGTTCCCGCATCTGAAGGTCTCCGGGAACCTCCTTTTCGGAGCCCACGGCCTCCCACGGGCCGAACGGGGAGTCCGCGTCAGCGAGGTGGCTGAGCGTTTGGGAATCGACGCCATGTTGCACCGCTATCCCGGGGAACTATCCGGAGGACAGCAACAGCGCGCCGCGCTGGCGCGGGTGCTCGTCCGCCGGCCCCGGTTGCTCTTGCTCGACGAACCGTTCGCGGCGCTGGACATCCGGACGCGGGAAGAAGTTCGGTCGTATTTGTCGGCATTGCTGTCGGAATTGCGGATTCCCGCCATTGTCGTCACGCACGATTGGGCCGATGCACTCGCGCTCGGAGATGACATGATCGTGATGAGCAAGGGAAAGATGCTTCAGAAGGGCGCTCCGCAGGAAGTGCTCACCCATCCGGTGGGGACGGACGTGGCGTGGGCGGTGGGAGTCGAAACTGTCGAGCCCGGCAACCGGATACGAACCGGGAATGACACGTTGACGCTCCAGGTTGGTCTGGCTGAATTGGTCGCTGTCGATTCGGGTTTTGTGGAAAGCGATTTCTGGGTATGCATCCGCGGTGAGGACGTCACGCTGGAAACGGTCCCAGGAGCTTCAAGCAGCGCGCGAAACCGGCTCGGGGGCCAAGTTCGGAAACTGGAGCCGCGGGGATCGCTCACGAAGGTCATTCTCGATGTCGGATTTCCGCTCGAGGCTCTGGTGACACGGCAATCCGCCCTCGACCTCGATCTGGCGCCAGGCAGCCGCGTCTGGGCCGTTTTCAAGGCATCGATGGTCCATTTGATACCGCGCCGATAGCCTGGAAGTGACCCCTTTAGTATCTTTTTCTGAAGTCATGATTCGCATCAACGACGAGTTGAATATTCCCGACGACGAGATCGTCTTTGAAATGTCGACCAGCAGCGGCCCGGGAGGACAACACGTGAACCGGGTTCAAACAAGGGTGACATTATCTTTCGACGTGGATCGATCGATGGCGCTCGGGGATCGGGAACGGGCACGGATTCGCGATGTGCTGGCGTCGCGAATCAATAAATCCGGACAGTTGCAAATCCGATCCGAACGTCACCGCAGCCAACGCATGAATCGCGAGGATGCCGTGCGGAAGTTTGCGGAGCTTCTTCGAGACGCCCTGATTCCCGAGGCGCCGCGAAAGAAAACCCGAGTCTCGCGCGTGGTCAAGGCGCGCCGGCTCGACGAAAAGAAACGCCGATCGAATGTCAAGCGGGATCGGCAGAAGCCCGCCGGTGAAGAGTAGCCGCTCTTCGGGAACCGTGCGAACGGCATCGATGCCTCACCGTAAAATACGCCCGAGAGGATTCGAACCTCTGACCTTCGGATTCGTAGTCCGACGCTCTATCCAGCTGAGCTACGGGCGCGCGAACGTACCTGTTTACTACGTCCGTGCCTGTCTACGCAACTCGCGGTGTTTAACAGCCCGCGGTAGAACCCTTCAGGGTCGCGGGCAGGAGGCTTCGGGTTTCAGCCGCCAGGAGCGAGGATCGGAGCGATGGTTTTTCATCGTGACCGGTAAACGAGAGAGTCTGCCCTCCGATCCCCCCGGCGCCACATTCGAGTCGGTTCCCGAAGGACCTTGGCTGTCTCTTCGGGGAGCTAACCTTTGTTTTCGATGGCGGCCGTCGTGCCGCTGCGACGATCTGGAGTCATGATGAAAATCATCGCGTGCCTAAAGCCGGTGCCGGATCCGGCATCCCGGTTTTTTTTGAACGAAGACAAGACCTGGATCAAGGACCGCGATCTCACCTTTGTCACGAGCGAGGCGGACACCCATGGAATCGAGGCCGCTCTCCAACTGCGTGACGCTGTAGATTCCGCCGCCGGAGAAGTCGTTGCACTTTCGATCGGCGGACACCGGGCGGCCCGAGTCCTGCGGGGCGGCCTTGCCATGGGCGCGGACCGCGCCATTCATCTCGCGGACGAGCGGTTCGGGGGCGGTGACGAATATACAAACGCACGATTGATTGCACGGGCAGTCGAAAAGGACGGGGGGTGCGACGTCCTGATCGCGGGTGTGCAGTCGGACGATCTGTGCAGCGGGATGACCGGAATCATGGCGGCTGAACTTCTGGGGTGGCCTCACGCCAGCGTCATCGTTGGCGTGGAGCGCCTTCCATCCGGACTGCGGGTGCAGCGAGAACTCGAGGGCGGTTGGACCGAGACGCTCGATGTGCCCACGCCTTGCGTCCTCACAATCCAGTTCGGCTTGAACCAGCCGCGTTACGCGTCGTTGAAAGGCATCATGGCCGCCAAGAACAAGGAACTGAAAGTCTGGGACCTGGATGCGTTGGAATTGGCCGCGACGGCAGTCGGCTTGGAAGGAGCCCTCTGTCGGGTAAGCGGCGTCTTCGTGCCGGAACGCGAAAGCAAGGTCCAAATCTTGTCGGGTAGCCCGGCCGAGGCCGCCGCTCAGTTGGTCGAAAAGCTGAAGATGGAAGCCAAGGTGGTATAGCAGAAGGAGTCGTAAGGGGTTGGTCCGGCAGGGGTGGTACGGGAAATGATTCTGATCGTTGCAGAACATGTCGAGGGACGGCTGAAGCCCATCAACAGGGAATTGGCCGTCATGGGGAGGGGGCTGGCGCGTGAGCTCTCCTGTCCCCTTGGAATCGCCTTTCTCGGCAAGGAAACCGCGAAGGCCATCGTCGAATGCCGGGCGTTGATGCCGGATCGAATCATCGTCGTCGATGACGACAAGCTTGCCGAATACAGCTCAGACGGTTACGTTGCGGCCTTGGCCCAAGTGGTCGCCGGCGTGAACCCTGTTTTTGTGGTTGCTCCCCATACCAGCGGGGGCTATGACTTCATTCCGAGGCTCGCTGCGCGCTTGGGCAAACCTGCCGTTGCGGGCTGCATCGGATACGAGAAGCAGGGTGGCCGCGTGGTCCTGACCAGGCAGATCTTCAACGCGAAACTGCACATGCGCGTGTCGCTTCGAGGCGATCCCCCATACTTTGCGACGATGGCGCCGGGCGCCTATCCCGTCCGGGAGGCGTCGCCGGATGCCGCCGAAAGGGAACGCATGGGGGAGGAATCGGCGGTCGAGGCGACCGTGGAGTCATTTGCAGTTGATCTTTCAGAGATACCGATTCGGGTTCGGGTTGTCCAGAGAGAAGCCGCCGGAAAAGGCGAGGTGGATCTGGGGTCGGCCGCGGTGATCGTTGCCGGTGGGCGCGGGCTCAAGGAAAAGAGCAACCTGCATATCATCGAAGAATTGGCGGAAAGCCTGGGCGGCGCCGTGGGAGCGTCGCGTCCTGTGGTCGATTTGGAGTGGTTGCCCCGCGAGCGTCAAATCGGGAGTTCGGGTCAGACCGTTTCACCGAAGCTGTATATTGCGGTGGGTATTTCAGGCGCCGTCCAGCATCTGGTGGGGATGCAGTCGGCACGTTGTATCGTGGCGATCAACAAGGATCCCGACGCACCTATTTTCAAGGTGGCGCACTACGGCATCGTGGACGACTTGTTCAAGGTTGTTCCCGAGATCACGAAAACCATTGAGGCGATCAAGAGACAGGCACGAATTTAACAGCCTGTCGTGGAACGCCGCGTCGCACCGAGAGCGACGAGGCGCCCGGCTGACAAGGCGCGAGGAGGGAGCATATTCCCAATATGTGACCGACGAGCAACGCAGTTCAGGCGGAATGCATCGACGGTCGAATTCAGCGAGGGTTTCACGGCAGGCTGTCAAGCCTGAAAAGAGGATTCGCGTGGGATGGAAATCGGTTTGACTCGGATGCAAGCATGCAATATAGTGCATTTGCGCTTCTACCGGCCCAATCCGGCGTCGGGAAACCCGGTAATGGGTGTGAAGGCAGGGACAAGCAGTCGACCAGAGGAGGACTTTAGATGCGAAAAGCTTCGATACTGATCGCGGCGTGCATGATGCTGGCAGTGGCCCTGAACGTTTGGGCATACCAGCGGACGCACCCTGAAATCATGCAGACGGTCTTGCAGACGCGGAACGCCGTTACGGCGAACATTGAAGCTGGCGACGCGGCGGCAACCGCGGAATCGGCGATGCAACTGCAAGGCCTGTTCCAGGAACTGATTCCGATTTACGAACGGATGAATCTGGCTCCTGCAATCACGATTGCCAACAAGGCGATCGCGATCACGGGAGAGACAGCCAAGGCGGCCAAGGCGAATAACATGGAAGCGGCAGGGGCCGCTCATGGGAATATCGGCAAAGCCTGCGGCGGTTGCCATGACCAGTTCCGTGAAAAAGCGGAAGACGGCTCCTTTAGGATCAAAACCGGCGGCTGAAGCCCCGGTGGCTGGCCCCGGGTCGGTTTCTGGTAATCGGTAAATAGCAATCCGCGGCACGACCCTGCGCGCGACGCAACAGGGTTGTGTTGCGTGTTGCTGAAGAAAAGGGCGGCTTCCGATCCGCCCTTTTCCATTTTGGTCCCGGAGTGAAAGGGGTGGCTTTCGATCCGCCCTTTCCCATCTTGGACCTTGGTTGGCTGGCAGTCCGGGCTGACACCGCCGGTATGCCGGTTTCAAGCCGCATACCGTTTTCGAGGTCGCCGGTTTGACAGGCGCTTTGTCGCAGGTAATCGGCTGCCGTCGGAGGTGACTGCGTGTCCTGGTATGGAGGGGCGCGAATAATTTTGACTTTTTTCGCGGAAACCCGGTAACCTTTTGTGCATGAGTGGTGTCTATTGATTTAGATTTCCTCCACCATCCCACTCTCCCCGCGGCAGGTGCCGCGGGGACTTTTTTGTCCGGTCGCGGTGCGTATTTTCCGCGAATGGACTCCGCCAGAAAATCTCTACCCGGAAAAATCGATCGGCGAATGTGCGCGGTAACGCCTTCGATGAACCGTCCGGAAGGGCTCGCGATGGCCGCATGCGGGCACCCTGTGGAGCGTCAGGCGGCCTCGAGTTGCCGGCTCTCGAACCTCCGCGAATTCTCCACGAATTCTCCTTGATTCTACCCTGCCGAGGTACTACTCTAGCCTCCGGACTGTGGAGGCAAATCGATGCGATATTCTTCTTTTTTCGTCACCGTCGCCTATTGCCCTTCAGAGCATCTTGTACGGAATCCATTGAACATCTAAGAGACACTTTTCTGGTCGCATCGATCTTGAAGGACGATCCGATCAAGAGACGAAGTGCCTGCTGAAGATCAGGTAAGAGAGTTCCGTCGGAGGACGCGGAAGCAATAATCGTCCGACGAAAACGCACGGAGTGGAGTACAGCGGGTTGGGAGACGAAACGAGTTGCCGAGCCCCGCGTCAGTGGGAAGAAATTTCGTCGAAGTCGAATTTGCGACGCGTACGTGGCGGCCGTAAGCAGCAAACGGCCAGACGCGGCGCCTTGAGTATACGGGTTTCATAAATAGCGATTCTTTGGACGATGCCGACAGCGACAACGCATGCCCTGATAGTTACCGACGACACCAGTCTGGGCTCCCTCCTGCGCGAACTGCTGGCCGCCCGCGACGTTGAGGCATCCATAGTGGACGGTGATAGCGTCCGGAGTCGAATCGCACGGAAGACCATCGATCTCGTCATCGCCGACCTCGATCTTGAGCAGACCGATCCGCTGAAACCGCTTCGCAGCCTCCGGGGCCGGATCGATCCGGGACAGGTTCTGATGCTCGCCAGCGAGCACTCGCTCGATCGCATTGAGCGTGCATCCGAGTTGGGCTTCACCTGGTATCAGAAGAAGCCGGTAACACCGACCGACATCAACGTTGCGATCCGTCGGCTTCAAAGTCGCAACGGATTGCACGGGGAAAATAAACTCCAGATATTGGGTTCCAGTCCCGGTATTCAGTCCGCGTTGAAACTGGCGGCTCAAGCCGCGTTGCGCAACGGGCACCTGACCATCACGGGCGAACCGGGTGTCGGAAAACGCCTGCTGGCCCACTTCATTCACGAAAACAGCAAGCGCTCGAAACAGGCATTCAGGCATTTGAGTTGTGCGGGACTCAGCGAGCGAGTCGTTGACGCCGAATTGTTCGGATGGACCGATGTTCACAGCGGGGGCGAGAGCCATGAGGGACTGCTGCAGCAGTGCCATCAAGGGATCCTGGTGATCGATGAAATTTCAAATCTCTCGATTCGATCTCAAGAGCGGCTCCTTAAAGCACTGGCCCTGAAGACGGTTCGCGTGGTTCATGGCCGAAGGGTGCCATCGCGCTCTGAAGTGCGTATCATTGCCTCTTCAAGCGATTCGCTCGAGGACCGGGTCCGTGACGGGTTCTTCATTCGGGAACTCTTCGATCGAATCGGTGGCGTCCAGCTCGAGCTCCAACCACTGAGGGTCAGAAAGTCCGACATTCCCATGCTGGCCGATCATTTCATCCGCACTGCCGGCCAACGACTTGGCTCCAGTCTCAAGGGGATTGCCCCGGACGGCCTCGATCGTCTGATGCGGTATAACTGGCCCGGAAACATTCGTGAACTCGAGGAGATGATCACCCGAGCCGTCAGCTCCGTTCAGGGTCCGTGGCTGGACGCCGAGGACTTGCCTGCGCTGCCGGAAAACGCGAGCGGGGAGGCGATCATGGTTCCGGGGTCCACGATCCAGGAAATCGAAAAGGAAGCAATCCTGATGACGCTCGATGCCGCCAGCGGATCGACCGCACGGGCAGCCAGGATCCTCAACATGAGCGTTCGAAAAATTCAGTACAAGCTCAAGGAATATCGACGCGAATCGGCGTCCACGCTTCGATCCGAAACCGTCAGTGCCATGGCCCGCTCTTCGAGCGCCGCGGTCGCCCCCGTTCCCAGGAAGAAGATCGTTTTCGTCGCGAACCCGGATTCCTGAGAGTCTCGCCGACGAGTCCCATAAACTCACGAAAACCCACTTTCCGTTAATCGGAAAATTCCCCGCGCGCCAAAGCGCCGTCTTGCGAATCGTTGTCCGATGGAATCTAGCCCGCATTTCTCACGAGTTGTCTGCTACAGCGCCGGATCCATCCGCCAGTGCTGCGTTCTACGGCGCGTTCCTCGCGCCGGGCGCGTAGCGGCGCGTTCCTCGCG
The DNA here is from genome assembly GCA_965262675.1 of Terriglobia bacterium. GTDB lineage: Bacteria > Acidobacteriota > Terriglobia > 20CM-2-55-15 > 20CM-2-55-15 > JAJEDW01. The sequence continues at coordinate 5,240,028 of OZ253554.1, forward strand.
CCGGATCAAGAGCGGTCGGGCTCCTCGACGTACCGTCAAGTACGCCTCCGGTGCCCTCCGGGCACGTGCCTTGCTCTGACGGCGTCTCCGACTCTTCGCGACGAAAACCCGTGAGAAAGGCGGGCGAGGGGAATGGCCGCACACGTGCCATGGTGCCAGTAAGCGAATACGGACACCGTTCTTGCCTCGCAGGATTCGTCACTGGGTTGGATGCCGCCATTGCAGGACGCGCTACGACCTGCTGGCCGCCAAGGCATGCGCGTGCGTTTCGGGGCACAGGATGCGAATGTGCGCCGTATGTGGGCTTTGCCTGTCGGCCGATCCAATCATCAGTGACCCCGAGGGCTGGATCCTTCCTCCGGTTCGGTTGCGTCCGTGGATTGGATCGGAAGAGATACCGGTGGATTATCTGTAGACGGATGGCGTTTCGTTCAGCGGACCGCGCGCGGAAGGGTTTCGCGCATGACGTATTCCCGCGGAATCGGCGCCCCGTCGGCGCCCCGTACATAGAAACGAAAACCCGGATTGACTTCGTCGCCGGTTCGTTCGAGCGGCATCAGCCCCTGGAGATTTCTGAGGCGCAGCGTGGTTTCGTATCGATGCTCTTCAATGTCCCAGATAAACACGCGAATCCCGTCGAACGCGAATTGCGGATCGGAATTGTTACGCCGCTCGGCGACGACGTACCAGTCCACGGGTCCGACCTCCGGATCAACAACGGTCTTGAGCCGGTGCGCCGCCGGGTAGGTTCGCTCTTCCATGAATGGACGTATCGCTTCGGGTGCGTCGAATTCGATGAGTTGGCTGAATACCCAGCCGATCTCTTCGGGTGATGGCCGTACCAGAAACCACATGTCGGTCGCATCGCTGTCGGGGCGCGCCGTCGCGGCGTGGTCCAGGACTTCCAATGTCGTGCCGCGGCGAAAGCGCCGGATGATGGCGCTGTCTCGTCCGGGCGCCAGACGGAGATTGAAAGTGTCGGTCGCCGTTGCCGTATTCTGAAGTTGCCGCTCCCGGGCATCGACTACCGCGGCCCGCATCGCCTCGCGCGTGTCGTCGCGAATCAGCGATCCCTCGTCAATCCAACCTTCGACCCGTTCGAAGTCGCGGATCAGATACCAGGAACCCTGTTTGGATAAAATGTCGACTCGATCGCCGGAGTCCAGCATGAACAGAGTGCGCGAAGACGCCGAGGCATCGATCCGGGCCGGGGTGTTGTCGGCCAGGACCGTCCCCTGATCGATCGCCGGGTCGGGTTCGGGCAGACACGCTGCAAGAGTCAAAGCGAGGGCGCAAACGGCAAACTGCGTTCGCCGGGGGCCTTGGCGTCGGGGTGGAGGTTGTGTTGCCACGGTCATTCCAATCGAGCCGGTCTGAAGCTGTCGGCTACGTTTTAAATTATATATGCGATGGGATAAGATTGGTCCCATGACCGATGCCAAAGTGGCGCCCGCCGCTGATTTCGAAAGCGCCCTGGAGCGGCTCGAGCACATCGTCAAAACGCTCGAATCCGGTGAACTGGCACTGGACAACGCCTTGGAGCTTTTCGAAGAAGGCGTTCGTTTGTCGCGGTTTTGTCATCAAAAGTTAGAGCAGGCGGAGCGGCGCGTCGAAATCCTTCTCAACAAGGAAGACGGCGAGCCCGGCTCACTCGAAGCGGCCCCGTTCAAGGCCGATGACGAGTAGCAAGTCCGTCAGGGGGTTCCTCGAACGGGTCCGGCCTCCGATCGAAGCCACGCTGGACGCGATTCTGCCTCCCGAAAACCAATCTCCCCAGGTTCTTCATCAAGCCATGAGATATTCGGTTTTTGCCGGAGGAAAACGTTTGCGGCCTTCCTTGTGCCTCGCGGGTTTCCAGACATTTCGGGAAGACTGGGATTCGGCGTTGCCGATCGCTGCCTCAATCGAGATGATTCACACCTACTCATTGATTCATGACGACCTTCCGGCGATGGACAACGATGATTTCCGTCGGGGACGCCCGTCGTGCCACCGTCAGTTCGGCGAGGACATCGCCATTCTTGCCGGCGATGCGCTCCTCACGCTGGCGTTCGAAACGGTGGCCGGCACGCCACACATGGCCTCGGACCGCCTCGTGGGAGTGACCCGGATGCTGGGAAAGAGCGCGGGCACCGTCGGCGGCATGATCGCGGGGCAGGTGCTCGATCTGGAAGCCGGGGAATCGGCGGTCGGGCCGGAGATGCTTGAATCGATCCATCGGGCCAAGACTGGCGCGCTGCTGGCCGCTTCGGTCTCGATCGGGGCGTATCTTGCGGAGGCGGATGGAGATCAACTGGAAATTGCCGCTGAATTCGGGCGCAAGATCGGTCTCGCATTTCAGATCGTGGATGATCTGCTCGACGAGACGGCGTCATTTTCGACACTGGGGAAGACGCCGGGAAAGGATCGCGAACAGGGGAAGGTCACGTATCCCGCCGTACACGGAATCCCCGATTCGCGGCGCATCGTTTCGGAAGTGACCGGTGAAGCGCGGGCGTCGGCGCTTCGTCTGGGCCCGTCGGGCTCGCTGCTGGCCGATTTCGCGAGCCATCTCGAGGCTCGTATCCGCTGAAACACGAACGACCGCTTCAACCGTGAAGAAGATTCGAATCGACAAGCTGCTCGTGGACAGGGGCCTGGTCCAGTCGAGGGAGCGTGCCCGGGCACTCATCATGGCCGGTGACGTTCTGGTCGACAATACCCCCGTTCAGAAAGCGGGCGCTGGTGTGGGTCCGGCTTCCGACATCCGCCTCCGACGTCCCCCGCATCCGTTCGTCGGCCGGGGTGGCGTGAAGCTGAGAGGGGCGTTGGACCAATTCGATCTCGATCCCGCCGGTGCCGTCTGCGCCGATGTCGGCGCCTCGACCGGCGGCTTCACCGACTGTCTTCTGATGGCTGGAGCGAAGCACGTTTACGCGTTCGACGTGGACACGTCTCAACTCGATTGGAAGCTCCAGAGCGATTCCCGGGTGACATCGGTAAAAGGGAATGCCAGATACTTCGAGCCGTCATGGATCCCGGAGCCGGTGGATCTGGTCGTCATCGATGTGTCGTTCATATCGCTGGAAAAGATCCTGCCTTCGGCCCGGCTGATTGTAAAGCCGTCAGGGACATGCCTTGCCCTGGTGAAGCCGCAGTTCGAATTGGGGCGTGAGAAGGTCGGCAAGGGGGGCATTGTGAGCGATCCGGTGTTGCATGAAGAAGCGGTGACTTCGGTCTTGCGCCAGGTATCGAATGCTGGATTCCGGCTGCGCGGCCGGTGCCGGTCGCCAATAACGGGTAAGGAAGGGAACCAGGAGTTCTTTGTGTACATGGAGACCGCATGAGTATCCGGACAGTCGGGATCGTGACCAAACCCCACCAGCCGGATGTCGCGCGAGTGGCCTCCGATCTGCTGGATTGGCTGAGTGAACGAGGCATTCGAGTCGTTCTCGAGGACGAAACGGCGAACCAGCTCGGACGGTCCGAATCGGGTGTCGCCAGCGGTCGGTTGGGCGAAGAGGCCGACCTGATCGTCGTGGTGGGCGGAGACGGCACGTTGCTGGCCGCGGCACGGCTTCTGGACGGCCGCGACGTCCCGGTCCTGGCCATCAATCACGGCAGCCTGGGGTTTCTGACGGCCGCGCCGTTGGACGAGTTGTACCCCGATCTGGAGCGAACCCTCGACGGGAAGTTCGCGAGCGACCGGCGGATGATGCTTGACACGACGATCATTCGTAACGGAAAGCGTCTGCCGAGGCGCCGGGCGCTGAACGATCTGGTGATCAACAAGGGCACTCCGGCACGGATCATCGAAGTCGAAGCGCGTGTCAACGACCAGTACGTTTCAACGTTCAGGGCCGATGGTTTGATTGTTTCGACACCAACCGGATCGACCGCCTACAACCTGTCCGCGGGCGGTCCCATCGTTCACCCGGATCTCGAGGCATTGCTGCTGACTCCGATCTGCTCACACACCCTGACGAACCGTCCAATCGTGCTGCCGGCCGACGCGTTCGTATCGGTGACGTTCAAAGCGAACCCCGGCGATGACGTACACGCCACGATCGACGGTCAGATTGCTCTGTCGTTGGAGGCGGACGATCGCCTCGAAGTGGTGAGATCGAGCGCCGCGGTCCAGTTGATCGCGCCGTCGGGCAAGAACTACTTCGACGTGCTCCGCGGCAAGCTCAAGTGGGGTTAGCAGACCCCGGCAAAACCCGGGAGGTTTGCGCGTCATTCGACGCCAATTGCCCACGCCAATTGCCGGAGTCCATCTCTTCGGATTGGTTATAATGAACCGGCGGCATCCAAATGCGCCGGAGCAGGAGAAGGTCGACCGTGAAAACGAAAGAGCCCCGACAGACTGTTTGCAACGAGCCCAAGCCCGAAAAAAAGAAGAGCCCATACTGTGGCGGAAAGCTCAAACTGGTGACTGAACTGGACGCCGAGGCGGCAAAACTCGCGGGAAGCGGGCAGGACGCGTATCGTTGTCAGGAATGCGGTTTGCTCTATTCGGAGGAAAGCCCCTACGCCGCGGCCAGGCGGTGATCGGTAAACCGCCCGCGCGACGCGGCGCCTTCGGTCTGATTACGTCGCCGCCCCGAACGCGGCCAGGCACACTTCGACCGCAGCCTCCCCAAGGCGGCGCCGATGCTCGAACCCGCCGGAATCACTGAACTATCGGGTTGCCTGGGCTCCAAGTGTTGCTACACTTACCACAATGAACGTCGATCTTTTCGATGAGGTCGTTCGTCTGCGCCAGCAGGGCAGCAAAGCCGCGGTGGCAACGATTGTAAGGATTCGGGGCTCGGTGCCGAGTTTTCAGACCGCGAAGATGTTGATTCGCGAGGATGGCTCGATCGTGGGTTCCGTCGGCGGCGGCTGCGTGGAGGCCGAGGTTTGGGCCGCGGCCCAGGAAGTCATCAAGGAAGAACGGTCGCGGGTGATGAGCTTCGATCTGACGGAGGAATCCATGGCCGACAGCGGGCTCATCTGCGGCGGAAAGCTGGAGATCTTTGTGGAACCGATTCTACCCGTACCGAGAGCGATCATCTTTGGCGCCGGCCACATTTCAACGCAACTTTCCAAGATTGCGACCACTGCGGGCTTCAAGACATGGATCGTCGACGACCGCCCGATCTATGCGAATGAAACCCGATTTCCCGAAGCCGAGCGTGTCTACGACGGAAGCTTCGAGGCTGCGTTTTCGGATATCCACCCCAATCGGAACACGTACATCATCATCGTGACCCGCGGACACCAGGACGACGAGAACGTCCTCCGTTGGGCCGTGGAAACCGATGCCCGATATATCGGGATGATCGGAAGCAAACGCAAGGTCAAGACTATCGCCAGGAATCTCGAGGCGGATGGCATCGCACCGGAACGCATTCAACGGGTGCACATGCCGATCGGTCTGGACATCGGCGCGATCGTTCCCGAGGAGATCGCCGTGGCGATCGTGGCGGAAATGATTCACTACCGCCGAAACGGCGCCGAACATCCCCAGAGCAAGAAAGTCTTCCAGGTGACACATTCGTGACACGCGCCGCCGCCGCGAGGCTTCGTATCCGCTTGTACCACCGCGTATCGTTGAAAAAACGAAGCTCGCACACACTGAACCGACTCCCGGACCCGATGCCTGGCCGTCCGGCGGTCACATACAGACAAGGGATAGAGGAGACCTCATGGTGAAACGATTCGCATTCCTGCTGGTGTTTCTGACGGCATTGGCGACGGCCCGTCCGGTTTCGGCTCAAGACTTCAGTCGCCTCGATATCGCTTTTGGAATTTCAAACTACGGCGTGCAGGACGCCAGCGAGGGTTTTTTCTCTATCGAAGAGAAACGTGCGAACGGTTTCGTCATGCACACGGATCTGAACCTCGTCCGCTGGTTCACTTTCGAGAACGTTCTGAGTGCGTACTCGATGAACAATAACATCACTCTGCTTACCAACACGTTCGGGACCAAGCTCATTGCGCGGGACATGGCTGGCGGGCGTGTTTCGCCCTATGTCGCCGCGGGTTTCGGATTCGGCTACTACAGAAGCAATCAAACCGGGGGAAGCCAAAGTAACAGCGCGGCGCGTCTCGGTGGCGGCATCGATTTGAATATGAGCGACGGCATAGCCCTGCGATTCGACGTGTCCAAAATGGCCTTGAGCAGCAGCCTGGCCAACCGGGATTGGCACAGCGACACCAACATCGCGGTCGGCGTGGTATTCAGTTTGGGGAACTGACCATATCCGGCCTGAATCCGGGTTCACCGTACCGGTCGTCTTCGACATGCTGGAGACGCCCGCGTGAACTGCGTTCGCGAACCGTGTTCGACCCCCGTCTTCGCTTGCCCCGCATCGGCGGACTATTTCTTGACGCGGTACATCTGGATCGCTTCCACCAGCGCGAGTGTTGTTGCGAGCGACGGTTCGATGTCGACACTCAGGCCGGCCTGTTCGGCGGCTCGGCGGGTGACGGGGCCGATGACGGCGATGGCAGGATGAGCGAGGAGTCGGGAAGCGTCGGCCGGACCCAGCATTTCGATCAGATTGTGGACCGTCGATCCGCTTGTCAACGTGACGCAGTCGATCGAACGGTCCGCCAGGCGCCGCCGAAGCTCCTTCGGTCCATCCAGGGGCACTCGTGTGCGATAGACCGTCACCACGTCGACCGAGGCCCCGCGCGATCTGAGAGTTTCGGGCAGGGTTTCGTCGGCGACTTCGGCGCGAGGCAGTAGAAACCGGGCCCCATCCATTTCCATCGGGAAGCGTTCCAGCAAGCCTTCGGCGCTGAATTTGTCCGGAATCAGGTCCGCATCGGTGCCGCGCGCCTGGAGTCGACGGGCTGTCTGGCGGCCGACAACGGCGATACGGACATCAGGGACCGTCCCGGCTCGATCCATGAACGCATCGACAGCGTTGGCGCTGGTGAGAACAAGCCAATCGTAATCGGCGAGCCGGCCGATGGCGGCATCGACCGCTTCCCAGTTTTCAGGTGGAACGATCTCGATCGTGGGGATGTGAACGACCGTGGCGCCGAGCGCCTGCAGGTCCCGTCGCAGTTCATCGCCCTGACCGCTTGCCCGGGTCGTCAGAATCGTCCACCCCGCCAGGCTCGACTCAGTGCTCACGGGTACGAATCTCATCGAGAATGGCTTCACCGCCCGAGGCGCGTAATTTTCGCCCCAGCCGACGGCCCAGTGCGAAGGCATCGCCAACCGGCCCTGTCAATTCATCGGCGACGATCCTTGTCCCATCCAGGTTGGCGATCAGCCCCTTCAGCCGCACCGTCTCGCCTTCGATCACGGCGTGGCCGGCGATTGGAACCTGACAACTCCCTTCCAGACTGGCCATCAGTCCCCGCTCAGCGATTGCCGCGATGTGAGTGGCGGGATCGTCCAGGGTATCCAGCGCGCGGCGCGTCGATTCGTCCCCCGAACGGCACACGAACGCCAGCGCTCCCTGGCCAATGGCCGGCAACATCACCGTGGGTTCCAGTATTTGGGTGATGCGATCGGCATGGCCCAAACGCTTGAGTCCGGCAGCGGCGAGAATAATGCCGTCGAACTCGCCGGCCGACAGCTTTCGAAGACGCGTATCGACGTTGCCCCGAAGCATCGCGATATCGAGACCGGGGAACCGCGCAAGAAGTTGCGACTGCCGTCGAAGGCTGCTGGTTCCGATTCGCGCCCCGTGCGGCATCTCGTCCAGTGTACGACCATCCGACACCATCGCGTCCCGCGGGTCTTCCCGCTTTCCAATCGCCGCCAGGACGACCCCGCCGGGCAGATCGAAAGGCAGGTCCTTCAGGCTGTGAACCGCCATATCGATGCGCCCGTCCAGCAAGGCGTCGTCCAATTCCCTGGTAAAGAGCCCCTTGCCTCCGATTTCGGCCAGCCTCACGTTCTGAATCCGATCGCCGGCAGTCACGATCTTGACGATATCGACGCTCGATCCGGGAAGACGTTCTTCGAGAGCCGCCCGGGTCCAGTTTGCCTGCCACATCGCCAGGGCGCTTCGGCGAGTCCCGAGCCGCAGGGCGGGGGAACTATCCGGCATCGGCTACCCGCGCCTGAACAGCGTGCGGAAAACGCAACCGCCGATTACTTCCCCTGGACATTGAAGATCTTGCGAATGAGTTCGACCTGTTCCTGGCCATCCGGATGCCGGGCAAGTTCCTTGAGTTCCGAGATCGGAGAGTGGAGGATCTTCCGGATCATGGATTGCGTCATCCGGTGGAACGCCTCCTGCTGCCCATCGGAAAGCGGACCCAGATCGTTGCGATACCGTTCGATCTCATCGCGGCGCAGCTTCTCGATCGCCGCCTGCATCGCCACGATTGTCGGGGCCACTTCGCGCGACTGCATCCTCGAACAGAACGCTTCAACTTCGTCGTCCACGATCTCTTCGGCGCGCGCCGCCGCGGTCATCCGGTCTTTCAGGTTCTCGTCCACCACCTGCTGAAGGTCATCGATGTCGTAGAGAAAAACATTGTCGATGTCGTTGACCGCCGGATCGATGTCGCGGGGCACCGCGATGTCGATGAAGAACACGGGACGGTTCCTGCGCCGCCGGATGATCCGTTCGGCCTGCGGTTTGGTAATGACAAGATTAGGGGCGCCGGTCGAACTGATCACGATGTCGGCACGATCGATATGGTCGCCGAGTTGTTCGAAGGGAATGGCGGCCCCCTCGAAGACACGTGCCATTTCCACTGCCCGTTCGAAGGTCCGGTTGGTGATCAGGACACTGGATACGCCATTGCGTTTGAGGTGTTTCGCTGCCAATCTACCCATCTTGCTGGCGCCGATCACCATGACGTTCTTGCCTTCGAGACTGCCGAAGATCTTTCGCGCCAGTTCGACCGCGGCGTAACTGACCGACACCGCCGAACGGGCGATCGCTGTTTCGGTCCGGATCTTCTTGGCGACGACGAAGGCGCGAGTCATCACCGGTCCGATGTGCATGCCCGTCGTGCCGGCATCCTGCGCCAGGCGGTACGCTTCCTTGATCTGTCCCAGTATCTGAGGTTCGCCGACCACCATCGAGTCCAGGCTCGCCGCGACGCGAAACACGTGCCGGATAACGTCGTTGTTCCGGAACGCATACATATAGTTCGTGACCTTCTCGGTCGGCACACGGTGATAGGAACAAAGGAACTCGCGGATCGATTCCTCGTCGGGGGCTTCGGCCAGCACTTCCACGCGGTTGCAGGTCGACAGAATCATGCCTCCGGAAACGCCATCCCGGCTGGTCAGCGACTTGAGGGCTTCGTCCAGGTCCCCGTCGCCGAAAGCAAGGCGTTCGCGGATTTCGACCGGCGCGGTCTTGTGACTCAAGCCTACCAGCGTTAACTGCATACCCGCCACGCCCTCACCCGGTGAAGGAGTGGAGCCCTCCAAAGTAACCCGCGCCGAGGAAGGAGATCAGGACACTGATAAAGCCCGCGATCGCCAGGTACGCGGCCCGCTTGCCCTGCCAGCCGGTAATGAGCCGATAGTAGATCAACGCCAGATAGATCAACCATGTAAACAACGAGAGCACGATCTTGAGATCGGTTCCCCAGAATTGACCCCATTCCAACTGAGCCCACAGCGCACCGGAAATAATTCCCAGAGTAATGAGCGGAAAACCGATTGCAAGTGAACGGTAGGACAGGTCATCGCACACTTCCAGAGCTGGCAATCGGTCGTAGAGGCCGGTGCGATTTTTCGACTTGAGCCCATGTTCCTGAATCAGGTACATGATCGAACCCGCGAAGGTGATCGACAAGGCGGCATAACCCAGAAAGATCAGTGGCGTGTGGATGTAAATCCAGTTGTTTTGAATCGCGGCCGGAATCGTGCTCGCCGAAGGATCGTAGGCGACGTTGGCGATGAAGGTCAGCAGAAAGACGACCGGGAAAACGAAAACGCTGAGAGAAACGATGCGGTATCGAACATAGGCGATCAGGTAACCCAGCATTGCCACGGCGGCAAAAAACGAAAAAGCGTCGTACCTCTGAGTCAGGGGCATGTAGTTCAAGTCGCCCGCCCGGATGACGATTGCCATTGCATGGCAGGCGAAACCGGCGACAACCGCGACCAGACTTGGCCTGAAGAACGTGTATTTCTTGCTGAGGACCGTAAGGACCGAGTGCAATAACCCTATGGAATACAAGGCCAAGGCGACTCTCAGAAGCACGATGTGCATGGCCCGATTATATACCGACAAGGATTCTCGAGCCGAATTCACGCCGTTTGTCCGGCCTGCCGGCCGGGTGAAATCGGCGGCGGTCCCTGAATTCATGCTGAATCCCATGTGGTAGCATTGTTCGAGAATGACCGATATTCTCGTCCAGTTGGTGCCCCAGTTAGCCGTACTGCTCTTTTCGTTGAGCGTGCATGAATCCGCACACGCCTGGACAGCCAATCGCCTCGGAGATCCGACGGCGCGGCATCTGGGCCGTATCTCACTGAATCCGCTGGTTCACGCAGACATTTTCGGGACGTTCCTGGTGCCGCTGCTCGGTTTCTTCACCGGCTTCATCATCGGTTGGGCCAAACCCGTTCCGGTCAATGTCGCGGCGCTTCGGAATCCGCGGCGAGACTACATGCTGGTGGCCGCGGCCGGTCCGGTCAGCAACCTGATCCTCGCCGCGACTCTGTTCGCCTTCTTGTTTGTACTGAAAAGCACATCGGGCTCGATGGAACTGCTGGTGAACCAGGTCGTACGCGGCATTGCGCGTGGCGACGGCGCTCTCGGCCTCCTGATCCCCGTTCTTTCGATGGCCTACTTCGGCGTGTGGATCAATCTGCTACTGGCCATCTTCAATCTGATTCCCGTCGCGCCTCTCGACGGCGCCGCCGTTGTGTCCGGGCTTCTCCCGGAACCGCTGGCGCGTTCCTTCGACGCGCTGCAGACCTATGGAATCATTATCCTGGTCGCGCTGCTCTACTACGGTATTCCAGGCTATCTGTTTTTTCCGGTCGTGGGAGCGGTGAGTTCACTTCTGGTGATTTGATCGCAACATGGCAAAGCAACGAATCCTGAGTGGGATGCGTCCAACCGGGCGCCTGCATCTGGGCAACTACGTCGGTGCCCTGGCCAACTGGGTGCGGTTGCAGGACGAGTACCAGAACTTCTGCTTCATCGCCGATTGGCACGCGTTGACGACCGACTACGACGGCACGCTCGATCTGCATGACAACTCGATTCAGATCGCCATCGACTATCTTGCGGCGGGGCTCGACCCTGAACGAACGACGATTTTCGTCCAGTCGAGCGTTCCCGAACACGCCGAACTGCACCTGCTTTTTTCGATGATGACGCCTCTGGGATGGCTTGAACGTGTTCCCTCGTACAAGGAGATGCAGGAGAATCTCGACCGGGATATCAATACCTATGGATTTCTCGGGTATCCGGTTCTCCAGGCGGCCGACATCCTGATCTACCGGGCGGCTGCCGTGCCGGTGGGTGAAGATCAGGTGGCGCACGTCGAACTGACACGGGAAATTGCCCGTCGTTTCAACAGGCTTTATGGCCGCGTGTTTCCGGAGCCCAGGGCCCTGTTGACTGAAACGCCCCGGCTGCCGGGGACCGACGGCCGCAAGATGAGCAAGAGCTACAGCAACACGATCGCGATGGGATCGCCCCCGGATACCGTCCGGCAGACCATGATGACGATGATGACGGACCCGGCCAGAAAGCGGCGATCCGATCCGGGAAATCCCGAAGTCTGCCCCGTGTTCGAGTATCACAAAGTGTTTTCAGATGAAAAAATACTCGCAGAGGTGGACCGGGGTTGTCGCTCGGCTGGAATAGGCTGCGTCGATTGTAAGAAATGGCTCTTCGAGAGCTATCGGGAAGAATTCGGCCCGATCTACGAACGGAGGGTCCACTACCAGGAAAAACAGCGCGATGTTGCTGAGATTCTTCGTGATGGGGCCAATCGGGCCTCGAAGGTGGCTCGGGAAACCATGGGCGCGGTTCGGGAGGCAATGAAGATTCAGTAACGGATCGAGGCCTAGCGGAACACGATATAGCGCACGACGACACAATATTACGCACGACGACACAATATTACGCACGACGACACGATATAACGCAACACGACACAATATAACGCGACAGAAAACGATGAGTACCGTGGAACTCAAGAATCGGGAGAATGCGGAGGCCGATACCTCCCCGGAATCCGATGCTGGCGGCAACGGCAATGACGGGCTCAGGATTTCGCTTCCCCTGTACGAAGGACCCCTCGACCTTCTGCTCGACCTGATCCGCCGGCAGAAGCTCAACATCTACGACATTCCGATCGCGCGGGTCACCGGGCAGTATCTGGATTACCTGCACCTGATGAAGGAGTTGAACGTCAACGTGGCGTCGGATTTCCTGCTGATCGCCGCGCAACTCATTTACATCAAGTCGCGAACGCTGCTGCCTCCCGATCCCGATGCCAATCCCGAAGACGGAGAGGATCCCCGCGAAGAACTGGTTCGGCGTCTTCTGGAATACGAGAAATTCAAGGACGCCGCGCAGATGCTTTACCAGAAGGAACTCGTCGAAAAGGCCGCCTGGTCGCGTCCCGGAAAACTCGAAGCCGACCAGGACGACCTGGAACCCGAAATCCCAGTCACGTTGTTCGACATGATGTCGGTGTTCCGGGACGTTCTGCAACGATTCGAGGAACGGACGCCTCTCGATTTGGACCGCGAAGAATTCTCGGTGGAACAGATGATCCGCTTTATTCGGGACGAGTTGTCGCGTGCTCCATCCGGCCTCAGCTTCCAGAAACTGATGGAAAGCTTCTCAACGCGCCGTGCGCTGATCGCAGCGTTCCTCGCACTCCTTGAACTCGCCCGTCTCCAGGCTCTTCGCATCGGACAAAAAGACCTGTTCGACGACATTCAGTTGACAGCAATCTCTAATGCCGGACAATCTTTCAGCGTTGCTTGAGGCCATCGTTTACCTGTCTGAAGAACCGGTTCGGCTGGACCAGATACGGAAGGCGCTTCCCGATGTGCCCGGAGACCGGTTGGCAACTGAAATGGACGCCTTGATCGAACGTTTCAATTCGGAACAACACGGGATTGCAATTCGCGAAGTCGCGGGCGGTTACCGGTTCACGACCAAGCCGGAGCACCACGAGGTACTCAGGAGATTCGCTCGGAACCTCGTCCCTCCGACGCGCTTGTCGTTGGCCGCGCTGGAAACCCTGGCGGTCGTCGCCTATCGGCAGCCGATCACGATTCCCGAGATTCAGGAGATCCGCGGCGTGCATGCCAGTGGCGTCATCAGGACCTTGCTCGACCGAAAGCTGGTGACCGCGGCGGGGCGCAAGGAAGTCGTCGGGCGTCCCATTCTGTACAAGACCACCCGATCCTTCCTGATGCACTTCGGCTTGAAGAATCTCGACGAACTTCCCAGCATGGACGAATTCGAAGAGATCATCCAACTCGAACACGGCGTCCAGGCCGAACTCCCCCTGGAAACGGAAAACGAGACGGCAGTTGAAGCTGTCGCTGCCGAAGAAGCCCGCGATGACGATGCCTGAGGGCCCCCGGCGCCGCATGCGTGTCTCCCCCAATCCCGGGACAATGTCCCGTACAATGTTTCGATGAAAGAGCGGCTGCAGAAGATTCTGGCGCACGCGGGAATAGCCTCCCGGCGGGCAGCCGAGAAAATCATCGAAGAAGGACGCGTTACGGTCAATGGCCGTACCGTCCGCGAGATGGGGATCCGAGCCGACGCGCGGCAGGACGACATCGCCGTCGATGGAATGCCGATTCGCCGCCCTTCGAAACCCACCTACATTGTGCTCAACAAGCCGCGCAACGTGATGTCCACGCTCAGCGACCCGGAAGGCCGGCCCACGGTTGCCGAATTGATCCGCAAGGCGCCCGGCGATCGGTTGTATCCGGTAGGACGCCTGGACTTCGTTTCGGAGGGACTGCTGATACTGACCAACGACGGCGAGTTCACCCGCTTCATGACCAAGGCGGGCAGCGTCCCCAAGATCTACCGCGTGAAAGTCACCGGCGTTCCAACCTCTGAAGCGATCGACCGTTTGCGCCGGGGAATCCGGTTGGAGGGCGTCCGCCTTTCGAGTTGCCGAATCGAAACCGTCAAGTCGGGTCCGAATACCTGGTATGAAGTCACGCTCAAGCAAGGCCGCAACCGGCAGATTCGTAGCATGTTCGACGCAATCGGGCATCGCGTCATGACTTTGCGCCGGACACGAATCGGGTTTCTCGAAGGCGGCGGCCTCGTGCGGGGCGCCTGGCGCGAACTCACTCACAGGGAAGTCCAGCTCTTCTACACGCGGTACGGCGAAAAGACCGCGGTCCGATCACCGGGTTGGGCCAAGGCCGCACCCAGGCGAAGCAATGAACGGCCAGGGAAGTCGATCCGCCGCGCCCGGCCGGGGGGGACCCCGTGACCATTGCCGAGATTCTCGACTCGTACAAGACGATCGCCGTCGTGGGTCTCTCATCCACAACCTGGCGGCCAAGTTTCGGCGTCGCCGCGTACATGCAGTCGATGGGGTACCGGATCGTTCCCGTAAATCCCAACGAGACCCGGGTCCTGGGTGAACACGCGGTGTCTTCACTTGAAGAGATCGAGGATCCGGTCGAAATCGTCAACGTCTTTCGACGTTCGGAATTTGTCGCCGATATCGTGGATTCCGCCATCGGAATCGGCGCCAAGGCGATATGGCTGCAGGAAGGCGTTGTCGACGAGGCCGCGGCGGCAAAGGCTCGCCAGGCGGGACTCGGCGTCGTCATGGACCGGTGCATTCTCAAGGAGCACATGAATCTGAAGCGCTGACGTGCGTGGATCGTCAGCCGACGCCTCGGCGTCGTTTCGCTTCAGAGAATCATCCGTGTCCTTGTCACGGTTTTCATCGCACGCGCCGGTATATGAGTGACGCGTGTTCCTTCGAAAACCTTTCACACGTCACCAACTTGAATTCCCGCTGTGGAAATCCGGCGGGGAACAGGGGAATACCCTCGCCGATCAGCACGGGCGCAACACCCAGGTAGAGTTCGTCGATCGGATCCGCATCCAGGAAGCTGCGCGCGAGATTTCCGCCGCCCTGGTGAAGGATATGTTTGCCGGGTGCCTTGCGAAGGCGACGCACGAAACGAATGGGGGACTCGCCCACGACCTTCATCCCGTGATGCTCGCCGGCAGGCAGCGTCCTGGAAAACACATAGGACTTCCAGTGACCGCTCACCGGCTCGGCGGCCGGGTCGTTCGATGTCATTTTCTGCAGCGCCTCGAGCGTTCCACGGCCCATGATGACCGTATCGATCATCTTGAAGAAATCCGTCATGGCCTGCTCGATATCCTTCGGATCGAGGCCGACGTCCAGGAAGTCGAGGGATCCGTCCAGACGTGCGATGTAGCCGTCCAGACTCATGCCGCAACCGAGAATGACCTTTCGTTCGTCTGGGGACATAGGGCGGAGTATAACTTCCGATTTACTTTCCTTTCCGGCGATTTCTGAATTCGTCCAGACGCTTGACGATATCGGCCTCCCGTCCAACGTTCCTGCCCCGATAGAAGCGGCGGTTTCGCAGGCTCTCCGGAAGGCAGTCCATGTCCGCGACGCCTTCGTCGAGGTCATGCGCATACCGATAGCCCTTGCCGTAGTCGAGGTCTTCCATCAGCCGTGTCGGCGCATTTCTCAGGTGCAGGGGCACCGGTTCGGCCCGCGTGTGGACAGCGGCGTCCCTGGCGGCCGTATAGGCCGTGTAAGCGGAGTTGGACTTGGGTGAAGCCGCCAGGTAAATCACACATTGTCCCAGCGCGACGCCGGCCTCAGGCATGCCGAGGAACTCGATCGACTCCTTCGTATCCAGAGCGACGCGGAGAGCGGCGGGGTTCGCCAGACCGATATCTTCGGATGCGAACCGGACCAACCGGCGAACCACGTACAGCGGATCTTCGCCGGATTCGATCATCCGGGCCACCCAGTACAGGGCGGCGTCGGCGTCAGAATTTCGAATCGATTTATGGACCGCCGAGATGATATTGAAGTGCTCTTCGCCGCCCTTGTCGTAGAGCAGGATCTTGCGTTGCGCAACCTCTTCAACAAGATCGCTTCCGATCTCGCTGTCCTCTTCGACCGAAGACTGTGCCGACATCTCGAGGATGTTATAGGCGATCCGGGCATCGCCGTTCGCCAGATGCGCGATGGCCGCCACGGCATCGTCTGAAATGCGGTACCCATTGGCTTTGGCCGCGCCTTCGATCATCCGGCGCACGTCCTCATCGGTCAGGGCTTCGAGGACGAACACGCGGACTCGCGAAAGCAGGGCCGCGATCACCTCGAAAGACGGATTCTCGGTGGTTGCTCCAATCAGCGTGATGCTGCCCTTCTCGACGTAGGGCAGAAACGCGTCCTGCTGGGCCTTGTTGAAGCGGTGGATTTCATCCACGAACAGGATCGTCCGGTGCCCAAGGCCCCTGGCGCGTTCAGCGCGTTCCATGACGGTACGCATCTCCTTGATGCCCGAAAGGACGGCGCTGAAATTGAGAAATTCCGACTCGGTCATGCGGGCGATGATCCGAGCCAGCGTGGTTTTGCCCACGCCCGGAGGCCCCCACAAGATCATCGAAGGCGCCTGATCGCTCTCGATCGCGACGCGCAATGCCTTTCCAGGGCCTAACAGATGCTTCTGTCCGAAATAACCGTCCAATGACGCCGGTCGCATGCGCTCAGCCAGAGGTGCGTTTCCCGAAGTCGAAGCCGATCGTTCCGACCCGCCAAAGAGCGATTCCATCAGGACGCTGTCTCCCTTCGCCGACATTGCGCCGCGTACAATATCACGGCCGCGGCAGTTGCGGCGTTGAGCGATTCAACCGAAGGCGCGTGCGGGATGCGAACGATTTCATCGCAGAGTTCGCGTTCGATATCGCGGAGTCCAGAGCCTTCGTTGCCCACCAGAAGGGCCGACGGCCGTGTCCAGTCCAGAGTTCCGAGATCGGCCCCGCCATCGGCGCCCGTGCCCAGAAGTTGAATTCCAAGCGAAGAGGCCTTTCCGGCAAACGATTCGAGATCGATATTCCATACATGCGGCAACCGGAAGACACTGCCCGCGCTCGCCCGGACCAGTTTCGGGTTGTAGCAACTGGCGGTCCCGGAACTGGCGAGGCAGCCGTTGGCCCCGAACGCCTCGCCGATCCTGATAATCGACCCTGCGTTTCCCGGATCCTGCAACCCGCACAAGACAACGAGAAGCATCGGTCCCTTACCGGGGGCGTCGAGCAGGGTATCGAGATCGAAGATCCGGGGGCGGACGAGCGCGACAACGTCCTGGGGCTCCTCGGTGACGGCGATCGACCGAAACACCGAATCGGACAACAGGTACCGGCGATCCACCACGGCGGAACCCGGCATCGGCGCCGTGAAATTTTCACGCGAATAAAGCTCGGCAATCCTGAGGCCGCTCCGGCAAGCCTCCTCCAGCAAACGCGGTCCTTCGATGGGCAACAGGCCGTCGGGTGTGAGCCCGCCCTGGCGTAGTGCCTTGCGAATCTGGGACAGCCGCGGGTTATGCCTGCCGAGGGAAATCGCGCTCATCCGCCTATTATGGCAGCGGTATATGCCGATAAACGAGACGGGAAAATCCCCGCGTGGCTTATCCTTGAACCAACGATGATTCGCATCGACGCACACGACGCTTCGAAAACCGATACCGTCGTCCATGTTCTCAGGCAGGGCGGCGTCGTCTGTATTCCGACCGATACCGCATATGGGCTTGCCGTGGACCCCGGCAACCGACGGGCCGTCGAGCGGTTGTTCGACCTCAAGGGACGACCGCACGACAAGCCGATTCCGATGCTCGTCGACTCCGTCGAGATGATGGAAACCGTGGCACGTCCCACTTCCGGGTTCGAGAGAATTGCCGCGCGGTTCTGGCCCGGCCCGCTCACGCTGGTCGTTGGCGCACGGGAGTCCCTGAGCGAACGGATCACCTCCGGCACGGCGACCGTGGGTGTGCGCTGGCCCAACGCCGAATTTCCGCTTCGGGTGATGGCTGCCTGCCAACACCCGCTGACAGCAACCAGCGCCAACCGAAGCGGCAAGCCGATCGCACGAACCGTGGACGAGGCGGCCGCCCAGCTTGGCCCGGATCTCGATGCCGTCGTCGATGCCGGCCCGTTGAGGGCCGTCGCACCGTCGACCGTGCTGGATCTGACCTCCGTCGTTCCCGAAGTCCTGCGCGAAGGTCCCGTCTCGTACGATGAACTGGCCACCTTTTTAGGCGGGCGGCTCCGGCGGCGGCCCGCATGAATTGGACGAAGCTCAGGCGCGCCGCGCTTCTGCTTTCGGTCGCCGGCACGGCATTGCTTCTGTACGTCGGCCTGACGTTCCTGAGCATTCGTGAAACCGCGGTCCGCGACGATGCGTCGGACGTGGACGTCATCATCGTACTCGGCGCGGCACAGTACAACGGCCGGCCGTCTCCGGTTTTGAAAGCCCGTTTGGATCATGCGCTCGAACTCTTCGAACAGGGACACGCCAACGTTGTCATCACGACCGGGGGATACGGACCCGATCCCAACTACTCGGAAGCCCATGTCGGCGCCCAGTATCTGACTGACGGGGGGATCGATCCGTCACAGATAGTGATACAGCAGGGCAGCCCCACCACGCTCGACACGGTGATCGCGGCGGCCCGGCATATGGATGCCAATCGATGGCGCCGGGCCATCGTCGTGAGCGATGGATTCCATCTCCATCGTGTGAAGGAAATCTTCAGGGACAACGGGATCGAGGTTCTGGGGTCACCGGCGCCTGAAAGCCGGATCGAAGTGTCCGCGGCTTCCCGCGTCTGGTACAGTTTGCGCGAAGTGGTCGTCCTGTCCGCGTATCGCGTGGGTCGTATCTTCTCGCCGCGTTGAGATGCCGGATGCGGTCCCGGATTCATCGACTCGGCAGGGCGAACCGGAATGCGGGAAACCGCCTTTCTTTTGCTTGACTTCAGTTTCGGCGGCCCGTTATCTGGATGATCTCGATTGTTTCAGGCAAGGATGGTTCCATGCACAGACTGACGCTCGTCACTATCGCCGTGTTCGCATTCTCGATTCCGGCACCGGCCCAACTGCGCGAAATTACGGTCAACTACCCCACCATCAGCGGATCGTCCTGGCCCATGTTCCTTGCCATGGAAGGCGGATACTACGAAAAGTACGGGATGGACGTGGAACTGGTCTTCGGCGTGCATCCGGCGGGAATCGCGATGATCGTCAGCGGCGACGCCGAAATGACGATCTACACGCTGGAGCAGTCGATGATTGCCAGTTCCCGGGACGGATCGCTGGTTTTCATGGGCACACCGTTCAAGAAGAGCCTTTTCGCCTTGATGGCCAACCCCGAGATTGCGAGCGTAGCCGATCTTCGGGGGCGTAGGATTGCGGTCAGTCAGATCGGAGACGCACCCTACAACTACACCAGCGGCATCCTTTCGAAATTCGGGATGAGTTCCAGGGATGTCCGATGGCTCCCCGTGGGCACGAACGCCAACGGACGCGCGACGGCCCTGGCCGCTGGACGTGTCGATGCCACGCTGTTGACCGCCCCCGCCTATTACGGACTGGAAGACCAGGGTTTCAGGCAACTCGCCAACCTGCACGACTACGATGACCTCTACGCGCCGACGGTCTATCTGTTTGCCAAGAGCACCGTTGAGGCCAATCCGGACCTTCCCGAGTCGATGATCAAGGCCCACGCCGAGGCGATCGAGCGGTTCTACGATGACAAGGCCTTCGCTGTCGAGTCCTACCTCGTGTATGACCCGCAGATGACGCGGGCCGACGTCGAGCGGATGTACGACGGATACCACGAAGGCAATACGTTCGAACGGGTTCCGTACCTTCCCGCCGCCGCTGTTCAGTACGTCCTCGACAACTCGGCCGATCCGAATCTGGCCCAACAGATGCGCGGGTTCGATTTCAACGAAGTGATCGATCAGGGCGTGGTGAGGCGTCTGATCGACGAGGGCTTCTTCAGGGACCTGTTCGGCGAGGAAATCACAGCCGAGGAAGAAGGGAAATCCCTGTTGGCGTTTTGAAATTGGACATTCGAGCCCATGTTTGCCCATTCGCCGCCGATCAAGCGGCAAATTGGTAAACATGTGCCAACACGCGCCTGCTGACGGACGGTCCGGCTGATCTCAATCAATGGTTTCGGAAATGCGAAAAAGATAAATTCGCAAACCCGAAAGAATTTCCAGTACCTCGCGGGGAATCGATCGCTTACCGCCAATATCCGAAAGCCATCGCGTTACCGGTCCCCGCTTCGGACCGGTAGCACGGAACATAGTCGATCAGGTTGAACGACAGTCCGGCTTCGGCCATCGTTCCGGCGACGGTTATCCAGTTCTTCATCTCCGACGTTCCCGACTGAAACATCTCTTCGCCGATGCCCGTCAATACGGACTCGTCGTTTTTCAACAAACCGTCGATCGCGGCCCGATCGAGTTCTTCATCGATGACGAAGTGACTCAGGCCTCCAGAGGCGAAGACCACGATGGTCCGGTCGCCGGGCCAGGACGCCAGCGACCGCCCCAGGGCTCGGCCAAAGTTGAAACAGCGTTGGGCCGAGGGCTGGTTCGGAGGGTAGAACGTGTTCTGGAATATGGGAACGTGGGGAACCACGTCGTCGCGCATGACTCTCCGATAAATAAAGCTGTAGGCATGCGGGGCGGCGTTCGAGCCCGCCTCCCCTCTCGGCAGACGGGTCAATTGCGCCACGTCGAAGCCATCGGCCATCAGACGCTCAATGATGTGCCCGCCGAGGTCCGGAAGGCACGGCCATTTCGTATATACCTTCGGAGTGCGGTCCAGTTCGGCTTCCGCGACGCCTGGAGGCATCGCCGCAAGGAACTCGTCCGAACGGGGATGTCCCTCCACATAAGGGCCCCAGAAGACGCCAAACGCCGGGACATGCTCGCGAGTAAACACTTCCATCTGGTCGTTTCCAACCACCACGCCGATATCGGCCGCGGTTGACGCGTAAATGTCACCCAGCGCGCCAATGGAATCCCTGCAGCGCCGGTGGCGTTCGGAGAAAACCGCGGGAGTGATCTGGCCGGCCAGGGCTTCGGGCTTCCTCAACTCGACCAATTCCGCGAAGGAGTAGCTCTTGCCCTTGAAAAAAAGCGTCTCGGCACGATCGGCGGGGACACGGTTTGGCCATGACTCGGGGGGTACCGAAAGCATCGGACCGTGCGACGTACCCAATCCCAGTACAACTTTCGCCACGGGTTAGTATCCTGACACTATCGGACGCGGACCTTTTCGACGATTGGAATGGACTGCGTCAGCTTCCGAATCCGGCGAGTCAGCCGAGCACGGACGTGCGGGCGGTTGTGGAGAGGCGCAAACTCGATTTTCCGCTTCATTCGCAGAATGCGTTCCACCGATCGGTCGATCCCCTTGCGCAACTTCAGGTCGCCGCGCGCAGTTTCGAGGATCAGGTCGAACGCTCGGTCGAGCAAGGGCGTGGACTGGGAAAACATGACCATGTCATTCCCGGCCTCGATGGCTTTCAGGAACGTTCCCGGGGTCAGCCCGAGGCCAGTCACGGCGCCCATCGTCAAATCGTCGGAAACGGCGACGCCCTCGAATCCGACAGCCTCCCTCAAGAGCCCCTGGATCACGCGATGCGAAAGGGAAGCCGGTAGAGGGCGAATGTCACCCAGGGCCGGATAGTGGCCGTGGGATATGAGCACCATGTCCAGTCGCGTCCGCAACTCGTTGAATGGGACGACATCCTGGGCGATGAGTTCCCGGCGGGACCGGTCGATTCGCGGCAGCAGAAAATGGGGGTCGCGGTGGGCGCCCCCCAACCCGGGAAAGTGGCGACCGCACGAAAGGATCCCTTTCTTTTCGAATTCGTCGATGACGCCCCCCCCGAGACGGCTCACGTCGATCGGCGCCGCGGCCAGGGTGCGTTCCCGCATGACCGATCCGGGCAAGCCCAGATCGAGCACCGGCGTCAGATTGAGATTGAAACCGCAGGCATCGAGTTCCGATGCGATGAGCCGTGCGCCGGCTCGTAGGGCGGCAGTTCCCAAGTCGGCAAGATCCGCAACCGACGGAATGGGAGCGACGACGTGCTTGAGGCGGTCCACAGCTCCGCCTTCCTGATTCATGGCCAGAAACAGGGGGATGTTCGCCTGCGCCTGCAGTAGCAGATTCAGTTCGTAGGTCCGATCGATGGATTCAACGTTGCGCTGGAGAAAGACGATGCCGCCGGGTCGGATACGCTCAAATCGGGATTTCGTTTCCGCATCCGGCGCGGTCCCCTGAAATCCGACGAAGAAGAGCTGTCCGGCACGTTCTTCGAGTGTAAGGCGTCCTAAATCCTTCATACCCACAGTGAACTTCGGTCCGGGTGAGAGTCCAGGTCCGTTACTGGAACGCCTCAGCCCTTGCCGGCCGTGTTCTTGAGATCGGCCAGGATCTGCAGGGCATCGAGCGGAGAAGTCCGATCGACATCCACCTCGCTGAGGCGGGCCCTGACCTCTTCCTCCTCGGGAGAGAAGAGCGCCAGCTGATTGACGACTATTTGTTTCTTCCGTCTGGCACGGACAGTCAGATTATCCGACAACTCGTGCTCGGTTTCCTCATGTTTTTCAAGAATCTCGCGAGCCCGATCGACCACGGTGAGGGGTATTCCGGCCAGGCGGGCCACCTCGATTCCGTAGCTGCGGTCCGCGGCGCCGGCTTCGACCTTTCGAAGAAAAATGATTCGATTCTCAGTCTCCTTGACCGTGACGTGAAAGTTCCGGATCCCGGAAAGTAGATCCGCGAGTTCAGTCAACTCATGGTAATGCGTTGCAAACAGGGTCTTTGCTCCAATATGCGTCTGAATGTGCTCGATCACCGCCCAGGCGATCGACAAGCCGTCGAAGGTGGCCGTTCCGCGTCCGATCTCATCCAGCACGATCAGGCTCCGCGGCGTGGCACTGTTGAGAATGATGGCCGCCTCGGTCATTTCAACCATGAACGTGGAGCGCCCGCGGGCCAAGTTGTCCGAAGCCCCAATTCGAGTGAACACGCGGTCCACGATCGGGAAGCGAACCCGCGTGGCCGGAACAAAGGAACCCATTTGCGCCATGATCACGATCAGGGCCGTCTGCCGGAGGAATGTCGATTTCCCGCCCATATTCGGTCCCGTGATGAGGTGTATCCAGCTTTCCTTCGCATCCATCGACAAGTCGTTCGGGACAAACCGCTCGGCGCGGTGTTCTTCGGCGAGCATCTCGAGAACCGGATGACGGCCCCCTTCGATCTGCAGCGAATCATCGGTCGAAAACTCCGGCCTGGAATATCCGAACCGGCGTGCCTGAATGGCGAAACCTGACAGGACATCGCATTCGGCCACCACGCCGGCTGATGTGCGAATCCGTGCGGCATTCGAACGAAGCCGGTCGCGCACCTGCTGAAACAGGTCCTTTTCCAATGCGATGATCTTTTCTTCGGCGCTCAAGATCTTTTCTTCGTATTCCTTCAGTTCCTCGGTGATAAACCGTTCGGCGTTCACCAGTGTCTGTTTCCGGATGTAGTCGTCGGGTACGAGGTGAAGGTTGGTCTTCGAAACTTCGATGTAGTACCCGAATACGCGATTAAAGCGAACCTTCATGGACTGCACGCCCGTGCGCTTGCGCTCGCGTTTCTCCAAACCCGCCAGATAGCTTTTGCCGTTCCGCGACAACTGGCGGAGTTCGTCCAGTTCGGCGTTGTATCCGTTCCGAATCGTTCCACCGTCGTTCGGTGTCAAAGGGGGATCGTCGGCGATCGCGCGCGCCAGCAGGTCGTAAAGATCTTCCAAACGGTCGAGGCGGCCTGCCAGACCCTGAAACCGGGCTGCCTGAAGGGCTTCCAATCCGGCGCCCAGCGCGGGCAGTCGTTCGAAGGCGTTCCTAAGGGACACCAGTTCGCGTGGACTCGCGGTTCCGACGGTCACCTTGCCGAGCAACCGCTCCATATCCGGTAGACCGTTGAGGCGCTCTCTCATGTCCTCGAGTACCTTCGACGAGGACACGAGTTCCTCGACCGCATCCTGCCGGTTCAGGATTTCGCCGGGATCGATCGACGGGCGCACCAGCCAGTTTCGGACCAGGCGGGTGCCCATCCCCGTCGTCGTCCGATCGACGACCGAGAGCATGGTGTCGTTCCTGGTGCCATCCCACGCGGACTCCAACAACTCGAGGTTGCGGATGGAAGACGCGTCCAACACCATGAAATCGGCCGCTTCGTCGCACTTCAAACCGGTCACGTGCTCCAGCGTCGACTTCTGTGTCTGTCGCGCGTAGTGCACCAGGGCGCCGGCGGCGCCGATGGCCAGATCCTTTCCGGTACAACCGAAGCCGTCGAGGCCCACCGTTCCGAATTGCTCTTTCAGCAGGCGGGTTGCCGAGTCCCGATCGAAGATCCATTCGTCCATTGGAGTCCGCATGCAGTCGTCGAACTGCGGGGGCTCCCAGCCGGGGGCGCGTGGATACAGCATTTCTTTCGGCCGGAAATGCTCCACATCGAGGCGCAACCGATCCCACCCCTCATCGGGTCCCGCCTGGAACGCCCGGAACTCCCCGGTGGACAGGTCCAGAAAAGCCGCGCCGAGAAGCCCATCCCGCTCGATCAACCCCAGCAGGAAGTTGTTCTCGCCGGGCTTGAGGACCGTCGTGTCCATAACGGTTCCCGGCGTGATGACCCGGGTGATTTTTCGAGGGACCAGAGTGACCCCTTTCCTGGGCGGTTCGGTCTGGTCGCAGATGGCAACCTTGTAGCCTTTGCGGAGCAGACGGGCCACGTAGCCCTCCGCGGCATGGTAGGGGACGCCGCACATCGGTATGGAATTCTGCCGCGACGTCAGCGTGATCTCCAGCTCGCGCGCCGCCGTCACGGCATCGTCAAAGAACATTTCGTAGAAATCTCCAAGCCGGAACAGGAGCAAGGTGTCGGGCACCTCTTCCTTGATGGCGTGGTATTGCCGCATCATCGGGGTGCTCTCGGACGTGGACTTGGGTTTCGGTGACATGCTCTTTTTGATTTGAAGCCCTCTATAATACGGGGATCGGATGGTTTCCATGAATATACTGGCTGTCGATACCGGTTCCGAACATGGTAGCGCGGTGGTTCGGATGGATGGGGCCGTCGTCGCCCAGGTCCGGCCGGAAGCCTCGCTTCATTATTCCGAACATCTGTTCGAGTCCATCGACGCTCTATTGTGTCAGGCCGGGATCCCACTGGACGACATCGACCTGTTTGCCGCGGTTCGGGGTCCGGGATCGTTTACCGGACTTCGTGTCGGTCTTGCGGCAATGGACGGATTTGCATTCGCAAGGCAGAAGAAGACGGCCGGAGTATCCGCGCTCGCGGCCCTGGCATGGCAGGTGGGCGCGGTCAACGGATCGATCGTCCCGATTCTGGATGCCCGGCGGGGGGAAATCTACGGTGCGGTCTACGAACGGCGGGGGGAAGAACTCGTTGAAGTGACGCCTCCGGCCGTGTTACAACCCGCCGAGTGGCTCCGCACTCTTTCCGGAGACGCCAAATATTTCTGCGGCCCCGGGGCGGAGATCCATCGAAACCCGATCGAAACGCGCGAACAGTGGACGGTGGTTCAGGTCAGCCCATATCTGGCGGCGACCATCGCGGAAATGGCGGGCAGAGGACATGGGGAACCCCTCGAACCGTTGTACATTCGCCGAACCGCTGCCGAGATCCGCCGCATGAAGGCACAATCTTGAAGGCGCGATGAAGACATCCTCGGTTACGATCCGTTTTGCAGACTCGAAGGATATCGACCGAATCGTCGACATTGAACGGTCATGGGTCCATCTGTCCCACTGGTCCGTGGACGCGTATCGCCGCCTCCTGAAAGACGACAGCTTTACGACAAGCCTGGTTGCCGAGACCGAAGTGCTGGATGAACGAGCCGGCGGACACGGACGAATCGTGGGTTTCGTGATTTTCCATGCGTCGGGCAACACCGCCGAGATTTACAACATCGCAGTCGAGCGCGGTCACGCGCGTCTTGGAATCGGAAGCGCGTTGATGAAGGGAGTCATTGAACTGTCCCGCGGGGATGGGGCCCGAAAGCTCACGCTGGAAGTTCGGAAGTCCAACTCCAGCGCAATAGGCTTCTACCGGGAATTCAAGTTTCAAATCACCGGTGAGCGACTCCACTATTACTCCAATCCGGTGGAAGATGCTTATGTGATGGAGAAAGATCTCCGCCTGTGAGCCAGTCGCGAGAGCTCCGGATACTTTCCATTGAATCGTCTCAAAATCGTGTGCTAGGGTTGCCGAGGACCAACAGCCGACGGTAGAACCCCGCGCGCGACCCTGAAGGGTTTTACCACGGGTTGCTGACCACGAAATGCCGTTTACCAACCATGGAGGCGCTCGCTTTATGACGCAAGATGAGGAAATCAGGGAACATCTTCTCTCCACCAACTTCGAATTCCGGCGTCTCGTTGACGAACATCACTCATACGAGGCCAAGCTCCAGTCGCTCGTTGGACAATCGCAGGTCACACCGGAGCAACAGCTTGAACAAGTGAATCTCAAGAAGAGGAAACTGAATCTGAAAGATCAAATGAGCCAGATGATTCTGGACTATCGACACCAACACGCCGAAGCATCGCAAACCTGATTCCTGTATTCCGTTGCACGTTGCCCGGCCCCGTGCAACAGAATCAAGAAATGTAGGGGCGGTCTATGACCGCCCGAATCAAGATCGCGGCCTCGCACTGGATAACGCCGTCAATCTGCGCTACTCTGCCGGTCTGATGGCGAGAGAGGGGATCTATTTTCTGATACCGCTGGCGGCTGCATCGGCGATTGCCCTCTGGCTCGAGTGGGCGGTGGCGGCCGGCGTCATCGCCCTGTTGGGGCTTTTCGTCGCGTACTTCTTTCGGGACCCCCACCGGGCAATCCCGTCCGATCCCGGCATAATCGTCTCTCCAGCCGATGGCAGAGTCGTTAGAATAGAAGCTGAAGGCAACGATATCCGAGTCAGTATTTTCTTGTCGATCTTCAACGTTCACGTCAATCGGGCGCCGATCGGCGGACGGGTCGAAAGCGTCCGGTATCGCAAGGGACGGTTCCTGGCGGCATTCGATCCCCGCGCCAGTGTCGAAAACGAACGGAACACACTGACGATGGAAGGCGACGGCATACGCCTGGAATGTACGCAAATCGCGGGTCTGGTTGCGAGGCGCATTGTCTGCCGCGCCAAGGCCGGAGACACGCTGGGACGCGGCGAGAGGTTCGGGCTGATTCGATTCGGGTCTCGGGCTGACCTGTTGTTGCCATCCAACGTGGAATTGGGGATTCGGGTAGGCGACAGGATTAAGGGAGGACGCTCCGTAATCGGCCGCATCACCGCCGAGGAGACCCGGCAGACAGCATGACCAGCCCAACAACCGGCAGACGGCGGCTGCGCGACCGCCCACGAATTCGCACGGGCCTTTCCATCGTACCCAGCCTGTTCACCATCGGTAACATGTTTGCCGGGTACTATTCGATTGCATCCACGTTGAACGGCAACTACGACTACGCTGCGATCGCAATCGGCGTGGGCGCCGTGCTGGACATGATGGACGGACGAATCGCGCGGATGACGGGCACCGCCAGCGAATTCGGGATGCATTTGGACTCTCTCGCCGATGTGCTTACATTTGGCGTTGCGCCCGCGATTCTGGCGCTGAACTGGGGCGTCATCTCGCTGGCGGAAACCCGCGCCGATATCTTTCAGGACGTTTACAAGCTCGGCTGGCTGGTCACATTCGGATTCATGATCGCCGGTACGTTGCGCCTTGCGCGATTCAACGTCATGGCGTTGAAACCGGCTGATCACGGGGCTTCCAAAAGGCACTTTTCGGGGCTCCCGATTCCCGCGGCGGCCGTGGTTGTTGCCGCGATCGTGCATTTTCACAAGACTCCGATTACCGAGGCCGGGTCCACATTGCTCTGGTGCGCCCTGATCGCGACGCTGTCGTTCCTGATGATCAGTACCGTTCGTTACCCCAGCTTCAAGGATGTCGACCTGAAGAAACCTCTTCCCAGGCTGGCCCTTTTCGGTGGCGCGATGGTCATCGGACTGATTGCGTTCTATTCTGAAGAGACCCTGCTCATAATCGCTACCGTCTACATGGGCTCGGGGCCGGTGTCACGGATCGTCCAACTGGTTCGCAGCAGCCGGCGGCAGGGTGACCGAATCCCCGGCAGGCAGTCCGCGCGGCACGGGGACCTTTCGTGACCGGTCACAGGGCGCCCCGCTCCACTCTGAAAGCCGCCATTCCCGATTCGACGCCGCCGATCGTGAAAGAACCCCGTCAGGTTCTCGAATACAGCCCGAGGGCCCGGCATCTCCCCATCCCTGACCACGGCTTCAAGGCATGAGAACCGCTTCGGACTGTCTGGCAGCCGCTTTCGGAGCGGCATTCCGGCGCGTTCACCTGGTCGTTCTGGACATCGTTGCGAAAGGCGTCTGGGTCGTCGGATCCGGCGTTGTTCTCTGGGCGTCGGGTTTGTGGTTCTTGTGGAACGTCCGGCTGACCGATTCGGAGCTGGCCGCTGTTGAAAGCGGGTTTCCGCCCCTGGTCTCGCTGGCGCTGTTCGAGGCGTTCGTGGACAACTTGCCCCTGTTGGGGTGGAGTATCGTTGCCGGAGCGACCGTCTGCCTGCTCCTGTGGACCGCCATCGAGGCGTTCGTTCGGGGGGGAATCCTGCCGGTGACTGGAAATACACTCCTCGGAGACGCAGTTGAGCATTTTCCGCTCTACGTGGCGACTGGAATCATCCGTCGGCTGATATTACTTCTCGCAGCTTTTTCGATCGGAGTCATCGTTCTTGGACCGCTTCTGACAAGCCCGGTGGCAGAATGGTCGAGTGTATGGCGGAGTGTCCAGTGGCCGGTCGTCGCCGGGGCGATACCGATCGTTTTCATGGCTCTCTTCCTGGCGATTCTGGACACGCTGACACGTTGCCGTGCGCTCGAGCTACTGGGGCCGTCGTTACCGTCAATCCTGTTGATCGTCCTTTTTCCGATCGTCCTGGAAGCGTCGATCTGGAGCCTGGGAGTCGCGGTATTTGCGATAGCGATCACCTCGGCGGCGGTGCCGGGGGCAGTGTTGGCGTTGGCCGGCATTTTTGTCGCGGGGATGAGCGTCGTTCACAGCTACTTGCTGCTCGTACGGTACCAGGCGGTTGGTATGATGCAGCGCGATTCCTGAACAGAACGGAGTAACCATCGGACATGTCGACGAATTCCGAGGAAATACTAATCCTCGATTTCGGGTCGCAATACACCCAGCTTATCGGGCGCAGGATTCGCGAGTCCCACGTGTACTCGGAAATCCTTCCGTTTCATACCCCGCTGGACCAATTGCGGGCAAGGAATCCCAAGGGCCTGATTCTTTCCGGCGGGCCGAACTCGGTCTATGACGAGGGCGCGCCCGACTGCGACCCCGGGATCTTCAAGCTGGGTATCCCGATTCTGGGCATCTGTTATGGGATGTTCGTGATCGCGAAACACCTGGGGGGCCAGGTCTCGCCGGCCGAGGTGCGCGAATATGGGTCCGGCGTTCTTGAAAAGTCGGGGCGTTCGGACTTGCTCAACGGGATGGAACGCGTCTGGATGAGCCACGGCGACCGGATTATCGAGCCACCGCCCGGTTTTGGCGTTACGGCGACGAGCAACTCGACGGTCGCCGCGATCGAGGCCCCGGACCGCGCGTTGTTCGGACTCCAGTTTCATCCGGAGGTGGCGCACACCGAGCATGGGTCCGATCTGCTCGGCCGATTCACTTTCGATATCTGCAAGTGCTCTGGAACGTGGTCCCTGGGGTCGTTTCTTGATGAAGAAGTTCAACGCATCAAGGATCGCGTCGGCGACGGCCGCGTCTTGTGCGCCATTAGCGGAGGCGTCGATTCCACTGTCGCGGCGTCGATCGTCTCCAGGGCTGTCGGGGATCAGCTCTACTGCGTTTTCGTCAACACGGGCCTGCTCCGCAAAAACGAGTACGCCAAGGTTCTCGAGACTCTTCGGGGCAAACTGCGCCTCAACGTCAAGGGCGTCGACGCGTCCCGGCGCTTCCTGAACCTGCTCGAAGGCGTCACCGATCCCGAGAAGAAACGCAAGATCATCGGCAACGAGTTCATCCATGTTTTCGACGACGAGGCGGCGGAACTCGGCGAGATCGATTTCCTTGTGCAGGGTACGCTCTATCCCGACGTCATCGAATCGGTTTCGGTTCGCGGTCCGTCACAAACCATCAAGTCCCATCACAATGTGGGCGGACTGCCTGAAAACATGAACCTGAAGTTGATCGAACCCCTTCGGGAACTGTTCAAGGACGAAGTTCGCGAGATCGGCGCCGCGATGGGTATCCCCGACGAGTTGGTGTGGCGGCAACCCTTCCCGGGGCCCGGTCTGGCGATCCGGATCATGGGCGAAATCACGCCCGAAAATATACGCATCCTGCAGGAAGCCGATGACATTCTCGTTGGCGAGATCAAGGATGCCGGCCTTTATCGCGAAGTCTGGCAGTCTTTTGCCGTCCTTCTCCCGATCAAGAGTGTCGGCGTGATGGGGGACGACCGGACGTATGAGTACACGATCGCGATCCGCGCCGTGACCAGCGTCGACGGGATGACCGCCGACTGGGCGCGCCTTCCCTACGACGTTATCGGACGAATCGCCAATCGGATCGTCAACGAGGTACGCGGTGTCAATCACGTGGTCTACGATGTCACCTCCAAGCCACCGGGGACCATCGAATGGGAGTAGCCGGACAGAATGGCGGAAAGCGGGAAGACAGGAACTTCGTTCACCTGCATCTGCATTCCGGTTTCAGCCTGCTCGACGGCGCGTGCGACCACAAACGCCTGGCGACGATGGCCGCCGACTACGGCATGCCGTCCGTTGCGGTCACCGATCATGGCAACCTGTTCGGTGCCGTTGGCTTCTACAACACCGCGAAGAAGCACGGCGTCAAACCGATTATCGGTTGCGAAATGTACGTGGCCAAAACCTCGCGCCACGATCGGGATCCCCGCACCGCGCGTCCGCATCACCTGATCGTCCTCTGCGAGAACGAAAGGGGCTACCGGAACCTGGTCAAGCTGGTTTCATCCGGATACCTCGAAGGCTTCTATTACAAACCGCGTATCGACAAGGAAGTGCTGGCCGCTCATAGCGAAGGCCTGATCGGTTTGTCGGGCTGCCTGAACGGCGAGGTTTCGGCCAACCTCCTGGCCCGGCAATACGATGCCGCCGAGAATGCCGCCGGCGAGTTGCGGGACATCTTCGGGCCGGACCGGTTCTTTCTTGAAGTCCAGGACCAGGGACTGGCCCGGCAACGCGAAATCATCCCCGACATGCTCAGGATGGCCGATCGGACCGGAATTCCCGCCGTTGCCACCAACGACTGCCATTACATGTGCCAGGACGATTCGCGCGCCCATGACGTGCTGCTCTGCATTCAGACCGGCAAGTCCGTGCACGATCTCAACCGGATGAAGTTCTACACGGACCAGTTCTATTTCAAGTCGTACGACGAAATGCACCGGGTGTTCGGGGATTATCCCGATCTGCTCAGCCGCACCGTGCGGATCGCCGAACGCTGCAATCTGGAACTGAAGCCCATCGACAATCCGTTCCCGGATTTCGAGGTTCCCTCCGGATACGACATGGACTCCTACTTTGCCAAGGTGGTTCAGGATGGTTTCCAGGACCGGCTGGAACAGTTGAAGCCGATGGTGGACGCGGGCACGCTCGAACATCCGATATCGGAGTACGAAGATCGGCTGCAGGACGAGATCGGAATCATTCAGCGGATGAAGTATTCCGGGTACTTCCTGATCGTGTGGGACTTGATTCGTTTTTCGCGCGAGAACGAAATTCCGGTCGGACCGGGACGGGGTTCAGCGGCCGGGAGTCTGGTGTCCTACGCGATGCGCATCACCGACCTCGACCCGCTGCAATACGGTCTGCTGTTCGAACGATTCCTCAACCCCGAGCGGGTCACCCTGCCCGACATCGATATCGACTTCTGCATGAATCGCCGGCCCGAGGTCATCGACTACGTGACGCAAAAATACGGCAGGGAACAGGTTTCCCAGATCATCACCTTCGGAACGATGGCGGCGCGCGGGGTGATCCGGGATGTCGGACGGGGACTCCAGATGCCGTACTCGGAAGTCGATCGGCTGGCAAAGATGATCCCGCCCGAACTGAAAATTACCCTGGACAAGGCTCTGGAACAGAACCCGGACCTCAAGAGGCTTGTCGAGAAAGACGCACGGGTTCGCGAAATCATGGACGTCGCCAAGAAACTCGAGGGGCTCGCCCGTCACGCGTCCATGCACGCCGCAGGCGTCGTGATCGCGCCACGACCGCTCACCGATCTGGTCCCGCTCTACAAGTCGGGCAAGGACGAGATCATGACGATGTACCCGATGACCGCCGTCGAGAAGATGGGTCTCCTGAAGATGGACTTCCTGGCGTTGACGACGCTGACGATCATCGACGATACGCTCAGGATGCTCAGGGCGCGGGAGGGCATCGAACTCGACATGGACACGTTGCCGCTCGACGACGCCAAAACATACGAGATTTTCTCGGAGGGACTTACCAGCGGGGTGTTCCAGTTTGAAAGCTCCGGGATGAAGGACATTCTCCGGCGATTCAAGCCATCGAGCATCGAACACCTGACGGCTCTGAACGCGTTGTACCGTCCCGGACCCATCGGCGGCGGAATGATCGACGACTTCATCAAGCGAAAGCACGGAAAGAAGGCGGTTCAATATGAACTGCCTGAATTGAAGGACCTGCTCGAAGAGACCTACGGCGTCATTGTCTACCAGGAACAGGTCATGCAGATTGCCAATCTGCTGGGCGGATACTCGCTGGGAGAAGCCGATCTATTGCGCCGGGCCATGGGAAAAAAGAACGCGGAAGAGATGGCCGCCCACCGGCAGAAATTTGTGGAAGGCGCCCGGGCGAAGGGTTTCACGAACACCAGGAAGGTCACCAAGATTTTCAATTTCATGGAGCAGTTCGCCGGTTACGGCTTCAACAAGTCGCACTCCGCGGCATACGCGGTGCTGGCTTATCGCACCGGCTACCTCAAGGCCCACTATCCGAACTACTTCATGGCGGCGGTGCTGACCAGTGAGCGCGGGAACACCGACAAGATCGTCAAGTACATCAACGAATGCCGCGAGATGAACATTCCGATTCTTCCGCCCGACATCAACACCAGCGATGTCCATTTCACGCCCCACGACAACGGCATCCGCTTCGGCCTTGCGGCAATCAAGAACGTCGGCGAGAAGGCGATTCGCTCGATCGTCGACGGCAAACCGTTTCGGTCCATTTTCGACCTCTGCGAACGGGTCGATCTGAGGACCGTAAACAAACGCGTTATGGAGAACCTGATCAAGGCGGGCGCACTCGACAGCATCGGACGGGATCGGGCCGTCTTGTACCACAACGTGGACCGGGCGATCGAGTGGGGTCAGCGCAAGCAGCACGAGACCGCCGTGGGGCAGGGCGGCCTGTTTGCCATGTTGGCCGATGCCTCCGATGACAACGGGGCAATGATGGCGCCCGCGGAACCGTGGCCGCAGGCGCTTCAACTCGCGCACGAAAAGGAAACGCTGGGCTTCTACATCACCGGCCATCCCCTGCGGCGTTATCTGACGGAGATCCAGGCGGTCGCAAACGTGTCAACGGCCAATCTGGCGGACAAGGAATCCGGTTCCGAAGTGGTCATCGGAGGAATCGTCGCCAACATCCGCAGTATGCGGACCAAGAAGGGCGACGCGATGGGCGTCATGCTCCTCGAAGATCTGAAAGGAGTCGTCGAAGTACTCGTCTTTCCGGATACCTATTCGAAGACTCGCGACATTCTCGTCGCCGACGCTCCAGTGATCGTCAGCGGCAAGCTCGACAGCGACGAGTCCAACACCAAAATTCTGGCGAGCCGCATTCTGCCAATCGATCTGGCCCAGGCCCAGTTGAGCCGGAAGGTGACGGTGATCATCGATGCCCTGGCTGCCCCCGCCGGCCTGGCGGAGCGTCTGCGCCCAATAGTTGAAAAAAAACCCGGATCGGCCGAACTGGTCTTCGAACTGCGCTACCCGGGCCGCTACTCCGTATTCGTGCGGCCCAATCCGTACCTGAACGTGCTCCCGGACAAGGAGTTCGTGAATTTTGTCGAAGAGATCTGCGGTCCGAAAACGGTCAAGTTCGGTTCTTGAGGGTCCTGCCACGGACTGCTAGGTCCGCGGCCCAAATGCGGTATAGTTCAGATTATGACGAGGACCGAGAAAGAACCCGATCGAGTCGCCGCACTGCGGAATCTTGAAGAGGAACTCAACCGTCTCGCGGGCGGGCCCGAGGACGATCGCACCGAAAGCCGAATCGAGCAACTCGAATTCCAGATTCACACGCTCCGGCAGGAAACGACCGACCACATGAACGCCTACGAGAAGGTTCGGCTTGCGCGGCACCCCCAGCGACCCTACTTTCTGGACTATGTGGATGCAATCTTCGACGAATTCGAAGAGTGGCACGGAGACCGGAACTTCGGAGACGACCGGGCAATCGTCGCGGGGTTTGCTTTTTTCAGGGGACAGGCCGTCTGTCTCGTGGGTCACCAGAAGGGGCGGGATACCAAACAGAAGCTGTACAGGAATTTCGGCATGCCGAATCCGGAGGGATATCGCAAGGCCCTTCGAATAATGAAGCTGGCCGAAAAGTTCCATCGTCCGATCCTGACGTTCATCGACACACCCGGCGCGTATCCTGGTATGGACGCCGAAGAGCGCGGTCAGGCCGAAGCCATCGCGGTCAATCTGAGAGAAATGGCGGGCCTTGCCGTTCCCATCATCGCAACGATCACGGGCGAAGGCGGCTCCGGGGGCGCATTGGCGATCGGGCTGGCGGACCGTGTCAACATGCTTCAGTTCTCGATTTACTCGGTCATCGCGCCCGAAAGTTGTTCGGCAATCCTGTGGCGCGATCAACAGCACGCGGCCGAAGCGGCCGAAGCGCTCCGGCTTACCCCGGAGGACCTGAAAAACCTGGAACTGATCGACGAAATCGTTCCCGAACCGGCGGGCGGCGCCCACAGCGATGCCGCGGTAATGGCTGACACCCTCGCCTCCGTCCTGGACGCACAATTACAGGCGCTGGGCGGGACCCCCGTCGACAAACTTCTCGACGACCGCTATCGGAAATTCCGCCGGATGGGGTCATTCGGAGAATAAGTTTTCGGACACTTTTCCGCCTGGTGTTAATATTGTAGAGATAATGATCGAGGAGAGATTCATGCTGATCAAGAAGCCGGCCGACATTAAATCTTCCGAAATCACCGATGAAAAACTGTATCGGGATCGCCGCCAGTTCCTGAAAGCGGCCGGCTTCGCGACGATCGCATCCGCCGGATTCGCGGTGACGGGATGTGCCGAAACCGAGGTGTCGGGCGCGACCCAACTGGGTGAATACGATGTCGACGAAGAACCGACACCGATCGAAGGAGTCACCACCTACAACAATTTCTACGAATTCGGCACGGGCAAGGACGAACCGTCACGAAACGCTCATACACTGCGGCCGCGACCGTGGACCATCCAGGTCGATGGTCTCGTGGCCGAACCGAAAACGTGGGACCTCGACGATCTGATCGGCGGATTCACTCTGGAAGACCGCATCTACCGAATGCGCTGCGTCGAAGGCTGGTCCATGGTCATCCCGTGGTACGGCTTTCCGATGGCCGACCTGATCGACAAACTCGACCCGCTTCCCAGTGCCAATTACGTCGTGATGGAAACATTGGTCGACGAAGAGCAGATGCCCGGTCAGGCGCGCAGGTTCTTTGGTGGATACGTGCTCGATTGGCCCTATGTCGAGGGCCTGCGCATGGACGAAGCCATGAATCCGCTGACGCTGATGGCCGTTGGTATCTACGGGAAGGAAGGTCCCAACCAGAACGGCGCTCCGATCCGGTTGGTAGTCCCGTGGAAATATGGCTTCAAGGGTGTCAAGTCGATCGTACGGATCAGCTTCGTCGAGGACGAACCCCTCAATACCTGGCAGCAGGAAAACGCGCGGGAATACGGCTTCTTCGCGAACGTGAACCCCGAAGTCGACCATCCCAGATGGACCCAGGCCCGTGAACGGCGTATCGGCGACCTCTTCATGCGTGAGACGCTCATGTTCAATGGGTATACCGAACACGTCGCCCATATGTACGAAGGCATCGACCTCCGAAGGTATTTTTAAGGCAACACTTCGGCGATGACGAGGAAACAGGCGCTCAAATGGGTCGCAAAACCCATCGTTTTCATGCTGTGCCTGCTTCCGGCCATTCTTCTCGCGTACAACTTTTTTACCGGCGGACTCAGCTTCAATCCCATTGACGATGTGACCGACATTTCAGGTCGCTGGACCCTGCGCATGCTGCTGATCACCCTGGCCGTCACCCCGCTGCGCCGGATCACCGGGTTCAACGACCTGATCCGCTTTCGGCGAATGACCGGTTTGTTCACGTTCTTTTACGCGATGATCCATATGTCGATATTCGTCATATTCGATTTCTTTTTCGATTTCCCGGCCATGCTTCGCGATATTCCACAGCGTCCCTTCATCACCGCCGGATTCATTGCATGGGTCACGATGGTTCCTCTGGCAGTTACTTCCACGACGGGTTGGATTCGCAGACTCGGGGGGCGGCGCTGGCAGGCGATCCACCGGATTATTTACATCACTGCGATCGCGGGAGCGACGCACTACTTCTGGAACGACAAGATTACAGAACCGGGGCCCGTCGCCTATATCCTGGTGGTTATCGTCTTGCTGGGCTTTCGTCTGAGAGTGCGTCTCCAGGAACGGTGGCGGTCCGCGGCAGCGGCCCGTGCCTGACACGAGGTGGAAATACCCCGCGGGGTTCGGTTACGGACGGCATTGGACCCTGAGCGAGGTCCGACCGGACTTCGGTGCAGCTTTGACCATGCGTCCCCGGATGTCCGAATCGGAACCCGAAGACGCAAGACCGTCTACTTCGAGCGATAGTTGGTGAATTGGGTGTGGACGCCGAAATCTTCGCCCTTGATCCGCGTCATGACCTCCTGAAGCGCGTCGCGGCTCTTGCCGCTGACACGCACCAGGTCGCCCTGGATCGACGCCTGAACCTTCAGTTTGCTCCGCTTTATCGTTTTGACGATCTCTCTGCACTTTTCAATCGGAATGCCGACTTGAATCGTGATCTCCTGGCGGACCCTCGAGCCCGCGGCATCTTCGACCGGCCCAGGAAAAAGCGCCTTGAGAGGGACCTTCCGCTTGACCAGCTTCTGGTCGAGAACATCGTTAATCGCCTTCAGGGTGTACTCATCCCGGCTGGACAGTACCAGTTTGCGATCTTTCTCCTGAAGTTCGATCCTGGAACCGGAACCCTTCAGATCGAAGCGGTTGGCAATCTCCTTGCCGGCCTGCTGCACGGCGTTCAACACCTCGGGCATGTTGACGACCGACACGATATCGAAACTGTTGTCTGGCATCGATGCGATCCTGTAACGGAATAGGGGCCGTCGATGGCCCCATCGTCAGAAGACGGGCGAGTTTCGAAGTTGGCGGCCCGTGGCCCAACCCCGCGGGGTTCTGCCGCAGGCCACCAAGACGGCCCGCGGGGCTCTGCCGCAGGCCACTAAAACGGAATGTCGTCGTCGGTAATCGCGGGAGTCCCGCCGCCGGTTTCCGCGCCCGGGGACGCGCCGCTCCTGCCCTGCTGGCCCCCGCCGCCGGCTTCCGCATCGGAGGACGCGCCGCTTCTGCCCTGCTGGCCCCCGCCCCCGCCGGGGCTTCCCAACAGGACCATGTCGCGTGCACGGATGTCGAAGGACGTACGCTTGTTCCCATCCTGGTCTTCCCATTGACGGGACTGAATACTGCCTTCGATGTAGACCATACGGCCCTTGGCCAGGTATTGCCCACAGATCTCGGCCAGGCGTTCCCAGGCGACAATGTTGTGCCACTCGGTCCGTTCCTTCCGGTCTCCGGTGCTCTTGTCGGTCCAACTCTCGTCGGTGGCTATCGAAAAACGGCAGAAAGCCGTCCCGTTGGCCGTGTACTTCAATTCGGGGTCTCGTCCGAGACGACCGATCAATGTTGCCTTGTTTACTGATCTTGCCATGAGTTGTATTTCTCGTTCCGGTCCGCGGCCATACCTGAAGCGCCTTTTTCGCGGTCAGTTCGCCAGAGCGTCCAGTTCTTGCTGGGCCCGAAGAGCCTGGGAAGTCTCGGGGAACATCGTGACTAACCGTTCAAAGGTGTCGCGTGCCAAGGTGTCCTGTCCGATTTGGAGGTGGGCGCGACCTTTCCTGAGGAGGGCATCTGGAATTTTAGCGCTCCCATCGTATTTTTGCAGTAACAAATCGTATTCGATGATCGCGAGATCGTAGACTCCCTCATCGTAGTAGGAATTGCCCAATCCCAATTGGGCATCGACGGCCTCGGGACTGTCGGGGTATGACAGTAGAACCTCCATGAAACCCTCGCGCGCGAGATCGAAGTAGCCGATCGTCAGGTCCGTTTGAGCCCTATACAACAGGTTGAAGGGGGAACTCAGCTCCTCGGTCGTTGCGCTGAGCGAGGTCATCTGCTGCGACATCGCCCCGACCGCAGCACTGACTTCGCCCAACTCACGGTCCACCAATTCGAGATCATTCCCAAGGTTTGTAATCTCGACGCGAATCTCACCGCTGAGGCGATCGTTGCTCGCCTGGACCCCGTCGACTGTCTCCGCCATACGATTGACGGTTTCGGTCAAAACACCAACCTGGCCGGATATCTGCTCGAGCAAACCCTGCACCAGATTGTTGCGCTCATCGAGCGTCCGTTGGATTTGACGGACCTGTTGCTCCAGGCTGATGATGTCGGCGGAGAGCGCCAGTATCTCCCGACTTTGAGCGAACAGGGCCGAGGGAACCAGGAACAGGGCCACTACGACTGGAAGTAGTCTTGTCATCGTCTTGCTCCTTACCCGCATTTCTCACGAGTTGTCTGCTGCAGCGCCGTATCCATCCGCCAGTGCCGCGTTCTACGGCGCGTTCCTCGCGCCGGGCGCGTAGCGGCGCGTTCCTCGCGCCGGATCAAGCGCGTGTCCGGGCGCGGGCCGCGGGCGCAAGGATATACGCCGTGGCCGGCGCGAGGAACCCGCCGTAGCTCTGACGGCGTCTCCGACTCTTCGCGACGAAAACGCGTGAGAAATGCGGGTCAACCATCGTCCAGGACAATTGCAACAAGGTTCCGATTTTAAAACAACAGAAGCCGGCCCGATCCGTCTGGATGTTCCAAGACGGTCAGGCCGGCTTCAAGTAAGACGTCTTCAGACAATATTCGATTCACACCTGCTCTTACTGAATCGCGAAATCTCCACGCCGGTTCATCTGCCAGCATTCTTCATTCGAATCCGAGCAGACCGGGCGTTCCTCGCCAAAACTGACCGTGGCGATACGGGAACCGGCAACTCCGTTGTCTTCCATGAACTGGCGAATGGCATCCGCGCGGCGTTCACCCAAGGCGACGTTGTATTCCTGGGTTCCACGTTCATCCGCGTGGCCGGCAACGGTAAAGCTGATACCGGCGTACTCTTGGAGGAAACGAGCGTTACCCTGCAACCCGGCCACCTGGTCCGCACGAATTTCCGACTCGTCATAGTCGAAATAGATCGGTACCACCATGGTTGGGAACAGATCCACGCCCGATGGCTCGGGTGGCGGTGGCGGCGGCGGAGGAGGCGGTGGCGGCGGATTTACCGTGACATCCACATTTGCGCTGGCCGTCCCTCCCGGTCCTGTTGCGGTCGCCGAATAGGTCACCGACGCATTGGGCATGACCGATTGCGTACCGTTGGCGGCAACCGAACCGACTATGGGCTCGATATCCACGCTGGTGGCGTTCTGGGCCGACCACTGCAACGTCGTCGATTCACCCGCTGTGATCGTATCCGGGTCCGCGGATATCGTGATCGTCGGGGCCGGTGGCGGTGGAGGCGGCGGTGGCGGTGGCGCAGGCGCCTCAGGCGGTGGGGGCGGCGGCGCCGCCTGTCGTCGGCACGAAAACGAAACGAGGCCGACCAGTATCAGGGCCATGATTAGCCACGAGCGTCCGCTTCCAGAAGTTCGAGAGCCGGATCGGCCCATTCCAGATGGCTTACCAAGTTTCATTAGACTTTTCTCCTTGTTGTCGCTGTAGTGTCCGAGCACCAACTATTATCAGATCGGACGCCTATTGTGCCATGTAATTGGACCAAGAGGGACCCTCATTATTTCCTGTCCGGGTCAATCGCCGCACTTGGCTCCCGTCCGCCAGCATTATATAGATTTGCATCGTCCCGTTCCGGTCCGACTGAAAGACGATGTGCCGGCCATCGGGCGACCAGCTTGGCCGCTCGTTGAAACCCCGATTCTGTGTCAACTGAATGTTCCGGCCAGACTCCAGATCGTAAATATAGATGTCCGACGCGCCGCGGGGCGGCTGCCAGGCATAGGCGATCATCCGGCCGTCCGGGGACCATGACGGCTCATCCGCGTGACCGCTGTCGGTTATCTGCTGTAAGTTACCGCCTTCCGAATCCATTATATAGAGTTGCGGTTGCACGCTGGCCCGGTTGGAGATAAAGGCAATCCGGTTTCCCGCGGGGTTCCACACGGGCGATATGTCGTTGCCCCGTGAAAACGTCAGGCGCCGCAAATTGTCTCCGTTGGCGTCCGCCACGTAAAGCTCCCAATCGGATCGCCCGCGAATTTCCCCGTGCGTGGATGCGAAAGCAATCTGCTGGCCGTCGGGCGACCACGCGGGGGTCGTGGTCGTTCCTTCAAATTGCGGAAACACGAAACCCTGACGGTCCCGGGGCGAGATGATTTCGATATCGGTGGAAAAGTCGGTCATCCGGGTATAGGCGATCCGGCTTCCGTCGGGAGACCAGCGCGGGCTCACGGATGTCGAATGCGACGTCGTCAGTTGCCGTTGATTGTGCCCGTCATAGTCCATGACCCAGATCTCTTTCCGCCTGAACTCGTCATCGGGACGGGTGGTGCGATCGGAGGCGAAAGCGATCTGGGTTCTCGCAATCCCAAGCACACCGCCGCCGAGTTCTCTGACGATTCGATCCGCGATGTTGTGCGCCGTAATTCGAACGCCCGCTTCGCTCAACTGGACGCGCCACGCAATGCCGGCTCCCGACATCAATTCCCGCTCGACGGAATCCGTCTGGACGTCCCAGAGGTGGGATTCGACAAAGAACATGCCGTTGTCATCGATCTCGGCATGGCCGAAGGCCAGAATCTGGGCATCGACCTCGGGCGTGGTCCAGTCCGCGGGCAGAATGTCGCCGGTGTTTCCGAAAGACCCCAGGGGGTAGAAGCTGCGTCCGACGAGTTCGAAGATGCCGGAGAACTCCAGATCGTTCCAGAGAGTCTCGTTGAACACTTGGGTCAGGCGCACTGGTTCGGGTGGATTTTCATCGCCGCGCTCCTGGAGCGGGAACAGGGGCAAGGCCAACCGTATCGACTGCGCACCGGTGTCGGTTCCGATCTCGATCTGGGCCTGCTGCCCGGAAAGCGCCGTAGAGGCGCCGCCGGCGAGGCACAAGAGTCCGATGACACCCGCGGTTGCAATCCTCTGTCGATTCGTCTTTCCCATTGGCTTTCCTTTTCGTTCGCCTGCTACCTTTACGTTCCAACCTTGATGTTACCTTCGCTTTGACCCTTACCTTCGAAGTTCGAACCAGAATCTCACACTGACTCGGGTGCCGCGATACTCCCGTGGCAAGGGAGTCAGTGGATTCGAAGCGACCACCGCACGGCGCGCCGAGGCGTCGACACGGTTATTTCCACTCGTTTCCTCGACTCTGACCTCTCTGATGCTGCCGTCGCGTTCGATATTGAACGCCACGTAGACACGCCGCGCCGAGCGAATGTTCGCGTCGATCCGGCCCTGAATCCAATTTTGCGAAATCCGCCGTTGAATCGATTCGACGTACCTTGCGTATTGATCGCCGAAAGCGCCATCGCCGAGGGACATGCCCGTCCCGTCTCCAGGGCCGGACTGGCCGAACGGGAGATCCACCTGCCCGCCTTCGCCAAAGGGTATGGCGTTGTCGGGTCGATCGTCGGGCGGTTCCTCCTCCGGCGATGTTGTGGCCGGGGGTGGTGTTGTTGGCGCCGGAGGCGGCTCGGTTTCCGGCTCGGGGGCCGGAGGATCCGGAGGCGGAGGCGGTGGCGCCGCCTCAACGGGCACCGGTGTTTCCGGTATGGCCTCCGCTTCGGCCTCAGGCGCCGATGTGTCGGGATCGGGCGCCGGGGGAGGCGGTTCGCTTTCAAAAAAACCTTCCGAATCGTTCCCGGCCGCCGTTTCGTTGACGACTTCCGGCCGCGGCAGGGGGATTCCTCCCAAGTCGGAGATATTCAACCGGATTCCACCACTCGCATCCGGCGAACCCCAGAGCGAATCCTGCAGACCCGGAAAGAATCCGGGAACCGTGAAAACGACCACCATCAGTATGAAATGGACACCGGCGGAAATTCCCAAACCGCGGGCGAACCGGTCGTCCAGCCGCTTCCGGGCGTCACGCAATCGGTCATGTCGGCTGTGCTGTTTCATGTTTCCCGAAGTCACTACTGGATTGGCTGTGTCATCGCATTGATGTCGTCGATGCCGGCCAGAGCCAGACGCTCCATTACCGTCACCACGGCGCCGTAGGCGACGTCTTCGTCGGCTTCAAGATAGACGCTACGGTTGGCCCCTTCAGGGATCCGCCGCACCAGTTCCGGACCCAACTCGTTGATGTTGATGGGCTCACCCTGCAGATACAGTTCCTGCCGCGCGTCGATCGATACGACGAACCGTTGTTCGTCGAGCTCTTCGACTATCTGGGTCCGGGGCACGTCGATATCGATGCCCGACTGTATGACCGGCGCCGTGATCATGAAGATGATCAACAAAACCAGCATGATGTCGATAAACGGAATCATGTTGATCTCGGACAGCGCGGTCCGGGTTCTGCCGTCTCGGGTCGTGAACGC
This sequence comes from Terriglobia bacterium, assembly GCA_965262675.1. Classification (GTDB taxonomy): domain Bacteria; phylum Acidobacteriota; class Terriglobia; order 20CM-2-55-15; family 20CM-2-55-15; genus JAJEDW01. The sequence goes on from OZ253554.1 coordinate 5,283,107, forward strand.
CATGGCAATTCCTATTCGTTCTGTTCGGCGATGGCCAGAAATTCCGCTTGCAGGTCGTCAAGTTGGTCTCCGACCTGCCGGAGCTCAGTCACAAACTGATTGTATGCCACCAGTGCCGGAATTGCTGCAAACAGGCCAACGGCCGTCGCAATCAGGGCTTCGGCGATACCCGGGCCGACCGAGGCCAGAGACGTGCCTCCCGACCCCACCGCCGAAAGACCGACAAAGGAGCCGATCACGCCCAGAACCGTTCCGAACAAACCTATAAAGGGCGCCACCGATGCCGTTGTCGCCAGAAAAGTCATGCGGCTTTCCAGTTCGGTCAACTGGCCCGCCGCGGCCCGTTGAAGAGAACGCTCCACTGTCCGCGAATTCGATGCGCGCCGGACGCCGCCTTCCACCGTGGAGTCGCTGCCGGCGGAATCGACACCAACGAGTTCACAGCCGACGTCGAACACGGGTACGAGCGGGGTGAAGCGGAGCGTTTCGGATGCCGTGCCGACTTCGGACAGGGTCTTCGCCTTCTTGAAGATCCGCCAGAACGTTTCGGATTCGCGGCGTATCTTCTTGAAGAGCAGCATCTTTGACAGAATCACACCCCATGATGCGATGGAGAGCACCAGCAGCATCCCAAGGATGATTCGTGCCAGGGGGCCGGTACTTTGAAGCAAGGCGATCAGGTCCGCACCGCCCTGCAGCATCCAGACTGCCGCGTAAACCGGGTTGGGCAACACAAACTCCTTTCTCTAATAGACAGTCACAACAATAGCGAAGGTTTTACCGTATCGGGCCCAACGCTCGAAAAGGACACTACCGCGGCGCGCGGTCTTCCGACTTGCATTCTACCGGCAATTCTTCCGCGTATTCCTCCGGGTATTCCTCGGATCGGTGATCCGTCAATACCCCCGCCGAGTCCGCGAGTTGGCGACCGCCATTGAAACCGCCAGGGAGTTGGCATATAAACGGGCCATATGCTCCGGTTGCTCCGCGTCCGAAACTTCGCATTGATCGACGAACTCGAACTGGAGTTTGGCGGCGGCTTCAACCTTCTGTCCGGTGAGACCGGCGCCGGCAAGTCCTTGATCGTCGATGCCTTGGCTCTGATTGCCGGCGGCAAGGCATCCAGCGACGCGATCCGAAGCGGAGAACGCCGGGCCGTGATCGAAGCCGTATTCGACTCTCCCGAAAACCTCGACCTCCAATCGATGGGTATCGATCCGGACGACGAATTGGTCCTTCGGAGGGAAATATTCGTCGACAATCGAAATCGCGTTTTCATCAACAGCCAACCCAGCAATGTTTCGGGCCTTAAACGGATCGCTCCGGCCCTGCTCGACATTCACGGCCAGCACGAACAGCAAACGCTGCTCGATGGGCGCCATCAACTCGACCTTATCGACCGCGCCGGCAACAACCGGGAGTTATGCTCGGCGGTCCGCTCCCTGTTTGACACCGCCACCGAACTCGAACACGAGTTGATTGCTCTCGATCACGCCGAGGCCGACGTTCTTCAGAGAACGGATCTGCTCGAGTTCCAGCGCAACGAAATCGAACGCGTGGCCCCCGAACCCGGCGAAACGGACCGGCTCCGGGCCCAGGTCGGCGTTCTCCAACACTCCGAGAGACTCTTCGAGGCCGCCTCCGGCGGATACCAACGCCTGTATGAGGCCGAGGCATCCATACTGGAGCAACTGACGGCCATCGAGCGAACGCTGAGGAACGTTCTCAAATACGACTCGCGACTGGCCGCCATCGGCGAACAGACCGAATCGGCCCGTGCAATGGTCGAAGAGCTTGCCTTCGCGCTTCGCGACTACATGAATCGACTCGATATCGAACCGCGCAAACTCGACACGCTCCAGGAACGACTCTCCGACCTGGAACGCCTTCATCGGAAGTACGGTGCCGACCTGGTGGCACACTTGGAGAAGGTAATCCAGGAAATGGACACAATAGGTCTACGAAAAAGCCGGAGAGACCAGGTTTCGCGACGACTTTCCGAGATTCGGGATCGATATGCGGAGGCGGCAGGGGGACTGAGCCGCGCCCGGAGGGCAATATCCGGCAAGCTCGGAGAACGGGTGACCGCCGAAATCCGTTCGCTGGCCATGCCCGAGGCCCAATTCCGTATCGCCTGGAAGTCGATCGACCCCGGCCGTGCAAGCGGAATCGACAGCCCGTTGTTCATGCTGGCGCCGAACCCCGGCGAAGAGTCGGCGCCACTGTCGGCGATCGCATCCGGTGGAGAACTGTCGCGGACGATGCTGGCGTTGAGGACGGTTCTTGCAGGCGATGGCGAAACTGGCGTTCTCGTATTCGACGAGGTGGACGCCGGCATCGGCGGGGAAGCGGCCGAAACGGTTGGCCGCAAGTTGAAGGACCTGTCCGAAGTGTATCAGGTGCTCTGCGTGACGCATCTGGCCCAGATCGCCCGTTTTGCGGACCGGCATTCCAGAATCGAAAAGCTGGTGGTCAAGGGTCGGACCGTGACCCGCGCGGAATTGCTGAGCGGTAATGCCCGGGTCGAGGAGCTCGCCAGAATGATGAGCGGACCGTCGGTCAGCGACGCGGCGCGGAAGCACGTGGAGGAACTTCTCGATCGCTCGTGACCTCTGGACGGCCCGGAAGCGGGCGCCGATACGCGGCGCGGAAGCCCGCGCCGATACCCCGCGCGGTCCCGGCTTGCATTTTGGGGGAACACGGCTATAGTCACATTAAGAAACCGGTTCGGCGGGGAGACGACTGTGGAAGTTGAAATGAGGATTCGAGGCCTGATGATGGATCCGATCACCAACATGCCGATCGTGATTCTCAAGGAAGCTGCGGGTAGCGCCATCCTTCCCATCTGGGTTGGAGTTTCCGAAGCGAACGCCATCGCCTTGGAAATCGAAAAAGTCGTCACCCCGCGCCCGATGACCCACGATTTGCTCAAGAACGTTCTGATTGGTCTGGAAAGCCATGTCGACAAGGTGGTCGTTACCGGTATACAGGACGATACGTTTTACGCCGTGATCTGGGTCGAACGCGATGGAAACCTGATCTCGATCGATTCCCGGCCCAGCGATGCCCTCGCACTGGCATTGAGGATCGACTGCCCGATACTGGTCGAGGACGAGGTCCTTCGGAATTCGAAGAGTCCGGGAAACAACCCGGAACGCATCACGAACGAAGATCTGAAACGCTGGCTCGACATGAACGACGAAGACCTCGGCAAATACAAGATGTAGCCTGCCCGGCGCCCGGCCGGCTCGGATCAGGCACTTCGAGCGACGGACCGTTTTTCGTTAGCCACCCGCCCTGCCAACCGTCGGGCGTCGTCGAGGGTGGACATCAAGATGTTTTCGACCCAGACGTCAACACCTGCCGCTCGAATGCGATCCAACTCGGGAAGATCCGAGGTGTGGATCACGATGCGATCGACGAAATCTCTGTAGCGCTCGACGATTGCCAGTGCGGATACGGTTTCCCAACCCGTAAAGCGCGTCAGGCCGGGCCCTCGTCCACCGGAATCGCCGACGAGTTGTGACCCCACGATGGGGCTCACCGCCACGACACCGGCTTCGGTTCGGACCAGGGCATCCCGGAGACCCCGGATGGCCAGCATGGCGTCCAGAGTACGGACCGGATCCACCGGCGCCACGATCACGCGCGACGCCGTCATGATTGAGTCCACGACCCTTGCCGAGGCCTGTGCCGTTCCGGCGCCCTCGTAACGGACTGCCCGGGCCTCGGCCGATTCGGCCGCATAATATTCCGCCACCGACATATCGCCGTCAGCGGTCTGGACCCTGGTGCGCACCCGATCGTTCGTTGCGGGAAAAATCGACACGCCCAAGCCAAAACATTCAGCCAGTTCCCGGGTCGCTTCCCCGATATTCAGCCCCCGCTTCAACAACCTGTGACGCGCCAGGTGCGTCGCCAGATCGCGATCGCCGATTTTCCGTGTCGACTTCAGCCCGAGTCTGCGAGCCGTGCCGTAACAACGAAAGGATTCCCCCTCGCGTTGCCAGTCCTTTGCCGGGTTCAGTTCGCCCGCGAGCGCATGAATAATGCAATCGATGTCGGGGCTGGAATGGAGGCCCCATTCCTCGCCGTCATCGCCCACGTTAACAATCACGTGGATCTGCTCTTCGGGTAGCACATCCCCCAGGCCGACGAGGAATTTTGCCGAAGCGAGGCCGCCTGCGAGTACCGAAACATGACTCATATGGAAACTATAACTTCAAGACGGCATCGATTGCCGGATTGTCGCAAAAGCCGATCAAAAACCAAGGGCCCGACAGCCCGTAGGGTTCCGAACGTGTATGTACGATTCCACTACAGGCTGCAAGGAGCCCGTGTTGCAACCCCGCGTCGCACCGAGACCGGGGAGGCGCGCGTCTGGCAAGGCGCGAGGAGGGAGCATATTCCCAATATGTGACCGACGAGCAACGCAGTCCAGACGCGATGCATCGTCGGTCGAATGCAGCAGGGGTTGCACCACGGGCTCCTAGGGAGCGACCCGCCCGATAAAGTCGAAGACGGCGGTGAGATATCCTTCGGAGTCCACCTCGAACGCCCGCCCATGCCGTGCTCCTTCAACGATGAGCAGTTGCGACAGCGGGTTCGCGGATGCGGCATGCAACCGGCGTGCGAGATCTGGAGGCATGCGGACATCGTCGCTGCCCGCAACGAACAGGACGGGCAGGTCCGGGTGATCGATCACGGCGAGTTCGACGTCGCCTTCATCGAGATCGAAGCCCATTCGGCTGCTGGTCAAGCCGATCACGAGATCCGCGATCGGAAATGAGGGCAGGCGAGTGATGAGTTCGAAATGGTGGGACACGGTTTCTTCGAACGACAAGAACGCGCTGTCGGCAACCGTTCCGACCGCTTGCGGGCATCGGTTCGCTGACAACAGCGCCGTCGAAGCGCCAAGCGAGATGCCCCAGAGCACAATCGGTCGACCCCCAGCGCGATCTGCGGCAAATGCTTCGGCGGCGCAGACATCCCGGCTCTCGTTCACTCCCAGCGTCGTGTGGGCGCTTTCGCTCTCACCGTGGTTTCGCAAGTCGAACAGGAGAGTGCCGTAACCGCGCTGATGGCTTGCGCTGGCGGGTTCCAGAAGCTCGATCCGGGAACGGTTCAATCCATGGACGAAAACGATCACCGGGTATTGATCGTCGCCGGGATTCCACCACCCATGAAGTTGGACCCCGTCATCGGAAACGAAATCCACCTCCTCGACCTCGAGTCCAAAAACGGATGGGTCGGAAGGACCCCGTTCGGGGAATCCGAAACGGCTGTTCGTGATCAGGAAAGACGCCCCCACCGGCAGCCCCACAAAGACAAGAAGGAAAAGCCCGGCGGCGGACGCGATCAGGATTCTCCACACCCATTTGCGAAGTCGGGGCCTCATTGCCGCAACCCGAAAAATGGCGATCGCGCGCCGTCGATGGGGATCGACGCCTGTTCGCCGAAGAGTCCTTCGACATCCGTCACCGCGCCGGTAAAGCTGGCGAGAACCTCTTCGGTGTCCTCGGTGAGGATTTCGTAGGTGACGCTGAACGGGGGCATGGCGACAACCAATCCATCGATGCTGTAGCGGCGCTTTTCCTGAACGTCGATGCCGTCGTCAAGATACAGCAGGAGAGGCAATTCCGTTCCGTCCCGCAGAATGATGAGCCTCCGGCCCAGAAAGTCGCATTCCACCTCAACCGTTTCGTTCGGCTCGGCACGAGCCCGGATGGCCACCGGAACGGTGCCGATCCGTTCCTCGCCCACATTTTCCACGATCAATGACAGGTGGTGGCGATACAGATTCGAATCCGGCGCCTCGGTTTCACCCAGCAACTCGAACTCCATGCGGACCGTGGAGTAATCGAACGGAGGCGCGGCCGGTTGAATCGCCCATGCGACGAACAGAATGAAAAAGAACGCCGCATAGGGATAGGGCGTTTTGAGGCGAAACCGTTTGATGACGGTTTCGGTTCGGGCTGAAAACCCGTCTCCGACACTCTTGCCGCACCGGGAACAGAAGCGACTGTCCGGAAGGATGGCGGCGCCGCAATATCGACAGAACATCAGACCCAATCCCGAGGTTGAAAATAGGCCGCCGCGGCTTCTTCACGGCTGCCGGTATCGGGAGTGTAATCATAGACCCACCGGGCGAGCGGCGGAAGGCTCATCAAAATGGATTCGGTCCGCCCGCGCGTCTTAAGCCCGAAAACCGTACCCCTGTCGTAGACCAGGTTGAATTCGGCATACCGGCCGCGGCGAATCGTCTGGAACACCTTTTCCGGTTCATCGTACGGCTCGCCCATCCGCCGCTCCACGATCGGAACGTAAGCCGGCAGGAAGGCGTTTCCGACCGATTGCACGAACGCGAAAATGGCATCGAGATCTCCTTCGAGATAGTCGAAGAAAATTCCCCCGATACCACGCATCTCGTTCCGGTGCCGGATTGTGAAGTACTCGTCGCACCACTTCTTGAATCGCGGATAGTACTCTGGATCGTGCCGGTCGCAAGCGTCCTTCAAGGTCCGATGAAAGTGGACGCAGTCTTGATCGTAGGGATAGCTCGGCGTCAGATCCGCCCCGCCGCCGAACCACTGAGCGTCCCCTTTTTCCAGGTAGCGAAAGTTGGCATGGACGATCGGGACCCGGGGACTTCGAGGATGAATCACGAGTGAAATTCCGGTTGCGAAGAACTCGGTGCCGGAACCGCGGGGAATCTCGCCGGCCAACTCTTCGGGCAGGTTTCCATGAACTTCCGAAAAATTGACGCCGCCCTTCTCGAAGATCGCTCCGTTTTCGACAATGCGTGTTCGCCCGCCGCCTCCGCCCTCCCGTTCCCACGAATCTTCCCTGAATCCGGTCCCATCGACGCCCGACAAGGCCTCTGTGATAGATTCCTGTAACGTCCTGAAATACTCGGTTGCGGCCGCCCGTAGCGTCATATCGACATCATATACGCGCCACCGGCGATTTTCACCAGGGGAGGATCGGGACGCGCTGTTCGAACAACCCAACGATCGGGAACGTGCGATCGGGCCGCTTTCTCTTTCCTCTCCCATTCGGCGCCGGTCGATGCGATTTCGAAAGCAGGTGAACGTGACGCGATCTCTCGATGCTTACGTCGATTCGGTTCGAAACGACTTCGAACGAACGCTCGGTCAGTGGGTCGAAATCCCGACCATCAGCGCGCTTCCGGAAAACCGCCCGTCGATCGATGCCGGCGCAGAGGCGGCCATCGACTGCATCCGGCAGATGGGCGGTGATGCGGACGCGATCGAGACAGAGGGTAATCCGGTCGTCGTGGCTCGGTTCCGGACCGGCGCCCAACATCCAACCGTCACGATCTACAACCATCTGGATGTCCAACCAGCCGACGAACCCGAGTGGAAAACCGATCCGTTCCGGATGCGGATCGATAACGGTTCATATTCAGGACGCGGGACCACCGACGACAAGGGGCCGGCGCTGACCGCTCTGCTGGCGGCCCGTTACGCGGTTGAGACCGGCGTTCCGATCAACATCCAGTTCATCTGGGAACTCGAGGAAGAGATCGGAAGCCCCAACTTCGAATCCTTTGTCCGGACCAACCTCGGGCAACTCCATACGGATTCGATTGTCGTCTCCGACACGATTTGGATCTCACGTGCCCGGCCCGCCATCCCCTTCGGTCTGCGCGGCATGATGACGGCCCGCATTCTGCTCGAGACCGGCACGAAGGACGTCCACTCCGGCCTCGCCGGCGGCGGCGCCCGGAATCCCGTAACGGAACTCTGCGCGCTGGTTTCCCAGTGCTACGACGTTTCCCGGGATCGAGTGACGATCCCCGGTTTCTACGATGGTGTTCAGGCCGTTACGGACGCGGAATACGAGGAACAGGCGCGGTCCGGTTTCGACGCCGAGGTATTTCGAAAAGCGCATGGTCTGACACGCATGCGCTCGAGCGATCCGGCCATTCTGATGAAGCAGATCTGGACGCGCCCCTCATTCGAGGTTCACAGTATCGTCGGGGGCTACACGGGGCCTGGCGTCAAGACGGCGATCGCGCCTCGCGCCGAGGCCAAGATCAGCATGCGTCTGGTTCCGGATCAATCGGCAACCCGCCAGTTCGAACTCCTCCGCGATTTCATTGGTGACCGCAATCCCGACGCCGTGGTCGAACTCGACGGGACTCTCGACCCGTTCCTGGGGCCGCGCACCGGCCCGTATGCCGACGCCGCGCGAGATGCGATGCTTGCCGCGTTCGGAAAAACTCCAGCGGCAGTGCGCGAAGGCGGATCGATCGGCGCGATCGTAACGATGCGCGACTATCTGAAGGTCCCCATTGTCTTCCTTGGCCTCAGCCTCCCCGAGCACGGCTACCACGCGCCGAACGAGAACTTCGACTGGGGACAGGCTTCCGGTGGAATGAAGATGTTCGTGCGTTACTTCGAAAACGTCTCGAAACTCCACAATACATCCTAACCCGCATTTCTCACGAGTTGTCTGCTGTAGCGCCGTATACATCCGCCAGTGCCGCGTTCTCAGGCGCTTTCCTGGCGCCGGTCGCGCCGGTCGCGTAGCGGCGCGTTCCTCGCGCCGGATCAAGCGCGGTCGGGCTCCTCGACGTACAGTCAAGTACGCCTCGGTCGCCCTCCGGGCGCGCGCCTTGCCCTGACGGCGTCTCCGACACTTCGCGACGAAAACCCGTGAGAAAGGCGGGCTAACCGCTGGCGAGAGCGCTGGCGATGGTGAAATGGGTGGACGCTACCCGGGGCGGCGCGCTTCTCCTACCGATTCATCTCGGCTGCGAGAGCCTTCGTGAAACTGTTGCAGAAATAACCCAGTTCGTCGTCCCTCAGGTGCCCCACGTGGCCGATTCTGAAGATCTTGCCCGCCAGCCGGCCCGGCCCCCCTTCAATCAGTATCGAATAGTCGTCTTCCAGACGATGGATAAAACGCTCGACATCCATGTTCTCAGGCGCCACCACGGCCGTGATTCCATCCCCTGGGCGCTTCGCGAAGATTTCGAGGTCCGCATCGCGCACCAGTCCGCGAATCGTTTCGGCAACTTCGCGGCGCCGGCGAAAGATGCCGCCCTTGCCCAGCGAATCCATCAGGTCCAGCGAGGCGTTGAGTTGGTGCATGAGCGACAGAGGCGGCGTGACCGGCACCCTTTCCAGATAGGGCGCCCAGTCCCATGTGAAACGCGGGGAACTCGCGGATCGGGACCGTTCGAGAGCACGGGGACCGATGGCGGCAAGACCCAGTCCCGCGGGCATCATCAGACCTTTCTGCGAACTCGATATCACCGTATCGACTTGCCAGGCGTCCATCTCCATGGGGGAGACGGCCAATCCCGACACCGCGTCGGCCACCAGAAGCTTGTGACGCTTCCGGACGGCGCGACCCATCTCCCGAAGGTCGATCAGGACTCCGGTGGAGCTTTCGCTCCATGTGACAAAGACCACGTCCGCCGCCGGCCAGCGTTCCATCGCCTGGATCGAATCGCTGGCCGTCGCACCCGAACGCCAATCGACCTGGGCCGCGTGAACCGTCAAACCGAACGCCTTTCCTATTGCGACCCAACGCTCGGCGAAAGCGCCGCCCACCATGACGATGATCTCCTGTCCGGGCGAGGTGAGATTGACCATGGCGGACTCCATGGCCCCCGTGCCGCAGGCGGACAGGAATAAGATTTCGGCCGAATCGGCGCCGTGCAGAGAACGGATACGATTTCCGAGGGCGTCGCGGAACCGGTTGAACTGCTCCGAGCGGTGAAAGAACAGGGGCTTTCCGGCAGCGGCGGCAATGGATTCGGGAACCTGCATCGGTCCGGGAAGCATCAACAACAGACGATCCACAAATCCCTCCAACGCATGGCTCCCATCACTCCGAAACCGTCGACACAACATCTTTACACTAAAATCGGATGTCCGTGTAAGCTGTCTAGACGATGAGCCGACTTCAAGTTGATTCTCCGATCGGAGCACGTTTGATCACCCGCGTATTCGTAGCTCTTTTCCTGTTTATTCTGGCGTTCCGCGGTATCTCGGTGTATGTCGAGGACCTTTGGTTTCAGAGCGTCGGTTTTCGTTCTGTCTACTGGATACGGATTGCGATGCAACTGGGCGCGTTCCTGGTGTTTGCCATCGCCACCGTGGCCGCGCTGTTGCTGTTGTTGAGAGTGGTAATTCCTCGGTCGGCCGACAGGCGGACGTTACTGGAAGTCGGCGGCGAGACGATAGAGATTCCCGGAACGTTTGTGTTGAAGCGGATTGCGACGATCGCCGCGCTGGGACTGGGTCTCATGTTCGGTTTGGCGTACAGCGTCGACTGGCCGCGATACGCCTTGTTCTTGAACCAGCCGCCCCCCATGGGCCAGGTGGATCCGATTCTGGGGCGCGATTTGACTTTCTATCTGTTCACCATCCCCACCTACGACGCATTGGGCGCCTGGTTCCTTGCGGTTGGCATGATCGTCCTGATCGGCGGCGCTCTGATGGCGCCGCTCGACCGCGCGCAACGTTTCAAGGGCCTCTCGCTTGGGCTGGCCCTGGTCCTGATGGCGCTGGCGGTGCAAACCAGCCTCAGCCGGTTTCACCTTCTTTACCGGGACAACGCACTCTTTTCGGGAGTCACCTACACCGACGACGTGGCCATTCTTCCGGGCTTGCAGATCCTGGCCATCGCGCTTGTCCTTGGCGGCCTGCTTGCCGCCTACAACGTCAAGGCCTGCCGAATCCGGAACCTTGCCATCGCCGCCGGAATGCCGGCCGCGGTCTACGTTGTGGCGCTGGTGTTGATTCCGGGCTACGTGACGAACTTCATCGTCCGCCCCAACGAACTGGGGAGGGAAACCCCCTATATTCGGCACAACATCGATCAGACCCGGGCGGCCTTCGGCTTGGATGACGTCGAGGAAATCGACTACGACCTTCTGGAAAGTTCCTTGACGTTCGATCCTGAATTGCACACGCAGACGCTCGAAAATGTACGGCTGTGGGACTGGCGGGCCCTGCAGGCCACGCTGCAGCAGGTTCAGGAAATTCGGGACTACTACGACTTCGCGGACGTAGACGTCGACCGATACGTGATCGACGGCGAAAAACAGTCGATGATGCTGGCCACTCGCGAACTCAATCTGGGGCGCGTCCCGATCGGTTCCAACGCATGGGTCGCCGAACGGCTGATCTATACGCACGGCTATGGCGTCACGATGAACCCGGTCAACCGCTTTACCGACGAAGGACTTCCCGAACTGATTCTCTACGACATGCCGGTCGAGAGCGCATCGGATTCCATTAGTGTCGAACGTCCCGAAATCTATTTCGGAGAGTTGACGGACTGGAACGTCTACGTCAATACCACGCAGCAGGAGTTCAACTATCCCGAGGGCCGGGACGGCGACAACTTCACCACGTACGAAGGCGACGGAGGAATCCGCGTGGGTTCGTTCTTTCGGCGCCTGATGCTGGCTTACGAAACCGGCGAACTGACGACGCTGCCCTTCGCCGACGATGTGACATCGGAAAGCCAGTTGCTGATGCGCCGCAACATCCGGGAGCGGACCGAAGAGATCGCTCCGTTCCTCTTATACGACGACGATGCCTATATCGTGGTCGGCGGCGACGGCAGGTTGTACTGGATGATGGATGCATTCACGGTCTCGGACCGTCATCCCTATTCGAATCCGGTGAGCATCGCCGGGGAGCGCGTCAACTATGTCCGGAACAGCGTGAAGGTGGTTGTCGATGCCTATGACGGCACGACCACATTCTACGTATTCGAACCCGACGACCCGGTGATCCAGGCCTACCGAAACGTCTTTCCCAACCTGTTCGTCGATGCGGCCGACATGCCCCCTACCCTGCAGCCCCATGTCCGGTATCCCGAATTGTTGTTCCAGGTCCAGGCGCTGATCTATGCGACCTACCACGTCGATGACGAGCAGATCTTCTACAACCGCGTGGATTTGTGGACCGTGGCGCAGCAAAGCCGGTCACAGGCGGGTTCGGACGAGATCGAACCCTATTTTGTCCTGCTGCGCTTTCCGGGAGAGGAGGAGGTGGAATTCGTTTCGATCCTTCCGTTCACCCCGTCCAACCGGAACAACCTGATCGGATGGATGGCCGCCCGTAGCGACGGAGACGCCTACGGAACATTGCGAGCCTATACGTTCCCCGAATCCCGGCTGATCGAAGGCCCGCTCCAGATCGAGGCCCGAATCGATCAGGACCCCGAACTCTCATCGCAATTGAGTCTTTGGAACCAACAGGGGTCGACGGTTCTGAGGGGCAACCTGCTGGTCATCCCCCTGGATCAAATGCTCCTGTTCGTATCGCCGATCTACCTCCAGGCCGAACGCAGCCCGATGCCCGAACTTCGGATCGTCGTCCTGGCGACCGAAGACCGAATGACTTACGGGGCCACGTTCGAAGAGGCGCTCCGGCTGTTGGTCGACGGGCGTGAGCCGGCCCCCATCGATACGCAACTCGAACTCGCCGGCGTTGACGCCCCCTCCCCCATTCCCGTCACTGTCGAACGGGAAGAGTTAATTACTCGTGCCAGCCAGGCACTTGAGGAATATCAGCAACTTACGGCCCAAGGGCGCCTTGCGGACGCCGGACAGAAGCTGGAAGAATTGGCCGAAGCCCTCAACGCCCTCGGCCAATAGACCCCGCAAACGGCGCGCGAGCGTTCGATGAACAGCTTCGATGAGGGCTGGAGCCACCACGATGGAGACGCCATCCGGCAAGACCGCCGCGGATGAGAATTTTCCGGTCGGCTCCTGGCTGTTATCCGCACGCCTGCGTCCCCATATCGCCACGTTTTATGCCTATGCTCGGGCGATCGACGACATTGCCGACAACCCCAATCTGGCGGCGGCCGACAAGATCTTACGCCTGGGCGGTTTCGCGAGGGCGGTGATTGGCGACGGTACGACCGATCCGGCCTTCCGAAAGGGGCACGACGTTCGCCGCAGCCTGGATGCGACGCAAGTGACTCCCCGGCACTGCTTGGACCTCATCCAGGCGTTCAAACTGGATGCGGCCAAGCTGCGGTATGAGAATTGGGACGATCTGCTTGGCTATTGCAATCTCTCGGCGGCGCCGGTGGGCCGCTACCTCATCGATCTGCATGGCGAGACGGTTGCGGCGTATCCCGCCAGCGATGCCCTTTGCAACGCGTTGCAGGTGCTCAACCACCTGCAGGACTGCGGAGACGATTACAGGATGCTGAACCGGGTCTACCTGCCGCTCGACTGGATGAGGGAAGCGGGTATTGGCGCCGAGGCGTTCGGCGGCGTCCGTACGTCAACGGGACTGCGGCGAGTGCTGGATCGATGTCTCGATGCAACCGATGGTTTGCTGGCATTGGCCGATCGGTTGCCGGGCCAGTTTCGCGATATCCGTTTTGCCATGGAAACCGGCGCGATCGTCGCCATCGCAAGGCGGCTCAGTGCCGAATTGCGGCGGCGGGATCCACTGGCCGAACGCGTGGCGCTGACGAAGATGCAATTCGTTGAATCCAGTGTTCGCGGAATCGGGCGCCTCGTTTGCCGGCGGGCCTTCGGCCGGGACCGCTCGCCGGACACCGGGTCCAGCCGGTAGCGGTACCGCCCGGCCGGGTTGGGCGAAGGGCTGCGGGTGGCGCCATCCTGCAGGGTCAGCGACACGCGGACGGTTTCGAAACAAGCGCCTCACAAATCCTTCGAATGGGCGGTTCGTGTCCGCGGATTCGGGGGTTTGCGGGTGCTATCCCTCACCTTGGGTAGTGTCCACGGTGAATTTGTCCTTCCAGTGAACGTTTTGGGATTCAGTGGTTTAACCTGGAATGCTGGACACAGCGATGAGATTCCTGTATAACACGCTGAATGGAGTGGACGGAATTGACCAGCCAGGAATTGTCGGAGATCGAGGTCCGGCCAGTGGAGCGAAGCGAGGAAGCGCAGTATCGGGAGCAGATGAGGCGTCATCATTATCTGGGCGCGCTGGCGAAGATCGGGGAGACGGTCTGGTACGTGGCGACATGGCGCGGGCAGTGGGTGGCGCAACTGAGCCTGTCGGCGGCGGCGCTGAAGTGCGGGGTTCGGGATCGATGGATCGGCTGGGACTTCCGCTCGCAGTATGGGCGGCTGAAACTGATCGCCAACAACAGCCGCTTTTTGATTCTGCCGGGCTGGAATCGGCCGAATGTGGGGTCGCGAGTATTGTCCCGGCTCGAGCGGCGGGCCGCCCCGGATTGGCGCCAACGGTTCGGTCATGGGTTGCTGCTGCTGGAAACGTTTGTCGATCCCCGGCGCTTCCATGGCGGCGTGTATCGCGCGTCGAACTGGTTGGAACTGGGACGGACGCGGGGATACCGGCGCACCCGGGACGGCTACAGCGCCGAAGCCGATGCCCCGAAACTTGTCTTTGTGCGTCCCCTGCGCCGTGATGCGCGCAGGCAACTGACCCACCCTGGCCGGGAACATCTTCAACTCACAGGAGCCCCCAAGATCATGCTCAATGCCGCCGAGATGCGACAACTCCCCGAGTGTTTCAGGACCATTCCCGATCCGCGCCGCTCTCAGGGACGGCGCCATCCCTTGTCGGTCGTGCGGGGCATCGCGGTGGGCGCGACGCTGTGCGGCATGCACGGCTATAAAGCCATCTCGGATTGGGCCGATGCCCTGGGGCAGAAAGCCCGCGAACGTTTTGGCTGCCGGCCCGAGAACGGCCGCTATGTGGTTCCCAGCGAGTTTGTGATTCGGGATTGCCTGATCCGGATTGAACCGGGGGCGCTGGACCGGGCGCTCAATGCGTGGAATCGGGCCTGGGGCGCCCCGGACGATGCGCTGGCCATGGATGGCAAGACGATGAAGAACGCCCTCGACTCGGACGGGCGTCAGACCCACATCATGAGCGTGGTCGGGCATCGGTCGAAACGCTGCTACACCCAAAAAAAGTGGGAACCCTCCCTGTAGCCGGCGGCGAGGAGCACAAGCGCACGAACGAAATCGGCATGGCCGTTCCCTTGCTTGAAACCTGCGACATCGCCGGCAAGGACATCACCGGCGACGCCCTGCTGACCCAACGCGCGATCGCGCGTTATTCGGTTGAGCGGGGAGCGCACTATCATTTCACGGTCAAAGGCAACCAACCGACGTTGGAACGCGATATCGCATTGCAGTTCCAAACCCGCGGACAACCCGACTTTGTCGAGGTCACGCCGCCCGATCATGGCCGCATCGAAACCCGGCGCATTTGGTGCAGCGCCGCACTCAACCACTACCTCGACTTTCCCCACCTGGCGCAGGTCTTTCGGATCGAGCGCGAATCCATCGACAAAAAATCCGGCGCCCTCACCTGTGAAACCGCGCTGGGCATCACGAGCCGCTCACCCGGCGAAACCTCCCCCGAACGCTTGCTGGCCATCAATCGCGGTCATTGGAGTATCGAAAGCGTCCATTACATCATCGACTGGAATTACGATGAGGACCGCAGTCGAATCCGCACCGGCTTCGGCCCGGAAAACATCACCCGCCTCCGACGCTTTGCCGTCGGTATTCTCAAATCCTTTCAAAAACCCGCTCAATCGATCGCCCAATCCATGCGCCAACTCTCGTTCAATACCCGCCGCGTCTTCGACTACTTGAAAATGACTCGAAATTCATCCCCCACATCATGCTCCTTCTGAGAACAAATTTGCCGTGGGGTAGTGTCAGATATGGGTTGAAATGTAACAGAGCGTGCCGGATACTAGTTGATGGTCGGCTGGAAAACAACGCGCCAAGGCCATCAGTCCGGGACCCTTCGGCAATGCGGCAAGTCACTCGCAATGGCGTGCGCCTTGTCACACGACGGCGTTTTCGAGACCCTCATCGAGGTGTGAACCATGCCGCAGATGCCTACAGCCTATTCTGAAGGTTATTCCAAGGCCATCGTCAACGCCGCAGACCGACGGGCAACGGACAACTATATCCAGCACACCACTATCGGCGACCCCGAACTGGATCCCGTCATGGAGGAACTCTCCTCGATGCCTCCCGGAGACCTCCACCGGTTCATCGGGGCCGGTATAGAACAGCGCGAAGAGGTTCTGCAAAGCGCGCCGCAGGTTTTGCGCGATTTCTTCAAGACTCTCGACGAAGATCCCCCGTGGCTTGAATACGAAGCCTTTAAACCGGGGGTTCGCGCCTTTCACAAGAATGTCGACCTCATGCTCGTCGCATTCGTAACGGGGGTGTTGGTCGAAGGCTTTTCGACGCTAATCGCCAAGTCATTCAGCATTACCGGACGAGTGGCATCGACCAAGAGACGCCTTCAGCAGAACAACCGCCACATGATGGATATATTTTTTCCCGGGGGCTTGCGGAGAGACGGCGACGGGTGGAAGCTGTCCACGCGCATTCGCTTCATTCATGCTCGAATAAGGAACCTGCTGGATCAATCGGACGACTGGAATCCCGAAGCCTGGGGCGCGCCGTTGAGTGCGGCGCACCTGGGTTTTGCCATCTCCGTCTTTTCGAAGCGCCTGTTGGAATTCTCGGCGTTGGTGGGCGCGAAACTCAACAAGGAAGAGAAACAGAGCGTTCTCGACGTTTGGCGCTACACCGGCTATCTGATGGGGATACCTGAAACCATCCTCTACACCAACAGTGCGGAGGCGGAACAAGTTTACAGGATCGGCTACTTGTGCGAGCCGCCCCCGGACAAGGATTCGATAACCGTTGCGAACATGTTGATCCAGTCCATTCCGAAGGTTGCGGATATAACGGATCCGGTCGAAGAGAAAAAACTGCAGAATTTGGCCTACCGTCTTTCACGGGCACTGATCGGAAACGAACTTGCCGACCGGTTCGAGTTTCCGAAGATGCCCACCTTCGGAACACTGTTCAGTTACCGGCTGAAACAACGTTTTCAAAGACTCCTCAAGAATGACCAGATTATCAGGTCGGGAAATTTTACTCAGCTTCTACAGATCTCGGTGTACGACGACGGTGGAGTGAGTTACAAGATGCCCGACCACGTCTACACGTCAAGATCGAATCGCTGGTAACCGATGCGCTGTTCTCCGTCCGGTAACCTGAAGCAAGGAATCCGTCAAATGGAGTCAAGCTGCCGACGCCCGATCGTGTCGATGACAGTACGGTGCAACCGAATCGGTGAGATCGTCACCGCTGTCTCCCCAGGATAACCGAAACGATGGCAGGTTCGCGATTGGATCTCTACATCGATTTCGTTTTGCGGCGCCGCTGGCTGGTCGTCGCGCTTGCCGTGGCCCTCACGTTGGCCTTGACGGCGGGTGCCCAATTCATCGGTGTCACGAACGACTACCGCAGTCTGTTCACTGAAGACAATCCCGAACTCGCCGCGTTCGACGCCCTTGAAGATACCTACTCCGCATCCAATACCGCGCTGATCGCCGTCGCGCCCGGTGAGGGCTCGGTATTCACCCGCGAGGCGCTGGCCGCCATTGAGGAGTTGACCGAAGCCGCGTGGCAAACTCCTCATTCCATTCGGGTCGACTCGCTTACGAACTATAACCATAGCGAGGCATTTGGAGAGGACGATCTGATTGTCGGGCCGCTCGTCCGGGGCGCCGGTGCGTTGAGCGATGCCGACCTGGCGCGAATCGAGTCGACCGCGCTCGAGGCAGTCGACATTGTCGGGCGTCTGGTTTCAGTCGATGGGCGCGTGGGCGGGTTGGCGATCAATTTTCTTCTGCCCGAGAATCCGGACCTTGCGGTGATCGAGATCACCGATTATATCAACGTCCTGCTTGAAGAAGCCCGCGCGAGTCATCCCGACGTCGCCTATTACCTGACCGGCGATGTCGTCATGAACCGGGCCTTCGCCGACGCCACCACGGACGACCTCGAGGTCCTTGCGCCGATCGTGTTCGTGATCATCGCCCTCACCTCCGCCGTCCTTCTGGGATCGGTAATCGGTACCCTGGCCATACTTCTCGTGCTGGTCTTCGTCATCGCGGCCACCGTGGGGTTCGCCGGTTGGGTCGGCACGGTGTTCAACCCCGCCAATTCGGGTGTCCCGATAATTGTCATGACCGTCGCTGTCGCGCACTCGATCCACATCGCCGCGGCTGCCTTGCTGGGTATGAGCCATGGCCGGAACAAGAACGATTCGATCGCCGAATCGCTTCGTGCCAATGCCTGGCCCGTGTTTCTGACCACCATCACGACCATGATCGGGTTCCTCAGCCTCAATGCTTCGGATTCGCCAAGCTTTCACGTCCTCGGCAATCTCGTGGCATTCGGCGTGTTTTGCGCTTTCGCTTACTCCATGACGCTCCTGCCGGCCTTGCTTTCTGTCCTGCCATTGAGGGCGCGCCCCGCCAGCGTTGAAGTGCCCGGCTTTTTCGACCGCTTCGGCGCCTTTGTGGTTGCGCGCCGCAAGGTCTTGCTCGTGTCCGTCACCCTTGTGGCCGTTGTTCTGGTCATGGGAATTCCCCGCATCGAGTTGACCGACAACTGGACCCAGTACCTCGATGAGCGTTACGAGTTCAGGCGCGATACGGATTTCGTCATTGAAAACCTGACCGGCATGGAGACGCTGGAGTACTCGCTGAACGCGGGACGCGAAGGCGGCATCACCGATCCCGATTATCTCGGCGCGGTCGATGCCTTTGCCGAATGGTACCGGGACCAATCCGAAGTGACCCATGTCCAGGCGTTTCCGGACATCATGAAGCGTCTGAACAAGAACATGAACGGCGACGATGCGGCCTTCTATCGGTTGCCCGGAAATCCGGAACTTGCCGCGCAGTATCTCTTGCTTTATGAGCTTTCGCTCCCCTTCGGGAGCGACCTCAACAACCGTATCGACATCGGCAAGTCGGCGACGCGCATGACCGCGGTGCTCAGCAGCTTGTCGGCCGGGGAACAGCGTGATCTCGACGCGCGCGCACAGGTCTGGCTAGCAGACAACGCGCCCGGTCTCGCGACCGAGGCAACGGGTGTCAGCATCGTCTTCGCTCACCTTTCCCAACGCAATATCGAGAGCATGCTGACCGGCACGATCATCGCCATGGCGCTCATTTCGTTCATCCTCATCCTGGTTTTCAAGAGCGTGCGCCTCGGTCTGGTCAGTCTCGTGCCCAACTTCATCCCCGCGGCCATGAGCTTCGGCCTGTGGGGCTACCTGGTCGGCCGCGTGGGTCTTTCGGCATCGGTGGTGACGGCGATGGCGTTCGGCATCATCGTGGACGACACAATTCATTTTTTGAGCAAGTACCTGAAGGGACGTCGCGAGAGCATGTCCTCTCCCGAGGCCGTACGGTACGCCTTTCGCACCGTCGGTCATGCGTTATTGACCACGACCGCGGTCTTCGCCTTGGGTTTCCTGGTATTCGCTTCATCGGGATTCGAGGTCAGTTGGGCCCTCGGACTTCTGGTCACCATGACGATCGGCTTCGCGCTCCTTGCCGATTTTCTGCTGCTGCCGCCCTTGCTGATGGCTATCGACGGAGAAAAATCATGAAACACGTATCTGATTCCCACTCTTTGTGCGTTCTGGCGGCATGTCTGGCCGTTGGGATGGCGTTGGCCGCGGCGCCGGCCGCTAATGGGCAAGGCCTGGATCCTGAGCAGGAGGGCCTGAATATCGCGGTCGACGCGCGGGCTCGGGGCGAGGGCTTCGGCGATTTCACCGCACGCCAGACCATGGTGCTTCGCAACCGCCAGGGGCAGGAGAGCCGGCGCGAGCTGCGGTTGCGGGTTCTCGAGGTCCCCGGAGACGGGAACAAGAGCCTGTTCGTGTTCGATGAACCGCGCGACGTTCAGGGAACCGCGCTCCTCATTTTCTCCCACAGGGACGACGAGGACGAGCAATGGCTCTATTTGCCAGCGTTGGAACGAGTCAAGAGGATCAGTTCGTCCAACCGTTCCGGCTCTTTCATGGGCAGCGAATTCGCGTACGAGGACATGGGCGCCCCGGAGGTGGAGAAGTTCACCTACCGTTTTCTGCGTGACGAGGCCTGCAGCGAATTGACCTGCGCGGTTACCGAACGCGTACCGGCGCAGGAGGGGTCCGCCTACGGACGCCAGTTGGTCTGGCAGGATCGGGACGAGTTGCGCATCTGGAAGGTGGAGTACTACGACCGCAAGGACGAGCATCTGAAGACGCTTACCATGTCGGACTACCAACAGTATCTTGATCGGTACTGGCAGGCGGGCGAAATGACGATGGTCAATCACCTGACCGGCAAGAGCACGGTTCTCGGATGGACGGAATTCGAGTTCCAGACCGACCTCGATGAAAACGACTTTACCCGAACCGGCTTGAGGCGGATCCGCTGATGCATTTCGGTGCCGCCCTACGCGGCGCCGTCCTCGGCGCCGTCTGGATGGTGGCCGCTGTGTGCCTGGCCGGCGTATCGGCACGGGCAGAGATCGTCGACTACGATTTTTCGGGACGCATCGTCGGCGAAACACGATGGTACCCTCAATCCGGCTTGTTTCCCGGACAGCGCGCGCATGCGACGGGCTTTCTTGCGGAGCCGGAACTCTACCTCGAAGACGACCGGGGCCGAAGCTTCAACCTGACATCTTTCTTTCGCTATGACAGCGCCGACCCGCGGCGCACGCACGGCGACGTGCGCGAAGCGTATCTTCTGATGTACGGCCAGGCCGGCGACGGTGAATGGGAGTTGCGCCTGGGTGTGGACCGTGTGTTCTGGGGGGTGGCCGAATCGCGCCACCTGGTCGATATCGTCAACCAGACCGACTTGATCGAACACCCCGACGAAGAGGAAAAGCTGGGCCAGCCCATGGCCCACCTGACATGGTCGGGAGATTGGGGCGTGGCCGAAGTATTCGCTTTGCCATACCACCGCGAGCGTACGTTTCCGGGTCCCAAGGGCCGTCTGCGCAACTCTCTGGACGTCGACTATGGGAATGCGACTTACGAGAGCTCAGCCGGAAAGTGGCATTTTGACCTTGCCGCCCGTTACAGCCACAGTTTCGGACCGCTCGATGTGGGCGTCAGCGTGTTCGACGGTACCAGCCGTGAACCTTTCGTGCGGCCCGGCAGCAACAGCAGCGGCCGAGCCGTCCTCTTACCCCATTACGAGCAGATCCGTCAGTTCGGTCTCGACACCCAACTCACGCTCAGTTCGTGGTTGCTCAAGCTGGAAGTCATCCAGCGGTCCGGCGCCCGAAACCTCTTCGGCGCCGAACAGAGTTACGCCGCATTCGTCGTCGGCGCGGAATATACATTTTATTCGGTATGGGGAACCTCGGCCGACGTCAGCCTTCTGGGCGAATGGAATTACGACGGACGGGGCCGAACAGCGAACAATTTTTTCAACAACGATTTCTTCATCGCCACGCGGTGGGCGCCCAACGATGTCCAGGGAACGGAACTGCTTGCCAGTATCATGTTCGACGCGGTTCGTTCTTCGCGTGTCGTGACTCTCGAATTGAACCGGCGGATTACCGACCGTTGGTCGATGAGTGTGGAATCGATCGCGCTTCCGGGGGTCGACGAAGCCGACCTCCATCATGAACTGCGGCGGGACAGTTTTGTCTCGTTCAGCCTCATCTACAACTTCTGACCCGCTCCATGGGCCTTCATGAGGAACGTCGGACTCTCCAATTCCTGGGGGATTGAGAAATGGACGTCCTCTTCCTCCAGAGTCAGTCCTTCTACCCCTACAGATTCCGACGACTTCAGGTGGTCGACGACGCGCAGCACAAGTTCCTCCGGCGCCGATGCGCCGGCGGTCACGCCCACCACCTCGGCGCCAGTCAGCCATTCGGGTTCGATATCGGTTTCATCGTTAATCAGATAGGCGGGAATGGCCGCTTCCTGAATCACTTCCCTCAGTCGTTGCGAATTGGAACTGTTGGACGATCCGACGACCAGGATGACGTCAGCGCGGCGCGCCAAATCCTTGACCGCGGCCTGGCGGTTTTGAGTGGCGTAGCAGATGTCGTCTTTCGGGGGAGACATCATCCGCGGGAAACGCACGCGCAAGGCATCGACGATTTGGCCGGTGTCGTCCAGACTGAGGGTGGTCTGGGTCAGATAGACGACCTTGTCGGGATTGGCGACTTCGAGGTTTTCGACATCCTTCACCGAACTGACCAACTGCATGGGCGCTTCGCCCATCGTACCGTCGACTTCCTCGTGGTCGGGGTGGCCAATCAAAATCAACGAATAACCGGCCTGGGTGAAGCGGATGGCTTCCATGTGGACCTTGGTCACCAGGGGACAGGTGGCGTCAATCACGTTTAGACGCTTCTTCCGGGCCAGATCGCGAATCGCCGGCGACACCCCGTGGGCGCTGAAAATACAAACGGAATCATCGGGTACGTCCTCCAGGCGGTCCACAAACACGGCCCCACGGCCCCTGAGACGCTCGACGACGTGCCGATTGTGAACGATTTCGTGGAAGACGTAGATCGGCGGGGGGAGAAGTTCGAGCACCCGCTCCACGATTTCGATCGCTCGGACCACCCCGGCGCAAAAACCCCTGGGGTTGGCGAGGACAATTTTCTTCGGGGCCATCCGGCCTTTCCTTTTGGCGCCGGCGGTTGTGCTTTCCGAACGCATCGCTCGAATTCTCATCAGGACTCGGTAGGGGTGGAACGCAATGCCAGGGCGTCGAGAGCCGTCGCCTGGATGTGGCGAGAGGTCAAACCGGCCGTATCGTATTGAAGATGCGGCTTGTCCTGGTCGAGGAATCGGTCGGGAAGCGTCATGGTGCGGATCTTCAGACCGTTGTCCAGAATACCGTCCTCCGCCAGAAAATGCAGGACGCGCGATCCGAACCCGCCGATGGCGCCTTCTTCTATGGTGATGAGAATCTCGTGTTCCCGGGCAAGGTTTCGTACCAGGGCCTCGTCGAGAGGCTTTGCGAACCTTGCATCGGCGACCGTCGTCGACACGCCGAACTGGGCCAATTCGTCGGCCGCGGACATCGCCTCGTACAATCGGCCGCCGTAGGACAGGATGGCGACCGTACTCCCTTCGCGCATGACGCGGCCCTTGCCGATCTGCAGAATCTCGCCCCGCTCCGGCAGTGGGACGCCGACGCCGACGCCGCGCGGATAGCGGAAAGCGCAGGGCCGATCGTCAATGGTAACGGCGGTTCGAACCATGTGGACCAACTCGGCCTCATCGGCCGCCGCCATGAGAATGAAACCCGGCAGGCAACCCAGATAGGCGATGTCGAACGAGCCGGCGTGGGTGGGCCCGTCGGCGCCCACCAGTCCCGCCCGATCCAAAGCGAATCGCACCGGGAGGCTCTGAATCGCGACGTCGTGAACGATCTGGTCGTAGGCTCGTTGCAGAAATGTCGAATAGATCGCGACGAACGGTTTCATCCCGTCCGCGGCCAGTCCGGCCGCGAAGGTGACCCCATGCTGCTCGGCAATCCCGACGTCGAATGCCCGGTCGGGATATTCCTTCTGAAAGATATCGACCCCCGTTCCCGAAGGCATCGCCGCGGTGATCGCGCAGATCCGGTCATCCCTCCGCGCTTCCGTCACCAGGCTTTTGGCGAAGACCTTGGTATAGGACGGCGCCTTGGTGCCGGACTTGTTTTGAGCGCCGGTCGCGACGTCGAAGCTGGCCACCCCGTGGTACTTGTCGGCCGATCGCTCGGCCGGAGGGTAGCCCTTGCCTTTCTGGGTGACGGCGTGCACCAGAATCGGGCCCGACAACTTGTCGGCGCGCACGTTCTTGAGGACGGGCAGGAGATGATCGAGATTGTGTCCATCGATGGGTCCCACGTAATAGAAGCCCAACTCTTCGAACAGCGTACCGCCGGTCACCAGTCCGCGGGCGTATTGTTCGGCCCGCTTGACTCCGACCTCGACCGCCTTTGGAAATTTATCGGCCATACCCCGCGCGATGTTGCGAAGAGAGCGATATTGCCCGGACGAGATCAACTGAGAGAGATAGGAGCTCATCGCTCCCACCGGCGGGGCGATCGACATTTCATTGTCGTTCAGGATCACGATCAGTTGCGTGTCCATTGCCCCGGCATTGTTCAAGGCCTCATACGCCATGCCGCCACTCAGCGCGCCGTCGCCGATTACCGCGATGACCCGGTGTTTCCGGCGCTGGAGGTCCCGGGATACCGCAAAACCCAGCGCCGCGGAAATCGATGTCGACGCGTGCGCGGCGCCGAAGGGGTCGTATTCGCTTTCGGCACGCTTGGTGAACCCCGAGAGCCCGTCCCCCTGGCGCAGCGTGTGGACCCGGTCGCGCCTTTCGGTCAGGATCTTGTGCGGGTAGCACTGATGGCCGACATCCCACACCAGGATGTCTTCGGGAGTGTTGAACAGGTGGTGAATGGCGACCGTGAGTTCCACGACACCGAGGCCGGCGCCCAGATGCCCACCGGTCCGAGACACCGCTTCGATCGTTTCGGCGCGGAGTTCCTCGGCCAGCGCCTTCAGTTGGCTCTTCGACATTTCGCGCAGATCTTCGGGTCGATTGATCTTGTCCAGATGAGGTGTTCCGGTGGACATCCCGCCTCCAGGAAATAAGGATTACGACAATAGAATCTTACATTTATTGCGGACTTGCGCAAGAGATATACAATGAAACGATGGGTTTGGCGCAACAGTCCGCGGCCACCGAAAACCACTCGCCCCACGACCGGATTGAGCCATGGGTATACGTGAATCGTGTCGTGGCGCGATCGGGCACATCGTTTCTCTGGGGCATGAAGGTGCTCCCGCTCGAGCGGCGTCGGGCGATGTATGCGATCTACTCTTTTTGCCGTGAAGTCGACGACATTGTCGACAAACCGGGCGAGATCGGGGACAAGAAACAAGCTCTGGCGGCCTGGCGGAAAGAAATTGACCGGCTCTATGCCGGACAGCCGGAATGGCCGACTACAAGGGCGCTGCTCAGACCGGTACAACTTTTTGACCTGCCGCGTGAAGAGTTCCTCACCGTGATCGATGGGATGGAGATCGACGCGGCGCCGATGGTACGGATGCAAACGCTGGATGACCTGCTCGATTATTGCCGCAAGGTTGCCGGTGCGGTGGGCATGCTGTCGATCCACGCTTTTGGCGTGCCCGGGCGCCCCGGACCTCAGATTGCCGCGGCGCTTGGAAACGCGTTGCAACTGACCAACATCTTGCGCGACTTGAAAGAGGACGCGGCGTCCGAGCGCCTTTATGTGCCCCTGAACGTTCTCGGTAGACACGGCGTTCCCTCGGATCCGTTGGAAGGGGTCTTCATTCATCCCGGCTTTGCCGGTGCTTGCGCGGAACTGGCCGGTCTGGCTCGCGGTTATTACGATGAAACCGAGAGACTGCTCGCGGAACTTGGATGGAGAAACATGCGGCCCGCCGTCCTCATGATGGCAGTCTATAGAGATCTGCTCGATCGACTCGAAAGACGGGGTTGGAAGCGAATCGGCAATCCGATTCGGGTACCGCGTTCGCGGAAGATGTGGTTCGCCCTGCGTTACGGTTTTTTCTAGCAGCCCTTTTCGTGCCAAAAACCCACATCATTGGCGCCGGCCTTGCGGGACTTGCCACCGCCGTATCGTTGGTACGGGAAGGGCATGACGTCACGCTTTACGAAGCGGCCGGCCAAGCTGGCGGCCGCTGCCGGTCCTATTTCGACGCCAAGCTCGACTGTCCGGTCGACAACGGCAACCACCTGCTACTGAGCGGCAACCAGGCGGCATGGCGCTATCTCGGGTATATCGGCGCCACCGACCGGCTGATGGGCCCTGCATCGGCCTGTTTTCCGTTCCTCGATCTTCGCACGGGTCAGCGATGGCGCTTGCGGCCCAATGCCGGCCGGTTGCCCTGGTGGGTCCTCGACTCCAAGAGACGCGTGCCCGGCACCAGGATCCGGGACTATCTGTCGGCGTTGAAATTCGCCATAGCCGGTGCGGACCGAACCGTGACCGATTGCGTCGGAGTCCGCGGTGTGCTGTTCGAGAAATTCTGGGAGCCTCTTGCCGTCGCGGCGTTGAACACGCCGGCGCGCCTCGGCGCCGCATGTCTGTTGTGGCCCGTGCTGCGTGAGACCTTCGCCCGGGGAGAAGCCGCCTGTCGTCCGCGAATTGCCAAAACAGGTCTTTCCGACGCGTTCGTGAACCCGGCGGTGGAATACCTGCATCGACGAGGTGCCGCCATCCGGTTTGGGCAGCGGTTGCGGACGATCGAATACACGGGCAACCGGGCCAACGGCCTGGACTTCGGCTCGGAAACGGTCGCATTGCAGGGTGACGAAAGCGTCGTCTTGTCCTTGCCGCCGTCCGTCACGGCCAAGCTGGTGCCGGCGCTGACCGTGCCGGAGAAAAGCTCGGCGATCGTCAACGCTCATTTCCGCTTGCCCGAGCCCGCCGGTTTGCCCGCGGATCTCCCGCTTCTCGGGCTGATCGGGGGGACCGCGCATTGGCTCTTCGTTCGCGGCAACGTCGCATCGACAACAATCAGCGCGGCGGGCGCTCTCGCGGAGGCGCCGGCTGTCACGATCGCACGGAAAACCTGGAACGATGTCGCCGTGGCACTCAATCGCGACCCGGACACGGTACCGCCGTATCGGGTCGTCAAGGAAAAACAGGCCACGTTTGCACAAACGCCCGAGGAAATCCGACGGCGCCCGGGAACGCGAAGCAGGTTTGCCAACCTGTATCTGGCCGGAGACTGGATCGATACGGGTCTGCCCGCGACGATCGAGAGCGCCGTTCGATCCGGGCACATGGCAGCGCAAGCCATCGCCGATGACCTCGCGGCAACGGCGGCGGGAGCCAATGCCGATGGCCCCGCGGCATCGGCGGCGCAAGCCATGGCCGATGGCCCCCGGGCAACGGCGGCGGGAGCCAATGCCGATGGCCCCCGGGCAACGGCGGCGGGAGCCAATGCCGATGGCCCCGCGGCATCGGCGGCGCAAGCCATGGCCGATGGCCCCCGGGCAACGGCGGCGGGAGCCAATGCCGATGGCCCCCCGGCTACAATGGTTTGATCGCGAAATTGAATCTGCCATGGGGCGCCCCGGCTTGTGGGCACGTTTCGCCCGGCGTATTCTGGTTTCAATGCGTACTTTTGTTCGGCAATCGAATCGAATTCCTTGCAGTACCGGTCAGAGTAGATTCGGACGATTTTGGGAGGGACCGTGTCTCGATTGAATGTTTGTGTTGGAACCGCGGCCCTGGCCGGCGCCCTCGCAGGCGCCCTGACCGGCATCCCGGCCGGCGCCGTGACGGGCGCCGCTAACGCACAGGCGGAAGGCGGCGTGAACCTCCAGGTCCTCGAAGGCGTTCCCCCGGACCAGCTTCAATCCATCATGGAAGCAACGGCGGTTTCGCTTGGAGTCGAATGCGAGCACTGTCACGTTCCGGCAGCGTTCGAACTTGACGAGAAGCCGGCCAAGACGACAGCTCGCGAAATGATACGGATGGTGGGGAGCTTGAGTTCGACTTGGTTCGAACTGCTTGAGTCGCCCAGTTGCTGGACCTGCCACCGCGGCGCGGTCTCGCCCGAAGCCGTTCCACCTCCTCTCCTGGATTCGACCCTCAACGAGGCGCCGTTCGGGCCTTTCTCGGAGAGCACGTTGCCCGCGGGAGAAGTCTACGAGAACGTCCGTGTCCATGGGACGATACCGGCGAACGAGTTGCGCGGCGTGATGGCTTCCTATACGCGGGCTCTGGGCGTGGGTTGCGATCACTGCCACATCGCCGGAGATTGGGCGAGCGATGAGAACGTGCTGAAGGAACTGACCCGATTCATGGTCGAAGCCGAGCGTGGGATGGTTGCCGACCATCTGTCCGGAAACGACGCCGTATCCTGCTGGACGTGTCACCGGGGAGAGGCGACCCCCCAATCGAATCTCCCGCCGGCCCTCATGCCGGATCTGGGGAATCGCTAACCGGGAAGCGCGGAAACCCGCAAAAGACTCGAATGGGGACTTGAACCCCACGGCTCGGTCCCTGTAAAATGGCGGTTTTAATTGGGGCTTATTGTGCTAACGGGCCTTCTACCGCCCCTTTCCTCCGGAAACGAACAAGTTTACAGGTACCAATCCCTTGAAAATCGGTGTCCCTAAAGAAATTGCGGAACACGAGCGCCGTGTAGCGCTGGTTCCCGACATGGTCAAAAAACTGCTGGACTCGAATCTCGAAATTCAGGTTCAGGCGGGCGCGGGTATCGCGGCCGGCGTCCTCGACGAGGCCTATGCCGGTGCCGGCGCGGTGATGGTCGAGGATGCGGCCACCTTGATGGGGCAGGTCGATGTCCTGGTCAAGGTTCAGCCGCCGACGATCGACGAGGTCTCGCGGATCAAGGAAGGTTCGATACTGATCGGCCTTCTTCAACCCGTGCGAAACCGCGACATCGTCGAGGCGTTGAACGCCAGGAAGATTACCGCCATCAGCATGCATCGTATTCCCCGGATTACCCGTGCGCAGTCGATGGATGCGCTGTCCTCACAGGCCAACATCGCCGGCTACAAGGCGGTTCTGGCCGGAGCCTCGACGCTGGGCAAGTTGTTGCCGATGATGACGACCGCCGCCGGCACCATGCGCCCGTCCAGCGTCTTCATTCTGGGGGCGGGCGTTGCCGGGCTGCAGGCCATCGCCACTGCCCGCCGACTGGGCGCCGTTGTGTCGGCGTTCGACGTGCGGCCCGTGGTTCGGGAGCAGGTGGAGAGTCTTGGAGCGAAGTTTCTTCAGGTGGATCTTGCCGAGGAAGAGACCGAAACCGCCGGCGGGTATGCGAAGGAGCTTTCCGAAGAGTCGCATCGGCGTGAACAGGAACTGCTGCAGAAAACCCTGACGGGCGTCGACATCGTAATCACCACCGCCCTGATACCGGATCGTCCGGCGCCCACGTTGATCACCGAAGAAATGGTTCGCGGCATGCCGCAGGGTTCGGTCATCGTCGACCTGGCCGCCGAAACCGGCGGTAACTGCGAATTGACCGAGCCCGGACACGATGTCGTCAAACACGGCGTGACGATCATCGGTCATCTCAACCTGCCGTCCACGGTAGCGGTTCATTCGAGCCAGATGTATTCGCGCAACATTGCCACTTTGCTTGCCGAGATGCTGGATCCGGAGAACGAGGGTCAGGTTCGGGTCGATCTCGACAATGACGTCGTCGGTCCGAGCACCATTACTCACGCCGGAGAGATAAGGACGTGACGACCGATGTTTGAGAGCCTGATTGGAGAAATCGTGGTCTTCGTTCTTGCGGTATTCGTGGGATTCGAAGTCATCACCAAGGTCCCCCCGACGTTGCACACGCCGCTGATGTCGGGATCGAATGCCATCTCCGGAATCACGGTCATTGGCGCGATTCTCGTAGCCGGTGAAGGCTACAGCCCGCTCGCGACGATTCTGGGAATTGTCGCGGTCGCCTTTGCGACAACGAACATCGTGGGCGGATTCATGGTGACCGATCGCATGTTGCGGATGTTCACGAAGGACAAGGGCGGTGACAACAAATGACCGCCTTCGCTGAACTGGCCTATCTCCTCGCCGCCGTATTCTTCATCATCGGGCTGAAATGGCTCTCTTCGCCCAAGACCGCGCGAAAGGGCAACGCGCTCGCCTCGGTCGGCATGCTGATTGCCATCGTCGTGACCTTGCTCGATCAGGACATCATCGGGTTCACGGACATCTTCATTGGCCTGATTATCGGCGGGGCGGCCGGCACACTGTTGGCCAAGACCATCAAGATGACCGCGATGCCGCAGATGGTGGCGTTGCTCAATGGTTTCGGCGGTGGCGCGTCGGTGCTGGTGGCTTCGGCCGAATTCCTTCGATTGAGTGCCGTCGGCGGCGTGCCCATCGACGTCGGCATCAGCGTTCAGTTCAGTATCCTCGTCGGCGCGGTCACATTTTCAGGCAGTCTCATTGCCTTCGGCAAACTGCAGGAATTGGTGACGGGGCGGGCGGTGACGTATCCGCTGCAGAAGCCGCTGAACGCCTTGTTGCTCCTCGGTATTCTATTCGTGGCGTTTTACCTGGTGACCGCCGAGCCCGGCGCCGGTCTGTCGGAGTCGCTTTCCGGCATATTCGGCCAGGGCGTCACGACGCCCTTGATCGTGCTGATCGTTCTGTCCCTGGTCCTGGGAGTCCTTTCGGTTATCCCGATCGGCGGCGCCGACATGCCGGTCGTTATCTCGTTGCTGAACTCCTATTCGGGTATCGCGGCGGCCAGTACCGGTTTCGTGATCGACAACAACGGCCTGATCATCAGCGGCGCGCTCGTCGGAGCGTCGGGGATCATCCTGACGATGATCATGTGCAAGGCCATGAACCGGTCGCTCGGAAATGTTCTCTTTGGCGCTTTTGGCGCGGGTGCCGGTACCGCCGGCCCTGCAACAGTCGAGGGGGTGGTCGGGGGAACTTACCGGCAGATCTCGCCCGAAGACGCGGCCATCATGATGGCCTATGCCCGAGCCGTCGTCGTCGTGCCGGGTTACGGACTGGCCGTGTCCCAGGCTCAACACACCGTTCGGGAACTTGCGACGATACTCGAGAGCCGCGATGTCGATGTGAAATACGCCATTCACCCGGTCGCCGGGCGTATGCCCGGTCACATGAACGTGCTTCTTGCCGAAGCCGACGTTCCCTACGATCAGCTCTGGGAGATGGAGCGGATCAATCCTGAACTGGAGCGTACCGATGTCGCCCTGGTTATCGGAGCGAACGATGTGGTGAATCCCGCGGCCCGCAACAATGCAGCCAGCCCGATTTACGGCATGCCGATCCTGGAAGTCGACAAGGCCAATCAGGTTATCGTCTTGAAGCGGAGCATGAACCCCGGGTTTGCGGGTATCGACAACGAACTCTTCTACGGTCAGAACACCGCCATGCTCTTCGGCGATGCCAAGGCATCGTTGACCAAGCTGGTTGCCGCCGTCAAAGAAGCTTGATTGACGCTTGATTTTTTCGCTTCGAACGGACCGGTTTCGATGGCGCCAACCCGGTTTCATGCCTGAAACCCCTCGCAGCCCGCGGGGTTCTTCTGCCAGTGCATGTGCACGGCGGGCGATAAACCGTTATCATGAAAATTGGACGCTGGCGGGCGTGAGGTCCGCCGGCGCCCAGGCGCACAATGCGAATTCTTATTGCTGGCGGGGGGCAGGTCGCCGCCCTGATCGCACGACGCCTCATCCTTGAAGGCAACGAAGTCGTTCTAGTCGAGCAGGACGCGGAACGTTGCCGCGAATTGGAGGAGATGTTCGATGCCAAAGTAGTTCAAGGCAACGCCGCCAGCCCTCAGGCACTTGGCCTTGCGGGCATCCGCGATGCCGAATTGCTCATTGCCGCCACCAACTCCGACGCCACCAACGTCCTTGCCTGCCTTGTCGCCCAGGTCGAATCCAATGTCCGTTTCAAGGTGGTCCGCATGCGGACCCACGAAGTCGCCGAATGGCGCCGCGTGACCGAAGCGTCCGGGCTGGGCATCGACCATATCATCCATCCCGAGTCGGAAGTCGCCGCCCGGGTCATGGGCGTCCTGAACTACCCCGGCGTTTCCGAAATCATTGACTTTGCGGGCGGCCAGGCACGGTTGTTCGGTATGAACGTGGAGGCTGGCAGCTGGCTTGCCGGCAAAACACTGCTGGAACTCCAGGCCGCGGCCCCCCCCGAAGACTCGCTGATCGCGATGATTTTTCGCGGGCACCGGGTCATCATCCCACATGGCGCCGAGACGCTTCGGTTGGGCGACCACATCTATGTGATGTCCACCCGCCAGAACAGCGAAGAGACCATGGCTTTCATGGGTCTGCAACCTCGAAAAGACATCGAGCGGGTTTTCATTGTCGGCGGCAGGCAGCTCGGAATTCGGATCGCGGAGATTCTCGAGAAGCGTAACGTCCAGGTCAAGTTGTTCGAACGCGACCACGCCCGCTGTGTGAAGATCTCGACGATTTTGAAAAAGACGATCGTGGTCCACGGAGACGGAACCGATCAGTCCACACTGGCCGAAGAGAACGTCGAGGGCGTCGACGCGTTCCTCGCGCTGACCGGCGACGACGAGGACAACATCATCGCTTCGCTCCTGGCGCGGCGCCTTGGCGTCAAGAAGGTGGTGGCTCTGATCAACCGGATGAACTACCTGCCGATGGTCCAGCGCCTCGGCATCAACACCACGGTGAGCCCCAGACTGACCGCCGTTGACAGCATTCTCCAGTACGTGCGAAAGGGGCATGTGTTGTCGGTGACGACGTTTGGCGAAAACGCGGCCGAAGCGATCGAACTGATTGCGACAACCGGTACCCGCTATGTGGGCCAGACACTGCGGGATATACGATTTCCTCGCGGTGCGATCGTTGGCGCGATTGCCCGTCCCGACGGGCAGGTGATCGTGCCGCGCGGAGATGTCGCGATCCAGCCGGACGACCGGGTTATCTTCTTTGCTCTCGAGAGCGCCGTGGGCGAACTCGAATCCGCTTTCCTGTCATGAGGAGGGGTGGCTAAGCCGTGATACGGATCGCATCGGTCGGCCACGTTCTGGGGCAGTTTGTCCTGGCGTTGTCCGGAACGATGCTCATTCCTCTGATATACGGTCTTGCGACCGGCAGCGATGGAGTGCAGCCCCTCGCCTACGCGGCGGGGATTACCGCACTCGCGGGCACGCTGGCGACGCTTGTAACGACCCGTCCCAAGGAACAACTGACCCGGCGGGAAGGGCTGCTCCTGGTCGTTTCGATCTGGTTCGCCGTCGGTATATTCGGTTCGTTGCCATTCCAGTTTTCCCCGCACTTCGCCACATTCACCGATGCCTTCTTCGAGTCCGTATCGGGCTTCACCGCAACCGGCGCCACGATTCTTTCGGACGTCGAAGTGCTTCCGCAACCGATCCAGTTGTGGCGTCACCTTGCGCACTGGCTGGGTGGCATGGGGATCGTTCTTCTGGGAATCGCGATCCTTCCCCTGTTGGGGCACGGGGGCATGCAGTTGTATCGCGCCGAGTTTTCAGGCGCCAAGTCGGAACGGCTGAAGCCGCGGATTACCGAGACGGCCCTGGCCTTGTGGAAGATCTACGTCGCGCTCACGGCCGTGGAATGCGTCGCCCTCCGGCTGGCGGGCATGACCTGGTTCGAGGCGGTCTGTCACTCGTTTTCGACGCTCGCGACGGGAGGGTTTTCGACTCGAAGTGGCAGCATCGGAGCATTCGACAGCCTGCTGATCGAGTCGATCGTCATCGTCTTCATGTTCCTTGGCGGGGTCAGCTTCATTCTGCACTACCGAATTTGGGTGGAACGGAATCCACGCAGTCTTGCGAGGGATTTCGAGTTCCGCTACTACACTTTCATTTTCCTGACCTGTAGCGCGATTATCGCCGCCGTCCTCATAGGTTCGAGCGGGTACGGGCCGGGCACGGCGGTTCGGAACGCACTGTTTCAGGTCTTGGCGATCATGACGACCACGGGCTTCGTGACGGACAATTATGAAATCTGGCACCCACTGCCGCAACTCATCCTGCTGGCGTTGATGTTTGTCGGAGGCTGCACCGGTTCGACGGCGGGAGGTCTGAAGACCGCCCGTATTGTTCTATTGGCGCGCGTGGTGAACAGGGAATTCAAGCGGATGGTCGAACATCGCGGTGTCTTTGCCGTTCGGCTCGGTGGAAACGTTGTGGCCGAGAATACGATTCAAAGTTTGTTGAACCTTGTGTATCTGGCCTTCGTTATCAACTTTGTTGCCTGTCTCTGCCTTGCGGCGATGGGCGTGGACGTTCTGACCTCCATAGCGGCGGTCGCGGCGTCCATGTTCAATATCGGTCCGGCGTTGGGCGCGGTTGGCCCGACCGAAAACTACGGGAGCCTGCCCGATTTGGCGAAGTACGTGCTCGCGGTTTGCATGGTGGCGGGGCGGCTCGAATACTATACGGTCATCGTCATTCTGACGCCGGCGTTCTGGCGCAAGTGACACGACAGGGATACGACAGGGATTCAAGGGGATAGAATGCTCATGGCACTCATGGCTGAAGCCAATAAACCTCAAGTCGGTCCACGCATCCTGCTGACGCTGGCTCTGTTGATTATCGTCATCGGCGGTCTGCAACTCGCCGAGGTCGTGGTGGTGCCCTTTCTGCTTTCCGTGTTCCTGTCGATACTGGGCATGCCGCCCTACAACTGGCTCCGAAAGCACGGGTGGCCCAGTGCGCTGGCCTTGTTGGTAGTCCTGCTGGGTTTCGGCGGTCTGATTGTGGGCCTGGGTATCGTCGTTGTCGGGTCGGCAACGGCCTTCAGTCAGGCCCTGCCCGAATACGATGAGGGCATCGTGGTGTTGCTGGAAGATGTGGAATCGAGCCTGGCATCGATCGAGATCCTGCGGAATCTCGGGGTCAATTTCGAGTTTTCGTCGATCGTTGCCGACGTGATCGATCCCGCGCGGATTCTGCAGTTTTCAGGCGCGCTGTTGCTGACGGTGACGAATTTCCTGTCCTCCTTCGTCATCGTGTTTCTCATGATGATCTTCATCCTGACCGAAGCCTCGGGGTTTCCGGCGAAGGTGCGCTCCGCTTTCGGCGAGGGCAGCGGCAAGCTCCTTCAGTTTTCAAGCGTCATGACGCAGGTCCACCGGTATCTGATCATCAAGACGATAGTCAGTCTGGCGACGGGACTCGTTCTGGGGACGTGGGTCTGGGTTCTGGGCGTCGATTTCCCGATCCTGTGGGGGGTGTTGGCCTTTCTGCTCAACTACATTCCGAACATCGGTTCGATCCTTGCTGCCGTCCCTCCGTTGACCGTGGCGCTGATCCAGCCCCAGGGCGGCGGCGTGACGCTGTGCCTTCTGGTGATTGCCGGCTTCGCGGTTGCCAATATCGTCATCGGAAACTTCGTGGAACCGAGTCTGATGGGCAAGCGCCTCGGCCTGTCGACGCTCGTCGTTTTTCTTTCCCTGGTGTTCTGGGGGTGGGTCTGGGGTGGTGTGGGGATGTTGCTTTCGGTTCCGCTCACGATGGTCGTCAAGATTCTCCTGGAGAACACCGACGAGTATCGCTGGATTGCCGTCCTTCTCGATAAATCGCCGAAGGCTCCACGTCTCGCCGGCTGACCGCCCCATCGTCGAGGCATCGTCCAATCGGGGCGCGATGTTCGCAAACCGTCAGCGCTTGTCCCGCGGATACGGATGCACCCGCGGGACCTGCTTCGAGATTGCTACTCGGGCCAGAGCGTGCCCTGGTCCATTTCGGTAGCGGGTCCCATGCCCCGAAAAACGAACTTCTGAAGGCGCTTGCCTTCGTAGGTTTCGGTCGTATAGACGTTTTCGGCCGAGTCGACGGCAATGTTATGGACGCCAAAGAACTGCCCGCTCTGACGACCGCCGGCGCCAAAACTGGTCAGGATTTCAAGGGATGCTCTCTCGATAATCCAGACCCGGTCGTTGTGCCCGTCCGCCATGTAGATAAACCGTTGCTCGGGGTCTCTGGAGAAGGCGATGTCCCAGGCCGATCCGGAGCCGAGCGTCTGCGGCGCCACAAAGACCTCATCCACGTAAGTGCCCTCTTTCTCGAAGACCTGAATTCTGTCGTTCACCCGGTCGCAGACGTAGAGCAAACCGTCATTGGATGGAATCGCGCAGTGGACCGGGTTCCGGAACTGTTGTGCCGGTTCGGCATCCGGATCGTACGGACCCAGATCCGTATCGTCGGGTTCGTTGCCATAGGCGCCCCAATAGCGTTTCATCTCACCCGTGTCCGCGTCGAGCACGGCCACGCGCTTGTTGAGGTATCCATCCGCGACAAAGGCTTCGTTGGTTTCCTCATCGACCATGATTTCGGCGACACGGCCGAAATTTTCGTTGCTGAGGCTGCCCTCGTTGCCGCCAAGGTTCCCGAGTTGGAACAGGAATTCGCCGTCGCGCGTGAACTTCAGGAGGTGCGCGTCGTTGCCGCCGTTGCCGCCAATCCAGATGTTGTCCTTGAAATCGACGGTAATGCCGTGATTGGATTCCGGCCACTCGTACTCGTCGCTGGGGCCGCCCCAACTCGCGACCAGATTGCCTTCGGAGTCGAATTCCAGGACGGGCGGCGCGGCACTGCAGCACATGCTGGTCCCGTTATCCAACCCGAGTTCGTTCGCGGCGAGGCTGTCCGGCCGATGGATGACCAGTACGTTGTCCTGGGAGTCGATGGACAGGCCGATGGTCGATCCGATCCGCCAGTTGTTCGGCAGAGGTTTCGGCCAGAACGGATCCACTTCGAACATCGGGACGCCCTCGCCTTCCATTGTTGCCGCGGCGGGTTGGGCGGCGGGTTCGTCCTCGATCATCGCGGAGGCGCACCCGAGTACAATCAGCACAGTCAGGAAGCTCAGGCCGATATAAACGTCTCTTGTTTTCACTGCTCTTCTCCTTTGCACAGCCAGTGGACGCGGCAATGCACGGTCATTGGGCGCGACAGGGCATCGGGTTCCATGGGTCCAAATATATTGCGATCCCAAGTTTCAGAGTTCGATCAGGGCCATGATCCTTCAGCGGATTCGAAAAAGCAAGACACAGATGCACCAACCGAGGCGCGCCGTCACCGATCGCCAACCGCGGTATATGCATTACCTCGAATTCACCTTTGACAAGCCATCCCAGCGGCGCCGCGTCGATTCGGCACGCCGCCCTCAAATTGTGACCCCGCGGAACGAAAACGGGCGGGCGGCGGTAAACCCACCGGCGCCGCGATTGCCGTCGAGTCTATGTTACATTTACTGCCAAGACCGCTCTGGGGACCGTCGGATGAATTCCTGGATCTCCGATACATGCAGCCCAGGGGAGCATAGATGAACGAGTCGATCCATTACCCTTTGTTGTTTGCGTACAAAGACTGCATCGCAGGCAATGGTTTTATCGCATCCGTGGTGGTTTCCGGCCGGGCGCTGATGTTCAGAGAAGACGGTGACTGGTGGATGTCTGGCGTTCAACCGGCGGCGATCATCGAATGCGGAGACACGCCAGAGGAAACCGCCATCCATTTCCGCGACAGATACAAGACAGTACTGTTCGATATCGCTGCCGAGGCGTCGGGATTCGGTGATTTCAAATCAGAAGTGGAGCAATTCTTCAACCAGACAGAAGCTGAAATAGCCGACTCCTGGCAGAAGGCGTTCGAGTTGATCCGTTCAGGCGAGGTAACTCCGAAAGAACCGTTCTCAAAACTGCCGAAACAGGCTCCCGAGGCTCGGGAAACGGAAATCAAAGTACTCATCGTCGACCCAGGCACGGTATCTCCAACTGACAATATGCTCGATATGGCGCTAATCGCGGCTTAAGTGCCGTTCCTGGTTCCATTCAAAGACATTGAGAATATGTTGGAGAACTGCGCTGAAGGCTATTAGATGCGTCTGACGGATCATAACAGGCGGATCAAATACAACAACGTGATCTT
The DNA here is from genome assembly GCA_965262675.1 of Terriglobia bacterium. Classification (GTDB taxonomy): domain Bacteria; phylum Acidobacteriota; class Terriglobia; order 20CM-2-55-15; family 20CM-2-55-15; genus JAJEDW01. The sequence goes on from OZ253554.1 coordinate 5,320,407, forward strand.
TCCGAGTCTCCCCAGAACGCACAAGAACATAATATTGGGCTATGTCAAGAAGATGGTGAAGATATTGGGAATCGACAGCGATTGTGCCAAGCAGTGCGTCCCAATTTGAGATCCCCGCCCCGGCTACGGATAGCCCTTTGGTTCGGTTGCATCGGACTGAGCGACTCCCCATTCGTTGGATGAATTGTATCGGAGACGGCTGGCAAGATGCGCATGAGTCACAACAGGCCACGGAACGAACAGGATTTTGAAGCACTCTGCCTGAAGCTGCTACGGGCTCATTGGAAATGTCCGGAGCTGCAACGGTATGCGACTAGGGGACAGGCTCAGCAAGGAGTGGATATCGTTGATTTAAGCGGCCAGGAACCGCTTCGTGCTGCTCAGTGCAAGCTACACGAAGAAGGGAAAGTGACGTTTCGATCTGAAGTGGAAGGCGAGATCGAGAAGGCAAAAGGATTCACACCTTCCCTCGGCCGGTACGTCATCATGACGACCGGGAAGGTCAGGAGAGAAGTTCATGACTTGCTTATAGAGATCAATAGGGAACACAGGAAAAAGAGACTGTACTCCGTGGAGGTGTTTGATTGGGGGCGTATTGAGGAATTTTTGGACGAGTACACGGACATTCGCGACTGGTACGAAGGTGGCTCATCAGCCGCAGCTATCGGAAGGATCGAGTCAAATACTGAGACGTTGCTTCAAGTAACTGAACGCAGTTCCGGACCAGGCCGCGGCGACGATAGGCAGGACGGATTTCACGCTGAGATTGATGAGGCGCGAAATTTCCTCGATAAGCACGACTGCCAGATAGCAAAGCTGCTGCTGCGAATCAAAGTGCGGAATTGGGACAAGCTGAACGCGCGGCATAAGTTCAGAGTGTTAACGAACCTTGCGTCTGTTGAGGCATCAGCCGATAACCCCAGTGGGGCGGCGGAGCTATATTTTGAAGCAAAGGAGCATCAGCCTGCTGACGAGATAGCCCGGACCAACGAAGCACTTCTATCTGATACTTGGGCAGCACGAACGAGCGTTTGAACTTGCCGGTAAGCTGAGAGAGGAGTTTCCCCGCTCCGGGCGCGTGATGGGAATCTTTATTCAAAGCGCGCCTGACTCAGCTGCACTGGAATCGCTCGAAGGCTCGGTGCCTAACGACTTACTCCATAAGGACGAAGTGGCCACCGCCTTGGCCCAGCGCGCGCAGGACTCTGGCGAGTTCCAGAAAGCCGAGGAATTTATCAGGGCTGCGACAAGCGCTAAGAGTCGTACGTTCATGCCGTGGCTGTTGCTCGGCCAGACTATCGTTCAGTCGGAGATTTCACAGAGTTACGAGAAGCATGGAACTGAAGCTCTGTTCTGTGACGAAGACAGGCTTTGTGAAGCAGAGGATGCCCTTGGCCAAGCGTTCGTATTGGCTGATGAAGAGCTTTACACGTCCGCGATGCTGGACCGATTGCTCCATCATGGTCACATCCTCAAATGCGGACCACGGAGTTGGCGGACCAAAACGGGCTTGCCGAGCCCCCTCCAGAAGGGGTAAAACTACCACCGTCCCGGGCCATCCCATTGGCCGGGTTTGCGGTGACCATCGTTGGCCGGATTTGAAGTGACCACTGAGGCTGTTCGACTTGGGACGTTTCAACGACGCACTCCCCCTTTGGCAGCGAGTTGCTGTACTAAGCGTACTGAGTGACGATTCAAGGTGCCTACTCGAATGCGCCAGTCGGCTCAACAGGCATGAGATCTTGCTTGATGCGTTCAGAAGGCTGCGAGAAGCGGGAGCAATTGACCGGGCTCTGCTCGACAATGAGCTTTCTTTTCTTGAGATGTACGATACCGACGCTGCGATAACGATTCTCGAAGAGGAAATCAGCGAGCGGCCGAACGATACAGAACTTAAGCTCAGGCGCTCAATGCTGGGATTGACGCTGGACCGGGCGGACTTGGTAGATCAGGACCCGTCGAGTGTGCCGAAAGCCGATGAAGTTGAACCGCAAATAGCTCGTGACGCTGTGCTCGTTCTAAGGGCCATCGGGTATGAAACGGATGCCGTTAAGTACGCCTATGACGTGATTCGCCATAATTCCCATAGGTAAACCCCCGGCTCTGCCGGGGAGACTCGCAAAGGTTTGACCGAGTGAAGCAGTAAAGAAGAAAGTCCTCCTTGGAAAGCGGCAACTTTCGAACAAGGAGGACAAGTGAAAGACTACCAGAGCCTATCGCACACGAAATGGGACTGCAAGTATCACGTGGTGTTCATCCCGAAGTACCGACGGAAGAGGATATTCGGAGTGATCCGCCAGCGGTTGGGAGAGGTATTTCACGAACTGGCAAGGCAGAAGGAGAGCCGAATCGTGGAGGGGCACTTGATGGCGGATCACGTGCACATTTGCATCAGCATTCCGCCGAAATATGCGGTGTCCAGCGTGGTGGGATTCATCAAGGGGAAGAGTGCGATTTTGATCGCGCGGAACCTGATGGGTCGGAAACGCAACTTCACCGGAGAAAGTTTCTGGGCGCGGGGCTATTTCGTGTCCACGGTGGGACTGGACGAGGAAATGGTGAGGCAGTACATCCGCGATCAGGAGAAAGAGGACCAACGCCTTGAACAGCTGAACATGGCGTGGTCGGACCAGCCGCCTTCAGGCGGCTCCTGAATATGCCCCTTTGAGGGGCTCACAAAAATAAGCCCCCGGCTTTGCCGGGGGTCACTTTAACTTTCAAGATCCGGATGCACATAGGGTATTCATTCAGGCTTTAGCTCCGTTCCCGGCCGAGCCACAGTTGAAAGAACCAGACAGCGTCGAGACAGACGTCACTGCCTGCTATATGGAGCAAGGAGACTCTGTCCCCCATTGGATCATTGTTGAGGATCAACCAGATCCCGATTCTCAGTTCCTGGAACGCGAACTCTCACCTGAGAATGAACTATGCAAGGCCATGATGGGCAAGAAGGTCGGAAACACTTTCCTCCTTGCCAAAGGCATCCAGGATCGCATTGGTGAAATCAAAGCCATTCAGAACAAGTATGTCCATCGTTATCAAGACTGCATGGGCCAGTGACAGGTGAGGTTTCCGGGGTTGCCGGGGTTCCAGGCCGTTAGGGTCGCACAGAAGACTGGCGACTCAGGTGGTGCGGAACTCGACATGAGCGCAATTCTCAAGTCTGTTGACGAGCGCCATGAACACGTAAACAAGATTCTCGATATTTACAAGGAGAGCTCGCTCACGCTCCACATTTTAGGTGAACGTTTCGGGGCAACCGCGTTTGAGGCGCTTTGGAATCTGGCCACGACGCCAGATGTGCCAGTCAGGTGCTGCACTGGTTCAGGTGAAGAGCTTGAACATGCCACAAAGTCACTCAGGTCCTGTAATACAGTCGTTCTGGACATGAGCGCAATCTCATCGCTTTTCCTGCTAGACAGGGTCGACATCTTGGAACACTGGCCGATCGATCTTGTCGTTTCCAGGGGCACCGTGAATGAACTCCGCCAAATGATTGCCAATGAGTCGCTGGTTCGCGAGCGGAAATCAGGAGTATTGATCAAGACCGAAACGGGACACGCGTTTCAGGAAAGAACAACGGAGCAGAAGGAAGCTTATATCAAGTCGCTACGTCATCTCGTTGAGGTGTTAGAAGCGAACTGCAAGATCGAATCCTGCACGTCACTCGCGGCAATGGAGCCGAAGAAGAGGGAAACGCTCGTCAAGGGATTTGGCCAGTACGGGGCAGAAGCGATCCTGCTGTCTGCCGTGCCGGGCGCAGTACTGTGGACCGATGACCACGTGCAGGCAACGCTGGCCAGAAACGAGCACGGCGTGTCGCGGGTGTGGACGCAGTTTGCCATCGGTGCGTGTACTGAATCCGGTGTGGTGAATCCCGAAGCTTACCTTGATGCAAGCGCAAAGCTTCTCGGATACGGGTACCACTTTACAGGCGAAAATCCGGAGATTGTCAGACATGCTGGAGTCATCGCAGAGTGGAAGGTGGACGGCTGGCCCCTTTCACAGGCATTGTCGTCCTTTGCTGAAGAGACAGTCGATCTGATGCCGATGCTCCGGTTGGCGGCGGGATTTCTCAGCTTGCTCCATCAAGAGTCGATCCTGCCCCAAACCAAGATGAATATCACAGTGAAGATCCTCGAAAACATCGCCAAGAGAGAGGGAGGGTTTCAGGGAATTCAGCGCCTCCACAAGGTTCTTCCGATATTTTTCGGCATCAACGTCATTGGCCTTGCTGACGCGACTGCGACCATCGAAGCATGGCTAAGGCAGGCATAACGGTGTTCCCGGAAGTCGGGCTCTCTTCGGTGGTCACATGAAAAGCGGCCAACGGAGACAGTCGCTTTTCAAATGACTGAGGGATCACCCACCGCTCACCGCTCGTGTCGGAGTGCATCAATCGGATTGGAGCCGACCACTGGCGCAAGGACGCAGTACTCGAAATTTCCACTTCACGCCCCCTCCAAACCAGCCACTCGCCAGTCGGCGCACTCCTTGACGTGCCATTTCCACCGACTCGCGTTTTCGGCATCATTCATGACAAATGCGAGCTAGAATCTTTATTCGACAGGAGGCTCACCGGCCATGCTCCGACCCACACGGTTCTTCTGGATTGCGCTCCCCACCTTTCTGGCGGCGGGGCCCCTTTGTGCCCAGGACAGCGTTCGCCCCGGCGAGCTTTACGTCGAGCCCCCCACGCTGATTTCGCTGGGATTCGAGTGGAGCATCGAGGGCGACGACAACCGCAATGCGGAAGTCGCCGTGTCCTGTCGCGTGGCGGGCACCGGCGACTGGAGGGAAGGTCCCGGCCTGCTGCGCATCGGCGGCGAACGCATCAACGAAAACGCCCTGCAGTACGTCACCCCGCACATGTTCTCGGGCAGCGTCTTCGACCTGGAGCCCGATACCGAATACGAGTGCCGGTTCATGTTGACGGACCCGGATGGCGCCGACGGCGAGACCGCGCGAACCGTCACTGTCCGGACCCGTCCCGAGCCGATGGCGTTCGATGGCGGCAACGTCTATCACGTGTATCCGCCCGGCTACGACGGACCCCGCGAGGAACCCGCGTTTACGGGTTTGCTGGCCGCCTACTACACGGGGGCGTCAGGCTCCGACAATTTCAACACCTACCCGCCGCGCGTTCGACCGGGCGATACCATTCTGGTTCATGCCGGCTTGTACCAAGACAACCGCTACAGTTATGGTGGCGGCATGGGCACCATTTCGAGCGGAACGTACTTCCTGACCCAGAGCGGGACCCCTGAGCGTCCGATCGCGATCAAGGCCGCCGGCGACGGGGAAGCGATCTTCGACGGCGATGGCGCCTACAACCTGTTCAACGTCATGGCCGCGAACTACAACTATTTCGAAGGCCTGACGATTCGGAACACGGAACTGGCTTTCCAGGCGGGGTTGAAGAACATCGCCGGTTCAAGCGGCCTGACGCTCAAGAACAATCGATTCGAAGACATCGGCCGCGGTGTCTATACCGATTGGTCCGGCTCGAAGGACTACTACATCGCCGATAATGTTTTCATCGGCAAGTTCGACCCCGGCCAGTTGCTCGGGTTTACCGGCGCGACCTGGCAACCGTTCAACGCCGACAACGGGCCACCGGCCCTGGTCTCCGAATACGCGGTGAAGGTCTATGGATCGGGCCACGTCGTGGCGCACAACTACGTCGCCAACTTCCATGACGGTATCGACGTGGCAACCTATGGCAACCCGGATGGGACGCCCAACCCGCTCCGCGACCGGATGCCCGTTTCGATCGACTTCTACGGCAACGACATCACCCACGTCGAAGACAACTGCATCGAGTCGGACGGTGGGGCTCACAACATCCGCATTTTCCGGAATCGCTGTTTCAATCACGGCCATCGCGCACTGAGCGTTCAGCCGATGTTCGGCGGTCCGGTGTATTTCATCCGGAATCTTGTCTATCACGCCCCCGAAGGAGGCGCCGTAAAGTTCACAGCGTCTTCGTCGGGACTGGTCGTCTATCACAATACTTTGATCGCACCGATCAAACCCATGCTGCTGGCGGCGTCCAACGTACACTACCGGAACAACCTCATTCTGGGTCAAAGCGGATCGGGGGAAATATTTGCCGTCGAAACGAACACGAACTATTCGAGTTCGGACTACAACGGTTTCAGACCGAACGAAGGCGCCGCGTTTTCGTTCGAATGGAGCACGCCGGCGTTCTCGATGACCGCCAATTTCCCCGGCGAGGCGGGGACGCCGACGCGCCGCGCGCCCCTGTCGACACGGGCCCAGTCGCAGCTTGAAGCCGAAGCCAGGGAACGGCGCCGGTTCGGCACGCTCGCCGAGTACAACGCTGCCACCGGGCAGGATGCGAACAGCGTGCTCGTGGACTATGACGTTTTTCGGAACGTGTCGCCGCCGGGTCCGGACCCGCGGACGCTATACGATCCCGCGGATTTCGATTTTCGTCTCCGGCCCGGCTCGCCCGCGGTGGATGCGGGGCTCAGGATTCGGGGGATCAACGACGATGCGGCCGGTGCGGCGCCCGACCTGGGCGCCTATGAGCTGGGACAACCCGTGCCTCGCTACGGTCCGCGCCCCTGAGCTTCGATTGCCGCGCCGGTCCGTGGGGATTGACTTCGAAAATTTCGGGATACAAAATCCTTGAGAGCGCCTGTGACAGCCCCGCCCTTGGCAGTCAACGCGTGGGAGGTTTCGATGATCCGTCGATCTATCGCGTCCTTGACGGGCGCCGCACTGCTCGTTGCCGTGGCTTCGGTTGCCCCGGCCATGGCCCAGACCGTTGCGGAAGACGGCTGGACGCCGCCGAGAACGCCTTGGGGAGACCCGGACATTCAGGGGCGATTCACCAACCAGAGCGAGAACGGGACGCCCATGGAACGCCCCGCCGAGTTCGAAGGACGCCAACTCGAGGACATCGGCGCCGAGGAACTGGCGGAGATCAAGGAAGCCGCCCAGGCGAACACGGTGACGCGATTTGCCGGACCGCTCCATGCTCCCGGTGGCTGGTGGCAGCCCGATCTCAACATGGTGAACGGAAGTCAGGCGTGGCTGGTTGTGGATCCCCCCGATGGACGAATTCCTCGGTTGACACCGGCGGCCGAAGACCGAATCGAAGCCCGCGCCGAAGCCCGGCGCACGAGTGGGCGCGGCCCCGCGGACTCGTGGACGGATCGCAGCCTGTACGACCGGTGCATTACGCGCGGACTACCGGGCTCGATGATGCCGGCCATTTACGGTAATTCGTATCAGATATTCCAGGCGCCCGGATACGTGGCGATCACATACGAAATGGTTCACGAGGCTCGAATCATTCCTCTTCAGGATGACGTTCGGGATGCCCCCCGCGTCGGGCCGGAGATCGTCTCATTCATGGGTGACGCCGTCGGCCGCTGGGAAGGCGACACGCTTGTGGTCGAGACGACCAACTTCCGCGAAGGCGGCGCCTATCGGAACTCGAACGCTCCAACGGTGACATTGACCGAGTCCTTTACGCGGATCGCTCCCGACAGGGTTCAGTGGGTCGTCACGCTCGACGATCCCGACACCTGGGAGCGCCCGTGGTCGTATACCATGCCGTTGACGACCGATACCAGTAGTCCGACTCCCGAGTACTCGTGCCACGAGGGGAACTACGGGTTGATGAACATTCTGAGCGCCGCCCGGGCCCGAGAGGCCGAAGAAGCCGCGGCCGAATCCAATTAGGAGCGTCCAATGCGAACGAAGACCCTGGTTCTTGTCATCGCGGGGGGCTTGCTGCTCGCCGCCGCCCCGGTTTGGGCGCATCACGCTTTCTCGGCCGAATTCGACATCGACAAGCCGATCCGCCTCGAGGGCTCCATAACGAGGATGGAGTGGATCAATCCGCACGCCTGGATCCATCTGGACGTTACCGAAGCCGATGGTTCCGTTGCGAACTGGATGATCGAGTTGGGCCCTCCGAACTCGCTCATCAAGCGGGGCTGGACCCGAGACTCGGTACCGGCCGGAATCCGGATCGAGGTGGAGGGCTACCAGGCGATCGATGGCGCGCTACGGGCGAACGGCGGCGAAATCACGCTGCCGGACGGGAGCAGTTTGTTTGCGGGAGGGTCCAGTCCGACCGATCCCGAAAACCAATAGACATCGAAGCTGTCGCCAAGGCCCTCTCGGGGGGAGGGGGCTTCTGTCTGTTTCGATGGACCCTCCTGCCGAATTTTACGAGCCCGGAAAGACATCCATTCGATGCAAGAAATGCGCGAAAATGCCCGCTCTCATGCAAGAGCCTGCCGGAATGAATTATGATTGAATGGATTCGGAGGCTGACTCTTCAGCCGGGACTACAGCCGACGCCGGCATGAAACGCCGAGTCTTTCCGGTAGCCGGCGAAAGACGTGTTGCAAGCTTGAAGAAGGAACATAACAAAAATCGTCCGCGGCGCTGGATTGCGATTTCGATAGCGTTTGTTGCGGGCGCTGTCTTGGTGCTCGGAATAGCCGGGGGAAGCCGTTTCCCGATCGGACAGCCCGATCCCGCCGCATCCAGTTCGGAGTCGGTCTTTACGCCCGCGCATTCCACGTTCGGAGAGGCTGTCCGGCACTTCCTGGGTTGGAGGTCCGACCCGGTACAACCCATTCCGTTCCGGCACGAGTTGCATGTCCAGGAAGTCGGTCTGGAGTGCACGTTCTGTCACAATGGAGTGACTCGTGGTCCGGTCGCCCGAATTCCAAGCGTCGTCCTTTGCATGGACTGTCACTTCGATATCGCCACGGACCGGGCGCCCGTGCAACTGCTGACATCCTTTTACGACCGGGGGCAGGAGCCGCCGTGGCAGCGTGTCTATGGATGGCTGCCCGAAGCTCACGTTCGTTTCAACCATGCGCCTCACATTCGTGCCGAAGTTGAATGCGCGACATGTCACGGCGATGTCGCGAGCATGACCGTGGCCGAACGCGTGGTCGACCATACGATGAGTTTCTGTGTCAGATGCCACGAACAGAATCAGGCGTCGATCGATTGCGTGACCTGTCACTACTAATCGGAAAACCATGGACCGTCGCCAATTCGTGAAAGCCAGTGCGGTTACCGGGGCCAGCGCATCGCTAGCCGCATGTGGAAACCCCGAAGACCAATTTATCCGGTTTATTTCGGACGAGATTCTTCCCCCGGGACTGGCCGTTTCGAGGCGAAGTATCTGTCCGCTCTGTCCGGCAGGGTGCGGCGTTGAAGTTCGGGTGATGGAAGGCGACATCGATGTCGTTCGCGATGGCGTGGCCGGTGTCGTGAAGACCGGGTTGGCCAAGAAACTTGAAGGATTGCCGGCCCATCCGGTCAACCAGGGCAAGCTCTGTGTTCGGGGACAGGCGGCAATCCAGGTGACCTATCACCCGGACCGCATCCGTGGCCCGCTTCGCAGGATCGGAGAACGGGGATCGGGTCAGGTCGAGCCTGTTTCCTGGGATGACGCCATCGGCGAGCTTTCATCGCGTCTCGGCGCCCTGGCCGAGTCCGGCGGTCAAAATGGGCTCCGCATGATAACGCGGCCGTTGCGGAGCCAGCGGGGATTTCTGATTCGCGAGTTTCTGGACCGATTCGGCGCACCGCCCGCGATTACTTTCGATATCTTCGGAGACGAAGTCCTCCGGGAGGCCAATTTCCAGAGCTTCGGCGTGCGGCAACTGCCGACTTTCGAGATCCCTGAATCGCGCTACCTGCTGTCGTTTGGCGCGGATATTCTCGGGACATGGAACTCCCCGGTGTCGCAAAACATCGGTTACGGCGACATGCGCCAGGGCCGCCCCGGCGTGCGCGGCAAATTTGTCCAGGTCGAGCCGAGGATGTCCCAGACCGGCGCCAATGCGGACCAGTGGGTCCCGGCGCGGCCGGGGACCGAGGGTTTTCTGGCGCTGGGTATGGCCCGCGCGATCATGGCGGCCGGGACGCGGGCGCCGGCCGAGGCCGGGCGCGCCGGGGCGTTGATCGAGGGCTGGTCGGAGGGCCTGGTGGCTTACACGGCCGAAGAAGTGGAGACCGTTACCGGTGTGCCTTCCCGCACGGTTGAACAACTGGCGCGAGAGTTTGCTGAAAACCTGCCGGCCATTGCGGTGATCGCCGGAGCGCCGCTGGCGCATACGAACGGCCTGTTCAATGCTCTCGCGGTAAACGCGCTGAACGCCTTGGTCGGAAGTGTCGGCGCCGGCAGGGGCGTTGGATTCACGCCTCAACCCGAAGGACTCGAACCAGTCCCGCGTGGAGAAGGCACAATCGACCAACTGGCCAACGAGATCCTCGAATCGCCCGCGGGGGCGGCGCCTCCGGTCCAGGTGCTGCTGGTGAACGACACGAACCCCGTGTTCGGCGCACCTCCGGCATGGCGGGTTGCCGATGCGCTGTCGGATGTCGGATACATCGTCAGCTTCGGATCTTTTCTGGACGAGACCGGTATTCTGGCCGATTTGATACTGCCCGATAATTCGTTCCTCGAGTCGCTCGTCGATCATATTCCCGAATCGGGAGGGGGCAGGGCGATGGCGTCTACCGCCCGCCGGGCCATGCGCCCACTGCATGACACGCGCGACATGGCCGACGTGCTCCTTGAAGTTGCACGAAACCTCGACTTCGACGAGCCTCTGGAGTGGGAGACGTACGAGAATCTGCTTCAAACGCGGTTCGATACGCTGAACCCGCCCGAAGGCTTCGACAGCGCCTGGATTGCGGCGCAGGGCAGGGGCTTTTGGGTGGATGAGTCTCCATCGCCGGTACAACCCGATCCGCCGGACGCCGATGTCGTTCCCAGGACCTACACGGCGCCCGAGTTCGATGGTGGGGCCGACGAGTTTCGTTTCCATTTTCTCCCTTACGTGTCCCAGGCCTTTCTCGACGGTTCCCTCGCCCACCTGCCCTGGCTTCAGGAGTTGCCCGATGTGGTGACGACCGCGATGTGGAGCAGTTGGGTCGAGATCAACCCCCGGACGGCCGAGGAATTGGGTGTTGTCGAGGGTGATCTCGTCGAGGTGCGTTCGGCGCACGGCGTCATTCAGGCGCCGGCGCTCATCTTCCCCGGAATCGCTCCGGATGTGTTGGCCATGCCCTTGGGACAAGGCCACCGGAACTTCACGCGGTACGCCAGCGGCCGGGGAGCGAATCCGATTGAAGTACTGGCGCCGATGCGCGAATCGGAAACCGGTGAACTGGCCTGGGCGGCCACCCGAGTCAACGTTGCGCGAATCGACGGTGAAGGCGGTCTGATTACGTTTGCGGGCGCACTGCGCGAAGACGAAAAACTTCCCAGATAGGAGCAGTTATGGCGAGATGGGGTATGGCCGTAGACTTGGATCGATGCACGGGTTGCGAAGCTTGCGTGACCGCGTGCCACGCGGAAAACAACATCCCGACCGTGGGTCCGGAGGAGGCGGCCAAGGGACGGGCGATGCACTGGCTTCGCATCGAGCGCTATTGGGAAGGCGATTTCCCCGAGGTCCAGTTGAAGTTCCGTCCCGTGCTGTGCCAGCACTGCGACAACGCGCCGTGTGAGCCGGTGTGTCCGACCTATGCGAGCTACCACACCGACGAAGGTTTGAATGCCCAGGTGTATAACCGCTGTATCGGAACCCGCTACTGCGCCAATGCCTGTTCCTACAACGTCCGTTTCTTCAACTTCTTCAACCCGGAGTGGGAGAAACCGCTCGATCTCCAACTGAACCCCGACGTGTCGGTGCGCGAAGTGGGGGTCATGGAGAAGTGCACCTTCTGTGTCCAGCGGATCAATGCCGCGAAGATCGATGCGAAGGCGAACAACGAAGACGGCCTTGTCGAGGACGGCGCCTTGCAGTCCGCGTGTGCCCAGTCCTGCACCGCGAAAGCGCTGGTTTTTGGGGACCTCGAGGACCCGGATAGCGAGGTCGCCCGATTGTCGGGTTCGGTGCGTGGCAGCAAACTGCTCGAGGAATTGGGCACGGGGCCGGCAGTGACTTACCTGCAGAAAGAAGACTGGTATGAATCTGGCGACCGATAGGAAGATCACCCAAGACCTGCTGCGCCCCCTCACCGGCACCTCCGGAAAGTACTACGCCGCCGTCGGGTTATTGGGCGCCGTCACCCTGATGGGTCTGGTCGCCTGGGGCTACCAGATGTACTACGGGATCGGCCTGACAGGCTTGAACTCTCCCGTCTTCTGGGGCTTTTACCTCGTCAATTTCGTGTTCTGGATCGGGATCAGCCACGCCGGTACGCTCATTTCCGCCATCCTGCGGTTGATCGACGCGCCCTGGAGGCGTCCGGTCACTCGATGCGCCGAAGCCATTACCGCTTTCGCGCTTGTGATCGGTGGAACGCTTCCCCTCATCCACCTGGGCCGGCCCTGGCTGTTCTTCTATCTGATTCCGTTTCCCGACGGACGGGGCTTGTGGCCCAACTTCCGCTCCCCGCTCATGTGGGACTTCTTCGCCATCAATACCTATCTGTTGGCGAGCACCTTGTTCCTTTTCCTGCCGATGATTCCCGACTTCGCCTTGGTGCGGGACCGCGCGACCGGGATCCGGCGCACGATCTACGGTGCGCTCAGCGTGGGTTGGCGCGGGACTCCGAAACAATGGCATCGCCTGGAATCGGCGATGCAGATCATGGCGATTGCCATCATTCCGGTCGCCGTGTCCGTCCACACCATCGTGTCGTTCGACTTTGCGATGGCGGTGGTTCCGATGTGGCATTCGACGGTATTCGGCCCCTACTTCGTGGCGGGCGCCATCTTCAGCGGAATCGCCGGCCTGATCATCGCCATGGCGATACTGCGCCGGGTGTTGCGGTTGGAGCAGTACCTGAAGGCGCTTCATTTCCAGAAGCTTGGGCAGTTGCTGCTACTGATGAGTCTGTTGTGGGGATACTTCGTGTTCTCGGAGCGTCTGACGATCTGGTATGGCAACGACAACCACGAGATGCCTGTGTTCTGGGCCACGTTCACTGGCGAATACGCGCCCTTCTTCTGGGTCATGGTCGCGTGTAACTTCGTTCTTCCACTGATCCTGCTTTCCAATCAGAAATTGCGGACGATTTCCGGGTGCGTCGTGGCTTCCTGCGGCGTGGTCCTTGGCATGTGGCTCGAACGTTTCCTCATCGTGGTTCCATCGCTGTCGTATCGGCAGTTGCCCTATACATGGGGTTCGTATTCGCCGGGTTGGCCGGAGATTACGGTCATGGTTTCCACGTTTGCCGCGATGGCCCTCCTGTATACCCTGTTCGTCAAGTTCATTCCGATCATCTCGATCTGGGAATTCAAGGATGGCACGCATCCGAGACCCGAACACCGGCCAATTGCCGAACCTCGAACCTCGCCGGCCAGAGCGGCCGAAGCGGCGGGAGAAGCGTTGTGAAGGCCACATACGCGTTGTATACGGACCCGGAGAGTGCCAAACAGGCCATTGTCGCGCTCAAGGCGACGGGCGTGGCCCAGTCGGACATCGTGATCATGTCGCCCGAGCCACTCGAAGCCTACGAGTTCGATCCCAGCGAGCAAAAGACATCGATGCGGTGGGTGGCTGTAATGGGAGGAGGAATCGGCTGCGTGTTCGGCGCATCCCTGCCATCCCTGACTCAGTTGTTGTGGCCGTTGAATACCGGCGGAATGCCCATCGTATCCATTTGGCCCAATTTGATCATCACGTTCGAAATGACGATGTTGGGCGCCATCGTGGCCACGGTGATTTCGCTTGTCCGGGCGGCCGGCCTCGGCAGACGCCTGCCCGAATTCTATGACCCTCAAGTTTCAGACAACAAGATCCTGGTGGGTATTGCCAATCCTTCCGACGCACAACTCCCCGGCGTGGAACAGGCATTGCGGGGCGGGGAACTCAAAACGATTCCATAGCGGGTGCCGAGCCTGCCTTTCTCAACGCTTCCGTCCAGCGGTCCGTGGCGGCTCCGCGCGTGGTTCTGCCAAGGGCCGCTTCGACGCCTCGGTGTGCGTCAATCGAAGATCTATTGAAAGGGGATGCCGATTGGCATGCCGGCGTCCACCGGTAGCGAGCGCTCGCCCACGGCTGCGTTCAGGAGTCGTCTGATTTCCTGCACGGTCGGGTCTCCGGCGCCGAGCACGGGCTCCAGAAGCGCCAGCGCCCTCCGGTACATCCGCCGGGCTTCGGTGAAATTGGCTTGAGCGTGATACGCGCGTGCCAGATTGACCATCCTCGGCGCGAGCGTGGCGTCGTCGGTTGCGCCGGCCCGTTCCATGATTGCCAGCGATTGAAGGAACAGGGGTTGGGCGCGGGCGTGATCGTTCTGTCCCTGGTAAAGCAGCGCCAGGTTGTTCAGGACAACGCCGACATTGGGATGCTCGCGGCCGAGGGCGCGTTCGAGGTTTGCGAGCGAACGCAGGTACAGGGGTTCAGCCTCTCCGAATCGTTCACGCATCCGATGGATCTCGGCCAAGTTGTTCAGAGTTTCTCCGACCACGGCGTGATCGCTTCCCAGTTCCGCGGTCCGTATGTCCAAAACCCGGTTGAACAGGGAAACCGCTTCCTCGTACCGATTCAGGAAGTTGTGAAGACTGGCCAGTTCCGACACAGTTTGTGCCAGCCGCAGATCGGTCATTCCGAATTCCTCGGCTTCCCGGATCGCCGCGGTGAGGAACTCTTCGGCCTCCGGATAGGCCTCCCGATCGAATGCCTCCAACGCGGCGCGCCGTTGCTCCATCCAACGTTCTTCCTGGGCCGAAACGAGGTGAAAGATGAAGAACGCGCCGTCGATCGAAATGGTTGCGCTCGTTTCGCCTGGGGCGAGGCCCGCCAGCGCATTCCTGTATTCCGGCCTCAGGTCCGCCGCGGGAATCGGACCGTAAAGTCCTCCGCTGGGGGCGGATGGATCGATCGAATACAGACCAGCCAGTTCATCGAAAGCGCCGCCCCTCGCAATCTGATCCTGCAGCACGGCGGCATCGGCTTCGGTTGCCACCGCGATCAAGCGGAATCGAATTCCGCCGGTCTGCGAGAAGGCCGCCGTTGAAACCAGCAGGATGCCGAACGTTATCGAGAGAATGAGATTCCGGGTTCTGCGGATGCTCACCGGTCGGTCTGTACCTGTGTCGTTCATGCGTCCGTAAAGCTTATCGGAGCCTGGGAGCAGGGGTCAACGGGCAGATTGTTCGATGGCGCCGATTCGAAGCCGTCGATGAAGTGAAACGACGCCGGGCATCCCCCATCGTTCCACAAGGGAGCGATCCCTGCTATTCCGGCTCCGCGGGCGGTACGCCGGGCAGCGGCGTCGTTCCGTTCAGAGTCAGCGCGAGCAGTCGGGACGGACCCTGCGGCGTGTCTGGGCCGCCTCCGCGAGCACCTCCGCGAGCGCCGCCCCGGCCCCGGCCTCCCGGAGGGGCCGGAGGGCCGCCAGCCACCATGACGTACTGGGTTCCGTCGATCATGAACGTCATCGGGGGGCCCATCTGAGAAAGGCCCGTCGGCAAATCGAGCAGCGTTTCGCCGGTATCGGCGCTGAACGCCAGGAGTCGCGTGTTGACGCTCGAGAATACCAGGTTTCCACCCGTCGCCAACGTGCCGCCCTGGTTGAATCCAGCGGCGCCGCCCGGCGCACGCCAGCGTTCGGTCTGCGTTGCCGGGTCCCATGCTGAAATCATGCTGCCGCGACCGGTGGGGCCGATCGTCGGCAAAGCGGGTGGGGGAGGCGGAGGCTCAGGCGCCGGTTCGGCATCGGCGTCCGCTCCATCGGCGTCCTCGTTATCCGGATCCAGGCCTGGCGCCGCGGCTCCGCGTCCACGGCCTCTTCCGCCGCGGCCGAATGACATTCCCATGTTCATTCGGCCCCGGCCGGTGGGACCGATGTCGGTTGGGAGCAGTTCAAAGTCGAGATCCGCGGCGTAATTGTATCCACCGCCGATTTGACTCGGAATGTATACCAGGCCGGTGTTCGGGTTGTAGGACCAGGGGGGCCAGACGTGGCCGCCACCCGGCCCCGGCATCACCCTGATGCTTTCGCCGGCGTAACGGGCCTCGGGATTGATTGTCGGGCGTCCGGTCCGAAGATTGATACCTGAAGCCCAGCTAACGGTGACCCATGGCTGGGCGGAAAGCAGTTCGCCGGTGAGTCGATCGATAACGTAGAAAAATCCGTTCTTGGGCGCATGCATGAGGACCTGCCGTTCGCGCCCGTCGATTTCCATGTCCGCCAGCATGATGTCGGCAATGGAATCGTAATCCCAGTCGTCGCCCGGAGTGGTCTGGTAGTACCAGACCAGTCTCCCGGTGGCGCCCCGAACGGCGAGAATCGTGTTGGTGAAGATGTTGTCGCCCGCGCCGCGCAGGGCTGAAGACCATGGCGCTGGCTGGCCGGTTCCGACGTAAACGATGTCGGCATCCGGATCGTATGCCATGCCGTTCCAGACGGGCGGTCCGCCGCCGATTTCCCACCACTCGCCTTCCCAGGTCGCGGCGGCTTCTTCGAGCCCGTCATTTTCGAAGGGCAGCGACGGGTCGCCGGGAACCGTGTAGAAGCGCCATGCCCGTTCGCCCGTGTTGACATCGTATGCGTCGAAGAATCCGCGAACGCCGTACTCCCCGCCGCTGACACCGATAATGACCCTGCCGCCCTTGATCACGCGAGGCGCCATCGTGATGGTATAGGCCATGTTGTCGGGAGAGACGCGAGTATCCCACAATACTTCACCCGTCGCGGCCTCGAGTGCCCGGAGTCTCCCGTCGACGACGGGAGCGATGACCTTGCCTTCGTAAAGCGCGAGCCCGCGATTCACGACGCCGCAACAGATTCGCGATTGCCAGATCTCCTGGTCGACTTCGGGGTCCCGACGCCAGATTTCCTCTCCCGTGCGCGTATCGACGGCATAGACCACGCTCCACGGGGCGATGCTGTACAGGACACCGTCGTGTACGAGATGCGTCGCTTCCTGCCGGTTCTGCGGATTGCCTTGAGCGGCCGGAATTTCGTATTCCCAACCCAGTCC
Organism: Terriglobia bacterium; assembly: GCA_965262675.1. Lineage (GTDB taxonomy): Bacteria > Acidobacteriota > Terriglobia > 20CM-2-55-15 > 20CM-2-55-15 > JAJEDW01. The sequence continues at coordinate 5,337,361 of OZ253554.1, forward strand.
GAGTTGGCCGACATTCGTGTCGTTGATCTGGGTGAGCGGGCTGTAACGTTGCTCGGACCAGTTCACGTTGTAGCTGATCCACTCTTCGCCGTTTATGCCGGCGTTCTCCAGGGCAGCGTCGTTCACTACACCGGTTTGCTGTCCGATAACAAGCCAGGAACTCGTCAGAAAAGCCGCGGCCGCGCCGGCCAGCACAATGTTTCGTCGGTGCATCGATAATTTCCTCGATCTAATGGGTCATCGGTCATTTATTGAAAAAACAATGCGTTCAAACAATCGGCAACCCCGGACGCATCCGTCGGGCCAAGATGCCGCCGGTATTGCGGTTTGTCATGGCAAGGCGAACGTGACGACCGTATCGGATGCCGTGATCGTAACGTACTGCTTGCCGTCGCGGGCGCGGTAGGTGACCGGTACTGCGTTTCCCATACGCTCAAGTTATCCGGCCCACAACTCTTCGCCCGTACGCGCGTCGAACGCCCGGAATCGCGCATCGGTCGCCGCGCCGATAAACACGAGATTCCCGGCCGTCACGATCGGCCCGGCACTCCCCGACCCGCCGGAGTCCCGTTTTCCTTCCGGCAGGGCATCGTTGGTGCCCAGCGTGGTCTGCCAGACGATGTCTCCCGTGTTGGCATCGACCCCCGTCAGCCGCGCCCACGGCGGCTTGTAACACGGGACGTTGCGCTCCCTGCCATCGGCATCGGCGATGGGCGCCGCGAACCCGCCGACAGTACCGCCGGCACGGTCGTAACGGACGCTGCCGTCGTCGTTCTCGCCGCGAACTTCGATCCATCCGGTCAACGGGTTGTCCTTGGTCTGGACAAAGACGTGCCCGGTCGCGGGATTCGAGGCCAGGCCGCCCCAACTCGCTCCGCCGCTTGCTCCGGGAAAGGCGATGGTCACTCGCGGGCGGTCGCCCTCTTCGTGAAACAGCCAGGGCGTGAACGGACCGGCGTTATGAAAAACGTCGCGGTCCCAGAGTGCCTGGCAGGCGGCGGCGTGTTCGGGCGTCGTATCTTCGGCGGTGACGACATCGTCGGGCCCCAGACTCATTCGGGCAAGCGGAGGCGGCTTTACGGGGAACGGTTGCGTGGGGGAATACCACTCGCCCGGCACGGCGCCGGCCGGCACCGGACGCTCTTCAACGCCGAACAGGGGCTCTCCGGTGACGCGGTTCAGTATGAACATCCATCCCGTTTTCCCGATCGCGGCCAGTGCCGGAATCTCCGGTCCGTCAACGGTCACATCGACAAGCACGGGGGCGGCAGGGAAGTCGTAGTCCCAGAGGTCGTGATGTACGGTCTGGAAGTGCCAGACGTATTCGCCGGACCGGACATTGAGCGCAACGACGGAGTTGCTGAACAGATTGGCGCCGGGCCGGTCTCCGCCGTAGTAATTTGCCGCGGCCGAACCGAACGTCATGTAGACCAATTCGCGCTCGTCATCGACCGTCATGTGCCAACCCCAGACGTTGGTTCCCGTTCGATCCCGCCAGCCCTCATTGAGCCAGGTTTCGTTGCCGGGTTGTCCGGGCGCCGGTACCGATTGGAATTCCCAGAGCTTTTCCCCTGTTCGGGCGTCGAATGCGCGGGTGTTGCCTGGTGGGCCGCCGGGGAGTTCTCCGGTGTTGGCCCCCACGACGATCACGTTGTCGAAGATCGTTGGGACGCCGTTGTAGGGGACCGTCATGTCGATGGCGCCGTCGTCGCCGAAGCCAGTCGACGATTCGCCGGTGACGGCGTTGACCGCGATCAGATTTCGGCCCTGTGTCACGAAAATACGCGCGGGATGCGTTGTGTCTCCGGGCCAGAACGACACGCCGCGAGGTGACGATCCTCCACCTTCAATGTCGTAGCTCCAGATTTCTTCCCCGGTCTCGGGTGCCAGTGCGACCACGCGCGTTTGCGTGGAGATGTACATGTTGCCATCGACAACCAGCGGTACGACTTCGGCGGCCCCTCCCGCGGTTGCGAAGCGAAAGTCGCCGGGCTGGAGACGATAGGACCACACCTGCCTGAGTCGGTCGACGTTTCCGGTGTCGATGTCGGCAAGGGGGGAGTACCGCGTGCCGGCCGGGTCGCGATTGTGCATTGGCCAGTCAGCGGCCGCGTCCTGTGCCCGGAGCAGCGGCGCCGCAAGGCCGATCGAGCAAAACGCGGCAACGCCGATTGCGGTGGCCAAGCGCACGAAATCGGGACAACGAACCAATGTCGGCATCCAACGCAACCAACGCATCTGGGAACCTCACTGAGTCCCTGCATTATGTTCAACGGCCATCCCTGCGCCTAGTGAATTTCTGACTCACACGAGTGGGCGATCATCAGAAAGCGTCCGGGTTCCACCCGATTCCCGCGATCTGTTTTCAGGGGGCGAACCGGGAACCGATTCCGCTGGGGATCATGGCGAGGCATCCGAGTGTCGAAGGCGTGCGGCGATGGCCCGGGCATCGTCGATCGTCGGTCCCGTATCGATCCGCACCCGTTTTCCGGCCAGGAAGGTCGCGGCGACATTTCCGCGGCCGGCCGAGTAGACTATCGTTTCCACGGGGTCGTAGACGGGGTTGAGCGCGGGGCCGGTCAGATCGACAACGATAAAGTCGGCAAGCTTCCCGGCTTCAATACTGCCCAGTTGGTCCTCGAGGCCAAGACATCGGGCGCCGCCCATCGTCGCCATTTCGAGGGCGTCGCGGGCTGTCAACTCCCGGGGATTTCGGGCACGTGAACGCTGCAGGTACACGGCCAGGCGCATTTCCTCGAACATGTCGACGTTGTTGTTGCTGGCCACGCTGTCGGTTCCCAACCCGACGGGCACTCCGGCGTCCAGGAACTCCCGTACCGGTGCGATGGCATGTCCCAGCTTCAGGTTGGACTTCGGGCAGTGCACGACTCCGGCGCCCGATTCGGCAAGCCGCCCGATCTCGAGCGTTTCGGCGTGAATCGCATGGATCGCGAGGGTCTGCGGCCCAAGGACACCCAATTCGTCGAGGTAACCCAAGGGACCCATACCGCGGGCCGTGACTGGAATGTTGCGGCTCTTCCAGTTGTCGGCGAACGGGCCGTCGCCGTCGCGTACAAAGCGCACCTCGTCATCGGATTCGGCGATGTGGACCGCGACCGGCAGTCGTTCGGCCCGGGCAAGATCGCGAACGCGCGTATAGAGCCCGGGTGAAACCGTGTACGGGGCATGCGGAGACAATCCCACGCGGCGGGACCGTGTTTCATTCGCCCTGGCCCGGGTAACCTTCTCCTTGAGTTCGGCCATCGCGCCGGCGGCGCGCTCTTCACCGGGACCGAAGACCTCCTGATAGGCGACGCCCCGCATTCCGAGTTCGCGCATGATGTCCCAGCCGGTGCCGATATCCATGACTTCGCCGATGGCCGTCACGCCGGCCTGCAAGCATTCCATGGCGCCAAGACGGGATGAGATTGCGAGATCGTCCACGGAAAGCGCCTCGTACTTGGTTCGCGTGAGACGGCGAATCCAATCGGGGAATGACAGGTTCTCGAGAAAGCCGCGAAGTACGGTCAGTTCAAGGTGGGTATGCGCGTTGACGAGTCCGGGGAGCAAGACGCATCCGGGGAACGATTCGTCAACGTCGGCCCCGCGGACGCGGGCGCCGTCAAGGACCTCGACAAAATGTCCGTCTTCAACGACAACGGCCCCGCCTTCGATCGGTGGACCGGCCACCGGACATACCCAACTGGCTCGAGCGATCATGCGCTGAACGTCCGTTGGCGCGTTGTGAGGTTCTCGATCAGATCTTGCCGAACCCGGTATCCGATCCCCGGCCCCTTGGGCGGAATAATCTTTCCGTCGGGCGTGACCGTGATTTCCGGATCGACGATGTCCTCGTTCCAGTAACGGCTGCTTGCGGACACGTCCCCCGGCAGCGAGAAGTTTTCGAGCGTCGACAGAGCGACGTTGTGGGCGCGTCCGATTCCCGATTCCAGCATCCCTCCGCACCAGACGGGAATGCCGCGCTCCATGCAGGTGTCGTGCACCCGGCGCGCTTCAACGTGCCCCCCGACGCGCCCGAGCTTGAGATTGACGATACGGCAGGCGCCGATCTGTATCGCTTTTCGGGCGTCCTGGGCGGAATGAATGGTTTCGTCCAGGCAAACCGGAGTGGATATCCGGGATTGCAGCGCGGCATGGTCGACCATGTCTTCCCAGTGAAACGGTTGCTCGAGCATCATGAGGTCGAAGGCATCCAGTTTTTTCAGTCGATCGATGTCCGCCAGGGTGTAGGCCGAGTTGGCGTCGACCATCAACCGGGTGTCGGGAAAGGCGCTTCGCACCGCGCCAAGAACGTCGAGGTCCCACCCGGGTTTGATCTTGATCTTGATGCGCCGATATCCCCCATCGAGTTCACGGCCAATCCTTTCGAGAAGCGCGTCGACGGACTTCTGGATACCGATCGAGACTCCGCACTCCACCCACGAGCGGCACCCGCCGAGGAGTTTCCACAGCGGGAGGTTTTTCTGCCGGGCTTCCAGATCCCACAGCGCGTTTTCGAACCCGGCCTTGGCCATGTTGTGGCCCCGAATCGGCTGGACTATCGGACCCAATTCGCCGGCGGTTTCGAATTCGCGGCCCAGCGCCCACGGAACAATGAAATCGTTGAGGATGTGCCAGGCCGTATCGAAAGTCTCATGGCTGAAGAACGGCCCCTCGGCAGCGGTGACCTCGCCGTACCCGGACAGGCCGCCGTCGGAAACGCGGACGATCGTCACCCGGCGTTCACGGGTGACCCCGAAGCTGGTTTCGAACGGGTGCCGCAGTTCCATCCGAAGCTGTCGAAGTTCCACTTCCCGGACTTTCAAAACCGGATTACCCCTCGTCCTTCTTGGCCGCCCGCCACTGGGTCTCCATCTGGCCCAGGGTGGCATCCTCGATGGGCGTACCTTCCCGGGCGAGAGCGGATTCGACGAAACGAAAGCGTTTCTGGAACTTGCGGTTCGACTTTTTCAACGCCGACTCGCTGTCGACGTCGAGAAAGCGGGCAATGTTGACGAGCACGAAAAACGCATCGCCGACTTCTCCCTCGATCTTCGCCTGGGACCGAACGTTTTCGGGTTCCGCGATCGCCTCGCGCAACTCGGTCACCTCTTCCTGGAGTTTTCCGAATACTTCCTCGATGTCGGCCCAGTCAAACCCCACGCGCGCCACCCGGGACGAGATCTTGTGCGCATCATGAAGGGCGGGCAGTTGCGGCGGAATGCCGTCCAGGACCGAGGCCGGACCATCCGGGATCCTTCCACGTTCCTGCTTTTCGAGTTTCTTGATCGCTTCCCAGTTGTCCAGGAGCCGAGCGGCATCGGGCGCGTCTTCGCCTGCAAAGACATGGGGATGCCGCCGGACCAGTTTCTCGCAGATTCGGTCGATCACGTCGTCAATCGCAAACCGGCTCGCCTCCTCGCCCAGCCGGGCGTGAAAAACGATATGCAGCAGCAAATCGCCCAGTTCTTCGGCCAGTCCGTCGTAGTCGCGATTGTCGACGGCTTCGAGAACCTCGTAAACCTCTTCGACGAGCATCGGTTTCAGCGTGTCCAGGTTCTGCTCCTTGTCCCATGGGCACCCGTTCGGCCCCCGGAGAGTGGCCATGATTTCCACCAGTCGCTCGAATTTGGCGCCGCTCGTCATGTCGTTCACCGATCCTCCATCAACCGGAAAATTGGTTATTATAGCTGCTTGTCCCGATGCCATTGGCGACGCCTGAGGGTCCGGGCGAATCGAATACCATGAGAGTTGTTCACAGCCTTGCCGAGATATCGTCCTCCGCTCCCAGCGTTGTGACAATCGGAAACTTCGATGGCGTGCATCGGGGACATCGATCCATCCTGGAAGCCGTCGGCGAACGGGCGGTCCGTCTCGGCGCTCGCGCGGTTGCCGTGACTTTCGATCCGCATCCGCTTCGTCAGGTGGCGCCCGAGCGGGCGCCCGTGCCCATTTCGACTCTCGAACAGAAGATTGCACTCATTTCGGCTTCTCCCATTGACGTCCTCCTGGTTCAGAAGTTCGACGCCGAGTTTCAACGACAGTCTCCGGAGGCCTTCATCGAACGGTTTCTGATCGGTGGGCTCAAGGCGCGATGCGTATGCGTCGGCAAGAACTTCAGGTTCGGACATCGCCATGGCGGCAATCCGGATACACTGCGCAAGTGGGCCGATGCGATCGAGGTTGTCGAAGTCCCGCCGGTTCTGGACCGCGGCCGCCCCATCAGCAGTTCGGCTATTCGGAGCCTCCTGGTCAACGACGGGGACGCCGGCACGAGCCGGAGGATGCTGGGTCGATGCTACGAAATCGACGGCCGCATTGTCGCCGGCACGGGACGCGGTCGCGAACTGACCGTTCCAACGCTGAACATCGAATCCCGAAACGCGCTGATTCCGGCGCGCGGCGTGTATCTGACCCGGGTATCGGTGGACGGCGGCGAGTATCGCGATTCTCTGACGAACGTGGGGGTTCGCCCCACCTTCGACGGCGAAGATGCAACCCGCCGGCGAACGATCGAGACATACGTTCTGGATGCGGCGATCGAGGCGGGCGCCGTCACGGAACGTTTGAAGTTCGTGAAGCGCCTTCGCGACGAACAGAGGTTCGGTGGACCCGGCGAGTTACGGGCTCAGATCGGGCGCGATATGGATTTTGCGCGGCGATTTTTCAGACGCATGGATCGCATTCGATTGGAAGGCGCCGTGGGATGTGCGGCAGACGACGGGGTTGAGGGAACGGTCCGCGTAACGATGTTTTCGCGGCCCGGATGCCACCTCTGCGATTCGGCCGCCGAGGTCATTAACGGTGTCCGAAGGCGGCGGGAGTTTCAATTCGAAGTGGTGGACATCGAAGACGATCCCGCGCTCGAATCCAGGTATGGGACGCTGATCCCGGTGATCCACATCGATGGAAACCCGGCCTTTACCTATCGCGTGGACGCCCGATCGTTCGAAGAGGCGCTTGAACGGTTATGCAACAAGTAGATCTCCTGGCCATTGCCGCCCATCCGGACGACATCGAACTGACGTCGTCGGGTACGTTGATGAAGATGATCGACGCGGGCTATTCGGTCGGCATGCTCGACCTCACCGCGGGTGAAATGGGCACCCGGGGGACGCCCGAACTGCGCGCCGAAGAAGCCGAGGCGGCGCGCCGGGCGATCGGCGCCCTGTTCAGAGCCAATCTGAACCTTGGAGATTCCCGCCTGACGGCTTCGATCGAGAATCGCATGGCTCTCGCGCAGGCGATCCGCGACACCAGGCCCCGGACCGTGATTCTCCCCTACTGGGACGGACGCCATCCGGACCACTACACGGCGGCCACACTCGGTTACGAAGCGTGCTTTGCCGCGGGTCTGAAGAAGGCCGATCTCGGAGGCGAACCCCACAGACCGCACAAGATCGTATATTCCACAATTTACTGGGATGTGCCGCCATCGTTTGCCGTTGACATCAGCGACTACTTCGAACGCAAGCTCGAAGCGATCCACTGTTTTCAGTCCCAGTTCAAGGGCGACATGAGCGAAGTGGTGAAGGTCTATCCGGCGTGGGCGCGGCTGGTCGACCGGATCCGGACGCAATGCCGTTTTTACGGCCACCAGATCGGCGTCGAATACGCTGAACCGTATACGGTCAAGGAAGTTGTCGCCATTGATGACGTGGTGGATATGCGGGTGCCGTCGATTTAGCCCGCATTTAACGGCGCGTTCTCCGGCGCAAGTCCTTGCGCCGCGCGCGTAGCGGCGTGTTCTCAGGCGTGTTCCTCACGCCGGTCACGCCGGATTAAGCGCGCCAGGGGCATGCCTGAAAGTTGTTCACCGCGAGACGTTGGCGGTGACCGGGGTAGTTCCCACGCGGCGGGGAAGAAGAGCGGGCGAGGCGCGTTCCTCGCGCCGCCCCACGTCGTTCGCCCCGGCTCTCGCGCCCTGAGAACGGCCCGAAAACGCGGGTCAGGATTCCGCACGGACAACCCCTGGAAGAATCCTGCTCGCGACCATCGTTGGTTTTTCCACCGACTGTTAAACCCCAGCGTCCCCGATCTGTCTATATCGAAGAAGAAAAAGGAAATATCCTTCTTCCAACTCGGGGTTTCCATCGTCCAAATACCTTGACACCGTTCGAATACGATCATTAGGATGAGACGTGCTCGTTGTGTCCGGTTAGTCAGGCTTCGGGAGAGGCAAATCATGATCTGGAACAAGATGCCCAATACACTCAACACACGCGATGCTTTCAATGTATTGCTGCGGCTGACCATGGCGCTCATGCTCGTGGTGGTCACTACGGTCACCCCGGTACTGGCCGGCGCGCCGCAGGACGCGCCGCAGGAGAGGAAGATCGACAAGGACGACGCGGACATCGAGAACATCGGGAACCGGGATATCAACGATGGGACCTTCAGCAACTGGAACTTCACGTCGCTGGAAAAAGAAATCGCGCTTGGGCGTGAACTGGCCGCGGAGATTGAGCGGCAGGTCCGGCTTGTGGACGACCCCGTCATCAGCGAATATGTGAATCGCGTCGGTCAGAACATCGTCCGAAACTCGGACGCCCAGGTTCCGTTCACGTTCAAGGTCGTCGAAGACGACAGCATCAACGCCTTTGCGCTGCCCGGCGGGTTCGTATTCGTCAATACGGGAATCCTGCTGCGCGCGGACGAGGAAGCCGAAGTGGCGGGAGTGCTCGCCCATGAAATCGCGCACGTCACGGCGCGTCACGGCACCGAGAACTCGACAAAGAGCCAGATCATCAATATCGCTTCGATCCCCCTGATCTTCCTTGGCGGGGTGGTCGGCTTCGGCATTCGCCAGGCGGCGGGGTTGATAATCCCGATGCAGTACATGAGCTTCAGCCGTGGCGCCGAAGAAGAAGCCGATTATCTGGGTATCCAGTACGCCTACAAGACCGGTTACGATCCGGGCGCGGCGGTAACGTTCTTCGAAAAGATTCAAGCCCTGGAGACCGCCAAGCCGGGAACCATATCGTCGTTGTTCGCGTCGCATCCGCCAACCGAAGAACGCATCGAAAAAACGCAGGAAAACATTGGGCTTGTCCTTCCGGAGCGAGACCGTTACGTCCTGACGACCTCGGAATTCATGGACGTCAAGGAGCGGTTGGTGACCTACCTGAATCGCCCCGAGGCCGAAGAAGAAGAGGACAATCGCCCGAGCTTGCGTCGACGAACTCCGAGGCCGGACCGCCCCTCCGATGACGCGGAAGAAGAGGTTTACGAGCGACCGGAAGAAGAAGCGCCGCCGCGAATGGAACGGCGTGACGATGACCCCGACCGGATTCCCGAGGATGACGACCGCCCGATCCTCCGTCGCAGCGGCGGCCAGTAAGTCCCGGCACCTGACCCGATTCCCGAAGGCGGCCAACCCCCGCCTTTTTCACGATGCCATCGCTGATACGGCCGGCGGTTTCACTCTCGGGCGTGCTTGGCGGGACCCGAATCGCCTGAATCGCCTATTGCCCACTCTGTGTGGAAAGCTGTAAACTCAGGGTTTGTCCACGGGGTCGTAGTTCAGTTGGTTAGAACGCCGGCCTGTCACGCCGGAGGTCGCGAGTTCGAGTCTCGTCGGCCCCGTTCAGATGCAGTAATACCGCCCGGGAGCGATCCCGGGCGTTACTGTTTCAGGGGCGCTGGTTGGCTAAAGACGGTTCGCTTGACCGTCGAGGAGCTTGGCCTGATGCAACCCCCTGACAGAACGTGAGGCTCGCCCCGATGGCTTCGAAGAAAACCCTGAACGCGAAGAACCTGCAGGCGTTGGGACCCCGGCGGCTTGCCGAACTGTTGTTCGAAATCGGCGAGAGCGACCCCGCGGTCAAACGCAGGCTCAGGCTGGAACTTGCGGGCCGGGAGAGTCCGGTGGCGGTCGCCAAAGAAATCCGCAAACGGCTGGTGTCCCTTGCGCGTGCGCGTTCCTTCGTCGACTGGCGAAAAATACGGTCCCTGGCCGCCGATCTGGAAATGCACCGCCAAGCGATCGTCGACCAGGTGGCCAAGCGGGATCCATCCGAAGGCCTGGACCTGATGTGGCGTTTTATGGAACTGGCCGACCCGACCTTCAGTCGCTGCGATGACAGCAATGGTGTCGTGTCCAGCGTCTTTGACCAAGCCGCCGCCGATCTTGGCCGGATTGCCGAAGCGGCAACACCCGATCCTCAGACGCTTGCCGGCCAGACGTTCGACGCCCTGCTTGACAACGGCTACGGCCAATACGATTCGCTGATCCCGACCCTGGCGCCGTCCCTCGGACACGAAGGACTCGAGCATCTGAAACAGTCCATGACCGCGTTATTGAACTCCAAGGTCATCGAACCGGCCGAGGTGGAGGCTTCGGTGACCGTCTCGGATGTGGCCCAACAGAGACGCATCCGCACGATCCGCCATTTATTGACGCAGATCGCGGATGCACAGGGGGACGTTGACGCATACATCGCCCAATACGACGAAGACACGCGAAAAATGCCGGGTATTGCCGTCGCGATCGCCCGCCGGTTGCTCGCGGTGAACCGGGCTGAAGAGGCTTTGCAAGCCATCGATGGGGCCGCAAGCGGCCGCCGCAGTCCGAGGGACTGGCACGGCTTCGATTGGGAGGACGCGCGGATCGATGTGCTCGACGCCCTCGGCCGCGGCGCCGAGGCCCAGGCGGATCGCCGGTCTTGTTTCGAGCGAGCGTTGTCGATCCCGCATCTGCGCGCCTATCTGAAGCATTTGCCGGACTTCGACGACATTGAAGCCGAGGAGCGGGCGCTCGACTATGTGGAAAGTTACACCGACCCGGTCGCCGCGCTGTCATTCCTGGTGTCGTGGCCCGACCTCGACAGGGCGTCCGCGCTCGCGCTCCGGCGCAAGGCCGATCTGAACGACGGCAATTACTGGAAGTTGAACGAGGTCGCGGACGCGTTGGCCGGCAGCTATCCGCTCGCCGCGACGATCGTGCTTCGATCGATGATCGACTTTGCTCTGGCGAACAGCCAAAACAGACGCTACAAGTATGTTGCCGCGAATTTCCGGGAGTGTTCGAGCCTGGCGTTTGCGATCGACGATTTCGGAACCTTCGAAACGCACGAAGCGTACGCCGCCCGACTGCGCCGGGAGCACGGCCGAAAAATTTCGTTCTGGAAACAGGTTTCCTGAACGGCAGGCGTGCCAGCGAAAACTCAGGTCTCCGACAGAAGATGCCCCAGCTTGTGCTTCTTGGTACGGAGGTAATGGGCGGAGTTGTCCGAAGGCGGGATCTCGATCGGCACGCGTTCGATTTCCTCGATGCCGGCATCGGCGAGGGCTTCGAGCTTCTGCGGGTTGTTCGACATCAAACGAAGGCGTGCGATGCCAAAATGCCGCAGAACGGCGGCGCAGAGCGCATAGGTTCGAAGGTCGGCCTCGAACCCGAGTTGCCGATTGGCTTCGACGGTGTCGTGGCCCGAGTCCTGCAATTCGTAGGCCACGAGCTTGTTCATCAGTCCGATTCCGCGACCCTCGGCAAACTGATAGATGAGCATGCCGTGCCCTTCATCGTCGATCCGTTGGAGGGCCACCGCGAGTTGGTCTCCACAGTCGCAGCGCAGGGACCCGAAGATTTCACCGGTGATGCATTGCGAGTGAATTCGGACCAGTGGCCGTTCCTGTGCGGCGGGATCTCCCATCACGAGCGCGAGGATGCTTTCGGCGCCGTCTTCGGACTCGAAAGCGAATATCCGGAAGTTGCCGTACTTGCTCGGCAGGGAGGCGTCTGCGATTTGTCGGGCTTTCATGGTCGGACATCGATTGTATCAGCCCGCTGCCGGACGTGCAGGCCGCAACCATCGAGCGCACTCGGTTTCGCCACGCCTTGCCCGGTCAGGAGCCGGGCCGGTCGAGCACGATGTCGTCCTCGGTCCCGTCGGTTCCGTCCGGTCCCGGTGAACGCAGTTGGTAACCGCCGCCGTTCTCCAGGTAGCGGATTCGGCCACCCCAGGGATCGTCCCGGATCAGATCGGTCATGAACAGCGGGTGCAGGACATCGGAAAGGTAACTATCGGCTGGAATTTCGGGCAGGGAACCGTTCCGATCCCGATAGGCGTCCAGACCCAGGGCCAACTTCTGGAGCGATACCGTGGTTTCGTCCGCATTTTGAGCCGCAATGGCCGACAGCAACTCATCGATGTCGATCCACTCCCCTGTACCCAGCCTCGCCGACACGATCGTCCAATCGCCGTCGGCGTTCCGCTCGAACTGAAACGCCATCCGGACGTTGGCTTCCGCAATGGCCCGGTCCCCAAGCTCGGTCACGATACGCTGCACCTGAATGTCATCGGTAATCAGCGCGGCGTCTCCCAGTTCGGCGATCCGCTGCCGCGCGGTCCGCGAAGAGAGGTTGCCGGTGCACGCCGACAACCCCATCAACGGAACGGCCAGAGCGATGACAGTGGTCCATTTCATCGGAAATCGCAGTTTATCACGGTGTGTTATGATCCAGTCGAATGGCTCGGACCGTGCCCATGCCATGCCCATAAGGAACTGAGCGAGTGCGAGTTAACCTCCTCTTCTTTGCTTCGCTTGTCGATGTCGTCGGGTCCCGTCGAGTGGCACTGGACCTCGCGGACGGCTCCACGGTCGGAGACGTCCTCACGCGCCTGGAGTCGGACTATCCCCGGCTTGGAGCCTACCGATCGATCCTGCTCACCGCTGTGAATCGGGAATACGTCGATCCCGAACACGCTGTGGCCGAAGGCGACGAGGTGGCTATTTTTCCGCCGGTCAGCGGCGGACGGACCTCCGAGGGCGAACTCACCCGAATGCGTCCGGACGAGTTCTACCGGATCACGTACGATCCCATCGATACGCGCGAAATCTCCAGAAACCTGTTGCGCGACGAGGACGGCGCGGTGACCGTGTTCGAGGGCGTTGTGCGAAACCACTCCGGGGAGAAGAAGACGCGGTATCTCGTCTACGAAGCATACGAGGAGATGGCCTTGGCCAAGCTGGAAGAGATTGGAGTCCTGATTCGCTCCATGTGGGAAATCGGCGCGGTGGGCATTGTTCACCGGCTGGGAAGACTCGAGATCGGCGAAGCGTCGGTTGTCGTTATCGTTACTTCATCCCACCGGCGAGCCGCTTTCGACGCCTGCCACTACGCTATCGATCGTCTCAAGAAGATCGTTCCGATCTGGAAGAAGGAATTCTTCGAAGACGGGGAAGTCTGGATAGAAGGCCAGAACTGATTTCAATTCGGGGAAGACCCGAACGGTTCCGGGTTCCTGAATTCAGCGGTTGTGCCCGCCCTGCCGAACCGCGACCGGTCCACTTGGCCTAAAACCGGCCCTGCCGGACCGCGATCGCGCGGCTTAACTGGTCGAGCAGGTCATCGGAACCCATGAACAGATTTTCTGGAAATTCAAGGCCCCCCTGGACCATGTTGTCGAATATCGACTCCGCCTGGTACAGATTCAGACCCATTCCCGCCAGATACTGGAGACGGAGATTGCGATCGATGTTGATGGTCGCGCCCGCCAGCCATTCGCTGAGATCCGAAGTTTGGCCGGCAAACGTTCCCAGAAGGTCGATTGCCGAAAAGAAATTGACTTCGGCCAGGGACTGCCGAACCTGGGCATAGTCATCGCTGGTATACCGGTCGTAAACCAGGTCGACGTCGATGCGATCGTCATCCGCCATTCCCAGCAGCACCACGTCGTATCCGACGCCGGACACGGTGTTCGCGAAGACGGCGCCGTTGGGAAACACGTCAAGGAACGTGCCCACCTCGCTCCGGACGGCGTCTTCGGTGCTCTCGTAAAGCTGCACGAAGACCGTCACCACTCCACCCGGATTGAGCCGCGATTTCACCAGCGTCCAGAACTCCTGGGTGTACAGCGCGGCGGCGCCCTTGACCCAGGGGTCGAGGGGATCGGACGTGATGCCGTCGAAGGTTTGATCCGTCGTCTGCAGAAAGTGCCGTCCGTCGTCGATCAGAATCGTTACCTTCTCGTTCTCGACGACGCCGAAGTTGAATTCGTCGAAGTATTCCGAAACCACCTCGGGTACCAGGGGCTCGATTTCGGCAATGGTGACGTTGCTGGCCCGCGGGTCGATGCTGACGGCCCCCGCGGTGACTCCCGCGCCGAGTCCGATGACGAGGAAATCATCCTGTTGCCGGGGCAGGAGCGTGGTGAGGTGTCCGAGCATCCGCTGCAGACGCATGTCCTGCGGATAGCTCGACGCCTGGACCTTGCCGGCATTGTGATAATTGAGAATGCCGTTGGCCTCTTCGGTGACAGCGACCGAAGCCGTCAGGCCCTCTCCCATGTAGATCACGTTCGCGTCGATTCCGCGAACCGGCAAAAAACGTCCGTAGGCGACCACTTCTCCCGGTATTTGAGGGACGATCGACGCGAGCAACACCGCGCCCACCATGGCCACCGCGGTCGTGACCGCAGCCGCGGCGCCGAACTTTTCCCTGGCTGCCGTGCCGAGCGGCGCAAACATCAGCAACCCCGCCACAGCCGACACGACGATCAAGATTTGCTGCGCCGCCTGACTTCCGATCCAGGCGACAACGATCAGGCTCGCGCCCAGGGATCCCACGATCGCTCCAACGGTGTTCGCCGCATAGAGACCGCCCACCAGCCGTCCCGGGTCCTGACCTTCCTTCGCCGCCGCTGCCAGGGCCAGCGGGAAACTTGCCCCCCAGAGCACGGCGGCCGGCAGCATGGCCCAGAGGCTCCGCGCCAGATCCATCTGCAAGCGAATCCAGGGAGACGACTCCAACGTGACGTCCACCGGCCAGTAAGGCAGTGTCTGGGTCACGTGGTAGGCGGCCCAGGCCATGGCGGCGCAGAGCAGGATCTGGCAATATCCCAGCGCCGTTCGCGGCGAGGCCAGGCGGCGGCCGATCGCGGAACCCGAACTGCTGCCGATGCCAAGCCCCAGCAGGAATACCGACAGGATCAGTGCGAAACCATAGACGGTCGCACCCACCACGAGCGACAGATGACGTGTCCACAGGACTTCGGCCGCGAGGGCCGTCATTCCCGAAATGCCGATGGTTGCGTACACGGGCCAGGCCGCGTATTCATGTGGTTCGGCCGGATCCTCTTCGGGGGCTTCCGCGGCCCCCACGTAACGGGTCCTGGAACGAAC
Organism: Terriglobia bacterium; assembly: GCA_965262675.1. Classification (GTDB taxonomy): domain Bacteria; phylum Acidobacteriota; class Terriglobia; order 20CM-2-55-15; family 20CM-2-55-15; genus JAJEDW01. The sequence continues at coordinate 5,352,484 of OZ253554.1, forward strand.
GATCAGGGCGATCCCCGCCACGGCGGCATTGATCGCGACCGCGGCAAACGTCGCGACGACAACGTCGTACTCGCGCAGCAAGTAGAAGCCGGCCAGCACCGTACCCAGAACGGCGCCGCCGATATTGCCGCCATAGAAGAAGCCGAGCCATGCCACGCCGCGCGGCGTGGTCTCCACCCAACGGGCAATCGCCGGCAGCGTCGCACCCATCAGTAGCGTCGGGGGAAGCAGGCAGATGGCCGCCACAATGCCGCGAACCAGAAGGCCGCCGAAGCCGTAACCCGCCCATCCCGTATAGATGTTGCCCACGAGAGGCATGCCGTAAAGGACCAGGATCCCGATGAACCCGATCCCCAGTTCGAGCACGGCATAAACCGCCAGGGGATGATGACGCCGGGAAATCAGGCGGGGGAGCAGCAGACTCCCCAGACACATTCCGCCCATGAAGGTCCCCAGAAGAACTCCCAGAGAAACCGACGAGGCGCCGATGACCAGACCCAGGAGCTGGAACCAGACGACCTCGTAGATAAGGGCGGCACAGCCGCTGCCGACAAACAGCACCACCAACAGCGGAAACATCCGGCGGCTGACCGGGGTTTCCGCACCATTCTCGACGCTCGCAACGTTCATGAACGACTCCAGATTCCGTTTATCTGAAAAACGCCATTCATCGTATCAACAACAAGCCCGCCTTGCTCACGAGTTTTCGTCGCGAAGAGTCGGAGACGCCGCCTGACCAACGGCGCGTTCAACGGCGCGTTCAACGGCGCGTTCAACGGCGCGTTCCTCGCGCCGGGCGCGTAGCGGCGCGTTCCTCGCGCCGGATCAAGCGCGCGCCAAGGCTTGAAGATTTGTGATTGAAGCGGAAGATGGCGCGGACGATGGTTGGCAACGGAGAAGGACAAAGAAGAAGAGCGGGCAAGATGCCCGCGCTCCCAGGGCGCGCTGACGCGCGCAAGAAAATGGCTCAATATTCAGGATGCGGGCTGACCTCTGCGGGCAGGATGGCCGCGCTCAACGGCGCGTTCCTCGCGCCGGATCAAGCGCGGGGACTGGAGTTTTCTGATTGAACTGATTGGCCCCAATTTCCCCCGAACGGCATCACGGCGTCCAGCGGAGCACTGGGCGCCGCGCGGCCGATGTTTCGTCCACCCGCCCTAGACGGGTCGAGTGCGGCGAAGATCGGACCATATCCGGGTCGGTCGCGCATTCCCTGGCGATTTGCAGCATGGCCGAAATGAACGCATCGAGTTCTTCACGGCTCTCGGTTTCGGTCGGTTCAATCATGATGCCGCCGCTGACGATCAACGGAAAGGCGACCGTGGGTGGATGAAACCCGTAATCCATGAGGCGCTTGGCGATATCCCCGACCCGGACGCCGTTGGCCGCCTGTCTGCGATCCGAAAACACGACCTCGTGCAGCGTCGGAGCGCGGTATGGAAGTTCGTATTCGCCTTCAAGCCGGCTGCGGATGTAGTTTGCGTTCAGCACCGCGACCTCGGAGGCTTCGCGCAAACCCTCAGCGCCCATGGCCAGAATGTAGGCCAGTGCCCGGCAGTGCATGCCGAATTGACCATGGTAGGCCTTGACGCGCCCGATGGATTGAGGCCGGTTGCCGTCGGTGTAGTAGCTGCCGTCCGGCGCCCGCTCCACCAGGGGCACGGGAAGAAAGGGTTCCAGGATGTCCCCAACCGCAACCGGGCCGCTTCCGGGTCCACCGCCCCCATGCGGCGTGCTGAACGTCTTGTGGAGATTCAGGTGGAGCACGTCGACGCCAAAGTCTCCAGGCCGGGCCACGCCCATCATGGCATTCATGTTGGCCCCGTCCATGTAGACGAGAGCTCCATGGGCGTGCATCGATTCGGCAATCGAAGCGATCTCGTGTTCAAAGATGCCCAACGTGTTCGGGTTGGTGATCATGATTCCGGCGACGTCTTCGTTCACGCTGCGCCGTATCGCATCCAGGTCGAGCGTCCCGCTCGGTGTCGACGGGATATTGACCGTTCGATATCCGGAAATGACGGTGCTGGCCGGGTTTGTGCCATGCGCCGAATCCGGAACAAGAATGAACTTTCGGGGCCGTCCCCGGGATTCGTGCCAGGCGCGGATCATCAGCAGTCCGGTGAGTTCCCCGTGGGCGCCCGCGGCGGACTGCAACGTCACCCGCTTCATTCCCGTGATTTCGGCGAGAAGGTCCTCGAGCAGTTTCTGGACGGTCAACGCGCCTTGGACCAGTTCCTCGGGCAGGTAGGGATGAATGCTTGCGAAACCGGGGAGCCGGGCGATTCGTTCGTTGACCTTGGGGTTGTACTTCATGGTGCACGAACCCAGGGGATAGAGTCCGAGATCGATGTGGTAGTTCCAGGTCGAGAGACGCGTGAAGTGCCGCACGACTTCCGATTCCGCGAGTTCGGGCATGTCTTCCACCGAATCGCGGGTCAGATCCGGATCGATGAGTTCGGAGAGCGGCGCGCGGTCAAAGTTTTCTACCGGCGTCCGGTAGCCGCGTCGTCCCGGAGAACCCGATTCGAACAACAGGCGCTCGTTCAGGCTGAGGTGCCGGCCGGATCGTTCGTTTTCAGTCATACCGCCATACCGCGAACGAGTCGGTCGATGTGTTCGATCGAGTGGGTTTCGGTGACGCATACCAGAAGCGTTCCATCGAGCTCGGGATAGAATCGCCCGAGTGGAACCCCCGGAACGATACCGTCGGAAAGCAATGCTTTCCATACCTTGTCGAAGTTGGATACTCGGACTACGAATTCGTTGAAACGGGAACCGTTGAACAGGATCTCGTGAGACGTCTCTTCCGAGATACGCCGCCGCGCATACGCCGCCCTCTGGACATTGTCCACGGCGATTTCGCGCAAACCAACCGGACCCAGCGCTGCCAGATAGATTGTCGACATCAGCGCGCACAACGATTGGTTCGTGCAGATGTTCGAAGTCGCTTTGGCGCGCCGGATGTGCTGTTCGCGGGTTGACAGCGTCAGCACGAAGGCCCGTTTGCCGGCGCCGTCGTAGCCCATGCCCACGAGGCGTCCGGGCAACTGGCGGACATAATCCTTCCGCGAGGCGACGAAACCGACGTGCGGTCCTCCAAAGCTCATGTGAACGCCGAAAGACTGGACTTCGCCCACAACGATATCCGCCTGCCGGTTCGCCGAATCTCCGGCGCCGGGTCCCTTGAGTACGCCGAGCGAAGCCGCTTCGGCAACGTTGACGATCGCCAGCGCGCCGCATCCATGGGCAAGCTCCGCCAGCCAGCCGGTGTCTTCGATCGTTCCCAAGAAATTGGGAGACTGAATCGCAACGGCGCCGACATCGTCTCCGAGGCGCGATGCGAGACTCGCTTCATCGATCCTGCCGTTTTCCAGAAAGCCGAAGAGTTCGATTTCAAGGCCGAGCCGTTTGGAACAGGTTTCGAGAACGGCTCGATATTCGGGGTGGACGGTACGGGAGATCAAAAAGCGCCGGCGCCCCGAGATCCGGTGCGCCATCAGAATTCCCTCGGACAGGGCCGTACTGCCGTCGTACAAGGATGCGTTGGCCACGTCCATGCCGGTCAACTGCGCCATGTAGGTCTGGAACTCGAAGATGGCCTGAAGGGTCCCCTGGGCCACTTCGGGTTGATAGGGGGTGTACGCCGTATAGAATTCGGATCGGGAGATCAGGTCGTCGACGATTGCCGGAATCCGATGGGGATAAACGCCCGCGCCCAGAAACGAGAGTGCGTGGGCACGGTTGAGTTGGGCCCACTCTTCGAAGACTTCGATCAACTCGGGTTCGCTGTGGGCGGGCGGCAGATCGAGCAGCCGGTTCAACCGCAGTTCCTTGGGAATGGACGAGAAGAGATCCTCGATGGACTCGAGCCCGATTTCGGCAAGCATCGCTTTTCGGTCGGCGGGCGACGATGGAATGTAGCGCATCAGTGTCCTGTCATACGGGTGGGGCGCTTGGCGGCGATCCCGTTATCGCTCGGCGTTCGCGATGAATGTGAAACCCCCGCGGTCCGGCGACGCGGGGCCCGATCGGCGTCAGGCCCGTTATCCATGGGACAGGACATTAATCCGATTCACCGTTGGAGATGTAATCGTCGTACTCTTCGGAGGAGAGCAGCGCATCCATTTCGGACGGGTCGTCGATCTGGATGCGGACCATCCAGCCCTTGCCGTACGGGTCATCGTTGACCAGTTCGGGCACCTCGTCGAGTGCCGCGTTGACCTTGAGCACGACTCCGGTCAGGGGCATGAAAAGCTCGGAAACCGCCTTTACCGATTCCACATTCCCGAACGGCTCATCCATATCGATCTTGTCTCCGATGGCGGGCAATTCCACGAAGACGACGTCGCCCAACTCATCCTGGGCATGGTCGGTAATGCCGACCGTGGCATGCTCCCCATCCACCCGCAACCACTCGTGTTCCTTCGTGTATTTCAATTCATCCGGGCTCATGTTCAAACTCTCCGTCTGTAAAAAGGGGTGACGACAACCTCGGCACTGCACATTCGCTTCCGCACACGGATTTCCAATCGGGTCCCCGGAGTCGAGAACTCGTATGGAAGATACGCCAGACCGATGTTCTTCTTCAACGTAATCGACGGACTGCCGCTGGTGACATGGCCGCACTCCCGGCCCTCGACAAAAACCGGATAGCGATCCCTTGCAATCTCACGGCCGAGCATCCGGAACCCGGCCAGCTTTCGCTTCGGTTTGGCCGCCTTTTCGGCCAGAAGGCTCTCGCGTCCCACGAAGTCTCCGCAATCGAGCCGCACGATCCGGCCGAGACCGGCCTCGAACAGCGTCGTCGAATCGTCGATATCGTTTCCATAGAGCAGCATGCCGGCCTCGAGACGCAAGGTATTGCGCGCGCCCAGACCGGATGGCCGTGCTCCCAGACCCTTTCCCGCATCCAGAATTGCCTCCCACAACCTCGGCCCCTCGCCTTGCGGGTAGTAGAACTCGAATCCATCCTCACCCGTATAGCCGGTTCGCGACAAGATACCGTTTACTCCAGCCAGGGTGGTTTCGACAAAGCGGTAATAGGGCAAATCCGCCGGGTCCGCGCCCGACAGGTGGATCAGGCAATCCAATGCCTTCGGCCCCTGGATGGCAATCAACCCAGTCCGGTCACTGATGTTACTCATGCGGGCGTCGAAATGGTTGTGCTGCCGCAACCAATCGAGGTCTTTCGAAACGTTGGCCGCGTTCACGACCAGCATGAAATTTTCCCGCGTCCTCCGGTAGATCAGCAAATCGTCGACGACCGTGCCCTCGGGTGTGGCCAGGACCGAATACTGGGCCTGTCCATCCTCGATGCGGCTCAGGTCGTTCGTCATCATGAACTGCAGAAAACGTTCGGCTTCGGGCCCCTCGACCTCGATTTCTCCCATATGGCCGGCATCGAAGACCCCGGCGGCGGAGCGCACCGCCTCGTGTTCGGAGACGATTCCGGAATACTCCACGGGCATCGACCAGCCGGCAAAATCACGCATCCGGGCGCCGCTGCTAACGTGAACTTCATGGAGGGAGGTTTGCTTCATTGGGAAAGCGTTCTCGGCGGCGTCGGCTCGATCGGAGGGGAAATCGCGTCATCAATCGTACAGTTGAAAAAAAGAGCCTGGAAATCAACCGATTTCCAGGCTCTCTGGCAAACACTCCGCGGTTCAGTTCGTGAAGTTGGTCATCATCGTGGAGCGGTCGACCGCTACGCCCCGGTAGAAGACCTCGGCGATGTTGCGTGTGGCGCGGATGTCCTCGGACGGGTTGCCCGGAACGATCGTGAAGTTGCCGATGTTTCCAACCTCGAGCGGGCCGAAGTCGTCCACGCCAAGAATCTCGGCCGAGTTCTGCACGCCGATCTGAAGGGATTGGGCCGGTGTCAGGCCGGCCCTCACCATCAACTCCATTTCAAGGTGTTCGAAGAAACCCGGAAATTTTTCAGCCGCTCCGGAATCGCTCCCCAAACCGATGCGGACGCCAGCGTCGTAGAGCGTCTTCAAGTTTTCCATCGCGTTGTCGAATTCCTGCCGCCGTGTGCCCGCGTTCAGGTTGTCGCGGAAGCCCCTGACGATGGCGTTGGACCTGAGGCGGCCGATGACGGCGCCGGAAACGCTCTCGCGCAGAAAACCTTCTCCCAACCAATCGGGTTCGTCGCCGTAGACGAACTCGACTTCGTGACTGATGAGCGTCGGAACGTAGAACACGTCGTTTTCGAGCATGGCATCGATAAAGGCCTGATCGACCGCCCGATCTCGAACGCTGTGAACCAACCCGTCGATTCCCGCCGCCACCAGGGCCTTGGCGTCGGCCAGGCTACGCAAGTGCGCGACGACGCGAATGTCGTTCATATGGGCTTCGTCGATGACGGCACCATAGAGAGCGGAGGAAAGCTTGGGATTGCTGCTGAAGTTGTTGACCAGTTGGCCGCCCCGGAATACACGGCCGCTGACCTGGCGATTGTCATCGACCCAGATCTTGATGAAATCCACGTCGTCGGCCGCAAGGTCACGGACGGCCTGACGAGCCTGATCCTCGTTGCCCACCTGGATCGGAACATCGCCCAGGCCAGCGCGCCGGCTTGGGAACCCGTTCACCGCCGTGATTCCCCGACCCGCGGTGAAGATACGCGCCGTGTTGTTCTGTCCACTGGCCTGTTCATCGCGGATGATCGACGCCGTATCGTCGATATCGGTGCCCAGGACGACCACAGCGCCGACCCCGTAGTAGACGGAGCGATCCAGATCGACCGACACCGTTTCGCGGCTGTAGTTATGGGAACCAAAGTTCGTTCCTCTCTGGTAGCCGACGTGCCCGTGCAGGTTGACAAGGAAGGGAACGACCGTGTGTTCCGACATGTCGTAGCGATCGGCCCCCGGTGGATGTTCAACCTGATCGAGCGGGCCCACATCGGTGACGACGCCGTCAGTCACCACGATCGCGCCATTCTCGATCATCGGGTTGCCGTTCCCCAAAATGATGTTGCCGTTTTCGAAAAAGGTGGTGACCGGTCCGGCCGCACCCTCATCTCCAGGGGCGCCTTCATCCCCTCCGCATGCGCCCAGAACGAGCAAGGCTATAGCTGCAAGCGAAAATCGGTTCATCCGTCCAACTCCTGTCTTCTCGGTGTATTCGCCACTAAACCCGAAAATTGTAGCAGCTAGGAACCCTTAAGTGTATCCCAAACAGCACTATAAAACCCCATGGCGTTCTCGGGCCCGATTCCAAGACGCCTTGACAATTCCGCCCGCGCCGATGCACGGTGGGGATACCCCGGCCGACGCCCGATTTCAGGCAGCGGGCGGACCGGGGCGGAGGACGCGTTGAGCAAGATTTTTGTCGCCCGCCGGATTTTCGATGAAACCATCGACGTTCTCAAAAAGCACGCCGAAGTGGCCGGGAACCCCACCGACCGGGTATTGACGCCCAGTGAATTGAAAGCCGCGGCCAGGGATGCCGACGGGCTCCTGGCCCTGCTCACGGATCGAATCGACGCCAACCTTCTGGATGCGTGCCCGCGGCTCAAGCTGGTCGCGAATCTGGCGGTCGGCTTCAACAACGTCGATCTCGCCGCCGCCACCGAGCGCGGGGTCCTGATCACCAATACTCCGGGCGTCCTCACCGAGACCACCGCCGACTTCGCATGGACACTCCTGATGGCCGCGGCGCGGAGAATTGTCGAAGGGGACCGGTTCGTACGGGATGGCCGTTTCGAGGCGTGGGGCCCGAGGATGCTTCTGGGTCACGATGTATACGGAAAGACGCTGGGTCTGGTCGGTATGGGCCGCATCGGACAGGCCGTGGCACGGCGGGCCGGCGGCTTCGGCATGAAAGTGGTCTTTTACGATCCCTACCCGATACCCGAGGCGGTTGTCGCCGAACTCGGGGCGGCGCCGCTGTCTCTGAATGAACTGTACGCGCAATCGGATTTCATCAGCATCCACGTTCCCCTTCTGCCCGAAACGCGTCACCTGCTCAACGACGACTCCTTTGCCTTGATGAAACCCCAGAGTATCGTCGTCAACACGTCGCGGGGGCCCGTCATCGACGAAAAGGCTCTGGTTCGCGCTCTTCGGTCCGGACGAATCGCCGGGGCGGGGCTGGATGTCTACGAACGCGAACCGGAAATCGAGCCCGAACTGCTCACGTTGTACAATGCCGTTCTCGCGCCGCATATCGCCAGCGGTTCCCATGAAACACGCCTGCGAATGTGCATGATGGCGGGCGAAAACCTGATCGCGGGCCTTGGGGGGAAACGCCCGCCCAATCTGGTCAACACGGACGCATGGGATCGCAACCACTAATAAAGCCACCGGCGCTGGGGCTCGGCGATTGCCTCGGCATACTCGCGCCAGCCAGCGGAGTCAAGGCCGTGAAACTCTGGGCGGGAGTCCGAGAATTGGAATCGATGGGGTTCCGAACCCGGTTTCGAGACGACATTCACAGCAATGAACGCTATCTTGCGGGCGGCGTGGAACGGCGAATCGCCGAGTTTCGTGAAATGCTTCGGGACGACGGCGTCCAGGGAATGATTTGCGCACGCGGCGGATATGGAAGCGGCCACTTGCTGGGGGCGCTCGAACCCGAAGAATTGCGCGATCACGCCAAGGTTTTCTGCGGGGCCAGCGACATCACGATGCTGCTGGCCGCATTCGATCGGGCCGGCGTAGTGGCGTTTCACAGTCCCATGGTGGCGACCGCGATGCCCATGGGACCGGCCGGCTACGACAGGGATCTCATGATGCGTATGTTGGTCGATGGCGAAGCCGTGAGGTTCGACACTTCCGGCTGCGAGGTCATTCGGACGGGCAAGGCCCAGGGGCGGCTCATCGGGGGGTGTCTGTCGCTGGTCGTGTCGACCCTGGGGACCCGGTGGGCCATCGACACGCGCGATTCCATACTCGTCCTCGAGGACATCGACGCGAGGCCATATCAGATCGACCGCATGCTGACACAACTCAGACAGGCCGGGAAGCTCGACACGGTACGGGGATTCGTGTTCGGCGAAATGGTCGGGTGCGAGCAGCACCCGGAACAGGGGTACTCGATCGAAAGCGTCATTCAATCCCTCGTCGGAGACCTCGGCGTACCCATCATGTTCGGGTTTCCAACTGGACACTCCTCCAAACCGAATGCTATCGTCCCGTTCGGCGTTCAGGCGGAAATATCCTGCGGTAGCGACCCAACCTTCCGGCTTCTGGAACCCGCTGTTCGAACCGCTTGACTCCCGCTTCGCGACCGGAAATGAAGACAGCGCATCGAAACATCTTTCTATCGGCGATTTGCGGCACGGCGATGGCCTCGCTCGCGGGCATGCTCAAGCAATGCGGACATCGGGTGTCCGGGTCGGACAGCGCGGTCTATCCGCCAATGTCGACATTTCTGCAGTCACTGGGTATCCGGGTTTTCGAGGGATTCTCGCCCGACAACATCCGCGAGACCCGGCCCGATCTGGTGGTGATCGGCAACACTCTGTCGCGCGGAAATCCTGAAGTCGAGTATGTGTTGGACGAGGGCATTCGTTACGCCTCGATGGCTGAAACGGTGAAGGAGCTTTTTATCCGCGGCAAGCGTTCCATCGTCGTTTCGGGAACCCACGGCAAGACGACGACGACGGCAATGCTGGCCTGGATGCTCGCCTCGGCGGGGCGGCGCCCTTCCTTCCTTGTCGGCGGCATTGCCGAAAACTTTCAAAGCAGCTTCCAACTTGGACAGGGAAAGGAATTCGTCATCGAAGGGGACGAGTACGACACGGCGTTTTTCGACAAGGGGCCGAAGTTTCTCCACTACCTTCCACGGATCGCACTGGTCAAGAACATCGAATTCGACCACGCGGACATTTACTCCAACCTCGACGAAATCAAACTCGCGTTCCGGCGCATGATGAACACCGTCCCGGGCCGCGGCCTGATCGTGGCCGGGACCGACAGCCCCGCGGTGGCTGACTTGCTCGACGGCCTTCATTCGCGCGTGGCGACGTTCGGGATCGAGTCCGGAGATTGGCGGGCCGACGGTATCGAAATCGACAGCGGGGGCACGGCCTTCGACGTCGTCCGCGACGGCCGGCACTGGCATCGGTTCCGCACCCGGTTGATCGGCGAGTTCAACGTCAAGAACGTGTTGAGCGCGGTGGTGGCGGCAAACGAGGTGGGTCTGACCCCCGAGGAAATGCAGGCGGGACTCGAAGTGTTCAAAAGCGTTCGGAGACGGTTGGAAGTTCGCGGAGAAGTGGGCGGCGTCACGGTCTACGACGATTTCGCGCATCACCCCACGGCGGTTGCCGAAACGTTGCGCGGTCTGCGCGCACAGTTTCCCGAGGCACGCATATGGGCGGTGTTCGAGCCGCGGTCCCAGACTGCACGGCGGCGTATATTCGAAGACCGCTTCGCCCGGGCGCTCCGGGAAGCGGACATTGCGATCGTCGCGCCGCCGTTTTCGACGGCCCACCTCGAGTCGGAAAACGTCATTCGACCTCGAGCGATGGTCGAAGCGATCGAGTCAACGGGCGGCGCCGCGCACAGTTTCGGTACGACCGGCGAGATCGTGGATTTCGTCACGCGGAACGCTCTCGCGGGCGATCGTCTGGTCGTCATGTCCAACGGCGGATTCGACAACATTCACCAACGACTGCTTGACGCACTGAAAGGACGGTAAACGCATGGCGGAGAAACCGAAGGCCCAACTCGCCTACACGCTCATTTGTGACGATGTGCGGATTGAAATGGGGAACAAGATGTCTCTGATGGGCATCTTTCAGAACATTCTTTTGCCCCGGTTTCCCGCGACCATCGTGAAGTTTGCCGTTCTGAATCGCTGGGTAGGGCAGGGAACGTTCACTTCCGAAATCCGTATCGTGGGCCCCTCGGGGATCGAATCGGTGCGGTCGCATCCCGCCACGTTTACCATCGGCCGGGGGGGACACGCCGACAACGTCACGTTTTTCACGAACGTCCAGTTCCAGGAACCCGGGATCTACACGGTTCGAATCCTTCTTTCCGACCGGGTGGTGGGCGAATTGCAGCTGAATCTGCGGGTGGTCGAACAGAAGTCGACCTCCGGTACGGTCAATTAATCAACAGCCGGGAGGCCGCTGACCGGGGGCCGCGGCAAGACCCGGCGCGTTATCCGGCCAGAGCCGTGACGATGGCCCGGGCGAACGGACGCGCTTCGGCCGGACCTTCGGCCATGATCAGCTTGCCGTCGACAATCAGTCTGTCTTTGACGTACGCCGCTCCGGCCTCCTCGAGTGCCTCGATCGCTTCGGGCAGGTGGTAGACGGTGGCGTTCCGGCCCTCGAGAATCCCGGCTTTCGCAAGCACGACGGTTGACAGTGAAATGGCGGCGACGACTTTGCCGGCTTCCGACATCGCCGACACCAGTTCAGCCAGCGATTTGTTCTTCCAGAAGAGTTGGGGTGCCGCCGAACCGCCGGCCACGATGAGGCCTCGATGCTCCTCGGGGATGACGTCTTCGATCGCAACGGTGGCTTCGACAAACCCTTCGCGCATGCCGCGGCAGGCGCCGGCCTCGGTCGAGGCGACCACGACCGTCGCTCCTTCGTTTTCGAGAATCCGTTGAGTCTCGAAGACTTCCTCTTCGCGGAACTGCGTTCCGGGCACGGCTAAAATGACGCTGGTTCCTGTTAACTGCTTCTCCGCCATCGGCCCCATCCTCCGTTGTAACGGGCCATTATACCCTGTTAGAATCATCTGGAATTGCGAATGGAGACTGAATTCCGTTCACGACGACGGATAACCCAGGCTCGGCGGCAGGTCCGGGCCGGGTTGCCGTGAAGGCGCCTTGGCTCATGATTCAGCTAAAGTCCCCGCAGGAAATCGAGCGAATGAAGGTCCCCGCGCAAATCGACGCCGAGGTGTTGGCGATCGTGCGTGAAAACTGCCAGGACGGCGTCAGCACTTACGACCTCGACCGGATCGCCGAAGAAGAGACGCTCAAGAGAAAGGGCCGTCCGACCTTCAAGGGATATCGTGGGTTTCCGGGGTCGCTCTGCGTCTCGATAAATCACGAAGTGGTTCACGGGATTCCTTCCCGGAAACGGATTCTGAAGAACGGCGACGTGATCGGGATCGATTTCGGAGTCACCTACGACGGATTCATTGGCGACCATGCCATGACCGTTCCGGTCGGCGAGATTTCCGCTGAAATCCGGAAGCTGCTCGAGGTGACCGAGACATCGCTCCACAAGGGCATCGAACAGGCGCGTCCGGGAAACCATCTGGCGGACATTTCGGCGGCGATCGAAGGCGCTATCGTCCCCCACGGTTTCGGGATCGTACGAGAGTTGTGCGGTCACGGTATCGGCCGCAACCTGCATGAAGACCCCCCCGTCCTCAACTACGTGCAGAACGGCCGGGGCCCCAGACTGCAAGCCGGGTTGGTTGTCGCGCTCGAACCCATGGTGAACCTGGGCACCGAGAAGGTCCGGATTCTGAAAGACGGATGGACCGTCGTGACGATGGACGAAAAGCCATCCGCCCACTTCGAACACACCGTCGCCGTGACGGCCGGCGGTCCCGTGGTTCTGACCCAACTCTGAGGGCAAGCCGGTCAAGTCCTGCGCTCGGCCCCCACTTGGTCCGCGCCATCTTCCAGTTCAATCAGAAACCCTCAGATCTGCCGCGCTCGATTCGGCGCGAGGCACGCGCCGCTACGCGCCGGGCATTCGTGATCGATGTCGAACGACCTCGTTCCCCGGACCAGGAGCGTCGCATTGTATGGCGAGGGAGTCGGGTTTCAATCCACAACGTTGTTTTCACCAGCCGAAATTGGATAGTGGTTTCGGGCGCTAATAGTTCTTGACGCTATTAGTGGATCACACTATGGTAGGGCGTGATCCGGAGTTTCGGAAATACCGACACCCAGGCTGTCGCAAACCGAGAACGATGCAGGAGATTTCCCGCGGACATCCAGCGGCGCGCCCAGGCCAAACTGATGATTTTGAACAATGCCAAAGATTTGAATGACTTGCGACGGCCTCCGGGGAACCGTCTGGAGGCGCTTTCCGGAGATCGAAAAGGTCAGTACAGCATCCGCGTCAACGATCAGTGGCGGATCTGTTTTTTCTGGAAACGAGGCAATGCCCACAAAGTGGAGATCGTGGACTACCACTGAAGTGCGCGAGAATCCGAAGGAAAAGGGGTTGACGACATGAGCGTATCCACGGCGCGTGGTCGCCGTCGAAAGAAGCTGCCGCCGATTCATCCCGGGACGATTCTTCATGAGGAGTTCCTGGTGCCGATGAAGGTCACCCAGTACCGGCTGGCGCAAGCGATCGGAGTGGATGCGCGCCGGATCCATGCGATCGTCCATGGTCAGCGGTCCATTACGGCGGAGACGGCCCTGCTGTTCTCGCGCTTCTTCGGCAACACTCCGGAGTTCTGGATGGGACTTCAGTGCCAGTACGATCTGGAAAGGGAACAGGATCGGTTGGCGCACAGGCTCGGTCGCGTGCCTGCGTACGACGTGGCCGTCACGGTTTAATGCGCTTCACGAAAGGCCGATGACGACAAGGGAATCGGTCAGCCGGCCGTGGCTCGGTTGGACAACCGGCTGCGTTGTCAGCGCAGAAGGCTCTTGAAGATCGTCTTCGGCTGGCACCTGGACGGGCCGACATGTCCCGAAACGCCGGGCGGCGGCGCGTACGCCATTGACGCCGCCGTCGTCGGTCCGGCGGGGTTGCTGGCCCTGCTGGAAACGCGGCTGGGTATCAACGGTCCGGCCACGCCCCCGGCCCGGCGAATCGCCCAATACGCGGCTCGGCTGCGCGCCATCGACGACAGCCGCAGTTTCTTCTCCCGCTCCTTCACCGCCGACGCATGGGCGACCGCGCGCCTGCTTCTCCTTTGGCGCGACGAATTGGCGTCCGCCGGCTGGTCGCCTGCGTCCCGGTCATGGAGGAGCGAGAGGCTCGCCGTCCTTGCACGGGTGGAAGTCCTGGAAGAGCTGACGCTCGCACCCGGGCTTGCCGATCGCGCGGGCTCGATCTTGACCCGCGTCCACGGCGCGAACCCGATCGCCGAACTGACTCTCGTCGATGATCCCGAACGTCTTCCCCTCATCTGGCGGCGCCTGATCGAGACGTTGGCGGCTTCCGGCACGAACGTCGTGCGCGCACCCGCCGAAAGCGGCCGAGCGTCCGGCGACTTGGCCGCCGTGCAGGCACTGATCTCCGGTCGAAAACCCGGCGCGCTGAGGGGCGATCGAACCTTCTCCGTTGTCCGGTACGACAACGCACTGGCGGCCGGTGACATTGCCGCGGAATGGCTCGCGGCTGGCGAGAAGCTCGCGGCCTCGCGAGAGGCCAACACCGACGTCGTCATCATCCGGCAGGGTAACGCGACGATTCTCGACGCGGCGTGCCACCGGCTGGGACTGCCGAAGCCGGGCGGCAGCGAGCGCTCGCCGTTCCGCGGCGCCTTGCAGGCGCTGCCTCTCGCTTTCGAAACCGCATGGCGGCCCCTCGACGCCGAGCGCGTGCTCGAACTCCTCGTCATGCGCGGCTCCCCGATTCCCTATCGGATCGGTCGGTATTTCGCCGACGTCTTGCGGGACTTTCCGGGGACGGGCGGCGCGCGATGGCGGGCGGCGTGGGACAAGGCGGTCGACCGGCTCCGTGAAGGTCTTTCCGACGAGGGTCTGGACAAGGCGCAGGTAATAAAGCGGACGCGGCAGTCCGTGACCGAATGGAGGCAATGGCTCGAGCCGGAACGGTTCGACCGGGACTCGGGCGTCACGGCGGAGGTGGCCGACGCGATCTGTCGGAAGGTCGAGCGATGGGCATTCAAGAGAGGTGCGGCCAGCGGAGACGAGATCTACATGAAGGCCGCCTCGGTCGCGTCGGACTTGGCCGCCACGATCGCCGATTCCGGGATCGATCCGATATCCAAGCCGCAACTCGACCGCATGATCGATGCCGTGATCGCCCAGGGCATTGAACGGCCCGACGCGGTGGCCGACGCCGCTCCCTGGACGACGGTCGACGATGCCTCGCAGATCTGGGGCCGCGTGCCCGCCGTCCTGTGGTGGGGTTTCTCGGATGCGGGGTCCGCGGCCTCCTTTGACCCATGGACCCACGCCGAACAAGAGGAGCTGGCCGCGGCCGGGGCCTCGCTCCAACCCCGAGACGACATGACCGCGCTGCGCCTCGACGCCCAGCGGCGAGCCTTCCTCAATGTCGACGACCGCATGCTTCTGATCATGCCCGCCGCGTCTTCGACGGAGACCGGCGCCACGCACCCGGTTTGGCACGAGCTGGCGAACCTCGACGGCTTGGACCGGACGATGGTGGACGGACGCGCGCTGCGGCGCGGCGCGCGTGTGGTGCTCGGCGGGCGCGCATGGGAGACGGCGCGTGCCGAACACCGGCCGTTTCCGCGGCCGATCCGCGACTGGACGGTTCCGGAGCAGCGGATAGGCGGACGCGAGTCGGAATCGGCAACAAGCCTGGAGAACCTGCTGGGATGTCCGATGCGCTGGGCCCTTCAGTATTCGGTGGGCCTGCGGAAGACCGGGCTCCTCGACATGGCCGAAGGCAACCGTTTGAAGGGCAACGTCGCCCACGAAGTGCTGGCGCGATTTCTGGCCCGTCCGCGGCCAGATGACGAAGCCGGCATTCGGAGCGCTGTCGAAAAAATCCTGGACGCGGTGCTCCCGGAGATCGGGTCGCCGCTACTGCTGCCCGGACGGCGGCTGGATCAGGAGGACGTGCGCCGGAACACGATCTCAAGCGCCGTGGTGCTGTCTCGGATACTGGGCCAATGCGGGCTGTCGGTGGCCGCGACCGAGCGCAGGTTCGAGTGTTCCCTCGACAACCAGACGGACCTGGTGGGCGTCGTCGACGTGGAACTGACCGATGAACGTGGGGATCCGGCCGTCGTCGAGCTCAAATGGTCGAGCCGGGACCGCTACCGCCGAGACGAAATCGTCCAAGGGCGGTCCGTGCAACTCGCCGTCTACGCGCGCCTCGTGAAGCGCGATGACAGGGACGCCTTCCCGCCGTCGGCCTATTTCATGATCAAGCAGCGCCGCCTGCTCGCCGTCGACTCGGACCCGTTTCCCGTGGAATCCCGGACCGAGGGCCTGGGTCTCGATGGCGTGTGGAATGCAATTGTCGAGAGCCGCAATCGGAAGATCGAAGAAATGGGCGCCGGCCGCGTCGTCGCCGCGGGCGTCGAGTCGAAAGATCCCGGCGCCGGGGACACGGTCCGGAGCGCCGCCGACCCCATCGTTGTCGAGCCTCCATGCCGTTTCTGCGATTACGGGCGGCTTTGCGGAAAGCAGGCACTGTCATGACGGCGCATTCCGAAAGCCGCAAACCCGTCGACATCGTGATCGCGAGCGCGGGCACGGGGAAGACGTTCCGCCTGGTCGAGGAGATCCGGACGGCGATCGCGGCCGGCGCGGCCCCGGATTCCATCCTGGCGACGACGTTCACGAACAAGGCCGCCGCGGAACTCGTTGAACGCGCCCGGTCGAAGCTGATCGGCGAAGGACACTCGGATCAGTCGGCCGGCCTGCTATCCGCCCGGGTCGGCACCGTCAATTCGGTTTTCGGGCGCATCGTCGGCGACTTCGCGCTGAACGCCGGGCGTTCGCCCGTGACCGACGTGATTCCGGAAGGACACCAGGGACGTGTGTTCGCAATCGCGGCGGAAGCCGCGATCGCACGGCGCGCGGGCGAGATGATCCCCATCGCCCAACGCTTGGACATCGAGGATTGGACGGACCACGTTTGGGAACTGGCCGGCATCGTGCGCCAGAACGACATCGATCCCTCCGGGCTCGAAGATCACGCGGAGCGCTCCTTGAACGGTTACCGCGCCATCCTTCCACCGCTGACGAATGAGACCGGCGATACGCTCGACGCCCGCCTTCGGGACGCTCTTGCCGAAGTCCGGGATGCCCTGAAGAACAGCAGCGATCCGACCCAGACGACGGCCGCCGTCAAGGAACGCGTCGACGAAGCCGCCGCCGTTCTCGCGACTGGGCGGGATCTGCCCTGGAGCCGGTGGGCCGCGATGGCCAAACTGAAACCCGCAAAGAAAAGCGTCGACCTTGTGCAACCGGTCGTCGGCCGAGCGATGGTGCATGCGGCGCATCCGCGACTGCACGCGGACCTGGAGGCCTACGTTCGCGGGATCTATGGGACCGCGGCCGAAGCGCTCGAAACCTACGCGGACTACAAGGCCAGGAACGGCCTCGTCGATTTCGTCGATCAGGAACACGAGGCGCTTCGTCTTCTCGACAACGCCGAGGTGTCAGAGCGCTTGCGGGAAACACTGTCGCGTGTCTTCGTCGACGAGTTCCAGGATACCAGCCCCATCCAGTTGGCCCTGTTTCTGAAGGTCTCGCAAGTCGCCGAACGGTCGTTTTGGGTCGGGGATCCCAAGCAGGCCATCTTCGGCTTTCGCGGCGCGGATCCGGATCTGATCCTTCAAGCCGCCCGGACGATCGTTCCCGAATCGGGGGGCCGTGGAGAACTCCTCCCTACGTCCTACCGGGCGCGACCGGGACTCGTCGATTTCACGAACCGGGCGTTCGGTCCCGCGTTCGAGACCCTGGGTTTCAAACCCGGCGACACTCGAATCGAGGAATGCCATCGCGGCGACGGCGATGGCCAGACGGCGCCGATCGAGGTGTGGGGCATTGCCGGCGCAACCGTGGCCGTCGCGATGACCGTCCTGGCCGAAAAGATCCGAAGCGTGCTGGACGACGCGGCCGCCCACCCCGTCGAAGACAAGGCGCTGGGCACGATGCGCGCGATCCGCGGTTCGGATATCGCCGTTCTTTGCCGGACCAACGCGCACTGCCAAGACGTGGCCGACGAACTGGCGGTGTCCGGGGTCCGCGTCTCGATCGCGCGCCCGGGGCTTCTGGAGACGCCCGAGGCGGTTCTTGCGATCGCCGCGCTCCGCTACCTGGTGGATCCGGGCGACACGCTCGCGATCGCCGAGATCGCGCATCTCTACGACGACGCCAAGGATCAGCCGTCCTGGTTCGCGCACAGCCTGTCCGAGGACGGAATCGGGTCGCTCGCCTCGGAACTGCCCGTGTTCGCGGCCCTGGACGACCGGCGCGCGGAGCTCGCGGCCCTGACGCCGCCCGAGGCGCTCGAAGTCGCGATAACGGCGCCGGGCATCCTCGACCGTGTCGGCGCCTGGGACCACGCTCTCGACCGAATCGGCAACCTCGACGCCCTGCGCGCGTTCGCCGTGCAGTACGAGGACGAGGCCCGGACCGTTCGAAGCGCGGCCACGGCCGCCGGCCTCGTGGCCTGGCTCGGCGATTCGGCGGGATTGGACAACGAGTTGCCACCCACGTCCGACCCGGACGCCGTGAACGTCTCGTCCTATCATCGCGCCAAGGGGCTCGAGTGGCCGATGGTGGTGCTCTTCGACCTCGACAGAATTCGGCGGACCCCTTCGGCATTCGAATTCAACGTCGAGTCCGGCGGCGATTTCGACGTTTGGCGGCCGCTGAAGGACCGGTGGGTGCGTTTCTGGCCGTGGCCGTACGGTCGACAGACCAAGGATGTTCATATCGACGCGTCGGCTTCCGGGACGGACGAACACCGGAGGGCCGAGCAACGTGAACGTGCCGAGACCGTGCGGCTTCTGTATGTTGGTATCACGCGGGCGCGCGACTACTTGGTGCTGGCGCCGAGGGACTTCGGGAAGAGAGGACTTCGATTGTCGTGGCTGGATCTGCTCGTCGACAAGGACAAACAGCCCGTCCTCGCGTTCTCGCGCACGGGAGCGGACCTGGCCGTAACCGCCGGGGGCACGACGGTCCCCATCCCGTTTTCCGAAACAAGGGCCGTCGATCGTGAGTGGCGGGTCGAGGAACCCGACACGGCCTGGCGGGTGCCCGAGGCACAGGAACAAAGGGAACGTCCGCCCTACCGGATCGCGCCCAGCGCACTGGAGCCGTCGGGGGCCGCCTCGGCCGAGGTGGTTTCGCGAATCGAACTCGGCGGGCGGATCCCGATCACGGGCAGTCCGGACATGACCGCGTTGGGCGAAGCCGTGCACGCGTTCCTGGCTTTCGACCGCCCCGGGCGGGGTCGGGGCGAACGTCGGGACCGCGCGGCGGAAACGCTGGCTCGGTGGGGCGTCGGCGGCCTCCGGCCTGAACACCTCGTCGAGATGAGCGACCGTTTGTTCGCCCATCTGGAGACGGCGTTCCCGGGGATGACGATCCGCGCCGAGGTGCCGGTCTTCGGGCGACGGGACGGGCAGCGGCTGGCGGGCCGCATCGATCTGCTCCTCACGAACGGCGCCCGGGCCGTCGTCATCGATCACAAGAGTTATCCGGGCGCTTTCGACACATGGGAAGCCAAGGCGTTGGGCAACGCCGCGCAACTCGCGCTCTATGCCTCGGTCGTTCGTGGAGCGGCGGAGCCGGCCGAGGTCGAAACGTGGGTGCACATGCCCGTGGTGGGGCAGTTGATCCAGGTGCGGGCCGTGGTCGAGGGATGGTCGTGACCCCGGACCGGGCACCGCGTGACCGGCACCGACTGTTAAAACGATTCGCAGCCGGATACTCTTTTCTTGTAACTTCTGTGTTTTTCGAGAGAGTCTTCTATCGCGCCTTTCTCACGGGTTTTCCTCGCGAAGACTCGGAGACGCTGTCAGCGCTGGGGCGCAGTTCCTTGCGCCCGCAAGAGGAGGATTTGAGAGCGTCATGACTCCCTTTAATCTTGGTAACTGGGCAGCGTTTAATTTAGGTAATTTTGAGGAGATATTATTGGGACCAACTTGTTCAAATTGTGGAGAAGTAATTGAAGGGACTGATCCAGACTTCTGCGATGATTGTCTGGAAGACCATCCGCCCACTTCGAACACACCGTCGCCGTAACGGTCGGCGGCCCCTTGGTTCTGACCCAACTCTGAGGGCAGGTCGGTCGAGTCCTGCGCACCACTCCTCGGAATATCCTATAATGAAAAACGCCGCCGACGGCGGCATCTGAAAGGGCGGTTAGCTCAGCTGGGAGAGCGCGGCGTTCGCAATGCCGAGGTCGAGGGTTCGAGCCCCTTACCGTCCACTCAATTCTCCAAGCACGACTCGGGCGGCATTGCGTCCGGGCGCGCCCATCACCCCGCCTCCCGGATGCGCGGCCGAGCCGCAGAGATACAGGTGCGGTATCGGCGTGCGGTATTGGGCCCAACCCGGCAGGGGGCGATTGAAGAAGAGTTGTTCGAGAGAGAGTTCTCCCTGAAAGATATTTCCTTCCGACAGTCCAAAGGTTCGCTCGATGTCGAGAGGCGTCAGAACCTGCGATCCCACGATCAGTTCTCTCAGATTCGGCGCGTATTCCGATAGCGTGTCGATCGCGTTTTGTCCGAATTCTTCCCTTCGCTCGTCCCAGTTTCCGTTCTCGATGGCGTACGGCGCGTATTGCACAAAACACGACATGACGTGCTTTCCGGGCGGGGCAAGGGAGTCGTCCGTCAACGTTGGAATCACGATGTCCATGTACGGCCGCCGGGAGAACTCCCCGTATTTGGCATCATCGTAGGCCCGCTCCAAATAATCCATGCCGGGGGATATCGAGATCGCACCGGACAGATGTGCCCATCCTTCGGGAAGGCACTTGAATTTAGGCAGGCCGTCCAGGGCCAGATTCACCTTTCCCGAAGAACCTCGAAATCGGTAATGATCGAGAGCCGACACGAAGTCGGCCGGCAGGTGCGTTTCGCCGACGATTTGCTTGAAGGTTCGGCGCGGGTCCAGGCTCGACGACACGGCTGAGGCCCGAATCTCTTCGCCGCTGTCCAGGACGACGCCCGTGGCGCGTCCATGACGCATCCGGAGCCGGGCAACCGGCGTTTCGGTTCGAATCTCGACCCCGGCTTCGGCAGCTGCCCGGGCGATGGCGCCGGATACCCCGCCCATGCCGCCGCGCGGCAGTCCCCACCGACGGAATACCCCGTCGATCTCTCCCATGTAGTGGTGCAGCAGGACATAGGCCGTCCCCGGGGAACGAACCCCCTGGAAGGTGCCGATAATCCCCGAGGCCGCCATGGTGGCCTTCAGCGGGTCGGCTTCGAACCAGTCGTCCAGAAAATCGGCCGCGCTCATCGTCATCAATCGCAGAAAGCTGTCGCGGTCCGCCGCCGGCATCCGGCGAAACCGCCACAGCAACCGGCCGATGTCCCGCAGGCCGGTCCAGCCCGGCGCCTCGATGTCGGGGGGAGTCATGCCGAGCATCGGCTTGACGAAACGGCCCATGCGGGCCATCGCTTCGCCGTAGCCGGGATACGCTTCGGCGTCCCGAGTGGAATGGCGGGCGATCTGGTGCCGGGTCTGCTCCGGATCGCCCCGACGCCACAGGTAGTCCCCGTCGGGCAGGGGTGTGAACGTACCGTCGAGGGGAAGGATTTCGAGACCGTGCCTGTGGAGATTCAGTTCGCGGATGATCTCCGGCCGAAGAAGCGACACGACGTAGGACGCAACCGAGAACCTGAAACCGGGAACGATCTCTTCGGTGACCGCCGCGCCGCCCACGATGTGCCGCCGCTCGAGCACCAGAACCCTGCAGCCGGCTTGCGCGAGGTATGCGGCGTGAATGAGGCCATTGTGGCCTCCGCCGATCACGATGACGTCATATGTGGAAGACATGAGAAGTTCCGGATCCAGACCTTCCCGCGATCGATCACGTGAACGCCCGGCCATTCGCGGCATCTGGCCCGACCGGCGCGAGGAACGCGCCTGAGAACGCGCACCTGCCCGCCGCCCTTGCCCGCCTGCCTACGGAACCGGTGTCGCGCCCGGACTCAACAGGTCCTTTCCCATCAGCGGGCGAAGCGCTTCAGGCACCCGGACCGACCCGTCGGGTTGCTGGTAGTTGTCGAGTATGGCGATCAGCATGCGCCCCATCGCGCATCCGGTGTCGTTGACGGTGTGGCAGTGGCGCACTTTTCCATCGTTACCGCGATACCTGATATTGAGCCGCCGCGCCTGGTAGTCCGAGGCGTTCGTGTCGGTCATCACTTCCATGAACTCTTGCGAGCCCGCCATCCAGACTTCGACGTCGCGTTGGCGATAGCTTGCCAGATAGCCCGCGTCGCCGGTGCATTTGTCGACGATCCGATAGGGCAGGGCAAGTTGCTGCATCAGCCATTCGTTCATTTCCCGGAACTGCCCGTACATCTCCGCCGACTGGTCCGGCGTGCATACCGCGTTCATTTCGATTTTGTCGAACTGATGCACGCGCTTGATTCCTCGGACATCCTTGCCCCAGGATCCGGCCTCGGATCGGAAGCACGGTGTCGCGGCAAAGACCCGCATCGGCAAGTCGGCTTCGTCCAGCATCCGGTCCATGAAGTAGCTGAAGTTTGCCGGCTCCGACGATCCGACCAGGAACAGCGGCAACGGCTCCTCGATGTTGTGGGTCTTGATTTCGTAAACCTGATCGCGGCCTTCGGGGAACTGCGACGTGCCGAACAGCGAGCGCTCCCGAACCAGCAATGGAGGAATCATGGGCGTGAATCCGCGCCGGAGCAGTTCATCGGTCAGAAGCCGATGGATCGCCATCTGCATCAGCGCGATGTCGCCCAGCAGGTACGCGAATCGGGATCCCGAAACCTTGCCGCCTTGGAGCGTGTCGATACCGCCGAGTTTTTCGCCGAGTTCGGTATAGTGCAGCGGTTTGAAGTCGATATCTCCGGAATGCGGCGGCCGCGAGGGCATGAACTCCGCCGAATGGTTCGCCCTGCCGAGTTTTCCGGAGTCGAGATATCCCTGGCCGGGAACCCAGGCACACTCCTCGATGTTGTCCTCCTCGCCCTGGCCTTCGGGCATTTCGGGATCGATGAAGTTCGGGAACCAGTCCATCAGGGCGGCCCATTCTTCGTTGACCTCCGAGGCCTCGGCGTCGAGTGCCCTGGATTTCTCGCGGATCTCCTGGCCCTTTTGGCGCGCCGAGTCCGGATCGGATTTGCCGAGGGCGGCGATCTTCTTTTTTTCGGAGTTCAAGCCATCGATCGCGGTCTGAAGAGCGCGGCGCCGCGCGTCCAGTTCCAACCACCGGTCGACATCGGCCCGTGCCGGGTCGACCTTCCGGAGCCGGACGATTTCCTTCAACCGGCCGGCGTTCGCGCGCGCTTGTTTGGGGTCGATCATCGGCGGCCTACAGGTTGCGGGTCATCAGTCTGGACAGGGCCTGGCTGAACCGGCCCGGATCTTTCAGTTCCGATCCTTCGGCCAGAAGGGCGCCCCCGAAAAGCAGTTCAGCGAAGTCGTCGATCGCTTCGTCGTCCTTGTCGCCGTCGACGCGGTCCTTCAGCTTCTTGACGATATCGTGATTGGGGTTGAGTTCCATGATCCGCCGCTGCTTCGGCGCCGTGCCGCCCTGCATCTGAAGGATTCGTTCGAGTTGAGGGCTCATGTCTTCGTCGGCGACCACGAGGCACGCGGGGGAATCGGTCAACCGGTTGGTCAGACGAACCTCCTTGACGTGGTTGTCGAGCTTGGCCTTGAGCAGGGTCATCAGATCGAGGTATTCGACCTGACGGGCGTTCAGGTCCTTGCGCGCCTGATTCTGCTCTTCATCGCTGCCAAGGGCGACGGTACCCTTGCCGACGGATTTGAGCGCCTTTCCTTCGAACTCGGACAGCGCCTGCACCATCATCTCGTCGATCGGGTCGCTCAGAAAAAGAACCTCGATCTTCTTTTCCCTGAACGCTTCCAGGTGGGGCGAGTTCTCGATCGTTTCGCGCGATTCGCCGGTGAGATAGAAGATATTCTTCTGATCGGGCTGCATGCGTTCGACGTATTCGGCGAGTGTGGTCTTCTTGTCGTTTCCAACCGAGGAGTCGAACAGCAGCAAGGGCGTGAGCTTGGCCTTGCTGCCGGAATCGTTTCCGGCGTCGTTCCCGAAGTCGAAGCCGACGCCTTCTTTCAGAACCCGTCCAAAATGCCCCCAGAAGTCCTCGTATTTGTCCCTGGTGTCACGAGCCATGTCCGACATCGCGTCGATGACTTTCTTCGTAATCCACTTGCGGATCTGCGTGATATGCCGGTCTTCCTGAAGCCGTTGGCGCGAAATGTTCAGAGGCAGATCCGACGAATCGACCATGCCCTTGACGAACCGCAGGTAGCGGGGAAGCAGGTCCTCGCAATTCTCCATGATCAGAACATTGCGGACGTAGAGGTGAAGTCCGAACTTCCCGCTGTCGAAGAACAGATCCATCGGGGCCTTGGAAGGCAGGTACAGGAGCGACTGGTACTCGATGCGCCCTTCGGCCTTGAATGACAGATGCGTCAACGGCTCGTTCCAGTCGTGGCTGATGTGCTTGTAGAATTCCGTATAGTCTTCTTCGGTCACTTCCGAGCCTGGACGGGACCAGATGGGTTTCATCGAATTGATCGGTTTCGGATCCGCGTCCGCTTTCTCCTTCTTCCCAACGGCCTTGAAGGTGATGGGATAGGCGACGAAGTCCGAATACTGCTTGACGATGCGCCGGACGACGTATTCGGCGGTAAATTCTTCGATGCCGCTTTCCTCGTCGTTGGGCTTCAGGTGGAGCGTGACCGACGTGCCGCGCCTGAACTTGGTGGCTTCCGAGATCGTGAACTCGCCGTCGCCGTCGGATTCCCAGAGCGTCGCCCCTTCTTTACCGGCGCGCCGCGTCAGCAACGACACCTTGTCGGCAACCATGAACGCGGCGTAGAAGCCGACGCCGAACTGTCCGATCAACTTGCCGGCCAGTTCGTTAGGCTTGTCCTTCAGCGTTTCCAACAGTTCGCGCGTGCCCGATTTGGCGATCGTTCCAATGTTCTCGATGACCTCTTCGCGGGTCATGCCGATGCCGCTGTCGTGAACAGTGACGGTGCGCGCCTCCGAATCGGTCTCGATGACGATTTCGAAGATTTCGTCCTTGCCGAGCAGGTTTTCCCTGGTCAGTGACTCCACCCGGAGACGATCGAGCGCGTCCGAGGCGTTGGATATCAATTCTCGAAGAAAAATGTCCTTGTTGGTGTACAGGGAATGGATCATCAGATCGAGTACCTGACGGGCCTCGGCCTGAAATTTCATCTTTTCCGCAGTGCTCATACCGCCTGTTCCTCCGATTTCAACCCACCATGATAACGCGCGCGCACACGATTCCGCCACGGGCCGCGCTATTCCGCCCACGGGCTGCTCTATTCTGGATTGCCGGGCGATCCGTGCTGTCGGTTTCATCGGGATATGCCGCAAACCGGGTCGGCACGTTACTGTGCTGGAGGCTCCTTTCGATAGGGGCCCGATCGGCGGTGGGTTGGCGCCGTGGGTCGTCGCCAGGAGGGTATTCGCCGGGGAATTCCGATTTCGTCATTCTTCGGAGGACAGAAATCTGGTCCGGCAGTCGTCCGAGCAAAAGTACACGCTTTCGCCGTCGTGGACGGCGGTCGGGGATCCCTCGGACGTGACGTAGGTGCCGCACACGGGGTCCTTGAAGAGCTTCCCGGTGCGGGTGGCCCCGGCGGAACCGGGATTGTCCGGTCCGGGGGCACTTTCACCGCCGGTCTTGGGCGAAGACACGATGCTGCGGACGAACGAGAGCACGGCCATCACGATAAACAACAGAAGCAGGATTCGAATGAGGCCGCTCATGCGCCAGTGCGTGCCATCGCCAGACGGTTTCGTAGCGTCGGGAGGGCCTCGTAGGCTGGATCTATGCTTTCGAGTCGACCCAGCGCCGCGGCGGCCTCGTCGATATTACGCGGAGGTTCCAGGTAGGCAAGGATGAGATTGTGAAGCGCCAGAGTCTGAAGCGGATCGAGTTCGAGCGCCCGCTGAAACTCCTGGATCGCGTCGCCCACGCGCCCGCTTCCGTAAAGCGCCGTCGCGTAGTGTGTCCGCGTCGTCGCATCGTCGGGCGTGATTTCCAGGAGGCGGGTAAACCAGTCGACGGATTCCGCGTATCGACCGATGTCGAACAGGTACGCCGCCATCCGCGACAGCAGTTCGGGATCGTCAGGGCTGACGGCGAGAGCCTGGGCGAAGAGGCCCAGCATCTCTTCCTCGGAAAAGTCCGGATGTTCCGGCGTGTCCGGCACCGCTCTTGCGCTCAACGCTGCTTCGATTGCGGCCTGCCGCTCCAGGTGGGTCTGGTAGCTGCCATAGATGTAGGCGGTAGCCGAGCCGACGATAACGCCGAGCAGGATCAAGTGAATCGTTTTGGTGTTGAGCATGGTTGGAACGTTGTCGCGCGGCCGGAACAAGCCGGAAGTGCATCGGGAGAAGCTCTTCCGGCCGTATCGCGGCAGCTATTGTGTCCGGGCGAATTCCAGCAATCCCTGCGCCGTTAACGCGTTCGGATCGTCGGGGGCAAGTTCCAGAAACCGCTCCAGAGGTTCCACGGCATCGGCCGGCGCCGCACCCACCAGGGCGAGTCCGAGCTGGTAGTACGCCTGGGCATAGGTGTCATCGGCTTCGATGCTGTCTCGGAAGGATTCGACCGCCTCGGCCACCTGGCCGCGGTTGATGAAGATGATTCCGAGGTTGAAGTGGCCCGGACCCGCCATAAGAGGATCCAGCACGGCCGCTTGTGTAATCGATTCGACCGCGCCGTCCACGTCTCCGGAATTACCCAGCGCGATCCCTCGATTCTGCAGGTAGATGGGGTTTTCAGGGTCCTGCACGAGAGCCAGTCGATAATTTTCGGCGGCTTCTTCATGCCGTCCCGCACCTGAAAGCGCCTGTGCGAGATTGGCCAGAATCACGTGCTGGTCGTCGTTATCGACCGCCACGGTGAACTGTTCGACCGCTTCGTCGAAGTTGCCGGACTCCATGGCCGCGCGGCCCAGGTCGAAGGCCGCCCGGACCGCGTCCGCGTCGACGCCCGCTTCCAGCATCTCGATCGCGCGTTGCTGGTCTTCATCGCTGAAGGAACTGAGATCGAAATTTCCCTGGACCTCCTGGTTGGCTCGAATCTCGGCCTCGACAGAGGTGATCGCCTGCCGCTGGACCAGAAGCGTCAGGGTGTAGGTGCCCGCGGGCAGGGTGGCCGAATAGGTGCCGTCTTCCGCGGTGGGAAATTCCCGTAGTTCTCCATCGATCTCGATTCTTATGGCGGCGGCCAGGGGTTCGGACTGAAAACCCAGGACGGTACCTGTGATTTCGCCAGTGCCTTGCGCCTGAACCGGAATGGCGAAGGCAAGGACCAGCAGGAGATAGGGCAACATATGGCTGACGAGTTTCATGGTAACCTCCGTCTCTTATTTTTCCGCGAATCCTCAAATACTTCGGCGAATATTCAAATAGACAATCCGATCAATTGCCCACGACAGGCGATCGGATCGATGGCACAGCATAGGGAATCGGATCGATAGCGTCCGCCTCCTCGAATGCCTCCAACCGCAACCTGCAGCTATCGCAAGTCCCGCAGGCTGGGCCTTCCTGCCGGTAGCACGACCATGTCCGGTCCAACGGAGCACCATATTCCAAACCCTTGTTGACGATTTCGAATTTCCGCATATGGATCAATGGTGATTCGATTCTAATCCCGCTTCCGGGTCGTGTGCCAGCTTCGATCAGTGCGTTCATCCGTTCGTAATACTCTGGCCGGCAGTCGGGATAGCCTGAGCTGTCCTCCGATACCGCTCCGATGAATATCCTTTTCGCGCCGATGACTTCCGCCCACGATGTCGCGATGGCCAGGAAATGCGCGTTTCTGAACGGGACATAGGTGTTGGGAATGTCTTGTTGGTTTGGATCTCCATCCGGGATTTCGATCCCGGGGTCGGTCAGGCTGGAGCCTCCGATTTCGGCGAAGTAATCCAGATTCACGACCAATCTCGCCTCGATCCCATAGAAATCGGCCTGACGCTCGAACGCTTCCAATTCACGTTGCGCGGTACGTTGGCCGTAGTTGGCATGCAACGCACAGATTTCATGGCTCTTGTGGGCGATGGCGCAGGTCACACAGCTGTCCATTCCGCCGCTCATCAGAACGACGGCCCTGGATCGTTTCGATGGGCTATCGGTGGTCACGGGTTTTCGGCGGTCAAAGGCAATCGGCGAACGTAATGTCGGTTCCGAACCCCTCAAGTGTATTCGCTAACATGGCCCAAGTCAAAGCGGGGAATCGCTGTTCCCAAACCGGCTAAACTCCGCGCTCACTAGGGTTTTGCCACCGGCGCCGGAGGACGGCGATTGTCGGTCACCGCCGATGTCCGGTCTCCGCAGCTAATCGCCCTTCAGAAAATCGCGGAGCCCATCGACCCGGTCCACGATCGCGTAGTCGGGGAGGCTGGCCATGAATAACTTGCCGTACCCGCGCGTCCTCAGCCGGCTGTCGAGAATTGCCAGAATACCCCGATCGTTGCGCGAGCGGATCAGCCGCCCGAAACCTTGTTTGAGCCGGAGAATGGCGGCCGGAACCTGATAGTCGGCGAAAGGGTTTCCTCCGGCTTCTTCGATTTGACGAATCCGGGCCTGCACCAGGGGGTCGGAGGGGACCTGAAACGGGAGCTTGTCGATGATGACGCAACTCAACGCCTCGCCTCTCACGTCGATGCCTTGCCAAAAGCTCGATGTGGCGAAGAGCACGGCGTTTTCCCTGGTGCGGAACTGTTCGAGAAGACGGCTGCGGCTGGTTCCCCCCTGCAATAGCGTGGGGTAGGGCAGCCGGTCGGCGACGATTTGGTAACAGGCCTGCATCTGCTGGTAACTGGTGAACAGAACGAACGCGCGCCCCTTGGATACCTCCAGGATTTGAAAAATCTCGTCGGCGGCCTTCGGCAGATATCCGGGGGTTCGATAGTCCGGCAGCCGATGCGGAATGTAGAGGGCCGCCTGCTTCTGAAAGTCGAACTCGGTGGACAGTGCCTCGCCTTCGGCCTCTCGCAGCCCGAGCCGGTTCCGGATGTAGTCGGTCGATCCCCCGACGGTCAGGGTCGCGGATGTCAGAACGCAGGTCGGGATCTTGTCGAAGAGGGTTTCCTTCAACAGGGGCGCGATGTCGATCGGGCAGGCTTCGAGAAACACGCCGGGCCCCTTTCGGTCGAGCCAGGACACGTAGTTGTCGGGGTTGCCGTCCTTGAATACTTGAAGCTCGGCTTGAAGTTCGCCCGCCCGCCGCGCCAGATTTTCCCATTCGCCCCCGGCGTCGAGCTGCTGTTTGAACGTCTTGCGAATGTCGGCCAGAGCGTCGATGATCCGGTCGATACCGGCCAGGTCGGGCATGGGGTGCCGACCCTCGTTCAGTAGCAGGAAACGTCCAAAAAAACTATCCGATTCGCGCATCAGTTCCGCGACGTCGGTTTCGATGCGCGCTTCCGATCCCTCGGCCGTCGAGCGGGCATCGAACGCAAGTTCCTGCAGCCGGTAGTTGCTGACGTGGAATCCGAAATAGCCTGTCGCCACGTCTTCGAGTTCGTGGGCTTCGTCGAAGATGACCGCCGTATAGTCGGGCAGAATCTGGGCCGTCTCGGATTCCCGAATCGACAGATCCGCGAAAAACAGGTGGTGGTTCACGATGACGATGTCCGATTCCATCGCCTTCTGCCGCATCAGCGTGAGGAAACACGAATCAAACTCTTCGCAACGCGAGCCCAGGCAACGCTCGCGTCTGGCGTCGAGCCGCGACCAGAGTTCGTCGCTGTCGCTGACGGTGCGAAGCTCGGACCGGTCGCCGGTTTCGGTTTCACCGGCCCATTCGGAGATTTCCTCGAAACCATCCTGCTCATTCGGCGTAAAAAGGCCCTCCTGATTAAAGGTGTGCAGCTTGAGTTTGCAGAGGTAGTTGTTGCGGCCTTTCAGGTAGGCCGCCCGTATGGGACGATCCAGCAGCTTTTCGAGAAGCGGAATGTCCTTGTAGAAGATCTGATCCTGAAGGGCCTTGGTTCCCGTGGAGACCAGCAGCCGCTGCCGATGCATGAGGGCCGGCGCCAGGTACGCCAGGGTCTTGCCGGTTCCGGTGCCCGCTTCGACGATCGCGTGCGTTCGGTTGCCCAGCGCATCGGCCACGATTTCGGCCATCCGCGTCTGGGAGGGACGGGCTTCATATCCTTCGAGTTTTTGGGCAAGAAGGCCGTTGGGAGAGAAAAAATCGAGCATGCCGGTTCAGTGTAGCGAAAATCCGGGACGGGAGTGGGGCCGCGGCGTTCGGAGAATTGGACATTTACGCTGAATTGTGGCGAGGGGATTGGCCCGGCCCCCGGAAAACCTTTATGATGTCTCCTTTGTAATCGGACGGGTGTTGAATCCGTGCGTGTTCAGTCAGACCCGGATCGAATGGAACAGTGCTTCGAATACCCATGACCGTTCTCGATGAAATCCATGGCGACATGGAGGAAACCTATCCCCATGAATGCTGTGGCCTCATAATCGGCGCCGTCGAGGGCGGCGCACGAGTCGCCGTGGCGGCCCGCCGCTGCCGCAACCTGAACACCGAGCGCGCGGAGGATCGATACGAACTGGACCCGAAGGACATGCTGACCGCTCAGCACGAACTGGACGGCGGTCCCTGGGATATCGTCGGCATCTATCATTCGCACCCGGACCATCCGTCGCGACCGTCCCAGACCGATCTCAACCACGCATGGCCGGGCTGGTCCTATATGATTGGATCGGTTGAAAAGGGAATCGTCGCGAGAGTTCAGAGTTGGGAACTGAACGACGCCGGGGACCGGTTCGATGAAGAATCCATGGAAGTCGAATCCATGGGCGCCGAGGAGGGCTAGACGATGAGTGTGCACGTCAAGATACCGACGCCGTTGCGGACGTTGACCGCGGGTCAAGGCGAAGTTGCCGTCGAGGCTGCGACTGTTGGAGAGGCCCTCCTGAAGTTGAACGCGGAATACGGCGGGTTGAGCGATCGGATCCTGGACCAGAACGGGCAGGTCCGCCGGTTCATCAACATCTTCGTCAACCAGGACAACATCAAGGACCGGGACCATCTGGCGACGGCAATCCAATCTGGCGATACCATCTCGATCCTGCCCTCTATCGCCGGCGGCCGTTAGCCCGGTCCCGTTCAGCCCGGCAGCGTTCGCGCCGCCGTGTTTTTCCAGTGTCGAATCCTTCTAAAACCGAAACAGGCGCACGCGCCGTTGTCCCTCTCGTGGCGATCGTCGGGCGGCCCAACGTCGGCAAATCCACCATCTTCAACCGCCTTGTCGGCCAACGCCGTTCCATCGTTTCGGATGAGCCCGGGGTAACCCGCGATCGCATTTACGGCCGACTCGAATGGGGCGGCGCCGAATTCGAGGTGGTCGACACGGGCGGCATCATTCCCGGAGAAGAGTCCGAAATACCCCGGAAAATATACGAGCAGGCCCAGGTGGCGATCGAAGCGTCGTCGTTGCTCGTGATGGCAGTGGACGGCCGTGCCGGACGGACAGGGGCGGACGAAGACCTTGCCCGACTGTTGCGGTCCTCAGGCCGCCCGATGTTTCTGGCGGTCAACAAGGTGGATTCGGGGAAGCAGGAAGTCGATGTGGGCGAGTTTGCGCGGCTCGGATTCGACAACGTGTTTCCGGTCTCGGCCGAGCATGGCCTGGGATTCACGGAGTTGCTCGACGCCATGGCCGCGGTTTTGCCGCCCGTCGCGGAGATCGACAGCGGCATCCGCGAGGTGCGTGTCGCGATTATCGGGCGTCCGAACGCGGGGAAGTCGACTCTGCTGAACGATCTGGTCGGCGAAGAACGCTCCATGGTTTCGTCGATCGCGGGAACCACGCGCGACGCGGTAGACAGCGTCGTGGAGCGCGAGGGCATTCGGTACCGGTTTGTGGACACCGCCGGAATCCGGCATCGCGGGCGTACGGCGATGAAGGCCGAGAGGCTGAGCGTGGCGATGGCCAAGAAACATCTCGAGCGGAGCGACGTTGCCATTGTCCTCATCGACGCCACCGAGTCGGTCACCGCTATCGACGCGACCATTGGCGGATATGCGCACGAGGCCGGACGTTCGACGATTATCGCGGTCAACAAATGGGACCTGGTCGAAAAGGGACCAACCATTACGGCCGACTTCGAAAAACGAATCCGTGAGAAGTTGAAGTATCTGGATTACGCCCCGATGGTCTTCATTTCGGCCAAGACCCGGCAGCGCGTGGACAAGCTCTATGGACTGGCTGCCGAGATCTTCGAAGAGCGGGGCCGGCGGATCGGGACCGGAGAACTGAACCAGTTTCTGAAGCAGATAAACCTCCATAGGGGCGGGCTTCCGTCGGAAGTCAAGGTGCGGTATATCGCTCAGGTGCGCGTGGCCCCCCCCACGTTCGTCGTGTTTTCCAACACGTCGCGAAAGTTCCACTTTTCATTCGAACGATTTCTTTCCAATCGAATCAGGGAGCGATTCTCATTCAAGGGGACGCCGATTATAATCAAGCAGAGAACGAAGAAGTCGCGGAAGAAGTAGGAAAGACGCGAGAAAGAAGTAGAGACGACGCATGAAAAAAAGCCGGAATGGCGCGAGGCAGGGCTAGGACATTGGCCGAGATCCCGGACAAGCTCTACTTCAAGATCGGTGAAGTCGCCGAAATCGCCGGCGTCGAAACCCACACGCTGCGCTTCTGGGAGACCGAATTTTCGGGGTTGGCCCCGAAGAAGACGGAGTCGGGGCACCGGTTGTACCGCAGGAAAGATGTCGAGACGGTCGTTCGCATCAAGGAATTGCTCCACGTCAAGGGTTTTACGATCGAGGGGGCCCGCAAGCGGATGAGCAGCCGCGGCGTCGATCCGGACGCGCTGGACACTCCCGAGGAAACGCTCCAGAAAGTCCGGAGCGGTCTGGAGGACATCTTGGCCATTCTCGACGGCGAGACGTGAAATTCAGGGGATGGAAGTCGAATTCGGGGTATTCTGCGGATTGCGGGGAGCGGGGGCCGAATCGGGTCTCCGCCCCGGCATTCCATCGGGACGTGGCGCAGCCTGGTAGCGCGCACCCTTGGGGTGGGTGAGGTCGGAGGTTCAAGTCCTCTCGTCCCGACTGTTTCCCCTGCAACGGCGCGTTCAACGGCGCGTACCTCGCGCCGTGCGCGTAGCGGCGTGTTCCTCACGCCGGATCAAGCGCGGGGCCTGAAAGTGGATCACCGCGAGACATTGGTGGTGATTGGAGTGGTTGGCACGCGTCGCGCGCGTAGCGGCGTGTTCCTCACGCCGGATCAAGCGCGGGGCCTGAAAGTGGATCACCGCGAGACATTGGTGGTGATTGGAGTGGTTGGCACGCGTCGCGCGCGTAGCGGCGTGTTCCTCACGCCGGATCAAGCGCGGGGCCTGGAAGTCACGGTGATTTTGTCCTTTCAGTGAACTACGGCGAATTCAGTAGTTTAACCGGGAAAGCTGGACATCGCGGGGAGTTTCCGGTATAACACGCTGAATGGAGTGGACGGAATTAACCAGCCCAGAACTGTCGGAGATCGAGGTCCGGCCAGTGGAGCGAAGCGAGGAAGCGCAGTATCGGGAGCAGATGAGGCGTCATCATTATCTGGGCGCGCTGGCGAAGATCGGGGAGACGGTCTGGTACGTGGCGACATGGCGCGGGCAGTGGGTGGCGCAACTGAGCCTGTCGGCGGCGGCGCTGAAGTGCGGGGTTCGGGATCGATGGATCGGCTGGGACTTCCGCTCGCAGTATGGGCGGCTGAAACTGATCGCCAACAACAGCCGCTTTTTGATTCTGCCGGGCTGGAATCGGCCGAATGTGGGGTCGCGAGTATTGTCCCGGCTCGAGCGGCGGGCCGCCCCGGATTGGCGCCAACGGTTCGGTCATGGGTTGCTGCTGCTGGAAACGTTTGTCGATCCCCGGCGCTTCCATGGCGGCGTGTATCGCGCGTCGAACTGGTTGGAACTGGGACGGACGCGGGGATACCGGCGCACCCGGGACGGCTACAGCGCCGAAGCCGATGCCCCGAAGCTTGTCTTTGTGCGTCCCCTGCGCCGTGATGCGCGCAGGCAACTGACCCACCCTGGCCGGGAACATCTTCAACTCACAGGAGCCCCCAAGATCATGCTCAATGCCGCACAGATGCGACAACTCCCCGAGTGTTTCAGGACCATTCCCGATCCGCGCCGCTCTCAGGGACGGCGCCATCCCTTGTCGGTCGTGCGGGGCATCGCGGCGGGCGCGACGCTGTGCGGCATGCACGGCTATAAAGCCATCTCGGATTGGGCCGATGCCCTGGGGCAGAAAGCCCGCGAACGTTTTGGCTGTCGGCCCGAGAACGGCCGCTATGTGGTTCCCAGCGAGTTTGTGATTCGGGATTGCCTGATCCGGATTGAACCGGGGGCGCTGGACCGGGCGCTCAATGCGTGGAATCGGGCCTGGGGCGCCCCGGACGATGCGCTGGCCATGGATGGCAAGACGATGAAGAACGCCCTCGACTCGGACGGGCGTCAGACCCACATCATGAGCGTGGTCGGGCATCGGTCGAAACGCTGCTACACCCAAAAAAAGTGGGAACCCTCCCTGTAGCCGGCGGCGAGGAGCACAAGCGCACGAACGAAATCGGCATGGCCGTTCCCTTGCTTGAAACCTGCGACATCGCCGGCAAGGACATCACCGGCGACGCCCTGCTGACCCAACGCGCGATCGCGCGTTATTCGGTTGAGCGGGGAGCGCACTATCATTTCACGGTCAAAGGCAACCAACCGACGTTGGAACGCGATATCGCATTGCAGTTCCAAACCCGCGGACAACCCGACTTTGTCGAGGTCACGCCGCCCGATCATGGCCGCATCGAAACCCGGCGCATTTGGTGCAGCGCCGCACTCAACCACTACCTCGACTTTCCCCACCTGGGGCAGGTCTTTCGGATCGAGCGCGAATCCATCGACAAAAAATCCGGCGCCCTCACCTGTGAAACCGCGCTGGGCATCACGAGCCGCTCACCCGGCGAAACCTCCCCCGAACGCTTGCTGGCCATCAATCGCGGTCATTGGAGTATCGAAAGCGTCCATTACATCATCGACTGGAATTACGATGAGGACCGCAGTCGAATCCGCACCGGCTTCGGCCCGGAAAACATCACCCGCCTCCGACGCTTTGCCGTCGGTATTCTCAAATCCTTTCAAAAACCCGCTCAATCGATCGCCCAATCCATGCGCCAACTCTCGTTCAATACCCGCCGCGTCTTCGACTACTTGAAAATGACTCGAAATTCATCCCCCACATCATGCTCCTTCTGAGAACAAATTTGCCGTGGCCTGGAAGTTGTTCACGGCCCGCGCTCCCAACTCGCTATGCTAGAATCATCGGGTTGACGTCGGGACGTGGCTCAGCCTGGTAGAGCACCTGGTTCGGGATCAGGGGGTCGGAGGTTCAAATCCTCTCGTCCCGACTTTTAAGCCTCTTTAGATTGAATGACTTGCGTCATCCCCATCGGGACCGTGGCCGCGTTGGGGTCAGTTTGAGGTCACTGTGACCAGTACGCTGACGGGCACCGAAATGTCGGGTTGCACATGACCGGGTGAGCGCCTTTTTTTTTGTAACGTACGATACAAGGCAAACTCACGGCGCGTCGTACACGGGCAAAATAAAAAGACCAGCGGAAACACCGCCGCAAGGTAGCGGGAACTCTGACCGGGTTCATCGAACACGCGAAACGCGACCAGCGGCGCGCTGTCGGCCCGGCGCCAGAGAACGGCCAGGCTCAAGCGGCGAACCTAATCGGGACGCGGATCGCCCGGACCCGGGTCGTGATCGATTCCGTTCCGCATCGGCGGCAATGGCGGTGGCCCGGTCGGCCGCTATTTCGTCGGCCCGATCTTGACGGGCGACGAGCCATGAATCGACCTCGGATTTCGGCCAGCCGAGTCGCCCGTCTTCGCGGATAGCCTGGGGGAATTGTCCCCGATTTCCGAGCGCCAGGACGGTGACATGGCGCAAGCCTGTTAAGCGACGAATTTCGGCGGCGTCCAGCATTTCGAGACGTTCGCCCTGTGGCCGCTCCCGCTCTTCAACCGCGAAGGCGGCGCGCCGGGCCTCGATCCATCGTTCGACCTCTGACGCCTTCCAGCGGCGATCCCGGCCGCGTCCTGTCGGGCGGGGAAATTCACCGCGCCGCGGTAGGCTGAAAACTGGGCGTGAACCTCCTGCGCGATGAGCTTTCGGAATTCCTCGCGGAGTTGATCGCCGTCCATCATCGTTCCATTTCCTGGGGCGGTATCGCGCGCGCACGCGATACCGCGGCGAGCTCTTCCACGGCGTCCCCGCCCTCGACCATCAAGCCGGTCCGCTCTCCGGGTGTCCACGTCACTTCGACCGCGAGCCCAGGGTTCAACGGCGCGTGAAATTCAGCCTCCGTTCGGGCCGTGCCGCACTTCACCCGTTCTCGTCCTCTTTCTGAATCACGGTGTTTCCCTCTCCAGAGGACTCCCGCCAACAGGGGGTGACGGTGAACGGCGGCGTGAACGGCCGCAGATGATGCAGGCGGGTTCAAATTCGGGGCGGACGGCATATCGAGCCTCCCCGGAGGCGCGTCCCGATCCGTTTTCCGACGGGGAAGGCTCCGCAGGATCGATACTGTCCGAATCGGAGGGAGCAGAGGAAGTATGATCCGTCACGCGCCGGAGGCGTTCCCGGTAGGTCCGCTGGCGGTCGCGGTGATCGAGCCGTCCCTCCCGGCTTTGCTGGTGGCGCCGGTTGGCGGCCCGCCGTTGGCGCCGGCGCGCTTTCCGCCGGCATCGGTCCCCGCAGTATTGGTGGCCCCGGTCACAATGAGGACAGATCCAGAACACCCGGCCACAGTCCGCCCCCCGGCAAAACCGTTGACGCAGTGGCTCTTCGCGGTCCCCCATCGCCGCCTTTCCGGCGGACCGGACAACCGCGACTCCGCATGGCAAGCGTGATCTTCTCTATAGAAGGATGTTCGGTCGGTTCCTTCGGCCCCGCCCGGTGAAAGCCGCGAGCCCGCCCTGCCAGAGCCTCGGCAGGCGGACCGGGATTGCGGGTCCGATATCGATTGGAGACGATGAGCGATGGCTTCGGACTAGTTGATGATGTCGAAAAGGGTCGCGCTCAGTTCACGTGCCCGCGCAATTTGGTTGGCGGTCATGCGCGTCCGGAGTATGTCGTTGTACTCGCTGGCACGTTCGTGCCCCTGCGCGGTGGCAAGGGTCCATAAGGCATAGGCGAGCACGTCATCCTGCGGCACGCCCTCCCGTTGGCGTACATGAGACCGAGGTTATGTTGGGCGCGGGCGAGCCCCTGTTCGGCGGCGAGCCGGAACCATTTCACCGCTTCGGCATCGTTTTTGAGCACGCCGATGCCGTTGGCATACATGAGACCGAGGTTGTTTTGGGCCGGAGCGTGGCCCTGTTCAGCGGAGAGTCGATACCACCTCACAGCTTCGGCATCGTCCCGCAGCACACCCTGTCCATAGGTGTACATGAGACCGAGGTTATGTTGGGCGCGGGCAAGCCCCTGACGAGCGGCGAGCCGATACCACCTCACCGCTTCGGCATGGTTTTCGGGCACACCCCTGCCGTTTTCGTACATGAGGCCGAGGTTGTATTGCGCGTCGGCCTCACCCTGGTCGGCAGCTTGGCGATACCAGCGCACCGCTTCGGCATCGTCCTGAGGAACGCCCCGCCCATAGGCGTACATAGCCGCGAGGTTGTTCTGCGCAGTGAGATGGCCCTGCCGAGCGGCCAGCCGGTACCATTTCACAGCTTCGGCAGCATCGCTTTCCGGACCCACGCGCAGGCCGTTGGCGAACATGATTTGACCGATGGAGTAGATGTTGCCAAGGGTGAATTGGGCATCAACGTCACCCTGCTCGGCGCGGATGCGAATTTCGGCGAACCGGTCCAGGTCCTGCCCGAGCACCCAAGGGGCAATTAGCGTCAAGGCCAGCGCGGAGATGGCAAGTATCGTTCGTATGCTTGTGGGCCGCCGTTCCATTCGAACCTCCGATCGGCGTCACTGGCGAGTGGATTGCGGAATATTCCTCCCCTCTGTTCAACGACGATTATTCGAGGCCCTTAAGCCACCGTCTACCAGCGTGCGGTGAGCCGGTCCTGAACGCCGTGTTCCGCGCCCCCCTGCGCGGGGCTTTCGCGCCGGGCGGCATCGATGCCCAGCTCGAAGCTCATCGCGCCGCCCTCGGCCCCCGTCAGGCCGTAGCCCAGCCGGTAGTCGCGCCCGTACTCGGAGGTCCCGACGCCGAACCGCGGCGTCCCGACCAGCCGGCCCCAGACCGGCATCCCGTAGCCGAAACCGCCCGAACGGGTCAGAGCCAACCAAGCCACGATGGATGTTGCGGGACCGGGCGCGTTCTTCGCGCCTACCATATGCAGGGGTTCTTGGAGGTTTTTGACGAGAATTACCGAAACAATGCGCGGCCCGCCGCCGGTCTCAACGCCAGCAGCGTCGCCCTCACTCGAATTCGGCGAGCGACAGCACCAGCCGCACCAGCTCCGCCTGCCGGGGAATGTCGTGCTCGGCGAAGATCTGCCTCAGGCGCCAACGAATCGTGGTTTCCTTGCAGCCCGCCGCCTGCCCGTCGCCCGCGATCTCCGGGGAGTCAGGGCGCCTCGACCACCGGGACCACGGGCAGGGTGGTGAAGATCCGGTGGACGCCATCCAGTTCGAATGCCACCGCCGAGAAGAGTCCCGGCTCGGGCGTCAGGCACCGCACCGACCCGACGAAGTCCGACGTATCGGCGGTGGGGAACACCTGTTCGATGAACCGGGAGTCCTGGCCGTTGGCCGCAAGCGGGATCATCGTCTCTTCGAGCACGGCGCCGTCCCGCATCAGCCGGCACCGCACCAGAAGGGCGGTCGTGCCCCGGTTGTGGAGGGCGACGCCCGTGTTGATGCCGCCATCTTGGCGGCGCACCGGGACAAGAGCGTCCCGGACCGGCGGACTGTCGCCGACCCCGGCGACCCCGTGGCCGGGGATGTCGAAGCGCAGGACTCCGCCGACCGGTCCGGCGGCCGCCACCGTCACAGATCCGACCTTCAGAACCCCCCGGCCGTGGGTTGAGATGGTGAGTTCTCCCAGTGGGTTCATGGCCGTCCGGGGGCTCAGGGCGCCGTCGTTGCCGATCTCCATATCCGCCGGAACATCCAGCATCGATTCGGCAGCGATGGGATCGCCTTGCTGATCGTAAAAGTAGATGGCGGGACGAACCGGATCGGCGCCCGCATTCACCAGCACCAGTGAACAGACGATGCCCCCTCCATTGGCGAAATGCGTGTAGTCCAGCCGTGTGGCGTCCTGGTCCTGGGCCGGTGGCGCCGGCACCGGCACCACCGGCAGGGTGGTGAAGATCCGGTTGACACCATCCAGTTCGAATGCCACCGCCGAGAAGAGTCCCGGCTCGGGCGTCAGGCACCGCACCGACCCGACGAAGTCCGACGTATCGGCGGTGGGGAACACCTGTTCGATGAACCGGGAGTCCTGGCCGTTGGCCGCAAGCGGGATCATCGTCTCTTCGAGCACGGCGCCGGCCCGCATCAGCCGGCAGCGCACCAGAAGGGCGGCCTCGCCCCGGTTGCGGACCGCGACCCCCGTGTTGATGCCGTCCGTTTGGCGGCGTACCGGGACTAGGGCATCCCGGACCGGAGGACTGTCGCCGACCCCGGCGACCCCGAGGCCGGGGATGTCGAAGCGCAGGACCCCGCCGATGGGACCGTCGGCCGTCACGGTGACCGATCCGACCTTCAGAACCCCCCGGCCGTGGGTGGAGACCGTCAGTTCTCCCAGCGGGTTCATGGCCGTCCGGGGGCTCAGGGCGCCGTCGTTGCCGATCTCCATATCCGCCGGAACATCCAGCATCGATTCGGCGGCGATGGGATCGCCTTGCTGATTGTAGAAGTAGATGGCGGGACGAACCGGATCGGCGCCCGCATTCACCAGCACCAGTGAGGAGACGATGTTTCCTCCATTGGCGAAATGCGTGAAGTCCAGAGCCCATCGAAGTTTCTCGTACCGTACGGTAACCCCTCGACTATGGAGGAAAGGGATGTACGTATTGGTGGAGCGGTCGCTGAGAGGATTATCAGATAGCTCAAGCGTGTCCAAATGGGGCAAGCTCGCCAGGGGCGAGAGATCCGCCACCGAGTTCCCGTTAAGATTCAAATATTCCAGGTCGGTCAAGCCTGCCAGGGGCGAGAGATCCGAGATGCTGTTGTTGGAAAGCTCCAGATAACCTAGGAGCCTGCGCCGTAGGAATCCCATGAGATAATAGTGTCGCAATTGGGAGGATATTGGGATGCCGACAACATTTCGCCCCTACCAACCGGATCAAGCGCTGTTGTTGCCACCGGATTTACGAGATTGGTTGCCGGAGGGGCACCTGGCGCACCATGTGAGCGATCTGGTGGACGGCTTGGACTTGACGGCGTTTTACGCGCCTTACGAGGGGGACGGTCGTCGCAAGTCGCCGTATGAGCCGGTGATGATGGCGAAGACGCTGATCTACGGGTACGCGACGGGGGTGTTTTCGTCCCGGGGGATGGCGCGGAAGCTGGAGGAGGACATGGCGTTTCGGGTGTTGGCGGCGGGGAATTATCCGAGCCATCGGACGATATGTGAGTTTCGCCGCCGTCATTTGTCGGATTTCAAGGCGCTGTTTGTGGAGGTGATCCGTCTGGCGGGCGAGACCGGCGTTGCGAACTTCGGCAAGTTGTCGATTGACGGGACGAAGGTTCGAGCCAATGCCAGCAAGCGCAAGGCGATGAGTTACGGTCGGATGCGGGAGGAGGAGCGGCGTCTGGCGGGCGAGATCGAAGCGTTGCTGTCGCGGGCGCGGGAGACCGACGCGGCCGAGGATGCGCGCTTTGGGGAGGCGTTTCGGGGGGACGAGTTGCCCGAGGAGTTGCGGCGCCGGGAGGACCGGCTGGCGGCGATCCGGGCGGCCAGGGCGCGTTTGGAGGCCAGGCAACGGGAGGCGGACGAGGCGCGGGGACGCAAGCCCGGTTCGAAGCGCAACCCGAAGGGCGGGCGGCCCTACAAGCGGGAATACGGGGAGCCGGACGAGAAGGCGCAGGACAACTTCACGGATCCGGAAAGCCGGATCATGAAGACCTCGACGGAGGGTTTTCAGCAATGCTACAACGCGCAGGTGGCGGTGGAGGGAGAGAACCAGTTGATCGTCGCTACCGAGGTGTCGTGGAACGCCAACGACCAGGGCCGGATGGTCCCGCTGGTGGACGAGGTGGAGGCCACCCATGGGGAACGGCCCGAGACGGTGTTGGCGGATGCGGGCTACTGCAACGAGGACGACCTGCAGGCGCTGGAGGCGCGCGGCGTGGACGGCTATGTGGCTCTGGGCCGGGAGGGCCGACGCGCGGTCGCGGTGGACGCGGCCAAACATCCGGCGAAGGCGCGCATGGCCGAGAAGCTGGCGACGGAGGCGGGACGGGCGCAGTACGCCCAACGCAAATGGCTATCGGAGGCGCCCAACGGGTGGATCAAGGAGGTGCTCGGTTTCCGCCGATTCAGCCTGCGCGGCCTGAACAAGGTGAGGGGCGAGTGGGATCTGGTGTGTCTGGCATTGAACGTCAAGCGGATGCAGGGGCTTCAGGCAGCCTGATGACCGGGATACCGCCCGCAAATCAGGCCGCAAGGGGGTCCATTCAAGCATCTGTGGCGCACCCAGCGGCGCCTCGTCGTCCAAAACGCCCATTCCCCGGTCACCGATGCCGATCAATCGGCATCTCGCGAAATTCGCCAAGTCGCAAATCGACCTACGGCGCAGGCTCCTAGGACGGTCAGGCTCGCCAGGGGCGAGAGATCCGCCACCGAGTTCCCGTCTAGAGCCAAGGAAGAGAGGTTGGTCATCCCCGCCAAGGGGGAGAGATTCGAAATGCTGTTGCCGTTCAGATCCAACACTTCCAGGATCGTCGATCCCGCCAGAGGAGTGATGTCGCGAATCTGATTCCCTCGAAGGGACAAATCCTTCAGATTAACCGCATGCTCGAGCCCGGTAAGGTCCGTTATCTGGAGAGCTGAGGCTTCCAGGTACCTCAATCTCAACATATCCAGTTGCGTGACGGCAGCCCTTGGTGCTAACCCAAGGGTTTCCCGAACCACTGTGGCCAAATTCGCATCGGGTATCGACACAACCTCGGGGGTAAGCAGGGCCGTGAGGTCGATTGAATATCGTTGCTCCGTGACATTTCCATACACATCGACAACGCGGAACGTCACCGCATTGCCGGGGGCTTCTGTCACTTCAGATGTGACAAATTCAACGGGGGCGCTTTCGCCATTTATCGCTTGACAATCAATTGCTTCACCGGTGCTGTTGTGCAGCTGCGCTTGATGGAGGCCGTCAGAATCGGTTACCTCGAAGCGATGGCGGATAGAGTGCGGTGGAACTGGGAGCGGTGGGAGCATCCGAATTGTGGTTGGTTCGTCCGCTTCGGGATAGGTGCGGCCAATATTGAAGTAACGATGGGCACCCAACCATCCGGCGGCACACAATGATGTGACCATCCAGTCGGTGTGGTATGAGGACGGGGTGCGCGTGGCATTTCTGAAGTGATCATGTGCCAATCCAAAGGCGTGGCCGAACTCATGGGCGGTAACTGCAACATTGAAACAACTCCAGCCACGTTCCCTTTCCAGGACACGGTTGGGAGCGGGCACAATTACCGCTCCGCCTTCCGGTCCGAGGAATGCGCTTTGCCCGCAGTATCCGTCGACGACTGCGGTACTTAAATCTGGCACGACAAGGTAGACATTCCTTGACAGGTCAAACTGTTCAGCCGTTTCCGTCCAAATGACTTTGCTGAAAGTGTCCGTGTGATAGTACGCATCGTCGAACTCCCCGTTCACGTGATGAACCACAGCCTTACCGGTGACATCGGTTTCATACCTGAAAGTTCTTCTGCCGAACCCATGGTTTTCCATCTGCTCCGCGTATGATTGCTGTACGTCTTTTATCAGCGCATCCAGTTTTCCGTCTATGAATGGCTGTGGTTGGCGGTCACGTGGGAGAAAGTAGATCAGACGTGCTGTGCGGGGTTCACCGACGTTCAAATCCGCCTGCCGCGTGGTGGCACTAGGAGGGCGATCGTGCTCCCACTGAAGGAGATCGACTGGAAAGCAGATAGGGACCTTATCGGCCGGAGAGGGCGAAGCATGGACGAACGCCAGCGGAAAAAGCAAGAGACGGATCAAGGTGGATGGAGCCAAAGGAAAAACAGAGGTATTCATCGTTTCAACTCACTACTCGAACCTCCGATCGGCGTCACTGGGGAGTGGATTGCGGAATATTCCTCCCCTCTGTTCAACGACGATTATTCGAGGCCCTGAAGCCGGCTCTACCAGCGTGCGGTGAGCCAGCCCTGAACGCCGTGTTCCGCGCCCCCCTGCGCGGGGCTTTCGCGCCGGGCGGCATCGATGCCCAGCTCGAAGCTCATCGCGCCGCCCTCGGCCCCCGTCAGGCCATAGCCCAGCCGGCCCCAGACCGGCATCCCGTAGCCGAAACCGCCCGAAGGGGTCAGAGCCAACCAAGCCACGATGGATGTTACCCCATGTTTAACCATTTGCCGCTTAATCGGTGGCTATTTTCGGCATTTTGGGCCGAAAACCGCCCGTAAGTTGTTGATTCCTGGTTGAGGTGACGAATGTAGTGCCATATTCGTTATGTTGGGGTTGAATTCGCTTGCGCCGCCCGTTATCGTGTGGTCCATGTTCGTTCGACGTACCCAAACCCGCCGCACCGAAAACGGCCAGGACTACTTCTCCCACCGCCTCGTCCGCTCCGAACGCATCGGCGCCAAGGTCCGCCAGCGCACCCTGCTCAACCTGGGACGGCACTTCGACATCCCGCAGGCGGACTGGCCCCGGTTGTGCGTCCGGATCGAGGAACTGCTTGCCGGACAATACGCCCTCATCCCGGACGATTCGGCCGCCCTGGAGCAGGAAGCCCAACGCATCGCGGCCCAGTTGATCGCCCGCGAAGCCGATCTCTCCGGCCCCGCCCCCGGCGCCGCCCCCGAGACGCGGACCGTGACCGTGGAGGTGGATTCGCTAGAACTGACGCGCCCGCGTTCGGTGGGCGTGGAGCAGGCCGGCCTGTGGGCGATGGACCGGTTGGGGCTGCGGGAACTGTTCCAACGTCTGGGCATCAACGGCCCCCTGCGCGCCGCCGCGGCGGGATCGATTATCGGGCGTCTGGCCGCCCCCGCCTCGGAACGGGCGACGCACCGCTGGCTGCGTGAACCGAGCGGCCTGGGCGAATTGCTGGGGGTCGACTTCGAGACCATGGGCGCGATGCAACTGTACCGGGCCTCGGACGCCCTGATGGCGCACCGGGACGCCATTGAAACCCACGTGTTCGAGCAGGCGATGAGCCTGTTCGATCTGCGGCCGACGGTCACCCTCTACGATCTCACCAACAGTTACTTCGAGGGCGGGGCCGAGGAGCAACCCCAGGCGCAGCGGGGACATTCCAAGGACAAGCGCCGGGATTGTCCCCTCCTCACCCTGGGCCTCGTGCTCGATGGCAGCGGCTTCGTGCGCCGCTCCCAGGTCTTCGCCGGCAACGTGACCGAGCATCGGACCCTGCCGCAGATGCTGGAGGCGCTCCAAGCCCCCGGCGACGCCCTGGTGGTGATGGATCGGGGCATCGCCACCCAGGAGCGCGTCGCCTGGTTGCGCGAGGCTGGATACCGCTATCTGGTGGTGAGCCGCCAACGCGACCGGCAGTTCGATCCCGAGGCGGCGGTCTCGATCCGGACGGCCTCGGGTGAGGACCTGCATCTGCACAAGACGGTAGACGAGGATGGCCAGGAAGCCCGCTTGTACTGCTATTCCGAGCAACGGGCCGAGAAGGAACAGGCCATGACCGAGCGCTTTGGGAAGCGTTTCGAACAGGCCCTGGATCGGCTCTCCGAAGGCCTGTCCCGGCCGCGCACTCAGAAACGCCTCGCCCAGGTCTGGCAGCGCATCGGGCGGTTGAAGCAACAGAGCCGCGGCGCCGCCCCACAC
This sequence comes from Terriglobia bacterium, assembly GCA_965262675.1. GTDB lineage: Bacteria > Acidobacteriota > Terriglobia > 20CM-2-55-15 > 20CM-2-55-15 > JAJEDW01. The sequence continues at coordinate 5,397,382 of OZ253554.1, forward strand.
TACGACGTCCAGGTCGCCACCGACGAAACCGGCGATACCGCGGTCGGGGTGACCTGGACCCGGCGTTGGGTCCCGGGCACGATGGCCACCCATCCGGGCGTCTACTGTCTCCGCAGCAGCGAAACCGATTGGGACGAGGAAACGCTCTGGCGCACCTACATCACCCTCACCGATCTGGAGGCCGTCTTCCGCTCATTGAAATCCGAACTCGGTCTGCGCCCCATCTATCACCGCAAGCCCATTCGCGCCGAGGGTCACCTGTTCGTCACCGTCATCGCCTACCAACTCGTCCAGGTCATCCGCCGCCGCCTGGCCGCACGCGGGGAACACGCCAGTTGGTCCACCCTGCGCCGGATCCTCGGCGGCCAGCACCGCGTCACCGCCACCTTCCGTTGCGCCGATGGCCGCACCCTGCATGTACGCAAGGCCACCCGCGCCGAACCGCCTCAGCGCGCAATCTATGACGCATTGGACATCCACCCCGCGCCCGGAGGGACCCGCAAAACCATCGTCTGATCTCCCCCATATCCCGCTTCTGTGCGCATTTGTAGTGCCACTTGCGCTTTTGAATCATCGTAACTGCCTGATCTATCAATACTTTGCAAATAGGCTTGGTAAACATGGGCTAGCCAAGTACGTTGGCTCAATGAGACTCCATGATCCCTCATTTGCGTGGCCGGGAAAAAGACCTTGAACCGTTCGGATGGAGCCCGGAACACGCCGAGTGGGTCGCGATGGTCTGCCTCAACAGCGGGGTGTTCACCCGCACGCAGTACTCCGCTTTTTTCAACGCTCATCCACAACAGGCCGCGCGCTTCGTTCAGAGCCTCGTGAACCTGAAACTTGCCGTGGAAGAGCCCATTCCCGTCATCCGTCCCCAGAACCGCACGAGAGCCTGCCGGATCACCGGCAAGGGCATCTACCGGGCGTTGGAGATTTCCAACATCCGCCACCGGAGATTTGCCGATCCCGCGGTCTATATCCGGCGGCTCCTGTCGCTGGATTACGTCATCGACCACCCCGCCGTCCATTGGCTTCCGACCGAGGACGAGAAGGTCGAGTTCTGTACGTATTACGGCGTCCCGCTCAACCTCTTGCCCCAACGGATTTACGGCGGAGCGGCCGGCAACGTCGTCCACTATTTCCATCTGACACTCCCCGTCGCCGGCGGCGCGGTCTGCACCTTCGTCTATGTCGATCCGGGCAACGACACCGCCACCGAAATGCGCCATTGGGGCCAGACGCACGAACACGTCTGGGCGATATTGCGGAAGCGCGGCATCCAGATTCACGTCGCCGCGGTCGGGGTCAATCCTGACGCCGACGACCGCGCGCGAAACGTGTTGGACGGGTGGGCGTGGGATCGCAAGGGCATCCGGGCCGGGAGCTGGCGGGAGGCGGAATTGCGGGAGGAATTCGCCGAGGTGTCCAGGGCCATCGACCCCGGCGATTCCAGCGTTGTCGAACGCTACGGCGGCTTTCATCAGACCTCGCTGCGTTATCTGGAATTGAAGAACTTGCTCGCAAAACCGTTGCCCTACAAAATCCGGATTGACACGTTCGAGATATGGCGGTCCCGGCGGATTTATCCGGACGGAGTTCGGATCTACACGGCTCCGGTATGAGCCCCCGTCGCACTGATTTGTTGAGCTGCTCCGCGCGCCCTTCCGGCGCGAACAACCGGGCATCAGCCCCTCCACAATCGGACCCCTAATTCACACTATCGGAGCTGCAACAGCGTGTGAATGACCTCGGGGGGGTCTTTTTTCAGGAGTATTTCACAATTGAGGTGTCCCCTATCCTTCTATCCTGATTGTGGTTACGGCCCTCTGGCCCGTGTTCTAGGGCACGAACCGGAGGGGGGTGCGGTGACGGGAGCGACCCCCCCTTTTCGGGGCTCGTGCAGCCCTGGACCCCCTTGCTGTTTCACATCGCTGGGGTCGTAGGGCCGCCCTCCCCAGGGGGGGGGGCGCTCCCGTCACAATGATCCTTGCAGGAAGGCTCGGATTCCGGAGGCAGGACCGCGCATGAAATGGGGTCACGTTTTTCTCTTTGTCCTCGGCCTTGCGGCCTCGACCGGCCGGCCCTACAGGCGGCCGTCGAGAGCCGGCTGCGCGCGGCCCGTCTCTACACGGAGGAACTGACACTGGCGGCCGCGCGTCTGTACGTGAACGTCAACGCAAAATCCGTCGTGACAGTCGACGGCGCGGTCGCTGGCAGCACGTTCTCCCTTCAACTCGAATACAAGAACGTGACCGATTCATTCGGAAAAGGCGGGCTGGCGACGACGTGGCAATCCAGCTTCACGGGAACGCTCGGCAACCGCGGCGGGCCGAGCTACATCCTGTCACGGCTCTCGCAGATCCTGGACAGGTTCATAGCCGACTACCTGCGCGTCACGAGGCGGCCTGCGGGTAGCCCAACAGGAGATTACGCGCAAGGGCTGCCAAAGAGGGAGGACTGATGTGAAAGGCCCTGCAGAGATGAGTCACGAAGACAAGAGATTCCAGTATCAGGAAGGCAAGATGTGGGCGTATTTGGGAGCCAGTTCGAGGATTTCGGTGCGGACGGCCTTACCGGTGAGCTTGGTGCATGTGTAGCGAGATGCGTCCGGGTAATCTTCCTTGCGAACCGCAGTAAAATCGAATGCGGTCTCTTGGTCGTCGGCGTCCACGAGCAAGATAGCGGCATTCTGAGCGGCGGCCATGCAGGCGAAGTGTGTGGCGACGGTGGCCTTGCCACTGCCCCCATTGATGCGGCTCCGATGAGCCGGACGATAGGATTCTTGCTGTGAAAAATGTATCGCTATGGAATCTGCCCGGATTCAGAAAGCAATGCGCTGGAGGCCAACGACGACATCGAAATGAGTATCGTTGCTCATTATCGGAAGGTCATGTTGGCGGGCGAGCGCGGCGATCCAGGCGTCATTGGGCGGGATGGGTGTGCCCAAGCGTTTCAGTTCCAGGCGGATGTCGGCATATACGTCTGCCGTCGCTTGGGTAACCGTGGCGATTTCGGCCAGCGGCAGGTATCGGCGAAGCCAGTCCTCATAGCGGTTGCGATGGCGGGATTGGCGAATGCCGAAATAGTATTCGCCGAGGACAACACTCGGAATGATGATCCGGTCGGCGGAACGAAAGGATGCCTCGACCGAAGCGAGCCCCTCCGCCCACGCGGACAAGGCATTGGTGTCGAGGATCACGCTGGATCTTCAGGAGTGAGTATTTCGAACTCTTCTTCGATCACGCCCAGAAGACGTTCGTTTTCATCCGAAAGATCAGACAGTGCACCGAACCCGGCCATCCATGGGGCATCTTTTGCGTGAACGGACGTGTGGGCGCAGCGGCGCAGCTTTTCCTCAAGCGCTTCAGTAAAGAACTGCTTCAAGGTCATGCCATAGCCAGCGGCGAGAACCTTGGCCCGCCGGAATGTGGGGTCGGGGACTTCGACCGTCGTTTTCATGTCCCCATATTCCCATTTTTACGGCCTGCCCGTCAACACGCGTGCGTATTCCGGAACAAGTCATCCAGTGATTCCGATCGAAAGCGACCACTGATTCCGAGGGAAAGCATCCAGGGATTCCGGCCCGAAGCCGTCCAGTTTTTGGGCGCGGGTCGGAATGGTGGATGAGATGGTTCGGAATCGAAGAGGCCGATAGCGACGCTGGACAACAGGCGGGTACTGTTTTCCCTTTGGTCAAGGAGGGAAAGCAGGTGTCCGCAAAGAGATTGTCCATGCGAAAGATCAAAGAAGTTCTACGACTCAAGTTCGAACTGGGGTTCGGTCACCGTCAGATCGCCAGCACACGCCGATCCGGGCCTCATGCGGGTGTGAGTGCCAGCCAGCGCGTTTGTCGCGGCCACGCCGGAACACGCGTTGCCAAAAGGCAATGTCGAGAATGCGTTCAGGCGCGAAGATGGAGGCGACGTGACCGGGCGGCCCGATCCTTGCCATGATGCCGACGCCGGGAATCCTGAACGCCGCCGGCATCCGATCGGACTGTAGATCCTGGGGAGGTTGCGGATCGGCAGCCGCTCTAGTCGGCATCGCCTTGGTCGGATTCCGCGATCTTGGCGGCGATCCATTCGTCGACCGTCGTTTCTAACCATCGACGATCCTCTATTTCGTTACGAATTCGCTACAGAAAGGTTAGTGTCGATACTGCGTAGCGATGTCGTCGAGTTCGTACGCCTCGCAGGTACCGCGCTCAACGCCAACCAATGAGCCGCCATCACCGCCAGTGGTCAGCAGCAACGGGTTCAGCGTCCAGGGATGCAGCAGCACCTCGGGATCCTCGACCGTCACCTCGTACAGCATCTGATCGCCCTGCCGCGTGAATCTTTCGGTGACCGTCATGTTCTCGGAGTGAAAGAAGCCGCCGCGCGCCAGCCAGGTCGCCGGCGTAAAGCCGACCGATTCGATCACGAGCGTGTCGCCTTCCCAATGGCCGACGGAATGACCCGTGTACTTGGTCTGGATCATCTGCCTTTCGTCAACCTCGCGGCCGTCGGTTGCGATCACGCGGAAATCCGAGTAACCACCACCGCCATCGCCGCCACGGCCATAGAGCAAGGTGATGTCGTCGTCGGTATGGAAGATGCGCCCGGGCGCCCCCTGCCGCGGAAGCCCCATCGGCTGACAGGTCATGATCGGATCGTAGAGGTTCGTCCACATGTCGAGATAAATGACCTCGTCCCAGTGCTCAGGCCTGTACAGCGGGCGATTCGGTCCGAAGCGCGAAGCGGCTTCGAATGCGAAATCAATGTTCTGATTCCACTGCGTGCTGCAGCCTTCAAGCTGCGTCGGTGCGCAGCGGCGGCTGCCATAGCGCCAGATGAAGAACTTGTTGTTGCCTCTCCAGTTGCCGGTCAGGTCGGGTCTGCCGTCGGCCAGACGCGGCGTTGGCGCGGTGGAATCGAGCACCGGCGCTTCCTGATCCGGTCCGTACATCTCGACCGCCTCGATAACGGGTCCCACGCTCGCCGGCACGGGCACGACAACGTAGACACTGCCCGTTTCCGTCTGGACCGTGTTCAGATCGCGCACGACTTCGCCGTTTCGGCTCTCCGTGATTCTGCCGGCCATATAGACTTCGATCAGATGCAGTGGATTGTTGTGATCGTCATAGTCGCTGTACGTGAACTCATAGGTATCGCTGCCGTGCGTGACGACAACGGATTCGGCCATGAAGCGATCGTCGAGCCGGGCAACGGCCGAGGCGCCGTCGACGCCCGGAATCGGATAGCCGATGACGGGTGTCTCACCGTCCCAGGCCACTGACGTTTCGCCCAGGGTCGAGGTTCCTCCATCGAGCAGCCCGCCGGGATTGCGCCACACTCTCCGTAGCGGGATTCCGGCGCCGGCCAGTGCTGCCTTGGGCGCACCGATTGGGCTGGCCCAGAGACGAATCAAACGTTCGTCGAGCGCATCCGGCGTCGGCGTGGCCATCCCTTCGCCTGCCACCAGACCGGCGCCCGGAATGTCTTCGTTCCACGCGTACTCGCCGCTGACGACCTCGATGTTGGAATACGTCTGACCATTCGGCAGCGTGCACTCAATCTGCGTGCGGTAGCCGGGTTGCTGGTAACCGGCGCTGATGCGGTATCCCGACGTGCCGAGCTCGCCCTCTCTGGCGGCGTCCTCGAACGGCGTAATCTCACACGCCTGACCGTTGACCTGGATCGTGCCTTCGGCCCGATACTCGAGCGAGACCATGAGTTCGTGCTCCTCGATCCCGCGCAGCATGCCCATGTGCCACGGCCAGTTGACGAGAACGGACTTCAGGTCCTGTGCGTCGGGCTCGGGTGTGTAGAGCGGAGGGCCGCCACCCCGTTGAGCGCTGGCGACCAGAGGCGCGCCGATCGTGAGGACGAGTCCCAGCGCGACCATTGTCCCAATCTTTTTTTGTCGAAAGGCCATGGTAGTTAGTCTCCCTAACCCGCATTTCTCACGAGTTGTCTGCTACAGCGCCGGATCCATCCGCCAGTGCTGCGTTCTACGGCGCGTTCCTCGCGCCGGGCGCGTAGCGGCGCGTTCCTTGCGCCGGATCAAGCGCGGTCGGGCTCCTCGACGTACTGTCATCGCGCACCTTGGCGCGGCAGTAAAAAGCGCACCTTGGTGCGGCAGTAAGAAGTACGCCTCCGGTGCCCTCCGCGCGCGCGCCTTGCCCTGACGGCGTCTCCGACTCTTCGCGACGAAAACCCGTGAGAAAGGCGGGCTAATTCTTAGCTAGGGCTCTGCCCCAGACCCCGGCTCCTTCGCTTACGCGCCAAGACCGCCGCGTGCCGCTTCGTCGCAACTGCCCTCCGGGCAGTTCGGGTTCAACTCCATCCTGCTGCTAGTCGTTGGCTTCAAATTCGATCTCGCGCTCGTTTGGCAAAGTGATCGACCTGATAAACCCCAACGGACTTCCGCTTCTCGCCGGAAAGTACGTGATTGTGACCACATCCCCGGCATAGACGGTATTCGCTCCGCCACGACCGAACCCGAGACTCGATAGGACGTTGGCGGATCCGGTCGTCAATACCCACTCGGTTTTTGAGCCGTCCTCGTTCTCCACCTCGACGGTCATCGCTCCGTGGGGATTCATGAACTCCACTTTCATGATCACGCCAGTCAACTCCGCTGTTTGTCGTATCTCGTATACGGCCGAGAGGGAATGATGAGCCTGCAACGATCCACCGGCCATCAAACACCCGCAAACGACGACACATCCGAAAGTCCGCTTAATCATCCGTGCTTCTCCTCAAATCTCGGTCGGCACAAGATGCCGTTACGTAGCCGCGCATGGAAGACGGGTCCATTGTCGCCGGAGCGTGCCAAGGCGCGCGCGCGCCCGATTTTTGAGACAATAATTCGATTCATCTGATTGTTCAATGATTCTGTCACCCTTTAACTGTTCAACTGAGATTTTCGTTTTGGATACTCCGATCGCGACTCTTATACTCCGACGCCCTGCCGGCAGCCCAGATCTTTCGTCTTGGAGCTCAAATACCGCCGATCGGCTCGGAATCGAGTGACCAATCCGCTACGCGCGATGCGTCCTTACGTGTGGGTGGCGAATTGTTGAGGTCCATTTGATTCAAGGGCTTGAGGAATCCGTTGTGATCGCCGCTGAGCGGTGAAATCTGCGGGTGTAGCAACGAATTTGTCTCACTGGAGGGGTTCACCCCAGCCGACTGTAGATAATTCTGTAGACGTCAAAGCACCCGATTTCCACAGACGTCGACAAGGCCGCGGCTGATTCGCGCAAATGCTTCAATCAAGAGCAACAAGGAACCACAACTTTCAACAGACTTCGACATGGACTTGAATCTGGTTCGGGATCAGGGGGTCGGAGGTTCAAATCCTCTCGTCCCGACTTTTGGAATCAATCGAAATCAACAGCGGACAGCCCGTTTCGGCTTCGCGCCGGAGCGGGCTGTTGACGTGAAAACGAAGGAAAGTGCGCGTTACGCCAAAATCGTCGAGTGGTCCGACGAAGACCAATGCTTTGTAGGTAGCTGTCCAGGTCTCCTTTTCGGCGGATGTCACGGCGATGATGAACAGACAGTTTTCTCAAAGCTATGTGAAATAGTTGAAGAAACGCTCGACCTGTTCAACAAGGAAGGAAGGCCCTTGCCAAAACCAACGGCCGGTAAAGACTACGCCAACAAGATGCTGAAGGTCGTGTAGCATAGCCACGTTTTGGAACGGTTGTAGATAGATTTGTCAACGTTTCCGTATCGGCGGCCGCGCTGTCCGGCACCACGCTTTCGGCGAATTATTCCAGCCGCTTGATCGTCCGCTCCAGGTCGCGCCGATGGATCAGTGTCACGACTTCGAGCGTGTCGTCATGCAGGCGGTAAAGGAGACGATGCCGCTGGCCAACCCGTTGCCTCAGAACCTCATGCTTCGCCGTCAGCCGTTTGCTGCCGACAAAGGCCGAAACGTCCCCCGCCGCCAGTTTGCCGATAAGCCGTAACGCCAGTCGCGCCACGTGCTCGGGTACGTTTTCCAGATCGGTCCGGAATCGCCCGGGATACGATGGCGTTCGGATGGGCTGGGAGCCCTGGAACTGCTCTTCCACGAGCATCGACTCCTCCTCGGCGTCCTCCGCCTGTCGGTCCGTCGGTGCCGGGGCCTCCGCGGCGTTGCGTAGCGCCGCGAGATCTTCGTGCGTCTTGCGCAGTTCATTTCGCAGACTGTTCCGTTCAAGATGGCGTTGTTTCAGGTCGGTTTTGAGAGACTCCATCTTCGCGCGCAGTTCCCGAACGATCGGTTCGGGTTCGGGTTCGGGTTCGCGTTCGCGTTCGGCCGGCAGGGTGGGCGCCGCCGGGGCCGTGGGCGTCGAAGCCTTTCTTGCCGACTCGGCTTCGCGCTGCTCCAGTTCGGCCTGAAGCCGCGCGAGTTGCTTCCTCAGCCCAGCGGCCTCGGCGCGTTTCTCTTCAAGCCGGTCGAGCGCCTCGCTGGACGACTTCGACTCCTCGCGGTACCGGCCGGCGTCTTCTAGAGACAGTGCGTCCAGGACTTCCTCGAACGGATCCCAAGGCGCCAGATACATCTCGTCGCGGACCGAGAGAAGCTCTTCGATGAGCATCGACGCATCCAAAGGGCTGCAGATTGGCAAGACGCTTCGCGCCACCAGAATCCCCAGCGCCGGAGTCCCGCTATGAAGCAGGTCATAGGCAAAGTCGACAATCGCGACGACGTCGTCGGTCTCGATCGCCTTCCGAACGGCCGCTTCGATCAAGTCTAGCGCTTCGCTTTCCCGATCGGCCAGCAACAGACGGGCGCCCAGATTCAAGGGTTCGACAGCCATTCCGGCGTCCTGCCGAACCGCGACGAGGCGCTCGACCAGGTCCTTTCGCGCCTCCTGCGCGGCGCTCCGTAAAGCCTCTTCGAGCGGATATTTGAAATCGGGTCTGAAACGCACAGTCTCGAAAAGGCGAACCGCGGCTTCGAATTCCCGGTAAAGCAGGAGTCGCTCCACAAGCGGCAGGTGAAAACCTTCGCGGACCAGCGACGGATCGAGCCGGACCAGTTCGTACGAGCGCATTTCGAAGAGACGCTGTTCGGTCAGGTGACGTTCGGGGTTCCGCCGCAACTCGTCGACCGTCACGCCCGGAACCTCGGAGGAACGGCTCAATCGTTCGTGGTCCTTGTCGATGCAGCATTTCTTGTACTTTTTGCCGCTGCCGCACGGGCATGGATCGTTGCGGCCCACTCTGGCGACGGCGCGCCGTATCGTATGACCGTCCGAGGTGGAAGACGCCGGTCGTTCGGGAACCAGATCGAAAAGGGGTTTTTCGTACTGTTTCCGGAGGAGGTCCGGAATCTCGTGCGCGTTCGTCCACATCGAGTCGTGACCGCCCAGAGCCGACTTCATTCCCTCGTCGTCGATGAAATCGGCCAAACTCGCCAACAGGGACCGGGCTGCCGTGTTCGCGACGCTCAGGCGGCACAGGATCCGGGCTTGCGCCACCAGGTCACGGGATACGGTTTCCTCGCCCTGCCCCCGGGACCACAACGCGCAGATAAGCAGTGCCGCCGCTTCGCGCTCGCGTCCCATTCCGCCGCGCCGGACCGCTTCGATCAGCGGCGAAGCGGCATCGCCCGTACAACGCATCGCGACGGCGGCCAGGATGCCCGGGTCGGGAAGCAGTGCCGCACCGCCCGCAAGATGCTTCGCATCGACGGGACGTTCAAGATCGAGCGCCGCCAGGACAATGTGGGTAAAGGCGACCTCGTCTCGCCCGTCGACGGCTTCGCTCAAGAGACGATCGATCTCGTCGTCGTCGGGCAACTCGCTCTGGAGCGCTTTCAGGTCGGCTTGGCAAAACCGATACTCCTGGGCTCGGTCGAGAAGGTTTCCGCTGGTCGATCGGGACATGGCCCCTAAAGTTTAACCCTTTGATGCAAGCAGCCCGAACCGGTCCCGCACGGCGGGAGATCCGTTCACATTCGATTTCGAAGACTGTGCATTCGCCTTCGAATCCCGCCCTGTCGATTTCGCGCCTTGCTCGCCGATTGACCTCGCACTCCATCTGTAGTTTGATCTATCCGAAAGGGACTCAAAAATTCGACTTTCACCGAAGGAGGCAATCATGTGCGACGAAAAAACGGTTAGGGATACGAACAGGTTTCTGGACCGCTCCCATCTGACGCGGCGTCAGTTCGGTACGCTGTCGGCCGGCGCGGGGTTGGCCATGCTCCTGCCAAGGGCTGCCAATGCCCAGGACGTGACCGAAACGGATGTGGACGTTCCAACGCCGGACGGCACCGCGGATTGCTATTTCGTGCATCCGTCGAGCGGCCAATATCCGGCCGTGATTGTTTGGCCCGACATTCTGGGACTGCGCCCCGCTTTCCAAATGATGGGGCGTCGGCTGGCCGAATCGGGCTATTCGGTACTGGTTGTCAACCCTTTCTATCGGGGTAGCCGGGCGCCGGTCGTTTCCGAAGGCGCGAGCTTTCAGGATGACGAGACCCGCAACATCGTGTTCCCGTTGGCGGGCGCGCTGAACGCCGAGACCCACGCGTCGGATGCCCGGGCCTTTGTCGACTTCCTCGACCGGCAGGCCGCCGTCGACACCGGCCGGGGAATCGGCACCACGGGTTATTGCATGGGGGGCCCGATCATCATGCGCACTGCCGCCGCTGTGCCTGACCGTATTGCCGCCGCCGCATCCTTCCACGGAGGCGGCCTGGTTACCGACGCGCCAGACAGCCCGCATCTTCTGGTGCCTCAAATGAACGCCAGCTTTCTGATCGCGATTGCGTCGAACGACGACGAAAGCGACCCGGAAGCCAAGAACGTGCTTCGCGAAACCTTCGACAGCGCGGGACTGCAGGCCGAAATCGAGGTTTACGAAGGTGCCCTGCACGGCTGGTGTCCACCGGATTCGGCCGTGTACAACGAGGCGCAGGCAGAGCGGGCATGGAGCCGGTTGCTGGTCCTGTTCGAAGGGGCTCTGGCTTAGCCGCATCTCTCAAGAGTTGTCTGTGCAGCGCCGGCGCGCACGCGGGGGAGCAAGAGCGGGCGCGGCGCGTATACCGGCGCGACCGGCGCGTTCCCCGCGCCGGATCAAGCGCGTGAGGGGTGTGCCTGAAAGTTGTTCACCGCGAGACGTGGGCGGTGGTTGGGGGTGGTTCGCACGCGCCGGGCGCGTAGCGGCGCGTGCCTCGCGCCGGATCAAGCGCACCAGGGCGCGCTGTCGCGCGCAAGAAAAAGGACGCATTATTGGGGCCTACGCAACCCGGCACGGCGGCCCCCGGTTCAGGGCTCCAGAGCATCTTCGATCCGGGTTCGCAGCCGTTCGATCGCGGCCCGTTGCGGCGCGTCGGGGTTTTCGTCGATAAAGGCCGTCGCCTCTGCGAGGGCGTCTTCAAGGCGGTTCTGGCGTCCGTAGACGTTGATGAGCAGCAACCGGGCTTGCCCCTCCTGCGGGTCGATCGCGACCGCGCTTCGGAGCATCGTTTCGGCTTCCGGGTACAAGTCCAACCGGTACAAGGCCGCACCCAGGTAATAACGTGCATCGACCGAGCCCGGATCGAGTTGGATCGACCGTTCCAGCCAGTCGCGTGCATCCGAGAACGTCTGGGCGGACGCCTCGTTCCCTGCCTCTGCCTCCCGATCTCCCTGTTGAAAGAGCAGGGCGCCAAGGTTGGTCAGCGCCAGTGCTCCGGCCGGATTCACTTCAGACGCTTCCACGAAAGCCGTCCTGGCGTCGTCGTATCGACCGAGCGGGTTGTACACGGCGCCCAGATCCACCCACGCTTCGTAGTATAGGGGCGCCAGTTCGACGGCCCGTTCCAGGCGTTCGACGGCGCGCTCGCGATCTCCGTCCGCGATGTCTTCGAGCGCATCTTCGTACTCTTGCCGCGCCTCATCCGGGATTTCGGCTTGAAGTTGATTCAAATCGACCGTGAATTCCCCATCGCCGCCTCCGGCCAACCCGGCCGGAGAATCCTCGGGTTCCAGAAACACGGTCAAGAGGCCCGCGCCCCGGATGTCGACCTGATTGATACGTTGCCGATGGGGCTTGAAACCTTCTTCCTCAACGACGAGATAGACATAGCTGTCGTTTATCAGACCGGTCGGCGTCACTCCCTCGAAACGGAAGGCCCCGCGTACGTTGGTAAACGCTTGCGAAAGAATCTGACCGTCTTCCCGCACCAGCGATACCAGAATTCCGGCTCGCTCCTGACCGGCAATAACCCGGCCGCCGAACGTTCCCTGGGCAGTTCCGGAAGATGCCAGGCAACCCCAGACCAGAATGACGGCAAACGCCGGTCGCATGGTTCGACTCCCTCCGGGAGAATGTGGGGTCACACCTGCCTGGCGCCGTGAGGCAGGCAAATCGCATCGAAACGTTCGGACGCCACGCACGAACGGAAATCCCCCGCACCTTCTGAGTACGGGGGATTCTTCTTGATTCAGTGGATCCAGCAGCGTTGGCGGAACCCTGCGCTCAAACCTGCAGGGTTCCGCCATCGGCTGCTAGAATTCGACGCGAGCGTTAATCACGAACGTCCGCTGCCCCGTCGCACTGGTGATACGGCCGAAATTGCCGGAGTTGATGTCCGTGTTCGGATTACCCCATTGCGGCGTGTTCAGGATGTTGATGCCATCCGCCCGGAGGGTGAACTGCGTCGTCTCGTTGAGCTGAATACTCTTGCTCAACGCGACATCGAGTCCGAGGCCTCCCGGACCTTCCAGCGCCGGGAAGTTGAAGGCCGTGTTGCCGGTCGTTCCTGGCTGCGGGTTCTGAAGAACGATGTTGCCGGAGGCGTCCACGACGACCTGATTGCCGAAGTCGCCGGACAGGCGGTTGGGGTCGCTGCCAAAGTTCGGCAACGGCGCATCCTGCACCGACAGGTTCGGGAAGTATTCGACGACCCGATCACCGACCCGGACGCCGCCCAGACCCTCGGGCAGGTTCCCGACCAGATCAGCCGTGTTGGAATCGGCGTTCCCGGCCAGCGTCTCCCTGCCGCTCGTGAACGACATGGGTACGCCGGAGGTCCACGAAAAGATGCTGGATACCAGCCATCCCTCCACGACCCGGTTGACCCATGACGGCGCCTGACTGAGTAGAGTCTGGCCCGGGCCGAACGGCAGCGCCCATGTCGCGTTACCTTTGAAACCGTGCGAACGGTGGAAGCGGAGCAGCCCGCGCGACAGGCTTCGGTTCCGGGGATCGCGGGCGTTGCGCGTGGTGTCGCTCGCCCTGGCGTTGCCCCCCAGCGAGTATCCCAGGTTCTTTGACCAGGTGTAGCTGAACTGGCCGCTCAAACCCTGGGAGAACCGGCGGGTCACCTTCGCCTGGAGCGAATGGTAGATCGAATTGTCGTAGTTGCCATGGAGCCGGGCGTCGGCGAACTGCGGGTTGACCATGATGAAGTTTTCGGGGAAGCCGTTCGTTCGGAGCAATCCGCCGTTCCGGCCCGTTCCGGTGGGTGTGGAGTTCAACCATTCGGCCAGGGACGCCACGTCGCCGTTGGCGAACCACTGGTCGGTCACGGCGAATGCCCGGAGCGCTGCCGATCCGGTGCCGTTGGTCCCGACCGTGGTGCCGCCAATCCGGATGCCGTCCAGCATCCGGTCGAACAGGGCCGCGTCTCCTCCGGACCGCGTGATGTTGTACGCATCGAGGAGCCCGTTCTCGAAGAGGTTGGGCTCGTTCAACTCGATCGCCCCGCGCAGCTTGGTGCCCTTGGTGCCGATCCAGCTCACATCAAAGATCATGTTGGCCCCCAGATCCCGCTGGACGGACAGATTGAAGTTCTGCACATAGGGAACCACGCGGTCGTCGTCCCACCCCTGAATGTTGATGTTCCGTGCGGTGAGCGGAACCGGCGAGAGCGGCACCGCGCCGCCGAGGTCCAGCGGCAGGATGTTCGCGTTGGGATCGGTGGCCGCCTGGAGATCCAGGTAGGTGGCCGGCCTCAAGGGCCGCGCCAGGGACACGCCCGGCATGTTGGTGGTCTGGCTGGTGTACTGAAGGAACGTCGGCGCTCCCGTGTAGTTGATCCCGTAGCCGCCGCGGACGATCGTTTCGCGGTCGAACCACGGCAGGCTCCAACTGAAACCGATCGACGGGGCGATGTTGTTCCAGTCGTTCTGGTGCACCGTGATATCCGGGTTGGGCGAGTTTTTTCCGACCATTCGGACGGTGGTCAGGGCGCCCCCGGAGGCGTACGGATCCCACAGGGCGTCGTAGCCCGTTCCTGAAATGCCGAACATCCCGGCCTGGCCGCCGTTGATATATCCGGCGAGACCGTCCGAGTCCCAGGGCACGCCGTACTTGTCGTAGCGCAGGCCCAGGTTCAACGTGAAGTCGGTGGTCACCTTCCAGTTGTCCTTGATGAACCCCGCGAAGTCGATCTGATGCCAGTTGCTGATCTTCACGGTGTTGTCGCGAAAGTCTGAAAATTCGGTATCGAAGGAGTTGTTCAGGAAGTTCCCGTGGGTAACTTGCTGGACCGTGCCGGCAAGGGTCGCGAGCAGGTTTTCGGCTGTTCCGATATCGCTCGCGTTCAGGCCGGTGAAGTTGTCGCTGTCGATGCCCGGCACCGGGACGTTGCCCACCCCGAGCGTCGTGCTGGGATTGATCGTCGCGCCGGCGCCCGAGCTGTACTGCAGCGAGTCGGCCCGGGTCCACTCGAAACCGGTCTGGAAGGAATGGGTGCCTTGGGTCCAGCTCACTGTATCGGCAAACTGCCAGAGCGGGCTCAGGCCGTTCCGCGGCGCCGCGCCGCCGTAGCTGGCATAATTGCCCAGGCCCATGCTCTGCGCGATATAAAACGGCGCCCCCAGGACTTCGGGAAAACTGGCGCGCGCCTCGGTGGCGATCTCATCGAATTCCTGCTCGGCCAGCGGTGCGCCGAACTTGAATCCCCTGTACAGCGAGGACCATCCGACCCAACTATCCCGTTTGAATCCCCAACGGAATTCGTTCAACACGGTCGGAGAAATCGTGGACGTCCAGTTGGCCGTGTAGAAATCCGGAACCCGATTGACCTCCCCGAAGTAGCCGTCCGGGAAATCCGGCAGGCCGGTCTGTCTGGTGACCGCCCAGTTTTCTTCCCGGGACATCGTGTAGGAGATCTTGTTGGCGTCATTGATCTGATAGTCGATTCGGACGGTCAGGTGGTCCCGGTTCGTGTTTGGGTCGGTCCCCGTCGAACTGTCCGTGCCCGAGTGGCGCCGCAGCCATCGGTAACCCGCGGTGTTGAGGCCATCCCCGACGGTCCAGTCATTAGGCAACGGCATTCGCGCCAGGTATTCGGGCCCGACCCAGACCGGATCGATTCCCGTCCGGTTGGGGTCGTCGACGTCGTCGAAAAGGTTGAACGAGGCCAGTTCGGAGGCGGGGAGCGTCAGGTTTCCGTTCAGATCCACCGATGCCGTTCTTGAAAACGCATTGCCGTTTCTGCGTCCGGGGAAATAGCGGAAGTCGCCTTGCCGCGCCGGTCCAGTCAGAACGGTGGTCCGGATATTCTGTTTTTCCAGATAGCGCTGCCCGTCATAGAGCACAAAGAAGAAGGCCTTGTTGCGGACGATGGGTCCGCCGATCCGGCCACCGAACTGGTTCCGGTTCTGATAGCTTTTCTGTGCGCCCACCAGGTTCTGGAACCAGCCCTGACTGCTCAAGGCCGAGTTGAAGTTGGTGTAAAAGAGCGCGCCGTGAAGGTCGTTGCCTCCAGAACGAGTCCGGAGCCAGACCTGTCCGGAGCCCCGGCCCATCGCGGCGTCGACGGTGGTGACATTGATCTGGACTTCCTCGACCAGATCGGGACTGGTGAAGATGGCCGAATATGCGCCATTCCAGTCGCTGAACCGTCCGTCGTTGGTCGGCAGGCCGTCACGCGTCGTATTGATCTGGCTCATCCGGGCGCCGCCGAAGTTGTCGCCGACGGTTCCGGCCGTGATACTGATCAGGTCAATCACGTTGCGGGTCGGCAAGGGCAGGCTGGACACCTCGAGGTCCGGCAGGACATCTCCGACCGAGGCCGACGTTTGAGCCAACAAGATGTCGGCATCGACGACGACCTCCACCGTCTGTGTCACCTGGCCGACCTGCAGTTCGAAATTGAGCCGCACCTGCGACCCCTGATTCAAGACCACGTCGCTAAGGACCGCGGTCTGAAAGCCGGGCAGCGAGGCGGTCAAGTCGTAGGTCCCGGGTTGCAGGCTCTGAAAATTATAGGACCCGGTTTCGTTGCTGACCGTCGAGGTCACAATACCGGTATTGACGTTGGTGGCATCGACTTCGGCGCCCGGAATCAAGGCGCCGGTAACGTCGGTAACCGTGCCGCTCGCAGTCGCATTGACTTGAGCAAACGTCGTTGCCGCCAAGCTCAGGCACAGTACCAGAGCCGCGGGAACGCTCATCGCAAAGTTCCGCAGGGTCATCTCAACCTCCACTTCCCAAAGGGATGGTGCGGCTGTAGCGGACTTCAATCGTTTGCGTGATCGGCTCGACCCCGATTGTCCGTTGGCAGCCACGGTTCGCTATTCAATTGTGTTGGGGTCACAGAAAAAGTCTTTGCCTGAACGTTGGGCGAGCCAAGGTATTAACAACTGCCTGTCCGGTACGTTTCGGCAGCGTGGGAGCGCGATATCTAGGGGAGGAAGAGCGGGCAAGTAGGGGAGGAAGAGCGGGCGTGGCGCGTATACCGGCGCGTTCCTCGCGCCGGGCGCGTAGCGGCGCGTTCCTCGCGCCGGATCAAGCGCGGGACCGGAAGGTTTCTGATTGAACTGGAAGAGGGTGCGGACGATGTGGGGGCGGTGCCGGGGAGGAAGAGCGGGCCAAATACTTTGACAGTGGGTTCGTTTCGGAAGATGCTCAAAACTTCGGACGACCCTGGAGGGAGTGAACGATGGCCAAATCACCAAAACAGAAAGAATCGACGAATGGCGTGGATCGCCGCGGTTTTCTCAAGAGCGCGGCTGTTGGCGCGGCCAGCGGAGCAACCGCGCTGGCGGCCGGGGTCGGGGGCGCCGGCCGACCGGCCTCCGCGGAAGCCGCTCCCGCACCCGCCATCGGGCCGCCGACCGCGCAGCAGATCGATCGCGACGCCGGCAACGTCCGGCCTCCGGCCCAGATCCGGGCGGTCCAGCGCGCCGGTTCGGACCTGATGGTCCAGGTCCTTAAAGACCTCGGCATCGAATACGTCGCGTCCAACCCCGGCTCGAGCTTCGAAGGCATACAGGAATCCATCGTCAACTACGGCGATCCGCCCAACACGATGCCCGAATTCATCACCGCGCTGCACGAGGAAACCTCCGTCGACATGGCCAACGGGTACGGCAAGGCCGAAGGCCGGCCCATGTGCGCCATGCTGCACGGCACGATCGGAATTCAGCATGCGGCGATGGCCATTTACCAGGCCTACTATGCGGGCACTCCCATGTTGCTGCTGGCCGGACGCGATGACGGATTCATCCAGGCGCATACCGCCAACGACATGGCCGGAATCGTGCGGCACATCACGAAGTGGGACGCCCAACCCACCACGTTGATGGGATCGTTGGAAGCCATTCAGGAAGCCTACCGGCAGGCGATCACTCCCCCGACCGCGCCAACCCTGGTGGTTTTCGACATGGAGCTTCAGAAGGAAGAAGCCGGCGACATGGCGGTGCCGGCCTACCGCCCGCCTCAAATCAGTGGCGTCGATTCGACGACGGCACTCGAGATCGCCCAGGGGCTCCTCGGCGCCGGCAATCCGCGAATCGCCGTCGGAAGCCTCCGAACGGTTGACGGTGTCCAAGGCGCGGTCGAACTTGCCGAGTTGGTTGGCGCGTCCGTCAGTACCGGCGCGACGGCCGGGCCGATGAGCTTTCCCCAGAGGCATCCGCTGTGCGGCCCGGGCGCCGATACCGAATACGACTACACGCTGGGGCTCGAATCGGGCGGAACCGTGTCGTTGCGGGGCCCCGCGATAGCGACTCTGGCCCCCGACCGGGATGTCACGGGTATCGGCTACGGGGGGTTGCGAACCAACGCCCCGGCCGGCGGCGGTCGCGGCGGTGGCGGCGCCCAGTCGGGCCGAACGATTTCGGTCGATGCCGAAGCCAGTATCCCAGCCATCGTTGCCGCTCTCGCGCGCGAAATGACGGCGGACAATCGTCGAACGATCGAGGAGCGAAAGTCCCGGCATGCCGCGGCAAACCAGCAGGCTTACGTGTCGGCCCTGAGAGCGGCGCTCGATGACAAGAAGATCGGCTGGGATGCCAGCCCCGTCAGCACGGCGCGCATTTACTCTGAACTGTGGCCGTTGATCATGGACGAAGACTGGTGTCTCTCTTCTCCGAGCGGGTTTTCGGGCGGTCACCACCGCCAACTTTGGGCACACAACAAGCCCTACAGCTACCTTGGGGGCCAGGGCGCCGGCGGCATGGGCTACGGTGCGGGCGCCTCGGGAGGAGCGGCGCTGGCGGCCAAGCATCGCGGCCGGATCGTGGTCAACGTCCAGACCGACGGCGACATGAACTATACGCCCGGGGTCCTGTGGTCGGCGGCCCACCACCGGCTCCCGCTGCTGAGCGTGATGCACAACAACCGTGCGTGGCATCAGGAACTCATGTTCCTCGAGTACATGGCCGGCGTCCGCGGGCGGGGAACCGATCGCGGCCACATCGGCACGACCTTGCGCGACCCGTTCATCGACTACGCCAAGATGGCCGAGGCCTACGGCATGGCCGGCGAGGGCCCGATCGAGGACCCGGCCCAATTGCAGGCGGCGCTCAGGCGCGGCGTCAACTCGGTCAAACGCGGCGAACCGTACATGATCGACGTGGTCACCCAACCGCGGTAAATCGGGGGGTATCGGCGTGAAGAGCACATCGAAAACAGTCTCGCTATTGGCCGCAATCGCCATTGCGGCCCTGGCCGCCGGGGTTGACTCCGCCGCCCAGGGCCGTGGGGGAGGCGGCGGAAACGCTCAAGCCACCGCGGCCTCGCCTGTCGCGCTGGGCCCGGTAACCGGCAGCGCCGCAAACGGACGCCGCATCTACTACGAGCAGTCTTGCTACGGTTGCCACGGCTTCAACGGTGAAACCGGCGCCCGCGATCTGGTGGGAACCAACAGCCCGGTCCTGGCCAACGAAGAAAACTTTGTCCGTTACCTGCGTCTGCGCGCCGACGTGGCGCCCTTGCTCCCTTCCACCCGAATGCCCAACTATCCGGAAAGCGAAATCGGCAACGCGGATGCGAGCGACCTGTATGCATTCATTCGCTCGTTCCGGCTGAGCGCGCCGGATATTGAAGACGTGCCCACGCTGCAGCAGATATTGGAGTCGGCCGAACGGCCGTATGTCCCATAGCGGAGCGCGGCGTTACGCCGCGGTCCGCCGCGTCCCGGCCGACCAATCGGAAACAGCAAGGCCCCGCAGGTCGATCGACTTCGGGGCTTTTTGCTGCCCATCGGACTTCTCAACCGAACTTCGACGTTTATCCTTCCGGCCCGAAACTCCATCTGGAAGCATTCGATCAATTAGGGTATGGTCAGGACTTTTGCGCCAGTCGCCGAACGCGGCCCACGGTATCGGCGGCGCCGCCCCGAAGCCCGGTCTCAGGAGATTCCGAATGCCGACATTGACTCTGCAGTACGACGAAATCGCCGCCGCCATCGAACCTGGCAAGGTCATTGACGCCATCCAGGACATTTACGGACAGTTCTATCGGGGCGAAGTGGAGATGCCGTTCCCGTATCACTTCGAACCCACCGCCGAAAGCGTCGTGCACATCAAGAGCGCCGTCCGTTCCGGCGACCGGTACGTGGTCAAGGTGGCGTCCTACTTTCCGGGCAATCCCGGCAAGGGGCTGACCAGCATTCTCGGACTCGTCATGCTGTTTGACGGCAACACCGGCGAGCCCGCAGTGATTCTGTTCGACGACGCGCTCCTGACGCATCACCGGACGGCGGCGGCCGGCGCGGTGGGCGCACGCCTGCTTGCCCGTCCCGACAGCCGGACGGCGCTGGTGGTGGGCGTCGGCACCCAGGGAACCCTTCAGATCGACTACCTGCTTCGGGTTTGCGGCATCCAGAGGGTGCTTGCGTACGCCCGCAAGGACGATGCGGTCGCCCAATACCTGACCCGCCAGTCGGCCAAACACCCGGGCGTCGAGTTTCGAGCGGCCGGGGAGCTTGCCGAGGCGTGCGGGCAGGCCGATATCGTCGTGACGACGACGCCCAACCGCGCGCCGCTTCTGATGGCCGGCTGGATTGGGGCGGGAACGCACGTCACCGCCGTCGGCAGCGACAATCCCGGAAAACAGGAACTGGACCCGGTCCTGTTGAAGAAAGCCATCTACGTGACCGACAGCACCGCCCAGTGTGCGCGGAACGGGGAACTGCAGCACGCCAAGGCCGCGGGGGTCATGACCGAAGACGACGTCCACGCCGAGATCGGCGCCATCGTCGTCGGCGACAAACCTGGACGGACCGATCCCGAAAGCATCACCGTGTTCGACTCGACCGGCCTCGGCGCTCAGGACCTGGCCATCGTGAATCTGGTTTACGAATCCATTCGAAAGGGTTGATCCCGCGAATGCGCCGAATCGGGAACCGTTGCTTGTGAAGCATCCAATATTTGTACTTCTGACGCATCCAGCCGAAGGACACCGAAGTTGACGCTGAAAGTCTCCAACAGGGGCGCGATCCCGCCGTTCATCGTCATGGACGTGATGCAGGCCGCTTCGGAAAGGGAAGCCCTGCGGAGGGCGGTTTACCACCTCGAAGTGGGACAGCCGGGAACGCCCGCGCCGTCCGGGGTGCTCGAGGCGGCGCACCGCGCGCTCCGCGAGCATCGTCTCGGGTATACGGTCGCCCTGGGAATACCAGAACTGAGGTCCGCCATTGCCGCGCATTATCGGGATTACTACGGCGTCGCCGTCGATCCGGAACAGGTGGTGGTAACGACCGGGTCGTCCACGGGTTTCCTTCTGTCATTCCTGTCGGCGTTCGACGCCGGCGACCGGGTTGCGATGGCGTCTCCGGGATACCCCTGTTATCGCAACATCCTGAACGCGCTCGGCATCGACCCGGTCCTGCTGATGGTGGAGGGCGAGCATCGCTTCCAGCCCACGCCGGAATTGCTCGACGAGGCCGTCGGCCGCGGCGGGCCCATCGACGGCCTGATCGTGGCGAGCCCGTCCAACCCCACCGGCACGATGCTGGACGCCGAGGCGCTCGGGGCCTTGTCGTCGTATTGCAGGGACAACGGCGTCCGATTGATTTCGGACGAGATCTACCACGGCATCACCTATGGCCAAAAAGCCGCGACGGCGCTTGCTTTCGGCAACCAGTCGATCGTGATCAACAGTTTCTCCAAGTACTATTCGATGACGGGGTGGCGGTTGGGATGGATGATCGTTCCCCGGGACATCTTCCGCGCGGTCGAGTGCCTGGCCCAAAACATGTTCATCTCGCCGCCGTCGCTTTCACAGTTCGCCGCCGTCGCGGCTTTCGACTGCACCGAGGAACTCGACCGCAACGTCGCCCGGTATGCCGCCAATCGGGCGCTGCTTCTGGGGGAACTGCCCCGGGCGGGGTTCGACCGCCTGGCGCCGGTCGACGGGGCGTTCTATATCTACGCCGACGTGGGCGAACGGACTACCGACAGCGTGTCGTATTGCACCCGGATCCTCGACGAAACGGGAGTGGCCGTCACCCCGGGAGTCGACTTCGATCCGGACCGGGGCCACCGCTTCATCCGCTTCTCTTACGCGGAGTCGACCGAAACCATCGCCGCCGCCGCATCGGCGCTCATCGACTGGAAAGGGTAGGGTAGCTGCGGTCCCGTTCGAATAGCGGCCTTTATCCTGTGGCAATTTCATGCGAGCGAAATTTGTCGGCGACCCGCGCTTGTTCGTCCATCTGTCCACTCACCCGGCGCAATTCACAATAAGGCCAAAAAATTTGTAACTTTTCCGGACAACGTGGATCACTAATACGTGAGCGAAAAGACAACGGCGATCGGTTTTCACGATGTCTACGCGAAGTACTCGAAGGATGTTTACCGATTTTCGCTATATCTCTCGGGCGATGCGGGGATGGCCGAAGATCTCACCGCTGAAGCTTTTCTCCGGATGTGGCAGGGGGACGGGCTGAGCCGGGCCGCTAACGTCAAGGCGTATCTTTTGACGATTGTCCGCAATCTGTATCTGCACGAACTTCGGCATATTCGCCGCAACCGTCCCCTGGCTGACCCGATGCCACAGGCTGGGTCTTTATCGAGAGAAATCGAAGCGCGCGAAGAGTTGCGGACTGTGATGACGGAACTGGGAATGTTGCCGGAGGTCGATCGGTCTGCCCTGTTGCTACGCGTCAATGACGGATTGCCGTATGACCAGATTGCGGCAATCCTCGGGATCACCATTGCGGCGGCGAAAGTGAAAGTGCATCGGGCCCGCATGCGGCTAGCGAGGGTGCGGGCAAGGAGTGGAACATGAAGGAAATCAGTCGAAACGTCATTCGGGATCTGCTGCCGGTCTACGTGGCCGGAGAGGCGAGCAGGGAAACCCGATCCCTCGTTGAGGAATTCCTGGCCAAAGATCCGGAATTGCGCGAACTGGCCGAGGCCGAGGGCTCGCCGTTGCCCCAGTTGGCGCTGACGGTGGATTCCGACGAACTGGAGAAGCGAGCTCTGGATCGAACGTGCAGGCTTCTATCGAAGATGAACGTGCTTATGGGCGTTTCCTTGGTTCTTTCGACCGTGCCTTTGATTATCCGCGGGTTTGTCTACGGGTCCCAGAGCATCCCGGTTGGGGGCCTTGAGCCTTGGATCGTTGCGATGACAATCGCGGTGGTGGGCGCTTCGATCAGTTGGGGGCTCTTTTTCCGGATATGCCAGCGCCTGCAGGTGACGGGATTGCAGCCTCCGAGGGGTTGGGGCAGACGCATTCTGTGGGGATATACGGGGTTCCTTTTTTCCCTCGCGGTTGGAACGGTCATTATAAGTTGGATGGGTTGGTCCTGGGACCGTGTGCCCGTCTATGCGATGTTTGGAGGGTTAGTGTTCATCATGCTTGGAGAACATTTTGGTCAGGTGCCGACACCGGAGGATATCGCCAAGCCGATAAGTCTCTTCGATCGGGAGTAGCTGCGACGCCCGCTGGATTGCCTTGCCGGGAGCGCGCGTTCGAGAGCGCATGGAGGATGTCCCTATGCCGGGGGCGGTTTCCAGCCCCGCTTGCGCCGCCCGGCGGCAAACTGCATAGTGGGCATCGTGAACAGACTTGGCAACTGGCTGGCCGGGAGCGTGGCCACCCTGGGACCGTGGGGACTTTTTCTGGTGGCGCTGGGCGACTCCGCCTTCATCCCCCTGCCGCAGGGTGTGGACTTCCTGCTGATCACGCAGGCGATTGCCGCTCCATCGACGGCTTATTTCGCGGCGGCCCTGGCGGTAGCGGGCTCCCTGTTCGGTTCCTGGATTCTCTATTCGATGGCTCGCCGCGGCGGCGAAATCGTGTTGCGGAAGAAAGCGTCCACGGGAGGCGTCGAGAACATCCGGCGCCAGATCGACCGTTACGGCGCTCTCGTACTGATCCTTCCGACCATGATTCCAGTGCCGTTGCCGATGAAGCTGTTTGTGATCGGCGCCGGCGTCTTTCAGATGAAGCGCATGCATTTTCTCGTCGCCGTGGGCCTCGCACGCTGCGTTCGTTATTTTGGAGAAGCCTTCGTTGCCGTGCGGTACGGCCCGCGAACGACCGACCTCATCCGTGAAAACCTCGTTGCGGGGCTGATCGCCGCCGCCGTCCTCATCGCCACGTTCTTTCTGGTCCATCGCTGGAGCACACGCCGTTTGAGCGAAGGGCGGTAGGGGATCCGGTCGGGTCCGGATACGGGTCGCCTCCACCTGGAGTACAGCGCCCTGGGAACGCCGGGCATCTCTTCTCAGGCGCGTGGTGCGGCGCGTTCTCAGGCGCGTGCCTCGCGCCGGTATACGCGCCACGCCCGCAAAGGGCGTGCGTGTGTCGTGGGTTACAGGGAAGAGAAGAGTCGGCAATCCGATTGCGCTCAACCCGGTTGTACAGTGGGGGCCGGGCCCTCGGGGGCGCCGAGCGGATCGCTGAGGATACCTTCCTCTCCTTCGGTTTTCCCAATGATGACCGCGCCGCATGAATCGCTGAAGACATTGATCGACGTACGGACCATGTCCAGAATTCGGTCCGTCACCAGAATGAGTCCCACGGCCTCGATCGGCAGTCCGATGGCCGACAGAATGATCGTGATGGCCACCAGGCTCGCGGCTGGAATGCCGGCGACGCCGATGGAAGTGACCAGGGCCAGGAACACGACCGTGAACTGCTCGGTGAAACCCAGTTGGAGTCCATAGGCCTGGGCGAGAAACATGGCCGCGACACATTCGTAAAGCGCCGTTCCGTCCATGTTGACGGTCGCCCCCAGAGGCAGGACAAAGCTGGTTGTTCGATTGGAGACACCCGCGTTCTGTTCGACGCACTTCATGGTGAGGGGGAGCGTGGCCGAAGAGGACGCCGTGGAAAACGCGGTGAGCATGGCGGACGACATGGCGCGGTAGTGGCGCCACGGATTGACCCGGGCAACCAGCCACAGCAGCAGCGGCAGGGTGATCAACGCGTGGCCCAGCAAGCTGAACAAGGCGGTCAGGAAGAACGCCAGGAGCGGTCGAAAGGCATCGAACCCCGTCTGCGCGACTTCTTCGGCCACCAGGCCGAAAACGCCGACGGGCGTGAACCGCATCACCCACATCGTGATCCGCATCATGGTCTCGAAGATGCCGTTCGCGAAATGCGTGATCGTTTCGGACACCGGTCCCGGAATGAAGTTGACGAAGTAGCCGAACAGGATGCTGAAGAAAATCAATCCCAGCATTTCGCCCTGCGCCGCCGCACTGACGATGTTGACCGGGATCATCCTCTGAAAGAGCCCGGCCAGGTCTCCGGCGCCGCGGCCTTCGACTTGCGCGACCACGTCGTCGGTGGATTCTTCGAGGCCGAGAACCTGACCGGCGGGTTGGCCGTCGATAATGCCCGGCGCGACGAGATTGACCGCCAGCAGACCCAAGGAGATCGCCAAGAAACTGGTCGCGATGTAATAGCCGGCGGTCTTGAGACCCAGGCGGCCGAGGTCGCTTCCGGAACCGAGACCCGCAACACCGCTGATGATCGACGACATGATCAGCGGGACGATCAACATCTGAAGGGCTCTGAGGAAGAGCGTGCCGAGAAAGTCGTATACGGCCATCACCGGCACGCCGAGGATCGTCGCGTCGGGCCCCGAAATGAGGCCGGCCGTGATCGCCACCGCGATAGCGATCAGAATCTGCCAGTGCAATTTGAGTCTGGTCACAAGGAATCCACCAATGGAGACAGTGGGAACACGCGCCCCGATGGAATCGGAGTGCGACGCGATGTTATCAGAGTGCCGCGCGATGTCATAGGAGTGCGATCCGGGAAGTCAATGAACCGTCGCGTTACGGAAAGTCCGGATGCGGTGAGCGCGCCGCAGCCGCCCGGGAGGCCGAGATGACCGAAGCAATCGCCCTCAGGCGCCGCGCGTCCGCTTTCGATCACCGTGCAGTTGGGCCACCGACAAGCCACCCGAAGCGCAACACCCGGGCCGGCGCGAATAGAACGTCTCGAGAGCGCGGTCGATTCGACCCAGGAATTTTCGTATCCGGCTCCACATGTCAACCCCCGTTCCAATCACATGCCCCCAATCGCACGTCTCCTAGAGGATACCACCGTCACGGCGGCCCCTCGCATGCTGCCGGCGGTCGAGACTCGAAGAGCCTTGTGCGCCACGTCGCGGGGTTTCCCATCTACTGCCAGATGTCCGCCGGAGATTGTCACCGGATATCGGAGATTTTCGAAAGGCATCGCGT
Source organism: Terriglobia bacterium (assembly GCA_965262675.1). Classification (GTDB taxonomy): domain Bacteria; phylum Acidobacteriota; class Terriglobia; order 20CM-2-55-15; family 20CM-2-55-15; genus JAJEDW01. Next base: position 5,423,243 of record OZ253554.1, read on the forward strand.
TATGATGGAAGACGCCCTTGAATACGCGACGAACACGACATGAACACCGCACTGTACGACGTACTCATTGAGCTTGGGGCAAACGAAAGCAGGGCAAGGGCCGCCGCGGATGCGGTCCCCGACAAACAGCACTTGGCAACCAGGGAAGATATTGCAGAGGTCAAAGTCGAGATGGCCGAGCTTCGCTCTGAGGTCCGGACCGAGATCGCCGGTGTCAAGACCGAGATCGCCGAACTTCGGTCCGAACTCAGGACCGAGATGGCCGAGCTTCGCTCTGAAGTTCGTACTGAGATCGCCGGTGTCAAGACCGAGATGGCCGAACTCAGGACCGAGATCGCCGAACTTCGTTCTGAAGTCCGGACCGAAATTGCCCAGCTACGCACCGAAATGCACCGCGGCATTTGGGTGGTGGGGTTCAGTATTATCGGGACGTTTCTCACCGCAATCGCCGTCGGCGTCGTCGTCCTGAACCGGCTTTTGGCTTGATGGGACCGGCTCGCCGCTACCGCCCCCATATTTTGCGTGACTCGAAGCGGAGTCTGTCTTTAACATGTGCGGAATCAGTTGCGTAACCCGCGAATGCGGCCTGAACGGGATAACGCTGCAGTCGCCGACAACCGGGAGGTTTCCATGCACGCCAGATCCATGACCGTCTTACTACTATCGATCGTTGTCCTTGTCGCGGCAGCCTGCGCGCCCCAGCCCGCCGAGGACGCCCAGGACGGTTCGAATGCCACGCTGTACGAGGGCGCCACGCTCATCGTTGGCGACGGCAGCGCCCCGGTCGAAAACTCCGCCTTCCTCGTCGAGGACGGCCAATTCACCGCGGTAGGGGCCAGCGGGGAACTCGATGTTCCCGAGGGCGCCGCGCGCGTCGACCTGACCGGCCAGACAGTCATGCCGGCCATTGTCGACGCCCATAAACACGTGGCGGCCACGCGAGACGAAACAGTCGCTCTGCTCGAGCAATTTGCCTACCACGGAGTCGGGGTCGTGATGAGCCTGGGACTCGACAGCGACGAGGCCTTCCAGCTGGCGCAGGAAGAACGCATGCCCGGCGCGGCGAGGCTGCTCAGCGCGGGGCGGGGTCTTACGATGCCTGAACCCGGCCGGTCTGAAGTCCCGTACTGGGTTAGCACCGAGGAGGAGGCGCGCGCCGCCGTCCAGGAACTGGCCACCCAGCCTGTCGAACTCATCAAGATCTGGGTCGACGACCGAAATGGAATGTACGAAAAGCTGGGTCCTGCCCTCTACGGCGCCATCATCGACGAAGCACACAACAACGGCCTCCGGGTGACGGCCCATATCTTCGCGCTCGAAGACGCCAAGGGCCTGCTCGAAGCCGGCGTTGACGCGTTTGCGCACGGCGTGCGGGATCAGGATGTCGACGACGAGTTCGTCGCCATGGTCCAGGAACGCCCCGACGTCGTTCTTGTTCCCAACATGCCCAACCGTGGTGTCGCCGTGGATCTCAGCTGGCTCGCCGGCGCGATCCCGGCCGAACAACTGGAGCAAATGCAGGCCAACTCAACCGACCAGCCAGAGGCCCAGGAGACGTTCGGTATTCAGGCCCGTAATCTGGCGCGGCTGAACGAGGCGGGAATGCGTATCGCCCTGGGCACCGACGGGAGCACGCCCTATGCGCCCCATCTGGAAATGGAAGACATGGTGGCCGCGGGCATGACGCCGGCGGAAGTCATTGCGGCCGCGACCGGCAACGCCGCCGAATTTTTGGGAGTTGACGACGCGGGTACCGTTGCGGCGGGCAAGAGCGCCGACTTCATCGTTCTGGATGCCAATCCTCTCGATGACATTACCAACACCCGCTCGATCGCTTCGGTCTACCTCATGGGCGACCAGGTCGACCGCGAATCCATGATGCAGGAATAGCTGCGGGAGTAGATTCAGGAGTAGAAGTCAGGTGGAACCCCGCCCGTGCGGGGTTCCACCTTTCTCCGTATTCGTTTCTAGAATCTGGAACTCCGAATCCAGGTATCCGACCGGGCCCAGCTTCCGTCGAGGTCCGCATCCACTTCAGGTGAAGTCCGACCCTGCGACTCGATGGCTTCCTTGAGCCCCACCAGCGACCAGCCGTTGTGGGGATGGTGGTCGAGTTCGTCCCTGTAGACGCGCTCGGCTTCGTCAAATCGTCCAGCTTCGAGCAGCGCCGCGCCCAGCCAATGGCCCGCGGCGAACGGCAGGGGCTCGGGTTCGTCGTATTCGAGCGCGTCATAGCGTTCGGCGGCACGCTCGAAAGACCGAATGGCCTCGTTCAGGTCGCCCTCGGCCCGATGGATTTCACCTTCCAGGATTCCCGCGACCGTGCCCAGAAGGTTTTCGGCGGAATGATTCCTGAAGGCCACCTCGGATTCCGCCCCTTCCAACACTCTGTTCAGGTAGGCGCGGGCAAACCCGATGTCCGCGTTCCGCAGTTGGGCATAACCCTGGGCAAAATTCCACATGCCCGCCGCAATCGGGTCTTCACCCCGGTCGACGACCCCGGGGACTTCGTCGAATCGCCCGAATCGCACCAGCGTCAGAACGTGGAACATGTTGTTGCCCGTCAGTTTGGCGTAATCCTTTCCGGCCTGAATGGCGACGGCCCCCTGGCCGTCCATCGATGCGGCGAACAGCAACATGTGCAGGTTGTGTTGGGGATAGATCGCGAAACCTTCGCCGACCTCGGCCTTGAGATCCGAATGCCACGCCTGGATATTGGCGCGCACCGAATCGCCCCAACGGCCAATTTCGTTCCAGGTGTGCGACGGCATGTGATTGATGTGGCTTGCGCCCGGGATCGAATTCCCGATGTACTCGGCGCACCCCTCGGCCAACCCTGGATCGGGTGTCGACTCGGTGGCATGGATGTAGAGGTGGCAAGCGCCCACATGGCGGATGTCCTTCTGGAGAACGCCTTCGAGCACGCGGTGAATCCGTTGCAGGTTGGGGTCGTCCAGTTCACGGGTTCCCCGGCGGAGCTCGAGCAGGAACAGCGCTTCGGCGTACAGTGTTCCGGCATCGAGATCGTCCGGATACCGTTCGTACAATCCGCGCATCGCTTCGGCGTATGGTTCGTCCTGGTCCCGGCGGTTTTCAGGATCGAAGTCGGGAACGTATCGGACGGCCATGGCATCGATGAATGCCCGTTCGGTTTCGGACGCGTGGTCGGGCGCCAATTCCAACGCCCTTTGTATGGCGGCATAGGCGTGGGGAGATTCGCGGGGAAGCATCGCGCCGTTCAGATACGAGCCCCAGGTCCAGGCCTCGCCCCAGAAGCAGACCGCGCAGTCGGGGTCGAGCTTCGCCGCTTCGCGGAAAGAGCTCGTGGCGTCTTGCTTGGCGAACGCGTACATCATCTGAAATCCCTGGTCGAAGTAGGCCTGAGCCTCGGGATTCGACGACGAGATCGGGCGGCTGAAGCTGCCGAGAGCCTTCGTGTAGAGCGGCATCGGTTCACTGAAGCTTTCGGGCAATGCCGGCGGATCCTGCGCGCCCATGGCCGCGGGGGCAAACGCCAGAATTGTTACGGCAAACAGAGCCGTTGTCACGGTGAACGGAAAGATAAGGGATTTCCTGGGTCTATTCCTGGGTCTATATATCGGGACCATTGGACCTCGAGCCTCCGGGCTTACGTCCCCCGGCGTCCGGAAATCACGCCTGGGTTCGTGCCATGGTCCCTATCCGTGGGTGAGCCCATCGGGGGGACGTTTCGGTTTCCTGTATTCCATGGAAGCAACTGATTGTCGCACACGCGTACCGGTGGGATATAGTCGCTAGTCCCAAAACAAGCGCATAACCAGATGGCGAACGGCCGGTTCCCAGCCATAAAGTTGGAGGCATAACCTTCCGTTCCGGGATCGTTTTGTCCCGGCCTCCGGTTCGTGTTGCGTCTGTTTCAGTGGGGGCCTCGCCGTGTCTGTTTGAAGGGTTGACAGCAACCGGGACCTCGACCGCCCGGGCTCAGATCATGATCGGGTCAGCATCGCAGGGGACGACGCAACACATCCACGGCACGGAACAAGACGGACAGCCACGGGTTCCAGGCCATGAGCCGGAAGACGATGCGCCGGCCGGTACGCACGAGTTGGCACGGCAGGAGGATGAAGGCGTTCAGGAACGTTTTGAACTCCCAGCGTAGAACGGTCTGCTTCTCGGCCCGATACTTCTGGGCCCAGCGTCCGGTTTCGGGAAGCAGCAGCGCAAACCACGCCTTCAGGGTCCAGGCCAGCGACGCCATCACCATGTAGGCCCAGTTGCCGGTCCGGTCGCCCACCGGCATTTTCAAGGCCCGGACGCCGTTCTTGAGTTGCTCGATGAGATTCTCCTGATTGCACCGTTGATTCGCGCGCTTCACGATCCGGTCGGCGGGACCGGCACGGTTCGTGATGTAGAAGAAGTACCGGATCTTGTCGAACAACACCCACTCCCCTTTGGCCTCCGACAGATTCTTCCGCACCACCACGACGCGGTAGTCCCGCTTACAGGCGCCGGGCCGGTAGGTGAACTCGGCCACGTCTTCGCCCCGCAACCGAATGTTCTTGAAACCGCGTTCCCGAACGATCCGTTCCTTGACCTTGTCGGGACGCTGGCGGGGCTGGGTGGCCACCTCGTATCGGGCCTCACGCTCCAGCGCTGCCCAGCAGTCCGGCTCCAGCGCATCGGCCCGCGCCACCAGGTTCGCCCTCGCGTCGATACCGAAGATGAAGTCCACGCCCTGGCCGTCCCATCCATCCAGATGCCGGGTCTGGCTGAAGTCGGTGTCCCCGCGCAGCAGGATCCGATGGAACCCGGCGCGCTGGCACAACCCGATCGCCTGATCGAACCGCGGGGCCGCGCCTTCATGCGAGGGCCGGTTGCCGCTCCGGTTCACCAGGTAGAACGGCTCGGCGGTGTTCGCCAGTGAAATCAACAACGGGTGATAGCCCCATGTCCCGTCGTAGGCGATATCCATCCCTTCCTTGCATTCCCCGCTGGTCGGCGCCAGGGTCCCATCCGCGTCCAACACCGCCTCGCCGAAAAAACCGGCCGGTTGCTGCCGCCACACATTCAGCCGCACTTCATTCGCCGCCTCCATCAGGTTCTCCACGTCGCCGGGCTCGAATCTCCGGCAAAAGTCGCCCGCCGTGGTCGGGTCCGGTATCCGCTGCGCCCCCAGCGCATCCAGGTATGCTTCGTCGTTGCGCCGCAACTCGATGTCTTCCAGACACGTCCCTCCCGTCAACGCGTTGTAGGCGATGTTCAACACGTGATCCGACTCGTGATACGGCAGATGCCGCTTCAGCACATCCACCCGCGCGTCGATGGCCTCGATCAGACCCGTCCGCCGCGCCACCCGATGCATCGCCCCGATGCCGCCCACCGCCGTCCCCCGCGTCCGCTTGCCCATCTCATAGTGCATGTTACTCGCCGACAACATCGGCGCCGACTGTTCCCTCCAATGCCGGTCCCCAAGCCGACGCTCGATTCGCCGCTTGCGATTCCTCATGTTCTTGCGCGTATAATCGTTCACCCGAAATGCCTCCTTTTCCGTCAGGATTCTGCAAATTCCTTTTCGCACGGGACGGGGACATTTCGGGTACTTCCGCTACTTTTTCACCATCGATACTTCCTCAATCGCGCTTATTCAGGGGCTAGTGTGACGTCAAGGATCGCCGCTTTCTGTGTCGCATCGTGCTTTGCCCTGGTATCGCCGATCGAGGGACGCCAGGCCGAACCCGCCCTTCCAGGCACCACCCGTGTCGTTCTGGAGGCGGCGTTTTTCATGAACGAAGGGGGCGAGCTCTTGCGCGAACACTCCACGCAGGCGTTGTCGCGTCAGCGCATGGAGGCCTGGTCGGATCAACTTCAGTTCCTGGGGACGCAGACGCGAGGCGACGAGGTGTCCCATGGATACGTCACCCGGTTTCCCGAAACCTATGTATCGATCACCCTGTTCTTCGATCGCGAACTCGATATTCTGTACACGGTCCACGTCGTGATGAGCCCGGGAATGTGGTCCCGCGCCCTCAGCATGATCGAAGAGTCGTTTTCGACGGAGGAACTCGGGATCGAACCCCTGAGATTCGCCTACGCGATCGGTACGGTCGAAGTGGATGAATTCGACGTCCGGGTCGTGCTGACAGAACAAGAATCGGAACTGGGCAAGATTTACGCCATCAACTATATACGGCCGGAATAGGCGGGCCGCGCGCGGACTGGGTCGGCACCCCCCGGCACGGAGGGGCGGGCAAGTTGTGGGGATGTCTGCGGCAGGGAAGGGATGCTCTTTTCTGGCGCGCAAGTTGTTCACCGCGAGACGTTGGCGGTGGCCGGAATGGTTCGCACGCGGGGCGCTTAGCCTTGCGCCCGCTCATGCGCCGCTAGGCGCCCTTCTACCGGCGCAAGGACGGGTTAATCCAGGAACGTTCCGTTTCGGTAGTCTTCGAACGCCTGTTCCAGTTCAGCGCGGGTAGTCATGACGAAGGGGCCGTATCGGGCGATGGGTTCGCCGATTGGTCTGGCCGCGACAATCAGGCACTTCATGCCATCGGGGCCGCTCGCGGTCTGGACGGCGTCGCCGTCGCCCAATACCGCCAGCGTGCCCGCTTCGATCGACGCGCCGTCGCTGACGCCGGTGTTGCCCACCGTGCCGGCGCCTTCGTAGACGTAGATGAAACCGTTGTGGCCGTCCGGTATTCGCTGCGTATGCCGTGAATCGCCACGGAGGTGGAGGTCAAGATAGGTGGGAGCGGTGCCGGCGGCTTCGACGGGGCCGCGCGTTCCGCCGGATTCTCCGGCGACGATACGGATTCGTCCGCCGTCGATTTCGATTTCGGGAACGTCCTCCGGGGGGATGTCCTGGTATCGCGGGGCGGTCATCTTGAGTTTGGACGGCAGGTTCACCCAGAGCTGAAAGCCCCACATGAGCCCGTCTTCCTGCTGCGGCATTTCCGAATGGACGATGCCGCGCCCCGCGGTCATCCATTGGACGCTGCCGGCCACCAGGTTGCCCCGGTTGCCCCTGTGATCCCGGTGTTCCATCCGCCCCGCAAGCATGTACGTTACGGTTTCGAAGCCTCGATGCGGGTGATCGGGGAAGCCGGCAATGTAATCGCCCGCACGGTCCGATTTGAATTCGTCGAAGAGAAGGAACGGATCCAGGTGGTCGAGTGCCGGCGTGCCGACGCTGCGCTTGAGCCGGACTCCGGCGCCGTCCGACGTATCGCTTCCCGCAACGATTCGAATCGCCTTTCGCAATTTCATGGTTGTCTCCAGCCAGTGTCCGTATTGAGCCGCACGCAATACTACCGCGCGAAGTCCCGCCCGGTACCCCATGCCCCGCCGGTTTGCCGGTTCCGGCTCCATTCTTTCCGGGAGTATAATAGCGGCATGGGACGTCATCCTCCATGGTTGACCGTGCGATTGCCCGGCGGCGAAAACTATGCGGCCGTGCGCCGGACGGTTCGTGCCCACGGGCTCAATACGGTTTGCGAGGATGCCCGTTGTCCCAATATCGCGGAGTGCTGGGGCCAACACCGTACCGCGACGTTCATGATTCTGGGGGACATCTGCACCCGGGCCTGCGCCTATTGCGCGGTTCGGTCGGGCCGTCCCACGGAATTGGACAGGGAAGAACCGTTGCGGGTGGCCCGGGCGGTCGCGGACCTCAACCTGCGGCACGCCGTGATTACTTCGGTGGACCGTGACGACCTGCTTGACGGCGGCGCCGGCATTTTTGCCGATACGGTGCGGCAGATTCGACGGCTCGATCCCTCGGTCAGGATCGAATTGCTGACTCCGGATTTCGGCGGATCCATGCAGGCCCTCGATACCGTGCTGGCGTCGGGCCCCGATATCTTTTCGCACAACGTCGAAACCGTCGAGCGCCTGTACCCGGATGTCCGCTTCAAGTCGGATTACGGCGTTGCCCTGGGACTGCTGCGGTCGGCGGGCGAAGGGGACTCGGTCGCCTTTACCAAGACCGGGATCATGGTGGGGCTGGGAGAGGAATGGGACGAAATCGTCGATCTGATTCGGGATGCCGCCGATGCCGGAGTGGATATTCTGACGATTGGACAGTACCTGAAACCCACGGCCCGGCACGCTGAAATCCAGCGGTACTACACGCCCGACGAATTCGAGGAACTGGCCCGGATAGGCCGCGGGACGGGTATTCGCTGGGTCTTTTCGGGTCCGCTCGTGCGCAGTTCGTACCACGCCGAAGACGTGTTCGCGGACATGATGAAAACGGCGGCGGGGGCCTGACGGCCATGGGGTTCCTGTCCAGGATTCTGGGAGTCGACTTCGACGAACCGGCCGAACGGGTGGCGCCGCCCACCGCGCCGGGAGTCGGGCATCCCAGCGGCACCCTCGAAGCCCGAATCGAAGCCGTGCTCGAAAGCGTTCGCCCGGCGCTTCACGCCGACGGCGGAGACATCGAACTGGTTTCAGTGGATGGCAACTCGGCCCGGGTGCGGCTGAAGGGCGCTTGCGACGGGTGTCCCAGCGCCGCGCTGACCCTGCGGTTCGTAATAGAAAGGAAACTCAAGGAAGCCATTCCCGAGTTCGAAGACCTGATCCCGATCTGATTCCGATCCGATCGCCGGTCCGACCGAGTCGATCTGAAAATCCGGAATTTCGGTCTGCGCATCCCTGTCAGCCCGTAGAACCCCGCGGGCTTCCGCCACGGGCTGCTAAATCTGGCGGCGCCCTTCGAGCGCCTTGCTCATCGTCACCGTGTCGGCATAGTCGAGGTCTCCGCCCATGGGCAGTCCCATCGCCAGGCGCGTCACCTTGATGTCGAGCGGCTTGACGAGCCTTGAAATGTACAGTGCCGTGGTCTCGCCTTCGACGTTCGGGTTCGTGGCGACGATAATTTCGTCGATCGAATGTTCTTGCAGCCGCGCCAGCAGCGATTTGACGTTCAACTGGTCGGGGCCGACGCCCTTGAGGGGCGAAATGGCGCCCATGAGCACGTGGTAGCGGCCGTTGAACTCGTGGGTGTTCTCGATGGGAAGAATGTTGTGCGACTCCTCGACGATGCACAGAAGGCGGTCGTTGCGGCCCGGATGCGTACAGAAATGACATGGATCGATGTCGGTCATGTTACCGCAGGTCGTGCAATGGTGAATGCGCGTGCGCATGTCCATGATCGCGTGGGCCAGTTGTTCGGCCCCCTCCGGTTCCATTTTCAGAATGTGAAACGCCATCCGCTGCGCGGACTTGGCGCCGATGCCGGGAAGCTTCTTGAAATTTTCGATGAGCCGTTCGACCGGTTCCGCGAGATTTCCCATCTGCTATTGTCCCGTCCCTTGGATAGCTGTCCCGTCGCGTGAATAACTTTCCCGCAACATGGTCAGCGAGTTTGATGTTCGGCCCAAACCCATCGGCACCAGGCCCGTTGTCCCCGGGCCGGGCCGCCGCTACATGCCGGGAAGTTTGAGTCCCGAGGTCAGGTTTCCGAGTTGGCCCTGCATGGCCTCATCGACGCGCCGCGAGGCTTCGTTGATGGCCGCCACGATCAGATCCTGAAGCATTTCGGCGTCGCCTCCGCCGAGGACTTCGGGATCGATTTCGATGGACAGCAGATGTTTGTTGCCGTTCATTCGGACCGAAACCATCCCGCCTCCGGAACTGGCTTCGACCACGGTCTGCTCCATCTGCCGCTGTAGCTCTTCCTGCATCTTCTGGGCCTGCTTCATCATCTGCTGCATGTTCTTCATCGGAAGACTCCTTGTTCGAAGGGCTCTTTAGTCGAAGGGTTCCTTGGGTTCGTTTCCATCCGAAGGCGCATCCGAGGTGCCGTCGGCCTCTTTGACGTGCGCGATGTCGCCTCTGAAAACCTTGAGAAAGCTTTGTATCAGGGGTTCGTTCACCGCCGATTCCCGCACCGAATCGGGCACCGGAGCCGAAGCGCCGCCGGTGGTGGAGGCCGCCGCGGGTCTTGCGGGTTCCGGTGGCTCAGTCGGTTCCGGCGGGGGCGGTTCAGAACCAAGCGTCTCCGAAACAGGCGGTTCAGGGGGTTCCGGTGGTGGCGCATCCTCGGCCTCTTTTACCGCTTCTACTGCCGGCGAAGGTGGCGCAGGTGCCGCGATCACTGACGGCGCGGGTGGCGCTTTGACTGTTGGCGCGGGTTCCGGTCGCCGTTCGGCGCCCGGTTCGGTTGCGCGCTCCGGTTCCGCACCCACTGCCGACGCCCCGCTTCTGATTTCCCGAATGACGTCTTCGATGTCCCGAAGCTTCCCCACCCGGGCGAGCTTGACGCAGCCGATTTCAAGGTGGAAGCGCGGTTCCGAAGTCCATCGCAGGTCGTTTTCGAGTTTGAGCAGCATGTCGAAGAAGCGAATGAGATCCTGTTCCGAAAACCCCTCGGACTGAGCGGCAATCGAAGCGCGGTCGTCCGGGCTCCCCAGGATCTTGTCCTCGATGCCGAGCTTGGACAGAAGCAGGTCCCGAATCCGGGCCAGGAACTCGCGGACGAATTGCTGCAGATTCAACCCCTGATCGACGACCACTTCGACGACCTCGATCAAGGCGATCGAGTTCCTTTGGATCAGCGCGTTCACGGAGCGGTCCAGCAACTCGGTCGGGATGGCCCCGAGGACATCGCGAACGTCGCTGTCGGCGATCTTCTGTCCCCCGAAAGCAATGATCTGATCCAGCAGGGACTGGGCATCCCGCATGCTGCCTTCAGCCGCCCGGACGACGTAGTTCAGGGCGCCGTCCCCGATCGTGACGCCTTCGCGTTCGGCGATCATGCCGAGATGTTCCTTGATTTCCTGCGGGGAAATCGTCCTGAAGACGAATTGCTGACACCGCGAAAGGATCGTCGCCGGCAGCTTGTGGCGCTCGGTCGTGGCCATGATGAACGCGATGTGGTCGGGGGGTTCTTCAAGAATCTTCAGCAGTGCGTTGAAGGCGGACGTCGAGAGCATGTGCACTTCGTCGACGATGAATATCTTGAAGCGGTCCCGGGACGGCGCGTAACGGGCGTTCTCGCGAAGCTCCCGGATGCTGTCCACGCCGGTGTTCGACGCGGCGTCGATTTCGAGGACGTCGATCGACGATCCACCGGAGATCTCGTTGCACGAGGCACATTCGTTGCACGGCGTCGCGGTGGGCCCTTTCGCGCAGTTCAACGCCTTTGCCAGCAGCCGCGCCGTGGTGGTCTTTCCCACGCCCCGGGGTCCGCAGAACAGGTAGGCATGCCCGGTCCTGTCCATTTCGATCGCGTTCTTCAACGTCTGGACGATGGGTTTCTGCCCGACGACCTCTTCGAAGATCTGCGGCCGAAACTTGCGTGCGATGACCTGATATTTCATCGGCGTCAATGGATGCGCATCGCGGGATGTCGTGTTGAAATGTGTTTCATTGCAAGCTTTCGAGAGAACGCGGCGACTTTCCCCTAAGGCGGCGGCCGGGCGGCGTCCTGGCAGCAACCGTTGCGGCGGCAATACAGCAATCGGACGGCAACCGATCGGGAGTTTGAGCGATCGACGATCCGGAAAACATCCAACGACCTCGTTTCGAAGTCTTCAGGGCCAGGCCCGCGGGGGATACTGTGTCACATCGGGTAACCCGCTACCGTTGCTTCCTTCCGGACCTGGCGGGGTTCACGAGCGCCGATTGCACAGCCCCCCTGGAGCCTGACAACGGAGTGGGTATCCGCCTGCTCTGCCGGGACAGTCCACCGGCGTTCAGGATACCAAATTTTTGCTCGTATTTCGGAATCCGAATCCGGCTGGCAGAACAGCGCCGCACGCCGGCTGCGCAGACGTGTTCCACCTCCCCGTGCAGGCCCCTTTTTCTTGCGCGCTTGATCCGGCGCGAGGCACGCGCCGCTACGCGCGTTTTGTTATTGGCGCGAGGCACGCGCCTGAGAACGCCGGGCATCCTGCCCGCTCTTTTGCTCCCGCGCCGCCCACGCCCAGGTAAGTGCGAAGCAGGCGGTGTCCATCCCCGCCATTCGAGGTGATGACCGTCCGGGCGGGCGTCTCGCCTCTCCCACTCAAGCGGAGCAGCTGTGGTGCGGCCTCGACGATGAGCGGGAGCCGATTTACGTTGTTGACCAGCAGGGGCGCATCATCCGCACCATAGACAACTGAAACGCGCTGGCGGGGGCGCTGCTCCAGTCAAGCTTGAGCCGGTCGTACGTGATCCCGGCAGTTCGTTCACAGCAGTTCCCGAAGTCCTTGAAACCTGTCAAGCACTTCGTCCCAAGACGGATAGGCCCCGTAGCAAAGCTGACGGCATTGGGCTTTGTATTCGGGTCCAATCACGGCTGAGAGTGTATCGGGCGGGAACAGCGCGTCGCTGTATGCGAAACGCATCTCGTCCGGGTAGAAGTAGCGCTGAGGGAAGTGCGTCCGGCTGATTTCGTCATAGTCCGTCCGGATGGCGCCGTATTCGGGAGAGCGCAGCATCGCAAGAACTTCATCTTGACCGGCAAGTCGAAAGAGATCGTAGTAGTGCCGGGCATAGGTTCCCAGCGGCGTCCCGTCGCGCTTGAGAAGTTCAACCTTCCCGTGGATGGCAAAAAGTTTCTCGACGAAGGTGCGTCGGAAGTGCAGGAGGCGCATTGGAAACTGCCCTTCATCTTCCGCGTTCAAGGTCAGTCCGTTGTTCTGCAGGAATTGGCCGACGTACGAGTGCAGCGCGATAACCACAGTCGGCTGACGACCGCTGGCGGTACCGGCCTCGATAAGAACGCGGTTCGCGACTTCGCCCGCACCGGCAAAGCGCTGTACGTACGAATAACGATCGTTTCGTCCGAATCCACCGATCGTCTGGCTCTCTTCAGGCATGAATGTGAACGCCACGTGGGTCGCGACGGCGTTGCGAAGCTTTTTGAGTTCCCGATCGATCGCCCTCGTGTGAAGAGGCGGATCGAAGGCATCCGGATCAAGGAAAATATCGATGTCTTCGGAGAAACGTTCGATCAGGTTCCAGCCCTTGGCAAGGCTTGTCCCGCCCTTGAAGATAATCCGATCACCCCAGCCAGCGACGATTCGTAGCGTTTCGGTCACGTGGTAGTCCTTTTCGATGATGGCGGGCGACAGGCGGCGGGACCGAAGGTGCTCAGCCGTTTGCAGGACGAGTTGGTCGAATTCAGGGTGCTCGAACAACTTCATGTTGAGCGCTCCTTCGCCTGCCAGCGCCGGGCGTTGGGCATTGCGGCGAACTGGCCGAATCCAAAGCGCGATAACGGATTCAGCGACGCGCGCAGGCGCGCAACCAAAGTCGCCGGTGCGCCGTTCTCCTCCCCCAGGGCGCCAAGTAGCGCCCGCACACGTGGCGGTTCGGTTTTTGCTACACGGGCAAGGCGTTCAAAGCATCCGCCTTTGGACATCAGTCTTATCGTTCTACGGATGGTTCGACCGGGTGGCAATTCGCTCGTCGAACCACCGCGCCTTAGAAGATCGAGCAGCGCGGCATCTTCGCGGCTAAGAGTGTGCCACGCTGCGGGACGCCGCGTATGGATCACGGTGTCGGCGCCGAGAAGCTTGCGCGGCAGGCTTCCTGCACTGGTGGCGACTTCTCGCCGGCGGGCCGTCTGGGTGGTGAAGCCGAGCAGACTGGCAGCGGCGATACCCGCGGGAAAAACATCGCGGCGTTTGGAGGCAAGCTCCTGAAGCGCGGCCGGGTTTGGCAGGCTCTTGCCGAAAGTGGTTTTTTGGGAGCGGTAGTAGATCCCCTTACTCAGTCGCTCGACAACACCAGACCGAGCCAGACGCGAGAGCGCGCGTGCCGCCGTTGAAAACGGCAGATCGCGAAAGTCAGAGAGGCTCCAGACCCTTTCGCCGCCTTGCTCGATACGCACACGCACCAAGCGAGCGACCGGGTTTGAGCCTCGCATTATGGTTGTAGGGCGCCCCATGGATCGAGTATGGCAGAGTCTTGGATGTTGTCCAGTTTATTTGATATAAAACTAGACAAATGCGTCCGGTTGTACGTGGTGGGTGATTTTGTCAGTCACGGGGGAAGAAGAGCGGAGCGACGCGTTCTCAGGCGCGTTCCGCCATCCCCAATCCATCCGCAATCCACTCCCTGAGGCACGGAGTGCTGTTGCCATTGACCGGTTCTGTGGCATTCTGAGGGCACGACAAGCCTGTTCCGGGACATGGAGCCGTTGCGGCTCACGGGGAAACGCCCATGGACGTCACCAACAAGACTCGAAAACCTTTGAGCCTGCCCTTGCCCGGCGGGAAGATACTGTTTCTGGGACCCGGCAAGACTGGACAGGTGTCGCCGAAAGCGCTCGAACACCCGCCGCTGGCAAAGCTTCTGAAAGCGGGCGACATCGAAACGGCCGCCGGCGATCCCAAGCGCAAGAGAGGCGGTGGCGGCAATTCCGGGGCCTCGCCCGATTTCCGCCACGGCGGGCCGGGCGCCCGGCGTCAATCCGGCGACCGTTGATGTGCGGCGCCAAATCGCCGCCATGCGCTCCTCCGAAGCCGCCATGCACTCGTCCACTCGCGACGAACGCTCGTCCGAAGAGCCAACCGAACGCGGAACGCCGCCGTATCCGGAGACTATTTAATGAGTGAATCCGAATCGAAGTCGCGTATCCGCTTTTCGATGGGCGACGTGGTTCACCATGAACTGTTCGGCTACAGGGGTGTGGTGGTCGGCGCCGACGCCAAGTTCAGGGGAAGCGACCATTGGTACGAAATCGTGGCGCAGTCCAAACCGCCGAAGAACCGCCCCTGGTACCGCGTGTTGCCTCACGGGGCCACTCATCAGACTTACGTCGCCGACCGCAACCTCCAACCGGACAAGTCCGGCGAACCGGTTGAGCATCCCATGGTCGAGGTCTACTTCACCCACTTCATCAATGGACGATATGTCAGCGGCCGCATGAACTAGCCCACCCCGCTGCCGCGCGCCTCGCCGTTGCGTCCTTGTGCCGCGTGTCACCCCTCCCCCCCGCCTTGACATCCCACTCCAACCGCTGGTCTGATAGGCAGTGATTCACCCGAACTCACAGGAGGACGAATGCGCGCTCATCCCATGCGGTTGTTTCTGCTGATCGCCCTGGTCTCGGTTCTGGCGGCGGGAACCCTCGTCTCGTGCCAGCAGACCGGCCCTATCGACGACGACACGCTCCGCGCCGCCGACGACAACGCCGCCGAATGGCTCATGATCAACAACGGCTATTCCGAGCAGCGTTACAGCACGCTCGACGAGATCGACACGTCGAACGTCGCCCAACTGGCGCCTGCGTGGTCGTTCGAGATCGGGGAAGGGGGCGGGCCTCAGGAAGCCACCCCGATCTTTGCCGACGGCGTGTTCTACAGCATCACCAACTGGAGCATCACGTTCGCCGTCGACGCGCGCACCGGCGAAGAGATCTGGCGCTACGACCCCGGGGTCGACCGCATGATCGACCAGCCCGGCACGGATCGCCTCTGCTGCGGCGTCATCAGCCGCGGCGTCGCCCTGTATGAGGACAAGGTGATCGTTCCGGTCGTCGACGGACAGGTCGCGGCGCTGGATGCGGCCACCGGTGAGGAACTGTGGAAGATCCTGGCCGTTCCCGCCGACTCGGTGTCCTACACGCTGACCATGGCGCCGCGCGTGATGGACGGCAAGGTCGTGATCGGGACCGCCGGCGCCGAGTTCCCGCCCTTCAGAGGCTATGTGGCCGCGTTCGACGTGAATGACGGCAGCGAAGTGTGGCGGTTCTGGACCGTGCCGGGGAATCCCGCCGACGGGTTCGAGAACGAAGCCATGGAACGGGCCGCCGAGACCTGGACCGGCGACTGGTGGATATACGGCGGCGGCGGTTCGGTGTGGGACGGCATGGCCTACGATCCCGACGCCAACCTGGTCTATTTCGGAACCGGGAACGGGGCGCCGTGGGCCCAGGACGTGCGGCAGGGCGCGGGCACCGAACATCTCGACAACCTGTATGTCGCGTCCATCGTGGCGGTCGATGCCGACACCGGCGAGTATGCCTGGCACTACCAGGCCACCCCCGGCGACCAGTGGGACTACGACGCCGTGCAACACCTGATGCTCGCCGATATCCAGATCGACGACCGCGAGCGCCAGGTGGTGATGCAGGTCAACAAGAACGGCTTCTTCTATGTGATCGACCGGATCACCGGCGAGTTCATTTCGGCCGGCGCCGTTTCCCAGATCAGTTGGGCCACCGGTATCGATCCCGTCACCGGGCGCCCCGAGGTGCATCCCGACGCGTGGTACACCGCCGAGCAGGGC
This sequence comes from Terriglobia bacterium, assembly GCA_965262675.1. Classification (GTDB taxonomy): domain Bacteria; phylum Acidobacteriota; class Terriglobia; order 20CM-2-55-15; family 20CM-2-55-15; genus JAJEDW01. The sequence continues at coordinate 5,439,443 of OZ253554.1, forward strand.
GTGACGGTGCGTCCGGTGCAGGCCCACAACACGGCGCAGATGGCATTCAATCCGGCCACCGGACTGGTGTACGTCCCCCTGGCCCATTCCAATCAGTTCAGTTTCACCGCGGCGGTGGAATACGAGCCGACTCCGGGAAACCAGAGCTTCGGGCTGAACATGGGCCGCGGCGCCGACGCCCCGCCTCGAGCGGAGCCCCCCTCGTGGGGACCGGAAAGGGAATTTCCCGAGGGCGCGCGCGGCGGCATTCTTTCGGCCTGGGACCCGGCCACGCAGCAGGAGCGCTGGTTTGGGCTGGGCGGCGGACAGAGCGGCGGCGGCGCGCTGTCGACGGCGGGCAACCTGGTGTTTCAGGTGATCAACGACGGCCGTCTGATGGCCTACAGCGCCGATGGGGGCGAACTGCTTCTGGAGGTCGCCACCGGCCAACGGGGCGGCATGAGTCCTCCGATGACCTATGAACTCGACGGCAAGCAGTATGTCGCGTTGATGGGCGGCATGGGGCAGTTGGGCGGCCGTGGAGGCGGCGGCCGCGGCCGGGGCAACGCCGAACCGTCGGCCCCTCCGGCGTTCGAACTGCCGGAGTCGGGCAACCCGACCCTGATGGTGTTCACGTTACCGTGATGGGAGACGGGATTTGATGGCCGCGGGCGCGCTTCGGCGCGCCCGCGGCCGGGGAATTGCGGGCAGGATGCCCGCGTTGCCAGGGCGCGGACCTGAAGGATTCTGACTGAAGTGGAAGACGGCGCGGTCGATGTGGGGGTGGGACGCGGAGGAAGAGCGGGCAAGATGCCCTATCCGGCCGTAACCGCCTTCCGGTCGGGCCCCAGCTTTCCGGATTTTCGCCGATTCGACTGGTCTTTCAGGAACGATCCGCTCCGCAACTCTTCGAGGCTGACCTTGTTGGCAGTCTCTTTCATTCGGCGGCGTGCTTCGGCCACATCCATGCGATCCTCAAGGAGTTGTAGCAACTCCAAATCTTCGACGCCGATGACAGCGGCCACGGGCCGCCCGTGCTGCGTGACGAGGATGCGTTCTCCTCCCACACGAACCCCATCGATGATCCTGGAGAAATTCTGGCGAACCGCGGAAGCGGCGACCTCGGTGACTTCAAGTTCAGTGTTCATTTCTTTTCCTTGTTTACGTCCCATACAGCGTATACGACTTACACCACGTATACGTCGCTCCGGTGCCTGACCCGGACTATTCTGACCGTCACCGTGTCGTTGTCGACGTTGTAAATGATCCGGTAGTGACCAACCCTGTATCGAAAAACCCCGCGAACCAACTGGCGTACGCCTTGGCGATAGGGATCGACGACCAACAACGCAATAGCGTCCAACACGCGGATCCGGACAGGTCTGTCCAATCGCCTGATATCTCTTTGTGCTGACCGGACTATCTCCAAATTGTACACTGTGTATGAATTGTACAAATAGACGATCTGTGGTCAAGGGGAATCGAGGTGGAAGTGCGTGGGAGTGGATATGCGTCTCCCAGCAATGAATGATGCGGCCCCCGATCCTGAATATTGAGCCCGCAGCGCGCGTGGCCTGGAAGTTCATGCGATTTCTGTGCGGGCAAGATGCCCGCGTTCAACGGCGCGTTCCTCGCGCCGGATCAAGCGCGCCAATGCCTGACGGATTCTGACTGAAATGGCAGATGGCACAATGCCGCCGTAACCCGTAGCAGCCCGTCGCTGAACCCTGTAAGGTTCTGCCACGGGCTGCCAGGGCGCGGGCCGTTTACTCGAGTCCGAGGAAGCGGGCAGGATTGCGCTTGGTCATCGTGTCGATCTCGTCCTGGGTGAATCCCGCTTCGACGAGGGCAACGAGAGCCAGTTGAAAGGAGCGGGCGTAGTCCACCCTGCCGGGCTGGCCGAGATCGGACGTCAACACAATGTTTTCCGGACCGAGCTCTCGCATATCCGAAAGTTTTTGCGGACCGAAGTCCATCACTGGATTCACAAGATCTATTTCCGCGGGTCCTCCACCGGTGAGGCCGTCCCCGCTCAGCACGACCTCGATAAAGGCGCCCAGACTGGCAAACTCCTTCATGGTCTCCATTGACATCACGACCCCCCCGTGATTCGGGTGCTGCACGTAGATTCTGTCGACACCGGCCTCCCTTGCCGCCCGGACCAGCATGAAAGCCTCTTCATTGGTGATGTGTCCGGTGGACAAGCTGAGATCATGCTCTGCCATGACCTCGAGGACTTCAAGCACTTCGGGCAGCAGTGCTCCATCGCGCGAGACCGGGACCGTGGCCGTGTCGATTGTCGGCATATACACAACCTGGCCATGCCCGCCACGAGACAAAGCCATGGCCTCGACCGCCCTCGGATTGATGCCGCCCACCGGGCGGTTCAGGACGATGCCCCCGTACAATTCGATGTCCGGAACCGTTTGAGACACCAGATAGGCCCAGGACGCGGTCTCCGTATGGTGTTCCTTGAACACGATTCCCCGCATGCCGTAAATGCGGGCGAGCTGGGCCGCTTCGAGAGCGTCGAACGCGCGCCTGAAGTTCAACATCGTCGTCTCGGGCGCCACGTGCGCGTGGAGGTCGATGATGCCTTCGAGGGACGGAGCGTCGTCTTGTTGTGCGGTTCCCGTGCCGGGAAAGCAGACCAGCGAGGCCAAAACAGCCCCTGTAATCCACATCCGTAATTTCATGGTTCGTCTCCTTGAATTGTTCAAATCGATATCAACGGCAAAGGTATTCGGGTCCCCGCCATCACGCCCCAAATTCGTATCCCGCGCATGCCAGACCCCGGCCATTCCCCTTAGCCTAGCAGCCCGTGGCGCACGTGCCGAATTATAAGGCGGGTTTCATAAATAATGCGTTCTTTATTGCGAGCGGAAGCGTGCCAAGCCGACGCGACCGGCGCGACCTGGAGGTTTCTGATCGAAGTGGAAGTAACCGCGGACGATGCGGGGGCGGCGCGGGGAAGAAGAGCGGGCAAGATGCCCGCGTTCAACGGCGCGTTCCTCGCGCCGGATCAAGCGCGCTCAGACGGGGACGTTTCTGATTGAACTGGAAGATGGCCCGGACGGTCCGGGGAAGGGGCGCGGAACTGGAAGGTTTCTGATTGAAGTGGGAGATGGTGCGGGCGATGTGGGGGCTGGTGGCGCTCGTTCGGCCCTGTTCTGAGCCTGATTTGCAGGAGTATAAAACCATGTTGAAACTAGCTCAACAGGCACACCACGAGTTCACCCGCTTCATGCTGGTAAACCGCCGTGCGGTCCAGTCTCTCGATCAGGCGGTGGCCGGGGTACAACGAGCATGAATTGGGTAACCAGTGAAGTAGTCAGCGTACTTGTATTTCTTCTGCCAGGATTTGTGGCTGCGGCCATATTCTATTCGCTCACATCGCATCCCAAACCCCGTGAGTTCGAACGTTTAATCCAGGCATTGATATTCACGCTGATTGGGTAAGCGATAATTGCGGGAGGTCTCTTGGTTGGCGTCCCCCCACTCGACCGAGGCTGGGAACTTGTGGTATCCGTTCTGATTGCGGTGGCCCTTGGATTGATAGCCGCCCGTGTTTCGAACCACGATTCGGCCCACCGCGTCCTTCGTTTCTTGGGGTTCACCAAGGAGACGTCTTTCCCGTCTGAATGGTATTCCGCTTTCGCGCGGCATCCCGACTGCTACGTTGTGCTGCACCTGAATGGTGAACGCCGCCTCTACGGATGGCCGGAAGAGTGGCCCAGCTATTCAGATCAAGGGCATTTTCGAATCGCGGAGGGTGAATGGCTGGTTGGCGATGAGCGACACCCGGCGACCGGAGTTTCCGCCATTCTGGTACCGGCCTCTGAAGTCGAAATGGTAGAATTTCTGCATATCGTTCTTCCTGAAGAATCCAAGGAGTAAAACATGGCCAAGGAACCCATACCCCCGCCAGGCGTGGCCGGAAAACCACACGGTCTGACAAAAGGCATTCAGCCTCCGGGCGGTGCCAGAAAAGTACAAAATTTGGGAGACGGCATTCAGCCCAAACCCAATCCGGGGGTTAAACCGCCTCCGCCTCCACCGCCGCCTCCGAAAAAGCAGTAGGTAGATATTTGGATACGTCCCAACGACCATCCATTGTGCAGGCCTCGGTGCCTGGGTCGGGCGCCAGCTAATACAACTAATAATGGTTGCCAGCATGGTTTGACGGCCTATTCCAAACTAACCGCGCCGACCCCGCTTCTTCAGCCCCAACTCAACTGCCTCCATCCTGAATATTGTGCGCCTGGGCGCGTGACATGGAAGTTCATGCGATCCCTGTGCGGGCAAGGTGCGCGCCATCGGGACCGCGTTCCGAAGCGCGGACGATGTGGGGGCGGGCACGGCGGAGGAAGAGCGGGCGTGGCGCGTATACCGGCGCGAGGAACGCGCCGCACCACGCTCCAAAGATAGAGATGCCCCGCGTTCTCAGGCGCGTTCCCCGCGCCTGTCGCGCCGGTGGCGCCGCTATTCCGGCAGCGCCCAGGCCGTCAGGTTGGTTCCGGCCGGCACCAGGATGTGCTGGCGGCCATCCAGCATGTAGCTGATGGCGGAGGTGCCGTGCAGCGGCGAGCCCATCTGGTACCGCCACAGCAATTCTCCGCTGCGCGAGTCGAGCGCCAAAAAGTTGCCTTCGCTGTCGCCGCTGAAGATGAGGCCCGAAGCCGTTGTCATCAGTCCCGACGTGGAGGGGTTCGGATATTGGAATTCCCACAGGCGCTCGCCCGTGGTGGGATCGAGCGCACGCAGGGCGCCGTAGAGTGGCATTTCGGGATCGTCTCGAATGCGCTCGCCCGCGCCGCCCGTGAACCGCTCGCCGCGGACGTATTCCTGTTCCCACGCGTAGTAGGTCATGCACGACTCGCGCGCATTGACAAAGAAAACCTCTGTTGCAGGGTCGAAGCTCGGCGGCCAGAAGTTGGTTCCACCGGCCAGGTCGGGACAGGTGATTTCGCCTTCTTCACTGGGCGTGTGGCCGGGAAGCAGCACGGGGCGGCCGTCGGCGCCGATTTCGGTGGCCCAGGTGGTCAATACGAACGGCCTGGCCAGGATCACCTCGCCCGTGGTGCGGTCGAGCGTGTAATAGAATCCGTTGCGGTTGGCAAACATCACCACCTGCCGCTCGCGTCCGTCAATCTCGAGGTCGGCAAGTACAGGCACTTCAGTGGCATCCCAGTCGTGGACGTCGTGGGGAGTGAACTGGTAGTGCCAGGCAAGCTCGCCTGTCGCGGCATCCAGCGCCACTATCGAGGCGCTGTAAAGGTTGTCGCCCAGACGCAGGTCGCCGTAGTAGTCGGGCCCCGGGTTGCCGATGCCGTAGAAAAGCAGGTTTTGTTCGGGATCGTAGGCGCCGGTCACCCACACGCTGGCGCCGCCGGTTTGCCAGGAGTCGCCGGCCCATGTCTCGTTGCCGGGTTCTCCCGGGCCCGGAATCGTGTAGAACCGCCACTCGCGTTCTCCGGTTTCGGCATCGTAGGCGTCGATGAAACCGCGAATCCCGAACTCGCCGCCCGCGACGCCGACGATGATCTTGCCATCGGCGGCCACCGGTGCGATGGTCGACGCGTAACCGCCCTGGTAATCTTCCATCGTCGCGTCCCAGACCACGGCGCCGGTGCTCATGTCCAGCGCGATCAAATGCGCGTCCAGGGTTGCCATGTACAGCTTGTCGCCAAGCATGGCGAAGCCCTTGTTGACCAGCCCGCAACAAGCCCTCAGGTCGAGGGGCAACTCGCGCCGATAGGACCAGATTTCGCGGCCGCTGCGCGCATCGATAGCCCAGGCCGTGTTCGACGGCCCGGTGACGTACAAGACGTTGTCGCGCACCAGCGGGGTCGTTTCGAAGTCGTCGAGGGTGTTGGTCTGGAACGTCCATTGCGGGACCAGGTTTGCGACGTTCTCGGGCGTGATCTGGGTCAGCGGAGTGTGCCGCTGATTGGCGTAGTTCCCGCCGAAAGTCAGCCACCGCGACCCGTCGGAAGGCAAGCCTCCCTGGATCGCTTCTTCGGTCACTCTGCCGGGGCCGGCCTGCTGGGCGGCAACCGTCGTCGACGCGCCAAGTATGAGTAGCAGGCCTAGGGCTGGGATCATGGTCAATCGCATTGGTTCTTCCTCTATTGAACGGCAGGGTCGAAGCCGCGGAGCGTCTGCAGGTAGCTCACCAGATCGTTGAGTTCGCCTTCATTCAGCCGATCGGACCCGAACAGGGGCATCAGCGAATCGGCGGGTTTGTCGAGGGCGTCCAGACGTTCCTTGTCGAAACCCTGGATGCGTCCTTCGACCTCCATGATCTGGATCGAGAACAGGTCTTCGTTCTTGGTCACGCCCCGGATCGCCTCGCCGTCTTCAGTGGTGAGCGTCACGGGCGCGAAGCCGGAGCCGGACCGCGGGCGCGAGCCTTCGCGGATACGGGAAACAAGGACGGCGCGCGATCGTGCGGCCCCGATGCGGGAGAGGTCGGGGCCCACACGCCCGCCGACGGCGTTTACGCGATGACATCCCGAACAGTTCTGGCTGAAAATCGTCTCGCCGTTGGCGACGTCGCCGGTCGGGGGCTCGGGCAATGTCGACGTAGAGATCGTTCGCAGGTACGCCAGGATCTTCCATACCTCGTCGTCGTCACGGGCCCGACGGGCCGGAATCATCTCGGTACCCGGGATGCCGTTCCTGACGGTGTTGAACAAACCCTGGTCGGTTCGGCCCGAGGCCCAGACTCCGGTGATGTCGGGCCCCCGAACGCCGGCGCCGTCGACACCATGGCAGTCGGCACAGTTGATGCGAAAGAGGCCCAACCCGGTGAGGATGGCCTCGGGGTCGCCTTCCAATGGATTCGAGGCCGGGATGTCCTGAGCCGCCGGCGAGATGCCCGCCGCCGCGGCGAGCCATGCAATCGTCAACAGAGAGCGCGTCCACATCACGATTTCTGTCCTCCCGGCCTGTCGTTGAAATCGTCCAAAATCGTTGAAATCGTCCAAAATATAGCAGAGCCTGCCGATAATGCCCACGGGTTTCGAAGCGTTTTCGAAGAGGGGGGTGGGATGGGGAGGAAGATTCGGGCGGAGGGCGGGGAGGAAGAGTGGGTGGGGGGATCGGCTCGCCTTACTTTCTTGTGCCACTGGGGGCCAGCGGTCATAATCCGGAAAAGTTCATGGATTTTTGAGAGGAAACGCATGAGCAAGAAGAACCCGGAAAACACTGGTGTCACTCGGCGTGACTTCCTGAAGAAGGGCGCAACGCTCGGGGCCGGCGCAACGGCTCTCGGCGGTTTTGCGGCGGGCGAAGCACGGGCACAGGACTCCTGGGACATGACGGCGGATTTCGTCACGATCGGAGCGGGTACGGCCGGCCTTGCGGCGGCCGTGTCGGCGCTCGATAACGGGGCCTCCGTGATCATGGTGGAGGAAAACGTCGACATCGGTGGACACGGCATGTGCTCGGGCGGCAACGTCCACCTGGGAGGCGGGACCAGCAATCAGGCCAAATTTGGCGTGGAGGACTCGGCGGATCAGGTGTATCTGGACTGGGTGCGGCACGACCACCGCGCAAGCCGTTATAGCGACCGCGACCTTGTTCGAGCCTTTGCGGACGAGAACGCCCCAACCTTCGAATTCCTGATCGAGAACGGCGTCCAATTCCAGGATCAACTGGTCGGGCCCGGAGCGGCGTCCACTGTACGACGCCAGCAGCGAACCGTCCAATGGCCCATTGCCAGCGAACGGGTGACGCACCATCCCACCCGGGTCGGATCGGGCCTGGTCCGAGCACTCGAAAAGAGTGCCAGGGAAAAAGGCGTCGAGATCCTGCTGGAGCACCGGATGAGGGGCATCGTCCGCGAGAGCCCCGATTCGGGCAGAGTCGTTGGGGTGACGGCGGAGAACGACGGCCGCACGGTGAACATTCGGGCCGTGAAGGGCGTTCTGATCGCCACGGGAGGAAGCACAAGCAACTTGAACCTCCGGCGGACGTTCGATCCCAGGTTGACCGAGGAATACCAGGTGGCCGGCGAACCCTGGTCCCGGCAGAGCGGCGACGGCGAGATCGCGGCCATGGCCGTTGGCGCATCGCTCTGGGCCACCGCCAATCAAACCGCCGAGGGCGGAATCGCCATTTCCAAGACGAGCCATATCGGATGCCGGTGGGGTTACGCCAGCCTGATCTGGCAACCGGACGCCCTGGTTTTCGACCGCGCAAAGGCGTCGGGCCTGACGGTGCGGGATTGGCAGGACCTGATCCTCGTGAACCAGACTGGCCGGCGGTTCTGGAACGAGGCGGATGGCGGTTACGATTACTTCGCCGCGGCCATGGCCTATAACGGAGATACCGCCAAGCGCAACGGGGGCGGTCCGATCTGGGCCGTGTTCGACTCCGAAGCCGTTGCCCGCGAGGGGTGGGCTCCCCGCCCGCCCAACGTGGATCCGGACGGCTACTTCTTCAGCGCGGACACCGTCGGGGACCTGGCCCGCAATATCGGGAACCCGTATCAGTCGGGGCCGATCGCGCCGGAGGTCCTCGAGGAGACCGTGGCCCGATACAATTCGTTCGTGGATATGGGGGTGGATCCCGACTTCGAGAAGCCCACGCCGCTGTACAAGATCGAGACGCCCCCGTTCTTTGCGGCATGGTCCACGCCCATTCTTCACGACTCGCTCACGGGTTTGCGGACGAACGCGAAGGCCCAGGTCATGGACACGCACGGCCAGGTGATACCGGGCCTGTACTGCGCCGGCGAATCCCAGGGCGGATTCGCCCAACACGGTCTGGGCCGATGCCTCGTCTTTGGCCGCATAGCGGGAAGGGACGCGGCCCTGAACGGGGGCGTCGCATGAAGCCCGGGGCGTTGCATGAAGCCCGCGAAGCCCGTGAAGCCGGGAGAGCCGTTGAAACGAGCGTTCATCAAGCCCGCGAAGCCCGTGAAGCCGGGAGAGCCGTTGAAACGAGCGTGCATCCCGCAAGCATTGCCGTGTGGGGCGTCCCCTCGGCGATCGTGGTGAACACTTCGTTCACGGCGAGGGTGGGGATGAAGTGTGCGTCGGCATGCGCGTTGACCGGAGAACGGATCGAGGTTTGCGACGAAGCCGGCGTGGCCCTTGCCCACGGACGGTTGGGCGAGACGCCGTGGCCGGGGACCGAGGCATTGTATGTTGCCGAGGTCACGCTGCCCGCGCCCTCGGCCGAAGGGTTGCACCGCTGGTCGGCCGCGTTTCGGTCGCCGGCCTCGGCGCCGCATGGCGAAACATCCACCCCATTCACTTTTCGAACCGTCCGGCCTCCTGAGCATCGTTTGACGGTGACGGTGACGGTTCGGGAGACTCGAGAACCGTCCGTCAATGTCCAGGTCCGATTGGGCGTCTACCGCGCGGCGACCGATGAGGGCGGGCAGGCGCGTCTGGACGTTGCCGGGGGCGAGTACGCGCTCGATGTCCGGAAGGTAGGGTACGAAACGATCTCGAGGACGGTGGAGGTGAGGGGCGATATCGAAATCCCGGTCGAGGTGTCGGCCGTTCCGGACATCGATCCGGACGACGAGCGGGTGTGGATGTGATCGGCCTCCGCGTGCCGGCCGCGATGCCGGCGGCCGTATTGGTGACGGTTTTGGCGGTGGTCTTGGCGGCGGTCCCCTTGGCCGGGCAAGGCCTGAACGTCGAGTTGATGGGTCACAACGACCTGCAGGGCCGTGACGCGCTTCAGGTGACGGTACTATCGGACGAGGCCAATGGAGGCTGGGCGTACGTGGGCCATCACGACGACACCTGGGCCGGAACCCCGCGTCCGAATCCGATCACCGGCCAGTTGGAATGGAACGGCACGTCGATTCTGGATGTTGCCGATCCCACCAACCCGCGGCTGGTGTGGCATATACCGAATACCGTCAACGCCAACTCCCGCTCGACATCGGTGGTCTATGACTATGGGTTAGATTCGGATCCGCCCGGCAGGGACTACCTGATACGCAACTCGCAGGGCGAGGAATCCGCCACGTTCCAGATCTTCGATATCACTTCGAGAGACACCGATCCTTCAGGGATTCGGCTCATTGCGGAAATCACCGGCACGCCCGAAGACTCGTGCGGTCCAGGGTGCGGCGGGACGCTGACGGGGGTCCACAAGGGCTGGTGGTCGCCCGACACGGGTCTGTATTACAGCGCGGCCAACGAACCCGGTTTTCACGAAGGCAACCATCTGGTGATTTTCGATCTGACGGACCCGGCGAACCCCGAATACGTGGGCCGGGGCTGGTTGCCGGGGCAGAGAACCAGCGAGCCTGAAAGCGCGAATGGGAGCAATTGGCATCATCCGGTCGTGGATGAGGAGAACAGCCGGATCTATGGGGCATACTTGGGCGGGGGCGACGTGGTTGCTTTCGACATCGCGGACCCTGCGAGCCCGAGGCTGCTTTGGCACATGGATACCGAGCCGCCGGGGCGGGGCGCCCACACGGTGGCCCCGATCGTTTACGAGGAGGTTCCGAACTTCGGAGCCGATGCACTGCCGCGGGTCTACGCGCTGGTTGCCGACGAAGCCACAGGTCCGGACATCGCGTGCGCCCATCCCGTCCGCACGAAGCTGTATATGCTGGATATCACCGATGCCGAAGAAACCGGAACCGCATACCCGGTTGACACGTGGCAGGTTCCCGACGGCGACTTCTGCGAGAAGGGCGGCCGCTTCGGTCCGCATCAATTTGCCGAAACCGTTAACGGCGAGCTCAACCGGTTCGAGGACAGGATCGCCTACGTTCCCTACTTCAACGCGGGGTTGAGGGTTGTCGATATCTCGGATCCGTACAACATGAGGGAAGTCGGCTTCTACATTCCCGTCCCGAACGAGAACTCCCACCCCATCGTGCCGGGTCAGCCGGCGGTGATCCAGATCAACGATGCGGCGCTCGATCGCCGTGGGTTTGTTTACGCGTCCGACCGCGTGGGCGGGGGCCTTTTCGTTCTGAGCTACAACCCGCCGTCACCGTAACCCGGCAGAGGGTTCGCGCTCTCTCGCGAGCCTCGCGAATTCGTCGTCGTCCAGGTAGGTCAGACCGACCCAGGCGTGAGACATCTCGTCGACCCCCCGCTGTCCGCGCACGACCCACTGGTCGGGGTCGGGATTGATCGGGTTGTTCGCCGTGTTGTCGAAGAAAGCGTGAAACAGCAACACCGTGCCCTTCGGCAGCAGGGGCTGGGCATGGTCGGCGTACTGATAGGCGATTTGCCAGTTGTGGTTGTACTTGTCGACGTTGCTCAGAACTTCGCGCCGTCCATCCGGATAGATCGCCTCCATCGACATCCCGCTGCCGCGCATGTGCATGTGCGGCCGGAAGCTGTGAATCTGGACCGCCCGGTCGAGGACGTGGATGCTCTGGAGCGTCTGGTATCCGTGGGGCGGAATCAGGATGTCGGCGCCTCGGGGCAGCCCTCTCATCTGGTCGACGACGAATCGGACCTCGCCGGCCGTTTCAACTTCGGGTTCCTGGCCGGGCGGGTAGAACCACAAGCCGACTTCGACGACGTCGTCCGGGACTTCTTCACGGATGGGAAAGTAGTGCAGGCTCCACCGGATTTCGGCGGGTCCGGCGTCGAGCTTCATTCCGGTGTTTTCGGAGAACATCTCCCAACTCCTCCCGACTCCGTAGAGCGTGAGAGGGATCTGGCTGCCGGCGGACTGGGGCCGGTAGTACGCATGGCCATGGTGAACGACACGCTTGCCCAGGGGGAAGGACGGCTTGAACTCGGCGGCGCGCAGCCAACGGGTTTCGTCGAATCCCTCGAATTCGAGAACCGGGCTCCACCACTGATCCTGGCCGTTGGCTTTGACCGTATAGGGCGTTGAGGTGAGCACGACGTCGGGAGGGCCGAGCCACTGCCCGACGTTCCAGGCGTTCCCGGAGGGGAAATCCAGCGGCGGCGGCAGCCTGGCGGGGTCGCCTTCGGGGGTGCCCGCGTCGACCCATCGCGCAATCGTTCGGATCTCGGCATCGGACAGCGAGACGTCGTTCCGATAATCCTGGATTCCGGTGGTCTTGTCGAGATGCCAGGGGGGCATGGCGCGGCTTTCCACCTTCTGTTGAATCAACGGGGCGAACCGCCGGACCTGTTCATAGGTCTGCAGCGACATCGGGCCGATGCCGTCCGGGTTGTGGCAAGCCTGACACGACCGTTGGAGAATGGGCGCGACGTCGGCCGAAAAGGTTGGTGGCGGCGCCGTCGCCGGCGCGGGCGCTGGGTCGGTTTCTGGAACCTGGACCGCGGCGGGAGCGGAGATTGCCGTGAAGGCGATGAGCGCGGTCAGCGCCAATGTTGCCAATAGAAGGGAACCTGTAAGGATCGATTGTCGTCGCATGGTCCGATACCTCGACGTCGGTTTGGGCTGCTAGGGGGTGATCGTCACGTTGACGTACCCGTTGGTCCAACAGCAATGAAACTCGAATTCCCCGACGGTGTTGAATGCCAGGACGCGCAGCACATAGTCGCCGGGCTCGCTGAACATGGCTTCAGTCGTGGCCGGCACGCCGTCGTCCGTCGCCTGCCACGTTTCGGTTGCCACCTGAATCTCGCGGGGGCTGAACGAAACGTCCCCGGGGCCCCGATGCTTGACCCATCGAACATTGATGGGCCGGGTGTCGCCGGGCATCATCGAATCCGACCGCGTTGTCCAAACGGTGAGCGGCAACCTGGCGCCGACGGTTGTCTGGAGCCCGCCCCGACCGATCCCCGCCGGACCCCGTGCGTCCGGCCCTCCCGGGTTTAACCGGAGCAGGGGAGACGCGCTGCCGCGTTCGTTCATGACCCATCCGTTGATCCGGTAGTTGATGCTGGTCAGGCGGCCGGGAACCGAGAACGTCTGCCCGTCCATCCGAAGCGTCCATACCACGTCCCGATCGCCGAAGTCCGCCGGCACGTTCACCGTGAAGACACCGTAGTGCCGCCGATCCCTTTCGGGCACCGGTACGAAGTGCGTGGGCTGGGCGCCGTCGAATTCGCGCGGCTCGATGAAGTTGTCGGGCCCGATGGGGATCTCGATCGCTTCCTCGGTATTCACGTTGAAATAGCCGAAAGAGAGTTCATGGGTGCCGTCGGCGTTGGGGTACCAGCCTTCGAAGATGGGGATGACGGGCCCGCCAGTGGGGCGAAGCAACTCGATGTTGAACTGCGTCCCCTGGGGCTGGACCACCCGTTGCGGGGCCGGGGTCGGGGTCCAGCTTGCGAGCAAGAGCGCGACAGTCAACGATATTGCGGACACCAATGCGGTCATTAGGCGATTTATGATACGCCGGGCTCCCAATACCTGTCCAGAATCGCGGTGGGGGAGGTGGGGCAAGGGCGCACGGGCGCGGGGCGGAGGGGAAAAAGACCAGGGCGCGCCGAAGCGTGGCAGGGGGAAGGCGCACGATTCGGGATCACGCAATCCCGTTACGCGCGGGCGATTTCTTTAAATGTTGTACGCGGGGCACGGCGGACCTACAGTGGACCCCGTGCATGTTTTGATATTGATTGTCTTGTCAAAAGGGAACACTCGATAAAGGGGGACACTCATGACAGGCGCCTTTCTTCGCGCATGTGCCACGGCCGCAGTCGTAATCGTTCTGATCGCCTCGTTTGCCAGCGCCCAGATCGACAATTACGATCCGGTCACGACCGAGACGCTTCTGGACCCGAGTCCGGACGACTGGCTGATGTTCAGCCGGACGTACGACGCTCAGCGATTCAGCACGCTGGATCAGATCGACAGCGGCAACGTCGATGGGTTGCGCATGGTCTGGTCGCGGGGGTTGGGGGCCGGGGCTTCGGAGACCATTCCCATCGTGCGTCAGGGAGTCCTGTATACGGTTCATCCCGGAGCCATCGTTCAGGCGTTGGATGCCACCAACGGGAATCTGATATGGCAGTACGAGAGGGAACTGGAGAATCCAGTGGCGGCGAGCACGGCAAGGACCAAGAACCTCGCGATATATGAAGACCTCGTTTTCTATACGGCGCCGGACAGTTACGTGGTGGCGCTGGACGTGCGAAGCGGCCAGGTGCGTTGGGAAACGCTGGCCGGTGGAGGCGTCCATACGTCCGGTCCGATCGTGGTTGAAGGGAAGGTCATCACGGGCCGCGGATGCAGTACTCGCGCCGATTGCTTTATCGCGGCGCATGATGCGGAAACCGGCGATGAGGTGTGGAGATTCCACACCACGCAGGCGCCCGGCGAGGGCGGAGATGATTCGTGGGGCAATGTTCCCGTCGAGGATCGGGTGGCATCGACCTGGGGGTTGCCGGGATCCTACGATCCCGAGCGCCGGCTGATCTATTGGGGCATTGCGAATCCGACTCCGTATACCAGGATGGAGCGCCATGGCGGCAATCCGGATGAGATTGCGCGGACCGCTCCCGCCGACTTGTACAGCAACTCGACCGTGGCGCTCGACCCGGATACGGGGGAGTTGGCCTGGTATTACCAGCACAATCCCGGTGAGGACTGGGACCTCGACTATACAAACGAACGCACGCTGGTGAGGACGCGATTCGACCCCGATCCCGAAGCGGTGAAGTGGATCAACCCCAACATTCCCCGTGGAGAGGAACGAAGCATCGCCGTGTCGGTTGGCGAGCCGGGCGGCTTGTGGGCACTGGACGCGGTGACCGGCGAGTTTCTGTGGGCCACGCCCTTTCCTTTCGACGTTCCCGAATTCCATATCGCCGATGTCGACGTCGAAACCGGCAAGTCGTATCCCAACTTCGATCTGGGCTTTCGGGAACCCGGGGAGCGGCACCTGGTCTGTTTCCACAATACCCGAAGCTATTGGGCGACGGCCTACCACCCCGGGACCAATTCGCTGTATGTGCCCTACCTGGACAACTGCCTCGATATGACCGCCGCCGGACCCGATGGTCCGGAGCGCCGGCTGAGCGTTCCCCGTCCGGGCGCGGATGTGGACGAGATTGCCGGGCTGGCGAAAGTGAACATGACCACGGGGCGAATCGAACTGATCTACTCGGGGCCGGCGCCGAGCAACGGCGCGGTTCTGGCGACTGCCGGAAACCTGGTGTTCTGGGGAGACCTGGATCGGCGCTTTCGGGCCTTTGACGCTGAGACCGGAAGCATTCTGTGGGAATCGATTCTGGGTGGATCCATTCAGAACAGCACGATCACCTATGCGGTCAACGGGCGGCAATATGTTGCGGTGATGACGGGCGAGGGACTGCTCACGGGGCGGCTTATCGACCAGGCGGGGCTGGAGCCAAGCCGCGGTCACAATTCGATCTACGTTTTTGCGCTGCCGGAGTAGGAAGGCGGGAAGGTGGGAAGGCGGGAAGGTAGGAAGGTTTTGGCCATCGACACGGCTCAGGTAGACGAGCTTTAGATTGTTGGCGCCGATGAAAAGAGGATTGCTCGCGAAGGAGCGAGAAGGAGTGAGGGACCATGACAGACACGACGACGCGGACCATGGAAGGCGTAGGGTGGCTGTTGGTGGTGGCCGCCGCATTGGCGTTGGTGGGATTCATCGGTTACGGGATGTTCTTTTCGGAGAACGAATCGCCGGTGATCGCTTGGGTGGTCGGGGTTTTGTATCTGGGTTTCGCGATCTTGTTTTTGTCGGTGCTTCGCCAGCGCATCAAGGACCGCAAGAGCGACAAATACAAGGACGTGGAGATTTAGTCAGGAGCTTGCGGCGGGGAACGGGGCGGGCCGCTCGCCGTGCGTTGTCGGTACGGTTTTCACCTAGGCTCGTTGCTGTGAGCGTTGCTGTGAGACGCATACTCGTTAAGGTTAAACGCACACTCGTTACAGTTGAACGGACACTCGGTACAGTAGAACGCACACTCGCTACTGGAGGATGGTAGGAGGAGGTAGTCACAATGATGGTTGTCAATCCCGAAATGATGGTCGTCACTTCCGAGACGATCGTTGGCAAGCGCATCCTGAAGACGCTTGGTCTGGTGCGGGGCAACACTGTTCGTGCCCGCCACATCGGCAAGGACATTCTGGCCGGCTTGCGGAACATCGTGGGCGGCGAGATTCATGAGTACGCCAAACTGATCGCCGAAAGCCGGGAGCAAGCGATTGATCGCATGATGGCCGACGCAGCGGCGGTCGGCGCCAATGCCGTGGTCGCTGTTCGGCTCTCGAGATCGATGATGATGGGCGGCGCGGCGGAATTGTTGGCAGTCGGTACGGCGGTGTTGGTCGAGGACGACTGACGCGGCGGCAGCGGAGTGGATGGCGCGACATCCGGTTATGCTCGTGGTTTAGCGATTGTGGAATGGATTTGTTCCTGGGGCGCATTGAATTGGTATGAGGTCGGCAATTTCGTCGGTGGGGATGGAAGGGGATTGGGCGTGGACTTCGACTTGATGCGGCAAAAGAATCTTCCGTGGATCGGGAAGGGCTGCACCAACCCGATGAACGTCTTGACTACTATGGCGGGAACGGAAGGCCGACCGGCGAAGGGCACCTCCCGGATCGCAGGACTTCCGAGGTCAGGGCCGTCTGTCAGATCCAATCTTCGCTGATACGTTGATGCATTGATGTGCTGATGCATTTTTGCATTGACGCATGCGTGTGGCAGTGCCGGTGGAGGCTGTGGGCGGCCGGTCGTCCAGGACGGTGTGGAAAATCTGGCCGGACTTCGCAGGGGAACGATCTGGCGGAATGGGTTTTTCCACTCTTCTTGCAGGATCGGCGGGCTTGTCAAGTTTGTACCGACAACGTTGCCCGAGGTGTGCAAGTGTCGACTTCCAGGGGTGCCATCGAATCTAGGTTTAACTTTAGATAATATTAGATAAAATTAAGATTAAAAACACCTTACAGTAATAAAAAAACGGAGAGAGTGGGATTCGAACCCACGGTGGAGTTACCCCCACACACGCTTTCCAAGCGTGCTCCTTCGGCCTCTCGGACATCTCTCCAACGTCGCTCAATCAACCTTGCCCCAATGAATCACGGGGGCATAAACTCGCGTATCGAGCCGCGGGGGCCGCAATTCGCGTATTCAGCATGCCCCTGACGATTGTAAGACGCGGGTCGTTGAACCGCAACCAGCCCTGCCATTCTGAACGGGTTGTGGATATGCCCGCACTGCCAGGCCGGAGAGGCAATGACTGCCCCTGCCGGTAGGCGGGCTCCGCAATTTGTCAAAACGATCGTCACTTTGCCGCAGTGTGAGTCGGTTTGACCGGCACGACAGTGAAGGCGTTTTCCTGGGGTTTCTTCCATAAACTCATGCTCTGAGGCTGCGCCGCGCGTCGTCCGGACCAAGGTCGTTCGGTCAGGCCAAACCTGTCGTTGTCAGGATCTTCAGATTTTTCGACCGCTCGCGAATTTGTTGTGAAACTGATATTCATTTTCATTTATAATGAGAGCGAACGTCGACAGAGAAACGTCGAATCGGATGTAGTCGAGGTCGTAAATCAGTTGAAGAGAATCAGGCAAGAAGGGAGTTTCGGGCGAGTTCAGGGTTTCGAAAACGCAGATTCCTACCAGTCATGACAGCCACGAGAACGAATTCAGGTGACCGTAATGGACGTCAGTAACATACCGCCAAGTGGACGTTGGTTCCCGGGACACTTGGCCCGCCCTGACTGCCTTGTTCCTCTCTGGATCTTCCGTTTACAGGAAGGCAGGGAGTAACACTATGCGTAGACTCACAATTGTATTTATCGTGATGACCTTGGCCGTTGTGAGGCCGCTTCCGGCCCAGAGCGGCGAAACAGCGGTTGAAGGTACGGTTGTCGACTCGTCCTCCCTTGTCCTGGTGGGGGCGGACGTCTTCCTCCAAGGCATCGGTTTCGGAGTTGCGATTCACCAGGTTACCGATAGTCAGGGTCGTTTCAAGTTCAATGCCGAGCCCGGGAACTACCAGATCACCGCGGCTATGTCAGGTTTCGACAGCGTCACCCAGAATTTGACTTTGACGGAAACGGAGCTAGCCAGCTTGAACCTGTCCCTGGCGCCTGCTGCTCTGGCAACCCATATTGTGGTTGTCTCCGGCTCCCGCGAGCAGGAGTTAATCAGGAACTCAACCACAAAGGTGGACGTGATCCCTGAGCGACTGCTCCACGATTCAGGATCTGAAACGGTAACGGACGTTTTGTCCGAGGAACCTGGGATCGTCACACGAAGCGGTCCCTCCGGAAGCCGCTCTGAAACTCAGATTCAAGGAATCGACTCGCGGCAGAGTTTGATCCTGATCGACGGCCTTCCCCTGGTCGGCGCCAAGGGCATCAAGTCGGGCATCCTGAACATGGATCGTCAGTCGGTTGGCCGCCTCGAACGCATCGAAATCGTCAAGGGCGCGTCTTCGGCCCTCTATGGCTCCGATGCCATCGGCGGTGTCATCAATATGATTACCCGCAGGCCAAGGTGGCCGTTGGAGGCCAGCGTCACCACCAGCGGAGGGTCTTTGAGCCGCTTTGACGTGCGGGGCGACGTCGGTTTCGTAAAGGACAAATGGAGCGGCTTTTTCGAGGTCGAACGTCACAAGCAAAACCCCTTCAACCTCATCCCCGATGGCTCGACCACCGGACCCGGTTTCCACCGTTACGACTACTTGGGCAAGCTCGGCTACGACCATTCGGATCGTCTCAAACTCAGCGCGAGTGCTCACGCTTTCGTGAATCAGGATCGGGGCTTCCTGTTCAGCTCATCCGGCCGTACCGATACCGTGACGGACGACAGCTCCCAGCACTACGCCGTTTCGGCGGACGTGACCCTGACGCCGATGACCCAATGGAATCTCCGGGGTTTCTACGGGAAATACGACGAAAGCTCGGTTCTTGACGTATTGACGCAGCCAGGGCCGGTCAACTCGATGGCCAACCTCAACCAGCAGCTCTATCGCTTCGACAGTTCCGTCTCGCGCGTGATCGGTGGCCAACAGTTTCTACAGGGTGGAGTCGAATGGAACCAGGACGAATACCGGGGACTCAACCGCGTTCTGGGAGACAACGTCGGCCAGAGAATCAACATGGTCGATCTGTGGATCAACGACCGTATCTCGCTCCACGAACGGTTCGTACTGACGCTTGGGGGTCGTTTCAACCATCACAACTTGTACGGAAGCCACTTTGTGCCGCGCGTCGGCGGTCTGTTTCGGGTCACAGAAAACCTTCAAGTTCGAGGAACCTTCGGTCGGGGCTTTCGGGCACCCGATCTCGGCCAACTCTACTACCGATATCAGAACCCACTGCACCACTACCAGGTTATCGGGAACACCCACCTCAATCCGGAGGAGTCGACAACGTATCAGGTTGGCTTGGACTACGATCTGGGAAAGATCCGCTTCGCCGCCAATTTCTTCCGCAACGACATCCAGGATCTGATCCAGGCGGAGTTTATCGGCCAGCCTAGGACTCCGGCGGCGATGCAGACCCTTCTCCGAACGTTTGACATCGGCTCCGAGTTCAATCCGGCTCTCAACCGATTCTTCTACCTCTACCGGAATGTGGACAACGTCTATACCTCGGGCATCGAGAGCAAGATCGAACTGAAACTCACCGACAACCTGATGCTCTCGACCGGATACGCCTACCTGGATGCTCGTGACAAGGGCACCGGGGATTTCCTCAGCGGGCGGCACCGACACCACGGGAACTTCCGAATCTTCTACAGCACCAGCCGGCTCGGCGGGTTGAGGACGAATCTGCGCGGCACCTACTTCAGCAAATGGCCTGTGTTCGGTAGAGGAGGGACGATTCTAGGCGATGCATATCGGATCTGGGATTGGTATTTAGCCAAACCCATCTCTCGTGGAACGGAGCTGTTTCTCTCAGTGGAAAACATGTTCGACAGTAAGGATTCTTACCTCAATGCCAGTCAGCCTTCTTTCTTGCGCGCCGATCCCGGACGTTTGTTCCGCGCCGGTATGCGATGGACGTTCAACCGTGAGTAGGAACTCCAAACCGGCGCACCCCCGTCAACGGAGTTGCGGCAAGAAACTCTGTTTCTATCGAGACTTTCAAATCGGGCTCTATGGCTGTTTGGCAGTCCCCGCCAATTGGCCCAGTTGCCAAAAGCTGGAAACAATGGAGAGATGAGTATGACGGATACGTTGAATCGGTTCACACGTGCATTGCCCCCATTGATCTTGTCAGTAATGTTAGTGATGCCGCTGGCGGCGCAGACAGAAGGAATCCTGCTTCTGGCCCATGGCGGCAGTGACGCCTGGAACGAGGAAGTCTTCAATCTTGCCACCAGGATCGAGCAGACCACGCCGGTTGAAGTGGCTTTCGGCATGGCAAGCAAGCGAACGATCCAGGACGCGGTGGACCGGTTGTTGGAGAGGGGGGTGGATGGGATCGTGGCTGTTCCGTTGTTCATTTCCTCCCATAGTTCGATCATTCGCGCGACGGAGTACCTGTTGGCGGTGCGTGAGGAGGCCGTTCCGGAACTCGCAATATTTGCCCGGATGAGTCACGGCCGTGACGCGAGCCCGGCGGCGCACGACGCGACGTTCGATCCCACGACCCCGGTCGAGACTACAGTTCCCATAAGGATGACGACGGCGCTCGACCGCCATCCGCTGGTGGCCGACATCCTCGTTTCCCTGGCGGAAGCGGTGAGTCTCAATCCCGAGGAGGAAGTAGCTGTCATCGTCTCTCACGGACCTTCGTCCGATGACGACAACAGAGCTTGGCTTGAAGACATGGGAATTCTGGCTGAGTTGATGGGCGAAAAGACGCGGTTGAGCCGGATCGAGTATCTCACCGTCCGCGATGATGCGCCTGAGCCGATCCGCGGCCAAGCGGCAGACGAACTGCGCGCGCTTGTCAATCGCGCGACCGGAGAGGGCAAGAATGTTCTGATTGTCCCGTTACTGATGTCTTACGGGGGCATTGAACGTGGCATCCGGGAGCGCCTTGAAGGGTTGACCTACCGAATGAGCCCTAATGCGTTGTTGCCGGACGACCGGCTCACCGAGTGGGTTTTGTCGGTCTCGTCACGAAACGAAGGCAGGCCATGAGCCGCGCAAATGGCAGTGTGCCGCAAACGACAAGCGCGTTCCGAAAACTTCTTTTCTGGCTGCATCTGACGACTGGCGCCGTCACCGGGGTGGTGGTCCTGATGATGTCCGTCACCGGTGTGGCGCTCACCTATCAGAAACAGATGAACGAATGGGCCGACCGCGCCTATTGGCCCGGCGAGCCAGGGACGGGTTCGACTCTGTCGGTGGACGAACTGGTCTCGCGAGTCGCCGAAGACTACCCCGATTCGTCGCCGACTCAGATCCGGTTCTTCTCCGACACGGAAGCGCCGGCAGTCGTTTCCATAAGTGGCGGCAGCGTGTTCGTCAACCGGTATACAGGCGAGACGAACAACGAGAGGGCGGAAACCATACGCCAATTCTTCCGCGTGATGACCGACTGGCATCGCTGGATTGCGGACGACACCCGGACATGGGGACCAGCCATCACGGGCGCATCCAACTTTGCATTTCTCTTCATTGTCTTCAGCGGTATGTATCTGTGGTTACCGCGCCGGTGGAATCTATCCTCGCTTCGGGCCGTGACCTGGTTCAAGAGCGGACTCAGCGGCAAGGCGCGCGACTTCAACTGGCACAACGTTTTTGGATTCTGGACCGCGATTCCCCTGGTGCTCGTCGTTGCGTCGGGAGTTGTCATCTCCTATCCCTGGGCCAGCAGTCTCTTATACACACTATCAGGAACCGAGGCGCCCGCCGGTGGACGAAGGGGCGGAGGAGGTGGGAATGTTGCCGAGGGGCAACTCGCCCTGGAATTGGCCGCTGTCGACCGCCTCCTTGCCGAGGCACGGCACAATGTCCCGGAATGGCGCACGATCACCATGACGTTGCCCCGGCATGGGGATCAGGCCGTGACGTTCGCCATCGATGAAAGCTTTGGCGGGCAACCCCAGTCGCGGACCACGCTGGTGCTCGACACCCACTCCGGCCACATCAAGAGTCGTAGTACGTTCGACGATCAGAATGCGGGACAGCGCGCGCGTTCATGGATGCGCTTTGTTCACACCGGTGAGTACTACGGATTCGTGGGACAGACGATCGCGGGCATCGCATCGCTGGCTGGTGTTTTCCTCGTCTATACCGGATTTGCATTGGCTCTCCGGCGTTTCGCGTCGTGGAGAAGTCGAAGACGCACAGTTCGCTGACGCTCAGTGGCAGAAACCTCCGCGCAACCGTGCAGGGGTCTGCCACCGGCCGTTCCTTGGTGGAATTCATCGACGGTAGAACCGATCGACCGCGAGGGCGGCCCCAGCCACTCCGCTTCTCGTAAATCTTGTGCGCAGCGCGGTTTCCCGGTGCGATTGCAGGTTCATCCCCGTCTTGAAACGGGCGAACAGACACACACGACCTTGTTTCATGGCTATTTCGAAATCAACTTGCGCTTGACCAGCTCGCGCCGAACCTCAACCGGCATGGCGCGTGCCGCCGGGAGCTTCATGAATTTCTCGACATCGGCTTTCGTGCTGCCGATGACTCCGAGAAGCTCATCCACATTGACTGGCAGTCCCCAACCGAACCCCCTGAGCCAGTCCGCATGTTCGATGTCGCGGTCGATGATCACTGTCCGTATTTTCTTTTTTTCGTTCATGTTTCCTGTCTCATGTCAGTCGATTTCGAAGATACTCATGGCTGTCCGGCACCCCCCTGGGAGCATGGACTGCGCCGTCCCTGATTTCCTGGATGGAGTGAACTCACAATTTCCCACGACAGCAAGCCCCCGGCGTCCGAGGTGATATTTCCGTATGCGGTTGGCAGGGACGGCTATCGTAAATTTGGTCAAGTGTCAGCAGGGAAGCGAAGCCCGGTTGAAGGCGTTGGCCTCTCTCGTGGACAGGAACCTCCGCGAACGAACAGGAACCGGGTCATCCCCGGGATAGAAAATCGCCCAGCAATCCCACAACCTCCGGCTTCTCCAAATGAACCAGATGACCGGCATCGGGAACGATTTCGACCCTGGCGTCGGGTAACGCCTGTTGCCAGGCGCCGGCCTGGGCGGCGGGCACGATTTGGTCGTCCTCGCCCCAAACCAGAAGGGTCGGCATCTTCAAACGGTGCAGATAACGCGGGAGTTTCCAATCGTTGGGCTGTTCCCACGCGATGCGGGCCAGCGAGGTGGTTTCGCGATACCGGTCGGCAATGAAGTCGATACCGGGATTCTCGGGAAGCCGAGGCTTCAGCACGTCGAAGTTCTTGACGAGGCGCCCGATCGTCTCTTCGCCGTTCAGCGCGAGGATGTCGGTCAGCGGGTGGGCTGGGTCGACCATGAGGGCCGGCGCGATCAGGCCGAGCCTGCGAATGCGATGTCCGTGTTCGACACCGAACTTTGCGGCCAGATACCCTCCCATCGAAATGCCGACCAGGTGGAACGTGTCCAGACTCAGGGCGTCGAACAGTTCCAGATAGTGCATGACGTAGTCGTGCATTTCGTTCATGGAGGCGTCGTCCGCCGATTCTCCAAAGCCGGGGTGATAGGGCACGATCACGCGGAAACGGTCGGTCCAGGCCTCCGCGAAGTCGAATCCGTCAACCGTGCCGGCCCCGTGGAAGAAAACCAGCGGGTCACCGTCGCCGTCGGTGTGGACGACCGTCTCGATGCCGTTGATGTCGAGCGTTTCCTTGGTAAATGTAGACTGGCTCATCGTTGGTGTCCTCGTCTCAGCCTGCGGCCTGGGTGGGCGCCACACTTCGGAGTCGCGGCATGACCTCTTCGGCAAACAGTGTCAGATTCTTGGTGGCCTTCCAATGCGGCATGTCGGCCACGTGCATGACGTTGTTGAAATGGTTGGTCCCCATCCGTTGTCCCCACTCACCCAGTAGATTCGCCACTTTGTCGGGAGAACCCACGGCGATGAAGTTCGACTTGCTGACCGCGTCGAAATCGAACCCACCGTGCAGCTTGTCGGAGCCGGCGGCGCGAATCTTGAGTTGTTCGACCGAGATGTAACCCGGGGGCGCCAGCCACTGGGGCGTCGAGCGGGCATAGTCTTCGAAGAAGCGTTGGAGATGATCCTTGTACTCCCGTTCGGCCTGTTCGTCGGTGTCGGCCACGTAGACGAAGGTCAAAAGCGGCAATTGGTCGGGACGGATCGTGTGGCCATGGTGCGCGGCCCGCTCGTGCAACGTGTCATTGAGTTCCTTCGCGCGGGACTGCGGGACAAAGACCGATGAATAGCCGAACCCGAGTTCGGCGGCAAGTTCGATTGTTTCCGGGCTGCCGGTGCCTACGATGTAACAGGGCGGATGCGGTTTCTGGTAGGGCTTCGGCCAGGGGTTCAGGAAGCGATAGGTGAAGTGCTTCCCGTAGTGCGTGGTGGGCCCCTCTTCTGTCCATGCCTGAAGGATCACCTTCAGGCCTTCGCGGAAGCGTTCGCGCGCGGTTACGGGACTCACCGGGTTGGACCAGTACTCCATACCCGTTCCGAGCGGAAACGCGATCTCGAGCCGGCCTTTCGACAACACGTCCAGTATGGCGTATTCCTCCGCGAGCCGATTGGGAAGCATGAAGTTCGGGGGTACCCCCCACACGCAGATCCGCGCCCGTTCGATCCGCGGCACCAGCGAGGCGGCCACGATGTTCGGCGTCGCCATCATGCTGTAGACGGTATTGTGGTGTTCGTTCAGGACGATGGCGTCGAAGCCGAGCCGGTCGGCCAGGACCATTTGCTCGGTGTATTCCTGATAGAGTTCGAATCCTTTCTGCGGATCGTAGTACTTGTTGGGGAAGCTCACCCAGGTCGATGCGAAATCCTTGTGGTTTTCGGGCAGATGCGCGTAGGGCATGAAATGCATCGCGTTGAATCGAAAGGTGTCGCTCATGGGGCCTCCTCGATAGAGGCAGTGGATATCACCGTGTGCGGGGAAAATCAATGCGTATGTGCGGATCACGCACGGCAAATTTGTTCTCAGAAGGAGCATGATGTGGGGGATGAATTTCGAGTCATTTTCAAGTAGTCGAAGACGCGGCGGGTATTGAACGAGAGTTGGCGCATGGATTGGGCGATCGATTGAGCGGGTTTTTGAAAGGATTTGAGAATACCGACGGCAAAGCGTCGGAGGCGGGTGATGTTTTCCGGGCCGAAGCCGGTGCGGATTCGACTGCGGTCCTCATCGTAATTCCAGTCGATGATGTAATGGACGCTTTCGATACTCCAATGACCGCGATTGATGGCCAGCAAGCGTTCGGGGGAGGTTTCGCCGGGTGAGCGGCTCGTGATGCCCAGCGCGGTTTCACAGGTGAGGGCGCCGGATTTCTTGTCGATGGATTCGCGCTCGATCCGAAAGACCTGCGCCAGGTGGGGAAAGTCGAGGTAGTGGTTGAGTGCGGCGCTGCACCAAATGCGCCGGGTTTCGATGCGGCCATGATCGGGCGGCGTGACCTCGACAAAGTCGGGTTGTCCGCGGGTTTGGAACTGCAATGCGATATCGCGTTCCAACGTCGGTTGGTTGCCTTTGACCGTGAAATGATAGTGCGCTCCCCGCTCAACCGAATAACGCGCGATCGCGCGTTGGGTCAGCAGGGCGTCGCCGGTGATGTCCTTGCCGGCGATGTCGCAGGTTTCAAGCAAGGGAACGGCCATGCCGATTTCGTTCGTGCGCTTGTGCTCCTCGCCGCCGGCTACAGGGAGGGTTCCCACTTTTTTTGGGTGTAGCAGCGTTTCGACCGATGCCCGACCACGCTCATGATGTGGGTCTGACGCCCGTCCGAGTCGAGGGCGTTCTTCATCGTCTTGCCATCCATGGCCAGCGCATCGTCCGGGGCGCCCCAGGCCCGATTCCACGCATTGAGCGCCCGGTCCAGCGCCCCCGGTTCAATCCGGATCAGGCAATCCCGAATCACAAACTCGCTGGGAACCACATAGCGGCCGTTCTCGGGCCGGCAGCCAAAACGTTCGCGGGCTTTCTGCCCCAGGGCATCGGCCCAATCCGAGATGGCTTTATAGCCGTGCATGCCGCACAGCGTCGCGCCCGCCGCGATGCCCCGCACGACCGACAAGGGATGGCGCCGTCCCTGAGAGCGGCGCGGATCGGGAATGGTCCTGAAACACTCGGGGAGTTGTCGCATCTCGGCGGCATTGAGCATGATCTTGGGGGCTCCTGTGAGTTGAAGATGTTCCCGGCCAGGGTGGGTCAGTTGCCTGCGCGCATCACGGCGCAGGGGACGCACAAAGACAAGTTTCGGGGCATCGGCTTCGGCGCTGTAGCCGTCCCGGGTGCGCCGGTATCCCCGCGTCCGTCCCAGTTCCAACCAGTTCGACGCGCGATACACGCCGCCATGGAAGCGCCGGGGATCGACAAACGTTTCCAGCAGCAGCAACCCATGACCGAACCGTTGGCGCCAATCCGGGGCGGCCCGCCGCTCGAGCCGGGACAATACTCGCGACCCCACATTCGGCCGATTCCAGCCCGGCAGAATCAAAAAGCGGCTGTTGTTGGCGATCAGTTTCAGCCGCCCATACTGCGAGCGGAAGTCCCAGCCGATCCATCGATCCCGAACCCCGCACTTCAGCGCCGCCGCCGACAGGCTCAGTTGCGCCACCCACTGCCCGCGCCATGTCGCCACGTACCAGACCGTCTCCCCGATCTTCGCCAGCGCGCCCAGATAATGATGACGCCTCATCTGCTCCCGATACTGCGCTTCCTCGCTTCGCTCCACTGGCCGTACCACGATCTCCGACAATTCCTGGCTGGTCAATTCCGTCCACTCCATTCAGCGTGTTATACCGGAAACTCCCCGCGATGTCCAGCTTTCCCGGTTAAACTACTGAATTCGCCGTAGTTCACTGAAAGGACAAAATCACCGTGGCGGATCACGGTACGTATGTGCGGTGCGTATATGCGATGTACTGTACGTATGTGCGACGTACGGTACGTATGTGCGATATACGGCGTTTGTGCCAATCACGGTACGTATGTGCGACGTACGGAATATGCCGAAATTCTGTTGACTTCAGCAACTCGTTGAAGTACCTGAGCAAGAGGCTCCTTTATCGTGAGCCGCTCAATGCCGTTAGCCCGCCTTTCTCACGGGTTTTCGTCGCGAAGAGTCGGAGACGCCGTCAGAGCTACGGCGGGTTCCTCGCGCCGGGCGCGTAGCGGCGCGTTCCTCGCGCCGGATCAAGCGCGGGCGCGCGTCCGGAGGGCACCGGAGGCGTACTTGACGGTACGTCGAGGAGCCCGACGAAGCGGAACGCAGCACTGGCGGATGGATCCGGCGCTGTAGCAGACAACTCGTGAGAAATGCGGGTCAGACCCAACCGGTCGGGAGAATAACGATGAGAGTTTGTAAGACCCGCACATTCGCATTGTTGGTCACTATCGCCATTGTCTTGATTGTCGGGACGCCCGTGGACGCCCAGGATCGCAGCCAGGATCGCATCTACGTTGACCAGTACATGGTGCTGCGTTCGGAGTTGATGATCGCCGGCGCCGATGGGAGCAACCCGCAAAAGCTCGTGCCGGGTCCGCAGATCGACTACAACGCGTCGTTGTCCTTCGATGGCCAGTGGGTGGTTTTCACCTCGGAACGGACCGGATCGGCCGATATCTATCGGGTACGGGTGGACGGCACGGGGTTGGAACGGCTCACCGATTCCCCGGCCTTCGACGATCAGGCGGCGCTGTCGCCGGACGGCGGTTCCATGGCCTTTGTTTCAAGCCGGGGAGACGGCACGACGGATATCCATATTCTGGACCTTGAAAGCCGCCAGATCCGCAACCTGACGAATTCGCCGGGCGGGGACTTCCGCCCGAGTTGGTCTCCGGATGGACAGACAATTGCGTTCAGTTCCGACCGGGGCACGGGATTGCCTCACCAGGGTTACCCGGGGCCTGCCGGTAAATGGGAACACGTGCAGGCCGCGAGCGTCTACCTGATCGGCGTTGACGGCGCCGGACTTCGCAAGCTGACGACGAATCCTGAAATGACCGCGGGGTCGCCGAAATGGTCCCCGGATGGCGGGCAAGTCGTGTTCTATGAGTTACCCGTGCGCAATACCATGGCCGCGCGTTTCGGGGGAACCCCGTCGGATATCGTCTCGGTCGACTTGGCCACCGGTGAGCGCACCGTCCACGCCTCGGGTCCCGGGCTCAAGGTTTCGCCGCAATTCATTGGGCCGGATCGCATCGCCTATGTGACCAAGTCCAGGGGAAGCGCGTCCCTCGTGTTCACCGGCGGCGAAATGAGCGAGCCCCAAGACCTCGCCAATCCCGCGTGGTCCCAGGACGGCGCAAAACTGGTCTATCATGCCGGCCAGATGTCCACCATGCACCATTACTCCAACGCGCCGGGCAGGAAGCTGGTCGGCACGGTTGAGGACGCGGGTTTCGAACTCGTTTTTGCCAGTGGTTTTCCCGCGGTTTCACCCGACGGGCGCACCCTCGCCTTGAGCGAGCGGTCGCCCAGCGACGACCGCATGGCGCTGGTCATGTGGGACACCGACGGCACCCATCCCCGGCGGGTCTACCGCGATGAAAACTCGGTGATGGGGCTGGAATGGTCGCGCGACGGGCGTTGGCTCGCGTTTGGAGCGGGCAGTTTCTTTACGCAACGCGCCAGCCAGCCCGCGCGCATCATGGTCATCGGGCCCGACGGGTCCGGCGCACGCGCCGTGACCAAGGGACCGGGCAATGCCGGGTTCCCGAGTTGGTCTCCGGACGGAACCGAGATTGTTTATCGCTTCTGGACCGGTGAGGGCGCCGAAGGCTTGCGCATCGTCGATGTCGCCACGGGCGAGTCGCGGGTCCTGACCACCGACTACGATACCCTGCCGGGTTGGTCGCCCAACGGGGACCAGATCATCTTCAGCCGCTACGCCAGCGACGAACGCTTCCGCTATGACGAGTTCGATATCTACAGCATCCGTCCCGACGGGACCGGCCTGAAACGGTTGACCGATGCGGAAGGGAACGATGCCCATTCCTTCTGGTCGCCAGACGGCAACCATATCCTTTGGAGCAGTTCGCGTTTTGGTTTCAAGGACGAGGCGCCCCTGGTCATCAACCAGCCGCAGCCGTATGCCGAACTCTTCATCATGGACGCCGACGGTTCGAACCAGCGGCCCCTGACCGACAATCAATACGAGGAAGGTACGCCTGCCTGGCTACCCGCGGCCCTGTTGAGACCGTAGTAGGGCCCCGACATCCAGGGCCGCGATAGAAGTGAGCGTTAGACGTACGATTTGTGGCGGTCCCGTGTCTTCTAATCCTCCCGGCCGTTGCCGATAATAAAGCTCGCCGTTCGGCGGGTAAGGAATTCTTCATCATGCAAAGCGACCGGTCTTGGGGTGGTTTTTCAATCCACGAGGTGAGGTCCACTTCGTGCGCGACTCTTCTCGGAGTCGTGGCCGTCCTGTGCCTGGGCGCAGTCGCCGGTGTCGAGGCGACCGGTATGCAAGACGATCCTGACGATGCACGCGCGATCGTCGTCAGGTCGTTCGAACGGTACGACTCGTTCGAACAGTTCGGCGAGGAGCCACCAGACGCCGCGGGGCACTATCGCGCGCTGATGACGAGCGA
The DNA here is from genome assembly GCA_965262675.1 of Terriglobia bacterium. Lineage (GTDB taxonomy): Bacteria > Acidobacteriota > Terriglobia > 20CM-2-55-15 > 20CM-2-55-15 > JAJEDW01. The sequence goes on from OZ253554.1 coordinate 5,468,907, forward strand.
GGCCCGGGAGTTCGACGGAAACGGCCAGGTCACCAAGGAGCAGCGTGTCGAATCGGAGGTGTTGCCGACCAACGGCGCGACGTTCACGTTTCCACTGACAAGCGAGACCCGGGAGTTCGACGGAAACGGCCAAGTCACTGAGGAGCGGCGTGTCGAATGGGAGGTGATCCCGATCGACGGCCGGTCGTTCATGCGACGACGCACCATCGACGGCCAGCCATTGAGTGGCGAGGCTCTGACCGAAGAGAACGAGCGGGCAGCAGCGTTTCGCGAAGAACTCCGCCGGCAGCGCGAGGGCGAGGTGGAGCCCGAGGATGAGCCCGAGGATGAGCCCGAGGAGAACGAGAACGAGATCGTGATAAACGAAGAGCTCTTCGCACGTTTCGACTTTACGCTCGAGAGCGAGGAGCAGTTGCGCAACCGGCCGAGCTACCGGATTGCCTTCGCGCCGCGCGAAGGGAGTCTTCCGGCGCGGGGACGGATCGATCGCATGATCAACAAGGTGAGCGGCCGGATCTGGATCGACCGCGAAACGTTCGAATTTGCTCGCTTGGAGTATGAGTTGATGGACACCGTGCGATTCGGGTGGGGGGTTCTCGCCACGCTGCACGTGTTCCGTGGCTCGATCGATCGCGGGCCCGCGCTCCCCGGCTTCTGGAGGTCTCTCCAAGAGGAATTCTACGCCGATATCCGTATTCTCTTCAGGCGCTCTCGCATCGCGAGGATCAGCCAATGGCGTGACTTTGAGCGGACCCAGGAGTCTCCCGAGCAAGGCGCATCCGTGGACCCGGCGCCAAGCGCGTCCGACGAAGCGTTACAGTGAACTGGCGGAGGCGGCAGATCTCCGCCTTTTGTTTCACATTGCCGATCCGCGGCGACCGAAATCGGGCTTCCTGGGCCGCTTCTTCCGGATGATGCCGCTTATCGAAGCGAGTCCGCGTTCCAATTGCGTGTCGCGTCCGGCCGCGTAGTCTTGCGGACGGATATCGACCTCGATGTCGGGATCGGTTCCGTAATTCTCGACGCTGTATCCGACATCCTCGAACCAGTAGGCAAACTCCGGCTGCGTGGTGACGGTCCCGTCCACAAGCGCGGCGCGCGGCCAGATGCCGACAACCCCGCCCCATGTCCGTTTGCCGATCAGCGGCCCCAGTTTGAGCAGCTTGAATGCATGGCAGAAGATGTCGCCGTCCGAACCGGCGTACTCGTTTGTCAGCGCGACCATTGGACCCATGGGTGCGGCGTCGGGATAAGGAATCGGTTCCGACCAGCGGCTGATATCGTAACCGATGCGGCGCCGGAGCAGTTTCTCGAGCAGAAGTTGAGAAACGTGACCGCCGCGATTGAACCGTGCGTCGACGATGAGTCCGTCATGATCGGATTCGGGGCCATAGTAGCGATGGAATTCCGCGTAACCGGCCGGTCCCATATCGGGAATATGGACGTAGCCGACGCTCCCATCGGTTTCGTCGTGAACGCGGCGGCGATTGCTTTCAACCCAGTCGCGATAGCGTAGCGCGGTTTCACTGGACAGGGTTCGAACCGTGACCGCGCCGGCCGTGGTCTTGCGGCCGCGGCGGCGGCGAATGGCGAGCTGGATGTTCCGGTCGGCCATGTTGACCAGCAGTTCGTCGGGAGAAAGTGCGGCACTGACCGCCTCGCCCCCAATGGCCGTAATCTCGTCTCCGGCGGCGATGTCCAGTCCCGGCGCCGCGAGCGGGGAACGTGCGGCACGATTCCAGGAGTCGCCGCCGGGGATTCTCGTCACGCGCCATGCCTTTCGGGTCCTGCTGAATTCGAGATCCGCGCCAAGAAACCCCTGCCGCCAGTTGGGCCGGGGCCGGTAGTCGCCGCCAAGTTCATAACAATGCGACGTTCCCAGTTCGCCCTGCATCTCCCACATCAGATCGGAAAACTCGGTTCGGGTGCCGACACGCTCGAGCACCGGGAGGTATCGTTCGTGCACCCGGTCCCAATCCGTTCCCGACATGTCGGGATGCCAGAAATGATCCCGCTGCAGACGCCAGGCTTCGCTGTACATCTGCCGCCACTCCAGGGCGGGAACGACCGCTACGGGAATTCGATCCAGGTCGATCCATCCGCTTTCCCGGGTGCACTCGTCCTTGGCTTTTTCGGGATCGTCCTTGAATTTGGCGGGTACGGCGCGGATGCGCCCGCCCGAGACGATTCCCAAGACGCGTGCATCCATCGATAACCCGAAGTCCGAAACCCCGCCGGCGACTTGACCCGACTTGTCCTTCTTGAAATCCCAGTATTCGAGCACGCCTTCGTTCTCTTCCGAATCGGCGCCGCCGAGGCTGCCGGCCACCGGATATCGCGCGAATAGCGCCCGGCCGCGTACTCCCATCACGCGCCCGTAGCGGCCTTCCGGAACCGGGAACGCGGTGACGCGATTCTGAATGCCCTCTGCATCGATCCTGAACGATTCGTCCTTGGTCTGTTCGCTCTCGGACTCATCGTCTTCTTCAGGTTCGTGGGATTCGCCGGGAGACTTGGGGCTTCGGGTCGCCGAGTCGAAGGGAGAGACCGTGGATGCCCGCAGCGGCACCAGGTAGGGACGGCTGCCCTTCGGAAAACCCAGATCGAAATAGAGACTGTCGTAAACCGGATTGAACGTGCGCCAGGAGATGAAGTACAGGTATTGCCCTTCCGGGTCGAAATGCGGAAATCCATCGAGAAAATCTTCGTGGTTCGCGACATCGATCGTTTGGCCGGTGTCGACTTCATGCAGACGGATCAGGCCGGTTCGATACGATGAAGAATAGCCGTAGGCCACCCATCGGGAATCGGGTGACCACGCGGCCCCGTGAATCCGGTTGTGCCGGCTGCGATCCAGAACCCTGGTTTTTCCTGAATCGAGTTCCACCAGGATCACCTCGTGCCGGTGGTTTGTCAGCAGGATGCGGTCACCGGGGGCGGCTTTCTTCCTGGTCTTGCGTGGCTTCGACTTTGCGGAATCCTTCTTTGCGTCTTTTTCGTCCCTGGGCGGAACGAGCGTTACGCCCGGGGCCACATAGAGTCCGATCGGACGTCCGAAGTCCCCCTTGATCTTCCGGGGAACACCCGCGCCATCGGCGGCAAAGACGACCAGGCTTTCATCCCCGTCTTCGTCGGTCAGGGCCACAATGCGCTTGCCGTCGGGAAGCCAGCTCCCGAGTCTGTAACGGGCTTCCGAAACCGGCCCGTATCGCAATGCCGCACCTTCCCAGAGGCCCATCGCGAACAGGCCGCCCCGGTGCACCGACGTTATGGAGTGCCCTCTCGGGTGCAGGTCGAAACTTTCCATGAAATCCGCCGCGTTGACGAATCGTCGAATCAGCTGACTCTGACTGCTTCGAATTCGCGTCTCGACCTTTTTCGAACCGCCGTCGCGCGGATCGAAGACATACAAGTCGGCGCCGGCGTGGTAGACAATGCGTTGTCCGTCGGTGGAAGGGAAGCGAACATAGTACTCATCGTGATCGGTATGCCGTTCGAGTGCCTCGCCCTTGGGCGTACATGAATACAGGTTGCCGTGACCTTCGTGATCGGAAAGGAAATACACGCGGGAACCGATCCACATGGGACTGGCCAGGTTTCCTCTGAGCTTGACGAGTTCACGGAACTTGCCTTTGCCGGTGGAATCGATCCACAGCGTGCCCGCGGTTCCTCCGCGATACCGTTTCCACCGTGCGGGATCGCCGGAGTTTCTCCCGATGACGACGCCCGACGTCTCGGAACTGAACGAAATCGCCCGCGCCGGACCGTAATCGAGTGGCCGCGGCGGCCCACCGTCGATCGGGATTTCGACCAGGTGCATCGAAACATTGAAGGGTTGCCTCCAGTCCGTTGCCGCGAGAACTGCCGTACCTTCTCGATTCCATCCGACCGCTTGCGTGATCGCGCCCATCCAGGTCAGGCGCCGAGGCGCACCGCCCCCGGCGGCCATCACATAGATTTCCGCCGGTCCATCGTCCCTGCCGGTGAAGGCCACGGTTTGCCCGTCGGGCGACACTTGAGGGAATGCGCAGATGCCGGGGTTGGCCGTAAGTCGCCGCGCCGTACCGCCTTCAGACTCCGCGGAGTCGACTGGCGCGATCCATAGGTCGTCCTCGCTCACGAAGACGATCGTGTTGCCGAACAGCGTTGGATGACGGTAATAACCAAGCTCGGATAACATGAAACAAGGACCTTTCTTCGTTTGAATCGAGTGGGACGGCTGTCGCCGGGACGCGCCTATCATACCGTCTCGCCGGGTCAGTCGCCACCCGGGGTCCGAGGCGGGTTGGAGGGTCGAATCTCGGCCCGGTCGGCCTGGCCGGAGTCCATTGCGCGTCGTATCGTTTCGATCAATCGCGGGTTGTCTATTTCGGGTAGATTTGCCGGATGCGCGACCAGCTTGCCCAGACCCCGTTCCATCACTCGACGGCCTCCCGGCAGGTTGCCCGTCGTGAGGTGGTGGAGGCCCACGGCGACCTGGACGAGGCCCTGATAGTACAGTCGAAGCTCCCCTTCGCTATCCCGCCACAGGTCTTCCCAGGATTCGTGGGCCTCAAAAAAACATTTCCGGTTGAAAAATAAAATTCCCTTGCGGAGAAGATCTTCCATGGACGCCCTTCCTCATAAGTAATTCATTATAAAGGAATAAATCCTGAATTCGATCGACAGCCAGCTCCTTGGACGGTACGAGGGCGCCCTTGTTCTGCGCAACGGCGACGACAGAAAGTTTGGACTTCCACTTGCATATTCGTGCCCTGGACGCGGATCATTAATGTGTATGGTTGAGTGTCGCCCAGTCGATTCGGCGCAAGAATGACGCTTTACGAACTTGGCGGACGGGCCTCTCAAGGAGGAAAAGTGGGACCATTTCGGTATTGCGAGCGATGTCGGTGCATGGAGGTGGGCTGGAACAGGAAGTATCTCACCCACACCGTGGTCTGCCGTCCGAGAATCACGAAGTCTTTCAAGTCGGTCGTATACACGGTAACCGCGGCTACAGTTATTTTCGTCTTTCCCACAACCACCGCGATCGTGTTTTCAGATCGGTCGCCCGCGGATCCCGCCGTCGCGGCGGCGCCTGCGGCCGTCGATTCGTCGGACGCCGCGGCGCGAACCGCAGTCCCCGAAATCGACAATGCCTGGGATCCGGCAGCGGCTTCAATTGACGCTCTGCTCGACCGAAACTCCAGTCTTGGCGACAGCGACCGGGTTCGCGTCGCCCGCGCGGTTGTTACCAGCGCCCGTAAGTACGACGTGGATCCGTACCTGGTCGCCAGCATCCTGCTCGTCGAAAGCACCGGGAATCGATTTGCGATATCGAGACGGGATGCGGTGGGTCTCATGCAGATTCATGTTCCCACTTGGGGCCATCTGGTCGAGAGGGAAGGTATCGACCTCTTTCGCGTCGAAGACAATATCGACTTGGGTACCCGGATTCTCAAGGACTATACCCGCCGGTTCGGTCTTTGGGAGGGTGTATCGCGGTACCTCGGTACCGGCGGCCCCCCTGAGGCTGCCGTGGAATACGTCGGCCGAGTCCGGGGTATTTACACCGACCGCAACGCAGACTGACCGCCCAACCGCCCCCGGTAGTACCACGCCGGGTTCCGCCGCCGTCTTCCGGCGCTTCGGGATTGGAACGGCCCGTTCCCGAACTCCAAATTCGAGCGTTTTGCGAACCCAGCTTACCGTTCGTGACGTTCACTCGGTCAGCGCCCTCCCCGTGACGGCCAGTTGTCCGGCCTCGTTGCTTGCCCATAGTTCGATTTCCTTGTTTCCCAATTCGTGGCGCCCGCAGACACGGAATGGCGCGAGATCGAAGAGCGGTTGGATCGCGCGAAATTCAAAACTGCGAATCGTCGAACCCGGCAGGTTTGTCCGCACAAGGTCGAGCAGCAACGTCGCGACAAGGGGACCGTGGACAACCAAACCGGCATATCCCTCGACTTCGGTCGCGTAGCGGCGGTCGTAGTGAATCCGGTGAGCGTTGAAAGTCAGGGCGGAGTAACGGAATAACAGGACGTCATCTGGCTCGATTCGCCGTTCCCATGTCGGCCGTGCGGGGGCGATTGGCGATTTGAGTTGCGGGACATCGGGTTTCGCATGGCCTCGGTAGACGATGTCGTGTTCTTCGGTGACCGCAATGCCGCCATCGTTCGAGATGAGGTGCTGCACCACGACGAACAACAGCCTGCCGGTGCGTCCCGTCTTTTCCGCGACGTTCAGAATTCGCGATTCACGCGTCACGCTGTCGCCAACCCGTAGCGGATGATGGAATCGCATCCGTCCACCCGCCCACATCCGTCGCGGGAGCGGGGTGGGCGGCATGAAATCGCCTCCGATGGCATGGCCCTCGGGCCCGAGACTGGACTGCCGGTCATGAGGCAGAAAATACAGCCAGTGCCATGGCGGAGGCAGCGGATCGCCCACGCTCGGGTACGGATCGTCGCGATCCAGCGTTGCCGACAACGCCGCCATCGGGGCCGGCGTAATCCGATCCATTCGGGTCTCGGTCTTGCCGATCCATTCATCCAGGTGAGGCCGATCGATGCCCATCGCCGAGCAGTATACTCCCGGCGCGGGTTCCGACTCCCACTGTGGTGCGGTTTAGGGCCGCACGGTCTCTCCGACTTGATTTAGGTGGTCATAGACCGCTACAGAGGGAATCGGAATGAGAGGGGCAGCACGAATCAAGTCCGAACTCTTCCTGTAGGTGCGGGCTATGACCGCACGAATCAAGTCCGAACCCGCACCTTTATCATTCCGACAACTTATGAGAACAGCGCTCCGAATGTAGGGGCAGTCGAGATCGTGCGGTCATAGACCTCCCCTACAGCTTCGGAATGCGCGCTCCCGGTGGCGCGCTGCCGCGCGCAAGACCCGGGGCGTGGCGGACCGCGGCGGATCGGACTCAGATGGAGGGACGTTCTTCGAAACCGATCGCTTGCTCGATCTTCCGTCCCATTCGGATGAGGCGGGCTTCGTCGCGCGGCGCTGCCGTTAGCTGTATCCCCAACGGCAAGCCGGTGGCGGCCATTCCGGCCGGAAGTGAGAGCGTCGGAAAATCGGCGAAAGTCCACGGTATGGACATCGCGGGATTCCCGGTCGTCTCGATACCCGTCGGTGCCGGTCCCGTCGCGCCGGGCGAAAGCAGCACGTCGCAGTGCTTGAATAGTTGAAGCAGTGCGTGCCGGCCGGTCTTCCGTATTCGTTGCGCACGAACGTAGTCGATGGCCCGCAACCGGAGGCCGTCTTCGATCAACTCGCGAAGCTGGGGACCGAGTCGATCCCTGTGTTCGGCGTAATGCTCCCGGTGCACGACAGCCAGTTCGCTCCGCATGATTGTTGGCAGTGCCTTCGCCGCGTCGTCGAAGCCGGCCGGAAGGTCCAGAGCGACGACATCGAGTCCGTCCTCGGCCAGACGGTGCGTAAGCGATTCGTGGATCTTCCAGGCCTCGGGATCGCTGTTTGTCTGGAAGTAACCGCCGACGATGCCGACCCGCCGAGGGGTCTCGGCCGGGTCCGAGTCGAAAGGCGTTGCCGCCATCACTTCAGTCAGCAGCTTGACGTCGTCGACGCCGCGGCCGAACCCGCCCACATGATCGAGCGACCACGCCGCCGGAAATACTCCCGTCCGCGGAATCCTGGCCGCCGTCGGTACGAAACCGGTCACGCCGCAGAACGCCGCTGGGCGGCCGATGGAGGCCGCCGTCTGCGTTCCCGTCGCCCCCGGACACATTCCGGCCGCCACGGCCGCCGCGGACCCGCTGCTGGATCCTCCGGGCGTGTGTTCGGTATTCCAGGGGTTCCTTGTCGGACCCGGATCGAGTGTGGCGAATTGCGCGGTGACGGTCTTACCCAGGACGATGGCCCCGGCGTTCTTCAGGCGGCGAACGGCTTCGGCGTCCTGGCCGGGAACATTGCCCTCATAGATCGGAGAACCCATACGGGTGGCAAGTCCCGCGGTATCGAAGATGTCCTTGACGCCGACGGGGACACCGTGAAGCGGTCCCCGAAGCCGTCCCGTCCTCCGGTCCGCGTCGCACTCCGCCGCGGTATCCAGTGCCTTGTCGGCATCGAGCGCTGCCCAGGCATGAATCCGCGGCTCGATTTGCCGAATGCGTTCGAGGCAGGCCGTTACCGCTTCGACGGAGGATGTCTCGCCGGAAGCGATTCGGTTTGCAAGTTCCGACAGTGAAGGTTGTAGACCGGACACTACGCGCCAAGGACGGTTACTTCCAGCCAGATGACGAATCTGTCCATGAACGTGAGGTACGAGTTCAACCGTGTCAGGCTGTTGGTCAGGATCAGCGTTCCGATCGCCACCACGAGCACGCCGCTGGCGATCTCGACTTTCCGGAGATGCTGTCTGAATCGGCCATAGAACGCCAGGAAACGGTTCAGTCCGACGCTGGTCAACAGGAAGGGCAGCCCGAGGCCGGCCGAGTATATCGCGAGAAGGGCAACGCCTTGGTAGACGGTGTCGCGCGTGCTTGCCACGGTCAGGATCCCCGCCAGAATCGGCCCCAAACAGGGCGACCAGCCGAAGGCGAACGCAAGGCCGAGAACGTACGCTCCGGCCATGCCGCGCGGCTTGACGTTGTGAAACCGCGTGTCCTGATAGAGAAAGGGGATCTTGAAGACGCCGATCAGGTGGAGACCGAAGACGATAATGAGAACGCCCGCGATACGGTAGAGGATCGACATTTGGGACATCAGGACCTGACCCACCACGCTGGCGGAGGCGCCCAGCGCAATGAACGTGGTCGAGAAACCCAGGATGAAGAAGATGGAGTTGAAAAGCACCGTCCGGTTCATGGACGAGCCATCCTCCGCCTCGGCCTGCAACTTGTCCAGCGAGATTCCTGAAACGATCGAAATATACCCGGGCACCAGCGGAAGGACGCACGGCGACAGGAACGAAATGGTGCCGGCGGCGAACGCGGCGATTATCGAAATGTCACCCATGGGTTCGATTATTAATTTATCCGCTACAGGTTTTCAAGGATGAAGTCGGTCATCCGCCGCCGCAAGTCATAAAGCTGATGCGGGTCGTCGATCCCATGTTTCGCGCCTGGATACAGCATGACCTCGAAGTCCCTGTGTGCCCGTTGCAATGCGCCAATGAGTTGCATGGAATGGTCGAGGTGAACGTTGTCATCCGCCGTGCCGTGGACGATCAGCAGTTTGCCGTGCAGATCGGACGCCGCGTTCAAGACCGAACTGCCGCGGTAGCCCTCGGGATTGTGCTCGGGAGTCTGCATGTAACGCTCGGTATAGATCGTGTCGTACAACTCCCAGTCGGTGACGGGGGCTCCGGCGATGCCAATGCGAAACAGCCGGCTGTGAGTCATGGCGTAGACGGTCAGGTAGCCGCCGAAGCTCCATCCCCAGATGCCGATGCGCTCCGGATCGATGTATCGCTGATTTCCCAGCCACTGGATACCGTCTTCCAGGTCCTGAAGCTCTACGGATCCGAAGTTGCGATAGGCCGGATACGCAGATTCGACGCCCTTGCCGCTGGCCGTTCGATTGTCGATCGCCCAGACAATCGCGCCGCGGGCCGCCAGCATGTGATGCCACATGAAAGTGGGGCCTCCCCAGGCGTTGCGCACCAGCGGAGTCATCGGGCCGCCATAGACGTGGCACAGGACCGGATACTTCCGGTTGGGATCGAAATTCGGAGGTTTGATCATCATGGCTTCGAGCAGGAAGCCGTCGCGAGCCGGTACCTGTAGATACTCGGTACGACCGAGATCGTACCGGTCTCGGTCGGGTGCGGTCGATGCTTCGAGCCGGCGAATCTCCACCCCGTCGGCGGTGTGGAGCCGCACCTCGGCCGGTGAGTTCACGCTGCTCCAGGTGTCGATGAAATGGCCGTGGCCGGGCGAAAACAGGGACTGGTGCGTTCCTTCCGTGGACGTGAGACGTTCGAACCCGCTTCCGTCCAATCGAACGCGATAGGTATGCACCGACACCGCGCTGCGTTCGGTCGCCGAAAAATACACCGTTTGGTTGTCGATTCCATGAACTTCGCGGACGTCCCATTCACCGGAAGTGATGGGGCGAACGAGTTGGCCCCCGGGCGCGTGGAGATATAGATGACTCCAGCCGGTCCGGTCGCTGGTCCAGACAAAGGCGCCATCGTCGAGCCAATGCGGAGGCCCCGTCGCTCGCACCCATGCCTTTGAAGATTCGCGAAGTACCGAACGCGCCTTGCCTGAATCGGGATCGACAACGAAAAGTTCAAGCCAGGTTTGCTCGCGATTCTGGGTCTGGAAGCTAAAGACGCGGCCGTCGGGGGACCAAGCAACGTTGACGATCAGAAGTCGATCGTCGCCGGTTTCGGGAAGATCCACCCAGGAGACGGCGCTGGGTGCGGTTCCGGCGGTCTCCTTGGAGACCTGAACGATTCCCAGTCTGGCTATGGGGTTCGGCGTTCCTGCCCGGGGATAGCGATAGGTGACGGTTTCGCCCGCCCTGGATTTGAAATTTGGCAGCGTGCGCTCGGAAACCTCGGATACATCCAGTTCGAGGAATGCAATTCGCGTCGAATCGGGGCTCCACCAGTATCCTCGAAATTCGCCTCTCCCATAGATCTCCTCCTGATACACCCAGTCGAGGCGCCCACACAGCAACGTGGGCGACCCGGTTTCGGTGAGCCCCCGGCCCGCGCTTTCCCCGGAAGCGGCAATGTGAATGTTGTTGCCCTGGACCCAGGTGATCCATCGACAGTCGGGGCTGAACATGGCGCCCGCGTCCGTGTCGATCCTGGATGCCAGGCGCGTGGCCGAATTGCTCTCGATGCGATAGAGATAGAGATCCTCATTCAGCACAACGAGCGCCGCCTTGTTGTCCGCATCGATGGCCTTGACTGAAGGGGCCGGGTCGTTGCCGGGTTCCGCGCCGGCCCGGCCCGTGACGGCTTCGGACAACTGTTTGAAATCGAAAAGCGGTCGTGGCGTCCCCCGGGAGACGGAAGCCGTCCACCAGACCCGATCGGAGTCCGTGCGATCGCTGGCCCTCCAGAGGTAGTGTTCCTCGTCCTGCCACACCCATTCCTTCGCCGGTTTGCCGTCGAAGTTCAACTTCCGGTCCGGATGGTACAGATCGTCGAGAGTCAGGATCTTCCGCCTTGTCGCGTTGCCGGTCACGACACAATGATAACAGCCCGTGGCAGGACCCTTCGGGATCGCGTTACGAGCGCCATTGGGCCGTATGCGAGGCGCCGCGACGAAGTCGATGTCCCCCATCAATCGAGGAGTGGCAACGTGGCAGACGGCCCGATGCCGCCGTAACCCGCAGGGCGCAGGGGGGTTCGGATCTCAGACTTTGTCGTTCGTCGGTCACGATGTGGAACCATCGCTCCGCTCCTCACTTCGCGCCTGAGACCCGAAGACCCCTGCGCGCGACCCTGAAGGGTCCTTCCACGGGCTGTTTAGCGTTCAGCCTTCTTTCCGAGAGACCTGATCTTTCCTCCCGATCGGCGTAGAATGTGAATCGCGCCTTGTACGGCGCTGTATTTGTGCGGGGGAGGTGTCATGTCTTCGGTTCTCGCGTTGATGCTCGCGACGTTTACCGTCGCTCAGGGTGATGCGTTTCGTCTCGACTATCCACATCTCGATGGGCTCGAAAAAATCGAGGTCGGTTGGCGGGATCGGACCGTTCCGCTCGTTCGGTCCGGGGACCGGTGGGTGGCCATTATCGGCGTCGATCTTGACCGCGGGGCTGGAGACCATCCCGCGCCGGTGACGTTTACCTACACCGATGGCCGGACCGAGGTGCGCCGGGAAACGGTCCGGGTGACGCCGAAGGAATTCCCGCTGACCCGGTTGACCGTCGAGCCGCGATTCGTCGAGTTGAATCCCGAAGACCTGGCGAGGGCGAACCGCGAGAGTGCCCGGCTGGGGCAGGTGTTTCGGGAAGTTACGCCCGACATTTTCTGGAGCGAAGCGTTCGAGGTTCCGATTCCGGGCGGTCGGGGCAGCAACTTCGGCCATCGGCGCGTGTTCAACGATCAGCCGCGCAACCCGCATTCCGGCGCCGATATATCGGCAACGGAAGGCACGCCCATACGCTCCACGAACCGCGGGCGGGTCGCCGAGACCGGAGATTACTTTTTCAATGGGAACACCGTGATCGTCGACCACGGGCAGGCCGTGTTCTCGGTTTATCTTCATCTGTCCCGAATCGACGTCGAGGTGGGGCAGACGGTGGACAGGGGCGAAGTCCTGGGTCTGGTCGGCGCCACCGGCCGTGTTACCGGGCCTCACCTGCATTGGGGTTTTCGAATTCAGAATGCCCGGGTCGATCCTTTCTCACTGACACGTATTTCCCGATAACGAGATGTTCGATTTCCTGAAACGAAGCAGCGGACCCACACCGAAGCAAATCGAAAAGGCCGTGAAGCGGTTGACCGAAACGCACGGCGAAGAGGGACCCCGGATCGAAGCGGCCGAAAGACTCTACGACTGGGGCACGCCCGAGACGCTTTTCGCCCTCTTGAAACGATTTACCATGTCCAGCCGTGTGATCACGCAAGACATCGAAGAAAAGCGGATGATCGTCCGGATGCTTGTGGAGCAAGGGGAAGCGGCGGTCCAACCGATTCTCCGTTTCATGAAGGCGCATCCGCAAGTCGACTGGCCCGTACAGGCGCTGGCCGAGATCGTTTCGAAAGACGAACTGGTCCGATATCTGGTCGAAATCATCGAGACGGTGGCCCTCAGCGAGTTTGCCGCGCCCGAACACCGCGTGAGCCTGATCCGTGCCGTTCATGACCACGTCACCCCCGAGATGGCCCCGCTGCTGCGTTCCTTTCTGGAGGATGCCGATGACGACGTTCGAATCGCGGCCGTTGAGGGTTTGGTGAATCTTGGCCAGTCGAATCGCGAGACCTTGCTCGAAGCGTTTCTGGAGGCGGGTGACCGCCCACGGATCCGCCGGCGAATCGCGGAGTTGTTTGTCGACCGTGCGTGGGCGGTGAAGGGATATCGCCCGAAGATCGAAGAAACGCTGCCCGAGGGTTTTGGACTCAATGCGAAAGGCATTCTTCAGCAACGTTAGTCCTTTCGGCGGCGATCCGGATTTCAGATGAAACGAGATATTGCCCTTCTGTTGATCGGCGGCTGGTTGTTGGGAATCGCGGCCATGGCCGCCGTCGCGATGCAGAACTTCTATACGATCGACCGTCTGCTCGAAACCATGCCGAACGCCACATTCGAACAGGGCGTGCAGGCGCTCGAAATCGACCGGGAAGGCGCGGCGCGCGAGTTTCTGCGCTATCTCTCTTCAGAACTGAACCGGCTATTCTTCATGGGTTGGGGTATCGCCGAGACGGTTATCGGCGTCGCTGTCCTCGGACTTCTTTGGAATTTCCCACAGAAGCGCGTTCGGTGGGCCGCTCTGGCCATGTTGGCCCTGACCGCGATTCTGACGTTTGCGGTGACTCCTCCAATCGTCGGCGTCGGCCGGATGCTCGACTTTGTCCCGCGCGATCCGCCACCCTCCGAGCTTGCGACCTTCGGCCTGCTTCACGCCGCCTACAGCATTGCCGATGGCGTCAAGCTGGTCCTCGGAATGGCGATGGCATTCTGGATTGTCCGGGCACGGACATCGTCATGATGGGGACAATGTCCGGAATAATGTCCGGAACAATGTCAGGGACAATGTCCGGGGATGGGTGCGCCCAGAGGCGCGCGGGTTGTGGAAGGGGACGCTAAAGCGGGATGGCGCCGACGCCGAGTTCCTCTCCGACCAGCCTGCCGATCAGTACGTTCAGCGATTCGCCGGTGTCCGGAAAGACGAAAGCGGCCCGATCCGGGGACCAGTCCAGCTTGAAGCTTGTGGACTGCGCCGAGATCCAGATCTGACCCGCGGAACTGTTGGGGCTGATCACGATCTTCGAGAACACGGGTTCTTCGATTTCGAGCGCCAGAACGCCTTCCTGGTACAGGATCTCGACATCGTGCTCTTCGGCGACGACATCTAGTCCCCGGTTCAGTGCTTCAAGCGTGCCGGTGCTTGCCTTGGCGAAATCCGTCGGGTCGATCACGACACGATTGTACGCGAATACCGATCTATAATGGGGGACTGAATCGAGACCATGAATCCATTCGAGCTGACAAAGGCGTTGATGCGGATCCCTTCGGTGACCGGCGCCGAGGGCGAAGTGGGCCGATACCTGGCTTCGGTTCTCGAAGGACTGGGGTTCAGCGTCCGGACCCAGGAAGTTTCCGCCGGCCGGTTCAACATCGTGGCAAATGCGGGGGCGCCCGATGTGGTCCTGTGCACGCATATCGACACGGTCCCTCCCGTGCTGGATGTGTCCGAAGACGATACGGCACTGTACGGTCGCGGGGCGTGCGACACGAAGGGCATCATCGCGGCGATGCTCGAAGCGGGGAAGCGCCTTCGGGCGGACGGGATCGATCGCTTCGCCTACCTGTTTGTTGTGGGTGAGGAGACCGGCGGCGACGGCGCGAAGGCTGCGAATCGGCTCGAGTGGAACTCGAACTACGTGATCGTCGGCGAACCGACCGAACTTCGACTGGCGCGCGCCCAGAAGGGAACCCTGATGGCGAGCCTGAGAATCGAAGGAAAGGCCGCGCATTCCGGATATCCGGAAGCAGGCCGGTCGGCGGTACATCCTCTTGTTGGCGTGTTGCAGGATTGCATCCAGGCCGATTGGGGACGGGATCCGGTCCTTGGTCCGGCCACGTGCAACGTGGGCGTGTTGCGCGCGGGAGAAAAAGCGAACATCATCGCGCCGGAGGCAACCGCTACGCTGATGTTGCGGACCATTGAAGAGCCCGAGAAAGCGTACGAACGGCTGGCGGCCGTGGTCGCCGGACGGGCCGATATCGAGATCCTGGCCGGTGCGGCCCCCCAGTTCATGCACGTTCCCGATGGATTCCCCGACACGGTTGTTTCGTTCGGCAGCGATGTGCCCTACCTCGGGAATCTTGGCAAGGCATTGCTGGCCGGTCCGGGCTCGATTCTGGATGCGCACACGGCGCACGAAAGGATTCTCAAACAGGATCTGCTCGATGGCATCGATCTGTACGAGCGCTTGGTCCGCAGGCTTCTGGCGTAGGACGGCGGAGAGTTCATGGACATTGCAATCATCGGATATGGGCGGATGGGACGCGAAGTCGAGAAGGCGGCAATTGCCGCGGGAGATTCCGTGGTCGGCGTTTTCGATATCGACACGCCGGCAACCGTGGACGCCCTTCGCCCGGCAGACGTGTGTATCGAGTTTTCGGTTCCCGATGCCGTTCCCGGCAACATGAAGATGGCCGCCGAAGCCGGGATCGACATCGTCGTTGGCGCAACCGGGTGGTATGACCGGCTCGATGAAGTACGGACCTGGTTCACCGACTCCGCACTGCTCTATGCCCAGAATTTCTCGATCGGAGTGAACGTCTTCTACCGCATCGTGCGGCGCGCCGCCGAATCGATGGACGGGTTGCCCGAGTACGACGTGTACATCGAAGAACGGCACCATCGCCGAAAAGTGGATAGTCCGAGCGGGACCGCCCTGCGGCTTGGCCAGATTGTTCTCGATGAGATCGAACGCAAGACCGGAATCGTGGAAGGCGCCCCCGATGGAGAGATTCCCGGCGAATCGCTTCAAATTTCGTCGACCCGGTCCGGCCATGTCGCCGGGGTTCATTCGGTGGGTTTCGACTCCGAGGCCGATTACATTGAATTGAAACACGTCGCTCGCAACCGGACGGGATTTGCACTGGGCGCGCTGGCCGCCGCACGCTGGGTTCGCGGCAGAAAGGGCGTGTTCACGATGGACGACGTCGATCTGTAGGAAATCACTGGGTGAAGAGTCGATGCTGAAGGGAAGGTTTCAGGGCACGGGCACCGCGCTGGTGACGCCGTTCACGTCCGGCGGTGCGATTGACGAGGCCGCCCTGCTTCGGCTCGTGGATTTCCAGTTGGAAAACGGTATCGACATGTTGCTTCCCTGCGGAACGACCGGCGAGAGTCCGGTGCTGGACGCGGGCGAGTGGGAGCGCATCGCGTGCCTGGTTCTCGAACGGGTGAACGGGCGGATACCGGTCATCGTCGGCGCGGGCGCCAATTCGACCGCGCATGCGGTCGCGCTCACAAAGAGGGCGGCACAACTGGGCGCCGACGGGGTGCTTTCGGTCGGACCGTACTACAACCGGCCCCAGCAGGATGGGTATTTCGAGCACTACAAGGCGATTGCCGAATCCACGGACATTCCGGTCATCCTGTACAACGTGCCATCGCGAACCGCGGGCGACATCCATCCCGAGACCACTCTTCGCCTGGCTGAACTACCCGGAATCGTTGCCGTGAAGGAAGCCTCCGCGAGCGTGGATCGCGTGGGCGAGATTGTCCGGAACCGTCCGGAAGGCTTTCGCGTGCTCTCGGGAGACGACCCTCTGGCGGTCGAAGAAATTGCGATCGGCGCGGACGGGGTCGTTTCGGTGACCTCGAATCAGGTTCCCGGTCTGTTCACTCAAATGGTGGACGCGGCACTGGGAGCAGATCCTGCCGCGGCGCTCGAAATTCACCGCCGGTTGCTCCCGTTGATGCGCGCAAACTTCATCGAAAGCAACCCGGTTCCGGTCAAATGCCTGTTGGCGATGATGGGATTGATTGAGGAGCAATACCGCCTTCCCCTAGTCGGGGCGCGCCCCGGAACCCGCGAGGCGCTGCGGCGTGCCGGTCAGGATCTGGATTTGTTCTAATCTTAAAGTACTGTCCTAAATATTAATACTCAAGTACAGAAATTAAAGGCGATATCTGAAATATGAAAATCCGTATTGAGATCGAACGCCTCCTGGAGCTTCCCGTTGAAGAGGCCCGAGCCGAGGGTGTGGGGGTGGTCGAAGAGTTCAGGGCGGGGCTCAATCGCGGCGACTATCGGGCGGCTGAAAAGATCGACGGTGTGTGGGCGGCCCATCGATGGGTCAAACAGGGAATCCTGCTCGCATTTCGGATTGGTGAGAACGAGGATCGCAACCTGTCCGGCGAATTTCGGTTCCGTGACAAGGACACGCTGCCCCTGCGGCGTCACACGGTCGGCGCGCCGCGAGTGGTTCCCGGAGGGTCGAGTATTCGCGATGGGGCCTACATCGGGTCCGGTGTGATCTGCATGCCTCCGATGTTCATTAATATCGGTGCATGGGTCGACGACGGCACGATGGTGGATTCGCACGCCCTGGTCGGATCGTGCGCCCAAGTCGGGAAGCGGGTACACCTTTCGGCGGCGGCACAGATCGGGGGAGTGCTGGAACCTCCAGGCGCGCTTCCCGTGGTCATCGAAGACGAAGTGTTCGTGGGTGGCAATTGCGGCGTCTACGAAGGAGTGATCGTTGGGGAACGGGCCGTGTTGGCGCCTGGTGTCCTCCTTACGGGCGGCGTCGCCGTCTATGACGTCGTGCACGAAAGGGAATACCGGAAAACCGGCGATGCGCCGCTCACTATCCCCCCTGGCGCCGTGCTCGTTCCCGGGACCCGACCGGCGCGAGGCGGGTTTGCGACCGAGCGGGGTCTGTCGCTATACGCCCCGATGATCGTGAAATACCGGGATGCGAAGACCGACGCCGCCACTTCGCTTGAAGAAACCCTCCGATAACGAAGGGCCGCCCGGGGCGGCTATCGGACGGTCGCCTATCGGACGGCCGCCTCCTCCTTCGAGATTCCCGAACGATAGAGCAGGAAGGCCACCGCTGCCAGCAGGACGATGCCGGGCAGGTTCCCCTCGTGAACGCCCCAGAACGCGAGCACGTCCGGTCGACCGTAGATGACGATCGGTATCGCCATTCCGATGCCGATGAGCGCCTCCCCGGTGATCAGGCCAGCCGCGAAGAGCACCCCGTGGTCCTGGGCCTTGCTGGGCCGGACCCGGGCGGCGAACCAGGCGATGAGTCCCCCAATGGCAATCGGGACCGAGAGTTCGAACGGCAGGTAGATACCGACAGCCAGCGCCAGCACCGGCGTGCGAAAGCTGCTGCCACGGCTCTCGAGGTACAGGTCGAGCACGATCACGCCAACCGCGATCGCCATTCCAACAGCCACCATCGCGATCGGCAGTCCGCCTTCGAACACGCCGCGCGCCACCGATGCCATCAGCGTGGCCTGCGGGGCAGTCAGCGGATTGGGATGCGTTTCGGTCGGGGCGCCGATGCCGTAGGCGGTGAGCAACAGCGTGAGGGTCGGTGCGGCAACCACCGCGGCGGCGATGACGCCCACCGCCTGCATGATCTGTTGTTTGTAAGGCGTCGCGCCCACCAGGTATCCGGTTTTCAGGTCCTGCAGGTTGTCGCCCGACATGGCCGCGGCGCAACAGACGACCGCGCCGATCAGAATGGCGGAGGCCGGTCCCAACAGATCGTCGGCGCCCAGCATGAGGCGGAGCAGCAAGGCCGAACTCAAGATCGTTGCGATGGTCACACCCGAGATCGGGTTGTTCGACGATCCCACCAGTCCGGACATGTATGCGGCGACGGCGGAAAACAGAAAACCGGCGACGAGCATGATGACGGCCATGACGGCTGAAATGAGTGGGCGGCCGGTGATGTATTCAAAGATCAGATACAGCGGAACAACTGCCACGACGATGGCGGCGCCGATCCACTGGATGGGGATATCCCGGTCGGTCCGGATTCGCGCCGATGCCCCGGCCCTGGATTGCCGGTAGGCCGCCGCCCCGGAACGGATGCCGTCGATCAGGCTTCGACGCAAGCGCACCAGCGCCCACAGGCCCCCGATCACCATCGCGCCGACGCCGATGTATCGTGTCTGGGTCGACCAGATGATTCCGGCGGCCTCGGCGGCGGGCGTCGCGGGATCGATGCCTTCCATCATGGCCACGACGGGGATGGCGATCAGCCAGTTGAGCGCACCGCCCAGAAACACGAGAACCGCGATGTTCAATCCGACGATGTATCCGACGGCCACCAGCGCGGGCGAAAGATTGCTGCCGAAATAAAGAATCGTGCCGCCCGCATAGGTGGCCTGCTCCATGACCCCGCCCCAGAGGCGCAGGCCCGTTTCTCCCAGCTTGAAGACCGCGCCAATTGCGCCCGCGGTTGCGATATGCCGGATACCGGCGCCGCGGGATTCGCCAACCTTCAGCACCTCGGCCGTGGCGACGCCTTCGGGAAATTTCAAGGGATTCTGAACGATCAGGGCCCGTCGCAACGGAATGGAAAACAGCACTCCCAGGATGCCGCCGAACCCGGCGATCATCGTTGTTTCCCAGTAATCGAATTCCGTCCACACTCCCAGGATGACCAGCGCCGGGATTGTGAAGATCACCCCGGCGGCGACGCTCTCGCCCGCCGATGCCGCGGTCTGGACGATGTTGTTCTCGAGGATGTTCGAGTGGCGGAACGCGCGCAGTATGGCCATCGAGATGACGGCGGCGGGAACCGAGGCCGACACGGTCAATCCGGCAAAAAGTCCAAGATACATGTTGGCCGCGCCCAGAACCACTGCCAGGAATCCGCCCAGCAGAATGGATTTGAGTGTGATTTCGGCGAGGTTTGTCGATGAAGGAATGTAGGGTTCGTGCGGCTCGGCTTGCGACATGCGGGATAGCATATTCAAAATGAAACGCCGATGCCAGCGATCTTGTCGCCGCGGTTCGGTTTGAAGGAAACACCGACGAAGACCGATTCGGGCCGCCGCCGTAACGGGCAAATGGGATAGTATCCCCGAGCAGGCGGAACTACAAGATGCGGCAGGAGCGTTGAGAGGCATGACAAACGAGGACGCCGGGGTGAGCCCCGATGACGGACGTACGGAAACGCGGCCGTGGGGGAGCTTCACGATTCTGGATGAAGCGGCCGGTGGCGCCGCCGGCTACAAGGTCAAGCGCCTGGAAGTGCTTCCGGGGAAGCGGCTGAGTTACCAGAAACACGCTTCCCGGGCGGAGCACTGGACGATCGTCCTTGGCCGGGCCCGCGTGACGCTCGATGGCGCGCGGGTGGACCTGGGGGTTGGCGAGTGCATCGATATCGCGGCGGGGTCGGCCCACCGGGTCGAGAATCCCGGCGCCCATCCGCTCGTCCTGATCGAAGTGCAACTCGGAAGCTATCTGGGCGAGGACGATATCGTCCGCCTTGAAGACGATTTCGGCCGCGCCTGATCGCTCGGTCCGCCTCGGAATTCCCACTTTCCGTCCTGCCGGGTTATAATAATCCCGCCTTTCCCTGGAAGCGGTCGTTCGGCACCGCGTCAATCGTCTGCATGATTTCAAAAAAAGAGGTTCGCCGCCGCTTCGGCGATACCGCAGTGATTTCACGTACCGGCGGCTTCCTGCTGGTGCACCTCGACCGGCCGACACCGGAACTGGTTGGGGAGCGCACGGCAGCGTTCAAGCCCGAAGACTACTTCGACCCCGATTGTCCCCTTTGCGAGTTGCAGCGTGCGCAGGGGCTGGTCGTCTTTGACGACTATGGCGATAACGCCGACGAAGAGATTCTGCTGGAATAGTCCCAGATCAGAACGGGCGAAGGCTCCCACGGCGCCGGGGGCCGCTATCCGAAACCACAACCCGAGGATCGTCCGGAGTGTCGTCGTTGCCGACCGTGATCCGGTCGATCCACTTTCTGAGATGCGGCATCATACCAAAGGCCGCGGGACCGGGTCTGGATATCAAGCAGTCTCAGAACTGTCTTGTCGAACCGAGCCCAGGGGCGGTGGTTCTGACGTTCCCCGACAGAACTGAGCCGTTGAAAAGTAGAGAGAATCGGGTATTGACCCTCCCCTCGAAAGTGGACCGGTGATAACCAGAAAATCACGGCTTGACGGCACTTTACATAGCGTGGGGTCAAGGGGGCGGTTCCATTTATCTTAAACTCGGTCTTGTTTTTTCCCCTCAAATGAGGCATAAAAACAAGACTGGACGTGTGTCGCTTCCGGAAATCGCCCTGGGAGCGTTCACGATGTCTCAACCAAAGAGAAGTACGAGGATTTGGAATGGCGCTGACGTTGATATAAGGCTTCGCCGTTTCGGTCTCTCTGAAGAGTTACTACTCAATGCGATTCGCGCTGGAGCGTTCGCCCGATCCATTAATTGCACCACCAACTTCCCCAAATGTTATCCGGGCCTAGCAAATTGGGCAGTGATCGTGAAGACTCTCCGCGATGATCTCATGGCAAAGGGATGGAATAGATATGACAAAGACAGCCTGGAAGGGATAGTGCATCCGGATGGACAGACTGTCATATTGGTGGAATCCGGCGACGACCATACTGGCGATCCGGATGCCGAAAACGGACCCTCTACGAAATACAAGAAAGGCGACGGCATCGAAAAAGCGGTAGGAAAAAACTACTTTTTGAGATTTGACGCGTCGCTCGAACGAGAGAATCAGCGCATTCGGTCTGGGGAAAGCTTGCATTCCACGTGGTTCCTCCTTCACGCGAACGTGAGAGGTGAGATTCGCTCCGAACTCTCTCGACCTCTATCAATCGCGGGTGGCCACATAATCGAGTGGAGTGAGCGCATCATTCTGACCGAGATACCGCCAGAATCTGAGACGTTGATGATTCCCGAGGACGATCCGATCAATCTCGATGTTAGTGTGCGTCGCCGTGAAAAAAAATAGATTCAAATCGACGCGTCTAGAGATAGCCAGAAAGCGACGCGGACTCACCAAGGTGGCTCTTGCCAAACTGACGGCTGTCAACACGAAAAGGCTGTACATGCTCGAATCCGGGCGCGTCGAGCCCACGCAGGGCGAACTTGAGTCGTTAGCGGTCGCTCTTAAGTTTCCCGCCTCTTTTTTCTTTAGACCCGAAATAGAACTTCCGCCAGTTGGAACCGCCAGCTTTCGTTCAATGAAGTCGATGAGTTCTGGGGAGAGGGATGCCGCTATTGCGGCAGGTGCGATCGCGTTTGAGTTTAGCGCGTGGATAGATGAACTCTTTGAGTTGCCTTCTCCAA
This sequence comes from Terriglobia bacterium, assembly GCA_965262675.1. GTDB lineage: Bacteria > Acidobacteriota > Terriglobia > 20CM-2-55-15 > 20CM-2-55-15 > JAJEDW01. Next base: position 5,490,847 of record OZ253554.1, read on the forward strand.
ACATTCCCGACCTTAGTGAGTTTCACCCTCGACAGGCCGCTGTCACGATCCGGGCATACTGGAAGATCGGGGATCGTCCCATTGGAAACATGGTCCACATTCTAGAAGCGAACGGCGTTCGAGTCTTTTCCTTGGCCGAGCAGTGCCGAAGGCTTGATGCTTTCTCGCTATGGCACCACGAAACCCCCTTCGTATTCTTAAATACCATGAAGAGTGGGGAACGTAGTCGCATGGATGCTGCCCACGAATTGGGCCATTTGGTGATGCATCGGCATGGTGTGCCACGTGGAAGAAACATGGAGAAGGACGCGCAGGCGTTTGCTGGGGCCTTCCTGATGCCAGAGGATAGTGTGAGGGGCATAGTGAGGCGCCCCACGTCGCCAAGTATGAATCAGTTGATCGAATTGAAGAAGCACTGGAAGACATCAGTTTCCGCCCTCGCGTATCGTCTTCACGAAATGGACATTCTCTCCGACTGGTATTACCGGAGCATCTGTATACAGCTTTCGCAATTCGGAAAAACGTGCGAACCCGATGGGATTCCACGTGAAGGTTCGGCGATTCTAATGAAGGTCTTTGCAGAAATGAGCAAGTCCGGAACGCCAAGAGCGGAGATCGTACGGCAGCTAGATATCTATTCCTCTGAACTGGATACAATGATTTTTGGTCTGGGTATTGCCAAGGCGTCGGAAGGAACGCCCAGACAAATGATCGGCGCGGATCCTGAGAGGAACTTCAAAATAGTATGACAGCTCATAAGGCATGGTCGAGTATTGGAGAATTACTGAGATAATTCCGGTGTGGAACTTTGCTCATTGCGTCGTAGCCAGTCCCATGCTTTCTTGGGCATCCATCCTTGGCGAGAGTTACCCAGTTCTGCAACAAAAACTCGATCGTCAGGCAAAATGTGCGACTGAAGGCCTGGTGGAAAATTTGGAGCCGTATACTTCAAATGCCGGAACACGGGCGGCGACACCGTCGTGTACTTTTCGGATGTTCACGTTGTCGCCGTGGGCGATGAACTGGTTCATCCCCAATCGCCGAATATTGATTATCCCAATGGCGGAAGCGTCATCGGATGGATGCAGTCCATCGACCCGGTATCGAAACTGGATTTCGATCTCGCCATTCCCGGCCATGGAGTTCCGATGACGAATGAGGAGTTCATAGCCTATAAAGCAAAGGTGGACACCTTTGCCCAAAGGTCGATCGATGTGGCCCGGCGCAACGTGCGCCGAGCGCAGTTGTATATGTCGGAAATCCAGCAGTACGATCTGGCGTGGAATATCACGATGCCCGACGCGCACCTGATGCCGCTCTGGAATGAAACGCGCGCACAGGGGACTGCCCATCCGCCGCAATTGTGCGGGTGTCCGGCGGCACGCCGACGCGGCATGCCGCCTCAAACCATTTGGTGAGCCACCGGAACAGAAACGTAAGGAAACCCTAGGAACCCCCGGTTATTGGAGAGCTCCGCGCGGCCCTTCGCCCCGCCACAACTCCGTGCCGTCCGGTCCGGTCACCCTGCCGTTGACGTTCCTGGAGTCCGGGTTCTTCGCGCGGCTTCCCGTGAAACTGACGACCGTCCCCGGCGGTACCGATTCCTGACTCCACCCCTGGCGGTAGAGACTGATCGGCGCACCAATTATTATCCTGTAAATCGAAGCCGTTCCATCGTCGTCTGTGACTTCGACCTGCATAAAGCCATGCGGGTTAAACCATTCGATCTGTTTGACTGTGCCCGTGAATTCAATTGGGCTATTGCTGTCAAACTCTGCATCGAATGAATGGTGCGCAACCACTGTCGTCGCGCCCCATAGAAGACCGATTCCGGCCAAGAGCGCACAATACGCATTTCTCTTCATCGACAACCTCCTGAATTGGCTCCAAATGGTTAGGATCTCGAATTTGGGCTCGATTGTAATTATATTGGTGCGCGCACTCTTGAAGTCAAGAGATTGATTCCCCTGCGAGTCCCCTGCGAATACTTGACTCGGCGAAATGTCGAATGTAGCCTTGTCGAAAGAAACGGGCTGGTCCCAATTATAGATAGAAACAAGGAGAAAACAGTGAAAACGTGTGTGCGTTTGACGGTTACCGTCGGAGCTATGGTCGCTTTATTCGTGGTGTCGGCTCCCGGCGCTGCACAGGAGCAGCCCCAGCTCACGACGGCGGATGGGTGGTACAACTATGGGGTACCGTTTCCGGACTTGGACGGCCCGGTGCCGCGGATGCCGGACGGCAAGCCCGATTTGTCCGGGCAGTGGGCGACACTCCGTCGGGCAGACATCACCGCTGATCGGATTCCGGGGTACGTTCCCGAGCTTCCATACACCGAGTGGGGACAGCGGCAATGGGACAACTACGATCCGGAAGTGAATGGGGACTATGCGGGCAGTTGCATGCCCTTTGGCTGGTCACGAATAGTACACGGGCCGCGGCTCACGCGGTTCGTTCACAAGGAAGACATGTTGGTGGTCCTTGCAGAACAGGGTACGTGGTTCCACATCGTCTTTCTGGATGGACGTCCGCATGATCCAAATATGTATCCCACCTGGTGGGGCGACTCGATCGGCCACTGGGAGGGAGACACGCTGGTCGTGGAGACGACTAACATGAGTGGCTATATCAAGCTCGACACCATTGGTCATCCGATCAGCAGCGAGGCCACATTTACCCAGACGTTCACGCGTGTCAACTTCGGCACAATCGAACACACTTTTACTGTCGACGATCCGAAGACGTATACCGAGCCCTTCACGATTTACAACACCTGGCCGGTCGAACCCCTGACGATCAGGATGTTGGAATACTCCTGTATGGAGGGGAACCTGGAGAATCTTATTACCGGCTCGATCACACCATGGAGACCGCCTGTAGGCGAGGATGCTCCGTAAAGGCTTGCTTTGCTCAGGCCTACGGAACGGGGGAGTGGCCTGTCTTCTTGCTTACTGACTAGCCCTTCCTGGATTTCGTATGAAAGCTGTGGGTCTTTGTGCGCGCTCACGGTGTTGGTAAGTGCTACCACAAGTCGCACTTGATTCTCCGAGAGTAAAATCTAATCGGATTACTTTCAGCGATGGAAATTTTTGAATTTGGAGGATAGATCGATGATTTGTCTGAGTCGAGGGGGCCGGTCAGCGGTTGGCGTTTGGCTGGGGCTGGCCGTGTGTGCATGTGCGGCCGCGGGAATGTTCTCGCCTGTCGGGCATGCGCGGCAGTTGCGATCGGTAACAGACGGTGTCTACTCCCCGCAGCAGGCAGCGCGCGTTCAGATGATTTACCAGGAGGCATGTGCAACGTGTCATGGGAGCGGCATGGAAGGCACTGGTATAGGCCCACCGTTGACTGGAGACTTTTTTCTCTCCACCTGGAGTGCACGTCCACTCTCGGAGCTCGTGGACAAGGTTCAATTGACAATGCCTTACGACTCGCCCGGAACTCTTTCCCGGCAGGAATCCATTGACCTTACGGCTGCCATGCTCCAGGCCAGCCAGTTCCCTGCCGGAGAGACTGAGCTGAGCGAAGAGATGCTGGCGCAGACTGTGTTGCCCACAGTGGAAACTGCGCTTCTGTCGCCCACTGCCGTTACCACCGATGCATCTCTTCCGCCGCCGCTGGGAAACCTTGCCGAACTGATGAGATCTATCGCTTTTCCGAATTCGAATGTCATATTCAACCTTCAGCAAAACAACCCCGATGACGAAGCGAATAGAGATGTCTCCGCAGATGAGTCGGATTTGATACTTTGGTCGCTCAGTATCTACCCGGGATGGCTGGCTGTCGATCAGGCCGCCGTTGCTTTGACCGAGACCGCACCTCTGTTTCTGACACCAGGGCGCCGATGTCAGAACGGCAGGCCCGTCCCAGTGGATAATGAGGATTGGAAACAGTACACGGCGGACCTCGTGGAAGTGGGAGAACTCGCCTACGCGGCCTCCAAGGCCAGAAATCACGAAGCGTTTTTCGAAATCAGCGGGCTACTGAGCGAAGCCTGCGAGAGCTGCCACCTCGTCTACCGCGACAGAGGCGGCAGCGAAGGAAGCGGGGAAGACCGCTGTTAGAAGGAGGGACGGGCCGGGGCTAACGCGGTTCGTTCACACGGAAGACATGTTGGTGGTCCTTGCAGAACAGGGTACGTGGTGACCTTCCCCCAAAATCAGGTCCAAGTCGAAAGTGAGGAATTTGGGGAATTATCCCCGCCGTCGTGCAGCGCTCCCTGAATCTCTAGAGCAGTCTGAATCTCACGTTGCGGCGCGGCGCCTCGTCGATCCGGAAGATATTCTCGAGGAACTCGAATCGCGTTGAAGAGGCGCTGCGTTCGGTTTACGGCATCCGAGATCACGTCACTCGTGACGCAACGTCGTGTTGGGGTCGACTCGCGACGCGCGGAACGCGGGCACGGCGCAGGCGGCCACAATTACGGCAGACATCAGAAGTACCACGGCCGCGTATGTGCCGGCGTCGGAGGGCTCGATCCCATACAGGTAGGCGCCCAGCACGCGATGCAACGCGAACGAAGCGGCCACGCCCAGCGCGAGTCCGAGCGCGGGCGGCGCTATCGCGGGCGCGAGAACACCGAGAAAGACGGACCGCCGACCGGCGCCCAAGGCCATCCGCACTCCGATCTCCCGGGTCCGTCGAGCCACGGAATACGCAACGACCGTGTAGACGCCCAGCACGGCCACCGCCAACGCGACGGCGGCGGTGCCCCCCAGGGCGATCGCGCGCAGCCGTTGCCGATCCATTTGAAGGGCGAATCGATCGCTCATCACGTGGACGCGGAGCACGGCGTTCGGGTCCACGCGGGCCAGAACTTCCTGGACGCCGGCGGGCGGAAGCGGCGTCCTGGCGACGACGTAGTTCGGCACGTCCGCGCGTGCGGAAGGCAGAAAGCGTTCGCCCATGGAAACGTAGATCATGGGCTGGGTCGCTTGCCGAACATTACGTTCCCGTATGTCGCCGGCGACGCCGACGACCGTGAACTCGGAACTGTGTTCGGTAGTTTCGGCCTGACGATGTTTTCAGGAATGCGCGGACCGATCGATACAGTTCGTGGTCAGGCCAATTGCAACATTTACGAAATAATACAGTCTTGTGAAGATGCCTGCCGGGGTATCGGTGAATGCATGTCGTGTTGCGTCTACGTGGGCGCGTGCACGGAGTGCAATACTAATCCGGACAGGGATGACTCCTTTGAGAGCTGTATTGCCGCTTGTTCTTGATAAAGGCTCGACCAGAGTGAATCGAATCTGAAGGAGTTTATCTGACCATGAAATTACTAATTCTGCGACTGTTGACGGTGGCGAGTGCCTTTGCATTGACAATGTTCTACTGGAGTCGAGGACCAGTTGGTATTGTCCAGGCCCAATGCGACGAAGGCGCGATCCGGGCGGCGTGTGAAGATGTCTGCGGGTTCTTTATTTGCACCGAGATTTGTACCTGTACGGGCCTTTGCATGGACTGCGACGACGGTGGATTCTCATATTGTCTGGGGATGTGTTCCTGACAAGGTCGGGAAGCATGGGCTTGGAATGAGGGGTTAGTGCAGATGGATAGAGTATTGGCTGTTTGTGGGAACAAGCCGTTCGTAGGCGCCTTGCGATTCCAGACGGTCGCCGCATAGTCATGACCTTGCAGTGGTTCGACAATCTGGTGCGAGATATCCGATACGCCGTCCGAACGCTGGGTCGAAGTCCCGGGTTGTTGGTCATTGCTACATTTTCCCTGGCAGTTGGCATCGGCGCCAACGTTGTCGTGTTCAGCATCGTGGAAAGTGTCCTTCTGCGCCCTTTTCCCTACCACGATCCGAATCGAATAGTGTTTGTGTGGGGTGGCGCCAGCACGAGTCTGGAAAACCATATCCCGGCATCGGAGCTATCGGAGCTACGGAGGCGGTCGAGGTTCCTGGAAGCGGTCGAACCGTACAAACAAACGCTCACCAGGAGTATGGGCACGCAATCGGTGCGCGTCGGCCGGGTCGGTCGAGGAGTGTTCGACCTTCTCGGCGTTCGACCGATTGTGGGTCCGGGTTATTCGCCGGATCGAGGTACGACGCCGTCCCCCGAGGTTGTCCTGAGCTACGGGTTTTGGCAGATTCACTTTGCCGGCGATCCGAGCGTCGTGGGCCAGGTGCTGGAAGTGGATAATGACCCCATTGAGATTGTCGGGGTCATGCCGCGAGGCTTCCTTTTCCCGGAATCCGATGTCGACATGTGGTCGCCGGTCACGGAGCTGACAGTATTCGGTTCAAACACGCATCTAGTCCCTGAATAAGCGCGATTGAGGAAGTATCGATAGTGAAAAAGTAGCGGAAGTACCCGAAATGTCCCCGTCCCGTGCGAAAAAGAATTTGCGAAATCCTGACGGAAAAGGAGGCATTTCGGGTGAACGATTATACGCGCAAGAACATGAGGAATCGCAAGCGGCGAATCGAGCGTCGGCTTGGAGAGCGGCATTGGAGGGAACAGTCGGCGCCGATGTTGTCGGCGAGTAACATGCACTATGAGATGGGCAAGCGGACGCGGGGGACGGCGGTGGGCGGCATCGGGGCGATGCATCGGGTGGCGCGGCGGACGGGTCTGATAGAGGCCATCGACGCGCGGGTGGATGTGCTGAAGCGGCATCTGCCGTATCACGAGTCGGATCACGTGTTGAACATCGCCTACAACGCGTTGACGGGAGGGACGTGTCTGGAAGACATCGAGTTGCGGCGCAACGACGAAGCATACCTGGATGCGCTGGGGGCGCAGCGGATACCGGACCCGACGACGGCGGGCGACTTTTGCCGGAGATTCGAGCCCGGCGACGTGGAGAACCTGATGGAGGCGGCGAATGAAGTGCGGCTGAATGTGTGGCGGCAGCAACCGGCCGGTTTTTTCGGCGAGGCGGTGTTGGACGCGGATGGGACCCTGGCGCCGACCAGCGGGGAATGCAAGGAAGGGATGGATATCGCCTACGACGGGACATGGGGCTATCACCCGTTGTTGATTTCACTGGCGAACACCGCCGAGCCGTTATACCTGGTGAACCGGAGCGGCAACCGGCCCTCGCATGAAGGCGCGGCCCCGCGGTTCGATCAGGCGATCGGGTTGTGCCAGCGCGCCGGGTTCCATCGGATCCTGCTGCGCGGGGACACCGACTTCAGCCAGACCCGGCATCTGGATGGATGGGACGGCCAGGGCGTGGACTTCATCTTCGGTATCGACGCGAGGGCGAACCTGGTGGCGCGGGCCGATGCGCTGGAGCCGGACTGCTGGGCAGCGCTGGAGCGTGAGGCCCGATACGAGGTGGCCACCCAGCCCCGCCAGCGTCCCGACAAGGTCAAGGAACGGATCGTTCGGGAACGCGGTTTCAAGAACATTCGGTTGCGGGGCGAAGACGTGGCCGAGTTCGCCTACCGGCCCGGCGCCTGTAAGCGGGACTACCGCGTCGTGGTGGTGCGGAAGAATCTGTCGGAGGCCAAAGGGGAGTGGGTGTTGTTCGACAAGATCCGGTACTTCTTCTACATCACGAACCGTGCCGGTCCCGCCGACCGGATCGTGAAGCGCGCGAATCAACGGTGCCATCAGGAGAATCTCATCGAGCAACTCAAGAACGGCGTCCGGGCCTTGAAAATGCCGGTGGGCGACCGGACCGGCAACTGGGCCACCATGGTGATGGCGTCGCTGGCCTGGACCCTGAAGGCGTGGTTTGCGCTGCTGCTTCCCGAAACCGGACGCTGGGCCCAGAAGTATCGGGCCGAGAAGCAGACCGTTCTACGCTGGGAGTTCAAAACGTTCCTGAACGCCTTCATCCTCCTGCCGTGCCAACTCGTGCGTACTGGCCGGCGCATCGTCTTCCGGCTCATGGCCTGGAACCCGTGGTTGTCCGTCTTGTTCCGTGCCGTGGATGTGTTGCGTCGTCCCCTGCGATGCTGACCCGATCATGGATCTGAGCCCGGGCGGTCGAGGTCCCGGTTGCTGTCAACCCTTCAAACAGACACGGCGAGGCCCCCACTGAAACAGACGCAACTCGAACCGGAGGCCGGGACAAAACGATCCCGGAACGGAAGGTTATGCCTCCAACTTTATGGCTGGGAACCGGCCGTTCGCCATCTGGTTATGCGCTTGTTTTGGGTCTAGGCATCGCGCGACTCCGCCCAGGTACTCGTATAGAAGAAGCACAAGCCGAATTGAATGTAATTCTGGAGAGTGTCCGTGCAGGAACGGCGGGCGATGAACCTCGCGTTGCGCGCGTATTTCCGATTCATGACGTGGTCGTCGGCGACTATAGCCTCATGCTTTTTCTATTACTTGGCGCCGTCGGCCTTGTGCTCCTGATCGCGTCTTCGAACGTTGCGAACATGCTTTTGGTGCGTGGCCTGGCGCGCCGAAAGGAGTTCGCTATTCGAGCGGCGTGTGGCGGAAGTCGTTCGCAGCTTGCAGCGCAGGTCCTGACGGAAAGTGTATTGCTGGCTGCGATAGCGGGAATCTGCGTGTTACCACTGAGTCAATGGGGCATTGATCTCGTGTTGGGATTGGGCCTCGTCGACATTCCCCGAATCGAAGCTGCGTCGATCAACTGGCGGGTCCTGATATACGGCGGGGTGGTGGCCCTGGTGGCCGCGGTCACGGCGGGGTGTCTTCCCGCCTGGAATGTATCCCGCGTGGAACTGACCGAATCCCTGAAGATCGGTGCGGCACAAACTGTACTCCGGAGTAGCGGTGGCCGTCTGCGAGATGCGATAGTCAGGGCGCAAGTGGCTGTCGCGATTGTTCTCCTCGTTGGCGCAGGACTGTTCGTACGCAGCGCCGTCGCGCTTGCGGAGGTCGACTGGGGATTTAGCGATGACAATCTCAGCCTGACGGTCGGCGAATCGATGAGTCTCATTCCTTACAATCCAAGGAGAACGCGTGACCTGGTTGAAAGCGTTCTCGAAAATCTGCGGCAAATTCCCGGTGTTCAGTCCGTAAGCGCTGGGGTTAGCGCGCCTCTTGCGGAAGGAAACGCCTATGCAACCGAGTACGTCGTTGGCGGGGAAGGGTCTGTCAACTCCGGGATTGCGGCAAACAACTTTATTGTGGCGCCCGGCTACTTCGAAACACTGGGCGTCGCTGTGCAGGGACGGCGTTTCGAAGATATTGATCCATTTTCCGGGATCGAGGGAATCATTCTGAACGAAAGCCTCGCTGACCGGATTTTCAGTGGTGCAGATCCGATTGGAAGGACTGTTCATTTGGCGGAGGCGTCGCAACCACCGGAGATGGAGGTCGATCCGGAGCGGGAGCGAGGGGGGATTATTGTCGATAATGTTCAGGCGCCGGACGCGTACTCGATTTCGGAAGACACTCGAAGAGTGGTGATCGGCGTAGCCAGCGACTTCCGGATGTCGGGTGACCTCGGAAGAGACAGCTCTGAACCAGCGGTATACACGGACTACCGCCGAGTCTTCGATTCCGAGTTCTCTTTCGGATTGGTACCCATGAGACCCAACAAGTTTCTGATTCGTTCAACGGAAGAGTTTCAATCTTTGATGGAAGTAGTGCGAACGCGGTTTCGCGAAGTAGACCCGGACATCGTTTTGAGACACGCGCGAATGGAGGATCTGGTCTCGCGCGGAATCGGAGGCGCCGGATCCAACAGGCTGTTGTTGTCGTTGTCGGCCGTTTTCGGAGGCTTGTCATTGCTGCTGGCGACTGTCGGTATCTACGGATCGATGTCACACGCAGTCAGCCAGAGAACTTCGGAATTGGGTATTCGTATGGCCTTGGGAGCGCAGCGTCCCGATCTACTGTTGTTGGTCATGAAACGAGGTGTATGGCTGATAGTTCCAGGAATCGTTTGCGGCCTTTTGGGTGCGTGGGCCGCGACTCGACTCTTCGGGACGCTGCTCTTCGGTGTCGAGCCCACGGACGGCGTCACCTTCATTGCGGTATCGCTGTTGTTTTCGACTGTGGCTTTCGGCGCTTGTCTTGTTACAGCATTGCGGGCAATCCGCGTGGACCCGTTGATTGCGACCCGTTGTGAATAATCCGACGCGGATATGGCGGGAATTCTAATTGTCGCTGATCAGCTACCGAAGGATCGTTTCGATCTGTAAAATATCTCTTGGTTTGTCAGGGGTCTCTGCGCGAAATGCTTTGACGGGCTTCGCGTTTCGCGATCGGTATGTTCAGAAAGCGAATCATCGGATACAGCGTCTTGAAGGTTCCCACGACCTCTGCTTGGAGCTCCGGAGTGGCGGCGATGCCGGGTTCGAGTTGCCGGGCTGCCAGGAACTGCTTGTGGCGCAACAGGTCTTCGGCGGGGTGGTCCCGTGGAAAACCGCGCGGCACACGCGTCAGAGTTTCCCCTTCAAGATCTCCGAACAGTTTTCGGAACGAGCGTTTTCGCAGTATCCGGCGGAAATCGGCGTGGTGCGCGGCGATGTGCTCTCTCAGGGCGAACAGATCCGCCGGTGACGGCCGATAGACGCCGCCTCCGACAAACACCTCATCGGGAGCGATATGGACATAGAATCCCGCGCCCCGGTGTTTCTCGATTCCACGGTGGGGGAACACCGCGGCGACGTGTGTTTTGTATGGGGCCTTGTTCGCGGAAAAGCGCGTATCCCGATAGATTCGATAACCGGATACTTTCGGAGTTGCGATGATCTCGGGAGCGAATGACTCGAATTCCTTGCCGAGAGCCAGGATGAACGCGTTCATTGGCCCTTTGATGGATTCTTCGTAAATCCGCTTCCGGGCATTGAACCACGGACGCTCGTTGTTCCGTTTCAGCCCTTCCAAAAAACGAAGGCCTTCTTCCGGGAATCCGCTGAATTCGTTCGTCATCGCGTGTGTTTTCGACATGGATTTGAATGCTGTCTACCTTTGACCACGCAATGATAGCCAAGGTTTGGCTATCCTCAAGGCGTCTCGGCGGGGTTCCACGCGTCGCTTCCGAGGCCCGAAGTTCCCAGTCGGCGATCCTGTGCAGGGGTTGGCCGCAGGCCGCTAACCCTGCTGTTCCTCCCACTCCTCATGCCAGGCCATCTGTATGGCTTCGAGCTTCTTTTCGTTGGAGTCCTTCGGATCGCCTTCGAAGTTCTCGATCTCGGTGGTCCATCGATGGAGGTCGGTAAAACGGACGGTCAACGGATCCAGGTCGGGAAAGCGCTCGTTCAGCGCGATGGCGATGTCTTCGGAGTCGGTCCAGCCAATAGTGCGGTTCATTGAATTTCCCTCACACGCTTGTTCTTCAGCGCCTTGGCGATGGCGGCGTTCATTCGCAGTTCGGCAAGCCGGTGCGTGGCCTCGTTGCTTTCTTCGATCGCATCGCGAATCGCCTGATAGTCGTTCTCCCTCATCGTCGACTGAATCCGGGCGATCGACTCGGCGATCAGCGTCTTTTCCTTTTCCGCAAGCCCTTCGTATTCTTCGCCGCGGCAACTCTTTTCGCAGGCTTCCAAGATCTGTTGCGCTTCATTCCTGGCTTCGATTACCAGCCGGGTCTCGATATCGGATTCGGCATGTTCAAATGATTCCAGGATCATCGTTTCGACCTGCTCATCGGTGAGGCCGTAGGTGGGCTTGACTTCGATCGACTGGAACTTTTCGGTTCGCAACTCCCTGGCCGAAACGTTCAGGATGCCGTCGGCGTCGATCAGGAATTTGACTTCGATTCGCGGCAGGCCTGCCGGCATCGGGGGTATACCCTTGAGGTCGAATTCGGCCAGGCTGCGGCAATCTTCAACGAGTTCGCGTTCGCCCTGCAAGACGTGGATCTTGACGTTGGTCTGGCCTTCGACGTAAGTCGTGAACGATTCGGTCGCACTTGCCGGAACCGTGGAGTTTCGCGGAATGATCTTCGACATCACACCGCCCATCGTCTCGATACCGAGCGACAGAGGCGTGACATCCAGCAGCAGCGTGTCCCTGCGGTTTCCCGCCAGGATGTCGGCCTGCACCGCGGCCCCGAGCGCAACCACCTGGTCCGGGTCCAGTTCAGTGTGAGGAACGCGTTCGAACAGTTCCTGTACCCGTTGCTGCACCAGCGGGATTCGCGTCGAACCGCCCACCATGACCACTTCGTCCACTTCTTTAGCGTCGATGCCGGCATCTTTGAGGGCTTGCCGGCAGGGGACCAGCGTTTGCTCGACGATCGGGCCGATCATCGTTTCGAGCTCCGGCCTCAAGAGCTTTCGCGAGTAGCCGAGCGCGGGAACGTCGATGGTGGTCGAATCGCTTGCCGAAAGCTCTTCCTTTGCCCCTCGGACGGCGGCGCGGACGAACTGCAGGTGACCTTGCTCCAGATCCTTTCCCGTCTCCTGCTGAATCATCAGCATCAGGGACTGGTCGATGTCGTCACCGCCGAGGTGGGTGTTGCCGCTGGTCGACAGAACCTCAAAAATGCCTTCGCTAAGCTTCAGAATCGAAACGTCGAACGTGCCTCCGCCGAAATCGTATACGGCGACGATCCCGTGCTTCTGTTCCTGCAGTCCATACGCCAGGGATGCGGCCGTGGGTTCGTTGACGATTCTCAGGACGTCCAGCCCCGCGATGCGGCCGGCATCCTTTGTGGCCTGGCGCTGGGCGTCGTTGAAGTACGCCGGAACCGTGATCACGGCGTTCTGAACCGGGCTGTCGAGCGCTCGTTCGGCGTTCTGCTTCAACTCGCGCAGGATCAGGGCCGACAACTGCGGGGGCGTGTATTCGCGGCCGAAGACGTCGATCCGTATAATGTTCTCGCTCTCCACCGACGCTTCGAAGGGCAACAGTGTCAGGTCGTCCCGAACGTCCGAAAGTCCCCGGCCCATGAAACGCTTGATCGACGAGATGGTACGTCCCGAATCGTCGAGCATGCGATCGCGTGCTTCCTGTCCGACGTGGATTTCGCCGCCGCTCGCGAAGTGGATCACGGATGGGATGATTTCCCGTCCCGCGGAGTCGGCGATGATCTTCGGAACGCCGTCGCTTACAACCGCAATGAGGCTGTTGGTCGTTCCCAGGTCGATTCCCACGATATTGGGCATTAGTGCGATACCTCGTCTTCCAGTTCGTGTTCCAGGTTCCGTATGTACGACGACTGCGAAATGATCTCGGCCAGTCTCCCGAGATGTTCGCGGCGGGCTTCCTCGGAGGCATCGTTGGCCAGCAAATCGTCCCATTCGCCGAAAGCGCCATTCAGTTGCCGCTCGTATGCCCGGCGCTTTTCGGCAATTCGTTCCCGGTACTCGTTGACGGCCTCCAGCAATTCGGACACCGGGTCTCCGGACTCCCGTGCCGAACGCAAATCATCAAGGCCCTCGTTGATTTCAAATACCTCCATCAGCATTTCCCGGGGCGCCCGGCTTCCATCGACCTTGAACCCCTGGGATTTCACCAGGTACTCGGCTCGACGGGTCGAGTCTCGAAGCGTTCGGTACGCGTCGTTCAAAAGGGCCGTCGACTCGAGGGCCCGGGCTCGTTCTTCGGGACCGGCCGTGGTATGGAAATCAGGATGGCATTGCCGGCTCAGCGCATGAAATTTCTTCTCCAGTGCGCCGAGATCCATGTTGAGGCGGGGTTCCAGTTGGAACAATTCGAAGTACTTCATCGCGTGCCTTGGGGCAAACAACAGGGGCCGACGGCATCAGCGACCGCCGCTGGCGTCAACCCTCCACGCGCCTGTCAGACGGAGAACGACTCTCCGCATCCACAGGTGTTCCTTGCATTGGGGTTGAGGAACTGAAAGCCCTTGCCCATCAGGCCGCTGTCGAAGTCGAGAACGGTGTTGTTGAGATAGATGTAGCTCTTCAGATCGCAGAACAATTTGACGTCTTCGCGCGCGAAAACCTTGTCGCCCTTTCTCGCCTCGACCTCAAAACCGAGGTTGTATGAAAGGCCGGAGCAACCGCCGCCCTTGATGCCGACGCGTAATCCACCGGCATCGATACCTTCTTTTTGTCTGAGCCGCCGGATCTCGCCTGCCGCGCGATCCGTGATTTCAATTGCCATGAATCGTCGCTCCGGAGGTTATCTGGCGGCTTCGGCGGTTTTCTCTTCCGGGTGCTTCGCTTTCCAATCGGTGATCGCGGACTTGATCGCGTCCTCGGCCAGAACCGAACAGTGGATCTTCACCGGGGGCAGGCTCAGTTCCTTGACGATATCGGTGTTCCTGATTTGAAGCGCCTGGTCCACGGTCTTGCCCTTGACCCACTCGGTTGCGAGGCTGGAACTGGCGATCGCGCTGCCGCATCCGAACGTCTTGAACCTGGCATCCTCGATGACGCCGCTTTCGTCGTCGACCTTGATCTGCAGCTTCATCACGTCACCGCACTCGGGCGCGCCGACCAGACCCGTTCCGACACTTTCTTCTTCTTTCTTGAACGAGCCCACGTTACGCGGGTTGTTGTAGTGGTCGACTACTTTTTCTGAATAGGCCATTGCTTTAAATCTCCTTGGATCGGTACTTCCTTCAATCCGCCGTCCAGTTCACTGTAGACAGATCGATGCCTTCTTTAACCATTTCATAAAGCGGGGACAACTCCCGGAGCCGGAGGACGGTGTGCGTGACCTTGTCGACAACGTAGTCCACTTCTTCTTCGGTGTTGAATCTGCCGAGTCCGAAACGGATCGAGGTATGAGCAAGGTCCTCTCCCACGCCAAGGGCTTTCAGGACATAGGACGGTTCCAGGCTGGCCGATGTGCAGGCGGAGCCCGATGACACGGCGATGTCGTCGATTCCCATCAACAGCGACTCGCCTTCGACGTAGGCGAAGCTGATGTTCAGGTTTCCGGGAACCCGGTGTTCCATGTCGCCATTGATATAGAGTTCGTCGAGGTTTGCCTCGAGTCCGGTCCGAAGTCGTTCGCGCAGCCGGAAAAGTCGCGCGGATTCCTCTTCGAGTTCGTTCCTGGCGAGTTCCGCGGCCATGCCGAAGCCGACGATTCCCGGCACGTTGAGAGTTCCCGAGCGCATGCCGCGCTCATGCCCGCCGCCGTCCATGATCGGGCTCAACAGCACACGCGGATTGCGGCGCCGGACATAGATGGCGCCGACGCCCTTGGGTCCGTACATCTTGTGGGCGCTGATCGACGCGATGTCGACGTTCATCTCCTGAACGTCGAAGGGAATCTTGCCGACGGCCTGAACGGCGTCGGTATGAAAGAGCACGCCGTGTTCGCGTGCGATCCTTCCGATTTCCCCGATGTCCTGGACAACGCCGACTTCGTTGTTGGCGGTCATGATCGAAATCAGGATCGTCTTGTCGGTAATGGCTCGATTCAGGTCATCCAGGTCGATGCGTCCGTTCTTTTCGACGGGAAGGAAGGTAATGCGAGTGCCTTGCTTTTCAAGATGCTTCGCGCTGTCGATAACGGCCTTGTGCTCGGTGACGCAGGTGATGATGTGGTCGCCCTTCTGGCTGTACATCTCGGCAACGCCCTTCAGCGCGAGGTTGTCGGACTCGGTGGCGCCGCTGGTGAAAACGATCTCCTTCGGGCTCGCGTTGATAAGCGCGGCAACCTGTTCGCGGGCCTTCGTAACGCCTTCTTCCGCGTCCCATCCAAACTGATGGTTCCGGCTCGCCGCGTTTCCGAATCGCTCGCCGAAATAGGGAAACATGGCGTCCAGGACTCTTGGGTCGACCGGGGTCGTCGCCTGGTTGTCCATGTAAATCGGTTGATTCAACGTTGCCATCTCCTCAGACTCCTCTTTCCTCTTCGAAACAGCCCATTATTGATATTGTCGGCGCTCAATGGGCTGCAAGTTCGTGGATCGTCGTGTCAACGAGTATACCGACAACCTTTGCCTTGATACTGCGAAGCGGGTCGCGAATCGAACAGAGCTGAAGCTGTTCGCAATCGTCGGCGGCTTCGCATGGCGTCAACAGAACGGGCCCTTCGAGAGCTTCGATCACGTCGATGACGGTTATCAGGTCGGCGCCGCGGGCCAGGGCGTAGCCGCCGTTCGGCCCCGCGTGCGATTCGAGCAGACCCTTTCGGACCAGCTTCTGGAGTACCTTGGCCATCAACTCCGCCGGGATATTGTAAGTCCGGGCGATTTGGGGAGCGCTGTAAGAGTGCTCGTCGTGCAAAGCCAGATGCTTTAGCGCGATCAATCCGTAATCCGCTCTTTTGGACAGCCTGAACATCGTTTCAAGACTATATGCGATCCATTCAGTTGCCGGTCAGTTGGCGACTGTTTTTATCGGCGATCATTTTTGTCGGCATTAATAGATTAAGCCCGATTGGCCCGGTCTGTCAATCCCGAGTGTTGTCCAACGCTACATGAGCCTGAACGAGGTCAGCGTTTCCAACGCTACATGAGCCTGAACGAGGTCAGCGTTTCCAACGCTACATGAGCCTGAAGGCCCGGTCTGGGCGATCATCGGAGAATGATCGTGACACTACAGACTGAACGCCTCCGCACCGTCGATCAGATCAATGCTTTTCTGGAAGGCAGCGATCCGGTCGACTACCGCCCAGAAGACCGGGACGGGATCTACGAGTTCGTCCGGCGTACGCTGGTGGGGATCGGGTACGGTCGGCTCGGGCGAATCGGCAAGGGGGCGGTGCGCGAATACCTTGGCAAGACGACGGGGCTGTCCCGTGCGCAGGTGAGCCGGCTGATCGGCCAGTACCGCGCGACGGGGCGCGTGGTGGACCGTCGCGGCGGCAACAGCGGACGGCCCTTCGCGCGGGTCTACACCGCTGCGGATATTCGTCTGCTGGCCGAAGTGGACGCGATCGGCAACCAGATGTGCGGCCCGGCCACCTGCGCGGTGATGCGGCGCGCCCTGGAGGTGTTCGGCGACCGGCGGTTCGAGCGCTTGGCGTACCTGTCGAGCGCGCATCTGTACAACTTGCGAGATTCCAAGACCTACCGCGCCAAGCGCACCGTGTGGCAACACACCAAGCCGACGGCCACGCGGATCGGCGCGCGCCAGCGGCCGGAGCCGCAAGGCCGGCCCGGTTTCGTGCGCGTGGACACGGTCCATCAGGGCGACCGGGAGGGCGAGAAAGGCCTCTACGCGATCAATTTGGTGGACGAGGTCACCCAGTTCGAGCACATCGGCGCGGTGGCGAGGATCTCCGAGGCGTTCTTGATCCCGGTGCTGCAAGCCCTGCTGGTGGAACTGCCGTTCGTCGTGGTGGGCTTCCATTCCGACAATGGCTCGGAATACATCAATCGCCAAGTTGCTGAATTACTGAACAAACTGCATGTCCGCCAGTTCACCAAGTCACGCGCCAGGCGGTCGGGCGACAACGCGCTGGTGGAGGGCAAGAACGCCTGGGTGGTCCGCAAGTGGCTGGGTCACGACCACATCCCGCAACGCTTCGCCGCCCCGGTCAACGCTTTCACCCAAAACGTGCTGACGCCGTACCTGAACTTCCACCGGCCGTGCCTGTTCGCCTGCGAGCGGCGCGATGCCAAGGGGAAGGCGCGCCGATACTACCGCCGCCAGGATGTCATGACCCCGTACGAGAAGCTGAAGTCGCTGCCCGGCGCTGAGCAGCGCCTGCGCCCCGGCGTGACCTTCGACGCCCTGGACCAGCGGGCCCACGCCATGACCGACCTCGAGGCGAACCGACAGGCGAACCGCGCCCGCGACGCGCTGTTCCGCGCCATCGGCCAGTCTACCCCGGAGGCGGCATGATCGGGCTTTCGAACGGCCGCGACGCGGGCTTTGGCCGACGAGCCGGGCCCGCGCGCCAAGCGGTGCAGTGGTGGACCAGTCCTTCGGGCCGGCGCACGCGCGTCAGGGGGCCTGTGGAAAATGACGCGTCTATGGAAATCCGCAAACAACGCGGTTTCCCACAAGCCGCTCGGCTTCGCCGCATTTCCCACAGGCCCGACGGCGGGAACGCATCGCCATCAACCTGTTTTCAGGCCGCAACGATCCACCTTAAGATCGGGAATCTCCTGTCTGAAGAATGGGGACACCCTCAAGGGTTGAGCTTGTACAGCATTCTCGCAACAGCTAAAATAGGCCCCCTACAACAAGCCCCGACCGGGACGAAGGCTCACCACCAAGCCCCTCTGTCCAGGCTCATGTTCTTATTGGAAAACGCTTCCCGGAGTCCAACCCGGAGTCCTCCCGCATCCCGGCAAAGGACCAGACCGATAAGGGCTATTCGATCCCGAGAATGGGAAGGATTCCACAGAGGTCCGCGACCGCCCCAGCTTGCGGACCCCGGGGGCCGCGGTTGACCAACACCGCCTTCATGCCGGCGGATCGGGCCGCCTGTACGTCCAGAAACGGATCGTCGCCAACGAAGAGCGTCTCTTCAGGTCGAACGTCGAGTTGGGCGCTTGCATCGATAAAGATTCCGGCGCCGGGTTTTGCCTCGCCCGCCGAATCGGGGGTGACGACGGCCGCGAAATGACGATCGATCCTCAGGTTGGCCAGGACGCCGAGCAGGCGCTCGTCGAAGTTGGATACCACCGCGAGTTTGAACCGGTGGTCACCGAGCGTCTGAAGGACTTGCTCGGTCTCGGAGTAACACATCCACCCCCGATCCGACTGGAAGAACCGATAGACCTCTTCAAAGAAGTCATCGAACCGCGGAAAGCGACCGTGTTCGAGAAAAACGGTTTCGACCAGCGCCTTCCAATCGCCTTTGTCGATCGGCGTGCCCATCGCCGCGATGTGTCGCTCGAACCCGCGCTGCAGATCCGGCGCCGGCACATCCGCGCCGTATTTCAATCCAATGGTCCTGTAGATTTCTCCGATCGATCCTCGCGAATGGAACAGCGTTCCGACCGCGTCGAACGCAACCGCCTTGAGTGCGGAACTCACGGCTACAGGGTACACGCGCCTTCGGACCTGAACGTGTCGAAATCGCGGGGCTAAAATTCCCATCTCAATTCGGGCGGAAATTTCACCTTTCACGGCGTTCCGGATTTCACCAGACCACCGGGCGGCATGCTACAATTCCCGCCGTAGCCATGGCTGAAATCCTGCCGTTCAGGGCTTTCCAGTATTCTCCCGACCGCGTTCCGCTCGACAGGGTGGTGACCCAACCCTACGACAAGATCTCTCCGGAGATGGAACGGAGATACGTCGACGCCCACCCGAACAACGTGGTCCGGTTGATTCGTCCGGCGTCGAATCCACCGCCCGACAACACTGTCTCGGTGTACCGGAATGCCGCCCGGACCCTGGATCGATGGTGTGGCGACGGCATAATCCGGCCCGTTTCCGAACCCTGTCTCTTTGCCTACTTCCAACGATTCCGCACGCCCGGCAGCGATGAGGTCCGGACGCGGAAGGGCTTCATCTGTCTGACCCGCCTGGAGGACTACGCCAACCGGATCGTGTTTCCCCACGAACGGACGATGACCGGACCGAAGCGCGACCGGTTGGAACTGTTGCGGAGTACGCGGACGCATTTCGGCCAGGTGTTCCTTCTGTATTCCGATCCCGAGAACAAAGTCGACGCGGTTCTGGATCGGGTGGCCTCCAAGCCTCCCGACCTGTCGATTCGGGATGAATACGGCGTCGACCATCGGGTGTGGAGCGTCATCGAGTCGAAGGCGATCGGAGCGATTCGTCTCGAGATGGCGGACAAGAAACTGGTGATCGCCGACGGGCATCATCGTTACGAAACCGCGCTGGCGTTTCGGGACGAGAAGCGGACCGAGCTTGGCAGCGACGAGGCCCGCCCCTACGAGTGGCTCATGACGACGCTGGTCAATATGGAAAGTCCCGGAATGACGATTCTGCCGACCCATCGCGTGTTGTCCAACCTCGAAGGATTCGATCGTGCCGCACTGATCCGCGCTCTTGGCGAGTATTTCGACATTCAGGAGGTCGAGGGCGAGCACGCTTCGGAAGCCTCACTGGCCGGGAGCGGCGCCGAAAGACCGTCCATCGGCATTGCCACCCAGGATTCCGATGGCTTGTTCTTGTGTCGGCTTCGCGATGAAGTGAATCCGGCCCACCTGTTGAACGACATGTCGCCCGCGCGGGCGCAGCTGGACGTGGTGATTCTGCATCGGCTGATTCTTGGAAAGGCGCTGGGGATTTCCGAGGAGCAGGTGCGGTCGGGGAACTACCTGACCTATGTGCGCGGATTCGCGGAAGCGATCGACGAAGTGCGTTCGGGACGTGGCCAAGCCGCGTTCCTGCTCAATGCGACACGATTGGATCAGGTCCGGGATATCGCGTTCGGCGGGGAAGTGCTGCCGCAGAAGTCGACGGACTTCTTTCCGAAGGTGTTGTCGGGTCTCACGATGCACGTCATGGGTTGATGCGGCGTTCGCGGTGTGGCTTGCCAGCCCGCTTCAGCCGGATCGAATCGGCTTCATTTCACGCGGGTCCGAGTCGGGGTTGAATCGCTCTTCGAACAGGACTTTCATTTTTTCGACCGCCTGTTTCCTCTGGTCGTAAAGCCGCCGAAGCGGTCTCGGTTTCCTCATCCGCATCGAATAGGCGGTCAACAAGGGAAGCGCGACCGTGGAATCCATGTAGCACACCACCGCATCGGGTAACTTATCCGGATCGACCTTGCCCCAACTTACGGCTTCCTCGGGCGTTGCGCCGGACAATCCTCCGGTATCGGGCCGGGCATCCGTGAACTGCAGGAAATAGTCGTGACCCTTTTCTTCGAGCCCGAGAACCTCCTGAATCTGGGGTTCGGTCTGGAGGAGGAAGTTTTTGGGCGACCCGCCGCCGATCATGAGCGTACCGCTCTTCAGGCCGTTCAGTTTCGCGCCGTACACGATCGCGGCGGTTTCGTTCACGTCGGCGTTCACATCGATCGTCAACTTGTTACCGGTCAGCGCGCTGGCCGCGACGTTCATGCCGATCGAACTGTCGCCGGGCGATGACGTATAGACCGGTATGCCGCATTCGTGCGCCGCGGCGACGAAAGACTTGTTCCGGATACCCAGCACCCGTTCGCGCTCTACGACGTAACGGCCCAGCCGGTAATGGAACTCCGCCGAACTCATCGCCGTCTGAAATTCGTCCTCGGCGACGACCTTCTTGACGAAGTTGTCGGTTTTCAAAAGCACGTCGTAGTCGAACAGGATGTCGTAGATCCGAACGACCCCTTCCTCGCGCAGTTCCCGATCGTCGACGTTTGGCGAGCCGCGCCGCATCTCCAGACCGATACCGAAGTGCATATCGTGATACAGGTTGGCGCCGGTCGACACGACCCAATCGATAAAACCGGCCCGCATGAGCGGGACGATGGCCGCCATTCCGAGGCCGGCCGGAGTCAGTGCGCCTGAAAGGCTGACCCCCACGATGGCATCGTCGCTCAGCATGCGCTGGGTGAACAGATGGCAGCCTTCACGGAAACGGGCGGCGTTGTAGGCGTTGAAAGTCAGATCGATCAGGTCGATCAGCGAAGTGTCCGGACCAATGGGCGGCGGATCGATCTTCTTGCCACCGAGCAGGTGTTTGCGGTGCGCCATGCTAGTGTCCTGTCCCATAAATAGCGAGTTTAACGTTCGGAGCGCAACGGGGTCGTATTCGAGGAGCGACGACCGAGGGAATGTCCCGCATTGCGAGCGGAGGAACGACAACGAAGACGGCCCCGTTCCGCCCGAACCCTTTGGGCCGATGGGGATTGGCTGCGATCTCGTTGTCGCTTGACGTTCGCGATGAATCAGCATCCACTTCCGTCTCGGCGCCAAACCTCATCGGCCAAGACCCCTCGGCGTTAGGCTCGTTATTTGTGGGACAGGACACTAACTCAGTAATCGAACCCATCCGTGCGAATTCGGACCATGGGTTCCTGCTCCCGAATCCGCCCTCCGTTCAGGACGGTGCCGACGCAGAGGACGTGATCGCCCACGTCGAAAGTCCCCCGGAGTTCGCATTCGACGAAGGCGACGGCATCCTTCAGGATGGGGATTCCGGTCCGATGCGTTTCGAAGTCCAGTCCTTCGAAGGGATCGGCGCCTTCGGGGACTCCATTCCAGAACCGTTTCAGAGAATTCCTGCTCTCTGCGCTCAACGTGCTGACGGCAAAATGACCGGACTCCCGAATCGTCCGCAGCAGAGGCCGCGAAGCGTTCACCGCGACGGTCACTGTCGGTGGATCGAAGCCGGCCTGCTGAACGAAGGAGACCAGGATTGCCGACCGCTCGCCGTTGTTCTCGGACGCGACGACAAAGACGCCGCTTGGGATGAGCGCAAGGCCCGTGCTTATTCCGTCGCCATTCAAACCTGAACTCCTCGACCTGAACCGGTGATCCCAGAGAATTCGCGCCGGGCCGCCGGGTGAGACAAACGCGTGGAAAAGGGGTATTCTGACGGACTTCGGTTATGTTTTCAACCAGAGTGGTCGGGTATGAATGAAGCGCTGATTAGGGTGATCGAGTATGAATGAAGCGCTGATTGAAGAGATCAGGCAGGCACTGAGAGACGAAAAGCTGGATGGCTGGCTGTTCTACAGCTTTCGCGGGAGCGATCCGATTGCGCAGAACATCCTGCGGTTGGACCGTTCCCAGATCGCGACGCGCCGCTGGGCCTACTATGTGCCCGCCGACGGGGAGCCCTCGAAGATCCTGCATGTCATCGAACCGCATTCGCTGGACGGCTTGCCGGGCCGGGAGCGGACCTACCTGCCATGGCAACAGTTGCACTCCCACCTCCGGGAGGCGATGAAGGGCGCCAGGCGTGTCGCGATGCAATATTCGCCGCTTAATGCGATCCCGTACATCTCGCGTGTCGATGCGGGGACCGTTGAACTGGTGCGCAGTTTCGGAATTGAAGTGGTATCGTCCGCCGACATGGTCCAGGTGTTTGAAGCGGTCTGGACCGGGAAGCAACTCGACAGCCATCTGTACGCCGCGAAGCACCTGCGCGAGATCGTCGACGCGGCGTTCGCCGAGGTCGCGCGCCGAATGCGGGAAGGCGTTCCGACCGACGAGTACGCAATTCAGGAGTTCATCTGGTCCGAGTTCAGCCGCCGCGGACTCATGTCTTCGGATCGGCCGATCGTGGGGGTCAATGCCAACAGTGCCGACCCCCACTATGTCCCCGAATCGGACAGGAAGCTACCCATCCGGGAAGGCGATTTCCTCTTGCTGGACATCTGGGCCAAGCAACCTGCCGCGGGCGCGGTCTATGGCGACATCACCTGGACCGGATACGTCGGGCCTCAGGTACCCGACCGTCACGAAAAGATCTTTCAGGTGGTCCGGGAGGGCCGCGACTCGGCCATCGAACTGGTTCGCCAACGGCACGGCACGGGGACGCTTCATGGATGGGAAGTCGACGATGCGGCTCGCAACTCGATTTCCGATGCCGGCTACGGCGAGTACTTCATTCACCGGACGGGGCATTCGATTCACGAAGAAGACCACGGCAACGGCGCCAACATCGACAACCTCGAAACTCGGGACAACCGCCGGTTGATCCCGGGCACTTGCTTCTCGATCGAGCCCGGAGTGTATCTCAAGGGAGACTTTGGCGTTCGGAGCGAGGTTGATGTGTACCTGGGCGCCGACGGCCCGATGGTGACCGGCGGGCCGATTCAGGAACACGTCATCCCCATTCTTGCCTGACCCCCTCGATGCGCCCCGCGAGATGCGGAAAGGTCGCGCGGTCATAGACCGCGACTACAGTGGGGCAGGACCGCTTTTTTGCTGGACCTGATCTGTCCGATTGCCTACATATCCTATGTGTTTAAATGGTATGTGACTTGCCCTGATTTCCGGGTATGCCGGGCACGTTGAACGTATCTGAGGAGGTTTCATGCGGTATCTGGGTTATGCAACGGTCGTTTTGGCGATGG
Organism: Terriglobia bacterium; assembly: GCA_965262675.1. Taxonomy (GTDB): domain Bacteria; phylum Acidobacteriota; class Terriglobia; order 20CM-2-55-15; family 20CM-2-55-15; genus JAJEDW01. The sequence continues at coordinate 5,514,546 of OZ253554.1, forward strand.
TTTTCGTGGTTTCGTTGCCGGTTTCCGCACAGCTTGACGAGAAAGTGGCGGATCGTTTCTGGGAATCCACAAAACTGCTGGAAGAGTTGGTCGCCGCGCCCGACGGTGGAATCCCCGAGGATCTGATTGAACGGGCCGAGTGCGTCGGCGTCATCCCGGGCGTTAAGCGGGCGGCATTCGGGATTGGCGGGCGTTACGGCCGAGGATTGGTGACTTGCCGCCAGGACGGAGGGGAAGGCGCCTGGGGCGCCCCGTCGATGTTGGCCTTGGGTGGCGGGAGCTTTGGCCTTCAGATCGGCGGACAGTCCACCGATGTCCTGATGCTCTTCATGACGCATGACAGCATGCGGCACCTCCTGACCGACGAATTCAAATTGGGCGCCGACGTTTCGGCCGCGGCCGGCCCGAAAGGGCGGGAGATCTCCATCGAGACCAGCGCAACCTTTCGGGCGGAGATTCTCACCTATGGGCGCAGCCAGGGCCTTTTTGTGGGAATCGCTCTCGAAGGCGCCGTGCTTCGACCCGACAACGAGGCGAACGAGAGTCTCTATGAGACACGCGTGTCGGCCGAAGATCTGCTCCTGAACGGCGCCAGGGCTATTCCTGAAGCGGCGGGGATGTTTATCCGGACGTTGAGTGAACTTTCTTCACGCGTGCCGCCGGCGGCGCCCGGCGAAGACCCGGCGTTGTAGCAACCCGTGGCAGAACCCTTTGACGTTTTGCCATGCGCTCCTCGCACACACATTCCGTGGCCGGTGGGACGGACCCGCCGTCCGCCTGTCCAGAAAAACCTGCCGGAAATATGCGTGATGTTTACGAGAGCTTGACTACGTCCGCGGTGGCCATCCATCGGGATGCCGTGGTGGCCCGGGTCTTCGGACCCGACCGCATGGCGTGGTTGCAGGGAATGGTTTCGAACGATGTCGCCGGACTGGGTCCCGGATCCGGCTGTTATGCCGCCCACCTGAATTCGAGGGGGAAGGTTCTTGCCCTGATGCGGGTTTTGGCGGACGAAGAAGCGCTCTGGATGGAATTGGATGGGGACTCGCCCCAAAGTGTTGCCGAACTCGACAAGTGGATCGTGATGGAGGACGCCGAGATCGTCGACCATTCCGAAGATGTCAGTGTTCTGGCGATCGTTGGCGCCGGAGCGCGGCCCGCCCTGGAATCTTGGACCGGTTCTCGGCTGGGACTGGCTCGCCCCTATGACCACACCATGATCCAGGGCGTTCGGATACTGCGGGGCGATCTGGGTTTCGATCTGATCGTGCCCGGGCCCGAGGTCGAGTCGGTTCTGGAGGGCTTGGCCGGCAAAGGGGTGCGGCTGGCCGAAAAGGAACTGTGGAATCTGCTGACCCTGGAAGCCGGTCTTCCCCAATACGGAGTCGATGTGGACGAGCAGACGACGCTGCCGGAGTTGGGCCAGAAGGGAATCGATTACCAGAAGGGCTGCTACGTCGGCCAGGAAGTGGTAGCGAAGATCAAGTACATCGGCCACGTCAACCGGCACTTCGCCGGTATCCGGATTGCGGGAGACGCCGTGCCGCCCGCGCATGCCGCCGTTCAACGCAACGGCAAGGCGATCGGCAAGATCACCCGCGCCGGCCGTTCTCCGGATGTGGGTGGCGTCGTCGCCCTTGGATACGTGCGGCTGGGCAATGAGGCGCCGGGGACAGGGGTCCAGGTCGAGATCGAGGGCGGCACGGTTGAAGGCGAAGTGAGCAGCCTGCCGTTTCTGGTCAGGTCCTGGGATTGAATCGGGACGATCTGGCGAGTTCCTCGAAGTGTTTGCGTTCGTCTTCGGTCAGATGCTTGGGCACGACGATCTTCAGGCGCGCGAAATGATCTCCCCGGCCTCCGCTCCGAAGGTTGAGGCCCTTCTCCTTCATTCGGACGCGCTGACCTGACGCCACTCCGGCGGGCACCCTGATGTTTTCCGGGCCATCCAACGTCGGAATCTCGATCGTGGCCCCAAGCGCCGCCTCCCACGGACTGATCGGCACCTCGATCTCCGTATCGTCCCCATTCACGTCGAAGCGCGATCCGGCGGTTCGATGCAGGCGGATGTAGAGGTTCCCGCCGTCGACACCGCCGCCTGGAACGCGAATGCGTGCGCCGTCACTGGCCCCCTTCGGTATGCGGACCTCGACGGTCTTGGTCCTGGCCCCCACTTGCAGATTGAGCCGGCATGTCGTGCCGCGGTGCATGTCTTCGAGCGGCAGGTTCAAATCGGTCTCGACCTCGTTCCGGCCCCGTCGTCGACCGCTATCTTGTGCTGGTGGGCGCCTGCCTCCCGTCTGACCGAAAATGCTGTCGAAGAAATCGCTGAATCCGCCGCCCGCGCCGCCCGAGCCCGCCCGCACGAACAGGTCGCCGAGATCGAAGTCGGTCTGAGGGCCGCCGCCCTGCCAACCGGGAGGAGGGGTGAAGTCCGCGCCGTGCTTCCAGTTCTTGCCGAGTTGGTCGTAGCGCTTCCGCTTTTCGCCGTCGCCGAGGACTTCGTACGCCTCCTGGACTTCCTTGAATTTCTCTTCGGCGGACTTGTCGTTCGGATTGACGTCGGGATGGTACTTCCGCGCGAGCCGGCGGTAGGCCTTCTTGATTTCGTCGTCGCTGGCGTTGCGCCCGACGCCGATCGTTTCGTAATAGTCCTTGAAGCGCACGGTCATGTCCCGATCTCCAGAAACTTCGGAAATCGCACCATGTTTCTGCATCCGGTGGCGGTCACCACGACGACGTCCTCGAGGCGCACGCCTCCCATGCCGGCGTAGTACAACCCCGGCTCAACAGTCACGACATGGTTTTTCCGGAAACGATCCTTGGATCGCAGTCCGAACGCGGGGAGTTCGTGAATGTCGAGTCCGAGGCCGTGCCCGGTTCCGTGAAAGAATCCCTGCATCCGTCCATCCTGTTCGCCCGTTTCGAACCCGTTCGCGCGGAAATGTTCCAGTATCCTGCGGTGGATCCGGTACCCACTCGCTCTCGGGCGGATCGACTGGAATCCGATTTTCTGAGCTTGCTCCACGGCGCGATAGGCCCTCTTCAGGCGATCGGAGGCTTGCCCGCGAACAACGGTCCGGGTGATGTCCCCAAAGTAGCCCGTGGCGTCGGAGCGCGGAAAGATGTCCATGATGATCGAACTGTTCGCCCGAATGGCCCCGCTCCCCTGGTTGTGCGGATCGACCGCCTGATCTCCCGACGCGACGATGGTATGACTCGGCACGGCGCCTCGTTCCATGATCCTGGAATTGACGATTGCCCGGAGTCGTTCCGAGGTGAGGCGGCTGCCGTCCAGTTTGAGGTACCCGTCCCGCGTTATTGTCGTCCGCTTCAGCGCCTCGATGCCGGCGCTCATTCCTTCTTCCGCAATCTTCAGGGATGTCTGGATGTGGCGAATCTCCTCCTGCGTCTTCATTTCCCGTTCAGGCCAATATGGATCCGGCTCGACATCGACCGTGAAGCCGAAGCCGCGAAGAGCGTCGGCCAGTCCGAGCGGGAAGTCTTCGGGAACCCGCACGGCGGCGATTTTCAAGTCGCCAAGCGCCTCCCTCAGTACCTGTGCCATCGACGGGAAGGCAATTCCGCCCGACTGCGCCCGGCCGACGTAGGTGGAGACGGGAAGAACCCGATCGACAGTGGCTTCCCGGCGCGCGCGATCGACTTCGAGATCGCTCATGATGACGTACTTGCGTCCACCTTTCTTGATGAATATGAAGGGATCCGGAACAAACATCCGTGTCGCCCACAGCATATCGGCGTTTTGTTCGCTGGATGCGACGATGAGGCGGGCGCCCCTTCCGGCGATCGTCGTCGAGGGGCGTTTGCTATATTGCTTCATATGTCGAAGACCGCTGGAATAATCGTCATCGGAAACGAGATTCTATCGAGTCGAACGCCTGACGAAAACGCCGGGTATTTTCTGAAACAACTCCGTGCCCTGGGCGTCGACGTCCGGAAGGTGTCGGTGATACCCGACGAGATCTCCGTGATTTGCGAGGAGGTTCGCCGTTTTTCCGCCGACTTCGATTATGTCTTTACCTCCGGCGGCGTTGGCCCCACTCACGACGACGTGACGATCTCGGGAGTGGCTGCGGCCTTTGGCCAGGGCATCCGCCGTGAGCCGGAACTGGTGACCGCTCTGGAACGATATTATCAGGAGAAAATTACCGATTCCATGATGCGGATGGCCGACGTGCCCGAGGGCGCCGTCCTTGTTCGCCGGGCGCCGACGCTGTTTCCGGTTATCGCAGTGGAGAACGTTTACATCTTTCCCGGCGTCCCGGCGATCCTTGCGGCCAAGTTCGAACGGATCATGGAGATGTTCCGGCAGCCGCCTTTCCACACGGCAGACGTGTTTCTTCAGGTCGAAGAAGGCGAGATCGCAACCACGCTCTGCGAGGTTCTCGAAGTTTTTCCCGAAGTCCGGCTGGGTTCCTATCCGGCGTTCGACAACCCGGTTTTCAAGGTGAAGGTCACCTTGGAATCGAAGGATCCGGTTTACATCGAGAATGCGCGGAGATATCTGTTGACGAAACTCGCCGAACTGTCGGTCTACCCGGTTGACGGTACCCGGGCGGATTGAATTTGAAATCCCGGATCTCCGGCAGTGCCGTCAATCGAACAGGCCCGGCTGGTCGTAGTGGAGGGGGATATCGTCCAAAATCCGGTCGAATCCCAGTTCCCGGCACAATGGGATGACGTCGTGGGGCCGGCCTCTGCGATAGCGCAGCTTGTCGGGCGTCGCGTTCAGGTTGACGTCACAGCGGATGCGCGCGAGTTCGCGGCTCATTCTTGCGATGTCCAGGTTCTCCCGAATTCGTTTGAGGATTCCGTCACGGCCCCTGAACGCCACTCCTTCCAGATCCGAAGTCGCTATATCTTCGATTGATCGGCACACCGAGAGCAGTTTGACGGCGGTCTTGCCGCCGATCCCGTGGATTCCCGGAATGTTGTCGGAGGCGTCGCCGAGCAGGCCCAGCAGGTCGGGTACCTGTGCGGGTTCCACCCCCAACTTACCCTTGACGCCGGCACGATCCAGCCACACGTTCCTGGCAAGGTCGTAAATCCGGATCCGGTCGTTGACGAGTTGCGCGAGATCCTTGTCTCCCGAAACGATGACGACAGGATGTCCCAGGTCCGCCATTTGCACGGCAAGCGACCCGATGACGTCATCGGCCTCGTAGGTTTCCATTTGGAACGCGGCGATGCCGACGGCCTTCGTGATTTGCTTGCAGTAACCGAACTGCACCTTCAGATCGTCCGGAGGCGCGGTCCTGTTGGCCTTGTAGTCCGCGTACATCTGGCGCCGAAACGAGTGTGCGCCTTCGAATGCGGCGGCAATGAACGAGGGATTCTGGTCCTTGATGATCCGTAACAGGGTTCGGAGGTATCCGAGGATCGCGTTGGTCTTCATCCCCGACGGCGCAACGATGCTCTCGGGAAGTCCGTAGTACGCCCGAAAGATGTAGTTCATCGAATCGACCAGGAACACGGGTTGTCCGTTTGCGGGGGCAGGGGAAGGCATCGAGTTCAGGCTTGGTCCAATGGAGTCGGAACGCCGTTTTCATCGATCGCCACATAAACAACGGTGGCGGACGTCACATAAACGGTATCGCGATTTCCCGTTGGGCCGGTGCGTTGAGCTTCGACCTCGATATCGACAGTAATCGACGTGCGGCCTGTTTTTGCCGTTCGCGTATAGAAGGTGACGGTGTCGCCAAGGTGAACCGGGGCCACGAACTCCACCTCGTGCATCGCTTTCGTGACCACCCGGCCCGCGGTGTGTTTGCGTGCTTCGAACCCGCCGGCCAGATCGAGGTGGCTCATGATGACGCCGCCAAAGACCGTCCCCATCGAATTGGTATCTTTGGGAAGCATCATGACCCGGATCGCGATGTCGCCTCGGCTCATCGATCGTTACCTCAGAAACGGGTTGCCCGTTCGTTCCTGCCCGATGGTCGTCCGCGGCCCGTGGCCGGGAATGACCAGGGCGTCATCGTCGAACGCCATGAGCCTGGATTCGATGGACTTCAGGATTTCGGGAAAGGATCCACCCGGCAGGTCCGTCCGCCCGATGCCGTGCAGAAACAGCGTGTCCCCGGTGAACAGGATCGTGCGGTCCCGGTCAAGGTGAAACGTGAGGCTGCCCGGTGTATGTCCGGGAGTGTGGACGACTTCGAGTTCAACGCCGGTACACTGGACCGTTTCTCCGTCGGTGAGGAAGCGATCGATCCGTCCTTTTTGGGGTGGAGGGATACCCAGCCACGTGGCCTGCCGATCGATGCTGTCGAACAGAAAAAGGTCTTTTTCATGGAGCGCGGCCGTGGAACCGGTCCGTTCCTGAAGCGGGTGGATCGCTCCGACATGGTCGATGTGAGCATGAGTGCAGACGATCTGGTGGAGTTCCAGGTCGAGGCTGTCCAGGCGTTCGAGAATTAGGTCGGCGTCGTCACCCGGATCCACCACTATTGCCTGTCTGGTTTCTTCGTCGGCCAGAATGGTGCAGTTGCACTGCAAGAGTCCGACCGTGAACGTTTCCACGATCATTCGACGACCTCGGCGCCGATCACCCGGACCTGGCCGGCGGTCGCACCTTCCCTGATACGCGCATCCCGGCTTCCGATCAGTTCTTCCTGTCCCGGGCGCAGCCGCTGATCGATGACGAGTCGATCCGTCTCCAGAACCGTCGCACCGTCGAAATAGGTGGCCTCGAGAACGATGTTGTCGTAAACGGTGTCGTTGCTCTGGTTCAACAACCCGATAAACCACGCGGGCCGGAGATCGCCTTCCAGATCGGTTCGGAATTCGGTATGCGTGATGACGATTTCGGTTTCGGGTCCCGAAGCAATGAACCAACCCTTGAAGGTATCGCCGTAGTTGCGGTAGGCCACGATGAGGACGATCGAGACCAGAAGGACGCGACGGACGACAGGCCAACGGGACCGAAGTTGATTCACTGCATCACCGGTTCTTCTTGTAGCGTGATCTGCAGTTCCATTTCCTGGCCACCGCGAACGATCGTGATCGGTACGACTGCGCCTGGCCGATGCCTTTCCAGAGCCGACGAAATGTCGGTTATTGTTCGGATCGCACGGCCGTCGAGCGAAACGATAACGTCGCCGCCGACCGCGATGAGGGCGTTGCCCACCTGAATCTGCCGATCCGCTCCACGCAGGCCCGCCTCGTGGGCAGGGCCTCCCGGTACCAGGTCCATCAGAAAGACACCCGAATCGGTCCCCAACTGCAGTACGTCGACCCAACCGCCCATATCCGCGAGTCCGATCCAGCGTAGTATTCCGAGATAGGTGCGGCGGACGCGTCCGTAGGCCATCAAGTCGTTTGTGACCCGGCGAACGGTTTCGACCGGGACGGCAAACCCGATGCCGGTGGCCTGCGACAGATTCGCGGTGTTGATTCCAATCAACTCGCCACGGGTGTTCAGCAGCGGGCCGCCCGAGTTTCCCCGGTTGATCGCCGCGTCGGTCTGAATGATGCCGTCGATGACGATCCGCCTGCTTTGTACCGGGGCCTCGATCGACCGCCCGAGCGAACTGATGATGCCGGACGTCATGGTCCGGTCCAATCCGAAGGGATTGCCGATCGCCAGGACCTTCTGTCCGACCTGCAAGCCTCTGGTGGTCCCCATTGGCACCGGAACCCACTCCATGTCGGGGACATCCACGTGGATCAGCGCCAGATCGTTGTTAGGGTCTATGCCTACGACGGTAGCTTCGTGCCGGCTCTGATCGGCAAGGGTGACTTCGATCTGGGCATTCGCGTTCTGAATGACGTGGTAGTTGGTGACCATGTGGCCTTCGTCGTCGATAACCACTCCCGAACCGAATCCTTCGGCCGGTACCGGTTGGAAAAAGATATTGTAGGAATACGTTCTGGACGCGACGTTGACGACGCTCCGGCTATACCGCCGGTAGATTTCGATGTTGTTCCGTTCGTCGGGATCCTGCCGATCGTCGCTGGCAGGCGATTCGTCGGGTTCAGGCGGCGCCGGCGCTTCGGGTGGCAGGAACGCCACAGGTTCTTGGGGCGCGGCGAAAGTGATTTCGGGCGACGCCGCCGTACTCAAATCCGGTTCGGAGGTGGCGCCCAGTGGTTTCCATTGAAGGGCAACATAGACGAGTGCCGTCACGATGATGCCCGAAAGGATGCCTGTTTTCAGATTCGATCCCATGGTCGGTATTTTGAAATCTTAACGTCCGAATTTGCGAATCACAAACGATCGATCCCTCAAAGACGGGATCGAGGGACCCGCATCCAGATCAACGTGACCGGAATCAGGATGGTCACGCCTGCCGCGATCCATGCGACGGCGCCGAACCCCGCCGTATCGAAGGCCACCGCCGAGGTCGCGGCAACAGCGGCGATTCCCAGTTGGGACGCGGCATTTCGGACCGCGACGTACGAGCCTCTCGATTCAGTCCCAACCAGTTCGGTTGTCAACGCATGAAGCGGCCCCTGGCGTGCCGAGGCTGTCACGCTGAGGAGGCCGACTCCAATGAACAGTTGCGGTCCCCACATGAAACCCGAAACGACGATAAAGAGCACGGCCAGAACCGCGTTTGCCGCGAGAATGACCGATCGTTTGCCAATACGGTCGGACAACCATCCCGACAAGGGAGACGCGATGGTGGCCGCGATGCCCGCCACCATGAAAAGCCACGCATAGCGTTCGATGCCGATGCCCTGGCCATCCAGCCAGACACCGACGTAGGTGATGAACCCGACGAGGCCGCCCGAGGTCAGAAAGGCGGCGGCGATCCCGGCTACCCGGTCGGGATGTCTGAAGTGCGACGTCAGGGAAAGTACCAGTCCGGCGCTTTCCGCCTGTCCGCCATCCGGCGGCAGTTTCCACACCGTTACAGGCAACAGCCCCGCCGCGGCGCACGAAAGTCCGACGAAGACCCAATTCCAACTGTAAACCGAGGCGATCAGCGCGCCCAGGGGAATGCCCACCACGAAGGCGAGAAAATACGCCATCGACAAAATACCCATGGCCTTGCCCCGGTGACTGTACGGGTAGAGATCGCCCGCATAGGACAGAGAAAGTGTGGAAAGAGCCCCGGCTGAGAGACCCGTCAGCACGCGCGATGCGACCAGGGTGCTAAAATACTCACTCTGTGAAGTCATCAGTGAGGCGACGGCGAACCCCAGCAGGGCGATTGAGATCAACCGTTTGCGACCGATTCTGTCCGAGAGCGGCCCAAGCAGCAGGGCTGCCGCCGCCGCCGCCAGGGCATAAACCGTGACGATCGTGCCCATGCGGCCTGGGGAAATTTCGAATGTGTTTGCGATCGGGGCGAGTAGCGGGGGAATGAGTTGGGTGTCGGAGACGCCCAGGAAGAGAACTCCGAAAAGGATCAGAGCCCCTTTCCATCGGAATTCTGAGGACGCGGAATCGGTCGGCACCGGCGGATTCTACCATAACGATTTTGGACTGCTTCGCGATCGGTCCGGCATTCGAAGAACCCGTTTCCGGCGCCGGGAATTACCACGGGGGTTCGAAGAAGGGCCGGTTTCGTGGAGTTGATTGTTTTATTCGAGCAAATGACGTGAGGGACTTGCAAAACTCGTGCGGACGATGGGTTAAAATCAATATATTGTTGAACTTTCAGCCTGCGTCGTCTATATGCGGTAGCTTCCACGGACGATCCGATAGTTTTGCAAGTCCCTCGACGTGTCAGGTTTAATGCCCACTTTATCGACCGCAGCAAAGTTCACGGCCTGGTTCGAATGTTTCTCCGGATGCGGCGCCCGGTTTTCGCTCGAGGATATCGTCTACCGTTGTCCGAATTGCGACAGCCTGCTCGAAGTGCGTCACGATCTGGACGCTCTTCGTGCCGTAGGCCCCGAGTCGTGGAAGGAGACGATCGGTTCGCGCGCCCTGTCGGCCGGAGGTGTCTGGTCGAAGAAGGAACTTGTACTTCCGGTGATCGATGACGGGGACATCGTGTCGCTCGGGGAAGGGAATACGCCGCTGCTGTCGAGTCCACGCATGGCGGCCGCTATCGGAGTTGCCGAAATTTCCATCAAACAGTGCGGTACCTCCCATACCGGTTCGTTCAAGGACCTGGGCATGACCGTTCTCGTATCCATGGTCAATCGCATTCGGTCGCGGGTACGGGCGGTCGCCTGCGCCTCGACCGGCGACACGTCGGCGGCCCTGGCGGCATACTGTGCGGCGGCCGGAATCCCGTCCATCGTCTTCCTGCCGCGCGACAAGGTTTCGCTTGCCCAGTTGATTCAGCCGATATCGAGTGGCGCGATCACGCTGTCTCTTGAGACGGACTTCGACGGTTGCATGGAGATCGTCCAGAAGATCGCCGAAGATGGTTCGATCTACCTTGCCAACTCTCTGAACTCACTGCGCGTCGAGGGGCAAAAGACGATCAGCATCGAGATGGTTCAACAACTCGGTTGGGACGTGCCCGACTATGTCGTGGTTCCCGGCGGAAATCTCGGAAATATCTCGGCGATCGCCAATGGTTTCCTGCTGGCCCGTACCCTCGGGTTGGTTGACCGGGTTCCGCGGTTGGTGTGTGCGCAAACCGAGAAGGCTAATCCATTGTATCTGGCCTATCGCCGGGGGTTCGATCGTTTGGAGCCGATGACTGCCCAGTCCACGATGGCCACGGCCATTCAGATCGGAAACCCCGTGAGTTTTCCCAAAGCCGTCCAGGGACTGCGGTTGACCGATGGGATCGTTGCCCAGGTTTCGGAATCGGAACTTGCGGACGCGGCTGCTTTTGGCGACCGTTACGGCTTTTTCATCGACCCGCAGACTGGCGTGGCGCTGGGCGTCGCGCGCAAGTTGATTGCTTCCGGTACGATAGAGGCGGGTGCCCGGGTGGTCGTGATCAGTACGGCCCACGGACTCAAGTTCACCGATTTCAAACTCGAGACCCACCGGGGACGGGTTCCCGGCACCGATAAGTCGCTTCGAAACCTTCCCATCGAGGTTCCCGCCGATCTGGACAAGGTTCGGAAAGTTCTGGATGGCAAGCTACCTGCATAGCGATGGGTACGGCAATCCGGCTATTCCTTGTTTTCAATGGTTTAGGGTTGCCCTGAGGGGACGTGTGGTCAAAATTGACTCAGTTCGCACGGTCTTTTTTACACTTCTGACCGGTGCGATCCTTGCCGGTTCGGCTTCGGCACAGTCCGAACTGAATTTTCCGACCCTCAGCGGTGCCTCGTCCTACTTCTCCCTGACCAATCCCTCGGACGCGATTGCCGAAGTCGAATTTTCACTGCTCGACCTCGAAGGGGCGCTCGTCGCTGCTCCCCTGAACCCGGTGCGATACCGGATTCCCGCTGGCGGAAACCTCTCGATGCCTGCCGCGGATGTGTTTGCGGCATCCGTGCCTGCAAGCGGCCAGGCATGGGTTCGGATCGCAAGTCCGACTTCAGGGGTCGGAGGCGCGCTGTTCGATACGGATTCGGTTTCGACCTTCGAAGGCACCGTTCCTGCAGCGGTCTTCCAGGATCAAATCGTCGCGATTCCGGATCGAGGCCAAGACGCCGTTCGTCACCTACGCGTGGTCAACCCCTCCGATACGATGGCTTCGATCAACGTCACGATCTTTAACGCCGACGGCAGTTCAGTGGCGGCAACGTCGGCAACGCTGGCCGCGAATGGTGGCGCCGAAATAGACCTGGACACCCTCACCGGTAACGCTTCCGGCCCCCTGAGCGCACGTCTCAGTTCAAGTGTTTCGGTGGCTGCCGAGGTGCGTGTCATTGCTTCCGGAGCGGAACTACGTGTAACCGGCCAACCGGCGTCAACAGGCGGCAGCGCATCGCGAATTGCCCCGCATGTTGTCTTTGGAGGCGGATTCGACTCCACGTTGATTCTTTCGAATCCAACCGGACAGTCCGTGAACGTCACCGTGACACTCTCGGGTCAAGACGGAGGGCCGGCGCACGTAGCGTACACCGCGGCCCAGTCTCAAACAGTGACGATCGCATCGAACGCGACCGTCTCGCTCGGAACTTTGGAGTTGACCGGCCTGGCCATGCCAGCGGACGCGAACGGGTGGTTGCAAGTCGATTCGCCGAACGTGTCACTGGGGGCCACGTTGATTGTGTCGAACGGCGAAAGCGCAAGCGCCTACCCCCTGCAGAACGCCGGGTTCCGCGGCGCTCATTATCCCCACCTCGCCGACGCTGCTTACCGAGTTGGGAGTTTGGCATTGACGAATGCCGGGGAGACCGGCGCCGAAGTCGAAATCGTCCTGGTGGCCCCGGATGGAGTTCATGTTGCAACTGCCGATCAAACGGTTGCGGCGGACTCGCAAACAATTGCCGTTATCAGCGAAATGTTCAATTCCAGAGCGCTGTCGAGGGCGGGCTGGATCGGCGTGGTATCGAACGTGGATATCCAGAGTGCGGCGATCCTTGCTCACAGCGCGGGCGCGTACCTTTCGATCGTTGAGCCCTTGGCGTTGCCCTCGGCCATCGACTTCACACGCGTCGCCACGCGTCCGACTCTGGAGCCTCTGATCACTCTGGGAGAATTGCGGCCCGGAAACCGGGTTACGTTCAGAACCAACGTCGACGATCCGAGTGTCGTGTTCGTATTTGGAGAAGATTTCATTGTTTCCCCGCTGTTTTTAGTGTTTTCGCGAGTGGGCTTCAATTTGCCGAACCTGGAGCCGGGAATCGTCGATGTGCGGTTGCGGACCGTGAACGGCAGAGAATCGGAGCCCGTATCGTTGCTGGTTGGACCGTTCGACGTTGTTCCAACGATTCGGGAGGTCGAGGGGCGCGCGTTCTACCAGAAGATTCTGTCGACATCGGAGGGGCTCGACCTGGAGAGTTCGGTGGCGGTTCCGATTGGTGGCGCGCGGGTTGAAGTCTACAACGAGTTGACCAGGGATCTTTTTTCGGTTGCAACCACCCACGATGATGGCTCATATCGCGTACGGGTCCCACCTCCCGAGACCGACGGATATGGCATTCGTGTCTTGAGTATGGAGCGGCACGGTGGAGTAATGGTGGCGGATAATACGGACGGTGGCGCGATCTATTCAATCGGCGAGAGTCTGGGTGAGGCGCCGCCGTCCTTGTTGATCCCGACCGACGATGACCGTATTTCGGGTGCGTTCAATATTTTTGATGTCATGCGTCGGGCGAATGATTTTATTTGGGCGCTGGACCCGACTCTGGAACTGCCGTATATCACGATCTTCTGGAGTCAAAGCAACACAAGAACCGCTGGAGACCCTGCAACCGGAAATGTGGGCGGTACCTATTTCGACCCGGCCTCAAATACGGCGTTCGTCCTCGGAGACCGTCAGGTCGATTCCGACGAGTTCGACGATTCGGTCCTTCTTCACGAATACGCCCACATTTTGGCCGCGCAATTATCGAGGGACGATTCCGTGGGCGAGGCTCATGTCATCGGCGACGTGCTGGACCCCCGTGTCGCCTGGTCCGAGGGATGGGCAAACTTTTTCGCCGGGTGGGTTCTTGGCGATGCGACCTATCGTGATACTTACGATCCGGATGGATCCGCGACTTTGGAATATGACCTCGATGAGAACCTCGTTGCCGGTGATGCGGGTGGGTACTGGAGCGAGTTCACCGTCCATTCACTCCTGTGGGATCTGGTCGACAGCGGCGGCGCGTCCGACGATGACGCGGTGGATCTGGATTTCGGCCCGATCTGGCAGGCATTTTTGGAGTTGGGCCAGGACGCTTTCGTCTACGCGGTGACGTTCCTGGATCGGCTGACGGGCATTGAGGGTGTCGACGTTGGATCGGTTGAGCAACTGGCGCGTTCCCGAACCATCCACTACCAGGCTTCCGCCGACCCCAGCGTTTCTACTCCGTTCCCCCGTCCGGTGGCGGGAAATGTGGCCGTGACCGGCGAGGTGGACTCGCTATCCCCAGGCCGCAGTAATCTGGCGCAGTCGGCGCACTTGTACGCGTTCGATTTCGGTGGGGGAGCGGTTTCGATCCGTCTTGCGATCACGGGTCTGGGACCGGCTGCAAATCCATCGGCCAATGACCTGGATCTGTTCCTGATGGACTCGGACGGTCAGCCCCTGGCCCGATCGGACAGGGGGCTCAACGGTCAGTCCGAGCTAATCCCGACGATGCTTCCCGTCGGACGGTACGTGGTGGAAGTTCGAAGTTTTTACACCTTGGCTGAAACCGGCGCGACGGTATTCAATTCCGGGGCGTATCAACTGCTGGTGTCGTTTCCCATACTTTGAGAAAAGCGTTCGAGCGGAACTCTCCGAATGCCGTCGGTCGTCACCTTTCCCGATAAAAAGCCGTCGCCGCTGTGACGGCGTCGCCCCGTGGTCCCCGGTAGCCTTCCTCCGCAAGGATTTCCTCGAGCGCGCTGAGAAACAGCAGTACGTTTCGTTCGAGGGATGAAGAACCCATCAGTCCGACACGCCAGACCTTGCCCGCCAGGTTGCCGAGTCCGCCAACGATTTCGATGCCATGGCGCCTGAGAAGTTTGCCGCGAACGGTTGAGTCGTCGATGCCGTCCGGAATCTCCACCGTGTTGACCGTCCATGACCGGAATTCCCTGGACGCGAACAGCTTCAGGCCCATGGCTTCGATGCCTGCGACGAGCGCCTGGTGATTGACTCGATGACGTTCGAATCGTTTCTCGAGGCCTTCGTCTTCGATCAGTCTCAACGCCTCGCGCAATGCGAAGTTGAGCGAGACCGGCGCCGTGTGGTGGTACCGTCGATCCGTTCCCCAATAGGCCCGCAGCATGGTGAGATCCAGATACCAGCTTTGGACTGGCGTCCGTCGCGCGCTCAACCTCTTAATGGCTTTTTCGGATAACGTAATCGGGGCAAGACCGGGAGGCACACTGAGGCACTTCTGACTGCCGCTGTAGACGAAATCGAGCCCATTTTGGTGGACGTCGATGGGCTGGCCCGCCAGTGACGCGACGCAGTCCACGATCGTGACGATGTCATCCCGGTCCCGAAGGACTTCGGCCAGCGGTTCGATGGGTTGGCTTACGCCGGTCGACGTTTCGACGTGGACGAATGCGACTACCGTGGGCCGGTGCTCCTCGATTGCTTTCCGAAGTTGTTCGGGGCGAACCGCCTGGCCCCAGGGCGCCTCGACTCGCCGGACGTTGCCGCCCGCCCTTTCGGCGATGGCCTCCATCCGGTCGGCGAAAAATCCCGCGGTACAGACCACCACGTTGTCGCCCGGTTCGATCATGTTGACCATTGCCGTCTCCATTCCGGCCGTCCCGGTCCCGGAAATCGGGAGCGTGATCGGACTGCTCGTTTCGAAAACGCTCCGCAGTCCGGACTGGACATCGTCCATGACACCGATGAAAACGGGGTCGAGGTGACTGACCATTGAATTCGACATGGCACGGAGAACTCTGGGGTCGCAGTCGCTCGGGCCTGGGCCCATCAGGATACGGAAGGGTGCGTTGAATTCATTCACGGATTGTGGGTACTCCAATGGCGGTGGCGGTAGTGCCGTCCAACAAATCCTTCATTATACCGCGTCAGGGCGGAAGCCACGTCGTCGGTTCTGGCCAAGGTCCAGTGCCTGTCGGACGGCGTCGGCCGGATCGACGGCTGCATGGATTTCGATCTCCGCGGAAGCGATGTTTGCCTCCCATGTCCGCAGTCCCACCACCGGCGTGCCTGTTTTGGCCGCCAGGGCAATCTCCGACAGCGTTCCCAGGCCCCCCGAAATGGCGATGATCGCGTGAGAGGTCAATACGTTGATGGCATTTCGAGCGTGACCCATCCCGGTGACGATCGGAATGGTAACGAATGGATTGGCTTCCGCCTCGTTGGCGGATGGAAGAATGCCGATAACTGTTCCGCCGGCGCCGGCCGCACCCTTCGATGCGGCCTCCATCGCTCCGCCGCGCCCGCCGCAGATGAGAACCGCTCCCGCTTGTGCGATCAGACGGCCCACTTCTTCGGCGGCGGTTGCGGTTTCGGTATCGCAGTCGGCGGGTCCCATCATCCCGATTCTCATCGATCGATTGGCCATGGTCGTGGGATCAGTTCATCATCGCGCGGATACGGCGGATATCCTTCAGATAGTTCTCGATCGTTTCGCGATCGTCGGCATCGGGGGCGAGCTTCAAATACCGCGTCAAATCCTTGGCCGTCTGTCCGAACTGCCGCAACTGCAAGCGCAGCATCCCGCATTCCTTGTAGATGGACGGATCCGAAGAGTCGGTGAGTGCCATCAATTCCAGCATGCTCAGTGCTTTGTCGAAGGCGCCGCCGTTCATGTAAATGATCTTCAGATTGTTGAGCATTCGCAAAACGATCTGGCGGTGCGTGACACGCACAAGCCAATGATCGATGTCCCCGTTTTCGTTTCCGCGCATTTTGAGAATCAGTTGACGGCAATCGTCCCTTGTCAGTACGGTTCCGGAATTGAACGGGTCGAGGAAGATCTCTTCAGTCCGGGAAACGTGTTTCACGATGAAGTGTCCGGGAATGCCGACGCCGTCGATTTGAAAACCGATCCGTTGGGCCACTTCCATGTAAATCGCGGACAGCGCGATCGGTATCCCGGTTCGCCGATCCAGCACGTCGTTGAGAAAACTGTCGCGGGGATCGTAGTATTCGGAACTGTTGCCCGAAAAGCCGTACTCGTCGAACAGGACTTCGTTGATCGTTCGAATGGTTTCCAGCGCCGATCGCTTTCCCCTGAGGCGATTGTCGACATCGCCGGCCATGTCATCCAGGTGCGCCAGGTATGGTGAGAGGGCCAGTTGCGGGTACTCTTCGCACGCAAGCAGGAGCGCGGTTTCCGCGAGCGGGATCGCCAGGTCGGGAAGGTTGATCAGCTCTTCGAACGTCTTGCGGGAACGCGCCGTCACGCCAATGCCCTCGTGTTCAGCCAGTTGGCGAAATCGTCGATGGATGGAATCGTCCAGTCGGCATCCTGGAGTTGGGATCTGTCGTAGGAATGTTCCACGGCGAGGCAGGGAAGTCCCGCGGCTTTTGCAGCAAGAATCCCTCCGCGGGAGTCCTCGATTGCCAAATACCGCGAGTTACCGTTCTCGCCGACCAGCGTGTCCAACAGTTGGACGGCCTTCTGAAAGGGCGCCGGATGGGGTTTGCCTCGTTCGACGTCTTCGGCGGCGACAACCACCGAAAACCGATCCCGGAGGCCTGCGGATTCCAGAATGAAGTCGATCTCCTTTCGGCGCGCGCCCGAGGCGATCGCGATTGGACCCAACGCCGTTGCCGCATCAATCGCCACTCCAGCGCCCGGAAAGAGTACGGACTTGCCATCTCCGCGGCCGCGTTCGTCGAGAATCCGGTAGTAGCGTTCAACCTTTCGCTCAACCAGCGCATCCAACTGTGCCGGTTCCAGCGTGCGTTGCCGGTCGTCGAAGAGCGTTCTGAACAAGTCCCAGTCGCTGAAGGGAAGAAACCGCTCGAAATATTCAGCCTGAGTGACCGTTAGTCCTTCCTGATCGGCGACGAATTGAAAGGCTTCCATGTGCACGGGCTCGTCGTCAGCCAGAACCCCGTTGAAATCGAAGATGACGGCTCGATACATGCTGCACCAGACAGTAACGGTAACACGATTCGAATCCGTTCCCGGATCGGTCCGGCGGCATCGACCGGGGTGCGCGGCGTCAAAAAGCGCGGCCTCGTGCCCGAACAAGTCGTCCCTGCAGTGTTGTAGACTACTTGGTTTATGAGTCACGACGTCATTGTTGTCGGTGGGGGCGCGATCGGGTTGGCCATCGCCCGTTCCCTGGCGGTCGAACATTCCGTACTCCTCGTCGAGCGGGATCAGCCGGGGCGCCAGGCTTCGTGGGCGGCCGCGGGAATGTTGTGCCCCCACAGCGAGGCCGAGAAGGACGACTCGATGCTCCGGTTCGGGCTCGACAGCCTGGCGATGTATCCTGAATTCGTTCGAGAGTTGGAGCATGAAACGGGAATCGATGTTCAGTATCGCAGGGACGGAGTCCTGGTGCTGGCGTCGGCAAACGAAGAGTTCGCCGAGCTACGCCGCCGCGCGCTCTGGCAGAATCAAGCCGGACTGGATGCACGGTTGCTGAATGCGGACGAAGTTGCGCGGTTGGAGCCGGAGTTGACGCTCCGAATCCAGGGTGCGTTGTTCTACCCCGGAGATCATCAGATTCACCCGCGTCGTTTACTGGAGGCTCTGGACACCTCGTGCAAGCGACGCGGCGTCGACCGGGCCGATCGGTCAGCCGTGGACGAAGTTCTCGTCGCAGGCGGCAGGGTTCGAGGTGTGCGCGTCGGGACAGCCGAGATTCGGGGGCGAGCCGTCGTCGTTGCCGCCGGGGCCTGGGCTGGCCGGATTACGGGTTTGACGCCGCCGACCGGGATCAAGCCCATGAAAGGGCAGATCCTCTCGCTTCAGATGCCGGGGCCGGAGTTCAGGCATATCGTACGCTGGAAGAATCTCTATCTTGTGCCCCGCAATGACGATCGTCTGGTGGTGGGCGCAACCGACGAGGACTGCGGGTTCGACCGCAGTTTGACGGCGGCCGGAATCGGCGGGCTTTTGACAGGCGCCCAACAGATGTCCCGAGCGGTGGGAAGCTATCCCATACTGGAGACCTGGACCGGACTGCGGCCCTTGATTCCCGGTGGTCTGCCCGTGATCGGGTCCGCCGGTGTCGATGGCCTGTTCTACGCCCTGGGCCATTACCGGAACGGCATCCTGTTGACACCGGCAACTGCAGGGATCGTGCGGGCCTCCGTAGCCGGGGGACGTTTGCCCGCCTATGCGGAGGCGTTATCGCCGATGAGTCTGGCTGAATCCGTTTCTTTGGGGAACATATAGCCGCCTTTCTCATGGGTTTTCGTCGCGAAGGGTCGGAGACGCCGTCAGTGCTACGGCGCGTTCTCAGACGCGTTCCTCGCGTCGGCCGCGCCGGGCGCATAGGGGCGCGTTCTCAGACGCGTTCCTCGCGCCGGATCAAGCGCTCATGCCCGCACGCGGGTTGCCTCCACTGGGAATATAGCGCCCCGGCACTGGCGTATGATTCGGCGCTGTAGCAGACAACTCGTGAGAAATGCGGGTTTGCGAATGTATAATCGGTCGAAGATGATCGATCCGGAAATAGTTCGAAAGGTTGAGCAGGGTGCACGGCTCACGTTCGATGAAGGCGTGGCGCTGTATGAGACCCACGACCTTTTTGGACTCGGCCGGCTCGCCGACACGGTTCGGACCCGCCACAACGGCAACGCAGCCTACTACAACGTCAACCGGCATATCAACTATACGAACATCTGTGCCATCGACTGCCAACTCTGCCAGGGCGCCTACGCAAGAAAGCCCGGGGAAGAGGGCGGTTATGCGATGTCGCTCGAACAGGTCTTCCAGTTCGCAGGTCAGAAATACAACGACAGTGTCACCGAGTTTCACATCGTCGGCGGCCTCAATCCCGATCTGCCTTTCCAGTACTACATCGATCTGCTCGAGGGCTTGAGAGAGCGGTTTCCGACGGTCCACCTGAAAGCGTTCACGATGGTGGAATTCGACTTCTTCACCAAGATCACTCGACAGCCGCTGGAATGGGTCATCGAAAAGCTGGTGGATGCGGGTCTTGGAAGCTGTCCCGGCGGTGGGGCCGAGATCTTTTCGGAACGCGCGCGTCCGCTGATCGCGGGACACAAGATCTCGGGGGCGCGCTGGCTGGAAGTTGCCGGCGTGGTCCATCGAGCCGGCGTCCGGTCCAATGCGACGATGCTCTATGGCCACATCGAGACGATTCCCGAGCGTGTGGATCACCTGATTCGGTTGCGCGAACTGCAGGATGAGACGGGCGGGTTCAATTGTCTGATCCCCCTGGCGTTCCACCCCGAGAATACCTACTACCGGGATTTGCCGGCGACCACCGGCACCGACGACCTCCGGACGATCGCGGTGTCGCGCCTGATGCTCGATAACTTCCCGCACATCAAGGCGTACTGGGTGACCATAACTCCGGAACTGGCACAGATTGCCCTGAGCTTCGGCGCCGACGATTTGGACGGAACCATCGTCGAGGAGCGCATCATTCACGGCGCCGGCAGCGGTACGAGTCCCGGATTGACCCGGCGTCAGATTGAAGGACTGATTCGCGACGCCGGCTACACACCCATCGAACGGGATACTCTTTACAATCGGGTGGGGAGTGCCGGTTCGGATACCGGACTCCGGAGAGAGCGTCTGCAGACACCGGCAGGCTGACGAGCCAGGTTTTCCGCTACTGGCGAAACCTGACTTCAGCCAGCATGAACGCCATTCCTTCCGGGACCAGGTTCAACGCGATGAAGTCATCGCCAATCAGGACTCTCAATTCGTCAACCGTTCGATCGTCGAATCGATCCACTCTCAGAGTGGCCCGATGGACACCGTCAAGAGTCACCAGTTCGCAGTCGAGCGCGCCGAATCGCCGGATAATCCAGTGCAGCCGTCCGGCCAGGGTGCGCGTGTTGACTTCGCCTTCAATACGGCCGAGAACGTTCTCGGGAAGCCAGCAGATCCGATCGGTTCCATAGAGGATGCGGTGGTTGTTGCGTTTGACTTCGAGAACCAGCCCGGCATTCTTCGGAATGCCGAGTTGCTCGCGATGGTAGGGCGATCGGCAATAGATGAAATCGCCAACTTCGATTCGTCCGGCCTTCGGTCCCGCCTTCATCCGGTCAAGCACATGCCTTCAGGATCGTCGCTCAACTCGATCCGGGCGCTCTCGCCGCAAGTCTGGCATTTCGGGTCCCGCCGCACCTTGAACTCACGGAAGGTCTGTCCCAACGCGTCGTACACAAGAAGGCGCCCGGCGAGGGGTTCGCCGATGCCGAGCAACAGCTTGATCGTTTCGGTGGCTTGTATCAGTCCCACGGTTCCGGGTAGAACGCCGAGCACTCCCGCCTCGGCGCAACTGGGCGCGAGTTCGGGGGGAGTGGCGACCGGATAGAGGCAGCGGTAGCAGGGACTCTGATAGGGGATAAAGGTCGAAGCCTGACCGTCGAAGCGGAAAATACTGCCGTAAGCGACCGGCTTCTTCAGCAGGACCGCCGCGTCGTTCACCAGATATGCCGTGGCGAAATTGTCCGAGCCGCTGACGATGACGTCGTAGTCCTTGAAGATTTCTTCGACGTTGTCCGCCTTGAGACGCAGGTTGTAGGTTTTCACCTTCACGTCCGGGTTTACCTCGAACAGTGTCCGCCGGCCCGAATCGGTTTTCGGGATGCCGATCGAAGAGGTCCAGTGCAGGATTTGCCGCTGGAGATTGGATTCGTCCACCACGTCGTCGTCGATCAATCCGATCGTGCCGACACCCGAAGCGGCCAGATAGAGGGCGGCAGGCGATCCGAGGCCCCCTGCGCCAACCAGCAACACCTTGCTCCTGAACAGCTTGAGTTGTCCTTCTTCGCCGACTTCCGGAATCAGGAGATGCCGGCTGTATCGGGCCATCCGGTCCTTCTGGACGCTTTCGGGAACGATCGTCGGGAAGCCGTTGTCCTTCCAATCGCGCATGCCGCCACGCATGGAGCGCACGTTGGTGTAACCGAGTTGGAGCAGGCTCTTCGCGGCAAAAGCCGAGCGGACTCCGCCCGCGCAATAGACGATCACGGGCTGCTCCTTGTCCTGAAGCAGCTTCTCGACTTTGACTTCCAGGAAACCGCGCGGAAGGAACAGGGCGCCATCGATATGGCCCTGGTCCCATTCGTCTTTCTCGCGTACGTCCAGCAATGAGAAATCGCGGGGGCCTGTCAATTTCTCGTTGACTTCCGGTGCGCTGACCTCGTCGATCTCCTGTTTTACGCTTGAAAGCAGGTCGCTGAAGTTGGGGCTCATGCTGTCCTCGCCAATGATTCGAAACTAAAATGATCCAAGTCAATCAACTTTGTCATGTATCCGCATTTTTAAGGTACACCACGCGATTCGGATTCACAACCCTTCCAATCGCCTTCCGATGGCAGTCCTCGACCGATCTGAAACTTGATGGGGCTGCACCCCGAACCAACCGTGCCGCCACGCCGCGGACGCGTGGTCAACCCGATTTTTCCCAGTCGTTTCCTCGCTCCTGGAGTTCGTCCAGGATTCCCTGCATCCGATCGCGGTACCCGCGAACCGTGTTCTCGTCCGTGTCCGGCGGAATCCAGAGGGGCTCGGCCATGAATACCTTCGCACGGGTGAACGGCATCGGGATCTGAAAATGATCCCAGCTATTCAACTGGATCCGGCGTTTCATGGAGATGTGGAAACAGAAGATGGCCGCTCCGGACTTTCGAGCCAGAAGGACCGGTCCCTGCTTCGCGACGTAGCGGGGGCCGCGCGGCCCGTCGATCGTGAACCCGGCGTCTCTTCCGTTGCCAATTTCGCCGGCCATCTCCGCGAGGGCACGCAATCCACCGCGGGAACTCGAACCCCTTACGGCGCCGTATCCGTAACGTTCGATGCAACGCGCGATCATCTCGCCGTCCAGATTCATGCTGGTCATTACCGCGATGCTCCGGTGACGCCAGTACCAGATTGAGGGAAAGATCCGACCGTGCCATGAGGTAAAAATGGCTCGATTTCCGGACCTGTAGATGGCCTCAAGATACTCCAGCCCGGCGGTTTCCCATCGAATGGTTCTGCAGATCAGGCCGATGGCCCAGTATCCGGCTGTGGCAACGCACGCGATCTTCAGACGTTGCCGAAGCGTGAACCTTCCGAGCGGTCCCCGACCTCTTGCCGGCAAGCTCAATTGATCGGTTCCACTCGCATGGAATAAACATCAACCCGCTCAATGGGCGTCTCACCTTCGGTCTCGACCGCGGCAATCGTTTCGACCACGTCCATGCCGTCAACGACACTTCCAAAAACCGTGTAAAAGTTGTCCAGTGGCGGTTGGTCATCCAGAACAATGAAAAAGGATGTCAGAGCGCTGTCGAGTTCTTCGCCGCGGGCCATCGAGACAATCCCGGCGACGTGCCGGATGTCGCTGAGTTCGGCCGCGATCGGGACCACCCATTCGGCTGCTTCCGGCGAATAGAGTTCCGTTCGCGTGTTCAGATCGCCTCCCTGGATCACGAAGCCGGGCGCCACTCGATGGAAGGCGGTCTGGTCAAAAACGCCCAACGCCGTCAGACGCAGGAAATGCCGGACCGTGTTCGGCGCGGCGTCGGGAAAAAATTCGATCGCGATCTCTCCGAACGCGGTGTCCATGATCACGCGAAAATTTACGAGTTCCTCGTCGGTTTCGGTCGTGAACGGCGTCACCGGGGGCGGGGGAATGGGCTGCAGGGCGATTCCGAGAATCTCTACGCGTTCGAGTGCGATCTGGCTGTCGTCGACCGGCGTCGATGAAATCCGATCGACCACTTCTATCCCTTCCACGACGTGAGCGAACGCCGTGAACTGCCCCGTGAACTGAGGCTGGTCCCCGATACAAACGAAGAACTGCGATCCGGCGCTTGCCGCATCACCCGGCAAAAGCGTGGCCACTACGGTACCCGCGGTGAAGTCGATGTCTGAGAATTCAGGTTCCAGTCCCATGTTGAAGCCCCCGGTGCCGTACTCGGCGCGCCGTTCGGGTTCCTTCGAATTGGGATCGCCACCCTGGATGATGCCGTGTTCGAACATGCTGTGGAACGTGGTGCCGTTGTAGAAGCCTTCCTGAACCAGTTGCAGGAAGTGGTCGACGTGGTTGGGCGCTTGATCGACGTAGAACTCGAGAACGAAATTGCCGGCAGTTGTCTCGACCACTGCCTGGGTTTCTCGGGGGTCCATCGGCAGATCCTGCAACGGCCGCGATTCGGCTGTGGCTGTTTGAATCAACATGACTACAAGAAAGAGTTGGATCATGGGGTTACCTGCGTAAATTCAAGTAAAAGATTAATGTTATCGCGATAGCTTCGATCCCCTGTGAAATGAGGCGTCCTTGAACCCTTTGTGTATTTCGTCACAATTGTTTCGATCCCCCGTGAAGCGAGTCTTCCCCGAACCCTTCGCGGATTTCGTCATCATAGATCGGATGCTCTGTGAAGCGAGTGGTCGCCGAACCGTTTGTGGATCTCGTCCAGTGCGTGAGAGAGCTTGTCATTGTTCTCCGGTTCTGAAGCGAAGAGATCGAGTTGAGGCGCTTGCTCGTCATGCCCCACGAGATTCGCCGTGCCGACACCGATCAGCCGGACCCGTTGTTCGAGCCGGAACCCGCCGAACAGGTTCCGCGCATGGCGGAAGATCTCGTCTCCGTCGTCGGTCGGTTCCGGAAAGGACACCTGTCGATTGTATGTCCTGAAGTCTGCGTAACGCAGCTTGAGCGTCACGGTTCTCGTGCGATAGCGTTTCGTTCTGAGCCGGGCGCCAACCCGATCGGACAGTCGGCGCAAGGTGCTTCTGAGCTTGTCCTCGTCGTCGGTATCTTCGGCGAACGTGGTCTCGCTGCTCACCGACTTTGGCGCCGAATCGGATACGACGGGCCGGTCATCGTTTCCATGGGCGAGATTCCAAAGATGCAGACCCGTCGAACCCAGTGCGTGTTCCAGAGTGGCTGGGGGAACGGCCGCCAGTTCGGCGACGGTTTCGACACCGAGTTTGCGAATGCGCGCTGCCGTTTTGGGACCGACGCCCCAGATTTTCGAGATGGGCAGGGGGCCGAGAAACCCTTCGACGTCGTCGACCGGTACGATGACCATCCCATCGGGTTTTTCCAGATCCGAGGCGATTTTGGCCAGAAACTTGTTTGGAGCAAGGCCTACCGATGCCGTCAGGTCCGTTTCTTTCTTTATCTGGATTTTGATGTCCCGCGCGATTTGCTCGGGGGGTCCCATCAGTGCGATCGAACCGGTGATGTCCAGAAATGCTTCATCGATGCTCAACGGTTCAATCATGTCGGTGTAGCGGCGGAAAACGTCCATGATCTGCCCCGAAACTTCCTGGTATCGTTCAAAACGCGGACGGACGTACCGGCCTTGGGGGCACCGGCGCCAAGCATGACTGATGGGAAGGGCCGAGTGTATGCCGAATTCACGGGCTTCGTAGGAACACGCGGAAACGACGCCCCGGCCGGCGCCTTCTTTTGGATCTGCTCCGACAATGACGGGCTGCCCCTTCAGTTCCGGACGATCGCGTTGCTCCACCGATGCGTAGAACGCATCCATGTCGACATGGAGGATCGTTCGCATGGGAGAATTGTAATTGAAATTGAAGGAACCGGGAGCTACCGGCGCGAGGAACGGCCCGTTCCTCGCGCCGGGCGCGTAGCGGCGTGTTCTCCGGCGCTTTCCTGGCGCCGGGCGCGTAGCGGCGTGTTCCTCACGCCGGATCAAGCGCGGCGCGTCTGAAGGTTTCTGACAGAACTGGAAATAAGCGCGGGGCCTGAAGGTTTCTGATTGAACTGGAAGTAAGCGCGTTAAGGCCTGGAAGGTTTCTCACCGAATTGAACCAACGCGCAAACGATCGGTGGAAATCGCAGGAAGATGCGGGTCAGATGTGATACATGACCTGGCGGTTCCAAACGCGGGCATCTTGAACGAGCTTGGCGAAGCTGACATCGTTCAAAACCGATCCGATCGCCTGGTCGACGTTGTTCCAGATCGGCTTGAATTGGTGGGAGTTCTCGCCCTCGCCGTTGGAAGACAGTTGAACGAAGGGGCCGCTGATGCTCTGGATCACGTCTCCGACAGAGATTTCCTCAGGTGGCCGCGCCAGAAC
Organism: Terriglobia bacterium; assembly: GCA_965262675.1. GTDB lineage: Bacteria > Acidobacteriota > Terriglobia > 20CM-2-55-15 > 20CM-2-55-15 > JAJEDW01. The sequence continues at coordinate 5,540,202 of OZ253554.1, forward strand.
GTACCCGCCGTCCGTGCCCCGCTTGCTGCGGACGATGTCCACGCGCTTCAGAATCTGCATGATCTGAAAGAGGAACTTGACGGGGATGTTTTGCCGTTCGGCGATGTCCTGGACTCGAATGGGAAGGTCGGGATCGTAGTTGAGCGAAAGCTCCAGAACGGCCTGACACGCATATTCGTCCTTGGCGGATATCTTCATTCGAATTCACTATATCAAAAGTGATTTCGACGAAATCACGTTCTTCCATCAAAAGTGAATTCGGCTCCGCCGAATTCACGCTCTTCCATCAAAAGTGATTTCGGCGAAGACGAAATCACGTTCTTCCATCGAGCGAATTCGGTGCAACCGAATTCGCTGTATGCAGCCCAGTGAAATCGGCGAAGACGAATTCACTCTAGCCCAGTGAATAGGGGTCAGCCCTCCGGTCTCCAGCGGTACCTGCCCAAGGGGATGCGGTCGCCGCTGGAAAACCTCACACCCTCGTGCTCGAGCAGAATTCGCTGTATGCTTTCGCACCCGGGTTCCGAACGCGCACTGATTTCACCGCGTGCGTTTACCACTCTGTGCCAGGGCAGGGAAGTCCCCTCGCCAAGCGCGCTGAGAGCGTAGCCCGCCTGCCGGGCGCCGTCCGGGAGGCCCGCAAGTTCTGCGATCTGGCCATAGGTGGCCACCCGGCCCCGGGGTATCTGGGCCACGACCGTATAGATGCGCTCGTATGAACTCGGTTGGGGCATTCGCTTCAGTCTTGAGGCCTTCCGCACTTCCCGAAAATTGACACGAAATATTCCAAAGTCGCTAAGCAAAAGTATTGAAGGCGTGATCCGCTCCGGCATTCACCCCGAGAATTGACACCGAAAAAAGATGCCTCGCTTGATTTTTTTACTATCATGGTCTGGTTATGCAGCGATGCGCCCATCTTTACGAGTCGGGTATCCAATGCAATGAAGAGGTGTTGCCGGACGGCGATTTCTGCGAGGACCACGAGGTGATCCACGATTTCTTCGAACCTCTGACGGACCATCCTTTTCGCAAGTTAATAATGAGGGTGGCGGCGCTGATTCTGCTGATCGCCTTCCTGATACCCTTTTACTACACTTTGAAAAGCATGTACCTGAATCAGACGGTCACGGCTCAGGAGGCGCAGTGAGCCGACGCCGGACCGTATGGCTGGTCCTTGCGGTTGCCGGCGGCCTGCTGACAGTCACCGCGTTCGCGCAGATCGAGTTTCGATTGGGTTCTACCGACATATTTCCGATTACCGGTCGGATGACCGGTCACTACAACGACATACTCTACATCGATCAGAACACTTCGCCGACCGATCGTTTCGTGTTCGCCAGGTTGCTCTATAAAGGTCAGATTCCCGGGTATATCAAGAACTGGTTTACCGACTGGCCGGAGGGAGACCGGCACTTGATCATGGGGTTGGATCGCCTTTCGAACGTACGCCTCGAAGAACATGCGCGGGTGGTACCGGTCAACGATCCCGCGCTGTTCGAATATCCGTTTATCTACACCAGTGAGCCGGGGCAGATGGTGTTGACCAATACCGACGCGCTCATGATGCGGGAGTACCTGAACCGCGGGGGCTTTTGGGTTCTTGACGATTTCTGGGGCAGTTTCGAATGGGAGCGTTTCCTCGGGGAAATCGAGAAGGTGATACCGGGCGCGGAAATCCGCGATATCCCCATGGATCATGAGATCTTCCACGCGTTTTACGACATTGAGGAAATAGTCCAGGTTCCGAGCCTTAACTATGTCTATACCGGAGTGGTCATCGAGCAGGACGGATTCGAGGCGTATTGCAAGGGAATCTGGGACGATGAGGGACGCCTCATCGCCGTGATCAACCACAATACGGACCTCGGCGATGCCTATGAGCATGCCGACGATCCACGGTACCCCCACCATTTTTCGGGCTTCGCCTATCGCCTCGCCACCAACTTCATTGTGTACGCGCTGACCCATTGAGTGCATGTGCGGACCCATTGAGTGCGCGCGCTAGACCATTGAGTATCCCACCTTGATACCGGCGATTGTTCTTGCGGCGGGTAAATCCGAGCGGATGGGAAGCCCGAAGGCTTTGCTTTCAAGCGCCGGAACGACGTTCTTGGAATCCGTCCTGTCTTCGGTCAGGGCCTCATCGCTCGATGACGTCATCGTGGTCTTGGGACACCATCGCGACGAGATCCTCCGGGCGATCGATCTTGAGCGTTGGGTGTTCAACGAAGATTATGAACAGGGCATGACGACA